>CAWEMR010000040.1:0-400016 GCA_963810085.1 uncultured Alphaproteobacteria bacterium | reverse complement strand
ACATTCATGCGGCTCGGCACGCCGAGCGGATTGAGCACAACATCGACCGAGGTGCCGTCGGCGAGGAACGGCATGTCCTCCGCCGGCACGATCTTCGACACCACGCCCTTATTGCCGTGGCGGCCGGCCATCTTGTCGCCGGGCTGGATCTTGCGCTTCACCGCGACGAAGACCTTGACCATCTTCATCACGCCGGGCGGCAGTTCGTCGCCGCGCTGCAGCTTCTCGACCTTGTCGAGGAAGCGCTGTTCGAGGCGCTTCTTGGACTCGTCGTATTGCTTCCGGATGGCTTCGATCTCCGCCATGATCTTATCGTTCGGCGAAGCGAACATCCACCATTGCGCGCGCGGATATTCGTCGAGAATGACGCGCGTGATCTTGGTGTCCTTCTTGAAGCCTTTCGGCCCCGCGATGCCCTGGCGGCCTTCCAAAAGTTCGGCAAGGCGGCCATAGACGTTGCGGTCGAGGATCGCCTGTTCGTCGTCGCGGTCCTTGGCGAGACGCTCGATCTCTTCGCGCTCGATGGCGAGCGCGCGCTCGTCCTTGTCGACGCCGTGGCGATTGAAGACGCGGACTTCGACGACCGTGCCTTGGACGCCCGGCGGCACGCGCAGCGACGTGTCACGCACGTCGGACGCTTTCTCGCCGAAGATGGCGCGCAGGAGCTTTTCCTCCGGCGTCATCGGGCTCTCGCCCTTCGGCGTGATCTTGCCGACCAGGATGTCACCGGCGCGGACTTCGGCGCCGATATAGACGATGCCAGCCTCGTCGAGATTCTTCAGCGTCTCTTCGGAGACGTTGGGAATATCGCGGGTGATTTCCTCAGGGCCGAGCTTGGTGTCGCGCGCCATGACTTCGAATTCCTCGATATGGATCGAGGTGAAGACGTCGTCCTTGACGATGCGCTCGGAGAGCAGAATTGAGTCTTCGAAGTTGTAGCCGTTCCACGGCATGAACGCGACCAGCGCGTTGCGGCCGAGCGCGAGCTCGCCGAGATCGGTCGAGGGACCGTCGGCGATGATGTCGCCCTTGGAGACCAGATCACCGACCTTCACCAGCGGACGCTGGTTGATGCAGGTGTTCTGGTTGGAACGCTGGAACTTCATCAGCCGGTAGATGTCGACGCCCGGCTTGGTCGGATCCGGCTCGTCGGTGGCGCGGATGACGATACGGGTCGCATCGACCTGATCGACCATGCCGGTGCGGCGGGCCGCGATCGCAGCGCCAGAATTGCGGGCGACGACGCCCTCCATGCCGGTGCCGACGAACGGCGCTTCCGCTTGCACGAGCGGAACCGCTTGCCGCTGCATGTTCGAGCCCATCAGCGCGCGGTTGGCGTCATCGTTCTCGAGGAACGGAATGAGCGCTGCCGCGACCGAAACGAGCTGCTTCGGCGACACGTCCATGAAGTCCACCTTGTCGGGTGGAATGAGTTGCACGTCGCCGGCATGGCGCACGACAACCAGATCGTCGGTGAAACGGCCCTTGGGGTCGATCGCCGAATTGGCCTGAGCGACCGTGTAGCGGCCCTCTTCCATCGCCGAGAGATAGATCACCTCGTCGGTGACGCGGCCGTCCTTGACCTTGCGATAGGGCGTCTCGACGAAGCCGTATTTGTTCACCCGCGCAAACGTCGCGAGCGAATTGATCAGGCCGATATTCGGCCCTTCCGGCGTTTCGATCGGACAGATGCGGCCGTAATGCGTGGTGTGCACGTCGCGCACTTCGAAGCCGGCGCGCTCGCGCGTCAAACCGCCCGGGCCAAGCGCCGAGAGACGCCGCTTGTGCGTGATCTCCGACAGCGGATTGGTCTGGTCCATGAACTGCGAGAGCTGCGACGAGCCGAAGAACTCGCGCACGGCGGCAGCCGCCGGCTTGGCGTTGATCAGGTCCTGCGGCATCACCGTGTCGATATCGACCGACGACATGCGCTCCTTGATGGCGCGTTCCATGCGCAGCAGGCCGATGCGGTACTGATTTTCCATCAGCTCGCCGACCGAGCGCACCCGGCGGTTGCCGAGATGGTCGATGTCGTCGATCTCGCCCTTGCCGTCGCGCAGATCGACCAGCGTGCGGATCACCGAGATGATGTCGTCCCGGCGCAGGATGCGCACGGTGTCGTCGACCGTGAGGTCGAGCCGCATGTTCATCTTGACGCGGCCGACCGCGGACAGATCGTAGCGTTCCGGATCGAAGAACAGCGACTGGAACATGTTCTGCGCGGTATCGATCGTCGGCGGCTCGCCCGGACGCATGACGCGATAGATGTCGAACAGCGCCTCTTCGCGCGTCATGTTCTTGTCGACCGCAAGCGTATTGCGGATATAGGCGCCGACATTGACGTGGTCGATGTCGAGGATCGGCAATTCCTTGTAGCCGTGCTCGATGAGGTCCTTGAGCGGCACCTTGCCGACATTGATCTCCCACGCGCCGTCCTTCTTCTCGGTGCCGGTGATCTCTTCGCCGGCTTCGGCGTAGATTTCGCCGGTTTTGGTGTTGACGAGATCCTCGGCGAGGTAGCGGCCGATCAATTCCGGATCGGTCATGCGCAGCGCCTTGAGGCCCTTTTCGGCGAGCTGGCGCGCCGAGCGCACGGTCAGCTTCTTGCCTTCCTCGAGGATCACCTTGCCAGTGTCGGCGTCGACCAGGTCTTTCATCGCCTTGTAGCCGCGCAGCCGGTTGGCATCGAACGGCACGCGCCAGCCTTCTTTGGTGCGCTTGTACGCCACCTGCTTGTAGAATGTGTTGAGGATCTCTTCGCCGTTGAGGCCGAGCGCATAGAGCAGCGAGGTGACGGGAATTTTCCGCCGCCGGTCGACGCGCGCGTGGACGATGTCCTTGGCGTCGAATTCGATGTCGAGCCAGGAGCCGCGATAGGGAATGATGCGGGCGGCGAACAAGAGCTTGCCCGAGGAATGCGTCTTGCCCTTGTCGTGATCGAAGAACACGCCGGGCGAACGATGCATCTGCGAAACGATGACGCGTTCGGTGCCGTTGACGATGAAGGTGCCGTTATTGGTCATGAGCGGAATGTCGCCCATGTAGACATCCTGTTCCTTGATGTCCTTCACCGACTTGGCGCCGGTCTCTTCATCGATATCGAATACGATCAGCCGCAGCGTCACTTTCAGCGGCGCGGCGTAGGTCATGCCGCGCTGGCGGCACTCGTCGACGTCGTATTTCGGCGGCTCGAATTCGTATTTAACGAATTCCAGCATCGAGGTGTTGGAGAAGTCCGAAATCGGGAACACCGATTTGAACACGGCTTGGAGGCCCTCGTTGGTGCGGCCGCCTTGCGGCTCCAGCACCATCAGGAATTGGTCGTAGGACGCCTTCTGAACCTCAATGAGGTTCGGCATCTCCGCGACTTCCCTGATTTTTCCGAAAAACTTACGAACGCGCTTCCGACCGATAAACGTCTGCGCCATTATGTCCTCTCGCTCAATCGAACCCTAGGCCGAGCCGCCGGCCGTTCTACCGTCTGCTCAAACCACCGCCCTCGGACCCATCAGCTATGGGGTTCGAGGCTCTCCCGGGACGATCAAGGCGACTCTCCAGAAGGCCGCAATCCATCGCGACCGTCGGGACAGGCGTCGAGTGCCCCATTTTTCGGTGATTCGGCTGTGAGACCCAATCACCACAACGTAATCGCCACCAGACGGCAGCGAGGTGATTTCCGGGCCGAGGCCTAGAAATCACCTCTATTCACTTTTGGAACCCCTCGGTCACGCTGCGCTCGCCCGGGGACTTCCCCTAAGTAGGTACTTCTTACTTAAGCTCAACCTTGGCGCCGACTTTTTCGAGCTGCGCCTTGATCTTGGCGGCGTCGTCCTTGTTGGCGCCTTCCTTGACCGGCTTCGGCGCGCCTTCGACCAGGTCCTTGGCCTCCTTGAGGCCCAGGCCGGTAATCGCGCGCACTTCCTTGATGACCTCGATCTTCTTGTCCCCGACAGCGGTGAGAACGACCGTGAACTCGGTCTTTTCCTCGGCGGCAGGCGCTGCCGCACCCGCGGGACCAGCCGCGACCGCAACGGCGGCAGCGGCGGAAACGCCCCACTTCTCTTCCAGCAGTTTGGCGAGCTCGGAGGCCTCGAGCACGGTGAGGCTTGAGAGGTCGTCGACGATTTTCTGCAGATCAGCCATGACTAATGTCCTTCGGTTCTAACCTTATGAGTTGAAGCAGCTTTTAGGCTGCCGCGCTTTCACCGCTCTTGGAGGCGTAGGCCTGAACCACGCGGGCGAGTTTCGACGCAGGGGCGACCACCACCTGCGCGATCTTGGTCGCCGGCGCCTGGATGAGGCCGACGATTTTCGCCCGCAGCTCGTCGAGCGACGGCAAGGCGGCAAGCGCCTTGACCCCGTTCGGGTCGAGCGTGGTCTTGCCCATCGCTCCGCCAAGAATGACGAACTTCTCGTTCGTCTTGGCGAAATCGACGGCGACCTTCGGCGCCGCTATTGGATCGCCCGAATAGGCGATCACGGCCGGTCCCTTGAGCAGGGACGCGATCGAAGCGACGTCAGACCCTTCAAGCGCGATTTTCGCGAGGCGATTCTTCGCGACCTTCACGCTCGCCCCAGCCTGCCGCATCTGCCTGCGCAGAGCCTGCATCTGAGCGACCGTGAGGCCGGAATAATGAGCAACAACGACGACCTTGGTGGTCTTAAAGACCTCGCCAAGGGCCGCCACGGCTGCACTTTTTTCCGCGCGATCCACCTAAGCTCTCTCCGGTTGGCGGTCCGTCTTCCTACGGAACTCGCCGGGTTGTGCCGGCCGTCCCGCTTAAGATCAATCGACACGTGTCGAACGAACCGAGGCAGGACGACATTAAAACCCTGCCCCCCAGACACAGCTCCCGCCGCAAGGCGTTCGCTGACCTGGGCCGTCGAGGTCAGAACCGAAGGGCAATAAGCTCCCAAGAAGTCCTTGGACTCCAAAAGGAAACTCTGCCCTCGTCCTTCACCCGTCTGTGCTGGCTTTCTTGTTTAAGCCGTTGCCGGCGCCTGCAGTCTCGGACAGGAATGCGCTTGCAGAAATTCTCTAAGTGCTTCGACCTCTTAGACAATCCAACCGGGATGGGTTCTAAGAGGGCGTTTCACACACTGATTTTCGAGAAGCGCACAAAGGCGCGCCGACAAACTGGGCCGGCACGCCCTCAACCGTTGTTTAGCGGTTCTCGACAGGCTTGCCAAGTGGTGAATCCACCACTTGGCCGCTTTTTAAGCCAGGTTAGTGCTCTTGGTCCGACCCCGGGAACAGGGTTCCCGGCTCGACCTTCACGCCCGGGCCCATGGTCGAGGAAATGGCCACCCGGTTGATGAAGTGGCCTTTGGCGCCCTGCGGCCGTGACTTCTGCACCGCGTCGGCGAAGGCCCGGATGTTCTCGATCAGCTTCTCTTCGCTAAAGGAGGCCTTGCCGACGCCGGCCTGGACGATGCCGGCCTTTTCGACGCGGAACTCGACCGAGCCGCCCTTCGCGCCTTTGACGGCAGTGGCGACGTCCATGGTCACCGTGCCGACCTTCGGGTTCGGCATCAGGCCGCGCGGGCCCAAAACCTTACCGAGCCGGCCGACCAGCGGCATGAGATCGGGCGTCGCGACGACGCGATCGAAATCGATGGCGCCGCCCTGCACCTTCTCGACCAGATCCTCGGCGCCGACGACATCGGCGCCGGCGGCCTTGGCCTCATCGGCCTTGGCGCCGCGCGCAAACACCGCCACCCGCATCGAGCGGCCGGAGCCGTTTGGCAGATTGACGACGCCGCGCACCTGCTGGTCGGCGTGACGCGGATCGACGCCGAGATTCATCGCCACTTCGACGGTCTCGTCGAACTTCGCCTTGGCGCGCTCCTTGACCATCTTCACGGCTTCCGTGAGCGGATAGAGCTTCTCGCGATCGATCCCCTCGCGCGCCTTGGTCGTGCGTTTTCCAAGCGTGCTCATGCTTTCACCTCTAGCCCCATCGAGCGCGCCGATCCTTCGATCATGCGCATCGCCGATTCAATCGTGTCGCAGTTCAGGTCCTTCATCTTCTGCTCGGCGATCTCGCGCACCTGCGCCTTGGAGACCGAGCCGGCGATCTCGCGCCCCGGCGTCTTCGAGCCGCTTTCGATCTTCGCCGCCTTCTTGAGGAAGTGCGACACCGGAGGGTTGCGCATTTCAAAGGTGAACGAGCGGTCGGCATAGACCGTGATCGTCACCGGGATCGGCGTGCCCTTCTCCATCTTCTGGGTCTGGGCGTTGAACGCCTTACAGAACTCCATGATGTTGAGGCCGCGCTGGCCCAAAGCAGGACCGATCGGGGGCGACGGATTGGCCGCTCCCGCCGGCACCTGCAGCTTTACATAGCCGGTAATCTTCTTCGCCATTCTCTGCTCCTGTTAGTGGTGCGGATATCGACGGCTGGCGACCGCCTCACCTCCCACGCCTTCACCCGCGCCCCGCGCCGAAGTCGGATGTTACTTCGGTCACTTCATGGCGAACTTGGGAACACCCGAGTTCGCTGGAGCGAGGTATTCTACAATTTCTCCACCTGGCCGAATTCGAGCTCCACCGGCGTGGCGCGGCCGAAGATCGACACCGCGACTTTGAGCCGCGAACGGCCCTCGTCGACCTCTTCCACCGTGCCGTTGAACGAGGCGAACGGCCCGTCCGACACCCGCACCTGCTCGCCGACCTCGAACGATACCGAGGGCTTGGGCCGTTCGACGCCTTCGGCCACCTGATGGATAATGCGTTCGGCCTCGGCGTCCGACAGCGGCATCGGCTTATTGTCGGAGCCGAGGAAGCCGGTCACTTTCGGCGTGTTCTTGATCAGGTGATAGGCTTCGTCGGTCAATTGCATCTTCACCAGTACATAACCCGGGAAGAACTTGCGCTCGGCGTCGACCTTGCGCCCGCGCCGGACCTCGATGACCTTCTCCTTGGGCACCAGAATTTCTTCGAACAGTGCGGACAGCCCGCGCTGCTTGGCCTGTTCACGGATCGAATCCGCCACCTTGTTCTCGAAATTCGAGTAGGCGTGGACCGCGTACCACCGGTTCGTCATGTCAGGAAATCCAAATCATGAGTGTGGTGTCATGAAATCGCGTTGAAAGTCTCAAGAGTTGATGCCGAGCAGGAAGCTCACGGCCATGCGCATGATCTGATCGGCGGCGAGAAAGAACAGCGACGTAATAACCACCATCACGAAAACCATAATGGTGGTGACGGTGGTTTCCTTGCGCGTCGGCCACGTCACCTTCTGCGCTTCGGCGCGCACTTCCTGCAAGAACTTGAACGGACTGACTTTAGCCATGGCATGATCCAATAGAATTCCCCACCCC
Organism: uncultured Alphaproteobacteria bacterium; assembly: GCA_963810085.1. Lineage (GTDB taxonomy): Bacteria > Pseudomonadota > Alphaproteobacteria > Rhizobiales > Xanthobacteraceae > BOG-931. Next base: position 392,693 of record CAWEMR010000040.1, on the reverse strand, counting down.
CGCCCAATTTCACGGACGAGACCGGCCAGCGGTTCTTTTGGGGATCAGGTTCGTCGCGGAAGTCCGAAATCGGGCCGCTAACGATGGCAGCTTCCTATATCCCGCCCATCAAACCGTCAAGGTGGAAAGTCCCGCTTGCGCCCTAAATAGTTAGCTTGTCAGCGCTTTCCAGCGGGCACTCGGCGGCCCGGACGCCCCTGGCAGGAGTGGAGGGACTGCATAAAGCAAACCACTCCATGGGCATAATCAAAGGTGGGACACTTGCAGAGCCCTAGGACCCACCAAGACGGCATCGATGTCCCACCGAACGTTGATGATTATGTCTGCCTGCTAAAGGTGGCTGCTTTGGAGGTACTAATATGGCCGTATTTGGTAAAAAATCGAACTCCGTCCCCACCTCCGGCCGAAGAGACAAGCGCCAGACCAAGCGCAAGCCAATAGGGGCGGCGGCCTATATACGGCTGGGCGGCTTTGCCGCCCGCCCATGCACCGTCCTTGATCTCTCCGACACGGGAGTCCGCATATCGGTCGACAGTGCTGCCGGTATCCCGGCGGAGTTCACTCTGCTCCTCTCAAAGAACTCCCAAGGCCGACGCGCCCGGGTGAAATGGCGTCGCGGCAATCAAATCGGTGCCGAGTTTATTTAATCGAGAGATCCGGTATTTGAGGCGCATGGCACGTGGGGACGTTTTGTCCTAATCAAAGGTCGCAGCGTCATGGATCTTGGTGACCAAATACATCATTGGAGCGGCGGCTGTTGTACTGGCTTTCTCGGTGGTATTTGGCTTCTCTATTAAGTTGGCCATTTTGGCGCTTGTCGTGATGTTCGTTACGGCGCTGGTGGCGATTTTTAGGCGCAAATGATCAGGTAGCATGCAGGACATCAACCAAGGCAAGCCGTGGTCGCGGCAGGATGACGGCGATCTGCGGCTCGAAGTCTCGATCGGCGAGACGATCGAGCACGCGGCGACCTTTTTGTGCCGGCCGGTCGATGAAGTTCTAAAGCGCGCTGCCGAACTCGGGCGCCGCTGGGAAGGCAGCCGGCATTAGCCGCACAGGTTCAGTTGCTCGGGCGGGAACGAGGATCGGGAGGCGAAGTAAGGCTGTCGATGTGAAAGTTCTTGTATGGATTTGACTTGCCCGGCTGGGGATCAAACTGCGCCGGACTGCCTAACTTGGATGGTTCTCCACCCCGATCGAGACCAAACATTTTGTTAACCTGTTCGTCCGGATCAGCAAACGCGGCATTGCCACCCTCGGTAGTTCCACCATTTCCCAAACTAAATGCTCGCGCGGGAACATCGGTCAGCGAGGCTGCGGCCACCGCAAATAATACAATCGCCACGAACCGAAGCTGTGTCGATGGCAACATGAGTCTTCCCCTCGGCGGTGCGCGCCCCATTAAACAGTATGCGCGTCTTCGCTCTTGGCGGCAACTTTTTTCGCCTTACCGATTATAACCGGTACACCTGGAGGGGCATATAGGCCGCCTCGGTTGGCGGCCTCTTTCATGCTCCAAGCTGAGCACCACCTGCAGCACGATCGACAAGTTGTCGACGCAGCCGCGCCCGAGGCAAAGGACGGCAGACCACTAAAGGCGCCGCGGCCGGAACGCTCGGATGGCTTGCGGCCTGCTATTTCATATCGCTGGAATTTCGCGCTCTCGACGCCAAGTCCCAGGTCACCCGCCGACTGATTATCGAGGAATGCCTTCGTGAGCCGCGCAAGCCGCGCTCGCGAGATCTCATGCGCGATTGCCCTCTCGCACTATCCGCCGCCCATGTCGCGATGCTGCGCGATCGCAAGACTGGCGCACCCGGTGCCGCCAACAACCGCCGCAAATATCTCTCGGCGATGTTCGGCTACGCCGTCGAGCACAAGCTGATGCGGATGAACCCCGCGCGCGATGTTCGGAAAGTGGCCTATGCGACTACGGGCTTTCATACATGGTCGGTCGACGAGGTCAGCCAACTCGAGAAGCGGCACCCGATCGGAACCAAGGCGCGCCTGGCGCTCTTGCTCTACCTGGGAGTTCGCCGCGGCGATGCGGTGACTCTGGGGCGCCAGCACGTCAAACCGGGGTGGTTGCGCACGGTGCCCAGGAAAACGCGTCATATCCGGTCTGTGGCCTCGGAGAAGCCGGTTCTGCCAGTCCTTGCCGACATTATCGCCAAGAGCCCCGTCGGCAGCATGACGCTCCTAGAGACGGAATACGGCAAGCCTTACACGGCGGCCGGATTCGGCGGCTGGTTTCGCGATCGTTGCGATGAGGCCGGCCTTCGCCATTGCAGCGCCCACGGGCTGCGCAAGGCGGGCGCGACTATCGCAGCGGAAAAAGGGCGACCGATCGCCAGCTCATGGCGCTCTTCGATCGGAGCACCGCCCAGCAGGCGAATGCCTATACGGCCGCGGCGAACAAGAAGCAGCTGGCCGGCGAAGCAGCAAAATTGATCGCGGGCGATCATACGGAGAACGCCGAACTGTCCCACCTATTGTCCCACTCCAAGAAATGAAGTGCCGCACCAAATGGTTAGCGGGGGACCTGGCAGGAGTGGAGGGACTCGAACCCCCAACCCCCGGTTTTGGAGACCGGTGCTCTAGCCATTGAGCTACACTCCTAGGCGGGCCGAGGCGGACAAATGCCCCTTGGCACAGGCCAAAGCAAGTCCTGCACGCGTTAGGTCTTGCTGCCGTTGAGCCGAGACCGTTCCTGCGGCCGAACTATTCAAGCGCTGAGCGAGGCCAGCGCCGCCGGATCGACGCCGACACCACGGCACGCGCGAAGGTTGGAGCGGGTGAAGGGAATCGAACCCTCGTCATAAGCTTGGAAGGCTTCTGCTCTACCATTGAGCTACACCCGCGCCGCGTGCAACCTACGGAAACTACAGCACAATAGCGCATTCCAACAAAGTGAAAAACAGGACGGCGCAATTTAGGACGGTAATAGGACGTAGCCGAGAAGGGGCTTTCCTGTTTCCCTGGGCGTGCGCGGCCGCGATTACATTATAGTGACGGTCCCACAATAAATAATGTTCTTCCGACGTGACGACGTCGGCAGGCTGGAGGTAGTTCTGCCTCAGATACGCCTTCCAGCATCCTCCTCCATACCGTTTACCCGCACAGCCGCTTGGTCCCCGCCAAGATTTGCCTGTGAGTCAACTTCCAGGCGGCGAGCGCCGCGCGCGTCGTCGCGCCTGTCGCGCCGCAACCGCAACGCCGCGGCGGCTTTGCAGTCGGCAAGACTGCCGTCGTAATAACGCTTCTCAATGACGGCGCCCTCCTGGTCCAAGCCGACTCGCCGGGCGAGCAACACAGCTCATCTAAATGAGATCCTGCTCCACACAGAGCGCCAACGCGCCTTGTCGCTCGCGCGGGCGACCCCCGACATTCCCTATCATTGATCCCACATATCCATCGCACAATTGCTCGAGAATATCGGAGACTTCCTCTTTGGCTTGCGGGCTCAGCTCAATAAGAGGCGGACGAACTCGTGGCGACACCAAGCCGAACAGGCTCAAGGCATATTTGACCGCAGCCGGATTTGATTCAAGAAACAGCGCTGTGGTCAGTTGACCAACCACGCGCGATAGCCGCAGCGCTCTCACGCTCTGCGCCTGTCTCCATGCCAAGTACATATTCCGACACAAGGCTGGCGCGACATTGGATGTGACCGAAAAACATCCGTCGCCGCCGTTCGCTAGAAAACCCAGGGCGGTGGCATCGTCGCCGGAGAGCAGTCTAAAATCGGCACCGACCATGGCCCGCAACCGCGCCGGCCTGGCAACATCGCCGCTGGCGTCTTTGAGACCGATAATGTGCGACACCTCGGCCAGACGGGCGATTGTTTCATCGCCGAGCGCGCAGCCGGTGCGCGATGGAATGTCGTAAAGAATGATCGGTAGGCAGGTCAGCGCTGTGATGGTTCGAAAATGTGAGTAAAGACCGGCCTGTGTCGGCCGGTTGTAATAGGGCACGACGGACAGAATTGCGTCTGCCCCGTGCGCCTCCGCGTCTTTGGTCAGTTCAATTGCATGTTCCGTCGCATTCGAGCCTGCGCCGGCGATGACCGGCACGCGGCCGCGCGACACCTCAACTGCAATTTGGATCAACTGACGCTGCTCGGCCACGCTCAGATTCGGCGCTTCCCCGGTCGTGCCGCAGACCACCAGCGCCGTCGCTCCGCTCTTTATTTGCAGATCGCAAAGCCGCTGGAACGCGTCGCCCTCGATCCGGTCATCCCTGTCGAAGGGTGTAGGCAATGCAGGCGCGTAACCCGACAATTTCGAGATATGGCGGCCGATCATGGACATCGCTGCACCTCAAGCGTCACCGCGCTCGTTCCCTTCATTGGCGATTGGAAGAAAGATTGCTCAGGCGACCCGGCGCTCGCGCTGCGCGTCAACGCCGAACGGCCGCTGCTGTGCCACGACCGGAGATCGGGCCATATCGAGTTCAAAAACTCCAGCCACCGTTACGAAGGCTTGCGGGAGATTGCCATTCTCGGACCGGATGTAACGCAGCGCCTGCGCACGATCGACAAACAGGCCGCCACGAGTCCCATTATTGTCCTCAACGACCCAGTTCCCCCGGCTGTTTTGACCAATCAAGAAAATCGGCTGTCGCAGGCACGAGGGGGGTTCGCCATTGTTCTCCATTGAAGTTCTCCATTTGATGAGATCTACCGGCCGCTCGGGACATTGGCCGTCGAGCTGATTCACGGAATCGGCAGATCGTCGTCATTCTTCGAGGCCAGCCAATATTGGCCGTGGAACAGTTCCTGTTCGATCGCCGCGCGATGCTTTCGTTCGCTGGCGAAAGTGTTCGCGATCTGCGCGACGAGCTTGTGCCACTCGGTCACCACCATGCCAACGAAAGCAGCAAATGCCGGCGCACGGCGCGTTACGACGTCGATCGCCGAGCTGAGCGGTACGGCAAAACGGTTGCCTTGATTCTCGATGTCGAGATCGAATGGCTCGGTGAGCAACATCATCGCGCAACCGGTGGGCTCACTATTCTTTCGCGCGAAGCGAAGAGCCGCGTCCTTGCGCAGGAAGAGACCGCCGCTCCGGCCTTCGGCATCGCGCGCAACCCAAAAGCCGTGTCGGTTTTGGCAGATGTAGAATAGCGGGATGGTCTCGCTGAGCACATTGAGAGGCGGCCGCTGCGGAAATTTTTTCGTCGTTTGAGGTCCGCGTGCAGGCTTCGCAGCAGCGAGCCGCATAGCGGCCGACAAAGGCGCACGCTCGGTGTTCATGTGTTTAAGTGGAAGGTTCATGGCCGTACCTTTGATACGACTGTATCGTTGTTGGTACTGTCGCCAATGTGCTCTCGGCCACATATGAATTCGAGACGAGGCGGCGGTCATTTTCATAAGGGCGACATAGGAGCGTAAACGGATTCTGAAATCGCGGAGCGGGCTCAAGCAAAATTGTCACAACAGATTGCACCGGCGGGAACGGATAAAAGCTCCGGCACTCTCGATGTCGCTTGACGTATGAGAGACGTCTTGCGGCGCGCCTCGACAAAAGCTCTCAGGATCGCTAGCGCCAACACGTCGTGACTTGCATCGACACTGTCGTCGAGTTCGAGCGGCAAGTTGGGCTGTTGCGACAGCGAGCAAAACCACTCGCCGTCCTCGTAGACGAGGCGGCGGACCTTCCACATCGGCAGTTCAAGCTCGACGAGAGCCAGCGCGCTGTCGGTCCACGCGCCTGAACTCGATCGGCCGGCCGATCCCGATGGTCTTTCCCGAGCTGGCGAGAACCGGAATGCGCGTGCAGACACTGGCAATGACTTTTGCGAACAGCTCCGGCGCCGGCTGCGACGCAAACCGCAGCTCTTCGTCGAGCCGATCAAAAAGGACTTCCTGGTCCGCAGGAAAGGCCATGACGCAATCTCCCGGCAACCGAAAATTCGGTCAGCGCAGGTAAGATGGCGTCGACAGTCATAAAGAAGCCAGATCAGCCAAGGCGGAACGATATAAGAAGAAAATAAGCGCTGGAGAAACTTCTCGAATAGCGCCGATATTTATTTTCTATTTATATCCCCGCCGCGCGTCCCGTCTCGCATTCCTATGTGGCAAGCGTCACATCTTTTCTTGAGAATTCGTCGCCTATAGGCCGAACTGGCTAGACGGCGTTTCGTTCTTATTGAGACTTCGCAGCGAGCAGATCCATGAAGTTCCGCAGCCGAACCAGCCACAAGCACTCGGAGTTTTCGGCTTTGATGCCGGTTCTGGGGCTCTTGATGGCCGCGACGCTCGCCAAACTGGGCGCGGCGGCGCAATTCATTCACCTCGCTCATTAAGCGGCGCTGGAGCGCGAGTGCTGCGCTTATAAGTGTCATACGGCAGCGACTATGAGCGTGACGCGCCGGTGGCATGCGAATGTCACGCGTCTCCAATATCGCCGGGCGCTTAAATCGCGCTTGCGCATGCGGCGAATTCTTTTGTCGTTCAGGTCTTTACAAGCTTACGCACGCCCGGCCGCCGCTGCCGATCTTTATGGAATTCCTATAACGTCTTCGACAGTCCTGTCTCGAATTCCTATGCCAGCAGTGACAGGTAGTCGGCTGTAAACCGGCGGGACTCTCGCGCAACTTGATTCAAATCAAGATTGCTTGCCGCCATCGGGCGTCTGCTAGCACGCTGCAAGAATTATCTGCTCGGAGCACATCCATGATGGACGTCGTCATGATCGCCATCGGCTTTGTCTTCTTCGCGCTGTCGATTGGCTACGTCTACGCCTGCGACAGGCTTTAAGGAGACTTGCCATGACCTTCGATTATTCGCTCGCGGCCCTCGTGACCGTGGGCCTTCTCATCTACCTCACCTACGCGCTGCTCCGGCCCGAGCAGTTCTGAAGGGATAACGACCATGACCGTCATCGGCTGGATTCAGATTCTGCTTTATTGCGCGATCATTATCGCGATCACGCCGGTGCTCGGCGGCTTCATGACGAGCGTCTTCAACGGCGAGCGCAACTTCCTTTCACCGCTGCTACGGCCCGTTGAAATCGCGATCTACAAGATTTCCGGTGTCGACGAACGGCGCGAACAGAGCTGGCTGATCTACGCCGTCGGCATGCTGCTGTTTCATCTCGGCGGCTTTCTCATTCTCTACTTTCTGATGCGATTGCAGGCGGGATTGCCGTTCAATCCGGCAGGCCAAAGCGCGGTCAGCGAAGATCTGTCGATGAACACGGCGATGAGCTTCATCACCAATACCAATTGGCAGAACTACGGCGGCGAAAGCACGATGTCTTATCTCGTGCAGATGCTCGGCCTGACGCATCAGAATTTTCTTTCCGCCGCGACCGGCATCGTGCTCGCGGTCGCCGTCATCCGCGGCTTCGCGCGCCACTCGATGCAGACGGTGGGAAATTTCTGGGTCGATATAACCCGCTGCACGCTCTACATTCTCATTCCGCTCTGCGTTCCCTATGCACTGTTCCTGGTCTGGCAGGGCATCCCGCAGACGCTCGGCCCCTATGTGGATGCAGCCACGCTCGAAGGCGCCAAGCAAAGCATCGCCGTCGGCCCGGTCGCGTCACAAATCGCGATCAAGATGCTGGGCACCAATGGCGGTGGCTTCTTCAACGCCAATGCCGCACATCCCTTTGAAAATCCGACGGCGCTGTCGAACTACGTGCAGATCATCTCGATCTTTGCGCTCGGCGCAGCATTGACCAACGTGTTCGGCCGCATGGTCGGCAATCAACGTCAAGGCTGGGCGGTTCTTGCCGTGATGGGCACGCTGTTTATCGCCGGAACGATCGCTTGTTACGCCGCGGAAGCGCACGGCAACGACGCGCTCAATGCGCTCGGTCTCACGGGCGGCAATATGGAAGGCAAGGAAGTCCGCTTCGGCATCGCCGCCTCCTCACTGTTTGCGGTGATCACCACCGACGCGTCCTGTGGCGCGGTCAATGCCATGCACGACAGCTTCACCGCGCTCGGCGGCATGATTCCGCTCATCAATATCCAGCTCGGCGAGATCATCGTCGGCGGCGTCGGCTCCGGCATGTACGGCATGCTGCTGTTCGTCATCATCTCGATCTTCGTCGCCGGCCTGATGGTCGGGCGCACGCCGGAATATGTCGGCAAGAAAATCGAGGCCAAGGAAGTAAAGATGGCGATGCTTGCCATCCTCGTCCTGCCGCTGATGTATCTCGGCTGGACCGCAGTCGCCATGCTGGTGCCGTCGGCGGTTTCGGCGATGAACAATCCCGGCCCGCACGGCTTCACCGAGGTGCTCTACGCGTACACGTCGCAGACCGGTAATAACGGCTCGGCTTTCGCCGGCTTGAGCGCCAACACGCTGTTCTACAACGTCACCGGCGCGATCGCGATGGGCGTCGGCCGCTTCTGGATGATCATCCCGACCATGGCGATCGCGGGCTCGCTCGCCGCCAAGAAGACCGTACCGGCTTCGGCGGGCACGTTCCCGACCACGGGCGGCTTGTTCGTGGGCCTGGTCGTCGGGGTCATCTTGATCGTCGGCGGACTGACCTTCTTCCCGGCGCTCGCGCTCGGCCCGATCGTCGAGCAGCTCGCGATGAATGCCGGCACCCTGTTCTCATCCAATTAAGGCTTGGAGTCACTTCGATGGAAACCTCAAACCTGCGCAAGAGCATGCCCGTCTCGGCGCTGTTCGATACGAAGATCGTCGTACCGGCGATCGGCTCCGCCTTCGTCAAGCTTAATCCGCGGACACTGATGAAGAATCCGGTGATGTTCGTGCTCGAAGTCGTCACCGCGCTGACGACGGTGATCCTGATCCGCGATCTCTTCACCGGCGGCGAGCACATCTTGTTCGAGTTCCAGGTCATTGTCTGGCTGTGGTTCACCGTGCTGTTCGCCAATTTCGCCGAAGCCGTAGCCGAGGGCCGCGGCAAGGCGCAGGCCGACACGTTGCGGCGTCAGCGCACCGAAACACAGGCCAAGCTGATCACGGGCGCGGACGATCAGCAGAACTACCGGCTCATTCCCTCCACCGATCTTAAAGTCGGCAATGTCGTGCTGGTAGATGCCGGTGACACCATTCCCTCGGACGGCGAAGTCATCCAGGGCATGGCGTCGGTGAATGAAGCGGCGATCACCGGTGAATCCGCGCCGGTCATTCGCGAATCCGGCGGCGACCGCTCGGCGGTGACTGGCGGCACGCAAGTGCTGTCCGACTGGATCCGCGTGCGCATTACTGCTGCTCCAGGCTCGACCTTCCTCGACCGCATGATCAGGCTGGTCGAAGGCGCCGAACGGCAGAAGACACCGAACGAAATCGCGCTGAACATCCTCCTGGTCGGCTTGACCATCATCTTCGTATTCGCGACCGCGACGATCCCGAGCTATGTCGCCTACACGGGCGGCACGATCTCCGTCGTGATCCTGGTAGCTTTGTTCGTGACGCTGATCCCGACCACGATCGGCGCGCTGCTGTCGGCCATCGGCATTGCCGGTATGGATCGCCTCGTCCGGTTCAACGTCCTGGCGATGTCCGGCCGCGCGGTGGAAGCGGCAGGCGACGTCGACACCCTTCTCCTCGACAAAACCGGCACGATCACGCTCGGCAACCGCCAGGCCACCGAGTTCAAGCCGGTGCAAGGAGTGAGCGAGCGGGACCTTGCGGACGCTGCGCAACTCGCTTCGCTCGCCGATGAGACCCCGGAGGGCCGCTCGATCGTGGTCCTGGCGAAGGAAAAATACGGCATCCGCGGGCGCGAGCTCCACGAACTGCAGGCCAATTTCATCCCGTTCAGCGCACAGACCCGGATGAGCGGCGTCGAGATCGGCTCGTCCTGGGTTCGCAAGGGCGCGGTGGATTCGGTCCTGAATTTTCTCAACGGGCCCGCGACCGTCGCATCCGGCAACACCGTCCAGGCGCTGCGGCCGAATGTAAGCGCTGAAATCGCGCGCGAGGTGACCGCGATCGCCGACTCCATTGCCAAGTCGGGCGGCACGCCGCTCGCCGTTGCCAAGGACGGCAAACTGCTCGGCGTCATTCATCTCAAGGACATCGTCAAAGGCGGAATCCGCGAGCGCTTTGCCGAGTTGCGCCGCATGGGCATTCGCACCGTCATGATCACCGGCGACAATCCCATTACCGCGGCGGCAATCGCCGCCGAAGCCGGCGTCGACGATTTCCTCGCCCAAGCTACGCCCGAGGAAAAGCTGCGGCTCATCCGCGAGGAGCAGTCAAAGGGCAAGCTCGTCGCCATGTGCGGCGACGGCACCAACGACGCCCCCGCGCTTGCCCAGGCCGACGTCGGCGTCGCCATGAATACCGGCACCCAGGCGGCGCGCGAAGCCGGCAATATGGTCGACCTCGATTCCAATCCGACCAAGCTCATCGAGATCGTCGAGATCGGCAAGCAGCTCCTGATGACGCGCGGCGCGCTGACCACTTTCTCGATCGCCAATGACGTGGCGAAATATTTCGCCATCATCCCGGCGATGTTCGTCGCGTTCTATCCGCAATTGCAGACGCTCAACATCATGAGACTTGCAACGCCGCAGAGCGCCATTCTGTCGGCGATCATCTTCAACGCGCTGATCATCGTTGCACTCATTCCGTTGTCGCTCAAAGGCGTGCGCTATCGCCCGATCGGGGCCGGCGCGCTGCTGCTGCGTAATCTTTGGATCTACGGCGTTGGTGGCGTCGTCATTCCGTTCGCTGGCATCAAGGCCATCGATATCCTCGTCACCGCCCTACATCTCGCCTAAGGAGACTCACATGTTGCGCGAAATCCGTCCGGCGATCGTCGTCCTTGTCGCCCTCACCCTGATCTGCGGTCTGGGCTATCCGCTGACGATGACCGGCATCGCCGAAGTCCTCTTCCCCCACCAAGCGCAAGGCAGCTTGATCGAGCGCGATGGCCATGTCGTCGGCTCCGCACTCATCGGCCAGACCTTCACCAGCGACAAATATTTCCACGGTCGGCCGTCGGCGACGACAGCGCCCGACCCCAACGATTCGACCAAGACAGTTGCCGCGCCTTATAACGCCGCGAATTCGGGCGGATCGAATCTCGGGCCGTCCAACAAGGCGTTGATCGATCGCGTCCAGGGCGACATCGATACGCTTAAAAAAGAAAACCCCTCAGCAACGGTCCCGATCGATCTCGTGACCACCTCGGCTAGCGGCCTCGATCCGGATATTTCCCCGGAGGCGGCTTTGTTTCAGGTTTCCCGCGTCGCCAAGGCCCGCAATCTGCCCGAGGATCGCGTTCGCCAACTGGTCGCGGACAATACCCAAGGCCGTCTGTTCGGGCTTTTGGGCGAGCCGCGTGTCAATGTTTTACTGCTCAATCTCGCGCTCGATAAATTGGCCGCTGGCTAAATCATGTCCCCCAAACTGGACCGCTCTGGACTTGCTCCGGGGCGGTCCTCATTTTTTGGGTTAGATCATGCTAAAAGGAGGTCCCACGGCCACGAGATTATTCGATTAGTTATGGTTGATCAGCGGCGCGACTCCGAACATCGGCCCTCACCCGAAGCGCTCCTGGAAGCGGCGCGCCGCGAAGAGCGTCGCGTCGGCAAGCTGCGGATTTTCGTCGGCGCCGCGCCCGGCGTCGGCAAGACCTACGAAATGCTGCAGCAGGCGCACGCGCGCAAGAAGGACGGTTACGACGTCGTCATCGGCATCGTCGAGACGCATGGCCGCCGCGAGACCGAGGCGCTGTTGGAAGGCCTCGAAGTCATTCCGCGCAAGCGCATCGAATACAAGGCTCAACTGCTCCAGGAGATGGACCTCGACGCGGTGATCGCGCGCCATCCGCAGATCGTGCTGGTCGACGAGCTCGCCCACACCAACGCCGACGGCAGCCGCCATCCCAAGCGCTATCTCGACGTCGAAGAGCTGATGAGCTACGGCATCGACGTCTACACCACCGTCAATATACAGCACATCGAAAGCCTCAACGACGTGGTCGCGCAGATCACCCATGTGCGCGTGCGCGAAACGGTGCCCGACGCCATTTTCGACCGCGCCGACGCCGTTGAACTGGTCGATCTGACGCCAGGCGATCTGATCCAGCGCCTCAAGGAAGGCAAGGTCTATGTTCCCAAGCAAGCCGAGCGGGCGCTGGAACATTTCTTTTCGCCGGCCAATCTGACGGCGCTGCGCGAGCTCGCCTTGCGGCGCACCGCCGAGCGGGTGGACGAGCAACTGCTTTCGGAGATGCAGGCGCACGCCATTCAGGGGCCGTGGCCGGCGGGCGAGCGGATCGTCGTCTGCGTCAGTGAGGATCCGCGTTGCGCCGGCTTGGTGCGCTACGCCAAGCGCCTCGCCGACCGGCTGCACGGGCCGTGGATCGCGCTTTATGTCGAGGGCCGCCGCAGTCTTCAGTTGACCGAGGAAGAGCGCGACCGCATCGCCGACACGCTGCGGCTCGCCGAAGCGCTTGGCGGTGAAGCCGTCACCACGCCCGCCAGCGACCGCAACATCGCCGACGACGTGATCGCCTATGCGCATGCCCACAATGTGACGCAGATCATCGTCGGCAAATCGACGCGGTCAGGCTGGTTCGAATTGCTGCACGGTTCGGTGGTGCGCGACCTCGTACGCCGCTCTGGCAATATCAGCGTCCACGTCATTGCTGGCGACCAGCTTCCCGGCCAGCCGATCCCGAAGAAGACCGTGCGCACCTCGGACCGTGACGAGGCTTTCGATCCGCGACCGTATCTGTTGGCAGTTGTTGCGGTTGCGATGGCGCTCGGAGGCGCGGAACTGGTCGACTACTTAGTGGGCGTCGAGAATGTCGATCTGGTGTTTCTCACGGCCGTCGTCGGCGTTGCCGTGCGCCTCGGTCTGTGGCCGTCGCTGTTTGCCAGCCTCGCCTCGGCGCTGTGCTATAATTTTTTCTTCCTGCCGCCGATCTACACCTTCACGATTGCCGATCCGCATAATATCGCGGCCTTTGCCCTGTTCACACTGGTCGCCGTCATTGTCTCCAACGTCGCCGCGCGCGGCCGCATGCAGGCAGTGGCCGCGCAGGCGCGCGTGCGCACCGTCGAGTCGCTGCATTCATTTAGCCGTAAACTCGCCGGCGCCGGCACGCTCGACGACGTGCTGTGGGCCACGGCCTATCAAACGGCGCTGATGCTGAAGGTACGCGTCGTGCTGCTGCTGCCGAGCAACGGCACGATCACGGTCAGGGCGGGCTATCCGCCCGAGGATACGCTCGACAGTGCCGATCTTGCGGCGGCGAAGTGGTCGTTCGAAAACGACCGCGCGGCCGGCCGCGGCTCCGACACGCTGCCCGGTGCCAAGCGCCTGTTCCTGCCGATGCATACCGGGCGCGGCGCCATCGGCGTCGCCGGCATCGATAGCGACAAGACCGGCCCGCTGCTGACGCCGGAACAGCGGCGGCTGCTCGACGCGCTGATGGATCAGGGCGCGCTCGCGATCGAGCGCGTGCAGCTTGTCGAGAACATGGAACAGGTCGAACGCACCGCCGAGACCGAGCGGCTGCGCTCGGCGCTGCTCACGTCGATCTCGCACGATCTGAAAACGCCGCTCGCTTCGGTGCTCGGCTCTGCCGGCACCATGCGCGACCTCTCCGACAAGCTCTCCGACAGCGAGAAGGCCGAACTTCTGGCGACGATCATCGACGAGTCGGAGCGGCTCAATCGTTTCATCGCCAATCTGCTCGACATGACAAAGCTCGAATCCGGCGCGGTGACCCCCAAGCTCGCGCCGCACGATCTGTCGGAAATCATCGGCTCGACCTTGCAGCGCACCATCAAGATCTTGCGGCATCATTCGGTGCAGCTCGATCTCGCGACCGACATGCCCATGGTGTCGCTCGACGCCGTGCTGTTCGAGCAGGTGCTGTTCAACATTCTCGACAACGCGGCGAAATATGCCGCCGCGGGCACAACCATCTTTATCCGCACCTGGCGCGACCGCACCACGGTGTCCCTGCAAATCCTCGATGAGGGCGAAGGCATTCCGCCGAACGACCTCGAACACATTTTCGATAAGTTTTATCGCGTGCAGAAGACCGATCAGGTGCGGCCCGGCACCGGTCTCGGGCTTGCCATCTCGCGCGGCTTCGTCGAGGCCATGAACGGCAGCATCGTCGCCGGCAATCGCACCGACCGCCGCGGCGCCGTGTTCACGATCAGCCTGCCGGTCGCGAGCGAGCCGCAAAAACTGGACGTCGCGGCATGAGCGCAGCGCCGCTTCGCGTGCTGGTCGTCGACGACGAGCCGCCGATTCGCAAGCTTCTGCGCTTGGGGCTTGCCGCGCATGGCTATCACATTCTCGAAGCGCCGAACGGCAAGACGGCGCTCGAACTTTTGGGCGAGGCGCCCGATCTTGTCATTCTCGATCTCGGCCTTCCGGACATTGAAGGCCACGACCTGCTGCGCACCATCCGCGCCCGCAACGAAAGCGTCCCGATCGTGGTGCTGTCGAGCCGAGGCGACGAGGCCGGCAAAGTGCAGGCGCTCGATTTCGGCGCCGATGATTATGTGACCAAGCCGTTCGGCATGGACGAGCTTCTGGCGCGCATGCGCGCGGCGCTGCGTCATCAATTGCAGACGCACGGCGAACGGCCGGTGTTTCGTGTCGGCGAACTCTCGGTCGATCTGGTCCGCCGCATCGTCAAAGTCGGCGACAAGGACATAAAACTGTCGCCGAAGGAATACGACCTGCTGCGCGTTCTGGTGCAGCACGCCGGCAAAGTGCTCACCCATAAATTCTTGCTCGGCGAATTGTGGGACAATCTGACCGACGCACAATATCTGCGGGTCTACGTGCGGCAATTGCGGCAGAAGATCGAAGCCGATCCGGAACGGCCGCACTATGTGCTCACCGAAACCGGCATCGGCTATCGGCTGCGCGCCCCGGACTGACGGGCTATTGTCGTCCTCTGCCCACTTACCCATATCCTTCAAGGGTCCAATTTCGGCAAATCGGGGAGATCGCTTATGGCCGATGAACTCGTTCTTTATACCAATCCGCAGTCGCGCGGCCGCATTGGCCGCTGGATGCTCGAGGAAGTCGGCCAGCCTTACAAGGTCGAGGTGCTCGATTACGCCTCAACCATGAAGGGCCCCGCCTATCTCGCCATCAATCCGATGGGCAAAGTGCCGGCGCTGCGCCACGGGGACGCCGTCGTCACCGAGTCCGCCGCGATCTGCGCCTATCTCGCCGACGCATTCCCGCAGGCCGGCCTTGCGCCGCCGCCGACATCGCGGGAGCGCGCGCCGTATTATCGCTGGCTCTTCTTCAGCGCCGGCCCGCTTGAGGCCGCGACGAGCAACAAGGTGCTCGGCTTTGTCGTACCGCCCGAGCGCGAGCGCATGATCGGCTACGGCACTTATGTGCAGGCTTTGAATGCGCTGGAGACCGCCGTGTCGAAAAGCGAATATCTTGCCGGCGGCAAGTTTTCCGCCGCCGATCTTTATGTCGGCTCACATATCGGCTTCGGCATGATGTTTGGTACGCTCGAACGGCGGCCGGCCTTCGAACAATATTGGCAGCGAGTGAGCAGTCGGCCGGCGTGCAAGCGCGCCAATGAGCTTGATGAAGCGCTCATAACGGAGATGAAAAAGGCCGGTTAATCAGAAAACGCTTTTAGGGCAGCCGCAGCAGCGGCTGCCCCATTTGAATCGCCGCGCCTTCACGCACATTGTCACAAAATTCAAATCCATCTGGCGCGAACACGATGATGGTCGAGCCGTGCTGGAACCAGCCGAGTTCGTCGCCTTTCTTAAACGCGCTGTCGCAGGCAATGACATTGCGGCCGTGATAGTCGTGGCACAATAGTTCGTCGATGCAATGCAGACGAATGCTTGCCACCAGGATCGCCGCGACTGCTATCAAGGTCACGGTGTGACCGCTCGGGGCCAGCTTCATCGGCAGCACGGCCCGCTCGTTCTTGCAGAACAAGCGCTCGATCCGCTGCAAGGCAATCGGATTGACGTTCCAGGTGTCGCCCGAGACATAGATCACTTTCCCGATGCAGCCGTCATACGGCGCATGGAAGCGGTGATACATGCTCGATTTCAGCCGCAACGTCACATAGCGGCCGTTGCGATGCGCCTCGACCAGCGCCGGGTCGGGCAGCAGATCTTGCAGCGTATAGGGAAATCCCTTGGCCTGAAAAAGCTCGGTGCCGGCGATGACGCCCTGCGCGCCGACAATCGCGTCGCAGGGACTTACGAGGATGCCGGCCGCGCCGTCGACCGGACGCGCGCCGTCCTTGAGTTCGCGGATGAAGCAATCGTGCAGGCTGTTGAATTCGCTTTTCTTGGCTTCGCTCAGATCGAGGTCCGAAAACAAGCGCCACAGCGCAATCGAAGCGTCACGGATGAGCGGCTGCTCGATTTGGCTGAACCAGCCGATGAACTGCGTTGCCAATCGCCGCGGAATGCGGTTGGTCAGCAGGAAGTTAATGTCTTCCTGATCGAAGATTCGCAGGATTTTAGTCCTCACCGTCATGTGACTGTTAAATCTCCGGGCTAAACCGCGATTCGATGGACGGCAACATTGCACTCGCCTTCTACGGCCTCGGCGCCGCCGCCGTCGCGACTTCGGTCGTGACGCTGAAAAAGCGCCTGCGACTGTCGCAGGCCAAGCACCGGTCGCTCGCGGGCCACGCCCGGATGTCGCGGTGGCTGGCCGGCTTTGTACCGTTTTACGACTACGGCGAGGACCGGCTTTTCTGCTCGGACGGCGCTCCGGAAGAGATCGCCGCGCGCCGCCGCGACGGCCTGGCAAGCCTGTCGGCACTCTACAAGACCCGCTTCGCGGAAACCATCAAACGCACCACCGAGGCGAGCGAATCGATTTCCGATTTGCAGTTCACCGACGCTTACCGGGTGCCGTTTCAATATCGCCGCGTGGTGAGCGCGCATCTGCCGTCGGCCGCCTTTGTGCAATCGTCGAGCGGCGTCACGGTGACCGACCTTGACGGCAACCGCGCCTACGATCTCACCGGCTCTTACGGCGTCAATGTCCTGGGCTATGATTTCTACAAAGGCGCAATCGAGCGCGGCGCGGAGCGCGTGCGCGAACTCGGTCCGGTGCTCGGCCCTTACCACCCGCTGGTCGTCGAGAACACCAAATTTCTGAAAGAGATTTCCGGGCTCGACGAAGTCTCGTTTCACATGTCCGGCACCGAGGCGGTGATGCAGGCGGTGCGGCTGGCGCGCTATCACACCAAGCGATCGCATCTGGTGCGCTTCTGCGGCTCCTATCATGGCTGGTGGGGCGACGTGCAGCCCGGCGTCGGCAATCCGGTGCCGGCGCACGAAACCTATACGCTCAGCGACATGTCGGAGGACGCGCTGCGCGTCTTGCGCACGCGCAACAACATTGCCTGCGTGCTGATCAATCCGTTGCAGGCGCTGCACCCTAACGGGTCCGCCCCAAGCAACTCCTCTTTGATCGACAGCGGGCGGAGCGCGCATTTCGACAAGGCCGCCTACGCCGAGTGGCTCAAGCGCCTGCGCGCGGTCTGCACCGAGCGCAATATCGTTCTCATCTTTGACGAGGTTTTCATCGGCTTCCGTCTCGCCAAAGGCGGTGCGCAAGACTATTTCGGCGTGCGCGCCGACCTCGTCACTTACGGCAAAACGCTCGGCGGGGGCTTGCCGATCGGCGTCGTCTGCGGCCGCCACGACCTGATGAAGCGCTTCCGCGACGATCGGCCAGCCGACATTTGCTTTGCCCGCGGCACGTTCAATTCGCACCCTTATGTCATGGCGGCGATGAACGAGTTCTTGCGCTACCTGCAGACGCCAGAAGCCGATGCGCTCTATCGCGATCTTGATCGCGTCTGGGACAGTAGAGCGCAACAATTGAATGCCCGTCTCGCCGCGGCATCGCTGCCGGTCGAGGTCGTGAACCTGTCGTCGATCTGGACGGTCTGTTACACGCAGCCGTCGCGCTATAATTGGATGCTGCAATATTACCTGCGTGCCGAAGGAATGGCGCTGAGCTGGATCGGCACCGGCCGGCTGATCTTCAGCCTCAATTACACCGAGGCCGATTTCGCGGCGGTTGCCGACCGTTTCGTCGCCGCGGCGAAGGCGATGCAGCGCGACGGCTGGTGGTGGCACAATCCGGAGCTCACCAACAAAACAATCAGGCGGACCATCCTGAAGGAGATGATCCGCCGTCGATTGTTTGGTCCACGCGATTAGCAAAGCCGGCGGTCGCTCGAGCACCAACCGAACGCTTGAAGCGTTCAGCTCGGCCGCGGCATTTCCTCGGCGTCTTCCTCGTCCCAGTGATGCAGGCCGATCTCAGGATCGATGAGTTCGCCGCGCAACAGCGCCAACGGCGCCTTGTGATAGATTTTGATGTCGTGGAACGGATCGGTGAGTATCTTGGTCGCCCATACCAAGCCGGTCTGCACGTCCTTGATGATGAACAGTTGGATGATGCGGAACAGCACGCCGCCGATGCCGAGCGCGAGCCAGATGATCGCGGTGTGATGCACATAGTCCGACTTGGTCACCGCCGGCGCGAACAGGCCGAAATAAGTCGAGCTGAAATAGAGCGGCAGCGGCGACAGCGCCCAGATCGTCAGCAGCACGACCTTGCGCTGCAGATTATAGCCGACCTTGATCTCTTCTTTGTATTCGTGGGTCGCCTGGTTGACGTGATCGTAGTCCTTGGGCTCGAAGAAGAAGTGCCCGGTCTGGCGCGTCGTCATCGCGACCAGCCAGCCTGCGATCGCGGAGAGCGCCGGATTTTTGAAGATCATGATGTAGGCGAAAAGAAAGCTCAAAGCACTGACGAAGTGAAGCGACTGATTGATGCGGCTATGGTGATAATAGCGATGATCGTCCCAACGCTGGGTGCGCAAGGTCTCTAGGAAATTTTCCATTCGTTAACCCCCGTCATGCAGGCGTCCGTCCTGGGTATGGCGATTCGATAAATCCCTTGTGACAAGATGCCTTGTGACAAGGAACTCTCACGGAAAGCCTCCGTGAGAGTGTTCATGTGACAGATATGTGAATCGGGTGGTCCGATTCAGCCTGCGGCGCGCGCCGGCTCGGACTCGTAGCCGCTGTTAGCGCCGCCTTCCTTGCCGAAGCGGATCAGATTGAAATGCCCGAAGGGCGGCACCGCGCGGCGTTCGAGCAAATACATGCCGGGGGTTTTCGTCGTCCAGTGCGAATAGCGCTCAAAGGAGAATTCGGAACGCCAGCCGAGCTTGCGCGCCGCCGGCTGGAACCAGTGCTCCAGCGACCGCCGCAAGCCCAGCCTCGGCGCCTACCCTGCTGACCAGGATGATCTCGCCGCCGGGCTTGAGGACGCGGGCCAGTTCGTCGAGCGCGGCCTCCGGATTGGGGACCGTGGTGATGACATGCTGCGCGACGACCGCATCAAAGGAATTGTCGGGGAACGACAGATTCTCGGCATCCATCACCCACAGGCCTTCGACATTGCTCAGGCCGAGCTCGGCGCACACGCTCCTGCGCCTTGCGCAGCATGGGCTCGGAAATATCGACGCCGGAGAGCTGGCACTTTTTTGAGTAAAGCGGCAGGCTCATCCCGGTGCCGACGCCGACTTCGAGGATACGACCGCCAACCCGTTCGGCTGCAGCGATCGCGACCTGCCGCCCACGTTCGAAAACCGCGCCAAAGACGAGATCGTAGACCGGCGCCCAGCGCGCATAGGCTTTGGTGACCGTTTGCGCATCCAAATCGACTTCAGACAGAGTGCTCATGCGTAACCCTCGTGTTGCAGCCGGGAACCAAAGGCTGTCCGGCTGTGTCTTGTGCAGGAGCGGCGATGGGCATCGCCGACTCCGGTTCGCGTGCGCCGCCGACGGCCACCTTATGCGCATGGCCGATGAACTGGCGGGCACTATTCTCCCACGAATAGCGCAGCGCGAATTCGCGGCACGCTTCGCGGGAAATCCACAGCGCCTGCATACAGGCAACACGAAGGTCTTCGTTGAGCACGCCAATCGGATTGTCGCTGATAACGTCCTTCGGCCCGGTGACCGGAAAAGCCGCAATGGGCACGCCGCTCGCCAGCGCCTCGAGCTGCACGATACCGAACGTGTCGGTCAGGCTCGGGAACACGAAGACGTCGGCCGCGGCGAGATGCGCGGCCAGGATGCCGTTGTCGAGCTGGCCCAAAAACTTCGCGCTTGGAAAGCAGCGCTTGAGCTCGGCCTCTTGCGGGCCGGCGCCGATGATGACTTTGGTGCCGGGCAGATCGAGCGACAAAAAGGCCGGCAGATTCTTCTCGACCGCGACCCGCCCCACGGTCATGAAGATCGGCCGCGGAAAGCCGAGATCGATGGCGCGATCCGGCCGGAACAGATCGACGTCGACGCCGCGCGTCCACATGCCGAGATTGCCGAAGCCGCGCTCGCCAAGCTCGGTCATCAGCGACGGCGTCGCCACCATGGTCACTGTTGCCGCGGCGTGAAAGCGCCGCAGCACGTTGTAGATCCATTGCGCGGGGATTGGCGAGCGCGCCGAGATGTATTCCGGAAACCGCGTCGTGTAGCTCGTCGTGAACGGACGGCCGATCCTGACGCAGTAGGCCCGCACGGCGTGGCCGATAGGACCTTCGGTGGCGATATGGATGGCGTCGGGTTTCGCCGCCTCGATGCGCTCGGCGATCTTTTTCCTGCCCGGAAGCGCGAGCCGCAGCCCGGGATAGGTCGGCACCGGAAAGGTCCAAAAACCGTCCGGCGACAGAAATTCGACGTCGACCCCGAGCTTGCCGGCGGCCCGCGCCAGCGAGCCCAGCGTGCGCACAACGCCGTTGACTTGCGGACGCCAAGCGTCCGTCGCGACCAGGACTTTCATGGGGTTGCTTTCGGCCGGGCGCTTGTCGCCCGCGTCATTTGTTCGAATCGCATGCGCCGACAATTGCGATTTCATATCTCAATCGTGTGACGGTCTTGGCGCGGCCACACGACGCAGCGCCACCCTTCCGTAACAATGCTGTTACAAATGAATGGGACTTTGCCGCCGCGATTCGCCACTGGAGTAGTTAACGTCCTGGCCGAGACGAGTCCCTTTACTCAGTCGATCATTCGCGGCGTCGGACGGAGCAAAATCAGCTTCGCGATCAGCCTGGCGATCATCGGCATTGCCGTCGCCACGCTCTATCATTTGCTGCGCGGCATCGAGATCGACAAAGTCATCGACGCGATCGAAACGCAGCCGGGATGGAAGATCCTGATCGCCGGATCGCTGGTCGTTGCCGGCTATTCTAATCTCGTGCTCTACGACGTCTTCGCCTTACACACGATCGGCAAGCGCTATCTGCCGTGGCGGGTCGTCGCCTTCACGAGCTTCACCAGCTACACGATCGGCCATTCGCTCGGCGCCGCGACCGTCACCTGCGGCCTGGTCCGGTTCCGTGTCTATTCGTTCTGGAACTTGACCGTCGTGGACATCGCCAAGATCGCGTTCATGACCGGCATGACCTATTGGCTCGGCAATGCCGTCGTGCTCGGCGCGGCCGTGACATATGACCCGGGCGCGCTCGGCGTGTTCGATCACCTGCCAGCCTGGATCAACCGCCTGCTCGGCCTGCCCGGCCTGCTCGCCGTCGGCTGTTATCTGCTCTGGCTCGCGGCGGGGCCGCGCACCGTCGGCCGCGCCAACTGGAAAATCGTGTTGCCGAATGTGCGGCGCACTTTGCTGCAGATCGGCATCGGATCGGCGGACCGCCTCCTCGCTTCGCTATCCATTTTCATGCTGCTGCCGGACAGTCCCAGCATCAGCTTCGTGACGCTCCTCGTGATCTTCGTCGTGGCGACGCTGCTCGGCACCGTCAGCCACACGCCGGGCAGTCTTGGCGTGGTCGAAGCGGCGATGCTCATCGGCCTGCCGCAATTTAACCGGGAGGAACTTCTCGCCACGCTGCTGACCTTCCGCGTGCTCGATTTCTTTCTGCCGCTGCTGCTCGCCACCATCATGTTCGGGCTGCGGGAACTGCGGCTGGTGGCGCGGCGCGCGCAAGCCAGGCGCGCTGAAACCGCGCCCACCTTGTAAGGCCCCCTGCCCTCTCGACCGTCGGTGCATTATCACCAGGTGCGCGACGCCTGGGTCGGCATCCGCACGCCAAGCGGGCAGTAACCGGCCGCACTCTACCCGACCTACTCCTCTCCTCAACAGACGAGCGGGCGCTGCAACATCTGGTCCGGCGTTGCCGATCGCATTACACTTACGAAAATGGTCGGGGAGGACGCATGAGATCGCTGTGGGCATTGCTTCTCGTTTTGGCGGCTACCGTCGGCGCGTGGGCGGAAGATTATCCGACGCACAACGTCATCTTCGTCGTACCGACGGGCGCTGGCGCTGCGACCGATCTCTTGGCGCGAATTCTCGCGCCGCCGCTCGGCGATCGACTGGGCAAGTCTTTTGTGGTGGAAAATCGGCCCGGCGCCGGCACGCTGACGGGATCGAACGCGGTGGCGAAGGCTACTCCCGACGGCTACACCATTTTGATGGGGACGAGCACGCCGCTCGCGATCAACGCCACATTGTACAAGCATCTTCCGTACGATCCGGCGAAAGATTTCATGCCGCTGGCGCTGATCGCGACCGTCCCATTCGTACTCGTGGTCAATAACGATCTGCCGGTACATTCCGTGCGTGAACTGATCGCTTACGGAAAGACGCATCCCGGTGAATTATCCTACGGCACGACGGGTACCGGGTCGCCGTTTCACTTGAATGCCGAACTGTTCAGCGCCATGGCCGGAATCCAGATGGTGCACGTGCCCTACAAGGCGGTGGTGGATGCTCAGGTCGATCTGATGGGCGGCCGCATCCAGGTGATGTTCACCGACTTCACCTCCTCGGTGCCGCTGATCAAGGCCGACAAGATGCGCGCGCTCGGCGTGACAACCAAGACCGCCGCCGCGGCCATGCCCGACCTCGCGCCGATCGCGGATCTTGGCGTGCCGGGTTTCGACGCCGCGGCGTGGCAGATGGTGGCCGCGCCGGCGGCGACGCCGACGCCCATCGTCGACAAATTGCATGGCGAACTCGAAGCCATCATGGCCTTGCCGGACACGCGGAGCGCCGTCACCCGTATCGGTCTTGTGCCGGCGGACAGCCACTCGATCGCGGAATTGCAGGCTTTCGTCCGCTCGGAAATTGTTCGCTGGGGCGAGGTCGTCAAACGTGCGGGCGCGTCGGTCGATTAAGCCAGGTTGCTGCGTAGCGTGAGACTGCAATGGACACGGAAGTTCTGATCGTCGGCGCCGGCCCGGTCGGCCTCACGCTGAGCATCGATCTCGGCAAGCGCGGCATCCGCTGCATCGTCATCGAAAAGAACGACGCGCCGCTCGGCTATCCAAAAATGGAGCGTTGCAATCCGCGGACGATGGAGATTTTCCGTCGCCTCGGGCTTGCCGATACCGTGCGCGCGGCGGGCTATCCGCCGGATTGGCCGATGGACACCTATTTCGTGTTCGACCTCATGCGGCCGCCGCTGTTCAAGATGGCGCATCCGACGGTGGCGCAAGCCAAAGCGCGGCGGGATGCCACGCTTGATGGATCAATGCCGCTCGAACCCTATCAGATCATTTCCCAATATACGCTTGAGCCGTTGCTGAAATCCGTGGCCGAACGGATGCCAAATCTGGCGGTGAAATTCGGCCACGAATTGCTGGTGTTCGGCGAGGAGCCCGGCGGCGTTGCCGCGCAGGTCAGAAAGACAAACGGCGAGGCCGTCACGATCCACGCGCAATACATGGTCGGCTGCGACGGCGGATCGAGCGTGGTGCGCAAGCAGCTCGGCTTCAAAATGGACGGCGAGCCGCAGCTGCGGGAAATGCGCCAGGCGCTGTTTCATTGCCCGGAGCTTTACGACAAAGTGCGCGCGCCGCGGGCGCGGCACTATCATCGCATCGACGATCATTGGACACTGATGATCGTCCAGGACTTCGCGCCAGCACTTCACGCTTCATGCCATCGTCGAGACGGGCGACGACATGGCGGCGCTGTTCGAGAGGATCGTCGGCACGCCGGTGAACTACGAAATGGTTCATTGCGCCAAATGGGTGCAGCGGCTCTTGCTGGCGGAACATTACCAGCAAGGCCGCGCCTTCATCGCCGGCGATGCCGCCCACCTTGTCATTCCGACCGGCGGTCTCGGCATGAATACCGGCGTCGGCGACGCCATCGACATTTCCTGGAAGCTTGCCGCGACGCTACGCGGATGGGGCGGCCCGAAACTCTTGCCGTCCTATGAAGCCGAGCGGCGCCCGATCGGTGCCATCAACGTCAAGGCCTCGGGCGGCGGCACGACCGGTCGGACGAAATGGCGCGCCGCCTATCGTCCCAACATCGAGGATGATACTGCCAAGGGCCGCGCGGCCTTGGCCAATCTGCTCACAATCGCGCGCGAGGAGGCGCCGAAATCATTCCGCGTCATCGGCGCCGAGCTTGGCTATCGTTATGCCGGCTCGCCCGTGACTTGCGACGAGCCGGGCGGGCCGGCGCCGAACATCGAAGAATATGTGCCGACAAGTTGGCCAGGGGCGCGCTTACCGCATGTTTGGCTCGAGCCGGGTCAGATTTCGGTGCATGATCGGATCGGCGACGGATTCACGCTTTTGCAGCTCGGCCGGGACAAAGCGGACGCCTCAACTTTGCGAGAGGCTTTCGGCGCGATCGGTGCGCCTTTTTCCGTTCTCGATATCGAGGCCGAAGCGCCGCGGCGCGTCTACGGCTTCGACTATCTGTTGATCCGGCCGGACTTGCACGTGGCTTGGCGCGGCGATGCGTTACCGAATGATCCGGACCGACTGGCGAGCCTTGTGACCGGGCATTAGCGCGTCGCACCGGCGAAAATCACTTTAGGCCGAAGAATGACACCGCGTTGCGGTAACAGATCTTTTCCTTGTCCGCATTGGACAGGTCCAGCGATTCCATGACTTTCATCGTTGAGCGGATGTAGCCCGCGCCGCCTTCCGGGCCGAACGGCGCATCCGATGCAAAAAGCACGTGGTCGACGCCGAAGAAGTCGATGCCGCAAACAGTTCCAGCGCGGCCGCCGCACAGCGCTGTGTCGCCGTAGAACGCGCGAAAGCATTCGAGCAGCGGTTTGCCGAGGCTCGGCAGGACGTGGCTATAGTCTTCTCCCGAGGTCCGACTGCCGAGCGTGGCCCAACCGGTGTCCATGCGCGCGTCGAAGAACGGGATCATGGCGCCGAGATGATGGGTCAATATCTTCAGGTTCGGAAATCGCGTCATGACTCCCGAGAAGATAAGCCGCGCCATAGTCGCGCTCGTCTCGTAGGGCCAGCCGAAGATCGTCCAAATTTCATATTTCGAAGTCTTCTCGGCGGCAAAGTCGGAAAAATCAGCCTTGCGCGCCGGATGCAGCAAGATCGGCTTGCCCGATTTGGCCGCCACTTCGAAGATCGGCAGGAAACGCGGGTCGTCGAGGCAGAGACCATTGACGTTGGTGTGCAGTTGCAATCCGTTGGCGTTGCCGTTGATGAGGATGCGCTCGGCTTCCTTGGCGGCCGCGTCCTGCACATCCATCGGCAGGGCGCCGACAAATCCGGCGAAACGATCCGGATATTTTTGGCACAGCTCCGCCAGGCCGTCGTTGGCGGCGCGTGCGAAGTCCGGTGTTCGCTCGGGACCGACCATGCCTTCGAGCGGCGGCAAGCCGAGCGAAATGATCTGCGCATAATCCTCGAACTGATCCATCATTCGAAAGCGGGCATCGAGATCATAGATCGTGCGCACGCCCTGCATGCGCTTGCCGACATCGGTCGTGCCGCCCGCGGTGTCCGACATGAGACGAAATATTTGATGCGGGAAAAAATGGCAGAACGCATCGATGTGGCGCATGATCGGCGGCCCCTGTTCTATTGACTGATGGCGCGGTGCGGCCGCTTTGTCAGCTCGCGGCCGCGCTGGCTTGCTCCGTCATCCCCGAAATCGTCGTGTCGGGAAAAAGCTCCTTGAGCTGCGGATAGACCTCGCGCGCGAACATGCGGATGCCGTGCACGGTGTCGTCGTGCTCGAGGAAGCCGGCCTGCCCCATGATGAGCAGATTGCCGTAACCGCCGACATGATGCCAATGCTTCTTGATCTGCGCCAAGACCTGATCGGGTGTGCCCGCGAACATCGTGCCGGCTGCGACGGCGCCATCGACCGTGGACTGCTTGGTGCCAAAGGCGCTGACGACGTTGTGTGCGCCTTTGGCCAATTGCACATTCATGGCGACGGGCACATAGCCCGGCGGATTGGAGAAGTGCAGCGGCACTTTATTGGCGGTGACGTACCACAGCAATTTCTCGGCGCCAGCCCGCGCCCGCGCCTCGGTGTCGCCGACATAGATCAGCGCCGCATAGGCCAGACGGTCGATCGGCACGTCCTGGCCGCGCCCGGCCTCGCGCCAGCCGCGGCGATAGGACTCGTAGATGCGCTTAGTGGTGTCGAAACCGGTGAGGAACGTCGCCTGAACGTAACCGTGCGCCCCGACTTGCGCGGCGCCGCTTGCGCTCGTCGAACTGACCCAGATCGGCGGATGCGGCTGCTGGATGGTGCGCGGCCAGATATTGATCGAGCGATGGTGGAAGAAGCGGCCCTCGTGGCTGAACGGGCCGTCGTGATGGGTCCAGCATTTGACGATGAGATCGAGCGCCTCCCAGTGACGCTCGTTCATCCGCACCGGATTGCTGTTGGCCGGCAAGACTTCATAAGGCACGCCGCGCACAAAGCCGGCTTCGAGACGGCCGTGCGAGAGCACGTCGATCATCGCCATTTCTTCGGCGACCCGCACCGGCTGCCGCCGATTGGCGATCGGATTGCCGAGGATCAACAGCCGCGCCTTTTTGCTCAAGCGCGCCAGCGCCGCCAGCATCAAGGGGGCGGCGGGATCGACGCAAGTCGCGGTTTGATGGTGCTCGTTGAGCATGATCTCGACGCCTTCGTCTTCGGCGATCAGCCATTCGTCGAGATAGCGGTCATAGAGCGCCGCGCCTTTGAGCGGATCGTAGATGCGATTGGGCAGCGACACCCGGATCGACGGATAGCTGTCGGCCGGCGGCAGATAGGGGTAGGCGTTCTCGCTGAAATGCCACGCTCTCATCTCATTCTCCCAGAAACTTGAGGACGGCCGCGGTGAACGCCGCCGGCTGTTCCAGCTGCGGTGCATGCCCGGCGGCTTTTATGGTCTGTGTGCTCGCGTTCGGCAGCAAACGCGCATATGCGTCGAGATACCCTTCCGACACGAGGCCGTCGCTTTCGCCGCGCATGAACAGCGCTGGCGCATTGATGCGATGCAGCCGCCGCTTGAGCTTCGGATTGTGCATCCACGGCTCCCAAGTCAAGAGCGCCAGCGTCTCGCGGGCGCGGAACATGGCGGCGAGCTCGGCGTCCGACATTTTTGATGTGTCGGGCTGCATTTTTTCGGGATCGTGATAAGTGAGCTTGAGAACCTCCGCCTGCGGCATGGCGAAGACATCCGGAATATCGAGCTTGTCGGACGGGCCGACTTTGATGCCGACCGGGCCGACCAGAACGATGCGGGAGAAACGCTCCGGCGCCTTGGTCGCCATTTCGGCGGCGATCCAGCCGCCAATGGAGCAGCCGACCAGATCGACGCGGTCGAATTTCAGAACGTCCATCAATTCGAGATAGAGATGCGCGATATCGTCGACGCTATCGAGCCATTCGGGCAAGCTCGATTTGCCGAAGCCCGGATGCGACGGCACAACGAGCCTGCGCTTTGCCGAGAGCGGCGCAACGAACGGTTGCCGCTCATTGAACCCGCCCCCGCCGTGGAGAAACAGAATGGGCCTGCCGGCGCCTTGTCCTGAATCGAAGAGTTCGAGCTCGACGTCCGCCACTTTTGCCTTAGTCACGGGCACGTTGGTCAAAGGCACATCGGTCACTGGCACGCACATCCCTCCCCTGACGACGCCTTTTGTTATGCGGTTGGCGGTCGTCCCCTCATTTCGAACGTTACACGACACCGCGGCGAAGAGAATGCCGGTGCCGGAATAGCTGGACTGCGCCAAAACCTCACAAGCCTTAGCCGCCAAGCCTTAGATGCCAAGCCTTAGATGCCAAGCCTCAGACGCTCAGATAATTGCGCAGCACGAAGTCATTGCCCTCGAGTTCGGCCGAACTTCCGGTAAAGCAGATTTCGCCCTTGTTCATGACGTGGTGGCGGTCGCCGACCGCGAAGGCCGCCGTCAGATTCTGCTCGACCAGGAGGATGGCGAGCCCCTCGTCTTTGAGCCGCGACAGCACTTCGACGATCTGCTGCACGATCATCGGCGCCAGTCCCTCGGACGGTTCATCGAGCAAGAGCAAGGCCGGATTGAGCATCAGCGCGCGGGCGATCGACAGCATCTGCTGCTCGCCGCCGGAAAGCTGGAAGCCGAGATGGCGCTCGCGCGCGCGCAGGACCGGAAACAGGTCGAAGATGCGCGGCAGCGTCCAATAGCTCTTGTCGTCGCCTTTGCCACCACCCGACCGCGCGAAAACGGTCAGGTTCTCGCGCACCGTCAGACTCGGGAAAATGCCGCGCTCCTGCGGCACGAAGCCGAAGCCGAGCCGCGCCACCGCATAAGGCGGCAGCCCGGCAATGTCGCGATCGTTGTAACGGATCCGGCCCGGCCGCGGCTGCAGATAGCCCATGACGGTCAGGATCGTCGTCGTCTTGCCGGCGCCGTTGCGCCCCAAAAGGCACACGACTTCGCCGGGCCGCACCGAAAACGAGACGCCGTGCAAGATGTGGCTATCGCCGTAATAGGCGTTGATGTTCTCGAGTTCGAGCATCAGTGCGTCATCCCGAGATAGACCTCGCGCACGCGCGCATTGGCCTGAATATCCGTGGGCGTCCCCGTAGCCAGCACCTTGCCGTAGTAGAGCACGGTGATGCGATCGGCGACCGAGAACACCACTTTCATGTCGTGCTCGATCATCAGGATCGACAGTGATCGCGGCAGCGTGCCGATGAGATCGATCATGCGCGCGGTCTCGGTCGGCGACATGCCCGACGTCGGTTCGTCCAACAGCAGAAGCTCGGGCGCACCGGCGAGCGCCACGCTGATTTCGAGTTGGCGCTGTTCGCCATAGGACAATTTATGCGTCAGGCGCTCGCCGTCGGTATCGAGGTGAACCTGCGCCATCAGTTCTTCGGCGCGCACGGATAGAGCCGCGTTGCGGCCGACCGGCGCGAAGAAATTGAGCGGATTGCCGCGATGCACCTCCAAGGCCAGCCGGATGTTTTCGACGACGCTGAGATTTTGGAACAGATTGTTGCGCTGAAACGTGCGCGCCACGCCGCTGCGGCTGATCCGGTCCGGCGGCAGTCCGGTAATGTCGCTGCCTTTTAGGAGAATGCGCCCCGAACTCGGCCGCAACTGGCCGCCGATCTGATTGACCAGGCTCGTCTTGCCGGCGCCGTTCGGCCCGATGATCACATGCCGCTCGCCCCGCGCGATGTCGAGGCAGACGTCGTCGGTCACGACCAGGCTGCCGAACGCCTTGTTGAGATGCTCGAGGCGCAGCACGCTCATTTGAGCGCCCTCCTCCACTCGATCTTCTGCAGTGTTCCCCACAGCCCACCGGGGAAGAACATCACGCAGCAGATAAAGGTGACGCCGATGATCGAGAGCCAATGCTCGCTGTAGGAGCTGGCCACGTTCTTCATCAGGAGGAATACGGCGGTGCCGAGTGCCGGCCCGATCAGCGTGCCGGCGCCGCCTAGCATGGTCATGATTAGAATATCCCCGGATGCGGTCCAATACACCGCGTCGGACGAGATGAAGCCGTTGAAGATCGCGTAGAGCCCGCCGGCGAGTCCGGCAATCGCACCGGCGATGGTGAAAGAGATGAGCTTATAAGCGCGCGTCGGATAGCCGATCGCCAGCATCCGCTGCTCGTTCTCGCGGATGCCGACAAAGGCGTGGCCGAGCGGCGAGTTTAGAAGGCGCCGCAAACCCCCATAGGTCAACGCGAAGAAGCTCAGCGCCATGAAATACATCGCCAGCGATTTCGAGAGACTAAAGCCGAAGAAACTCGGTTGTTCGGCAATCGCCATTCCGTCGGAGCCGCCGGTAACATCCCGCCATTTGAGCGCCACCGAAAACACGAGCTGCGAGAAGGCCAGCGTCAGCATCAAAAACGGAATGCCGCCGGTGCGCACGCAAAAGAACCCGATCGAGGCAGCACCGGCGCCGGCGATGACGACACCCGCGGCAACGCCGAGCCAGGCGTTGAGGCCAAATTGCACGCCGAGGATCGCAACCGCATAGGCACCTAAGCCAAAAAATGCGGCATGTCCGAGCGACATCAAGCCAGTAAAACCGAGAAGGAGATCAAGGCTCATGGCGAAGATCGCGAAGATGAAAATCTCCGACACCAGCGCCCGCGGGTAATCGCTCATCAGGAACGGCAACATGGCGAGCGCCAGCAGCACAACGAGCTCCACGGCGCGCGTCTGCGTCGTCGCGGGTCGGCTCGTCGTGGAGACCGCGGGTGCGATAGCGACATCGGAATATTTGATGCCGAACAGGCCCTGCGGGCGGATCAGCAGCACGGCCGTCATGGCGAGATAGATCAGAAACAGCGCGATGCTCTGGAAGTAGGCTTTGCCGAACGTATCGGCGATCCCGATCAACAGGCTGCCGACGAACGCCCCGCGCAGGCTGCCCATGCCGCCGATGACAATGACGATGAAAGCCGGGATGAGGATTTCCGAGTCCATTCCCGGATAGAGGCCGAGCACCGGCGCCGCCGCGATCCCGCCCAACGCCGCGAGCGCCACGCCGAAACCGAAAATGCCGGTAAATAGCGCCGGCACATTGGCGCCCAGCCCTGCGGCCATCACAGCATTATCGACGCCGGCCCGCACCATGGCGCCGATGCGGCTGCGTTCCAGAAACAGCCAGAGCAACAGCGCGATGGCGAAGCCGAAACCGATCAGAAACAGCCGGTAGGCGGAGAACACACCGGCGCCGACATGCACGATGCCTTGCAGCGCTTGCGGCGCCGGCAAGCGCAACACCATGCGGCCCCAAACCGTCTGTACCAGGTCGAGGAACACAAAGGTGAAACCGAAGGTCAGCAACACCTGATCCATATGGCCGCGCCGATAGAGCGGCCGCAGGAACAGGAGCTCCATCAGCACGCCGAGCCCGATCACGGGGATCGGCGCGAGAATGAGCGCCAGCCAGAAACTGCCGGTCGCCTTGAAGATCGTCAGCCCGAAAAACGCGCCCAGCATGAAGAACGAGCCGTGCGCCAGGCTGACGACATTCATCAGGCCGAAGATGAGCGACAGACCGGCCGCCATGAGAAACAGCAGGACGCCGTAGACCAGCCCGTTCAGAAGCTGGGCGACAAACAAATCCATACGTTCCCCAGCCGAATGTGTTTCTCTGCCGGCCGTTCACCGCGGCGCGGTCACCCTTGTCAGTAGATCTTCTTGCCCGGATCCTGGACGTCCTTGGTGGTGGAGAGGACTTTGGTCGAGATGCCGTCGCCCTTCTCGATCACCTGGCAGATATAGATGCTCTGAATCGGATTATGCGTCGCCGGATCCATGCGGAATGGCCCGCGCGGCGCATTGAACTGCACCTTGGTCATCGCCTCGGCGAGTTTGTCCTTATCCGACGCATCGCCGCCCGTCATTTTCAGCGCCTCGGCGAGCGCCTTGGCGCTGACATAACCGTAATCGGCGAACAGATCCGGCGAATATTTGTATTTCGCCTTGAAGCTTGCGGCGAAATCCTTGCTCTCCGGATTGTCGATCGTGTCGGTATAAGTGAGCGCGGAAATGACGCCGATGGCGGATTTGCCGAGCGCACTCACGGTCTGCGAGTCGATGATGGTGAAGCCGGTCAGCGGCATTTTCTCCTTGAGGCCGAATTCGGAATATTGCTGGATGAACCGCGCCGCATCGGCGCCCGGCATGAAGTCGTAGGTCACCGGCGGATTGATCGACTTGATGTCGGTCAGGTAGGCGCTGAAATCCGTGGTGCCGAGCGGCGGCCAGATTTCCTTGAGCACCTTGCCGCCTTTGGCGACATAGGGCCCCTTGAACTGCGCCATGACGTCGTGGCCGCCGGCATAGTCGGATGCCGTGAGCACGACTTCCTTGCCGAGATTGTCGTAGACGTAGTTCGCCATCGGCGTCGAGAGCTGGTAGGTCGAGATCGATGTACGGAACAGATAAGGATAACGGTCCCAGGTGATGGCGTCGGTGCCGGCGCCGGACACGATGTAGAATGCCTTTTGCTGTTTCATATAATTGAGCACCGCGAGCGCGACATTGCTCGCCTGAATCCCCATCACCAAATCGACATTGTCGCTCTCGACGAGCTTCTTCGCCTTCTGCAGGCCGATCTGCGGATTGAACTGATCGTCTTCCTTGATCAGCTCGATCTTACGGCCGGCGACCGTCCAATTGATGCTGTCGAAATAAAGCGACAGCCCATTGAAATTGGCCTCGCCGGCATAGGCGAGACCGCCGGTATAAGTGTTGATATTGCCGAGCCGGATCGGCGCGCTGCCTTGGGCGAGAATATGGGGCGCCGCGAGGCCCGATGCCAGCACGGCTCCCGCGCCGACCGAGCTTTTGATGAATGTGCGTCGAGACACTGCCCGATACACTCCGCCCCTGCGCGGACTCTGTTTTTTCATTATCGCTCTCCCTAGCCGCCATGCGGCAGCCGCCGTCATATTAAGCGTTACCGGACGCGGGTCGCTAGAGGCGATTTGGCAAGGTCGACTGCATTCATTTGCAGAGCCGCGTTGTTGCGGCGGCAGCGCGCGCTCGGTAATGGAATGACAGAGGAGCGCCTTGCCGGCATTGTCGATACGCATCGCCGCAACGGTGAGTTGACGAACAGAAACAAGCGCGCAAAGCGCATAGCACGCGGGGCGGTGCCGCAATGGCCTTGGAATTCGGCGTTTTCGATCATCTCGATCGCAATGACCTGCCGTTGAGCGAGTTCTACGAGCAGCGCCTGAAGGTCATCGAGGCTTTCGACCGTTCGGGCTTTTATGCCTATCACGTGGCCGAGCATCACTTCACGCCGCTCGGCATGGCGCCGTCGCCGAGCGTCTTCCTGTCGGCGGTCGGACAGCGCACCGCCCGGCTCCGCTTCGGCACCTTCGTCTATGCGCTGCCGGTCCACCATCCGCTGCGCGTGTTCGAGGAAATCTGCATGCTCGATCATATGAGCGGAGGGAGGCTCGAAATCGGATTCGGGCGGGGCTCGGTGCCGTTTGAGATTTCCTATTACGGGCAGAACGCGGAAGAGCGGCAGCAGATCTATGCCGAGCGTCTCGAGCTCATTCTCAAGGCCTTCACGGTCAAGACCTTGACCTGGAACGGCCGTTACGACCAGTTCAAAGATGTGCCCATGGAGCTTGCGCCCTACCAGAAGCCGCATCCGCCGCTGTGGTACGGCGCGCATTCCCCGGACAGCGCCGAGCGCGCCGCGCGGAAGGGCCTCAACATCGTCACCAACGACATGCCGGGCAATACGCGCGCCATCGTCGATCGCTACCGGCAGGTCTGGAGCGAAGCGCAGGGGTCGCAAACTGGGTCGCAAACTGGCGCAGTGGCGCTGCCCAAAATGGGCATGGTGCGGTTCATCGTGGTCGCCGATAGCGATGCCGAGGCGATGAACATCGCGCGCCGCGCTTATTTGCGCTGGCGCGCGAGCTTTACCTATCTGTCGGAGATGAACGGCACGCTACCGCAATCTCCGCTGCGCGTGGACAGCTTCGACACGCTCATCGCGCAGGGCCAGGCCATTGCGGGCTCGCCCGAAACGGTGCGCGCCTTTCTGGCCTCGCAAGTCGAAGAATGCGGCATCAATTATATTGTCGGGCAATTCTGTTTCGGCGACCTCACGCTCGATGAAATGCTGCATTCGGTTGAACTGTTCTCTAAGCATGTCGCGCCGGCGTTGCGGAAGACGCCCGTAATCTAGCGTATAAGCGGCCATGATCGAATTCTCACGGGCGCTTTGTCTGGTACGAGTTGATGACGACCGACTTGAAGGCGGCGGCGGCCTTCTACGCCAAGGTCGTCGGCTGGGGCATGAGCGATGCCTCGATGCCCGGCATGCCTTACGCGCTTCTCACTGTCGGCGAAATCTCGGTCGGCGGATTGATGCAACTGCCGGAGGATGCGCGGCGAATGGGTGCCGAGCCGCGCTGGCTCGGCTACGTCGCCGTCGGCGACGTCGATGCGGCCGCCCGACGGATCAGCGAGCTTGGCGGGGCGGTGCACGTTCCGCCCTCTGACATCCCTGACATCGGTCGCTTCTCGGTTGTCGCCGATCCGCAGACCGCGACGCTTGCCTTGATCGAACAGTCGGACCCCGGCCAACCGCAAGCCGATGAATTGGACAAATCGGGACGCGTCGGCTGGCATGAACTGCACGCCGCGGACGGCGAGCGGGCGTTTCCCTTTTACAGTGAGCTTTTTGGCTGGCGGAGGGCGGAGGCCGAAATCGAACCTGAAAGCAAGTATCAGCCGTTCTCCGTTGGCGCACAAACCATCGGCGGCATGTTTACCAAGCCTGTGGCGGCGCCAATACCCTTCTGGCTCTACTATTTCAATATTGCCGACATCGCCGCGGCGGCGGAGCGGGTGACTGCTCTCGGCGGGAAAATTCTCGCGGGCCCGGTCGACGTGCCGGGCGGCAATCGGGCCGCGCGATGCGAGGACCCCCAGGGCGCCATGTTCGCGTTGATCGAATGGCGGAAGGACAAAGCGGCGGGTTATTTCGCGCGTGGCGCCTCCCCTTCCGGCACAGGTGGCCGGCGGTGGTCGTGGTAGTACGTATCAGGTTTGCGATTTGATGCCGCGGCCGAGCGCAAATTGGCCGACGAGGCCTTCGACGTGAAATTCCAGTCCCGTTATTTTTGCGAACAGATCGATATTTGCGGTGCCGATGGCACACCCGCCGAGTCCCATATCGGTCGCTATGATATAGAGCGTTTGCATCAGCACACCGGCGTCTTTCAGAATAAGCGCATAGGCAATCGAGGTGTATTTCCACGACACCCTGCCGAAGCGCGCGGCGATCGTGATCAGGATTTGCGGTACGGCCGATGCGCCCATGGCGAATTCCGCGCCTTTCAACAGCGCTTCGAATTCCGGCTCACGGACGTCGATGCGCGAAAGCGCATGGCCGCCGGCGTCGTAATGATAGAAGCCGCGCGGCAGCGCTTCGCATTTGTCGACGGCGAGATAAAGCTCGAGCTCGTAGCTCGCGCCGCCCGAGGGATACGGCCTGATCGTATGCGTCAGCGTCGGACCGCCGCTGGCCGGATCAGCATCGGGATCGAGCGGCGATTCCACCGTCGAATAGACGCGGGCTGCGGCGTCGAGAAACCGCGATAATTCGGCGAGCGTAATCGGAGCTCGATCGTCGAAGTCGCGCGTCGAATGACGTTCGTTGAGGATCTTCGCGGCCGGCGACATCTCTTGCGCAGACGCGGTCGAGAGTGGACGCAGATCGATCTTCGTCCCCGGCCAATTCGGGCGTATCGCAGGCTGCTCCGGCACAATGTCCGCGTACGAATAATGCCCGCCCACTGGATTGGCGTGGCGACCCTCGGTGCTGCGCGCATGGAAGAGAAGATCGTGAAAGTCCCAAAGGACGAGATTGTCGTCGCCTTCGGTCGGCCGCAACCCTTGGTCACTGGCGGCGACTTTGAAGAGGATTCGGCAATCCACAAGAAGCGCTAGAAGCTCGACACCCGCGATGCCCGCCTGACGGCGCAGCACTTTGACCTTTTGCGGCGTCGCGAGCGTCGCCAACATGGCGGCGATCTTCGGATCACAGATTTTGAACAAGCCACCGGCGCGCGGCGATTCCAAAATAATTTCATCGGCACGGCGCCGCAGATAGGCAAATCGCGACAGAACAAGCGCGTCGCTGTCGCGCAGTTTCGGCAGTTGCGGCCAATAATCCGGAAGCTGCGGCTCGATGATCACTTGGTCCGCGCCGCCGCGCGAGCGGCCCAGCCGGTATTCCACAAGGCCCCGCGCAGCCAAGCGCCGGACCAATAAATCAATCTCCTTGTCGACGCTTCGGCTGGGCGATGCGAACGACGTCAACGGCAGACCCATGCGCAAATCTTCAGCGCGTTCAGCTGCGCTGGCGCTCAATTTTCCCAAGCCGGCGGAAAAATCGTCGACGGTGGCAACCATCTCTCCGCTTGGGCGTGCTTGGAGCGAGACGTGACCGAGAAGCATCACGGAAAGTCCTCCCGGCGGCGCCCGTCGCTTTTTCTTCATGCCGCGCGTGCGCAAGACGAGATCACCTCACGTATGGGGATGCATCGGATTGAGGTCGGTCTCCGCGACCGGCCGGTCCAGCAGTCCGAGCTTGATCGGGACGTCGTAGAGCCGGCCCGGCGCGAAGCGGCGATAGAAATGCCGCATGCCGGGAACGATGACGCGGACCACCGGCACCTCGATGTCGGGGCGCGTCTGATCGAGCACGAGGAAATCGAGATCCGCGCGCTTGGCGATATCCACGCAGGCCATTACCTGCTCGCGGGTGTCGAGGCTGCCGAAACCCGCGCTAAGGCCCGCAGGGAGCTGACCGAAACCGCTCGACAGCAGGTAAGGATGGTTCTGCAGCCGAAACGCGCCGGACTTGTCGCGGCCCGACGTGTCACGCGCGCCAAGAAGGCCGATGGACAGAAACTGGTTCAGCTCGGTCAGCGACCGCAACATGGCGATGCGCGCATCGAAGTGCGAGCCGGAGCCATATTCGACGAATTCGACGCCGTCTTTGTCCGCGTGCGACATGGCGACGAAGCTTGGGACGCCGAGATCGCTGGTGATGTCGATGGCCCACACCCGGCGTCCGGTGTCGGCCAACTGGTTCTTGAGATCGCGTATGTAAGGGTCGTCGAACTGAGCGAGATCCACTTCCGGCAGCTTCGTGCGATTGTACCACCAGATAGCGTAGGAATCGCGCTCCACAAGTTCGAGGAATCCCTGGACGATGGCTTCCTCGCGCGTATTGCCGGCGGCGCAGCCGTTGGAATCGGCAAAGATCATCTGTTCGGGCGAAGGACCGCCGCGATAGAAGAAATACAGCATGCTGGTCGGCAGATATTTGAAGCGCTTGTCGCGCAGCGACCAGACCGGCGACCATTCCATCTCGGCCGAGGGATCGAACGGCATCGGTGTCGGCGTGCCGTGGTGGTCATGCCCCTCATGGTCGTGCTGCGGCCCTTGATGCTGCTCCCGGTACTGCCGTTCGGCGTTGCGGTATTGCGCCTCGCTGAACAAGAGAACGTCGTTTGGAACGATGGCATCCCCCGGCGCGAAATCGGTAAAGCGTCGCGTCAGTCTGATTTCGTCACCTTGGTAAATTCCAGAATAGCGCTCGATCGCTTCCATGAGCGCGCTGGCCTCGCCCTGCTCGGCCGTGCTGCCCTTGCCGAAGCTGCCGCCGCTCAAGCCCGCCCGCAACTCGTCGACCGACTCGGTGGGCCCGGAGAAATTGTGCCCGGCATAATAATTGGTGTTGAGCGGCAGATCGACGTCGATCCGTTCGAGCTTCGTCACCACGCCGCTCAGCGGGCTGACGTGTTTTTTGTTGCGCGCGACCGTGGCCCGCGACGACACGGAGCGGTAGCCGCCGCTGGTCATGATCAGCTTCTTGCCGCCTTTAAGCTCAATAGGCGCCGGCGCGCGGCGCGGATCGCGCAGCTTCTTGCTGCCGCAGACCGGGCACTGCGGGCGGCGGATGACGTAGTGCCTGGCGATGCTCGAGCCCAAGAGGTCGAAACTGACGATGTGATCGTGCAGCTCGGTGCGGAAATCGGTGGCGATCACCTTGGCGATTTCGGTGGCTGCAAGCGCGGTGGCGCTTTGCCCCAATGTGTCCCTGACGAGGGGCGAAGCCACGACGCGGCGCGCCTGTCTGCGGTCAAGCAGCGCCTTGATCTCGCGGTTGCGCGTCATCCGATCGGCGAGGCAGGCCCAGCAGGCGCTCTTGCCCGGCGTGAATACCGGCCCGACCAGAGGGAAAACACCGGACGGTTGCACCAAGAGCCAAGGCGTCTTGTCCGCAAGATGTTTGCGATTGTGTTCGGCGAGCCGTGCTTCGAGATAGTCGTTCACCAGAACGACTGTCAGATCGGCTTTACCCGTCACGACGCGCGCGCCGAGCCTCGTCAGCGCGACCCCGAGTTCCTTTGCGCCCTCGACGTCGATCGATTGAATGCGAACGCGGCATTTCTTGAGATTTTCCGCCGCGACCTGCGGCGGCATTCCGAGGCTTGCCCAATAGGACGCCGATCGGCCCGTCGAGGAGCGCGCTTTCGGAACGACATAGCCGCGCTCGATCAGGCGCTTGAGCGCCTCTTCGATCGCGCCGGGGGGATATTTCTTGCCGAGATCGCGCGCGATCTGCGTAAATTTCTTGCCCGCTCCGATGGCGTCCGCGACCGCACAATAGAGCTCGCCATGAAGAAAGAATTTCCTGTCCTCGGTATAGAGGCACACGACATCGGGCGGCAGCACGTAAACGGAGAAATGCGGCGCGAATTGTGCGACGTCTTTGCCGTTGAATTGCGGAGAGCCTGTACCGCCGTCGCCTGTCGCCAGGCCGGCACGCGGGGCCCGAGGCTTCTTGCCGCCAGTGTGGATCGCCATCGTCGGGCAAATAGTCTTGAGGTTTGAGAAAGCGCCGCGAGCTGACGCGCCGGCGCTTATGGAGACGGCCGGCTGTCGGTTCGGCCATCGTCCGTAGTGATTAAGTCCAAAATGCGCAAGTTCATATGCGAATCGACAAAAAACGACACAGGTCCCGCCGGGTCAAGCAGCCCGGCCATGACGACCTGTGTCTATTGACGTAGCGAAAACGTTCTCGCGTCTAGCAGGCGCGACAACGTCCTATGGACCAGCAGCAGCCGCCGCAACCGCCGCAACCGCCGCAGCCTCGCCAGCGGCAACCGCCGCAGCCGCCGCAGCCGCCGCACCGGCAACCACCCCACCAGGCGGTCTTCTCGCCGAGTTTGGTCGAAGCGGCGTTTTCCTTGTCGAACACATAGAAGGTCGACAAGCTGACGTCGGAAATCTCTTCCTCACCGAGGAAGAGCTGATGATTTGTCGCGGTGTTCTGCGCCGGCACATCCGCCGCCGTTCCGCCAGTCGCCGCAGACGCCCCACCGGCCATAGCAAATGACACGCCGGCGATTCCCAGAACGGGGATGGCCTTACTCCGACGGTTTCGCTTTGTAGGTTGTTTCGCACGCGCCATTTAGAGTCCTCCCATACCTGTGGGCATGTTGCTCGATAGATCGAATGCGCATCGTCATTGTACGCTTGGCATATGTCGCCAAGCAAGTGACGACCAGTCGAGAACGACATTAATTCAATTACATATCGGCAATGTAACACCTGCGTACCGGCACTTGTTCCCCGAAGGTTGCATTTTCGATCCGAGACGACTCCGGATGCCAATCGTGGGTAAGCAAACGGCAACATCATACCGAAAAAGATATGTCGTGGTGCAATAGAATCTATACGAGAACTAACCGCATCAGCTCGTTGTGACTCGTAATGCCGAGTTGCACATAGGCGCGCTTGCGATAGGTTAGTACAGTGTTGACGCTAATGCCGAGCGCGAGCGCGATCGCCTCGGAGCTCTTCCCCTGCATGATCCCGACACACACATCCAATTCACGCCGGGCCAATTGTGGCATGATCTGGCGTAAACGCCGGGCAAGAACCTCCGCGTCGCTGCTTTGGTCGACGGCAACCCGCTGGGCATCGTGCTTAGCAAGCAGCGCAAACACAATGTCGGCGCATTCCAGAACCGACGCGAGGTCGGCCGTAACGAAACGTCCGCGTTGTGCACTGCGATAAAGATTAAGCCGGATGGTCTCGTCGCCGTGGTGTCTGATGATCGAAAAGCGATCGACGAGGTCGACGGAGGAATAGCAGTCGCGCCGATAGGCATCGTGATCGATGTCCTGGCAAAATACGCGGACGGCCATTTCGTAGCTGGGCGCGGCGTTGCGGCTGCAAATGCGATTCGCCGGGTCGTGGTCCCAGTAGTGCTTGAGGTATCTTTCCGCAATCGTCCGCGCGATCGGCCGCGATCCGCGATTGATGGCGAACAATAGCCGTGCCGGGCTCCGATCCGAGCTGGTAAAGGCCGTGAGGTGCTCGCAGGCCGTGGCTTCCCGTGCGATCTGAAATAATGACGTCTCGAAACTCGGCGCGCCTATTTTCGCGATCAAGTCGCCAATCTGGCGTTTGATCGGGTTCTTCCCGCCGCGGCCGTTTTCGAGAACGTAGGTTTCCATCGAATATAAGTTTCTGGAATACAGGTTTCTGTGGCCTTGCCCGGCTCAGCGGGTGCCGAGACAGCATGCCCGGCGGTCACCACCTTATGTGACAGCGGAATTTCCGCTCCGGTGTCATCTTACGCGGGACTTGGTTCCAGGACCAGTCAGCTATGCGCGAAGGTCGGCAGAATAGGCTGTTTGTTGCCGCCGCGGTTAAGGCGGCAAAATCGGGAGGATCTTATGCTCTGCAAAAAGCTGCACCACGCGGCGTTCCGCTGCAAAGATGCGCGAGAGACCGTCGAGTTCTACACCAAAGTGCTCGGTCTGAAATTCGCCCATGCGATGGGCGAGGATCATGTGCCTTCGACCGGGAAATATAGTCCTCACGTCCATATCTTCCTGGAAATGGAAGACGGCAGTTCGATCGCATTCTTTGAATGTCCTAACGACCCCGGCAACATCAAGGACATGGCGTCCCCCGATTGGATCCAGCACTTCGCCTTCGAGGTCGAAAGCGTCGAGGCTTTGCTCAAAGCCAAAGCCGACATGGAGGCGAAGGGCGTGAAAATCATCGGCCCGACCAATCATGACGATTTTATCGAGTTCGATCTATTTTTTCGACCCGTCCGGCCATCGCCTGGAATTGACGGTGCGGACGGAGCACGACCCCAAGCGCATCGAACAATTCGAGCAAGAGGCGACCAAGGTTCTGGAATTATGGGATCAGACCCATGACTGGTCGCAGCGCGAGAAGGTGTTCGGCGCTAAAACGGGCTACAGCCACAGCGCCTGAGCAGAATTTGATCTAAAAAGCGTCGAGGGCGCATGACAGCGTCCGAAAATAAGACCGACGCGTCGAGGCCCAACGCGGCCGCAGGGAAACGTCCAAGGGGAAACGCCAATGACTCGCACTCTTCAAGCAACTGCGCTTGCCGCGCTTATCGCTGTGCTATGGCTATCGCTCGGGCTCGAGCCAGCCGCAGCGCAGCAATACCCGTCAAGACCCATCCGCATCTTGGTCGGTTTCGGCCCGGGCTCGAGCGCGGACCTCGTGGCGCGCGTCGTCGGCAAACAGATGGAAGAGAAGCTCGGCCAGCCGGTCGTGGTCGAGAACCGACCCGGCAACAGCAGCATGACCGCCGCCGACGCTGTCGCGCGCGCGCCGAACGACGGCTACATGCTGTTCATGGCGACCGTGGCGCAGACCATCAATCCGGTCTTCACGCATTCGAGCTTCGACCTCGGCAAGGATCTCGCGCCCATCGCGCTCCTCGGCGTGGTGCCGAATGTGCTGGTGGCGCATCCTTCCGTGCCGGCCAATAATGTGCGCGAGCTCGCGGCGCTGGCGAAGCAGAAGCCAGATACCCTCACCTTCGGCACGTCGGGGGCCGGCACCGCCAGCCACCTGGCGGCGGAGCTGTTCAATCTCAAAGCCGGCACGAAAATCCTGCCGGTGCACTATGCCGGCGGCAGCAACCAGGCCATGGTCGATCTCCTCGCCGGCCGTATCACGCTGATGTTTAATGTCGCGGCGACGCTGGCGCCGCAGGTCGAAAAGGGCAACCTCAAGGCGCTCGGCATGGCGCAGCCCAAGCGCGCCGCCATCATGCCGGATGTTCCGACCATGGAAGAGCAAGGCATGCCGGGCTTCGACGCCGGCATTTGGATCGGCCTCCTGGCGCCCGCCGGCACGCCGGCGCCGATCGTCGAGGCGCTGTCACAATCCGCCAACGCGGCGCTCACGACGGAGGCGGTGGGCAATGCGTTCAAGTCGCAGGGCATCGACCCGCTTGGCGGCACGCCGCAACAATTTAGCTACTTCATCGCAGCCGATACGGCAAAGTGGACGACGGTGGTACGCTCCGCGGGGCTGAGCAACTAGGAGGGTCCGATGGTTTGGCACAAGACTGTCGGCAACGGGCCGACCAAGGTCGTCGTCATCCACGGCTGGTTCTCCGATCACCGCGTATTCACGCCGGTCTTTGAAGCGCTAGATACCAACCGGCATACATATGCTTTCCTCGATATCCGCGGTTACGGCAATTCGCGCGATATCGCCGGCTCCTTCACAATCGGCGAAGTCGCGGACGACACGATCGCGCTGGCCGACAAGCTCGGCTGGACCGAGTTTCACGTGATCGGCCATTCGATGGGCGGCAAGGCTGCGCAGAAGGCGGCGATGGATGCCCCATCGCGCGTGAAATCGGTCGTCGCGGTGACGCCGGTGCCGGCTTGCGCGCTGCCGTTCGACGACAATCTATTCGGCTTTTTCGCAAAGGCCTGCGAGGACGACGGCACGGCGCTTGCGGTGATGGGAGAATCCGTCGGCAACCGGCTCTCGCAAATATGGCTCAAGCGGATGTTGCAAGGCGCGCGCGAAACGGCGCTGCCGCAAGCGTTCAGAAATTACATGGTGTCGTTCATCAAGGACGATTATTCCGCCAATGCCGACAAAGTCCGCATGCCGATGCTGGTGCTCGCCGGCGAACACGACAAAGGCGTGAGCGAGGATATGGTGCGGGCCGTTTATCCGGTTCTCTATCCGCACGCCCAGATCGAAACGATCGCAAATTCCGGGCACTATCCGATGGTGGAAACCCCGATCGCTTTCGCGACGCGATTGGAGAAATTCCTGGCCGACAACAGCGACACGGAGCGGCGATGAAGCTCGCGTCCCTGAAATCCGGCAGCCGTGATGGCGCTCTCGCCGTTGTCGACCGCGACCTCACAAAGTACGTGCTGGTGCCGCGGATCGCACACACCATGCAGCAGGCGATCGAGACCTGGAGCACGACCGCGCCGAAGCTTAAAGCGATCTATCATCACTTAAACGACGGCACGGCCGAGCACGCCGAGCCATTCTCGCCGGAGCGCGCCGAGAGCCCGTTGCCGCGCGCCTACCAGTTCCTCGACGGATCGGTGTATCTCAGCCACATGCAAAAGGCGCGCAAGGCACGCGGCGCCGAAATGCCGGCCAATTTCGAAACCGAGCCGCTGATGTATCAAGGCATGTCCGACGGCTTCATCGGGCCGCTCGACGATATGCTATTGCCGACCGACGAGCTTGGCGTCGACTTCGAAGCGGAGATCGCCGTCATTGTCGACGACGTGCCTATGGGCACCTCCGCGGTCGATGCCATGGGGCACATCAAGCTCGTGATGCTGCTCAATGACTTCACGCTGCGGACGCTGACGCGAACCGAGCTGCCGAAGGGCTTCGGTTTCATGCAGGCCAAGCCTACCAGCGGCTTTTCGCCGGTCGCCGTCACCCCCGACGAGCTGCCGCAATGGGACGGCCAGAAATTGAACGTCAGGCTGATCTCCTCGGTCAACGGCCGCAAGTTCGGCGCGCCGCATGC
Source organism: uncultured Alphaproteobacteria bacterium (assembly GCA_963810085.1). Taxonomy (GTDB): domain Bacteria; phylum Pseudomonadota; class Alphaproteobacteria; order Rhizobiales; family Xanthobacteraceae; genus BOG-931. The sequence goes on along the minus strand of CAWEMR010000040.1, from coordinate 349,073 downwards.
CGGACACGATATGTACTTCTCCTATCCGCAGCTCATCGCGCATGCCGCACGCACGCGCAAACTCGGCGCCGGCACGATCGTCGGCGCCGGCACCGTCGCCAACAAAGACGAATCCGCCGGTTCGTCCTGCATCGCCGAAATTCGCGCCAACGAGGAGCTGGCCAGCGGCAAGGCCACCACACCATTCCTGAAATTCGGCGACCGCGTCCGTATCGAAGTTGTCGACGAGGCCGGCCGGACAATCTTCGGCGCGATCGATCAGCGGATCGCCAAGGCTCCCGCGAATGGATGATCGTCGCGGATTACGGCACGAGGACAGCAGCGCCCTGGAGGCGTCCGGACCGTAAATCCGATAATGCGTCATTGGCGCGCGCCAGCGGATATGGAACGGTCTGCGTGACGATCCCCGCTTTGGGCACCACGGTGAAGAATTCTTCTCCGTCCTGCCGCGTGAGATTGGCGACGGAGACAAGCTCGCGCTCCTCCCAGAGCAGACTATAGGGAAAGCTCGGGATGTCGCTCATGTGGATTCCGGCGCACACCACGCGGCCGCCTTTTCGGACCGCGCGCAGCGCCGCCGGCACCAGCGCGCCGACGGGCGCATAGATGATCGCGCAGTCGAGTTCCTCCGGCGGCTTCTCTTCCGAAGCCCCTGCCCAGCGCGCACCCATTTGCTTGGCGAAGGCTTGCGCCGCCGCGTCTCCCGCGCGCGTGAAAGCGAAGACGTCACGTCCCTGCCAGCGCGCCACCTGCGCGATGATGTGCGCGGCGGCGCCGAAGCCGTAAAGTCCGATCTTCGCGCCGTCGCCCGCCAGGCGGAGCGAGCGCCAGCCGATCAGGCCCGCGCAGAGCAAGGGCGCCGCGGCGACATCGTCGCCCTCCTCGGGGAGCTTGAATACGTAATGTGCATCAGCAACAACGTGCGTCGCATAACCGCCGTCACGAGTGTAGCCGGTGAAAAGCGGATTATCGCAGAGATTTTCACGACCACCGCGGCAAAACCGACAGTGGCCGCAGGTTCGGCCGAGCCATGGGATACCGACACGCATGCCAACGGCGATATCCCGCACTTGTGCGCCGACCGCGTCAACGCGTCCGACGATTTCATGGCCGGGAATAATGGGCAGTTTGGGATTTGGCAGTTCGCCATCAACGACATGAAGGTCAGTGCGGCAAACGCCGCAGGCGCGGACTGCAACTCTTACTTCGCCGTCCGCCGGCGTCGGGTCGGGAAGGTTCACAAGCGTCAGCGGCGCGCCTATCTGCCTGAGCAGCATTGCTTGCATCGCCCACACCTCCGGGTCCTTGATCGAGCTTCCCTTTGAATTTTACTACGGAAAACCGGTTTTTCTATCTTTGTCGAACCGCCTCGCCGACGGCGTCATCAGCTCGCGCCCAGCGCTCGCGTCGTATTATCGAACAACTCATCGACCGACATCGGCCGCGAGATCAGTTTTTGCCGCCGGCAAAAATCGATGATGATCTCCAAGTTCGGGCGGCAGGCTTCGACGCCAAAACGATAAATATCTCCATTGGGCAGCGCCGCGGCGCGCTTGCTGTCCTGGAATTGGCGGAATACGTCGCGCACCACATCGGGCCGCGATCGCGACAACTCGGTTCGCACCACGAGCATGTGATTGATGGGAACGCCGCGGTGACGCTCCGCCCATTTCCCGGCAGCGGCATCGGGATCGGGAATGAGATGCTTGAGCCGCGGATCGGGCAGCTTGTCGCCCACCACTGCCGCATCGATCTCGCCGTCAAGAAGCATCTGCACCAGATCCTTGCCGGGCGGCGCGCGCTTCACGACGTCGGGATCGCGGTATTCCGCGACATGCGGGTCCTCGAACGTGATCCATTCCACCTTGTCGAGATCAACGCCGAAGTCGCTCGCCAGAATACCCCTCACCCAGGTGCCGGTGGTCACCGTATAGGCGCGGACACCGACACGCTTGCCGTTGAGATCGGACGGCTTCAGCGTGCCCCGCTCGGCATTATAGGCGATGGTGTGATGCTGGCCTCGGCTGACCACGACGATCGGCAACAAGACATAGGGCTTGTCGTACGACTTTGCTTGCAGATAGGTGACGATCGCAAGTTCGGCGAGATCGTATTTGGCCTCGCGCACCACCTGCTTGAACAGGTTGTTGGCGATCTTGACCTCGGCGAAATCGAAGTCGACGAGATCGGAATGCACCGCGCCGCCTTTGAGCGGCGCCACATTGGCGTAGTTGCCGAGCATGGTGTGGAGGGTGACTTTCGACGCAGCCGTCATGGCGCCCTCCCTATCGGCCGACGAGTGACGGATACAGCGTCTGCGCGGTTTTGCCGAAGACCCATTCCTGATCCGAATCCTTGGCGAAGGAAAACGCCTTTCGCGCCGCGCCGAGAATTTCCGACAGCGTCCCGACCGAATTTGGAAAATTCGAGCCCCAGGCGATCCGCGAGGCGCCGAATGTCTCGATCAATTTGCCGAAGAACGTTTCCGGTGTCCCCTTGCCCCAGGATTTCGGGGTCACGTTGATGGGCGATATCTTCAAATAAACCTGTTTGTATTTGGCGAGCGCGAGGAAGTCGGCGGCCTGGCGATAGGGCGGCCCGTCCTCGAATGGTGCGCGCGACAGGTGGTCGAGGATGATGGTCACCTTCGGAAACTTGTCCATGATCTGCCGCAACAGCGGCATGCCTTCTTGTTTCATTTGCACGCAGACCGGGATGTTCTTTGCCGCCGCATGTTCCCAGAACGGATAGGTCTTCGGATCGGCAAACCAGGTGGCCTGATCCGGCAAGGTGCTTCCAGTCGTGAACAGCCGCATGCCGGTGCAGCCGCGGCCGAGCCAGTAGTCGAATGTTTTCACCGCATCCGCGGCCATGACGTCGATCGAATAAACGCCGGTGAAGCGTGTCGGCACCGCTTGAACCGCGTCCGCGACATAGCTGTTGTCGAATCCATAGGCCGTCGAGGAATGCACGATCGCGGCTTTTGCAACACCGGCCTCGTCCATGGCCTGCAACAGCGTTTGGTACGTCGTCGGCCGTTCGCTCGACCACGTCGATTGTGTGCCGCCGAGCGGCGCGAGCGGATAGTGCTGCGTATCGGGCGAGACGATATGGGGATGGATATCGATTATGTCTGACATGTTTGGTCCTCGGCTTCGGGGCAACAGTGTTTTTGGGGATCATTTGGCTTTCAGGGATCGATTTGGACGAAGACCTCATCGAGGCGAGGTCGCGAAGGGATCAGATCCTGCTGCAAAGCGTAAGTGACCAAGGCCTCGATGCTGGCCTGGTTTGCGGAAATCCCGTAGGGCAACGGGTCGTTCATCAGCGCTGAGAACTTGCGGTAGCGCTTGTCCTCGGCGGTGTCGTCTTTGCCGCGCTTGAGCTCCTCCAGATAGGGCTTTTTCGCCGCCACGAAGGCGTCCATCAGCGCGCGCGCGAGCCAGGGATAGCTCTTGATGTGTTCGTCCTTGACGACGATCAGGCCGTGAATCGGCAGGATTCCGGTTCGGCGATACCAATCCGCTTCGACCTGTTCGACGTTTGCAATGAGCTCAGGATAGACGCCGGTGTCGCCGCCCGTGGGCGCATTCATGTCCCAGTTGGCAATCGGCGGCCCGGAGCGGCCGACGCCGGCGGGACCCGTGAAGCCGGCCTGAATCTCGCCCGAAGCCATCATGCCCTGCAGCGATTGGCCCGCACCCGCATGGACCACGTTCGGCGGCAGTTTCAGCGTCGTGACATGCTCTTCGTCGTCGACGACCCAAGTCACTTTGGAGGAGTTAAGACCATATTCATTGACGAAGATGCCGCGGGTCCAAACGCCGGTGGTCACCGAGTAGGCGCGCACACCGACTTTCTTGCCTTCGAGATCCTTGGGCGTCCTGATATTGGAGTCAGGGCGAACGGCAAAACCGCCGTGATGGAAGCGGCGCATCAGAAAGATTGGCAGAGCGATATAAGGCGCCCCCCGCGCGCGCGCGATCATGTAGGTCGTCGGCGCCATCTCGCAAACGTCGAATTCGAGGTCACGGACCATGCGCCGAAAGGCGGCGATGATCGGAACGACCTGAATGAAATCGGCATCGACGCCATCGATCGGCACGCTCCCGGTTTTCACGGCGCGCGTGTGCCCATAATCTGCAATCGCCATTTTTAAGCGTGGCTTTTCAGCCATTTCCTGCTCCAATTGTTTCCAGAATTGTAGGTTCGCCCGGCACCGATTTGGTGGCGCGGCCAAGCGAGCTGCTTATTGTTTGGGAATTCCCGCCTTCTCGATGACGTCGCGCCACTTGGCTATGTCACGCGCCATCCGATCATGCATTTCCTCGGGCGTGCTGGAGCGCATTTCGAGGCCGATCCTGCGCGCCTTTTCCTGAACATCCGGCATCGCGGCAGCCTGCTTGATCGCAGAATTAAGCGTACTGACGACGTCGGCGGGAACGCCCGCGGGCCCCGCTATCCCGTTCCAACTGGTCATCACATAGTCCGGCAGCCCGCTTTCCTTCGCCGTCGGTACGTCCTTGAGCAAAGGATCCCGCTCCTCTCCGGAGGTCGCAATGATGTGAAGCTTGTCCGGGGCGATCGTGGTTCCGAGGCCGGCGAAATAGTCGAACCCGAGATCGACATCGCCGCGCAGCAGCGCCGTCACAAGGTCCGGCGTGGTGCGATAGGTGACGATCGTAAACTGTGCACCGCTGACCTGCTCGAACAAGTGCGCTGACAGGTTTTGCGTGCTGCCGGGATTGATCGCTCCCAGGTTGAGCTTGCCTGGCGCCTTGCGCGCCGCCTCAATGAGGTCTTTCACCGTCTCGTACGGCGAAGTCGGAGGAACAGCCAGCAACATCGCGAAGTTTGCGGCATTGGAGATTTGCGTAAAGTCTTTGAGCACATTGTACGGCAGGTTCTGGAACAGGGTCGAGGTAATCGCCTGTCCATTGCCCATGACGCCGAGCGTGTAACCGTCAGCGGGAGAGTCCAGCACCGCCCGCATGGCGGCGATGCCTCCGGCGCCCGGCCGGTTCTCGATCACGAACGCCTGCTTCAGGCTTTGGCTCATCTTGTCCGTCAGCAAGCGGATCGTCAGATCGCCGGCACCGCCGGGCCCGTAAGGCACGAAGACCCGGACCTGCTTGGACGGATAATCGCCGGCCGCTTGGGCGTTGCCGCCGAGAACCGCGCAGGCGAACGCGAGGCTCACCGCCGTACAGCGGAGCCACATCGAGACAGTCACCAGAGGCCGCTGATGAGAAATCGATGCCTCCCTGGACAATCTTGTTGTTTGTGCAGACCCACCGGCCAGCGGCTTTGGCGTCGCGACCCAGGACCCGCCTGTTGCCGCCGATTGTCATTGGGCAGACGCGCGACAGCCAATTAAAATTGCGCTCGGACCCATAAGTTTTAGCTATAAATGCTTGCAGAATTTTGCCCCTATCGAGCGTTGCGCACCATGATCTCGCACGATGTTCCGTCGGTCCGCCAGCTCCGCGTCTTCACGGCAGTCGCGGCATCGCAAAGCATCAGCGGCGCCGCCAAGGCGGTCAATCTGTCGCAGCCGGGTGTGACGCAGTCGGTGCGCGCTCTCGAACATCGCGTCGGAGCCGAGTTGTTCGAACGCCGCGGGTCGGGCTGCTATCTCACTGCAAGCGGATCGATCTTGCTGCCCCGGGTTCAGCGATTTTTCGACCAGCTTCGCGTTGCGTTGAGCGACACCGGCGCACCGCACGGTTCGCCGGTTCTGGACATTGTCATCAACCGGATCACCGGGCCGCAAATCCGAAGCTTGATCGCGGTTTCCGAAAACAATTCATTCGGCGCGGCGGCGCGTTCTCTGAAGATCTCCGAACCCTCGCTGCACCGAGCCGCCAAGAGTCTGGAACGTGAGCTGCGCCGGCGGCTCTATCAACGCACCAGCCGGGGGGTGACGACAAACTTACAGGGCGCTGAGATCGCGCGCCGCTTTCAGATCGCCTTGCGCGAACTTGCCTATGGCATAGAGGAATTGCAAGCAGCGCGCGGCAACGTCGTCTCGCGCGTCATTATCGGCAATATCCCCCATTCCGGAATTCAAATCCTCTCATCGGCCATCAAAGAATTCTTTGCCGAATACCCGACCGCCACAATCCAGATCGTCGACGGTCACTATGAGGCGCTGCTGGACGACTTGCGCGCAGGCAAGCTCGACCTTCTGTTCGGCGTGCTGCGCCGGCCGGCTTGGGCGGACGACGTCGCGGAGGAAGTGCTGTTCAAGACCCGTTATGTCGTCGTCGGCCGCGCCGGCCATCCGTTGCGCCGCTCAAGAACACTCAGTCTGCGAGAGCTCGCCGGTTACGACTGGATCATGCCCGGCCCGATGACGCCCCGGTATCAGGCCTTTCGGCGCATATTCGCGCGACTGCCCGCTTTGCCGAAGATCAGCGTCGAAACGACTTCCTTGCAGATCTATCGCGATCTTCTTGCGACAACGGACCGGCTGACGCTGATGTCGACGCTCGAAGCGCAATTGAACGAGAAGGCCGAGCTTGCGGTGCTGCCGTTCCGGTCGGCTGAACTGCGCCGCTCCGACGGTCTCGCCACACGGGCCGACTGGCGGCCGACCCGCATTCACCGCCATTTCCTGAAGGTTTTGCGCGCGCACGGCCGACGCCAGCTTGCCGACCCACGCAGTTGACCATGTGACGAAGAGTTCGGGTTCACGAGCACCGCATTGAACGGGGCCCCGGCGCTGGGCAATCCTGCCCAACCAGCGTCCGTCATCGGTTTGTCGCATCTCGGCGACAACCTTTTCATTATGAACATTCTTAGGCATCGTGGTCGCGACTTCGCTGGCGTGGCGCAACTCAAATTGCCGCCCGGCGATCGCGTTTTCTGATACAATTAGTCCGGTCGTCACGTAATAAGGAAACGACCCCAGGGGCCGTATCAACCGAACCAAGGAAAACGCTTGCCGAATTCAGAGGCGTTCGACTTCATCATCGTCGGAGCCGGCAGCGCTGGGTGCGTTCTGGCCAACCGGCTTACGGCGTCGGGCCGGCATCGCGTGCTGCTGTTGGAAGCAGGCCCGCGCGATCTGCATCCGTGGCTTCATATTCCGCTCGGCTTCGGCAAGCTGTTCAGCGATCGCCGATTCAATTGGTGCTATGCGACGGAGCCGCAACCTGAATGCCATAACCGCGAGGTCATCGCGCCGCGCGGCAAGGTTCTCGGCGGGTCGAGTTCGATCAATGGATTGATCTATATCCGCGGACAGGCGGAGGACTTCAACTTTTGGCGGCAGCTCGGCAATGCCGGCTGGAGCTTCGACGACGTTCTGCCCTATTTTCGCAAAGCGGAGGACAACGAGCGCGGCGCCGATCAATTCCATGGCGCCGGCGGGCCGCTCGCGGTTTCGGACTTGCGCGATCGGCATCCGCTTGCCGAAGCTTACGTCGAGGCGGCGTTGCAATGCGGCTATCCGCGCAACGATGACTTCAACGGCGCGACGCAGGAAGGCGCCGGCTATTACCAGACCACGATGCGCAGCGGCGTGCGCTCCTCGACCGCGGCCGGCTATCTCAAGCCGGCGCGCCGGCGCGCCAATCTCAAGGTGGTTCCGCAGGCGCTCGCCACCCGCATTCTTTTCGATGGCCGGCGCGCGACGGGCCTCGAATATCTCGTCGGCAACGACAAACGCTCTGCGCGCGCCAATGTCGAGGTGATTGTTGCCTCGGGAGCCTTCAATTCGCCGCAAATTCTACAGCTTTCGGGGATCGGGCCGGCGCCGCTCCTGCAGTCGCTCGGCATTGCCGCGATCGCCGATGCTCCGGGCGTCGGTGACAATCTCAACGACCATTTTTCAGGGCGTATCATTTTGCGTTGCAAGGAGCCGATCACGCTCAACGACGCGGTACGCAGCTGGAGCGGAAAGCTCGCGCACGGCTTGCACTACATATTGACGCGCCACGGTTATCTCGCTGTCCCCGCGGTCTCTTCCGCGTGTTTCGTGCGCGCGCTTCCTTCATCGGAAACGCCCGACTCGCAATGCTCGATTTCGCTGTTCTCGGCCGGCACCATCGGTGGCGAACTGCATCCGTTCCCAGGAGTGACCGGCAATTGCGTATTGCTGCGGCCGGAGAGCCGCGGTTATGTGCGCATCAAATCCGCCGATCCGAAAGCGGCGCCGGCAATTCACCCGAACTATCTGGCGACGCAGAAGGACCGCGACACCGTCGTGGCGGGGGTCACGGCGATGCGCCTCATCTTTCAAGCGCCCGCCATGGCGCGCCATATCGCCGAGGAGGTCGAGCCGGGAAAGCAATGCGATAACGACGACGAATTGCTCGATTTTATCCGCCGCCGCGGTTCCACCACTTATCATCCCGTGGGCACCTGCCGCATGGGCCAGGATCAAAAAGCGGTGGTCGATGAACGGCTGCGCGTCCGCGGTTTCGCCGGCCTGCGCGTGGTCGATGCCTCGATCATGCCGGCGGTCGTTTCCGGCAATACCAACGCGGCCACGATCATGATCGGCGAAAAGGGCGCGGACATGATCCTTGCGGACGCCATGGCCGGAGCATCAACCGCCAACCCGGTTCACGCCCGGCAATGAGTGGAGGTCACCGTTGCCGTCCTGGAAACACAAATAAGGCGCTTTAGGATTTATCCATTGCATTGTCGGCGACGAGCTCCGCGCCGTTGATGTAACTCGCCGCATCCGACACGGCAAAGACGATGAGATTGGCGATCTCCTCGGGCGTGCCCCAGCGCGTATCGCGCATGCCCTGATTGCTCGACCACAGCGAGCGCTCACGCGCCGCGTCCTCGGGGCTAAGCCGGCGTTTGGCGAGCTCCCGCTCCCATTTTGCAAAACGCTCTGGCGTGTTGATGAAGCCAGGTATCACGCAATTGACGCGAATGTTATGCGGTGCGAGCTCGTTGGCGAGGATTTTGGAAAGCCGGATCTCGGCCGATTTCGCGGGCCCGGTGCAGGAGGACAGAAACGGCGGGTTGAGCGTCATGATTCCGGTCTGGCCGCTCACATTGACGATACTGCCGGCGCCTTGCGCGATCATCATCGGCACTATTCGCTGGCAAACGCGGAATTGCGCGAAAAAATTGATCGCCATGCCTTCGACCAGTTCCTCATCGGTCACTTCGAGAAAGGGCTTGTAGGTGCCGGTGCCGGCATTGTTGACGAGAATGTCGATGCGGCCGAGCTTGTCGCTGACGATGCGCGGAATCATATCGATCTGCTCGACTTTGGTCACGTCCAGCGAATGCGTCTCGATCTTCGCCTGGGTCGTTTGCATAATGTCGACCGCCGCATCGGCAAGGGCCGCCTCCCGGCGCGCGCAGATGAGAACTTTCACGCCCTCGCGCGCGAGCGCGCGCGCCGTCTCCAGGCCTATTCCCTTGCTTCCGCCGGTGACGAGCGCCGTCTTGCCTGCAAGTCCGAGATCCATGGCCATGGCTCCTTTTGAAAAGAATGGCTCCTTGCAAGAGAGTCCTCGCCTGAAACCTCGAAATGGCGCGCGACATGGCGCTTTTCGGGCCGTCACGCCGAGGCTATAGTGCGCGTATAAGTTTGAGAAACTCAAAAAGCTTTGGGAGTAAACGAAGACGCGCCTAGGGAGGATATCAAAATGTCGATGACTCGTCGTCAAGCGCTGGCGTCCGCCGGTGCTGCCGTGGTTGCGGGCGTTGCCAAGCCTGCGATCGCCGCAAAGGACCCGATCCCGGTCGGCTATCTGCCGGCGCTGACGGGTCCCTCATCGTCGACCGGTGTCGGGATCAACCGCGGGATCCAATTGGCGGTGCAGGAGATCAACGCGGCCGGCGGTATAGACGGGCGGCAGATCGAACTGATCACCCGCGATACCCAAAGTGACCCGACCAAGGCAGTGAATGGAGCGGCGGAGCTCACACGCGGACAAAAGGTGAGCGTCATCTTCGGCCCGGTCAACTCCGGCGAGTTGCTTGCGGTCGTGCCGCTGCTCGCGCGCACCAACACCCCGCAGGTCCATCCTTGCTGGGTCGACGCCCTGACCGACCCGCAAAAATATCCGATGTGCTTCCGCAACGCGCCCACCAACCAGCAGATCGGCGGCGCCGCCAACCGTTACGTGGTGGAAGTGCTCAAGCGCAAAAAGGTTGCGGTAATCAGCGATACCACCGGTTACGGCACTGCGTCGGTAAACGCCTATGTGCCGATGCTCCAGGCCAGAGGCGCCGAAGTGGTCTATCAAGGCAATGTCGACGCCGCCAATCCGGACCTCAAGCCCGAGCTTTTGCGCATGCAATCCGCAGGCGCGGAGGCGATCATGCCGTGGAGCGTGAATGCCGGCTTTCTATCCCGCATCATCAACACGCGCGGACAAATGGGATGGGACGTGCCGGTCGTCGGCCAGACCACGCTCGGCTCCGGCCAAACCAAGGCCTTGCTGGAAAAACCCGATTACTGGGCGAAGGTTTATCCAAACAACTTCCGCACGGTTTGTTACGCCCCAGGCGGCAAGCTTCCGGATCGCACCGCTGCCTTCCTCGATCGCTTGAAGAGCGCCAAGATCGACATGGGCGACACGCTCTTATGGTGGATCGCACTGGGCTATGACAGTCCGCGGATGATCGCCGAGGCGATGAAGAATGTCGGCACCGAGCCGGAGCAGATTGTCGGCTATCTCAACAAGCTCAAGGGATTCCCGGGCGTCTACGGTGACATCAGCTTTGCACCCGATCAGCACAACGGTTATCCGGACGATGAAGTTGTGATGGTCGAGGCCAATTCGCTTAAGGACGGCGCATTCAATCTGGCTCCCGGCTACAGCGCTTGACCCGATGGTCCAATCGATCGTCTTGTCCGGGGTGGCGATCGGTTGCATCTACGCACTGATCGGCATCACCTATAACGTGATGTTCTCTGCCTCGCGCGTGTTCAGCTTCACCGCGGGCACGCTCGGGATGCTGGGCGGCGTCTTGGGCTCGCTGTTCATCGCGCGCATGGGTATGCCCGTGGTGCTTGGCTTCCCGCTCGTGCTCGCCGCCGGCGCGCTCCTTGGCATCGTTACCGAGATCGTCGCCGTGCGGCCGGTGCTCAAGAGTCTCGACCAGCATCTCTACGTGCTCTCTACGCTGGCGCTGGCGCTGATAGTCCAGCAGTTCACCGCGATCGAGTGGGGAACGGAGGCGCGACCGTTTCCGCGGCTCTTCGACATCGCTCGCGGCGGATTCGATCAACAGTTCTGGCTACCCATGCTCGCCTGCGCGGCCGTGATTGTCAGCCTGGAACTACTCTATCGCCACACCCTGGTCGGCCGCGCCTTCCTGGCGATCGCCGAGGACACCTTCGCCGCCCGCGCGCTTGGCCTGCCGGAACGCAGCTTGCGCATGACGAGCTATGCGCTCGCCGGCGTGATCGGCGCGCTCGCAGGCTTTGCCGGCGGCGAGATGCTCCTTGCCTTCTTCGGCAATGCGCCGCTCTTGACCTTCTATGGTTTCGTGCCGGTCGCGCTCGGCGGGATGGGCAACAACCGCGGCGCCGTGGCCGCCGGCCTGCTGCTCGGGCTTTTTCAGCAAACCGCGAACTTCCTGGTCGGGGGCATCTTCGCCTCGGTTGCGGTATTCACCGTGTTCATCCTCGTCCTGCTGGCACGCCCTGAGGGGCTGGCCGGTTCGGCCTTTCAGCGCCGCGTATGATGGATATTCCCGCAGCCCAACTCCACGCGCACCGCGCCAACGTGTTTGGCTCGACGAGCACGATCGGCGCGGCGCTGCCTTTCCTCGTCCTGCTGATAGTCGGCATCACCTTGCCGCTGTTCGGCGGTGGCTATTGGGGCGTGATTGCGACCCGCGCCTGCGTCTATTGGGTATTGGTGTCCGGCCTCAACTTGGTCGTCGGGTTTGCCGGCCAGATCGCGATCGGCTGGGTCGCGCTGCTTACGCTCGGAGCCTACACCACGAGCGTGCTTGCGGCCGGCAACGTCGGACCGCCATTGTCGCCCTATCTGGCGCTGGCGATTGCGGCAGCGGTCGGCGCAATTTTCGGCTTGATCATCGGCCTGCCGGCGCTGCGGCTGCGCACCTTCTATTTCGCCATCACCACGCTTGGCTTCGCCACCATCGTCACCCAGGTGGCGCTGGCCTGGCAGAGCGTAACCGGCGGTGGAGTGGGCGTCCCGGGGCCGATTTTCCCGGAGCCGTTCGCCTCGCTTTGGGGCTTCTATTATTTCTGCTTCGGTCTCGCGGCGATTTGCACCTGGATGACGGCGAATGTCGCGTTGAGCCGCTTCGGCCGCGCGCTCACCGCGATCCGCGACGCAGAGGTCGCGGCCGAAGCGAGCGGCATCTCAAAACCCGCTTTGTTGGGGACGGTGTTCTTGTTCAGCGGCGCCGTGGCCGCAATTGCCGGCGGACTATTCGCTTCATTGCAATCCTATATCACCCCGGACGCGTTCACGCTCGACCTGTCGATCCTGTTTTTCATCGCCATCCTGATCGGCGGGCGCGGCTCCATTCTCGGGCCGCTCCTCGGCACAGTTCTTTTGACGGTGCTGCCGGAGTTTGCTGCGCCATTGGTCGCGTGGTCGACGTTTCTCTACGCGGTTTTGCTGCTCGTCATCGTGCTTGCGATCCCGGGCGGTATTGCGGAAATCCTGGATTTCAAAAACCGCCGGCCTCTCGAGAGCGATCGCGCGATCGTGCCGCGGCCCGAAGTGCTGACGCGCCTGTTCGGTGCGCTGACCGACGCCGGCGCCCTAACGCTGGAACAAGTGGTGTTGAGCTTCGGCGGGGTACGCGCGATCGACGGTCTCGACCTCGAAATCCGATCGGGTCTGGTTCATGGACTGATCGGCCCCAACGGCAGCGGCAAGACCACGACGCTCAACGTCATCTCCGGATATTACGCACCACAGCGCGGCGAGGTCAGGCTCAATGGCGCCGCTCTGCCGGTGTTTGCCCGCCACCGGCGCGCGCAGATGCGGATTGCGCGAACGTTCCAGACCCCCCGCATTGTCGGCTCGGCATCGGTGCTGGAGAACGTCATGATCGGCGGCACCATCGATGGCGAGGGGACGTTCGTCGAATCATTGCTGTCGCTGCCGCGCCATCGACGCGACGAGACCATGCTGCACGACACCGCCATGCTGGCCTTGGCGGCGGTCGGGCTGGAGCGACTCGCCGCGGTGCGAGCCGATCGGCTGCAACACAGCGAGTTGCGCTTCACCGAGATTGCCCGTGCGCTGATGCTGCGCCCGGCTTTCTTGTTGCTCGACGAGCCGGCGGCCGGACTCTCCGCGGAAGAGATCGGGCGGCTCGGTGCGCTGATCCTGGCGATCGCCGGGGCCGGCACCGGTGTGCTGTTGGTGGAGCATCATGCCGATCTGATCTTCGACGTCTGCCACCACGTCACCGTGCTCAATCTCGGCCGGATGTTGGCCGCCGGGACCCCGGCTGAAATCCGCTCGCATCGGGAGGTGGTCAATGCCTATCTTGGCGGCTGATCCGCTGCTGGACGTCGCCGACCTCTCGACCGGGTACGGCAAAATTGGCGTGCTGCGCGGCATTGATCTGAAAGTCGGCGCGGGCGAGGTGGTTGCGCTGCTTGGCCCAAACGGCGCCGGCAAGACTACGCTGTTGCGCGCGGTGTCGGGACTGCTGCCGTGGTCTGGAAGCGTGCGTTTCGCCGGCCGCGATCTCGCCGGCGCCAGTCCGCGCGATACGGTGAAGGCCGGTATCGCCCATGTCATCGAAGGACACCGCGTCTTTACGCAGCTGGCGGTGAGCGACAATCTGCTGCTCGCGGCCTACGATTTGCCGCGCGGCGAGCGCGCCGCGCGCGTCGAGGAGGCGTTCGCGCTGTTCCCCGAAATCGCCGCCAAGCGTTACGAACGCGCGGCTGCGCTTTCCGGCGGCCAGCAACAGATTCTGGCGGTGGCACAGGGTTTGATCCGACGGCCGCGACTGCTGATGCTGGATGAGCCCTCCGCCGGCCTGTCGCCGGTCTTGGTGGATCGCGTGCTTGTGGTGGTGCGGCGGCTGCGCGAGGGCGGAACCGCGGTGCTGCTGGTCGAGCAGTTGATCGAGAAAGCGCTGGCACTTGCCAATCGCGTCTATGCCCTCGCGCGTGGGTCGATCGTGCTGGAAGCCAGTACCGGTGAGGCCGATCTACCGCACCGGCTGGAACAAGCTTATCTAGCGCCAGCCAGTCGTCATATATGACGCAGCCGGCAAAAGCACGTTCGATAGAGCCCGGTCGATGTTCAGCCGCAGCAAGGGAAGGGTTCGATGCCGATCAAAGCCAAATACCTGTTCATCGCCAGCATGGACGTGGACCCCGAGAAGGAGTCGCTGTTTAACGAGGTGTACGACACCGAGCATGTGCCTAATCTTCTAAGAGTGCCGGGCGTGCACGCCGTCACTCGCGTCGAGGGCGAGCCGTTCGTTATCAGTATCGGCGGCGAGGAAAAGCGGATCGAGCAGTCCGCTCCACGCTACAGCGCGTTCTATGAGATCGACGGCCCTCATGTCTTGACGAGTCGCGAATGGGCGCAGGCTGGCGAAGCCGGACGCTGGCCCAACGAGGTCAGGCCGTTCACCCGCAATCGGCGGCATGCGCTCTACAAACTCCGCTAGGCCGTTGAAAGGTTCCAATGGATCTCGGTCTGAAAGACTGCAAGGCCTTTATTGCCGGCGCCAGTAAGGGACTTGGCAAGGCCTGCGCCAAAGCACTGGCCGGCGAAGGCGCCCGCGTCTTCGTCTGTTCCCGCAGCGCCGAAGAGATCAAACGAGCGGCGGCGGAGATCGGCGCCGCCGGTTATTGCGCAGCCGACGTGTCGCGGCCAGATGAAGTGAAGCGGGCTGTCGCCGAGGCCATTGCCGCATTGGGCGGCCTCGATTGCCTCGTCACCAATGCCGGCGGTCCGCCGACCGCTCCCTTCGAGAAAGCCGGCGATGGCGACTGGGATATCGCCTACCAGCTCAATTTGATGAGCGCCGTTCGCCTCGTCCGTGAAGCATTGCCCGCGCTGAAGGCTTCGGGGCGCGGCCGCATCGTCAACCTCACCGGCTACGGCGTGAAAGAGCCGATGACCGATCTCGTGGTGTCGGATTCGGTTCGCGCCGGCGTCACGGTGATGGCCAAAACAATTGCGTCGGATCTCGCGCCGTACGGCATCACCGTCAACAATATCGCGCCCGGTCCCATCATGACCGATCGCCTTACCCAGATACTCTCCGCTCGCGCAAAGAGTTTGGGCATAACGCCGCAAGAGCAATTCAAGCGCTTCTCCGAGTCCATTCCGGTGCGCCGGATGGGACAGCCGAACGAAATCGGCGACCTCTGCGCCTATCTCTGTTCGCCACAAGCCGGCTACCTCACCGGCCAGACGATCGTCGTCGATGGCGGCGTCAACCGCTCGATCTAGAATTTATAAGGAAGTTGGAGGATCAGTGTGAAAAAACTTGCGATCGGCGACATCACCATTGCCAGCATCGTCGAGCGGGACGGACCGTGGCGCCGGCCGGAAGAGATGTTTCCTGCTTACGACCCCGACGTCTGCAAGCGTCATGTCGCCGAACTCGAGCCCGAAATGTTCGACGCGGCGTCGGGCAAGATGGTCATCACCTATCAGACCTATGTCGTGCACACGCCCAAACACACGGTCCTGGTCGACACCTGCACCGGCGAGGACAAAGGCTATCCGCCGCCGATGGATTTTCCGAAGCAGCCCTGGCTCGACGGCTTCAAGGCGGCCGGCTTGCGCTTCGAGGACATCGATTACGTGTTCTGCACGCACCTGCATATAGATCATAGCGGCTGGAATACGGTGCTGCGCGATGGCCGCTGGGTGCCGACTTTCCCGAAGGCCAAATATATTTTCCACAAAGGCGAATATGCCGCCTGGGAAGAATCGACCAAACGCGGCGAAAATCGGCCTGGCGGCGGCGGCAATGTGTGGCGTTACAATTGCCAGCCGGTGGTTGAAGCCGGCCAGGCACTCCTCGTCGATGACGATTACCAGATCGACGATACGTTTTCGCTGACACCGACACCCGGCCACTCGCCGTGCCATTGCTGCGTCAACATCCGCTCCCGCGGACAACATGCGGTCGTCGTCGGCGACTTGATGCATCACGCCTTGCAATGTCGCGAGCCCGACTGGTCGACGATCTTCGATTGGGATCCTGCACAAGCCGCGCGATCGCGTCGAAAATTCCTCGGCGAGATGGCTGGGACAGGCACGTTTGTACTGCCGATCCACTTCCCGCATCCGACGACGGGACGCGTCGAGGCGGATGGTGAGCGGTTCCGGTATAAGTATGTGCGGTAGAGCCGTTCACCAGCGGCTGGTGCGCCATCACCCGGTCGTCGACCGCGTTTCGGGGGCATAGCTGCCAGCCCAGCCGGTGATCGCCAAGGTGGCGAGGTTCTCAATACGCATGTGAATCGTTGACGGTGCCGGATCGTGAGATTACTGAAACGCTTATTGCGCCGAGTATTGGTCCTGGGGCTTGGTATCCTCAGCGTGTGGCTGATCGTTTTCGTCTTTAAGTTCACTGATCGCAGGCTGCCGACTGTGCTGGCCCTGGCCGTCACTTATGGAATAGCAGCCTATATTGTCCTGCCGCGCATCGTTCGCACGGGCCTAAAAATTCTCCTGCGCAAACGTGTGCCTCGCTTCACAATTACCGGGGACGGATTACCCGGCGACCCGGTCAATCTCGTGCTGACGGGCACGCTGCAACAGCTTCAGGCCGCCTTTAAACTTGCCGGCTGGTCGGAGACCGACAAGCTCGGTCTAGCTAGCTCCTGGCGCATGGTCCGCGCATTCGTATTCAACTCCCCCTATCCGACAGCCCCGTTCAGCACACTCTACCTTTTTGGGCGCGGTCAGGACGTCGGCTTTCAAAAGGCGATCGATAACAGCCCGCGCAAGCGCCATCACATTCGCCTCTGGGCTTTGAGCCTCGCCCACGCCGAGGCCAATCTGGGAAAAGCGAGTTTTTGGTTGAATACCGACCGTCCGCCAGACGCAGCATGCGTCCACTGGGTCGCAGCCGGCACCAAGGACACCGGCATCTCGTTAACGCGACTCACGTTCCAGATCACGCACGCTACGGATTTGGATACGAACGCGGAGCGCGATTACATCATTGATGAGCTGAGAAAAAGCGAAGTCATCGGGGAGATCAATTTATACAAAGCCGGTCAGCACCTGGGCAGCGAACGCGTCAATCACTACGTCACTGACGGCGAAGTTGCGGCCGCAAGCCTCGTCGTGGAAGTCTGACATAGAGGAAGTTTCCCGTGGTGTTTCTCGGGCCGCCACTGGCCGCCTTGGGTCAAAGGCGGTCTGTCGACGGGGTTTGCCTCAAGTCTGCTTAGCACCCGACAACGGACTCAATTCAGCCATCGCGCCATTTCGCCTTGTGCCAATAGCGACCGGTGAGAAATGCTCACATATTGCCGTGCCCGCGCTTGATGGTCTGGCGGATCACCGGTGCCGTGACCTTATCTGAGATCTGGATGTTCCACATTTCGCTTTCGCCCTGCGCGGCGAAGTCGGCGAACAGCTTTGGGATGACCGACACATCGCGTATCTCGTGGCCGCGGAGGCCGAAGCCGCGTGCGATGTTTTCGAGCGCGGGCCGGCCGAACACGGCCAAGCTATCGTCGAGGCCGTCGGCGCGCAGCTTGTGAAACTCCGAGCCGTATCCGCCGTCGTTCATCGCGCAGATCAGGATGCGAAATCCGTAACGCTTGAGCGTCTCGAGTTCCTGGATATGGAACAAGAGCCCACCGTCGCCTTCGAACAGCACGATCTTGCCCTCGCCGCCCTGCCGGCGCGCAGCCGCTACCCCAAGCGCATACGACAGGCCGTTGCCGACCGCGCCGAATTCACGGACGGTCGTGTAGCGCTCCGCCGGCCTGCCACGCATCTGGGTGTTGAAATAGGCCTGATGGCCGCCGCCGACGACGATGTCCCAATCCTTTGGAACGACTGCGTCGATGGCCCGGATCACCACGCGCGGATCCAGCATCCCGGGCGCGATGTCGAATGGCATCGAGTCCGCTGGCTCGGTCGCGATGCGATGCGCGAGCTCTTTCGAGCGAATACCCGCCGCCGTCGGTTTGCCAACGCCCAACTTCCTGTCGAGGCCGGCAAGGATTGCCTCGACGCCGACGAGCGCATCTGCTCTGACGTAGATGTCGGCGGCCTTCTGCCCGTCGCGCAAGCCGCGTGGGGCATCGTCCAACTGGATCTTACAGGCCTTTGCGAAGTAGTGCCCGCCACCGACGTAGTAGGATAGGCTCGTACCGACCGCGAGCACGACGTCCGCGGACTCGTACATCTCTCTGCCCAGCGACGTGAAGTAGCTGCCGGTGGTGCCGAGCCCGAACGGATGGTCGTGGAAAAGACCGCGCGCGGGCAGCGTGTTGGAGAGCAAGGCGCCGCAACGATCGGCGAGCTTGATCACCGCGTCTCGCGCGCCCGACCACAGCACGCCACGGCCACCGAGGATGATCGGCCGCTTTGCCGCGGCCAGCCGCTCGACGGCCTCGGCCACGATCTCGGGATCGGGCTGCATGCGCCCGACCTTGGGGTGGTACATCGCCGAGGTCTCGTAGGGCTGGTTGGCCATGTGTTCGACCTTCTGCAGGTCGTAGGGAATGCCCAGCACCACCGGGCACCGCTCGTACTTGGCGATGTGAAAGGCCTCGCGCACGTAGTCCATCATGCGCGGCACGCTATGCGCGGCGATGTAATGCGCCCCGGTCGCTGTCACCAGCGGCGCCTGGTCGATGTACTGGTTGTAGAACTTGGCGTTGACCGGCGACTCGCCGGCGAACACCACCATCGGCAGGCGAGCGCGAACCGCGGCCGGCAACGCCGTCATCAATTGAGTCACGCCAGGGCCGCACGTGACCGAGGCAACAGCGACCTTGCCGGTTGCTACGTTGTAGGCAGTCGCCGCAGCTACGGTAACGTGCTCGTGCCTGACGTGGACGGTATGCACGCCCGGCAGTTTGGCAAAGGCGGTGGACCAGTGCATGTTGCCGTCGCCCATCAGGACGAACTGCGTGTCCACTCCCTCTGCAAGGAACGCTTCTGCGAGGGCCTCGTAGAGTTTGGGCATGGGCGCGGTACTACTTGGATTAGAGGTGATCTGGTACGAACGGTCGATTGGCGGAGGGAGAGCAACTGCAAACCAACTTTCTCTAACGGCCCTTCTCTAGTACCAAGATTTTTATGCCTTTCCGAGTCCCCTGCTGAAGAGCGGGCCGGACAATGACGATGTCCGCTTTACCCCCAAAAGCGGACACTCCCTGGCGCTAACTCGATGTCCGTTAAGGGCCAAGAGCAGACAAAGTGCCCCGCAGCAAAGCAGGGCCTCAGTGACGCCGTCGCGCAGCATCGATGCGGTCGACCAACTTTGATTCGGCGATCGGGCTCGACGACAGCGGCATGAACCGGGCGGGACCGCAGAATACGATCGTATCTCCGAACATACTCGGCCGCCGCAGCGACAGGGTGACCTGCGGCGGGCTCCCGTAGGGAAAGTAGTTGACGTTCTTGATCTCGGCGAGCGCGATGCGTTCCTCCCGCCCGCCGTTGCGCACGATGAGCGCGTCACCGGCGTCGAACACTTCGTCGACCAGATTGAACGCCAGCCTTTTCATGAACTGGTAGCCGATGATCGCCATCAACGCGGGCACGATTAGAAACGGCGCATTCGAAATCGGGTCAGCACCGAGAACCTTGAGCAAGCCAACAAAAAATAACACTGCCATGATGCCAAACCAGACGATTGGAAAGATGCGCTTATAGACGAACGTCGTCTTCGAGGAACTGAGCGGCATGATTGCCTGCTTCATCTTTCCAGCCTTTCGCATTGCCATTGCCCAGCCGAACCCAGCGATCGTTGTCCGCCGGTCCACGACATCTTACACGGCGTTCCAACAATGCGACAAACCTACGCAAAAAAAAGCGCGAGCTCCGTCCGCTCAGATCCTCCGCCAAAACCAAAAGTTGGGTTTGGCCCATGTCCGCTATGGGTCAAAAGCTGCCGCGGCGGCTTCAACTGGTGGTGTCCGCTTTACCCCCGAAAGCTGCCGCGATTGTTACAGACCGGCGTGTCCGCTTTGGGCCATAAGCGGATATCCCGAGGAAGAGGAAGTGGTGCTGGCTAGAGATCGGGGACCGCTACGGGGAGCTCATCCATTGGGTAATCAACGCATCCGCCTCGATCACGATCTCCAATGCGGCGTTCGACGCGGCTATGCGTGAGTACCCGACCCAACGCCTGACGCTCCGCAAGGGAGCGATGGTCATCCGCGAGCATCTACCCACTAAGGTTAGCTGAGAGTACAAATGAGGGACGGCGCCTAATTTCTTCAGTGCCGCTACTACGCGGCCGGCGCCTGTTAAGCGACATCCCCGGACACAATCCTGAGGTAAAAGGCGTGCTCAGAGACGAAAGCGGTAGTGAAGGCAGGAGGCCGACCGCGGCCCGCAACGTACTCGGCGAGCGGCTTGAAATCTGCTCGATCAAGCCGATGACCGGGTTTTATCGGGACGGCTGCTGCAATACGGGGCGTGAGGACGTTGGTAGCCATACGGTCTGTATCGTGATGACTTCCGCGTTTCTCGAATTTTCCAAATCGCGTGGGAACGATCTGTCGACGCCGATGCCGGAACACGGCTTTGTTGGTCTGAAAGCAGGCGACCGTTGGTGCTTATGTGCACCGCGCTGGCAGGAAGCCTTCAAAGCGAACCAAGCGCCCCGCGTTGTCCTGCGGGCCACCCACGAGGGAGCTCTGGCCCATTGCTCGCTCGCCGATCTCAAACGATTCGGCGTGGACTTGTCGTGACTGTGCCGAATCTCCCTTGAACCTTTCCTAGGGGCAGATACGGCCATCACCTTCGGCGACGGTGCGCAACCGGGATAATGACGGCTATTGAGGCGGCTGATTCGTCCGCTGCCTGTCGACCGCGTTTGAAGTCCCCGCCGTCGCCGGCGTGTCAGACAGTTCCTTCAACGAGTATCCGCGTTCCTGATGCAATGCATCACGGACCTCACGATGTGCGAGATGGGTGAAAAGCGGACATGACAAGCAGCGTGCGCGATGTCCGCTTTGCCCCCAATAGCGGACACGACGCTGGCGGATCGGCGTGTCCGCTTTGGGCCATAACCTGCCTCACGCACCGCGGCGAAAGAGACAGCATGAACCAGAGAGACCGCCCAGCGGCGGTCTCTTGTAATCTGATCATTTGTGGGATCGGGCGGCTAAAGCGGTGGCGTTCTTCCGCTTCCTGCGCCTTGCAACGAAACCCATCGCGCCGAGGCCGGTGGCGAAGAGCGGGAGGGGGCGGCCGACCCAGAACCGTCGAAAAGTGGAAACGGTGACCTGCAGCATTTGCGCGAGATGACGCTTCGCTCAGCCTAAGCTGTCAGCCGTCGTGGGTCGCATAATCGACCGGTTGGCACACCCTCGTTGTTGATCTCGATCTGGAAGATTTCGGACAAGCCCGCCCTTCCAGACGACGTTAGTTGGAGTGCACGGCTGCCCGGCACAGATTTGAGCCATTCGAGTTCCAACAGACGATCTAGAATCCGAGCGCCGACGAGCCCCTTGAGGTGATAACGACGCTCGCTCCAGTCGAGACAAGGCTGGCAGAAAATCCGCCGAGTCCGCGGCCTCAGATCAGCGCCGAACGCGGAAAGGAAACGCCCGCCCGAAGGCGTGACCTCACCGCCTTCATCGGTGAGTACGATATGCCCCATGGCCACAAGTGCATCGGTAACAGCGACTCCTACTTGGCCAGCCAGGTGATCGTAGCAACTTCGGGCAAAACGGAGTGCATCGTCGTTTGCTGACCGCGGCTGACGGCGGGGTGGCACCTCTATGGCGGCGACGACCTTGATGCTCTCCAGCATTGTCGCGACCAGCGGGGACGCGATCCGATAATAGCTGAAGCGGCGCTTGCGAGTGACAGTCAAAAGCCGCGCGGCAACCAGCTTGCTCAGGTGGCCGCTCGCCGTCGAGCGAGAGACATTGGCGCGGTAAGCAAGCTCAGTCGCCGTCAGCGACTGGCCGCCCATAAGGGCGTTAAGCATCGTCGCTCGCGCAGTGTCACCCACGAGAGCGGCCACTTCCACCAAATTTGCCGCCGCGACCATCCTTAACCCTATCGCTGATACCGGAAGCATATCAATCAAAGCCAGTTCGGCATGGGCCGAACTGATCGCGCGAGACAATTGCGAACCTCGCAGTAAGAATGCGCTGCAACTTGGAGGCTAGAATGAAGCGCACTGCTATACGCGTCGAGCCGATTTCGACTTATTTCGAACGCCGCCGCAGGGGTGCAATCTATCCAGTGATTGTGGCTGGCGAAACCGTTTATGTATCGGGATTGCCTCCGTTCGATCCGGAGACCGGCGCAAAAGCCTGACGTCATGTTGATCCACACCCTTTATTCCGAGCAAGCAAGCGTCATTGCTGCCGTGTTTTGCAGCCTGATCGTCGCCGGCCTCCTGAAGGGGATAATCGGGGTCGGCATGCCAATCGTCGCGCTGCCGCTGCTGTCGCTGTTCATCGACGTCAAATCAGCGGTCATGCTACTGAGCATGCCTTTGATCTTCAGCAACGTGCCACAGGCGCTGGAGGGCGGAAAGACTGGACGATGCCTCATGCAATTGATGCCGGTGATTCTCGGCATGATTCCCGGCCTCTTCCTTGGAGTTCGAGTCCTGTTGGCGCTCGATGCGAACGTTGCAGAGATTATCGCAGGCCTAGTGGTTATGGGTGCGGGCGGCGTCACGCTGCTCGCGCCGAAGCTGCAGCTTCAGCCTCGCTTGGTTTTACCAACCGGCATCACATTCGGATTTTTCGGCGGGATTCTGGGAGGCATGGCAGCGATGTCGGGACCGCTTGTTTTCGTATTTCTGATCGCAAAGGGACTGCGCGGAAAGGCGTTCACAAAGGAAGCATCGCTATATCTCGTCGTTTCCGCCGGCTTGCTGGCAATTCTTCTGACGGCCAGCCGCCAGTTCAATTGGCTTAACGTTTTAGTCTCGACGGCTGCGACGTTGCCAGTCGTGCTCGGCATGTACTTCGGACAACACATGCGCGATAAAATTGCACCTGAGACATTCGAGAAGCTGGTGTTGATCGCGGTCATCGCCGCAGGCGCCGAGTTGCTGCGACATGGTTTCTTCAGTTGATGGGCTTGCAGGCAAGCTCGCCGCCGGAAATCGCGCTCACTTAACTGCACTCAGCAACTGCCGCACTGCACCGAAGTCTCGTAGCAAAGCGACGATAAGGGTCAGCCTCGGTTGTGCGCAAAATGAGTCTACGAGGCAGCTAGGCACCCGAAAACGGACACGAACGCGACCAGTCGGCCCGCGAACCGTCCGGCCAAGGAAGAGGCGGCGGTTCGGCCGCGGCCGAACTATCGTGTGCGAGCATCATGCTAAGACGACGACCTCACGCGAGAGGACCGGCCATGATCAAACGCATGCGGGTAGAGCCGATTTCGACCTATCTAGAGCGCTATCGCAAAGGTGGGGTGGCGCATCCTGTCACCATTGCTAACGGCTTCGTCTATCTGTCCGGCCTGCCACCGTTTGATCCAGAAAGCGGCGAGATCAAGCCACAGCCGTTTGAGCGTCAATGCGAATTGGTGTTGGAGCAGCTTAAGCATTGCCTAGAAGCCGCCGGCTCGTCGCTTCCACAGGTGATCAAATGCAATGTCTATTCCGTGCCCGGCCCGGCGCATTTTGCGACCTTCAACGCTGTTTATGACCGCTATTTCCCGAAAGACGCGCCATCGCGCATCTTCATGTTCATTCACTCGTGGCCGGGGCCATTCGATCTCGAGGTAGATTGCGTAGCGACGGCGTAATTTTGGCATTCATTTCGCCGCCCTATCATGAGTTACACCGGGTCGACCCAATGACCGCTTTGGGTCAAAAGGCGACACGGTGGCTGCAATTTTCGGCGTCCGCTTTTGCTCCAATAGCAGACAAAGATTGGCTGGCCGCCCGCGACAGCTTTGGGCCAATTGCGGACTCACGCACCGCAAAAAACAACGATATTCTTTTC
Source organism: uncultured Alphaproteobacteria bacterium (assembly GCA_963810085.1). Lineage (GTDB taxonomy): Bacteria > Pseudomonadota > Alphaproteobacteria > Rhizobiales > Xanthobacteraceae > BOG-931. The sequence goes on along the minus strand of CAWEMR010000040.1, from coordinate 324,991 downwards.
GCCGTCTGCTATCGTGAAGTCAGCCACAAAACTGCCGATGGGGCCATGATACCCTTCCCCGTTTTGTGGCAGGCATGATGCCGTTGGGAGCGGGGCGAATGGCAGCCGACATCGGAAGACGGCAATTCGTATCCGCGTTCGGCGGGGCGGTGGTCGCATGGCCGCGCGCAGCGCGTGCGCAGCAGGTGCCAGTCGTCGGGTTCCTTGGTGTCTCGTCGCTTGAAAAAATGGGAGGCGGAGTTCTCCTCGATTTCAAACGAGGCCTAGCGGAGACCGGCTACGTCGAAGGCCGCAACGTTGCGATCGAATACCGCTGGGCGGAAGACCACTATGATCGACTTCCGGCCCTGGCGACGGAACTGGTTCGACGCCAGGTCGCCGTCATCGCTGCGCCTGGCAGCCCGGCGGCAGTGCCCGCCAAACAGGCGACGGCTGTCATTCCGATCGTCTTTATGATTGGTTCCAATCCGGTTGAACTCGGTCTCGTGGCAAGCCTTAATCGCCCGGGCGGCAATCTCACCGGCGTCGCCTACCTTAATGGTGAAATAGCTCCAAAACGCTTAGGCTTGCTGCACGAACTTGTCCCCACAGCCAAATCGATCGGACTGCTGGTCAACCCAGCCGACGCGGCCGCGGCGGCCGCCCAAACAAATGAGTTGCAAGGCGCAGTCGAAACGCTTGGCATACGTTTGACGGTTGCGAAAGCCAGCAACGCACTTGACCTGGAAGAGGCCTTCGCAACGCTGGTGCGCGAGCGAGTTGACGCACTTCAACTCGGCGTCGATCCTTTGTTTGGCAACCACATCGACCAAATCGTCGCTCTGGCGACACGCAGCAAGATACCGACGATTTATCCCTGGCGTGAATTTACGGCGGCAGGAGGTCTCATGAATTACGGGGCGAGCATCCCGGATGCTTTCCGTCAGGTCGGTGTCTACACGGGGCAGATTTTGAAGGGCGCAATGCCTGCGGATTTGCCGGTACAGCGGCCCACCAAATTGCAGTTTGTGCTCAACCTAACCACCGCCAAGGCGCTTGGCCTCTCCGTGCCGCCATCCTTGCTCGCGAGCGCCGACGAGGTGATCGAGTGAACCTTTCGCAGTGCGTCAATTGAGCAGCGAATGTCCGCTCCGGGTCAAAAGCTGCCGCGAGCCTGACTGCTAGATCAACGCACAACCTAAGCGATAGTTCCCTCTCGCGAGGAATATTAGTGATAGAGGGCGCTTAGCTGGAAAACACGGTTGCCGTACCCGAATTCCCGAACACGAAGGTGCTTTGGCGAAGTGAATTGCCGCCATTAGGCGGCTTGGACGACCTTCGTCGGGAAGGTGGCGTGAGTAATCGACACGGTCGTGCCGTCAGGGCTGGCTAAAATCTCGACCTGGGCATCGAGCTGATGCGCCAGCGCCTTGACGATACCAGTGCCGAGTCCGGACTTTCCTTGAGCGAAACCGCCGTCCGGTTTGCCAATCCCATTGTCAGAGATCGAAAGCTTCCAATTCGTTTCGATCATGTCATATGCGACAGTGATCTGGCCTTTGACCTTATTGTCGGGAAAGGCGTGCTTGAGTGAATTCATGACGAGTTCGGTCACGATCAAACCAAGACTTCTCAGCTTGGCGGGACGTAGCGCTTCCTCCCCCACCAACCACTTTCAGCGAGATTGGCCGGGTGTCGCCAATCATCGAGTGTGCAAGGCTCTCGCATAAATGTGACAGATAAGGCGCAATTTCGATTGCTCCGGCTGCCCCCAAGGCATGCAGCTGTTTCTGCACGGCGGCAATCGACAAGACACGCTTGTGCGCGTCTTCCAGATGAAAACGCGTCTCTTCCGACTTCACCGCACGCGCCTTCATCAGAATAATGCTGGCGATGATCTGCAGGCTATTGGCAATTCGGTGCTGCAGTTCCTCAAGCAATGTCCCTTTCTGTCGCAACAGATCGTCCTTCTCTCGCAACAGCGCGTCTTTTTCGCGCTCCAAGAGACGCCGCTCGGTGACATCCTCCATACCGAGCAGAATAGTTGTGCTGGCGCCGCCCTCGTAGAACACTTGGCGGGCGTTCAAGCGCGTCGTGCGCGATCCGACGCCAGGGAACTCATGCTCGACTTCGTAGCCCTCCATCACGCCCTGCTCGGGAATGATTTTTTCCAGAAGAACCCGAAGTTTCGGAATGTCCCATTGTCCATCGCCCAACGCATAAAGAAGTCTGCCGTTGGTGTCCTCGGGGCTGACCTTGAATGCCGAATAGAAGGAGCGACTCGCGGCGATCACGCGAAGGTTTTCGTCGAGCACAAGAACGGGCTCGCGGACAGTGTCGACAATGCCCTGAGCGAGTGTCCAAGCATCGGCAATGCCCTTGAATTGTTCCCTGAAGCCGGTTCCTTGCATAAAGCCCCCGCGGGGTATTCCCTTGCGACGAACGATTTGGGCTGTGAAGGGCGGACTTTGGGCGTCTGCCAGTGGGGCAATCCCGAGATCGCCCAACCTTCAATCCTGCGACTTATGCCGAGGATGAGTTTGTATAAAATTGACCACTAATTTCCGGCGCGTATGACGGTCGTTGCAAGTACGCTCGCGATCACCGCGCGTTAACCGGCTGGACAGGGGGCGTGCTTTACCGTGTTGTTGGATGTCGAAGAATTATGGAACTATTATGGTCAGACTTTGTTGCCGCCTGTGACCGAAATCCCAGCCAACGCCCTCATTGTGGTCGTCGAAGATGACGTATTCGAGCGAATGGGCGCGTCCAGCATGTTCCTGGATGCGGGATACCGGGTGCTCGAAGCCGAAAATGCCGACGAGGCCCGGCAATTCTTCGAAACAAACGCGGACATAAGCCTGCTTTTCACGGACGTGAGTATGCCCGGATCGATGAGCGGTTCAGATTTGGCCTATCATGTTGCCGAGCGATGGCCGAGGGTCGGCATCATCGTGGCGTCGGGCCGACCACGACCCCACGAGCTCCCGTTGAGCATGTTGTTTCATGCCAAGCCCTATGAGCCCGTAGCCGTACTGCGGCAGGCGAAGGAAATGACGGCTCAGCTCGGGTAAGCCGTTGATTGACTGACAGCAGCGACGGCATTTCTCTTGCGCTCGACCTTAATGTCCCATGTCCGCTTTGGGTCATAAGCGGACGCGGTGCTGTCAACATGGGATGTCCGATTTTGCCCCCAAAAGCTGCCGCGGCTGTCGCGGAGCAGCGTGTCCGCCAAGGGCCATCAGCTGACTCATGCACCGCAACGAGTGGCGGCCTCGTTCGATGAAATCAGTCGGTCGTGCCTTCTACTGCCACTGAGCCACCGCAGGCACCGGAGCCGGGAATTTGAACAACCCGGCGCCATAGGTGCCGCAGGGCTTCACGCGCTCGGCGGACGGTGGCTTCGCGGTAAGCGCTTGCGGGAGCGATTTTGGCTGAGAGCTTAGTCTGGTTACGTTTGAGCGACGACGTAACGCGAAGAGGCCGCCAGCTAAGGCGGCCTCGGTGATTAATCGGCTTTGCTTACGAGGGATTGGCTGGTGGGTTGCCGATCAGTAGCCGCGATAGGGTTTACAGGCGCCGTCCTGGACCGTGTAATGCCGCGGGCAGCCGTTACCTTCGCCGTATCCGGGAGAATAGTCGTAGTAGCGGCGGCCCCGATCACCGCGGCCCTCGTGCCGGTAATCCCGGTCGGGCTGGCCGAACTGAACGTTCAGGCCGCGTCCGTCGAGATAAATACCCTGCGCCTTCACTGGGGCGGTGGCTCCAATTGCCATTGCGCCAACAAAGCCGAGCGCGACGGCGGTCTTCGCTAAGGTGTGCATGATGTTGTCCTTTCGCATCTTTGTAAGATGCTTCTGAGAGACAACGCTGGCCACCGCGTTTAGTTGCTTGAAAACAAATGATTATTCTTTTTTAGGACAATGTATCCCGCATGGCGAACAAGCCCGCTCATGCCTATGTGACATACACTGTCGACAGCGACCTTTGGTTAGGCGTCGGCGGCTGAGAGTTCGGTAACGCTCCCGCCTGTCTCAGGGGAGCACAGCCTTTGACCACTCTCCCATTTCCTTCGCGTGCAGATGCGTCAGCATTTGACCCGGAAGTCATTGAAATTCTAAACGACGCCTTTGAAGGTGCTTGGCAATCCCTGAACACTGGCGGTTCTAACGTTCATCTCGGAGGCCATGAGGAGCAGACGAGCGAAATCCTCGCACGCTGTATTATTGAACTGGCGAAGCTTGGCGAAAGAGATCCTCATCGACTCCGCGACGCGGCGCTGGCGCACCTTGCTGAAGCAAATGTCCGAAGAGGTCGCGATTGAGCCGACATTAGAACACCTAAATCGTTTTCGCTCTGAGAAAATTGGAACAGTTGTTGTTCGATCATGCAGCGATCTCGACCTCGTAGAGGATTGAGAACGCAGCGCCAGTGAGCAATTTTGATCAGTAATCGCTTTGGCATGGAGCTAACCTCCGTCGTCTGACAAACTGCCAGAGGAACTCCATGTCGTGCGGCTTTAAAAATCCGCACGCAGTTTCGTCGGCGGCTATTCGCCAACCCTGGAGGATACGAAGATGCAAATGTCAGGTGAAAGTCTCCTGATTATATTGCTGGTCGGTCTCATTGCCGGATGGCTTGCCGGACAAATCGTGCAAGGCACCGGATTCGGGATCATCGGCGATCTCCTCATCGGAATCGCAGGTGCCTTCATTGGCAGTTGGCTGCTACCGCAGCTCGGTATCCACCTCGGCTCGGGCCTGATATCGGCGATCATTAACGCCACCATTGGCGCGCTGTTACTGCTGTTCGTCATCAGGCTGGTTCGTGGCGGGGGCGGATGGCGAGGTGGATGGGGAGGCAATTGGGGCCGGCGCTGGTAACCGACACGATGATCCTTCTTTCGGCCGTCGCACGTTGCGACGAAGCAGGATATCACCGCAAACAGTATCGATGACACGAGCGAGACATGTTGGGATCTGCCGACCTGCGAGATTGGGCCGACGAAGGCGATTTGGTGCGTGCCGAAATTCGTCTTTTGCCTGTTGTAGCGCGCTTTGCGTCCGACCTTGGATCCGCGCAAATAACTCTTGGAAATGATCTTTCGGAACGACTGCGCGCATTCATGAGGGGCCGAGATTTAAATGTTGAGGCGCTACGCCGACTTCTTGCTGATTTGATCGTAGCCGGCGGCGCTGCGGAGAAACGCCAAAAGCCGTCATAACGGCAGCGGCGCGGTCCGGGCGAAAGCGGCCAACGCGGGCGGCCTACGTCACTCCATTTGCATTTGCGCGCGTCGTGAACGGCGCCGAATATCGTCCGCTAGCCTGAGCCATTCGGCCGCCATTTCGCGTTGAATTGCCCCGGCGTCCTGATCTGTTGCCGCAGGCGCCATCCCCAAACAGTGTTCGGCGTAGCGGACGTATTCCTTTTCCTTGTGCTTGTCTTTGTTCAGAATTGCCATGATTTCCGTCGCTGATTTACCCGCTTGCGTGCCAAATCTGGGCACATTGCCAGGGTAAGTCTGTTCAAAATTGACCACCCCCGACAACAAACGCGGCCCTAGCCGTGCGGGATCACCATAGCTGGCGCGTTGATCACAGACGTCAGAGGCTTTCAGTTGATGGCTTCAACCCAAACTTCGACGCGCGCCAGAAAGTCTGATGCAATTGGCTCTGACGGCGCGTTGATATACCCCGATCATTTCGCGGACGGCCTCAACTGGGCCACCAGTGAGCAGCGCGTAAGCGCCGGCGACCTGGGCGTTTGAATAGGCTCTCTGCTTCTCGATGACCATAAGCCGCACTTCGCGCTGACTCAGCTCGCCCTTCATCATGCCAATGATGCGCGTGGCAATTACCTCCTGAACGTCGAAACCAAACCGCCACAGATCGAACATGGTGAGCTTTCTTTTAGTTGGACCGGAAACAAAACGTCTACATGGTCCGTTTGTTCCGGTTTCGCTGAAGACCGCACGACAGCCGGCCTTGCTCATCGACCGATCTTCACTGCTTTGAGTACGGCAAACTGTAGTGAGCAATTTTGCTCAGATGCCGTTCGTCATTGACTATTTGGAACGATCGCGGCGGCCAAATGTTGGCTCCCCGCACATCCACAAAAGCAAATCATTGCGGAGTGTTTAGAGGAGACATCCATGAGAACTCTACGACTAATATCCACCACGGCGGCAGTATTGCTGCTGGGCACCGCCGTTGTCTCGGCACAAGGCATTAAGACAGATCAGCCGTCGGGCGTTCCCGCGGCACAGCAGAATGCCCCTGCGGAGAAGATGGCACCTTCCATCAAATCCGATCAGCTCAATGTGCCCGATAAAACCGGGCAAGCGGCACCGATAGCATCCAAATCGGACAACAAGCAGCAGACGACGGACAAAGGCGCCTCTGCGAGCGGCACGGCCAAGGGTTCAGCCAACGCCGATGGCAGCGCTAGCGCGACGTCCAAGCGAACGGCGCGTTATAATGGAGCCCGATATGCGAGCGGCCACCGTGGGCCGTTATATGACAGTTACCGAGGCAATTATGACGACCGCGGATGCCGAAGTCGCCGTCATACCTGGACGCTTTGGTTGTGGTGTTAACTGATCGGCCGTTTGTATGTAGCGCCTAGGATTTCTGAAGGCAGGCGTACTCAAGGGCTGCCGCCTTACCAACTGGAAGTGCGGTCTCCCGAAAGACATTAAGCTGAAGCCCCGAGCCGTTCGGGGCTTTTTCCTTTTGCCGTCTTCGGTGGTGGTGCTGAGCATGGAAGGCGTGGAATGCCGGATCGGTAACCAGCCGCGCCTTGGCTGAAGCGCCCTTCATTTGCCGGTCGGTTGCAGCTGGATCACGAGGTGAGCACCCCTCCGCTATACTTCGATGTCCCGGCCCTCAAGCACGTGCTGCGCCTTGCTGATGGCTTCATCATCATTGCTGCAGGTAAAGACCTGAGGCGGCAGACCTCCGACGACTTTCTAAAGCTCGCGGATATCGCGCGATCGGGAACAAATAGGAGACGGTAGCGTTGTTTTACATCCAATAACAGTGAGTGACCGGCAAGGCTGCTGGCGATTTGCAAAACGCAGTCACCGGAATCAAAGATGCGGTGCGTGGCAAAAGGCCGGCATCGTCGGTGGAGCATGGCTATGGAATTGATACTGGTTATCGTCGTTCTGCTTTTATTGTTCGGCGGCGGTGGTGGGTATTGGGGTCGCAGTCGAGGTTTTTGGTGAGAATACGCGCCTAAGATCGAGCCCCGGCTGGATATCGAACGCGGAGGCGATCTTTGTGGTTCGCCAGCTTTGGCCGTGTCATTCTTGTGCATGTCATGAGACAGCTACAGGGAGCGATCAGGCCACAGCGGACGATCACGTCAATGAGTTTCGCGGAACGGACAAATGTAAGGAATATTGCATGCGCCTATTATTTGGAATCATTCTTGGTGTTTTTCTGACGATCGGATTTGCGTACGTGTATGACGCGTCGACCACCCTCCCAGAATCGACGGCTCGGATAAGCGTCGAACAGCGTCCCATGGTGAACTGGGACGTTGTGAGCGGGAAATGGCACGGCTGGTCTTCGGGCGTGCGTGATACCTGGAACAAGCTGGCAGCGCGCTAAAGCCTGAGGCACGACTATTCTGCCAATTTCGATAATTTACGGGACGAATTTCAACTGGCGCACGCTCCCGGCCCGCATCCCTAACTCGGCTATCCTCTCCGGATTGAGTTGGCGCCTGCTCAGGGCAGCCCGCCAGCCCTGCGGCAATAAGCGTTGTACTTCGTCCAGGGCGCGGTGCTGCGGCACGGCTGTCGCCCAATATTCAGTCTTTCTCCCGTTTGTGGCGGCTATCACGTAAACGTCGCCACTCCATTCATCGGCCATACGCCCAATATGCGCCGTCCGGCCGGAAGCGCCAAGCTCGGCGTGGCGCCCGCTGGACTCACAGCGCAAACGTCACAGTGTGCAATTCCAGACAGACGTCGCCATTCCCCGGCTGCAAGCTCCCAGGCAGGGTGTCGCTTAGACAAGAGGCGGCCATGTCAGATGCAAACGTGTTTCGGTAGTTCGCCGAGGAGGCCATGCGCGGTTCCTCCGAAGCCATAAGCCAAGGCGAGAAACGCGCTTTAGAAGAACTTGCCTGCACCTGGGCACAAGCTGCGCTGATGAGTGACCGGGGATTTGCGCTCGGGCCTGTACGGCACACGAGTTGCAAATGAGATTTTCGGAATACACGCTCGAAAACGCGCCGATTAAGGCCCGTCCGCAATGCCCGGAATGCAAGGCGCTGATGTATCTGGCGCGCGTCGCGCCGGACGAGCCCAGGTTCGATCGCCGTTCCTTCGAATGCCCGCGGTGCCAGCATGTGGAGACCACCGTCGAGAAGTTCGAATAGTGAGACCGGCCAGGCCCAATGATCGCAAGATGTGATCGCAACAGGAGTCGCTCAAATGATCAGAAAAAAGAAGCTATTGAAAATCATTGCGAAGGCAGAGAAAAAGGCAGTCAAGAAGGGAAAACAATCCAATACAAAAGGCGACAGGTCGGACGTTTCTCTCATTTGACCGCTTTTGTCTTCCTCCGGGGCGTCGCTCGATATCAAGGCTTGTCACTCAGGGTCGATCCTTAGAACAGTCTGCTTCATTTCCATCTTGCAGGCTGGGCAGGCATGGACGACCTCGTCAAGCGGCGCAAAACTGATAACCGGGGTCGTCGTCTTGATCCTCATCGGCGCGTCACAGCGTGCGCACATCAGGGGCATATTGAAGTCACGCGATTTTCGACGCTCAGACTGCGGCGAAACCATTGCGGCCTCCATGCATTTGACCGGTTGCCTGCTTTTATACGGCCTTGACTGCTTGACGCTTTGGGCGCTGAGAGAGGGTCCGTATGAAAGCGGCCGGCGACTCACAGCTTCAGCCTGAGGCGCCACCCACCCTCATTCGTCGAAAGTCCCTGGTCGGAAAGGCCATTAGAACACCGAATTCATTTTCATTGTGAGCAATTGGGAACAGTTATGGTTTCTAATTTGGCGAGGAGTTTTAAGTCGTTTTGGAATGCCGCAGGCAAAGGCGTGGTGTCGCAAACGGCGAATTGCCGGAATGCGAGGCAATAAGGGAGCCCCTATATTGGGGGCTCGCCGTCACCAAATGGTGCGAATGACGAAAGTGCTAATCTACCCGAAATGGGCTATCTTGTAGGCGTGCGTCGTTTAGGCCGCGACTGCATCCGGCGGTCAAGGAACGGAAATGCGCAAGCGAAGAATAAAAGCCAAGACCTCAAACGGCAACGCGACATCAAACGGCAAGGGCACGTTTGATCCGATATCGTTTTTAGAAACCGCCGCCCAAGGCCGGATCATCGCGGCCCATCGAAAGAAGGAGATTATCTTTTCGCAAGGCGACCTCGCGGACGCGGTTTTCTATATCAAAAAGGGCAAAGTCAAAGTCACCGTCGTATCCAGGGAGGGCAAGGAAGCGGTGGTCGCCATCCTGGGTATCGACGAATTCGTCGGTGAAGGATGCTTGATCGGGCAGCCGAAGCGCCTGTCGACGGCAACCACGATGAGCGAATGCGTGACCATGCGTGTCGACAAGACGGAGATCCAGCGCGTTCTTCGGGACGAGCCGACATTTTCGCAAATGTTCGTTTCGCATGTTCTGGCAAGGACCGCTCGCGTCGAGGAAGACCTGGTCGACCAGCTCTTCAACTCGACCGAGAAGCGGCTTGCACGGCTGCTGCTGCTGCTGGCCAATTTCGGCAAGGAAGGCCGCCCGGAGCCGCTCATTGCAAAGATCAGCCAGGAGACGCTGGCGGAGATGGTCGGCACCACCCGCTCGCGCGTCAGCCACTTCATGAACAAATTCCGCAAAGCGGGGTTTATCGATTACAACGGCCATCTCGAAGTTCATAGCTCGCTGCTGAGCGTCGTGCTGGCCGAGCAGCCGCGCACTGTGAGATCGCCGCTCTGACATTTCGCGAGCGCTCCGGCGACGGTCGGAAACACCGTCGATAATTCCGCCTCGCAAAAATCACGCGAGAGAAGAAAGATCACGTAAGAGAAGAGATTGGAGCATGAGATGCCGGGTGAAACTCGCGAAGAAGAACGGCTGACCGAGGACGATATAGCGCGCAGCAAGCTCGGGCCGCGAGGCGTGCCGGGCGGCCCGGATACCTCGAAAATGACGCCGCAGCAGGAAAAGAATATTCCCAAGACCGGCCGCTTCGACGGGCACACTGCCTGATCGAGCGCCCGGGTGCGGCAAGATATCCGTTACCGCTTCCTTAATTCTGTTCAATTGTGAGCAATTTGGAACAGTACCGGCCCCGGCACCGGTACAGCCTTATTAGAAAGGCGACGGCTGGGTTTATGAGCCGGATCAGTATCTCTACCAAGGAGCGCTTTTTCCACCTCGTGAGGGCATGGAGGAAGAAGGATGGGCGAATCACTATTAGCGCGAGACTCCGCGCTGGCGTTTCCCTGGAGAAGCGCGGTTGGGCCCGATGCGCGCAAGCAGGCGCTGCAGGAGTCCCTGATTGCCGAATTGCAGTCGGCTCGTGCACGAGAAGAGGCATGGCTTCGTGAGAAGTCGGATTTGTTGCGGCGCCAGGACATGCTGGCGGAGGAGTTCGAGCACCGGCTCGTCAATAGCCTGCAAATCATCGTTAGCCTATTGTCATTGCAAAGTCGGACCGCTGGCCCCGAGGCCGCCGCGCAATTGGCCGTCGCCGCCAAGCGGGTGGCCTCATTTGGACGCGTACACCACAGGCTGCATCTCCTCGACCACCAGGAGAGCGTCGAGTTCAAGGAATACCTTTCCGGTCTTTGCGAGGATCTTTCCGGCTTGCTTTTTCAAGGTGAGACCACAAGCCCGATCGTCGTCGAGGGTGTGAAGATCGATATTCCGACAAAGTTCGCTATTCCGCTCGGCTTTATCGCCAATGAGATGATCACGAACGCGGCAAAGTACACCAAGAGCGATGTCACCGTTCGATTGGAGACAAGTCCGACCCTAGGTCACTCGCTGTCAGTCTCGGACGACGGGCCAGGATTGCCGGCCGGATTCGATCCCGATCGGAGCAAAGGTCTTGGAATGAAAATAATCAGCTCGCTGGTCAAGCAGATTGGCGGACAGTTGCAAATTGCGACTGGCGAAAGCGGCTGCGGCACGCGCTGTACGGTTACGTTTTGCACTCCGAGATAAATCCGATGGCGGTCGACGCAGGAATCTCGATAGTTCCATTTCTCGACGACGCAGTATTTGAACCTGCCGACATCAAGGTGATGTCTGATGCCTACAGCAACGCAATCGAGTTCGTGTGGGGCTTTGGCCACCCTAATAGGATCGTCAGAGAGATTATTGCCACCAGAATTATAAAACTCACAAAGGGCGGCGAGCGCGATCCCCATTGTTTGCGCGAAAAAGCTCTCGCCGCATGCGGCTTCCAGTTAAGCGGCAGTAACGCCGGCAAATGATATCCAGTTTGCCACTGTCGAAGGCGGACTTTCATCATAGCAGTCGCAATGTCCGAAGCGCGTCGGACGCGGGGCCACATGAAAAGACCCCAGCAGGTAGGGCCCGGCTGGGGTCTTCGTACGCTAACAGTCCGGGGCGCCTGTAGCTGGGAGCCATAAACGCGCCGGGTAATGCATGACCTTGATCCGGATGTCTTTCTGAAACTGTATCAAATCGCTCATTCTGAAATGATGGTGGATAAGTCTAACACTCTTCCTCGCGTGCGACGGAACCAAACAAAGTACTGCCCGTTGTAGAGCGCCCCCTAGGAAGAGGCCACCAATGATAATGAAACTTATCAGTGCCGCCGCTCTCGTAATTGCGTTCGCGATGCCGGCTTTTGCCGCCGGCGAGTTTTACGTCGTGCAGGATACGGCGACGAAGAAGTGCTCGATCGTCGAGGCCAAGCCCACGATCACCACAATGTCGGTCCTAGGCGACGCTTATAAGTCGCACACGGACGCCGAAGCCGGGATGAAGACGGAAAAGACCTGCGTCACCCTCTAGTTGATGGCGTCAGGCCCGAGTGGCCGACATCAATGGGCGTTCAGGATTTTGAATGACGAGCCGCTGGTCGGCTGGTTCATTTGCCTATCCCCGAAGTCAGCTGATCAGTACTCAACCCCCCGACCTCGGTCGGGGGGCTATACTTGTTTTGATGTCGGCCTGGCTCGTCGACTGCCCGCGCGAACTGAAAACGCCCCAGTAAACCCGGCGACACGTCGTAAGTTTGCGGATGCTGGCCTTTGACGCCGCTACCCCTGACTTTCGCTCTGGGCTTTGGGCGGATGTGACGCCGTTCGGACATCAACTGACGGCCTTTGCACGTCCTCGAAGTTTCCTTCTGGCGGTAGCGCCCAACAATGGAAAACACTGTAAGTGTCAGGTCAGCCCCGGAGAAGATCAGCAACTTCCTCATCCAACGCGAGGGACGGATGTACTGCGACAGCTGCAGTCAGGAGCGATTGGGGTGGAAATGGCGGCAGCAGGTTCAGCTTATCACCCCGACACTGGCGGTCACAGCTTCGTTCCAACGCGAATTCAACCGCTGCTGCACTTGTGATGGAGTCAAACACGTGACGTCATATCAGCGACGGCATGGTCGCCGAGAAGATGCGGCGTGAGGAATGGCGCCTTGCGATCGGAGCGGTTTGCGCGCACTGATCCGGCACCAGCCAGGAATGATGATTTTCTTTTACGTCTCCCGAACTGCCCGGGGAGCCCGCTTCGACCGTGTGCTACCGACACCGAAGATACAAGAAACTGAGCAATATTGCTCAGCCGTCGCCGGGTCGGCGCGCCTAATCTTTCAGTCGTCCTATCAGGTGCCGCGAAGCCAAGGTTGCACGACCGCGGCATTACGACGGCTACGAGGTCGAGGCGGCGCGGCAACAAGACCACCGGCTGATGTTTAATCAAATAATCGCGCTCGCAATTATGGGATGACGTGATGCCAATCGGAATCATTCTGCTCGTCATTTTGGTAATCGTTCTACTCGGCGGCCTCCGCGGTGGTCGATTTTACGGCACCGGTAACTACGGAGGCGGTGGCCTTGGCCTCGTGCTCATTGTCGTTTTGATCTTGGTTATGCTCGGCAAGCTTTGAATTGAGTCAGATGCGTATTCATCTCGGTTGTCAGCTACGCTTCCAATTCACGCAACCGACGCCGATGATATTGACGTTGAACGTGCACTTTTCGCGCGTTTCGGAAATGGAGCGTCCGGACTATCTGATAACGAGCCCATCAGTTCCCGTCGAAGCGTACCGCGACAGCTTCGGAAATTGGTGCAGCCGGCTCGTCGCGCCGAACGGCGAGTTTCACGTCGGTACTGACGCCGTCATTCGGGACTCCGGCCTGTCGGACCCGATTGATCTACACGCTTTGCAGCACCAGGTTCAGCACCTGCCAGCGGAGGTCATCCTATTTTTGCTCGGCAGCCGGTACTGCGAGACTGATCGGCTATCCGACGAGGCTTGGCGTCTTTTCAAAGACACCCCGCTTGGTTGGCCGCGGGTACAGGCCATCTGCGACTTCGTACACAATCACATAGAGTTCGGTTACCAGCACTCCCGCGAAACCAGAACAGCATTTGAAGCATACGCTGAGCGTCACGGGGTGTGTCGTGACTACGCTCATCTTGCCATCACCTTTTGTCGCTGTTTGAACATTCCGGCGCGCTACTGCACCGGTTACATTACCGATGTCGGCCTTCCACCCCCCTATCCGCCGAACGATTTTGCGGCGTGGATCGAGGTTTATCTCGGCGGCCGTTGGCATACCTTTGATCCGCGCAACAACGCCCCCCGGTTCGGGCGTGTCCTTATCGCTCAGGGCCGCGACGCCGCGGACGTGCCTCTAACACATACCTTCGGACCTGCCGTCTTGTCGGAGTTTCGCGTTTGGGCGGATGAAGTTCCGACGAAATAGACGCGTTTTCCTATCTGGATCGATGTCTTATCAATCGCCAACAATCCAATGGCGCGGGCTGTTCCGACGCTATTAGCGCGGGCGAGTAAATCCGGCGACAATCCAGCCGCTAATGAACAAAAGCGCAAAGGTGCCGCAAACCGGCGCGAAGGCAAAAGTTGCGTAGCTGGTGTAGGCGGCGATTGAGACGTGACGCCGCGTGGAAATCTGTTGATATGCGAAAATGAAGATGAAGCTGATCCATATCAGCGAGGCCACAGCCCAAAGTCGAAACATGCTGCCATGTAGATTCACCATATAGATTCATCTGATCATCTGTTGCGCGAACGACGCGCCTCACTCAACTTACATCAGCCTCAACAGAGGCGGCACGTCATCAACCGGACGTTGGACAACCAGCGATTTTACCGGGCCGCAATTTTCGTAGCTATATCCATTGAGTTCCCAATCATCGCGATCGGGATGCGGTCCGACCTCCGTAAGCCTGATGCTTGCGCTGCATATTGGACACTGATCCTTGGGTCCTATGCCAAACGATATACCTTGAAAGCGCATGAACTACCCTTCATTCGACAAACTTCGGCGAAAGGCCCAGCGGCCCTCGGTTGGGTGCCGATCACCTGGTGGACTTATGTTTCGCGCGATTTGGCGTCGACGGATAGATTTTATTCACCGCGCGCAACAAACAACTGTCTTTGCTCGTCTTTTAATGCGGCTGAACTATGTGCGTACTCATGAACATACTTCCTAGTCTACCCCCGAAAGCGGACACGACACCGCAGTGATGCAATGTCGGCTAAGGGCCAGAAACGGACATTACGTTGCCCGGCGAGTCGGCGTACCGCCCCGCTCGCATTTTCGGCGCGGTGGCTTCTTCACCACGGGGCTTTTTCAATCAGTGAGGCCAACCGCATTGATCACCGGCGGCTTCTGTTAGCCAAACACCACACTCGCCGCACCGAAAGGTCGCCAGATCCGGAAGATTGCCTGTTCTTGGCGTCATGCGCGCCATGTGCATCGATCTGCCGCAATTAGGGCACGCAGGTCGAAGGACGGCGTCGCCGCCAACCTGTCGCGTCAATGTTTGAATTGCCAACATGGATACCCTCGCACAGCGCCCTTTTAAAACGGCGGATTGAAATTCAAACATGTGTTTGAGACGGGGGCTGGTCTGAAAGAAGGAGATTGTGTGGTTTCTCCGGCGGCCAGTGCGGCCGACAATAGATCGCAAAAAGCGCTACGAAATGCGTCCGCTTTTCCCTCGAAAGCGGCCGCGGTGTTCGCCATCCAATCATCTCCGCTAGGAAGCCATAAGCAGAGATCGATCGGCGGACTTGAGCCAGAATCCCTGCTCACCACAGACGGCAGCGCAAAAATGTGCAGGACGCAACTGCCGCAGGCACCCGCGATTTAAACGAATATGACTTGTAGATGGAACTTGTGCCTACCGACGGCACCGGCTGCGTATTATTGAACGGCGACTTCGGCACGTCGCCATTTTGTTAGCGGCGCTAGACCCATCAGCGCTTAGACGCCCTATTCGTCCCCATAGCAAGAGGGGGCATTTCCTGGCGCCGGAATTGCGATTGATCAAAAAAGCTCGGATATAACGATTTCTGGTGGCTGCGATGTCTGCTTCGGGTCATAAGCTGCCGCGACGCGCTCAAATTGGCGTGTCCGCTTTACCCCCAATAACGGACATAAACGCCAACGATTAGCGTGTCCGCTATGGGCCATAAGCGGACATCGCTATAGGGCAGGCTTGCTACACCGGCTCAATCTCTCCCGGCCGCCAAGTCTTGTTGAACCACGGCTCAAGCGGACCGTAGAGACGCAGCAGGGTGTTCCAGCCCTTGCCGGGGATGGTCTGCACCCAGTTGTTTTCCTTGCCAGCCGGAGCCTTCGGTCCGAAATAGACATCCACTGAACCATCGGCATTCGCCAGCAGTCCCTTGGTTAGGCTGCCGACCGCCGGGAATTGTTGATCGGTCTGGAGCATGGAGCGTGTCTGGTTGTCGTACGCCGTAAACGACCAGAAATTCTTTGCGGGAATGTCGGGCGGCATATGCAGTCTATAGGTCTTGCCGCCGTCGAGGGGATTGCCCTTGGCATCTACGAATGCGCCCGCGTACTGCGAACCTTCCCCGACCATCTTCTCCGTCATCGCCGGTGTGACGCCCGTGGCGTAGAAGAAGAATAGGGCCTTCGCGTCGAGGTTGACCACGCCGTTCTGCTCGAACTTATAACTGCCGCCGATGAATGGCGTAACCCACGCACTATTCGGGTAGAAATGCAACTCCTTGATCCTAGACTGATAGGTAAGGGTGCGGGCCGTGGCATCGCCCACTGCCGCTGCGTCGATAAGAATTTTCTTCATGCGAGCGTCAGGCGCAAAAGGTTTGCCCTTCTCGATCCCGATGGCGGCGAATATGCCTAGCGTGTCTGGGTCCATCGCGTCGCCAGGCTCATCTTGTATGGTGCGATTGAGGTTCTCGAATGCTGAATAATCGCTCGGGCCGATAGTGTTGAACGCCTTGCCGGATATATCGACGAACTTCATCTCGGGTGGGTTGGCGGCTTGACTGAGCGAATACACTCGCAGGCTCTTTTTGACACTATCGACGCCTGGTTTCGGGTCGCCGTCCTTTAGGAAAGTTCGGAAGAACAGAATGTTTCCGAAGGTGCGCGAACGCGCAACAAAGTAACCGTCAGGGACCTCGCCCGCGTAGCCGGGGGGCAGCATCAGATATTTTCCGCCCGCGCCCTTGTCCGGCCCCGTGATGCCGACATCGGTGACCCAGCGGAACCAAGCATCATCCAACGGGCCAAGTACCGCTGGAGGAATTTCGAGGACCAACGGACCGTCCTTCGTGTTCAAATAGAGCACAGTGTAAGGGGTGGTGGTGTTGGCCGTCAGGAACAGCGATCTGGAATCCAACAGTTGCTCGGAGATGAGAACGGTCTGGTTGGCGGGGCCGAACTCGCTGCCGCCTCGACGCGCACCCTCAATCGAAACGGCGGGCAGTGCAGTTAGGTACGCTTGCACGCCGCGCTGGAAATCGAGGTTGTCGTAGACCTTCTCGACAGTGGCCTTGTCGGGAAAACCGTCGAAAAACTTGAGCGTCCCAATCCGGGTGTCCACTTTGTCGGGCGTCGTGATGGACGCTGGAATATCGGTGGTCATTTTCATCTTTGGGGCCGTCCGCGCGCTGACGCTACTCTCTGCGCTTGCCGGAACTGTGGACGCAACCAGTGACGTGGCTCCGAGTATCAAAGCATCTCGTCGGTTCATGATGGGGTCTCCGAAGCTGGCGGCCGTCTATGCACATTCGCGCCATGCCATATTATCACGGACGCGCGATGTCCGCTTTGGGTCATTAGCTGCCGCGCGGTCCGACAAAAGCCGCGTCTGCTTCGCACCCAATAACGGATGCGAAAGTTAAGGCTCGGCGCGTCCGCTAAGGGTAACAAGCCGACATCCTTCACGATCTCAATTCTTCGGCTTTAACGCCCTCGCGTGGCCGTCATCTAGTTCGCAAGAGTACCCCGCCTCGCCTAAGGCTTGAACGATTCGTTCGGCAATGCGTAGGCGTTCCTCAAATTGCTGATCTTGCAGAGATGATCTACCAACAGCCGGCGGCGTGGACCACTGCGCCGTCTCGGCGTTCTGATTGCGCGTCACTGCTTTCTCCGCCGCTACGGGCTGGACTTGTTCACTTTGGGCCCAAGGCAGACATCGCGTGCCATGTTATCGCGACGTCGCAGCAAGCATCGTTCTTCGGTACTGAATGAGGTATTCCAGCCGATGCGCCGCCAAGCTCATTATGCCCGGATCAACGGCCGCTTCGTCATTTGTGGCTGTTTTGGTAAGTTCAGTCTTGAGAATGTTGTCGATCTCTTCTTCGATCTCGGTCAATTCGCCTTCGCTTTTGGATGCTCGAATTCGTCTGGCCATTGCATAAAGCGGATCCAAAGGCGATCCGCCCTTTCCACCCCCGCCAAGCCCGAGAAATTTCCATGCCGCGACCAGGCCCGACGCCAGCGCACCCAAGGCCATTGGCCCGTAATAGAGTTCATTACTGTATTTATCGAGGAAGCTTTGCTGGGTATCTCCGTAGTACTCCGCGGCGCCAGGGTGAATTGGAATGAACGCATCCTTATCGGTGCTCGGTGAGCTTATTTGCGCAAGCAAAGGAAACTCGGCGATCAGTTCACGGCGGGCGTTCATAATCGCCCGCGTCAAGTTCGCAACATCGTCGTCGTTCAGCTTCTTGTTCGCTACCAAATAAAATGGAACACGCAACGTCGTGAGGTCGTCGTCCGGAATCGGCGGAGAGCCCCATAGCGTGCCTTTAGGCAGGTCGTAGCTCTCATAGGCTCTGGCAACATTAGCGATTGCGCCCGCATCCTCGATTGCAATCGGCGTCGGCGTTTTCTTGCCGTATCCTTGAAAGGCGGTGCGAATAATTGAAAGATATTTTTCGGTTACGGGGGCCACGAACAGGACCGCATTCACCTGTTTGGAATGAAGTGCCGGCGAGACATCGGCGAGAGCTAAGTCCTTGAAAACGACCTTTTTATTGGTCAGATCGTATTCCTGCTTGATGGCATCAACGACGGGGTGATTAGCTTCGCCGCCGACGACACCGACCGTCTGGCCCTTTAGTGCGTCGATGCCGTCGATGGATGAGCCCGGCGGGACTAGGATCATCACAACGGCATGGGTCATGAGTACGACCGTTCGCACCTCCGATAGATCCCCGATGTCTGCACGGACGATTGCGAGATCGACCTTTCCTGCTTCAAACGCCTTAGCGGCATCAAATGCCGAGTCCACGCTTACGACCCTAAGACGAACTGGCGACTTGGTTTGGGTGAGGCGCCCCGCAATTGATGACATAATCTGGGCCGCGTAGCCGTCCGTCGAACCAGCCGCGACGGTTAGGGTGACCGGCTGCGTGAAATAGCGATAGCTGAAAATTCCGGCACCGACGACGAGCGCAGCACTGACGCCAACCAATACAATTTTCATCCACGTCTGCAATTGAATCTTCATAAGCCCATGCTTGAAATGTGGAGGGTTAGTGTCTAAGTGGCCGCCACACCTCGTTTCGGGGTGGGCTTTTCAAATCCTGCCGTCATCTTTCGATCCGGCTGGTCAAGACGGTTTAGAAAAAGGGGTTGAGCGACGTGCCGCTCAATAACAGATCGCGCCGTTTGAGGCCTTCGCCTTTTTGCCTAATGCCATCGCCGGACTTTTCATCCATTTGCTCACCTTTCATGGCTCGCTCTCCTTCCATTTCTGATGATGCACCTGACGCCAAAATGGCTCGTCGAAGCGGCAATCGGCCCGCCATGTCGCCCCACAATGATGCAGGAATATTTCGTAGGTCTATGCAATTTCGGCAGACACATATTACGACCGCGTGATACGCGCGGATCGTAGCGTCGTCGAAGGCGTCTCGCCGAACACTGTTCGATAGATTCCGGCAAAGCGCCCGAGCTCCCAGAATCCAAAACGCCTGGCAAGCTCCGCGACGGTCTCTTTTGAGTCGGCACACCGCAACGCGGCACGCGCCATATTGAGGTACCTCAGTCTTAGATATCGGTTTGGACTCATACCCAGGAACTCCGCGCAACAAGTTCGTAACGTTCTTTCCGACACACCGATGACATTGCAAAATTCCGGGATCTTTAATTGTCGCGCGGAATGGCTCGCCAAAAGCTTTTCAAATCTAGCAATGATCTTCAGACGATGTCGCCTCGATGCACTATATTTTCTAGCTTTATTGCTCATTAGGCAATTTACGAACGCATGGAGCAGTTCTTGCTCAAGGGTTCTAGCAACCTCGGGGTGGCCGATCAATTCAGGCCGAGTTTCAGCGAGCCGGCAAGCCTTGGCATGAAGGCTCAACAGATGGGCCGCATCAGAGCGGGACGGTCGCAGAATTCTTGCATCAGATGGCGCCACCAGATCTGATCCCACGATCGCATTGACAGAGGAGGCAAGATATTCCTGCGTCAGCGATATGAGTCCCCATTGACTTGGCCCGCGTGTCTGCTGATGCCCGCCTTGGCCCCGGCCATGAAATATAATCTCGTCCGGTTGTAGTTCTGCTCCGTCCCATATTTGCGGTGGATCATGGCGCGCCGGAAACGCCACAAAAGCCCGATCCGCCGGCAGGGAGATATGGGCGACGCGCGCCAGATTTTCTTGCCCACGGAATAAACCCATATGACGCAGTTCTACCTGCGTCAGCCGTGCCTCGAAATCTCTTTGGGAACTAAAGACGAGACTGAGTTTCGCTTCGCGAATGGCTGCCTGATAGTCAGTGACATCCGTGAATTTTGTTGTGCCGCCAGTCACCATTCGCCCGTGCCTCGGGGCAACGCGAACCAACGCCTAGTTCGCAGTCGCCCGGGATACACTTCGCAGCGCCGCTGCGTGCTGTCTATGCGAATTCGGAATCTGTCTGGGCGGGGCCACTTTTGAATTGTCACATTCTTCCCAGCGAATGCAGTGAGGCGCCTCTCGTTCCGTATATTCTATCGTCCCAATCGGCTTTGGCCGATTTTGCATAGACGGCCGCTTTTGGCGCCTGTAGTTGGACTAAGCTCTTGTCCAACGCAGAGTATCGTGACGCAGCAGGGTGAAATCGCTCTGACGGTGTTTGCGGCACGCAGCCTTACGGATAACTCGTCGTGACAATAACGCAATAATTAGGAGCGCGACCCAATGCGTAAATATGCTCTTATGGCAGCAATATGTTTTTCGATCGCATATTCAGGCTCGGCTGTCCGGGCTCAGACGCCACTCAGCGCTTACGTTGACGCCAACGGATTTCTGGATGTGCAAACGCTAACTTGTGCCCAGCTCGCAGGAACCTATCAGCAAGACGCCGACGCTCTCACCACTTGGTATAGCGGTTGGTATAACGGCCTTGCCAAGAAACATTTCCTGGATTTCAGAAAAGGCAAAGAGACCGAACACGAGGTCATCCTATATTGCGAGGCCCATCCTGAAATACGAATCATCGATGCGATTGCGGTGATCTTCAAGGACGAGAGAGCAAAACTCGGCATTGAAATGAAGTAGGAGATTGCGAAGCAGAAGCGCTGCGTTGAGAAACTTGGACTAGAGCGGAACTAATTAGGGACAGGTCGATTGGCGTCGGTTTGATGAGAATGGGCGCAGACTCAAACGGATCTCCTGGTAATTCAGACATTTTCAGTTTCGCCGGGGCGGGAACCGTACTTCTTATTGCGCTTGTTGCATTTATTGGTCTCTACCCGCTGATGCTGGGAGAAATCGCGGGCCGGATTGCAGGTGGCTTGATCTTGGCAATGATTTTCGTAACGGGCGCGGTCACCGCGAGCAAATCGACGGTTCATCGAAGCATTAGCGTTGCCTTAGCGATTTTGGCGATCGGCCTGCAAGCCGTGTGGTTGTCAACTCACAACAAGACGGTAGATACGGTCTTCATCGCAGTGTTCGCTGCGTTTTGTCTTTACACCGCGTCGGTGATCTTGCGGCGCGTCCTTTCATCGGGTCCGGTTCTCGCCGACATGGTCCACGCTGCGCTCAGCGTATACATCCTCCTGGCGTTATTTTGGGCTGCGGCCTACGTGTTAATTGAGATCATCTCACCAGGCGCGTTTTCGCTTGGCGTCGTGGCACCCGGCGCGCCTATGCAGCTAACGGGCGCATATTTGTTTGCCGATATGCTTCACCTGAGCATTGCTACGCTTACATCGACGGGATATGGCGACATTACACCAGTCGCTCCGTTTGCGCGCTCACTCAGCCAATTGGAACAGCTTATGGGTGTATTCTATATAGCGGTGTTAATATCGCGTTTGATAGGACTCTATCAATCGCAGCCTCCAATGTAGTAAGCATCCAAATTGTGAGTCTGCCTGTCAGGCTCGATCACGATCGATATTTTTAGGATAAAATAAAATGGATTCAAATCTTGCGTGAGGCCGCCTTCGACCCGACGTCAAGACGGACGGACACCATTCAGAAGTTACCAACATATACCCCGCCCCAATTGTAGACCGGCGGCGCCGGGATAAAAGCAACCGGGGCGTGCGGGGGCGGAGCTGGTGGAAGATCCGCAGCGTGTGCGGCTAAAGATGCCGACAATACAGCGCTTGCAGCAATCACCGATCGAATGATGGCTTTTATGACACATCTCCCCAAACTCTGACACAGAGTTTGACCCCAAGGCCGAACTCGTGGGGCTGGGCTATGCAAAATCCAACAAAATTGATTGGCACGGACGCGATGCGTCTTTCAGCGAATTATGATGCACGTGCTTGGCGTCGGTCATATTGACGCCGACGGATTTCTGGACGTGCGAACGTCAACGGCCGCGCAGCTGGCTGGTACTTATCGTCAGGAGAGCGAGACTTGGCTTTGAAATAAGATAAGACCTCGCCCGTTCTACGACGCTGATTTTACATTTAAGCCCTACGTCCCGCGCGGTCATGAAACGTTCGCAAATCCTGAACGAGATGTTCAGTAACGGCACATATCGAAGATTTCGATTGTGTCTATTTAGTCACGCCCAGTCGAATTTAGTCCGCAGATGCTGATTTGCTGAATCTGCATAGTCCGGCGCGCGCATTCGACCTACAAATGGCGATCGGATAATTTTTTTGAACGTTGGGGCATTCGTCATGAAACGAATCTTGCAGGTGGCCGGCTCTTTCGTGGCTTTAGTAGGCTGCGCGTTAAGCGCCCAGGCTGCGGATCTGCCGATGGCGCCAGTCTATAAGCCTGCCCCCGCGGTTGTCCAACAAGTCTACAACTGGACGGGATTTTATGTCGGCGTGAATGGTGGCTACGGCTGGGGCAGTCAGGATCCCCTCAACATCATTACGGATCGTTTCGACAGATTTTCCCACGGCATTTCGGGCGGAGCATTCGGTGGAACGGTCGGCGCCCAAATCCAAGCAGGTCACGTTGTGATGGGCCTCGAGGCCGACATTGACTGGGCGAATATCACGGGCTCTTCGGTCTCGACCGCGACCGTTGGAGGGGTGTTCGTGGCCGGACCGTTTAACGCGAAGACCCATATCGACTGGGAGAGCACCGTAAGGGCGCGCGTCGGTTACGCGAACGACAATTGGTTATTCTACAGCACCGGTGGTTTGGCATTGCTTGGGGCCAAGACCTCACTCACGACCGCCGGCGGCGCAACCGTGTGCGGCGCGGTTTTTCCAAACTGCACACCCACTAACCGTCAGGCAGGCCTAGCACTCGGGTTGGGTGTCGAATACGGGCTTACCCCGGCCTTAAGCGCAAAACTGGAATATCTTTACATCGCCGCCGCCTCGCTCGAAGTCTCAACTCACAGTGAAATTCGAGCGGGTGTAAACTATCGCTTTGGTGGAATGTAGAGAGCGATGTTGCGTCGCCGATGCTAACATTGCAACGACTTGAGAATCGGAAGCGGTCCAGAAGATAAAACGCCACCGCCCGTTGCTATCAACGCATGTCCCCTTTGATTAACTGCCGCGCGATCTAACCAGAGACGCGGCTGCTACCGCTGAAAGCTAGCTCAATTGGCGCTCCAGTGGCGCGTCCGCTTGGGCCACAAACAGACACTCACGAATCCCCGACGCGCGCTCGAAATTCTTAGCTAACGGAAAGCCACCGTCATGCCGCCAAGATTGAGGCTCGCTTCAAATCCAACTTGAGTTCCTTGCACTTCGAGGACCACACCGTGCTCGTTTTGCAACTGGGCCACTTTTCCACCCCCAACGATGGCCAAGCTGGCAGATGCTCCTCCATAAGTGCCAACGATGTCCGCCGGATTATGCAAATTTGACGCCGTACCAACCAGTTCCATTCCCGCGATACCGATGGTGCCGACACTGACGCCGCCGGCGCTCAGAGGATACACCACTCCGTTGTAGGTCAACGTTCCGTCGCCGCCTCCAACGCCGACAATAAATCCTATCTTGACGATATTAAAATGGACCGTGCCTGTTTGGGGGACGGGGGCCATGCTCGGCGCATTCGGCAAGTCCCCAGCAAACGCCGGAGAAGCAAGTATCATGAGGATCGCAAACCTCATTGGCCATGAGGTGTGTTTAAACATGGCTGAGTTCCTTTCGATTTTGGGCATAAAGGAGCCGATAATATACCGTCGCGATGTTTACGATGGACCGCAGTGTTAGAAGTCGCCAGATGAATGTCTATGCAAATTCGGAATCTGCAAATACGAAAGGGCTACTTTGGGCTTTTCGCATGTCCTGCGGGGCCCGACGCAACGTCGCGGATGGGGCTTCTCCGAATAACGCGCGATATTCGACAGCGAAGCGTCCGAGCTCCCAGAAGCCGTTCGCGGTCGCAATCTCGGTCACGGCCCCTGGCCTCGAGGCGGTTACGATAAGCGCGCGGCGCGCCAGGTGCATTCGGCGAAGCCAGAGATATCGGACGGGGCCCATGCCCAAATGTTCAATGCAGCTCACTCGAAGCGTGCGTTCGGACGCGCCGACAGCCGAACAAATTTCCGGGATGTGCAAAGGCCGATCGTAGTTGGCCCCCAGAAATTCCTCAAGTCGCGCGATGATCGTAGAGTGCCGATGAGCGCCCCAATTATTTTGGGCGGTCGTCGTTTCGCTCAAACAGCTAATCACCGCGTGCAAGACCGCTTGTTCTAATGCCCGCGCCGGTTCGGGTCGCGAATGCGTGCTGGGCGAACCATTGGCAAGTTGTCTCGCGGCTTGATGTAAATGCAGTAAGCGCGATGTCAGCCTGGAGGACGGTCGCAAGTACCGCGTTATCGATCGTGGGGTTGGATCGGAACCGACGAGCGCGCGGCTGGCTGCGGCAAGATTATCTTCCGGTATCGATAAAGTTGCCCAATGACAGGGCCCTTCGGTCCGATGGTGGTGCACGGAGCCTGATCCAGCGACCGCGATTTCGCCGAAGCTAAATTCTCTGCCGCCATGCTTTATGGGTGCCTGATCCGCCCTAGTGAGAAAGAATATAGGCGGCCGATCCGCACTTACCGAGGAGTGAGCGACCCGGGGGAGATTCTCGCTGCCGTGCTGCACCCAGAGATTAGGCAATTCGACACGGGTCAACTCGGCTTTGAATTCACCTTTCGCGGTGACAAGTAGCTCCACTTGCGCCGGCTTGACCGACGCTTGAAATGCGTAGGGATCGTCGAATTTGGAAGCCTCACTCCAAACCACAGTACAAATTCTTCCGTGACAGGAGTCCACCCCAGTGAGGAACCATACGCTTTCGTACCATGTTAATCATGACATTCTCAGTCAATAAATTGCTGGCTGCTATGCGGTCGATGGCTGGCGCTGTGAAGGCAATGCCCTCAGCGTGGCTCGCCAAATCGCCGGGGGAGTAGCGGCTTACCCCCCAAAGCTGCCTCGACAGACGCCAACCATCCGACAAACCACGTATGTACCGCTCCGGCGATGAGACTTTCAGAACTCTCCTACTCGAGGTGATCGAATAAGCCGCTGAATGCCGCCCCGATGTCCGCTAAGGGACAAAAGGAGACTTCGTCATACGGACAGTTGTCACAGTCCCGTGACGCCGCACGCGCAGCGATTTACAGGCCCGTTGTCAAATTGGCATAATGTTCTCGTGTTTATGTCGGGAGAGTGTTGTGTCAGCTGTTTACACGCCGACAAAGATCACGCTGATCTTCCGTCAAACGCCTGTTCAACGAACCTCTGCGCCCCCGATTACAGCCGTTACTTTCGTGCAGAGCGGCCCGCCGAGCTGATCGACACGTCGACTAGCCATGCTGGCTTTCGATGCACCAACAGAAATCAACAGAGAGAGGATGCAGCATGATCCATGATGATAAAGAACGTGAAAAATCCGAGGACGGCAGCACACAAAACAGCGAAGGCTTCAAACGGCGCGATCTGCTGTTGAGCGGCACGTCGCTGGTGGCCGCTTCGGCGCTGACGGGCGCGGGTTTTGCGACATCTGCGCATGCGCAGCAACCGGCACGAACTCCGCCGAGCGGGCAACAGCCGAACATCATCGTAATCATGGGCGATGACATCGGCTGGTCGAATATTGGTGTCTACAATCAAGGCATCATGTCCGGCCGGACTCCCAATCTGGACCGGATGGCCAACGAGGGCATGCGCTTCACCGACTATTACGCCGAAGCAAGTTGCACCGCAGGACGAGCGAACTTCATTACCGGGGAACTGCCGATCCGGACCGGGCTGACGACGGTTGGACAGGCGGGATCGCCGCTCGGCATCCCGGACGAGGCGGTCACGATCGCACAGGTTCTCAAGTCCATGGGTTATGCGACCGGCCAATTCGGCAAGAACCACCTCGGCGATCTGAACAAATTTCTACCGACTGTGCACGGCTTCGACGAATTTTTTGGCTACCTGTATCACTTGGACGCGATGGAGGACCCGTCGCATCGGAACTACCCGCAACCACTGAAGGACACCGTCGGCCCGCGCAACATGGTTCATAGCTGGGCAACCGACACGGATGACCAGACCGTCATGCCGCGCTGGGGCAAGATCGGCAAGCAGAAGATCGAAGACGCCGGCGAACTCTATCCTAAGCGCATGGAGACGGTCGACGACGAAATCCTCGACCTCACCACGAAGTTCATGGACAAGGCGCGCGCCGACAAAAAGCCGTTCTTCGTCTGGCTGAACCCGACGCGCATGCACGTCGTGACGCACCTGTCGGAAAAATACGAGTCGATGCGCAACTCGGACAACGGCTGGAGCATTCAGGAAGCCGGCATGGCGCAGCTCGACGACATCGTCGGCTCGGTCATGGCCTATCTGAAGACCAATGGCCTCGACGACAACACCATCGTCGTGTTCACCACCGATAACGGCGCCGAGAACTTCACCTGGCCGGATGGCGGGCAGACCCCGTTCGCAGGCGGCAAGGGCACCGGCCTCGAAGGCGGCTTCCGCGTGCCGGCGATGGTCCGCTGGCCCGGCAAAGTCCCTGCCGGCAAGGTCGAGAACGGTATCGTCTCCGGGCTCGACTGGTTCCCAACCTTGGTTGCGGCTGCCGGCAACGCGAATATCGCCGAGGAACTGAAAAAGGGCAAAAAAATCGGCGACACGACGTTCAAGGTTTATCTGGACGGCTACAATCAGCTCGACCTGATCACCGGCAAATCGCCGTCGGCTCGGCACGAGATTTTCTACCTCACCGAAACTACGTTAGCGGCCGTGCGCGTCAACGACTTCAAGTATCGGTTCACCGACCAGCCCGGCGGCTGGCTTGGCCCGACGGTGAAGGTAGATTGGCCGATCCTGGTCAATCTGCGCCTCGATCCGTACGAGCGCACCGGCATGTTCAATGGCAAGGACAATGGCTCGATCTCCTATTACAACTGGTTCGTCTACGAGTTCTGGCGTTTCGTGTTCGTCCAGCAGGTCGTGGGCAAGGCGGCGCAGACGCTGATCGACTTCCCGCCTATGCAGGGCGGAGCCAGTTTCAATATGTCCGCCGTCAAGGAGCAGATCGACAAAGCCATCGCCGAGCGCGCGGTCGGCAAGTAGAAAAACTGACGATCCCGCTCCGTCCGATGAACTCGCGCGGAGCGGGCTTGTGGCACCCTACCGTCGATCCCGATGTCCGCATTGGGTCAAAAGCGGACGCGGCCAGCAAAACTCTTGGCGTCCGCTTTACCCCCAATAACGGACACGGCAGTCAGCCGACGGCATGTCTGCTTTGGGCCACAAGCGGACATTCAACTCTTGGTGCAAAATGAAAGAGGCCGCCAACTGAGGCCGCCTACATCACTTTGGATACGGCTTTGACTGTTCGATAATAGCGTCCGCCAGCTTGAGCCATTCGGCGGCCATTTCGCGGTTGATGGCGCGGTCATCCTGGCCCGTTATTTCGCGCGTAATTCCCAAACAGTGCGCGGCGTAGCGGGCGCAATCCTTGTGCTTGTCGTTCTTCGGAACGGCCATGATCCCACCTTGCTGTTTCTCGGCTGGCAGCCAAATGTGGAATGGATCGCGACGGCAAGTCTGGTCAAAATCGAACACCTTGTAAGCCACCAACTGAGGCGGCCTATTCGCGTCCGGTAAGCTCCGATGTCCGCTTTGGGTCATTAGCGGACACGCGGTCTGACCAAAGGCGCGGCTGCTTTACCCCCAAAAGCGGACGCGAAGTCCAATGCTCTGTGCGACCGCTAGGGCCATTAAGGGACATTGCTCCGCGTATACGGCCACTAAATCGGGCGGTTGCTACAGTGGGCCGCGAAAGACAAAAAAGGCGCCTGCCGCAATCAAAGCGAAGCCGACCCCGTAATTCCAAGTGATCGGCTGCTGAAGATAAACCACGGAGAAGACCGCGAATACGAGTAGCGTAATCACCTCCTGGATGGTCTTGAGTTGGGCCGCCGTATAGATGGCGCTTCCGTAACGGTTGGCCGGTACAGCCAGACAATATTCGAAGAAGGCAAAACCCCAACTGATCAAAATGACCTGCCACAGCGGCACTTCCTTAAAGCGCAGATGCCAGTACCAAGCAGTGGTCATGAAAATGTTAGAACCGAGCAGAAGTAGGATCGGCAACAGATAAGGGGGCAGGAATAGTGCTGGCATTGGGTCGGCCTCCGACATCGGGACAAATAGTCGTTTCCCTTGCCGACGGCCACAATTCACAATGCCGCATGGCAACGACTGAGCCATTAAATGTCCGCATCATTCTCACTGCGGATCGGAGCCTATCCCATACGACAATCGACGAGGCTCACCGACTGAATTCACAAGTGACGCAACAGATCGCAAACCTCGTGAATCAAAGACCTCGCTAAAGGACGGAGAAGCGTCAAGCCGTCCATCGACCCGAGCGGGATGGAATTGCAAGCGCCCGGTAAAGTTGCGCCTTATATCGCCTCTGGTGTGCTATTCTTGACAAATGCTCATCGAAATTTGGTGATACGAATTTGACCAGCGCTTGTGCCGCCGTGCGTATCCACACTTCAGCAACAGCCGTCTGGCGGTCAATCGGGTTGTGATCGGAACCGTATGAAAAAACGCATCAAGATCGTTCACAAGACTGCGTATCAGTACAATGAGCCAGTCAAATTCGGGCCACACCGCCTAATGATGCGACCGCGGGAAGGTCACGACGTCCATATCGTGACCAGTCGTCTCGACGTCGAGCCAGTGGCTACCACACGTTGGTTGCGCGACATCTATAACAATTCCATCGCCATACTGACGTTTGCGGACTCGTCGCAGAAATTGAGCATCGTTGGCGAGGTAGAGGTGGACCTGAGTGACGACAATCCAATTGAGTGCTTAATCGAGCCGGATGCCCGCCTGTTTCCTTTCCAATACGCCCCGGAGGAGCAGATAGAGCTGATCCAATACCGCCTGCCAAGCTACCCCTACGAGGGCCCGAAGCTGCAGAGTTGGCTGGGCGGGCTGTACCAGCCCGGAGTGACCATTGGCACTTTCGGCCTTCTCGAAAAACTGAACACCCAAATATACCGCACATTCGCGTACAGGCACCGCGATGATCCCGGAGTCCAGTTGCCATGTGATACGCTTAGAATTGGGAGCGGTTCGTGCCGCGACTTCGCAGTATTTATGATGGAAGCCGCAAGGCATTGGGGGTTCGGCGCACGATTTGTGACCGGGTATATTCAAATGGCGGAAGGTCAGCACGGAGCCACGCACGCCTGGACAGAGATCTACATTCCGGGCGCAGGCTGGCGCGGTTTCGACCCCACAAATAATAAACTAGCGGGCAATGAGCACGTTTCTGTTGCCGTAGCACGCGAGCAAGAGAAAGCCTGCCCCGTTTCCGGGGTATGGGAAGGTCCCGCCAATGCCTTCAGCCACATGGAAGCGTCAGTACAGGTCTTCTCGCTTTGAAGGTGAAACGGCAGCGCAAAAAAAGTCGCTCCCGCTCCGCGGAGAAGGCTAAATCTCACGGCGGAATAGCGCCCGCTAACGAACTCGCGGATCCACCGTATCGCTCACGGTGCATCCGGCGACGGCTCTCCGGCGCCGCGCGCGAAGCTCAGGATGGAAGAAACAATATCGCGGATGCTCCAGCCCGATGCCCCCGCGTCCGTGATATCCCCAGGCGGGGTCGAAATACCGGCCGCTTTCTTGGTTGTCGAGTTTCGACCTTCGATGCCCTCGTCGATCCGCTCAATCATGTATGGGAAGAACGGATTGGACGAAGCGCGCAGCAATGAATCCAAGCTTGCGATCAGGACGTTGCGTTCACCGCGCGGCGCCAGCGAGCCGAGGTGAAGTCCGAAATCTTCTTTTGGGTCGGGCGTCAGTCCGTACAGGGAATCGCTCATCGGAAACGGCAACGCGACGTGAGAAAGCGAATAGAGGCCCTCGGGATAT
Organism: uncultured Alphaproteobacteria bacterium; assembly: GCA_963810085.1. Taxonomy (GTDB): domain Bacteria; phylum Pseudomonadota; class Alphaproteobacteria; order Rhizobiales; family Xanthobacteraceae; genus BOG-931. The sequence goes on along the minus strand of CAWEMR010000040.1, from coordinate 294,700 downwards.
ACAATGCCCAAGGGGCGATCGGTTTCTGTCACTTCACCAGCCGCGATGCTGCGCTCGACCTCTTGGCCGCTCGGGACGTCGGCATTGGTGATGATCGTGGTCCGATAGTTCCGCGGTCTGTTGGGCAGTAGTCGAGCCAGCGCCGTATCTGCGGAGGGCCGCAGAAGCGCACCGAACTTCACGGTTCTGTTCACGTCGTAAAGCACAAGCTCACTGCCGTTAGACGGAAGGTGAGAGTACAGCGCTGTGATAACGGCGGAGGTACTGACGGTAAAGTCCATGACGGATTGGAAGGTGAGGATCGGCGGGAGGCCGACCAACTGACCGGTGCGACCGTAGAGTGCGATCTGTTGCTGCAAAGCCTGTGTTAAGCGATACGATTGAACGGCGCCATTGACCGGAAACGAGTTGTATTTAAATGGATTAAATTCCGGCACCACACTGAGCCAAGCCGCTTTGGCAAATGCTGGGAACAGAGCAGGTAAACTGGCGAGCCCCGCGAAACGTGCAAAGCGCGTGATTCCGATCATCGGAGAAATCAGGACAATACGGTCCGGACGAGACAGCCGCGGGTCCGCAATCGAGTCGAGCGCATATTTGACGGCAAGCGCGCCGCCATTGGAAAATCCAACCAGATGCAGCGGCGCCGATGGTCCAATGCGACGGCGTGCCTCCCTCACCGCGAGCCGTGTTGCTGCCGTCCAATCTTCCCATTCGGCGTCGACCAATCCCGCCGGAACGGTGCCGTGCCCTGGCAACCTTATGACAATCGCGACAAAGCCGTGGTCCCGATAAAAACGGGCGATGTGGCGCTGGCTATAAGGTGAGTCGGTCAGACCGTGCAGCAGCACCACTGCGCCGACGGGAGTGCCTTCAGGCTCCAGCAAAAACGAGCGGTTAAAGTCCTGGGTGAAGTGTCCTGGATAAATCGGGCTGCCGTCGTAATACCGATTCATCGGCACGCGCTCGTCGGGACCGAGCTTTTCTGTCACTTCGGTCCTGACGTCGTCAAAAATCTTTGACTCTTGTGCGAGATATTGATTCCAGTCGGCAGCATCGAGCTCCTTGGCCTTTAATTCATGAGGCACATAAGTATGCCAACGAGCAAGCAGCGGACCGCGTTGGGCGTCGTACACGCGAATTGCAAAGAAAGTAATCGCGACGACCGCAAAGAGGATCGCGGTCCACTTCACACTCTTGATGATCCTTGTGTGCATCGTCCGGCTATGGTGCGAATACGCCCTGAAAGGCATACGACAGGGCTTAATCCTTCCTGACTCCGAGTGAGACTTTTGTTACCCTACCAAAATGACACTCCACAGAGCAAAGAGAGATCGCCGCGGTGTCGCCTTGGTATGCCTGATGGCCGCCTCACTCGCTGGCTTGCTATTGCTGCCGTCGATTCCGCAAGATCAGGCTTATCACGACTTTGCTGATCAGCGGACATTACTCGGCGTGCCGAATTTCTGGAACGTTGTCTCGAATCTTCCCTTCATCGCTATCGGTGCCGTAGGACTGCGGCAATTTCACCGCGATCCGGGGGTCATCCTGCTCTTTCTCGGCATTCTGCTGACCGGCTTTGGCTCGGCATACTACCACCTCGATCCGAGCGATCGGTCCTTGTTCTGGGACCGGCTGCCGATGGCAATCAGCTTCATGGCGATCCTTGCCGTCGCGATCGAAGAGCGCGTGGATACGAGAGCGGGAGCTGCTTTGCTATGGCCGCTGATCGGAATTGGCGTGTTCAGCCTACTACTGTGGCGCTGGACCGGCGATTTGCGGCTGTACGTTTGGGTGCAATTCTTTCCATGCCTCATACTGCCACTGATTTTTCTCCTGTTCTCGCCGAAGTATAGCGGCACATCTTACTGGTTAATCGCAGCAGCGCTCTACGCGCTCGCAAAGTTGTTCGAGTTTTTCGATAGCGCAATTTATTCCGCCGGCTCCATTCTGAGCGGGCATACTCTCAAGCACTTTGCTGCGGCGGCCGCATGCATCACGATTCTAAGATATTACCAAAAGCGCCAACCGATCACGACGCAAACGCTCGTTCCCGATACTTTGTTGGTCTAATCGGAGAAAAGCCCGGTAATAAAACGTTCTATGGTGCATTCACTGTCGTTCTTTGCTCCCACATATGAAAAGCCGATGTGGAGGCAAAAAATGCTGCGTCGAACTACACTCATCCTCGCGCCGATGCTTATCGCTTCAACACTCATCGCGCAGCCGGCAGCGGCGCGGACCGCTCGCGGTGCGCTGGGGGGTTCGGCCGGCGGCGCACTGATCGGTGGACTGGCCGGCGGCGGCCGTGGCGCCGCCATCGGCGCTTTGGTCGGAGCCGGCACTGGCGCACTCATCGCGAGCCAGGGTCGGCGCAGTCGCGGTCGTCATTACTGGTGGCATGGCAACTGCTACTATCATGGCCGTAGCGGCAGGTGGTACCGGGTTTCCCACCGATATTGCTGAGCGCTCCACAAGGAGCGTACAGGAATGTTTGTTGCCGTGCGTTCGCCAACCAATAGTGAAGAGACTCAGGGAGCAGACCGATGCTTTTTTGCGGATGAAGCTTTGGAAGCGCTTTTATGTTGCGTGCGCATCGGCAACCGGCTCGGTTACGCGAAACCAGGTGACGTAGAGTGCCGGTAGAAAGATCAAGGTCAAGACGGTAGCGACCAAGAGACCACCCATGATCGCGTAGGCCATCGGCCCCCAAAAAATCGTGAATGCGATTGGTATCATTCCGAGCACCGTCGAGATCGCCGTCAGCATGATCGGGCGGAAGCGGGACATTGCGGCCTCAATCACCGCGTCCCATATCGCCTTTCCGTCGGCCCGCTCGGCTTCGATCTGATCTATCAGGATCACCGCATTACGCGCAATCATCCCGAGCAGCGACAGAATTCCGAGAATGGCGACAAAACCAAGGGGCTTGTTGAAGATAAGAAGAGCCGCGACAACGCCAATCAGCCCCATCGGCACGACGCTTAATACCAGGAACAGGCGGCTGAAGCTCTGCAGCTGGATCATCAGGAACGTGATCGTTATGAACAGCATGAACGGAATCACCGCATAAACGGAAGCTTGGGACTGTGCGCTCTCCTCGACGGTGCCCCCAACCGCGACGTGATAGGATTGCGGCAGACTTGCATCGAATTTCGCTATTGCGGGAGCGAGCGACGCTACCACAGCTTCCGGCGACGAACCCTGCGTCACGTCCGCTTGGATCGTCAACGTCGGGACACCGTCACGACGCCAAATGAGAGGAAATTCCTGTTCGAAATCCAAAATCGCGAACTGGCCGAGCGGAACAGTCCGGCCGTTGGCAAGTGGGAACTGCAAATTGCGCAGCGTCGACAGCGCGACCCGCTGTGCGTCCGTTGCACGCACGACGACGTCGACCAGATAGATACCGTCTCGCACCTGCGTGACCGGAGCCCCTGACATCACGGTGTTGAGCTTCGCCGCGATGGAAGCCGAGCTCAAGCCCAGGAGCCGTGCTTGGTCTTGATCGACACGAATGCGGACCTGGCGGGCCGGCTCCATCCAATCGAAATTGATCCGCCGCGCGCGGTTGTCAGCGGCGACAATCTGGGCGAGGCGGAGCGCGAGAGTGCGGACTTCGCTCAGGTCAGGTCCACTGACCCGATATTGTACCGGCCAGCCGACCGGTGGCCCAAGTTCCAACGGAACTATTCGCGCCACGGCGTCCGGAAAATCCTCCTGGAGGGCGTGTTCCAGCTTTTCCCGCAGGCGCTCGCGGGCGGCAATATCCTTTGCGATGATGACGAATTGACTGAAAAAATCATTGGGCAGTTCGACGCTGAGCGGCAGATAAAATCTGATTGCGCCGCGTCCGACATTCGTACTCCAGCGCGCGACGTCGGGATCGCCCTTCAGGATTGCGTCTATTTTCGCCGAAGCATCGCTGCTGGCATAAATCGAAGCACTTTGCGGCAGCCTTAGATCGACCAGGAGTTCCGGCCGGTCCGAAGACGGGAAGAACTGCCTGGGGACAGAGGGAACGGCCAGCAGCGCGACGACAAAGCAGGCGAGCGTGATCGAAATAGTAAGCCATCGCATCCGCATCGCCGCAACAAGCATGCCGCGAAAGACGCGAAGCACGAAACCCGGACCGGATGCTTGTTCCGTCGTCGGTTTGCGCAAAAGCGCGACGCCCAGAAGCGGAATAAAAATGACCGCGACCAGCCAAGACGCCAACACTGCAATACTGACGACAGCGAAAATCGAAAACGTGTATTCGCCGGCAGCGCTCTTGGCGAAGCCGATCGGTACGAAGCCGGCCATCGTGACGAAGGACCCGGTCAACATGGGAAAGGCCAGCGTCTTATAGGCGAACGTCGCCGCCTGTTCCTTTTCGTCACCGAGCGCAAGGCGCATCGACATGGCGTCGATTGTGCTCATGGCGTCGTCGACCAAGAGAGTCAGTGCGATGATGAGCGCGCCGAGCGATATACGCTGCAAATCTATGCTAACGAGCGCCATCACCGGAAACACGACTGCCAGCGTCAGTGGAATTGAAAACGCCACGATGGCGCCGGCCCGAAGCCCGAGACTCACGACGCTTACGGCCATGATGATGGCAATCGCCTGCCACAGCGATTCCATGAACTCGCCGATTGCGCCTTGGACGACGGACGATTGATCCGCCACGAGGCTCGGCTCGATGCCGAGCGGCAGATCGGCGGTGATCTCGCTCATCGTCTGGCGGATATTCCGCCCGAGGGCCAGAATGTCGCCACCATCTCGCATTGCGATGGCGAGGCCGATGCCCGGCGCACCGTTGATGCGGAAAATCGGCTGCGGAGGATCGACAAAGACCCGTCTGATGTCGGCAATATCACTCAAGCGGAGCAGGCGACCGTTCGCTGCGATGTTGATCGCCGAAAGGTCCGCCTCGGACGTAAAGGCTCCCGACACGCGAAGCAGGATTCTTTCGTCGTTCGTCTCCAGGGTACCGGCGGGGCTGACTGCGTTCTGTGCTTGAATTGCAGCAATCAAGGAGGAGCGGTCAATGCCGAGGCCTGCGAGCTTCTCGGTGGAAAACTCAATAATGATTTGCTCGTCCTGAGCGCCGAGGACCTCGACCTTGGAGACGTCCGGCACGCTCAGCAGCCGCGTACGTATTTTCTCCACATAGTCACGGAGCTCGCGATGCGTGAAGCCGTCCGCGGCGAAGCCATAGATGATGCCGAATGTATCGCCGAACTCGTCGTTGAAACCGGGGCCGAGGATGCCGGCCGGCAGAGTATGGCGAATGTCGCCGACGTTCTTTCGAACGTGGTACCAAATGTCCGGCACCTCCTTGGCCGGGGTGCTACCCTTCAGTGTCACGAAAATGGTGGTTGAGCCGGCGCGCGTGAAGCTGCGGAGAAAGTCGAGGTTCGGTGTCTCTTTCAACGTTCGCTCGATCCGATCGGTCACCTGATCAAGCGTGTCATCCAAAGTTGCGCCCGGCCAGGCGGCCTGCACGATCATTGTTCTGAAGGTGAAAGCCGGATCTTCGTTGCGGCCAAGACGAAGATAGGACATGACGCCCGCGACGATCGCGACCAGCATGCAATACACTACGAATGAGCGGTGATTGAGCGCCCATTCGGAAAGGTTGAATTGCATCACTGCGCCGATCCCAGGAGGCGGATTTTCTGGCCGGGATGAAGAGCTTGGACGCCCGCCGTCACAACGATGTCTCCGGTATTCAGCCCATCGGCAATCGCCACGCTCGTCGGATTGTAACGCAGCACATCGACGTTTCGCAGCGATACGGTCAAGGGTGACGGATCGACTACCCAGACGGCGGGCCGGCTATCATATTTGGTGAGAGCACTGGCCGGGATCTCAATGGTTGGCGCGGTGTGGAGTTGCATGCGTCCGACGACGGTCGCGCCAAGGCGCATGGCCGCGGGCGGATCGGTCAGGCCGACCTTGACCTCGAAGGTCCTGGTGACGGGATCGGCTTGCGGAGAAACCTCGCGGATGCGTCCGACAGTGGTAACGGTAGGATCTTCGGTGAGGCTTACATTAACCAGGGGATCGCTCGGGGCCCACCTCAGTGTTTGCCCCGGCACATCGAAGACAGCGTCGCGCCCGCCCTTCGGCGCCACGCGGATGACCAATTGTCCGGCCTGGACGACCTCGCCGGGCTCGGCCGCGGTCGCAATCACGATACCTCCGGCATCCGCTTTCAATTCGGTATCGCTCACTTGATCCTGAGCTGTCTTTAATTGCGCCTCCGCGGAATCGAGTTGGGCGCGAGCGGTATCCCTCGTCTGCTCGGCTCGCTCGAACTGAACCTGCGACGCAACGTCTCTGGCCAGAAGAAATTTCTGACGATCGTAATTGCTTTGCGCTTCGTTTAATTGCGCTTGGGCCGCCGTGACGGCTGCCTGTGCGGAGCGCAAGGCGTTGAGCTCGTTCTGAGGTTCAACTCTGGCCAGCAATTGTCCAGGCTCGACCTGATCGCCGGCGTTGACGCGGCGCTCTACGATTTGCCCGCCATTGCGAAATGATAGACGAGTTCTCGTTTTCGGCTTCGATGCGTCCAGTATATGTGACGGTGTCGCCAATATCACGCTTGGCCACGGTCACGGTCCGAACCGGACGCACCTCCGCTTGCTGCATTTCGGTGCCACGATCACAGGACGACAACACGATCAGAGCTAAAACCGCAGCCGCGGCCCCAACCAGTCGTTCCCGCCCGATCTTTTGATTACCACGCGTCGCCATATGCAAAATCCCGCGACGTTCACGCGATTACTTTTTACATGCAGATCAGAGCCGACTCAACCGGGTCCACGACATTGAAGCGCTCGACTGTTTCTGCCACCGCAGCGCCACAATGATTTCGCTTGAACGGTTGACTGATTGGCGAGATGACCCATTAGTGATTGCGACGAAAGCCTGGATCCAAGATCGCCGGATCAATGGCCGACGAGCATCGTTCCGACGAGAAAGGCCGTCAACATCAGCAACAGAACGCCCGCTATCGGCCATCGGCTCAAATGTCGGTTGATAGCCTCCATGGCCACACCACGATCTCGCACCGCGCCTGCTGCGCTTTCGCCAAGCACCAGCACATCACCCTCCGGCACATGCGGCAACAGATGCTCCCAGCGTCTCAACCCCACGCTCAACAATCCGCCAGTGAGGACTGGCCAGAGTGCCGCCCAAAATTCCTTGGGCGCGAGCGCATCATGCCAAGATCCACCTGTGATGCGAGGGTACAGCGCCCAAGGCAAAGCTACTGCCACGAACGCAATGACGAGCCACGGCAAGACGAGACCGATCGGTGCAGTGCGCTGCAAATCCGGCAGGGTGCTCGCCATGAGGCGATGCAGGAAGTGAAGCATGAGAACCGTGCTTCCGATCGCCGATAGAGTGGCGAGCTCACCCACGACGCCATCTCCCAGCGGTCCTTTGATAGCCAATTTGGCCAATGCACCTCCGGTCAGCGGCAGCCCGCCGAGACCGAGCGCCAGCACGGCGGCCGGGAGCAACACCAACCACAGGCGACCTCTCTTCGTTTGTTCACCCACGCCGACAGCAAGAAAAAGGCCGCCTTTGACCAATGTGTGATGCACCGCGTAGAAAATTGCCACCGTCGCCACAGACGCGTCGCCCGCGGCAAAGCCCATGCCGATCACGGCGGCGAGCAATCCCATCTGACTCACGCTGGAATAAGCCAGCACGGTCTTGGGGTTCGACTGTGTTATTCCGATCGCGACTCCGTAGAACGCAGAGAACAGACCGGCGGCCGCGAGCGCCCCGCCCCACCCCGGCCGCGCGGGTTCAAACGGCAGAAAGCGGATGAAGATCACACCGGCCTTTACGGCCGCACCGCTGAGCACAGCCGCAGCCGGGATCGGAGCAGCCGTGTACGCGAGCGGCATCCAGACGTGCAAAGGCACCAGACCGATCTTCAACCCAAATCCGAGGATGAGACACGCGAGAGTCACGTCGCGCCACGGTGATGTCGGCAGTGCAGCGGCAGCATCGCGGATAAGTAGACTACCGCCCGCCTCGGCGGGGACCAGGAGCACGAAGCCGATCAGCAGGAAGGCTTCGCCGAGAACGGCCAAGGAGACATATACGGCTCCCGCGCGTTTGGCAGCGGAGGTTTCGTCAAATGCGACAAGTCCGTAAGCCGCGAGACTGACCAGCGTGAAAAACAGGTAGAAGCTCACCAAGTCCGCGGCTATGAAAACGCCGAGGCTGCCCGTGAGCGTCATCAGCCACCATACCGCGAAACGCCCGCCAGCCGGGTTGTTTCGGAGATAGGTGCCGGCATAAGCGCCGGCCGCGGTCCACAACAGCCCGGAGGCGCCCAGAAGCATTGCCCCCGGTCCATCGAGCTCGAACGTCAGACCGAGCAACGCTTTGGGCAAGATCAGCGTCGTGCCATTGAACTCTTGCAGTGCTGCCGTGATGGCCGGCAACGGTGCAAATAACAGCAGCGCCGGCATGCGATCCCGCAATCGCTGTGACATGCACGCCGACAGCATGGCGAGTGGCAGCATCAGTGTCGCAGCGATCAGTATTCCGGAGTTCGTCACGGCCTAAGCTTCCGCAATAATGAGAGCCTATTCGATCGCCTCGTGAGTAACGGCACAGATTTCATCGCGACGTAATCGCCAGTGCATGGGAACGACCGAGCTGCAGCAGATTGGACGGCTGCAACGGGACGAATCCGAGCAGCACTGCACACAGTGCCAGCGCCAGCGGCACGACTTCACGACTGCGGGATACCGACGCCGAAATTTTCAGCGGCGCATTCGCGCGCGAGAGCGCTTTTCCAAGCACCATAAAGACGTACCCGCCCGCAAGCAGGCCACCCACAAGCATCACCGCCGCCCACCACCATTGGCCTTCCATGACGGCCGCTCGGAGCAACAGCACTTTTGCCACAAATCCACCGCTCGGCGGCACTCCCATTAGCGACAAACCGGCGATCCCGAACGTGAACATGGTGATCGGAAGCACGCGGCCGATGCCGCCGAACTGCGCAATTCGGTCATGGCCAAGTGTTTCGGCAATCAGTCCGGCCGCCATGAACATGGCTGCCTTCGCAAATGCGTGGGAGAAAAGTTGAAGCCACCCGCCGGTCCACGCGTAGCCGCTCCACGGATCGGTTGCCGCGGCACCAAGCGCAAGTGGAAAGATGAAGAACAGGTAGCCTATCTGCGCAATGGTCGAATAGGCAATCAAGAGCTTGAGGCGCCGTTGGCGGAGCGCAAGGACGCTGCCGAAGAGGATCGCACCAGAGCCGAGTGCTGCGAGCGTCTGGGCGGCTGCCAGATTCATCAGACTGGGCATGGCGTCAAACCACAGCCGCACGATCAGGAAGAAGGAGCCTTTGACGACGAGCGCTGAAAGCACAGCGCTACCAGGGGCCGGAGCGCCGGCATGCGCAGGCGGCAGCCACAGATGCAGGGGGAACAGCGCGGTCTTCGCCAAAAGCCCCGCCGTCATCAGCGCCGCAGCGATCCAGGCGACTGGCTCGGGACGTACCCGATCGCACAAAAGAACAAGATCGAGCGTGCCATAGGCACTGTAAAGAAGCACGGTGCCGAGCAGAAAGAGCACTGAGCCAAACAGCGCGAAGAGCATATAGCGCAGCGCAGCTTGGATAGTCGCCGCGTCGCCCTTCAGGCACACCAGCGGCACCGCCGCAAAGGTAAGCAATTCCAAAGCAACATAGAGATTAAAAAGGTCGTCGCTGAGGACGATGGTATTGAGCGCACCCCAAATCGCCAGCAGGAGGATCCAGAATACCAGCGGAGCGCGAGCTTCGGGGTGACCCGGCGGCAGAGCGAATTCTCCACGCGCAAAAAGCGCCGTGGCGCAAATCACGACGGCGACCGTCGCCATCATGGCTGCAGATAGTCCATCGGCGCGGAGCGCAATACCGAGTGGAGGCTCCCATCCGCCGACGAAGTAAACGAGCGAACGACCGTCGTACCACACCGTAACGAAGATCGCGGCCGCGACACCAAGGCCCGGCAACAAAAAAAACAGAACAATGCGTTGCGCATAACGTCCGCCGAGCACAAACGACACAAGAACGCCCGCGACGGGGATGACAATGGCTAACGGCAGCAGAAACCCGCCCGTCGTCGCAGCATCGGTCAAGACGGTCGAAGCGGTCATCATGGATCTTCTTCCGCAGCGCTTACGTTGTCGGCATTTTGCGCGCCGAGCGTGGCTTCGCCGCTCTCCTGGAAGAGCCGCAACAGCAAGACAATGGCCATCGCGGTTGCCGAGAAGGCAACGACGATACCTGTGATCACCAGCGCCTGCGGCACCGGATCACCCCCGAGTCCCGCTGCGGCGCCCCTGCGGGCGACAACACCGAATATGAGGAATGTGCCAGTCCCGAGAAGATTAAACGCGAGAATTTTGCGGAGCAGATCAGGGTTCGTGATAAGGCTGAACAATCCGAGCCCCACGAGGGCCGCACCGCAGATCCCGAACAGCGCAGTGGCATTCATTGGCGCTGCATTGGGTTCGGTGGACCCAACGCCACAAGGCCGAGCGTCACGCCGATGGACAGCGTCAATGCTGCCTCGGCGACAATGATCATGGGTTTGGCGTATCCCGCTGGATAGGCCAGAAAACCTTCGGCTAGCCCAAAACCCGCCAGTCCGATGGCGAGAAAAACCCCCGGACCGATCACCACCAATAGCCGCACCGCGCGCCGGCTCATCGAAGGCGCTTGTCGCAAACCGGCCATCATGATGAGGATCCACATAGCCGCCAGAACCGTGCCGCCTTGAAAGGCGCCGCCCGGATGATCGGCACCTGTCCAGAACATGTAGATGCCGACCAATATCCCCATAGGTGGCAGAAGCTGGGCCAGAAAGGTCAGAATGGAATCCGGTCGCGCTTCAAAGTGCGGCCCTGGCACCCCACCCCAAAGGCGATCCGGCGTCAGCGACCAGACGCCGAGCAAGGCGAGCAACAAAACCACTTTCTCGAGCATCGTGTCGAAGGCTCTGTAAACGAACAAAACGCCGGCAACCGGATTTCCAAGGCCGCTCGGCGGCAGATGCGCCACCGCCGCCGGCGCCAGCGTGACGACAACGTCGGGCGGCACAAGAAGAACAGCAGCAAGTGCCGTCGATATCGCTGCGCAGAACACCGCGGCAACGACACGCAAGGACGTGCTGCTCGGGGCAGCGGCTTTGGCGCTGCGGAGGCGTGCGGCCGCGCCGAGCAACAGCATACCGGTAAGGCCGCCGCCAATCGCGGCCTCTGTGAGTGCGACATCTACAGCAGAAAGTCTCACCCAGGCGATTGTCAGCAGTAATCCGTAAGCCACGAACACGAACACGGCGGTGAATGCGGCACGCGCGACAACGATCCAGACGGCGAGCGCGAGCAATAACGCCACAACCGCAATGTCAAAGACAACCGCCATGGTCATGGGCGCGAGTCCTCCCGCCGCACCAAGCCTGCGATGAGTTGTGAAACAATCCCGCCGGAAAGCTGGACGAATAGCCAGACGCCGATCAGTTTCAAGGCACCGATCGGCCACTCGACGCGCGGTAACAGACCCAGCGTGACCAACCCGAGGCCGAGATTATCGGCTTTAGTCAGCGCATGCAGGCGCGTCAGCGTGTCAGGGAAGCGCAGCAACCCGAGCGTACCAGCCAGAAAGAAGAAAGCCCCGCCGGAGACCGCGATCACAGTGAAAATATCGAGAGCAAGCCTCATTCTGGGTCCGTCCCGCGTTCGGCTGTGGCAGATGAACCGGACGCGCTGGTGACAAACGTGACCGCAGCGAATGCGGCGAGCAGCGCCAGCAATAAGGCGACATCAACAATGGCTGGTATTTCAACGGCCGCGGCAATGAGGAGCAACACCGCGACCCCGCCGGTGCCAAGCAATTGCACCGCCATCATGCGTTCGACATCCGCTGGCCCACGAAAAACGCGGAACAGTCCTAGCCCGACCATCGCCAGGATGAATGTGGCGCCCCCGAGTAGGAAACTAGCCATCGCCATGGGCGCCCCCCATGACCTCGAGCAACAAGACCTCCTCCGCAGCCAATTGCTCGACCACCCGCTGATCCACGTCGAGACAATGGATCACCAGATCGCCGCCAGCATCCGAGCCGCATGGTAGCGTACCGGGAAGCAAGCTCGTCAATGTGCAGAACACATCTCGGCCGGGGCCCGACAGAAGATGCGAATGATAGATCACGAATCCCGGGCGCAGCGGCAACCGTGGATCGAACGCGCGCCACGCGACGTCTATCCCGGCGGCGACGGACTGACGCGGAAAACGCAGGACGAGACGCGCCAGGGCGACAAAACGCAAACTCCACTGGCCCCGCGGCAACAAGCGCAGACTTGCCCAGGTCGCCACAACCGCAGCCAACACCCCGACAAGAAGATCAGCAGGCTCTGTGCCGCAAAGGATCACCCAGAAAACGAAGAAAATCGCAGCTCGTCCGAGCGAGCTAGGCAGAAGACCGTGCGGCGTGTGGACGGAGCCATCCATGGAGCATGCGTCCGCTTAGTGCAAAAGCTGCGACGACGAGTCCGTAATGCGTTGGCCAATCGAGAAAGAATAGCAACTCGGGCGGAGTCTGTCACACTGTCGTCGAGCCCCGCAAGAGTAGGCCCCACGCACACTGCGACGCCGCGCAATATTGGTCTCAAGGCTATCAACTTTTTTGTTCTTAAACTTGGCTCGGAACTCGAAATTGAAAGCGGAGATCACACCGGATGACTCGATATCGACGGTAGAAACGCCCTTGACAGGTCCAGCCTTTCCGCGGTCAACTCGTATCAAATAAACGATTAGAAGCGGCAAACACATTGATGCGACTGCAATTTTAGAACAATAAAATTTGTATGTGTGTGCCTGTGCCTGCACGGATCTTCTGAACCTAGCCGGGGGAAGAGATGCAAGCGCGACGCCAGGGCGAAGAGAGCGATTCCCCTTTCATATCGACGGGCAAACTACCGACGCCTGAGGCGGTCACCGCATTGGTGGCCGAGGCCCACGCGCGTTTTAAGTCCAACACCGATGGCAAGAATTCACAAGTCTACCCGGCGCTAGCCCAGGTGCCGCGTGAACTTTTCGGCGTATGCGTGGTTGGAGTGAGCGGCAAGATCTACACCGCCGGCGACACGGACGACGAATTCTCGATCATGAGCGTGTCGAAGCCGTTTGTTTTTGCTCTCGTTTGTCAGCAGATGGGCGCAGAGCAAGCGCGTGAAAAGCTCGGCGCAAACGCAACGGGATTGCCGTTCAATTCGCTCGCCGCCGTCGAACGCAGTGCCGACGGGCGAACCAACCCCATGGTCAATGCCGGCGCGATTGCCACGACGAGCCTCGTGCCGGGTACCACGTTCGATGGCAAATGGCAATTTATTCATGACGGCCTATCGCGGTTTGCCGGCCGCAAGCTTCCGCTGAATGAAGAAGTTTACGCCTCGGCTACCGAAACAAATTTTCGCAATCAGGGCATCGCTCGGCTGCTGCAAAGCTTTGACCGAATCTACTCCGATCCCGCACAGGCGACAGATCTCTACACCAAGCAGTGCTCCCTGAACGTGAGCGCCAAAGACCTGGCGGTGATGGGCGCGACTCTGGCCGACGGCGGCGTGAACCCGCTGACCAAGGAGCGCGTCGTCGACCCTATGATCTGCCACTACGCGCTGGCCGTGATGACGACTGCCGGATTGTACGAAACCTCCGGCGATTGGCTTTACGACATCGGCCTCCCGGGCAAGAGCGGAATCGGCGGCGGCATTGTGACCGTCTCTCCGGGAAAGGGCGGCTTGGGGACTTTCGCGCCGCCCCTCGACAGCGCCGGAAACAGCATCAAGGGCCAGCTCGTGGCGAAATTCCTCTCCCAAAGATTGGGAATGGATCTGTTCGTCTCAAAACCTGACGGCTGAGAAACTCGGTTAAAAATAACGCCGGCATAAATTCACCGGCAAATGATGAGCGAACGCTTACTGGGAGGAAGGGATGTCAGCCCAATCCATACCAAGTGCAACCGCCGTCGAAGCGGCGCAAGAATCCTGGGTGCCGATGATCGCCATCGCGCTCGGCCAGATGATCATGTCATTCAATGTCGCGTCTTTGCCCGTAGCATTGAGCGGCATGGTGAACAGCTTTGGCGTTCCGCCCACGACCATCGCCACCGGAATCGTGGCTTATTCCATGCTGGTCGCCGGTTTTGTCATGCTCGGCGCCAAACTCATCCAGCGTTACGGAGCGTTGCGTGTTTTTCGTATCGCCGTTCTACTGTTCTGCGCCTCGCAAGCGCTCATGACGTTCAGTCCCAATGCGACCGTGATGATCACTGCCCAGGCTCTCTGTGGCGCGTCCGCCGCGGTGATCGTACCGTCGCTCGTTGCTTTGATCGCCGAAAACTATCGCGGGCAACAGCAGGCGACGGCGATCGGCGCGCTGGGCTCTGCGCGTGCTGCTGCCGGCGTGTTGGCATTTACGATCGGCGGTATTCTGGGCACGAATGTCGGCTGGCGCCCGGCCTTCGGGATACTAATTGCCGTTTCAGCCGTCGTTTTTCTCCTGAGCTTCCGGCTAAAGTCGGACAAGGGGCGGCCCGAAGTGCAGATTGACATTGTGGGCGTCATCCTGGCGGCGGCCGCCATGATTCTTATCAGCTTTGGCTTCAACAACCTTAATCGCTGGGGGCTTGTTTTCGCGCGGCCGGGCGCGCCATTCGATCTGTTCGGCGTCTCCCCCGCGCCGGTCATGGTCATGGTCGGTATCGTTCTGGGCCAGGCCTTCGTGATGTGGACGCGAAGACGTCGGGACGCGGGCAAAACACCGCTCCTTGCGCTCGAGGTCATCAGCTCGCCTCAGGAGTGGGCCGCGGTCTACGCGATGTTCTCCGTCGTCACGCTCGAGGCTATGCTCAATTTTTCCGTGCCGCTTTATATCCAGATCGTGCAGGGCCGCTCGCCGCTCGAAACGGCAGTTGCGATGATGCCCTTCAACCTCACGGTATTCTTTACCGCGATGCTCATCGTGAAACTCTACACCAAGCTAACCCCACAGCAGATCGGGCGCTACGGCTTCGCGCTTTGTACCATTGCGCTGTTGTGGCTCGCTTTCGTCGTGCACAACGACTGGAGCACAATCCCAGTCCTCATCGGACTCGTCGCGTTCGGTATCGGCCAGGGATCGCTGGTGACGTTGGTGTTCAACGTGCTGGTCACCGCCTCGCCCAAGGAACTGGCTGGCGACGTCGGCTCGTTGCGCGGCACGACGCAAAACCTTGCCGCCGCGGTTGGAACTGCCGTGGCCGGCGCTTTGCTGGTCGGTTTGCTCAGCGCGACGGTTATGCGCAGCTTGGCCGCGACGCCGTTGCTGCCGTATGAGATCCAATCGGAAGTCGATCTCGGCAGCATCAATTTCGTCAGCAACGATCAGCTCAAAGGCGTGCTTGAGCGCACATCCGCCTCGCCGGAGCAGGTCGCAGAGGCGGTGCGCATCAACTCGGAGTCGCGGCTGCGCGCGCTGAAGATCGGCCTCCTCGTCATGGCCGGTCTTGCCTTCCTCACGATCATGCCGGCAGGCCGGTTGCCGAACTATCTCCCCGCGGAGTTGCCGGCTGACCCGGCGCCGGAAAAGGAGCGCGGCAAGCCGAAACTCACTTGAAGAGTGGCAATCACGAATGATCTCATTCTTGAAAAGATGTCGAAGCCGCCGAATGTCGGACGATGGCTACTCGGTGCATAATTGTGGGAAAATAAACGGTGTCTCAACTTATTATCGTTTTTGCCCTGCTTGCCGCCGCGATCGTGATGTTCGCGATCAACAAGCCCCGTCTCGACGCCGTTGCTCTAATCATGCTGACAGCGCTGCCTTTCACGGGGGTGCTGACCATGAGCGAGGCGCTGGCGGGGTTCAGCGATTCCAACATCGTCCTCATCGCCGCGCTGTTCGTCATCGGCGACGGCCTAGTGCGCACGGGAATTGCACAGAGGCTCGGTGACTGGCTGATTGCCAAGGCCGGTCGCAGCGAAATTCGGCTTATCGTCCTTCTGATGATTGTCGTCTGCGGCCTCGGCGCGACGATGAGCTCAACCGCCGTCACCGCCATATTCATCCCGGTGGCGTTGCGTATTTCGCAGAGTACGGGAATCGGGCCCGGCCGGCTGATGATGCCGCTGAGCATGGCAGCGCTGATCAGCGGTATGACGACGCTGGTCGCAACCGCGCCGAATTTGGTGGTCAACGGCGAACTCGAACGTCACGGTGTCGAAGGCTTTCGCTTCTTCAGTTTCACGCCATTCGGCGCGCCGATTCTCATTCTCGGCATCCTCTATATGAGCGTCGCGCGTCATTGGCTGACCGCGGCCAAGGAGTCGAAGACCTCGGGCCGCCCGAGTCTGATCGAGTGGATCGAGGAATACAAACTCGCGGGCCGCGAATGCCGTCTTCGCGTAACCGATCGATCGTCACTTGTAGGCAAGACCCTGACGGAGCTGAATCTGCGCGGCACGTCCGGCGCCAACATCGTCGCCATTGAACGGAACCGCAAGTTCTCCCGCGAGATGCTGCGCCCGACAGCGAATATGGAGCTGATGGCTGAAGATATCCTGCTCGTCGATTTGTCTTCTTCCGGAAGCGATGTCGCGTCGCTCCGGCAGCAATTCGCCCTGGATGAACTCCCGCTCAGTGGCGACTATTTCGCCGACCGATCTCAGGAAATCGGGATGGCGGAGGTCATTCTACCGCCGACCTCGGACATGATCGGGCAAACCCTGGTCCAGGCCGAATTCCGCACCCGCTTCGGGCTGACCGCGGTCGGCATGCGACGCGGCGTCACGGCGCACGAAGGCAACCTGCTGAATCAAGCGCTGAAAGTCGGTGACACCTTGTTGCTGATTGGACCGTGGAAGAACATCGAAAGGCTCAAGTCCGACGATCACGACCTGGCCATCATCAGGCTGCCGGCCGAACTCGACGAAGTGCTTCCTGCTCCCGGCAAAGCGCTGCAGGCGCTGTTCTGCTTGGCGCTCGTCGTCGGGCTGATGGTCAGCGGTCTCGTCCCGAATGTCCAGGCCGCATTGATCGGGTGCCTGCTGATGGGCGCGCTGGGTTGCGTCACCCTGACCAGCGCCTACCGTTCGATCGATTGGAAAACCCTTGTGCTGATCGTCGGCATGCTGCCGTTTTCGATCGCCCTGCAAAGGACCGGTGGCGTCGATCTTGCCGCCGACGCGCTAAGATCACTGACCAGCGGCACCGGCGACCGCGTCGTGCTTGCTACCCTGTTTACAATAACCGCGCTGCTTGGAATGTTCATTTCAAATACCGCCACGGCGGTGCTCATGGCCCCGGTCGCGCTCGCTGTCGCTCACGAGTCCCATGTGTCGCCCTACCCGTTCGCGATGATCGTAGCGCTGGCGGCTTCCACCGCATTCATGACTCCGGTTTCGTCACCTGTGAACACGCTGGTCGTCGCGCCGGGCAACTACACGTTCGGCGATTTTGTGCGCATTGGGGTGCCGTTTTCCATTATCGTCCTTGTTGTCTGCGTAATCCTGGTGCCTTGGCTGCTGCCGTTGTGAGTTCTACCTTCGCGTCCGAGACTGCACATAGGGTAATTTCAGTGTGCGCAAGGCAAAGAAGGAAAAGCGAGCCAGGACAGTCCCGATTCACCCACGCCTCAAGTCCATCGTCGCGCGACGGATTAAAGGCAAAGAGCTGAACGACTATCTCTTTAACGAGCTACCGGCCGTCAAGCCGTCCCCAAGGTGAGAGACTTCGGCCAATTGGGGCCGGCGGCGATCCGCCAATTCCATGTCCGTACCGGTCATCGAACTCCGAATTAAAATTGGCCCAGATCAGTTACCCGGCAGACCCCACACGCTATCGAACCAGACATCCTTCCACGATTTTGGCTAATTCTTGATCATTCCCACTTTGTACATGAAGCTCGTGAAGGCTTCCGTGGAATTCGGGACGTCCGTGTAGGAGAAGTGATCCGGCGTTTCGCCCTTGATTAGCTTGACCAGAGTATCGCGAGTCCCAATGAAAGGCTCCTCCTTTAAAAAAATCTCGGCAGCCTGTTCCGGATTATTTTTGAGGAATTTTATCGCGTCTCCAAAGCCCTGCGTGACCGCTTCATAGACTTTTGGATTATCCCGCTTAAACTCAACCACGCCGGGGCCGCTTTTGACCCAAAGCGGCCATCGGCAATTTTGCTGTCACGCACAGTACGGACTTCCTACTGAAATGTGATAACCTCAACTTACCCGATGGTCTCGGCACAGGGAATCCCATGAGGCAACAGGAATTCATCACGCTTCAAAATTTTGATTTAAAGGTCCAGTCCGACGCCGTTCGTCGATACAGCTTTTTGGCGTAAGTTGTGTTGGAGGTTGCCACGATGGATTTTTCCGATTATTCGTTGCCGCTCATTTTCATCGCCAGTCTTCTTGCCATCTTCGCCGCTACTGAGATAGGCCGTCGGTTCGGCCTGCTTGCCGGTCGGCGGAAGCCGGAAAACATTTCAACGATAGAAGGCGCAATCCTCGGGCTTCTGGCTCTCCTGATCGCCTTTACCTTCTCGATGGCACTCTCGCTGTTCGAAGTTCGGCGCGACGCATTGCTGAACGAGGCAAATGCCATCGGAACCACTGCACTTCGCGCCCGCTTACTGCCAGCGCCGTACAACGCGGAAAGTCTTAAATGGTTGCGGGAATATATCCAGATTCGGCTGGGTCTCGCGCGAAGCACCCCATCACTGCCGGAGACGACTGCCGCAATTACACGCTCAAACACGATCCAGGAGGCACTCTGGCAGCAAGTCAAGGCGGTGGCCGCGAAGGACAATGCGATGGTGCCGACAGGGCTCTTCATCCAGTCGCTAAACGAGATGATCGATGATCAAGAAAAGCGTCTGAGCGCGGTCGCCAACCGAGTGCCGAACATCATCCTCATCGCGTTGTATGGCATCGCCATTTTTGCCGGGGCCTTCTCGGGCTATGCTTCTGGCCTGGAAGTACAGCGTGCGCGGCTGCCGATTTATGCGATGGCGGTGCTGGTCGCTGCAATGATTTTGTTGATCCAGGACCTCGATAGGCCGAACGCCGGCTTCATCAAACTCAACCAGCAGCCGTTGATAGACGTAGCCGCCAGCATTTCGGGCTTTGCAGATTAGGCATAGGCTGTTTCGCGTTCCCTCGTCTGTGCTCGCTGCCCGCCAAATTTCATTGATTTTGTTGCAATGCATGAGTTTGCTTTTGGCCCAAAGCGGACATTCCGAGCTTCGCAGTCAATCTCCGTTATCGGGGGTAAAGCGGACGCGGCGATCACGGTTGTCGAAGCAGAGAACCTGGTAGTGCTGGGCAAGATGCTCGATCTGACGCATCCAGGTGCGCGCGTCCCCGGCAAGTCCCCCTATATGGACGAGCGGTATGCCTTTGCCGTGAATTTCGTAATGCATCTCAATGTCATTGACCCTAACCTTGGGCATGTTGTCCTCCCCTCGACCGTTCAGAGGCCCATAACTACAAGCTGCACTGGCCGCATCTGAAAAGATGTCTGCTCATGGCCCAAAGCAGACATTGAGTGCCTTATTCGATCACTTCGTCGGCGCGGCCGAGTATCGGCAGCGGAACATTGAGTCCAAACGCTTTTGCCGTCTTGAGGTTTATGAGCAGCTCGACTTTCGTCGATTGCACGACCGGCAGATCGGCTGGCTTCGCACCCTTGAGAACTTTCGCAGCGTAGTTGCCGAGCAAGCGGTAGTATTCATTCTGATCTGTCCCATAACTGATGAGGCCACCGGCGGCGACAAACGGGCGATACTCGTAAATGGTTGGCACCGCGTGACGAAGTGACAAATCTGCAATCTGTTCGGAATGATTATTGAAGAACACATCTGGCATAATCACAAGCGCGTCCGCCCGCAGTTGGGACAAGGATGCAAAGCAGGGTCGAATGGTCGGCGCTGACTTGTAGTATTTGAAGCTTGAGCCCCACAGCACTGGCCGCCGGCTCTAAGGCACGCAAAAAGTGGTCGGCAAGAACTGGATTGGTGGGGTTGACCATCAGGGCGATGACGGTCGCCTTGGGCAGCAATTCGTGCAGTAGCTCTAGCCGCTTCGGCCCAATGGCTACATTCAAATTCGATATGCCGGTCAGGTTGCCCCCAGGCCGGGTCAGGCTGGCGACTAGTCCAATCTCAACTGGATCGACCGATATCGCGAAAACAATCGGAATTGTTTTAGTCGCCGCTTTGGCCGCCTCCGCGGCGGGAGTGCCGCCAGCCGCGACAATGATGTCCACCGGTCGGCGAACTAATTCAGTCGCAAGCGTCGGAAGTCGATCGTTCAGCCCTTCCGCCCAACGATATTCGATCGTGACATTCTGATCCTTGATGAACCCGTCCTCCTTCAGTCCTTGGTGGAATGCGCTCAGACGGATAGCGTAGAAGCCAGACGACGCGTTACTGAGAAAGCCAATGACCGGATTTGTTGTCTGCTGCGCTCGTGCAGCGAGCGGCCAGCCGATTGCGGTGCTGCCGACCGCGATTATCAATTCCCGGCGTCCGATGCCAATTGCCATTGACCTTTGCCCCAATCGGTCATGCGCACCACGATTATGGAACGATACCACGTCACAAGCGGGGATGTCCGCTTTTGACCCATAGCGGACACCGAAGCGGTGCCGGTGAAAGTCCGCTTTCAGAGGTAAACCGGACATCAAAAGGCTTCCCCTGACGCTGTGTGGAATTCGGCAAACCTGTGTTCGCGGTCACATCGCTATGGCCAGCGGGGTCTAGGATGCAACCACCGGATGCGGAGGTTGCCATGAACAAGATGATGCTGAAATTCCCGACTAATTTCGGTGAAGCTGTGAAGCAGGTCTTTGTCGGCGGTCACCACGTTGCCTCTGCGACCTGCGGGACCTGAGCGATCGCGGTCTGGCGGATATCGGCCTCACTCGACGACACACAGATTTCGGGGCCGCTAAGCCGTTCTGGTTGGCCTAGTTTCGGACATCAGCTTACGAGTGCTTTAATTAGTCCCGCGGCATCATCCGCTTGCTCGCCCACGGAAGTCATCGTCCAACCGGCTGGACGTGGGCAATTTGTTTGCCGACAGGCCAGCTGTCCGAGTGAAATTGCCGGCGTCGCCGGTCGATCCAGCGATAAAAAGCAGGGGGTGGCCCGGTGCCTTGCCGTACATAGTAGAGGCTGGCGCCGTTAGCCACGACGGACTTCTTTTCCGTACCGTGACCCATGCATTCCTCGGTCGCTCTCGCCATCGTCGACCTGTAGTCCGATTGTAGGAAGCGCCTTCATTGTGATGTCTGCTTTTGGCCCAAAGCGGACATCACCTGCTCTGGGCCAGCCGGAAGCCGAACAACACTATAATCAACCCAGTCAATTGCAGGGCGGTCGGCGGCTCACCGAGCGCTAGCCATCCAATCAGCAGTACAAATGGTGGTACCAGCGAAAGAAATACTACTGCGCGTCCTGCATCCAATAAATGGATGGAACGAACGAACAGATAAATTGCGGCTGGTCCCGCCAGCGCGCCCTGCAAAACCGCCTGCAGGAAGTTTTCCCGCAATCCCAGCATGATCATGTGATCGAAACCGCCAAGAGCCCAATAGGCAGGAACCGCGAGCAATGACAGCACGCTGATGACCATTGCGGCAGGAAGTGCCGAGATGCGCCACAGCCGTAGCAATGTTCCGAAGATACCGAACATAAGCCCGGCCAAAACAAATATAAGATCTCCGGCAACCCCGTGGACGCCAATCGCCACCGCCGCCTCACCGCCGATTACCACTAGTCCGCAAACAATAATAAGCGCGCCAATTGCCCGCTTTGCGATGAACTTCTCGCCTAGCCAAAGCGTCGCGAGTAGTAGCCCGCCGAGCGTTGCGCAGGATGGTGTGATCACCCCACCGTGTCCGAGCGGCGCCAACAGAAACCCCGAATAGCTTATGATCGCAAAACAAGGACCACCAAGAACGGCCAATAAGATCCCACGACACCAGCCGATGCCGTTGAGGTCGCTGATGCCGCCACGTACTACGAACGGTAAAAACGCCACCCCAGACCAGAGATAGCGGTGAACGGTAAGATCGATCGGCGAAAATCCGGCGTTGAGGCCATGACGAATTCCGGCAAATCCTGCCGCCCAGAATAGCGACGCCCCAATGCCGCAGATAACGCCGAGCGCGGTTGAGTTGAAGCGGCTCGTTAGGTCCAAGAGGTCACCGCGCGTAAGCCCCCTCGCTTGCGTGCCAGATGCTTTTGTAAAACGGTCACAGTTCACGTGAAAATCTGATCATCAAAATAGAATTTTTACCCGGACTAATCGCATCAGACGCGGATGCTTAGTGTCCGCTACGCGACCCGTTGCCAAAATCGGTCTTAGCCTAATGGAGGCGGACGCCTACCTGCACGTTCTCTGAGTTCACGCAGTTTCGAGTCGTACCAAAGGCGAAGAAGGTATGCGACTCTCGAGTTGCCTGTGCTAATCGGACGGCAAAAAAGAAGAAAGATAAAATTTAGAATTAATCCTAGTCCGAATAGCCACGCTATAAGTTGGTCAGCCCCTGGGGTTTCGACTGTGTGGAGAATGTGAAATATGTAAACCGCACCGACAGCGCTCGCGACAAGCAAAACTAAGCGAAGGATCCGCATGAGCCTTCCAGATTAGTTTAAAGACCCGCTGAAAATGTCGGAGCTTGCAGATAAGTGGAGCACCGCCTTACACCAGCCCCGCAGCTGCCACATAAGACCCCCGACCTACAGTACGTCCGCCGAGAGCGTATCGCACGCTGAGATATTTCCGGCATTGAAGCCGTTTGAAAACCAGCGCCTGCGCTGCGCCGAACTACCGTGGGTAAAGGCGTCGGGTACGACATAGCCTTGTGTCTGCTTCTGCAAACGGTCATCGCCGATCGCAGAAGCGGTCTGCAGGGCCTGATCGATATCACCCGGATCGAGGAAGTTGTTCTTTTGTTGGGAGCGGTTTGCCCAAACACCGGCGAAGCAGTCGGCCTGCAGTTCGACGCGGACCTGGAGTGCGTTCGAACTCGGTCTGGTTCGACGTCGATTGCTGCACCTGCATCACTCGCGGCAGAATACCGAGTTCGTCCTGGACGTGATGGCCGATCTCGTGGGCGACTACGTAGGCTTCAGAAAACTTGCAGGCCTTGCTGTTCGAGCAGCCGCCGAATTTGTTCTGGAGGTCGTCAAAGAACGCGGTATCGAGATAAACACGCTGATCTCGTGGGCAATAGAACGGCCCCATAGCGGAGCGGGCGAATGCGCAGGGTGTCGGTTCGGAACCCGCAAACAGCCGTAGCTTTGGCGGATGATAGGTTTTTCCCATCGCCGCGAAGATTTCGGTCCAGCGGTCCTCGGTATCGCCCAGCACCAGAGCCACAAACTTTCCAGTTGGATCGTCCGGAGTACCAGCGGTAACAGGCGGAGCCGGACTGGTTTGCTGCGATGGCGATGCGCCGCCCGAAAGAATTTGCGCACCGTTAATCAGTACGCTCGGATCGATGCCGAGCGCCCAACCAATTAAGCCGAGAATGATGATCGTGCCGATACCGACACCGCCGGCGCCTCCCGGCATGCTGAAGCCGCCCCCGCGCCCAGCGCTTACTTCGCGATCATCCTCGACGTTATCGCTTGGGCGGAAATCATCCGTGCGCATGTAACGTTCCTTTTACGCTTGAGGCTCGATCGGCGACCTTTCGAAAACCGCCTTCGAGTCGAAAGGCAACGAAAACGTAGCACTTGCGGTAGAGTCCGCTTCACCGCCCGGAGCGTCGCGGACGGCTCGACCTTTACTTAGCTAGACGACATCCAGGTCTTTGTTCAGTTAAGATAACTCGGCAAGGGTCGGCAATCGACCATTAGGAGTCAGCTTGTCGACGACCCCTGGCAGAATTTGCGACAGCTGTTTAGTAAGCTCGTCCTCGGAGATGCCTGTCTGTTGAGCCAGCGTCTTGATGATGTTAGGGCCAAGAGCCGAACCGAGCTGACTATTCGACACCGGCTGATTTTGGCCGGAGCCGACCCAGGAACTGGCCGTATCGCGCAACCCACCCTTTTGTAGCCTGTCCAATAGCCCACCTAGTCCTCCGAGCAGGCCGCCGGCTCCTTGATCGGATGTTGGTTGCGAACCCGAACTCGCAGTCGATCCCGCGCCACCTCCCCTGAACAAGGCGCCCGAAGCCAAGAGCGCGACAAGAGCAAGCATTAACGGTTTACCGATATTGCCTCCGGGAGCAGACGAACGGATCGTATCTTCGAGGCCGGCCATTGTATTTCTCCTATTGGCTAGTAGTTGCGAATTTGCATTGATGCTTCAGGCTCGGGGCATATCAAGCTCGGCGGTGACCCGTTACTGCGTTGTAAATTACAAGCACTACTATCGAACCTGCGACCGCGACGATCATGCTGTATATATTCAGGCCTGTAACGCCTGATGCACCGAACAGATCGAAGAGAAATCCACCGACGAGGGCACCGACGATTCCAAGCGCGACGTTAAGCCAAAAGCCTTGACCCTGCCTATCGACGATCTTGCTTCCAATGAACCCGGCAATTAGGCCCAGTATGATCCAGCTAATGATACCCATGTCCGTGCTTCCTTTGAATTGACACGATTGCTAGCACCGAGCCGTCCTGAACAGCGAATAGCTATTCTGGCTCCCTGTGTCGCGTGTGGTCTCGAATGAGACTTGCAAGAGTACCAAATTCATTTGCGAGTTCATCTGCAGTTGCTTGACTCACATCAAACAAGGCCTTTGTTGCACCATTCTGAGCGACAGAGATCTGATAAACCCAGATGGGCGACCCGTTGTTGCTCGGCAGGACATGTCCATACTCAGCTTTGACCATGGTCAGATCGCAAATATTATCAGCTGTCTTAATCATGACCGCTCCCAAGCAAACTCGTCCCAAGAACTCACGCCGCTAGCTTTAAAACACTCGATATTTCGGTCAGCGTGGCTTTTTCTTTATCGCTCACAGGCACGCCGCCAAGCCCGAGAAATCCACCTTCTGTGGCCGCCTCGGCAACATGCTGGCTGATCTGACGCAACCAGCCTTTAAAGGCGACAGCATCGCTAGGTGCCTTTGCGTCGACCACCGCTCCGGCCGCCCCCAGCGCCTCAATGCACTTCGTTTTAATTTCAGCTGGCTTGCTACCAGCGAGCTTCGCTTTCAGACCATCGCGCGCAGCGCCTCGACCTCCGGCGGTTTCAAAATCGGCTACGACGGCTTTGATGAGAGAGTTGGCCATGGTATTCGTTGTCGCCGTCGCCAATGCTGTGCCACCAGCGAAGCTCTCCTTCAGTAGGCCCCATAGCCCACTCGGTTCCGCAGCTGAGACCGCAATTCCAGCCATCATCACGCTTTCTAGAAGGAGCTTCCATTCGTCCGGTGTAAAGCTCGATTTGTCCACCATTGATGACCTTCCACTCAAACGTTTGACCTCGCGCACTTCTTTTTGCTTATAGCTTGAAAGTTGTAGTTATAATTTCCCGCGCCTACCCCTCAATCCTATGTTGGTACAGCATTGGCATACGAAAGCGGCAGACACCCTATCCGTTCGTATAGCCAGCAAAAAAGAATTCGGATTGCCGCGATACTCATTTCATCAGTCCGTGACGTAACAGCAATTCTTTGGCGCCAAATAGCAAGACACGCACGGCACAACGTGATCATAAGACCATTCAACTGAGCGCGGTCAACCTTTACCCAACTGCAAGGCCGCCTTCCGTTCTTGACATTCAGTGCACGAGCTTTCGCTCCCCCACTGAGAACATTAGGGATGCTCTCTCATGTTGCATCTGGTAGGTGACATTTTGACTAACGATAGTTCAATCGTGGGCCAACTAAGCAAAGCCTATGTCGGCCTTACTCTCATGCCGAAACGTGGCGATGGCTCGAAGTCTATTACGATCGAGCGTTGCGGCGACTATGAAGTGCGGTTGACTGAATTTTCGCAAAGCAATCAGGATTCTGACTGCATTTTCTGGCTTGAATTGTATTGCCACATAACCCAATCGTCGCTCGATAGCTGTCGTTGCGACAATCTCGACGACGCGGAGATTGCCGGCGAATATCTCGTATCATACGCAAAACAACTGTGCGATGCTCCGTAATGGTTGCGGTCCGATCAAATCTTCTCTCAAACCGATGAACCGAGGTTGTGAAAGTTAAATTCGATGCGCATTCCATGCTGGACAGTAAACCTCCGGCATCGCCATGAAGACGAATCCAACGGAGTTATCAGCTTGAAGTCCTGAGTTCTGCCTCAGGGGTGGCGAATAAGAACTGTGGCATCCGATCACACAAGACGGTGAATGCGAGATGTTCACCCCGGCGCGAAGATTCGCCGGCCAAATCGACGCATGTCTACCGGTTATCGCCGACTATCACGCCCTATTCTTCTGGGTTGATGAGTGACACGGGGACGAACCTCGCGAGGCGTCTTTCCGGTCCAACGCTTGAATGCATGGGTGAACGCGCTGACTTCTTGATAACCGAGAAGCCATGCTATTTGCGTAATCGATAAGCGCTCATCGGCTAAGTAACGTTCGGCGAGATCGGATCGCAGTTTTTCCAAAACATCGGAAAATGTGTGCCCCTCCAACGATAACCGCCGCGCGAATGACCGTTGGCTCAATCCAAGCCGAGGTGCGATTTCGATGGCTCGACCTTTCCCGTGCGGTAGCAACGGGACGATCGTATTCTCGACGCTGGACCGGAATGAGCTGCGGGTAGCTGGCCGGGAAGAAAGCGCTTTCTCAAAATACGCAGTCAATAGTTTGCTGAGATATGGATCCGCGCTCACAACGGGTTGATTCCCGGTACCCGCCGCGAATGCAACTTCGTCAACTGCGGCACCAAATTGTACATCGCCACCGAAAAAATTCAGAAACTCAGAGCATTCGCTTTCTCGATGATGAATGAATTTCACGTGGATCGGCACCAAACGAAGGCCAGTTAGCTGCCGGCATATGCGAACCAGCAACGTCATAAGAAATTCAATCTGATGCCGATCCAAATGACGGCTGACACCGACATATTCAATCGCTATAGCGACGCTTTTGTCGTCGGCATATCTTAGCGAAATGCCTTCATTCACGATCGAGCTGTAGCGAGAGGCCCGCTTTAGCGCATCGCTCAATATTTCCGAGGAAGCGGCGACATAATAGAGCCACCCAATCTCTCGAAGATCAGCCGGCTGGGCAAGATGAAATCCCAGAAAATCATCCTGCAGAGCGACGGCAACGAAATTTAGAAACCGGATTTGATCTCGCACTTTGAGGCGCGTGCCGGAGTCTTCAATTTGGTGAAGTGTTAAATCCGCCTTTTTTAATATTGACCCAAGTTCCGCCCCCGCTTCTTTGGCATGTGCGTAGGCGAGCCGAGTTATAGCGCCGCTAGCAGTTGGGGGCGCGTCGAGCCGCGTGACCTTGGGATCATGCACGAAATCGCCTCCCGACGTCCCTAGTTTGCAACTGGGATCAAGCGTATCCGGCTCGGATAGGCAGGCGCGAACAAGGCTTTGGCAAGTTATAACAAGACATCAACGGAAAGTCACGGATATCAAGCCTCTCCCCCGGCTCGACAACGAGCGGCACTACCGCGCGGCCAAGTTCAAACGGCCCAACAATTCTAGGAATGTCGTGGCTTCCACAGAGCAAAAAATTGTGGCGATCGTCGATGACGACGCCGGCATGCGAGACGCTACGGCCAGCCTGCTGTCGGCGCTCGGCTATGGCACAGAAACATTCGAATCCGCTGAGGCATTCATCGCGGCCGCAGCGACAAGCCGAGCGAACTGCCTCGTGACTGACGTTCAACTTGGTGATATTTCAGGCGTGGAGTTAGTTCATCAACTGGCGGCTGACGGTTACAAGTATCCAACTATATTCATGACCGCTCTCGACGATGACGGGATTCGCGATAAAGCCGCGGCGGCAGGCGGCATCGCATTCCTAAGCAAGCCCTTTCCGGCCGATTTATTGATAGAGGCCATCTTCAAGGCGATTGGTTAGGCGGCTCGTCGGGTTGATCCACGGGCATCTACCAAGAAGCTTTATGGGACGCTCCTTCAGCCATTTCGTGGATCGCCGATTTGTGATGAGGCTGCTTGCAGACAGGGGCCATGCGTTCCGCACTAGCGCACCGGTTACGAAACAGCGCCGCGAAGATTTAGGATTTGATATCATTTGGTAGCTTGCCACCATTGGCGGAAATCCTGGCATAACATGCTTGTGCAACCAGATATTCATGGCCGCCGAGTCTTTGGTGTTACCAGCATATTTCAATTCTTTGGCAAGTTCCTTGCGTGCCTTCACGCTGAAGCGCCTTCATTAGGTCGACGATTGAGGTTCGCCAAGATAGCTTTTCACCCTTTGCTGCGGCCGCCTTGTCAATGATTGCTGCGACGTCCACCGTTGGCGCCCCGGTAACGCTTGGCGATGCTGTAGGCGAGGCACCCGCCTGTACCGAGCCATGACCGAATATCGCGCCCATAATTCTTCCAAAGATGCTCATAATATTTTCTCCCCATTGTTAGCAAAAGGTCGATCAAACCGTCGTTCGTTCTGACGAACGTTCTGGTTGGAGTGGAGGAGTAGACATCAGAGAGATCGGCGATCAGAACCGTGACGTCTGCTTGTACATTCATGATGCCTCGCTATTCCCTCCGCATACCACAGAAGGACTTCGCGTTTTCTAAGAAAAATGCGAATGCCCATTGAGTTCAAAGCAAGGCAAAATCTTCGTTGCCACTTCGCTCCTATTGTCGCCTTATTTGGTAAAGATCGACAATAAGAGCATGACGAGAAGCGCCGCGAATACAACAAAGCTCATCCCCCAGACGATGGCATCTTTAACGCCATCGTAGTGGGGACGGGGCTTGGTTCTGTTAGCTGATACCTCAGGCATTTGCGCTCCTTTAGGCTGTTATCCTAATGCGCCGCAGGCCTTTACCTATAAGAGTGGCGTGGATGGGTGTTGTTAGTCGAGTTGGACCAAGGTCCTAGATCTTACTGATCTCAAC
The DNA here is from genome assembly GCA_963810085.1 of uncultured Alphaproteobacteria bacterium. Lineage (GTDB taxonomy): Bacteria > Pseudomonadota > Alphaproteobacteria > Rhizobiales > Xanthobacteraceae > BOG-931. Next base: position 265,622 of record CAWEMR010000040.1, on the reverse strand, counting down.
TCCGATTTGTGACGTCTGTTTTCATCCCTTTTCCACTTCGCCATTCGGTTACGAACCAACTTTACCACTCGACCTGTTTCTTGATCTCTTTTGTGGAACTCGCCATAGCCGGCAATGGCAAAATCGCGCATCCGGCTCGCCCAACTCTATTCCCTTATTAGTCTTTGGTTCGTCCGACCTACACCTAGGTCCAATCGTAGACGGCTAATCATGGGTCTAGACCCACGGCAGTCTTGCCGGTGTGGGTAACAATCATTCGGTGCCCGCATCCGGACTTGCAGGTTCGCTTTTAATTCCGGAAAAGTTAGGGAGGAAATCATGGCCAACAATCTTATCTCTTTCGTCACTCAATATCTGACACCCGAAGTGGTCGGTCGAATCGCTACCGCAATTGGCCTCAATCGCAGTAGTGCCCAGACAGCCATCAATGGCTCTGTACCGGCGCTATTGGCCGCGCTCAGCAACACCGCCATGCAGCCGGGCGGCGCGAAGCAACTGGCGGACGCTGCGACGCAAAATGTCGGTGCGCTCGATAATCTCATCGGCATAATTGGTGGCAGCAATCAAAGTGCGCTTGCCGACAAGGGATCGCGAATTCTCTCGGTGCTGTTGGGGGGGCAAGACCAAGACAAGCTGACTGGAGCCATCGCAAAGGTCGCGGGAGTGGGCCAGGGCACGAGTAGCTCACTGCTCGGAATACTGGCGCCGGTCGTCATGGGCGCCATCGCGAAGCAACTGGGAAGCGGCAATGTTAGTCCCTCTAATATCAGCGGTTTGTTCGCTGCCCAGAAAGACAATATTGCCGCAGCGTTGCCTTCAGTTTTGCGCGATCAACTACGTGGAACAGGTCTGCTTGATGCGCTCCATGGAGCGGAGGGCATGGCGGGTACCATGGCCAACCAAGCTACTCGCGCCGCCGTGTCCGCAACACAGACCGTCACCAGCAACGGCGCCCGTGCTGCAAACGCTGCTGCATCCGGCTGGTCCAACTGGCGCTATTGGGCTATTCCCGCCGCTGCCGCGGTTGCTTTGCTCCTCTATCTCAACAACAAACCAGTGGAGCACATTGTCCAGCAGGCCCCACAGATCGCGGGCTCGACCCAGAATATGATCGTTGGTGGGCTTGATATGGGTAAGCAAGTTGACAACACCCTCACCAGCCTGCGGACATCGCTGCAGGGAGTTTCCGATGCCGCATCCGCCGAGACAGCGCAACCCAAACTGCAACAGGTCGCAGCCCAACTCGACAAAGTCACCGGCTTGACCGGCCAACTATCGCCTGATCAACGCAAGATCATCGCGGGTCTCATCAGCCCAGCCATGCCAACTCTGAACCAACAATTCGACAAAGTGCTCGCAATCCCCGGTGTCGCCGAGGTGTTGAAGCCGAGCATCGACACGCTTAGGGCCATGCTTACTTCGCTCACGGCAGCCGTGTGATCTTCAGACGTCGAGATGGATCTCGGCAAGTTCCCTTTTGATGCCAAGCCCCGCCCTGTGTTCTGCTCACAGCGGCGGGGCACCTTTGCAGAATGTGCAATATGGTTTGTGGTGACTGAAGTACCGCTGCGATAATAACAGATTGAAAGGCGTAGGGCGGTTAACAGGACGGTTTGCGTAATCTCGGCCAGGAGTCCCATCTACTTTCGGCCGAATTCACAAGTCTCCGGTTGGCAACGTGACCTCAAAGATCGTCTCGACAGGTTTGCTAGCAGACGCCCGAAGGCTTCCACCATGGGATTAGCCGCCCCCTAATTCCCCTTGGGGTAAATGTGCTAATAACGGCGACATATATCCAACTGCCCGGAGCAGTATTATGCGAGCGTCCGCCGCGCGACTGAAGCTTGGGTTCGCGTCAATCCTGTTCCTATTCTTGACAATACTAGCGTTAGCGCCCCAGTCGGTACTGGCGGCCTTTCCAGACAAACCCATCAAATTAATCGTTCCGTTCGCACCGGGAGGCGGCGTCGATATCATCGCGCGCGTACTGGCCGATTTTATGAGCAAGGATCTCGGCGAGCCGGTCATTGTCGAAAACAAACCCGGTGCTGGTACAATCGTGGGGACAGCAGCAGCCGCGAGCAGCAGCCCTGACGGTTATACGCTGTTGATGGCGTCAACACCCTTCGTCATCATTCCAAGCATCAATGCCAATTTGCCATATGACACTTTCAAAGCCTTCGCGCCCGTCGCCTTAGTCGCGCGATCATTTGATATCGTCGTGGTCAATCCAATGCTGCCGATCAAGTCGGTTCAGGACGTGATTGCCTATGCCAAGACCAATCCCGGCAAGGTCAACTATGGATCCCCCGGCATTGGTACATCGCCGCACCTTGCCGGTGAATTGTTCAAGAGTTTGGCGCACGTCGATATAACCCATGTGCCGTATAAGGGCTCGGCACCGGCTCTTACCGATCTGCTGGGCGGACAGATTCAGCTCATGTTCTCGACCGTCCCCAGTGCGGCGTCATATGTTCGCGGTGGGCAGTTACGTGCTCTAGCGGTCACCTCGGTGCGGCGCTCAGCCGCTTACCCCGACTTACCGACAGTTGCCGAGGCCGGCGTGGCAGGCTACGTCGTCGAAGGCTGGTATGGTCTCTGTGCACCGGCGGGAACGGCGAGGGACATAGTGAACCTGCTGAACGCATCCGTGGCGCATGCTATACGCGCGGGAGTCTTCAAGACGATTGAAACTAACGAAGGTTTGACTTTTGCTCCCGGCACGCCGGAAGACCTCGGCCGTTATTGGCTGGGCGAAGCAGCTCGCTGGGGCAACGTCATCAAAGACGCACATATCCAAGCGCAATGAAATCTTCAGAAGGCCTTTCAATAGCAAAGATGCGGCTGCCGACAACCGGTTGGAACCACCAGCAATGCCTTTAAGGCCCCAGTTTGAAGACCTAGCCGATTGAAATCATGTAAATACCCAAAAACCCTGTGGACGCTATCACTAAGATATTTTCCATCTCCTGTTTTCTTCATTTTCGATCAAAACGACGCGCCTGGTTGCGTCGCGTTCTGCTATGATCAAAATGTCCGGTCTTCGCTCGCCCCCAGAGAGGCCGTGGTGCTGTGCGATGACGACACTGTACTCACTGAGGGGTTCTGCAATGACCGCAGGCGTCTGATCAAAATAGACCCTGACGCTCCGCTTCTCAGGCCGGGCCGCTGGCGAAACCCTTGTCGCGATTGCGCGGTCCTACGACGTCGCAGTGTCAATGATCTCGCGACTTTAGGAGACGACGACTCACGCGCGAGGGCAACGAGAAAGGGGCGGCCGTTAAAGCCGCCCCCTATTAGCCCACAACGGACTGCGTCGCAGTGCTGTCCTTCGCGATTTATTACTTACTGTAGCCGTTGTGATTCCCAAGCACTTTCTCGTTGCTCGACACTGAGCCAGTGCGTTCGGCCCCAACATGCGTGCCTGGACCGCCGCTCTTTGCCGCATTGGCCGCCGTGTTGCCAGTGCTTTGTTGAGCGAACGCAACATTCGATAGACCGATCAGGAGCGCGGTTATGGTCACAACGATGGTAGTTTTGATCATTTGTTTGTTCCTTGTTGACTTCACCAAATCAAACGCGGCCCCTTACCGACACTTTCCTGATAAACTGCCTCTCGCCAAGTGAAGCTTTCGCAAGAAAATAAACTAGCTAGTAAACGCCCCATAAATATCGGACTGACGTCGCCATCAGCAACGCCAAGTTCAGGATGAGGCTGTGGTGTTGGCTCGGGCGGCGATCAATGCCCTGGACGACGGGTCGTGACCTGCACGCTATTCGTGTCGAAACGACTTGCTGACCTCAGCGCCTACGTCCGAGTTCGTCGCTCGCTTCCATGCTGTGGAATTTTCATCTGCCGCGTTTGAGCAGTCAACCACGCCATAATCGTTGATTTTTCCGGTTGCGTTGTCGAGTGCGTGCAGGCGGCACTTACCGCTGGCATCGGGTATGAGGATCGCACCGATTGGCAGGCTGATCTTCGCCTGTTGCGGAATGACTGGCGGTGTCGGTGGCGGACTCGATCTCGGCAAGACGCCTCTGAAATAAGCCAAGCCTCCCAGGACTGCGACAATCGTACAAATCGCCGCGTAGGAGATTTTATTGAAGATGTAGACTCGGAAAGTCTTGCGTTCCGGCTCGGTCTGTTTGTCAGTCGCCATGTCAAAGACCGCCACGACAAATGCCGCTTACCCGGCGAGTATAATCCCGATGCTGACCGCGAAGTGACTCGTGTCGCGCCTATGCGCGCGAAGTGGAGGCCCCGACCTGTGAAGATCGCCGGGGCCTCTTTACGCCAGTACGCATAACATGTCCGGCCAATTTGCAACGTACCGCTGCGCCGTTACTGTGTGGTTAAGCCGGTCCGCGATCAGCTCAGGGTCGGTCTCAGCTTTAAGGGTTATGAGCGCGGTTCATGATTTAACGCTTGTGTAACGTAACTGGTGCATAGTGCTAATCGGTCGGTTTCTGGCAGGCTGACCGGGCATGGGTGGAAGTTGGCCCCGGAGTCGATCCGGGGCCTTTTCTTTTTATTTGGGGGCTTTGTTGATGGCTGAGTTCGCCATCACACTCTGCGTGACACATGGCAGATAGCGTCATCAACGAGACGGCGCGGTCCCGTCAGTGAAGGGCCTCTTGCCATCGCAGCCCGACAAGCGCGGCGCGCGGCATCGAACAGCCCCGACCGAACGTGGCCGCTTGTCGTAGAGAATGTCCGCTTTGGGTCATTAGCGGACGCGCCGGCTCTAACTCGCGGTGTCCGCTTTGCCCCCAACAACGGACACGGCAGCGCGGTCGAGCGATGTCCGCTAAGGGCCAAAAGCGGACTCATGCACCGCAGCAAAATCGCGATGATCTATTCGATTATCTCGTCGGCGACTACAAGCATGGTGTTCGGCACTACTAGCCCGAGAGCCTCGGCTGTCTTGAGATTGATGACCATGTCGAACTTGGTCGGCTGCACGACGGGCAAGTCCGCGGGCTTCTCCCCTTTGAGAATCCGGCGGACGTAGATGCCTGCGTGGTGATACATGTCGGCGTAATCTGGTCCATACGCGACTAGTGCACCCTCTCTCGCCGCTATTGGAAATGCGTGGATTGCCGCTAGCCGATTGCTGTTCGCGGCGTCGATCAGCCGAGCGCGCTGCGTATACGTGAACGGACTGGGCTGAATTATGAAGGTGGACGCGCCACTCTTCTTGATCGCAGTGACGGCGTCGCTCAAACCCGCTACGCCGCCAATCCCCCACGACCTGATTTGCGCACCAAGCGATTGAGCAGCCTGCTCAGTTGCATCGTGCCTACGTTGCCCGTCCGGCCATTCGGTGTACCAAAGATAGTCGACCGTTGCTTGTTGGCCGCCTAGTTCGCGGGCCAGCTCGACATACTTGCCGCTTAGGTCCGCAAGCACGTCACTAAATCCGGTCACGTTTCGGCCGGGGCGCGACAGGCTCTCGACTATGCCTATACCCGTGGGATTCCCAACGCTGATGAAGACAATTGGAATTGTCGATGTCTTATGACTTGCGGCCGTCGCCGCACTTGAGCCGCAAGGGACCAGCAGTCCGGCACCGCGCTGGATCAGCTCGTTTACGGCAACCTCCACGTCTCCGCTGATCCAAACGACATCGAGCATGTCATCATGATTCTCAACAATGCCAACATCGCGCAGCCCTTGTCGGAATGCCTCAACGAGCGACTTGTCATAAGGATTGGATGGCAAACCAAGCGGCAGCATGCCTATCCGGAGTGGGCTATTAGTCAGCTGCGCCCGCGCGGCGAGCGGCCACGCAACGGCCGCGCTGCTGAGCAGGGCGATGAAATCCCGTCGCTTCATGGGCCTAGTCCTCATCCCGAGGATCACACCCTACCACACGGTTGAGCTAGAATTGCGTTGCGAGTTACCTACCAAGTGGGCTGCCGATGTCCGCTTTACCCCCGAAAGCTGCCGCGGTTGTCATCGGCTGGCGCGTCCGCTTTTCCCTCCCTTCCTATCCACCACTACGTGTCGATGTCGCTCACGGCTCGTGCTTCTCTTCGATGCACTAAGGCCCTTCCATCATGTTCGAGACGAGGTGGAACAATCTTGGGGCGGCCTTGCCGTCAGTGAACGGTAGGTCCGCGGCGCCCGAACCACCTCATCCATCGTCCCGCGAGGGACATCATTCCACCGCTGGGTGGAGCTCGAGTTTCCTCCTATCGCTTTCGATCCCGCGCAGCCCTTATGCCGCTGCCACGTCCCGGGTCCAACGGAACTCGGTACCATCAACCCAGATGCGGTGCATGATCACGGCTAATCGGCGCGCTAGTGCTACGATTGCCTTCTCATCCCGCGGCGCCTGGCGATCTTCATCGCCCAGGCCTTGAGCCAGGACCATTTTGTTGAGACTACCAGCATGGTCTGGGCCGCTTCGTAGAGCATCATCCGCATCATCTCGTCACCGCACCGCGATATGCCGCCGGGGCGGTCACTCTCGCCGGATTGATGCCGGGATGGCGTCAGTCCAAGCTGCCCCGACCGCCTTGGAGTTCTTAAAGCGAGCCGGCACATCGACGGTAGCGCGATGGTCAGGCGACGACGGGGCCGACACCAGGGACCGTCATTGTCGCCGGCACACCTCATCGTCCCGCACGATGGCCAGCAAGCGGCGATGCGTGCCGATCTGCTCACGGAGCACCCGCCGACATCAGCAGCGCTCAACCAGCGTAGCCAGGTCAGGCAGGTTCTCGACAGCTCCTTGATGCGTCCTCGACTCGCGCTCCCACCACACCGACCTTGAGGCCGGTTGCGCATGTGCCGCGGAGGTCGTTGTCGATGGCGATCGCCTTCGACTGCAGCAGCTGCGATGGGTCAGTAGCATTGGGCCAAAAGCGGACTCGTGCAGTGCAGCAATAGCAAAAGCAGTCAGCGCACCTGTACGCAATTAGGGGCGTCGGTACTTCCGGTATCGGACATTATGTTCGACAATGATCCCAACGAAGCGTAGCGTCTTCGTACGGTCAAGCGCATTGCTTGCCGGAGATTTGCCCGTAAAACGGCGACATACCGAAATCTCCGCTTCTTGGTTTGGCAGCCTGATCCCGTCGGCGGGGGCGAGTTCAATCTGATAAAGTACATTATCACATTGTCGGTTCCATTAGAGCCGACATACTGCACGTCCGTACGCCTACGGCTTCCTGGACGCAGGAATACGCGAGCACAAACGACAGAAGGTGCCGTGCGCCTCGACAACAACAGGGAGCCATTCCAATGACGATGAGGCCTGATCCGACCTTCCATGCATCGCCGAAGCTGGCGATGGAAGCTCCGCCAGAGAACTTCGTCTACACCTTGCTGCTCAGTCCGGACTTTTCAAAGCCCGACGCGCTCGCAGTGATCGATGTAAAGCCCGGCTCGCGCACATTTAGCCAGATCGTCCACACAGTGACGATGCCGTACAAGGGTGACGAGTTCCACCATTTCGGGTGGAACGCCTGCTCGTCGTCGTTGTCGCCGCTCACGGGCCACGCGTTCCTCGAGCGGCGCTATCTGATCATCCCCGGGCTCCGCTCCTCGCGCATTTATGTCGTGGATACGAAGCCTGATCCCACCAAGGCAAAGATCCACAAGATCATCGAGCCGGAGGAGATGTTTAAGAAGACCGGCTACTCGCGGCCCCACACGGTTCATTGCGGTCCGGAAGGTATATACGTCAGCACCCTCGGTGGCGGCGGCAAGAACGGCACCGATGGACCGCCAGGCGTCTTCATCATGGACTGTGAGACGTTCGACATCCTGGGCCGCTGGGAAATCGACCGCGGACCCCAGACGCTGCACTATGACTTCTGGTGGAACCTGCCGCGCGACTACATGGTGACGAGCGAGTGGGCGCTCCCACCACAGTTCGAGAACGGGATCGTGCCGGAGGATCTGCTCTCGAACAAGTACGGCCACCGAATCCACTTCTGGGATCTCCGGGCCCGGCGCAACGTCCAGACGATCGATCTTGGCGCCAACCACCAGATGGCACTTGAAGTGCGGCCCGCGCATGATCCTATACGCGAGTACGGGTTCGTGGGCGTTGTGGTCGACACTACGAACCTCGAAGGTTCGATCTGGACCTGGTGGCGCGAAGGCGGCAAGTTTCAAATCGAGAAGACAGCGACGATCCCAGCTGAACCGGCGTCCAAGGACAAGCTCCCGCCTCTCCTGCAGGGGTTTGGCGCAGTGCCGCCGCTAGTGACCGATATCGACCTCTCCATGGATGACCGGTTCCTCTACGTCGCGTGTTGGGGAACCGGCGAGATGCGGCAATACGACGTCACCGATCCGAGGAAGCCGAAGCTTGCGGGCTCGGTCCACGTCGGCGGCATCGCGCGCCGTACACCCCACCCGAACGGCAAGGTGTATGCAGGCGGTCCGCAGATGGTCGAGATTAGCCGTGACGGCAAGCGGGTCTACTGGACCAACTCACTCTACTCGACGTGGGACAACCAATTCTATCCCGATGGAGTACCAGGCGCTGAGGTTATGGCCAATGCGAATGCGAGTGGCGGCCTCGACTTGGCAAAGGATTACTGGGTGAGCTTTCCTGAAGGATACCGGGCGCATCAGATCCGGCTCGAGGGTGGCGATTGCTCGACGGATTTGTTTTGCTATCCGTCAGTCTGAACTTGGGTGGACTGGACTGGACAACTGCTTTGCTATGGCTGGCCGTCGTCGCGAGTGGCCTCTATCACGGTGTAAACCCGGGAATGGGATGGCCACTCGCTGTTTCAGCCGGGTTGATGGAAAGGAGTTCGCGCGCCTTAATGGGAGCACTTTGGCCGCTAACGATCGGCCATCTGCTGGCGATGCTCGTGGTGATCCTTCCCTTCACTCTGCTGGTCGTCATCGTCCAATGGCAGCGACTGATCCAGATCAGCGCCAGCATTCTGGTCATCGGATTTGGCATCTTCCGATTCGTCAACCGGCGTCATCCCCGAGCGCTGGCGCGGATACAACCGACGCAATTGGCACTCTGGTCCTTTACCGTGGCTATTGCGCATGGCGCGGGATTGATGCTCGTACCAATCTATCTTGGTCTCTGCCGAGCCGCCGACCTCAACAGAGGCCACGAGGCGGTAGGCGCGCTCATCAATACCAGTCTCAGCATGGCGGTCCTGGTTTCCGTCGTCCACTCTATGGCGATGCTCGCAGCCGGCGGTTTCTTGGCATGGCTGGTCTATCGCTACGTGGGTCTCAAGTTCGTGTCGCGGAGTTGGTTCAATCTGGATACGACTTGGGCCTTCAGTCTCATCTTCGTGGGCGCTTTGTCGCTTGTGATCAGTCTGGCGAGCCAACACTGAACGGCGTCGCAGTCGTTCGGACAGCCGAACGGACGGATGACCCGATGAGGATTTTGGTTTGAGGGGGATGTCTGGAAATGTCTCGTCGAGATATTCATTGATAACAGTCGAACTCGACAATCACATTGCCGTCACGGCCGCCGTCAAATGGCGCGGCAAATCGGCGTTCCCATTAAGCGCTCGAAAAAGCAGGCGGCTGAGCTTTTTCGGAAACGTCGCTCGCGATCGCTAGAATTTTTTCGACTGTCGCGCTCACGGAATGTTGGACGAACTCTTCTTGCTCCAAGATGTCGCTAGTCTTCGTTTCCACTGAGCCTCCCAAGAGCGCTATTAATGTAGGTATTGCAGACGTTCGACGGCGGATGCGCCGCACGGCGTATCGAACCTGCGCGGATGAGGGAGTCCCGACATAGCAAAGGCAGACAAGTGCAACACCCTTAATGTCCCAATCCATTATTCGAGACATCGAGAGGGCCTCTGCGTGTTCGACCCGAGCGCCAATGCCTCGGCGATTGAGAAGCTGTGCGATCATGAACGCGGCCGCTTCGTCGAGAAGGCCTAGACCTGGAATACATAAGACGGGCGTTCCGATCTGCCACTCTTTCCGCAAAACTCCGGCAGTGGATCTGGCCTCGGCTCGCTCGAGGTGAGCGAGAGGTGACTCTACTGTTTTCGGAGCAACACCTTCGGTAAGGACCTCATCTTTATCCTCATGTGTGCCAAGATCGTCGACGATTTCGGCGACGGCGTCGCGAACCCGCTGCATTCGCTCGTTATCGAGCAGCCCCCGTTCCGCATCATCCTGCGCTAGGTGCAAGCCTTCGAGGAGGATTTCGTCATAGAAAGCGCTTAGAGTGTTTTCCTGCAAAAAAAGTTGAGCCTGCTCAGCGGCCTCGATCGGATCACGCGCAAGCATGCGCTGATAGATCAACTCGGCCGGTTTCAAGGGCGGATCGTCGCCGAACATCACCTCCAGAAACTTCAAGTGCTCGACGTGACGACCGAGAACGACCAAACAGATTGTCAACGGTGTCGCGAGGATTAAGCCAACCGGACCCCACAGCCACGTCCAGAAGGTGGCCGAGGCGATAACCGCGACAGGCGACAAGCCTGCGCTACGGCCATAGACGAGCGGCTCAATAACCTGTCCTGCAATGATCTCGACGACTAGGAAAAGCGCGGCCGTAGAAAGGACCATTGTCCAGCCCGATCCAACCGCGGCCGCAAGGATCAGCGGAAAAATCGCGGAAATCACCGCGCCGATGTACGGCACAAAACGCAGTATCATCGCCAGCATGCCCCACAAGGGAGCGCTGGGAACGCCAATGAACCATAACCCCACTCCGATTATGAGACCGAAACAAGCGTTCAGCCCAAGCTGGGTTAAGAACAGCCGGCTAAGGCGCTCACCAGCATCATCAATTGCCGCAGTGGTGCGTTGAAGATCTTTGGCGCCTGCCAGCCGGACGAGCCGGTTCCTAAGATCCTGATGCTGAAGCAAGATGAAAATAACAAAAATAACGACGATTCCGGTGGTTGTGAGGGGGTGAATCAGCGGCTCAATAAGGGCCGTTAGGGTCTGAAGTGCACCCGGGTCCGGCTGTCGGACTTCTACAGGAATTGGTTTGTCTGGCGCCGCCCCGTCACGCAATAGGACTCCGGAATTGTCTTTCGGTTTATTGATCTCTTGGCTGAGGTCACGCAACACCTCGGACGCGCGTTCAAGCGTTCCGGTGCCTGCCGCGGCGCCTCTTAAGCTATCTATTTTCGCGCCTAGAGTAGTTTGGTATCGCGGAAGGTCTTTTGCGAGTTCATTAACTTGGGAGACCATCAAGGTCCCCAGCCCGAAAATCCCTGAGAAAGCCACCAGCCCTACCACGGCTACTGCAACGACGCGGGGTAAGTACCACCGCTGCAGCAAGCGCACGAACGGCGAAAGGATGAAACTTAGAAGAACAGCAAGAGCGATGGGTACTAAAACCTCTCTACCGAAATAAAGCGCAGCAACAACTACGATGCCCACGAGTATCGTCGTAACCGAGGCTTGCGGAATTGGCTTGCTCAGAACCGGGAATTTCTTTGGTAATGAGGCAGGAAGCACAGGTTCTCCTATGGGGACGCCTTTCACGCTACCACGCCGTTAGGCGGCGAACTAATAATCGCGAAATCTCGTCGTGATTGAAAATGGAACTTTCGTAAGTGAACGAGTTTGCATCGCCTGGACGACGGAGTTAGATTTCATTGCACTTGGATATGTGCGGCTTTGACGACGTTGCCCCAGCGGACTGCTTCGCCCAGCCAATAACGGCCGAAGTCTTCCGGCGCCAACCGGTGCGACCGTGTCGGAAACAACGCGAAGGCTACGGCCCTTCCGGAAGGCGAGTCTGTATCGAATTGGCCACCAATTGTCTTTGCGCGTGAGACAAATCCCTCGCGCCGCAATTAGCGATCATTCTACCAACACGGCGTTGGACTTGCAGATCAGCCGAATATTCCGGTAGCCCTATTGCAGGTGAATCCATCCACGCGCGGAAGTCCTCGCGTAGAACATCGCTTTCGATTGTCATTGCAGTCCTTCGGTACAACAACAATCTTAAGGGTTATTGGTTCAAGTTCACATCCATCGCGTTGAACCAGGCGGAATGTCCCCTTTTGGCCCTTAGCGGACATCGCGCGACCGCAGTTCCGTGTCCGCTTTCGGGTGCAAAGCGGACATCGCAGCGCTTGAGCGGGCCGCCCCATTAGTTGGGTTTTGAATTTTGCTGTGTGTCCTAATTCCGAAGTGTGCCGTTTTGCACAGTCCCAATTGCCAACCCGTCATATTGATATGCTGCGAGCAATTCCGGTCTGTAACACGGGAAGTATCGTGCCATCTGCGGTTCCTAAGCTATCCGTCCTACAGTCCCCCGTGTCCCGACTTCGGCAACGCCATGTGGCTTACGCTAGCCCAAACCTCTCAAGCCAGATTTGAGACGCGGACTTACCGGTGTCCTATTTGCAGGGCCGAACAGACCCGCGTGATGGAATACAAGACCGCTCAACCGCAGCAATAGGCCGCCTCGCGCGACCGCAGTCCCGTGGCCGCTTTTGGGCGGAAAGCGGACATCACGATTTCATTCTGTCGCGGCAGCTAATGACCCATAACGGACATTGGCGGGCATAAATTGTTTGGGGCCTCCGACGGGAGCGATGAGTTCAGAAAGGTCGGTGCATTCGGCCGATTAGCCATCCAAGACCGAGTGCAATTGCGACAGCGGTGTACGGCTCGTTTTCGATTGTATTGCGAAGCGCCTTCTCGAAGGAGCCAGCGGTCTTGCGCGCCGCCTTTCTAGCGGAATCAGCAACATCGGAGGCGCTCTCGGCCGCCCGTCCATAAAGGTCTTGAGCAGCATCCGATGCCTCGCTGGCAACGCTTGCCGCTTGTTTTTTGGCATCTCCGAAAGCACGGTTGAAATCAGAATTGGGAGTACGGTTCTCTGACATATGGGTTTTCCTGCGCTCGAAATAGGACTCGGAGCATCAACGCGCTAACCTGAGCTAAAGTTCAGAACTGGAATATTTAGCCCAAACACTGGCAAGTTTCGACTTCGTCATTCATTTCTCGTGTTTCTCTAATGCAAACGCGGCCATACAGGCCGCGCCTTGCTCCGCTCCACACAGATGGGCCTTGACCCGCATTAGGAGTACCACCGAGATCGGCAACGCAGTTTTTCGATCTGCGCACAGTGACGGTTTCATGAGTGTCTTGTCGAGGCGAAAAGAGGTGCTTATTGACCGTAGTTTTCGGAACCAATGGTTCGCTGAACAGTTTCTGTTAGAGGCTTTCGTGCCTTGAGGAAAGGAAACAGACCGTGTTTCAGTACCGCTCCTCCGAATTTGCTCCAAACGTTGCTTCCATACAGAGGCATCTCAGCGCCGTTGAAAAGGAACTCGAAAATATTGGCCGTATTGCTGGACATCGCGGTTCCGCCGCGGCTCGAACAGCATTTGAGCAGATCGGTGACGCGCTGACCTCCGTCGTAAGCGATATGATGGAGCGTTTTCGTGAGGGGGGCCGCCAAACCGTGCAAGTGGGCTCTAGCTACGGCAATAGTGCCATCCGGCGTGTGAGCGCCGAGGTGCAAGGGCAGCCATTGGTCACTCTCGGAGTTGCGCTCGGGATCGGAGTTCTGATCGGGGCTGCAGTTTTGGGAACGCAGAGGCGCAGATAGACGATCGACCCGAATACGCCAACAGCCGAATGTTTGGTTGTGGCCCAGAGCAGAGGCCATTTCAACGCGACGCTCCAGCGCCACGTCAGAAGTAGCTGAGGGTCCTCCGTCGGCCGAGCCTTCGTGAACCCGAGGTGATGCCCCAGAACGAACGACACTGGGCCGTGTCCGGCATTGTGAGATGTGATGAGCGACATTCCCAATCAAACACCAACCGAAATTCCAGATCCGGAAAAGAAGCGCGATAAAGTCCCACATATTGGGCCGCCGGCAGAGCCAATCATCGAGCCACCTGCGTTCACTCCCTCTCCAGTCCGGGAGCCAGGCAGAAAGCCGCCTCAGAGCAGTCAATCATCTGATGCGGCGTATCAGCGCGTCATCCTTCCCGGCTTTCACCTTATCGCCTACGCCTTTGCCTAACAGCGCTCTGGCCAGCGGAGAAACATGCGAGATCGATCCGCGCGAGGGATTTGCTTCATCCTCCCCGACAATGCGGAAAGTCTGCTCTCGCTCGTCGTCGCGAAGAATGGTCACCACACTGCCAAAATGCACCCTGGTCGTGTCGGATGAGTTGGGAACGACGCGGGCAGTTGTGCGTCGCGCATTCCAATAGCGCAAATCGCGTGAAGCCGCGGCCATTGCAGCCCGGTCGTCGGCCATTTGCGCGCGAGCAAGCGCCGCCCGCGCTGCGGCAAGAGCTGCATCTATTTGAGCCATTCCTTCGGCTGTAACGTCGTGTGGATGTTCCGAGATAGGCCTGTCAGGCAAATCCTCGAACGTTTCAAAGTCCTGTTCTTTGACAAAAGCTCTGCTCATTCGGGAATGCCTTTTAGCGCTTAAGGGATCATCCTCCCAAATACCCCCCGATGATCGGTAATATTTCGCCGGTAATGTAACTCGAACAAGTCGGCGCCGCGAGAAAGACATAAGCGGGCGCGATTTCCTCCGGTTGGGCGGGGCGCCTCATCGGCGTTTCGCTGCCGAATTTCGCGACTGCTTCCGGCGGCTTGTCGGCCGGATTGAGCGGCGTCCAGACTGGACCCGGTGCTACTGCATTCACCCGGATGCCGCGCTCGATAAGATGCGTTCCCAAGGAGCGCGTAAAGGCATGGATGGCGCCCTTGGTCATGGAGTAGTCGAGCAAGTCCTTATTGCCGAGAAGGCCAGTGACCGAACCGGTCATGACGATCGCACTGCCCGACTTCATGTGAGGCACGGCTGCTTTGGCCATGTGGAAATAACCGTAAAGATTTGTCTTCAGCGTGCGATCGAATTGATCATCGCTGAGGTCATCGAATGTGGCGTGCTGCTGGAAGGCGGCATTGTTGACCAGGATGTCGAGCTTGCCAAACGCCTTGAGGGTCTTCTCGACCGCCTGTTCGCAGACTTTTGCGTCGGCGACATCGCCGGAGATCATGATGCAGCGCCGACCTTCATTCTCGACCGCGCGCTTGGTTTCCTCAGCGTCCTCATGCTCATCGAGATAAACGATGGCGACGTCTGCGCCTTCGCGCGCATAGAGCACAGCCACGGCGCGGCCGATGCCGGAATCGCCGCCGGTGATGATCGCGGCACAGCCTTTCAGCTTTTCCGATCCAATATAGGCCGGTGCCTCGAACATCGGTCGCACTTTGAGGTCTGACTTTAGACCGGGCTTCTTGATATGTTGGGCCGGAAATTCTGACGGGTATTGACGCTGTCCCACCTGCATCGGGTCGTGGTTTGATTTCCTTGGTGCGGTCGCTTCGACCTGATCAATCGTGGCTTGGATCGAACGTCCACGGGCGGCGGCTTCTTCCGCATTGCCAGCGATGACTTTTCTGGCGGCCAAACGCTTATTCATCGGTTGCTCCTGCGGGATGGTCAAACCGCAGCCTCAGAAGGGTAGCGGTGACGAAGACTGCGTTGACATATAAAGACCACCTGGCCACGAGGTTCCGAGCGCACCTGGCCGTTCAAGAATGCAGCCCCGCCGGCTATCGTCAGGCAGCTTACGATGCGCGCCTCTGGGGGACCTTCTTTCCCTTCTTGCGCGCTTTCGACAGGCCGATCGCGATGGCCTGCTTGCGGCTCTTTACCTTGCCGCCTTTGCCACCTGGACCGCTTTTGGCCGTCCCGCGCTTGTAGCGGTGCATTTCACTTTTGACATCGCTGCCTGCGCTTCTCGAATATTTGCGCCGCCTCTTAGCCATCGTGCTCTTCCTTGTGAAGTCTCGTCCCTCGACGCCCGAAAAACAAAAGGGCCTCACTATCCGCTTTCGTTATCCTTTGGACGATGAGCCTTTGTACGCCTGGGCTGCGTTACACTTACCGGGTCGGAACCGGCCATGCTCTCCTCCAGGCCCTGTTCGAGCTTTCGTTCGGTTGGGTCCTGTGGCGTCTGATGTTTGCTCTTGACCGGGACTTGCGCGTCAGCCCCGCGCTTCTTTGCTGCCGGATGAACCATCGCGAACCTCTCAAAGATAAGCCTTGTGTCAACGTGCAAGCGCTGTTCACGTTCCAAACAACCCGCAGGGTTCAACTCCACGAGCGTTGCCCGGGGCGCAGAGGTAAATTGAACTTAGCGATATCCTGCAAGATGCCACCGGGCCTACGTGCTCTTGCTCCGGTATAGAAGGAACTACGGCGCGTAACAGGCCGTTACTCCGTTGCCGAGTCCCCATCCCTAGACTCGACGGGAAAGGCCCTGGCCGAAATTACCCCCGGCCGGGGCCGAGTACTTCGGATTTTTGCGAGAAGCGTACGATTACAAAATGCGATAGCTTGCATACTGATGGCAAAAGATCGTTCCCGTAAGTTTGAATGCCCCGCCTGCCGCGCGCGTTGCGGCGTGGTAGCGATAAAAGGCGGGTCAGACACTCGCAAAACAGAAGTCTTTTGTCTGATCTGTCAGGAACCATTGCTGACGCATGACGGCGACAATTTGCTGAAGTACTTCCTGACCAGCAGATCAATCGCGCGAGCTGCTCAAGCTCCCCGAACGCCCTAGGGTATGGATTGACCCTAAACAATTTCTCCATGGTGGGAACCGCACACGGTCGATTTCGTTGAGAGATCGGACGGGTGGCGTCGCCACCCAGGCCCCCCAGCCCCCGACACCCTCGCGCGTCGCCCGTCCATCACGATTAACCCCGCGTGGCCGGCACCCGCCGCCTTCCAAGCAACACCCTTTTCAGCAGCACCGGAGACAGCGGGGTCGGCGCGGCTAGAGCTTTCTCGAGCGCGTCCTCGATGTGCTGCCAAGTCGGCTTTTCGCAGGGCGCGCCAAACTATAAGATCCCCGCTGCTCGGCGCGCAGACGTTTTGCCCTCCTCAGGCCGCCTCGGACAGGGCAAATTGCCGGCAATGATCGAGATAAGCGGCTTCGTGCAAAGCGATCAACTCAACAACGCTGGTCCACAACCAAGACGGAGCTTCGAGCGACGCTTTGCGGTTTTTCGCCAAATCGGATCGCCACGCCCGACGCTGGCTCCGCTCCATTTGACGACCATGGGCGCGACCGACGACTCCGGCGAGATAGCGCGCCAAGCTCATTGCTTCCTCGCGGCTTAATCGATTGATCTCAATTTTTAGGTCTTGCGGCATAAGCTCTCGGACGACGACCGCCTTATCAAGTAGCCTTGCCGCCATCATGCGCTGTCCGAGGTTTGGAGAAAGAGCTCTCGCGCCAGTCACAACTCGGACTGCATTATCCCGTGGCATCTCGATATTCGACGTCCGAGGGGCCGCTGCCGTCACTCCTTCCTTTACGTCGACCAAGCAAACGCTAGAACTCTTGCCACTTCCGATTCCGAGTAAGGCTGCGTACCGAAGCCGTCCAAGCGAACTACACCCTTTCATCCAATAGGCGGCATCGAGCAGCTCGATCGGTTCCTCCTTCCCTCGGCCCCGAAGCGAGGTAAGCGTAGGCCTGATTGATTCGCTGGCGAACATCTGGCTCAGGGCCTTACGCTCTTCCGACGTCAGGACCCAGAACCTTTTGCCCAGGGGAATTGTGGGCTGCACGGTGTCGAGACGTTCCTCCGCCAAATGGCGCCATCTGCGCCGCGTGGATTGTGCCAGTAGCGCTTGAATAGACTTTGGTCGGTGGGATTTATCCCTGTCCGCCTCGAAATTGGTTGACAGCGCCGCCTGATAGCCGGCGACAAGCTCCTCCATAATTCTCGCAGTCGTAACCCCGGGCAGATCCGATCCACGAGCTGCAGACGCGAGGGAAAGGCCGAGCCGGACCAAATCGTGCGCCGGATTGCCGATCACGGTCTGATCAAGATCCCTGATCTGTATCAAAACGCGGCCCTTCGCATCGGCGAGCGGACCAAGATTGCCGACGTGACAGTCGCCGCAAATCCAGACTGGCGGCCCCTCGGGCAATTTGCCGCGACTGCTATTCTCAAGCCATTCGTAAAACTTGACGGTACTGCCCCGCACGTAGCCATGCGCGGATCGTGCCATCTTGAGATTGCGAGTTTTGGTCAGGACCTGTTCGCGGTTATCTGACTTTGGCATCCGGATTGCCACGGACCGATCGCCTAGCGCTAGGCCTCGGCTAAATTCTGCCGAGCAAAACCAAGATCAAGAGAATGATAATGACAAGGCCGAGCCCACCGCCGCCGTAATATCCAGTCCCGTAAAACGGACCGCCGCCAAGTCCGCTGAAACCTCCAAGCAAAACGATAATCAGGATTATTATAAGTATCGTTCCGAGCGACATGAAATCATCTCCGAGTTTTATGTTGGCTTATTTGAGGGAAAGCTGAGCGCCTTTCGGCGCAGCTTCCTGTTCCGTCGATATCAGTGTGAAAACAGCGCAAGCAGAATAATGATGGGGATCGGGACGCCAAGCAGCCAAAGAAGAATTCCTCTACCCATGATGTGCTCCTTTATATTGGCCGAGGGGTGAGTACGCGATCATTCCATTTGCCGTCTCGCAGCGAACCGCCTTCAACCGCTGCAAGACTTGCCGCGAATGCTCCAAACAACAGGGCTGCGGTCAGCCAGAAGGAAAGCTTCGCAGCGCCCTTGCGCGCATTGTCTGCGGTAGTCTTCGCTTCGGTAATCACATCATTGACCCGCTTTTCGGCGTCGGCCTGGCTTAATCCGGTGCGAGCAGCGACGACTTGCGCCACATATGTCTTGTCGGCGGGGCTAAGATCTTGATCGTCCCGAAAACTGGCCGTCCACAGCCGTAGAACTTCTGCCCGCGATTGTCCGGGATTTGTACCGGTTGGCGTAGTGGCGTTCGTAGTGCCGGAGTCAGCCGACGAGGATGACATGGGTGCAGTCTGCGCCGACGCGCTGGTCCGGAACAGCTTATCGACGTAGATGTCCGCCGGATTGACGGATCGCGTCGTCTGTGAGGCCGCGCCGCTTAATCCTGCCGTGGCGCCATTTGCTAAATATGCGCCGGCAGAGGTTAAAACGCTCGCGCTCAGAAGCGTGGCGAAGGCCCAGGCAAGGAACCCGTGGGCAGTATCGCGAAAGAACACCTCGTTGGTATGAACACTCACCCATTTTGTTCTCAACCGAGCGGCGAGATACCCGCCAACTGCGGACGACATCACCGCCACGATCACAAGATATATCCCGGTGCCGGTCTTGAACGTCGCGGTAGAAACGCCGCTATCGTTCCAAGGCGATATGGCCGAAAGGCCTAGCCCGGCTCCGAACGCGATTAGAATAAGGGCCAATGCCGCGGCACCAACGGCGCCCGCGGCAATCGCGGCCCAAGACACGCCAGATTGTGCGTCCACGACGATGGACGCAGGATTTCGATCGGAATCCATTTAGAGTCTCCCGGACTAACACACTGTCCCACATACAACTGTCTTGCAGAGGAAACAGTTCCACCCGCCTAAGAAACGCCGTCAGTCAAGCCATCCGTCGCCGATTTTGAACACGCCGGGAAGACGGTATCTTCGACAGTCGAAGTACCGTCAGCGACGAGGCCGCAACCGCACTATCTGATTAGGTGAGGCTATTTCTTAGGGCCGCTGACGTTCGGCACTTCCACGCCAAGCGCCGTCGCCAAGTCGATTTGGTGATCTTGTTCGTCAACAAGTATTTGCCGAATCTGCTCCGCCATGGCGAACTCGCCAAGAGCTTCGCACTGGCGAACCCTGTCGCGATAATTGCGGATCGTCTCGTTCTCATTTTCCAGATCAAAACGAAGCATTTCCTTCGCTTTGTCCGAAGTGCGTACGGACTTCGGCGTTACAGATGGCATTTTACCCAGATAATCGATCTGCTTGGAAATGATGAGGGCATGCTTCAACTCTTGCTGAGCATGAATTTCGAGCTGCTCGGCGATGCTCATATACTCCGCCCCCTTCAACACTTGGGAATAGACAACATAGGAGATGATGGCTTGGTATTCACGCGACAGGTCTTCATTCAAGAGTTCCGCGAGGCGCTCGCGAGAGACGGGCTTGGCATGGTCAATTGCTTTCTGCGGCGACATTAGTTCCTCCATCATATTGAATGTGCTGTAACACCGATCTTAGAAGGACCGGATGGACAATCTTTGGATCGTTAGGGTGACGCAACGGTTCTTTTAAGGCTTGCAACGACGGCCTTAAGGGCTTCGCGGTCGCTCTGACTTTCGGACGGCGAATGGTAGTGAATTTTATTATACACATAGCTCAATTTGACCATCGAAGGCGCACCAAGAACGAATGGGTACAGGTCACTGACGCCCATGCTACGGTTGATCGAATTGAACGCGAAGGTTAGCGGTAGCCAAGCATCGATGAGGCGGTCAATGCTAGCCGTGTATGGATCGAATTCGACAGAAGCATCCAGCGCCGCACCCGCGACACGCGGCCGAGTGTGAACTCCAAACGCTCTGGCCGTCTCCAAGGTATCGACCATGTGAAAATAGTGCGCCCAAGTTTCCGCGAAGTCTTCCCATGGGTGCGAACTGGCATAGGCCGTAACGAAATTGTTTGGCCAGTCCGCGGGTGCTCCATCCGAATGGTGGCGGCTGAGTGATTCCCTGTAATCGACTCGCTCATCACCAAAAATTTTCCGAAACTCTTCTATTGACCCGCTATCACGAACCAAGCGGTCCCAATAATAATGAGCGATTTCGTGACGGAAATGTCCCAATAGGGTACGATAAGGCTCGTCGAAGATACCTCGCTGCTTTTCTCGCTCAGAGTCATCCGCTTCTGCGAGATTGATTGTAATGACGCCTTCTAAGTGCCCGGTCATTACCGGTTCCTTGGTCGGAGCAAGAAAGTCGAAAGCAAGGCCTGCGCGATCTTCCGTCTTGTTGCGAAGAGGAAGTCGTAGGCGCAACAAGCTGTAAAACAATCTCCTCTTGGCGACCTCGATTCGGCGCCACAAGATGAGGTTACGCTGGTCGGACAAATCGGGAATGATGCGGTTATGCCGGCACGCCGCGCAATAAGCCTGCTCGCCGTCTGCTGGAACAAGCCAGTTGCAACCGTCGAATGCTAAGTTAGCGCAATAGACATAATCGGGATTCGGGTCGGCCAGGGCCTTCCAACGCTCGCCACGCGGTTCAAGCGCCGTCATCGTCATCTTTGAGGAGAGAAAACCCACGTGGCGGTCGCAACCTTCACACAATGAATTCTCAAAAAAAAGCGGCTGGCTGCAAACTTGGCACTCGAAGAATTTCATAGGCACCTCTGACCGACGCTAGTGTGATGACGTCGTTCATGACGGCGGTAACAAGTTCATTCTACCGGATCAGTCGATAAAGCCAATCGGCAGGAGCGCCAACCACGACAAAGGGCCAAGTAGGCCCTTGTGCTGGAGCGCCGCTGAGCTCAAGCGACGCGCTTGAAGAAAAACCGGCTACCCTCCCCGACTTCGCCTCCTACAGCGGCCGATGGGCCCTGCCAAGGAGCCAGCCGAGGCCAAGCGCAATGGCCACCGCAGTATAGGGCTTGTCCTCGATCGTACTGCGAAGCGTATCCTCAAACGAACGAGCCGTTTTTCGTAACCCTTCGGCAGCGTCGCTCGCGGCGTCTTTCGTTTGGCCGTACAGATTTTCAGCGGCTCCTTGAGCCCGATCCATGGCACCTTGGACTTGGCTCTTCGTATCGCCAGTGGCGCGACCCATGCTCTCTTCAACCTTCTCGCCAATGTTCCTGGCGGCGCCTGTCGCTCGATGTTCGTCCATGAAACTCTCCTCTAAATAACCCTTCGCTTCAGCGAAAGCGCGTAACGTTTTTAATGCTCGGAAGACATCGGCCCGTCGCTGTTACTTTTTATCGGGCTTCCAGGATGTTGAATCTTTGTCGTAGGTGAAGCCAGGAGCCTCTTTCATCTGGTCCTTGGTCGCGTTCATGACCAAGTACCATTTGTTGTTATTCTTATTCGTGACGCGGATGGCATCGAAGGGAACGGAAACATCCTTCTCGCCGGCTCCCAAAAATCCGCCGACTGCGACAATCAAGGAGTTGATCCGCCCGGACTTATCGACAAGAACGTCGGCGATTTCGCCAATCTTGCTGTCTTTCGGATCGTAGACGCTTTGCTTGTACCAGTTGGTCACAGTGGCGGAGTTGGGAGAGATGGAGTGGTTCATTCTTGCTGCCGTTTGAGCAACAGCGGCGGTCGAGATCGCCAAACTAATAACAGCAATAGAGGCCAATTTGATCATGGAAGTCTCCTCTGGCGGCGGCCATGGCCGCCACTCGAAAACGTTGAAGCAGGGTCATGGGGATTACAGCTAGCCATGGCCAGCTCTTGCAATCACCAAGCGCGCTGGAGGCAATATGTTCCGGCCATGAGGAACGATTGTTTGGTGGCGCGCTTGGTCCACACTTAGAGGAATGACCGGTTCTGACGGGCGGCCCGTTAGACCACGACCTTAATCGAGAAACCCAGTCTGTCCGTCGGCTTCATCGGCCCGTCGGTGACGCACGGACAAATCATACAGGAGTCCATGATGGCAAAAGAGCCGAAGACGCTAAGTGAACTGTTCCACGATACGTTAAAAGACATCTTTTTCGCCGAGAAGAAAATTCTTGCGACACTGCCCAAGATGGCGAAGGCGGCGCAGTCTCCTGATCTAAAGAAGGCATTCGAAAAGCATAGAGGCGAGACGGAAGGGCATGTCGCCCGGCTTGAAAAGATCTTCGCCTCGATCGACAAGAAGCCGCAGGCCAAGACTTGCGACGCCATTGTCGGCATCACCGAAGAAGGTGCCGAGATCATGAAGGAGTACAAGGGTTCGCCGGCTCTTGATGCCGGCTTATTGGCGGCGGCGCAGGCGGTCGAGCATTATGAGATGTCGCGCTACGGCACGCTCAGGACATGGGCGCAGGAGCTTGGCCTAAATGACGCGGTGCGGCTGCTTGAGCAAACACTCGAGGAAGAAAAGAAGACGGACGCGACGCTGACGAAGATCGCGGAGTTTGTGGTCAATCAGCAGGCGGAAGCGGCATAAAACTCTAGACGGTTCGCCGTCTTCCGCAAAGCATCTCGCCCCGGTAGGAGCGAGATGCCTTTTGCGAGGCTCGCATCGCGCGGCGACCAATTGCAAATGGCCGATCGACCCCGTCAAGAAACAAGCACGCCAGTTTGTTGTCTCACGCCCAACATCAGTGACAGAAATTCGTGCGTTAGCGGCACGGTGTTGTCGTGGATCCGATCATGCCATTAAAATCCACCGCGCCAGACGCTGGTGCAACATCGGCGTCAACCAATGCGAGGATTTACAAATGAAGTGGCTTTTTGTGGTGGCCGTACTGGCCGTGATATCTGTCCATCCTGCATATGCCACGGATTTGGCCTGCGTTAGCACCACGTTTAATGCACTTTCTCCTAACGACAAGGTGTGCGTTAGCGTCTTTGAAGATCCGCAAGTGCCCGGGATCGTGTGCCACATTGCGCAGGCCAGAAAAGGTGGATGGGGACAGCCATTAGGCTTAAACGACGATCCTTCCAATTTTTCGGTATCGTGCAGACAAACGGGTCCGATCGACGTTGACCTATCAAAGCTAAGTGAAAATGAAGAGGTGTTTAGCGAGAAAACGAGCATCTTTTTCAAGACGACTCGTATTTATCGCTTAATGGACAAACCTCGGAACACGATCGTCTACCTCGCTATCAGTACTAAGATAGTCAATGGTTCACCGGCGAATTCGATCAGCAGCGTTCCGATCATGCAGTGGCCACGCTGACTTGAATTGTACGATGGGCCGGCTGTGGCCCCAGGCCGGGAAAGACGGGGCGAAGCCCGGGGCCACGACCGCCGAGGCTGGGAATGTGTCCTCAACGAGCCGTTGATAGAACGGCGGCGAAGGGTTGTGGTTCAATCTACCCGATCGGCCGTCAGAGCGCGCCCAGGAACTAAACCCGCGCAATCCGGCTTGAACTCGCCCTCCCCGACTTCGCCTCCTACAACGGCCGATGGGTCCTTCCAAGGAGCCACCCGAGACCAAGCGCAATGGCCACCGCAGTGTAGGGTTTGTCCTCGATCGTACTGCGAAGCGTATCCTCAAACCAGCGAGCTGTTTTTCGTAACCCCTCGGCAGCGTCGCTCGCGGCGTCTTTCGCTTGGCAGTACAGATTTTCGGCGGCCCCTGAACCACGCTGTTTGCGGCTCCAATCTCCGGAACGTTGCTACGAGTCCGGCGTTGACGCGCATGGCTTCCGATCGTCTGCCGCGGCAATCGCCATTATCAAGTGTCATGGCGATGTATCTGAGCTTGGGCTTAAGTACAGCAACGCTCGAAAGAGCCTTGCACCACAAACCATTGCTCCGAAATCCCACTAATTGTCGGAAGGATGTCGACGAACGTTTTGTTACCCGGCAGGAGCGTGCTCGTCCAACAGGACGGAGCACGCCTGCAAAAGCGACGAGTACGCGGCATAGACGATCAGCGTCATCCGGCGCTCAGAGCAAGCATGGTGCTGCCTATCGCGCCGCTCGTGATAAGCGGAGGTAGCGGCGCGCACAAACTGGTCGCGCACGTTGCCGCGAGCATTGACTATCCCAACCGTCATGGATCTTGTCCTCGCCGACCTGCGCAAGCTGCTTGGTCGTTGCCGACGCAGTCCTCGAGAAGTCGACGTGGCAGCGCGTACAAAAGTCGGCAGTCTGACGTTTCCTTGATTTGACCGTATCCTTGAGATGACGGAACAAACACGCGGCCGTTGGCTTATCTAGTATAATAAAACTGGCTCGATTTACTGGAGGTAACAATGCCAATCCTTCTTTGGTTACTGGGAGTCCCGGCAATCGTCGTAATCGCCCTAGTGCTTACGCACGTCATCTGAAATTTTGCCCCGCTTAGGCCGGGGCTCAACCGGCTCACTGCCCCGAGGCGCTCATGGAAGTGCTATTGATAATTCTCGTCATCGTCCTCCTTTTTGGTGGTGGCGGATATTGGGGTCGTCGTCGAGGACATTGGTGAGTTGATTACATTGCGAGCTACGCCCCTAGGGAAATGCCGAACGGTTTCTGTTCTTTCGTCGTACCACCGGCGTGACGAATAATTCCGATAAGCCGCGATCTCTTCGCCAATACATTAGGCACCTGCATCCCTATTACTGCTTACTCTTATTGGTGATCCCTGCCGCAATCGTTGAACCATTAAAGATGGCCGGGCTTGTTGTTGTAGGAAGCGGCCATTGGCTCGGCGGCGTGGCTATATTGGCTTGCGCTTACGTTCTTAGCTTCTCGCTCCTGACGCGGCTCTTCAAAATCGTTCAGCCGAGACTCTTGATACTGCCTTGGTTCAGAGCGGGTCGTGTGCGACTGCTGCGTTTTCGTCGCAAAATATATTGGATCGCATTCGCCACTTCGCGGTCTTTCGCGCTCATGCCAGAGCAGCACCCTCGAGAATCGCCGTCGCTGCTCAAACAGCGCCGACAAAAGCTGGAGGACCGTTGTAAAGCGCAGGCCCCTTGTGGGGAACGGCGCCGGGCTTACGGCGTTCACGACGATGGACCTAATACGTCGCGCGCTGACCCGTATTGGAGTGTCAGCCTCACATCCCCTCGCCTTCGTTATCGTTGGGATCTACGTTGCGGCCTGGCTTGGTTTGGATCGCCGCTCGTTCGACTGGCAAAACTTCGCCACCGTAGCGACATGGGTGATGACCTTGTTGATCCAACGAGCGGAGCACCGCGACACGCAGGCCATTCATGCCAAGCTCGATGAATTGCTCCGAGCAGAAGGCCACGCGCGTAACGAGCTTACGGTCATGGATGAAAAAGAGCCGGAAGAGATAGAGCGCCACCGCAGGTACGAACGCCAATAAGTTCAGCGCCAATTTAGAGCGAGCAATTTTTGCTTAGACGCCACCGCGTGCCTGGAGTGCTATTCGGCGACCTCGCTCGTGAGTAACCGCTGGCCATTCCCAATCTCGATATCCGTCACTCCGAAGGATTAGGCCTCAAGAGTGCCAACGCAAAATCTTCAATCTTTGCGCGAAAAAGCTTGAACCAGGAACGAAATCGAGTGGGGGAATGTTGCTGCACGAGTTCCCACCCACCTAGGAGTGTTTCTATGGATACCGAGAAAAATCCAGTGAATTGTTCCACGACACATTTAACGACATCTACTATTTCAGATTTCGAACCCCTTTTTGTCATCCTCTGGATTTTCATTGAGTTGTCCAAAAGTATTGAACATGTAAAATACATGGCTAGTGCCGCAGTGCGGGCAAGCAATTTCTACCTTCTCCTCAGCCACGTTAAAGCGACTTGCATTGTCCGCATCGAAGCCAGAATCGATTCCACGTTTTGTGACGGGACATAAAAAGCCCAGATTGGTGCTGTCCATCTGATCGACCTGGCGGGGTTCCGTGTTTGACTTCAAAGCGGCCGGTGCAGTCTGCCAAGAAGCCAACCAATGCCCACTGCGACAACGGCAGTCGTGTATGGCTGAGTTTCAACCGTGTGTCGGAACCATTTTTCCAAAGACGCGGCTGAATTGCCGACGGCGCCGGCCGCATCTGCTGCGGAGTCTCGGGCTTGGCCGTATAAATCTTGCGCAACACCGGCAGCACGGTTTGCCATGCCCTCAGCTTGAATTTTGGTGTCGCCAGTAACGCGACCAAAGCCTTCCTCTACTTTTCCGCCCATGTTTTTGACGGTCCCTGCGATGCGATTTTCATCCATGATGGATTCTCCGTTTGAGCGGGTATTGAGGGAACCTATTCGAGCGCGGAAGGTTCCGCGTACGGGTTGGTGATTACTTTTGGGATGTTTCAGCCGTTTCTAACGCTCAGCAGTTCGCGCGTTGCCCCACAGTCTGGCTTACGACGCCACGGTTTTGGACGATCACGGAGTTGCCGGAAGGCTTCCCAACACGGGTGGTTCCCTGAGACGCATCAGCTTCGACCGGTCAACCGGATGCGCAGCCCCGCGAGCAGTCCCCAAGCAGCGTGGCAAATAGCAAAATCGGCCATGCTGGCGTAGATTATTTGGAGTGAACCTACCGTTTCTCCATACACTCGCGCGGCCCTATGCGGAGAGTATTCGTTGAGCATTATTACCGACACTCAGCAAAATCGGGCGCGCGGTCTTGATCGCTTCAACTCGTTAGCGCTCGTCACGGTCCTCGGCATCGTCTACGGCGACATCGGCACGAGCCCGCTCTACGTCTTTCGCGCCATTAGCAAGATCAACGGGGGGCGCTTTGATGAGCGAAGTGCGCTCGGAAGCTTGTCGCTAATTTTCTGGACGCTTATCGTCATTGTCGCCGTCAAATACGCGCTCGTGGTCATGCGCGCTGACAATCGTGGCGAGGGTGGCATTTTAGCGCTGATGGCGCTAACCCGCGCCAGTTGGCATGGCCGTAACCGTTATCTCATTGCTTGCGGGTTAGTCGGTGCGGCACTGCTTTACGGCGACGGCATAATTACGCCCGCCATCTCGGTGCTTAGCGCAGTGGAAGGCCTCAAGACCGAAAGCAACGACTTTGCGCCCTACACAATGCCGATTGCGGCTGCCATTCTGCTCTTATTGTTTTGCGTGCAGCGCTACGGAACGGCGGCTATCGGCGGTGCATTCGGGCCGGTCATGCTCGTTTGGTTCATCTTCATCGCCGTTCTCGGCGCCCTCGGCATCAGCAACGCGCCGCATGTTTTGGTTGCCGTCGATCCGGTCTATGCGGCATTGTTCTTGATTCGAGAACCGGGTTCGTGCCTCGCCATCCTCGGCGCTGTGTTTCTCTGCGCCACCGGCGCTGAAGCCATGTACGCGGATATGGGGCAATTTGGCCGGACGCCGATCCGCATAGCCTGGACGGCAATCGTCTTACCGGCTTTACTTCTCAACTATGCCGGCCAAACGGCGGCCGTACTCGCAAATTCTGGCGCTGGCAAAAACCCGTTCTTCAGCCTTGTCCCGGGCTGGTTGCTTTATCCAGCCGTAGTCATGTCAACATTGGCAACAGTCATCGCCAGCCAGGCGATTATCACTGGTTCGTACTCGCTGACCCGACAGGCGATCCAGCTCGGCTGGCTTCCCGGAATGCACATCAAACAGACTTCCTCTGAGGAAGCGGGGCAAGTCTATGTCCCGTTCGTCAATTGGGCCATGATGCTCGGCACTTTGGCGCTGACGGTAACCTTTGCAAATTCGGATCGGCTCGCGGGCGCTTATGGCGCTGCCGTATCAACTACCATGCTGATGACGACCGCCATTCTCCACCGAATCATGCGCGTGTCATGGCGATGGCCAGCTTGGGGCGCGGTCGCGGTTTTTTCGCTGTTCATGTGCGTCGATATTGTGTTCTTCCTAGCTAACCTCGCGAAGATCGCCGACGGCGGCTGGATACCACTCGTGGTCGGCGCGGCGATCTTTATCGTTATGACGACTTGGCGCGCAGGCATTGACGCCATGCGTCGTCGGCGTGAGCGCGATGAGGTCACTCTTGCCCAATTCGTCCGACAATTACGCGAGCACAAGATTGAACGCATTGCCGGTCGGGCTATCTTTCTGACGCGATTGAGCGGCGCTATCTCGCCTCTCATCGCCGATCATGTTCGCCAGATGGGGTCCTTATATGAAGAGACAGTCGCGCTCACAGTGCAATTTACGACGAAGCCTCGCGTAAGCGCAAAAAGGCGCATTTACGTTGACTCGCTCGGGGAAGGCTTTTGGCATGTAACGATTTGCTTCGGTTATTTCGAGAACCCCGACGTCGTTAAAGCGCTCCATCAAGCAAAATCCATCTGTCCTCTCAATCCCGACGACGCAATTTACTTCAGCGAACGTGATCGGGTCGGGGCCCGCAAGCAAAGGCCACGGCTATCCGCTTGGCGCCGTCACCTATTCTCTTTTTTATATAGGAACTCCATTGGTCCGGCGGATCGCTTTAATTTCTCGGCTGAGCGATTTGTCCAAATCAGCCGTCAAATAGAGATTTGAAAATGGAACGCCGGCGTTTTCGCTGGGTTATGAATTGTCCACTTTGGGCCGTTCGAGCAAACTCGGGTGAACGGCGGAGGCCAGCGGCCATACCTGCCGTGTCAACAGGCCGTACAACGTCGGAAGGTCCTTGCTAGGGCGCCGTCGACACCCGACATCGGCGACACTATCAGCAGGATCGCTGGGCCCCGCTTCCAGGTCATTCGGCCGCTTCGTCGGATCGCGCCTGCAAAATCTCCTCAAAAATGGCGCGATCTCCGCTTTTATGCGGCGCGAGAGGGTAAGGGCCGCGCGGTGGCAGTCGATCTGCGGACTTTGCTTACGCGCCAACAAGTGGGCTAGAGAAAAAATGCCTTTGAATATGGCCGTGCCGCGGCAGCGCGCGATCAGCGCTGTCATGTCAGCTTTTGCCGTTATGGCCGTCGCTCCAGTCGCTTTCGCCGGCGACTGCGAAGGCAACAAGGACGCCTTGGGTACCGCACGCGTCATGGCGCTTGATCCCGCGGGCCTCCCGCAAGTTGGGACCGTTCAATATCCCCAGACCGTGCCGCTCAGAGATCATGAGGTTGTGCTCACCTTCGACGACGGTCCGGCGCCGTCGTCAACTCCTGAGGTACTCGATGCTCTTGCGGCACAATGTGTCAAAGCTAATTTCTTTGTCGTGGGAGAACATGCTCGCGCTGCGCCGGAACTCGTTCGCCGTGAATTCGATGAAGGCCACACGGTCGGCACCCATTCACAAACGCACGCCGATCTCGCCAAGCTGTCATTGGCCGATGCCCAAAGGGAAGTCCAAGACGGAATCGAATCGGCTAATTTTGCCTTGAAACCGTCGGCAATGGCGGCGCCGTTTTTCCGCGCGCCCTATCTTTCAACTACGCCGAGTATCGAAAACTATCTCGCGAAAGCCGGCCTCATGCTGTGGAGCATTGACGTAGATCCGGAAGACTGGCGTCCGCTAATACCGGGCGAGGTGGTTTCGCGAATCATCAGCAGGCTCGAGCAAAGAGGCTCCGGAATAATTCTGATGCATGACGTTCAATCGCATACAGCAGCCGCAATTCCGCAATTGCTGCACGAGCTGAAGATGCGCGATTACAGTGTCGTCCACGTCGTATACGGAAGCGCCAGAGAAGCAACCGCGCATCCGCAATGAAGCACGAGGAACCTAAGCGCGGCAGCCGTGTTAACCCGGGGATTTTTAAATCAGGCTAAGCGCAATTTCTCCTGTGGACCCGCAATGGCTTTTAGTTCCTCGGACAAAGGTGCGCGCTCGAGCCGTAATCCCGCAGATTCGAACGGACAATTGCCGGCGCTGACCTCGTTGCGCGGAATTGCTGCTCTGTGGGTGGTGCTCTATCACTACAGCGTGCAGTGCTTCCCTAATCTCGATGCCACGCAATACACTCATCTTATTCACAAAGGCTATCTGGCCGTTGACATGTTTTTCATGCTCAGCGGCTTCGTGATGACACATGTCTATCATCGCGCCTTCTCAGAAAGCGTTGCGCAGCATTATCGGAGCTTTATTGTCGCACGAATCGCCCGCGTCTATCCGTTGCACGTCTTGGTCTTATTTTTATTCGTAACGACGGCCATTGCGGCCCATTTCGCAGCTGGAGCATCTCTGAGCCGCCTTGATGATATTCCGCTGCGAGGCTCGGAATCAGTCACGGCTTTTGCGGCCAATCTCTTCATGTTGCAGGGATTGAACGCCAGTCGGCTTAGCTGGAATTATCCAGCGTGGTCGATCAGCGTCGAATTCATCGCCTATTTGCTATTTCCCTTTGCTCTGCCGGCGATTTGGCGTGCGTCCGATCGCGCTAAAATCTGCATTGCACTATGTCTTCTGGTAGCGCTGACGGCTTTGGCCTTTTTGAGCAAGGGCAATTTTGATCAATGGGACGGACCCATCACATTGCTGCGCTGCCTCCCGGAGTTCATTTTGGGAACATTGCTTTATTGTGCATTCCGTGCGGCGCCGCGTAACTCCTGGCTTGATCATGACGCGATGGCGTTCCTCTTAGCCACGGCGATCGTCGCCTGCCTGCAGGTCGACGCGCCGGACCTTCTGATTACTTGTTTGTTTGGCGCTTTCGTTCTGATTGCAGTCCTTAACAGGGGCATCTTTTCAGAATGGGCGCAGGCGGCACCGCTACTCTGGTTAGGCGACGTCTCCTATTCGCTCTACTTGCTCCATGGTTTTGTTCAGTTCCTGGCCGGTAAACTGATCACTCGTTTCGGCATACAGAATCGTGCAGATTTGTCGGTCGGCCGTTCGTTCGCGTTGATGGCCTTGATGATCGGCGTGTGCCTTCTCGCAGCGCATTTTACCTATTTCGGCGTCGAGATCGGTTCCAGACGGTATCTGCGCAAGTTGCTCGATGCTCGCCAGAAAAGAGTGGCAGCGAAGATCAATCGACACGCGGCGCAAACATCCGGCCTCACAACACCGGCTTAACCGAGGGACCGGCTGGGTTGAGCCGATCTTCGATCGTGTGCTCGGATTCACATTGACTTCGTGAGAAGACCCATTGAGGCGTTGATTAAACTGGGTATCTGTCGCATTGCAGGGAGATTGCCAAGCTCAGACGTTTTAGGGCGCCGGTCTTGCAAATCCGGTCGGAAGAGATGAACTGAGATTGGCTACGGCTGCCCGACAGAAGCCTGCGACGTCATGAGTGCACGGGTTGGTGAAATCGAAACTCAGGATTTCCTCTCCGGGGGCGGCGAGCTGGGCGCGCTCATGCGCGATTACGATTGGCAGAGCACCCCACTAGGACCGCCAGCGAAGTGGCCGCAGAGCCTAAAGACCGTCGTGCGTGTGTTGCTCACTACGGAACATCCAATGTTCATATGGTGGGGGCCGGAGCTGATCCAGCTTTACAATGACGCCTACCGGCAAACAATGGGGCCAGAACGCCATCCTAAAGCGCTCGGCCAACGCGGCCGTGACTGCTGGGAAGAAATCTGGCCCATAATCGGCCCGCAGATCGAATACGTAATGGTGGGAAAGGGTGCGACCTGGAACGTCGACCAGCTTGTACCGGTGACGCGCCACGGCCGGCGCGAGGACGTCTGGTGGACCTACAGCTACAGCCCGATCGACGAAGGCGGTATAGTCGGCGGCGTACTTGTCGTCTGCAACGACGTTACAGAGCAGCACGTGCTGACCGAGAAGCTCCGGGAAGCCAATCTGCGGCTCACCGACGAAAGTAGCCGCCTTCGGCATCTCTTTGACGAAGCACCGGGCTTTATGTGTGTGATCCGCGGGCCCGAACATGTCTTCGAACTCGCCAACGCGTCTTATCTTCAGCTCATAGGTCACCGAGAGATTATCGGCAAGCCGGTGCGAGAAGCCTTACCGGAACTCGCAGGACAGCAATATCTTGCGCTGCTGGATCAAGTCTACCAGACCGGTAAGCCCTTTGTGGGCCGTAGGTTGCCGGCGCTCTTGCAGAAGCAGGCCCTTGGTCCGGCGGAACAGCGATACGTGGACTTTGTCTACCAGCCCATAACGAACGCGTCTGATCAGGTATCGGGTATCTTCGTAGAAGGCAGCGACGTAACCGACCAAGTCCGCGCCGAAGAACGGCAGCAGTTGCTCATTCGTGAATTGCAACACCGTGTTCAGAACACTCTGGCGACGGTCCAAGGAATTCTGAGAGCGACAGCACGATCGTCGCTAAGTATGTCGGACTTTCAAGAAGCCTTTGCCGCGCGGCTAGTTGCGCTTGGCAAAACGCATTCGACTCTGACCGAGAGCGAACGCCAAACCGCGACCATAGCTGAACTGCTTCGCCTCGAACTTGTGCCGTTTGATGACGTGACCAGCGCCCGTATTAGGCTCGAAGGGCCGGCGGTGGCTCTTCCCGCAAATCTCGCGGTTCCCATCGGTTTGGCCTTCCACGAACTTGCAACTAACGCGGCCAAATACGGCGCGCTATCAGACATCGCCGGAATGCTGACGGTGACTTGGCGAGTAGATGGCAAGAACGGAAACAAGATGCTTCATCTTACATGGCGGGAGTACAACGGGCCTACGGTTATAACACCCTCTCGCGAGGGCTTCGGAACGCGCTTGCTCACCAGGGCCCTTCCGAACCAAGCCCGTGCTAAAGTATCATTGGACTTTGCCCCAGACGGTTTTCGTTTCGACCTTTCCCTGCCTTTAGATCATTCCGGACCCGAGTGATCAGTAGGTACTCCGCTCAGCTCTGTGAACTTTCACAATGGTCACGCGTTATTGGAAGAGTACTCATTTTTCCACCGTAGCCAGACGAGGATTGAGGATGTCCCAGACCCGCGCTACCGCACGCTCTGACTTCACGCGCGCCCTCGGCGACGCCAAGAAACAGGCAAATGGCCTCGCCGAGGATGCAACTGACGCCGCGCAGGATCTCTACGACCATGCTCGCGGCAGCGCCGCCGATCTCGCTGATAACGCCAACAAGGCGGCGCGCAAGACCGTAAGTTCGTTCGAGCGCGCCGCGCGCAACACCATCGAAAACCAACCATACACCGCAGTTGCCATTGCTCTGGGTCTTGGCTGGCTGTTCGGGCGCTTTCATCGGCCGCTGTAGGTGACGTAATAGCGACAAAATTCGCGAAGAACGAACGCAAGCGGACATGCCGATTTGGCTGCGCGGTGGCAGCTAATGACCCAAAGCGGACATCGCATGCCACGGTTTAATTTGTGGTTTGTACGGTCCCGCACAAGCAACTCACCGTCGTATTGATAGCGTGGCCGCATGAAAACAGTTGAAGAGTAGCGGCAGTTTACCGAGGACTGCCGGATGCTTGCCACCAAGCTCACCGATCCAAGAGCGTCCTCTTTCATTTAGCCACTAACTAGCGGCTAGGATCGGCACCGGACGCGCACCACCTCCGGATCATGGGTACTTTCCTAATTCCGAGGCCATTGTCCTAATTTAATTTTTAAGACTGTCCAAAGTGCGGGACGCACATGAAAGCTCCTGTGCTCTAGCCAAAAGAAACGCGGCTATTTGAGCTAAGTTCCCAACCGTCCTCTTCGACCGACGCTAATCGAGGACCCCGGTGCGGCTCGTTCAATAGATGGAACCATTGCTTTGTCGTCGGCTTGTTAGATCGCGATCCAACGAAAACATTGGAGGCCAACATGCCAGTCCTTCTTTGGTTGCTAGGCGTACCGGTAATCGTGATTATCGGCTTAATGCTTACCCACGTCATATGAAAGTTAGCCCCGTTCCGGCGTGGCTTTTTCATGGGCAAACAATAACTTTAGTCGCTCGTGCAGGTGTGTGCGCTGTAGCAATTGATATTTTTGGATCTTATTGATGATGTCGTTACTACCGGAGCGGTAATCGCCCTACAGATTTAATGATCAAAGACCTCTGGTATAAAAACGCAATTGTTTATTGCTTGTCGGTTTAAAATAGCTCTCCGAAGTATTTTAACCGCCGACGAATACCTAAAAGATCTCCGATGCCGTCGCCATCAGAATCTTGGAACGATCGCGGATAGACTTCATAGATAATTCCCTTCATCCACCAAGCTAGTTCCGTCATGGTGCTTTGTGTAGGCCCTAGTAGCTACTGAATGACTGACGGATAGTGGACTCGACTTGGTCGGGGTTTGCACCTCCAAGCTGGAGGGCACGTAAATCTAAAATGGAACGCACTGTGAAACCTTTCTCCATCGAAGTCGACGCTTTAAATAACGTCCCTGGTCTGTTGGTCGTTCCCCCCAGCCACAATCGCGTGTTTTCTCTTCGCACATGGAGCAGGCGCGAAAATGAAGCATTCCTTCACGGAGGCCGTCGCGAGTAGTCTCGAGAAGCGGCGGATCGCAACATTGCGGGGTAGTTCCCCTACATGGAGAAGGACATTAGACGGCCCGATCCACCAGCAAAAGCGTTATGCCGCCGTAGCCAGCACGCGCAAGTGGTTTATCGGTAAATTGATTCTGTTCTGCTTTGAGCTCCCGGAGGCACACGACGTCAGCCTTCGCAATCTTCAGCCAATCCAGTAAGTTTGGCAGCCGCCTGTCGATATTGTTGATGTTGAAGGTCGCGATTTTCATCTTAAGTGCCCGGGCCATCGAACAAGCGAGCATAGTCCACCAAGGAGTCTCTAATGAAAATTAAATGGCTACGTAACCCGCAGAGGGAAGACTATTCGGCTGCCGCATTATATCTCAGTCTGACGATGAGTCCCGCCGCCGCAAAGTCTGCCGCTAAGCGAATGCGGAATGCGAGAATAAGTACTACCGCAGCGAAGGACATTTTCAGGGCCTCTGAACTTTCCTTACTTGGCATCAGCGACAGTCACGTCGAAAAAGATATGGACCGGATCTCTAAGAAAGAAAAGCTACCGCCATTGTTGCTTTATAGAGACGGAACAAATAATAAGCTTATCATAGCCGACGGTTATCATCGACTTTGTGCAGTTTACAAGATCGACGAGGACGCCATGATCCCGTGTAAAATTGTCTAAGAGGTCTTATTTGCTGTTGAAAGCTCTAAAAATGAAAAAGGCCGTTCCTAAACGGCCAATTTCGCAAGCTTAGTTTTGCTAACTTATTTTGTAAGGTCGCGAGCCGCGTCCTTCACATTACCGACAGCGTTGTGTGCTGCACCCTTAGCCTTGTCGAGCTTACCCTCGGACTCCAATTTCTTGTCGCCCGTGAGCTTGCCGGCTGTATCCTTAATTGCGCCTTTTGCCTTATCCGCGGCGCCCTTAATATGTTCGCGATCCATTGCTTTCTCCGTGTGTATCGTCAACAGATAACGTTTGGAGGCGTTTGCCAGTTCCATCAGATGGGGTTGTCGTCATGGTCTTAAGTTGAAGGGGAATTGCGAGCGTCGCGCCGAAGGCGAAGCTTTCGAAGTCGGTGCATATTTTTAAGCGCCGCCTCATGCCGCGCATCCTCCTGCCTAAGTGCGCTGGCTATTTCGGCTTCTCTCCGTTTATTTTTATCAAAAACGGATTCCGCCACTTCGCGGTCTTTCGCGCCCATGCAATTCTGCCTACGATATATCAACGATCAACTTTTATGGGCCGTCAGTCTCCAGCACGTAGTGGAGTTTCCTTCTGAGGTGCATCCTTGTCGGACGGAATCTCAGGCGGGGGCCGCACCGGATCCTCTTTCGGAAGAGGTGGCATGATTTCTGGTTCCGGCTTTTTAGGCTCATTATTCATGATAAGTCGTACCCCAGTTGTTGTAGTACAACTAATTGACCGGCTCGATGTTCCGAAGAACTCGTGAAGTAGGAGTAGGAAAGTGCCTCAAGGAGGAACGCATCCAATGAGCAAGAAAGATAAACTAGAAAAGATCGCAGAGAAGGCCGCAAAGAAAGCGGTCAAGAAGTCACTTAAGAAGGAGTTCAAAAAGGCTAGAAAACGTTCGAAGAAATCGGGCGTGAAGGTCGATCGGTCAGATGTTTCGTTGATTTAGCGGTGTGATTAGCCCGGGGGGACGTGCTCTCGCAGCATCATTGCGCCTTTGCGGAGCGTGATTTGTTGATGCCGAGGTAATGTCAAGCAGCGGATTTTTGCTGTTCGCGTCCAGAATTGAAAAGGCCGGTCTCAAATCGCGTCGCTGCATCAAACCACATTTCGGCTGTTTTTAAATATATAGCGCGTTGAGGCTCGCTCTCACTCGTACGCGCGAGATCCCTAAACTCGTTTGCATATTCCCGATAGATTCGCGGCGCGATCTGAAGCATTTCCTCGCGTGCCCCAAGGGCGGCATGCTTGCTTTCGTCTTTTTCCATGCAGTGATCGTCGCCTAATTGCAGGTGGGTCACAAGGGAAAAAGCGGGACCGCAGCACGCCGCGGCCGAGCGGGGATGCGGCGGACGTGTCAGTCGCGTTGCAATTGGTACTGAGCTTGGAGCGAGTCGAGTGCCGGCCGAAATAAATAGGCTGTGGTGGACGGGCGACGCAGGGGCGCGTCGGGAGGCCGGGGGGACCGGAATGACGACGGTGGCGCCCGTCCGAGTCCTTAACCTGATTGACGTTGGCCGGTTCCTACTGCCGCTAATTAAATTGCGTCAGCAACCGGCTCGGCGGACGTCTCGAAATACCGGCCAAAATGGCCTGTCGCGCCAACTACTGCAGATAAAACGCCTTGACTGCACCAAAGTTTGTCCGCAGGCGAACAAGCCCGACGTCCTCCAAATTTTGCAGGTCGGGAGGGGCAACACGGGGCGAGCCAACAAACACTTGCTTTAATGCTTCACCGAAACGCGCCGGGCCCGTCAGCATCATCTTTCCCAAATGTGCGGGCCGTCGCCGCGAGTATTAGCCAACCGAGAAGTCTTATTCGTTTGCTGAAGAACTCGACCCGGCGAATGTCTCGGTGCCGCTGCAGGTGGTACTGATGTGGGAAAACGTCGAGTGCCGGATCGCAGGGAACTCTTCCGCACGAGACAGATTGACTTAGGCAACAGGAGGTCGCGATGGAAAGCTCGGAACGAATAAGAAGCCGCGTCGTCCGGGCGCGAGTGGTTAAATGGGACAAATTCCACTTTGGCGTTGCGATTGACTATGCAGACGACAGACACCTCGGCGTCGGACTTGGAATCAGTCGCTAGACGAGGCGGCGCGAATGCGTCGGCAACGCACGTTGCCAAACGCCAAACAAAGAGCGGCAAATCCGCCGAAGCGCATAAAAAAAACCCCGGCATTGTCGCCAGGACTAAGTCCTCCAAGCGACGTTAGCGAGACATGGCGGCTCTGGTTTCGGAACATCCTTCACGGTGAGGCGTTGTTTTCGGGGAATTTATTGGAGAAGGAGACGTTCGATGATTAGCCGTTATCTATTTGTATTGGTTGCAGCGACAGGAATTGCCTTTGCCACTCTGCCTGCCCATGCGGAAGATGCCGGGGTCAGTGTCGGTGTCGGCCCTGTTGGTGTGGGCATCCACGATCACGACCGCGATCACGACAAGACAATTATCATCAAAAAGGATCGCGACGGAGACCGAGAAAAGACTATCATTAAGAAAGAACGCGACGACGATTAAAAATAGGATTTTTTTGAATACATAGGGTGGTCTTCGCGGCCACCCTATTCTTTTAGGACGTTTAATTCAGCGCGGGTGAGCGAACTTACAGAACATCCATTAGTTGCTCGTAAGACGCCTTGATCCTCCTGTCGTTGCCGCTTCTCCGAACGGAACGTTATTGGGAATTACAAGTTTCCGTAAAAGTGACAGGCGACACCCAGAGGAACCTATGGATATGAAATTTGCCGGATTGCTGGGAGCAGCAGCGGCACTCATCACTATGACTGCGGCTCAAGCCGCTCCCGACCAGGTCATTTCGCCCGTGTCAAGTTATCGGGATCTTCTGGACCCGGTTCCGAATGTCTTACCCCAACTGAAGGCGGACGACGAAGCCAGACAGGCCAGGATGCAAACTCTCGGCACGAAACTCGCGCAAATCTCGGTGCAGGAGGTCACCACCACCATCATCACCACCACGCGGGAGTTAGGGTAAGGCTCGGCCCGACTAACACCACCATCACCACCACCACCATCACAATGATTGAGCCGATTTGTGGTGTTAGTGTTTAGCCTCTCACAATATGGAGTTGCGAAATGATTTCAATGAAGAAAGCCGCGCTGGGCGCGCTCCTTGGCGTTAGCACGTTGGTCCTATGTGCTGCCAGCGCCTCGGCTGCAATTGTTTGCAGTGGAAACGTTTGCTGGCACGTCCAGGAAACCTACGAGTATCCGCCAGAAGCTCGAGTCATCGTACATCCTGATGATTGGCGGTGGGGCCCCACCGAACAGTTCACGTTCCGTGAGCACGATGGTCGAGGATATTGGGACGGTGACCGCTGGTCGGATTGGTAATTCGTTTGGACCATGGCACGATGGGCGGGCACCTCGCCCGTCGATCAATCTAGAGATACGAGCAAACTGCTGCTTGTGGCCCAAAATTGCGGCGCCGGTCGGCAATTTCCCCGCCATCTTTTTGATAAAGCGGTTGGACTCTCGTCGCGGCGCGTGGCTCCTTATAACCTAGGTTGTGTAAAAACGCGAAGAATTGTAGCAGCGAGATAATTTCAGGGAACGGATGCTAAACTCACGAATTACCTCCGCACCTAACAGGAGGAATGAATGAAGAAGGTTTGTTTAGTTCTAACTGCGGTGGCCCTGCTCAGCAGCGCGGCCTTCGCTCAATCAATGTCCGCCGGCCGCGCGGAGCTCATGAGCATCGTGCCGACAAGCGCCAAGACGATTTCCGATTGGTACAAGCAGGACATATATGATCCGTCCGACTCCAAGATCGGGAAAATCGACGACGTGCTCGTATCGGGCGGCGGCCAAGTCAACGCGGTGATAGTCGGCGTCGGCGGCTTCCTCGGGGCTGGCGAAAAGGATGTTGCGGTGCCGTTCAGCGCGGTCAAGCAGACGACGAAAAACAACAAGACGTATCTGACCATGGACACCACGAAGGACGCTTTGAAGTCCGCACCGGGCTTCAAATATGATAGCAACAAGACCGCTTGGGTGCCCGATAAGTCTAACTAGGCGTTGAATTCAGCAGTGGCGATCAAGGCTCCGGCATTTATGCCGGGGCCATTTCTTCGGCCGGAACGACGATGAAAGCAACTGGAGGACTTCTCATGCCCGATGATCTAACCAAAATCGG
This sequence comes from uncultured Alphaproteobacteria bacterium, assembly GCA_963810085.1. Lineage (GTDB taxonomy): Bacteria > Pseudomonadota > Alphaproteobacteria > Rhizobiales > Xanthobacteraceae > BOG-931. The sequence continues at coordinate 226,081 of CAWEMR010000040.1, read as the reverse complement.
CCAGCCCGATCGAAGCAAGATCGCGATGGGCGAAGAGTACGAAGTCAAATATTGGACGAAACATCTTGGGGTCTCGAAGGAAGAGCTACAGCGCGCGGTGGACAAAGTCGGCAATTCTGCAGCGGCTGTGAAAAAGCAGCTTGGCAAAAAGGTTTAGGGTTCGCGCCGCGCACTCCGACCAGCGCCGAAAAAGGCCGAGCCTGATCATTGGACCGGACACATGGCGGAATTACAATTAAAGCGCGCCATCTAGCGCGTACGAGCGCCGCGCGGCGTTTCGCAATATATGCGGAAGATGATGGAAATGACGGGCTCGCGAAGCCTCGGAACGAATTTCGGTCACCACTGGTGGAAGCGCCGCCGATCCATCCGGCCCGCGAAGCTGCTCCAAGGGGGCCTTTTCTATCTCATTTTTTGAATGTCGCTTATGGCCCAAAGCTGAAGCGCCGGTTGGCCGGAAATGAAGAAGGCCCGATTTGCATCGGGCCTCCCGACTTATTTCTGCTGTTGGCTCTTGGAGTGAGCCTGCTCGCTATGTTGGCGAGCCATTTGCGAATGTTGCTGGGCGTTTGCTGAGTGTTCTTTGCCCTTGGCGTGGTCGCCTTTCCCATGATGTTCGGCTGCGTTGCGGTGGGATTTGGCAGCGTTCTCATGATGTTCAGCTGCTTTATTGTGCTCTTCTCGAGCCATTGGGTTTCTCCGGCTAGTGTTAGGGGGACGGAGGAGCAACAGCGAACGTCTGCATTTGGTTCCTCGTCTGAACGAGCTTTATTCCCACTGACAACCGCTGCTCACGCGTTCCGAGAGCGCTTTCGTGTCGCGCAAATAGCCGTGCTCATTCTGGCAGACGTAGCCTATACGCATATTGCGTAAGTGGACGCCAACGCCCTAATTCGGACAGTACCGGCGGCTAAGTCTTGGCATCTTTCCGTCCCCTTGATATATCGGTGTTCCGTTTGAAAAACGGGTTCGCCCTTTTGAGATGCGCAGTAAGATTCAATGGAACCGCGAAGCGTGCTCAGAACTTATGCACGCGGAACTGCACTGGGGCCGTGCCATGTCAGCAAAGGAATTTCGCGAGTACGCCGACGAATGTAGGGAGTGGGCGAAAACCGCCCGCGCCGACGAGGAACGTGACATTTTTCTACAGATGGCCAAGGCATGGATGGATGCCGCACTTATCGCGAGAGACCACGTGCGCACATTCTCCGCTGCTTGGACCAAACCGCCAAGTGACCAAGACGGCAGCGCTACCACATAGGCAATCACAAAATTGATGCTTTGCCCCTGATTGCTGAATCTTCAAAAATTTGAGACGGCGTTTATTTTATCGACCTGTTTGGCGTATCGTCGCGCGAGACTCCTAACTTTCTTTTAAAAACCCGTCAGGGAACAATCAATCCCCCGCCAGGCTCACTTCCGAGATTCATCATCGCAGCTTCAATCTCCGCCGGTCCGTCGAGGCTCCGGGATGTTGGGGAACTCTCTTCGATCGGTTGACGTTGTTGCCAAGCCATGCTCACCGCGATCATCATCTGGCTTGCCCTTGCGATTGTCATCGGCGTCGCGGCCGCACGCCGCAGACGATCCGGCTTGGGCTGGCTTTTCCTTTCTTTGATACTTTCTCCACTGATCGCAGCCATACTCTTGGCGATACTGCCTGACCGCCGATATGAAGAAGTTTTAAACCGGTTGGCGTCCTACAATGCGGCCGCAGCCGACCGCACCCGATACGACCCGCAAACTCCGCTAGAGGCAGCCGAAGCACGCTCGGAAGGTCTTCCCTACTCTGTCTAATCCAGCATCCAAACTGGCCGGGGAACTCTTCATTGGCAAGGCCGTTGCCGAGACATGAGCGAACACCGCACCGAGAAACAACCCGAGATAACAACTACCCACGCTCGGGCGGGCGTTACTGGCCAACGGGTCCGCTATGTGCTTGTTCTGAGTCTTGCAGGTGCGATTATAGTCTTCGCGGCAATGTTGTACTTCTGGTCTGCGTGACCTGCTTGGGAAGCAGGTCGCATCACGTGCTGATCGCTCACCTCCGCCAATCCACGGTACGCTTTTGATTTGGATTTGGCTGCCTCGGGCTGCCAGAGCAGTACCGCCGACAATCGCCCTCGCTGCTCAAACAGCGCCGACAAAAGCTGGAGGACCGCTGCAGAGCCCAGGCTCCTTGTGGGGAATGGCGCCGGGCTTCGTTCACGACGATGGAGCTAATACGTCGCGCGCTGACCCGTATTGGAGTGTCAGCCTCACATCCCCTCGCCTTCGTTATCGTCGGGATCTACGTTGCGGCCTGGCTAGTTTTGGATCGCCGCTCGTTCGACTGGCAAAGCTTCGCCACCGTAGCGACATGGGTGATGACCTTGTTCATCCAACGATCGGAGCAGCGCGACACGCAGGCCATTCATGCCAAGCTAGATGAATTGCTCCGAGCAGAAGGCCACGCGCGTAACGAGCTTGCGTTGGACCCGCAAGTACGTCACAGACCTGCCGATTGCATCGTGGTAGTCTTCCCCTATCGCGGAGGCAGTCATCCCTGAGGCCGGTAAATGACAATCTGCATCGAAAGACGAGAGTTCATAGCCGGTCTTGGCGGTGCGGCAGCCGCATGGCCGCTGACGGCCCACGCGCAAACTTCTAAGATCTATCACCTTGGCAGTATCAGTACTGGAGCGCCATTACTTGAATCGAGCCCCTTCGGAAAAGCTTTAATCGACGACTTGACAAAGCTTGGATACACGCTCCGACAAAACCTTACTTACGATCCCCTCGGCTCGAATGGAGACAACGCTAAGGTTCCTTCACTGGTGCAGCAGTTGAAGACGCAAAACGTCCAAGTGTTCGTAGGTGTCGGCTATGCAGCGGCGGTAGCATCAAAGGCCTTGGGGATGGATTGCGTCGTAGCTTGGGGTGTCGGTGATCCAGTTGCGACCGGGCTCATTGACGGTTTGGCGCGTCCGGGAGGCAACATCACAGGCATATCCGACAATGCGACGACGCTAACGAGCAAACGTCTCGCGCTGCTTAAGCAAATGTCGCCGACATTTCGCCGCGTCGCGATATTGTGGAACAAAGACGACCTAGCCATGTCGCTGCGCTACGAGGAATCCGCCAAAGTCGCTCAATCGCTCGGCGTTACTGTGCAGCCACTCGGCGTAGCCGAACCGAGTGATTTCGACGAAGCTTTCGCCGCCATGAACAGTGAACCGCCTGATGCCATAATGATGGTCGCTGACTCGCTGACCTCACTCAACCGCAAGCTCGTCTTCGACTTCGCTTCCGAGCGGCGTCTGCCGGCGATTTATGAGTACGACTTCTTCGTTCGCTCCGGCGGTTTGATGTCTTACGGGCCTGACTTGATAGAGTCTCTTGAACGCACCGCCGCCCTAGTGGATCGGATATTCAAAGGGGCAAGGCCCGCTGATCTACCATTTGAACAGCCAACCCATTATCCATTCGTGATCAATTTGAAGACCGCGAAGACAATTGGGCTGACGGTGCCGCCCACGCTACTAGCGCTCGCCGATGAGGTGATTGAATAAGTCGGCTAATGTCCGCTTCGGGTCAAAAGCGGGCCGCTCGACCGAAGCTCGGGCTTGTCCGCTATTCCCCCGAAAGCTGCCGCGACTGTCGGCGATGGTGGCGGCAGCTAAGTCCAGGAACGGCCTCCCGCGCCGCAGCAGGTTCGTGTAGCATTTAATGGAAAGCTGCCAACGGGACATGCCGAAATCCCGGTTATTGCAATTGGCAGTAAAGGTGCTGTCGGCGAGCGTCCCAGCTTCATCGTTGACACATTGAAACTGTCCGAGCGTGCACTGCGCGAGTGACATTGGGGGCGACATCATGAAACTTCCCTGCCGAACTTTTCTGCACCTGGCGGCAGGCGCCCCGGCTCCCCTTGGCCGGGGTTTTTTTATTTGCAGGCCGCCTCAGTTGGCGGCCTCTTTCATTCTGCACCAAGAGTCGAATGTCCGCCTGTGGCCCGTAACAGACATTCGGATGCTAGGGTCTGGCGTCTGCTCCTGGGTGGATAGCGGACATCGGACCTTGGAGCCGCCGCGTCCGTTTGTGACCCAAAGCGGACATTGACCAACTCGCTATAGGCATGCGCTTTTATATGCCGCAAAAAATGGAATACGATTGGGTGCAGCCTTTCGAGGGAGCATCCCGCAATGAGGGTCATCCAGTTTCGCGAGCCGGGTCCGCCCGAAGTGATGCACTGCCTTGATGTGCCGATACCCGACCTGAAACCGGGCGAAGTTCTGATCCGGGCGCATGCGATTGGCGTCGGCATCCCGGATTGCTTGATCCGAGCCGGAACTTACAGTGTTATGCCGCCGCTCCCGGCGATACCTGGCACCGAACTGTCCGGGACAATCGAAAAGGTTGGACCGGGCGTCACAGATCGATGGTCCGGTCAGCGCGTTTACACGACCGCCCGCGAAAGACCGCATCGTGGCGGTCATTATGCCGAATTCGTCGCCGCACCTGCCGAAGCGACTTTTCTCCTGCCCGACAGCGTAGACTTCAATGCCGCCGCGGCGCTCGCCAACTATCAGGTCGCCTATCACATCTTCAACGATGCCTTGTGGCTTCGGAAGGGACAGACTGTGCTCATCCATGCCGCCGCAGGCGGCATGGGGAATGCGCTCATTGATCTAGCAAAGGCAGCGGACTTGAACGTGGTCGGCGTGGTCAGCAGCGAGGAGAAGGCGCGCTTTGTCCTCGATCTGGGAGCTGATCACGTCATCAATCGTAAAGAGACGAAGGTCAGTAAACGCGTCAACGAGATCACGCACGGCCGCGGCGTCGAGGCCATCATTGATCCCATCGCGGGACCGACATTTCCTGAAAACATTGAGATGCTTGCACCCTGCGGCATGCTCCTAATATACGGCGCGCTTGGCGGAAAAGCACAACTCGATCTACTGCCAACGCCGCGCTTACGTAGGAACTCACCGGCGGTGCGGCAATTTACCATCCATACCTGGGATCATCTCGTCGAGGAGCGCCGCGCCGGGATGCGCGACCTGATCAACATGCTAGCGGCCGGAAAGCTCCACCCGCGCATCCATGCTCGATTGCCACTTACCGAGGCTGCGCGCGCGCATGTAATGCTGGAGAGCGGCGCAGTGGTGGGCAAGCTCCTGTTGCAGCCGTAAGTTCGAGATCGGGCTACCGCCGGAGGATTTCTTTCAGTGTCGGCTATTGGCCCAAAGCGGACGCGCAAGCCTTCCGCCTTCGTGTCCGTTATTGGGGTAAAGCGGACATTGCGATGTGACCGCGCCGTGGCAGCTTTTGACCATGTCGTTGATAAAGTAGCGGATGAGGGCGTGCGGGTCTCCATCGGTGTCTTTGATCCTTCGATACTCCCGATTGGGAGGGTATTTTTGACCTCCGTCCGACGCTTGATGGGACTGCCGTTCACATGGCGCTTGCTGCCAGGGCGTCGGGTGGCGGTCGCCAGAGTTGGCTGGCGAGCGTTTTGAGGTTCTGCACGATTGCGGCGAGGTGGAACTCATCGCGCGCCCCGGAGAGACCCCGCAAACGCATACGCTCGAAGCGGTGGTGGGTTTTGAGGTGCGCAAATCGCATCTCGACCTTCTTGCGCTCGTCGCGCGATTGTTCGAACTCCGGCGTACCCACGAAGCTGCGGGCATGATCGCGGGCATCCTCATGGACGTCGCGTGTGATCTTGCGCGAGGGCGTGTTCGGACTGCATCGCGGCCTGAGTGGACATGCGCGGCAGTCGCGCCGCGATGCACGATAGCGCACCTTGTTGTCGCCGCCCGCATTGCCGGTAGTCCTTAGCAGTTTGTTCGCGGGGCAGACGTAGACGTTACGCTCACGGTCGAACGTGAAGTCGTTGCTTGAGAAGGTGCCGTCCTCACGACTGCTCTTATCCCAGACGGGGATATCAGGCGTGATGCCTGTCTCGATCAGCCAGCCGAGGAACTTGCCGGTGCCATAGGCCGTATCGGCCAAAAGCCGTTTGGGCTTCAAGCCTTGCGTCTGTTCGGTACGCTTGATCATGGTCTTGGTCGCGGCCACCTCGTCGTAGGTACGGGCCGCAGTGGCCTCCACATCGACGATGACCGCGCGCTCGACGTCGATCAGATAATTGAGCCCATAGCCGAACTGTACGCGCTTGTTGGCTTTGGCGGTCCAGGCCGAGCACGGGTCTACCGGCGAGATCGCCTTTGGCAGCTTGCGATCCGCGTCGGGATCTTCGTCATCAAGAGCGCCGAGAAACTCGGCAACCGCACGCGTCTGACGCTCCGGCAACGACCAATCGATCTCGTCGGGTGCCTTGGCATGATAACGGCTGGCGTCCGCCTCCATGACGCTGGCATCGACCGCGAAGGCTTCTCCCTTGACCAGCCCGGCATCCATGCAGGCCTTAGCGAACGCGCCGACGGATGACCGCCGCGGCACCTTTCGGGGGCATAGCGGACATTGACACTCGCGTCCATTAGGCGACGATCCTGCCATGGGCTTCAATCGCCGCAAAATGGAGGACGAGCATTCCGTGCGTCATGGCACCGAGGTACAGTGCCGAATCGTCCATGCGCAGCGGCGCATTTGATGTGAGGGAGAATTTACGATGCAATTCTTGTTGGGATTGAGAGTCAGCCTCATCGCCATCGCGGCGTTGCTCGGCGCGGCGTCGGTTGCGAACGCCGACGACGGCACGATCAGCATCCGCATCTTCAAGGCCGGGTTCATTGTGGGGGGCTCGGCCGGCAGCGGCGTGTTGACGTTCCAGGGCCGCAGCTATCCGCTGTCGATCGGGGGGTTGAGTTATGGCTTCACCTTCGGCGCCTCGGAGACGCACTTCCATGGCACCGTCAGCAATATCCGCCGCCCGTCCGACGTCAACGGCGTCTACGCCCAGGGCGGCGCAGGCGCAGCCGTCATCAGGGGCGCGCAGGCCGTCGTCCTCGCCAACCAGAGCGGCGCCGTGTTGACGCTCACCGGGGAGCAGAACGGCCTGATCGTCAGCCTGGATTTGAGCGGACTGGCGTTGTCGCTGAAGTAAGCGGTGAAGCGTCTCGCTGTTCGAGTGGATAACGAACGGCCGGCGCTGGCGCGACCAGACTGGGGAGCCTATTTGATCCGAAAAAGATTTGCGCCGATCCATCCGAGCAGGCCACCAATCAATACAAATGCCGCCGCCGTCAAACCCACATGATTGTGACCGTGGATAAACGCAACAGTGCGCACCACAATCCAAATGATTGCGCCTAGCAGCAGGCCGCCAAGAACCCAAGCAAGCTGTCGACTGGTCATGTAAGGTATCCTCAGTTGGCGAACGCTTTCATTTAACCACTATTCCTAGCGGCTGGCCTCCGCTTCGCCCGCCCCTATCTGAATCGTCGTCATGAGCGGCGAACCCCATTACCTGAGCCTGCGGGACCTGGCCTATTGGGAGGGCCGCCGGCAGCACAGATCGCCTCCGGGGCCGTGCCCCGCAAAGGATGCCAATGGCGTTCCCGACGGAGCACAGACGGCGAGTGCTCGGTGAATAGGCTAGTCGTTTTCCGTTGGGCACCTACATAGTCCGGCACATCTTGGAGCGAGGCGTGATCCGCGCCCACCGCTCTAAAACAAAACGCCAAAAATCGCGGAACGTCGGGCAGCTCCTGGAACGATCGCAGAACGGAGTTGTTTACCTAGGCGAGGAGATGACGGATCTGTTATGCCAGAAGAACGGTTAATCTTGCCGCAGAGTCCATCGTGCGGCCCCGAAATACGAGAACGGCTCGGGCAGCAGCTTAGGGCTTACTATGTTCTCACGCAGCAAATCCCTCTTCCCACTAAACTAACCAATCTGATCGAGCACCTCTCGCAGCCGAACGGGGAAGAGCACGAACCGGAATAAGGCGGCGCATCTGTGCTCCGCGACAGCGGTCTATCCTTCGTTCGCGGCGTCCTTAGTGGTCGGCACCCAACTTATTTTTCCGTCGAGCCAGTCCTCTTCATCGGCTAAATCGCTGAGAGCCCTATGTCGTTTGCGCTCAAACGACAATTTCCTTTCGCACCACTCGATCCGAGACGCCGCTTCGTTCGCCGCTTTGCGGTAATCATTTCCTTTGGACATGACGACCTCCTAATGCCGGAAAAGAGAATCCGTCAGCCCAAAAACTCGAGACCCTAGGTTTGGTTCCAACCGAAAATCGACCCTCCACGCTTGTCAGAATACATCAGCGAACAATGGGATATTCGTGATCGCCATCACAGCCACCCGCTAAATGTCGACGTCACATGCCTTTCTTCATCCGGCGGCGGCTGCGCCAAGGCGTGATAAGGCTGCGCGTTCCGGAACCTAGATCGACTTGCGGAGTTGAGCGCGCAGACGGGGGGATGGACCGGTGGCGTCCAAGCGACCAAGACGGCAGCGCCACCACATAGGCAATCACAAAATTGATGCTTTGCCCCTGATCGCCGAATCTTCAAAAATCTGAGGCGGCGTTTATTTTAAAGAAAATTGATCAATTCGTAGATGCGAGTGTGGCACGGTCTTGCTGCACGCCGAGGAAAATCGAGTACATATTGCGGAGCCTACAATTCGACGGGTGCCTAAGCTAATTCGCCCTCGCTTCCAATGACGGGGGGCCGCTTCTTTCTCCAGCGCCGACAAACCTTCTTTGCGGATAAGTGACTGGATCCCCTCTACCAACCTTTGCGAGAAGCCAAGGCAGCAGGACTTCCAGGGCGGACAAGATTGTTGGCGACATCGATGTTGCCGCTCGCCACTCGCCCCATCGCGCCAACGCGAAAGTCAGGCGCGGAGCGTTGTCGTGTCAAAAGACGTATGAGCGTGTCAAGCAGGCGTGTCGCGCCATCTCTCTGAACGGAACTGTGCAACTGAGATTCGACTTCACAATGATTGTCGGCCGCGTATAGGAACAAATTTGTCTTGCGGTGCGTTGGCACTACACAAACTTATCCGGAGGAACACATGGTTACGTCGATGACCAGCGTAGATAATCGTAGTGAGACGGTTTCGCTGATCGGAAGCGACAAGGTTCAGGGCACCAATGTTTACGGTGCCGACGACAAGAAGATAGGTAGCGTTCAGCGTGTTATGATCGACAAAATGAGCGGCAAAGTCGCATATGCCGTTCTCTCTTTCGGTGGTTTCTTGGGAATGGGCGAAGATTATTATCCGCTCCCGTGGCCTGCCATGAAGTACGATAACCGCGTGGATGGTTACCGAATTGCAGTAACAGAAGACCAGATAAAAGGCGCGCCGAAGTATAGTAGTGCAACCGATTGGAATTGGAATGATCGGGGAAACGACAAGCGCATCTATGACTATTATAAACAGCCTATTTGGTACTAAGATTTGTTACTAAGATTCTGCGAATGAGACCCCGCCTTTTGCGGGGTTTTTCTTGCGCCCTGTCTTTGCTCTGCCGCCCGTAAGGTGCGGAAATTTCTTTTCGCCAGCGGTGTCGCGTTGACGCGGGCCAGAGCCGCCGGGCAAGAGCATTTTAGGCTTGATCGCTATGCGTCCGGTTCTTGCGCCGCATTAACGAACATGGCGACTTCGCAAGCCAATCCTTCGGGACGCCAGTCGAAACGTACTTCGCCCTTGGATTGCTGGACCAATTTTCCCATCACGCGCGTGCCGAAGCCTTCGTGGGTCGGCATGGTCACGGGCGGCCCGCCGGTTTCGTTCCAGCGTAGAACGAGGCGACCATCTGATGTGGAAGTCCACGCGATGAAAATTCGACCGTGACCAACGGACAATGCGCCGTACTTGGCGGCATTGGTCGCCAGTTCGTGACAGACGACAGCGATGGTCTGCGCTGCGTACGGTTCGAGTAACAGTCTGGGTCCTTCGATATTGACTCGCTTGCCGTCGCTTCTGCGGTAAGGCGCGAGTTCTTGGCTGACAAGTTCATGAAGTTCCGCACCTGCCCAACGCAACTCGACAAACAAACGATGGACGTTTGCGAGAGCTTGAATGCGGCCCTCGATTGCCTTCTTAAACTCCGCGATGTTTTCGGCGCGCGTGAGTTGCACGACCGCTTGGACGGTCGCCAGTATGTTTTTCGTTCTGTGCTCTGTTTCGCGGGCAAGATATTTGATTTGCGTTTCGTCTTGCTTGCGCGCGGTTATGTCGCGAGCGATCTTAGACGCACCAATAATTTTTCCGGCAGCATCCTTGAGCGGGGAGATTGTCAGGGAAATGTCAAGCGGCGCGCCGTCCTTTCGCACACGGATAGTCTCGTAATGGTCGATGCGCTCACCGCGTCGGAGACGTTCTAAAATCGCGGGTTCTTCATTTTCATGGTCCGGTGGAATTAGAATGGTCACCGGCTTTCCAATGGCTTCTTCCGGCTTGTAGCCGAATATGTGTTCGGCTCCCGCATTCCAACTGGTAATGATGCCATTCAGGTCTTTGGTGATGATGGCGTCATGAGAATACTCGACGACCGAAGACGCGGCATGAGCTTTGGTCAGAGCACCGAGTGCTTGATAAGCCGAGGCTGCGAACGCGCCCAGGTCCGTTATCAATCTAAGGTCCTCGCGGTCAAAACGGCGGCTCAGGTCATGTATGACAACCCAAACTGTCCCGACAGCTTTGCCGTTGACGTGAAAGGGTATCAACAATGCTTCTTCGACCAACGGAGTGACCGGAGTGAAGTAATCGAAATCAAGTTCGGGGTGTGAAAATAGGAGCGCGGCGTTGCAGTCCAACACCGTCCCGCACGGCCCAAAGTCGCGCGGCGTGCCACCGCCGATATGCCCTGCCCATTGCCCCGAAATGGCGGGCCAGTAAAACCGCTTCCCGTCAGGTTCCAATAAGCTGATGCCCGCCGAATGCGCGCTGCACAGCGTCAACGCGGCGTCGGTGAGTTTCTGCAAAATCCCCCCGGGTGACGCTGCCAATTGCTCAGACAAAGCCATAAGCGCGCGGCATTGGGCGGCATAATCGGGAGCGCGCGACGGGCGTTTGGTCAACTCGGCGGTCGATAGGACCGACCGAAGCGAACGCGGGTTCAAATTGCAGTCAACTATGGCGGTTGCGGAAAACTTGCCGTTCGTGTGCTCAGTGAGCGACAACGAAATCTACTCCCACTATGTACGCCTAGTTGCGATGCCCCTTTGCGGCTAGGTCCGAAATTCCCGAACAGGGACTGCATTCGAAAGCGTATCGTAATACCGGTTCTCACGCTACCCGCTTACCCGGTCGGTTGTGCGATGCTTAAACTGCTATGCGATGCCAATGACAGCGCCGCGTGCGAACCGTTGTCCGCTTCGCCGAAGTTGTTGCCAATCGTTGTCGTCACTGCCGACAAAATGCCCTAAGTGTTTGATTTTGTTAGCTACGCCCCCCTTACCAAGGCAGTGCTTTCCTCTTAAGGAAGCAGCAGTCGAAGTGATACCTATATGATATCTAGTTCCATGCGGAGCAAGATTTTGATAGTTTTATCTCATTAAATCAGCATGTTAATAGGGCCTGATAATTTTCACTCTAGTCCCGGGCAGCTCTGGTATTCGCTTAGACAATTCGATTTCGGCTCCGGTCAGGCCGGCTTAAACGGGACGACTATGTTCTGCACGGCCTGCTTGCCGCAGAATTCCGCCCAGGCGTTCATAAGTTGGCGCCGCTTTTCAAAAAGGTCGCCTCGCCGATAGGCGGCTTCAGTCTTGCTGGCAACCGTATGGGCAAGCGCCATTTCAACGACCTCGTTCGGAAAATCCGTACATTCCGCAGCCCAGTCGCGGAACGTCGACCGAAAACCGTGCACGGTTAGATCGCTGCGCCCCATGCGCTCAAGCAGTTTGAGCATCGCCATGTTGCTGAGGGGGGCGCCAATGAAGCTGCCGGTGAAAATGAAAGCCATTTCGTCATTCACACTTTGCACAGAGCCAAGTATTTCTACGGCACGAGCCGGTAGCGGCACGCGATGGTCATTACCGGCCTTCATTCGCGCGGCTAGGAACAACCCACACTTTATTCTTTTGACGCTCCGGGTCATAAGCTGCCGCAACCGAATTAAATCGTTATGTCCGCTTTACCTCCGAAAGCGGACATTGGCGCGCGAGCTAAAGTTCGTAAATATGGAAATGTTGGAGTGGTAATGTCACTTGCGCGTGAGGTCGCGGCTTCGTGAGTAGCCGGAGAGTACGAACTGAGAGAGCCTTTCCGGTGGATCGGTAGAATCATCATGACTAAGTACAGTCCAGAACTCATCCACACGATGCGTTCCGCACTGGATGCGGTGATGACTCAGGTTCCCATGAACCATGCAACGCCGGGATTAAAGGCGCGCCTGGCCGAAGTCATCCTGCAGGCTGCCGCGCAGGGCCTGACAAGCTACGATAGCCTGGTAGCCGCAGCGTCGGACCAGATCAAACGATTATCTCGATGCTCACCTGATAGAAATCTATGCTCCGAAAGGGGCTTGGACCGGCATTGTGCGACTGCTCAGTAAGGAACGCTCAGGGCCAAGAGCGGACCCCAACATCTAGGCCACAGCCACGATTACGTGTGCCTAAATCTTGGCAGCAACCTCGCCGCTGCCGTGTCTGTCCGCAATCGCGGATTCGGCGTGGTCGGTTGCAGCTTCCAGTTTTCCCGTGTCTCTGGCCTCGATTTCGTTTCGAAGGGGAGTTCCCTGACAATAGGCAATGGCAGGATGGCGCGGTGAGGATGCGCGGCTTTGTTCGGCTCTAGTCTCGATCACCACTCGGGAGAAACCTGCGTCCTCTAGCTCGCTACGGATCAGTGCCGTATCGTGGTAGCCGTGCGGCGTGCGTGCCAGAAAGCGCGGCGGATCGTTCGGAAAAATCTTTGCGAGAGCATTTGTCACATCGTCCGCAAAAACGTTCTCCTCGATGCGATCCCATACGTTGAATAAAAAATGTCCTCCGGACTTCAGGACTCGCTTTGCTTCGCGGTAGCCAGATGAGCGGTCGGGAAAGAACATTGCCCCGAACTGGCAACAAACGAGATCGAAGGCCCCATTTTCAAACGGCAGCGCCAGAGCATCCGCTTTGCGCCATCTGACGCGACTGTCGGGAGCTTGTCGCGAAGCGGCGTAGTCGAGCATCGGCTGGTTGAGGTCGGTTACGATATAGCTTGCGCCCGGGGACAGTCTTGGCGCCAATGCGCGGGTGACAACCCCACTGCCGGCGGCGGTTTCCAAAACGGCGCTTGGCGACAGGGACGCTGCTCGTTGTGCAATATCTGCAGCGAACGGCTCGAAAATCAACGGTACCATGTAGCGGTCGTAGTTCTCCGGGATCGAGCCGGCGAACACCTTGTCAGTTTCTGACATTGTTAGTTTTCCGTCGTCGTTTTAGCGATGTCCGCTGTGGGTCAAAAGGCGACACGACGGCACTAACTCTCGGTGTCCGCTTTACCCCCGAAAGTAGACATTGATGGCCGGTCTCGCGCGTCCATTTTGACCAATAGCGAACGCGAGGCAGCATCTGCACTCTTCGACTAACCCCAGCCGTGTTCCGATATGTCGAAGACAATGCCATTGATGTCTTTGAATTTCTTTTCAGCATCGACGCCCGGATAATTCGGCAACTCCATAAAGAATTCACCGCCGTGTTTTTTGATCTGCTGTTCGGTCTCACTTTCGTTTTCGACGACAAAGCCAAAGTGATGCAATCCCGCCCAATCCGGACCGCCCTTACCTCCCTTGGTTCCTTCGGGAAAATGTAGCAGCGTAAAATTCATTACCCCGTCCGATAGCGAGATGGCGTTCCCAATTGGTGCCTCCACCTTTTTCAGGCGTTTGAGACCAAAGACGCCCTCATAGAAACTTGCAGCCTTTTCCAAGTCGGGAACCTGAACGGCGATATGTCTGAGCTTACTCATGGCGTTCTCCAATGAATTAGCTGTATGGAAAGTGAGGCTATGCCAAAGATAGCTCAAAACCTCCTGAGTGAAAACTCGCTGGGGGCATGTCCGCTTTGGGTCATTAGCTGCCGCACCCTTCGTCCGCTGGCGCGTCCGCTTTCTCCCCAATAACGGACATTAAGCCGCAAGGTCAGCGAGTTCAGCTAAGGGCCAAAAGCGGCATCAACTCGTCTGTGCCAGCATTCGTTCGACACTCGGCCAACTCTCCCGCCCAAAGGTCAGAAGGTCGGCCGTCAGATCCGGCGGGCACCAATCCAGGAACGAAGGCTTGAACGCTGCTCGCGTTTTAGTCCGGTTGAACCACTCGGTTACACGTGGGCGCTTGCCCTCCCACATAGGTGCCATGCCCAGCATGTCGAGCCGGTTGACGTAAGGTGTCACCGCGATGTCGGCGAGCGAGAATGTCTCGCCGGCGAGCCAAGGCCGTGTCCCGAGAGCTTTCTCCATCTTATGGAGGTAGCCGTCGTAAAGTCGGAACGTATCGTCGATGCCTGGTGCGTCGAGCCCCCGCATGACGATTTCTTTCTTGCGTTCATGCCAGTGTGCGGTCACCGAGATCGGAGGCGTACTGTTGAGGAACGCCTGAAATCTGTCCTCAGGTAAGCGACGGACAATGTGCCGGTGGCACGAAGCAAACGTGATCTCGCCGCAGGCGGGATGCAGATTTTCATCCACCGCCTTGGTCCACACACGCATCTCGGCGCGCTCGACTGAGGATTTTGGTTTGAGGGGGATGTCTGGAAATGTCTCGTCGAGATATTCATTGATAACAGTCAACTCGACAATCACATTGCCGTCATGGACGAGCGTCGGCACTACCGCCTTGGGATTGAGCTTTTGGTATTCGGGAGCGAATTGATCGCCTTTCAGGATGTCGAGATAGTGGCCCTGCCATGCGAGATTTTTCTCGCTGAGCGCAAAGCGTACCTTGGCGGCGCAGACGGACGAACCGTGATGATAGAGGTCGATCATGAGGCATCCTCCCGCTTTATTAATCAATGAAAGCTGATCACCTTCAACGATGGCATCGTAACGGCTCAATTGAGCATTCCAAAAGGGGCAAAAGGAACTTCGCTAATGCAACATGAGACGCTGGCTGGTGTCCGTTATGAGTCATGAGCGGAAATGGCGGCAAGTCAGATCGATGTCCGCTATGCACCGAAAGCGAACATCGATTGGTGGTCTTCGTACGTCGGCTTTGGGCCGGATCAGCGAGTCGCCTCACCCGTTGCTGTCCGTTCTTATTCCGACACGACTTCGCCTGAACCGCCAAACTCTTTTGGAAAATCCTTTAGCTTGGTGAGCCCGTCCCGCATCGGCAAAACCGTTTCGGCATAGTTGACGTGCACGCCCGGTACAAATTTCAGTGTCGGTAGCGTCGCTGCAAATACGTCCACCAATCCCAGTGGAGGATGATTGGCCATAACGTGGCCACCGCATTTTTTGCAGTATTGTCGCTGACTGACTTCTGTCTTTTGGAACATAGCAACATGTTCCGCACCCGCAGTGACCCGCACGACCTCAGGCTTCCAAAGGGTGAAAGCGTTGACTGGACCACCCGACCACGATCTGCACGATTGGCAATGGCAATATCCCATTGCTTCCGGTTCGCCGGAAACCTCCACATGAACTGCCCCGCAGAAACACTCGCCTTTGTGTGTTGCCGCCATTGTCGCCTCCCCAAGTTTGATACAGCAGTCGCCAGATAACGTGACCGATAGCATAGCATGCTCCCAGAATAGCCGTCAGGTATTAGACGAACGTCCGTCAAAGCAGGTCGATGGCATTCATGTCCGCTCTGGGTCATAAGCGGACGCGGCACGGCCAAATTCGGGTGTCCGCTTTTACCCCGAAAGCGGACACCGCCCCCGGCCTAAGTCCGATGTCAGCGGAGCAACCTGCAATCATGAAATGGTTTGTCGGACGGGTCAGCAAACAGCGGCGAACAACGAATTGGCGGAGGGAGTGGGATTCGAACCCACGATACGGTTTCCCGTATACACGCTTTCCAAGCGAGCGCCTTCAGCCACTCGGCCACCCCTCCGCGAAGGGGTCCCCGCAATATCACGGCCGGGCTTGAACTTACAACCCTCGACCCAGGAACTTTCACGCCCCGCCGGCGTTGTTTTTGCAGTCCTGGCGAGGCGACACAGGAGATTGTCATGGGACGCGGTTTATTGCTTTGGCTCATTGGCATTCCATTGCCGATCATTCTTTTGATCTGGGTGCTTGGCGGCCTGCACGGCTGATATTGCGCCAAGCGACGTGTAATTAAGCGACGTGCCATTAGGACTGAGTGCATCTGCGGAGGCCCGGCGTGAGCCGGGCCTCTTGCATCTGGCATGTGCGCCCGGCTTCGTATCCGCTTCCGCCGGCCGGTCCGGTACCTTACATTAGCGGCATGACCTCGCGCGCAATGGCTCCGCCCGCCGACGACTATCTGATCCGCCCCGATCCGCTCGATCCGCGCCTGACCGAGCGCGTCAAGGGCATCGACCAGACCGGCGCGCCGATCGAGACCGCGGTGACGGTCGAGCGCGCGCTGACCATCTTCCTCAACGCGCAGGAGATCGTGACGGCGATGACCATCGGCGACCACCCCGAATATCTGGCGCTCGGTTATCTGCTCAACCAAAACATGCTCAAGCCCGACGACGTCGTCACCGGCGTCGACTATGACGAAGAACTGTCGGTCGTCGTCGTGCGCACCAAGCGCAAAACCAACTACGAGAAAAAGCTCAAGAAGAAAGTGCAGACATCGGGCTGCGCCCAGGGCACGGTGTTCGGCGATTTGATGGAAGCCCTTGAGAATGTGTCGCTGCCGCCGGCAGAATTACGCACCTCCTGGCTCTACACGCTCGCCCATAAGATCAACACCACGCCGTCACTTTATCTGGAGGCCGGCGCCATCCACGGCTGCGTGCTCGCCGCCCGGGACCGGCCGCTGGTTTATATGGAAGACGTCGGCCGCCATAACGCCGTCGACAAGATCGCCGGCTGGATGTTTAAGCACCATGTCGGCGCGGCCGACAAGATTTTCTACACCACCGGCCGGCTCACTTCCGAGATGGTGATCAAGGCGGTGCGCATGGGCATCCCGATCCTGATTTCGCGCTCCGGCTTCACTGCTTGGGGCGTCGAGCTCGCGCGCAAGGCGAATTTGACGCTGATTGGCCGCGCCCGCGGCAAGCGCTTCGTCGCGCTCGCCGGCGAGGATCGCATCGTGTTCGACCAGGACCTCGATTTTGTCGAGGAAGAAAGCGCCAAGCATCGCCGCAAGGCCGCCGTGCATGATGAGTGAGAACAAGCGCGCGTGAGCGGTCCCCCTACTTTCGGTCTCGTGCTCGCCGGCGGACTGGCGCGCCGCATGGGCGGCGGCGACAAGGCGCGCATTCCGATCGGCGGCCGCACCATTCTCGAGCGCGCGCTCAGGTGCCTGTCGCCGCAATGCGAGCGCCTGATCATCAATGCCAATGGCGATCCGGGGCGCTTTGCCGATACAAGCCTGCCTGTTGTTGCCGATAGCGTGCCGGATTTCGCCGGTCCCCTCGCCGGCATTCTCGCCGGCCTCGACTGGGCCGCGGCACATGCGCCTGGCATCCAATGGCTGGCGAGCGCGCCGGGCGATTGTCCGTTCTTGCCGAAGAATCTGGTGGCGCGTCTGCACGAGGCGCGTGTTGCAGCCGGCACACCGCTCGCCTGCGCGCGTTCGGGCGAATGGCGTCATCCTGTCGTCGCGTTGTGGAACGTCGCGTTGCGCGAGGATTTGCGGCGCGCCCTGGTCGATGAACGCCTGCACAAGATTGAAATCTGGACCGCGCGCCACGGTGTCGCCATCGCCGGCTGGCCGACGGCGCCGATCGATCCGTTCTTCAACGTGAATACGCCGGACGACGCGGCGCGCGCCGAGGCGCTGGCCGCGCAATATCCGGACGCCTGATCGCGTTCAGGTCAGAAGTTCGATCAGAAATGGTCCGCGCGCCTTGTTGGCCTGCGTAACCAGGTCGGCGAATTCCTTGACTGACGTCGCTTGCGCCGCCTCGACGCCCATGCCTTGCGCGAGCTTCACCCAGCCAAGATCCGGATTGCCTAAATCCATCATGTCGAGCGCGACACGGCCGGGATTGGCGCCGACATTCATCAGTTCGTTGAGCAGGATCGCATATTTGCGGTTGGACAAAAGCACTGTCGTGATCGGCAGCTTTTCCCGCGCCTGCGTCCACAATGCCTGCAGCGTGTACATCGCCGAACCGTCGGCCTGAAGCGCAATGACACGGCGCCCGGGCGCGGCAAGTGCGGCGCCGGTCGCCATCGGCAGGCCGCTGCCGATCGATGCGCCGGTGATTTGCAGCCAGTCGTGCGGCGGCGCGACCGCAAGGCCGTTGAAGAACGAACGGCCGAAACTGACGCTCTCATCGACGACAATGGCGTTGTCCGGCAGCAACGCGGCGAGCGATTGCGTGATGGAATCCGGACTGATCGCCGCGCGCAAATCATGCTCCGCGGGCTTGGCCTGCGGCAGTGCGACGGCGGGCGCCGACAATTCATCGGCGAGCCGCGCCAAAGCGTCGGCGATATCCTGATCAGGCCGCGCCAGAACGTGGATGCTGCAGTCTTTGGAAAACAGATAGCCGGGCTTGTTGGGATAGGCGAACGGCGCGACAGGCGGCGTCGTGCCGATGAGTACGATATGTTTCGAGCCCGCCAATGCCGCGACGGATTGATCATAGGCATAGGGCAAGCGCGCGATGGGATGACGGCCGCGGCCGCGCTCGACGCGGGCATTGAATTGTGCCGCCAGGAGCTTTGCGCCGGTTGCGCCGGCAATCCGGAAAGCGTCCGCGATCATCGCGGCGCGGATCGGCGCGCCGCCAAGCATGATCGTGATAGGCTCCTTGCGCCGCAGCACCTCGGCAATATTGGTAATGACATGCGGCGCGACTTTCTCCGGCGCGACCGCCAGAAGCGGCGCACCGCCGGACCCGCCGTCATCCCAGCTCGTATCGGCCGGCGCGATCAAGGTCGCGATCTGGCCGTGCGCGGTGCGGGCCGCCTGAACGGCCGCCGCCGCGTCGACGCCCATGGTCGCCACCGATTGCACGACGCGGGTCCACGCCGATACGCCGCGCGCCCAGCCATCGGTGTCCCCGGTCAACGGCGGATCGAGCGGACGGTGATAGCTCGCCTGGTCGCCGACCACGTTGACGATCGGCGAGCGCGCGCGGCGGGCGTTGTGCAGATTGGCCAGGCCGTTCGCCAAGCCAGGCGCGCCATGCAGCAGTGTGCTGGCCGGCTTTTCCGCTATCCGGCCGTAGCCGTCGGCGGCGCCGGTCGCCACGCCTTCGAACAGACACAGGACGCAGTGCATGCCCGGCACACGATCGAGCGCCGCGACGAAATGCATCTCGCTCGTTCCGGGATTTGCGAAGCAGGTCGTAACGCCCGAGGCGAGCAGCGTACGGACGAGAGTTTCGGCGCCATTCACGAGTGAAGTCCTTTTCTTTGAGCGGAAGGATGATGTGCGCTATTCGCGCTTGGCCGTCGGCAGCCAGGGCAATTTCGCGCGGCGCTGCGCCTCGAAGGCTTCGATCTTGTCGAGATACTCGAATGTGACGTCGATATCATCAATGCCGCGTATAAGCCGGTCCTTGCGCAACGGACTGATGTCGAAGGCGTGCTTCGCGCCATCGGGCGCGTTCAGCGTTTGCTTCGGCAGATCGATGGTGATCTCGGCGCCCGGCCGCGCGCGCAATTGCCGCCACAGATCGTGGATGATCTTTTCGTCAAGCGTTATGGCGAGAATTCCGTTCTGAATGCAGTTGACTTGAAATATTTCGCCGAAACTCGGTCCGACCAAGGCGCGCAATCCGTAATCCATCACCGCAAAAGCCGCGCCCTCGCGCGAGGAGCCGCAGCCGAAGTCGGAGTCGGTCACGAGGATCTTCGCGTTGCGATAGACCGGATCGTTCAACACGAAATCCGGGCGCGGTTTGCCCGCTTCGTCGAAGTGCAAGTCGTAGAGGAAAGCTTCGCCGTAATCGTGGCCGGGCCGCCGATGCCGGCGCATATAACGGCCGGGCAAAATCATGCCGGTATCGATTTTCGCGATCTCGAGCGGCGCGGCGACGGCCGTCAGTACGGTGAAAGGGAGCATCTCGGTCAGCTCCGCGACAGGCGCCGCACGTCGGCCAACCGCCCGCTGACCGCGGCCGCCGCGACCATTGCGGGGCTCATGATATGGGTGAGCGCGCCGCGGCCCTGACGGCCTTCGAAATTGCGGTTCGTCGTCGAGGCGCAGCGTTCTCCCGGCCCGACCAATTCGCCGTTCGAGCCGTTGCACATCGAGCAGCCGGGATCGCGCCATTCGAGACCGGCGGCGACGAAGATGCGATCGAGGCCTTCGGCCTCGGCTTGCAGCTTCACCGCGCTCGAGCCCGGTGACACCATGCCAGGCACGGCGACGCGGCGGCCTTTGAGCACCAGCGCCGCGGCGCGCAAATCCTCGATGCGGCTATTGGTGCACGAGCCGATGAACACGCGATCGATCGCCACTTGCTCTAGCGGCGTTTTCGGCGTGAGCCGCATATAATCGAGCGCCCGCTCGACGTGACGGCGCCGCTCGGCGTCTTCGATGCGCGACGGATCGGGAACCGAACCGTCGACCGGCGAGCAATCCTCCGGGCTGGTACCCCAACTCACCATCGGCGCCAGCTTTCCGGCATCAAATCGCAGTTCGCGATCGAAGATCGCGCCGTCGTCGGTCGGCAGCGTTTGCCAATGCGCCAGCGCCGTATCCCAGTCTTTGCCTTTCGGCGCGTTTCTCCGTCCGAAAAGAAATTCATAGGTCGTTTCATCGGGCCCAATCATGCCGATGCGCGCACCGCCCTCGATCGACATGTTGCAGATCGTCAACCGCCCTTCCATCGACAGGGCACGGATCGCCGCGCCGGCATATTCCACCGCGTAGCCGGTCGCGCCGCCGACGCCGATCTCGCGAATGATCGACAGGATCACGTCCTTGGCCGTCACCGCCTCGGGTAAACCGCCGTCGATAACGATGCGCATCGTCTTCGGCTTCTTGAGCCACACCGTCTGCGTGGCGATGACATGGCGCAACTGATTGCCGCCGCCGATCGGCACCGCAAGCGCGCCGCAGGCGCCGTTGGTTGCGGTGTGCGAGTCATTGCAGGTGATCAGCATTCCCGGCTGCGAAATGCCGAGCTCGGGAGAAATGACATGCGCGATGCCCTGGTCGGGATGAAACCAGCCGACATGCGGCAATTTGAATTCGGCCGAATTCTCGTCGAGCATTTCGACGACGCGGCGGATCTCAGGATTGGTCATGCCGGCGGTGCCGAGCGATCGGTTGATGGTCGGCAAATAATGATCTGTGACCGCAAGATGCTGCTCCGGCCGGCGCGCGGTGCGGCCTTCGATCCGCAACTGATCGAAGGCCAGGAAGGACTGGCCTTCATTGATCAGGTTGAAATCGACCCCGAGCAATTCCTCGCCCTGCGGCGACAACACGATCACGTGGTCGGCCCAGATCTTCTCAAACAGCGTACGGGGGCCGCTCATTGCAGCAAGCCGAGTTTGGCCAAAATCGCCCGGTTCTCATCGTAGTCATCCTGCATCCACTTGACGGTCGCCGGATAGCGCAGGGTTTCCAGCGTCCAGAAATTGCGCTGCAGATCGAGCTTGAAGTCCGGGTCCTCCAGCACCTTGTCGAGCGCCTTGACCCAAAACGCGATCTGTTCCGGCGTCAGTCCGTTGGGTACGACCACGGTGTAAGGATTGGCGGTGACGACATCGAGCCCCTGCTCGCGCAAGGTCGGATATTGCGCCAATTCGCCGGGCTGCCGATCCGGCGCAGCGATCCCGAGCATGCGCAGCTTGCCGGCCTGGATCAGCGGCATGGGACTGCCGATGCTGGTGACGCCGACGTCGATATGATTGCCGGCGGCCTGCGCGGAAACGTCGGAGCCGGAATCGAAAACCACCGTTACGATCTTGTCGGGCGGCGCCCCGACCGCCTTGCCGACATTGACCACGGAAATATGTAAGGGGCTGCCCAGCCCGACCGGGAAAGCGAATGTCACCGAGGTCGGATCGGCCTTCAAGCGATTGCGAACATCCGCCATGCTCTTGTATTGCGAATCCACATTGGTGAAATAGCACTGATAAGCGTCGAACAGCTTGATCAGCGGCGTCATTTCTTTGTTGAGCGTCGAGCCGTTGCGCGCGATCGCGTTGATGAAGCTGCCCGAGACGAGTCCGATCTCGTTGGCATCGCCCTTCTTCGCGGCAAGATAGTTCATGGCGACAATCTGGCCGGCGCCGGGTTTGTTGAGCACGGTCATCGAATCAACCATGTGCTCCTTGGTGAGCACGCGCTGGATGGCGCGCGCCACCCGGTCGTTCTCGCCGCCGGCACCGGCACCGACGACAAATTCGACATTGCCCTGCGGTTTCCAACCTCCGGTGGCCTGTTGCGCATTAACGACGCCCGCCAGCGCCAATGCCGTTGCCACGATTGCAAGCCCAATGGCTTTCTTAACGCCCATGCGTTACCTCCAATCCGGATCGCTCCTGCTGCGCCGCGGCCGGTCCGGTTCTCATGCTCTTCGGCATGACTTATACTAAGTATAACCTCATGCACGCGCGACGCAAGGCAGCCGCAAACGGACGGAACGGCAATGCGCAAGACCGCAAGATCACAACGAGAGGTTTTGCCGGACGACACCGCCGATCGTCTTGCCAAGGCGACGCTTGGGGCGGGCCTGACCATTCGCGCGCTCGAAGTCTTCGTCGTCGTCGCCAAAGCCGGAACCA
This sequence comes from uncultured Alphaproteobacteria bacterium, assembly GCA_963810085.1. Classification (GTDB taxonomy): domain Bacteria; phylum Pseudomonadota; class Alphaproteobacteria; order Rhizobiales; family Xanthobacteraceae; genus BOG-931. The sequence continues at coordinate 203,349 of CAWEMR010000040.1, read as the reverse complement.
TGGTGGCGGCGGCCAAGCAGCTCAAGCTCACGCAACCGGCGATCTCGCAAATGATCGCGGGCCTCGAGCAATCGCTCGGCCTGCAATTGTTCGACCGCTCGGTGCGGCCTCCGGTCTTAACCTTGCAAGGGACCGCGCTGCTCAAACACGCCGCGGCGATCACCGAATTGGTGCGGCAATTCCGCAGCACGGTTCGTCTCGGCACCGCCGCGCCGTTGCCGCTCCTTCGCATCGGCATCCTCAACAGTTTCGCGACGACGATGGGGCCTTACATTTTCAAGCAGTTGCGCAACATCGCGGCCGAATGGTCGATCGATTCCGGATTCCACGCGACGCGCTTTCGCACTGTGGTCGACCGCGACTTCGATTTTGCGATCACAGCCGACGAATCTGCCGTGCCCGATGAGGTCAACGCGATGCCGATCCTCACCGAGCCGTTCCTCGTGATCGCTCCGGCGAAGTACAAAGACCGCAATCTGTCGCTTCAGAAAATATCCAAGGAGCTTGATCTCATCCGCTTCGGTCGCGATCCGACACTGCATTCGCGCTTCGACCGCATCTTGGAAAAGCACGGCGTGATCGCACAGCAACGCTATCATCTCGATACGACAGAAGCCGTGCTGGCGATGGTCGCCGTCGGCTCGGGCTGGACGATCCTGCCGCCGCTTGCCGTCATCAAATCCGTGCAGCGCGGTGATCCGATCCGGGTGTTACCTTTTCCCGGCAAGCCGTTTCACCGCACCATCAATGTCGTGTCGCTGAAGAACGAGGGCCAGCTTCTCGCGCAGCAGATCCGCGGCGCATCGATCGACGCGTTGAAGCAATATTTCATGCCGCCGCTACGAAAAATAATGCCTGAAATTGCGAGGCAAACGACGCTACACGGCGCGGCCAAGGATTGAGGCCGGCATTAGCCAAGGAGCGATGCGTAAGACAGAAAGCCCACCGAGTCGCCAGGCTCGACTTTGGTCACGTCTTCGGGAAGCTCGGCGAGACCGTCGGTCTCCGTGAGCGAGGTGAGAATACCGGCGCCGTCTTGCGCATATTTGATCGCTTCGATGACGCCGTCAGGCGCCCTGCGTAACGCAACGCGCACATATTCCCGCCGGCCTGTGCGCTTCTTGTGGGAAAACGTCGCGCGCGCCGGCATTGCCATCAGCGGCTCCGGCAGCGCGCCGGCAAGCCGCAGCAAGAGCGGGCGCACCACGCGCACGAAGGTGACGAAGACCGCCACCGGATTTCCCGGCAGCCCGACAAAGGCCGCGCCCTCGCCGCTGCTCGAACCGGGCAGCACGCCCATCGCCACCGGACGGCCCGGCTTGATGGCGACGCGCCAAAACACGAGGCGGCCGACGCTTTCGACAGCGTCGCGCACATGATCGGCTTCGCCGGTCGAGACGCCGCCCGACGTCACAACCAGATCGTGATTGGCGGCGGCAGACGCGAGCCCGTGGGCGAGTTCTTTCGGGTCGTCGCTGAGAATGCCGAGATCGGTGACCTCGACGCCATAACGCGCCAGCAAGCCGGCAAGCAGAAAACGATTGGAATCGTAGAGTGCGGCCCGCGGCAGGGCCGATCCCGGCTCGACGATCTCGTCGCCGGTCGAAAACAGCGCCACACGCACGCGCCGGCGCACATCAAGCTTGGTGAGACCGAGCGCCGCGGCGAGCGCGATATGCTGCACCGAAAGCCGCCGGCCGGCCGGCAAAGCCAGCGCGCCGGCGCGCATGTCCTCGCCGGCAAATCGGCGATTGGCGCCAAGCTTCAAACCCTGAGGCACGATCACGCAATCGCCTTCGATGCGGCAGTCCTCCTGCATGAAGACGGTGTCCGTGCCTTCCGGCATCGGCGCGCCGGTGAAGATACGAATAGCTTCGCCGGCTTTGACGGCGCGACTTGATGCGTGGCCCGCGGCAACGCGATCGACGATGGTCAGGCGCGTTTCGCCATTCGGCGTCAGACCATCGGCGCGCACCGCATAACCATCGACAGCGGAATTATCGAACGGCGGCACGTTGATGGGTGCGACGATGTCGTTGGCGAGCACGCGGCCCTGCGCCTCACCGAGCGCGACGCTCTCGTGACCGTCGACCGGGACAATTCGTTCGGCAACCAAACGCTCGGCGTCATCGACCGGAAGCAACGGACCATTGAAGGCGAAACAGTCGTCGGTGAGCTGCGCCATCACGCCTCGCTCTGTGACGCTTCAAGCTTGCTGATCCTATCGAGCGACAAGGCCTCGGCCTGAAGCACATTGGCAATACCGTTGATCTCGTCGAGCATCAGCACCGGAACTTGCGCCTGCGGCAGTGGCGCATCGGTGGCGACGGCGACGATGCAATCGTCGTCCGGGTGCAGAAGCGGCTTGCCGATGGCGGCGCGATAGACTTCGAGCTTCGGATGGGTGTGGCGTTTGAAGCCTTCGACGATCACCAGATCCACCGGGCTCAGCTTGGCCAATATTTCCATCAAAGGCGGCTCGGCCTCGCCGCCGAGCTCATGCATGATCGCCCAGCGCCGGCTCGAGACGATGGCGACTTCGCGCGCGCCGGCCTCGCGGTGCAGCCAGGAATCCTTGCCCGGCTGGTCGAGATCGAATTCATGATGTGCATGTTTGACGGTCGCGACTTTCAGGCCGCGCTTGACCAGCACCGGGATCACGCTGGTGACCAGGGTCGTCTTGCCGGAACCGCTCCAGCCGGCGAGGCCGATAATGCGCATGCCACTATTATATGGCTGGTTTATTCGGCCGGTTCCATGCCCAGCGCGCGAATACGCCCGCGGGTGGCCTCATCCCGCAGCGCCGCCAAAAACGCCCGAACCGCAGGCCGTTCGCGCCGCGCTTCGACCAGGAGGAAATCGTAGTGCTCCGGCGCGATGGGCAGGAACGAAAGCCCGTACATCCGCGCCACCGGCTCGATGGCGACGCCCCAGTCGGCGCGGCGCTGCGCGATGGCGGCGGCGGCGGCGTTATGCGAGCGCGGCTGATTGGCATAGCCCGCGGGCTTCGCGCCACGCAGCAGTCCATCGACCAGAACACGGGTGCCGGAACCGGCATTGCGATTGACCATCAGCGCCGCGGAGTCTCCGAGCGCCGCCTTCAGCGCGGCATCCGCGCTCTTGCCGTCGAACCGCGTGTCGCCGGGGCGGAAGATAAACCCCTGCATCCGCCGCCAGCCGGCCACGAGCGCAAGGCCCGGCGCGAGCAGATGCTTGTTGTAGATGCCGGTCGCCGGATCGACCAGATGAACCGGCGCGATATCGCATTCGCCGCGGCCTGCGGCGCTGACGCCGCCGAGGCTGCCGACGGCGATGGTGCGCGCACGAAAGCCGCGCTCGGCGAGCGCGCCGACGACGACATCGAGCGCGATATCGTGACTGCCCATGATGACGAGATCGGGGGCGCTTGCCGCGTCGCCGATCAGCGTGACTTCTTTCTCGGTATCGGCGTCGAGCGCCGAGGCGAGCGCGTCGATCGCGAGGAATCCGTCGGCCTGCGAGAACGCAGTGACCGCGCCGGAACCTTTGCCGTTCGGGAACGCGGTCAGTCCGTCGTTCCCCGCAATGAGTGAAACAAGTACGAATTCCTCACGGCCGAGTTCGGACGCGATTCGCACCGGCACGCGCGCCGTCACGGTGCGCGCCGCCTCCGGAGAAAGTCCGGCGAGCGCGCGGATGACCGGCGCTACGAAAGCATGAAACGTGAAAATGGCGGAGGTCGGGAAACCGGGCAGCACGATCAGCGGCGTTTTGCCGATGACCGCAAGACAGAGCGGCTTGCCGGGCTTGAGCGCTACGCCATGAACCAGAATTCCCGGCTCGCCGAGCTTTGAGACGATGCGATGCGACAGATCGCCCGCGCCTTTTGACGTGCCGCCGGAGAGCACCACCATGTCGCAGGATTCAAGCGCCGCGCGCATGGCTTTGCCGAGCGTTGCCTCCTCGTCCGCAAAAGCGCCGAACGGCACCGGTTCGCCGCCGGCTTCGGTAATTGCCGCGGCGAGGATGGCGCCGTTGCTGTCATAGACGCTGGCGGGACGGAGCGGCTTGCCGGGCTCGACAAGCTCATCGCCGGTCGACAGCACGGCGACGCGCGGACGGCGAACCACGCCGACCACGGCAAGTCCGCAAGCCGCAAGCATGCCGATCTCGCGCGACCCGATGCGCGTGCCGTTGCGCAAGAGCGTCTCGCCGCGCGCAATGTCTGAGCCGGCGTAAGATACAAACTGGCCCGGCGCCACCGCGCGGCGCACATCGATCCCGGGCGCGGCATCATCCTCGATCAGCTCGGTGTGCTCGATCATCACCACGGCGTCGGCGCCGCGCGGAATGACGCCGCCGGTCGCGATCGTCGTCGCCGTGCCGGGCAGGACCTCGATCGCGGGCTGAACGCCGCAAGCCACGACTTCGGCATTGAGTGTGAATCGCCTCGGTGCGCCGTCACTCGCACCTGCCGTGTCGGCGGCGCGGACAGCGAAACCATCGACATTGGAGCGGTCGAACGGCGGCGCGTCGACCGGAGCGATCATGTCGGCAGCAAGAACCCGCGAGAGCGCGGCGGCGAGGCTGACGGATTCCGCCGGAAGCGGCGATAGATCAATGCGTGTTTCGAAACGCCGGCGCGCCTCCCCGGCCGAAACCACCTCGAGAAACTGCTCCTGCCGCGCGGCGCGGCGCACCGCATCGAGGATCGCATTGGCACGAATTGCTTGCTTGGTATTCAAGGCCATCGATCTAGGGCCACGGCCTCACGGCAACCTTCGTGCCCGCGGCAAATCCTTCGCTTTCCGCCGGAACGCTGATCCAGCCGTCGCTGCCGGTCAGCGCTTCAAACGACAGATAGCCGGAAGCAAGCGGATCCGCCACGGTGCCGTGCGCGGCATCTTGGTCGTATCTGACCGGAATGAGTTCCACGAGGCCGATGGTCGAGACGACTTTGCGTTTGAGCGGAAGGACATTCGGCGCGTCCACGACGTGGCCGCCGGCGAGTTTGGCGATCACCTGGCGTCCGATCAAAAGCCAGATCGCCAAAGCGCAATCCAAGCGTCCGGGCACGAGCAGCACGGGCCGCGCCCCGACATAGCCGATAGCTGCGGTCTCTCCCGGCGAAACCGCGATGCCGTAAGCCTCGACGCGGCCGAACCGCGCCAAGGTCCGCACGCTCGAATCGCCGCGACCGCTACCGGTGCCGCCGACGACAAAGCCGGCATGCGCGCGTGCTTCGCCAAGCGCCTCGTAAAGCCGCTCCGGCTCGCTGTCGGGGTCGAACACCCGTACCGCCGGCGGTGGTGATGGCGCGCGTGAACATGTCGATCGCGGCCTGCAACAAAGGCGTCTTGGCAACACCGCCGCAGGCGATGCGGATGCGCGGCTCGCGCACCATCACGTCGGCAATACCGGCCGCCGCCATCACGGCGATGTCGCTCGCCCGCAGATAGGCGCCGGTGCGGCGCAGGATCGTTTCCGGCGCGATGTCGCCGCCTGCCGCAAGAACGCCCTCGCCCGGCGCAAGTGCGGCGATCGCTTCGGCGCGATCGCCAATGAAAGTGACGGCATCGAGCGGCAGCACCGCGTCCGTGCCGACCGGCATCGGCTCGCCGGCGTCGACGCGTCGCGGCGGCGACGCGAACGGTATCGGCGCATAAGAAGTCGCATCCGCGACCGCGCTCGCCGCGACCGCAAAACCGTCGCGCAGCGCGACCGGCTCGAGCGGCAGTTTTGAGGCCGTCACATCGGCGGCCAGCACCCGGCCGTGAGCCGACGCCAAAGAGCAGGCGCGCGGCGTCACCGGCTCGACGCGCCTGTCGAACGACGCCAGGATCGCCTCGAGCGGCGTCAGGCGTGAAATACGCTGGGTAGAGGAATCGACAGTCATCGCCGATATGTTAAACAGCAGTTTTCCGATTTCTACGACTCGCACGGCACTGCGCCACCATGACGGAAAAGACTCTAAACCTGCGCGGCCTCAAATGCCCGCTCCCCGCTCTGCGCACGCGCAAGGCGCTCGGCGGCATGCAAGCAGGCGACATTCTTATCGTTGAATGTACCGATCCCCTCGCCGGTCTCGATATACCCAACCTATTGAACCAGACCGGCGATACGCTTGAACAGACGCGCAAGAAAAAAGGGTTAATGACGTTCCGGATCCGCAAGGAATAACCCGATCATTCCACCTTTATTCCGGCCTTCAGTATGACCGGCCCTAGGCGCAAAGCCTCGCTGTTAACGAACGCATCATACGCTTTGACGTCCATCGGCGCGATAATCATCCCTTGCTGGCGGATACGCACCTGGTTTTCGGGCGTCGCCATGCCGGCATTGATGGCGCGGTTGACCTTTTGCGCGATGTCGGCCGGCAGCCCTGCCGGACCGGCGAGCCCGAACCAATTGATCGTCACGACGTCGTAGCCGAGTTCCTTAAAGGTCGGCACGTTCGGATAATCGGGCAGCCGCTCGCCGCCGGTCTGCGCCAGCGGCGTGACCGTTCCGCCGTTCAATTGCGGCGCGGCCGAGGTTACCGTCGGCGTCGCAAAATCGATATTGCCGGCGACGACGTCGATTTGGCTTTGCGAGGCGCCCTTATAGGGCACGACCTGGAATTTGAGATCGGCGATCTGGGCGAAGGATTCCGCCACCACCTGGCCGACGCTGGCGAGGCCCGAAACGCCGTATGTCAAGGGTTTCGCGCTCGCCTTGGCCTTGGCGACAAAATCCTTCAGGGACTTCACGTCGTTCTTGGCGGAGGTGATGAAAACAAGCGGCGAGCCGGCGAGATAGGCGACGTGGGTTAAATCCTTGAACGGGTCGTAGCCGATCTTCGAATTGACCAGCGGATTGATCGCCGTGAGCGACAACGTGGTGACGACGAAATTATAGCCGTCGGGGGCCGCGTGCACGACTTCGTTGACACCGATCACGCCGCCGGCGCCGTCGCGCGTCTCGACGTAAAATTGCTGGCCGAACGCCTTGGTCAATTGATCGGCCGCGATGCGGGCGAGGATGTCGGCGGCGCCGCCGACGGCAAACGTATTGACGATGCGCACGGGACGGGTCGGCCAGGTTTCGGCCTGCGCTGGCATCGTGCTCATCACCGCGGCGGCAAGAGCTGCCGCGCGCAGGAGCGACCGGTTCATTCGGCGGCGACGCGGTGCGCGGCGACGCCCTTGGCCTTCACCACCACTTTGATCGCGCCATCGACGCGATCCTTGGCGTAACGGATCGCAGTTGGCAGATCGTCGAGGGCGAAAGTGTGGGTGTGGATCTTGGTGGCGTCGAAGCGCCTTTGCGACATAAAGGCCTCGGCGCGATGCGTCGCGCTCTTGCCCTCGCCGCGGATGCCATAGAGGTAAATGTTGTTGCGCACGATGTGAGCGACGTCGACCGGCGTCTCTTCATGCGGAAATGCGGCGAGGCACACTTTGCCGCCGCGGTTGACCATGCGCACCGCCTCCGTCACCGCATTGGCCGCACCGGAACATTCGACAACGTAATCGACGCCCTTGCCGCCGTTGAGACGCTTCACGGCCTCGACCACGTTTTCGTTGCGCACATTGATGACGTGGTCGGCGCCGAGCTCTTTGCCGATCTTGAGGCGGTTGTCGCGGGTACCGGTGAGGATCACCGGCGAAGCTCCCATTGCCTTCGCCACGGCGACGCCGAGAAGGCCGATCGGGCCGGGCCCGGTCACAACCACACTCTCGCCGGCAACGAGGCCACCGAGCTCGGTGAGCCCATACATTGCCGTGCCGGCGGTCACGACCAGCGTCGCCTCCTCATCCGACATGGCGTCGGGGATGGCGACCAGGGTGTTGAGGTTGTTGATCTGATATTCGCAGAAGCCGCCGTCGGTGGTGAAACCGTTGGCGCGATGACCCTTGTCGACATCGCCGTAATTGAGACCGTAGTTGTGACATGACGTGTACATGCCCTCGCGGCAGCGCTTGCACTGGCCGCAACCGGCGTGGATTTCCACTGTGATGCGCTGGCCGAGCTTGTATTCGTCGACGCCGGGACCGAGCGCGACGACGGTGCCCATATATTCGTGGCCGGGCGTAAAGTTCTTGTTGAACGGCTTGCCACCCTCGATCATCGCCGGTGAGCCGTACTCGATGATTTCGAGGTCGGTGGCGCAAATCGCCACCGCGTCGATCCGCACCAGGACTTCGGCGCGCTTGGGCACCGGAACCGGCTTTTCCGTAAGTTTCAGCTCGCCCGGATCGCCGAGAACCCATGCTTTCATCTTTTCCGGAATCGGGAAATCCGGGCTCGTCTTCACTCCGGGGCCTGCATACATCCGTGTTTCCTCTATCCCCTTTGGGGCGTCGTTCTCGGCTGTTTATATAGAATCTCGGCGCGGTGCAAAACCGTTGATTAGGCGGGCTCGCCGGCCGCGTCACGGTCCAAGTCGACGAAAACATCACCGTCCTGCAGCACGACTTTATAGGTACGCAAGGCTACCTGGCAGGGCGGCGACTTTACCGCTCCGCTCGGGACGTGGAAGGCGCCCATATGCACGGCGCATTCGATCACGTCGCCGTCCAGCAGGCCGTCGGCGAGACTCGCCGAAGCATGGGTGCATTCGTCGTCCGTGACATAGAACTTGCCGCCGATATTGAACACCGCAAGCCGCCTGTCATCGACCTCGAAGGCCTGCACTGTTTCCGGCGCAATATCGGCTTGCGCGCAAATCCGGACGACGTTATCGGCCATTTCAGCGTTCCTCCCTCATCGCGTTGCCGCGCGAGCATTCTTTATATAGTCCTTCGGGGGTCAAGCTAGCGGCGAGTCATAAGTCAGGGCGGAAGCGCGATGCAGGTTTTGGTGATAGGCGCAGGCGTGATCGGGCTTGCGGTCGCGCGCACCGCGGCGCTTGCCGGGCATGACGTCACGGTTGCCGAAATGACCGGCGGCATCGCCAACGGCGTGTCCTCGCGCAACAGCGAAGTGGTTCACGGCGGCCTTTATTATCCGACCAATTCGCTGCGCGCGCGGCACAGCGTGCGCGGCCGCCGTATGCTCTACGAGTTCTGCGCCTCGCACGGCGTCGCCCATCGCAAATGCGGCAAGCTCGTCGTGGCGACCAACGAGACCGAGGTCGCCAAGGTCGAGACGATCTTGAAACAAGGCGAGACCAACGGCGTCGAAGGCCTGGAAATGATCGGCGGCAATGCGGCGCGCGCGCTCGAGGGCGAACTCGCCTGCATCGGCGCGCTGCTGTCCCCCGAATCCGGCATCGTCGACAGCCATGGCTATATGAACGCGCTGTGGGGCGAGATTGAAGACAAAGGCGGCATGATCGCGTTCGAAACCCCGGTCGAGCGCATGAGCTACAAGGCGCCGCATTGGCGCGTGCAATTCGGCGGCCGCGAGCCGGGAACGATCGAATTCGACGCCGTCGTCAATTCCGGCGGGCTTGGCGCGCAGGCGCTGGCGCGCCGTATCGACGGCTATCCGGCCGACAAGGTGCCGAAGCTCGTTCTCGCCAAGGGAAATTATTTCAGCTTCGCCGGCCGGCCGGTGTTTTCGCGGCTGGTTTATCCGACGCCGGTCGACGGCGGGCTCGGCGTTCACGTCACGCTCGATCTCGCCGGCCGCATGCGCTTTGGCCCCGATGTCGAATGGATCGCGGAAGAGAGCTACACCGTCGATCCGCGGCGCGCCGACAGTTTTTACGCCCGCATCCGCAGCTATTGGCCGGGACTGCCGGACAATTCGCTGGTGCCGGATTATTGCGGCATCAGGCCGAAGCTGACCGGGCCCGGCGAACCGGCTGCGGATTTTTTGATTGCAGGACCGTCGGCCCACGGCATGCCGCAGCTCATCAATCTGTTCGGCATCGAGTCACCGGGATTGACCTCGTCGCTGTCGATCGCCGACGACGTCACGAAGCTTCTGAACTAGAGCATGATCCGGAAAAGTGGAAACCCGGTTTCCGAAAAGATCATGCTGCATCAAAATGCTGGAGCGACGACTGATTCAATCCAATGCGATTTCGCTCTAGCGCCGCGGAGAAACCGGGGCCCGCACAGTGCCGACATACAACGGCGGCGGCATCGGCTGGCTTTGCGCAATCGTTCCCGCATCGTCCTCGACCGAATTGGCATCGTGCCGGTTGAGCGGGCTCTTCGCCGAGGTGACCGAATTTAGTTGCATCACGACGCTCGGCACCGAGACCGGCGTGTATTGCGAGACCGCGTTCTTGTCACCGTTATAGGCCATGAGGCCTTGTTTGGTGGCGACGATGTCGCCCGGCCGCAGCGTCGGATCGCTCGGCAGATCGTAGGGCGCTAGCCCTAGCGCGTCCTTGCCGTTGCAGGTGCAACTGGCGACGAGTTGCTTGCGATAGACAAAGGCAGTGTCGAGATCGGTGTAGCGCGAGCCGTCCCTCGCGGTGGAATGCTCGATTTCGCTGCCGAAATATACCTTGGTTTTGCTCGCCGGGCACATCGACCGGCACGCCTCCACCGGAGTGGCATTGGCAACGCGCTGCTCGAGCGGGAAATGCTGGCCGTCGCACAGCCGCACGCAGTAGGCGACGCCGTGACCGGTGCTGCCGGCGCTCTGACGGACGCTTTCCTGCCCGAGCGACGGCGGCGCGATCGGCGCCGACGGATCGGCATAAGACGACACCGAGGGATTCGGGCCCTTGTCGGGGCCACCAAACAAAAAGTCGAAAAATCCGCCGGCCTGTGCCGGTCCGGACACGAGCGCAGCCAACGCGCCGCAAATGGCGATTGTCGGCAATTTCAATTGTTTGCTTATGCGCGCCGGTTGTTTGCTAGGTCCCATGGTGACACCTCACCCCCGCCCCTTGAGGGCACGCTGCTGAACAACTTTGCTGGGGGCGGGAAAGTTCCCACCCTTTTGCGGTGAACATGAAGGAAAAGGTTCACCATCTTACGGCCCGCCAACGGCGAATGTCAGCTATTTGCCGGTATGGCTAATGAGGTGTAAACGGCTGTGGTGCCTCGGTTTCCTACCTCGAGGCAGCGACGAAGGAGGCGGCCGCTCCGGCTTACGCCGGCATCACGCCGTCACGGCACGAAGACCAGAAATATGAAAGTGGCAAACACCACCAGATGAACCAGCCCGGCCAGAATATTGGTCCGGCCCGAGCCGAAGGTTAAAACGCTCAGGAACAGCGTGAGCGCAAGCAGCAGCGTGTCGCGCTCGGAAATGCCGAGCTGAATCTGCTTGCCGATGATAATGTTGGTGATGGCGACCGCGGGAATCGTCAACCCGATCGTCGCCAACGACGATCCGAGCGCAAGATTAAGACTCTTCTGCAGCATATCGTTGAGCGCCGCGCGAACCGCACTGATGCTTTCCGGCGCCAAAACGACGATGCCGATGATGATGCCCGCCACGGCCGGCGGCGCGCCGACGCTCTGCAGACCGACTTCCAGAAGAACCGCGAATTTCTTGGCCAGAAGAATGACGCCGACCAGCGCGATCAAGAGCGCCACGGCGCTGACGGCGACGGCTCTGTTGGAAGGATAGATATGCTGCCCGTCCGGCGTGGTCTTATCCGCGGCGCGGAAATAGTCGGTATGCCGCGACGTCTGGATGAACAGGAACGTGGCATAAAGGATCACGGTGATGATGCTGACGAAGACAAGCTGCCCGTTCGAGTAATACGGCCCGACCACCGTGAGCGTGTAGTTCGGCAGCACCAGCGTCAGAATCGAGAGCGCGCCCAGCACGTGCAGGTAGACGCCAGCGCCGGAGACTTGAAATTCCTGTTCGTGATGGCGCAATCCGCCGACCAGAACACACAGCCCGACCAGGCCGTTGCAGACGATCATGATCACCGCGAACACGGTATCGCGCGCCAAAGCCGGCGAGCTATCCGGCGTCAACACGATCAACTCGATCAGCGCGACCTCAATGATCGTGACCGCCAATGTCAAAACCAGCGTGCCGTAGGGCTCGCCGACGCGGTGGGCGATGACATCGGCATGATGCACGGCGGCGAAAATAGCGCCGAGCATGATCACCAACATCGCCACCGAAAGCGCCGTCGATAGCGGCGACGTAGATTGCCCGGCGTTGAAGCCGATATAGGGTGCGACGACAACAAAGGCGACCGCCAGGATCGGAAAGGCGATTGACGCAATCGGCGTCTCGGTTTGCGCGGCCATGTTACGGATTCTCCGGCATTTAGTCGGACTTCATTGTCATTTTACCCGCGCGCTGTACAGCGCCGCGCGGGACGAAACGCGCACCCGTGGTGCGAATCCGTTGCCGGCTATGTCGCGGCCGGTATTCTTCGGATAGAAGAATAGGCACAAAATTCAGGGAGGACATAAAACGTGGCCGCTCACCGCTTCATCAATCCGTCGACCATGCCCGCCACACGCGGCTATACGCATGTCGTCGAGACACAGAGCCCAAGCCGCACCGTATATATTTCCGGGCAGCTCGGCATGACGCCGGACGGCAAGTTCGCCGGCAGCCTGGGTGATTTCCGCGCTCAAGCCGAACAGTGCTTCAAAAACCTCAAGCTGGCGCTCGCCGAAGTCGGCGCGACATTCGAACATGTGGTGAAAGTGACCGCATTCTTCACCGATATGGCGCACCTGCCGATCTATTTCGAAGTGCGCGACAGCTACGTCAATACCAAGGCGCCGCCAGCCTCGACCGCCATTCAAATCGCCAAGCTCGCACGCGAGCCGGCGCTGTTCGAGATCGAGGCGATCGCGGTGGTGCCGGCGTAGCGGCCGGCCATTCGGCGGACCATGCCCTAGCGTAAAGACACGCGGTGCTAGTGCGCGTCCGCCCGGCGCTGCGCCGCGTGGCCGTGCGGCGCCGTAGGCAACGCGGGTGGCGCGGCAAACGGATTGGTGAACAGCCGCGCGAAGAAATTCTGGCCCCAGGCGCCGCCGCCGAACGCGGAGTCAGGCATGGCGAGAAGCTCGCGGCGGACCGTGTTGTCTTTGCGCTCGATCGCGATGTCGGCCACATTGCGCTGGTCGCCTTTGAGGATCGCCAGCAGATCCTTGTCGCGGCCATAGATATCATCGCGGAACTGCAGCTTGCCGGCATCATCCACGAAAGCCGTCTGATAGGTCAGATGAACGGGGATGAAGGTCGGAAATTTGATGTCCATTTCACCGCCGCCGAACATTCTGCGGATGCGGTCGGCGGTGTAACCGTCGCCCGGGCGCGTGATCGCCAGCAACACTTCGGCATATTTCACCGGATCCTCGACCCGCATGCAGCCGTGGCTCGCGGCGCGCATGGCGTTGGCAAACAGATATTTCTGGTTGGAATCGTGCTGATAAACCAGAAACTTGTTGGGGAAATTGAAGCGGATCTGGCCGAGCGCGTTGTTCGGTCCCGGCGGCTGCGAGACGTGAATGGTGCCGTCGGGATTGCGGCTGACGTTCAAGCCCATCCGCTGCAGGATGGTGGAATCCTGGCGCAAGAGCGGCAGATATTCCCTGGCGACGATCGACGGCGGCACGTTCCACGTTGGATTGACCGTGATGTATTTCATCTCGGCGCTCATGATCGGCGTCGGCGTATCGGGCTTGCCGTCGACGACCTTGGTGGTCCAATCAAGCTTGCCGTTGTCGATCACGCGCAAGGTGAAATCGGGCAGATTGACGACCACATAGGTTTTGCCGAGATCGTGCGGCATCCAGCGCCAGCGTTCCATATTGGCGATGATGATGTCGGTCGCCCGATCCGGCTTGTTGCCGTTGAGCGCGTCGATCGTCGCCTGCTGGAGCAGGCCGGTGGCTTTCAACCCGTGCGCGTCCTGAAATTTCTTCACCGCGTCGGCGAGCGGCTTGTCGTAGACCGTGCCGTCGCCGGCGATGCTGAGGCGCTCGCGCAAGGCCGGTACGCGGTCATCTTTGGCGCCGAGTTTCGGCGCCGGACCGTCGGCGATTGCGATCCTGGTATCCTTGCCGGCGCGGATTTCGGCAAGCTTGGCTTTGAGCGCGAGATAAGCAGGATCGTGCGGCTGGTAGGCATCAAGCGCTCCGGCAACGTCGGTCGCGGCCACCATGGCGCCGAGGACATCGGCAGGATCCGCCGCTTTCTGCTCGTAGGAAACGTCGCCGCTCACGCGCGTCCAATGCACGCGCCCGATGCTGGCGTGATGCGCATAAGTAATGACCGACGCCGTCAACCTGATCTCGGCCTGCGCCAGCGCTGCGGGATCGGCGGCGCCGGCAAAATCCGGAACGGGATAATCGGCGGGCGTAAGTCCGTCGGCATCGACCTGGCCGAGATAGGCCATCGCCGCTTGCGCGCGCGCATTCGGGCGGCCATCGGTGAGCCAGAGCGGCGCGTAATTGCGGCCCGAATAGAAAGCGTCAACGACCGTCCTAGTCTCTGCATTGCCGAGGACGGCGTCGAATTTGCCGTTGGCAAGATTATGCAATTGCGCGGCGATCGCGGCGTCGGGACCGGCGACCACTTCAGGCGCGGCAGCGGCCGGCGCAGCGTCGGCAGGAGCGGGCACGATGCCGGCATCGGCCGGTGTATCCGGTTTCGGCGACGCCGCGGAATCGGCCGCAGCCGTATCCGGCGCAACAACGGTCGCGCCGGTGTTTGCTTGGTCAGCAGCAGCCGCGCGCACGCCACCGGGCACAGCAGACAACAAGAGAACAAGGACAGCCGGGATCAGAAGTCGATCGATGTTCACTGCAGTCACTGCGAGACCTCGTTGCGGGCGGACACGCACATTCGCCCCTACAGGATTTCAAGGAACCAGCCCAAGCCGGAAAGCCGGAAGGTAAACCGATGCCGCCAGCTCCGGACCGAACCTAGCATCACGGAAGCCCGTTGGCGACAATCCCAAAATACCTATGCCGACAAGCATATTGGTCGGCTCACGACGTTGCCGCTTTGGCCGAATCGGCGACCTCGCTGCTCTTGCGTTCCGATCGAGGCGCGCCGGCGACGGCTCCTGATTGCTGTGCCGCCGCCTTGGTCGCCGCGACATACACAATGTCGTGGACATGCCGTTTTTGATGATTTTCGAACGGTATTCTTCGCCTTGCCTGAGTCAACGCGTGACGAATTTGCTATTTTGCGGCCGGTTGCGTCAAAAGCCGTTGTCGTCGGCAATACGGTTCTCGATACTGGTCCGGAATCCCTGAAGATCCAGGACGCACTGATCGTGCATCGGCGTCCCCGGCCCCATATGCCAGCGCCGGCAATACCATTCATGCTCCGCATTCATCTGTTCGCTGCGAATCAATTCGGATTGGGCGCGCGCTTCCGGGAATTTAGGAACGACAAACACTGCGACATAAAGAACGAACGCCACCGCTATGGCCCATAGCGCCGCGTGGATCTCGTCATAGATCAATCTTGCGATTGCCAGGGTTTTCTGGGAATTCATTTCATTCCCCTCATCGCGCCGCTCGAGCCCCGAGAGCGCACATGCAAGGCCTTAGCCTCGATTCCCCGGCAGATGATGTCGACGTACCGTCCCGCGGTTTCAGCCGCAAGACCAAAACGGAGTGGCGCGACAATATGCGTAATCTTTTCCAAACGGCGCGGCCATTTGATTCGAGGTTGAGATTGGACAGTCTTGAGATTCTCAATTCGACCACGGCATAGGTACTAATACCGACCAACCGACGCGGGCTGTGACCGCCGTAACAAGTCCGTCGCACCCAATGAGAGGTTGAGGAAATCGATTGCTGAGTTTGGATCTCTTCGGCGTTTACCGCTGCGCGATGATGAGAATGACAAGCCCGACAAGAGCTGTGGCGCCGCCGTAATAGATCCATTGGCTTTGGCTGATCATGAAGCTTTCGGCGGGCCAACGGATGATGCCGGCGCCCTGACATGCCCACAGAACGCCCATGGCCAGCAGCGCTGAGCCGACAATGGTCAGGAGGGTTTTCATTTTTGCTCCGGCCTTAAAGTCAGGTCTAGTGCGCGGCATCCCAATTGTCGGCGGCGTGGGCCTCGACGTGTAGCGGCACGGCCAGCGCGCGCGCCGGCAGCGGCGCTTCCATCATCACAGCCGTCACGACCGGCAGCGTTTTCTCGACTTCGGCGTCCGGCACTTCGAAAACCAGTTCGTCATGCACCTGCAACAGCATGCGGCCTGAGAGTTTTTTCTTGGCCAAGGCCACATCCATGCGGATCATGGCGCGGCGGATGATATCGGCGGCAGTGCCTTGCAGCCGCGCATTGATCGCAGCGCGCTCGTTGAAAGCGCGGATCGATGCGTTCGATGCACCGATATCCGGATAATGGCATTTGCGGCCGAACAGCGTTTCCACATAGCCGTGCTTCTTCGCGAAGGCCTTGGTCTCTTCCATGTAATCGCGGATGCCCGGGAAGCGCTCGAAATATTTCTTGATATAGGCACCAGCTTCCTCACGGGCGATACCGAGCTGATTGGCGAGGCCGAAGGCGGAAATGCCGTAGATGATGCCGAAATTGATCGCCTTGGCGCGGCGGCGCACGTCGGGCGGCATGTCCTTCACCGGCACGCCGAACATTTCCGACGCCGTCAAAGCGTGAATGTCGAGGCCGTCGCGGAAGGCGTTGCGCAATTGCGGGATACCGGCGATCTCGGCGAGCAGCCGCAATTCGATTTGCGAGTAATCGGCGGAGACAAGCTTGTGGCCGGGATCGGCGACGAAGGCTTTACGGATCTTGCGGCCATCCTCGGTGCGAATCGGGATGTTCTGCAGGTTCGGCTCGGATGACGACAGGCGGCCGGTCGTCGTCGCCGCGAGCGCGTAGCTCGTATGCACACGATGCGTGGTCGGATTGACATAGCCCGGCAGGGCGTCGGTATAGGTCGATTTCAGTTTCGACACTTGCCGCCAGTCGATAATCTTTCGCGGCAATTCGTGGCCCATCTCGGCCAGTTCTTCGAGTTGGCGCGCGCCGGTCGCCCATTGCCCGGTCTTGGTCTTGGTGCCGCCCGGCAATTGCATCTTGCCGAACAGAACGTCGCCGAGCTGCTTTGGTGAGCCGACATTGATGGGCATGCCGGCAAGCTTGTTGATTTCGGCTTCGAGACCGGCGGCTTCTTGCGCGAATTCACCGGACAGCCGCGACAGTACCTGCCGATCGACCGAAATGCCGCGCCGCTCTATCTGCGCCAGCACGCGCAGGAGCGGTCGTTCCAGCGTCTCGTAGACGCTCAGCACATGTTCGGCCGCCAATCGCGGCTTGAGGACTTGCCACAGCCGCAAGGTCACGTCGGCGTCTTCGGCGGCATATTCGGTCGCCTTGCCGATTTCGACGCTGTCGAACGTGACTTTGTTTTTGCCGGTCTTGGTGAGCTCGTTGACGGCGATGGTCTGGTGATTGAAATAGCGTTCCGACAAGGCATCGAGGCCGTGACCGGCGCGGCCGGCATCGACCACATAGGACATCAGCATGGTGTCGTCGTAGGACGCGATCTCGATGCCGCGCAGCGCGAAAATCTGCCAGCCGAATTTCACATCGTGACCGATCTTGAGCACGCCCGAATCTTCCAGGAGCGCCTTCATGAGCGCCAGCGCGGCCGCTTCTTCGATCTGATCGGCCGCGCGTTCGCGCTCGAACAGTCCGCCCCCCTCGCCGATGCCGCCTTGGCCGCCTTGGCGATGTGAAAGCGGCACGTAGCAGGCTTCGTTCGGCGCCAGCGCCAGCGAAAAGCCGCACAATTCGGCCTGCATCGGATCTGGACTGTTGGTCGCGGCGCCGAGTGCGACAAAACCAATATCGCGGGCGCGCTCGATCCAGGCGCGCAAGCGCTCCGCCGTGCGCATGGTTTCGTATTTGGCGCGGTCGAATTTCTGCTTTTGCGCAATGTCGAGGCGCGCCGCGGCGAGTGCCCGCGGGGTCAACGTGGTCGTCTCGCCGCCTTTTGCCCTGCGCGCATCCGCCGGCTGCGGCGGCCGCCCGAGCGGCAGTTGCGGTGCCGATCCTCCCCCCTCGCCCACTCCGGCTTTCGTCGCCTCGCCCTCGTCAGCGGCGGGCCGGGAAGGCAGGTCGCCTTTTCTGGTAAACTGCGCATCGGGCTCGATCTCCGCCGCGTCGACGCTGGCGAATTCGGCGACACGGCGCGTCAGCGAGTTGAATTCCATCGCCTTGAGGAAGGCGATGAGCCGCTTGTGATCGGGCTCGTGCACGGCCAGATCGCCGATCGGCACGTCAAGCTTCACTTTGTCGTCGAGCGTGACCAACTGCTTCGACAGCCGCGCCTTGTCGGCATTGTCGATGAGCGACTGTCGCCGCTTGTCCTGCTTGATCTCGCCCGCGCGCGCGAGCAGCGTTTCAAGATCGCCATATTCGCCGATCAGCTGCGCCGCGGTCTTCACGCCGATGCCCGGCACGCCTGGCACATTGTCGGTGGAGTTGCCGATCAGCGCCTGCACCTCGATGACCTTGTCCGGCGGCACGCCGAATTTCTCGATCACTTCGGCGCGGCCGATCTTCTTGTCCTTCATGGTGTCGAACATGACGACGCCGTCGGTCACAAGCTGCATCAAGTCTTTGTCCGAAGAGACAATGGTAGAAGTGGCGCCGGCCTCGCTCGCCTCGCGCACATAAGTCGCGATCAGATCGTCGGCTTCGAAGCCCGCCTGTTCCAGGCACGGCAGATCGAAAGCGGCGACCGCGTCGCGGATCAGCGGAAATTGCGGGCGCAGATCGTCCGGCGGATCGGGGCGGTGCGCCTTGTAGTCGGGATACATTTCGGTGCGGAACGTGTGCTCGGAAAGATCGAACACCACGCCGAGATGCGTGGGCTTTTCCTCGGGCTTCATGTCGCGGAGCAGCTTCCACAGCATGTTGCAGAAGCCGAATACCGCATTGAGCTGCAGGCCATCGGACTTTCGATTGATCGGCGGCAGCGCGTGATAGGCCCGGAAAATATAGCCCGAGCCGTCAACCAGGAAGAGATGGTCGCCTTTCTTCAACGATTGCGTTGCCAGAGTGGATTTGCCGGCCGCGGCTGGCTTGGCGGCTTGCGGCTTTTGCACTTTTTGTGACGATTTTTGCGCTGTGGGCATGATGGCCAATATATACGGGCTTCGCCAGGATTAGCACCGCCTTGGATGAGACTGTGGATTTTTCCCTGCCGATCGACGCCGTCCTGCCGGAACTCACCGGAGCCTTGCGCGCGAACAATGCGGCCGTGCTGGTGGCGCCGCCAGGCGCGGGCAAGACCACGAAAGTGCCGCTCGTTCTCGCGAAGGAGGACTGGGCCAAAGATCGCCGCATCCTCGTGCTGGAACCGCGCCGGCTCGCCGCGCGCGCCGCCGCCGAGCGCATGGCGAAGACGCTCGGCGAACGCGTCGGCGAGACCGTGGGCTTGCGGGTGCGGTTCGGCTCGAAGGTCTCGCGCAAGACCCGCATCGAGATCATCACCGAGGGGATTTTCACCCGCCTCATCCTCGACGACCCGATGCTGGACGGCATTGCCGCGGTGCTGTTCGACGAATTCCACGAGCGCTCGCTCGATGCCGATCTCGGCCTGGCGCTGGCGCGTGACGTGCAGCAGGGACTGCGCGAGGACCTCCGCCTGCTCGTGATGTCGGCAACCATCGACGGCGCACGCGTCGCCGGACTGTTGGGCGATGCGCCGTTGATCGAGAGCGAGGGCCGCGCCTTTGCGGTCGAGACACGCTATGCCGGCCGCGATGCCGGCATGATCGAGCCGCAAATGGCCGACACCATTTCCCGGGCGATGCGCGCCGAGCCGGGCTCGCTGCTCGCCTTCCTGCCCGGCGCCGCCGAAATCCGCCGCACCCAGACGCAGCTCGAAGGCCGTACGGATACCTCGACCGACGTGGTCGCACTCTACGGCGCGCTTGCGGGCGACGAGCAGGATCGCGCCATCCTCCCTGCCCCGCCCGGCCGCCGCAAGATCGTGCTGGCAACATCGATCGCGGAAACCTCGATCACCATCGAGGGCGTGCGCATCGTCGTCGATTCCGGACTCGCACGCGTGCCGCGCTATGAGCCAGATGTCGGGGTGACGCGGCTCGAGACCGTGCGCGTGTCGCGCGCCGCCGCCGATCAGCGCCGCGGCCGCGCCGGCCGGACCGAGCCCGGCATCTGCTACCGGCTGTGGGACGAGCCGCAAACGGCGGCGCTCGAACCATTCGCGCGGCCGGAAATCCTCGCCGCTGATCTGTCCTCCTTCGCGCTCGATCTCGCCGCGTGGGGCGCCGCGCCCGATAAACTGTCCTTCCTCGATCCGCCGCCGCGTCCCGCCTTCGCCGAGGCGAAAGCGCTCCTGACCGAACTCGGCGCGCTCGACGCCGACGGCCGCATCACCGAGGAAGGCCGCCGGCTGCGGCAATTGCCGCTGCCGCCGCGGCTCGCACGGATGGTGATCGATGCGGCAGCCAAGGGCAGCGCGCTACAAGCCGCCGAGCTCGCCGCGCTGATCGGCGAGCGTGGTTTGGGCGGCGACGACATCGACCTGCGCGAGCGCCTCAACGCGCTGCGGCGCGATCGCTCCAATCGCGGACGCGATGCCCGCGGCATGGCGCAGCGCTGGGCGGAAATTGCTTCGGAGTCGCCTACTTCCAAATCCTCCTCGGAGGGAGAAGCGGAACTTGACGTCGGCGCGCTCCTCGCCCTCGCTTATCCGGAACGCATCGCCAAGAATTGCGGCAGCGGCTCGGGCGCATTCCTGCTCGTGAACGGCCGCGGCGCTAATATCGATCGCGCTTCGCCGCTTGCGCGCGAGCCCTTTCTCGCGGTGGCCGAACTCACCGGCACGGCGGCGCAGGGCCGCGTGCTTGCGGCGGCGGCGATCACGCTTGACGAGATCGAAGCGCGTTTCGCCGGCCGCATCGAAACGCGCGACGAGGTGAACTTCGACGCGGCGAGCGGCAGTTTGCGCGGACGCAGAAGCCGCAAGCTCGGTGCCATCGCGCTTGCCGAGCAGCCGATCCAGGTCGAACCGAACGGCGACACCGCGAAATTGCTCGCCGACAAGATCGCGAGTGCCGGACTCGATCGCCTGCCCTGGACCAAAGCGATCCAGCAATGGCGCGACCGCGTCATGTTCCTGCGCGCCAGCGAAGGCGACGAGTGGCCGAATTTGTCGGATGCCGCGCTTGCGCAAAGCGCACGCGCGTGGCTAGCCCCCTTGCTCGCCGACAAAACTGCGCTCGGCCAAATTGCGCCAGATGAATTTGGAGCGGCACTGGGGGAGCATTTGCCTTGGCCGCTCAGACGGCGGCTCGATGCCGAAGCGCCGATCCATTTCGAAGCACCGACCGGCACGCAGGCGCCGATCGACTACGAGGCCGAAGGCGGGCCGAAAATCGCGATCCGCGTGCAGGAATTGTTCGGCCTCGACCGCCACCCGACAATTGCCGGCGGAAAAATTCCATTGCTGATCGAACTGCTGTCGCCGGCCCACCGCCCGGTACAAACGACGCGCGACCTGCCCGGCTTTTGGCGCGGCAGCTACGCCGCCGTGCGCACCGAGATGCGCGGACGCTATCCAAGACATCCCTGGCCCGACGATCCGATCGCGTCGCCGGCAACGCGGCGCGCCAAGCCGCGCAAGGTTTAGCGAAGGCTTTAGCATCCCGCTTACCATTGCGACCCAAATCCGGGACCACACTACAGGGAGTTAGCTCCTTCTTCGCCGCCATATGATGAGATCGTACGCCAGACCCGGATCTGAAATCATGCGTCCTTTCATTATCGTCGCCGCCTTCGCGCTTGCCGCCGCCGTCCTCGTTCCGCGCCACATGGTGCAGAAGGCGAGCGTCGCTCCGTCGATGATGGCGGCGCGCACCGAAGCGCCGGCGCCAGTGAACCCGGCGAATACCCGCTCGATCACTGTGGCGGCGGACAGCCACGGCCACTTCCGCGTTAACGGCACTATCGACGCCCGGCACGTGGAATTCGTGGTCGATACCGGCGCGACGATGGTAGCGCTCACGGCGCGGGATGCGGCGACCCTCGGCATTCATCCGGCTGTGGGTGACTACACGATCGCCGTGCGGACCGCGAATGGCGCGGCGCAGGCCGCGCCGGTCACTCTCAACAGGGTGGAGATCGGCAACATCACCATCCGCGATGTCGGCGCGATGGTCATGCCGGAAGGTGCGCTAAGCGACAATCTGCTTGGCATGACATTCCTGTCGCGGCTGCAGCGCTACGAATATTCCAACGGCCAACTCGTTTTGCAGCAATAATATTGCGATCGCCCGCGAAGGCGTGGCCGGACCCACCGGCGCGGCAACGCAACCATTCCCGCCTGCCGCAGTTTACGCTATTGCTGCGACGCAATTGCTCCCGCCCCTCCTCCGATCTGGACCGATATTTTCATGTTTCCCAAGCCGAAAGCCTCGTTGAAGCCGAATACCTATGCCTATGAATCCGAGCCGATGGTCAAAGCCACCGGCTTTCGCGAATACGACGCGCGCTGGCTGTTCGGCAGCGAGATCAACCTGATGGGCGTCGAGGCGTTGGGCCTGGGCCTCGGCACGCTCATCCACGAACTTGGCGTCAAGCCGCACATCGTCACCGGCCACGATTTCCGCTCCTATTCGGCATCAATCAAAATGGCGCTGGTGAACGGGCTCCTCGCGTCAGGCTGCAAAGTCTACGACATCGGGCTCGCTGTGACGCCGATGGCCTATTTCGCGCAATTCGATCTCGACGTGCCCTGCGTCGCCATGGTCACGGCTTCGCATAATGACAATGGATGGACCGGCGTGAAGATGGGCACCAACCGGCCGCTGACGTTTGGCCCCGACGAGATGACGCGGCTCAAGGACATAGTGCTCGGCGGACAGTTTAAGCAGCCGGCCGGCGGCGCCTACGAATTCGTCGAGAATTTTCCGGCGCGCTACATCGCCGATCTCACCAAGCGGCCGAAGCTTACGCGGCATCTCAAAGTCGTCTGCGCCTGCGGCAACGGCACGGCCGGCGCGTTCGCGCCGCAAGTTCTCAACAAGATCGGCTGCGAAGTGGTGCCGCTCGATTGCGAGCTCGACCACACGTTTCCGAAATACAATCCGAATACCGAAGACATGAAAATGCTGCACGCCATGCGCGATGCCGTGCTGGCGCACAAGGCCGATGTCGGTCTCGGCTTCGACGGCGACGGCGACCGCTGCGGCGTGGTCGACAATACCGGCGACGAGATCTTTGCTGACAAGGTCGGCGTCATGCTCGCGCGCGACATTTCAAGCAAGCACAACGGCGCGCTGTTCGTCGCCGACGTGAAATCGACCGGCCTGTTTGCGACCGATCCGATGCTGATCAAGAACGGCGCCAAGACCGAATACTGGAAGACCGGGCACTCCTACATGAAGCGCCGGGTCAACGAGATCGGCGCCATCGCCGGCTTCGAGAAATCCGGCCACTTCTTCTTCAACAAGCCGTTCGGCCGCGGCTATGACGACGGCCTGATCTTCGCTTTTGCCGTCTGCGACATGCTCGACCGCAATCCGGGGAAGAGCATGGCGGACCTGAAAAACGCGCTGCCGAAAACCTGGTCGTCGCCGACCATGTCGCCGCATTGCGCCGACGAAGAGAAATACGGTGTGGTCGACGCCGTGGTGAAGCATTTCGAGGATGAGCAGAAAAAGGGCGGCAAGGTCGCCGGTCAGCCGATCCGCGACCTCGTCACCGTCAACGGCGTGCGCGTGACGGTCGAGGACGGCACTTGGGGCCTGGTCCGCGCCTCGTCCAACAAGCCGGAGCTTGTCGTCGTCGTCGAAAGCCCGGCCTCGGAAGCGCGCATGCGCGAGATGTTTAAGTCGATCGACGCCGTGCTGCGCACCCACAAGGAAGTCGGCGACTATAATCAGACGATTTAAAAAATCACACTTCCTGGAACACGTCGATCTCGAGCCCACCCGGGAACATCGAGCGCCACGTTTGCAGATACACCTGCATCCGCGGATCGCTGGCGATGCGCTGGCGATTGAGCTCCCAGTCCTCGTTGGCATCGTAGTCGATGATCTGAACGAACTTCGCCGGATCGTCGACGTTTTGCAGGAGACGGACGTCGGCTTTGCCGAACATCTGATAGAACGGCGCCGCCGCCTTGATCATGGCGGCGAGTTGACCTGAATCCGCGCTCGGCAGCGTAAAGCGCAGTTGCAGCGTCCGCCGGACCTTGACTGCTTCCTCCTTGGCCATCGCTGTATTCCTTACTGACTGACGAACTTTTCCCGCGACCGGTGCGTTGGATAAACACCGAGGATCCGCAAAGTCTTCGGTTGCGACACGAATTCAAGCTCTTCGAGCGCGAGTTCGAGCGCACGGCTCTTCGGGTGGCCCTCGACGTCGGCATAGAACTGCGTCGCGGTAAAATTGCCGTCGACCATGTAGCTTTCGAGCTTGGTCATATTGATGCCATTGGTGGCGAAGCCGCCCAACGCCTTGTAAAGCGCGGCCGGAATATTGCGCACCTGAAAGACAAAAGTGGTCATGACCTGCTTTTCCTTGCGGCTCGCCCATTTCGGCTCGTGCGCGAGAATGACAAAGCGCGTCGCATTGTGTTTGGCGTCGGCGACGTCCCTTTTCAGGATGCGCAGCCCGTAGATATTCGCCGCAAGCTTTGTCGCCAGCGCCGCGCGCGTAATGTCGCCCGCCTCCGCGACCTCGCGCGCCGCGCCGGCGGTGTCCGCCGAGACCACGGGCTTGATGTGCAGGGCGCGGATGATATTGCGGCATTGCCCGAGCGCGTGCACGTGGCTTTCGACCGTCTTGATCGTTTTCAGCGTCGCCTTCTTTGGCGCCATCAGCTGATGCTGCACCGGCAGGAACCATTCGCCGATAATGTGCAGCTTCGACGCCGGCATCAGATGATGAATGTCCGCGACCCGGCCGGCCACCGAATTGTCGATCGGGATCATGGCCAGCGCCGCGCGCCCGCCACGGACCGCGTCGAAGGCGTCCTCGAAAGTCGGGCACGGCAGCGGCTCATAGTTCGGATAGGCAAGGTTGCAGGCGATATGCGAATTCGCCCCCGGCTCGCCCTGAAATGCGATCTTCTTACGCTTGCTCATTTTTCTTTCGCTTGGTCACTCTACGCTAAATTTCGGCCGCCCGTCAGCACTTTACGGGCTAATGCTTTACGCGCCAGGATCTCGCGTGCCTTGGCCAAATCCTCCGGCGTATCGACGCCGAGCGGAACGGCTTCGACGATCGCAACGTCGATCCGCATGCCGGCTTCCAGCGCCCGCAGCTGTTCGAGCTTCTCGCGCTCCTCGAGCGGCGACGGCGGCAGCTTGACGAAACGCTCTAGCGCCGCGCGGCGATAGGCGTAAAGCCCGATATGATGATAGAGCGGCCCCTCGCCCGCGGGTGCGGTGGCGCGCGTAAAATAAAGCGCACGCAGCCGTCCGGGGCCAACCGGCGTGCCGACCACTTTGACGACGTTGGGATTGGTGCGCTCCTCCGCCACTTTGATCTCGGCGGCCAGCGTCGCAATATCGACGGCGTCATCCGTCAGCGGCTGCAGCGCCGCCGCGACGGCTTTCGGATCGAGTGTCGGCAGGTCGCCCTGCAGATTGACGATCAATTTGGCGTGGCCGTCCGGATCGGCTTTGCCGAGCGCCTCGAAAATGCGGTCGGAGCCCGAGGCGTGGTCGGCGCGCGTCATCACCGCGCGGCCATTGGCCTTATCCACAACGGCCGCGATCTCCGCCGAGTCGGTCGCCACGACCACCGGCCCAATCTCAGCCTCCTGCGCGCGGCGCAGAACATGCACGATCATCGGCTCGCCGGCGATATCGGCAAGCGGCTTGCCCGGAAGCCTGGTCGCGGCCATGCGGGCTGGAATGAGAACAAGAACGTCAGCCATCGTCTCTACCGCACCGAAATCATGCTTATTCGGGTTGCAAGAACCACAGCAAACCGGCTAATTGTGCGCCGCCTGCCTTCCGCTGCGGAGCCATTCAGCGATGAATTCCTTCGAAATCAACAAGATTCTCGGAGCACTCCTGGGCACCTGCCTTGTGCTCGTCGCGATGCATATCGCATCCGGCGCGATCTTCGCTTCGGAGCCACCAGCCAAGCCCGGTTACGTCATCGAGGTGAAAGCGGAAGCGCCGCAGGGCGGGGCGCCTGCGGCTCCGGCCGAAACGCCGATCGCGACGCTGTTGGCCACGGCTTCGGCGGACCGCGGCGCCAATGTCGCCAAGCAATGCCAAGCCTGCCACAACTTTCAGGAGGGCGCCGGCGCCAAGATCGGCCCCGACCTTTACGGTGTTGTCGGACGCCCGATCGGGTCTGTCGCCGGCTTCAGTTATTCGGCGCCACTGAAGGCGAAGGGCGGCACTTGGACCTTCGACGAGCTTAATAAGTGGCTGACCAAGCCGAGCGCCGACGTTCCGGGCACCAACATGACCTTCGCCGGCATATCGAGCGAGAAGCAGCGCGCCGACGTGATCGCCTATCTCAACTCGCTCTCCGCCAATCCGGTGCCGCTGCCGAAGGACACGGGCGCGGCCGCGCCGGCCAAGTAAAAACCGTCCTCCCGAGCAAGAAGCTTGCAAAACTGTCCCGGACCGGTTGTGGCGGAACCCGTTTGGTTGCGCCGCACACTGGCACGCTGGCGCAGCTGGGCGAAATACGGATAATGGGTCATCTGCCGCACAAAGACCGCCATTAACCCTTCCCTCGCGCGTTATCCTTCGTCCACGAAGCTCATTGGAGAGCCAGGTGAACCGCCGATCCCTACTGAAATCTGCATTGCTCGCACTTGCAGCGCGCGGGCTTCCCTTGCCCGCCTGGATTAGCCCCGTACTGGCGCAGGCCTCTGCGGCGGCGGCCGCCCCGACCCAAGACAAGGTTTGGCGGCACGGCACGTCGGAGTTCGGCGACCTGAAATATCCGCCAGGCTTCAAGCAATTCGACTACGTCAACGCCAAAGCGCCGAGGGGCGGCACGGTGCGGCAGGTCGCGCTCGGCACTTTCGATAACTTCAACCCGGTGATCGCCGAGGTCAAAGGCAAGATCGCCGCCTTCAGTGGCGCCATCTACGAGTCGCTTGCCGTCGCGTCACTCGACGAAGTCTCAAGCGAATACGGCCTCCTTGCCGAAGCATTGGCCTTTCCCGCCGACTTCTCCTGGGTCACCTATCGCTTGCGCGCGGAAGCCAAATGGCACGACGGAACACCGGTGACGGTGGACGACGTTATTTTCTCTTTCGATGCGTGGAAGAAAAACAGTCCGCGCCAGATGGCCTATTACCGTCACGTCGCCAAAGCCGAGAAGACCGGCGATCGCGAAGTGACTTTTACCTTCGATGCGCCGGGCAATCGCGAACTGCCGCAGATCGTCGGCCAACTCACCGTGCTGCCGAAAGCCTGGTGGCAGGGCACCGACAAGGATGGCAAGCCGCGCGACATCACCGCGACCACGCTTGAGCCGCCGCTCGGGTCAGGCCCGTATCGCATCAAGGATTTCACACCGGGCCGCAATATCAGCTACGAGCGGGTGAAGGACTATTGGGGCAAGGACCTCAACGTCAATATCGGCATCAACAATTTCGACGAACTGCAATTCGTCTATTTCCGCGACACCACCGTCGCGCTCGAAGGCTTCAAGGCCGATGCGGTGGATTGGCGCACGGAGAACAGCGCTAAGAACTGGGCCACGGCTTACGACTTCCCGGCGGCCACCGACGGGCGCGTCGTGAGAGAAGAGTTTCCCATCACCAATATCGGCGTGATGCAGGCCTTCGCCTTCAACATCCGCCGCGACAAATTCAAGGATCCACGGGTGCGGCTCGCGTTCAATTACGCGTTCGATTTCGAGGAAATGAACAAGCAGATTTTCTACGGGCAGTACACGCGGATTGCCAGCTACTTCCAAGGCACCGATCTCGCGGCCACCGGCCTGCCGACCGGACGCGAGCTCGAACTGCTGGAGGCGATGCGCGACAAGGTGCCGCCGGAGCTGTTCAAGAAGCCCTATACCAATCCGGTCAACGGCACGCCGGAAGCGGTGCGTGACAATCTGCGCGAAGCGGTGCGGCTTTTCCGGGCAGCGGGTTACGAGATCCGCGATCAGCAACTGGTGAACGCCAAGACCGGCGAGCAATACAGTGTAGAGCTTCTCGCCGACGATCCGAGCTTCGAGCGTGTCTTCTTGTTCTACAAGCCCTCGCTCGAGCGTCTCGGCATGGCCGTCACGGTGCGCACGGTCGACGATGCGCAATACGAGAACCGCTTGCGCACTTGGGACTTCGACATCATCACCGGTCAGTGGCAGGAATCGCTGTCGCCCGGCAATGAGCAACGCGGCAATTGGGGCTCGCAGGCGGCCGATCAGCCCGGCTCGGAAAACATCATCGGCATCAAAAATCCGGCGGTCGATGCCATGATCGACCAGATCATCTATGCCAAGAATCGCCCCGATCTCGAAGCCGCGGTCAGGGCGCTCGACCGTATCCTGCTATGGAACTTCTACGTCGTGCCGCAATGGACTTACAGCAAGGTGCGCACGGCGCGGTGGAATCGCTTCGGCCGTCCGCAAGCGATGCCGAAATACGGCCGTGCGGCATTTCCGACCCTGTGGTGGTGGGATGCCGAAAAAGCCGCAAAGACGGGTTAGCGCTCCTTGAATTGGACGGCGAGAAGCTACACGACAAGCTTCGCGCCTCTCGGATTTGAGGATGATGCGGACACTTAATATTTCGCGCCGGCGCGTGCTCACACTCGCCGCCGGCGTCGCGGCAGCTGCGTTTACGCCCGCATTTCTCCGAGCCCGCGCCGATGAGCTTGCCGAGTTGCATGGCATGTCGGCGTTCGGCGATCTCGCCTACCCGGCCGACTTCCCGCATTTCCGCTATGTCGATCCGAATGCGCCGAAAGGCGGCAAATTTTCGCAGATCGGGCCGGATCGCGCCTACAACCAGAATTTCCTTACCTTCAATTCGCTCAACAGCTTCATTCTCAGGGGAGATGCCGCGCAAGGCATGGAGCTGACCTTTGCGACGCTGATGGTCCGTTGCGGCGACGCGCCGGACGCCATGTATGGGCTCGCGGCGCAAAAGGTGCGGCGCTCCGCGGACGGCCTCACTTATCAATTCGTGATGCGGCCGGAGGCTAAATTCCACGATGGTTCGCCGCTGACCGCGCAAGACGTCGCCTTCTCGCTCAACATCCTCAAGGCCAAAGGCCACCCGATCATCAGCCAGTCGCTGCGCGATTTCACAGGCGCCAAGGCCGACGACGACAAAACCGTCACCGCGACTTTTGCGGAGAAACGCGCGCGCGACGTGCCGCTGTTCGTCGCCGGCCTGCCGATTTTCTCGCGCGCCTATTACGCGACCAAGCCGTTCGAGGAATCCAGCCTCGATACCCCGCTCGGCTCGGGCGCCTACAAGGTTGGCCGCTTCGAGCCGGGGCGCTATATCGAATACGATCGCGTCAAGGATTGGTGGGGCGCGGATCTCCCGGTGGCGCGCGGCCAGAACAATTTCGACGTTCTGCGCTATGAATATTATCGCGATCGCGATGTCGGCTTCGAAGGTTTCACGGCGGGAAATTATCTGTTCCGCGAAGAGTTCACCTCGCGCACCTGGGCGACACGCTACGATTTCCCGGCACTGAAGGCCGGCCGCGTCAAGCAAGACGTGCTACCCGACAATACGCCGTCCGGCGCGCAAGGCTGGTTCATTAATACTCGGCGGCCGCAATTCAGCGACCCGCGGCTGCGCGAGGCGCTCAATAACGCATTCGATTTCGAATGGACCAACAAGAATATCATGTATGGCGCCTATGAGCGCACCGTCTCGGTGTTTCAGAACTCCGAGATGATGGCGCAGCAAAAGCCGAGCGCCGACGAAATCGCTCTCCTCGAACCGTTCCGCGCCAGCCTGCCTGAGGACGTCTTCGGCGAGCCCTCCATGCCGCCGGTCTCGGACGGCTCCGGCCAGGACCGTACGCTGTTGCGCAAGGCGGCGCGGCTGCTGCAGGATGCCGGCTGCGTGCTGCAAAACGGCAAGCGCGTTCTGCCGAACGGTCTGCCGATCACCGTCGAATTCCTGATTGATGAACCGAATTTCGAGCCGCACCATATGCCATTCATCAGAAATCTCGGCGCGCTCGGCATCGACGCCACCTTGCGCATCGTCGATCCGGTGCAATACCAGTCGCGGCGCGACGGCTTCGACTTCGACATCACCATCGACCGGTTCAGTTTTTCCGCGACGCCCGGCAACTCGCTGCGGTCCTATTTCTCCTCCCAGACGGCGGCGCTGAAGGGCTCGAACAATCTCGCCGGCATCGCCAACTCGGCCGTCGATGCGCTGATCGACGCCATCATCGCCGCCAATTCACGACCGGCGCTGGTGACCGCCTGCCGAGCGCTCGACCGGATGATCCGGGCCGGCCGTTACTGGATACCGCAGTGGTACAAGGCGTCGCACTGGATCGCCTATTGGGACGTCTTCGGCCGCCCGCCGGCCCAACCCCGCTATTTTCGCGGCATTCCCGACACCTGGTGGTATGACCCGCAAAAGGCGGCCAAAATCGGCCGGGCTGGCTAAAACGGAGCATGGACGGAGCACCGACCTTGCGCCTCTCGAACATCCGCCATTGGCCCGTGCCCATTGACCTCGGGCATCGTTCTGGGCGAGGGCTTTTGGCAAGGGCGCACCAAACGACGCAAAAGCGTCACCAAGACTGTTAAACTAGGCCGGCGCCATCCCTGCCGCCCGATAAGAGCTGAGAACAACGGGCCCTAACCAGAATGACCGCCTACATCCTCCGCCGCCTTCTCTTCATGATCCCGACCATCTTCGGGATCATGCTGGTTTCGTTCACCGTCATCCAGTTCGCTCCGGGCGGCCCGGTGGAGCGCGTCATCTCCCAGCTCACCGGCCGTGACACCGGCGCGACATCGCGCATTTCAGGTTCCTCCGGCGATTTCGGCGCGCAGGGGATCGGCAGCGGCGCGCAGATGGACATGAACTCAAAATATCGCGGCGCGCAGGGCCTCGATCCTGAATTCATCAAAAGCCTGGAAAAGCAGTTCGGCTTCGACCAGCCGGCTTATGTGCGCTTCTTCCACATGCTGTGGAACTATGCGCGGTTCGATTTTGGCAAGAGCTATTTCCGCGACGTCACCGTCGTCCAGCTCATCAAGGAGAAGCTTCCGGTGTCGATCTCGCTCGGCATCTGGATGACGCTGTTGAGTTATCTGATTTCGATTCCGCTCGGCATCCGCAAGGCGGTGCGCGACGGTTCGCCGTTCGACGTGTGGACGTCCGGCGTGATCATTATCGGTTACGCCATTCCCGGATTCCTGTTCGCCATCCTGCTCATCGTCCTGTTCGCCGGCGGCTCGTTCTTTCAGATCTTTCCGCTGCGCGGGCTGGTTTCGGACAACTGGGCGCAATTCACTTGGTACCACAAGATCGCCGACTATTTCTGGCACCTGACGCTGCCGATCATTTCGATGGGGCTTGCCTCGTTCGCGACGATGACGCTGCTCACCAAGAACTCGTTTCTTGAAGAGCTGCGGAAGCAATATGTGCTGACCGCGCGCGCCAAGGGCTGCTCGGAACGGCAGGTGCTCTACGGGCATATCTTCCGCAACGCCATGCTGATCGTCATTGCCGGCTTTCCTGCGGCCTTCGTGTCGGCCTTCTTTGCCGGATCGCTGTTGATCGAGACGATCTTCTCGCTCGACGGGCTTGGGCTATTGAGCTTCGAAAGCGTGCTCAACCGCGACTATCCGGTCGTATTCGCCAATCTCTACATTTTCGCGCTGGTCGGACTGGTGGTGAATCTGGTTTCCGACCTCACCTATACCTGGATCGATCCCCGCATCGATTTCGAGACGCGGGAGGTGTGAGGTGGACGCCAAAACGCTTCCCAACACCACCGCCGAAGCCGGAGCGCCGGAATTCACGCCGGATCTCGAGCCGGTGGGCCCGCTCGGCCTCGGCTGGCTACCGCGCGGCCTCGAGCTTTCGCCGCTCAACGCCCGGCGCTGGGGAAATTTTAGGGCGAACAAGCGCGGCTACTGGTCGCTCTGGATTTTTCTTGTGCTGTTCGTCGTGACCTTGGCCGCCGAATTCATCGCCAACGACAAGCCGATCTTCATCCACTACGACGGCAAGAACTATTTTCCGGTCTTTTTCACCTATCCGGACACCGAATTCGGCGACGATCTCGGCACCGCGGCCGACTATCGCGATCCGTACACCCAGAAATTCCTCGCCGAACACAACGCCACCGTGATCTGGCCGCCGATTCACTTTTCCTACAAGACCATCAATGACCGGCCGCCGATGGCGTTTCCCTCGAAACCGACCTGGATGTTGAACAAGGTCGATTGCGATTTCGCCGCCAAGAACGGTTATGCCCAGTGCGGCAATCTCGAAATGAACTGGCTCGGCACCGACGATCAAGGCCGCGACGTGTTGGCGCGACTGATTTACGGCTTCCGCATTTCAGTTCTGTTCGGCCTCGTGCTGACCGTCGTATCCTCGATCATCGGCATCGCGGCGGGCGCGGTGCAGGGCTATTTCGGCGGCTGGACGGATTTACTGTTCCAGCGCTTCATCGAAATCTGGACCTCGGTACCGGAACTTTATTTGCTGCTGATCATCTCGTCGGTGCTGGTGCCGGGTTTCTTCGTACTGCTCGGCATCCTGCTGTTGTTTTCCTGGGTGCGGCTTGTGAGCCTGGTGCGCGCCGAATTTCTCCGCGGCCGCAATTTCGAATATATCCAGGCGGCGCGCGCGCTCGGCGTCTCCAACAAGGTCATCATGTTCCGCCACCTGCTGCCGAACGCTATGGTAGCGACGATGACGTTTTTGCCCTTCATCATGTCGTCGTCGGTGATGACGCTGACCGCACTCGACTTTCTCGGCTTCGGCCTGCCGCCCGGCTCGCCGTCGCTCGGCGAACTCTTGTCGCAAGCCAAGGCCAATGTGCAGGCGCCGTGGCTCGGCCTTACCGGCTTCCTCACCGTTGCGCTGATGCTGTCGCTCTTGATCTTCATCGGCGAAGCGGTGCGCGACGCCTTCGATCCGCGGAAAACATTCACATGAGCGAAGACCTCTGCCTCTCGGTCAAGGACCTCTCGATCGCCTTTCGCTCCGGCGGGCGGGAGACGCTCGCGGTCGACCGCGTCTCGTTCAATATCGTCAAGGGCGAATGCATGGCGCTGGTCGGCGAATCCGGCTCCGGCAAATCGGTGACGGCGCTTTCGATCCTCAAGCTCCTGCCCTATCCGACGGCGCATCATCCGTCCGGCAGCATCGAGTTTCACGGCAAGGACATTCTCAAATATTCCGAAAGACAGATGCGCCAGGTGCGCGGCGACGACATCACCATCGTCTTCCAGGAGCCGATGACGTCGCTCAATCCGCTGCACACGATCGAAAAGCAGATCGGCGAAGTCCTCCTGCTGCATCGCGGACTGACCGGGGCCGCGGCGCGCGCCCGTACGCTCGAAGTGCTGACGCAAGTCGGCATCCCCGATCCGGAAACACGGCTCAAGAGCTATCCGCACCAGCTCTCCGGCGGCCAGCGCCAGCGCGTCATGATCGCCATGGCGCTCGCCAACGAGCCCGATTTGCTGATCGCCGACGAGCCGACAACCGCGCTCGACGTCACGGTGCAGGCGCAGATCATTGCGCTCCTTAAGGACATCCAGAAGCGGCTGAACATGTCGCTTCTGTTCATCACCCACGATCTCGGCATCGTGCGCAAAATCGCGCAACGCGTCTGCGTGATGAAGGACGGCAAGATCGTCGAGACCGGCGCCGTCGAAGCCGTGTTTACGTCGCCGCAGCACCCCTATACGCGAGCGCTCCTCGCCGCCGAGCCGAAGCCCGATCCGGCGCCGCCGCAGCCCAACGCGCCGGTGGTTCTCGACACCGAGCACCTCAAGGTCTGGTTTCCGATCCTGCGCGGCTTGATGCGCAAGACCGTCGGCCACGTCAAAGCCTGCGACGGGCTGACCATCTCGTTGCGCCAAGGCGAGACGCTCGGCGTCGTCGGCGAATCCGGGTCCGGCAAGTCGACGCTCGGTCGCGCCATTCTGCGGCTGATCTCCTCGGACGGCCTGATCGCCTTCATGGGCAATAATCTGCAAGGCCTGACCTTCAAGGAAATGCGCCCCTATCGGCGCAACATGCAGATCGTGTTTCAGGACCCCTACGGCTCGCTGTCGCCGCGCATGTCGGTCGCCGACATCATCAAGGAAGGCCTAAAAGTCCATCATCCGCGCATGACGGAACGCGGGCGCGACGAGCGCGTCGCCAAGGCGCTCGAAGACGTCGGCCTCAATCCCGAAATGCGCTTCCGCTTTCCGCATGAATTTTCCGGCGGCCAGCGTCAGCGCATTGCCATCGCCCGCGCGGTCGTCCTGGAGCCGAGCTTTATCGTGCTCGACGAGCCGACCAGCGCACTCGACATGATCATTCAGGCGCAGATGGTCGATCTGCTGCGCGATCTGCAGAAGCGGCACAATCTCACTTATCTGTTCATCTCGCACGATCTACGCGTGGTTGCGGCGCTGGCGAGCCGGCTTCTGGTCATGCGGCAAGGGCTGGTCGTCGAAAGCGGCGACGCCGCCGAGCTGTTCCGCAATCCCAAGACCGATTACACCCGCGCGCTGTTCGCCGCGGCGTTCAAGCTTGAAACCGCGCCCGAAGGCATCGTAGCTCAATAGCAATCGGCGCAATAAGAAGCGGCGCAAACCGCCGCCGAAGGGGCATAGGGATGAAGCGCTTTCGCGGCTCGCTTGCGAGTCTGTGCGGCCTCGCGTCGCTGTTGGTGGCGACGTCGTTGTTGACGGTTCCCGCTTTCGCCGAAACCGTCAAAATCGTCGTGCCGTTCGCCGCCGGCGGCCCGGTCGATCAATTGGCGCGCGTTCTTACACCGGAGCTTGCCGCGCAACTCAA
The DNA here is from genome assembly GCA_963810085.1 of uncultured Alphaproteobacteria bacterium. Classification (GTDB taxonomy): domain Bacteria; phylum Pseudomonadota; class Alphaproteobacteria; order Rhizobiales; family Xanthobacteraceae; genus BOG-931. The sequence goes on along the minus strand of CAWEMR010000040.1, from coordinate 168,512 downwards.
GGCCGACGTCATCGTCGACGATCGCGGCGGCGCCGGCGGCGCCATCGGCTCGGAACTGGTCGCGCATGCGGCGCCCGACGGCGACACCATCCTGCTCGCCAGCATGGGCTCGCAAATCCTCAGCCCGATCCTGAAAGCCCCGGCGACCTACGACCCGGTAAAGTCGTTCGTGCCAGTGATGATGGTCGCCACCATGCCGTCTTTGCTGGTGGTGAACCATCAGCTCGGCGCCGACACTATGAAAGACCTCATCGCCAAGGCGAAGGTGCAAAAGCTCACTTACGGCTCGGCAGGCCCTGGCACGACGATGAATATCGCGGTCGAAATGCTCAACAACGCGGCGAATTTGAAAATTACCCATGTGCCCTATCGCGGCGCGGCTCCCGCGATCAACGATCTCCTCGGCGGCCATGTCGATATGCTCAATGCCGACCTGCCGGTTCTCTTGCCGCTGGTGAAGGCCGGAACGGTAACGCCGATCGCGCTGTTCGCCTCCGAGCGCTCTTCGTTGTTGCCCGATCTGCCGACAACGAAGGAGCTCGGCCTACCGAGTGTCGTGATGGAGAGCTGGTACGGCGCCTTCTTGCCCGCCGGCACGCCGCCGCAAATCCGCGACAAGCTCGAAGCGGCGCTGACGGCCGTGCTTGCGACGCCAACAGTGAAGCAGCGCTTTGCCGAGCTTGGCATGCACGGCGCGCTCGGCCACGAAGCGTTCGAGGCGCGGCTGAAAAAAGACTTCGCCGCATGGCCTGAGACGATCAAGAAGCTCGGGATTACCGGCGAATGAGGCAGAAGCGCGCTAGCGCGCCTTGCCGAACAGTTCCGAAACCGGAGCGCCGGAGGCGATCTTCTCCTCGCGCAGCTTTTCGGCGGCGGCGTTGCGCTGTGCGCGCTGCAGCACCTCGGCCGCGCGCGCACGCGGAATGAAACAAACGCCGGTCTCATCGGCGAGCACCAGGTCGCCGGGACTGACCGCAACGCCGCAGATCGTCACCGGCTTATTGATGGCGACGGTCTCGACCCGCCATTTGCCGGTGATCGGGCTGACGCTCTTCGACCAGATGGCGTAACCGATGCCGCGCGAATGATCGACGTCGCGCACGCCGCCATCGACAATGGCGCCAAGCTCACCCTGCCGATGGCCGATGCTCGCCGAGATGCCGCCGAGATTGGAACAAAGGTCGACGCCCTGCAGCACGATCACGTCGCCCGGCTCGGCGAGATTATGCGCTTCGATTTCGCCGAGCCCGGAGACGCCCGCTTTGACTTTGTCCGGCACCGGCGCGCCGGCGGCGACATTGCGCACGGTGAGCGCCCTGCCGACCAGTCGCGCCGAAGGATCGCGCGGGGTCAGCAAGGCCGCCGGCACGACCCCGACAATGCCAAGCTCGTCCATTGCGTCGGACGCGATGCCGGTGAGATCTGGCAGCGCACGATAGCCGTCGAGCACGTCTTGAGGCAACGCCGGCAGGTCGAGCATGCCGAAAGCGTCGTGGGGGAGCTTGCCGAGAGTTGCCTTGGTCATCCCGGTAAACCTTAGAACCCGAACAGCCGCGCCGGATTATCGACCAGCATGAGGCGCCGCGTCTTCTCGTCGGGGGCGATCTCCGCGATGAGATCGACCAGTGCGCCGTCGTTCGGTATCGCCTTGTGGTTCGGATGCGGCCAATCGGTGCCCCACACGACGCGTTCCGGCGCGTGCGCGGCGAGATCGCGCGCGAACGGCACCGCATCCGCATAGGGATACGGCTGCTTGGTGATGCGGTCGGTGCCGGACAATTTCACCCAGACATTGCCGGTGTCGAGCAGACGGCGCAGCGTCGCAAAGGCCTTGCCGTTGCGGCCCTCGGCGACATCGACGCGGCCGATATGGTCGATGACCACCGGCGCATCGATCGAGCGGATGAATTCGTAGAGTTCGAAGACGCCGTTGCCGCCGCAGTGAATGGCGATGTGCCAGCCATGCGGCTCGGCGAGCTCGATCATCCTGAGCATGTCCTCGCGCGGCCGCGGCGCGCCGAGATGCGGGAAATAGAAATGCAGCCGCAGGCCGCGCACGCCGGCGTCGTCGAGGCGATCGATCTCCTCCGGCCGCATCGTCGGTTCGAGCAGCGCGACGCCGCGATAGCGGCCCTCGCCGGCCGCCAAGAGATCGACCAGCGCCGCATGGTCGCTGCCGTGGCAGGTCGATTGCACGAACACGCCGCGCTGAAAGCCGAGGAAATTGTGCAGACGGAACAGGTCTTCCTTAGGCGCATCGGTCGGCGTGAACGGCCGCTTCGGCGCGTAGGGAAACTTGCCGTGCGGCCCGAAGACATGGAAATGAGAATCGCAAGCGAGCGGCGGCAAAGTAATGCCCGGCTTTTTCGGGTTGGGATCCGGAGGCGGGATGGTCGGCGTCAGATCGTCGGCGCGAATGGTCATAGCGGCACGCTATCCTTGCAATGATCAGTCGCAGCGGACGGTCATGCCGCCGTCGACCACGATTTCGGTTCCGGTGATAAAGCGGGCCTCGTCGGAGGCGAGAAAGAGAACGGCGTTGGCGGTGTCGCGCCCGTCGCCCATGAAGCCGAGCGGAATACGCGCCACGCGCGATTTGAGCAAGGCCTCGATGTCGCCGCCGGTGCGCTGCTTGGCAAGCCGCGCTTCGACCATCGGCGTGTGCATCTGTCCCGGCACCACGGTGTTCACCCGGATGCCGTTCCCGGCATATTGTACGGCGGTGACGCGCGAGAACTGAATCACCGCGGCTTTTGAGGTGGCATAGCCGATCTGCGGCGAGCCGGTGAAGCGTATTCCAGAGCTCGACGACGTATTGACGATGGCGCCGCCGCCCTGCTCGACCATGACCGGAATGACATGGCGGCAGGACAGGAACACACTTTTGAGATTGTAGTCGATCTGGCTGTCGAAGACCTCCTCCGACATTTCGGCGACGCCGCCGGCAGCCGAGCCGCCAACATTGTTGACGAGGATGTCGATCTTGCCGCCGAATCTTTTGCGGCAGGCCTCCGTCATGGCCGCGACTTGAGCGTCGTCAAGCACGTCGCAGATATGCGTCGCGATCTCGCCGTCATTGCCGACACGCGCGACCGTCTCGGTCATGGAGCCGGCGTCTTTATCCACGGCAAAGACCTTGGCGCCCTCGCGCGCGAACAGCACCGCGGCGGCCCGGCCGTTGCCCCAGCCGGGCCCGACGCAGCCCGCCCCTACGATCAAAGCGACTTTCCCCCCGACACGTCCCGGCATGCGGCATTCCCATCCATCATTGATTTGGCAAAATGTTCGTGCAGCAATGTTAGTGGAGCACATGCACCTGCGCCAGCGCGACAAATCGATAGGCTTGAACCCCCGCGCCCATATGGGCGCGACCAATATCTGGGCGACTAATATTGGGCGACCAATATACGAAAAAGGCAGGCCGATGATGAAGGTCCTCGTTGCGTGATCGCGGTGAGCGCAAGCCAATGACGCGCCGATCACGCATAAGCCCGAGCTCGCCGTTGCGCTCTCTTGCCTTGAAATTGATCAAGAAATTCCGGTCGAGCTTTATCGCGCCGTGGCCGAAGTGCTGATCTACATTCTGCGCATAGCGGAGAAAGTGAGATAGCGGGGGCATTATTTTGGGCTTTTCCGAGACACTATTTGGCTCGCTCTGATCTGCGAGTTCGCTCCTTTACATCGCGACCGATCTCTCCTACCTCCGTAGTCAGTGTCACGTAACCACGCGCGCAGGTTTTGCGCGCGAATTTTTTTCGTGCATCGGCCAAGGTGTGATGACAAACGCGATTGAGCAGACCGCGAGCAAACTTCCCGAAGTCACGCTGGTCTTCTGGATCATCAAGATTGCGGCAACCACGCTCGGCGAGACCGGCGGCGATACCGTCACGATGACGCTCAATTGGGGGTACCTCGCCGGCACCGCACTGTTTCTCTCGCTGCTGGTCGCCTTGGTCATTCTTCAGATCGCGGCAAAGAAATTTCATCCGCTGCTTTATTGGGCGACGATCATCGCTTCCACGACCGCTGGCACCACCATGGCCGACTTCGCCGACCGCTCGCTCGGCATCGGCTATCTCGGCGGCTCGCTGATCTTGTTTGCTTGCGTGATCGCGGCGCTCGGCGCCTGGTACTGGTCGCTCGGCTCGATCTCGGTGGCGAGCGTCAACGCACCCAAGGTCGAGGCCTTCTACTGGATCGCCATCACCTTCTCGCAAACGCTCGGCACCGCGCTCGGCGATTGGACCGCCGACACCGGGCTCGGCTATGACGGCGGCGCGCTGGTATTTGCCGCCGGGTTGGCGGCGCTGGTCGCTATCTATTTCATGACCCACGTGTCGCGCGTCTTTTTGTTCTGGGCGGCCTTCATCCTGACGCGGCCGCTCGGAGCCACGGTCGGCGATTTCCTCGACAAGCCGGTGCACGACGGCGGCCTTGCTCTCAGCCGGCCTATCGCCACCGCTGTCATCGGCGTGTTCATCATCGCCTGCATCCTCATTTTGCCGCAGCGCGCCGGGCAACATCCGGGACGGCTCGAAACTGCTCCATAAAGCACATATCTATACCGGGAAGGTTGGCCGACCATGTTGACGACAACCGACGCCCCGCAACTCGCCAAACCGGCCGCCACCGGCCGTAAACGCGTGCGGGCGATCCTTTTGAGTGACCGCATCGACACCTCGCTGCTCGAGCGCGATCACGTCGTCTCGACCGTTCCGCTGACTTATAAATTCGGCAAGGACGGTTTCGTGACGCTGTTCCGCTACGGCGTTGCTGTGATGATCGGGCTTACGCCCGAGGAAGAAAACGAAGTCTTGCGCGGTCTCAAACCGCGCCTGATCCGCCCGGTGCAGCCGGCGGAAGAGGAATTGGTGTCGATCGATCTGACCCCCGACAAGGACGATCAGATTCTTCCCGGCGGTCCGATCGTCTTGAAATCCATCACGCCCGGTTGCCTGATCGTCATCGCGGACGCGCTATCGAAGAGCGTCGTCTTGGCGCGCGACGAACGCGAAGTCACCGCGGTGTTCGATCTGGTCGAGCCGTTCGCGCGGCAGCTTGCGGAAAAAGGCCGCGCCGGCGCCGGGCGTCGCACCATTCTCAAGCAGATCGGCAATGCGCTTCTGGTGCAGCAGCGCGTCTCTGGCCGCGTCGCCGTGGCCGACAAGCCTGACGTGCTGTGGGACCGCCCCGATCTCGAGCGCCTCTATGCCAGGCTCGAGGACGAGTATGAGCTGAAGGAGCGCGCCGACGCGCTGTTCCGAAAACTTTCGGTCATCGCCGAATTGGCCGAGGTTCTCGGCGACATTCTCGACACCAAGCGTTCGTTCCGTTTGGAAATGGTCATCGTCATCCTGATCGCCGTCGAGCTGGTGATCGCGGGCTATCAGACCTTGCTGCACTGACGCGCCGCCCGGCGCGCAGCCGCAGTCGCTCGACGGCATATCCCCAGACCGACGACAACGTGCTAGTCTGCCAGCAAATATAATCTTCCGGGGAGGAAGCTGATGCGCTGGCGGAAAATAATCGCGGCGCTTGCCGCGGCGACGGTGTTGCTCATTTGCGCGACGTTGACCGGCCGCGCGCAAGCCCAACAGGCCTATCCGACACACACCGTACGGCTGATCCTGCCGTTCAATCCCGGAAGCGCGACCGATACCACGGCACGCCTGCTTGCCGACCGCTTAACGGCACGCTGGGGCAAATCGGTCGTGGTCGAGAACCGTCCCGGCGGCGACGGACTGGTCGCGCTCAAAGCGTTCATCGACACCCACGACGACCACACGCTGTTCTTCGGCCCAGCCGGCGCATTCCTGGTTCATCTCTACGACCAGGATGCACCGCCCTACGATCTGACCGATATCGTGCCGATCGTCGGCATCTACGTCACGGTGCTGGCGATCTCGGTGCCGACGGCGCTGAACGTCAACACTGTCGACGAACTCATCAAGTTCGCGCGCGCCCAGCCCGGCAAGCTCAACGCCGCGGCCGCCACTGGTAATTCGGACTTTCTCATCTTCGGTTTCATTAAAGACAAGAATTTGCAGATCACCAAAGTGCCGTACCGCGACATCATGCAGGCGCCGAACGATCTCGCCGAAAACCGCATCCAGGTGCTGTCGACCTCGCTCGCGGTGGCGTTGCCGCTGCGCCAGGCGGACAAGATCAAAGTTCTGATCGTAACCAGCCGGCAGCGCGCGCAAACAGCGCCCGATATTCCGACTGCGGCGGAGGCCGGCTATCCAGAGTTGACCATGGAGACCACCGGGGGCCTCTATGGCCCCAAAGGCATGCCGGACAGTTTGCGCGAGAGCATCGCCGCTGATTTTCGCAATGTCGCCGAGACCGATCCGATCATCCGTCAGCGGTTGATCGATACCGGCCAGATCATGACGTTGCGCGGGCCGAAGGAGTTCACCGCGAGCATCAAGGAGCAAAACGATCAGCTCGCCGGCATCGCCAAGACGCTCGGTCTCAAGGCGACGCAGTGATACGCTTGATGCGCGTGACGTCGCTGCCGGCGGCGCGGATGCGGGCGATAGCTTCGGCGATGGGCTCGATCGCCACCGCCATGTGAAATGCATTGGCATGGAGAAGGTTCTTCTCGTCGCACACGATGGCGACGTGGCCTTTCCAGAACACGAGATCGCCGCGCTTAAGGTCCGCACGATCCGCGCTGTTGCTGACGGTCGTACCCAAGGCCGCTTCCTGCATGTCGCTGTCGCGCGGACAGGCCAGGCCGTATGCCGCGAGCGAAACTTGCACAAGCCCTGAGCAGTCGAGCCCGAGCGCGGTCTTGCCGCCCCACAGATAAGGCACGCCGAGAAAGCGCTCGGCGACCGCGACGAAATCAGCTTCATATTCGCCAAGCGGCTTGAGATGCACCGCCGGGACGTAGGCGCCGCTCGCCGTCACCGCCATGCGCTCGGCGATGCGCGCGACGGCAAGCGTTGCGCCGAGCGGCAGTGCTTCAATAGGCGGCGTTTTGATGGAGAGGCCCGGAAACGCGAAAGTCCGCAGCGCCGCGACCTTATGCGTCAGTGCCGCGCCCGGCAGCCCGAGTGCATTCGACGGCAGCCAGCCGACATAATTGTCCGCGGCGAGTTGCCCCCACGAAAAGCCTTCCGCGTTTTCGTCGTAGACCGTGACGCGCTCGCCTTTGAGCGCCTCGGTGTCGAGCGGCGCGTCGGGCCGCGGCTCGCGGCGTAGCGGCGCTTGCGGCTCGATGACTTCCATCACTCGGCCTTGCACAAAGCGCGCCGCCGCGACTTTGCCCTTAAGATGCTTGGCCGCGAGATCGGCGCGCACCGGCGTGACGCGTGGATCGAACATCATCGTTAGCCGTAACGCGCCGATAACAGCGCATAGAGCGCGCGCGCCGACTGCAAGTCGCCGCCTTCCGGACGTCCGGCCTTGGCCGTGGCTGTCCAGGCAAAGACATCGAAATGCAGCCACGACTTCGCCGTCACGAAACGCCGCATGAATAGCGCGGCGGTGATGGCGCCGCCTTGGCTGCCGCCGACATTATTGGTGTCGGCGACTTTAGATTCGAGCATCGATTCGTAAGGCCGCCACAGCGGCAGCCGCCATACCGGATCGTTCTCGGCCGCGGCATGGCTCATGAGATCGCTGGCGAGCGCATCGTCGTCGGTAAAGAAGGCCGGCAAATCCGGCCCGAGCGCGACGCGGGCGGCGCCGGTCAAGGTCGCGAAGTCGGCGATCAGTTCGGGCTTGTCCTCGTCGGCCAATGCCAGCGCGTCGGCCAAGATCAAGCGGCCCTCGGCGTCGGTATTGCCGATCTCGACGGTGATGCCTTTACGCGACGTGTAGATGTCGCGAGGACGGAAGCTACCGCCGGCGATGGAATTCTCCACCGCCGGGATGAGCACGCGTAGCCGCACTTTCAGCTTGCACGACATGACCATATGCGCGAGTGCGAGCGCGGTGGCAGCTCCGCCCATGTCCTTCTTCATGTTGAGCATGGAGGTATCGGGCTTGATGTCGAGGCCGCCGGTGTCGAAGCAGACGCCCTTGCCGACCAGCGTCACATGCGGATGCTTGGTGTCGCCCCACAGCATATCAATCAGCCGCGGCTCGCCTGCGGCGGCGCGGCCGACGGCGTGGATGAGCGGAAAGTTCTTCTCCAGAAGCTCGTCGCCGATGATGGCGGTGATGGACGCGTTGTGGCGCGCCGCGAGCTTGCGCGCGGCCTGTTCGAGCTGCGCCGGACCCATGTCGTTTGCCGGCGTGTTGATGAGATCGCGCGCCAGCGTCACCGCTTCGACCACGTGCCGCAATTCCTCGCGATCGACGCTTTGCGGCAGATCGAGCTTGACCGCGCGGGTCTCCGCTTTGCGGTAGCGCGTGAAGCGATAGGAGCCGAGTGCGAAGGCCAGCGCCGCAAGCCGCGCATCGTGCGGCTCATTGGCGAAGCGATATACCCCGTCCGGCAATTGCTGGGTCAGCCGTCCGGGCAGGAACGGATCTTTGGTTTCGTCGGCACTTTCGAGGCCGAACAGAACGCCGCCGAGGCGGGCCTCGTCGTCGCTCCTGCCCGGCAGCGGCAGATAACGCCCGGATTTCGGCTCAAAACCCGCGGCATCGGCGAAGGCGCGCGCCTCGGCGCCGATCATCCTGCGCACGTCCTTATAGTTCGCCGCGGTGACGAACCAGATTGGAACCGCGTCCGCCGCCTTGTGTGTGACGAAGATCGAATCCATCGGATGACCTGAATTCACAGACGCTGCCCTGCTAGCACTCTATCCGACTTCCGTCATCCTGAGGTGCGCCGAGTACACGTCCGGGGTTTACGTCCAAGGCATCAGCGACGCGTGGATCACGTCCGGCACGCCCTCGTTGCCGACCGAGCGGATGGCAAGGTCGACATCCTTGAGGCCGAAGCGATGGGTGGTGACGAGCTCCAGCGGAAATCGCTTTGAGGCAAGCTGCGCCAGCGCAAGCTCGCAGGCTCTGTAGCTATGGCCGCGGGCGCTTTTCATGGTGATGAATTTCACGGTGAATTTTTCCAGCGGGAAATTCGGAAATTGCGCCATCTCGCCCTGCGCCACGATGATGCCGCCCTTGCGCTTGAGCGCCTCGATACCGAGCAGGATCGGAATAGTGCCGGCGCCGGCGGTGCAGTCGAGCGAAACGTCGACGCCCTTGCCCCCGGTGATCTCCATGATGCGGGCGAGCGGATCCTCCTTATTCACGTCGATGACATAATCGGCGCCGAGCTTCTTGGCGACGTCCATACGCGCTTTGTCCTTCGACGTGCCGGTGACGATGATCAGCGAGGCGCCGGCCTGTTTGCAGATCACAGTCTGCGACAGGCCTTGCTGGCCGGGGCCCTGGATCAGCACGGTCGAATTGTAGCCGACATTGCCGTCGAACAGCGACCACTCGACGCCGTTCGCCATCGGCGTGACCAGGCCGGCAAGCTCGGCCGACACGCCTTTCGGCACGTGATGCACCACGGCGTTCCACGGCAGATAGACATATTGTGCGAAGCCGCCCCACAGATGCGGGGCCTTTTCGGCCGAGGTGTAGCCGTAGCGAATGGCGTCGGGATTGGTGCGCCAATTGGTGTTCTCGCAATGGCGGTATTGGCCGGCATGGCACCACTCGCATTTGCCGCAAGAGACATAATGCTCGACGAAGACGAGGTCGCCTTCCTTGAAGCCCTTACGGTTGACAAATTCGCGGCCGGCCTCGGCGATGACACCGATATTCTCGTGGCCCATGATGACGGGGGCGGCGGACGGCGGGTGCTTATAGAGCTTGACGTCGGTGCCGCAGATGCCGCCGACTTCCATCTTCATCAGCGCGGCGTCGGCCGGAATGTCCGGCATGGGATATTCGCGTATTTCGGTCTTGCTCGGTCCGGTACGCACCGCTGCCAATACTGTCTCGGCCACCTTTACATCCTCTCCTTGTCTTCATGGCCGGACTTCTTCCAGCCATCCACGTCTGTCTCAGGTGAGGTATAAAGACGTGGATGCCCGGGACAAGCCCGGGCATGACGGTCTCGGTTGCGATGCTCGGTTTTATCAAGAAAGGCCCCGATCAAAGCGCGGCGCTTGACCGCCTGCGTGAGTGGACCCGGTCGCGCTTTGCCTTGGCGGCGGAGGACGCCGTCATGGTGTCGGAACTGGCCTGCGCCGTGCCCGGTTGTCCGCCGATTGAAACGCACACCGTATTCTGGACAGCGCGCGGCCGCCATCACTTCAAGATTTTCAAGCCGCTCGCCGAAGTGGCCGAGGACGACCTGCCGCCGGCCTTCATGAAGGACGCACTCATTGCGCTTGACGGCGCCGATATCGATTGCTGCTAGGCCGCGACGACGACCGGCTTTCTCATACCTTGGCGAGGTTCTCGCGTTTGAGATCGGTCACCTTGGCGACGCCGGACAGCAGCATCGTCGACCGCAACTCGGATGCAAGCTGACCATAAACGCTTTTGACCCCGAGTGAGCCGCCGTTGATCAAGCCCCACAGCGCTGGCCGGCCGATGCCGACCGCCGTCGCTCCCAACGCGAGCGCGCGGAATACATCGATGCCGCGGCGGATGCCGCTGTCGAGCACGACCGGCACGCGCCCTTCGACCGCATCGACCGCGGCGCGCAACAGGCTGATCGAGGCCGGACCTCCATCCATCTGACGCCCACCGTGATTGGAGACCCAGATTCCGGCAGCACCGGCGGCAAGGCTTTGGCGGATATCGTCGGGCTGGACGACCCCTTTTACCAGCACCGGCAAGCCAGAGGCCTCGCGCAGGAAGGTGATGTCGTTGAAGCTTAAGTCGCGCTTCTGGTCGCTGAAATTGCCGTGGCCGCCAAGCGCGGGATCGTGATTGCCGGCCGTGAGCCCGGGCGGCCGCGGACGGCCGAGCTTGATATAGTCGTCGCTCTGGCCCGGCCCCAGCGCGTCGGCGGTGAGCACGATCGCGGAAAAGCCCGCGGCTTTGGCACGCTGTACCAGCCAGCGGTTCAGCTCCATGTCTCGGTTCATATAAATCTGGAACCATTTTGGACCGGGTGTCGCCTTGGCAATTTCCTCCATCGGCCGGCTGGACGCGCCCGAGGCGACGAACAAAGTCCCGGCCATGCCGGCGCCTGCGGCATTGGGCAGCTCGCCGTTGACGTGGAAGATGGCTTGCGCCCCAGTCGGACACGTAAACACCGGCAGTGCCAGTTCGTGGCCGAGCAGCGTCGTGCGCAGGTCGATGTCTTTCACGCCCTGCAAGCGCCGCGGCATGATCGGAAAATCGTTGAAGGCGCGCCGGTTCTCGCGATAGGTCCAGGCGTCACCGGAAGGCCCCATGACGGCAAAACGCCCCGGCGAGATAATTTTGCGGGCGTCGTCTTCGAGCAGCTCGATATTGACGATCTTGAGTTCTCGCTCCTGCGAGCTTGCTTCGCCAAGATCCACCGGAGGTGCCGCCGGCGTCGCGGGAGCCGCTTGTGTGACGGTCGATTCTGCAAGCGCACCGGTCGGCACCTGCGCCGCCGCGAAAGCCGCGCCACCCGCGGCAAGCGTACGAATGAGATTGCGCCGTGAAGCGTCCATGCCGTCCTCCCCTTAGCTTTGCTTTTGGGAGACAGCATCCTGGTTACAAATCCGGCCGTCAACGCCCGGCGTTGCAATGCCGGTAGGCAAATTACGCGGGCGGCAGGCCGACAGCCGCGAGCTCGGCGGATTGGCGCTTGGTGACGCGATCAAGCGAAAAGTTCTCGATCGCTTCGTTGAACAGCTTGTAGAAATTAACCTCGGCGCGCAAATGCAAAAAGACGGCACCGAGTCCGATCGCGGCGCGATCCATGAACACGAATTCGCGCGGCACCGTGACCGGACCCTTCTGCTTGAGCGCCTGATGCACGCGAAAGGCCTCGCGCCGGCCGTATTCCGAGGGTTTCACGCCGTCGGCAATGGTGCGCACGCGGTCGTCAAGGAGCGGCGCATAGATGAAGCGCGCCCAGATATTCAGGGTGTCGATCAGCTCGCGCGACAGCCTGCGAAAGCCCCAAGTCTCGTAGGCGTGCACGACGAGATCGTCCTGGCCTTTGAGGAGGCCGTGATAAAGGTCGACAACGCCGCCGACGAATTTCGGCGCGAAGATGCGGATGCAGCCGTAATCGAGAAGGTTGATGCCCGCGGGCTCGCCGTCGCGCGCGAACACCGTGTAATTGCCGAGATGCGGGTCGCCGTGAATGACGCCGAAGCGGCTGAACGGAAACCACCAGGCCGTAAACATGGCGGTCGCCAGCGTGTTGCGCACTTCGAGCGGGGCATTCTTGTGCGTGAGCATTTTTGTGCCGTCGAGCCAGTCGAGCGTGAGCAACCGGCCGGTTGAGAGCTCCGGCCAGGCGCGCGGCACGCACACGCAATCGACACGGTCGAGCATCTTGCGATAGAGCCCGACATGCATGGCCTCGCGCCGGTAGTCGAGCTCTTCGCGCACACGGGCGCCGATTTCCTTGGCGATTTCGGTGGTGTCGATCGCGGAATCGAAGCGGCGGCGCAGCGCGAGCAGCCATTGCAATTGCTGCAAATCGGCTTCGACGGCCGACTGCATGTCGGGATATTGCAGCTTGCAGGCAAGCGCTGAGCCGTCATGCGAGCGCGCACGATGCACCTGGCCGAGCGAAGCCGCGGCGGCGGGATGATGCTCGAAGCTCTCGAACTTTTTCTCCCAGCCGCCGCCGAGCTCCGCCATCATGCGGCGCTTGACGAAGGCCCAGCCCATCGGCGGCGCTTCGCTCTGCAGCTTCTGCAATTCCGCGGCATATTCCGGCGGCAGCAAATCCGGCACGGTCGCCATCAATTGCGCGACCTTCATCAGCGGGCCCTTGAGCCGGCCGAGCGCACCCGACAACGCGCTCGCCTCGCCAGCGCGGTCCGCCTCGCCGCCCAAAAGCCGCCGCCCGGCATAGCGCGCCGCGACCCCGCCGACATTGGCGCCGACGCGCGCGTAGCGCGCGGCACGCGCGGTGAAGCGGTTCTTTTCGCTGTCGGGCTTTTCGCGGTTTGGCACGAATTCAGCTCAAACTTTCCAACTCCGAAATCATCCGCTCGATGACGCCGAGTCCGCCTTGCCAGAAGGCCGGATCGCGGGCGTCGAGGCCAAAGGGCGCGAGCAGTTCGGAATGGTGCTTGGTGCCGCCGGCCGAAAGCATGGCCAGATAGCGCTCGGCGAAACCCTCGGCGGCGTGCTCGTAGACGGCGTAAAGCGAATTCACCAGGCAATCGCCGAACGCGTAGGCGTAAACATAGAACGGCGAATGGATGAAGTGAGGTATGTAGACCCAGAAATTCTCGTAACCGGGCTTCAGCTCGATGGCCGGGCCGAGGCTCTCGCGCTGCACGTCGAGCCATAGCTCGCCGATGCGCTCTGCCGTCAACTCGCCGTTCTTGCGCTCGGTATGGAGGGTGCGTTCAAACGTGTAGAACGCGATCTGCCGCACCACGGTGTTGATCATGTCCTCGGCCTTGGCGGCGAGCATGGCCTTGCGCTCTTTCTTGTCGCGCGTCGCCGCCAGAAGCTTCTTGAACGTCAGCATTTCGCCGAACACGCTCGCGGTCTCGGCCAACGTGAGCGGCGTCGGCGCCATCAGCGCACCATTAGGCGCTGCCAGCACCTGGTGCACGCCGTGGCCGAGTTCGTGCGCGAGCGTCATCACGTCGCGTGGTTTGCCTTGGTAGTTGAGCAACACGTAAGGGTGCGCCGACGGCGTTGTCGGATGCGCGAAGGCGCCCGGCGCCTTGCCCGGCCGCACCGGCGCGTCGATCCAGCGCTCGGCGAAAAAACGCTCGGCGATCGCCGCCATTTTCGGCGAGAACGCGCCATAGGCGGTCAGCACCGTGTCTTTAGCCTCGGTCCAGCCCACGGTACGGGTGGGCACTTGCGGCAACGGCGCGTTGCGGTCCCAATGCGGCAGACGCTTTTTGCCGAACCATTTCGCCTTCAGTGCATAATAGCGGTGCGACAGGCGCGGATAAGCGGCGCGCACGGCCGAGACCAGCGCATCGACGACTTCGCGCTCGACGCGGTTCGACAGATGCCGATCGTCGGCGATATCGGCGAAGCCGCGCCAGCGATCGGAGATTTCCTTGTCCTTGGCGAGCGTATTGGTGATCAGTGCGAAGTCGCGCACATGATCCTTGAACGTATGCGCCAGCGCTTCGGCGGCGGCTTTGCGCTTTTTGCCGTAGCGATCGACGAGCAGATTCAATGTCGGCTCGATGGCGAGCGACTTGCCGCCGACCCTGAAACGCAAACCCGCAATCGTCGCGTCGAATTGCCGATTCCAGGCGGAGTAGCCGGTCACCGACTTCTCGTGAAACAATTGCTCGACACGATCTTCGAGCTGATAGGGCTTGTAGCGGCGTACATCTTCGAGCCACGGCCGGTAATGCCCGAGTGCGGCATCGGCCATGGCCTTTTCGATCACAGCGTCCTCGGTGCGATTTAACTCCAGCGTGAAGAACAACAGATGCGTGGAGGCCGCCGTCATGCGCTCCTGCACGTCGCCGTAAAATTTGGTGCGCGCCGGATCGACGGTGTCGCCGGCATGGACGAGACCGGCGTAAGAGCCGATACGACCCATCAGGTCGTCGATCGCCTCGTAGCGCTTCACCGTTTCGGCAAGTTGCGATCCGCCGTCCGCCGCCCCTGCCATTTCGGCAAGCCTGCCCTTATAGGCCGCCTCGAAGGCGACGCAGTCGGCATCGGCACGGTCGAGATCGCGCTTGATGGCCGGATCGTCGAGCCCGGTATAAAGGTCATTGAGATTCCACTCTGGCAAACGGCCGAGCGATGATTTGGGGCCCGCGGGGTGGGGCTTGCCGGGCCGGCGGGCAACACGTTTAGTCATTTTCTGGGAGCGGGGCATGCGGTGGGGCAATCCTTGAAGTGTCACTTCATGTGGCGCAGTAGTAGGGCGACCGCAAGGCCGCTGCGAACGCTCGACATTTAAGTATTAGCCGGCCAAGCGGCGGCATCGGTGCCGAGCGGCACGCTCGGCCGCAACCAGCGCGGCGGCGTTTCGCTCATGTCAGCCGCATGACGAACCGCGGTGAGCCGACCGAAGCCGGACGCAGTCTCTTCCAAGCAATCGCGGACATCTTCGAAACCAGGATCCGGGCACGCCATGCCGTCGATGCGGCCGAGCTGGCGCAGCCAGTAACCGGTCTGCGCGAGCGATAGCCGGACATGCCAGGACCCGCCCTCCTCCATGCGGCGCTTGAGCGCCGCCATCGCCGCGAAGGCGAGCAAATATCCTGTGCCATGGTCGAGCGCCTGCGCCGGCAAGGCCTTCGGCTCACGCGATGCGAAAGCCTCCGCCTCCGCGTCGTTCAAGCCGCTCACAGTTTGCACAAGCGAATCGAAGCCGCGGCGTTCCGCCCACGGGCCCTCCTGCCCATAGGCGCAGAGCGACACATAAATGATGCCGGGCCGGATGCGCGCCGCCTCCTGCGGAGAAAAGCCGCGCCCGGCGATGGCGCCGGGCCGGTAGCCCTGCACAAAAATGTCGGCGCCGTGAAGCAGCGCCGCGAGCGCCGCGTGTCCGCCGGCGTCGCGCAAATCGATCGACGCCGACAATTTTCCGCGACCGGTGTCGATGGCGAGCGAACGGATCGAGGCCAGGTGCTTTGCGGTGACAAGCAACACGTCGGCGCCGTGCACGGCAAGCGTACGGCCGCAGACCGGCCCGGCGATGATCCGCGTGAGATCGAGCACCCGCACACCGGCCAGCGGCCGGTCCGCCGCGACAAGCTTTTGCGGCGGCGCGTCGCCGATTTTTTCGATGCTGAACAATGGAAGCTTTGCGATCGCGCGGCCTTGCGGATGCTGATCCCACTCGGCGAGCGAACGGCATGCGGTGACGACGAGGCCCGCTTCGGCGGCGGCGGCCTCAAGCACCTCCGCCTGCCAGTCGTCGAGCGCGCGCTGCACTGCGGCTTTGTCCCGCGGCGAGCCGAGCAGTTTGATCAGCCCGTCGCGATGATGCGGCAGTGCGGTGTGCAGCCGCACCCAGCGGCCGTCGCCGCAGCGATAAAGACCGCCGACGTTGTCGTGCAGATCGTCCACCCGTTGGCCGTCGACGCACAGATAACGCTCGCTGCGAAACTCGATCGCCGCGCGCCGCATGTCGACGCCGACGCGCTGACGGCGGCCGCCACGCAGTCGCCAGATCTCCGCGGCCGCCAGCGCCGCCGCCGCGATCGTCGTCTGCGCCGCCGCGCCGACCGCAAACGACGACGGCAGGACCGGCTCGGCGCCGCTCAGCTCAACGTCATCGAGCGCTGCATCAGCCAACCGGGCATCGCGCCACAGCACGGCCAGCACGGTTTTGACGTCCGGAGCGGGCCCCGCCGCGGAACTTGGGGTGGTTCTGGCAACAGACATGGCGCTTATCCGGCTCGACATCGCATTGAAAATCGCAGCATTGAACGGCGCGAAGCACGTCAAATCAAGGCCGCACTGAGCAGACGGCGGCCTTGCTGGCGGACGGCACCTATGCTCTCTTTGCTGTAGCGCCGCTCAATATTTTCGCCGCCGGGCGCATCATCGGATGTGGGAGGACTGCTCATGCTGCAATTGCGCCACGTGTTTTTTAGTATCGCTGTCACAGCCGCGCTGACGACATCGGCGCTGGCGCAGCAAACAGGCGGCACCAAAGTCGGCGTGCTGACCTGCAAATCGTCGGCGAGCCTCGGTCTCATCATCGGCTCGCGTCAGAGCGTGCGATGCAGTTTCTCGCCCGATGGCGGCCCGGCGGAGAATTACGTCGGCCATATCGGCCGGCTCGGCCTCGATCTCGGCGTCCGCGGCGGCGGCGTCATGGTCTGGACCGTGGTGGCGCCGACCAACGGTCTTCACCACGGCGCACTGGCCGGCAATTATGTCGGCGTTAATGCCGACGCCTCGCTTGGGCTGGGCGCCGGGGCTAAAGTCCTGGTCGGCGGCTCGCATCGCTCCGTCGCGTTGCAGCCGCTGTCGGTCTCGGGCCAGGTCGGCGTCAATCTCGCGCTTGGCATCGCGGGTCTGACGCTGCGTTCGGCGCCGTAGCCTCGCGAGCGCAACGATCGTTCTCGCGCGTAACATCGTCCAACCTCCGCGGTGACGCCGGGAGAGCGCGCGATGGCGAAAATAAAAGTCGGCCTGATCGGCAGCGGCTTCGTTGCTGAACTCCATATGTACGCCTTCAAACGCGTCTATGGCGTCGACGCCAAAGTCACGGCCGTCGTATCGCGTGGCGACCATGTCGAGCAGTTCGCGAAAAAGCACCGCATCGGACAGACGCACCACGACTATCGCGCGCTCCTCTTCGATCCCGCAATCGACGTCGTCGATATCTGCACGCCGCCGGCTTTGCATGCGCAGATGATCGTCGAGGCGATGCGCGCGGGAAAGCACGTCATCTGCGAAAAGCCGTTTTCCGGTTATTTCGGCCGGCCCGGCGATGCGGCGCCGATCGGCAAGCACGTCGCGAAATCGCTGATGTACGAGCGCGTCATGGCCGAAATGGAAGAAACGCGCGCGGCGATCAAATCCGCCGGCAAGCTCTTCATGTATGCCGAAGACTGGATCTATGCGCCGGCAGTGGCGAAGACCGTCGAAATCCTCAAAGCCACCAAGGACAAGATTCTGTTCATGAAGGCCGAGGAAGGCCACAGCGGCTCGCACGCCGCGCACGCCGCGCAATGGTCGATGACGGGCGGCGGCTCACTGATCCGCATGGGGTGTCATCCGTTGTCGGCGGTGCTCTATCTCAAACAGGTGGAAGCGCGCGCCCGCGGCGAGACGGTCCGCGCCGCTGCCGTGACCGCCGATGTCGGCAATGTCGCAGCAAGCCTCGCGCCGCAGGAACGGCCCTTCATCAAAGCCAACCCGGTCGATGTGGAGGATTGGGGCACGCTGACCGTGACCTTCACCGACGGCACCAAGGCGACGATTTTTTCCGGCGACATGATCATGGGCGGTGTCCGCAATCTGATCGAGACCTATACCGGCGGCGGATCGCTGTTCGCCAATATCACGCCGAACAATCACATGCTGACCTATATGACGGACGAGCAGAAGCTTGCCGACGTCTACATCACCGAGAAGATCGACCGGAAAACTGGCTGGCAATTCGTCTGTCTCGAAGAGGAATGGACCCGCGGCTACCTCCAGGAGATTCAAGACTTCATGGAATGCGTCGCGACGGGCCGGCGGCCTTTGGCCGGTCTCGACCTCGCCTATGACACGATGCAGGTCCAATATGCCGGCTATTGGTCGGCGGAAGACGGCAAACGCATCAAGCTGTGACGCCGCGCTCTGCTTCGGCACGCGGACAAACTCGCTACACCATGGCTGCGCGGTCCGCTTAACACCGCATTAAGCCTCGTGCCCCAGAGTGCCCCGAAACGGGACAGCAGCTTCACACCGGCCGCGGGCTCAGCAATGACCATTCTTATTGTCGACGACGATCCGGTGCAGTGCCGGCTCCTCGAAGGGATGCTGCACAAATTCGAATACGAGACGCTGACGCGCGATTGCGGCGACGCGGCGCTGACGCTGCTTGCAGGATCCGACGGCGCGCAGATCGATTGCGTGATCCTCGATCTCGTCATGCCCAATCTCGACGGCATGGGCGTCTTGGCAAAAATGCGCCAGGCCGCGATCAATGTGCCGGTGATCGTACAGACCGCACATGGCGGCATCGACAATGTCGTCTCGGCGATGCGCGCCGGCGCGGTCGACTTCGTGGTCAAGCCGGTCGGCGCCGAACGGCTGCATGTGAGCGTGCGCAACGCGCTCAATGCCAGCGCGCTCGAAGGCGAATTGCAGCGGATGAAGAAGAGCCGCTCCGGCACGCTCGGATTCACCGACATCATCACCAAGAGCCCGTCGATGCAGGCCGTGATCCGCATCGCCGAGAAGGCGGCGACGTCCGCCATCCCGGTCCTGGTCTCGGGCGAATCCGGTGTCGGTAAGGAATTGATCGCGCGCGCCATCCACGGTTCGAGCGAACGGCGCGCCAAGCCGTTTGTCGCGGTGAATTGCGGGGCGATGCCGGAAAATCTCGTCGAGTTGATCCTGTTCGGCCACGAGCGGGGCTCGTTCACCGGCGCCACCGAGCGCCATACCGGCAAATTTGTCGAGGCCTCGGGCGGTACGCTGTTCCTCGACGAAGTCGGCGAACTGCCGGCCGCGGCGCAGGTGAAGCTTCTGCGCGCCATTCAGGAAGGCGAGGTCGAGCCGGTCGGCGCGCGCAAGCCGATCAAAGTCGACGTGCGGCTGGTCTCGGCGACCAATCGCGACTTGATCGCCGACGTGAAAGCCGGCCGCTTCCGCGAGGACCTGTTCTATCGGCTTCATGTTTTCCCAGTGACGGTGCCGCCGCTGCGCGAGCGGCCCACCGATATTCCGGCGCTGGCCCGGCATTTCCTGGCGCGCTTTGCCGCCGAAGAAGGCAAGCGCATCCGCCTAATCAAGCCTGAGGCGCTGCGCGTCCTCATAGCGTTCCGCTGGCCCGGCAATATCCGCCAGCTCGAGAACACGGTGTTCCGCGCCGTCGTGCTCGCCGAATCCGACGAGGTCGGCCTCGCCGAATTCCCGCAGATCGCGGTTCAGTTCGGCACTGTCGCCCCGGCTCATGCCGAGGCGGCGGATGCGCCGGCCGCAGCGCCGGCGGAAGACTTCGAGCCGATGCTCATTTCGAACGCCTTCGAGGATGAGCACGAGCCTTTCGCCTCAGCCTTAGGGCCTCCGATTGCGCCCGGCGACACTCTGTCTCTGCTCGATGCTGCGGGCGAGGTCAGGCCGCTCGACGAGATCGAGGCCGAGCTCATCCGCTACGCCATCACGCATTATCGGGGACAGATGTCGGAAGTGGCGCGGCGGCTACAAATCGGCCGTTCGACGCTGTACCGCAAGCTCGAAGCGCTCGGCATGAGCGGCGAGCGCACCGAGGCCGGGAGCGAAACCGGCGCTTAGCCCGCTGCCCCGCGCTTCCCTATCGGCCCGTTGCCGCAGAGCGACAGGGCGGCAAAAAATCGCGTGGTGTGACCGATTATTACCTTGTGTTTACGGGACAAGGTGCCGCGGCTCACGTAATGTGCGCGCCGTTTCGGCTTAAGGCCGCGACCGTGAGGCGACTGCCACAATTGGGGACTAATTTCCCCAATGGTATGTTTTTGCGATCAAAAACGCGCAGGTTCCGCAAGGAGAATTCGCAATGTCCGGAATTCGTGTCGATCGGCTTCTGACCTCGACGGCCGTTCTTTTCTTCCTGACGGCTGCCGCCGGCGGCGCGCTTGCCGACCCGAACGGCACGGCAAGCCCGGATAGCGCCGTCACCAGCCCGACGCCCGCTGCGTCTACTGCCCCGGCCGACACGGCCCAGAAGCCCGACCAATCCTCGACTAGCCCTGCCACGCCGGCAGCTGCCGCGCCGGCTCCCGCCCCGGCCGCATCGGCTCCGGCGGCGCCTGCAGCAGCCGCCCCGGACGCCGCACCGACCCCGGCAGCGATCGTTGCGGCCTCGCCCGACGCGCCGATCGCCGATCAACTGCACAATCTCGCCGCCGGCAAGTTCGACCAGATCATCGGCAATAAGCAGATCCGCAGTCAGGTTGATGCGTTCTATTCTGGCCGCAATTACGCGCCGATCTGGATCACCGACGGCAAGGCCAATGCGCGCGCGACTGCAGCGATCGCCTATCTCGGCCATGTCGATGCCGACGGGCTCGATCCCGCCGACTATCCGGTGCCGAATTTGTCGGCGATTACCGATCCAGCCGCGCTCGCCAATGCCGAAATTCAACTGACCACGTCGGTCATCACCTATGCCCATCATGCCGCGGTCGGGCGCGTGCATTGGTCGCGCGTGAGCGCGGACATTCTTTACGAAGAAAAAGTGCCGGATCCGGCTGACATTCTGGCCGGTATCCTCGGCGCAAGCGACGTCGCCGCAGCTCTTGATGCCTACGAGCCGCAGACGCCAAGCTATATCGCGCTGAAGGCGAAATACGCCGACATCCGCGCCGGCAAAACCGAAAAGGCAGCCGACAAAATCGGCTCAGGGCCGGTGCTCAAGGCCGGCATGCAGGACGATCGCGTCCCGGCGCTGCGCGAGCGGCTCAATATCCTCGGCGACGGCGGCACGACCTACGACAAGGCGGTTGCCGACGCCGTGAAGAAATTCCAGCAGCAGCGCCAGATCGCGACGACCGGAACGCTGACAGCAGCGACCGTCGACGCGCTCAACGGCAAGCCGCCCGATCACGCGACCGACGTCATCCTCGCCAATCTGGAGCGCTGGCGCTGGATGCCGCACCATCTGCCGAACACTTATGTGCTGGTCAATCTGCCGGACTTCACGCTGCACGTGATGCATGACGGCAAGGAGGTCTGGCAGACGCGGATCGTGATCGGCAAGCCCGAAATGCCAACGCCGCTGATGACGGCGGACATGAAATTCATCACCATCAATCCGACCTGGAACGTGCCCCCGTCGATCGTCAATCGCGAATATCTGCCGGCGCTCCAGCAGGACCCGACCGTGCTTGAGCGCATGGGGCTCAAGGTCAGCCACAATCCGGACGGCACCGTGCATATCTCGCAGCCGCCGGGCGACAAGAACGCGCTCGGCCGCATCCGCTTCAACTTCCCGAACAAGTTCCTGGTCTACCAGCACGACACGCCCGACAAATACATGTTTGCCTACGACAAGCGGGCGTTCAGCCACGGCTGCATGCGGGTGCAGAACCCACAGCATTACGCCGAGGTGCTGCTGTCGCTGGTGCGGCCGAACGACGGCTATAGCGAAGACCGCATCAAGAAGATGATCGCCGAAGGCGGCGAGACCGACATCCAGTTCCCGACCTTCATCTCGGTCAACCTCACCTACCAGACCGCGTTCGTCGACGACGGCGGCAAGCTGCAATTCCGCGACGACGTCTACGGCCGCGACAGGGCGCTGATCGCCATGCTCAAGGGCGACGATCGCAAGGTCGCGGACATCCCGGTCGAGCACAAAGAGGACATTTCGCATCGCGAAGTTTTGGCAATGCCCGACGAGCCGTCGCTGTTCGGCGGCAACCGCGGCCTGTTCGGCGGCGGCGGATCAAGATATTCGAGCGGCGACAATTTCTTCTCGCGGCTGTTCGGCGGTTTTGGCTCGGAATCCGCGCCGACGCCCCGCAAGCCCATTCCGCATACCCGCAAGGTCACCCGCTCCGGCGAAAATACCGTCTGGCGCTAACGGACTGGCTGTGGACAACCTGGCCGCCCGGCGTCGTCACCGGTCGGGCTAACCCTAAGAAGATCGTTTTTAATCAAGGCCTTAGGATATCGGTTACCGTGGCGTCGTGGGCCGAGCGCCCGGCCCGGGCAGTAAACCATTTCACGCTCGCGAAACTACCTTTGAGCCCCTGCCGGGCGTCGGCCAGATTTTGCCACACTAGGACGTTAGCCCTAATAGGGTCGGGGGTGGGGTCAACAGTAACGTCTCGTTAACCCTTCCCAAATTAACATTGCGTTAGGGTTGTCCGGTGCGGCGGGGTGCTGCGGCGGATGATGTCGCTGAACGCGTCATTGCGAGATGCCCAGTGCACGTTGGTAACGCGCGCCTGAATAGTCGTGGTTTGTCCGCTCGCGCCGGTTTTTCGTGCGGTCTCGCGGTTATATTTTTCCTTGTCGGTGCAAAAGCGCTGCAGAACGCGGTCGCCGAAGGCGATACGCGCTCAATCACCATGCACCACATGCACACCAGCGAAGACATCACCATCACCTTCAAGCGCAACGGCCAGTACGACGAGGCGGCGCTGGAAAAGCTGAATTGGTTCCTGCGCGATTGGCGCCGCAGCGAGCAGACCCGCATGGACCCGCACCTCATCGACCTGGTATGGGAAGTGCAGCGCGAGGCCAATACCGGCCAGCCGATCCAGGTCGTCTGCGGTTACCGTTCGCCGCAGACCAATGCCATGCTCCGCCACCACTCGTCGGGCGTGGCGCGCTTCAGCCAGCACATGCTCGGCCATGCCATGGATTTTTACATCCCTGGCATTCCGCTCGAACAGCTGCGCGAGATCGGGCTCAGGCTGCAGCGCGGCGGCGTTGGCTTCTACCCGACGTCCGGCTCGCCGTTCGTGCATATGGACACCGCCGATATCCGGATGTGGCCGCGGATGTCACGCGAGGAACTGGCGCGCGTGTTCCCGGACGGCCGCACCGTGCAGATTCCAACCGACGGCGGGCCGATGCCGGGCTACGTACTGGCGCTCGCCGACGTCAAAAAGCGCGGCGCCTTCCCATCGGCAAAATCGCTCGACGCCGCCCGCGCCTCAGGCGTCGACGTTGGCGTGCTGGTGGCGAGCGCCGAGCGCCCGCGCAGCAATCCCTTCGCCAAGCTGTTGGGCCTAGGCTCAAGGGACGAGGACGAAGAAGAAGAAGAAACCGTAGCGCACGCGGCGCCGAGCACCCAAATCGCAAGCAATGTCCCGAGCAGTGCCCCTAGCGTTGTTCAGGCGCCCGCCGCCGCGCAGCAGGCCGTCGCTGCAGTGCCCGTGCCGCCGAAACGTCCGGTGCTCGCCGCGATCGAACACGGCGCCCAGGTCGCCGAAAAAGCCACGGTCGCGGCCGCCGTGAAGGTCGCTGACGCGGCGTCGAAAGTGAAGCTGATCCGCACTGCCGACGCGGAGCCGTTGCAGGCTTCTCTCCAACCGTCGCTGCCGACCCAGCCGGCCAGCAACGCGCCGAACGCCAACCAAGTCATCGCCGCCCGCGGTTATTGGCAGGGCCCGGCTGACGGAACGGCCGTCGCCAATCCCGCTGCCGCCGCGAAACTTCAGCGCAGCGCGCAGGCCGCTAGCAAGCCTACGAGTACGGGCACCGGCACAGACATGACCGGTGCGATCGGGCCGTTTGTGAACCCGAACGCTAATCCGGGCGGCACGCGCATCACCCTTGCTTACGCCGATCCGTCCAGCAGTGTCGCGGCGCCCGCTGCTGCCCCGGCCGCCCCGATGGGCATCGCCGCGCTCCGCGCCGCCGCTGCGCCGGCCCAGACCACGTCCGCTCAAGTGACGCCGGTCCAGGTCGCTCCCGTCGCGCAAGCCTCGACAAACGGTACGACGGTCGCCGTGAAACGCTCCGCCAACCAGGCTTCGTCTGTGATCATGACGGCAAGCTCCACCTCGGTTACCGTCGTGAAGTCCGAGGCGCGCTTCCAGAATCCGTGGATGCGCGCCATCGTGCTGTCGCCGAGCGTGCATCAGTTCCTGACCACCGTCGCGCTTGGCGCCGGCGACTTCCGTGCGCTCGCGGCGATGATGGTCAAGCCGTCCAGTGCCGTATTCATGACGTTTGCCGCCGATCCGAATCCGGGCCTGCAGCACGATCATTTCACCGGCGCGGCGATCATCTTCATCCCGACGGTGAACTACCCGACGCACACCGCGTCGTTGCAGTAGCCGGCCATTCCGGGAGCATCGCTGCCGCGACGAACCCGAAAATCCACAATCACGAAATTTGCGATAGGCTGATCCCCTGTGGCAGCGCTCAGTTCAGCATCCCGAGCGCGTGCAGATACGTCTCCAGAATTGCTTCCTGCTCCTTGCGCTCATTAATGTCCTGCTTGCGCAGCCGCACCACGACGCGTAGCGCCTTGACGTCGAAGCCGTTGCCTTTGGCCTCGGCATAGACGTCGCGGATGTCGTCCGAGATGGCTTTCTTTTCTTCTTCGAGCTTTTCTACGCGTTCGACGAACGCCTTGAGCTGATCCTTGGCGAAACGGTGGGCGGTCTGTTCGTCTTTGACGGCGGCGGCGGTGGCCATTGCGTACTCCTCACGACGGAGCATGATCCCGAAAAGAGGTTACCGGTTTTCGGAAAAGACCATGCTCACTTGATCGCCAGAGGTTTCGGGAGCTAACGGCGTCAGGTCAAGAACGGCGCGCTTTCATCCACGCTCTGCACAGGACAAGAGCCCACGCGAGGCCGCGTCAGTGCTTTTGACTTGCTTTTTCGAATGCCGCCTTCTGCGCGGGCGAGGCTTCCTTCTGGTGTACGGCCCGCCATTCGTCGTAGGGCATGCCGTAGACGATCTCGCGGCTTTCTTCCTTGGTCATCGGCACGCCCTTGGCGTCGGCGGCCTCTTTCATCCAGTTGGACAGGCAGTTGCGGCAGAAGCCGGCAAGATTCATCAAATCGATGTTCTGCACATCGTTGCGCGAACGCAAATGCTCGACCAGGCGGCGGTAGACGGCAGCCTCGAGTTCCGTGGTCGTTTTCTCGTCGCTAGCCATGATCTTCTCCGCAGGTTTAGGTATTGCAAAGATAGAGACCGTACCGCCGTCTCGCCATAGTCCCGTTTTGCCATAAGCCCGTTGTGCTATGGCCCTGCAGCCGGCATTTTCCGCCGTTATCGTAGGATCCTCTTGGCCACCCAATCGCGCGACCTGCTCGAATCACTGTTCCGCAGCGCGGTCGCCGCCGCGCACCCGTCACGCTGCCTGCCGCCGCATCTGCCGGAACCGCCGGCACGCGGCCGGCTGATCGCGCTGGCCGCCGGCAAAGCCGCCGGTTCGCTGACGGAAGTGGCCGAGCAGCATTATCTTTCGCGCCTACCCGAAAGCCGGGTCGGCGGCATCGCCGTGACCCGCCACGGCTACGGCCGGCCGACCAGGCTTATTCCGGTGATCGAGGCCGGCCATCCGGTGCCGGACCAAGCCGGTCTCGCCGGCGCCGAAAAGATGCTGGCGATCGCCGATAGTGCCGGCGTGGACGATCTCGTTCTGGTTCTGCTCTCCGGCGGCGCCTCGGCCAATTTGATCGCGCCCACCGCCGGTATCAGTTTTGCCGACAAGCAGGCGACGACAAAGGCGATTCTGCGGAGCGGCGCCAATATCGGCGAATTCAACTGCGTGCGAAAACATCTCTCCCGCATCAAAGGCGGCCGCCTCGCCAAGCGCGCCCACCCGGCCCAAGTCGTCACGCTCGCGATCTCCGACGTGCCGGGCGACGATCCCGCCGTGATCGGCTCGGGACCGACCGTGCCGGACCCGACGACGCTCGCCGACGCCCGCGCCATCGTCGCCAAATATCGGCTCGAATTGCCACAAGCCGTGACGCGCGCACTCGGCGACCCAGCCAACGAATTGCCGAAGCCCGGCGACGCGGTATTCGCTAATACCGATTACCGCATTCTGGCCCGGCCGGCGGATGCGCTTGCCGCCGCGCGGGCCCACGCCCGCGAAGCCGGCTATGACTGCGTGGTGCTCGGCGATCAGATCCAGGGCGAAGCCCGCGAGGTCGCAGCGGTTCATGCCCGGCTTGCCCTCGACTATGCCGCCGAGCGCCGCCGTATTGTCATCCTTTCCGGCGGCGAACTCACCGTCACGCTCGGCAAGACTAGGCAAGGCCGCGGCGGCCCCAATCAGGAATATGCGCTGGCGCTCGCCATCCACCTCGATGCTGCCAATGGTATTGCCGCCAAAGATATCGCCGCCTTTGCGGGCGACACCGATGGAACCGACGGCGGCCAAGGCCTGCCGAACGACCCGGCCGGCGCCTTTGTCGACGCAACGACGGTAAAACGGGCCCTGGCGGCCGGCCTCGATCCCGCCGCCTTTCTCACGGACAACGATTCCACGGGGTTTTTCAACGGCATCGGCGACCTGTACACGCCTGGTCCGACGTTCACTAACGTCAATGATTTCCGCGCCATAGTCGTTGACACCCCATCGCGGTGACGGGGAATTTGAACGGGACATGAGGCAAGCTATTCCACCCAGAATAGCGGCGGCCGCCGCGGTTTTGAGCACCCTTGTCGTGCTCATTTTGGCGTCGTCGACGCAGCCGGCCGCAGCCGATTTCCGGCTGTGCAATAACACCGCGGGTCGCGTCGGCATTGCCATCGGTTACAAGGACCCCGACGGCTGGACCACCGAGGGCTGGTGGAATTTGCCGGCGCGCACTTGCGAAACCATTCTCAAGGGGAATCTTGTCGCACGATATTATTATGTCTACGCCATTGATTACGACCGCGGCGGGGAATGGATGGGGCAAGCCTATATGTGCACGCGCGACAAGGAATTTACGATCCGCGGCATCGGCGATTGTCTCGCCCGCGGCTATGACCGCACCGGATTCTTCGAAGTCGACACCGGCGAGCAGCGCGCCTGGACGGTGCAGCTCACCGAATCCGCCGAACAGCCCTCGCAACAGGCGCCGCCCAATTCCGCCAGCACCAACCCGGCCGGCAGCCAACCGCCGGCGGGCGCGACGCCGGCACTAGCAGCCCCGCCGCCGGCCAGCGGAAACCAAGCCGCTCCCAAGGTGCCGCGGGGCCAGACGCAATGAGGCGGCGGCGGCGGACGAAAGTGGTGGCGACGCTTGGTCCCGCCTCCGGCAATCGCGACATGATCAGCCGGCTGTTTGAGGCCGGCGCCGACGTCTTTCGCATCAATATGAGCCATGCCAATCACGAACGGATGCGCGAGCTCGTGACCACGATCCGCGCGGTCGAGGCCGAATATAATCGCCCGATCGGTATTCTGGTCGACCTCCAAGGGCCGAAGCTGCGGCTCGGCACCTTCGCCGACGGCACCGCCATGATCGACAAGGGCCAGCACTTCACGTTCGACACCGATCCGGCGCCGGGCGACGGCAAGCGCGTGCAACTGCCGCATCCGGAAATCTTTGCCTCGATCAAGCCGGGCGATGCGCTCCTCATCGACGACGGCAAATTGCGTCTGGTCGCCACCGAAGTATCGCCGCAGCGCATCGTCGCCATGGTCGAAGTCGGCGGCAGAATGTCGAACCGCAAAGGCGTCAGCATGCCGGACACCGTCATCCCGCTGGCGGCGCTCACGACCAAGGACACCGCCGACCTCGAAGCGGCGCTCGATGCCGGCGTCGATTGGATCGCGCTGTCATTCATTCAGCGGCCGGAAGACATCGCCGAAGCGAAAAAGCTCACACGCGGGCGCGCTGCGGTGATGGCTAAGATCGAAAAGCCGCAGGCCGTGGCGCGGCTCGGCGATATTCTCGAACTCGCCGACGCGCTGATGGTGGCGCGCGGCGATCTCGGCGTCGAGATGCCGCTCGAGAGAGTTCCCGGCGTGCAGAAGGAAATGACGCGCGCCTGCCGCCGCGCCGGCAAGCCGGTGGTGGTCGCGACGCAAATGCTGGAATTGATGATCTCGAGCCCGGTGCCGACGCGCGCCGAAGTCTCCGACGTCGCCACCGCCATCTTCGACGGTGCCGACGCCATCATGCTGTCGGCGGAATCGGCGTCCGGGCAGTATCCGATCGAAGCGGTGGCGACGATGAACCGCATCGCCGAGGAAGTGGAAGATGACGCGATGTATCTGGCGTCGCTGCACGTGCTGCACACCGAGCCGGAACCAACCGGTGCCGACGCCATTGCGGCCGCCGCCCGGCAGGTTGCCGAGACGCTCGATCTGCCGGCGATCGTGTGCTGGACCTCCTCGGGTTCGACCGGAATGCGGGTGTCGCGCGAACGGCCGAAATGTCCGATCATCGCGATCTCGCCGATGGACGCAGCGGGGCGGAAGCTGTCCGTGGTCTGGGGCATTCACTGCGTTATCGACGATGATGCGCACGACCAGGACGACATGGTGGAACGCGCCTGCCGTATCGCGTTCAAGGAACGCTTCGCCAAAGCCGGCCAACGCGTCATCATCGTCGCCGGCGTGCCGCTTGGCACACCGGGGGCGACGAATTTCATGCGTGTTGCTTATGTCGGCGAGGAGAAGACTGGCGAATAGCCCGCTATTCGCGCGTCGCCGTTGTCACAAGCGCTTCAATCTCCGCGATAACACGCTCCGCCGCCGCGTGATGCAGCATGTGGCCGATGCCGGGCAGCACTACGAGCTTTGCATTGGGCACGGCGGCGGCGCAAGCGATGGCGTGCTGCTTCGCCGGCACGACCATATCGCGATCGCCAGTCATGATGAGTGTCGGCGCCGTGATCGTGCCGTAACGCGCGGCCTGCGAATCAAGAGCGGATTTCAGATTGGCGACGTCGCCAGCATTGGCGCGGAACGTCGCCGGCCGCAGCAGGAGCAACGCGCCGGTGCGCCTGATATAGCTGCGCGGCGGCCGTTGCGGCAGGAAGGCCGACGCCATGCCGAGGCCGATGAACGGCACGCCCAATGGCAGCGCCAATGTGTGCGCATAGAGCCATCCGAAAACCGGCAGTGCGAAGATTTCGTAAAGCCAAGTGACGCGGCGCGGGAACGGATAAAGCGGCGGCGCAAGCAGCACGAGACCCGCGACGTGCTGCGGATGATCGAGCGCGAAAGCGGCGGCCAGCGCGCCACCCCAGGAATGGCCGACGATAATGGCGCGGCCGATGCCGAGCCTGTCGAGCACTTCGCGCAAAATCGCCGCCTGATCGGCCGGTGAACTGCCGCGCGCGCCGGCGCGCTCGCTCCAACCGAGACCCGTGCGATCGATCAAGAGGACGCGGTGACGCGCGGCCAAGCGTTCGCCGAGCGCCAGCCGCATGTCTTCGAGATTGCAGCCGGCGCCGTGAATGAGAACGATCGGCGGCGTGTTATTTTGCGCATCCGCTCCAATCTCGACGACATGCTGGCGCAAGCCGCCGATATCGATGAAGCAGCCGCGCGGCGGATGCGCGCGCTCGATCAGCGCCTTGCCGATCAAAGTAATGACGGCGCCGGCGGCAAGAATTTCTGCGACGGCTAGCAGCATGTGAAGCTTCAAAAACCCTTGCTCGATCCGACAAGCGAGAAGATAGCGCACGGCGCAAACACCACAACCGCATGCCGCGATTATTCAATCAAACACTTCAATCTGATTGCGCTGGAAGAAATACAGGTAGGCGAGAGACATAAAATTGGCCGAGATAGCCGTGGTCAAGAGGGCGCAGACGACGTGGACGACATTGGTGATCCCGAAGCGAGCTGAGAGGACGCCGCCGCTGAGCAACTGAGCACCGGGAAATCCAAATATCACTCCGACGGCGATCTGCACGATGATCACGGGCAGGAATGCGCAGGCCAGGAGACCCCAAAACAGGCGCCAGCCATTGCCGCGTGTCTGCCGCCACGTCCTTGAAGGTGCGATCGAGATCCCCGACCGCGCGCGCCGGAAGCAACGGGCTCAGGCGCAACAGAACTCCGACGGCAGCTACATAGAGCGCAAGCATCAAAAAGATCGTGATCAAGCCGACCCGGATCGGGTGAGCTCTTAGCACCGGAGCGAGAGAGAATAATGCCGTAGCTTATTCTGGACGAGCGGCCGCGATTGAGCGGCAGCAATCTCGTCACCGGCAGCCTGCAGCGTTAAGACACCAATAAAGTCACAACAAGGAGGATCAGGAACACAGAAAGGAAGGCAACGAGCGAGATCAAAATTCCCACTCCGATGTGCCACGCAACAGCGATGCTCGCGGCAGCGAGGAGCCCGAAGAATTCTAACGGCGCGCGGCTGCCGCGCCCGCGATCGGGTTACAGCGCCCCGCCTTCGAGCCAGCACGCGCCCTGGGCATAGAGCGCGTCCAGGTCGGGGCCTTCGAGGCCCGCCATGTCCTTCTTCACTTTGTAGCCGATCTTGGTCTGCAGATAGGCGAGATGCCGGTAGCCTTCCGGGAAACTGTTGAGCAGCTCCTGGTCGAGCGCGAGCTTGGCCGCCGGATCGACGGGATCGAGCCGATCTTTCTCATAGACGAGGCGCTTGAGCACCATGCCCCAGCGGCCGTCGCGCTTCTCGAAGAAATCGTAGAACCGGCCGGTGCAGACCACGTCGCAGATGACACCGTCGACGGGCGCGCGCTGTGAGATCGTCATTTTGGTCTGCGCGATCGCACGGTTGCCGGCGACGTCGATCGAACTGCCGCCGAGAAAATGCAGGATGCGCACGCCGCGCGACCAGCCTTCCTGATTGCCCTTGATGAATTCCTCGAACGTGCCCTGGAACCAGGTCGCCATCATACGGCCCTCGGGGTGCCAAACGGTGCGGAAACGGTCCCACAGGCGCGCGTCGCGCCATACCGCCCAGTTCTCGACGAGTTCTCGGATTGTCAGTCTATCGGCGTCCATTCACTCCCCCCGGGGCTTCGTAATTACGCGCAGCCCCAGTGTAGCCTGGATCTGGCAAAGCGAAATCCGGGAAGCAGCCAAGCGGGCAGGATCAGATGTTGCGACCTTCGACCTTTTCACTCAACGTCTTGACGACGTCGGTGAGGTTCTCGAGGTGCGGATCGATCGCCAGCGCCCTGCGATAAGCTTCGAGCGCGTGTTTGTCGTCGCCAATGTCCTGCAGGATGAGGCCGAGCCCGGACAAGGCGCCGAAGTGCCGCGGCTCTTTGGCCAGCACCTCACGCAGATCGGCAAGCGAGTGGCCGTAATCCTGCTTGAGGTAATAGACCGTGGCGCGCCGGTTCCAGGCTTCGACATAATCCGGCTTGATCGCTATCACGGCATCGAGAAGTTTTATGGCGAGGTCGAAATTCTTGTCGTCGGTGGCGTCCTTCACGCGCGTCATCAACAACGTGCAGGTATCGCTGCCAGAGGCGAGCCAAAGCGCCCAGATGCGATCCTCGATCGCCTTGGCGCTCGCCTCGTCCGGCGCGATTTTAAGCCCGGCGAACAGAGTGTCGAGATTGTATGCCGTTTCGCCACGCCCGGCCCGCGGCGTATCGCTCGGCGGCGACAGCCATTGCCCCAGATCCTGGGCAGCGGCCGGCGTCGATGCCGGCGCGGCGAGACATGCGCCGAGGGCGATGACAGCAAAGGCAGCCGGGAATCGAAGTTTCATGCCCACGAGTCTATTCGCTCGCCGCCTTGCGGCAAGCCGGAAATGTGCTCAATCGGGCGCGGTGAATGCGCCGGAAATGGGCAGCAAGACGGCGTGCCGGCTCAGCCCAGCTTCCTTTAGCCTTGGCGGGCTTTGAAGCGGCGCTGGGTCTTGTTGATGACATAGACCCGGCCCTTGCGGCGCACGATGCGATTGTCGCGGTGGCGACCCCGCAGGGATTTCAATGAATTGCGGACTTTCATAGCGTTATTCCTTGGTCAGGCCGGTTGATTAAGGACGCGGCCCCGCATTGTCAATGTTGCACCGTTGCGCCGTGGGATAGGTTGAAAATGCGATGAATTCGGGGTCTTTACGGCTCATTTCAGGGGTCGGCGGCAAGGCTCCGGCCTGTTTCCTGCTCGAGGTAGACGGAAAACGGCTCTTGCTCGACCTTGGCGAAGGCCCCCCGCCCGGTCATCTGCCCGATATTCGCGGCCTGGGGCCGGTCGATGCGGTCATTTTGAGTCATGGTCACAAAGACCATGTGGGTGGGCTTGGGCTTCTACCGGAACTCGGCAATCCGCCGGTCTATGGCACTGCGCCTGTGGCGCGGGCCTTGCCCAAGAGCGTCGCCACGCGGCTGCTGCCGGTTGGCGGCCAAACCGACGTGCTCGGCATCGCGGTCGAGACCGGCCGCAACGGCCACGCACCGGGCGGGATCTGGCTGCATTTCGGCGGCGGTGGCGGCTTTCTTTACACCGGCGACTATTGTGCGGAGTCGGTCCTCTACGACTACGACCCGCCGGCCAAGCCAGCGGCGACCGCGCTGATCGATTGCTCCTATGGCGACTACCAAAAGCCGCTCGCGGAATGCTGGAGCACGCTGGCGCAATTCCTCGGGCGCGGCCCGCTTCTTCTCCCCGCGCCCGCCAACGGCCGCGGTCCGGAGATTGCGCTCGAGCTGATGCGCCACGGCAGCGTCGAGATCTATGTCGACGACGCGACGAGTCAAGCGCTGAACCATCTCGGCGGCAGCAGTCGCGTGTCGTTGCGCGCCGAGCTGCGCGACGAAATCGAGCGCCTCGCGCATCTCGTCAAACCGATCGACGGCGCGCGCGGCGTCATGCTCGCGGCATCGGCCGACGGCGCGTCTGGCGCGACGGCAAAGCTTCTTCCGCAGTTCGAGACCGAGCCCGAGGTGACGATCCTGTTCACCGGCTACATCAATCCCAACACACCCGCGGAGCGGCTCGCCAAAAGCGGCCGCGCGCAAACCATGCGTTGGAACGTGCATCCGCGCCTCAGTGACACCGTTGCACTGGTGACATCCGTGCAGGCTAAGACCGTGATCCCCGCCTTTTGCGATCACGCATATCTTGCAAAGCTCGCCACTGCGCTCGCGCCGGCGCAGGTGACGATGGATGGACCGATCGCGATTTAGATCTTTGGCCGAGGCTACGCCGTCTTGGCCTGGGCGTGTCCGGCATCGGCGCTTGAGTGCGGAGCGCTCTCAAGCGCGCCGCCGCCGTCGAAACCGGTGACGATGCTGATAATCTTGTTCCAGGCGCGCAGCCCAAAGCCGGCAATGCGCGGCATGCTGTGCCGGCAGACCGCGAATTTACGCACGTGATCGGGAATGTACCAGGTGCTTACGGTACCGGCGGGGAAGAACACCATTTCGCCCGGGCCGACCCGGCGCACATTGTCATACTCGTCGGTGACGAAGACCTCGCCGGAGATCAGGTGGACCGTCTCATCGACGGTGTAATGCCATTTGAAGCGGCCGGCCGTGCACGACCACGCCATGATGGTCGAAGTGCCGTCGGCGCTCGCCGCGAGCCGCTTCGAGCGGGCCTGCGGTTTGCCGTCGATGATCCAGTCCGCGGGGATTGGCGCCGGATCGAGTTCGACCTCGGCGGGCGCGGCGAAAATCACGGGGTTCGACACGGCGACCTCCGGAGAAATGACACGCCATTAAAGGGCCGAGTGCCCAAAAAACCGTAAATCGGAAGGCGGAAATCTTCGCATTAGCGCGCCGAACCTTCGGCCGGGCGCCGTAGCGGCAGCGGCCAATCGCGCCACGTCCGCCGCAGCCGCGGCGGCTTGATCGCAACGCTCGGCGTCCGCCGCTCCGCCTTGCGCGCGCTTAAGAATTCCAGCCACTTTTCGTAGACGCCAAGCGCCGCCGGCCGCCAAGAAAACCGCCATGAATTCTGCAAGCCGGTCTCCAGCGCATATTTAGGAAAATCAGCCATCAGCTCGCTGCGCCGGCCGGCGATGGCGCGTTCCCGGAAAGCTTCGGCAAGCGCGGTCGCCACGTCATCGAAATAGTTTTGCGGCAGCGCGGGGTAGGTTTCGCGCTCGCCGCTCAAGAAACGCGCCACGTCGCGGCGGTATTCGCGAAACAGCGTGTCGGCGTCGTATTCCGGATGGCCCTGGAAATACAAAAAGAAGCTGCCATGCTGTTTGGCGAAGGCATCGACGCCGGCCGTCGCCGAGCGCGTGAGGATTTTATGGCCGCTGGACACCAGCGCATCCTCCGGCAAGCCGTTGTAGCGCGAATGCGGCACCCACAACGGTTCGGGAAAGTGCTGCGTCATCGGATGGTTGGCGGCGAGCCGGCAATCGAACACGCCGAACTGCTTTTCCGTCAGCGCCTGGCGCACGATGCCGTCGGTGTGAAGCACGGCCGCGTGCGCGGCAAGACACGACCAGATGGTCGACGCCGTATGATCCCTAGCCCAATCCACGACCGCGCTCAGGGTGTCCCAATAAGGCTCGTCCTTGAGGTTCCTGGCGCGCGGCTCGGTGCCGGTGACGATGAGGCCGTCGAGCGGCGTATCCCAGAGCTCGGCAATGTCGCGATACTTTCCGGCAAGCGCCTGGCGCAGGTACTCGCCGCGCGGCACTCGCGGAATGGCGAACAATTTCAAGAGCACGACGCGCGCGGTCGCAGCTTCCCGGAGCAGTTCGGCGAATTGCCGCTCGGTCGCCTCGAACGCCGCGTCCGGCATATTGTTGATGAGGCCGACAGTGACGCAATTCGCTGCGTTCAGCTCGGAAGCGGATCGGCCGTTGTCGAGAAAAAGCGGCATCTGTTCGTCCGGCCTTGCCCGGCTTTCCTACTCGGCCGCCAAGAGCGGGCGCCGCGACTGCGAGGCCTTCAGCGCCTGATCGAGATCGGCGACGATGTCGTCGATATGCTCAATGCCGACGCTGAGCCGGATCATTTCCGGCTTCACGCCGGCCTTGGCCTGTTCTTCGGCCGACATCTGCCGGTGCGTAGTCGAAGCCGGATGGCAGGCGAGCGATTTGGCATCACCCATATTGACCAGCCGTTTGAACAGTTTCAGCGCATCATAAAAGCCTTTGCCGGCTTCGAGGCCACCGAACACGCCGAAGGTCAACAGCGAGCAGGCGCGGCCGCCGAGATATTTTTGCGCGAGATTGTAATGCGGATGATCGGCGAAGCCGGCATAATTGACCCATTCGACGCGCGGATCGTCGCGCAGGAATTCGGCGACGCGCCGTGCATTCTCGACATGGCGCTCGACACGCAGCGCCACCGTCTCGATGCCTTGCAGCAGCAGGAACGACGACATTGCCGGCAGGATCGCGCCGGTGGTGCGCTGATAGACGCTGCGGCAGCGCGCGATATAGGCGGCGTCGCCGAAATGATCGGTATAGATCAGGCCGTGATAGGACGCGTCCGGCTCGTTGAACATCGGGAAGCGCCGGGCATGATCCTTCCAGCGGAAGCGGCCGGAGTTGACGACGGCGCCGCCAAGCGTCGTGCCGTGGCCGCCCATGAATTTGGTCAGCGAGTGCACGACGATATGCGCGCCGTAATCGATCGGGCGCAGCAGGATCGGCGTCGCCACCGTATTGTCGACGATGAGCGGAATGCCGTGGCGTTCGGCGACGGCGGCGAGCGCCTCGATGTCGCAAATATTGCCGGCCGGGTTGCCGACACTTTCGCAAAAGATGGCGCGCGTCTTGTCGTCGATCAGCTTCTCAATCGCCTCAGCTGCGTCGGATTCCGCAAAGCGGACGGCGATGCCCTGGCTCGGCAAGATGTGACCAAACAAAGTGTAGGTGGTGCCGTAAAGCTGCGGCACCGAAACGATATTGGTGCCCATGCTGGTGACGTTGAGCACGGCGTAGTTCAGCGCCGCCTGCCCTGTCGCGGCGCAGAGCGCACCGACACCACCTTCGAGCTCGGCGACGCGGCGCTCGAGCACCTCCGTGGTCGGATTGCTGATCCGGCTGTAACGATGCCCTTCGACTTCGAGATTGAACAACGCCGCGCCGTGATCGGCACTGTCGAATTCGTAGGCGACCGTCTGATAGATCGGCACCGCGACGGCCTTGGTCGTCGGATCGGTTTCATAGCCGCCGTGGACGGCCACAGTTTCGCTTTTCATACGTCCCATCGCCTGCCCGAAATCACGCGATCTTTGAGCGCGCTTATTGGGCGCAATACTAGGGAGATTGCGTTTCTTATCCGTGGCTGTAGAGGGGAGGCAACGTAAAGCGCGGGCAATTAGAGCGATTAACTTTAACTATTTCCCATATTGTGTCGCGCAGGCGTTTCCAGCGCCGGCGCGCTTCCGCGATCGCTCAAATTTTATCTAATCTTGAAGCGAAGGATTCACTTTGTTGGGCGATGTTCGGGCATGAGCCTGGCCGACACAGCAGAGACGGTGCGCCGGAATACCGGCAGCGACAGCGCCCCGCACGCCTGGCTGCGTGCGCTGGAGGCCACGGCGCCGATCGCAAAACAGCCGGAACGCCTGTTGCCCCACATCATCGCCGAGACGGCGCAGACGCATGGCGCCGCGCCGGCGTTGATATCGGAGCGCGGGACGCTGACCTATCAGGCGCTGACCGAACGCGCCAATCGTTACGCCCGCTGGGCGCTCGCGCAAAGGCTCGCCAAGGACGACACCGTCTGTTTGCTGATGCCGAACTGTCCGGACTATCTCGCCGTTTGGCTCGGCATCACCAGCGTCGGCGGCGTCGTGTCTCTGCTCAACACGCAGCTTCGCGGCCAATCGCTCGCGCATTGCATCGATATCGTTGCGCCGCAGCACGTCATTGTTGCGGATGAATTGATCGACGCGTTTCGCTCAACCGCGCTTTCAGGCCAGCCGAAAATCTGGTCACATGGCAGTGACGGTTTCGTCCGCATCGATCGCGAAATCAATAAATTTTCCGGCCAGCCGCTCAGCGCCGCAGAGCGCCGCGAGGTGACCATCGCCGATCGCGCGCTGACGATCTACACGTCCGGCACGACCGGACTGCCGAAAGCCGCCAATGTCAGCCACCACCGGCTACTGCAGTGGAGCCTGTGGTTCGCCGGACTGATGAATGCCGGACCGGACGACCGCATGTACGATTGCCTGCCGCTCTATCACTCGGTCGGCGGCGTGGTGGCGACGGGCGCGTTGCTGATCAGCGGCGGCGCCGTCGTGATCGCCGAGAAATTCTCGGCGCAGCGCTTCTGGGACGACATCGCCAAGTGGGACTGCACGCTGTTCCAATATATCGGCGAGCTCGCCCGCTATCTCGTCAATGCGCCGCGGCATCCGCGCGAGCGCGCGCATCGGCTGCGGCTCTGCGCCGGCAACGGGCTGCGCGCCGACGTGTGGGAGAAATTCCAGTCGCGGTTCGAAATCCCAAAAATCATGGAATTCTATGCTGCGACCGAGGGTAACGTTTCGCTCTACAATGTCGAGGGCAAAGTCGGCGCCATCGGCCGCGTGCCGCCGTTCATCAAACATCGCTTTCCACTGGCGCTGGTGAAATTCGATGACGTGACCGGCGCGCCGGCGCGCGACGGCCAGGAACGCTGCATCCGCTGCGCCACCGGCGAAGCTGGCGAGGCGATCGGCAAAATCCGCAACGGCGCCTCGCAGACCGGCGGCGACTTCGAGGGCTATACCAGTGCCGCCGATACCGAACGCAAGATCCTGCGCGACGTGTTCGAACCGGGCGATGCCTGGTACCGCACCGGCGATCTGATGCGCATGGATTCCGGCGGCTTTTATTATTTCGTCGACCGCATTGGCGACACGTTCCGCTGGAAGGGCGAGAACGTCGCGACCGCCGAAGTCGCCGATGTGATCATGGCCTTTCACGGCATCGCGGAGGCGACCGTCTACGGCGTGGCCGTCCCGGGCAGCGAAGGCGCGGCCGGCATGGCGGCATTGGTCGGCAACGGCGAACTCGACCTTGCGGCGTTGCGCGCGCATCTCTGTGAGCGCCTGCCGCCCTATGCGCGCCCGCTCTTCTTGCGCATCCGAAACGGTATCGACGTCACTTCGACGTTCAAGCACAAGAAGTCCGATCTTGTGCGCGAGGGCTTTGATCCCGGGGTAATGCCCGACGCGCTCTATTTTGACGAGTCCGAACATGACGCATTCGTGCTTCTCGACACCAAACTCTACAATCAGATCATCACCGGCGCGGTGCGATTGTGACTCCTGGCCGTAAATCGCGAATGCTTTCGTTGATTGCAATCCTCGCGGTAACGACGGTGCCGGCGGCGCGCGCCCATGCGCAAACGCTGCTGGAAACAGTGCTCTATGTCGTCAGTACGCAGCAAGCGCGTGACACGGAGTCAATGATGGATGTCGTCACCCAAGACGACTCCTGGCTGCGAGGCGAGCTTTCCTTGAGGAGCCTGAAGAGCGGTCACTTGCTTTTCCTGCAAACTGTATCGATAAGGAAAATCGACGAGTGCAAATTCGAGGTCTTCGAGACTCGGCATAGCCGGTTCAATGACGCCAGCTACAGTATCGACTTCGCAAAAGTGGACCTTGAAAGGCCTATTCAGGCGAAGCACCCAATAAATACGGCCGGATGATGCACGCTTTCATCATTCCTGGCGCGCACTCCCCTACTCTCAACAATATCGGTGCGGGCGAGCTATTGTGCTGCGAAGACCCCCTTGTTTTGGCTGCCACGCGGCGCTGAACCGTTGCTGGCCCTTCCCAAATTCAGCGGCTAGGATCGTCTTGCGACCGGCGGCAAAACATGCCGGCGCATCGGGTGGACGCGTCCATGCAGAGTTCTGTCGAGCTTGACGGCTCAGAGGCTGCGGCTGAGGCCGATGCCGGTCTGTCGCTGCAGTCCAACGCGGCGCCGAACCAAGCTTTGAAACCAACCTGGCTGCGCGCCGTTGAGATGGCGGCGGAAGCCATTGTCATCTTTGCTCTGCTGGCCGAGCTCGCACTCGTCTTGGCCAATGTCTTCGCCCGCGTCTATTTCCGGCATTCGTTTCTGTGGTCGGACGAGGCGGCGCGGCTGGCGCTCTCGATCCTCGCCTTTATCGGCGGTGCGGTCGCCTATCGCCGCAGCGATCACGCTTTCGTTCGCATCGCGATCGATCGCCTGCACCCGGCCGCCGAGCATGCCTGTCTGGTGCTTTCCGACATCATCGTGCTGTTCGTCGTCGGCCTCA
Source organism: uncultured Alphaproteobacteria bacterium (assembly GCA_963810085.1). Classification (GTDB taxonomy): domain Bacteria; phylum Pseudomonadota; class Alphaproteobacteria; order Rhizobiales; family Xanthobacteraceae; genus BOG-931. The sequence continues at coordinate 129,272 of CAWEMR010000040.1, read as the reverse complement.
CCGGCATTGCGTCGGCCCAATTCATCGCATCGAGCTGGGGCGAGCTGACGCCGGTCTTGCAGCTTCCTGCGGCGCTCATCGCGCTGCCGCTTCCGCTCGGCATGGCGCTGATCGCGCTTCACGCCCTTGAAAATCTGTTTCGCAAGGACACGCGCACCGCATTGGGAGTTGGCATCGCCTTCATCGCGACATTGGCGCTTGCCGCCGCCACCAGGGATGACTGGCTGCCTTATCTTGGCGGCGATGCCGCGATCATCACCGCGCTGGTGTTGTTCTTCGTCGCCATTTTCGCCAGCGTCCCGGTCGGCTTCGTGCTGCTTCTCGCCACCGCGACCTATCTCTGGGCGGCGGATGCCGGTTCTTTCGTGATCTTGCCGCAAACCATGGTTAACGGCACCGGCAATTTCATTCTGCTCGCTATCCCGTTCTTTATCCTGGCCGGACTGATCATGGAGCGCGGCGGCATCAGCGTGCGGCTGGTCCGCTTCATTCAGACGCTGGTCGGCCATTGGCGCGGCGGGCTGCTGCAAGTCACCGTCGCCAGCATGTACGTGGTGTCGGGCCTCTCCGGCTCGAAACCCGCCGATGTCGCCGCCGTCGGCACCGTGATGCGCGACCAATTGCGCGAACGCCATGGCGCCGACGAAGGCGCGGCCGTGCTCGCCGCTTCGGCGATCATGGGCGAAACCGTGCCGCCGAGCATCGCCATGCTGATCGTCGGCTCGATCACCAGCGTCTCGGTCGGCGCGATGTTCATCGGCGGCCTCGTTCCGGCAGCCGTCATGGCGGCCTGTCTGATGGCGCTGATCTATGTGCGCGCGCGCCAAGCCGGCATGGCGCCCGAGCCGCGCGCGCCGTTCCGCATCATGATGCAAGCGGGGCTCGGCGCGATCCTGCCGCTGTTGATGCCGGCAATGCTGCTCGGCGGCATTTTGTTCGGCATCGCCACGCCGACCGAGGTCGCGGCCTTTGCCGTGCTCTACGGGCTTGCGTTGTCGATGCTGCTTTATCGCGACATGGATTTCGGCAAATTCCTGCGCACCGCGCTCGACACCGCGGCGCTGACTGGCGTGTTGCTTTTCATCTTCGCCGCCGCATCCGGCTTCTCCTGGACGCTGACGGTGGCGTATTTGCCGCAGCGGCTGGTCGCGCTGTTGCACACGCTCGGCGGCTCGACCGCGATCTTCATGCTCGGCTCGATCGTGCTCCTGATCGTCATCGGCGTGCTGCTCGAAGGCCTGCCGTCGCTCAACGTCGTCGCGCCGCTCCTCATTCCGATTGCCGGCAAGCTCGGCCTGAGCGAAATGCACTATGCGCTGGTTCTGATCATCGCCATGGGCATCGGCGGCTTCATGCCGCTCGCCGGTGTCGGCTTTTACGTCTGCTGCGCTATCATGCGCTGCGACATTGAAAAGGCCTCGCGCGCGATGCTGCCTTATCTGATCATGGTCTTGATCGGACTTCTGGTCGTCGCCTTCGTGCCGTGGTTCGCGCTGGCGCTGCCGCGATATTTCGGCTTTCACGTCTAAAAGCAAATCGGGAGCAAAACATGATTGGCAAGAGTGTTGGCAAGATCAATCGCAGAAATCTTCTCAAATCCGGCGTGGCCGGCGCCGCTTTGTCGGTTGCGGCGCCTTACATGTCGCTGCATGCCGCGCCGCTCACTATGCGGTTCGCCCATTTCGCCGCGGAAGACCACCCGGCCAATATCGCCGCCAAGCAGTTCGTCGACCGCGTCGAGAGCCGCACCAACGGCGCGATCAAGATCAATATCTTCCCCAATAACGTGCTCGGCGGCCCGCCCGAACAGGCGCAGCAGATCAAGCTCGGCACCATCGATATCGGCCTGCCGACGCAGGGCCAGTTGGACAAATACGACACTGCTTTCGCAGCCGTGATGCTGCCCTTCATCTGGGACAGCCCGCAGCACGCCTTCCGCGTGCTCGACGGACCGGCCATGGATTGGCTTTCTCCGCTCGCCGAAAAACAAGGCTTCATCCTGCTGCGCAACTGGGAATACGGCTTCCGTAACGTGACCAATACGGTGCGCCCGATCAACGTGCCGGACGACATCAAGGGCTTGAAGCTGCGCACGCCGCCGGAATTGCAGATCCAAGCCTCCATGGAGGCGCTCGGTGCGACGGTACAGGCCATCGCCTTTCCGGAGCTTTATCTGGCGCTGTCGCAGCATGTCGTCGACGGCGAGGAGAACCCGATCGCGGTCATCTATTTCAACAAGTTCTACGAGGTGCAGAAGCATCTGGCGATCACGCGGCACATCTACAACAACATGATTCATACGGTGAGCGCCGTGGCGTGGAAAAAACTCGATCCCGGACAGCAGGCCATTTTCCGCGAAGAGAGCGCCGCCTCAGGCGACCTGATGCGCAAGATGATCGCCGATCAGGAGCAGGATCAGATCAAGAAGATCGAAGCCGCCGGCATGTTGGTGACGCGGCCCGATCTGGCGCCGTTCCGCGCCCTGATGGGTCCTGCTTACGATCGGATCGCCAATTATGCCGGCGCGGACAATGTGAAGAGGTTCCAGCAAATGGCCAATCAGGGCCGGACCGGCTGAGCCGGGCGCATCGTCGGGAGCATGCGCATGGCGCCAGTTGAAGAACGCCTCGCGGCGTACCGCAACCTGTTTCGCCTCGACGGCAAGACGGCGCTCGTGCTCGGCGCCGCGTCCGGCATCGGTAAGGCGTCGGCAGAAGCGCTGGCCGCGCTCGGCGCCACCGTCATTTGCGCCGACAAGAACAAGGAAGGCGTCGAAGCCACGTCGCGCGATATCGGCATGGAAGGCCGCGCCGAGGTCCACGTTCTCGATGCCGGCAACGCCGATGCCGTTAAGGCGCTCGCGGCGGCGATCGAAGTCACGCATAAGCGGCTCGACATCGCTGTGACGACGCCGGCGGTCCACGTGCGGAAACTGATGCTGGATTACACCAACGAGGACTATGATCGCGTCGCAGATCTCAATCTGCGCGGCACGTTCTATTTCCTGCGCGCCTTCGGCCGCATGATGGTCAAGCAAGGCGGCGGCAGCCTGATCGCTAGCTCGTCGGTGCGCGCGACCACGCTCGAACCGGGGCTCGCGATCTATGGCGCAACCAAAGCCGGCATCATTCAAATGGTGCGCGGGCTCGCTTCCGAAGTCGGCCCACTCGGCGTGCGCGTCAATGCCATCGTGCCGAGCATCGTCGAAACCGCGCTCGTCGCGCCGCTCAAAGCGCGGCCGGAAATCTGGAGCGCGCTCGCCGCACACACCGTGTTCAACAGGTGGGCACAGCCGGGCGAAATCGGCGCAGCCGTAGCGTTTCTCGCTTCGGATGCGGCAAGCTACATCACCGGCACCGCGCTAGTGGTTGACGGCGGATGGACTGCGATTGACGGTCCGCCGACCGGGCTGACCAAGACGCATGGCGACGCGCGCTAAGCCGTTGCGCCGGCGTCGACGGTCAGAACCGTTCCGGAAATGCTCTGCGCCTTGTCGCTGAGCAGATAATCGACCGCGTTGGCCACATCGTCGACGCCGGCAAGCTTGCGCAACGCGCTGCGCCGCACGACCTGCGCGCGCTGCTCGCCGGCAAGCCCGTGCGTCATGTCGGTATCGAGGAAGCCCGGCGCCACCGCATTCACGGTGATGCCGAGCCGCCCGACTTCGCGCGCCAGCGAGCGGGTAAAGCCGAGCATGGCGGCCTTGGTCGCGCCGTAGACGGAAAGCCCGCTATAGCCGGTGAAGCCGATGATCGAGGCGACATTGACGACGCGGCCGGCGCCGTCCGCCATCATCGACCGTACCACATATTTGGTGAGCACGATCGGCGACAGCGTGTTGACGCGAATGAGATCCTCGATCTGCGAATTGTGCATCAGCGACAGCGCGCCATCGTGCCCGAGCGCGGCGTTGTTGACGAGGCCAAACAGCGGGCCGAATTTCTTGCGCAGATCGCGCACCAATTCCGGAATCTTGGCGATCTCGCCGAGATCGAAGGCGACGAAGTGCAATGCGCCCTTCTTGGCGCGCTTGGCTTCGGCAATGGCGGCGTTCAGGTCCTTATTGTCCTTGCGCGCGACAGCGACGACATTATAGCCGCCGGCCGTCAGCTTGCGTGCGATGCCGAGACCCAAACCGCGGCTGGCGCCGGTGATCAGAACGGTGCGTGAAATCTTCTTCGTCGATTTCTTGACGGTTTTAACCATAGCGGCGCGCCAGCTTCCCGCTCGCCGCCACATCGAGCGTGGGCACGATGCTGATCGCGGCTGGAACCTTCTGACGCGGCAGCGCGTCGCGGCAAAGGGTGAGGATATCGCCCTTGATCTGCTCCAACGCGCCGTTGTCGGCGCCGGACTTCAGCGCCAAGTCTTTCGGCACCACGTCTTTCAGCACCACGTCGGCGACCACGATGGCGCCGGTGATCGGGCTGCGCTTCGACCGCACCAGGGACATCCGCACCCGCGGATGCCGGTTGATCACCGCCTCGATCTCTTCGGGATGAATTTTGAGGCCGCCGATATTGATGATGCCGCCGCGGCGGCCGGCGAAGACGTAACGATCACCCTGCCGTTCCACCATGTCGCCGTTGTCGACAAAGCCGTCTTTGTCGGCGAGCGGCGCATCGGTGCCGATATAGCGCTGCGCCGTGCGCGGCGAGCGGATGCACAGCGAGCCGTTTTCAACTTTCATCTCGACGCCGTCGCGAGCCTCTCCGAGATAGGACGCGGGAAAGCCGGCGAGCCCGTCGCTCACTTCGAAAGCGACCCCGGCCTCGGTCGAGGCGAAGGCATGGCTGACGGTGGCGTCCGGAAAAGCGGCGTGCAGGCTATCGAGGATAGCCTGGTCGGCGATCTCACCCGAGAGCCGGACATAGCGCGGCGAAATTTTTTTGATCGACGGCGACATCAGCGCGCGCCGCCAATGCGTCGGTGTGCCGAGCAGATGCGTCACGCCGCGCTCGGCCATGCGGTCGAGATGGTCGCCGACCGGCTCGCCCGCACTTGACAGCGCGAGCGAAATGCCGCCGAGCACCGCGCGCAGGAAAATCTGCAACCCGCCGTAACGGCGAATGTCGTAGAACGTGCCCCAAACGACGGACGGATCCGGCGCCTTCGCGGCAAAGGACGCCGTCAAGCCGGCGAGACTGTGCACGACCATTTTCGGCATGCCGGTCGTACCCGAAGTCAGCATCACCCATTCGGTCGGCAACGGCGCCGCTGGCAGCCTGCCGACCGCACCGATCGTGGACGCGCAACCGACACGGATGGGAATATCGAAGAAGTCAGCAGGCGAGCTGCTATCGACGACGACGGCATCAACCTCTGCGCCCGCAATCAGCGCCGCGAAATGTTCCGGCGCGGCGTCCGGCGGCAAAATGGTGATGCGGCGCGCGACACCGTCGAGCTCGATCAGCGCCAAAGCCGCGGTGAGCTGGCTGCCGGCGGCAAGCAGCACCGATTTGCCGGCGAGTTCACCGAGCCGGCCGCCGAACGACGTTCCATGAGCGAGATACGTGTAGCAAGAGCATGCCGCACGATCCCAGAAGAATCGCTGCGGCGAATTGTCAGCAAGATGCCGGCGCAGCTTTTGCGCCTCAGCGTGCGCCATTTTCGTAGACCTTCACGAAATCGCCGAGCGTGACGGGAAACACCGCGTCCTCGGAGGCCGTGAACGGATCGACGCCGAGCTTATCCTCGAGACGCGCGACCAGCACGGCGAAGCCGAGCGAGTTCGAGACCCGAGTCGAGAAGCACGAGATCGTCGCGTAACGGCGCCAAATGCTTGCCGTGCTCGCGCGCGATCTGCGCCATCTGGTCCATTATGGTTAATTTTATCGACATGAATGCGAGGCCTACCGTTTGTTCACTCGCCCCCCTATATTCGCCCAACGATTACGATCAAGTTCACGACGCCGTCGTGGTCAACGTCGATGAGCGCTGCCCTGTCCGACATCCGCTGCAGACAGATCGAGGAAGGCGACATCCCTGCCGTCACCGATTTGCTCGCGCGCGGTTTCCCGCACCGCGGCAACCAGTTCTGGCGCCATGCGCTCGATCAACTTACCCGGCGCGATCCACCCGATGGCCTGCCGAAATATGGTTATCTTCTGGAAACCGGCGGCAAGCCTGTCGGCGTGATCCTTCTGATTTGCGCCGCGATGCCTGCCGGCGAAGCATTCGCGCCGCGCTGCAATCTGTCGAGCTGGTACGTCGAGCCGGCATTCCGCGCCTATGCGCCGATGCTGGTGTCGCACGCACTGCGTCACAAAGAAGTGACTTACACCAATGTGTCCGCGGCGCCGCATACCTGGCCGATTATCGAGGCGCAGGGCTTTGCGCGCTACAGCAACGGCATTTTCATCGCACTGCCGGCATTGACGATCGGCGGCGCCGAAGCCGAAGTGTTCGACGTAGAGCGCCAGTCTGCCGCGATCTTCGATCCGTTCGAGCAGGAAACGCTCGCACAGCACGCCGCGCACGGCTGCATCAGCATTTGGTGCGCGACGCCGGAGCGCGCCTATCCGTTCGTATTCCGGCCGCGCCTGGTCAAAGGCTTCGTGCCATGTGCGCAACTGATCTATTGCCGCGACATCGCGGACTTCGGCCGCTTCGCCGGCCCGATCGGCAGGTATCTCGCGCTGCGCGGCCGGCCGGTCGTGATCGTCGACGCCAACGATCCGATCCCGGGTCTGGTCGGCGTGTTCCGCCGCGGCAGCAAGCCGAAATATTTCAAGGGTCCGCAGCGGCCGCGGCTCGGCGATCTCGCTTACACCGAATACGCGATTCTGGGCGTATAGCTTTTCGATAAAGCTACACCGTCAACGCCTGACGCACGCGCGTCGGCCATTGTGCCAACTCGACGCTGTGCGTCGCGAACAGCGCCAGCGCCAAACGGTCGATGCCGAAAGCGACGCAGCCGGTATGCATGGTATTGCCGGCCTTGTCCGCCAGATTCCACGTCGTGCCGAAATGGTCGCGGTGGTAGTTGAAGCTCATGCAGGCGGTCGGCTCTTCTTCCGAATGCACCGGCACCAGCAGCTCGAATTTCAGCGCCTGCTCGAGCTGGCTCATCGCCATTAGCTTGCCGCCATGGCCGAAAAACGGATCGCTGGCTTGATCGATGCGATAGTCGAGGCCCAATTGCGCGGCAAAGTCATCGGCGCGCTTAAGCCAGCGCGAGCGGAATTCCTGGATCTGTTCCGGCGTGCCGACGCGGACATATTCGCGCATGCGGAATGATTGCAGCCGGTCGAGCATTTTTGACGGCTCGCGGCGGAAACAGTCGCAAGCGACGTCGAACATGAGGCCGCCTTCGGGAATGTAGCCGCGGCTCGCGACCAGCGGATAGACCGGGTAGCAAGCGGCCGGGCTGAGCACGAGATCGGCGGCCGCCAAGCCGCCGGTCCAATCGCCGCCCGCTTCATAGCTCTCGACATTCGCCTGGATCGCCTCGTCCGGGCCGCTCAAGCAGCTCACACAGCCAAGGAAGTGCGGAAAGCTTTTCAGATAGCCGGATTTCTCGATCTGCCGGCGGCTCATTACCGGCGGGAATCGCAGCACTTCGGTGTCGTCGTCGCGGTACGATGAGATGAACGCCGTGACGCCGTCGACCACTTTCTCGAAAATCGCGGTGCGCGCATAGACGCCGTCGATGCCGGTCGGCAGCAACAGCGCCTCGGCGATCGAATCCAGCGAACGGGCCGGCGCTGCCGACTTCTTGAATGCCACGTTCATATGTCTGCGCCTCTTTGTTGAACCGTTTTTGCGGCGGAACTAATCGACAAGTGAATCCGGAATGCTGGCGAGCGGCGATGCCGTTGCCGCATTGGCGAGAATGCGGTCGTTGTTGATCATGATCGGCGACGACAAAATGTCGCGCAGATGCCGGCCGATGCTGAATTCGTCGTCGTTGCGATAGCCCGAGAGCCCACAAGTCTGCATCGCGCTCATCACGGTGGCGACGGCAAGCTCGGACGCATTGACCTTGAGCAGGTTTACGCCGGTCTGAAAATCGATGGTTTCAAGCACGGGCGGATCGGACGAGGCCGCTTCGAACCGTTGCAGCGACGTTGCGATAAGGCTGCGTAGTGCGCGCAAAGACACATTGGCCCGCGTCAGATGCGCCGCCGCCGGCGGCAGCGCGCCGCGCGCGCGATGCGCGGCCTTGCGGACGAAATCGCGCGCCCGCGTCACTGCCGCTGCAGCGATGCCAGCCCAAGCGGAGCTCCACAACAGATGCGCGACCGGCATCATGGTCTGCGAATGAATTTTGTCGTAGCCCACCGGCAGGATCTGGTCGCTCGAACCGGACGCGGTGAGCTTGAAACCTTCGCTGCAGGTGCCCCGCATGCCGAACGCGTCCCAGCCGGACACCGGCGCAAGCGTGTAATCCTGCTTGAGGAAGGCGACGAGAACCTGGTCGGAACTTGCGGCATCGGCCGAACGCCGCGCGGTGGTGACGATGCCGTCGGCCGCCGCACCATAGGAAATCACGGTCGCTTGCCGCTCGAGGCTGATGCGCGACCCGTTACGCTCGATGGGCGCTGAACTGTTGCGGACGTCGCCGCCGCTTTGTCCTTCGGTCGTCGAGGACGCGAGCAGCAATTGTTCGCCGACGATGCGGCGCAGCAGATGCGCATGCCAAGTGCTGCCCTGTCCGTGCCGCACGATGCAGGCGATCTTGGTCTGATGCATGGCATAGATCATCGCGGTCGACGCGCAGGCGCGGCCAAGCGCGTAGCAGACGTCCGCGACTTCGGTGATGCCTAAGCCTTCGCCGCCAAATTCCCGAGGTACGGCGATACCGAGGAGCCGTTCAGCACGCGCAGCCGCAATCGCTTTGTGGGGGAACCGCGACTCGCGATCAACTGTGGCGGCATGAGCCGCGGCGATCTCTACAACTTTTTCGACGCGCGATCGCAGATCGGCGGCACTCGCGACCGCCAAATTGCTAGCGGCCGCCACGCTGCCCCCAGCCGTGAGGATGCCGTGTGTTGCGTGTCGCGCCGCCTGAACGTCCTGATCGACTTCGAGAACCTTCACGGTTCGCGCTTTCATATATTTGCTCGCGACAGAGTGGCCGTCCAACGCAAAGGATGTGATCGCTAGAATCCCACAGCTAGCGCAAAACTTACAAATCCTCGCGGCATTTGCGTGAAATTAGCGCGCTTCTTTGTGGTAAAGGTTACCAATCAAAAACCCTTCATGTGATAGCGATTTGTCGTGCTGAAAATGCAATATTGGTAGCGGAAAAGATCGATTTTTACGCTTTGGATTTGGGAACTATTCACCGTGCTGGATCGCATCGCTTCGGACCGCTCCTCTCTCGTCACCGATCGGATCATGGTTCTCGTGCGCGCTATCCTTGAAAAGCGCGCAATCGCGCGCGCCGTCGGCCGCGACGACGATTTGAGCGCATGCGGCATCTCGTCGCTCGACACAGTCAATCTCATGCTGGCGGTCGAAGGCGAGTTCGAACTGAAAATTCCCGACCGCGACATGACGCCTACGAATTTCCGCACCATGGCGCGGATCGAAGCGCTGGTCGGAAAATTGCAGCGCGCTGCCTAGGCGCACTCCTCCCCTTAAACGCACTTGGCGACGGCATCGCTCTGGTGAGATGATGCGAGGAAGCGCGCGGCCGAATGAGTCCGCGCGAAAACGTGAAGGCGGGGAAACATGCCCAAGACGGTATTTTATGCCAGCGTCGGCCCGGTGCTGACGCTGTACGATCTCGACATCGACGGCGCCGCGCTCACCAAGCGCAGCGCAATCACGCTGCCGGCAAACGTTCAGTATCTCTGGCCGCATCCGTCGCGGCGCTTCTTTTATGTGGCGTCGAGCAGCGGCGGCCCGGGCATTGCCGGCGACAGGCATTTTGCCAATGCGCTTGCCGTCGATTCGGCGACCGGCGAATTGAAGCTGCACGGCGAACCGGCGCTGCTTCCGTCGCGCCCGATTCACACCACCGTCGACGCGACCGGAAAATATCTGCTCACTGCGTTCAACATTCCGAGCAACATCACCGTTCATCGCATCAACGCCGACGGCACGATCGGTGCACCGGTTCCGCAAACCGAGAAACTCGACACCGGCATTTTCGCGCATCAGGTGCGCATAACGCCGTCGAACCGCGCCGCGCTTCTCGTCACGCGCGGCAATCATCCCGACGGCGGCAAGCCGGAAGATCCCGGTGCGATCAAGGCCTTCAGCTTCGATGACGGCGTTCTGAAAAACCTCGCTTCGATCGCGCCCGGCAACGGGCTCGGCTTCGGTCCGCGGCACTTGGATTTTCATCCGCGCGAGCCGTGGGCCTTCATCTCGATCGAGCGGCAGAACAAGCTTTATGTCTACAAGCTCGACGACGCGACCGGGCTGGACCGCGAACCGGCCTTTATCAAGGAAACGCTCATCGATCCGCGCGGCCTGGCCGAACAAGGCGCCGGCGCGATCCATGTCCATCCCAACGGCAAGTTCGTCTATCTGACCAACCGCACCTTTCCCGCCTCGCCGAGCGGCGGCCGCAAGATGTCGGTCGACGGCGAGAACACGGTTGCGGTCTATGCCATCGACGGCAACAGCGGCCAGCCGACATTGATCCAGAGCATCGACGGCCTCGGCGTGCAGTTGCGCACCTTCAGCATCGATCCGAGTGGACGTGTCCTTATCGCTGCCAGCATCCTGCCGGTGGCGCGGCCCGACGGCACGACCGTGATGGCGGGACTGACCGTGTTCCGCATCGGCGCCGACGGCAAGCTCAGTCTCGTGTGCAAATACGACGTCGATGTCGGCCAGGCGCAGCAATTCTGGAGCGGAATGGTCACCCTGCTTTGACGGTTTCAGCCAAGTAACCGTCAATAGTATCAACCGTGTGCCTTCTTGCCGGCACCGGCCGCGCGCCCATCTTTGTTGCAAATCGTTTTGCTCCAGCGAAAAGGGCACACCGTCATGTCCATCCGGCCAGTGAAAAGCATCATCACCTCGAAGCCCGTCATCGAGGGCGCCGGCGTCAAGCTCAACCGCGCCTTCGGCTTCGGCAATACGTCCGAATTCGATCCGTTCCTGCTGCTCGACGACTTCCGAAACGACCGGCCCGACGATTACCGCGCCGGCTTTCCGTGGCATCCGCATCGCGGCATCGAGACCATTACCTATGTGCTGGCCGGAACCGTCGAGCACGGCGACAGCCTCGGCAACCGCGGCAATCTTAACGCCGGCGACGTGCAATGGATGACGGCCGGCCGCGGCATCCTGCATCAGGAAATGCCGCAGGGTGACGCCAAGGGCCGCATGCACGGTTTTCAGCTCTGGGCCAATCTGCCGTCGTCGCTGAAAATGACGGCGCCGCGGTACCAGGACGTCAAGGCCGGCGACATTCCGGAGATCGTCGACGATGACGGCACCCGCGTGCGCGTCGTCAGCGGCACCTTCTGGGGCAAGCGCGGCCCGATCGAAGGCGTCGTTGCTGCCGATCCGCGCTATCTCGACGTCTTCGTGCCGCCGGGCCTGCGCAAGACGCTTCCGGTCGAGCTTCGGCGCCATGCCTTTGCCTATGTGTTCGAAGGCTCGGGCAACTTTCGTGCGGCGTCGCAGCCGTTCGGCGTTCTGACCGAGAAGAGCGACGGCGGCAACGAAATCATCGTGCGCGAGACCACCGGCAACCGCTCGCTGGTTTTGTTCGACAGCGGCGACGAGGTCACCGTGCAAGCGGGCGACGAGGGCGTCCGTTTTCTCCTCGTCTCCGGCAAACCGCTCGAAGAGCCGGTGGCGTGGCACGGGCCGATCGTGATGAACACGCAAGGTGAGCTGCAGCAGGCGTTTGCCGAATTGCGGGCGGGAACATTCATTAAATAGTGTCCCGTCGCCCAGAGGCTTTCGGTGTGCCGTACCGAGCCTCGGGATGACGGTAAGTCGCGTCCACAGCTCCGAAAAATCTGCTATCCTCCCTGGCCAAGAAAAGCGCGCCGCCCCGCAAAGGCGGCGCGACAACAAACAGACATTGCGACAGCCAGGGAGGACCCACGCATGAAAAAGTTGCATTGCATTTGCCTGCTTTGCGTTCTGGTGGCCGCGGCGGCCGTTCTGTTTCCTACCGCGCTTTATGCCGATGACTATCCGTCGCGTCCGATCACCTTCGTTTCGGTGTTCGGCCCCGGCAGCGCCAGCGACACGATCTGCCGCATCATCGCCGACCCGCTCGGTACCGCGCTCAAGCAGCCGGTCATCGTCGAGGATCGCCCGGGCGCCGACGGCGCGGTCGCCGCGCAATATGTCCAGCACGCCAACCCGGACGGCTACACGCTGATGATGGCGACCAATTCGCCGCTGTCGGCCGATCCGTTTCTGCTGCGTGAAGTCAGCTACGATCCAATAAAGGATTTCGTGCCGGTGACCCGCGTCGGCAGCTTCACCTTGATGCTCGTGGTCAATCCGAGCCTGCCGATCCATTCGGTCAAGGATCTGATCGCCTATGCCAAGGCCAATCCCGGCAAAATGACGTTTGCCAGCGGCAATACCGCGGGCGTCGTCGGTGGCAAGACGCTGGCGCATTGGGCTGGGCTCGACATGCTGCATGTGCCCTATAAAAGCTCGCCGCCCGCGATCGAAGACGTGATCGCCGGCCGCGTATCGATGATGATCGTCGACTTCACCGTCGCCATGCCGCATGTCTCGTCCGGTCAGGTCCGCGCGCTCGCGGTGACGCGGCTCAAACGCTCGCCGCTGTTCCCGGATCTGCCGACCCTCGACGAGGCCGGACTGGAGGGCTTCGAGCTGGACGCCTGGGCCGGGCTCGTCGCGCCGGCCAAAACGCCGCCCGCCGTCGTCGCCAAGCTCAACGGCGCGATAGCCAAGATCATCGACGACCCAGCGACCAAACAAAAATTCCGCAATGTCGGCTTCGACGGGTTCTCCTCTACGCCAGATGAGTTCGGCGACTTCATCAAAGTGCAGCTCGGCAAGTGGGGAAAGATGATCGCGGATGCCGGCATCAAGCCGGAATAAGCGCGATGTCTGTTTGGGCGTGAACCTCCTTCCTGCCTATCCGCCCTACACCTCGTCACCACCGGGCTTGACCCGGTGGTCCATGCTGAAGCACGGCAATCTCCTGCGGCACGCTCAAACACGCGGCAGCTCTGCAAGGATTGCCACCGAAACGACGCCGTTCTTCGAACGGCTATGCCCGGCAGTGACGAAATGAGGGGAACGCCTATTCGCCCCGCAGCCCCGCCGCCTTGACGATCGGAAACCACTTGTCCATCTCGGCCTGCTGAAAAGCGCCGAGCCCCTCCGGCGTCTGCCGATCGGGCGGCACGATATTCTGGCCGACGGCGCCAAGCTTCTGCTGCACCGACGGATCGGCGAGCGATTGCTTCACCGCGGCATTGAGCTTGGCGATGACGTCGGGCGGCGTGCCTTTCGGCACCCATAGGCCGTGCCAGAGCGCACCGTAAAAGCCGGGGAGACCGGCTTCGTCCGTCGTCGGCACATCGGGCACCGCCGGCGAGCGGGCCTTGGCGGCGAGCGCATAGGCGCGGATCGTGCCGGCTTTGATCTGCGGCACCGAATTCGACAATTGATCGACCATCAGATCGATATGGCCGCCGACCAAATCCTGGATCGCAGGCGCGGCGCCGCGATAGGGCACGTGCTGAAACTTCATTCCCGTCATGGTCTCGAAATTGACCACGCTCACTTCTGCCACGGGTCCGGCGATGCCGACCGAGACCTTGCTCTGATTGTCCTTCAGCCAGGCCAGGAACTCTTTGAGATTGGCGGCGGGCACCGTGGTGCGGCTGACGACGATCTGCGGATTGACGGTGAGCTCGGCGACTGGCGAGAAATCCTTGACGATGTCGACCGGTAGCGCATAGAGCGCGCCGACCAAGAGGTTCGAGCCGTTATTGCCGATCTCGACGGTGTAGCCGTCGGCCGCCGAGCGGGCGACACGGGTCGCGGCGATGCTGCCGCCGGCGCCGGCGACATTCTCGATCACGAGCGTCTGGCCGAGCGGCGCCTGCATCTTGTCGGCGATGACGCGCGCGACCATGTCGGTCGGCCCGCCGGCGGCGAACGGGATGATGATGGTCACCGGACGGGACGGATAGGTCTCCGCCGTCGCTAGCGAAGCACCGACAAGCGTGGCGACAAATACCGCCAGCGCCGAAAATCGGCGATCAATGAATGCCAACGCGCCCTCCCAGGATGAGACGCGAATTTTATCTGCCGCGCAACGGTGCCGGTTGCTCGTCGAGCATCGCCTGCACCGCAAGCCGCGTCGTTGCCTCGTCGAGGCCGTGCTTCTCAACGAGATCGCCGCAATCGGCGAGGATCGCGTCGGCGTCCTGCATCATCTTCAGACGCTTGAAGTGATCGTCGTAATGCACGCCCATGCTGGCGCCGACGATCTCGTACGTGTTCATGATGCGGAACGGATAGTCGCGCTCGTGCGCGCAGAGCTCGCGGTGATCGGAATGATAGACCGCGACCAGCGCGTCGATGCCGGCCGCCTCGGCCGCCGCCAGTTCGGCCTCTTGGAGCTTGCGCCGGAATTCCGGCAGCATGCGCAGATTGTTGCTCTGCAGCCCGACCGCCGGCTGGTCGAGATCGACGATCTCGATGCCGGGCACCGCCCAAAGAATCTCCTCGGCGGCTTCGACCACGCCGCGCACGCCGGGATGTTTATGCAGCGCGATCCGCATCGGCACCGGCTCGCGCAGCAGCGGCCGCAGTCGGTCGAGCCGCTTGTGGATGAATAAAGTGAACGGCGTCATCTCGAACGGTTTGGCGCCGCGCGTCTTCTCCACCGTCGGCAGCGTCGTCTCGGTGAATTGCACCTGGCATGACGGGCACCAGGAGATGACTTGCCCATTTTTGCTTTGCGATAATTTGTCGATGGTGTTCTCGCCGACGCGGCCCGAGGTCGTCACGTCGCCCATGCGCATCTGCACGATGCCGCAGCAATGGGTCGGGCCGCCCATCACGTCATACGTGATATCGAGCGCGTCCATGATGTCGAGCGCGTGCAGCGCGATGTGCGGCGTCTTGAGCACATTGCAGCCGGTGTAGAAGACGAAGTCGGGCTTGGCATCGGCGGCGCGCGCCGCCTTGCCCTTGGCGCCCTGCCCGAGCCGCGCCAGCAACGCGTCGTCGAGCTGGATTTTCGCGATATGCGGCACGTCGCGCGCCACCAGGCGAAAGGCGTCGAAGCCTGAGCGGCGCTCGGCGGCGGTGTCTTTCTTCCGGTGCGACATGGCGATCCGCGCCATGTAGAGCAGGAAACGCGGATTGACGCCGTAGTCGCAGGCCTTGATGCATTCGCCGGAGAGGATGCACCCGCTCGCCCATTTCTTTGCGGCGTCGTTGCCCTCGCCCGCCTTTATAATGTCGATGATGCCGGAGATCACCTCTACCGGGCTCTCGCGCTCTCCCGGCGTGAGGCCGGCGGCTTCGGTCGCCGGGCAGACTTCGACGCATTTGGCGCAGCGGGTGCAGGCATCCGCCATGGCATCGGCACGGGCTTTGAGGGCGGATTCGAATGTCTCGGGGGCTGGAGCAGTCATGCCGACAGGGTAGCGCCGAGTCGGGCGTGATTGAAGGGCCATTTGAGGGCCCTCTCTTCCTTACTTTGCATGGCCACATTGAAGGCCCCGCCTCGCCGATGTTATACCGGCGTACTACCGATGCCCGGCCGTCTTCCATGAACAGGCGCCGGGCATGACTTTGACAGGCAGCGGCAGCGGATCGATGGACCCGCGCCGCAACAGCGAAGGCGAGAATGCGATGGGTGAATTTGCAATCGGCCAACCCGTTCCCCGCTTCGAGGACCCTCGCCTGATCCAGGGCCACGGCCGCTATATCGCCGACATGGTGTTTCCGGGCATGGCGTTCGGTTTCGTGCTGCGCTCGCCGCATGCGCACGCGCGCATCCGGTCGATCGACACCGCGAAGGCCAAGGCCGCGCCCGGCGTGCTCGCGGTTATTACCGCGGCCGACTACAAGGCGGCGGGCTTCGGCGATCTTCCCGTCCCGGGCGGACTCAAGCGCCGCGACGGCGTGCCGGGCTACAAGCCGCGCTATCCGGCGCTGGTCGAAGACCGCGTGCGCATGATCGGCGATTATGTCGCCTTTGTCGCCGCCGAGACGCTCTATCAGGCGACCGACGCATCCGAACTCATTGAAGTGGATTACGAGCCGCTGCCGGCGATCGTGGCGACCGGCGACGCGGTGAAGCCCGGCGTGCCGATGGTCTGGGACGATTGCGCCAACAATATCGGCTTCATCCAGATCGAAGGCAGCAAGGAGGCGACCGACGCCGCCTTCGCGCGCGCGGCGCATGTCGTCAAACACGACTTCGTCATCAATCGCGTCACGGCGGCAGCGATGGAGCCGCGCGGCTGCATCGGCATGTTCGAACCGGTCGACGGCCGCTACACGGTCTATACGACGCTGCAGCGCACCAATGTGTTTCAGACCGAATTGTCGCAGCACGTGCTGAAAGTGCCGGATAGCAAGATCCGCGTCGTCTGCGGCGATATCGGCGGCAGCTTCGGCATGAAATCCGCGGTCTATAACGAAGTGGCGCTGGTGCTGTGCGGGGCGAAGCTCACCGGCCGGCCGGTGAAATGGGTGGCGACGCGCTCGGAAAGTTTCGTCTGCGATGCGCAGGCGCGCGACAATGTCACCAGTGCCGAACTCGCGCTCGACAAAGACGGCAATTTCCTCGGCTTCCGGGCAAAAATCATCGCCGCCATCGGCGCCTATATGCAGACCGGCATGCCAGCCTTTACCGGCAATCTCGGCACGCTCGCCGGCGTCTATCGCACGCCGGCGTCGCATATCGATGTCACCGCGGTGTTCACGCACACCCAGCCGGTGCGGCCCTATCGCGGCAACGGCCGGCCGGAAGCGGGCTATGTCATCGAGCGGATGGTCGATCTCGCCGCCGACCAGATCGGCATTGATCCGGCGGAGTTGCGCAAGAAGAACACCATTCCGGCGAGCGCCATGCCGTTCAAGACTAGCGTCACCTTCACTTACGATTGCGGCGAGTTCGAAAAGAATTTGGATCTCGCGCTGCAGGCGGCCGACAAGAAAGGCTTCGAGAAACGGCGCGCCGAGGCGAAGAAACACGGCAAGCTGCGCGGCTTCGGTTTCTCCAACACCATCGAGCGCTCGGCGGCTGCCGGGCTTGAGGGCGCCGAGATCAGATTCGACCGCACCGGCTCGGTGTCGATCTTCTCCGGCAGCATCAATCAGGGCCAGGGCCACGAGACCGCGTTCAAGCAGGTGGTGTGCGACCGGCTTGGGCTTAATCCGAACGAAGTCACTTACATCCAGGGCGACACCGACCAGGTGTTCTTCGCCGAAGGCACCGGCGGCTCGCGCTCGGCGGCGTTCTCCGGCTCGGCTTTCACCTTGGCCGCGGAAAAGGTCGAGGCCAAGGGCAAAGCGATCGCCGCCAAGATGCTCAAGGTCGGGCTTACCGATATCAACTTTCACGAAGGCCTGTTCTCGAGCCCCAAGACCAACCAGACGCTGACCATCAAAGAGGTCGCCAAGGCCTCGCTCGATCCGAAAAATCTGCCGGACAGCATGGAGCCCGGGCTGATCGAGAAGGCGATCTATAGCGGCTCGGTCGCGGCCTATCCGAACGGCGTCCACGTCTGCGAGCTGGAAATCGACGAAGAGACCGGCACCGTCGAGATCGTCAATTATCACGTGGTCGACGACGTCGGCACCGTGATCAATCCGCTGTTGCTGCACGGCCAGATCGACGGCGGCATTGCGCAGGGCGTCGGCCAGATTCTGATGGAAGACATCAAGTTCGATACCGAGGGTCAGATCCTCACCGGCTCGTTCATGGATTACGCCATGCCGCGGGCAACCGACCTCACCGCCTTTCATGTCGACTCAAATCCGGTGCCGACCAAGACCAATCCGCTCGGCGTCAAAGGCGCCGGCGAAGCCGGCTGCGTCGGCGCCATGCCGGCCGTGGCCAATGCGCTAGTCGACGCGCTCTCGGTGCTCGGCATCAAGCACGTCGCCATGCCGGCAACGCCGGAAGTGCTGTGGCGGGCGATTCACGAGGCGCGGGCTAAGGGAGTGTAGCTCCCTCCCCGCACGCGTACGTCATGCCCGCACTTGTTGCGGGCATCCACGTCTTTGACGACCACCGCAGCAAAGACGTGTATGGCCGGGACAAGCCCGGCCAGGACGGCTTACATTATCGAGCATGGTCAATCCGGGCACCGCAAACGCAACGCTGCCGCTTGCCGGCATTCGCGTGCTGGAATTCTGTCACACCATCATGGGCCCGACCGCGGGGCTGATCCTCGCCGATCTCGGCGCCGATGTGATCAAGATCGAACCGGCCGAAGGCGATGCGACGCGGCGCCTGCCTGGCTTTGCTGCGGGCTTCTTTCCCGCGTTCAATCGCAACAAGAGAAGCCTCGCGCTCGATCTGAAATCGGATCAAGGCCGTGCGCTGCTGCACCGGCTTGCCCCGACGGCCGACGTGGTGCTGGAGAATTATGCGCCGGGCACCATGGACCGGCTCGGTTGCGGCTATGACGCGCTTGCGCAAAACAATCCGCGGCTGATCTTTTGCGCGCTGAAGGGTTTCTTGAGCGGGCCCTATGAGCATCGCCCGGCGCTCGACGAAGTCGTGCAGTTCATGTCCGGCATGGCCTACATGACCGGCCCGCCGGGCCAGCCGCTGCGTGCCGGCTCGTCGGTGGTCGACGTCATGGGCGGCATGTTCGCGGTGATCGCAATTCAGGCGGCGCTGCGCGAGCGCGAGCGCACCAGGCGCGGGCAACTGGTCAAGACCGCGCTGTTCGAGGCGACGAGCTTTTTGATGATGCAGCACATGGCGGCACAAGCCTTGACCGGTCGCGCGCCGCCGCCGATGCCGGCGCGCGAAGGCGCCTGGGGTATCTATGAGCCGTTCGTCACCTCAGACAGCGAGCAGATTTTTGTCGGCATCACCAGCGACCGTCATTGGCTGCGCTTTTGCGAGCACTTTGCCCGGCCCGATCTCTTGGCGGACTCGGCCTACAAGACCAACGAGGACCGCGTGCGAGCGCGGCCGCAATTGCTGCCGATCGTCGCGAAGATTATCGCGCAGCATAAGCTTGCCGAGCTGACGGACATCTTCGACCGCATCGCCATTCCGTTCTCGCCAGTCGCCAAGCCCGGCGACCTGTTCGACGATCCGCAGCTCAATGCCGGGAACCGCATGCTTGAACTCGATCTGCCGAACGGCAAACGGGCAAAAATCCCGCGCCTGCCGATGGAGATCGGCGACCACGATCTGGCGCTGCGCCGGCAGCCGCCGACGATCGGCGAGCATTCGGCCGAAATTCTCGCCGAACTCGGGCTTGCGCCAAGCAAGATCGCGGCGTTGAAGAAGGATAAAGTGATAGCCGTAAAGGACAAGTCATGAGCGATTTGCCATGAGTGATCTCCCGTCAGCGGTGCGCATCAGCGAGGAAGGCCCGCGCGAAGGCTTTCAGATCGAGAAGGGTCCGATCCCGACCGCGCGCAAGATCGAATTGATCGACGCGCTGTCGCAAACCGGCATCGACCACATGCAGATAGTGTCTTTCGTCAATCCGAAGGCGGTGCCGGGCATGGCCGACGCCGACGAGGTGGTCGAAGGCATCAGGATCAATCCGGATATCGCCTATACGGCGCTGTGGCTCAACGAACGCGGCTTCGAGCGCGCGCTGATGCACGAGCGGCTGGCGCTCGCAGGTTCCATCACGCTCGTCGCATCTGAAAAATTCTCCAAGCGCAATCAGAACAGCACCGCGGCCGAGCAGCTCGCCAGGCAACACGCGATTGTCGAGAAATACAAAGCGGCGGGCGTTCCGGTCGAGCGCGGCATGATCATGGCGGCGTTCGGCTGCAATTTCGAGGGCGACGTGCCGGTCTCGCGCGTGGTGTCGCTGGTCCAGCAAATTCTCGACGTGGCGAAAGCGCACGGCGTCACGCTGAAATACATCTCGCTGGCGGACACCATGGCCTGGGCCAATCCGCTGGCCATCAAGCGCGTCGTCGGCACCTTGCGTGAGCGCTGGCCTGATGTCGATTTCGCGCTGCATCTGCACGACACGCGCGGCATGGCGGTGGCCAACGCCTTTGCCGGCCTCGAAATGGGCATCAAGCGCTTCGACGCCGCGGTCGCGGGATTAGGCGGCTGCCCCTTCGCCGGTCACGCAGGCGCCGCGGGCAATATCTGCACCGAGGATCTCGTCTTCATGTGCAACGAAATGGGCATCAAAACCGGCATCGACCTCGACGAACTGATCGAATGCGCCAAGCTCGCCGAAGACATCGTCGGGCATCCACTGCCGGGCGCGGTGATGAAGGGCGGCACGCTGGCGACGTTTCGCGCGTAACCTAGCGCTCCAAAATCTTCCACACGCCGCTCGACGTCGCGACGATGCGCTCGCCGACTTTGATCGTGCCGCGCATGAAGATGATCGAGCGGGTGATGCGCACGATCTCGCA
Organism: uncultured Alphaproteobacteria bacterium; assembly: GCA_963810085.1. Taxonomy (GTDB): domain Bacteria; phylum Pseudomonadota; class Alphaproteobacteria; order Rhizobiales; family Xanthobacteraceae; genus BOG-931. The sequence goes on along the minus strand of CAWEMR010000040.1, from coordinate 108,758 downwards.
ATGCGCCTCGACAAATTCGCCGAGATGAACCGCGCCGATATAGTGCATGTTGAGCTCGATCGTGGCGTGCGGCTTGTTGCCGGTCGCGCGCATTGCCGTCATGCCCATGGCCTGATCGGCGAAGGTCGCGAGCATGCCGCCATGCACGATGCCGATGTGATTGCCGTGCTTGTCGGTCGCGATGAAGCCGAAGCGCGGATCGCCGCGGCGCCAGATCGGCCCGACCAGCTCACCGAAATTATGCGCCTTGACGCGTTCCCAGCCGGCGGCGGCCGGATCGAAAACGGCCGCATCTGCGGCGGGACTATTATCATTCATGAGGGGGATCAAAACCTTACATAATCGCGAATTCATTATTGCGGCGGTCGGTCACCAGCATCGCGCCCGGATAATGCGTGATGCAAAATTCCGGCTTGACCGCCATGATCACCGATTGCGGTGTCACTCCGCAGGCCCAGAACACCGGGATCTCGTCGTCGTGCACCGGCACCGCGTCGCCCCAATCGGGCTTGCCGAGATCCTTGATGCCGATTAGTTCTGGCTTGCCGAGATGCACCGGCGCGCCGTGCACCGAAGGAAAACGCGTCGTGATCTGCACGGCACGGATGGCGGCGGCAGGTTTCATCGGCCGCATCGAGACCACGAGCGGCCCGTGAAACGGACCGGCGGGGTTGGTTTCGACCGAGGTGCGATACATCGGCACCGTGCAATCGCAGGTCATGTGCCGCAATTCGATGCCGTCATCGAGCAGCGCCTGTTCGAACGAGAACGAGCAGCCGATGGCAAAGGTCACGAGATCATCGCGCCAGTATTTCACAATGTCGCATGGCTCGTCGGCGAGCTCGCCGTTTTGCCACACGCGGTAGCGCGGCAGATCGGTGCGGATATCGAGATCCTCGGCAATGGCCGGGATGCGCCAATCGCCGGCCGCCGAAACGCCGATCAGCGGACAGGGCTTTGGGTTGCGTTGGCAGAAATGCAAAAAATCCGGCGCTAGGTTCTGCGGCAGAATGGCGAGATTGGCCTGAACGAAGCCGGGGGCCAGCCCGGAAGTCGCCCCGGAATGCCGGTTGCGTCGGCTCTCAAGCCGCGCCGCGAGGCCGGTTCGCGGCGCCTGCGGGTCGCCGTCTTGCCGGAATGTTGCCACCGCCATATTCGGCTCCTGCTTGTATTGGCTGCATGTATTGGGCGGGGAATTTCGCCGTTAACTTCGTTCTTGGCAAATTGGCCGCCCATTTTACCAGCAAACAAGCGCGAGAACATACGACATTGTGAGACACTGGCGCGACGATCCGGCGGCGCGAATCCTGTTGAAACTCACATCAACTTCGCGTTTGCTACCCCCACAAACAATTCGCCAGAAGCCTGCCAAGGGCCGTGCCGGGGAACGTGTAGATTCAGAGGGAGAATTTCGATGGTCGAAAAGTGGAAATACGCGCCGTGGGCGGAAGATTTCTGGTACCGCGGCAAGCTCACGCGCCGTAGCCTGGTCGGCTGGGGCGGTGGCGCAATCGGCGCCATGATGCTGGTGCCGGCGCCGTGGCGCGCCGCCTTCGGCGCCACCAAGCCCTACAAGATCGGTTCGGAACAGCCGTTGTCCGGCGCCGGCGCCGCCGGCGGCAAGACCGCGATTGTCGGCCTGCAAATGGCGGCCGACCGCATCAACGCCAATGGCGGCATCAACGGCCGCCCGGTCGAACTCGACATCGTCGACGACGAGAGCTCGCCGGCGGTCGCCCGGCAAAAGACCTCAAAGATGGTGCAGGATGACGAGATTGACGTCCATGTCGGCGGCTTCCTGTCCAACATCTGCATCGCCTGCATGCCGGTCTGGCAGGAAGCCAAGATCGTCAACATGATCAGCGTGTGCCTCGACACAACCCTGACCACCTCGGCCTGCAATCGTTACAGCTTCCGCCTGCACGACTACGCGCCGGCGCAAGCGGTCGCCTTCGCGCCGACGCTGACCAAGATGGCCAAGAAGTGGCACATCGCCTTTGCCGACTATTCGTGGGGTCAGTCGACGCGCGATGCCTATGTCAACGAGATCAAGAAGAACGGCGGCGAAGTGGTCGGCACCACCGGTATTCCGCTCGGCACCGCCGACATGACGCCGTTTCTGTCGAAAATCTCCGGCGATTTCGACGGCCTGTTCGGCATCTTCTTCGGCAAGGACGGCGTCACACTCGCCAATCAGGCCTACGATCTCGGCCTGACCAAGAAATACAAGTTTGCCGGCGATGGCTCGATCTCGGAATCGACCAATCTCGTGGCGGTCGGCAACAAACTTGATGGCTTCACCGCCATCAACCGCTACATCCCCGTCTTCGACGGCGTGCTCAACACGCCCTACCTGCATCGATTCTTCGACGAGGGCAAAAAGCGGCTGGCAAAAATCGACCCGTCGGGTCCGCTGCCCGATAAATATGTGCAGTCGAACTACGAAGCGCTCAACGCCATGAAGATCGCCATGGAGAAGTCGAAGTTCGACACCCGCGACGATGCGATGAAGCTGATCGAGGCGCTCGAAGGCCTCGAGGTGAAGGAGAGCGACGACTTCCCGCAAGGCGACAAGACGCTGCGCAAAGACGACCATCAGGCGTTCTTGCGCGAATTCATCTTCACGATCGGCGGCGGGACTTATCACCTGCAAGAAGTGGTGGACAAAGATAAGACCTTCGTTCCGCCGGCCTGCAAGTTCCAGTCGGCGTAACCGTCCGCAAAGGACGTTACGTGAGCGCACAAGCGTTGGCCGATGCTGGCTCTCCGGTGAACAGCCGGGGAGCGGCATCGGCGCCGATCCTCAAGACCGAACTGTTGACCGTCCGCTTTGGCGGCTTGGCGGCGCTATCCGGCATCAATTTCGAAATCGCGCGCAACGCGGTGCACGCCATTATCGGGCCGAACGGCGCGGGCAAGAGCACGTTCTTCAATTGCCTGACCGGCGTGCTGCGTTCGACGTCGGGCCGCATTATCTTCGACGGCGAAGACATTAGCGGCCTGCCCTCCAACGCGATCTCGCAAAAGGGCGTCGCGCGCTCTTATCAGATCACCAACATCATGCCGAACGCCACGGCGCTGGAAAACGTGCGCATCGCCGCGCAGTCGCGCCGCCACGCCTGGAACATGATTTCGCATCATGGCGCACTCGCCGACATCAACACCAAAGCCGAAGCGGCGCTGCAATCGGTCGGCCTTCTGAGCAAGGCCGAAGAATTGGCCAGTAATCTGTCGCATGGCGAGCAGCGCAATCTTGAAATCGGCATCGCGCTTGCGACCGAGCCAAAGCTGCTCTGCCTCGACGAGCCGACCGCCGGCATGAGCCAGGGCGAAACCGACGATACCGAGGATCTCATCCGGCGCCTCGCCAAGGACCCGGCGAAGAACCTCACCATCCTGATCGTCGAGCACGACATGGCCGTGGTGATGGGCCTCGCCAACCGCATCACCGTGCTCAATTACGGCGCAATTCTTGCGGAAGGAACGCCGGAGGAAATCCAACAAAACCCGAAGGTGCTGGAGGTCTATCTCAAGACATGAGCGCCCAAGAAACGAACGCCTTTGACACGAAAGCGTTGGCCGCCGAGTCCCTGGCGATTGCGCCCGCCGACTGCGCCGAGCCGCTGATCCGGGTCGAGGATATCCATACTTATTACGGCAAGAGCCACATCTTGCACGGCGTGTCGCTCGAAGTCGGCCCCGGCGAAGTGGTCGGCCTCCTCGGCAGGAACGGCGTCGGCAAGTCCACGACGCTGAAATCAATCATCGGACTGGTGCGGCCGAGTCACGGCACGGTGATGCTCGACGGCAATGCGATAACGGGACTGCCGCCGCACAAAGTGGCGCGGCGCGGCATCGCCTATGTGCCAGAAGACCGCCGCATCTTCCGCCTGCTCACGGTGATGGAAAACCTGCGCACCGGTTTCGACCGCCAAGGCGTCACCGAAGACAGGCGCCAGGCGCTGCTCGACAAAGTGTTCAAATTCTTTCCGGTGCTTGCGGAACGACGCAATCAGGCCGGCGGCACGCTGTCGGGCGGCGAGCAGCAGATGCTGGCGATCGCGCGCGCAATGATGCTCGAGCCGAAAATCATCCTACTCGACGAGCCGACCGAAGGGCTGATGCCGCGCATGGTGTCGCAGATCCACACCATCATCGACACGCTGCATGCCGAAGGCACAGCCATTCTGCTGGTCGAGCAGAACGTGCCGCTGACGCTGGCTGTGAGCCAGCGCATCTACATCATGGAGAAAGGGGCCGTGCGCCACCATTGTGTGTCGAACGAGATCGACGCCAATCACCCCATCGTCAAACAATATATGGGGGTGTGAGCGATGGACGCCGTGAGCCATTTCATCCATGCTTTGCCGCTCGAACTCCTGATCATCCAGACGATAAACGGTATCGTCGCCGGCATGATCCTGGCGCTGGTCGCCTCCGGGCTGACGCTGATCTTCGGCATCATGGATGTGGTGAATTTCGCTCACGGCGAATTATTCATGCTTGGCTCCTATATCGGCGTCGTCATCGTCGCCGCCACCGGCAGTTTCTGGCTGGCGCTGATCGGCGCCGCGTTGATCGTCGCTTTGATCGGCGCGGCCGTGCAGATCGCAACGCTGCGGCCCTTGATCGGCCGCGATCCGCTGAACACCATCCTCGCCACGTTCGGCGTCTCGCTGGTGCTGCAGAATTTGGCGCTGTGGTGGTTCGGACCGACAGCGCGCCGGATTCCGGAGCCCTTGGGTTCTTCGTTCACGTTGTTCTACCTGCAATATCCCTGGTACCGCATTCTGATCGCCGCGCTGTCGGCGTTGATCATCGGCGGCTTCTACCTGTTCCTAAAATACGGCAAGTTCGGCGTCTGGATCCGCGCCACGGCGCAGGACCGCATCATGGCGCAGGCGATGGGGATCCCGGTGCCGCTGGTCTATACCGGCGTGTTCGCCATCGGCGCCGCGATGGCGGCGGCAAGCGGCGTGCTGTTCGCGCCGCTGGTCGGGGTCAACCACACGATGGGGCTCGATTGGGTGCTCAAGGCCTTCATCGTCGTCGTGGTCGGCGGCATGGGCAATCTCGGCGGCTCGATTGCGGCCGCGATCTTCATCAGTCTCCTTGAATCCTACGCCGCGATCTGGGTCGACCCGTCGCAGGCCGTGATCGTGTCCTTCGTCGTGCTGATCCTCACGCTGTTGTTCCGTCCCACCGGCTTGTTTGTACCGACGCCCAAATGACAAGTATGCCGCTCGATAAGGTGTCGCCGCTTCGCAAGATAAAGCTGAGCCACACCGCTATTTTCTGGATCGGCTTCTGCGCCATCATGGCGGTCTTGATCGTGGCGCCGCTGGTGCTGCCGGAATTCTGGCGGCGTTTCCTCACCGAGATCCTGATCTGGGGCCTGCTCGCCATGTCGTCCGATCTGTTGATCGGCTATACCGGCATGATCTCGTTCGGCCATTCGGCATTTTTCGGGCTCGGCATGTATGGCGCGGCCGGCGCGCTGATCGCCTTCGGCCCGCCGAATCTCTGGCTCGCGATATTCTGCGGTCTTTCCGGCGCCGCCGGCGCCGCGTTGTTCGTCGCGTTCTTCTCCACCCGGCTGCGCGACATCTATTTCGCCATCACCACGCTGATCTTCAGCCAGATCTTCTATGTCATCATCTTTACCTGGACGCCGGTGACCGGCGGCGAGAACGGGCTGATCTTTAGCCGCCCGCATTTGTGGATTCCGTTCCTCTATGACGCGCGCTTCACCTCGACGACCATGCACTGGTTCGTGCTCGCGGTGGTGACGGCGTCCTATCTGATCCTGCGCCGGGTGACGCAATCGCCGTTCGGCATGGTGCTGCAATCGATCCGCGAGAACGAGTCACGCACCCGCGCCATCGGTTACGCAGTCGAACGCTACAAGATGGTGTCGGTGATGTTGTCCGGCTTGTTCGCCGGCCTCGCCGGCGTGCTCTATGCCGTGCAAAACCAATTCGCCGCGCCGGATTTCGTCTACTTTCTGACGTCCGGCGATACCGTGATCTTCAATGTCATGGGCGGCATCGGCACCTTGGTCGGCCCGATCGTCGGCGCCGGCTTCTTTCAGCTCATGCGCGATCTGTTGTCGCGGCTCCTGGGCGATCAGTTTCCCTATCTGGTGCCGCTCGGCGTCATCTTCATCGTGATGATCATTTTCCTGCCGCAGGGCATCCTCGGCTTCGCGCGACGGTGGCTCAACCGCTGAGCCGCAGCATCGTCGGCTGGCCCTGCTCTGCAATTTTTAGTTGCATAACCTCCCCTTTCGGTATTCACTCGCGCGTGCCCACCACGGCGCGCGATGGGCTCCGACGGGCGAGGAGCAACCCCATGACAGAGGTCACTGCAAGCCACGAGCCGGAGCCAAGCGGCGCGGGCGGCACCAAGATTCCAGCGGGCGAGCCAAAGCACATCGGGGCGTTGCGGGCTGCGGTCAATCTTCTCGATCGGGAGAAATCCGATCCGAATGCCGTTTGAGACGATACGGCCGCGACGGCGCGCAGCGCGCCGTCAAATCAGTTCGAGCCTTTGTTCAGGAACGCCCCGAGCGCGGCGGTATCTTTCTTGTCCGATTCAAAATCCTCGGCGATGGCTTCATAGAAATGCGCCGCGCCTTCGTAGAGCTCGTGCGCGGTCGAGTCCTCGCCGACAAAGCCCGCGATCTCGTGCATCTCGGCGACCCAGCGATAGGCCTTGGGCGGCATCATCGACAGCGAGCGCGTGAACCAGGCGAACATCTCTTTCTGGCTCGATTGCAGTTCGGCGAACAGATGGTCGGCCGTGCCGGCGCGCGTCGCCGCCAGCATCATCGCCGCCCCGATCGCCTGGGTGCCCTTGGTGATGCCGGCATAAGACATTTTGAGCGCCGAGGCCGCGCTCATCGCGCCGTCGAGGACGCGGATGTCGAGGCCGTGGTCGCGCAAAGTCGCGAAACGCTGCGCGCCGGCGCCGGAAGCGTAGAAGCGCGGGCTGCCCTTGACCTTATCCTCCCCCGCTTGCGGAACAGGTGTCGGCGGCTGGCCGATAATGCCGCAATCGGCGAACGGGCATCCGGTCGGCGCGATGGCGGCTGCAACCCGCTCCGCCGTCTTCGGATTGATGGCGTTGCAATCGACATAGACCGGCTTGGCGTTGCTCGCGGTCAAAGCCGGCGCGAAATGCTGCGCCAGCGCCAGCGCATCGCCGGGTGGCAGGATTGAGAGAATAAAGTCGGACGCCGCGAGCTCCTCGTCGCTCGCATTCGCCATGCCGGCGGCTTTCGCCCGCGCCTGGCTCTCGGCGCTGCGGCCCTTGAGCGAGGTGAGGACTTTGAGCCCGTTGTCGGTGAGCCTCTTACCGACCGCGGCGCCCATGGCGCCGGGCGCGATCACTGCGACGACAGGAGTCATGAATGGCCTCGATTGCAAATTGCTGCCCAAGAATAGCAATTCAACGGGGGCGAAAACCAGGCATGTCCCGGCTTAGTCCATAAATGAAAACTCAGCGCCGCGGCCAGCTTTATGCGTCGTTGGACGCGTCCGCACTTCGCAGCCGCCGCCGCAGCGCCGGAAGGCTGCCGTCGGCGCCGGGCTGATACACCACGGAAAACCGCGACACGCTCTGGGCGAAGGCCGCGGCGTCGGCCGGCTTCTTGACCTCGAAGGAATCGAAGCCGGCGCGGACCAGGAACTGGAACTGATCGCGCAGCACGTCGCCGGTGGCGCGCAGCGTGCCGCGGAAGCCGTATTGCTCGCGCAGGAGGCGAGCCTGACTATAGGCGCGGCCGTCGCGGAATTTCGGGAATTCGAGCGCGATCAGCGCCAGGTGGCCGAGCCAGGGCTTGAGCTCGGCGACGCGCTTATCGTTCGGCCACAGAATGCCGAGCGAGCCGTCGCGGCAGATCAGCGCATCGGCCTCGGCGAGGAAACGCTTCGCTGGCACGATGACCGGCACGCGTTCGGGAATCGGCGCGTCGGCCGCGATGCGCACATAGCGGTCCTCGACGATCTTGCCGTTTTCAACGAGCGGCATAGACGCGCTCCCGGAACGGCTCGATGCCCGTCCGCTTCACTGTATCAATGAACAACTCATCCGGCCGCTGCCGCAATTCGAGATAGGCGGCGGCGATGTCTTCGACGACGTCGGCCACTTGCGCATAAGGCACCGCCGGCCCGATCAGCGTACCAAGCACGGCGTTCTGGTCGGCCTTGCCGCCGAGCGTGATCTGATAGAACTCCTCGCCGTTCTTCTCGACGCCGAGAATGCCGATGTGGCCGACATGATGATGGCCGCAGGCATTGATGCAGCCCGATATATTGATGTGCAGCCGGCCGAGATCGCGCTGCAGATCGAGATTATGGAAGCGCCGCGTGATTTCCTGCGCGATCGGGATCGAGCGCGCATTGGCGAGGCTGCAATAATCGAGCCCGGGGCAGGAAATAATGTCGGAGATGAGATTGACGTTGGGCACCGCGACGCCGATGCCGTCGAGCGCGCGCCACAATGCCGGCAGGGCGCGCTGCGCGACATGCGGCAGCACCAGGTTCTGCTCGTGGCCGACGCGGATTTCGCCGAACGAATAGCGGTCGGCGAGATCGGCGATGGCGTCCATCTGTTCGGCGGTGGCGTCGCCCGGCGTGCCGCCTTCGGGCTTGAGCGACAGCGTCACGATGGCGTAGCCGGGCACTTTGTGATTGGCGACCGAGTTGCCGATCCAGGTGTCGAAACGGCGATCGGCCTTGCGTGCGGCGGTGAATTCCGGCGGATCGTCGGTGAGCTTTTCGTATCGCGGATAGACGAAGCGGCCGGCGATCTCAGCGACGACGGCATCGTCGAGCGCGAGCGCGCCTTCCTTGATGCCGTCCCACTCCGCATCGACCGCCTTGGCGAAGGCCTCCGGGCCGAGCTCGTGCACCAGGATTTTGATGCGCGCCTTGTAAATATTGTCGCGGCGGCCGAACTGATTATAGGTACGCAACACCGCCTCGACGTAGCTTAGCACGTCGCGCTTATGTAGGAACGGCTTGATGGTCTGCGCCAGAAACGGCGTGCGGCCGAGGCCGCCGCCGACCACAACTTCGAAGCCGGTTTCGCCGGCGTCGTTGCGATGCATCTGCAGCGCCAGATCGTGGATGCGCAGCGCCGCGCGATCATGCGCCGACGTGCCCACCGCGATCTTGAACTTGCGCGGCATGAAGGAGAATTCCGGATGCAGCGTGACGTGCTGGCGGATCAGCTCGGCCCAGATGCGCGGATCCTCGATCTCGTCCGGCGCGACGCCGGCCCATTGATCGGTCGTGATATTGCGCACGACATTGCCGCTGGTCTGCATGCCGTGCATGTGGACGCTTGCGAGATCGGCCATGGCGTCCGGCAATTCGGCGAGCTTGATCCAGTGGTACTGGATGTTCTGCCGCGTGGTGAAATGGCCGTAGCCGCGATCGTATTTGCGCGCGACATGCGCCAGCATGCGCATCTGCTCGCTCGACAGCGTGCCGTAGGGAATGGCGGTGCGCAGCATATAGGCGTGAAGCTGCAGATAGACGCCGTTCATCAGGCGGAGCGGCTTGAACTCTTCTTCGGTCAACTCGCCGGACAGCCGCCGCGCCACTTGATCGCGGAACTCGGCGACCCGCTCCGTGACCAGCGTGCGGTCGAATGCGTCATAGATGTACATGAGCGCCTTGCTCGCTGCGCGTTGCTGCGCGCTAGGATCTATGCTTGCGCGTAGTCTTTTTCGAGGGCCTTCGCGGCCGCCACCGGAAGCTCGATGGTCGGTCCGCCGAGGCGGATCAGCTCGCGCAGATTGCCGGGGCGCACATGGCCGCCGGGGAGAAGTTTGACCGGCGCCACATAGGCGCCGACCGCGCCGAGATCGTCGGCGACGGCGCCGGCCATCAGCTGCTGCGCGCTCGCGCCATCCGTAGCAATGGCGGCGCCGCCGAGCTCCGTGGTCCAGCCATTGGCGCGGCGATAAATCACGACGCCGTCGCCGGTGCGATTGGCGGTGACGACGACCGGGCCGGTGATCTTGATTTTCTTTTGTTCGAGCGGCGACGTCATTTCTGCCTCATGTCGGAACGGGCGGGTCGAGCGCGCCCGCTGTAAAGAATGTTATTCTATATATGATGGCTTTTACGGCCGCAAACAGTGGTTTATTCTACCAAATATGTAATTCATAAGAGAAAAATAGCGCCGTTTGTCCCGTGGAAGGAGAAGACGCGTTTTGCCCGGCCGGCGGATCGACCCGCCGCGCGTTCGACGCGCTTGGCCGCACGCTTGGCCGGCCTGGCCGAGCGTCGATGCCGGATTGAATAACGGCAACTCCGATGCCAAAGGAAGCACCCAGAAGGCAATAAGCAAAGGCATAAGGAAACGCTCATGACCGCGACGTCACGCCTCCAAGACAAGCTTGCGTCGTCGGGCGACCGCCTGCCGGTCAACTACGACCGCGCGCCTCAATATGAGGGCATGATCGCGGAAAAGGATGTCGCGGTGCCGATGCGCGACGGCGTCAATCTGGCGGTCGACATTTACCGACCGGACGCCAAAGAGAAATTCCCCGTGCTGCTGGCGTTTGCGATCTACAACAAGGATCTGCAAGGCCCGGACGTCGCCGCGGCGCTGCCGCCGCAGCCGGCCTGGTCGTCGCTGTGGTGCGGCCCGCTCGAGGCCGGCGACACCAAGTTCTTCGTGTCGCGCGGCTATGTCCACGTCATCGGCTCGCCGCGCGGCGTCGGCAAATCCGATAGCGGCGGTTCGCGGCAATGGGACAGCTACGACCTGATCGAATGGATCGCGCAACAGCCGTGGTGCGACGGCAATGTCGGCATGGTCGGGATTTCCGGCTTCGGCGCCGAGCAGTTTCATGTGGCGCGGCAGAACCCGCCGCATCTCAAGGCGATCTTCCCGCTCGATCCGCGCGGCGCCTACGGGGTGCTCGGCAGTTTCCGCGAGGAATATCCCGGCGGCGTCATTCACCTGTTTCGCTATCTGCTCATGCATCTCGCCGCCATGCATGGCGCCAAGGGCAAGCCCGGCACGCTGCCGCCGGAGAAGGAAGCGCTGTGGCGTGAGGCGATGAGCAATCCCGACTACAAGATGTATCCGAACATCTACAACGTCATCGCGCAGAAGGGGCAGCACATGCCGCCCTACTTTGCCGTCCTCATCGAACCCTATGACAGCGAAGCCGTGGTGCGCGAAGCCGAGGACAGTTTCAAAAACATCAAAGTCCCGACTTACACCGGGTCCGGCTGGTACGCCTACACCTACAAGACCCATCTCAACGGTGCGCAGAATTATTTCGAGAAAATCGCGGCGCCGAAGAAACTGTTGTTCGGCGGACCGGCGCATCACGAACGGCCGTTTCATGCTTTGCACGGCGAGATCCTGCGCTGGCACGATCATTGGCTGAAAAACATCGATACCGGAATCATGAACGAGCCCGCGGTGCGCTATTGGGTGCTGGGCGCCAACGATTGGCGCACGGGCTCCGACTGGCCGCTGCCGGAAACGCAGTGGACCAAGTTCTATCTCAACAGCTGGGAACGCCTGCAGGCGGCGCCATTCGTGCGCTCGAGCGCCGACGATGAATTGCCGCCCGACGCTTTCGTGCAGATGCCGCCGACCCAGACCAATGTCGTGCAGTCGCTTCGCTACCTGACCGACCCGCTGCCGGAAGACGTGCTGATTGCCGGTCCCGCCGTGCTCAATCTGTTCGCTGCGATCGATCAGGACGACACCAACTGGTTCGTCATTCTCAAGGACGTCGGCCCCGACGGTTCGGTGCGGACGGCGCGCGACGGCGAGCGCGAACTTCCGGCCGACCTCAAGGAACGCGAAGTGACGCGCGGCTGGCTGAAAGCTTCGCATCGCGCGCTCGATCCGAACCGATCGAAGCCGTGGAAGCCCTGGCACGTGCTGACGCGCGCCGCGCAAAAGAAGGTCACGCCCGGCGTGATCACCGCATACGCCGTCGAAATTCTGGCGACGGCAAATCTGTTCCGCCGCGGCCATCGCATCTGCGTCGAAATCGCCGCAGCCGACATGCCCTCAGGCGTCGGCGGCGCGACCAATGTCGAATATGTGCCGAACCACATCGTCTCGAGCCGCACCACGCTGCACAAGATTTATCACGACGCGAAGCGACCCTCGCATCTGCTCCTGCCGATCATTCCGCTGGATTAATCGGGGGCCGCGTGCCCGGTCGCGGCCGCGGCGACCTTGGCCGCATCCTCCGGCGCCGCGTTGCCGCGCCAGACGACGTGCATGTCGGGGCGGACGAGGACGAGATCGTAGCCATAGACCTCGCGCGCCACATGGTCCGGCACGTCGAGCACCTTGACCGGCGCGCCGTGCGTGGCGATGGCGCGTTGCAGGCCGCTTGTGTCGGCTTTAGTGCCGGCGAGTTTCAAGATCGCATAGCCATCGGGGATCTTATCCTGCAGCGGCGTGCCGTCGCCGAGCCAGACATGCGGCAGGCGCGCGCCGGGCCACGTCGTCGAGCGATATTCGCGAAAAAGATGCTCCGGGCCGCCCGGGATGTTGCAGATGATCGGGGAGTCGACATAGCGGTAGCCGAGCTCGGCGCCGATCATCTCGTTGCTCTTGCGTTGTTCGACGTCGGCCACGGCGGCAAGTTTCTTGCGCGTCTCGGCGCCGGCTGGTGAATTTTCACGGATATCCGGCCGCCACATGCCGCGCCATTTGCGCCGGCCGATCGTCGCATAGCGCGAGGCGCCGACATTACGGTCGCCGACCTGGCGGCGTTCGACCTCGTAGGATTTAAGCAGGCCCGGCCCGCCCCAGCCCTTCAGTGTGGCCGCGAGCTTCCAGGCGAGATCGGTGGCGTCGCCGACGCCGGAATTCATGCCAAGCCCGCCGGTCGGAATGACCAGATGCGCAGCGTCGCCGGCGATGAAGACGCGGCCCGCGCCGTAGCGGTCGGCGAGCAGCAGATTCTGCCGCCACGGCGCGCAGGACAGCATGTCGTATTTGACCGGCACGCCGATGGTGCGCTCGAACTGCGCCTTCATCTCGTCGTCGGTGTCGACCACCGAATGCAGCGTCCAATGCTTGGTCGAGTCCTGCATGATCAGGAACGTCGCCTTGTCGTCGGCGACATGATAGTGGCGGCCCTTACCGGGGGGCTGGCCGGAACTTTTGCCCAAACCGTTCGCCAGCGGCAGCCGGTCGAACAGCTCGTCGCATTTGAATAGCGCCTGGCGCAGCCCGAGCAGATTGCCCTCGCCGGACAGCTCGATGCCGAGCTCCTTGCGCACCGGGCTCGCGCCGCCGTCGCAGCCGACAAGATATTTGGCGTGAATGTCTTCGGTGCCGCCGCCCAAAATCTTCACGCGCGCGGTCACGCCGTCGGCGTCCTGCTGCAGCGAGAGGAACTCGCAGCCGAAGCGCACATCGATCGCCGGAATGGTTTCAGCAATGGACTTTAACAGCGGCTCGAGCGTGTATTGCGAGATGAGCTGATACGGTTCGAGCGGCATCGTGCCGTCATTGGTGGCGCGCACATTCTTTTGCGCCTGTTCGACCGAGGGATAGGTCAGGTGCAACAGCGGCGGCTCGTTGAGCGCCAGCATGACATAGACATCCATCGGGCAATCTGGCGGCAAGCCCGCAGCGCGGATTTTCTGCGACAGCCCCAGTCGGCGATAGATTTCCATGCTGCGGGCATTGATGCGCTCCATCTTGGGCAGAAAAGCCGGCTTCTCCTTCTGCTCGATGAGCGTGCAGCGCACGCCGCGCTTGCCGAGATCGATCGCCAGCGTGAGCCCGGTCGGCCCGGCGCCCACGATCAGAACTTCACTTTCCGTCATGCTTTCCTTCACCGCCAATTCTGGATTTTCGTTTGGCATGATCCTGTCCGAAAACCGGCTTCCACTTTTCGGGATCATGCTCTGGCCACGCCTTACGCCGCTGCTCTTACTTGTCCGGGAGGGTCTGTTCAAGCTCAGTGAAGGGCGTGTAGACCGCGTCGCCGCATTGGGCCGGGGTGGAATCGACAAATTGGGTTATCTCGCCCGCGAGAAACAGCGCCACCTTGTTCTTGATCTCGCTGTGGCCGTTGAATTGCAGGCATACGACATAGTGCTGATTATCGCCGACCTGTTTGAGCACCGGTTGCGAAATACGCGCACCGCGAAAGTCGGCGCGGTCCATCAACTGCTGCGACAGGTATATGGCGACTTCCTTGCGGTAATTCTGCGGATAGAGGTTGGGATCGACGACCGGAGCGGCGGGCAGCTTGGTGTTGAACTCGCAGCCGGCGACCACGATCGCCAGGAGCGCCGCGGCGAAGCCGTGCCAGAGATGTGACCTGACCGGGCGCACTTCGGCCTATCCGTTCCCCATCGTTCCCCCGCACTCACTATAGCAGAGGTCGACGGGGGGTCTCACGGGTGCAATCATGGGTCGGCTTGCCGCAGCTTGCGGTCCGATATCCGGCCGCAGTCCATAGGTGTCAGTATTCCGGCGTCAGTATTCCGGCATCAGTCTCCCGGCGCCGGCCCGCACCAGCCGGGCAGATAACCGGCATCCTGGGACTTGGCCAGTTGCAGCGCCTTTTCCATGGCGCCATCGAAATTGCTCTCGACCGTTTTGCGCTTGATGCGCCGGCGCAGGAATTCCGCCCAGATGAACTCGCTGAACGGTGTCGTGTCTTTGGCATAGCCGCCCTGGCGACGCAGCTCGCCGGCGAGCGAACGGAACGGGTCGTCGATCAGCTCGGTGATGGATTTCGGGATGTCGTTGTAGTGCCGCCGCACGCCGTTGTCGTCGAACGGATGCATCCAGGACCGATTGTCCATGACGTTCCAGAATTCGTCGGGCTCGAGCTTGCTCAAATTGGCGATGATCGTCACCGCCACGTTCTTGATCTTCTCCTCGTGGAGCGCCAGCGACAGGTGATGGTGGTCGATCACATAGTTGCGCTTCTTCGGGCCCAGGATCACCGGAATCAGATGTTTGCCGAGAAACTGATTGCCCTTGTTCATGCCGATCTCCCGCCAATGCTTGCGTTTGGCTTTGACCTCGCGCATGCCGACGGTGATCTGGGTCGGACGAAGATCGGTAATGGCGACCGTGGTCAGTAAGGGCTCACGAACCATGATGATTTCCTCCTCAAACAAACGTGCCGATCCCATAGTATCGGCACGAGGCGGATAGCGAAATCAAGCCATCCAGCCTTACCCGGGATATGACACTTAAGGTAAACTGAGCAGGCGCCCGGACCGCGAACCTTGAGGGCGGGCAAATTGGGGGCGGGCAAATGGTAACACTTCCCCACCGCAGAGCCTTTTTGCGCCTGGCGACGGCTTCAGCCGCGTTCACGGCCGCGCCGCGCCGCGCTTCGGCACTCGATTTTCCGACGCGGCCGGTCCGCATGATCGTCGGCCTCGCAGCGGGCGGCCCGACCGACCTTGCCGCGCGCATGGTAGCGCAGTGGCTGTCGGAGCATATGAGCAATCAGTTCGCGGTGGAAAATCGCACCGGCGCGGGCGGCACGCTCGCCACCGAAACCGTCGTCAATGCGACAGCCGACGGCTACACGCTTTTGTTCGCCGGCCCGACCGTCACCATCAGCGCGTCGATCTACAAGAAGCTCGCCAATGTCCTCGACGAATTGTCACCGGTCGGCATGGTGATGCGCGCGCCCAATCTCATGGTGGTTACGCCATCCTTGCCGGTCAAAACCGTCAAGGAATTCATCGACTACGCCAAAGCCAATCCGGGACAGATCTCGATGGCCTCGTCGGGGGTGGGCGCATCGCCGCATTTGTCCGGAGCCTATTTCCAATACCTGACGAATATCGACATCGTGCACGTGCCCTATCGCGGATCGGCGGCGGCCTATCCCGATCTTATCTCCGGCAAGGTCCACTTGCTGTTCGACAATCTCGGCGGTCCGGTCCTGCAAATGGTGCACGCCGGCCAGCTGCGGGCGCTCGCCGTCACCTCGGGAGAGCGCTGGCCGTTGCTGCCCGACGTGCCGGCCATCGCGGAGACCGTGCCGGGTTACGATGTGGAAATCTGGTACGGCATGTTTGCGCCGAAAGATACGCCGCCCGAAATCGTGACGCTGCTCAACCGGGCACTGGCCAACGCGGTCGCCGATCCCAAGATCGTTGCGCGATTTGGTGAAGACGGCGGAGCGCCGACCACCATGTCGCCAAGCGCATTCGCGAAATTTCTCGCCGATGACAAAGCGAAATGGCGCAAGATGGTCGAGGTCGCCGGAATAACTCCGGAATGACTTTGCGCTGATACTTGAATCCGGCGACGAGCAGGACGACGGGAGGAGCGATGCGCGGCGTATGTTTCCTTGGGCAACGCAAATTGGACTTCGTTGAATTTCCCGATCCGACGCCGGGCCCCGGCGACGTCATCGTCGAGATCAAAGCCTCCGGCATGTGCGGCAGCGATCTGAACTTTTACCGGGCAACGGGCCACACCTCCGCGCTCGGGCTCGGCAAAATCTCAGGCCCCGTCATCGCCGGACACGAGCCATGCGGCGTCGTCGCTGCCGTGGGATCGGCGGTCGGCGAGCGCACCGGGCGCGTCGGCGACCGCGTCATGGTGCACCACTATAGCGGCTGCGGCGTCTGCCGGCATTGCCGCGGCGGCTGGTCGCAAATGTGCGCCGACGGCAGCACCGTCTACGGCGTCACCGGAAACGGCGCGCATGCCCCATACATGAAGGTGCCAGCATACACCTTGGTCCCGTTGCCAGAGAGCTTGAGCTTCGCCACTGGAGCGGCGATCTCCTGCGGCACCGGCACCGCCTATGGTGCGTTGCGCCGGATGAATTTGAGCGGCGTGCATAGCATCGCCATCATCGGTCAAGGTCCGGTCGGTCTGTCGGCGACGCAGCTTGCTGCGGCCATGGGGGCGTGCGTCATCGCGCTCGACATCAGCAGCGAGCGGCTTGCGCGCGCCAAGGAATTCGGCGCCGACGCGCTGATCGATCCGAACGCCGACGACCCTGTCGCTGCGATCAAGGCGCTCACTCACGGCGCCGGCACCGATTTGACGCTCGACACGTCCGGCACCGCGGAAGGCCGGCTGACGGCGGTGCGCGGCGCCCGGTCGTGGGGCACGGCGTGTTTTGTCGGCGAAGGCGGCAATGTCACGCTCAATGTCAGCCCCGACATGTTGCGCAAGCAGCTCACAATTATCGGTTCGTGGACCTTTTCGACGATGATCCAAGCGGAATGCGCGGCGTTCGTCGACGATCGCAAGATCGACGTGGAACATCTGTTCACGCATCGCTGGCAGCTGGCGCAGGCGGACGAAGCCTATCGGCTGTTCGACCGGCAGACCAGCGGCAAAGGCGTCTTTCTGATGTGAAGCCCGCCGGTCCAATTCGTCCTGGTTCAGACAGATTTGAGATTGCGCTGATAGCGCCAAGTCCCCATTGATGGCCCGCCCTAAATTTCCTGAACAGGTCGGGTTCCCTCAAGCAATCCTTAACGAGGTCCTAACTGTTGTGGAGCAATCTTCGCGAAAGTCTCGATTGGAGAGCCCAATGCAAAAGATTCGCTCCGTTCTGCTCGTTGGCGCGGCGCTGTCGCTCGCCGGCATTTCGATGACTCCGGCGCAGGCCGGCGACGGTAACGGCTTCGCTGCCGGCATCGTCGGCGGCCTGGCCGCGGGCACGCTGCTCGGCATCGCAGCCTCAGGCCCGCATTACGGACCGCCGCCGCCGGTCTATGTGGCGCCGGAGCCGGTCTATGGCCCGACCTGTTATTGGACGCGCGGCGGCCAACCCTACTGGGACGGCTATGCCGGCGCCTGGATCTATCCGCGAGTCCGCGTTTGTGAATAGCGCAGCGTAGATCGAGCCGCGCATCGTCGCTGCTAGAACATGATCCCGAAAAGTGGGAACCGGTTTCCTGCCTTCGCGAAGCCCGCTTCGGCGGGCGAAGGAAGGTGGGAAAAGATCATGCTCAAACGAAGAATTTAGACTCTGATCCAATTCAATTGAATTGGATCAGAGTGAGCGTGCCGCACATGGACCGCGCGTCCTGAGCGGCAGGCCCTTCATGCGCTAATGCGCCAGCGGATCCGGCCGCACCTGAATGTGCACCGCCATCGGCGTCATGCCTTTGCCGCCTTCCTTGAGCCACGGCGTGCGGTCGCCTTCGGACGACCACAACCCCCTGCCCTTCCAGCCGCCATTCGGATCGTCGATACGCGCATCCAAACCCTTGGCGTAGAAGCCGATCGGATAAGGTATGCGCAGCATCACCATCTTGCCGTCGACGAGAGCGGCGAAGCCGTCGTTCTCGTTCGCCGTGGAGATCGGCACGTCTTTACCGAGCCCGACCGCGTTGTGCTGATCGACCCAGGTGTAATAGCTCGCCTCGGCGCTGTTATCGCCGATGCCTTGGAAGCCAGGGCCGGGATATTTGTAGAACGACCAGCCTTCCGGGCAATGATCGCCGGTCGCGGTTGGGCCGTTGAGCGGCCCTTTGCATTTCGAGCGATCGAAGCTGCCGACATGGCCGCTGGCGAGCGACACCCAGACGACGCCTTTTGAATCGATGTCGCCGCCGCGCGGACCGAAGCCCGGCATTGGGATGTTGTAGAGCTCCGACAATTTCGTCTTCGGATCGAAGCGCAGCACGCCGGCGCGGCCGGCGAAGACGTTCATCGTGTACCAGATGGAGCCGTCCGCCGGATTCGGCATCACCGCATAGGTTCCCGATCCGGCGATGCGCACATCCTTGCCGGGCTCGGTCGGTTTGCCCGGCTCGGTATAGTCATCGAGCTTGCCGTTGCCGGTGGTGTCGAGCACGAACGGCGCCCAGCCTTGCGCCTTTTCGGCGCTGCCGGTTTCGTCGAGCACTTTGGTGTCGAGCCAGCCGGCCACCGGCCCGCCGCCGCTGGTCCACAATGTGTTGTCCTTGTCGAAGCCGAATTGCAGATGGTGGGTGCCGAAGCAGGTATCGACGAAAGTGAATTTCTGCGTCTTCGGATCGAACACCGCCAATTGCCGCTCGTTGCTGTCGATCGGGAACGCCTTGGCGTAAGGATTGTCCGAGCCCTTGCGGCAGAAGGCCGGCGTGCCGGGCGCGTGATTGGTGCCCGTCATCCACACCCGGCCTTGGGCATCGAACATGTCGTTGTGGTTGTCGAATTTGGTGTCCCAGATCTGCTCCATGCCCCAATAGGCCGAAGCCGCCAGCGGCTTCTCGATAGCGGCGTGACCGGGCCCAAGCGCCTGCGGCACGTTGGCACCTTCCGGCGGCGCGATGTAGGTGACCTTCGACGTCTTCGGATCGAGCACCGGCAACTGATCGGTCGCATATTCCGTTGAGCCGTACAGCTTGCCGTTGCCGCCAACCGTCGGATTGCGCTTGTCGGACGAGATCAGGTCATGAAGATAATGTTTCTCGTCGCCCCAATCCCAGGTCGTGATCACCAGATTGCGCTCGACGCCGGCTGGCCGCGGCGGCTTGGCGAACGGCAGTTCGCCCTTGGCGACGCGATCGGTCCAATCGCCGAAATATTTGAACGGCACGCCGCCGAGCTTGCCGGCGAGCGGATTGACCATATTCGGTGACGCCTGACCTGACTGGACGCGCCGCATCCAGGCGTCTTCGCCGCTCTTGAAGGTGCCAAGCCCCGCAGGAATGGTGCGCGTTGCCAGCTGGCCGAGTTGGTGGCAGCCGACGCAGGCCTGGTTCTTGATCGTGGTGAGCCAGTCGGCCTGGCTGATGTTTTCCGGGATGTCGCTCTTGCCGCCGAACTGATCCTTGTCAGGGATTTTCAGCATCGCGAACCAGTAGATCGCCGGATAATATTTTGCCGCGCTCGCCTCGTCCGGCGCGGCAACGGCAGTGAGATTAAGGTGCTGGCCAGGCGTGGCGTCGACCTTGGCGGAATCGACCAGGCCATAGCCGCGCACCCAGACCTGATATTTTGCTTTCGGCAGGTCGGGCACGACGTAGCGGCCTTGATCGTCGGTGACGACGATCTTGGCGAAACGTGTCGGCAGTTCGCGCGTCTCCGCGATCACCCAGACGCCGGCTTCCGGACCCTTCGGCCCGGTGACGACACCGCCGATGTCGGCACCGTCGATCTTGACGGCATTTTGGGACGTAGCGCTTTTATCCTTGGCGTTCTGCGCCAGAACCTGATGCGCATTGATCTGCGCCGGTAGCCCCGTCCAGAGCGCCGCGATAGCCAGCGCCGCGGTATGGCAAAGCAATGCCCGCTTCATGCAATCCTCCCGGTATTCGCGACGCCGGCGCGTTGGCCGGCATGTCGACAATTTTTACGAGAGAATCTTGCCCCAGCCCCCGCCCGCCCGCAAGCGCAAAGCGCGCGGCCGGGCCCGCTCAAGCTTAGGTCAGCAATGCAGAAACGCAGCGGGATCAGTTCCGGGATCCGTTTGATGACGGATCGGCGACGTTCGGCAATTTGTCGAAAAGCCCGGAAATGTCGCTGCGGATCGTCGCCAGTTTGGAGAACTGCTCGGTGACGGTAGCGACGCGCTTTTCGAGTTCCTCTTTGGTCGCGGCGAACATGTTGACGCGGCTGGCCAGATCGCCGTTCTCGTCGGCTTCGAGCGAACCGATCTTGGCAACCAGACGGTCGCGAATATCCTGCACCTGGCCGAGCAGATCGACGACGCCGCCGTTCTGGGATTCAAGCGGAACCAAGCGCGATTGCAGGTCGTTGAGCCGCGTCTTCAATTGATCGAAGCTCAGCATGGTGCGCTCGATCTCGTCGAGCCGCGACTGCGTCGACTTGACGAATTGCGATACCTCCTCGACCCCGGCGCCGACATTGCCGGTGCTCGCCGACACCGACAGCAATCCGAGCGCGCGGTCGAAATTTCCCGACAGGCCTTCGACGTCGCGCCGCAGCGTCGCCAGCCTGGAAAATTGCATTTCGATGTCGGCGAGACTGTCGTCGAGCTTCCTCTTGTCGTCGGCGAAAATCTGCACGCGGGACGCCAGATCGCCTTGCGGCGCCTTGTGCAGCGCCTCGATTTCCGACGTCAGCCGGTCGCGAATCTCGCTTAATTCCTTGACGCGGCGGACGACGCCGTCCTCGACCGCGGCATAAGGCGCGATGCGCGCGCCGAGATCGGCATAATCCTGTTTCAGGCACGCCGCCGTTTTCGCCGCGTTCTCGATCTCGTCGCAGCGCGCATGCCCTTGGCGCACGAACTCCATCAGGTTTTTCAGCCGCACCTCGATCGCGGTTGCGTCGTCCGAACTCGCGACCTCGGCGAGCGCGCGGTCGATATCGTTCTCGCGGCTGTCGAGATCGCCGAACAGCTGCTCGATCGAACGCCGCCTCTCGAGCACCGGCATCAGCCGTTCGCGCAACGATTGCTGCTGCGCGCGCAATTCCTCGACGCGCGTTTGCAGATCGCCGACCTCGTTGCGGTTTTGTTGGACTTGCGTCGTGCGCTCGGCGTCGGCGAGCCGCTGTTGCACGGCGCCGATGGCGTCTTGCGGATCGCTATGGACGAGGTGACGCACGGCGCTTTCGGCGTCGACCTGCGCCTTGGCCAGATCCTGCACGCCCGCCCGCACGCCGCCGAGCCGCAATTCGAGCGCGGCCGCCGCCTTGCGCTGGCGGATCAGCGCGTCGGCGAGCCACAGCGCGCTCGGGATCAGCACGAGCGGAATAAGAACGATAAGAAACCAGGCGAATTTTTGCGCCAGCGGCTCCGCGCGGAACGCGTCGAACACCGCGGCCAAGTCCTGCGCCTGGGTAATAAAAATGTACCCGACGGCGAACACAAACAGGACGACGCAGCCACCGACGAACTTGGACATTTTTTGTTCGACCCGCCCACAAAACTCGTCCGCGTTTGGTACGCCAGGAGCGCGCCATGCACAAGGGTATGCGTCGGCGGTGGTCCCGAGCGGGCAAACCGTTCTGACGGCGCGCTTACGATCCTGACGTGCTAATGTCACAATTCTGATGATCGATTTCCGACACGCCGCGCACGCATTGTTGGTTTTGTCGATTGGGCTTCTGGCGTCCGATCCGCGGCCGGCATGGAGCCAACAAAACCGTCCGGCTTACGGCGCGATACGTGCCGTGGCTGCGCCGGCGGCCGCGCCAAAGCCTGTGCCCATGCCTGTGCCGAAGCTGGAGCAAAAGCCTGCGCCCGCAGTCAAACCGGCAGGGGCCAGCTGCCACCCCGAGGCGTTCCGCGTTGTGGTCGATGTCGGTCACACCGCGGACGTGGCCGGCGCCATGAGCGCGCGAGGAGTCCCGGAATACACCTTCAATCTCGCGCTGGCCCAGGAGGCTAACCAGGCGCTCGTCGCCGCGGGCTTCACCAGAACGGTGCTTCTGATCACCGACAAAGCGCCGCCCAAGGGCCTGATGACGCGCGCCGCGCAGGCCAACAGCCTGCCGGCGGATCTCTTCCTGTCGATCCATCACGACTCCGTGCCGGACAATTTGCTGCAGACCTGGCAGTACGAAGGGCAGGACAATCATTACAACGACGATTACCCCGGCTACGCGCTCTTTATCTCCAACGAGAACGGCGATCGCGCCGGCAGCCTGTTGTTCGGAAGTTTCCTCGGCAAGGAATTGCAAGCGCGGGGCTTGCACTATACGCCGCATTACACGCTGGCCTTGATGGGACATCGCCGCCGCGAATTGCTCGATCCGCTCGCCGGCGTGTACCGCTACGACGCGCTGATCGTGCTGCGGATGACGCGGATGCCGGCGCTGCTTCTCGAAGCCGGCTCCATCGTCAACAGGCAGGAAGAATCGGAATTGGGCACGCCCGAGCGCCGCACCCAGACCAGCGCAGCGATCGTCGCCGCGGTGCAGGATTTTTGCGCGGCGCGCGCCCGTCCCGTTGCCATGAGACCGACCGCGCCGCCAAGAACAAACGGACTTCGCGCCAGCACTATTCCGCCGGCGCGGTGAAAGCGAATGCGCTGCGGCGCTTGCGTAATGCGAGCGTAGCCACAATCAGGAAATTGACGATGTTGATACCGAGGCCGGTAGCGAAGGCCGGCGCGTAATAGCCGAAATGGTCATAAAGTATTCCGGCGAGCCAGCCGCCGCCCGCCATGCCCCAGCCGCTGAACAGAAGTAGTGACGGCATCCGCCAATAAGCGTCGCCCGCCGGAAACAATTCGCGCGAAGCCAGCACATTGGCCGGCACGAGGCCGCTGAAGCCGAGCCCGAACAAAGCCGCGACGGCGAACAGGCCGACTTCGTCCTGCGTGAGCAGGAACGCCGCCATGCCGAAGGCCTGCAAGGCCGAGCCCGCAAGCATCGTATAAAGACCGCCGATGCGGTCCGAGATCACGCCCCAGATCTGGCGGCTCATGAAGGCCGCCGCGAGCAGAACCGACACCATCGCCGCGCCGTGCGCCGCGCTGATGCCGAGATCGCTGCACAGCGCGACGAGATGCGCCTGCGGCATCGACATCGGAATGCAGCAGGTGAAGATCGCGCCCATCTGTAAGGCGAACACGAGATTGGGCGGCCAGCCCATCACCGATTTTTTGTCGTGACCGGCGCTGCGCGCCGCCGCGTGATGCACCGTCTGCGGCGGCGCCCGCAGCGCCACGACTGCGGCAGGCACGATCAGGACAAGTTCGAAGGCTGCGAAATACAACATGGTTTCGCGCCAGCCGGCAGAGGCGATGGCGCGGGCGAAGACCGGCGGCCACAGCGCGCCGGCGAGATAGGCGCCGCTCGAAATCAGCGCCAGCGCCGAGCCGCGCCGGCGGTCGAACCACTGGCTGACATAGACATAGAACGGCGCATTGATGCCGCCGATGCCCAGAAAGCCTATGAACACGCCGTGGCCGACATAAAGCGGCCAGGACGGCCCGAGCGTCGATATCGCAAGCCCGGTCGCAATCATTGCCGCGCCAAAAATGACGGTAAAGCGGATGCCGAGCCGCTCGGCGACGCGGCCCATGAAAATGCCGCCGAGCCCAGAGCCGATCCACATCAGGGCGCCGGCAAAGGCCGGGATCGAGCGCTCGCCGTTGACCTCAGCGGCGATGTTTTTCAGCGCAACGATGGTAATCCAGGGCGCGCCGAAGGCCACCGCCATGACCAGGAGCACCACACTGGCGACCACCCATGACGTACGTGTCTCCACGGATGGGACGGCCGGTTGTAGCATGGAATCCTTGTTTCTAGCGCCAAGTCTCTAGGACCTTGTCTCTAGGGCCCTGTTCTAGCGTCCTATTTCCAGGACCCTGGCGCGATTGCACAACCCTATAGCAGCGCCCGGCGCGGCCTGCTCATACCATTATCGGGACCCGGATATGCGGGCCCGGGAATAAATCCGACCCCTCCCCAATAAGCCCTTCGAAAGCCGGAAAGAGCCAGCCGCGGGGCGTCGCGGCGCAAGGCTTTTCAAGTCTTGGCGCATGGGCGCCAGGCGTGGCTTCCGAAGGAGAATGCTATGGGATCCGATCGCGATGACGGCGTGAGCCGCCGCAAAGTTCTGGAATGCATGACCTGGGCCGGAACAGGTGTGCTGTGGACGATTTCCGGCGGCGTACCGCACTCGCTCGGCATCATGGGCGAAGCGCAGGCCCAGGAATCCAAGAGCCTGACCTTCCTGCAGCTCAGCGACAGCCATGTCGGCTTCGACAAGCCGGCCAATCCGAATGCCCTCGGCACGCTCGAAGAGGCCATCGTCAAGGTCAAGGCGCTGCCGATCAAGCCGGCCTTCGCCATCCATACCGGCGACATCAGCCATCTGTCGCTGGAACAGCAATTCGACGATGCCGACCGCATCATCTCGCAGTCGCGTCTCGACGTGCATTACGTGCCGGGCGAGCACGATTTCCTTGATCCGGACCAAAAATTCTATCGCGACCGTTATGGGCGCGGCACCAAGGGCGCCGGTTGGTACTCCTTCGACGCCGGCGGCGTGCACTTCGTCGGCCTGGTCAATGTCCTCAATCTGAAAGCCGGCGGCCTTGGCGATCTCGGCGCCGATCAGCTCGAATGGCTGGAAGACGATGTCAAACATCTCTCTGCTTCCACGCCGATCGTGCTGTTCGCGCATATCCCGCTCTGGACCGTCTATCCGGATTGGGGCTGGGGCACCGACGACGCCGCGCAGGCGCTGTCCTATCTCAAGCATTTCGGCTCGGTGACCGTGCTCAACGGCCACATCCACCAGGTGATGCAGAAAGTGGAAGGCAACGTCACCTTCCACACCGCACGCTCGACCGCCTTCCCGCAACCGGCCCCCGGCCAAGCGCCGTCGCCTGGTCCGATGAAGGTTCCCGACGATCAGCTGCGCACCATGCTCGGTATTGCCAACGTGACGTTCAAACAGAACGAGCAGCGCCTGGCGATCGTCGACACGCCGCTGAAGGCTTAAAGGAGACCGGGATGGCCATGTCGAACACAGTGCGCAGCGCGCTCGTTGCGGCCGCACTTGGAGCTGCGACCGCGACCATGTTGGCCGCGGTCGCCCTGCCGACCTGGGCGCAAAATGCGGCGCCCGCCGGCGCGGTATCGATCGACAATTTCACCTTCACGCCGGCCAGCCTGACGGTGAAGGCCGGCACGACGGTGACTTGGACCAACAGAGACGACATCCCCCACGGCATAGCCTCGAGCGACAACGGGTTCAAGAAGTCGAAGGCGCTCGATACCGACGACAGCTATTCGTTCACGTTCACCACGCCCGGCACCTTCAAATACTTCTGCTACATTCACCCGCACATGGTGGGCACGATCGTGGTAGAAGCTGCGACGGGCAGCAACGCCACGCAGTAAATTCCGATCGGCAGCAATGTCAGCGCCGAGCGCAATTTCGGACGGCCGGGCGCGATACGATGACAGGTGGAGAAAATGCCGAACAAGAACGCGCGCGGCGGTTTCGCGACGCCGCGCTGCCCTATCTCGATGACGTCTACACGCTGGCGCGCTATCTCATGCGCAATCCGGCGGACGCCGAAGACGCCGTGCAGGAGTGCTATCTGCGGGCGCTGCGCCACTTCGAAAGCTATCGCGGCCCGGCCATGAAACCGTGGCTGCTGGCGATATTGAAAAACGTCTGCTACGCGGAATTCTCCCGTCGCGGCCGACACGAGACGCCGACTGATTTCTCCGAAGACGCGCCGGCGGCCGAACAGCCGATCTGGCAGGAGCCGCAATCAACGCCTGAATCCACGCTGCTGCGTGCGCACGACGACGCGGCGATCCGGCGGCTTGTTGACGCATTGCCGGGGCCGTTTCGCGAGGCCATCGTGCTGCGTGAGATCAACGACCTGTCCTATCAGGAGATCGCCGAGGTCGCCGGCGTACCAGTGGGAACGGTGATGTCACGGCTCGCCCGCGCCCGCGCGATGCTACGCGCGGCATGGAATGCCGCCAACGGAACGGTGCAAGGATCGCCACAAGGAGCGCTACAAGGACCCGCTCGCGTCGCCGTGGTGCGAGGAACATCGCCATGAATGTCACAACGAGTTGCGCCGATTACGAAACGCTGCTCCATGCGCTGGCCGACGGCGAGCTCGATGCCGGCCATGTGCGCGACGTCGATGTGCATGTGGCGGGCTGCCCCGACTGCGCCGCGAAGCTCAAATCGATCCGCGCCATGCGCGATGCGATGGCGAAAGGCCGCCTCAGGGAGACGGCACCGGCACATCTGCGCAACCGCATCGAGGCGCTGTTCCCCATTGCCGCGCCCGCCGTTGCGCCGGCCACCGCAAGCGCCGCGGGAGAGGGATTGCTATCGCGGTGGTGGGGGTCGTTCCTCGGCGGGTTCTCGATCGGCACCGCGCTGTCGGCCGCGGTCGCCGCCACCCTGATCGTCGGCGTGTTCCGCAGCGATCAGAATCAGCATGTCGCCGACGAAGTCGTGTCGGCACATATCCGCTCGCTCCAGTCCGGCCATTTGATGGACGTGGTGACGAGCGACCAGCACACCGTGAAGCCCTGGTTCAACGGCAAGCTCGACGTAGCGCCGCCGGTCATCGATCTCACCGCGGAGGGCTTCACATTGCTCGGCGGCCGGCTTGATTATATCGACGGCGAGCCGGTGGCTTCGGTCATCTATCAGCGCCGCAAACATGTGATCAATTTGTTCGTCGCCCAGCGTCTGGGCGCGGCGCACGCCAGCGTCATGTCGAAGACGGTCCAGGGCTACAATGTGCGGCATTGGACGCAACAAGGGCTCGACTTCTGGGCCGTCAGCGATCTCGCCGGCGACGAGCTCGACGAGTTCGCGCAAAAAATCTCGGCAGACCTGCGCCCGGCGGGACCGTCTTAGACGCGCGGCATCGAACCCGGTCCCTTGGCATTGGCCACGATTAACGGCTAAGACACGCCAGGGGCGCGTGCGCCCATTACGGCGCATGCAAGCGGCAACCTGTTGGCACGTCAAAACGTTTAGCCGTCGACCATGGATCAACGCGTCGACAACGAGCGCCCGGCCATCTCTCCGCCCCGCGCAGAGATGAAACCCGTCTCCAGCGAGGCGGTGAAAAAAGGCTCGTGGCGCGACACTTTCGGCAAGCGCCGCGGCCTATTCACTGCACTCGCCATCGCCGGCCCGGTTTTGCTTGCCGCCCTGATCCTGTGGTGGCTGCATGCCCGGCAATATGAGTCGACCGATGATGCCTTCATCGACGCCCGCACGGTGCAGATCAGCGCCCAAGTCGCCGCCGCGATCGTCAACGTCCCGGTGAACGACAATCAGCTGGTCGCGGCCGGCGCCGAATTAGTGCGGCTCGACGATCGCGACTATATAGCCCAGCGCGATCAGATGCAGGCCAACATCGACAATCTGCAAGCGCAAATTGTCGCGCAAAAAGCCAAGATCGACCAGGCCGACAAGCAGGCGGCACAGGCGCATGCGGCGCTGACTTTCGCGCAACAACAGGCGGACCGTTATCAACAACTCGCCAAGACGGGCAGCGGCACCGTGGAGCAGGCGCAGCAATATGCATCGAACCTGCTGCAGAGCCAGGCCGCCTACGAGGCGGCAAAAGCGAATGCCGTCGCGACCGAAAAGCAGATGCCCGTACTCGATGCGCAACAGAAGACCGCGCAGGCGCAACTGGCGCAGGCCGAGGCCAATCTGTCGCGCACCATCATCACCGCGCCCGTTGCCGGCCGCGTCACGCACCTGACCGCCGCTAAAGGAAACTATGCCGCGGTCGGTCAGGCGCTGATGATGTTCGTGCCGCGCGAGGTCTGGGTCACCGCCAATTTCAAGGAAACCCAACTCGATCTAATGCGGCCGGGCCAGCCCGTCGATATTACCATCGACGCCTATCCGGATCGTACCTTCAAAGGCCGCGTCGACAGCATCCAATCCGGCAGCGGCACCGCGTTCAGCTTGCTGCCCGCGGAAAACGCCACCGGCAATTACGTCAAGATCGTGCAGCGCGTGCCGGTCAAGATCGTGTTCGATCAGCCGCCCGATGTTCAGCTCGGGCCCGGCATTTCGGCCGTGCCGACTGTCAGAGTGCGATGACCGACTTGGCGCAGGCGCGAGGCTGGGACAATAGCCGCTCGGCTGCCGGCGACCGCAATCCGTGGCTCGTTGCCGTCGTGGTGTCGATCGCAACTTTCATGGTCGTGCTCGATACCGCCATCGCCAATGTGTCGCTGCGCTATATCGCAGGCTCCATGGCGGCGAGCGTCGACGAAAGCACCTGGGTGGTCACGACCTATCTGATCGCCAATGCGGTTATTCTGCCGGCGAGTGGCTGGCTGTCGAATGTCGTCGGCAGGAAGCGCTTCTACATGATCTGCGTCGCCATATTCACGGTGAGCTCGCTGTTTTGCGGGCTGGCGCCCAACCTGAGTTCGCTGATCTTCTTCCGCATTCTCCAGGGGCTCGGCGGCGGCGGCATGCCGACCAGCGAGCAGGCGATCCTCGCCGATACGTTTCCGCCGCAACGGCGCGGCCAGGCGTTTGCGCTCTACGGCGTCGCCGTCATCGTCGCGCCCACCATCGGCCCGACGGTCGGCGGCTGGATCACCGACAATTTCTCCTGGCATTGGATCTTCTTCATCAACGTACCGATCGGATTGGCGTCGCTGGCGCTGGTGCATTGGCTGGTGGACGAGCCTGAGGTCCTTGAACGCGAGCGCCACGAGCGCCTCGCCAGCGGCCTCAAAGTCGATTGGCTGGGCTTCCTCCTGATCGCCGTCACGCTCGGCTGTCTCGAAGTCGTGCTTGACCGCGGCCAGATCGACGACTGGTTTCGATCCTCGACGATCGTCATCTACAGCTGCATCGCCGCCGCCGCGTTTCTCGCCTTCATTCCCTGGGAGCTCACCCGCGATCAGCCGATCGTCGAGCTGCGGCTGTTGTTTCATCGTCAATTCGGCATGGCGTCCTTCACGATGCTGATGGTCGGCGCGATCCTGTTCGGCTCGAACCAGATCATGCCGCAGCTGCTGCAGACGACATTTCCCTATACCGCGATGCTGTCGGGGCTGGCGATGATGCCGGGCGGCATCGCCATGCTGGTGCTGATGCCGATCGCCGGCATGGTCACCGGCCGCTTGCAGCCGAAATATCTCATGGTGCTGGGCCTCACCGGTATCGGGCTGTCGATGTGGTATTCGACGTCGCTCACGCCCGACGCCAGCTTCGATTATTTCGCCTGGCTGCGCGTCTATCAGATGATCGGCCTACCGTTCCTGTTCATTCCGATCAATGCGGTGGCTTATGACGGCCTGCCGCCAGATAAGACCAACCAGGCTTCGGCGCTGATGAACATCGCCCGCAATCTCGGCGGCAGCATCGGAATATCCGCCGCCAATGTGGTGCTGACGCAACGCACGCAATTCCATCAGTCGCGCCTGGTCGAGAACGCCGTGCCCTCGTCGCTGGCTTACCAATCCACGCTGTCGCAAATGACCAAGTATCTCATGTCGCATGGCGCTTCCGCCGGCGACGCCAATGGCCAGGCTATCGGGATCATTGGGCAGATGGTGCGGACGCAGGCCACGATTCTCGCCTATATCGACGTTTTCCACGTCTGCGCCATTGTCGCGGCGCTGATGATTCCGCTGGTGCTGATCCTGGTGCGGCGCGTGCAAACTCACTCCCGCGCGGCGGCCGGACATTGATATGATGAATTTGCAAATTGCCGGCAGAATTCCCTGCCCCAACTGGTGTTCGTTCGTTGACGGCAAACCCGCAGCGCGGCGTGAGCTTTGTCCGCGAGGATCGGAGGGGGACACCAAGGCTATGAAGCAAAGGGCCAAAAAACAGAGAGTCAAAAATCAAAGGGCCGAGCGATATGTCGTTGGCGGCGTTGCCGCAAACGTCGCGGCGATCGTCGCGCTCGCTCTCCTGCCCGCGCTTGCAAACGCCGCCGCCCCGGACCCGGTCACGGTCAACGTCGTCATGGTCGACTACAGATTCCTGCCGGATCATCTGACCTTGCAGCACGGCATGCGCTACCGGCTGCATCTGGAGAACCACGGGAAGGAAACGCACGAGTTCACCGCGCCGATTTTTTTTGCCGCCGCCAAGATCGACAATCCCGACGTGCTCAACCGTGAGCGCAGCGAGATCGTGATGCAGCCCGGCGACGTCAAGGATCTCTTCGTGACGCCGGGCCCGCCCGGCACCTACGACCTGCGTTGCGCCGATCACGACTGGGACGGCATGACGGGCGGTATTACAGTCGAGTAACGGCGATCCCCACCTCGGCCAGCCGCCGCCCGCATCGCAGGCAAGTTGCCGAAAAATGAATCGGATTTGACTCGCCGCTCGGGCGACGACGCCGCCGGCGACGACGCCAAGCGCGGACGCCAGATGCGGCGGACTGTCTAGCTCAGTCGCGCGAATGTGCGATTCATGTCGCTTCGGCGGCATGCCGCTCCTTAGTTGTGCCGAAATCTCCGACCAGCATGTCATGACGGCACTGTTCTTGCTTGAACTCGTTATCGAGGGGGGTTGCGGGGCTGGTTGGCGCAATGATCTGGGAAGAAAGGAGTCGCAAATGTGTGACTTTAGCCTTCAAAGTGTGCGTTCTAGGCCGGCGAAAGTCGGCGACAAGCTCGTGACACGTGACTTCGGCACGGGAACTCGCGGTTTCTCCGCCGCCGATGATCCAGGACTGGCAGTCTGTATTCTGCCCGGCACCGAGTTGGCCTTCGCCAGCGACGTTGCCTGCCTACCGGCCGGCTTGCTCGGCTGGAAGACGAAAACCATCAACTACCAAACAGCCATCTTCCGGCAGGTGAATAAGGACAAGATGGCTGCGCATCACGATTCGCTCGAATTTCCGGACGGGCGGAACGTGCTTTTGACGCTGTTGTGCGAAGGCCAAGAGGCCACGGTTCTGCAATTGCCGGCGCAGCCGGTGACTGCGGAAGAAGCCCGCGAACAGGAACGCGTCAGCTACGTCGGCTGACCTACGTAGAGGTTCGCAATACCGGGCTTGCAAAAGGCCGGCCGCCCCATCGGGCGACCGGTGTCTTGGCCGAGTCACATTTTCGTGAAGCGCGTCTCGGCTTTGGCTGCGACACAGGTTTCCGGGAACGCCATAGTCGGCATTGCGCGAACGCCGATGTCCACCATCGCGACATTCGCCAGACACCATTCGCATCGTCTTCTCCAGTCTTAGCCACATCTCAGGCCAATCGATCATGCCGAACCGCGTGCGGCCGCGGGCAATGCGATCCCGGCGCTGCGACGCGTGCAGCAGACGCGTCGGTTGATGTCACGAGCGGAACAAACAAATACGCGTTACGCGAAATTTATTTCATCGGCGGCGCAGGGACGCGCATCTTTGCCGTTGCGGCGACTTGTCTCACGAGCGATGAATGACGCCCCGCGTCGGGCACGCTAATTCCGCTCCATCCACAGCGCGCAACAGCCCCCGCGTTTGACGACAACCCGTTTCAAGCCGACCGCGCCCGGACAGCCACCCGGTTTTCGTGGTGACTCAAGCCTGCAAGACGTGAGAAATTACGCCAGACGGGGCAAACGGGGGAATCCTCGTTCTGATTGACGGCGCCACATTGGCGGCCGCCACTGAGGATTCGATCATTCGCTAAAACAACACGGCGCAAAAACCACACGATGCAAAACCCACACGATGAATGAGTCCCTCAACCAACCGGAGCCCGCGGATCGCTCGGCGGCCGCACCGGTACCGGGTGACACTGCGTCGCACGATACGAATCATGAATCGTCCGATGAGACCGCGGCCGCCGCACTCTCGCCCGGCGCGCAATTCCTTCTGGTCTTCCCACCCATCATGCTGCCGATGTTTCTGGCGGTCGCAGACCAGACCATCGTCGCGACGGCGCTGCCGGCGATCGCATCGGGGCTCGGCGACATCGAGCGCGCGTCTTGGGTGGTGATGTCCTATCTGATCGCCAACACCATCGCCGCGCCGGTCTATGGCCGCCTCGGCGACACGTTCGGCCGGCGCTGGATGATGTTCGTCGCCCTGAGCATTTTCATGATCGGTTCGGTGCTGTGCGCGCTCGCGCCCAATATCACGCTGCTCACTTTGTTTCGCGTGATCCAGGGATTCGGCGGCGGCGGCTTGATGACGCTGTCGCAGGCGCTGGTCGGCGAAGCCATCCCGCCGCGCGAGCGCGGCCGCTATCAGGGTTATCTCGCCGGCGTCGCCGTCACCTCGAACTCCTTCGGCCCGGTTGCCGGCGGCTATCTCACCCAGGCTTTCGGCTGGCCATCTATCTTCCTCGTCAACATTCCGCTCGGCCTGCTTGCCATGGTGTTCGTCTCACGCATTCCGTCGCGCCAGGGCGACCGCCGCCGTACCACGTTCGATTCTCCCGGCCTCGTTCTTTTCATCTTCTTCGTCGGCCCTGTCATTCTCGCGCTCGAGCAAGTGCAACGCATGGAATTGAGCTCGCTGCCGATGGGGCTCGGGCTACTTGCTTTCGGGCTAGTCTCGCTCGTGTTGCTGATCTGGCAGGAAAGGCTGACCACATCGCCGCTCATTCCGCCAAAGCTGTTCCAGCAGCCCTCGATCTGGCGCAGCGACGCCATGGCGGCGTTCCACGGCGCGGCGCTGGTGTCGCTGATCACCTTCCTGCCGATCTATCTGCGCGCCGTGCGCGGGCTCTCGCCCTCGGAAACCGGCTTCATGCTGCTACCGCTGACGGCGGGCATCGGCATTGGCTCGATGATCACCGGGCAAATGGTGACCCGCACCGGATATACCGCGGTGTTTCCGACCTACGGCTTGATGGGCGCGACCTTAAGCCTGTTGCTGCTCGCGTACTTCATCCCCTATTTGAGCGCCGGCCAGCTCGCCTGGGCGTTCTGCGGCGTCGCCTTGTTCATGGGCTCCGTCATGGGCGTCGTTCAAGTGACCGTGCAGTCGGTCTCCGGGCCGCGCCTGCTCGGCACCGGCGCCGCCATGGTGCAATTCTCGCGCTCGGTCGGCGCCGCCTTTGGCACCGCGACCGTCTCCGCGGTATTGTTTTCCATCCTGACCGCGACCGATCGCGACACCGCGACCTTGTTCGGCATGATCATCGAACGCGGTCCCGATGCGCTGGCGACACTCGATCCGGCGCGGCAGGCCGTCGTGCAAGGCCAGATCGGCGAAGCCTTCCACGCCGCCTTTCTCACTATTGCCGGTTTCACCGCCGTCGGCACGTGGCTCGCCTGGACATTGCCGCTGCGACGCATCTGACAACGGTGCTGGCTCGGGCGCTCGCCGCAGC
Organism: uncultured Alphaproteobacteria bacterium; assembly: GCA_963810085.1. Classification (GTDB taxonomy): domain Bacteria; phylum Pseudomonadota; class Alphaproteobacteria; order Rhizobiales; family Xanthobacteraceae; genus BOG-931. The sequence continues at coordinate 75,080 of CAWEMR010000040.1, read as the reverse complement.
GCCACGTCTCCTCAGTAGCTTCGCACACGTGCTAAGCCACGCATCCCATTGCAGCGCGTCCCCGCACGCGGCAAACTCCGCGGCCAAAACCGGGAGGCAACGCAATGATCGTCGACGCACAGGCTCATCTCTGGCTCGCGGATACGCCGGATCGGCCCTGGCTGCCGAACCGGGTGGCGCAACTGCCCGAGCCGTTCACCATCGAAAAGCTTGTGCCGCTCATGGACGCCGCCGGCGTCGATCGCGCCGTCATCGTGCCGCCGTCGTGGGAAGGCGACCGCAACGATTACGCACTCGAAGCGGTGCGGCGTTATCCGAAGCGCTTTGCCGTCATGGGCCGCTTGCCGGTCAACGATCCGAATGTCGCAAAGCTTTTGCCGGAGTGGCAGAAGCAGCCCAATATGCTCGGCATCAGGCTGACCTTTCACCCGCAGCAATGGCACTGGCTGACCGACGGCACCGTCGATTGGTTCTGGCCGCAGGCGGAGAAATATAATCTGCCGATCATGTTCTATGGCGCGCCGATGGCGCATTTCGCGAGCGTCGCCGAGCGCCATCCCGGCCTGACCATGATCGCCGACCATTTCGGCACCACCGGCGACGTGGCGAAATCGGGCAAGCTCGCCGAGGCGATCGCGGAGACGGCGAAGCTCGCCAAATATCCCAATGTCTCGGTGAAGCTTTCGACCTCGCCGTTCTACTCGGCGGAATCCTATCCGTTCAGCGATATGAAGCCCCATATCCGCCACCTGTTCGACGCCTTCGGCCCGCGCCGCTGCTACTGGGGCACCGACCTGACCAATTCCTTCGCCAAGGCGACCTATCAGCAGCGCATCACGCACTTCACCGAGACGCTGGAATTCCTCTCCGCCGAAGACAAGGAATGGATCATGGGCCGCGGCATTCTCGAGCGGCTCGGCTGGGCGTGACCGCTGGGTGTGATCGAATTCGCGTCTTCGCCGCCGCGATCAGCATCTGCTTGAGCCGCGCCGGTATTTTTTGGAACGCTAAAATTCCGCGGCGATGAAATGCGTCACTTTGGGCGCGTCCGATAAATTGAAACGCTGCGCCGCCTCCTCGACCAAACGGTCGGCATTGGTGACGCGCTCGTGCTGGCGCAGATGCTCCATCCAGGATTCGACGAGGAAGGTCTCGACGACGCGGCCGGCCTCGGCGGTGTCCTCGAACACGCCCCATGCATAGGCGCCGTCGCGGCGCCGCTCGGGCTCGATTTTGGCGATGGCTTTCAGGAATTCGGCGCGGTCTTGCGGGCGGATGCGGTATTCGACCACGACCAGAACCGGGCCGCGCTCGTGCTCGATTTCCTGCGCCATGATCGGCGCCGGCCAATGCATGGACGGCGACAGGTCGATGCATAGGCCGGTTTGCAGCTTCCACCGCCAGGTTAGCGGAATGGTAGCGAGCAACCCCGCCGCCGCGGCGAGATGGGCGGGCGGCAGCCCGGTATGTTCCGCGATCTCGCCCCACACCACGCTGCCGAGCGTGACGCAGCCGAAGAACGCGGTGGCGAATATCGCAAGCCCGCGGCCGCGCACCCAGTCCGGCAGCGCCACTTGCGCCGAGACATTGAGCGTCGCCAGCGCCGCGATCCAGGACGCGCCGGCGATGACGCTGGCGAGCAGCGCGGCAATGGGTTCGCGCGCCAGACCGAACAGCACCATAGCGACGGCGGTGCCGGCCGTTGCCAGCGCCATCAGTACGTCCGGTCCCCATTTCGCTTTCAGCGCCGGCAGCCCGAAGGCGCCGGCAACGGCGCCCACGCCGATGACGCCGAGCAGGATGCCGTAAAGCTCGGGCCCGCCGGCGATCTGGCTGCGGGCGACCAGCGGCAGCAGCGCCCAAAAGGCGCTCGAGAACAGAAAAAAACCGGAAGCGCGCGCCAGCGTCGCGCGCAGATGCGGATTATGCCGGGAGTAACGCAGCCCGGCCGACATGGCCTGGCCGAAACTCTCCGCCGGAAGCAGCGTGCCGGGCTTCTTCGCGGTGCGCCACCATATGAGCGCGGCGATCACGGCGACATTGCAAATCGCGTTGAGCCAGAACGGCGCGGCGATGCCGAGCGCGACAATGATCAGGCCGCCGAGCGCCGGACCGAGCGCGCGCGAAATGTTCACGCCGACGCTGTTGGCGGCGATGGCGGCCGGCAGATCGTCGCGCGGGACGAGTAGCGTCACCACGGACTGCCAGGCCGGCGAGGTCAGCGCCCCGGCGGCGCTAATCAGAAAAGTAAACAGCAGCACATTAAACGGCGTCGCCAGATGCAGGCTGACCAGTACGGCGTAAATCGCGGATACTGCTGTCGCCACCGTCTCGAACACGATCAAGAATCTGCGCTTGTCGAAAATATCGGCGAGCGCGCCGGCGGGGAGCGCGAACAGAAACAGCGGCAGCGTCGTCGCCGCCTGCACCAGCGACACGATCAGCGGACTGGGATCGAGTTCGGTCATCAGCCAGCTGGAAGCGGCGCTGTACATCCAGCCGCCGATATTGGCGACGAGCGTTGCCGTCCAGATCACGGCGAAGGCCGGCCGGCGAAACGGCGCCCAGGGTGAAGATGCAGGCGAAACGCCCGGATCGTCGGGAGCGGCATCGCTCATCGCCTCACACCGGCGGCTTATGCACGAGCCAGCAGCCAGCTTCGGCGGCGGCGAACAGCTCCGCGAGCGCCGCGTTCACGGCAGCGGGCTCTTCGCTGGTGATGGTATGACCTGAGCGCGGCACGACCAAGAGCGCGGCGGTCGGGGCCGTGCGCTTGAGAAAGACGCTGCCGTCGAGGCAGGTCTCGTCCTCGTCGCCGCAGATCACCAGCAGCGGCACCGAGAGTTTTTTCAAATCCGCTTCCATGTCCCACAGCGTCGGGCGCTTGCTTTGCAGCATCGCCATGGTCAGCGCGTGGCCCTTGGCGGAATGTTCGGCGAGCATCCGCGCGAATTCGGCATAGCCGCGCGGATCTTTGAATTTCTGCGCCTGCCGTGTCGCGCCGTCGGCATAGATTGCCGCGGCCTCGGGCATGCCCTTCGCGGTGAACATCTTCGCGGTCTCGGCCGCCTGCGCGCGCATCGCCGCGCGCGCAGCCGGATCGGGCAGCGAGCCCCAGCCGCAACCCGCCGCCGTCACCGAGATGCAGCGCTCGGGATGGCGCATGCCGACATGAAGCGAGGTGTACGCGCCCATGGAGTGACCGACCACATGGGCCTTGTCGATGCCGAGCACATCCATAACGGCGATGACGTCGCCGCGCGCGATGTCCTGGCCGTAGCTTGCCGCATCGTTCGGAACGTCGGACGGCGGATAACCACGCTGGCTATAGGTGACGCAGCGATGCGAGCGCGCGAAGCGGCGCATCTGCGGTTCCCAGGTGCGGTAGTCGCCGGCGAATTCGTGCACGAAGATAACGGGCGTGCCGGCGCCGGCTTCTTCGTAATGCAGGCTCACGCCGTCTTGGGTTTTGATCTTGGGCATTCTGCCGTCTCCCGGTCGCCATCGACGTGCATCGTACAAAAATCGCGGGACGACGTGCAAACAATCCGGGGAACCTTAAGAGGAGGACGCCCTCGTGCGCGGAATTTTCCTTACATTGCATGGCCGAGCGCAGCGCAAATGTGGCCATGCGATGCAAGGATTTTTGGCTGCTCTAAGCAGAGTATCCAACCTCCAGACGCACAGGCCGGTCGCCAAAAAACTATAGGCCACCCGTGGGGGCGGCCTATCGGCATGCCGGTGCGTCGCCTAAGAAACTCGCGTCAGAAACTCGGAAACTCGTTGTCGCCACTCAGACCATCCAAAATGGCTTGGTGGATTCCTGGGCCGTATCGTAACGCGTCAATCCGAGATCGCGCAATGTCGCGTCGCTTAAGCCGTGCAATTCATGGCGCGCCCGCGCCCGGCGCCGCCACTGCACGAGGCGGTGTTTCATGTATCCCCACCGCCAACCGATATTCGGTGTTTCGATCCTGGTCATGGCTCGCTCCGTACTACCCGGCCAACCCTTCGATGTTGGAATCTATAAGCCGGGTTTGCGATGCGGGATGTGACCGTCAGCACAGTTCGGCGCATTTCCCGCAATGCCTTGTCGGCATTGGAAAACTTTGCGCCTATTCGGACGCCGCTGCAGTGCCAGAAAACGTTGCCTAAAGTGCTCGTAAAAACGCGCGATTTCCGCCGCGTTTTCAGGCCGCCTGCGCCCCGGCGCGCGGACCGACCTCGCGGACGCGAGTCACCCGCTCGGCGGGCAAAGCCGGTTCCGTCTTGTCGTAACCGACGACGCGGAGAATGCCCGGTGCCGGGCACATCGCGACCGCGAGCCGCGTATAAGGATTGAGGACCGGCTCGCGCACCCAATCGAAATTCGGCGCCGAGATCGGCCCGTCCCACGTGCTCAGTGCCTCGCGGCGCGCACGGTTATAGTCGGTGGCCTCTTGCATCGAATTGGTCAGGAAACGGCGCGTGCCGATCCGGCCCTCCCAGCCTGCCCGGCACGGCACCCAATCGTTGGCCGCGCTTGCCTCCTCCTCACGGGTGACAAAACCGATTTCGGTGCGTTCGATGATGCAATGCTCGTTCGCCGCACAGCCGACTAGCGAATAGATCACCGGGCGTGCCACCGGCACCGTCTCCAGCATGCGCCGCGCCGCGGCATAGTCGGCGCAAGCTTCGAAGGTCTGGCGCAGGAGCTGATCCGGCGGCATCAAATCGTCGGACCGCCAAATCGCCACGGCGTTGACGGCGTAGTCGTAGGGCCGAAGCCAGCGATGCGCGGTGCGCCGCCGCATCGGCGCCTGATTGACGCAAGCGGCAAAGCGCTGTGGCGCCATCGCCGTGAGAGCGCCGACATAGCCCGGCCAGGTGACGCTATAGAAGTCGCCGCCGGCGCCGCGCATCCGCGCCACCTCGGCGTAACGGCCGAGACCCGCGAACGGCCAATCGAGCGTGCGCAGGAGCCAGGGCATGCCGTCCTCCTCGGCCGCCCGCGCCGTGCAGCCCCACTGATAGGACGCGTTGAGGAGCCAGATGCCGGAGAAGTCGAGCAGGTCTGCGATCTGCGCGATTTCCGGCATATAGGGCGAGCGCGAGCGCGCGAGCCAGCGCTGCGAGGCCCGGTCGAGCATCGGGATCAGCGGCATCGCCGCACGTGGAAAAATTCCGAGACAGGCATCGCGGAGCGCGCGCGCACGCTCCGCGCTCTGCCGGACGTGCCGCGGCGCGCCGCCGTCGCGCAGATCGATGACCGGTATTTCCGTCAATTCGGACATCAGGAGAGACTCGCGGCACATTGGGCGGAGCGGCGGAATTTTTCGAGATAATCCTCGGTCATCAGCGTCCGCGTCGTGTTTTCGGAAATTCCGTTCATCTTCGTGACGGCGAGCGAGATGGTATTGAACTGCATCACGCTGAAGATAATAAGGCCGAGCGACATCGCAACGAGTACGCCGAAACCGCCGTAAAGCCGGTACTTAATGGACATGAACCATTTCCTTGATGCCGCGCCGCGCGTGCTTGGGGAGGCCGATCGCCACGCGTTGGATTTTGTCAGCTCGCCACGAGGGCTCCGCTTTCGCTCCGCTCGGAGAGGAGGTTGTTGAGATTGATCAGCGCGATCATGGTGTTTTCGATCGTCACCAATCCGGACAGGAAATTGGCCTCAAAGCCGCGCGACATTTGCGGCACCGGCTGGATGCGCGAGCCTTCGACGGAATTGATGTCGAGCACGCGGTCGGCGAGGAGCCCCACGGTCTTGTTGCCGACCTGGACGACGATGACGATGTGCATCGGGGTCGCGTCGGTCAGGCCCTGCCCGAAGCGGCAGCGTAGATCGATGATCGGAACCATGACGCCGCGCAGATTAAGCACGCCGCGCATGTAATCCGGCTGATTGGGCAGCTGGGTGACGCCGGACCATTCCTTGATCTCGCGCACCGCCATGATGTCGACGCCGTATTGCTCGTCGCCGATGGCAAAGCTGATGAATTCGGTGGAGGCGGCGCCGGCGTGATGGCCAGCTCCGAGGCCCGGCGCGATGGACGGCGGGGCGGCGGAATCGACGGTGGGACTCATACCAAGCGACTTCTGTCTGTCGTTACGCTTTTATCCGGCGGCGTATCCGGCGACAAATGGACTATTCGATCAGAAATACACCGCGGAAGTTAACGATTGGTGCGGCAACGCCCACGGCGGCGGCGCGCATGCGCTCCGCGCGACCTTATACAACCAGTGGTGTTCTAGCACGGCTCCGGCGGCGTCCGCGAGCAGCTCTATTCGATCTTGCGGTTTAGCCTATAAGTACCGTGCGACGCCGAATTGAAAGCATTGGAAAGGGTTGGGGTTATGGAGCTGAGATCGACACGTCGGATCGTCACCGGGCACGACGACAAGGGCAAAGCGGTCGTCTTGTTCGACACGCCGATCAAGGCCAAGCAACGCAGCGTCGGCGGCAACGGCATGACCTTGCTGTGGACGACGCACGAATTTCCCGTCGACGTGGCGGGCGCAGCCGACCGCGGCGAGAGCCATAACGGCGTGCCGCCGGCGCTGAACGGCACGGTGTTTCGCATCGTCGATTTCGCGCCGACGGGGCCGCACGCGGCGCCGGTCGATCATCACCAGGTCCTCCTCTCGATGGGCATCGATCCGGCGACCCAGGGCTATGGCCGGCATGCCAATACGCACCGGACAAGAACCGTCGACTACGCGATCGTGCTTGACGGCGAGATCGACATGCTGCTCGACGACACCGAGATTCACGTCAAGGCGGGCGACATGTTGGTGCAGCAGGCGACCAACCACGCCTGGGTCAATAACGGCACGCAGCCGTGCCGCATCGCATTCATCCTGATCGACAGCAAGACCCCGTCGGCCTGGAAGCAGGACTGGAAGCCGTAACAGCGCCACGGGGCTGCACACCACCCAAGCCGGCGGCTACGCGCCGCCGGTTTGATCGGCTTCCCGAAAATGAAAGCTATTCCGCCGCTTCCTGATGCCGGTGAAACAGCGGCATGACCCGGGCGCGCTCGCCGGCAGGCGCGACCACGACATGGTTTTCCGGCACGCTCACCCAGTTCTTATGATCGTCGAGCGGCTCGGACACGATGACGATGCCGCGCTCGGTTTCACGATAGTAAAGCGTATTGGCGTGATCGTTCACCGCATAGCGGAAGGCATAGAGGTCCTTGCCGTTCGAAAGTGCCGCGGTGAACCGCAACCGGTCGCCGGGCTCGGGCTCGTTCACAAGGTCGCTCAGCGTGAGCAACACCTTCTCGGCGGCGACGACGGGACGTTCGATGCCGGCGCCCAAAATCGCAAGAAAGATCGCCTCCGAGTCGGTCGTGCCGATGCGCGCCGGGTAAAGCTGATCCGGGATCAGCGCTTCGACAGCGCGGCGCAAACGGCTCCAATTGCCAACAAAGCCATTATGCATGAACATCCAAGTGCCGCAGGCGAAGGGATGGCAATTCGGCCGCGTGATCGGCGTGCCGGTGGCGGCGCGGACATGGGCGAAGAACAGGTGCGATTGCAGGTGCCGGCACAGATAGCGCAGATTTTCGTCTGACCACGCCGGCCGGACTTCGCGGTAGAGGCCCGGCTCGGGATGCTGGCCGTACCAGCCCAGGCCGAAGCCGTCGCCATTGGTGCTCGACATCGACTCCAGCGCATGGATGCTTTGCGATATCAGGGAGTGCTCGGGCTCGGTCACATAGTGTTCGAGCGCAGTGGTTTCTCCACGATATGCGATCCAGCGGCACATAAACGGCCTTTAAGGTGCCTTTCCGGGCGGCTTGCCCCTCGTTTGACGATCACGCCACCAAAGTAGCGTCCCGGACCCAACGACTCACCTTATGTAGAGCAATATCGGCGCCTTCGTGTTCACTTTCGGTAAAGATTCGTAACTGGGCGTCTGCCGAAGTCCCTTCGAGCACAATGGACCGGCAGTGCTCCAATTGCTCGGAGCAATTGAGCGCCTCGCCGTCCGCCTCGATCATAGCCAGCACTCGGTTCAGCGTCTCGGCCACGGTCACGCCGCCCGACCGGGTGACGAAGCTGCCCTGCACGCCGTAGCGCTGGGCCCGCCATTTGTTCTCGACCGCGATTGCCCGATCCACGCTGTCAATCTCCGCATTGTGCTCGGGATGACCATACAAATAGCGTGCCAGCGCGCGGTAGAGCGCAGCAATGGCAATGGTGTCGTCGATACGCGTACAGCTATCCGGCGCCCGCAGTTCCAAGGTGGGATATTTGAGCGACGGCCGGACCGACCACCACAAATGGCTGGCGTCCTGCATCGCACCGGAGCGCACCATTGCATCGACATACGTGTCGTAGTCCTCGTTGCTGCGGAACAGCTCCGGCAGGCCGGTGCGCGGCAACTCGTCATAGGCGGCGAGCCGGTAGCCCTTGAGCCCGGTGACGCGGCCCTGCCAGAACGGCGACGATGCCGACAGGGCGATGAACAGCGGCACATAGGGCAGCAGCCGCATCATCACGTCGATCCGGCGGGCCGGATCGGGAAACTCGACATGCACATGCATGCCGCACAGCATGTTGCGCTGGCCGATCATCTGCAGCACGTCCATGACGTGCGAATAGCGATCCTTCGGGCTCTGCACCGACTCCCGCCAGCGCGCCAGCGGATGCGTGCCGCAGGCCAGCACCACGAGCCCGTGCTCCGCCGCCGCGGCGGCTGCGTTCTGACGCAGGCGCAACAGCTCGCTTCGCGCGTCGCCGGCGGCGCAATGCGGCTCGGTCGCGACTTCGATCTGCGCCTGCAGGAACTCGCGTTCGATGCGGCCTGAGGTGCCGAAATCGGCGGCTACGAACAATTCGTCCGGCGTCTCGGCCGGCACCTCGAAGGTCTGGGCGTCGGACAGAAAGTATTCTTCCTCGATGCCGAACTTGAATTGATCGGCGACGACGAAGTTCTGCGCATGATGTCCGGACGGAACCAGCGTGCGCATGCGAAGCCGCCGCGCTTGCGGGTCATAGCGGAATTCCATGGCATCAACTCCTTGGCTTTCTAAATTCTCGTTTGCAATTGCCGTCTCGATCACGCCTTTACGCCGCTCGCTAAATTTTCTTTTCGGATTGCGCTTTAGATCCCTTGGGTCTGCAGCCAGCATTCCAGCAGCGCGACTTGCCAAAGTTTCGAATGGCCCTTCGGCGTCAATTCGCCTTCCGGATTGGACAACAGCCGGTCGATATAGGCCCGGTTGAACAGCCCGCGCTGCCGCGCTTGGGGCGCGTCGAGCACGCCGCGGACGAAATCAAGGAAGGCACCGCGGATATATTTGAGCGCCGGCACCGGGAAATAGCCCTTCGGCCGGTCGATCACCGCGTCGGGGACGAGCCCGCGCGAGGCCGCCTTGAGAATGTATTTGCCGCCGTCGCACACTTTGAGCTCGGCTGGAATGCGCGCCGCGAGCTCGACGACCTCGTGATCGAGGAACGGTACGCGCGTCTCGAGGCCGAAGGCCATCGCCATGTTGTCGACGCGCTTGACCGGATCGTCCACCAGCATGATCTGCGTGTCGAGCTGCAGCGTCTTGTCGATCGGACTTGAGCTTTCGCAGGTGCGGAAGAATTCGTCGACGAATTCGCGGCTGTAGTCGCCGTTCATCAATGCGGGCGCCAGCGCCTCGCTCATCTCGGCGTGATCGCGATCGAAATAGGTGCGCGCATAGTCTTCGGTCGCGTCGTTCGAGCGCATCAGCGCCTGATACCAATGATAGCCGCCGAAAATCTCGTCGGCGCCCTGCCCGCTCTGCGCCACCTTGACGTATTTGGCGACCTCTTGCGACAGCATGTAGAAGCCGATGGCGTCGTGGCTCATCATCGGCTCCGACATCGCCGCTACCATGCCCGGCAGCGCATCGATGGCGCGCGCGGAATCGACCTTGATGCGATGATGGTCGGTGCCGAAGCGCCGCGCGATCAGATCGGAATAGCGGAACTCGTCGCCCTCGACGTCGCCAACCTTCTCGAAGCCGACGGAGAAAGTTTTCAGATCGTTCTGGCCAAGCTCGGCGAGCATGGCGACAAGAACTGAACTGTCGAGCCCGCCCGAGAGCAGCACACCGACCGGCACATCGGCGACGCGGCGGCGCGCGACCGCCCTGCCGAGCGTGACGCGGATCGCCTCGCGCCAATCGGCCTCCTTGAAATTGCGGTCCTCGGCGCGCGGGCCGACCGCGATGTTCCAGTAGACCTCCTCGCGGCGGCGGCCGTCGGGCTCGATGATGCAGATCGTGGCTGGGGCGAGCTTGCGCACGCCGTTAATGATGGTCCGCGGCGGCGGCACGACGGCGTGCCAGCTCATGTAGTGATGCAGCGCCGCGGGATCGATGCTGGTATCGACGCCGCCCGCGGCGAGTAGCGCCGGCAGCGTCGAGGCAAAGCGCAGCCGCCCCGGCAGCTCAGCGTAATAGAGCGGCTTGATACCGAGCCGGTCGCGCGCCAGCACGACGCGGCCGGAATCGCGCTCCCAGATCGCAAACGCGAACATGCCGTAGAAGCGCTCGACGCAGCGCGCGCCCCATTCCGCGAAAGCTTTGAGAATGACTTCGGTGTCGCCTTGCGAGAAGAAGCGATAGCCTTTAGCCGCAAGCTCGCTGCGCAGCTCGCGATAATTATAAATGCAGCCGTTGAAAACGATGGCGAGCCCCAGCACCGGATCGATCATCGGCTGTTGCGATGCAGCAGCGAGATCGATGATGCTGAGACGGCGATGACCGAATGCAATGCCGTTTTGCGAAAATGTGCCGCCCGCGTCAGGGCCGCGTGCCCACATTTTCGCGTTCATCGCTGCAAGCGAATCACCCGCAACAGCGCCGCTAAACGTCACCTCACCACAAATGCCACACATTTCATCATATCCGAAACTACGGGCCCCCACGCCCGGCCCGCACTAACGTTTGGGGACGAGGCAAGTTCCTGCGAAGTTCCGGATGTGATGTGCGCGTGCGTGATGCTTCCCGCACTGCACCGAATCGCAATGTGAAAATATTCACGTCAGCAATCGGCAAACCGCCGACGTCCATCCGCTCAGCTTGCGCTCGCGCGTCACGCTGTCCATCAGCGGAGAGAATCGCCGCTCCAATTTCCAGTGATCCAAAAAGCGATCCGGCTCGGGAAAGAATCCGGCGTAGAGGCCGGCGAGATAGGCGGCGCCGAGGGCGGTGGTTTCCTTGATCTGCGGGCGGTCGACATTGCTGCCGATGAGGTCAGCCAGGCGCTGCATCGTCCAATCGGAATTCGCCATGCCGCCGTCGACGCGCAGAGTCTTCAGCGCGCTGTCGGCTATGCGCCAATCGGCTTGCATGGCTGCGATCAGATCGCCGGTCTGAAAACACACGCTCTCGAGCGCGGCCTGCGCCAGCTCGCGCGGGCCGGTCGCGCGCGTCAGGCCGAACAGGGCGCCACGCACATCGGGCCGCCAATAGGGCGCGCCGAGCCCGACGAAAGCCGGGACCAGAATGACCTCCTGCGTGGGATCGGCGGCCTGCGCCAGCGCGCCCGTCTCTGCGGCGCTTTGCACGATGTGCAAATTATCGCGCAGCCATTGCACCGCGGCTCCGGCAATGAAAATCGAGCCTTCGAGCGCGTAGCTGCGCACGCCGCCGAATTGGTAGGCGATCGTCGTCAGGAGCTTGTTGGCCGAAGCTACCGGCGTATGCCCGGTATTGAGCAGCGCGAAGCAGCCGGTGCCGTAGGTGGCCTTCAGCATGCCCGGCGTGAAACAGGCCTGGCCGATCATCGCGGCCTGCTGGTCGCCGGCAATGCCGCAAATCGGGATCGCCGCGCCGAATAATTTCGGATCGGTCATGCCAAAAGCCGCGGATGAATCCAGAACGTCCGGCAGCACCGCTTTCGGCACGCCGAAGAGCTTCAGCAACTCATCGTCCCAGCGCCCGCCGTGAATATCGAACAGCAGCGTGCGCGAGGCATTCGTCGCGTCGGTAGCGTGCACTTTGCCGCCGCTGAGTCGCCAGAGCAGATAGGTGTCGACGGTGCCGAAGGCGAGCTCGCCGCGCGCGGCTTTATCGGCGGCGCCTGGCACGTTGGTCAGAAGCCACGCGAGTTTTGTGCCGGAGAAATAAGGATCGAGCAGAAGTCCTGTTTTTGCCGCAACGAGCTTTTCATGCCCGGCGTCCTTCAGACGCGCACAGAGATCAGCGGTGCGGCGGTCCTGCCAGACGATGGCGCGATGCACGGCGCGGCCGGTCGAGCGCTCCCACAACAGCGTCGTTTCGCGCTGATTGGTGATGCCGACGGCGACGATGTCGCTTGACGTCGCATTGGCCTTGCGCAACGCGTCCCGGCATGTCGCGACGGTCGTTGCCCAGAGATCTTCGGGCTCATGCTCGACTTCGCCGTCGGCCGGAAAGTGCTGCGGGAATTCCTGCTGCGCCACGGCCGCAATCGACGTGTCGGCGCGAAACAGCATGGCCCGCGTCGACGTCGTGCCCTGATCGATGGCGAGGACATAAGATGACAAGCGAATCCTCCGGCGCGGACATTATAGTCCATATTGGGCCGGAGCAGCGTTCAGGCCGTCTGCGCGTGTTTCTTCACCGCCGCGAGCTGCTTGAACTCCGCCGACTTCTTGTAGAACGCATCGAGCGGATAGCAGCCCGACACGATGCTGTTGCGCGGCGCCGTGGTGCAATCGCTGAAGGTCCGGCAGCAGCGTTTCTTCTGCAGGGGCTTGTTCTGCAAAATGTCGAGCGGCAGTTCGGGATAGGCGAGCACCATGCGGCCCAGCCCGACGAGGTCGACCCAACCCTGTCGCACCACCGCCTGCGCGACATTCGGGAAGTATTCCTGCAAATAGGTGTAGCCCGAGCCCATGAAGCAGAAATCGGGAAACGCCGCTTTCAGTTCGCGCACGACCTCGAGGTGGCGCATGACGCCGACGAACGGATCCTCAGGCGGATGATAGCCGTCGGACGGCGGATAGAGCGCCGGCCGGATATAATGCGGATTGTAGTACGGGCTGCCCGCCGTGATGTTGACAAAGCGGACGCCGAGCCCGCGCAGGATTTCCAGGAACGCCTTGGTCTCCGTCAGATCGTAGCGCAGCGGATCGTTCGGATCGGCGCCGAAGGCGTAAAGGTACGGCAGCTTGTGGTCTTCCGGCACGCCGGGGCCGAGCGCGCCCGGCAGCGAGCGCGCAGGATCGGGTTTGAACGGCACGGAATCGATCGCGCTCAGACGCACGCCGATGCGCAGCCGCGGCGCTTCGTCGCGAATACCCTCGACCACTTCGCGCAGGAAGCGCGTGCGGTTTTCCAGGCTGCCGCCGTAGGGTCCGGGCCTATCGACGGCGCTCAGAAATTCATGGGCGAGATAGCCGTGGCAATGTTTGACGTCGACGAAATCGTAGCCGCAAAGCTCGGCGCGCTTCGCCGCGATGACGAAATCTTCGATCAGGCGCTTGATCTCGTCGTCACTGATCACCGGCCGGCCGGCCGGATAACCGAATTTCTTGTCGAGCAGCGGATGGTGATAGGCGATGATCGATTCGAATTTGGTATTGTCGTTCGGCTTGCAGAAGCGGCCGGAATGGGTGAGCTGCAGGCCGATGATCAGGTTATCCTCGCCGCCGCTCGCTTCCTTGTGGGCGTTGATCACAATCTGGCGCAGCTCGGCGATGTCCTTCTGACTGTGCTCGGACATGTAAAGCTGCTTCGGATTGGCGCGCCCGTCGGGCCGCACCGCGCAGGCCTCGCCGCCCCAGATCAGCTTGGCGCCGCTTTGACCGAACCGCTTCCAGCGCCGCTTGGTGTTCTCGGACGGCCGGCCGTCGGTCTGGCAGTCCCAGCCCTCCATCGGCTGGATCGCCAGGCGATGGCCGATGGTCATGCCGTCGAAGTGTAGCGGCGAACCGAGCGGCGAGTGCGGACCGCCCGACACGATGTCGTCGCACGGCATCTCGAGGCCCAAGGACTGCACGTAGCTGCAAAATCCGGACACGCCATCGAACGACCCCGCTTTGGGATAATCGCCGAATTTCATGTTGCCTCCGTAGCACTGCCGCGCGGGTTTGCCCGGCGCGCTTACCGCGCTTTCACATAGGACGTAATGACCTCGACGGCGTGGGCGCGCCGTGCCTTGCGCTCGGCTGCGCTCATCAGATCGCGCCCGAATGCCGCCGACAACGTCGCCGCATTGGAAAAGTAGAAGTAGCTCAGCGCCGAAAACGAGACGTAGAGCTGGAACGGATCGACGCCGGGTCTGACCGTGCCTTGGCGTTCGCCGGCAACGAGAACCTTGCGGATCATATCGATGAGCGACAGGTGCATGTCGCGTAGCCGCCGCGAGCGCTTGAGATATTTGCCGCCGTTCATGTTCTCGGCGGCGAGCAGCGGGATGATGCGCGGATTCTCCACGTAATAGTCGAACTTAAACTCGATCAGCGTCTTGATCGCTTCGAGCGGTTCGAGATTTGTGAAATTGAGCTCCCGTTCGCGCTCCCGCATCGCGCCATAGGCGCGCTCGAGGACCGCCACATAAAGATCGTCCTTCGAGCCGAAATAATAATAGAGCATCCGTTTGTTGGCGCAGGACTCCTCGGCGATGATGTCGACCCGCGCGCCGGCCAGTCCCTTGCCGGCGAATTCGATCTCGGCGGCGTCAAGAATGGCGCGCCGCGTGCGCTCGGCGTCGCGCACCGGCTCGAGCTTGGGCATGACCTTAGGCAAGACCTTAGGCAAGGCTTTAAGTTTGGCTTTCGCCGGAGCCGCCGGTTTTTTGATCCTTGATGTCGCCGCGACCGGCATGAGTTGAGCCCCTTTCAAGAACCGCTTAAGCCGCGCCGTGAAAATGCAAGACCGTGTTCAGCCGCGCCGCGGCCATATCCGGATCGCGGATGAGGCCTGCGCCGTCGGCAAGCTTGAACGCCTCGACGAGATGCAGCAGCGAGCGCGCGCTTTGTTGGCCGCCGACCATGACGAAATGCGATTGGTGTCCGTTGAGATACGCGAGGAAGACGATACCGGTCTTGTAGAACCGGGTCGGCGCCTTGAAGAGATGCCGCGACAGCGGCACGGTCGGCGCAAGAATATTCCAATAGGTATCTGTGTCGCCGCGGCCATGCGCGTCGAGCGCCGCTGACGCCGCCGGCGCGATGGCGTCGAAGATGCCGAGCAGCGCGTGCGAAAACCCTTGCGCATCGCCTGCGATCAATTCCGGGAAATTGAAATCGTCGCCGGTATAGGCGAGCACGCCCTGCGACAGGCGGCGTCGCATGCGGATTTCCTTGTCCTTGTCGAGCAAGGAAAGTTTGATGCCCTGGACCTTGTCGGCATGATCGCCGATGATGTCGAGGCACACATCCATTGCCGCCAAATGATCGGCCGCCATGTGATCGGGCGAGCCCCAATAGCCGGCCAGCGCCGGATCAAACATTTCACCGAGCCAATGGATGATTACGGGCTCGCGCACCCGATCGAGAATGCGGCCATACACTTTGGCATAATCGTCGGGCGACTTGGCGGCGGCGGCGAGCGCGCGGCTCGCCATCAAGACAATGCGGCCGCCGCAGGCCTCGACGGCTTCGATCTGCTCCTCATAGGCGCGGATCACGTCGTCGAGCGTGACCTCTGGCGACGGCGCAAGCTGATCGGTGCCGACGCCGGAGAATACGACCGCGCCCGGCACGTCGCGCGCCGCCGCGACCGAGCACCGGATCAGTTCCAGCGCATTGTTCCAGTCGAGCCCCATGCCGCGCTGCGCGGTGTCCATGGCTTCGGCAACGCCGAACCCAAGCGACCAAAGATGGCGGCGGAACGCGATGGTCGCGTCCCAGTCGATCGCCGGCGTCAGCCAAGGGTCGACATCGGCCAAGGGATCGGCCACAACATGCGCCGCCGCGAGCGCGATGCGATCGAAGCGGTGGCTAGTGCCATTCTGGGTACCGCCATTCCACGCCCGCGGTTCCCGCATGCGATAGCGCTCGATCCGGCCGTCCGCGCTGGGCAAATCAATGAGCGGCATCATCGCAAACCGGGCGCTTGCATTTGATAATTATCTAGTTAGTTATATGGCCGAAACCGCCGGGCCTGTCAACGCAATCGAGGAATAATCGCGTCGTATGAGCACGTTACACAGTGAGGAAGTCACGTCGGTCACGCATTGGACGGAAAGTCTTTTCAGCTTCACCACCACGCGCAACGCCGGGTTCCGCTTCCAGAACGGCCAGTTCGCTATGATCGGGCTCGAGGTCTCAGGCCGGCCGCTGCTGCGCGCCTATAGCCTCGCCAGCGCCAATTACGAGGAGAACCTGGAATTCTTCTCCATCAAGGTGCCGGACGGGCCGCTGACGTCGCGGCTGCAGCATCTGCAGACCGGCGACCGCATCCTCGTCAACGCCAAGCCGACGGGGACGTTGATCCTCGACAACCTGCAGCCGGGCCGCCACCTCTATCTGATGGCGACCGGAACGGGGCTGGCGCCGTTTCTGAGCATCATCAAAGACCCGGAGACCTATGAGCGCTACGAAAAGGTCGTGCTCGTGCACGGCTGCCGCCAGGTCGCCGAGCTCGCTTATCGCGACTTCATCACCCAGCAATTGCCGCAGCACAAATTCATCGGCGAGACGATCTCGGCAAAGCTGATCTACTTCCCGACCGTGACGCGCGAACCGTTCCACAATCGCGGTCGGCTGACGGATCTGATCACGTCCGACACGCTGTTCGACGAAATCGGCCTGCCGCCGCTTTCGGCCGACTATGACCGCGTGATGATGTGCGGCAGCCCGAGTATGCTGCGCGACCTCGTCGCCGTCGTGCGCGGCCTCGGCTTCGAAGAGGGCAATCACAGTGAGCCCGGCCAATATGTGATCGAGAAGGCGTTCGTCGAAAAATAATCTCGTTAGAAACGCCCATATAACTGAAACTAAAAACGGCGGCCTGTCTCGGCCGCCGTTTTCTTTCTTCGGTCTTAGTTCTGACTGGCGCGCCAAGGCAGACGCTCCGGTGTCTCGGCAAAGACCCACCCGCCCATGCCGAGCGCGGACGGGAAGCGCGCCATGACACATCCATGGTGCTCGGCGAACGATATTCCGCCGCGCTGCAAGCAACTGCAAAGCACCGGAATTGAGCGTACGGCAATCGCGTAGAGTCCGATGAAGGGCAATGCCGGTATGGCGAGATCCGGCGCCAATTGCGAAAACGCTTCGCGCGTCACAAGTTGAACGGCGCCGCGATCGAGGCGAACGGTTTTTCCTGCCGCATCGTCGGTCGCCGGCCTGCCGAGAAAGCGCGCGAAGCGGTCGGCGGCCTCTTCGACATTTGCCGTGGCAATCACGACGTCGATCAATCCTGTTGCGCCGCTGGGATGCGACAGCCAGCGCGGCTGCCAAACCGCGGCCTCCGTGTGATGCGTCAGAATCTGAATCCGCCCTTCCGTCATCTGGCCGGGCTCGACGCGCGTCACGGTGAATTTGGCGACGTCCGGGCCCGCTTCCGTCTCGACCGGCCGTTGCATATGCGCGACCGGCCGCACGCGAAAGCCCGCCAACTCGAGCCGGCGATGCGCCGCGGCTGCGTCGGCGACCGAGAACGCCGCAAGATGAACGCCGGCATATCGCGATATCGCGCCATCAAGCTCGCGGCCGAGCGCGGTGTCCGCCGTCTTGTAGAGGATCTCGATATAGCCGTGACCAAACATGCTCGTCACATTGCCGGTCCCGGTCAGAACCCCGCCGCCCTTGCCGTCGGGATTGACCTGCACCGAGCGCGGCGTCGGCGCGAAGCCCGCGCTTCTCAGCGCCGCACTCGCGGCCTCCGGATCGACGGCAAAATGAGCGACATGGTCGAGAAAAATCTCCTCTCCCAGCGGAAGCTGACGAGCTGTTTCATCGGCGTGCGCGCGCGGGACCATTCGATTATTGCGTTCGGTGGAGGCCGATCCTCAAAGAGTCCGGGTTGAAGCCTGGCTGATTTTCACTGCGAGTTTTTCTCGGCGCCGACGCGCTCTTCGGCCAGTTGATGCAAGGCAGCGCGGTCGATCTTGTTGGTCGAGGCGAG
Organism: uncultured Alphaproteobacteria bacterium; assembly: GCA_963810085.1. GTDB lineage: Bacteria > Pseudomonadota > Alphaproteobacteria > Rhizobiales > Xanthobacteraceae > BOG-931. The sequence continues at coordinate 57,042 of CAWEMR010000040.1, read as the reverse complement.
CGGCAGCTTATCGAGGAACCAGACAAAGCGCGGGTGCTGATAGGCCGGCGCATTGGCGAGCGCATAGCGCTTGATCTCGTCGACGCTCGGATGCCGGCCAGCCTTCGGAATGATGAAGGCGACCGGCTTCTGACCTTTGATGTCATCGTCGATCGGCACGACGGCGGCCTGACTGACATCGGCATGGGTTTCCAGCATGCGCTCGACGTCGCCCGGATAAATGTTCTCGCCGCCGGAATTGAACATGTCGTCGGTGCGGCCGATGAAATAATGAAAGCCATCGGCATCGCGGCGGAACACGTCGCCGCTGCGGTAAAAGCCGTCCGGCGCGATCGGCGACGCGACATCCGGGCGATTATGATAGCCGGTCATGACGGCCGGGCATTTCATTTCCAGCATGCCCTGCGCTGCATTTGCGTCGCCGCCGTCGACGAGCCGTACCTGCACTTTGGGATGCGGATAGCCGACCGACATGTCGGGCACCGGCAGGCCTTTCGGGTGCGGTCCGAATACGACCGGGCCGGCTTCGGTCGTACCGTAAGCATTGGTGACGGCGGCGTGCGGCAGCGCGCGCTTCAATGACGACATCAGGCTTTGGCTGACCGGCGCCGAGCCCATGCGGACGAATTGAACGCTCGACAGATCGGTTTCTGCCAAGAGCTCGGTCTCGCGCAACATCATCGCGATCATCGGCGGCACGGCGGTGAGCCAGGTGCAGCGATATGTCCCGATCGCCTCGATATAGGCCCGCGCCGTGAAGTTCGGCAGCAAGACGATCGTGCTGTGGGCCGCGATGGCAAGCTGCGCCAACGCCAGCGCGTTCATGTGATAGAGCGGCGCCGCGATCAGATAACGCTGCCGCGACAGATCCTGGCCGGCAAGCCGCGTCTCCACGACCCAGAGATGGCTTTGGTGGGAGAGGACCACGCCCTTCGGGATGCCGGTCGAGCCGGACGTATAAAGAAACATCGCCGGTTCGTTGGCAGCCGGCGTCACTTCGCGAAATGCACCGGGATCGAGGAATCGCTCAAAGCCGTCCGCGCCCGTATCGCCGAAAGAGACGCTCCGAAGCCCCGCAGGACAATCGGCGCGCCGCTCGGCATCGCAGAACACCAGCTTGGCGCTGGCATCGCGGATAACGAAATCGATGGTCTTCTTCGGAAACTTGAAATTGACCGGCACCGCCACCAAACCGGCGCGCATGATGCCGAAGCACGCCGCGATATATTCGGCGCGGTTGGCCGAGAGGATGGCGATGCGGTCGCCGCGTTGGAACCCGCCGCGAAGCAGCGCGCGCGCCACGGAGCTCGACATGGCGTCGGTGGCGGCATAGCTGAATTCGCGGGGCGGCCCGCCCTCCCCGCCCAGATCGATCACCGCGATCTTCGACAGGTCGCGGTCTTTGTCGATCAGTTGTCCGAGATTGCGGAAGGCGAACATCGGCTTTTCACTTTGCCGCGGCTGGAACATATTTTGGCTTCACATATTTAGGCCTTGGGTGGCGCATTGAAATATGTGCCCCGCCCGCTCGCCAGCAATTTGCCCTTGGCGTCGAAGACGAATGCCTCCGAAGACGAGAACTGGCTGCCGAGCCGAACGATCTTGCCCCGGCAGGTGAGATCGCCCGGCATGGCGGCGCTATGATAGTCGACCCGCAGATCGATTGTCGGCACCGGACGGCCGACCTTCTTGAGCATCGCCCAATCGGCGGTAAGATCGACCAGAGCCGCCAGTACGCCGCCATGGGTGTAACGCCGCTCCGGATTGACGACCCATTCCTCGCGCCAGGTCGCGGTGAGCTCGATGCCGTCATCGTGCAGCGCGGTCACTTTCAGCCCGAGCCATTGATGATAGGGCGCGCGCGTGATCATCGCCTGCGCCTGTTCGAGTGTGATGTCTTCACTCATGCTCTCACCTGCTCACGGCGCGACAATGACTTTGCCGATGACTTCGCGATCCTGGATCAGGCGCAAGCCGTCGATCGCCCCTTCGAGCGGCAGCACCTTGTCGATCACGGGCTTCATCTTGCCGGCCTGGATCAAATCCATCAGCCCTTTGAGATCCTCGTCGTAAAAGCTGTTCGAGCCCTGGATGTTGATCTCGAAACTCCAGACATAACGCAGATCTTCCTTCGGATCGTGGCCGGCCGACGCGCCGCACACCAGAAGCTTGCCGCCGCGCTTGATACAGCGCAGCGATGGCACCCAGGTGTCGCCGCCGGTGAAATTGACGACGACGTCGACGCCGCCGTCGTAGGAGCGGCGCTGCGGCTTGCCGTATTTCTCGACCGCCCATTTCGACCAGTCGACCTTGGTGTAGTCGACCACCTCATCGGCGCCCATCTCCTTCAAGCGCTGCAGCTTGTGCTCGCTCGACGCGCAGGCGATGACCTCAGCGCCGAGCAACTTGGCGATCATGACGCAGCCGGTGCCGACGCCGCCCGAGGCGCCGAGCACCAGAACCTTGTCGCCCTTCTTGACGGTGTTGTGGGTGATCAGCATGCGGTGCGCGGTGCCGTAGGCCACCGGCAGCGACGCCGCCTGGGCGAAGTCGACCCCGTCCGGCATCGCGACCAGCTGATCGGCTGAGACCAAACAATATTCGGCCATGCCGCCGTCGAGCATTTCGCCCATCAGGCCTTTGTTCTTGTTGACCGGATTGACCAGAACGCGATCGCCGATCTTCCAACTGGCGACGCCGTCGCCGATCTCGGCGATCTCGCCCGCCATATCGAGGCCGATGATCACCGGCAGCGGCACTTTGATGCCGGGCATGCCTTTGACGGTGAACAGGTCATGAAAGTTGAAGGAGGACGCCCGCACCCGGATGACGACGTGACCGGGCGCGACCTGCGGGACCGGATAGTTGTCGACAAGCTTGAGCTCGTCGAGCCCGCCATGCGCCTGCAAGATCAGGGCCTTCATCGTCTTTGCCGTCACCATTGTCTCCTCAACTGCGGGCGTCGAGAACCCGATTCACATGCGAACACACTTGCGCGGCATCGACACCATAGACATGGATCGAGATCGCGGGCTCCGGGCCGGCATTGCCGAGGCGATGGACCTGCTCAAGCCCGGACCGGGCGAAGCAGCCGTAACCAGCACGCCGGGTCTCGGTGCGCAAGGGTAGCGCCTGCGTGGTCGCGGCATCGGAGCGAAACAGCGTTTCGGCGAGAGCGCCGCGGTGCACCGCATAGGCGCACCAGGTGTCGTGGGCATGGACCGGGCTGAACTGACCGCCGGACCAGACCAGCGCGAGGATGGTGAAGCGGCCGTGCGGGTCGGCATAAAGAACGTGACGGGCGTAACCGTCGGGGCGGGTGAGGCATTGTTCGGCCGTCAGCAAGATCGGATCGGCGGCGGCGGCGCGAAGAGCTGCAATCATGCGCTGGGCCATCCGGTCCGGCGCGCCGTCGCAGGCGCCAGTAATTTCGGCAGCGAGCTGTCCGAGCCCAGCGGCCGGAGCGGCGTGGACCAGCGACGGAGCGGCAAGCGCGTGGGACGGTGCGAGGGCTGCTTCAAGCATTTGAAACTCGAAATACTACTTTATGTGAGTTAAACAGTACAAACGTGTTAAAATATTTTCTTATTTAGCTGCTTCGTTCTATACAAATTTTGCGCCTCGCCTGCGTCCCGATTGCGCCGACAATCAAGACCCTTAGACCTACGGCCGACTGCCAGCCCGAAGGATCATCCATGCAAGAGAATTTCCGCCAGTTCCTCGACCGTTTGCGCCAGGCCGGAGAACTCGTCGACCTGCACCAGCCGGTCGATATCCGTCACATCGCGACACTGGTGGACCAGGCGAAGACCGCGCTCTTTTTCCATAAAGTCATCGGCTACGACATGCCGGTCGTCTCCGGCATCATCCGCACCCAGGAACGGGCGATGATGTCGATGCACGCCGAAAACTACCGCGAAATCGAAGACAAGCTGCAGCAGGCCATCAACAAGCCGATTGCATCGAAGACGATCAAAAAATCGCCGGCCGATGAGGTCTTTCTCACCGGCGACGACGTCGATCTCTACAAGCTGCCGATCCCGATGTCGTCGATCTATGACGGCGGACCGATGATCACGGCCGGCATCGTGATCGCGCGCGATCCCGAATTCGGGCTCAATAGCGGCATCTACCGTTTCATCGTCAAAGAGAAGAATCTGACCGGCATCGACATCGTCACGCCGAACAATATGAAAATGTTCGCGCAGCGCGGGCTCGAGCGCGGCGAACCGCTGCCGATCTCGATTTCCATCGGCACGCATCCGATCGAGATCGCCGGCGCCGGCTATCGCGCGCCGCTCGGCGTCGACGAGATGGCGATCTCAGGCGGTATGCGCGGCGCGCCGGTCGAACTCGCGCAATGCCGGACCATCGACCTGCCCTGCATCGCCGACGCCGAGATCGTGCTGGAAGCGGAAATCCTGCCGACCGGCTGGACATTTCCGGAAGGCCGCTTCGGCGAATTTACCCGGCTGATGGGCGGGCTGCATTGGAATCCGCTGGTGCGCGTCAAAGCCATCGCGATGAAGAAGGACGCAATCTATTACAATCTGCACATGCCGTGGGAGAACACCTGGCTCGCCGCGCCGACCCGCTATGCGGCGATCCGCCAGGCGCTGAAGACCGCGGGCGTCGTCGTCAAGGACATCAATGTCACGCTCGGCGGCTGCGCCTTCTGGCATGCGGTGATTTCGATCAAGAAACAGCCGGGCGAAGGCAAGAACGCGCTTCTCGCCGCGCTGTCGGTCATGGACCTCAAACACGTGGTCGTCGTCGACGACGATATCGACGTGTTCGATCCGACCGAAGTGGAATGGGCGATCGCAACGCGCGTTCAGGGCGACCGCGACATTATGATCGTCGGTAATGCCCGGGCGAAGCCGCTCGATCCGAGCCTGCCGCAAGGATTTGGCGTCGCCCCGACCGGCGCCAAGGTCGGCATCGACGCCACGATCCCGGAAGGCATTCCGCCCGAGCACTACGAGCGCATCACCTACGCTTATGCCGACACGGCGCTGATCGGCGATTATGTGAAAGGCAAGGCTGACGCGGCCGGCAATGGCGGCGACAATATCACGGTGCGAAACCTGGCCGTGGAAATCCTCGCCGCCATCGAGAAGGCGCCGCTCTATTACACCGATATCGCCGAGCGCTTCGCGTCGTATAACTTCGTGATGGTCGCCCGCGCGCTCGGCTATCTGCACTCGACCGAACGGCTGTGGCAGGACGCGCGCGGCCGCATGTGCGTGCGCGGTTCAAAATTCGCCGCGGTACCACCTAAAAAATAAGCGGCGAACGCGGCTTATTTCAGCTTAAGGCCCGCCGCGGTGATCACCTTGGCCCAGGTCTGGCTTTCGGCATCAAGCTGTTTGGCGAACGCCTCCGGCGTCGAACCCACCGACGAGAAGCCGAGCGCGTCGATGCGCTGCGCGACATCGGGCAGCGCCAGCACGGCGCGGGTTTGATCGCTGAGCGGCGCAATAATGTCCTGCGCCGTGCTGGCGGGGACGAACAGGCCGTCCCAGCCCTCGCCGTCGAGGCCCGGATAGCCGACTTCGATGATTGTCGGCACGTCCGGCAGCGCACGCGACCTGGTTTTGCTCATGGTCGCGAGCACGCGGATTTTTCCCGTCGACACCAGCGGCGCCGCGGCCGTCAGCCCGGCAAAGCAGATCGGCGTATCGCCGGCGAGCACGGCTTGGGTCGCCGGGCCGGTACCGCTATAGGGCACGTGCACGATATCGAGATTGAGGGCCTGGCGGAATCGCTCGCCGAGAAGATGCGACGGCGTGCCGACGCCCGCCGAGGCATAGCTGTATTTTCCGGGCGTCGCGCGCACGAGCGCGACGAGTTCGGCGACGGTCTGCGCCGGCACCGCCGCCACATTGACGGAGAACGCGGTCGGAAAACCGACCGCCAGCGACACCGGCGCGAAGTCCTTGAACGGATCGTACGGCACCGTCTCGTAAAGGAGGGGATTGATCACGTGATTATTGGCATTGATGAGAAGCGTATAGCCGTCCGGCGGCGACTTCGCCGCTTTCTCGGTGCCGATATTGCCGCCGGCACCGCCGATATTCTCGACGAAGAACTGCTGGCCGAAATGCTCGGAGAATTTCTCCGCCATCAGCCGACCGAACACGTCGACCGGCCCGCCGGGCGCAAACGGCACGATCACCCGCACCGAGCGGGACGGATAGGTCTCGGCTCTTGCGGCACGCGGCAGGATCTGCAGCGCTGCAACGCCGCCTGCCGCCAGCAGAACTTTGCGCCGGGACAATTTCATCGGATGCTCCTCAAACAATTACAACGCGCCAATCCGGAAAACCGGTCTCAGCGCCCCCCAGAAATCCAGCGATGTTTTGATTGGCCCACAGCAACTTCGCTGCAAAGGGGCTTCGTTGGGATCGGGACTATAGCCACGGCCCATTGAGCATCAAGTTATAAGCTATAGCAAATGCTGCCGCTTTAATGCGCAGGATCACGTCCGCGCAATTCAGGGTGCGCGCCAATTATGTTCGCGTTCTGAAAAATGCGAGCTGGTGCCCGCATGACGGCGAGCAAAAGCTATGCCGCCGCCTCATGGCCGGCATTCGCCTCGTGCCGGTCACCGGCACTGAGACTGAACGCGGCGAGCTGCTCGTCCTTCGACTTGACCTGCTGCTCCAGCGTCTTGGCGGTGGCGGCGTTCTCCTCGACCAGCGCCGAGTTCTGCTGCGTCTAAAATGAATTTCGCAAGACGTGGGAACAGGCCCGGAAGCCGCAAGGCTCCAGGGCCGCGCCGCGTAAACGCTCGCATAAACGCTTGTGATCAAGCCGGCTGAAAACGGGTGCCGATGCCGGGCTTGCTCTGGCCGAGACCGGGCAGCTCCCAGACGCCGGCGCCGGACGGATTGATGTCGGCGGCGATATCGACGTCGATCAGATAAGGCCGGTTGGCGGCGATGCCCTTGCGCACCGCTTCGGCGAGATCGCCGGCGCGGTCGACACGCACGCCTTCGACGCCCGCCGAGCGCGCCATCGCCGCGAAATCCGGATTGTAGCGCTCGCCGGTCACAGGATTATGGAAGTCGGTCGCGAGCTCGCGGCCGTTCAGATAACCACGCTGCAGGCCGCGGATGGAGGCATAGGCATAGTTGTTCCACACCACCCAGACGACAGGCAGATTATATTCCACCGCGGTGCCGAGCACACTGGCGTGCATGAAGAAGGCGCCGTCGCCGCACACCGAAACGCAGGGCCGATCGGGAGCGGCGAATTTCGCGCCGAGCACGCCGGCAACGCCGAAGCCCATCGGCCCGAAGCCCATCGAGCCGATCAAAGAGTCCGGACGCCGCGGCTTGCAGAAGCCGAGGAGCCAGTTGTGATGCACGCCGATATCGCTGACCAGGATAGCGTCCGCGGGCAAGCCTTTGTCGATCTCGAGCGCCGCGCGCTGCGGATTGATCGGCGTCGAGTTGTCGGAAAATCCAGGCGCGACGAATTTGTCCCATTCCTTGCGATAGCCGTCGATCGCCGCGAGCCATTTCTGCCGCGCGTCGGCGCACTCATTGAGATCGGCGCGGCGATCGAGCTCGGCGAGGATCTGGCGGAGAAACGTGCGGACGTCCGCCATCAAGCCGAGCGCGACCGGATAATTGCGGCCGATTTCCTCCGGGTCGATGTCGACATGGATCAACTTGGTCGGCGGAATGGTGAAGGAATAACCCGGAATCCACGAACTCGAAGTGCGGTCATCGAAACGGACGCCGAGCGCGAGCAAAACATCGGCCTGACGCGTGGCGTGGTTGGCCTGATAATGTCCGGCGCGCGCGACAAGCCCGAGCGCCAGCGGATGTTTGGTGTCGATGGCGCCGAGTCCGCTTGCCGATGACGCCACCGGTATCTGCAAGCGTTCGGCGAGCCGGAGCAAGTCCTCGCTGGCGCCGCCATAACGCACGCCCTGCCCGACAATGATCACCGGCCGTTCCGCGCCGAGCAACATGTCGACGGCTTTGACCACGCCTTCCGGGTCGGCGCCGCAGCGGCTCGATATATTGGCGCTCCATTCCTCAGGTCGGGGCGCTTCCTCGGCGGACGCTTCCATGAACACGTCGAACGGCACGTCGAGCACCACCGGGCCCGGCCGGCCGGTCACCATCGTCTTCCAGGCTTGGCGCACCGCGAGCGGCACCATTTCACCGCGCGTCGGCTGGAACACTTTCTTGCAATAGGAGCGCACGGTAGAGGGAAAGTCGGCCTGATAATGGCGATAGAGCTCCTGAAACGCGCCGCGATTGAACTGGCTGGTCGGCACATTGCCGGTCACCGCCATGAACGGCACCGAATCGAGAAAAGCGTTGGCGAGCGAGATCGGCAGGTTCGCCGAGCCCGGTCCGCATGAGGTGAAGGTCGCCGTCGGCCGGCCGGACACCCGGTAATAGACGTCGGCCATGAAGCCGGCGACGCTTTCATGATGCACGGAGATCGTCTCGATATCGTGCTTGCGCTCGAACAGCGCGTCGATGAACTGAATATTGCCGTGGCCGCACAGGCCGAAGACCTTCGGCACTTTCTCCCGCACCAGATAATCGACGATGACCTGGGCGCCGTTGAGCATATTGCTGGTCGACATCGGTTGCCTTCTCCTCCACGCGGGCTTGCGGCCGGAAACAGGCGGCACGCCAAGTCTGTCGTAAAAGTCTGTCGTAAACGCTTATGTCTCACAATGCTGGACGTCAATTGATATTGTGGTATGAGCTTTACCGACGCAGTTCGGAGGCCTTCCGGTGCGACCGCGCCCCAAGAGCGAAACCAAAAGCGAAACTAGGACCAAAACCGTCGCCAAGCCCGATCCGGCGCCGGCCCGCGCCAAGATCGCCGGCCCAGCGCGTGCGTCGTGGCCTTATGCCGGCAACGACACCGACGATGCCCGGAGCGATACCGATGACCGGCAGCGCGTCGGCATCCAATCGCTCGGCCGGGCCTTCGGCATTCTTGAGGAGATCGCGCGGCACCGCGACGGGATCGGGCTCGCCGACCTCTCAAGGCTGGTCGGCCTGCACAATTCCACGACCTTTCATCTCGCCAAGACCATGGTGGCGCTCGGCTATGTCCGCCAGGAAAAGGGGTCCAAGCGCTATCGCATCGGGCGGCCGCTGTTCGCGCTGGCCGCGAGCGCGCTCGACGAAATCGAGATGGTCAATGTCGCCACGCCGGTGCTCGAAGACCTGGCGCGGCAAACCGGCGAGTTCTAGCCATTTCGCCGTGCGCATGGGCGACGCCATCGTCGTGATCGCGCGCACCAGCGGCCCCGGTGCGTTCCAACTGACCGACCGCGTCGGCGTGGTGCGGCCGGCTCATTGCACGGCGCTCGGCAAGGCAATCCTGGCGTCGCTGCAGCCCGATCAGCTCACCCGCCTGCTCAAACGCGCCGGGCTGAAACCGTCGACCGAAAAGTCGATCACCGAAGTGCCTGCCCTCATGCGCCAGATCGCCGAGATCAGGCGCACCGGCATCGCCCACGACGACGGCGAGTTCAATCTCGAAGTCCGCTGCGTCGCCGTGCCCGTCACCAATTTCACCGGCAAAGTGATCGGCGCGATCGGCATTTCCGGGCCGGTTTGGCGCCTCTCCAATCAAGCCGTTAAGAGCCGGGCGAAAATCGTGCAGGAGGCGGCCGTGCGCCTGTCGGGCGAGTTCGGCGCCGGGACCTAGCGGCGCGACGACATGGGAGTAACGATATGGGGCTGTTGGATGGCGATAGTGCGCTGGTGACAGGCGCCGCGTCCGGAATTGGGCGAGGCATTGCGCGCCTTCTCGCCGCGGAAGGCGCGCGCCTGGTTTTGAGCGACGTCGCCGCCGCGCCCGGCCAGGCGCTGGCGCGTGAGCTTGATGCGATATTCATCGCCGCGGACCTCGCGGAGCCGGCCGCGGCGCGGCAGCTGTTCGATGCCGCACTGGCGGCGCTGGGCGACATTTCCGTCTTCGTCCACTCAGCCTCGCCCCGGCGCTCCGAGGAGCAGACGATCTTGGCCGTCACCGAAGCGCAGTGGGACGCGATGGTGGACGTCGGACTGCGCTCAGGCTTTATTCTCGGACAAGCCGTCGGCGCACATATGAAGGCGCGCGGCATCAAGGGCCGGATGCTCTACGTGACATCCCTGCATGCTTACTCGCCGCGCAATCTTCCGCACTACAGCGCGACCAAGGCGGGGCAAACCATGCTGGTGAAAGAGCTCGCCCGCGCGCTCGGGCGCGACGGCATCCGCGTCAACGCCATTGCGCCCGGCGCCATACCGGGAGGAGGATTCAACGCCGACGTCGCGGCACTCGAAGCGATGATTCCGCTCGGCCGTACCGGCACGCCGGAGGATATCGCGGGGATGGCGCTGGCGCTGCTCTGTGACCGGTTCTCGCGTTACGTCACAGGCACCACTGTTGCAGTTGACGGCGGATTGGCACTCTATAACTGGATTCCTTTTCCCAAGCCCTAAGCGTGGGAAAAGCCAAGCCGGGGCGCCAAACTGGGGACGCATTTTGGACAGTGTCGATTTTGACGCCTTGGAGGCGCAGGCGCAGGCCAAAATGCCGCCGGCCTCGTTCGCATTCTGCGCCGCCGGCGCCGACGACGAGATCAGCGCGGTGGAGAATATCAAAGCATGGCGGGACATCCGGTTGCGGCCGCGCGTGCTCAATGACGTCTCCAACATCGATACGCGGATCACGCTGCTCGGCCATGCCGTGCCGACGCCAATTCTCGTGGCGCCGACCGGACGTCACAAATTGTTTCATGCCGACGGCGAACGCGCCACCGCGCGCGGCGCCGCCGATGCCGGCGCCGCCTATGTGATGGCCAGCAATTCCAATGTGACGATCGAGGATGTCGCCGCCGAGCGCGCTGAAGCGCCGCAATGGTTTCAGCTCTACTATTGGCCGAACCGCGCCGAGGTCGAAGCTTTGATCGACCGTGTCGCGGCCGCCGGCTTCACCGCGCTGGTGCTGACCGTCGACGCGCCGGTCGGCGGCTGGAGCCCGCGCGCGGCGCGCGCCCAGCATGAGCCCTCGCCCGATATTCTCAACATCAACATGCCGGGCGCGCCGATGGCGCGGACCTTCTACCATCCCGATTTCGCCGGCAAGGTCTTGTATCCCGCCACCTGGCGCGAACTGGAATGGCTGGTGAAGAGCTCAGCCATACCGGTCATCGTCAAGGGCGTGCTGCGCGGCGACGACGCAGTGCGCTGCGTCGAATGCGGGGCGCGCGCGATCATGGTCTCCAATCACGGCGGGCGCCATCTCGACACCACGGTGACCACCGCCTTAGCGATCGGCGAAGTGGCGGCGGCGCTCTCCGGCACGGCTGAGGTTTATGTCGACGGCGGCATCCGCCGCGGCACCGACATTTTCAAGGCGCTGGCGCTCGGTGCCCGCGCCGTGATGATCGGCCGGCCGGCCATCTGGGGCCTCGCCGTGCACGGCTCCGATGGCGTCAGGGATGTGCTCGAACATCTGCGCGTCGAACTCGAGCGCGCAATGCAACTAACCGGCGCGGCGGCGCTGAACGACATAACGCCGGACTTCCTCGCGCCCTGACGCATTCGTAGGCAACGTCAGTGCCGCTTTGCACCCAAAAACAGCGGCTAAGTCTCTATTCCAAGCCGACTCATCGCAATAGATTGATCCGGAAGGAGGCGTGGGACGTTCTCATATTTCTCATTGCCAATATCTCTCATTGTAACGGCATCGAGCGCGCCCATCTCGGCTCGAGCTAGCGGAGCGAACCATGACGTGCAGACGAAACGGATCAATTAACATGATCGGCGCGGCGATCGCTGTCGCGCTGGCTTCGACGCTCCTTGCGCCGTCGTCGGCGGTCAGAGCCGAAGATAGCAAGCCGTTTGTCATGAAGCTGAGCACGGCGACGCTCAACGATACGCAACAGGAATGGCTGCAGCGTTTTGCGGCAGCGGTCGAGAAAGATTCCGGCGGCCGGATCAAAGGCGAAATCTATCCGGCGAGCCAGCTCGGCTCCATTCCCCGGCAAATCGAGGGCACGCAATTCGGCTCCATTCAAGGCTGGGTCGGACCGCCGGAATTCCTCGTCGGTGTCGATGAACGCTACCAGGCGCTGAGCGCGCCGGGATTGTTCACAAGCCGCGAGCAAGACCAGCGGGTGATCGACGATCTGCCGGTCAACAGCATGATACTCGGATTGGGCGCGGATAAAGGGCTGATCGGAATGGCGGTCATACTGACCGGCCCGTCCGCGATTGTGGCCCGCAAGCCGGTGCGTCATCTCGCCGAGTTCCAAGGAATGAAGATTCGCGTGCTGGCGTCACCGTTTCAGCTCGAAATGATCAAGCGCATGGATGCATCTCCGGTGGCGATGTCGCTCGCCGACGTGCTGCCCGCGCTTCAGCAGGGTGCCATCGACGGTGCGCTCGGCACCGTTCCGGTTTTCGGGCCGCTGCATTATGTCGACACGACAAAATACGTTGTCGAGAGCGATCAGCCTTACGTCAACGTCATCGTCGTCATGAACAGGAAATGGGTCGAATCCTTGCCGGCGGATTTGCAAAAAATCCTTCACGACGACGCAGCGGCGGTATCCAAAGACATCATTCCATTCGTCAATGACTTCGTTGCCGGGCAGCGCAAGGCTTGGACCGACAAAGGCGGCGAGCTGATCAGCCTGCCGGCTGAGGAACAGGCCGCGATGATCGCCAAGATTTCGAGCGTCGGCAACGATCTTTCGGCGACGAAGCCGGAGCTCAACAAGGCGGTCAATCTGGTCTTCGAGTCAGCCGCACGCAACAAATAGGAGGACCGCGACAAACCTTAGGTCGAGCTCCTAGACCTTGATCCAATTCAACTGAATCGGATCAAGGTCTGGATTCTTCCCCTGCGCATGATCTTTTCCGAAAACCGGCTTCCACTTTTCGGGATCATGCTTTGAGCGCCTCGCCCCATTTTGTCTCGATGGCGCGCGCGTCCTGGTGAGAGAGCGCGGAGAGTTTTGGAAACTTGTCGATCCAGGCGAACGGCTTCACCGCCTCGATGATGAGCTTCGAATGCGACGTGACGCCGCGCGCCTTGGCGTCGGCCGGAATGCGCGGATCGAGCGCCGAGCTCCAGGCATTCCTGACGATGTCGGTCTGTTCCGACGGCTCGCAACGCGTCGTCACCGCCCACATCACGTCGGCAAGATCGGACGGATCGATGTCGTCGTCGACCACCACCACGACCCGCCCCATATAGCTTTGCGCGGCGGCGATCAATGCGGCGCGCTTGGCGTGACCGTCATAGCGCTGGCGCAGCGCCACGACCGTCATCAATTGCGATATGTGCTGCCACACGCCGACGACATCGGTGACGCCTGCAGCTTCGAGATTGCTCCAGATGCCGGCGGCGCGAAACGGCAGCCCGAAGTGAAAGCGCGGCGGCTTCATCGGTGGCGAACCGAGCAGGATCGGATCGTTGCGATGATGGATGGCGGCCACCTCCATCACCGGGCAGGGACGCTGGTCCGCCGCGAAATAGCCGGTGAACTCGCCGAACGGGCCTTCCGGCAGGGAAGCTTCGGCGAATGGTTTGAGGCTGCCTTCGATGATGATTTCGGCATATGCCGGGACCGGCAGTCCGGTCACCGGGCCCGGATGGACCTCCACCGGCGCGGCCTTGATGGCGCCGGCAAAGTCGAATTCAGAGACGCCTGCCGCCAGATACTCGAAGCCGGCGATGAACAGTGCCGGATCCTCGCCGCAGACGACCGCGACCGGGCAGGACTTGCCCTGATCCCAGTATTTTTTGGCAATGATCGCGCCGTGCCGGCCGCCGTGGTCGAACTGGATCGTCAGCGCGTGCGGCCAATGGACCTGCACGCGATAGATTGATGCGTTGATCCAGCCGGTATCGGGGTCGCGCATGATGACCAGGCTGCCGGACCCGATATACGGCCCGCCGTCCTGCTTATGCCATACCGGCGCGGGGAATTTCGTCACGTCGGCGTCGTCGCCGCGCACGGAATTCTCCAGCCAGGCGGCGGTGCCGATTTCGACCGGCTTCTGAGGTGTCAGCATCTGGCGCTTGGCCATCCAAGCCTTGAGCGCATCGAGCGGCCGCAGACTGGTGTCGATGCCGAGCGCCAGCGAGGCGCGTTGCGGGCTTGTCACCGCATTGGTGAACACACGATACCCAGGCGCGTGTCCCTTGATGCGATCAAAGAGCAGCGCCGGACAATCGGCCATGCCCGCCGCGACCTCGGTAATGCCGCCGATCTCATGGTGCGGATCGGCACCTTCGATGCGCCGCAGCGCCTTAAGGGCGTCGACCTGGGAGATGAATTCGCGAAGATCTGTGTACGACACGTTGGCAACTTGGCTCCATATCAACGGCGGCGGCGGGAAGCGGGCTTATCTTACCTCGCAAGAAGCTCGGGCCGGTATTCAAAGTGCATTGTATCGAAGTGATACCACTTGCCGCCCCAGATGAAGCCGTGCTTTTCGAAGATCGCGACGATCTCCTGCGGCATGCGGTTGCGATAGACGATGGGGCCGTCATGCGGCCGCCAGTACCAATAATCCGAGAAAGCCGTATTCAGATCGATCGCGATGCCGTAGCCGTGCGGGCTCGGCTGGCCCGTGTCCGCGACGGCCCGGCAATTATAGGTGCCGGCGATCGGATAGGCGGCGCGCTTGATTTTGTCCGGTAGCGCGTCGATCTCCGCCGACACGGCGCGTAATTGCGCGTCGACGCCGTTCTGCGACGTGATGCGGATCGATTGGCCCCAAGCTTTCGGAAGCCAGGCAACCGAAACAAGGCGCGGCGATACCTCGCCTATCCGGCAGTCGCCATACATTTTGGTGAAGAAGGCGGCGTTGCGAAACCGGCCGGAATCGGCATCGACGGCCGGCGGCTTTTCGAGTGCGCCGGGCGGATACGGAATGCGAAGCTGATCGACGATGGAGGCGTGCCGCAGCAGTCCCGCAAAGGTCTTGCGCGCGGCACCGTCGGAGACCGGCATAACCGTTCCGTCGCGCCAGCGCAGCGATGTAGCGTCGTGCCCGGCAAGCGCATCCGGGTAGGCGGCGACCAGTCGGTCGAGCGCCGGGCCAAGCTGATCATCTTGCGCGAAAACAGACGTCCTACCCGCGAGCACTGCGAGACCGACGACAAGGCACACCGTTGCCGCAAGCGTCCTCAGGCGCATGTCCTGGCGGCTAAACGTGCGGCCAGTGCCGCTCGCGGAACCATCCACGGTACCCCGCCATCTTCGCCCGCTGCGCGGCCGGCGCATGCCGCTTGCAGGTCGACGCTTCGTCGCTCTCTTCCGACGCCGCCCAGCGCAACTCGACGCAGTCGTTGGGGTTGTAGGCCATTTCAAGATCGCCGGACCGGTCGATCACGTCCTTGAGCGAGAGCGTCCACTGCGAGCCGTCGCTGCGCGTATAGGAAAACTTGCGCGCCGCAAGTTCGGACGCCAGCACGTTCTGCAATTGCGCTTTCACGCCGGCCGCGCTCTGCCCGAACGGCATGGCGTAGCGGTCGGACCGCCGCGCGACGTGATCGGGATAGCCGCGCACCACGTCGATTGCGATCAACAGACGAAAATCGCGCGCTGGCGTGGAGTAATCCTCCCAGGCGCCGTTGGTCTCGAAGATCGCCGGGCCGTCCGGCATGGTCGCATCACCGCGGCCGCTGTTCTGCCACTTGCGCCCGTTCTCGATCGAGGTCACGCGCGTCTTGACTTGCTCTTCGAGCGAGTCGATCGCCCCCTTCGTCGCACGCACAGGGTCGAGCGGCTCGGGCGACATCACGTCATCCATGCGATCGTAGAAGTCTTCGGTCGCAAGCTGCGACTGATCGAGCGAGAAATCGCCATATTGCGGATTTTTCGCGATTTCATCGTTGGTCAGCCGCCGCAAGGTGCCGTTGCCTTCGCGCACGATCGGCCGGAAGCGCTTGAAACCCGGGCTGCCCAGCGTCGGATCGTGCACGAACAAGAAATTGCCGCGCCAAAATCGCTTGCGCGTAACCGATCCATCGGGCTCCGCATCGGCGGCCAGGAAGATGCCCGCGCCGCCGCCGGACTGCGCCACGCGCCGCACCAGCATGAGAACGTGACCATAGGGATCGGCATAGACGGTGCCCGGGCGCAGCGTGTCCTGCGTCAACGGCACGGTATAGAAATCGGTATTATTGTCGTTCGCGAGCGTACGCACGGCGCCGGACTGCACGGCATCGCCGACGACCGGCAAGAAGCGGCCGAAGGCCTGCGCCAATCCCTGTTGCTGCGCCAGCGCCGGGTTCTCGTTGGTCAGCCACGTGTAGCATTTCGGCGGCTTGCCGCCGCCGCCGCGCGAGCAATTCGAGTAGCCGAACGGCAGGCCCATCTTGAAGGCGAAATAGGCGCGCAAGAAATAAACGAAGTCGGCGCAGTCGGGGCGAAGCGGCATCGCCACGTCGTCTTCGCCGGCATTGAGATAGTTGAACAGGACATTGCGCGACCGATCGCGCAGCACGTCATGGAGCGCCGGCCATGACAGATCGACGTCGAGCGGCCCGTCGAACAGCTTTTGGATCCATGCGGAATAAAAATTCTCCATGGCGCGGTTCCACGCCACGCGCGCTGGCCAGACCGCGCCCGGCGTCACCGGCGGCCGCGGCGGCGCCACGTCGCGTACGGCAATGTCGCGCGTGATCGTGCCGCACCCGCCCGACGTCAGCGTCGCGCGCCACGTGCCGGCGGCCGGCGCAGCGATTTCGGCGTACCAGAAATACGGCGGCCCGCCTTGGCGGTCGCGCGACTTGGCGGCAACGCTGCCGTCAGGCGCGATCAGCGACAGCTCGCCCGCCAGCGGCTTTTCGGCGGCGACAATGACGCGCAACGGCGCACCCTTCCACGGCGCCGCCGGCATGGGCAACACCGCAACTTCGGCCGCAGCCTCGCACGAGCCGGACGCGCCCTGGAACGCGCCTTGGGCGTGTGCGTCCACGGCGGAGAAAAGGACAAAAAATGCGGCTGTGATCAGCAACGCTGCTGTCACAGCCGTGGCAGGCCGGCGTGCTACAAACAATCGAGCCCCCTTCATGGAGCGCCCCCGAACTGCATGAATTGCCGCAGCCGGGGCCGGATCGCACAATACCGAATTGGCGGGGACCAGTCAGCGGGACGAAAACGGCGATTTTGCAACCGGCCGGGCGTATGGCGTCATTCAGCCACGTAAGCCCAGGTTTCCATCATTACTGTTGCCCCCGGCACCGGCAGCGGCCCCGGCACCTCCACCACGGAAAACGGCAGCGGGCACCCGCCGAGCCGGCGCTCCCATACTTTGTAGACGGGGTAGAATTCGCCAATGTCGGTGAGGAATAAGAGCACGCGCACCACATTGGCGAGCGAGGTCCCGGCAGATTCGCAGAGCCGTGTGATGTTGTCGACGATCACTTCGGCCTGCGCTTCCGCTGATGACGAGAAATACGGCTGCCGTGGGTTCACGGCGGCCGCGCGCACAAGCCCGTCGCGGTCGGCGGCCATCAATGCCGGAATGAACAGGAGGTCCGCCGCCTTCACGGCCTGCGGCTGATGGCGGAATGCGGTCGCCACGCCGGCGTCGACATGCCGCTTACCGGCAGCGCTGCCGGGCTTTGCCGCGATGACGTTGATCTCGATCTTGCCGTCGTAGGGCGCAAGCCCATGCTCGAGACATGGAATGATCGACACGGTCGGGCCGGCCTCGCCGAAATGCCGCGTCCACGCCGCGTTGAAGGCCGAATAGTCCTCGCGGTCGGCGAGATAGACTTGCGCATGCACGACATCCGCAAGCGTCGCACCGGCCAGTTCGAGCGAAGCCATCATCCGCTTGGTGATAATGAATTCGGTTTCGAGCTTGATCGGCTGGCCGCCCCATTGCGCACCTTCGGCCATTAGCGCCGCCGCGGCGACCCCATTGCGGCGCGGCTCGTCGCCGACCGCGAGCGACGTAATGCCCGGCAGGAAGATAAAGTCGCCGACCGTGACCGCGGGCGAATAGCCGGAGGTCGGCCGCCCCTTGAGTTGCTCGTGCTTGAGATGCTCGACCTCGAATCCCTTGCCGGGGATGGCGGCCATGGCCTGGATGTTCATGTCGGCGCCCGGCAGCAGCAGCCCCTGCTGCGCGATCGACGTCGAGGGCGGAATGCGCCCGTGGAGAAATTCGCGGCGGACTTGCTGATAGGGCGGCACAGCTTTCACCGTCGTATAGTACTGATCGGTGCGCACGAGGTTGCTGCGATCGGTGCCGGCGGCATGCAATACGGCGTCGAGATTCTCAAAGATGCGAAGCGCTTCCTTTTCGCGCTTAGGTAGACCTGCATGCGGCGCTCGCTCCGCCAGCACATCTGGCGCGATGCCGTTGGTGAAGTCCTGCGCCATCAACCCGGTTGCGAAGACCCAACGGCCGGCCTTCACCCCCTGTGCGAACTTGATCTTGCCCGAACCAAGCTCGACCCGAAGCAGCGGCTCTACGGCGCAAGTCGCACTCCAAGTCGCACTCTTGGTCATCGTGTCGCTTTCGTGATGCTATGGTGGCCCGCGCCGGGAGGGCTCGGACTTTGGCATTGCGCCGCGCGAGCCTCAAGATGCATTGCAATTTGGAGAGACATATGACCGCGTTGCAATACGGCCTGCCGCTGCTCGGCGCCCTTGTGGCCGGCGTGCTTTTACCGACGAAAGCGCCGGCGCAGAACTATCCCAATCATCCGATCACCATGATCGTGCCGTTTGCGGCAGGCGGACTGACCGATGTCCCGGCACGCGTTCTTGCCGGGATGTTGGGGGAACGCATCGGTCAGACCATCATCGTCGAAAACAAGCCGGGAGGTTCGGGCACTCTCGGCGGTGCCTATGCGGTGCGCGCCGAGCCTGACGGCTACACGCTGTTCGCCAATTCGATCGCCGACACGCAGAATCTATATTTCATTCCCGTGCCGTATAACGCGATCGACGACTTCGCGATGATCGGCATGATCGTCGAAGGACCGCCGCTGGTTCTGATCATCGATGCCGCGCTGCCTTACAAGTCGCTGGCCGAATTGCTCGCCGATGCGAAGGCCAACCCGAACAAGATCAGCTTTGGCACGTCCGGGCCTGCCACATCGCCGGCGATGGCGCTGGCGCAGCTGAACGCTCTCAGCAAAACCGAGATCGCGGGGGTGCCGTATGCCGGCTCGGGCGAGGCCGCTCGCAACGTCTCGGCAAGCGGAGTTCAGGGCGCTTTCGCGTTCTACGCTCAGTCGAAGCCACTCGCCGACAGCGGCAAAGTGCGCGCGCTCGCGATCGCAAGTCCGCAGCGGATCGCGACGTGGTCCGAGGTACCGACCATGCAGGAGCTGGGGTTTGCCAATTTTGACTATCGCGGCTTCGTCGGCCTCGCGGCGCCCGCCAAGACGCCGCAACCGATCATCGCCTACCTCAACAAAGAGCTTAACGATGTCGTGCAATCGCAAGAATTCCGCAGCCGAATGGAGGCGCTCGGCATGACCGTGCCGGCCGAGAACACGCCCGAGCGCCTGGCCGATTACATGCGCCGTGAAACCATTCGTCAGGGCACCCTCGCCGCTCTCACCGGCATCAAAATGACTTCGCCGCAGCACTGATCAGCTCCTATCGGCGAGTACGGACAACCAATCTCGCCATGGCCGCGGCGCGCCGGTGTTTCCAATATCGCGCAATGGGTGTAGATGTACTGAACTAAGTCCTCGGTGAATGCCTGGAGGATACTAATGCGTGCCGGTTCGTTACTTGTCGCAGCAATGCTCTTCGAAACGAGCATCGCCTACGCTGGCGGGCCTATGGTCCCCAGCGATATCAAGGCAACGTTTTTCAACGGCCAACCGTTTACCGCCGCCGCGCCCAGCGGCACAAAATTCACAATGACCTTTACACCTGATGGTAAGATGACGCGGCAAGCGCTCGCACAATCCGGAAAGACCAACGTCGGCATTTGGAAGCTCAATGCGAAAGGCTTCTGCACGAGTTGGGAACACGCCGGATCTAATTGCTTCACGGTCGTTCCAAGCGGCGACAATAAATGGTTGGTTCAAAGAACCGCAACCACCATTACAACTACAATTGCAGTGTGGTCGAAATAGAAAGTGACCACGAGATTTTTCCCGCCTTGTTCATATTCTGTGATGGGGAAATATCCGTCAGCAGGAGCGTGCGTGGTGGCGGACCCAGTCCATGTCGAACCCGTCTCAGCAACCAATTCCCTGCTAACAGGAAATAAACAGGGAATTTTGCGAAATCCGGCCTTTCGCTGCGTTCCAGGCGTCCGATCATCACCTAATTTCAATGACATGTTGGCGAATTCCCTAAAGAACAGAACAGGGAATTCTAAAACATGAAGCAGGGAAAATATCCCGAAGATCAGCGATATCGCGGCGGCGCTCGCGGGTCCGCTTATGGGGTAAGAGCGGACACCACAAATCTGCAGTGGCGTGTCCGCTAATGACCCAAAGCGGACATCAAGGTCGTGCCCAGCAATGTTCGCTTTTGGGGGGGTGAAGCAGCCCCTGGCCGCAACCGGAAATGCCTTCTCTACGACCGGATACCCTCGGCAATCAAAGGACAGCGACCGAAAAGACTTGCCGCTCGAAACGCGCATACAGTTTTCTCATCTCCACTCGAACGCTCTCAAATGCCGAACTTGCCGCGCGCGCCGCGAGGTCTGCCTCGCGTGCAGCTGCGTCGGCGAAAGTGCACTGCCAGGCGACATCCGGCTCGCTGCCATCACCGCCAGGATGTTTGACGAATATTTCGCCGGCTGGAAAGCCGATCGAAAGGCGCACAGCGCAAGCCTTGCGTCGTTGGTCGAGGACCTCGGCGGCCAAACCAGGCTTGGCGAAGTACTGTGTGCGTTCGACGATCGGGTTAATAGTGCCCTGCCCTAGTGCGGCTGCGGGTGGCACAACTGGCAGAGCAGCAGCCCCCGCTGCCAGATGCAGAAATCGTCGACGCTGAGTTTTCATGGCGCGCCCTGCCGCTGCGGTAAATCTACATCAGCCGTGGTGCCTCTAGCGACATCAAAGCTATCCCAATTCACGTGCCTGTGTAAGACAACGCGATTCCCGGTCAGGCGGTATGGCCGTCGAAGTTACCTGACCTGGGGATGTTCTTCTCCTATTGCGGTGTCATCTTGGAAGTATCCTGACCTCCCGGCACACCTCGAGGACCTAGTTTTCTACGGGCTATATCGTCCTCAGTCTGCCGTTCTTCTTCGCGTGTCTCGTGCGGCATCTATCCTCTCTTTAGCGTTGGTAGTGAAAGTGCAATGACACCGCGCTCGACACTGCGATCAGCGAATACCCGGGTCAGCGACCAACTCTGCGCAAGGGCCCGATGGTGATACGCGATCATAAGCCGAAATGATTGAGCGGGGGATGCTTATTGATGTGGCGGTACCGTTTGAGGCAACGAGCAAACCAACCCCAGCCACGATCGGTTTGGTATCAGTTAGCCTTCAAAGCTCTCTCGATACATGCGATCAAGTGGTCGTCCGTGAATGGCTTGCTGAGGAAGCCAACCGCTCCAGCGTTCATGGCGCGTGCCCGCACGCTATCATCAGGATAGCCAGTTATGAAAATAGTGGGGATGCAATGACCTCCGGCGACTAGGTGGTCTTGCAAATCAATGCCGCTTAATCCCGGCATATTCAGATCGGTGATGAGGCACGATGTGTCGTGGACTTGCTCGGATTCGAGAAATTCGTCGGCCGAGCCAAACGTGGAAGCGTTGTAGCCCACAGATCGCATGAGCGATTTCGTCGCTTCGCGCACGGCTTCATCGTCATCGACAATCGCAATCAATACCTGAGACATAAGGGTGCTCCGGGTCTACCGCTCGGCGGGGAGCGTGGGCGCGTCTCTCAACCACTGACGCGATTTCGTGTGTCAGTGATGGAGCGACGATACGCTGTACTATGTGGGATAGGAACGATACCAGCGTATAGGTTGTAAGGGCGTTAACGCGCCATCGAGATCGTGAAGGATGTCGGCTTGTGGCGCTTAGCTGACGCGCCAGCCGGTGACGGCTGCGGCAGCTTTCGGGGGTAAAGCGGACATGAAACAAGGTACGGATTGATGAGCCAGGGAGTGGAACTTCAATGGCTCGAAGAGGGTTTTATTGCTCATCAACACCTCTACCTGAGCCATGACAATTAAACTGCGATTTCGAGCATTATCGGCATTCATTCGACGGCCTCGAAGGAATTCGTCGCCGCACATCGGGGAGCTCAATTCCGCAGTTCGTGAGGTTATCAGCGCTCGAATGGCGCAAGCCCTCACCGGCACATTAACCGCAGCCGAGGCCCGCCTTATGGTCGCGGAAAAGCAGCTGGCAGCGGTGCGTGCGCATTTCGCCTATATGGAGAAACTTTTAAAAGGTGAAGCTGCCTCCGCCTTGGGCGTGTATTTCGACGTCTATAGGCACGCCCTTGAATCTAATCGTAGGCGCCTCGGTAAACGTCGGCGGCGATGGTTATGGTACGGCCAGTACGCGAAACTTCGCGTGTTCTTCATCGGTGCTTTGGTACTTTTATCCGCGCAATGGGGTGTGACAACGCACACTTACGCACAAGAGATCGATTTCGGCCAGATTGACAAATTCGAGTCACTAGGTACGGGCACTTTGCAAGTCGGTGCCGTACCGAAAGTTATTGTCGATGACGGCGAGCAGCATACTGTCATACTCACGATCTGGGAGGCCGATGCAGAGACCAAGGTTTATTGGACGTCGCCCGATGGCAAGGTTTCTCGAACTACCATTGTGCCGGGAAAAGGCGTGCAGACGTTTCAAACTGCCGGAGAATTCAGACTTGAAGCGATTGGCGAGCCCAATCATATGGTCCAATACGGATATGTCCTGCTTCACCTCAAGAAGCATAAAACGGGCATCTGATTAAATAAATCATTTCCGACCGTCGTCGCTCGAGAGAGTGTCTGATTATTGACCGGAAGTGGTCCACATTATCATCTCCATCGGCGGATCTCGATCGTTAACCCTTTTTTGTGGACGCACTTTCGGCAATCCAAAAAATGGTTACGATTTGGTCCGGGGAAATCTTGAGGATTTTTGGGGATGTCAGCGCGGCAGCCTGGCCCATACGATTGTATCGCCTACAAATGGCTCGCCCTACTGACGCGTCGCCAGCTGTATTTCATGCAACTTGCCGAAAGCGGCCGATGGAAGCAGTACTACACGCACGCTGAGCTCGAGAATGAATTGCACGAGACGGTGCGGTTACATGATCATTGGGCAACCATCGCCGGCATTTCGCAGTCAGAACGCGTAGCTCCCACGACGCAAGAGATGCAAAGGATGCAAGAGCACTTGGAAATTCCCGGAACCGCAATCCCTCAGATTGACTTCACTGCGTCGCAAATCTCGCTATTTTCCCTATAAAAAAGGACCGCGATTGCGGTCCTTTTAGCAAAAGAGTGGCTATCGGCAAACCATGGGACCGCAGCGCCACCCGACTCTCGGGCAACGCGGCCGCGATTGCTGGCAGGAAATCTGGGATATTATCGGCCCGCAGATTGAGTTGGTGATGGCCGGCAAAGCAACACGACCCAAATGGTCGTCAGTACAATCCATGTCCACCACAGTCCGCAACCTCGTCTTTCCGCAAGCGTTAGCATTACAGCATCGCGGTCAGCCTCCTCAATTGCCGAGACGTCAGTGGCCCCGGCACCCCCCGGGTAGCTCGGGGCCACGTCTCCCTCTCGGGGGTCACTTGTCGGCCTTCTGATGCGCGACGAATTCAATAGCAAACGCTGCCACGAAAGCCGCGAGCCAAGATATCCGAATACGTCTAGCCAAGTTATTTTTAATATATGAAATGACGTATGACCGCTTCGACAGCTTGAAAATGTTGGCCGTCAAAGAATGCAAAATCGATGGCCGCCATAGCGACCAAACATATCGCCAGCACGCGGAACATTCTTCAAGCTTGATGCAAAAGAATTAACAATTGCCAAATGAGCAAACAAACAACGCAATGGAGCGGCGTGTTTGTTTGATGAGAGCAACAAAACTCAACCAATTAAGGGATGCGCGGCGGTGTGCGACAAAATCAATCCAAAGCGCCCAAGCAGTATCGGGCTTAGCTATTCATGAAGTCGAGGTGGCTTTGGGAGATCTTTTGAAGACTAAAGCAAGCCACTGAAGTCCCGTTACTGCCTGGGTTAACGCGGTGAGCCACAAATGCAACGTTGCGAATACAAAACCGCCAGCAAGGAGCGCTAGTCCTGTTGGTATGCATGTAAGCAGAGGCGGCCTCTCAGGCTGACGGAGCATTGGTATCAGTGTGAAGCAGAAAAAGATGTTTCCGACTGAAAGCATGACATCCTGCCAGCGACCGTCGCCGAGCTGCGAAAGAAAATGTTGAAGTGTGAGCATCGCCTTCCCTCTCCTTGAGGTAGCGGATTCAGATTCCGGAAAGATTGCGGCCGCGCCATGGCAGTTTTTGGCCCTTAGCTGACATTCTGGCTGGCACAAGCATTTCCGTTTTCGGGGGTAAAGCGGACACGCTATGGCGCTCAGTTTTAGTTCCGATAAGCAGTATTATCGGAGACAATCGCGATCCGCTCGCTCGGATTTTCCGCCCGAAGTGGCTCGTAGGCTGCGGGTGATTATTTGGTAACCGCGGCGTTCAGAATTGGCGTAAGCCGTGCGATTTCGCTGTGTACCAGTTCGGCTAGGGCTTTGGGTCCGCGGTGTTCCGGTTCTGCGATCTCGGCGCCGAGATCGCTTAGGCGCTCTTGCACGGCTGGCTCATCGAGGCCTTCGTTGAGCGCTGCGGCTAGCTTCTCGATAATCAGTTTTGGTGTTCCTTTCGGCGCGAACACCGCATAGAAAGGCGCGCATTCAAACTCTGGGAAGCCCTGTTCATATGAGGTGGGCACGTTCGGCAACAACGGGCTTCGCTTCTTTGCCGCGATCGCAAGCGCCTTGACGGTGCCCGCGCGTACGTGCGGCAAGGGTCCGAGCACCGGATCACAATCGTAGTCGATATTGCCAGCGAGTATGGCGTTCATCACGGGTGCCGTGCCGGTGAATGGCACCATGGTCGGCTTGATGCCGATGGTCGAGTTGAGCAGAAGACAGCCGATGTACGACACCGAGCCGACGCCTGCGTGTCCCATGTTAAGCTTGCTCTCGTTCGCCTTGGCGTAAGCAACGAACTCTTTCATGTTGTTGGCAGGGATTTCCTTGCGAACGGCGAGCAGTTCCGGCTGCACGGCAATCAAGCCGACCGGCTCGAAATCCCTTTCCGGGTCGTAGCCCAGGTCGGGATAGAACACCGGCGCCAATGCATTCGTGCCCATGTGGCCGGAAATGAGCGTGTAACCGTCTGGCCGCGCGCGCGCAGCCCGCAGCGTTCCGACCGTACCGCCAGCGCCGCCGATATTCTCGATCACGAACGCCTGACCAAGATGACGAGAAAAGATGTCGGATGCGATCCTGCCCATCACGTCGGCCGGTCCACCAACTGCGAACGGCACGATCACGGTCACCGTTGCCGTCGGATAGTCTTGAGCCTGGACGCCATTCATTCCGGCGACGGACACAAGCGCCGTCGCAACCCATAGCATCTTCATTGTTCCCTCCCGCTTTTATTGGCGTAAGATTGCCACATCACAAGCAGTGTGGGGAGGGTGCCAATATTCCGTCCGCCCTTCTGAGCGGGCGCACAATCACTTCCGGCGATGTGACCAAAAGCGGATATCTCATTTTGATTGCGTCGCGGCAGCTAATGACCCAAAGCGGACGGAACGCCGCCCACTGTCGTGCGGGGACAATCTGCGGCGCCTGCTGGCATGTAAAAGCAAATGACTGACAGCAAATCGCAAGACCCTTGCCTGCCGAGACGGCCCTTCCGAAACTGCAATAGATTAGTTGGCAGTCCAAATATTTTACTGTAGTACGCCGCCTTCATAACAATAATGAAGGACTGTTAAATGACTAAGACTACTAAGAAGGCTACGAAGCGCGCACGGTGGACCAAAGACGATTATCGCACGCTGAAGGCGCACTCAAAGGCAAGAACACCGGTTGTAAAAATCTCCAAGCAGATGAAGCGCACCATTGGTGCTGTGCGCCAGCAGGCAATCAAGCTTGGTATTGGCCTCGGCCACCAGCGCTAGCAAAAACACCCGATCTGATTTCGGAGAGACCGCCGCGAGGCGGTCTTTCTGTTTTGCGCTGATGTTGCGACGCGTGAGTCCGCTTTTGGCCCAAAGCGGACGCGCCGATCGGCGTCTTTCGCGGCAGCTTTCGGGGGTAAAGCGGACATGGCAATGTGAGTGCGCCGAGTCCGCTTATGACCCACAGCGGACAAGCAGATCGACACCTGTCAGAAGACCGCCGGTTGTTTTATCACCCCTGCTTCGCCATTCGATTGGGCGGCATGTCCGGCGGCTTGGAAGATCAGCCGCGCGATTTCCTCAGGGTGCGAGATCAGCGAGAGATGGCTGGCGTTCACCTCGATTGTCTTGGCGCCCATCCGCTTGGCCATGAAGCGCTCGAGGTCCGAATTGATGGTGCGTGGCCCTCATTACTAATTGCAGCAACGCTTTTCCAAGGCGCCCAATTACTGCCCTTACGGCAGCCGCGCATTGAATTCTTCCCCCCCGCGAGTTGAAGGCCGCCCTCGAAAAGATCAAATGACCAGGCGAGGCTCTGGGCCATGAACCTGCAAGCCAATGGCTATGAATGTGTCGCGGCACAAAAAAGCCCAGGGCAGAGAGCCTGGGCTTTTAAGTCAATACTCGAGTTTCTAAAAAGCCCGTCTATAGGGAAGGCGGACTATCGTCTCAGCCAGTGGCGGGGATTGGACGAAGGTTCTGGCCTCGACGTAATTGCGGTAGGCCCATGATCCTCACCGCACAAGCTAAGAGCCGCCTTTAGGTTATTCCTTAAGCTTAAGAGTGCGGATCAGCACAATCAACAGAGGCCATGTGCGGGAATCGAGTGACACGCCTAAGCTGAGAGCCTTGTGCCGCGTTGCTCGGCGGCTAAAGCTGAACCGGGTTAACGGCCGCCCAGAGAACCTTAGGAGACCTAGAAACTGGCCTGCTGGCTAAATTGCTCCAGATGGAAATTGACGCCGTATATAATCCTGACCACGGAATTATATTCGGGGTTAGCGCCACTGCAGCCGATATTGGGGGGTATGCCAGCCGGATCATCTATACGCACGGCGTAAGAGTGATCGAGTTCAGTCTCCAAGAAGTTTCTGACTCTATTGAGCCAATCGTTCAATTCGCTGCTGGGTGCGGGTTTTGAATAATCTGTACAGCCTTTCATCAGCGCCAGGCCTTCACTGATTAATTCAGCCAACTGCCCACGAATTTTCTTGCTTTTCACCGCTTGCTCAGAACGGGCGATAAGAAATTCACGTTGACTAAAGATCGTTGCGCCAATTGCGGTCACGGCAAGCAAGCCCGCGATGACCAGCAATCGAACCTTTGCTCTCGGATTATCCTTGAATAACTGTGCGACAAGAACGGCGATAAAGCCGTTAATGATCGCTATGACAATTGGCAGTATCGCAATGTAATCCTTGAAAGAACTCATAAGGGCTTAATATACACCATCGAAGAATTACCACTACTGCCGCGCAGCGCCAGTACCGACGGCCGAGTACAGGTCTGTTTTACTCCCCGCCGAGTACTTTAAAATGCTTTTCTCTCTCGCCAAGCAACTCGCTGAAGCTGTCACCTTCAGTGTTTGGGCACCCCTAGCATTTGCAGGCCAAACTCAAACGTCACCACCTTCGAACAATTGGCCAACAACGGTTGACGGCGCCGTCAGGATATTCTTTCGAACATGTCTGATGACGTTAAAATGCAAATTTGTGTCTCTAGGAAAGACCATCTCATTGAATTGCATTTCGGCTTAATGACCGGCGTTCGTAATCGCTATGGGCTTGGGAGCGGCAATGATAAACTCATGTTAGCCTGTGGCCACCCCTGTCGTCCTGAAGACGCTTCAATCAAAATAATTGAAGCGGTTTGGGACGCCCTCCAGAAATAAACCGCTTCACCTCATCCTATCAACATTTCCGAGGTCTAACTCTTCCTCACTATGGCCGTCGCCAACGTGGGAATGCGACCAGCCATTGCAATGGGCAACCTCATGGCGGCGGTAGGCGTTCAGGTCTGAAACCGGTCCATTTCTGGGAATAACAACAAAGCATTTGTTTTTGCTTTGCCATGCACAAGCGTCGGCTGGTGCTCCCATATGTGCGCAAAGACTCCGGGCCTCTTGAAGGGGCATAACTCGTTCAATAACTTGACCATGATACCGATGAACATATCGATTTGGGGGTTCTAGAACGAAGATTGGCATGTGCGGGACCCGACTGACAGGCATCGCTTAATCTGTTGGTTTTTTGAAAACGAAAACGTTCGCATCTGGCTTGGGGTAGACGGCTACCAATTCCCATCCGTCCTTGCCCATAGCGTTCGGTAATTCTTCAACGTTGTCACGAGAAGAGGAGAGAGTCAGTTGGCGATATTCTCAATTTGGCGACGGATTCGGAGGATGGATTTGAACCGCCGACACGCGGATTATGATACAGCGATTCGGCAAATCATAGCCGTATTCAGACACACATTGTCAAACCGGAACCAACGATCAAAGGGTTAGCGTGCAATTGTCAAACCGCCGGGCCTGATCCGATCACTGCCGGGGGAACGGTAGATAGCGAACGTCGGAGTGCGTGGTAGGCCTGGGAGGCCTTCCTCAGTCTAACAATTCAGACACTTGCGGCGTCCCACCTTTTCCGACCGTTCCATTGAATTCCAAGGCTTATTTTCGAATTTGTCCTAGCGCGGTGGGTGCCGCTCCAAAGGTTAGGCCAATAGTAGCTGTGCTTCCGGTCACACACCCACGGGCCGCGAAGGTGCTAGCCTGCCTCATGGTGAGGTGGAAGAGGTTGTGTCATGAGAACTATCGTGATCAACGTCCCGAAGTTCCCCACACTTTCGAGACTTCGGCGGCTGTTTTTTGGTCCAGGCCGTCTGTATTTCGGCGGCGAACTAAAAAACCTCAGCGACAAGTGCTTGGATGATATCGGCCTTGGGCGTGGCGGTGGACGGTACGGCGAGGACGTTCATTGATAACTATCTTTGCTGCACCTCGGACAGCGGTGGGAGGTTTCCCGGATATGCCAGCAAACACGCGCCACAGAATCGACCGGTGATGAGATTCAAAAGTGGCCTGCTACCCAGGTAGCCGAGATACGGAGAAATCCCTGTCCCATGAATTCCGCGAGCAGGCTCTTTTTTGTTTTTTTGAAATCGGGGACCCGCGATCAGCCACCGGGATGATCGCGCAATATCGCATATGGGCAGCCTGGCCGAACGCGAAGCGATCGAGAATTCCGCGTAAAAGTTCGATATGGACTCCATGCCTGAGGACGCAGTCCACATCGAACCGGTCTGCGGTCTAAATTCCCTGCTAACAGGGAAATTAACAGGGAAATTTGGAAAATCAGTCCGTCCAGGGCAGCCGGCGAGCTCTAGTAGTGCCGAATATTCAGACCTTTCGCGCACAATTCCCTGCGCAAAAGAACAGGGAATTCGTGCAAGCGTATCAGGGAAAGCTGTTCCCGGAACAGGGAATTGGCTTTGCGTACGCCGTCAGGATGCCCGACACGTTGGAGCTTGTTGGTTAAGCTTTCGACGAACCATCGCGATGGTGGACGTAATGGCCGTCACCGTGATGGTCTCGATGCTGTGCCTGTTGCTGCTGCGCTTGCTGTTGATTGTGATGCGGCGAATGCTCGTAGTGCTGGCGCAACAGGTCGAAGCCGTAATCGTTACCATTTGGCGTTCGTACGATGGTGTGGACGTGGAATTTGGCTGGCTTCGGATTGGTCAGGAACACGCCAGCGTGGTGGTCGAACTCGATGAATGTCACCGGGCTCTGAACCCGATAATAGAATGGACTATCCTCGGCAAATCCGCCGATCCAGCAAAAATGCGTATCCGGGAGATGGCGCTCGACCTCGGCGATGCGCGCACGGAGGGAGCCTTCGGGTAATACGACGAGGTATTTCTCGACTAGATCCACCAAGTCGCGCCGCTGCAAAGCTGACAGGCCGTCCGCCTTTAGCCCCTCGTAGGGAACGATGCGGTTGTCCTGGAACGCGCCACCGAGATGCAAGTTGTCGGCGAAATGCCGCCGTCCTTCCGGTAGGTCGCCGCCCATCATCGAATGCGCAACGATCGCACGCTTCTGCTGTTCGGTCGAAAACGAGCGCATCAGCTTTAGGCCGGTGCGCTCTTCGTCCTGGAAGAGCCGTATGCCCTTGAACGGGCCATGGTCCGCATAGCTGGGCTCGGCGCCCCAGAACGCTGGCGTCAGCACCATTTGCGCGCCAAGCACGAAGCAGTTCAACACCAGGTGATGGCCAAAGAGCTGCCAGCCCCAAGGTTCCGTAGCCGATGGGTTACCGAACAGGCAGAAAATATAGGACCATTCCCCCAGCACTGCCGGCCCGCCGACGATATCGCCGAGGAAGCGGTTGAGCTTCATGACATCGCGCGACAGCTCATAGCCATGCGGGCTCATACTTGTTCGTAGGACTGCCATTGCCGCTTCACGCAACGGCTCGCCGACTTCGTCCAAACGCAGTCCATAATCTTCAACGTATAATTCGGTGTTCTGCCAATGCCGCCATTGCTGCGAGCCAACCGGAAAGCATGATGCGTTCCTTTGTTCCCGCGTCATGCTTGCCAGTAGCGAATTGACAGCCTCGATCATCGCTAATGTCGGCGCGCCATCCGGCTGCATCGAATAGAGATCAGGAATGACCTGACCGGAGGCGGTGATGCCGCGGAACGGTGCATGGAAAAGCCGGTCCCAGTTTGCGAACAGCTCCCGCGCACGCGGGCTCTTCATCCGCGCCTGAGCATGTTCACGCGGCGTCGGACCTGCGATCTTGGAACCGGGCGGCCCGGGAATAAAAGGATGATAATCGTCAGCGCTCACACACCGAAGCTAAGTGAATCGATCCTGCTTGTCATCCGACCTGCCTCGCACGCGGTAGCTATTGGGGAAGCTGCGCATAGACGCTTGTCAATGTCAGCTTAGCCTGCACCAAAAAAAACGAACGTCCGAGTGCGTGGTGGCGGACGCAGTCTAGTTCGAACCCGTCCCAGCAACGGAATTCCCTGCTAACAGGGAAATTAACAGGGAAAATTGCAAAATTAAGGCCTGACACAGCAACGTGACCATCACCTAATGCAGCAACCATACGGATTTTTCGCAAAATTCACTGTAAAAAATAACTGGGAATAATTTCGGCCGAACAGGGAAGCCGTGACCGATAACAGGGAAACGAGACGTTTGGCCAATGTCCGCTTTCGAGAGTAAAGCGGACATCAAGAATTGCAGCAGGAATGTCCGCATATGACCCGAAGCGGACACAGGCGCCCTTCGGTAATGCGGGGGGCGTACGCTTCAGCTCTGCTTTTCGTCCAGTCGAGAATTGGTTTCATCCGTCGGCGGCTCGGCTTCGGTGCGATGGACGTTGCGCAACGCAGTTTTCTCATCTCTCTTCTGCTTTTTCTCCTCGCTCCGAACGCGTGCTGCCCTCGCTCGATCGGCTCGATCCCGTCCGTAATTTGGCTTAAATGCCATCGCGTCCCTCGCTCTCAGGTTTAGGATTTCGGTGAGGCCCAACCCAAAATCTCAGGCTGAGTTTCATAGCGTGTTACGCGTTCGGGGATGACCATCCACTCCTGTGCGCTGCGAGTCCAAAGATGAGTTGTCGGAACCAACCATGATGTATCATCCAGCGTCCCCGGCTTGATGTTGCGGTTTGGATACGTCGCACCACCTGGAACGTGATAGAGTCGCGTCCCGCAGTCAGGACAAAACCAGCATTCCATTGTCTTGGACGGGCTCATCTTGCGAGCAAACATTTTTGGGTTGCCCTTCGTGATGCGGAAATTCTCCTGCGGGATCACCGCGCCCATGGCAAATGCGGAGCCGGATTGCTTCTGGCATTCCGTGCAGTGACAGGCATATACCGCCACCGGTGGCCCGGTGATCCCATAGCGGATCGCGCCGCACTGACATCCTCCAGACTGAGGGAAATTCATCGTCCGCTATCCTAGATTTCAAACCGAGATACTAACACCAGCCGCTGGCTGGCGTCCAAAGCCGCAGCTGATAAGTCCGCAAAGATTGCTATCGGCACCGATAAAAGTCGAACGCCTTTCCGAAAGAGCCGATAATGTCTGCTTTTGGCCCAAAGCGGACACGCCGGTCGGTGATAACCGCGGCAGCTTTCGGGGGTAAAACGGACATTGGCCGCGCCGCAGTTACCTGGGTTTCTCGCCTGCAAAGCGTCCACCGCCGAGGACAGCTTCGTTGACTAAATCAACGAAACGAACGTAGCTTTCATAAAACGCATCATGGCCGGCAGAAGTACCGGCCTGTTGCGTCTCGTCGCGGAGCTTCATGTACATAGCGAGACGCTGCTTGAGAATGACGGCCCAATCGGCGGTCGAATCCTCGACAGAATTAACGGTGAAGCCGACCTTTTTGATCAGGTCGGCGTAAGTCTGCAGGTTATACAAATCTGCGACTGCCATGCCCTGCCACATTAATTTCTTGTCGGCATCAGATAGCGAGCGATGAGCAACCCAGTCGGTAAAAGCGATCCGCCCGCCCGGCTTCAAAATTCGAAACGCCTCAGCCAGCGTGCGCTCTTTATCGGGCACATGAAGAAGAGCTTCCTGACTTACCACCACATCCACACTGGCGTCCGGAAGCGGGACCCGCATAACGTTGCCTTCAATTACGCGAACGTTGTTCTGTAGGCCGACCAGGCGCGTCAGCTCTAGCGCCCCTTTGACCCTGGCCGGCGTCAACTCGATGCCGGTTACATCGGCACCATAACGATGCGCCAAATAGCGGGCGGGACCACCAAGTCCAGCGCAAAAATCGACCACGCGGGTGGCCTTACCGATAGCAGCTCGTTGCGCCAGTGCATCATTCGCGCCCAGCCCGCCATAATGATCTTGGTCGTGTGGGAACAATTCTTCGGGCGTAACATTATTGAGGTTTCCCCGCGTCGTTTTGAGCTTGACCAGGATTATTTCCGACGAAATTGGATGGCGCTCATAATAATCGATTGCTGAGTGAATTTCGGTACTCATGAAATCCCCCTTGCCAGTCCGTGCTGGCAGAGTAGCTGAGTTTCACAAACTGGCTAGGACGGAAATGCAGGGGAGAATGGCCAATGTCCGCTTTTGCGGCGACCGACGACAGTCGCGGCAGCTTTCGGGGGCAAAGCGGACACGGCGATTAGATCGCGTCGCGGCAGCTTTTGACCCAAAACAGACACCGTCTCGTCCTCAAAATTTATCTGCCAGCCGTCGGTCAACCGGCCCTTGAAGTTCCCACTAGTTCGCTTGGACTGATGAGCAAAACTGCTCAGTCTTCGAGCTGAAGATGGGCTTTGACTACCAAGGAGCAAAATGTTCTGACTTCGTTGGGGCTGTTCGCAATCGCGGCTCCATCAATTGTATTTGCTGGCCAGTCGCTAAGGCTCGAGTGCGATTTTTGTGAGAACTAATGGCCAAAGACGTAATTAAAGCAGCTACCACCCGCGATCCCATCCTTGTCGATCTTGCGTTGCAGGGCGGTGGCTCGCATGGAGCATTTACTTGGGGCGTGCTCGATCGTCTGCTCGAGGAGCCGTGGCTTAGAATTGATGGGATTTCCGGCACATCGGCGGGCGCGATGAATGCCGCAGTGCTTGTCGATGGACATGCCAAAGCCGGGGCAGCGGGTGCGCGAACCGCACTGGAGAATTTCTGGCGCCGCGTCTCCGAGGCGGCTCGCTTCAGCCCATTGCGTCGAGGCCCCCTGGATGTATTTCTCGGCCGCTGGACGCTGGACTCTTCGCCTATCTATGTCGCCATGGATCTCATGTCTCGCCTCGTATCGCCCTATGACTTGAACCCGATGGGCAACAATCCATTGCGTGCAATTCTGGCCGAAACAATCAATTTCGAGCGACTGGCGCGAGCACCTACGAAACTCTTCATCACCGCAACCAATGTCCGGACCGGTCGCGGTCACGTGTTCAAGAACGCAGCCGTTACGCCAGACGTACTGCTCGCCTCGGCCTGTCTTCCCACCATGTTCCAGGCCGTAGAGATTGACGGCGAGCCCTACTGGGATGGAGGTTATTCCGGCAATCCTACGATCACGCCCCTCATTCGAGAGTGCAAATCACAGGATACAATTCTCGTTCAGATCAATCCGGTTGAACGCGAAAGATCGCCGCGCTCCGCCTCAGAAATTCTCAACCGGCTGAATGAGGTGTCCTTCAATGCGGTTCTACTAAAGGAACTGCGCATGATCGCCTTGCTTCGGCAGGTCGCCGATCCAGGCAACACCGAGGGCGCACAATGGGCCGGCATGCGTATCCACAGCATTGCGAGCGAGATGCTGACGGAACTCGGTGCCTCCTCCAAGCTCAACGCGGAATGGGAATTCTTCTCCTTGCTGCGCGATGAAGGGCGAAGGTCGGCGCAAGTCTTCTTGGAGAGCCATGCACCGGATCTTGGACACCGCTCCACTTTGGATCTCGATGTCTTGTTAGAACAGATCTGACGAATGCGACTTCTCGGCATTCTTGCCGCTCGCCCGGGGGGAATTAGATTTCATCGGCACCAGCGGAGCAATGTACTAAGGCGTGAGGAGAACAAATTGAAATTAGCAGTGCCTCATCTTTCCGGCGCCTCGCCAATGCCTTCTGAGCGATCTTCGGCCACTACTCCGTAGTAAGCTTGGAAGTCAGAGGCCGCCAACTAAGGCGACTAGAGCGTAGCAGCACCATGCAACACCTAGAGGGTTTAGAAGCGCTCTTAGGTCTCGGCATATGGGGTGTCCTCATACTCATCGTGCTAGCCATCTGCACGGTTGTAACGGCAGTATGGTTGTGGCGAAAGATCTGAGGCGTCGCGTCAGAGGGCGCCTCAACCGTCTTCGGTCCCCAGTCGGGAAACGGAGGCGCGTCATGTCTGCTTGTGGCCCATAACGGACATTCTGAACATCACGATCAATGTCCGCTTTCGGGGGCAAAGCGGACATCAGAGAATCAAGCTCGATCTCCGGTTTAAGAACAATGCCTTTCGATGCGAGCATCGAATCAATGAGCCGTGCATTCCTTGTCGTTGCGAGGGTAGAACAAGTCGAAATTCCGGCAGTCGAGCGGCCTGAATTTCATTGGTAAAATGCTTTTTCGGAGTAACTCGTGTCACAAGGACAAGATAATCCCGAAACAGAGGGACAACGGCAACTTGACCAAGACCGGCTGTGTTATTGACAATAGCTAGATCAAATTTTCCCGAATAAAGCTGATCAAGAAGGCTTCCACTATACGCTTCGACGATACGAAGCGTAACCTCCGGATAATTAGCTTTGTATTCGGCGATTACACTCGGCAAAACGCTGTTGGCGACCGAGGGCATCAAGCCGACCGTTAAGTAGCGGCCCTTCTCCATCATCGCGACTTTGAGGCCGCAGACATTCCCCGAGATCCGGACGGTCGAAACCTACGGCGTCATCGCCGAGGCAAGGGGCCGGCGTCCGGCGTCTGCTCCTGGCTTAACAGCGGACATCGGACCTTGAAGCCGCCGCGTCCGTTTGTGACCCGAAGCGGACATCCACCATTCCGCCGACCGGACAAAACTGGAGGTCTCTCTGATGCTCAACGACCCGCTACCTTCTGGCACATAGCGTCTGGCCAAGGCGGGATTTCGATACTATTAGTATGGGGTCGGGGGATCATTCGGTGAAATTTCGGCAATTCGCCGCCGGGGGTCGCCATGGCGAAGCATTTGTCCTCCAAATCATCGTCCGAAACCAGCAAGGTCAAGGCAGTCAACCTCGCGTATTATAAGGCGCTGTCAGCACGCGACTTGCGCGCAATGGAAGCAGTGTGGACCTGCGCCGCTGACAACATCCTGATAGCGCCGCCGGCCAATCCGCATTCGCACGTAGGTTGGGCCGCGATCAAGCGGAACTGGGAGGCCTACTGGCCAACATTCGACCAGTTCAGCGTGTCGATGCGAGTGACCAAGGTCAATATTAGCGGGCCAGTCGCCTGGGTGCATGGTATGGAGACGTCGCACCGGCGCGAAGTAAGCGGCAATGTGAGCAGTAGCCGTAACTATGGCACCAATATTTTCGTGAGTCGCGATGGCCGCTAGCGGATGACATTTCACCAGTCGGCCATGATCTCTAAAAATTCTAAAGCGTAGCGCGTCCGGCGGGGACAGAATGGACATCCAATCCGGCTCGCTGCGGCAGCTAATGATCCAAACCGGACATTCGGCCTAATCTGCCTGTGACGCCACGCCGAGTTCGGAGTCCGTTTCGGATTCCTCGTCCGTTCCTACGCACCGTTGCTCTCCTTATTACGGGCTCCTTTGTCCTAATTTGAATTTTGGATTGCCTAATTTCGATTGCCGCTCTGAATGTGTGCGGTTTTGAACAGTCTCACCGGAACAACATGCTCAACGTTGCCCCCCGCCCGGCTGGACCGGGCTCGCACGGAGACCGATCGATGTCACACCACTATTCCGGACCCGACGTTAGTTTTCCCCACAACGATGCCCGTCTTGACTTGACCGACCTGTATGCCTTCCCGAAGCCGGGCAGCGTCGGCAAGTCGATCCTGATCATGAACGTGCATCCGTCCTCCGATTCAATCTGCCGGCCGTCCGTCAGGATCCCTTCGCGGCCGACCTTGTGCGCGATCAAGATTGACACGAACGGCAACAATGTTGCCGATATTGTATACAGCGTACGCTTCTCTTCATTCACAGGCGGAGCGCAGACCGCAACGCTGCGCCGCGTCGAGGGCGCACAAGCCGCCGGGACCTCGACGCGGCGTTCGCGAGCGCCGGTCTCTATGGACCGGGAGGCACGGATAACCGAAGTTGGCGACCACCGCTTTTTCGCCGGCTGGCGTAGTGATCCTTTCTTCTTCGACGTGGCTGGCGCCTTGAACAACTTTCAATTCACCGGCCAGGATGGATTCATCGACAAAGACGTGTGCAGCATTGTGCTGGAAGTACCCAACATCGCGCTCGGGCCCAAAGCGGTTGGCCTTTGGGCTCGAACTGTAGACGGCGCAAGTGGCAGCTGGGTTCAGGCAGATCGTGGCGCGAGGCCTTCGCAATCTGTCTTCCTTCCCGGCGACGAGAGAAATGCTTACCTCACCGCAGCACCGGCGGATGACGCCCGTTTCATCGCTGTCTTTGCGCACTCGTTGGAGCACATCGGAGGGTATTCTTCGGAGGAAGCACGGCGGGTAGCAGGGACGCTACTGCCGGACATCATACGCTTCGAGCCCACGCGCGCGGCGTCCTATCCGAGCAATGGCCGGGCATTGACCGACGACGTCCTCGACGGCTTCATCTCGATCCTCACAAATGGAAAAGTGACAACGGACGGGGTGGGAGCCCACAGCGATCTGCTCACCGAGTTTCCCTATGTGGGGCCGCCGCACCGGGCTGCGACTTTACCATAGATCGAGTGTATCAGTACGTTGGAAGGTCTGCTTGTGATGCTGTGGACGGCTCCTCCACCCGGCACGTGAGTGCCATGGATGTGGGGGCTGCTGAGGCTCCCACGATTCGGAGGAGCTACCTATGCAAACGGTCACGACAATCGGTCTGGATATCGCGAAGTCGGTTTTTTAGGTCCACGGCATTGATGCGGAAGGTCATGTAGTTATCCGCCGGCTGATCAAGCGCCGTTATCCCCGCTGACTGAGCCGCCGTCCCTGATCGATGATAGCGCTTATTGGCCCGAAGCGGACAAACCGGCGGGCACCGGGCGCGGCAGCTATTGGGGGCATAGCGGACGCGACCGACGGTCATCAGAACCGCCGGTATTGACCCAACTGCGACGTTCACGCTTGGCTTGACTGCCCCCGCTCCCGTGCCGTGCGCGAATTCGTCGATCCGGTGATCCGATCGCTCTATCCGATCCCCGGCATCGCCTGGATTCCACTGGCCATCCTGTGAGCTGGCGCTGCAATCAACGCAGCACCGTTCCATCAAGTGGAATATAATTCCATTTGAAGTCTTTCGACTAAAGTATCGATACTGAGCTGTCAACTCGCGATGAGCGTTCCTTCGATTCCAGCAAAACACACGCGACGCGACTAACATTCTATGTTTCTGCCTGCGCCCCTAATTCCAAAATCAAAACCCCATCGGTCCACGCTCCGCGAGCGCTAATCACATCCGGTCCTCGCTGGGCGCCAAGCGAGTCGCAATACCTGAGATCAAATTCTCTCGAATGTTCCATCTAGACCGTAGATCCTGCGTGCCGCCTCCGGTGACACGTAACCACGCGCCACGTCAGTAAGGAGCTGATCGCGATCGCGTCGCCGTGGATCACCGTAGCCGCCCCCACCGCCGGTCCAGATCTTCACGCGATCACCTGCATTTAGCATCAAGACGTCTTTGAGTGCAGGCTGAGTCGTGCCGTCCGCTCGCTCTATAATTGCAGCGCCAGATTGGCCTTCACCGCCACTGTTCAATCCCCAAGCTGGGCTCAGTGTACGTTCAATACGGGTTGAAATCCGGCACGGCGCCAGCATCAGATAGCGGCGTTCGAGCCCGAGACCTCCGCGGAATTCGCCGGGGCCGCCGGAATCGGTTCGCAGCTGAAAGCTTTCGATCATGAACGGGTAGCTGGCTTCGTGAAGTTCAATCGGAATGAGCCGCGTGTCACCGTGGCACATGGTGCGGAATGGGCCTGGCCCATCCATGTCGTGCAACGCGCCCCAACCGCCGAATCCAGAATCGTGGCATTGCCAGAACGATCCGGTCTCGGGGTCCCGGCCGGCATAGGCCAGCGTGGAGAATGTGCCGTAATGGGCAGCCGCGACACGGTCCGGCATCGCCGGGCCAAGCGCCCGGATTACAAGATCGATCAGCATGGGTAGCGCCGAGTTGTAGGAGCCCATGGGGGCGGTCGGATTGGCACTGACGATGGTGCCTTCGGGCAGAATGAGGTGAAGTGGACGAAATGTGCCTTCGTTGGCGTCGCCTTCGGGCAACAGAAGATAACGTAACGCTAAACGCGCCACGGTGGCGCCGCCGCCGCTTCGTCCCGAATTCATCGGCGCGTTGACTTCGCGCGGCAGTGCTGACAGGTCGATCGTCATTTCGTCACCGCTGACGATGACTATGACCTTGCATGGTAGCGGATCGGGATTGAGCCCGTCATTGTCGAGCGCTGCTTCGGCTATATAAGTTCCGTCGGGGACGGTTGAGATCGCCGCGCGCGCTTCGGCTTCCGATTGGTTCCATATCGTTTCGATAGCGCTGCGGAACGTATCACCGCCGAAACGGCTTGCGAGTTCAACTACGCTATCGCGGCCAAGCAGGCAGCCACCAATCTGTGAGTTGATGTCGCCCATCATCTCGATTGGGAAGCGAGTATTGTGTTCGATCATCCTGTACATTTCGCGCACCTTCTCGCCGCGGGATTGCAGCTTGACGGTGCGGAATTGGATGCCTTCCTGAAAAATATCGGTGGCGAATTTCGAGATCGAGCCGACGTCACGGCCGCCAACGTCGATCCAGTGCATGACGACGACCATGAAACCGAGAACCTCCCTCTGTTGCGAGGCGTAAATCGGCGTGTACATGGTTACGTTGTTGAGATGCTGGCCGATGGTGCCGGCATAATTGGTGACGATGATATCGCCTTCAAAAAGAGCTTCGCGGCCGTAGAGTTCGAGCCCGTCCTGCACTGCGGCGCGCATTACGTCGGCGACGAAAACCGGCATGCCCGCGGTGCATTGACAAATCAGGTCGCCATTCGCGTCGACGATGCCGACAGCATAGTCCTTATATTCGTAAATATAAGGGCTGAACGCGGTGCGCGTGATG
The DNA here is from genome assembly GCA_963810085.1 of uncultured Alphaproteobacteria bacterium. Taxonomy (GTDB): domain Bacteria; phylum Pseudomonadota; class Alphaproteobacteria; order Rhizobiales; family Xanthobacteraceae; genus BOG-931. Next base: position 17,076 of record CAWEMR010000040.1, on the reverse strand, counting down.
TTGACATCGACCTCGTCGGCGATGGCGACGAGGCGGCGCCGGATCACTTCGACAGTGACAGGATCGATCGCGGCGCGCTGCGCTCGGGCAGTATTAATGGTGGCAGTCAATGTGAATTTCTCCAAGTGTACCGATCTTGAACGTATCGCCCGGAGCTATGAGCGTACTCGATCCGTATTCGACGATAACCGCGGGCCCGCGGCCGGCGGAGTCCGGGCCAAGCGCATAACGATCGTAAATCTCGGTCGGAAGGTAACGATCTTCCTCCAGGAAGAAGATGGGCCGGGTTTCAAGCAGCGGCGCCTTACCGTTGCGCTTGCCGCGTGCGAGGCGGGCGATTTCCGGCTGCTTGGTGTGCAGCGTCGCTAACGAATGCAGCACGACAACTTCAACTTCCGAGCTATTGGTGTGGCCGTAGCGGCGTAGATATTCCTGATCGAAGCGTGTGCGCAGATGCGCGGCGTCGTCGGTCTCAGCAATCCGAATCTTGATCGAATGATGCTGGCCCTTGTAGCGCATCTCGACTTCTCGATCGATGGTGACTGTGCCCTTGCCGAATTCGCGGGTCAGCGCCGTGCGTCCTTCGTTTTCCAGCTCGCCCAATATGGACGTCACCTTGGCGAGGGTTTCCGGGTTGAGCCGCACGATGACGGTGCGCGCGATATCGATTCGGGGATCGGCGAGCAGCATGCCGACTGCGGAAAAATTTCCTGGCTCCGGCGGCACGATAACGCGCGGGATCTTCAGCGCCCGGGCTAGTTCGATTCCGTGCAGCGGTCCGCCGCCGCCGTAACAAAACAGCGCGAAATCACGGGGATCGTAACCGCGTGCGATCGAGATTTTCTTGATGATCGACGACATCGTCAAGTTGGCAATGGTGAGCACGCCTTTGGCGGCGCGGAGCGCCGCTTCGCTGCCGTCATAGCCGAGCGGCTCGCCGATTCGCTTCATCATCGCTTCGCGGGCAAGCGCCGGATCGAGCGCCATCTCCCCACCGAGGAAATTCTTGGCGTCAAGGCGGCCGAGCAGAAGATTGGCGTCGGTCACGGTCGGCTCCTTGCCGCCGCGCGCATAGGACGCCGGGCCCGGCGTTGAGCCGGCACTCGTCGGGCCGACGCTGAGCCGGCGCTGGCCATCTAGCCAGGCGATCGAGCCGCCGCCGACTCCAACTTCAAGGATGTCGATCACGTTCCCTCGGATCGGAAATCCTTTGTCGGGGCCGCCGATGTGATAGATCGATTCCACGGCGTAGCGGCCGCGCTCAATCAGCGCGCATTTGGATGTCGTGCCGCCCATGTCGAAGGCGACTAGATTGTCGATACCGAGGAGCTGACCGTAACGCGCGGCACCGATGCAGCCGCCGACCGGGCCGGACTCCACAAGCGTAATCGGCTCGCGGCGGCTGCGTTCTGCGGAGATGACGCCGCCATGCGATCCCATGAGCAAAAGGGAGCCGGTGAAGCCGCTCTTGCGTAGGCCGGCGTCGAATTCGGCGACATATTTGCTGACTTGCGGACCGACATAGGCGTTGGCCGCGACTGTCGCCGTGCGCTCGTATTCGTGCCATTCGCGCGTCAGCTCGGTGCCGGTAGTGACGAATACGCCTGGCAACAGGCGCCGCAACACGGTCGCGGTCTGCTCTTCATGGTCGGGCATGAGATACGAGTTGAGGAAGCTGATGGCTAGCGCTTCGACTTCGAGCGAGCGCAGCGAGACTGCCAACAGCTCGAGCTCCGCCTTAGCAAGCGGCGTGCGGACGCGTCCCGAACCTTCGACCCGTTCCTCGACTTCGAGCCGAAGTTCGCGCGGGATCAGCGGCGGCTCACGACGGAAGCGTAGATTGAACGGCTGGGTGCGGTTGCCGCGGCCGATTTCCAAAATATCGCGAAAACCTTTGGTTGTGACCAGCGCGGTCTTGGCCCCGGCGCGCTGCAACAGCGCATTTATGACGAGCGTGGTCCCGTGCTTTACGAAGCTCGCGTCGCGGGCGTCGAGCGAGGCTTTGCGAATGCACTCGAAGATGGCGTCGCCAAGCTGGCCATAGGTTGTGGGGCTCTTCGTATACGCCACAGCGCCACTGTCGACGTCGCAAGCGACCAGGTCGGTAAAAGTGCCACCGATATCGATGGCGATGACATAGGACACTTGGGTTCTTTCCCTAGTTGATCTTGATACCGGCGCTCTTGATAACGTCGGCCCATTGTGGCGTCTGTACATCCAACATGCGCGTGATGTCGTCCGACGGCCCGTATTTCGGCTGCACGCCGGCCGCGTGAAGTCTTTGCTGTACGCCCGCGTCTTCTAGCGCACTCTTGATCTGTCTGCGAAGCCAGTCCAGCGCTTCGTTCGGCGTGCCGGCCGGCGCGAAAATGGCATATGTCGTGGACGCATCGAAATCGCCGATGCCGGTCTCGCGCATCGTCGGCACGCCGGGCAGATCCGGCGACCGTTCGTTGCCGGCCACGGCGAGCGGCCGCAATTGGCCCTGTTGCACCTGCTGCAGGTTAGTCGGGATTGGCGAGATCCAAAACGACGTGCGGCCGGCGATTAGATCGGTGACTGCCTGTCCAACCACGCGATAGGGCACATGCACGGTCTGAATCCCGGCGAGCTTGCTGAACAAGGCACCGTTTAGATGCCCCGGAGTGCCGATACCAGTCGAAGCGTAAGTCAATTCACCAGATTTGTTTTTGCCGAGGGTGACGAGTTCCTGGGCGGTATTGACCGGAAGCTGATTGCTGACGACCAGCATGGCGCCCGTATTTCCGAAGATAGCAACGGGCGTCAAGTCTTTGCGTGGATCGTATTTGAGATCCGGATAAAGCGTAACATTCGCCGGCAGCGAGCCCGACGGATCCGACATCACGAGTGTATAGCCGTCAGGATCGGAGCTGACGACCTGGCCTACCGCAATCGTGCCGCCTGCGCCCGGACGGTTGTCGACCACGAATGTCTTCCCCGTAACCTCCGAGACATGCTCGAAAATCACGCGCGCGACCACATCGGTGACGCCGGCTGCCGCGAACGGCACCACGATCCGCACCGGCCTCTCAGGGTAGTCGGCTGCGCGGGTGCCCGTTGCCGCCAGCGCCATCCACGTAAGTGCGCAGAGCGCCAGTCCGATGCGGTTTGTTCGCAGCATTTAGCCTCCCGACTACCCATATTCTCATTCGTGCATGCTTTTTTGGTCCGCCGCGGCTATTCAATCAATACTTATCGCATGTTGCAGACGCGGGAGCGCATTCCGCTAACGCAGTGCTGTAGGCGTTAGCGGGAAGGAGCGCCCTTATTCCGCGCATCTCTTCAATGCGATTGCGCTCCGACATTGGCTTTGGCCACCACGTCACGCCAAATCTTGACGTCGCCACCGATGCGACCGGCGAGATAATCGGGTGGCGCCGGTTCAGCCACGAAATCCTGAAGCTCCAGCGCCTTTCGAGTATCTGGCGTGCGGAGGATCTCGGTCATTTCGCGATTGAGCCGCGTGATAATAGCCGGTGGCGTACCGGCCGGTGCCGCAACCCCGATCCATAGTGCCACATCGAAGCCGGACAGCCCCTGCTCGGAAAGTGTCGGGACATCCGGTAGGCGGGAGACCCGACGCGCGCCGGTAGTGGCGAGAGCCCGTAATTTGCCGGCTTGGATGAGCGGCACCGCCGGCGGCAATGTGCTGAACTGCATCTCAACACGTCCCTGCATGACGTCTACTACGGCCTCGGCCGACGAACGGTATGCAATCTGATTGAGCTCGATCCCAGTTCTTTGGGCAAACAGAAGACTCGCAAGATACCCCAGTGAAGTGGTGCCGTAGGCCGCATTGTTGATCGGCTGTTTTTGCGATTTGGCAATCGTTACGAGATCGGCGACGGATTTAGCGGCAAGGTCCGGATACACCGCGAGCACATAAGGCGAACTGCCGATCATCGAGATTGGCAAAAAATCCTTTATCGGATCGAAGGGCAAACTCGGATCGAAGATTTTTGCAATCACATGCGTGCTAGTCGTGACCATACCAATCGTGTAACCGTCAGGCGCAGCCCGTGCCAGAGCCTCCGCTGCAAGCGTGCCGCCAACCGCCGGGCGGCTTTCCATAACGAATTGCCGGCCCAGCCTTTCGCTTAGCTTCTGTCCGATGATGCGACAAACGACGTCGCCCGCGCTGCCGGGCGCGGAGGATTCAATAAATCGAATAGGGCGTACGGGCCAGTCCGGTTCGTCCTTGGCGGTCTGCGCTGCAGCGCCTGCGCTCCCAATTACAAGCGCCAGCAAAGCCGTAGAAGCACAGCGCATTAGCAGCAATCGACAGATGAATTGCGCGCTCATACCTTCCGAAATTTCTTGGAGTTATTCGGAGAGGACAAGAAACCATCCATCCCCATGTGCATCCTATTGCGTTGCAAAACTGTTTACAGTGCAACAATAGCGTTGTCGCAAATACCCCACAAATACTTTGGTTCAACACCCCCCCCCGCGCCCCAAAAGGTCCGCAGGGAGACGCAGGGGGCACCGCACTGGGTCAGATAATCGGCGGCCCTGCCAAGCTATCGGGAGATTCATTTTGTAATCTGTCATTCTGCGAGTCTTCAGAGCGAGGCAATTACTTACCCAATTGAAGAGAACTACGTTTCGAAGCGACGAAGCGCATTGCGGTGACCCTGGCCAGTCTTGAAGCGCGCAGCTTCCGTATGCAGCAACGCGCCGAATTCCGCCATCGCTCTGCTCAATGGCCGGTCGTTTCGTCGAATAAGTGCACGTTCGATCAGGAAATCCTTAATTGGAGCGCCAGACATTAGGCCGTCTTTAAGACAAGCCGCCAGCGCTGAATAAGGGGCAACGGTATAGCCAACACCCCTGAGAACAAGCTCCTGAATACTTTGAACGGAATCAGTTTCAACGACCAAGTTAAGCCGTAAGCCGGCCGCCGCCATGCGGGTCTCGACAATTTCACGCGTTGTTTGCGTACGCCGCGCGAGCAATAACGGCAACGTGGCGATGGTTCCAAGCGGCACAGCACCGCGCCCCTTTTTCTTCCCCTTCGGCGGTCCAAAGAGCCAAATCTCTTCCGAAAAAAGTACCGTAGTGTTCAAGTACGGTCTGGGATGCTTTGCGCTTATCACCGCGATATCGAGTTGATCTGTAAGTACCGCGTTACACAGTTGGTCGCTGATGCCTTCCTGCAGCTGAATACCGACATTCGGGTACTTTTTGAGAAATCGGAATAAAGGATCTACGATTAGCGGTCGCGTGAGCGCCGGCGTACATCCAATTCTTAGGTCTCCGGACGGCGCACCAGATAAATCTCTGATCTCTGTCCGAGCCTGTTCTAAACCGCGAATAAGCAATTCTGAGCGGCGAAATAGAGCGATTCCCGCTTCGGTCAGCTCAACGCCTCGCGGATGACGTGCCACCAACGCGGTGCCGAGCTCGGCCTCCAATAACTTTATTTGGCGTGTAATCGCAGGCTGCGCCACACGCAAAGCCACGGCCGCCCTTGTGAAACTCTTATGTTCGGCCACGGCCGAAAAATATCGAAGTTGAGCAAAATTCATTCTTCGGCTCCCCCGTCCGATATAACAAGGCGCTATGGCAGAGCCAACTAAATTCGATTTGCTATATAGGTCGGAATTGCCGAACGTCCCTTCGTCAAAAACACGCACTTGTGGGGAGGATATCCATGCTGATCGACTGGCATGTACACATCACCGATCCGAAATTTCTAGGACCTCCATGGTGGAGCCACACTGTACCAATGACGCCAGAAGATGCGTTGGCCGCTCACGAGCTCGCTGGCCTCGACCGAACGGTGATTAGTAATGCCGTGCACTATATCAGGCTTATGAAATCCCAACGGGAGGTGCTGGCAGCGATCGAAAGTTCCAACCGCTATTTGGCAAAGTGTCGTGACCAACACCCCGACAAATTTGTCGCCATGGCGACTTGTATTCCGAACGGTGGCGACGAGTTCTTGAAAGAGCTTGTACGAGCCGTCACGCAGGACGACGCACGCGCCGTAATTATCAACTCCAGCCATCACGGGCATTATCCAGATGAGGATGCCGCGAAGCCATTTTTCAAACTAGTTACGGATTTGGACATACCCGTTTTTATTCATCCAGGCGACGCGACCACACCGGCTATGACTGATTATCGTTTGGCTTCCAGCGTGGGTCGGCCGGCCGACAACTGCTTATCTTTAGCGCGGCTAATCGTCCGCGGAATCTACGAGCAATTCCCTACGCTCAAACTGGTAGGTAGTCATCTTGGCGGCGGAATTTGTGAGGTGATTGGCCGGCTCGACTACGCTTATGACCTGCTAGACTTCTCTGTTTTTCTTGGCAGCTATGAGCCCATGCTGATAAAGCACTCGCCCAGCCATTATCTCAAACAAATGTATCTCGACTCAGCATGCTACGCCGCACCCGCGGCAGAATGCGCCCTGAAGACGGTTGGCGAAGATAACTTTTTGTTCGGTACAGACTCCCCACCTATGGTTCCTTTGAAAATGAAGGGACTCAAGATGATGGACAAAATTGGCATGACGGGAGCGCAGTACGGCAAGGTCATGGGGGGCAATGCGGCCCGACTGCTGAAGCTTAACTAAAGATACGACAAACTCGACCAAGGGAGGAAGCGATATGCGCCGCCAAAGCTTAGGCAGATGTGCGCTGATCCTAACCTTGGCGTTAGCTATTTGGCCATCTAGTACTCCGGCCTACACCGCAGAATTTCCTGACCACAATATTCGCGTAGTTATTCCATTTTCTGGCGCGGGTACGACTGATATTGTTTCTCGCATTCTCTTCGATCGCGTCGGCCAACTCCTTGGCCAAACAATAATCATCGACAATCGTCCGGGCGCCGGGGGCAACATTGCACTAGACATGGTCGCTAAATCTCCACCGGATGGATACACACTTGTGGTGGACGATCCTTCCGTTTCGCTGGCGGCAATTCCTGCGCTCTATCCCAATTTGGGCCTGGATCCCATTAGGGACTTTTCGCCGATAGCTCTTTTCGGGACCACTGGAGCGGTGCTCCTGGTAACAAATTCACTACCTGTCAGCACCCTGGCTCAATTTGTGTCTCTTGCGAAAAGCGAGCCTGACCAGCTGACATATGGCTCGACAGGAATTGGGACCCCGGGCCACCTCAATGCCGCACTATTTTCATGGCTTGTAGGCATCAAAGCGCTTCACGTTCCCTACCGGAACGGAGGCCAGGGCACGACCGACCTACTAGCGGGTCGCATCTCGTTTTGGATAGCACCCATCCCGACGCGACTTGAGCAAGTCCGAGCCGGCGACTTACGCGCTTTAGCTGTTTCTGGAAATCAACGCTCAGCCGACCTGCCAAACGTGCCAACTGTTAGCGAGTCCGGTTTCGGCGAATTCAATGCATCAACGGACTACGCCGTTTTTGCACCAAGTGGCACACCAGCAGAGGTAATAGCCAAGATTTACGCGGCAATTAAGAATGCTGTCGGAGACGATACTGTCAAACAGAAATTACGTGCCGCTGGCGTTGAGCCGGTGCTTGGTGGCCCTGGCGATGTATCTAAGATCCTGAACTCTCAGATCGCGCGCTGGACTAATGTTATTTTAGATGCAGGAATTAAACCTGATTCTCGCTAACTACCGTCGACCGCGTCGTGACCCCTTTTAGCTCAATGCCATCCGACCGATCCAGACAGCAGTACTCAAGGTATGACCTCGATCCGTTGCCATGAGGGCCTTTCCATAACCTGTCATTACACGAACGCACAAAGCGAAATTGACTGATTAGGAAATTGCTTTTTCCTAATCAGTTAAGTTGGACGGCCGGCAAGGCGTGTTACACGGCAGCCCCCGAGACAACGGTATAGGTTGGGATTCGGCATGCAGGCGCGGGGAAGCCAGACAAGTGGCGCCGCCCGCGCCTTAGCGACCTCGGAAAGCACCTTGCCCGCATTGCCGATGCCCCTAGAAAATCTGCCGGTCCCGCGTAAACGCTGCATAAACAAAGCGGCCGTGCGCGGCATTGCGCCACGAGCGAGTGCGCATTTGTGAGTTTGTTCGGCTCGAACTGTCCGCTATCTTCGCCGCCGGCTACGGCTGTCGCTAAAGGCGCCGTTCGCGCCGACGAAAGCGCCACCGCCTGCCGTGACTGGGGAGTTTAGGACCGCATGATTGCTCTCGTACGCATCGCGCTGCGGCGACCCTACACGTTCGTTGTGCTGGCCTTGTTCATCTTGATCATCGGCCCGCTCGCCGCGTTGCGCACCCCGGTCGATATTTTTCCGGACATCCGCATCCCGGTCATCGCGATCGTATGGCAGTACACCGGGTTGCAGCCGGTGGACATGGCCGGCCGCATCACCACACAATCGGAACGCGCGCTGACAACGACCGTCAACGACATCGAGCATATCGAGGCGACGTCCTATAACGGGCTTGGCATCATCAAGGTCTTCTTCCAGCCGAACGCCGACATTAGGCTCGCCAACGCCCAGATCACGGCGGTCTCGCAGACCCAGCTCAAGCAAATGCCGCCGAGCACGACACCGCCGCTCATTCTCAACTACAACGCTTCGACGGTTCCCATCATCCAGCTTGCGCTGTCGGGCTCAGGCCTTTCCGAGCAAGCGCTCGCCGATATCGGCCTCAACACGCTGCGGACCCCACTTGTGACCGTGCCCGGCGCGGCGATCCCGCTCCCCTATGGCGGCAAACTGCGTCAGGTGCAGATCGACCTCGATACGCGCGCTATGCAGGCGCGCGGCCTGTCCGGCCAAGATGTCGCCAATGCGCTTGCGGCACAAAACCTGATCACACCGGTCGGCACGCAAAAGATCGGATCGTTCGAATACGCCATCCATCTCAACGACGCGCCGTCGGTGATCTCCGAGCTCGGCGACTTGCCGATCAAGAGCATCAACGGCGCCATCGTCTACATCCACGATGTCGCGCATGTCCGCGACGGCAACCCGCCGCAGACCAATATCGTGCACGTCGAGGGCAACCGTTCGGTGTTGATGCAGGTCCTGAAGAACGGCTCGGTATCGACGCTCGCGATTATCGACGGCATCAAGCAGAAACTTGCGGAGGTTCAGGATATCCTGCCGCCGACTCTCAAAATTGCTCAGATCGGCGACCAATCGGTCTTCATCAAAGGCGCGGTCAGCAGCGTCATCCGCGAAGGCGTCATCGCCGCGGCGCTGACCAGTCTGATGATCCTGATCTTCCTTGGCAGCTGGCGGTCGACCGTCATCATCGCGACATCCATCCCGCTATCGGTGCTCGGCTCGATCGCCATACTCTCGGCGCTCGGCGAAACGCTAAACATCATGACCCTGGGCGGCCTCGCGCTCGCCGTAGGGATTCTCGTCGACGATGCCACGGTGACGATCGAGAACATCAACTATCACCTTGAACAAGGCAAAGAAGTCGAGACCGCCATCATGGACGGCGCGGCACAGATCGTGACCCCGGCCTTCGTCTCGCTTTTGTGCATCTGCATCGTGTTTGTGCCGATGTTCTTTCTGCCCGGAGTGGCGCGCTTTCTGTTCGTGCCGATGGCCGAGGCCGTGATGTCGGCGATGGCCTGTTCGTTCATTCTGTCGCGCACGCTAGTGCCGACAATGGCGAACTACCTGCTGCGCAAGCACGCCCCGCACACCGACATGCACGGTCTGGACGGTTCGCTGCCGCCGTCGCGTAATCCACTGGTTCGGATACAGCGTGCTTTCGAGCGAAAATTCGAGGCCTTCCGCCTGATCTATCGCGATCTTCTGACGATGGCGCTGCGCCGTCGCGCGGTCTTCGTTGGATGCTTCCTCGCCGTCGTCTTGGGTTCTTTCGCGCTGACGCCGTTCCTCGGACGCGATTTCTTCCCGACGGTGGATGCCGGCCAAATCCTCATGCACGCGCGCACCCGCGTCGGCACGCGGATCGAGGAAAGCGCGCAGCAATTTGCCGACATTCAGAAAGCCATTCGGCAAATCATTCCGCCGAAAGAACTCGCAACGCTCGTCGACAATATCGGCGCCCCAACGAGCGGCATCAATATGACTTATAACAATAGCGGCACGATCGGCACGGCCGACGGCGATATTCAAATCAAACTGAGCGAAGTTCACCGGCCGACGGCCGAATATGTCCGCGCCTTGCGCGAAGAGCTTCCGGCGCGTTTCCCAGGGGTCACCTTCTCGTTCTTACCGGCGGACATCATCAGTCAAATCCTGAATTTCGGCGCACCCGCCCCTATCGATCTGCAGGTCCGCGGCCCCGATCTCAAATCCGACCTCGCCTTTGCACAAAACCTGTTGCGCGGGCTCCGCCATGTTCCGGGCCTGGTCGACGCGCGTATTCAGCAATCGCTCAATAATCCCGGCTTCGATGTCGACGTCGATCGCACACGCGCCGAATATGTCGGCGTGACGGAACGCGACGTCACCAACAGCATGGTGGTCAATCTTGCGGGCAGCAGCCAGGTCGCGCCGACCTATTGGCTCAACCCGGACAACGGCGTGAACTATGCGATCGTCATGCAGACGCCGCAATATCAGATCGATTCGCTGAACGCGTTGGAAGATCTGCCCATCACCGCTGCGGGCGCTGCTTCGCAAACCCTCGGAGCGATCGCCAGCATCGCGCGCATAACCACACCCGCGGTCTATTCGCAATACAACATCCTGCCGATGGTCCAGATCTACGGCGCCACGCAAGGCCGCGATCTCGGCGCCGTGGCTGCCGATATCCAAAAAATCGTTAGTGACACCGAAAAGAGCCAGCCGAAAGGCGTGCAAGTGGCGCTCCTTGGGCAAGTCAGAACCATGAATAGCGCCTTCGCCGGACTGCTGTTCGGCCTCCTCGGCGCGATCGTGCTGATCTATCTGTTGATCGTCGTCAATTTCCAATCCTGGGGCGACCCGTTCGTAATCATCACGGCGTTGCCGGCCGCGCTCGCCGGCATCGTCTGGATGCTATTTGCAACCCAGACGACGCTCTCCGTTCCGGCGCTGACCGGCGCCATCATGTGCATGGGCGTCGCCACCGCTAACAGCGTTCTCGTCATCAGCTTCGCGCGCGAGCAGCTGGAAAAGACCGGCGATCCAGTTGCCGCTGCGCTCGAAGCGGGATTTGTCCGTTTCCGGCCGGTCTTGATGACGGCCCTTGCCATGATCATCGGCATGGCGCCGATGGCGCTCGGGCTCGGCGAGGGCGGCGAGCAGAATGCGCCGCTCGGCCGCGCCGTCGTCGGCGGACTCATCTGCGCGACCATCGCAACCCTGATGTTCGTTCCTGTGGTATTCAGTCTCATTCATGAGCGCCGTGGCAAAACAACTGCGCCGGCGATTGGAGAATCGCATGTCGTCTGAGACCATTTCGTCTGAGACCGCGCCGGTGGTGCCTGCCCCATCCGTGGCTTCGCACCGCGGATTATGGATCGCCGGTGGTACCGCGATTGCCGTCGCCGGCATTGTCGTCGTCATGGGTCTGACGACGCGCCGGATGGCCGATGCGAAACTCAGCGAATGGACCGACGCGCAAGCTATCCCCACCGTCGCTGTCGCGCTGCCCGATACCAACGGCAAAAAGGGCACCTTCACACTCCCCGGCCGGCTTGAGGCCTATACGCAGGCGCAGATTTACGCACGCGTGAGCGGCTATGTGAAAGATTGGAAGGCCGACATCGGCGCGTCGGTGAAGACCGGCGACCTGCTTGCCGAAATCGATGCACCCGACCTCGACCAGCAGATCATGCAGGCGGAGGCGGAGCTCTCCAGCGCGCAAGCAAATTCGATGCTCGCGCAGACGACGCTGCAGCGCGGACAACAGCTCATCAGTTCGGGAGCCGTATCGAAACAGGACCTCGACCAGCGCGCAGCCGATGCTTCCAACAAACAGGGACTAGTCAAATCGGCGCAAGCCAATCTTGACCGTCTGCGGGTCCTGGAAAAATACAAACGCATCACCGCGCCATTCGACGGCTTGGTGACCGCGCGCAACACCGATCTCGGCGCGTTGATCAATGCCGGGAACGGCGGCGGGCCGCCGCTCTTTGTCGTCGCCGACACCAGCAAGTTGCGGGCCTATGTCAACGTGCCGCAGAATTACGTGCCGAACATCAAGATCGGCACCAAGGCGCACATCTCCGTACCCGAATATGTAAGCCGGCAATTCTCCGGAACGGTGGAAGCTTCCGCCCAGTCGGTCGATGCAGCATCCGGCACGACGCGGATGCTGCTTGTTGTTGACAATGTAAATCGTGAACTGATGGCTGGCGCTTACGCCAATGTCAGCTTCGACCTGCCGCATCCCGAAATCGCCATCAATGTGCCGGCGAGCGCGCTGATCTTCGATCGCAGCGGCATGCACGTTGCAACGGTCGATAGCCGAAACCGCGTTGTTCTCAAAGACGTCCTGATCGCGCGCGACCTTGGCAAAGACGTCGAGATCGGTTCGGGCCTCAGCCCCGACGACCGCATCATCCAGAGCCCTCCGGATGGGATAACCTCAGGGGATCAAGTCCGGATTGCCGGGGCGGCGGCGGCTTCTGATGAGCCGATAGCTGACGCCATGAAATAGCAGTACAACTCCCTATCCGACGGGCTTCATCTTTTGGGTTTTAGATGGTCGATGGTTGTTCTTTACCAGAGCACGATATTGGGCGGCCTAGCCCATAGTCTGTCATTCTGCTAATCCGAAAATCCTGCGCGCGCAGGGCTTAAGTCTTGTTTGACTGAACCACCGCCCGAAATGCCAGCATCCTGTTGTGTCGTTCACCCATCACTTTGTTCGGTCCACTGGTCAGAATCGTACAACTTTGAATCTCGTTGCCGGACTTGGGGTCTTTCCACTTCGCCCAAGCCATCACCATCTGGCCTTCGGTCATAGCGATGGCATAGGGCTGCTTCTCTTTGAGAGTGATCTTCTTCCATTCATAGAAGCCGTCAGTGACGATGAGGCAGCGTTGCCCCCATTTCCAGGCATCCCGGAACGCTGGCTTAGCCGTGAACTCCTCTGCCCTAGCGTTGAAGGTTGAATGCGAGATTTTTTCGTCTTTAGCCCAATGCGGCAGCAAACCCCATTTCATCATTTTTGGAATGCGCTTGCCATCTTCAGACCGGATTGCCACAAGCATCGGTGCTGTCGGCGGCTTATTCAAATCCGCTTCAAAGCTCGGGGCTATAGAATCCGGGCAAACTTCAGGCGAATTTTGATTTCGGAATAATCTGAGGATAATCGGACGCGGCCACACATGGACAATATCTAGGGAGTTTAGCGCCTTTTCCAATGCGCCCAATTACTGCCCTTCCCTCGTCGCCTAGGATCAAATCTTTCGCCACCAAACCTTTGTTTGAATTTTTCTGCATCGGCAGGATCAGAGAAACAATAAATGTGAAACCACTCCCGATCAAAGACGGCATGGCCCCGCGCACACAGCGTCATGTCCTTGCAGAAATCGTGAATCTCATTGTAGCCGCCGCCTTCACAGAAGCGGCCTGGCAACGCGATTTGGTGAGGCCAGCCCCGGTCAACAGCCGCTGGCGACAACTCGCCCTTGCGGCGCATTTCCAAACCTTCGCTTGAATGCCGAGGCGTCGTTCAAGGTGCGAAAGCAATATCTCACCGTGTTTCCTGGCAGATCGACGTACAGATCAAATTCGAACCCGCACTCTTCCAGCCAGTCCAATATGTCCATGGCGGCTTCATCGAATGACAACGCCACCTGATAGGGAAAGTCTTGGTTGATCTGCGGTATGAGGCTCATTCGCTCATTGAGAACGAAACAAGAACATAAGTCAATGGGGCGAGCCTTAGGGGGCGGCTACAAAGTCAGCCTACTATCTATCGTCACTCCACTCTTCGCCTCCGGCCTCGACCTCTGGTCAATAACCGCTGGCGACAACTCGCCCTTGCGGCTCCAATGAACCAGATGAACTTCGTGAAAATTTTCCCTGAAGTCGTAGGAGGCGTGCAAGGGCCCACCGGTGGCCGTCTCCTAAACGCGGGTATTTAGGTTACCGCGTAAGCTTAAAGAGAGGAACACCGAAACATCAACTTCCACGATTTCTCGCAGCGGTTATTCTCGCTTGGCCTTGTTTCAAACTTTTGTTGTGGGAGTAAGCCGTGTCCCTATCTGATCGGTTAAGTCCTCGCGACCCCGCTGACTCTGTGTGCGTGTACTGCGGCGAACCACTGCCACTTACTCAGAGTGGCATCATGGCATGGCGAGTGGGTGATAAGTTTGTTTGCAACGAGTTTTGCGCCGATGGAATTTCTCCCGGAAACAACAATTCGAAAGCACACTCAAGCGAAAACGTAGAGCGTCTATTAACTTGGGTGCACCCAACTGACTGAATCCGTGGCCATCGAACTAAATCGTTTGATTTTCGAAGGCTCGAATTAGCCCCTGACCTCGGAGAAAAACGGAAGAAGATTTAATGCCCCGAATGTCTTAGTTTGACAGGGGATTGTCGTACGTGGGCAAATTCTGATCGTTAAAGTAGGATCAATAGTTTCTGAAAGGGCTCTTCACAAGGTCGTTCGCCGATTTTGTAAAGGTTTCAGCCAAGCTCTTCGTCTGTTCCATAAACGTTTGAAATTGAACTTGCATATATTCCGTCTGGATTTGAATGATGTCTTGAAAATCTCTGGCTTGACTCAGCTTTTGCACAAATGCCTAAGCCGCGGCGATGTTTTCCTCAGTAAAGCTTTTGATTTTGTCCGCTAACTCAGCGGGATCTAACGTATAGGTATAAAATGCCTTCTGCATCATATTGAAATATTGCTCCGTGGCTTGTTCTGTTTTATCTAAAGCGTGCTGTGCATCCTGTGGCATGACGATCTCCTGACATTAGATCAAAAGCAGCTTTGTTAAGTCGGGTTTTCCTAACCGCGGGTCAAGCGACGGCCACATGTACTACTAATTGGCCCTCGGGAGGATGACGGGTAATGTGCCCCTTGCCTGTCGTATCCTCCGCTAGCACAACACTACCTGCGGGGAGTCGGCGGATGTCGCCATCACTCGTCTCGAATTCGACCTCTCCGGTTAGCCAGAGCACAAGCAGTCGCTGCGGCGGACTGTGCCAATCCGTTTGCCCCGTACCCTTAGGGACGTAGCAGATATTATACCATGAAGCCGGAAGGTTTTCCGTAAGGCCCAACGGGGGAGTGTCCTTGAAAAGTTTCTTTGGCTGTAAGGTTATATCCATGTCCTCCAAGTGAGTTTCGCCGTCGCCATCGGAAAAGATTCGAAGACATTTGACACGCTCACTGGTAGCCCGTTCATCCGAGATCGCTGCCATGTCCGTCTCTCTCTGACGATCAATAGTTCTTCATCGACCCCGTTGTCGCCTTCGTAAATGTCTCCGTCAAACTTCTCGTTTGTTCAGTGAATGCATGAAATTGATCTTGCATATATTGGCTTTGAATTCGAACGATATCTTGAATATCCTTAGCCCGGCTCAATTGTTTGACGAATTCCCGTGACGTTGCCATGTTTTCTTCGGTAAATGTTTTCATCTTTTCTGCTAACTCTGGACTACTCATGGGAAAGGACGAAAATGCGTTCTGAACGAAATTGAAATATTCCTTCATCGCTCCTTGGGTCTGGTTCATGGTCTGCTCTACAAACCTTTCTGCGTTTTCGTTTGCCATCTGAGTTCCTGACATTGGGTTGAACGAAAACTCCAACATTACATAATCCGGGTGCCTATTGGCAAAACCAATACTCGGTCAATCCAGCAAGATTGTCCTAAGTTCCCCCAAATCGATCCAACGTTTCTCTTTTATGCATCATTCGGTGGATCATCCGATGACAATTCGAGCATAGGACGGCGACATCCTTAAGATGTGTCTTCGTGTTGGCATCGTCATGCCCATAAACTACTCAACCCCGTCGACCTCAAACGCCTTTTGACGTAGCGTTCGTTCTTCATTTCATCGGTGGACGGGTTTAATAGATGGCCGAATGAATTTTCGTATTATGGCGATCCTGGCGCAGCGGAAAGCCTATTAGACTATAGGCGGTGAAGGCGGCGCCACCGACCCGGGCTGTAACCCTCGCTCTTGGAAAACACGCGCGTGAAATGGCTTTGGTCCACAAAGCCGCAAAGCTGGGCAATATCGGCGAGCTCGCAGCGTGGGTCCTTTAAGAGTTCTTTGGCGCGCTCGACGCGCATTTTGGTCAGCCACTTGTAAGGCGGAACGCCTGTCGATCGTTTGAACGCCCGCGCAAAATAGCCGCTCGACAGTCCGCACTCATGCGCGATCTCTGCGATCGAAGGATTGTGTGCCAAATTGACATTGATGAAGTCGCGGGCGCGTTGCAGCTGCCACGCCGCGAGGCCGCCGCGGGCGTTCGGTCCCCCGATCGGGACGCCACCGTAAGCGCGCACAATGTGAGCGAAAAAAGCAAGCGTGATACAGTCGGAAAACATCGCGGTTCCGTCGCCCGGTTGCTCCATCGCGCCGGCGAGCGCTTGCGCCAGACCGAACATGACCAAATCGCGGGCACCAAAATTCGGCGCGTAAAGTCCTTTCGCCCGGCGAATTCCGGCTTCATTGGCCATCTCATCAAGCGTAACCTGCGTGATGTAAAAGCGAACCGAATCGAAAGGGATATCCAAACTAACGACTGGATGGTCACCGAGGTCAACCAGCTGTGTATAGCCGAGACGCCAATCGGGCACTTCTCTGGGCCGTCCTAACGTCCATAAGTTCGAGAAAAACGGCACCGCTAACGGAACATGGAAGGCAAAAGCCTCTTCCGGTGGCGAGGCAAGTGAACAGCCACCCATCGGACGGCTGCTCCGCATGTGCGAAAAACCGATAGGTGCTTTTGAAGATTTTCGCGCCAAGAGTGTCAGCGGACGATCTATTCGGAAGCGTCTAGCAAGGTCGTCCTCGATCGCATCCGCAGCCATCATTGCCTCCATAACAGTTGCTAAAGCGGCAATTAATTCTCGTGAGCGACAAAACACTCTCGCGCTCCCAACGCGACCCCGCCGTCCCGGACGGAAAACAGGATAAACGCCCCATAATCATAAAAACAGCGGCAAATCGCCAGCGGCGTTGTCTGTCGCAGCAATTT
>CAWEMR010000039.1:0-97931 GCA_963810085.1 uncultured Alphaproteobacteria bacterium | reverse complement strand
CGGACACATGCTTGGCATCTGTTGCGTGGCTCTTTTTGCCTATTTGGCTGTTGTCAACGAAACCCTATTCATCCCAAATCGCGTGGATAGGCGGGGTCGTCGCCGCTTCCGCGAAGGGTGTTAGGGCATACATCGCTAATAGCGTGCTTAGCACGCTGTAATGAGTGATGCGCTTGGCGTATCGGCCGGGCCGCACGCGGGCGCCATAGATGATTGTTGGGATGCGATTTTCAGCGCCGTAATCATCCTCGTCGAAGGTGACGATCAGCAAGCTGCTATGCGTCTTCGCCCATTCGGCGTAGGCGCCGAGATTGATCTTGAGCCAGGTGTCGCCGTCGCGCACCGATCCGTCATGCATGTCGTTATCGAGGTCGGGGGTGACAAAGCTCACTGTTGGCAACCGCGTGAAGTCATTCGGAAACTCACTCAGGTTCCGTTCCGTCGCGCGCGCGTTTGTGAAGGATTCCCATGGGTTGTGTGCGCGCGGCGAGCCAGTTTCAACATAGCCGACAAAGTTCTTCCGCGCAGCAGCGAGTGCACTGGCGAGAGTTGGTGCATCGAAGATATGGTCTTTATTGTCGCGTACGCCTTGGGTCGATCCGCTAAATAGCGCGAAATAATTTGGCTGGCTCGGATGTGAGACGGCGAAGGCGTTGACGAACAGGGCGCCACCTACCGCCAGGCTATAGATAAATGGTGCGCGGTTCGGATCCACAATCTGATTGAAGGAGTGATTCTCCAAAATAACCACGACAACGTGGTCGGGCTGCGGCAGGTTCTTTTCGACCGCGCCCGCGCCTTGGCCATGGGACCACACTGTGGCCGCAGTCAGCGCCGCGGCGATCCAACGATGGTGCATTAACCGACAATCTCCGGATCAACTCTGGAAGAGCGTAGGACAATAACAGACCCGCGGGGTGCCTCCCAAGCCCTAGGCGGACTGTCCAATGCTCCCCTACTTGCATCATCTGAGGTTTTCTATGTGCTCTCGGCAATTAAAGAACCATAGAGCGATGAGATCATTGTGCAGTGCATGAGTCCGCTTATGGCCCATAGCGGACGCGGGCGAGCCACTGATCCGTGTCCGCTTTCGGGGTGAAAGCGGACGCCAAAAGTCAGATCGGCCGCGGCAGCTTGTGACCCAAAGCAGACGTCAGCTTAATCAGCGCTAGCCGTGCTGCTTGAGTTGCATTAAAGAAAACACGCCTAGCGGCTTGTCGTCGCCTTTCCCGATTTTTCCTTGGGGACACGCGCCTGGCCGCTCTTCACATTATCTGAAAATATCAAAGCGCGATCAGAGACAGACCGATGCCGCCGAGCGCGCCGGTCGCGACCACCACGAGGGGCGGTACTTGCCAGACGGTGAGGAGCACAAAGCCCACCAATGCTAAGGCGAAATCCCCCGGTGTTTTCACGGCGCTGGTCCAAACCGGATTGTAAAGGGCCGCGCCGAGAAGTCCCACAACCGCTGCATTGATGCCCCGCATAACCGCTTGGGCGTCGGCGCGCCGGCGGAAAGCCTCCCAGAATGGCAGTGCGCCCATGAGCACGAGGACGCCCGGCAGGAAAATCGCAATCAGTGCAATCGCCGCGCCGGCGATGCCGTTAGGCGGCGATTTCATGACGGCTCCGAGATAGGCCGCAAAGGTGAAAAGGGGTCCGGGCACAGCCTGCGCCGCGCCGTAACCCGCCAAGAAAGCGTCGTCGCTGACCCATCCCGGCGTCACGGTCGCCTCGCGCAGGAGAGGAAGAACTACGTGCCCTCCGCCGAACACCAAGGCGCCGGACCGATAAAATGCATCGAACAGCGCGAGGCCTTGGGCATCGATCATGCTGTTCAACATCGGCAGCGCCCCGAGCAGCACGAAAAACGCGCCAAGAGCCAGCATGCCGACCGGGCGCGAGATCGGGATGGACATGTGTCCTTCCCCTTCCGGGATCGCAGCCGCGGCGGCACAGAGCCAAAGGCCAGCAACGCCACCGAAGGCGATCGCGCCAATTTGAGCGATCGATGACGAACTAAACAGTATGACCACGGCGGCGATGACGGCGATTGATGCGCGCTCACGGTCGGGACAAAGCGTGCGCGCCATTCCCCAAACGGCCTGAGCGACGATCGCCACGGCAACGAGCTTGAGGCCGTGCAACAGGCCGGCCCCGATCGGTCCGTGCAGATTCTTCGCGCTAAAAGCAAACAGAAGCAGCAAGAGGGCGGATGGCAAGGTAAAGGCCGTCCAGGCCGCAAGGCCGCCGAGATAGCCGCCGCGCATCAAGCCAAGCGAAAATCCAACCTGACTGCTGGCGGGACCCGGCAGGAATTGGCAAAGCGCGACGAGATCAGCGAACGCGGCCTCGTCGATCCAACAACGCCGGACTACGAATTCCTCCCGGAAATATCCAATGTGGGCGATGGGGCCGCCAAAGCAGCTCACACCGAGCTTGGTGAAAACGCGCAGCACTTCCCAAGCCGAGCCGGATCGATGGTGTTGTTGAACGGTTTTTCTATCCATCAGCGAGCCTCGGCTTGCAGAATTAAGTGCAGATATATTGCCCCATCAACCCCGCATCCTCATGCTCGAGGATATGGCAGTGATACATGAATGGATGCTCTCGTGTCGCCGGTTGATTGAAGGCGACGAGCAGTTCGGCCTTGTCCGCGACGAAAGCCACGTCCTTCCATCCCGCGAGATGAGCCGGCGGCGGCGCCCCCTCGATCGACAGGATGCGGAATAACGCGCCGTGAACATGAAACGGATGCGCCATTCCCATCGCAACAATCTCCCAGACCTCGGTCGTTCCGAGCCGCGTCTCGACATCGATACGCGCCATGTCATGAGTTCTTCCGTTGATTCCGATGAGAGCGACCATGTTCGCATGCGCGCCCGCCTGCGAACGGCTGCTGCATATGCCGCTGTTCAGGACGAAAGGTCTCCTGTAGCTTCGGGTTAGGGCGTGACCGGCGACGTGCACCGCGCGTAACGGCTCGTGACCGCCACGAGCGACAGTGCCGCGGCCACACAGCTCGCACCTACCCAGCCGAGCGCCAGGGGCGAAGCGTAGGCCAATGTCAGCGATCCGAGAGCTGCACCTGAGGAAAAGCCGAGGAACTGGAACGACGCGTTCAACGAAAGTGCGACCGGCGCCACCTTCACCCCAGCGATGCTGATGAGCCGCGCCTGCTGGGCCGGGAAAAACGACCACGCCGATACGCCCCACAGGACTATCGCCAGCAGGATCGGCGCGCGCGCCGTTGGCGGCGGCAACAAGGCGGCGCTCGTGGACAGGCTCAGGAAGGCGAGCGCCAACACCGACAAGCTCATGATGATCACCGGCAGATGCCCGAAGCGGTCGTTCATGCGCCCGCCGAGCCTGAGACCGATCACGGCCGCGACGCCCCACATGAACAGCACGGCGCTGACGGACGATCCCGCGATTCCTGCGGCGCGCTCGAGGAACGACGCGAGGTAGGTGTAGACGGTGAAGGCCCCCGTCGCCCAGAGCATAGTGCTGAGCAGGGCGAGAAGAACGGCGGGCTGATGCGCAACGTCGAGGCGCTCGCGGAGGGTCGCGACGGGCAAACGGCCGGCGATGTCACGGGGAAGCCCGGCCAGCAGTCCGGCGGTCGCGATCAATGCCAGCGCGCCGACGGCCACGAAATTCAGACGCCAGCCGAAGCGGTCGCCGACGAGCGCGCCGAGAGGCACCCCCAGGGCGACTGCGACGCTGCTGCCGCCAGTGACGATCGACAATGCCGTGCCGCGCCGCGATGCGTCGACGAGTGCGCTTCCTAGGGCATTGGCGTTCGGGACATAGAGGCCGGCGGCGATCGCGAGCAGGATGCGCGCAGTCATCAGGGCGGGATAACTGTGCGCCGACCATGCGACGAAGTTCGCCGCGGCGAACGCCAGCATGGAGGTGATTAGCAGCTGCCTCCGATCGATGTCGCCCGTCAGCGCCGTCAGCACCGGCGAACTGAGCGCGTAGGTGAGTGCAAACACCGTCACGAGCTGTCCCGCGCTGGCGAGGCTCACGGACAGATCGCGGGCGAGATCGGGCAGCAGCGGCGCGATCATGAACCCCTCAGTGCCGATGGCGAATGTGCCCAACGCCAACCAGTACAGGCGGGCCATCGAGCGGGGTGTGGTGATTGTCATAGGATACTCCCTAGATATAAGATGGTCGGTCATCTTGGACATTGTCAAAAAAGCCGGCGTTTCGCCAGTCCTGGGCTTGAACTCAGACGAGGATTTGCGTGAAGGCGATCGTCATGAACCGGTCGAAGGCGCGTCCGCTTTTCTCGACGCGCGCCCGCAACAGGGCACCCTCATACGCATCGAGCAGGAACGCGGCCAGATCCGCCGCCGGCGTCCTGGTGGAGATCGAGCCGCCGGCCTGAGCCTCGGCGATGACCGTAGCAATGTCAGTCGACCACGAGAGATAAAGGTCGGCCAGGCGTTCGCGGATCGGTTGGCTTTGGTCGGCGAGTTCGGCGCTGAAATTACCCAAGAGGCACCCGCGTCCGAAGCGCGCGCTGGCGTAGACCTCGTTCAGCCGCTCGAAATGAGCGCGCAACCTCTTTAGCGCCGGGACAGATGTGTCCGCGAGGGCGGCGCGGCGTGGGTTGTCGCGGCCATACCGCTCGACGACCTCAGCGCCGAGCGCCTCCTTGCTTGCGAAATGATTATAAAAAGAACCCTTCGGCACACCGGCCGCTTCCGTGATGTCCTGGACACCGCAGCCGTTGAAGCCCTTCTCGATCAGGACCTTGAGCCCGGCATCAATGATTTTTTCGCGAGCATTTGGTCTAACCATGGTCATATAATATGACCGGTCGTCTTAAATGTCAAGTATCAGTAATGCCCTTCTCCCGCGCTCTTTGCCGGGCAACTGAGGGAACCCTTTGGTGGCCACCTGTGCTTTCCGAAAATCATATCCTGGCGTCGCGATGATGCAGTCCCGACAGAACGGGCGTAGCGGCAATGTTTCCGTATCGTTGGACCGCTCGACCCAGCGGCGTATCCTTGTGCAGCGATAAGTGTGTGCGCGAATCATTATAATAGCAGGCGTACGAGGCTAGAATCCGCCGCAGGTGCGCCTCGCCGAAGATCAGCATTCGATCCAGGCACTCTCGGCGCAGAGTGCCTATCAGCCGCTCCATATGACCATTTTGCCATGGTGACCGGGGTGATATTGGCCGATCGCGGATACCCATGGCCATCACCCGGCGCGAGAAGGCATGTCCGTATGCCCAGTCATTGTCACGCACCAGGTGGGTCGGCGCTGATGCCCACGGGAAAGCTTCGATGATCTGTCGCGCCAGCCACTCTGCTGTTGGATGGCGTGTCACCTCGAACCACAGCAATTGTCGTCGGCCGTGTCCCAGAACCACGAACACGAAAAGGCGCTCAAATGTCAGCGTCGGGACCACACACATATCGATGGCAGCAATTGCCTCAGCGTGGTTTTGAAGGAACATCTTCCAGGATTGCGACGGCGGCCTCCGAGCCCGCATCATGTATTTGGAGACTGTCGATTGGGCGACATCGAACCCCAGCATCAGCACTCGCCATGGATTCGGGGCGCGCCCCATAGCGGGTTCTCTCTGCCCATCCGTCGGATGAGATCACGTAGCTCGCGATCGACCTTCGGGCGCCCTACCCTATTTCGGGATTTCCAGCGCCAAAAAGCTTTGAAGCCGGACCGATGCCATCGCAGGATGGTTTCCGGCTGTACTACCTTGGCCATACCGAGCAGACTTGGCCACAGCCGAACCATCCATACTAGCAGTACCCGATCGCCGCCGCGCAATCGAAGGCGAGGCCGGGCACGCCTCAAGACGATGTAGAGCTGATGACGGAGAAAAAGGTTCTCGGCTTCAAGCCTGCTACGCGACTTGAACAAGCCGGCGACAAATATCAGCAGCATATGCAGGATCGTAAGCATCGAACCGGATGATGTGACGATTCTGCCAGATGTTGCGAATTTGCAGGGATCACATTTTCGGAAGGGACAGGTATAGCTGTTCGCGCATGTGGATCGAGCGCCGGCTTAAGGCCGATTTTCTTCCGTTCCCCAAGCCACTTAAATTCGGCGGCCCTACCTCAGCGAGGAGATGGCGCTTGTCAGAAGTCGAACAATGGGAAACCGCGAGAACAAAGGCCAACGAGAAGACACCAAAGAACTTAGCGGCAATATAAGACCACTAAATACAGCGATTCGCTCAACCGAACGTCAGCGGCGTGGCGCCAACCGCCGCGACGGTGTGTTGTTGGCCGGAGAATAATCCGGATTAGTTATGCAGAAGCCGTGGTAATCCACCTCCTCTTCGCATTGTTCGCGTGTCGAATAATAGCAGTGCAGTACTTCTCCCTGGGTGCACCACGGATAAGACACCGCTTGCGCCGCCGTCGGCGTCGGTTGGCCGACGCTCAACGCGGCAACGAAAATGCCGAATGTTACGATTGCAACTCTCATAAAATACTTCGGGGACATTTTGCCTCCTCGCAATCGCTAAGTGGTTCCACAAATTTAAGACCCGCCTTACTTGGCACTGGCTTGTGCGATCTGTCCCACCAGCTTGGCCCAGTCCATGTCAATTGCTTCATAGACCGCGCTCGCTTTTCTTGTACAGGATCGCCAACGAATGTTCGTGTTTGGTTGCGGGGTATTATTGGTCATCTATTGGTTGGGCAGCCGCAGGGTCGATAGCTGCCGCGACCGGCGCAAGTCTCGGTGTCCGCTTTACCCCTAATAACGGACACGGCGCTGTCTGACAGGCGTGTCTGCTTTGGGCCATAAGCGGACATCCCAGCGGACGGTGAAGTGTGCCACAGACCCCCTTTTTGCGGCGTGATATTCTTTGGGGCAAACCCGAGCAGGGAATCAGATGGCTGCAATTCCGGCAACCCACTACGTTAAGAGCGACGATGTTCACGTTGCCTATCAGGTTCTCGGCGAAGGCCCGCTCGACCTGCTTTTGGTTCCGGGCTTCGTGTCGCACCTCGAAGCAGTGTGGCAATCTCCGGACACCGCCGCATTCTTACGGCGGCTTGCCTCATTCAGCCGTCTCATTCTGTTCGATAAGCGTGGGACGGGAATGTCGGATCGGGGTTCGCAGATCTTCACGCTTGAGCAGCGCATGCATGATGTGCGGGCGATTTTGGATGAGATCGGTTCGGAGCGGGCGGCGCTGTTTGGGGTGTCGGAGGGCGGCCCGATGTCGCTACTGTATGCTGCCACTTATCCCGAACGCACCTCCGCGCTGATTTTGTATGGCTCTTACGCCAAGCGCAGCTGGGCGCCGGATTACCCGTTTGGATGGAAAGACGAACAGTGGGACCGTGTCCTCGGAAACATGGAACACAATTGGGGAACGCCTCAGGGCACGAGCATCGCGGTATGGGCGCCGAGTCTTATGGATAAGCCCGACGCTGCTGAACGACTCGCTTCATATTTCCGGGCGGCGGCAAGCCCGGGCGCGGCAGTCGCGATTATGAAGATGAATTGCGAGATCGACGTTCGGAATGTTTTGCCCGCGATCCGAACCCCCACATTGATTTTGCACCGCACCGCAGACCGTGTGAGCGAGATTGGCCACGCGCGTTACATGGCCCAACATATCCCCGATGCGAAGTTGATCGAGCTTCCTGGCATCGACCATGTGTATTGGATCGATGGCGGCGCAACTATTGTTGATCATGTTGAGCAATTCTTGACGGGCCGACGCCCGGCGCGTCATTCGGAGCGTATGCTCGCCACAGTGCTGTTTGCCGACATCGTGAGGTCGACGGAACGCGCGGCAGAACTTGGTGACAAGCCGTGGCGTGAATTGCTTGAGAACTTTTATCTCAAGGTGCGTGACGTGCTTCAGCAGTATCGGGGTCGAGAGATAAATACGTCGGGGGACGGCTTCCTCGCTGCGTTCGATGGGCCCGCGCGAGCCGTCCGCTGCGCCGGCGCCATACGAGATGCAGTGCGTTCACTCGGCCTTGAGGTGCGCTGTGGCCTGCACACCGGGGAATGCGAAATTATCGGTTCTGACCTGGCAGGAATTGCGGTGCATATCGGTGCGCGTGTGGCCCATCTTGCCGAGCCGGGCGAAGTTCTGGTCTCGCAGACGGTACGGGACCTCGTGGCCGGTTCTGGGCTCGCTTTCGAGGCGCGCGGTACACACGCGCTCAAAGGCGTCCCGAGCGAATGGCACCTGTTCCGCGCTATTGCTGAGTGAACCGCAGGTAAGCTTGCCCCGGTCCCCGGTGCCTAACTGGTCGATGTCCGCTTTGGGTCATTAGCTGCCACGCCGGTCGTGCGATGGCGCGTCTGCTTTACCCCAATAATGGACACGGCAGTCAGCCGACGGCATGTCCGCTTTGGGCCAATAGCGGACATCGAATTTGCCGCAGACGGGGAGACCCCCTGAGGGAGCCTGTTTCGTCCTTGGCAACCCTACGAGGCCCGACATGCTAGCGAAGATGATAGTTCAGGCCGACGCGAACAATGTCGATATTTGTCAGCGATACGGACTCAGGGAATATGTTGATCACGTTGTAGGTGACTTTCTCTCCTAGATCGGTCCGCATGTATTCTACTTTCACAGACCAGGCGGGCGCGAACGCCCACTCAACACCGCCGCCATAAATGAACCCAGTGCGCGTGTTGTCGCCGACCGTAACTAAAAATGGCGCACCGACGAGGGTGGCTTCCACATTGCCATAGGCAACACCGGCGGTGCCGTACACGAGCAAGCGATCCCAGGCATATCCGAGACGGACACGATCCGTGTCGAGCCAACGCAAATTCGTCGAGCAATGCAGCGCCAAAGCTGCAGAGCAGAAATCACTTCCGCTGCTTTCAAGAAAATCGCCCTTGATTCCACTCCAGGAAAAATCGCCCTCAAAGCTGAGCACCCAGGAACCCAATTGCCAATTGTATCCATAGGTGCCGCCGACTAGACCACCACTAATGCCTACGTCGCCGGAATGAATGCCGTTAACCGCGTTCGTGTGACGGCTATCTGCCCAGCCACCACCACCCGCAATGCCGAGGTAGAACCCGGTCCAACTAAAGGGTACGGCCGCCGGCGGTTGCACCGGCGTTTTTACCGGTAGGTCAGCCGCGAAGCCGATTTGCGAGAGTGCAGCGGTGAAAACGGCGGCAATCAATCCAACTGCCAAACGACGGAACATGAGCAGCCCCTGACCTTCCACAGTAGAATTTTATCAGGGTTGCGGAAGATGTCGAGGTACGCAGCCACTCTCGTATTTTTACAGCTCACCAAGTTCCCATGTCCGCCTTGGGTCAAAAGGAGACATCAACGCACATGGAACCGGCCAAGTCTGATGTCTGCTTTGTGCCAAAAGCGGACTCATGCAGTGCAGCAAATGAGTGTCGTTATTCGATCACTTCGGCGGCATCGACCGCAGCGGCGGACAGAATCCTTGATCCATCAAGCTGGAGAAGCGAGCGGCTTGCCCTTCTCTACGACATAGGTGGCCGTGAACTTCGTCTTCTTGTCGCCGTTCTTAACGCCAGCATGGGGCGTTTCAGCGGGCACCTGGTACGCATCGCCCGGCTTCAACGCGCGGGTTGGTTGGCCTTGTACGGGGAGATCGAGACCGCCTTCAATAATATAACCGGATTCGATTCCCGGATGCGTGTGCCGAGCAATCAAAACTCCCGGATCTATTTCACCTTCAACAATTATCGTCACATAACCCGGAACTGGACCGTCTGTCTGCGACAAAATTTTTCGCGCAATGCCCGGCGTTGCTGTGGGCGGCGTGCCTTGCGCCGATGCGTCAGTCGCAATAAATCCGGTAGCTGCGCAGATCGCGCAGGTAGCAAAACCTGCAAAGCCTCGTCGTGTCAGCATGGAAACCTCCCTGCCGCGCCCGGATCGCTAGCCTTCGGACTTCGGTAGCGAAAAATAATAAGCCGGTCATGCGCAGACGGGCAAGAGCCGCGTTGTGCACCACAGCAAGATAAGCCGGCCATGTCCGCTTTGGGTCAAAAGCTGCCACGGCCCGTTCAACCTGCGATGTCCGCTTTACCCCCGAAAGCCGCCGCGACAATTATTGGCAGGAGCGGCAGCTAAGGGCCAGAAGCGGACTTCCGCTCCGCAGCAAATAATACTGCTATTCGATCACCTCGTCGGCGGTCGCCAGTAAGGATTGGGGCACATTGAGGCCGAGCGTCTTCGCGTTCTTGAGGTTGATCACAAGCTCAAATTTGGTCGGCTGCAGAACCGGAAGATCGCCGGGCTTCTCGCCGTTTAGGATGCGGCCCACGTAGATGCCCGCCTGCCGATAGGCTTCGGCGATGCTTCCGCCATAGCTCATCAACCCGCCGGCCTCGGTGACATCGCGATCCGCCGAGATCATCGGAATGGCGGCGCGGACCGCGCGCGAGGCGAGTTCGTTCCGCGACGTCACGAACAACGGATCGCTGGCGATGAGAAGCGCGTCCACGGGTTGTTGAACAAGCGCTGCGAACGCTGATTCGAATTCGCTCTCCTTCCCGGCGTTCACGATGCGCATCGGCTCGAAGCCAAGCGAATGCGCGGCATCCGTAAGACTAGCCGCTTCCGGCGCAACGATGGGATTGTTCGGGTTGGCGAGGAACGCAATGATTTTTGCTTTTGGCAGCAGATCGCGCAGCAGCTCCAGCCTTTTGGTGGCGATGCCGGTGTTGAGAAACGTCGCGCCGGTGATGTTTGCTCCTGGCCGGTTGAGACTTGGGACGAGACCGGAGACGACCGGATCGCCACCGAGGGCAAACACGATGGGAATCGTTGACGTTGCGCCCTTCGCGGCGAGCGCCGCAGGCGTGCCGCTGATGGCCGCAATGACGGCAACGGGAAGCCCCACAAGCTCTGCGGCGGAGCCGCGCAGGCGCTCATAATCCCCATCGGCCCATCGATACTCTATCACGACGTTTCGGCCTTCGGCATAGCCGAGGCCAGCGAGGCCGTCCCGAAACCAAGCGACAAGATTCCCCGACACGCCCGGCGAACGCGCGCTTAGAAACCCGATCACTGGCATCTTCTGCTGCTGCGACTGCGCAGCAATCGGCCAAGTCGCTGCCGCCCCGCCGAGAAGCGCAATAAACGCGCGTCGCCTCATAACCGCCGCCCCGATTTAGGGGTAGCTTACCACGGACGGCCGCATTGTGCCTCGCAGCGACGATTGGTCTCTCATGTCGCAATTGGGTCAAAAGCAAACGGGGCGCGCTGAAGCCCTGATGTCCGCTTGACCCCCGAAAGCGGACGCCTGCGCCGCAACAAAAGCTCCAATTACTCGATCGCCTCATCGGCGCGGCCGAGGAGTGCTAGAGGGACTGTGAGGCCGAGCGCCTTCGCGGTTTTTAGATTGATGATCAGCTCAACCCGCGTGGCCTGCTGAACTGGCAAGTCAGCGGGCCTTTCGCCTTTGAGAATACGGCCGGTATAGCCTCCAGCCATGCGGAATGTGTCAGTGAAGCTTGCTCCGTAGCTTAATAGACCACCAGCTGCCGCAAACTCGCGAAACTCGTACACCGTAGGCAACGAGTGACGAAGAGCCAGTTCGGCGAGCTGTTCTAATCGACTAGTAAAAAAGGGATCAGCGCCGATCACGAGTGCTCCAACCTGCAATTGAGACATGCTTGCGAATACTGCATCGAAATCGAGGGCGGTGCTCGCGTGCAGCACATCAAGCTTCAACCCAAGACTACCAGCCGATACTTGCAGGCCCTCAGTTGTGGATTTTGCAAGGGTGGGATTGGTTGGATTGACGAGTAACGCGATGTGTGTCGCCGTGGGGACCAACTCGTGCAATAGCTGCAGGCGCTTTGGCTCAACTTCCGCATTCAAAGTCGTTACACCGGTGGCATTGCCCCCCGGCCGGGCAAGACTGGCGACAAGTCCGAGCGCGACGGGGTTGCTTGCTATCTCAAAGACGATTGGGATCGTCTTCGTGGCCGCAGTGGCTGCTAGCGCCGCGGGAGTGCCTCCAACTGCGGCAAGTACAGTCACCTGGCGACGGACCAAGTCGGCTGCTAATGTCGGTAGTCGATCGTTTTGACCTTCCGCCCAGCGACGTTCGATTGACACGTTGCGGCCCTCAACATAGCCCATCTCGCTCAGGCCTTGGCCGAACGCGCGCACACGGGCCGTCCACTGGTCAGGCGATGCGCTGCCAAGGAACCCAATTAACGGTGTCACAGGCTCTTGCGCACGGGTTGCCAACGGCCAACTGACCGCCGCGCCGCCGACAAGCGCCATAAACTCGCGTCGCCTCATTAGCCGCCCCGCCTGACGCGCACCGTCACTTCAGCCATATCGGATCTTGTCAGGTATGTCTGCGGTGTCAGCTTGCTCGTATAGATTGCCGATGTGTCCGCTTCGGGTCAAAAGCTGCCGCGGCGTTCAAGTTTAGCGATGTCCGCTTTACCCCCGAAAGCTGCCGCGACAATCGCCGACCGGCGCGTCCGCTTTGGGCCAAAAGCTGCCTCGTGCACCGCAGCAAACAGGGTGCTATTCGATCACTTCGTCAGCGGTAG
Organism: uncultured Alphaproteobacteria bacterium; assembly: GCA_963810085.1. Classification (GTDB taxonomy): domain Bacteria; phylum Pseudomonadota; class Alphaproteobacteria; order Rhizobiales; family Xanthobacteraceae; genus BOG-931. The sequence goes on along the minus strand of CAWEMR010000039.1, from coordinate 85,394 downwards.
CGAGCAGCTGCGGATTAATTTCGAGGCCGAGCGCCCTGGCGGTCTTGAGGTTAATGACCAGATCAAATCTAGTGGGCTGCTCGACCGGCAGGTCGGCTGGTTTGGCGCCCTTGAGAATTTTATCGATGTAGAGAGCGGCTCGGCGAGTGAGATCGTTGCGGTCCACGCCGTAGCTCATGAGCCCGCCCGCCACCACATTCTCCCTATTGCCGAATATCGTCGGCAGCCTGCGCTTCAATGCAAGCTCGGCCAGACGGGCGCGAAATGAAACGGTGACCGGCGCCGGCATTACGAAAACACCGCCGACATTTTCTCGCGCCATCGACGCGAACGCGGCGTCGAAATCCTCCTCTGTAGCCGTGGACACGATGCTGAGCGCGAGCCCTAGCCTCTCGCCGGCGGCCTTGACCGACTGCAAGCCGGGGACCTGCGAGGGCGTCGTCGGATTCCACAGAACGCCGATCCGCGTCGACTGCGGCACCACCTCCGTCAAAATCTCCAGCGCTTTGGCGTCGATCTCGGTGGTGAGCTCCGACAAGCCGGTAATGTTGCCGCCGGGCCGCGGTAGAGACGCTACATGCCCACTGCCGATCGGATCGGCATGGGTGGCGAACACGATAGGGATCGTTTTGGTCGCCTGGCGCGCAGCTTCGACCAAGGTCGAGGATGTTGCGAAAATCACGCCGACTTTCATGCGCACCAAGTCGGCAGCGAGGCTAGGAAGCTGGTCAACGTTGTCGGCCCAGCGAAATTCAAACACGAGGTTTTTGCCCTCGACCCAGCCGAGGTCGCGCAAGCCGGCTCGCAATGCTTCGACGCGGCTCGACAAAGCAGACGCCGGCCCGAGGCCGAGGTATCCGATGCGAGCGACCGTTGCCGGTTGCTCCGCGCGTGCCACGAGCGGCCAACCTGTCGCAGCACCGCCGATGAGCGTGATGAAGTCCCGTCGCCTCATGGGCCGCCCTCAGGCCGAGGTCCACACCCTACCACATCGTTGGCATCGGCGGGCTCCGACTGTGCGGCACAGCAATATTGGCTCGGCAATGTCGCTGTTGGGTCAAAAGCTGCCGCGGCGAAGTCAAATTGGGATGTCCGCTTTGCCCCCGAAAGCGGACATTGATCGTGACGTTCGGAATGTCCGCTTTGGGCCACAAGCCGACATACTCGACCCGCTCAATCGCGTCGCCTCAGTCGACAACCTCATCTGCTCTCATCAGCATTGCTGGCGGTATTGTCAACCCGAGTGCTTCCAGAGTCTTTTTGTTGATCACGAGACGGAAATGGGTTGGCTGCTCGAATGGGAGATCGGCGGGGTGTGCGCCTTTTAAGATCCGATCGGCAAGATCAGCCGCGCGATCGTAAACTTCTCCCATATCCGGGCCGTAAGACATCAGCCCGCCGTCACGGACAAGAAAATCATATTCGTAAATCGCGGGCAGCTTCTGTTGGGCAGCAAACTCAAATACTCGCTTGCGATTGAGCGCAGTTAGAGCATCCGTTACCATCAAAATGGCATCGGGACGCTCGCGCACCATCGCGGAAAATGCTGCAGCGAAGTCCTCAGGCTCACGCACGCCAAGCGGCTGTATCTCGAATCCCATCGTCCGCGCCGCCGCATCGGCCGATTTGTAGCGCATGGTCATCCCAAGATCGTCTGCGTCCCACAGCATGGCAATCTTGCGCATGCTCGGAAACGTATCTTTGAGGACCTCCAGACGCTTGGCCGAAAGCTCCGGTGCAACTTCGCCGACCCCGGTGACATTGCCACCGGGGTGAGCCAAGCTGTCAATCAAGCCCATAGCAACCGGGTCGGCACCTGTGATCGCAACCACAGGGAGATTTGAGCGATCTTTGACGACCCGAGCCGCAGCGTAGCTTTGGGTGATTATTAATTCTGCCTTGTTCTTCAGGTCGTCAACGAGCTGCGGCAGTCGGTCCGGTTGTGCTTCAGCTGCCCTCCGCTCGAAAATCAGAGAGCTTCCGACAACATATCCGCGCTTGGAAAACCCGGCCGTAAGCCCGACGACGACCGGGTTTGTGTCAGTGAGCGGCGCTGCAGAACTGAGCAATCCCACACGGCGAACCTTGACCGCCGTTTGGGAGAACGCTCCAGGGGCCAGCAATGGCATCGACCCGAGCGCCAGAATAAGAGACCTTCGCAAGATCATTTTGCGTACCTTGATGATCTTTGGCCGGAAGAGGAATATAGCTCAACGAGCCGTTAAGCCTAAGAAGCCAAAATATGCGCTTCTAACCGCCGTCGGCTGCAGTCGGAGAATGCGTTCAGGAAAGGGCATGGCGGAGGGAGTGTCCGCCAAGTTGTCTTCTTATGTTATCTTTCAATAGCTTACGATCCAGGCCCCGATTTACCCACATGCCCACCCACATTACGATGTGGCTGAGGATGTTGTGGGGTAGAGGGTGATGAAATGAAAACTACGCGGCTTTTTCAACTGTGGGACTGCCGTAAAGCTTGTCAAAGTCGAGTTCCGATGCCGGACCCGGGCGCTTGAACAGAAATCCTTGCAGTGACGTCACTCCTGCCAACCGCAACAGCCTATACTGTTCATCTGTTTCGACGCCTTCTGCTGTCGTCTCCTTATCTAAGCTGTGCGCGAGGTGTACTGTTGCTGAGATGATTGCTGCGCAGTCCGCGCGTGAGGTCATTTTCTGAGTGAACGACTTATCGATCTTGATTTTATCGAACGGGAATATGGTCAACTGACTGAGCGATGAATAGCCAGTACCGAAGTCGTCGAGCGCGACCGTGATGCCAAGAATTCTTGAACTGGCGTAAAACCGGCAAAATGCTTGTTGCCAATTCGATCAACGCCGTCTCAGTTATTTCAAATTCCAATCGGTCTGCCGGGAGTCCCGTTTCTGCGAGTATGTAGACCACGACGTCGATCAATGTCGGATCTCTAAATTGCTTCGGCGAGAGGTTGACGGAGACCTTGACACCGGCCGGCCAAGTCGCCGCCTCAACGCAGGCAGCGTGGAGCGCCCATTCACCGATCTGCGAGATCAGCCCCGTATCCTCGGCAAGCGGAATAAAGCGATCAGGAGCAATCGTCCCCTTGGTCGGATGCTGCCACCGGATCAGAGCTTCTGCGCCGCATATTCGGCATGTCGAGGCATTTATAATCGGCTGAAAGTGAAGTTCAAGCTGATCATTCTCGATCGCATGCCGCAAATCGTGTTCCAGTTCGTGACGCCGGATCATGGCATCGGTCATCGCAATGTCGAAGATGTGGTGGCAATTGCCGCCGTTTTCCTTTGCGCTATAAAGCGCCATGTCCGACATCTTCATGATGTCGTCGGCATTGATCCCATGCTCTGGCGCCAACGCTATACCGATACTCGCTCCAATGTGGACTTCGTTGTCCTCTATGCTAAATGGCCTGCATAAGTCCGCGATAATACGATCCGCAAGCTTCGAGGACGCCTCGCGCTGGTCCGTCTCGCTGGCTTGAATGATGGCGAACTCGTCGCCACCGAGCCGCGCTATCGCGTCAGTTTCCCGCACACATGCCGTTAGCCGTTCTGCAACTGACTGCAACAGCGCGTCGCCGGCTGGATGGCCAAGCGTATCGTTGATCTCTTTGAACCGATCCAAGTCCAACAGAAGTAGGCCAAAGGTCTCACCGCGAAGACGACAGCGCGTGCATGCCTCTTCAATTCTATCCATCAGAGATGCACGGTTACCAAGGCCAGTGAGGCCATCGTGAAGCGCCATGTGCTCGACCCTGGCCTGCGACATCTGTCGATTGGTGATATCCTCGTGCGTTGACACCCATCCACCCTCTGCCGTCGGCCGATGAAACACGGCGATAAAACGCCCGTCTATCAAGGGCTGAACGATCTCGAACGGCTTATTTACGGCTTCATCGTTCAGCCAATCGTTGATATGGCGTTGAAAGCCTTCCGGCACACTATTGTTGACAACACGGCGTTCGATGATCGCGCGCAGTGGCGTACCAGGCTTGGTATGCTCTTCACCTAATCCATATATCTCAGCGTATTTCTTATTGCAGACGATCAATCGGCGTTCGGCATCGAACATACAAAGCCCTTGGGCCATGCTGTCGATCGCTATGTCGCGTTGGCGGCGAAGCTTTTCGGCAATACTGGATGCGCGCTCTAATGCTGTTTGACGACTGAGAATGAAAGCGACAGCGAAAAGGACCAGCAGCGTCACTAAGGCGGCCACTGAGCGATAAACGGAACGATTGTGATTGTAATCGGCGAATATGCGTTCCTCAGGCTCCCCGATAATAACGATGAGAGAATATTCAGGGATTATCCGAAATGAGAGCAGCCTAGTGACGCCATCCCGAGTTCCGCGACCCCAAATATATCCATCCTGACCCCGGGCAAGAGCTGCTAATAATCCCGTCGAATAGCGCCCGTTGTCCGATGCCAAACCATATGAGGCCCGAGAGATACCATCCATTCCACGAACACTGATGGCACTCTTCTCTCCAAATCCTAGTGACCGCTGAAATTTCTCGACAAATGATGGATCGACCGAAGCGCTCAGCATCCCGTCAAAGCTACCATCGGCTTTGCGCAACCTGCGGGTCAACTGGATCTGCGATTTACCTGATGTTTTTAAGACGACAGGCTTGGAAATGAATAACTTGTCCTCCGTGGCGTTGACTTGAGCTTGAAAATGCTCGCGATCGCTGAGGTCAACGGATGGCCCTTTATATCCAGTCCTCGCCTTCAGCCATCCATTCGGCCCAATCCATGAAACCTCAATTGTCGCTGTGTTGATAATGGCTATTCGGGCGGCCTGCCGGTTTAAGTCAAAACGTTCGGGATTGTCTTCGTAGTCCTGACGTAATATCAACAGAGATCGATCCACGCCATTTATCAACTGGAATGTCGCGTCGGCTACCATCCTTGCCGAACTGCGCCCACGCGCAATTGCCAAATCCTCTACGGCGCTGCGCTCAACCGACAACTGAAAGGCAACGCCGACCCAAACAGCGATGATTATGCCGAGTCCAAACACTGAGACGGGTTGCAGCAAAATTCGCCATCGATGAATATAGCGTCGAACAGCTGCAACCCTTTCGTGTGGGCTGGAGTTCAATTTCTCCGCGACCCCTCTTCGCAATAATGCCGTCGAAATGACGTTACTCATTCCTTAAGAATGGCTGATACTAATTTCTCTTTCGCTAATTTTTGTACCGTTTTTGTCTCAAGAAGATAGTTCAGTTAACTGACCGCACAGGTATATTGATAGTTTGCGTTCACCCTAAGCAGGAGTCGACAATGGCATACTTAAATGAAAACACCGGGCAAGTCGTTGATCAGGCCATGAATCAAACTCGGGATGCGGCGGTGGAGCAATATTTCAATTCTGTTCAGAAGATGTTTTCATCCTTTCCCTTGGGTAGAACTGAGCTAACTGAGAAAATGAAGAGCTTCACTGAAGAAAATATCGCAACTGCACAGGCTTACGTGCTACGACTCAGCCAAGCCAAAGATTTCCAAGAGATTATTCGAATTCAAACCGAATATATGCAACTCCAATTTCAAACATTTGGTGAGCAAGCAAAAAGTCTGACTGAGGAATTTACAAAGGTAACGACGGGTGTCGTGAAAAACTCTTTCGGAAACTATTGATTAGGCTTTCCACGATTCTCCTGGGAATATTGTGCCCCGTTCCTTACGCGATTTACCTCCAATCTTCGCGGACTATCGGCTCGTCACACGGCGCTTGGTCAATAAAAGCGCTGACTGTTGAGCAACGGGGGCGTGTCTCGTGGGTACAAGAGTGCGAGTAAGTCCCATCACGTCAGAACAACATGACGGGCGGCGCACCAATCTGAAAGCGCGTGCGGACCGTTTGCGAAAGGATCACTCGATCACATCGGCGGCGATGGCGAGTTTCAGTAATGACGAACGCGATAGCGATCAGCGGCAAATCGAGCGGCATAGTAGCGATGGGCGTAATAGGGACGGGCATAATGCCGACGGGCATATGCGTAGCCAGGTGCGTATGCGTAAGCGGGAGCGTATGCATTGCCGGAGGAATAACCGTAGCCCGGAGCATACTCATAGCCGGGGGCGTATGCGTAGCCGGGGGAATATCCGTAGCTCGGAGCATACTCATAGCCGGGAGCATATGCGTAGCCGGAGGAATAAGCGTAACCCGGAGCATACCCATAGCCGTAAGGCGCTGATGCCGCAATTGCTCCACCGATAATTGCGCCCGCTGCAAGTCCGATTCCGGCGCTGGCCCAACCACCGCCTCCGCGCCATCCACCACGCCATTGCACTGTGTCGACTGATACGGTCGCGGCGTTTCGCCACGACGATGGCGGTGCGGCGATGGGTGCCGCGATCGCTGATTCGGCGAGGCATGGCAGGCTGCCGACCAGAAGGAGGGCCACGAGACGTTTGGATGGGGTCTTCATTACGAACTCTCTCTCAAGGTTCGACGACGCTGGAATGGCGCAGTCATATTGAATTGGAACGGGGTCAAACGGCATTCGTTCCAAACGGATGTGGTGGCATAACGCGGCCCACTACCTCTCAGGCTTAATCTGGCCCTAAGACCTCACGCCTAATTTGCTTGCCTTAGACACGCCGCATAACCACCCGATGCGCCGCCTCATCGGGCTTGGAAGCAGCTCTTCACTGTGTCCTGGGGACGCTCGCGCGACTTCGCGCCGTGTCTGGTTTACCCTTCGACCGATCTGCGTCAGCTAAGGGCCAAATCCTTTAGCCTCCCACCTTGCGTTTCGTCGATCGCCGCCATTACCAAGTCGGTAGCGGATTGATGGACCATGTGGCCGACGCCGGCAACTCGGCGCAACGTGCTATGGGGGACATCCCGGTGAAGCCGAGCCGACTGTTCGTCCGTGTCAACCAACTTGTCATCCTCGCCGGCAATGATGGCGACGGGCATTGTTAGGACCGCGTATTCCTTGTGAAACGCAAAGGCGGCGGGGATCATGAGAGCAGACTCGGCGGCGCTGGCGCGAAGCTGTGAGGGACGAAGAGCCATCTCTTTTGGAAATCCGGCAAACTTCTCCGGGACCACTGATGGTCCGAAGATTTTTTTCATCGCTACTGGCCACATCAACCTTGCCAAAATAGGCGAGAGGGTGTGACTCATGATGTCGCCGATCACTGGGATCGCTGGCCAGGAGAGAAGAACGTCGCCCCGAGCGGTCGGATAATAGTACCCCGAGGCGAGAATCAAGCGGGTAACGAGTTTGGGGTCCTTCAGCGCGAGCGCAATTGCCACTGACGCTCCCCACGAATGGCCAAGCACGATTGCCTGCGAAATCCCAAGTTGTCCGAGTGCTTTACGAATGAGATCCGCTTGCACTCCGGGCGTCCAGACGGTTAGACGAGGGCGCTCACTGTAACCAAATCCAGGCCGGTCAAATACGATGACCCTATATCTCTGAGACGCTTTCTCTAAAAGGCCGCTACAGTCGAAATCCTGAATCATGCTGCCGTTGCCATGCAGCATAACCAACGGCTCGCCGTGGCCCCGCTCGATGTAATGGAGGCGGACGCCACCTACTTCGATGAACTTCCCTATGGGCGGGTTGTTACGCTCGGCTTTCTTCGCAGTTAAGCGGTTGACCAGTGCAGCGATTGTGAACGCTACGATCACGCCCGCCACTCCCACCGCGACGGGATGGGGTGAGACATCTGCACGCGAATAGTGCCTAGAGGACAAAGGGGTACCAAAGGAGCGGGAAAGCATTAGTCCAATCCTGTTCTGCTCGGGAGCAACGTGCCCCTTGCGAAGCTGCGCGCCGGAATATGGGAAACTGGGAAACAAGCCACGCGGCCCTTCGTCCCCGAGGAGGTACCGTTCGGATTTGGATTTGCCCGCGACGCGCCGTTCCACAATGTCATTCGTCAGTATTAAAGACTGTCGTCACCGACCGGCTTGTTGTCGGTGCATGTAGTCTTCTAACGAGATGGTCAGAACGGCTTAATGGCGGTGCAGCAGACGGTCACTGGTAGGCGCGATGCCGGCCCTTTCCAGAGCAGTTACGCGGCTTCTGCTTGCTGATTAACAACCGCTTCGGCAATCTTGGTCAATGTCGCGTCAGTTTTCTTTTCTTCTTCGAGTGTCTGCTCGAGAAGCCGAACAGCGGCCGTCAATCCCAGTTGTTTCGCCCATGTCCTGAGTGTGCCGTACCGAGACATCTCATAATGTTCAACCGCCTGGGCGGCGGCCAACAAACCCGCGTCGAGCGCCGGAGACCCTTTGTATTCTTTCATAATCTCCGCACCCTCTTCGGTGATGCCGATGATGGCATCGCAAGTTTTAGCTTGCGGCTTTTTGTCGATTGATTCAAAGACTTCCTCTAGTCGCGCGATGTGTCCTTCTGTCTCACCTTCATGTTTTTCGAACGCCTTTTTTAAATCGGGAGACCGGGAGGCTTTTGCCATCTTCGGCAAAATCGCAAGAATTTTCTTTTCCGCAAAATAGATATCCTTCAGCGTATCGTGGAACAGATCGCTTAGCATTTTGGGTTCTTTGGTCATGCGCATTCCTGGATTATTGGCCGTCCACCAGCCGACCGCTGGTGAATGCTGGCCTGTGAATAGGAAGAATTATTCGAGACTTTATCGTCGTCGGTAGGCGCACTCGCTAAAAGAGCGCTTCGCCTGATCTGGACCAAGCATCCTACTGACCATTTGTTCCTCGTCAGCCCCTTTTGACTAACCAAAAGCCGCGGCCTTGGTCTCATGTGCTTAACCGGCGACCGTTTGATGTCTAAATCAAGATAGTTCCGCGCATTGGGGAGGAAAGCGACCAGCACGCAGCACCGAAGACGCCGATGTCAAAATCCGATTGCTGGAACTAGCACGCAGCTCGCGTGAAATGGCAACGAGAAGAAATAGCGGTCTATGAAGTATCTTCTTCCAACCGCCGCGCAGGATCTCTACGACAATGTTCGCGACAGCGCCGACGATCTCGCTGATAGTGCCTTACCCAAACTCTTGACGCAGAACGGGCTACTGACAAAAATCTGACTTCGATGGCGGAATTGGGGGTCAATCGGAAAGCGGCTTAAACTAAACGCATGTATGGAAGAAACTATCTTTGCGCATTTCGGCCCGCATCAGCCCGGGCTGCCGTCGAAAGTCGCAGCATGTCTTTAGACAACCGCAATTTTGGTATGCCACATACAATGAGCTGAACGGAACGTGGCGCATCGACGAACGTTTCTCCTAAACATAAAAAAGAGGAGAAGCCCATGTCTTTCGAAACAAATACCACAGCAAGTCGCCGCGAAACTGCCTCGCTCATCGGAAGCGATAAGTGGAGGGCACTGCTGTCTACGGAAGCGACGAGCGTAAGATTGGCACGCTTGAACGTGTCATGATCGATAAGATGAGCGGAAAAGTCGCCTACGCGGTGATCTCTTTCGGCGGTTTTTTAGGAATGGGCGAAGACTACTACCCCGTTCCGTGGTCAAACATAAAATATGACAATCGCCTCGGCGGTTATGTCGTTGGCATTACCGAACAACAGTTAAAGGAGCACCAAAATTCAGCAGGAGCAATGATTGGGACTGGTCGAACCGCGATAGAGACCGAGAAGTATACGGCTATTGCTCACCACTCTGGTACTAATCGTTTAGGAATACCCCGAGGCCAGCGACACTGAGCATCGCGCGCCTCGGCGCCTTCCTGGACACTTTCGCGCTTTTGCCTGGAAGAAAATGGATCGGCTATGTCGGACGAAGACTCAATCCTGCGGAGCCCGGCGGTCAGCCGGGAAATACGAGAACGTCTCGGCCGGCAGCTCAAGAATTACTATGCTGTTACCGGGCAACTTCCTCTTCCCGCCCGACTAGTCGATCTGATCGAGCGGTTATCACAGCAGGCTGAGCTAAATCACGAAGCGAAATAGCGTCTACCCGGCGTAGGACGCTCATCGAGCGGACCTTCGATCTGTACTCGGATTGCTCGCGCGCGCCACCAACGGCGCAGGAACTAAGGATGCTCCGTCGAGTTGCAGATTCGGATGGTCGGTACTGGCACCCCCGCCCCTCACCCCCTGGTGCCACCGTCTGAGCCCCGGTCGAAAGCCGGGGCTTATTGTTTGACGGACCGACGTCGGACCGCCTACCCCACATTTTACCCACAAACGAATTTTATCGGGCGTAGCGCGTGATTTGGGGCCGTGCGCCGCCTTCCTCGGTGACTGATTAAGAAAGTCTGATTTGTTAGTCAGTTGCGTTTCGTTGCAACGCTCTATTCGCGCAACGATACGAATAGCTCCGCGCCAGGCAGAAATTAAACCTGCGACCCCCTCGTCCTGAACGAGATAGCATGGGTGGCGTGCTTTGACTTTTCAACGTTTTTTGTCACGGCTGTGAACGTTTGTTCGCGTTCTGACCCTGCCAATCGGTGTCGAGCCGTCGATCGTCGGTGTGAGTGTGACACGATGCTTTTTAACTAGACGCAGTGATTGCACTCTCGTTGCGGCGCGTGGCTGCTTATGACCTAGGCTGTGTAAAAGCGCGAAGAATTTTAGCAGCGAGATAATTTCAGGGAACGGATGCTAAACTCACGAATTACCTCCGCACCTAACAGGAGGAATGAATGAAGAAGGTTTGTTTAGTTCTAACTGCGGTGGCCATGCTCAGCAGCGCGGCCTTCGCTCAATCAATGTCCGCCGGCCGCGCGGAGCTCATGAGCACCGTGCCGACAAGCGCCAAGACGATTTCCGATTGGTACAAGCAGGACATATATGATCCGTCCGACTCCAAGATCGGGAAAATCGACGACGTGCTCGTATCGGGCGGCGGCCAAGTCAACGCTGTGATAGTCGGCGTCGGCGGCTTCCTCGGGGCTGGCGAAAAGGATGTTGCGGTGCCGTTCAGCGCGGTCAAGCAGACGACGAAAAACAACAAGACGTATCTGACCATGGACACCACGAAGGACGCTTTGAAGTCCGCACCCGGCTTCAAATATGATAGCGACAAGGCCGCTTGGGTGCCCGATAAGTCTAAGTAGGCTTTGAATCCAGCAATGGCGATCGAGGCTCCGGCATTTATGCCGGGGCCTTTTTCTTCGAGGCGGCGTTCGGTGACAGCTTGTGACGCGGGAAACAAGCTACGTCAAATGACACAATGCCAGAATGTGGACATTTCGGACTCATCAGGGACGCGACGCTTGGCGGAAAGATAAACGCAACATCTGGATGGAGACCGCTAATGCGTCGCAAGAACCGCGACGAGCTGTTAGGCGCGACGGCCTGTTATGCGACGAACTGTTAGAAATGGAATTAAAGGCGGCTTTGCCGCGCTGAACGCTGAGGACACCCATGTCGCCGATCTTGATCCGTGGCGTCGCGTTGGCTTCCAAAGAATTGGTGTGTTTTCCAAAAGGTAGTTCGGCCCCGCCGCCGTGATCCTGCAACCGGTCGTAGCTTCGGGGTGTAGGGGAACTCTCTTCGATCGGTTGACGTTGTTGCCAAGCCATGCTCACCGCGATCATCATCTGGCTTGCCCTTGCGATTGTCATTGGCGTCGCGGCCGCACGCCGCAGACGATCCGGCTTGGGCTGGCTTTTCCTTTCTTTGATACTTTCTCCACTGATCGCAGCCATACTCTTGGCGATACTGCCGGACCGCCGATATGAAGAGGTTTTAAACCGGTTGGCGGCCCACAATGCGGCCGCAGCGACCGCACCCGATACGACCCGCAAACTCCGCTAGAGGCGGTGGGATGCACGCTCCGAAGCTCTTCCTACTCTGTCTAATCCAGCATCCAAACTGGCCGGGGAACTCTTCATTGGCGAGGCCGTTGCCGAGACATGAGCGAACACCGCGCCGAGAGACAACCCGAGATAACAACTACCCACGCCCGGGCGGGCGTTACTGGCCAACGGGTCCGCTATGTGCTTGTTCTGAGCCTTACAGGGGCGATTATAGTCTTCGCGGCAATGTTGTACTTCTGGTCTGCGTGACCTGCTTGGGAAGCAGGTCGCATCACGTGCTGATCGCTCACCTCCGCCAATGCACGGTACGCTTTTGATTTGGAGTGTAGTTTGACACAAACGTCGAGACTTTAAACGCATTTTCGAGCGCTTAGTCAGCGCCGCACGCTTGCGGAATGGATGGGGCGGTCCGGAGTTTGCCACGCAACTGGAGGACTTCTCATGCCCGATGATCTAACCAAAATCGGCCAGCCCGATCGAAGCAAGATCGCGATGGGCGAAGAGTACGAAGTCAAATATTGGACGAAACATCTTGGGGTCTCGAAGGAAGAGCTACAGCGCGCGGTGGACAAAGTCGGCAATTCTGCAGCGGCTGTGAAAAAGCAGCTTGGCAAAAAGGTTTAGGGTTCGCGCCGCGCACTCCGACCAGCGCCGAAAAAGGCCGAGCCTGATCATTGGACCGGACACATGGCGGAATTACCATTAAAGCACGCCATCTAGCGCGTACGAGCGCCGCGCGGCGTATCGCAATATGCGGAAGACGATGGAAATCTGACGGGCTCGCGAAGCCTCGGAACGAAGTAAACCGACTTCCAGCATGAAATGCCGAACGGTTTCTGTTCTGCTGCGTTGTACCAGCGGCATGGCGAACAATCCCGATAAGCCGCGATCTCTTCGTCAATGCATTAGGCACCTGCATCCCTATTACTGCTTGCTCCTATTGGTGATCCCTGCCGCAATTATCGAACCACTAAAGATGGCCGGTCTTGTTGTCGTAGGAAGCGGCCATTGGCTCGGCGGCGTGGCTATATTGGCTTGCGCTTACGTTCTTAGTATCTCGCTCCTAACGCGGCTCTTCAGAATTGTTCAGCCGAGACTCTTAATACTGCCTTGGTTCAGAGCGGGTCGTGCGCGACTGCTGCGTTTTCGTCGCAAAATATATTGGATCGCATTGTGGAGAAATATAGGACGCGGCGTAAGTATCCGCGCAACACAAGGCCGACCTAATATCAGCCGGAGAAGTCGAAATCGCCCTTATGCCTGAGGAGGCAGTCCGTATCGGACCAGTCTCTGCCCAAAATTCCCTGCTAACAGGAAAACTACAGGGAAAATCGCAAATTTGAGGCGGGAAGAGCGAGGAAATGATCATCAAGTGCAGCAACAACGGGGCTTTTTGGCAATATTCCCTGCGAAAATTAACAGGGAACGAATTTGGAATAACAGGGAAATTCTAAACCGATAACAGGGAAGCGAAGGGCAAGGGAGCACCGCATTCGCCGTTGACGCCGATGGCTTTGTCATTCTGAACCCACCAATCGGGCCACTTCCTTTACGTTTTCGACGCTCTCCAGGTCTGACACCATCGCGATGAGTTGCCCGGACTTTTTCGGTCCGATCTTTTCCGCCAATCGTTCGAACTTGTCGCGCAACTCATTTTCGCTCATCGGATCTTCCGGGCTGCCCTTGCGATATAGCACCGTCTTTTCATAGGTAGCTCCGCTTTTGCAACCAACCACGAGACGACAGGCCACGCGATAGCGCCCGTTTTCGCCTTCGAATTTCGGTTCATGAGCCACGTGAATACGTTCGATGAATTGTAAGATTTGCGGATCGCGAATCTTGTCGTTTTGAAATTGCGCAACACCCGAGCTGCGCTCCAGAGCGGTCACGGCTACGCCATAACGGAGGTTCATTTGCGCCGACAACACGCTTTGGATGCGGTCAGCCTCATAGGGCCAGCCGCAATGATGTAGCGTGTTATCGCTCACGTGAGCTGTCACCCTTTCGATGTCGGCAGCCTGCAATCCATGCTCGCACATTATAGCGTCGATGGCACTCATAGCGGTGATACTGCCGTTCGACGCCGGAGCCGGCTTAAATCCGACGCGCAGAGTATGCCAGTGCGTGCCCAGGCCTTCCGTCAATGGCGCCATACTCCAATCGTCCAGGAAAGCGCTGAAAAAAGTCCCGTAGCCGCCGTCCAGCACGTCGGGAATGCCCGTGTAGTCGCGTTGCGCAAGTTGAGCCGCGTAGACGCCGCTTTGCGCAGCGCGGCCGGAATGGAATGACTTCGTCATCGCGCCGTCTTGTACTGCCATCAGGCCCGCAGCCAGCGAGCCGGCTATTCCGAGCGCCTGCTGTGTCCGCTGCGCGGTCAAGCCAAGAACGTGCGCGGCGGCGGCCGCCGCAATAAAAACTCCTGTCGTCCCCTGATTATGAAAGCCGCTCTTAAACATGCCGCCCTTAGCCGCCAGCCCAACCCGGATGCCGACCTCGTAGCTCGCGATCATGGCGGCGAGAAGCTCTTTTCCACTGACGGACGGTAACGCTTCGGCGACAGCAAAACCCGCAGGCAGCGCAAGTGATCCTGGATGTAAAGTGGACTCGAGATGGATTTCATCTAATTGGAAAGCATGCGCGCTGGTGCCGTTGACCAAGGCCGCCAGACCGGGACTGGTTCGGAGCGTGTTGCCGAAGATAGTCGCGCGTTCGGCACAGCCTTCCGAGGCGGCCATGTCCGTTAGCTTCCGCAGTGGCTCGAGCGAGGCGCCGAAGATACAACAGCCAAGCGTGTCGAGGACGCAAAGTTTGGCCTTGCTTACGACCTCCGGAGACAAGTCGTCGAACGTGAGTGCCGCGCTAAATTCCGCCAAGCGCCGCGTCGTGCCGGCACTGGCGCTATGGCTCGTTCCGGCGTCCAAGTGGGCTTGCTGTTTGTTCACGAGTAACCCCAATTCATCGCCGCCTCATTTCGCGACCTGTAACGTCGCAAGCGTAGCGGCGAGTTCTTGATAGCGTTTATCAAGGAAAAGCTTGGAACCGGCACTATCGGCGAAGTCCGCATTCCAGTCATTTCGCTTGAGATTGATCCGCCACGCCTCGTCCTTCACGATGGTGGCGACCGTATCTTGCCAGAAACCAATCTGGGCTGGCGTCATATCCTTCGGTCCGACAATGCCGCGCCAATTACCCTCCACCACGTCAAAGCCCTGCTCGGTCCAAGTGGGGATTTCCGACTCTTCCAAACGCTTTGGCGCGGCTAAAGCGACGGCGCGCAACTTTCCTGAGGTCACAAAGGGCGCGAGCACTGACATTGTCCCGATCGCGGCGTCGATATTCCCACCCAGCAATGCGTTCACGGATTCATTAGCGCCCTTGAACGGCACGACGGTCAGATGCTTGGTGTCGACACCAGCGGCGTTGGCGAGCCTAAGCAGCGACATATGGCTTGAGCCGCCGATGCCGGGCGCGACACCCACCGATGGTGGCGTGGCCGCTTTTAGCGCTGCGACCAGGTCAGCCCCCGACTTGATCGGACCGTCAGCCTTCACGGCGAACACCTCATATTCGGTGAACAGCTGTGCGATCGGTGTCACATCGGTATAGTGAAGCTCACCGACATGCATGATGTCATTGCTGAGTAGGGTCGGGCCGCTGATCGCAAGGTAGTTTCCATCGCCTGTCTTGCGGCTGACATAAGTCCATGCCACCGCGCCACCTGCGCCCGGTTTGGCCTGCACGGTCATTGATACGTCGACAAGATGGTTTTTCTGCAGAATGTTTTGAATGACTCGCGCCAACAGATCCATGGTGCTGCCCGCTGCCGTCGGCACAACAAGCTCCACATTTTCTGTCGGTGTCCACCTGGTCGTCTGCGCCCCGGCTTGGTACGGCGCAACAAATATCAAGAAGGCCGCAAGCAGACCGATTGAGCACTTCATGGCCATCGCAAGGTCATTGCGTGCTTTATTTCTGATCATGCGTAAGATCATTTCGTAGGCCGGTCGACGCCAGAAAAGCACGGTCCGCGACGATATCGTTGCGGACCTGCTTCTGCATTTCATCAAGAGAACTGTCGACTGATGATTGTAACGTCAGACGCGAATAATCCTGCCAGTCTTTGCTCTGCTTCATCTTCTCGGTAGCAGACATGAGCACATCAATGATTTCGCGCGGTGTGTCTTTCTTGACCATGACGCCCCGCCAAATCGATTCGATAATGTCGTAGCCCTGCTCCTTGAACGTAGGAACGTCAGGAAAGTATTCGCTGCGCTTCGCCGAACTGATGCCGAGGAGACGAATGTCGCCATGCTGGATTTGGGCTATCGCGGAACTTGGCGTCATCACGGCAGCGTTGATGACACCGCTGAGCAATGCCAGTCCGGCATCCTGACCGCCGCGGAACGGAACCCAAATCGCTTTAAAGTTTCCGACCTGCTGAAGCCGATAGAAGACATATTGATGGAATCCGGCCGACGAAAACCCTCCGACTGACATCTTGTCAGGATTGTCATGGATGTAGTCCATGAACTGCTTCATCGTCTTGAGGGGGCTGTCGGCACGTACTGCAATGGCGGACGGCTCCGCCTGCAGTGCCGGCAATACGATAAAGTCGTCCGGTCCGTATTGGATCTCACGGGTTGCCATCGCAAACGACATGCTCGATGTGGTCGAGAGGATTGTATAACCGTCCGCCGGCTGGTTCATGACAGCGGCCATCGCTACGGCGCCCTCGCCGCCAGGTCTGTTCTCCACGATAAATGGCTCTCCGAATATCGCGTTGAACTGCTTGCCGACTTGCCGCATCATGATATCGAGCGGCGCGCCGGCGCTGCTCCAGCACAACAGTTTCACCGGGTGATCCGGATAACTTGCAGCCGCCGTCGCCGTCTGCACCGCGGCAAAAGCAAGAAGCCCCAGGATTAAAAAGGCGCCCGCGAGCGCTGGACCGGCAACTGAAATGTGGCGTTTCATCTGACGATTTCCTGACGTTTATTGTCTGTGCGCGACGCCGCGTCGTTCGGCTTCGCGCCAACGCCTCAGGGGCCTTCGTCCTGCGGCGTGCGGAATGTCCGCGCCGGGAATTGTTTTCCCCTGTTGGCGCGCACCTCTGCCTCGTTCACCTCAAGACCCAAGCCGGGCCCTTCGGGCAGCGCAATATAACCGTTCACCGGCTTTAGGACATTGGGACACAGCTTCGCACCCAGTTCCTCGAATGGCAGGAAATATTCGGTAATGATGAAATTCACCATGCAGGCCGACGCGTGCACGGTCGACGATAGCGAAAGCGTCGTCGAATTGTAATTGTGCGGCGAGACCGCGATGGATTCCACTTCCGCGGCGTCGGCGATGTGCATCAATTCAAGTATGCCGCCGCAATTGGAAACGTCCGGATTTATGATGTCGGCGGCTCGTGCGCGAAAAATCGGCCGAAAGCCGGAGCGCGTATAGATCGCTTCCCCCGTAACTACGGGAATCTTACTTCGATGCCGCACCTCCGCCAGCGCTTCGATATTATCGCACTGACACGGCTCTTCGATCCAATAGGGCTCGAATTCCGCGAGCGCGTCGGCAAGATCGATGGCATGCATTGGCGCTAGGCGGCGATGTAAATCCAGTAGGAGATCAATATCAGGACCGAACTCATTGCGCATAGTCCGGAGTACCTTCACCGCGGTGCGGATCTGCTCTTTGGGCACGTAAGTGCGCCACGGTCCGGAGATCGGATCGAACTTCACCGCAGTAAAGCCACGCTTGATGACGACTTCGGCGCGCTTTGCGTAGTCCTCCGGCTGCGCCACCTTATAGCTCCAGCCATTCGCATAGACGCGAATGCGCGAGCGGACCGGACCGCCAAGCAAATTATAGACCGGCTGATTGGTTGCCTTGCCAGCAATATCCCAGAGCGCCTGCTCAATTCCTGACGTAGCGCAATAAAACTCCAGCGATCCACGCCGTTGTGCATAATCGTCGAAGGCTATTTGCAAGAAATGGCGGATTTGAAATGGGTCGCGACCGATCAAATAGCGGCCGAGTTCCTCGACCTGTGCTGTCACTGCACGATCGCGATCATATTGGCTATAGGCTTCGCCCCAGCCGACAATGCCCGCGTCGGTGGCGACACGAACGAAAACGAAATTCTTCCGCCATCCCGAATGGACCGGTAGGCATTCAACTTCGATGATTTTCATGGTCGCCTCTTGAGCCCTTTCCAGACCGCCTTTTGCCGACGTCATTGTCCATCACGACGAGCTGGCCGCTTGCCGACATTGCGCGAATGAAGCGATCTCGGCCATTTTGAATATGCCGCTCCAGCTCGGCGCCAGCAGCCTCGCGATCGCCACTTTCGATGGCCGCGAGCACGGCGCGATGTTCGACATTGGACACCGCAAGCCCTCCGCCGAAAGCGAGACCATGTCGGCGATAGATCCGCAGTTCCTTACCCATTTGCTCGTCGAGCGCGGCAAGCCTGGCATTGCCAGCTGCGCCATACAGCGCGGTATGGAATTCGATATTGAGCGCGATATAGCGCTCGGCGTCGCCTTTGCGAGAAGCGTCATCGAGATCGGCGATCCGTGTTCGCAAGTCGTCGAGAATTGCGCGCGTTATAGCTGCGGCAGCGAGTTGGCCGGCGAGCCGGCCAAGACAGGCGCGTATGTCGAAAAGATCGACGATCTCCATGAGCGACAGCGTCCGGACGACCGGACCCTGATGCAGAACGATATCCACGAGCCCCGCCCGTTCCAGAAGCCGGCAGGCCTCCCGTACTGGCGCCCGGCTAACGCCAAAGCGCGCAGCGACAGCGTTCTCATTCAGCCGCGACCCGGGCGGGTATTCACCAGAGACGATCGCACGCTCGAGTTCGATCTCGATACGATTGGCGACAGAATTATCATTTTTATGGGGCATTTGCCGACAATTTGTCTTAGTCAGATATCAAGTGTCAACAGGTTTACGCAAGACGGGTAGATTGCCCACAATTGCGGATAAGCGCGACGCCCCCAGACGGGTCGACGCTGTTCAAAAAGGGCTCGTAATCTTAAGCGAACGGTGATTCCGTCAGCTGAAAGGGATTCGGCCGAGGAGGCTTGTCATGACGGGTCGGCAGAACGGCGATCAGAGCCAGCTGGCCTTGGGTAGGCGATATCCTTCACCTTAATCCAAGCCATTCTCAGCCTCCTTGATAGTCGCCACTATCTGTCTTTTCACTGACTTATAGGCCTCCCATCGGTCGGCAGGCTTGCGTGAAGTCCGACCTCCTCATAACCCGCGCCGTTCTCATCAGGCCATGAAACGGCCTTTGTGAAGCTCTCACGCTCAAGAATTCGGCGATACCAATCTGCCACGTGGGGACGCTTCGTCGGAGACCAAAAGCGATCTTCTCCGAGCGCAGACAACCGAAAAAGGTAAGGCGCGACTGCAATGTCCGCAAGCGAGAAGGCCCCAACAATCCATGGCCCTTTGCCGACGAGGTAAGCTTCCATACGGTCAAGGATGTTACCAATCCGCTCAAAGCACTTCTGAAGGTCTGCTTCGGAAACTTCTCCCGCAAGTCCACGTCGAAACATGCCTCTATAATGTTCCGTCGGCCGCTGCTCCGACCTTTTGCTCAATTCTTCATTGCCCCAGCGCTTCCGCAATTTTGGCAAAAGATATTTGACCATCGTCGGCAACGCGATTGCGGGAAGGCCCTCATCACAGACTTTTACAAACTCTCGCATGCGAGCGCGTTGCAGGGGGTCGTCAGGGCTGAGCTTAGGCCCTGGCAATGCGTCGTCGATGTATTCGTTGATTATCGACAATTCGTGCACCGGCTGACCATCGTGCACGAGCGTCGGTACCACTCCGTCCGGGTTGATGGTCAAATATTCAGGTCGCAACTGATCGAAGCCAAAGAGGTCAACGTAGCGGCTTTGCCAATCCACGCCCTTCTCCTCTAGGCACATCCGAACCTTTACCGAGCACACAGAACTCCAAAAATGATAAAGTTCAATCATCGCTTTTCTCCCCACAGTGACATCATCCCCAACCCCAATCCCGCTCCATTTGCGCGGGAGTGCGTGGTGGTCTCGAGAGGACTCAAACTGTGTGCCTGGCAGGCAGTCGTATCGAACTAGTCTCCGATCACAGAGCATCGTGCTGAGCTCTAGTCGCCCTTAATATTGTTTTCCATCACCACCGGACCCCACAACGCCATTTGTTCGGCAAGGAATTTCGCCTCGGCCTTTGCATCGCCAAGGAGCAGCGAGATTTGCAGGCTTTCGGTTAGCATCTTGCGGGTGTTGGGGTCGCTCAACGAGTCGCGGAGCGCGCCAGCAAAGCGGTCGATGATCGGCTGCGGCGTGCCAGCCGGCGCAAAGACGCCCCACCAGGCATAGGATTCGAAGCCAGGAAAGCCGCTCTCGATCGCCGTCGGCACCGTCGGCAAACTTGGCGTCCGCGCCTTGCCGGTCTGAAGAAGCGGCACAACGGTCTTGGCCGCGACCTGCGGCGCGACCAAGGCCGCGCTCCCAATTATCAGGTCAACATGTCCGGCGATCGCGTCGTTCATCGCCGGGCCGCCGCCGCGGTAAGGCACGTGCACGAGCTTGCAGCCGGCACGTTCGCTCAACAGCGTCATCGTTAGGTGTCCGACACTGCCACTCCCAATCGAGGCGTAAGTGATTGTGCTCGGCTTCTCCTTAGCCGCCGCCACGACGTCGCCGAACGTTTTGTACGGCCGTGACGGGTGCGTCGCCAGCACGTTCGGAGCTGTGCCGATCAACATCACCGGGGCGAGGTCTTTCACCGTGTCGAAGTTGAGATCGAACAGAAATGGGTTCACCGCGTGGGTGTCGAACACGAAGACCCATGTGTTGCCATCGGGCGGTGATTTGGCAACCAGTTCCGTGCCTAGGCTGCCGGACGAACCCGGCCTGTTCTCGATAATGATCGTGGCGTTGAGTTTCTGTTGCATTCCCGGTTGCGCCATGCGCGCGATCGGATCGACGCTGCCACCGGGCGGGAACGGCACGATAATCTTGATGATGCTGGACGGCCAGGATTGTGCCATCGCGAAAGTCTGACCAACCAGGGGAACGGCGGCAGCGCCGAGCATGAGAGATCGTCTTGTCACTTTCATCGACGTTTCCTTTTTGAGCGTTTCTCTCGATATTTTTAATTCCGACCCGGTGCACGATATCGCAAGGCTGTGTCGCCGCATTGTTCAACCGGCAGGCGGCGCAACGGGAGCAGTCTGGCCTGAGCGTTTGAGTGCATCGCCCACAAAGCCGTTCGCCTTCATCTCCTCGACAAAGGCGTGGAGGAAATCGAGACCAGCGGCGCCGCGACCTTTTGGTGTGCCTACCGCTTGCCTGATCTCCTCGAACGAGCCGGGCAGCACTCGCACATCCGGGTGATCCTTCGCATAGGCATCGAGCGGCTCGTACACGCCGGCAGCAGCATCGAGCTTTTGCGCAATAAACGGGGTGATGCCACCGGCGGCTCCGCCCGCCGGCTCGCGTATGAGCGTAGCGTGCTTGAGCGTGCGCGTAAGATAGAGGTCGTAGACCGAGCCGAGCCCTACGCCGATCTTGATCCCTGGCGCATCAACATCGGCAACGCCTTTGAGCGGTAAGTCCTTCCGCACCATGTACGCACCCTGGATGATGACATAGGGCGTGCTGAAATCGACCTCCGCAGCGCGCACAGGCTCAATCGCGATAAACGCGATATCCCAAGCGTTTTGCGTGGCACCGTCGAAAACTTTTCCCGCCGCGCTATAATTGACGAATTCAAGCGGCACGCCGAGACGTTTGGCGAGCGCCGCTGCGAGTTCCGGCGTGACACCCGCCGGTTCGCCGTTCGCCGCCTTCTGGACGAGGACGCCATTACCGAAATTGAGAGCTGCACGAAGTTTGCCAGTGGGCGCCAGGTCCTTCACAACTTCCGGCGAAGGGGCCGTCTGTGCGAAGGCGGCAAAGCAGACGACGAAAAGAAATATAACCGCAACATAAAATCTGGTCATGGACGTTCTTCTCCATAAAGACTTGCTAGAGCTTGCTTTTTTTTCGAGTATTGATGAACCAACGAAATCGTCAAGCGCGTGCCGCTGAGATTTGGTGGCGAGGAAACGACACAGGAGCGATAGCATGAAAGTAGACGGCGCGTGCGTTTGCGGCGCGATCAAGATCGAAGCTGAGGCTGATCCCGAGAAGACGCAGATATGCCACTGCACCGATTGCCAGAACGGCACCGGTAGCGCGTTCCGCGTGTCCGTTCCTGTTCCCGGCTCGACGTTCAAGATGTCCGGCGAGCCGGCAATCTTCTTGAAGACGGCAGCGGAAAGCGGCAATCCGCGCGCGCAAGCGTTCTGCCCGCAGTGCGGTTCGCCACTCTACTCAACCAACCCCGGACCGGGAGTGCAACCGAGCTATCTGATCCGCGTGGGCATTTTGCGCCAACGCCAGGACTTCGTCCCGAGGCGGCAAAACTGGTTTCGCTCCGCACTGTCATGGCTGCCAGGGCTTTCATCGATTCCGAAGAATGAGAAACAGGCTAGTGCCTGACGTCGCTCAGAGGACCATTCGGGGCAGCCAGCATATCGCCAAAAAGGGTTTTTAGCCAGTTGGCTCGCAAGTTCATGGCCCCAGACCTTATCCAGTCATTTGATTTTTGCGAGGCCGCCTTCAACTCACGCCTCGCCGCCCACCTCTCGACATATTCGTGAACTCAAATTGCTGAGTCGGGGTTGGGGGCATTCCATGTTGTATCCGCGAGAGAAGCAGCGAAGCTTTGGCATTGATGATAGGCCATCCTGCCCAAAATGCCTCAAGCGTACTTCTTTAACGAGACGCGGCCCTGACTCCGAGTACGGGTCTCATTACGAACGACAGATATTCACTTGCAGTAATTGTGGTCTTCAAATCGAACGAACCGTTGACGTAGAAGGAAATCCTCACGGATAGGACCTGTTCGTCACGGTTTCTCACGTCCTGCTCTCTGCATTTGATTCAAGGCTCTCACCACGTCCAAGATTTTCGGATCAAGCCGCGCCTTAACCGAATCTGCCCCACTCTCATTCACGTCTTTGACGGCGCGATTCATTGGATCATCATTTCCTTTTATCACTCGAAATGCTAACCAGGACACGACGAGCAATGTCCCTAAGAACCCCCAAATAACCATTGTCTCTACGCTCATGAGCCTTCTCGCAATGCCAAACCAAGTGAGAGCAAAGACCGGTGGGGCACCAATTCCAATATCATTATGACGCCTTGGTGCGTACTCACAGGACTTCCGCTCTAACAAGAATTACGCCGCGATCAATCATTCCTAACACTTTTGCCGCACCTACCGAAAGATCAAGAACGCGGCCTTTACCGAACGGGTCTCGATCATTGATAACGACGATTACGCTACTGCCGCTTGCCGGATCGGTAACCCAAATCCGAGTGCCGAAAGGCAAGGTTCTATGCGCGGCAGTAAGGCCGCCGCCACGACCAGAGTAAAAGGCGCAAAGACCGGAAAAGCTGTGGGTTGCAGTTTGAGCTATTGCTTCCGTAACGAATAAAACAGCGGCAACTGTCACTACTGCCATAAAAATGCGTGGCATAAATAGGAAACACCCCAAAGACACCGTCCAGCGATTCAAACGCTGGCAGGCCTACATTTGTTCCCTACACTGAAGAACTACCGCTGCCATAGCCTGTCCTTTCCGAAAATCATATCCTGGCGTAGCGATGATACAGTCCCGACAGAACGGGCGTAGCGGCAATGTTTCCGTATCGTTGGACCGCTCGACCCAGCGGCGTATCCTTGTGCAGCGATAAGTGTGTGCGCGAGTCATTATAGTAGCAGGCGTACGAGGCTAAAATCTGCAATTCGATAATGATCGCGCCATCATGTTTCAACGTAGGTACGACGGCATTCGGGTTCAGGTTGATGTATTCTGGCTTTTGCTGATCGCGGGCCCGCAGATCCAGGTGATGACTGTGCCAGACTGCCTCTTTTTCCGCTAGGGCAAGACGCACCTTCTGAGCGCATGTCCACATGTCGTTGTGATACAGCTCAAGCATATAGTCCTCGTTGATCAGCGGCGCTCAGCTGCCCCCGTTAGCAATTAAAGTCCGAGCCCAGACAGAAAGACATTGATCTGCTGCTCGAACTCAGAGCGACTATAAGAGATCAGCGCCATGCGCCAAAGGCCTTGCAGGTATACGGTTATGACAGATGCCGTAGTCCGGGGATTTAAGGTGCTTGGCAATTTTCCTTCCTTTTTGTCAGCGCTCAGTCGAGCAGCGATGCGTTTCGTTAGTGTCGCTGTACCATCTTGGACCATTCTCCTCAAATCGGGATCAGCCAGAACATCTTCCGTCACCATGCCAGCCATCATGCAGAGGCGCGAAGGGGTCTTTGGATCGTCAAGGCAATTGAGCACAACATCGAACAGCGCACGCACGCCCATACTCGCAGTTGGCGCCGACATCAACGCAAGCATACGCTCGCGACCTTCCGTTTCGCTGTAGTGTCGCAAGCATTCGATATAAAGAAGCTTTTTGCTTCTAAGCGTGTTGTAAAAAGACCCTTCTCCAATACCAATGACTTTCAGCAATCCGCGCAGCGACGTGCCAGCATAGCCGTCCCTCCAAAAGAGCCGCGTGGCTCTCTCCAGGGCTTTGTCGTAATCAAATTCGATAGACCGTGCCATAACGCGCTTCCTAGCGTAACTATAGCGCAAGTTAAAGATTTATCTTGACCAATAGAGCAGCCGCGACCTATTCTGTATCGTCTGCTACAGACGAGATCGACCATGCCTCTTCAAGAGAAGACCACCAATGTGTAGCACTGTTCTGGGTTTTAGACGCTGCCGGAGACGCGAATGGAAATCGTCTTATACTATGCGCCCGACGCATGTTCGCTTGTTCCGTACATCACGCTAAGTGAAGCGAAAGCAAATTTCGAAGTACGACCGCTCAATTTACGCAAAGATCAGCAACAGTCGATCGATTATCGCAAGCTCAATCCCAAGCACAAAGTACCGCTGCTGGTGGTAGATGGACGTCCGCTCAGCGAGAACGTCGCGATTCAGATATGGATCGCGCGCAATTTTCCACGAGCAAAACTGCTGCCCGATGATCCGTGGCAAGAACTGAAGGCAATCTCTTTGCTGGCCTGGTTTGCGTCGGGCATTCACCCTTATCTTTCCCGCATCAATTCGACGTCTCGGGTTTGTGATTTGCCTGATGCCCACGAGAGCGTGCGAAGGTTAGCAGAGGGTCCCCTCTTCGAAAACTACAAGATTGCAGACGATATGCTTGCGGGCCGCGAATACTTTTTCGACCAATTCACCGTTGCGGATGCGCATTTCTTCTGGTGTTTCCGTCGCGGCTCTCAGTTCGAACTCGATCTGTCCGAATTCCAGAACTGTTTGGCGCATTTCGAACGCATGAAGGCGCGCCCGAGTGTCCAGAAGCTGCTCGCTTATGAGAAAGCCGTAAAACAGGAGTTCGCGGACGCGGCGTAGCGTCAAACGATCCTCTATTACTTTACGGCGGCAAACTCGGCAGTCTGACCGACCATCGGCTCTTGAGGCTGATACCCAGTTACAGTGCTCGTGAGACTTTCGGGGTCATCTATGAAACTCGCGCGTCGGCAATTTTTACATCTGGCGGCAAGCGCCCTCGCTGTCCCGGTTGTTTCGTCAATCGCACAGGCGCAGACCTATCCGACACGGCCGGTGCGCATGATCGTCGGCGATGCCCCCGGCGGAGCGCCTGACATTGTTGCGCGCTTGATGGCCGAGTGGCTGTCGGACCGGCTTGGCCAGCAATTCATCGTCGAGAACCGGCCGGGCGCAGGCAACACTATCGCAATGGAGATCGTCGCGAAGGCACCACCAGACGGCTACATGCTTGGACTGGTGGGTACGTCATCGGCAACAAGCGCGGCACTCTATCAAAATCTAGACTACGATTTAGTCCGCGATATTGCGCCCGTCGCTAGCTTAGTTCGTAGCCCCCTGGTCATGGTGGTCGATCCTGCGTTTCCTGCGAAAACGATCCCCGAATTCATTGCCTACGCAAAAGCTCATCCCGCCACGATCAATATGGCGTCTGCCGGCACTGGCACCGGGCCGCACGTGGCTGGTGAATTATTCAACATGATGTCCGGCAGTAACATGATTCACGTCCCCTATCGTGGCGGCCCTGCCGCTCTGACAGCTGTGCTCGGGGGACAAGTGCAAGTCTACTTTGTCGCGACGTCTTCCTCGATCGAGAATATCAAGGCCGGCAAACTGAGGGCGCTGGCGGTAACCACGGCGACGCGATGGGAGGGGTTGCCGGACGTGCCGGCCCTCGACGAATTCCTGCCAGGCTACGAAGCGAGTATCTGGTTCGGCATCGGCGCGCCGAAGAACACTCCCGTAGAGCTGATCGACAAGCTCAATAAGGAAATCAATGCGGGCCTGAGCGACCCTCAGATGAGGGCGAGGCTAGCCCCTCTCGGCAGTACGCCAATGCCGACGACGCCCGCCGAGTTCGGCACGCTCGTCGCCGAAGAAACCGAGAAGTGGGCCAAAGTCATCAAGTTTTCCGGTGCAAAAGTCGAATGACCAACGCAATGTCGTCTCTTGCATTGAGGCTCAAGGACGCCGGTGATCGACGGATGTCCGGCATGCGTCACGACCATAACATCGGTCTGAATTTACAATCGGGAGAACGCGAATGAATGCCACATATTTGTCGCTACGGCGGATAACCTGGGCACTCGCCCTGACGGTTCTCTTCGCCGCAGGCGGTTGTTTCAGCGCCTCGGCCGAGGATCTGGGTCCGCCGGTCAACAGCGTTGCGCCAGATATCGGCACGAGACTCGATCAAACCGGCAAGCCCCACACACTTGCCGATCTCATGGGTAAGAACGGTCTTGTCCTATTGTTCTTCCGCTCGGCCGATTGGTGCCCCTATTGCCAGGCGCAGCTGATCGACATCAACGGCGGCGTCGCGGAGATCGAGAAGCGTGGCTACCATGTCGCCGCGCTCTCCTATGATAGCCCGGACATTCTGGCGGCATTTACGGCCAAACGACACATCGCATTTACGTTCCTGTCCGATCCGAAGTCCGAAGTGATCGACAGGTACAATTTGCGTGATCCGCAATATCCGCCGGGCAGCCGCGCTTACGGGGTTCCGCGGCCCATTATCTTCGTCCTCAATCCGCAAGGGGTTATCAAGGCCAAGCTCTACGAGGAGAGTTACAAAAATCGGCCGCCGGTTACACAAGTTATCTCGAAGCTGGACGAGCTTGGCGGACGCAGCTGAAATGTTTTCGATCACCAGATTGATGACGTGTGGGGCACTTGCTGTCGTCTTGATTGCGGTTGCTAACACTATCGCTTACGCGCAGACCAACGCACCGAGCGGCCACCATGTCGAGGCCAGTCTTATTGCCCAAACACGTAGCATAGTCCCTGGGCAGCCGCTTCATCTGGCGCTCCGTCAAGAGATCCAGCCTGGTTGGCATACCTATTGGACAAATCCCGGCGACTCGGGTCTGCCAACCACGATCGATTTGACGCTGCCGCCGGGATTCAAGGCGGGAGCAATCGTGTGGCCGACCCCTCAGCGCTTTGCCTCCGGCCCGGTCGTGGATTACGGCTACGAGCACGAAGTGATTCTTCCGGTGACGATCGAGACGCCAGCAACGCTTCAAGCCGGCGTCGACATTTCGCTGAAAGCGCACACCAGTTGGCTCGTTTGCTCAGATACCTGCATTCCCGAGGACGCCGAGCTGACCATGTCTATTCCGGTCAGCGCCATGACCGAGCCTGATCCGCATTGGGTCAACTCCTTTGCGGCTAGCCGCGCGCACACTCCGGTGCCGAATCCGTTTCCGACTAAACTGTCCGTAAAGGACGACAAGTTCCTACTTCATGTCGCGATGGGAGATGCATCACAGCTCCGCGACGTCATGTTCTTCCCCGAGGACGCGAATGTCGTCGATAACGATTCACCGCAGGTAATTTCCGCCGGCCCAGACGGTCTCAACGTGACGCTTGTTCGTGACACATCGAAGCCGATACCTTCGATGCTTAATGGTGTCCTGGCATATCGAGATCTCGCGGCGCAAGCGGGCGGATCACGGGGGGCGATCGCAATCGCGGCGCCGATCGAAGCGGTAACTACGAGCGCACACGTCGATCTTGAGCTTGTAGGTGCGATCTTGTTGGCCTTCGCCGGCGGGTTTGTCTTGAATCTCATGCCTTGCGTCCTACCCGTCCTTGCGATCAAGGCGTTCGGCCTCGTGCAGCATGGGCAAGCCCCACGGCGCGAAATCCGGCTTCAAGGTCTCGCCTACGCGGCCGGCGTGCTGATCAGCTTTGCTCTTATTGCGGGTACGCTGATCGGATTCCGCGCGGCAGGTGCCGAGATTGGGTGGGGATTTCAGCTGCAATCGCCACTGTTTGTGGCGGTGATGATTTATGTCCTTTTCGCAGTGGGTCTCAATCTCTCTGGCGTATTCACGTTTGGCGCCAGCTTGACTGGCGTTGGCAGTGACCTAGCTTCGCTTAACGGTTACGCCGGATCGTTTTTTACCGGCGCGCTGGCAACGCTAGTTGCTACCCCGTGCACAGCGCCATTCATGGCAGCGGCATTGGGCTTTGCCATTACGCAGCCTTGGTATGCTTCGCTTGCGGTTTTCGAGTCGGTCGGTTTGGGATTAGCCTTCCCTTATCTGTTGATCTCATTCAGCTCTGGCGCCCGCAACCTCCTTCCAAAACCCGGGATCTGGATGGTGCGACTGAAGGAGTGTCTCGCATTCCCCGTTTACGGCACAGCCGTTTGGCTAACCTACGTTTTGTCGCTGGAGTCAGGCGCGGAAGCCGCGGCTGCGACGCTCGCAGGAATTGTGCTGATTGCGTTCGCCGCGTGGATCTACGAAAATGTACGTTCGAGCGAGGGGAGAAGCCGTGGCTGGGGCACAGGTATCGCAGCACTTTCTGCTCTGTGCGCATTTGCGCTTCTCTCGACGACATCTAGCGACAGCGCGCCGCCGGGTGCCGCGGACGATGCCGGACTTAGCTGGCGGGACTTCAGCCAAGCATCACTCGACATCCTTCGAGCGGAGGGCAAGCCAGTCTTCATCGACGTTACCGCCGCGTGGTGCATCACATGTAAGGTCAACGAACGGGTGGCTCTCTCCGATCCGTCGGTTCGCAGGGAATTCTCCAATGACGGCGTGACAGCGGTTAAGGCTGACTGGACTCGGCGGGACAGCTCTATAACGGAGATACTGGAGTCGAATGGCCGCGCGGGCGTTCCATTGTATTTGTTCTACCCGAAATCGCGAACGTTAGGCGAAAGACGGCCGGCAGTCGTCTTACCACAAATCTTGACTGCGGACGCGATCTTGCTGGCAATTCGCGCGGATTGATCGGGCGCATCACCGCGAATTTTGCAGCAGATCCGGCAGGTCGGTTAGAGTGGAAACTTTCTCATCTTGCGTGTATCCGAGGCATTCGGCGTGGCCGCGCAGCAGACGATACATTTGTGCAGGCAAAACTGGGGTGACAGGTTCGCCTGGACCGCCATCGCGCTGTATCCACACAACCTTGAAACCGAAATGCTTGGCTCCAGCAACATCGAAGCCGTTGGATGAGACGAAGATCACTTCTTCCCTCCTGACGCCGATCGTCTTCTCGACGAGCGCATAACAATCCGGGTGCGGCTTGAATTTTCTCGCACCGTCGACGCTGATGGTGGCATCGAGAAAGATGTCGAGGCCGGAATTCTTGACCAGCGCCGCGAGCATTTTCGTGCTGCCATTTGATAAGATGGCGAGCTTGCAGCCACCTAGCCTCTTTAATCGACCCAAAGCGTCCTTCGCCTCGGGATAGGGGTCTAGGTCGAGATATTTATTGAACAGCGGACGGGTTATTCGTGTGCTTGGTTCAACGCCAACTGCGTGTAGCGCAAACTCGAGTGAAGCGTGCGTCAGAAAGGTGAAATCACGAAAGTCTTGCATCGCCGTCTGGAGCCAAGTGTACTCCAATTGTTTTAACCGCCAGATTTGCGTTATCAGATCCCCCTTGCCCGGGCACAATTCCTCGGTTTTTGCATAGACTGAGTGGACATCATAAAGTGTTCCATAAGCATCGAAGATCACCGCCTTGATCGCCATGATGGCAGCTCCTTTTTAATCTTGTTTTTTCCACAGCAACTGCTAGCTCGGCTTATGCAACGATGTCTGTGATCCGCGGAACAGAAATCGGTCAACCCTTAACCGAGTGATTCTAAGTCAGATCCGATCTCAGACCCGTTTGGATCCGGAACGTCACTTCATCGAAGCGCTTCTCGTGCTCATGGTCACGACCTGCAATCAGGGTACCAAGCACTGCTCCTAAGATACCAAGCGGCAATGCGACCACGGTCGGATTGACCAGCGGCCAAATCGCATTTGCACCGAGATAGGCCGGCCCAATGAGGGCAAGACCCACCGAAGAAACCAGGCCAAAGCCCATACCGCCGATCACGCCCCAGGTATTGAAGCGCCGCCAGAACAGGCTTAGCGCCAACACTGGAAAGTTTGCACTCGCCGCAATACAGATCGCCAAAATCACCAACACGGCGACGTTGACACCTTCGGCCAAAATTCCGAGCAGGATTGCTACGGCGCCGACAACAACTGCGGTGATCCGTGCGACCAGGACTTGCTGATGCTCTTCGACCTTGCCCTTTTTGAGCAGGTTGACGCCGCACGGCGCGACGCTTTGCGGGATTACCCTGTCGACTGAGCAATTGGCCTATGCCCGCGCGCGGCTAGCCCATGAGATCGCGAACGGGCGCGCCGAGTTGCAGCTCACTGACTATCGCGACGTGAGCGGCCAATTCGACCGCATCGCCTCGGTCGAAATGATCGAAGCGGTCGGCGAGCGGTTTTGGCCGGCCTATTTCGAGAAGCTCCATGCCAGTCTTGCCGTCGGCGGCTCGGTGCTCATCCAAGCCATCACCATCGACGAGAAACGCTTTGCGGCCTATCGCGCGCGTCCGGATTTCATCCAGCGCCACATTTTTCCCGGCGGCATGCTGCCGACCTATTCGATCATCGAGAGTGAGGCGGCGCGTGCCGGCCTCAAACTCGTCCACGATGAGTCTTTCGGCGGCAGTTACGCGCGCACACTACGCGAATGGCGCAGCCGCTTCCTGCGCGCGTGGCCAGCGATCGAAGCGCTCGGCTTCGATCAGCGCTTCCGCCGCATGTGGGAGTATTATCTCGTCTACTGCGAGACCGGCTTTCGCGCCGGCGCCATCGATGTCGGCTTTTTCAAGTTTGCAGGCTGACAGCGCAACCGTACGCCGAACGCTACGAGAGCGACCCGGGCAAGCAAGGGAATTGGAGAAAGCGACGCCCGCTCTCTTGAAGAGAGACGGCTGTCGCCGACCGGCGTGGCAGCTAGGCGCCAATCACGGGGTCACCCCTTGGGTGCATTGCTCTGGGGCTTGTACGTTCATTCGTTTGGAGACCGCCACGAAGTCCAATACGCCGGAACTAGCCTTCTCCACTGCCCGCGCGGTCATGCGATGGATTCTCGCCGACGTTTTTTGTCGCAGCTGGCGTGGCCCATCTCGCGGCACCTGAGGAGCTTCTCAAAATTACTCCAAAGTGGGTGCCATTTGCACCACAGCTGATTTTCGTCACTGGATGGTGCGAATTCGCTGGCGCCACCGCTCTGGTAACAAGGCCCCTACGTTATTACGCCGGAATAGCGCTCGCCGCCTACGCCGTCTGCGTGTGGCCAGCCAATTTTAAACATGCGCTCGATGGCATCGATATCCCGCATATTACATCGAGCTGGTGGTATCACGCGCCGCGGCTCGCGTTTCAGCCGGTGATCGTATGGTGGGCGCCCTTCTGTGCCGGAGTCATCGACTGGCCGTGGTGGCGGAGCGAAGGAGCGAGTCGACGTCAGACACGACGTAGACTTAAATCTTGAAACCTTAACCCCGAACGCGAAATTCACCTGTGGCTTTAACGGCGGCCGCGCCGCGACAGCTTCTAACCCCAAAGCGAATATGCGGCAAAGTGGGGAACTGGAACGCTGGCAAGGGCTTGGCGTTGACACACATGGGTTCCGATCATGTGTCGCGGAAATCGCCGTTACAAAGCACCGCAGCGGCGCTGTATCAGAGCTTGGGTTTAAGTGCCGCAACGCAGGAACGAGCCTTGAAGCACAAACCGAAGCTCCGTAGAAAACAGACTTCATACCGCAAAGGTGCAAAAGGTCTGTTTATTCGGTCTAGCGCGGTGTGGGTCTCGTCTCAGGCGTGGTGGCGGCGGTGACGTTATGGGCTGCCAACCGACTCAGTTTGGGGGCGCCGATCGACATTCCAGATGACATAGACATGTCGAGCGGCACCCAAAATCCTGCTTTCGCCCTGTCACGGTTCTGCAACTGGTCCAAACAGCTTGAAGGAACGTATAGCCAGCACATAGCATCCCGTCCGATGGCCGGGCCATGCTGTAAGAAAGTTTTTGATAATGCATGTACTGATTATAGGCGCCAGCAAGGGTATCGGGTTGGAGACCACACAACAGGCCCTTGAGGCCGGTTATGACGTGCGCGCCTTTGCGCGATCTGCCACCAAGATGGCGCTCTCAAATCCGAAGCTTGAGAAGGTGCGCGGTGACGCATTGAATCCTCAGGAAGTGGAGACTGCCCTGACTGGGGTGGATGTCGTGATACAGACCCTTGGCGTGGGACTGGGCGACCTGTTTCAACCCGTCCACCTCTTCTCAGACGCGACCCGGGTGCTGATCGCGGCGATGAGGGCCCAGGAATCAAACGTTTGATCTGCGTGACCGGTTTTGGAGCTGGCGATAGCCGCGCAAGTATCAGTTGCCTGCAGCGGCTGCCGTTCCAGATTTTCTTTGGCCGCGCTTATGAGGACAAGAGTTTGCAGGAGCGCTTGATCAAGGAAAGCGGGCTTGATTGGACTATCGCGCGGCCCGGAGTTCTGACCGGCGGACGACGGACAGAGCGCTACGAAGTACTTGCAGAGGCTTCAGAGTGGCGGAACGGGTTCATCTCGCGATCAGACGTGGCCGAATTCCTTGTTCGAGAGGTCGAGAATCAAAGTTATTTTGAGAAAGCTCCGGTGCTTGTCAATTGAGGATTAGATATTCCGGGGATTTGTGTGAAGCCAGAGCTTGCGAAACCGACCTTGTATTTTGCCGGATCCTCTCCCCGTTGTCGGGTGATGTCGCCTCGGCCTACAGGCGCAAGTGAGGAGGCCAACTAAGCGTCTCTCACACGAAGCGACCGGCACCGTCGATGTGCACGACTTCACCGTTTATGAACGCGACTGTCATCAACATAAGCACAACCCGCGCGACTTCCTCCGCCGCACCAATGGTTTTGCCCGGCAGTTGGCTCGCGATGCTGCTTATTCGAGCGGGTTTTTCGCTGCCGAACGTCCGATCAAGGCGCGTTGTATCAACCCAACCCGGCGCAACGGCGTTGATGCGAATAGGCGCTAGGTCAGGGCCAGCGTTCGTGCCAAGGACTCCACGGCGCATAGTGCAGCCGTCTGAGCCGACGCTCCCCTGCGGATCCGTGATGCATTCATGCCCGACATCAACGTGATCGAGCCGTTTTTCATCTTCGGAATGGCGGCTTTTAGGACGTTGAAAGTTGCAAAGACCCTTTCTTCGAATGGGCGTCTCAGGTCGTCCATGCTGCTGGTCAGGATATCAGAAGTGCCGCCTTCTCCAACTGATACGAAAATGTGGTCGATTGCATCGAGGTGAGCTAGGGATCGAGGTACGCCGTCTATGTCGCGGATATCAGTAGATCGCCATTCTGATCTAGGCATCCCGGCAGCGGCTCCTTTCAGCTTGTCGACGTCGCGACCGATAATCGTGACTGATGCTCCCTCAGCCGAGGCAAGCCTGGCTGTTGCCAGACCAATACCGCTACTGCCCCCGAATACAACGACGGCCTGATTTCTCAGTGTCCCCTGCATGGAATCCTCAGCGGGCTGTGAAATTGAATTATAGCTCTTTCCGTATATGGTCTATGTCCGCTTCGCCCGTGTGTGAACATCAAGCAATCAAGCGGGCCGCAATGCGTCATGTGCGCACTTGCGCAATTCAGCGAGATCCCGGATGCCCTTTTGCGCGCATTCGAGAACGGCCATGTCGGTTCGCGAACCCATTCTCACGCCCGTTGCGATCGCAGACCTGATCCAACCGAAGACGGCTCCGTCTTTTTGATCCGCAACGCGTCTGTTCATGACCTCGGGGTCGCGCACCACATGCCGCAGAGCACGGCGAAGAACGCGAGGCTCATGAGGAGGCGCGCTCCGGGGCTCGGAGCCGCCGCCGCTATGCCGACCAGGCGAGCGTTCGGCCGCGAACTAGAAGCGCTCATTCGGCAGGTAGCGGAACCGTCGTATTTCTTCCTCGGTGAGCTCTCTGATAACGCGGACTCGCTCTACCCCCTCGGTGGCCCGAACGGCTGCCATCGCCTGCTCGGGAGTCCCGCCCGGCGCGTAAAAGTTTTCCAGAATTGGGCGGCCCTCAGGCTCATTTCCAGGGATGAATGCCTCGATCTCGAAGAGTGGCATGCTTGTTCCCCCCTCCAATCCGACAAACATAGAGCAGTCGGGCGCTGACTTGCTAGGTGCGGGGTCTCTGATCGAACCTGTCCTTTCCGAAAATCACCGACGCCGAAAATAAATATCCGGCCCGTGTCACGCTTTCCTCGCAAACTTCCTTCAGCCGCCGCGCGGCTGTGTATTTTCAACAACTTGCAAAAGCCGGAATAACTGCGATGCCTTAATCACGCTGACGTGACTATCAAATTGTTCACTCGCTCAGCCTTTCCGAATTATCCCCACAATATTTAAGCTCAATCATGCCCGGGTAGGTTGTCTCGCCCCCGGTGCGTAGGCGTCTTTGTGCGAATCGGTTACTAGTTAGTGTCGGATCCTTCAAACAAAGGAGCTACACCGTGGCAAAGAAAGTAAAAAAGAAAAAGAAAGCGAAGAAGAAAAAGTAATTTTGTTGGCGTCATTCTGGCTTAGCCTGAGTTTGGCGGCTGGGCACATCCAGCCGCCTTTTGTTTGGTAAGGCATGGCGGTGTCATCGGGACCGGTCAGGTCGAGAGTTGGAAACGCCTCCGATCACCTCGCCGATCATTTTCCGAATTAGTTTAGCCCGCCCGCTTCTGGCGCGTGCTAGGGCGTGAACTCATAAACGCGACGGCCGTGTCCGCTTTTGGGGGAATAGCGGACACGCCGATTTGAGGGCGTCGCGGCAGCTTATGACCCAGAGCGGACACCACTCTGTGTTACCCCGCGAGATCACTCCGGTTTAATGTTTGCGTTTTTGATTACGTTGTCCCACTTCGCAATTTGCTCAATTACAAACCTATTGAGCTTCTCGGGTGAGGTGGGAAACGGTGATCCGCCTAATTCGCCAATTCGAGCCACGATTTTTGGGTCAGCAAGAGCGATATTGACCGACGAATTCAGCGTTTCAATAATCGTTGTCGGGGTAGCTTTAGGTGCTGCGATTGCGGTCCAAGCCCCCGCATCAAAATTAGGCTGGTATTCGCTGAGAGGCGGCACATCCGGCAATGCTTGAGAGCGTGCTTTGGTAGTCACCGCGAGCGCACGAAGCTTACCCGATTTTATGAATTCAATCGAGGTCGGCAAATTATCGACGGCTGCTTGGACTTGGCCGCCCAGCAGAGCAGTAATCATAGGCGCTGAACCACGATAGGGTACATGCAGCATCTCGATGCCTGCATTCATTTTGAACAACTCGCCAACCACATGTGAAATGGTTCCGGTCCCGAAAGACGCCATGGTGACCTTCCCCGGATTGGCTTTGGCGTACATGATAAATTCTGAGATGTTTGAAACCGCTAACGATGGGGCGACCTCTACAACGAGTGGGGTTTGGGTGAGGCCTGCGACCATCGCGAAATCGCGTGTCAGATCGAAAGGCAGATTTGTGTAAAGGGAGGCATTGACGCTATTCGTAGCGGTAGCGCCGAGAAATGTGTATCCATCGGGTGCGGAACGCGCGACCGCTTCAGTTGCAATGTTCGAGCTCGCTCCGGGGCGATTTTCGATGATGAATTGCTGACCGAAGCGTTCCGATAAGAATTGCCCGATCAGTCGGTCGGCGATGTCGGCCGTGCCACCCGGCGGAAATCCCACCAGTATGTGTACTGGACGCGTTGGATAGGTTTCCGCCCTTGCGATTTGCGATACGGTTGACAGCGCCGCGGCGCCCGCGCTCAGACCTAATAATTTGCGACGGTGAAGCTTCATTCTCATGCCCCTATAGCCTGGAAATCCGCACCGAGAACCAAAAACTACACCAGTCGCCGCCTCCCCCTTTAGCGAGGAAGCTGCGAATACGGCAATAGATGCGATCGACGGTGACGGCGATGCGCTCATTCTCCAAAGCGCCGATCTTATCTACAATCTTGTGGTCTTGTAAATTTCAGTCGGCATCGATCCTGAGACCGTCTGGAAACGGGTGCGGCGCAGTGAAGGCTTTCTAAGCATCTCGCGCCACCGTCGCAAAAAACGATGACTCAAGTTATCGGACCTAGCTGAGCAAGCGGAACCGCCCGCGGTAGTGTCCTAATTCGACTCTGGCGGCTCGTACCACACTGTCACAACGATACACGGGTAGGTTCCGTCGCTAGGCTTTTCGGCTACGGCCGTAACGAGAGTTTCAGTCTTTATGATCGTTGCCGAGCCGATATGGTCGAGCCAAGCATTGATCTGCGTTTCGATTTCGCTGGCCTTCTCATCCATGAAGACCTTTATTTTCATTGGTGCTGGCATCCTAATTACTCGTTCGCTCCACTAATTCCTCTAGCGACCATAGCCGATCAGTCACGTTCGCCGCCATAGCCGGCGTAAATCGCCGTCGTCCCCACGGCACTTTATTTGTTATACAGTTGGCCGCAAGATCACCGCATCATTGGAAATAGGGCGGCATACCAGTGCAATAAGAACCCGCTGAGACCGAAGCGGCTGAATGACCGAAGTCGACATATCTTTGCGGTACTGCATGTGCCGCCAGTCACGTCGCCAGTGGAGGCGGTGCGTACGGCGATAATCGCGGAGCATCGGGCAGAATGAATTACTGGCGCGGATTGTTCAGGGCTTGGATTGTGGCATCGGCAGCCTGGATCATCTGGTGTTTATGGCAGTTCCCTTATTCGTGCCTCATCTACCATGCCAGGCCGTGGTGCAATTATTGGGATTGGCAGAGGTATGTCGAAGCTGTCGGAACGTTGATCGTTCCGCCTGCACTCGTCCTGATCCTTGGACTCGCGGTCCGGTGGGTCGTCGTCGGCTTCCGAACTTCAAATTAGGACACTACGGAAAGTAAGGGCAGATGAAGTACTATGCCGCGATAGCAATCCCCTTTCTCTGCGCAACGGCAGCAAGTCCAAAGTCGCCCGCTGCATTGGACCTTTACAGAAATTGTCAGTCGCAAGAGTTTGCGCTGAGACTTGCGTGTACGGTCTACATTCGAGGTTTTTTGGATGGATTGCAGGCGGGCGACGCATTAGCAAAAGGTCCGCCAATTTTTTGCCCACCGAAAGGCGTATACCGGCAGATCAGGGGCAACTCATCATCGAGAAATATTTTAGAGAGCACCCCGCAGAATTACAGGAAGGCGCAGGGCCGATGGTCATGGCAGCTATTGTGCAAGCGTTTAGGTGTCCCCAAGGGTCAAATTAGGACACTACCGGGGTTTTTAGCGAAATTCCCTGTGACAATTAACAGGGAACGCTGCTTGCGCCAGTAATGATCTTATTTTGTCTTTGATTCCAAGGGTCATCGAGTTTTTTTCCAGTCCGTCACACTGTCGATCAGTTATCGCTGCCGGTCGGCGCCTACTTCGGCGCTAGCTCGCCGAACCAGTATGCAGCGGTCACGCCGCCATCCATGAGGAAGCGCTACCAGTGATGAAGCCACCGTCTGGGCCCATCAAAAGCGCGCCGACCGTGCCGACCTCATCGGGAGTTCCGGGTCGCTGGGCGACGGATAGCTCGATCATGCGCCGGTACCCTTCACCACGCGGCCCGGTCAGTTCGTCCTTGGCGAGGGGGGTCATGATGATGCCGGGGCTGATCGTGTTGACCCGCGCACCACACTTTCCCCAACGGACTGCCTCAGCCATCACCCGCAACGAGTTACCGCGCTTCGCGAGCTGATAGGCGTGAAGCGAGTCCTTCACCTTGTCTAGATGAAGGAATGGAAGACCCATCAATTCCTCCACTGGGGTCGTCGCCAACGCCTTATTTTGTTCGACGGTCAGAGGTGGAAGCCGATGGCCCGACTGCGAAGCAATCACAACACCGGCCCCCTCTGGGGCAATCACATTGCCAAACTCCTCCAGCACAAGCGCTGTCCCGTAGAGATCGACTTTAAGGATCGTGGCCGGTGACGCCTGCGATGGGGAGACGCCAGCCGCATGGATAAGTCCCGAGACTTCACCGCGCTCGCAGGCGGTCCCAACGAGAGCATGGACGTTCTGACGCGAGGAAACATCGACGGTCGTAACGCTAACCTCGTAGCCGGCATCGCTCATCACCTGCGCCGCTGCATCGGCATTTTCTCGTCGCAGATCAGCAAGGAGAACATGTTTCCCGACACCGACGCGCCGCGCAATCGCCTGACCAATTTGACCTGACCCGATGACGACAATGACCTTTTTCATTTTTTTGTTCTCCTGGAAGTGAGTTGCTTTAGTAACGCTGCAGTCTGGAAGACAAATTACCGCCCAACCCATTCCATCAAGTGCGGCGGGTAGCGCTCGCCTTCGACATGGACCAGTGCCGCGGCTTGTTCGATCTGCGAAAGGTCTGCTTCGGTGAGGCCAATGTTCGCGGCCGCGATATTTTCTTCGAGCCGGTGGAGCTTGGTCGTCCCCGGTATTGGCACTATGTAGGGTTCCTGCGACAGCAGCCAGGAAAGGGCAATCTGCGCGGGCGTCGCGCCCTTGGCATTCGCGATGCGTTGCAAGAGGTCGACCAGCGCTTGGTTTTTCTCCATGGCCTCCGGCGTGAAACGGGGCAGACCCTTGCGGAAGTCGCCCTCAGCGAGCCGGGTATCCTTGCTCATTGCACCCGTTAGAAAGCCTTTGCCCAGTGGACTGTAGGAGACGAGGCCGATCCCCAGTTCCTCGCAGGCGTCGAGAATTCCGTTCGTTTCGGGGCCGCGTGTCCATAGCGAATATTCATTCTGAAGCGCGGTGACCGGCTGCACCGCATGGGCACGGCGAGCTGTCTGCGCACTCGGCTCGGAAAGGCCGAAGTACTTGACCTTGCCTTCGCCGATAAGGTCTTTGACCGTACCCGCCACATCTTCGATAGGCACATTAGGATCGACACGATGCTGATAGAGAAGGTCGACGACCTCCACGCCAAGCCGCTTCAGGGATCCTTCAAGGGCTTTGCGGATTTGGTCTGGACGGCTGTTAATCCCGCGGTTCGCGCGCGTCACGGGGTCGATGTCGAAACCGAACTTGGTGGCGATCACCACTTGATCCCGGAACGGCGCAAGTGCTTCACCGACAACCTCCTCATTGGCATAGGGGCCGTAAATCTCGGCTGTGTCGAAGAAGGTAACGCCACGCTCGACGGCGGCGCGGATCAAGGCGATACCTTCATCCTTCGGCAAAGCATGGCCGTAGCTGAAGCTGATGCCCATGCAGCCGAGTCCGATCGCCGAAACGTCTGGCCCGTTCTTTCCAAGTTTGCGCTTTTTCATTTTGTAACTCCTTATTTGTCGAACGTTTTAAGCGTGAGTGCGATCAGCGCCGGTATTGCTCGTCACTGACCTTTTCCATCCAGTCGGCGCTCTTGCCGTCGAGATTCTCAGACGAGTGCAACGTAACTCATCGCCGTCGTCGGCGAGGCACCGTGCCAATGCTTCTCGCCCGGCGCGAACCAGATCACGTCGCCGGGCCGGATTTCCTCAATGGGACCGCCTGAGCGTTGGACCCACCCGAGACCGAACGTAACGATCAGGGTCTGCCCAAGCGGATGCGTATGCCATGCCGTGCGCGCCCCAGGTTCAAACGTGACGTGCGCACCGAAAATCCGCGCCGGTGCTGGCGCATCGACTAACGGATCGACGCGCACGCTGCCCGTGAAATACTCTGCCGGTCCCTTCCCGGACGGTACGGAGCCGCTTCGTCTAATTTCCATTGTTTTTGTCCTTTGACTGATGGCGGGTATTATCTAACGAGGGCCATTGTTGCGACTAGGCCACTAAACGTGCATGCTCTTGTGAGAAAGGTTCACAAATGAGCCGTGCCAACCTCAATGATTTGCTCGCATTTGTGGGGGTAGCGAGAGAGCGCAGCTTCACCAAAGCTGCGGCCAAGCATGGCGTGTCGGCGTCCGCACTGAGCCACACTCTCCGAACTCTCGAAGAGCGCCTTGGCATTCGGCTCCTAACGCGCACTACGCGTAGCGTCGCGCCAACTGAAGCAGGTCAGCGACTGCTCGATACACTCGCTCCGCGTTTCGACGAAATCGATGCTGAGCTTTCTGCGCTGACCGAGCTACGTGACAAACCGGCCGGGACGGTACGCATAACAGCAGGCGAGCACGCGGCTGACACGCTCCTCTGGCCTGCTTTGGGGAAGCTGCTGCCGAAATACCCAGACGTCAAAGTTGAGATCGTGGTCGACTATGGCCTAACCGATATCGTTGCCGAGCGATACGACGCAGGCGTTCGGCTGGGCGAGCAAATCGCAAAAGATATGATCGCTGTACGTATCGGTGCCGACATGAGAATGGCGGTCGTTGGCGCGCCGTCCTATTTTGCAAAGCAATCACGTCCGAAGAAGCCGCAAGACCTTACTTCGCACAACTGCATCAATATTCGCTTGCCGACTTATGGCGGCCTTTATGCGTGGGAGTTCCAGAAGGGCGTGCGCGAGCTGAAAGTGCGCGTTGAAGGGCAACTTGTGTTCAACAACATTGCTCTTCGTTTAGATGCCGTTCTGTCCGGGTTTGGTCTTGCGTATCTGCCCGAAGATCAGGTGAGTGCGTACCTTGCCAAGGGGCAGCTCGAACGGGTGCTCGCCGACTGGTGTCCGTCTTTTTCAGGCTACCATCTATACTACCCAAGCCGCCGCCAACCCACACCGGCATTTGCGTTGCTGGTTGATGCGTTGCGGGTTACGCGCTGATGTAATCAGATTTCCACTTTTACCGCCCAGGCCGATGCGTAGGCGACGGCTGGGCATTGATCCAACCGCCCAGGGTGGAATAGCTCTGGCTCATGCCGGCTTATGGCCCGTAACGGACGCGCCGAGGATCATCCTTCGTGGCCGTTATTGGCCCTTAGCGGACACGCCGGTCGCCGACTGTCGCGGCAGCTTTCGGAGGGAAAGCGGACACCAACAGCCAGGCCGGTCGCGGCAGCTATATTACCAACGGCGCAGCGACTGATCAAAAAGGCGCACCTCCGCCGACCAGTTCTATCATCGCGCCTCGCGCGAAAACAAACGCGGATCGGGACAGCCTCTTACGTGAACCTGTCGAGCATAGGGAGGCACTACTAAGTGTAAATTTTCAGGCCCATCGATCCCGCAATGAGGTTTCTCTGAATTTGCGAGCTACCGGCAGCTACTGTGGAGGCGCGCGCATCCCGATAATGCCGCTGCATGTCGAATTCCATACTGTACCCATAGGCGCCGAGTATTTGCATACCCATGTTGGCGATCTTTACGTAGGTCTCCGACGTAAGGAGCTTCGCCATCGAAATTTCTCGAAGAGCGTCCTTTCCCGACGCGACCATCCAAGCTGCGCGCCACATAAGCGAACGCGCCGCTTCGAGTTCAGTCTGTGCGTCAGCGAGCATATGAGCGATGGCCTGGTTTGTACCGATCGCGCGGCCAAACTGTTTGCGCTCCTTCGAGTACTGAAGCGCTTGATCGAATGCGTCTTGGGCCGCCCCGCAATTCCCCGCTGCCGAGCAGACGCGCTCAACCTGAAGGCCGGATAAGATGCAGTCCCATCCCTTATTTTCGCCGCCGATCAGGCGATCGCCGGGCACGCGCACGTCGTTGAAGATCAATTCATACGTGCCCACACAACGACGCCCGAGCATATCTAGCTTACGGATCTCCAGACCCGGCGCGGTATTGTCCACCAGGAACAACGACATCGCGTCACGTATCGGCGCTGCGGGATTGGTTTTCACATAGACGTTGATTACCGCATTTTTAGCGCCCGCTCCGGTACTCCAGAGTTTGTGGCCGCTGATGACCCATTCGTCGCCGTCGCGCTTCGCCACCGTGCGCATCGCCGCGACGTCCGAGCCAGCTTCTGGTTCGGAAATCGACACGGCCATCCTGACATCACCGGCGCCGATTTTTGGAAGCCAATACTGCTTCTGCTCGGACGTCGCCTTACGGAGAATGTTAAGTCCGCAGAACGTGCTACCGGCGAACGCCATGAAGAAGTCGGCACTCTTGCGGGACACCTCTTCTGCCGCGATCACGATGTCGATGACTGAGCCGCCGACGCCTCCATATTCCTCTGGGTACGCTAGCCCCAGCAGACCGGCGTCAACCCATGAGTTGTATAATTCGTACGGATAGGCCTGCTCTCGATCCAGACGACGGATATATTCGGGGGTAGCGACGCGATCCATCATTTTTCGGACGCTCTCGCGCAAAATGGTCTGCTCTTCGGTGAGATCAAAATCCATTGGGCTCCCTCAGGACTATTTTTCGCCGATCATGAGAAGTGCGTCGAGTGCCACCGCTCCGAGATTTTTTGAGTTCAAAACGATCGGGTTGATGTCTATCTCGGCGATCTGCGGATATGCGGCCATTAAAGCGTCTATGCGTTGGATGACGTCGACAAAGACATCGACGTCGCGCGCAGGCTTGCCGCGGAATTCTCCCAGAAGAGCGCTTGATTGCAGAAGCATGATCCCCCGTCGAATTTCGGAGGACGACAGGCCGGGAGGCAGCAACTGCACGTCCCCCATCACCTCCACCCATATGCCGCCGAGACCAACCATGAGCACGACGCCCCACTGCGGATCCCGCTTGGCGCCGATCATGAATTCGACCCCGGTCGGCACCATGACTTCCACAAGGATCCCGTCCAACACCAGGTCGGCATTTGCTGTCCGTACGTTCGCATTCAGGACTTCCCAGCCTTTTCGCAGGGCACTTTTGTCGGAAATGCCAATTAGGACTCCGCCGGCCTCGCTCTTGTGCGCCAGTGCTGATGATTGGGCCTTCAACGCTACGGGGTAGCCGACCTCGTCTGCGATGCGCTCGGCCTGAACGAGCTCGACGGCGAGTTCGCCCTTCGGCGTTACGATGCCGATCTGCGACAATATCTTCTTGCCGACGTATTCAGGCGCGATTCCCGGACCAGGGAGAACGATCGGAGGCAAATCGATTGCACGCCCCCTACTCTCCGAATTTGCTCGACTTCCCCCATGGCGGCCGACATGAGCAAGCGCGCGCAGTGCCCGCTCGGGCGACCGGAAGAAGGGAATGTTCGCGCGTCGCAGCCTTTCGGCGAACCCATCCGGCAACACGACCTCGTCGCCCATCACCGCGAACGCCACCGGTTTGCTGGAATTCGCCATCGACGCGACAACGGCATCAGCTTTATCAGTCGCCTGCTGTGGGCCACCGGGAACTACGGCAACAAGCAAGCTGCCAACCGACGCCTCCGCTAGCAGCGGCCGAGTGACGTTGGTGAGGATTTCGGGCTCCTTAATGACCTGCCCCGTCACATCAAGCGGATTATCTACCGTGGCGAATGGCGGCACCGCATTTTTCAATAAGTCACTGTTTGGGTCGACAGTTCGGCGAGCTTGAGGTCTATGCTTTCACAAAAGTCCAAGGTAAATCCCTTGAA
Source organism: uncultured Alphaproteobacteria bacterium (assembly GCA_963810085.1). Taxonomy (GTDB): domain Bacteria; phylum Pseudomonadota; class Alphaproteobacteria; order Rhizobiales; family Xanthobacteraceae; genus BOG-931. The sequence goes on along the minus strand of CAWEMR010000039.1, from coordinate 41,755 downwards.
GGCGCCCGAGTTCGTAACGACTGCCACGCCGCCGCCAGCGGGAAATTCGCGGAAGCGCGAAAGCATCTCGGCCGTGTCAACAAGCTCTTCCATGGTCTCAACCAAGACGACACCCTGCTGCCGGACGAAAGTCGCCATGATTGCATGATCACCCGCCAACGCCCCGGTGTGCGACGCGGCTGAGGCCCGAGCGCGCTCGCTCCGTCCGGGATGAAGCATGACGATGCACTTGCCTTTGGATTTTGCTTCGCCGGAAATCCGAAGAAATTTCTGAGGACTTCGAATATGCTCGGCGAAGATTGCAATGACGGCTGCCCGGCCGTCCTCGACCAGGAACTCCATGAAGTCCTCAAGGCCAAGGGTCGCTTCGTTTCCGGTCGATACGACGTGACAAACGCCGACTTGCTTTTGGAGAAATGCAGTTCTTAGGCTTGAGGCCATCGCACCGCTTTGAGAAAGGATTCCGACGAGCGGAAGGCCAGCCAAAGAAACGGGTTTCAGCGGCTCGTATGTCAGCGGTATACCGTCGCAAAGATTAGCGAGACCGAGGCAGTTTGGACCGTTAATGAGAATTCCGCTGTCGCGCGCCTGACGCGCCAAACTGTCCTGCAGGCGGCGGCCTTCCGCCCCCACCTCCGCAAAGCCCGCCGCATAGATTACCGCGGCTCCAATGCCGCGATGCGCACAGCTCCTCAACGAAATCAACAACCGCCGCGGCCGGAACGCAGAGAACCGCAGCATCGATATCGCGAGGAAGTTCTTCGATTGAGCCCAAACTTGCACGTCCATCTACCTCATGCCGGCTGCGGCTAACGAGATAAATCTCTCCGGGATACTCAAATCTCTTCAGATTCGCGAGCACGGCTCCCCCGATAGAGCCAGCCTCGCGAGAAATTCCGACAATGGCGACGGACCGAGGGCGAAGGAGACGTCTAAACGACGCGCGGGGATCACTACTCACGTTTGTAGCTCTGCAATCCGGGCTTGTAGGATTTTTCATCGAGAAATTGCGACATCCCGCGGTCGCGACCCTTTTCCGGGTCTAAAAACCGCGATTGATCAATCTTTGCGAAGAGATAGTCTTCCGCACTGTCCCAATTCATCTCCAGCACGCGACGATAAGCGTGCTTCGCCGTTCTAAGCACTGTCGGATTCTTCTCCAACAGAACCCTCGCTAATTGCTCCGTGCGCTGACGGAGCTGGGATTTAGGAACCAATTCGTTGACCAGGCCAATCTTTGCCGCGCGCTGACCATCAAACGTCTCGCCCGTCATGATGAGGTATAGAGCATCGCGCTGATTCATCACGGCTGCGACAGCCTTCGTTACGATCCCCGCCGGAATAATCCCCCAGTTGATCTCCGAGAGACCAAACGTGGCTTCATCGGCAGCAATGGCGAGATCGCAGGAAATTAATGGCGTGAAGGCGCCGCCGAAGCACCATCCATTGACCATCGCGATCGTTGGCTTCGGGTAATACATCAAACGGCGCCAACTCCACTGTGCATTTACTCGGAAAATTCGGCCACGCTCTTCCGGACTCAGATGATCCGTTTCGCGGAAGTACTCCTTCAGATCCATGCCCGCTGAGAATGACTCGCCAGCGCCAGTCAGGACGACCACACCGCAACTATCGTCGGCAGCAAGTTCCTCGATCACTTCCAGCATTTCATGCGCGAGTTTTGGACTAATGGCATTACGTTTTTCTGGACGATTCATGGTGACCCAGGCAATGCGATTCTTGATCTCAACAAGAACACTCTCGCGAATACGCTTGCTGGCAGTAGTAATTATTTCGTTATTTGCCATTGTCATCTCCTAGCGTCCACTGAATGTGATGTCTGATCAAAGGTTCGGATTGACGACGATGTTCACGAAACCGCCGGGCCTCGCTTTCACCGATTCGAGCGCCTCATTGACCCTCTCGAGTGGATAAGGCCGCGTGACCAAATGGGTAAGATCGAGCACGCCCGTGCGAGCCATTTCCGCCATGAGTTGCGCTTCGCCGGTGGTAAACCAGTTAGATCCCTTGAACTGGATTCGGCTCGTCATAAACTTAATCGGCTCGATGGAAAGCCGTTCCGTGAGAGCGCCGATGTTCACCGCCGTTCCACCCCGTTTTAGTCCAGTCAAAGCATCCGCGGTCGTCTCGGCAGCCGCGCCACGAGCGGAGCAATCGATCAGCAGATCCACACCCAGTTCGTCGGTATGTTCGCGAAGCCACTGGCCCAGCGGACGTCCGCCAATCGGCAGCGTCCGAATCCAATTTGGCGCCAGCGCCTCAAGTCGAGACATGACGTCAGCGTTCCGTCCGAAGCCGAAGATACGTGTCGCGCCCATTCCTAAGGCGAGCAGCGCTGCTGCAACTCCGAGCGTCCCCGTAATTCCGTTGATGGCAAGCCATCCGCCAGCCGCCAGGTTGCCAGCCCGCAATGCCGCGAACGACGTGCCGATGTATCCGAAACGCGCCGCCTGATCGAAACTCACTTCCGCCGGCAATTTGACCAACCAATTCGGGGCGGCGGTCATATATTGAGAGAAGCCACCGTACGGATAGGCATCAAGCTGCCGTCGCGAATTCGGGAAGAAGCCGAAATATCCCTGGAACGCCGCCGAGATGCACAGCATCGGCTCCTGCGAACGGCAATACGCGCACTCACCGCAGGACAGCCAAGGGTTCACATACACCCGTTCGCCAATCCGAATGTCGGCGACATTTTCACCGACTTCCGCGACGACACCAGCTGCATCCAAGCCGACACTAGCCGGCAACGCCGGAAGATGGTTCCACAACGTGCCGCTGAAGATGGCGTTCATGTTCGGAATGACGCCGCATGATTGGACCTCGACAAGCACATCGTTCGGGCGCGGCACCGGGCGCTCGACACTGTCAATACGCAACGGTTGTCCAGGTTCGTGAAGCCGGGCCGCTCTCATTTTTGTCACTACATCCTCCCCGGGCTGCGTTTCTAATTTGCACCGCTTGACCCGTCTCGCCCTTCCTGACAATATCAGGCAACCTTCTATTAGATCAAGAGTCGGAAGGGATCAAAGAAAATAAACGCGACGGGAGTGAACGATGCTTACGAGAGTGGCTGGTTGCGCGCTCGCATTCACGATCATGGCGTACGGCGCATGTGCGCAAACCGCGATAAAGATCGGTTTCGTATCGACGTTTAGCGGCCCACAAGGCCAGCTTGGTGATGAAATTCACTCTGGATTCCAAGTGGCGCTCGATCAATTCGACGGAAAATTAGGTGGCGTACCCGTCGATATCCTCGTCGGAGACGATCAAACCAAACCAGATGTGGCGCGACAGATCGTCGATAAGATGATCGAGCAGGACAAAGTCGACATCCTAACCGGCATGCTCAATTCTTCCGTCCTCTTGGCAATCGCACGGCCGGCGTTTGACGCCGACAAGATTGTCATTAGCTCAATCGCCGCGCCCTCTGTGTTGGCGGGCAAACAGTGCCATCCAAACTTTTTCGTGGCGTCGCCACAGAACGATGCTTCTTCGGAAGCCATGGGTCACTATCTCGAGTTGCAAGGAGTGAAACGAGTCATTTTGATCTCCTCCAACTATCCAGCGGGCCGCGACAAGATGGCAGGCTTCAAACGCTTCTTCAAAGGTGAGATCGTGGCGGAGCTCTATCCTCCGTTCAGTCAGCTAGATTATGCAGCAGAAATCGCGCAGATTCGAGCCGGCAAGCCCGACGCCGTATTCGAGTTTCTCCCAGGCGGAGTTGGGATCAACTTTCTCAAGCAGCTCGACGAGTCGGGGTTAAGGAAGGACGTCAAACTCTATACTGACTTCGGCGGACTGGACGAAACGATGATCACCGCCGTCGGCGATGCCGCATTGGGCGCGCAAACCGCTTCCTTCTGGACGTCGACAATGAAAACGCCCGCAAGCGCAAAGTTCGTTGACGGATTTGAGAAAAAATTTGGCCGGCTTCCAAGTTTCTATGCCGCCGCCGGTTACGATACAGCGCTATTGCTCGATACCGCGATCAGAGCTGCGGGGGGAAATATATCCGACAAGAAAGTGTTGCGAAAAGCCATTGCCGACGCGCAATTCGACGCTACCCGCGGGCGATTTCGCTTCAATACCAACCACATACCGCTGACGGACTTTTATCTGACAACTGTCGTGAAAGACGACAAGGGGCGTTATGTGCTCGCACTGGGCGAGAAGATTCTCGCGGATCATAAAGACGCTTATGCTGATCAGTGCAGTTATCCGCCAAACTAACGATCGGTGGCGCCTGGTATGAGTCCGCTGCTCTTTATTGAACAGAGTCTGAACAGTCTACAACTGGGCGTAATGCTATTCATGATGGCGGCCGGCATGACCCTCATGCTGGGCATCATGAATCTCGTCAATCTGGCGTACGGATCGCTTTACATGCTCGGTGCCTATTTCGCGGTGACCGTGCAGTGGTGGACCGGATCGTTTCTTATTGCGGGGGCATTGTCGCTTGTCGCGACCGCCGCCGTTGGCATGCTCATGGAGATTGGCGCGTTTCGGTATCTCTATCTACGAAGCTACCTCGATCAAGTGCTTTGCACGATCGGTCTCAACATGTTCATCAACGAGCTGGTGCGGATCATCTGGGGACCGCGGCCACTTAATATGGGTGTACCTCCAGCCCTGGCGGGAACTGTCGAGCTACTGCCGGGATTTAGTTATCCGGTACTTCGTCTGACCATAATCGGCGTCGGAATAGTCATTGCCGCGGGGCTTTACGGATTGATCGCTCACACGAAGATCGGGATTTAGATTTGCGCCGGAGCTTCCAACCGGGCGATGGCAGGCGTTATGGGAATAAATATCAAACTGTTGTTCACGCTCGTTTTCGCGCTGGCGTCGGCTTTAGCCGCTCTTGCGGGTGTCATGGCAGGGCCTTTGTTGTCCGTCGGAACCAACATGGGAGACGGCATTCTGGTGCTTACGTTGGTGGTAATTGTTATCGGCGGCATAGGATCGGTGCGGGGCGCCTTGGTGGCCGCCATTCTCGTCGGCTTCATCGATACGTGGTCGAGAATGCTGCTCCCATCAGCCCTGGGAGATATCGGAATCTACTTATTGATGGTGGCTGTGCTTTATCTCAAGCCTCGGGGACTATTCCCCGCCACGGCGTGATGAGCGACGCCGTGGCGTCCCTACAAGCCTTGTCGAAGCCGCTGGTGATTTTAACGATTATTTCCTTGCTGTCCTTTGCATTTCTACCTCAAATCGCCGGGCTCTTGGACAATCCGTTTTTGATCCGTGTGGGCATGCGGATCATGATCTTCGCGATCGCCGCTTCCAGCCTTAATTTTATTCTCGGCTACGGCGGCATGGTCAGTCTCGGGCACGCGGCCTTCATGGGCATCGCCGCCTATGTCGTTGCTATCCTTAATTGGCATCTCAGCAATGGCGAACCGCTGTTGGCGTGGCCGATAGTAGTGGAAGGATCGGCAAACGCGTTGATCGTTGTTCCGGCCGCAATTGCTGCATCTGCCGTGAGCGCGCTGCTCATCGGCGTTGTGTCGCTAAGAACAAGCGGGCTTTATTTCATAATGATCACGCTCGCCTTCGCCCAAATGCTCTATTATCTTTTCATCTCATTTCAGAAGTACGGCGGCGAAGACGGTACGCAACTTCTTACACCAATCGCGCTGGGATCAATCAGCCTAAATAATCGACTTTTTTTGTATTATGTAATCTTCGCCGTCTTGTTGGCTGTTCTTTTTCTTATTGAACGTTTGGTCGGATCCCGCTTCGGACTTGTTCTTCAAGGCTGTCGCCAGAACGAGCGGCGGCTTCAGGCCGTCGGATATTCCACGGTTAGGTACAAGTTGGTCGCATTCGTCATCGCGGGCACCATTGCTGGGATTGCTGGCGTTCTTCTTGCAACATCGCAGCAGTTCGTGAGCCCCGCCGACTTGGCATGGTCGCGCTCAGGCGACCTTGTGATTATGCTCGTTCTTGGCGGTGTCGGAACAATCTTTGGTCCCGTGCTCGGGTCAATATTTTACGTCGTTTTAGAACTCGTGCTCGGTACATGGACCACCCATTGGCAAATCATCTTCGGACCCGTGTTGATTTTATTCGTGCTCGCGATAAAGGGCGGGATTGCCGGCATCCTTGAAGGACCGTTTTGGAGCCGCCATAATGATTGAACCGGTCCTCGAAGTTCGTAACCTATTCAAACGCTTCGGTGCTCTTGTAGCCACCGACAATTTATCTCTGAGCGTGCTGCCTGGCGAGCTGCACGCTTTAATCGGACCGAACGGGGCAGGCAAAACTACTCTAATTGCTCAGCTGTCCGGTGAACTGTCTCCCAGTGAAGGTCGCATATTTCTGTCTGGGGAAGATGTGACCGATACGCCCGTAGCGACGCGAGCGCAAAAGGGAATCGCTAGATCATTTCAAATCACTTCCCTATGTTCCGACTTTACCGCCATTCAGAATGTTGCGCTCGCGGTTCAAGCGCAGCAAGGGCACAATTTCCGGATGTGGGGTAGAAGTCGCTACGACGAAGATATCAACGGCCCTGCGCGTGAGTTTCTGGCGAAGGTTGGGCTCCATGCTCGCGCTCATGTTTTGGCGGGCTCCCTGGCCCACGGTGAACAACGCCAACTTGAAGTCGCCATCGCGTTAGCCTGTCGACCACAGATCCTTCTTCTGGACGAACCCACGGCAGGCATGGGCCGTGAAGAATCGTGGGCGATGATGCGATTGCTGAAGAGCTTGAAGGGTCAACATAGCATCCTGTTAGTAGAGCACGACATGGACGTAGTGTTTGCCCTCGCGGACCGCATCACTGTCTTGGTGTACGGTCGTCCAATAGCGAGCGGATCTCCTCGTGAGATAGCTACGAGCGCAGATGTCCGCGACGCATACCTCGGAGAACGAGGGGCCCCGGATGCTTGATCTCTCCGGAATTCAGTTTTCTTACGGCCGCAGCCAAGTTCTGTTTGGCATAGACCTCGCGATACGAGAAGGCGAGGTCGTGACCATGCTCGGCCGAAACGGAATGGGAAAGACTACGGCGGTCCGATGCATCATGGGCCTTCTTCGGCTCAAGGCAGGCTCAGTCAAATTCGACGGAAAACGAATTGACCATCAGCCCTCATATATGATCTGCCAAAAAGGCATAGCGCTGGTGCCGGAAGGTCGCCAGATTTTTCCTAATCTTACGGTCCGAGAAAATCTGATTTGCAACGGCGTGGTGCGTAACGAAGGCGAGGTCCGCTGGACTCTGGAGGGAGTACTTCAACTCTTTCCTCGACTGGCGGAGCGGCTAAATCATGGGGGGAACACGCTCTCCGGCGGCGAACAGCAAATGTTGGCGATCGGCCGCGCGCTAATGACCAATCCGCGGCTTCTAATATTGGACGAGGCGACAGAGGGACTCGCTCCCCTTGTTCGCGAGGAGATATGGCGTTGCATCCAAGACCTAAAGCGCGAACGGCTTTCCATCTTACTGATCGACAAGCATTTAGACCGAATTCTTGAGGTGGCAGACCGACATTATGTCGTGGAGAAGGGCCGCACAGTATGGGAAGGCGCGACTGCGGCGTTTCGTGCCGACGAATCTGTCACGCGGCGATACTTGGAAATGAGCCCCCGGGCCGAGCAACCTTAAACCGCGCTACATCAACCGAAGGTACTAAATGCGAAAACCGGCACGAATCAGCTACCTCATTCGGCGCGCGCAGCTTCTCACTTATACGAACCTGACAGATTGCCTGCGTGGCTACAACCTCACCCCAATGCAGTACACACTGCTTAGCCTTTCGAGGCGCGGCGGCGAGATGTCATCCGCGGAGCTTGCTCGGAAATTTGCGACTTCGCCTCAATCTATGAACGAAACGATCGCGACGTTGGAGCAGAAGCATCTTATTGCTCGTTCCGTCGCGGGAAAAAACCGTCGAACCTTGCAGATCAGTCTTACCCTGCAAGGAGCGCGATTACTAAAGGCATGCGATCGAGAGGTCGACCGCATGGAAAAACTCCTCTTTTCTTCGCTCTCGTCAGCCGAGATCCATTCACTTAGGACCGTCTTGATTAAATTCACGAATTCTCCGGGCGGAGTACGTACCGTCGCCGGCTCACGCAATCGGATGGTGTCCGCCGGGGCGACACGCCCCAACTGAGGTAGCAAAATAGTTGGCGAGCGAAATAACTCGAAAGCAACGTCTAATCTAACAAACAAAACACTATGAAGGGGCCCCAATGGAGAAAATTCGAATTCTTGAAATAGCTGACATCATAGACGATCGACCAGTCAGCTGGTTTCAGTATCGGATATTTATTCTATGTTCGCTCGTTGCATTGATGGATGGCTTCGACACTCAAGCGATAGGTTACGTCGCACCCCTGCTTGCTTCTGCCGTCCACACGCCCGTAAACGCATTCGGGCTTATTTTTTCGGCTGGCCTCGCGGGAGCCGCATTGGGCGCATTCACGTTTGGGCCTTTAGCTGACCGCTTCGGTCGGCGGCTGCCTCTTATTTTTTCTTGCATACTTTTTGCTATTTTCAGCATCGCGACTATTTTTGTAACCTCATTCAGTCAGCTGTTGGTCATGCGGACCATCACCGGGATTGGACTGGGAGGCGCGGTTCCGACGTGCTTGGCAATTGTCGCCGAATATGCGCCGAAAAGAATTCGAGGACTCGCCGTCACGGCAATGTTTTCATCTTTTCCCCTCGGAGGATTTATTGGAGGGATGGCTGCGTCATATTTGATTTCGACGTATGGCTGGCAGTCAGTTTTCCTCCTCGGAGGGTCTTTGCCCGTCGTGATCGGCCTTGTCTTGATCCTGCAGATGCCGGAGTCTTACGTTTTCTTGCCGCGCGCGGCACCGAAGACATTCACCTTCGCCAGATAGTCGCGAAGATTGCCCCAGACCTCCTTCAGTCGGAGTTTTCGTTCAGACATTCTGAACAATCAAGCCGCCGCAACCCGATTAAAGATTTGTTTGCCGAGGGCCGAGCGGTGGTAACCGTACTATTATGGGGGCCATTCTTTTTGGGATTTATGGTGATCCTAACCGTCGTGCTGTGGGGACCATCTCTCCTCCACGAGAGCGGAATTCCGCTCTCCGTCGCCGCTTTAATATTTGCGGCTCATTACCTCGGCGGCTTTATGGGTACCGCATGGTCGGGTCATCTGGTTGACAAGTTCGGGCCCGTGAGGGTTCTCGTGCTCGGCTTTCTCTTGGGGGCGACCTGCTTGGCTTTGTTTGGCCAGTTAACGTCATCTAGCATCCTTCTCGGAATTGATGCATTCCTCTGCGGTCTATTTGTTGTGGGCGCCACTAATGGAATGCTGGCCGTTGCCGCAATGTTGTACCCCACTCATATCCGTTCAACCGGAATTGGGTGGGCCATGGGCTTTGGCCGTTTCGGGCAATTGGTCGGACCGATAGCGGTGGGGTGGATGCTGGCAGCTCAACTGGGCAGGCCATTCATATTTTTCGCGGCTGCAATCGCGTGCGTTGTTTCGGCTGCCTTTGTTGGGCTGTTAGCTATTCCGTCCTTGAGACGTGGAGCTCTTGGATTGCGCTTCCGATATGCGGCAAAATATCTAGAAGCAATGGGAAGCTGAACCTCAGAATACAGTGCGCTCAAGAGAATTCGTGCACCCACAACAGAACAGCGATCAATTTCGGAGGCTTTGCCAATGAATACATCCGAGCGGACAGCACTACCAGAACTCATGATGGCCGCGCGTCTTCATACTATAGGGGAGCCCATGAGGATTGATCGGCTACCCGTTCCGGAGCTTCGTCCTACCGATGTGCTCGTTGAAGTGAAGTCTTGCGGAATCGTACCCAATCTTCGGCGTGTCATAAGCAATTTTTTCGGAACTAAAACGGCTGACCCCAAGTTGTTTCCGCCGCTTCCGGCGATCTTCGGTCTCGATCCGACAGGTGTCGTCGCTAAGGTTGGCGATCAGGTTACGGCGATACGAGCGGGTGAACGAGTTTACGTCAATCCTGCTCGCGGCTGTGGCTCATGCGGAATGTGTCGCACCGGCCGAATGCTCGACTGTCCAAAATTCTCCCTTCAAGGCTATTTCGGTCGATCACGTGAAATTATGGTTGCCTACCCATACGGCGGATTTGCACAATACCTAACAGCGCCTGCGGGCGCCATTGTTAATCTTGCTGATAGTGTGAGTTTTCAGGAAGCAGCACGATTTGGCTATTTGGGCACGGCCTATTCGGCAATGAAAAAAATCAATGTCGGTCCCGGTCAGGTGTTGCTCATAAACGGCATCAGCGGAATGTTGGGTCTTTGTGCGGCAATGCTTGCCCTTGCGATGGGAGCGAGCAAAATTTTAGGAACCGGCCGTAACTCAACATTGCTTGAAAAGGTCAAAGCTTTGGCGCCCGAGCGAATTTTTGTCCACGCCATGGAGGAACCGGCCACGGTGGACGATGGCAAAGGTGACCCCTTGGCTACTTGGACCAAATCGATGACGGCTGGCGCTGGCGTCGATGGCGTCATTGACTGTCTACCGCCCGGCGCCCCGGCGAGAACGATGCTGCGCGCGATTTACACGCTGAGGCGTGGTGGGAAAGCAATAAATGTTGGAGCCGTTACGGAGGACATACCTTTAAACGCGTTCTGGATGATGACTAACCGAATTGGTTTTCAGGGGTCTGTCTGGTTTACGACTGCCGAAGGTGAAGAAATGGCTGCGATGGCTGCTACCGGCATACTGGATCTCTCCATTCTTCAACACAGAGTATCGCCTCTTTCCCGAGTCAACGAGGCGCTGGCAGATATGGCAGGAAATAAAGACGGCGGATTTGCGAACTACGTCGTAGATCCAACTCGAGCCGCCTAGCGATTTCGAGGTCATTACGTGGTAACGGCAAACTCAATCATGCCGCGATCGCCGAATCACGATGTCATTAATGTCTTGAGTACACAAGTTCTAGCGGTGCGAGCTGGGCCACCGGGCCCAATCACCACACTTTAAATGGTCTCTAAGCGACAATGCCGGATCAGGTTGTTGCGGTGGCGCGGTCCGACAGTAGGCCCAGCATCGCCGTGACGGAAAGTGGATAGCCGAATCTCATGGATGCCGAATTGGGGCAGCGGCGTCTGCCGCAACTATTCGAAGCCGCCAAAAGCGCGGGGTTTGCCGGGATCAACATCACGTTCCCGTTCAAGCAGGACGTGCTGCCGCTGCTGGACGATCTGGATTCCGAAGCGGCTCAAATCGGCGCGGTCAAGACTGCCCACAGAACGATCGCAGGCAATTCCTAATCTCGGAGTACCGCCTTCATCGTGCCATCCGCGATCTCGGGCGCGAACATGGGGGCCTCAGACAACCAAAGTTGCGACACAAGTCCGTGAGCATGTGCTCGGCGATGACCTGAAAAGGGTCGATCATTCTCATTGGCTCCGTCGCGAGACACATACCCACACACTAACGCCAAGCGGCGGTTATCAGGAAGCAATGGACTTCATCAATCGCAAGATCTGCTGAAATGGTCCACGCTTTTCGCTATTCGCGACTGTCGCCAATTGCTGCCGCCAATGTCGCCAATGATCCAGGTAAGACATTGATTTTATTATATAGTGGCGGACGCAGTCTATGTCTCTCAGCAACAGAATTCGTGCCGCCCGCACCGACGATGCTGACGAACCGACACATCATCAACTGCGCCGACAAGGCGCGAGTGGTGTCGTCGCGGCCGATCATGCGAGTCAACTTGGGTGGCAGCCTTTGCAGCCGATCGGAGACAGCAGCCTCTCTCGACGGCGAGGGCTGCGGCTGGGAGAGTGTCACCGGTGCGACAAAGAAATACCCTCTACCGGGAACAGTCACGATGTAGCGGGCGCCCTCTCGACCATCCCCGAGCGCACTGTGGCATCGCGCAATGCGGGGCTTGCACCGTGCATATCGACGGCAAGCCCGTGAGAGATCAGCCGTTCGCGTTTGGTTGCAACGTTCTATTGGTTATCCATTGGTTAGAGGGTGAACGGATTTGGCCCCGCCCCACTGGCTATCTTGAGCGACGCTTAACTAAGCAGATTGTCCTTCGCTAACTCGATAACGTCTTCTGTGCGACCGCCGAGGATGGCTTTGGCCGAATACAGTGCCATCCCGAAAACTGGTTTGGTTTCGATTTTGGGTGGCATCACCAGTTCCATGCGGTCGGTCAAGACGTCCAGCAATGCCGGTCCCGGATGGGCAAGCCAGTCTTTCACAGCTGCGTCCAAGTCTTCGGCTTTTTCAACGCGTTTTCCGTAAAGGCCGATCGCCTCGGCAACGCGCGAGAAGTCGGGATTCTCCAGATTGGTATAGGAATCCAATAGCCCTTCGACTTTCATCTCCAGTTCCACAAAGCCAAGCGAGCCATTGTTGAACACGGCTATCTTGATGGCGATTTTTTCTTGTATCGCCGTGATCAGATCTCCCAACAGCATCGTCAGGCCACCGTCGCCACTCATCGCGATGACCTGCCGCTCCGGAGCGGCTTTCTTGGCGCCCAAGGCCTGGGGCATCGCGTTGGCCATGGTACCGTGGGTAAGACTGATGATGGTACGGTTGCTGCCATTGGCCGGTACGTGCCGCAATAGCCAGACCATCGGCGAGCCGCCGTCGGCAGTGATGATGGCGTCCTTCTCGGCATGCTGGCCGATCAAGTGCGCGAGATACTGCGGGTGAATGGCCCCGCCCCTGCCGACGGTTGCGCGTTTGTCCAGTTGGGCAACGGCCTTGCTCCGGCGCTTTAGTGCGCTCTCTAAAAAGTCCCGCTCGGTTCGTGCTTTTAATCGCGGCAGTAAGGCCTGCAAAGTTGCCTTGACGTCTCCGACCGCAGCGAAATCTACCGGATGCCGGCGGCCCAGATGAGTACCGTCTATGTCGATCTGTATGATTTTGGCTTTGCTAGGGTAGAATTGACGCCAGGCAAAATCGCAACCGAGCAGCAAAAGCGTGTCGCACTCCATCAGCGCGTGATAGCCAGATTGGATTCCAAAAACTCCGGTCATCCCCACGTCAAAGGGATTGTTGTGCTCCAGGAAATCCTTCGCCCTTGAGGTATGCGCCACCGGGGCCTTCAGCTTTTCTGCCAGTGCAATCACTTCATCATGGGCTCCATCGCAGCCCGAACCGCCATAAATGGTGATCTTGTCCCCCGCATTGAGCAGCGCGGCCATCTGGTCCAGTTCAGGATCGCTGGGACGTGTCACCGGATGGGTGATGTGCGCTGCGAAGTGCGGTTCGTCGGGCGCCGCGGCATGGCTAACATCGACGGGCACGATCAGGACCGCTACGCCGCGCTTGCTCAGCGCCGCTTGGGCGGCCATGGCCGTTTTACGCCGCGCTTGCGCCGGCGAGCGGATTTCCTCGCAAAAAACGCTGCAGCTCTTGTAGACGGCCTTGAAATCGACTTCTTGCGGAAAATCGAAGCCGATCTCATCGCTGGTAATCTGGCTGGCGATCAAGATGACCGGCGCGCGGTTGCGGTGAGACTCAAACAGGCCATTTATAAAATGCAGGCTACCCGGCCCACACGATCCGGCACAGGCCGTGAGGTTGCCAGTGATCATTGCCTCGGCTCCTGCAGCGAAGCCTCCGACTTCTTCATGGCGCACATGCACCCATTCGATCTTGGAGCGTCGGATAGCGTCGGTGACATAATTGAGGGTATCGCCCGGCACACCCCAACAGTGCTTGACACCGGCCTGCTCCAACGTTTCCACGATTACGTCGGCGACTTTCTTGCTCATGAGATCTCCCGGATGTATCGCTCGATACCCTAGTTTTTGAAAGTCGCGTGCAGCGGGCGTCTGAGGCACGTTATCACGCGAGCCGGCATGGTCCGACGGAGAAGGCAAACGAACGGCGTCGTCTGTAATTTTTCTGTCGGGCCAACGTCACGCTACCTGAAAACGGATAGGCTCTCAACTCAAGCACGACTATTTGTGTTCTGGAGCGACCCAACAGAAGGCTGGAGATGGAAGTCCTTCAAAAGGCTATGGTGACGCTACTTGATAGCCCTCAACTTCGAGACGTACTTGCTCGCGAGACCCCATCGAGCTTGCCCGGAACGATGCCCCTTCTCCGAGGCGGGGCGGGAAACCGGAGCTCCGCCGGATCAAGACCAAGGCATCTTGCTGAAGCGAGCAGAAGAGAGTTCTGATCTATTTTGACCACTTCTTGCGGGGTTTGCTTCCTTCTGCACCAACAACTTACCGAGGAGCTTTCCTAATAGCCCCTCGCGCGATTTTGGAACAAACAGAAGACGATCACGTTATCCTACATCCAATTACGATGAGCGACCGACAAGGCTGCGCGCAAGTTGCAAAACGCAGCCGGCGGAATCAAAGCTGCGATGCAAGGCAAATACCCGGCGTTGGCAATGGAGAATGTCCATGGAATTGATCCTGATTGTTGTTGTTCTAGTTCTGCTGTTCGGTGGAGGTGGATATTGGGGTCGCGGTCGAGGCTATTGGTAAAAAACGCGCGCCGAAGACTGAGGCTCAGTAGAATTTGAGCACGCAAGCGCTTCGACAGTTCGACTGGCTTTGGCACACCGCCTTTACACTTCCAGCTAGGCCGTCACGGCAGACGCAATCACACCAATTAGTTTTGCTGCAGCGAATTTCAACGCGAGGAGAATTACATGCGTCTATTTCTTGGAATCATTGTTGGTGTCTTCCTGACAATCGGATTTGCCTACGTATATGACGCGTCGACCACCCTCCCTTCCGAACCGACGGCTCAGATGAGCAGCGAACAACGGCCAATGGTGAACTGGGACGTTGTAAGCGAGAAATGGCATGGGTGGTCTTCGGGCGTGCGCAACACCTGGTATAAGCTGGCAGCGCGCTAGGCTTGACGCGCGACCGTAGCCCTGCCCCCAGCGCCCATGACGGCGGATTCTCATGCGGAGCATTCCGTCATTGAGTCTCCGATCACAGAAGCGCGGCCGAATTCGCTATTAACTTCGCCCAGCGGTGACCAAGCGCTGACATCACTTTCGTTCAAAGGGTACGGCAACAGAACCCGGTCAAATCCAGGCAATGAAAGCTTGGGCTATCAGCTGCTGCAGGGCAAGAAGGCCATGGAGGATTGTCCGAAGGCAAAAATCACGGCGCCCACCGATGCGATCATCAAAATAGTAAAGACACGATTTGCGGAACCGACCTACACATCCTCAAGGGTGACGTACAGCCAGGCCGTATTCTAGGCCACGAGGGCATTGGCATCGTTGACCAAGTCCGGCCGACCGTCACGGCATTTGGGCGCCTCGGGTTCTCATCTCTTGCGTCAGCGCGTGTGGCAAATGCGTCTATTGCCGAAAACTGATGTACTCGCACTTTAGCGACATTCTGCCGACAGACTTCGAATGCGGCGTGCTCAACGGCAAAATTCAACCCGGAAGCACCGTAGCCATCGTCGGCTCACCCGAATACTATCACCCGAGATGAAGGTCCTTTTGCCGGGTCTCATTGGCCCCATCGCCGCTTTTCAATTTACTGAAGACGACCGTAGATAAGACGGTAAATCCGCCAAGGAAAAGAAAGGCCTCGTGCAAGCCGTGTATCATCTCGCCAGAGTCTGAACTGGAGCTAACGGGAATGAAAAATGCCGTGGTCAGTCCAGCCGCTGCCACACCGAAGCTGACCGACATCTGCTGCATCGTGCTAGCAATGGAGCTGGCATTGCTCGCCCTATCGTCAGGTATATCGGCATAAATGAGGGTATTCATGCTGGTATACTGTAGAGACGTGAAGGCGCCATAGCAGAACGCCTGCAGCACGATAACCCATAGCGGCGTACCGGTCCCGACAGTTGCGAAGAGCATAAGGAGGACGCCCAGGATGACCGTGTTCGAGATCAGCACGCTTCGGAAGCCGACGCGTTCCAGAATTTTCGGCATGAGGAATTTCGTGCTCATGGCCGCTACTGCCTGCGGCATGATGAGCAGCCCGGATTGAACGGGACTAAACCCAAGACCGACTTGGTAGAGGAGCGGCAAGAGAAATGGCACTCCACCGATGCCGAGACGGGTGAAAAAGCTGCCACTGACCGCTGCGCTGAAGGTGCGAATCCGGAACAGACTCAATTGCAGCAAGGGAAATGCAATCCGCGCTGCGTGCAGTCCGTAACCGGCGATGAGCGCAAGTGAAATCGATAATAACCCCAGAATCTCTCCCGGGGTCAACGTATGCTCTCCGAATATCTCCAGCACATAGGAAAGCAACGCTACGCCTGAACCGAACAGAATGAGCCCGACAATGTCGAGTGGCTTAGTGTTCGGTTCGCGATAGTCCGGCAGATGCAGATAAACGAGAATTAAGCCAGCAATCCCGACTGGAAGATTCTACAAAGAATATGAACCTCCATTGCAGATATACGACGATAAGACCGCCGACGATAGGCCCTAACATTGGACCGATCAGCCCCGGAATGGCGACGAAGCTCATGGCACGGATAAGCTCCGACTTATCGAACGTCCGCACCAAAGTCAGCCGACCCACCGGGACCATCATGGCTCCGCCGCATCCCTGCAGGACGCGACAAGCGACTAGTACATGGATGTCGCTCGATATGCCGCAGAGGATGGAACCGAGGGTAAAGAGGCCGATCGCGGATGCA
Organism: uncultured Alphaproteobacteria bacterium; assembly: GCA_963810085.1. Classification (GTDB taxonomy): domain Bacteria; phylum Pseudomonadota; class Alphaproteobacteria; order Rhizobiales; family Xanthobacteraceae; genus BOG-931. The sequence goes on along the minus strand of CAWEMR010000039.1, from coordinate 25,130 downwards.
AAAACCTGACGCGTTCCGAAACGATCAGCCATCCAGCCGCTGATCGGAATGAAGACCGCGAGGCTCAATGTGTAGCTCGCCAGTACTGACTTCATGCTGAGCGGAGCCACATTGAGGGCCTCCGACACCACCGGCACGGCCGTATTGAGAATAGTAGTGTCCAGCGACTCCATAAAGAACGCGACCGCGACCAGCCACGGTAGAAGTTGTTTGCTCGAAGTAGATGGTGGGGGCGAAGAAGTGGTTATGAGATGTGTTCCGAAGCTGTTTGGCTAGTTATTCATGTAGAGCTGTCGATATCTCTAGACGCGACTTCCGTTCTTTGGCCGACACACCGTGCAGTTATCTGGGGAATGGTGAGTATCATAAGTTTATCCAGAGCCCGCTATGATCCGTCAAAATCTAACTGACCTTACGTATCTCGCTGCGCAGGGCGCCGCGACGCGAGGTAAGACGCTGGCGCACGAGATCGATGTGGCTTTTGAGTTCGAAAAACAGGTCGGAGTGCCGTACCGGCAGGCCCAACTGGTTAACCGACTGTTCAATAATCTCCAGATCGGATTGAAGTGCGTCGAGCTGTGAGGCAGTCAGCTCTGTCTGCATTTCAGCCTCGACAAATCTGAGCCGACGGTACAGATCGCGCATACGATCACGAACAACCCATGTGGAGAGATTGGGCACAATTCTTGAAAACGGCACAAGAACCACGGCACAGGATAGTACCACCGCGATTATTTTCTTGATGAGGCTAACCGTCCAGTAGGACAGATATTTGTTCAAATAGGATGGACCGTTTTTGTAGAACTCACGCGCGCCATCGGCAACGACGAATTCCGGATCAGTTTGCGTAGGGAATTCACCAGCTCGTTGAAAAATTCCCGCGCCGCCATGCACCTCTACAAGCGTCTTCGCCAATAGATCTATTATCTCCGGATGAAGATCTTCACGCACGACGACGGCGTTGGTAGTTCCGATGAGATTTACGTCATTGGGGGGAATATTGTGCTCAAGATCGATCACCCCTTGTGGCAGGACCAACCGGATAAGATCTGGGAAAATCCGGGTAAGAGCGCCGGTCTGAGAAACGCTCATCAATTGAACATGGGGGTCCCGAAGCAGAGGTTGGATAATTGAGGATTCCGGCGCCAGCGCGACGAAAATGGCGTCGAGCCGGCCATCAAGCAGCGCCTCGACTGCGGCCGATCCGGTGAACGGCAACAACGTCGCACTCTGAGAATTGACGCCAGCAGCTTCGAGGACGCGGGTGGTGACGACGCCTTCCGGCCCTACTCCAATACGTTTGCCCTTGAGTTGCGTCAGGTGGTCTAGTGTCTCCGTCCCACGATAAAATAGCCAAAAGACCTGGTAGTCGACGCGCCCCAGCGAAAGCAGGCCGGGTGCTTTCAGGTTATTCGAGACTCCACCCACCACGAAAGCGATCTGAACACCGGACGTCGGGTCCTCAAGAAGCCTTATATTCTCCGATGTGCCATCCGTTATGCGTATGTTGAGCTTGACGCGGGACTGGGCGAGTTTTTCCCGGTATTGCTGGGCAAAGAACTCATAGGTTCCGCCTTTGGGCCCTGTTGCGATTGTGACGGTCGACGGCGGCGCCGGATTGAAATACTCCACGACGAGCCATACTGCGCCAGCAATACAAATTATCGCGAGGAGCGCTCTAAGCAAAGTCGGATGCCAATAGAGACCTGAGAATATCCGTTGCATGTCATCTTTCGTCGTCGGTCGTCATGACGCCAACCGCATTCTGGGGTGGTCGTGTGTTGGAATACTAGAGATGATATCACGCATTACAGGCGTGCGACGTGAAGTGAATTACACTCTTCGGTGATTTTAGAGCGTGGAGCGTGATGTCTGCTCATGGCCGTTAGATGCCGCGCTGGGTCGGCGCCAGCCGGCGGCTTTCGGGGGCATCGCACCCGCCTCTTACCCGCTAGCACCAACTTTGACGACGCGGACACCGTCTTCTCGGGCGTTGGCGCCAAAGGGTGGGCGAGGCGCATGCGTCGGGGCAGCGGCTGCCATCGCAAATGCCGTGCACCATGCAACAGGTAAGCGAATACGACACTTGCCGATCAGAATGGATGACCTCATCTGAATTTGGAACGTAATGGCGGGTTATTCCCGAGGTTTCATTATAGGCGCTGGCCTAGCCGCCTGCAGCGCCGCGCCGATCCCAAGCCACCTGCATCTCCGCGTGCAATTTGCCGGGGTTCTCTCGTACGGCTTTCCACACACTCTCCGCTTGCGCGTCGGCCAATACATTTGTCTGTGCCGTTGCGAATCCCCTCCAGGGTCCGAGGAACCGACCCGCTATCCGTTGGTAATCAGTCTCAAGACCGCGAGAGCCACCGGCATCCAATTGCCCCCGAATTTTGTGGCTCTCGCCGACGAGGTGATAGAATAGGCTGCCCGACTTCCGGATTCGGCACAAGACGGAGATGCCGTGGTCACCCGGCGATGATGCAATCACCTACAGTTTGGGGCTGTATTTGCACATCTATCCAAACAAGCACTTTCCGTTTCTTCGCAAGCCTGCAAGTCCGCAACGTATCTCGCGTTCGGGCCTTGACATGAGCTAGGCCCGGGCTGACCGCCGCTGGTAAGGCAAGTGTACACCTTACAAGATTCACGCGCGTTTATGCAGGCTTTCCTGCAAGCGTCACATTGTGGGCTCGCTAACTGAGCTTCGGCCGCGCCAGTGCAGCCGATTGATATCAGCAAAAATACTAGTGACGAGACGAGCGTCTTTCGCATGCTCCTACGGCCTGTTGGTCGCTTACTTTCCTGCTATAATTTAAAACGTGACCAAATGGGCTTTAATCCGCGATGTGCTGCTGTTGTTTGTCGCGTTAGCGATTTTAATTTGGGGACTTTCATTTGAGCATGTAAGTACCTCAAACACAGGAGATGCGTACAAACCAATAGTCTTAGCGTGGGTGCCATTTTCCTTCGTTCAGAATGGGGCATTTATTATGAAAAAAATGGAGCTATCTACAAACAGGATTCGTTTGGACAGGAGGCAGGCGACAAATATCAGCAGCATATGCAGGATCGTAAGCATCGAACTAGATGATGTGACGATTCTGCCTGATGTTGCGAATCCGTGGGGATCACATTTTCGGAAGGGACAGGTCATGCGAACCGCACTCAAAGGCCGAACACATGGCTGCACCGACCAAGCCTGCGACGCGAAGATTCTCCTTGCCAACTCGGAGCCGTCCACACATGGGGGTAAAGCGGACACCAGCAGTTAAAGCCGCCGCGTCTGCTAATGACCCTTAGCGGACATGGGGCAGACGGAACTCAAATATTGAGACCCTATGGAATTTACTCCGGTTTCATGCCCGCGAATTTGATCACCTTGGCCCACTTCTCGGTTTCGTCGGCGATGAGCTTACGGAAGTCAGTGGGCGAGCCCGGAACCACCGTGCCGCCGAGGTCGAGCAGCCGCGCCTTGATTTTGGGGTCGGCGACAGCCGCGTTGATTTCTCTGTTGAGCTTCTCGATGATCTCAGCAGGTGTGTCCGCGGTCACGCCCACGCCAAACCACGAGGTCGCCTCGTAGCCCGGCACGAAATCGTCCACGGTAGGGAGGTCTGGCAGCACATCCGCGCGAGTCGCCGTAGTTACCGCCAACGGCCGCACTTTACCTGCCCTAATGTACGCCATTGATGCCGGCGTTGTATCGAACATGACCTGGACCTGTCCGCCAATCAAATCCGTCAGCGCAGGCGCCGCCCCACGATAAGGCACATGGATCATGCTGATCCCGGTCATCATCTTGAACAACTCGGCGGAGACATGTTGCGGAGTCCCGATACCGCCCGACGCGTAACTGATCTTGCCTGGATTGGCCTTAGCGTAGGCAATGAACTCGGGAACCGTGTTAACCGGGACTGATGGGTTCACTTCCATCACGAGCGGCACACGGATGATGCTCGCAACCGGCGCGATGTCGCGAATGAAATTGAAATTGAGATTGTCATATAGTGTCGCGTTGATTGCGTTCGGCGACGATACCGAGAGGAGCGTATAGCCATCCGGAGTCGCATGCGCGACCGCTTCAGCACCGACATTGCCACCCGCGCCCGGTCGATTCTCGATAATGAACGATTGGCCGAGCCGCTCCGACAGCCATTGACCTATTAGGCGCATAACGATGTCTTGTGGGCCGCCTGCCGAAAAACCCACGATCAAATGCACCGGCCGCGCTGGATAGATTTGCGCCCACGCGAACCATGAGGCGGCTGGGAGCGCGGCAGCACCCGCGGCAAGAAGCAGCAAAAGACGGCGGGGAAATTTCATAGCGGGCCTCCTTGGCGACGCCAAAACTATCCCAATTCCCATGCCTCTGAAAACAGGGCGATCTCTGCTTATGACCCTCAACGGCTCGCGAACGGTACAGCTAGCGCCGTCGCGGCAGCTAATGACCCATTGCGGACCTTGCATCATGGCGACATACGGGATGCCTCCTCACAGACTAGGCTGAGGAGTAAGATTGCCACCGTTTGCTTTGCGTCGGGCTGAGGCTCGCGCGATTACCGCGCTGGAGAGGTGGAATGGCTGGTCGAAAAGTCGTGGTCTATTACGCGTGGAGCCGGCCCGGTGAGGTCGGGGCGCCGCTCGAAGTTATCGAGGATCGTTTTCCGACGCTCTTTGAGAGCCGGAGGATGCAGTATCCCAGATTTGAGGAGTTCTCGGATCCGACCCGCTTTGACCAAAATATCGGCGGCTTCTTGGATCATATCATGAAGCAAAATTTCGTCGCCTTCGTGGAACAGGCTGGCGGGCAGACCGGTCATCCAGTCGTCGAGATCGAGCGGGTGGCCGATGGTGGCGCGCGAACCGGGCTCGATGCGGCTCTTCTCGATGCAGCCGACACGCTCATCGTCATCAGCTTTGACTCGCTTCGCACCGGCCAAGATGCAAGTGCCGCCGAAGTGGAGGCTGTCCGCCGGTTTCTCGCGCATCCGGACCATCTTGTCTTTATCTGTCCCCACCACGACATCGGTGACGTGCCCGATCTGCCGCATGACGTGCGATTGGAACGGCAGATAGCGGACTTCCTCCACCATGGCGACAAGACGATTCCGCCCCAGCAGCGCTTTGGCGGATTCGCCCGCTCGCTTTTGGCCGGGCTCGGCGTGGGCGTGGAGAACCGCTTCGGGCTGCACCCCGCTGCGGAGAGCGATGGATCCCCTGCTGCGATCGAGGCCGAGAGCGCAATCGATCGTCTTCACCTGCTGCGAGGCGTGGATACCTTCAATCTTCACCCGCACTTGCCGCAATTCGAACGTCTCCAGGGTGCCGTCGCGAAATTGGATGTCCTCGTTAAGCAAAAGATCGATTTGACGGCTCCGCCCCATCCCTTCACCCGCAATGGACGCACAACATTCGATGCCCTGCTCCAATCGCGGCCGGAAACATTTGCCGGAAATCTGTTTGTGGGCGACGCAACTCTTTGGAGTTCGACCGCTGGCGGCGTCGATAGTTTGCGGCAGCTTTGGACCAATGTTGTGGAACGGCCAAAGCGTCCATGATCTAATTTTGCACTTCGCGCTATCGGCACTACCGAATGTCGCCTTATGGCCCGTAGCGGACATGCCGTCGGCTGACTGCCTTATCCGTCATTGGGGGTAAAGCGAACGCCGAGAGTTCTGCTGGCCGCGTCCGCATCGGCCAGCAGCGTCCATGGCGCGCATCTGGTCTTTTCCTCTGCTTATCTAAGGCGCCAAGCCTTGCCCCTATTCCGATATTCCCCACAGGTACTTGTATTGTTCAAATGTATCGCGATCTGAAAGTCTCTTGTCTAAGATGCTGTTGACCCGGCCGTAGGCTCTGTTCAGCCTCGATAGTTGGTCTTTCCGTTTCGCACGACAATTTTACAAATCGCACGAAAGATTACCGGAGATCATCCGACTGGGGGCTTCGCAAGCGGTGACGTCATGCGATCTGCCGATGCCAAAGCGGCCGGCCATTCCATAATCTGTCATTATGCGAACATCAAACTCGCTAGTGAATGTCTGAGTAAATCCGGGAAATCACTGGCGAACTGGTTACAACGACGTTGCCAAACGCCCCACCGAATCCTGTCAGTACGATCTTTCACATCTTCTCTCGATTGAATTGCGCCGCAGGCGAGAAGCTGGTCTAGCTTTATGTCCATTTACTCTGGCTGAATTCCGGCAGCGTTAATGACATTTCGCCATTTCATCGTTTCACTTTTCAGATACGCGTCAAACTCTTCAGGCGAGCTTGCTATAAGATCAGCTCCCTGTTCGGTTAGTTGAGTTGAAACCGACGGCGATCTAAGCGCCTTCACAATTTCAAAGTTTAATTTGTTGATTATCGCGTTCGGGGTTCCACTTGGCGCCAGAGCTCCGAACCAGGATGCAAAGTCGTACCCTGGCAATCCAGCTTCCGCGATCGTTGGGATATCTGGGGCCGCGCTTGACCTTTTATCGCTCGTTACTGCAAGAGCCCGGACTAGTCCGGCGCGTGCCTGCGGCAGTACCGCGAGCAAGTTGGCGAAAGTCATGTCAACGTGATTGCCGATCACATCAGCGACTGCAGGACCGCCCCCCTTGTACGGAACATGCAGAATATCGACTCCGGCAGATTGTTTGAAAAGTTCGGCGGCGATTTGGAACGGGCTTCCTACGCCTGCTGATGCGTAGGTCAGCTTACCGGGCCGTTCTTTCGCGAGCGCGATCAGTTCTTTTACATTCTTGGCGGGCACCGCTGGGTTGACCACCAGCATATGCGGAACACCAGCAATGAGGGTGATCCCTACAAAGTCCTTGGTCACGTCGTAATCTAGCGCTCTATAAAGAGCTGGACTGGTTGCGAGCGTAATCGTCGCTATCATGATCGTGTAGCCGTCCGGCACCGACCGAGCAGTTGTTGCGGCTCCCAAATTTCCTGCGACACCGGGGCGATTTTCAACCACGAACGGTTGTCCAAGCGATTGCTGAAGCCTCTCGCTGATTGCACGTGCAAATATGTCTGTGCCGCCGCCCGGTGGCCAAGGAACAATAACGCGAACCGGATGATCAGGATAATTTTTCACATTGGCAGACTGGGCGAAGCATGCCGCCGCTTGAACCAAAAGCAGCAGCGCAACCACCGCAAACCGCGTTTTCATTCTGCGCCTCCCTTGTGTCCTTGTCGGCCCGCTTTTTCGGAAAGATTAATCCAGGTGGAGAGGCCGATCAACCAGATTGACTGACAATCTGACAGGCTTACAATCGAGCCAAGATGAAAGGCGAACTTGAAATTTCGATGGTCTCGGCCCCCCTTACGCCGAGAGATTGAGACGCGTCTGCGGTCGGCCATTACGCAAGGCCGATTTCATGCGGGCGAGCGCCTTATCGAACGCGAATTATGTGGAATGCTTGGCGTCAGTCGGCCTTCACTGCGTGAGGCCTTACGCCAACTCGAAGCCGAGCAGCTGGTGACCTTGCGGCCCAACCGCGGGCCAATGGTTGCCGAGATAACGATTGAGGAAGCAGGCGAAATCTACGAAATACGAGCGACGTTGGAGGGCCTCGCGGCAAGGCTTTTCACAAAAAGGGCAACGCTCGCCGAGGTGCGGAACCTTCGCCAGACGGTTCGCGATCTTAGAAAAGCTGGAAGCGGCAGTCCTTCGGAGCTTTTGCTCGACCGCAAGAACAAGTTTTACGAAGTTCTACTGAGCGGATGCAGAAATCACGTCATCCAGCGCGTACTGAGCCAGTTGCACAATCGAATCAGATTACTGAGAGCCGAAACACTCGCCGGACGTACCAAAGCTGCACTGACGGAAATCGAAAAAATCATGAAAGCTATTGAGGCGCGCGACGAGGATGCCGCGTGTCGGGACAGCATTGCTCACATCGAGCGAGCAGCGAAGGTCGCCATCCGGTCGCTGGAGCAGCGACAACAAAATGCATTCAGCGCGTCTGACGCGCAAAAGCTCAGGAGGAAAGATGATCGTCGATATGCGGCTACGTCCGCCAACAAAGAGCTGGGTAGAAAAGCCGCAATATAAGAAAGGCGTACCATTCTATCCCAGTCGCATTGGATTTCCCCGTCCGCCGTCAGCCGAACAGCGCTCCATGAGCCTAATGTTCGAGGAGATGGACAAAGCAGGCATCACCTGGGGTGTCGCTATGGGCCGGCACTCCGCGGAGCCACTTGGCGCTATTCCTAACGACGAAATTCGAGAAGTCGTCAACGCGCATCCGAATCGGTTCGTCTCGTTCGCCGGCGTAGACGTGCGGAATTCTCCAGCCGAAATGCTTGCGGAAGTCGATCGCTGCCTCGCGTGGCCAGGGTTTGTCGGCGTTTCTATCGAACCAGGCGCGTCCGATCCTCCATTGAAGGCCAACGAACGTAAACTGTATCCGCTTTATGAAAGCTGTCAGGCTCGAAACGTTCCGATCTCCATATCCCTAAGCAACCTGCTATGCGTTATGGTTGGTGCTCCCGTCGAGTACAGCGCGCCGCTTCCACTCTATGATGTTGCGCGGGATTTCCCAAAACTCGATATTATCATTTCGCATGCAGCATGGCCCTGGATTTACGAAACGATCGGTCTCGCCTTCGCGTGCCATAATATTTACATATCGCCCGACCTTTACATGGTTGGCGTGAACATGCCTGGCGCTGCTGAATATGTCCGCGCCGCCAATTCGTTTCTGTCTGAACGCATTCTGTTTGGCACCGCGTATCCCAGCCGCCCCTTAATCGAAAGCGTGCAAGCCTTCGAGCATTGGGACTTTACGCCCGGCACAAAAGAAAAGGTTCTTGGCAAGAACGCCCTGCGAGTTATGCGTATGGAGTCCTGACGCCATGGTCATTGATTTTCGTTGTCGGCCACCAACAAAATATTTCCTGGACTATTTCGACGCACCGCGGGTCGCCTGGATGGCCGCTCGACTGGGAGCACCCGAACTCTCCAGAGCCTTCCTAGAAGGCTCGCTTGATCTATTTTGGGAAGAAATGGATGAGGCCGGGATCGATGTAGGCGTCGTCCTTGGACGCAACAGCCCGGCGGTATTCATGGGTAAACCGTTCAAGGAAGCTTACATCCCGAATGAACATATAGCCGAATTGCAGACCAAATACCCTACGCGCCTCGTCGGGCTTGGTGGCATCGATACATCGAACACAAGACACAATGCGGTGGCTGAAACGATTCGGTGCGTCGAACGATTAGGTTTGAAAGGCATTTTCATAGAGCCGGGCCGCCAATTGCTCAGCCACCCTGCCGACGAGCGGCTTAATCCCCTTTATGAAGCTTGCATCAGCTTGAACGTGCCTGTTGTCGTTATGAGCGGCCCCTATGCCGGCGTCGATATCAATGCCAGTCATCCTGTCCACATAGACCAACTCGCCACGCGCTATTCAGAGCTAAAAATAGTTTTAGGCCATGGAAGTTGGCCGTGGATACAAGAGACACTAGGTGTCGCTTTCAAGCATCCGAATGTCTTCATTTCACCTGATATCTATTTTTTTGGCCCGGGGGGATCGGGATATGTTGATGCAATCAGCGGCGCACTCCAGGACCAATTTCTATTCGCGACGGCCTACCCGTTGCGACCACTGGGTCAAACTGTTAGAGATTGCCGCGCCTTTGCGCTAGGTACTCCCGTTGCAGACAAATTCTTTTCGCTTAACGCCAAATCTTTATTGCGACTTTGATCGCGCTTTAACGCGCTGATCTAGCTAGACCAGATGTGTCCTAACCTATCATTACGGGAATTCGAGGGCCTAAACACCGTCGCTGAAGGTCCGGCCCCGTCGTCAAGGCAGTCGGGAACGTGAAGAACACAGATCTCAGCTGCTCATGCCCGTCCAGGCCGCCTCGGAACCGGACCAAATCCATGCTATGTTCGTTAGCTTGGTAGCTCTTTGGGGGGTCGGAGAAAACAAAAATGAGGACCGATCCGAGACGCAAAACCGTTCGAGACAATGGTGGCCGAGACAAGCGCAGACGGCAGGAAGAGGCGCTGGACGAAGCCCTCAAGAACACCTTTCCGGCATCCGATCCAGTTTCGGCGGAGCAGCCAGGCCGCGATGTCAATTCGCGCAACTTCGGCGATGATATCCACGACGCATCCGATGACTAGCCGCGATGGCGGCGTTGCGCTGCCCGGCCGACCTGCGCAAGGCTCTGTTCCATAACCCGTCATTAGGCGAAGCGCCCAGCGAACCCGACTGATTAAGAAATGATACTCTTATAGTCAGTCCCAAGGTGCCGCGACTTAAACTGGAATCAAAATGATGCTTTACTAATAAGTTGGAGGTGATGACTGTGCACAGAGAAGCTGCCGCCTACATCCCGATCACGAACTGCCGCCAATCCGCACAAATCTCCCCGCGCGGATGACGTGATGCCAAAAGGAGCGCATCGACCATACGAAAAGTTTGATGCGAGTGATTAGGCAATCTTCAAAGTCTTCACGCCGGCTTTTTCGCCGTCACCTTCTATCGGATGCGGCAAAGTCAAAAATTTGGTACGACGGCTTCGAGCTTACGTTCTCGTTGCTCGCGTTCTACGTGGGCATAATAAGCTTCTACGAAAGTAACTCTCCCGCTACGTTCCAACTCATCCTAACTCGTATGCTCCTGATGTTCGCGGCGATATACGTGATGGTTCGCGCGCTCGATAACATCGGCCTCGAAGGGTCGAGCCTAGAGGGCCGATGGAATGGCATGTTCGAAGGATGAGTAGCAATAAAGTACATCCCTCTTAACCAGTGACGCCCCGCGGAACAAAACCGCACTGATAATGAAACAAACATTTCCTAATCGTTCGCCGAACGCGGACGAGGCCGCTCCGGGGCATCCGAGGGAGGGCCCATGGCTTCAGCAGCCACACTGTCTGTTTGTGTAGCAAGGGCCGGATGCGTCTCGAGCCACAGAGCCCGTGCTGCCGCAAGTGGGTCGATAGCCGCCTTGCTCCACCACTTCGCTTCATCGCCATAGCGATGCAGCTCATGATGATGCCCGCGGCACAGCGGAACGGTGAACTCATCGCTGACCTTGCGCCCGAGTGCCCGGCTCTGCGCGAAGCGCAGGTGATGGGCATCGCACGGCCGCCGACCACAGACCAAGCAAGACTGCTGAGCGACGTGGCGCACGTGCTCGCGATCCCGCACCCGGCGCGGCTCCGGGAACGACAAGGCACTCTTGTCGATGGAGTCCGACGGTCTTGGCTTGTTGGCGCCACGTCCGCTTGGTTTGACCGTCGACGCTGAGAACATATCGTCGATATCGGCGCCTGCTGTCCCCTCCCCGTCATGTGCGGCAAAGCTTAAGAGCTTAGTGCGGAAGCACTGATCGATGTGCTCGGCGTCAGCCGCGTTGAGCTTGGTGGTTTTGTCCGGGTAACGCCGCTTGGCCCAGCGGGCCGCCTCGTCACTGGTGCCAAGCTCGTTGAGTTCAGCGAGCATCTGATCGCGCAACCGCGCCGACATCTGCATATCGAGCACGATCGCATCGCGCGTCGAGAATGTTTTGTCAGGCCGCTCGACCGGCGTTCTGTGATCGACCCCGCGCTGACCGGCATTGAGCCGGCCGTTGGGCGCAGTAGGTCGCCGCGTGCGGTCCATTGCCGAGGGCTTTGTTGCCGGCGTCGGCGCCACAAGGTCAGGCGCATCGAGATCGTCTTCGCCGGCAATGCCAACCAGGGTGAACAGCGCATAGCGCCGGGCATAGGTCAGCGCAGCACCCATCCGATGCGGGGTTGCGGTCTCGCTGATCGGACACACCGGCCAGTCTGACGCGATCCATTCGCCCGAAGCATGAGCCAGAACTGTCGTCAGATTAACGGTACCGGCCGACTGATCGATCGCCGTAGTCTGCACCGTCGCGATCTCATGCTGGCCCAGGGTCTTGCGCACGATCTCAAGCCCACTTGCAAGTGAGGCATAGCGGAACAACCGCTCCGGCGCGTTGGGTTCGCGCGCCTCGATCGACCCGATCAGGGATTTCTCCGGATTGGAGAGTTCGATCTGCGCCTTGGCCAAAGCCGCGGCCAGGGCGGCAATCGATTGACTAGACCGTTGCATGGCTTGACCCCTCCTCGTCGCCCTTGAGAACATCAAAGCTGATGGCCCCCGACTTCGAGCGCTTGGCCCGGACGCCATGCCCGATCGCCTCCTTGGCATCCTCAGGGACAAGGCCCTTGAGTTCGGCCTTGGCCTTCTCATGCTCGAGATAGGCCGATCGGGTCTGGGCAAAGACCGCTGCGAACTCCGCCCAGGCATTGGATGTGCTCATGTCGACAATGCGAATGGCATCGACCCTGGGCTTTGGCGGATCGACCCCGAACAGCTGCGGCGGCTCGCCGTTCTCGACACAGCGCCAGAACTTCCGCTCCGCCGTGACAATCAAGTGCTGATAGAGCGGATCGGCATGGGCCAGGATCTCGACCCACTTCCCGCCCCCGGTGATGATCGAGAGCACCGCGGTCCGTGCCGCGATCACCCACATATTATGCTGCAGCTGCGGCATGTACTTTGCGGCTGCCGCCTCCTCCGAGAACGACCACGGCAGCATGAACTTTGACTCAAACACTGCGTCCGAACCTTCGACGCGACCATCCAAGGTCGCCGCCATCCATTTCAGCGCCGGATGGAAGACCCGCTGCTGCACATTAATAATGACTTGCCTGGTATTGGCCTCATACCAGCGCCGATTGAGGTCTTCGGTCGCAAGACCAAGCTGGACGATCAGATTCCCCGACAAATCCTGGGGCTCGACATCGCCCCGCTTCTCCCGCCACAGCCGGACCAAGGCATCCTCGTCCGTGCCCATGATGATCCGGGCGTCCGAGCCACCGATAAAGTGCCGGCGATCCTGTGCTTTATTTTTCCACATGGATGTTTTCATTCTTCCCCTCCTGTCGGAAATGACGTCTGATGAACCCTATATGTGCTACTAATCATTCCATATGGTATCAAATATGTCGTCTACTGCAGGTGTCAAGACCCCGTCGCTCACCAGCGCGCAAATTCGTGCGGCGCGGGCTCTCATCCGCTGGTCCGCCGAGGAGCTCGCCGAAAACTGCACGGTGAGCGTCACCACCATCCGACGCGCCGAGCTCACCCAAAGTGAGACCGCGCTCACGCGCGCCAACGATCGGACCATCCGCCGCGCGCTGGAAGCGGCGGGGGTCGAATTCATCGATGAAAATGGAGGTGGGGGACCAGGGGTGCGGCTACGTAAAGCCGTCTAAAGATAGGGGTTAGCAGCGGACGGTTCGCGCCAGGCTGCAATCTAACTCTGAGCAAAACCAAGCGCCGATAATCGGTCGTCGCCCCAGCTTGTGACGTCACCACAAGTGAAAAGCGTTCCAAGTAATCGCAACTACGTCAGATTGTAGTTTTTCGAAACGAAGCCAAACTCAGCTCGGCTTGACGACGCGGATATGCAGTTCACGCAACTGCTTCGGCGTCGCTTCCGCAGGCGCGCCCATCATCAAATCTTCGGCGCGCTGGTTCATCGGGAACAGCACGACCTCGCGGAGATTCTCTTCGCCGCACAACAACATGACGATGCGATCAATGCCAGGCGCGATGCCGCCGTGTGGCGGCGCGCCGAGCGACAGCGCGTGCAGCATGCCACCGAATTTTTCTTCCAAAACGCTCTCGTCATAGCCGGCGATGGCGAAGGCCTTCTTCATCACGTCGGGGCGATGATTGCGGATGGCGCCCGACGACAGTTCGACGCCGTTGCAGACGATGTCGTATTGAATGGCGTTGAGCGCCAAAATCTTGTCCTTCTCCGCAGGGTCGAGCGCCAAAAACTCATCGGCCGGCACGTTCGGCATCGAGAACGGGTTATGGGAGAAATCGATCTTCTTCTCCTCCTCGTTCCATTCGTACATCGGGAAGTCGACGATCCAGCACAGTTCGAAGCGGTCTTTCTGCACCAGGCCGAGCTCTTCGCCGACCTTGGTGCGCGCGGGGCCTGCGAATTTCACGAAGCTTTCCGGCTCGCCGGCAACAAAAAACACCGCGTCGCCGTCCTTTAAGCCAAGTTGCGTGCGCAGCGTTTCGGTGCGTTCGGCGCCAAGATTGTTGGCGACCGGGCCGCGGCCGACGACGGCGCCATTGTCGAGCGCAAACAAAATATAGCCGAGCCCCGGCTGCCCCTCGCCTTGCGCCCAGGAATTCATGCGGTCGCAGAACGCGCGCGAGCCGCCGGTCGGCGCAGGGATAGCCCACACCCCGCCTTTGGCACTGGTCTCGAGAATGCGCGCGAAAATCTTAAAGCCCGAGCCGCGGAAGATCTCCGAGACGTCCTGCATGATGATCGGATTACGCAAATCCGGCTTGTCAGTGCCGTATTTGCGTAGCGCCTCCGCATACGGGATGAGCGGAAATTTTTTGGTCACCGGCTTGCCGTCGGAAAATTCCTCGAACACGCCGCGCATCACCGGCTCGACGGCGTCGAAAACGTCCTGTTGCGTGACAAAGCTCATCTCGAGATCGAGTTGATAGAATTCGCCGGGCGAACGGTCGGCGCGCGCGTCCTCATCGCGAAAGCACGGCGCGATCTGGAAATAGCGATCGAAGCCGGCCACCATAATGAGCTGTTTGAACTGCTGCGGCGCCTGCGGGAGCGCGTAGAATTTTCCCGGATGGATGCGTGACGGCACCAGATAATCGCGCGCGCCTTCCGGCGACGACGCGGTCAGGATCGGCGTCTGGAATTCGAAGAAGCCCTGCTCCTTCATGCGCCGGCGGATGGAGTTGATGACGGCGCCGCGCTTCATGATGTTGCCGTGCAGATGCTCGCGGCGCAGGTCGAGGAAGCGGTATTTGAGGCGAGTTTCCTCAGGGTAGTCCTGCTCGCCGAACACCGGCATCGGCAGTTCGCCGGCCGGTCCCAGAACCTCGATCTCGCGGATATAGATCTCGACCGCGCCGGTCGGCAGGTCAGGATTTTCCGTGCCGCCGGGGCGCCGGCGCACCTTGCCGTCGACCCGCACTACCCATTCCGAGCGCAACGTCTCGGCCACTTTGAAGGCCGGGCTGTCGGGATCGGCCACCACCTGGGTCAGCCCATAATGGTCGCGCAGATCGATAAACAGCACGCCGCCATGGTCGCGGATACGGTGGCACCAGCCGGAAAGCCGGACCTCGGTGCCGATGTCGCCCTCTCGGAGCGCGCCGCAAGTGTGAGTGCGGTAGCGATGCATGCTCAATTCCGCCAATGGGTGGGGAAGTCGGCGCACAACCACATGCGTCGCACCAAATTGTCAAGCCGGGCCGGCCACGGCCCAAATCGACCGATAGCGGCCCGAACGCGAGGGACCGCCTCGACAGATTTGCCCCGATCTGCACAAGTCACGGCGCGGGGAAGTGGCATGCAGCGCAAGACCAAAGCCGCGGAGACGGCGCAACCGATGACGGCGGCGGAAGCCGTTGTCTCAACGCTGATCGGCCACGGCCTCGACACGGTCTATGCGCTGCCGGGCGTACAGAACGACCATCTGTTCGAAGCACTGTTCAAATTTTCCGACCGGTTCCGCACCATTCATACCCGCCACGAACAGGGCGCCGCCTATATGGCGCTGGGCGCTGCGCTCGCGACCGGCAAGCCGCAGGCCTATGCGGTCGTTCCCGGCCCCGGCTTGCTGAATTCCGCCGCGGCGCTCCTCACCGCCTATTCCATGAACGCACAAGTCCTGGCGCTGGTCGGGCAAATTCCCGCGGGCGATATCGGCAAGGGGCTTGGCCATCTGCACGAGATCCGCGATCAGACTGGCCTGATCGCCCGGCTGGTCGACCACACGTCGCTGATCCGCAAGCCGGAACAGGCATCGCGCCTGACCGCGCAGGCGCTGCGCGCGATGCAGACCGGCCGCCCCGGACCGGCCGCGCTCGAATGCGCCATCGATGTGTGGGGCCAGTCGGCGCCGGTGGCATTGCAGGCGCCGCTGCCGGTGCTAAAGTTGAAGGTCGATATCGATGCAGTGCGGCGAGCCGCGATACGGCTCGGCGCGGCGAAGCGGCCGATGATCATCTGCGGCGGCGGCGCGCAAGACGCCGGCGCCGAAGTGACCGCGCTGTCCGCCATGCTGCAAGCGCCGGTCCTCGGCTATCGCCGCGGCCGCGGTGTCCTCGACAGCCGCGATCCCTTGAGCGTCACGCTGCCGCTTGGACGCGACCTCTGGGGCGAGGCAGACGTGGTGCTGGCGGTCGGAACCCGGCTCCTCATCCAGTTCACGCAATGGGGCGTTGATCGCGAGCTTTCGATCATCCGGGTCGACGCCGACCCGATGGAGCACAATCGTCTGCATCGGCCGGCTGTGGCGCTGACCGGCGACGCCAAGCCCATTCTGCAACGTCTTCTGGCGGAATTGCCCACGCACTACGCGAAACGCCCGTCGCGGACGGCCGAAATGCAGGAGCGCCAGGCCGCGTGGCGTAAGCGCCTGGAGAAGCTCTCACCCCAAATCGCGTTTCTCGACGCGATCCGCGCCGAATTGCCCGAGGATGGCCTGTTCGTCGATGAGGTCACCCAGATCGGCTTCGCCTCACGCCTGCTGTTCCCGGTGTACAAGCCACGCACTTATCTCTCGCCCGGTTACCAGGACAATCTCGGCTGGGGCTTTGCCACGGCGCTCGGCGCGCAGCACGCGCGACCCGACGTGCCGGTGGTGGCGATTTCCGGCGACGGCGGCTTCATGTTCACAGCGAACGAGATCGCGACCGCGATGCGCCATCGTATCCCGCTGGTTACGGTGCTGTTCAGCGACGGCGCCTTCGGCAATGTCCGTCGCATCCAGCAGGAACGCTACGGCAACCGGCTGATCGGCAGCGACCTCGCCAATCCCGATTTTGTCGCCTTCGGCAAAAGCTTCGGCGCCGAAGCCACCCGCGTGACAAGTCCCGACGACTTGCGGCAGGCGCTGCGCCGCGCCTTCGCCCATCGTGACGGCCCGACCCTCATCGAGGTGCCGGTCGGCCAAATGCCAAGCCCCTGGGAGTTCATCATGATGGACCGAATACGGGGCGGTTAGCGGGGTTCCAATTGCGCACCGGAATTTGACCCGCGCCGGTGCACCCCCTATCGCACGCCCATCGCACGCCCTTGCCATGCCCGTGGCAACTGAACGACACTATTAGGTACCAATGACGTTTGATTCCGCAGCCGCCGTCTCAATGCAGCCCATCACGACGACGCCCGAACTCGCCGCCGCCTGCGCACGGCTGGCGCGTCATCCTATGGTGACGGTCGACACCGAGTTTCTGCGCGAGACCACGTATTACCCGCTGCTGTGCGTGGCGCAGGTGGCCTCGGCCGACGAGGCTTGGGTGATCGACGCACTGGCGCCGGGCATCGACCTCACGCCGTTCTACACGCTGATGGCCGACGAGAAGGTCATGAAGGTGTTTCACGCCGCCCGCCAAGACATCGAAATCGTTTGGCACGCGGCAAAGCTCATTCCGCATCCGATCTTCGACACGCAGGTCGCCGCCATGGTGCTCGGCTATGGCGATTTCATCTCCTACGACCAGCTCGTACAACGCATCACCGGCGACACGCTCGACAAATCGCATCGCTTCACGGACTGGACGCACCGGCCGCTGTCTGACGCGCAGCTGCGCTACGCCATTTCCGACGTGACGCATCTGCGCGACGTGTATCAGGCACTGGTCGCCGATCTCGAACGCCGCGGCCGCGTCGACTGGGTACTGGACGAGATGCGCGTGCTCACCTCGCCCGACACCTACCGCATGGATCCGGACAGCGCCTGGCAAAGGCTAAAGACGCGGGTGCGCAAGCCGAAGGAGCTTGCCGTTCTCATCGACGTCGCCGCTTGGCGTGAGCGCGAAGCGCAGTCGCGCGACGTGCCGCGCTCGCGCGTGCTCAAGGACGAGGTCATCACCGATATCGCGGTGCAAGCGCCGACCACGATCGAGAAGCTCAAGAGCCTGCGCTCCCTGCCGAAAGGTTTTGAACGCTCGCGCTGGGGCGAAGCCATCGTCGCCGCGGTGAACCACGGCCTGGCGCGCGATCCAAAGACCTTGCCGCATCAGGCGCGCAGCCAGCCGGCGCCGAACGGCGCTGCGACCATCGAGCTTCTCAAAGTGCTGCTGCGCATGATCTCGGAGCGCCATCACGTCGCCGCCAAGGTGATCGCGACCGTCGACGACCTCGAACGCATCGCCGCGAGTGACGATGCCGAGGTTCCAGCATTAATGGGCTGGCGGCGCGAATTGTTCGGCGAGAAAGCGCTGGCGCTCAAGCACGGCAAGCTCGCGCTCGCTGTGGAGAAGGGCCGGGTTACGGCGATCGAGCGGGAGTGAGCCGCTGATTTGCAGCGTCCGCTATTCCCCCGAATGCTGACATTGATTATGGCCGGCGGAATATCCGCTAAGGGCCAATTTCAGACTAACGCACCGCAGCAAAAAACATCCTATTCAATCACCTCGTCGGCGCGGCGAAGCAGTGTGAGCGGGACGGTGAGACCGAGCATCTTGGCAGTCTTGAGGTTGATGACCAGATCGACCTACGTCGCCTGCTGGACTGGCAAGTCGGCTGGTTTTTCGCCCTTGAGGACGCGGCCGGTGTACGTGCCTGTCAGGCGATAGGCGTCGGCGAGATTGGCGCCGTAGCTCATCAACCCACCGGCCGTGGCAAACTCCCGAAGTTCAGCACTCACCGGTACGCCAACACGCGCGAAAGCGGACTCCAGATCATCGTCGGCGAGTGGCGCTAACGGCCGATAGGAGACATTTCTCCGCCGCCCGGTTCAAATGCTTCGGTCACGGAAGCCGCGCTCACGGGATAAAGTCCAACTCGCGCACGCGGTTGGAATGGATCTTCAGCTCCGCGATCTGTTCCGGCGTGAGACGATAATCCGTGAGAATTGCGCGCCATCCTGGGGCCAACAGGCGCTGGACTTCATCGACCGCGCGGTGCTGCGGCACGGCCGCAGCCCAATATCGCGTTTCACTGCCTTTGGTGGCGGCGACGACATATACACCAATATCGCTCATGACCCCGACGGCGCTCGTCCCTCGCCCCATGCGTTTGGGCAAAGTGTTTTATAGGATGATGCCGGCGGCCTCGGTCGTGACCTAAGTCACACGACCGGATGCACGTCTGCCGGGACAGTTGGCGGCGCAATCGAGTCGCGCCTGCGGCGCTCAAGCGACGGGGACTTCACAAGCTGAGAGGATTGTTGCTGCGCCTACCCCATCAGCGTCACGGTCTCGCGGCCGATCAGGCGGCCGAGCGAACGCAGCCGGTTCAAGACGCGCTCGCCGTTGAGGGCGGCGAATTCGCCGGGAAGCCGCAGCGCCAGGCGGTGGCGCTCGACGGCGAGCGACGTCTCGGGCAGAACCTCTGGCATCGCCGCCGAAACCACGTAAGCGAGCCGAAGAGCCGCGCCAAGCACGCGGGCGCGGTCGAGCATGCGCGTCGAGACTAGTTCCCGCAGCCGCGGCGACAGCTCGTCGTCCATCACAAGGCCGACATGACGGAAGAACACGGCCAGCGCCAGATAGGCGCGGCCTGGATGATCGATGCCCATAAAGCCGCCATGGGCGATGATGTTGAGCGACTGCTCGCCGCGATAATCCGGATGCGCGCGCCAGCCGATATCGGCGAGCAGGCACGCGGCATGGCGCAGCCGGCGCTCCTCGCCGGTTTCCTCGAGGCCGGAGGTCGCCATGAAACGGTCGGTCCAGGCCATCAGCTCTTCGCCATTTTGCGGCGAGCGCGAGCGCAGCTGATTGAGATGACGCGACGCCTCGATCAGTGCGTCCTTCTCCTTGTCCTTCTTCTTCAACAGCGAATAGAGCAAGCCCTCGCGGATGCCGAGTGCCGAGAACACCACCTGGCGCGGTCTGCCGACGCGCAAGATATGTTCAAGCACGAGCGCCGCATAAGGCAGTAACGGCCGCCGCGCATTGTTCACCACCTCGATATTCGACAGCGTTTCGACATCGACCCGGTGCAGTAGCTTGGTAAATTCCAGCGCCTCGCCGGCGGGGATGGCGTAACCGTGCATCACGTGCAGCGGATAGCCGGTCTGCCACATGTGCAGCCGCGCCAGCGAACGCCAGGTGCCGCCGACGGCATAGAAGATGCGACCTTGGCAAGCCCGCAACATCGACAGGTCGTTGAGCGTCTTGCTCACGAACTTCTCCGCCTTCTTCACCGACCGCGACGAGATATCGGCCAGCGCCAAGCCGCCGAGCGGGCGCGTCACGCCGCGCCGCGCCTGCGAGCCGCGCACATCGACCAGTTCGAGCGAGCCGCCGCCGAGATCGCCGACAATGCCGTCGGCGCGGTGCATGCCGGAAATGACGCCGAGCGCGGTGAGATCGGCCTCGCGCGTGCCCGAAAGCACTTCGATATTGGTGCCGATCATCGCCTCGGCGAGCTTGATGAAGGCCGGGCCGTTCTTGGCGTCGCGACAGGCGGCGGTGGCGATGGCGAGCGTTTTCTTCACGCCCATGGTCTGGCACAGCGCGCGAAATCGCTTAAGCGTGGCAAGCGCGTGTTGCACCGCGTCGGCGGCAAGAAGTTTTGTTGTCTGCACTTCGCGGCCGAGACCGCACAAGGCCTTCTCGTTGAAAATCTCGGTCGGGCTGCGCGTCAGCCCTTCATAGGCGACGAGGCGCACGGAATTCGAGCCGATGTCGATGACGGCGATCGGCGGGCCGTGATCGAGACGTCCTTGAGCGTCGAATTCTTCAAGCGTCATGGTCGCAATCTGCACAAAAGCCGGTGATGGCGTGTTCCGCTCATTGGCCGGAGATCATGGGCCGAAGATGATGTGTCGTAGGAATTGTCGGCTTGGGTCTCGCCGCCTGGGCCCGGCAGCGCGGCACGTGCCGATCCTACGCGATTCGCAGCACCGTCACACCGGCCGGCTCACACTGCCAAGTCACACAGGTTCCGGGCGATGCCGCAACCGCGGCACGGAATTTTTCGGCGATTTGCCGCGTCCCGACAGACTTGGATTGGTCATGAAATAGGTCGTGCAGTTGAACACTTCCTCGCCCGGCGCGGTTTCGATGCGCGCCGACGAACCGTCGCCGAGAAGCTGCCAGCTCTGCTGGTTGTCCTTCAGATTGGCGACCATGATCTGCTCGAGCACCTGCTCATGCACGGTCGGATTGAGGATCGGACACAGCACCTCGACGCGGCGGTCGAGATTGCGCGGCATCATGTCGGCCGAGGCGATGTACACGGCCGCCTTCGGATGCGGCAGGCTGTGGCCGGAGCCGAAGCAATAAATGCGGCCGTGCTCGAGGAAGCGGCCGACGATGGATTTGACGCGGATATTATCGGAAAGTCCCGGAATGCCGGGCCGCAAGCAGCAGATGCCGCGCACCACAAGCTCGATCGGCACCCCGGCGCCGGAGGCGCGATAAAGCGCGTCGATGATGTCGGGATCGACCAGCGAGTTCATCTTCATCCAGATCGCGGCGGGCCGCCCGGCTTTGGCATTGGCGGTCTCTTCGTCGATATGCGCCTGCATGCGATTGCGCAGCGACAGCGGCGAGACCGCCATGCGCTCGAGCTCGGCCGGCTCGGCATAGCCGGTGACGAAGTTGAAAACACGCGCGACGTCGCGCGCGATGATCGGATCGCAGGTGAAGAACGACAGGTCGGTATAGATGCGCGCGGTGACCGGGTGATAGTTGCCGGTACCGACATGGCAATAGGAGGCGAGCGACGTGCCCTCGCGGCGCACCACCAGCGACAACTTGGCGTGGGTTTTCAGCTCGATGAACCCGAACACGACCTGCACGCCGGCGCGCTCGAGGTCGCGCGCCCAGCGGATATTGGCCTCTTCGTCGAAGCGCGCCTTCAATTCGACCAGCGCGGTGACCGACTTGCCGGCATCGGCCGCTTCGGCGAGCGCCTTGATGATCGGGAATTGGCCGAGGTCCGATAGAGCGTCTGCTTGATGGCGACGACGTCCGGATCGCGCGCCGCCTGCTGCAGGAAGTTGACCACCACGTCGAAGGATTTGTAGGGGTGATGAACGACGAAATCCTTCTGCCGGATGGCGGCGAAGCAATCACCGCCATGGTCGCGGACGCGGTCCGGATAGCGCGGCGTATAGGGCACGAATTCCAGATCCGGCCGGTTGAGATTGGCGATCTGTCCCATCTCGTTGAGCGCGAGCACGCCATCGACGCTGAACACGCCGTCGTCGCTCACGCCAAGCAGATGCTGCACGAAGCGCCGCAGCTCGACCGGCATCTTCGCCTCGATATCGACGCGGATGACAAAGCCGCGGCGGCGGCGCTTGAGCGCGGTCTCGAAGACAAGCACGAGGTCTTCGGCTTCTTCGAGAATTTCCACTTCGGAATTGCGGATGACGCGGAAGGCGCCGAGCCCCTTCACCGCGTAGCCGGGAAACAGCTTGCCGATGAACAGGCTGGTGACGCCTTCGATCGAGATCAGCCGCACCTCGCCGCCATCGCCCGATTGCGGCAGCCGCACGAAGCGCTCGATGCGGTTGGGCATGCGGATCAGCGCGTTCATCGCCCTACCGTCCTTCACCCGCGACAGCTGCAAGGCGATGGTGACGCCGAGATTGGGAATGAACGGAAACGGATGCGCCGGATCGATGGCGAGCGGCGTCAGCAACGGAAAGACGTGAGCGAGGAAGTAATCCTCGAGCCAGGTTTTCTCGGCCCGCGTCACGTCGGGGCCGTCGATCAGGGCGATGCCGGCTTGCCCGAGCTCCGTCCGCAGCTCGCGCCACTGCGCCTGCTGGTCCTCGACCACGATCGACACCGCTTCGGCGATGCGTTCGAGCTGCTCTCCGGGCGTCAGGCCCTCCGGGCTCTTGCTGTTTATGCCTTCGCGGACCTGCGCACCGAGACCGGCGACGCGGACCATGAAGAACTCGTCCAGGTTATTGGCGGAGATCGCCAGGAATTTAAGCCGCTCAAGCAGCGGGTTCTTGTGGTTGGCAAATTCCTCCAGCACACGGCGATTGAAGTTAAGCCAGGACAACTCCCGGTTGATAAAACGATCAGGGCTGGTCAAAAG
This sequence comes from uncultured Alphaproteobacteria bacterium, assembly GCA_963810085.1. Lineage (GTDB taxonomy): Bacteria > Pseudomonadota > Alphaproteobacteria > Rhizobiales > Xanthobacteraceae > BOG-931. The sequence goes on along the minus strand of CAWEMR010000039.1, from coordinate 2,081 downwards.
ATTCGCGGCCGCCTGGCGCGCGCCGTGCTCGGACAGGCGCTCTTCCGCGCGCCGCAGCGAGGCGGATTCTCGCGCAGCAGCAGTTGCTTGGCCGCGGTCGGCCATGGTTTTCTCATGCTCCTCGAAGGCGACGTTGGCCACTATGCTACAATCCTGTGAAAATTGCCTAAGCACATAACGCTGAACCCCTGCTGCATCGTCAAGACCGGGTAAAGGTCGGGACGCAAAGCGCCGAAATCGGGGCCGTCGCGGAACCTACGGATCAGCGCTGTCGCGAAACATTTCCGCAGCCAACGCCCGGCTTGGCGAGCGTCCTTGCCGCAGCGCTTCCTCATCGAGCGCAATCACCGCCCCACGCGCTGCCGCGAACGAGCGCTCGATATGGGTCAGAAGATAGCGCACGACGCTCTCATCGAGCGTCAGCTGACGATCGGTGGCGACTTTCACCAGCACGCCGCGCAACAAGGCATCGTCGGGAGCGTCGAGCGCCACGACCGGCAACGCCCGCAGCCGCGACATCAGATCCGGCAAGCTCACCGGCCAAAGCGAAGGAACGGTGCGCGCCGTGAACAGGAGAAACGCGCCTTCCTCGCGCGCGAGATTGATCAGATGGAACAGCGTCGGCTCGTCTTCGAGCGCGGCGGCGTCCTCGACCACCAGCGCGCCGGTTGCCAGCGCCGACGGCAAGTCCACCTCACCGAGGTGACGCCCGGATACCACGCGCGCACCCGCCGTCGCCGCCCAGATCGTCGCGAGATGCGTTTTTCCCGAACCTTCCGGGCCGGCCAACGCAACGGCGCGCCCCGGCCAGTCCGGCCAGGAATCGATCAGCGCCAGCGCCGCTTCATTCGGCGGGCCGGATAGAAAATCCTCACGCGCATAGCTTTCGGCGTGATCGAGCGCGAGCGCGAGCTGACGCGGAAAGGAGGACATACTCGGCGACATCAACGAGGACATGAATGACGACATAAGCGATAACGCGGCTGACGCCTAGGACAAACCGCTACCGGTGTAGAGCGGAGATGCCAGATAACGCCGCACCGCGAACCGGATCAGTACGCCCGCTGCCGCCGCAAGCGGCACGGCCAAAAGAAGCCCGACAAACCCGAACAGATAGCCGAAAGCGAACAACGCGAACATCAGCCAGACCGGATGCAGCCCAACGCTGTGGCCGACGAGATAAGGCGCCAGCACATTGCCTTCGAGAAACTGGCCGAGCAGGACGACACCGGCGACAATCAGTATTCCGCTCCAATCCGGGAAGAATTGCGCTACCGCCACCGCGAGCGAGAGCGAGAGCGCGGTCAGCGATCCGACATAGGGAATGAAGCTGATCAGGCCGGAGACGACGCCGATCAACAGCCCGAAGCTCAATCCAGCCAGCGTCAACCCGACGGCATAATAAGAGCCGAGGATCAGGCACACGCCGGATTGGCCGCGCACACAGGCCGAAATCGTCACGTCGATGTCCTTGAACAGGCCGCGCACGGTGTCGCGCTGCGGCAACGGGATCAGGCGGTCGAGCGTATCGACCATGCTGTCCCAGTCGCAGATCAGATAGAACGCCACCACCGGCGTGATGATGACGAGCGAAAAGATCGAGATCAGCGCCTGGCCCTTCTCCCAGGCCGAGGCGAGAAGCCCGGTCACATAGCCCGCCGCCTGATTGAGAAGGTCGCCGACCGACTTGTCGGCGCCGACCAGATTGTCGCCGACGAAATGTTTGATCCACGGATGGCTCGGATCGCTGACGAAGGCTTCCAGGCGCTGCGCGTAGCCCGGCGCGTTCTCGATCAGCCCGGCAAACTGCCGCATCAATACCGGCGCGATCAGGAGCAGCAGGATCACAAAGGCGAGGACGAAGCCGCCGAGAATGAGGAGGGCCGCGATCAGCCTGCTCATGCCGCGCTTGCTTAAGCGTTCGGCCAAGGGATCGAGCACGTAAGCGAGCGCCATGCCGAGAACGAACGGCAAGAAGATCGGGCTCAACAGCCACAACAGCGCGACAAAGACGATGACGCCGCGAGCCAGAACACGATATTGCGTTCAAAGTGCATTGCCCGTCCCCCACCCGCCAGATC
>CAWEMR010000038.1:0-23611 GCA_963810085.1 uncultured Alphaproteobacteria bacterium | reverse complement strand
CCGACCAATCGAACGCCATAATCCTTCGGCTGCAAGCACCGGCCTCTCGGCCAGCATTTAGCTAGGCAAAGTTACCTCAGGGCCGACGCCGTCGATGGCGCCTGCCTCTGCGCAAAGCTAAGTAAGCCACCGTACGGCGATGAAGAGGCTCGATCCTTCGCTAGCAAAGCCCCCGACATCCTTCAATATTCAGGCACTTGCACCGGTAGCTAGCGCCCCCATCACTTAATGCCGGAGTTGATGCGCCACGCCTCGATCCCGTTACCGGTAGCAATCACACCATTTGCCGTTGCGGTCACGTTCTGGATGAAGTTGAGGGTCTTGTCGACTTCTACGGATTCAGCATTGGCCGCGAAGACGAGATCCTTATTGTGCATCTGCACCCTGGTCGCAAGGAAATATCCGCCCGGGTCTATGAAGTCTGCGGTATAGACGATTGGTACAGTTGGGCCGTCAAACTTTGAGCAATCAACCCCCAGTTGTTCGGCAAGCGCTCTCGGCTCGCGACGATAAAGGAAAACTGATCCGGGATCGGCCTGGAGGTCGAGGAGGCCGCCAGCCTGCCCAATCGCTTCGGCAAGCGTAACGCGCCATTCATTGAACGCGAACTGCCCTTGCTGGCCGGAGGCTCCGAAGGCCAGGAACGTTTGCGGCTCTTGATACAGATAGATGGTGTCGCCCGGCCACGCCCAGATATTGTTCAGCGGTTCAAAGACCAGAGATCCAAATGGCGCAGAAGCACGGCGGTTTTGGCGTTCAAGAACAACCCAGGTGTTCTGGCCTTGATCCTTGAGGCCGCCGGCGCGTGTGATCACATCGAGCAATCGTTCGCCAGCCGGCTGGGCCGGGATGCGGCCGGTAGACGAAGTGAAAGCCGTGTTCACTTCGCCAATGACGGTGATCAAAGACGTATTCTGGGTCACCAAGGCCACCACCGCCTGCGGTTCGATCGCTCGATCCTTAATGCGATCAACAATGTCCTGCTGAACTTGGCTTGGCGTTCGCCCTGCTGCTCTTATCGGCCCGGCATACGGCACCGTGACATTGCCGGCGGTATCGATCGGCTGGTTCGGCAACGTTATGAAATTACCGGGCCGCACGCCGGCCTCGGTGGGGATGAAGAGGCCGCCCGCTGCGGCTTCGAATATGGTCACGCTGACGACGTCGCCGATGCCGAACTTGACCTCCGGCGGGGGTCTGCGATCGCCAAACACTGCAGAAAGGGTTTTGGGGCCGAATTCGTCCAGCATATTGACGACGTTGGGAGTGAGTTTGACGAGAGCAAATTGCTGGCCAGATTGGGATATTCCATGTCGGACCACGGCGCTGTTCGGTCCCGCAGCCGGGAACAATGCGCTTGTGCCGGTTGAGCAACCCGCTACAGCGAAAGCCGCAGCCGCCAGCGTAGCCGCTGCAAATATCCGCGCTGCCAATTTACGCAATCCCCGCATAACCAGCTCCCCAAGATGCTATAGTTAACACTTGCGAACGTCGGGTCACAATGCTCACGGACCGTGCATTCAAGCAAAAGGCGATAACCAGAAATATCAGCTAAGATGCTGGTATAACTGGAGAATCGTAAGAACGCACTTGACGCTGACAAGTAAGCAACGCAGAGAGTGTGCGGCTGTGTCTAAATTGCAACGCCGCTTGCATCGAATGGACCGATGGACTCGAGGACACAAATCCCATCGGTCCGGCATGCTCACCATTGCGGTGTCATGACGACTCACTTGATACGACAGTGATTATTAAGAGGTTGTTAGTAGGTGCAGGACCAATAGGGTCGCGAGGAGTTAAAGATCATGGCGATACTCGCGGTCGTCTCTGCTCTGCTCGGGGCGGTTTTAGGTCTTCGGTTCAAGGTCCTCATTTTGGTGCCAACGGTTGGCATTGGGCTTTTTGTGATCCTCGGTGGGGGCTTGGTGCTACATAACAGCCTGACGCGTGGTGCGCTGGCAGCAATTCTAATGGCAACTTGTCTTCAGGTTGGCTATGTCGCGGGGATCGGTATCCAAGCCTTCTTGCTCTGGGCACGGATCAACCGACGTTACCAGAGCGTGCGAGAAGCACGTCTGCCACTAACCAGATCGATGTCCTGACAGGAACGGCGAGAGCAGCCTCGGGCGCGTCGCGCCGGATCCACCAAATCAATAGCGGCCCGGGACGGGACAATCGCCCACCGAATACTGCGGATAAGCCCTCATCGCGCCAAAATAATAATGAGGCTGAGTTTCGTCGTAATTTCGGGGATCAAAGCCGGTCCCGTAGGTCGAGCGCAATTCTCGGTGGTATACAAAGTCGACCCTTAAACAGCCGCAAGGCCCGCAATCGAGTTGCTGGGCGAGGCGCCCTGTCACAGGGGGCAAATCCGCAGCGACGGACGGTGCAAGGGATACCAAAACGCCGACACCCATCGTCGCAATCGCTAGTAGTGCTCTTGTCATTTGGAACGTCCCCCGCATTCAAGCCTCAACAATCTTAATCTATGTCGAGTGCGACCGCAATATTTAGACGTGGCGATCGCCGTCTTATCCTAGCTCTCCTGCTTTAGCTCTCCTGCTTTAGCTCTCTCCCTTGCTTTAGCTCCCTTGCCTAAGGCCGCAGCGAAAGGCATCCTCTGCGGCCTTAATTGGGGTGACAAGAGCGCCGTGTCAGCTGCACTGATACTTTTGATCACCCTTATTGGGATGGTTCCAGCCGTTCTCGGCCTTGATGGGCCGCTGGCGTTAGGATTGTGGTCGGCGGTGTCGGCGGTCGCCCTGATCGTGAGCGCCATCACTTTGCGGCCGGCCGAGGCCACTCATTTCGGAACGCTGGTTCGGCCCTTTGCCGTTGCGGCAGCGATTCCGATGATTTTCATGATATTTCAAACTCTGCCACTGCCGAACTTTTTTCGGCTCAATAATACGATTTGGCAAAGCGTTGCGGCGGCGCTGGATCGACCATTTGCGGGCAGCATCACCATTGATACCGGTTCGACCTTACTCAGTCTTTGTCGCTATCTTGCTTGGCTCGCCGTCGGTCTTCTTGCCATTGCGATCAGTATCGATCGCCAGCGCGCCGAGTGGGTTTTATTTGCGGTGACTTTAGCCACCACGCTGATAGCTGCACTTCTCATCATCAATGATGTGGCCGGTTTTGCCTGGCTCGATGTGAGCCATAATGCGGTCGCTCGCGGAGGAGCGCTCGATATTGCCGCGGTTGGATCCATCCTGTCGATTGCGTGCGCCATTCGGGCCTACGAGCGTGTTGACACCGGACGAGCGGGAAACGGGACACCGCTTCCAAGGCTTGGCCTAAGCCTTATCATGTGCTTTTTCGCCTTCACTGTTTGCGTGGTGGCGGTCGCTTTGGCTGAAGGGATCAATACTCCGCTCGCGGCGGCAGCTGGTCTCACGACCCTCCTGGGTGTCACGCTGATCCGTCGCATAGGATTGAGTTCTGTAGGTGTGCTCATCACGGTCATTGTGGTCTTCGTGATTATAGGGGAGATTGCGGCGGCGCGATTGGGCCAGGACGGTCCAGACATAACGTTGAGATTTGCGGCGCCCTCGGCCAACGGCATCACAGAGCGTATGCTTGTCGACAGCACTTGGACCGGAACCGGGGCGGGAACCTACCATGCGTTGGTCCCGATCTATCGCAGTTCAAACGACATTGCGAATGATCTCGATCCGCCCAGTGCGGCAGCCGAAGTTGCCATAGAGCTGGGCCGGCCGCTGCTCTTGATAGGAATCCTATTATCGTCTGTGGTTGTTGTGATGCTGTTTCGGGCAGCGCTCCGTCGCGGTCGGGATTCGTTCTATCCAGCCGCCGGTTCGGCCGCGATAGTTACGCTATTGATCTCAGCGTTCGGAAACGATGGCCTCTTTGAATCCGCAGTTCTTATCATCGTCGGCGCAACAATTGGATTGGCCGTTGCCCAAAGCCGCAGCCGAACGGTCCAGTGACCAATTCGTCAGGCGGAAGCATGTGCGATCGTCGACCAGATGTTAGGATTGCTGGGCGACTGAATCCGGATCCACTGGTAAGGCGTGCGCGCCCACGGTCGGATCCCGGCTGTGAGGTTGTCAAGGACGAGATCGCCGTCGTCCGTCCGAACCACAAGCACGAGGTGATGTTCCCCCGACGACACCACGACCTCTGCCAATAGCAGCGAACGGGATGGCCAGCCTCGCCCCAAGAGTTCGTGTCTCTTGGTCACTGCATAATCGTGACAAGCCCCCGCGCTTGGCGATATTCGCCAACGCTCGTCCAAAAGACTGCCTATATCAACCTTCGGCGCAATGTCGCGGTTCACTTCGCGATTAACAGTAAGCAGATCTTGCAACCGGTCTTTATTGAGCGCCTCCGGGTGTGGACGGCGAAACGCCATACGGCGGACTTCACAGTCGTCTTTGTATTGCATGCAGAACCGCGAATAGGCGAGGGGAGCCAGGGCGGGTGCGTCAAAACGGATCGACTTAAATTGAAGCCCAAAGGGCCGCGATAGTTCAAAAGGCGCGGCCTCTGGAGTACGAGTACTGCCTAAAATCGCTAACCCCACGACAATGCGAAGTATTGTCCTCGTAAGGTTCATATCTCTCACTCGTTCGCTGTTGCGCCCGCGTGAGCAATACGTTCAAAAAATTTCCATTAGGTGCCGGAATTGCCCGCTATTACTGCTGGATTTGTAATATTTTAGGCGATGATTAATGATATCTTATTATGAGATTTCGTCTGTTGCTCTGACCTCATTTATAAGGACGGCAGGGTTGTCAAAGATTTCGTCGCTCATGAAGCCCTTTCAGCGGACTAATCGGCTACTGGTTTGCGGAAGTAGAATCGGGTCTGGCGGTTGCCACTTCTGGTGGGTTCAGACGTGATCTGGAGGCCGAGACGGCGATCTCAGTCCATTGCTGTCCCGCGCGTACCAGAGGGAACACGGATCTACGCGATCGGCGACGTCCATGGCAGGGTTGATCTGCTTTCTGACATGTTTGCGCGCATCGATGCCGAGCGAAAGACGCTGGCAGCTGAAAAGATGCTGCACGTCTTTCTCGGCGATTATGTTGACCGCGGCCCCCGGTCGCGAGAGGTCCTTGACGCGCTTATTGCACGAGGGCGTCGCCATCCGGCGGTATTTCTTAAGGGCAACCACGAAAGCTACTTGCTTAGGTTTCTGCAAGATCCGGAAGTACTTGACGCTTGGCGCCTCTACGGTGGGCTCGATACCATTCTCTCATATGGGCTGACGCCATCGATCGCTCCAGGTGAGCAGGAGTGTGCTGCACTGGCCTCAAGCCTAATTGCTAATCTTCCAAAATCTCATCTTCGCTTTCTCAACAGTTTGAAACCCTCATTCTCCTGTGGCGATTACTTTTTCGTCCACGCCGGCGTCAGGCCCGGAGTATTACTCTCCCAGCAACGGGAGGAAGACTTGTTGTGGATACGTGATGAGTTTCTCTTGCACGAAGACGCTTACGAGAAAGTGATAGTTCACGGACATACACCGGTCGTTGAGCCGGACGTCCGCCCCAATCGGATCAACATCGATACCGGTGCTTACGCGACCGGCCGCCTAACTTGTCTTGTTCTCGATGACGATGAGAGGCGTTTCATTTAACCTCACCAAAGATGCCGATGACTGTTCGATAGGCGGATTGGACGCGGGCCCGCATGTTGGCGATTTTTTGCCAATAGCTGCCGACAGATCACCTGGGAGTCTGTCTTTGACTGAGTAGGACAACGGCGGCTACTTCGAAAAGCAAGCGCACGAGCACGATTTGCGCGATCATTCCGAATAACGCAGGCAGGAAGTTAGGCAACCAAGTGAACCAGCTTATGCCTCTTTGCGCCAAGAGCAGGGAAACCTCGCTCAGAGAAACATATAATTGAATGATCATGTGCAGGAGATAAATGTACCAGACGATGCGAAGGCCGATGAATGTGAAGACCGGCCGAAGGGAAAAAAAGTCGCTTACGATGTTCATGGCGGACCTTTACGTTTGATCGCTCGCTCTTAGTCAAACTCCATTCGTTGCACGGGTTGAAATCTTGGCAGACTGGTTTGTCAGTGACGCAGTTTCGATGGCAACCCGCCGGTCAAGTGAGACTGCCGAATTCATGCAAAGATGGATTGGCCGGTCGCGTCAGCATGACGAATATCTTATGGGGTTGGCGGGGTCGGCACCGTTCTCCTTAAGGCGCGCGCACGCTCATGCGATCGTTTCGTGTCATCGCGAATCATCGCACCGCTGATGAAAACACCAAGCATGTATCCGATCTGCAGACTGGTCGATCCGACAGCGGCCGAGAGGATAGCCGACCAAAATCCACTTTGATGCAGCATGCCGTGAATAAATATAAGTGCAAGAACGATTGGCACGGCCGCGAACAGAATCGTGACCCTGAACCGACTGCCAAGGGCCACTCCGACCAGCAGACAAGTAAGCGCGGGTATCATTGTTTTTGACGGCCCAAGCGCTAATCTGGGTAGGCATTTGCACCCGATGGTATCCAAGCACAAATTCGTTCACTAAAAGCAATGTCGCTGTTCTCGGCGCGAAACGCATTTGTACCGTGGTGTGGACGGCAACGCGCGCGCAAAGCCATGCGGAGTGCTTTTGTTGGGTAGTGCAGGACCCGAGCGATTGTCGTCAGTGAATTGGCTTTCGACTTGCCGGGTCTGTACGCCTGTGAATGGGTGTGGATAAGACGAGATACAATCGGAAATCACAGCCAGGCGCGCTCTGAAAAGTCCTATCCGCTCCAGGGACTGGATGCATGCGAGGTGCGCGAATAGCCAAAACAAAACCCTGCACCACGATGTGCTTGACCTCACAGGTCATTGATCTGCACGGCCAGGTCGCGGCCCTCCAGGACGAAATCTTAACACTTCAGGGGCTTGTTTCAACGCTGGCCAAGTGAAAGAACTGCAGAGAGCGACCGATCCCGCGACCACGGCGTTTGCCACTCGGGCCAATCTCGATACCGTCAAAATGACGGCCGCAACTGCGATTCAAGATGGCGCGAAAATCCTACTTTGCTCAAATTATTCGGCGTTGACGAAATGCCTTTGGCAGTCAGACTTCGATCGTGTCAACGCGGTCGATGTTGATCCGGGCAAATCGTGGCAGCTCAAAGTGGTGCCGCATACGGATGCTCAATGACGACCCTTGATCGTCATTACCGCTTGCACGGTTTTACACACCTGGTGTCAGACGGGCGAAGCTGTTGCTTCGCCTTCACATTGCAGGTGTTATGTTGCCAATCGCGCTCGGCACGGATCGGCCGTTGTCGCTTCGGCGTCTTGCTTTCGTAAACTCCGCGTGATCTGCCGCTGCGTGAACCGGCTTGACGTTGCATCTTTTGGCCAGAAGTGATGGACAGCATCGACCAGACACCACCCCAGAAAGACCGCCCAAATCAGGGTGCTAATCGCTCCCACTGCCACCGATGCGGCTGCAAAAATAAAACGCGGTCGACTTAAAACCGAAGCAGGCAAAATGCCCGTGGCGTAGAGCCCGTCCTGTGCGGTGTTCCGCCGTTCGATGTCGCTCATGCCGTCCTCGCGCCTGCCCAACAAACTAAAGCAACCTGCATGCCAAAGTTTTGTTTCGGTGCGATAACAGTGATGTGTCGCTTCTGGAATTTGCGTCCTTCAAGGCAGGCCAGCCGTCGTTGCGACATGGTTGGGGACATGGTCCACTTGGCCGGCGTGACCGCGGGAAGATACGCGATCGCGAATCTGGGTACGGCGTTACCTGAAACCTGCGGGCACGATCGCTTCGTTCGAGACTGCCTAAGCGATGGATTTGCCCAGTTTCGACATCGGAAAGTGCTCTTTGGAGATATAGTGGTTGTCCCGCGGGCCAAATCCAATAGTAGCGGTCCCGGCTGTGCTACTTGGGGTCGATCGTATGTTCACGGGTCGTGGCTTCAGCGAGGGAGTGACAGAGCCTTCTTGGTTTGTCATTATTAATGGAACTTATCTTCCGACGGTCGCCGGCGACAGACGTGAAATCCGTGTTGAAATCCGGGGCGACCGCCGCTGACAAGGTGAGATTTATGTCACGGGGCTATTGTGGCAGGAGTGAAGCCAGGGGGACTGCATGAAGAAATTGCGTATTGCTGCGACCACTCTGCTTGTGAGTTGGTCTGTTATCGGCCTTTCTCCGGCTTTCGCGCAAAATCAGTGGGGATTGCTAACAGGCGCGCAGATGCAAGCCTATCATGCCTGTCTTTTCGAGGCGTGGATCCAGGACTACTGCCGCTGGAACTCTCCCAGTTATGCGCGCGCGCAATGCCTGGCTGCCAATGGCGCCGGTAGATATCCCTTGGAGGGTCACTGGGTTAGCGATTTGTACTGCTGGTCGGCGGCTCAGGGTCTAACCCCGCGCTAAGTACGTCAGGCGGGCCGAGGGTCTAAGAAGCGGCTGCCAAACAGTCTTGCTGACATCACCGCAAGCGCGATGGGCCAAGCACACTTATGGCCCATCTGCATTCGGCAAATCTCCTAACGTTAATTCCATCTGACGCTGGATCCAGCTCGCCCCAAGTGATCGAACTCTTTGGCGGGGTCAGCGCGTATCGAACCCTTCACGCTGTCTCAAGAGCCCCGGGTGCGGATGTACCGCTCGGGGCTCGACCTTTTGCCTGGCACGCTATGTGGGCGACTTTCATTCCAAAATTGAGCGAAGCTCAGTTAAACCGCGGTCGGGTTGCGTTGTTTCATTCACCAGGGTTGACGCGACAATCTGGAGGGCAGCGCAGCGAATTGCTTTTTCTTCGAGCGCTAATTCAGTAGCTTTATCCGGAAGTTTCCGATGCAACGAAATCGCGGCGGCGATTTTATTCAGCGGCGGGCTTGCGTTCAAATTGCTTCGCAACTCGCGAGAATGCATAAAGGTCATCCACAATGTGATCCGTCTTTCCGCCACCTCGCACAATCCGAATGAGATTTGCGCTCAGGTGACTTAGCGTTGCCTTCAGATCGTCAGAGATTGATCGATTTCTGACTTCCTCTTCGGAGCGCTCGCTGACCACTCGGAAATCTGGCAAGCCAACCCTCCTATCTTTCCCGCCCGCGCATCGTTATGAACAACGGTACGCGCCCTAGATGTTTTCGCCGGCGGTTTATGCTGTTTTGGTCGGGCGAGATGCGCGTCCAAGTTTCGGTTTAGTGCAAATCTTCCAAATCCAAGGCAGCTCGCAGCCGTCTGTGCAACTTCCCAAGCCTGGCGACCTCAAAGATGCGGATCGGACGCCGTGCCTAGTAAGTGTCATACAATGATTAACTCGTTTTTTGCTCTGTCGAAAATCGATCCGACTAAATCAGCCGTAAATGCAGCGTAATACGTACTTTTGCTTATATATGTCGATGTTTAGGAATTTAGTTAGCCGGATCGATAGACGCTGTTGCTAGAAAAACCCTTTACAAGCTGAAGGGATAAGAAGATGCGCTTCTTCTTCGATTACAAGAGTGAAGAGCAAGCCGTTCTTGATTACAGCGGGTACGAATTCACATGCTCTCGCGGCGCTATCAACTTTGCTCAAGAGACCTTAGCGCTTCTCAAAAATAGCCTAAACCGCGAATGGGACGGCTGGTCGATTGAGGTCTGCAGCATTGAGGGAAAAAAGTTGTGTAGATTGCCAATTCATGCACCTCAGACCATGCTTCTCGGCGAGTACGAGCAAGACATAATCGGTTCGGTGTCATAACAAGGTTGAATAATCGACATCCTCGGCGAGATTTATCGCTGATCTGCGGGTCGCATTGGGGATAATCTCATGCGGCCCTTCGTGACATCTTGGTGTGCCGTCACACTCTACGAACCATGTAATTGGATTTGACCTAACCGACGCGCGTCTGGCGACAGGCTTTTGCGGTGGCGTTCCACCAGTGCTGCCGGCTCGATCGACCATCAGCCTGACGTTCGCCCGTCCTAATTGGGGCCGCGGACCTTATCTGTATTTCAGGGCCATCGTGGCGCCATAACTGCCATTTCTGGCTGAGCCAGGCGCGAGTTGGCTCATCAACTCTGGTGTGCGCGATGCGCCGGGGCCGCGGTACCCATCAAGACCGCAGGTGGAAGTCCCGGTCCTCGCGGGACCGGCGTCTCAAGCTGGAGTTGCACAGTTGCAACGTCACTTCCGATGCTGGTCTGTCGATCACACGGTCGTCACGGAAATTGATGCAAGTTCCAGCCGAGACTACAAAGTCAAATTCGCGCTATGCGATCGCTACCTTCCGGTCAATGCAATTGATACAGGCTAATTCGTTTTCGTCGAATTGACGGAGGGGAGGTGCAACTCGAGTAATTTTCCTGAAATCCGATACCCGAATATTGCGTGCTTGAAGGTTTAGGATGTCCGCAGCGTATGCAGCAACGCCAATGAAGCGCGCCAGCCGTTGTTGATTCGAAGTTACTTGCTTGAGGCCATCGACGACTTCCTCCACTGTTTCGATTCGTGACAGGGCGCGAACCATGGAGTAACTTGCAAAAATATATGGAGCGGCATGCTTGTATTGTTCCCATACCTTGCTGATCTTGCTCGGACCCCATGACTCCTTAAGAAAATTCTGTTCCACGAAAAGTTTGGCGCTTTCGATTTGAAACTTGTCTCCATCAGGCAGGTGTTTGCGATATCGACACATGAATTGCGTAATTAAATACACGTACTGCAATTCTTTCGCTGACTCCTTGGCTCTACGCAGTAGAGTTTTTTCTCCTGGACCCGAAAACCGGCTGAGAATCCGCCGCATTCCCGAAACAATCCTATCATCAGCTGAAGCACCGGATCATTTTTCTGCGAGCCAGCATATGGCTCCTTAAGGCGCTGATCCAATAGGTGGGCGAGTATTATATGGCCCACTTGCCTCGCTTTTCCGCTTTTAAATGTGGTCCCTGAAGCTTGTGGTCGTCGCCGTCGCGGCTGCTTGTCCAGAATTGACCATCCCAACAACCGCGCTAGCGCCCACGTCTTGAAGAAGGCCGCATCTCTTCCATGCTCCTCATCCAGACTCTTTACGCTGTGGCGTGGCCTGAAGCGCGTGAGTTTCATAGCGATGCCGACTTTTGGCAAACATCAAAGAGCGATTCAGAGTGGAGCTTAAGTACCCATCTAGAACCTACTGCCGATTGCATAGAGCACGAAGCGGGCTTCGCTTCAATCTCACGACTTCCGTGTGATTTGCGCGGTGTAGCCCAGCAGCTAAGTCAATCGCTTCCAACATCGAGGAGCGAACAATGAGCAAAAGAAATCGAAAGAAAGTCAGCAGGCGCTCGACCCCTGAAGTAACGTCGGAAATTCCCACTGGGAATTTTTGGACGTTGCCGGTCGGACCCATGGAGTTCATCTCCGTCGCCGACAATTTGCCAATGAGCATGCTGATCATTAAAAACCTCGGGCCCGCGATAGTTGGAGTGTACGCCGGCTACGGAGATCAACTGGATCTCAAGCCGGGCCAGCTTCGCGTGACATCGGCCTATGTCAGGATCACGGTTGAGAGCAAAGAAGACAAATCCGCGCTCATCGAAATGGAAGTCCTGCCGACGTCCTGATAATGCACTTCACGGTTCAATGGCGGGGCGGGGCAGCTCAAAAGAGCTGCCCCGCTTCGATTTCCGAAGCGATGGAACAGGCGGCGGCACGGCGTTCTGTGTGCCAGTTCCACGGTAGGAGATCTCCGATCCGTTTTACGGGGTAATCGGGCAGTCGTGCCAGGACATCGGCGAGCCAAGCCTGCGGATCTACGTCGTTGAGTTTGGCGGTCTCGATCGGCGTATAGATCGCGGCGGCGCGCCGGCCACCTTCGTCGGAGCCGGCGAAGGTCCAATTGCGGCGTCCGACGGCAATGCCACGCAACGCCCGTTCGGCGGCATTGTTGGAGATACACAGGCGACCGTCATCGAGGAAGCGCGTCAGCGCGGTCCAGCGCTTGAGACTGTAGTCGATCGCTTTGGCGGTCTCGTTCTTGGAGGAGAGCTTGGCGCGCTCTCGCGCAGCCAATCCTTCAACTCGGCGACCGTTGGTCGACTGCGCTCATGGCGTACAACCAGACGTTCGTCGATCGACGCGCCGTTGATCTCACGCTCGATGGCAAACAGCGCGTCGATACGTTTGACGGCTTCGATGGCGATCGGCGCCTGCCTGAGCCGCGCCAGGTCGAAGAACTCGCGCCGTGCATGCGCCCAGCACGCCGCCTCGATGATAGGCCCTCCCTTGCGACCCGCTTCATAGAGCCGGTTGAAGCCCGCATAGGCGTCCGCCTGCATCAGGCCGGTGAAGCTGGCCAGGTGAAGCTGCGGATGCTCGCCGCCACGGTCACGCGAGTAGAAGAACGCCGCAGCCGGCGGATCGCGCCCGCCAAAGGGTTGATCGTCCCGCACATAGGTCCACAGACGTCCGGTCCGCGTCTTGCCCTTGGCCAGCACCGGCACGGTGATGTCATCGGCGTGGATGCGAGCGATTAAACCGCTGAGGAAGGTGTGTAGTCCCTGTTTCTTGCGCGGACGGTAAAGATGCTGACGGCAACTAAGCCTATCAGCAACATGGGCAATGTTGTCGGCAGAGGAACCGGGTCTACAATGGATGTGAGTGCAAAAGCCGTATCGTCACGAGGGTGCGCAAAATCCAAAAAAATACCGCCCAAGGAATCAAGCACGATCGCCCCATGGGGGGTGATGTCCGCTGCTTTTATATTCACCACGTCGCCGCTTTTGATGACGGCAGAAGCATTATGAAGATCGCTTCCCGTAAAATCGAAAGAAACGCCACCGATAGTTATGTCGAGTGCTGTGACGTCGTGACCTGATGTCCCATCCACGGTGAGTGAGCCAGTGCCGCCCGAACTGCCGAAAATTGGGGTCACGTCAAAAACGTAGTTGATGGTGCTTGCGTTTGCTACGTCTGACGAGAGCGCGCCAGCCAGCACTATCGCCGTTAAGGAAAGCGCATGCGTTAGCCCGCGAAGCATTATCGTCTAAAAACCCTGAGCGCCTGCGTGCGCGTCCAAGGTCCTCTGCGAATCACTTTTCTTTACTCAGTTGGGCCGTCTCAGAGGGAAAACCAACAGTCAATGTCGGACTGATAGAGTGCTGCATAATGATGTGGGCATGTGACAAGTACGCCATGAGGATGCGACACATTTGAGCCGGCGTAACGCTCAATGATCAATTGAGCGAGCCCAACAGATGCAACGGCTCAGCCGTCATGTCATCGAGGTCTGACAGCTAGCTCGTCGCATCGTGCGCCTCATCCGCGCGACGAGACACGCGATCCTGTCCGTTAAAATCCGTCTCTAACGCGAATTTTGGCTGAACAGCTCAGTTGACTCGCGCCGGTCAGAAGTGACTTTGGGGCCACATCCTGCGTTTAACATCAGACCGTGAAGTATCTGCAAGGGAGTACACCTCGAATTAATACCCAGACGGGCGGCGCTGAGCCCCTTTAAAGCCTACACCCTCAGCGGTGTCGTCCGTCACTGGTTGCCCGAGCGGCCGACGATGGATTAAGCGGGCCCGGCAGGCGTTATTTTTACGGCCTAGTCGAAATAGCGTGGGTTCCATATTGGACAAACTTCCCCCATCACCCTTTTATTGCCCACACTGCGGCGCGCGGTACCGCCTCGTCCGGGCTGAAGCGCCGGACGTGGGTAATGACCCGGAGGTCACCTGTATCCGGTGCGACGGCCTGCTCGACAGCCGCGAAGGCGCTTTCGTTCTCAAATACTTTTTTGTGGATGGCCCGAACCAACGGCAGCGGCGCTGTTCCTAGTTTTGCAGAACAGTCATAGTTAGCGGTTAGCTTGCAGACGCTCTATTGAGACGTTGTCCTAAGAGAAACTTGACTCCCCGGCTCCCTGCCGGGCGTTTTTTTCGATTGCCGGTCTGGCTGCCGTGCCGCTCTATCGTTTGTACACGGTCAAGAGTGATGTGCGCGTCACTCGCTCCTTCGCTGCCGCAAAGCCGAGCTTAGTCGTCAAGGGGCAATCCACGACGGACGGCACACCCGCACATCTTCTCGAGGCACAAGCAGCCTCGAGCCGCTTCAGCCGGTACCGAAATTCGCTCTGACGGGGATAATCGCCCTCGCGATCATCATTTTCCTGGTGCGCTCAAATTCTGATTGATGGTAGTTTTTCGGGCCTCAGGTTCCAGTCGCTCCGCTCCCGCCGCCGCGTCGAAGAGCAGAAACTCAGCATGTCGCCGGGAGGTTCGCGGACACCACCGCACAAGCCTGTGGATGGCAGACTCTTTTGCTGTTTGTCGCATCCGGTTTCACGGTTGGCGGCCATATTTCAGCCGTAGAGCGCAAAGCACATCTATCACGTGGGGTTTTGGGTCGGCGTAGGCGTAGTGGGACGCAATGAAAAATTCGATTTGGGCCATATGCGAGTGTGTCGCGGAGATTCAAGCCATTCTTGAAGATCACTTGGAAGCGGGCAAATATCGAACTGACGAAGTGCCTTGGTTAATTAGCGAAATTCTGTCCGAGGACGGATTGCGCGAGGCCATGCATAGAGTTGGCTACCTCCAACCAAGCGCGTCGCGGCATTGAAGCTGATTTGTTGCCTCGTGCTCTCACGCATGCGAGGGGGCGCGGCGCGTTATGGACAATCGGGCCGAACAACCGCCGGTTAAAGAAGAAGCCCAGCGGCCGCCGAGTATAAGAGATTTGCAACACATGTTTTGCAAACTCCAATTGGCGGTTGGGCAAAATCAATATGCGATCCGACCAATTCGACATCAACGACAATGCGCCGTGGGCCGCTTCGGACGACGATGACCTGATAGCGAGAGTTGAGGCAGGTGCTAACCTTGACGAAGTTGCCGTGTTTCTTTGCCGGTCTGGCAACTTGTTCGGCGTCGCGCAGCGGGCCGCAGCCCTCGAGCTAAAATGGCGGCACTGCCGACTTAATTGATAAGCTCTAACTTGACCCCGTGTAACTGGATGGCTCCAAAACTTGCCGATTGTTTGGCAACTTTTGGCTGACGTCGACGCGGGTGTTTGCGAATGTCCCAGTTAGCGTTACGCGCCGCGGTTGCCATTCAGATGCACCAACAGTCTCTGGATTAGAATTGCGTGTTTTGGCGCGAGGTTGGGGGCTTGCGCCTTGCGCGCAGCTCTATTTTCCAGATTGTCCCACTGAATTTAGCAGCCTCGATCGACTAAAATTGCCTTCCGTGTGGCTGTTCTGGGGTTGCGTTGGGAGATCCGAACATTGCTTGGCTGCAACAGCTCGTTTGGCAGCGTTTCGGTCATTGTCCCTACGGCCGGTGCGTTAGTGGCCCGGCTCCTCGGCGTCCCCAAAGCTCCGGGCCGTTTGGGGGGGGGAAGTGTGTGGGGGGGGGGCGCTCCCTTTTATGTGTTGTGGGGGGGGGGGGGGGCTGTCCCGTTTTGGGGGGGTGTGGCTTTGGGGACTGATTCTTGCTGACCGCCGCCCTGGTGCCGATGTTAAAGGATAAGGCGGGCGGAGAGTGGTGTAGTGGGGGAAGATTGGAGTTGGTGGGGAAGCGCCATGTTGTTGTGGGGGGGGCCCAGTTTTTGGGGGGGAAATTAATTTAGACAGGGTCGTTTTCAGATCGTGCCCGATCCCGAAATCGCAACACCAATAGAGGTCTCCACAACAAGCTACCGCTCCTTTCCACGGCGATCACGGATTTGCGCCAAATTATTGGGAAGCGGCTCGTCGCTGCGGCACAGACAGGCGAGCGCGACCCAGGCCGGCTTCGCAAAATGGCACTTGAGTTCGATCGGTCTCCACGTCTGACGACGTTCGCGAGCGGCCCGCGCGACCAAAAGAGACGTTTCTTGAAATCGGAATGGGACAGGCTTAATTGCGCAGTAATTGCGCCGCGATATCGGATACATCCGAATTATAAAACGCTGCCTTGGCATGAGGACATCGAGTTTAAAGCCGCGCGAGCGGAAAGCGTGAACCAATCCGGTAATGCCGCAAGCAGTTGAACCAGCGCCAATCGTGACCGGCGCCAGCCGCCGGTCACCGAGTTATCCACACCCCCACCTTGTCATTGAGATGCGCATTCATGAGACTTAGGTTTAATAAGTGTGAGCTAAGTCATGGTCGACCATCTGGCATGCGCCGAGCGTTCCCGCGTCAGAGCTTATCAGTGTGGACTATCGGCAAAGAATACGACTTCATCGTCCTTCGCGAAATGTTATCGCGAACTCGCCGAGCTATACCTTTCGATCGCCGAGATTGAGGAAGATTTCGTGCGTCGCGATATGGCATCGAAGCAGCGGGCGAACGACCACCTCATCGCAGAGCTTTCGTCTGATCGGGATGAAATAATGGCCCGGCAATTGCCCAGCTTTAAAGGCGTCGCTCGGCCTACGGTACGTCAGTTTAAGCCGACATTCCTCCAAACCTTGGCGGGGTCATAGAGATCGCTGTCTCGCCCGGCGATGCCCTGGAACTTGGCGAACGACGGCTTACGCGAAACGCGCCAAGGCGTTTATAATCCAATACTTCCTTGTGGATCGAGCGCGCCGACGGTATCGGCGTAGTTCCTATTTTGCAGAACGGTCATAGTTCGCAGTTAGTATTTATCCGCTTTGCTGAGCACATTGCCCTGAGACGACTTCAATCCGCGGCATATCCATGCCGAGCTGCGTTTTTTGATTGTGGGTAGGGCCGCCGTGCCGCTCTATCGTTTGTACACCGTCAAGAGTGATGGGCACATCACGGGTGTGCCAGAGGTCGTTGATTCCCCTGACGATGAAGCTGCTTTGCAACAGGCAAGACAACGTCTCAACGGTCATGCAGTTGAGATCTGGGATACCGTGCGCTGCATCGGCTGGATCGAGCCGGGCGAAAGCGGCGATAAGCTGCGGCTTTAGGGCCAGGGCTCGGATGAGGCGCTGCGCCAGGGCCGCGCTCCTCCGGTTGTCGAACAAATAGTTCACAACGGATTTTTGGTCGTGCTGTGCACACTGACTTTGGTGGGGCGGCGCAACAGTTGCAGACGTGTCCCGCCGACACGATCACGGATCGCCCCAAACCATCCTTCAGCTGTCGCGTTCGAGCGCTCCCCGGGTTCCAAGCCGCTGCCACCAGCGCCACGTCTGGTTTATGCCGGTATGACGCCGCATGCGATGGGAACCCGCGCGGCCGAATTGGTTGAAAGGGTCTTCGTCCTTGGGGGCGGTGTCGAATTTCACCCCGACTTAACTGCGCGGTAACGGCGCCGCGATACGATACGATTCGGCCGAGCTTGTTTGGCGTACTGGCGACATGGCAAGGGGCCTCGGGTGTTGACGCAGCCGGGGCCTCTACTTCTTCGCGCGCTGGCATGGCGTGAAGTAAGCCGTGTCAACCGATGCAGCCCGAATTATTGCATCCCCAACGCACGGATTCGCTGGCTCAGCCATTCGGACCGCATCCTGACTGCGCGCGTGGAACATCTTGCCTCGATGTGCGTTGCAGAAATTCGGGACGGGATCGGGAGTTTGCGCACAATTTTGCCATGACCTGCGCCGCGTTGGCGCGGGTCAAGCAATGGTAGCGCGAGAGATATGGGGAACCTGACAATGCACCCTTTTCTGGTGGGGATGGCGGCCTATTTGGGGAGCCTCGCGATCGTGAGCTGGAGCATCGCCACGTCTAAACCCGCACCAGAGGGTGATTGTAGCCAAAAAGCCATGCAGCCTGCGGATCAGCAGGAAACGGCGGTCCGAAGGCGAAAAATGGCGCAAGACATTCCGGCGGATTCCCGCGCCTAAAGTGCCGTTAGAACCAATGTGACGAGGTCGTAGCCCAGGATGGCCGTCCAAGCCACCGTGGCCAAAGCCCCTGCAATCAGAAAGTGTACGGCCAAATGTGCCGGAACCGTCCCAGTATCCCTTAGTAGCTTCGAGGGGCCAATGGGTTCGAGCGGGGTGGGGGGGCATTCGGTTTACCGATCGTGAATTGGTGTCGACGCCCGGTTCCCAGAAAAGGCCGCGCCGGGTCGAGAGGCTTTCGGGAACAGCAACTGATTTGCAACCCGTGTGCCGCAAACTGTCT
Source organism: uncultured Alphaproteobacteria bacterium (assembly GCA_963810085.1). GTDB lineage: Bacteria > Pseudomonadota > Alphaproteobacteria > Rhizobiales > Xanthobacteraceae > BOG-931. The sequence continues at coordinate 5,595 of CAWEMR010000038.1, read as the reverse complement.
TTGGCGGGGTGAGGCGGCAATTGTGGACTTGTCGCGTCGACACGGGCGTAGCCAGCCCCAAACTTTCTGCACCTGTCGTGTTGGAGTGCCTCCCAGCATTCCAGCCCCCGCCACAATTGCACGTCGGATTGATGCCAATATGACGCAACGCCTGAGCACAGGCGAGTACTTGCCCGCGTGTGGTAAGGCCGCATAATGCGGCCTCATGACTGAACCTCAGGGAACAATTTGCGAATTGAAGGTCTTCGGCGGCTGGCAACCCATCACGCTCGAAGAAGCGCTTGGGCTACATCCGGATCGGATTAAACGCTGCCCGGTCTGTCATGGCCGCGTGCGGGCGCGACAGGCCGAGAATGGCGTCGGGGCACTTGTGGAACACTATATCACCGACCCCGGGTGCTACTTGGTCGAAGCCTTCGACGGCAATCCACGGCCACATCGCAGGGCGCTCAGATAAACTGAGCCTGCTAAGAGGCGACGAAGCGACGTCTCGTTTGTGGCTCATATGGCGGTCGCGATCGGCCGCCGAGCCGAGTACCGGGAGAATATCTGAGAGCCGTACAGTTTGCTGCCGGTCTTAACGAAAAGCCGTGAGCTTGAGAATCGATCCTTAATTCCGGCAAGGAGATCTCGGCGGTGGGAGGGCAGGTCACCTACTTAATGAGTGTCGTGTTGCTTTTGGCAGGCATCGCTGTCCCGATGTTCGCCACAACCTTGATATGGACGGGAATCGATTTCATCGAATACTGGACATCTAATCCCCGCCGTCCATGCCGCCTCGCGGATGGGATCAGTTGCTGTCATATCGCAACGTCTGATTTACCTGCAATAATGAACACGACGGCGGTTAGGCCGTGGATACTTGGTTTAGCGGACGGCTCGGAATTTGTCCGGCAGCATTTCTGGGTCTCAACCTGCCGCCAGGGGTGCTCTCCATCGCTGACGAGGTGATCGAATAAGGGGAATGTCCACTTTGGGTCACAAGCGGGCGAAGCCGCGAGGCCGGCATGTCCGCTAAGGGCCAAGAACTGCCTCACGCACCGCAGCAAACGGTCCGACTACTCAATTCGCTCATTGCCGGGTGCCATTCGGCGCTCGCTCCCTTCCAAACTCTGAGTAAATGACGAGACCCGCAAGCATATTCGCACCCGGCAGTGCGACACACTGCGCGAACAAGTCGTACCAGTCCCCTCGGCGCGGCAGCTAAGGGCCACAAGCAGACATCGCCACCGAAGTCGCTGTGCTCTTAGGCGGGAAGATCACCCATCGTTGTCGCTTACATGAGCACACCAGCTACAGAGGCCAGTCGCCAAATAAGTCGTCATCTCTTCGAGCGACGGCTTTTGCCCACACCGTTCGCACAACCGAACGCGCTGGCGGGCTTCAGTATCTCCGTCCGAATCCTGATCTTCCATACGCGCCCCCAAATTTAGACCTTGGCAAAAGATTCAATACCCGCTGAGCCGATCGATCTTGGAATTGGCTTGGATGAGTCGTTTGGCCAGAATGCCAGCTAGATTGCGTGTTATGCGCTCAGCAATACGCGGATGCTCGCGACGGAAGCGTTCGAACTCTTCGATCGGCAGTTCCAGACAGGACACATCAGTATCGGCCCAAACATCGGCAGACCGCGCCCCGTCAAGAAGCGACATCTCACCAAATTCCATGCCCTGGTCTAAACTCGCAAGTCGTACCCCGCTTGGCAGCTTCACGCTAACCATGCCCATCAACAAGAAGTAAAGCGACCCCGCCGGATCGTCAGTTGCAATGATGCGCTGCCCTGCGCTGTAGCTACGCGGAGTGGCGAGCGAGGTGAGATTGTCGATTTCCTCGTCTGTCAAGCCGGCTAACATGGGTTGCTCCTTAAGATGCGAGCTCACATTGCCAGGGACGTAGCCGCCGAAACGAAAAATCATCTGATCTTCGGCCCATTCGATCGCATTGTCGAGTAGTCGGAACGTACGAATCTCAGGTATATCGTCGAAGGGCAGGATCGCTGCTGAGATGTGTGTGTCCGGCTCAATTCCAGTTAAAATGGCAATCGCTGGTTTAGCGGTAAAATGCTGTAAAAGATCAGCCAGCAATAGGCCACCGGCTCGAGTGATCGACGCGACGCGTCGGAAGTCGATGATCAGAATCGTCGAGTGCCTCTCCGCGAGTTTCCGCGAAACATAGTCAATCGTCGCGAACGAATGTGCTCCGACAAGTTCGATGATGCGAACCTCGTGGTGATGTTGTTCAAGGATTTGCTGATCGCGGTTCAAGCGGCTACGCCGTGATGACATGCTGCCGATGTCGTAGTCGGCGAGGATTGAGGTGCGTACGTCCCCGGTTCGGTTTAACATGTGCAGGCCGAAATGCGTCGACAACGCTTCGCATATTTTCAAACCGCGCACGCTATTGCCGTGCTCATCCAGCGGCGGCGAAAAGGTGCCGAGACCCAGTTGTGCAGGGAGAGCGGCCACGATGCCCCCGCCAACGCCGCTCTTGGCCGGCATGCCTACGCGATAGATCCATTCGCCTGCGTAGTCATACATGCCAGAGCTCGTCATGATCGATAGTGTACGCGCTACCGTGTAGGGCTTTACCACCGCTTCACCGGTGACTGGACTGACACCGTTATTAGCGAGCGTCGCCGCCACGATGGCAAGATCGCGCGCGGTCACGAGCACTGAGCACTGGCGGAAATAAACGTCGAGCACCGCGTTAACATCGCTTTCAATAATGGAATGGTTGCGGAGCAAATAGGCGATGGCACGATTGCGATCGCCGGTGTTATGCTCAGAGGCGAATACCTGCTCGTCGACAGCAAGGTCGCGCCCCGCGAAACGGCTGAGGGCGTCGCGGATGCAGTCGAAGGCTTCATTGCCCCTCGCTTTTTGGATCAATGCCGAGCACGCAATGGCCCCCGAATTGACCATCGGGTTATAGGGTCGGTTATCTGGACGTAGCCGAATGGAGCTGAATGCGTCGCCGCTCGGCTCCACGCCGATTACCGCCTGGACTCGCTCGGAACCGAGTGCTTCGAGGGCAAGCGCAAAGACGTAGGCTTTTGAAATTGACTGGATCGTGAAAGCCACATTGCTGTCGCCCACTTCATAGACGTGACCGTCTACGGTCGCGAGGCTTATACCAAAGTGGGCGCGGTTGGCTTTTTTCAATTCTGGAATGTAGTCAGCGACGGCACCGCTATAGTCGGCGCGGAACTCTGCGTGACATCGTTTGAGAAAGCGTTCGAGCGGCGATATTGGACTTTTCAACGAGGTGCCATGTGCAGAATTCAAAGACATACCCGGATCTAGCCTGAATTGCTTCAACCATGAAAAAGGTATCGGCCCAGCAACCGACAATGATCTATTGTCGGTTTGTCAAAAAATTGGGTCAATGTAACGGGAACTCAACCGGTGAAAAAGGCGGGACACGGAACGTCTTTCGCAACGTCCCTCGAATAGTGTGGGTCTCTGTCTTTCGCGCGACCAAGGGCCAGATCACCGGATCGATGATCAGCGCCTCTTTGCCGTGCCGGCTGGCGAGGAGATAGGTAAAGGTGCCGGAGATCGGCGGATGCCGCTATGGGTCTAGAAGCGAGCATAAACCGCACGCTCACATGGATCAAAATTCATTCGCTGATAGTGGAGTTGATATTTCCTGTGCGGCAGATGGATTCTTGGATGAACTTGCGTGTTGCATGCCCAGGACGCGCAGTCTTTGGCTAGGACTGAGCAACTGAGCACCGTTCGAGGCAGACTGTGAGGTTTGGGAACAATACGAATCGATGTCTCGATAAGCGTTTTCAACCGCCGTGTCGTCCGCTGCCTTCTGAGCCATGTGCATCCCCACTCGCGCAAGTCAGACAGTTCAAGATTAGCGAAACTGTAGCAACTTGTCGAATTAAGCGGCTCCAGTGTAAAAAATCCGGTCCGCAAGGGATCACGCGCCACCCATCCAGATTGTCCGCATGTCCGCTTTCGGGTCATTCGCGACCTTGCCGGTCACCGGCCGTTGCGGCAGCTATACCCTCAACACCGGACATTCGACTGAGGCGTTATGGGCCACGGTCGCCTCACTAGGTAGTTCACAGACATCCCGGTGCAAGGTGGGATACCTTGCCGGAGTTGGAGCAGACCTGATTCCGTTGGGCTGGATATGTTGGGACCTATTGACCTAGAGGATTGGGCTGACGAAGACGACTTGGTGCGCGCTGAAATTCGCCTTTTGCCTGTTGTACACCGGGTTGCATCTGATCCCGGCCTTATGCGGATACTTCTTGGAAATGAAATTTCCGGAAGATTGCGCGCTTTCATTAAAGGGCGGGAATTAAGTGTTGAGGCACTACACCGCCTGCTCGCCGGGTTCATTCTGGCCGGCAGACCACCATCCCCTTAAACAACACCCCAACCCAGAACGGTTTTGGTATGCGGTTGCTGTCACGGGCACTCGTCCAGTTTGGTGGTGTGGTTGAGATGAGTTTTGAAGCGACAGGGCTTCTCTGCAAAATGAGCGTCACGCTTCCAGAAAGCATCACTATCGAGTTCTGAGGGAACGCCCAGCGGTAAGGAGATCGCCGGATACGGGTAACTCTGGAAAGGCCTGCGGCCGCTGCCGCCGGTCTCTCAGACCGGATGTCCGCTTTGGGTCATTAGCTGCCGCGGCGTTCAAGTTTAGAGATGTCCGCTTTGCCCCCAAAAGCTACCGCGGCTGTCGCTGATCTGCGCGTCCGCTTTGGGCCAAAAGCGGACATCACGGGGCAACGCAAACTTCTGCGAAACGGGGCAGTCACGGCAACGGAGCTCTGGGTCTTTGCGCCGCCCACCATTTGAACAGCCTCGGACTGAAAAATAACCGAGCCGGAATTTCCCATGCGGGGTATCTGCCGCGGGGAGCCATAGGACGTTCCAGAAAATCTAAGATATCTTGGTCGCTCCAGTTTGCGGGGACCGTCGCAGTAAACTCTGGGCGACCCTCAAGACCACCTTTCGCGTAATGCACGACAAGGCGTCGCAGCCTGGACCGGGGCACGTGTTGTACAAAAAGCTTCGCTTCTGTTCTGTACTCAGGACAATACCGCGTGGCGATCAGTCTCAACTCGCGCGTTTCCTGCACCGCCGTTCCTCAGATAATTCTTAGCTGTTGACGGTTTGATCTGGCGCGCTTCCAGAGTGCTCTTTGTCCATCGAGTGCTCGGCACTCTTATCGGACTGAGTAATTGGTTCTGCGTCCGGCGCGTCTTGTAGTTTTGCCTTTGTCACAAATGAATTTGGTGTTTTGATAAATCTAATTCCAATTTCGGTCTTAGATCTCCACATCACTTGACACCACCTCACCACGCCGTCGTTGAACCTGACCAAAAACTCCTGCGGTGCGCAATTGGGATCATTAAATCTCAGGCGTGCGCCAGTTTGTGAAATGTCTTTAAGTTCGCATTCCAAGCTTGGACCAAGTCCAGTACCCATATGAACTTTGCGCGTGATTTCTCTGCGTGGCGTTGCGCGCTTGTCAGATATATCCCTTGGAGCCTCATCAGGTGCCAATGATGCTTGCGACGACCCGTGACCGTCATCGCTTGTTGATTTGCCAATATTCGTATCGACGATA
>CAWEMR010000037.1:0-18064 GCA_963810085.1 uncultured Alphaproteobacteria bacterium | reverse complement strand
GACGAAACGCATGTCGACGACTTCGTCATAGCCGACATGCTGCTTCAGGATGCCGCCCTGACGCACCACCGCCTCGCCGGTCGTCCAGGCTTGGGAGGGATTCATCCGTAAGTGCTGTAAACGTCATCTGCAAAGGCACGATCGAGCGAGGCCTTGAGATTTCCTCCGATGCGGTTGGGAATTCCTTCTCCGCGAAGGAAATCATCTCGGCCTGATGGGTGTGGGTGTAGATGAGGCCACGCATGAGCAGCCTTAGCGGACAGCCCTTTGACCAGCGCCGGTTCCTTCTCGATGGTATCGCCGAGCACATTGACCGCCGTATTGGGGAACGGGCCGAATTCCTTGGCCGCATTGTAGATCGGCTGGCCCCAAATTCCCTGTTTATAGGCGATCGAAATGAACGGCTCGATCGGAGACGCCGACATCCGCCTGTTTGGCGGCAACGGTGGTCGGGATGACCGGGGAATCCACTTCGATGAGGGTCACATCCTTGCCGGGCACCAGGCCCCATTTCGCGAGCAGATAGCGCAGCACATTGTTTGGTGCCGGCCATCGGACGGCGCGGCGATGCGCTTGCCGCGCAGAAAGCTGGCGAGATCGCCCGTGACCGGCATGAGGTCAGTGCGCGCCAGCAAATAGATGTTCGCGCGCGCGACTAGACCGCTCACCGCCTTCACTACCTTTACCTTGGGCCACGGCGAACGCGTTGTGATCGACGGAACCGAGATAGGCGAATGCCTGACCCGTGAGCACGGCATTGACGAAAGCAGCGCCGCTCATGGTCTGCATGGTGAGATCGATCCCCTCATCCTTGAAGTAGCCCTGGCTCTTGGCGACGTACACCGGTAGGAAGCTGACGCCGTGGACGGGCTCGGACACCAGCATGTCGCGCGCGTTGCTGGGCTGGGCTGTCCAGCCGAACGCGGCGATCGCCGGAAGAACCCAGAGCGAGGTGGGTAAACGGCGGAGGTTTCGTGAACGCATTTCTATCTCCTCAACTACCACGTAGCTTAGGGAATTGCGCCGTGCATCAGACCTTTGAGTAGGATTTTCTCGAGCCACCCGACGGCGAGGTACATGATGACCGAGAGCGAAGCGAGAATGCCGACGGCGACCCAGATCAGCGAAATGTCATAGGTCTCGCCAGCATAAAGGATCTGCCGCCCGAGACCGTGCTGCGAGGAGACGAATTCGCCGATCACCGCGCCGGTGAGCGCGAGGCCGATATTGACCCGCAGCGAGGAGATGATCCAAGGCAGTACGGAAGGGACGACGAACTTTCTGAAAGCCTGGAAGCGCGTCGCGCCGAGCGAGATAGAACAGGCGCTCGCTATCGGGGTCGAGCGAACGAACGGCCATGAAAGTCGTCAAGGTAGTCACCACCATGGTGAGCGCGACGCCCAGCGCAACCTTCGAGGTAAGGCCGGTGCCGAAAACGAGGACGATGAGCGGCGCCAACGCCAGCTTGGCGTGGCTTCGAAACAGATGAGAAAAGGTTGCGCCACGCGCGCATAGTTGCGCGACCACCAGAAGGAGAGGCCGATTGCTGCGCCGCTGAGCGTGCCGCAAACGGAGAGACCCAAAATCGTCGCCCGCAACGTGAACCAAGTATCGGCATAGGCGCTGCCATCGGCGACGAAGATCTTGAAGGTGGCGAAGATCTTGCTCGGGTAAGACCAGAAGAAGGGATCGATCAAATCGGCGCGTGCCCCCACTTCCCAGGCTGATCACGACGACGAGAACGATACCCAACTGCCACGCCAGAACGTGCGCACCGGACCAATGCCGCTGGACCCGGAGCGGGCGCCCGACCCGCTGACGCGCGATCGCGGTCCGCGCTTTCGCGCGGTCGAGAAGCGTTTCAGCGGGCATCGGCGGTGTCCGGGCTGGGCTGGCTGCCTTCGTGGGTCAGGAGTTCGAGGCATTTGCGCTTGGTCGCGACGAAGTCGCCATCATCAATCGCGTCGCGGCGCGCGGGCAGCCCATGGGCACATCGATCACCGCCTTGAAGTCGGCCGGGACGGCGCGTCATACGAAAATCTCGTCCGACAAGTAAACCGCCTCTTCGACATCGTGGGTGATGAACACCACCGTCTTCTCGAAGTCGGCCCATATCTGCAGCGGCCATTCCTGCACCGTCGACCGCGTCTGCGCATCGAGCGCGGCGAATGGCTCGTCGAGTAGGATAATCTGGCTGTCATAAAGGAGGGTTCTCGGCAACGCCGCGCGCTGGCGCATACCGCCCGACAGCACTGGCGGATATTGGCGCTCATAGCCGCCCAGACCATAGCGCGCGAAATAAGGCAACGCCCGTTCGCGCGCTTGCGCTTTGGACATGCCCTGCAACTCCATGCCAAGGATCACATTGTCGAGCGCGGTAGCCAGGTCAGCGGCAGATCTTTCTGCAGCATGTAGCCAACGCACCCGACCATCCGGTGATCTTCTCGCTGTCGAGATAGACCTCGCCTTGCGAGGCTTTAGTAAGCAGGCGACAATGTTGAACAGGGTGGATTTTCCGCAGCCGGACGGGCCGAGCACGCAGACGAATTTCTTGTTGGGAATGGCGATGGAAATGTCTTCGCGGGCGGCGGCTGGCTGGCCGTCGACGGCATTGAAGACATGGGTCAAGCCGCGCAGTTCCAGCTTTGGCACGGCTCCGCCCATTCCTGTTGCAACCGGCCGCCCGATCTGGCTGGAGAGTAACCAATTCCTTGAAGGCGTGCAATCGGCGATCTGATCGCGAATGCGCGACAACATCGCCAATCGCTGGCTCGTTGCTACGTCTCACACGTTGCATCCGCTGTTTTCGCTCGCCGTCCCCGCTGCCGCCCTTCTGCCCGTGTTGCTCGCTGCGACGCGGATCGATTATTCAAGCGTAAAATTGACGCTTTCGCCGGCGCGTGCCCAATTCCCTTCGACATTCGCCCATAGCACGCGGTTTCAGTTGCCGCCGATATCTCACGGCTATAGGTGATATCGAAATTTCAATTGGCGAGCAATCCCAAGGATGTCTAGGATTGGGCTCGGGCCCGCGAGCGCCGGCTCGAGCGTTTTTTTTTTTTTTTTTTTTAAAACCCCCGTTTGCGGGCCGGTTATGGTCATGGGGCAAGTGCAGCGAGAGAAACGGCGGACGATGAGTAATCCATCTGCTACGTGAACGGCGAGTTCTGTCCGGCAAGCGAGGCGAAAATTTCCGTCTTCGACCGCGGCTTCACCGGCGGCGAGGGCGTCTATGACGTGACCCGAAGCTTCGGTCCACAAGCCTTTCAAACTCAACGACCATATCGCCCGCCTCTATCGCTCGCTGCGCTACACCCATATCGATTGCGGCATCACGATCGAGGAGATGACGCGATTTCGCTCGATGTCTTCGAGCGCAACAATTGCCGCTCCTTTTAGGTGTTCATGACGATGATTGCGCAGTTCTGGGCAAGTCATCACCCGTGGCAAGGGCTGGTACCACAGTGGGCCGCCGCGGGCTTCCGTGGTGATTTTCTGTGTGCCCGTCGCTTTCGAGAATTTCGCACGCGACTATATCGAAGGCTGCCCCATCGTCATTCCCTCGACCCGCCGGACACCATCGCAGAGTTTGGAGGCCAAGGCCAAGATCACCAACAAGATGAACCCACGTCATTGCCGCCTATGAGGCGAAGCTCGCCGGCGTGCGGGCGACGCCACTGATGCTAGACATCGACGGCAACATCTCCGAAACCCACATGGGGAATTTCTTCTTCGTCTCCGGCGGCAAGCTCTGTACCTCAAGCGAAAAAACCGTGCTCGGCGGCATCACGCGATCGACCATCATCAAGATGGCCGGCGAAATGGGGATTGACGTGGTCGAAGGCAATTTTACGCCCTACGACGTCTATTCCGCCGAGGAAGCTTTTACCGCCAGCACCAGCCCCACCATAATTCCGGTCAAAAGTCTGAACGGAAGTCCCATCGGCAATGCCCTGCCCGGCCCGGTGCATTTTGCGCCTCATCAAGGCCTGGAACGCCATGGTCGGCATCGACATTGTCGGCCAGGCCCTCTCGCATCTTGCCGACCGTGACAAACAGCACCTTCTCGGCGAATGGGAACGGATCCGCAGCGCGTCCTGACCCGCCTGCGGCGGTAGGCTGCGAACGCAAAATTCCTTGACAAATTCCTTTCCTTATCCTACCCGCGCGCCTCGGCTGCCGCCAATCGGTGCCGCCTCTACTTGGGATTTTTGATGTTCGCGATGGGGGCGTTACTGCCGTATGGATCGTGACGAAGACATCGTGACGGTCACTTCGGTCGTCTGACGACCTGTCGCACGATCACAAGCGTGTCAGGCTTAATCGCGCCGGCCTTTCGCTTGTCGCTAATGATCTGATCGGCGTCCCGTGGGCGCTCAAGCCACCGCAGCCATCACAGCGATGCCTCCGCACACAGTCGGCGGCAATCGCGCAAGCGGCCTTAGCAAGTTCGTGACGAAGCCATCGCAAAGGAACGGAGACAGCGCTAGCAGCAAGGTCAAACGTCCTACAGACCGGGATCACAGAGCCGCGTGGCACGCTTGTCGGGAAACCAGAACAGATGGCTTGGGGATTTTGGCACTGAGCCCTACGTCAGGGATTTACGCGCTGAATTAGACGGCCTGTTGAAGTCGGGATGGACGCCGCAAGCTCTGAAGGCTTTGGCGTTCTGCCGCTACCGCTATACACGGCCTCAACGCGACCACGTCACCGGATGCTGCTTGGCGAATGGCCGTAACTCTAGCCTCGTTGGAGCGTGATTTTCTAGAACGGTTCAATGCGGACCCGAGAGCTACGCATTCGTGAAGTAGACGCATTACCCCCGAAAGCTGCCGCGACTGTCATCAAGCAGCGCGGCAGCTTGCCTGTCCTCTCGCTTATTGAGGCTTGTCTTTCGAGCCGGGCGCCCCAGCGTCCCCAGTTTGTCCCTCCGAAGTGCCAGGCTTCATCGGCTGGCTCGTCTTATTAGGGGACGGGGGCGGGTCGCAACTTTGGATGCATGCCGACAGCGCTGGGGTGTCCGCAGGCAAATCGCCAATCGAAGCCTTTTTCTTGAGAGCCGATCCGATTGCCCGCATGGGCTTGACGCTGATGAAAAACTTTGTGCACCCCTGAGACTTGAGTTCAGCTTCCATTTCATCCCAAAGATCATATTGCGCGATTAGTTTCATGAACCCTGCGAAGTCACGAACTCGTGTGACCGTCAGCCCGGAGGGCTTCTTTGAACTTGCGCGTTCGAAGTCACGACGTGGAGCGCTCACCCGATTAAGCGAATTGATGTTGTTCATCAATTCCATAGTTTTCTCCTTCCCACATTCCCGTTAGGTTCAGGCGCGATAGTTCAAACCGAGCTACTTCCACTCCCAGAACTGAAATTTGACTCCCTCGGCGTGATCATCGAATTCGAAAACAAACGTGTGCCCGTTAAGTGGCGCGAGTTTCCCCTTCGCGTCGTGATAGAAGAGGGCTCCCCGAAAACCTATGTGCTGGGGTCTCGCCAGGCCAGCACCGGCTGCCCGGAATAGGCCTCTGTCACCCTTTTCAGTGATAGTGAGCGACTGCAATGGGCTCTCGCCATAGAAGTGTCCGTCGGGAGCTTCGAGCCACCAAAAGGTGCTTGTGATACGCGCTGGAATGTCGAGGACTTTGCCGTCGACTACCACCGTTGTTTCAAGTTTTGCGTTGTTTCCTTCGGGTGCGAGAACCCGCTGCCCAGTAATCTTTCCATGAAACTCTCCTACCTTATGCCCAAGCATAATCGCCTCCCTGTTTCACGCTACTCGGTATAACTTTTACCAGGCATCCTCGCTAGGAGCTTGATGCTGAGCTGAACAAAATCAACGCTCAGTCAACAGAAAAGCTACGATTGATGGTAAGACGATACACGCCACAATCGGCAGCGCCGTCATCAAGCGGCGTGGCAGCCAGGGGCTCTAAGGGTAATCGCGGCGAGGCTTCTCAAACTAATAGACTTCGTTAGTTTCCGCGCTGTCCTTTATCGCGCGACGCGATCTATCTTCAAGCGCCATTGGCGGACGCGCCCCTAAGAGCGCGAACCGCACATCCCACTGCCCTCCATAGAACCCGGTCCCGTTCCCAGCCATAGCGTTCCGTGGTTGGGCGGTGGTTGCCTTGTTTTCCTTAAAGCCTCTTCAGCACCCAGCGTGACTCACTGGCGCGTTTTGATCCCTCCCGGCTACCCACCAGCAGCCAGGGCGAACAAACGCGCCTACGGGCTCCCTTTTTCAAAATGCAGTGCCCCGATGCAAACCGAAGAGCGCTGCAATCTAAACTCACATCAGGAAACTAACCGAACAAATGACTACGCGGATGCCAGACCGCGAGGCGCTAAGAGCGCTCTATGACGCGGCGGTCCAAGAGTTTAACTCGAAACGAGACAACAGACTGACCACCGAATTTTACACCAAGACCGGTGATGCAGTCTTCGACGCGGGCTATTTGTCCCAGGTGGCTACCTAACCGACACCCGGAGGATGAACACGGTCAGCGCCCCAGCAGGCGGTGGCAAGACTTCGTTCTCCTACGCGCTCATCGCTGCGGTGACGCGCTATGCACTGAGCCACGCAGATGCGCCGTACGGGTGTGTGTTTCGTCGTTCACCAAATCGACAAGGCTGATGAGGTATTTCGCGATCTGAACGCGCTCATGCCCGGAAAGGTCGCGATCTGGACATCAGACCACGATGCAGGCTGCAAGACACCCAAGCGCATCGAAAATCCGAGTGCTAAGTTCGAACGCGCTCAACTTCGGTTCTATCCGGTTATCGTTGTGACCCACAATTTCTATCTCGACAAAAAGGACACAATGCCAGAACAGTTGTTCGGGCCGGTCGCTTAGACCCGCGTATCAGATAACTTGAGCCCCGGTTCCATACCACGGGGCTGTTTTTTATCTCACGGGGCGCATCATGTCTTCCGACGATCTGTTCGATCTCGCCCTACTCGACAGGGGGTCGATCGTCATCGCTGCTATTCTCGTCGCTTATGTCGCCATCGGGTGAAATCCCGGCGGAGAATGAACGGCCTAACGCGGCGGCATGGGCTCAAACATCAGCGCAGCAATAAAGGGGTAATTCCAATCAGGGCCGCCAAAACCCTTAAAAACTCTCGCCGTCCGCACCAACCATCAGCGCAGGGGTTGTCCGGTGGGCGACGAGGATCTACGCGGCGGGATGTGGACGGCCTGCGACAAAGGCAAGGATGAAATCTCCTGACTGATGTCCTGCTTAGCCACCTGCAGGGTCGCGACGTTCTGTGCCATCAGTTCTTGCTTTGCAGCGAGTTGATATTGATTGGCAGCAAGTTGCTCCAGGCCGCGCCGCACGATGGCGATATCAAGCGACATGGGCTTAAGCTGCTGAGCCAAGTCAGAAAGAGTTACTGCCGCAGGCGTTGAATCGGACAACAACCACCCCAGCGCCGGAGCCGAGGCCCTAATTATGTCCTTTGCTTCGCCACCATAGGACTGCCATGTCAGCGTGACGCCGACACCGATCAGAGCGGCAAAGAGAAAGCGGGCCACAGCGCGAAACGTTCGATCGCCAATCGAGGGTCTGATGTTCGCGAACTGGTAGTTCTCAAAGTCTGAGAAGTGACCAGACACATAGCCCGGCGGCGCCACAGGCGGAGCCTCGGCATAATGTTCAGCTTCTTCCGAAGCTATCCCAATGCGCTGATATGATGGATCGCGTTTCGCATCCAAATCGCGCAAGTTTTGCGAGCAACCCATAGTACCTCTTTGGTGTCCGGCTATCAGATCTCGCTTTAATTGGTCGAGCGCCCGCCTCGCCCCGCGGGCGCTCGTGGTAGTCCATCAAGAGACACCCTGGCGAGCTGAAAATGGTGTCCAATCATTCTCCGTATCAGTGCTGTTAAAAGAACTTTACCACGTTTCTTTACTCCCCGTCGTCGCAAACCTTAAAAAGTGGTTAAGACCATCGCGGCCTTCTGTGGGTTTGTTTGTAGCGATTGCATCGGGAGAGTCCGTTGCCCCGCCCGGGGCCTATTGCGGTCTTTATTTGTTGGGCGACAAAGCTGCAAACCGCATTGCGGCCGTTCAGGTTTTGAACCCTGACGGCAAATCAATCTCGATGCCGCTGATTGAATATCTCCGAAGCCGGATACGCCCAAATTATACGAGATTGCCATGGCGGGTGACGTCGAGTTCGAAGAGCAAAACAAGTCGGGCGCAGGTTGATTGCCCGCAAGCCGGTCGAGCCGCTGCCCGTTTCCCGAATGCGACATGCTTAACCGCGCAGTAACGCCCTAGCGATAATATTCGCGTTGGCCGGGGGTGTCGCGCGTACGGCTACATGGCAGGCAGTGGGGCCTCGGATGGTGACACAGCCGGGGCCTCAACTTCATTGGTGGGGGGAGAATGTTGCCTTTTCTGTTCGGCATCATGGTCCCGATCGCGCTCGGCAGTCTCGCGATTGTGAGCTGGGCCATCGCCACGTCTGAGCCCGCGCCAGAATATGAAGACACCGATCTGCGCAGTCGTATGCCGGGTTCAAGTGAAGCGAGCGCGGACGCTGAGACCGAGGTCGAAAGAACTAAGAGCGATCCAGCATCCGTTCAGAAAGTCCGAAAGATAGGCTGAGCCGGAGGTCGACATGGCCGACATTTTGATCAAGTGCCCCCTGTTCGTAAAAGCTGTTCCGACAGGCGTCACCACGGACATGATTGTCCTCGACACCCTGGAATTTCCACTCACGATGCAATGTCCCGCCTGCAGGAAAACCCACCACTGGACGCGAAGGGACGCATGGGTGGATGACGGTTCGCAACGCGTCGCACCGCGTCACTAAAACGTCGACGGCCGGCGAAAGGGCGTAGTGACACCAGTCGGCTCTGAGTTTTTGTCCGATGGACACCTGCAAAATACACCAGAGCAGTTCGCGCTGGCCCGCGTGACCTGGTAGTTGTCCGCCGCTTCCGAATGTCTGCTGTCAGACTGCCGGCCGTCGGGGCTAGCGTAGCCAGTTGACCCCCCCTAAATCGCCGTCAATGGAGGGGGTCGCTAGTTGATTGTGAGCGGCATATAGAGCGACTAGCCTCGTCAAGGTTTGTTCCAGCGGATAATCGTAATGGGTGCGTAGTGAATCGGTACTTTTTCGTTTTCCAGGGACCTGACGAAAAAGTCGATGACCTGGACGGCGAGTTTCTTCCGAGCGATAACGCCGCCATTGCTCATGGCCTTCGCCTGATCATCGAAATCAAAAAGACCGCAGGCCGGTTCGACAATTCCCAATGGGACCTTGTCGTGGAAGACGAGGATCGCGAGACCGTTATTAAAATCCCGTTCTAAATCAGGCTGCGTTTGACATTCTGAACCGGATTATTTCGGCAACGACAATTTCAAATTTTAACATGTGACGTAGCCTTTCCGTCATTTCCCTCGACCTATCTTTGCGACGCCGGTTTGATCCTCAGCAGACGCCGGCAAATATCGGACAGGCTGGGCCCCGGCCGCAAACTGGGGCCCAGTCTGGTCGGAGCTCTCAGCGTAGATCCTAATCCCGCCCTCGCAGAACGTGGCGATGCCCCACTACCGATTTTACACCGGCAATCGAATAACGGCGCCGGCCGCAATTGAATTTGCTTCCGATCAGGAAGCCATCAGCAATGCTAAGCAACTGCTCGACGGTTTGAACGTCGTTGAGGTTTGGCAGGAGTGGCGCGTCGTCACCCGGCTGAGTCCTTCCGCGCATTTGCAAGATCAGCCTCAGGCGATATGACTGTTCGCCCCCATTAAATGATTTGATCGGCGCCGCTACCAAATCGCAGCTAGGGCGCCGCCGGCTTCGAGCAAATAAAAAGAGCCCAACCGGGGAAGGCTGGGCTCTCTACGCTTACGCTCGGTCTGGGGATAGTACTTACGGGGCACACGGTCGCTTCTATTGCTTAGCCCCGACAGCCCAAACACTAGGCAATCCACAGCTAAACTGTGTGCAGGCCGCCCCTTCACCGGGGACATTAAGGCTATGACAACTCGAACCGAAAGCAGTCTTGTGCGTTGCACAACGGCAGGTAATACTGCCTCGTGCTGTGCCGGATAATGCTGGGCGGGAGTAGCGTATGTCCTCATCCGACCGAATGATGGTTCCGGCCTGCAGGTGCGGCAGTGAACTCCAATTATCTGCCCCCGATTCGATGCCCGGCGAGGCTGTCACACACGTGCGGGTCTATCGCTGTGATGATTGCGGCCACGAAACCCGCATCATCATTTGGGGCGCGGATATCTGCGAGGCATATACGCCGCTCGCTCCATGAGTGAGCGGAAATCGCCTGTCCTGCCGATTGCTGTCTCTGCCATGGTCGGTTGACTCACCGTCACCGCTTTGGCAGGTCCCACAACTGACCCGGATGCGACTTTTCCCAGAGCTGGTGAGCAAGAAACTCATCCAAGGCATTTTTGACGTTCTTGTCACGAGGAGCCGGATCCTCGACCGCTTGGGGGTCATTGATCAAGTAATGGAGTCTCTGCCGCTCAAGCGGACTGATATTGAGAACGGCGGCCGTATGGTCGACGTGCTGCACTGTCGCCAGATACAGGTAATCTTGGTCAGATAGACCCTCTGCCAATGCCGAACCCGTGACAGCAAAGAATCCGGCTGCAACGCCGATGACAATCCGGTATTTCAACGATTGTCTCGATAGAATTTGATTATGCATTCTGCGATGTCCACTGGCTGCGGCAAACACTATAGCATGGCTCCGAACTCCAGCGATGCGCCAATTAGCGCAGGTTCGAAGGTGCTTAAGAGATAACGTAAATTCCGCGACGGCGTATGCAATTAATGAACGGCGATCTAAATCCAAGGGAGATCCTAAGGCTCTCCCGACATGGAAATGGCCATCCTGATTATGTTTCTTTCGGCGGTGACGGTAGCAATCGTGGCTCTCCAAGGCCGCGGCCGGTGGTACTAAACATGCCCAGCCTCACTGCCAGGCCTGCTGCCCTGCCGGCGGGTGCCATGGCTCGACGGCGGAGCTTTTGCCGCCAAGCGCGACGCGAAGAGCATAGCGATCTACGGAATAGATATGTCGACTTGAGCTCGGCCGTCGTTTGGTTCATCGAAAAATATCCGCCAACATCCAGCTATCGACAACGTCGCCGGTCGCTCCCTAGGCCCGCTCGGGTCTTAGATCCGAAGAGGTATTATGAGGAGGTTTAGACCGACCTAGATCGTGGGGCCTGGCAACCAATCGGCCGACCCGCAACCGAGCAGAGACGATAGAAGTGTTGCATTTGCGTCGCAGCTGCGAGCTTTCCTCGCCGGTACGTCATTTTTGAATGTGCGCGTGGCGCGAAGTGCACAGATTTCGCCCGGGTGTCTGCTAATTTTGTTCCGAAGGCCGGCCTCTTTGAAGACGCAAGATGTTACCAGACCCCCTCAAGCGCATTTCGGTAATCCTGCTGATGAGTGCTGGCGTAGCACTGACCGTGATGTGGGCGTGCGTTCTGGCCTATAGTCTGCTCGAACTCGGTGAACATGGGTATCTTTTGGTGCGCGACTTGACAGGCTCGCTTCTCAGTTCAATTTAGTCGACGGCTTAAGGGCGATCGAGTGTGGCGAGCGTATTGCGAATTAACTACAACTTGGCGTTATAAAATATCGGCTTGAAATTATGCTAGCGAATTGATTGGATTCTTGATTGAAGGGGATCGGCGGTTGCCGGGTTCCTTGTTTTTCAGAATTCGCTTACTCGGAATAACGTGCCGCCTCATAGAGCTATGTTTTTGTTACACCTCGTCACAAACGCCGCCGGCTACGACCCAGCCATGAGTGGCAGCAAACAACCGTAAGAAGACCCGAACCTTGGGCTTCCA
The DNA here is from genome assembly GCA_963810085.1 of uncultured Alphaproteobacteria bacterium. GTDB lineage: Bacteria > Pseudomonadota > Alphaproteobacteria > Rhizobiales > Xanthobacteraceae > BOG-931. The sequence goes on along the minus strand of CAWEMR010000037.1, from coordinate 6,211 downwards.
TGTTTGACAACATTCGTCAGGATTATCGCACTTATGACGGCGAATGGGGCGCCCAGGGTTTCTGGGTCATGTTGGTGTACCGCTTTGGACGCTGGCGCTACAAAGTGCGGCTCGTGCCACTGCGCAAATTCTTTTCATTGATATATCGGGTGCTCTTTAAGATGATCCAAATTCTCACCGGAATCGAATTGCCCTGTGAGGTGGAAGTCGGTCGCAATTTCATCATCGATCATTTTGGCGGCATCGTGATCAGCGGCTACGCGAAATTCGGTGACAACTGTCGTATCCGTAATGGAGTTGTTGTTGGCTTACGGCATGTCGAAGACAAGCGCGCTCCCGTCATTGGCAACAATGTCGATATCGGGGCAGGCGCAAAATTGCTTGGCCCAATTCGAATTGGCGACAATGTCTTAATTGGTGCTAACGCCGTCGTGATGATCGATATTCCGGATAATTCCATCGCGGTTGGAGTTCCCGCGGTCGTGAAGCCCCGCGGTGTAAGTGATGCCAGCGCCCAGATTAGATGACGACGCATTGCGGAGAGAACGCCGCCGGAGATTTGCAGCTATTGCAATCGGTCGGAATGAGGGCGAACGTCTAAAGCGTTGCCTTCAGTCGGTTTCTGGGGCCGTCACGATGTTGTATGTCGATTCCGGTTCGACTGATGGGTCCGTACAATGGGCGCGTGAGCGCGGTGTTGAAGTGATCGAGCTCGACATGAGTGTTCCGTTCACCGCGGCACGCGCACGCAATGCCGGTTTTGGGCGACTGCGCGAAGTTGCACCCGATATTATCTATGTGCAGTTCGTCGACGGCGACTGTGAACTCAACGGAGAATGGCCAAAGCAAGCGATCGAGTTCCTCGAAACCCATGGCGAGTTTGCTGCCGTTTGTGGGCGGCGACGTGAGCTTTATCCGGAAAAATCGATCTACAATTGGCTATGTGATGTCGAATGGAATGTACCTGCGGGGGAGGTGGGTCTATTTACCGGTGACGTCATGATTCGAACGTTGGCAGTGGGAGCTGTAGGGGGGTATCGCGAGGATTTAATCGCCGGCGAGGAGCCCGAACTTTCCGTTCGATTGCGCGCGGCAGGCTGGCGAATCTGGCGATTGGCGTCCGAAATGACCATGCATGACGCTGCCATGACCCGCTTTGGTCAGTGGTGGAACCGCGCCATTCGAGCGGGCTACGCTTTCGCGGAAGGCGCGCATCTACATGGGGCGCCTCCTGAGCGCCATTGGGTGTGGGAATCTCGCCGCGCTTGGTTGTGGGGAGGTTTGCTGCCGGTGGTCTGCTTGTGGCTTAGCGCACGCCTGTGGCCGTGGGGGCTACTGGTTTGGTTGATCTACCCTCTACAGTTCCTGCGACAGACGGCGCGTAATCCCGGATCGTTGAGCGAACGCACGACGCTTGCCTTTTTCCAAATCTTGGCGCGTTTTCCCGAGAGTTTGGGGCAAATGATATTCTTGGTGGACCGATTGCTGGGCACGCGAACACGCCTTCTTGAATACAAATAGACGCCAATGCGTGTCGCGTACCTCATCAATCAATATCCCAAAGTCAGCCGCAGCGCTTATTGAGTACGAGTAATGGCCGTAGCTGCCGTAGGAATTGTGGGGACAGGGTTCGTCGCGGACCTTTATATGCGTTCCCTGCAAACTTTTCCCGAACTCAGTGTGGTTGTCGCGACCGACATCGATCAATCGCGCCTCGCCGTCTTTTGCGATCACTGGAAGATACGTGCGTCGCAAAGCTTGCAGGAAATGCTCACTCCAGGTGCCGCAGACTCGCCAGGTTTGATTTTGAATCTCACCAATCCAGCGTCACATTTTGAAGTGAGTCGTACCTGTCTCGAAGCTGGCAAACATGTCTATTCCGAAAAGCCGCTCGCGACCAGCATGGACGACGCCCATGCACTTTGTAGTCTCGCACGGAATAAGGGCCTAATGCTTGCGTCGGCGCCTTGCAGCGTTCTTGGTGAAGCGGCACAAACGCTTTGGCTCGCGTTGCGGCGGAACGACATCGGACAGGTGCGGCTGGTCTATGCCGAACTTGACGACGACTTCGTGCCGCAGGCGCCGTACCGGAAATGGCGGAGCGAAACCGGTGCGCCCTGGCCCTTCCAGGACGAATTCAAAGTCGGCTGTACGCTTGAGCATGCTGGTTATTATCTAACGTGGCTAATGGCGATGTTCGGCACCGTCGATAAAGTGATCGCGGCTTCGGCGAACCAGTTGCCGGATAAGCTTGGTAAAGGTGTGCCTACGGCGCCTGATTTCTCCTCCGCGACGCTGTTCTTTAAATCGGGAGTAGTCGCGCGGCTCACCTGCAGCATTGTCGCGCCGCACGACCATAGCATTCGCATGGTTGGCGATAGCGGTATTTTGGAGCTCAAGGAAGCGTGGAACAACAACGCGCCCGTTCGCGTGCGGCGCCGCTTCGTGTTTCGCCGGAGGCTGATCAACAGTCCCTTTGCCAGACGAATCAAAATCGCGGGCCCCACTCATCCAAAGGTGAAGCGGACGGGTGCCGCGGCCATGAACTTTGCGCTCGGTCCGGCCGAGATGGTTGCTGCTTTGAAAAAGTTGAGACCGAGCCGCCTATCTGCAGGATTGGCGCTCCACTTGAACGAAGTGTCGCTCGCAATTCAAAGTGGCGGCGGTTTGCACGTGATGCAGACGACATGCCCGCCAATGGAGCCGATGCCGTGGGTGCGATCGTAGCCTTGGCAGCGTAGGTATAGAGACGATGGCATCTAAAGACGAAGTTAAGTTTGCCGTGGTTGGGACCGGCAGTATGGCAGCCGCCATGATGCCGGTTTTTGATCTGGCCAATGTGCGTGTGGCCGCCGTTGCTTCGCGAAACCTCAGACGCAGTCAGAAATTTGCTGCCGCCTTCGGCATTCCGACAGCCGCCGACGATTTCGCATCCTTACTTCGCAGCGGCGATTTCGATGCGGTCTATATCGCCAATGAAAGCGCCGAGCACGCGGATGTGGCTGTCGCGGCGCTGGAGGCTGGCAAGGCCGTGCTCTGCGAGAAGCCGCTTGGGCTTTCGACGATCGAGGCCGAACATGTCGCTAAGGCGGCGAGACGTTCGGGTCAGCTCTGTATGGAAGGACTGTGGATACCCTTCCTGCCGGCGTACCGCCGTTTTGTCGAATTGGCGCACACTAACACCTACGGAAGGCCCATTCATCTCGCCGCCGACTTTGGCTACCCAGCCAGCGAGGAACCGCAGTCACGGCTATTCTCGCCGGAAGCCGGCGGGGTGTTGTTCGATCTCGCCACGTATCTTGTAGCGCTCGCGCTCGACGTCTTTGGGCCGGTCGAGAGCCTACGCTCTTCAATCGATGTCACTGCGCGGGGCGTCGACCGACATGCCTGCATTCAGCTTTCACATCGAAACGGTGGACAATCGCAGTTGTCTGCGTCGTTTATATCTCTGATGTCCAACGCCGCGACGCTCGCTTGCGCGGAGGGACGGATTTGTCTTGAAGAGCCTTTGATCGGTGGAGAATTCATTTCGGCGCGGCGGGTAGCGGTGCCGCGGCAGCTGCGGCAAGAGTCAACGTATGAATTGACGGCCAAAGCGAAAGTTAAGCGAAGTTTGCGTCGCCATCAGTTGTTACGTCGGCTTAAAAAGCTCGTCCCTGAGGGTCGCCATGATTATCTCAGCTATGGAACCAACAAGTATCTTCCACAACTCCTGCATTTTCTCTCCCTTCTGGCCGCTGGCGCGGCAGAGAGCGATGTGATTCCGTTGGAACGGTCCTTGAGCATCATCCGTGTCCTCGATCGTGCCCGGACGGAAAGCACCCCTTGAGACTGATAGAGGCCCGGATTGTGAAGATAGCGTACATTATGAACTCGTACCCGATGACTAGTACGACGTTCATCCGGCGCGAAATCGGCGCACTTGAGGAAAACGGCGTTGATATCTTGCGCATTGCGCTCCGCAACTGGTCCGGCGATCTCGTCGACGCGGATGATATTTCGGAGCGCAAACGCACGCGCTACGTGCTGCCTGACGGCGCGTTGCCGCTTGTCTTTGCGGCGGTGCGCATGTTCGTCACGCGGCCGGTTCGGCTCGCGTCCGCGTTCAAGCTGGCGTGGAAAATGAGCCGCCACGCCGACCGTCCGCTACCCGTTCATCTGGTTTATTTGGCTGAAGCGTGCCGCATTGTGCCCTGGCTGCATGACGCAGAAATTGCGCACGTGCACGCGCATTTCGGGACGAATGCCGCTGAGGTGGCGATGCTCGCGAACGCGCTAGGCGGTCCGGGATTTAGCTTTACCGCGCATGGGCCGGAAGAATTCGATAAGGCGTCTTCCATCGGGCTTGCAGAGAAGATCAGGCGCGCGCAATTCGTTGTCGCGGTTAGCTCGTTTGGCCGAAGCCAACTCTATCGTCTTGTCGATCACAAGTTTTGGTCGAAAGTGCATGTCGTGCATTGTGGTTTGGATAAAGGCTACTTGGAGGGTCCAACTGCGCCGCCACAAGATCTCCCCTCGGTTCGTTTGTGTGGGTCGGCTCTGCTCGCAGAAGGGTCAACTCCTTCTGATGGAAGCTGCGCGTCAACTCGCCGCAGCCGGGATAGACTTTCAACTCGTGCTGGCGGGCGATGGCGAACTTCGCGCCAATATCGAGGATTTGATAGCACGCGACAAACTGCCGGTGAGGATTACGGGTTGGATCAGCAGTCAACGCGTTCGCGAGGAGATACTTGCAGCCAGGGCGCTCGTGCTACCGAGCTTTGCGGAAGGTCTACCGGTTGTCCTCATGGAGGCGATGGCGCTGCGGCGGCCGGTCATCAGCACTTATGTTGCCGGAATTCCGGAATTGGTTGTTTCGGGCCAACACGGCTGGCTGGTTGCGGCTGGCGATGCTGAGGCATTGGCGCGCACGATGCAGGCTTGCCTCGCAGCGCCCGCTGATGTCGTTAAGCGAATGGGCGAAGAGGGGCACAAGCGCGCTGCCGATCGCCACGATGCACGAAAAGAAGGCGCCAAGCTTCTCGACTTATTTCGAGCCGGTGCAGGTATCAACGAACTGACGACTGATCGTTGAGATTGGAAGATCCCATTTTAGATGTCAAAAAGCTGATCCAAACACCTGATCGAGCGGACGTTTGTCGATTTTCACCGCCGATTCACCTAGGTCATTTAAGCTCGGTGAATAAGCGGCCAGGGGCCGTCCCTATCCCCAGACTAGCCTTCTCATGCACACCGTTGTCACGCATGCGAAGCATGGTTTGGAGGACTGGTACCTTGATATCCGGCCCTCGGTGCCAGCCACCTGTCTTTTCCAGTCCCCGAAACAATTACAGCTCCTAGGATATTGTGCATATCGGGCCAAACTGAGTAGAATTTCCGCGACGGAGGCGGATTGTGGCGAGCCGGGCGCTTACTGCAAACCGCGAGGGGGCCCAATGTCGCATTTCGCAAGAATGGCCAAAGCGCCGTTCGCGATGGCATTTCGCACAGCATCCCGCGTGAATTTCGCACGACGAGCGCGGGAAATTCGTTACGTCTTTATTCTCGGGCACAAACGATCTGGTTCAACACTCGTCGCGGAAATGCTGACGAGCAATCCGGATTTCGTGAGCGCGGGTGAAACACCTACGACTTATGATGATCCGGAGGAGTTGCCGAATCTTTTTCCGAGAAACACATACGGCAAATACGTCGTGGACAAAATAACCATGGACCAGTATTTGCCCAGAGAGGAAATCTTATTGTCGCCTCTTGTCCATAAATGCGTCTTTTCGGTTCGCGCACCGGAAGGATCTCTAAAGAGTTTGATGAGCCGCTACAGGTGTGATGATAGCACGGCCCTTGGTGCCTATGTCGGTCGCCTCAAGACACTTGTCCGATATGGTCGCGTTCTTCGTGAACGCGCATTACTCGTGCAGTATGGTCATCTGATGAAGCAACCTAAGGAAATCCTCGTCGCGCTGACCAGATTCTTTGACGTCGAACAGCCGTTCACGTCGGACTTTCTCGCCGATGATTCTCGCGGCTTGTCGGGAGATCTATCTCCCGACATTCTGGTCCGCCGTATCCTCGATGGCCCCGGCTATGACGTTCGAATTGGTGCGGAGGTTATGACCCAAGCCCAGCGGGCCTTTCAGACACACAGGCGCGAGTTGCTGGATTTGGGTGTGATATCCGCCGTCGCAGAGTAATACCGAGTAGTCACGCGCGG
>CAWEMR010000036.1:0-46854 GCA_963810085.1 uncultured Alphaproteobacteria bacterium | reverse complement strand
ACTCCGCCTGTTTCATATGAGCGCTGCTTGCCGCCTGACGCGCTGCCTCTTCCTCGTCCCACCGGGCTTCGTTTGCTGCGCGCCGGGCCTTATCTCCTCTGTGCAGCTGCCCAATCAGCGGTGGAACGCCTGTCGTGCTGCGGCAACATCGACATCGCATAGACCGCCGCTAAAGATGGTTGTGGCAGTGGCCAAGCCATGCGGTCGCTGTGTTCGATGTCGGGGAGCTGAAGTCGCTGTAGCTATTCGACGGACTGGTTATGGTGAGCTTCTCGAGATTGCGCGCCGAAAGCTCGACCCCGAATAAATAACGGTTCTGGTTCGCGGGTGCCGAGCCGTTGACGCGTGAGCACTCGCTGTCGACCGCTTCGACGCGACGAAAAAGATCGATTAGCTGCGCAACGAGCTTGGGATAAAGCTCGGCAAACTCCGAAGCCAACGTATCGCGTTTGACTTCGACACGCTCGAAGTCACGCCGCCACTGAGCGGTATATTCTGCCGCCTGTACCTGACGTAGCCGATTACGCAAACGCGGGAGCACAGTCCGCAACCGCTCACGACTGAACTCGGCAGCTTGCATCGCTCTCGCGCGCCGCCTTCCCATCGGGGCTCAGCGTTGGATCGAGAGCTCTCTCACGTTCGGCGCTGACGGTTGCGTCCGCTTGTGTGATGGCGGCCTCGGTCTTCGCAATCAATGCCGCAAGAGAAGAGGATGTGACATTACCGGTCAGCGCGGCGGCGATCTTCTGTTCAAGCGATGGGGCATTCATCGGTTCGGCCCCTTCCATTGTTCGCTGATTTCGCGGTCGTACCGCGCGTATGTGGCGTCACCCAAAGCGGTCATTCGCTGCCGAGCCAACGACTATTCGTCGCGCCGCCAGACCTCGTAGCCGATAGTCTTGACAGCCACGCCGTCGCGCATATGGAAATCGTGCAGTAGGCGCATCCGCACCTCGGTGCCGATCGGGAACGGGCAATTTTTGAAGCTGTCGTCCGAGATACGAAATGTAGCCCACTTGTCATCCAACACGCGGCCGGGCCGCGCGAGGTTGGCGCGGCCATAGCAATTTTCGTCTGCAGCGATAACGTTCATTTTATCGCGATTGACTGCAATCCATTCTTTGTTTTCGGCCAGCACGAGGTAGCTTCGTTCGAGCCTCCGAAATTCGCGGCTTTCAGCGGGTAACTCGCTGCCGTCAGCAGTTCTGTGTATTCGGCCGCTTTCGCACGATATTGCTGTGCTATTAGCATGAGACGCGCCCTTGCCTAAGTCGCTGTGCTCTGGAGCCGCGTGCTTAAACGTCACTGTGCTGCGCTCGCCGCAGCATCAATCGTCCGCTTCGAGCCAAGCCTAATTGCGGCTAGGTGCCACCGGATCGGCTTCGGTCGCGTTTCAGCATCCGATCGGCGCATTGTCATCGGCCACGCATGCGCCCTGCACACTCAGAGAATGTCGGCTTAACGCACCAGTCGAGGCCCTACGTTTCAGTTCATTGAGCGGCGATTGACGTGGTCCAACTGCTCTGCACACACCCTGGCCAGCTGGTAGTCGGAGGACGTAGCCCCCGGCCGCGTTGCCCAGCCGCCCTTCTGCAAGTAATCACCTTGTTCCCAGGTCGAAGAGATCTTTTGCAGGACTGCGAGGTTCGCTTTCGCGTCGTTGTTCTGCAGGAATTTCCTCCACGCAGATCGGCGTGAGGGCAGCCACTGACGGCGCAACTAGCCTGCTCATCCGCAAGTTGTTTGATGGCGCTGCCGCCAGTCATCCAGCCGCCCCAAGAAAACCCGATGACCATCGACGCAACGGCGCCGATAGCTATTCCTTGGAGGAGACGAGTAGGCGAGTTGCCCTGCAGAATTGAAGGAATTTGCATGGCTTTTAGCCTTTCGATCAGAGGGAATACGCGCCGCACGGAGCGCGCGCAGAAGCTGAAGCGGGTGCTTGACGGCACCCGAGCCGAACTCAACTCTACTCTCTGAAGTGTGAATGTGCCTGCCGACGGCACCTGCGCTGCCACCTGGAGAGAACGGAGACTTCGGTATGTCCCCGATTTGCGGGCAGCTCTCGGACAAGCCACAGCTTGCCTTTGCACTTCACATGGGGTGCCGGGCACAAAGCGCAATAGGGATAAGAAATTAAGCGCCGAGGCGGCCCTGCAGAATGCGGCATCGATTGCCGGGCTGTTAATCGCCACGGAAGCCATGATCGCCGAAAGGCCGAAGAGGGATGGTGCGGGTCCTGCGATGCCTGGCGGCGGCATGGGCGGCATGGACTTTTAGACTAACCTCAACCACAGAAGCAAAGGCCCTGGATTTATTCCGGTCTTTTTTCTTTTGTCGTCGAATAGTTTCTTCTGGTTGCTTCATGCCCACTTGTGACCCGCGGCTACCCGCCTGGGCGACTGCGGCGGCCGCTTTCGGGGGAAAGCAGCCCGCGCCTTTGGTCAGATCGCGCGGCAGCTAATGACCCAACGCGGACATTCCACGCCGCCACGGTAATATTCAGATACGGAAGGCGACCACTTAGGTCTGTCCTTCATGCCGAAACACTATTAGACCTGAAACTGGCCTTGAATGGAGTGACCGACCCGATGTCCCCCAAAACGCCGCAAAATCTGACGACCCCGCACAACCTAAACGTTTCATCAAGGACGCGCGCGAAGCCGAGGCGGATGAATCAGATGGCACCGTGAAGCGGGAGTTTGACAAATTCATTCGCGGACCTCGACCGAAAGGGCCGTCTCCAAAACAGAAGAATTCTCGCTAGTGGTGTGCTTGATTGGTGATGTTTCACTTGACTGACCCAGACCCCAGAGATTGGGCGACGTTACCTAGCCCTAGGTCTGCCGTCCTCGCTTTGGGCGAGTTTCAGCCAGTCTTCGGCGATCCTTAGCCAGCGTTCGTTATCCAGCGGGTTAATGCTGCGCTCGGCTTGTTTTCGGGCCTCGTCTGCGTTGGCCCGATAATGGTCCCCGCGATCAGACATCAGCTTTATTAGATAACTTCGCTGGCCGCTTGGCGTCATTCCCGATCTTGATCTTGGTTTTGGTCCACCCCCGGCTTGACCACTCGTTCTATGTCAGCTTGCACCGTTGACGTTCGCCGAGATCCCGCGCGGCTCTTAGGATTTGCTTCAAACAGTTGCCCCTTAACTTTCGCTACAACTTCCTGAAGCGCTGCAATCTCCGTGAGCGCATCGGCTTCGTGGTTTCCGATTTTCGCGAAAAACCCGTTGGCCGTCTGGCTGACACGACCAACCCATTTTCTTCCATTAATGATCTTCTTGAAGTTGGCGTATCCATCGTCTCTCAATTTGTACATCTTGTCCTGGCGCGCTCGATATGTGGTGTCTGTAAAAAGGGTACTCTAACTGTCGAAGCTTTGACGCCGTAAACGCTCTTTTCGATGCAGCGAATTTCAGTGTGTGGCCGTGGACAGGTGTGGCGACCCTTTGTCTCTAGCCGAGCGGAGCCTTATCATAGCCGATCACTGTGAGACCGCAGGGCTGGCACGCGAACGACGGCGGTTTAATGGGGTTGGCGCGTAACGGTCGGTCGCGTGCATACCCTCTCCGCAGTTCGGACAATTCGGTAGGGACTGTGCGGCTCTGGGGGCAAGCTCCTTCATTTCATCGCCTCAACGGATGCGAGATGATCTCGCGTCGCCCGAACAAGACTAGCGCTTTCCTTTCGGAAAAAGTGTGCTGTTTTGAACAGACTTACGCAACGTACTCCACACCACACCGGGGAATTAGCAAGGTAGGATCATGGCCGTTACGAAAGATAATAAGCACAAAGACTACTCGCGCCACGCCAACAGCTGTCTGGAAATGGTAGTCGTCGCGCCAAATCAGAAAGCTCGCGCCGTTCGACGAATGGCTCAAGCTGGCGGATGACATCATCGAACTGTCAAAACCGATCAAGCGACCCGCGTGACGTAGGCCGCCTCAGTTGACGGCCTCTTCTATACCAGGAGCCAGATGTCTGGTTGTGGCCCAAAGCGAACACGTCGGTCGGCGACTGTCGCGGCAGCTTTCGGGATAAAGCGGACGCGAAGCTCAATGTTCGTCGCGGCAGCTAATGACCCAAAGCGGACGTGAGGCGTCTCATTCGATCACCTCATCGGCGAGCGCTAGTAGCGTGGGCGGCACCGTCAGCCCAATTGTCTTCGCGGTCTTCAAATTGATCACGAATGGATAATGGATTGGCTGTTCAAATGGTAGATCGGCGGGCCTTGCCCCTTTGAATATCCGATCCACGAGGGCGGCAGTGCGCTCAAGAGACTCCATCAAATCAGGCCCGTAAGACATCAAGCCGCCGGAGCGAACGAAGAAGTCGTACTCATAAATCGCCGGCAGACGCCGCTCGGAAGCGAAGTCGAAGACGAGCTTGCGGTTGAGTGAGGTCAGCAAGTCAGCGACCATCATTATGGCATCAGGCGGTTCACTGTTCATGGCGGCGAAAGCTTCGTCGAAATCACTCGGTTCGGCTACGCCGAGTGGCTGTACAGTAACGCCGAGCGATTGAGCGACTTTGGCGATTCCTCGTAACGCAGCGACATGGCTAGGTCGTCTTTGTTCCACAATATCGCGACGCGGCGAAATGTCGGCGACATTTGCTTAAGCAGCGCGAGACGTTTGCTCGTTAGCGTCGTCGCATTGTCGGATATGCCTGTGATGTTGCCTCCTGGGCGCGCCAAACCGTCAATGAGCCCGGTCGCAACTGGATCCCCGACACCCCAAGCTACAACGCAATTCATCCCCAAGGCCTTTGCTGCTACCGCCGCCGCATAGCCGACACCTACGAACACCTGGACGTTTTGCGTCTTCAATTGCTGCACCAGTGATGGAACCTTAGCGTTGTCTCCATTCGAGCCGAGGGGATCAGAAGTAAGGCTTTGTCGAGCGCGTATCCAAGCTTTGTCAAGTCGTCGATCAAAGCTTTTCCGAAGGGGCTCGATTTGAAGTAATGGCGCTCCTTGAGTACTGATACTGCCAAGGTGATAGATCTTAGAGGTTTGCGCGTGGGCCGTGAGCGGCCATGCGGCTGCCGCACCGCCAAGACCGGCTATGAACTCTCGTCTTTCGATGCAAATTGTCATTTACCCGCCTCAGGGATGACTGCCGCCGCGGATAGGGGGAGGCTACCAGATGCATGCAATCGGCAGGTCTGTGACGTACTTTGCGGGTCCAACTGACGATCGACCGGATGTCTGCTTATCGCCCTTAGCGGACGCCGTGTGACCGCAATGCGGTGTCCGCTTTCGGGGTAAAGCGGACATGGCCGCCGTCGGCCGGCGCGGCAGCTAATGACCCAAAGCGGACATTGAGCGTAGTTTACGTCAGTTCGTCCCTTGAGTTGATATAAATCAAGGACAAAACTTGTGGCCGCTGATAAAGATCAAAAACGAGCAATCAAATAGGGACGGCATCAAAACTCCCTGAGATTTCAACTCACGACCGGCACCTGACAGGCGACCGTTGCCACCCCTTATGACCATTGGGGGATGTCATGCCAGAAACCCACTACACACCATCTGCGCCGCGCCATGTTGAGCGGCCACCCTGTCCGAATTGCTCTACCAAATTGAGTTTGACCCGCATATTAGCCGACAACAAGCGCGGATTTGAAATTTTGCTGTTCGAGTGCGGGAAATGCCATTACTCGGAAAGTGTGGTGGCCAAGGCACCACGGATCTCCTGATCCATTTTCGCGCCGAGAGATGCGTCATGAAACGCTCGATAGTAATCGCGCGACACAAGGCTAGTATCCGCCTTGAGGAACCGTTCTGGAAGTCGCTCCACGAGATCGCGCGTGCGCGGTCCCGGGCAGTGTCCAATTTGGTGGCGTCACCTCGTCGGCGGTGGGAGGCCTTGCTGGACATTACCCGGGCCCTGGACCTGAGCGGCGGCGGCGGTCACCGCCCACACGACGGTCAAGGGAACGATCATCTGCTTGCTCCTTTGAACCGACCGTTTTGATCTATCGCAAAACGTGGATGGTGCGGCGCGGTAATATGTATCGCTATGAGGCCGGTGCAGACTTAAGCCGCCACTCTGCAATGCCCGCACTGTCGCGGCACGATGCGGCTTGTCCGTCACATCGACCTCAGGGATTTGCCCGACATTTATGTCTTTTATCGCTCGCATTGCCATCGCGTCGAAACGGTCTAGCAAAACCGCGCGGCCTGGTACCCTGGTGCGAAAATGACCGCCTCCATAGCTATTCCGGAACGCCTCATCCACTGGGACTATTTATGCTTCGCGGTGACGGCCATCATGATCATGACCGCCGCCATCGCGATCGGGAATATTTGGTTTCTGGACTTCCTACACGTCTTTTCGAGCCTGTTGTGGACCGGCATCGACCTTTTCATGGGCTTTGTGCTCGGCCCGATTTTGCGATGCACGAGTTTATCCGTACGCCGGGAAGTCGCGCAGCAGCTGACGCCGCGCACGCTGTTTCTGATGCCCACGGTTTCGATCATTTCCGGCACGACCGGCTGGTTTCTTGCGGTCAAGCTTGGTTACACAGCGCTGGATTGGCCGGCCTACGGCTGGATCGCGGCGGCTCTCGTTCTCGTCGCGCTGATGACGATCCAGGGGCTCGGCTTCTTAACCCCGGTCAACGTGCTGGTCTGTCTGGAATTGCGCGAGCGCGAAGCCGATTTGAAAAAAATCAGCATCTGGATGCAGCGCTACTTTTATGTGGTCGCCATGCAAGGTGTGATGCAGATCGCGATCATCGTCGTCATGGCGCGCTTTCGGACGGGCCTGTGATCGTCGGCGAGGTCCAACTCTCCGGGCACCATTCCGCATATCGTCAAGGAGAACTAGGGCGCCGGCTATCCCGAGGCGATGATCGCCTCGGCCTATTATTGCGCGCCACGGCTTGCAGAAGGCAATGTGGTCGAAACTGTACGGCGGCGCGTTGCGCGGCGCGCCGGCCAAGACCCCCGCGCGACTTTATCGTGCGTTAAATCAGGATACACGAATTGAACGCAACGCGGAGAGTGCCTCCGCAGCGCAACGAATTACCGGATGATGCTTCGCTAATCCGCCTACGGGCAATCGTTGGCGTCCGTGTCCGTTATCGGTGGTAAAGCAGACACCACGAGTTAGAGGCGCTGCGTCCGCTAATGACCCAAGGCGGACATCGCTCCCCACCGCGTCCACTCCGAACCTCCGAGCTGCGGCTGTACCGGCAAGTGCGTTGGATGTGGTGAGACTATTGCAGCCTGGAAAATGCGCTTCCTAATATCAAACATGAGTTTTTTTGTTTTAAACATAGAAACTCACGTTTCCTACTCAGATCGACATCCTAGAAAATATTCGCCCGCATCTCTTGTCGCGCATATAATGATTTATTGCAAATCGGTGCTGCCTCGTAAGCGTCAAAGGCACTGATAGCGGCGTACCATCTCGATGTCGAATGGGGACCACACCCTTGTCGAGGCATTCCGCGGAAAAAGCTTGAACGTAACCGAAGCCTGTTGCGCATTCCTCTGATTACTGGCGAACAGCTCGTGTTCGATGCGGACGTCAAAGAATTTCGCATCCAATAACACCGTAAAAACCAAGGAGAACGTCCATGGAAATGCGGCACGATCAACAACAGCCGCGTGTTGGCTCAACAGAGCAACAAACACCCAACGAACTCGTCAAGATGATCCGCAAATTGCGCTGGATGGGTTTGGAGAAGGAAGCTGAAGAGGCGGAGAACCAGTTGACCCTGCGCAAGGTTCCGGCTGCGGACAGCGTCATCGCGGGGTCGCGCGAGACCGACTGACAGCCGCGAATGGATGTGCCGGTCCAGTTCTGATGCATAGCAACGTAAAATTGGTCAATTCGAGGAAGCTAAGCCTAAACGGAGCATGACATGTCTGGAACTCTCATCAATCTCATCATTCAGATCATCGCAGGCGCCATTGGTGGCTACGCCGCCGGTACGACACTCAAGAACCTCACGCTCGGTGCGATTGGCAACACCATTGCAGGCGCCGTCGGCGGCGTCGCCGGCGGGCAGTTGCTTCAGCAGATGGTACCCGCGCTCGCGGCCGACCATGTCGATATCGGAACATTCATCGGTCAGATCATCGGCGGCGGCGCTGGGGGCGCTATCCTCACTATCCTCGCTGGTGTGACCAAATGGATGGTGGTGCCACCGAGGTCGACCTGACGTTTGCATTCGTCATCGCATAACGGTGGCCTGACGGTCGGCCCCGGCTGACCCGAGAGAGAGAATTATGACAATCAAAGCGAGCAAAATTGACAGTTTCGATCGGGCCTATCGCGATCGAATACGGGACGCCGTTTGGGACGCGATCCTTGTCGCCTCACGTGACTCCACAACTAATGTGGCGCCGCTGCGAAATTACGAGATTTACGATGCTTTGCTCCAGCTTCAGGCTATTATCCTGGCGAGCTCGAAGCAGGCTGGCTCACCGAGCGAAATGCGCGCGATAGGAGCTCAGTTCGCCAAGCGGCTTCGACGGTTGGGTCGCGGAGTTCAAGAAAAGCTACGATCGCGATGGGGTGCCCTTCGCGGTGGTTCATACCGATGAAGTGCAATGAATTTGCTGGTTCTTGTGATGGAATCCGGTGGGTTGATGAGTTGCGGCACTGGCATTAGCGATGTGTACCAAGGCGTCTCTGCTGGACAAATTCTCCGCGGTGCCAATCTCCAACCAATTATCAACCTAACGACACGAAGGCGCTCGGCCTCACGATCCCATCTGGCCTTTTCTCCGTTGCCGACGTGATTCAATATAGGCCAGTTTTGCTGCACTGCATGAGGCCGCTGTTGGCCCTTAGCTGCCGCGCTTCAACCGAAAATAAAACTCTTACGGCTGCAATTTTATTGATTTGGCGCAAGACGGCCTCCGCTCCGGCAATATTTTGGATCCCGTTATTGAAGCTCGACCACATTACCCAGGAGCAACAGATGTCGCAGGATCAGTCGCAAACAAACCAAACGAATGCCGATCAAGTCTTTGTCTTATTCTTCCGCCTTACGATGGGCTGGACCTTTCTATGGGCAGGTATCCACCACTTCGGCGACGACAAATTCGTTCTCGGGTTCTTGAGCCACGTCAAGACGTTTCACGATGTCTACGAGCCATTCACCAACCCGGCGATCGTGCCGACGCTGACATTCTTCGTCGAATACGGGCACCTCTTGATCGGCCTATCGCTGATCTCGGGCTTGCTGGTCCGCGTCAGCGCGCCGTTCGCGGTCATGCTGATGCTGCTCTATTGGACGCGCATATGGACTTTCCGTTCATCGAGAACGTCAACGACTATCTAGTCGATTATCACATCGTCTATGCGGGCGTTCTCATCTATCTGATCGTCAAGCATGCCGGCCACGTTTTCGGGCTCGACGGCTTGGTAAGCAAGCTTTCTGCCGTGCAGCACAGCTCGATGCTGCGCTGGGCGGTGGCCTGATAAGCCAGCACCATCGCACCTCCGAAGGCGATGGACGGCGACAGCTGGTCAATAACGGCCCGGTATCCGGTGCGGCTTCCTCCTAGGCCGCACCGGACTCGCATCCCCTCCTCAGAACCCCCAAACAATCCCGCAACCGAGCGTCGAAAGTCATGACCGACACTTACGTGCCCGTTTGGCTGCCGCAAAGCGACGGATCGGCCGCGGGACTTACCGGGCCGCGCTTCCACACTGGCCCCAAGGATGTCCCGCATTATCCGCGCAAATGTTATTGGTGGACCTATATCCATCCTCGCGCCGTCCCTTTCTTCGAGCGGCAGTGGCTTGTCGGGGCCATTCTGTGGGGAAATTATGCGAGGCTGCGCGATGTCGCTTTGGCCGAGTTGAGCCCAGCGCATGGGGCCGCGCTGCAAATAGCTTGCGCCTACGGCGATCCGACCACACGGCTCGCAAACAAATGCGCGACCGAAAACGGAGCGCTCGACGTCGTCGATGTGTTGCCGATTTCACTCCAAAACTTGCGCAGGAAGCTGCCGCAGCAATGTCAGGTAAAGCTTCTCGCGATGAATTCGGTGGATCTGCAACTGCCGGATCGCAGCTATGACCAAGTCCTGCTTTTCTTCTTGTTGCATAAGCAGCCGGCGGGTCCGTCGACGGCGTTTGAGCCGTTCGCGCTCGACCTTTGGCGCGACGACATCGCCGCCTGGATGCCGGCCGGATATCCCGGTCAAATGCGATCGCGATCATTCTTCGGCGGCCTCTACAGGTTGACGACCTTTAGACGCGGGCTGAATTCCTAAAATAGGATTTTCTGTAAGCGTCACAGCGAGCTGGTATCGGCGGCGACGGCGGCGCACAACCGAACCGGATGAGGCGATCTGGACTTATCGCAGGTTCTGATAAAATACCAAAATGTTTGCGATGTGCTGCAATCTCGGCTTCCGGATGGAAAACGATTCGGAGGATGCTTGCGTCGCTATCGTGCGCTTGCCGTTTGCCGATCCCAACTCAACTGAATTGGATGCCCTAAGTCTTGATATCGTCGTCAGGTAGGATGCGGACCGCGGCGCCGTCGAGATCTTCGTATTGGCCGCTCTTGAGTGTCCACATGAAGCAAACAAGCCCGGTCAGGCCGAGCAACAGCGCCATGGGCACAAGATAGATGAGGACGTTCATGGCACAAGCTCCAATCTGCGGTTGGCGACCGCGGCCAGGGGCGTCGTCTCCGTCGCCGCCTGCCCTTCACGTGAAACACTTTCTTTCAATTCACTTGGCAAGCTCTCGCCAAGCCGCGCGCGCAAGGCATTGAGCGTCACCAAGATCGACGAGCCCGACATCGCCGCCGCCGCGATCAGCGGCGTGACGAGACCCGCCATGGCGATCGGCACCGCCAGCGCATTATAAATGACGGCGAGCATAAGGTTCTCTCGCATCAAGGCGCGCGCGCGCCGCGCCAGCGTGATTGAGCGGAAAACCGGCATGAGGCGATCGCCGAGGAACAAAGCATCGGCCTGCGCCTGGGTGAGATGAGCGGCGGTGATCGGCGACAAAGACGCATGCGCCGCGGCAAGCGCCGGCGCGTCATTCAGCCCGTCGCCAACCATGAGGACGCGGTGGCCTTGCGACTTCAATTGCTCGATGGTGCCGATCTTCTCTGCGGGCGTGAAGCCGGCAAGCCATTGCCGCAGTCCAAGTCGCCGTGCGACTGGCTCGACCGCTTGCGGCCGATCGCCGGAAATAATCATGAGGTCGAGACCTTGCGTGGCCAGTGCCGCCGTGACCGCCACGGCGTCCGGGCGCAAAGTCTGCCTAATCGGAATCGCCGCGGTTTGCCCGGCATGCGCGAAGAAGATGAAGGATGCTTCCGGATCGCGCGCAACGGCCTGCGGCGCCTTATCGCCGACGCCGCAGAATAGTGCGCTGCCGAGGCGCGCCTCACTGCCGTCAATCATAGCGCGAACACCCCTCCCCGGCTCTTCGACCGCGCCGGAATAGGGCACCCGATCAGCCGCCCGGCGTGCCAGCGCTGCGGCCAAGGGATGGCGGCTCGATAGCGCCAGCCGCGCGGCGCGCTGGAGAAGATCGGGGTCGACCAGCGTGGCATCGACATCGGAATCCGGCAAGGTCAACGTCCCGGTCTTGTCGAAGATCACGGTGTCGATTTCGGCCAGCCGCTCGATAGCGTCGCCGCTATTGAGAATGATGCCCGACCGGAACAACTGACCGGCGGCGACAACTTGCACGGCGGGAATAGCAAGCGCGATCGCACAGGGGCAAGTGACGATCAGCACCGCAATGGCGATGACGATAGCGTCGTGCAGCGAGGCGCCGGCGATCAGCCAGCCGATCGCGGTGAGCGCGGCGGTGGCATGCACCACCGGCGCATAGAGCCGCGCGGCGCGATCGGCGAGCCGCACGGTAGGTGACTTTGCCTCCGTTGCCCTTTGTAGAAGGCGTTCGATCTCATCGACGAGCGTACCCTGGCCGGCGGCGATGACGCGAACGACGAGAGCGCCTAAAGAGTTGATGCTTCCCGCGTAAATTGTGTCTCCCGGCCCGATGGCGCGCGGCAGGGTTTCGCCCGTCACCAGACCCTCAGCGACTTCCGAAGCCCCGTCGACGATGCAGCCGTCGACCGGAATAAGCTCCCCAGGCCGCACCAGCACGTGGTCGCCTTGTTCAAGCGCCGAGACCGGCACGCGGGTCAGTTCGCCCTTGGCGTCGAGCCGATGCGCGAATTCGGCTTTCAGCGAAGCGATATTACCGGCGAACAGGCGCGTCTTGCGCCGCATCGCCAAGTCGAGGTAGCGGCCGCACAGCAAGAAGAACAAAAGCATCAGCGCGGAATTGAAATAGGCATGGGGCGCATGCGTTGAGGTCTCGTAGACCGACAGCGCCAGCGCCAAGACCACGCCGACTGTGATCGGTACATCCATATTAAGCTGGCGAGTGCGTATGGCGCGCAACGCGCTTTGGAAGAAGGGCTGTCCGGCATAGGCCACCGCCGGGAGCGCGATCAGCGCCGACAGCCAATGAAACAGATCGCGCGTCTCCTGCGTCATATCGGAGACGTTGCCGGACCACACCGAAATCGACAGCAGCATCACGTTCATCGCCGCGAAGCCCGAGACCGCAAGGCACCTCAACAGCGCCTTCGCCTGCCGGCTCTCATCGGCCTCGACACGCGCGGGCGCGAATGGGTGAGCCTGATAGCCGATGTCCCCCAGCGCTTTGACGATCGCTGCGGCATCGATTTCGCCGTCCCGCCAATCGACGGCGAGGCGGCGCTGAGTAAAATTCAGCCGCGCGTCGACAATGCCGGGCAGCTTGGTCAGCCCGCTTTCGATTTTGCGGATGCAGCCGGCGCAGGCGACCCCGTCCACGGCCAAGGTCATGTGCGACAGGCCGGAGTCCATGTGCTCGACAAAGGACGACAGATCGATTGTTTCAGCCACCGCGCACTCCAGGGTGTTCGTTCACCGCAACACGACACGATTGCGCGACCGAAAGAGCTGCTCGCCGCGACGCGACAGCTCAATAACGAGATCCCATTGGCCCTCAACGACCTTCGCGCTGCCGTGGAAACGGCCGGCGGAGTCCTGCGCCAAGGCGACCTCCCGATCGAGACGGCGATCAGTGGGCCGCTCCAATACGGCCGACGCGTCGAGGTCGCGGAGCGGTTGTCCGGCGGCGTCGCATGCAACGATATCGAGCCGCGCGCCGTCCAGCGCCGGCGTCATCTTGGCGTCGACGCGCCAGTGCCGCTCGTCTTGCGCCTTGGCCAAGGCCACTTCGTGCTCGAATACCTGTCCGGCTTGATAGGCGCTCTCGGTGTCGAGGCCGCTCATCGTTGACAGCGCCTCGTGAACCAAAATACCGTTGGCGGCAAAGACGATGCCGAAAAAGCCAAAAAGCGTGAACAGGATCGTGCGTCCGGTCCAGCGATACGGCGTCAGGTCCGCGTCGATTTCGGTATCGAGATCGCGCATCTTTATCTCCTTAAGGCCCGATGAAGTGATCGGCGGCGCTCGCGACGGCACCGCCGGTCGTGGAGACAATGCTAAAGGTGAGCGGGATCGAGGCGTCCGGCACGAGCTGCTGATGCGTCGTCACCAGAACGCGCATCTCGCGTGTCTGATCAGGGCCGACGTTGACGACCGGTTCGCCCTGGGATTGCGCGTCGCTGCCGATCACCTCGATAGCCGCATCTGGAAGACCGGAGACCTTGAGAGTGTAACTTTGCGGCTCGACAGTCTTATTCAAGATGCGGATCGCGTAACCGTTGCGCACGGCGCCGTCGGACAGACGCACGAAGAGCGGATTACGGTCGTGAATGACGCTGATGCCGTCGCTCTTTCGCGTCGCCAGCGCAAACGCCATCACCGCGCCGACCAGCAGAATGATCGCCGCGTAGAGCAGCGTGCGCGTGCGCACGATATTGTAAATGGGCTGCTGGCCCTGCTGCCGACGCTTGATGTTGATGTCAGTATCGTAGGCGATGAGACGCGCGGGACGGCCGATCTTGGCCATCACGGCATCGCAGGCGTCGATGCACAGTCCGCATTGAATGCAGCCGAGATCGGAGCCTTGACGGATGTCGACTCCGGTCGGGCAGACATGCACGCATTGCAGACACTCGACACAGTCGCCGGCCGGCTTGCCTTTGGCGTGCAGCACGGCGGCCTTTTTCAGCGAGGCGCGCGGCTCGCCGCGATCATAGCGATAGGTGACGTTGAGGGCATATTCGTCGGTCAAAGCCGCCTGAATGCGGGGCCACGGGCACATGTAAACGCAGACCTGTTCGCGCATCCAACCGGCAAGCGCGTAGGTCGTAAACGTCAACATCCCGATGAAGACATAGGCCGCGATCGGAGCCTGGAACGTCGCCAGATTTTTCACCAGCGTCGGTGCGTCGGCGAAGTAGAGAACCCAGGCGCCGCCGGTCCACCACGCGATCATCAGCCACCAGAAATGCTTTGAGGCGGAGCGCGCTACGCGTTCGAAGGTCCACGGCCCTTGATCGCGCAGCAAATGCTCGCGGCGGTCGCCCTCGATCCAGCGCTCGATGGTGACGAAAAGATCGGTCCACACCGTCTGCGGACAAAGATAGCCGCACCAGAGCCGCCCAGCGATGGCGTTCATCAAGAACAGCATCATGGCGGCGAGGATGAGGAGACCAGTCAGGTAATAGACCTCCTGCGGCCATATTTCGATGAAGAAAAAATAAAATCGCCGGGTTGTAAAATCGATCAGTACCGCTTGATCCGGCGCATTCGGGCCGCGATCCCAGCGGACGAAAGGCAGGAAATAGTAGATGGCCATGCCGACGATGAGCAAGCTCCATTTCAAACGCCGAAACGTGCCAGATACATGCTGCGGATAGATTTTCTTGCGCGCCGCGTAGAGTGGCTCGTCGTCAGGAAACTCAGTAAGGTCCGGCGTGACCGACACGGCGCGCTGGGCTTCCTCGACGAGATCGGCGAGCACCGGCTGAACAGCGGTCGCTTTCGCGATAACAAATGCCGATGAACAGCCGGGGCACATCCGTCACTTCTCCCCGCCACCGAAGGTGTGAACGTAAACTGCAAGCGCTTTAATGGTGATCGGGTCGAGCTTGCTACCCCAAGCCGGCATGACGGAGCCGTGGCCGTTCCAGATGCCGTCGATGATCACGTTCGTGTCTGAGCCGTAGAGCCAGATCTGGTCGGTCAGATTGGCGGCGCCGACTGACCGGTTGCCCTTGCCGTCCGTCCCGTGACAGACCGCGCAATTGTCGGCAAAAATTTTCGCACCGCGTGTGAGGTCGGCGCCCGGCGCGGTCGAAAGGCCGGACAGCGACCGCACATAATTGGCGACGGTAACGATGTCGTCGCGCTTGAGCATGCCGTCGCGGCCGAAGGCCGGCATCGAACCTTGGTGGCCGTCGTCGTCACCGGAGCGAACGCCGTGCGTGATCGTCTGCGAAATGTCGGCAAGCTTGCCGCCCCACAGCCAGTCGTCGTCGGTGAGATTGGGATAGCCCTTGGCGCCGCCACCGCCCGCGCCGTGGCAGGGCGCGCAATTGTCGGCAAAGGCGCGGCGGCCCAGCGCGCGGGCGAAGTCGAGCAACTCGGGCGTGGACTTGATATCTTGCAAGGGCGCCGCCGCGAGCTTCGCCATCATCGGACCGCGCTGCGCCGCAAGGGCTGCGAGGTCGTTTGCGACGGCATCGCGAGCGTGCCAGGCGATCACGCCATTGGTGTAGGATGAAACGAGCGGCCAAGCCGGATAGATGATCCAGTAACCGATCGCCCAAACAATCGTTGCGTAAAACACCCACAGCCACCAGCGCGGCAACGGCGTGTTCAGTTCGTTGATGCCGTCCCATTCGTGGCCGGTGGTTCCGACTTGGGTTCCGACTTGCCGCCCACCGTCGGGCACCGGCTTCGCTTTCTCTTGCATCCCTTAGTCCTCCCGCAGCGGAATGCGTGCGGATTTGTCGAATTGTTTCTGGCGCGACCGGGACGGCCACAAAGCGTAAGCGAGCACGCTTGCGAAAATCACGACGAAATAAACCAGGCCCCAGGTCTGGGCGAAATGCGAGAAGAAGGCGTAGGTCGGCGACATGATCGTCTCCTCAGCGGATATTGGCTTTGTCGTTGTAGAGCTTGAAGTCGACCAGCGTGCCCAGCATCTGCAGATAAGCGATCAATGCGTCGGCTTCAGTGATGCGTTTGGGATCGCCGTCGAAGTCGCGCACTTGCGCCTTGGGATAACGTTTGGCCAGCGCATCGGCGTCCGGCGCATCCGGCGTCGCTTGTGTGCGCACATCGGCAACTGCATTGGCGATCATCTCGTCGCTATAGGGCACGCCGAGTTCCGCCTGAACTTTGAGATCCTGGGCGATGTGCGAATAGTCGAGATCGGTGGTGAACAGCCATGGATAAGCCGGCATGATCGAGCCGTTGACCACCGCGCGCGGGTTCTGCAGATGGTCGCGATGCCAATCGTCGGAATATTTGCCGCCGACGCGCGCCAGATCGGGACCGTTGCGCTTGGAGCCCCACTGAAACGGGTGGTCGTATTCGCTTTCTGCGGCGAGCGAATAGTGTCCGTAACGCTCGACCTCGTCGCGCAGCGCCCTGATCATCTGCGAATGGCACAGATAGCAGCCTTCGCTGACATATATGTTGCGGCCGGCGAGTTCGAGCGGCGTATAGGGCCGCATGCCATCGGCGGTCTCGATCGTCGAGCGCAGATAGAACAGCGGCACGACCTCGACGAGGCCGCCGATCGCGATGACGACCAGGATGCCGATCAAGAGCAGGATCGAGTTGCGCTCGAGAATGCCGTGCCTCTGCCAGAGCGACGTGGAAGATGTCGGCGTTGCCATCGGACGATTTCCCTTATTCGGCCGGAGCCAGAGCTCGTGGCCGGCGCGAGCGCTTGACGTGGCGGATAGATGGTTCGCCACACATTGAAGGCCATGATCAGCGCACCGACAAGGAACAGCGAACCGCCGAGCGCCCGGATCACGTAGAACGGGTGCATCGCCTGCACAGTCTCGATGAAGGAATATTCGAGGAAGCCGAGATTGGTGTAGGAGCGCCACATCAAGCCTTGCAGGATTCCCGACACCCACATCGAGGTGATGTAGACGACGATGCCGATGGTCGCGATCCAGAAGTGCCAGCTCACCAGGCGGGGCGAATAGAGCGGCCGGTTCCACAGCCAAGGCACCAGACAATAAATCGCGCCGAAGGACACGAAGCCGACCCAGCCCAGCGCGCCCGAATGGACGTGCCCGATGGTCCAATCGGTATAGTGCGAGAGCGAATTGACCTCCTTGATGGACATCACCGGCCCCTCGAAGGTCGCCATGCCATAGAACGCTACCGACAGCACCATCATGCGCAGCACCGGATCGGTGCGCAGCTTGTCCCAGGCGCCGGACAGCGTCATCAGGCCGTTGATCATACCGCCCCATGACGGCATCCACAGCATGATCGAAAACGTCATGCCGAGCGTCTGCGTCCAATCCGGCAGCGCGGTGTAATGCAGGTGATGGGGGCCGGCCCAGATATAGAGAAAGATCAGGGACCAGAAGTGAATGATCGACAGTCGATAGCTGTAGACCGGGCGCTCGGCGCGCTTGGGGATGAAGTAGTACATGATGCCGAGGAAGCCTGCGGTAAGAAAGAATCCCACCGCGTTGTGGCCGTACCACCATTGCACCATAGCGTCCTGAACGCCCGACCACACGATGTACGACTTCGACGAAAACATCGACACCGGAATTGCGGCATTGTTGCAGACATGCAGCACTGCGATGGTGAGAATGAAGGCTAGATAGAACCAGTTGGCGACATAGATATGCGGCTCTTTGCGCCGCATGAGGGTGCCGAGAAAGACCAGCAGATAGACGACCCACACGATCGTCAGCCAAAGATCGGCATACCATTCCGGCTCCGCATATTCCTTGGATTGGGTGATGCCAAGGAGATAGCCGGTGCCAGCGATGACGATGAAGAAATTATAGCCCAGCACCACGAACCAGGGCGCCAGATCGCCGACCATGCGCGCGCGGCAAGTGCGCTGCACGACATACATCGAGGTTGCGATCAGCACATTGCCGCCGAAGGCGAAGATCACGGCGGAGGTGTGCAAAGGGCGAAGCCGCCCGAATGAAATGTAGGACAGATCGAAGTTCAGCGCGGGATAAGCGAGTTCCAGCGCGATCCACAGGCCGACGGTAAAACCGGCAATGCCCCAGAACACCGCCAGGATGGTGGCGAGCTTGACCGGCCCCATATTGTAGTTCGGCTTGCCGTCGATCTCGAGTGGCACCGGATCGTCGCTGCGATCCATGAACCTGTTGACGATGACGAAGGCACCGGCCGCGCTCGCCGCGGCGAACAGATACGCATGAAAGGCGTATTCCGGCGTGTAAGCTTTGGCGGCGACGACGATCGAAACGAAGGCGAGCACGATCAGAGCGGCGGTTAAGCCCCCCTCGCCCAGGGTCATGAGTTTCGGTGGGGCATGCGTTGAATTCATTGCCGGACCTTGCGAATGCAATGCGATGAAACGCGGGATTCCTTAAGAGCATGCGCTCGCAAGATCGGCTTTGACCTAAATCAATCCGGCACGACGCGAGCCGCTAGTGCTCGAGCGTTTTTAGATAGGCGATGATGTCGCCAACTTGCCCGGGGTCGAAACTGAACTCGGGCATCGTCGGATGTCCGGTAACGATGCCCTCGGCGAGCGGTTCTTCCAGATTCTCGATCGGGTAGCGCAGATGCAGCGTGCGAAACGGCGGCGCGATTTTCAAAGGACTTTCGCTGACCTTGTCGACAGCGTGACATCGCGCGCAGTTGTTGCTCACGAGTTTGAGCCCGCGCTGCTCGGCTGGTGAAAACGCCTCGCTGCTCCTTGCCGGAGAGCGCGTGAATGCCAGCATCGCGACAAGCGGAACGAGGGCAAGAACCCGGATAGGCTTGGGTACGTTCCAATGCATGGATTTTTATCCCCCATATGCGACTTGAGCCGACCAACGGACGTTCAGATCGCGGCGCGCGCGTTCGTTTCGTCTTCGGCCGAGGGAAATGCTATGCCAGATATCGGTTCGACCCAGACGAGATGATCGTGCACCTGCTCAACACCGGCGACATTCTCGACCGCGACGATGACGGCCTTGCGCTCGCGATCGTCGGTTATGACGCCCCACAGCTCCGCGACGCCGTTCTTGACGACCACGTTGATGCGCGGCGCCCAAGTCTGCTTGTCGAGCACGGCAAGGATGTTATCGCGGATTTGCGAATTGCTGGACAGAACGCGCGCTGGGATGTCGCGGGCGAAGCTTGCCAGGGCGTGCATCAAATTGGCGCGGCTGATGATGCCGACCATCCGCCCGCTTCTGGTCACCGGAAGCCGTTTCACGTGGCGGCGCTCCATCACTTCGACCACTTTTTCGAGCGAGTCGTCCTCCGTCACGGTGACCGGATCGGTGGTCATGATCTCATCAACTTTTCGCCCCGAGGCATGGACATATTCGTCGGCGAGGCGGCCCGGCCCGATGATGAATTCCAGCCATTTCGGCCGGCGACGCTGCGTGCCGAGCTCGCCGCGGCGCAGAAAATCGCCTTCGGTCACGATGCCCATCAGTTCGCCGTCTTTGTCGATCACGGGCAGTCCGCTGATGCGGTTTTGCAACATCAGTCGCGCGGCTGTCAGGATGGTTTCGTCCGGCCCGACCGAAATCACGGTGTGCGTCATGACATCTTTGACTTGCATGGCTCAATCTCCTCGTCTCGGATAATCGCCGGTCGCGGCTGTCGTCTTCAGCCGTTCATGCGGCGCAGTGCGTTACGGTTGCGCAGAACGATACGCCGCGACGTCGCCAACTCGATCGCCGCCGCGCCCTCCATGGAGGTCAGTGTTCGGGATACAGTCTCGATCGTCAGACCGAGATAGTCGGCGATATCCTGACGGGACATCGGCAGCTCGATCGCGGCGCTGAGTGGCGATCGCTCGGCCATTTCCAAAAGAAAGCCGGCGACACGCTCTTGCGCATTCTTGATGAGCAGTAAGATGTGGTTCTGGGCTTGGCGCAGCTCGCACCCGATCAACGCAAAGAGCTGCGCTGCAATTGAAGCATCGCGGCCGGCGAGCGCATTGAGCGCGCTGCGCTTGACCACAAGCACCTTGGCATCGGTAACGGCTTCCGCCGACATGACATGTTCATCGCCAAATTCTAGACCGAAAATATCGCCCGGCAGGTGAAACCCGCCAATCTGCCGCCGGCCGTCGCTGAGGATCTTGTAAGTGCGCACGCTGCCGTTCATGACCTTGTAGAGATAATCCGCAAACTCGTTCTCGCCGAAGATTTCCGCGTTGCGCGCATACGACATGGTCACACCCATCAGCAACATTTGCTGGTCGAGCGGCCCGGCGGCACCCGCAGCAGCGCGCTGAGCACCTTTCATATTCACCACGTGGGACGAGGGTGCTGGAGAGCGGCGAAATGTGTCGGCAAGGACGGCGGCGTGTGTGGTCATAACCTTTTCCTCCGCGAGGTTGCCGGGGTATTGCTAACCCCTCGGCGGTGGGCGAAAAATTCAGATATTGATCTTAAGGGCTTTCCCTTAGTTGGCCGCCGGCACGCGCGACATGCTATTGAGCCGGCAAGCCTTTTTGTGACTGCCCGCCGCCTTGAGCCCAGCGCCCCGATGACCGACATAGTTCCCGATTTGCAGGCCGCGCCGCATCCCGCGGACTGGAAGATGCTGGCTTGGCGCAGGGCCATCTGGCGGTACGGCATTGCCATCTTCGCACTCGCCTTGGCGATCGCGGCGAAGCTGGCGCTGGAACGGGTGCTGCGCGGCGAAGCGTCTTATATCTTCTTTGTGCCGGCAATCCTGATCGCTTCGGCGGTGAGCGGGTGGACGCTGGGGCTCTTGCTTACCGCCGTCAGCTTGGTGATCGGCTTCTATTTCATATTCGATGTTCGCCCGCCTATAACCGCGGATTACCTGAACGCGGCGGTATTTACGCTGGTCGGCATCGGCGTGTCATGGCGCGGCGAACTGTTGCGCCGCTTCCGGTTTGCCGCCGCGACGAGCGCTGAAGATGCCGACGCGCGCGCCGCTCATCTTAAATCCATTCTCGACAGCATTCCCGAAGCCATGATCGTCGTCGACGATCGCGGCAATATGCGTTCGTTCAGCGCCACGGCGGAGCGGCTATTCGGCCACGCGGCAGCGGAGGTTCTCGGTAAGAACGTGAAGATTCTGATGCCAAGCCCGTATCAGGCCGAGCACGACGATTACCTCAAACGCTATATTCGCACCGGCGAACGCCGCATCATCGGCGTCGGCCGCGTCGTCGTCGGCCTGCGCAAGGACGGCTCGACTTTCCCGATGGAATTGGCCGTCGGCGAAATGCACGTCCGTGACCAGCGCTTCTTCACCGGCTTCATCCGTGACCTGACGGAGCGCCAAGAAACAGAGGCGAGGCTGCAGGAGTTGCAATCCGAACTGGTGCATATCTCCCGGTTGACGGCGATGGGCGAGATGGCGTCGGCGCTCGCGCATGAGCTTAACCAGCCGCTCTCGGCTATCGCCAATTATATGAAAGGATCGCGCCGGCTCTTGGATAGTCGCGACGACGAAAGCCTGATCACCGCTGCGCGACGCGATGGATAAAGCAGGCGACCAGGCCTTGCGCGCGGGACAAATCATTCGTCGGCTCCGCGATTTCGTTGCCCGTGGCGAGAGCGAAAGGCGTGTGGAAAACGTCAGGAAGCTGGTCGAGGAGGCGAGCGCACTCGCGCTCGTCGGCGCCAAAGACACTGGCGTGCGGGTCCGTTTGATTTCGCCCCACGGCGCCGACTTTCTGCTTGCCGACAAGGTCCAAATTCAGCAAGTGGTGCTCAATCTGATGCGCAATGCGATCGAGGCGATGGAAACGACGGAAAGTCGCGATCTCCTCGTCACAGCGGCGCCGGCGAAGGACAATATGGTTGAGATCAGTGTTGCCGATACCGGTTCGGGAATTGCGCCCGAGATCTGCGACGCAGTTATTTCAACCGTTCATCACCACCAAACGGGAAGGCATGGGCGTCGGACTTTCGATCTCACGAACGATCGTCGAGGCCCATGGCGGCTCCATCACGGCACGCCCCAATTCCGGCAGGGGCGCGGATATTTTCTTTCACCTTGCCGGCTGTCACGCGTGAGGAAAATGGCAATACCGAGTAATATGGGGCTTGTTCACGTCATCGACGACGATGACGCGCTTCGCGATTCCCTGGCCTTTCTGCTGCGTACGGCGCATATCGAAGTACGAGATTATTCGTCCGCATCGGCCTTCCTTGAAGCCCTGCCGGATCTCAATCTGAGCTGCATCATTACCGACGTGAGAATGCCGGGCCTCAGCGGCATCGATCTCTTGAAGCGGCTGAAGGATCTCAAGATCAATGTTCCGGTGATCGTCATTACCGGCCACGCCGATGTTCCGCTCGCCGTCGAAGCCATGAAATTCGGCGCAACCGACTTTCTCGAAAAGCCGTTTGACGACGAGGTATTGATTGCGAGCGTTCAATCTGCGCTGCGCAACCGGCAAGGCGAATCGAAACGGCAGACGGAACGCGCTGCCATCGAAAGCCGGCTCGCCGACCTATCCAACCGGGAGCGCGACGTGCTGATCGGCCTGGTCGCCGGACGCGCCAACAAGCAGATCGCGTTCGACCTCGGAATCAGCCCGCGCACCGTGGAAATTTACCGTGCGAATCTCATGGACAAGATGAAAGCGGCAAGCCTGTCCGACCTTGTCCGCATGGCCCTGATTGCCGAGATCGTCGGCCGCGACTGACGGCCGGCGGTCGGACGCTGCTGCCTCCGGGACTTGAGCTATATCAATGCCCAGCGGTCGATGCCGGACCATCATTTGCCAAATTCCCACAAAGATTCCGGCGCGGCATGAACTAGACGATGGAAACGAGCGTGCCCAAGCCTACCGTCGCGGTTGTGGACGACGATCCCGCCGTATGCAGCTCCTTGAAATTCTCGCTCGAACTGGAAGGATTCTCGGTGCGAGCCTATGGCAGCGGCAGCGAGCTTCTTCAAGCCGGCAATCTGGAAGCCTGCGATTGCTTCGTCGTCGACCAGAAGATGCCCAATGTGACCGGTTTGCAATTGATCGAGAGTCTGCGCACGCGGCAAATTTCTGCGCCTGCTATTCTCATCGTCGGCCGCCCGAACGCCGCGCTCGCCACACAGGCAGCCAAAGACGGCATTCCGATCGTCGAAAAGCCTTTGCTCGGTAACATGCTGCTGATGAAAATCCGCGAGGCCTGCAAGGTCAACTCGCAGTGAACATGACCGCCAAGCAAGAGTAGCCCGCCCCCCTTCAGGCTGCTCTTTCCCGCTCAGTGCGGTTGCCGCCGCCGATGCCGGAGTTCAGGCGGCGCGTATTTCCGCCTCCGCACGATTTTCCAGCACAACTGTCGCGGCGGCCGTGTTGGAAATCGGGATGTGATAATTACGGTGCACTTCCGCAACGTGGGCATTCAGCGCGCCCCGCATCGCGATCCAGTTCAGGAATTCGACGCCTTGGGCGCCAGCCTGTTCGACCCAATCATGGATCGAGTAGCGCGCCAGCACGTCCGGCTCGGCGGCGAGCTTATCCATGCAGAATTTGTCAAACTCCTTGTTGGTGAAGCCGGCGCGCTTGCCGTCGAGCTGGTGCGAAAGGCCGCCGGTGCCGACGACCAGGACACGCAGATCTTCCGGATAGGTCTGAATCGCGCGGCCGACCGACTGGCCGAGCTTGAGGCATCGCGCGAGCGACGGCAGCGGGTGCTGCACCGTGTTGATCGCGATGGGGACGATTCTGACGGTCCATTTCTGGCCGGGCCACATCAAGGTCATCGGTATCGTTAGCGCATGGTCGACCAGCATGTCCTGGCACATCGTAATATCAAACTCGTCGGCGACGAGCCTGTTGATCACATGCCACGACAAAGCGGGTTCGCCCTCGATCGCCCGCGATACGGGAATGCCCCAGCCTTCGTCCTCATTTCTATATTCGTTCGCCGCGCCGACCGCAAAGGTCGGCATTTTGTCGAGGAAGAAATTCAGCCCGTGGTCGTTATAGAACACCACGGCGACGTCGGGCTTCTCGCGGGCGAGCCAGTAATGCACGTAATCGAAGCCGCGAAAGAACGGTTTCCAATAAGGATCGTTCTGCTTTTTGTCGGCAATCGCCTTGCCGATCGAGGGAACGTGGGTTGTCGCTATTCCGCCGACGATCCTGGCCATTGTTATCTCCCTGCCTCGGCGAGCCTTGCCTTGAATTCGTCGACCGTCACGCCGGTCTGCTGCGCCCCGATGTCCTGAACGTTAAGACCGAAAATGCCGGCGAGCTTGGCGAGGTAGTAGATATTGCCGCCAGCCTCGATCATCGCCAGTACGTTGCGATTTCTCACCGCCGCGCGCTGCTCCTCGGTCAAGCCGAATTTCTCACAATAGCCGTCTTCGTCTTCGAGAAACGCCGCGCGGTTCGCGCCGCTGTTGAAGGAATAGCACATGCGGTTGAACGCATAGCCTTTCTGCGCTTGGTTGCCGTCGAACATGATCGTGCCGGGAATATTCTGATCCATACCGCCGTCTCCCTCCGGGCAGTCTCGATTTTGATCATTATGAATCAGGCGGCGCACGAAAATATTGATCTGGATCAAAGCCGCTCTCGGCGCCTATTGCGGCCTTCTCCGCGAGCGGCTTTTGCGCTTGATCAAAGCTCTCCGAAGCGCGGCATGTAGTCTTGCAAAAACTCATTGCAAGTACGGAGAACGACCATGGCTAGGCGTCCGAGCGAGCCGGCACCGCCCAAACACCAACTGAAGCGTACGGCGATGCTGCGCCATGCGGT
This sequence comes from uncultured Alphaproteobacteria bacterium, assembly GCA_963810085.1. Taxonomy (GTDB): domain Bacteria; phylum Pseudomonadota; class Alphaproteobacteria; order Rhizobiales; family Xanthobacteraceae; genus BOG-931. The sequence goes on along the minus strand of CAWEMR010000036.1, from coordinate 22,001 downwards.
CCGCCTTCTGCTGCTCAGCTTGGCAAGCTTTGCGCGCTGAGACGCGCGTTCTTTTGGGACGTCAAGCCCGTATCTTGGGACTATGCGCCGCCGCAGAACGGCGCGCTGGAGGCCGCGTTCTTCTGCTCTCGATCGATAACATCGCGGCCGTGGTATCGGCGATTGCGATCATTTTCGTGGCCCTGACCTGGCTGAAGGCCATCTACGAGCACGCTTTCGGTTCGCCGCCGCCGAACCAGCCGATTTCGATCGCAGCAAGTTTCACGACCGAACCAAAGTGGCCCTTTTTGCATTGGCTTTGCTGGTTGCCATTTTCTGCTTTCGTTCAAGCACCGCACGAGCCGCATCAGCGACTTTGCGCCAGATCAAGGCCCTGCCGGGTGTTTTCGGGCGAAACTGACGGCGGTCGGGATGGCCTGAGCTATGCTCCGAGACCGTCCTCCGCAGGGCATGATCGATGGCAAGGATTTTGGACGAACGACTGCTGCGCCGAGCGTTGGTCGCCGTCGCTTTAAGTGGATTATTGGCCGGCATTTGTGCCTGGCTTCTGGACCGGCGCGATTTCGCCAACTGGTTCTGGGCAGCCGGCACTCTTCCGGTCATCGTTGGATTGTCGCTCTCGATAGTCCGGGATTTCCTGGCCGGCCGCATCGGTGTGGATGCAATAGCGCTTGTTTCGATGTTGGGCGCGCTCATCCTCGGCGAGACGCTGGCAGGAATTGTGGTTGCGATCATGTATTCTGGCGGCAATTTGCTCGAGGATTTTGCCGTAGCCCGTGCCGAGCGGGATCTCAGATCCCTGATCGATCGCGCTCCAAGGGTCGCGCATCGTTGCCGCTCAGCCGCGGTCGAGGACGTCCCTATTGAACAAGTCGCCGTCGGGGACGAAATTCTGGTGCCGGCGGGCGAAGTTATTCCCGTCGACGGCGTCATCATCAGCCAAATGGCCGTGATCGATGAGGCCGCGCTGACCGGAGAGCCGATACCGGTTTCTCGGCCTGCGGGAGACTTGGTGCGAAGCGGGTCGCTCAATGCGGGCGACACGTTCGAAATCCGCGCATCCGCCACGGCAAGCGAAAGCACATATGCCGGTATCGTGCGGATGGTGAGCGCCGCGCAGACGGCAAAGTCGCCTTTCATACGGCTGGCGGACCGCTTTGCGCTTTTATTGTTGCCGGTCACGCTGCTGATTGCTGGCGGTGCATGGTTCTTCTCGGGCGATGCGATTCGGGGTCTGGCGGTATTGGTCGCCGCGACGCCGTGCCCGCTCATTTTGGCGGCGCCGGTCGCATTCATCGCCGGCGTGGCCCAGGCTGCGAAGCGGGGTATCCTCATCAAGGGCAGCGGGCCATTGGAGGCGCTCGCCCGCACCCATACGGTGATGTTCGACAAGACCGGCACGCTCACCGTCGGCGGAGCCCGCCTGGTCGCCATCGAAGTCGCACCCGGTCAGAAGGCCGACGAAGTTCTGCGGATCGCCGCCTCGTTGGAACAGAGTTCGCACCATGTCGTCGCTGCGGCAATTGTCGAAGCCGCCAGGATGAAGGGGTCCAAGCTTACCGTTCCGTCGCAGGTGCGCGAAACGCCGGGGGCCGGTGTCGAAGGCGTGATCGACGGGCGCGTGGTGCGAGCGGGGTCGCATCAAATGGTATATGGATCGCGCAAGCCCGACAATTGGGCAGTGCGCGCGTTGCGGCGAGCGGCATGGCGCTCGGCACTCAGCGTCTTCGTCGCCGTGGATGGCCGCACCATCGGCGCCGTATTGCTGGCTGACGACCTTCGACGCGAAACCCCGCGCGCCGTGCAAGGGCTGCGAGGCGCGGGCGTGTCACGGATCGTCATGGTCACAGGCGATCGCGCCGACGCCGCCGAGACGATCGCCGCAGCGCTCGACCTTGACGCCGTCCTCGCCGACCGCGAACCTGCCGACAAGGTCGATGCCGTCGCCACCGAGCAGCGCCAAAATCCCACCGTGATGGTCGGCGACGGTATCAATGATGCCCCGGCGCTGGCCGCCGCCAATGTCGGCATTGCCATGGGCGCCCGCGGCGCAAGCGCCTCGTCGGAGGCCGCCGATGTCGTCATCCTCGTCGATCGCCTCGATCGCGTGTCTGATGCCGTCGCCATCGCGCGGCGCACGCGGCGCATTGCGCTGCAGAGCATCGTCGCAGGACTGGCGCTCTCGGGCCTGGCAATGTCCTTCGCCGCAATGGGACTACTGCCGCCGGTCGCGGGCGCTCTGACTCAAGAAGCCATCGATGTCGCCGTGATCCTCAACGCGCTGCGCGCTCTGACTCCCGGCCATCATCTCGGACACCGGAAGATGCCGGCAGTTGCTGCCACGACGCTGCACTCGGATCATCAGCACATGGAAGCGACGCTCGATCGCTTGCGAGAAATCGCCGACGCGCTGGACAATGCCGACCCGGCCGGCGCGGTTTCACTCATTGCGGAAGCCGACCATTTCGTTGAAGAGGAGATTGTCGAACACGAGCGCGACGACGAGAGCCGTGTTTATCCCCGCGTCGCCAAGTTTTTGGCCGACGGCCACGGCCTCGGGGCAATGAGCCGCGCGCACCGCGAAATCATCCACTTGGCCAGGCTTCTGCATCGGCTTGCCGACAAGCTCGCACCCGAGGACACCGACCGATACCTGATCCGTGACGCACAGCGCGTCATAGAGTCGATCGAGGCGCTGGTGCGCATTCACAATGCGCAGGAGGAGGACATCTACGAGCACGCTATCGGTGCGTAACCGTCGAGTCGGTTGATTTTCGATCGGTGCACGTTTCGTAATTGGAAGCGTCGCAATAGGCTGCCTGCCGCTACTCTCGAACTTATCCTTGGATTGCTTTCGCATTGATTGTGCAAGTCATGGAGTGGGACTGATGGCTCAGTTACGTTTCGACCCGGTTGCCCAAATGCCCTCTCGCTCGGAGACGGCGTCGAGGGGCAAGCCATCCCCCCATTGGTACTCGCGAACGAAGAACACGCAGGTTGGCCAACCTCCCCGCGCCGAAGATCTCATCGCAATTAGTCTGCTTGCGGCCGAAGCCGCATGCCAAAAAGCCGGCTCATCCAGCATGGGCCTTACGCCCGATGAGGCTGCGCTGCGCCTGAAGACCTGCGGACTCAATCTCGTTACCCGCGAGCAAGCTCCGACTATTCTTCAAGAAATCTGGACTCGGGCAAAAAATCCTCTCAACGCCCTCCTCGTCACCCTGGCAGTGGTCTCTCTTTTTCTCGGCGACGCACGCGCCGCCATTGTCATTGTCATAATGGTCTTTCTCTCCATAACAACGGCGTTCATTCAGGAGCACCGCTCGAACGAAGCCGCCGCGCGGCTGCGGGCCATGGTAAAGACGACCGCGAGCGTCAAGCGGGCCGCCGACGGCAAACCGACCGACTTTGTAGAAGTCCCCATGGACACGCTGGTTCCGGGCGACGTGGTACGGTTGTCCGCCGGAGACATGATCCCGGCCGACCTGCGGCTCCTTGAAGCCAAGGATTTTTTCGTCAACCAGTCCGCTTTGACCGGCGAGGCCATGCCGGCGGAGAAGTACGCGCACGCCTGCGAAGTGCGTGTCGACGACCCCTTCGACTTGCCTAATATCTGCTTCATGGGAGCCAATGTCGTCAGCGGCTATGCCGACGGCGTCATCGTCCGCACCGGGGGGCAAACGTTTTTTGGGCAACTGGCCGATGAACTAGCGGGTCGCCACGTGCCGACCGCTTTCGATCGAGGCATCAACCGGTTCACCTGGCTGATGATACGTTTCATCATTGTGATGGGGCCGCTCGTCTTTCTCATCAATGGCTTGACCAAGCATGATTGGCTGGAGGCACTTTTGTTTGCGGTCTCCGTAGCCGTGGGCCTGACGCCGGAAATGCTGCCCATGATCGTGACGGTTAATCTGGCGAAAGGCGCCACCGCGATGGCCCGCGCCAAGGTCATCGTTAAGCGGCTCAATGCCATTCAAAACCTCGGCGCGATGGACGTACTCTGCACCGACAAGACGGGCACGCTGACGCAGGACCGGATCATTCTGAAGAGACACTTGGATATTCGCGGCGAAGAGTTGGAACGCGTTCTCCAGTATGCTTATTTGAACAGTCACTTTCAGTCCGGATTGAAAAACCTCCTCGACGTCGCGGTCCTCGAGCACGTCGACATTCGCAAGAATTCTGAACATCGACACCGGCTTCCGCAAGGTGGACGAAATCCCTTTCGACTTCTCGCGACGGCGCCTGTCGGTTGTCGTGGCGCACGAGCAAGACAAACACATCCTCATTTGCAAAGGCGCGGTCGAAGAGATTTTTGCGGTTTGCACGCAATACGAGATCGACGGCACGAAAGGCTCGCTCGATACGAGTCACTTCGCGACGGCGAAAGAAGAGACGGTCGCGCTCAATGAAGATGGATTTCGCGTCGTCGCCGTCGCTTACAAGGAGATCGATGGTAACAAGGCTTCATATTCCATTGCTGACGAGTGCAATCTTACGCTGCTTGGCTATATCGCCTTTCTGGATCCGCCCAAGGAAAGCGCGCGTGAGGCGATCGCCGCCCTCGCCGGCAAAGGCGTCCAGGTCAAGATTCTGACTGGAGACAACGAGGTCATCACCCGCAAAATCTGCCGCGAAGTGAAAGTCGAAGCGGGCACCATTCTTCTCGGCAAAGACATAGAGCGTATGAGCGACCAGAATCTTGCCGACTTGGTCGACCGCACGACCGTCTTCGCGAAGCTCACGCCATCACAAAAGGAGAGAATCGTCGGCGCCTTGCACCTGAAAGGCCATGTAGTTGGCTTTCTCGGCGACGGTATCAACGATAGTTCGGCGTTAAAGGCTGCGGACGTTGGTATCTCGGTCGACACGGCGGTCGACATTGCAAAAGAATCGGCGGACGTCATCCTCTTGGAAAAGAGCCTGCTGGTGCTCCAGGAGGGCGTCATCGAGGGACGCAAAATCTTCGGCAACATCACGAAATATATCAAGATGGGCGCCAGCTCAAACTTCGGCAACATGTTCAGCGTGCTCGGCGCCAGCATATTTCTGCCATTTCTGCCGATGGCGCCGATCCAAGTCCTCACCAACAACCTGCTTTACGATTTCTCGCAAACGACAATTCCGACCGATAATGTCGACGACGAATATATCGCGACACCGCGGCGCTGGGATATCAGCAACGTCTTCAAATTCATGGTGTTCATAGGGCCGATCAGCTCGATTTTCGATTATGTTACCTATGCGATGATGCTCTACATCTTCGGTGCATGGACTAATCCCGCGTTGTTCCAAACTGGGTGGTTTGTTGAATCTCTTCTGACGCAGACGCTTATCATTCACATCATCCGTACTGCTAAGATTCCGTTTATCGAAAGCAGAGCAAGTGCGGCGCTGATCGGCACCACAATTGTGATCTGTATTATCGGCGTGACGCTGCCGTTCACCTGGGCCGGCAATGCGCTTGGCTTCGTGCCGCTGCCCCGCCTCTATTGGCCGCTTGTTGCCGCTATCCTGATGAGTTACGCGATCCTGACGCACTTGACCAAACTGTGGTTCGTCCGCCGCTGGGGGATATGACCGCAGCTCGTGCGATATATCACTGTCAGACCATTCGCGTTCAAACGATATGAACCTGAAAAATCGGGGCCGTCGCATTTCCAGACACGACAAATCAGCCGACCGGAGCCCTATTCCATAATATGCAAAAGGGCGACTTCCTCGTCAGGAGTCATGTCTTCCAGATCAGCTTTCGCGACCTGATCGCGCGGCCCAAGCGCTGCAGCTAGAGCCTTGGTGGCCCGAGCCAGGGCATCACGGTGGAATTCCTTCGCCGGCCCTGTAATAACGCTTTTTGCCACATCGGCCAGGATTTCGGCGAACAGCGCATGATGAATGTGCAAATGGACCGACTTGCGGACGTTTTCGTCGCCGCCGTGGTAAAGCGTTAGCGCAAGCCCCGCCTCGTCGAGATGGGCATCGAAGTCGGACGATCGTTCGAACGTGCCAATATAAAGCTTGTCAGGATATTCGAGAGCGACTTCGGCTTTGTCAGGTATCGGTTTCATGATGATCTCCCTAGACGCGATTAGGTCCTGGCCTTCCTAAACCTGCCGGGGCCGCCCGTTCTGATCTAGATCAATTTTACGGCGCGAGACTGCGCCAGGCGCCGTGGCAATTATGCCTCGATCGGTGCCTTGTCCACTGCGGCGTCACGCCAGCGCGCGACCTCCGCCGACTGCGCCTCCGGACGGTCGACTATAACTTTGCCGCGGAGTCCGCTTTCGGGGGCAGAGCAGACATCACTAATTAGCGCCGTCGCGGCAGCTTTTGACCCATAGGGGACATCGGCTGTGCGCTGCGGCAACGGCTTTGAGCCGATACAATCCTGCCTCTCGAGATTGAGCGCGGACGTGAGGCGGCGCGAGCCGGAGTCGCGCTAGATCACCGTCACCTATGGCATTGCGACGCCGTAAGAATGATCGTCAAATTGCATTGACAGCCTTGGGTAGGAAGAGCCTTGTTGGGACGCTGGATGGTTCGTCGGGGCCGACCCAATGAGTGGCAGATTGATCGTCGGTGCGATTGCGTCGGCTCTATTTATTGGAACGTGTGCATTTCAAGCTACACCGGCCGCCGCGAGCTGTGCCTCGGATATAGCCAAAAGCAATCCAAACTGCAGGTATGGCGCGCAGGGGCAAACGCTAAACTTTGGTTGCCCGAATAAAGGCACTTGCCCGCCGGGGACTTGCGCAAAAAACGGCGGAAAGGTTGCATGCAATGTGAGTAATTGCTCAGCGAGCAATTGCCACAAATAAGCGTCGAGAAACCATTTTCAGAGAATGGAGGATCGAATGTTTAAGCTGTTGGTGGCCAGCGCTGCGTTTAGTTTCGTCCTTGCAACCGCTCCCGCGTTTGCGCAGTCCACCAGGGATGCGTGTGTCAAGAATTGCGGGGTAAGATGTGCAACCGCCTCCAGTCCGGGCAGATGTAATCAGCAGTGCACGGATCACTGTCGCTAATCTGCTAGTTCTCAATTACGGAACCGCTGCAGCTATCGCGGCCGCTTAATTGATCGAAACAGCCGACTGGATTTCGGAGAGACCGCTGCGAGGTGGTCTTTTTTCGTTTGTGTTTGTGCTGCGGTGCACGAGGCAGCTTTTGGCCCATAGCGGACGTGCTGGTCGGCGACTGCCGCGGCAGCTTTCGGGGGTAAAGCGGACATTGGCCAACCGCGATTTATGAGTACACGCCCTAACGAAATGCACCCGAAGCGGTATTTAATGAGGTGAAGTCATGACGGCAATTCCAGCTTTTCTTACAAGGGGAATGCAAGGGGCAAATAAGACCCTGCCTAGACAATGGGTTAGATTGAATGATTCCATTCCAGTTATGCGCGATTGCTTCCGCGCCACTATAAATATTCAGCTACAAGCGCCTCTCTTAATTCTCAATCCTGCGATCACCGTGGCTCCCTTTGAATGGGAGCCCGGCCATATTGAAGGCTTCAGCTTCATTGGAATTGAATTCGAGTGGCCACTGGATACGCCGCCAGTTTCGCACCACCCACAAATCACAGGCAGGGGCTACGGGCATAGTACGGGGTCCGTTCTGGAATTGGCCGAAGGCCAAACGTGCGAGTGTCGCGAAAGCTAGTAGAGCGTCGACGGTGACGGGTGTCTTCCGCGCCGCCAGCCTGTTTTGCCACAACGCTGGAAAAGCCCAAAAATTCGCGCCGGTTCCGGGTTCATATGGGGAATCCCGGATAAAGGCCAGCAAACCGCGAACTGGACAACATTAATCCCGTCTGTAACAACACGAAATCGATAAAAGACTTGATCCGGTGAGGAGAACGACGTGAATTTTGCACAAAAACAATTGGCGGCAACTGCCGCCACATGCGTGTTGACCCTAGCGTCGGCGCTGACGTGCGGCGTCGCGCAGGCGCAAGATAAAACCTTTGTGATGAAAATGACGACGCCCACCATCCACGCGGTGCTCGATGAATACGGGAAAGTCTTCGGCGCCGCGGTCGAGAAAGACAGTGGCGGCCGCATCAAAGCGGAGCTCTATCCGGCGAGCCAGCTGGGTACGATCCCGCGTCAGATCGAAGGCACGCAGTTCGGCGCGATCCAGTGCGCGATTATCCCGCCTGAGTTTTTCGTCGGTATCGACGAGCGTTTCGAAGTGCTGGGCGCTCCCGGCCTCATCACATCGGCGGCGCAAGGCCAGAAGGTCGCCGGCGATCCGGATGTCCTGAAGTTTTATCTGGGACTTGGCGCCAACAAAGGGCTGCACGGTGTTGCCGTCGGGTTCGCCGAGCCGTCGGAAGTGATCTCAAAGAACGCGATTCGTCATCTGGACGATTTCAAGGGCAAAAAGCTACGCATCTTTGCCTCGGAGTTCCAGTCGGCCTCCTTCGAGCGGCTGGGCGTGACGCCGGTGGCGATGTCGCCGAGCGACGTCATGACCGCCATCCAGCAGGGATCGCTCGACGCCTCCGTTGCCGGCGTTCAGCTCCTCAGCGGCCTGCATTTCTATGATGCGGCGAAATACATCACCATGACCAACCACGCCGCAATCTTCTACATCGTCGAAATTAGCAAGAAATGGTACGAGTCCCTGCCGCCCGATCTGCAGCAGATCGTCGACCGGGACGCCGCCAGCACGGCGATCAGCTTCAATCCACGCGCACTTGAGATCGAGAGCGCGGCGGTCAAGGCCTGGACGGCCGGCGGCGGCGAATTCGTCAACTTGCCGGCCGATGAACAGGCGGAAATGATCAAGACGATGTCCAGCGTCGGCGCCGATGTCTCAAAGGGCAAGCCGGCGCTTACCGAAGCCTATAAGATCGTGAGCGACGCGGCGCAGCGCAGTCGCTAGGTGTCATCGTCCTCGCATGCGGGCAATTCGTGTTCAGGTTACTCCGGAGGAAGCTAAGCGGCGAAATGGTCGGCAAGATTAATTACGATAAAACCGGCGGCTTGATCAGCTACTCTGCAAGCTTCACCGATGCCTATCGCCAAGCTGGTAATTATGTCGGCCGCATCCTCAAGGGCGAGAAGCCCTCAGCCCTTCCCGTCGTCCAGCCGACCAAATTCGAGCTGGTCGTCAACCTCAAAACCGCGAAGGCGATGGGGCTGACTATTCCTCTACAGCTACTCGCCCGCGCTGATGAAGTAATCGAATAGGAACACCGTTTGCCGCGGTGCGTGAGTCCGCTCATGGCCCATCAGCGACATTGGTTGTTGCCCACTGCGGCAAAAGGTTTTGATGCCGCAGCCCTCTATCAAACTACTCGCTTGCACCGATAAGATGTTGTCTCCTGAGCTTGGGGGCGGCAATGAGGCGACGGCAATTCATCAAGCTTTTCGGTGGCGTGGCGGCCACATTGCCATTTGCTGCCGATGGGCAACCGACGGGGACGCCTGTCGTTGGATTCCTGCGCGATACAGCCGAAATGGGTTCTCAATATTTGGTGGCGGCCCTCAAAAAGGGCCTGCGCGAAGCTGGTGTCGTCGAAGGGCAGAACTTTACGCTTGAATTCGGATGGGGCGATGGTCATCGCGACAGGCTGCCGGCTCTGGCTGCAGCTTTTGCACACAAGCCGGTTAAGGTCATTGTAGCCAGTGCGACATCCGCAACCATAGCAGCAAAAGCGGCAACCTCTATCGTACCAATTGTCTTTGCTTTTCCTGGTGACCCTGTGGAGCTAGGTCTCGTGGCAAGCATAAATCGGCCTGGAGGTAACGCGACAGGTGTCAGTTATCTCAGCACCGAGTTGGCCGGAAAACGTCTCGGCATTCCGCACGAACTGGTGCCGACGGCTTCCGTTGTCGGGATCCTGGTCAATCCAAACGGTGCGAATGCTCGGTCGACGGTTCAGGACATCGAAAGCGCCGCTCCGGCTATTGGGCTGCACGCCGCAAACGACAGTGAAGTCGATAGTGCCTTCGAAAACCTTGCTCAGCGTGTGGGAGCAATTTTGATCGGCAACGATTCCTATTTCACAGCGCGCAGCGAGCAGATTGCCGCACTTGCCGCTCGCTTTAGGCTGCCGGCAATGTATTCGCAACGTGAAATCGCCGAGGGCGGCGGCCTGATCAGCTACGGCGCCGATCTGCCTGAGGCGTATCGCTTGGCTGGAAATTACGCTGCTCGGATCCTCAAGGGTGAAAACCCCGCTGATCTGCCCGTGTTGCAACCAACGAAGTATGAATTAGTGATCAATATCAAGACCGCTAAACAGCTTGGTCTCACTATCCCTTCAGGTCTACTCGCACTCGCCGATGAGGTGATTGAATGAGGACTACGATGTGAGCTAGCGGTCCGGGGGGCGACCCGGAGAGCGTCTGCTACTGGCCCTTAGCGGACATCCCTCACCCGCGATCCAATGTCCGCTTTCGGGAGTAAAGCGGACATCCCAACTTGACTGCGCCGCGGCAGCTAATGAGCCGAAGCGGACATTACTCCGTCGCTAAATGATGGTTGCACTAAGCCGCTATAGCGGTAACGCCCGAGCACGGAATGTGTGGAAAGGGAGGAGTTTCTCTTACAGCTTCCGGCTGTCATAGGCCCAGTGCAGTAGTGCCTGCCGTTGCCGTCTGCGGCACCACAGATCACCGAGCTCGCACGCAAGCTGAAGCTGACGTACGTGACGGCGGATTGCTTTCCAGCGTTTGATCTGCCGAGCGTCCTCGTCAGGCATTCGTCGCCCCATGTAGTAGCGGCAGTACCATTGGAACCAACCGCGTGGATCGTCGGGGTGTATCCATCCTTTCCGGCGCCATTCGGAGAGCGGCTGGCTGGCATCAACACCGAAGTAGTTGAGTGATTTGTCGCGCCGTCCACTCGCAAGCTTGGCCTGTTTGAACCAACTCGCTGGGAACTCATCGCCGCAATCGGACATGTACTTGCCACTGAACACGCCGAGGCGAAGCACCTCGGCCGGCGTCAGATCAGGTTTGAACTCCGGATCAAAGTTGCGACCAACCGGCTTGACGCGTTCGTAGCGGTAATCCCGCTGCATCCGATCATTGACCGTGATCGATCTTCTCATATCGCTACAGGACCCTAGATCGATGATTGGCTGGGAATGGCACAACCGAGCCATTCTTGATAGGTCGCGCCGGCTCAAAGCCTAGAGCCACAATCGACTGCGACAATCGACTGCGATAGTTTCGCCGGTGATCCAGCAAGCCCTGTCCGAGACGAGGAACGCAGCTAATGACCCGAAGCGGACAAGCGAACCATCATCTGCTTGCTCCTTTGCACGACCGTTTTGATCTATCGCAAAACATGGATGTTGCGGCGCGGCAATATGTATCGTCATGAGGCCGGTGCAAACTCAAGCCGCCACTCTGCAATGCCCACACTGTCGCGGCACGATGCGGCTTGTGCGTCACATCGATCTTCGGGAATTACCGAACATTTATGTCTTTTATTGTTCGCATTGCCATAGCATCGAAACGGTCAAGCAAGATCGCGCGGCCTGATACCCTGGTGCAAAAATGACGACCGCCTTCATAGCTATTCCGGAACGCCTCATCCACTGGGACTATTTATGCTACGCTTTGGCAGCCATCATGATCATGATCGCCGCCATCGCGATCGGGAATATTTGGTTTTTGGACTTCCTGCACGTCTTTTCGAGCCTGTTGTGGACCGGCATCGACCTCTTCATGGGCTTTGTGCTCGGCCCGATTCTGCGACGCACCAGCATATCCGTACGCCGTGAAGTCGCGCAGCGGCTGACGCCGCGCACGCTGTTTCTGATGCCCACGGTTTCGATTATTTCCGGCACGACCGGCTGGTTTCTTGCGGTCAAGCTTGGCTACACGGCACTGGATTGGCCGGCTTACGGCTGGATCGCGGCGGCTCTCGTTCTCGTCGCGCTGATGACGATCCAGGGGCTCGGCTTCTTAACTCCGGTCAACGTGCTGGTCTGTCTGGAGCTGCAAAAGCGCGAAGCTGATCTGAAAAAAATCAGCACCTGGATGCAGCGCTACTTTTATGTGGTCGCCATGCAAGGGGTGATGCAGATCGCGATTATCGTCATCATGGCGCGCTTTCGGACGGGCCTGAGAGCGTCGGCGGGGTCCAGAAAGCTAGATTTACACAGTTGAAATTGTCGTTAGGAGCGGCCAGTCAATGGATTCGCAGGAGTGTCGCGCAAACGCGCTCAAGTGCTGCCGACTAGCCCACGGGCTGGCTAGCACTCAGTTACGGCAGGATTTACTCAAGCTCATGGTTCAATGGCGCGAACTGGCTGTGCAAATTGAAAAACTAAAGCCGCCTAGGCCGTCTGGCGAAGCCTCAATCGGAGGCGGCCTCTTTAATTCGTCGTGACTATCCTTCGGAATAATGGGCTCCGGACGTAACCCCGTTGCCGTCCGGAGCCGACGTCTATTGCCTCTCTGGGAAATGAGGCGGTAACATTTTGCCATCACAATTTCCGAATGCAAGTTAACTCGGGACATCCATTTGACGTTTTAGGCCGCCTCAGTTGGTGGCCTCTTTCATTCTGCACCAAGAGTCGAATGTCCGCTTGTGGCCCGAAGCGGACACGTCGGTAAGCGATAGTCGCGGCAGCTTTTGGGGGACTAACCGCCGCGACTAATGACCTTGGTCACAGCGTTGAAATTAAGATTCGCGACAATGGCACTGGTATTCCATCCGATATTAAGGAGAAGATGTTCAACCCCTTCTTCACAACCAAGCCTGCCGGTGAAGGAACGGGGCTCGGCCTGTCTATCAGCCATGACATCATCGTGAAACAACATAACGGGACCATAGAAGTCGATACGCAGCCCGGCGCATTCACCGAATTTCGGATCGACCTGCCGCGCGGCGCTGCGACCACTGCCAAGTCGGGAGAAACTGCGTGAACCTGCTTATTCTCGTGGTCGATGACGAGCCTGATGTTGAAGTGCTTTTCCGTCAGCAGTTCCGACGCGATCTGCGCGCGGGCCGCTTCACGATGGAATTTGCCCAATCGGCCCCCGCAGCGCTGGAGCGTATCGCCGAAGCTGCCAATCAATCTCTCATCCTGATTACTGACATCAACATGCCAGGGATGAGCGGCCTTGAGCTCCTGCCCAAGGCGAAGGCCATGCGGCCGGATGTGCCGATTATCATGATAACGGCCTATGGCGATGGCGAGACCAAACAGAAGGCACTGGAGAACGGGGCTGAGGCGCTCCTGACTAAGCCGATCGACTTTGGCTCGCTCCGCAGCGAAATCGACAGCCGCGTCGAATGCGCCGCTTAGCGGGATCGCCGCGTCAAATATTCCCGATTTTGTTGCGGTGCATGAGGCCGCCTTTGGCCCGTAACAGACATTCGGAGGCTAGGGTCTGGCCTCTGCTCCTGGGCGAAGAGCGGACATCTGACCTTGGAGCCGCCGCGTCCGTTCGTGACCCGAAGCAGACATTCCTGACCGGCACATAGGGCCAATTTTCTGTAATTTCTCACTCGCCGCCGGATTTAAGGCTGCTATATTTTAGGGATTGCATAGGGCGTGGTCTTCGGGGGAGGCACATGCAGCGGCGGGAGTTCATCCGCTCTTGGGCGGTGCGGCGGCGGTGTGGCCGTTTTCAGCGCATGGACAGCAGGCGGGAAAGCTGCCGACAATCGGGTTCTTAGGTGCGGATGCCTCGGCCTTTGCTCCATGGACGGCTGCTTTTGTGGCGCACCTGAGCGAACTCGGCTGGATTGAAGGCCGTACCATTTCGATCGAGTATCGCTGGTCGGAAGGCCGCCCCGAGCGTTATGCCGAGATCGCTGCCGAGTTTGTACGTCTAAAGGTCGATGTCATTGTTACAGTCGGGAGCGCCGTCCCCATAGTAAAGCAGGCGACTTCGACAATTCCGATTGTATTTGCCGTGGGAATCGATCCCGTTGGCAGCGGCCTAGTCACAAGTCTGGCAAAACCGGGCGGCAACGTTACTGGCCTCTCAATTCAGGCGAACGAACTTGCCGGGAAGCGGCTAGAACTCCTGCGTGAAGTTATGCCCCAGCTACGTCGGCTGGCAATCATGTTTAATGCTGACAACACCCAGCCCGTGCTGGAGATGGGCGAGACGCAGGCCGAGGCTCGTAGGCTCGGCCTCGAAGTCGTTATACGCGCAATCCGACGATCGGAGGATGTCGCTCCCGCCTTTCAAGACCTCAAGAGTCAAGCGGACGCAGTTTACGTTACCGTCGATCAACTCATTGTTGCTAACCGCACGCGCATTATCGCGGCTGCACTTGGCGAGCGACTGCCCACGATTTTCAGCACCCGAGATTTCGTTAAAACCGGAGGGCTCATGTCCTACGGACCAAATTACTCGGATCTATTCCGACACTCGGCGGATTTTGTGGACAAAATTCTGCGTGGGACGAGGCCCAGCGATATACCAGTCGAGCAACCAACAAAATTCGAGCTGGTCATCAATCTTACGACCGCCAAAGCTCTTGGCCTCACGGTGCAGCCCTCATTACTCGCCCGCGTCGATGAGGTTATCGAATAACTTTTGCTGCGGTGCATCAGTCTGCTCTTGGCCCTTAGCGGACATCGAAGTCACGCCAAGCGATGTCCGCTTTCGGGGGCAAAGCGGACATCACCAAACTTGAACGCCGCGATCTGTTCCTATGCACACTTTGGTACCGGCCCCTTTCGACGTCACTGGCCCCTTTTGAAAATCAACAGTGGCCCCTTTTGAGATTTATCAAAGTTCTACGTCCCCAAGTCCGCTAGCGTGCGGAATGCCACCGTTCCTATTCCGCTGCCCCACCACCGGTCTGAACGTGCAAGGTTGGGTCGCAGACGATCCGACTGAGGGAGACGACGGGTCCTTTGAGCCTGTGACGTGTACGGCCTGCACGCGCGAGCACCTGGTCAACCCCAAAACAGGCAAAGTGCTTGGCACCGAAAAGTAGGCCGCAGGCGAGACTATTGGCGTAAGATGGTGAGAGCCCAACAAATGAAGGCCAACGAATGTCTGTTGTTGGGCCCTGAGCGGACATCCCAGTGGCCGCGATGAATGTCCTGCCGAGGTCGCGACTTTTCAATCGGGCCGGATCAACTTCTGCCATTTCTCAGTCTCGGCGACGACGAGCTTTTGGAAATCTGCGGTCGACAACGACAGCGGCGCTTTACCGCGTTCGGCGATCCACTGCCGGGAATTTGCGCACTAAGCTCGATCGAGGCTCGTCGCAGGCATGACCAATGGCAAGGATTCAGCGGGAGGCGCGGACGCGGCGAGCTCCGGGTTGATCGCACTGCAATTCGAATAGGATATCGGCGTTGCCGCAAAAACGCGGCGCAAAGCTCGCCGACCCCGACGCGCGATCAAGCCATTCGCGACAGGCGGTCTTGGACGGGCAAGCTTCGCAACGATGGAATGCCGTTGGATAGCGCAAATTCAATCGGGGCAAGGCCTCGGCGCCCAATTCGATGCCAAAGCCGATCCCAAGGCTCGCCATCATTTCGTTGAGATAAACCGAACGCTCGTGTGTGGCCGTGGTGTCCATGATCTTGGGCTCCGATGCCCCGGCGAAACACTATTGAACGAATGAATAGCGCGCGTGTTTGATCTGGATCAAAAAAGACGATTTTGCGACAGGATTGGTCGGCATCCCCATAACAAGGCGGCGCAGTACCCCCATGGTAACTGCACCGCCCTGGCCTACAAGAACTCGTTTGAAGCTCCTGCAAGCACATGAATATTGTCAGCGAGATCGAGATCTCACCTTGATCCAGATCAATTCGCGGGACGGCTCCATAATTTTGCGATTGGCGAGTTCTATGGTGAACCGATGAGCCGGATGATCGGCGACGAACGGATGTGGCGAGCCGCTGCGCGACGCATGTTGCCGAAAAGCATCATCCGGGCCGAAACTCATCGGCGGCCGTTTTTGGTATGGCTCCCCGCCGAAATATTTCTTAACCTCTCCTTACCCCCGTGACTCGTGGCCTTGAGCCATCGCATCTGCGTGCCTTGTGCGCGGATCGCGAAAGCGATGTGGCGCGTAATGACGGGCGGGCGCGATCGATCTTCAAGCGGGACGTGGCGTCTCGGCTTTACCGCGACGGCAGCGGTCCTCTTTATACTTTCCGGCTTGCTGACGCTCGGCTCCACGACGCCGGCACAAGCTCTGCCGAGCTTCGCGCGGCAGACCGGACAGCCCTGCGGCTCCTGCCACACCGATTTTGCCGGACTTACGCCCTACGGACGGCGTTTCAAGATCGGCGGCTATACATTCGGCGGCGGCGCATACCGCACGGCGCTGTTTCCCAGTTCCGACGATGAAAACGCCAAGAAGAAATGGGTGCCGCCGATCTCGATGATGTCGATCATCGGCTTCACCAACACGCAAGTCGCGCAACCGCCGCCGACCGCGCCCTACAGCACCAATAACAACACGGTGGTGTCGCCCGTGAGCTTCTTCTGGGGTGGCGCCATTACCGATCATGTCGGCGCTTTCGCGCAGCTAACCTATAATGCTCCGGGAACCCCAAACGGCGACCCGTTCGCCAATCATACATGGACCTGGGACAATACCGACGTCCGCTATGCGGACTCGGCCAGCATCGGCAAGTTCAACATCACCTACGGCCTCACGGCGAACAATAATCCCACGGTCCAGGATCCTTGGAATACGACGCCGGCCTGGGCATTCCCGTATGCGCAATCGACCCTGGGCTTCGGATTCGGACCGACCCCGATTATCGACGGAGGCCTTGCCGCTCACGTTGGCAGCGTCGGAGCTTACGCCGACATCAATGACCTTCTTTATCTTGAGGTGTCGGCTTATCACACGCTCGATCCCGGCACGCAGAACAATCTTGGCACCGATCCATTCGGCGCGCCTGGTCTATCGAGTGTATCGCCCTATTGGCGTGCGGCGATCGAGCCGCATTGGGGCAACAATTGGCTCGAGGTCGGAACGTTCGGCATGATGACCGGCATTCGACCGTGGGCCGCGGCGGGCACGCCGGACACGTCGACGTTCTCGCAGACCGACAAATACACCGATATCGGGTTTGATACTCAGTATCAGTATCAGGGCGATAATTTCTGGTTCACGCTACGCGGCTCATACATTCATGAGTACCAAAAGCTCGATGCGAGTTTTGCCAACGGGCTTTCCGCCAATCCCACCAACGAGCTCAACGAAGCGCGAGGTTATGCCTCGCTTGCCTATGGCAACAACAACAGGGTCGTGCTGACCGGCCAGTACTTCAATACGTGGGGGAGCCTCGATTCGACGCTGTTTAGTGCTGGCAATGGCTTCAGCAACTTTAGTCCAAGCACTGAGGGTTGGATCGCCGAGATCGCCTATATCCCGTTCATCAGCAGGTCCGCGCCGGGATGGCCGTGGTTCAATGCGCGCGTCGGGCTTCAATACACCGCGTACGAGAGGTTCAACGGCACCAGCGTCGGTGCATCGAATAACAATACGACGTTCCTCTATCTGTGGCTGGCGATGTAGCAACAAAATGGCGAGGCTCGCGATGAAAGCAACACTGCTCGGAGGCGCCGCGTTATCGCTGCTGCTGGCCGTCCCTGCGTTCGCCGCGGATATCGCGCTGCCGGGGCCCATGATCGCCCCGCCGCCGCCCTTCACCTGGACGAGCTGTTACGGCGGCTTGCGCGCCGGCGGCGGTATCGGCCAATCCGATCTGACCGATCCCGGCGGCGCAATGTCCGCAATATCGGGATTTAGCGCCGCGAATCTGAACATCAGCGGCTGGATGGCCGGCGGCCAGCTCGGCTGCGATTATCAGTTCGCACCGAGCTGGGTCGTCGGCATCGAGGGCGCCGTGACCGGCGGCAACATCAGCGCCAAAACGACGATCGCGGTGCCAGCGGTGGCTGCAGGCGATACCGCGACTTACAAGGCAACGACCGACTTTCTGATGAGTGCGACCGTACGCGTCGGCTATGCGTGGGATCGCTGGATGCTTTACGCCAAGGGCGGCTTTGCCGGCGCCGGCAACAACTACTCGGCCTTCGATGCGTTCCAGACCTACAATTTCCAGGGCACGGAAAACCGGGTCGGCTGGACCGCGGGCGCCGGCCTCGAATGGGCGTTCCTGGAAGATTGGTCGGTGCGGCTCGAATACGACTATTACGGCTTCGGCTCGAATACCGCGACATTCATCGACAGCGTCAGCACCACACCCGCCCCCGTTAATATCAAACAAAACATCCAGCTCATCACGCTCGGCGTGAACTTTCACGCCTATGCCGGACCGTGAGGACAGCCGATGGCGATCGTAAGATTGACATTGCATACGGCGATCCTCGCGAGCGTGCTTGCGGCCGCAAGCCATTTTGCAACAGCAAGCCGTGCCGAGGACAAAACCGCCGCGCCCAAGGACGTTGCGGCCAAGCTCGCTTATTGCGAGGTCTGCCACGGCGTTTCGGCACAAGGCTTTCACGGCTATTACCCTATACCGCGGCTCGCCGGCCAGCAGGTCGAATATCTGCAAAACCAGCTGCAGGCGTTTGTCGAGCACCGGCGGACCAATAACATCATGTTCAATGTCGGCCACGTTCTGAGCCCGGCGATGATCGCGGCGCTCACCGCGGATTTTCACGACCTCAACCCGAAACCGCTCGGCGGCGCGCCAAAGGACCTCGTCGACGCCGGCAAAAAAATCTTCAACGAGGGAATAGCGGACGCAAACATTCCGCCTTGTGCGTCCTGTCACGGCCCGGATGGCAAGGGCAACGGGCCGTTTCCCCGCCTCGCCGGACAACTGTTCGACTATGTGACGGCCAAGCTCACCAATTGGGATAAAGAGCGCGGCCAGAATCCGGAAAAGCCCGACACTTCGGCAATCATGGAACCGATCGCGCATGGCTTGAACCAGGCGCAGATCAAAGCCGTCGCCTCCTATCTCAGTTACCTGGAGTAACGCCTTGCGGTCCCTTGGCAGACGCCGAATTTTGACATCGCTCGGCTTCCAATTGGCGGCGTCGGCGGCCATTCTCGCCGCCGCATTGACCGGAATTGCCCGCGCCGACGACGTCCAAGGCAAACTCGGCTACTGCAAGGATTGTCACGGCGTGGCGGCGCAAGGATATCGCGGCTATTTTCCGATCCCGCGACTCGCCGGCCAGCAGCCCCAATATCTGGAAAATCAGTTGCGCGCTTTTATCGAGCACCGGCGCACCAACAATATTATGTTCAACGTGGCGCATGCCTTGAGCCCGGCGATGGTGTCGGCGCTCGCCGCGCATTTCAGGTCACTCAATCCGGCGCCGATCGGCGGCGCACCCAAAGGACTCGCGGCCGAGGGCCGCAGGATCTTTCAAGACGGCGTGCCAGACTCAAATATCGCGGCATGCGCCGCCTGCCATGGCCCGGACGCCACGGGCACCGGCGAAATTCCGCGGCTCGCGGGTCAGCTCTATCCTTACGTCATCAAGGAATTGGTGAATTGGGGACACGAGCGGGGACAAAATCCCGCAAGGCCGGATACGTCCGCGATCATGAGTCCGGTGGCACATAGCCTGAACAAGTCGCAAATCGACGCCGTCGCAGCCTATGTCAGTGAAATGAAATAGATCCGACGCAGGAAAGACAAGAAGTTTGGAACAGCGAACATGAGAGGCCTCCGGCTCAAGATCGCGATTTTGGCCTTAGCTGGCTCCGCCGTTGCAACGGCGGGTCATGCCGACAGTCTCGCGGTTCGCAATTGCACCTGGTGCCATGGCACGGCGGCAAGGCTATACGCCCGCGCCTGGTCTCGCCGGACAGCGGCCGCAATATATCTTCAATCAGCTGCGGAATTTCGGCCTGCACACGCGCGATAATCCGTTTTCAAAGCAATATATGTGGGCCGCCGCCGCGCATTTGAGCCCGCAGACAGCGCACGATCTGGCGCTGTATTTTTCGGAGCTGCCGCCGAAAGCGGCCAATGACGGCGACAGAGAAAGTGTCGCTCTCGGGCAAGTGATTTATCAGCAGGGGATGCCGGACGCCAATATCGTGGCCTGCGTCGTGTGCCATGGCCCGAGCGCCGAAGGGGTCGGGCCAATCCCGCGGCTCGGAGGGCTCGCATACAACTATCTGAAGAGACGGCTTGAGCAGTGGGGCCAAGGCTATCACGCGGCCGCCGGCCCGCCGATGCCCGACATCGCCGGCCGATTGTCGCCGGACCAAATCGAGGCGTTGGCGTCGTACCTAAGTTTCGTGAAATGACATCGAAACGCCATCGGCAAAGCGCAGCAGGAACAAGTGGAGACAATCGGCAATGAAAAAAACGATCGCGGCCGCGGCCTTGCTTGCAGCATCGGCGACTGCCGGTATGGCGCAAGACGTTCAAAAGGGCGCCAGTCTCTTCAATCAATGTCAAATTTGCCACTCGATCGGTCCCGGCGCGCAAAACAAGATCGGTCCCGAACTCAATGGTCTCGACGGCCGCTCGGCCGGCAGCGCGCCGAATTTCGCATATTCCGATGCAAACAAAAAATCGGGCATCACGTGGAACGAAGCGTCGTTTAAGGACTACATCAAAGATCCCAGGGCTAAGGTTCCGGGCACGAAAATGGTCTTTGCCGGGGTCAAGAATGAGCAGCAGGTCAACGACCTGTGGGCTTACATCAGCCAGTTCGACGCCACCGGCAACATCAAAAAATAATCGGTTTTCGAAAAAATTTCGGTGAGGAAGACCGTCGCCGCAAGCGATCCGTGCTGTTCTAATGATGCACCGGTCGCACCGCGGCGGACCGCTCTGGTTCCAATTTGAAAGCTATTGATATGGATCAATGCGGCGCGCTTTAGGTGCGCGTTTATTGGCGTTATTTCGCAAAGCTAGCAAAAAGAGGAGGAGCACATGTCCGATTTACGTCCTCGCCTAAGCTCCTGGCCTATGATCGACCGGATCAAGCAATCATGGCGAAATTGGAGAAAAGAAAATACACGCTTCTCGGATCTGGTCTGCTGTGGAGATTACGAAGTTGAGCGAATGGCACGCGATCTCGGCATGCCTGTATCCGAACTTCGGAAGGTCGCGAAGCACGGTCCTGACGCGGCTGATCTCTTAGTGCGTCGAATGGCTGTGCTTAATCTCGATAGCAAGGAGGTCGCGACGGCCGTACCTGGCACGTTTCAGGACCTTCAGCGGCTCTGCACACTGTGTGAAAGTCACAGACAGTGTGCGCGTGACCTTGCGCACAAGCCGACCGATGAAGCCTGGGAAGACTACTGCCCGAATGTCGCACTGCTGAAGTTGTTGGATGCGCTACCGTGGGCGGCGCGGAACGAGTGGTAACACTGGCGGATTTTGTTCTTAATAATGCGACCGAGTGGTAGAACTGTTGGAGCGCGCAAAGCGGACACGACATGGACGCGGGCGCATCGGTCGCGGCGGTGTTACGCCATCGCATGGCTGGTGCGGCGAATGCCGCCAAATGCCGGAAAAACGGCGACGGCATACAAGACTATGCAGGCGAGCTACATGAACAACCAGACGTTCTTGCCGTCCTCGATCGGCGAGTAGTAAAAGCTCGGCCAAATCGTATCGACGACGAAATATCCGACATAGCCCGTGAGGAAGATCGCGATCAGGGCGGTGATGCACAATGGCAAGGCGATCTTCTCGGCACCCTCAATGAGCGAGCGCGAATCTATTTTTCCAAGGATGGCGTAAACAGCGCTGCGGTGCATCTAGTCTGCGCCTGGCCCGGAACGGACATTCAGGGGCTAACTTTGGCGTCCGCTCCTGGGAGAATAGCGGACATCGGACCTTAGCGCCGCCGCGTCCGTTTGTGACCCGAAGCGGACATTAGCGATCCAATTGATCACTTCGGAAGTTGCGCCTTTTCGCGCGGTAGACCGCTATCGTCAATGTCGAAATCTGGATCGAAGATTGTTTTACCTTGTGCGCCGAGGAAAGTTGGCTGAGCCTTAATCCAAAGGCTCGGCTTCATCTCCTTGGCGTACGCGACGAGCCGCGCTTGCAAATCGTTCGCAATTTCTGGGAACTGGGTCGCGACGTT
>CAWEMR010000035.1:0-64429 GCA_963810085.1 uncultured Alphaproteobacteria bacterium | reverse complement strand
TCGGCCAGGCGATGAACGAAGCCATAGCCGCGCAGGGCCAGGGCCGACTGCGCGAGGCCGAGAAGATCTATGCGCGCGTGCTGAAAGCTGTGCCGAACAATTTCGATGCGCTGAACCTGCTCGGCACCGTCAAGGCGCAGCAGGGCCATATCGGCGAGGCGCACCGCCTGTTCAATGCCGCGGTCAAAGCCAATCCGGCGGCGCCGCAGGGCTGGAGCAATCTCGGCCAGGCGCTGCACGCGCTCAAGCGCAGCGGCGAGGCGCTCGAATGTCTCGACAAAGCGCGCGCGCTTGCGCCCGACGATGTCAACATTCTCTATCAGCACGCCAATACGCTTTTGAGCCTGGAGCGTCCCGGTGAGGCGCTCGCCGAATTGCAGGCGGTGCTGGCGCGCGCGCCGCAGCATATCGAGGCGCGCATCAATTGCGGCCTCGCCCAAGCCGCGCTCGGATTGCCGGATTTGGCGCTGGCGGAATTCGATGCGGCGCGCGCGCTTGCGCCCGGCCATCCCGGCGCGTCCTATAATCGCGGCGTCGCGCTCATCAAGCTTCGCCGTTACGCGGACGCCGTCGCCGCCAACGACGCCGCGGTCGCGATTGAGCCCGGGTACAGCAACGCCTGGCTCAATCGCGGCAAGGCGCTGGTGCAGCTCAATCGCCATGACGAGGCCATCGCGAGCTATGGCCAAGTGCTGGCGATCAAGAAAGATCACGCCAACGCGCTGTTCAATCGGGCGCTGGCTTTGCTGGCGCTCGGCGACTATCGGCGCGGCTTTGCCGACTATGAATGGCGCTGGCGCCGCACCGGCATGCCGCCACAGAAGAGCCGGGGCAAGCCGCTCTGGCTCGGCGAATATCCGTTGGCGCGCAAGACCGTGCTGCTTCATGCCGAGCAGGGGCTCGGCGACACCATCCAGTTCGCGCGCTATGTGCCGATGCTCGCCGCGGCCGGCGCCAAGGTCGTGCTCGAAGTGCCGCCCGAATTGAAAGTGCTGATGTCGCGGCTCGACGGCGCCGCAACGGTGATCGCGCAAGGCGAGGCGCCCGGTCTGCAGAATTTGCGTTCGACGTGCATTGTCCGCTTGGTAGCCTGCCGCTCGCCTTGAAAACCGAACCGGCGACGGTGCCGGCGCCCATCCCTTATCTCGCGGCCGGCGGCGCGCATCTCGCCAAATGGTCGGAACAGATCGGCGCGCTGCCGCAGCCGCGCATCGCCATCGCCTGGTCGGGCAATCCCGAGCACGACAACGATGGCAACCGTTCGATCGCGTTCAGCCGTTTGACACAGCTCTTCGCCAAAAGCTCGGCAAGCTTTGTCAGCATCCAGCGCGACGTGCGCCCCGAAGATGCCACGGCCCTTGCCGCCGAACCGCGCGTCACCCATGTCGGCGGCGAGCTTGAAGACTTTTCGGATACTGCTGCCGTGCTGGCGCTGTGCGATCTCGTCATCGCGGTCGATACGGCCGCCGTCCACCTCGCCGGCGCCATGGGCCGGCCGGTCTGGGTACTCGTGCCCTTCGCCCCGGATTGGCGCTGGACGCTGCACGGCGAAACAACACCCTGGTATCCGACGGCGCGGCTGTTCCGGCAAACGGCGCTTGAGGACTGGGACGGCGTCGTTGCCCGCGTCGCCGCGGAGCTTGCGCGCCTTTAGTCATCGGCGGCGGCGCGGGCGCCGTTTGAACGCCGAGCACGCAGGAGACGACAAAGCAATATGAGAAGGATCCTCCGCGCCAGCGTCATACTTGCCGTCGTGATAGCGGCGTGCCGGGTTTTGCCATCGGCGACGGCGGCGACGCCCGAGCAAAGCTATATCGCCGCGCGCGACGCGGCGATCGCCAAGATCAAGGCCATGGTTACGGCAAAACCGGATACGGCGAAGCCGGCTTCTTCGAATAGCGATTTCACCATAATCGATGCCGCCGCGGAAAAGGCGCGCAAAGAGCTTGAAGTTCAGCTGCGCGCCATCGTCGGTCCGGTCGCCATCAAAGGCTTGGAAGGCGACGGCGCGATCAATCTCGACACCTTGATCGAAGGTGACGAGGACTTCGGCTTGCTTGACGGCATGGTCTACGGAGCGGTCGACGCCAAAACCCGTGTCATCGTCACGACCGATGGCCTATTCCGGCGCTGGCTGCATGCGCACAAGGATTGGTGGGGCAAAGACTCCACCGGCATCCCGCTGGACCCCGCCGCCGCTGTCAAAGTGGATGCGTTCTATACGCAAGGGGTCCAGACCGACGCCGCCATCATGCGGTTCGCCGAGCTTCCGATCCGCAAGCCGGCCGGTGCGGCCTTCGCTTTCGCCATGCTCGCCGCGCGAAGCCAAAGTGAAGTTCCAGCCACGGCCGACGAGGTTTTCATCGCGACGGCGCAAGGCGGACGCGTGTTCATCGGCTTCACGAAGGAGTTCGCTGCGGTCGGGCCGATCGCGTCCTGCGATCGGATTCGAAGCGATCTCGTGAAAAAGTCCATCGCGGCGGCCGATGAACCGGGATTGAGTGACGCTGCGCGGCAGAAAAAATCCGAGGCGTTGAGCGGGAAGGCCGATTCAGAATTCTTGCGCTGTTTCGCGGAGAAAGCGTCGCAACAGAACGGTTTCGCCGGCGCCACGACCGCGGCCCAGGCGCTGATGGACCGGCTTCCCTTGCGCTGAAGCTGCCCTTATTCGTATCCGACGCTAAGGCCTGACCGCCATGATTGTCATCGGCGGCCGGCCTTTGTCGTCCGCCGGACCGCTATGCGCGGTTGTCACCACGATGGTGTTCTTTTTGATCGTGATGCCGCCGTCCCATCTGTCCCCAAGATGACGTTGCGAACGACGGTGAGGTTAACGCGCCAGTGCTTGTCGTCCGCTTTGCCGTCGCCGTCGGCAAACGCGCGCACCGCGGCGAGATCCAAAATATGCAGCGTCATGAACTCGCCGGAGCCGCCGCCACTGTAGCCGGCGACCACGACGAGGAGCCCGTTGTCGGTCGAGCCGATGAAGTCGTAGGACGTGCGCTCCCAGGCATTGGTTTTCGGGTCGGTCTTGGTCTGCGCGACAAATCCGCCGTCTTGTTTGATCGGGTCGTAATAAAGATTGCTGCCGGTGGCTGCCGCGACATCGACCGTGACCCAGATTTTGCCGGAATCCGCCATGTCGCCGTCGCCGAAATCGCGAAAGATTTCTGGCGGTATGGGTTTGCCGTGAACCGTGAAGCTGCGGCGCACCTCCGCGACGAGGGCTGCAGTCGCCGCGTCGGGTTGCGCCGCCGGTATGTCTCGTTTTGCCAGCGAAGGCGTGCCGCAGCAGATGCCCAGCAAAAGCGCCGCGAATGACGTGCAGCTTTTTACCGCGCCCATTCCCACAGCGCCTCGATCCGTTGCCGAAACGCCTTCGGCCGTTCGGCGAACAGCCGCTGGCCGATGCGGGCGGCGCGCTGCGCGAGATCGGCCGAGCGTTCGGTGCAGGCCGGCGTCAGCCGCGAGCGCCAATGCGCCAGCATCTGATGCGGCTCGGTGAGGCGCAGCAGCACTTCGATGTCCTGGCGCTGGCCGAGCCGGCCGCGGATGCGCTCAGCCTCGCCGATCCACATGCGGGAAAAGCGCGGCCACAGCGGCTCGACCAATTCCATTTGATAGCGCAGGTCGACGACGCGCTGGCGCAGCGTGTGCAATTCCTCGCCGCTCGCCGCCGTCCAATCGTCCGGCACATGGCTGCGCGCGTTGCGATAACTCTTGGCGAGCTGGGCTGCGAGCGTGGAAAAGTCGAGCGCATCGAGCGGCCACATTTCGACCGCGGTCGCCGCGACATCGAGCCAGGCAAGGATGGCGTCGCGCAGCATCGGCGTGAAACTCGAGCGCTCTTCGCTCGCGCGCAGCGCTTCGATGCGGGCGCGGATGGTGTCGCTCGTCCGCGACGACAGCACCAGATTGCCCTTGTCGAGGAGGCCGTCGAAAGCGTTGAGCGCCGCGGCGCCGTCGCGCGCCTGGGCGAGCGACCGGGCATGGTCGCGCGCCTCCTGCCGCCATCGGGTGGCGTCGGCGATGAACGGCGCCAACAGCCGCATCAGCGCCCGCCATTCCTTCATGGTGCGGCGGAAATGGTGAACGGCCGCCTCATGGGTACGGTCGGGGTCGGAAATCGACTGCCGCGCCTCGGCCAAAATGCCGGCCGCGACCGCCCGCAGGGCCGGCCCCAGCGCCGCTTTGGGTTGCAGGGGGGATTTCTCAGCCATTACTGCTTCTAGGGGACCGTGCATGTCGTTTCGATGGGTTCCTGCGTGACATTATGACGAAAAATCGCGCCCGCTGCACTTCCCTTATGGCGGGGCGCTTGCTACATGATCCTGCGAGAAATCAAACGTTTGGCGCGGGGTGGAGCAGCCCGGTAGCTCGTCAGGCTCATAACCTGAAGGTCATAGGTTCAAATCCTATCCCCGCAACCAATTTAGTCCTTTATTATGAGGGACTTCGAGAAGGCCGCCTTCGTTGGGCGGCCTTCTTTCATGGGTCTGGTCGCCACCGGGTCGCCACCGTCGATAATTCCCAGGAAACTTCCAGGTGGGCAGCGCCGGTCGTCCGAAAATTGGAACGGACAGTTGCCACGACACTACTGAGGATGCCCGTGACCGACGACGAAGCGAAACTCGAAGTAGAAGAAAAGCTGCGGAAACAGCAACTGACGAAGCCGATGACTGACGTAGAATTGGCGGCATTCTGCAACGCCATGCTTAGGAACCTCGAATTGACGTCCAGGAGCGCGCTCAGACATTCGTCGCTGGTCAGAAGACTGGCAAGCAAAGTGGTTTCGGTCAAATTTGTCTCGATGATGCGTGCGCTTGGTCAGTGATAAATCTACCGACCCGCGATGAGGCCAAACGCATTGCGACGAATAATCGCGACGCTGCGGAGACTTCCGGACGTCGGCGTTGACCGCTCGTAAGATCAGTCTCAAAGTAATTCCGGCGTTAGCTTCCGGTCTCGTGCTGGACGCTCCGCCCATCCTCAAAGAGGTAGACCAATCCGTGGATTACATTTGCGGCCAGTGTGGCACGATCTTGCTGCATGCCCAGGAGAACCGAGTTCATAGCATCGTAATCCACTGCGGAAATTTGCGGATCGTACAATTCGACTGACGCCTGACATTGATGCCGGTACTTTTTCTCCAGAATCAGCACGCCCTCTTTGCGGATGAGCGCAGTCGCAGCTGATTAAATACGATCAACACTCCGCCAGCTCGGACGAGTTGCTGACACCCAGCGAGCCGCCGATGGGATTTTGATTAGTACCGCCGAGCAGGGGAGTGGGGCCAAAAATTCAGTTCGCGGCTTGGCGCATAGGTGCTCTCGGAAAAAAATATGGAATTTCTCGCGACCTGGCCGAGACTTCGCAGCCCTGCTAGACAAGGCGATCGAGCGGAGCGGGAAGGCTCGCGAGGTTAGGAAGATTGAAGCCAGCGCGACCCCGAACAAATAAAAGGATGATCTCTTACCGTGGCTGTACGGTCTTAGGCCATTGAGCTAAAAGGCATTGGCGAATTGCTGTGACCTAAGAATTACAGTCACGCGAAATAATTTTGTCCGCTAATAAAGCCCAGCTTTGCCACAAAAAAAAGCCCCGGGCTACGCAGAATATCTGCTCGGGCTCGGGGGAGTTCGTTGCCTCAACTCAGGCTCGTAAGGCCGGGCGGCAGTGTCGGGGATGGGGATTGCCGTCCGGTCGGCCTGATTGATCTGCAATTATACTTCGCGATCGGCACTCACAATGGGTGTGTGCATTAATTTCGCGTAATCAAACACCTGGCGCGATCACCGCCAATGATGAATTTGCCATTAGATACGCTCCATTCAATCTGAGACTGTTCGATTTTCGGTTGTTTTATGAACGGCTGCGGATGTCTCCTCGTGGTCCAAACTTTCCTTCCGCGTGCCAGCGGAGAACGGTTTCTTTCGCCTCCGCGATTAGCTCAGAATGATCCTGTAGATACTCATCCGCCGCTGTGACTATGACTTTGTGCGGGATTTGCATGATCTTCAGTCCCTTCGCCCGCATCTGTCGCGTGACTGCTTTAATTGCCTCACGTTGAGCCAGGATGATGACGGCTCATACTCATTATCTGGGCTTGGGCTGTGGTCGGCTCGGGATTTGCTGTAGTCTGTGATCTAGCCTCAGCCATTTGAGTTACCCTTCTGGTGGTTGGGGTTAGAGCCCGCAGAGTGCCCTGGCATGCGCCCGCGGGCTTGCCTTTTGCGCGCTAATCATATCACGACGCGAACAGAGCAGATAATTAAATCGCTCAGCGGTGCTGTCGTTTGTTTGTTGTTTGTTTGATCATCGCGTTGCGGGTGCAGATCGCCGCTCGAAGCAATCCCGCCTTTGGCTGGGGCCGGCGAATTTGCTGGCATGGCGCTTCTTGGCCACCCCCGCCCCCAAAATTTGTCTTTCGGCCGATCGCCCAGTGGTGGTTCGCAAATTTTGTGAAAAATTCCTCGAGTTTGGTATGATGCGCGCGTCGGACTGTCCAATTCTCGAGAATGATTATCGTCGAGATGGAGATTTTGGTCACAATGAATAAGGATACGCCAAGTGAATTAATTCACGGCGAGAGCCAAGGGATTCCTATCTTAATTGCGAGCCTGCCTGCTAGCGTACAACAGCGCAGGATAGCGTTCGGCGTTGTTTTTTTCTTTTCGGTCGTATTCGCCATAGGCATGCCGTTCGCTACTGTTCAGATTGCGCATATCGACTCGTTTATTCCAGTTACTCAATCCATAGTTTTGTTTGCCGATCTCATCACGGCGGTTTTTCTCTTTGCTCAATTTTCTATCCAACCTCAGCGTGCTCTTCTGGCTCTCGGAAGCGGCTATGTTTTCAGCGGCCTGTTTGCGTTTTTGCAAGCACTCGACTTTCCAGGTGCGTTTAGCGCGACCGGGCTTATCAGCGGTACACCGAGTGGCGCAGTCTGGCTCTTTTCTTTCTGGCGCATAATGTTCCCGCTTGCTGTCATTGCCTACGTCCTGTTGAAGGACGCGAATGAAAGCGCCAGCCAGATCATAGAGCTCGACCCAGGCCGGGTAATCGCTATCACCGTCGCTTGCGTACTCGCCGCGACAGCCGGACTGACGTGGCTCGTCGCGGTGGGACATCTGCCAACTCTGTACATTGATGCAACACGACAGACACTCGTCGTTCAATACTTTGCCGGCGCGATGTGGTTACTCAACGCCGTTGCAATCGTGCTGCTGTTCGTCCGCAGGCGGACTATCCTCGATGTATGGCTCATCGTGGCGGTCTTTGTGGCAATACCTGACCTCGGGTTGTCGTCCGTTTTTCCCGTCGTCCGTTTTTCTGTCGGCTGGTATATCGCTAAGGTTTATATTCTGATCGCAAGTAGCACGGTGCTCGGTGTTTTGCTATGGGAGACGACACTGCTTTATGCACGCCTCACATATACTGTGCGGCTATTGCGCCGAGAGCGTTCAAATCGCCTTATGACCTTAGACGCCGCCACTGCCTCCATGGCGCATGAGCTCAGGCAACCGCTGACTGTGATTGCCAGCAGGAGTAGAGCCGCCTCGAACTGGATTAAAAGGACGCCGCCGGAAGTTGACGAAGTGCAAGCCTGCCTCGCGGCAATTTCGGATTCCAGTACTCGCGCCGATGAGATTATTTCGGGCGTCCGTGATCTATTCAAAAAGAGTGACAAGCACAGGACGATGATCCATGTCGACGATGTTGCGCGGCAGGTGCTGAGTTTAGTGCGACCTGAGCTGTTGCTTAACCAGGTCTCCGTGGCAACCGAATTCCAAAATGATCTTCCTGAAGTGCACGCGGATCGAACACTGATTTCAGCAAGTCATTTTGAACTTGGTAAGAAATGCAATCGACGCAATGGGCTCAACGCCTGCGCCCGCGAGGCGTCTTCGCTTGGCGACGAGTGTCAACGGACGTTCGTCCATTTTGCTGTCCGTTCAGGACACCGGACCTGGGATAGAAAAGCCCGAACGCGTATTCGAGCCGTTCTTCACGACAAAACCCACCGGCATGGGATTGGGACTTTCCATTTGTCGGACTGTCGTTCAGGACCACGGCGGCAGTTTGAGACTTGCCAAGTCAAACTCTAGCGGGTGCGTTTTTGAAGTCGCGTTGCCCATCGCTGCGGAGTGAAGGCAACGTTTGGATGGGACAGAGACAATGAGGGAATTTTTATTGATGAGGTCCCTTCAAGGCATCGCGCAGCGGCGCAATGGCAGCGTTCGTCACGCCCAATTGCTCCCTCTCCCTCTTTGCCTTGGATCGAATTTTTCGCCGCCAAACCGTTGCTTGAACTTGTCGGCGTCATCCGGATTTCTGGAAACAATAAACGTGAAACCACTCGCCTTTGTCGCAAACGGCGTGGCCCCGGTTACAGAGTGTCAGATCGTTACAGAAGTCATAAATCTCTTTGTAATCGTCGCCTTCGCAGGCGCGCGCCGGCAGCACAATCTGGTATGGCCAGTCCCGGTCAATGGCCGCTGGCGACAGCTCGTCCTTGCGGCGCATCTCCAAACCTTCGCTTGAATGCTGCGGCATCATCCGAGGTACGAAAGCAATACCTCACCGTGTTTGCTGGCAGATCGACGTACATATCCCAATCGAATCCGGACTCTTCCAGCCAGTCCAATATGTCCATGGCGGCTTCGTCGAACGACAACGCCACTTGATAAGGGAAACCCTGGTTGATGTGCGGGATGAGGCTCATTGCCCCATTCAGAACATATCACGAACAAAAGTCAACGGGGCGAGATATGGGCCGTGCCACGTGCCCCCTACCACAAGATGCCGTGTCCCATCTTGTGCTCCCGCGCAGGACGTTGTTCGGCAGCATCGGGTGCTTCTGAAGTGGCGGTTCCGTTTGAGGCAACGAGCAAACCAACCCCAGCCACCAACTCGCTAGTTGAATGTTGGCAATCGCGTTGGAGACCGCGCGAACGAGGTCGAAGGGTTGCCCAAGCATTGGAGACAACGCAAAACGGCTGCACTTCTAGCCGCTAGGTAGCTCTCGCCGATCCCAGACGCGAGCACAACTTCAAACTCATTCGTGCATTGCCAATGCCATTTGGCGCCACGTCGCCAAACGCGGCAACTAAATATCGGCTCAGCCAAGAGAGCCCCCCAGTCGTGACCGGTATGCATCTCGTCCGCGTCAACCTATCCGCGACAACTCATCACAGAAACACCCAGGCTGCTTCTTTATTCCGATATGACGTGTCGCAAAATCTACCGGCCGTGCCCGCTCTCAGCAAATAAATGTTCCATAAATATGTTGTTCGAGAACTGGCCGCAAACGCGTCTTGAACCGCATCGTTTGGTATCAGTTAGCCTTCAAAGCTCTCTCGATACATGCGATCAAGTGGTCGTCCGAGAATGGCTTGCTGAGGAAGCCAACCGCTCCGGCCTTCATGGCGCGTGCCCTCACGTTATCATCAGGATAGCCAGTCATGACAATGGT
Source organism: uncultured Alphaproteobacteria bacterium (assembly GCA_963810085.1). GTDB lineage: Bacteria > Pseudomonadota > Alphaproteobacteria > Rhizobiales > Xanthobacteraceae > BOG-931. The sequence goes on along the minus strand of CAWEMR010000035.1, from coordinate 54,954 downwards.
GGGGATGCAATGACCTCGGGCGACTAGGTGGTCTTGCAATTCAATGCCGCTCAATCCCGGCATCTGCAGATCGGTGACGAGGCATGATGTATCGTGGACTTGCTCGGATTCGAGAAATTCGTCGGCCGAGCCAAACGTGGAAGCGTTGTAGCCCACAGATCGCATGAGCGATTTCGTCGCTTCGCGCACAGCTTTATCGTCATCGACAATGGCAATCAAAACCTGAGACATAGGGCGCTCCGGGGCATGAGGGAATGCCAAACGATCTCAATAGATTACGAGTAGTTGCTAAATTATTCTTATGTCGGCTACCACGCTAAAGCGCTTTAAGTGAGGCTGCGTCGGGCTTCTTTTGGCTTTTGATTGGCCGAAACAGTTGGTGGCCTCGCGCTACTTGCAAGACGGCTATGCTGCGATCCGAACGCTTTGCACTTCGATCAGCAGGATAGCTTTAGCTTCGCACTCAGCGGCATAAGCCTCGACAAGCTTTGCGCCCCCGAAGAATGTGACGTGGTCGGCACACCAGCGGCACATGCGGAACCCGAAACTTGCAATATCAACGACTTAAACTCTGCCAAAAACACCCTCATAACCTGAAGGTCATAGGTTCAAATCCTATCCCCGCAACCAAAACGCAAAAGGGCCCCGCTGGGGGCTTTTTGCGTTTTGGGAGTTTCGTTGTTGGGGCTGCGGCTGCAATTTCCTCTGTTACGGCAATCTGTGCGTCGAACATTGTGCAGACGGAGAAGTTATCTCAATGGCGCGCCGGCCTGTGGTCCCCTTCCAGCCGGTTGCGCTGGTGGCCCCGGCTACCGACGCCGCCATCCCCGACCAAAGTAGTTCGGGGCCACGCTGGGTGGCAGAGTTGAGTTGCAAAGTTGAGTGGCAAAGTTGAGTGGGAGATTGGGGCGGCTGCGAGGCGCGGCCGTACATCCGGGCGCGCGCCCCGCTCCCCCTCGCCAGCAGCTCGATTGCCGCTCGCAGAAGTAATTGCCGCTAATCGAACCGGCCGAAATTACGAGGCGGTTTCCGCCTTGGCTTTCAGCCGACCGAGGAACGCTAGTGCCGTTGCGCGCGCATTGCCCTGGTCGGAGCGCGCTTCGCTTGGTGTAAGCGCGCCGTCGTTGCCGATCTCGAACATGTAGGTTTCGGCCGTGCGGCGGCACCTCACGAAAACATTCGGATATTCGTAGCCCGTGACTTCAAACATGATGTCATCCGTCGCAGATCGCATTTGATGCAATTACGAACCTTGAAGATTAACGAATTCCTAATGGGAACCCGGGCTCCGTATTAGTCCTGATGTGCCGCAAGCCACGCGCGCTCCGGTTTCATTCGGTCTCACATGCCCGATGTGTGATTTGACGTTGCGTCAGCATGCGCGGCGGGTCACAGTTCCCGTTGGGCACCTTGGCCAACGGGGGAACTTCGCGCGTGGCGTCAATCCTGCCTTTCATACGCCTACGGTCCGACTTCGACGACGAAGCCACCCGCATCATGGGCGAGGCTTTCGACGCCGCCTGCAACGAGATCCGCGACGACGAATCGCTCACAGCGACCCACGAAGTCATGGCCAAACGCATCATCGAAGCGGCGCGCAAGGGCGAACGCGACCCCGTGCGGCTGCGCGATATCGCTTTAGCTGTTTTGGGAATCGGCCGGCCGCATCAGTGAGCCCGCATCAGTGAGTCTTCATGGCGTCGCAGCACCCCCGCGCGTTCCGATCGCGCGGTGGCTGACGAACAGACCAAGCTCTCGCCTTCGCTAAGCGCCGAACGGGTGCTTCGAATGCGGCGCCGGTACCGGCACCCCGGGCTGCAGCGGCGGCGACGCCATGTCCCATCCGTCAGGCGACAGGCCCGATAGGCGTTGCCATTCGGCGTAGCTCAAGACGACGGCCTGAGGCTTGTCGCCGCGCGTGATGACGGATGGTTTGCCGCGTGCGGCCCGTTCGACCATTTCCGGCAGATTTGCCTCGGCATCCTTCAAGTGGAATTTTCGAAAGGCATGCCGCATCAAGCCAAAGCAATCGTAGACATATAAGTACGACATTGTATGATTTCCCTAGACTTGACGTCCAGGATAACGGATTTCGCGCGCGAGTTCTACGGCGCGACCAAAAAAAGGCGATTGACAACCGCCAGCACGGCCAGAAGGAACAGGCCGATGCCAAGGCTAAAGCCGATCAGCTTTTTTTCGATCGGCAACAGCGGTTCGGTGCCGGCTTCGATCCTCGTGCTGCGAAGCTTGTCGCGAAAATCGGATTGGCGAAAATCGGATTGGGTGAGTTGCGACACGGTCGTCTCCAGGCGCGGGGGATCTGCAAGTCCCAACAAGCAGCCGCTGTCTTGATGTCATCGCCGCCGGGCGCAAAGTCAACGCGGCCCTTGAAAATAAGAGAGTTTTGATCGCGCGATGCCGCTCCGGGCGAATGAATTCGCCCGGGCGGCGGCGATTTGAGGAAACAAATTATTGGTCAAAATCCAATAAAGACCGGCCGCCGCCGCCGCCCTTTACGTCGCTTACGCCGCCTGCTGGGCGAGGCGGTCCATCTCACGCTGCACGAGCTGACGATAGAGTCCGTCGCGCCGCATTAACAGATCGGGCGGGCCATCCTGCGCGACTTCGCCGGTCTGCAGCACGACGATGCGGTCGAAACTGCGCACCGTGGAGAGCCGATGCGCGATGGCGATCACGGTGCGGCCGTTCATCAGGCGGCCGAGCGCTTCGCGGATCGCTTCCTCGGACTCGCTGTCGAGCGCGGAGGTAGCCTCGTCGAGAAGAAGGAGCGGCGCGTCTTTCAGGAAGGCGCGCGCAATGGCGATCCTCTGGCGCTGGCCGCCGGACAGTTTTATCCCACGCTCGCCGACGATCGTGCGCATGCCGAGCGGCAGATCCTCGATAAAATCGCAACGCGCTGCAAACGCCGCTTCAAGCACTTCGTCGTCGGTGGCATCCGGCCTTCCGTAGCGGATGTTCTCCATCACCGAGCGGTGGAACATCGAAATGTCCTGCGGCACGACGCCGATGGCGTCGCGCAAGCTGTCCTGGGTGACGCGCGCGATGTTTTGGCCATCGATCAGGATGCGGCCCGACTGCACATCGTAGAACCGCTGCAAGAGCGCAAACAGCGTCGACTTGCCGCCGCCGGAACGGCCGACCAAGCCGACACGCTCGCCCGGCATGAAGCTGAGATTGAAATCTTTAAAAATCTGCCGGCCGTCGGCATAGCGGAAATCGATGTTCTCGAATTTCACGCTGGCGCCCCGCCGAACGAGCGGTTCGGCCTCGGGATGATCGAGGAGCTCGTGCGGCACAAGCAGCGTCGCGACCGCTTCGGACAGCCGCGCGATATGCTGGGTAATGTCGACCAGGGCTACCGCAAGATCGCGTGTCGCGCTAAGCACCGAAATCGCCAGCGTACAGGCGAGCACGACATCACCCGTCGTCGCCGTACCTTGCTGCCAGAGCATGAGCGCCCAAGCGAGCAGGCCGAGCGCGAGCAGCACGGTCACGACGGCATGAAAAATGCGGAGCTTTTCCAGATAAAGCAGGCTCTTGCGCCGCGCATCCATTTCGCGATCCACCGTCGCATCGAAGCGCTGACGCTCGCGGAGGAAGCCGCCGAAGGCGCGCACCAGCGGCATATTGGTGACGACGTCCGCCATCTCGCCATCCACGGCGGCGGCCTTGGTGGCGAAGTCGTGATGCAATGGTCTTCCGCCGGCCGCCAGCTTGAACATCAAGGTCACCATAATGCCGGCGACCAGCGCTAGCGCGCCGGCCATCGGCAGGCTGATGGTGGTCACCAGCGCGATCGCCGCAACCGTCGCCACGCAGGGCGGCAGCACGTTCCAGATGAACATGTTCTCCGCGGTGAACACCGCATTCGAGGTCGCGGTGACGCGGCTTGTCAGCGTGCCGGGCAGCCGGTCGGCGAAAAAGCCTGGCGAGTGGCCCATCAGGTGGCGAAACAGGTCGCGCCGCAAATCGCCGGTGACGCGGACGAAGGCGGAATTGGCGATCCAGCTCGCCACGCGCCACAAAAGGTTATCGGCAGCGATCAGGGAACCGAGCACGCCAAACGCGATCCAGACGCCGCCGCCATTTTCTTTGGCGGCGATATGGCCCTTCGACAAGGTGTCGACCAGGAACTTCACGCCATATTGCGTACCGACGGAACAGGTCACCGCACCCAACACGGCGATGATGATCACCGCGTGCGAGAGCGGCCGAAGCCGGATGTAACGAAAGATGAAGGCGAGGGGACGAGAGGCGTAACCACAAAGATCGGCCATTCGCGTATTCATCTCCGCTGACGAAAGCTGGCGTTCCCGCCCCCGAAGCCCTGAAGTTGAACGGGCGGAAGCCCGTCGCGTTCCACCGCCATTTTGGAGGCGCGAGTTCTGACCGATGCACATTCGCGTGCATTGATGTTGACGCCGCAGCGCAGCAAAAGTTCCATTCGCCGCGAAAAATTAAGTTCCACCCATAGTCTGAAATATTTCGCGCTTGCGGAGTTGTCGCTAGTTGCCGGGTCCGGAACTTCACCCAACGCAAAGGCATGTTCATGCATATCGCTCAAGTAGCGCCGCTGACTGAAGCTATTCCGCCCAAGCTTTATGGCGGCACCGAGCGGGTCGTATCGTGGCTGACGGAAGAACTGATCGCGCTCGGTCACGATGTGACCTTGTTCGCGAGCGGCGACTCGGTGACGTCGGCGAAGCTCGAAGCAATGTGGCCGCGCGCCTTGCGGCTCGATGGCTCGGTGCGCGATCCTAATGGGCTGCATATGATGATGCTGGAAAAGGTGTGCGAGCGCGCGGCCGACTTCGACGTGCTGCATTGTCATCTCGACTATTATCCGTTCTCGCTGTTTTCCCGTCAGCCGACGCCATTCGTGACGACGCTGCATGGCCGCCTCGACCTGCCCGAGCTTCAGCCGGTGTTCGACACATTCTCCTCGGTGCCGCTGGTGTCGATCTCGAATTCGCAGCGCCGGCCGCTGCCGCAGGCAAACTGGGTGCGCACGGTGCTTCACGGATTGCCGCTGCGGCTCCTCGAGCCGAGGCCGATCACGCCGTCTTATTTCGCGTTCCTTGGCCGCATCGCGCCGGAGAAAGGCATCGATCGCGCGATCCGCATCGCCCAGCATTGCGGGGTGAAGCTCAAAGTCGCCGCCAAGGTCGATCGAGCCGACGAAGACTACTACAATGAAAAGATCAAGCCGCTGATGCAGTCGGGACATGTCGAGTTCATTGGCGAGATCAACGACAAGGACAAGCCGGAGTTCTTAAGCGGGGCCATCGCGCTGCTCTTTCCGATCAACTGGCCGGAGCCGTTCGGCCTGGTGATGATCGAGGCCATGGCCTGCGGTGCGCCGGTCATCGCCTTCAATCGCGGCTCGGTGCCGGAAATCATCGAGGACGGGTTTACCGGATTTGTGGTCGAGGACGAATCCGGCGCAATCGGGGCGGTCGATCGGCTCGGTCACTTGTCGCGCGAAAAAATCCGCAAGCGCTTCGAAGAGCGCTTCACCTCTCGCCGTATGGCGCAGGATTATCTCAGTACCTATCGCAGCCTTTCGGCGCGCACCGAGCCGCGTTTGCGGCTGGTCGCCGCCGATGATGCGCCAGCGCTGTAGCTGCGCTTTCTTCCCCCGCTATCGCGGGGCGGGAAGGTCACCTTCTATTTCCTTCTCCGGCCGCGTTTCCGGCATCATCAAGTATACAACGGTAAAGCCGGCCGCTCCGATCGCGGCCAAGGCCGCGAAGGCCGGCGCGCTGCCGAAATGGTCGGTGACATAGCCGCCGAGCGTGGTGCTCAGCGCCGCGCCGATGCCGGTTGCGGTGCCGAGAATGCCTTGGCCGAGATTGAACCGCCCGGTACCGCGGGTTAGATCGGCGACCACCAGCGGCACCATGACGGCAAAGACGGCCGCGGTAATGCCGTCGAGAATCTGCACGGCGAGGAAGAGTGCCGGATCGGTCACGGCGGCGAACAAGAAGCCGCGGATCGGCAGTGCGGCAAAGCCGATCAGCAATAACGGGCGGCGGCCCCAAACCTGCGCCTGTGTGCCGACCCATGGTGATAGAGCCGCGACGATGAGTTGCGGCACCACGATGCAGGCGGCGATGATGACGGTCGCCCACTGGCTCGAATGCATGGTGACCATGCTGCCGACCAGCGGTAGCATGGCCGAATTGGCGAGATGAAACAACAACAGGCAGCCGGCAAAGATAAGCAGCGGCTTATTGTGCATCAGCTCGCTTGGCTTGATCGGGGGCTTGATCAGCGGCCGTCGCGGCTTTGCGCCGTGAGCGCGCTCGGCGTCGATCTCGCTATTGGAAATTTCGCGGAGCGCGAGGAGCGCGGGGACAAGCAAGAGCACGGTAACGATGAAAACGGCGCGGGCGGACAACAGATAACCGCATGCCCCCATCGCCGCCGCTGCAAGGCCGTTGCCGACCGAAGCAAAGCGCGCGTTGCGTCCCAGCCGTTCGCCGATGGCGGCCGGGCCGACAAGACCGAGACTGATCGCGGCCATTGCGGGGCCCAATACACAGCTTGCGAGCGCATGCATGACCGAGCCCGCGAGCACCACCGGAAAGATCGGCAGCACCGCGTAAGTCAGGGCGCTGATGCAGACCGCCACGATGGCAATGCCGGCGACAAAGCGTTCCGATTTCGCGGCGTCGACCAGCGCGCCGCCCGGCATTTGCCCGATGAGCGACACGAAGCTGGCCGCCGACAGCACCAGTCCGATATCGACCTGCGTCCATTTTTGCGCAGTGAGATAGACCGAGACGAACGGTCCGAAACCGGTCTGCACGTCGGCGACAAAGAAAATAAACCAGTCGAGCCCGCGCAAGCTGCGGCGCGACGGCGTCAGCGGCGGTTCGGGCCCGCCGGGCACGGGTGTCTGCTGCTCGGTCTGCGGCATCTGCACGTTCTCCTGTTCGTGCGCGGCCGCTTCGTGCGGCGCGGGCGTGTCGTGCAAATGCCGGGTGAGATTTCCGGGCAGAGTGTTTTCTCCTGCTTGCTGCTGTCAGACGCGCGCTACTGGAACGGTAACGGCTCGATCTTGCCCTGCGCGCCGAGAACGACGACGGGTTTGCCGTCTTGATATTCGGGCGCCGCCTTCACCTGATCGCGCGTCAGCTCGAGCGAGATCTTCGCGTCGGTTTGCGCCGGCGGCGGGAAATGCAGTGCGCTCCATTCGACCGCGATTTTGCGACTGCCGACGCCGAGGAAGCCGCCGAAATCGATGATGGCGGCGCGCACCTGGCCGGCGCGATCGACCAGCACGTCGACGACGCGGCCCATATTTTCGCCGGTCGAACTCAAGACTTCGCGGCCGAGTATGCTTTGCACCTCGTGATTGGGCAGGATCGTCACCGCAGCGGGCGGCGGAGGGGCGGGCGCGGGCGCTTGAGTCTGCGCAGGAGCGGGACTATTTGCGCCCTGCGCCTGCGCCTGAGCGTTCTCGGACAAAGCGGGGTTATGCGCGGCCGTCTGCATCAAAACCGCGACGAGGATCGCGACCGCGGCTGCTCGCAAAGGCAATTTGGTGTGCATCCTCACTCCAGCGCTATGGAACTCCATCCACTAAGCCGAGCGGATCACGCTGGTTCCACAGCGGCCGCGCCTTAGTGCGGGAACCTGTTTTTTGCGAAAATCGAAGCGGTCAGGAGGAGAAGACGATCGAAACCCTGATATTGCCGCTGATCCGGGGCGTATCGAGCGAAACGGTCTCGCCGTGACGGCGCACGCGCAGATCGACGCGCGACGACGACAGCCGCAGATCGCGCAGCACGACCTCGTCCAAGAACGCCGGCAGGCGCGGATTGCGCAGCCGGATCTCGTCCTTGAACGGATCGAATTCAAGACCGAGCGACGCTTCCAGAAGCGTGAACGGCGTGGCGCTCGCCCAGGCCTGCGGCGAACAGGCGACCGGGTAGAGCGTCGGGCCATGGCCTCGCTGGCGTTGGAAGCCGCAAAACAGCTCCGGCAAACGGCGCTGATCCATATAAGTTGCAGCGCTGTACAGACCGCCGAATAATGTCTCGATCGCTCGCTTGTGGTCGTAGCGCGCGAGCCCAAGCGCGATCAGCGCGTTGTCGTGCGGCCAGATCGAGCCGTTGTGGTACGACATCGGATTGAATCGCGCCGCTTCTTTCGCCACCGTGCGGATGCCCCAGCCGGAAAAGAAGCTTGGCCGCAACAATTCCTTGGCGACGCGGGCGGCGCGGTCGGCAGCGGCGATCCCGGTGAACAACACCTGTCCGGCGTTGGAGGTGCGCACTTGGCACTGCTTCTTTTCGCCGTCGAGCGCGAGCGCATAGGTGTCGAGCTCGGGGCACCAGAATGCTGCCTCAAAACGCTCGGCGAGGTGGATCGCTTGCGCATCGAGTTTGTCGGCCGCGGCTTCAAGGTTGAGCCGCCGCGCGCATCGCGCCGCCATCCGCTTTGCCGCATAGACATAACCCTGCACTTCGACGAGCGCGATCGCGCCCTCGGCCAAGCGGCCGTCGGCATGGAAGATTGCGTCGTGCGAATCTTTCCAGCCTTGATTGGCGAGACCTTGATCGGTGGCGCGCATGTATTCGACGAAACCGTCGCGATCCGGATCGCCCGCTCCGTCAATCCATGCCAAGGCCGCTTCGATGTTCGGCCACAATTCGGCGATCGTGTCGGTGTCGCCGGTGCGTTCGGCGTAAAGTCCGGCGAGCAAGACAAACAGCGGCGTTGAATCGACGCTGCCATAATAAAGGCCGAACGGCACTTCGTGCAAAGCCGCCATTTCGCCGCCGCGCATCTCATGCAGGATTTTTCCGGGCTGCGCATCGGCCAGCGGATCGGTGGTCTTGGCCTGATAGAAGGCCAGGCGGCGCAGCACGCCGCGCGCTACTTCCGGCGACCACCACAGCATCTGCAACGCGGTGATCAATCCGTCGCGGCCGAATGTCGTCGAATACCAGGGAATGCCGGCATAGGGATAGCGGCCCTGTGGTGTATCCGTCATCAGCATCGCAAGATCGGCGGCCGAGCGGCACAGGATTTCGTTGAATCGGTCATTGGAGGTTTCGACTGAGGTGCGCTCTCGCGTCTGCTCGCGCATTTCGCGGCGGGCCGCGATCATGCCACGCCGGAATGGTGGCGGACGGGTCTCCGTTCGCTCGCAGCTCACGGCCAGAAAAACAGGCCGCAACTCTCCGGGCGCGAGATGAAGGTCGTAAATCGCGGCGCCGGTCGTAAGGCGATCCGGCGGCGGATCGAAGGTCAATGCGGTCTGTCGCATTTTGGCGTCGAGCCCCTGATAGACCAACAACACCCGATCGCCGCCAAGAAGCTCGGAACTCGCGGTGCCGCGCCGCTCACGGTGCGAGCCGCGCACTTCGAACAAGTCGGCAAAATCGCTATCGAATAAAATCGTAAGCCGCAGGTCGACCGCGTGATCGCCGTAATTGCGTACGCCAAGGCGTTGATAGGCAATACCGCGCCATAGAAAAATCGTGCGCAGAATATGCACCCGGTCCTTCTCCAGGGCGATGTGCTGACGCTCCATCAGATCCGGATTGGTCAGATCGATGAAATAAGCCGAATTGTCGTCACGGAGCGTGGAGCCGAGCAATAACGGCGGCGCGCCATTCACTAGCAATTCGAGGCGCGAGAGATGCCGTGTGTCCTCGTGGAACAAACCGGCGGAACCGCCGGACAATGCCGCGCCGTTATCGTTGCGGATGTCGCCGCGGCTGTCGAGCACCACGAATGTGTCGCCGTATTTCAGCGTTCGCGGCGGCCTGGCCGGCTGTGATGCCGTAATGGTGAATGCCGCCTCCGGCAGTGTCTCGCCGAGAAAATTCGGCGCGGTGACGTGCTCGACGATCTCCGCCGCGACTTTTGATGACATGTGATTTGATTCGCTTTTTTGCCGAGCCATCACCGCTCTCGGTGACAAGCACTGTGGAATTGCCCCGACATGCCGCTGATATGCGCCAGACATGGCGCCTAATACGGTCCCAGCGCAAGCTTATGGGATGGCGCCTGACATGGCGCCGCCGTGAATGACGTCGACGACTCGCATTTGGACCGGATCGACCACCACCACGTCGCCCTCGACGATGGCGTATTTGAGGACATTCAAGCCGGAACCGTCGAACGAATCCGCATCGAGCACCGTCTGAACGGGCAGATCGGCGAGCGTAACTGACGGCGGCACGGGTGCACCGACGGCCGGCCGAATGGCATGCGTCGCGGTGCGCACCCGCTGCCCGAGCACGGCATTGTAGATTGCGATCTTCTGCGCCGCCGTCAGCGCCAATTTTTGTGTCACGGCGCCCTGCGGTGTGACGGCTTCGTCCGGGCCGACGGTCTGCGCATGAGCAAGCGCGCTGGCGCCGGCAAAAAACGCAACAACAACAAACGGTAGGAACCGGATCCGGCGAATCCGGTGACCTGTCCGAATCCTGTGACGATGACCAGTCTCAATCCAGTGACGATGACCAGTCTCAAGACCTGTCATGCAACGCTCCACCAGGAGGGATCGAGGCGAAATGCCCCTTGCAAGGCGAACGCCGCACAGCCGGATCGGTTCAAAAATCTTTTGTTGCACCGCACTCTTGACAGCGCGCGCGGGGCTTAACGACGGTTGCGGCCATTAGCCACGCTCGAAAATGTCTTGTGACGAACTGGTAAAAACGCGGTCGCTCATCTAAAGTTTAGTTCAAACAACAACAAGGAACGCGAAAATCTCGCTGTCTCTGAGGGGAAACGCATGACACTCGCATCCACCACGGTAGCTCGCTCCGACGCCGCGGCAACGCCGGCGACCCGCTGGGGTTACCTCGCGGTGTGCGTCATCTGCATGGTGATGATCGCCAATCTGCAATACGGATGGACGCTGTTCGTCAATCCGATCAACAAGGCGCAAGGCTGGTCGATCGCCTCGATCCAGTTCGCTTTTGCGATTTTCATTGCGCTTGAAACCTGGCTGACGCCGATCCAGGGCTGGATTGTCGACGTGCTCGGTCCGCAGCGCGGCCCGAAACTGATGGTCGCCTTCGGCGGCATCATGGTCGCGATCGGCTGGGTCATCAATTCCTATGCCGCGTCGCTGACGACGCTCTATCTCGGCGCCATCATCTCCGGTATCGGCGGCGGCGCAGTTTATGCGACCTGTGTCGGCATGGCCGTCAAATGGTTCCCGGACCGGCGCGGGCTCGCCGTCGGCCTGACCGCGGCGGGCTACGGCGCCGGCGCGGCGATCACCGTCATTCCGATCCAATATGTGATCGCCAATTACGGCTACAACGCAGCCTTCCTCTGGTTCGGCATCATCCAGGGCGGCGTCGTATTCGTGCTCGCACTTCTGCTGCGTGCGCCGGAAGCGGGCGAAATGGCGGCCGCGCCTCCTTCTAAAGTGGCGCAGTCGGCGAAGAGCTATTCGCCGAAAGACGTGCTGCTCACGCCGGTGTTCTGGCTGCTCTACATCATGTTCGTGATGGTGTCGGCCTCGGGCCTAATGGCGACCGCGCAAATCGCGCCGATCGCCGCCGACTTCAATGTCGGCAACCAGATCGTGTTCTGGGGCGCCACCACGCTGACGGCGGCGCTGATCATCGACAATCTCGCCAATGGCACGGCCCGTCCATTGTTCGGCTGGGTGTCGGACAATATCGGTCGTGAACTCACGATGGCGATCGCCTTCGGGCTTGGCGGCGTCGCCTATTGGCTGTTGGGAACGCTCGGCACCGCGCCGTGGGCCTTCGTCCTGTTCGCGGCCCTGATCTTCCTGACCTGGGGCGAGATTTTCAGCCTGTTCCCATCGACCTGCACCGACACGTTCGGGCCGAAATTCGCCACGGTGAATTTGAGCCTTCTCTACACCGCCAAAGGCACGTCGGCCTTCCTGGTGCCGGTTGCGAACCTGATCAAGACCTCGACCGGCAGTTGGCACATGGTGTTCGCCGCCACTGCGCTGATGAATTTCATCGTGGTGGGGCTCGCTTTGTTCGTGCTTAAGCCGATGCGGGCGCGGGCGATGAAACAGGGCTAGCACCGCGCGCCCTTTGGATCGGAATTAGGGGGCGCGGAAGGCAATCCGCGCCCCTTTTTTCGTTGCCGCCGCCAAGGACCAGGACAGCCCGTTTAGGTCCGAAAAATGGGCCATATTGGCTCTGGCATAATGTATTACGGTGCGCTAAAGGTACCGGACGAAACGCGGCCTATCGGATTTAAAGAGATCGCGTTCGGGGCAGGGTTGAGAAGCGTCTACGTTGCGAGCGTTGCTTATGTCATCAGGTGCTCATCGATTGTCTGCCGCCAAAAGCGCTGCCGCCGCGGGTGGCGTCGCCATCGAGAATTTGGCATCGGTGGAGCGGCCGCGATTGGAGCCGATCGACACTTCCTTCAGTTTCAAGAACAAGGCCTATGCCGCGCTCAAATCGGTGATCGTCGGCATGGATGTCTATGGCAGCCCGAGCGAAATCCGGCTCGATGAGCGAAGCCTCGCCGACGAATTCGGCATCAGCCGCACGCCGGTGCGCGAAGCCATGGCGCAGCTCGAGCGCGAAGGCTTTGTCCGCACCGTGCCGCGGCGCGGCGTCTATGTGGTGCGCAAGACCAAGCGCGAAGTGATCGAACTGATCACTGCCTGGGCCGCGCTCGAAAGCATGGCGGCGCGCCTTGTCACTGCGAATGCGAGCAGCGAGGAGATCGCGTCGCTGCGCAAGATGTTCGCCACGTTCGAGAACGGCGAAGTGCGCGCGCATCTCGACGAATATTCCGACGTCAATATCGAGTTTCACCAGGCGCTGATCCGCCTGAGCCGCAACGGCGTGCTGGTGCAGCTCGCCGAAAACCTGTTCACCCATATGCGGATGATCCGGAGAAAGACCATCGGCGAAAAGGATCGCGCCGACCGCTCGATCCGCGATCACATGCATATCATCGAGGCGCTCGAAGCGCGCGACATGGTGCGCGCCGAGACCTTGGTGCGCGATCACGCGCTCGGCCTTGCCGAGCACGTCGAGAAATACGCGGATTATCTGGACTGAGCGATGGCCGTGATGCAGCACTTCTTTCTCAAACTGATCGCGCCGCGGCCGACTTTCGCGATGGACATGAGTGCCGACGAGAAGGCGATGATGGCGGAGCACTCCGCTTATTGGAAAGCCCGGCTCGATCATGGAGAGGTGGTCGTATTCGGCCCGGTGATGGATCCGAAAGGTCCGTTCGGCTTGGGCGTCGTGTCCGCGCCGGACGAAGCCGCCGCCCGCGCTTTCGCCGATGGCGATCCCGCGATCAAGTCGAAGCGCGGCTTTGTTTGTGAAATCTATCCGATGCGCGCGGTCACGCGCGAAACCGCAACCGCTCCATAAGGGAGAATAATCATGGCCGATGCAGCAGTGAAGACCAAGCCGGAGACCGCGGATGCGCCGGAGCGGGAGCTGACCGACGGCTTTCATCTCGTCATCGACGCGCTCAAGCTCAACGGCATCAAGACGATCTACAATGTGCCAGGCATCCCGATCACCGATTTGGGCCGTATGGCGCAGGGCGCTGGCCTGCGCGTGATTTCGTTCCGCCACGAGCAGAACGCCGGCAACGCTGCGGCAATCGCCGGCTTCCTGACCAAACAACCCGGCATCTGCCTCACCGTGTCGGCACCCGGCTTTCTCAACGGCCTCACCGCGCTCGCACATGCCCAGACCAATTGCTTTCCGATGATCCTGATCTCGGGCTCATCCGAGCGCGAGGTTGTCGATTTGCAGCAGGGCGACTATGAAGAGATGGACCAGCTCGCCATCGCGAAGCCCTTGTGCAAAGCGGCGTTCCGCGTGCTGCATGCCGCCGATATCGGCATCGGCGTGGCGCGCGCGATCCGCGCCGCGGTGTCGGGCCGGCCGGGCGGCGTCTATCTCGATCTGCCGGCGAAGCTGTTCGGGCAAGTGATGGATGCCGAGGCCGGCGCCAAGTCGCTGGTCAAGGTGATCGATCCGGCGCCGGCGCAGATTCCCGCTCCCGCTGCCGTCAAGCGCGCGCTCGATGTGTGGAAGAGCGCCAAGCGCCCGCTGATCATTCTCGGCAAGGGCGCCGCTTACGCGCAGGCCGACGATCAAATCCGCGCGCTGGTCGAAAAGAGCGGCGCCCCCTTCCTGCCGATGAGCATGGCCAAGGGGCTGTTGCCCGACACGCATCCGCAATGCGCCGGCGCAGCGCGCTCGACCGTACTGAAAGACGCCGATGTCGTGATGCTGGTCGGCGCGCGGCTGAACTGGCTGTTGTCGCACGGCAAGGGCAAGGGCTGGGGCGAGCCGCATTCGAAGAAGTTTATTCAGATCGATATCGAGCCCAAGGAAATGGACTCCAATGTCGAGATCGCGGCTCCCGTCGTCGGTGATATCGGCTCCTGCGTGTCGGCGCTGCTCGAGGGCATGGGCCCCAAATGGCCACCGGCGCCGGCCGACTGGGTCAATTCCGTCAACACCAAGAAGGACGAGAACATCGCCAAGATGGCGCCGCGGCTGATGAACAACAATTCGCCGATGGACTATCACGGCGCGCTTGGCGTGCTGCGCACCATCGTCAAGGAGCGTCCGGACGCCATCCTGGTCAATGAAGGCGCCAATGCGCTCGATCTGACGCGCGGCGTCATCGACATGTATCAGCCGCGCAAGCGTCTCGACGTCGGCACCTGGGGCGTCATGGGCGTCGGCATGGGCTATGCCATCGCCGCCGCCATCGAGACCGGCAAGCCGGTGCTCGCCATCGAGGGCGACAGCGCGTTCGGCTTCTCCGGCATGGAGATCGAGACGATCTGCCGCTACAAGCTGCCGGTCTGCGTCGTTATTTTCAACAACGACGGCATCTATCGCGGCACCGACGTCAATCGCAGCGGCAGTGCCGATCCGGCTACTACAGTTTTTGTCAAAGGCGCGCGCTACGACAAGATGATCGAGGCGTTCGGCGGCACCGGCGTCAATGCGACGTCGCCGGACGAGCTCAAACGCGCCGTCAACGCGGCGATGGATTCCGGCAAGCCGACTTTGATCAACGCCGTGATCGATCCGGCCGCCGGCAGCGAGAGCGGCCGCATCGGTAATCTCAACCCGCAAAGCGTGCTCAAGAAGAAATAAGGAGCGTCCCGTCGAGGCGGAACCTCAGCAAAGCTGAAATGGAAAATGAACGCCCGCTGTCGCGGGCCGGAGCGGAACTAGGGAGACCATCAATGGCGACGCGAAAAAAAACAGCCAAAGCGAAATCCAAGGCGGCGGTTAAAAAATCGGCGTCTAAGAAGGTCGTGAAACTCGCGGCCAAGAAGCCGGTAGCGAAAGCTGCGGCAAGCAACGGCCTGCCGCGCCCGAGCACGAAGGCTTGGGGCCAGGCGGGCCGGGCGCTCGAGGGCGTGAAAATTCTCGACTTCACCCATGTGCAGTCGGGCCCGACCTGCACGCAGCTTCTCGCTTATATGGGCGCCGACGTGATCAAGGTGGAACGCCCCGGCATCGGCGACATCACCCGCGGCCAGCTGCGCGACGTGAAGGGCCAGGACAGTCTCTATTTCACCATGCTCAATGGCTCGAAGCGCTCGATCACGATCGACTCCAAGCATTCGAAGGGCAAGGAGATCCTCGAGCGTCTCGTCAAAGAATGCGATGTGCTCGTGGAGAATTTTGCGCCCGGCGCGCTCGACCGCATGGGGTTCACCTTCGAGCATATCCACAAGCTCAATCCGCGCATGATCGTCGCCTCGGTGAAGGGCTTCGGTCCCGGACCTTATGAGGACTGCAAGGTCTACGAGAATGTGGCGCAATGCGCCGGCGGAGCTGCATCGACCACGGGCTTCCGCGAAGGCCCGCCACTCGTCACCGGCGCACAGATAGGCGACTCTGGCACCGGCCTGCATCTCGCGCTCGGCATCGTCTCAGCGCTCTACCAGCGCGTCCGCACCGGCCGCGGCCAGAAAGTGCTCTGCGCCATGCAGGACGGCGTGCTCAATCTGGCGCGCGTCAAGCTGCGTGACCAGCAGCGGCTGGCGCACGGCCCGCTCACCGAATACCGCCAGTACGGCGAGGGCGTGCCTTTCGGCAAAGCGACGCCGCGCGCGGGCAACGATTCCGGCGGCGGCCAGCCGGGCTGGATCTTGAAATGCAAGGGCTGGGAGACCGATCCCGACGCCTACATTTATTTCATCACCCAGGCGCCGGTCTGGACCACGATCTGCGATCTGATCGGCAAGCCGGAATGGAAGACCGATCCCGATTACGCCACGCCGCCGGCGCGGCTGCCGCGGTTGCGCAAGATCTTCGACACGGTCGAGGAGTGGACCAAGACCAAGACCAAGTTCGAGGTCATGGATATTTGCAACAAGCACGACATTCCCGTCGGGCCGATCCTGTCCATGAAGGAGATCGCGGAGGAAGAGTTGCTGCGCAAGACCGGCACCGTGGTCGAGGTCGATCATCCCGGCCGCGGCAAATATCTGACCGTCGGCAATCCGATCAAATTGTCGGACTCGCCCGCCGACGTGCGACGCTCGCCGCTGCTCGGCGAGCACACCGAGGAAATCCTGCGCAAGGTGCTGCGCTATTCCGACAAGGAAGTTACTGAGATCAAGGTGTCCGGCGCGATCACGCCGCCGGAGAAACCGGCCAAAGCGGAGGCGGCGTAGTCATCTTTCCCCTCCCCACAAGGGGGAGGGAATGTTCCTAGTTTGCGGAGAGGTTTTTGAGATGCGTATTGTTGTTCACGGCCAGCAAGCGTTCGGCAAGGCGGTGCTCGAAGCGCTGCTCAAGCGCGGCGATGAAGTCGTCGCCGTCTACGTGGCGCCGGAAAAGCCGGGCGCCAAAGCCGATCCGCTGAAGGAAGCGGCACTTGCGGCAAAACTTCCGGTCTTTCAGCCGGACTCCTACAAGAAGCCGGAAGTGTGGGAAGAGTTCAAAGCGCTGAAGCCCGATCTTCAGGTCATGGTCTTTGTCACGCTGTTCGTGCCGGAAGAGTTCTTGAACATTCCGACCCACGGCTCCATCCAGTATCACCCGTCGTTGCTGCCGGCCTATCGCGGCGCCAGCGCCATCAACTGGCCGATCATCAAAGGCGAGAGCGAAACAGGGCTGTCGATTTTCTGGCCCGACAATGGGCTCGATACCGGCGACGTGCTCATCCAGAAGAAGACGCCGATCGGCCCGAACGACACGCTCGGCACCGTCTATTTCGACCGGCTGTTCCCGATGGGCGTCGATGCCATGCTCGAATCCGTCGACCTCGTGAAAGCCGGAAAAGCGCCGCGCCTCAAGCAGGACGAGGCGAAGGCCACCTATGAAGGCCGCTGCACCGCGGAGAACGGCAAGATCGACTGGGGCAAGCCCTGGGAGCAGATCGATCGTCTCATTCGCGGCTGCAATCCGGCGCCCGGCGCCTGGACGGTGCTTGACGGCAAGCAGCTGAAAATCTTTGACGCGAAGCCTTTGCCGGCGAAGGACCCCAAGGGCATTGCCGGCAAGCTCGGCGAAATCGCTGCCGTCGACGCCGACGGTTTCACCGTGGTCTGCGCCGACGGGCGCTTCAAGGTCACGCGCGTGCAGCCCGCCGACGGCAAGAAGATCGAAGCCGGAGAGTGGGCGAAGTCGGCAAACCTCGCGGTGAAGGCGAGATTCACATGACCCTTCGCGTCATGGTCCAGCCATGACGACCTAAACGCCGCATACCCTGCCGGGTTTTCTTTCAAGCAACGGATCATCAAAAAATGCCCGCCTCGCAACATCAGTCGCCGAAGTCCGACATCGAAATCTCGCAGGCCGCCAAGAAGCGGCCGATCCTCGACATCGCCAAGGAAAAGCTCGGCATCGCGCCGGAAAATCTTGAGCCCTATGGCCACTACAAGGCCAAGGTATCGATGGATTACGTCAAATCGCTGCAAGGCAAGCCGAACGGCAAGCTGATCCTGGTCTCCGCGATCACGCCGACGCCGGCGGGCGAGGGCAAGACGACGACGACGGTCGGGCTGACCGACGCGCTCAATTATATCGGCAAGAAGGCGATGCTCTGCCTGCGCGAGCCGTCGCTCGGCCCGTCTTTCGGCATGAAAGGCGGCGCCGCCGGTGGCGGTTACGCGCAAGTCGTGCCGATGGAAGACATCAACCTGCACTTTACCGGCGATTTCCACGCCATCACCTCGGCCAACAATCTGCTCGCCGCGCTGCTCGACAACCACATCTATTGGGGCAATTCGCTCGGCATCGACGAACGGCGCGTGGCGTGGCGGCGCGTGCTCGACATGAACGATCGCGCGCTGCGCACCATCGTCGGTTCGCTCGGGGGCGTCGCCAACGGCTTCCCGCGCGAAGACGGTTTTGACATCACGGTCGCTTCGGAAGTCATGGCGATCTTCTGTCTCGCCCGCGATCTCGGAGACCTGAAAAAGCGGCTCGGCAATATTGTCGTTGCCTATACCCGCGACCGCAAGCCGGTTCGTGCCAGCGACCTTAAGGCCAATGGCGCCATGACCGTGCTGCTCAAGGAGGCGCTGGCGCCGAACCTGGTGCAGACGCTCGAAGGCACGCCGGCCTTCATCCACGGCGGCCCGTTCGCCAATATCGCGCACGGCTGCAATTCGGTGCTGGCGACGACAACGGCGCTCAAGCTCGCCGATTATGTCGTCACCGAAGCCGGCTTCGGCGCCGATCTCGGCGGCGAGAAGTTCATGGACATCAAGTGCCGCAAAGCCGGCATCGAGCCGTCTTGCGCGGTGCTGGTCGCCACCATTCGCGCGCTGAAAATGCACGGCGGCGTCAAGAAGGAGGATCTCAAGACCGAGAACCTCAAGGCGCTCGAAGCCGGCATGAGCAATCTCAAGCGCCATGTCGAGAACGTGCAGAAATTCGGCATCGTGCCGATCATCTCGATCAATCGCTTCTCGGCCGACACGGAAGCCGAGATCAAGCTGGTCGAAGAGACCTGCAAGTCGCTCGGCGTCGAAGCTTTCATGGCCGATCATTGGGCGATGGGCGGCGAGGGCGCGGCCAATGTCGCAAAGGCCGTCGTGAAGGCGGCCGAGAGCGGCAAGAGCAAGCTGAAATTGCTCTATCCGGACGAGATGCCGCTGCTCGAGAAGATCCGCACCATTGCCAGAGAGATTTATCGCGCCAAGGACATTTCCGCCGACAAATCGGTGCGCGATCAGCTCGCCAATTACGAGGCCATGGGCTACGGCAAATTCCCGATCTGCGTCGCCAAGACGCAATACAGCTTCTCAACCAATGCCGATCTCAAAGGCGCGCCGACCGATCACGTCATCAATGTGCGCGAGGTACGGCTATCCGCAGGCGCCGAATTCGTGGTTGCGATCTGCGGGGAGATCATGACAATGCCGGGCCTGCCGAAAGTGCCATCGGCCGACTCCATCGATATTGGGCCGGACGGCAAAATTGTCGGGCTGTTCTAGTGCATGCAACGATCAACTGCCGCTCTGGTATTCCGTCAGAGTGGTTCCTACCTGTTATCAGCATCCTCGTTTGTCAGGGGCATGCTCAGAACGCTTAAGGGAGCAAACGATGCTTAAGTTCTATTACAGCGGCGCGCCGAATCCGACCAAGATCGCGCTGTTCCTCGAAGAGGCCGGTCTGCCCTACGAGGCGATCCCGGTCGATACCCGCAAGGGCGACCAGCACAAGCCGGACTATCTCGCGATCAATCCGAACGCCAAGGTGCCGGCGATCGTCGACGGCGACGTCACCGTGTTCGATTCGAGCGCGATCCTGCTTTATCTCGCCGAGAAGACCGGAAAGTTCCTGCCGGCCAAAACCGACAAGGCGCGCGGCGAGCTTCTGTCGTGGATGTTCTTCGTGTCGTCCGGCGTCGGCCCCTATTTCGGGCAGTCAGTGCATTTTCGCAATTACGCGCCGGAAAAGCTTCAGTACGCCATCAACCGCTACGCCTTCGAGGCGCAGCGTCATGCTGGCATTCTCGATGCGCGGCTTGCCAAGCATAAATACATGCTCGGCGACACTTACACGATCGTCGATATGAATGTGTGGGGCTGGGCGCGCATGCTGCCGACCGTGCTCGGCGAGGGCGCCTTCGACAAGTTCAAGAACTTAAAGCGCCTGGTCGACGAAGTCGGCGCTCGGCCGGCGGCGCAGAAGGCCTCGACGCTCAAGGACCGTCACAAGTTCAAGACCGAGATGGACCAGGAATCGCTTCACGCCATGTTCCCGCACTTGAAGGAAAAGGTCGCTTAACAGTCCGAGACACCGCTCGCGGAACGGTGGGAAAAGCACAGTGCGGGCCGGCTGCGGGCACCATCTGCCCCGGCCGGCCTTCGCGTTTTTGGTTACCAAAGAATTTTCCGTGCCGCCCGCGGGCCGCATGGCGGCTTGTCCGGCCGATTTTTCCGTAAAATTTTTGTCTTTTTACACCGCGCTTATGGGCGTGGATCTTTGCACTTTCCCGTTAAGGTCGATGAAGTTCCGCCAATTTTCATCCCGTTGGAGGACGGGAGGCGGAGCTCACAAACACGTCAATCGGAATCCAACCATGTATCATGCCCCCGCCTTGAAGATCGTGCCGCCGTTGGAAAATTTCGCCGAAAATTTCGATCCTGCCGTCAGCCAATCGCTGATCGACGAACTCAACGAAGCGGTGTCGAGCGGCGGCGACGTGCAGCGCCTGCGCATTCTCGAGCGCATCACCGATCTGTTCGCGGCCGGCTCGCGCGGCTATAGCAGCGATCAGATCGCGCTGTTCGACGATGTGCTGCAGGAACTTGCCGCCGACATCGAAGTGCAGGCGCGGGCGCGGCTCGCCCAGCGGCTGGCGCACATCAGTACCAGCCCGCTCGGGATCATCCGCAAGCTCGCCTTCGACGACGCCATCGTGGTCGCCGAGCCGGTGCTGAAATATTCGCAAGCGCTCAGCGACGCCGACCTCACCGAAAACGCCAAAACCAAAGGCCAGGAACATCTGCTCGCGATCGCGCAGCGCTTGAAACTCAGCGAAGCCGTCACCGATGTCCTGGTCGATCGCGGCGATCGCCGCGTCGTCGATACGGTGGTGAAGAACCGAGGCGCGCGCATCTCGCTCTCCGGCTATGAAAAGCTCACGCACAAGGCGCGCCGCGACCGCAGGCTGACGCTGGCGCTGAGCCGGCGCAGCGATCTGCCCCGGCAATATTACCTCAAGCTCCTCGAAACCGCGTCGGCCTCGGTGCGCGCCAAAATGGAGCGCGACAATCCGCAGGCCGTCACTGAGATCCGCGACACGATCGACGAGGTCGCGACCGCCATGCAGCAGGAGGCGCGCGACGCGTCGCGCCGCTATGCCAATGCCGAGCGCGATGCGACTCGTTGCGCCAACGTCAAGCCGTTCACCGAGGCGAATGTGCACGCGCCGGCGCGCAAGCAGGAATTCGCCCGGACCGCGATCGCGCTGTCGAAGCTGTGCCGGTTTCCGGTCGACGCGGTGGAGCGGGCGCTGCTCGACAAGGGCGAGGACATGATCCTCATTCTCGCCAAGGCGGCCGGCTGTTCCTGGACCACGACGCGAGAATTGCTCCTGATGCACGTCGCCGAGCGCAACCTGCAGCCGACCGATCTCGAGCGGTCGTTCGAGCGCTACAAAAGGCTGAGCCGGGACATCGCCCGCGACGTCATCAGCTTTCACGGCCAGCGCATCGAGCTGCGCAGCAAGCGCGAGGCTGACGACGCCGGGAAAGACGCCCCGCGGGCTTAGGCACGGCGGCGGCGCTATTGTTTGTTGCCGATTCCCTTGATCAGCGGTTCGAGCCGTTCGACGTCTTTATCGACGTAGGTATCGAAGGCGTCGAGTATGATGTTTTCCGGCCGGATGCCCTGCGCTTTGATCTTTTGCGCCAGTTCCGGATCCTGGCTTACCTTGGCGATGGCGTCGGCCAGCGTTTTCAGCACAGGCTTCGGCGTTTTCACGGGCGCCAGGATGCCGTACCAGGTGGCGTAGTGATAATCGACGCCTTGCGACACCGCCGTCGGTATTTGCACCGGATCGGTGATCGGCGCGTCGGCGCCGACCGCGAGCCCGCGCAGGGTGCCGTTCTGCAGGAACGACAACACGAAGGCCAGCGGATCGAATGACGCCTGAATGGCGCCGCTCAGCATGTCCGAGATGATGTTGCTGCTCACGGTGTAGGGCACATGCACCAGGTCGATGTCGGCCTGCGCCGCGAAATAGGCGCCGGCGAGATGCGTCGATGTGCCGATGCCGGCCGAGCCGTAATTGAGCTGGCCCGGTTTGGCTTTCGCCAGATCGACGAATTCTTTCAGCGTGGTCACGCCGAGCGCGGCCGGCACGACGACGATGGCCGGCGCGACGCCGACGGTTGAGACGCCGGCGAAGTCGCGGATCGGATCGAACGGCATGCTCTTGTTGATGAAGCCGAGGATCGAGTGGCCGGAATTGGCGAACAGAAGCGTATAGCCGTCAGGCGTCGCATTCGCGACCGTCTCGCCGCCGATCACGCCGCCGGCGCCCGGCTTGTTCAGCACTACGATCTGCTGGCCGAGCACCTGCGCCAGCTTGTCGGCATAAAGCCGCGCCAGGATGTCGATCGTGGTCCCCGGCGTCAGCGGCACGACCAGCGTGATCAACCGCGCCGGAAATTGATCGGCCGCGCCGGCCGGCAGCGTGTGCGTCGCGAGCAGCAGCGCAGCGATTATCAATCTTACCAGCTTCATCGGACGCACCCCCCGTATTCCTTGGCCTAAACGAGCGCGACGGCGCGGATCGGCGAAGCTTCGGCGTCGATCAGCTTGAGCGGTAGGCCGATCAGCGTGAAGCGCTCCTTGCCGATGCGATCAAGGTTTTTCAGATACGGCATGGTGATGACGCCGTGTTCGGACAGCGTGCGCGAATTGTGAAAGACGCGCGGCGCCTTCGGCTCATCGTTGCCGTGATAGAAATCATAGCCGACGATGACGGCGCCCTTGTCGATGCACCACATGGTGGCGCCGATGGTCAGGTAAGGGGAGTCTTTCATCCACTTTTCCGAGCCGCCGTCATAGCTGTTGTTGTGATCGGTCCGCAGCAGCAGCCGGTCGCCTTTTTTGATGCTGCCGCCGACGCGCTGCTGCAGGTCGTCCGCGGTAATTGCCTTTGACGGCAGCTTGTCGCGCAGGTCGGCGACAATGGCGTCGCCGATGAACAATTCGAGCGGCAATTGATGGATCTGGGTGCCGCCGCGCACATTATGCTCCGGCGCGTCGACGTGGCTGCCGGCATGCAGCCGCATGTGCACGCCGCGCACGATCTGGCCGGCGCCGCCCGGCGCGTCGTGCTCCTTGATGACCTCCATGGCGAACTGCATGTCCTTCTTGAATCCCGCAGGCGTGCGCATGGCGAAATTCTTCGGATCGAGCTCGAGGCTGATATCGATGATGGTGGCGTTGGGCGGCAGCATGGGTCCTCGCTTGGTAAAATCGGATTTTTGGACGATTGCCGTTGCGGCGGCTAGGCGAGCTTGGTCCCGGCGCGGATGTCGCGTCGCAGCGTGTCGATCGTGCGCGCCACTTCGGCCTCGTCCTGCAATTCGTCCGAGAGGATGACGCGGCTGGTTTCGACGAAATGCTCGACAGTGAAAGCGATCGCGGCATCGGCATCGCGCGCCAGCGCTGCGTCCATGATGCGCAGATGCTCGGCGTCGAAGTCGCGGCCGGACAGCCCGCTGCGCACGGAGAGCCGGCGATAGCGGTCGCTGAGATCATAGAGCTGGGCGCGGAACGCTTTTGTCTGGCGCGAATTGCAGGCACCGACCAGCGCGTCGTGAAACTCGCGGTTCTCGCGATACCATTCGTCGCTCAGTCGCGCGCCGTCGCTCTTCGGGCAGTTTTTCAGCCGATGCGCGGCGGCGACGATCTGTGCTTCCCAATGCCGGTCGCCTGAGGCGATGGCCGCGCGCAACGCCGCGCCTTCGATCCAGGCGCGCGTCTTGGTGATATCAAGCAGGTTTTCGATCGACACCGGCGCGACGCGGAAACCGCGCTGGCCTTCGGCGACCACGAGGTCGAGCGACGAAAGCTTCGACAGCGCTTCGCGGAGCGGCGTGGCGCCGACGCCATATTCATTGCGCAGCCGCTCAACATGCATCTTCTCGCCGGGCCGGAATTTGACACCGAGAATGTCGGCGCGCAGCCGCGTAAAGGCCGCTTCGGCGAGGGTTGCTGTCGAAGGGTGTGGCGCGGAGAACATGTCACGATCTCGATAGAGAGAGAAAATATCGATATTTTGACCTCTTATCGCTAAAGAGGGGCTCGCTGTCTAGATCGGCTATATCATGTTGATTTACTTGCTGTTTTCTAAAGAGCTACCGCCCGATGCAAGTGCCGGCCAGTCGTAGTCTGGTAGTCGCAGGCTGTCGGCGATATCCCTGCCGAACGAGAACCGCGCCAATCCAGGGATGGCGCACAATCTGATCACCTGATTACGCAGAAACAGGCCCCATCGGGTCTTTGGTGCGAATGCTGCCGCAAAGCGTTCCGCGCCTCGCTGCTTGGTTTCGATAAAGGCCCGCAACAGTTCTTCGTATTTGCCAAATGCCTCTTCGTGCCGGTCGGGTGATTTGGTGAGTTCACCTGCCAACACGTAAGCGGCGGTCATGGCAAGAGCGGAGCCCTGCCCCGCCATCAGAGATACGCAGAAGGCGGCATCTCCCAATAGCGCAACGCGGCCTCGCGACCATCCTGCCATCCTGATTTGGCTGACACGATCGAAATATAGATCGTCAGTGCGATCGAGCTCACGAAGAATGACGCCGCATTCCCATTTCTCTTTGCCGAATGTCGCTCGCAGCAGCGATTTCTGCGCCGGCAGATCGAGTGTTCTCGGCGGATCGTTGATGTCGGCGGCAAAGACGAACAAGAAAAGTGTCCGATCTTCATGCAACGCAACGCGCCCAAGCATGCGTCCAGGCGCGCTATAAGCTACGTAAACATCCTCATCGCGTGGACGGTAACCCTGAACCGCGAAAGCCGCGACCAAATAGCCCAATTGATTTTCGAACCGATCCTGTGAGCCGAATACGAGCCTGCGAACATTCGAGTGCAGGCCGTCGGCGCCGATCACCAGACCGAAGCGCCTGTCTTGCGCGCGGTTGAATCGAACTTGCACGCAGTCCGCTTGCTCCGTCAGTTCGGTAATTTCATCGCCGAAAATGACTTCGGCGCTGCCGCTGATCCTCTCGAACAGCAAACGTGAGAGATCGCTGCGGCCAAGAGTTACGTAGCGGCCGCCCATCAGTTCAATGAATACATTGGTGCCAAATCCCGCCACGCGCTTGCCGTGGTCGTCAACAATTCGCATTTCACGCAAGTGATAGCCTATGCGATTGATGTCAGCAGCCAGTCCCATGCGCTCCGCGATGTCGTATCCGAGGCCCCAGAAATCGATTACGTAGCCGCTGCCGCGCAACGCCGGAGCGCGCTCGATCAATGTCGGCGCGAATCCCGCTGCATGCAGCCAAAATGCGAGAGTGGGTCCGGCGACCCCGGCACCCGAGATCAGTACGGTTTTATCATTCATCCGCGATGGCTAGTGCACTATTCTGTAGAAACTAAGATGGTTCGGCATCGACGAGCGGCACGATGCCGCCACCTAGTGTTCAAACGAAACGGCGCGGCTTTGCAGCCGCGCCGTGCGCATTTTCAAAGAGGAAGCTGCTTATTGGAACAGCTTCATCGCATTTTGCAGCGTTTGCAGCACGCCCCAAGCCAATGGGATACCGACAAAGCCCCAGGCGAGGATGAGCGGCACGATGTTCGACGAGCTAGATTGATTTTGGTCTGCCATGGTCGTTCCTCCCTAGGCTCCGGCCGGTTCGCCGGCCGCGTTGACTGCCATCTGCGCCCGCAACGCTTCGTGATCGGGCTTCATATGGAAGCGGTCATGCACCGCCTTGATCATGATGTTGCAGATGAAGCCGACGACCAACAACGCCGCCATGATGTACATGGTGACATTGTAGGCCTGCGCCTTCGGTACGCCGTTGTCGATCTGATACTGGCGAATGTAGTTCACCAGCACCGGTCCGAGTATGCCGGCCGCGGACCAGGCCGTGATCAGCCAGCCGTGGATGGCGCCGACATAGCGCGTGCCGAACATATCCCTCAGATAGGCCGGCACGGTGGCGAAGCCGCCGCCATACATGCTCATGATGATGACGAAGCTCAGCACGAACAGCGCTACACTGCCGATCGCGCCGGTCCACGGCACCGTGCAGTAGAGCACCGTGCCAAGCACGAAGAAGCATAAATAGGTATTCTTGCGCCCGATATAGTCGGAAGTGGAGGCCCAGAAGAATCGGCCCAACATGTTGAACAAGCTGAGCAGTCCAACGAAGCCGGCCGCCGCGACGACCGAGACCTTGCCCGGGAACATTTCCTGGCTCATGGCGGAGGCCTGTCCGAGCACGCCGATGCCGGCGGTCACGTTGAGGCAGAGCACCCCCCAGATGAGCCAGAACTGCGGCGTCTTGATCGCGTCATAGACGTAGACATCGTTCTTGGTGATGAGCTTCTGCTTGACCACCGGCGGTGTGTAGCCTTCCGGTTTCCATCCCGGCGCCGGAATCCGCACAATCGCGGCGCCGACCATCATGAAACAGAAATAGATGATGCCGAGCGTGATGAAGGTCTCGGCGACGCCGATATGGGTTGGTGTCGAGAATTTCGCCATCAGCCAGACCGAAAGCGGCGAAGCGATGAAGGCGGCACCGCCGAAGCCCATGATGGCCATACCGGTGGCCATGCCGGGACGATCGGGAAACCATTTGATCAGGGTGGAGACCGGCGAAATGTAGCCAAGGCCGAGGCCGCAGCCACCGATGACGCCGTAACCCAGATAAGTGATCCAAAGATTATGCAGATAGACGCCGAGTGCTGAAACCAGAAAACCGCCGCCGAAGCAGACGCCGGCCATAAACATCGCTTGGCGCGGACCGCCTTCCTCGACCCAGCGGCCAAACACGGCGGCCGAGGTGCCGAGGAAGAAAATTCCGATGGAGAAGATCCAGCCCAGTTCGGCCAAATTCCAGTCACCCGGTGCCGACTGCGTGATACCGATCAACTTGGTCATCGGTAGGTTGAAGACGCTAAATGCGTAAGCCTGACCGATGCACAGATGGATGCAAAGTGCCGCCGGCGGCACCATCCATCGGCTAAAGCCGGGCTTGGCGATCGTATGACTACGATCAAGAAAAGGGAGCAAAGCCATTGCGTGATCCTCCTTAGATTCCCCCAGTCGCCTATTTCCGCTTCATTGTTTTCGTCCCGACTTGGTGGGACGGCGCGGACTGGCGTTTCTTTGTATCGGTCAAAATTTCCTATACCGGCGGCGGAATAGCAAGTTCGACCATAGTTAATGCCATCGCTTCCGGTGCTTCCAAACAGCCGAAGTCCCGAACCAATTAGTCCCGGCCAGAACTAAATCCGTCCTTTGCCGCCGGGAGCCTGAAAAGCAGCGAATTGTCAGTTGCTTGCGCTGTTATCGGCTGACGCGATCGGCGCGCCTTCGCGTTTATGAGGCCAAGTGTCGCGGTCTGTAGACTTCGAGACGACCCGTTCTGCACTGCAACGAAACTTGCGGGGCTCATGACCGAGCTTACGCTTACAGCTCGGGAGAGGCGTCAGCGGGGACGACTAACAATCGGGATATCAAATGATCTGATCGGAATTTCCGATCAAAAAAATGACTATTGATTATCGCTCCCAGCGCTTTAGCTCTGTTCTAAAGAGTGTTTTCCGCCCTAAGGGTAATGAATGAGCCTGACCGAGCCGCCGCAAACATTGCCGCCCGCGAACCGTACCGGCCGGCGCCGGCCGTCGCGAACCCCGAAAGGCCGTCAGGTCGACCCGCAGGCCGCCGCCGATATCGAATCGCTCCTGACCGATCGCTCGCGCCGCCGCGACCTTTTGATCGAGAACCTCCATCTGATCCAGGACAAATACGGCCACATATCGAGCGCGCATCTGGCGGCGCTGGCGGCCGAAATGAAGATGGCGCAGACCGAGGTTTACGAGGTCGCGACCTTCTACGCCCATTTCGACGTGGTCAAAGAAGGCGAGACACCGCCGCCGCCGGTGACGGTGCGCGTCTGCGACTTGCTGTCCTGCGCCATGGCGGGCGCCGACCGCCTGCTCGGCGAATTGCCGAAGACGCTCGGCGCGGATGTGCGGGTCGTGCGCGCGCCGTGCATGGGCGCTTGCGATCGCGCGCCGGTCTGTGCCGTCGGCCATGCCCAGGTCATGAACGCGACCAAGGCTTCGGTCGCCAAGCTCGCTCATGTCCACAGTCACGCCGAGGCGGTCGCGCCGGGCACCGATTTCGAACCCTATGTCGCGTCGGGTGGCTATGGCATTCTCAAGCAAGCGCTCGACGGCAAGCGCACGCGCGATGAGCTGATCAAGATCGTCAGCGACGCCGGATTGCGCGGACTGGGCGGTGCCGGTTTTCCGACCGGCCGCAAATGGTCGCTGGTGCGCGCCGAGCCCGCGCCGCGTCTGATGGCGGTGAATGCCGACGAGGGCGAGCCCGGCACGTTCAAGGACCGCTACTATCTCGGGCTTGATCCGCACCGCTTCCTCGAAGGCATGTTGATCGCCGCCTGGGTGGTCGAGGCCGCCGAGATCTACATCTATATCCGTGACGAATATCCCGAATTGCGGCTGATGCTGGTCGACGAGATCGCAAAGCTCGAAGCCGCGGGTCTCGATCGCTTCAGCAAGATTTATCTGCGCCGCGGCGCCGGCGCTTATATTTGCGGCGAAGAATTGGCGATGATCGAATT
This sequence comes from uncultured Alphaproteobacteria bacterium, assembly GCA_963810085.1. Taxonomy (GTDB): domain Bacteria; phylum Pseudomonadota; class Alphaproteobacteria; order Rhizobiales; family Xanthobacteraceae; genus BOG-931. Next base: position 26,144 of record CAWEMR010000035.1, on the reverse strand, counting down.
GATCGAGGGCAAACGCGGCCTGCCGCGGCATCGCCCGCCTTATGTCGCGCAAGTCGGATTGTTCGGCCGCCCGACGCTCGAGCAGAATGTCGAGACGCTCTATTGGATCCGCGACATCATCGAAAAAGGCGCGGGATGGGTGACCGCGCAGGGCCGCCATGAGCGCAAGGGCTTTCGCAGCTTCTCGGTGTCCGGCCGCGTCAAGGATCCCGGCGTGAAACTCGCGCCGGCCGGCATCACGGTGCGCGAACTGATCAACGAGTTTTGCGGCGGCATCGCCGAGGGCCATACCCTCAAGGCCTATCTGCCGGGCGGCGCCTCGGGCGGCATCCTGCCGGAATCCATGGCCGACCTGCCGCTCGATTTCGGCACGCTGGAAAAATACGGCTGCTTCGTAGGCTCGCATGCGGTTGTGATCCTTTCCGACATGGACGACATGAAGGCGGTCGCGCTCAACCTGATGAGGTTCTTCGAGGACGAAAGCTGCGGCCAATGCACGCCCTGCCGCGTCGGCACCGAAAAGGCCGCCGAGCTCATGGCGCATGGACCGTGGGACCCGGCTTTGCTCGACGAATTGTCGGCCTTGATGCGCGACGCCTCGATCTGCGGTCTCGGCCAGGCCGCGCCTAATCCGCTGGTTTGTGTGCTAAAATACTTTCCGGATGAATTGAAAAAACCGCTGGGACATTGGTGACCGAAAGGCTCCTTCGATGAGCGACGCAAAGTCCGAAACCTTCACCATCGATGACCGCGAGATCGACGTCCGCGAGGGCGAGACGATCTTCCGCGCCGCGCGCCGGCTCGATATCAAGCTGCCGCATCTGTGCTACACGCCGAAGCCCGGCTACCGGCCCGACGGCAATTGCCGCGTCTGCATGGTCGAGATCGAAGGCGAGCGCGTGCTGGCCGCAAGCTGCCTGCGCACGCCGACGCCGGGCATGAAGGTTAAGACCCAGACCGACCGCGCCAAGACCGCTCGCAAGATGGTCGCTGAGCTTCTGCTTACCGACCAGCCGGCGATCGAAGTGGCGCACGATCCGGACTCCGAGCTGTGGAAGATCGTCAAGCGCCAGAAGCTCGAAGCCGGCCGCTTCCCCAAGCGCAAGACCGCCGGAGTGCCGCAGCCCGACCGCAGCCACGTCGCCATGGCGGTGAATCTCGACGCCTGCATCCAGTGCAATCTCTGCGTCCGCGCCTGCCGCGAAGTGCAGGTCAACGACGTGATTGGCATGGCCGGCCGCGGCCATCTGGAAAAGATCGTGTTCGACTTCGACGATCCGATGGGCGCCTCGACCTGCGTCGCCTGCGGCGAATGCGTGCAGGCCTGCCCGACCGGCGCGTTGATGCCGGCGACTATGGTCGACGACAATAACGTCTATAAGGGCAAGCCCGACCGCACCGTCGACAGCGTCTGTCCCTATTGCGGCGTCGGCTGCCAGCTCACCTATCAGATCAAGGACGACAAGATCGTCGCCGTCGCCGGCAAGAACGGCCCGGCCAATCAGAACCGGCTCTGCGTCAAAGGCCGTTTCGGTTTCGATTACGTGCACAATCCGGAGCGCCTGTTGAAGCCGATGATCCGCAAGGACGGCGTGCCGAAAGTGCCGCACGAATTCATCGATCCGTCCAATCCGTGGACGCATTTCCGCGAGGCGACCTGGGACGAGGCGCTCGACCGCGCCGCGGGGGGCTTGAAGAAGATCCGCGACCGCGATGGCCCGAAGGCCCTTGCCGGTTTCGGCTCGGCCAAAGGCTCGAACGAAGAGGCTTATCTGTTCCAGAAGCTGGTGCGCACCGGCTTTGGCACCAACAATGTCGATCACTGCACGCGGCTGTGCCACGCCTCTTCGGTGGCGGCGCTGCTGGAAGGCGTCGGCTCGGCCGCGGTGACCGCGACGTTCAACGAGTGCAAGAATTCCGATGTCATTATCGTGATCGGCGCCAACCCGACCGAGAACCATCCGGTCGCGGCGACCTTCTTCAAGCAGGCGGCCAAACGCGGCGCCAAGCTCATCGTCATGGATCCGCGCGGCCAGGCGCTCAAGCGCCACGCCTGGCGCACGATGCAGTTCAAGAACGGCGCCGACGTGGCGATGCTCAATGCCATGCTCAACGTCATCGTCTCAGAGAAGCTTTACGACCAGCAATATATCCAGACCTATGTCGAGGGTTTCGAGGCCTGGAAGGAAGGCGTCAAGGACTTCACGCCGGAGGAAATGTCGCCGATCTGCGGCATTCCTCCCGACACGCTGCGCGAGGTGGCGCGCACTTACGCGCGCGCCGAAAGCGCCATCATCTTCTGGGGCATGGGCGTGTCGCAGCACACCCACGGCACCGACAATGCGCGCTGCCTGATCGCGCTGTCGCTGATCACCGGCCAGATCGGCCGGCCGGGCACGGGGCTGCATCCGCTGCGCGGCCAGAACAATGTGCAAGGCGCGTCCGACGCCGGCCTGATCCCGATGTTCTTCCCCGACTACAAGTCGGTGGAGGATCCGGAGATCCGCGGCCAATATGAGAAGGCCTGGGGCGTCAAGCTCGATCCCAAGCGCGGCAAGACCGTGGTCGAGATCATGAATGCGGTGCATCACGACGAGATCAAGGGCATGTATATCGAGGGCGAAAATCCCGCGATGTCCGATCCCGATCTCAATCACGCGCGCCAGGCGCTGGCGCATCTGGAACATCTCGTGGTGCAGGATCTCTTTCTCACCGAGACGGCAGTCTATGCCGACGTGGTGCTGCCGGCCTCGGGCTGGCCGGAGAAAGACGGCACCGTCACCAATACCAATCGACAGGTGCAGATGGGCCGCCAGGCGCTGCCGCTGCCGGGCGACACGCGGCACGATCTGTGGATCATCCAGGAAATCGCCAACCGCATGGGCTGCGGCTGGACCTACAAACATGTCAGCGAAGTGTTCACCGAAATGGCCGCGATGATGCCCGCGCTCGCCAACATCTCCTGGGAGCGCGTCGACCGCGAATATTCGGTCACCTATCCGACCGACGCGCCCGACCAGCCGGGCCACGACGTCGTGTTCGACAAGGGCTTCCCGCGTCCGGGCGGCTTCGCCAAACTGGTGGCGACGAAGCTCCAGCCGCCCGACGAAGTGCCGGACGAGGAATATCCGTTCATCCTCACCACCGGCCGCGAGCTCGAACATTGGCATACCGGCGCCATGACGCGCCGCGCCACGGTGCTCGATGCGCTCGAACCGAGCGCGGTCGCCTCAGTGTCGCGTGGCACGATCTTAAAGCTCGGCATCGCGCCTGGCGATATTATTCGCGTTGCGACGCGGCGCGGCGCGGTCGAATTGCACTCGCGGCAGGACGACGCGATCCCGGACGGCGTGGTGTTCATCCCCTTCGCCTTCGTCGAGGCAGCGGCGAATCTGCTCACCAATCCGAAGCTCGATCCGTTCGGCAAAATTCCGGAGTTCAAGTTCTGCGCGGCGAAGGTCGAGAAGGCCGCGCCACGGATGGAAGCGGCGGAATGATCAAAGCGCGGCTTGCTGCGTCTTAGAGCATGATCCGGAAAAGTGGAAACCGGTTTTCCGAAAAGATCATGCCCCATCAAAATGGCTAGAGCGACAACTGATTCAATCTAAAGCAATTTCGCTCTAGTGCCCGCCTCGGCCGGCGGCTCGCGCAGTTGCGCCGCCGGGCTTGATCCGCTCCCGATCGCGAAAGCCAGCTCGATATTGTCGGGCTTCTGCTTGAATTCGCTTGTGACGGCATGGCGAACGGTCTCGGCCAATTCGCCAAGCGGCTTCCCGTCGACAATTCTCGGGAACAAGACCGTGACTAGGACGAGCCGTCCGTTGCTCCAATTGAAACCGACTTACGGCTTGATGCCGGTTGCCTTCGCCAGATCGTCCTCGACCGCGGCCTTGTACTCGAAGCCATCGGTGAATGTGCTGACCACATCGCAGCCGGCGAGACCGATCGCAGGAAAAAGCAATGCTGCAATTCTCGACATGAGACGCTCCCCGTGGAGCATGATCCGGAAAAGTGGGAACCGGGTTGCAGAAAGATCATGCGCAAATGAAGTGGCGATGGTGACGACCATAGCGGACGTTGTGCGGCGGTTTTATTTCGCGTCCTTGAAATAGACCTCGACTGGGCCGTTCAATTTGATCGTCAGCAGATTGCCGTAGCGATCCTTGGTCTTGCCGGCTTCGACTTTGATCCAGCCCTCGCTGATGCAGTACTCGGCGACATTGGTCTTCTCGACGCCCTTGAAGCGGACGCCGACGTCGCGCTCCAACAGCTCGGCGTTGTAATACGGGCTTTTCGGATCGTTCGAGAGCCGGTCGGGCAGGGCGGCTTTTGCCTTGGATTCGGTCATCTTTTCCATCGTCTTTTGGCCGTCACGGCCCATCGGTTCCAATGCCGCTCACTATCTATTGAAAGCTTTATCCCAATTCCAGCACAGCTTTAGACGCCGAATTTGTTCGTGTGGGCCAGCGGGCGCGAAATAAGGCCATTTCCTGTCACGATGGGGAGGGCTTTTCGCAGGCTGCGTGGGGAGATAAGACTTTACGTATGACGCTTGCCGCCGCCGCCTTGCCGCACCTGTCCGCCACAGTCTTGCCGCGTCACGATTGGACGCGCGAAGAGGTCCACGCCCTGTTCGACCTGCCGTTCCCGGACCTGATGTTCCGCGCCCAGAGCGCGCATCGGCAGAATTTCGATCCGACCGAAGTGCAGATTTCGACGCTCTTGTCGATCAAGACCGGCGGCTGCCCGGAGGACTGCGCCTATTGCCCGCAGAGCGCGCGCTATGACACCGGCGTCGCTGCGGAAAAGCTGATGGCGCTCGATGCCGTTCTGGCGGAGGCGCGCGCGGCGAAGAACGGCGGCGCCAGCCGCTTCTGCATGGGGGCGGCGTGGCGCTCGCCGAAGGACCGCGATCTCGATGCCGTCTGCGCCATGGTCGAGGGCGTCAAGGCGCTCGGGCTCGAGACCTGCGCCACGCTCGGCATGCTCACCGGCCCGCAGGCGCAGCGGCTCAAGGATTGCGGCCTCGACTATTACAATCACAATCTCGACACGTCGCCGGAATTTTACGATCACATTATCACCACTCGGACTTATCAAGATCGCCTGGAAACGCTCGACCACGTGCGCGACGCCGGCATCCATGTCTGCTGCGGCGGCATCGTCGGCATGGGCGAGACGCGCGAGGATCGCATCGGCATGATCGCTGTGCTGGCGAGTCTCAAGGCGCATCCGGAATCGGTGCCGATCAACATGCTGGTGAAGGTCGCCGGCACGCCGCTTGCCAGCCAAGGTCCACTCGATTCAAGTGCGCTCGATCCGATCGAATTCGTGCGTACCGTCGCGGTCGCCCGCATCACCATGCCGCGCTCGGTGGTGCGGCTCTCGGCCGGCCGTGAGGATATGAGCGAGGAGACGCAGGCTCTGTGCTTCCTCGCCGGCGCCAATTCGATCTTCTATGGGCCGAAATTGTTGACGACGCCCAATCCCGGCCGCGACCGCGATCGCGAATTGATGGAGCGGTTGGGGCTGAGCCCGATGGAACCCTAGGCGGGATAAACGACCCGCCATTTCGACCGCCGACACGATCCGGCGGATCACGCCTCGGCCACGTCGGCCAATGGCTAAAATACAACGGCTGAATATAATGAGTTCGGAACACAGCGAGTTCATCTGTCCATGACGACACAACCATTTGCCGCAAGCCGTCAGCAGTCCATGCTTCGCTATCTCTGCATGATTGCCGTTGCGGTCATTTCCCTCTCCGCCGTCGCGCTTGCCGAAGGGCCCGCCGACATTCTCAGCAGAGACGCGGTGCTTCGCGATCCCGAAATCCCCGCGCTGGGCAATCCGAAAGGCGATATCACCGTCGTTGAATTCTTCGACTACCAATGCCCCTATTGCAAAAAGCTCGCGCCCGAGATTGCCCAGCTCATGCAGGAAGACGGCAACATCCGGCTCGTCCTGAAAGACTGGCCGATCTTCGGCGCGGTTTCGAAGTCCGCGGCGCAGCTGGCGCTGGCGACAAAATATCAAGACAAATATCAACAAGCCCACGATGCTTTGATCGGCGCGACGACCAAACTCACCGATGCAAATATCCCCGACCTGCTGGCCAAGGCCGGGATCGATGTCGACAAGGCGAAGCTTGATTTGCAAGCCCATCAGAAGACGATCGACGATCTGCTCGCTCGCAACGGCGATCAAGCCGAGGCCTTTGGCTTTCAGGGCACGCCGGGTTTCATCGTCGGCACGTTCCGCGTGCCGGGCGTGGTCGAAATGAAAGTGTTCAAGCAGATCATCGCCGACGCCCGCACGCGGGCGAAGAAGACTAAGAGCTGAATTGTCCCTGTCGCGAAACACGGCGGCCAGGCGGACGGGACGTCCGCGAGGCCGCCGCTGCAACGTTACCCCTACGGCATCTGGTCGTGTTCGGTCATGCAGGTTCCGTAGACGGAAAACCGCTCGGTTTGCCAGGTGCTGAAATTATAGGGCGTGGCCTTCATGCTGCACTCGTGGATGGCGCGCCGCGCGGCTCTCGCTCATCGGCATTGCTCCGAGCACGTCGCCGCTTTGGCCAAACGATTCTCCTGCGTACATGTGCAGACCGTTCAGCGACTGCACGGCGCGGTGATGATGATGGGTGGCCGTGAGCGCCGGCGTGCCGGCAGCCGCGACTGCGGCGAAGGCTAGCGCGAAGGAGAGGTATTTGATCGCAGCTCCGTCCCGGTGCGGCGTCAATAATGTGTTGTGCGATGTCATTTCCATTCTCTTGTTTGGGCTCGCCCCTCGGGCGCCTGGATACAAGACTTTTTGCGTCGCACAATGACAGCGGCGTGAGCCTTACGATCATGTAATTCTCGTATTATCAATGCGTTGATGCGGATTATACGAGCCGATTTACGCGCGGCATTGCGTTGCAATAAAGCCAGAATAAGCACCGTTGAGCGCCACCGTTGCGCTTGTGGATCATGCAGGGCGTGTCGCGACGCGGATGTTTGTTTGCTCCGCTGCGCGCTCATCGTGCATGCGGGATGTACGCGGATAAAATCGACGTAGCTCGCACCCGCGCGTATCGCTGCGTTACGTGAATTGCATGCGAGTTGCAAACGGCATAGCCGCTGGTTCGAAATGAAATCTTACTGAGGAACCGCCGACACCGCGCCGCCGCTGCGCCTGGTCGGCGCGATGATCGCTATTCTGTGCGCCGCTTCCAGTGCGTCATCAGGAGCTGTTTGTGCCGTCAAGCTCGCGCAATCCCCGCGTCGTTGTTCCCTTGCGCCGTATATCGGCGCTTTGGTGTTTCGCGTGTTCAATGAACGCGCGCAGCTTGGGCAAGACCTGACGTTTCCCTGGGTGATAGAGAAAAACCCCCGGCGTGGTGACGGCGAAGGGCGTCAGTAGCGCTTGCAAACGGCCCTCGGCAATCGCCGCTTTGGCGAGCGGGCCGGGCACCTGTGCAAGTCCTACCCCCTGGATCGCCGCTCCGAGGAGTGTGGGGTAATCGTTCGCGACGAGCGGCCCAGAGACTGTTGCCTCGATTGCCTTGTTGCCGTCGACAAAGGACCAGGGCGCGATCGATCCGTTTGAGCGGCGCATGCGCAGGCAGGCGTGCTGACGCAGATCGTCGATGCGCTCCGGCCGCTTCCGTCTGCGCAGATAGTCGGGGCTGCCAACGACCACGAACGGGAACGGCGGCGTCAGCCGGACGGCTATCATGTCTGGCGCGATGAACTGGCCCAGCCGGATACCGGCATCAAACCCTTCGGCCGCGAGGTCAACCAGGTCCGGGTTTGCGGCGATCTCCACTTCAACCTCGGGATAGGCCTGGCAGAACGATGCTATCAGGGGCTCCAGCAGGGTCGGCACCACCGCGCGCGGTACTGAGAGGCGCAAAAGTCCGGCCGGCCGTTGCCCGAGGTCACGCGCGACTTCGCTGGCAGCGACGAGCTCCTCGAAGGCGGGTTTTGCACGCGACAGGAATCGCTGTCCGGCTTCGGTCAGGCCGACACTGCGCGTGGTGCGGATGAAGAGCGCCGCGCCGACGCGCCTCTCGAGTGCGCGCACCGCCTGGCTGATCGCCGATGGAGTCACCCCGAGTTCCGCAGCCGCTCGGCGAAAACTGCGGTGCTGAGCGACGCTCAGGAACGCCTCCACGCCGTCGAGCGCGCCCTGCCTGACTGTGAAGTTCTGCTTCATACCCCATCGACATTATCGCGAATAGTCGATCGCGGGAAGCGGTCGTATGTCTGCGGCCTGCCCGAGCGCGAAGCGCTGGACGAAGCCGATCGCGGTTGCGGCGCCGGCTCGGCATTCTGACTGCGTTGTTCGAGGCCGCGTGAATGAACACTTGAAGGAGGGCCAAATGTCCCCGGCAACCGTCTTCCAGATACATCTCGTTCTCGGTTATGTGCCGTGGCTGCTTTGCTTCGGTGCGTACATCTGGCCCTGGCTCAAGTCGATGGAGCGGGTCGAGGCGCAACGTGCAATCGCTACATTGCACAGCTTCCGCTTCTTTGGGCTGGTCTTCATCATTCCGGGCGTCATCGGTCCCAATCTGCCCTCAGGCTTCGCCACGTTCGCCGCCTATGGCGACTTCGCGACCGGGGTGATGGCGATGCTCGCGCTTCTCACGGTGAAAATACGTCCACTCTTTTGGCTGTTCGTCGTCGCCTTCAATCTCGTAGGGGCGGCCGACATCATCATCGACTATTACCACGGCAATCAGGTCGGCCTTGCTGCGCTGGCGGGGGAATTGGGCGCTACCTACGCCATCCCGATCATCTACGTGCCGCTGCTGATGATCACGCACTTCGTCGCGTTCTATTGGCTGGCGCGTTCAGCGTCGGCGGATTGGCGCGTAGCTGCAATCTAACGATCTCTACGCCCCCGCCGCCCCACCATCCGCCCGCGGGTCGTGGGCGGCTTCGCAGGTGCCGTCCTTGTGCAAGAGCGCGGCGCCGGCGTGGCCCATGATGTCGGAATAGGGCTCGTCGAGCAGTTCGACATCGTGGCCGGCGGAGAGAAGCTGGTCGACGAGATTGCCGTCGAAACGGGGCTCCATCCGCAACGCGGTCCGCGGCGCGCCCCAGGTGCGGCCGAGCACCCAGCGTGGGCGGTCGATGGCGTCCAGGAGCGGCTCGCCGAATTGCACATGGCGCGTGAACACCGCGCTTTGCGTCTGCGGCTGGCCGTCGCCGCCCATCGCGCCATAGGCCATGATGCGGCCGTCCTTGAGCACGGCGAGCGCCGGATTGAGCGTGTGGAACGGCAGCCGGCCGGGCGCCAGCGGATTGAGCGCGCCGGCAGCGAGCGAAAAGCTCGCGCCGCGGTTCTGCATCAAGACGCCGGTTGCCGGCAGCACGCAGCCGGAGCCGAATTCCCAATAGAGCGATTGGATATAGGAGACGACGAGGCCCGACGCGTCGGCAGCGCCTATCCAGATCGTGTCGCCGCCGCCGGGGCCGGGCGGCCAGAGCGCCGCCTTGCGGCGGTCGATCTTCATGGCTTCGCCTGAGATAAAGCGGTCGTCGAGTACGCGGGACAGCGCGTGCGCCAGATAATTGGGATCAGTGACGACGCGATCGCGCATCCGCAAGCCGCGCTTGGTCGCCTCGACGAGACCGTGGATGTGAGCGAAACCCTCGGGGCCCGTGACGCCAAGCCGCGCGAACAAAGCGAGGATCATCAGCGACATCACGCCCTGCGTCGGCGCGTCGGTGTTGTACACCGTGCCCGACGGCAATTCGACGCGCAGCGGCTCGGCGACCGTGGCGTGATAGCGCCCGAAATCCTGCCGCGTCAGTGGGCTGCCGATGCCTTCGAGATCGGCCGAGATTTCGCGCGCGACATCGCCGCGATAGAAATCGTCGAGGCCGGCATGGGCGAGTTGTGCGAGCGTCGCGGCCAGCGCCTCCTGCTTCAACACGGTGCCGACGGTGGGCACCTTGCCGTCGACCAAAAAGGCCGGGGCAAAGCCCGGCACGTCTTTCAAGCCGTCGAAATTCTCCTGCGTTAGCCGCGCCTGGCTGCGCGTGACGGTGTAGCCGGTCCTGGCCTGCGCGATGGCTTGAGCCAGCAATTCGCCGAGCGGCAATTTTCCGCCGGAAGCCTTCGCCGCCTCGAGCGCCAGCGCCCAGCCGCCGATGGCGCCCGGCACGGTCAGCGCCGCGAGCGGCCCGCGCGTCGGAACGGTCTCATGGTCGCGATAAAGCTCGGGCCGCACCTGCAAGCCGGACGGACCCGCCGCCATGATCGCGCGCACGCGGCCGGAGCGCTCACGGATCATCCAGAAGCCATCGCCGCCGAGGTGGTTCATGTGCGGATAGACGGCAGCTATGGAGGCCGCCATGGCCAGCATGGCTTCGAGCGCATTGCCGCCTTCGGCAAGCATCTGGCGGCCGGCTTCGACGGCGGAAGAATGCGGCGCGCAAACGGTGCCCCGGCGGTGGCCGGCGGTGTGCAATTCCATTGTGCTGCTCAATTCGCCGCTGTCGACGCCGCTTCGGGCTTTGCGGTGGATTCGGCAAAGCCGCGCTTGTGCAACAGCGCCTCCGCGCTCGGCAGCCGGCCGCGAAACGCCTTGTAGGCATCGGCCGGATCCTGCGACCCGCCGGCGGCATAGATCGTGTCGCGCAGCCGCTTCGCCGTCGCCGGATCGAAAATGTCGCCGGTCTCCTCGAAGGCGGCAAAGGCGTCGGCGTCCAGCACCTCCGACCACATGTAACTGTAATAGGCCGATGCATAGCCGCCGCCGGAGAAAATATGCGCGAAATGCGGCGACCGGTGGCGCATGACGATCTCGTCCGGCATGGCAATGCGCGCCAGCGCTTGATCTTCGAATGCGTCCACGTCGGCCGCGGCTTCAATGTCGTCTTCCGACGACAGCGAATGGAAATCGAGATCGACGATGGCCGAGGAAATATATTCGACTGTGCCAAAACCCTTGTTGAAATTGCGCGCGGCGATGAGCCGTTGCAGCAGTTCTTCCGGCATCGGCTCGCCGGTCTGATAATGGCGGGCGAAGCGGCGCAGCACTTGCGGCTGTTCCAGCCAATGTTCGTAAAGCTGCGACGGCAGTTCGACAAAATCGGTGGCGACGCTGGTGCCGGAAATGCTCGGATAGGTCACGGATGAGAGCAGGCCGTGCAGCGCGTGGCCGAATTCGTGGAACAGCGTGCGCGCATCCTCGAAGCTGAGCAGTGTCGGCTCGCCGTCGGACGCTTTTGAGAAATTGCATACATTGACGATCAGCGGTCTTATATCGCCGGAAAGTTTCTCCTGATCGCGGATCGCGGTCATCCAGGCGCCGCTGCGCTTTGAGGCGCGGGCAAAATAGTCGCCGAAGAACAAGCCAACCTGATGCCCGTCGCTGCCCGTCACCTCCCACACCCGCACGTCGGGATGCCAGACCGGCACGTCGCTGCGTTCTTTGAAGCTTAAGCCGAACAGGCGCCCTGCCGTGTAGAACGCGGCCTCGATCAGGCGGTCGAGATTGAGATAGGGCTTGATCGCGGCTTCGTTGAAGTCGCACAGCTTGTGGCGGAGCTTCTCGGCGTAGTAGCGCCAGTCCCAGGCTTCGAGCTTGAAGTTGCCGCCCTCTTGCGCGATGAGCTTCTGCATGGCGTCGCGATCGGCCAGCGCCCGCGAGCGCGCCGGCACCCACACGGTTTCGAGCAGATTGCGCGCGGCGGCCGGCGTCTTCGCCATGGCGTCGTCAAGCCGGTAATGGGCGAAATCCTCATAGCCGAGGAGCTTTGCCCGTTCGGCGCGCAGCCGCACCATTTCGGCGATAATGGCCTTGTTGTCGGTCGCCCCGCCATTGTCGCCGCGCATCACAAAGCCGCGGAAGATCTTTTCGCGCAGATCGCGGCGCGGTGAAAATTGCAGGAACGGCTCGACACTCGACCGCGACAGCGTCACCGCATAGCCAGAAAGCCCGCGCTCGCGCGCCTCCGACTTCATGGCCTCGCGCATGAAGCCGGGCAGGCCGTCGAGCTCGGCTTCGTCCTCAAGCCGCAGCGTGAACGACTGCTCGTCGGCCAAGACGTTCTGGCTGAACGATGTGCCGAGCGCAGCGATCCGTTCGATGATGTCGCCGAGCCGCTTCTTGGCCGGCGCGTCAAGCGCGGCGCCGGCGCGGCGGGAGCCGGTATGGTAGCGCTCGATGACGCGCTTTTGCTCGGTCGTAAGGCCGAGCGTGTCGGCGTCGCGCATCAGCGTCTCGATGCGTTTGAACAGCGCCGCATTGGTGTTGACGGCGTTCCAATGGCGGGCAAGCTGCGGCGCGACCTCGCGCTCGATCTTGAGCAGAGCGTCGTTGCTGTGGGCGCCGGCGAGGAGATGAAACACATTGCCGACGCGCTCGAGCGCGCGCCCGCTCCGCTCCATCGCCGCTATGGTGTTGTCGAAAGTCGGTGGCGCGGCATTTCCGGCAATGGCCGCGACCTCGGCGTCGTGTTCGGCCAGCGCCCGGGCATAGGCCGGGCGGAACTGGTCGGGGCTGATGCTGTCGAAAGGAGGGACGCCGTCCGGCGTCGTCCAGGCCGCGAAGAACACATTACCATTGTCGGAAGCAGGGATTTTGGGGGTTTCGATCTTGTTCATCAGGGGGTCATACCAAATAGCGCCGCCGCCGTGATATATGTGGTGTGGACAACAGCGCCGGAAGGAGAGCCGAAAATGCCCCGTCACGCCCATTATCTGCCGCATGGCGTCATTCCGGCCGTTTTGCTGCCGTTTTTCGACGACCTGTCGATCGACGAGAAGGGCTTCCGGGCGCACCTTTCCGATGTCGCGGGTGTCGGCGGCCTGTCCGCCATCACCATCAATGCCCATTCGACCGAAGTGGCCTCGTGCAGCTTCGACGAGCAGCGCCGCGTGCTCGACATCGCGCAAGACGAGATCGGCAGCCGGCTGCCCATCGTCAACGGCGTGTGGGCCGACGGCAGCCTCGAGGCCGCGCGCATCGCCAAGATGGCCGAGGCGGGCGGCGCCTCGGCGCTCTTGGTGTTCCCGCCGGCGCCGTTCACGCTCGGCCAGTCGCCGGCCATGGCCATCGAACATTTCCAGCGCATCGCCGACGTGTCGAGCCTGCCGATCATCGTCTTCCAATATCCGCTGGCGACAGGGCAGGGCTATCCGCGCGACACGCTGCTGAAAATGGTCGAAGACGTGCCGACCATCCGCGCCATCAAGGATTGGGCCGGCAACGTGCCGCAGCACGAGATGCATATCCGCGACTTGCAGAGCCTCAAACGGCCGGTGAACGTGCTCACCACGCACAGCGCCTGGCTGTTCTCTTCGCTGGTGCTCGGCTGCAACGGGCTTCTCTCCGGCTCGGGCAGCGTGATCGCCGACCTGCAATCGGCGTTGTTCCAGGCGGTGCAGTCAAACGACCTTGCCGCGGCGAAGCGGTTCAACGACCGGATCTATCCGCTGGCGAAGGTGTTTTACGCCGAGCCTTGGGCCGACATGCACAACCGCATGAAGGAAGCTTTGGTGCTGCTCGGCAAGCTGCCGCGCGCCGTGGTCCGGCCGCCGCTGGTGAAAATCGGCCGTGCCGAGATCGACCGCATCCGCGCGGCGCTGGTCGAAGCCGGACTGCTCACGCCCAAGGCCAGCCGCGACGCGGCGTAGGCAAAATCACCCGCCTTGATCTCGCCCGCAATTTCGCAGTAAGTCCCGCCGCATGAGCAACACCAGCCCCATCCAGCGCTCAAAGCGCATCGTCTGGCTGAACGTCGTGACGGTCATCAGCGCCGCCATCCTGATCAGCGCCGAGGTGTTCGGCGCGGCCTTTGCCGGCAGCTGGGCGATTGCGAACCTGTTCGCGCTCGGCGCGCTCGGCGCCCGCGTGCTCGACGGCCTCTTCATCCTCCTCGGCATCGTGGTCATGGTGCAGTTCGTGCGCGCCGCGCACCGCGTCGAGCCCTTCACCGCCGAGTGACGCGGGTGCCGCGGCGCCCGCGCCGCCGCCGCCGCGGATTTTTACGTTTCGTTAAAACTAAAATTCTTGCACGCAAAAGCTAAATCGCTTATTTCGGTAGTGCCCAATTTCGCACGTGCCTGTGGCCGTGTGTCGGTCGGTGGGCATCCGGACAAGAGGCCGGACAGCCGCCTAAGGAAGAGCGCACCTCTCGCGCGCAGCTTCCTTGCAACCAGCGACCGGCAGCCGGAGGCGAACCGGCAATGCCCGCTCTCCACGGGCGACGCGGCTTAAAGCAACGACGGAAGGGCTTTTTTGGTTCGCTGCCGGCGCCAATGCCGGGGACACCGAAAGGGCTTGTCCATCTTTGCCAGCAGTGCGGAACGGGATCTCCCTCATCCGGACCAAGGCAGCAATCACGGCGGCGTAAGCCGTTCCGCAATGGTGCGGGACAGCGCGCGTCGCAGGAGGTTCACCTCGGCGGCTACGCCGCCAGCCGGATAGGAGCATTGTGGAAATGACCACGCGCATCCGCGAATTCCTCAAGCATCGTACCGACAACGGACCCTGCCTCGTCGTCGATCTCGACATCGTCCGCGAGAACTATCTGAACTTCGCCAAGGTGCTGCCGGACACCAAAGTGTTCTATGCGGTGAAGGCCAATCCGGCGCCGGAAATCCTGAAACTTTTGGCAAGCCTCGGCTGCTGCTTCGACGTCGCCTCGCTCGCCGAGACCCATGACGCGCTCGCCGCCGGCGCCACCGCCGACCGCATCTCCTACGGCAATACCATCAAGAAAGAGAGCGAGATCGCCACGGCCTTTGCGCTCGGCGTCACGCTGTTCGCCGTCGATTGCGAGGCCGAGGTGGAGAAGGTGGCGCGCGCCGCACCCGGCAGCCGCGTCATCTGCCGCATCCATTGCGACGGCTCCGGCGCCGAATGGCCGCTGTCGCGCAAATTCGGCTGTGAGCCGACCTATGCCGCCGACATTCTCGAATTCGCGCATAAAAGCGGGCTCGTGCCGCACGGCATTTCGTTCCATGTCGGCTCGCAGCAGCATAATGTCGAGGCCTGGGACCGGGCGCTTGCCTCGGCGGCGTCGATCTTCCGCAGCTGCGCCGAGCGCGGCATCGGGCTTGCCATCGTCAATCTCGGCGGCGGCTTCCCGGCCAAATATATGCGCAAGACGCCGAAGCTCGAATCCTACGGCAAGGCGATCTTCAAGGCGCTGCGCAAGCATTTTGGCAACAACCTGCCCAACACCATCGTCGAACCTGGCCGCGGCCTGGTCGGCAATGCCGGCGTGATCGAGGCCGAAGTGGTGCTGATCGCCAAGCGCAGCCCCGAGGACGAGGTGCGCTGGGTCTATCTGGACATCGGCAAGTTCCACGGCCTCGCCGAGACCATCGGCGAATTGATCCGCTACCCGATCCGCACCACGCACGATCGCGACGAGACGGCGCCGTGCATCATCGCCGGCCCGACCTGCGACTCGGTCGACGTGCTCTACGAGAAGACGCCGTATCCGCTGCCGATCTCGCTCGCCATCGGCGACAAGGTCCTGATCGAGGCGGCGGGCGCCTATACCGCGACCTATTCCTCGGTCGGCTTCAACGGCTTTCCGCCGCTGCGGCAATATGTGATCTGACCCGCCGCCGGCTATTTCGGCCGCACGCTGGGATCGCCGCCGGGACTGCCTGGCGGCGGGATCACCGGCATCGTGGTGCCGCCTTGCGGCGTCGGCGCTGTCATATTCGGATCGACATTATTCGGCGGGCAGATCACTCCGCCGGATTTGTTGAGTTGATCGCTCAAGCTCTGATTGGCGGAATTGCCGAACCCGTTGGCGCAGGCTTTCGGATCGTTGGGTTGCGCTTGCACCAACACGCTCATCGTCAGAATCAGCGCCGGCACAGCGACAAGAGTCTTCGCTATCCTGTCCATCCAGGATAACGGCCGGCAAAAGGCGCAGTTCCGGTCGGATCAGGCGAGATCGAGGATGCCGGCCTCGCCGCTTTCGGTGCCGAAGGCGAGGAACAGTCCGTCGGCACTCCAGGCCAGCGCCGTGACCTGTGCGTCGCCCGGCTTCTTCGCCAGGATCTCGGCGCCGTCTTCGATGCGCACCAGAAGCACCATGCCATCCTCGTAGCCTGAAGCGATGATGTCCTGTTTGGGATGGCAGGCGACGACGCCGACACGATGCTCGGACGGCGACAACAGGCGCGGCTGTTTGCCCATCGGGCCGTCTTTGGTGTGGAACGGCCAAAGGATGATTTGCGTCGCGCCGGAGGTGGCGAGAAAGCGTCCGCCGACGGTCCAGCCGAGCGAGGTGACGCGCGCCGAATAGCCGGACATGCGCATGTGCTGGGCGTCGGCGAGCCGCCAGCCGTGCAGCATCGCCTCCTGCATCGAGGTGACGAGGAAGCGGCCGTCCGGGCTCACGGTGACGCCGAGATGCGAGCCCTTCCATTCGAGCTTCTCAGGTTCCGCCTGCGCCGCATTGGGGAACCAGAGCGTCGCGCCGTTGTAATGCGCGATGGCAAGGCGAAAGCCTTTCGGCAGAAACGCGAGCCCGCCGACGGTCGACGGCGCTTCGAATTGCCGAAGCTCTTTCGCCTGGACAAAGGCGGTCTTGCCGGCGGACCAGGCCACCGCCTTGTCGGGCCCGAGCGCGACCTGATCGATCCAGCGGTGTTTTGCGTCGGTCGCAAGCGTGCGGCTCTCGCCCTTGGCATCGGTCGCGACAACCTTGCCGTCGTCGCCGCCGGTGACCACGCGCTTGCCGTCGGCCGCCGTCGCCAGGATCGCGCCGCCATGCGCGCCGATGCGCCGCGGCTCGCCCTCCGGTTCCGCGAGCACGACCGCTTCCTCGGAGAGCACGAAGGCTGCGGTGCGGCCGAGAAAGTGCGCGGCGATAACGGCGCCTTCCGTGGCAACCTCGTGGGTGCGGTCGATGACGGAATGGGTGTCGTTCGCGGTGTCGGACATGA
The DNA here is from genome assembly GCA_963810085.1 of uncultured Alphaproteobacteria bacterium. Lineage (GTDB taxonomy): Bacteria > Pseudomonadota > Alphaproteobacteria > Rhizobiales > Xanthobacteraceae > BOG-931. The sequence goes on along the minus strand of CAWEMR010000035.1, from coordinate 9,227 downwards.
CGCGTCGCTCGTACTGCCAATGCCCCTCCCCACAAGAAGGAGGGAGAAGACTACGCCACGCAGCTCTCGAAACCTTCGGTGATCTTCTTGCCCGGCAGATTGCGGCCGATGAAGACGATGCGGCTTTGGCGTTTCTCGTCCTCTTTCCACGGCCGCTGATGATCGCCATCGAGGATCATGTGCACGCCTTGGAACACGAAACGCCGGTCATCGTCCTTGAACGAAAGAATGCCCTTGCAGCGCAAAATGTTCGGGCCCTCGGTCTGCACCAGCTCCTGCACCCACGGAAAGAATTTGTCCGGGTTGAGCGGCTTGTCGAATTTGAGCGAGATCGATTGCATGTCCTCGTCGTGATAGTGCTTGAGCCCGCCATGCGCCCCACCATGCCCGTGCTCGTGCTTATGGCCGTGATCATGATCATGGTCGTGATGATGCCCGTGATCATGATCATGGTGATGATCGTGATCGTCGCCTTCGAGGAATTGCGGCTCGATGTCGAGAATGCGGTCGAGATCGAAGGCATTGCGGTCCAGCACTTCGGAGAGCGCAATCTTGGCGCGCTCGGTCTTGTGCACCCTGGCATAGGGGTTGATGCTGCGGATGCGGGCTTCGACATCTTCCAGCTCGTCGCGTGACACCAGATCGGTCTTGTTGAGCAGGATCACGTCGGCGAAGGCGATCTGGTTCTTGGCTTCCGGCGCGTCCTTGAGCCGGTCCTTGAGCCATTTGGCGTCGGCGACCGTCACCACCGCGTCGAGCTTGGTCCGCTTGCCGACATTCTCGTCGATGAAAAAGGTCTGCGCCACCGGCGCCGGATCGGCGAGGCCGGTGGTCTCGACGATGATGGCGTCGAACTTGCCTTTGCGCCGCATCAGGCCGTCGAGAATACGCACCAGATCGCCACGCACGGTGCAGCAGATGCAGCCGTTGTTCATCTCGAACACTTCCTCGTCGGCGCCGACGACGAGGTCGTTGTCGATGCCGATCTCGCCGAATTCGTTGACGATCACGGCGTATTTCTTGCCGTGCGGCTCGGACAGGATGCGGTTGAGCAGCGTGGTCTTGCCGGCGCCGAGATAGCCGGTGAGCACGGTAACGGGGATTTTCTCGCCTTGGGAGGCGTCGGATTTGGCGTCGGGCATGGTGGCGATCACTCCGAATAGGCCGCAGATATATTGAGTACGGGGGCAAAACAAAACCCCTCGACGATGGATCGTAAGGACGGTCAGGCCTCTAAATGGCGGCCGGGAAAGGCCCGCCAGACAAGTCCGCCGACCGGCCCGAGCAGAACCGAACCGATATAAAGAAGCCCGGCCATCAAGGTCACCGCGGGGCCGGACGGAATCCCGGCGTCGAAAGCAAACAGCACCCCGGCCCAGCCGGAGACTAATGCACTCATAATTGCAAGCGCGATCATCATCGAAATGTCGCGCGTCCAAAACCGCGCGATGCTGGCCGGGATGATGATGATGCCGACGCCGAGCAGCGTGCCGAGCGCGTGAAAGCCGCTGATCAGGTTGAGCACCAGGAGCGCCAGAAAAGTCAGATGCGCCACGCCGTCGGCGCGGCTGACCGAGCGCAAGAATCCGGGATCGACGCAGCCAAGCACCAGCGGCCGGTAGATCAGCGCCAGCGCGATGAGGCTGATCGTGGCATTGGCGGTGATGACCAGTAGCTTTGCCGAGCTCATCTTCGCCGCCGTCTCGCCGAACAGGAATGTCATCAGCCGTTCGATGTCGATGCCGTTAAGCGTCACGATCACCACGCCAAGGGCGAGCGACACCAGGAGAAACACTGCAAGCGAGGCGTCCTCCTGCAGCGACGTGGCGCGGCTGACCGCGCCGGCCAGGAGCGCGATGAGGAGGCCAACGGCCAGGCCGCCGAGCGTCATGGCGAAGACGTTCAAGCCGGCGACCAGAAAGCCGATGGCGACGCCGGGCAAAATGGCATGCGCCATGGCGTCGCCGACCAGGCTCATACGGCGGAGCATCAGGAACACGCCGATCGGGCCGGCGCTGAGCGCCAGCGCCACAACGGCGGCGAGCGAATGCCGGACTGAAGCGTCGCCGAGAGGCTCGAACAAAAACTGCGACAGCATCGGATCTAAGCCACTTCCCGCACGGCGTTGATTTCGGTGCGCGTTTCAGTGCAGGTTTCGGCTGCTGTCGTCGAAAGCTTCGCACATCAGGCGCGCCTTGCCGAGATTTTCCGGCGTCAGCACGTCGCGCGTCGCGCCCCAGGCCACCGGCTCGCGCGCCAGCAACAACGTGTCGGGGAAATTCGCCTTGACGAGGTCGATGTCGTGCAACGCGGCGAGCACCGTGCGGCGTTCGTCGTGCCAGCGCCGCACCAGCGCCAGAAGCTCGGCCGCGGTCCGCTGATCGATGGCCGCGAACGGCTCGTCGAGCACGATGACGCGCGCATCCTGGATCAGGAGGCGCGCGAACAGCATGCGCTGCATCTGGCCGCCCGACAGCGTGCCGATGGCGCGCTGCTCGAAGCCGGTCAGGCCGACCGCGGCGATGGCGTCGGCGATGACATGACGATCCTTGCCGGTGACGCCACCGAACGGCCCCTTGGTCCGCCACAGTCCCATCGCCACCATGTCATAGACATTGATCGGGAAGCTGCGATCGATGTCCGCCACCTGCGGCAGATAGGCGATCTCGTGCGCATCGATGCCGCCGCGTTGGATCGTGCCGGCGAGCGGTTTGAGCGCACCGACCACGCCTTTGAACAAAGTCGACTTGCCGGCGCCGTTCGGCCCGACCACCGCGAGGAGCGCGCCGCTCGCGACCGTGCCGCTCAAATGATGCACGGCCGGGTGGCGCTCGTAGCCCAGCGTCAGATTATGAAATCGCAGTTCGGCCATCGGTGCCTCGGTCAGCGTGTCGCCCAGAAGTAGGCCGCCCAGATCAGCGCGATCAGCACGCCGGCGACCACAAGCCGCTGCGGGGCGGAAAGCCGAAGCAGCGACGGCGAAACCGCCGGCGACGGATGCGACGCGCCGCCATGGTGGTGATGAATCATGAGATTCCGCCAAAAGGGCCAATTCAGTAATGTTATAATATAACATCGACTCGGGCTGGCGCCACCCTCATCGGGCCCTCGCAGCGAGCTAATTCCGCGTGGTTTCGGCGTTTCGCCTCTCGTAATGGCGCCGTATTGCCAAGGCGTATGGTGAATGCCGATAAGGCCAAGCCGGTGAGATGAATCGGCAAGATGATTGGTGAGATGGCTAGCGAGCAAAATATGAACGAGCAAAACGCCGGCGCCATCTGTGTTGGCGAAGTTCTGATCGAACTAGCCCGCGGCGCCGACGGCAGGTTTTCGCCGTCGTGCGGCGGCGACACGTTCAATGCCGCCATTTATCTTGCGCGCGCCGGACTGAATGTCGCCTTCGCCAGCGCTGTCGGCGACGATCCCTATTCCGACAGCGTGCTGGCGCTCGCGGCCGCCGAAGGTGTTTCGTCCGATCTCGTTTTGCGGGTTGCCGGCCGGCAACCCGGCCTGAGCCTGATCGAAAGCGGTCCGGCCGGCGAACGCATCACGCGCTACTGGCGCGACGGCGCGCCGGCTGCGGAACTGTTCGAGCTTGCCGACTGGGTGCGGATCGCCGAACGCCTGGCCTCGGCGCGCCTCATCTATTTCTCCGGCATCACGCTGTCGCTCTACTCGGCGCAGGGCCTCGGCCGTTTTCTCGCCGTGCTGGAAGTGGCACGGCAACAAGGCGCCAAGGTCGCCTTCGACGGCAATTTCCGCCCGCGCGCCTGGAAGGGTGACCTGCAGCGTACCCGCACTGTTTTCATCGAGGCGCTTAAGCGCGTCGATATCGCGCTGCCGACATTCGACGACGAGGCCGTGCTGTGGGGCGATCCGAGCCCCGAGAGCACGGTGGCGCGGCTGCAGGCCTTCGGCATCGGCGAAATTGTGGTGAAGAACGGACCCAACTCCGCCTTGGTCGCGGCCGGCGGCGGACAGGAATTCGTGCCGGTGCCCGAAGTGCTGGTGCCGGTCGACCCAACCGCGGCCGGCGACGCCTTCAATGCTGGCTATCTCGCCGCGCGGCTGTCCGGCACGGTTCCCGCGCTTGCGGCGGGCGCGGCGCATAAGCTCGCCGGAAACGTTATCCGCCACCCCGGCGCGCTTATGCCGCGCACCGCGGCCGCGATGCATTAGCTAATTAAGGTTTTGGCACGCCGGTTGGACAAAAGGTGGCATTGGCCGAAGGCTCCTTTCGCGCTAAGAAGCCTACGACTGGTAAAAGACCAACAAAAAGACTGAAAAAACAGCAGTCCAATCCGTAGTGCTTATGGACGTCCGGCGTAGCCGGGCCAGGGAGGAAATCCATGAAGTTCCAAGTCACCAGGCGTGCCGCCCTCGGCATGGCGGCCACCTTGCCGGTTCTCGGCCTCGGCAAGCCGGCCTTCGCCGATGCTCTTGTCATCAAATTCAGCCATGTCGTGTCGCCCGACGCGCCCAAGGGCAAGGCCGCGCTGCTGTTCAAGCAATTGGCGGAAAAATATACCGACGGCAAAGTCACCGTCGAGGTCTATCCGAACTCCTCGCTCTACAAGGACAAGGAAGAGCTCGAAGCGCTGCAACTCGGCTCGGTGCATTTGCTGGCGCCGTCGATTTCCAAATTCGGTCCGCTCGGCGTCAAGGAATTCGATGTCTTCGATCTGCCGTTCCTGATGACCGACGACGATCATGCGCGCCAGATGATGGCGAGCCCGATGATGGCCGACCTCAACAAGAAGCTCGAGGACAAGGGCGTGAAGCCGCTCGCTTATTGGGACAACGGCGCTCATGTCTATACCGCGAACAAGCCGCTGATCATGCCCGACGATTTTCAGGGCATGAAAATGCGCATCCAGGGCTCGAAAGTGCTCGATGCGGTGGCGCGCCAGCTCGGCGCCATTCCGCAGATCATCGCTTTCGGCGAACTCTATCAGGCGCTGCAGACCGGTGTCGTCGACGGCGAGGATAACGTGCCGTCGAACATCTATACGCAGAAGTTTTACGACGTGCAGAAATATTGCACCGTGTCGCATCACGGCCGGCTGACTTATTCGCTGATCACCAACAAGAAGTTCTGGGATTCGCTGCCGGCCGACGTGCGGCCGGGCCTCGACCGCGCGGTCGCGGAATCGACGACGTTCTTCGACGACACCGCGGCGCACGACAATGTCGCGGCGCTCGATCAAATCAAAGCGACCGGCAAGATGGAATTCCACGTCCAGACCGATGCGGAAAAGAAGGCCTGGATCGCCAAGCTGATGCCGGTGCATCAGGAAATGCAGGGGCGCTTCGGCAAGGATTTCCTCGACAAGATCTACAAGGCGTCGGGCTTCGTCCCGCCGCAGGCCTAAGGACGGTTGGTTCATCCCCGCGTATGCGGGGACGGATTTCGCTCGCGGGGACTTAGGTGCTCGACCGCCTCCTCAATCGGCTAGAAGAGTGGATCATCGTCACGCTGATTGCCGCGGCGACGGCGCTCACCTTCGTCGCCGTCGTCCATCGCTACGGCGCCAGCAATTCGGCGAACCTCATGCGATGGGCAGGCGCGCATAACCTCCCGCTGCTCAAGGTGGCGGCGAGCTTCGTTTATCTCAAGCTCGCCGCGATCAATCTGTCCTGGGCGCAGGAGCTCGCCACCTACATGTTCGTGTGGATGGCGAAATTCGGCGCCGCGCTCGGCGTGCGTACCGGCATCCATGTCGGCGTCGATGTCTTCGTCAACAAACTCACGCCGGCGACACGCAAGCCGGTGATCGTGTTCGCGCTGCTGTGCGGCGCGCTGTTCACCGGCATCATCGGCACGCTGGGCGCGGTCTATGTCTACGAGCTCGACCCGGACCAGGTTTCGCCCGAGCTCGAATGGCCGAGCTGGATGATCTATCTGTGCATCCCGCTCGGTTCCTACCTGATGTGCTTCCGGTTCCTGCAAGTGATGTGGCGCTACCTGCGCACGGGGAAGGTGCCACATCAGGGCCACGGCATCGAGTACGAAGCGCCGGAACCGCCGGCGCTGCCGGCGAGTGAGCCGGTGCGATGACCGCGATCCTGCACGGGGAGCAGACCTCGACCGCGCCGCGGCCGATCGGCGCTGCCGTGATGTCGGCGCTGATCGTCATCACGCCGATCGCGCTGGCGCTGATCTGCATTGCCGCGCGCATGCACGTCATCGAGCTGTCGCACACCACGCGCGCCGAATTGCTGTTCGCGCTGCTGCTCGCGCTGATGGCGTCGGGCATGCCGATTTCGATCGCGCTTGGGCTCTCGGTGCTGACTTATCTGTTCATTCTGTCGGATGTCGATCCGAAGATGGTGGGCCTCAAACTGTTCACCAGCATCGATCGCTTCGAGATCATGGCGATCCCGTTCTTCATCCTGGCCGGCAATTTTCTCACCGCCGGCGGGGTGGCCAAACGCATGATCGATTTCGCCACCTCGCTGATCGGGCATTGGTACGGCGGGTTGGGCCTCGCCGGCGTCGTCGCCTGCGCGTTGTTTGCGGCGATCTCCGGTTCCTCGGTCGCGACCGTCGTCGGCATCGGCTCGATCATCCTGCCGGCCTTGGCGCAGCAAGGCTATCCGCCGCGCTTTTCGGCGGGCGTGATCGCGACCTCCGGCGCGCTCGGCATCTTGTTTCCGCCCTCGATCAATCTCGTCATCTTCGCGGTCGCGACGAGCGGCATGCAGCCGCGCGGGCCGACCGGCGCGGTGGTTGATTCCGCGTCCGTCGGGCAATTGTTCATCGCCGGCCTCGTGCCCGGCATCATCCTGGCCGTGATGCTCGGCGTCACCACCTGGTATCGCGCCTGGCGCTACGATTATCCGCGCGGCGAGCGCGAGAGTTGGGGCGAGTGCTGGCACGCGTTCCGCGAAAGCATCTGGGGCCTCTTGCTGATCTTTTTGGTGCTCGGCGGCATCTATTCCGGCCTGTTCACGCCGACCGAGGCCGCCGCGGTCGCCGCGGTCTATTCCTTCATCATCGGCGTGTTCGTCTATAAGGGCCTGAAATTTTCCGAGGTGCCGGCGGTGCTGCTCAAGGCGGCGTCGATGAGCGCGATGATCCTCTACATCATCACCAACGCGGCGGTGTTTTCCTGGCTCCTGACGTCGGAACAGATTCCGCAGTCGATGGCCGGCTGGATGACGGCGCAAGGTTTCGGCATGGTCGCCTTCCTCTTGGTCACCAATATCGTGCTGCTGGCGGCCGGCAACTTCATGGATCCCGCCGCCATTACATTGATCATGGCGCCGATCCTATTCCCCATGGCGGCGGCGCTCGGCGTGCATCCGGTGCATCTCGGCATCCTGATGGCGGTGAACATGGAAGTCGGGCTGTGCCACCCGCCGGTCGGACTCAATCTCTATGTCGCCTCCGGCATCACCAAAATGGGCATTACCGAACTGACCATCGCGGTCTTGCCGTGGCTCCTCACCATGCTGATCTTCCTGGCGATGGTGACCTACATCCCGGCGATTTCGCTGTGGCTGCCGCACGCTTTGGGGATGCTCTGAGCCGAGCAACAATCGCTCGCGGCCTTTCGCGCGCGCCGAAGCCGTCATTCACCAAATAAGATGGTTCTGCGCCGGAATTTCGCGTTGCGCCGGGGAGCGACAAATCCTTATCTGCCCTAGCGCGGCACAGGGAGCGCTTGCCATGGCGGCGAACGAATTGTTGCGACGGCTCGGCATAGCGCATCCTATTCTGCTGGCGCCGATGGCCGGCAGCGGCGGTACGCCGGAATTGGCCGCCGCGGTGTCGAATGCGGGAGGATTGGGCGCCTGGGGCGGCGCCTATTCGAGACCCGAGGAGATCGCCGCCGCGATCCGCCGCATCCGCAGCCTTACCGATCGTCCTTTCAACATCAATCTGTTCGCCGGCGGATACGAAGCCGACAGCACGATCGATCCGCGGCCGATGCTCGAAATCGTGAGTGAGGCGCATGTCAGACTTGGTCTGCCGCCGCCGCAATTGCCGCCGATGCCGCGCAATCCATTCGACGCGCAGTTGGAAGCCGTGCTTGAGGAGTGTCCCCCGGTGTTTAGCTTCACCTTCGGCATTCCGTCGCCGGTCCAGATTGCAGCCCTCAAGCAGCGCGGCATCGCGATCGGTGGCAGCGCGACGACGGTGGAGGAAGCGCGCCGATTGGCGCAAGCGGGCGTCGATGCGATCGTTGCCCAAGGCGCCGAAGCCGGCGCGCATCGCGGCAGCTTTGCCGCGCCGTTCGAGGACTCCATGGTGCCGCTCGCCGCGCTGGTTCGTGGAATTCGCGGCGTCACCATGCTGCCCGTGATCGCCTCCGGCGGCCTGATGGACGGTCGCGATATCGCCGCCGTCCTCAAGCTCGGCGCTGCTGCCGTGCAGCTCGGCACCGCCTTTTTGCCCTGCCCGGAATCCGGTGCGCCGACGCGTATAAGAGCGCGTTGCTGAGCGCCACCAGCGACACGACCGTCATCACTCGCGCTTATTCGGGCCGGCCGGCGCGCGGCCTGACCAATCGTTTCATCGCCATGGTGAGCGGCAAGGAGGAGTTCATTCTGCCGTTTCGCCAGCAGAACGATCTCACCCGGCCGATGCGCAACGGGGCGGGCCAAAAGGGCGTCGCCGACTACATCTCGCTGTGGGCCGGGCAAGGCGTCGCGCGCTGCCGCGAAATGCCGGCGGCGGCGTTGATCAAGACGCTGCTCGAGGAAAGCTCAGCTGCGGAAATCGTCGGCGCGTAGCTCGATCGGCGCGCCGTGCGGCGTGCGCGCGCAGGCGTGCTCCCAGGCGTCGCGGGTGCGCGCAAGCTGTTTGGGATCGGTCACGCCCTTTTCCGTAAGCACGCGCTCGAGCGTCGCGAGCCAGTGATGATAATAGGTCTCGCCGGTATCCGGATCGCCGGCCGCTTGCGCCTTCTTGATCTCGTCGCCGAGCACTTGCGCCCATTCGGCCCAGCTGAACACGCCGCGCTCGTTGAGCGACACCGCGAGCGCAAAGGCCTCCGCCTCCCACGGCGCGTTGAACACCGGGCCTTCTTTGTTGCGCGGGATGCTGTGCACGGAGTGCGCCGCGCGCAGCACGGTAGTGTCGCTGCTCATGCCGGCTCCAGATAAGGCTCAAACGCCTCGATCGAAATCTTCAGCGACGGATCGGTGTCGTTGCCCCACAATTCGCGGCCCTCGAACAGCACGGTGTAGAGCCATTGCGGGTTCTCGCCGTGGCCGATGGC
>CAWEMR010000034.1:0-84905 GCA_963810085.1 uncultured Alphaproteobacteria bacterium | reverse complement strand
GACTGCATCCGGATAAACGTGACAGCCGTGCAGCGCCTCGACCACGCCGACGCGGTCGCGGGCGTAGCGCGGCAGGCGGGTGTGCGTTGGCGGATGGATGTTCTTGGTGCGCACGCGATCGCCGGGCTTGAAGCGCGCCGGCGCCGGCGCGGGACGGCCATAGGAGCCGCGGCTCAGAGTGTTGGGCACGTCGGCGGCGCTGAGCTTGCGCTTGAGCGTCTTGCCGGGGCGCAGCGCGTGGCCGGCTTTCACTTCGTCGGCGTCCGCGAGCCCGCGCTCGACCACCAGGTTTTCCAGCCGCAGCGCCCATTTCTTGTAATAGGAGCTGGTCAGATAGATTTCAGGCGGCAGCTCTTCGATGCCGGCCCGCGTCTCGTCGATGGTCCAGATGCCGGCGTAGCCCATGGCGCGGTTGAGCGCGAGGCAGCGGCCTTCCCAGGCATCATGGAAGACGGGTTCGTTCTTCTCCGGTCTGACTTTGCCGAAGCCGTCCATGCCGCCCATATCGTGGATGCCATCCATCACGCAGCCTCGCTCGGCTGTTTCGGCAAGCCGGTGCCGATCATGCTGTCGCGCGTCACCAGCGCCGCGAGTTTGTCCTCGCTCCAGCCGGCGGTGCCGGCCGGCCGCATCGGCAAGACGATGAACCGCGTTTCGGCGGTGGAATCCCAGACGCGGATATCGGTGCCGTTCGGAAGCGCGACGCCGAAATCGGCCAGCACGCCGCGCGGGTCTTTGACCGCGCGGGAGCGGTAGGGCGCCGATTTGTACCAGACCGGCGGCAGGCCGAGCACTTCCCACGGATAACAGGAGCACAGCGTGCACACGATCATGTTGTGGCATTGCGGTGTATTCTCCACCGCGATGAGGTGGTCGCCGACGCGGTTCATCAAACCGAGCCCGACGACTGCCTTGCTGGCGTCCTCGAGCAGCGCCTTTTTGAACGCCGGATCGCTCCAGGCCTTGGCGACGACACGCGCGCCGACATGCGGGCCGACCTTGGTCTCGTAGGCTTCGACGAGCGCGTCGATGGCGGCGGGGTCGAAATAGCCTTTCTCGGCCAGCACGGTTTCGAGCGCGCGGACGCGCAATTGCATCTCGGAGAGTTCCGAGCCGTGCTCGTGGTGGTGATCATCGTGATCGTGATCTTGATAGTGATCCTGGGCCATAGCGGACATCCCGGTGCGCATGTTGCGGCCCGTTGCGACGCCGCGGGCCAATTCGCGCATTGTGCTATGATTTTAGCCATGAGAGGCCTGGTCGCGCAATTCGCCAAAAACACCGCCGACGCCATCGACCGCATCAACGCCGCCATCGGCCGCGCCGCGGCCTGGTGCTGCCTCTACATTGTCGTGGTGGAATTCGCGGTCGTGGTGATGCGCTATGCGCTCGGCATCGGCTCGATTCGCCTTGCGGAATCGGTAATCTATGCGCACGCGGCGCTGTTCATGCTGGCCGCAGCCTGGGTGCTGCAGACCGATGGACACGTGCGGGTGGATATTTTTTATGCCGACGCCAAGCCGCGAACGCGCGCCGCGATCGATCTCCTCGGCGCGGTCGTCTTCCTCGCGCCCTTTGCCGTGGCGCTCGTGATGTTGTCGGTCCCCTATGTGGAGCGCTCCTGGGCCACCTTCGAACGCTCGCGCGAATCGAGCGGCTTACCGTTCGTCTATCTGCTCAAGACGCTCATCCCGTTCTTTGCGCTCTGCATCGGTCTGCAAGGCATCGCGCAAGCGATCCGTGCTGCGCTTGTGCTGAGCGGCGCGCGCGACCGGCGCTGAACCATGCACGCACTTGGCAGCATGGACGCGCTGGGCGACGCGCTTGCCGTCGCCATGGTGGCCGCCGTCTGCGTGCTGTTGCTGATCGGCTATCCGGTGGCGCTGACGCTTGCCGGCATATCGCTCGGCTTTGCCGCTCTCGGCGCCGCCTCCGGCGTGATGAATCTCGCGCTCATGGGCGCGCTGCCGGAGCGTATCTACGGCATTATGACCAACGAGGTGCTGCTCGCCATCCCGCTGTTCATTTTCATGGGCGTGATGCTCGAGCGCTCACGTATCGCCGAGCAATTGCTCGAAACCATGGCGCGGCTGTTCGGCGCACTGCCGGGCGGCCTCGGCCTTTCCGTCGTGTTTGTCGGCATGCTGCTCGCCGCGGCCAAGGGCGTCGTCGGCGCTACCACGGTGACGATGGGCCTGATCGTGCTGCCGACCATGCTGCGCCACGGCTATGACAAGGCGCTGGCGGCCGGCACGGTGGCGGCGACCGCGACATTGGCGCAGATTTTCCCGCCGGCGACCGTGCTGGTGCTGCTCGGCGATCAGCTCAGCAATTCCTATCAGGCCGCGCAATTGGCGCAGGGCAATTTCGCGCCGCGTACGGTGTCGGTTGCCGACCTGTTTGCCGGCGCCATCGTTCCGGGTCTCGCTCTTGTCCTGCTCTATATGTTCTATCTGATCGCGGTCGCGCTGCTGTTCCCGAAGAAGTCGCCGGCCATCGCGCCCGATTCTAAAGCGCGGCATGGCGCGGCTTTGCTCGGCGAACTGCTGGCGGCCCTGGTCGCGCCGATCGCGCTGATCCTGGCCGTGCTCGGCTCCATTCTCGGCGGTATCGCCACGCCGACCGAGGCCGCCGCGGTCGGTGCCGTCGGGGCGATCGTGCTGGCTGCGCTGCGCTCCGGCGTGGCGGGCCTGCTCATTCCGGTGATGCGGCGCACGACGGAGATCACCAGCATGATCTTTCTGATCCTGATCGGCGCCACGCTGTTCAGCTTGGTGTTCCGCGGGCTGGGCGGCGACCGCTTGGTCGAGCGCATGCTCACGGGCCTCCCCGGCGGCACCGGCGGCGCCGTCCTCGCCGTCATGGTGGCGCTGTTCGTGCTCGGCTTCGTGATGGACGCCTTCGAGATCATTTTCGTCGTGGTGCCGATCGTGGCGCCGGTGCTGTTGCAGATGCCCGGCGTCGATCCGGTCTGGCTCGGCATCATGATGGCGGTGAATTTGCAGACGTCCTATATGCACCCGCCGCTCGGCGCGACCCTGTTCTATCTGCGCAGCGTCGCGCCGCCGGAGGTGACGACGCGGCACATTTATCTCGGCATCATTCCCTATGTGCTGATCCAGTTGGCGATGCTAGTCGCGTTATGGTTCCTGCCGGCGCTGGCGACGTTCCTGCCGCATCGGCTGTACGGGTCGTAAGCCGCGCTACCCGCGTTGCGCCAAAATTCCATTCGCGGCGGACGGCGCATCGAGCACGTATCGAGTTCGGCGCTGGTGATGAGCGCGTTCACGTCGCTATTTGTTTTGATGAAATCGAGTGCGTCATGGCCGTCGACAAAAACGCTGATGACATGACCGTCGCTTTCGAGAAGCTGCGATACGGCCTTCAAAACGGTGCGACTTGGATCGACGACGGCGATGCGCACGGCAACTCCGATCTCACCGGGGCTGCAGCGTAATCCGGGACCCATAATGAGTTGTTACGCGGCCCGCCGGCGATCCACGCGGAAGTTCCCCGCCGGTAAAAATTGAAGGTTTTGGGCGACAAAGTGAGTTCTATGGGACGAAACTCAAATTGAACACCGATGCAACTCCGATGCTGGTTCCGGCCGGGCTTCGCGACTATGATTTTCGAATAAGTGGAAATAAGCAATTATTGGGGAGGGCGGATCATGGCGGCGGCGCAAATCTTCGACCTTCACGGCCAAGTCGCTTTGGTGACCGGCGCGTCGAGCGGACTTGGCGTGCGTTTTGCCGAATGTTTGGCCGAGAACGGCGCGGCGGTGGCGCTGGTGGCGCGGCGGGCCGATCGCCTGAAAGCTCTGACCGCGAAAATCGAGAAAATGGGCGGCAAGGCCGTCCCAATCGAGGCCGATGTGCGCGAGCGCACGGCGATGCACAAGGCCTTCGATGCGGCCGAGAAGGCTTTCGGCACGGTGACGATCCTCGTCAACAATGCCGGCGTGGCCCATTCCGGCCGCGCCGTCGAATTGCCTGAAGACGAGTGGCGGCGGATTCTGTCCACCAATCTCGACGCCGTGTTCTTCTGCGCGCAGGAGGCGGCCCGCCGCATGCTCGCCACCGGCAAAACCGGCGCCATCGTCAATATCGCGTCCGTGCTCGGGCTCGGCGTCAGCAAAGGCGTTGTCGCTTATGCGACGGCGAAGGCCGGCGTCATCCAGCTGACCAAGGCGCTGGCGCTCGAGCTCGCTTTCAATGGCATCCGCGTCAACGCCATCGCGCCCGGCTGGATCGTCACCGATCTCAACCGCGATTACCTGTCGACGGCAGGCCTGGCGCTCAAGCGCGAAATCCCGATCGGCCGTTTCGGCGAAGAGCGCGATCTTGACGGGCCGCTTCTGCTTCTGGTGTCGGACGCCGGGCGCTTCGTCACCGGCGCGACGATCGTCGCCGACGGCGGGCAGGTGGTGGCGCTGCGCGGCTGATGACTGGCGTGGGCTCTTTCTCGCGCCATCCCGCGGCCGTTATATTTCAACGCACATAACGTCAGCCGCACAACATCGTGAACGTGCGTGAGTAGCGTTGGACCGCGAGGCTTGAGTAAAACAGCCGAGGCTTTGCTGGGACGACATCATGACGCTTCTGATCTTGGCCTATCTCGGCGGCGTGCTGACCATTGTCAGCCCTTGCATTCTGCCGGTGCTGCCGTTCGTGTTCGCCCGCGCCGACCGGCCGTTCACCCAGAGCGTGTTGCCGATGCTGATCGGCATGGCGCTGACGTTCGCCGTGGTGGCGACCTTGGCGGCGGTCGCCGGGAGCTGGGCGGTCGACGCCAATGTCTATGGTCGCGTCATCGCCTTGGCGCTGTTGGCGGTGTTCGGATTGACCCTGATCTTCCCCGCGTTCGCCGACCGGCTGATGGCGCCGCTCGTCGGCGTCGGCGCCAAGCTCTCCAATTCCGCGAGCGCGGCTGGGCCGCAGGACGCATCGATCCTGCCATCGTTTCTGCTCGGCATCGCCACCGGATTTCTGTGGGCGCCGTGCGCTGGACCGGTGCTCGGTCTCATCCTGACCGGTGCGGCGCTCAACGGCGCCAATGTCGGCACGTCATTTCTGCTGCTCGCCTATGCCGCGGGCGCCGCGACCTCGCTGGCGCTGGCGCTCGCCGTCGGCGGCCGGGTGTTCGCCGCGATGAGGCGCTCGCTCGGCGCCGGCGAGTGGATCAGGCGCGGCCTGGGTGTTGCGGTTCTCGCCGCCGTCGTTGCCATTGGTTTGGGTCTCGATACCGGATTTCTGACCCGCATCTCGCTGTCGAACACCGCGTCGCTGGAGCAAAGCCTGATCGATCGGCTCAAGCCGTCGGCGAAGACGGCTGACGCTTCGGGGTCCGGCGCGGCAAACGAAGGCGCAAATGGAGACTTCCCGTCGCTCAACGGCGCGACCGACTGGCTGAACTCGCCGCCGCTGACGCCGCAAAGCCTCAAGGGCAAGGTAGTCGTGATCGACTTCTGGACCTATTCCTGCATCAATTGCCTGCGCGCGATCCCCTATGTCAGGGCCTGGGCGGAGAAGTACAAGGATCATGGCCTGGTGGTGATCGGCGTGCACACGCCGGAATTCGCCTTCGAGCGCAATGTCGGCAATGTGCGCGCGGCGGTGGCCGACCTGAAAATCGGCTATCCGGTCGCGATCGACAACGATTATAAAATCTGGCGCGCCTTCGACAACGAATACTGGCCGGCGCATTACTTCATCGATGCGCAGGGCCGTATCCGCCACACTCATTTCGGCGAGGGCAAATACGACGAATCCGAGCGCGTGATTCAAGAGCTCCTTGCCGAAGCGGGCAACAAAGATGTTCCGACCGGCATCGCCGACGTCAATGCCGAGGGTGCGCAAGCCGCGCCGAGTTCGACCGATCAATCGCCGGAAACTTACGTCGGGTACAACCGCGCCGATAATTTCGTCTCGCCGGGCGGTCTCGTCCCCGACGAAAGCCACGTCTATGCGACGGCGGCAAAGCCCACGCTCAATCAGTGGAGCCTCTCCGGCGATTGGACCGACAAGGGCGAGTACGCAGCGCTCAATCAGCCGAACGGGCGGATCGCCTACCGTTTCCACGCCCGCGATTTGCATCTCGTTCTCGGTCCGGCGCCGGACGGCAAGCCGGTCCGTTTCCGGGTGACGATCGACGGCGCCGCGCCCGAAGACGATCATGGTGCCGACGTCGACGCCGGCGGCGAAGGTACCGTCACCGCGCAGCGCCTCTATCAGCTCATCCGGCAGGGCGGCACGGTCAGGGACCATACTTTCGAAATCGAGTTTCTCGATCCCGGCGTGCAGGCTTTCGCTTTCACCTTCGGCTGAAACGCCGGCGCGGTTGTTTGTTCAGCTGGGTCGCGGAGGCGCCGCCGATGGTGTAACAAGAGGCGGCGTCGCCGGGGCAACCGCGAGGCGGGGTGTGGGGCTTGATCTAGGCTTGGCGCAAATCGCTCTCGTCACCGCGGGGGCGCTGGCGGGCGGTGTCGTCAACGGATTGACCGGCTTCGGCACCGGCATGACCGCAATGGGGTTTTGGCTTTATGCCATCCCGCCGCCGACCGCCGCATCGTTGTCGGTCATTTGCTCTAGCATTTCGCAACTGCAGACACTGCATCTGATCTGGCGCAAGGTGCGCTGGCGGCGCGTGCTGATTTTCGTGTTGCCGGGCCTCGTCGGCGTGCCCGTCGGCACCTATGTGCTGCCGCACATCAATCCGACCATGTTTCGGATCGGCGTCGGCGTGTTTCTGGTCGGCTATTCGCCCTACGTGCTGTTGCGCTGCGGCCAGATCAAGAGCGATTGGGGCGGCGAAGCCGCCGACGGCGTCATCGGCTTCGGCGGCGGTATTCTCGGCGGCATCGCCGGCCTGTCTGGCGTTTTTCCGATTATCTGGACCGACATTCGCGGCTGGATCAAGGAAGAGCGTCGCGCCGTCGTTCAGAGCTTCAATATCGCGATCCTGTGGCTCGCCTTGGCATCGCATGCCGCGCCCGGCCTGCTGACCCGGCAAGTTCTGCTGCAGGCGGCGATCGCACTACCGGGAACCATCGTCGGCGCTCATACCGGCTCTTTCATCTCGCCGGCTCGCCGACCACAGCTATCAGCGCGTCATTCTCGTGCTGCTTTTGATTTCGGGTGCGACATTGATCGGGACGAGCTTGGCCGATCAATAAACCGCTGGCACATACAGGTCCTTGGGCACCGGGTGGCGCGCGTAGTCCGGTTTGTGCTCGCGTTCCGGCAGGGCGATCGCGTCGTGATGAATGTCCTGATATGGCACCTGCTGCAGCAGATGATGAATGCAGTTGAGCCGCGCCCGCTTCTTGTCGACGGCCTCGACAACCCACCAGCGCGCTTCGGGAATATGGGTGCGCTCGAGCATGTCTTCCTTGGCTTTGGTGTAGCGCTCCCAGCGGCGCCGTGATTCCAGATCCATCGGGCTGAGCTTCCACTGTTTCAGCGGATCGTGGATGCGCATCAGAAAGCGCATGTTCTGCTCTTCGTCGGTGATCGAGAACCAGTATTTCACGAGAATGATGCCCGAGCGCACCAGCATCCGCTCGAATTCCGGCACGGTGTGGAAAAACTCCTCGCAGTCATCCTCGGTGCAAAATCCCATCACCCGCTCGACGCCGGCGCGATTGTACCAGCTGCGGTCGAACAGCACCATTTCGCCGGCGCCGGGCAGATGGCTCACATAGCGCTGGAAATACCACTGCGTGCGCTCGCGCTCGCTCGGCGCCGGCAGCGCGACGACCTTGCAGATGCGCGGGTTCAACCGCTGCGTCACCCTTTTGATCACGCCGCCTTTGCCGGCGGCGTCGCGGCCTTCGAATAGCACCACCATTTTGAGCTTCTGATGCGCCACCCAGTCCTGCAGCTTCACCAATTCTTTCTGCAGGCGCAGCAGCTCCTTGAAATAGGTGTGGCGATCGATCGTTTCGTGGGTTTCAAGTCCGGTGACGTTCTTCAACAGCTCCGTCAGCCGTGTGTCGTCGAGTTCCAATTCGATCTCTTCGTCGAGCACGTCGACCATTTCCTCATGGAGCTGCTCTTGGGATGGAAGGTTGTGGTGCGGCTTGGCGTCCATCTGCATGCGCTCCTTGAAGGCGTTGCGGCGGAGAGGGGAATTGCAAGTAATGTTCGTGTGCGGACGTGACGGCTGTACGACATCCGCCAAGTGCGCCGAATCACATGAGAGATCAGAAGATTACCTGCCCGGCTGGGCAGCCGCTCATCCTGTGTTCAGATTGTCATGAAACTTGGCAATTCTAGCGAAGTGATGGGGTGAGGTGTCCGGCGGTCGGCGTGTGCTTCGCGGCCGCTGCAATTGTGGATTCCGGTCCGAGGTCGGATCATATGGCGGTCTGGAAGCTTCGAGTGGGACGGACGTCGAGGGCGCCGAGGCGCCGCTAATCGCACCATGCGCTTCGGCATGGTCGCGGAAACTGCCGTGGAATTCATTGTGCCGGTCGGTGTCGCAGTAGAGGACGATGCTCCCCGTTGTCGGGTTGACCGTTACGTGCTCGATGCCGGGAATGACGGCGAATGTCTCGCTGATCTTTTTTAACAGTTCAGGGTTGCCTTTGCCGGCCGGAATCTTCATCCGCACGGGTCCGCGGTCGACGGCGCGCTCGCCGGCTTGGTGCCCTATACGACTGTGTCCGCCCCGAAAGCCGCGACGTCATCCGGCGGTTGCACGAGAGCGGCATCCGCAACACCGTCGTGCTGACCGGCGACAATGCGGTCGTCGCCAAGGCGGTCGGGCGGCGGCTCGGCCTGTCGCGGCAATTAGCCGATATGCTGCCGGCGGATAAAGCGGAGGTGATCCAGCAATTCCAGCGCGAGGGCAATGCGGTCGCCATGGTCGGCGACGGCATCAACGATTTGCCGGCGCTCAGCTTCGCCGACGTCGGCATCGCCATGAAGCACGGCGCCGAAGTAGCGCGCGAATTGGCCGACGTCGTGCTGATGGAAGATTCGCTGTGGAAACTCGTCAAAGCAGTCGAGATTTCGCGCGGCGCCGTGCGCCTGATCCATCAGAATTATGCCATTGTTGCCGGGCTCAATACACTGGCATTCGGACTTGCGCTGCCCGGACGCCCGATTGTTCCGGAAGTTACCGCCTTGATCAGCAACGGCTCGGCCATTCTCGCAAGCCTCAACGGGATACGACCGATTCTGCGCGATCAATGATGTTTTTGCGATATCAATGATATGGCCGAGCCAAACACTGAGCCAAGCACCGACCTGCTGCCGACGCTCCAGCCCTCCGAGCGACAGGCGCTCCGGCGCGCCATTCTCGACCTCGAAGATCGGAATTTCGCCTCGCGGCTTGCCGATTATGCCGGCCGGCCGATCGACCGCGTGATGCGGCTGATGCCGAAAGCCGCGTCGAGCCGCATCAACAAGGCCGTGGAATCCGCCGTCCTCAATTGCCTCAATGTCGCGATCAATTCGATCGAGCCGCAATCGAAAACGCCGCCCCAGCACCGAACCAGCTCGTTCCTCGCCGGATTGAGCGGCGGCGTCTCAGGCTTCTTCGGGCTTGCCGCGCTGCCGATCGAACTGCCGGTGACGACGACGCTCATGCTGCGCGCCATCGCCGACATCGCCCGTCACCACGGCGAGGACTTGGCGACGCTCGAGGCGCGGCTCGCCTGCGTCGAGGTTTTTGCGCTCGGCGTGCCGAAAACGGGACGGCGGGCCGATTTCGGCTATTACGCCACGCGGGCGCTGCTCAGTCGGCTGGCCGCCAACGCCAGCGCGCTCTTGATCGAACGCGGCGCGACGAACCTGTCTGTTCCCGTGGTCGGCGGCCTCGTGACCGAGATCGCGACACGATTCAGCGTCGTCGTCTCGGAACGCTCGGCGGCCAGCGCGATCCCGGTTCTCGGCGCGGTCGGCGGCGCCACAGTCAACGTGATTTTCATGAACCATTTCCAGCGCGTCGCCAACGGGCACTTCGCCATCCGGCGGCTCGAGCGGCGCTACGGGCCGACCGTCGTGCGCCAGCTCTACACCGCGCACGCGCCGCTGCGGGAGACGCAGCGCGAAACGCAGCGCCTGCCGCGGCGCAAATTATCCGATGGCCGGAAGCTCTAGAGCATGATCCGGAAAAGTGGCAACCGGTTTTCCGAAAAGATCATGCTCCAACGAAAAAGCTAGACCATGATCCGATTCAACTTAATCGGATCATGGTCTAGCGCGGCGAACGACGCGGCCGTGCCGCCCGCAACGGATGGCGCGCGCGATCTTCAAGTCATCGATGTGGAGGCCATTGAAGATCGGCGTGAAATGCTGCGGCGCGGGCTGCGCCGGATGCGCACGATCGCGACGCTGCTGCTGTTGGCGATGACGGCGATTTTCGTCGCCACCACCATGACCAAGCTCGATTGGCCGTGGCTGCCTTATCTGCGCGCCTTTGCCGAGGCCGGCATGGTCGGCGCTTGCGCCGACTGGTTCGCGGTCGTCGCGCTGTTCCGCCGGCCGCTTGGGCTGCCGATCCCGCATACCGGCATCATCCCCAACAATAAGGAGCGGATCGGCGGCGCGCTTGGCCGCTTCATGACCAATAATTTTCTCACCGCGCCGGTGCTCAACGAAAGGCTCACCCGCGTCGACGTCGTCGGTGCGGTGGCACGCTGGCTCGATGATCCGCGCAACGCCGAGCGTCTCGGGACTTATCTCGCCGATCAATTGCCGCGCATCGTCGAATTGCTGCCCGGTCCGCGCATCGGCGAAACGCTCGGCCGGCTTGCGCAACAGGCGCTGGCGACGATCCCGGCGGCGCCCGCAGCGTCGAAACTCCTCGCCATCGTCTGGGCGCAAGGCGAGGCCCAGGCACTGATCGCGCAGGCGATCAACTATGGCCAAAGCTATCTGGCGGGCAACAAGGACTATTTCAGCGACAAGATCGCCGAACAATCGACCCGCTGGATTCCGAAATGGGTCGACAGGATCATCGCCGACAAGGTGATGAACGGTGTGCTCGCGACGCTGACCGAAATGCGCGACGCGAAACATCCCTGGCGCGTCGAATTGCACAAGACCGTGCAAAGCCTGATCGTAAAGCTCGCCTCGGACCCGCAAATGTATGCCCGCGGCGAAGCGTTCAAGGCCGAGCTTCTCGCCAATCCGCTGTTCATCGAGCAGGCCAAAGTGCTGTGGAGCGAGATCGAGAGCGGCCTGCAATGGGGCATTCCCGCCCATGCGCAAGCGATCGCCCATGCGGTGGAGCAGGCCGTGCGCGGCATGGGCCGCTGGTTGCACGAGGATCCGGATCGCCGCGAGCAGATCAACCGCCGCATCAGGGCGGTCGCTCTGCAGCTCTTGCTCGCCTATCGCGTCGAGATCGGCGGCTATATCGAGCGCGTGGTGCGCAATTGGGATTCGACGACGCTCGTGGAACGGCTCGAACTGCAGGTCGGCAAGGATCTGCAATTCATCCGCATCAACGGCACATTGGTCGGCGGCCTCGTCGGCTTGCTGATCTTCATCGCGTCGAAATGGCTTGCGGCGTTTTAGGGCTTGGCGCCAGCGGCCACCTGCCGCGCTTTGTCATTTAAAACGGCCACACGCCGGGCGGACAGACAATTTGGTCAAAACCAGTCGGAATCCCGGTCGGGCCGTGCTGCTCTTTTGGGTAGCACGCGGCCGGGATCGGCTGGCATCCTAGCACGGTGCAGGCAACCTGCCGCGGCTGCGCGACGGTCGGCCGGCGATCCGCGCGCGTCTTTGCGCTTGCAGGACCGGAGGCGATGATGGCGACAGCGACACCAACACCAATCGTAATGAGACGCTTATTCGTGCTTCTCATGACAAAACCTCCTCGAAGATAAGCTATGCCGCGGTGCGAACTGCTCAAGTCAATTATCCGTCACTTTGGACATTTAGGAGTTCCAGGATATTGTCAGAACGAGCCAAATGGCCGTTCTTGATTGGGGGTAGAGATGTGCCGGTTGATCAGTCTGTTTTTTGCGCTTTCCATTTCATTGATTGCCGCGTCCGCGCAAGCGCAAGTTCCCTCCGACAGCCGGCTTAAATCGATCATCGACAACAAGACCATCCGGATTGCCTACCGCGCCGATGCGGCGCCATTTGCCTTGGCGAACGATCACGGTAACCCAGCCGGCTACTCGATCGACCTGTGTCAATCGGTGGTCAAATCCATCGCGCAACAATTTGGGCTGCCGGACCTCAAGATCGAATGGGTGCTGGTGACCGTTCAGACGCGCTTCACCGCGGTTTCGAGCGGCAAGGCCGACCTCGAATGTGGCTCCAGCACAGTCACGCTTGGGCGCATGAAAGAGGTGGATTTCTCCAACTTCATCTTTGTCGAATCCACCGGCGTGGTCGTCGCGCGTGCATCGAACTTTCATTCCTTTGCCGATATGGCCGGAAAGAAGATCGCGGTCGTCTCCGGCACGACGAATGAGCGCGCCGTGAGGGATCAGAACACGCAACACAATCTCGGTTTGACTCTGATGCCGGTGAAGGATCGCGACGAAGGCGCCGGCGCCTTGGAGGCCGGAAAAGTCGATGGCTTTGCCAGCGACAAGCTGCTCCTGGTCGGCGCTCAGTTGAAGCATCCCGATGCCTTCATCATGTTGCCGGACGATCTGTCGGTCGAGCCCTATGGGATCGCGTTGCCGCGCGGCGACTGGGCTCTACGTTTGGCCGTCAATACCGGGCTCGCGCAGATCTACCGCAGCGGACAAGTCGTCGGGGTCTTCAAGAAATGGTTCGACCAGATCGGCTTACGGCCCGGAGTTTTGTTGGGGTCGGCCTATACGCTGGGCGGGCTCGCGGACTAGATGGGTTCGGCCGGTTCGGTTCCGGCCGGACCGGCGACGCCAGCCCGACCGGCTGGTCGTTTTCCATTCACTTTCCGATCGCGTTCAGCGACGTGGAAGTGAAAGCCGAAGACAGCGGCCATCCGACAGCCATCGTCTATATACTGACCGGCCTGGATGACGGCGGCACGAGACTAACGGCAACCGAAACTCCGTTCGGCGGGGTTAAAGCCGAAGCCGATGGAAGACTTCATGGCAAGCACGAAACAGCGGCCCGACGCCGTTGTCTCCGATGTGCATCGCGACAATTCGGGCGGCATGGACACGCTGACCTTTGCGCTCACGGCGCCTGAGGGCGGCTATTATTTTCGCATGGTCCGTGCGAACGACATCCAATACATGCTGGTCGTGCAATTTCCGGAAACGCAGCGCGATGTCGCGACCGGAATGAAGGACGATTTTTTCGGCTCATTTAAGCTCACCGGCGGCAAGGCAGCGGCGCCGGCAGGCAATTAGCGATGCGGCGGACACGGGTTTTCGATGAAGCGATAGCCGCAACGATGACGACTTGAGGTCGTCGTTCCGGCGGGAGGAAGGCACATGACGCTCCAGCAAAACAGCGGCCGCATTCAAACGACCCATATCGGCAGCTTGCCGCGGCCGCATCATCTGCTCGATCAGCTCAAGGCAAAGTTCACCGGCAAGCCCTTCGACGAGAAGGCGTTCGATGCACAATTGCGCCAGGCCGTCATCGACGTCGTGAATAAGCAGAAGGACTGCGGCATCGACATCGTCACTGACGGCGAATTCTCCAAGCCCGGCTTCTTCACCTATATCCAGGAGCGGCTTTCCGGCTACGAGGTGCGGCCGAACCAGAAGATGCTGCTGTTCCAGAAGGAAGTCGCGGCGTTCCCGGACTATTATGCTGAATATTTCAAGCAGGGGATGATGGGCGGCACGATCGTTCCAATCACGCCGATCGTGTGCACGAGCCCGGTGAAATATCGTGGCGAAGCGCTGCTGGCTCGCGACATCGACAATGTAAAGGCCGCGGCGGCGGCCGCGGGCGTGGCGCTCGAGCACGTCTTTCTGCCGGCGACCGCGCCGTCCGGCGTCGGCATCAACGAATATTACAAGAGCGACGAGGAATATTTCCACGCGCTTGCCGCCGAGATGAGCAAGGAATACAAGGCCATCGTCGATTCCGGCATTCTGGTGCAGATCGACGATCCGTTCCTCGCCGATATTTTTGTCGAGCCGGGGCTGGACGCCAAAGGCATGGCGCGCCGCGCCGAGATCTACGTTGAGGCGATCAACGACGCGCTCAAGGGCATTCCGGCCGAGCGCGTGCGCTTCCACACCTGCTACGGCATCAACGAAGGCCCGCGCCTTTATGAGGCGAGCCTCGCCGAGGTCGTCGGCTACATGCTCAAGATCAATGCCGGTTCCTATAGTTTCGAGGCCGCCAATCCGCGCCACGAGCACGAATATCATCTGTTCGAGAACGTGAAGGTGCCCGACGGCAAGGTGCTGTGCCCCGGCGTGATCACGCATGCTAGCAATATCGTCGAGCACCCCGAACTGATCTGCGAACGCATCCTGCGCTTCGCCAATCTCGTCGGCCGCGACAATGTGATCGCCGCCGCCGATTGCGGGTTCTCGTCGCAGGCGCTCTACCGGACGGAAGTTCACCACACCGTGGTCTGGGAAAAATTCAAGGCGATGCGAGAAGGCGCCGATCTCGCCAGCAAGAAATTGTGGAAGAGCTGAACGCGCGCGAAAACGACAGTCGCGATCGAGCGGATGGCATGACTAAAGGGACTTTCCGCGGGGTTCAGCCTTTCGATCGCTGACGCACGAAATTGATGATGCCGGAAAAGTCCGATCCGGCGGAGCCGGTTTCGGCGAACTCCTGATAGATCTTGGCAGCATGCGTGCCGATCGTCGCCTCGGCGTGGACCGATGCCGCGGCTTCGCGCGCCAGATTGAGGTCTTTGAGCATCAAGGCAGCGGCGAAGCCGGGTCTGTAGCCGTTGTTCGCAGGGCTTGTCGGCACCGGGCCCGGCACCGGGCAATAACTGGTCAAGGACCAGCATTGGCCCGAGGATGACGACACCACATCGAACATCGCCTGGTGCGACAGGCCGAGCTTCTCGCCGAGCACGAAGGCCTCGCTGACCACGATCATCGAGGCGCCGAGGATCATATTGTTGCAGATTTTCGCGACCTGGCCGTTGCCGGCCTCGCCGCAATGGACGACGCGCTTGCCCATGCGTTCGAGCACCGGCTTGCCGCGGGCGAAGGCGTGTTGCGAGCCGCCGACCATGAAGGTCAGCGTCGCCGCCGTGGCGCCGCCGACACCGCCGGAGACCGGGGCATCGAGCGTGGCGACGCCGCGCTCGGCGGCAAGCTTATGCGCTTCGCGCGCGCTCGCGACGTCGATGGTCGAGCAATCGATGAACAGCGCGCCTTGGTTCGCCGCCGGCAGAATGTCTTTCCAGACCGAGAGCACGTGCTGGCCGGCCGGCAGCATGGTGATCACCACTTCGGCGTTTTCCGCGCAGGATTTGGCATTGGCGACGATCTCCACGCCGCTCGCCGCCGAAGCCTCGCGCGAGGCCGGAACGACGTCAAAGCCCAAAACACGCTCGCCCGACTTGACGAGATTGGCAGCCATCGGCCCGCCCATGTTTCCGAGACCGATGAATCCGATTTTCGGCATGTGCGGTTCCTTCAGTGCGTCTAAAATTTCAGTTCCAGGGCGCCGACGGACCGGAAGTGCCGGTCGACGATGTCCGGGGTGACTTTTTCCAGCGTATCCGGCTGCCACTCCGGATTGCGATCCTTGTCGACGATGGCGGCGCGGACGCCTTCCCTAAAATCGTGCTCGGCGATACAGGCGAGCGCGACACGGTAATCCTGGACGAAACATTCCTCAACGCGCTTGAATTTCGCCGCGTCGCGCAGGTTGCGCAGCGTGATCTTGAGCGAGGTCGGCGAGGCTTTCTTCATCGTCGCCAGCGCCGCCCGCGCCCCCTCGGCGCTGCCGGCGCTCAGCCCCGCAAAAATCTCTTCGACGGTGTTGGCGCCGTAGCACGCGTCGATCCATTGTCGCGCCGCCGCAAGTTTTCCGGGGGCCGGCGGAGCCGATAATTCACCGAGGCGCTTGCGGACATCGTCGGCGGTGCGGCACGCGGCGAGCGCACCCGGGATTTCGCCAAGCTTCGCCGCCGGAATATGAATGTCGGCAAGCCCGCAATAGGTGGCGTCGGCCGCGTTCATGCGGTCACCGGTGAGCGCGAGATAGGTGCCGGTGAAGCCGGGCGCCCGCGCCAGCGGAAACGACGCGCCGATATCGGGAAAGAAGCCGATGCCGACTTCCGGCATGGCGACCGCGGAGCGTTCGGTGACGACGCGATGTGCCGCATGCCCGGCAAGGCCGATGCCGCCGCCCATGACGACGCCGTCCATGATCGTCACCACGGGCTTGCGGTACCGCGCGATCATCACGTTGAGATGATATTCGACGGCCCAGAATTTTTGCGGCAGCGGATCGCCGGATTTCGCCGCGTCGTAAAGCGCGCGAATGTCGCCGCCGGCGCAGAAGCCGCGGTCGCCGGCACCGTCGAGCAGCACCGCGCCGACGGCGGGATCCGACGCCCAGGCGCGCATCATCGCCGTCATGGTGACGGACATATCGAGCGTGATGGCGTTGAGCGCCTTGGGACGGTTCAGCGTGAGCCGGCGCAGCGCGCCGTGCTCGCGCACGATGACATCGCCGACATGGCCGTCGTCATGGCCGTCATCGCGACCCGTGTGGCCGCTGTGGCCATTTTGGCCCTCGTGCACCGCCTTATCGTTCATCGCCCGACAAGGTTCCTCGCCACGATCAGGCGCATGATCTCATTGGTGCCTTCGAGGATCTGGTGCACGCGCAAATCGCGCACGATCTTCTCGATGCCGTATTCCGCGAGATAACCGTAGCCGCCGTGCAATTGCAGCGCCTGGTTGGCGACGTTGAAACAGGTGTCGGTGACAAAGCGCTTGGCCATCGCGGAGGTCTGCGTCGCATTCGCGTCCTTGCGGTCGAAGGCGGCCGCGGCATGCCACAGGAAGGCACGCGACACTTCAAGGTCGGTCGCCATGTCGGCCAGGCGAAACTGCAGGGCCTGGAATTCGTCGAGGCGCTTGCCGAAGGCCTTGCGCTGTTTCATGTAAGCGAGCGTCTTTTCCAGCGCGCATTGCGCGCCGCCGAGCGAGCAGGCGGCGATATTGAGTCGGCCGCCGTCGAGCCCGGACATCGCGATCTTGAAGCCCGCGCCTTCGTCGCCGAGCCGGTCACCTAAAGGAACGCGCACATCCTGGAAAACGACGGCCCGCGTCGGCTGCGCGTTCCAGCCCATTTTGCGCTCGTTGGCACCGAACGAAATGCCCGGCGTGTCGCCCGACACGATGAAAGCCGAAATCCCTGAAGCGCCGTCGCCGCCGGTGCGCGCCATCACCACATAGAGGTCGCCCGCGCCGGCGCCGGAGATGAACTGCTTCTGGCCGTTGAGAACGTAATGCCCGCCGTCGCGCACCGCGCGCGTCGTCAGCGCGGCCGCGTCGGAACCTGCGCCCGGTTCGGTCAGGCAATAGCTCGCCAGCATTTCCATGCTGCACAATCGCGGCAGGAACTTTCTGCGCTGCTCCTCCGTGCCGAAGGCGTCGATCAGCCACGACGTCATATTGTGGATCGACATATAGGCGGCGACCGTGGGGCAGCCGGTCGCGAGCGCCTCGAAGATCAAGGTTGCCGTCAGCCGCGACAGGTCCGACCCGCCAAAATCCTCGGCAATGAAGACGCCGCCCATGCCGAGCGCCGCGGCTTTGCGCATCTCGGCGACCGGAAAATGCCTGGCTTCGTCCCAGGCGACCGCGTTCGGCGCAAAAACCTCATCGGCGAAATGGCGCGCCATGTCGCGGACGGCGATCTGGTCGGTATCGAGGGCGAATGGCGGCGGCGCGCTTGGCGAATGGTCGAGCATAAATCCGGCGTCCGGCTTTGCGGTCGGCTCATTTATGGCTTGAACCGATAGCATTGCCGTTTTCGCGACGGAATGGAAGCCGCCGCCAAGACTAAATATCAAGGGTAAATATACGGGTTGTGCGGCGCGGTAGTTCCGAGCTTAGCCGAGATGTTCTTTGAAGAAGTCTAAACTCAGCGCCAGCGCGCGATCGGCTTCCGGCTTGCTATAGGTCTTGCCGCCGTGGCGGGCGAAGGCGTGATCGGCGCCCGGATATTTGTGGATCGTCACCAGCGGATTCGGCGCGAGCCGCCTCTCCAACAGCTCATTGACTTCGGCCTGCACCCAGCGGTCTTTCAACGCCATGTGCAGCATGAACGGCCGGTGCAGGTTCTTCGCTTCCTTGATGCGGTGCTCGATATAAGTTCCGTAATAGGCGACCGCGCAGTCGATGTCGGTGCGGCAACACATCAGATAGCAGAGCTTGCCGCCGAGGCAGTAGCCTACCGCGCCGACCTTGCCATTACATTGCGGGAGCGCTCTCAGATACTGATGAATGTCCTCCATATCGCGGACGCCGAGGTCGTAGTCGAACTCGTAATAGAGATCGAACGCCTTCTTGATGTCGTCGGGATTGCCGTCGGACAATTCGACGCCCGGCTCCTGCCGCCAAAACAGATCGGGGACGAGGCAGATGAATCCGGCCTGGGCGAATTCGTGGGCGTGGTGGCGCATCGTGTCGTTGACGCCCCAGATTTCCATGATGGCGATGATGGCGCCGGCCGGGGTGCCGTAGGGAATAGCGAGATAGGCGCCCATCTCGCCGCCGCGCAGCGGCACTCTGATATTTTTGGTCTGCATCCTGGGCTTTCCTAGAGCTTGAGCAGCGCGCGGGCATTGCCCGCAAAAATCCGGTCGCGTTCCTGTTGCGGAATGTCGAGCCGCGCGACGGCGCCGATGGTGTCGGCGATCAGCCAGCGGCCCTGTTCGGAATCGAACGGCGCGTCGGTCGCGAACAGGCAATTCGGCGTGCCGAAGAATGCGTGGCCGCAGCGCGTCGGCGCGTCCTCGCCGCTGAGCGCGGTGTCGGCATAGAGCATCTTGTAATAGGCGAGCGGATGTTTCTTGAGGCCGCGCTCCTTCGCCACCGGGTTGTCGTCGCGCGTGCCGAAAAAGATCTGCCGGAAGCCGAGATTAATCTTGCCGGGGAAATACGGGATCATGCCGCCCATATGATGCGAGATAATCTTTAACTGCGGCAGTTCGTCGAACAGGCCGGAATAGATCAATCGTGTCATGCAGGCGGTGGTCTCATAGGGCCAGCCGAAGGAGAACCAGACTTCGTCAAGCGAGGTTTTCTCGGCGGCATAATCGGCAAAATCCGGGCCGCGCATCGGATGCACCCAGACCGGCAAATCGTGCTCGGCCATGCGGCGAAACAGCGGCCGGAATTTCGGGTCGCTCAACGGCACGCCCGCGACATTGGTGAAGACTTGGATGCCGCGCGCGCCGAGCTGCACAACGGCGCGGTCTATCTCGGCGAGCGTCGCATCGATATTGTTCATCGGCAGCGCCGCGATGAAGGCCGGAAAGCGGTCGGGTTGCTTGCGGCAAATTTCAGCCAGGGAGTCGTTGGCGAGCCGCGCCAGATCCGGCGTGACGTCAGGCGCTGCCACCAATTCGAGCGGCGGATTGGCAAGCGACAGCACCTGCGCGAAATCGCCGAACGCATCGAGCAGGCGCAGCCGGGCGTCGACGTCGACCAGCGTCTTGAGCCGCGGAAACGCCGTGGTCGCGACATGGCCGGGGATGAGTTGCGAAAGCCGGTCGAGATAGGGCTTCGGCATGAAGTGATTGAAAATGTCGATGATCATGGCCCGGCCGGTTGCAAGCGTGGACGCAGGCGCGAGGGAGCGCGCAAGCGACATTTACATCGCCGATGGCCTTCTTGTCACACTTGGCTTTGCAATGCGGGCATTGGCCAATGCAGTCTTGACCAATATAGTCTTGGCTGAATGCAGTTTTGGCTGATGCAGTTTTGCCGCCGAGAACGGCAACGCGACGTCGGCGAAAGCGTGAGCCTCAGTATCTGTGCGAATGCCGATGCGCCCGGTGCGTCACGTGTGCGGCTGCTTGCCGCGTGCTGCTATAATACGGATTGAGCCCGCAAAAGCCGCGGTTGCCGGCCAGCACATTCGGCACACAGGCTTCGACGGTGTTGTATTGGCAATCCCAGTGCACGTCGCCGCTGCCGATGCTTATGACCGCGCACCATTGCGCATCACCGAAATATTGGGCCTGACTCGGCGAAACATTGAGACAAATCGATGCCGCTACGATGGTCGCAGTGGCAGCGATAGGAAGGACAATACGCGTCATGGTCGTCACCTTGAGCGTTTCCACCTTGCTGGTGGCTCCGGTATAACCCCTCTTTGATAGACGTATTCCCGCGTCGGGCAAAATCAATCACGTCAGGGGGGCGCTTGCATGGACTTTACTCTTTCGCCCGAAATTGAGGAATTGCGGCTGCGCACGCGCGCCTTCATCGAGGAGCATGTGCTGCCGCTGGAAGCCGATCCGCAAAATTTTTCCGAGCACGAGAATATTCCGCTGCAACGGCTGGCTCCGGTGCAGGACAAAGCGAAGCGAGCGGGGTTATGGGCGCCGCAATCGCCCAAGGAATTCGGCGGCATGGCGTTGCCGATCGTCGCCTGGGCGGCGATCTACGAAGAAGCGGCGCGCTCCTTGTTCGGCCCGCTGGCGCTCAATTGCTCGGCGCCCGACGACGGCAATATGAGTCTGCTCGCGCGCATCGGCACGCCGGCGCAGAAGGAATGGTGGCTGCGGCCGATCGTCGAAGGCAAGGTGAGATCCTCCTTCGCCATGACCGAGCCGGCGCCGGGTGGCGGCTCCGATCCCGGCATGATCCGCACCTATGCCGAGAAGAAAGGCGGCAAGTGGACGATCCGCGGCCGCAAATGGTTCATCACCGGGGCTGCTGAAGCCGCGCATTTCATCGTCGTCGCGCGCACGTCCGAGGACCCGCGCCGCGGGCTGACTGCGTTTCTTTATCATCGCGATCAGCCGGGCTGGCGCATCGTGCGCCGCATCGGCATCATGGGTCCGGAAGAGCACGGCGGCCATTGCGAGCTCGAATTCGACGGCCTCGAAGTCTCCGACGACAATATCCTGCTCGGCGTCGGCGACGGGCTCAAGATCACGCAGATCAGGCTCGGCCCGGCGCGGCTGACGCATTGCATGCGCTGGCTCGGCCAGTCCAAGCGCTGCCTCGAGATCGCGCAGGACTATGTCAACCGCCGCGAAGGGTTCGGCGTCAGGCTCGCCGACCGCGAAAGCGTACAGATCAAGCTCGGCCAGATGGCGCAGCAGATCCAGATCGGCCGCCTTCTCACCATGCATGCGGCCTGGAAGCTCGATCACGGCGACCGCGCCCGCAAGGAAGTGTCGATGGCGAAAGTGCATGTCGCCGACACGCTGCACAATGCCTGCGACACCGCGATCCAGCTCAACGGCGCGCGCGGCTATTCCAAGGACACGATCCTGGAATGGATCTACCGCGCCGCCCGCGCCGCGCGCCTCGTCGACGGCGCGTCCGAAGTACACAATATGGTGCTCGCCCGCTTTCTGCGCGAGGAAGGCCGCGACTTCTGGAGCTGGAGCGCTGGCAACAAGATCTGAGAAAACATTTACGCCAGGTCACTGGCCATCTCGTCACTTGCCATCTCGTCACTGACCACAATCTCGGAATGACCAAGAAAGAAATGTCATGACATTATCCCGCCGCCGTTTTGTTCATC
This sequence comes from uncultured Alphaproteobacteria bacterium, assembly GCA_963810085.1. Lineage (GTDB taxonomy): Bacteria > Pseudomonadota > Alphaproteobacteria > Rhizobiales > Xanthobacteraceae > BOG-931. Next base: position 63,285 of record CAWEMR010000034.1, on the reverse strand, counting down.
TCGCCACCGGAGCTGCCGCGCTCCCGGCATTCACGCGCGCCGCCTTCGCGGAAGACTATCCGGTACGGCCGGTCCACATCGTCGTCGGCTTTGCGCCCGGCTCGGCGTCCGACATCAGTGCGCGTTTGATGGCGCAGTGGCTGTCGGACCGCCTCGGCCAGCAATTCGTCGTCGATAACCGTGTCGGCGCCGGCAGCAATATCGCCGCCGAGTTCGTTGTGCGCTCGCCGCCGGACGGCTATACGCTCGTCTATGCGACGCCGCCGAACGCGATCAATGCGACGCTCTACCAAGACCTCAGCTACAATTTCCTGCACGACATCACGCCCGTCGCCAGCATCATCAAGACGCCCTTCGTGATGGAGGTGAATCTCGACTTTCCCGCCAAAACCGTGCCGGAATTCATCGCCTACGCCAAGGCCAATCCGGGCAAGGTCAATATGGCGACCGTCGGTCCGGGCAGCGGACAGCATCTCTACGGCGAGTACTTCAAGATGCTGGCCGGCGTCGACCTGGTGCCGGTGCATTATCGCGGCGCGGCGCAGGCGATCACCGATCTGATTGCCGGGCGCGTGCAGGTCATGTTCGACGTCGTCGTGTCGTCGATTTCCCATATCAGGGCCGGCGAAGTGCGGGCGCTGGCGGTCACCACCGCGACGCGTCAGGACGTGCTGCCGGGCGTCCCGACGGTCGGCGAATTCGTGCCGGGTTACGAAGCCGCCGGCTGGCACGGCGTCGGCGCGCCGCGCGGCACGCCCGCGCCGATCGTCGATAAGCTCAATAAGGAGATCAATGCGGCGCTCGTCGATCCGGCTTTCAAAGCGAGCCTCGCCAATCTCGGCGGTCAGGTGTTTGCCGGCTCGCCGGCCGATTTTGGGAAGTTTCTGGCCGACGAAACCGACAAATGGGGCAAGGTGGTCAAGGCCGCGAACGTCAAGGCGGAGTGAACGTTCGCGTCACGCCGCGTCGTGGAAGATGATGCCGAGCGTATGCCGGTGACCCGAGCGCAGGCGGCTTACGCCGTGGCGCATATTCACCCGATAGGTGCCGCGCGTGCCTTGCACCGGGCGGTTATGCACCGGAAAGATCACGCCCTCGCCCTGCCGCAGCGGCACGATTTCCGCGCGCGACTGCATGCGCGGCCGCTGCTCGGTGAGCACGAATTCGCCGCCGGTGAAATCCGTGCCGGGCCGCGACAACAGGAACGCAACCTGCAGCGGAAAGATATGGGCGCCGTATATGTCCTGATGCAGGCAATTGAAGTCGCCTGAGCCATATTGCAGCAGGAGCGGCGTCGGCTTGACCTGGCCGGCAGCGTGGCAGCGCTTCAGATAGGCGGCGTGATCGGCCGGATAGGCGACATCAACGCCCATCGTCGCGTTCCAGCGGTTCGCTACCCCGGCAAGCGGCGGATAAAGCGCGCCGCGTAGCGCCGCCACAACATCCGGCAGCGGATAGGCGAAATATTTGTATTCGCCGCGGCCGAAGCCGTGCCGCGACATGACGATGCGGCTGCGGAACGGCTCATCCGCAGCGTAGCCTTGCGCCAAGGCCAAGCACGCGTCCGGCGTCAGCAACGGGCCGGTGGTGGCGCAGCCGTAAGCGTCGAGATCGGACGCGATCGCGGTCCAGTCGAGGGCTGCTGCGCGTTCGTCAATCGCCGTTACAACCAAGCGCGCGGCCGGCCGCTGCTTTTGCATCACCGTCATGGCGCCTTCTCCTGTTGCGGCAGCGCAAGTATCCTAATCGTTGCTGCCAAATCAGAGATAGGCCGCCCACCCGAAACCTGCTCAATTCCGGATGTGTCGAGCTATCGCGCCGCCTTAAAGCCGGTCAATTTGACCAGAGCGGCCCAGTGTTCCGTGTCGTCGGTGATGGATTGCGCGAAAACCGCGCCACTCTCCGTCGGCAAATCGTAGCCCTGCGCCAAGAGCGGAGCTTGGACGTCGGTTTGCTGCTGCGCCTTGACGCCGGCATCGATCATGGTCCGGACCATATCGGCCGGCGTGGCGGATTGCGTGAGCAGGCCGTACCAGACAGTCGTGGTAAATTCTGGATGTCCAAGTTCGCGGAACGTGGGCGTGTCCGGCAACAGCCGGAAGCGATCCGCGCTAGTAATGGCGATCGCGTTGAGCACGCCGCTCTTAACATGCGGCGATGAATTCTGCGTCTGGGCGAAGCCGAGCGGCGAGTTGCCGGCGACCAGCGCGCTGACTTGCGACGCTGAGCCGTGATAGGGCACGGCGACGAGGTCGAGACCAAATCTTGCATTGAGCTGGGCGCCTAAAAAATCGCCGGGCGCCCCCTGACCGTAGGACGCGTAATTGAGCTTGCCGGGATTGGCTTTCATCCAGGCGACGAGTTGGTCCAGCGTCTTGGCCGGAACGCTTGGGTTGGTGACGAGGACAAGCGGCGCCTGCACGCCCTTCACCAAAGGCACAAAGTCTTTCATCGACCAGTGCAGATTATCAAAGACCTGTGGATTGATTTCGCATAGCGCCGTCGTGCCGATGATGATGGTCGAGCCGTCGGCGGGCGCGCGTGCCGCCAATTCGGCACCGATATTGCCGCCGGCGCCCGGCTTGTTCTCGACGATCACCGTGCGGACCAGGAGCTTGCCTATTTCCGGCGCGACGATGCGCGCGTACAGATCGGGAGCGCTGCCTGCCTCGAACGGCACAATGAACGTCAGCAGGTCTGCAGCGCGTGCGATCGTAGGAAAGGTGAGCACGGCTGCAAGGCCCGACAGCGCGAAGCCGCGGCGTGACAGATGAACAATCGGGTTCACCCTCTGTTTGACGTTCATGAGCATGATCCCCCAGGTATGAATTGGCGTTGGTTTAGGCGCGGCGCACGGCGCGAGGACTTTGATCCACGGCATCCATCATCGCCTGGGCGAGCCGCTCGGTGAGATGCGCTCGCGTGACCGTTTGCGAAGGGTCATCCCACAGATTGCACGTCTCGTTTGGATCGTTGACGAGATCATACAACTCCCCCCAAGCCTCGCCTTTGTAAAGACTGATGCGATGCGTATCGGTGACGAGTGTGCGCACGATGGCGGGCTCGGCAAATCCGAATCGCGGCCCGCTGTCCTGGAATTCGACGAGAAGCCGGTCGTGCACCTGCGCACCATCGCGGATGGCTGGCAGGAGCGATTTGCCCTGGATGCCCCAATAGGGTTTCAGTCCGGCGCGCTCAATAATCGTCGGCGCGAGGTCTACGGTCGAGGCCAAAGCCTGTCGCACAAGGCCACGCGGCCCCGCCGGGTCGCTCCAAATGAACGGGACATTGGTAATGCTCTTGAGCGGCAGCGCGCCCTTGAGGAGCAGATTGAAGTCGCCAAGGTAGTCGCCGTGATCGGAGGTGAATATGACGACCGTGTCATCGGCGTGGCCGCTGTCACGCAACGCCCGAAGAACCGCGCCGATGGCATCGTCGATCATTGCGATCATGCCGCATGTCAGCGCCATGGCCTCTTGCAATTGGCGCTCGGTCGCCATGAAGGCGATTTGAGATTGTGTGTCGTGCGTGTTGTCCAGTTGGCGCGCATGGGCCCAGACGAGCGGCGGGACAGGATTGCGATGCGCCTCGAACGGCAGCGGCAGTTCGAATTGTTCCGGCTTATAGAGGTTCCAATATTTGCCGGGAGGGGTGAATGGATGATGCGGATCAGGAAAGGACACGAAAGCAAAGAACGGCTGATCGTCGTCCCTTGTGCCGGCGAGCCACTCGACCGCGCGTTCGCGGATGAAGGCCGTGGGATAGAGCTCCTCCGGAATGGGCGTGCGGATTGCCTGCGGGCACACATAATCATGGGCTAGCTGATTGGTGCGATCACGCCAGGCGGCTGCTTGCCGCGAGCGCGATCGCAGCCATTGGTCGTAGTGGCCGTGCGCCTGGTCGCCATGGTTGGTGACCATGTCGACGTGGTCGTAGCCGTAATAGGGCAGCTTGAACGTGTAAGGATCGTCGCTGGCATAGCGTTCCGGCGTCTCCTCGCCGTAGTCGCCGCCATCGTCTTTCCAAGCTTCGTCGAGGATGCCCAAAGTTTTGGGATCGACGCGCGGAAAAGCCGGATTGGCCGTCATCGGCTGAACGTGGCTTTTGCCGATATGCGCCGTCTTATAGCCGCCTTCGCGCAACACTTCGACGAAGGTGGTGGCGCGGCGGCTCAGATGGTTGCCGTTTTGCCGCAGCCCATGCGCCGACGGATAGCGACCGGTCAAGAACGCGGCCCTGTTGGGCATGCATACCGGGCTCGCGACGAAGAACCGGTCGAAGCGTGTGCCCCGCGCCGCCAGCGAATCGATACTCGGGGTTTTCAGCACGGGGTGGCCGGCACATCCGAGATAGTCGGCGCGATGCTGATCCGTCATGAAGAATAGGAAATTCGGTCGCCTCACAAACCTCTCCACGAGCCGCGGCGGCGCAGCACCGGGCATGACTTAAGACCCAAATCCGGAATCTCGAAGCGCTTAATTCCGCCAGTTCGGATTGATCTTGTCGAGCTTACGCAGATAAGCCGGCCAGTCCGCCGAGCCGCGGCCGGAATCGTGATGCTCGTATTGATGCGCGGTCTTTTCGCAAATCTCCGGCGGAATTTCCACAAGCGTGCCGCCGGTTGCTTCCATGGTGAGCTGGATATGCGCCGCTTCAAGCAGTGCTTTCATCAGCACGAAGGCTTCGCGCGCGGTCTTGCCGACCGTGAGCAGGCCGTGATTGCGCATGATCAGCGCGCGGTTCTTGCCGAGCGCCGTGTTGATGCGCGCCCGTTCGCCGAAATCTTCGGTAATGCCTTCGTAGTCGTGATAGCCGACGCGGTTGTAGAAACGAATCGCCGCCTGCGACACCATGCGCAGCCCGTGCTGCAAGCCGGAGATCGCCATGCCGGTTTCGGTGTGGACGTGGACGGCGCAGTTGACGTCGGGCCGCGCCGCGAGCACGCCGCCGTGTAGCGTGAAGCCGGGCCGGTTGACGCCTGCGGATTCATCGAGGTCGTCGTCCATGCTGACTTTGACGAGGTTTGCCGGCGTCACTTCGGTGTAAAGCAACTCATGCCGCTTGATGAGGAATTTGCGGTCCTCGCCGGGCACCCGCATCGACGAATGATTGTAGATGACGTCGCCCCAGCCGTAATGCGCGATCAGTTGATAGGTCGCCGCCAGGTCGACACGCGCCTGCCATTCGGCCGCAGATATATCGGATTGAGCGACGGCGGCGATTTTGAAGTCGCTGCTTTGGACGTTCTTGATGTGCGTATTCATGGTGACCTCCCCGAGAGTGGCGTTACTCTAGCACGTCAGCGTGCAACCGGCAGCCGTCTATGAAGGCTCTCACCTATCGGCGCGCGTGCGCGCCATAAAGGCGCATATGGGTCGCGGCCGTCATTATTAACTGTTCGTCAATGAGCACCGATAAACTGTCGCTTATGGTATGGCCTCATACTTCTTTCCTGATCAGGAAAGCGGCGGGACCGCTGATCGCGTTGGCGGTGCTGGTCGGCGCCGGGGGATCGATTTTCGCTGCCGGGGAAATCGGCCTGCAGGCGTTGCGCAAGCAGTACCATCGGCTGGCGCAGATTCCCTATCCGAAAGACGATCCCTATTCGAAAGCCAAGTTCGAGCTCGGCCGCGTCCTGTTCTTCGATCCGATCTTGTCCGGATCCAAAGTCCGCTCCTGCGCGACCTGTCACAATCCCGGCCTGTCATGGGCGGACGGCGAACAGCACGCTGTCGGCGAAAAGCAGCTCCTCTTGCGCGCGCCGACGCTGCTCAATGTCGCCTGGACACCAAAGCTCGGTTGGGACGGGCATTTTCGCGATCTCGAAAGCGTCGCGATCGGGCCGCCCAGTTCTCCCGACAATATGAATCTGCCGGTGCCTGAATTGATCGCACGATTGTCGGCCATCCCGGGCTAAGTCGATGCTTTCAACGGCAGCTACGGCAAGGGCGATATCACGCGAGAGAAAATCGAGCAGGCGCTGGCGACGTTCGAGCGCTCCATCGTGTCGACCGACGCGCCGTTTGACCGCTTCATCGCCGGCGATCCGCGCGCCATCGATGAATCCGCCCAGCGCGGCTTCGTGCTGTTCAACGGCAAAGCTAATTGCGCAACCTGTCACAGCGGCTGGGCCTTCACCGATTCATCGTTCCACGATATCGGCGTGGCGTCGGGCGACGATATCGGGCGCGGCCGACTGTTTCCGAAATCGGTGAAGCTGAAATATGCCTTCAAGACGCCGACCTTGCGCGACGTCGCGCGGCGCGGCCCCTATATGCACAACGGCTCGGTGGCGACGCTCAGCGAGGTTATCGCGCTTTACTAGCGCGGCGGCATCGACCGGCCGAGCCGCGACGCCGAGATTCATCCGTTGAATTTGTCGGTGAGCGAGAAGGCCGATCTCAGGGCCTTCCTGCAGACGTTGAGCGGCACGCCAAAGACTTTTGCCGTGCCCGTCCTGCCGCGTTTATCAGACGATAATGAAAGTCGACAGCGTGTAGCCCGCCACCGCGAAACCGCCGAGCACCAATATCCCGGCGGCGGTTTCCAATGCCTCGATATGAGTCGGATAACGATCCGACGCATAAGCGACGATCGCGCCGAAAATAACGCTGAGCAACCCCACGACCCCGATCATTGCATCCCCGCGCGCTCGAAGGTCCTTTTTTGCAAAGGTCTTCTTCGAAAGCGCGCCAGTACTAGCCGGTAATATTTACCGGGCGGCTAGAGCAAAAGGTTACATTTGCTTGTATCGGGCGCGGCCGGCCGAGCAGGGTTAGCCAATACTTAATTTGCGTTATGAAACGTCTGCAAATTCCTGAGATCTGTGGTAAAGAAAAACTTAAGACAAACCAGTGAGCTGCGTGCGGTGGCGCATCTGGCTCGGTAAGTCGAGTATCCGGAGGCCTTCCCCATGAACCGGCTGGCCAAGCGGCTGCTGCCGTTTGCAGCAGCGTTTCCGCTTGCGTGCGTTTTCGCGACATTACGTGTCGAAACCGCAAGCGCGCACATCAAGTGGTTCTGCGCTTACGACGTGGCCGGCCAGCCAGGGGACGCGCTGGTCGAGCCGTTCGATGTGCGCGGCCATCAGGTCGTCATCGGCACCAGCATCGGCATCGCGCTGGCGCCGAGCGACTGCACCGAGCCCGACCAGCTGCTGCGCAACGTCGACATGGCGCTCTACCGGCGACTGGGTGCTCAAGCAAGCCTGCCGCGATGCCGCGAAATGGCCGGAGAAGCTGCTATCTGCGCAGCTTTCCGTTCGACAAGATCAAGATCGACCGCTCGTTCATCTGCGAACTCGGCAAGGAGAACGATTGCGTGGCCATCATTCGCGCCGTCATGCGGCTGGGCTCGAGCCTCGGCATGATCACCACCGCCGAGGGCGTCGAGACCGAGCAGCAGCTCGAGATCTTGCGCTCGGAAGGCTGCATGCAGGCGCAGGGCTACTTGTTCAGCCGGCCGCAACCGGTCGGCGAAATCCCGGCCATGCTGGCGCAAATCTGGCCGCGCATCCGCGCCGCCTGAACCGGCTGCGCGCCGGCGCAAAAACCGCCTTCGATCTGCCGTGAAAAGGCTCGACGCTTCAAGCCGCTAGCATTGTCGCGCCGATGCGGCGTCCTATATCCGCTATAATGTGAGCCCTCTGGCAATATCGGGTCGGTAAGGGCAAACTACCCGCCCCGGGGTCCCGATTCCGTGGTTGGCGATTTTCGTATGAGGCCTGCGTAATGGCGCTGCGCGACGTAAAGCTCGACGACAAATACGACCTCGGCCAGCGCCATATTTTCGTGACCGGGTACCAGGCTCTGGTGCGGCTCTGCCTGATGCAGAAGGAGCTCGACCGCCGCAACGGGCTCAATACCGCGGGCTATGTCAGCGGCTATCGCGGCTCTCCGCTCGGCGGTCTCGACAGCCAGTTCATCCGCGCCAAGCGCTTTCTTGAAACAAGCGACGTCCGCTTCCAAGGCGGCATCAACGAGGACCTGGCCGCGACCGCGGTCTGGGGCACGCAGCAGGCCGAGCTGCGCGGCGAGGGCAAGTTCGATGGCGTCTTTGCTATGTGGTACGGCAAGGGCCCCGGCGTCGACCGCACCGGCGACGTCTTCCGTCACGCCAATTTCGCCGGCTCCTCGAAGCATGGCGGCGTGCTGGCGCTGATGGGCGATGACCACACCGCCGAATCCTCGACCACCGCGCACCAGTCCGAATATCACTTCATCGACGTCATGATCCCGATCCTGAACCCCGCCGGCGTTCAGGAGGTCCTCGACTACGGCCTCTATGGCTGGGCGATGTCGCGCTATACCGGCGCCTGGACGGCGCTGAAGACCATGCACGAGACCATCGAGTCGACGGCGACGATCGACGCCAGTCTCGAGCGCATCAACATCGTCACCCCGGACGATTTCCGCATGCCCGACGGCGGGCTGAATATCCGCCTCAGCGATCCGATCCTGGCACAGGAAGCGCGCCTGCACGATTTCAAACGCGATGCGATGCTCGCTTTCGTGCGCGCCAACGAGCTCAACCGCACCATCACCTCGGGCGGGCGCAATCCGAAAATAGGCATCATCACTACCGGCAAGAGCTATCTCGACGTGCGGCAGGCGTTCGACGAGCTCGGCATCGACGAAGTCAGATGCAACGAGCTTGGCATCCGGCTCTATAAAGTCGGCTGCTCCTGGCCGCTCAGCCAGCGCGAATTGAAGGACTTCGCCAACGGCCTCGATCTGATCATCGTCGTCGAGGAAAAGCGCTCGCTGCTTGAAGTGCAGGTGCGCGAGGAGCTTTACGGCACCGCCAATCAGCCGATCTGCATCGGCAAGCGCGACGAAGCGGGCGAGTGGCTATTCCCGGTCAAAGGCGCGCTTGATCCGAACGACGTCGCCATCTGCATCGGCGAGCGGCTCCTGAAATATCACCGCAACGACGGTATCGTCGGCCGCGTCGACCGGCTCAAGGAAGCGCAGCGCATCGCGGCCGCGACCAAGGATGTCGCCCAGCGCATTCCATATTTCTGCTCCGGCTGTCCGCATAACACGTCGACCGTGGTGCCGGAAGGCATGCGCGCTTATGCCGGCATCGGCTGCCATTACATGGCGCAATGGATGGACCGCTCGACGCTCGGCTACACCCATATGGGCGGCGAGGGCGCGAACTGGGTCGGCGAGGCGCTGTTCTCTAACCGCGCCCACGTGTTCCAGAATCTCGGCGACGGCACCTACAACCACTCGGGTTACATGGCGATCCGCGCCGCGATCGCGGCCAACACCAACATCACTTATAAGATTCTTTTCAACGACGCCGTCGCCATGACCGGCGGGCAGGCCAATGACGGCGGCCTTACCGTGCCGCAGGTCGCGCGCCAGGTGGCGGCCGAAGGCGCCAAGCGCGTCGTCATTGTCACCGACGAGCCGGATAAATATCCCAACGACACGGCATGGCCGAAGGGCATCACCATCCATCACCGCGACGATCTGATCACGGTGCAGAAGGCGCTCGCCGAAGTCCCCGGCGTCACCATCCTGATCTACGACCAGACCTGCGCCGCGGAAAAGCGCCGCCGCCGCAAGCGCCACACGTTTCCCGATCCGGACAAGCGCGTCATCATCAATGAGCTGGTCTGCGAGGGCTGCGGCGATTGCGGCGTGAAATCGAATTGCGTGTCGGTGCAGCCGCTGGAAACCGAGTGGGGCCGCAAGCGCACCATCGATCAGTCGAGCTGCAACAAGGATTTCTCCTGCGTCAAAGGCTTCTGCCCGTCCTTCGTCACCGTGCACGGCGCCAAGCTGAAAAAAGGCACCGGCGTTGCCGCCGATCACGATCTGGCGCAACTGCCCGAGCCGAAACTTCCCGCCATCCATCAGACCTATAACATCATCGTCACCGGCGTCGGCGGCACCGGCATCGTTACCGTCGGCGGCATTCTCGGCATGGCGGCGCATCTCGAGGGCCGCGGCGTCGGCGTCCTCGACATGGCCGGCCTCGCGCAAAAAGGCGGCGCGGTGTTCAGCCATATCCGTTTCTCGGAGAAGCCTGAGGACATTCACGCCATCCGCGTCGCGGCCGGGCGCGCCGATCTCGTGCTCGGCGGCGACATCGTCGTCTCGGGCACCAAGAAAGTGCTCGCCACGGTGAAGCACGGCGAAACGGAGATGGTCATCAACACCGATGAGTTTCTGCCCGGCGAGTTCACCCGCAATGCCGATTTCTCGCTGCCGAGCGAGCGGCTCAAGCGCACCATCGTCGCCGATGCCGGTCAGGGCAAAGCGCATTTCGTCGACGCGAGCCGCATCGCCAACGCGCTGTTCGGCCAGTCGATCGGCGCCAACATGTTCCTGGTCGGCTTTGCCTATCAGATCGGCGCCATCCCGCTATCGGCCGCCGCGATCGAACACGCGATCGAATTGAACGGCGAGGCGGTCGCCATGAATCAGGCCGCCTTCCACTGGGGGCGCCGCGCGGTGGTCGACCGCGCCGCGGTCGAGGCGCTGGCCAAGCCCGCACCGTCAAGCGAAAGCGACGCCGAACGTTTGTCGGAGAGTTTTGACGAGACGGTGGCGCGCCGCGAAAAGTATCTCACCGCGTATCAGAACGCGGCCTATGCCAAGCGCTATCGTACCTGGGTGGACCAGGCCAAAGCGGCCGAGGCCGCAAGCGCGCCCGGCACGAGCGGGCTTGCCGACGCGGTGGCGCGCTATCTGTTCAAGCTGATGGCCTACAAGGATGAATACGAAGTCGCCCGGCTTTATACCGACGGCGCTTTCGCAAGGCAGGTCGAAGGCCAGTTCGACGGCGACAATCTGCGTTTCGAGTTTCATCTCGCCCCGCCCATTTTCGCGCGCCTCGATCCGGAAACCGGGCTGCCGCGCAAGATGAGCTTTGGCCCGTGGATGATGTCGGCGTTCGGTGTGCTGGCGAAGCTGAAATTCCTGCGCGGCACTGGGCTCAATCCGTTCGGCCGTTCGCTTGAGCGCCAGACCGAGCGCAAGCTGATCGGCGATTACGAGGCGATGCTCGGCGAAGTGCTCGAGCGGTTGACCCCGGACAACCATCACCTCGCGATCGGTCTTGCCGCCATTCCGGAAAAGATCCGCGGCTTCGGCCATGTCAAGCAGAGGCATCTCACCGCCGCCAAGGCCGACGAAGCGGCGCTGTTCGAGCAATTCCGCGCCGGTTCGCCGACGATGCTCAAGGCGGCGGAATAGCGCCGGTCGTATCTTATACCCCGTGGCTTTGCAGGACGACTTGGCAGGCCTTGCTGAGCTTCTGACGATTCGTCTGCAAGCACGACAAAACGCGCATCTGATCCGGTATGGCCTCTTTGCAGAGCCGGTGCGCGTCGCGATCGCAGGCGTCTTCGTCCTTCGCCGAGTGCGGTTCGATTTGATTTTGCGCCATTGCGGCTGACGCGAGAAATACGGCCGAGAGAAATAGAGCCGAGAAAAATATAGCAGTGGCGAGGGTTACGCTGCGGACCATGATGCTTCCTGTCGGGAGGAGTATTCGGCGGGGGACGCGGGCCGTGTAACCGTCAGCCTAATGGGGCCAAATTGAGACTCGCACGTCGCATTGCGGCTGGACATGGGGACGGTAGAGGTATTGCAGACATGCAAGCGGCGCCCACATGGAGTATGGTTCGTGAGATGAACGAGACGCCGACCATGCGGGGACATGCCAGCGAGGCGGTGGAACAGCTGCCGGTCGCGCAAAATTCCACCATTTCGCCGCGCGAGCCAGAGCCGGTGCCAGCCGCTTCGCCCGAACCCGCGCCGCCGATCGCGCCGGTGCCGCCAAGCGAGCCGGTGCAGATTGCGGACGCCGTCGCTGCGCCGGCAACCGGCAGTGCCGCAGCCAATGCTGCACCGGCTCCGGTCGCGGCGGCCGCTGCTGCGCCCGCCTCGTCGGGCATCGGCGTGCTGCTGGTCAATCTCGGTACGCCCGAAGCGGCGACACCGGCTGCGGTGCGGACCTATCTGCAGGAATTCTTGACCGACAAGCGCGTGATCGAGAAGGATTCCGCGCTGTGGAAGTTCGTCCTCAACCACATCATCCTGCCGATCCGCTCGCGGCGCAAAGCGCGCGACTACGACAAAATCTGGAACAAGGCGAAAAACGAGTCGCCGCTCAAAACCACCACGCGCGCGCAGGCGGAGAAGCTATCCAACATCCTCGAGCCGCTGGGCAAGCATGTGCTCGTGAGCTGGGCGATGCGCTACGGCGAACCGTCGATCGCCTCGCGGCTGCAGGCGCTGACCACTTGGGGCTGCGACCGTATCCTGATCATGCCGCTTTATCCGCAATATGCCGCGGCGACCACAGCAACGGTCTGCGACGAGGTGTTTCGTTTTCTGATGCAGCAGCGCCGCCAGCCGGCGGTCCGCATCCTGCCAGCTTATTACGACGACCCCTATTACATCGAAGTGCTGGCGTCTTCGCTCAGAGCCCAGATCAAGTCGCTGCCGTTTGCGCCCGACGTGATCGTCGCGTCGTATCACGGTCTGCCGAAGGAGTGCTCGATCAAGGGCGATCCTTATGAGAGCCAGTGCGTGCGCACCACGCAGCTCCTGCGCGAGCAGATGGGGCTCGACGACACCAAGCTGATCCTGACCTACCAGTCACGCTTCGGCCGCGCCAAATGGCTCGAGCCTTACACGATCAAGACAATGAAGGCGCTGGCCAAGAAGGGCGTGAAGAACCTGGTCGTGGTGACGCCGGGATTTTCCGCGGACTGTCTCGAGACGCTGGAAGAGATCGCGGTCGAGAACGCCCATGTGTTCAAGCGCCATGGCGGCCAGAATTTCGCGGTGATCCCGTGCCTGAACGACAGCGAGGCCGGCATGCTGATGATCTGGCAGCTGGCGATGCGCGAGCTCAAAGGCTGGGTGTGAGCTGCGATGAGTGGTGACCCGCTGACGGCATCTCTTGGTTCTTGGGCGTGGTTTGGTCTCGCGCTCGCGCTGTTCGTGATCGAGGCGCTGCGCCCCGGCCGCTTCGCGCTCTGGCTCGGCTTTGCGGCTGTCTTGGTCGGCATGATGGCTTCGGTGGCGCGCTGGCCCTGGCCGGCGCAAGCGGCGGCGCTGGTGGTGCTCGCCGTCCTTTTGATTCCGGCGTGGCGACGCTACGAGCGCAAAGCCTAAAGTCCTGCTTTCGCCGTTTAATTCCCGCGAAAGCACGGGTCCAGACGCCCCCGCCGCACCCCCAATCAACCTCTCGTTAACCATATCCGTTTTAACTCCGTTAACCAGCGGCTGGCCGTCAGGCGGGCCGTGCTGGCTATCGCGTGGCGCCGTGCCGCGTGGGGTTCCGAGGCGCGAGTCCAGTTCCTTGATGGTGGTCCGGTTTGGCAGCTTCCGAGGTAACGCGGACTGGCGAATGCGGCTTCGGGGCGAGGAGGTCGCAGGTGCCGCGCCGTTGCCGACCGAAAAGCGCATGCAGCGTCGCCGGCTTGGCTCGACTGGCCAGTGTCTTGGTATTTTGCGCGACGCCGGTGCTGTGTCCGGTGCCGAGTAGTGCGCAGACCGCGCCGGCAAACACGCAGACTGCAGCTGCCGATGCCGATCTGTTCCTGCCTTCGTTGCAGGGCAATAGCTCGTCGCGCTTCGTGCGGCGCGGCAATACGGTGACGGCCGACCAGGCGCCGCCCATCGGGGCTTTCACCGGCCCCGCCGTGCCGGCCGCGCCCCCGGTCTATGGCAGCCCGACCGGCTTTGGCGCGGGCGACACCGGATTCAATTCCAGCAATTCGAAGCGTAAGCCGCGGGCGCGCGTCCCGAACGGCGGCGCGGCGATCGTGCCGCCGCAGCAGACGACGACCTTCGATCCGGTGCCGGCGCCGCCGCCCGAAGCGCCGTCGCGGCCTCCCGCCGCCGCACGGCCGCTGCCGCCCGAGATCTATCCGTTACGAGCAGCGCAGCGGCCGGGCGCGGCGCTGCCGCCGCCGCCCGACCAGCTTCCGATCAGCAACCCGCCCGCCGAAGTGCATCCGCTGAGCGCGGCAAACCGCCCCGGCGCGGTGCTTCCCATTCCGCCGCCGCTTGACGTCAGTTCGCCCGCGAGTGCGCCGCCGCCCGGCACTCCGATACCCGGCACGCTGCCGCTCGGCGCAGTGCCGCGGCCGACGCTGCCGTTTATCGGCGGCAATCCTTACGAGGCGTTGGGCATAAGAGCCGGCTCGTTTCTGATCCTGCCCGCCGTCGAACTCTCGCCCGGCTACGATAACAATCCCCAGCACCTGCCGGGCGGTCCGGGATCCGCCACTTACGTCGTCGCGCCGGAATTGCATGTGCGCTCCGACTGGGCGCGCAATTCGCTCACCGCCGACATCACTGGCTCTTACTACTGGTATGGCAACGACACATTTCAGCCGTCGCTCAATCGGCCCTATCTGAATTCGAAAATCGACGGCCGCATCGACGTCGCGCGCGACACGCATATCCTGTTGGAGAACCGCTTCATCATATCGACCGACAATCCCGGCAGCCCGAACATTCAGGCGAACCTTGCCAAGCTGCCGATCGATATGACGGTGGGTGGCACGGCCGGCGTGGAACAGCAATTCAGCCGCTTCGACGCCACCCTCAAAGGCACGATCGACCGTACCACATATCAGAGCTCGCAATTTGTCGACGGTGAAACCACCAACAACGACACCCGCGCTTACGATCAATATGCCGGCATCTTCCGTTTGGGCTACGAAATCGATCCCGGCTTCAAGCCGTTCGTGGAAGTCAGCGAAGACAAGCGCAACTACGACTCGCCTGTCGATTTTTTCGGCGAGGCCCGCAGTTCCACCGGCACCAGCGCCAAAGTCGGCGGCGAGTTCAAGCTTGGCGCCTCCGCCCTGGTCGGCGAGATGGCGGTCGGCTATCTGCAGCGCAACTATCAGAGCCCGCTGCCGAATATCGCCGGTTTGACGGTCGACGGCTCGCTGCTTTGGCTGGCGACCGGTCTGACAAGCGTGAAGTTCACCGCGACGTCGCAAGTCTACGAGTCGACCCTGCAAGGGGTGTCGGGTTCCTTCAGCCGCGACGTCAGCGTCGAGGTCGATCATGCGTTGCGGCGCTGGCTGATTGCGACCGGAACGTTCGGCTATGGGCACGACGATTATGTCGGCGAAGCGCGCGAGGACGACCGCTACTATGCGATCGCCGGCCTGATCTACAAATTGAACCCGTCTCTGCAGCTCAAGGGCCAGCTGCGCCACGATTGGCTCACCTCAACGCAGAGCGGCAATGCCTATCAGTCGACTTCGGTGCTCTTGACCTTGCGCTTGCAGCGCTGATCCTGGCATGTGAGGCGATCCAGTCCGTTGCGGAGGTCGCCGTGAGTCAAGCCGAATACGAGCGCTGGGAAGCGCGTTACGCCGTGCCGGATTATGCGTTCGGAAAAGAGCCGAATTATTTTCTGGCCTCGTGCAAGCCGTTGCTGCCGCGATCCGGCCGGGCGCTCGCCGTCGCGGACGGCGAAGGACGCAACGGCGTCTGGCTGGCGGAACAGGGGCTTGACGTTCTGTCGATCGACTTTTCACCCGCGGCGCAAAACAAGGCGCGGGCGCTCGCTACCGAGCGCAATCTCAGCCGCATCGAATTCGTGCAGACCGATGTGCACAACTGGGCCTATCCGGACGCCGCCTTCGATGTCGTGGTCGAGATCTTTACCCAGTTCAGCACGCCCGCCGAACGGCCGCTGAAATGGGCCGGCATGCGCCGCGCACTCAAATCCGGCGGCCTTCTCATCCTGCAGGGCTACACGCCCAAGCAGCTGGACTACGGCACCGGCGGGCCGAAAGAGATCGAGCAACTCTATACGCGCGCGATGCTGGAAAAGGAGTTCGGCGATTTTCGCGAATTGACGATCACCGAAGAGGAGCGCGAAATTCACGAAGGCACGTCCCACGGCGGCATGTCCGCCATGATCGGCCTGACCGGAAGAAAGCCCTAATGGTCCGGAAAAGTGGAAACCGGTTTTCCGAAAAGATCATGCTCCAGCAAAATGCTAGAGCGACAACTGATTCAATCTAAAGCGATTTCGCTCTAGTAGCCGAGAATCTTTTTGATCTCGGCGCGGAAGCTCGGCGCGATGTCGTCACGCGCCAGCGCGTAGGACACGTTGGCGGCGAGAAAGCCGATCTTCGAGCCGCAATCGAAACTGCGGCCGTCGAATTGCAGGCCGAAGAACGGCTGCGTCCGCGCCAATTGGATCATGGCGTCGGTCAATTGGATCTCGCCGCCGGCGCCGCGTTCCTGCTTCGCCAGGAGATCGAGAATTTCCGGCTGCAGGATATAGCGGCCGGTGAGGATGAGATTCGACGGCGCGCGATCGATCGGCGGCTTCTCCACCATGCTGGTGATCGAGAACATCTTGCCCTTGCGCTCGCCGACGCCGACGACGCCGTATTGGTCGACGCGGTCGTGCGGCACTTCTTCCACGGCGACGATATTGGCCTTGCTCGGAAGCTCGCGCGCGGCGTCCATCATCTGCGCCAGGCAGCTGCGCTCATGCTGAACCAGCACGTCGGGCAACAGCAATGCAAATGGCTCGGGGCCGATCAATTCGCGCGCGCACCACACGGCGTGGCCGAGCCCGAGCGGTTCCTGCTGGCGCGTGAAGCTCGTGGTGCCGGGTGCGGGCAGATCGCGCGACAGCAAGTCAAGCTCCGCGCGCTTTTGCCGTTCGAGCAGCGTCATTTCCAGTTCGAACTGGCGGTCGAAATGATCCTCGATGACGGCTTTGTTGCGTCCGGTGACGAAGATGAAATGCTCGATGCCGGCCTCGCGCGCCTCGTCGACGACATGCTGGATCAGCGGCCGGTCGACGACCGGCAGCATCTCCTTCGGCATGGCCTTGGTCGCGGGCAAAAACCGGGTGCCGAGGCCGGCGACGGGAAATACGGCTTTACGGACGTGGGTCATGGGTTACCGAGCTTGAGGTTACCGAATTGAGATACCGCGTTGTGAGATGCCATTCTTATAAGAATCGCGGGGTTTGTGAGAATTGAGGCTTGGGGCAGGGACTTGGGGCAGGAGAATTCAGTCAAAATTCGCGTCAGAATTGTTGCCAAAATTGCGAGATAGGGTGCCATTTCGTCGTCCGGCCGGGAATGGCGGACGAGACTGGACAGTTCAATACCGGCTTATAGCGCAATCCGCATCCGATTGCTGCGCGGTGAATAGGGGCCGGGGGTATCAGGTGCCGGTGTGGTGAGACATCGCCGCGCTGGTTGCGGCAACAACCCGTCGTTAGCGGTTCGTCGGCCACAAGCTTGGGCCTGAACGCTGACCAACAACGGACTGCTTTTTTCTCATGCGTCGGCAAATACCTCCACTTCTGGTTTGTCTCGCACTTGTGCTCACTGGCGTAGCTACGCCGGTCGTGGCGGTGGCGCAAGACAAGCCGGACGACTGGCTGGGCCGCCTGTTTCAACCTCCGGCGGCGAGCACGGTTCCCAGCTCCGGCGATGCCACGCAATGGAGCGGCCAGTCCGGCGCCTCTGGCAATCCGCAGATGACGGCCGACGCGATCCGCGCGGCAGCCGCGGATTTCAACAATTGCATCGCGAACCTGTGGCCCGATGCGGCGCGGCGTGGCATCACGCGCGAGAATTTCGATCGCTTCACCGCGGGGCTGACGCCCGATCTGCACATCATGGATTTGCTCGACGCGCAGCCGGAGTTCACCAAGGCGCCGTGGGATTATCTCGATCTGCTGGTCAGCGACGACCGCATCGCGCGCGGCCGCGAGCTGCTGACGCAATATGCTCCGGTCTTCGCCGCCGTGCAGCGCACTTACGGCGTCGATCCGGCTATCGTGGCCGCGATCTGGGGCGTCGAATCCAATTACGGCACGCTCGGCGGCACCCGCCCGGTGATCCGCTCGACCGCAACGCTCGCCTGCGTCGGTCGCCGCCGCGATTATTTCCGCGAGGAGTTTCTGTCGACGCTGGACATCCTGCAGCGCGGCGACGTGCCGCCCGAGCATCTGATCGGTTCTTGGGCCGGCGCGTTCGGCCCGACGCAATTCATGCCGACCTCGTTCAAGCGCTACGCCGTCGACTTCGACGGCGACGGCCATCGCGACGTCGTCGAACTCGGTGCCGGACGTGATTGCCTCGACCGCGAACAATCTAAAATCGGACGGCTGGGTTCCCGGCGAGACCTGGGGCTATGAAGTCGTGCTGCCGCAGAATTTCGACTATCTGCTCGCCGACCGCTCCAAGCAGATGACGCTTCGCCAATGGCAGGGGCTCGGCGTTAAGCGCGCCAATGCCGGCGCGTTCCCGCATCCCGACGATCGCGCTTATTTGCTGGTGCCGGCCGGCGCGCGCGGCCCGGCATTCCTGATGCTGCAGAATTTCCGCGTCATCATGAAATACAATCCGGCCGAAGCCTATGCACTCGCCATCGGCTACCTCGCCGACCGCATGCGCGGCGGCGCGCCGTTCGTGCAAAGCTGGCCGCGCGACGAGCGCGTGCTCACGGTCGACGAGCGCTATGAGATGCAGCAGCTTCTGGCGCGGCGCGGCTTCAATATCGGTCCGCCCGACGGGCTGTTGGGCCCGCAGACGCGGATCGCGATCCGCGGCTTTCAATCCTCGATCGGGCAGATTCCGGACGGTTTTGCCTCGAGCGAAGTGCTGGACCGCCTGCGCCAGCCATAACGGCGGCATTTGAGCATGATCTATTCCGAAAACCGGTGTCCACCTTTCGGGATCATGCTCTGGCATCCTCAAACCGTCACTTTTCGCGGCGATGATTTTGCCGGAAACGTGGTATCCGGCCGGCTGATGGGCTCGCAAGCCGAGCCTGCGGCGGCGTATAATGGCTTCCGGATTGGAACGCCTCTTTTTGGAACTCGCGAATGGCATTGCCCAGTATCAGATGGCTCAGAGTGCTGCGGCTCGCGGCCGCGCCCGTGGCTGTCGCGGCATTGTCAGCTCTGGCGGGGACGGCGCAGGCGCAGTTTTTCGGCGACCGCTATTACGGTGGCGACGGCGGCTACGGCCAGCAGAACCAACGCTATCAGCAGCCGCCGCGGGATGATTTTTTCTTCGGCGACCGCTTCATCCGGCCGGCGCCGCCGCCCGCCGATTATTCCAAGGCGCCGCCGCCGCGCAAACTCGATACTCCGCCGTCGACCAGCATCGTGGTCATCGGCGATTCGTTCGCCGATTGGCTGGCCTATGGGCTCGACGAGACCTATTCCGACCAGCCGGATATGGGCGTGGTCCGCAAGGTCAGAGCGACATCGGGTCTGGTGCGCTATGATGCGAAAAACGACGCGCTCGACTGGTCGGCGGCGCTCAAGGACGTGCTGGCCAACGAAAAGCCGAACGCCATCGTCGTCATGCTCGGCCTGAACGACCGCGTGTCGCTGCGCGACCGTATCGTGCCGAAACCCGCCCCGCCGAAGCCCGCCGAAACCCAGGCGCCGGGACAGTCGCCTGCGCCAACCCCCGCGCAAGCGCCCGGGCAGCCACAAGCTCAGACGCCGGCTCAGACATCGACTCCGTCGGCGGCAACAGCACCGGCGGCTCCGCAAAATCCACCGCCGCAGCAACCGGCCGCTGCGGACACCGAAGGCGGCGCGCTGCCTCCCGCCGCCAGCAGCAATGCCCAGCCGACCGGCGGCACGTTCGACTTTCACACCGACAAATGGGCCGAGGTCTACGGCAGGCGCATCGACGAGATGATCAATGTGCTCAAAGCGCGGGGCGTGCCGATCCTCTGGGTTGGGCTGCCGGCGATCCGCGGCACCAAGTCGACGAGCGACATGGCCTATCTCGACGAGATTTATCGCGAGCGCGCCGAGAAGGCGGGCATCGCTTATGTCGACATCTGGGACGGCTTCGTCGACGACCAGGGCCGCTACACCTTGCAGGGGCCGGATTTCGAAGGCCAGACCCGCAAGCTGCGCACCGCGGACGGCGTGCATTTCACCAAAGCCGGCGCGGTGAAGCTCGCGAGCTATGTCGATCAGGAACTGCGCCGCCTCATGTCCAAAGGGGTGACGCCGGTGGCGCTGCCCGGCCCGGATGCGACGGCGCCGAAGCCCGCCGCGGCCGTCGGCACGCATCCCGATGTCGGCCCGGTGGTGCCGCTGTCGGCGGCCGGCGGCGACGCCGGCGATCTGCTCGGCGGCGGCCGTCCGGCGCAGATCACGTCCACCGATCCGGTCGCGGCCAAGGTGCTGACGCGCGGCGACGCGATCGCTGCGCCCTCAGGCCGCGCCGACGATTTCAGCTGGCCGCGCCGCGGCACCGCCAATCCGGCGACTGCCGACACCGGCCCGCTGCCGGGACCCGAACAGGCGGCACCGGCGCCCGGGCCGAAGAAGGGCGCCGACGCCAAGAGCGACTCAAAGAAACCGTCCGACGCCAAGGCCGCCGAACTCGAAGAACAAGCCTGCGCCGGATCAAGGCGCCGCTAAGCCGCACCGCGCGCCGAGCGCGTCGCTCGACGGCGCACCGCGGCCGCCGAGGGATGTCGGCGGCGGGTTCTAGATCATCAGGACTTACTCACCGCGGCAGCGTGCTCGATCCCATCAAGAACGCGTCGACCGCATGCGCGGCCTGGCGGCCTTCGCGGATCGCCCAGACGACGAGCGATTGGCCGCGCCGCATGTCGCCCGCGGTAAAGACCTTGTCGATCGAGGTGCGGTAATCGTCGGTCGAGGCGGCGACATTGCCGCGCGCATCGAGTTTGAGGCCGAGGCTCTTGATCAGGCCCTCGTGCACCGGATGCACGAAGCCCATGGCCAGGAGAATAAGATCGGCCGGGATGTCGAATTCGGTGCCCGGGATCGGCTGCATCTTGGCGTCGAGCCGCACGCAATGCAGCACCTTCACCTCACCGTTCTCGCCGGAGAATTTCGCTGTCGCCACCGCGAAATCGCGTGCCGCGCCTTCTTCGTGGCTCGACGAGGTGCGCATCTTCAGCGGCCAATTCGGCCAGGTCAGCGCCTTGTTTTCGTGTTCGGGCGGCTGCGGCATGATCTCGAAATTGGTCACCGACAGCGCTCCTTGGCGAAACGATGTGCCGATGCAGTCCGAGCCGGTATCGCCGCCGCCGATGACGACGACGTGCTTGCCGGTGGCCAAAATCGGCTCAGTGCTCGGCTCGCCGTCGTCCGCCGTCTCGCCGGAAACGCGGCGGTTCTGCTGCGGCAGGAAATCCATGGCGAAATGGATGCCCTTGAGCTCGCGGCCCGGCACCGGCAGATCGCGCGCCTTCTCGGCGCCGCCGGTCAGGACGAGGGCGTCGTAGTCCTTAAGCAACTTGTCGGCCGGAACATCAACGCCGACATTGGCGCCGTAATGGAAGATGACGCCTTCCGCCTCCATCTGCGCGACGCGGCGGTCGACATGGATCTTTTCCATCTTAAAGTCGGGAATGCCGTAGCGCAGCAGTCCGCCGGCCTTGGCCCATTTCTCGTAGAGGTGGACCTCGTGGCCGACGCGCGCCAATTGCTGCGCGCAGGCCATGCCGGCCGGCCCCGAGCCGACGACGGCGACTTTCCTGCCGGTGCGCGTCGTCGGCGGCTCCGGCTTGAGCCCTGACGCAATGGCGTGGTCGGCGATGGCGCATTCGATCGATTTGATGGTGACCGGGTTCTCGTCGATATTGAGCGTGCACGACGCTTCGCACGGCGCCGGGCAGACGCGGCCGGTGACTTCGGGGAAATTATTGGTCGAATGCAGGTTGCGCGCGGCTTCGTCCCAGTCGCCGTGATAGACGAGGTCGTTCCAGTCCGGGATCTGGTTGTTGACCGGGCAGCCCGGCGTGCCGGGCGCGACCGAGCCGGTGCCCTGGCAATAGGGCACGCCGCAATTCATGCAGCGCGCGGCCTGGGTGACGTAATCTGCTTGCGGCAGCGGCTGCACGAATTCGTGCCAATGGCGCACGCGCTCGACGACCGGCTCGTAGTCGCGATCCTCGCGGTCATATTCCAGGAAGCCGGTGATCTTACCCAAAGCGCAAACTTTCTTGAGACCCTCTTGAGACGAAAGCGGCGGACACTTTGGCGGGCGTTATTCCGCCGCGATGGCTGCCGCTTTCATCTCGTTGAGAGCGCGGCGGTACTCGACCGGCATGACCTTCTTGAATTTCGGATACCACGTTTTCCACTCGGCCAATATCTTGCTCGCAACGCTCGAGCCGGTAAAGCGCTCGTGGCGCGTGATCAGGTGGTGCAGCCGGTAGCCGTCGAACCGGCTCATGTCCGACATGATGTCGACCATGCCGTGGGCCTCGAGATCGCGCGCCTGGTGGAAGATTTTGGCGTTGATGTCTTCCTCGCCCGGCATCGGCTCGAGTTCGACCATGGCCATATTGCAGCGCGAGGCGAACGTGCCGTCGTCGTCGAGCACATAGGCGATGCCGCCCGACATGCCGGCGGCAAAGTTGCGGCCGGTGGAGCCGAGCACGACGACCACGCCGCCGGTCATATATTCGCAGCAATGATCGCCGGCGCCTTCGATGACGGCGATGGCGCCGGAATTGCGCACGGCAAAGCGCTCGCCGGCGACGCCGCGGAAGTAGCACTCGCCCTCGATGGCGCCGTAAAGCACGGTATTGCCGACGACGATCGACTCCTCCGGAATGATCCCGGAGGAGTCGGGCGGGCGCACCACGATGCGGCCGCCGGACAGGCCCTTGCCGACATAATCGTTGGCGTCGCCGCAAAGCTCGAAAGTGACGCCGCGGGCGAGGAAGGCGCCGAAGCTCTGCCCGGCGGTGCCGGTGAAGCGCGCCACGATGCTGTCGTGCGGCAGGCCCTCATGGCCGTAGCGCTTGGCGATCACGCCCGACAGCATGGCGCCGACGGTGCGGTCGACGTTCTTGATCGGGAAGCTCATATGCGCGGGCGCGCGGCCTTCGAGCGCCGATTGCGCTTGCGCGATCAGCTTGCGGTCGAGGATGTCGCTGATCTTGTGGTCTTGCGTTTCGCTATTGAAGATCGCGACCTCGGCCGGCACTTCCGGCTTGGTGAACAGTTTTGAGAAATCGAGCCCGTTGGCCTTGCCCTGCGCGATCAGCTTTTGCCGGTCGAACATCTGCATCTGGCCGATCATCTCGTCGAACGAGCGGTAGCCCATTTCCGCCATCAGCTCGCGGACTTCCTCGGCGACGAAGAAGAAGTAGTTGATGACGTGTTCGGGCTGGCCGGTGAAGCGCTTGCGCAGCACCGGGTCTTGCGTCGCGACGCCGACCGGACAGGTGTTGAGATGGCACTTGCGCATCATGATGCAGCCCGCCGCGATCAACGGCGCGGTGGCAAAGCCGAATTCGTCGGCGCCGAGCAGCGCGCCGACCACGACATCGCGCCCGGTGCGGATGCCGCCGTCGACCTGGACGCAGATGCGGCCGCGCAGCCGGTTGGCAACTAATGTCTGGTGCGTTTCGGCAAGCCCGATCTCCCAGGGCGAGCCGGCATGCTTGACCGAGGTGAGCGGGGCGGCGCCGGTGCCGCCCTCGTAGCCGGCAATGGTCACATGGTCGGAGCGCGCCTTCGACACGCCGGCGGCGACGGTGCCGACGCCGATTTCCGACACCAGCTTCACCGAAACGTCGCCGTCCGGATTGACGTTCTTCAAATCGAAGATGAGCTGCGCCAGATCCTCGATCGAATAGATGTCATGATGCGGCGGCGGCGAGATCAGGCCGACGCCGGGCGTCGAATGCCGCACCTTGGCGATGGTCTTGTCGACCTTGTGACCGGGCAATTGGCCGCCTTCGCCGGGCTTGGCGCCTTGCGCGATCTTGATCTGCATCATGTCCGAATTGACGAGATATTCGGCGGTGACGCCGAAGCGGCCCGACGCCACCTGCTTGATCGCCGAGCGCATGGAATCGCCGTTCGGCAGCGGCTTGAAGCGGTCGGATTCCTCGCCGCCTTCGCCGGTATTCGACTTGCCGCCGATACGGTTCATGGCGATGGCGAGCGTGGTATGGGCCTCGCGCGAGATCGAGCCATAGGACATGGCGCCGGTCGAGAAGCGCTTGACGATCTCTTTCGCCGGCTCGACCTCGTCGAGCGGCACCGGCTTCCTGCCGTCTTCATCCGCCGCCTTGATGCGGAACAGGCCGCGGATGGTGAGAAGCCGCGATGTCTGGTCGTTGATGATGTTGGCGAATTGCCGGTACTTCTCGGCGGAATTGCCGCGCACCGCGTGCTGCAGCGCCGACACCGTCGCCGCGTTCCAGACGTGGTCTTCGCCGCGCACGCGGAAGGCATATTCGCCGCCGACATCGAGCATGGAGCGATAGATCGGCGCGTCGCCGAACGCGTCGCGATGCCGGTGCACCGCCTCGTCGGCGATTTCGGCGAGGCCGACGCCCTCGATGCGGGTCGCGGTGCCGGTGAAATAGCGGGCGACGAAATCCGACTTCAGCCCGATGGCGTCGAAGATCTGCGCGCCGCAATAGGACTGATAGGTCGAGATGCCCATCTTCGACATCACTTTGAGCAGGCCCTTGTCGATCGACTTGATGTAGCGCTTGACGATTTCCTTATCGTCGAGCTTCTGCGGTAGCTCGCCCTTCATCGCGACCAGCGTCTCGAAGGCGAGATACGGATTGATCGCTTCGGCGCCATAGCCGGCGAGGCAGGCGAAATGGTGCACTTCGCGCGGCTCGCCGGATTCGACGACAATGCCGACCGAGGTGCGCAAGCCCTCGCGGATGAGATGATGATGCACGGCCGCGCAGGCGAGCAGCGACGGAATCGGAACACGGTCGGCGCCGGCGCGGCGGTCCGACAGGATGATAATGTTGATGCCGTCGCGCACCGCGCCGTCGGCCTTGGCGCAAAGGTCGGCGATGGCGGCTTCCATCCCGGTCGCGCCGGCATCGGCCGGCCAGGTCGTGTCGAGCGTGAGCGACTTGAAATGGCTCTCGCCGATCTCGGAAATGGCGCGGATTTTTTCCAGATTGGCGTTGGTCAGGATCGGCTGATGCACCTCAAGCCGCTTGGTCTTCGAGGTGCCTTCGAGATCGAACAGGTTCGGCCGCGGACCGATGATGGAGACGAGACTCATCACCAGTTCCTCGCGGATCGGATCGATCGGCGGGTTGGTCACCTGCGCGAAGTTCTGCTTGAAATACGTGAAGAGGGGCTTCGCCTTCTCGGACAGCGCCGAGATCGGCGTGTCGTTGCCCATCGAGCCGACCGCCTCTTCGCCGGTCGCCGCCATCGGCGTCATCAGGATTTTGAGATCTTCCTGGGTGTAGCCGAACATCTGCTGACGATCGAGCAGCGCCAGGTTCGAGATCGGCGCCGCTTCCGGCGTCGCCGGCAATTCCTCGAGCACGATCTGCGTGTTCTTGAGCCATTCGCCGTAAGGATGGCGCTCGGCCAATTGCGACTTGATCTCTTCGTCGGGGATGAGCCGGCCTTTTTCGAGGTCGACCAGCAGCATCTTGCCCGGCTGCAGCCGCCACTTGGTGACGATATCTTCCTCCGGCACCGCAAGGACGCCGTTCTCCGACGCCATGATGATGCGGTCGTCGCGGGTGACGAGATAGCGCGCCGGACGCAAGCCGTTGCGGTCCAGCGTGGCGCCGATCTGCCGGCCGTCGGTGAAGGCGATGGCCGCCGGGCCGTCCCACGGCTCCATCAGCGCCGCGGTGTATTCATAGAAGTTGCGGCGCTCCTCGCTCATGAGCGGATTGCCGGCCCAGGCTTCGGGGATGAGCATCATCATCGCATGCGCGAGCGAATAGCCGCCCATCACCAGGAATTCGAGCGCGTTGTCGAAACAGGCGGTGTCGGACTGGCCTTCATAGGAGATCGGCCACAGCTTCTTGATGTCGTCGCCGAATTTCGGCGATGCCACGGAAGCCTGCCGCGCCGCCATCCAGTTGTTGTTGCCGCGCAGCGTGTTGATCTCGCCGTTATGCGCGACCATGCGGTAGGGATGCGCCAGCGACCAGGCCGGGAAAGTGTTGGTGGAGAAGCGCTGGTGCACGAGCGCCAGCGCGCTCTCGAAATCCGGGTCGTGCAGATCGGGATAATAGGTGCCGAGCTGGTCGGCGAGGAACATGCCCTTGTAGATGATGGTGCGGCAGGAGATCGACACCGGGTAATAGTGCGAAACGCTGCGTTCGCGCTTGCCGTAGAGCGAGCCCGAGATCGTCTTGCGCAGGATATAGAGCCGCCGCTCGAATTCGTCTTCAGACGCGGTCTTCGGATTGCGGGCGAGGAAAACCTGGGTGTTCGACGGCTCGGTCGGCTTCACCGAGGCGCCGAGCGTCGAATTGTCGGTCGGCACATTGCGCCAGCCGAGAATCTTCATGCCTTCGTTCTCGGCAATCTCGGCGTAGCTCTCCATAACGTCGCGGCGCCACGCCTCATCATGCGGCATGAACAGCGCGCCGACCGCATAGTGGCCGGGCTCCGGCAGTTGAAAGCCGAGCTCGGCCGCCTTCTTGGCGAAAAATTTGTGCGGCAGCTGCACCAGGATGCCGGCGCCGTCGCCGGCGCGCGGATCGGCGCCGACCGCGCCGCGGTGCTCGAGATTGACCAGGATGGTCAGTGCGTCTTCGACGATCTTGTGCGATTTGCGGCCCTTGATGTCGGCAATGAAGCCGACGCCGCAGGAATCCTTTTCCAGCGCCGGATCAAACAGACCGAAAGCCGTCGACGCGTCCACCATTCTATCCGCGCCCATCTTCTTCCCGCTCGCGTTCCTCGCCGCCGCCCGCAAGACACCGGTCTTCCGGGTTGTGACGCAATTCGCCCCTGCGCAGGATTGCGCTGTCCTGCGCCCGGGGCGGGCCCTTCAATCTAGGAGGCAACCTTTGTGCCGCATGCTTTCCGCCACATGCCGGCCAATAGCTGCTTGTTTTTGCCGCCGTCCGACGCGCCCTCGTCCTGGCGGCAGACCTTTTGCGCAGCTGCCCCAAAGTCCGAGGCTCGCGCTTTGCGGTCACCAATTGGGACAGCAATGCTGTCCTATGCAGAACATGGCAAATCCCGGGCTCAAGTACAAGCGCACAGATACGAGCGCACAGATACAAGCGCCGAGCCCCAAGGCGTGACGAAAAAGGAACCGGCCGGCCCGATCCGCCACGAATTTTTACGATGTCCCGCAATTCAAGTGGATCATGGGATGCGCGCGAGCGCAATGGGCGCGACCGCGCCGCGAGAAAATCTTGATGGTTTGATCGCGTCCGATCGATGAATGAGACGCGCTTCCACGACACGTCTCTGTCACGCGACGGCGGTATCGCACCGGCACGGTCGGTGCTAGGCTTGCGACGCGTCAGCCGCATTGTCACCGGGACCACCGACGATGCATCTCGATCCGGAATTCTTATCCCGCATTCAATTCGCCTGGGTCGTCGGCTGGCACATTCTATTGCCGGCTTTCACCATCGGCCTGGCGTCCTTCATCGCCTTTCTCGAAGGCGCCTATGCGCTGACCAAGCGCCCCGTCTTCCTCAATCTCTCGCAATTCTGGCTGCGGATCTTCGCCATCTCCTTCGGCATGGGCGTCGTGACCGGCATCGTCATGCCGTTTCAGTTCGGCACCAATTGGAGCCGCTTCTCGGACGCCGCCGGCAATGTGATCTCGCCGCTCCTGGCCTATGAAGGCCTCACCGCGTTCTTCCTCGAAGCCACATTTCTCGGCGTGCTCCTGTTCGGACGTAAACTGGTGCCACCGTCCATGCACTTCCTCGCCGCCGTTCTGGTTGCCGGTGGCACATTGTCCTCGGCGTTTTGGATTCTGGCCACCAATAGCTGGATGCAGACGCCGGTCGGTTACGAGATGATCGACGGACGATATTTCCCGAAAGACTGGTTCGAGATCGTTTTCAGCCCGTCGTTGCCATTTCGGCTCGCCCATACGGTGAGCGCCTTCTACGTGACGACGGCCTTCGTCGTCCTCGGCGTCGGCGCCTATACGGTGCGGCGCGGCCAGTCACCCGCCGAAGGCCGCATGATGCTGCGGCTCGCGCTGTGGTTTCTGGCGATCTTCGTGCCGCTGCAGATTGTTCTCGGCGATGCGCATGGCCTCAATACGCTCGAATATCAGCCGGCCAAGCTTGCGGCCATCGAGGGCCTTTGGGACGGCGGCCGCGGCGTTCCGGCCTCGATCATCGGCTGGCCCGACCAGGCGGCGGAACGCAATATTGCCGAGATCGCCATACCCAAGCTCGGCAGCCTCTATCTCACGCATTCCTGGGATGGCGCGGTCAAAGGCCTCAAGGATTTTCCGCCCGATCAGCGCGCGCCGGTCGCTGTCGTCTATTTCTCGTTCCGCATCATGGTCGGCATCGGTCTCCTGATGCTGGCGATGGTGGCGGCGGGTCTCGTGCTGATGGCGCGAAAGCAGCTTGACCAGAGCCGGTGGTATTTGCGGCTCTGCGAATTCACGGTCTGTCTCGGATTTCTGGCCGTGATCGCCGGCTGGACGACAACCGAGGTCGGGCGGCAGCCCTGGACGATCTACGGCCTGATGCGGACAGCGGACTCCGTCTCACCGTCGCTGACCGGCGCCAATGTACTGCTGTCGCTCTTGTTGTATGTCGCCGTCTATCTGGTGATTTTCCCGGTGGGCATTTCCGTCATGCTCCGCATCGTCCGGCGCGGTCCCGCCGCATCGGAGGATGAATCGCCCATCGGCAGCGGCCGGCCGAAATCGCCGATCGAGGCACTAGCTGCCGGCGCGCCGGAGGGAGCACGCTGATGCAACCGCTCGACCTGGTACCGATTTGGACGACGATCCTCGCGCTCGGCGTCTTCTTCTATGTGGCGCTCGACGGCTTCGATCTCGGCGTCGGCATGCTCTACAATTTCGCGCCCGACCGCAACGCGCGCGACCTGGTGATGAACTCGATCGCGCCGATCTGGGACGGCAATGAGACGTGGCTTATTCTCGGCAGCGTCGGCCTCCTTGCGGCTTTTCCCGTCGCCTTCGCCATCATCATTCCCGCGGTCTATTTTCCGGTCCTGCTGATGCTGCTGGCCCTGATCTTTCGCGGGCTGTCCTTCGAGTTTCGCTACCGGGACGCCGAACACCGGACCTTTTGGGATCACGGCTTCGCCGCCGGCTCAGCGCTGGCCGCGTTCGCGCAAGGCGTGGTGCTCGGCGCCTTCATCCAGGGCTTCAATGTGCAGGGCCGGCAATTTGTCGGCGGCTCGTTCGACTGCTTCACGCCGTTTTCGGTGTTTGCCGGCGTTGCTTTGATGTTCGGCTATGCGCTGCTCGGCTCCGGCTGGCTGATCATCAAGACCGAGGGCGCGCTGCAGGATTGGGCGCGCGCGCTCGGCCGGCGCTGTCTGATCGGCACCGTCATCGGCGTCGGTATTGTCAGCCTGTGGACGCCCTATATCGACGCGCATATCGCCGAGCGCTGGTTTTCCTGGCCGAACATCGCCTATCTGGCGCCGGTGCCGCTGATCACCGCGGGCCTGATCTGGTATGTATGGCGGTCGCTCAACGACAGGTCGGAATTCGGCCCGTTCCTCGGCGCTTTGGGCCTGTTCGTGATGTCCTATATCGGCATCGCTATCAGTCTGTGGCCGATGATCGTGCCCGGGCATTTCACGCTGCAACAGGCGGCGGCATCGCCGAGCACCCAGGCGTTTCTGCTGATCGGCACGCTGTTCCTGCTGCCGGTCATTTTGGTCTATACGGCCTGGTCATATTGGGTATTTCGCGGCAAGGTCCGATCCGACATCGGATACCACTAGCGCAATTGCCGACGTGAATTTCGCCAGCGACAATACCGCGCCCGTCGCGCCCGCCATTCTCGATGCGCTGGCGCAAGCCAATGACGGCTACGCACTGGGCTACGGCAATGACGATTGGACCGAAAAGGTCGAGCGCCGCCTGGCCGAGATTTTCGAACGCGAGGTCGCGGTGTTCCTGGTGCCGACCGGCACGGCCGCGAATGCGCTGGCGTTGGCCCATGTCTCGCCGCCCTGGGGCGTCGTGCTCTGCCATGCGCAATCTCACATCGCGACCGACGAATGCGGCGCCGTTGAATTCTTCGGCGGCGGGCTGAAGCTCGTCGGGCTCCCTGGTGAAGGCGGCAAGATCACGCCACGGCTCCTGCAAGAGGCGCTCGCCGGCTATGGCGGACACAGCCCGCACCAGATGATCCCGTCCGCGCTCTCCATCACCCAGGCCAGTGAGGCCGGCACGATCTATCGGACCGACGACATCGCCGAACTCGCCGAAATCGCCCATGCGCGGTCGCTCGCCGTGCATATGGACGGCGCCCGCTTTGCCAATGCGCTGGTGCGGCTCAACGCCTCGCCGGCGCAGGCGACCTGGCGTTCCGGCGTCGATGTCTTGTCATTCGGGGCGACCAAGGGTGGAGCGCTCGCGGCCGAGGCCGTCATTATGTTCGATCCGGCCCGCGCCGCATATCTGGGCGAACGGCGCAAGCGCGCCGGGCAGCTTTTATCCAAGCATCGCTTCATTGCCGCGCAATTTCTCGCCTACCTCGCCGACGATTGCTGGCGCGTGCTGGCGCGCCATGCCAACGCCAAAGCCGACCAACTGGCGGCGCGATTGGCTGCCGTCGGGTTGAAGCCGGTCTGGCCGGTCGAGGCCAATCTTGTCTTCGCGGTGTTGCCGAAAGCGCTCGATGCCAAGCTGCGGACGGCCGGCGCCAGCTATTATGTGCGTTCGAGCGAAGGCTTGGACATCGGAACCGGAAATGTCCTGGTTCGGCTGGTCACGTCGTTTGCCACCACGGACGAGGATATCGAGCGTTTCGTCGCGTTTTGCAAAGAGTTCTGAATTGCGCCCAAGGGCCGCCCTAATTTAAGTTAATCTCATACAAGCGTTTGAGCTAACCTTGGGGAAGTCAGGGGAGGGGCCCGAAACGTGCGTGTGAGCGTTTTAGTCGCGTCTGCTCTGTGCATTCTGCTGTTGGCCGGTTCGCCCGGCCACGCGCAGGTTGCCGCAACATCATCATCCCAGTTCGCGCCGTTCCCATCGCTTGGCTTCATACCGCCTTACGAAATTGCGCGCTCCGTGCGCCGGGCCGGCTTTGATCCGCTGGCGCCGCCATTGCGCGAAGGTTCGACCTATGTGGTGCGGGCGACCGATTTCCGCGGTATCCTGATGCGCGTCGTGGTCGATGCGCGCTCCGGCGCCATCCGTGACGTCAATCGGATCGTTCCGGGTCCGGAGTCTTACGGCCAACAGGCCGGAATGATGCCCTATGGGGCCGCCCCCGATGATATGCTGCCGGCGGATTACGATCTGCCGCCGGCGCCGCTCGAGAATGGCCAGGTCGCCGCGCCGCGGCCGCCGGCCCCGCATCCGCCGACGCACGCCAGCGTGACTATATTGCCGCCCTTGCCGCGGCCACGGCCGCCGGAACTCGCTTCGCGCAAACCGATCGAGGACAGCAAACCGATTGCGGCGAAGCCTGCGGCATTGAGCGACAGCAAGCCGGATAAGCGGGCAGCCGATGCCAAATCATCGGACAAGCCGGAAGTCACCGGGTCCGCGCCTGCGGCTCCGACAACTCCGCCTGTGGCGCCTGCGACCGCCGCCGCCAAGCCCGGCAAACCGCTGCAGCCTCCGCCGATCAACGATTAAAGTGTCACTCATACAGTGATTGAGCCAATGTCCGCTTTACGGGGTGAGGCGGAACACAGCTTTTGGGGGGCGTCATGCCGTATTACACCGCAATCGTCACATTGCTGGCCGTGGCATTCTATTTCTTCCTGGCAACGCGCGTCGCGGTGGCGCACGGCAAGTTCGGCGTCAGTCTGCCGGCAAGACGGGCAATCCCGATTTCGAGCGCATCTACCGCGTCCATATCAACACGCTCGAATGGATGCCGACGTTTCTGGTGCCGTTGTGGCTCTGCGCAATCTATTTGAGCGACGCCGCGGCAGCTGTGCTCGGTCTCGTCTGGATCGCGGGCCGCGTGTTGTACTTCACCGGCTACAGGAGCGCCGTGGAGAAGCGGTTGCCTGGCTTCTTCATCCAGTCGACGGCGTGCTTCCTGCTGTTTATCGGCGCGGTCGCAGGTCTTGTCATGCACCACTGGTCGGCCGGCTCAGCGTCGATGTGCCGGCGAAACGAAAAGCGCCCCGGTTTTGCCGGGGCGCTCCCTTAAATTCTGCTTCCGTCGAACCGCTTAGGCGGCCTTCTGGCTTTCGATCACGGCCGAGCCTTGGTTCTGTCCTTGGCCCTGCACGTTAATCGGGATCGCGCGCGGCTTTTTCGCCTCGGGGATCTCGCGCACGAGGTCGACGTGCAGGAGACCGTTCTCGAGGCTCGCGCCTTTCACCAGGACGAAGTCGGCGAGCTGGAACACGCGCTCGAAGGTGCGGGCGGCGATGCCCTGATAGAGCACGTCACCGCGCGTCTCTCCCTCCTTGGCATTTTTCTCGCCGCGGATGGTGAGCGTGTTCTCCTTGGCAACGACCGAAAGTTCGGGCGCATTGAAGCCCGCGACCGCCACCGAGACGCGATAGGCATTGTCGCCGGTCCGCTCGATATTATAGGGCGGGTAACCGGGAGCTGAGCCGTCGCTGCCCTGATCGAGCAACGAAAACAGCCGGTCGAAGCCGACGGTGGAACGATAAAGGGGAGCTAGATCGAAAGTTCGCATGGCATATCCTCCTTGTGAAGCGACATGCGGATGACTTGCCCTTATGGGCCAAGCCTATGAATGTGCAGCCCTATCTGGCCTGCACCAAACACATATGGGAACGCCGTTTTGGCGCCGCAAGGGGGCCGGACTGCCGCCCGGAAATCCTCGGTAAAAACGCGCCGGCAAGCGCTGTTCGGTTGAGCGGCTTTGGCGGACTGTTATAAGCGAGGGTCGATCCAGCACGACCTTTTCCAAAAAACTTTCCATGAAGCTCGTTTCCATTCCGGCCAATCCGGCTCCGGACAATTACCTCGCCGGCACGATCAAGACGCCGGATGGCGTGAACCTGCGCTATGCGCGCTGGCAGCCGCCGGCCGGACGGCGCGGCACGGTGTGCATCTTTCAGGGCCGCAGCGAGTGGATCGAAAAATATTTCGAGACGGTGCGCGATCTGCGGGCGCGGGGTTTTGCCGTGGCGACGCTCGATTGGCGCGGCCAGGGCCTGTCCGATCGCGCGCTGAGCGACCGCCGCAAGGGCTATGTGCGCGATTTCGCCGAATACGACATCGATCTCGAGACCTTCATGCGCGAAATCGTGCTGCCGGATTGCCCGCCGCCGATCTTTGCGCTCGGCCATTCCACCGGCGCCACGGTGCTGATCCGCGCCGCCCATCGCGGCCATCACTGGTTCGACCGCATGGTGCTCACCTCGCCGCTGATCACGCTCGGCGGCGTCGATTATTCGATGGGGGCGGGCGCGGTCATCGTGCGGGTGATGCGGTGGGCGGGCTTCGGCTCAATGTATGTGCCGAAGAGCGACACCAGCATCGTCGAATTGCGGCCCTTTATCGGCAATATTCTGACGTCAGATCCGGTACGCTATGCGCGCAATGCCGCGGTGCTCGAGGCCGAGCCGGCACTAGCGCTCGGCGCGCCGACGGTGGCGTGGCTCGATTCGGCTTTCCGCGCCATGGCGGAGATGCACCAACGCAGTTTCCCGGCGCATATCCGCCAGCCCATGCTGATTGTTGCCGGCGGCAGCGATGTCGTCGTGTCGACGCCGGCGATCGAGGATTTCGCCTCCCTGCTGCGCGCCGGTTCGCATCTCGTCATCGTCGGCGCCCAGCACGAGATTCTGATGGAGCAGGACCGCTTCCGCTCGCAGTTCTGGGCGGCGTTCGATGCCTTCGTGCCCGGTACGCCGCTGTACTAGGGCATGTTCCGAAAAGATCATGCCCCATCAAGAAGCGTCAGCCCTTTAGCAGCGCCATGGCTTGCGCGTGAACCTGCTTGTCGCCGGCGGCGACGATGCGTCCGCCGTTATGCGGCGGGCCGTTCTCCCAGGTGGTGATGACGCCGCCGGCGCCTTCGATGATCGGGACCAAAGCCAGCACGTCATAAGGCTTCAGCTCGGTCTCGATGATGAGATCGACATGGCCGGCGGCCAGCACGCAATAGGCGTAGCAGTCGCCGCCGTAGCGCGACAGCCGCACCTCTTTCTCGACGCGGGTGAAGCACTGCCGGTCGGCCTCGTTCATCAACAGCGGCGAGGTCGTCGACAGCACCGCGTTCTGCAGCGACGCGCAGGGGCGCACGCGCAGATCGCGATCGCCGGCCGGCCCGCGATAGCGCGCGCCGCGGCCGTCGCCGGAAAAATGCTCGCGGGTGAACGGCTGATGCATCATGCCGTAGATCGGCTCGCCGCGCCGCGTCAGCGCGATCAGCGTGCCCCAGACCGGCATGCCGCTGATGAAGGATTTGGTGCCGTCGATCGGATCGAGCACCCAGACATATTCGGCATCCGGCCGCTCGGCCTCGAATTCCTCGCCGATGACGCCGTGTTCGGGAAAGGTCCGCTTGATCAGGGTGCGCATCGCCATTTCGGCTGCCCGGTCGGCGGCGGTGACCGGATCGAAGCCGCCGGACCGGCTCTTGTTCTCGACACCAAGCGCGCTGCGGAAAAACGGCCGGATGGTCTCGCCGGAGATCATGGCGAGCTCATCCACGAAGGCCGTGAAATCGATTGCCGTCATCAAGGGACTCTCTTCGGGTCAAGTATCGGAGCTTCCGGCAAGACGAAAATCACCGTGTTGCCGGCTGGCCACGCGCATCGGTTAACGCCATGCAAAATGGCATGTCCCTTCGGCGTGAGGCGGCCGCCTTATGACGTGATTTTGAGCAAACTCGGAACTCGAGTGTAACCGATTGAAATAATGTAGACATTTCTTACGCCCCGGCGCGCCGTGAAATCCGAAAGCCTGCATCTGCTCGATATGCGGCAATTTCTCCGGGAAAACCCCCGGCGAATAGGTCAATGACACTTGCGTTTTGTGCGTCGCAGTGTATGTTGCTGCAGTGCGGTAGCGAGAGACTTTCTCCCGTTACCGTCGCCCTCCTTGGGCGTTTCCTCCCTAGACTTGGGCCGCTCCCGCAAGGTGAGCGGCCCTTTTTCTTTGGCGAAGGGTTTACCGGCTATTCAGCCGCCGCGCGATACGGCCGTAACTCTTCGGCAGGGATGGCGGCGAGACGGTCGGACAAAATCTCGAATTCTGCGGCTAACCGGGCGAATGACGCCGAACGCTCGTAGCGCCGCTCGTCCATATACAGCGCGCGGTTGATTTCGAGCTGGATCGCATGCAGGCCGGTGGCCGGATTGCCGTAATGCTCGGTGATGAAGCCGCCGGCATAGGGCTTGTTGCGGCTGACCACATAGCCGAATTCGCGCATGCAGTGTTCGATGGTCTCGGCGACCAGCGGCACGCAGCTCGTGCCATAGCGGTCGCCCAAAACAAGGTCCGCGCGCGGCCGTTCGTCCCGGCCGCCGCCTGTGCTCGACGGCATCGAATGGCAATCGACCAGGATGGCGGCGCCGAACTCATGCTGCAGCCGGGTGAACATGCGGCGCAGCGTGCGGTGATAGGGCTTATAGAGCCCGTCGATCCGGCGCATCGCCTCGGCGACCGAAATGCGCTGATCGTAGATTTCCTGGGCGTCGCCGACCACGCGCGCCACGGTGCCCAGCCCGCCCGCCACCCGCATCGACCGGGTATTGGCGAAGGACGGCAGGCGGCCGTCGAACATGCGCGGATCGAGCTCGTAGGGCTCGCGGTTGACGTCGACATAGCAGCGCGGGAAATGCGCCCGCATCACCGGGTGGCCGCGGCCGACCACGCCTTCGATCAGTTCGCCGACGAAGGAATCCTCGGAGCGGCGCAGCGTCGTCAGATCGAGCCGCGAGGCGAGCAGAAAAGCTTGCGGATAGACCCGGCCGCTATGGGGAGAATTGAACAGAAGCGGCCCGCGGCATTCCGCGGGTTCAAGCGCCTCGAATGGTGGATCGAATTCGTTGTCGATGTCCATGACGCCTGGCGGGCTTCCTCAGAACTCGCGACCCGGCACCACCGTCCCCTAACGTGCGGCCGTTGTCCATAGGCTAGAAGATCGGGCTCAAACGCTTGCCGACATGGTTCAGCGTGGCGGGACACCGAGACTTTTGACCAAGCCCGCGACCGCAATAAGGCTGAGCTTTCACTCCATGTTTACCCGGCATCCGGCTTATGGGAGTGTAGGGGGCCGGCGCTAGCCGGAAAACGATCGCCATGACAACTCGGATGACCAAAATCCTGCTCGCGGAAGACGACATCGACATGCGCCGCTTCCTGGTGAAGGCGCTGCAAAATGCCGGCTTCGACGTCATTTCCTATGACAACGGCCTATCCGCCTACCAGCGGCTGCGCGAGGAGCCCTTTGAGCTTCTCCTGACCGATATCGTCATGCCGGAAATGGACGGTATCGAGCTCGCCCGCCGCGCCGCCGAGCTCGACCCCGACATCAAGATCATGTTCATCACCGGCTTTGCCGCGGTGGCGCTCAATTCCGATTCGACCGCGCCCAAGCACGCCAAGGTGCTGTCGAAGCCGATCCATCTTCGCGAACTGGTCAACGAAGTGCAAAAGATGCTGGCGGCTTAGCCGCGCAGCGCGATGCGAAAGAAGCCGGCGGCAGATCAATGCCGTCCCGCGACCGACGTGAACGCTAAGCCTTCAGCACGTCGGCGGCCCAGTCCCACATATAGTGGATGCCGATAGTCACATTGTCGACCTGACAATGGTGAAAGCCGCCTTCCTCCCGCGAAAAGACTTTCAGCTCTTTCTGCTTTGAGCCGACGGCGGCGTAGAGCTTCTCGGCGAGCGGCAGCGGAATCTGCTCGTCGCCCGCGCCGTGCAGCAGCAGGAACGGGCAGCGCATTTTCTGCACGATGCCGTCGAGGCGGAAGCCTTCGAGCTTTTTCAGCGCCGATGCGCGATCGCCGACGCCGAGCACCCATTGCAAATGTTCCGGCGGCACCGACAGCGACAGAACCTTTCCGGAATCCAGCGCTTCGAGCCGCCGCGCCCAGATGTCGTGATAGTCCCATTGCGCGCCCCAGGCGATGCAGCAGGCATAGCGCGGCTCAAGCGCCGCCGCGCGCGGCGCATAGTAGCCGCCGAGCGAGAGCGCCATGACGCCGATGCGCTTTTCGTCGAACTCCTTGCGGCCGGCGAGATATTCGTAGACCGGCGTGGCGTAATGTTCGGTCTCTGCGATCAGCGGCAGATTGCGAAAGCGCACGCTCTCGCCGTTGCCCGGCCCGTCGACAATCAAACAGCCGACGCCGCGCGCGGCGAGGTCGGGAACGCCGTAGCCGTATTGCAGTTCCTTGGTGACGTCGAAGCCGTCGAAGAACACCATGGCGGGAGCCGGATTCTTGCCGGCGACTTCCGGGTCCGGATGCACGAGGAGCCCGGGCAGCGTCGCATTGTCATAGGGGATTTCCACCGGCTCGATGCGCGGGCGGTGCATCAGGGCGGCGGCTTCCTTAAAGATCCGCACCGACTTGGCATAGACATCCATGCTGGCTTGCGACCGCGGCTGGATGAAGCGCTCGCCGGTCTGATAGTAGCGGGTGGCGCGCATGAAACATGAGGCCGCCGTGAGCTTGTGGCCGGCGCGCAGCGCCTCGCGGCCGCGGGCCTCGATCTTGTCGCCCATGCGCGTCCATTCGTTGAACCAGGCGGTGTCGTCGCCGACCTTGTCGGCGAGCGCCCGGCCGACCCGGTTCACCTCGTCGATCTCGACCCCCACCCAGGGCGCGCCGGACAGGCAGATCAAAAGCCCCATCGACCAGCGGTAATTGGTCGGAAAATAGAGGAACGCCGGATCGTCGTTTTTCCCGATTGTCATGCCACTTTTCCATTCCCTATTCAGCTTGCCCTATTCAACACCGCAGGCTGCCGTGTTTTTGCGTGCCGGCCTTGATACCAGGACCCCTGATACCAAGACCCTTGCCGGTTGTCGCCAGGGACTACCCGTGACACCATCGGCGCCGCGATCTGTTCCGGTCTCGCGCAAGATGCCAAGTCAAAAAGATGCCAAGTCAGAAATATGCCGCGTAAGAAATACTTTTGGACATCGTTGTCCGACGACGCGTTGCTGAACGTCCGCATCAAGGACCTCAAGGTGACGGTCGAGGGGACGTGGCTTGAGAACTGCCTGCACACGCTCTATGCCGAGCTTGACGAGCACGACATCCGGGTGCGGCCGCATGCCTGGATTTCGAGCGAATGGTTCAGCCCGGAAAATACGCCCGGCATCGCCATTCCGTTTTATCTGGCGCATCCGCGCCTGATGCGGCTGGAAAAGAAATTTATTCTCGACGTCGAGGGCGGCACTTGGTCGGAATGCATGCGAATTATGCGGCATGAGGCCGGCCATGTCATGGCGCACGCTTATCAGCTGCATCGCCGCCGGCGCTGGCAACAATTGTTTGGTCCGTCGTCGAAGCGTTATCCGCGCTACTACCGCCCCAATCCGGCAAGCCGCCATCACGTGCAGCATTTGCGGATGTGGTATGCGCAGAGTCATCCGGACGAGGATTTCGCCGAGACCTTCGCGGTGTGGTTGCGGCCGCGCTCGCATTGGCGCAGCCGCTATGCCGGCTGGCCGGCGCTCAAGAAGCTCGAATATGTCGACGAGCTGATGAAGGACATCGCCGGCAAGCGGCCGATGCTGACGCGCCGTGAGAAGGTCGACCCCGCCTTCAGGCTGACCCAGACTCTTGGTGAATATTATAAGAAGAAACGCTCGCTCTACCTCGTCGACACGCCGAAAACCTACGACCGCGACCTGCGCCGGCTGTTTTCCGAAGAGCCGAAACACCGGCGCTGCGAAGCGGCTTCATCGTTCATTAGGCGAAATCGGGCAAAAGTACGGGAATTGGTGGCGAAGTGGACGGGTGAATATCAGCTCACGTTCGACGTCGTGCTTGAGGACATGATCCAACGGTGCCGCGAGCTCAATTTGCGCGCGGTCGGCGCCGAGCGAAAACTTCTGCTGGAATTTACCGTCTTGTTGACCGCAAAAACCATGCACGCGCTTTTAGGTCCGTCACGGCGAAGGTGGATCGCGCTATGAAGCCGCTTCGCGTCCTGGTGCTCATTCATCCGGATCTGATCCCTCCGGAATCCAGCAAGGGTTATACCGAGGCGGAGATCAACGTCTGGAAGACGGAATACGACGTCGTCACCACGCTGCGCGCCGCCGGTCACGAAGTGCGGCCGCTCGGCGTCCACGACGAGCTCAAGCCGATCCGTGAACAGATCGACGCCTGGAAGCCCGATGTGGTTTTCACCTTGCTCGAGCAGTTTCGCGGCGAGGCGATCTACGATCAGAATGTCGTCAGCTATCTCGAACTGATGCATATGCCCTATACCGGCTGCAATCCGCGCGGCCTGATGCTGGCGCGCGGTAAGGATCTGTCGAAGACGCTGGTGCATTATCACCGCGTTCCGGTGCCGGACTTCGCCGTGTTTCCGATGCACCGCAAGGTCAAGCGCCCGTCGCGCCTTGCCCTGCCGCTGATCGTCAAGAGCGTCAACGAGGATGCGTCCTACGGCATTTCGCAAGCCTCGGTCGTCGACACCGACGAGAAGCTCGCCGAACGCGTCAATTTCATCCACGAGCGCATCGGCACCGCCGCCATCGTCGAGAAATATATCGAAGGCCGCGAAATCTATGTCGGCATCGTCGGCAATGAGCGGCTCTTGACGCTGCCGGTGTGGGAATTGCGCTTCCAGAACATGGCGGACGGCGACTGGCACATCGCCACCGAAAAGGTCAAACACGACACCGACTATCAGGAACGCCGCGGTATCCGCCACGGGCCGGCCGAGGACCTGTCGCCGGAACTGGTCGCGCGAATCCAGAACATGGCGAAGCGGATTTACCGGACGCTGGAACTCGACGGCTATGCGCGCATCGATTTCCGCCTCGCCGCCGACGGCACGCCGTATTTCCTGGAGGCCAATCCCAATCCGGAAATCGCCGAGAGCGAGGAATTCGCCACCGCGGCCAAGTTTATCGGCGTCAGCTATCCCGACCTGCTGCAACGCATCGTGGCGCTCGCCCTGCGCCGCGGTACCGCGGGTGCGGCGGCGGCGTAGCAAAGTTCATCTTTGTTGCGATTGAACGTCTTTGAGCATGATCCGGAAAAGTGGAAACCGGTTTTCCGAAAAGATCATGCTCCATCAAAATGCTAGAGCGACAACTGATTCAATCTAAAGCGATTCCGCTCTAGACGCGGCGTTTTTCGTGCACGGCGTGCGAGCTGTGCTCGACCTCGCGCCTGCCGACGTGACCATGATCGGTCTTGTGGTCGGCACGATGCGCGTCATGCTTGCGGCGCGCGCGAGCCCACTTGCTCTCGGACTTGTGCGTGGTCTTGCGATCGGCCGCCGGCGCCGGCGCGTCATCGATCGTGCCGGTGACGTCCTCGGTGTCGTCGAGTTTCGCCTGCTCGATCTTCGCCTCCGTCAGCGCCTGTTGCTCCTGCTCGACATTGGCGAAGGCCGGCATGCTGCGGCAGGGCAGGTGCTGCACGAAGGTGAGCGCGTCGTTGCTCACGCGCTTGGTCCGCCATGCGTCGACCGAAAGTCCGGTGACGCGGACGACGTAATTGCGCGTTTCGCGCGGCAGGCTGACTTGGCGTTCGAGCCATCGGGCGACGCGATGCGGGCCGGCATTGTAGGCCGCCGCGACGAAACCGAGATTGCCGAATTCCATGTGCAGTTCGCGCAGCAAGCGCGCCGAGGCCGGCAGTGCCTGCAGCGGATCGAACGGATCGTCGAGGCCCTTTTCGGCGGCGGTTTGCGGCATGAATTGCGCGATCCCCAACGCGCCTTTCTTGCTGACGTCATCGGCCTTGAGCCGGCTCTCCTGCCAGATCAGATTGGCGAAGAATTGCACCGGAATGTCGTTGGCTTGCGCCGAGGCGAACAGCGCCTGGCAAAGATTGTCGAGCGACACTTCGCCGCCGCGATTGTCGCCAAGTCCAATGCCAGGTCCAATACTAGGTCCGATATTGGCGGAGGCGAGCAGGCTGCCGTCGAGATCCGGGCTCGCCGAGGCAAGCCGCAACTGCATGTCGGCTGCCGTCGGCCGAAAAATCTCGAGAGCCAAAGCGCGCGGCTGCATGTTGACGACGGCGAGGCGGTCGGCCCGGCCGATGGAGGAATCGATCTCGACCAGAGAGGACGCGGATCGATCGTTGGCGGTCGTGAAATTGCCGGACAACAGCGACGCGTATTCCGGCTCGTGCGCGGTGCCGTTGAGACCAAGCAGAACAATCCCGCACGCAATGATCGAACGCATCGCGCCCCCTTACTTCACACCCACGTGCCCGCGACGGCAGCCGTGAGGCGCCGTTCCACATGGTAAATGCGTAGTAAATCCCTCGACCTTCCCGACATGCAGCCCGAAGGGGGCGGCTTTTTGGACGGATTGTGGCCATTTACGGCAAATTGCGGCAGCTAATACCTCCAAGGAACGGCGTTTCCGCCTTGGAACGGCAGGCGGAATTTGCTTTGCTGGCAGAAGAGAGGACGTTGGAAATGCTGGAAATTTGGCGTTTGAGTGGGTTTGGCGCGGTTTTGGCGCTGGCTTTCGGTGTGATCGGCGGGGGTGCTGCGACGGCGCAGAACGCGCCACAAAGTTTAACGAATTACCCGAATAAGCAGATCACGGCGGTCATTCCGTTCGCTGCCGGCAGCGCCAGCGATGTCGTCAGTCGCATCATGTTCGCGCAAATGGCGAAGTCGATGGGCCAGACCATCGTGGTGGAAAACCGGCCCGGCGCCGGCGGCAATAACGGCACCGCCGATGTCGCCAAGGCCGCGCCTGACGGCTACACGCTGGTCGGCAGCGGTTCAGGCCCGATGGCCGCCAACGTCACGCTGTACAAGCAGCTCGGCTATGACCCGCAGAAAGACTTCGAGGTGATCTCGCCGTTCGCCAAGTTCACCATCGTGGTCGCGGCCAGCAACAAATTGCCGGTCAACACGCT
Source organism: uncultured Alphaproteobacteria bacterium (assembly GCA_963810085.1). Lineage (GTDB taxonomy): Bacteria > Pseudomonadota > Alphaproteobacteria > Rhizobiales > Xanthobacteraceae > BOG-931. Next base: position 21,333 of record CAWEMR010000034.1, on the reverse strand, counting down.
GCAAGAGCTCATTGATTACGGCAAAAAGAACCCCGGCCAGAATTACGGCTCGGTCGGCATCGGCAGCTCGCAGCATCTCGCCGGCGAATATTTCAGCCAGCTCACCGGCGTGAAGATGACGCACGTGCCGTACAAGAATATCGGCCAATATGTGCCCGACATGATCGCGGGCGACGTGCCGCTCGGCTTCCAGTGGTACCCGAATGTCGCCGCCGCGCTCAACGCCAAAGGCGCCAAGGCGCTCGCCGTCGCCGGCACCGATCGGCTCGACATCTTGCCGGACACGCCGACCGTCAAGGAAGCGGGCCTGCCGGACTATCTGGTCTCGGGCTGGTTCGCGCTTTCGGTGCCGAAGGGCACGCCGGCTGCGATCGTCAACAAGCTCAACGATGAAGTGAAGCAGGCGTTGGCCGATCCCCAAGTGCGCGCGAAGTTCCAGCAGCAAGGCGCCGAGACCTATTACTTGCCGCCGGATCAGACGAAGAAATTCATCGCCGATGAGATTGGCAAATATCACGACATCATCACCAAGGCCGGCATTCAGCAGATCGAGTAGTGCGCCGGTGGCGCGCCATGAGAGGACAGGCAAGGGGAGGGTCGCGTGGCGAGGCTGATCGCGCTGTTTGCGGCAGTGGCGGCAATCACCGCTTTCGCGTTATTCGCGCCTGCTTGGGTTGCCGATGCGGGCGCCGCCGACGATTATCCGAACCGGCCGATCGTGCTGGTCATTCCGCTGCCGCCGGGCGGCACCAACGACATCATGGCGCGATCGGTCGCCGACAAGATGAGCGCAAGCCTCGGCCAGCGCATCGTGATCGAGAACCGCAATGCCGGCGGCAGCGGCACGGTCGGCACCCGCGAAGTCGCCCATGCCGCGCCCGATGGCTATACGATTATTCTCGGTTACACCTCGACGCTCGCCACCGGCCCGCATCTCTACCAGAACGTCGGCTACGATCCGCGCAAGGACTTTGCGCCGATCGGGCTGATCGCCTCTGCGCCGGCGCTGCTCTTGGTCCACAAGGATCTGCCGGTGCATTCGGTCGCCGAACTGATCGCGATGATGAAGAGCGCCAAGGACCCGGTTCAGGTTGGCACGCCCGGAGCGGGCACGGTCAATTACCTGGCCTCGATCCTGTTCGCGCAGCAGGCCGGCGTCACCGTCCAGCAGATTATCGAGAAAGGCTCGAACCCGCTGATCACCGACATGATGGGCGGTTTCGTCAAAATCGGCTTCAACCCGATCCCGGCGTCGCGCGCGGCGCTCGACGGCGGCTATGTCCGCGCGCTGGCGGTGACCTCGGCGCGGCACTCGACGCTGATGCCGGAACTGCCGACGTTGGCGGAATCCGGATTGTCCGGCTTCGACGCGACCTTGAGTTACGGGCTGCTGGCGCCCGCCGGCACGCCGCAGCCGATCGTCGCGCGGCTGAACAAGGAATTGCGCGCGGCGCTCGCCGACGCGGACGTCAAGAAGCGCATCATCAACGAAGGCGGCGAGCCGAGCCCGACCTCGCCCGAGGAGCACGCCGCGGTGATCGAGCGCGAGGAGACGAAATGGTCGGCGGTGATCCGCGACGCCGGCATTGAGCCGCAATAGAGCGTCACGGCGTTGCGTCGCCGCTCGGGCAACGTCAAGACTTGTCGAGTGTCTCCTTCATTCGATTTTCGTGCCGCTGGTACGGATGACGTTGCCCCAGCGCTCGCGCTCGACTTTCAGAAAGCGATCCATATCCTGCGGCTTGCCGCCGACGGCGGTCATGTACCATTTGTCCAGCCGGTCCGTAACATCGGGCATTTTCAGCACATCGTTGATGGCGACCGACAACTTACTGATGATCGCCTCAGGCGTGCCCGGCGGCGCCACCATGCCCTGCCAAACCTTCGCGTAGAAGCCCGGCAAGGCCTCGGAAATCGTGGGCACGTCCGGAAATGCGGCAAAACGTTTCTCGCCGCCCAAACCGAGCAATTTCAATTTGCCGTCGGGGAGGTATGGGCCGCCGGTGACCATCTCTCCGAACATGAGTTCGACGTGGCCGGCAATTAAGTCGGTCACGGCCGGATTCGTGCCGGCATACGGAACGTGAGTCATCTTCACCCCGGCCATCATGCTGAACAACTCGCCGGTCAGGTGGCCGGAACTGCCGATGCCCTGCGAAGCGTAGTTCAGCTTGCCGGGGTTCGCCTTGGCGTAGTCAATGAACTCCCGCAGCGTATTGACGGGAACCTTGGGGTTGATCAGGAGCACGATGTTTGCCGCCGCCGCTACGGAAACAGACGCCAGCGCGTCGGGATCGAAATTGAGCTTGGCGTAAAGGCTCTCGTTGGCCACGAGCGGCGGCTGTGCCGAAAACAACAGCGTGTAGCCGTCGGGCTTGGCGCGGAACACAACCTCCGAACCGAGGTTTCCGCTCGCACCGGGACGGTTCTCAACGACGACAGGTTGGTTCAATTGCGCCTGCAATTTTTCGGCAAGAACCCGGGCGAGTATGTCTGTGCCGCCTCCGGGCGGATAGGGCACGATGATGAGGATCGGTCGATCCGGGTAATGCGAGACATCCGTCTGCGCGCCGGCCGGTCCGATCAAGGCGCAAACGGCGAGCGTGATGCCAAACAGCGCGCGCAGCAGGATGAGCCGCGTATGGCGTGATAGACCGCTCGCCCTTATCATTCGCCTATCCTCCCTATCGTGTTTATCTTGGTCGCGCTGGACGTAAATCATCGGCCATTGGCAAGAACCGCGTCAACCGCCACCGGTGAGGTCCCGCAGCGGGTGTTCGTCCGCCAGAGCATGATCCGGGAGCCGTGACGTGCGATACAGGAATGTCGGAAACAGCGCCCTCGTCGTTTCCGAGATTGCGTTTGGTTGCGGCGGCAATGCGGGCCTGATGGTGCGCGGCCGCCATGACGAGCAACTTTCAATTATCGGCCGCGCCCTGGAGCTCGGCGTCACCTATTTTGACAATGCGCCCGACTACGGTGATGGGATTGCGGAAACCAATCTCGGCCGTGCGCTGAAGACGCTCGGTGCCCGTCCGGTTCTCAATACCAAGGTTGAAATCCGCAAAGAGAATCTCGGCGAAATCTTGGCGACGTGGCTGGCCATATCGTCCGTTCGGCCGAAGCCAGCTTGCGGCGGCTCGGTGTCGATTACGTCGATGTGTTTCAAATCCATAACGGCCCGTCGCGCGGCGATCCGGGGCTCGAAGGCCGCAACTATTCGCAATTGTCGCTGGATCATTTCATGCTGCCGGGTGGTGCGCTCGATGGCATCGAGCGCCTCAAGCGCTCGGGCAAGATCAAATACGCAGGCTTCATTTGCCGCGGCAACGACGGCGAGGAGGTCCGGCAACTCCTCGACACTGGCGTGTTTCATCTCATCAACGTGCCGTATACGCTGTTCAATCCTACAGCCGGACGGGCGAGGCCGAACGGGCTGACGCTGGAGAAAGACTTTGGCGACGTCATCAGTTCCGCACATGCGCGCGGCGCAGCTGCTGCGGTCTACAGTCCGCTCGCCAGCGGCTATCTGACCGACGATAGCGTCGCCGGACGACCAAGACATGAAGTGGCGCGTGCCTACGATCTCGAATCGCCCCCCGCGCTGCGGTTTCGTCACATGGCCCGCGCGCTGACTTTCCTGTCACGCGAGAACAGATGCACGCTCGCCCAAGCAGCGTTTCGCTTCGTTTTGATGCACGACGGCGTGGCGACCGCGCTTGGCGGCTTCTCGACCAAAGCCCAGCTCGAAGAGATCGCGGCGGTCTCGGGCGCGCCGGCTTTTTCGGCCGGCCAGATGAAGAGGCTCGAGGCGCTCTGGAACGCCGACTTTGCCGACGGAGCCACCTAATGTGTCAGGAGGACTCGACGACGGCGTCCGCTTGAAGCTGCGCCGAACGCGCGTTACCGCGCGTCGCGATTTCGGCCTCCTCGATGCTCCGATGCAGTTCCTTGACGAGATCGATCGCAGGGCCATAGCGATCGGCGTCATCATTGGCGAAACCCTTGTGGTACATTTTCCGGAAACCCTGGCTCAGGAAAAGCTGGCGCGTCGCCCAATCCGGCGAAGTCCAATCACCGGGCGCCGAGCCGCTGCCGTGAAGCATTGTGTCCGGGTCGTCACGGAAGACGTTCATCGGCTCCTTGCCCGCTTCGACCCGGGCAATCTGCTCGTCGAGCTGGCGGCGAAGCAGCGCGATCGGGATATCCGTGCGTCCAAGAGTCTCCCTCGATCTGTCGGTGATCGTCCCTTGCGCGACCCAGACGAGCGCATCCTGCGCGAGGACGTAATCGAGAATGGGCTGCCCGCTCTTGTCGTACATCGGCGGCTCGTACCACGGCACGAAGTCCTGATGCGGCGCCTTGATGCCGTGCGGCGCCGCGTAAACCTGATAACAAATGTGGTAAGTGTGCGTGTCATCCATCGGCACGCGGATCTGAAATTCGCTGCGGGGTGCGCCTGCTTTGCCGGTCTGCGTATAAAAGGGAAAGATCACCGTCGAATGCCGCCGCACGTGATCGGTCTCGGCGCCGAGCTCCTTTGCGTAGGAGATGCCCTTCTCGAAGCCGTATTGTGTCGGGCGCGCGTAAACTTCCTTGATGCCGTTACCCCATTTGGTGCGCGTATGGAGCGTATGGTCGAGACTGGCGGCGCGTTCCGCAAGACGGCCGTCTCTTTCCAGTATGTATCGGAACAGATGGCCGTGCGCCCAAACGCTGTGCGTCGGATCGCCGGTGTTTTCCTGACATTGCAGCCAATTGCAGTCGATGACGTTGATGGCAATCTGCCGCACGGCATTGGGCCAAACGAACAGGTCCCAACGCGGCAGCGCCGGAACGGGCAACGGACCCATATAAGCGAAGATCAGCCCGCCCAGTTCCCGCACCGGATAGGCTTTCAGCTTGGCCTTGATCGCGCCCTTGTTTTCCATCGGGCGGTCGAGACATTCGCCATCGGCGCCATAGAGCCAGCCGTGATAAGGGCAGCGCAGTCCGCAATCGTCCGGAATGCCGAATTGCAGGTCGACGAGACGGTGAAGACACCTGTCGCCGATCAGTCCGAAGTCGCCGCTACGGTCCTGGTAGAGGACGAGGTCCTCGCCGAGAACGCGCACCTTGCGGACGGGATTGTCGCGGAGCTGTGCGAGGGGTGCGATCGGGATCCAATAGCGGCGCATCAGCTCGCCGCACGGGGTTCCGGGACCTACGCGGGTCAGGCGCGCGTTTGCTTCGGGGCTTAGCATGATTTGTCACTCCCACCTTGCGTGTTCTTTGCGCGCAATGGCAGATGACTTTAGATCGGCGGCCCGCATAGGTGCAAGCTGGCGCAAGCGACAGGCAGGGTTGCTTGACCTTCACGCCTGCCTCCATTTGATTGCGGTGAAGACGCAAATTCCGGGGAGGGCGTGAGAATTGAAGACGCGCGAATTGTTGCGGCGAGCTGGATTGCTGCGACCGGTGCTCGGTCTCATGGCGGTTCTTGCTGTCGGCGTTGCTGCCTTGGGCCGACCCGCTGCCGCGGACGATTATCCGGCGCGGCCGATTCTCTTGGTCGTGCCTTATCCGGCCGGCGGCGGCAACGATGTGCTGGCGCGGATGGTCGCCGGCAAGATGAGCGTGACGCTCGGCCAGCCTATCGTGATCGAGAACCGCGGCGGCGCCGGCTCGACGATCGGCACCCGCGACGTGGCGCGCAGCGCCCCGGACGGTTACACGCTTCTGATCGCGACCAGCTCGCTCGCGATCAATCCGCAGCTTTATCCCGACATCGCCTATGATCCGGTGAAGGATTTCTCGCCGGTCGGGCTGATCGCCAAGAGCCCGAACCTCGTCCTGGTGCATCCGTCGGTGCCGGTGCACAATATCGCCGAGCTGATTGCGCTGGCGAAGCAGGACCCCGGCAAACTCGATTTCGCCTCGACCGGGATCGGCACCTCGACGCATCTTTCCGGCATGCTGTTTGCCATCATGGCTGGCATCAAGATCAATCCGGTGCCGTATAAGGGCGTGGCGCCGGCGCTGACCGATCTGATCGGCGGCCAGGTGCCGCTGATGTTCTGCCCGATGGCCGGCGCCGTCGGCTTCGTGCATTCGGGAAATGTCCGCGCGCTGGCGGTGACCGGTTCGGCGCGCTCGCCGCTGTTTCCCGATGTGCCGACGGTCGCGGAAGCGGGATTGCCGGGCTACGAGGCGGAATTGCACTACGGCATCGTCGCGCCCGGCGGCACGCCGCCCGCCATCATCGCCAAGCTCAATCGCGCGCTGAACGCAGCCTTGGCGGAGGACGACGTCAAAAGCCGCATGGGCGTCGACGGCACCGAGCCGCTGCCGAGCACGCCCGAGGCTTACACCGCCGATATCGCCAACGAGGAAGCGAAGTATTCGAAGATCGTAAAGATGTCGGGCGGCAAGCCGGAATAGTCGGTGCGATTATAGAAAGTTGCCTTCTGCATCGGAGAACGGATAAGGCCCGTCGAACTCCCCGATCGGCACGCTGTGCGTGACGACCCTGCCGATATCTTCGTCGTCGAAAAAAGCGTGCACATGAAACGCTGGCGGCTCGATCAAAAAGGACGCCGGCATGTGCCCGTCGAGATCGAGCGCCACGGCGTGATTGGGCGCCGGACAGATCGTTGCGGCGATGCCGGCAAAAGTCGTCATGATGGGACGGTGGACATGCCCGGCGGCGACGAGGCGCGCGCGGGGATGTTTGCGCAACAGCGCGTCGAGGTCGCCTGAATTGTGCATGTTGATCTCGTCCATATGAGTGATGCCGGTCTTAAACGGCGGATGGTGGACGAAGAGCAGCGCCGGTCGCGTCGTCGACGCACCGAGCGTCGAGTCGAGCCATTGCAGCGTCGCCGCGTCAAGCTCGCCGTGATGCGCCCCGGGCACCGTGGAATCCAAAAGCACAATGTCGACGCCGCCGACCTTGCGCACGGAATTGAGCGCGCCGCTTGGCTGGGCGTAGCCGAGGCCGGGCAGGGCCGAGCGCATCATGTCCCGGCTGTCGTGGTTGCCGGGGATGGCAGCGAATTCGATGTCGAGCGGCGCCAAGAGTTTTTTCAGATGATCGTATTCGGCCGGCAGCGGCGTATCGACGAGATCGCCGGAGATCACGACGAGATCGGGGCGCGGCTTCAACCGGTTCAGCTCCTTGACGCAGCGCATCAGCGCCGCCGCGGTATCGACCTGCCGATAGGCGCGCCCACCCGGTTGCTTGATATGAAGGTCGGAAATTTGCGCAATCAGAAGCGGACGTGCGGGCACTACATATCTCCGGGGAGGAGCCGAATGGCGGCCGGGTCTATGGCCAGTCCGACGCGATCGCCGGCTTTGATGGCGATGGAATTCGGCACATCGACCATGATGAATTTGGCGGCGGCGCCGCCGATCGATGCCCGTTGCCGATCGCCGACAAAACTCACGCTATCGACCTGGCCCGACAGAGCGGCGCCGTCCGGCGCGACGATGCAGATCGATTCCGGACGGATCATGGCAAATACTTTGCCGTTGGCATTGCTGTCGGCATGGCCATTCGCGGCGCCGTTTCCGAGCGGCAATTTACCGCCGGGCAGCGTCAACGCGCCGGCATCGCATTGCGCTTCGACGATATTGGCGGCGCCGACGAATTCGGCCACGAAGCGGTTCGCCGGCGCGAAGTAAATATCGCGCGGCGTGCCGATTTGCGCGATGGCGCCTTTGCGCATGACGACGATACGATCGCCGAGCGCCATGGCTTCCGATTGATCGTGAGTGACATAGATCGCGGTAATGCCCAGCATGCGCAGCAGCCGGTTGAGCTCGCCGCGCAGCCGGTCGCGAAGAGCGGCGTCGAGCGCGGTGAGCGGCTCGTCGAGCAGAAGCACGCTCGGCCGCGCCGCAACCGCGCGCGCCAGCGCCACCCGCTGCCGTTGCCCGCCCGAGAGTTGATCGATGCGGCGGCGCTCGAGGCCTTCGATGCCGGTCAGCGCCACGAGTTCGGCGATGCGCGCCTTGCGCTCGCTGTCGCCGACGCCGCGGATTTTCAGGCTGTAACCGATATTGTCGCTCACATCCATGTTAGGAAACAGCGCGTAAGACTGAAACACCATGCCGACATTGCGCCGTTCGATCGGCACGCGCGTGACGTCGGCGTCATTAAAGAGCAGCCGTCCGCCGGCGTCCGGTGTCTCAAGGCCGGCGATGATGCGCAGCAGCGTGGTCTTGCCGCAGCCCGACGGGCCGAGCAGCACCAAAGTCTCGCCGCGCGCGACGGCAAGCGTCACCGGCTCGAGCGCGCGGGTGCCGTCGGCAAAGGTCTTGCCGCAGCCCTCGATGCGGAGCGCAACGCCGTGTCCACCGTTCTGGCTGTCTCGCTGGTCGCTCATCGCCGCAGCCCCTCCGCCGCGCCGCGATAGCCGGCGAAGATTTGCATCGCCGTCAACAGCGGAATGATCATGACGAAAAACACCAGCGTATAGGCCGACGCCACTTCAAGCCGCATCGAAGCGTAACTGTCGGCGAGGCCGACCGGCAATGTCTTGGTCAGCGGCGTGTGCAGCATCCAGGTCAGATTGAATTCGCCGAGCGACAGCGTCACCACCATCAAGGAGCCGGCGAGAATGCCGGGCCGCGCATTGGGCACTATGACGTCGCGGAAGCGCCGCCACGGCGAGGCGCCGAGCGAGGATGCGCCCTCGTCGAGCGTCTTGACGTCGATGGCCGCGAACACCGCCATCACCGAGCGCACCATGAAGGGCAGTGTGAAGATGGCGTGGCCGACAAGGATGAACAGCCAGGAGCGGCGGAAGTCGGAAAAGCCGCCATAGGTGAGCAGAAGCGCCAGCGCGATGGCGAGGCCGGGAATGGCCAGCGGCAGCGTGATGATCTCTTCCACCGCGCGCGACAGCCGGTCATTGCGCAGATGCAGCGCATAGGCGGCGGGGACGCCGACCACGAGCGTTACGATGAGCGCCGAGAACGCGATCAGGAACGAGCGGAAGATCGTATCGGAATAAAGCTCCCACACCTGCGCGACCCATCGCAGCGTCAATCCAGACTTAATGCCGAGGAAATAATTCACGGTTATTCCCGCCGTCATCGACAGCACCGCCGGCACAATCAGAAACGCCGCCACCAGCAGCGTGAAGATAAGCTGCGCGGCAAAGATCAGGCGGGTGCGTGTCGTCTTCATCCGGCCGCCGCCACGGTATTGCCGCCGAAGCTGCGGGCGAGCGCGAGAATGGCCCAGGTGACGGCACCTAAACCCACCGACAGCGCCGCCGCCATGGCGAAATTCGCCGACAAAGTGAACTCGGTATAGATCAGCATCGGTAACACGTCGATGTCGGTCGCGAGCGTGAACGCGGTGCCGAACGCGCCCATCGCGGTGGCGAACGCAATGGCGCCCGAAGCGATGAAGGCGGGCGCCAGCGCCGGCAAAACGACGTCGCGGACGACGCGCCAGGGGCCGGCACCGAGCGCGCGCGCGGCTTCCTCGAGTGACGGATCGAGCTTCTCCACCGCCGCCATGATGGTGAGAATAACGCGCGGGATGGAGAAGTAGAGATAGCCGAGAAACAGGCCCTGGATCGAATAGGCGAACACTTGCTTGTCGTGAAACAGTGCCAGCGTCAGTTGGCCGATCAAGCCTTGCCGGCCGGCGAGCAAAATGATCATGAAGCCGACCACGACGCCCGGGAAGGCGAGCGGGAATGTCAGCATCGCGATCAGGAACGCGCGGCCGGGAAAACGATGGCGCTGTAAAAAGATGCCGCTGACGGTCGCGATCACCAGCGTGGCGGCCGTGGTCGCCGCCGCCAGCAAGACGGTGTTGATCAGCGTCGTGCGGTAGCGCGTATTGAGCAGAATGGCGGCATAGGCGCTCAAGCCCTTGTCGCCGCTCGCGCCGACCACCACGAGCCGCGCCATCGGCAGCACGAAGAATGCCGTGACCAGGATCGCCAGCGGCACGAAGCAAAGAACGATGAACGTCTTCTTGCTCATGAGCGAATTGTGCTCCGGCTAGCCGGAGCACAATGATGCATCATTGCGTGTTGGCGAGATAGCGCTCGGTGAAGCCGCTTTGCAGCGCCTCCATCTTGGCCCAGTCGACGCTCTTGGCCCGGGCATATTCGCTGTCGGGCAGGAATTTGGCTTTGACGGCAGCCGGCAATTCGATCGGCCGCGATGGGCGTAAATAGGCGTTGGCCCACATCGCCTGGCCTTTATCCGACAGGAAATAATCCAACACCTTTTGCGCCTTGTCCTTGTCGGGCGCGTTCTTCACCAGGCTCGTCACATAGGGGAAGACGACCGTGCCTTCGCAGGGAATGACAAACTCGAAGTGTCCGCTCTCGCTATATTTGGCGCGATAGGCGTTGAAGTCGTAGTCGAACAGGATCGGAATTTCGCCGGAGACGACGCGGGCATAAGATGTCTGCTTCGGCACGATCGGCTGGTTCTTGTGCAGCTCCTTGAAAAACTCGACCGCCGGCGTCATGTCGGTGTCGCTGCCGCCGAGCGCGGTGTTTACCGCGACCGCGCCGACATAACCCACCGCGGCGGAGGACGGATCGAGATAGCCGACCATGCCCTTATATTGCGGCTTGAGCAGATCCTTCCAGCAGGCCGGCACCGGCGCGCCGCCGAGCGCGTCCTTGTTGACGAAAAGGCCGAGCGTGCCGGAATGGATGGTCGTCCAATAGCCGTCGGGATCCTTCAAGCCGTCCGGGACCTGGTCCGAGAGTTTTGGCTTATAGGCCTCGATCAGATCGCCGGCGGCCTTCGCCTTCATGCCGAAATTGACGCCATAATAGACGACGTCGGCCACAGGATTGGCCTTCTCGGCGATGATTTGCGACAGCGACTGGCCGGAATTCTTGTTGTCGAACGGAATATCGTAGCCGAGATCGGCCTTGATCTCCTTGAGCATGGTGGCGAAGTCGGCCCATTGCGGCGGGCAATTATAGCAAATCACGTCGGCGGCCTGTGCCGGCGCGTGCGGCACGAGCGCCGTCAGCGCAACGAAGATGAAAGCCAATAACCAAGCTTTAGACCACTTGCGCATTGCTCCGCCTCCCAAAGATCCAGTGCTGCAATCCAATGATGCCGTGGTGCGTTGAAAGCAGGCACACGATAGTATTGCAGCCCGATGACAGATGCGGCTCGAGACTAGGCTTCTAAACAGAAGTCGCCAAGATATGCGCTGGCGGGACAACAAAGAGGGGCGGCATGGATTTCGACTTCACGGCGGAGCAGAAGCAATTCGCCGAACAGGTGCGGCGCTTCGCGCGCGAGCATCTGGCGAAAGATGCGCTTAAGCGCGCGCACGCGCCCGGCTTTCCGTTCGACGTGGCGGCGCTGATGGCGCAACAGGGCCTCATGGGCATTACTCTACCGGAGAGCGAAGGCGGGCAGGGCGGCACGCTGATGGATGCCGTGATCGCCATCATGGAAGTCGCGGCCGCATGTCCGCGCAGCGCCGACGTCGTGCAATTCGGCAATTTCGGGCCGATCCGCACCTTCGCCGAATACGGCACGCCGGCGCAGAAAGCGCGCTGGCTCGACGGGCTTCTGGCCGGCAGCACCGTCATGAGTCTCGGTATGACCGAGCCCGATGCCGGCTCGGCCGTCACCGATCTCAAGACCAGCGCGCGCGCCGATGGCGCGCATTACGTCATCGACGGCAGCAAGGTGTTCGCCACGTTCAGCCCGGACGCCCATGTGTTTCTGGTCTATGTGCGCTTCGGGCCCGGGCTCGGCGGCATCGGCTCGGTTCTCATCGAGCGCGGCACGCCGGGCTTTTCCTTCGGCGCGCCGCAGGCTTTCATGAGCGGCGAGGAATGGAGCGAACTGCATTTCAAGGATTGCCGCATTCCGGCGGAGAACGTGTTGCTCGGCCCAGGGGGTTTCAAGAAACAGATGGCCGGTTTCAATGTCGAGCGGCTCGGCAATACCGCTCGCTCGCTCGCTTTGGGCCGCTACGCCTTCAAGGCGGCGCGCGATTATGCGCTGCAGCGCGAGCAGTTCGGCCGGCCGCTCTGCGAATTCCAGGGCCTGCAATGGAAGTTCGCCGACATGGCGATCAAGCTCGACAGCGCGGAGCTGCTGCTGTTTCGCGCCGCCGCCAATGCCGACCGCGGCTTGCCGTCGGCCTATGAGACCGCCGTCGCCAAGGCGGCCTGCAATCAAGCCGGCTTTGAAGTGGCCAACGAAGCGGTGCAGATCATGGGCGCGCTCGGCTATAGCTGCGAGACGCTGGTCGAATATTGCATGCGGCGGACGCGCGGCTGGATGATCGCCGGCGGCTCGATCGAGATGCTCAAGAACCGTATTGCCGAGCACGTCTTCGACCGCCGCTTCGAGCAGCGCAAACGCCCGCCCGCCGCGGCGGAATAAATTTCTACAATGTCCGGTACGATCCGCGGCCGCGCGCGAATCCCACCAGCAGCCAAGCGACCAAAAGGCCGCCGGCGATCAGCGCCTCGATATCGAGCTCGCGGCTCGGCCGCAGCACGGTCGCGAGCGCCAGCGCCGCCAGAACAAGATTGACGATGAAAACGCGCCGCACGATCTGGATCACGGTAAAGCCGTGATCGGTGGCGCGCTGATAGAAATGCGAGCGATGCGCCTGCCAGACCTTTTCGCCGTTCACGATGCGGCGAAGCAATGTGATGGTGCTATCGGCGAAATAATATAATGGCAGTAGGATCGCCGCGGCGCGGCCGCCATTGCCGGCGACGAGAACGAGCAGCCAGCCGAGCAGGAGGCCGATCGGCAAGCTGCCGACGTCGCCGAGGAAAAGTCTGGCGACCGGGCGGTTGAAAAAAGCGAAACCGATCATGGCGCCGCAGAGCGCCAAGCTGACGACGACGGCCCAGGGCGGTAGCATGCCCTGCTGCCCGACGACCGCCAGCGCCGCGGTGACCGGCACGACCTCAGCCGCCGTCATCCAGTCGAGCCCGTCCATGAAATTCACCAGATTGACGAACCACAATCCGCCGACGACAAGAAGCGCGCGCTCGATCCACCACGGTAGAAACGGCACGACGCGCAATTCTTCCGGCAGCACAAAAACTACTGTCGCAACGGCAAGCGCCTGCAACAGGAAGCGCGGCACGACATAATCGGGATGAATGTCGGCAACGACGCCCACGATCGCGATCAGGATGATGGCCGAGAACAAAATCGCAAGCGGTATGGTGCCCGCTGCATCCGAGGCCGAGTACAGCATTCCCACCGTTACGGCGATGGTCGCTGCGACCACGGCAAGTCCGCCGCCCTGCGGCGTCGGGATCGTGTGCGAGGAGCGGGCATTGGGGCGGGCCAGCGCGTAACGCTTGAGCAGCGGACGCAGCACGATGATGAGGATCGCGCTCAACAGCGCGGCAGCGGCGACGATCGCTGCAGATGTCGTAAACGTGTCATCCATCGTTTAAGTCCGCTTCGATCAGGTCCGCTTTCGTCTGCAGCCTCTAGCACAGAAATCCGGCCGGGCCGATTTCCATGGAGGTTCTATTGGATGTTGATCGCGGCCGCGAAAAGCGCATAACGCTTGGCGACATAGGGTTCGGCAAATGACGGCGCTTTCGACCACCGCCCGCTTCGACCGCGGGTTTTTGCAGCGGCTCGCCGATTGGCTTGCCGTCGGCGTTGCGCTGGCGCTGCCGTGGTCGACGTCGGCGACCAGCATCTTCATCGTCGCCTGGCTTCTCGCCGTGCTGCCGACGTTGGACATCGCCGCGATCAGGCGTGAGCTCGCGACGCCGGCGGGCGGCCTTCCGATCCTGCTCTGGTGTCTCGGTCTCATCGGCATGCTGTGGGCGGACGTCGATTGGGTGGCGCGTTATCGCGGCTTGGACAGTTTCAACCGGCTCCTGCTCCTTCCGCTCTTGCTCGCGCAATTTCGTCGCTCGGAAAACGGCATTCGGGTCATTTGTGGCTTTCTCGTCTCCGAGGCGACCGTACTTGTGGTGTCTTACATTTTGATTTTGACACCCGGACTAACGTGGCGCGGCCATGTCACCGGCGTTCCGGTGCATGACGACATTTATCAGGGCTCGGCCTTTCTCGTCTGCGCCTTCGGCGCGCTGGGTTATGCGGCTTATCAAGGCCGCAAGAGCCGGACGACGGCGCTCGCCTTCGTTGCGATCGCCGCGCTGTTCATCGCCAATTTCGCCTTCGCTGTGGTCAGCCGCATCGCGCTTCTTGCGGCGCCGGTGCTTATTCTTCTCCTCGGCTGGCGGCTGTTTCGTTGGTGGGGAATCTTTGTCGCTTGCATAGCCGCCATTGCTATCGGCGGAGCACTGTGGGCCGCGTCACCCAGCCTGCGCGCGCGCGTGCACGCGTCCTTTGACGAGATCCAGCAATATCGCGCCAAGAACGAAATTACGTCGATCGGCTTGCATGCCGCGTTCTTTCAGGAATCGCTCGAGATCATGGCGTCGGCGCCGCTCCTTGGCCACGGCACCGGCACTATCGCCGAAGAATTTCGCCGCGTGACGGCAGGGGGCAGCGGCGCCGGTGCGGTCGCGGCCGACAATCCGCACAATCAGACTTTTGCCGTCGCCATCCAGATCGGAATCGTCGGCGCGCTGGTGCTCTGGGCGATGTGGATCGCGCATATCCTGTTGTTTCGCGGCGAAGGCCTCGCCGCCTGGATCGGCCCGGTCGTGGTGGTGGAAAACATCGTGTCATCCACGGCGCATTCCCACCTGTTCGATTTCACCAATGGCTGGCTTTACGTGTTCGGCGTCGGGGTGCTCGGCGGCATGGCGCTGCGGGAGCGCGACAAGCCATCCGCCAAATCAGCGGTGCTGCCGGGCCGCTAATGTCGGGCGCGAATTTCCCTGCTAACAGGGAAATTTACAGGGAATTTTTGCCGCACGATGTCCAAAGTGGCGCGGCTTTTCAGTCGACAAAGGCGCATTGTGGTTCCCGGAGCCGCGCCGCATTCGCGATCGCGAGCACGTGCGCCACGTCGCTCAGCAGTCTTGCCTGGTTTGCGGTCGTCGGCCTTGCGATGCTCATCACCTGCGCTTTGCGCAAAGCCGGGCGTTGGGACGCAAGGTCAGCGATGAGTTCACGGTTCCGCTGTGCCGCGGGCATCATCGTGAGCTGCACCGACATGGTGATGAAGCTAAGTGGTGGAAAAATGCAGCGATTGACCCCCTCGCTACGGCGCGGGGACTGTGGCTTGAGACGCATCCGCGTCGTGCGACACACACCCACGAATCTGATGTTGATTTCCCCACTGGGCCTGCTCCTAGCGGCACGTAGGGCTGAGGCTCTATGCCAAAGCAACACGATCCGCTTGTGCTTGCGGGCAGCCACCGGGCCGCCGCCACCGAACGCGCCATCGTTCGGGCTTTTCGCCGGCCGCGCGGCAAGCTTGCTCGGCTGGTGGGTGCGCGGGCTCGGCCGGCCGACGCCGTTCTCTTGCCAGACCTGGGCGAGGTGCAAAGATAATCGATCCAATTATCAAAGGATTTCTGCTGCAGATTCTTCGTAATGACGAAACCGGATATCACAAAAAATATGTCGACGCCCAAAAAGCCTGATGCGACAGCATCGCCAAAATAATGATTCAGGATCACGGCAAGAACTGCCCAACCACGCAGTCCATCAATTTCGGATAGATGAAGAGAAGGCCCAGACTGATCGGTGTCTCGACTGTTTGCTTTTGAGCTTTTTAGCGGTAAAAACATTCCTTATTCAGCTCAATGGCATAAGGTTCGAACGCACGCGTTTCTATCTCCTCTCTCCAAAATGCTGCCGAACCGTTTCATGAAACAGCTCAATCTAGTCTGTTTTTGGCCGCAAGAAGTCCCCGATAAAGGTCTACGGTCTGCTGTCCTATGAGTTGTGAGTCGAATTTCTCTTCCGCCAACTTCCTGGCGGCCGCGCCGTAACGGATGCGCAGATCCGGCGTGGAAGCAAGCTGCCCCATGGCCAGGGCGAGGGCAGACGCATCGTCAGCGGGAAATAGTATTCCGGTCTGATCGTGGATAACGACTTCACGACACCCCGGCACATTGCTCGCGATCAGGGCACGTCCGCAGGCCGCCGCTTCCATCAGCGACAGCGGCAAGCCTTCGCGGCGTGACGGTAATATCGCGATATGTGCGCGCGCCCACAGTCCGGCGATGTCGCTGACATGGCCGAGCCAGGTGATGCCCGGTTCTTTGTTCCAGGACGCCGCTTCGGCTTCCGTCACCGACGCCGGGTTGGCGGGATCGGGCGTGCCGGCGATCAACAAGCGCGCATCCGATCCGCGCGCGCGCAGTAGGCGAAACGCCTCGATCAGAGTGCGCACGCCTTTGTCCTTGAGGAGCCGGCCGACGAAGCCGAAGGTAATGGCTGCGGTGGCTCGTCGAGCGGCTTGAAGCGATCGATATCGACGCCGGATCCCGAAATCAGTGCGATGCGGGTTGGGGAATGCCGAGCGACATGAGCGCTGCCATGTCGTCCCTGTTCTGCACCAGCGCGATACTGCCCTCGCGATTCACCAGCGGCGGAGTGTTGCGCTGACTATCAGTCGTAGAGCGCGCGCCTTGGTGTTGGTCGACGTGAAAGCATATCCAAGACCGATAAAAGCGTTGACACAAGTGATGCGGCGACCGAGCGTCGCGATCAATCCGAGCAAGGTCGGCTGCAGCGCGACATGGTGAGTTATGGCCGGCGCAACTTCGCCGCTCACCCGACGGAGTGCCGCGAGCGTGGTCAATGTGACGATCAGCGAAACGCTGCCGCGCGCGAATGGAATTGGATGTAGTGTAAAGCCTTCGGCTTCGATCGCCGGCCTGCCGCTTTGCACGCGCGTGGCGACGTGCACGTCAAAGCCGGCGTCGCGCGCCGCGCGCGCCATCGGCAGCCGATGCGAGAGAAACGCCCAATCTTCTGCGGTAACATAAAGAAGTCGAGGCGGCGTTATGGCAGCGTCGGATGTCATATGACGTACACAAAGGTCAGCCTAACGTTAGTCACACATCGCCAGATATCCAACGACTTCGGCCCGCACCTCGCGCAATATTCAAACTGGCGATTAACTTGAGTAGTCTGCATCATCGGATCAGATTACTTAAATATTTTCGACAACGCCTACCCGATACATCATCTCTCCAAAGGGATAGAGCAGATTGTTGGCTGATCTACCATCGTGCTGCTGATATTGCCCCCCCAATTGAGCAACGACCTATTAGTCGCCAAGCGCGGCGAGTGATGTTTTAGTAGATTCAGCTTCTAATCTAAGCAGGATTGCCCGAATTGGTCGAGTAGTCACGCGTGTTCCAGGGAAGCAAGATCTGATACCAATGCCATCGGCACAATCTCGTCTTAGATGTAGGCGTCGATCGTCAGCCCATCCAGGCATGCCCAAATAAGAGTATAAGCGCAACAGCAGCACCGAGCATCACGTAGAACGCAAATTCGCTTCTAATCACAGGTGGACGCCGAAGGTGGTATGCATCATGGCTGGGGTACATTGATAATAGAACCCGTGTGTGGCGCTCTATCAGAGAAGATAGGCTCGAGAAGTGTCCACATCGATAGAGCCGCGGATCGGGTCAAGTGCTGATCGTCGACATACAGCGGACTGCCGTTATGCTGTACTTGACAAAAAAAGAGGTCACAAAGGTATTCGTGCGGCCAGACTAAGCCCATGCCATAGGTTTTGAAAGTTGCCGTAAAGAGCTTGAACACGAAGCTTTGCCTTCGATCGAACTCCTCGCGAGTAGGCCGGACGTCGACTTGCGTAATGCCGATTGAATCCAAATAGAGCGCGCGCGGCACATCATAGCCTATTTCGGGAATTGATCCGATGAGCCACACCCGCTTGCCAGCTGCAACAAGCTCCGCGACAGCCCGCTTGACGCCTGCTTCGAATGCCGCGTGGCTTTCCACCGGCGCTCCCGAACTGTCTGTAAAGCTGAGCGGTGGTCCTCCTTCATGCTTGTACGGCAAGCCCTCGGCCCATAGCGCCCAGCGACCGGCAAGTGCAACAGTGTGAATTTGTGGCTGTGATACGAGATATCTCGCGATGGCCTCGTTGATCCGGCCGCATTCCGAATTTGCCCTGGAGAACCCCAGTTCTGGGATGCATCCGCCAGCGCCCAGAAATATGCCGGAATGCGGCGAGACGGTTGCCGCCCTATCAAATCCTGCGCGCAAGCTCTCGGCAACCAAGTCCCCCCAAAGCGCAAATTCGGGCTTATCATCCTCAGACCCGAATAGACAAAACGGCTGTCGATCGATGTCGCCGTCCACGGCCACCGCTAAGCAGTGCTCGCGATCCGGGTCGAAATCGTTTTGAGCAGCTACGATTTGCGATCTGGGTTCTCCGATACGGAAAGGAAATCCATTATTAAAATGTGCCGTCAGTCCGAAGCCGCCGAACAATGCAAGCACCGCCGCAGCCGCGCCGAATACTGCCTTCGGATTTGCGAAGACCTCCCTCACCACGTCGGATTGGTTGTTCGACGTAAATCCATGATGCAAACGCAAGAATGGTCGATAGGGCGACAAGTGCAAAGCGCAACTCAAGGCTTAGACCATCGACACGCATGTAAGCGGCAAACGACAAGAGAGGAAAATGCCAGAGGTACAAAGAATAAGAAGCTTTCCCAATCAGTACGAAAGGCCGATATGACAATAATCGCGTTATAGTTCCGCACTTGCTTCTTCCAGCCCAGATAATGGCCGCAGCTCCCATCGTCGGCACAAGCGCGGCAAAACCCGGAAATACTGTATTCTTCGAAAAGCCGAAAACCGCACAGCAGATCAGCCCGATCCCAAGTAGCCCGGCAAGCTCGCTCGCCCCCATCGTGCGCGGCGACGAGAGCGCGCTCATAGCCAGCACTGCTCCAATGCATAATTCCCACGCTCTGGTCGGCAACTGGAAGAATGCGAAGTTTGGATGTGTTTCGACTAATGCGACATTGAGCCCGAAGGACAGGACGGCCAATGCCAACGTAATTGCGATTACGCGACTTGGTAACAGCCAAAAAATCAGGCCAAGACCGATGGGGTATACAAGATAAAACTGCTCTTCGACGGCAAGCGACCACGTGTGCAGCAGAGGTCGGGATTCCAGGGGCGCCGCGAAATAACCTGACTGCAGCCAGAAAAGTACATTTGATGCGAATACGGTGGTGGCAAAAATGCTTTCACCAAAGCGCCTGAGATCGGCGGGCGTTAAGAGAAGCCATGCAACCGCGGCGCAGACGGCGATCATGACGAACAACGCAGGAAAGATTTCGGCGAATTCGTCGCAAATAGAAATTTGCTAACGTGAACTCGCCGCGCGCGATCTGATCAAGTATAAAGGACGTGATGAGATACCCTGAGATAACGAAGAATATGTCGACACCAACATATCCTCCGCCAAATGGCGCAATATCGGCATGATAAAATACCACAGGCACGATGCGATCGCGCGCAGGCCGTCAATGTCAGGCCTGTAAGTGCTTCTATTGGACTTCTGGTGAGGGAGTGCTTCCATGCGACGAAGATTAAGTAGCGTGTCTGTCATTGGCCGCTAAGGTCAGCTCCAAAAACTTGAGCCGTTTGCGGCAAATCAAGCTGGAAACGTGGTCTGGAAAATGAGTTTTTTATGGCGTTGCACGGAGAGTGGCGTCAGCGTGGTTTTTGCAGGGGTAGGGGACCTTCGGATAAAAGGCCATGTTGCGCACAATAGCCGATCCAACGAGCCTGCAAATCGGAATGTTATACATCTGGGTCTTCATCGTTGCGAACCATCGACAGCGATTTTGTACTGTAGGCTTCCTGTCTCTAAGAATAGGTGTCGACTTGGTCTTGATGTGTTCGTCTCAGACGCCTGCCTTCCTGGGCCAATGACGTCTTGTGTTTCCGAACCGGCTTGCGCAGAGGAATTTAAATGGCGACGCTTTCCGCACTTTCTACACTGAAATACGTCATCAAACTGCCTTATCGTGCCGCGCGGCGCGCTGGCATTTCAGCTCGGTTGCCGCGTGTGCAGGGAAGGGGATGGCGAAGCGATGTCCCGCCAATCTTGCAAGTCGCGATAAATCATGGCCTCATCGGCTACTGCTATCGCGATATACCGATGGAAAAGCATCCGGTGGAGATCGCGCTTTATACGCGGCTCATCTGGGAGACAAAGCCGCGTACCATCATCGAGATCGGCTCGCTCAAGGGAGGTTCGGCGGCATGGCTGGGCGACTTGCTCCATAACTTTGGCATTGAAGGGCAAGTACTGTCGGTCGACCTACATTCCTCCGATGCCTTCGTATCAACCCAACAACGTACGCTTTCTTGAGTGTGACCAAAGGGACCTCGGGTGTGTATTCACTGACGACGTGCTCTCCAACTTACCGAGGCCCTGGTTCGTCATCGAGGACGCCAGCCATCACTACCAGCCGACATTGGCCGTGCTCCATTTCTTCGATCCTCACCTGCGCCCGGGCGAATACATCGTGGTTGAAGATGGGACAATGACGGAGATGGGCACTGATGCGCGCTTCGACGGCGGTCCCTTGCAAGCAATCGCCAGGTTCCTCTTCCGATCGTGGCGCGGCTTATGAGATCGACGCCAGATATTGTGATCAGTATGGCCGCAATGTAACGGGGAATCCAAACGGCTATTTGCGGAAGCGCTAACAGCTGCTGACTTGCGGCGGATGGTGCAGTAGCAAATGCGACCGCTCTCCGGACGGCCCTTCGAGGACGACGCGGTGCGCACATTGCTCACCGGCTTTAGCCCTGCCTCCCCCTCCCGGACCTCATGACGGTAGCGGCGCTCACGGGTGCTCGGATATTGGCCCAAAGCCGATGCGTCAGCCGTCCGATTTCGTGTCCGCTTTCAGCGTAGAGCAACCGGTCGGCGACTGTCGCGGCAGCCTCCCGGGGGCAAATCAACCGCGCCTTGGAACGAGTTGCCTGGCAAGTTGTGATCCAATACGACAAACGCTCCCCAAACGTAAATCATCCGTTCCGTTTCAACTTGGCCGGACGGCGGAGTGTGTTATACTAGTCACTTAAGTTAAGGGGCAAATTGGGGGCGGAATTGTCTAGTTCAGAATTTTGCAGCGGAACCCAGAGTGCTGGCCGCGTATTCCGTCCCCGGTTCGGCGGAAGGTGCTTTTCATCAATCCACCATCAATTCCCTACAACGTTTTGGTTCAATCCTTTGTCAAAGGCAGTGCGCGGCTCACGCAGGTCGTAGCGATGCCTATGGGAATTCTCTACCTCGCAGCGACGCTACAGCGCGACTTGCCTAACTCCACCATCCAGATTGTCGATATTGCAAAACGCTATCGCGAAGTCGCCGATAGCGGACCACTATCTTTTTCCTCCTTCGAGGATTTCACTAAC
>CAWEMR010000033.1:0-52313 GCA_963810085.1 uncultured Alphaproteobacteria bacterium | reverse complement strand
GTCGTACTTGTCGTACTTTCGTACCCAGTCGCCGTGTAATGCTCAGAGTTGGTCCTGTCGGCGATCGTACGGTACGACAAGGAATCCTAAAAAGTACGACGATGTCGTACCACGGACGCGAAAATGGGTCAAAATCGGCTGAAAATGGTACGAAATGAGCGGAATAGAAAATGTTATAAATGACTGATAAATACGTGAAATGGCGCCGCAGAGTCGGCCCTGGCGATTCTCAGTCGCTCCGATGATGGAATGGACCGACCGGCATTGCCGGTTCTTCCATCGCGCGCTCACGCGCCGGGCGCTGCTCTATACCGAAATGCTGACCACGGGCGCGGTGCGCCACGGCGACCGGGCGCGGCTTTTGCGCTTCGATGCGGCCGAGCATCCGCTGGCGCTGCAATTAGGCGGCTCCGATCCGCGAGCGCTCGCAGAGTGCGCGCGCATCGGTGCGGATGCGGGTTTTGATGAGATCAATCTGAATGCCGGCTGTCCGTCCGATCGTGTGCAGGACGGCCGTTTCGGCGCTTGTTTGATGGCGGAGCCCGATTTGGTCGGCGATTGCATCGCCGCGATGAAGGCTGCGGTGCGCATTCCCGTCACCGTGAAATGCCGCATCGGCATCGACGAACAGGATCCCGAACCGGCGCTGGAGAGGTTTAGCCAAGCGGCGCAGCATGCAGGGGCGGACGCGCTCATCGTTCATGCGCGCAAGGCCTGGCTCAAGGGTCTTTCGCCGAAGGAGAATCGCGAGGTTCCGCCGCTTGATTACGATCGCGTCTATCGGCTCAAACGCGCGCATCCGGACATGACCATCGTTCTCAACGGCGGCATCGCCAGCGTCGAGGATGCGCGCACGCATCTGCAGCGCGTCGACGGCGTGATGATGGGCCGTGCCGCCTATCAGGAACCGTGGCGGCTTCTCGCCGTCGACCCGCTCGTGTTCGGCGAAGCGGCGCGTTTTGTATCTGCGAAGGACGCCGCGGCGGCGCTCGCGCCCTATATCGCGCGCGAATTCGCCCACGGCACGCGGCTTCATTCCATCACCCGGCATCTGCACGGATTGTTCCACGCCGTGCCGGGAGCGCGCGCCTTCCGGCGGCATCTCGCGGGTGCAGCGAGCACGCCGCATGCAGATGCCGAATACCTTCTCGCCGCGCTTGCATTGGTGGCGGACGGCGTCCTGGACAGAGCTCCGGATTTGGCGCACATCGCGGCCTGACGTTCCGCTGGCAAAGACCAAAACAAAAATGCTTCTCGGAGTCCCGTTGAGCGAGATTGCCTGGCTTGCGCTCGCCATCGTTATCGGCGGCGTCATTTCCGGACTTCTTGCCGGACTGTTCGGCATCGGCGGCGGCGCGGTCATCGTGCCGGTGCTGTACGAGATATTTAGCGTGCTGAGCGTGCCCGACGAAGTGCGGATGCAGCTTTGTCTCGGCACGTCGATCGCGATCATTTTGCCGACCAACCTGCGGTCCTATCTGACGCACAACGCGAAGGGCCTCGTCATCCCGCGCGTGATCAGACTGTGGGCGCTGCCTGCGGTGGTCGGGGTCAGCTGCGGCGCGGTGATCGCGGCGTTTGCGCCGCCGGCGGTATTCAAGATCGCCTTCGTGCTGATCGCGGGATCTATTGCGATCAAATTTTTGTTCGCCGGCGATCGCTGGAACCTCGGCACCGAGCTGCCCGGCGCCGTGCCGATGACCCTTTATGGCTTCGGCATCGGGCTCGCCGGCTCGCTGATGGGCGTCAGCGGTGGCTCGCTGTCCAATATCGTGCTCACACTCTACGGCAAATCGATCCACCAGGCGGTAGCGACCTCGGCGGGATTGGGCGTGCCGATCACCATTGTCGGGACGATCGGCTATGTCGTCGCGGGCCTGCATGACCGCGCGCTCCTGCCGCCCTTGTCGCTCGGCTTCGTCTCGCTAATCGGGGTAGCGGTCATGGCGCCGGTCTCGAGTCTCACCGCGCCCTGCGGCGCGCGGCTCGCGCACAGGATGTCGCGGCGGGCGCTCGAGATCACGTTCAGCTGTTTTTTACTGCTGGTGTCGCTGCGGTTTCTGGTGAGCTTGTTTTAAGCTCAAGGATAGCCGTGCAAGATCAGCCGGTCGCCCAAGACCTGCCAGCTTTGCAGCCGGTTCAAGAAACTCATGCCGAGAAGGCTTGTGCGCAATTGGCCGGGCTGCACGATCAGCGCCTCGACCGAGCGCTCTTCCAGCCCGCCGACAGCGAGACGGTCGAGCGTGACCTGGGCAGCGCGGGTGCGGCCGTTGGCGGTGTCGATGCTCACCGTATAGTTGAGCACTTCGAGCGGCAGGCCGGCCGCCTTGGCGTCCTGCTGCGTCAGCACGACCGAGCTCGCGCCGGTGTCGAGCACCATCGGCACGCGCACGCCGTTGATCCGTGCCGAAATATCGAAGTCGCCGGCATTGGTGCGCGCGACTTCGACGGTCCGCCCGTGCGAGATCACGTGGCCGGGAATAAGCTCGGCCATCACCCGGTCGGCGACATTGCCGAGCTCGTAGCGGTAGGAATAGCCGATCACCAGCACCAGGCCGACGACGACCCAGAGCAGCGCCGCGGTGACGGCTTGGGTGAACCGCCCGCGGAACATGGTCAGCACGGCAGCGCTGAGAAACACCAGGATGGCGAGCTTGTAGGCGAGCGAGCCGAATTCATTGGTGGACAGCGGGCCGATCCTGCCTTCGCCGCGCTGGGCAATGATGATCAGAATGGCGATCAGAACGCCGATCAGGAGGAGCCAAAGCAGGCGATGGCGCACGTTGAATATCCCCTACGCCGATGCGGCTTTGGCGCGGTTGATGGCGGCAAGGCGCGCCGGCAATTGCGCCGTGATCTTGGCCCGATCCGTCTCGCTCAGCGCGATCCAGCCGGCGATCTCATCGAGCGAGCGGCCGCAGCCGATGCACACCCGCAATGTCGGATGGACCACGCAAATGCGGTTGCAGGGCGACGAGATGCTGGTTTCGGTTGCCATCAAGACTCTGCTGAAATCGCGAGGCAACATAGACACGAGGCAGGCGAAAACAAGACGCTTGCTGTTGCCTCTAGCCGCCGTTGCTGAACAAAGCGCGCCTCGCGCGGCTCACGGATTCATTGGGAGAAGAAGACGGTGACGACATTTCCGCCGTGAGGTCCGGTTTGGGCTGCAGCGGCGGCGAGCCATCCGAGATCGGCGCCAACGCCGACATCACCCGCTCGGTCGGGAAGGTGACGATCACTTCGGTGCCGATTCGCAGCTTCGATTTCAGCGTGAACGTGCCGCCGTGCAGGTCGATCAGATTCTTGGCGATGGGCAGCCCGAGGCCGGCGCCCTGTTCGGCCGATTTGATCGAGTTCGAGCCCTGGCCGAACGAGGCCAGCACGATCGGGATTTCCTCTTCGGGAATGCCGGGGCCGGTATCCTTCACGCTCATGTACTGCCCGCCCGACGCGGTCCAGCCAACCTTGAGCCAGATCTCGCCGCCTTGCGGCGTGAACTTGATGGCGTTGGACAGAAGGTTCAGACAGATCTGGCGCACCGCGCGCTCGTCGGCCCATAGCCGCGGCATGTCGGGCTCGAACAATTCGTGGATGGTGAGGCCGCGATTGCCGGCGCGCAATTTCAAAAGATGGTGGCAGTCCTCGACCACGCGATTGAGCGACACCGGCTCCTCGTTGAGCTCGTAGCGCCCGGCCTCGATGCGCGACAGATCGAGGATCTCGTTGATGAGATTGAGCAGGTGCACGCCGGAACTGTGAATGTCGCCGGCATAGTCCTTGTACATCGGCACTGCGTGGGCGCCGAAAATCTCGCCCTTCATCACTTCGGAAAAGCCGAGAATGGCATTGAGCGGCGTGCGCAATTCGTGGCTCATCTGCGCCAGGAAGCGCGATTTGGCGATATTGGCGGTTTCGGCGCGGCGGCGCGCTTCGTCGGAGATCGATTTCGATTGCTCGAGCTCGCCGATCAGCGCGTCCTTTTCGGCGCGCGCTTCGAGCGTCGCCAGCGTCGTGGAATAAAGCCGGTAGGCGAGCAGCGAGAAATAAGCCTCCGCGGTGATCGCCATCACGGCGAGGATATAGTTGTGCAAACTGCCCCGCATCGCGAAATCGAGCGCGATGGCAATCGTCACCGGCAGCGTCAGCGCGAACACCGCGATCGGCAGGCTCGAGGCCAGCATGCTCGAAATCGCGACCACGAGCAGCATGACGAACAGCATGAAGGTCGCGGCCTGATCGTCCATGCCGACCGGATTGACCAGAATGAAGGTCCACGCCATGCCGAAGAACAGATCGAGCAGGATGAAGCGCATCCGCCAGGCGCGCAGCGTCGCTACGTTGGTCGGCTGATCGAGGAATTGCCGGCATTTGCGGATGATGACCATGTGGATCAGGAGCGCGCCTGCCGTCCACACGCCGCAGACCAAGGCCCCGGTCCACAGCCCCGAAAGAAGCCCGATCGTCACGATAAGAAGCAGGATGACCGGAGACGCCGAGATCCGGTTCTGCGCGAACTGCCGCAGCAACTCGTAGTCGAATACCGGGCGGGTGCCGCTGGTCGAGGTCAGCCTGTCGCGCGCCTCGCGCACCTGCTGGGCCGCGAGTCGGCGCTTGGTCGAAGGCGCGGCGGCCGGCGAAGCAAGATCGCGCGGTTCACTGGGCGTATTGGGCATCGCATTCCGGGGCTTGGGTATTTCAAGTGGAACGTGAGCTCTTCCGAAAACCGGCGGCCACCCTCGGATCAAGTCCGAGGGCAAGCTTTTTCGGGATCACGTTCAGTGCAGCACAAGGTGGCGGAAAATCCTTAAGACGAGGCTTAATTTTTGATGTGTGAGACGCGGGCGCGGCAGGAAAGCTTTTGTTTACGCTTGTGGCGCGGTTGGCCGAGACAGTGATTGGCCGAGACAGATGTGGCGCTTGCGATGCTGGTCGGCTGCATCCGCGCACGATAGGCTCAGGCTTTCAAAGGACTAGGGGAGGGAATTGCGATGAAACTTTATGACGGCGGCCGCGCTCCCAATCCGCGGCGGGTGCGCGTCTTCCTCGCCGAGAAGGGGATCACGGTTCCAACCGAACAGGTCGATCTCGGCGCGCTGCAGCAGAAGGGCGACGCCTTCACGGCCATCAACCCGATGCAGCGCGTGCCGGCGCTCGTCCTCGATGACGGCACCGTGATCACGGAATTGATCGCCATCTGCCGCTATTTCGAGGCGCTTAATCCCGATCCGCCGCTGTTCGGCCGCGGCGCGCTCAACTCGGCGCTGGTCGAAATGTGGAACCGCCGCGTCGAATTTCATCTGTTCGTTCCGGTGTCGAATATTTTCCGCCATCTGCACCCGGCGATGAAGGAGATGGAATCGCCGCAGGTGAAGGAATGGGGCGAGGCCAATAGGCCGCGGGCGCTTTCGTTCCTGGAATTCCTCGACGGCGAACTTGCCAAGCGGAGCTTCGTCGCCGGCGACAGCTATAGCGTCGCCGACATCACCGCGATGATCGCGGTCGATTTCATGCGCGTGTCGAAGATGGCCGTGCCCGACGCGCTTACCCATCTTAGACGCTGGTACACCGCCGTTGCGGAGCGTCCGAGTTCTTCGGCGTAGTTTCCCTTAGGGAACCACGCCTTTAGCGGCGGATTCTTACGCAATCTGGCAACTTGCGGCTGCGCCGATTGGTCATCCTGTTTTGGGCGCCGGAAAGCTGCTATCACCCCGGAACATTGATGCTGGCCTGCGTTCCGGGCGGCATTGAAAGCGTTCGGGAGGTTCACGTGTTGTCACTGCGCGCAGTCGCCGGCGTCGTTCTCGGCGCCGCTCTTTTAGCTGCAAATCTGGCCGCCACACCCGCCTTTGCCGAGGATACCTATCCAAGCCGGCCGATCCGGGTGATCAGCCCGTTTCCGCCGGGCAGCGCATCGGACACGGTCAGCCGTGTCGTGCTCGACCAGGTGTCGCAGAATATCGGCCAGCCAATGGTGATCGAGACCAAGCCGGGCGCTGGCGGAACAATGGGTTTCGCCGACGTCGCCAAGGCCGATCCCGACGGCTACACCGTCGTCACCAGTTCGACCTCGATGGGCACCGGAAAAGTGCTGCACTCGAGTCTGCCGTTCGATCCCGAAAAGGATTTCGTCTCGGTGGCCATGTTCGGCTTGCAGCCGAACGTGCTGGTCGCCTCCAAAGACAGCGGTTTCAAGACGGTCGCCGATCTTGTAGCGGCGGCAAAAGCCAAACCCGGTACGCTGACCTTTGCGTCGGCCGGCATCGGCTCGTCGTCGCATATGGCCGGCGAGCGGCTGCGTCTCGCCGCCAAGATCGACGTCCGCCATGTGCCGTTCAAGGACAATGGTCTCGCCGAGGTCATGGCGGGGCGCATCGACTATTATTTCATTCCGCTGGCGGCGGCCGCCTCGGTGCTCGGCAGCGACAAGCTCACAATCCTGGCGGTGAGTTCGCCGAAGCGCGTCCCGCTTTTGCCGGACGTGCCGTCGATCACCGAAGCGGGCTATCCCGATGCCGAGTTCAGCTTCTGGGTCGGTCTGTCAGCGCCGGCGAAAACCCCGAGCGCCATCGTCGACAAATTGCACGCCGCGACCGAGAAGGCTCTCGCCGATCCGGCGATGGTCGCGAAATTGGCCAAGGTTGGCGTCGAGCCGAAGCTGATGAGCGTCCAGGAATTCGGCAAGTTCGTCAAAGATGATCTGGCTTCGACGGTGAAACTCGCCAAGGACGCGAATATTCAACCGACGGATTAAAAAACATCCGCCCCCGCGATAGCGGGGGAGGGGGACCATGCGCAGCATGGTGGAGGGGCGCGGGCCTCAACGCATCGCGAGTTGTAGACACTTTGCTTCGCTGCACCTCAGACGCCCCTACCTCCGTGCTTCGCACGGCTACCTCCCCCGTTTTCACGGGGGAGGATAGAAAACTCACCGGTTCAACAGCGCGATCAAACTCGACGTATCCCAACGCTTGCCGCCCATCTTCTGCACTTGCGCGTAATACTGATCGATGGTCGCCGAGATCGGCAGGCTTGCGCCGTTGCGGCGCGCTTCGTCGAGGCAGATGTTGAGATCCTTGCGCATCCAGTCGACGGCGAAGCCGAAATCGAATTTGCCGGCGACCATGGTCTTGTAGCGATTCTCCATCTGCCACGACTGCGCCGCGCCTTTGGAAATGGTCGCGATCAGCTTTTCGATGTCGAGGCCGGACTTCATCGCGAAATGCAGGCCCTCGGCGAGACCTTGCACCAGACCGGCGATGCAAATCTGGTTGACCATCTTGGCGAGCTGGCCCGAGCCCGGCGCGCCCATGAGATTGCACGCGCGCGCGTAGGCGGCGATGACCTTCTCGGCGCGCGCGAACGGCGCGTCGTCGCCGCCGCACATCACCGTGAGCGCGCCATTCTCGGCGCCGGCCTGGCCGCCGGATACCGGCGCGTCGATGAAATCGAAGCCGCGCTTTTTTGCTTCGGCATATAGCTCGCGGGCGATCTCGGCGGAGGCGGTGGTGTGGTCGACGACGACCGCGCCCTTGGCGACGCCTTCGAACACGCCGTCTTTGCCCAGCATCACTTCGCGCAGATCGTTGTCGTTGCCGACGCAGGCCATGATGAAGTCCTGGCCCTGCGCGGCCTGTTTCGGCGTGGCTGCGCTTTTGCCGCCGTGCTGGCCGACCCACTTTTCGGCCTTGGCTGCCGTGCGGTTATAGACCGTGACCTCGTGGCCGCCCTTCGCCTTTAGATGCCCCGCCATCGGGTAGCCCATCACGCCAAGCCCGACGAATGCGACCTTTGCCATGCGTTTCCTCCATTGTGCGCGCACGTTGTCTCTAGCGTGGTCTTGGCCCGGCCGACGGCTTTGCGTCAACCGGCAAGGCCCAATTGACCCGCGCGGCGATGGGCCTATGTAGAGCCGGTTGGAACGCTCACCCGGGAAGCCAATGGCCGCCTTGAAAGATGACGTTGTCGCAGCTTTGGGCAAGATTTCGGGCCCCGACGGCGTGCCGCTGCCCGAAAGCGGAAAATTGTCCGAGATCGTGGCCGCGGACGGCAAGGTTTTTTTCTCGATCTCGGTCGATGCCGGCGCGGTTCAGCAATGGGAGAGCGTGCGCGCGCGCGCCGAAGCTGCAGTGCGCGCGGTGCCGGGCGTGACATCGGTGATGGTGGCGCTCACCGCCGAGCGCGCGGGCGGGCAGAGGAGCGGGCAAAGCGGCGGCGCAGCGCCACGGCCGCAACAAAGTCCGCAGCGTCCGCATCGCGCCGCGCCGGGTGGTGCCGCCGCGCCATCGCCCGCCGGCATTCCCGGCGTTGAATCGATCATCGCGGTCGCCTCGGGCAAAGGCGGCGTCGGCAAATCGACCACCGCCGTCAATCTCGCGCTCGGCTTGCGCGATCTCGGCCTCAAAGTCGGCATTCTCGACGCCGATATTTACGGCCCGTCGATGCCAAAGCTCCTCGCCATTCGCGAGAAGCCGCAGACCGTCGGCGGCACCCGCTTAAAGCCGATCGAGCGTCACGGCATGCCGGTGATGTCGATCGGCTTTCTGATCGAGGAAGAGACGCCGATGATCTGGCGCGGCCCGATGGTGATGTCGGCGTTGACGCAGATGCTGCGCGAAGTCGAATGGGGCACGCTCGACGTGATGGTGGTCGACATGCCGCCGGGTACCGGCGACGCGCAACTCACCATGGCGCAGCAGGTGCCGCTCAAGGGCGCTGTCATCGTGTCGACGCCGCAGGATCTCGCGCTGATCGATGCGCGGCGCGGCATCGCCATGTTCCGCCGCGTCAATGTGCCGGTGCTCGGCATCGTCGAAAACATGTCGACATTCATCTGCCCGCATTGCGGCACGCGCACGGACATTTTCGGCCACGGCGGCGCGCGGCACGAGGCCGAGCGCCTCGGCGTGCCGTTTCTCGGCGAAGTGCCGCTCGACATCGTCATCCGCGAGAAATCCGACGCCGGCCTGCCGGTGGTCGCGACCGCGCCGGACAGCGTGCATGCGCAGGTCTATCGCGACATCGCCGCCCGCGTGCGCGACGGCTTGCAGGGCGCGACCCGCCAGGCGCCGAAGATCGTCATCGAGGCGTAGCTTTAGGCGTTATTTGTTCTTGCGGCGAGACGTCCGCGGCTCTGCCGCTGCCGACGGCGCCGCGGACGACCCGGCCGGGTTCTGCACGCAGAAGCCACGGCTGCCGCCGGCGATTTCCTGCAGACAAGCCTGCGAACTCGCGTAGTAGCAGTGCAAATCGCCCTCGCTGTTGATGATGCACCAGGGCGCATTGACGTCCGCCGCCCGGCTCTGCGATGCGGCGAAGCAAAAGCTCGCCGCCACTACGGTCATGCCGACGGTCACGCCAAGTAAAATTTTCAGCACTGGAAATATCCCATTGCGGTCTCTCATGGAGAAGAACACCGCGGCGCGGCATTTTCCCCGGAGCATGATCCGGAAAATCAGCGAAAATACGCTTTGGTGTTTTCGTGCACCTGTTCCGACGACATTAAATCGCGTTCGGCCCACCAAATGAGTTCGCTGTGTTGGCGGTCGGCCTGCAGCAACGCCGGATCGCCGATCCTAAGCTCATAGCCCAGCGTGACGTAGTGGGTGCCGAAGGCCGGATCGCCGAACCGGTTCACCTCGTAGAAATGCTCGTAGGCGCCGAGGAGCCGCGCATCGCCGATGCTGGCGTCGAAATTCGTCTCGCGCTTGAGAATGCGCGCGAACGCATCCGTCAGGCGCTCGTTTTTCAGGATCATGCCGCCGGGGACGAAATAAGATCCTTTCGCCGGCTCGTTGTTGCGCAGGCCGAGCAGCACGTCACGGCGCGGATTGCGGATGATGAAGTCGATCGCGATTAGCGGCGCCAGCCGCACCACGGTGTGCAGATCGGCATGACTGAGCAAGGTTGGGGCAGGCGGCGTTAAGGGCGGCATCGCTTCGCACCAAAGCGCGGCGCGTGAAATTCCGCAATATCAGGGCGCGCCGATGCGCTCTTAACGCACCGGCGCGATTAAATCTCAGTAGCCGCGGTACGGCTTGCACACGCCGTCTTGCACGGTGAAGCCGCGCGGGCAGCTGTTCCAATTGTGCGGCCGGTAGCCATATGGGCCGCCGCCGCCGTAGTAGCCTCCGCCGCCGTAATAGCCGCCCCCACCGTAATAGCCCGGGGGAGGAGGTGGGGGGGGCGGTGGCGGATAGGGATAATAGTACTGCGCCAGAACCGGCAGCACCGATCCAAAGAACATCACGCCGAGAACGCTCAGCGCGGCGATGGCTTTTACGGTTGATCGCATGATGTGGCCTTCTCTCTCGATGATGGCAGAGAAGGCGCCAGGCTACGTGATGTTGCCAAGTGATATTGTTGTCGAACGGCCCGTCCTAGCGCCCCACGCCGATAGTACTTTGGCCGGAACCGTCTGCAAATGCGTTCAAAGGCGTCCAAGGGCGTTCAAGACGTCGCACAAGGTGGCCGCGTGAGGGAATCAACCCAGTCCGGTATCTGAATACGGCAGTCACCGGAGCGCGCGATCAAGCGCGTCGCGTCAGGCGCCAAAAGGGCCGGACCAAAAAGAAGAGCCCCAACAAAGGGGTTGTTGGGGCTCAGCGTCTTGGGGCAACAAAGTGCGGGCAGCGCACGATGGCACGGCGATGATGAAGGCCGTGCGACAGGGCGCTGTCTCATATCTGTTTAAGTCAAGAGAGCCCTATCGTCGGGAACAGTTGCGATGCGCATCAAGCCGTATGTCGGAATTGCAATCTGGGCCGTCGTTCTCTGGATGGTGGGAATGCTCGCCGTCTACGGATTTTTTTATCTCGGATTGGGCGTCAAGTTTTGGCATCCGTTGCAATAGTCGCCCGTTGCAACAGCCGATCGCCCGCGTGCAGGCAGCCTCATACGAAATGAGCCCCGGCTGACGGCCGGGGCTCAAGGTGTCTCGGGACAACGTGGGGGCTTACGCCCGCGGCAATGTCACAGCCGCGCGTGAAGGATTTGCGACTAACTGGTAAGTCGCAGCCGTTGGCTCTGACGGTCCACAGGAAAATACTTCAGGAAGAAAGCGCCTTCGCGCCACTGCAGCGGACCACCACAACGAATGCACGTTATTTCCGGAAGCGTTGCCGGAGCAGGCGACGCCTCAACTCTGACGATTTCGTACCGAGCCCCGCAATGGGTGCAGTAGTAAGGCGTCTGTATTTTTTCTGTCATGCGAGCGCCAGCCTATTGCAAAAGCGGTCCCTCTCTCAATTCAAAAGGGAGGGCGTTTGTGGTGCGACGCTGTCGTTGCTGACGGGCTGTGTGTCTCAAGTTCAGTTGGCCGATAACAAGGGGCAGCGGGCCGAGTGCAGCGCGGCCGGCTTGGGCATAATCAGCTCGCTGGTCGCTGCCTCGGTGCAGCAAAGTTGCCTCGACCGCTATCAGAAGCAGGGCTATCACCAAATAGCTGCCGCCGCGGCGTCAGTTGCGCCGGCAACGTCGACGGCCGCACGGTCGGCCGCGCCGAAAACGTCGGCGAATGGCAACGGCAGAAGGGGCAGCCGACCCGATGCAATGTCTTTGGCGCGGGCATCTTCATGATCATCGGCGCATTCGATGACTTCGGGCGGCCGAGAAATGCGGTTCTCAGGGTCGATAAAATAGACTCGATATGTGGGCATTCTGCGGTCCCTTGTCTCAGGCGGGAGCGCTACCGAACTCTCAGTCACCGACGCCCAAAGGCCGCTGCCGGTGATACCGGTATGCGGGGTCGTTGCGAGCTAAACCCTAGTGTTAAAAGACGTACTCGCGAAAAGAAGCGTCCCCAAATCAACTCGGGAATGGTGCTGTCGGGGACGCTCCTGGCTCTCCAATGGGGTCGTCCCAATGTGCGCACGAGCCACTAAGACAAAGCATCTGGCGTAGCAGCGTTCCAAAAACAAAAAGCCCCAGCGTTCCCGCCTTGGGCCTCTCTGTCTGTGCCGGGGTGTCATGACGGTTGACCGGCGTGACGGACAATAAAAGGTACCGAATTGGATTCAACCCAAAGGGACTACCTTGGAAATCAAAAGGGGCCACTGTGCTTTTGAGGACATGGAAGGGAAGCGTTCTTACGGAGAAACCCTTACAACCTCGCGCTCGTGTAGATTGCACGGAACCGACGCCAAAATCAAAACCGGCCACTGTGATTTTTAAAACCGGCCAATAGCTTCGGAAACAGGCCAGTACCCTAATCCACAAAAGAACATATTGCGAACAGAGAACATATCATGTACAGTGCTGCCTTAGTCAATTGCCAGCGGGCCAGGGGGTCCGATGGCGGGCCTAAGGGGCCCAAAACCGGGGGTGAAGCGGGACCGGCAAGCTTCCGTGTCCCCCGAATCCCGGCCATAAGGAGCACGACCAATGAGCGGTGCAGCGCTGCGTCTCGTCGAAGGATCGTCCATGGATAAAACGAAGGCTCTTGATGCCGCGCTGTCCCAGATCGAGCGCAGCTTCGGCAAGGGCTCGATCATGCGGCTCGGCAAGAACATGCATTCGATGGACATCGATACCGTGTCCACCGGCTCGCTTGGCCTCGATATCGCACTCGGCATCGGCGGCCTGCCGCGCGGCCGGGTGGTGGAAATCTATGGGCCGGAATCCTCGGGCAAAACCACGCTGGCGCTGCATGTTCTCGCCGAGGCGCAGAAGAACGGCGGCATTTGCGCCTTCATCGACGCCGAACACGCGCTCGATCCGATCTATGCGCGCAAGCTCGGCGTCAATGTCGACGATCTTCTGATCTCGCAACCCGATGCCGGCGAACAGGCGCTGGAAATCGCCGACACTTTGGTGCGCTCCGGTGCGGTCGATGTGCTGGTCATCGATTCGGTCGCGGCTTTGGTGCCGCGCGCCGAGCTCGAAGGCGAGATGGGCGACAGCATGCCCGGCCTGCAAGCGCGCCTGATGAGCCAGGCGCTGCGCAAGCTCACCGCCTCGATCAACCGCTCCAATACGATGGTGATCTTCATCAACCAGATCCGTATGAAGATCGGTGTCATGTATGGCTCGCCGGAAACCACGACCGGCGGGCACGCGCTCAAATTCTACGCCTCGGTGCGGCTCGATATCCGGCGCATCGGCGCGATCAAGGAGCGCGAGGAGGTGGTCGGCAATCAAACGCGGGTCAAAGTCGTCAAAAACAAGCTAGCGCCGCCGTTCAAGCAGGTCGAATTCGACATCATGTATGGCGAGGGCGTCTCGAAAGTGGGCGAACTGGTCGATCTCGGCGTCAAGGCCGGCGTCGTGGAAAAATCCGGCTCCTGGTTCTCTTACGACAGCCAGCGCATCGGCCAGGGCCGCGAGAATGCCAAAACCTTCCTCAAGGCCAATCCCGATATCGCGGCCAAGATCGAGGCGGCGGTCCGGCAGAATTCCGGTCTGATCGCGGAAAAGATTCTCATGGGCGACGATGCCAAGGAGGCCGATGACGACGAAGAGGCGGCCGAAAGGTAATGCATTAAGCGCCGCTTAGCCTAATCGGTATTGTGTCATCCTACTCGCCGTCATGGCCGGGCTTGTCCCGGCCATTTCGTTTGGAGAGCGCGCACTGGTTCAGCGAATATGAGACTGCCGTTGAGGCAGAATGGCGACTTGGCGCTGTCCAGCGCTTCAGTGCATCCATAAGCGAAATGCCCGGCACAAGGCCGGGCATGACGTAGTAGACCTGCTCAGGACAGCGATGGATCAGGAAGCCGCTTACGCGCCGCGGCGCTCGGCGGTCCAGGAGCCGGAGCAGGCGCCGCCGGTCCAATGGCCGCCGCCGCCGTCGCCGGCGAGATGGCCCGAACCGGTCGCGCTCTTGCCGGCGGCCGCCACCGTCACGATGATGGCGCCGGTCGGGGCGACCTTGCCGCTGATCGTGAAGGCGGTGTCGCCGGCATTGACCAACTGGCCGTTGGAAATGCGGATCGGATAGCGATAGCCACGGTCGCAGTCGCCCTTTTCGGTGACGACCGACACGCTCCATAGGCCGTCGTAACGCGGCGCGGCGAAGCCTGACGTGCTGGTCAACGTAGTCGCAGCGACGAACGCACCGAAGGCGCCACAGAACACCCTCTTGCCGAGGAGCTTTCTCAAATTGGTCATAGCGGCCGTCCCTGTTTCGCGGGTGAAATGTCCCGCTGATTGGTTTGACGCGAAAGACGCAGCGAGCGTTTCCGCCCGCACCCCGTTTAGTCGTTTCGAACTGGGTAAGGGTTCTAAGGAGAAAAAGTTCAAATCCAGTTGATTAAAGCCGCTAATTTGACGCAATCCGGCCACCCCGCAGTCAGGCGCGCAAAATTCGCCAATTATTAAAATGGCTTAGTCGATGGAACGAAGTTCCATATTTTTGGAACTCTGGCCGCAGATACGACCCGCCAGAGGTTCGGTCAGGCGCCGCATGACCCTATGGCGCGCCGCTTTTCGCCACCGTTGCGCCACCCGTCGCGCCCTGCGTTCCAGCCGCGCCCGCCCCGCCGGGGACCACCGGCGGGCTCGTGGCGCCCGATGGCGGGTCGGACATCAGGCGATAGCCGACGCCAAGCTCGGTCAGGAGGATGCTCGGCTGCGTCGGATCGGCCTCAATCTTGCGGCGCAGCTTGCGCACGAAAATGCGCAGATAATGGGTGTCGTCGATATGCTCGTTGCCCCACACCTCGCGCAGCAGGAACTGGTGGGTGACGACATTGCCGGAATGCTGCGCCAGCATCTGCAACAGCCGGTATTCCTTGGGCGTGAGCGTGACGCGCTGATCGCTGATGAACACCGCGCGCGCGGCAAAATCGATCGACAGCGGGCCGAACTTGACCACGGGCTCGCCGCGCGAGGCGCGCAATTGCCGCCGCATCGCCGAATGCGCCCGCGCCAGCAGTTCCGCCATGCCGAACGGTTTGACGACATAATCGTCGGCGCCAAGCTCGAGGAGCCGCACCTTCTCGGCTTCATTGGCGCGCACCGAGAGCACGATCAGCGGCACCGTGGACCACGCCCGCAGCCGTTCGAGCACGTCTGAGCCATCCATGTCGGGCAGGCCGAGATCGAGGATGACGAGATCGGCGGGTTTGAGCGTCGCCAGCCGCAAGGCCTCGGCGCCGGTCTCGGCCTCCTGGACGGTAAAACCGTCGAGTTCGAAGCCGGTGCGCAAGAATTGCCGGATCTGTACTTCGTCGTCGACCACAAGGACGCTTGACGGAATCTCACTCATCAACGGGTGCCTCCATTGGCGCCGTCTCGCCCGATGACGGCAGATAGATTGAAACGGTGGTGCCGCGGTCGACGCCTTCGCTCTCGACTTCGACCTTGCCGCCGTTCGCCGAAATGAAAGCGTGCGCGATCCAAAGTCCGAGCCCGGAGCCGGACGTGGTCGCGGCATGGCGCGGCCCGCGGAAGAAACGCCCGCCGACCTGGCGCTGTTCCTCAGCCGTCAGGCCCGCGCCGCTGTCATGGACCGAAAGCACGACAGCGTGGCCGTTCGGCCGCGCGGCGACGCGGATCGGCGCGCCTTCGTTGGAATATTTCGCGGCATTGTCGAGGATCTGCACCAGCGCTTGTTCGACCTGGGTCGGATCGGCGCGCACGATCGGCAAATTCGAATCGAGATCGAGCGTCACCGGATGCCCGGCGAGCCGGCGCTTCCTGTGCCCGACCGCGGCATTGACGATGTCGACCGGCTCGATCCACTGCAATTTAGGCCGCACCTGCTGGCTCGAAATCGTGGTCGCGTCGAGCAGGTTCTGGATGTCGTTATTGAGCCGCTCGCATTCGTCGCGCAGCACGCCGGTGAGCGCGTGGAGCCGCGGGTCGCGCATCAGCACCGGCGCATTGGAGAGAATGGTGGCGGCGCCGAGGATCGAGGCCAGCGGCGTGCGCAATTCGTGCGACACCGAGCCGATCAAGGCTTCGCGCAACAGGTCGCTTTCCGAGCGCATCTTGGCCTCGTTGAGCGCGCGCGCGACGTCGAGGCGTTCGAGCGTTGCCGCGGCATCGGCGAGCGTGTCGTCGATGCGTTGGCGCATATCGGCGAGCGCCGGGCCGGAAACCGCGCCGAGATCGACGGCGACGCTGCCGAAATCCGGCGTCTTCGGCGACACACGCCGCACCAGCCACAGATTGCCGTTGCCGTCGTCGATGGTGCGCTCGCCGCACTCCTCCTGTTCGAGCCGCGTCACCTCCTCGCGCACCCGCTCCGGCACCGCGGCGGTCGAGCCGGTGTCAGCGGCGCCAAGAGAGGCGCCAAGAGAGGCGCCAGGAGGGGCGCCAGACAGCGCGCCAAGCAGCACCACCTTGCGCTGAACGAGATTGGCGAGGTGATCCTGGATGGCGACGAAAATGTCGGCGGCGCTGGGCGCCGCAGCCAGGCGGTGCGAGAACGCATAGAGATCGGTCATCTCGCGTTCCCGCTTGCGCGCGATCGTGGTGTGACGCTTGGCCTGATTGGCGAGGTGCGACACAAAGACGGCGACGACCATGAACAAGACGAGATTGAGAATTTCCTGCGGTTCGGCGACCTTGAAGCGGTAGAGCTGCGCGAAATAGACGTAGCCCGACATCAGCACGCCGGCGACCGCGGCCGCCAGCGCCGGAATGACGCCGAATTGATAGCCGGCGATCATCACCGGCACGAGATAGAGCACGGCGCCGCGCAGGATGCCGAGATAGTGGCGCAAGAAGAGCGCGACGAGCGTGATCGCCAGCACCAGCAAGAGCGCAACGAAGATGCCGTGCATTTCGCGGCGCAGCGCCGTAACGCCTGCGCCCGCGGTTCTCGCGCCGGCGGCGTCGGGCGCCATGGTTGGTTCGCTCGCCGCCGTGCCGAGCGGTCCGATGAGCCGCGCTACCGCAAGCCGCGCGAGTGCGGGCCATGCGGCGGCAAAGGACGGGCTTGATTTTTCAGGGTTGAGCTGCACCGAAACGCCGCTTGAAGGTTGCCCGGTTTGATCGGGCCGGACCATAAGGCGCAGGCCGTGGACAGGCCATTGCTTTTGATGACGCAGCCCACGTTTTAGGCAACCGCGACGAACAAATCTTCGTAATTGACCGGCCGTGTTTATTTGAAATTTATGCGCGCGGCGGCACGGCGCCGGTCATTAACCTATTTGCGGATCTGATAACGGCCAATTGATCGCCATTCATCGTCATGCCGATTGCGGTGCACAAGTTCCTGCCGCAATTATATGGTCTAAGCAACGTGGAGCCGGCAGCGGGAAGTCTTTCACCATCTTCAGCTTCCCGATGTTGGCTATAGAGCGAGCATGGCCCCCGGTGACTTTCCCCGCCGGGGGCTTTGCTTTTGCGGCAGCGGGGCAGGAGCGGGCGGCGCTATTTGTTCCGCACGACTTCGCGGTAATCGGGGGCGTCCTTAAGAAAGCCGCGGTCGAGCATCCAGTCGACCTTCTCTTGAAATTCTTCGGCCTGGTAGGTTTTGACGCCGACGAGTTCCGGCATCAGCCCGCTTTGGCGCTGCTCGGGCGTAAGGTCGCGCAGCACCTCTTGGCGCGAGCGGTCCTCGTTCTCGCGCAGCCAGGCGATGGCGCGGTTAAGCGCGCGGCGCAGCTTTGCCGCCGTTTCGTCGTCGATGTCGTTGCCGGCTACGATGCCGCCGCGCCAGCGCAGATCGGCGATTTTGCGCGCGCCCGCGGCCAGCGCGCGGCTGACCAGCGGCTCCATCAGGGCCGCGGCCTGCGTGGTCCCGCTCAACAAGGCGTCGAGCCGGTCATTGGCGTGCACCAGCGTGATGTCTTCGAACGGCACGCCGGCCGCTTCGAGCACCTCGATGGCGGCGTAGAACGTGCCGGCATGCCAAGTGACCGCGATCGGCACCTTGCGCAATTCACTTACCGACTGAATCGTGGAGTCCTTGCTCACCATCAGCGCGCCGGTGCGCACCGTGGTGTCGAGGCCGATGATCTTGCCGCCGCCGAGCGCCTGCACCCGCTCGATCGCGCCCCATTCACAGACCGGATAAACCTCAAGCGCACCGTTTTGCAGCTGTGATTCCTTCCAGCGCTTGGAAAAATCTTCGACGCGTCCGGCGGCGCCTCTCGGATTGTCCTCGAAATATTCGACGTCGAGACCTTCGGCGGCGAAAAAGCCTTGCTCGACCGCGACCCGCCACGGGCGATCGTGGGCATTGCTGTCGCTCTGCAACCGAATGGTTCGCGTCATCGTGGTCTCTCCCTCGTTATGCCGGCTAGACCCTCAAGCTAGACAAAGGCACGCTCGCATTCAATGCGGCGCCGGCCGACCGGTTCGCGGGCCATCGTCATTCAACTGCCGCGGCTCTTCCCGGCTCGGCTCGTCGTAACCGTAACGGCTCGAATAAAAGATCAGCGCCATCAGACCGCAACCGATGACAATCGAGAAGACGACGCCAAGGATCATGGCGACATAACCGGAGGTCGGCATGGGCGGTCCTTCGACCGACATCCATGTATGCACAGCGAACCAGACCGACCCGACAAGCAGGCCTAGCAACGCCGCAACGAGCGCGATCGTTCCGATCTTGCTTTCGAGCCTGCCCATGCGGTTGCCGTGACCGTTCCTTTGGTGCGCAGTAAATAGGTCTTGCGGACTGCGATTGCCAGCAACCATGCCATGCAGATTTGCGGCGCAGAATTCGCCAACGAAAACGAGCGCATTGCGGTCGGGCAATGCGCTCGTGGTTCTAGTTTGTTCGGTGGCAACGACTAAGCCATTGCGGTTTTCAGATTGGCGTCGATCTTGTCGAGGAAGCCGGTGGTGGTGAGCCACTTCTGATCCGGGCCGACGAGGAGCGCCAGGTCCTTGGTCATGTAACCTTCTTCGACGGTATCGACGGTTACTTTTTCCAAGGTCGCGGCGAACTTCGCCAGTTCCGCGTTGTTGTCGAGCTTGGCGCGATGCGTAAGCCCGCGCGTCCAGGCAAAGATCGAGGCGATGGAATTGGTCGAGGTCTCGCGGCCTTTCTGGTGCTCGCGGAAATGCCGCGTCACCGTGCCGTGGGCGGCTTCGGCTTCGACGACTTTGCCGTCCGGCGTCGTTAGCACCGACGTCATCAGGCCGAGCGAGCCATAGCCCTGCGCCACGGTGTCCGACTGCACGTCGCCGTCATAGTTCTTGCAGGCCCAGACATAGCCGCCCGACCATTTCAAGCATGCCGCCACCATGTCGTCGATCAGCCGGTGCTCGTAAGTGAGCTTCTTCTCGGCGAACTTGTCCTTGAATTCGGCGTCGAACACGTCCTGGAAAATGTCCTTGAAGCGCCCGTCATAGACTTTGACGATGGTGTTCTTGGTCGAGAGATAGAGCGGATAGCCGCGGTTATAGGCGTAGTTCATCGAGGCGCGGGCGAAGTCGCGGATCGAATTGTCGAGATTGTACATCGCCATAGCGACGCCCGCGCCGGGGAACTGGAACACCTCGCGCTTGATCTCCTTGCCGTCGTCACCGACGAAAGTGAGATACAGCTTGCCCTTGCCGGGCACCTTGAAATCGGTGGCGCGATATTGGTCGCCGTAGGCGTGACGGCCGATGATGATCGGCTTGGTCCAGCCCGGCACCAGCCGCGGCACGTTCTTGCAGATGATCGGCTCGCGGAAAATGACTCCGCCGAGAATGTTGCGGATGGTGCCGTTTGGCGACCGGTACATGTCGTGCAGGTTGAATTCCTTCACGCGCGCTTCGTCCGGCGTGATGGTCGCGCATTTCACCGCGACGCCGACCTTCTTGGTCGCTTCGGCCGCATCGATGGTGATCTGATCGCGCGTCTCGTCGCGCTTCTGCATGCCGAGATCGAAATACATCAGGTTGATGTCGAGGTAGGGGAAGATCAGCTTGTCCTTGATGTATTGCCAGATGATCCGGGTCATCTCGTCTCCGTCCATCTCGACGACAGGGTTGGTAACCTTGATTTTCGCCATAGAGCTTCGATCCCGTTGGAGCGCTGTCGGCTGCAGGTTCGGATTGGCAGTGATCAGGCGCGCGCTCGGATGACGCCACCCCGGCAGCTGTGGCGGGCTCTATAGCATTGACTTTCTTGCCGTGAAAGCAGCGAGGACATCGCTCGATGAGTTCGTCATCGAGCGAGTCATGGCCTCAGAAACGCTCGCCCGGACTCCGCGTCAGAGCGCGGCGAGCACGGCGTTCAGCGTTGCGCTTGGCCGCATCGCGGCCGACGTCTTGGCGGAATCGGGCAGGTAGTAACCGCCCGTGTCGACCGGCTTGCCTTGCGCGCCGATCAACTCGCCATTGATCTTGGCTTCGTTCTTGCCGAGCGTCTCGGCCAGCGGTTTGAAGCGGGCTTGCAGCTCCGCGTCCTTGGTCTGCGCGGCCAGCGCCTGAGCCCAGTACAGGGCGAGGTAGAAATGGCTGCCGCGATTGTCGAGTTCGCCGACCCTGCGCGCAGGAGAGCGGTTGAACTCGAGGATCTTGCCGATAGCCGTGTCGAGCGTCTCGGCGAGAACCTGCGCCCTGGCGTTCTTGTAGGTTTGTGCCAGATGTTCGAGCGACGCGCCGAGGGCGAGGAACTCGCCGAGCGAATCCCAACGCAGATAGCCCTCTTCCTCGAACTGCTGCACGTGCTTGGGCGCCGAGCCGCCGGCACCGGTCTCGAAAAGGCCGCCGCCCGCCAACAGCGGTACGATCGACAGCATCTTGGCCGAGGTGCCAAGCTCCATGATCGGGAACAGGTCGGTCAGATAATCACGCAGCACATTGCCGGTGATGGAGATCGTGTCCTGCCCCTTGCGAATGCGCTCGAGCGAAAACTTGATCGCTTCGACCGGCGCCAGAATGCGGATGTCGAGCCCCGCTGTATCTTGATCCGTCAGATATTTCTCGACTTTGGCAATGACCTGCGCGTCATGCGCACGCTTGGCGTCAAGCCAGAACACCGCCGGGGTACCAGTGAGGCGCGCGCGGCGCACCCCGAGCTTGACCCAGTCCTGGATCGGCGCGTCCCTGACCTCGCACATGCGGAAGAGGTCGCCGGTCTCGACCGGACGTTCCAGCAGCACGTTGCCGTCATCGGCGACGACGCGGACCGTCCCGTTCGTGGGAATTTCGAACGTCTTGTCGTGCGAGCCGTATTCCTCGGCCTTCTGCGCCATCAACCCCACGTTCGGAACCGAGCCCATGGTCCGGGGATCGAACGCGCCGTGGACCTTACAGTCCTCGATGACCGCCTGATACATCCTCGCGTAGCTGCGGTCCGGGATCGCGGCGATGACGTCGTGCAGCTTGCCGTCGGCGCCCCACATGCCGCCGGACTCGCGGATCATCGCCGGCATCGAAGCGTCGATGATCACGTCGCTGGGCACGTCCAGGCCCGTGATCCCCTTGTCGGAATTGACCATGGCGAGGCCAGGTCGTTTCGCGTATTCGGCGGCGATGTCGGCCTTGACCGCTTCTTTTTCGGCTGCCGGCAGCGTCTCGATCTTCGTCAGCAGATCGCCGAAGCCGTTGTTGAGATTGACGCCGAGACGCTTCAGCGTGGCGGCGTGCTTCTCGATCACATCGGCGAAGAAGACGGAAACGGCATGGCCGAACACGATGGGATCCGCGATCTTCATCATGGTCGCCTTCACTTGCAGTGAGAACAGCACGCCTTCCTTCTTTGCGGCTTCGATCTGCTCGGCAAAGAAGGCGCGCAGCGCCTTGCGGCTCATCACCGCCGCGTCGATGATCTCGCCGGCCTGAAGCGGCGTCTTCGACTTCAGCACCGTGACGGCGCCGTCAGGGCCGACCAGTTCGATGCGG
Organism: uncultured Alphaproteobacteria bacterium; assembly: GCA_963810085.1. Classification (GTDB taxonomy): domain Bacteria; phylum Pseudomonadota; class Alphaproteobacteria; order Rhizobiales; family Xanthobacteraceae; genus BOG-931. The sequence continues at coordinate 30,578 of CAWEMR010000033.1, read as the reverse complement.
GCGTTGGTCGCCGCCGCGACGGTGGTCGCGATTTCCGAGCCGTAGTAATCGCCGCCCGACATGTACGCTACATGCGATTTGGAGTCAGCACTCCAGGCGCCCATCTTGTGCGGATTGTTGCGGGCGTATTGCTTCACGGCACCAGCGGCGCGGCGGTCGGAATTGCCCTCGCGCAATACCGGGTTGACGACGCTGCCGAACACCTTGGCATAGCGAGACTTGATGTCCTTCTCGGCTTCCGTCGTCGCGTTGTCCGGATAGTCCGGAACGTTGTAGCCCTTGCCTTGCAGTTCCTTGATCGCGGCCTTGAGCTGCGGGATCGAGGCGGAGATGTTGGGCAGCTTGATAATGTTGGCCTCGGGCCTCGTCGCGAGCTCGCCGAGTTCGTCAAGTTCGTCGTTTATTCGTTGCGCAGGGGTGAGCTTGTCGGGGACATTGGCGAGGATGCGACCGGCCAGCGAGATGTCCTTCAACTTCACGGACACACCCGCCGCGCCCACGAAGGCTTCGACGATCGGCAGCAGGGAATAGGTCGCGAGCGCCGGGGCTTCATCGACCTTCGTCCACATGATTTCGAGATCTGGCATGCTTGCACCTCTGGTCGCCGTGCTTGTTTAGGCCGACCGGAAACTGAACATTGGCGGGCGCGGTGGAATGGTTTCTCCCGCGGGCCCTTAAATGAATTGTTCGCGGCGCGGACATCGCCAACCGGGAATTCGACTGACGGGAGTTCGGCGCGCGCCCTATAGCATCCGCACTCCGTTGGTAAAAGCCTCGTCAGCAGGTGCGGGATAGCCGCTGACGGACCAGAATGCGGCTGGCGCATATGAGCAAGAAGGCGGAAAACGACACGTGTGGCGCTCTGGGGCGGCGGGTGAAGGGCTCTCCGCGAAATAGCGGCGCAGGTGGCGACCTAGCGCGCCGAAGCGTGAGTTCCGGTGGGAGCCGCCGGGTGTTTCGGCCGGATACGGTGCCGCCGCTTGACGCAAGCGGCTGGCTTGGGCAGGGGCTGCGCCTTCAGGGCATTGGCCCGCCGAGGAGAACTGCATGCCAGGCGCCGGCACCGACAAGACCAAGCGCTGGGTCGAGACGCCCGGCCCGGTGGTGGTCCTGGTCGAACCGCAGCTCGGCGAAAATATCGGCGCCGCGGCCCGCGCCATGGCCAATTTCGGTCTGTCGCGGCTGCGCCTCGTCAAGCCGCGGCAAAGCTGGCCGAACGACAAAGCGCAGATCATGGCGGCCGGCGCCGACCGCATTCTCGAGCGCGCCGTGCTCTACAACACGCTGGGAGGAGCGCTCGCCGATTGCAGTTTCGTGCTGGCAACGACGGCGCGCGCCCACGACCAGGCCAAGCCCGTCGTCGGCCCGGCCGAGGCAGCAGCGCAGATCGTGCCGCGCATCGCCGCCGGCGAAACGGTCGCCATCGTGTTCGGCCGCGAACGCAACGGGCTCGAAAACGTCGAGGTCGCGCTTGCTGATCGCATTGTCACGCTGCCGGTCAACCCGGCCTTCGCTTCGCTTAACCTGGCGCAGGCCATCGTGATCGTCGCCTATGAATGGTTCAAGCTGACGACCGCGGGGAAACTGCCGTTCGGCATGCCGGATAAATCCGCAGCGGCGCCGAAACAGCAGCTGCTCGCTTTCTTTGCTGCGCTCGAGCGCGAACTGGAAAAGGTCGAGTTCTTCCGGCCGCCGGACAAGCGCGAGACCATGCAGATCAATCTGCGCAATATCTTTTCGCGCATGCAGCCGACGCAGCAGGACATCCAGACGCTGCACGGCGTCATCATGTCGATCGCGGAAGGCCGCAAGGGCCCGGCGCGCGGCGGCGTGCTCGACGGCGCCGAAGCTGAAATGCTGCGCGAGCTGCTGGCCGAGTACGGCTCCGGCCGGGTGCCGAAGGAGCGCGGTCCGGTGCGCGGGCTGGCGCGATTGCTCCGCCGCAACCCGACCGAGGCCGAACGGCTGTTGTGGGCGGCGCTCACCAACGACCGCCGCTTGGCGGGCTCAGGCTTCAAGCGGCAGACGCCGATCGGCCCGCATATCTGCGACTTCGTCTCGTTTCCGCTGCGCCTGGTCGTTGAAATTCAACCGGCGGAAGTAAGCGAAGCCTTCGCCGCGGCGCGGGCCGAACGGCACCAATGGCTCAAGGCGCACGCCTATCGGATCGTCGAAGTGCTTGCCGCCGAGATTGAGTTTGATATTGGAGCGGCGCTCGCGCGTATCGAACAGGCCATCGGTTGAGTTGGAATTCCTTCGGTTCAAAAGAACACGGCGCTTGCGCTGTCAGTATTGGCGTCGGCGCGTCTCAAGGTCCCCATCATGCAACTGCGAAATTCGACATCGCGGTACGGCGCGATCCCGCAAGCCGTGCACTGGCTTACGGCGCTTTTTGTCATCGCCGGCTGGCTGCTCGGCCAGTTCGGCGATGATTTGCCGAAAGGCCGCGTCGGCGACCTGGGCTTTCTCATGCATATGACGCTCGGCCAAGGCGTCCTGTTTCTGCTCGTGGTCAGGCTGATCTGGCGCTTCGCCGATCCGCCGCCGCCACCCGAAGCGACGCCGTTCGGCCGGCTCGTAGCGGTCGCCGCCAAGCTCAGCCACGTCGCGCTTTACGCGCTTTTGGTGACGGTGCCGTTTCTCGGCGTCATCGTTCAGCTCAAGCGCGGCCACGATCTGCCGATCTTCGGCCTGTGGGATTTCGCTTCGCCGTGGCCCGCCGATCGTGCGCTGTCGCGAGCAATACTGGCGCTGCACGCCTATCTGGCGGACACGCTCCTGATCTTCGCCGGAATTCACGCCGCCGCCGCGATCGTGCATCACCACGTGTGGCGCGATCGCACGCTGGCGCGCATGCTGCCGGGCGCGTCGTGACGACGCAAAACGATCGCTAGCCTTTGAGCACTTTCAGCGCCGCCGCGGCGCCGGCGCGCAGCATCGACAGATCGCTCGACACGGCGAGAAACTTAACGCCGCGCTTGGCGAGCGCGGCTGCGCGTTCCGCCGAATGGCAATAGGCGCCGGGGATTTTCTTTGCCCGCTGCGCGCCCGCGATCATGGTGTCGAGATGGCCTTCGACTTCCTTCGACAGCGGATCGAGGTTCTTGCCGTCCGACAACGTGATCGACAGGTCCGACGGACCGAGAAAGAAGCCGTCGATGCCCGGCGTGCCGATAATGGCGTCGAAATTTTGCAGCGCCGTGCGGGTCTCGATCATGGCGAATGTGACGATGTTATCGTTGGCCTCGCGCAGATAGACCGACTGGTCGGACAGTCCGGCGAAGGTGGTCGCGCGGTGCGGACCCCAGCTGCGCTCGCCGATCGGCGGGAACTTGGCCGCCGCGGCAAATGCCCGCGCATCGGCCGCCGTATTGATCATCGGTGCGATAATGCCTTCGGCGCCGAAGTCGAGCGAGCGGCTCACCAGAGCGAAATCGTTGAGCGGCACGCGCACGATCGGCGCCGCGCCGCCCTGACGGATCGCGGCGATGCCGTTGAGGATGCCGCCGACGTCCCACAGACCGTGCTGGCTTTCTACCGTCACGGCGGGGAAGCCGTCGCGCGCCAGCGCTTCGGCGACAAGCGGATAGGGCAGGCCGCACCAGCCGGAATAGACGGTCTCTCCCGAGCGCAGGCGGTTGGCGAGGGTGAAATTGGCAAGAGTTCATGAACGTCTCCCTATGGCGACAATTTTTCTATAATTTTCGCTGTCGAAACTTGACCTATCGGCCGGCTTTGATGTCGGCGATGGCTTGCGCCGTCAATTCCGTCATCGTTCGCTCAATCTGGTGATCGGATTGCGCGACGCTTTTGGCGTCGAAATCCTTGCGGATCTTGTGCACGACGTCGTGATCGCTGGTGTCTTCGAGGTCATACATCACCACCGAGAGCGCGTAACTGTCGGCTTCGGCGCCGGAAAGACCGAGCTTTTCCGCCGCCCACAGACCCAGCATCTTGTTGCGCCGCGCCGTCGCCTTGAATTTGAGCTCCTCATCGTGCGCGAATTGCTTTTCGAAGGCTTCTTCGCGTTTGTCGAATGTGGTCATGGCCGTCGCCTTCTTTTGCGTGGAGCGGGTCGGGAAACGGTGCGAATTGCGTCGTAAACCAATGGCCGCCTTGCATAACGGGGCTAACCCGTCAAGGCAACCGTCCCGGCGCCCTGCAAGGGGTCCGCATGGTACCACAGATCGACGTTGCGATTGTGCGCGTGCGGGTCTATGCCGATTGTACTCCGCATCGCCTTCAGCTAGCTTTTGTGACGCGGAGGGATCGCTGAGTTGAGTCGCGCATCGTGAAGCGAGCCCTTTAGCCGCCGCCGCGGACCTCGACATCTGATAATGGAGCCACGGCATCCCATGGATTTCACAAAACCCCGGTACACGCCTATGAGCCGCCGTCGCCGAATTCTACGAAGGCAAGGCGAAGGTCCTTTACGAAGGGCCCGAGCCCGGAACGCTGATCCAACATTTCAAGGACGACGCGACCGCCTTCAATGCCAAAAAGCACGAGGTGATCGAAGGCAAGGGAGTCCTCAACAACCGGATCTCCGAATATGTCTTCCAGCATCTCAACGATATCGGCGTGCCGACGCACTTCATCCGCCGCCTCAATATGCGCGAGCAATTGATCCGCGAAGTCGAGATCATTCCGCTCGAAGTCGTGGTGCGCAATATCGCGGCTGGCTCGCTGTCGCAGCGGCTCGGCATCGAGGAAGGCACGCAGCTGCCGCGCTCGATCATCGAGTTCTATTACAAGAACGATCAGCTCAACGACCCGATGGTGTCGGAAGAGCACATCACGGCATTCGGCTGGGCGACGCCGCAGGAGATCGACGACATCATGTCGCTCGCGATCCGCGTCAACGATTTCCTGTCGGGCCTCTTCCTCGGCGTCGGCATCCGTCTGGTCGACTTCAAGATGGAGACCGGGCGGCTGTGGGAGAACGACCTGATGCGGATCGTGGTCGCCGACGAGATCTCGCCCAACTCCTGCCGGCTGTGGGACATCAAGTCGAACGAGAAGCTCGACAAGGATCGTTTCCGCCGCGATCTCGGCGGGCTGCTTGAAGCCTATACCGAAGTGGCCAAGCGGCTCGGCATCATGAACGAGGGCGAGCGGCCGCAGGGCACCGGGCCGATCCTGGTCAAGAGCTAAGCAGCTCTTGTAAGCAGCTTTGGCCTGACGGCCGGCAAATCCCATCTGTGCGGCCTGCCATTCTCTCTTCACGGTCCGTGCATGACCGGGCGCTGGCGGTTGCGATAGCGCCGATTCATCCATATTGAAGGGGTGAGTTTGGAGCCCGTGCGCATGAAAGCCCGAGTCACCGTCACCCTGAAATCGGGGATTTTGGATCCCCAGGGCAAGGCCATCGAAGGCGCCCTGAAGACGCTGGGCGTGAACGGGGTCGCGAGCGTCCGCCAGGGCAAGGTTTTCGACATCGAAATCGAGGGCGGCGACCGCGCCGGTGCCGAGGCGGCGCTGAAAAACGCCGCCGAGAAGCTGCTCGCCAATACCGTCATCGAGAATTATCGGATCGAGGTCAGCGGTTGATCCCGCCGACCCCTGCCGACGTGGGATCGAGATGAAATCGGCCGTCGTCGTTTTCCCCGGCATCAATCGCGAGCGCGACATGGCGCGCGCGCTCAAGCTCGTCTCCGGGAAAGAGCCGGCGATGGTCTGGCACGCCGACACTGAGTTGCCGGCGGGGACCGACCTCGTCGTCATTCCCGGCGGCTTCTCTTACGGCGATTATCTGCGTTGCGGCGCCATCGCGGCACGCGCGCCGATCATGGACGCGGTGCGCGGCTTTGCGCAAAACGGCGGCCTCGTGCTCGCGGTCTGCAACGGCTTTCAGATCGCCTGCGAAGCGGGCTTGCTGCCGGGCGTGCTGATGCGCAACGCGCAGCTGCGCTTCATCTGCCGCGACGTCTATCTGCGCGTCGAGCGCTCCGACACGCCGTTCACGCGCGGCTACAATGCCGGCCAGGTGATCCGCGTTCCGGTGGCGCATGGCGAAGGCAATTACATCGCCGACGGCGAGACCATCGCGCGGCTCGAAGGCGAGGGCAGGGTGCTGTTCCGCTATTCGTCGCCCGACGGCATCGTCGATCCGAACTGGAACCACAACGGCGCCATGAACGGCATCGCCGGCATCGTCAATGCGCGTAGCAATGTGCTTGGCATGATGCCGCATCCGGAGAACCACGTCGAAGCCGCCATGGGCCGCACCGACGGCCGCGGCCTGTTCGCTGGCCTGGTGGATCATTTCAAGCTTGCGGCGTGACGGCTGCCGCAGCCTTGATCAACGGCAGCTCTTCGACATAGAGCGGCGCTTCAAGCTCGGGTTCGGCTGACACGCCGAAATCCTGATCCCAGCTCGGATAGCTATAATACTTCGCCGTGATCCGCTCCGGCGTCACTTCCAGAAGCGCGAACGCATGATCGAAAAACTTCTGCAAGTGTGACCGGTAGCTCGACACTTTGAGTCGCTTCATGTCTTTCATGAATGCTGCCGCCTCGCTGCCCCCAGTTATCCCGTAAGGGTCCTGAGCGACCGACTCTTCGTAGGCGCTGCATCCGACCAGGCGGCCTTTGCGCAGCGGCGTCGGACCGGTAAAGGCCAGATTGTCCTCGAACATGATCAGGCTGTGCTCGTGACCCCAGAACCACGCGGCGACCCGATCGAAATAGGGATGAAAAATCCTTTGCAGCTTGTCGTTGAGGTACGGCCGCCGGCCGCCTTGCTGCAGCACTTCCTTGGCCGAGAACAGCTGATGGTGCGAGAACAGCACGGTGGTGCCGGGAAAATGCTCGAGCTTGTCGCGATGCCACGCGATTTCGCTGTGCCCGAGACCGGGCGATGCCTTGTTGATCGGGTCGCGGTCGTTGTAACCGGTATCCATGCCGAGAAATTGCCAATAATCGTCCGCAGTGCGGAGGCAAAAGTAACTGGCTTTCTGCTCGCAACCCGGCAGGGAGGAATTGATCTGGCCGATCATTTCGTAAAAGCCGCGGCCGCCGGAATAGTAGTCGTGATTGCCGGGCAAGGTGAAAAACGGCGGCCGCGTGATCCGCAATTCGGCAACCAGCGTGTCCATGACATTGAGAACGTTTTGCACGCACTCTTGCCGCGTTCCGGAATAATAGACATCGCCGAGATGCACGATCGCATCGGGCTGAAGCTTCTTCAGCGCCTGGCGCAGCAACGCGACATTGTCCGTCATATGTGTGCCCCAGTCGCCGATCAGGAGCACCTTGCATGCGCTCGGCAGCCGGTAGTCGATGACGCCATAGGACAATGACGCCGGCTTTTGCTTGGCCCAGTCGTTGTATTGCGAAAACCGCGCTTCGAACGAATAGCGGATGTACTGGATCAGGCAGCTGAGCCAGCCGCGCCAATCCAATTCGCCGTATCTGGCGAACAAGCCGCGGATGTATTCCGTGGTGGCGGCAACGGTCGCTTCGGCGCTGGCGGAAGCGGCCGCGGGCGGTTGGTCCGGCGTGGCTTCCACGCTGCCGTCCCGGGGTCTGTTCCGCGCCGTGGTCCAATCATCCACGTTGTCGTGCTTTGCGGATTGCCAAATCGAGGTGTTTCGATCTCGAACCGGCGGTTCGTGACGCATCGATGTCCCTTTATCGGCCGTGGCCACCGTGGCGCTTCCGAAACCTATTCTGCCGTGCAATCAGTGGTAGCATGCGTGGTCGATTTCCAATAATCCACCGGTACTATATTTCGACGGCCGGGAAATCCATTTATCTGTGGAGGCATATCTGCGAAAGCATGCCCGCCGCGTGACGGCGATTGCAATGGACGAAACAGCGCCTTGATGATCTCGAACGAACCTCCGATTACCCCCGAACTCATTGCCCAGCACGGCCTCAAGCCGGACGAGTATGAGCGCATCCTCAAGCTCATCGGCCGGGTGCCGAGCTTCACCGAGCTCGGCATTTTCTCGGCGATGTGGAACGAGCATTGCTCCTACAAATCGTCGCGCATTCATCTGCGCACGCTGCCGACCAAGGCGCCGTGGGTGATCCAGGGCCCGGGCGAGAATGCCGGCGTCATTGACATCGGCGACGGGTTCGCCGTCGTGTTCAAGATGGAGAGCCACAACCATCCAAGTTATATCGAGCCCTATCAGGGCGCGGCGACCGGCGTCGGCGGCATTCTGCGCGACGTCTTCACCATGGGGGCGCGGCCGATCGCCTGTCTTAACGCGTTATCCTTCGGCGATCCGCAAAGCCCGAAGACGCGGTCGCTGGTCGCGGGTGTCGTCGCCGGCATCGGCGGCTACGGCAATTCCTTCGGCGTGCCGACGGTCGGCGGCGAGGTGCGGTTTCACCGCCGCTACGACGGCAACATTCTGGTCAACGCCATGGCGGTCGGTCTCGCCGAGAAGGACAAGATTTTCTACTCGGCGGCGTCCGGCATCGGCATGCCGATCGTCTATCTCGGCTCGAAGACCGGCCGCGACGGCATTCACGGCGCCACGATGGCGTCGGCCGAATTCGGCGCCGACGCCGAGGAGAAGCGGCCGACCGTGCAGGTCGGCGATCCGTTCTCGGAAAAGCTCCTGCTCGAAGCTTGCCTCGAAATCATGGCCAAGGGCTGCGTCATCGCCATCCAGGACATGGGCGCGGCCGGTCTCACTTGCTCCGCCGTCGAGATGGGCGCCAAGGGCGATCTCGGCGTCACGCTCGATCTTGACACCGTGCCATGCCGCGAGACCGGCATGAGCGCCTACGAAATGATGCTGTCGGAGAGCCAGGAGCGCATGCTCATGGTGCTCAAGCCCGAGAAGGAGCAAGAAGCCGAGGCGATCTTCCGCAAATGGGGGCTCGATTTCGCAGTTGTCGGTAAAACGACACCGACCAAGCGTTTTGTCGTCCGTCACGGCGACGCGACGATGGCCGATCTGCCGATCAAGGAGCTCGGCGACGAAGCTCCGCTTTATGACCGGCCTTACACCGAGCGCGCCAAGTTGCCGATCATCGACGCCGTTTCGGTCAAGCCGCCCATGACCGTGGCCGACGCACTGCACAAGCTGATCGGCACGCCGGATCTGTGCTCCAAGCGCTGGGTCTGGGAGCAATACGATCACGTCATTCTTGGCAATACCGTGCAACGGCCCGGCGGCGACGCCGCGGTGGTGCGCATCAACGAAGGCCCGAAAGCGCTGGCGCTGACGTCGGACGTCACACCGCGCTATTGCGAGGCCGATCCGTTCGAAGGCGGCAAGCAGGCGGTGGCGGAGGCTTATCGCAACATTTCCGCCGTCGGCGGCAAGCCGCTCGCGGTCACCGACAATTTGAATTTCGGCAATCCGGAACGCCCCGAAATCATGGCGCAGCTTGTCGGCTGCATCCGCGGCATCGGCGAAGCGTGCAAGGCGCTGTCGTTTCCAGTCGTGTCGGGCAATGTGTCGCTCTACAACGAGACTAACGGCCGCGCCATCCTGCCGACCCCGACCATCGGCGGCGTCGGCTTGCTCGACGAATTCACGAAATCCATGACGCTGGCCTTTGCCACCGAGGGCGAGGCGATCATGCTGATCGGCGAGACCCGCGGCTGGCTCGGGCAATCGATCTATCTGCGCGAGGTTTGCGGCCGCGAAGAGGGCGCGCCGCCGCCGGTCGATCTCGCCGCCGAACAGCGCAACGCCGAATTCGTGCGCAGCCTGATCCGCGACGGCCTGGCGTCGGCAGTGCATGACGTGTCCGACGGCGGGCTTTTAGTGGCGCTCGCGGAGATGGCGATGGCGGGGAATATCGGCGCCGTGCTCGAAGCGCCGACAAGTTTGCCGACGCATGCTTTTTGGTTCGGCGAAGACCAGGCGCGTTACGTGGTCACGGCGCGGAATTCCGAGCCGATCACGCAACGGGCGAAGGAAGCGGGCGTGTCGTTCACTCGGCTCGGCGCCACCGGCGGCCGCGTTGTCGCGGTCGCGGGCGAGCGGCCGCTGCCGGTCGACGATCTCAAGACGCGCTTCGAGACCTGGCTGCCGGCCTATATGGCCGGATCGGTGTGAAATTAGCGGCTCGCGCGCGCCAACGCCTCATAGCATTGCAGCGACAATTGCGGGGCGTGATCCGCAAGACATGACAAGACGCGGCCGCCGCCGAGCGGAATTCCGCCGCACATTGTCTGCTGCTCAGTGCGGCACATCGCCAGGATGCCGAGAGCCTCACGCGGAAGCATCGGGCGGATCGGCCCGAGCGGCGCAATGGCGGGCGTCGGTGTGCTCGCGCCCGGCGCGGCAGACGACGATGCCGCCGGCGCGCTGCCTCCGCCGCCAATCGCCGCCACCGCGCTCTGGCAGGACCCCGACAGTTTCGCCGAATTGCCTTGCAGGCATTGCAGCGCGGCAGCGCCCCCGGGCGGGACGCCCGAGCAATTGGCCATGAAGTCCGATCGGCAGGCCGCGCCGATGGCGGCCTTCTCGGCTTCGCTCGGCGGCCGCGCCGGCGATGCGGCGGGCGGTGCAGAAGACGCTGCAGGTGCTGTGGGCTCGCGCGGCGCCGCCGACTTTTTGCTCGGCTTCGCCGTCGTGGTCTTATGCTCTGGCTCTGCCGCCGGCGCTTGCGCCGCGGGCGGCGGCAGGCCCTGCAGCGCTGATTGGCAGCCCGGCGACAAGTCGGACGCGTTCGATCGCAGGCAGAGCAGAAGCTCCGGGTCGCTCGGCTTGATCCAGGAGCAATGCGCCATGAAATCGTTGAGCGTGCAGGCCTGCCGCACTGCCTTGAGCTGGGCTTCCTGCGAGGCTGCCGCTTTAGGCGCGGGCTCGGGTGCCGCCGCGGGTTTTGGCGCCGCCGGTTCGGCGGCGGCCGGCACCGGTGCCGCTGCGGCTGGAGCGGGCGCGGCGATCGCGCTCACGGCACTGTTACAGGCTGGGGTCAATTTCGCCTGATTTCGCAGCAAGCATTCCAAGGCTTCCTTGCCGCCCGGTGTCACGCTCGCGCAGTTCGCTATGAAATCGGAGCGGCATGACGCGCGGATGGCGTCGCGCTGCGCTTGTGTCGGCTGTTGCGACGCGGCGGGATGAAGGCTGAACGCCAGAAGCGCGCCCGCAAGCATAAACGGCCGGAACATGAAGTTCTCCAACACGGCGACGTTTGGTATTTTGGCGGCGGACCATGCATCGCGCCGCGGCTTGCGTCCAGCCGGGGGCAGCAGCACTCAGCAGCGCCCTTGCCACGCAGACCTATTCTGTTAAGCCAAGACGACGCTCAGAAGGGGCTTAACATGACGCTTCGCCGGCAAACGGAATCCGGCGAGGAGGCGCGCCAGGAGAAGCGCCAGGAGACGCACTATGGCCATGGCGGCGAATGACATCGAGCGGCTGATCCGGACGCGTATTCCGGATGCCGAGGTGACGATCCGCGATCTCGCCGGTGACGGCGACCATTATGCCGCGACCGTCATCGCCGAATCCTTTCGCGGCAAATCGCGCGTCCAGCAGCATCAGATCGTCTACGAGGCGCTGAAAGCCGAAATGGGCGGCGCGCTGCACGCGCTGGCGCTGCAAACCGGCACGCCCGATCGCTGAGGGAGCCGGTAGAGGCGGCCGCGCTCGTTCTCCCGACGGGCGGTGCTTTAGAATGTCATTCTGCCCCAATCTGCCTCGGCAGAACGCCCATTACAGCCGGATTTTGTGCTGTGGAGCCTGAACATAGCCGCGTTGAATTTGGCCGCTTGGGTTTTGTGCGCCCTTTGCGGTACATATATTGCAAGGTAGTAGGGCGAGATTCGGCGCGGGCGCTAAGGACCCGCGGTGTCAAACAAGGATGACCGCGATGTCGATAAACCAATTCATCGATAACGAATTGAAGGGCAACGACGTGGTGCTCTTCATGAAGGGCACGCCGCAATTCCCGATGTGCGGTTTTTCCGGCCAGGTGGTGCAGATCCTCGATTATCTGGGCGTCCCCTATAAGGGTCTCAATGTGCTCGAGAACGACGATCTGCGCGGCGCCATCAAGGGCTATTCGAACTGGCCGACGATCCCGCAGCTTTATGTCAAAGGTGAATTTGTCGGCGGCTGCGACATCATCCGCGAGATGTTCCAGGCCGGCGAGCTGCAGTCCCTGTTCAAGGACAAGGGCCTCCCGGTAAAGGAAACCGCGGCCTAGGCTTCTTCCGAAGCCCCGCGAAACGCGAAGAGCCCGGAATCCATAGCCACGGCGTGCGGAAAAGCACCTATCGTGGCTGTGGATTCCGGGCTCGCTTTTTTGCGACGCGCCGGAGGGCCGGTTAGCGCGAGTAATATTCGACGACGAGATGCGGCTCCATGACGACCGGGTAGGGCACGTCGGCCGGAGACGGCACGCGTGCCAGCTTCGCCGTCTGCTTGGTGTGATCGACCTCGATATAGTCGGGCACGTCGCGCTCGCCGAGCGCATTGGCTTCGAGCACTAGCGCCAGCTGCTTCGACTTCTCGCGCACCTCGATCTCGTCGCCGACCTTCACCTTGAAGCTCGCGACGGTAACGCGCTTGCCGTTCACTCTGATATGGCCGTGGCTGATGAACTGGCGCGCGGCGAATACCGTCGGCACCAGCTTGGCGCGATAGATCACGGTATCGAGCCGCCGTTCCAGGAGACCGATCATGTTGGCGCCGGTGTCGCCCTTCAGGCGGCGCGCCTCGTCATAGATGCCGTGGAATTGGCGTTCCGACAGATTGGCGTAATAGCCCTTGAGCTTCTGCTTGGCGCGCAATTGCACGCCGTAGTCGGAGAGCTTGCCCTTGCGGCGCTGGCCGTGCTGGCCGGGACCATATTCGCGTTTGTTCACGGGCGACTTCGGGCGGCCCCAGATATTCTGGCCCATCCGACGGTCGATCTTGTACTTCGCCTGGTGGCGCTTGGTCATTCGCGTCCTCGTTTTTGTTGCGTCTTGCTGAGGATCGCGCCCTCCTCTGTCCCAGGGCTTGCCCGGAACCGACAGGCTTCGGGCCGAAGCGCCGGCCTAAACCACGGGTCGCGAAACACGACGCGGGCCCTGCGGCCCGCGAAGTGGGCGGTTTTTAGGAGGAAACAAACTCCGTGTCAAACCTCCCGAAGTACGTACTCTTTGGAAGGTGCCGCCTTGCGCAATGTAAGGATGATCAGCTGCTGAAAGGCAGCTGTGCGCGGGCTACGCCGCCGCGAGCTGTTTCTTCCGCATCGGCTTGAGCACGGCAATCGCCAGCACCGCGGTTACGGCATCGAGCACCGCAACCACGATGAAGACGGTGGTCCAGCTTCCGGTTTCCTGCTTGAGGAACGCCGCCGCGGGTCCGGCGAGGATCGAGCCGACGCCTTGGGCGATATAGAGGAAGCCGTAATTCGTCGCGGCGTATTTCGGGCCGAACGTGTCGGTGAGCGTCGAGGGAAACAGCGAAAAGATTTCGCCCCAGCCGAAAAACACCAATCCGGTCAAAACGACGAACAGCGCCGGCTGGTCGATATAGTGAAACAGGACGAGGATCGCGACGCATTCCAGCGAGAAAGCGAGTGTCATCGTGCCCTCGCGGCCGATGTGATCGGACACCCAGCCGAAGAACGGCCGCGTCAGGCCGTTGGTGACGCGTGACAAGGTGAGCGACAGCGGCAGCGCCGCCATTCCGAGCACCGGCAAATTGGCGACGCCGAAATCCTTGGCGAACGGCCCGACATTGAAGACGACCATGAGGCCGGACGTCGACATCATGCTCATCATCAGGAACAGCAGATAGAAGACGGGACTTTTCAGCATCTCGCGCGGCGAATAGGAGCGGTGCGCTTGCGCGACGGCAGCAGGGCCCGCGCTCGGCACCTGATAATCATCCGGCGGCGTCTTGAGCCATTGCGCGGCGAAGATGCCGATGATGCCCTGGATCACGCCCCACAGGATGAATGTCTGGGCATAGCCTGAGCTCTTGATCATGCTGTCGATCGGGAAGCTCGTGAAAAAGGCGCCGAAGCCGTATCCCGCGGCGGCCAGCCCGGTGGCGAGCCCGCGCCGGTCCGGAAACCACCGCACCATCAGGCCGATAATGCCGACGTAGATGATGCCGGTGCCAAATCCGCCGAGCACGCCATAGGTGAAGTAGAGGGCCCAGAGGCTGCTGGCATAAGCCGACAAGATCCAGCTGCTGCCGGACAAGAGCGCGCCGAGCGAAATCAGCACCCGTGGGCCGAAACGATCGACCAGATAGGCCTGAAACGGCGAGAACCAGGTTTGCAGGATGACCAAGAGCGATATGGTCCACTGCACCTCCGCAAGCGTGGTGCCGAGTTTCTGGTTGAGAGGGCCGGTGAACAGCGTCCAGGTATATTGTGGGCTCGAGATCGCCATCATGGCGATGACGCCGAGCACGAGTTGGCGCCAACGGTTGGTCTGCCCGGCCGCGCGCTCGGCCGGAATGGCGATTGTCATGGTTTCACGCTCCGAATTGCGGCCCCGGCATCGCCCAGCGGCGCGTAGGGTCGCAGGAACGCGCCCGGTGTAAAGCCGATATTCGGTGCACGAGCTGATCTGAGAATAGGCAGGCTCAGCGCGCGGCGGATGCCGCGGTTTCGTTCGCGCCGATACCAAAACGCTGCAGCGCTATTTCGGGCGCACGGCCCGAGGTGAAAATCGCGCGCGTCGTGCCGCGGCCGGCCGCCGCCGCTTCGGTGCCGAGCAGATTGACGACGCGCCGCGCGATAGCCGGCGCCGGATCGAGAAAGTTCACCGGCCAAGGGCTGAGCTGTTGCAGCCGTTCAAGCAGCAAGGGGTAATGCGTGCAGGCGAGCACGATCGTATCGGTGCGTTGGCTGCCGTCGCGAAAGCACGGCGCGATCTCGCCCAGCAATTCGTCATCGCTCGCCGGCGTGCCGCCGAGATCGGCTTCAGCGTAGACCGCAAGCTGCTTCGCCCCGACCAGCGTGACTTCGCAGTCCTGCGCGTAATCGCGGATCAGCGCGCGGGTATATTCGCGCTTCACTGTCGCCTCGGTGCCGAGCACGGACACGCGCCGTGTCAACGAAGACGCGCAGGCCGGTTTGATCGCCGGCACGGTACCGACAAAGGGCACGCTGAATGTCTTGCGCAAGTCCGGCAGCACGAGGGTCGACGCGGTGTTGCAGGCGATCACCACAAGATCGGGCCGGTGCGTTTCGATCAAGCCGCCGATGAGGCCGATAACACGCTCGATCAGCGCGGACTCTTTAAGGGCGCCATAGGGGAAGGCCGCATCGTCGGCTGACATAAAGGAAGTCGGCGTCGGGACGTGCCGCCGCGATCTCACGATAGACCGTGAGGCCGCCAAGGCCAGAATCAAAAACGAGGATCGATTTGCGTCCCGCCATGCTCCTCGCCACGTAAATAGACTATGGCGCGACAAATGCCACGAGCGGGGAGCTTCGGCAATCGCCAGATCGGCAATCAGGCCTTCAGGCCCTCGACCAGCCGCGGCCCTTCCTTAGGGTTAGCGTTGACCTGCTCTTTCTGCTTAGGGCGGTCGACTACGGGGGTCACAAGGCCGCTGACCGCCGTGAAGGTCAGGATCAGGATCACGGCGAGATTGCCGTCGTGGAATTTAGCGAAGGCCACGGCGCCCATCAGATAACACCAGAACGGGAAGGCGATGGTCGAAACCACGGCGTTGGTCAGCCAGGCGTCGCCGTCCTCGCGCACATACCAGCAGAACAGCGGGGTGAGGATGCAGCCGATGATCAGCGCGCCGACGGCGATGCTGGTGACTGACAATCCCGCCATCGTGGCGTTGTCGCCGACCGTCATCGCCTGCCCGAGGATGGAGTTGACGATGAGCGAGAAGCCGAGCACCTCGGCCGGAACGTATTTCGCCATGCGCAGGAGATAATCGTCGCCGGGAACGGCTTCGACCGCTGGCCGCGTCCGCGTCGCGGTCTGAAATATCCCGCCGAAATCGCCACCGGTCTCCGCCGGTTCGGCGCTCGGCAATGTCGGTTTGCGCACCAGACGGCCCATAACCTTCTCCTGTCCCCAGTCAGTTGGCGCAAGGGTATGTCAGACAGGCGAGTCGGACAAGCGACAGTTGCCGGCCCGTAATCATATTCGCTTCGGAATTACAGCAAACGCGGTGTGAGGGTCGATTACGCGCGCCCAAAAACGCGTTTGAAAATCGTGTCGACATGGGCGAAGTGAAAATCGAGATCGAAATTGGCGGCGAGCTCTTTGTCGCTCAAATATTTGCGCACGTCCGGATCGGCTTTGAGGAACGTCAGAAAGTCGCCTTCGCCCGCCCACACCCGCATGGCGTTGCGCTGCACGAGCCGATAGGCATCCTCGCGCGCGGCGCCTTTTTGCGTCAGCGCCAAGAGCACGCGCTGCGAATGAACGAGACCGCCGAGGCGATCGAGATTCTTTTTCATATTGTCGGGATAGACGACGAGCTTGTCGATCACCGAGGCCAAGCGAGCCAGCGCGAAGTCGAGCGTCACGGTGGCATCCGGCCCGATCACGCGCTCGACGGATGAATGCGAAATGTCGCGCTCGTGCCACAGCGCGACATTCTCCAGTGCCGGCGTCACATAGGCGCGCACCATGCGGGCGAGGCCGACGAGATTTTCCGACAGCACCGGATTGCGCTTGTGCGGCATCGCCGACGAGCCTTTCTGGCCGGCGGAGAAAAACTCCTCGGCTTCGAGCACTTCGGTGCGCTGCAAGTGGCGGATTTCGGTTGCGAGCCGCTCGACGGACGAGGCGACGACACCGAGCGCCGCGAAATACATGGCGTGGCGGTCGCGCGGAATGACCTGCGTCGACACCGGCTCGACGGCGAGCCCCATCTTCTCCGCGACATAAGCTTCGACGCGCGGATCGACCTGCGCGAACGTGCCGACGGCGCCCGAAATCGCGCAGGTCGCAACTTCCTTACGCGCCATCTCCAGGCGCTCCTTGGCGCGGGAAAACTCGGCGAAGGCGACGGCGAGCTTGAGCCCGAACGTGGTCGGCTCGGCATGGATGCCGTGCGAGCGGCCGATGGTCGGCGTGAACTTGTATTCGCGCGCCCGCCGCTCCAGCGGCGTCCGCAGCGCTTCGACGTCGGCGATGAGGATATCCGCCGCTCGCACGAGCTGGACGTTCAGGCAGGTGTCGAGCACGTCGGACGATGTTATGCCCTGGTGCACGAAGCGCGCTTCCGGGCCGACGATCTCGGCCAGATGGGTGAGAAAGGCGATGACATCGTGCTTGGTCTCGCGTTCGATCTCGTCGATGCGCGCGATGTCGAACTCCGCCGTTTTGCCTTTGTCCCAGATCTTCTTCGCCGCGTCCTTCGGGATCATCCCGAGCTCGGCCATGGCGTCGGCCGCATGCGCCTCGATCTCGAACCAGATGCGAAACCGGGTCTCCGGCGTCCAGATCGCCGCCATCTGCGGGCGGGAATAGCGGGGGATGGTCACGCCGCTTCCCCCCGCGCCAAAGCCGCGGCGTGACGGATCGCTGAGATATTGGCGCGATAAGATTCCGGCGTGCGGTCCTTGAACACGGCGGAGCCGGCGACGAAGGCATTGGCGCCGGCGCGCGCGGCTTCGGGCGCGACTTCCGGCGTGATGCCGCCGTCGATCTCGATGTCGATCGGGCGGCCGCCGACCATGGCGCGCAGATTGCGCACTTTCGTCAGCGCGTCGGGAATGAATTTCTGGCCGCCGAAGCCGGGATTGACCGACATGACGAGGATGAGATCGACGAGGCCGATGACGTGCTCGATGCTCGACTCCGGCGTGCCGGGATTCATGGTGACGCCGACCTTCTTGCCGAGCGCGCGGATCGCCTGCAGCGAGCGGTGGATATGGGGCCCCGCTTCGACATGGACGGTGATGATGTCGGCGCCGGCCTTGGCAAAGGCTTCGAGATAGGGATCGCAGGGCGCGATCATCAGATGCACGTCGAGCGGCTTCTTGGTGGCGGGCCGGATCGCCTTGACGATGTCGGGGCCGATCGAAATGTTCGGCACGAAATGGCCGTCCATGACGTCGACGTGAATCCAATCGGCGCCGGCGGCGTCCACCGCGCGCACTTCTTCGCCGAGCTTGGCAAAATCGGCGGCCAGGATCGAAGGCGCGATGATGAGCGGGCGAGCCATTTGCCGTTCGCCTAACACGTCGCTCCGGCGCGGGCAAACCGCGCTGTTGTTAACCGGCAAAAGGCTTTCGCGAGCAGGCAAGAGTTGCCGAGTGACCGAAGGCGACGGCAAATTCACACCGCCCGCGGCCCGTGGCCAAATCGAAGGGTCCTTGATTCACTTGCAGTTCGCTTCCGGTTCCGTTGCGGCCCGGCCCTTGCATCGCGTTTTCCGGAAATGGCTATTGGCCGGCGCCGCCGGCAGCTTGATGCGTGCAAGGAGTAGGTCATGTCAGCGTCAGTCAATTCGTCGAGCAATCCATACGCCTATCTGCAATCGCTTTGGCAGCAAGACTCGCAATCAAACGCCACCGCGAACGCCGGCTCGGCGCAATCCGATCCATTGCAGGCCTTGTTCGCGGCGTTGGACCAGGCCAACGGTTCGTCGTCATCTTCATCGTCTTCTTCGGCCAGCGCGACAGGTTCCGCCGGCAGCGCAGCATCGTCGGCGGGCGGCCCGCAATTCGGTCCGCAGACGCTCCAGGCTTTGTTCTCGATGCAGGCGAATGGTTCGGACGGCCAGTCGTCCGGCACGCAGCAGGCCGGCGGTTCGGACGATTCGTCGGGCCAAGCCCAGCAGGGCCAAGGCCACCACCATCACCATCACGGCGGCGGCGGACTGGAGCAGCTTTTACAGATGCTGGATTCATCGACCAGCGGCGCCACCAGCCAGACCGCAGCGAACAGCAACGGCTCCTCGACGACCACGATCGATTACAGCGACGGTTCTAGCATTTCGCTGACCTCGGCCCCAAACAGCTCGTCGTCGTCAAGCACGTCGAACAGCAGCGGCACATCGGACAATTCCTCGACTGCCGGAGCCTCGAACGTGTTCGGCAAGAATCTGCTCGAGCAATTGATCCAGATGCAGGCGCAATTGCTGAACACAACGACGGCGCAGAGCATCGCGACCGCCTAATCCCATCACAAAATTCCATTCCGGCCTTGATTGTGGCCAGAAAGAGCAAAGATATGGGTGCGCGCCCCGACCCCAAAGCTGGGGCGCGGGCTCGGCCTTTCGGATTGCCGGGTCTTTTTGTCCGGCCCTCCAGCGCAGCGGCGTGCGGTGACCGGTCGCAACAGCGGAGGTCGGCGTGGCGCGTACCGATATCATCGTCTTGGGAGCCGGTATCGTCGGCACATCGGTCGCGACCCATCTCGCCAAAAAAGGCCTCTTGGTCGCGCTCATCGACCGCGGCGGCGTGGGCGAAGCGACCTCTTACGGCAATTCCGGCATCATCGAAGGCAACACGATCTTTCCTGCCGCGTTTCCTTCCGATTGGTCGGAGCTTTTGCGTATCGCGCTCAAGCGCTCGCCGATTGCCAATTATCATCTCGCATTCTTGCCGAAAATCGCGCCCTGGCTCTGGGCCTTCCACGCCGCCTCGCAGCCGAAGCGGCTAGTCGAGACCGCGCAACTGATGCGGCCGCTCCTGGCGCGCGCGGTCGCCGAACACGAGGCGCTCGCGGCGGAGTCAGGCGCGGAGCGCTATCTGCGCCGCACCGGTTGGCTCAAGCTCTACCGTACCGACCGCTCGTTCGCCGGTACCGCGCCCGAACTCGAGCTTGCGGCGAAATTCGGCATTGCCAATGTGCCGCTCGACGGCGACGCCGCACGCGCGCTCGAACCGTCGCTCCGGCCGGTGTTTCGCCACGCCGTGCATTGGACCGGCGCGGTGAGCGTGAGCAATCCCCTGGCGCTCACACGGGCCTATGCCGCGCGCTTTGCCGCGCTCGGCGGATTAAGCTTCGGCGGCGATGCGCGCACGCTGCACCGCAACGGCTCGACCTGGCGCGTCGACACCTCGGCCGGTGCGCTCGATGCCGGCAATGTCGTGGTTGCGCTCGGGCCGTGGCTGCCGGATTTGCTCAATCCGCTCGGCATCAAATTGCCGCTTGCGGTCAAGCGCGGCTATCACCGGCATTTCCGCGCGCAAGGCAATGGCGCACAAGCCAATGCGGCGCTGAGCCGTCCGGTGCTCGATGCCGAGAACGGCTTCGTGCTGGCGCCGATGGAGCAGGGCATCCGGCTCACCACCGGCGTCGAATTCGCCGCGCGCGACGCCAAGCCGACGCCGGTGCAGTTCGATCGCCTGATGCCGGCGGCGCGCGAATTGTTCGCGCTCGGCGAGCCGGTCGAGGCGCAGCCGTGGCTCGGGGCGCGTCCGTGCTTTGCCGATTCGCGCCCCGTGATCGGACCTGCACCCGGCGAGGACGGTCTTTGGCTCGCCTGCGGCCACGGCCATTGGGGATTGACGCTGGGTGCGGTGACCGGGCGTTTGCTCACCGAGATGATCACCGGCGCGACGCCGTTCTGCGATCCGAAGCCCTACAGCGCCGAGCGGTTTATGCATTGAGACTGCGCAGAAACGGTCATGGCCGGAACAGGTCCGGCCATGACGAATTCAGTGATGCGCCGAGAAACAACTACTCGCTGATGGTCTTGACGACGCTCGATTCAGGCCGCGTGTTGTTGGTGGACGAGAATTTGTCCTGCGTCTTGACCATGTCGTCGTATTTGGCAATCGTCGTCGCCGATCCGCTCGGCACCATGTGAACGATCTTGTAGCCGTTCGCCTTGAGCTGCGCGAGCAGTTGCGGCATCGCTTCCGCCGTTCCCTTCTGGAAGTCGTGCATCAGCACGATGCCCTTGCCGTTCTTTTGCAGCTTGGTCAGCACCGACTTGATGACGTCGTCGGGCTTGTGGATCTTGAAATCGAACGAGTTGATATCGGTCGAGAAGGTCGCGATATTGCGCGTGCCGAGATAAGCGATCATATCCGGCGGCTGCTGCAGGTCGGGGAAACGGAAGAACGGCGCGATCGGACCGCCTGCGGCCATGGTCACAGCGCTGACGCCCATTTCGATTTCCTGCTTCGCCTGTTCGGGGTCCTTGGCGTAGGGATTTTTCGCCAGATCCTTGTGCGACCAAGTGTGGCTGCCGACCGTCATGCCGGCGGCGACCAGGATCTTGGTAAGATCGGGACGCCAGGTGGCGTGCTCGCCGATCTCGAAGAACGTCGCTTTGATGCAATTGTCCTGCAGCGCCTTGAGCACCGCCGGCGTGTTCTCGGGCCACGGCCCGTCATCGAAAGTCAGCACGACTTCCTTGTCGCGCAGGAAGTCATATTGCTTGAAGTGCTCGGTGCCGAAAGCCGGACCGCCGGTCGTATCGATCTGCACGACGCGTGACAGGCCGAGCGCGTTCGGATTGCTGCAAGGCGGAATGGCCGTCGCCGACGGCGCGGGTGCTGGCGATTTCGCGGCCGGGGCCGGCAGTGACGGCGCTGCAGCTGTATTCTGAGCGACAATTATCGGCGCTGAGGGACGCGGCGCCGCGACATCCGACACGACGGGCGAACGCGGCACGGACGAAGCAGGCCCGGCGGCGACGCTTGCCGGCGGCGTGCCTTTGGCCGGCGAGATGATGTGGGTAGCGAGCGCGAGAAGCGAGGTCGACCCGGCTTCTTTCTGCGCAGCGACGACGCCGAATGCGGCGAGACCCAAGGTCATCAGCGCCGCGATGACAATGACGACTGCGCGCATCGTTACCTCCGCCACATGATTGGACTCAGATCAGAGTCCAGCTCTTTGTTTAAGCACGATCTTTTCCGAAAACCGGCTTCCACTTTTCGGCATTATGCTCGTGGAGAACTTTCCGAGTGAAAGCGCAATCCGCCGGCAAGTCAACGACAACGAAGTTTCAGTTGCGTAAAGCCGCGGAGTTTCGGTTGCTATAGTATAGTATCTGCCTGAAATGTGCAGGAAATTTGTAGTTTTAGCGGCCGAATTGGTCCCGCCAGGAATGCACGGCGCCCGGCAGCGGCAGGGCATCCGCAACATAAACGCCGCGCGCTATGGCGCGCGCCACGACATTGGCCGCGAGCGCGCCGAGATTGGTTAATTCGCCGGGATGCTGCGGCAGTAGCCGGCGCCCGGTCGAGGCCGCGAACAGAACGTCGCCGTCGAGCGGGGAGTGCACCGGATAGATTGCTCGCGACAAGCCGGCCTGCGCCATCACGGCGAGCCGCTTGGCTTGCGCCTTGGTTAAAACGGCGTCGGTGGCGACGACGACGAGCGTCGTGTTCTCGCGCAGACTGCCCTTGATGCGCGGCTCGAAGGCTTGTTGC
The DNA here is from genome assembly GCA_963810085.1 of uncultured Alphaproteobacteria bacterium. Classification (GTDB taxonomy): domain Bacteria; phylum Pseudomonadota; class Alphaproteobacteria; order Rhizobiales; family Xanthobacteraceae; genus BOG-931. The sequence goes on along the minus strand of CAWEMR010000033.1, from coordinate 8,339 downwards.
GGAAAGCTTGCAGGAAGCCCACGGCCGCCGAATTCGCCGTTGATTTCGAACGGCGCCGCCCAAAACCACGGGCCGTCGCCGACCAGCGCGCTGCCGGCCGCGTTTACGGCGGCGAGCGCGCCGACGATGAAACCGTCGCTGCTTTGTGCGGAAGCCGAGCCGATGCCGCCTTTGCAATTGACCGTCGTCGCGCCGGTGCCGGCGCCGACGCTGCCGAGCGCAAAATCCTGGCCGGCGCCGGCGGCGGCCGCATAGCCCAGTTCGCGATAGGGCGGATAACGTCCCCAATCCTTGTCGCCGGCGCTGAGCAGATCGAACAGGATCGCCGCCGGAACGATCGGCACCTTCGTCGTGCGCACCACAAAGCCGCGGTTCTGTTCCTTCAGCCACGCTTGCACGCCGGACGCAGCGTCGAGGCCGAAGGCGGAACCGCCGGACAGAGTGATGGCGTCGATACCCTGGACGGTTTGTGCCGGATCGAGCAGCGCGGTTTCGCGGGTGCCCGGGCCGCCGCCGCGCACGTCGATCGAGGCTACCGCCGGCTCGTCGAAAACGACCGCCGTTGCACCCGAGCCGAGGCGGGCATCTTCGGCATGGCCGACCCGTATTCCGGGGACGTCGGTGATGAGGTTACGCATGCCGCATCCTAGCCCGGCATTGCCAATGAAGCGAAGCAGTCCGGTTCCTCGCAATGACGTGACCTGCGAGTGAGCGGCAATCGCCTTGCAATCGCCTTCGCCGCTGGTGCATTCCAAGCGCCATGAACGTCACCGTCGCCGCAGCCCTTGTCGCCGGCATGCTGAGCTTTCTGTCGCCCTGCGTGCTGCCGCTGGTGCCGCCTTATCTCGTCTATCTCACCGGCACCTCGATCGAGCGGCTCGCCGACGCCGAGCCGCAAGCGCGCGTCAAGCGCGAGACGATCGTCGCTGCGCTCTTGTTCGTCCTCGGCTTCTCCACGGTGTTCGTCGCGCTCGGCGCCGGCGCGAGCGCTATCGGCGGTTTGCTGCGCGCCTATTCGGGCGAGCTCGCGATCGTCGCCGGCATCGCCATCATCGTCATGGGTCTGCATTTTTTAGGCCTGACGCCGATCGCCTGGCTGATGCGCGAGAAGCGGATGGAAATGGCGAAGCCGGTCGGTCTGTGGGGCGCCTATGCGATGGGGCTCGCTTTCGCGCTCGGCTGGACGCCTTGCATCGGCCCGATCCTGGCCGCGATCCTCGCCGTCGCGGCGTCGGAAGAGACGGTAGTCAAAGGCGCCGGCATGCTGGCGGTCTATTCGCTCGGGCTCGGCGTGCCGTTTCTGCTCGCGGCATTCGCGGTCGGGCCGTTCGCCGCGTTCCTCACCCGCTTCAAAGTGCATCTCGGCCTGGTCGAAAAGGCGATGGGCGGTCTTTTGGTACTGACCGGCATCGCCTTTCTCACCGGAACGGTCGGCGAGTTCAGCTATTGGCTGCTCGATGCGTTCCCGGCGCTCGGCAAGATCGGGTAGGGCTTAAGCCTGCGAAGCGCCCAGAGGTCGCGCCAAGCGAAGGCCTATCCGCAATTCCACATCAGCCCGATCGGGGTCGACGTCCAGCACGGACCGAAGCTGCCGCCGTTATAGCGGCCGTGGAGAAATCCGGGATTGCCGAAATAGTATCGGCCGCCTCCATACCAGTAGCTTGGGGTATAATCCGGGGCGCCGCTGCCTAATGATCTCCGAGAATATATCGGAACACTATTGTTGGGCGGCTGGTGATAGCCGGGTAGGAAGCCGTAGCCATGCCAGTGATAAACGCGCTGCTTTCCATGAAGGGACGCGGCGGCCGCAAGGGCCGGCAACAGCGACACAAGAATTACGATTAAGATGCAGAGTTTGCGCGACACCCCTGCAGCATACACAATCGGCCATCCTCACGCGACGGGTCGGGCCTTAAATAAGCAAGCGTCGCGATGCCAATCCAGCAACCGGAATTGAACCGTGAACGATCTCTTGCCCCTTGCCGATACCATCGCCAGCCACTTGAAGACTCGACGCGAAACCATCGCGATTGCCGAGTCCTCGACGGGCGGTTTGATCTCGGCGGCGCTGCTCGCCGTGCCCGGTGCCTCGGTCTACTTTCTCGGCGCGGCCGTTATTTATACGCGCCAGGCCAAGGGTCTCTTGCTTCGCATCGACGATGCGGAGCTCGATCGGTTTCGCTCAGCGACCGAGCCCCACGCGCTGCTGCTGGCGCGCTGCACGCGGGCGCAATTCGCAGCGACTTGGGGGCTTGCCGAAACCGGCGCGGCCGGGCCGACCGGCAATCGTTACGGTGACCCGGCGGGCCATACCTGCCTCGCGATTGCAGGGCCGGTCGAGCGCGCAATCACGCTGGAAACCGGCAACTCCGACCGCCTCGCGAACATGCACGCCTTCGCAGCGGCGGCCCTCGATCTGCTGGCCGATGGCCTCGGCGCTGTTCGCTGATGATTGAGGATTCAAAGCGGGTGTTCGCCCGCGATTTCGGCCTCGGGATTATTTACATCTTGCTGCAGTCCGAGTTCGGGCACTGCACATAAGTGACCCGGCCGCTCGGATCTTTCTTCCAGAGATACATGACGTAATCGAGCTTGGTGAGGTCACCCTTCTTGTCGAAGGACAGGTCGCCGAGCACGGTCTTGAATTTCATGCCGGAGTGCATTTTTTCGGCGACCTTTTTCGGGTCGAGCGACTGCGCCGCTTCCGCCGCCTGTTTGATGACCTGGACGCCGGCGTAACTATAGAGCGTGTAAGCCTCCGGCTCGAAATTCTTGGCGCGGAATTCCGCGACCACGGCCTTGGCGTCGGGATTGAGGCGCGGATCGGGACCATAGGTCATCAGCGAGCCTTCGACGCCCGGGCCGCCGACGGAGGCAAATTCGTCCGAGGTGATACCGTCGCCGCCCATCAGCGGTGCGGTGACGCCCTGGTCGCGCATCTGCCGCACGATCAGTCCGCCTTCGGTATAGAGGCCGCCAAAATAAACCAGATCGGCGCCGGACTGCTTGATCTTCGACACCAGCGCCGAATAATCCTTCTCGCCGGTATTGATGCCTTCATAGAGCACTTCCTTCATGCCGCCGGCATTGATGGTCTTTTTGGTCTCGTCGGCGAGGCCTTTGCCGTAGGTGGTCTTGTCATGGACCACGGCGATCTTCTTGCCCTTGAAGTGATTGAGGATGTAAGTGCCGGCGACTTTGCCTTGCTGATCGTCGCGGCCGCAGTCGCGGAAGATGTTCCACATGCTGCGCTCGGTCACCGCCGGATTGGTCGAGGCCGGCGAGATCTCGAGGATGCCGTTCTCCTGATAGACTTCCGACGACGGCATGGTCACGCCGGAATTGTAGTGGCCGATGACGAATTTCACGCCCGAGCCGGCGAAATTGTTCGCCACCGAGACGCCTTGCTTGGGATCGGAGACGTCGTCGCCGTAGGACAGCACAATCTTCTTGCCCAAAATGCCACCCGCGGCATTGATGTCGGCGGCGGCCTGGTCGACCCCGTTCTTCATCTGCGCGCCGGTGGCGGCGCTCGGCCCGGTGATCGGGCCGCCCATGCCGAACTTGACCTGCGCGTGCGAGGTCCCCGCGAACGCCAAAGCAAAGCCCAGTGCGAGACCGAGCGTGGTGATCCTGTTCATTCGTTTTCCCCTGGTGCTGAACCCGGCCGGTATTACGAGAATGTTACGTCAGAGCGGCCTGCGGCGCCAGCGCAACGCGCCGGCCGGCTCATAGATCCAGCGATATTGGGTGATCATCTGCGCCGCGCGGGACGCCCGAAAACCCAAGGAACCGAAGGCCATACAGACGGCGGTGTCGGCGAGATAATAATGGGCCGACAACAGTGTGCCGCTGAACACGCTGAAATGGATGAAGCGCACGGCAACTCCGAGGATGAAACTATAGACGACGACCTGCCACCACGGCCGCCAGGTCCGGGCGATGGCGCGGCCGGCGAGCGCTGAGGCGCCGCCGCCGAGCACGACGCTCACCAGCAGGAACACCCAGATCGAATTCTCGTCGATCAATTGGACGATCATTCGGTTTTCTTGCTGCCTTCTTTGCCGCCTTCGAGATAGGCGGACTTGATTTCCGGCCGCGCCAAAAGTTCGCTGCCGGTGCCAGAGAGCGTGATCAGCCCGTTGACCATGACATAGCCGCGATGGGCAAGGCTGAGCGCGTGATAGGCATTCTGCTCGACCAGGAAGACGGTCAAGCCGGTTTGCGCGTTCAGCGTCTTGATGGCGTCGAAAATCTGCCGCACCACAAGCGGCGCGAGGCCGAGCGACGGCTCGTCGAGCAACAACAGCCGCGGCCGCGCCATCAGCGCACGCGCGATTGCCAGCATTTGCTGCTCGCCGCCTGACAGCGTACCGCCGCGCTGCGCAAGGCGCTGCTGCAGACGCGGAAACAGCGCCAGCACACGGTCGAGATCGGCAGCGAATTCCCTGCCGCCGGCGGTAATGGCGCCCATTTGTAGATTTTCGTGCACCGTCATGCGCGGGAAGATGCGCCGGCCTTCGGGCGATTGCGCCAGCCGCAAATGCGCGATCTCGTGCGTCGGCAGCTGGGTGATGTCGCGGCCGGCGAATTCGATGGTGCCCTCGCAGGCGCGCGGATTGCCGCAAATCGTCATCATCAGCGTCGACTTTCCGGCGCCATTGGCGCCGATCAGGGTGACGATTTCGCCTTCGTTGACGTCGAGGTCGACGCCCTTGAGCGCCATGACGCGGCCGTAGAGCGTTTTGACGCCGCGCACGGCAAGCAGCGACGTCATAGCCCGACCTCGGCCTCGACCTTGGCGACATCCTTGTCGGCGACGCCGAGATAGGCGGCGATGACCTTGGTGTCGTCGCGCACTTCTTGCGGCGTGCCGTCGGCGATCTTGACGCCGTAATCGAGCACGACCACGCGGTCCGAAATCTCCATCACCACCGACATGTCATGCTCGATGAGGAGGATCGAGATGGCGTTCTCATCGCGTATCGAGCGCAGCAATTTGTTGAGGTCGGCGGTTTCGCGCGGATTGAGGCCGGCCGCCGGTTCGTCAAGGCAGAGCAGCACCGGATCGGTGCACATCGCGCGCGCGATTTCGAGCCGCCGCTGATCGCCATAGGGCAGGTCGCCGGCCGGATCGTCGGCACGCGCCAGCAAGCCGATGCGGATAAGCCAATCGCGCGCCTTGTCGATCGCTGCGCGCTCCGCCGCGCGATAGGACGGAATGCCGAATATGCCGAGAAGCGTATAGCCAGAGGCGAGCATCAGCCGGTTGTGCTGGGCGACCAGCAAATTCTCCAGCACCGTCATGCCGGGAAACAGCCGGATGTTCTGGAACGTGCGCGCCACGCGGGCTTCATCGGCGACGAGAAAGTCGGGCATGCGTTCGAGCACGAACAGCGCGCCGTCCGGCTTTTTGATGCTGCGGCGGCCGCTATCGGTCAGCGCATCGAGCTCGTTCCACAGCGTGGCATCGCCGCGGCACAGCCCGATGCGGCCGGTATGCGGCTTGTAGAAGCCGGTGATGCAGTTGAACACCGTGGTCTTGCCGGCGCCGTTGGGGCCGATCAGCGCGGTGATCTCGCCTTTAAGCGCTGCGAATGAAAGATCGTCGATGGCGAGCAATCCGCCGAAGCGCATCGTCAGATGCTCGACGCGCAGTAACGTATCGCCGCCCGCCGCCATCAGGCAGAGCCTTCCTTAACAAGCTCCTCTTTGAGGAGATCGGGCGCGATGCTCTTGCGCTCCTTTAAAAATACCGACGGCGTGCGCCGGGTGATCAGGCCGCGCGGGCGCCAGATCATCATCACCACCATGCCGAGCCCGAACAGCAGCATGCGATACTGCGTGGGATCGAAACTCGGTCCAAAGATTTGTTTGAGGAAATCGAGCTGGCGCAGGATCTCGGTGCCGCCGATCATCGCGATGGCGGCGATGGCGACGCCGATCTGGCTGCCCATGCCGCCGAGCACGACGATGGCGAGGATGGTCGCCGATTCCAGAAACGTAAACGATTCCGGCGATATGAAGCCTTGGCGGGCGGCGAAGAACGAGCCGGCGAAGCCCGCGAACATGGCGCCGATGGCGAAGGCGGTGAGCTTGGTATTGGTGGTGTTGATGCCGAGCGCGCGGCAGGCGATCTCGTCCTCGCGCAACGCCTCCCAGGCGCGCCCGACCGGCAACCGGCGCAACCGCACGGTGACGAAGGCCGTCAGCAAGGCCAGCGCCAGGATCAAATAGTACAAAAACACCGTGCGGTAGATCGGAAAGAAGTCGAGGCTGAATCTCGCGGCGAAGCCGTCGTCATCGGCGTTGAACGGAATGCCGAAGAATGTCGGCCGCGGAATGCCGCTGATGCCGGCATAGCCGTTGCTCAGCGCCACCCAATTGATCAGCACCATGCGGATGATCTCGCCAAAAGCGAGTGTGACGATGGCGAGATAGTCGCCGCGCAGCCGCAACACCGGAAAGCCGAGCAGCAATCCCCAGAACGAGGAGAGACACCCCGCCAGCGGCAACAGGATCCAGAACGACAGGCCGAACGCCTTTGCCAACAGCGCATAGGAATAGGCGCCGACGGCATAGAAGGCGACGTAGCCGAGATCGAGCAGGCCGGCGAGACCGACGACGATGTTGAGGCCCCAGCCGAGCATCACATAGATCAGAATCTGAATGCCGAAATTGTCGATCCATGTCACCGAACCCTCGCGGCCGTTCACCGCGAGGATGATGAGCGGATAGACGATGACAAAGCCGATGGCGAAGGGGATGAACCATCGGCCGGCAATGGTGCGCCAATCGAACCGCGTCGGCAGCGACGCCGCCACCGGCCGCGCCGCGCGCTGTGCGAGCCAAGGTGCAATCGACAGCGAATAAGCGAGCCGTGTGGCGCCGACGGCCGCGGTCAGCGCCAACAACAGCGGAAAGCGCGTCTGCAGGATCAGGACGTTGCGGACATCGGTCGTGGTCAAAAAGCCGACCAGCGGCAGTAACAGCCCAAAAGCGATGAGCGTGGTGAGGCCGGCGTCTTTGCAGGCGCGCACGGTGTCGAAGCGCCGGCTCGGCGCCGAGCCGTCCATATCAGACCTTCTCGACGTCCGGCCGGCCGAACAGACCCTGCGGCAGGAAGATCAAGGTGATGGCGAGGACGGAGAAGGCGGCGACGTCTTTGTAGTCGATCGAGACGTAGCCGGACCACATAACCTCGATCAGGCCGACCAGAAGCCCGCCGACGACCGCGCCGGGCAGCGAGCCGATGCCGCCCAGCACGGCGGCGGTGAAGGCTTTGACGCCGGGCACGAAGCCGTCGGAAAAACTTAAGACGCCGTAATTCATCAGATACATGGTGCCGGCGATGGCGGCGAGCGCGGCGGCGATGACAAAGGTCATCGAAACGGTGCGGTTGACGTCGACGCCGACCAGAGCCGCCATTTTCTGATCCTGCTCGCAGGCGCGCATGTTGCGGCCGAGCGGTGTCTTGGCGACGAGGTACCAGAACACGGCAAGAAGCGCCGCGGTCACGCCCCAGATGATGAGCTGCTTATAGGACAGCGCGACCGAAAAGCCGTTGCCGTTGAGAAGGGAAAAATCGCCGCGCACCATCGGCGGGATCGATTTGTTGCGCGGCCCCTGCGCCACCTGCACGAAATTCGACAGGAAGATCGACATGCCGATCGCCGAGATCAGCGGCGCCAGGCGAAACGAGCCGCGCAACGGCCGGTAGGCGACGCGCTCGATGGTCCAGTTGACCAAAGCGGTGAACAGCATCGACACCAAGAGCACGATGAACAGCGCCAGCGCGATCGAAGTGATGCCGAGCCAGGCGGTCAGGATCAGGAAGGCGATCAGCGCGATGAAGGCCGACACCATGAACACGTCGCCATGGGCGAAGTTCACCATGCCGATGATGCCGTAGACCATCGTATAGCCGATGGCGATCAGGCCATAGATCGAACCGAGCGTGATGCCGTTGATGAGCTGCTGGACGAAATAGTCCATGCGTCCGCGCGCCTTTCGAATCCCGGCAAATTCCCCGCGAAAACTCTAACAGGGGCGCGGGACTGCGGCAACGCTGGCGCGGCTTGGCCGCAGGCAAGAACTCGGGCGTGGACTCATAAACGCGCAGGCTTGTCCGGTTTCGGGGTCAAAGCCGACATTCCGACGTGATCGGGCCGCGGCAGTTATTGGCCCAAAGCAGACATCAACCCCAGTTCGGCCCCGTCCATTTGTGCTATATGCCACGCCCACCGGCATATGGTAGCTTTCATTTGTTCTAGTGTGTATTTCGGCGTGGTCTTTTGCCGGGGGCGGCAGATGCGGCGGCGCAGTGCGAGTGGACCGGC
>CAWEMR010000032.1:0-19908 GCA_963810085.1 uncultured Alphaproteobacteria bacterium | reverse complement strand
TATAAATGGGTGCGGGAAGATGGGGACGATATCCTCCCCGCGTTTTTCAAACCATTCGCGACCAGCCGTTATCAACTGAGAGCGATCCTGCGGCAAAGCATAGCAGTTAGCCGCTCTCCCGACGCCAACACTAACGGCGTCATTGGATTCGTATGTCCTGTTATGTCCAATCTCGAAGCCATCCCCGTCGAGATCCCAGTAAGCGACACAGTTCGCGTTTCCGGATTGCTGCATACGCTCCCTCGAGCGCGAGCGTGTTACCTGCTGGCGCACGGCGCTGGAGCAGGTATGGATCATCCCTTCATGGCCGCCGTGGCGTGTGGGCTTGCCACGCGACACATCGCAACGTTGCGCTATCAGTTTCCATACATGGAGCGACGAAGCCGGCGACCCGATCCACCGCAGATGGCGCAGGCAACTGTCCGCGCTGCAGCCGCCGCAGCACTCAAATTTGTACCAAAACTTCCACTCATAGCCGGAGGCAAGTCATTCGGCGGTCGGATGACGTCGCAGGCCCAAGCAAAGGCACCGCTGGAAAACGTGCGAGGTTTGGTCTTCCTGGGATTTCCACTGCATCCGGCCGGACGCCCCTCGCATGACCGTGCGGAGCACCTTTTCGACGTTAAAATTCCAATGCTGTTCCTACAAGGCACGCGCGACACGCTTGCGTCGCTCGACGAACTTCGACCGGTTTGCAAAAATCTTGGCAAGCTTGCAACGCTCAAAGTGCTTGCGGACGCCGATCATTCTTTTCATGTGCCTGCTCGGACCGGCAGGAACGACATGCAGGTTCTCAGCGAGGCGCTAGATGCATTTTCTGATTGGCTTGCTAGCGTACCTTTAGACGATATGTGAGGGTGACCTTGCGCAAGGAAGTCCAGTATTTTTGACGCAGAATCAGGCTCGATCAGATGCCCGTTCTTGGCCCATAGCGAACATGGTGACCAACGACTTCCGCGGCAGCTTTTGGGGGTAAAGCGGACACGGCCGCTGTCAAACGTCGCGGAAGTGAAGTGTGCATCGCAGGGGCGACGACGATTGATCAGTCACCGGATCACCTAGTCGGGTGCCAGCGACAAATGGTGCGATGCTGGACGAGCGCGTTTAAAGTCCAATATGTTGACGCAACACCCCGGCAAATGAAGCGGATAATTGTTCCAATCGGGGGCCGTGGCAGGGAGAAAACATGCAGGGGAGAACTCACGTCATCGCAGTTGCGTATGCCATCGCGCTGGGCTTGTTTTCGCCGTCGCTCGCGCAGGATGGACCATATCCGAGTCACACGATTCGGCTGTTGGTATCTTCGGCCCCGGGCGGCAATCCCGATATTCTTGGACGGCTTCTCGCCGAACGGATGAGCCGCGATTTCGGTCAGGCCGTCGTCGTCGAGAACGTCCAGGGCGCGGGAACCGCCATGGTTGCGCTCACGACCGCCAAGGCGGCGCCCGATGGCTACACCTTGATGCTTGGCGACACTGGTAACATGGCGATCATCCCCGCGCTCAATCGGGATATTGGCTACGATCCGGTCAAGGATTTCACGCCGATCACCGCGCTTGCCGCGGTGCCGACCATCCTGGTCGCCAATCCGCAGCTGAAAGCGCGCACGCTTTCCGAATTTATTGCGCTCGCCAAGCAGGAGCCCGGCAAGATCACCTATGGTTCAGGCGGCGTCGGATCGATCCATCATCTGACCATGGCGATTTTTGCCGATCAGACCGGCATCGATGTTCTTCATGTGCCGTATCGCGCCGGGACGGCGATGGTGAACGGCCTGCTCACCGGTGAAATCCAAGTCGGCTGGTCCGGCATTCCCAATGTCATCTCCGGTATCGGCAGCGGTCAATTGCGCAGCTATTGCATCAGCGTCATGCAACGATCGCCATCGGAGCCCACAATCCCGACTTGCGATGAACTCGGCATCAAGGGTTTCGACGCGGCGGCCGTATTGGGATTTTACGCGCCGGCAGGTGTCTCACCGGAAGTCGTTGCGCGTCTTGCGGCCGAAGCCGCAAAGATAATGCGTGAGCCGGCAATGACAGCGCGCATGGATCAGCTCGGCATGCTGATGCGTGAGAATGGAACCGCAAGTTATGTCGAATTCAGAAAGCAGGATGCCGAACGTTACGCCAACATCGTTCGCAGGCTCAACTTGCACATCAACTGAACGCGACAGAAAGGATAATGGTCCAATGCCCCAGGCGAATACTGCCGAAGACTTAAACCTTCTTCGTGTCGATCAGGTCGGAAGCCTGGTGGTTCCGGCCGATCTGGTAGCGGCGTCGGACCGCCATCTCCGCGGCGAGACTTCCGAAAGCGAATTGCGCGAAATCGAAGACAAGGCGATCCGCGCGGTCATCTGCAAGCAGGAACAGGTCGGACTGCCTATCCTGACCGACGGCGAATTCCGCCGGCGCAATTTTCAGGACAGTTTCGGGAATGCTGTTTCGGGATACGACACCCCCTCGCTCACGGGCACCGGTTTTCGCGACCCGCAGACCTGGCGCGACCCGAACAAACCGGGGAGCCGCAGCGAACCGAATTACGAGGCCGCCGGCCCGGCGATTGCCACGCGGCGCCCCACCATCGTGCGGTTGAAACTGAAAAAGAACGTCGTGCTGGATGAATACAAAGCTGCCGCCGCGATGACGCAGCGTCCGGTTAAGGTGTCGCTGATTGGACCGGATCGGGTCGCGCAGCGTTTCGCCTGGGAGAAATCAAAGGCGGTCTATAGCGGTCTCGACGAATTCATTGCCGACGTGGTCGCGATCCAGCGCATGATGATCCGGGAACTGGTGGACGCGGGCTGCCGCTATGTGCACATGGACGCGCCGGGTTTCACCGCCTATGTCGACAAGGTCTCGCTCGAACGCATGAGGGCCCGCGGCGAGGATCCGGACCAGAATCTCGCTCGGGCGATCCGGGCCGAAAATGCCGTAATCGAAGGTTTTCCCGGCGTGACTTTCGGCTTGCATATCTGCCGCGGCAATCCGCGCGGCATCGACGCGAGCGGCAAGGTGCAGGCGCAATGGCACCGTGAGGGCCACTACGACAGCATCGCGGAGAAGCTGTTCAGCCAGTTGAAGCACCAGCGGCTGCTTCTCGAATACGACAGCGAACGTGCCGGGAGCTTCGATGTGCTGCGCTTCGTACGCAAGGGCACCGTGGCGGTGCTGGGCGTGGTAACAACCAAATCAGAGCAGATCGAACAGGTGGACGCCATGAAGCGGCGCGTCGAGATGGCGGAAAAATATCTGCCGGTCGAACAACTGGCTGTCAGCCCACAATGCGGCTTCAGCAGCTCGATCGGCGTTCCCCAACTGTCCGAAGACGCCGAGTGGCGGAAATTCGAAATCCTGATCAAGACGGCGGAAGCGGTCTGGGGGCATGTCTGATTGTTTACCGAGCATTGCGCATGTCCTGCCGTCGTGGCGATCCGCCAGCCGAACGCAGTTCCGAACCCACATTATTAAGGGAACGGCGCCCGGCGGCTCCGCGAGTTGCTCAGGCCGGGAAACGATTGCCGAACATCGGGAAAAAGGCGTTCGACGAAAACATCGGGCCTCCGCCATTGGCGTTCGATGGTAGATGAAGCGCGCCAGTGAGTCCTGTGCTGCGTTGTAGTCGAAATCGAGGTGCAGACAGATGAGTGCTGACCTTGTCCTGTGGAACGGCCGCTTCACGACACTTGTCGTTAGACACGCAATTGCCATTCGACCCGGCCTCCCCCACCTAATCTGAGAAGCGGCAAAGGAGGAAAACCATGGCCGAGTTCACGAAACCACGTGTCGTAGGCTTCAACCATGTCGCACTGGAGGTAGGCGATATCGATCCCTAGCGTTCTATGGTCGTTTGTTCAAATTCGAGCTGCGCGGCAAGAATGACACCATGGCTTTTATTGACTTGGGTGATCAATTTATCGCGCTTCAGAAGGGCCGTAAACAATCCGCGGACGAGGACCGTCACTTCGGATTGGTCGTTGAAGATAAGGAGGCGGCGCGCGAAGCCCTTAACGCAGCGGGTGTCGCCCTCATCGACGGTCCGTTCCTCGATTTCCGGGACCCATGGGGCAATCGCGTAGAGATTGTCGGGTACGACAACGTTCAATTCACGAAAGCCCCCAACGTGCTGCGCGGCATGCGGCTGACACACTTGGCTAAGAATGACAAAGCAAAAAAGGAACTGGCTCAAAAAGGAATGGCGATAGAATAAACTCGGCACCGACATTCAGCGGGTCGGCACTCATGCTGCCGGGAAGAACAGCTCGGACGCTCCAATCATTTGACCGGCGGCGCCGCGTGTCGAACGAAGAATCGCTCATGCGCTCACACAAGGATCGTCACGGGATCCTGCACGTCGCCGGCCTCAGAAGAACAATCGGGCAGATCGTTCCGCCTAAAGCAGCAAAGCGCGATCGGACTCTCAGCGGGACGAGCTTTCACAGAATTTCGTAGACGTAATAGATTGGACCGACCGGCTTTCTATCGCCCGTGGCAACCGCAATAATATTATTCATCCAATAATACTTCTCAGACCCCGTTTCGAATTGCAGGGACGTGCGCATATAGTAATCTGACGTGGCTACGGTTTCACCGCGCTCAATGGCTTCCAGAACCTCCTTTTTCCCGTGACGAAGGCCTCGGTACTGACAATAGATGAGCTGATTGTCGGAAGTCTCAAGCGTGATGCGTACATCGAGCACCGTCGTGCCATCGGGACGATTAAGTATCCAGTCGGCGCCGTTTGGACGGACTATCCCCTTGAGCCGCTCGCCGTAAAAGTCGCCACCTTTTATCCGCATAATAAGCCGGTCGCCGCTCGGAGTTTTAATTAGAGGTGCCGGAGGTGGATCGGCCAGTAACTGAAGCGTCATCAACATCCGTGTTTCGAGCTTCATCATGACTACACCAATCCTGAAAAACGACGTCAGACATTAAATTCACGCACGCAACTCACAGCTCTCATCGACCCGTGGTTCTTTCGTAAGGAGTTCTTCTTGGTTGCCCAACTTGGTTCTTCACTGTCTGTGGGCCAAAGCGGGTCATGATCTCCAATCTTCTCCAATCTTCTCCCGCTGAGCTAGTACGCAATTGGCGAACAGCGTGTTCTCCTCCCGGGAACACCGGCCGTGGCAAATCGCTCCTTGGACCGTATATTGAGACCACGAAGGTCAAGCACAGGAGCCGCTCATGTCTGAACCGCGTATCCGCCCACTCAGCGACGATCAAGCTGACGGCACACAGGCTTTGCTGATCGCGAGCGCCGAGCACAATGGCGCGCCTGACCCTCTTTGCGCCAGGATCTATGTTCGCGCAGAGGCTGGCCGAAACTGGCTGCGCCACTGGAACGAACTCCTGAACGGAGGGACGCTACCCGTGCCGCTCAAGGAGATGTGTCGCGTTCTGATCTCGATGAAACACGGTTGCGGCTATTGCTCGACGGTGCGCTCGCGCATCGCGTTCGAGAATGGACTCAGCGAAGAAAAGTTGATGGCGACGACGGACTTCCAGTCTAGTCCACTATTTGACGAGCGCGAGCGCGCGGCGTTGCGCTTTGCTTCTCTCTTCAAGGAAGCAGACCAGGCGATCGATAGCGACGAGGTATACGAAGACCTTAAAAGGCACTTTACCGAGGAGGAGATTGTCGAATTAGGCCTTCTGTGTGCCGAGACTGATGGCGTTGGAAAATTCGCGCGTTCTCTCCGCATGAGGACGTGGGAGGAAGCCTGCGCCATCCAACCGCGTCTACGGACAGGGACGCACGCCACGCAAGCGGCGGAGTGAGGAATCAGGCTCGATCAGATGCCCGTTCTTGGCCCATAGCGAACATGGCGACCGACGACTTCCGCGGCAGCTTTTGGGGGGTAAAGCGGACACGGCCGCTGTCAACGTCGCGGCAGCTAATGACCCACAGCGGACATACTGCGGAGGCCCCGCGCACATACGTGACGCGACGAAATGCAGTCGCGCAACAAGAGGGCGGCAATGACTAGTGGGCCCGCAACGACGCCACACGCTGTATTATTGACAGTCTGGCGGCGTTCCCGTACTCGATCTACTAAAGAATGGAATTACATTCCATTCTACGGAACGGTGCGCGCGTTGCGGCGAGAGAGGGCGGGATGGCTAATCAAGCTTACGATGTGGTTGTGGTCGGCGGCGGCAACGCCGCGCTGTGCGCCGCATTGGCGGCCGTCGAACAAGGCGCCAAGGTCGCCTTGCTGGAACGCGCCCCGGAAGAGAAGCGCGGCGGCAATTCCAAGTTCACCGGCGGCGGCTTTCGCATGGTGCATCACGGCGCTCAGGACATCAAACGCGTCGTGCCGGATTTGAGCGACACCGACATCGCGCGCACCGACTTCGGTCAATACACCACGGAAGATTATCTCGACGATCTCGGCCGCATCACGCAGTACTACATCGATCCCGACCTCGCCGAGACGCTGGTGCGCAGCAGCACCGACACGGTGCATTGGCTGATGGGCCGCGGCGTGAAGTTCCTGCCGAACTATGGGCGCCAGGCCTACAATCACGAGGGCCGCTTCAAGTTCTTTGGTGGCGTGGTGATCTACGCTAATGGCGGCGGCGCCGGTCTGGTCGAATCCGAGTACAAGGCGGCCGGCAAGCACGGCATAACCATCCATTATGGCGCGCGCGCCACGTCGCTGGTGCGCGGCAAGAATGGCATCGAGGCAATCCGGGTGCTGATCGACAACGCCGAGCAGCAGATTGACACGCGGGCCGTGGTGCTGGCCTGCGGCGGCTTCGAATCGAACCGCGAATGGCGCTCGCGCTATCTCGGTCCCGGCTGGGACATGGCGAAGGTGCGTGGCACCCGCTACAACACCGGCGATGGCATCAAAATGGCGCTCGATATCGGCGCGCAATCCTACGGCCAATGGTCCGGTGCGCACGCCGTCGCCTGGGAACGCTACGCCAACGACTATGGCGACGTCGACGGCCAGCACAGCGCCGGTTACCGCCACAGCTATCCGTTCGGGCTGATGGTCAACGCCGACGGCCAGCGCTTCGTCGACGAAGGCGCCGATTTCCGCAACTACACTTACGCCAAATACGGCCGCGCGGTGCTGGCGCAGCCCGGCAGCTATGCCTGGCAGGTGTTCGACTCGCAGGCGCTGCCCTTGCTGCGCGACGAATATAAGATGCGCGGCGCCACCAAGGTGCGCGCCGAGACGCTGGAAGAGCTGGTCAACAAGATGCAGGACGTCAACCCGGCGGGCTTCCTGAAGACCATCCAGGAGTACAACGCCGCGGTGAAGCGCGACGTGAAGTTCGATCCCAACAGCAAGGACGGCAAGGCGACCGTCGGGCTGGCGCTCAACAAGAGCAATTGGGCGAACACGATGGAGAAGCCGCCGTTCGAGGCCTATTCGGTCGGCTGCGGCATAACCTTTACCTTCGGCGGGTTGAAAATCGATACCACGGGCCACGTGCTCGACATCGAGGACACCCCGATCGCCGGGCTGTTTGCCGCGGGTGAGTTGGTCGGCGGCTTGTTCTATTTCAACTATCCGGGCAGTGCTGGACTGATGGCGGGCGCCGTGTTCGGCCGCATCGCCGGCCACAGCGCCGGCGATTTCGCGGTGGCGAGCTAAACAGTTACTGTTCTTTCAAGCCGGCGCGCTCGACCAGCGCGGTCCAGCGTTGCAGCTCGGCCGCGATATGACGCCCCAATACTTCCGGGGTCGACGGTGTCGGCTCGGCGCCCTCGTTCGCCATGAACGCCTTTATATCCGGCGTCGCCAGGATTCGATTGAGCGCGGCGTTGAGAGTGTCGATAACGGCAGGTAGCGTTCCAGTCGGCACGACGACGCCCCACCATTGCTCGAGCTCGTAACCCGGGACGCCCGACTCGGCGAGGGTGGGCAATTCCGGAATTGCATTGGCGCGCTGCGGCCCCGTGACGGCGATACCCGTCGCGGAATCGGCCCGCACCATCGCAATCATCTGCGGCAGACTGCCGACGAACATATCGAGATGGCCGCCAATCAGATCGTTCACCGCGGCATTGCCGGCGCGGTATGGCACGTGCTTGATGTCGAGGTCGGCGAGGCTCTTGAGCAGCTCCATCGCCATTTGGTTGACGCTGCCGACGCCGGCGGAGCCGTAGTTCAACGCGCCGGGCTTGGCGCGTGCGAGCGCGATCAGTTCCTTGGCGTTGTGCACCGGCAACGTCTTCGACGCAGCCAGCATCATCGGCCCTTTGCCCAGCATCGCCACGGGCGCGAAGCTTGTCTTCGGATCGAACGGCAATTGCGCCATTACCGCCGAGTTGATCGTGTAGGTCGATGACAGAATGAGCAAGGTGTAGCCGTCCGGCGCGGCCTGGGCGACCCGCGCCGCGCCGAGCGAGCCGCTGGCGCCCACGTGGTTCTCGATGACCACCGGAAGGCGCCATGCCTCACTGAGCTTCTGCCCGATGGCGCGCGCCAAAATGTCGTTCGAGCCGCCGGCCGAGAACGGCACGACGAAGGTGATACGCCGCGACGAGTCCGGATATTCCGCATGCGCCGAGAACGCAAAGATGGTGGACAGCGATAACGACGCGGCGAGGCCGACGGCGAAACGGAGGCGGCGCGCCATCGTGTCGTCAGCCCCTCGCCTGCCGCCGTTGTTCGAGCACGCGGCGGGTATAATTGGCGATGCCGCCGTCTTCGATCAGTTTTAGGGATTCCGGCGCCATCGGCGGCAGCCGCACCTCGTAGCCAGAGCGCAGGTTGCGCAGCCGGCCGGCGGCGAGATCGATCTCGATCTCGTCGCCTTGCTTGATCTCATCGTCGATGCGAGGCGAGGTGACAATCGGCAGGCCGACATTAATGGCGTTGCGGGTGAACAGCCGGCCGAAGCTCGGCGCCACCACCGCGGCGACGCCGGCCTCCTTCATGGCGGCGGCGGCTTCCTCGCGGCTCGAGCCGCAGCCGAAATTCTGGCCGCCGACGATGATGTCGCCGCGTCCCACCTTGCGCGGAAATTCCTCATCGATACCGACCATGAGATGGCTCGCCATCTCGCCGGGTTCGTAGGTCGGCCGGAA
Source organism: uncultured Alphaproteobacteria bacterium (assembly GCA_963810085.1). Classification (GTDB taxonomy): domain Bacteria; phylum Pseudomonadota; class Alphaproteobacteria; order Rhizobiales; family Xanthobacteraceae; genus BOG-931. Next base: position 10,854 of record CAWEMR010000032.1, on the reverse strand, counting down.
CCACATTTTCGGGAAGATCAGATCGGTGTTGACGTTGCGGCCGAATGTCCAGGCGTTGCCCTTGATCTGCATGACGGCCTCAGCGCGCCATCGCGTCGGCGGGCGACACGATCCGGCCGGCGATGGCGGACGCCGCGACCGTCGCCGAGGACGCCACGTAGGCGTTCGCTTCCGGGCTGCCGAAGCGGCCCTTGAAGTTGCGGCTGGCATTGGTGATGGCGTTCTCGGCCGGCGCCAGCATGCCCTGATGGCAGCCCGAGCACGGCCCGCAGCCGGGCACGCCAATGATCGCGCCGGCTTCGACCATGATGTCGATCAAGCCTTCGTGCATCGCCTGCAGGTAGGTCTCGCGCGAGCCGGGATTGATCATCATGCGCGTATGCGGCGCGAGCTTCTTACCCTTCATGATGGCGGCGGCAACACGGAAGTCGTGAATGCGGCCGCCGGTGCAGGTACCGAAGATCGCCTCGTCGATGCGCACATCGTTGAGCTCCGAGGCTTTCCGCACGGTCGAAAGGTCGTGCGGCACGGCGACCAGCGGCTCGATCTCCGACACATCGATATCGACGATACGGCCGCAGTCGGCGTCCGAGTCGGTGGTCTCGGCGCTCCACTGCAAGTTCGGGGCGCGCTGCGCCATCCACCGCGCCGTCGTGTCGTCGGGCTGGATGTATCCAGTCTTGGCGCCGAAATCGATCACCATGTTGCAGAGCACGAGGCGTTCCGCCATCGGCATCTGCGCTACCAGCGAGCCGGTGAACTCGACGCCGAGATAGGGCGCGGCGTCCTCGCCGTAGAGCTGCGCGATCCGCAGCGCGATGTCCTTGGCATAGACCCCGGCACGGAATTCACCGTGCAGCACGAATCGGATCACCTCTGGTACTTTCAGCCAATTGTAGCCAAGCGCCAGGTAGGACGCGATGTCGGAATGGCCTAGGCCAGTCGCGACACAGCCGAGCGCGCTATTGGTCACGGTGTGCGAATCGGTGCCAAAGATCAGCGCACCGGGAAAGGCGTAGCCCCTCTCCGGAAAGATGACATGGCCGATGCCTTCGCCGGCGTGGAATTTGCTGATGCCCTGCCCCGCGATCCATTCGCGCGTCCGCTTTTGCGACACCGAGTCCTGGGCGCGGATCGGCGGATAGTGATGATCGAACACCACCACCACTTTCGCCGGATCGAATACCTTGTCGCCGCCCATCTTGCGCAGCAGGTCGGCGGCGCGCGCCGCGCCGCGGTCGTTGAGCATCACATAGTCCGGCACGACATTGACGATCTCACCGACCTCGACGGATTTGCGGTCGGCGTGGCGGGCAATGATCTTTGAAATCGAGTGCATTTTTCTGTCCTAGAAAAGCTTCACTTCCCACTTTTCGGTGGTCTTTCGCTCGAGAGTGCCGACGATCAATCGTTCGGTGGCGTAGCCGACGATGCTGATCAGGACCATCGCCATCAACAGATCGTTGGCGCGGAACTGGAACCGCAATTCCATCAGAACCGAGCCGATGCCGGTCTCCGAGGCGAGCATTTCGCCGGCCACGATCATGCGCCAAGCGCCGCCGAGCGCGATGCGCATGCCGGTGATGATATAGGGGATCGACGCCGGCAGGATGACGCGGCGCAGCAGCGTCAGGCGCTTGGCGCCGAAGCAGCGCCCGGCATCGACCAGTATCGGGTTGATGTTGCGGGCGCCGGCTTCGGTGTTGAAATAGAGCGGAAAGAATTCGGAAATGACGACGACGAAGATTACCGCGGTGTTGCCGAGTCCGAACCACAGGATCGCCAGCGGAATCCAGGCGATGCCGGGGACGGGATAGAGCGAGCGGATCACCGGATCGACGAATTCGCGCACGGCGCGGAAGCGGCCAACGAGGAGTCCGAGCGGGATCGCAAGCGCCGAGGCGACGGTGAAGCCCGAGATCGCGCGGACAAGGCTCGCCGCCAGTTGCTCGTAGATGTTGGGACCGTAAAGCCAGCGCTGCTGATAGGTCAGCGTCAGTGTGTGATAGATGGTCAGCAGCACCGTGAGGGGCGGCGGCAAAATCTGTTGCAGGTCGTAGGCAACCGCCATGATCTGCCAGGCCACCAGCACAAAGCCGATGCCGATCGCGCCGCGGATGATGCGGCGGCGCCGGTCGCGCTGCCGCCGCGCGCGGGCGTAGGCCGATAGCCTCTCGCCGGATGCGAATGACGCGTCCTGGGGCGAAACGGCGGTGTCAGGCTCAGGCGCCAGTGCGTCCATGCTCGCTCACAAGGGTTGTAGGCTCAAGTCGAACACATCGGGGAACGGCTTGAGCTTTGGGCTCAGTTCGCCGCGCTCGACCATGGCCGTGCCGATGAAGTCCCACCATTTCTGCGCCTGAGCTTGAGTGAGGCGGGTGGTCGGATTCATCCGCTCCTGCGCTGCCGCGATGATCTTGTCGTCCTCGCCGCTCCATTCCGCGATCGCCGGGATCATCTCCTTGGGCGACTTGGCGTAGGCGGCATTGGCGTCGAAGATCGCCAGCATAAAGCGCTTGGCGATTTCATTCTTGTCCTTGATGTAATCGCGCCGCGAGCTCATAAGCGTCGCCGGCGGCGGATTCGGTCCCATGTCGCCGCGCGCGGCCTGCATGAACAGATGCCCGGCGCCGTTGACGATGGCGAGCGTCGTGGTCGGCTCGGAATGCAGGAAGCCGTCGATCTGTCCGGTGAGCAGCGCCGGCACCATGTTGCTGCCCTCAATGCCGAGAAATTTCCAGGCAATGGATTTCAGCTCCATCTTCTTCTCGGTAATGAGATAGCCGCGGAAGAACGCCAGATGCACGGAGGACAGCGACGACACCGCGATGCGGAGCGGCTGATTGAGGATGTCGTCGATGGTCTTCGGCTGAAGTTTGTTGCTGAGAACGAGGCTGGTATGGCCGGGATTGGCGCCGTTCACCACCGCAAGCGGCGGCGGCGAGCCGGCTTCGATCAGGCGCGAATTGAGCCGCGGCACTTCGGGCGCACCGCCCATGTAGAAGTCGAGATTGCCGCGCCACAATTGTTCGACGCCCTCGACCGTCTGTCCGGACTTGAAGCGCGTCTCGACCACATTGAGGTTGTGGCGTTCATAGGCGCCGGTGCGCTTGGCGATTTCGTGGATGACGGTGGTGAGGTTGGGATGCAGCACGCCGAAGCGCACGGTGTCCGGCGCATCGGCGCGCGCCGCGTACGGCGCGCCAACCATCGCCGAGGCGGACAGCAGAACTTGCCTGCGGTTGATTCCCTTCATGAGTGACCTCCCTGATGGCGCCAACCCCAAGCGCCGATCGTTTCGCTGTTCCCTGCTCTAGTGGCCTCCAAGGCGGTGCATGATGTCGGTCAGCTCGGCGCGCAGCGCGTTGGCTTTCGCCGAATTGCGGTCGCGCGGCCGTTCCAGGTCCACATTGACATATTGCCCGACCCGGCCGGGCGACGGCGTCATGATGGCGATCCGGTCGGCGAGATAGACCGCCTCGTCGATATCGTGGGTGACGTAAATCACCGTGCGCGGCTCTGCGAGCCAGGTATCGACCAGATGCTTTTGCAGTGTCATGCGGTTGACGGCATCGATCGCGGAGAACGGCTCGTCCATCAGCAGCAACGAGGCATCCTGCAACGCCCAGGCGCGCGCCACCGCCGCCCGATGCCTCATGCCGCCAGAGAGCTGATAGGGATAAAGGTTCATTGCCCGCTCAAGCCCGACGATGCGCAGTACCTGCGCCGCGCGCTCGTTGACCGCCTGCTTGCTCATGCCGCTCATTTCGAGGCCGAACGCGACGTTGCGCAGCGTCGTGAGCCAGGGAAACAATGCCGGTTCCTGGAAAACGATACCGCGATCGAGGCCGGGCGCCTCGATCCGCTTGCCGTTGAGCTTCACCTCGCCCTCGATCGGCTTCATCAAGCCGGTGACGATGCGCAGGAACGAACTCTTGCCGCAGCCGGACGGACCGAGCAGGCAGAGGAATTCGTCATGCGCAATCTGAATCTCGAAATTTTCCAGCGCGCGGACCCAGCCGTCCCGTCCCTCGTAGGCGTGATTGACGCCGGCCGCCTCGATGACGAAGCGCGATGCCGGGGCTAGGCTCGGCGCGGTCGCCGCCGATCTCGTGAGCACGGGACCACCTCGGGCGCTGTTCCAGCAGATGGAATTCTATTTCATTGTCAAGGCACCCTAGATCGTGTTGATTGCAGCGTCAATTGCGGCGGTAGAGCGCAAATGCCGCGGAACGGCGGGCGAAGATGACCACACCATCGGCGTCGAGCGAGACCGGCCCGGCCGCGCGATTACGGCATTTGATCAATCGCACCGACCGCGTGCTGGCCGTGCTGCATCCGCCGAGCGCGTCCTTGGCGCGGATCATGGAGAAGGCCGGTTGCGAGGTCGGCTTTGTCGGCACCGGCGGCGTGGTCGGCGCCTATACTGGGCTCTCCGACGTCGGCACGCTCACCATGCTGGAATGCGTGCAGATCGCCGGCTGGATCGCGCAGTCGGTCAAGTTCCCGGTGATTATGGACGGCGACACCGGCCACGGCGGCATCATGGCGGTGCGCCGCATGGTGCGCGAATGCGTCCGCGCCGGCATCGCCGGCGTGCGCATCGACGATCAGCCGATCGAAGGCAAGCGCCGCACCCAGAGCGCCGGCGTCACCGTGGTGCCGCTCGATCAGGCCATCGCCCGCTATCGCGCCGCGGTCGACATGCGCGACGAACTCGATCCCAATTTCGTCATCATGGCACAGTGCTACGCCCGCGATGCCGAGAACAGCAGCCTCGAGCGCACCCTCGAACGGCTGGCGGCCTACAAGGACAAGGCCGGAGTCGATTGGGTGCAACTTGAATCGCCTCACTCCGTCGACGAGATCAAAGCCGCACGCAAGGCGGTGCAGGGGCCGTTCTCGTTCATGAAAGGCAAGCTGCCACGCTATCTGACATTCGAAGAGCATAGGCAGCTTGGCGTCAACATCGCCTGGCTACCGGGCTTCACCCATCACGTGCTGTGGGCGGCGCTGTGGGATTTCATGAACGACTTCCAGTCGCGCGGCATCGCCGCCTGGGAGGATTTCCAGGCGGCGCGGCGCGACCGGCCGTATCCGGAGCCGACGGTCGGCGACGACGGCGAAGGCGCCGCCATGCAGCAGAAGCTCGAACAGCTTTACTCGGGCCGCGACTAACATGCGCATCGAACGCATCGAGATTCGCGTCACCGATCTCAAGACGCGCTTGCAGCGCCAGCGCTCGACCGGGCCTTACGACACCGGCGCGCCCGGTGCGCTACTCGGTAAGCCGGTGCTGGTGAAAATCTTCGCCGAAGGCGTCGTCGGCTACGGCCAGATCAGGCCACTCGCGCCGCATCATTCCATGCCCGACACCTACGCCACCATGATCTCGATGATCAAGCACGTCTGCGGCCCACGCTTGATCGGGCAGCGCATCTTCGACGTCGAAGCGATCCACACTTTGTTCGACAGCATGGCGCCGGCAAATTACATGGCGCGCGCCGCGGTCGATGCCGCGCTCTATGACGCCGTCGGCAAGGCCGTGCAGCAGCCGGTCTATAATCTGATCGGCGGTCTGGCGCAGCCGAGCATTCCACTGGAATGGTCGATCAGCATGGCGCCGGATGCGCAGCAGATGGTTGGCGATGCCGAGCGCGCACTGCACGAATTCGGCATCAAGGTGCTGTGCATGAAGTCGGGACATCCCGACGGCTGGCAAGTGGACGCCAAGAATTTTCGCGCCATCCGCGAGGCGGTCGGGCCCGACGTCACGCTCGGCATGGACCCCAACACTGGATGGAGCGTCACCGATACGTTGCAGGCGTTGCGCGCGCTGGAGGAGCACCGCGTCGACTATCTCGAACAGCCGGTTAAACGCCACGATCTTGCCGGCATGGCCGCGATCCGCCGCGCCGCGACCGGCGTGCCGCTGATGGCCGACGAAGCCTGCCTGTCCATCAACGACGCCCACGCCATCATCGCCGCCGAGGCCGCCGATGTGCTCTGCATCAAGCTTTACAAGCACGGTGGTATCACGCCGGCGCGCAAGATCGCGGCGATTGCGGAAGCCGCCAACATCAAGATCAACTGCGGCGGCCTAGCCGTGCTGTCGCAACTTGAAGCCGCGACCGGCGCGCACTTCTATGCCAGCCGGCCGGCCGAACACGTCATGCCGGCAGGCGAGTTCATCTTCGGCCTCGGCGTCATCGGACCCGATCCGCTGGTGCCGGAAACCGACTTCGTTGTGAAGGACGGCCACGTGACGCCGCCAATCGGTCCCGGCCTCGGCATCACCGTGGACGAGCGCGCGCTCGACGCGCTGACGCTTCTGCAAGAGACGGTGCCATGATGGACGCAAAGCATGACGCCGTTGCGGTTACACCCGCGCTCGGACGATGGGTGTCCGAGCTGACATTCGCCACACTGCCGCGCGACGTCATCGCCCATCTCAAACTGTGCATGCTGGATTCGATCGGCTGCGGCCTTTACGGCGCGGCGCAGCGCTGGGGCAGGATCGCGAGCGACGTTGCGGTCAGCTTCAGCGGCGGCGGCCCGGCGTCGCTGTTTTCGCGCGCCGAGAAGGTCAGTGCGCCGGACGCGGCACTGGCCAACGGCACCGCCATCCATGGCTTCGAGATCGACGACGCGCATGTCTCGTCATCGCTGCATCCGGGTGCGGTCACCCTGCCCGCCTGTCTTGCGGTGGCGGAATCGAACGGCGCCTCCGGCGCGGAAATCCTCACCGCGCTGGCGGCGGGCTACGAGATCGGCCTTCGCGTCGGCATCTGCGCCGGCATCACCCATTCCACCAGTGGCTATCACGTCACCGGCACCGCCGGCGCTGTCGGCGCGGCGGCCGCCGCGGCGCGACTGCTCGGTCTTTCACCGCTGCAAACCGCGCACGCCCTAGCCATCGGTGCCACCCAAGCCGCCGGCCTCTATGCGGCGCGGCTCAGCGCCATGACCAAGCGTTTCCATGCCGGCCGCGCGTCGCAGAGCGGCGTGCTTGGCGCTTACCTCGCCGAACGCGGCTTCACCGGCAGCCTCGACGCGCTCGAAGCGCCGTTTGGCGGCTTCATGAGCACGCTGCACGGGCAGTCCGACGCGGCCACGATGTTGAGCGGCCTCGGCGACCGCTGGGATACGACGCAAGTCGGACTGAAAGCTTATGCGGCTTGCGCCAGCGCCCACACCACGATCGACGGCATACGCGAATTGCGCGCGCGCGGCCTCGACGCCGGCAACCTGGCGCACCTAACGGTGCGCATGAGCAAGAAGGGCCACATAAATATCGGCTGGCCGTACCAGCCTGGCGAAGTCATTACGGCGCAGATGAATGGCTCCTACGCGGCGGCGGTCACGCTGATCGACGGCGAAGCCTTCATCGAGCAGTACGCCGAGCAACGCCTCGCCGATCCAGCGATACTCGCACTGCTGCCGCGCATCGAATTTGTCCACGATCCGGAACTCGACCGCGGCGGCGCAACGAAACGTCACGCCGTAAGGATTGAGGCGGTGCGAAACGACGGCAGCCGGCTGTCGACGACCGTCGAGCAACGTCGCGGCTCAGCCGACCATCCGCTGACGGCTGGGGAAATCGAGCAGAAATTCCGCCAGCTCGCCGCGATCGCCTTGCCCGCAGGCACTATCGAAAAAATCATCGGCACGGTCGCCGCCATCGAGTGCGAGGCCGATCTGCAACCGCTCACGACCCTAATTGCGGCGCGCGCTTCCTAGGTGTCGATCGCAGCGGTGCGGCCGGAGGCTCCGGCGGCTCGGCGCGATAGCCGAGGCGCTCAGAGGCGCGCCGCGAGCCGTCGAGCAGCATATCGATGCAATGGTTGCGATGCGCCGCGGAATAGCGGTGCTCAGGCGTCAGGATGTCCATCACCGCAACGGTCGCACCGAAAAAATCCTTGATCGGCGCCGCCAGCGCGCCGCCGCCCAAAAACAGTTCGCCTTTGCTCTCGGCGAAACCGCGTTTGCGGATCGCGTTCACCTCGCGCCACAAAATGGCGCTGTCGGTGATGGTTGTCTTCTGAAATGCGGTGAGATCGGTGCGTTTGAGATACATTTCGATTTCGCCGTCCTCCATACCGGCGAGAAGCACCTTGCTCGCCGCTCCCGCATAGAGCGGCGCGTGCACGCCGAGATCGGCCATGCGCCGCATCGGATGCAGGCCTTCGACGAAATCGATGTGCACGCGCGAATACCCGGACCGCACCGACAGAATGACGGTTTCGTTCACCGCGTCGCGGATCTGGAGCATCACTGGGATGGCGACGTCGCGCACATTGCCTTGGCGGCGGCGGATGTCGGCGAGCCGTAACAACTCGAAGCCAAGGCTGTATTTGCCGGCAGCCGCATCCAATTCGCAGTATCCGCGCCCGACCAGGCTGCTCAGGACACGAAACACCGTGGTCTTTGGCAATTGCACCGCGGCCACGATTTCGGCAAGACTCATCGTCGGCTTGGCGTGGCTGAACACCGCGAGGATATTGATCGCGCGGCGCAGTACCTCGATCGAATAGGGATTTTTCGGCAGCGTTTCGCCCTTGGCGCCGCTCTGGCTGGTGCTTTTCCTTTTGGGTGCTTGAGGCACTGGCAATGTCCTCCGTGGCTCGGCTTGATACCTCATTCCAACAGATGGAACAACATGCACGCGGGTATCGAATTGCTCGCCGAACGGCTTGATACCGCCGTCCTGCGGGGGCGGCAGCACGAATTCCACGCACTGCATCTTCTCGGCGTGCTCACCCATCAATTTGCACCGCGCTTCAGACATCATCGGGACTTATGGCGCGGCCGGCGCCGGCGCCACTTTCGTCGGTGGCGGACAAGTTGCCTCGCTGCAGAAAGGAAGAGGCGTGGTGCTGACACTGAGCGGCCCGCAGGTCGGCTTTCAGGTTTCGCTGGGTCTCGGCGGCATGACCATCGCCTTGCGATGAGGTGACGGCATCAGAACTGACCAGGGCGATGGCACTACCCACCAAACGAGAACGGCAAGACGAAACCGCCTGCGCAGTTCAGCCGTGAATTGCCTTGGGCCAGAGCATCATCGAATGCGAGCTTGTGACCGGGACCTGATCCGCGGAGGGCATTATGGCCAGCGGTCATGTGAACCGCACTCAAAGATCCCATGAAGGTGGCGCGAGCCGGCTAGGCTGCCCGCCATCTCAAACTGGAGGATCTTTTGATGTCGCAGTCAGTCGCCGCTTTGATACCAGCCGCTGTAGACTATGAGAGGACGCTCGTCCTCGCGATTGAAGTTAGTAACAAAAATTGGGTTCTTGCGGCGCAAGTGCCTGGCCTGCCGCATACGAAAGCGAAGCGCACGATCGAGCCCGAAGCCGAGGCATTGCTGGCTGCCATTGTCGGATATCGCGCCCGCGCCACCGCGACGGGCCGCAGCATCGAGCGCGTGATTGCAGTCTACGAGGCCGGATGGTCGGGTTTCTGGCTTGCGCGCTGGCTAACGAGGCATGGGGTCGAAGTTTACGTTGTCCAGCCTTCCAGCGTGCCGGTTGATCGTCGGATGCGCCGCGCAAAGTCTGATGGCATTGATTCCGAGTTGCTGCTTCGGACACTTCTCGCTTGGCTGCGAGGAGAGCCACGCGTGTGCTCGATGGTGCCAGTTCCCGACGAGGCCGATGAGGATGCTCGACGATGCGTTCGCGAACGTACCGAACTCATCTCCGAGCGCGTCGGTCTGACCAACCGGATCGGAGCTATTCTAGCAACGCTTGGCGTGAGCAATTACAACCCATTGCTTCGGAACCGAGATCGTCGTCTCGCCGAATTGCGGACGGCTCTCGGCCAGCCACTGCTGCAAACGCGCATGCCAAGATCAAGCGTTTACTTGCTCGGTTGGAGTTGGTGCTCACGCAGATTGCTGAGCTGGAGCGTGCGCGTGATGCGGTGATGGAAACAGAAGCGTCGACGAAGCTAGTAAGATGATCCAGCAGCTCACAGCCCTGCGTGGCATCGGCATTCAGAGTGCGACCGTGCTGGTACGTGAAGCATTCGTGCGTCGCTTTGCCAATGGCAAAGCACTTGGATCATACGCTGGTTTGGCTTCCTCGCCATACAGCAGCGGTGGGATCGATCGCGAGCAGGGCATCGGAAAGGCCGGCAACCGTCGGGTCAGAACAGTGATGGTCGAGCTTGCGTGGTTATGGACGCGCTACCAGCCTGGCGCCGCTCAGGTCTGCTGGTTCCGAGAACGGGTTGGGTCAACGGGCCGGCGTGTTCGTGAAGTCATGGTGGTGGCCCTCGCCCGTAAACTACTGATCGCGCTGTGGAGGTTCGTCATCGACGGTGTGTTGCCTGAAGGCGCGGTCTAAAGCCTGCCGCCTGATCGGCTCAGCAATCCGGGTTGCCGTGCGAACGAGAGCAGCCCGGTGATCCGAGGGAACGTCGCCGTTGTTCGGCGTGGCGCCACGGCGCCGTCTTCAAAGAGTGGTGTCGTTCTCTTGGAGCTCTCCCGTTCCCGAATGCGGGACAGTGGTTGGGATTAGCTCCCGCCGGATGTGAGGTTCGCAGGAAAGCCTGCAGAAATGAGAGCTCCCCCTTGGATCGCAGTCTGCCTAGATCAGCTCTTGACGGAGACACCATCATGTGAGGCCGATTACTGGCTGCACCGACCAAGCCTGCGACGCGAAATTTTCCTTGCCAATCGGAGCCGTCCTACACATGGCCCATAACGGACGCGCCGCTCGGTGGCTGTCGTGGCAGCTTTCGGGGGTAAAGCGGACGCGCCCTTAGCATGACGCGCTCTCGCGCAACCGCTGACAATATCGAGCGCCAACTGAAACGGCACACCGGCTGACAAAGGTAGGGTTTTTACCGTTT
>CAWEMR010000031.1:0-36048 GCA_963810085.1 uncultured Alphaproteobacteria bacterium | reverse complement strand
CTCTCAAGGCTGAAACACGGGTTCGATTCCCGTAGGGAGCGCCACTTGCTGCACGCTCGCCAATAAAAAAGAGGCTGTACTCTGGCGGCCCCTTTTCCCCGTCAGCCCCCTCGCTAGTTCAGGACCGCCGCCGCGCTTATCGAACTCGGCAGCCAGTCGGCGCTGTCGACTTCATTGCAGTCGCGGCAATAGAAAACCAACAACTCGGGCGCGCTGCCCCTTTGAGGAAGTCTGCGAATGAGCCGCATGGGCTGATCGCAGAGGCCGCACGCGCAGGCGCGATCATCGTTTTGCATGCCCGGTTTCATAATCGGGCGCGCCGCAACGCCTCAATTCGGACTAACCCCATAAGGGTGAGTACGTAAGTGACGGTACATAAATGACCGTTGGCCGCGATCATTCGCGCCAATCTTGCGCGCTAAGCCTTGCCCGGTTTCAGCTTTAACAATGCGTCCGCATTGCCGTGCGTGAGCTTTTCCTTGTCGGCCGGAGACAGCGAGACGTTGTCGAGAAATTTGCGGCCGGCAGCATCCGGCGCAAACGGATAGTCGACCGAGAACATGATGTGGTCGATGCCGAAGGTCTGCAGCGCGGCAGAGAATCGGCGGCTGGTCGAAGATGCCGCTGGTCGTGATCCAGACCTGATCGAGGATGGTTTGCGCGACCGGGCGCTTGAGATGGCCGATGTCGTGTTTGAACACCTGATCGGCGCGCGCCATCATCATCGGCAGCATCTCGCCCATGTGGCCGATGATGATCTTGAGTTTTGGATGCCGGTCGAGCGTGCCGGCGACCACCATGCGCAGCACATGCACCGCGGTTTCCGAATGCCAGCCCCAGCCTGCGGTCTCGAGGACGCGGCCCGCGCCCTCCGGCAGATCGGAGAAATAAGCCTGCGCACCGCCTCCGGCGGAATGTGCGGATGGATGTAGATCGGCACGTCGAGTTCGACTGCGGCTGCGAGGATGCCGTCATAGCTCTGATGGTCGAGGAAGCGGCCTTCGGTCGTGCCGTTGATCATCGCGCCGAGGAAGCCAAGCTCCTTTACCGCGCGCTTGAATTCAGCCGGGCAGCATCCGGGCTTTGCATCGGCAGCACGGCGAAGCCGCAGAACGGTCGGGATGGCGCGAGATCTCTTTCGCCAGATGATCGTTGATCTCGCGCGCCATGGCGACGCCGTCGGGGCCGGGCACGAGATCGGGGCCGGGGCCGGCGTTCGACAGCACCTGGATGGTGATGCCGGCATCGTCCATCGACTTCAGCCGCTTCGGCGATTTCGGCAATAGCTCCATCGGATTGGGCGCGCCCGGGCTGAGGTTTCGCGGCCGGAATCCGCGGTGGTGCACCACGTCCTTCGAGATGCGGCCCGCCACCGCCGGAACCGAAAAATGTTCTTCAAGTGTAACGATACGCATGGGCCAATTCCTCCGATTCACCAGCAATTATGAAGTGCCGGGTTGTTGCATTGAGGCTGGCGTTGGGCAAGTCCCTGAAGCAAGTCCCCGAAGCAAGTCCTCGGCGCAGGTCCCCGAACAGGGCTCTGGCCGCCCGATCGCGGTGTAATAAATATGTTATGATGGATGATGGCTCCGACGGCTTGGATTTTTCTCATCAATCTTGGCGGCGAAAGGCGAAGCGCCGCCCGGGGCAGTTGTGACGCGCAATGATCCGAGCGGCTATCGTCGGTTTGGGGCGTTGGGGACGTTCGCTGGTCAATGGCGCGACCGGCCAAGCCGGTAGTGGCGATCTGCACTTCGTCCTCGGCACGACGCGGACGCGGAGGACCGCGGAGGACTTTTGCCGCGACAAAGCGATCACGCTGGTCGACTGCTATGACGACATCCTGCGCGATCCCGATATCGACGCCGTCGTTCTCGCCACCCCCCACAGTGCACACCAGGCGCAAGCGCTCGCCGCCATCGCCGCGAAGAAGCACGTCTTCGTCGAGAAACCGCTGACGCTCGATCTGGCCAGCGCCCGCGCCGTCGCCGAAGCCGCGCACAAATCCGGTCTGATCCTGGCGGTCGGCTTCACCCGGCGCTTTCACCCGAGCGTCGGCGAATTGCGAGCGCGCGTCGCGGACGGCCGGCTTGGCAATGTCATTGCGCTGGTGGCGCAGCACACGACCTCGACGGCGCAATTCGTCGCGCCGGACAATTGGCGCGCCTCGGCGGAGGAGGCGCCGGGCGGCGCTTTCACCGCCGTCGGCGTGCATGCGCTCGATCACATGATCGAATTCGCCGGCCGCGTACGCGACGTCCGCTGCGTCACGGCGCGCAACTATCCAGGTCCCTCCGACGACACGACAACGATCATGTTGCAGTTCGCGAGCGGATCGACCGGGCTGATTTTTTGTTCGGTTGCTACCGCGACGAATTTCGCATTCTCAGCCTATGGCACGAAGGGACTTGCCGAGATCACCGGCGCCGACCTTTCACGATTTCGTTTCACGCCGGCCTCGACCGCGGCGCCGACCGGATTGGTCACCGCGCCGCCCGACGAGATTTTGCAATTTTCCGGCTTCGACATGTTGCGCGCGCAGATGACGGCCTTCGCGCGCACCATCCGCGATGGAAATTCCTATCCGGTGACGATCGCCGATGTGCTGCATGGTATGGCTGTATTCGAGGCGATCGTGGAATCCGCAAAGCGCGGCGGCGATGCGATTGCGGTTAGCGAATAATTTCCAGGCATCATGTGTTTTGATTTCATTTATGCGCTCACGCATCTGTCACAATCATGCCGACACCGTCTTGCGAAGCTTGTGCGTTGCGGTTAAAAACATCGTTTCGAGTTTTCGGCCGGAATGACTTGGCCTTGCAGCGAACAGATAAGCGCGCCTGACTGACGATCTTTCACCAAAATCTCGAGCGAACCGAGCCGAGCACAATCGCGCGGCTCACGATGTCATGCCTACGAACTAACATGTCTATGAGGAGAGACCCGTGGATAACGGTACCGTGAAGTGGTTCAACGCGCAGAAGGGTTATGGATTCATTCAGCCCGAAGGCGGTGGTAAGGACGTGTTCGTCCATGTCAGCGCCGTCGAACGCGCCGGCCTCCGAGAGCTCCGGGAAGGCCAACGCGTATCCTTCGAAGTCGTGGTGGACCGCAAGACCGGCAAGTCGGCAGCAGAAAATCTGAAGACGATGTAAGCGTGTCGCGGTACGTAAGTACCGCGATTTGATGATTGATCGCGCAAATCACCCGGATTGCCTATTTGCAATCCGGGAAAAGGTCCCTGCTCACTCCGAGCTTGCAGTTTTGTCGGGAGGGCCCAATCGCCCGCGCCGGTTCGCGCATTTTGATGGAGCATGACCTTTTCGGAAAACCGGCTTCCACTTTTCCGGGTCATGCTCTAAAGACTCTCCACAATCAAAACGACATTCAGGATCAGCACGACGCCCGTGGCGAATACCGCCGCGGCGCGCGTGAGCTTGCTGTTGGCGAAAGCGCCCATGATGTCGGCTTTGCTGGTGAAGACGATCAGGGAAATCATCGGCAGTGGTAAGGCGATACTGAGCACCACTTGACTGATCACCAATGCACGCGTCGCGTCGACACCGAGCGCCACGACAACGAAGGCCGGCGCCATTGTTATGAGGCGGCGCAGCCAGATCGGAATGCGGAATCCGACAAAGCCCTGCATGATCATCTGCCCGGCCATCGTTCCGACCGTCGACGCGGAAATACCCGACGCGATCAGCGACAGCAGGAAAATTCCCGCGGCCGCGCCGCCGAGCAGCGGCGTCAGCGTATGATAGGCCGTCTGGATCTCGGCGACTTCGGGATGGCCGGCATGAAACGCGCCCGACGCCGTCATCACCATCGCCATGTTGATGAGACCGGCGACGCTCAGCGCGATGACGACTTCCCAATTGGAGAAGCGCAACACTTTGCGCCGCTCGGTATCGTTGCGCAGCGGCAACCGCGCCTGCATCAAACCGGAATGCAGATAGATCGCGTGCGGCATCACGGTTGCGCCGATAATGCCGACCGCGAGCAGCAGCGCCTGCGCATCGGCGAGTTGCGGCGTCACGGTATGGAAGGCCGCCGCGGCCCAATCGATCGGGGCGATGAACATTTCGGCGAGATAGCAGAGCCCGATGACGCCGACGATCGCGGCGATGATCAGTTCGAGCGGCCGGAAGCCGAAAGCCTCGAACATCAACAGGCCGTAAGTCAGGAGCGCGGTCACGATCATGCCGCCGAACAGCGGGATGTGAAGCAGCAGCGACAGCCCGATGGCGCCGCCGAGGAATTCGGCGAGATCGGTCGCCATGGCGGCGATTTCACTGACCACCCACATCGCCCAGACCACCGGCTGTGGAAAGTGATCGCGGCACAGTTCGGCGAGGTTCTTGCCGGTGACGATGCCGAGCTTGGCCGAGAGCCCTTGGAACAGCATGGCGATGACATTGGCGAGCAGCACCACCCACAACAGCCCGTAGCCGTATTTGGCGCCGGCCTGGATATTGGTGGCGAAATTGCCGGGATCCATATAGGCGATCGAGGCGACGATGGCGGGACCGGCGAAGGCCAGCACCGCGCCCGGCCCGCGGCGCTCGCCAGCCAGCACCCGGTGCGCGGCGGCCACCGTGCGCTCGGTCATGGTGCGCTCGGTCATCATGCGCTCGGTCGGTGGCAGCGGCGGCAAGGCCGCTTGGCTCGCCCCCGTCTCGCCGATCGACCGGCTGTTTATGTCCGGCTGCCTCATGCAGCAGTCACACCAAAATGTAGCATCGGTTACAGTATAGGCAGCGCTGCTCTTGGCGTCAATGGCTGCAAAATGTAGCTTAAGCTACATTTTGACACGACAAGAAAAATGTGTTCTCGGAGAGCGCGTAACGCAGCAAATTCCTCCGTATCAGGTCGACATGGTTCAGGTGGTTATGGGCAAGCTTCCAGCGGAAGGAACCCAGGCGCGCCGCTTCGGCAAGACGCGGTCGGCGCAATCGACGGCGCTGCTGGAAGATTACGTCGAACTGATCGCGGATCTGCTCGACAGCGAAGGCGAGGCGCGGCCGACCGACATCGCCCGCCGTCTCGGCGTCTCGCACGCCACCGCGATCAAGACCATCGCCAGGGTGAAGCGGGCGGGCCTGGCGACAGCGCGGCCTTACCGCGGGGTGTTCCTTACCGAGAAGGGCCACGCGCTCGCCAACCGGGTGCGGGTGCGCCACCGCCTCGTCGTCGACCTCTTGCGCGCGCTCGGCGTGCCGACGGAAGCGGCGGAGGCCGACGCCGAAGGCATCGAGCACTATGTCTCGGAGACGACGCTGAAAGCGTTCGCGCAGTTCTTGAAAGCGCGGGCGTGATTCTTGTTGTCCATCATCCTGAGGTGGCCGCGAAGCGGCCCTCGAAGGAGACGGCCGAGGCGCCGAGGCCGTCGCCCTTCGAGGCTCGCTACGCTCGCGCCTCAGGGTGACGGATTACGTTACGCCGCGTGCGCCGCGAGCACTTCGGCTATGCCGTCGACGACTTCCTCGACCATCGCCTTGTCGTCGCCTTCGCCCATGATGCGGATCACCGGCTCGGTGCCCGAGGGCCGGATGACCAGGCGGCCGTGGCCGTTGAGGCGGTTTTCACCGTCGGCGATGGCCGTGCGCACTTGGCTATGTTCGAGCGGCTTGCCGCTCCGGTAGCGCACATTGCGCAGCACCTGCGGCAGCGGCTCGAAGCGGTGGCAGACTTCCGACACCGGCTTGTTCTTCTTTTTCACCACCGCGAGCAGTTGCAGCGCGGCGATGAAGCCGTCGCCGGTCGTGGTGTAGTTGGACAGAATGATGTGGCCCGACTGCTCGCCGCCGACATTATAGCCATGCTCGCGCATATGCTCGAGCACATAGCGGTCGCCGACCGGCGTGCGCACCAGCGTCAGCTTCAGCGATTGCAGATGCCGCTCCAGGCCGAGATTGGTCATGACCGTGCCGACGATGCCGGGCTTGGTCAGGAGCCGATCCTCGGCCCAGCTTTCCGCGATCACGGCGAGCAGCTGGTCGCCGTCGATCAGGTGGCCGTGCTCGTCGGCGATCACGACACGGTCGGCATCGCCGTCGAGCGCGATGCCGATATCGGCGCGCATTTCGCGCACCTTGCGGCACAGCGTATCGGGCGCGGTCGAGCCGCATTCGCGGTTGATGTTGAAGCCGTCCGGTTCGACGCCGATCGACACCACATCGGCGCCGAGCTCCCACAGCGCTTCGGGCGCCACGCGATAGGCGGCGCCGTTGGCGCAATCGATGACGACGCGCAAGCCCTCGAGCGAGAGATTGCGCGGCATGGTGCGCTTGGCGAATTCGATATAGCGGTCATGGACGCCGTCGATGCGCCGGGCGCGGCCGAGCTCGGCGCTCTTGGCCAATTGCTTGACCTTGTCGGCGTCGATCATCGTCTCGATCTTGCCTTCGACCTCGTCGGACAGCTTGTAGCCGTCCGGGCCGAACAATTTGATGCCGTTGTCGTCATAGGGATTATGCGAGGCCGAGATCATGACGCCGAGGTCGGCGCGCATCGAGCGCGTCAGCATGGCGACGGCGGGCGTCGGGATCGGGCCGAGCAGGAGCACGTCCATGCCCACCGAGGTGAAGCCGGCGACGAGTGCCGTCTCGATCATGTAGCCGGAGAGCCTGGTATCCTTGCCGACCACGACGCGATGACGATGCTCGCCGCGGCGGAAAACCAGGCCGGTCGCTTGGCCGACGCGCAACGCCAATTCCGGCGTGATCACGCCATTGGCGAGGCCACGGATGCCGTCCGTACCAAAATATTTGCGAACCATTGTGGCCCCCACGCCTACCTCTCCGGTCGGCGATATTAGCCCGTTATAGGTCTCAACCGCTTCAAATAATATTGGGTAATTTTACAGTCGCGGGTAACGGTCCATTCAGCATAACGGCCATTGAAATCAATGGCCTAACGGTATGGCCGCGCGATACCGGCCTTAAACTACCGGCATTTTACCTGCTGCAACGGTCGTAGACGCTCGGCGGCGGCTGGGTGACGGAGACCGGATCGGAGCCAGGAAAAGTTTCCTCAAGTCCCAGGTCGAGCGCTTCATCGAGCAAAGCCTGGCGCCGCGCTTGCTTGGCTAGCTTTGCTTCCTTTTGCCGGCGCCGCGCCTCCAGCTCGCTCTCGGTCGCGTCCTGCGCGCCGCGCTCGAACCCGGCATAAGCCACTTGGGGACGGCGTTTGCTCCACTGATCCATTATCTGCCTTCCTGAATTTGCCTTCTTGAATCCCACCGCGTGCCGGCAGGGGAACCCCGCCGCACGGCACTCAACACCTATGAAACAACGCCGGAATGGCGCCCAAGTTCCCGCGCGGATTGGCGGAACCCGGCCTCCGGTATGCTAAGAATCAAGCGGAGAGCCGGGGACACGCATCATGCGACTTATGACCTGTATCGAGGACCTGCGGCGGACCGCGCACCGCAAAGTGCCGCGCGCCTTCATCGACTATGCCGAAGCGGGCTCCTATGCCGAACAGACGCTCGCCGCCAACCGGGCCGATCTCGAGCGCATCAAGCTCAGGCAGCGCATTCTGTTCGATGTCTCAAATCGCAGCACCAAGACGACGATCCTCGGCGAGCCTGCCGCGCTGCCGCTCGCGCTGGCGCCGATCGGGCTGTGCGGCATGCAGCACGGCGACGGCGAGATCCTGGCGTGCCGTGCTGCGCAGGCCGCGGGCATTCCGTTCACGCTGTCGACGATGTCGATCTGTTCGATCGAGGACGTCGCCGCGGCCGTCGACAAGCCATTCTGGTTCCAGCTTTACGTCATGAAAGACCGCGGCTTCATCCGCGCGCTGATCGAGCGCGCCGCGGCGGCCAAATGCAGCGCGCTCGTCCTCACCGTCGATCTTCAAGTCATCGGCCAGCGCCACAAGGATATCGAGAACGGCATGACTGTTCCGCCGAAGATAACATTGAAGAACGTGATCGACATCGCCACGAAGCCTGCTTGGGCGCTCAGCGTGCTGCGCGGCAAACGCAAGACCTTCGGCAATATCGCCGGACACTATCCCGGCATGGACAGCGTCACCGTGCTGTCGAAATGGATTTCCGAGCAATTCGATCCGACGCTGAGCTGGAAAGACGTCGAGTGGATCAGGAGCATCTGGCCGGGCAAGCTCATCCTCAAGGGCATTCTCGACGTCGAGGATGCGCGCATCGCCGCCAAGACCGGCGCCGCGGCGATCGTCGTCTCGAATCACGGCGGTCGTCAGCTTGACGGCGCCGCGTCGTCGATCGCCATGCTGCCGCCGATCGCCGAGGCCGTTGGCTCGCAGCTTGAAGTCATGTTCGACGGCGGCATTCGCTCCGGCCAGGATATTGCACGCGCGCTTGCGCTCGGCGCCCACGCCTGCATGAGCGGCCGCGCCTATATCTACGGGCTCGGCGCCGGCGGGGAGGCCGGCGTCGCCCGCGCCATCGAGATCATGCGCAACGAGCTCGATATCACCATGGCGCTGATGGGCGTCACCAATGTGGATGACATCGATCGCCGCGTAATTGCCGCGATGTAGGTGGAAAAATACCTCTGTCGGGGCCAAGGAGTGGCAAGGGTGCGGGGGTGGTTTCCGCCCGTCAACCTTATGAAAAGGTATCGCGTGTTACTAAAATTCTCATGGCGACGGCGGCGCACAAGCCGTCGCGAAGGGTGGAAGGGGTAAGATCATGCGTAAGCTTTTGGTGGCGACGGCGATCTTTGCCGCTGCGATGGCGGCTTCGAGCGCGCGTGCCGATATGGTCGGTGCGGTAGCCGGCGCCGGAACCGGTCTCATTGTCGCGGGTCCTCCCGGCGCCGTGGTCGGCGGCGTGGTCGGCGCGGTATGGGGCAAGCCGTTCTGGGGCCCCTCGATCAGCAAGGGCCATTGCTGGACCGACAGCGATTTCCGCCGCCATTGCAACAGGCATTGGGACTGACGCGGTTTTTCCCTGACGCAGAGCAACGTACCGGCAGTGCTGGCTCGGCGAATTGCCGAGCCAGGTGCCGAGCCATGTGCCTGGTCAATGCCTGCCTGGTCAATGCCGCGACTTACGGCTTCACGCCGTTGCGGCCGATATAGATACGCCCCGTTTGCAGCGAACCGTCGGCCTGCTTTTCGGCGCGCGGGATGGCGATCACGGCGCCGGCCTTCAACTCGCTGATGTCGCTTGGCACGTAACGGCGGATCTCGGCATCGGAGCCGATGACGATTTTCTTATCGCCGTCTTTGTATTTGACGCTCAGGACTTGACCGTCGACGCCGGCCACCGTGGTGTCGACCGTGGCATTGGTCATGGTCGAGTTCGGACGGTCCCAGGGGTGGAAGCCTTCGCCGATGCCGCGCATGGCTTCGGCGAAGATCGTGACCTGAATGGCCTTCTGGCTGCCGTCCGGTTGCGGCATGGCGCCGACGGCGATGAAGTCGCCGGTCTTGATGTCGGCGATCTTGGCCGGCTCCGCGCCGAAGACCTGCGCTTTGTCGGCAAGCTTCACCGTGGCGTCCGTTCCGTCCTTTTGCTTAACGACAAGGGTCGACCCATTCATGCTCTCGACCGAACCACTCACGCGCAGCGGCTGCGGCTGTGGTTGCTGCGCGAGCGCCGGCGCGGCAATTGACGCAGCAATCATGGCAATACCAATAAGCAGACTCTGTGCACGCATGTGGTTCTCCGGATGGGCCGTGGTGATCTACATCGGCGGCGCGGCGCCGTCGCGACCGACATTTATTGAGGGTGCTACGATGGAATCGTCGGGCATTTTCTGCGCGGCGATGATGAAGACTTGCGCGCCCGGTTTGAGATCGCCGGGAGTCCCGGGTGCGAATGCCACGACGGGAGTGTTGGGGGGAACAACGACTTTTTTCTCGCCGTCCGAATATTTGACCATGATGACCTGACCGTCGACGCTCGCCACTGTCGATTTAACATCCGCGTTGGTCATGGTGCTGCCGGGCACGCGATCCCACGGCGTAAAGCGCGCCGGCACCACGCCGCGCTGCGCATCCATGAAGATGTGAAGTCCAATCGCTTTCTGGCTGCCATCCGGCTGCGGCATGGCCGTGACGCCGATAAAGGACCCGGCCTTGATGTCGGCGAGCGACGCTTTGACCATTGCGGTGACACGCGCATTGTCGGCGAGCTTGACCTTGACGCTGTTGCCGTCGCGGGTCTTAAGCGTCAGCATCGGACCGTCAACCGCCTCGATCTGGCCGCGAATACGTAGCGTCTGCGGCGTCTGCGCCGCAGCCAACGAAGCGATAAGGAGTAGCGCAAACGCGCCTCCACCCACTTTACGAGAAAATGTCATCACCGTCCTCCCTAGACGGCGCCCCTCACTGTGCCGGCGGCACGGACCCTAGAACCCCGAAGATGAGCCGTTATTCCGGGCTTTTTTGCGAAGACCGGCGCAGATCGGCTTCGACCAGGGCCCGCAAGTCCGCTGTGACTTCGGGGGTTTTGCCGAACCAAAGCGAAAAGCCGCGCACGGCCTGATGCAGCAGCATGCCAAGCCCGTCGGCGGTGCGAAGGTTGCGCGCAGCCGCCGCGCGCAGGAGCGGCGTGATGAGTGGCACATAGACCAGATCGGCGACGATAGCGTGAGCCGGCAAACGCCCCACCTCGATCTCGAGAGCAGGTTGGCCGTGCATGCCGAGCGTCGTGGCGTTGACGAGGAGTCCCGCGCCGGTGAGGGCCGCGTCACGTTCGTGCCAAGGCAGCGTGCGCACGCCCGCGCCAAGCTGCTCCCGCAATGCCTCGGCATGCTCTTGGCTGCGATTGATCACGGCGATGTGGCCGATACCGCGCTGAATAAGACCGTAAGCCACCGCGCGCGCCGCGCCGCCGGCGCCGAGCACCATGGCCTTGTTCAGGTCTCGGTTCCAATCGGGCGAGCAGTCGTCGAGATTGTCCAAGAAACCTTCGACGTCGGTATTGGTCGAGCGCAATGTGTCGCCGTCGAGCCATAATGTATTGGCGGCGCCGACCGCCTTTGCGCGATCGTCGGGAAGCGAACAGGCGAGCGCCGCCTCCTTGTGCGGCACGGTCACATTGGCGCCGACATAGCCGCGCGCGGCGAGCAATTGCACGAATGCGGGAAATTGCTCGGGCGGCACCGCCTCGCTGCGATAGTCGCCGGCGATGCGATAAGCTTTCAGCCAATAATTATGGATCAGCGGCGAACGTGAATGCCCGATCGGCCAGCCGATGATGCAGGCCGCGGGACCGGTCGTGGTCACGCCTCGGCCATCACGGCATTGCGCAGCGTGCCGATTTCGGGGCACTCGACTTCGATCACGTCACCGGGCTTGAGCCAGACCGGAGGATCGGACTTGGTCTTCTTCACCGGCGTGCCGGTGCAGATCACGTCGCCGGCCTTGAGCGTCATGAAGCTCGTCGCGTAAGCGATGATATCGCTGAACGAGAAGATCATGTTCGTCGTGGTGTCTTCCTGCGTCACTTCGCCGTTCTTGCGCGCGAGCAGATGCAGCGGCTTCGACAGATCGACGCCGGTCACGATCCAGGGCCCGATGCCGCCCGAGGCGTCGAAATTCTTGCCCTGGGTGACGTTGAACTGGCCGTGGCGGGTCCAGTCGCGGATCGTGCCCTCGTTGCACAGCGTGATGCCGGCGATCACATCGAGCGCGCGCTCCTTCGGCACATGCTTGCAGTCGCGTCCGATCACGATGGCGATCTCGCCCTCGTAATCGAGCTGTTCAGAAATTTTTGGCACGATCAGATGCTGCCCTGAGCCGACCAGCGAATTCGGCGCGCGGTAGAACATGCTCGGATATTTCGGGTTGTTGGTGACATTATAGTCCTGGCCGCGATTGGCGTAATTGATGCCGATGCAGAGGATCTTTTCCGGCGTCGACAACGGCGGCAGCAGCTCGACCTCGGACAGCGGCACGTCCGGGCGAACCCCGTCCGACGCGACTTTCGCCTCGTCCAGCGCCTGCGCCCGAAACACCTCGACCAGGCTGTGGAACTTATGCAGCCGCGGCCGCAAATCGACAATGCCGTCGCCGCTCACCACGCCGAAACTCGGTCGGCCACGCAGCGCGTAGCTTGCAAGACGCATGCTCGTTCCCTTCTACTGCCAGAATCCCCTTAAAACAAAGGCGGCAGCCAAACCGCCTTCCGCGATCAGGCCGCCTTCCGCGATCCGGACGATGTGTTAGAAGTCGGCGCTCTTACCGTCAACGGCCACCCCTCGACCACCCGTGAAATCGCTTTTCATCGACTGCAACGATCAGCTCGCGCCGGTGTGGGACAGTGTTGCGCGCCCGGGCGATCCGCCGATCGACGTCAACCGCAAGCCCTATGCGCTGCCCGAACTGCCGGCCGTGCTCAAGGGCTACGATATCTGCGTCGACGATCATTCCTACCTGCCGACCGACCTGCTCGATCAATGCGATGCGCTCAAGCATGTCGTATTTCTCGGCACCGGCGCCGCGAGCTACATGAATATTGCCGAGCTCGCGGAACGCGGCATCAAGGTCCACACCATTCGCAATTACGGCGATACGGCGGTCGCCGAACATACGATCGCACTGATGTTCGCCGCCTGCCGCGACGTCGCGGCCATGGATCGCGAGGTGCGTGAGGGAACCTGGGTGCCGCACGGCGGCGTGCAGCTTCTCGGCAAGACGCTCGGTGTCATCGGGCTCGGCGGCATCGGCGCCGAAGTCCTGCGGATGGGGCAGGGGCTGGGCATGGAGGTGATTGCCTGGAACCGCTCGCCGCGGCTTGGCGCGCCGCTCATTCCGCTCGACGACTTGTTGGCGCGCTCCGACGTGATCTCGATGAATCTGACGCTTGGTGACGAAACCCGCGGTTTTCTCGGGCCGGCGCAATTCGCGCGCATGAAGCAAGGCGTCATCTTCATCAACACCGCGCGCGCCGCCTTGGTCGATGAAGCAGCCCTCATCGAAGCCTTGCGCAGCGGTCATATTCGCCATGCCGGGCTCGACGTCTTCCACGCCGAGCCGCTCAAGCCCGACCATGTGCTGGCGCGGATGGAAAACGTTACGCTCACGGCCCACGCCGCCTTCCGCACGCTCGAAGCCTCGCAGACGCTGTTGCGGCGCGCCATCGCCATCGTGCGCGACATTGTGGGCCCCGAGGCCGCTTAACGCGCAGCGACTGCGGTGCTATGAAGCTTGTAAACAACAACCGCCGGACGGTCATGGGAGCGCGCGGGTCATGGGAGAGCGCCAGCTCGACGTCAGCATCCGCGTCAACGGCGAGGACGTGCGCGAGCGCGTCGAAGCGCGCAAGACGCTGGTCGATTTCCTGCGCGAGGATTTGGGGCTGACCGGCAGCCATATCGGCTGCGAGCAGGGCGTCTGCGGCGCCTGCACCGTGCTGGTCGACGGCGAAGTGGTGCGCGGCTGCCTGATGCTCGCGGTGCAATGCGACGGCGCCGCGGTCGAAACCATCGAGGGCATCTCGGATTCCGGCCGCATCGCCGATCTGCAGGACGCATTCCAAAAGCGCAATGCCCTGCAATGCGGTTTCTGCACTCCCGGCATGTTGATCGGTGCGGAAGAACTTTTGGCGCGCGGCGGCGTGCCGTCCCGTGATATCATCCGCGAACATCTTTCCGGCAATTACTGCCGCTGTACCGGGTACCAGGCGATCGTGGATGCGATCGAATCCGTAGCCCTGATGCGGGTGGAAAAGGCAGATTCTCCATGAACGAACACCAAAAACCCGAGTTGCTGCAGCACATGACCTTGTCCGAGCGCGCCGACGAGCTCGAAGATAAGATGATGGACGATCTCAACGCGCGCATCGCGACCAAGTCGTCGTTGTTCCTCCTGGCCGACGGCAAGCTCGAAATGCCGATGGGGCCGGCGCTCAAGGCGGCCAATCCGGACAAATATTTCCTGATGGGCGCCGACCCGCGGCTGCCGCCGATGCCGGACAAGCCGACGCTGATCGATTTCCTCAAATGCCGCTTCGCCTCGATCAACCATCTGTTGCAAAGCGCCACGCACGCCTTGAAGGGCGGCCATAGCGAGAAAGTCATCCTCGCCTGCCTGCTGCACGACATCGGCGTCGCCGGCTTCATCCGCTGCGACCACGGCTACTGGGGCGCGCAGATGATCGAGCCCTATGTCGACGAGGAAGTGAGCTGGGCGATCCGCATGCACCAGGCGCTGCGTTTCTTCCCCGATCCGTCGGTCGGCTACGAATACCCGGAAATGTACATCAAATATTTCGGCGCCGACTATAAGCCCGAGCCCTACATCGTCGCCGAATACGAGCGCGCACGGAACCACAAATGGTACATGACGTCGCGCCTGATCACGGTGAACGATATTTATTCGTTCGATCCGAATGCCAAGGTCAATCTCGACGATTTCGTCGACATCATCGGCCGCAATTTCAAGCAGCCGAAGGAAGGCCTCGGTTTCGACAACACGCCGTCGTCGCATATGTGGCGCACGCTGAATTGGCCGACGCGGTTTTTGTAGCGGCGGCATGAGAATCTCCCCCGATCAGCCGTCCGGTCTCACCGCACTTGATCGCCCGAATTCCTATATCGGCCGCTCGGTGCCGCGGCCCAATCTGGCGCGGCTGACGCAGGGGCGCGGACAATATGTCAGCGACGTGGTTTTGCCGCGCATGGCGCATGTCGCCTTCCTGCGTTCGCCGCATGCGCATGCGCGCATCAGGACTGTCGAGACCGCCGACGCTAAAAAATCGCCCGGTGTGATCGCCGTCGTCACCGGCCCCGAACTCGCCAAAGTGATCACGCCCTGGGTCGGCGTGCTGACGCATCTCAAGGGCATCAAATCGGCGCCGCAATATGCCATTGCCGTTGATCGCGCGTGCTGGCAGGGCGAGGCGGTCTGCGCCGTGGTGGCGCGCTCGCGTGCGCAAGCCGAGGACGCCTGCGCGCTCATCGGCGTGGATTACGAGGTGCTCCCGAGCGTCACCGACCCGGAAACGGCGCTCGATGCCAAAACGCCGGTCATCCATCCCGAGCTCGGCGACAATCTCACTTTCGAGCGCCTTCTCGATGCCGGCCAGGTCGACAAGGGCTTTGCCGAGGCCGACGAGGTGGTCGAGACGACGTTCATCTTCGGCCGCCACACCGGCGTCACCAACGAGCCGCGCGCCATCGTCGCCGATTGGAACCCCGGCGAGCAGCGCCTGACAGTGTATCAGGGCACGCAGGCGCCGCACATGACGCAGAATCTTTTCGCCAAGCACCTTGCGCTCGAAGAGCACCAGGTGCGGGTTCTCACTAAAGATGTCGGCGGTTCGTTCGGCATCAAGGTGCATATCTATGCCGACGAGATGGCGACGGCGGCGCTGTCGAAGCTTTTGCAGCGGCCGGTGAAATTCGTCGCCGACCGCTTGGAGAGCTTCGTCACCGATATTCACGCACGCGACCATCGCGTCAAAGCCAAGATCGGCGTCAAGCGCGATGGCACCATCACCGCGTTCGAGATCGACGACCTGACCGGGATCGGACCCTATTCGGTCTATCCGCGCACCAGTGGCATCGAAGCCAATCAGGTCGTCAATCTGGTCGGCGGCCCTTACACCTGCCCGAATTATCGCGCCCGCGCCCGCGTGGTGTTTCAGAATAAGAATGTCATGTGCCAATACCGCGCCGTCGGCCATCCGATTGCGACCGCAGTGACGGAGGGCTTGGTCGAACAGGCCGCGATCAAGATCGGCATGGATCCGGCCGAGCTGCGGCGGCGCAATCTCTTCGCCGACAATGCCTATCCGGCGGCGAGCGCATCGGGCCTGAAATTCGAGGGCCTGTCGCATCACGCCTCGCTCGATAAGATTCTCAAGATGATGGATTACCAAGCGCTGCGCGCCGAGCAGGCGAAACTGCGCGCGCGGGGCGTGCATCGCGGCATCGGCTTTGCGTCTTTTATTGAAGTCACCAATCCCTCCGCCGCCTTCTACGGCGTCGGTGGCGCGCGCATCTCGTCGCAGGACGGCGCGACCTTGAAGCTCGATGCCACCGGTGCCGTGATCTGCCAGTCCGGCGTTACCGAGCAGGGGCAGGGCACCGAGTTCGATCCTGGCGCAAATCGTCGCCTCGTCATTCGGCGTGCCGATCGAGCTGGTCCGCGTCATCACCGGCGACACCGACAACACGCCCTATGGCGGCGGCACCTGGGCGTCGCGCGCCGCCGGCATCGGCGGCGAGGCGGCTTGGCAGGCTGGCAAGGCGCTCCGCGAAAACGTGCTCAAGGCGGCCGCCTCGATCCTGCAAGCCGATGCGAAGAATCTCGATATCGAGAGCGGTGTCGTCGTCGATGCCGATACGCGCCGCGAGCGGATGGGTCTCGATGAAGTGGCGCGCGTCGTCTATTTCCGGCCCGACACGCTGCCGCCGGATTTTCAGGCCGAGTTCATGGTGACGCGGCACTATGTGCCGCGGAAATGGCCGTTCGCCTTCACCAACGGCGTGCAGACCTCCTATCTCGAAGTCGACATCCGGACCGGCGAGGTCAAGCTTCTCAAGCACTGGTGCGTCGAGGATTGCGGCACCGTGATCAATCCGCAGCTGGTCGATGAGCAGATCCGCGGCGGCATCGTGCAGGGCATCGGCGGGGTGCTTTACGAGCACTGCCTCTACGACGCCGACGGCCAGATGCTCAACGCCACGATGATGGATTATCTCGTGCCGATGGCGGGCGAAATGCCGGACATCGAGATCGGCCACGTGGTGACGCCGACCGCCGATTCCGAGATCGGCGCCAAAGGCGCCGGCGAGGCCGGCACCGCCGGCGCCCCGGCCTGCATCATGAACGCGATCAACGATGCGCTCGGCCCGCTCGGCGCCGCGCCGATCACGGCGATGCCGATCACGCCGGAGCGCGTGGTCGCAGCGCTGCGGCAGACGTAAGGCTCCTCAGCTCCCACCACAGGATGACGGCGCGTGACGGCGCCCCTACAATGCGCGCGGAGGAAACGCGGCAATGAACAAGAATTGGAAGAACGAACAAGTCCTGATCGTCGGCGGCGGCATTGGCGGGCTGACGGGGGCGCTGGCGCTGGAGCGGCAGGGGATCCCGTCTCAGGTCATCGAGCAGGCGGCGGAGTTCAAAGAGATCGGCGCCGGCATTCAGCTCGGCCCCAATGTGTTCTGGATGCTGGAGCGGCTCGGGCTTATCGCGCCGATCAGCGCGCTCGCGGTGTTCCCCAATAATCTCATTATGCGGGACTCCATCACCGGCGAGGAAGTCACGCGCATTTCGCTCGGCGAAGCCTTCCGCAAGCGATTTCATCATCCCTATGCGCTGATTCATCGCGCCGATCTGCACAATGTGCTGCTCGACGCTTGCGGTAAATCCAACCTCATCCGCCTCGATGCGTCACAAAAGGTCGTTGATGTCGAGGAAACGAGCGACGGCGTCACGGTGAAAACCGCGAGCGGCAGGGACTATCGTGGCGCGGCCTTGATCGGCGCCGACGGGCTGTGGTCGACGATCCGGCAAATCGTCGTCGGCGACGGCAAGCCGAAACCGGCCGGCCACATTACCTATCGGGCGGTGCTGCCGACCGCCGACGTGCCCGAGGACTATCGCTGGCAGGACATGGCATTCTGGGCCGGCGAGAAAGTGCATCTGGTGCTCTATCCGTTGCGCACCGGCGAATTGTTCAATCTGGTCGCGGTGTTTCACTCCAACCGCTACGAAGAGGGCTGGGATAGTTTCGGCGACCCGGCGGAATTGCACGAGCGTTTCGCCGGCAAGTGCGCGCCGGTGCAGATGCTGCTCAACAAGATCGAAAGCTGGCGCATGTGGGTGCTGTGCGACCGGCCGCCGATCAAGGAATGGAGCCGCGGCCGCATCACGCTGCTCGGCGATGCGGCGCATCCGATGCTGCAATATCTGGCGCAAGGCGCCGGCATGTCGATCGAGGACGCGGTGTGCCTTGCCGATAAGGTCGTTGCCGCTAACGGCGACTATGCGTCGGCCTTCCGGGCCTATCAGGAGGCGCGTTATCTGCGCACCGGCCGGGTGCAGATCATGGCGCGCATCTACGGCGAGTTCTATCACGCCGCCGGCGTCGCCAAGGAGCTGCGCAATATGATGCTTGGCTCGCGTAGTCAGGACGACGCAATGGCCGGGATGGAATGGCTCTACGGGAGGCAGGCCGAGCTGACGCGCGCGGCGGCTGCTTAAATTTCGCTTTCCTAGCTCGGCACATTTGAGGCGGCGCTGGCTGCAGCGCCGCGGGGAAGTCTGTCTCGAGAGGCGGCCTGTTATCTGCTCAGGCGCGACAGACTTAATCCGTTCCGCCTCAATGCTGCGCCGGCTGCGCCGCGACGGCATCCCGCGCCCGGTGGAAATCCGGGGTCGGCGGCGGGCCCCAGATGCTGGTCTTGCCGGCTTCCCAGGTCTTCGGCCGTTGCGGCGTGTCTTGATGCCAGGGCCGCGGCTCGAAATAGCCGAGCTCCTCGTCCACCATCTTGTCGAGCTCGCAGAAGAATTCGATGACCTGATCGTCCGGATTGCGGTGATAGGTGGCGATGTTGTGGCCCGGCCCGTGCCGCAGCGGTCCCCAGATGATCGGAATCTGCTTTTGCCCGAACAGGTCGCAGGAATTCTGCAGGTGGATGAAGTCTTTGAGCTCGAAGGCCATGTGATGCATTTTGGCGGCGGTGCCGCGGATGAAATTCACGGTGTGATGATCGGTATTGCAGCGCATGAAGACGAAGAAGTCGCCGATCCAATCCGACACCCGGAAGCCCATCACCTTGCTGTAAAATTCCGCCGTCTTCGCCGGATCCTCCACGACCCAGGCAATGTGGCCGAGCTTGAGCGCCCCGACGCCGTGATGCTGCAGATGCTTGCCGAGATAATTCCATTCCTTGAACAGCGCGATCGTCGTGCCCTTGTTGTCCGCAAACGTCAGCACCTGGCCGATGCCGGGTATCGAATTGTTGCGCAATTCGCTCTTGATGCCGTCTTTTTCGAGTTCGCGCGAAAGCGCACCAAAATCGGAATTGGGCGCGACCTCGAATGACAGCATGATGCCGCGCTCGGCATCGGCCTTGTTGAGCTGAATGGCGAGCAGGCCGACCTGGGTGGTGAGAAAGGCGCGGTCCTTTTCGCGCTCGGCGACGACGAGACCCAAAACCTCGGTGTAGTAGTCGATCATGCGGTCGAGATCTGGCGTTTCGTAGGTCGCGTGTCCGATGCGTCGTGGCTTGATCATGATTTTGCTCTGGCTGCCTGGCGTTTCCGGTTGGCGTCCCCTTGGGAAGCCGGAATCAACCACTAGGCCGATATGAACTCAAGACCGCTTAACAGCACGCAACACAGCTGGGCTATGCGCGAAAACATTGCTGGGCTTGCCAATCGCGCGGGATCGGGGTCTGCTCCCCGGCCAAATAGTAAGGGAGCAGACGGTTATGGCGGGGGCTAAGTCGGGATCCGGGTCGAAGCTTGCCGGTTACAAGCTCGCCACCTATCGGTCGAGCGAGGGACCGCGCGCTGGCCTCATCATCGGCGAGGACGTGTTCGACGCGGCGAAACTTACGGAAAAGCCGGCCTATTCGAGCGTCATCGGCATCCTCGCGGACTGGAAGGCGGCCGAGGGGGCGTTGAAGAAAGCCGCCGCGGCGGCCGCCAAGAGCCGGGGCAAGCGCCAGCCGCTGAAAAAGACCAAACTGCTCGCTCCGGTCCGCTTTCCCTCGGCGATCTATTGCGCTGGCGCCAATTACGCCGACCATGCCGCCGAAATGGCGGCGCGCGAAGGCCGCCCGCCGCCGCCCGATCCGCACACTTTGGGGCTCAAAGCCTGGCACTTCCTCAAAGCGTCGCGGGCGATCACCGACCCCGGCGCCTCGGTGCAGATTTCCGACTATGCCAAGCAGATGGACTGGGAAATCGAGCTCGTCGCCGTCATCGGCAAAGTGGCCAAGCACGTGCCGCTGGCGAAGGCACTCTCCTACGTCGCCGGCTATACGATTGGCAACGATCTGTCTTCGCGCGACCGCGGCCGCCGGGCGAACGTGCCGGACTCCTCGCCGTTCAAATGGGATTGGACCAAGCACAAGAGCTTTGACGGCTCCTGCCCGCTCGGGCCGTGGATCGTGCCGGCCGCCGATATTGGCGACCCGCAAAAGCTCGGCCTGAAACTGTGGGTCAACGGCGAGATCAAGCAGGATTCCAATACGTCGGGCATGATTTTCACGCTGGCCGAGCAGATCGAAGAGCTGTCGGCCGGCATGACCCTCTATCCCGGCGATCTCATTATGACGGGTACCCCCGCGGGCGTCGGCGCCGGCCGGAGCGAATTCCTTAAGGCCGGCGATGTTGTGAAGCTTTGGATCGAAAAGATCGGAGAGATCGAGAACCGGATGACCTGATGGCTGACCGTGGCGGAGGGGGCCGCTAACCGGCATCTCTCCGCACGACAGCGGGACGGCATAGCAGGGCGTATAGTTATGCGCGTCGCGCAGGGCCGCGATTTATGTTAGGAATTGAACAAGTGGAAGATCGCCTGTGAAATGATTGGTCAGGGCGATCCGTAAAAGACGACAACCAGGGTGAGATGCGAGGGCGTAGATGGCCGAGAAATTCGTCGCAAAGTCTTCCGAGTTCAGTAACGGCGAGCGCCGCATCATCTTTGTCGGCGATAATGAGATCGGTGTGTTCCGCCATGAGGGCGAGTTCTACGCCTATAGTAATTTTTGCCTGCATCAGGGCGGACCGGCCTGCGAAGGCCTGACCATCGCCAAGGTCGAGGAACGGTTGCGCCCGGACAAGACCTCGATGGGCCTGTTCTTCTCCGAGGACGAGATGCACTTCGTCTGCCCGTGGCACGGCATGGAATACGACATGAAGACCGGCGAATGCGTGTCGGACCGCAAGATGAAGCTGAAGAAATACAAGATCGTGCAAAAAGGAGAGGACGTTTATGTCGTCGCCTAAGCGCGCGGCCAAAACTGTCTCGAAGAGTGTCGCCAAAGTGGTGGCCAAACCGGCGGCCAAAACGGCAGTCCGCCCCTCGTCCGCGGCGCGGCCGGCGAAGCCTGTTGTGGCTGTCGCAAACGGTGCGTCGGCGGAAGCCAAACACGTCGCGGCCACGCTCGATCGCATTCTCGCCGACGGCAATCTCGACGCGATATCGGCGGAGGCCCTGCAGGTGCTGATCGCGGCGTCATGCCGCCTCTACCGGGCGCGCCGCGAGGCCGGCGAGGAATTCGCGCCGGTGCCGAAGAATTCGATATCCGCGACCGACGTCATGGTGACGGCGGGCGGACTGTTAAAGGCCGCCGATCTTGCCGTGTTCGAACTTGGCATGTGGCAAAATTGGACGGGACGCTAGCTTTTTGGAACCTAACGCGCATGATCCCGAAAAGTGGATACCGGTTTTCGGACAAGATCATGCGCAAAACATGCAGGCGCCGTAAGCGCCAGGAGGAAAATCATGGATCTCATCGCTGATCGCGGCCGCCGCGTTACCATCGACGAGCTCAACACCACGCGTCTCTTGGCACATGCGCGCAAGCAGGCGCACCAGCGCAATTTCGACGACGTCATCATCGTCGATGTCGACGCCCATCATTACGAGGGCGAAAACATGGACGAATTCATTCCCTATATGGAAAACGACGTGCTGCGCCAGCTGACGATGTCGACGCGCGCCAAAGGCGGGTCGCGCGGCGCCGTCATGGTGCAGGGCATCGGCTATCAGGACATGGGCGGCCGGGTGACGCGCTATCCGTTGCGGTCGTCGGAGAAAACCGACAAGGGATCGCTGCGCGATATCCAGCTCGGCTACCGCTGGATGGACGCGATGAGCGTCGATTATTCCTGCCTGTTTCCGACCGGCATGCTCAGCATCGGGCTGCATCCGCAGAAGGAAATGGAGGTCGAATTGTGCTGGGCCTATAACCGCTGGCTCACCGAAAAAGTGATGCCGGAGGGCGGCGGCCGTTTCTTCTCCATGCTGTGCCTGCCGTTCAGCGATCCGGATGCGGCGCTCCGCCACGTCGAAACCTTCGGCGACCGCAAAAATGTCGGCGGCTTCATGGTCACGACGGTGCGCAACAATCTCGCGGTCTACGACAACGCCTATATGAAGCTCTACCGGGCGATGGAAGAGCGCGGCCTGGTGCTGTCGTTCCATTCCGGCCCGAACTGGGGCGGCGAGCCGATCTACCGCAGCTGCAACCGCTTCCTCTCCGCGCATGCGCTAGGCTTCACCTGGTACAACGTGCTGCATTGCACGAACTGGGTGATCAACGGCATGGGCGAGCGCTTCCCCAAGCTGCCGGTGGTCTGGATCGAATCCGGCCTCGCATGGGTGCCGTTCCTGATGCAGCGCCTCGACCACGAATACATGCTGCGGCCGTCGGAAGCGCCGCTGCTGAAAAAGAAGCCGTCCGATTATATGCGCGACATGTTCTATTCATCGCAGCCGATGGAGATCCAGGATTACGGCGCGATGGAGTGCACGTTCCGCATGATGAATGCCGAGACCCAGCTGCTCTATTCGTCCGACTATCCGCACTGGGATTTCGATCTGCCGGCGACGATCTGGGATCTGCCGTTCCTGACCGAGAAGGCCAAGCACAACATCCTCGGCGGCACCGCGGCGCGGCTGTTCAAACTGCCGCCGCGCAACGACAAGCAGAAAGAAAACCTCAAGCGCTTCGGCAATCTGACGGCCGCGGCCTAGCATTTGATAGAGCATGATCTTTTCGGAAAACCGGTTTCCACTTTTCCGAATCATGCTTAAAGCGAATCCGCGCCTGCCTCGCAGGCGCGGAAACCGGCCCCTTCACTGAGCAATTGCGGCATAAACCGGGCAGCAGTGCTGACCCGTCAAACGCGCGTTTGATATATACGCTCTCAATTTCAGATATTTACGATAAATTTTGCGCCGCACCAAAAAGCTGGCTTTTACCGTCGTAAAACGGTAAATAAACCCTTCCATCTGACATTTTGAGGGACGACCGAAGATGAAGCTTCTCGTAGCTGCCTGTATTCTTTTGGGCCTTTCGGCCACCGCCGCCAACGCCATTGATCTCGCCGAGCTTGCGCCGTGCCGTCCGGCCGCCGCCAAGCTGTGCGACCGCTCCGGCGGCATGAGCTTCAGCAATCTTCTGCGCTGCGGCGCGACGCTTGCCGCCCATAGCTGGCGCGTCAATAACGAGTGCCGCGCGGTGTTGCACAAATACGGACAGCTCTAATCCGGTTCGAGCGGAAAGTTTTTCGTAGCGTAGTCGCGTAAAAGTACAAAACTCCGGCGCCTGTCAGCGCCGGGGTTTTGCTTTTGTCACGCCCGAAATTGGGCCGGGGCCGGTTCCGCTCCTTAGAACACGTGGGAGAAGATGTAGTAGAGCGCGCCGGAGAGGATCATCGCGGCCGGCAAGGTCAGAACCCACGCCATGCAGATATTGCGGATCGTTGCCATTTGCAGCCCGGAGCCGTTCGCCGCCATTGTCCCGGCTATGCCGGACGACAAGACGTGCGTCGTGGAGACCGGCAGGCCGTAACCGTCGGCCGCGGCAATCGTCGCGGCGGCGGTGATCTCGGCGCAGGCGCCTTGTGCATAGGTCAAGTGCGTCTTGCCGATCTTTTCGCCGACCGTCACCACGATGCGCTTCCAGCCCACCATGGTGCCGAGCCCAAGCGCGATGGCGACGACGATCTTCACCCACCACGGGATGAACTTGGTCGCGCTGTCGAGCGATTTTTTGTAGTTGTTGAGCGTCGCGATATCCTGCGCGCTGAGGTCGCTTTCCTTGTCTTTCATGAGAAAGCGGATCGCTTCCGACACCAGATACATGTCGTTGCGGGTGTTGCCGACCTGGTCCATCGGCATTTTGGCGATCGAGCCGTATTGCGTGACCTGATCGGAGATTTGCTTCACCAGCACGGCCAAGGAGGGAAACGTACCCCCATTGATCTGGCGCTGGGCGACATAAAGCGTGACGGCAGGACGCGGATCGCCGAGGACGTTGTAGCCCTCCGCCTTGGCGGCGATGACTGCGCTTGCCGCTTGCGAGTTCGTCTCGAACTGCGCGATCTGGCTCGGCGGCATCGAGCGATTGAGGGCGTAGGCCGTCGGCACCGTGCCGATCAGGATCAGCATGATCAGTCCCATGCCCTTTTGACCGTCATTGGAGCCGTGGAAAAAGCTCACCAGCGTGCAGGTGAGAACCAGGATGCCGCGGATCCAAGTCGGGGGCGGCTGGTCGCCTTTCGGCTCGGCGAACAGCTCTTTGCTGGGGATGAGGTACTTCACGGCAAGCAACAAAATCGCGGCGAGGCAGAAGCCGAACAGCGGTGAGAGGAGGAGCGCCTTACCGATCGAGGTGGCTTGGTCCCAATCGACACCCGACGTGCCGCTGCGGCCGTGCAGCAGCGCGTTGGTGATGCCGACGCCGATCACCGATCCAATCAGCGTATGCGAACTCGACGCCGGGAGGCCGAGATACCAGGTGCCGAGGTTCCAGACGATCGCCGCAATGAGGAGCGCGAAGACCATGGCGAAACCGGCGCTGCTGCCGACCTGAAGGATCAACTCCACCGGCAATAGCGACACGATGCCGAAAGCGACTGCGCCAGACGACCAGAGCACGCCGAGGAGGTTCCACGTACCCGCCCATACCACGGCGATGTTCGCCGGCAGCGCCCGCGTATAAATCACGGTCGCGACCGCATTTGCGGTGTCGTGGAAACCGTTGACGAACTCGAAGCCGAGCGCGATGAGCAGCGCAACAAAGAGCAGGATATAGGGCAGAAAACTGCTGACCTTGGCGCCTGTCGCATCGATATCGGAATAGATGCTGTAGGCGACGAATAGCAGGCCGGCGGCGATGACGCCCATAAAAATGATTGCTGTCAGGGGGTTGAAGCCCTTGTCGAGATTGGGTCCGCTCCGTGCCGGCTCGATTGAGCCAGGTAACGCGATGTCACTCATTGATTTCTCCCTCGGCCAAGTGTGCCAGGCAAGTCTGTCAGCCAAGCCCCTCAGCTAATTCCCTCAGCCAAGCCACAATTTGGCGGTGGTCCATGAAACGTGGATGACGACCGGCGCTCCCGGTGCGTAAGTCGGCAGGCTCGGGTGCCGGCGGTGTCGCGGTAAGCCGATATGGCCTGAGTGCTATCCGTCCTTGTTGTAGTCGTAGAGCACGTGGCCGTAGGGCAGCGTCAGGTCGGCGAGAAAATGATGCGCCGCGATGGTCTTGCGCACCGGGAAATCCGCCACCGGCGCGTTGACGTGCGGCACCAGATGCAACCGGCCTGGCCCGATCCAGGAGCCTTTGACCACGATGTCGGTGAGGTTATAGGCGACGAGCTGGCAGACTTCGGCGTGGCCGGTGACGCCGGGGATCAGCTTGAGATTGACCTGGGTCTTGGCGAGCGTCGCCGTGGTGCGCTCGCCGTTGCCGGCCATGCTTTGGTGCTTGTAACCCATGGTGCCCATGGCGACGAGCTGGCCGCCATATTCGAGCGTGCCGGTGAGCGTCTCCTTGACGATTTCCAATTTCGGATGGGCGTACTTTTTCGGAAAACCCCAGATCTCGCGGCCGGCGGCAATCGGCGGGTCGTCGTCGAGATACATTTGCGCGACGAAATTGACGTGCCGCGATAGCGGCACGGAATGACCATGCCGGATTCGGTATAGGCGCCGAAGCCGGAACTGTCCGGCATCTTGATCCATTCGCAATGGATGAGCGGCTGCGTGATCGGTTCGAGCGGTTCGGGTAATTGGGCGTGGACGACATCAGGATCGGTCTCGTAGGTGATGACCATATATTCGCGGTCGATGAAGCCGTACGGACCGGCCGGATAGCTCGGGCCGGCGGCGGGCATCGACGGCAGTTTTAAAATATCTTCCTCGCGCACGGGCAGCTAGTTTCTTTCTGATGAGGTGAAGCAACAAAAAATTGCGGCGGGTCGCGGCTCCTACAGTCGAGGCGGATGCTGACACTGCGATGACGCGATGCGCGATCGGGGCGGACGCAGGAAGGATTTACCAAGCTCGCGCTGGTCGACGCTGCGGGCCCCCAGTGGCGCCTCGCGTCATTACGCTGTCATGCACATTGTCGAGCATCGCTAAAGCCCACTTCCGCCCCGATCTTTCGGGGCTTTTACGCACCATGAACTGCGTTATGAACGAGATTCCGCCGGACTTTCATGTCGAGGCAGCGAGACCCCTGAAACTTGTTCCTGTGCCCGAGGCCAAAACGCCGTGGCGGCCGGAGCGCTGCGATCGCGTCGCGCTCGTGCTGCAAGGCGGCGGCGCGCTCGGCGCCTATCAAGCCGGCGTTTATCAGGCGATGCACGAGGCGGGGCTCGAGCCCGACTGGGTGTCGGGCGTCTCGATCGGCGCCATCAATTCAGCCATCATCGCCGGCAATCCGCGCAGTCGAAGACTGCGCCAGCTTCGCACTTTCTGGGAGCAGATCACCGATCGCAAGATATGGCCGTTCACGCCGGACGGTGACGTGTTCCGTAAAGCGCATAATGCGACGAGCTCCTGGCTCACCATGGTCCAAGGGCAGCCGGGGTTTTTCGCGCCCCGTTTCCCCAATCCCTGGATGAGCCTCACCGGCGCCCAAAGCGCGACCAGCTATTACGACACCGCGCCGTTGCGCGAAACGCTGACCGAGCTCGTGGATTTTTCTCTGATCAATGACCGCGCGACGTGTTTTTCGGTCGGCGCGGTCAATGTGCTCACCGGAAATTTTGTTTATTTCGACAATGCGGTGGAACAGATCGAGCCCGAACACGTCATGGCGAGCGGCGCGCTGCCGCCGGCATTGCCGATGGTCAAGATCGGCACCGATCATTACTGGGACGGCGGCATCGTCTCGAATACACCCTTGCAGCATCTGCTGGAGCAGGAAAACAATTTCAATACGATGGTATTTCAGGTCGATCTGTTCAGCGCACGCGGCGTCTTGCCCCGCGACATCGAAGATGTGATGGGCCGCCACAAGGACATCATGTATTCCTCGCGCACCCGCTATAACACCGACGTATTTCGCCGCCTGCACAACTTGAAAGTAAGTCTCTACCAGGCGCTGAGCCGGATTCCCAAGGAAAGCCGTTCTGACCAGGAACGGGAGGAGATCGCGCGACTTTCGAAACTCTCCGACATCGCCATTCTGCACATTATTTATCAGCAGAAGGCCTATGAGGGGCACGCCAAGGACCACGAAATCTCCGCCACCTCGATGCGCGAACATTGGCAAAGCGGTTACGAAGACACCAAGCGCACGCTCAAGCACCAGAAATGGCTCACGATGCCGGCGACCGGCGCGGGTATCGTCGTGCACGACGTGCACCGCGAGGAAGATTGATTTCGTCTGCGGTGGCTCGACGACATTTGGCGCTGCGGCCAGCGCCGTCTCGTTTGAGAGGCGAGGGCGTTAACGTCTCCACTTTCCCTCGCGACCCCCGCCCTTAATCCTTCCCCACAAGAGGAGGGAAAATGGGTCCGCCGCCTCTTTTCCCAGCCGTCCCCGCCCCCATATTCTTCCCGGGGATGCCTTCGGGGTTCCCGCCAAAACCTGCCGGCTGGCCTTGATTTGCGTCATGGTTTAGCCCGGCGTCACACTAGAATATTCACCCAATGACGATGGTCCGGTTGCGCTTTCGAGGCACCGGTCTAGGCCGAGGGAAGAGACATGGATTTTGAAAAATACACCGACCGCAGCCGCGGTTTCGTGCAGTCTGCCCAGTCGCTCGCGCAGCGCGAGGGACATCAGCAATTTTCGCCCGAACATCTGTTGAAGGTCCTGCTCGACGACCCGGAAGGGCTCGCCGCGGGGCTTATTGACCGCGCCGGTGGTAATTCGCGCGCGGCGTTCGGCGCCATCGAAACGGCGCTTAGCAAGCGGCCGAAGATTTCGGGCGGTGGAGCTGGGCAGGTTTATCTCGATCCGGCTTTGGCGCGGGTGTTCGACACCGCGGAGAAGGCCGGCGAGAAGGCCGGCGACAGCTTTGTCACCGTTGAGCGGCTTCTGCTCGCGCTTGCGCTGGAAAAGAACAGCGAGGCGGGGAAGATTTTAGCCAATGCCGGCGTCACGCCGCAGACGCTCAATGCCGCCATCGAGGCGCTGCGCAAGGGCCGCACCGCTGACTCGGCGACGGCCGAGAACGCCTATGACGCGCTGAAGAAATTTGCCCGCGACCTGACGCAGGCCGCGCGTGACGGCAAGCTTGATCCTGTCATAGGACGTGACGAGGAAATCCGCCGCACCATCCAGGTGCTGTCACGGCGGACCAAGAACAATCCGGTGCTGATCGGCGAGCCGGGTGTCGGCAAGACGGCGATCGTCGAGGGCTTGGCTTTGCGCATCGTCAACGGCGACGTGCCGGAGAGTCTTCAGGACAAGAAGCTTCTGGCGCTCGACATGGGCGCGATGATCGCCGGGGCGAAATATCGCGGCGAGTTCGAGGAGCGGCTCAAGGGTGTCCTGCAGGAGGTGACGGCGTCGGCCGGCGCCTACATTATCTTCATCGACGAGATGCACACCATCATCGGTGCCGGCAAAGCCGACGGCGCGATGGATGCGTCGAACCTGCTCAAGCCGGCGCTGGCGCGCGGCGAATTGCATTGCGTCGGCGCCACCACGCTCGACGAATACAAGAAATATATCGAGAAGGATGCCGCTCTCGCGCGGCGCTTCCAGCCGGTTTATGTCGATGAGCCGACGGTGGAGGACACCATCTCGATCCTGCGCGGCTTGAAGGAGAAATACGAGGCGCATCACAAGGTGAAAGTCACCGATGCCGCGCTGGTGGCGGCGGCGACTTTGTCGAACCGCTACATCACCAACCGCTTCCTGCCCGACAAGGCCATCGATCTCGTCGACGAGGCGGCGGCGCGGTTGCGCATGCAGATCGATTCGAAGCCCGAAGAGCTCGACAATCTCGACCGCGAAATCGTGCGCATGAAGATCGAGCAGGAGGCGCTCAAGAAAGAGACCGACGCGGCCTCGAAGGACCGCCTCAAGCGGCTGGAAAAGGATCTCGCGAGCCTGCAGGAAAAGGCGGATGCGCTCACGGCAAAATGGAAGGCCGAGAAGGATAAGCTTTCTTCGGCCGCCGAATTGCAGAAGCAGCTCGACAAGGCGAAGAACGACCTTGCGGATGCGATCCGCCGCGGCGATTTTCAGCGCGCCGGCGAGTTGCAGTACTCGGTCATCCCGCAACTTGAGAGCAGGCTGAAGGACACCGAAGCGGCGGGCAGTTCCGGCGTCGCTTCCGAAGCGGTGACGGCGGACAATATCGCGCAAGTCGTGTCGCGCTGGACCGGCATTCCGGTCGACCGCATGCTCGAGGGCGAGCGCGAGAAGCTTCTGAAGATGGAGGATGCGCTGTCGAAGCGCGTCGTCGGCCAGGCCGAAGCGGTAAAGGCGGTTTCGACGGCTGTCCGCCGCGCGCGCGCGGGCTTGCAGGATCCGAACCGGCCCATTGGTTCATTTATGTTTCTTGGGCCCACCGGCGTTGGCAAGACCGAGCTGACCAAGGCTCTGGCGCAATATCTGTTCGACGACGAGCACGCGCTCATTCGCATCGACATGTCGGAATATATGGAGAAGCATTCGGTCGCCCGCCTAATCGGCGCGCCTCCCGGCTATGTCGGCTATGAGGAAGGCGGCGCGCTCACCGAAGCGGTGCGGCGGCGGCCCTATCAGGTCATCCTGTTCGACGAGATCGAGAAGGCGCATCCGGACGTGTTCAACGTGCTCCTGCAAGTGCTCGACGACGGGCGTTTGACGGACGGGCAGGGGCGCACGGTCGACTTCCGCAATACGCTGATCGTCATGACGTCAAACCTCGGCGCCGAATATCTGGTGGCGCAAGCCGACGGCGAGGACTCGGAAGCCGTGCGCGGCCAGGTGATGGCGGAGGTGCGGGCGCATTTCCGCCCCGAATTCCTCAACCGCGTCGACGAGATCATTCTGTTCCACAGGCTCAAGCGCGAGCAGATGGGGCGCATCGTCGATATCCAGATCACGCATCTGCAGAAGCTTCTGGAAGACCGCAAGATATCGCTCACGCTCGACGCCAAGGCGCGCGATTGGCTGGCCGACAAGGGCTACGATCCGGCTTATGGCGCGCGGCCGCTCAAGCGCGTCATTCAGAAGTCGGTGCAGGATCCGCTCGCCGAGCTCATTCTCTCCGGCCGCATCAAGGATGGCGAGAAGGTCGCGGTCACGGCGGGCAAGGATGGGCTCGTCTTCAACGGCGCCAAGGTCGCGGCGGCGGCGTAAGCGAACAGTCAGCGCCGCGGCATTTGCTGCTGCGGCGCCACTTCGTTGAGCCGTTCGCGAACGTGATCGACGAAATAGCGCGCCGCGGATTTGGACACGCCAGTGATCCACAGCGGATTGGCGCCGCGCGAGCTTTCCACGCTCACCGCATCCCAGAAGAAGCCGCGGGTATGCGCGACTTCGGCGATATGCGACAGCGGCAAATGCTCGTCGGTGCGCCGCCACGGCGTCAGCCAGAATTTCACGTCGCTGGTGGTGACGCCGAGCCGGTCCGCGGCCATGCGCAGCGGGAAGAAAAACCGCGTCAGGTTAAAATGAAGATCGCCCATATCCGGCTCGACCGCACTTCCAGGACGTCGCTGTCGGTCATTGTGTTGGCTACTCGGCTGCTCGTTCCGCTCATTCCCGCGAACGCGGGAATCTAGCGCAGGTTTCCCGCTGTCGCGGGGACAGCGGAAGCGCCGGTCACCAAGTCCATCACCGTTTTAATGCGCCTGCGCGACGTGCGGCGAGGACGGCGCATGCGACAGCACGGCGTCGAGCTGGTCGCGGTCTTTCTCGAAGCTGAACAGTGTTCCGCCGTCGAGCACGCGGCCGCGCGGCAGCTTGATGCGCATCGGATCGACGAAGCGGTCGTTGACGATGATCTCGAAATGCACGTGCGAGCCGGTCGACATGCCCGAGGAGCCGACGAAGCCGATCACCTGGCCCTGGCGCACTTTGGAGCCGACATCGAGGCCCTTCGCGAAGGCGGTCATGTGGCCGTAAGCGGTCTCGTAGCCGTTGGCGTGCTTCATGCGCACATATTTGCCGTAGCCGCCTTTGAGCCCGATCTCCTCGATCTCGCCGTTGCCGGCGGCGAAGATCGGCGTGCCGTAGGGCGCGCCCCAATCGACGCCGGAATGCAATTCGCTGACATGAAGCATCGGATGGGTGCGCCAGCCGAACGGCGAGGTCATCATGCCGGCGGCAACGGGCTTGCGCACCAGGAACTTCTTCGCGCTCTTGCCGCTCTCGTCGTAATAGTCGAACACGTTGTCGTCGGTGGTCTGGAAGCGATAATATCGCTTGGTCTCGCCGCCGACGGTGAGCGAGGCATAGCGCACTTCGGGGCGGCTCTCGCCGTTCTCGTCGTCGGAATAGAGAACGTCGAAACTGTCGCCGGCCTGCACTTTGCGCTCGAAATCGACATCATAGGAATAGATGCGGACCAGGTCCTCGATCACCGCGTTCGGCACTTTGTTGCGCAGCGCCGTCTCGTAGAGGCTTTGATAGAGCGGCACGCCGCTGGTCTCGTCATCGCTGGCCTGCTCGTCGCCGCTCTTTTCGGCGACGCCGGTGTCGATATTGCGGATATCGACCGGCACATATTGGCGCAGATCGGACAGCGCGACGGCAGCCGTGATGCCGGCATCGCCGGCGATAATGACGCGCAGCGGCTGGATATGGCCGAGCCCGGCCGGCGTCATCAGCACGCGCAGCTTCTGGCCGTCCTTCAACCCGCCGTCGAGCGCCGCCGGTCCGATCACGGCGATGATCGCCTTGATCTCCTCCGGCAGCGCGCCGAGCTCGCGCAGAATGGAGCCGACCGTCTCGCCCTTCTTGACGACGACCTGCCGCTCGCTCCAGTCGCCGCCGCCGTTCACCAGGCTTGTGGTCTTCGGCAACAGCGTGACGTTTTCCGGCACGACGCGCGGCACGAAGCCGAAATAAGTGTCGGGATCGGCTTCCGGCGCGTAGTTCATTTTCATGCTGCGGGTGCCGTCGGCGTTCACCATCAGGTTCGCCGACATGCCGGAGCCGGACCCCGCGGTGGCGGCGACATCGCGCACCCGCGCCAGCACGTCGTCGAGCGGCAACAGCGTCGAGGCCTTCACCCTGGGCAACAGCGTGGTGAGATCGCAGGCGCCGGGCGTCACGACTTTGTTCTTGGTGATCGGGGCGACGAGATCGCATTCGACAAAGCTCACTTCGGCGTCGGGCTCGGCCGCGGGCGGCGTCTGGTCGTCGCCGCCGACGCTGTCGGTGAGAAGCTTTTGCGGATTATAGGGCGGGATTTTCGCCGAGAGGTCGGTGGTGGTCAGCGTCAGATTGCCGGTGACGCGCATATAGGGCCGCATGCGGACCATTTCGCGATCGCGGACATGGCTCGATGTCGGAATGCGCAACGCCTGCCGCGCCACGCTCGGCTCGCTGATCGCCGGCAGCCGGTCGGTCTTGCGCAAGGCGTTCAAGCGATCGCCGATGCTCGATATGGCGCCGCGCAGCACGTTCTCGACCTGCTCGGGGGCGGAGGCAAAATTGGTCTCGCCGTCGAGCGACGCGAAAACGGCGCCGCCCATGAGGGCCGCGCCGCACAAACCGGTGAGGATCGTTCCGGAGAACCATTGTACCGAGAGCCGGCGCCGATCGACCAGGCCGCCGGCGCCGCCATCGACCGAAAGTGGCGGCTCATTGCCGAGGTGAACGACCTCGGCGTCGATACGCCGATGGTTCAAATCCCGCGCGCTACGCAGCCTAGCCTGGTCCAAGACCACGTCCCCTGACCACGTCGTAACGACGTCCC
The DNA here is from genome assembly GCA_963810085.1 of uncultured Alphaproteobacteria bacterium. GTDB lineage: Bacteria > Pseudomonadota > Alphaproteobacteria > Rhizobiales > Xanthobacteraceae > BOG-931. The sequence goes on along the minus strand of CAWEMR010000031.1, from coordinate 3,258 downwards.
CAAAACTCTGCTTTCCGCGTGTCCCCCGGCTGCGTCGTTGCGGCCGCACGCGGGACAACGCCAGTGCCGAACCGCGCCCGCCCCGGTCACAAGTTCAGCGCAGAAACTCGCGTCATCCTCCGCATCCGCCCACATCCAAGAGCAGCAATTTCAGTGGGCGAATTTGGCGCCGAACACGATGCCCCGCCGTTTGCGTTGCGTCAACGAGACCGGTTTGGCGGCCGGTCGTCGACCGGGTGGCTGACGATTGAAAGTGCAAGATAAAGACGTCGCTTCCCCTTCATCGCGACATCCGAAACACCATACATAAAGAACGGCGGAGGAATGTGGCTCTAGTGCGGCACTTTATGTGCGCGGCACACCTTGATACCAGAGCCCAAACGCTCCTTTCGCACATGCGAAACGGCTCCCGTCCACAGCCCATCCGCGTCTGGCAAATTTAAGCGGTTAAAAAGGTTGACAGTCTGCGGGGCCGAAGACTATATACGCCTCCTGGACGTACCGCCGCCCTGGCGCGATGGCGCGTCTGCGAAGCCCCTCACTGGTTATACGGTGAATCATCCGGCCATGACCTATGGCCATGTCGGATGTGTGGGTGTCGGCGGCCCCGGTTCTCACCGGGGACGATTTTTCGACGGAGCCGTCAGGTTCCGGGCTGTTTGACAAGTGAATCAGAAGAAAGAGAAACGTGGACGGCGGAGTCCTTGCGGGCCGCTTCCTCGAACGGAATGGGTTTACGCCCTTTTCGCAAGAGAGGCGGTCATTGGAAGAGACTTTGGCGGTCGACGTTTAAGGTAACACTGTTGGATTTCGCAAAGCTCACGCTTTGCGGAAGACAAGAGTGGGACCTCGTCAAAACGTGTGATCTGCCAAGATCAATCTCATCCAACTTGAGAGTTTGATCCTGGCTCAGAGCGAACGCTGGCGGCAGGCCTAACACATGCAAGTCGAGCGCCCCGCAAGGGGAGCGGCAGACGGGAGAGTAACACGTGGGAACGTACCCTTCAGTTCGGAACAACCCAGGGAAACTTGGGCTAATACCGAATACGTCCGTAAGGAGAAAGATTTATCGCTGAAGGATCGGCCCGCGTCTGATTAGCTTGTTGGTGAGGTAACGGCTCACCAAGGCTACGATCAGTAGCTGGTCTGAGAGGATGATCAGCCTCACTGGGACTGAGACACGGCCCAGACTCCTACGGGAGGCAGCAGTGGGGAATATTGGACAATGGGCGCAAGCCTGATCCAGCCATGCCGCGTGGATGATGAAGGCCTTAGGGTTGTAAAGTCCTTTCGACGGGGAAGATAATGACGGTACCCGTAGAAGAAGCCCCGGCTAACTTCGTGCCAGCAGCCGCGGTAATACGAAGGGGGCTAGCGTTGCTCGGAATCACTGGGCGTAAAGCGCACGTAGGCGGCTTTTTAAGTCAGAGGTGAAATCCTGGAGCTCAACTCCAGAACTGCCTTTGATACTGAGAAGCTCGAGTCCGGGAGAGGTGAGTGGAACTGCGAGTGTAGAGGTGAAATTCGTAGATATTCGCAAGAACACCAGTGGCGAAGGCGGCTCACTGGCCCGGTACTGACGCTGAGGTGCGAAAGCGTGGGGAGCAAACAGGATTAGATACCCTGGTAGTCCACGCCGTAAACGATGGATGCTAGCCGTTGTCGGGTTTACTCGTCAGTGGCGCAGCTAACGCATTAAGCATCCCGCCTGGGGAGTACGGTCGCAAGATTAAAACTCAAAGGAATTGACGGGGGCCCGCACAAGCGGTGGAGCATGTGGTTCAATTCGAAGCAACGCGAAGAACCTTACCAGCCCTTGACATGTCCCGTATGAGTACCAGAGATGGAACTCTTCAGTTCGGCTGGCGGGAACACAGGTGCTGCATGGCTGTCGTCAGCTCGTGTCGTGAGATGTTGGGTTAAGTCCCGCAACGAGCGCAACCCTCGCCCTTAGTTGCCATCATTTAGTTGGGCACTCTAAGGGGACTGCCGGTGATAAGCCGCGAGGAAGGTGGGGATGACGTCAAGTCCTCATGGCCCTTACGGGCTGGGCTACACACGTGCTACAATGGCGGTGACAATGGGATGCAATGGAGAGATCCTGCGCAAATCTCAAAAAGCCGTCTCAGTTCGGATTGTGCTCTGCAACTCGAGCACATGAAGTTGGAATCGCTAGTAATCGCAGATCAGCACGCTGCGGTGAATACGTTCCCGGGCCTTGTACACACCGCCCGTCACACCATGGGAGTTGGCTTTACCTGAAGACGGTGCGCTAACCGCAAGGAAGCAGCCGGCCACGGTAGGGTCAGCGACTGGGGTGAAGTCGTAACAAGGTAGCCGTAGGGGAACCTGCGGCTGGATCACCTCCTTTCTAAGGATGATCCTTCAGAGACGCCTCACGCGTCTTTATCGGATCTCTTGGAAACATCAGGGCAGATCGTCTCAAACGCGATTATGCCCATTGGCGGGACACCGCCGTCTTCATTTCTCTTTCTTCGCGAACGAGCCAGGCCAGTGGTCGGTCATCAGAGATCGGCGATCGGAGTAATCCGATTGCTGTCTGCTGATCACCAATTCCTGGCATGGGCTTGTAGCTCAGTTGGTTAGAGCGCGCGCTTGATAAGCGTGAGGTCGGAAGTTCAAATCTTCCCAGGCCCACCAGCCTTCGCCGCTCCGCGGCTTCGGCCCCGGCAAGCCATCCGTAACGAAGGCTGTCGCGCCGTAGCGTCAGCGAAGGCGGACGGAGGCGCTGCCAATATCAGATGACAGACGACGGACTTCAAATTCCAATGCGGATCTGTCCGTCCTCTGTCCTCTGACGGGGCCATAGCTCAGTTGGGAGAGCGCCTGCTTTGCAAGCAGGAGGTCGTCGGTTCGATCCCGTCTGGCTCCACCAGACGTTTCGGTCTTGCTGCTTCGGTCTTGCTGCTTCGTCTGATCATGTGCGTGATCGGGCCGAGCTGCCGGCAGTGATCGCCGGCGACATGCCGCCAACAAACAATTGCTCGTTCGTAACAATGCTATTCGTCGCGCCAGCGGCTTTGGCCCCTATGGGCTTTGCTGGTGGTGCGCATGTTATCTGACATCGTGAAGAGGAGATCTATCCGAGTACCGTGCGTGACGGAAGTCACCAGCGGTGCGCCTTCTCCAGGCATTTCTTTTTGTGAGTGTGGGCAGTCAACGTAACTGTTGTTTGTCAGTGCGAACTTGAAGCGATGCTTTTGTCGGCGAAGCTTGACCGCCTCGTCGTCGGATTGG
>CAWEMR010000030.1:0-36768 GCA_963810085.1 uncultured Alphaproteobacteria bacterium | reverse complement strand
CAATCGCGTGACAGAAGCGGCCATGCGCGAAGGGAAAAGGCAGGGCAAGCGACCTGATAAGCGACCTGGCAAGCCTTATGGCAAGCCGGGCGGATCCTATCGCGGCCGTCGTCCTGCGCCGCGCGAGCGGGTGGGCGACGCGCCGAACGACGTGATCCTCTACGGCTGGCACACGGTGACGGCGGCACTGGCCAATCCGGCTCGCCACATCCGGCGGCTGTTGGCGACCGAGAACGCATTGCGGCGTCTCGCCGAGGACGGCATCACGTTGCGCATCACGCCGGAAATGGTGCGGCCGGATGCGATCGCGGCGCGGCTGACGCCTGACGCGGTGCATCAAGGGCTCCTCGCCGAAGCCGATCCGCTGCCCTCGCCCGGCATCGAGGACATTGATCCGTCGGGCATCGTGCTCGTGCTCGACCAGATCACCGATCCGCACAATGTGGGAGCGATCATGCGCACCGCCGCAGCCTTCGCCGTCGCGGCCATCGTCACCACTGCGCGCCACAGTCCGGAAGCAACCGGGGTCCTCGCCAAGTCGGCCTCCGGCGCGCTCGAACTGGTGCCGGTCGTCATCGTGCAAAATCTCGCGCGCGCGCTGGCCGGATTGAAAGAGCGCGGCTTCCTCACCGTGGGACTGGATTCAAGCGCGCCGGACGATCTCTCAGCGATGAAGCTTCATGCACCGCTGGCGCTGGTGCTGGGCGCCGAAGGCAAAGGACTGCGGCATTTGACGGGCGAGACTTGCGATCATCTTGCCCGGCTCGATCTTCCCGGCGAAATCAAAAGCCTCAATGTCTCGAATGCTGCGGCGCTCGCGCTTTACATTGCTTCGCGCGCAACGAGCTAATGCCCGTAAACTAAAAAAAACAAAGGCCCGCAACGCGCGGGCCTTTGCGGATTATACTTGTTGAAGCGACGCTGTCGCTTAGTAGCCGTGCATGCCGATCGGGCGATGCCAATAGCCGCCGTGATAGGGCCCCGAGCCGTAATAGCGCGGACGGCCATACATCGACATCGGTGCACGATAAGCATAGTGCGGGTGATAGTAGAGGTGACCGTAATACGGCGGCGACACCGGCGCCGGGCCGTAGCCATATCCCCCCGGAACGTAGGGATAGTTGGAAGCGGGCGCGTAAGCCGTATCAGGTGAATAGGTGGCGTAAGGCTGCATCAGGCCGGGGCCGGAATAGACCGGACCCTGATTGACCACATAAAGCGGCGACACGCCGCAATTGTTGCAGCGGCCGGGTGTCCAGCCACCACCCCAACCACCACCACCCCAACCACCGCCGCCCCAACCGACGGCGCCGCAACCGCCGCAGCCGACGTTCCAGGAGACGGAGCCGCAGCATGTGCTCCAGTTGGACGACCAGCCGCCGCAGCAACCGCCGCCATTACCCCAATACGACGTGCCGCCCCACGCGCTGCCGCCGCAGCAGGTGTTGACGGCGATCGGAGCCGGTGCGACCGGCTCGGCATAGACCACGGCCGCTGTCGGCGCGCCGCAGCCGCCGCAACCGCCGGATCCGCCATAACCGCCGTAACCGACAGGTCCGATTTGGGCGTAGCTGATCGACGTCATGCCGATCGTGAACAATGTGGCCAGAGCCACAAAGACAACGCGGTGGAAAGACATGTTACTCCCCTACTGGCTTGCCCCCGCGAGGAGGCTGATGGGGCAAGCCGTTACGCGGCCTGCCGGACAAAATGTTACCGACCCTTCGGACCTGGTCCCGGGCCTGGACCGTGATGGTTGCGCCTCCAGCGGTGACCGCCGCCCCAACCGACACCCACGTCGATGTTCGGCATCGGGTATTCCGGATAGATCGTCGCTGGGCTGGAGCCGGAACTCGACGACCAACTGCGATAGTAGCTCTGCGCCGGCGGCGGCAACGGACGATTGGCCGGCGGGATGATCTCCAACCGGCCGTAGCCCGGGCGCTTGTTATCTTTTGGAAAGAAGGGACGCGGCTCGGGCTGCGGATAGCTGATCAGGAGCGGCCGGTAGATCACCGTCGGCGCCACGAGGCCGGGCCGATCGAGGCCGTATTCGCCCTCGACGATGCCCCACGACGCGTCAATGCCGTTGATGATGACGGGTACTCCCGCCTTGCCCGGAATAACGATTTCCGGCTCGCGCTGCGCCAAAGCAGGCGAAGCGGTTATCGCGAGCAATAAGGCTGCACCAACAACACGCATCAGGGACCCGTAGCGGCACAAAGCCATTAGCCATGAAGGCCAATTAAGCCACGGGCAGACTACGGAGGCCGCTGCGCGAATTCGTTTAAATCAGCCCATTTGCGATACTGAATTATTTAATAACATTAACCGCTTACTACCGCGCACTGTCGGCCGGCCCGCGGCCCCGTCAAATGCGACCTGCCCGGCAGCCGCGGCCAAAACCGGTTGCCGAGACCTCGGGCACCCTCCCCGCATCCACGACTTTTGACGTACGACGTCTGGCGGACAGACAGCGAGGCGGCCCCCGTTTAACGTGTGTGACGGGTAGCCTGGCGTCCCGACGACGCCACGCATGTTTCAGCCCGAAGAAAACAAATTGGGGGAGGTCACCTATGACCACAATAGCAATCAATCCGCCGCGTGCAGGCGGTATGACGAGCGAAGAGCGGCTCGTCATTTTCGCGTCTTCGCTCGGCACCGTTTTCGAGTGGTACGACTTTTACATCTACGGCACGCTCGGCGTATTTCTCGCCAAATACTTCTTCTCCAACGTGCCGGCGAACGTCGGCTTCATCTTTGCGCTGCTCGCCTTCGCCGCCGGCTTCGCCGTGCGCCCATTCGGCGCGCTGATCTTCGGCCGGTTCGGCGACATGATCGGCCGCAAATACACCTTCCTCATCACCATGAGTCTGATGGGTATCGGCACATTCTTCATCGGCTTACTGCCGGGCTTTGCGACCTGGGGAATTATGGCACCGATCGTGCTGATTGCGCTGCGTCTGGTCCAAGGCCTCGCACTCGGCGGTGAATATGGCGGCGCGGCGATCTATGTCGCTGAGCACGCCCCCGCGAACAAGCGCGGCTATTACACGTCGTGGATTCAAACCACCGCGACGCTCGGCCTGTTCCTCGCGTTGCTTCTGATCCTCGGCATCCGTACTGCGATGGGCGAAGCCGCGTTCGGCGACTGGGGCTGGCGCATTCCGTTCCTGCTCTCCGCTGTCCTGCTCGTGGTCTCGCTCTGGATCCGATTGAAACTTAATAAATCGCCGTTGTTCCAGCGCATGGTCGATGAAGGCAAGCAATCCAAGCGGCCGCTGACGGAAGCGTTCGGCCAATGGTCGAACCTCAAGATTGCCATCCTCGCTTTGTTCGGCGCCACGGCCGGCGAAGCGGTCGTCTGGTATGGCGGGCAGTTCTATGCCCTCTTCTTCCTGACGCAGACCTTGAAAGTGCCGGGTGTCACGGCGCAGATCATGCTCGCCGTCGCACTTCTGATCGGCACGCCTTGCTTCATCCTGTTCGGCGCTTTGTCGGACCGGATCGGGCGCAAGCCGATCATGCTCGCGGGCTTTGCCCTTGCGGCGGTGACCTACTTCTACATCTTCCAGGGCATCACGCACTTCGCCAATCCGAAACTCGAATCAGCACTCGCCAACGCGCCGGTGACAGTCACTTCCGATCCGGCTGAGTGTTCGTTCCAGTTCAAGGCAACGGGCACCGAGAAATTCACCACCGGATGCGACAACATCAAATCGGCGCTTGTGGGTCTGTCGGTGAACTACAACAACATCACCGCGCCCGCGGGCACCAAGGCGAGTGTGCAGATCGGCACGCAGACCATCACCGCCGACACGCCCGACTTGGCGAAAACCATCGCTGCCGCCGTGAAGACCCACGGCTATCCGGCCAGCGCCGACACCAACGACATCAACTACCCGATGACGGTGCTGTTGCTCACGATCCTGGTCGTCTACGTGACCATGGTCTACGGCCCGATCGCGGCGTGGCTGGTGGAGATGTTCCCGACCCGGATTCGCTATAGCGGCGTGTCGTTGCCCTATCACATCGGCAACGGCTGGTTCGGCGGCTTCCTGCCGGCGACGGTATTCGCCATCGTGGCGGCTACCGGAAACATCTATTCGGGTCTGTGGTACCCGATCGCGATTGCGGCGATGAGCTTCGTCGTCGCACTGATCTTCCTGCCCGAAACGAAGGATCGCGACATTTCGCAGATCTGACGAGAGCCCATCAACGACGGCGGGGCGGCTCATCGCGAGCCGCCCCGTTTTGTTTGAATAAGCATCGCAAACCGAATTCGCGACTATTGAATCCCGACCAGCCGGCGCGCAATGAAGTTGCGCACCGCCGCGGCGAGACCGCAGAGAAGTGAGAAAGCGAGCGCCGCGCCGACGAGTTCCCTTACGACAACGGCCGGTGTGTGCGGCTCGCTCCATGGTGCGAGCAGTTTGAACGCCGCCGCCGCGCCGCCGATGACCGCGCCGTACACCATCGCGCGTCCCGTGTTCCACGGCGTCGTGCTCGCTGCTCTGCGCATGCGTGCGATGCTAGCGCGTTTTCAGCTCAAAGCCAGCCAAGGCCAGTATCCTGCTAGTGCCCTGCCCCGGCGCCTGCTTGCGGCTGCGGCCGCTTCATCAGGAGCCCGAACGCGGCAAGCGCGAGGAACAGTATCGTGAGCATCAGGAACACGTCGGCGTAGCTCTGGACCGCGGCCTGCAAACGCACCATGCTCATCATCTTGGCGAGCGCTTGCGAATGCGCATCGGAGCCTTGAAAGCGCTCGGCAAGTTTGGCGAGCCGTTCGGTTGCCGCGACGTTTGTCGGATTGACCGCCTCGTGCAGCCGCGTGAGGTGCAGATCCATCCGGTCGTTGAACCAGGTATTGATCGCGGCAAGCCCGATGGCGCCGCCGAGATTGCGCATCAGATTGAACAGACCCGAGGCATTCTTGACGCGGTCGGGCGGCAGCGTACCCAAGGCCGTATTGGTCACCGGGATGATGGCGAACATCAGCCCGACGCCGCGGAACACCTGCGGCCACAGCAATTCCCAAAAATCCCAGTCCGAAGTGAGGTAGGTCATCTGCCAGGTGCCGATGGCGAAGAAGACAAAGCCCGCCACCAGGATGAAGCGCGGATCGAGCCGCTCGTTGAGCTGGCCGGCAATCGGCGCGGTGAGAAACATCACGGCGCCGGAGACGAACATGGTCTCGCCGATCATCAGCGAGTCATAACCGCGCACTTGCGCCAGATAGACCGGGTAAAGATAGGTCAGGCCGTAAAGGCCGATGCCGAGCACGAAGGAGAACAGGCTGCCGACCGCGAAATTGCGGTTGGCGAAAGCGCGCAAATCGACGATCGGCACCCGCGCCGTCAGGACGCGAGCGAAGAACGCCACCGCCGAGAGTGCCGAGACGATGGCGACGACAAAGATCGTGTCGTCGTCGAACCACTCGTAGCGCGGACCCTCCTCGAGCACATATTCCAGCGCGCCGAGGAAGCCGGCCATGGTGATCAGGCCGTACCAATCGAAATTCTTCAGCAGCGCAAAATCCGGCTTGTCGAAATCGACCAGCAGATAGGTCGCGATCGTGACGATGATGCCGGGCACAACGTTGATGAAGAACAGCCAGTGCCATGAATAGGCATCGGTGAGATAACCGCCGATGGTCGGGCCGATGGTCGGCGCCAAGGTCGCGATCAGGCCGACGACCGGCGCCACCAGTTTTTGCCGGGGCCCTTGGAAGATCAGATAGGCCGTGGCGAACACCGTCGGCACCATGCCGCCGCCGATAAAGCCTTGGATGGCGCGCCACACGATCATGCTGTCGATCGAGGAACTGGTGCCGCACAACACGCTGGCAATGGTAAAGCCGCCGGCTGAAAGCGTGAACAGGATCCGCGTGCCGATGGCGCGCGACAGAAATCCCGACAACGGGATGGCGACGACCTCGGCGATCAGATAGGCGGTCTGCACCCAGGGAATTTCGTCGGCCGAGGCCGACAGGCCGGCCTGAATGTCGTTAAGCGACGCCGATACGATCTGGATGTCGAGAAACGCCATGAACATGCCGAAGCACATGGCGATGAAAGCAAACAGCCGGCGCGGCGGGATCGGCTCGAGCGCGGCGCGCGGCTGTGGCTTTGATTTTTGGCGGGTCGGAAGCGTGGCGGTGATGGAGGTCACGGCACGTGCTCCCCGGTCTATTGCTGGTCAGACTGGAGGTCGGGCACGGCCTCGGTGGCATTTGCCGACGAGGTCAGGCCGGCGTCAGGATTCGACCCGGGCTTGGTATTGACGCTGACCACGACCGACATGCCGGGCCGCAGCACGCGCTGCGCGGCGACGCCCGCCGGCACTTCGATGCGCACCGGCAGCCGTTGCACGATCTTGGTGAAATTGCCGGTCGCGTTGTCGGGCGGCAGCATCGAGAACACCGAGCCCGAGGCCGGCGAGAGCGATGCTACACGACCAGTGATGTCGTGGTTCGGCAGCGCATCGACGCTGATCGAGACCCGCTGGCCCGGATGGATCCGCGCCAGCTGCGTCTCCTTGAAGTTGGCGTCGACATAGACGTCGTTGAGCGGCACCAGGCTCGCGACGCGCTGGCCGGTTTGCACATAGTCGCCGGTCTGCACCGCGCGATTGCTGAACACGCCATCGACCGGCGCGCGGATGATGGTGAACGACAGATCGCGCTCGGCCTTGGCCTGCGCGGTGCGTAATTCGTCGAGCGTGCGCGCAGCTTCCTGCTGCTGCGCCTTGAGCACGTCGAGATTGGCCGCCGCGGCATCGATGACCGCTTGCGCGCTCTGGATCGCGGCAGCGGCCTGGTCGCGTCCTGCCTCCGCCTGTTCGAGCGTTTGTTGGCTGGCAAATCTCTGCACCGCAAGCGCCTGCTGGCGGGCGAATTCGAGCTGCGTCTTCTTGGCTTCGGCCTGCGCCGAAAGCATCTGCGCCTTGGCCTGATCGACATTGGCCGCTTGCGCGACGACCTGGCGGCCGATGCGGTCGACGGTCGCCTGTTGGGTCGCGACCTTTTCCCGCGCCGAGTCCGCGGCCAGCTGGTAATCGCCATCATCGATGGTGGCAATCACGTCGCCGGCATGGACAGTGGCGTTATCGGTAATCGGAATGCTGGCGACGTAGCCGGAAATCTTCGACGCCAGCGTCGTGTTATGGGCGCCGACATAGGCGTCGTCGGTCGAAACCATGTAGCGGCCCGAGATCCACCAATGCGCGCCGATCCCGCCCGCGGCCATGATGGCAATGGCGGCCGCCGCGCCGATCAGCGCTCGCCGATCGAAGGCCGGCCACAGCGACAACCGCCGCGCCACCGGTTCGAAATCGTCATCGGTCTAACGGCTCAACCTTAATGAGCTGGCGTTCCGCCTGGTTCTCCACCAGCGCCGGCAGATGGGCGTCCGTGTCTGAGTCCTGTCCCCGATCCGTGCTTTGGTTTCGAACTGGGTCTTGCCCCTGATGTGGCTTTTGGTTGCGGTATGAATTCTGGTCGCGATACATCACGCGCTCCACATTTGACCCTCGCCGGACGGTCGTTGACCAGGCGGTCATTGACCGAACGGTCCGGTCATTTTATATGGGGCACGGTTCGGCGAGTCAATATGACCGAACCGTTCGGCCAATGAAAATTAAGTGTCTTGTGCTAAAGCATTGGCGAAGCCAAGTAATCGGATTCGCGGTGCGCAGGAGCTAACATGAACGCCCAGGCTCAGCTAAAGACGGCCCCCAACGCCGCTGACGACAACGTCAAACGCCGCCAGATCGTCCAGGGTGCGCGTGCGATCTTCCTGGCGCGCGGCTTCGACGCCGCGAGCATGAGTGATATCGCGCGCGCTGCGGGCGTCTCAAAGGGCACGCTCTACGTGTACTTCGAGAACAAGGAGCAGCTGTTCGAGGCCATCGTCCACGAGGAATGCCTCGTCCACGCCGAAGGGGCTTTCGACCTCGACCACGGCAATCACGACGTCGAAGCCGTGCTCGCGCGCCTGGGCAATGCCTATGTCGGATTCCTATGCACGGCCGAGAAAGCCGCGGCGCTGCGCACGGTCGCAGCCATCGCCGACCGCATGCCCGAGATCGGCCGGGTGTTTTACGAGACCGGCCCCGCCGTCGGCATTGCCAAGCTTGCCGACTATATCCAGGCGCAGAACGACGCCGGTGTGCTCGGGGTCGACGATTCCAGGGTTGCGGCGGCGCAGTTCCTCAACTCCTGCAAGTCGACATTGTTCATGCCGGTGCTGTTCAATTTCGGCGAAGCGCCTCAAGTGGATTCGATTAAATATGTCGTGGCTATTGCGGCACGCACATTCATGCGCGCCTACCGAGTGAATCCGTAGGATTCAGGCGCCACCCTCCCCACGTCGCGCACTCTCGCGCACGTTCATTGGAACGGGCTTCGCCCTCAATCGTTGCCCGCATTGGGGGCTTTTGCATGCGCGCTCGAGCGCTCGGATTATGACAAGCCAAGCCGCCTTCACGCACCGGCGCCCGCAGGGCGCCGGTGAGCCGAATAACGACATCGCGAGAGCCTGCGTCGACACGATCCGTACACTCGCGATCGACGCGGTGCAGAAGGCGCAATCCGGTCACGCCGGCGCGCCCATGGGACTGGCGCCCGTCGCCTATACGCTGTGGCAGGAATTTCTGCGTTACGACCCCACCGACCCGTTGTGGCCGAACCGCGACCGTTTCGTGCTGTCCAACGGCCACGCCTCGATGCTGCTCTACGCGCTCCTGCATCTCACCGGCGTGCGCCGCGTCGAAGACGGCCGCTTGACCGACAAGCCGTCGGTGAGCCTCGACGACATCAAGAATTTCCGCCAACTCGACAGCATGACGCCCGGTCACCCGGAATTCGAACGCACGACCGGCGTCGAAACCACGACCGGACCGCTCGGCCAGGGCTGCGGCAACAGCGTCGGCATGGCGATCGCCTCGCGCTGGCTCGGCGCCCGCTACAACCAACCGCGATTTCCTGTTTTCGACTTCGATGTCTACGCGATCTGCAGCGACGGCGATCTGATGGAAGGCGTCGCCAGCGAGGCGGCATCGCTTGCCGGACACCTCGGACTGTCCAATCTGTGTTGGATCTACGACAACAATACCGTCACCATCGAAGGCCACACCGATCTCGCCTTCAGCGAGGATGTCGAGGGCCGCTTCAAAGGCTATCGCTGGAAAGTCCTGCGCGTCCGCGACGCCAACGATCGCGCGGCGGTCGCCGCCGCGCTGCAAGAGTTTCACGATACGAAAGACAGACCCACCCTCATCATCGTCGACAGTATCATCGGCTACGGGGCGCCGCATAAGCAGAACACCGCCGCCGCGCACAGCGATCCCCTCGGCGAAGACGAAGTGCGCCTTGCCAAGCGCTTCTACGGCTGGCCGGAGGAAGGCCAATTCCTCGTTCCCGACGGGGTTTATGATTACTTCCGCGACGGCATCGGCCGGCGCGGACGTCTGCAGCGCGACGATTGGACGAAGGCGTTTGCGACCTACAAGAGCGAACATCCGCAAAGCGGCCGCGAGATCGAAACGCTGCTGGCCGGTGACTTGCCGCCGGAATGGGATGTTGGTCTGCCGGCATTTCCGGCGGATGAAAAAGGCCTCGCGACGCGGGACACCTCCGGCAAGGTCCTCAATCAAATCGCCAAGACCATCCCCTGGCTCATCGGCGGCGCCGGCGACCTGTCGCCCTCGACGAAAACGGCATTCGACGGCGCGAGCGCGCTGGAAGCGGATAGCCCCGGCGGCCGCATCATGCATTTCGGCGTGCGCGAACACGCCATGGGCGCCATCGTCAACGGACTCGTCGCCTGCAAGCTCCGCGCCTTCGGATCGACGTTTCTGATTTTTAGCGACTACATGAAGCCGTCGATCCGGCTGGCCGCATTGATGGAACTGCCGGTCTTCCACATCTTCACCCACGACTCGATCGGCCTTGGTGAAGACGGGCCGACGCATCAGCCGATCGAACAGCTTTTAGGCCTTCGCGCCATTCCCAATCTGATCGTGCTGCGGCCGGCCGACGCAAACGAAGTGACCGAAGCCTACAAGGTCATTCTCGCGTTGAAAAAGGAGCCGGCCTGCCTGGTGCTCAGCCGGCAAAAGCTCCCGATATTCGACCGCACCCGCTACGCGCCGGCATCAGGTCTTGCGCGCGGCGCTTACGTGATGGCCGACGCGGCCGACGGCGCTCCGCAGGTCATCCTCATCGGGACCGGCAGCGAAGTGCAGCTTTGCATCGACGTCTATGAAAAACTCAAGGCCGAGAAAATTCCGGCCCGCGTCGTCAGCATGCCGAGCTGGGAATTGTTCGAACGGCAGAACGAGACCTACCGTCACGACGTGTTGCCGCCCGATATCACGGCGCGGGTCACGGTCGAAGCCGGCGCGGTCATCGGCTGGGATCGCTATGCCGGGCCGTCCGGGATTACCATCGGCATGCACACATTCGGCGGTTCGGCACCCGGCACAGCTTTAATGAAAAAATTCGGCTTCGTTCCTGATAAGATATTGCAGGCCGCCAAAGAGCAAATTGCCAAACAGCGGATTGCAGGGAAATAGACAATGAACGCTTTGAAATCGCTGCAAGACCACGGCCAGGCCGTTTGGCTCGATTTTCTCTCGCGCGGCTTTGTCGCCAAGGGCGGCCTCAAGAAGCTCGCCGACGACGACGGCCTGCGCGGCGTGACATCGAACCCCTCGATCTTCGAACACGCCATCGGCCACACCGACGAATACGACGATGCCGTCGCGCAAATCCTGAAAAAAAAGGATCGCCCGGCCGGCGAAATCTTCGAGCAGCTTGCGGTCGAAGATATTCAGCACGCGACCGACGTGCTTCGTCCGGTATTCGACACCACAAAAGGCGCCGACGGCTTTGTCAGCATCGAAGTCTCGCCCTATCTGGCGAAAGACACCGAAGGCACCATCGCCGAAGCCAGGCGGTTGTGGCACGCCATCGATCGCAAAAATCTGATGATCAAGGTCCCGGCGACGCCCGAAGGCATGCCGGCCATTCATGATCTCATCGCCGACGGCATCAACGTCAACATCACGCTGTTGTTTGCACAGCAGGCCTATGAGCAGGTCGTCGAGGCCTATTTGTCCGGCCTCGAGGCACTCGCGGCCAAAGGCGGCGACATTTCGTGCATCGCGAGCGTCGCGAGCTTCTTTGTCAGCCGTATCGACACCGCGGTCGACAAGCTGCTCGACGAGAAGATCGCGCGCGCCAACGACCCCGACGAGAAGAAACGCCTCGAAGCGCTCAAGGGCAAGGTCGCCATCGCCAATGCTAAGCTCGCCTATCAGCGCTACCTGCGGCTGTTCGCCGGCACGCGTTGGGACGCGCTCAAAACCCACGGCGCCAAGCCGCAGCGGCTGCTCTGGGCGTCGACCGGCACCAAGAACAAGGCCTATAGCGACGTGCTCTATGTCGAAGAGCTGGTCGGGCCCGACACCGTCAACACCATGCCGATCGCGACGATGGACGCGTTTCGCGACCACGGTCAATTGCGCGATAGCCTGTTGCAGGACCCGGCAGAGGCGCAACGCGTATTGGGCGCGCTGGAGCGGGCCGGCATCTCGCTCACCGGCGTCACCGACAAGCTTCTCGACGAGGGCGTGCGGCTATTCGCCGATGCCGCCGACAAGCTTCTTGCCGCCGTCGCCAAGAAGCGAGTTGAAGTTCTCGGCAAACAGATCGACACGCAAGAGCTGGCACTGGACGGCGAACTGAAGAAAAAAACGGAGGCCGTCGCCGAGGCGTGGCGCGTCCACGGCAATATCCGAAAGCTGTGGCTGCGCGATAAATCACTCTGGACCGGCGCCGACGAGGACCGCTGGCTTGGCTGGCTGGAGAGTGTCAACGACAAGCAGATTGCGGCCTACGTAGCTTTTGCCGAACAAATAAAGCGTGACGGCTTCACCGATGCCGTCCTCCTCGGCATGGGTGGATCGAGCCTCGGCCCCGAAGTGCTGGCATCGGCATTCGGCCATCGCGCGGGCTGGCCGCGGCTGCGCGTTCTCGATTCCACTGTTCCGGCACAGATCAAATCGGTCGAAGACCAGCTCGATCTCGGCAAGGCGCTGTTCATTGTGTCGAGCAAGTCGGGCAGCACCACCGAGCCCAATGTTCTCACCGATTACTTCTTCAAGAGCGTCGCGGACAAAGTCGGCACCGACAAAGCGGGCCAGGATTTCATTGCCATCACTGATCCCGGCTCTGCGCTGGAAAAGCGGGCCAAAGAGCAAAACTTCCGCCACACGTTCCACGGCGTGCCGAGCATCGGCGGCCGCTATTCGGTGCTTTCGCCGTTCGGCCTGGTGCCGGCGGCGATCGCCGGCATCGATGTCGCGGAGCTGGTGCGGCTCGCGCGCATGATGATGCGTTCGTGCGGGCCGGATGTTCCGCCGGCGGAGAACCCCGGCGTTGAATTCGGCATCGCGCTTGGCGCCGCAGCCGCGGCGGGTCGCGATAAGGTCACGATGACCTCGTCGCCCGGCCTCGCCAGTTTCGGCGCATGGGCGGAGCAATTATTTGCCGAATCGACCGGCAAGAACGGCAAGGGTCTCATTCCGGTCGATGGCGAGCCGCTCGGCACGCCGGACGTTTACGGCACCGATCGCATCTTTATCGACATGAAGCTTGCCGGCGACTCAGCCGATGCCGACCACGAGCGCAAGCTCGCGGCCTTGCAGAAGGCCGGTCATCCCGTCATCCGCATCGCGCAAAAATCGGCCGAGAATATCGGTCAGGAATTTTTCCGCTTTGAGATCGCGACAGCGATCGCCGGCGCGGTGATCGGCATCAACCCGTTCGATCAGCCCGACGTCGAAGCGAGTAAGGTGAAAACGCGTGAACTGACTTCCGCGTTCGAAAAGGCCGGCGCCCTGCCCACTGAGATTCCGGTCTGCTCGGAAAAGTCGATCAAGCTCTACACTGACGACAAGAACGCCGCAGCACTGCGCAAGGCCGGCGCCGACGGCAGCATCGAAAGCTGGCTCAAGGCGCATTTCGGCCGCGTCGGCTCTGGCGACTATGTCGCCATGCTCGCCTATCTCGCGCAGGACAAGGGCAATACGGAAAGTCTGCAGAAATTGCGGGTGGCGATGCGCGACCGCCGCCATGTTGCGACCTGTCTCGAATTTGGACCGCGCTTTTTGCACTCGACGGGTCAAGCCTACAAAGGCGGGCCGGACTCCGGCGTATTCTTGCAGATCACGTCCCGCGACGCCGAGGATCTGCCCATTCCGGGGCTGCGCGCCAGTTTCGGCGTGGTGCAAGCGGCGCAAGCGCGCGGCGATTTCGGGGTCCTCGTCGAGCGCGGCCGGCGCGCCTTGCGCGTGCATCTCGACGGCGATCTCAAAACTGGCTTATCCGAGCTCGCGGCTGCATTTGAACACGCGATTTCCTGAGCGGAGCTTTTTGTATGCAGATCGGCGTCATTGGCCTTGGGCGTATGGGCGGCAATATTTCACGCCGCTTGATTCAGAACGGTCACGAGGTGGTCGTTTACGACCATGACTCAAAGGCGATCGCCGCGGTCAGCCGTGACGGCGCCAAGGGCGCGGACGGTCTCGACAAGCTCATTGCGCTCTTGCGCCCGCCCCGCCCGCTCTGGGTGATGTTGCCGGCCGGCAAAATCACAGAAGACACGATTGCGCAACTCGGTAAGCTGCTCGATGCCGGCGACATCGTTGTCGACGGCGGCAACACGTTTTGGAAGGACGATATCCGCCGCGCCAACATGCTCAAAGAGCGCAACATCCACCATGTCGACGTCGGCACGAGCGGCGGCGTTTGGGGCCTCGAGCGCGGCTATTGCATGATGATCGGCGGCACGAAGGAGATCGTCGATCGTCTCGATCCGATCTTTAAGGCGCTGGCGCCCGGGCTCGGCAATGCACCGCGCACGCCGGACCGCGACGGCCGCGATCCGCGCGCCGAGCAGGGCTATATCCATGCCGGGCCGAACGGCGCCGGGCATTTCGTCAAGATGATCCATAACGGCATCGAATACGGCCTGATGCAGGCCTTCGCCGAGGGCTTCGACATTTTGAAAAACGCATCGAGCGACGCTTTGCCGGAAGACCATCGCTTCGATCTCGATCTAACCGACATCGCCGAAGTGTGGCGGCGCGGCAGCGTCATCAGTTCCTGGCTGCTCGATCTGACGGCGAGCGCGCTGACCAAGGACCCGAAGCTCGACGCCTTCGAAGGCGTGGTCGAGGATTCCGGCGAAGGCCGCTGGACCGTGATGGCGGCGATCGAAGAGGCCGTGCCGGCGGACGTTCTTTCCGCCGCCCTCTACACCCGCTTTCGTTCGCGCCGCGACCATACTTTCGCGGAAAAGATTCTCTCAGCGATGCGCAGCGGCTTTGGCGCGCATGTCGAGCCAAAGCGCGCTGAGCCTAAGCACAAGGCCAAATCGTCATGACGGCCAAAACCGCAGCGACCTCGGCGCGGCCGGCCGATCCGTGCAGCCTCATCATCTTCGGCGCATCGGGCGACCTCACCCATCGGCTTCTGGTGCCGGCGCTCTATAACCTCGCCGCCTCCGCATTGCTGCCCGAGGCTTTCGCCTTGATCGGCGTAGCGCGGAGCAAATCTTCGAGTGAGGCCTTCCGTGACGATCTCGCCAGATGCCTGCCGAAATTTGCCACGCGCGACATCGACGAGCGTGTGGTCAAACGACTGCTGGCGTGCGTCACCTATGTCGAGGGCGAGCCCGACGACGAAGCGACCTATAAGAAAATCGGGGAGCAGCTGGCCCGCATCGAGCGCGAGCGCGATACCAAGGGCAACCGGCTGTTCTATCTGGCGACGCCACCCGCGGCTTTCACGCCGATCGGTTGTCATCTCGGGCGATCCGGACTGGCGCGGGAAGAGAACGGCGCCTGGCGACGTGTCGTCATCGAAAAGCCGTTCGGCACCGATCTCGCCTCGGCGCGGGATCTCAACCAAAAGCTTCTCGGCGTGCTGAAAGAAGATCAGATCTTCCGCATCGATCACTATCTCGGCAAGGAAACCGTTCAGAACATCATGGTGCTGCGGTTCGCCAACGGCTTGTTCGAGCCGATCTGGAATCGCCATCACATCGAGCACGTGCAGATCACGGTCGCAGAATCGCTCACCGTCGGGCGGCGCGGCAGCTATTACGACGCGACCGGCGCCTTGCGTGACATGGTACCCAATCATCTGATCCAGCTGTTGTCGCTCATCGCCATGGAGCCGCCGTCGCGCTTTGCCGCCAACGCGGTGCGCGCCGAGAAGGCGCAAGTGCTCGACGCCGTGCAATATCAGATGAACGGCGACGCGCTGCGCAATTCGGTGCGCGCACAATATGGCGACGGCTATATCGAAAATCGCGCCGTCGAGGCCTACCGCAAAACCAAGGACGTCAAGCCCGACAGCACCACGGAGACCTACGTCGCGCTCAAGCTCATGATCGACAATTGGCGCTGGGCCGGCGTGCCGTTTTATCTGCGCACCGGCAAGGCCTTGCGCGCCAAACAGACCGAAGTGGCGATCAAGTTCCGGCAAGCTCCAGTCGCCATGTTTCGCGAAACGCCGGTCGACCGTCTGGCCGACAATTTTTTGGTGATCCGCATTCAGCCGGACGAATGTATCGGCCTCGAATTCAACGCCAAGATTCCAGGGCCGTCGGTTGCGATCGGCGGCGTCGGCATGACCTTCAAATACGGCGACTATTTCGAGGCCGCGCCCTCTACTGGCTACGAGACGCTGATCTACGACTGCATGATCGGCGACGCGATCCTTTATCCGCGCGCCGACGGCATCGAGGCCGGCTGGCGCGTGGTGCAGCCGTTCCTCGACGCCTGGCATGAGGCGGGCGACGACGGGCTTGCGACCTATCGCGCCGGCAGCGAAGGCCCCGCCGAGGCTGATCAGCTTCTGGCCAAGGACGGCCGACGCTGGCGCCCGATTGCGTGAGTTGTGACATTACGTGAGTAGTGAACATGGAGACGAAGACACGTCCCGAAGTCATCGTGGTTCCCGATGCTCCGGCATTGGCCGAGACAGCGGCAAAGCGCCTGATCGATCGCGTGGCAGATGGCGACCGCGCCGCGGTGTGCCTCACCGGCGGGTCGAGCCCGCAAGGACTCTATCGCTTGCTCGCCGCAGAGCCGTGGCGGAGCAAGGTGCCCTGGGACCGCGTGCATTGGTTCATGGGCGACGACCGCTTCGTTCCGGAAAGCGATCCGCTCAGCAATATGGGCGCGGCCCGCAGCGCTTTTCTTGATCGCTCCGGCGCGCCGCGGCAAAACATTTATCCGATTGCGACCGACGCCGCCGACCCCGACAAAGCGGCGAACCTTTATGAAGACGTACTCAAGACGTTTTACGGCGCCGACCGGCTCGATCCGGCGCGGCCGCTATTCGATCTTGTCCTCATGGGATTGGGCAGCGATGGCCACACTGCTTCGCTGTTCCCGCACGCCCCCGCCTTGAACGAAAAAGCGCACTGGGTGGTCGGCGTCGCCAAGGCAGGTATGGAGCCCTATGTGCCGCGCGTCACTTTGACCTTTCCCGCGCTCGCTTCATCGCGCGAAATGCTGTTTCTCGTCGACGGCGCCGATAAGCGCACAATTTTGGGCCGTGTCATTGGCGGCGCAGACCTCCCGGCGCATCGCGCCTATTCCGATGGCGAACTTGTTTGGCTCACCGACCGCGCCGCGGCGCCGGAGACGGCAGCATGAAGGCCGATACCCCGTCGGGCGACATATCCGTCCTGGTCGTGATGGGCGTTTCCGGATCCGGCAAAAGCACCATCGCCGCGATGCTCGCGCATCGCCTGCATTGGCTCTATGAGGACGGCGACTGGTTTCATCCCAAAAGAAACATCGAGAAAATGCACCACGGCGAGCCGCTCACCGACCAAGATCGCTGGCCGTGGCTGCACGCAATCGCCGATTGGATCGACGCGACGCGCAAATCGGGCAACCACGGCATCGTCGCCTGCTCGGCGCTCAAGCGCGCCTATCGCGACATCCTCATCGGCACCGGGAGACCCGACGTCCGGCTGGTCTACCTCAAGGGCGATCAAGATCTGATCGCCCAGCGCATCGCCGCCCGCGCCGATCATTTCATGCCGCCCAAACTGCTCGACAGCCAGTTCGCGGCGCTGGAGGAGCCAAAGGCCGACGAACGGCCGATCACGGTGTCGGTCGTGCCGCATCCCCGCGAAATTGTCGAGACAATCGCCGGAAAACTGAATATCGATGAAGCTGTAGGCGCCGAGCCTAGTCGCGCGAAGCGATAAGCGGCCAGCGCTGCAGCGAGAACCATCGACCCGATGAACGAGCAATTGCTCTCGTCGCGAGCCGGCGCACCCACCGACGACAAGCGAACCACCGACCGCCTCTTGGTGTTTTTCGCGCTGGTCTATGTCGTCGAGGGCGTGGGCCAGATCGGCGGCCTGATCTCGCAGCCGCTCAATCATTATCTGAAGGAGGCGCTGAGCTGGACGCCGGTCCAGGTCACCGCTTTCATTACCGTTTTCAATCTGCCCTGGGTCATCAAGCCGCTTTACGGCCTGATTTCCGACTTCGTGCCTTTGTTCGGCTATCGGCGCAAAAGCTATTTGATCGTCGCCAATATCCTCGCGATTGGCGGCTACTTTTGGGTGACGAGACTGACCGACGCGAGCGATCTTCTCATCGCGCTCCTGCTCACGGCCTATGCCATGGCGATTTCAAGCACCTTGTGCGGCGCGGTGCTGGTGGAAAACGGCCAGCGGCTGCATGAGAGCGGCAAATTCGTCAATCAGCAATGGCTGTGGTTCAACATCGCCGCCATGGCTGCGGCTATTATCGGCGGCGAGCTGGTGCAGTATCTTGCGCCGGCCATGGCTTTGCATACGGCGGCGGCCATCGTCGGCGTGGCACCTTTCTTGGTCATCTTCGGCACGCTATTCTTGATCGACGAAAAAAGGACGCCGGCCAACCTTCGCGGCACGAAGGCAACGCTCCACGGCTTGGTCTCAGCCTTCAAACGGCGCGAGCTCTTGATCGTCGCCGCTTTCATCTTTCTCTATTATTTCAGCCCCGGCTTGAGCACGCCGCTCTACTACCACATGACCGACGAACTGAAATTCTCCCAAGCCTATATCGGCATCTTGTCGTCGATCGGCGCGGCCGGCTGGGTGGTCGGCGCCCTGCTCTACCGCCGATTCTTCGAAGACCTGACCATGAAGACGCTGCTCAATGTGAGCATCGCGCTCGGCACGGTGACAACGCTGTCGTATCTGCTGCTCGCAAGCGAAGCATCGGCGGCGATCATCAATTTCTGTGCCGGCTTCTCGGCGATGCTGGCGACGGTGGCGACGGTGACGCTGGCGGCCGATTTTTGCCCGCCGCGCGCGGAGGGATTTTCCTTTGCCGTGCTGATGTCGGTCATCAATCTCTCCAATTCGGTCGCCGACAATGTCGGTTCATATCTCTACGCAAATGTCTTTCAACGCGGGCTGCCACCGCTTATTATTATCTCCGCGGCTTGTACCGCCTTTGCCGTTATTTTGGTGCCGCTGCTGCGACTCGGCGACAGACGGCAGGGCGAGCCGGCCAGCGCCGGAGACCGGATGGAACCGACCGCTCCGCCCGCGCGTTAACTTGTGCCATTGCGTAGAATATTTCCGTAACAGCCGAGTTGCCCCGAACTTAAGTCCCGGGGGCCGGTTCGGGACCAAGATTTGGTGCTCGATCATGAGAAAGATCGGCGCGCTTATTGTCATCGGCGGACTAGCCGCCACTGTTCTTTCCGCCCCGCCGGCGGCGGCTTTCGGCCTGCGCGTCGGGCCGTTCCATATCGGCTTACCGTTCGGCCACCATCACTGGCACCACCCGCTCTATATGCGGGCGAATCCCAACGACATGACGCGATCCAGCGACGCGGTGCGGTCCAACGACACGACGCGATCTAACGATACGGCGCGATCCGAGGCGCCTGACAAAACCGTGCCGCAGGGCGTGGTGTCGCCGGCGCTGGTTTATCCAAGCCTCGCGCTGCCGGTGATTTTCCAGAACATCTTCTGGCCGAGCTCGTCATCCTGGCCTTTCGGCTATCAGAACATTTTCACGACGGCCTTTGCCAAAATCCCCGCGACTCAGGACCAGCGCCAGTGTCAGCAGCCGCTCGACGCCAACGCCATGGTCGGACGTATCAGCGGCGCAGTGTCGCCGACCGCCAATCAAATGCCGCTTCTGCAAAAACTCGGCGGCGCGCTTGGCATGGCATCGGGCTACCTCGCCAGAGCCTGCCCGAAACAGATTCCGGCTCAGCCCGTGGCCCGCTTGCGAATGATGCAATCGCAGATCCAGGCCTTGGCCATGGCGATCAACGTCGTGCACCTGCCGCTGCAGGATTTCGAGCAATCATTGACACCCGATCAGCAGTCGCGCTTTGACGGGGCCGCTGCCCCCTCACAAGCCACGGTCAGCGATCAGAACCAAGCCGGCAATATGGTGAGTCCGTGCGGCGGCAACTCGTCATCGGTAATCGATTGGTCGATCGAGCAGATCAACCGGTCCGTTCAGCCGAACGACGCGCAGCGTGACGACTTGGCCAATGTCAAGCAATCCTTCAACGCCGCGGCGATCGACCTCGATCAACATTGTCCGGCTTCGGCGCCGGCGACCGCACTCGGCCGTCTGGAAACGATCGAAGCCCGCCTCGACGCGGCTTGGCGTACAGTGCTGTCGATGCAGGTCTCGCTCGCTAATTTTGAGACCAAATTGAGCGACCAGCAAAAAGGCCGCTTTGACGCGATGAATTTCGCCTCGCGCTAGAAGTGGCGCACTTAGGGCGCGCGGTTCTGCGCGTTCCAATTCCGCTCCAGATTGGCGATCAGCGCTGGGCTGAAATGGCAATAAGCCTGCTCGCGCGCATAGACCGCCATGTAGCGGCGGAACGTATCGAGCGGCTCCTGGCTGACGCGCATGGCGCGGCGATTGCCGGCGGCGCTGACGACGCCGGAACTGGTGAAGCCGTCGATCACGTTATCAAGCGCGGCATCGATCGACGCTGTCGGCGCGATCTCGTCGCAGATCAGCCGCCCCTCCGGCGTATCACAATCAAGCCGCCGGCCGTAGAGGATGGCCTGCCGCGCGATACGGTCGCCGGTGAAACGCCAAAGCCGCAGATTGGCGGCGCCGGGAATGATGCCTTCCTTGCGCGCCGGTAGCGTCAAATAAGCATCATCTGCCGCGAGCACGTAATCGAGCACCAGCAGAAGCTGGCAGCCGCCGCCGATGGCGAAGCCATCCACGACACCGGCCCAAGGCTTCTCGATCGACCCGCCGATGAGTTCGTCGGGGCTTGAGTCCGCGCGCGCCACGCCGCGAAACAGCTTATTGACCAGCCCCATGTCGCGCTTGATGTACCAGACGTAGGAAATCTTGCCGTGATAGAGATGCGTCAAATTGATGCCGGCTGAGAACAAGCGGCGGCCACGATACTTCGTGTGCTCGACCGTGTCGCCGCGCAGCACCGCGATGTCGGTCGCGGGATCGAGTGTCGCGACATCGATCGCAGTCTCGAGACCGTCGACCGTGCTCTCGTCCTCGGAATTGAGGAAGCGTGGATGGCGCATGGTGACGAAAGCGGCCTTGCCGCGGCGCTCCAATGTCGCGCCCTCGAATTCAAGCTTGCCGCGTTCCGCAAAACGGCGGGCTTGTTCGAACGCTTCCGGCCGCGGCAACAGCATCGCCTGGCACAGATGCATACCGCAGGCGGCGTTGCCGAGAACGCGTGACAGAAACAGGCCTTGATCGATCTCGAAGCCGTCTTTGTGCTGTTGTTGCAGCTTGTCTTCTTGGGCAAGCTGCGCGTCGCTCGGCACAAGACCCGGCACGACGGCACCGGCTTCGCGGACCAGATGCTCGACGCGCTTGAACTTTGTCAAATCGCCGGTCAAGTGGCGATAGATCGTCTCGACATGGATGGCGAGAAACTTTTCACGTGAAGCCCGATCCCGCTGCAGAATCCAAGCAACCGCTGTGGCCTCCGCTTCCGAGCGCGCGGGCTTTTGCGGCAGGCGCACCAGCAGGTCGGCGCCCGTTCGCCATTGCCGCGAAAGATTTTCCGCGTCGCGGCGAAAATCGCCGGTGATCACGTCGTCGCCATCGCGCCATGCCGCGACCGCCTCACGCGGCAAGCCGGCGCGCTCCAAGGCATTCGTCCGTGAAATATCTTCCACAACCACCATGGTCTATTCCTCGAGCTAATTTCTCGGCCGTTTATCGATCACGCGCTTGGCCTTGCCCTGCGACCGTTCGATTACGCCCGGCGCGACTGCCCGCACCGTCGCCGTCACGCCGACCTGTGCCTTGATCAAGTGCGCGCCGCGCTCGGCCAGCAGCATTGCGGCATCCGGCGGCAGAGCTTCGCGCGTTTCGACGATCACTTCGAGCTCGTCGAGCCGGTCGGGCCGCGTCACTTCGAGAATGTAGTGCGGCGCGAACATGTGTTCGGCGGCGAGCGCGGCTTCGATCTGGGTCGGGAACACATTGACGCCGCGGATGATCAGCATGTCGTCGCTGCGGCCCTTGATGCGCTCGATCCGGCGCATGGCGCGGCCGTCGCCCGGCATAAGCCGCGTGAGATCGCGCGTGCGATAGCGGATCACCGGCATCGCCTCCTTGGTCAGCGAGGTGAAAACCAGTTCGCCCTCCGCGCCGTCCGGCAGCACTTTGCCGGTCTCCGGATCGATGATTTCCGGGTAAAAATGATCCTCCCAGATCGTCAGGCCGTTCTTGGTCGCGGCATATTCCTGAGCCACCCCCGGGCCGATCACTTCCGACAACCCGTAGGAGTTCACGGCATCAAGGCCCATGCGGCGCTCGATCTCGGTGCGCATGGTCTCGGTCCACGGCTCAGCGCCCAACATCGCGATGCGCAGCGACGATTTGCGGGCATCGATGCCTTGGCGATCGAATTCGTCGGCGATGGCGAGCAGATAGGACGGCGTCACCGTGATGATGTCCGGCTCGAAGTCGCAAATCAGCTGCACCTGGCGCTCGGTAAACCCGCCGCTGACCGGGATCACCGTGCAGCCAAGATATTCGGCGCCATAGTGAAAGCCGAGGCCGCCGGTGAACAGCCCGTAGCCATAGGCGATATGCATCTTGTCCCCCGGCTTGCCGCCGGCGGCGCGCATCGAGCGTGCCATCAGCATCGCCCACATCTCGATGTCGCCACGTGTATAGCCGACCACCGTCGGCTTGCCCGTGGTGCCGCTCGAGGCGTGGATGCGCAGGATGTCGCTCATCGGCACGGCGAACATGCCGAACGGATAATTTTGGCGCAAATCCTCTTTGGTGGTGAACGGAAATTTGGCGAGATCGTCGAGGCTCTTTACGTCACCCGCCTGAATTCCCGCGGCCGCGAGCTTCTTTTGGTAGTGCGGCACGCGCGCGGCGCGCGACAGCGACTGCTTAAATCGCGCAAGCTGCAGGCTGCGCAATTCATCGAGGCCGGCATTCTCGATCGGGTCCGGCTGGCCGAGCCCCCGCATGCGCAGGCCCTGTTCGACCATGGCAATTCCTCCCAGCCGTTAGCCGGCTGTTCGCCGCAGTCTATGGCCTGTCGGAATCGCCTGCAATTCGACCGATCCGGTGGTTATTTGTAGCCAATCAGTTTCAATGCCAACCAAACGTCGTCGCCGACCGTCGACGAAAGTCGCGGAACTCTCGGCCGCCGCGATCACAACCCTTAATGGACGAACGGTAAAGCGCCACTCTACAATGAATCGATTCGCGCCACCTCGTACCTCCCCGACTCTACATGCCCGATGTCGCCATTCTGTTGTGTACGTTCAACGGCGCGAGATTTTTGCCCACTCAGTTGGCCTCATTCGCCGATCAGACTTGGCAAGATTGGCGCGTGTTCGCATCGGATGACGGTTCGAACGATGAAACCGCAGCGATCTTGTCGCAACACCAAAAGAAGCTCGGGCCGTCCCGCATGCAAATCCGCAACGGCCCGCAGCAAGGTTTTGTCGCCAACTTCCTCAGCCTTATCTGCAATCCGGCGATTGCCGCCGACTACTACGCTTACTCGGACCAGGACGACATATGGGAACCCGAGAAGCTCTCCCGCGCCGTCACTGTGCTGAAAACAATTCCGGATCACATTCCTGCGCTTTTCGGGTCGCGCACCCGCTTGATCGACCACGATGGGCGCGAATGCGGTTTCTCGCCGCTATTTCGGCACCAGCCCGCCTTCGGCAATGCATTGGTGCAAAACATCGCCGGCGGCAACACCATGGTCTTCAACGCCGCCGCCCGCGAGCATCTGATGGCCGGCGGTGCCGGGTTGCAACTTCCAGGGCACGATTGGTGGACTTATTTAGTGACGACAGCGGTCGGCGGACAAATCCACTATGATCCAACGCCATTGGTGCGATACCGCGTGCATCCTGAAAATGTCATGGGGTCGAACGCGGGATTGCTCAATCACGCCGGGCGATTGCGCATGGTCGTGCGCGGCCGATTTCGCCATTGGATCGAACTCAACATCACCGCACTCAAGCCGTTGCGGGGCCGAATGACGCCGCAAAACCGGGCCGTGTTCGACTTGTTTTGCGAATCGCGGGATCGCCCCTTCATTGGCCGCCAAATCGGCTTTCTCAAAACTGGCATCTATCGCCAAACGCCGTTGGGAAATCTTGGGCTCATTGCCGCGTCATGGCTGAAGAAAATATGAGCGTCGCCGACTAGCGTTTGGCGCCGAATTTTCGCCACATCGAAAACGCCCCGGCGATCGCCGGCATCATGATCAAATAAAATGATCTTGAAGCGTGCCTGGTCAGGACCTGATCTATTTTTTCTACAGCTAAATTATCCCGGCAAAGCCAAACCCGGTAAGCCATTCGAATTTTTCGCGACGCCATATTGACAACGGTCTTCCTCACATACGGCTTTCTTCCATATTTCTCGAACAGAGCGATATTCTCATCGATGAGCGCTCCGCTCCTGATGCTTTGCAGAGTCATCCGATCGGCGTGGAGACGCACCGCACATATTTCGTCCGCAAGATTTGCCATGGAGCCCCGCTCGAGCAGATAGAACCACATCTCCAGATCCATGAGCAGCGACAGCAATTCATTGAAGCCTCTTTGCGCCGTCTCCCTTCGAAACATGACCGCACTGGGCTCGCCGACATAATTCCCGCCAAAAATGCACCGATTGATGACTTGCTCGCCCGGTATCGTGGTGTCTCTTCTCGCATACCTTTGCAGAGCGGTTTTTTCGCCGCTCTCATCGATGAGCCTGCGGCCGCCCACCACCAATGTCGCCCACACATCGCTGTCGAGCGCGCGGGCCATTCGTTGCAGGCATCCGGGCAGGAGCAAATCGTCGGCACAAAGGAACTTGATGTACTCGCCCTTTGCATGGCCCAGGCAGGCATTGAAATTTGCCGTCATGCCGATATCGATCGGATTTCTATAGAAGCGAATACGAGGCGCGCTGGCTGCTCTCTCTTCGATCCATTTCGTCGTGCCGTCCGTCGAGCAATTGTCGACGATGATCAGTTCAAAGTCTTCGAATGATTGTTGCAAAACGGATTCTACGGCCAAGGGCAGAAACGCCCCACCGTTTTTGACTGGTATGCACACGCTGATCTTGGGCGGCACCGGGTCCTACTCGCGACACAAAAGACCAAACTCGATCTTACCTGTTTGCTCAGCGGCTTGCGCCCACTCTCGCAACAGCGCGATAGCGACGGCAACCGCAAGCCAGTCGGCGGCACGCATCATCTCGAAATGCAAGAACAGACAGCGAACACCAGCGCGCTCTAAGGCGCCGAAATCGAGTTTCGTCCCCACCAACCACCCTAACGACGCGACCCATCGATATTGCCTGCCTCCCGGCAACGCTGTTATCCCGAGACATCCACTCGTCCGGGGTCAGCAATGGAAATCGGTAAGGTCGTGATATTGGCCGGAGGCCTGGGCAGCCGCCTTGCTGAGGAAACCGAAATACGCCCGAAACCGATGATCGAGATCGGCGGCCGGCCCATTCTCTGGCACATTATGAAAATCTATTCGCAGTTCGGCCTGAACGATTTCGTTATCTGCCTCGGCTACAAGGGCTACGTCATCAAGGAGTTTTTCTATAATTATAATTTGCATATGGCGGACGTGACCTTCGACCTCACGGAAAATTCCACCACCATTCATCACCGCCGCGCCGAACCATGGCGGGTCACGCTGGTGGAAACCGGCGACGCGACAATGACCGGCGGCCGCATTCGTCGCGTGCGCGAGCATATCGGCAATAAGGATTTTTGCCTGACCTACGGCGACGGAGTGGCGAACATCGATATCCCGTCGCTGTTGGCATTTCACGACAAGCATGACCAGCCGGCGACGGTGACTGCGGTTCAACCGCCGGGACGGTTTGGCGCGCTTGAGGTCGATGCCGCAGCTCGGGTGGTCAGCTTTAGCGAGAAGCCGCAAAGCGACGGCACCTGGATCAACGGCGGTTTCATGGTGCTCTCACCTGAGATCATCGACACCATCGAAGGCGACGACACTGTTTTCGAGCAAGACACGCTGCGAAAACTGAGCACGGAAGGCAAGCTTTCCGCTTATCGCCACACCGGCTTCTGGCACGCCGTGGATACGCTGCGCGATAAGCGGCATCTCGAGCATCTCTGGGCGAGCGGGAGAGCGCCGTGGCGGGTGTGGTGAAGCCCTCGGCCGAATTCTGGTCTGGAAGACGCGTCCTCGTTCTTGGCCATACAGGATTTAAAGGAGCCTGGCTCAGTCTCTGGCTCCGTCGTATGGGCGCCAATGTATCGGGCTGCGCGCTGCCGGCGGATGACATGAGCCTGTTTAACGCTGCCGGAATGGAGGCGCTTGTCGACAACCATTACGCCGACATCCGCGATCGGGATTCGGTCATGACCGTCATGAAAGCGGTCCAGCCGGAGGTCGTGTTCCACCTCGCCGCGCAGTCTTTGGTCCGGCTCTCCTATCTGGAGCCGGTAGAGACCTATGCCACCAATGTCATGGGCACCGTTCACGTCCTCGCCGCCGTAAGCGCCGTCACATCGGTCGGCGCGACAATCGTGGTCACCAGCGACAAGTGCTACGAGAACAAAGATGAGTTGCGGGCTTATCGCGAAGACGAGCCGATGGGCGGTCACGATCCCTACAGCAGCAGCAAGGGCTGCGCTGAACTGGTGACGGCGGCATGGCGCAAATCGTTTCGCCCGGCCGCGGGGCGCCGCCTTGGCATTGCATCCGCGCGCGCGGGAAACGTGATCGGCGGCGGCGACTGGGCGACGGACCGCTTGATTCCGGACTGCGTGCGGGCCCTCAAATCAGGCCAAGCCATCGGTATTCGCAATCCCAACTCGGTCCGTCCCTGGCAGCACGTGCTCGACCCTTTCTGCGGCTATCTGGTTCTCGCCGAACGGCTGACCGCGGAGCCGGAAGCCTATGGCGAAGCATGGAACTTCGGACCGGTCGACGAAGATGCCCGGCCGGTCTCTTGGATTGCAGATCGCCTCGTCGAGACTTGGGGCGGCAGCGCGCGCTGGGAAAAAGCCGCCGGCGATGAATTGCACGAAGCCAAATACCTCAAGGTAGACAGTTCCAAAGCGCGCAGCCGCCTGCAATGGCGTTCGGGCCTGCGCTTGGCGGCGGCGCTTGATTGGACCGTGGATTGGTACAAGAGCTTCCTGGGCGGCGGACCTGCGCTCCAACTCACCGAGCAGCAGATCGAGCGATACCGCGGACTAGACGCATGTCACGCGTGAGCGATTGCTGCCGATTTTGCGGTGCAGCCCTCAAACGGACCTTTGTCGACCTCGGCAGGTCGCCGCTCGCCAACTCGTTTCTGCGCAAAGAGGACCTTGGCCGCCGCGAAGTTTCCTATCCGTTGCACGTCTATATCTGCGAACGGTGTCTGCTCGTTCAGCTGCAGGAATTCGAACGCGCGGAAAATATCTTCAGCGACTACCTTTATTTCTCATCTTATTCCGAGCTTTGGCTGCGTCATTGCCGCGATTATGTCGGGCGGATGATCGAGCGGTATTCGCTCGACGGCGGCTCGCTGGTCGTCGAGGTCGCCAGCAATGACGGCTATCTGCTGCAGTACTTTGCGGAACGCGGCATCGGCAGTCTCGGTGTCGAGCCGGCAGCCAACGTCGCCAAGGTCGCGCAGGACAAGGGCATCCCCTGCGAGGTGGCGTTTTTCGGCGTCGACACCGCGCGTCGCCTCGCGGCCGCGGGCAAGTCGGCGGATCTGATGGTCGCCAATAATGTCTTCGCCCATGTTCCCGACATCAACGATTTCGTCGCCGGATTCAAAATCATCCTCAAGCCAACGGGAACGGCGACGTTTGAATTTCCGCATCTTTTGAATCTGATCAACGAACGGCAATTCGACACCATCTATCACGAGCATTTCTCGTATCTCTCGCTGCTCGTCGCCGACAGGATCTTTGCGCATCACGGATTGAGGATCTACGGCGTCGAGCGATTGCCGACCCACGGCGGCTCGCTGCGACTCTTCGTCTGCCACGCCGACGCTGGATTTCGGAGAACCAGCGGGGTCGACGATCTGCTCACGATCGAGCGGACGGCGGGACTGGACCAGATCGCGACTTATGCCAAATTTGCCGGTTCGGTAACCGCCCTCAAACGCGACCTGCTGAGCTTCCTGGTCGTGGCGCGAACAAGCGGCAAATCGGTGGCCGGCTACGGCGCCCCGGCAAAAGGAAACACGCTGTTGAATTATTGCGGCATCGGCCCCGAGCTTCTGCCTTACACCGTTGACATCAATCCGCACAAACAAGGCCGCTATCTGCCCGGCGTCCAGATTCCGATTTATGCGCCGGAGCACATATTTGAAACGAAGCCCGACTACGTGCTGATCCTGCCGTGGAACATCAAAGACGAGATCACCGAGCGCATGGCCGGGATCCGCGAATGGGGCGGCAAGTTCGTCAGTGCAATTCCAGCTTTGACGGTACTGCCTTGACCGAACGAATTCGCTAACCGATCGGCCGGACTTAGATCGGCCCCAGCATGTCCCAGGATGACGGGCCGTCCCAAGCATGATTCTTCAAGGCCTTACGGCGCTCCGAACTCCCGGTCGTGTAGCTGCCAGTTTGGTTATCGGCGACAAGCAAATTAGCCTGCAAATCGATCCAGAATGTCGACGACGATTTCCACTCTGAGATATTGTAGGTTTTTCCCGTTCGATCGACCACGACTGGCCTGAGGCCACGCGCTATAATCTGTTTTGTCATTGAGTGCCGCCCACTCTCAAACTTATAGGCGTCGATCTTTCTTTTGAATGTCATAAATCGAAGTGACAGGAAGACATCTCTCCAAATCGTAAAGGCGTTGGTGCGAATATGCGGGTTCGGATGACGTCCGAATTCATAAACGCGAAGAGGATATAGGCTGACACGGCTGAGCCGGCGGGCCAGACGGCGAAAGTTAAATTCACCGTCGGTATCGTCCCAATTGGCGGGTTTATTGGTCCCGTATGATAGAACTCCGAAATACCGGCTCAAATAATGCACTGGGTGGCGCAAGACTTTCAGGAGCGCCGCTTCATATCCGGAACTCGCAGACTGCCAAGAGCCTGTCGCACCGACCAGCCCGACGCCGGGCATGCGGAGCGCGCTGTCGAAATGAGCGAGCCAATCGTCCGCGAGAATTTTGCTGAACGTATTGAGAAACAGCAGTTTCGGATTGGAGATCGATTGGGCCGCCGCGATGTAAGAGCTGATATCGTAGCCGGTGTCGTCGAGTTCGATCGTGTTGACCGAAAGTGATCCGAACAAAGCGCGAGCCGCCGCGAGCGCTTGCTGATCCGGGAACCCTTTCAATATGACGTGCAGATCATGTTCCAGACCGGCCGGATGCGTCCGATAGCAGTCCAGGAACGTGCGGACGGGGGCCGCTCCCTCGGCGAATCTGTACAGATAGACGACCCCGATATCCGCCACCTTCGGATCTCCGTATTTACGAACGAAATGCCGGCGGCAACTTCAAGGCAACAACTCCCAATCTGCCCGTCTTTAATCCCGTAATTGCGTACCTCCAGTCAATATTGTTATTTGACCTTTCCATAGGCTGAGTTCCCTCATGCAAATTCATCCGACAGCGCTTCCGGGAGTGATGCTCGTGAGCGCATCGCCCCATCAGGACGAACGCGGTCTGTTCGTTCGGACATACGACGCTACGCTATTTGCCGCCGCTGGTCTGCCGACCGCGTGGCGGCAATGCAGCACGTCTTGGAATGCCCGGAAGGGCACGTTGCGGGGAATGCATTTCCAAGCCGCGCCGCGCCCCGACCCCAAGCTTGTTCGGTGCACGCGCGGGCGAATATTCGACGTCGTCGTCGATCTGCGTTCGGATTCGCCGGGTTTTCGCCGCTGGACCGGCGTCGAACTCTCCGATTCAAATCGCGATGCGCTGGCCATCCTGGCTGGTTGCGCGCATGGCTTTCTGACGCTCGAGCACAATTGCGAAGTTTTCTACATGATAAGCGAGGTCTACGTTCCTGAATTGGCCCGCGGGGTGCGGTGGAACGATCCGGCATTTTCGATCGCGTGGCCGGCCGATCCCAGTGCCATATCCGAACGCGACCAGACCTGGCCGGATTTCACCGCATGATGCGCGTGATGGTGACCGGAGCGTCGGGATTTATCGGCACGCATTGTCTGCGCCGGTTGTTGAGGGAAGATTGCGAAATTCACGCCGTCAATCGCAGTGATGCGGGCGATGGCCAAGGTAACAGCCGAGTTGACGACCGAGTTCACATGGCACGCCGCCGATCTGCGCGACACTTCGCAAGCCGTGGCGGTCGTCGCCAAGATACGGCCCACGCACCTCCTGCATGGTGCCTGGATCGCAACGCCGCGGCGCTACCAACATTCGCCCGAGAACATCGCTTGGCTACAGTCCAGCATAGCCATGGCCGCGGCATTCGGCGCCCATGGCGGCGTCAGCTTCGTCGGCATCGGCAGTTCGGCCGAATATGCCGCTTCGGATGTACCGTGTGTCGAGGACGAAACGCCAATTCTGCCTTCGACCATATACGGCAAGTGCAAGGCCGCCTGCTGGCTTGCCGTGCAAGCAATTGCTCAGGACTCAGGCTTCTCCGCGGCTTGGGGCAGGCTCTTCCTGCCGTACGGCCCCGGCGAACCAGCACAACGCTTGGTGCCCTCCGTCATTGCGTCACTGGTGTCCAGCAAGGCGGCGCAGACAACGCACGGAACCCAAGCGCGAGATTTTATTTACGCGCCCGACACGGCCGATCTTCTTATTCGCCTGCTGCTCACGTCCGAGCCCGGAGCCTTCAATGTCGGCACCGGCCGGGCGACCACGGTCCGTTCCGTCGTTGAATATCTGGCGGCGCGGCTCGGGAAACCGCAATTGTTGCGTCTGGGCGCGATTCAATCGTCGCCCGATGAGCCGCCGGTTTTGGTGGCCGACATGACCAAGGTTCATAACCGGCTGAAATGGTCGGCCACGACCAGCGTTCACGACGGTCTCAATCACATGCTCGATTCCGCTGCGTCGTGAGCTGCCGTGTCGTGAGCTTCAGTGCCGCGGCGGAATGATGAAAATCACATAGCGCCGGGATCGGCCAGGGATGCCGAGAAAGGTGCGCGTCATCTCGACGTCAAAGCGCCTGCTTGCCGGATCTCCGGCAGCTTTAGCGGCCGCCGCTTCCACCCAGTCAGCACTATCGGCCAAACAGACCAGGGCCATGCCGCTCTCGGCAAGCTGGGCATCGCTTGGTTCAGCAGCGCCGTGCAGCGTGCGGGGCCAACTGTGAGCGTCGGCGTAGACCTCATCTGCAATGTGGCCGCCGAACGACCGCCACGGCAGCGGGCGCGGTCGATCCCGCGCATAGGCGATCACCTCGTCGGCAACATCGCAGCCGACAAAGCGCAAAGGTTCCGAGGTCGTTTGCCACCAGGCGCGTTCGGTCTCAGCCGCCAATAAGCGGGCGTGGGCGGCCGGCGGCGTCACGCCCGCGCGGTGGATGGCCCATGCGATGGCCGGCGCGGCGATCAGCATCACCAACAGCTCCGCCGCCGCGACCGCCAGGATGCTGTGCCGGCCAAGCGGCGGAACCTTCATATCCGGCGGCGATAGCAGCAGCACCGGCAGCAGCGTCAATGCCGGCATCGCCCAGATCGGGGTCAGAATAGTGTCGCCGACCAATGCTTCCGCGACGGGCAATAGTAGCGGCGCCCAAAACGCAACTGCGACCAGCCGGCGGTCGCGATCCGACGGCCAAATCATCTCGACGACTGTTGCGCGGTGCGGCCGCGCCGCAGCCAGAACAAAGAGCACCGGAACGGCCGCAAACACCGCCACGCCCAGAAGATAGATGAAGGCTTTGATGGCCGCGTCCGAGAGCGAAGCCGTGGCGTGTGTTGCCGTTGCATAATCGAAGGAGACGAAGTCGTGCTGGTAAACCCAAATCATATGCGGGCTGAGCACGGCGAGGCCCGTGGCAATCGTGACCCACGGCGCCGCCGAGCGAAGGTAAGCGAGGCGGCGGGGATCGAGCAGCGCGGCGATCATTAGTCCGACGAGCAGAAACACGGACCAGTACTTTCCCAGCATGCAAAGGCCGGCGCCGGCGCCAGCCAGCGCGCCATAATACGTGCTGCGGTTTCGGTAGGATCGCAAGAACGCAAACGTCGTTGCCGCCCATGTCGGCAGCAGCACCGAGTTCGCATTGAACTTCAGCGCGTGAAAATTATAGAACGGGATCAATATCAGCAGACCGACGCCAACGACGCGCTTTTCGATGTCAAGGTAATCCGCGGACAGGCGCCAGACGATCCAGAGCGCGATCGTCGGCATCGCCATCGCCAATAAGTAATAGGTCCAGTCCGCCAGCGGAAAAATGCTGAACCACAGCCGCACCAACCACGCCCCAAGCGGCGGGTGCTTGGGATAGCCGAGGCTGAGATCGCGCGACCAGGAGATCAGCTCCGCCATGTCCGGATGCAGATCTTGGCTGCTCTTGGCAATGCTGCCGTAGAGCGTCCATGCCACAGCGTAGCCGATCAGCAGCAACAGCACGGCGCGGTCGCAGCGCGCCGCATCCACCATCGCGTCGGACCGTCGCTTGAGAAAATTACGAGCCGAACGGATCAATTAGACCGGGACCATCAGAGTGTCTGTTATCTTGACGACGCAGCCAACTCTATCGCGACAGGTCCGCCATGTCGCCAAATATTCGGCCGCACAACATGGAACCGAGGGCGCCAAACATTTGGAGACATCTCAGGTCAATTCTCGAAGAAGCAATTCTTCGGCCGCGGCAAGCCGAGATGCTCGCGCAGTGTTGTGCCTTCGTAATCGCGGCGGAACAGGCCGCGGCCCTGCAATTCGGGAACGACGCGCGTCACGAAATCGTCGAGCCCGCCCGGCAGATAGGGAAACATGACGGTGAAGCCGTCGGAAGCTTCGGTTTCAAGCCATTCCTGCATTTCGTCGGCAATCGTCTTCGGCGTACCGACCATGGCGAGACCGGAATAACCGCCGAGCCGTTGCGCAAGCTCACGCACCGTAAGCTTATCGCGCTTGGCGAGCGCGACGGCGCGCTCCCGTCCGCTCTTCGACGCATTGCTCTCCGGGATTTCCGGCAACGGCCCATCGGGATCGAACTTCGACGCGTCATGGCCCAGCGCGATTGAAAGCGATGCGATGGCGTTGGCGTAATTGACGAGGCTATCGAGCTTTTGCCGTTTCGCCCTCGCCTCCTCCACCGTATCGCCGACCACGACGAAACAGGCAGGCAGGATTTTCATGTGCTGGCGCGAGCGGCCGAGTTGTTCCATACGGCCCTTTACGTCGGCATAAAACTTCCGGCCGGTCGCGATATCGCTCTGCGCGGTGAACACCGCCTCCGCCGTTTCGGAAGCAAGCTTGCGGCCCGACTCCGATGCGCCGGCTTGCACGATCACCGGCCAGCCCTGCACCGGCCGGGCAATGTTGAGGGGCCCGCGCACCGACAGGAACTCGCCCTTGTGACCGAGCACGTGCATTTTCGACGGGTCGAAGAAAATGCCCTTGTCGACATCGCGGATGAAGGCGTCGTCCGCCCAACTGTCCCAAAGCCCGGTGACGACATCGTAGAACTCGCGCGCGCGCTCATAGCGCTCCCCGTGCTCCATGTGCTCGTCGAGCCCGAAATTGAGCGCAGCGTCCGGATTTGAGGTGGTGACGATATTCCACCCGGCGCGGCCTTCGGACAGATGATCGAGCGAGGCGAAGCGCCGGGCGATATGATACGGCGCGTCAAATGTGGTCGAGCCGGTGGCGACCAGCCCGATGCGTTCGGTCACCTGCGACAACGCCGACAGGAGCGTGAACGGCTCGAAGGAGGTCGCGGTGTGGCTGCGCTTGAGCGCGTCCATCGGCATGTTGAGCACGGCCATGTGGTCGGCCATGAAGAACGCGTCGAACTTCGCCCGCTCCAGCGCCTGAATAGATTGCTTCAAGTGCGCGTAGTTAAAATTCATGTCAGGCCAGGCGCCGGGATAGCGCCACGCGCCGGTATGGATGCTGGCCGGGCGCATAAACGCGCCGAGGTGGAGTTGGCGGGAGGATGACATGCTGAAATTCCCTGTCCGAATAGACCTAGGTGAGACCTGCCTAATCTAGGTACGCCATAGATGAGGTGGAAGCACCGCCGCTAATATCAATATGCTAAAAGCTCGCTCAGGAATAAGTTAGTGCGGTAGCAGTAGCAACCAAGGACAAGACCACAATGCCGGTTACCAAGATTTGCGGCGTCAATATCAATTGGCAAGTCATCGGCGGCAGAGGACCTTCCAAAGGCCCATCCAAAGATCCTTGGGTCGTCATGACCAGCGGTGGGCGGCGGAGCTATGAGGAGTTCATCCCACTCGCCGACAAGATCGCCGCTTACGGCTATCAGGTGCTGCTGCATGACCGGCGCAATACCGGCGCCTCGGAGGTGCTGATCGAGGGGGACGAAGGCGAAGAAATTCCGTGGACGCGCGACATGTATGAACTGACATTGCAGCAGAACATCCAGCCGGCTTTCTTTTGCGGCTCGTCATCGGGCGCCAGAACGTCGATCTTATTCTATCTCCGCTATCCGCAAGCCGTGCGCGGGCTTCTTCTGATGCGAGTGACCGGCGGCGCGTTTGCGGCGGGCCGCCTACCGGAAAACTATTACGGCCAATTCATCCGCGCCGCGCAACAAGGCGGCATGGCAGCGGTCTGCGCCACCGAGCAGTGGAAAGAGCGTATCGCGGCGAACCCCTCGACGCGCGACCGCCTGATGGCCATGCCGCCGCAAAAATTCGTCGATGTGCTGACGCGCTGGAACGATATATTCGTGGCCGGCGGCAAGTACCCGGTGATGGGTGTCAGCGAGCAGGAGCTTAAATCCATCAACGTGCCGACGATCGTTATTCCCGGCAACGACAAGACGCATGCGAGCCAGAGCGCG
Source organism: uncultured Alphaproteobacteria bacterium (assembly GCA_963810085.1). Taxonomy (GTDB): domain Bacteria; phylum Pseudomonadota; class Alphaproteobacteria; order Rhizobiales; family Xanthobacteraceae; genus BOG-931. The sequence goes on along the minus strand of CAWEMR010000030.1, from coordinate 2,256 downwards.
CTCTTCGCTCACAAGGCCATACCGGGCAGCGAGCTTCACCGCCTGCCGATCGAGGATCAGGACCTTCCGCTCATTCCGTTCCCGGAATGGGCGCCTTACGAACCTGAGATTGCCGGCGTATTCGCCGACTTCATGGCGCGCACGCTCGCCGCGGAACGAAAAGTAGCAAGCTAGAGCATGATCCCGAAAAGTGGAAACCGGTTTTCGGAAAAGATCATGCACAAACAAAAAATCTAGTTTTGCAGGTTGATCATCACGCGCGCCAGCAGCGTGTGCAATTGATGCACCTCCGCCGACGACAAGCGCCGCGTCGCGCGCTTGTTGATCTTGCCGATGAGCGGCATGATCTTGCTCTTGAGACGGCGGCCCGACGCCGTCAGGGAAATATTGACCTTGCGCCGATCCGCGGCGTTGCGCACCCGCGTGATCAAGCCCTCGGACGCCATGGCTTTGAGCACCGCCGTCAGCGAAGCCTTTTCCACCATCATGCGCTGCGCCAATTCCACCTGGCTTAGGCCCTCTTCCTGCCAGAGCACACGCAGTGCCGACCATTGTCCCGTCGTTATCCGATGCGGCCCAAGCTCATCGGCCAGCGCTTTCACAAAAATGCGATAGGCATATCTGATCTGATAGCCGAGGCTTTGCTCGGCGCTCATCGGCGGAAAATTCGCCAACACGCCGTTATTTTCCCTCGCCGCGGCGGCGGAGCGAACAGACGGTCGTCGGGACGGCATTTGGAGAATCTCGCGCGAATGGGTGCCGACTATGGCCGGAAGTTGCAGACGAGGTCAAAGGATAAGACGAGCTAATCGGGCTCGGCGCCCATGACCCCAATGCCCGCAGAACCGATCTGCTAGAAGCACAAGTGGGTGAGAACGTCGCCCTTTTTGGTCGTGAGAACCATAGGACATTTTAGACGCTCGAGGGCGGCCTTGGCGTCTTCGTCGCCCAGCGCCGCGGCTCTTTCGTAATACCCTTTGGCCGCCTCCTGGTCCTTCGGGCCGCCTCGTCCGCTGGCCGAAAACGAGCCCATCCATTCCAGCGCGCCGGGATGATTTTGCGCCGCCGCTTTTTCGAACATCGCGCGCGCGCCGACATCGTCCTGCGGACCGCCGACGCCCTGGGCCATCATCAGGCCAACCTGAAACTGCGCCTCCGCCGAATTGGCATCGGCCGCTCTGGCAAGCATCGCCCGCGCCGCTGCGGGGTCGGACGCATTTCCGGCGCTGCCGGACAACGTCATGAGATTGGTGGCGCCCCGCGCATTGCCGGCCGCGGCCGCGCGCTCGAAATATTTACGCGCCTGGGCATCGTCCTTCGGCACGCCGGATCCTGCGGCATACATCACGCCGAGCTGGACCATGGCCGACGTGCTGCCTTTGTCGGCCGCCTTGCGAAAGGCGGCGATGGCGGCCGGCATTTGCTGGCCGGCGACATAGGCACGGCCGAGCTGGTAAAACGCGCGGCGCGAGGATCCCGACGCGGTTTTGCAGAACTTGATCGCGGTCGCGATTCGGCCGGCGCGACGTGATCGACGCCTTTGACATCGGCCGGCTTGTCCGGATCGGACGGATCGGCGGCCAGCCGGTCGCACAGCACGAGATCGGCCGATTGGGCCCGAACCGGCGCAGGAGCAAAAGCCGCGGCCAGCGCCGCAAGGCAGAAGCAATACGCAAGCGAAACTGTCAGAAGCCGCTTTATCATATCTTTGAATTCTATCACGATCGCGGTGATATTGTGATCTCGGCGCAAAGACGCACGCAGGAGATGCGCCGCTAAAGTTAATGGGCGGCGGCCGGCTTGGCGAATAGTGCACGCAGGAGCCAATAGACCATAACTATCAAAGCCGCCCTTAGCGTCCCGCGCAGGAAGGCCTCGAGCGGCAACGCCCCAGCCTGCGTCGCGGCCTCAAAGCCGCCGGCCATATAGATCCGGCCGACGAGGACAACAGCGTTCATCAGAAGCACGGCGCCTGCGGTGGTCAGAACTAACGAGCGCGGATCAAACATAAAGAAAATGCCGTAGATCGATCCGGCGATCAGACAAGCTTTCACCATCAGCGGCCCGTCCTGCGACAACAGATGCAGCAGCGGGCCAAAGCTTTTGCCGTGAAATATCGGCCAGACTTCATGGATGAGGACGACGACGCGCGTCAGATAAGTGCCGATGACTCCTGCGACGAAACCGGTGACGGCCCGCATCGCCAACGTCCTTCCACTCGAGCCTTCGAACATCAATTCCTCTATGCTTTCGCCC
>CAWEMR010000029.1:0-16166 GCA_963810085.1 uncultured Alphaproteobacteria bacterium | reverse complement strand
ATAAGGATTTTTGCCTGACCTACGGCGACGGCGTGGCGAACATCGATATCCCGTCGCTGTTGGCATTTCACGACAAGCATCACCAGCCGGCGACGGTGACTGCGGTTCAGCCGCCGGGACGGTTTGGCGCGCTTGAGGTCGATGCCGCAGCTCGGGTGGTCAGCTTTAGCGAGAAGCCGCAAAGCGACGGCACCTGGATCAACGGCGGTTTCATGGTACTCTCACCTGAGATCATCGACACCATCGAAGGCGACGACACTGTTTTCGAGCAAGACACGCTGCGAAAACTGAGCACGGAAGGCAAGCTTTCCGCTTATCGCCACACCGGCTTCTGGCACGCCGTGGATACGCTGCGCGATAAGCGGCATCTCGAGCATCTCTGGGCGAGCGGGAGAGCGCCGTGGCGGGTGTGGTGAAGCCCTCGGCCGAATTCTGGTCTGGAAGACGCGTCCTCGTTCTTGGCCATACAGGATTTAAAGGAACCTGGCTCAGTCTCTGGCTCCGTCGCATGGGCGCCAATGTATCGGGCTGCGCGCTGCCGGCGGATGACATGAGCCTGTTTAACGCTGCCGGAATGGAGGCGCTTGTCGACAACCATTACGCCGACATCCGCGATCGGGATTCGGTCATGACCGTCATGAAAACGGTCCAGCCGGAGGTCGTGTTCCACCTCGCCGCGCAGTCTTTGGTCCGGCTCTCCTATCTGGAGCCGGTAGAGACCTATGCCACCAATGTCATGGGCACCGTTCACGTCCTCGCCGCCGTAAGCGCCGTCACATCGGTCGGCGCGACAATCGTGGTCACCAGCGACAAGTGCTACGAGAACAAAGATGAGTTGCGGGCTTATCGCGAAGACGAGCCGATGGGCGGTCACGATCCCTACAGCAGCAGCAAGGGCTGCGCTGAACTGGTGACGGCGGCATGGCGGATACTCGTTTCTCACGGCCGCGGGGCGCCGCCTTGGCATTGCATCCGCGCGCGCGGGAAACGTGATCGGCGGCGGCGACTCGGCGACGGACCGCTCCGAGATTCCGGACTGCGTGCGGGCCCTCAAATCAGGCCAAGCCATCGGTATTCGCAATCCCCAACTCGGTCCGTCCCTGGCAGCACGTGCTCGACCCTTTCTGCGGCTATCTGGTTCTCGCCGAACGGCTGACCGCGGAGCCGGAAGCCTATGGCGAAGCATGGAACTTCGGACCGGTCGACGAAGATGCCCGGCCGGTCTCTTGGATTGCAGATCGCCTCGTCAAGACTTGGGGCGGCAGCGCGCGCTGGGAAAAAGCCGCCGGCGATGAATTGCACGAAGCCAAATACCTCAAGGTAGACAGTTCCAAAGCGCGCAGCCGCCTGCAATGGCGTTCGGGCCTGCGCTTGGCGGCGGCGCTTGATTGGACCGTGGATTGGTACAAGAGCTTCCTGGGCGGCGGACCTGCGCTCCAACTCACCGAGCAGCAGATCGAGCGATACCGCGGACTAGACGCATGTCACGCGTGAGCGATTGCTGCCGATTTTGCGGTGCAGCCCTCAAACGGACCTTTGTCGACCTCGGCAGGTCGCCGCTCGCCAACTCGTTTCTGCGCAAAGAGGACCTTGGCCGCCGCGAAGTTTCCTATCCGTTGCACGTCTATATCTGCGAACGGTGTCTGCTCGTTCAGCTGCAGGAATTCGAACGCGCGGAAAATATCTTCAACGACTACCTTTATTTCTCATCTTATTCCGAGCTTTGGCTGCGTCATTGCCGCGATTATGTCGGGCGGATGATCGAGCGGTATTCGCTCGACGGCGGCTCGCTGGTCGTCGAGGTCGCCAGCAATGACGGCTATCTGCTGCAGTACTTTGCGGAACGCGGCATCGGCAGTCTCGGTGCTGAGCCGGCAGCCAACGTCGCCAAGGTCGCGCAGGACAAGGGCATCCCCTGCGAGGTGGCGTTTTTCGGCGTCGACACCGCGCGTCGCCTCGCGGCCGCGGGCAAGTCGGCGGATCTGATGGTCGCCAATAATGTCTTCGCCCATGTTCCCGACATCAACGATTTCGTCGCCGGATTCAAAATCATCCTCAAGCCAACGGGAACGGCGACGTTTGAATTTCCGCATCTTTAGAATCTGATCAACGAACGGCAACTCGACACCATCTATCACGAGCATTTCTGTATCTCTCGCTGCTTGTCGCCGACAGGATCTTTGCGCATCACGGATTGAGGATCTACGGCGTCGAGCGATTGCCGACCCACGGCGGCTCGCTGCGACTCTTCGTCTGCCACGCCGACGCTGGATTTCGGAGAACCAGCGGGGTCGACGATCTGCTCACGATCGAGCGGACGGCGGGACTGGACCAGATCGCGACTTATGCCAAATTTGCCGGTTCGGTAACCGCCCTCAAACGCGACCTGCTGAGCTTCCTGGTCGTGGCGCGAACAAGCGGCAAATCGGTGGCCGGCTACGGCGCCCCGGCAAAAGGAAACACGCTGTTGAATTATTGCGGCATCGGCCCCGAGCTTCTGCCTTACACCGTTGACATCAATCCGCACAAACAAGGCCGCTATCTGCCCGGCGTCCAGATTCCGATTTTGCGCCGGAGCACATATTTGAAACGAAGCCCGACTACGTGCTGATCCTGCCGTGGAACATCAAAGACGAGATCACCGAGCGCATGGCCGGGATCCGCGAATGGGGCGGCAAGTTCGTCAGTGCAATTCCAGCTTTGACGGTACTGCCTTGACCGAACGAATTCGCTAACCGATCGGCCGGACTTAGATCGGCCCCAGCATGTCCCAGGATGACGGGCCGTCCCAAGCATGATTCTTCAAGGCCTTACGGCGCTCCGAACTCCCGGTCGTGTAGCTGCCAGTTTGGTTATCGGCGACAAGCAAATTAGCCTGCAAATCGATCCAGAATGTCGACGACGATTTCCACTCTGAGATATTGTAGGTTTTTCCCGTTCGATCGACCACGACTGGCCTGAGGCCACGCGCTATAATCTGTTTTGTCATTGAGTGCCGCCCACTCTCAAACTTATAGGCGTCGATCTTTCTTTTGAATGTCATAAATCGAAGTGACAGGAAGACATCTCTCCGAATCGTAAAGGCGTTGGTGCGAATATGCGGGTTCGGATGACGTCCGAATTCATAAACGCGAAGAGGATATAGGCTGACACGGCTGAGCCGGCGGGCCAGACGGCGAAAGTTAAATTCACCGTCGGTATCGTCCCAATTGGCGGGTTTATTGGTCCCGTATGATAGAACTCCGAAATACCGGCTCAAATAATGCACTGGGTGGCGCAAGACTTTCAGGAGCGCCGCTTCATATCCGGAACTCGCAGACTGCCAAGAGCCTGTCGCACCGACCAGCCCGACGCCGGGCATGCGGAGCGCGCTGTCGAAATGAGCGAGCCAATCGTCCGCGAGAATTTTGCTGAACGTATTGAGAAACAGCAGTTTCGGATTGGAGATCGATTGGGCCGCCGCGATGTAAGAGCTGATATCGTAGCCGGTGTCGTCGAGTTCGATCGTGTTGACCGAAAGTGATCCGAACAAAGCGCGAGCCGCCGCGAGCGCTTGCTGATCCGGGAACCCTTTCAATATGACGTGCAGATCATGTTCCAGACCGGCCGGATGCGTCCGATAGCAGTCCAGGAACGTGCGGACGGGGGCCGCTCCCTCGGCGAATCTGTACAGATAGACGACCCCGATATCCGCCACCTTCGGATCTCCGTATTTACGAACGAAATGCCGGCGGCAACTTCAAGGCAACGACTCCCAATCTGCCCGTCTTTAATCCCGTAATTGCGTACCTCCAGTCAATATTGTTATTTGACCTTTCCATAGGCTGAGTTCCCTCATGCAAATTCATCCGACAGCGCTTCCGGGAGTGATGCTCGTGAGCGCATCGCCCCATCAGGACGAACGCGGTCTGTTCGTTCGGACATACGACGCTACGCTATTTGCCGCCGCTGGTCTGCCGACCGCGTGGCGGCAATGCAGCACGTCTTGGAATGCCCGGAAGGGCACGTTGCGGGGAATGCATTTCCAAGCCGCGCCGCGCCCCGACCCCAAGCTTGTTCGGTGCACGCGCGGGCGAATATTCGACGTCGTCGTCGATCTGCGTTCGGATTTGCCGGGTTTTCGCCGCTGGACCGGCGTCGAACTCTCCGATTCAAATCGCGATGCGCTGGCCATCCTGGCTGGTTGCGCGCATGGCTTTCTGACGCTCGAGCACAATTGCGAAGTTTTCTACATGATAAGCGAGGTCTACGTTCCTGAATTGGCCCGCGGGGTGCGGTGGAACGATCCGGCATTTTCGATCGCGTGGCCGGCCGATCCCAGTGCCATATCCGAACGCGACCAGACCTGGCCGGATTTCACCGCATGATGCGCGTGATGGTGACCGGAGCGTCGGGATTTATCGGCACGCATTGTCTGCGCCGGTTGTTGAGGGAAGATTGCGAAATTCACGCCGTCAATCGCAGTGATGCGGGCGATGGCCAAGGTAACAGCCGAGTTGACGACCGAGTCACATGGCACGCCGCCGATCTGCGCGACACTTCGCAAGCCGTGGCGGTCGTCGCCAAGATACGGCCCACGCACCTCCTGCATGGTGCCTGGATCGCAACGCCGCGGCGCTACCAACATTCGCCCGAGAACATCGCTTGGCTACAGTCCAGCATAGCCATGGCCGCGGCATTCGGCGCCCATGGCGGCGTCAGCTTCGTCGGCATCGGCAGTTCGGCCGAATATGCCGCTTCGGATGTACCGTGTGTCGAGGACGAAACGCCAATTCTGCCTTCGACCATATACGGCAAGTGCAAGGCCGCCTGCTGGCTTGCCGTGCAAGCAATTGCTCAGGACTTAGGCTTCTCCGCGGCTTGGGGCAGGCTCTTCCTGCCGTACGGCCCCGGCGAACCAGCACAACGCTTGGTGCCCTCCGTCATTGCGTCACTGGTGTCCAGCAAGGCGGCGCAGACAACGCACGGAACCCAAGCGCGAGATTTTATTTACGCGCCCGACACGGCCGATCTTCTTATTCGCCTGCTGCTCACGTCCGAGCCCGGAGCCTTCAATGTCGGCACCGGCCGGGCGACCACGGTCCGTTCCGTCGTTGAATATCTGGCGGCGCGGCTCGGGAAACCGCAATTGTTGCGTCTGGGCGCGATTTAATCGTCGCCCGATGAGCCGCCGGTTTTGGTGGCCGACATGACCAAGGTTCAAAACCGGCTGAAATGGTCGGCCACGACCAGCGTTCACGACGGTCTCAATCACATGCTCGATTCCGCTGCGTCGTGAGCTGCCGTGTCGTGAGCTTCAGTGCCGCGGCGGAATGATGAAAATCACATAGCGCCGGGATCGGCCAGGGATGCCGAGAAAGGTGCGCGTCATCTCGACGTCAAAGCGCCTGCTTGCCGGATCTCCGGCAGCTTTAGCGGCCGCCGCTTCCACCCAGTCAGCACTATCGGCCAAACAGACCAGGGCCATGCCGCTCTCGGCAAGCTGGGCATCGCTTGGTTCAGCAGCGCCGTGCAGCGTGCGGGGCCAACTGTGAGCGTCGGCGTAGACCTCATCTGCAATGTGGCCGCCGAACGACCGCCACGGCAGCGGGCGCGGTCGATCCCGCGCATAGGCGATCACCTCGTCGGCAACATCGCAGCCGACAAAGCGCAAAGGTTCCGAGGTCGTTTGCCACCAGGCGCGTTCGGTCTCAGCCGCCAATAAGCGGCCGTGGGCGGCCGGCGGCGTCACGCCCGCGCGGTGGATGGCCCATGCGATGGCCGGCGCGGCGATCAGCATCACCAACAGCTCCGCCGCCGCGACCGCCAGGATGCTGTGCCGGCCAAGCGGCGGAACCTTCATATCCGGCGGCGATAGCAGCAGCACCGGCAGCAGCGTCAATGCCGGCATCGCCCAGATCGGGGTCAGAATAGTGTCGCCGACCAATGCTTCCGCGACGGGCAATAGTAGCGGCGCCCAAAACGCAACTGCGACCAGCCGGCGGTCGCGATCCGACGGCCAAATCATCTCGACGACTGTTGCGCGGTGCGGCCGCGCCGCAGCCAGAACAAAGAGCACCGGAACGGCCGCAAACACCGCCACGCCCAGAAGATAGATGAAGGCTTTGATGGCCGCGTCCGAGAGCGAACCCGTGGCGTGTGTTGCCGTTGCATAATCGAAGGAGACGAAGTCGTGCTGGTAAACCCAAATCATATGCGGGCTGAGCACGGCGAGGCCCGTGGCAATCGTGACCCACGGCGCCGCCGAGCGAAGGTAAGCGAGGCGGCGGGGATCGAGCAGCGCGGCGATCATTAGTCCGACGAGCAGAAACACGGACCAGTACTTTCCCAGCATGCAAAGGCCGGCGCCGGCGCCAGCCAGCGCGCCATAATACGTGCTGCGGTTTCGGTAGGATCGCAAGAACGCAAACGTCGTTGCCGCCCATGTCGGCAGCAGCACCGAGTTCGCATTGAACTTCAGCGCGTGAAAATTATAGAACGGGATCAATATCAGCAGACCGACGCCAACGACGCGCTTTTCGATGTCAAGGTAATCCGCGGACAGGCGCCAGACGATCCAGAGCGCGATCGTCGGCATCGCCATCGCCAATAAGTAATAGGTCCAGTCCGCCAGCGGAAAAATGCTGAACCACAGCCGCACCAACCACGCCCCAAGCGGCGGGTGCTTGGGATAGCCGAGGCTGAGATCGCGCGACCAGGAGATCAGCTCCGCCATGTCCGGATGCAGATCTTGGCTGCTCTTGGCAATGCTGCCGTAGAGCGTCCATGCCACAGCGTAGCCGATCAGCAGCAACAGCACGGCGCGGTCGCAGCGCGCCGCATCCACCATCGCGTCGGACCGTCGCTTGAGAAAATTACGAGCCGAACGGATCAATTAGACCGGGACCATCAGAGTGTCTGTTATCTTGACGACGCAGCCGACTCTATCGCGACAGGTCCGCCATGTCGCCAAATATTCGGCCGCACAACATGGAACCGAGGGCGCCAAACATTTGGAGACATCTCAGGTCAATTCTCGAAGAAGCGATTCTTCGGCCGCGGCAAGCCGAGATGCTCGCGCAGTGTTGTGCCTTCGTAATCGCGGCGGAACAGGCCGCGGCCCTGCAATTCGGGAACGACGCGCGTCACGAAATCGTCGAGCCCGCCCGGCAGATAGGGAAACATGACGGTGAAGCCGTCGGAAGCTTCGGTTTCAAGCCATTCCTGCATTTCGTCGGCAATCGTCTTCGGCGTACCGACCATGGCGAGACCGGAATAACCGCCGAGCCGTTGCGCAAGCTCACGCACCGTAAGCTTATCGCGCTTGGCGAGCGCGACGGCGCGCTCCCGTCCGCTCTTCGACGCATTGCTCTCCGGGATTTCCGGCAACGGCCCATCGGGATCGAACTTCGACGCGTCATGGCCCAGCGCGATTGAAAGCGATGCGATGGCGTTGGCGTAATTGACGAGGCTATCGAGCTTTTGCCGTTTCGCCTTCGCCTCCTCCACCGTATCGCCGACCACGACGAAACAGGCAGGCAGGATTTTCATGTGCTGGCGCGAGCGGCCGAGTTGTTCCATACGGCCCTTTACGTCGGCATAAAACTTCCGGCCGGTCGCGATATCGCTCTGCGCGGTGAACACCGCCTCCGCCGTTTCGGAAGCAAGCTTGCGGCCCGACTCCGATGCGCCGGCTTGCACGATCACCGGCCAGCCCTGCACCGGCCGGGCAATGTTGAGGGGCCCGCGCACCGACAGGAACTCGCCCTTGTGACCGAGCACGTGCATTTTCGACGGGTCGAAGAAAATGCCCTTGTCGACATCGCGGATGAAGGCGTCGTCCGCCCAACTGTCCCAAAGCCCGGTGACGACATCGTAGAACTCGCGCGCGCGCTCATAGCGCTCCCCGTGCTCCATGTGCTCGTCGAGCCCGAAATTGAGCGCAGCGTCCGGATTTGAGGTGGTGACGATATTCCACCCGGCGCGGCCTTCGGACAGATGATCGAGCGAGGCGAAGCGCCGGGCGATATGATACGGCGCGTCAAATGTGGTCGAGCCGGTGGCGACCAGCCCGATGCGTTCGGTCACCTGCGACAACGCCGACAGGAGCGTGAACGGCTCGAAGGAGGTCGCGGTGTGGCTGCGCTTGAGCGCGTCCATCGGCATGTTGAGCACGGCCATGTGGTCGGCCATGAAGAACGCGTCGAACTTCGCCCGCTCCAGCGCCTGAATAGATTGCTTCAAGTGCGCGTAGTTAAAATTCATGTCAGGCCAGGCGCCGGGATAGCGCCACGCGCCGGTATGGATGCTGGCCGGGCGCATAAACGCGCCGAGGTGGAGTTGGCGGGAGGATGACATGCTGAAATTCCCTGTCCGAATAGACCTAGGTGAGACCTGCCTAATCTAGGTACGCCATAGATGAGGTGGAAGCACCGCCGCTAATATCAATATGCTAAAAGCTCGCTCAGGAATAAGTTAGTGCGGTAGCAGTAGCAACCAAGGACAAGACCACAATGCCGGTTACCAAGATTTGCGGCGTCAATATCAATTGGCAAGTCATCGGCGGCAGAGGACCTTCCAAAGGCCCATCCAAAGATCCTTGGGTCGTCATGACCAGCGGTGGGCGGCGGAGCTATGAGGAGTTCATCCCACTCGCCGACAAGATCGCCGCTTACGGCTATCAGGTGCTGCTGCATGACCGGCGCAATACCGGCGCCTCGGAGGTGCTGATCGAGGGGGACGAAGGCGAAGAAATTCCGTGGACGCGCGACATGTATGAACTGACATTGCAGCAGAACATCCAGCCGGCTTTCTTTTGCGGCTCGTCATCGGGCGCCAGAACGTCGATCTTATTCTATCTCCGCTATCCGCAAGCCGTGCGCGGGCTTCTTCTGATGCGAGTGACCGGCGGCGCGTTTGCGGCGGGCCGCCTACCGGAAAACTATTACGGCCAATTCATCCGCGCCGCGCAACAAGGCGGCATGGCAGCGGTCTGCGCCACCGAGCAGTGGAAAGAGCGTATCGCGGCGAACCCCTCGACGCGCGACCGCCTGATGGCCATGCCGCCGCAAAAATTCGTCGATGTGCTGACGCGCTGGAACGATATATTCGTGGCCGGCGGCAAGTACCCGGTGATGGGTGTCAGCGAGCAGGAGCTTAAATCCATCAACGTGCCGACGATCGTTATTCCCGGCAACGACAAGACGCATGCGAGCCAGAGCGCGCTCTTCGCTCACAAGGCCATACCGGGCAGCGAGCTTCACCGCCTGCCGATCGAGGATCAGGACCTTCCGCTCATTCCGTTCCCGGAATGGGCGCCTTACGAGCCTGAGATTGCCGGCGTATTCGCCGACTTCATGGCGCGCACGCTCGCCGCGGAACGAAAAGTAGCAAGCTAGAGCATGATCCCGAAAAGTGGAAACCGGTTTTCGGAAAAGATCATGCACAAACAAAAAATCTAGTTTTGCAGGTTGATCATCACGCGCGCCAGCAGCGTGTGCAATTGATGCACCTCCGCCGACGACAAGCGCCGCGTCGCGCGCTTGTTGATCTTGCCGATGAGCGGCATGATCTTGCTCTTGAGACGGCGGCCCGACGCCGTCAGGGAAATATTGACCTTGCGCCGATCCGCGGCGTTGCGCACCCGCGTGATCAAGCCCTCGGACGCCATGGCTTTGAGCACCGCCGTCAGCGAAGCCTTTTCCACCATCATGCGCTGCGCCAATTCCACCTGGCTTAGGCCCTCTTCCTGCCAGAGCACACGCAGTGCCGACCATTGTCCCGTCGTTATCCGATGCGGCCCAAGCTCATCGGCCAGCGCTTTCACAAAAATGCGATAGGCATATCTGATCTGATAGCCGAGGCTTTGCTCGGCGCTCATCGGCGGAAAATTCGCCAACACGCCGTTATTTTCCCTCGCCGCGGCGGCGGAGCGAACAGACGGTCGTCGGGACGGCATTTGGAGAATCTCGCGCGAATGGGTGCCGACTATGGCCGGAAGTTGCAGACGAGGTCAAAGGATAAGACGAGCTAATCGGGCTCGGCGCCCATGACCCCAATGCCCGCAGAACCGATCTGCTAGAAGCACAAGTGGGTGAGAACGTCGCCCTTTTTGGTCGTGAGAACCATAGGACATTTTAGACGCTCGAGGGCGGCCTTGGCGTCTTCGTCGCCCAGCGCCGCGGCTCTTTCGTAATACCCTTTGGCCGCCTCCTGGTCCTTCGGGCCGCCTCGTCCGCTGGCCGAAAACGAGCCCATCCATTCCAGCGCGCCGGGATGATTTTGCGCCGCCGCTTTTTCGAACATCGCGCGCGCGCCGACATCGTCCTGCGGACCGCCGACGCCCTGGGCCATCATCAGGCCAACCTGAAACTGCGCCTCCGCCGAATTGGCATCGGCCGCTCTGGCAAGCATCGCCCGCGCCGCTGCGGGGTCGGACGCATTTCCGGCGCTGCCGGACAACGTCATGAGATTGGTGGCGCCCCGCGCATTGCCGGCCGCGGCCGCGCGCTCGAAATATTTACGCGCCTGGGCATCGTCCTTCGGCACGCCGGATCCGGCGGCATACATCACGCCGAGCTGGACCATGGCCGACGTGCTGCCTTTGTCGGCCGCCTTGCGAAAGGCGGCGATGGCGGCCGGCATTTGCTGGCCGGCGACATAGGCACGGCCGAGCTGGTAAAACGCGCGGCGCGAGGATCCCGACGCGGTTTTGCAGAACTTGATCGCGGTCGCGATATCGGCCGGCGCGACGTGATCGACGCCTTTGACATCGGCCGGCTTGTCCGGATCGGACGGATCGGCGGCCAGCCGGTCGCACAGCACGAGATCGGCCGATTGGGCCCGAACCGGCGCAGGAGCAAAAGCCGCGGCCAGCGCCGCAAGGCAGAAGCAATACGCAACCGAAACTGTCAGAAGCCGCTTTGTCATATCTTTGAATTCTATCACGATCGCGGTGATATTGTGATCTCGGCGCAAAGACGCACGCAGGAGATGCGCCGCTAAAGTTAATGGGCGGCGGCCGGCTTGGCGAATAGTGCACGCAGGGGCCAATAGACCATAACTATCAAAGCCGCCCTTAGCGTCCCGCGCAGGAAGGCCTCGAGCGGCAACGCCCCAGCCTGCGTCGCGGCCTCAAAGCCGCCGGCCATATAGATCCGGCCGACGAGGACAACAGCGTTCATCAGAAGCACGGCGCCTGCGGTGGTCAGAACTAACGAGCGCGGAGCAAACATAAAGAAAATGCCGTAGATCGATCCGGCGATCAGACAAGCTTTCACCATCAGCGGCCCGTCCTGCGACAACAGATGCAGCAGCGGGCCAAAGCTTTTGCCGTGAAATATCGGCCAGACTTCATGGATGAGGACGACGACGCGCGTCAGATAAGTGCCGATGACTCCTGCGACGAAACCGGTGACGGCCCGCATCGCCAACGTCCTTCCACTCGAGCCTTCGAACATCGATTCCTCTATGCTTTCGCCCGCGCGCAAGCTTCCTCTATCACACGATGCGCTTCTGCAACGCCGCCCCAGCGTATGACCTTGACCCATTTCTTCGGTTCGAGGTCTTTATAATGTTCGAAGAAATGCTGAATCTGCTCGATGGCGATCTCGGGAAGATCGGCGTAGGACTTGACCGCGTCATAGCGGCGCGTCAGCCGCGACGCCGGCACCGCGATGATCTTTTCGTCATGCCCGGCCTCGTCCTCCATGAACAACACGCCGACCGGCCGCACGCTCATCATCGCACCGGGCGTGATCGCCCGTGTATTGACGACCAGCACGTCGCACGCATCGCCGTCTTCCGACAGCGTATGCGGGATGAAGCCGTAGTTTCCGGGATAGCGCATCGATGTGTAGAGGAAACGGTCGACCACGAGGATGCCGGACGCCTTGTCGAGCTCGTATTTGATCGGCTCGCCGCCGATCGGCACTTCGATGATGACATTGACCTCGTGAGGCGGATTGATCCCCACCGCGATCGCGTCCATCTGCATGGCCTGTCTCCTGCAACACCAATGTCCGGCGCACGTCAGTAACCGGACACGACGGGTTGTCGTAATCAAATCACCTTGTTGGCGTTCTGCCCATCGGCGCTTGACTTGCACGCCTCCCGTCTGTCAATTCGGCGAAAATCCACGGTGCGATTGGCCAATATTTGCGGTACCCAATCGGTAAACGGAAAATGCTAAGCCATTGATTAGCCGGGTTAGCTCAGCGGTAGAGCAGCGGTTTTGTAATTCTAACTCGGCTATCCCAGTCCGTGCTACGCAGTAGCGTATTGCCCCGTTTCATTGGCGTTTTCGGGGTTCGCGACACCGCGCCGTGCTGCTTAATCCCTGCCTATCCTCGGTCATCAGGTGGCAATTCCGGTGGCAATTTTTGAGCGTGACTTTCCGACAAAATCAGCACACCCAACAAGGGGGGCTGGCGATTGAGCCAATACTACAAAGGATGCCCATGAATGACGATGAAGCTAAAGGCACCGTCGAGGAGAAGCTGCGGAAGCAGCAACTGACGAAACCGCTGACTGAGGCGGAATTGGCGGTATTCTGCAACGCGATAGTTAGAAACCTCGAATTGACGTCCAAGAGTTCAGACATTCGTAGTTGGTCGAGAGACTGGCAAGCTAAGTGGTTTCGGTCGAATTTGTCCCGATGATGCCCTGCGCCACGTCGTGATCCACCGTGGAAAGTGCGGATAGTACAAATCGAGGGACGCTTAGCCGCCTACTCGCCAAGCAACGCCTAGGTTGATGGAACTTGAACAACTAAGATGTTCGGGCTTCATTCGGTCATCGGTTATGTGAAAACCTGCGAAGGAAAAGCTCGTGAAGGATGACCTTAAATCAGAGTTCACTCGACTGCTTGATCGCCACGCGCTCGTCGTCAACCAGCACAACGAAGCGTTGGCAAACATCAAGACAACTCGTGAGGAATTTGAAGAAGCATTCCGTAAGGCAGTGGACAAAACTATCCTTCCCGCAGCGGCTGAGGTGAAACAGTTGGTCGAAGCCAAGGGCTGGATTTGCGTCACTGCCAAATCTAGCAACGGGCTGTCGGCGAAAATCGAAATCTATGACGGCAGTATGAGGGCTGCGGGCGGGAGTGGACGTCCCCATTTAAATATTATGGTCGAGCCCCGCGCCAATTCCGTGGGGGTGTATATGGCGACTACCGGATTTAGTGGGATGAAACACAGCGGACTGGGAATTGACCACTTCACAACAGCCGCCGTGCAGCAATATTTACTGGAACTTTTTCAGGCGCTCGTAAGCGATGAGTCCGACCGCGGTTGATGACCACTCGTAAGATCAGTCTCAAAGTAATTCCAGCACCAGCATCCGGTCCGGTCTTGGACGCTCCGCCCATCCTCAAGGAGGTAGACCAGTCCGTGGATTATATCTGCGGCCACTGTGGCACGATCTTGCTACATGCCGAGGAGAACCGTGTGCATCGCATCGTGATCCACTGCGGAAACTGCGGGTCGTACAATTCGACTGACGCTTAGACGCCCAGCGCGCTATCGGGCAAAGACGTACGCAGCAAGAATGACGAACCCGCTCACTGCGAGCGTCGCGTGAACGCCGATCACCGCTCCCGCGATCCGCCTCTTGAGAAGATGTGCCGCCAGGAGACCAGCGCCGACCAACGCCGCCAGTGAAATTAGGGCGGCAGCGAATATTCCGAAGGAGGCCGTGCCCTGATCGAGCCCCCGTGGCGGGCCACGCAGCGCGAGAGCGAGGCAGCAGAGACCCACGGCCCCAAGAAGCCCATGTAAACCAGCGAGCGGCCATGGGGCTGGTCCCGCTCCGTTGTTGCGCAGATGTAGAACCGCGAGCGCGCAGCCCAACAAGACCGCCAGCCCGAGAACGACGAAAGCAGTGACAAGCACGAGAATTACTCCCCAAGCACCCGCCGCCGACGCTCCTCGCGAGGGGTTGCATGAGGCGCGCCCTATTCACCCAATAGCTTCTAATCTCAGCGTTGAACTTGTACGGGATGTGAGGACTATACAAAAGCAATTAGACGAACTTCTTTTCCCAGACGCGTTGGAGGACTTCGATGCCGCAAATATTGTCGTGTCGGATATAGATTTTACTTATTTTGCACAAATGGCGACCTGAAATCGTTGGAGATTTCGGCGTGGCCGCGAAAGGGATTTCGATATGGCATTTTGCGCGCCCTACTGGACGAGGTAATTGTGCGGGCGCACGACAAGGTCGAGCGTTTTCCATTGGTTGTATCGGTCCGGCGGCAGCATGGTGTAGGGCTGGCATTTCTGAAGCCCGCTGACGAAACTTTGCATCAACGTCTGTTCTTCCGCCGACGGATTTGACTCGATTAGCTGCGGCCCAGCCGCCAGCGTGCCGTCGCGATTGAGGAAAACCCGCACCCTGATGTTGATCTTTTCGTTCAGACTGATGCCGGGCGGCGGCGCTCCGCAAGAAGAGACCACCTCGCGGAACGGCACAGTAAAGTCATAGCCGACCAGCGGCGAATTGATCGGGGGCGCCGAAAAGCCGCCGCCGAGCCGTCCGCCAGCGAGCGCAAGTAATTCAGCCTGCGTGGCCATGTCGGGCACAGCCGGAGTTTCCTCGGCAGAAGGCGTCGGCGGATCGGGCGCCTGCTGCGCCATCGCCACTTGTGCCGTGTCAGCCAGCGGCACAGGCAGCCCCTTCGCCTGCGGCGGCGCGGTCTGCGGCTTCTGCGGCGTCTGCGATTTCGGCACCGCGTTTTGTTGTGCCTGATGCTCATCTTTTGGCTGGGGCGTTGGCTGGGGCGGTGTAGCCGTTGGCGGCTGCACGCCTTTCGCGCTCAGGCCCTGCGATTGCGCAGCCTGTTCAGTGCCGGAAGTTCGCAAAGCGGACGGCGTGCCGGAATAGCGCGGCATCTCGTTCGGCATAACGATCTCGACCTGCATTGCATCAGGCGGCACGGCCTCTTGCGAGGCGGCTCGTGCGAAGAGCAGCACGACGGCCAGGATGCCGACGTGGGAGAGGACGGAAATGACAAGTCCCTGGCGATTAAAACGCTTCGTCGCGATCATTGATGATCGTGCCTGAACAGCACCGCTCGCCATCATAGCTGGCGCAGCGAATGTTTGTCTTCAGTTATTCAGCGGTGACCATAGCATGGCTGTTTCGCGTCAGTTCGCGACGGCTATCGCTGGAAAGGCGACGCCAGAAGTGAGTGTGACGGCGCAGCCCATTGCTTCACCCCAAGCCTGACTGCGGGGCCGACAGCGCCTTAGCGCGGGCCACCGATGTGCCCGTTCGCGCAGGTGACGCAAGAGCCGTCTCGTTAGCCACGGCCTCAGCAGACTCGCCTGCGGGCGTGACCGCTACTCGGCGTCTCCCGTGGCCGGCGCGGCGATTGCCATCACACTTGCCGGGCGTCGTCCACTTCGGGCATCACGTCGTCCCCGTCTTGCTTCCAAGACACCATAAGGCGCTGCGGCCCAAGTTCTTCGCTGCCGCCCGTCGCCTGCGGCACCTTCCCATCCAGGCGGTCGGCCAGCACGCTGATGGCTGCTACGTCGCCGCTCGCGGATTGCGTTAGCTTTATCGACGGGCGCACGACGCGGTGAGCTGCTGGCACTGCGCTTGAAGGACGTTGATCTCGCGGCGGGGCTTGTATGCGGATCGAACGCTCGCTTGAGCAGACAAAAGGCGTACTGCGGTTCAAGCAACCCAAGACCAAGAATGGCAGACGCACAGTGGCGATCCCACCTTGGATTGTAGCCGAGGTTCGTTCGCACCTTCTGACGCAACAAAAGCGTCGCCTAACCCTCGGCCTCGGCCGCACGGAAGATGATCTCCTGTTTGCGCGCTGGTACGGTGGGCCGCTCGCCGCACTGGCTGACGCAGAAATTCGCGCTAACGATGACGGACCTAAAGATCGACTGCACG
This sequence comes from uncultured Alphaproteobacteria bacterium, assembly GCA_963810085.1. Classification (GTDB taxonomy): domain Bacteria; phylum Pseudomonadota; class Alphaproteobacteria; order Rhizobiales; family Xanthobacteraceae; genus BOG-931. Next base: position 278 of record CAWEMR010000029.1, on the reverse strand, counting down.
CTGCACGGCTTGCGCCATACGCACGCCTCGCAACTAATCGCCGCGGGGATGGACGTCTTGACGATCAGTCGACGCCTCGGGCATGCAAACCCGACCATCACTCTCGGCGTGTACGGTCAGCTATTTTCTAACACCGACGCTCGCGCGGCCGAGGTCATGCAGGCTACCTTTGCCAAAGTTCGAAGCACGGAATAAGAACATAACGTTACATTCCGTGGAAAATCCCGGTGGCAATCCGGTGGCAATTTCCAATTTCGTGTGCAAGAAAACCAGTAACG
>CAWEMR010000028.1:0-62031 GCA_963810085.1 uncultured Alphaproteobacteria bacterium | reverse complement strand
CCGGGTTAGCTCAGCGGTAGAGCAGCGGTTTTGTAAACCGTTGGTCGGGAGTTCAATCCTCTCACCCGGCACCATATAAATCACGCACTTCTTGCATTTCTAAAGATGCCAATCTTCCCAGGATTTTCGTTTGGGAAGCCGATGGGAAGACTGGAACTCCCCCCGCCCTGGTCGATCGAGGAATCGCCCGCGTCAGTGTTTGTCCGGGGGAGGGCGACGGATTCGGCGGGCCCAACTCGCTGCTCGGTCATCTGCCGAAGGCCTCACGCGAATCGACTTGGCAGCACGTCGCGGCCGAGCTCGACAAGGCCGCGGCCGGCGCCGATCCGGTCGACGTGTCGGTTGCGCTGCAGATGGTGCTAAGTCTTGAAGGCGTAGAGTTCCAGCCAACGCGTAGTCAGTTGCCGAACGTGCGAAAATAGGGCTGCGAGGGAGGCGCATTACCGCCGCCTCCAAAGCTACGAAACCCTCCCGATTCGCCATGTTGAACGTCGAAGTGAAAACCTGGACTATTAGGAGCAGACTTATTCGTGCTGTCGCCGGATTTGCTTTTGTCGTCCAATGGGCCGTAATTAAAATTGTAGTTGCCGTTGGGCGAGACATCTTGCTGAGTCCACGCCAAAACGGAAGTGGTCGTTAGTGCAATTGTGGTCCCCGCAATGACCGGAACAGCCACGAGCCAAAGCCGTCTTAACATGACATCCTCGGTATCTTCTTGTGCCGAATGCCAGCTAAGGCTGTCGCCCACTGCTAGTCAAGACGCGTGGGCGCGGCTGCGTCGACGACTTGTCGATCGCGCTGCAGGTGGTGCCCAGCTTGGAGCGGGTGGAGTATCGGCCGAAAGTAGGCGCCGTGCTACGCGCCAATGTTCAACTAAAATTATTTGGTGCGGAAGAACTGGACACCCGTTTCATTGCCATCACGCCCACCGGAGGCGGCACTTTGGCGTTATTTCTTCGACTCCATAATTGAGTCGAAAATAGTCGGGCACCACCTCTGCCGCAGGAACTACGAGGCGAGCGCCGCCTGCGGAAATATCCTTCACAAAGCAGTTGCAGATGAAGTGGCCCGTCAAGGACGAAACCTCGCCCGGCCGGTTCCATGCGATACGTTCATGTTTCCGTGGGTCCTGGGCCATCAGATGGAAAGACAATCACAATAGGAGCTAATCAGGTGAGCAAACAAAAGAAGATGGCGAAGTTCCTTAAAAAGGCAGAAAAAAAGGCGGCCAAGAAAGCGGCGAAGAAGGGGAAAAAGTCGGTCAAGGTCGATCGATCCGACGTATCACTTATCTGACCCATTGTGATGGTGCTGATGTTGAAAAACGTCGAGTGCCGGCCGAAATAGCGCTAGCTCAGCTTCCGGGCGGCTTGTCCCGCTGGATGCATATGGGCCGCCCAAGTTTAAGAATGCAAAGGGCGCGCCCGAACGTTGAGCCTATTTGCGGGACGGTTTAAGAGCGGGATCAAGCTCGCGCGCTTTCGCCATGTACGCCCGAGCGACCGCTTCCAGTGCAGCCTTCAGGTCAGGGTTACTCACTGCTTCGGCTTTCCTGCGATAGTCCTCGGCCTTGAGAAGATAATACGCCAAATCCTTTTGCTCGTCGCACATGATGGCTCCCGGCGCCAGATGCGCAGCGTGCATTGCGCGTGAATGCGGATGAGTAAGAAACTTGCTGAACGCGCATGATAACGCGAAGCTTTCGTTCGCACATGCGCCTAGGCGCGTCTTGCTATTATCGGCCAGAAAGTTGTTGGGATGGGACAGGACTTGGCATGCCCGCATTTGTCAGTCGCGCTGCAGATGGTGCTGATGTTGGGGCGTGTCGAGTTTGCGAAGGGCTAGCGCGCGGCAAGAACGGGATATTCGTGATCCCCATCACAGCTATTCCGTGAGTTTGCGGCAAACTGCAACATCTTTTCAGCAGTCGGAGGATGTTATGTCGACCAATAGGTTCCAAACCACGAGTGAGTCCGTGACACGACTGGGGTTCTTCGGCCGCCTAGTTCGGCGGTTCCGCGAAGTTCACGCCGAGCGAGAAATGCTTGAGATCAATCGCCGTCGGCCTGGATTTGGCTGCACCAGCCGATATTACTGAATGCGCAGCGTGGCGTTCGGCACTCAGACGACAACGGAGACCCCGAGCCGACTACGCTCGGGGTTTTTTCACCGCCTGCCATGCGTCCCTGCGGATTGTGATCGGGGAGTCGTCCACAACAAGGACCGACAAATTCAAATTAGCAGGCACATCCAACCCTGAACCGCAAATCCAACTGGGTCAAAAAGAGCCCCGGCATTCGCGCCAGGGCTTAGACCCCCATCACGAAAGATCAAATCGCCTCGTGCTGACGCGCAAGTGTCGGGGGGCGAAGGTTGGCCGCGCCAGCACAGCGGATTGAGCAACACTTATCTGAGTTGCGATTGGCTTGCAGAGAAAACGCGCCGGGCAAGCGGACGCCGGTCCCGCCGAAGTCGTGATGCACAAATGGGATTACGGGCGGCACCACGATGAGGGTGTCGGGGTGCTTTGGGGCTCGTGGCGCCGCCCGTTGCAGCCACACTCACTCGTAAGCAATAAACAATAGTGACGTATGAATTTAAGAAGCAAATTAAATGCTGGGCAGTTCGAGTCCCCACCCCGATTCTAGGTGCGTGACGCGGGGCAAGCGGATGCCGCCCCGCGCCGCAATTGCGTTGTTATTGGTGCTGAGCATGGAAGGCCGTCGAACATCCAGCCGCATGCGGGAGTAGCCCAATCAATAGCACTTACCGTCGCACCAATCCGCCCACGAACTCGATGCCAAGCCGATCGCGAAGCCGGCAAGGACAACAGCGACAATCGCCGCGTATCCGATAGCCTTGAGTTTCGTCACCATGATGCACCTCGAATGTGCTCGCTATTCACAGCCTGGAACTGTCTTTTTCTATGGCGTCCATCTGAGGCGCAATTATTTCTGTAGTCGCGGGGCAAGAACACGACGCTCGGGAGCGCTAAGATGGCATCGGCGTAGGAATTTCAAGAACCCGCAGACGACTGCCTCGTTCGGGCAAAAACCGTCACTAGTGATCGCGAGCGCGCTAGGAAAATATCCGACTGCAGATCAACGGCCGATTTGGCGGCTAGCGCTGACCATATAGAAACAGCCGCTGATCAAGAGAATTGAAAGCGCGAAGAGCGCAATGAGAAATAGGGAAAAATCGAGCACCACGGCTTTATAACTCCCTAGCTGCCCAACTAAGCGCTGGCGGTCAAAATGGCGCTATTACCAAAGTGAACGTGAAGCTGATCACGGCACACACTGCCACGACGCTTAGCGCTATCGTGGTGACTGCCAGGTCGGTCCGCAGGTCGGTACTAATAATCTGATGTTTCATTGAGGCTCTCCCATCCCGCCGCCAACTCGCCGCGACAGAACCCGAACGGACGACGCCGCGTGAGGGGTGTGGGGCTGGGGGGCTCGGTCACGGCGCCGTCCGTCCGAGTCCACAACCAAACAAACGGTACTCCGTTCCAATGGCCTCCAAATAAAGACCGCGGGCGGAAGCGGTGCGGGGCCAGCGGATGCCGCCCTGCGCACTGTGCTGGCCGCTCGGCAGCTACACCGGATAAAATCTTGATGTCCGCTTTACCCCCAAAAGCGGACACGGAACTGCGGTCGCGCAATGTCCGCTAAGGGCCAGAAGCGGACATCGAATTGTCATAGCCGAATTCGCATAACGCGCAGATCGTCCATGGCCTAATCTCGCAAGCGCTGTCGGGCTTCGCGGCCGTCAGGGGCCGTTTGACCTACATCAATTCGGATGACGCGTGCACGGCTAAGCGATGCTCCGCTAATTCCCGGGTCTTGGATGACGGAGAGTATTAATGATCAATTTGTCGAAGCCTACATGGCCACGATGCTATTGGCGGCCGGATGGCTCGGTTGCGTGTGCGGCCCGGCAGCGGCTGCCGTCCGCATCGAAGGACAAGTTCAAGCGGGCGGTGCGCCGCTCGCAAGTTCCACCGTAACCCTATGGGCCGCGACCGCGGGCGAGCCGAAGCAACTTGCTCAAACTCAAACCGGCTCCGATGGTTACTTCCAACTCGGCACCGATGAAACGCTCGCCGCGGATGTCAGTCTCTATTTGATTGCCAAAGGCGGCGTGGCAACAGTCAACAACGGTAGGGGCGATAATACAGCCATCGCCCTCAGTTCGCACCCCGCAGATTGGGCCGCCGACACAACCGTAATCACGGAAATGATCCAAAGTCTGAAATAAATTGCACCATGTCCGCTTAGGGTTCATTAGCGGACACGGCAGGATAAAATGCTGATGTCTGCTATGACCTCAAAAGCGGACGTAGCCGGAGCAAACTAGGAGCAGTCCTTTGCCCCGCCCGAACTGGTCACGCCCCCTGCCCCGGCCGCTCCAAATTCCCGACGTCATGGATCTTGTCACGCTTGCCGACTTGCGGACGCTTCTCGGGCATCTGCCGAAACAGTCCCGCGAGAAATCAACTTGGCAGCACGTCACGGCCGAGCTCGATAAGGCCGCGGCTGGCGCCGATACGGCAGACGTCTCTGTGGCGTTGCAGATGGTGCTGAGCTTGGAAGGCGTCGAGTGTCGGCCGAAATAGCCTGTCGCCCCTGTTACTGCAGATAGAACGGCTTAATCGCATCGAAATCGGTCCTGAGACGAACAAGCCCGATGTCCTCCAAGCCTTTGTCGCTAAGATTTTGCAGGTCGGGAGAGGCAACGCGGGCAGTGCCAACAAAGACCTGCTTCACAGCTTCACCGAAACTAGTCGGGAATTTGAGCATCATCTTGTTCATGGCAACCTCCGTCACCGGCACTACCACATTACGCTCCCGGGTTCGAAGCGATGTGACGGCGAGCACAAGTTTGCCGAAATCTGCGTCACCGACGCCAGTTCCATCGGCCGCTCCCGTGACATACGACACAGACGCGGAGGCTCCATCTTGGTCATTGTCCAGCCCAACGTAGGAAAAGGAGTGCGCGAATGAAAAATCGAGCAAGGACCCGCGAGCTTCAACCGTTGCCAAAGACCAACAGCCGCCATGTCCATGGTATGAATGAATTGTGGCAGCGGCTTTATGCGACAGTCACTGATCCCGACCTGCTGACAGTTGTGGCCTTCTGTCTGATCGGCCTTTTGCTGACCCTCAATGTCATGCTTCGCTTCCCCGACCTCGGTGCCATCATCGAGCAGTATAATCAATTCTGACCGTCTGCTGGCTGCGCAACGCTATCCAGCGGACGCTAGTTGCAGTTTGCCATGTCGGTCTCCTCGGCCGGTGTCAAATCGCGATAATGCTTGGCTGCCAAAAGTTCTCTGATCTCGCGGCAGGTTTGCCCGGTGTGCAAAAAATTTTCGGTCGGCTCGGAAAACCACGCCAACCCGACAAGGGCTACGATAATCGCAATAATAAGCAGCAATTCTTTCATAAGCCGCCGCATGATCCAAACTAAGCAAACAAATAGAGCGCGGGGCAAGCGGATGCCGTCCCGCGCCTTACTATCAGCTTTAGGCCCCGGTCGACATGCGGGTGAATTGTCCGTTCTGCTCGGCAAGCGCGGCAGCGTCCGAATAGTTTGACGCTTCAAGTTCGTCGCCCTTGATCTTGTCGCCCGCGGCAAAACCGGCGAACAGATCGCTTGCGGCTGTGCCAAGACCTGCCATGTCAGAATCCCCATGCAATGTTGCCGTAACCGCTGAGTGCAAGTGGCATTAGGCGCGTCTCACAGGGCGCAGCGCCAGCAAACTAATCAGCAAATTCCATTCCTTGTTTGCTGCGCGGTCGCCGTCGAGAAGGCGCCTGTAAAAGCCCCTGTCCTTAATCAGCCGTTCCTTTTCTTCGCGCGCCCAGCGGTGCGACGCTTCATAAATGCGCCCCGAGCTTCCCTGTGCACATCTGTGCTATGATTGCGCACCTGCTTTGTAAACCGTTGGTCGGGAGTTCAATCCTCTCACCCGGTACCAGTTTTCGTCAGCGCCCGCCCGAGGACACCACAATGAGCAATTCCAGTTCGCTTCCGCTCCCAGAACTCGAAGATCGTATCGCCATCATTCGCGACAATATCAGGCAGCTGATCGAGCAAGCCGCGGCCAATTCAGGCGCCGGAGACGAAGCCCGCAATGCGGACCGGATTGCGCAGCAGAACGAAGAGCTCGACCGGCTGGTGAAGCAAAGAGACGAATTGCTGAAGAACAGAAAATGATGATCGGTACGCGCCTGCGTCCAGCCCGTTCCCGGCAGGCGCGCACGCTGCGTGGAGACGCCGCCAGGCGCAACACCCGATCGCGATGACCGGCCTCGCCTAAAGCGTCGCCTGCTTTGAGCCACATTCCTTGCAGGTATAAGCCACCCGCGTCTGCCCAGGCGTCGCCGAGACGCGGTTTGGCGCGCCGCATTTGCCGCATTTGGTTTCGATGCGGGTATTGCCCTGCTTGATGGTTACGGTTTTCCGCTCCATCGCCTCGCGCACAAGACGTTCAGCTTCGTCGCGCATCTCTTGCTTTGACATTCGTGCTTTTCCGCTTGTTGGCGCGCACCTCCTACATGAGATTGCGGGCGGGCACAACGACTCGGAAGCGTCCGCGCGAATTTGCCCCAAAATTCGTGCTGCGGCATCCTATCGGCCGATGCTAGAGAATCGGAGCGCGGCGGGACACACGGAGCTTCCGATGAGCGACGCCAGAAACGACAGCCCCGACGTGCAGGTGGTCGACGCCTTGGCGATTGCCGACCTCATCGGCAAAGCCGAAACCAGCGCGCGCAAACGCACGCATCTGCTGCTGCATGGCGGTCACCACGACCAGGTGCAGCGGATGGTGATCATGTTGGAGCCGGGAACTTACCTCCGCCCGCACCAGCACAGCGAGCAATGGGAAATCCTGGCGCTGCTGCGGGGCGGCTGCGATCTCCTGAAGTTCAGTCCGCAAGGCGAATTGACCGGACGCATCGAGATGAGTGCCGCGTCACCGGTCGTGCAGATACCTATCGGCACATGGCATGGGCTTTACGTGCGCGAAAATGGAACCATGCTGCTCGAGGTCAAACCCGGCCCCTATCGGCCCAACGAGTTCGCCGATTGGGCGCCGCCGGAAGGCGACCCGGCGGTGCCCCGTTATCTTGAAAGCCTGAGTCCGTAGTCCGGCGGTTATGGCAAGGCGAGCAGGCTGCTGGCGATCGCGAGCATGACCAGCGCGGACAGCCCCAGCGACCAGTGCACGCCGATAAAACTGCCGAGCAACCCGACAGAGACGCCGCTGAAGGCGCGCAAGCCGAGGCTCGCCATGTTGAACAAGCCGATGACGCGGCCGCGCATGTCGACCGGCGCATTCACTTGGACGAGCGTCTGCGCCATGGCGTTGAACGACAATTCGAAGAAACCTGCCGTGAACAAGAGCATGAGCGCGAGCGGATAGCTCATGGCGAGCGAAAATCCGGCAAGCGACACGCACCACAACATAGCGAGAACGATCGCCGTGCCCGGCTTCGGCACCAGCAGCGCCCTGCCTTCGAGCACGACGCCGCCAACGAGTGCGCCGGCGGCATCAGCAGCAAGCAGCATGCTGTATGACAGGCCCGGGTCACCGTGACCGAGATCCTGCGCAAAGCCCGGCATTTGCGCATTGTAAGCATTGCCGACGAAGAACGACGACGCTCCGGCAAGCAGCGTCATCGAGATGATGATCGGATGTTTAGCAATATCGCGTGCGGTCTGCACGATGTCGGCTAGGCCGCGCACTGCACGCGGCGGCAGCGCGCCGCCGGCGCGGAATTTCGGGCCGTAAGGCGCCTTGATCAGCCACAGCACCAGCGGCAGGTAGAACAGCGTGTTGAGCAGGATGCCGTGCGCCGGGCCGAGCCACAGCAAGATGGCGCCACCGACGGCGGGACCGATCAAGACGCCGACATAGCGCGCCGTCGCGTTCAACCGCACCGCGCTCATCAGATCGTCACGGCCGACGATATCGTAAAGCAGCAATTGATTCGGCGTCTGCCACAACACGCCGGCGCAGCCGTGGATCACGAGCAGCACCATGGCGTGCCACATCTGCAGCGTATCGGTGATGAAGAAATAGCCCCAGCCGAGCGACGCGACGATGAACAACAGCATGCCGCATTGGATGATGCGGCGCAGATCTACGCGGTCGGCGAGCGCGCCGGTCGCCACCGAAAACGCCAGGAACGGCAGCCAATGCGACAATACGGCGAAGCCCGCCAAAGCCGGCGAATGAAATTTCTGGAACAGCACCCAGTAGCTGATGACGTGCTCGATATTGTCGGCCATCATCGCGACCACATAGGTCGAAAACTGCGCGCGAAAGCCGGCATGGCGCATCGCCGCGAAGGAGCGCTGTGCGGGCGCCGGTTGGACCGTTTCGGCCGGAGGCATGACGTTCAAAGCGGCACTTTCTCGGGAGCGAGGAGGATACCGCAGACAAGCGGCGCACATGGCGGGTGCGGCTGTGTGCCACCATATCATCACAGCGCCAAGCGACGATCCCGCGTGCGGCCCATGCAAGATTGCTGGCCAAACAATCCATGCAGTTTTAGAACGATACCAAGCTGCATTTGGAATAATAACAAGGAGCGATTGTTAGAATCCGACATGACGCAAGATCGCACGCAAGACCGCACGCATGATGACGACACGAAGCTGACGCGCCGCGCGTTGATGACCGGCTCAACTGCGGCCGCACTTGCCGCCAGCGCCCTGCCCGCCGCGGCCGAAGCGCCGCCGACCGACAAAGCCACTCCCGGCATTTTTCGCTACAGGATCGGCTCCTATGAGTTGACGGCGCTTTACGACGGCATCTGGTATCGCCCGATCACCGACCAGTTCATCAAGGCGCCGTTTGCCGAAGTCGAGAACGCGCTCGATCAAGCTTTCATGCCGCACGACAAGCTCGCGACGCCGTTTACGACGCTGATCGTCAATACCGGCAAGAAACTGGTGCTGATTGACACCGGCACCGGCGGCCAGATCGCGCCGTCGGCCGGCGCGCTGCGCGACAATCTCGCCGCGGCCGGCATCGATCCCAAGGCGGTCGATCAGATCGTCATCTCGCATTTTCATCCCGACCACATCAACGGCATCAAGGACAAGGACAACGCGCTGATCTTTCCCAATGCCGAGATCATGGTGCCCGAGCCTGAATGGGCATACTGGATGAACGACGCCAATATGAATTCTGCCGAGGCGGATCTAAAACTCACCTTCCGCAACCAGCGGCGCATTTTCTCCGACATTGCCGCGCAAGTGACGCGCTTTGAGCCGGGCAAGGAAGTCGCGCCCGGCGTCGAAACGCTGGCGGCGGCCGGCCACACGCCGGGCCACACCGTGTTTGCCATTCACTCCGGCGGCGAATCGCTTTTGGTGTTGGGCGACACCGCGCAGCACCCTGCCGTATTCGCGCGCCATCCGAACTGGCAGGCCACTTTCGATATCGACGGGGACGCTGCTGTCGCGACGCGGAAAAGAATCTTCGATCGCGCCGTCGCCGATCGCATGCTGGTGACCGGCTATCACTTCCCCTTCCCTGCCTGCGGCCACCTGATCAAGACCGCGACCGGCTACGAGCATGTTCCGGTCGAGTGGCAGCCCAATCTTTGATCGCAAAACAATTTCGGAGGTCGGCTGCTACGCCGGCCTCCTGATCCTCGCGGATTTTCGTTTTGTTGGACGCGGATCGCGGCATGTCGAAACGATGCCTCGAAACCACGCCCGCGGGGACGATTACCAAGCCGCACGATTGTTTCAGATCGTGCGTATAATTCCGACTTGCGGGCGTAACGGGGGTCTGCCGTCAGAGACCCGCAAGTCGGTGCGTGCAATCCGGGCCTCGGTTCGCACCGGTTGTTGGGTGCATATTCCGGATTACAGGCAAGCTCTTGCAAACTCTTCCGGTTACGACCGCTTCGCGGAGCTGCCGGTATTGACTTGATGCGTCTTGGCGTGCCGCGCCTGATGCATCTTGCCGGACTTGATGTGAGACCGGCTCACGACGTGCTTGACGGTCTTCTTGTGTAGCTTGGCATGCTTCACCGTCTTGCTCGGATTTGCCGTCTCTTTGGTCTTGGTCACAGCCGGCGCCGCCATGGTGTTAGCGGGAGCTGGCGTGGCTTTCGCCGGCGCTGTCGCGGCGTTCGCCGGAGCAGCTTGATTAATCGGCGCGGTGGTCGGCGCAGAACCGGACGTGGTGGAAGGGGTCGATGTCTGCGCGAAAGCCGGGCCTGCAATCAAAGCGGTTGCAAGCAGTCCGGCGGCGAATTTCCTCAACATTTTTGTTCTCCTTGTTTGTCCCACGGCGCCGGTCCAAGAGGACGTTTCAAGAGCTCGTCTCTAAAGATCGTGCCGTTGTGGGCACAAGGTTTACGCCCCGCGCACTGAACGCGTCCTGAAGTCGGCCAGCAGACTCCGTTCACCTACGTGAAATCTTGGTAATGCAGGGAATTTCCCATCCCCGCTGGCGATCGGAACTCCGCGTGCCGGGATCGGGATGAAGTGCTAGGATGCCGGTGTTCTTACCTGCTGCACTGCACCGCAACCGGAGAGACGTCATGCACAAAACGTCGTTGCTTGCTGCCGCCGCCATTCTTGTGAGCGCCATCGCCGTCACGCCGAAATTCGCTCTCGCCGTCGAAGGCGCCAATCCTGCCCCGCCCGCCTCGGGAACGCAGTCGGGCACGCCGAGCGGCACCAAGAAGGCCAAAAAGAAAACCGATAAATCGAGCTCGGCCGAGGATTTCTTGAACGGCTGGCACAAGGCCTACGCACTGGTCTACGACAAGCAGGATTATGAAGGCGGCATCGCCGCGCTTCGCGCGATGGGCTACGACGACAATGCCGATGTGGCGACGCTGATCGGCTATGCCAGCCGCAAGCTCGGCCGCTACGACGAGGCGAAGCTGTGGTACGACCGCGCGCTCGCCGCCGATCCCAACCATGCACAGACCTGGTCCTATTACGGCATGTGGCACGCCGAACAGGGCAATATCCTCAAGGCCAAGGACGATCTGCAAAAGGTCGCCAGCATTTGCGGGACGACATGCCACGAATATACCGCGCTGAAGGCGGCGATCGACGGCACGGTGACTTACTAAATTTGCGGCGTTGCCCGCTCATTCCCGCTCACGCGGGAATGAGCGGCTTTACCTCCCTAATTCTGCGGCGCGCCCTGCGTTTCGGCCACGATCCACGCGTGGTAGTCCGGATCGACGCTCTCAACCGGCATGACCACGATGGCGGGCATCGTATAGGAGTGCAGCTTGCGAACCGCGGCGCGCACCGGCTCGGCCAGCGCGGCGCGGGTCTTTATGATCATCACCACTTCGCCGCCGCGCTCGATTGCGCCCTCCCACCAGTAGAGCGACACCATGCCGGGCAGGATGTTGACGCAGGCGCACAGCCTGCGCTCGACCAGCGCCCGGCCGACCTGCTCCGCTTCGACAATGGACGGAAACGTCGTATAGACGAGCACCGCGCGTTCCAGTCTGCCGTCCATTCCAACCTCCCCGCTCAGCCGGGCCCGATATGCCGAAGCGCCCCACCAAACCGAGCTATGAGCGCATCGCTTTTGTCGCGAGCGACGTGCCGGAAGCACAGCGCGCGCGGCAACGGCTCGTCCGCCGCTATGGCGACACCAAGCCCGAGGACGCCGACGTCGTCGTCGCGCTCGGCGGCGACGGACTCATGCTCGCGACCCTGCAACGGTTCATGAATTCCGGCAAGCCGATCTACGGCATGCACCGCGGTACCGTCGGCTTCCTCATGAACGAATATGCCGAACCGGCCCTGGTCGAACGGCTCGCGGCGGCGGAGGAAACGGTCATCCACCCGTTGATGATGCGCGCGCGCGACGAGGTCGGCCGCATCCACCGGCACCGCGCCATCAACGAAGTCTCGCTGTTCCGCCAAACCTATCAGGCGGCGCGGCTGCGCGTGCTGGTCGACGGCAAGGAGCGCCTCCCCGAACTCGTCGCCGACGGCGTGATGCTGGCGACGCCCGCCGGATCGACCGCCTACAATCTTTCGGCGCAAGGTCCGATCATTCCGATCGGCGCGCCGCTTTTGGCGTTGACGCCGATCAGCCCGTTCCGGCCGCGGCGCTGGCGCGGCGCGTTGCTGCCGGATCGCGCCGATGTCAGCGTCGAAGTGCTCGAGGCGGAGAAACGCCCGGTCGCCGCAGTCGCCGATCATGACGAGGTCCGCTCAGTCCGCGCCGTCGATATCAGCCTCGATCATAGTCTTTCGATGCACATGCTGTTCGATCCCGGCCACAGCCTCGACGAGCGGATTTTGGGCGAGCAGTTCGGACATTGAACCGTCCGGCATTGCGTGAAGGACTCCCGGTTTTTCGATTTCCAGCCCGGAATCAAAGCTTAACCGTCCCTTAACGACGTTTCTTTACGCTCGCTCGGGCGAGGCTGGATCTTTGCATCCGCCGCGCCGGAGATTTTATGTTCCGCATCGACTTCAACCGTTTGCGCTTTCTGGTCATCGAGGACAGCGCGCATATGCGGCGGATCCTTCGCACATTGCTGAACGGATTCGGCGCGCGGGAAGTCTATGAAGCCGAAGACGGCGCCTCCGGTCTCGAATCCTTCTCCCATTTCATGCCCGATATCGTCATCGTCGATTGGGTGATGCCGATCTTCGACGGCCTGGAATTGGCGCAGATGATTTGCCAGCCCGGCGCCAATGCCAATCCCTACGTGCCGATCATCATGCTCACCGGCCATTCCGACAAGAAACGCGTCATGATCGCGCGCGATGCCGGCATCACCGAATTCCTCTGCAAGCCGATCTCGGCGAAGTCGCTTTACGAGCGCATCGTCAATGTCGTCGCCAAGCCGCGGCCGTTCGTGAAGACCAAGACCTATTTCGGACCCGACCGGCGGCGCGGTGTCAATCCGCATTACAGCGGTCTGGAGCGGCGCAAAGCCGTCAAGAGCGATCTGGTGCGTCACGATCATCTCACCGACAAGGCCAAGGTCTTGACCTGACCTTAAGGAGCAGCAACGGAAATGGCGCGAAAAGAGACACGCAAGGATCAAGCTCCGCTGGTCGTCACCTATGCCGACCACGAAGTGATCACGCCGCCGAATGAATTGCGCAAGGCCATTGCGGCGGCCGACGCGAGCGACGACGATCCGATTGCGCGCGCTGACGCGGCGCTGGCCCAGCTCTCGTCCGAATTCCACAATTGGATGCTGGCGGAATCCGAACGTATCGAAACCGCGCGTCAGGCCATAAAGCTGTTAGGCATGACCGATCACACCCACAACGCGCTGTTCCGCGCCGCGCACGACGTCAAAGGCGAGGCCGCCACTTTCGGCTATCCCGAAGTGGTCGGCGTCGCAGGCAGCTTGTGCCGGCTCCTCGAACATACGCCGGAGATCGCGCGCATTCCGCTGCTGCTGGTCGACCAGCATGTCGACGCCGTCCGCGCCATGACGCGGGAAAACGCGCATGCCGACAAGGCCGAAGTCGCGAGCGAACTGGTGCGGCGCTTGCGCGAAGTGACCGACGACTTCCTCAAGCACGAGAACGATTTTCGCCCGGATTATCTGGAGAGCATTTTCGCGCCGCCGCTCGTTCCCGGCAGCGCGCAAACCTAAGCACGCTTACGCCGCGGCCGATCGCGCGTCGTAGTCGAGCGCGACCAGCTCATCGCAGAATAGCCGCGCCTCTTCGCGCGCGGCCTCGGTAGCGAAGCGGCGCAACAGCGTGAGCAGCGGCGCCAGCTCGTCGAGATCCTCGTTTTCGCATCGCGTCAACACCCGCTCGATCATGCGCCGCTTGAGCCGCGTCGCGCCCCCGGGCTCCAACAGGAAGCCTTCGCGCATCGCTTCGATCGCTTCCTTAAACGCCGGATAAGTCGATGGCGGCAATCGCGCTTTCTCGAACAGCGCCCGCAATCCGGCCGAGCCGCGATCGTGCACCAGCCCCGAGACGCGTGCGACCGGCATGTCGGCGAGCTCCGCCAGAGCTTCTTCGAACAGCACGATATTGCCCGATAGCAGCGCGCGCAGAATGAGCCCGGCGGTGAGCTGGCCGCTGGCGCACAAATGCCGGATGAGCGGACCGAGCTCGGTCTGCGGCGTGTCGGCGGCGATGGTGACTGTCGCCTTTTCGCAGGCCTCGCGCGCGATGCGCCGGGCATGGTCGACGTCGAGCCAGGCGCGGCCGGCGACAAAGCCGGCGAGCGTCTCGGAGAGCTTGATGACGAGCGTCTGCCGCGTGGCGGCGGGAATATCGTCACGGGTCAAGAGCGCCTCGCGGATCGCCGCGAGATGGCCGAAACGCTCGACGATGCGGTCGGTCGAGAACGGCGCGATATCGGTCTCGAAGTTTTCAACGAGGATCAGGCAGGATTCCGCGGTGCCGACTTCGGCGATCGCCGCCGCCACCGATCGCGGCAATGCGGCGCGGCTGGCGATGGCCGCCTGGATCGCCGATCCTCCGGTCGCTATCGCATCGACCAGATCGGCATCGACGAATAACGGCGACAGTGCGTAAACCGGCGCCGCGATCTGCGCTTGATCGGCCGCGAGCGCGAGCACGATGGCGGGCGGCGCGTCCGGGCTTGCAGCGAGCGCGTCGGCAAGCGATCGCCGCACCAATGGCGAGGGATCGTCAAGCAGCATCAGCATGGCGCCTTCGGCGGCGCCGAGATCGTCGGGCGAAAGGTCCGAGTAGAGGTAGGCTCGCGCCAGTGCGCTTGTTGCCTCGGCGCGCTCGCTGGCGGGCGCAGTGCGGATCCATTGCAGGAAATCGCGGACGATCATCTTACGCTCAAGTCACGCGGGGAAGGAACTGATTCCAATGCTAGATTTTGAGGATTAATAAAGCGTTCACCATAAATCCCAGCGTGTTTGTTGTGTTTGCTGCGTTTGTTCATCAAGCCCCCGCGGTCTAGCCGCTCGTCCCATCGTCCTTGAAGAGATTGCCTAGAATGGGCGGACTGACGCCCGGGCCGGCACCCGATACGCCCCAAAGCTGGCTTACGACCGCGGCGATCGGCGTGGAGCGGCCGGGGTCTGAGAACAGGCTGTGGAACACCTCGACTTTGGCCGCCGCGCGTTGCGGCGTTGCGGCGGCAAATGCGCTCGTTATGCCGGCCGTGTCAGGGACCGCTGCGGCCGCGGTCTTGGCCGCGCCCGGTTTGAGCATGCCCGGAGGAATTTGCAGAACCGGCGGCATCGGCGGAATGACAACCGGAGAAATGGCAGAGACGGCGCTCGGCACTGCGTTCGACACTGCGCTCGGCCTGGGCGCGGCCTGGGCGACGCTCGTGCTCACCGGCCGCTCCCGCGCGGCAACGTCATAACGCGCCGTCAGCAGGTCGCGCACTTGCGCGAGGCTTCGCGCCGCGCCGGTCGTATGGTCGTAGAAGATCGAAGAATTGGCGTGTGCCGCGTTCGGAAAGTAGCTGGCGGCGGACGCATCCGGATTATCGGTTGCCGCCGAGATCAGCTTCGCCGCGCCGCCGACGCCGAGAAAATGCGCGATATAGAGCTCGCCCTCGCTCGGCGAGCGGCCGAGTTTTTGCGACAACAGCGCCGCATTCTCCTTGGTGAAGGCGCCCGCCATCGCGGCATTGGCGGCCGGATCGTTGCGCAGCTTGAGAATGGTGCCGCGCATCGTCGGGTCGGCCACCTCGTATTTGCCGGAGGCGGTCTTGGTGATGGCGTCGGAATATTGGCCGTAGCCGAGCGACGCTCCCGACTGCTTCAGCGTCGCCAGCCAGGTCTGCTCGATGAACTGGAACAGGCCGCGCGCCGACGACGTTGACGCGCCAGCCTGCGGATTGAGGCCGGATTCGACTTGCGCGGTCGCCAATAGATATTGGAAGCTCGTGCCGGTGGCCTGAGCTGCCTGACGAATGGCGCCGATCACCGCCGAACCGGCGGTGGAATTGCTGGAATCGACCAGCATGCTTTTTGCTCCCCTTGCCGGCTCCCACCGGCTGTCATGAGCGTTAGCGATCATTAACGATTATGGTAAATGGGAACTTAACGCGGCGACGGCATCAACACGTTTGGAGGCGAAAATGACCCAGCAAACGGCAATACGGCACAAGCGCGGTGGCCTTTATTTCGAGGATTTCGTCGTCGGCGAGACCACCGAGCACCGCTACACGCGGACCGTCACCCAGATGGACAACATGCTGTTCTCCAACATGACGCTCAATCCGCAGCCGCTGCATATCGACCGGCACTTCTGCGAGCAGGAGACCGAATGGGGCCAGCCTCTGATGAACTCGCTGTTCACGCTCGGGCTGATGATCGGCATCCAGGTCTCCGATATGACGGTCGGCACCACCATCGCCAATCTCGGCATGACCGACGTCAAATTCCCCCACCCTTTGTTCGAGAACGACACCGTGCATTGCTCGACCGAAGTCGTCGGCAAGCGCGAATTGAAATCGCGGCCCGGCGCCGGCATCGTCGAATTCCATCACCGCGCCTTCAACCAGGACAACAAGCTGGTCGCCGAATGCCACCGGCAGGCTTTCATCCGCATGCGGCCGAAGTGATCGTTAAACACGAATAGATTTGGCCACATGCGCTCGCTGCTTTTCGTTCCCGCCGACAGCCCGAAGAAACTCGACAAGGCCATGACGAGCGGCGCCGACGCGCTGATCGTCGACCTTGAGGATTCGATCGCGCTGGAAGGCAAGGCGGGCGCGAGACAAAGCGCGGCGGCGTTTCTGAAAGAGACGATGTCGAGCGCAACGCGTCCCTACGTCATGGTGCGCGTCAACGGCCTGCAGACCGGCCTCACCGATGCCGATCTCGATGCCATCGCACCGGCAAAGCCGGACGCCATCATGCTGCCGAAGGCGGAAGGCGGCGCCTCCGTCATTCACGCCGACGCCAAGCTCGCGGTTCGCGAAGCGACGGTCGGCCTACCGGACGGGCACATCAAGATTTTGCCGATCGCCACCGAAACCGCCGCCGCGTTGTTTCTGGCCGGCACTTTCGCCGGCGCGAGCGCGCGCTTGATCGGGCTGACCTGGGGCGCGGAGGATCTTTCCGCCGATCTTGGCGCCCAAGCCAATCGCGACGCGCAAGGCAATTTCCTCGATCCCTATCGGCTGGCGCGCGCGCTGTGTATCGCTGGTGCCGCAGCGGCGGCGGTGCCGGCCGTCGATACGGTCTATGTCGACTTCCGCAACAGCGACGGTTTTCGTCGCGAATGCGAGGACGCCTGCCGCGATGGCTTCGCCGGCAAAATGGCGATCCATCCGGCGCAGGTGCCGATCATCAACGAGGTGTTCACGCCCTCGGCAAGCGCCGTCGCCCACGCCCGCGCGGTGATCGACGCGTTCGCCGCCGCTCCCGGCGCCGGCGTGGTCGGCATCGGCGGCGTCATGTACGACCGGCCGCATCTGGTGCGCGCCAATCAATTGCTGGCGCGTGCGGAGCAGCGGAAATAAGTAACCCGCTCACAATGTCAAACAGCGACGCGTGCTCCTTCTCCCCGCGTGCGGGGAGAAGGTTGGGATGAGGGGGCGGTGCCGCTTGCCTGAGACTTTCAGCGCTCAGACTCGCTGAGACGCCTACACGTTGCACCGCGCTTCGGCCGTCGCCGTAACATCCGGTGCCGATTTCCTCCAATGTGCAGCCATGAACGCTCGGCGCGTACCACGGGTTTCCGGAAATTGAATGAAGACGTTTTATGGTTGGCGAGTTGTCGCCGCGGCTTTCTTGCTCGCGGTGTTCGGCTGGGGTCTCGGCTTCTATGGCCCGCCGGTCTATCTGCATGCCGTGCGCGAAGCGCGCGGATGGTCGCTTATCCTCGTCTCCACAGCCGTTACTGTGCATTTCCTGTTCGGTGCGGTTGTCGTCGCCAACTTGCCCGAGCTCTATCGCCGGTTCGGCATACCGGCGGTCACCAAGGCCGGAGCCCTATCGCTGGCGGCAGGTGTCACCGGCTGGGCTGTGGCGCATGAACCGTGGCAGCTGTTTGTTGCCACTCTGCTCAGCGGGGCCGGTTGGGTCACGATGAGCGCAGCCGCGGTCAACGCGATCGTCTCGCCTTGGTTCGTGCGTGCCCGCCCAGCAGCGCTGTCGTGGGCCTATAACGGGTCGAGCATCGGCGGCGTCATATTTTCGCCGCTCTGGGTCGCGGCGATTGGCTTCCTCGGCTTCCCGTTAGCTGCGGAGATCATCGGCCTCGTGATGATCGTGATCATCTGGATTCTGGCCGCCGTGTTTTTTGCAAAGCTACCGCAGGACATGAGCTTGAGCCCGGACGGCGACGCGCTTGGAGCGGAGAACGTTTCCGTCACATCGGCGTCAGCACGCCCGCTTCCGGGTAGCCAGTTGTGGCGGAATCCTCAATTCATCACGTTAGCGCTCGGTATGGCGCTCGGACTGTTTGCGCAAATCGGCCTGATTGCGCACCTCTTCTCGCTCTTGGTACCGGCGCTTGGCGCGCAAATCGCGGGAGTCGCAACGGGTGCTGTCACACGGCCGCAGCCATTGCCGGGCGTAGCATGGTCGGCTGGCTGATGCCGGTCGGAGCCGATCGCCGCCTTGTCGCCTGCGCCAGTACCGCCTTGCAAATCCTGGGCTCGCTCGCGCTTTGTCTTGCGGCCGGCGACAATGTGCCTTTGCTGCTCCTTGGAGTTGTGCTGTTCGGGGCGGGGATTGGCAACACCACATCGTTGCCGCCACTGATTGCGCAGATCGAGTTCGTGAAAGAGGACGTGCCGCGCGTCGTCCCCTTGATCATCGCGATCGGACAAGCGACCTACGCTTTCGCCCCCGCGAGTTTTGGGTTGATCCGGAGCTTGCTCCGAATTCTGGCACGGCATCGGCGGGAGCGGCTCCCTACTTATTTGGCGCCGCAGCCGTGATTCAAGCTTCGGCGATCGTGGCATTCCTAGCTGGTCGGCGTCGGTAGAGCGCGCGCGGCGGAGCTGCAAGGCCCGCAGTGTGCTTTATGCGCAACGGTTCCCAAAAAACCGTCACACAGCCGCCTCGAACACCACTTTCGTCCCATTCATGCATTTTAGGTAGCGGTCGCCGGGCTCGTAACGTCGCGATGACAGCCGCGCTCGGCAAACGAGTGATCGAGTAGATCGATTGGGCTTGGTCTCTTCGGATTGACGCCAGTCGGTATCGAGTAAGGAACCATATGATGGACATGAAACTTGCCGCTCGCGGCGCATTCGCGGCCGCGCTATTCGGCGTGGCACTCGCTACGATGGGGCTGGCTGCGACCACGCCCGCCCGTGCCGATACTCAGATCGGTCTGCTGAGCTGCCGCAGCGCGGAGGCGACAAGCTATCTCGTCGTGTCGAACCAGCCGCTGAATTGCGTCTTCACCCCGAGCGCTGGCGGTCCGGCCCAATATTATGGGGCCACCCTTCGCCGCCTGGGGGCGCAAGCGGGCTACAACAGCAGCGTCACTTTGGGATGGGCGGTCTTCGCGCCAAGCCTGCATGTGGGGCCCGGCGCACTCGCCGGCATCTATGGCGGCGTTTCCGCCGGAGCGGCATTCGGCGTCGGCGCGGGCGCTAACGGCCTCGTGGGTGGCAACAACAACTCGTTTGCCTTGCAACCGGTCAGCTTCGAGGGCCAGTCGGGCTTCAATGTGGTTGCAACCGCGACCGAAGTCGAGCTGCATGCCGTGATACCCGTCCGCCACGGGCATCATCACCACTGACGTCTCGCGGAGCGCGATCGTGCAGCGGTCGCGCTCCCGCCGCCAGCGCATTCGCGTCAGGACGTGATAATGCATCCGCGCGATCTGCGCCGCCGCGTCGCGGCCCCAAGTTCCACAGATTTCCATTCTGATCCAAGTTCCGTTGATCCAAGAACAACCCGACAAAGATCACAAAGCGGCCATCGCTTTTTAGCGCGCGATTAAGCCGCGGGTGATGATTTGTTCGCGGGGTTGCACAGCCGGATCTGGTGATCCCTGGCGGCTCAATCACGCCCCTTCCCCAGCAACGTGATTGAGCCGCTGATCCGGCTTCACGGGTGACGAAGTAAGGAGCAATGCAATGGATGCAGCACTCTCTGAGGCAAATGACCAGACGGCTTCTGCTCAAGCGGGCGAGATTCCGGAGGCCGCTTCTGCGAAAGCTGTTGCCGACATTGAGCAGAAGGCCAAGCCCAAGCTCGAGGTGGATGCCGACCGCATTAGAACCTCCATCGCCCGGCTGACCTCGAACTCGATCGGGGAACTCGAAGGCCTGGCCTCCGAACTGCAGAAGCTCGATGACTTCATCAAGTTCGAGACCGAACGCGTTCAGCGCGACATCGAAAGCCTGTTGTCCGGCATCAAGATCATCGTCGAGACCATTTCACCCTGGAAGCGGTCGGCGACCGTCTCAAGCGCACCGACCGGGCCGGCGCGAAACGTATTTGCCGGCGGCCGCGGTCGCGAGGATACGCGGCGCACAACGACAAGCGCGTGAGTCAATCCAATCAATCTTTGCGATGCGCTGTCTTCGGATTGAACACGCGATCGTCGCGAAATTCGAGCGTCGCCGAACCCGGCTTGCCAAGCGGCACGGCGCGATAAAAGCACGAGCGGCGCCCGGTGTGACACGCGGCGACCGCCTGCTCGACCTTGATCCACACCGCATCCTGATCGCAATCGACGCGCATCTCGACGACGCGCTGGGTGTGGCCCGAGGTCTCGCCCTTCTTCCACAGCGCGCGGCGCGAGCGGCTGAAATACCAAGCTTCGCCGGTGGCGATGGTTTTGGCCAAGGCCTCGGCGTTCATATGCGCCACCATCAGGAGATCGCCGGATGCGGCATCGCTCGTGACACAGGTGACCAATCCGTCGGCGTCGAATTTCGGCGTCAGCGCTGAGCCTTCTTCAAGGTCGGCGGCCGATCCGGGCGGGGCAAATGGTGATGTTTCTGACAACGAAGTCCCCGTGTCTAAGCTCGCACACATTTGCGACGGCGCTGGCAGCAGCGCCAAGTCTCCATTGATTGCTCGCCCGCCATTTTGCCTGAGAGGAACCTTACCGCGTCTTACCGCCGCCGCGATCCGCGGCGCCGACCAGCATCATGAACCGCATCTGGTCGTCCGTGTTATCATGGAACGATCCCGTGAACCGCGTCGTCACCGTCGAGGCTCCAGGCTTCCTAACGCCGCGAACCGTCATGCAGGTGTGTTCGGCTTCGATCATCACCGCGACGCCGTGCGGCTTGAGCACGTCTTCGATCGCGGTGGCAATCTGCGACGTGAGATGCTCCTGGGTTTGCAGGCGGCGCGCATAGGTATCGACCAGGCGCGCGAGCTTCGACAGGCCGACCACGCGTTCGACCGGCCGATAGGCGACATGCGCCTTGCCGTAGAACGGCAGCATGTGGTGCTCGCAATGCGAGGTAAACCTGATGTCACGGATGAGCACGAAGTCGTCGTAGGCTTCGGTCTCACCAAACGTACGCGCGAGCGCGTCGGCGGGAATCTCGCGGTAGCCTTTGTAGAGCTCGTCCAATGCGCCGACGACACGTTTCGGCGTATCGATCAGGCCCTCGCGCGCCGGATCCTCGCCGATATAGGCGATCAGCGCGCGCACCGCCGCTTCGGCTGCCTCGCGGGAGGGCCTGTTTTCGACCGGTGCTGGAGCGTGATGGACGTGATCCGAAAGCTGCCCAGTGGAGGTTTCCCCCTTTGGCCACTGCTTAACTACTGCGTCCATCCCGACTCCCTATCACCGGCCAGATGCCGGAACTTCAAATCCAACGGATCAGCGCCTATATAGTGACCTGTGAGGCGCAGACAATAAACCCCGCCAAAACCGCGATTTTACGATGCTGGATGAGGTCTATAACAAGCGCATTATCGAGCTTGCCGGCACGATCCCGCGGATCGGGCGGCTTGCCGATGCCGACGCGTCGGCGACGGCGCTCTCGAAGCTCTGCGGCTCGACCGTGACCATCGACCTGAAGATGGACGGCGACACCGTGACCGACTTCGCCCACGAGGTGAAGGCCTGCGCGCTCGGTCAGGCCTCGTCTTCGATCATGGCGCGCAATATCGTCGGCTCGAAAGCGAGCGAATTGCGGGCCTTGCGCGAAGGCGTTCGCAAAATGCTGAAAGAAAACGTCAGCCCCCCGGCGAACGGCAAATGGGCCGATATCGCGGTGCTCGAGCCGGTCCGCGACTACAAAGCGCGTCATGCCTCGACGCTTCTGACCTTCGACGCCGTGGTCGACGCCATCGGCCAGATCGAGGCCAAGCGCGGGCAAGCTGCCAAAACCGCGGCCGATTGAGTTGTCGCCGATCGCCGAAACCTGCCGCCACGCCCCGCGCTTG
This sequence comes from uncultured Alphaproteobacteria bacterium, assembly GCA_963810085.1. Taxonomy (GTDB): domain Bacteria; phylum Pseudomonadota; class Alphaproteobacteria; order Rhizobiales; family Xanthobacteraceae; genus BOG-931. Next base: position 39,718 of record CAWEMR010000028.1, on the reverse strand, counting down.
TTCGGGCGCGGCCTCGTCAAAATTTATCGCTACACGCTTTCGCCGCTCATCGGCTTCGAATGCCGGCATCTGCCGACATGTTCGGACTATGCCGACCAGGCGCTGGATCGTTACGGACTGTGGGCCGGCGGCTGGATGACGCTGGCGCGGCTACTGCGCTGTCAGCCCTTCGGCACGTCGGGGCTCGATTTTGTGCCCGACGCAGCGCCGGCCAAAGCGCGCTGGTATCTGCCGTGGCGCTATGCGCGCTGGCGCGGGACCAATGCAAAGACGCCGTAGGGCGAAACAGGCTGCACTGCGTCCTTGCCGGCTCTGTTCCGAATCCTTTCCTTCGCGCGCCGGCTGCGTTAAAAGCCGCCCAATTTCGATTCCGCTTACCTGCGTTCGTAGGCAGCGAGTGAGCAACAGGAGTGAACCATGGTCGCCGTGACCTTTCCCGACGGCGCGCGTCGGGACTATCCGCAAAACACCACCGGCCTCGACATCGCCAAAGGCATTTCGCCGTCGCTCGCCAAACGCACGGTGGCGATGGCGCTCGACGGCAAGGTCGCCGATCTCACCGACCCGATCGAGCACGACGCCAAGATCGAGTTCCTGACGCGCGAAGACCCGCGCGCGCTCGAACTGATCCGCCATGACACAGCCCACGTGCTCGCCGAAGCGGTGCAATCGCTGTGGCCCGGCACCCAGGTCACCATCGGCCCGGTGATCGACAACGGCTTCTATTACGACTTCTTCCGCAATGAGCCGTTCACGCCGGAGGATTTCGCGGCCATCGAGAAAAAGATGCGCGAGATCATCGCCCGCGACACGCCTTTCACCACGGAGGCGTGGTCGCGCGACGAGGCAAAGAAGGTGTTTCGCGATAAGGGCGAACTGTTCAAGGTCGAACTGGTCGACGCCATCCCGGAAGATCAACAGATCAAAATCTACAAGCAAGGCGATTGGTTCGACCTGTGCCGCGGCCCGCACATGACCTCGACCGGCAAGATCGGCAATGCGTTCAAGCTGATGAAAGTCGCCGGCGCCTATTGGCGCGGCGATTCAAATCGCGAAATGCTGTCCCGCATCTACGGCACTGCGTTTGCCAAGCAGGACGAGCTCGACGTCTATCTCAAACAGATCGAAGAAGCCGAGAAGCGCGATCATCGCCGCCTCGGCCGCGAGATGGATTTGTTCCATTTCCAGGAAGAAGCGCCCGGCTCGGTGTTCTGGCACCCCAAAGGCTGGACATTGTTTCAGACACTGGAGGCCTATATCCGGCGCCGCCAGATGGACGCCGGCTACGCCGAGGTCAATGCGCCGCAGCTCATCAACTCCTCGCTCTGGGTCGCGTCCGGCCACATGGCGACGTTCCGCGAAGGCATGTTCCTGGTGCAGCCGCGCGAGGAGGACGAGCGCACTTTCGTGGTCAAGCCGATGAACTGCCCGGGCCACATCCAGATTTTCAAGAACGGGCTGAAATCCTATCGCGACCTGCCCTACAAGATCTGCGAATTCGGCAAGGTGCACCGCTTCGAGCCGTCCGGCGCCTTGCACGGGCTGATGCGCGTGCGCGCCTTTACGCAAGATGACGCCCATATTTTCATCACCGAAGAGCAGATCGCCGAGGAGGTGATCAAGGTCAACGATCTGATCCTGACAATCTACCAGGATTTCGGCTTCGACGACGTGCGCATCAAATTCTCCGATCGTCCCGACAAGCGCATCGGCGACGACGCGGTGTGGGACAAGGCCGAAGCCGCCTTGATGAAGGCGCTCGAAGCCTCCGGCCGGCCGTGGGCGCTCAACAAGGGCGAAGGCGCGTTCTACGGGCCGAAGCTCGAATATGTGTTGCGCGACGCCATCGGCCGCGACTGGCAATGCGGCACCGTGCAGGTCGATCTCAATATGCCGGGCCGGCTCGGCGCTTTCTATATCGACGAGCATTCCAACAAAGTGACGCCGGTGATGCTGCATCGCGCGATGTTCGGCTCGCTCGAGCGCTTCACCGGAATCATGATCGAGCATTACGCCGGGCACATGCCACTCTGGCTGTCGCCGGTGCAGGCCGTCATCGCCACCATCACGTCCGACGCCGACGACTACGCGCGCGAAGCCATCGCTGCCGCGCGCGCGCGCGGACTACGGGTCGAGGCCGACCTGCGCAACGAGAAGATCAATTACAAGGTCCGCGAACACTCGCTGGCGAAAGTCCCTGCCCTCCTCGTCCTCGGCAGGAAGGAAGCCGCCGAGCGCACCGTCTCCATCCGCCGCCTCGGCAGCGAGCAGCAGCAGACTATGCCGCTCGACGCGGCGCTCGCGGCGCTGTCGCAGGAGGCGGTGCCGCCGGACTTGAATCGGGTCAAAAAGGCAGCGCAGGCCGGCGAACGCGTTTAGTGCGTCGAGACTTCGACCTCGCCGTCGACGCCGGTGATGACCTTGAAGTCGCGCTGGAAGGTGCGGCCTTCGTTGCGCGCGATGACGTGATAATCGCCTTCGGCGAGCACGAGGCGCGGGAAGGCGCCGATCAATTCCTTGATCACGTCGCCGCCGGGCGTCAGCACCGTCCATTGCGTATTGGCGAGCGCCTCGCCGCCGGAATTGTTGACGAGCTTCAGCGTGATCACCGCGGCGCGATGCGTCACCACGATGTCGGTGAGCTTCGCCGCATCGACATGGACGTCGGAACGCACGACGGAATTACCTTCGCCGTAATTGGAGACGATGTTGTAGGTGCCTTCGGGCAGCAACACGACGTCGCCCGTCATGACGTTCTGCGCGATCGGCCGGCGCGTGGCGGTGTCGAACTGGCTGCCCTTGAAGACATCGAACACGATCTGCCCGGGCGGGATGCGCACGTCGCCGACGCGGCCTTCAAGGCGAACGCCGCCCGCCGGAATGTCCAAGACTTCGCGCACGGCGTCGGCGCGCAATTGCACCGACTTCGCGGCGCTGGCGAGACCGAGGCTCGCATGCACCACATAACTGCCCGGCGGCAGGACGAAAGTCGGCGTGGCGCCGCGGTCTTCCTTGACCAGCGGGAATACGCCGGTGGCGTCGGGTTTCGCCGCATAAACGCGCCAGATCAGCCCGCCATTGATTTGCGCCGCATCGCGGCCGTAGCGTGCCGTGACGGCGAGCGCCACGCGCCCGGCCGGAACGGATTGCGCCGTCAACGGCGGCGCAACGATGGGTGCAGACGGCCCCAATGGCATCGGAGTGACGATCGTCGCGCCGGGCGATCCGGTTCCCGGGACCAGCGGCGACGACGCGGTCGCCTGCGGCGCCACGAGGTTGCGGGTTTGCGCATATGCCGGCGCGAGCGCGGACAGGACGAACCCCGCCGCGACGACGGCTCCAGCGCAACTGCGCAAAGCTTTCACGTCCCACCCCGACATCGCGGCTTTTCTCGATCTCAATCGCGGCAATTTCAAGCCGTATCCTATGCAGGCGCCCGTTGGCGCGGCCGCGGCGGGCGTTGTATGTAGCTGACGAGCCACCCCTTTTCGCCTTATCCTGGTGCCGGGCTGGCGATCCAAGGGCTCGCAACTTGGCGCCCGCCCTGATGTGAAACAGGCCGCGAGGATCAGGTGAGTACGACAGACATCGCCGGCAAAGTCGCGGATGCCAATCGGGCTGACGTCAATTCCAACACTCCCTCCATCGGGCTTGTTCTCGGCAGTGGCGCGGCGCGCGGCTTCGCGCATATCGGTGTCATGCGCGCGCTCATGGCGCACGGCATCAAGCCGGACATCATCGTCGGCACGTCGATGGGCGCGTTGGTCGGCGGCTGCTATGCGACCGGTCAGCTCGATACGCTTGAAACCTGGGCGCGCTCGCTGACGATGCGCCGCGTCATCGGCTATCTCGACGTGAAGATCGGCGGCTCAGGCCTGATCCGCGGCGGCCGGCTGACGCACCAACTTGAAGCGTCGATCGGCGACAGCAATATCGAGGACCTGCCGATCCGGTTCGCCGCCATCGCCACCGAGATCGGCACCGGCCACGAAGTCTGGCTGACCCATGGCTCGCTGGCACTGGCACTGCGCGCGTCCTACGCGCTGCCGGGAATTTTTCCGCCCGTGCATCTCGGCGGCCGATGGCTGGTCGATGGCGCGCTGGTCAATCCGGTGCCGGTGTCCGCGGCGCGCGCCCTGGGCGCGCGCGTCGTCATCGCCGTCAACATTGACGCCGATCGTTTCGGCCGCGGCGTTACCATTGCAAGCCATGGTGCGGATCCCGGTGACGCACAATCCATTGCGCCGCCGGTGGAGCCGCGCAACGGTTTCGCCCGCTTGCGCGGCATATTCGGCGCCGAACGCGCGCTCAAACGCGAGATTATATCGCGCGACGACAGACCGGGCTTTTCGACGGTCATGGTCGAGTCGTTCAACATCATGCAGGATCGCCTGACGCGCATGCGGCTCGCCGGCGATCCGCCGGACGTTCACATCACGCCGCGCATCGGCCATGTCGGCTGGCTCGATTTCCATCGCGCCGCGGAGTCGATTGCCGTCGGCCAAGCGGCCACGGAAAAGGCGATCAATTCGATCAACCAATCCATCGCTGATTTGAGCTAGAGCATGATCCGGAAAAAGCCTGCCCTCGGACTTGATCCGAGGGTGGAAGCCGGTTTTGCTCCACTGAGAAGCAAGTTATCGCGAAGGCGAGGCCTGCGCGCAAATCGTCTGGCACGAGAGCTGGGTGTTCGAGCAGGCAAGCTGGCATGTGGTCGAGGAACTGGGCAGCCCGCCGCCCGTGACCGGAACGACGCAACTGGTTTGGCACGATGCCGCCGTGGAATTGCACCTCATCATGCAATTGGTGACCGCCGAGGTCACAGTCGTCGTCTCCGGCGTGATCGCCGTGGCGCTTTGCGCGAACGCGGCGCCAGCGGTCAAAATTTCCGACAAGAGCGCCGCCGAGACAGCCAACACGATCGCTACGCGCAGCATCATCGCCTCCCGTAACCTGACAAAGTTATCCCAGCAAAGCCATCTCGCAAATCCGGCCGCCGCGCCGCGACGGCCGTCATCTTACCGCACTGAGGATAACACAGGAAATACGACCGGACTGGGCCAGCCGCACAATCCGGTACGCGTTTGCAATCGACCTAGCGCGAGGTCACGCCGTCAGGATGTAATCGTGCATCGCAGCGGAATCGCATTCCATTTCGTGCAGGCGATATTTGACCACGTCGCCGATCGAAATGACGCCGATGACCCGCCCCTGGTCGACCACAGGGAAGTGACGGAATTTGCCCTCGGTCATGCGTTCCATGATGCTGGCGACGGTCTCGTTCTCGGTGCAGGTCTCAACTTTCCGCGTCATGCTTTGACTGACCGGGTCGCCGAGCGCGGCCGAGCCGCGTTCCGCCAGCGCGCGCACGATGTCGCGCTCCGATAAGATGCCGACGATGCGGCGATCGGCGCCGAGGATCAGCACCGCGCCAATGCGCTTTTGCGCAAGCAGCGCAACCGCGGCAGCCAGACTCGAATTCGGCTCTATGCTGAGGACTTCGCGGCCTTTGTTGCCGAGGATAATGCTCACAGTCATCTTAGCCTCCCTGGTGCGCCGCGTGGCGCCGAACCGGGTGCTCCGCTCCGGCGGACCGCGGCTTAGCTTCACCGCTTAGCCGCACGTGATGGCGATCGGCGGCAGTGAAGGCAATGTTCTAATGCTTTGGACCGGCGCCGGGTTCCGTCAGCGACGCTGAAGCAATCACGCTGCAACGCAGCATCAAACATGGCAACGCGAGATATGGCGACGCAACATCGGACTTGTCGATTCGGACTTGCCGATATCGAGATCGCTGTGAATCACGGACAAATCGGCGCGGACCTATCGAAAAGTGTCGCAGGCCTTTGCCGAGACCGCAAATCACAATTAGCGAACGCCGGTGAGCTCGCGAAATTTTTCGATCAACCGCTCGCTTCGGTATCGAGTGCCGCGCGTGGCACGATCGGATCGAAGGCGTCGAACAGAAACAAGCCGGCGAAAAAGCCGCCGACATGCGCCTGCCAGGCAATCTCCTGCCCCGCGCCTTCACCAAACGACACCGTGCCGAGACCGAACAACGCGTTAAGCCCGAGCCATACCGCAAGGAATAGCAAAAATCGCGGATCGCGCAGCGTGGTGCCGAGCGGCACCGCCGGGACGCGATAGGCTTCGTCGGCGCCCTCGCGAAACGCGGCGAGCGGACCGCCTTGCTGAAAGACAAAGCGCATCGCCGCCGCCATGGCGCCGGAAATCGCGGCGGACGCGCCGATCATCGGTTCGAGCGCGCCCAAATGACTGACCAGATGCGCCAGCGCACCGGCGGCGGATATCACCAGCATGAAAAGGATGTAGCGCCACACACCGAAGCGGCGCGCGAGCGCCGTGCCGAACGGCAAAAGCCACGCGAGATTAAGCCCGAGATGCATCAGATCGGCATGCAGAAACGCGTAAGTGAAGAACGTCCACAGATCGGCACCGAAACCGCCCGGCAGCGCGCCGGCGGCAAGCCCGGAGCCGTAGCGCGCCGGAATGAATGCGAAAGTCAGCAGAAACTGCAGATCCTGCTCGTCGGTCAGCGCGAACATGCGCAGCGCATGCACCAGCAACAGCACGACCACGGTGGCGATGACCACCAGCGGCACATTGAAAATGGGCTCGCGAATTTTGGGCTCAAAGTGCTGCGTCACGAAAATCCACCGTCCTCGCTTGCCGAGATAAGCGGACATCCGGTCCGGGACAAGCGGCGCGTGGCGAAAGCCAAGGAAAGCCAAGGAAAGCCAAGGCGTATTCTCGCAGGCGGAAAAGACAAGGGGGAGGACGCCTGAGCCCTCCCCCTTGCATCTTGCGCGGGGTTTCCGCGCCGACACCGATGATCCCGAGCCTTGCCTGTAAAAGCCTCGCCCGAACATCGCCGGCGTCGGTCACATCCCCTCACCTCCCGTTATTCGCTTAAGGCCGCCATCGGTTGCGGCGGCAAAAACTTGCACCAGTTGAACCTTGCCTGCCGTCACCCTAGGCGGGCCGGTCGGCGCGGCCAACGTCAAGGCTTTGTTAATATTAATTGCGCGTAAGCGCCGCGACATTTCTGCCGCCGCATCCGGCGGCACGCCCCCTGCTCCGCATCGTCCCACGCAGCCGTGAGCCGTCACACCTGTCCCGATCGGGGACAGATCTGCCGCACGGCGCGCGCTTGCAGGGAGTGAGCGACCATGAAACATGCGGCAAGCCGCGAACTTTACGCATATTGGGACGAGCGCCGCGGCAAGCGGCCGGCTCCCGAACGCGCCGAAATCGAGCCGGGCGCCATTCGCCAAGTGCTCAGTGACGCTTTCATCCTCGCGCTCGATGGCGGCGCCGGGCATCCGTTCCGGCTGGCCGGCACAAGGGTCTGCGCGCTGTTCGGCCGCGAGCTCAAGAGCGAGCCGTTCATCGGGCTCTGGGCGGCGGCGAGCCAACCCACGATTGCCGACCTCGTGACGATCCTCGACCAGGAACACGTGGGCACGATCGCTGGCATCACCGCGAGCAATGACGACGGCGAGACAATCGATCTCGAACTGCTGCTGCTGCCGCTCAGTTCGACCCGGCCGAGCCTTGCCCGCGCAATCGGGATCCTGGCGCCGCTCGGAGTGCCGAAATGGCTCGGGTCGAGCCCGATCGGCGCCCTCAATCTCGGACCGCGCCGCCATATCGGCGCCTCGCTGGAAGCGCGCATCCTGCCGCGCTTCATGGCGCCGCGGCGGCCCTTTGTCGTTCACGACGGCGGCCGCCCGTAGCTGCGTACCGCGGCGCTGTGGCGCGGGGATGCGGCTATCGGCCTATCGCCGGCTAACGCGACGTTAATACCGCACGCCTAGGTTTTCTATCCGCCGCATCAGGCGAAGTGGAAATCATGGCGCTAGCGGAGCGACTCCCTAGTCTGAAGGCTTTGAACGAGGACCGGCGTCGCCACCAGCGCGTGCGGGTGAACCTGCTTGGCCGCTACATGCTGGCCGATCGCCGCGAATTTCCCTGCCAGGTCGTGAACATGTCGCCGGGCGGCATGGCCCTGATCGCGCCGGTCGCCGGCGCCGCCGGCGAGCGCGTCATTGCCTATGTCGATCACCTCGGCAGGCTCGAAGGCCGCATCGCACGGCTGTTTCAGAACGGCTTCGCGATGACGATTTCGGCGACCGAGCGCAAGCGCGATAAGCTCGCCGCGCAGCTCACCTGGCTGGCCAACCGCCACCTTCTCGCCTCGCCGGAAGACCGCCGCCACGGCCGCCGCGTACCGCGGAACCCGGTCGGCCGCCTCATTCTGCCGAACGGCGTCAACCTGACTTGCCGTATCATCGACGTTTCGGAATCGGGCGCCGGCGTCGCCATCGATCAGCGGCCGGCGATCGGCGTGCTGGTGACGCTCGGCAAGATCCAGGGCCGGGTGGTGCGCCACCTCGACGAAGGCTTCGCCATCGAATTCACCCGCCTGCAGCACCCCGACTTCGTCGAAGAGAACGTGAGCGGCGGGTAAACGTCATCCCAGCAATTTTCGCTTTGCCCGCGGCGCCACTTTGGCGCCGTTTCCGCACCTGGAGGCTGCCGACGCGGTTCCCTCGTCATCGGCCGGCTGGCCCGCAACGAGCAGAAAGCCCGCATTTGCAGGGGACAATCGAGCAAAAGATAAAATTTGAATCAAAATAGATTAGTCCGTTATTTATACAATATTCGCGATAACAATCCGTAGTTTTTGCCGTCAATTGAGGCAATATTACTTCAAATTGCGCTGCTCTACTTAGCGCCGCTGCAAAAGCTTTGTGCGAAACGTGACCCTGACGAGACGGGAAGGGGTCACATGCGTTCGGGCACAATAACAATCCTCAAGCGCGGCACAGCTGTGAGCGTGATGGCGCTCGCGCTGTTGATGGCGCCGACCGGAGGCAACGCGGCCGAACTGCCGCAATACATCACCGTCGGCGACGTCACGCGCCCGCCGATCGGCTGGGTCCAGTTCTGCATCGAATACGATCCGGAATGCAAAACCACGCCGTCATTGCCGCGCGACGTCGTGCTCAACGCCGACGCCTGGAACGACCTGCAGCGCGTCAATCTCTGGGTCAACACCAATATCAAGCCGATGACCGACATGGATCATTGGCGCGTCATCGACCGTTGGAATTATCCCGACGACGGCTACGGCGACTGCGAAGACTACGTGCTGGAGAAGCGCCGGATGCTGATCAAGGCGGGCTGGCCGCGCGAGGCGCTATTGATCACCGTCGTGCGCGATCGCAACGGCGACGGCCATGCCATCCTCACCGTCAAGACCGATCGCGGCGAATACATCCTCGACAACCAGACCGATGACATCGTGATGTGGTCGGCGACCGGCTACCGCTTCGTGAAGCGCCAGTCGCAATCCGATCCGAATATTTGGCTCTCGCTCGGCGACGGACGCCCGGCGCCGGCCACCGCATCAGCGCGATAGGCCAAGCAACAGAGAACGAGAACACAGGAGTTACGCGACCCCGGTCACGTCCCCACCCCTCCCCGTCCCCAGACCGGGTTCGCGGCGGCCAGCTCTCCCCCAGGAGCTGGCCGCACCCTTTTTGGGGCGATGTTTCGGCCGATGGGTCGAAGCGAACATCATTTTTGCGGGTCGTCTAGTTTAAGCCTGCGCGGCGGAAACCGTCCAAATAGTGCTCGCGATCCGCATCGTGCTTGATCGGCATGTGGCGCGCGATCCAATCAAGCGAAATATTAGGCTGCGCACGGCGTAGTTCCTCAAGCGCGGCGGCCGCGGTGGCGGCCTCCCCAGCCATGCCGGCAGCGGCTGTGAGCACACGGTGGGCGCCGACGAAATCGCCCCGTTGCCTGATGCCCGCGCGGGCAAGGCGCATTGCCTCGTCGTAGTGGCGACCGACAAACTGCGAGTAGCTGGAAATACCGTAATAGATGGCCGAGAAGGGATCGCGTGGGCTTAAGCGCAGCGCACGGCGCGCGGCCAAGTCGGCTTCCTGCCAGCGCCCGCAATAAGATAGCGTCAGACCGTAATAGCCCTGTGCCAGTGAGAAGTTTGGGTTGAGCCGCAACGCCAATTCGAATTCGGCGAGCGAATCGTCGAAACGCCGCGCAAACAAATAAACGCAGCCCAACGCATAGTGCGCCCAAGGGTCTTCGCTGTCGGCGAGGATCGCTGCCTGCGCCGCCCGCTCGGCGATCGGCGCCACCGTCGCCATATCCATCCAACCCATATGCGCGCTGAATGTGTGGGTTGTCGCAAGCAGACCGAGGGCCCGCCCGTAATTCGGATCGATGGTGGTCGCCTTCTCGAGGAGCGCCTGCGCAACAACGTTATCCTGCCGCGTGACCCGCCAGTAATGTGACAACGCCCGCATGACCAGATCCCAGGCGTCCATGCTGTCCGGCGCCTTGCGTTTGGCGCGAAAATTCTCCGCGGCATAGAGCTGCGGTTCGATCGCGGCGACGATGGCCTCGGTGATCTCGTCCTGCACCGCGAATACATCGGCGATGCTTCGGTCGTAACGCTCCGCCCAGACATGGCTTCCCGTGGTCACATCGTTGAGCTGCGCTGTAATGCGGACGCGGTCGCCAACTTTGCGCACGCTGCCCTCGACCACATAGCCGACGCCGAGTTCTTCGGCGATCTGCTTCATATGGACGGGTTTGTCCTTGTAGATGAAAGAAGAATTGCGCGCGATGACAAAAAACCAGCGTAGCTTGGACAGTGCGGTGATGATGTCTTCGCTGATACCGTCGGAGAAATATTCCTGCTCCCGATCACCGGTCATGTTGGTGAAGGGCAATACGGCGATGGCGGGACGGTCGGGCAGCGGCAAAGCCGGGCGCGCTTGCTCGTGACTTTCATCGGGCTGCGCGCTCGCGGCGTGTGCCGGCTCGGCGTCGTCGCCTTGCATGCGCACCGTGCCGACAAAACGCAATCCCTTGCGGGCGATGGTGCGGATCAGCCTCTGGTCTTCGCCGTTGTCGCCGAGCGCCTTGCGCGCGGCGTTGATGCGGCTGGTCAACGTCGAATCCGACACAATCCGACCGCCCCAGACCGAAGCGATGAGGTCGTCCTTGCTGACGACGCGATTGCGGTTCTGCAACAGGTAAACCAGGAGGTCGAAAACCTGCGGCTCCACGGCAATGGGCGCCGCGCCGCGCCGCAGCTCGCGCCGCTCGGTATCAAGCATATGATCGGCAAGGAGAAATTGCACGTCGTCGCCCCGGAGCCAGACTGCTAAAGCTGCTCTCAAGGCGTACTCAAGCCCTTCTCAAGGACAAATCAAGGTCCGGGCAAAGTCTTGTGCCCCGCAATATGCAATCTGCGCGCTCCGGTCGCGCTCCCGCGATCGCAATGGATCGGAAAAGGCCATGACCCAAACTCAAGCCATCAGCCAGAACGCGCGTCGCGGTCAGGGCAACTTCGTAACCCGGGGGCTCGCGTTTCTTTATGGAGTTGCCTGCTACCTGGTGTTTTTCGTCACCTTTCTCTACGCCATCGGCTTCGTCGAGAATCTCGTTGTGCCGAAGACAATCGATTCCGGTCCCAGCGCGTCGGTGACGGAGGCGCTCGTTGTCAACCTTCTCCTGATGTCACTCTTCGCCGTGCAGCACAGCGTGATGGCGCGCAAGCAGTTCAAGCAATGGTGGACGCGATTCGTGCCGCCCTCTGTGGAGCGCGCCACCTATGTGCTGTTCGCGAGCCTGGCGCTTGCTCTGTTGCTCTGGCAGTGGCAGCCGATGCCGACCGTCGTGTGGCAGATCGCCAATCCGCAAATCGCCATGGCGGTGATGATTTTGTCATTCGTCGGCTGGCTGATCGTGCTGACCAGCACCTTCCTGATCAACCATTTCGAATTGTTCGGATTGCATCAGGTGACAAACAATCTCACCGGCCGGTCCATGCCAACGCCGCGCTTTCGGACGCCGCTTTACTACCAGTTCGTGCGGCACCCGATTTATCTCGGTTTCGTCATCGCATTCTGGGCGGCACCAACGATGACGGTTGGGCACCTCCTTTTCGCGGCAGTGACAACGGCTTACATTGTTGTCGGCATCAAGTTAGAAGAGCGGGATCTGATCGACCTATTCGGAGATCAATACCGCTCCTATAAGGACCGCGTTTCAATGCTGGTGCCTTGGCGCAAGTCGGTCTGAGCAAAGAAATTGTTGGAGTAATTCCGCGTCAAACCGCGAGAGGAAGCGATAATGGTGGCGACATATGAGGGCGAGTGTTTCTGCGGAGCGGTTCACGTCGAGGCTTCCGGTGAGCCGGAAGCAATGGGATATTGTCATTGCCGATCATGCCGGTCTTGGTCCGGCGGGCCGGTCAACGCCTTTACTCTTTGGAAGCCCGGCGCCGTACGCGTCACTGCGGGTTCGGAACACGTTGCCATGTTTCAAAAGACTGAAGTCAGTCAGCGGCAATACTGCAAGAAGTGTGGCGGCCATGTCATGGCCAACCATCCTCCCCTAGGATTGGTGGACGTGTTCTCAGCGACCTTGCCGACGTTGAAATTTACTCCGGGCGTTCACGTCAACTATGCCGAAACAGTTTTGCCGATGCGGGATGGGCTTCCCAAGCTCAAAGACTTTCCAAAGGAATTCGGCGGCTCGGGTGAAATGGTGCCGGAATAGAAAGGCGCCAATCGCTCCACGCGAATGCTCATGATTGGCCGCAATCCCCGGCATCGAGCGGCGCCCTATCCAATCGGCTTTAAGTGTTTCGCATATTGCTTGAAGCGGCGGACGTAAACATCAGCGCCGCCTGCAATCATCTTGATGTTGTCCGGCCCGAGCGGACGCGGCACGCGCGCCAGTGAACCGACGATCAGTGATGCCGGCGGATCAATTTTTCCCTCGGTAATCAGCGCGCCGGCGCCGACCAGGCTATTCCCGGCGATGCGCGCGCCGTCGAGGCCGATCGCGCCCATGCCGATCAGGGTGTTGGCGCCGATGGTGCAGCCGTGCAGGATGACAGTCCGCCAGCCCCGGCACGAAAGAGAATCCGGCAAGCGCAATGGACCGAAAACCGAGAGCCGAAGGCGGGCCCTATATTGGACGGCCGATGCCGCGCTTCGAGGACCTGCGGCTGGTGCGCGGGGCGGGGAAATATTCCGACGACATCTCGATGCCGGGCCAGGCGATGGCCGCGTTCGTGCGCTCACCGCATGCCCACGCCCTCGTCAAGCGGATCGACGCCACGGCCGCGCGAACGATGCCCGGCGTGATCGCGGTCCTGACCGGCGCCGATTACGTCGCCGATGGGTTGAAAGGCGCGGTGCAGCGCGCCAACCCGGCCGGCGCGATCGACATCAAGGTGCGCGCCTTCGCGCCGGAGAAGCGTCCGGTGCTGGAGGAGCAGCAATTTCCGCTTGCTCTCGACCGCGTGCGCTATCCGGGCGAAGCGGTCGCGGTGGTGGTGGCGGAACAGCCGTTTCAGGCGCGGGACGCTGCCGAGGCGGTCGAGGTCGAATACCAGGTGCTGCGGGCCGTGACCGATGTGCGCGAGGTGGACGGCGCCGAGACGATCTGGGCATCGGCGCCGGACAATATTGCACTCGACCAGGAGTTCGGCGACACAACGGCGGTACGCGCGGCGTTCGCTGCCGCTGATCTCGTCGTCGAACAAACCTTCCGCAATCAGCGGATCGCCAACGCGCAGATGGAGCCGCGCTCCGGCGTCGCCTCTTACGATGCGGCAACGGAATCCTACACGCTGATTTCCGGCAACCAGGGCGTCCACGCGCCGCGCATGGTGCTGGCGGAAAGTTTTGGGCTGCCGCTCGAGAAGGTCCGCTTCGTCTGCCCCGATGTCGGCGGCGGCTTCGGCCTTCGCAACAATCTCTATCCCGAGCAGGCCACGATCCTGTGGGCGAGTAAGCGCGCCGGCCGGCCGGTAAAGTGGACCAACGACCGTTCGGAATCCTTCCTCACCGATTATGCCGGCCGCGACCTGGTGACGAGCGCGCGCCTCGCGCTCACCGGCGACGGCCGCATCACCGCCTATCAGGTCGATCACATCGGCACCTGCGGCGGTCAGACCGTGACCTATGTACCGCTCTCCAATGCCTATCGCGTCGCCACCACGGTCTATGACATCCCGCTGATGCATATGCGCTGCCGCGCGGTGATGACCAACACGGTGCCGACCGCGCCGTTCCGCGGCGCCGGCAGGCCGGAAGCGACGCTGGTGCTGGAGCGGCTGATCGATCTCGCCGCCGCCCGGCTCGGCATCGACCGAGTGAAGATCCGGCAGAAAAACGTCATCGCGAAAAAGAAGCTGCCCTACCGCACGGCAAGCGGGCTCCTTTACGACAGCGGCGATTTCGCCGGCAACATGAAGCGCATCATCGAGCTCGCGGACTGGAAGGGCTTTGCCGCGCGCAAGCGCGTCTCGAAGAAGCGCGGCAAGCTGCGCGGCATCGGCATCGCGAACTATCTCGAGACGCCCGTCGGCATTCCGCACGAGCGTGTCGAGGTCACCGTGCTCGGCACCGGCAAGGTCGAACTTGCGGTCGGCACCCAATCCACCGGCCAGGGCCACGAGACGAGCTTCGCGCAGGTGATGGCCGATTTGCTCGGCGTGCACCCGGAGGACATCGTCTTCATCGGTGGCGACACCGCGAAAATTCCGTCCGGCAGCGGCACTCATTCCGACCGCTCGATGCGGCTCGGCGGCACGCTGATGGTGGAGGCTTGTACCGACGTGGTGGCGCTGGGCTTGGCGGTGGCGGCAAAGATCCTCGGCGTGCCGCAGGCCGAGGTTTCCTTCACCGACGGCCTGTTCGCGACGCCGAACAGCAACCGGCGGCTGACCGTCTACGATGTCGCGCAGGCGATGAACGACGACGCTGCGCTTGCCAGCGGCAAGCTGTTGCAGTCCAAGAAGACGTTCACCGGCCGCATTCCGGCGTATCCGACCGGCTGCGCCGTCTGCGAGGTCGAGATCGATCCCGACACCGGCGCCATCAGCATTCCGCGCTACGGCTCGGTCGACGACGCCGGCCAGGCGATCAATCCGCTGATCCTGCATGGCCAGGTGCACGGCGGCATCGTGCAGGGCATCGGTCAGGCTTTGGTCGAGGAAGTGCGTTACGACGAAACCGGCCAGGTGCTGACCGGAAGCTTTCTGGACTACGCCATCCCGCGCGCGGATCTGGTGCCGTCATTCGACATCGCGCTGACCGAGGACCCGACCCATGGCAACCCGCTGCGGATCAAGGGCGGCGGCGAGGCCGGCATCACGCCGGCGCTGGCGGTGGTGATGAACGCCGTCATGGATGCGCTGAAGGATCACGGCGTCGACCACATGGACATGCCGGCAACGCCTGAGCGAATCTGGAGCGCGATCCAGGCGGCGAAGGGACGCGGCGCGTGATCGAATACTGCCTGCCTACTCCGTCTTCCAGGGAATGACCTTGCGCTCGATCTCCTGAAGAATAATTGTCGCGATCAGGCCGAGCACGCCCACCGTGACGATGCCGACGAACATGACGTCGACCTGCAGCAGCTCCCACGAGTTCCAGATCAGGTAGCCGATGCCGGACTTGGTGGCGACGAACTCGGCCGCGACCAATACGATAAACGACACCGCAAGCGCGATGCGGAGCCCTGCGAAGATCATCGGCAGCGCACCGAAGAACACGATGCGCCGGAAGATCACGGACTGGCTGGCGCCGTAATTCTTCGCCACGTCCCAGTAGATGCGTTCGATGTTGGCGGCGCCGACATAGGTGTTCACCACCACCGGGAAAAACACCGCGGTCACCACCAGCGCGATCTTGGAGGCGTCGCCGAAGCCGAAGGCGAGCAGCAGAAGCGGCATCAGCGCGATCTTCGGGATCGGGAACAGGCTTGCGATCAGCGGATCGAAGAAGATGCGAACCGGACGGAACATCGCCATCAGCAGGCCCACGGCGATGCCGGGGATGCTGCCGAGGAAGAAGCCCGCGAGCACGCGCCAGAGCGTCACCAGGGTGTTCTTCTCGAGCTCGCCACTTAAAACCATCTCCCAATAGCGCCAGGCAATGTCGCTCGGCGCCGGCACGAAGCGGCGGTCGCCGATGCCGGCCATGAGCAGAAGCTGCCACAGCGCGATCAGTCCGATCGGCGAGATGAGATAGAGCAGCCGCTCCTGAGTTTTCAGGGACTCATTTTTCCATCTCCGCCCGCGCCCGGTTCACTTCCTCCTCAAGCACCCGCCAGATGTCGAGCTTGAGCTTGCCGAATTCGGGCGACGCCGAAAGCGCCAGCAGGTCGCGCGGATGGGGAAACGGCACGTTGATGATCTGTTTGATGCTGCCCGGATGCGCCGTCATGATGACGGTGCGGTCGCCCATCAGGAGGGCCTCTTCGATCGAGTGGGTTATATAGATCACGGTCTTTCCGGTCTGCTCCCACAACCGCACCAATTCGCTCTGGAGCAGGACGCGGTTCTGCGCATCGAGCGCCGCGAACGGCTCGTCCATCAGGAGCATGCCGGGATCGGTGACGAAGGCGCGGGCGATGGCGCTGCGCTGGCGCATGCCGCCGGAAAGCTGATGCGGGTAATGGTTGCGAAAGCGCGTCAGGCCGACGAGCTTGAGCGCCGCTTCGACTCTGGCGTCGGCCTCCTGGCGCGGCACGCCCCGGGTGTCGAGGCCGAAGCGCACGTTGGTCGCCACGCTCATCCAGGGGAACAGCCCAGAGTCCTGGAACACCATGGCGTTCTCGACCGCCCAGCCGGCGGCATCGACCGTGACGGTGCCCGCGGTCTGGCGGTCGAGGCCGGCCAGGATGCGCAGCAGCGTCGATTTCCCGCAGCCGCTCGGGCCGACGATGCAGAGGAATTCGCCCGGTGCGACGCGTAGGTCGACATGGTCGATCGCGACGATGCTGCCCTGCTCGCTCCGATATTCCCGCCGCAGGCCCGCGATCTCGACCGCCGCGCCGCGCCGTTGCACCGGCATCAAACTTCCCCCCGGCTGTTGTTCAATCGCGGCAGCCCGGCAGCTTGCTGTCCTTGTTCTCGAGCTGGAACGGCCCGAGCTTCTTGTTCGCCTCGTCGATGAAGGTTGAGTTGACGACCCGCTCCGCGGGGAATTTTTGCGCCGACATCTTGTTGGTGACGTACCAGGCATTGATGTCCAGCATGCTCGTGGTGTTGATCTTGCCGTTCGGGCTGCGCGCCGGCCACGGGTACTTCTCGAGCAGCTCCTTTCGCGGTTCGGTCTTGCTGCTGACCAGCTCGTCGATGACTTCCTGGCGGCTCGCTCCGCCGTGATAGGCATTGCAGTAGTCGCGGGCGCCGCGGAGCCACGCTGTCATGTAGCGCTGGACGAGATCCGGGTTGGCCTTGATCCAATCGGTATTGGCCATGATGACGGCAATGGTCATCGGCTGCGGCTGCACCAGTTCATCGACGCTGCCGAAGGGGACCGCCAATCCCTGCGCCTCAAGCTGCCAGACGAATGGCGGGATGACGATGGCCGCATCGATGGCCTGGTTCTTGAAGGCGAGGCCCATCTGGGTGAACGGGATGACCTTCAGATCCACGTCGGCGATGGTCAGGCCCTCGCGCTCGAGCATTTTTCCGACCTCGTAGGTCGACACCGAACCCTGGCCGTTGCTGGCGATGACCTTGCCTTTGAGGTCCTTGAAACTCTTGACGGTGTCCTTGAGGTCCGGCCGCAGCATCAGATTGTGCCCGATCGGCGTGGAGACCCGGTCGGACAACATGGTGATGGGGAGGTTCTTCTCAAGCGCATTGAAGATGCCGGCCGAGATGCCGCCGGCGACAATGTTGTATTGGTTCTGCGCCAACAGCGCGATGACGTTCGCGGTGGTGTCGATGTCATCCCATTGCAGCGTGATGCCGGCGTCCTTGAAGTAGCCGCGCTTGAGCGCCATCAGCTCGGCAGCGTTGGAGGTCGAACGCGCGATGCCGACCTTGACGGTTGTTTCCTGCGCGTTTGCCGAGCCCAATCCACCGACGCCCAACGCAGCCAACACAATCCACCGCAACACTTTCATGCTCATTCCCCCGCCGTCTGCTTATTATCGCGGCCTATTGCCCGCTCGGCTTATTTGCTGCCTGGCTTGATGAAGTAGCGCCCTTCCCCGTCGCGATCGAGCGTCTTCGTGTTGCGCAGGCCGCCCAACACACGCACCACCTCGCGGCCGTCGCGGCTGCCCACCGCGGCCATCAGATCCTCGAAGAATTTAGGGCCGTCGGCCAGCGCCGCCTCGACCGAGGCAAAGCGGTTGCCACGGAAGGTCGGCGGCGCCGGCACCCGGGCCTCGAGGCGATCACCCTGGCCGAACGGCCAAGTCAAGTCGTAGCCCGCTTTGGCGCCGACCCGACTTCCCGGCGGCAGCGATGGATCAAGCGGCAGGGTGCGCATGCCGCTCATCACGATCAGATCGCGGTCGGGCTGAAAGCGCGTCGCCATCGCCCAGTCCATCTGCTCGTCAGAGAAGATGTCGATGTCGGGATCGACCACATAGATGTTCTTGCAGTTGGCAAGCGCCCCCATGCAGGCGCCGATAGCGTTCCTCGCTTCGCCGGGCACGCGCTGGCGCATGGCGACACGAACGTTGAAGGCGCCGCCGCTGGATGTCGTGGCAAAAACCGCAACCGGCTCGCGCACCGCGGCTTCCAGCGCGCCCCAAATGCTGATTTCGGTGCGCAGCGCCGAAAGCTGTGCGGTGTCGGTGCGGCCGAAGGTCTTGCCGCCGATGGTCGAGGTCTGAAACAGCGCGTCGTTGCGGTGCGTGATCGCCGTGATGTGGAACACCGGATTGCGCTTCACCGCCCCGTAATAGCCGAGGAATTCGCCATAGGGTCCCTCCGGCTCGACATGGCCACGCTCGTCGAGATAGCCCTCGATGACATATTCGGCGTCGGCCGGAACGCGGATGTCGTTGGTGATGCTCTTGACCACCGGCAACGGCGCTTCGCGCAGGCTCGCGACGATGCCGAGCTCGTCGACCGGCACCCGCATCACGCCGGCGACGTGATCGATCGGATGCGCGCCGACCACAAAGCTCACCGGCGTGGGCTTGCCCACCGCGGCGTTGGCCTCGTAGATCGCCTTGAGATCGCTCGGCGCCACCAGATCAATGCCGGTCTCGTGTTCCGAGCGCAGCATCAGCCGGCGCAGCCCGACATTGGTGAACCCGGTCTTGGGATCGATGACGTAGTCGATCGAGGCGGAGATATAGGGCGCGCCGTCAGCGCCATGCTGGAGATGCACGGGAAGCCTGGTGACGTCGGCATCGGCGCCGGTCAGCACCACCGCCTGACAGGGCGCCTCGGCGCGAGACACTTCGAAAATCTCGGGCTTGTTATCCAGCCGCCGCGTAACTTCCTTCATGAGGTCATGCGGCTTGACGCCGAACGCCTTGGCGATCCGGGTGCGACTACCCATGACATTGCCGACAAGTTCGGCCCGCTCCGGGCCTGCCGAGCGGAACAGCACCGCTTTCGGGTTGCCCTCCATCACCTCGGCGATGCCGGCGAGATCGATGGCCGCGTTGCGGGTGTCGAGTTCCTCGCTACCAAGGCTTTCGATGAAGCGGCGCAACCGGAAGCGCTCGAAGTCCACCGCATTCGGCCGCGGCTTCGCGCCGGTTTTTTCCACGATGTTCATCGGCGTTCTCCCTTCCAAATATTCGACTTTACGGTACCACCGATTGCACCACGGCTAAATCAGTCGGTTGTGATGTACTTTACAGCGCAAGTCCGAGGCAGAGTCCGTTATTGGCCGTAAAAGCAGACGAAAAACCGATCCGCCGTGTCGAGCGGCGTCTTATTCAATGGGCTTTAGCATTTTCGCATATTGCTTGAAGCGGCGGACGTAAGTGTCGGCGCCGCCTGCGATCATTTTGATGTCGTCGGCCGCGAGCGGTCGCAGCACCCGCGCCGGGGCGCCGACGATCAATGATCCCGGCGGATAGGTTTTTCCCTCGGTGATCAGCGCGCCGGCGCCGACCAGGCAATTCTCGGCGATGCGCGCACCGTTGAGCACGATCGCGCCCATTCCGATCAGCGTGTTGGCGCCGATGGTGCAGCCGTGCAGGATAACGTTATGGCCGATGACGCAATTTGGGCCGATGCTCATCGGGTAGCCGGGATCGGTGTGCAACGTCGCATTGTCCTGGATCTGCGAGCGCTCGCCGAGCTCGATCCATTCATTGTCGCCGCGCAGCACGGCGCCGAACCAGATGCTGGTCTCGGCCTTGAGCCGCACTTTGCCGATCACCGTCGCGTTCGGCGCGATCCAATATTGGCCCTCAGGCGGCAATTCCGGCCGATGGCCGTCGAGTTCGTAGATCATGCTGTGTCACTGTGGTGGGCGTTCGACGACGGTGTCACGCAAGCCGCCGCGATTGCAAGCGGCTGCCCTGCACTAGCATGCTTGAGAAGGCGCTGAGCGCAGCGCCAAGTCCCCATTGATTGCTCGCCCACCATTTTGCCTGAAAGGAATTCGAACTCAAGGATGCCTTTAGCCCGTTGCTAGTAACGGGCTAAAGGCATCGCTGGAGGCGGCGGCCCTTCGGGCCGTCCTTGACTTCGAATTCCTCTCAGGCAGCGTTTGGGCGTGCAATCAATGGGTAAATCTGCCTCGGGGGCAGTTTCAAATGAACGGCAGTGACTGCGACTAAAGCACCGCCTGCAGCGCCAGCACCACGACCGTCCCCGACATCAGGCTCCACAGGCCCGCGATCACCGTCGCCACCATGACGACCTCGCCGCGGCGGCGTTCGATGCGGCGGGCGCGCAGCGTGTTGCGCATGATGATGAAGGGCGCCGAGAAGATCAGGAGCGGCACCGCAGCGAAGCGCGCCGGCACCGGACCGATTTCGAGCAGCCTAAAGCTCGGAAAATGTTTGCTGAACAGACGGAAGCCGCTGGCGCACATCCCGGCAAAGGCAAAACCGAACGCCAGCGCGAACAGCGATTGAATGGTCTCTGGCGCAATGGCCGGCAGCGTCGTGTGCAACATCCGGGCGCTTCCCGTGGCTAGAACCCTAGGAGACAAGCCATTGCAGACGCCGCGGTGCACCGCTACGAAATGCTTAAGGAAGGGTTAATGCGCGGCGGCCGGGGGGCGCGCCGTTCGGAGGACCTGGCGGAGAACTTGGCGGAGGACTTGGCCGATGAATTTTGCCTTACGCGCACTGGCCGTAGCGGTGGCGCTTTGCCTCGCCTTGCCGGTTGCCGCCGCGCCGCTGAACATCGTGGCGGTCGGCGCCAGCAATACGACAGGCTTCGGCGTCGGCGCGGCGAATGCCTACCCGGCACTGTTGGAGGCGCTGCTGCGCAAGAAGGGCATCAATGCCAATGTCACCAATGCCGGCGTTAACGGCGATGTCACGGCCGGTATGTTGAGCCGGATCGATAGCGCGGTGCCCAAGGGCACCGACATTGTTATCTTGCAACCCGGCGGCAACGACCTGCGCTTCTTCGGCACCAAGGAGCGGCGCTCGGCCAATGTCGCGGCGATGACCGCCCGGCTTCGCGCCCGCCACATTCGCGTCATCGTCTACGATCCGGACCCGGTGCCTGCGGATTTCTATCAATGGGACCACATTCACTTTAACGCCGCGGCCCATGCCAAGATCGCGGCCACGCTGGCTGCGGAAATCTCGGCGCAGGTCGCTGCCCCGGCCAAGCCGCAGGCAGTTCCCGCAGCGACAGTGCCGGCCGCTGAAGCGCCGGCTGCGCCTAGACCTTGATCCAATTCAATGGAATTGGATCAAGGTCTAGTCTTTTCGTTTGAGCGTGGCCTTTTCCGAAAACCGGTTTCCACTTTT
This sequence comes from uncultured Alphaproteobacteria bacterium, assembly GCA_963810085.1. Taxonomy (GTDB): domain Bacteria; phylum Pseudomonadota; class Alphaproteobacteria; order Rhizobiales; family Xanthobacteraceae; genus BOG-931. Next base: position 17,935 of record CAWEMR010000028.1, on the reverse strand, counting down.
CGGGATCACGCTCTAGCAAGCCCTGATCCCAAAGAATCCGTGTGCGATACTGCGCTTTGATTCGCATCGGGTTATTCAACGCTCATGACGGTGGACGCAGTTCCCCGGCGCAATTCACGCTCTCAGCCGCGCGCCGCGACGCGCGACCAACCGCCTGCGCGGCGCGTTCTCACGTTGCCTTTCATGCTTTTGGTTCTGCTTGCGGCGGTGGTCGCCGGCATCGTGTCCTATCTACTGTGGCCGACCTGGCCGAGCACCCCGACCGCGCTCGACGCGCCGGCCATTCCGATCACGGTTTCGGGCGTGCTGTTCAACGTGCCTCCAGCCGCGGTGCGCGAGAAAGTGCAACGGCACCCCGGACAGCAAGAGCGGATCGACCTGATCTTTGAATGGCCGTCGCTCACGCCACCGCAAACCGATGCCGACCGGCAGCCGCTCAATCCGGAAAATGCCGCAGCGGAAGCGGCCGCGACGGCCGCCAAACGGTTCTTCGTTACCATCGCCGCGTTGGGCGCGGTGCTGCCGCCGCTCGAGCGGTTGCGGACGATCTATCCGCGCTATGTCGAGGCGCAAGCCACAGCCGGCGCGGATGGGCTTGCCATCCTGCCGTTTCGCAACGGCACGCCCTATGAGGGCGAAGATCTGGTCTATTTCGGCACCGGTCCCGAGCAGTTTTTCGCCCGTTGCACGCGGCCGGGCCAGGCCGTGCCCGGCACCTGCATGCAGGAACGCGCCATCGGCGCCGACGTGATCACGATACGGTTTCCGCGCGACTGGCTCGGCGATTGGCGTAATGTCGGCTCAGGTTTTGATCGCCTGATTGCGCAACTGCATCCGGCGAATTAACAGCGCCATTAAACGCTTTCCAGATCGGTGGCGAGAATGGCCATCTGGAAATTGTACGAGCGCTCGTCGTCCTCGTCGTCGACGAATAGAACGCCGATGAATTCCTCACCGATATAGATTTCGGCGGAATCTTCCTTCTTCGGCCGCGGCACGACGCGGATGCGGGCATTGCCGAACAGCTTCTTCAAATAAGCGTCGAGCTTTCTGACTTCCTGAACGTCCACCGCGTATCTCCTAGAGCGCATTCCCGAAAAAGTCCGATTTCCGGTTTCGGAAAAGATCAAACAATATTCGTCATGTTACATAGCACGCCGCCGCATAGCATTTCGCGCGGCGGATTTGAAGTTACCAGCATCAAGCCGCTGACATGCGCGGCAATTTATGTCCAGCGTATCAGATCTCGTTAGGAAACATCTGATCCATGCTGCGCGCCGGTTCCGGGCAACCGGCAACGCCGACCACCCTGGCCGGCACGCCGGCCACCGTCACATTGTTCGGCACCGGCTTGATCACGACGGAGCCGGCGGCGATGCGCGCGCAATGGCCGACTTCGATATTGCCGAGAATTTTGGCGCCGGCGCCGATCATGACGCCGTAGCGGATTTTCGGATGGCGATCCTCGTGTTCCTTGCCGGTGCCGCCGAGCGTGACGTCGTGCAGCATGGAGACATCATCCTCGATCACCGCCGTCTCGCCGACTACAAGCCCGGTGGCATGATCGAGGAAAATGCCGCGACCGATTTTCGCCGCCGGATGGATGTCGCATTGGAGCACGGCCGACGCGCGGCTTTGCAGATAGAGCGCGAAATCCTGGCGCCCCTTTTCCCACAGCCAGTGCGCCAGCCGATGCGTCTGAATGGCGTGAAAGCCCTTGTAATAGAGCACCGGCTCGATGAGGCGGTGGGTCGCCGGATCGCGATCCGCCGTCGCCATGATGTCGGCGCGGAACGCTTCCCCGATCTCGGGCGCATCCTTGAGCGCGTCGGCATAGGCCTGGCGGATCAGATCGCTCGATACCGCGGCGTGAAGGCGGTCCGCCAGCCGGTGCGCGACCGCCGCCTCGAGCGTGTCATGATGCAAAACCGTCGAATAAATGAATGTGCCGAGCTCCGGCTCGCGGCGCGCGATATCTTCGGCCTCGCGGCGAATGCGCCCCCAGACCGGATCGACCGTGTCGAGAGCCGGCTTAGCCTGATATTGCGCCATCGGATGTCTCCCCGGAAACAACGTGACCGCCTACCACAACGGCGTGACGTTTTATATTGGGCGGCGGGTGCCGCAAATCCAAGGGGTGGGCTTGAAAATGGCTGGTTTGTAGGCCAATGGCCGTAAAAATCAGGCCAATGGCCGACATTTACGGCCGTTTATCCAGAAATTCGAGTACCCCCACCTTATAGGTCCGGTCGCCTACCGCAAGCATGTGATCGCGGCCCGCGATGGAGAGGGCCTGCGCGCCAGGAATGAGCGCCGCAAGCGCCTCGGGCGACCCCGCGATCGGGTCGGTACTGCCGACCGCGACCAGAAGCGGGACGGCGATTTGGCCGACCTCGGTGCGGCTGAGCATTTGCCGTGAGCCGCGTAGGCACGCGGCGAGCGCCCGCAGGTCCGATTTCGTCTGTTCGGCGAAGGCACGAAACAGGTAGGCGATGGGATCCGAAATGACGGTGCCCGCCGGCGCCTCCAAAGCATCCGCAATCGTGTCCGGAAGCCCGACGCCCTCGACCAGCCGCAGGCCGAGACCGCCAAGCACAGCGGCGCGCGTCCGCTCGGGATGCGCCAGCGCGAGAAAGGCGGTGTTCCGCGCCCCCATCGAGTAACCCATGACGTCAGCGCGCGGCAGGCCGAGATGCTCGATCAAGGCGCATGCGTCCTCGGCCATGATCGAACTGTGATAGGCGGCAGGGTCGTAGAGTTTCGTCGACTGGCCGTGGCCGCGATTGTCGAGCGCGATGACCCGGCGGCCGGCGCGGGTAAGCGTCGTCACCCAGCCCGGCGTGACCCAATTCACCTCTTTATTGGACGCGAAGCCGTGGATGAGCACGATCGGCTCGCCCTCGCCTTCGTCGAGGAACGCAATCTCTACGCCATCACGGGTAAAACTCGGCATGCCGCGACCTCCAATCGGTCAGCGACAAAGCACGCGCACGGGCCTACCGCAACGGCAGCGATACCGGCACTCGCAACATGGCGAGCTCGGCGCGCGCAAGGCGCAGCTTCCGCCTTTGCAGATGGGCAAGCGTCAGCCGCTCGACCATGGCTTTGCACGACGAGCAGAAGCCGACCAGCGCGAAGGCCGCCCACAATATCCACACCGACAAATCAAGCACGCTAGCAGTGAGAATATAAGCGGCGGGCCCGAATAGCTTCAGAATTGCCCGCGTTTTGCCACCCTTTGCCACGGCAAGCCGCGACAACCGGGCTATATCTTCAGGTTTTTCGGCGATAGCAAGACTGTCGAGCGCGGCCTGGGGACCCGCTTTGGCTTCGATACGCCCGGTGTTTTTGGCAAGCTCAGCGAAACCTCCGGCATCACCAACTTTGACAAATTCGCGGACAGCCCGCTCGACTAATCTGGGATTGAGTTGATCCGTCCGGCGAGCGGCCTTAACAATCGACAGGCCGAACTCTTTCCAGTGCGCCAGAACCGAGCGTCGCGTATGTCGCCGCGGTGAGGCCGATCCCGACGCCGGCAAGGCCGAGGACCCACGCGTCGTATTGCTTCCCCGTGAGGTAGCGTGAACCCTCGCGCGCGACGTCCCGAATGTCGCCGACCACAAAAAGATCGCTGAGTGCAGTTCCCGCGAGGCTCGCCATATCGGTCGGCTCACCAGTCCACGCTCCGTGGATGAAGCGGCCGACCGTGTTGGACACCGAGTCATGCTTCACGCTCGCATCATTGACCGCATTGGCGAGCGACGGATCGATTTGCACGGCGCGGTCGCCAGCCAGCGCGACAAAGCTCTGCGCCAAATCGACATCGTCACCGGCCAATGCCGCGCGAATCTCACGTTCGGCAACATCACGGCTAAACGTCCGGTCGAGCGCCCGATCGGTGATTTTCACCGGATCTTCCGCCGTGGCGTCGAATTGCGCGCGCGCCGCGACACCGCCGCGGATCAGCACGAAGGCCGCGCCGGCAAACAGCACAGCGGCGGCGAACGCGACGAACGGGTGGCGCACCGTCTGGATGAGTAGTTTCCGGCTCATTTTCCGTCTGCAATCCGATACGACGTCTGCTAAAATGGCCCACTTAAATGGCCGATGTGCGGGCTTCAATCCAGGGACGTGTTGCCGAAAATTTGCGGCTTTTTGACAACAGAGCGCAACGCCTTGCTGGAATTCGGCAACTTGGCCCGCTATGGTGCCGACCAACCGGGGTTAATTCCCCAGTATGAAGGCACCAGCCGGAAATCGAGCGCATGACGGATTTGGTCGTCCCGCACTTCCATAACGATCTCGGCGTTGCGGTCATCGAGATCGGCGCCAAGGAATTCATGTGTGTCGGCGCCTTGCCGCCGTTCGATCATCCACATGTCTATTGCGACATGGGCGACGACGCCGAATACATTTGCCCGTATTGCTCGACGCTGTACCGCCGCGACCCGAAGCTCGCCCCCAACGCGGCGCGGCCGGCGGAATGCGCCTTGAATAGCGAACTCGTCTAACTTCAAGCGCATGTAACCTTAAGGCTCATGCCGTGACGTCCTCGCGCACCGTCATTGTCGCCGGTGCCGGTATCGGCGGGCTGACCGTTTCGCTCGCGCTCGTGCGCAACGGCTTTCGCGTCATCGTTCTCGAGCAGGCCGAGCGCCTTGCCGAAACCGGCGCCGGCATTCAGCTCTCGCCCAATGCCGCGCGCGCGCTGATCGAGCTCGGGCTCGGTGAGCGGCTGCGGCCCCATGTCGTGACGCCACAGGCGGTGCGCGTGCTGAACGCGAAAAACGGCCGCGAGATCGTGCGCATCCCGCTCGGCGACATGGCGGCGCAGCGCTACGGCGCGCCGTATTGGATCATCCATCGCGGCGATCTGCAGGCCGTGCTCAGTGCTGCGGTGGCGGCCGAGCTCGATATCTCGGTCAAGCTCGGCATGCGCATGGAGGATTTCGTCACCCATCCGAACGGCGTCACCGTGTCGGCGCGCAGCGGCACCGCGGCGTGGAGCGAGCACGGCCATGCGCTGATCGCCGCCGACGGATTGTGGTCGATCTCGCGCGCGCGTCTCGGCTTTAGCGAGGCGCCGCGATTTTCCGGCCGCACCGCGTGGCGGGCGCTGGTGCCGGCGACCGATGTGCCTGCCGAATTCCGCGAGCCCTTGATCCATCTCTGGCTCGGGCCGGATGCGCATCTCGTGCACTATCCGGTCAAGGCCGGCAAAGTCATCAACATCGTCGTCATTACCGCCGACGATTGGCAGGCGGAAGGCTGGAGCGAGCCGGCAAGCTGCATCGATCTCCTGCCGCGGCTGACAGCCGCGCGCTGGGCGCCGCAGGCCCGCGCGCTGGTGCGCTTGCCGGAGGCCTGGCTGAAATGGGCGCTGTTCGATCGCCGTCCGCTGATGACGTGGTCGCAAGGCGCGGCTGCGCTTCTTGGGGACGCTGCCCATCCGATGCTGCCGTTTCTGGCGCAAGGCGGCGCCATGGCGATCGAGGACGCGGTGGTTGCGGCGCAATGTCTCGCGCGCATGCCTAACGATGCCGAAATGGCGTTGAAATCCTATACCGCAATACGGCGCGGGCGAACGCGCAAAGTACAACGCCAGGCCGCCCGCAACGGACAGCACTATCACCTCAAAGGTGTGTCGGCTATGTTGCGCAACACGGCGATGAGCGTCATGGGCGGCCAGCATCTCTTGGGACACTACGACTGGCTTTACGATTGGCGGCCGCCGGCCGCTTTGTCGCTCTCCTGAATCGCACCTGACGAACCTGACGAATCGCACCTGATCAAACAACCGCAGCAAACGACTACGATGTCTTCCGCCACGCCGTTATTTCCCACCACGATCGCCGGCAGCCTCCCCAAACCCGCCTGGCTCGCCGCGCCGAACAAATTGTGGGCGCCGTGGCGTCTCGAAGGCGACGAGCTCGCCAGCGCCAAGGACGACGCGACGCTGTTGGCGCTCAAGCTTCAGGAAGACGCCGGCATCGATATCGTCGGCGACGGCGAGCAATCGCGCCAGCATTTCGTGCACGGCTTTCTCGAAGCGGTCGACGGCATCGATTTCGGCAAGCGCGTCGAGATGGGCATCCGCAACGATCGCTATAAAGCGATGTGCCCGACGGTCACCGGCCCGTTGCGGCTGCGGTCGCGCGTGCACGCCCGCGAGGCGCGCTTGGCGCGGGCGCACACCACGCGCAAGCTCAAATTTACGCTGCCGGGCCCGATGACGATCGTCGACACCATCGCCGACGAGCACTACGGCGACCGGGTGAAACTGGCGATGGCTTTCGCCGATCTGCTCAACGAGGAAGCGCGCGGGCTCGCCGCCGACGGCGTCGACGTCATCCAGTTCGACGAACCGGCGTTCAACGTCTATATGGAGGCCGCCGCCGGCTGGGGTATCGAGGCGCTGCATCGCGCGCTCGACGGTGTGGCGTGTACCAGCGCCGTGCACATCTGCTACGGCTACGGCATTCCCGCCAATATCGAGTGGAAGGCCGCGCTCGGCAATGAGTGGCGGCAATACGAAAAGTTTTTCCCGGCCTTGGCGAACAGCCGAATCGATCAGGTGTCGCTCGAATGCATCAATTCGCACGTGCCGATGAGCGTACTTAGATTACTAGACGGTAAGGATGTATTGATCGGCGTCATCGACGTTGCCACCGATAAGATCGAAACGCCGCAGGAAATTGCAGCCGTGATTAATGAAGCGGCAAAATACGTCGCTGTGCAAAAAATCGTCGCTTGCACGAATTGCGGAATGGCCCCGATGCGCCGCGAAATCGCCGCATTGAAGCTCGAAGCACTGGCCCGGGGCGCTGCGCTGGCACGCAAGAACAATCACTGATCTCGGCACGCGCCGTAAAATCTCAACCTTAAGCGAATTCGGGATGCGCTCGAATCCCGTCGGGTAGCATTTTCTTAAAGTTTAGCGGATTGGATGGGGAAAATTGAAAAAGGGAAGCGCAATGCAAGTGCCGTATGTAACCACCGTTTCGTTTGCCGACCGTGATGGCATGACGGTGAACCTGCAATATGGCGTCGCCGCTCCAAGCGAGCGCGAGGCGCGCAACGAGTTGCAGCGGCGCTTGATCAATCAAGAAATCTACAATTATTCGATTTCGGAAATCCGGCCCGCGACGTCGAGCGAAGCGCAAGAGCTGAACCTTCCAGCTGGTACCATTATCCTTTTGAATTAAAGACAGCGTCTCCCGGATCGCGCGTCAGCGAAATCCGGCAACGACCGGGCGGCTTTGCCGCCGCGCCCGCGATCACCGATCGCTGCGCGACAATACTTCGATCAACTCGTTGACCTTACGCCGCTGTTCGGCCTTGTTGCCGGACGCGATGGCGTGTTCGACGCAATGCGCCGTGTGATCGGCGAGGATCTCTTCCTCGGCGCGGCGTAACGCCGCGCGCACCGCCGAAAGCTGCGTCACGATATCGATGCAGTAGCGATCGTCCTCGACCATGCGGGCGAGGCCGCGGACCTGGCCCTCAATCCGCTTCAGCCGCTTTGTCACCGACGCCTTGGCATTTGCTTGCATGGCCTCTATGTACCCCTACGGGGTAACTGTATCAAGAGGCTCGATCGTGGCTCATTCGTCTTCCGCGCACGACCACAGCGCCCATTCTCACGGCGCTCACCATGATACAGGCGCCATTGCTGCAGATATGGCGGTCGATCCGGTGTGCGGAATGAAAGTCGACCCGAAGAAGAGCCCGCATCATCACACCTACCGCGACCACGACTATCATTTCTGCAGCATGGGCTGCCGCACCAAGTTCGCCGCGGAGCCCGAGAAATACCTGAACAAATCCGACGCGCCTGCCGCACCCTTGCCTGCGGGGACGATCTATACCTGCCCGATGCATCTGCAGATCCGGCGCGCGGCGCCGGGCTCCTGCCCGATCTGCGGCATGGCACTCGAGCCCGAAGACGGCAGCGCCGGCGACGGCGCCGAGCTCGCCGACATGACGCGGCGGTTCTGGATTTCGCTCGTGCTCACCGTGCCGGTTTTCGTCATCGAGATGGGCGGGCATTTCGGGCTGTTCCATCTGGCCAACAGCATCGCCGTGCCGGTGCAATTCATTTTGGCGACGCCCGTGGTGCTGTGGGGCGGTTCCTCCTTTTTCGTGCGCGGCGCGCAATCGCTGCGCTCCGGCCACCTCAACATGTTCACATTGATCGCCATGGGCACCGGCGTGGCCTATGCCTATAGCGTCGTCGCCGCGCTCCTGCCGGGACTGTTTCCCACAGCGTTTCACGACATGCATGGCGGTATCGCGCTTTATTTCGAGGCCGCCGCCGTCATTACCGTTCTCGTCTTGCTCGGCCAGGTTTTGGAGCTGCGCGCCCGCGCCTCGACGTCGCAAGCCATCGGCGCGTTGATGGGTCTGGCGCCAAAACATGCGCGCCGCATCAAGGACGACGGCAGCGACGAGGACGTGCCGCTTGACGCCGTCATGGTCGGCGACCGGCTGCGCGTTCGCCCCGGCGAAAAAGTGCCGGTCGACGGCGTCCTCGTCGAAGGCAGATCGGCGGTCGACGAATCGATGATCACCGGCGAAGCAATGCCGGTGACCAAGGACGTCGGGACGAAACTCATCGGCGGCACGATCAACGGCAGCGGCGCCTTCGTCATGCGCGCGGAAAAGATCGGCCGCGACACCATGCTGGCGCGGATCGTCGACATGGTCGCGACCGCGCAACGTTCGCGCGCGCCGATCGCGCGGCTCGCCGACCAAGTCGCCGGCTGGTTCGTGCCTTTGGTCATCGCGGTTGCGCTGCTGGCGTTTGCGGCATGGGCGGAGTTCGGTCCGGAGCCGCGCTTTGCTTATGCGCTGGTCGCCGCGGTCACTGTCCTCATTATCGCCTGCCCTTGCGCGCTCGGGCTGGCGACGCCGATGTCGATCATGGTCGGCGTCGGCCGCGCCGCGCATTCCGGCATCCTGATCAAAAACGCCGAAGTGCTTGAGCGCATGGAAAAGGTCGACACGCTGGTCGTCGACAAGACCGGCACACTGACCGAAGGCAAGCCGCGGGTTGTCGGCGTCGTCCCGGCGTCGGGCTTTGACGAAACCACTCTCGTCCGGCTCGCCGCGAGCGTCGAACGCGCCAGCGAACATCCCCTCGCCTCCGCTATCGTCGCGGCTGCCGCCGCGCGCAACATCATGCCCGCATCCGTGAGCGGCTTCGAAGCGCCCTCCGGCAAAGGCGCAGTCGGCATCGTCGAGGGCCGTAGCGTGACGCTCGGCACAGCGAGATTTCTTACCGAACGCGGCATCGACGTGACCTCGCTGCAAAGCGAGGCTGAGCGTCTGCGCACCGACGGCGCCACCGTCGTGTTCGTGGCTATCGACGGCAAGGCCGCCGGCCTGTTTGCCGTCGCCGATCCGATCAAGCCGACGACAGCGGCGGCGCTTGCCGCGCTCAAAGCCGACAAGATCGCGATCGTGATGTTGACCGGCGACAGCGCGACGACCGCACAAGCCGTCGCCAAGAAGCTCGGCATCATCGATGTCGAGGCCGAGGTCTTGCCGGAGCGCAAGAACGCCGTGATCGGCGACTTGCGCCGTGCCGGCCATATCGTCGCCATGGCGGGCGACGGCATCAACGACGCGCCGGCGCTTGCCGCGGCGGATGTCGGCATCGCCATGGGTAGCGGCACCGACGTCGCCATGGCGAGTGCCGGCATGACGCTGGTTAAGGGCGATCTCACCGGCATCGTACGCGCCCGAAAACTCTCGGTCGCGACCATGCGCAATATCCGGCAAAATCTTTTGTTCGCCTTTCTCTATAACGCCTTGGGCGTGCCGATCGCGGCCGGCGCGCTCTACCCGATGTTTGGAATCTTGCTCTCCCCGGCGATCGGCGCCGCGGCCATGGCGCTGTCCTCGGTCAGCGTCGTCGGCAATGCGCTGCGGCTCCGGCGCGTGAAGCTGTGAGCAAAAGCAGGCAAAACCGTCGCCCGCCTATTCGCATCGCCGCAAGCTATCCTCTATAGTTCCGGCATGATCACGGCGCCGTCGCCCGCTCACATCGCGCTGCTCTTGGGCTTGAGCTTCTTTCTCGGGCTCGCCTTCGAGGAGTATTTCGCGCACACCGACGAGCGGAGGCCGGGCGGCATCCGCACCTTTCCGATGCTGGCGCTGGCGGGCGGCGTGCTTTATCTGTTCGATCCCGAGCGCTTCATTCCCTTCACCGGCGGCCTTCTGGTGTTGGGCGCGTGGCTTCTCATCTTCTATCTCGCGCATGTCAATGCGCACAAAGAGCAAAAAGACGAGCCTCAAAAAAACGAGCTCAATGTCGGGCTCGTCGTGCCGTTGCTCAATGTGCTGGCCTATTTGCTCGGCGCGGCAGCTCTGGCGCTCGAGCCGTGGGTCGCGGTGACGATGACGGTCGCCTCGGTGCTTCTGCTCACCGGCCGCGAACAGCTTCACGGCCTGGCGCGGCGGATCGAGATCAGGGAGATCGTCACCGCCGGCGAGTTTCTGATCCTGACCGGGATCGTACTGCCGCTCTTGCCGGACCATCCGGTGACGACGCTGACCGCGATCACGCCACGGCAAGTCTGGCTGGCGCTAGTCGTCGTCTGTTCCTTTTCCTACGTCAGCTATCTGGCGCAGCGCTATTGGGCGGCGGCGGCCGGTGGGCTGTGGATGGCGGCGCTCGGCGGCCTTTATTCCTCGACCGCGACGACCGTCGTTCTGGCGCGGCAAGCCAAAGCCGATCCGGCGCTCAAGCGGCAAGCCCAGGCCGGCATCACGCTCGCCACCGCGATCATGTATCTGCGCCTTCTGGCGGTCGTGGCAATTTTCAATGTGACGCTGGCCCGCGTTTTGGCGCTGCCGCTATGCGGCCTCTCGCTTGCCGGCTTCATCATCTGCGCGCTGCAATATTGGCACGGCAAGCCGGCCGACCAAGCCCCGCAAACATCCATGCCTGCGGCTGAGAGCGGCAATCCGCTCGAACTCGGCGCCGCCGCGATCTTTGCCGCTTTGTTTGTTGCGGTCTCCATCGTTTCCGCCGTGGCGAAATCGCAATTCGGCATTTCCGGCATCTATGGGCTCGCCGCCGTCGTCGGCGTCACCGATATCGATCCCTTTGTTCTTAACCTGGCGCAAGGCGGCATTTCGGGCGTGCAGAATGCCGACCTTGCCGCCGCGATCCTGATCGCCGCATCCTCGAACAATATTTTGAAAGCGATTTACGCGGCGAGTTTCGCCGGCGGGCGCGCGACTGCCGCTAGCGCAGTTGCCCTCGTCGCCCTCGCGGCCGCGGGCCTCGCGGCGGCCTACGCGACGGCGATGGTCTCACATTAATCTTTGTGATCAAGCAGCGCCGGTTAGCGGATCGATTGATCGCTCTGAAACTGCGTATTTTGCGGCGAATTGTTCGGCGATGGGCCGCTCTGGGTCTGGAACGGCAAGCCGCAATTTTTTTCCGCCGCCGTGCGCTGCAACAGCCTCGCGTCGCTGATGATCGCGTCGTAGTCGGCACGGTAAGCAAGCGATCCGACGACCGCGCCGCCGCCGGTCTGGCTTGCTCTGTCCATCAGACCACGCAACTCTTTCTCGCGCGCGCTCACGACCTTCCATCTCGCGGCAAGGTCGTCGCATTTGTAGACGGCATAACGGCCGGGATCGATCAAAAGCGCGCCACTATCGTTCGCGGCGCAGCCGGCAAGCGCGGCGAGCCCGAGCAGCGCAAAACCGTGCGGGACACCGACCCGCGATCGCGGCCAAAGTCGGCCGGCCAAAGACACGACCAGCCGCTCGGCAGTGCCGCTGCAAAATCCCATCAAACACGCCCACCCGCACAAGCTGCGCGAATTCCCCACGTCCTGTTGGCAGTCCGCTGGGCCGCAAATATGGCAAATGCCGATTCGCACGTGAAACTAGGCCCGGCCGGCGCTAAAGCGCCTCGATAAATCGCACGCCCAGCGTCGTTCCGTCCCGCCGGATGACCTGGCAAAACCGCCGTGTGTCGCCTTTGGGGGTCAGGAGCAGCGTGAAGATCTGCGGCAGCTCTTCGTCACGCAAGAGACAAAGTCGCGCGCCGCCCTCCGAAATATCGGCGATCCGACACGCGATAAGCGGCGTGTCCTTCGCCGTGGCAATTCTCGCATTGAACGCGAACGGCCGCCGCGGCTTTTTGCGCAACTCGGTTTGCGCCCGGAAATTGCCGATAACGACCTTCGAAAAGTCCCAATGCCAGGCACGTTACCCGGCGCCTCACCTGCCCGGCGCCGCGGCGAGCAGATACAAAGCTACGCGGAGGCGATTAAGGAGCCGTGAATCGAGACCGGCGCGACGCACGTTATCGCTGTGGTGTCAATGACTTAAGATGTTTCGAGCGGCGCAGGAGCGGCGCGACATCTTCATCGCACACGCAACGTCACCGCAGCGCGTGCGCAATCAAAATCTAGCCATATGTGTAACTATTGTTGCAATCTCGTGCGGACTTGGTGACATAAAACGGAACAACGGTTAGAGCAAAAGCAATGAGCCTCGATTGGCTGACCTGGTCTAATCCCGTTGCGATTTGGTGGTGCTGTCTGGCCGTGATCAGTGCCCTCAATATCGTGCTATGGCTCGAGCTTCAGACGCATGTCAGCAAGACGGCGATCCGGACCTCGAGCGGCATTTTGGCGATCGAGCCCTTGATGCTGCTGGCCGCGGCTTACGTCTTCGGCTGCGCTTTCCGTTCGATCCTGCCGCGCGCCGATGTGCAAAGGATCTGTCTGTTCGACACCTGGCTGTCGAGCGTCATGGTCGGCCGTTCGGTCGCGACCGTGGCCGAGCTTTGTTTCGCCGCGCAATGGGCGATCGTGCTGCGCGAACTCGGCAGGATCACGCATTCCGATACGACAAAGAACATCGCCAATGTGATCGTGCCACTGATCGTGCTCGCGGAAGCTTGCTCATGGTACGCGGTGATCTCGACGAATTTTTTCGGCAATGTTCTGGAAAATTCGATTTGGACGGTGGCGTTCTCGCTGATCGGCGTTGCCTTGCTGCGGCTGCTTTTCAGCTTCCGTGGCCCGGTTCGGATCGCGATCGCGGCGGCGGCCGTGGGCGTCGCCGGCTATGTCGTGTTCATGTCGGCCGTCGACGTGCCGATGTATTTGGCGCGCTGGCACGCCGACTTGGCGGATGGCAAGTCGCTGCTTGGCTTGTTCGCCGGACTTCACGATCTGGCCACGCGCTGGGTCGTGACACATTACTTTGCGCCGTGGCAGAACGAGATGGCCTGGATGTCGCTCTATTTCAGCGTGGCGGTGTGGGCGAGCCTGATGCTCGGCGGCTTCGGCCTGGTGCGGCATCTCGTGCCGCGCCACCGCGTGCGCCGCCCGCTGGTGAGGGCAACGCGGCGGCCGATTCCCATTCCGATTTGTTGGTCGTGACGGATCTCTTGAGCGCCCCGCGTTTGCTTTCAAAATAACAAAGCAAACTGGCATGCCGGAAAGATAGGCAGTCCGGCGCGAATCCGATACCGTATTCATGCTGATTCGCTCCGCGCGAGCTTATTTGGAGGGCCGTGCAGGTGACGGGCATGATCATCACGGTGGCCACCATGAAAGGTGGCAGCGGCAAGAGCACGCTTGCGAGCTGCCTCGCTGTGCATTGGCATCTCACCGGCCGGCATCCGACCTTGATCGACGCCGATCCGCAGCGCTCGATCATGCGGCTCGCCGCGCGCGAGCGCGCGCTCGGCGGCGTCAGCCTCCTCGAGGATGCGACGGAAGAAGCCTCGAAAACGGCGCGGCGTCTCGCCGCAACCGGCCCGGTGATCATCGACACGCCCGGCTTCCGCTCCAAGACGACACTTGAATGTCTGGCGGCCGCGGACTTCGTACTGGTGCCGGTCAAACCGTCACCGTTCGATGTCGACCGCATGCTGGATACGCTGAACATCCTGACGGATCGCCCCGACGGGCGGCCTCCGGTTTTCCGCTGCCTGCTGACGCAGACCACGCGCGACTCCGTGATTGCCCGCCACATCCGCACCGAGCTTGCCGAGGCCGGCTTGCCGGTGCTGGCCGCCGAAATGCAAAACCGTGTCGCCTATCCCGAGGCGACGCTGTGGGGCGCGACGCCCAGTCTGATCAGCTGGAAAGGTCCCGCCGCGCGCGAGATCGCAACGATTGCCGACGAGCTCGATGCCGTGCTCGGCGCCAAACAGGCCGCCGCATGACCCGCAAGCAACTCCCCAAGGCGATCACGCGAACCGGCGACAACGTCCACGCCTTCGCGATCAGCATGGTTGCGGACGAAGAGGCGCCCGAACCCGCGGCGCGTCCCGCACCCGCTTTCAATAAGACCGAGTTCAACAAGACCGAGGACGAGCCCACGCTCGCGGTGTCGTCGGCGCCGATCGCCAACGATTCTGCTCCTGCGGCCTTCGCGCTGCCTGACGAGATGGCGGCCCAGCGCCGTGCATTCGCACGAAAAATCGTCGAGCGGCACCGCACCTATGCCGCGGTCGGCGGCCTGTTGCCGCTGCCGATCGCAAATGTCGCCGGCGTGACGGCCATCAATCTGCGCATGGTCCAGCAGCTCAGCGAGCTCTACCAAGTGCCGTTCCAGCGCGACCGGGCGCGCGCCATGATCGTCAGCCTTATCGGCGGCGCCGCGCCCGCGGGCTTCGGCATTGCCACCTCATCGACGCTGATGTGGATCGTGCCCGGCGGTATGCTCGTGGGTCTCGGCGTCTCGGCGATCACGGCCCGCGCATTGACCCGCGCCATCGGCCAGGTCTTTGTCGAAGGCTTTGAGAACGGCGCGTTGCCGCGCGGCTGACTTTACGCTTGCGAAGCGCGCGCTTTGGCGACCGGCTCGGCGTCACGTCGTGAGCCTTCATTCGGCTCGACGCCCTCGCTATTTGCGGCGTCTGCATCCTCCGGCACCCCGCAGGCCGGAAATGGCGCGCCAAGGATCGTGCGCCAGAGGCCCTTCAGGTCAGCGTCGGGTTTGCAGGGTCTGCTTGCCATAGGTTTCAATATAGGAACAACCGCCGCGCCTCGCCACCGGCTTCAATCGCCGATCAAGGACGCGCTGTTTTCAGAAGCGCAAAATCGGGATTTTTAAAATTTCGTTCAGTCGGCTTCGTTCCCTACGACGCCGGCGATAACGGCCTGGATGCGGTCACCTGAACTTTGTGCCGAAGCGGACAATCCGTCCGGCATTACGCGACATCTGCACGACACGCCCGGGCCGCCGATGTGCAGGTTGGCTCCGTTCCACGGCACTGTCATTTGCCGCGTCGGCCTTGAGCTTGAAGAAGGCCACGCGCTCGTCCATGGCCTTGGCCTGATGCTCCAAGGTCTTGGTGGTGGCGGCGTTCTCTTCGACCAAAGCCGAGTTCTGCTGCGTCACCTCGTCCATGCGGGCGAGCGCCTTGTTGACGTGCTCGATGCCGCCGGCCTGTTCGGTGCTGGCATTGGCGATATCGGAAACGATCCCGGCGACGTCTTTGATCGAGTTGACGATTTCGCCAAGCGCCGTGCCGGCGCGATTGACCAGATCGACGCCGTCCTTGACCTGCATGTTGCTGCTGGTGATCAGATCCTTGATGTCCTTGGCCGCTTGCGACGACCGCTGGGCAAGGCTGCGAACTTCGGAAGCGACCACGGCAAAGCCACGACCGGCTTCGCCGGCGCGGGCGGATTCGACCGCGGCGTTCAACGCCAAAAGATTGGTTTGCCTGGCGATATCGTCGATGACGCCGATAATGTCCGATATCTTTCGCGACGAGTTTTCGATCTTGGCCATCGCCTCGACGGCCTTGGCGACGATCTGCCCGCTGCGAGCGGCGACTGCGCGGGTGCTGCCGGCCGATTGATCGGCATGCCGGGCGTTATCCGCGTTCTTCTTCACGGTCGCCGCGATTTCCTCCATGGAGGCAGCAGTTTCTTCGAGGCCAGCCGCCTGCTCTTCGGTGCGCTCCGACAGATTGGTCGTGCTCGTGGAAATGTCCGCGGTCGCTGCCGCTACATCGCGCGCCAGCTCGGAAATCGCGCGGATCGTTTCATGCAGGCGGACGGCCGCGGTATTGAAATCGTCGCGGATCTGGCGATGGTCGCCGGCAAAGCCCTCGTCCAGATAGACCGTCAGATCGCCGTCGGACAAGCTCTTGAGGCCGGCGGCAAGGAGGCTCAGGACGCTAGCTTGTTCCTCGGCAGCCTGCGCCCGCTCTTCGGCGGCTTGAGCCTGAAGCTCGGCCGCTTGGCGCTGCTGCCGCGCGGCGCTTTCAGCCTCTTGCGCTTGCCGCGCCGCGACTGCTTCCGCTTCGCTGCGCGCCTTCTCGATGGCCTTCTGCTTGAGTGCCTCAACGGCGGTGGCGATCTCGCCGATCTCGTCCTTGCGGCCCAACCCCGGCAGAGCCAGATCGAAATTGCCGTCCGCCATGCGCCGGATCGCGCGCGCGATGCCGACGACCGGCCTGGAAATGCCGCGGCTGATCAGGAGCGAGACAAGGCAGCCGAAAATGAGGGCGCCGAGCATGGCGCCGATCAGCATCATGTTCTGCCGCTCGAGCTCGGCATTGTCGGCGGCGAGCTTGTGATCGCGGACGATCTTGCTGGTCTCGTTCAGGTCGGCGGTCAGCTGCTCGATCGCGGCGAAGCTCTGCGCGGCGCCCTGCATCAGCATCAGCGCGGTGCCGGAATCGCTGTCGGCCATGTCGATGACGCCGCGGGCGCGCTTGACGTAGTCGGCGACGGCCGTTTTCAGCTTGCCGATATTCTCGACGGTCTTGGCATCCTCGAAATCGAGGCCTGCGAGATTCTTGAATTTCGCCGCCACGTCCGCAAGCGATGCCGAGGCGCGATCCGACAGCGTTTTGATCTTTTTCTCGTCGCTCTCGTTGGCCGCGGTGGCCATCAGGCGATAGAGACGGACTTCCGACGCCCATGCGGTCGCGCCAAAATCGGAGACAAGCTCCGCTTGCCGCACCGGACCTGCCATCAATGCGTTGACGGTGGCCTGGTTGCTTTGCTGCGTGTGCAGGGCATACGCAGCAAAGCCCATGAGAACCAGGATCAGAAATCCTGGCGCACACAGGACCTTCCAATGAAGCCGCAAATTCGACAAGGAGGCAAACACGATCTTGAGCTCGTTCGGTCGTGACGGAGAGAGTCTCGCCGGCGGCACAACAGTTCGGCTCGCCGGCGCGGGCCGAACGCATTTTCTAGCCCAAACTAGCCTTTGTACACGCCGGAGCAGACTGCCGTCTGCTCAAGCCGCTCGCAGTACATCTGCTTCGGCTCGATCTTCTTCGATTCCGGATTGACGAACTTGTAGTCCTGCCAGAAATTCGTCTCCTTCTGCGCGAGCTCGACACGCTCCTTCACAAAATACTTGCCGTCGACATCCTGCGCTTCGATCATCTCCTTGCCGACCAGCTTTTGGTTGGCGCCGTGCGCGAGCACCTTGCCGTCGAGCCCATAGACGACGACGTACAAATCGCGATCGGTGAATTGGCCGCCCTTGGTGTCGATCTCGGTATAGGCCTTGTCCGCGCCCTGCGCCTTGATGAAGTCGACGGCCTTTTTCACCATGGCGACGGCTTCGTCCTTGGTGGCAAAGTCTCCGCTCCAGGCGGGACCGCTAATGGCAAAAAGAAATGCGATCGCGCTGATCGTCGTCACAGCTCGCATGTCGGCGCTCCTTCGATAGGTGTTCTTCCCAATTCCTGATTTCTAGAATTTCCAGACTCTGCCGCGCATACAGTACGTATGCGGCGGACTAACGCAGATCAGGCACCGCTTAGGGATGTGCCGTCTGCACGTAACCGAGCAGCACGCGGCGTTGGCCGCTTTTTGCTGAATTCGTTACAATGAGCCTACTTGCAGGTTGGAAAATAAGTGTAAACACCAGGGCGCAAAGAGGTCCGGCTGCCGGTCACGGACAAAAGTCGGTCGAT
>CAWEMR010000027.1:0-386548 GCA_963810085.1 uncultured Alphaproteobacteria bacterium | reverse complement strand
GCCGCAACAGCGTCTGCGAGGCTTCGAGCGTGCGGAAGGCGGCGTCGCGGGCCGTGAGCGTAACGTTTTCCATCCGCGCCAGCACATGGTCGGGCTTGAGCGGCTCGGCGTGGAAGACGTCGAGCCCGGCATGGCGAATATGACCGCTGCGCAAGGCTTCGATGAGGGCTGCTTCATCGACCAAGGCGGCGCGCGCGGTGTTGATGAAGATGACGCCTTGCTTCATGCGCGCGAATTGCGCCGGCCCGAGAAAACCGCGGGTTTCGTCACCAAGCGTCAGATTCATCGAGATCACGTCGGAGCGCGCCAACAAGTCGTCGAGCGGAATGAGCGGCGCGCCAAGCCGCGGCGAGCGGTTCCAGGCAATCACCTCCATGCCCAGCCCCTGCCCCATCCGCAGGACTTCGGCGCCGATGCCGCCGAGCCCGATGACACCGAGCGTCTTGCCGAGAAGCTGCACGCCGCCGTGCGGCACCCAGGTTCCCTCACGCACCTCGCGATCCATGGCCGCGACGTCGCGGCAGGCGGCGAACATCAGTGCGATCGTATGTTCGGCGACCGCCGTATCGCCGTAATTGCGAATGGTGTGGACCTTGATGCCGCGTTCCGCGAGCTCGGCAATATTCATGTAGCTCGCGGCGCCGGTGCCGAGAAATACGACATGCTTGAGCGCATCGCATTGATCGAGCAGGTCGGTCGGCAGGTAGGAATGATCGTCGACGCAGATATCGTAGCCCTTGAGCACGGCCGGCAGTTCGGGCAGCGCATAGGGCTTGCGGTTGACGTCGATCGGCGGATCGCCCGGGCGCGCAACACTGTCCCACACCGGCGCGAGCTGATCGTTGCAGTCGATGAAAAGCGATTTCACGGGTGGTCGAGGGGTGGCCGTTGACGGTAAGAGCGCCGACTTCTAACACATCGTCCGGATCGCGGAAGGCGGCCTGATCGCGGAAGGCGGTTTGGCTGCCGCCTTTGTTTTAAGGGGATTTTGGCAGTAGAAGGGAACGAGCATGCGTCTTGCAAGCTACGCGCTGCGTGGCCGACCGAGTTTCGGCGTGGTGAGCGGCGACGGCATTGTCGATTTGCGGCCGCGGCTGCATAAGTTCCACAGCCTGGTCGAGGTGTTTCGGGCGCAGGCGCTGGACGAGGCGAAAGTCGCGTCGGACGGGGTTCGCCCGGACGTGCCGCTGTCCGAGGTCGAGCTGCTGCCGCCGTTGTCGACGCCGGAAAAGATCCTCTGCATCGGCATCAATTACGCCAATCGCGGCCAGGACTATAATGTCACCAACAACCCGAAATATCCGAGCATGTTCTACCGCGCGCCGAATTCGCTGGTCGGCTCAGGGCAGCATCTGATCGTGCCAAAAATTTCTGAACAGCTCGATTACGAGGGCGAGATCGCCATCGTGATCGGACGCGACTGCAAGCATGTGCCGAAGGAGCGCGCGCTCGATGTGATCGCCGGCATCACGCTGTGCAACGAGGGCACGATCCGCGACTGGACCCGCCACGGCCAGTTCAACGTCACCCAGGGCAAGAATTTCGACGCCTCGGGCGGCATCGGGCCCTGGATCGTGACCGGCGTCGATCTGTCGAAGCCGCTGCATCTGCTCGCGCGCAAGAACGGCGAAGTGACGCAGGAAGACACCACGACGAACATGATCTTCTCGTTCAGCGATATCATCGCTTACGCGACGAGCTTCATGACGCTCAAGGCCGGCGACGTGATCTGCACCGGCACGCCGGTGAAGAAGACCAAGTCCGATCCTCCGGTCTGGCTCAAGCCCGGTGACGTGATCGAAGTCGAGTGCCCCGAAATCGGCACGCTGCGCAATGCCGTGATGGCCGAGGCGTGACCACGACCGGTCCCGCGGCCTGCATCATCGGCTGGCCGATCGGGCATTCACGTTCGCCGCTGATCCATAATTATTGGCTGAAAGCTTATCGCATCGCCGGCGACTATCGCAGCGAGGCGGTGCCGCCCGAGCAATTTCCCGCATTCGTGCAATTGCTCGCCGCGCGCGGCTATGTCGGCGCCAATGTGACCGTGCCGCACAAGGAGGCGGCGCTCGCCTGTTCGCTTCCCGACGATCGCGCAAAGGCGGTCGGCGCCGCCAATACATTATGGCTCGACGGCGACACATTGCGCTCGACCAATACCGACGTCGAAGGTTTCTTGGACAATCTCGACGACTGCTCGCCCGATTGGAACCGAGACCTGAACAAGGCCATGGTGCTCGGCGCCGGCGGCGCGGCGCGCGCGGTGGCTTACGGTCTTATTCAGCGCGGTATCGGCCACATCGCCGTGATCAATCGCAGCCAAGAGCATGCCGAGGCATTGCGGGAGCAGCTTGGCGCGGGCGTGCGCACGCTGCCTTGGCACGAACGTGACGCGGCCCTCACCGGCGCGGGACTCCTCGTCAACGCCACGACGCTCGGCATGCACGGCCAACCTGCTCTCGAGATCGAGGTGGGGCGTTTGCCGGCTCACGCTATCGTCGCCGATCTGGTCTATGTGCCACTCATCACGCCGCTCCTGCGCGCGGCGGCTGCGCGCAACCTTCGCACCGCCGACGGGCTTGGCATGCTGCTGCATCAGGCCGTGCGCGGCTTTTCGCTTTGGTTCGGCAAAACCCCCGAAGTCACAGCGGACTTGCGGGCCCTGGTCGAAGCCGATCTGCGCCGGTCTTCGCAAAAAAGCCCGGAATAACGGCTCATCTTCGGGGTTCTAGGGTCCGTGCCGCCGGCACAGTGAGGGGCGCCGTCGAGGGAGGACGGTGATGACATTTTCTCGTAAAGTGGGTGGAGGCGCGTTTGCGCTACTCCTTATCGCTTCGTTGGCTGCGGCGCAGACGCCGCAGACGCTACGTATTCGCGGCCAGATCGAGGCGGTTGACGGTCCGATGCTGACGCTTAAGACCCGCGACGGCAACAGCGTCAAGGTCAAGCTCGCCGACAATGCGCGTGTCACCGCAATGGTCAAAGCGTCGCTCGCCGACATCAAGGCCGGGTCCTTTATCGGCGTCACGGCCATGCCGCAGCCGGATGGCAGCCAGAAAGCGATTGGACTTCACATCTTCATGGATGCGCAGCGCGGCGTGGTGCCGGCGCGCTTTACGCCGTGGGATCGCGTGCCCGGCAGCACCATGACCAACGCGGATGTTGAATCGACAGTGGCGAGCGTCGACGGTCAGGTCATCATGGTCAAATATTCGGACGGCGAGAAAAAAGTCGTTGTTCCCCCCAACACTCCCGTCGTGGCATTCGCACCCGGGACTCCCGGCGATCTCAAACCGGGCGCGCAAGTCTTCATCATCGCCGCGCAGAAAATGCCCGACAATTCCATCGTAGCACCCTCAATAAATGTCGGTCGCGACGGCGCCGCGCCGCCGATGTAGATCACCACGGCCCATCCGGAGAACCACATGCGTGCACAGAGTCTGCTTATTGGTATTGCCATGATTGCTGCGTCAATTGCCGCGCCGGCGCTCGCGCAGCAACCACAGCCGCAGCCGCTGCGCGTGAGTGGTTCGGTCGAGAGCATGAATGGGTCGACCCTTGTCGTTAAGCAAAAGGACGGAACGGACGCCACGGTGAAGCTTGCCGACAAAGCGCAGGTCTTCGGCGCGGAGCCGGCCAAGATCGCCGACATCAAGACCGGCGACTTCATCGCCGTCGGCGCCATACCGCAACCGGACGGCAGCCAGAAGGCCATTCAGGTCACGATCTTCGCCGAAGCCATGCGCGGCATCGGCGAAGGCTTCCACCCCTGGGACCGTCCGAACTCGACCATGACCAATGCCACGGTCGACACCACGGTGGCCGGCGTCGACGGTCAAGTCCTGAGCGTCAAATACAAAGACGGCGATAAGAAAATCGTCATCGGCTCCGATGCCGAGATCCGCCGTTACGTGCCAAGCGACATCAGCGAGTTGAAGGCCGGCGCCGTGATCGCCATCCCGCGCGCCGAAAAGCAGGCCGACGGTTCGCTGCAAACGGGGCGTATCTATATCGGCCGCAACGGCGTGAAGCCGTAAGTCGCGGCATTGACCAGGCAGGCATTGACCAGGCACATGGCTCGGCACCTGGCTCGGCAATTCGCCGAGCCAGCACTGCCGGTACGTTGCTCTGCGTCAGGGAAAAACCGCGTCAGTCCCAATGCCTGTTGCAATGGCGGCGGAAATCGCTGTCGGTCCAGCAATGGCCCTTGCTGATCGAGGGGCCCCAGAACGGCTTGCCCCATACCGCGCCGACCACGCCGCCGACCACGGCGCCGGGAGGACCCGCGACAATGAGACCGGTTCCGGCGCCGGCTACCGCGCCGACCATATCGGCACGCGCGCTCGAAGCCGCCATCGCAGCGGCAAAGATCGCCGTCGCCACCAAAAGCTTACGCATGATCTTACTCCTTCCACCCTTCGCGACGGCTTGTGCGCCGCCGTCGCCATGAGAATTTTAGTAACACGCGATACCTTTTCATAAGGTTGACGGGCGGAAACCACCCCCGCACCCTTGCCACTCCTTGGCCCCGACAGAGGTATTTTTCCACCTACATCGCGGCCATTACGCGGCGATCGATGTCATCCACATTGGTGACGCCCATCAGCGCCATGGTGATATCGAGCTCGTTGCGCATGATCTCGATGGCGCGGGCGACGCCGGCCTCCCCGCCGGCGCCGAGCCCGTAGATATAGGCGCGGCCGCTCATGCAGGCGTGGGCGCCGAGCGCAAGCGCGCGTGCAATATCCTGGCCGGAGCGAATGCCGCCGTCGAACATGACTTCAAGCTGCGAGCCAACGGCCTCGGCGATCGGCGGCAGCATGGCGATCGACGACGCGGCGCCGTCAAGCTGACGACCGCCGTGATTCGAGACGACGATCGCCGCGGCGCCGGTCTTGGCGGCGATGCGCGCATCCTCGACGTCGAGAATGCCCTTGAGGATGAGCTTGCCCGGCCAGATGCTCCTGATCCACTCGACGTCTTTCCAGCTCAGCGTCGGATCGAATTGCTCGGAAATCCATTTCGACAGCACGGTGACGCTGTCCATGCCGGGATAGTGTCCGGCGATATTGCCGAAGGTCTTGCGTTTGCCGCGCAGCACGCTGAGCGCCCAAGCAGGCTTCGTGGCGATGTCGATCACGTTCTTCAATGTTATCTTCGGCGGAACAGTCATGCCGTTCTCGATATCCTTGTGGCGCTGGCCGATGACTTGAAGATCGACGGTGAGGACGAGCGCGCTGCATTTGGCCGCCGCGGCGCGCTCGATCAGCGCGCGGATGAAGCCGCGGTCTTTCATGACGTAAAGCTGGAACCAGAATGGCTTGTCGACGGCCGCGGCGACGTCCTCGATCGAACAGATCGACATCGTCGACAGTGTGAACGGAATGCCCGCGGCCTGCGCAGCACGGCACGCCAGGATCTCGCCGTCGCCGTGCTGCATGCCGCACAGCCCGATCGGCGCCAGCGCGAGCGGCAGCGCGGCAGGCTCGCCGAGGATCGTCGTCTTGGTGCTGCGATTTGAGACATCGAACAGAATGCGCTGCCTGAGCTTGATGCGCTCGAGATCGGCCCGGTTGGCGGCAAGCGTCTGTTCGGCATAGGAGCCCGCTTCGGCATAGTCGATGAAGGCGCGCGGCACTTTGCGGTGCGCGGTCCGCCGCAGGTCCTCGATACAGGTCATAAGTCGCATGATACGTGTCCCCGGCTCTCCGCTTAATTCTTAGCATACCGGAGGCCGGGTTCCGCCAATCCGCGCGGGAACTTGGGCGCCATTCCGGCGTTGTTTCATAGGTGTTGAGTGCCGTGCGGCGGGGTTCCCCTGCCGGCACACGGTGGGATTCAAGAAGGCAAATTCAGGAAGGCAGATAATGGATCAGTGGAGCAAACGCCGTCCCCAAGTGGCTTATGCCGGGTTCGAGCGCGGCGCGCAGGACGCGACCGAGAGCGAGCTGGAGGCGCGGCGCCGGCAAAAGGAAGCAAAGCTAGCCAAGCAAGCGCGGCGCCAGGCTTTGCTCGATGAAGCGCTCGACCTGGGACTTGAGGAAACTTTTCCTGGCTCCGATCCGGTCTCCGTCACCCAGCCGCCGCCGAGCGTCTACGACCGTTGCAGCAGGTAAAATGCCGGTAGTTTAAGGCCGGTATCGCGCGGCCATACCGTTAGGTCATTGATTTCAATGGCCGTTATGTTGAATGGACCGCTACCCGCGACTGTAAAATTACCCAATATTATTTGAAGCGGTTGAGACCTATAACGGGCTACTATCGCCGACCGGAGAGGTAGGCGTGGGGGCCACAATGGTTCGCAAATATTTTGGTACGGACGGCATCCGTGGCCTCGCCAATGGCGTGATCACGCCGGAATTGGCGTTGCGCGTCGGCCAAGCGACCGGCCTGGTTTTCCGCCGCGGCGAGCATCGTCATCGCGTCGTGGTCGGCAAGGATACCAGGCTCTCCGGCTACATGATCGAGACGGCACTCGTCGCCGGCTTCACCTCGGTGGGCATGGACGTGCTCCTGCTTGGCCCGATCCCGACGCCCGCCGTCGCCATGCTGACGCGCTCGATGCGCGCCGACCTCGGCGTCATGATCTCGGCCTCGCATAATCCCTATGACGACAACGGCATCAAATTGTTCGGCCCGGACGGCTACAAGCTGTCCGACGAGGTCGAAGGCAAGATCGAGACGATGATCGACGCCGACAAGGTCAAGCAATTGGCCAAGAGCGCCGAGCTCGGCCGCGCCCGGCGCATCGACGGCGTCCATGACCGCTATATCGAATTCGCCAAGCGCACCATGCCGCGCAATCTCTCGCTCGAGGGCTTGCGCGTCGTCATCGATTGCGCCAACGGCGCCGCCTATCGCGTGGCGCCCGAAGCGCTGTGGGAGCTCGGCGCCGATGTGGTGTCGATCGGCGTCGAACCGGACGGCTTCAACATCAACCGCGAATGCGGCTCGACCGCGCCCGATACGCTGTGCCGCAAGGTGCGCGAAATGCGCGCCGATATCGGCATCGCGCTCGACGGCGATGCCGACCGTGTCGTGATTGCCGACGAGCACGGCCACCTGATCGACGGCGACCAGCTGCTCGCCGTGATCGCGGAAAGCTGGGCCGAGGATCGGCTCCTGACCAAGCCCGGCATCGTCGGCACGGTCATGACCAATCTCGGCCTGGAGCGGCATCTGCAATCGCTGAAGCTGACGCTGGTGCGCACGCCGGTCGGCGACCGCTATGTGCTCGAGCATATGCGCGAGCATGGCTATAATGTCGGCGGCGAGCAGTCGGGCCACATCATTCTGTCCAACTACACCACGACCGGCGACGGCTTCATCGCCGCGCTGCAACTGCTCGCGGTGGTGAAAAAGAAGAACAAGCCGGTGTCGGAAGTCTGCCACCGCTTCGAGCCGCTGCCGCAAGTGCTGCGCAATGTGCGCTACCGGAGCGGCAAGCCGCTCGAACATAGCCAAGTGCGCACGGCCATCGCCGACGGTGAAAACCGCCTCAACGGCCACGGCCGCCTGGTCATCCGGCCCTCGGGCACCGAGCCGGTGATCCGCATCATGGGCGAAGGCGACGACAAGGCGATGGTCGAGGAAGTCGTCGACGGCATAGCCGAAGTGCTCGCGGCGCACGCGGCGTAACGTAATCCGTCACCCTGAGGCGCGACCGTAGCGAGCCTCGAAGGGCGACGGCCTCGGCGCCTCGGCCGTCTCCTTCGAGGGCCGCTTCGCGGCCACCTCAGGATGATGGACAACAAGAATCACGCCCGCGCTTTCAAGAACTGCGCGAACGCTTTCAGCGTCGTCTCCGAGACATAGTGCTCGATGCCTTCGGCGTCGGCCTCCGCCGCTTCCGTCGGCACGCCGAGCGCGCGCAAGAGGTCGACGACGAGGCGGTGGCGCACCCGCACCCGGTTGGCGAGCGCGTGGCCCTTCTCGGTAAGGAACACCCCGCGGTAAGGCCGCGCTGTCGCCAGGCCCGCCCGCTTCACCCTGGCGATGGTCTTGATCGCGGTGGCGTGCGAGACGCCGAGACGGCGGGCGATGTCGGTCGGCCGCGCCTCGCCTTCGCTGTCGAGTAGATCCGCGATCAGTTCGACGTAATCTTCCAGCAGCGCCGTCGATTGCGCCGACCGCGTCTTGCCGAAGCGGCGCGCCTGGGTTCCTTCCGCTGGAAGCTTGCCCATAACCACCTGAACCATGTCGACCTGATACGGAGGAATTTGCTGCGTTACGCGCCCTCCGAGAACACATTTTTCTTGTCGTGTCAAAATGTAGCTTGAGCTACATTTTGCAGCCATTGACGCCAAGAGCAGCGCTGCCTATACTGTAACCTATGCTACATTTTGGTGTGACTGCTGCATGAGGCAGCCGGACATAAACAGCCGGTCGATCGGCGAGACGGGGGCGAGCCAAGCGGCCTTGCCGCCGCTGCCACCGACCGAGCGCATGATGACCGAGCGCACCATGACCGAGCGCACGGTGGCCGCCGCGCACCGGGTGCTGGCTGGCGAGCGCCGCGGGCCGGGCGCGGTGCTGGCCTTCGCCGGTCCCGCCATCGTCGCCTCGATCGCCTATATGGATCCCGGCAATTTCGCCACCAATATCCAGGCCGGCGCCAAATACGGCTACGGGCTGTTGTGGGTGGTGCTGCTCGCCAATGTCATCGCCATGCTGTTCCAAGGGCTCTCGGCCAAGCTCGGCATCGTCACCGGCAAGAACCTCGCCGAACTGTGCCGCGATCACTTTCCACAGCCGGTGGTCTGGGCGATGTGGGTGGTCAGTGAAATCGCCGCCATGGCGACCGATCTCGCCGAATTCCTCGGCGGCGCCATCGGGCTGTCGCTGCTGCTTCACATCCCGCTGTTCGGCGGCATGATCGTGACCGCGCTCCTGACTTACGGCCTGTTAATGTTCGAGGCTTTCGGCTTCCGGCCGCTCGAACTGATCATCGCCGCGATCGTCGGCGTCATCGGGCTCTGCTATCTCGCCGAAATGTTCATCGCCCCGATCGATTGGGCCGCGGCGGCCTTCCATACCGTGACGCCGCAACTCGCCGATGCGCAGGCGCTGCTGCTCGCGGTCGGCATTATCGGCGCAACCGTGATGCCGCACGCGATCTATCTGCATTCCGGTTTGATGCAGGCGCGGTTGCCGCTGCGCAACGATACCGAGCGGCGCAAAGTGTTGCGCTTCTCCAATTGGGAAGTCGTCATCGCGCTGAGCGTCGCCGGTCTCATCAACATGGCGATGGTGATGACGGCGTCGGGCGCGTTTCATGCCGGCCATCCCGAAGTCGCCGAGATCCAGACGGCCTATCATACGCTGACGCCGCTGCTCGGCGGCGCGGCCGCGGGAATTTTCCTGCTGTCGCTGATCGCGTCGGGTATTTCCGCGTCGACGGTCGGAACGATGGCCGGGCAGATGATCATGCAGGGCTTTATCGGAGTCCGCATTCCGATCTGGCTGCGCCGCCTCATAACAATGGCGCCGGCCTTCGTTGTCGTGGCGCTCGGTGTCGACGCGACGCGTGCATTGGTGATCAGTCAAGTGGTGCTCAGTATCGCCTTACCACTGCCGATGATTTCCCTGATCGTCTTCACCAGCAAAGCCGACATCATGGGCGCTTTCGCCAACAGCAAGCTCACGCGCGCCGCGGCGGTATTCGCCACGGGCGTCGTGCTGATCCTGAATGTCGTTTTGATTGTGGAAAGTCTTTAGAGCATGACCCGGAAAAGTGGAAGCCGGTTTTCCGAAAAGGTCATGCTCCATCAAAATGCGCGAACCGGCGCGGGCGATTGGGCCCTCCCGACAAAACTGCAAGCTCGGAGTGAGCAGGGACCTTTTCCCGGATTGCAAATAGGCAATCCGGGTGATTTGCGCGATCAATCATCAAATCGCGGTACTTACGTACCGCGACACGCTTACATCGTCTTCAGATTTTCTGCTGCCGACTTGCCGGTCTTGCGGTCCACCACGACTTCGAAGGATACGCGTTGGCCTTCCCGGAGCTCTCGGAGGCCGGCGCGTTCGACGGCGCTGACATGGACGAACACGTCCTTACCACCGCCTTCGGGCTGAATAAATCCATAACCCTTCTGCGCGTTGAACCACTTCACGGTACCGTTATCCACGGGTCTCTCCTCATAGACATGTTAGTTCGTAGGCATGACATCGTGAGCCGCGCGATTGTGCTCGGCTCGGTTCGCTCGAGATTTTGGTGAAAGATCGTCAGTCAGGCGCGCTTATCTGTTCGCTGCAAGGCCAAGTCATTCCGGCCGAAAACTCGAAACGATGTTTTTAACCGCAACGCACAAGCTTCGCAAGACGGTGTCGGCATGATTGTGACAGATGCGTGAGCGCATAAATGAAATCAAAACACATGATGCCTGGAAATTATTCGCTAACCGCAATCGCATCGCCGCCGCGCTTTGCGGATTCCACGATCGCCTCGAATACAGCCATACCATGCAGCACATCGGCGATCGTCACCGGATAGGAATTTCCATCGCGGATGGTGCGCGCGAAGGCCGTCATCTGCGCGCGCAACATATCGAAGCCGGAAAATTGCAAAATCTCGTCGGGCGGCGCGGTGACCAATCCGGTCGGCGCCGCGGTCGAGGCCGGCGTGAAACGAAATCGTGAAAGGTCGGCGCCGGTGATCTCGGCAAGTCCCTTGGTGCCATAGGCTGAGAATGCGAAATTCGTCGCGGTAGCAACCGAACAAAAAATCAGCCCGGTCGATCCGCTCGCGAACTGCAACATGATCGTTGTCGTGTCGTCGGAGGGACCTGGATAGTTGCGCGCCGTGACGCAGCGGACGTCGCGTACGCGGCCGGCGAATTCGATCATGTGATCGAGCGCATGCACGCCGACGGCGGTGAAAGCGCCGCCCGGCGCCTCCTCCGCCGAGGCGCGCCAATTGTCCGGCGCGACGAATTGCGCCGTCGAGGTCGTGTGCTGCGCCACCAGCGCAATGACATTGCCAAGCCGGCCGTCCGCGACGCGCGCTCGCAATTCGCCGACGCTCGGGTGAAAGCGCCGGGTGAAGCCGACCGCCAGGATCAGACCGGATTTGTGCGCGGCTTCGGCGACGGCGCGGGCGCTGGCCAGATCGAGCGTCAGCGGTTTCTCGACGAAGACGTGCTTCTTCGCGGCGATGGCGGCGAGCGCTTGCGCCTGGTGTGCACTGTGGGGGGTGGCGAGAACGACGGCGTCGATATCGGGATCGCGCAGGATGTCGTCATAGCAGTCGACCAGCGTGATCGCTTTGTCGCGGCAAAAGTCCTCCGCGGTCCTCCGCGTCCGCGTCGTGCCGAGGACGAAGTGCAGATCGCCACTACCGGCTTGGCCGGTCGCGCCATTGACCAGCGAACGTCCCCAACGCCCCAAACCGACGATAGCCGCTCGGATCATTGCGCGTCACAACTGCCCCGGGCGGCGCTTCGCCTTTCGCCGCCAAGATTGATGAGAAAAATCCAAGCCGTCGGAGCCATCATCCATCATAACATATTTATTACACCGCGATCGGGCGGCCAGAGCCCTGTTCGGGGACCTGCGCCGAGGACTTGCTTCGGGGACTTGCTTCAGGGACTTGCCCAACGCCAGCCTCAATGCAACAACCCGGCACTTCATAATTGCTGGTGAATCGGAGGAATCGGCCCATGCGGATCGTTGCGCTCGAAGAACATTTTTCGGTACCGGCGGTGGCGAGCCGCATTCCGAAGGACGTGGTGCACCGCCGCGGATTCCGGCCGCGAAACCTCAGCCCGGGCGCGCCCAATCCGATGGAGCTATTGCCGGAATTCGCCGAAAAGCGGCTGAAGTCGATGGATGGCGCCGGCATCAGCATGCAGGTGCTGTCGAATGCCGGCCCCGGCCCCGATCTCATTCCCGGCCCCGACGGCATCGCCGCGGCGCGCGAGGTCAACGACCATCTGGCGAAAGAGATCTCACGCCATCCCAATCGCTTCTCAGGCTTCGCCGCGCTGCCGCTGCAAAGCCCCGATGCCTGCCCGGCCGAATTCAAGCGCGCCGTGAAGGAGCTCGGCTTTGTCGGCGCCATGGTCAACGGCACCACCGAAGGCCGCTTCCTCGATCATCCGAGCTATGACGGGCTGCTTGCCGCCGCCGTCGAACTCGACGTGCCGATCTATATCCATCCGCACATTCCGCCGGAGCCGGTGCGCACCGCCTATTTCTCCGAGCTCCCCGAAGGCGCGGCGCGGGCGCTCGAGACCGCAGGCTGGGGCTGGCATTCGGAAACCGCGGTGCATGTGCTGCGCATGGTCGTCGCCGGCACGTTCGATCGGCATCCGAAGCTGAAAGTCATTATCGGCCATATGGGCGAGATGATCCCGATGATGATGGCGCGCTTCGACAAGGTCTTTGCGCACGACATCGCTCACCTGAAGCGGCCGATCTCGCAAACCATCCTCGATCAGGTCTGGATCACGACCTCGGGCATTTTCGACCAGCCGCCGTTTCTCTGCGCGCTGCAGATTTTCGGCATCGACCGCATCCTGTTCTCGGTCGACTATCCGTTCGCGCCCGATGCCGCCGGGCGGAAATTCCTCGACAATGTCGCGCTGCCGCCGGCCGAGAAAGCCAAGCTCGCGCACGGCAATGCCGACGCATTGTTGAAGCTCAAACCGGGCAAGGCTTAGCGCGCAATATTGGCGCGAATGATCGCGGCCAACGGTCATTTATGTACCGTCACTTACGTACTCACCCTTATGGGGTTAGTCCGAATTGAGGCGTTGCGGCGCGCCCGATTATGAAACCGGGCATGCAAAACGATGATCGCGCCTGCGCGCGGCCTCTGCGATCAGCCCATGCGGCTCATTCGCAGACTTCCTCAAAGGGGCAGCGCGCCCGAGTTGTTGGTTTTCTATTGCCGCGACTGCAATGAAGTCGACAGCGCCGACTGGCGGCCGAGTCCGATAAGCGCGGCGGCGGTCCTGAACTAGCGACGGGCTGACGGGGAAAAGGGGCCGCCAGAGTGCGGCCTCTTTTTTATTGGCAAGCGTGCCGCAAGTGGCGCTCCCTACGGGAATCGAACCCGTGTTTCAGCCTTGAGAGGGCCGCGTCCTAGACCGCTAGACGAAGGGAGCCTGCTTTCGAAATAACCGCGATAAGGCGGCGGCGCAAGCGGGTGTTGCTTCGTCACATATGAGACTGTGCTGGCCCAGCACATATGAGACTGCCGTGAGGCAGATCTATCCATTGATTGCACGGCCACCGCGTGCCTGAGAGGAATTCGAAGTCAAGGATGACCAGAGCCGTTGCATTCAACGGGCTATGGTCACCGCCGTAGGCGGCGGCCCTTCGGGCCGTTCTTGAGTTCGAATTCCTCTCAGGCAAAATGGCGGACGAGCAATCAATGGAGACGTGGCGCCGCGGGCAGCGCCGTTTCCAATACGTTCGGGCAATCACGGCTCCACGCTAAACCGCAAATGCCCGGTTTCCTTCATCGTCTTGAGATCGAACACGCGCAATTCGCTGACGCCTGAATTGTCGATCATCACCGCGACGCGGCCTCCGGAACCCGCCATGGATACGATCCGCGCGCCCTTCGGCAGCGTGATAGCGTCCTCGATTGGCGAAGCGCCCGACGCGCCATACATCCGCAAACCGATGACGGTCACCACGGCCGCGATCGCCAGCACCGTGGTAAGACCCGAAATCATCATCATGGTGCGGGCGCGCGCGACCAGGCGACCCGTCTCGGACTCGGCGGGGTCGCTCACTGCTGTTAGATTGCTCCGTACTTTGCCGGATACATTGTTCATGACGTCCCCCACTTCCACGTCAATATCGGTCTCCCAAACTTCGGTCACGCCGACTTCGGTCATCGTCGGCGCCGACGAGGAAGGCGATCGGCTCGACCGCGTGCTTGCCCGTCACGTCGCCGAACACTCGCGCTCCCGGCTCAAAGTGCTGATCGAAAGAGGCGCAGTCGCGGTCGACGGTAAGACGATCCGCGATCCGAGCCATAACGTCAATTCGGGCTCTGCCATCGTGGTTGACGTGCCGGCGCCGGTGCCGGCCAAGCCTGCGCCCGAGCCGATCCCGCTCCGGGTCCTTTACGAAGACGACGACATGATCGTCATCGATAAACCCCGAAATCTGGTGGTTCATCCCGCCGCCGGGCACTGGACCGGCACGCTCGTCAATGCGCTCATTGCGCATTGCGGCGAAAGCCTTTCCGGCATCGGCGGCGAGCGGCGGCCCGGCATCGTGCACCGGCTCGACAAGGATACGACCGGGGTCATGGTGGTGGCCAAGAACGACCGCGCACACCGGTCGCTCGCGGCGCAGTTCGCCGACCACGGCAAAAGCGACGATAAGTTCGAGCGCGCATATCTTGCTCTGGTCTGGGGCGCGCCGGAACGCGCGCATGGGGTCATCGACCGGCCGATCGACCGTCACCCGAAATCCCGGGAGCGCATGGCGATCCGCGAAGGCGGCCGGGAAGCCGTCACTTATTGGCAGGTGCTTGAAAGGTATCGCGCGGCGGCTGGGACCGGACGATCTGCCAAAGCCAAAGACAAGACCAAGGACAAGTCCGGGCGCACCGATCCGCCGGTGGCAAGCCTCCTGTTGTGCCGCCTCGAAACCGGCCGGACCCATCAGATCCGGGTCCATTTGGCCTCGATCGGCCATCCGATCATGGGGGATAATGTCTATGGCGGCGGTTTCCGCACCAAAGCGGGCCTGTTGCCGGAAACGGCCCAAGCTGCCCTGACGTCCCTTGCGAGACAGGCCCTGCATGCCCATATGCTGTCGGTGAAGCACCCATCGAGCGGCGAATTTCTCCAGTTCCGGTCGGAACTGCCGCCCGATATGGCTCGTTTGCGTAATGCGCTGGCTGATACCCAGCCAGACATAAGAACCATACCTCAACGCAAGCCGAGCCACAGCAACTAAAAGTTTACCGCCATCAACGGTTTAGCATCGGGTCGGATTGAGGTTCACAACCGCGTCGCGCCAATGTGACGCCGAGTTCACTTCGCCCGACCGATTCGACCGTGTATGTTGCGAGCGCGAAATCAGTGGAACTCGGCGTCGTCGGCTCGGAGAGCGATGGCACCAATGGCCTGCCGCACCGCGGGGGCATGAAAACGGAGGGCGCTGAAATGGCCCAGACTGCAGCACTGCCGATCTTATCAGGCGAGACCGGTCTGACCCGGTATTTGGAAGAAATCCGCCGGTTCCCGATGCTGGAACCGCAGGAAGAATTCATGCTGGCGAAGCGTTGGCGCGAGCACGGCGACCGCGACGCAGCGCATCGGCTCGTCACCAGCCATTTGCGGCTCGTGGCCAAGATCGCCATGGGTTACCGCGGCTACGGACTGCCGATCTCGGAAGTGATTTCCGAAGGCAATGTCGGCCTGATGCAGGCGGTAAAACGCTTCGAGCCTGACAAGGGTTTCCGGCTGGCGACTTACGCAATGTGGTGGATCAAGGCCGCGATCCAGGAATACATCCTGCGCTCGTGGTCGCTGGTGAAAATGGGCACCACCGCCAATCAGAAGAAGCTGTTCTTCAATCTGCGCAAGGCGAAGAGCCGCATCTCGGCGCTCGACGAAGGCGACATGCGGCCGGATCAGGTCAAGCTGATCGCCAAGCGCCTCGGCGTCACCGAGCAGGACGTCATCGACATGAACCGCCGGCTTGGCGGCGATGCGTCGCTCAATGCGCCGATCCGTGAGGAAGGCGATTCCGGCGAGTGGCAGGATTGGCTGGTCGACGACAGCGCCAGCCAGGAAAGCCGGCTGGCGGAATCCGAGCAATCGGAGAACCGCCATCAGGCGCTCGGCGCGGCGCTCACCGTGCTCAACGACCGCGAACGCCGCATCTTCGAGGCGCGCCGGCTCGCCGACGAGCCGATCACGCTCGAAGAGCTCGCCGAAGAGTTCGGCGTGTCGCGCGAACGCGTGCGCCAGATCGAAGTGCGCGCTTTCGAGAAGGTCCAGAAGGCGGTGAAGACAAACATCGCCCATATGGAAGTCCCGGAAGCGGCGGCGTCGCTCGCGGCGCACTAAGCTTCTCTCACATCGATACGCAATCGCGATGCCCGGCCTTTGCACCGGGCATTTGCTTTTATGCGAGCACGAAGCAGCACAGCTCTTGCGAAGCTCGCCAACCACAGCGGCGAAATTCGTCCTCAGCGCCAGCCGAGCCCCGGGGCGACGTGTTTGAGAATAGCCTCGATGACATGGGCGTTGTAATCGACGCCGAGCTGATTAGGGACGGTCAAGAGCAGCGTGTCAGCCGCGGCGATGGCTTCGTCTTTCGCCAGTTGCTCGATGAGAATATCGGGCGCGGCGGCGTAGCTGCGGCCAAAGATGGCGCGGGTGTTGTCGCCGAGAGAGCCGATCGTGTCCTCGTTCTCGTTGCCGCGTCCGAAATAGGCGCGGTCGCGGTCGTCGACCAGTGCAAAGATGCTGCGGCTGACCGACACCCGCGGCTCGCGCGCATGACCCGCCGCCTGCCACGCCTCGCGGAATATCCGGATCTGTTCCGCCTGCTGGACGTGAAGCGGCCGTCCGCCCTCGTCATTTTTCAACGTCGAGCTTTGCAGATTCATGCCGAGCTTGGCTGCCCACTCCGAGGTGGCGTTCGAACCGGCGCCCCACCAGATTCGATCGCGCAGGCCCTTGGCGTAGGGTTCGACGCGCAGCAGACCAGGAGGGTTCGGGAACATCGGATGCGGGTTCGGCTGCGCGAAGCCCTCGCCGCGCAGCACGTCGAGCAAGACCTCGGTGTGGCGCCGGGCCATGTCGGCATCGGTCTTGCCCTCGGGCGGGGCGTAGCCGAAGTAGCGCCATCCGTCGATCACCTGCTCCGGCGAACCGCGGCTGATGCCCAATTGCAGCCGTCCGCCGGCGATGATGTCGGTCGCGCCGGCGTCCTCCGCCATGTACAGCGGATTCTCATACCGCATATCGATGACCGCCGTGCCGATCTCGATCCGCTTGGTCTTGGCGCCGACTGCGGCCAGCAGCGGAAACGGCGAGCCGAGCTGACGGGCGAAGTGATGCACACGGAAGTAAGCCCCATCGGCGCCGAGCTCTTCGGCCGCGACGGCGAGCTCAATCGATTGCAAGAGCGCGTCGGAAGCCGATCGCGTCAGCGATTGCGACGACGCGGTCCAATGGCCAAAGGACAGGAAGCCGATCTTCTTCATGAATATCCGTCGTGGGGTGATGCGTTCGGTTCCGGCTGTTTTAGGGCGTGTACTCATAAATTGAGATCGATGGAAGAAAGTTAAGCAATGTCCGCTTTGCCCCCAAAGCTGCCGTGACTTTCATCGACCAGCGCGGCGGCTAAGTGCCGGAAGCCGCCGCCGACACGGCGGCATTTGGCCGTTGCAGTGCAACGCTAGTCGTGGTCGCCGCAACCGCCGCCGATCCAAGCCGAACCATCGGCCGGCGCGCCATGATATACGCTGGATAAAGGAGCATGATCTTTTTCGAAAACGCGGCATCGATCAACTCCGAGGCACACGCTTTTCCGGATCATGGTTTAGTAGCTCCAGCCCGGCCGCCGGCCATAATAGGACTGGCCGTGAGGCGACTGTCGATTGCCAAATGAGGGGAACCAATCGCGACTGAAGCCAAAACCGTTGTCATCCCAGGCATTGCGGCGCGCAAAGAGCATGTCGGGCGAGCGCGCGCGATTTGCGAAGCCGCCCTGCGGCTGGTTGCTCAGCACCAGGACGAACTCCGTGCGATAGTTGGTTTCGCTGCTCAACGGCTCGTCGGAAATGGTGATCGAGGACAACGGCAATGCGGTGGGCGCGATACGGTCCAGCACCTCCTGCGGGAAGGTGATGCGGTCGAGCGCGTCCTTGGCGTTGTCACCGTTGTCGATCGAGACTTCGGTCCAGCGCAAACCACCTTCGGCGCGCGCGAGCGCGGTGAAGATGTGCGTGCCGATCGGCTTGTCGGGATCCTTGATAGTGACCGGGAATTCGACGCTCGAGTCGTACATCTCGCCCCCATCCGGGATCCGCTTGTGCGTGTCGCGCCGCACGTAAAGCTTCTGCGTCGCACGGCTGATGAAGATCGAGACCGGCTTGCCTGCGAGCCTCGCGTCCGTCGCGCCCTTGGTGATCTCGATCCGCTTGGTTTCGGCCGCCTTGGCTGCTGCTTCGGCGGCCGCGACGGCGTCCTGCTTCGCCTTTGCATCGGTCGTGGCGGCGTTGAGCTGCGTGCCCAGCGCCTCGGCTTTGGCGGCGGTCTTCTGCCTCACGTCCTCCGCCGCGGCCTTGGCCTGGTCGGTCTTGGCGGCAGCGAGCATCTTCTCGGCACGGGCAAGATCGGCGTCAGCGCGTTTCTTGAGGTCGTTCAGCTTGCGCACCGCCGCCGGCCCCGCAGCACGCTTTGCAGCCGTGACAGCGGCCTTCGCGGCGGCAGCCGCCCTGGTGGCCTCGTCCGCGTCGCGGGCCAGCGCGTCCGCGCGCGCCGGCATGGCATCGATCACATCCTGCTTGGGCACGAACAACAACGGATGGGAAAACGCGACAGGCTCCGTGTCGTTCGGCGAGATTATCACCCGCATCCCCATCGGCGCCTTATCGAACACCTTCTCAGCGAAATCGAAAGGCATTCGCACGCAGCCATGCGAGGCTGCGTAGCCGGGCAAGGGGCCGCCGTGCAGCGCGATGCCGTTCCAGGTGATACGCAGCATGTTCGGCATCCAGGCATCGTCATAGAGGCTCGAATGGTGATCCTTGTTCTTCTCCACGACGGCGAAGACGCCGGCTGGCGTCTCGCGTCCTGTCGTGCCGGTCGATACCGGCGCGCGCAGGATCCAGCCGTCGACGTCGTAGAAGATCACCTGCTGGCTTTTGATCGACACGATGGCCATGATCGGCTCGCCTGCCGTGCGCGGGGCGGTCGCTTCCACGGGTCGCGCGGGGCCCGTCCGCCCGGCAGCGGCATCGGCGGGGAGCGCGGCAATTACGCGCGCCAGCGCGATTGTGGCCGCGAGCATCACAATCGCAGGTGCCCGGCCCCGCTGCGCTCCGGCTCGGGCGCCAATGCCCGCAGCGCGGACGCGCATGGATCGCGCCGACGTGAAATTGGTCATTCATTCCCTCAGTTGAAAGTCGAAGCTCAAAGAAGCGCCCTAAATCCCGGGCGTATGGTAGCGATTCTCGCGGCTTACCGAAAGCAGTGATCGCCTGGCGGCGTTCAATCGGACTAAAGCTGCTGTCGTGGTGCTCGAGGCGTCCATCATCGTAGCGCCGGGCGGTATTTTCTTCCGGCATTCTTCTACAGAGACTGCAAGCTCTGCGTCCGCTACCCCCGAAAGAAGGCGCCGCATACGCCGACCGGCGCGGCAGCTAAGGGCCAAAAGCCGACATCAAACTATCCTCGATTACTCAACGGTCGCCTTCGCCTTGAATTTGATCGACGCGTGGCTGCCATCGCAGAACGGCTTGTTCTTCGAGGCGCCGCACCGGCAAACGGTCATCCGATTGCGGACTTCGTAGTCGTAGCCGTCGGCCGAGGTCAGCAAGATACCGCCGCGCAGCCAAATCGGGCCGCTGCAATCTTCCACCGGATCTTCGATCAAGCCGACCGAGACGGGTAACTTCTCCTCTATCGTTGTGTCGGCGGCCTTGTCGAAGGCGACGAGACGCCCCGCCGGACAGTGATGCACCTGGCGCAGAAAAATCTCGCGGGTGCGCGGATCATCGGTGCTGGCGACCTGGTTCCACACCTTGCCGTTCGGATCGCAGAATCGGCCGTCGGCGCAGAAGTGCCGCGCGTCCAGAAGAGCAAGAACCGGGCCGTCGAATACGGTGACCTGCTCGGAATAGGGCTTGCGCACTGCGGTTTCGGTGCCGTCAAAACCGATCTTCGCGTGCGTGCCGTCACAGAACGGCGCCTTATGAGAGTGACCGCATCGGCATAACGCGTATTTTGCCGGAGCCTCGTAAGCCTCACCCTCCCGCCATTGCAAAAAGTCGCCTTCGGCATTTGCGACGATCACTTGCTCGGTGAGCGGCGCGTCGCCTGAAACGATGTAAGGGCCATCCTTGGAGACGATGACAGAAACATGCTTCTTGGTTGGCGACATGGCTTCTCTCCATGCGATCGAGGCGAAAAATCATAGCACCTCGAAGATCCTGTAAATCGGCCCGTCGGCGCGACGATGGCCGGTGCTGACGGCGATGATGCGAGCTCATGCGGGCTACACGACTAGGGCGTGTACTCATAAAATGAGCTCGATGGAAGAAAGTTGGGCAATGTCCGCTTTGCCCCCGAAAGCTGTCGCGGCTTTCGCCGACCAGCGCGGCAGCTAAGGGCCAAAAGCGGCCTCGTGCACTGCAGAATATCATTGTAACTTCGCGGTTGCTCACCTTGGGACGGGGCGAATGACTACCGGCGTCGGGCGACGGCAATTCATAGCAGCGCTTGGCGGTGCGACGTTCGCACGGCCGCTCAGTTTGCGCGCGCAGCAGCCGGCGATGCCCGTCATCGGCTTCCTCAACAGTCTGTCGGCCTCCTCTATGGCGCGTCCTGTCGCGGCGTTTCTTGAAGGCCTGAAGGAGAATGGCTTCGTCGAGAACCAGAACGTGACTATCGACTATCTCTGGGCTGAGGGACAATACGCTCGGCTCCCGGCGCTTGCCGCTGAGTTGGTGCGGCGTCGGGTGACGGTCATCGCTGCGATAGGCGGCGATCCCGCGGCACTCGCGGCCAAAGCTGCGACTTCGACGATCCCAATCGTGTTCTTGGTTGGTAGAGACCCGGTTACGCTCGGTCTGGTCACAAGCCTCAATCGGCCGGGTGGGAACGCTACCGGCGTCAACTTGTTCATCACCGAAACGGAGGCCAAGCGAATCGGACTGCTGCATGAAATGGTGCCGGCGGCCACCGCGCTCGGTATTCTCATGAACCCGAAAACCGCGGATGCAGAAGCCGAACTCGTTGAAGTGCAAGCGGCGGCGCGTACGCTTCATCAGCCGATCGATGTCGTGAACGCAAGCGACGAGGCTGAAATGGAGTCGGCCTTCACGGCTCTTGCTCAAAGTAAGATCGGAGCGCTCCTCGTCGCAGCCGATCCGTATTTCAACAACCGCCGCGACTTGATCGTTGCGCTGGCAGCGCGCTACGCCATCCCTGCCATCTACCCGCTTCGCGATTTTGCCGATTCCGGCGGCCTAATCAGTTATGGCACCAGCCTCACCGACGCCTATCGTCAAGTCGCTATTGACGTCGGGCGCATTCTCAAGGGCGAGAAAGCCGGCGAAATTCCAGTCATCCAACCCACGAAATTTGAAATGGTCATCAACCTCGAGACCGCAAAAACGCTCGGCCTCACCGTACCGAGCGCACTGCTGGCTACAGCCGACGAGGTCATCGAATAACCGGCTAGATGTCCGCCCTCACCCGCCGGCGCGACGCGAAAAGGCTGAAGCCCGGAACCGAATTTGTCATCCACTTGCCCGCCGATATCGCCCAAACCTAATCGGCTACTCCCGCAACATCCCCTTGAGCAGCCAGCGGCAGGCAAAGATCATCACGCCGGCAAGCGCGGCGATGACGGCGATCATCAAAAAGAATTGCGGCGGCGACGTGCGGCTCCAGAAGCTGCCGAGGAAGCCGGCGAGAAAGCCGCCGGTGAAACTCGTCGCCAGCCAGATCCCCATCATCATCGAGAGAATGCGCGCCGGCGCCACTTTGGTCACAAGCGACAGACCGACCGGCGAGAGATAGAGCTCGCCCACCGTGATGACCGAGATCGAGCCGAGAACCCAGAGCCAGTTCGCTTGGCCGGAGCCGGCGTGAAACGCGGCAAAGGCTTTGATCAGGTTGGCCGCGGTGACGCCAAAGCAGCCGAGCGCCATTTTGGTGATGGTCGACGGCTCGGTGCGGCGCGCCGCCTGGCGCGTCCACAGCGTCACGACAAAGGGCGTGAAGGCAAAAATCATGAACGGGTTGAAGGCGAGAAACCAGGTCGTCGGGATTTGCCCGGTCCACCCGAACAGATCGATTGTGCGGTCGACATTGCTATCGATCCACAGGATCGTAGTGTTGCCCATCTGCTCGTAGGTCGCCCAGAACAGCGTCGTCGGAATAAAGAGGACGAGGAGCGCGATGATGGCGCGCCACTCGTCGCGGCCGAGCGGCGGCCGCTCCATATGCGCCGATTTGTTCAATTCATTCATTTTCTGCAAGTGATCTTTGGGCAGCATCGGCAGTGCGTAGAGATAAATGCAAAGCCCGATACACATGCCGACGCCGGCCGCGGCAAAGCCGTAGTGCCAGCCGGCCCGTTCGCCGAGCGTGCCGCAGACCAGCGGCGCCAGGAAGGCGCCGAGATTGATGCCGACATAGAAGATCGAATAAGCGCGGTCGCGGCGGTGATCGCCCGGCGCGTAAAGGCCGCCGACTTGGGTGGAAATATTCGGCTTGAAACAGCCGTTGCCGAGGATCAGCGCCAACAGCGCGAAGACGAAGAGCTGTTCGATCGCCATCATGAAATGGCCGATCGCCATCAAGATCGCGCCGATGACGACGGTGCGGCGCTGGCCGAGCACCCGGTCGGCGAGAAGGCCGCCAAAAATCGGCGTGAAATAGACGAGCCCGGTATAGAGCCCCCATATCTGCGACGACAGCGGCTGTACGTCGAGCGGACCGAACAGAGTCTCAAGCCCGCTTTTGACCGTCAGCAGGCCGGCGACGCCGCCGGCATGGTCCGGCAGCAAGAGATATTTCGTCATATAGAGGACGAGCAGCGAGCGCATCCCGTAATACGAGAACCGCTCCCACATTTCCGTCGTGAACAGGAAGGTCAGCCCGCGCGGATGGCCGAAAAGTTCGGCGCTGTCATCGGAACGATCGGGAATCGACGTGGCGTGTTCAACCACCAGGCACCTTCGCAGCAGATGTTGCAGTCCCTGCCCCGCGAATGCAGGGCATCCCTTATTCGCGGACGGGGCTTGAATATCCTCAAAGCCAGTGATTACTGGATCATCCGCGTTCGCGGATGATGACAACAAAACAGCCTGGGCGCTATGGAGGAATTATGCTTGGCCGCGCGATTGTCCTGTTGTGCGTCGTGTGGGGCCTTATGGCCGTCGCACCGGCTGCCGAACCGACCCTGCTGCACGTCAACATGTTTCGCTCGTCGCGCTCGCTGCCGTTCTACGCGGCCGTAGATCGCGGCTTTTTCGCCAAGCGTGGATTGAGCGTCGACTTGCAATTCACCGAGAACTCGGAGCGCCAGCGCCAGGGGCTCGCCGATGGCTCGATCGACATCGCGCAATCCGCGGTCGACAATGCGGTCGCCATGATCGACGTCGCCAAGGTCGACGTGGTCATCGTCTCCGGCGGCGACAGCGGCACCAACGAATTCTATGTGCAGGACGGCATCAAGGATTTTGCCGATATCAAGGGCCACGCCATCGTCGTCGACGCCACCAACACCGCCTATGCGCTGCAAGCGAAAAAGATCCTGCTGCAGCACGGGCTCAAAGCCGGAGCCGATTACACGCTCAACCCGGTCGGCAACGGCTCGCACCGCCTGCAGGCGATGCTCGACGACAAGAACAATGCCGGCGCCATCCTCAATTCGCCGTTCTCGCTGATCGCGGCCACCAAGGGCATGCACAGCCTCGGCCGCAGCACCGACATGCTCGGCCCCTATCAAGCCGACGGCGCTTTCGTGCGGCGTGATTGGGCGCGCGCGCATGCGGATCTGCTGGTGCAGTATCTCGCCGCTTATATCGAGGCGCTGCGCTGGTCGCTCGATCCGAAGAGCCATGCCGAAGCGGTGGCGATGCTGGTTGACAAGCTCAAGCTGACGCCCGACATGGCGGAAAAAAACCTCGTCGTGATCGCCGAGCCGGGCTTCGGCTTCACCCGCGACGCCGCATTCGACCTCGCCGGCTTCAAGAACGTGCTGGCGCTACGCGCTGAGACCGAAGGCGGCACACCGGCCGATCCGCAACACTATATCGATCTGTCCTACTACGATCGCGCGATGAAGCTTGTGAATCAGTAATTCACCTCTCCCCCACGCGGCGGGAGGCAGAAGCCCCAAGGAGTACTCATGCCCGCTACGTTTCCTGAAGAGGCCAAAAACTTCCGCCTGCTCGGCCACGATCCGAGCGCAGCCTGGGGCGGCGGCAGCCTGGTGCAGGTCTACAAGGGCCACGCCTATGTCGGAGCGGTCGGCGGCTCGAGCTTCAACGGCCCGGAAGGCTTTACCGTTCACGACGTGCGCGATCCGCGGCAGCCGAAGAAGGTCGGCGAATTCCGCGCGCCGCCCGGTGTGCATTGCCACAAGCTGCGCATCGTCGGCGACGATCTGCTTTATGTGAATTCGGAGCGGCTCGCCGGCGATAAGGGCAAGAACGCGCGCGCCGGCTTTTTCATTTTCGATATTTCGACGCCGTCAACGCCGAAGCCGGTGGGCTTCTACGATATGCCGGGGTCCGGCCCGCACCGTTTCGGCGTCGATCTTAAGCGCCAGCTTGCCTTCATGCCCAACGACGCGCCGGGCTGGGACAAGCGCGTGATCTGGACGCTCGACATCAAAAATCCGTTGAAGCCCGAAGTCGTCAGCATCTGGGGCCTGCCGTGGATGAAGACCGAGACCGACGACGTCGGCAACGATCCGCATCCGCATGAGGAAGCGGCAACGTTGCACGGCCCGCCGATGATCCGCGGCAACCGCATGTATTGCGCCTGGTGGGGCGGCGGCATGTCGATCATCGACTGCACCGACCTCTCCGACATGAAGCTTCTCGGCCACATCAAATGGTCGCCGCCGTTTCCGGGCTCAACCCATACCTGCTGGCCGATCGGCGACCGGCCCTATCTCGTCGTCACCGACGAGGCGCGCGCCAAGCAGAAATACTGGGACGCGCAATTCATGTGGATCATCGACGCCCGCGACGAGAGCAATCCGCTGCCGGTCGCCACCTTCATGCCGGAGCGCGAGAAATATTACGACCGCCCCGGTCGCTTCGGCGCACACAACATTCTCGAACATCTGCCCGCCGACGGCCCGTGGAAGGACGTCGTGTTCCTGACCTATTTCAACGCGGGGCTGCGCGCGGTCGACGTCTCAGATCCGCTGCAACCGAAAGAGATCGGCTGCTACGTGCCGGAAACGCCGGAAGGCTCGCCCGGCATCCAGTCAAACGACATCGGTAGCGATGACGAAGACCGGCTCTATCTGATCGACCGCTGGGGCCAGGGCATGCACATTTTGGAATATACCGGG
Organism: uncultured Alphaproteobacteria bacterium; assembly: GCA_963810085.1. Taxonomy (GTDB): domain Bacteria; phylum Pseudomonadota; class Alphaproteobacteria; order Rhizobiales; family Xanthobacteraceae; genus BOG-931. Next base: position 361,297 of record CAWEMR010000027.1, on the reverse strand, counting down.
TAGCTATCGCTGCGGCGCAAATCCGAACGTCTTCTCAAACCGCTTCGCGTAATTCGGCCAGACTTGCGGATTGACGATCCGCGGCACCGGCTTGCCGTCGAGCGCATCGAGGATCTGCTCGGCGGCGATCTTGCCCATATTGGCGCGCGCCTCGCGCGTGACGCCGGCCGTGTGCGCGGTGACGAGCACATTGTCGAATTTCATCAGCGGATGATCGGCGGGCGGCGGTTCTTTGGCCCAGACATCGAGGCCCGCGCCGGCGATCTTCTTGTCGCGCAGCGCCCGTTGCAAAGCCTCTTCGTCGTGAATAAAGCCGCGCGCCGTGGTAATGAAATAAGCGTGCGGCTGCATCAGCGCATATTCGCGCTCAGACATCATCTTGCGTGTCTCGTCGGTCAGCGGGCAATTGATCGAGACAAAATCGGCGCGGCGCAATAATTCATCGAGCTCGACCTTGGTCGCGCCGCGGGCGCGAATGTCCTCGGCGCTGAGATAAGGGTCGTAGGCCAGCACCTGCATGCGAAACAACCCGCCGCACAGTTCGGCAACGCGCCGCCCGACATTGCCGAGGCCGACGATGCCGATAGTCCGGCCGAGCATTTCGTTGCCGGTGTAGTTGTTGCGGTCGCCAAGCGTGCCTGAGCGCAGCGCGCGGTCGCATTCGCCCACGCGTTTGACCAAGCACAGCATCATGCCAAGCACGTGCTCGGCGACCGATTCCGCGTTACCGCCCGCCTGGTTGACGACCAGGATGCCGCTCTCAGTGCAGTCCTTGACGGTGACGGTGTCATAGCCGGCGCCATTGGTCGACACGATCAGGAGGTTCGGTGTCTGTTTCAGCAGGTCGCCGCTGACGTGATAATGCCGCGCCAGCTCATCGCGCGCCGAGCTGATCTGATAGGCATGCGCCGCGGAGAGCACCTCCATCACCGCGCCGTTGGGGTTCTCCTGGCCGAGCATATCGAGCCGCACGTCGCCGCGCTTGCCGAGCATTTCGCCGTAGCCGAGCGGCCGGTGCGGCTGAACGCAGAAGACGCGCTTGCTGTTGACAGCATTGTTCATCGTTTCCATCCCCATTCTTGGCTTGATTACAGCCGAGATCGCCGCGGCCTGCAATGCCGGTTTTGCCCGAATTCTTTAAGCGAATCATGTAATTGTCATCGAACCACTCTTGATCGCACCGCCCGGAACTGCCACATCCAGTCCGCCATGAACATGCCCATTCGCGCCCAGCAGGGTACGGCCACTCCGGCCCAACCGACCTTCACGACCGAGGTGGAGCGGCGGCGCACCTTTGCCATCATCTCGCACCCGGACGCCGGCAAGACCACGCTGACGGAAAAGCTGTTGCTGTTCGGCGGCGCGATCCAGCTGGCCGGCCAGGTCAAGGCCAAGCGCGACCGGCGCTCGACCCGGTCCGACTGGCTTGCCATCGAACGCGACCGCGGCATTTCTGTCGTCACCTCGGTGATGACCTTCGAATATGCCGGCCGCATGTTCAACCTGCTCGACACGCCGGGCCACGAGGACTTTTCCGAAGACACTTACCGCACGCTGACGGCGGTCGATTCCGCGGTGATGGTGATCGACGCCGCCAAGGGCATCGAGCCGCGCACCCGCAAACTGTTCGAAGTGTGCCGGCTGCGCGATATCCCGATCATCACTTTCATCAACAAGATGGATCGCGAAAGCCGCGATCCGTTCGAACTGCTCGACGAGATCGAGAAGACGCTGGCGCTCGATACCGCGCCGGTCACCTGGCCGGTCGGCCGCGGCCGCGATTTCGTCGGCACGATCGACGTGGAATCCGGCGGCGTGCGCCTACTTGAGGGCGATGCCGGCACCGCCGGCACCTTGCGCGAAATGACGATTGCCGAGCTCGCCGCCCTGAACGAGCGGCTCGACGCTTCCGCCATCGCCGGCGAGCTCGATCTCGTCCGTCACGCCTGCAAACGCTTCGACGCAAATGCCTTTGCCGAGGGCCACCTCACGCCGGTATTCTTCGGCAGCGCGCTGAAGAATTTCGGCGTCGGCGATCTCCTCGACGCGCTGGCCACCATGGCGCCGCCGCCGCGGGCGCAGGCCGCCGACAAGCGCGTAGTGGCGGCGACCGAGCCCGGCCTCTCCGCCTTCGTCTTTAAGATCCAGGCCAATATGGATCCCAATCACCGCGACCGGATCGCCTTCGTTCGGCTGTGTTCGGGGAAGCTGACCCGCGGCATGAAGGTCAAGCAAGTCCGTTCGGGAAAGACCATCACGCTCAACGCGCCGCAATTCTTTTTCGCCCAGAACCGGGCGCTCGCCGAGGAAGCCTATGCCGGCGACGTGGTCGGCATCCCCAATCACGGCACGCTGCGCATCGGCGACAGCCTCACCGACGGCGAGGATTTGAACTTCAGCGGCGTGCCCAATTTCGCGCCGGAAATCCTGCGACGCGTTCGCCTGCCCGACGCGATGAAGGCGAAGAAGCTGAGAGAGGCGCTGGGGCAATTGGCCGAGGAAGGCGTTGCGCAAGTATTCCGGCCGCACGACGGCTCGCCGGCCCTGGTCGGCGTCGTCGGCGCGCTGCAGCTTGACGTGCTCCGCGCCAGGCTCGCCGCCGAATACAGGCTCGATGTCGATTGGAGCCAGTCCGAGTTTTCGCTTGCGCGCTGGATCGCGGCGGACGACCGCAAGGTGTTCGATGAATTCGTGAGGGCCCGCCCTTCCTCGGTCGCCGAGGATTTCGATGGCGCGCTCGTTTTCATGGCGCGCAACACCTTCGATCTTGAATATACCGGCGAGCACAACCGCGGCATCACCTTCACCGATGTGAAGGATATTCATAAGCGCAAGCCCACCGCGTGAGCCGTCAAGCGCGAGCGCGGTTTTCCACATGATCTGAGACGATGGTATATAGTGCCCGCGGGGCAGGTCCCGATTCGAGATTTCATGAGACTGTGGCTCGCAGGCGCGGCGACGGTTTTGCTGTTCGCGGCCGCCGCGATGGCGGCAAAGCCCAGCGAACAAATTCAGGCGATCTGGACCATACCTGAAGTCGGCACGCTGCCACACGACGCTCACGGTCTCCAAGTCCGCGACGGCCGCGATCTCATTACTGCCACTTACGCCCATATCGGGCCCGATGTGCCCGATGCATCGAACCGTTACGCGGGCAACAACCTCGCCTGCACCAATTGCCACCTTGAGGCCGGCACCAAGAAATTCGGATTGCCCCTGTTCGGCCTGTTCGCCGATTTTCCGCAATACAGCGCGCGGACCGGCGGCGAGATCAGCATCGAGGATCGCATCAATTCCTGCATGACGCGGAGCATGAACGGCCGTCCGCTGCCCCCCAACTCGGCGCCGATGCAGGCCATCGTCGCCTATATCAAGTTCCTGAGCAGCGGCGTTGCGCACGACCAGCGATTGCCCGGACTCGGCACCGGCCATATGCCGGAACTCAGTCGCGCCGCCGTTCCGAGCCGCGGTCAACCGCTCTACGCACGAAACTGCACCGCCTGCCACAACACCAAGGGTTCGGGCATTCGCAACAGTATCCCCGGCTCGGATCTCGGCTATCTCGTGCCGCCCTTGTGGGGGCCCGGCACGTTCAATGACGGCGCGGGAATGGCGCGTCTCATCACTCTGGCGAATTTCATCCACTTCAACATGCCGCACGGCACGGACTATTTCGATCCGCAGCTCAGCGTCGAGCAGGCGTGGGACCTCGCTGCCTATGTTCTGTCGCAGCCGCGGCCGAACCTCGCCGGCATCGCGCACGATTTTCCCGATTTGCTGAAGAAGCCGGTGGATACGCCCTATGGCCCCTATGCCGATCATTTCAGCGAGCGCCAGCACAAATACGGGCCGTTCGCGCCGATCCGGTCAGCGATCGCACGCCTTGCGCACACCGATAACAAGCATTAGCCGCCGGCGATTTCCTCGCGCAGGATTTCGAGTTCCAGCCATTGTTCTTCGGCGACTGCGATTTTCTGCTGCAATTCGCCGAGCGAAGCGGTGACTTCCTCGAAGGCGGCACGATCGCGCGCGTAGAAGCCTGGATCTTCAAGCTTGGCCTGCAGGCATTTCATTTCGGCTTGCAGGCTGGCGATAGTCTTCGGCAGCATTTCGAGCGCGTGCTTGTCCTTGAACATTAGCCGTCGTTTCGCCGGCTGCGCGGCGGCCAGATCGATTTCTTTCGCTGCTTTCGGCGGTTCTTCCTTGGAAGCCTGTTTGGCGCCCTGCCGCGTCAGGTCGGCGCCGCGCTGCGCCAGCATGTCGCTATAGCCGCCGGCATATTCGACCCAGCGGCCGTTGCCTTCCGGCACGATCACCGCACTCACCAGCCGGTCGAGAAAATCGCGATCGTGGCTGATGAGGAGAACGGTGCCGGAATATTCCACCAGCATGTCCTCGAGCACATCCAAGGTCTCCATATCGAGATCGTTGGTCGGCTCGTCGAGGACCAGAAGATTCGACGGCTTGGCGAGCACCTGCGCCAGCATGAGACGGCCGCGCTCGCCGCCCGAGAGCTTGCTCTGCGGCGTGCGCGCTTGCTCGCTCGCGAACAGAAAGTCCTTCATATAGCCGATGACGTGCTTGGCGCCGCCGTTGACCATCACGGTGTCGCCGGAACCGCCGGTCAGTGCCGCGGCCACGGTGATGTTGGGATCGAGACTGTCGCGATGCTGATCAAGCGCCGCGATTTCGAGCGTCGATCCGAGCCGTACCGAGCCGGTATCCGGCGGCAGCACTCCCGTCAGCATATTGATCAGCGTGGTCTTGCCGCTGCCGTTCGGCCCGACAATGCCGATGCGGTCGCCGCGCTGGATGCGGATCGAGAAATCGCTGACGATCGCGCGCCCGCCAAAGCTCTTGCCGGTGCCTTTGGCCTCGATGACCAGCGCGCCGGACGGCGCCGCCGAACTTGCGGTGATGGTGGCATTGCCGGCCGAAGCGTGATAAGTGCGGCGCTGTTCGCGCAGCGCCTGCAATTGGCCGACGCGGCGCATATTGCGTTTGCGCCGGCCGGTGACGCCGTATCGCATCCAGTGTTCCTCGGCGGCAATCTTGCGATCGAGCTTGTGCTGATCGCGCTGCTCTTCCGCCAGCACCGCGTCGCGCCATTCCTCGAAATGGGCAAACCCGCGCTCAAGGCGCCGCGTCGTGCCGCGGTCGAGCCACACCGTGAGCCGCGACAGCGTCGAGAGAAAGCGCCGATCGTGGCTGATGATCACCAGCGCGGTGCGGCGCGAATTGAGATCGCGCTCAAGCCATTCGATCGTCGTCAGATCGAGATGATTGGTCGGCTCGTCGAGAAGCAGCACGTCGGGCTTCGGCGCCAGCACCCGCGCCAGCGCGGCGCGGCGCGCTTCGCCGCCGGAGAGATGCGCCGGATCTTCGCGTCCGGTGAGGCCAAGCTGCTCAAGCAGATACCGCGCCGCATGGGGATCGTCGTCCGGCCGCAGCCCGGCTTCGACATAGGCCAAAGTCGACGCGAAGCCGGCGAAATCCGGCTCCTGCGGCAGATAGCGCACCAGCGCCCCGGGCTGCACGAAAACCGAGCCGCGATCCGGCTCGACGAGCCCGGCCGCAATCTTGAGCAGCGTCGACTTGCCCGAGCCGTTGCGCCCGACCAGCGAGACGCGTTCGCCGGGCGAAACGGACAGTTCCGCGCCGGTCAAAAGCGGGGGGCCGCCGAAGGTGAGTGCGATGTCTTTGAGTTGAAGAAGCGGAGGAGCCATTCGCCTCGTTTTGCGCCCTGCTATGCCGTCTTACCAATCAGCCCCGCGGTACGGTCAGCGACGCCAGCCCTGAAATATCCTCACGCTCGTCCAATTGCCAGATGGCTTCGATCAGCGGCGCAACATCGTTGCGCGGGATCGCGGCCATGGCCGCCATACGCAACTTATCCTCGAGATCCTTATCGCTCATCGGGTTGTCGGCGCTGCCGCGGGCCGCCCGTGTCGAAACCTGATGCACCTTGCCGCCGGCAGTGGTGATCTCGACGGCCGCGGACGTGGTGGGGAAACGCTCGTCCCGCACCACGCGCACCTTGCCGCGCAATGCCAAGACCTCTGGATCGTTGACGCACGCATCGGTGAATTGCTCGACGCCGGCTTTGCCGGTCGCCAAGGCGGCGGCGACGGCGTGCTGCGTTGAGACTTGCGCTTCGCGGCCGGTCGAAATGTTCGGCCGGTCGGTGCGCGCGGCAAGAAGCGGATTGCCGGTCACGACCACCTTTTCGACCACCGCGGACGGATTGACCTGCCGCCAGTCCAGCACGCAGTCGAGTACCGGATGAATGACAAAGCCGCACGGATAGGGCTTATAGGCGGTGCCGAGGATCTCCCAGGTGTCGCCGAGGTTCTGCGTGAGCCACGACAGATCGGGCGTCTCGCTCATGGCATGGTAATAGCCCTGCACGCCGGTGAGCGGCTCCGGCGGTCCGTCGAAATTTTTTGCCGCCAACAATGCTGACAGCAAACCGTTGCGCGCGGCGTTGCCGACGCTGACGCTTTTTGCCGGCGTGCCGAGGCATTCGCACAGACCGCCCGACTGCGTCGCCGCCGCGCCGAGCGCCCACACCATTTGCTGCGCATTCAAACCCAACAGCTTGCCGGCGCCAGCGGCGGCGCCGAACACGCCGCAGGTCGAAGTGATGTGCCAGCCCTTTTTGTAGTGGTTTGGCGACATGGCAACGCCGATCCGGCATTCCACCTCGTGTCCAAGCACCAAAGCAAGCAAGACATCGCGGCCGCTCACCGGCATCATCTCGGCGAGCGCCAGCAGCGCCGGCACAACCGGCGCGGTCGGATGGATCGCGGTCGGCACATGGGTGTCGCAAAAATCCAGCACGTTGGCGCCGGCGGCATTGAGGAAGACGGCGCTCAGCGCATCGATGCGCTCACGGCGGCCGACAAGCGTCGCTTGCTTGCCGCCGGAAAAGTCGGCGAGCGTTTGCAGCGCGGTCTCGATCGTTTGGTCGCGGCAGCCGGTCAGCGCCACGCCGAAAAAATTCATCAGCGAGCGCTTGGCCTGCTGGACGACCTTAGGCTTGAGATCGTCCCACCGAGTGCCCACGACAAAGCGGGCCAATCGCTCGGTGACACCTGGTGTTTGCAGCATGCGCTTCCTCGCTAGTTGGCGCCGAGCATCGACCGGCAGGAGCAAAAGTGCAAGGATGCGGCAAATGCCGGCTAGCGCGCCGCAGAAAAGTCACGGGGGGATTATGACGTCAAGTTGGAGGTCTTGCGCGCTGGCCTTCGCGCTGGCGCTCACCGTAACGGCCGCACGCACCGACGATTATCCATCCCATCCGATGAAGCTCATTGTGCCCTACGCTAGCGGCGGCGGCGCCGATGCCGTGGCGCGCATCATCGGCAAGCGCGTCAGCGAAACCATCGGCCAGCCGGTCGTGATCGAGAACCGCGGCGGCGCCGGTTCGATCATCGGCACCGAGGACGTGCACAAAGCCGATCCGGACGGCTACACGCTCTTGCTCGGCCAATCTGGACCGATCTCGATCAATCCCGCCGTCTATAAAGAGCTGCCTTACGATCCGGAAAAGAATTTCGCGCCGATCACCATGACCACGGCCTATCCGTACATTCTCGTGGTCAATTCCAAGCTGCCGGTGAAATCGCTGCAGGACTTCGTCGCCATGGTGCAAGCCAAGCCCGGCGAATTCAATTACGGCACGACCGGCGTCGGCGCCGCCAATCATCTGGTCACCGAACTGTTCGCGAGCAAGGCCGGCTTGAAGATGACGCATGTCCCCTATCGCGGCACGGCGCTCGCGGTGACTGACCTCCTCGCCGGACAAGTCACCATGGTGTTCGCCGACCCGGTCTCGGCGCTGCCGCATATGCAGTCGGGCGCGCTGCGGGCGCTGGCGGTGAGCAGCAAGGCGCGCTCCTCCGTCGCGCCCGATGTGCCGACGATTGCGGAGAGCGGCTATCCGGGTTTCGACGCCATTGCGTGGCACGGTATCTTGGCACCAGCGAATACACCGCCGCCGATCATCGCCAAGCTGCACGACCAGATCGTCGCCGCGCTGCAAGACCCGGCGACCAAAGCGCTCCTCGAAGCGCAAGCGATGCAGACCGTCGGCGACACGCCCGAGCATTTTGCCGCCTTCATCAAAGAGGACATTGCGGTGTGGAAGGCCGTCGCGACGCAGGCCAATGTGTCGGTGAAGTAGCGTTCCCGGCACCACAAACGTGCCGTTAACGCTCTCTTGAGCGCACCGGCAAGCATGTCATGTTCAAAGGTTCCCGCCGACTGTGGAGCGACGGCGCCGATCCGCTTCTGGTCGTCTGCGAAGAGGCGCATCGCTGTATGGCGGCCGATCACAACGTCGGCTTCGCGCCGACCCGCCGCGCGATTTCGCGCATCGCCAAGGAGGGCCGCAAATACGGCGTGTTCCTCGGCCTGGTGACGCAACGGCCGGCGGAGCTCGATTCAACGATACTGTCGCAGTGCAGCACGCTGTTCGCGATGCGCATGACCAATGAGCGCGACCAGGGGCTGGCCGCGCGTGGCTTTCGAAAAGCCGGCAGAAGGCAGGTGCCGCTCGCACCGGCCGAAGCGCCGCAGTTGCAACCGCAGGCACAGCCGCAATCGCAACCCCAACCGCGACCGGCAGCGCTCGATTCCGACCGGTTCAAGCTGCTGAAACGGCCTTTGGACCCGGCCGCGCCGAATCCGCTGCGGCGCTAGTCACCGCACCGTCCGCGTCCAGCACCGGGCGCGCGAACTTCAAGAAGATCAAGAACAGCGCGCCGACAAAGCACGGCACCGCGGCGGCGTAGAATATGCCGCCGGCCTTGTAACCCGCCGCGACCAGGAGGCCGGTCAGAACCGGCCCAAAGACCTGCCCGACCCGGCCCATGCCCATGGCCCATCCGATCCCGGTCGAGCGGATCGAAGTCGGATACATTCCCGCCGCCACCGCGATCAGGCCGGTGCCGGTGCCGCCGACGAAAAAGCCGGCAAGAAATGACGCCGCGCCCAGCATCATCACCGACGATGTCGCCTGGCCGAAGCAGGCCAGCGACAGGCCGCCGAGAATGAAACCGGTAACGAGCACGAGGAACGGGCCGACGCGATGCACGAGCCAACCGGACAGCGCGCTCGCGATGGCGCTGCCGAGATTGTTCAGGCCGATGATCAAGGCCGCCGACGACAGCGAGAAGCCGACGGAGTTCAGCACGGCCGGCGTCCAGAACGTGACGGTGACCAGCACCATGAACACCATGAAGAACGGCACCCAGAGCAGCACCGTCGGCACCGCCCTACCCTCGGTGAACAGATGCGTCACCGGAACGCCCTCGCGCGCCGGATCGGGCGGCGCCACCAATTCGGCATCGGCGGGCACCTCGCCCGGCATGATGCGTTCAAGCGTGCGCCGGACTTGATCCTGACCGATATTGCGCGCCAGCAGAAAGCGAATGGACTCCGGCAGCCAGATCACAAGAACCGCGGCAATAACCAGCGGCGCGGCCGCGCCGATATAGAACAGCGACTGCCAGCCGAACGCTGGAATGACCCAGGAGGCGATCAGCGAACCGATGAGTCCGCCGCCGGGAAACGAAGCGAACAGCACGGTGACGAACACCGAGCGCAGCCGCTTCGGCGCAAGTTCGGCGCCCATGGCGAGAAACGCCGGCGTGACGCCGCCGAGACCCAGACCGGCAAAGAAGCGATAAACCAGGAGCTCGTTGAGCGAGCCGGATTGCGCCGTGAAATAACTGAAGATCGCAAACACAACCATGGCTATGATCATGAACCACTTGCGGCCGAACAGATCGGCCAGCGGCCCAAACGACAGCGCGCCAATGGCAGCGCCGAGAAGACCGGCCGAACCGACCTGTCCGAATTGCGGCATCGGTAGGTGGATCGAAGCGGCGATCGCGGGGGCGGTATAGCCGATGGCCTGCGTGTCGAAACCGTCGAGTGCCGCCACCAGCATGCACATGATCAGCACGCTGATCTGAAAGCCGGTGACCCGATGCCGGTCGATGAGATCGATGGCGTCAACCTTGGTTGCGGCCATGGTTACCCCCCGTTGTGCGAGCCCGTAAGGCTGTTCGTATTCTTCCTTACCTTCGATTACGTCGTACCAGACAATTCCGCAAGGCTCCGGTCCGCAAGGCTCCGGCAAACCGTCTCATATCGCAGTGCAGTGCAGCGCGGCGTCGGCAACCGGCGACGCTTACTTGAATCCCAGCGCCTTGCTGGCCAGCGCCGCACCCTCGACCATGGCGCGCAGCTTCGCCCACGCGATCTGCGGATGCGACCGCCCGCCGAAGCCGCAGTCGTTCCCGGCGATGACATTCTCTTTGCCGACCAGGCGCGCATAGCGCTGAATGCGTTGCGACACCAGTTCCGGATGCTCCACCACGTCGGTCGAATGGCTGACGACGCCGGGAATGAGAATCTTGCCGGTGGGCAGTTTCATCTTTTCCCATACCACATATTCGTGCTCGTGCCGCGCATTGGCGCCTTCGATGAGAAAGGCTTGCGCCTTCACTTTGAGCACGATGTCGGCGATGCGCTCGAATTCGAGATCGTAGGCATGCGGGCCGTGCCAGCTTCCCCAGCACAGATGATAGCGCACGCGTTCTTCCGGAATGTTGCGCAGCGCATGATTGAGCGCCTCGATGCGCATTTCGCTCCGCGCGCGAAAGGCGTCGAGCCCCATGCTCATGCCGATGCGATCCCACAGCGCCGGCAACCAGGCATCGTCGACCTGCAGGGTCAGGCCGCTTCCAGCAATCGCTTCATATTCGACGCGCATCGCCTCGGCGAGCGCGAAGACATAATCTTCGTCGTTCTTGTAGTAGCGATTGCGGCGATAGACTTCGAGGCTCGCCGGCGCGGTCGAGGTGAGAAAGACATTCTCTTTGCCGGCGGTGGCGAGCGTGACGTCGATCTCTTTCTCAAGCTCGGCCTGCCCGACATAACTCACCGGCCCCGTGCAGGCCTGCACCGGACGCTTTTTCGCGATCTGCGCGCCGGGCGTATAGAACAATGTGCCGCGCTCGCTGGCATATTTGTAAAAATCGGCGAAGGCTTCGCGATCCTTGCCTTGCTCGATCAGCGGCTTACCTTCCGGCGCCTCGATGTCGGTAAAGCCGCCGAAGCGCCTTTGCATGTAGCGCAGCCAGTCGCCGCCTTTGGCATATTCGCCCTCGTTGACGACGTCGATGCCGATGGAGCGCTGGTGCGCGACAATGGCGGCGACGTCTTCCTTAAGATGCGTGTCGTCTCCCGCCCCGACCCCTTTATCGAGCGACAGGAATGGGAGGCTGCCGACGTGAGTTGTCAAAATCTTCGAACGGCTACGCTGCATTGCAATGAACCCGGCCCTTCTTTGCGTACGCCGGCGATGATATAGCCGCAAGGAAGCCGGCCGCAACGCAGGCCTTCATTTGCGCCGTGCTGCCGCGGAGCGCTGCCGTGTTCGAGATCTTTGAGCAAATCCGACTCGCCGGCCGAGCCTTCGCCGAGTTCAGCAATTCTCTGTTCGATCCGACGATCCGGCTCGGCGTCACCGGGCTGTCGCGCGCCGGCAAGACGGTGTTCATCACCGCGCTGATCCATGCGCTGACGCGCGGTGGGCGTCTGCCCGTCTTCGAGGCGCTCGCCACCGGCCGCATCGCGCGTGCGCAGCTCACACCGCAGCCGGACGACGCCGTGCCGCGCTTCGATTACGAAGGCCATGTCGAGGCGCTTGTGAACGAGCGCAACTGGCCGGACTCGACGCGGCAAATCAGCGAACTCCGCATTGCCATCGAATACCAATCGCAAAGCGGCTACCAGAACAGGCTCACACTCGACATCGTCGATTATCCGGGCGAATGGCTGCTCGATCTGCCGCTTCTGGACAAGAGCTATGAGGCGTGGTCCGCCGAGAGCTTGCAGCTGTCGCGCAATCCGCCGCGCGACCGTGCCGCCGCCGCTTGGCATTCCTATCTTGCCACGCTGAAGCCGGAGAGCATGGCGGACGAGCAGGCAGCACTCACCGCAGCGCGGCTCTTTACCGAATATCTTCACGCCTGCCGCGACGTGAACTACGGCATGAGCCTGTTGCCGCCCGGCCGTTTTTTGATGCCGGGCGAACTGGCCGGCTCCCCCGCGCTGACCTTCGCGCCGCTTGATCTGCCGGGTGAAGGACTGCCGCCGCCCGGCTCGCTCTGGGCCATGATGCGGCGGCGATATGATGCCTATATAGACATCGTGGTGCGGCCGTTTTTCCGCGATCATTTCGCCCGGCTCGACCGTCAGATCGTGCTGGTGGACGCGATGGCCGCGATCAATGCCGGGCCGGAAGCCGTGCGTGACCTCGAAGGCGCGCTGGCCGCGGTGCTCGACTGTTTCCGTACCGGACGCAAGACATTCTGGGGCACGTTGTTTCGCCCGCAGATCGACAGAATTCTTTTGGCCGCGACCAAGGCGGATCACTTGCATCAGACCAGTCACGACCGGCTAGAGGCGATCCTGAAAATGTTAACCGAGCCCGCTTTGACGAAAGCCGATCTCGCCGGCGCCGAGGTCGATGTCGTAGCACTCGCCGCGGTGCGGGCGACGCGCGAGGCGACGGTCGAACGCGGCGGCGAGCGGCTGCCGTGTGTCATTGGCACGCCGGTCGCCGGCGAAATCGTGGGCGGCGAGACCTTTGATGGCGAGACGGACGTGGCGCTTTTCCCGGGCGACCTCCCTGCCGACCCCAAGGATCTCTTCCACAACGACGGCCGCGCGTTTCGCGGGCTGACCTCGAGCCCGCCGCAAGAGGCGGATTTCCGGTTTCTGCGCGTGCGGCCCCCGGTTCTCGAATTGGCCGAGAGCGGTATACTTGCGCTGCCCCATATTCGTCTCGATCGCGCGCTGCAATTTCTTATCGGAGACCGGCTGCAATGAGCGACTATAAGCGGCGCCGCCGGCCTGCCGCGTTTCGGCTCGATGACCACCGCGTCTCGGTCAGCCCTGTCCGCGAGGTGCAACGTGATATTGGCTCTGCGATCAACATCGTGCCGGAGCCCGACTCCAACGCCCTGCCGGTCCCCGTCCGAGACATCGCGCCGCGCCGCGGCTTCCGCTGGGGCGCGCTGTTTTGGTGCGCTGCCGGGCGCTTGTGCTGCTTGCCATCGCGCTCGGCATCTTCGACCTCATCAAGGATTTTTTCGCCCGCAACACCGAACTTGGCTGGCTCGGTCTGGCGCTGGCCTGTCTTGCCGGCGTGTCGCTTGCCGTCATCGGCATTCGCGAAGCCCGGGGTCTGCTGCGTCTCGCCAATGTCGAGCATCTGCATCAGCGCGCTGCCGATGTCATCGTGTCCGACGATCGCGACGACGGCGGCGCGCTGGTGAAAGATCTTTTATCGCTGACCCATAGGATGCCGCGTCTGGCGCGGGCGCGGGCAAATTTGCAAAGCCATCTCGACGAGATCATCGACGGCGCCGATCTGGTCCGGCTCGCCGAACGCGAATTGATGGCGCCGCTCGATCAGGAGGCGCGCGGGCTGATCACCGCGTCGGTCATGCGTGTGTCGGTCGTGACTGCGGTGAGCTCGCGCGCTTCGATCGACATGCTGTTCGTCCTCGTCACGTTTTTGAATCTGCTGCGCAAGCTGTCGTTTCTTTACGGCGTACGGCCGGGCACGCTCGGCATGTTCCGCTTGCTGCGGCACGTGATCTCGCATCTGGTGCTGACCGGAGGGCTCGCGACAAGCGACAGCTTGATTCAGCAGCTGCTCGGCCACGGCATCGCGGCAAAACTGTCGGCGCGGCTTGGCGAAGGCTTGCTCAATGGGCTGCTCACCGCACGCTTGGGGCTCGCGGCAATCGACGTCGTGCGGCCGTTGCCGTTTGCCGCGCTGCCGCGCCCGACGCTCAGCGATCTGATGAGCGACGCCCTGCGCGGGCGCGAAGTCGCCGACGAATTGCAGCGTCTCGAAGGCCAGGAGACGGACGTCTCGGCAAAAGCCGGCTAGCAGCTACTCCGCAGCCGCCAGCGTCGCACCGTCACGTCCCGCACGCACCAGGCGGCCGGGCAGCGCGCCGGTATGTTCGCCGCGCTCGAAGATCGGCGCGCCGGCGACAAACGTCGCTTCATAGCCGGTCACGCGCTGCACGAAGCGCCGGCCGCCGGCCGGCATGTCGTGAACGAGCTCGGGCTTCTGCACTTGCAAGCCGTCGAAGTCGATCAGATTGACGTCGGCGCGCAGCCCCGGCGCCAGCCGCCCGCGATCGGCGAAGCCGAAGAAGTCGGCGGTCTCGCTGGTCTGCCGCTTGACCAGGTGTTCGAGCGGCAGACGCGGCCCGCGGCTTCGGTCGCGGCCCCAATGCATCAGCATGAAGGTCGGCACGCCGGCATCGACGATCGAGGTGCAATGCGCACCGCCGTCGCTCAGCCCCAACAGGCAGGCCGGATCGTTGAGCATGTCGTAAATCGGCGCGTGATCGCCGACGACATAATTCACCACCGGGAAATAAAGATACTGACCGTCGGCTTCGGTGATGTAGTCGTAGGCGACTTCGTCGGGCGGCCGTCCGGTGCGTGCAGCAATAGCGGCGACGCTCTTCTCCGGCGCCGGCTCGTAGTCCGGCGGATTGCCCATGGTGTAGAACCGCTCCCACTTCGAGGTGACGGCTTGGCGGAATTGCGCGAGCTTCGCCACTTCGGCGTCGGACGGTTTTTCGGCGAGAATCTGGCGCCGGACGTCCGGATCGCGCAGGCGCTTTCTCTGCTCCTCGATCGGCAGGCTTTCGAGCTTCTTGTAGCTCGGCCGCACCGTGAACGGATTGAGCGCGGTACCGACGCCCATCATCACGCCGATCGGCCGGCCGGCAATCTGCGCGGTGAAGGACAGACCTTCGGCGCGCGCAGCATGCGTCGCCTTCAACAAACGCTTCCAGCGCTCCGGGTCCTCGTAACGATCGGTGAGCAAATACCAGACCGGACGGCGGGTCTCTCGCGCGAGCTTCGTCATCCAGGCGAGCTCATAGTCCTCGTCGTCGAAATCGCTGTTCATGCCGAAGGCGCCCATGCCGACGGCGCCGAGCGCCGAGCCGATGCCGACTAGTTCCTCGGCATCTGCGTCACGCGACGCCACGAGTTCGCCGTCCGGCGTCTTGTGCGAATCAGTGCGCGAGGTAGTGAAGCCGAAGGCGCCGGACTTCATGGCTTCTATGGTGAGACGGCGCATTTCGGCGATGTCGTCGGGCGTCGCCGCTTCACGCCGCACCGCGCGACCGCCCATGACATAGACGCGTAACGGCAGATGCGCCGCTTGCGCCGCGATGTCGATGGCGCGCGGCCGCCGCTCGAGCGCGTCCATGAATTCCGGAAACGTCTCCCATTCCCAGGTCAGGCCGGCGGCGAGAACCGGATTGGGAATCTCTTCGACGCCCTCCATCAGATCCATCAGCGCACCGCGGTGCTGCTTCTTCACCGGCGCGAAGCCGACACCGCAATTGCCGAACAACACGGTCGTGACGCCATGCCAGCACGACGGCGCCAAGAGCGGATCCCACATTGCCTGGCCGTCGTAGTGCGTGTGCACGTCGACCCAGCCGGGCGTGACCAAAAGCCCGGTGGCGTCGATCTCGCGCCGGCCGGGGCCTTGCTTGCCGCCGACCGCGGCAATGCGGCCGGCCGAAATCGCTACGTCACCTGTGAAAGAGGCCTTGCCGGTGCCATCGACGATGGTGCCGCCGCGAATAACCGTATCGTGCATGAGAGCCGCTCCTGGCATTGCGACCGCATGATGATGCACCCGCAGCACCGGGTGCGCAACGGCCAGTCGGCGGCGGGATCCAGGTCGCCAGAGGCGGATCGCCGCCCCAACCGACCGGCGATTTAGATTGCTAATGTCGGATCAAGCGGCCTAGAAACCGGGGCACCATAAATTGAGCGACGACAAAATAGTCCGGGACGATTGAGATGACATGCAAAGCCATTCACCGCGGGCTGCGCTGCTTTTTATGTGGCATCGCGTTTGCCGGCGCATTTCTGTTTGATATCGAACAGCAGACTGTCTCGCCGCGAAACGCGTTCGCAGAAGACAACGTCACGCTGTCGCAACTCGCGCAATTGGCCGTCAAAAAAGGCTTCAAAAATATTGGTCTCGGCCAAGTCTGCGACCGATTGCACATCGGCGGCGCCTGCAAAGCTTATCAGATCAACGCGACGGTGGACCCCGCCGAGAGCCAGAAGTTCGGCTTGCAGACCGGATGGCAGACGTCGCTGAACGTTTTGCCGCAACCGAGCGACGCGGCTGTTGTGGTCATCACCGAGCATGACGAGCACATCGGCTACGCCTATTTGGTCGGCACGGATGGCGGCCTTCTGGCCGTCATCATCGGGCTGAGTCCCGCCGCCGACGGAAAATGGCGATGGAAGCCCGGGCCTGCCACAGACGACATCACGCGGAAATTCGCTTTGGAAAAAGCCTATTGGCTGGCCCAGATCAAGGACATCCAGAGTCTGCCGGACCGCAAGGATTGAGGCGGCATTAACGCTTCATTCACCATAATCTCTTACTGACCGCTTCAGGGGCGCCGCTACGCTTGCCGACAAGGAGGCTATGCATGCGCAAAACTCTTCTCTCCGCTCTTGCTGTGACGACACTTCTGTCGGCGGGCCTGCTGGCAAGCCGCGCCGCGGCGACAACGCCCGCAACGCCCGCGGATAGTCCGACTGCCGCGAACACGCGGGTCCGCGAGGCCTCCATCGTCTGCGGCAGCAATGGCTGCGGCGTCGTTCAAACCAAGTCAACCAAGCAACGCAAGCTGATTTGGCTCGGCCACGGCTAAAACCGGATGTGATGCGCATACGCGGCATCATTCCTTTTTGGTCGTATCCATGCTGCTGGCCAAGCACATCTCGATCGGTCCGCTCGTGCCCGAGGACTTCGGGCCGCTGTTCTGCTGGGCCAATGACGCGACAGCCGCGCGTCTCGACTTCGCCTACCGGCCGGTCGATATGATGGCGCATCAGCAATGGTGGGACGGCCTCGGCAAAGATCCCACCAAAGTCGTATTCGCGATCCGGAAGATCGACCGGCCGGTCATTATCGGCTACGTGCAGATCGCCGGCATCAACAGCACGCACCGTTCCGCCGAGATCGGCATTCGGATCGGCAGCGAGAGCGACCGTGGCCAGGGCTTCGGCAAGGAAGCGTTACGCTTGGCCGTCGATTTCTGCTGGGACCACCTCAATCTCAATCGCGTTCAGCTCGTCGTCTTCAAGCATAATCATCGCGCGGTGCGCGCTTACAATGCGGCGGGTTTCAAGAAGGAAGGCGTGTTGCGCAAAGCGGCTTTCATCGGCGGCGCGTGGGTCGACCTCGTTCCGATGGCGATCTTGCGGCCGACGGTAAAAAGGGCACGCAAGGGACGTCCGGCCCAACCGGCGTCGCTTCAGCTGAACGTCGCATGATCGGGTTTCACGCCGACATCGCGACCGGCGCGCTTGCGGCATCCTGCAAAATCATGTCCGCGCCTTTCTCGCCGATCATCACCGCGGCCGCATTGGTATTGCCCGACGCGACGGTCGGCATGATCGAGGCGTCGACGACGCGCAGGCGCTCGAAGCCGTGCACGCGCAGCCACGCATCGACGACGGCGTTCGGATCGGAGCCCATGCGGCAGGTCGAGGTCGGGTGATAGACCGTCGTCGCGGTGTCGCGGGCGAAAGCGAGGAAATCGGCGTCGCTGACGCAAGCCTCTCCCGGCGCCAGCTCTTCGGCGATATATTTGCGCATCACCGGCTGATTCATGATCCGCCGCAGCGCCTTCAAGCCCTCGACTATTGTGTCGCGATCGGTCTGCGCAGTGAAATAGCGCGGTTGGATTGCCGGCGGCACGCGTGGATCTGAGGATTTGAGCCGCACAAAACCGCGGCTGTCCGGACGCAATTGGCAGACCGACGCCATGAACCCCGGGAATGGATGGAGCGCGGCGCCAGCCGCATCGGCGCTGAAGATGAGAAAGTGAATCTGCACATCGGGCGTCGCCAGTTCCGGCCGTGTGCGCAGGAAAGCCGCAGCGTAACCGGCGCCGATGGTCAGCATGCCTTTTCGCGTCAAGAGATAACGCAGCCCCGCGCTATAGCGTTGGCGCCAATCATTGATCACGTCGTTCATGGTGATCGGCTCGGTGCAGCGGTATTGTATGCGGATCTGCAAGTGATCCTGCAGATCGGCGCCGACACCCGGCATATCGGCGATCACCTCGATGCCGAGATCGCGCAACAGTTTCGCCGGCCCGACGCCGGAGAGCTGCAACAGTTGCGGCGAATTGAAAGCGCCGCCCGATAAAATGACCTCGCCGTCGGCATAAGCGGTGTGCGTCGCGTCGCCTTGACGATATTCGACGCCGGTGGCGCGCCGTCCGGCAAACAGCACGCGCGTCGCCAGCGCCTCGGACACGATCGTCAGGTTCGGCCGTTTCTGCGCCGGACGCAGATAGCCGACCGCCGTCGACCAGCGCCGTCCGTTCTTGGTCGTCAGCTGAAAATAGCCGGCGCCTTCCTGCTTCGGCCCGTTGAAATCGTCGTTGCGCGGATAGCCGGCCTGTTCCGCCGCGTCGATGAACGCGTCGCAGAGAGGATGCGGCTCGCTGACATCGGACACCGCAAGCGGCCCGCCGACGCCATGCAACTCATCGGCGCCGCGCTCTTGATCCTCGGCGCGCCGAAAATACGGCAGCACATCTTTGAAGGCCCAGCCTGCATTACCGAGCTGCCGCCAGTGATCGTAGTCCTCGTGCTGGCCCCGGATGTAAAGCAGCCCGTTGATCGAGCTCGATCCGCCCAAAACCTTGCCGCGCGGCTGGATGACGCGGCGATTGTTCAGCTCCGGCTCCGGTTCGGTCTTGTAGAGCCAATTGACCTTGGCATTATCGAACAACTTGCCGTAGCCGAGCGGAATGTGAATCCAGATATTGCTGTCGCGCCCGCCCGCTTCCAACAGCAGCACGCGATGCCGCCCCGATGCGGTGAGGCGGTTGGCCAATACGCAACCGGCGGAACCGGCGCCAACGACGATGTAATCGAAATGCGCAGCGTTTGTTGGCATGACCCGGCGTTCTCCCTGGGCCGAGAATAGCGCAGAATCTCCCGTTGTGGCACAACCGTGCGGACACGCCAGCTTGCATGCGCTTGCAGAGGACCAAGCCGCGTGGTTTTGTTGCTGTTGCATCAATCCGCCGATGTGGGACGCATCCCATCAATCGGCGGCAAGGCGCGATAAGTGATGAGGGAGTGCGCGATGAACGTCCATCTCGTCGGCAGCATCGGCCTCGACACAGTCGAAGATGTGTTTCGCACCGTCGGCAAAGAACTCGGCCCGCACCTCAAGCGCATTCCCGACGGCGAAGTCGGCGGCCGCAAGCTGTGGATCAGCTGGCAATATCCGCTGTTGCGCGCCAACACCTTCTTGCGGCCGGATCCGTCCGGCAAGGTCCGCCCGACCAATCGCTTTTCGCTGCTGACGCTTGCTGAAGGCGTCGCGCCGTCTGAGGTTCATTTCGGCGAGCTCGGCTATGCGCGCGAGGCGCGCGCCTCTTATCTCGATTTCGTCGCCGCGCGCGAAAACGGCGAGCTGCCGAGAGTCATCCGCTTTCAGGTCTGCCTGTCGACACCGTTTGCCGTGGTCGGTTCGGTCGTCGTCCCGGAAGCGCTGGCCGCCGTCGAAGCGGCCTACGAAAAAGCGATGATCGCCGAGGTGGCAGCGCTGTGCCGGCACATCCCGCATCGCGATCTCTGCATCCAATGGGATCTGTGCAACGAAATGATGGTCTGGGACGGCCAGCAGACCGACGCGGTGCCCTATGGCGACGAGCCGCGCGATAAGATCATCGCGCGCATGGAGCGGCTCTGTGCCGCCATCCCCGACGACGTCGAGCTCGGTCTGCACCTATGCTATGGCGATTTCGCTGGCAAGCATTTCGTCGAGCCGAAGGATGCGACGGCGATGGTCGATTTCGCCAACGTCCTGTCGAAAGCCATCCCGCATCAGCTCGCTTATATTCACATGCCGGTTCCCATCGATCGCGGCGACGATGCCTTTCATCAGCCGTTTCGCGATCTCGATCTGGCTGAGGGCACTGCACTCTTCCTCGGTGTCGTTCATGCCAAGGACGGTACCGCTGGCACCAAAGCCCGCATCGCCGCGGCGCGTCGCTACGCGCCGCCATTCGGCATCGCCACCGAATGCGGCATGGCGCGCGCCCGCTCGGAAGCGACAGTGCGCGCGCTGCTGAAAATCCACGCCGAATGCAGCGGCTGATTTTGGGCCCGATGCGCCGTCAAAAATCGAAAACACCGGAGCAATGAATGTCTCGCGATGTCTATCTCGTCGGCAGCGTGCCGATGGCGAGTGCCGGAGAGGTCTTCGAGAAAGTGAGCGCCGCGCTCGGCACGCGGATCAAGCGGCTGCCCGACGGCGAGACCGGCGAACGCGGCGATTGGATCAGCTGGCTTGAGCCGGCGTTCTCGGAACACCCGGCATTTGTAAAATCCGGTGAGTTCTTTCGCGTGCATGCGACCGGCACCGGGCGCGAGCGCTATACGCTCAAGCCCGGCATCAAGCCGCAAGATGTGCGCTTCGACAATTTGTTCTATGCCGATATCGCCAAGGCGTCCTTCGCCGAGTTCACGCAGCTCAAAGCCGCCGGAAAGATTCCCGCCGGCACGAAATTCCAGGTCGATCTGGTGCCGGCGCATTCGGTAATCTGGCTGTTCCTGGTCGATGCGCTGCATGCGCCGATCGATCCGATCTACAACGACGCGCTCAAGCGCGAGATCGACAAGATCGCCGCCGCCATTCCGCACTATGAATTGGCGATCCAGTTCGACGTCGCCTCCGCCGTATTCGCCCGGCTCGAACGCAACGAAGCCTCGAGCTATGGCCGCACCAAAGCGGAGATGCAGGGGACCTTCGGCAATATCATGGTCGAGCTCGGCGACCGCGTGCCGGGCGATATCGATCTGCTTTACCACCTCTGTTATGGCGATTCGGGCCACAAGCACGTCGTCGAACCGACCGACATGAACGACATGGTCGACTTCGCCAATCGCGTGGCGCAGCAGATCAGGCGGCCAGTGCAACTCGTCCACATGCCGGTGCCGCGCAACCGCGCCGACGACGCCTATTTCGCGCCGCTGCAGCGGCTCAAGCTCAAGCCCGAAACCGAATTGTGCCTCGGCCTTGTTCACCACACCGACGGCGTCGAAGGCACCACGCGGCGCTTGGAAACCGCCAAGCGCCATGCGTCGAATTTCTCCATCGCGACCGAATGCGGCTTCGGCCGGCGCGATCCGGCGACGATACCTGAACTTCTACGCATCCATGCTACTATTGCCGATGTGGCTTAGCGTCGAAGGCGGTCGATAAGAAAATCCAAGGGGATGACGATCATGCCGACATTCAAATGCGTTTTAGGCGCCTGCGCCGTCCTAATGGCCGGCGCCGGCGCAGCGCACGCCGACCCGATCAAGATCAGGGTCGCTTATGCCGTACCGGTGGCGAACTGGGCCTCGCTGTTGACGGAGAAGAAGGACCTCGCCAAGCATTGGGGCACCTCTTACGACTTCGAAGCTGTGCGCTATCAAGGCACCCCGCCGATGATCACGGCGCTGGCGGTCAACGAACTGGAAATCGCCGACCTCGCCTATTCGACGCTCGGGCTTGCGATCCAGAACGCCGGCCTCGACGATCTGCAAGTGATCGCCGACGAGTTTCAGGACGGTGCGCCGGGCTATTATTCCGACGAGTTCTTCGTCCGCAAGGACTCCGGCATCGCCAAGATCGAAGATCTCAAGGGCAAGGTCATTGCCACCAATGCCACGGGCAGCGGCATCGATATCGCCATGAAGGCGATGCTGCGCCGGCACGGGCTCGACGATAAACGCGATTTCACGACGATCGAAGGACCGTTCCCCGCCATGGCGGCGATGCTGGCGGAGAAGAAGGTCGATCTGGTGCCGGGCGTGCTGCCGTTCTCGCTCAATCCGGCGCTGCGCGAAGGAAGCAACGTCCTGTTCACGCAGAAGGAAGGCGTCGGCCGCACCCAGATGATCATCTGGACGGCGCGCAAGTCCTTTCTTGACAAGAATTGCGCCGCCATGGTGGATTTCATGGAGGACGTGCTCCGCATCGAGCGCTGGTATATCGATGCGAAGAATCACGCCGAAGTCACCGCGATCGGCGCCCGGCTCCTGAAAGTGCCGCCGGAGCGGCTCGACTGGCTGTTCTCCAAGCAGGATTATTACCGCGATCCGAACGGCAAGCCCGATCTCGACGCGCTGAAGAAGAATGTGGAAATGACCAAGGATCTCGGCTTCTTCAGCGGCTCCATCGATATGGGTAAGCACGCAGACCTGAGCATTGTCGAGGAAGCCGGCAAACGGTTGCAATAGTGCGCAGCGAGGCGGCCGCCCCGCATTTTCATCGCCATAATTCGCAAGTATAAATTAAGACTATTCTCCTCCCCCGTCGTAAGCGGGGGCGGCGTTCGTCTGACGAGGAGGAACTCGTGCAAAAATTCGGCATCGGTCAGCCCGTTCCGCGGGTCGAGGATCCGCGCTTCATCACTGGCCGTGGCCGCTATGTCGATGACTTCGACCTGCCACATCAGTGCTACGGCGTCGTGGTCATGTCGCCGCATGCGCATGCGCTGATCAAGCGCGTCGACACGGCCAAGGCCAAGGCCGCCGACGGAGTGCTCGCCGTGCTGACTGGCGCCGACGTCGTGGCCGACGGATTGGGCGGGCTGGCGCCGCCGATGCCGCAGGACATGGGCGGACCGAAAGGCTTGCGCACGCTGCGCCCGATCCTCGAAGGCGCCAAAGTGCGTGCCGTCGGCGAGCGCGTCGCTTTTGTCGTCGCCGAGACGCTCAATCAGGCGCGAAGCGCCGCAGAATTGGTTGAGATCGAATACGAGCCCCTGCCCGCAGTGATCGGCGTCGAGGACGCGGTGAAGCCTGGCGCGCCGGTCTTATGGGACGAGGCGCCGAACAACATCTCGTTCACGCTGATGATGGGCAACAGAGAGGCGACCGACGCGGCGTTTGCCAATGCCAAGCACGTCATCAAGCTGAAACTCAACAATTCGCGCATCAGCGCCAATTCGATCGAGCCACGCGCCGCGATCGGCCAATATCATCCCGACAGCGACAGCTACACGCTCTATTCGACCACGCAAAACCCGCACGGCACCCGCTCCTCGGTCGCCGGGCAGGTGCTGAAAATCGCCGAAACCAAACTGCGCGTCGTTTCGCCGGATGTCGGCGGCGGCTTCGGCATGAAGCACGGCGGCTATCCTGAAGATGCGCTGGTTGTTTGGGCGTCGCGCCGTGTCGGCGGCCGTCCGGTGAAATGGATTTCGACGCGGTCCGAGGCGCTCCTTGGCGACTCGCACGGCCGCGACCAGGTCGTTACCGGAGAACTGGCGCTCGACGACAAGGGCAAGATTTTAGGCCTGCGCGTCAACGCGCTGCATGCGATGGGCTCGCATGTGTTCGGCGCGGCGATGGTGGTGCCGTTATTTGCGATCCGGCTCGCGCCCGGCGTCTATCAGATCCCGGCCGTGCATGCCGTCGCCCACGCCGTCCTCACCAACACGATTCCGATTTCGCCCTATCGCGGCGCCGGACGGCCGGAGGCCGCGTTTCTCATCGAGCAGTTGCTTGACCGCGCCGGCCGCACGCTAGGCCTCGATCCGATCGAGATCAGGCGGCGCAATTTCATTCCGCCGTCGGCGATGCCGCACAAGATCCAGACCGGTATCACCTATGACAGCGGCGATTTCGCTCATGTGATGGACGAGTGCCTCAAGCTCGCCGACTGGAACGGCTTCGCCAAACGCGCTGCCGAATTGAAGAAGGCAGGCAAGCTCCGCGGCCGCGGCATTGGTTATTTCCTCGAAGAAGCCGCGGTGTTCAACGACCGCATGGTGCTGCGCTTTGATCCGAGCGGCATGCTCACCATTCTCGCCGGCACCCATTCGCACGGCCAGGGCCACGAAACCGTCTATGCGCAGATGGTGTGCGAATGGCTCGGCGTGCCGTTCGAAAATATCCGCTTCGTCCAAGGCGACACCGACGCGGTACCGTTCGGCCGCGGCACATACGGCTCGCGCAGCATGCAGGTCGGCGGCAATGCGCTCAAACGCGCCGCCGACAGCATCATCGAAAAAGCGAAGCCCATGGCGGCGCTGATGCTGGAAGCGGCGGCCGGCGACATCGAGTTCAAGGACGGCGCGTTCCGCATTGTCGGCACCGACCGCGCGCTGCCGCTGACCGCGGTCGCCAAGGGGTTCTATCGCCCGGCAATGCTGCCGGCGCAATTCGATGTCGGGCTCGAAGCGTCGGGCACATTCGCCGCCGAGCCGCCGAACTATCCGAACGGCTGTCACTTGTGCGAAGTCGAGATCGATCCGGAAACCGGCGCCGTGACGCTCGCGCGCTATGCCGCGGTCGACGATGTCGGCCGCGTCATGAACCGGCTGCTCTGCGAGGGCCAGGTTCACGGCGGCGTTGCGCAAGGCGCCGGCCAAGCGCTGATGGAAGCCATCGTGTTCGATGCCGAGGGCCAGCTCGTCACCGGCAGTTTCCAGGACTACGCCATGCCGCGCGCCGAGGATTTTCCCGACCTCGCGTCGGAGATCGCCGAAGTACCGGCCAAGACCAACCCGCTCGGCGTCAAAGGCGCGGGCGAGGCCGGAGCCACCGGCGCGCCGCCCGCGATCATCAGCGCCGTCCTCGATGCGCTCAAACCGTTCGGCATCGAGCACATCGACATGCCGGCGACGCCCAGCAAAGTCTGGGCGGCAATCAACGCGCACAAAGCAAAGCTCGCGGCGGAGTGAAGTTCATCCCTCCCCCGCTTTCGCGGGGGCGGAAAATTTATCGCATGCCATCCGGCAGCGCCGCCTGGCGGCCGAGCTGCTGCCAGGCCATCGGCGCCCCGGCCTTCTGCGCCGCCTCCGCGGGCGGGAGTTTGTCGTCCCAACTGGCGCCGATGAAGCGCTGGCCGGTGACGCCGTCGGCTGAGTTCGAGCACAGCCAGAGCAGCGGCGCCACCATCACGTCAGGCGAAATCAGCTGGGAACGATCCGGCACCTTGCTGCGCGGCACGAGCCGCGTGTCGGCGGCGCCGCCGGGCACCAGCACATTGGCGGTGACGCCGGTGCCGTCGAGCTCTTGCGCCATGGCGAGAAGATGCGCCTCGTTCGCGGCTTTGGAGCCGCCATAGGGCTGCATGAAGCTGCGCCACATCGTATCGAGGCTCGTCGTCACATTGATGATGCGGCCCCAACGCTGCGCGATCAGCGTCGGCAGCGCGGCGCGCGCCATCATGAAGGGAGCGATCACGTTGACTTCGATGACGCGGCGAAACTCTTCCGGCGTCGTTTCCCATAATTTGCCGACCGGCCGGCCCTCGCCGCGCAAGATTCCGGTGCTGATGCCGGCATTGTTGATCAGAATGTCGAGCCGGCTGAAGCGCTCCGCGCAAGCGCGCACGATCTTCGGACCGCCTTCATCCCAGGTGACATCGGCGGCGATGCCGAGGAAGCGTTCGCCGGCGCCGCTATCCTCGGCGGCATCTTGCGTCTCTTCGAGCACCGGCCCGTCGAGTTCGACGCCGGCGACGCAGGCTCCCGCCGCGAGCAAGCCGAGCGTCATGACGCGGCCGAGGCCGCGTCCGGCGCCGGTGACGATGGCAACTTTGCCGTCGAGCGTTCCACCCATTGTGACAGCCCCCCGACCTCACAGGCGACGGTTTTTAGACCTTCCGGCGCAGCGAAGCGAGATCATATTTAATACTGATAGAGGTGACGATTAGCGAAGGCGCCGGCGCTAGCGAGCGCGCGGCGGCCGGCATCGAGATGTGCATTCCACATATGCCACGCATGCGTCATATTCGGCCAAACTTCCAACGTTACCGCAACATCGGCCGCGCCCGCGGCGGCGGCAAAGCGCGTCGCATCGGCCTGCAGCGTTTCCGCCGAGCCCACTTGAATGAGTGTCGGCGGAAGTCCTTTGAGATCGGAAAACAGCGGCGAGACGCGCGGATCTTTGCAATCCATTCCGGCCGGGACATAGGCTGCAGCCAGCTCCTCCAGATAGGTTTTGTGAATCAGCGGATCGACGGCGTCTTTGGTCGCTAGCGTCGTGCCCGACATGGTCAGATCCGTCCACGGCGAACAGAGCCACGCGCAACCCGGCAGCTCTTCGCTGGAGTCTTTTTGCAAGTCGCGCAGCCGATTGATCAGCGCGACCGTGAGCCCGCCGCCGGCACTGTCGCCGCCGACCGCGATATGCGCTGCGGCAATTCCTTGGCTGCGCAGGAAGCGCCACGCCGAAAGCGCGTCGTCGAGCGCCGCCGGGAACGGATGTTCGGGCGCCAGCCGGTAGGCGACGGCCAGCGTGCGTATTTTCGCGGCGCGGCCGGCCTCCGTCACCATGCGGCGATGACTGACGATCGAGCCCGAGCAATAGCCGCCGCCATGGAAGAACAGCAGTACGCGGGACGGGTCGCTGCCCGGGACGATCGACCACTCCGCCGGCACGCCGCCGGCATCGGCCGGCGTGAGCACGACATCCGCGGCGACCGGCCAAACCGACCCGACCTCGTCGATCCGGGCCCGCCGCTCCGCCCAGCCCACCGGCCGGGGTTTTGCGCCCAAAAGCGCACGGACGGCTTCAATTTCGCGGAGGTCCGTCGCGTTGCGATCCCGATCCGTTCCGGCCATAAAAGTCCCCATTTTATGGGTCTTTATAGCGGTTTGCGGCCCCCGAGCGAAGCTCGGGTTCCGCCCTTCTCCGGTTGCGCGCGACCGGCCGGCCGCCTATATTCCGGGCGCTTTCCAGTCATCCCCGATGACTTTTAGTGGCTTCGCCCCGCCGGGCGGGCGGAGCACAGAGGAGATTTATCTATGGCAACCGCGCCCCTGATGCCCAAGGCCACAGCTGTGTGGCTGGTCGAGAACACATCGCTCTCGTTCGACCAGATCGCCCAGCTCTGTAACCTGCATCCGCTGGAAGTGAAGGCGATCGCCGACGGCGACGCGGCGCAGGGCATCAAGGGTCTCGATCCGATCCTCACCGGGCAATTGACCCGCGAGGAGATCGCCACCGCCGAGGCCGATCCGAATTACAAGCTGCATATCGCCGAACCCAAAGTGCGGCTGCCGGAAGCCAAGCCAAAAAAGGGCCCGCGCTACACCCCGGTATCGCGCCGCCAGGACCGTCCCAACGCCATCCTCTGGCTGGTGCGCAATCATCCGGAGCTCAAAGACAGCCAGATCATGCGGCTCGTCGGCACCACCAAATCGACCATCCAGGCGATCCGCGAGCGCACGCACTGGAATTCGGCGAATCTGACGCCGCTCGATCCGGTGACGCTCGGCCTGTGCTCGCAGATAGATCTCGATCTTGAAGTGCAGAAGGCGGCCAAGGAAAAGCCCATGCCGGCCGAGGCGCAGGGCGCGACGCTGCTGCCCGCATCCGTCACCACCGCGCCGAAGGAAGAGCCCGAGCCCGAACCGGTCGCCGCCAAGCAGGGCGAGGATCTCAATGTCGAGGCCGTGTTCGCCAAGCTCAAACAGATCGGCGGCAAGGGCGAATAGCGTCATCCGGGCGCGCGCGACTCCCTCACCCCCGATCGTTGCGCAGCACGACGCAGGCGCCGCCTGCGGCCATGAGCTTGCTGCAGAATTTCTGTAGATACGACCGATCGTCGTCGCCGATCCGGATATTGTAGCGCGTGGCAAAGCCCAGTCCGATGCCGCGGCTGCGGATGACAATCGGCTCTCGATCGCCGATCAGCAATGCGTATTGCCTCTGGATCAAGCGATACGTGGCCCACGCCCGGCTCTCCGACCAATTGGCGGTGAGCTGCATGCCCCAGCGCGGCACGTAAGCGGCGATACGCTGCGCCTCCGCCTTCGGCGCTAGAATCAGATTGGCGAGCCGCGTGCACGGAATGCCCTGCGGGATCGTGGTCTCCGATGTCTCGGGCGGCTTGGGCAACGCCCATTCGTCGGCGGTCCAGCCGGTGATGATGGCGACATAATTGCGCGTCTCGCTCGGCAATCCGCGGTGGCCGGCGAGGAAAGCGGCCACCCGCCCCGGTCCGGCATTGTAAGCCGCCGCGGCAAGTCCGAGATTGCCGAACTGCGCTTTCAGATCGTGCAGATAGCTCGCTGAATTTTTCAGCGCCTCGATCGGATCGAACGGATCGACGAGCCCGCGATAATCCGCCGTCGCCGGCATGAATTGCGCGATGCCCCGCGCGCCCTTGGAGCTGACCGCCTGCGCGTTGAAACGGCTCTCCTGCCAAATCACGCGCGCGAAGAACTCGACCGGCAATTGGTTTTCCGCCGCATCCTGTTCGAGAGCACGGCAGATGTCGTCGGCGGTCGGCGGATTATGCGACGTGAAAGGCGCCGCGGGAGCTTGCGCGGCAGGTTGCGCAGCCGGTTGCGCGGGGGGCTGATCAGCCGGCGGTGACGGCGAGGTGGAAGGAGCCGTGGAGGCCGGCGCGGGCTCGCTCTGTGTGGGAGCGGTTTTGTTTTCGTCAGCAGGCAAGCTCTGTGCCAGAGCTTGCGCATTTGCCCGCGCGCTCCACAGCGCCAAGACGAACAAGACGGCCCATCCAGCAACTCTCATCATGCCAGCCAACGTATAGAACCGAAAATAGTGCCGCTATCCGACGATGGCCACCGCGTGCGGCCGCGATTTTTAATCCTACAAAACTACAGGATCACGTCACCCACCAAAAACCCGTGCGGCCGGTAGCCGAAATCCTCCGTTGCGGGTCCGTTGTCGAAGACCAGATCGTAGTTCATGCGGCGCGCCATCTCGCCGTTGACGTGGAGAAACGGCAGCAACGTGTTCAACAGATCGAGAGATTGCGGCAGGAACGGCAATGCCAGAAGCCGGGGCTTTTTGCCGAGATGCCGAAACAGCCGCTCGACCATCGCGCGGTAAGCAATGGTTTCGCCGCCGCCGAGATTATAAGCCTTACCGTAAGTCGCCGGATTGTCGGCGACCGCGAGCGCCGCTTCGGCAAGGTCACGGGCCTGCACGGGCTGCCGCAGCCCCTTGGCCGGCTCGCGAATCGGAACAAAATGCAGCCGCCTGATGGTCCGCGCCAGGCGCGTAATATTGATATCGAGGCCCATGCCGTAGGCCATTGTCGGCCTTAAAATAGTCAGCCGCAGTTCCTTCTCGTGAGCCAGACGCGACACCTGATGTTCCGCCGCCGTCAAAGTCGCGACCAGACTTCGCTCGGACCCATCCCTGGAATCACGCTTGCCGAAGATCGATGTGGAGCTGAACGCGACGACCCTCCTGATGCCGGCGCCGGCAAAGCTCGGAAGCTTCCGCGGCAGGAGCCAGATCGGTGCCGTGTGGACCAAAACATCGGCAGGCGGAACCGTCATCGGGCCCGGCGCCGTCAAATCGGCCAGCAGAAACGTCAGAAGCGGGTGGACGAATTCAATCCTTGCCTTGTGGCAAAGCGCAATCACCTGCGCGCCGCGCGCAAGCGCGATGGCAATGACATTCAAGCCAATCTGGGAGCTTGCTCCACTCACGAGCACGGTCTTGCCGGCGCAAGTGCTGCTTTCCGGCGTAGCCTTCATGGCGGCTTCGAGCAATTTCTCGCGCATGCATGACGTAATACAGGGTAAAGGGGGCGAACCGAAAGCCGGAACGATCCCGCCGACTATAGATGTCCGATCCCTTTCTCCTTGAGCGCGCCGCCGATTTCGTCGAGGATCGCCGGATCGTCGATTGTCGCCGGCATCTGCCAGGCATCGCCGTCGGCGATCTTCTTGATGGTGCCGCGCAGGATTTTGCCCGAGCGCGTTTTCGGCAAGCGGCCGACCGTGACCGCGAGCTTGAACGCCGCCACCGGGCCGATCCTGTCGCGAATGAGCGCGACGCATTCCTTCTCGATCTCGGCCGGCGAGCGGGTCACGCCGGATTTGAGCACGATGAAGCCGCACGGCACTTCGCCCTTGAGCTCGTCCTTGATGCCGAGCACGGCGCATTCGGCGACGTCCGGGTGCGCAGCGAGCACCTCCTCCATTCCGCCGGTCGACAATCTATGACCGGCGACATTGATAATGTCGTCGGTGCGGCCCATGACGAAGACGTAGCCGTCCTCGTCCTTGAAGCCGGCATCGGCGGTTTTATAGAAGCCCGGAAATTCCTCGAGATAGCTTTCGCGCATGCGTTCGTCGGCATGCCACAGCGTCGGCAGGCAGGCCGGCGGCAGCGGCAGTTTGATGACGATCGAGCCCATCTTATTGGCTGCCTGCTCGTGGCAGCCTTCGTCGACAATGCGGATGTCATAGCCCGGCATCGCCACCGTCGGCGAGCCGTGCTTGATCGGCAATTGGCCGAGACCCACGGGGTTGCCGGCAATGCACCAGCCGGTCTCGGTCTGCCACCAATGATCGATCACCGGCACGTTGAGCAGCGCCTCGGCCCATTCGAGCGTCGGCGGATCGGCGCGCTCGCCGGCGAGAAACAGGGTGCGGAATTTTTTCAGATCGTGTTGCGCGAACAGCTTGCCGTGCGGGTCTTCTTTCTTGATTGCGCGGAACGCGGTCGGCGCGGTGAACAGCGCGACAGCGCCGTGCTCGGCGATGACGCGCCAGAACGCGCCGGCATCCGGCGTGCCGACCGGCTTGCCCTCATAGAGGATGCTCGTCGCGCCGTGCAAGAGCGGCGCATAGACGATGTAGGAATGGCCGACCACCCAGCCGATATCGGACGCCGTCCACCACACTTCGCCCGGATCGATGCCGTAGAGATTTTTCATCGACCATTTCAGCGCCACCATATGCCCGCCATTGTCGCGCATCACGCCTTTTGGCCGTCCGGTTGTGCCCGACGTGTAGAGAATGTAGAGCGGATCGGTCGCTTGCACCGGCACGCAATCCCACGCCGAGCGGGCGTGAATGAGCGCGTAATCGCGCATCTTGCCCCAATCGCGGTCGCGGCCCTCGATCAGCACCGCTTCCGATTGCGGGCGTTGCAGGATCAGGCAGGCTTCCGGCTTGTGCTTCGCCAGCGCAATCGCCTCGTCGAGCAGCGGCTTGTAATGCACGATGCGGCCCGGCTCGAGCCCGCAGCTTGCCGACAGGATCACTTTCGGCGTCGCGTCGTCGATCCGCGTCGCCAGCTCGCGCGCCGCGAAGCCGCCGAACACGACCGAATGAATGGCGCCGATCCGCGCGCAAGCCAGCATCGCGATCACCGCCTCCGGCACCATCGGCATATAGAGCAGGACGCGGTCGCCCTTTTCGACGCCGAGATCGCGCAGCATGCCGCCGAGCACCTGCGTCTCGGTCAGAAGACGATGATAGGTGATGGTGCGCGTTACGCCGGCGAGCGGTGAGTCATAGATAATGGCCGCCTGCTCGCCGCGCCCGGCATCGACATGGCGATCGACGGCGTTGAAGCAGGTGTTGCAGACGCCGTCGGGAAACCAGCGACCGTAAACACCGGCGTTCGGGTCGAACACCGTTTTCGGCTTTTCAATCCAGCCGATAGCGGCGGCCGCCTCGCCCCAAAAGGCTTGCGGATCACGCTGCCAGCGCGCGTAGACCTCGTGATATCGGCTGGTTCGGGCGTCCATAACGCTGCCTCCCGGCATTTTCAGGTCATTTTCTGCTAGCCCACGCCGTTTGCAAGCCGTGCCGCGCGGGCGGCTCAACCATGCATCTCAACGCTGGCGGAAGCTCAAGCGCTTTGATCTAAGTCACGCCTGACCTGCTGCTTTTCATTTGATTCTCCAGTGATCACTGACCCGCTGTTCTATCTCCTGGCGATCCCCGCCGTGACCGCGCTCGGCCTCGGCAAGGGCGGCTTCGTCGGCATCGGCATGATCGCGACGCCGTTGCTGGCGCTCGCCGTGCCGCCGCTGCAAGCCGCGGCCGTCCTGCTGCCGATCCTGATGTGCCAGGACATCATCTCGATCTGGACCTATCGGCGCCGATGGAGCGCGTGGAATCTGAAAGTGCTGATGCCGGGCGCCGTCCTCGGCACCAGCGCGGCGGCCGTATTTGCAAGTTCGGTCTCCAATGCCGGCATCGAGGTGACTATCGGCGCGATCGGGCTTGCGTTTGCGCTCTACACTTGGCTCGGTCCGCGGCTCCTGCCCCAGTTGCGGCAGATCGCCGACGAACCGCGCCGCCCGCCGATTGTGCTCGGCATATTGTGGGGCGCGATGTCCGGCTTCATGTCGCTTCTGATTCAGGTCGGCGCGCCGCCGTTTCAGATCCACATCCTGCCGCAACGACTCGACAAGCTGACGCTGGTCGGCACCAGCGTGATCTTTTTCGCCTTCGTGAACTGGATGAAGATTTTGCCTTATTTCGCGCTCGGCCAATTCTCGCCGCGCAATTTCGCAACCTCGCTTGCGCTGTTGCCGCTCGCCATCGCCACCAATTTTTTGGGAATTTGGCTGGTGCGCAAGACGCCGCAAGTGCGGTTCTATCAAATCTCCTACTTGTTGATGTTTCTGATTTCGCTGGCCTTGCTGTGGCAAGGCTGGCGCGGGCCGGCCGCTAAAAACGGCGAATTGGAGCTTTGGTTCGCCGGTAAAGCGCAATTCACAACACCTTCGCCGGTTTCGCTATTCGCACCCCGTCGACTTTTCGCTACATTCGCAGCGTCGCGATTTGTCCGTGCCCCGGCAAATTATCCATGCTCGATCCCCTCAGGCCCATCACGGCAGCGCCCGTGCCTTGCAAGATCTGCGGCGGCGCGTCGCTGCTCTTCGGCGTCGTCGATTTTCACAAATCGTGCGAGGAGCCGAACGGGCTTCGGCTGTCGCTGTCGGGTGTGCCGGTTTATTACCGGCGTTGCGCCAATTGCCGGTTCGTCTTCACCGATGCTTTCGACGACTGGAGCCCGGACCAGTTCAAGATCCACATCTATAACGACGACTACGGGATGGTCGATCCGGACTACAAGACTGAGCGGCCGCGCAGCAACGCCGAGGTTGTGGCGCAGCTGTGGGGCGAGCACAGAAAAAACACCCGTGTTCTCGATTTCGGCGGCGGCAACGGCGCGCTCTGCGCCGCGCTACGCGAGAACGGGTTTCCAGTGGCGGAAGCCTTCGATCCCATGGTGCCGGAATTTGCCCGCCGCCCGGTCGGGAAATTCGACCTGGTGACCAGCTTTGAGACGTTCGAACATCTTCCCGACCCGATGGGCGGCATTGCCTCGATCCTTGAAAGCGCGGCCGACCCCGGCGCCGTGCTGTTCACAACGCTGCTGCAGCCGGCCGACTTCGATAATCACGGCGTCAACTGGTGGTATATTGGGCCGCGCAACGGCCATGTCTCGATATTCAGCAAGCAGGCGCTGAGCATCGCCTGGAGCCGGCACCGCTATCAGGTCGCTTCGTTAAACGACCTTATCCATCTCGCCTTTCGCAACCTGCCGCCGTATCTCACGCATTTGCAAAAGAAGTAACCTGGGCAATAGAAGAAACCCGCGCGCGCATCGTCTGACGAACGACGATGACGGCGCACTGCCCGTTAATGAGAATTTTCCGCACGTTCATCGATCTAATTTCGATTGATTAGATGCAGCAGGCGTAGTTAGCTCCAAAATAATCAAGATCAAGGCAGGGAATGGCGACGCCATACGATACCGGCCTCGACCGCAACGCGGCGAATTTCCAGCCGCTGACGCCGCTGTCATTCCTGGCGCGCGCCGCCGAGGTCTATCCGGACCAGACCGCGATCATTCACGGCGCGCGCTCGTGGACTTACCGCGAGTTTTTCGAGCGCGCGAAGAAACTGGCATCGGCGCTCGCCAAGCGCGGCATCAAGCGTGGCGACACGGTTGCGGTGGTGCTGCCGAATGTGCCGGCGATGCTCGAAGCGCATTACGGCGTGGCCATGGCCGGCGCCGTGCTCAATTCCATCAATACGCGGCTCGATGCAACGATCATGGGCTTCACCTTCGACCATGGCGAAGCCAAGGTGCTGATCACCGACCGCGAATATTCCAAGACGGTGAAATCAGCGCTTGCGATGTGCAAGGCCAAGCCGCTTGTTATCGACCATGACGATCCGGAATTCACCGGCGCAGGTGAACGGCTCGGCAATCTTGACTACCAGCAATTTTTGGCCGAAGGCGATGCCGACTTCGGCTGGCTGATGCCGCAGGACGAATGGGACGCCATCGCGCTCAACTACACGTCCGGCACCACCGGCGATCCCAAGGGCGTCGTCTATCATCATCGCGGGGCGTATCTGCTCGCCATGGCCAATGTCATCACCTGCGGCATGGGCAAGCACCCGATCTATCTGTGGACATTGCCGATGTTCCACTGCAACGGCTGGTGCTTTCCCTGGACGCTGTCGGTGGTAGCCGGCACGCATGTGTGCCTGCGCGCCGTGCGCGCCGCGCCGATCTTCGACTCAATCGCCAAACACAAGGTCACGCATCTGTGCGGCGCGCCGATCGTGATGTCGACGCTGCTCAATGCGCCGGAGCACGAGCGCAAGCCGCTGCCCCATCAAATCGAGTTCGTCACCGCCGCCGCCCCGCCGCCCGAGCAGGTGCTTGCCGAAATGAAAGCCGCCGGCTTCAACGTCACCCATGTCTACGGCCTGACCGAAACCTACGGCCCGGCAAGCGTCAACGATTGGCATTACCAATGGAACGCGCTCGATCCGTCCGAACAGGCGGCGAAGAAGGCGCGCCAGGGCGTGCGTTATCCGGTGCTCGAAGCGCTCGACGTGCGTGACCCCGACACCATGGCGCCGGTGCCGCGCGACGGCGAGACGCTCGGCGAAGTGATGTTCCGCGGCAATGTGGTGATGAAGGGTTATCTGAAAAATCCGGCCTCGACCGAAAAGGCCTTCGCCGGTGGCTGGTTTCATTCCGGCGATCTCGGCGTCATCTATCCGGACGGCTATATCCAGCTCAAGGACCGCTCCAAGGACATCATCATTTCCGGCGGCGAGAACATTTCCTCGATCGAGGTCGAAGACGCGCTCTACAAGCACCACGCCGTCGAAGTGGTGGCCGTGGTGGCGAAGCCCGACGACAAATGGGGCGAAACGCCGTGCGTGTTCGTCGAGCTAAAACCGGGCGCGGCGGCGAGTGCCGAGGAGCTCATCGCCTGGTGCCGCACCCATCTCGCCGCCTACAAATGCCCGCGGCACGTGGTGTTCGCGGAAATCCCCAAAACCTCGACCGGCAAGATCCAGAAATTCAAGCTGCGCGAGATGGCGAAGGGGATGTGAGCAACCTCAAATAACCGAGGCGGATTTTCCCGTTGAATGCACGTTCGCCATTTTGTCTGGGAGGAATTTGAAAACAAAAACCCTCTTGGCCCCCGCTCTCCGCTTGAACGGAGAGACACTTGGCGGGGAGCGAGCGAAGTTACTCGCCGTGCAACAGATCGGGTTAGATCAATGAACGAGCACGTCGTGGCGAAGTCGAGCAATCTCGTCCTTCACCTGCAATTTCTTTCGCTTCAATTCCACGAGTTGGAGGTCGTCGATGGAGGGGTGGGTGAGCGCGTCGTAGATTTCCTGCTTGAGCGCTTCGTGACGTTTCTCAAGTTCCGCAAGATGCGATTCAATCGCCATGTCTCCTGCCTCCTTGCGTCAGTTATTTCCGGTTCTCATGATCCTACTCCCGGCCACAAAGCGCAAGCTTAGTACGCTTTTACCGTTACGGAAATCCCCGTTCTGCACCGGACG
The DNA here is from genome assembly GCA_963810085.1 of uncultured Alphaproteobacteria bacterium. GTDB lineage: Bacteria > Pseudomonadota > Alphaproteobacteria > Rhizobiales > Xanthobacteraceae > BOG-931. The sequence continues at coordinate 325,556 of CAWEMR010000027.1, read as the reverse complement.
GGGATTAGGCCGTCTGGGCTTGTGGGGATTAACTAAAACGCGATAATCGAGAGGGACTTACTGGCTGCTTAACCGGCTGGACGCCCGTCGGTTCCGATGATCGCGGCAAGGGATCTCAGCCAGGGATCTCGACAAGGGATCGCGGCAAGTGCCAAAGGGCCGATCGGGCGGCGATGACCCAAATGGCATGACCCAAACGGCATGACCCAAGAGGAAGAAAACGAGCTGCGGACTCTCCTTGGGCGCCTGAACCAGGAGCATCGCGACCTCGATGCCGCGATTGCTGCACTGCAGGATTCGCCCGGTTCGGACCTCATCCAGGTGCAGCGATTGAAAAAGCGCAAGCTGCAACTGCGCGACCGCATCACCTTCATCGAAGACCAGCTGACGCCGGACATTATCGCTTAAGCGCGCGCGGAGATTCCTTGGGCTCCGCCTTGCGCGCGTACATCGCCGCATCGGCGCGCGCCAGAACTTCGCCGGGCGTGTCGAGCGCCCCGAGCAGCGCCACGCCGGCGGACGCGCCGACCACGAGCGTCGAAACATTCCAGCGCACAGGGGTCGCATAGACGGCGGCCTCGAGCGCCTCGGCCTTTAGCGCCGCGGCAGCGCCATTGACGTTCCACAACAGCACGGCGAATTCGTCGCCGCCGACGCGCGCAATGATATCGGATGTTCTGATGTGTCGGGCGATCGCGGCGGCGACCGCTTTCAAGACGGCGTCGCCCGCGGCATGGCCGTGCCGGTCGTTCACCGGCTTGAAGCCGTCGAGATCGAGATAGATGAGCGCGGCGCTGGTGCCGTAGCGCTTGACGTAAGCGAGCGAGCGCTTGAGCTCGCGCTCGAAGCCGCGCCGATTGCGTATCTCGGTGAGCGGATCGATGTCGATCCGCGCTTCGAGCTCATTGATGCGCGTGCGCGAGGCTTGAAGCTGCGCCGCGAGCGCGTCGACCTCGGCCGCAAGCCGCATGACCACAGCCCGTGACGGCGACTTCGACGTCTTCGGTTCGTGCCGGTCGCCGCCCTTGCCTGCATTGTCCTTGCGCGCGGCGGCTTTGTGCGCAGCGACTTTGTGCAATTGTGCGCTGCGCAATTTCGGCTGCGGCCGGCCTGACGTGACCGACTTGCTGGGGATCGGCTTGCGGCCGGGCTTTGCCACTTTGCTGTTCTTCATGAGAGGCCGTCCCCGCCGTGCGAATCGCGGCGCGAGCATAGCCCGCACGGCTCGATCGTTCAGCGCCGGCTGTGGATGCCGAAAAATTGAAAGATTGCAAATGCGACGAACTGCCGACGGCTTTACCGGGGACTTGCCGACGACTTGCGGACAGCTTGCCGCTGCGGTTTCTAATGATGGCCGGATTCAGGCATGTTCGTTCAGTCTGCATTCAGCAATAAATGGGAACTTTACCCGCAGAGGGGCGGTTGGCTCTCGGGTAGGAATACCCATTGTCGAGGTGATGTCATGAGAAAGATTCTGACTGCTGTTGCGGTGGTAGGTAGTCTCGCCGTCGCCGCCGTAGCAACGTCCGGCCCCGCGCTGGCATGGCGCGGCGGCTGGGGTGGCTGGCATGGTGGCGGCTGGGGCTGGGGCGCTCCGGCGCTCGGCTTCGCGGCCGGCGCTCTGGTGGGCGGCGCGTTGGCGGCGCCTTATTACGCTGGCGGGTACTATCCGTATGGCGGCTATTACGGCTATGCGGCGGCGCCGTATCCCTATTACGGCCCGACCTGCGTGTGGCGGAGTGTTTGGAACGGCTACACTTGGGTTCGCGCCTGCATCTGAGCCGGTAAGGAAACGGCCGGCACAGCGTGTTGCTTGTGTCCCAATCGGTATCCTGGTGATGTCCGGTGGGCGGCGGCGTAAGTTATTACTCCGACGGGCGGAAATGCGTTTTCGGCACCTCACTTCCGCCCGAATAATCGCGCTTAGATCGCATCGGGTGTGATGTATATCGTCGGGGGTTTACGGGGACTTCCCGCTCATCCAAGATTCCGATCGGCACCCGGCCGGTCACATGAGGAAGCACATGCACAAGTCGCTCTTGGGGCTTGCCGCGGCGACCGCCGTCGCGCTTGCCACTTTGGCCGGCCCGGCGCCTGCGAATGCGGGCTGTTATGGCTGCGCCGTGGGTGCGGGAGTCATCGGCGGTATCGCCGCCGGCGCCATCATCGGCAGTGCCATCGCCAACAACCCGCCCCCGCCGCCGGCTTATTATCCGCCGCCGCCCTATTACCCGCCACCACCGGCCGCTTACGGGCCGCCGCCCCCACCGCCCGGCCCGGGTTATGCGGAAGCCGCGCCCGGCTGTTATTGGGGCCAGCGCAAAGTGTGGGTCGAAGGCGTCGGCTATCGCTGGCGGACCGTGCAAGTCTGCCAGTAACGTCTGTGCCCGCGGCACTGCGCCCGTGACGAGCCCGAATTCAGCCGGTCGGCTTCATCAAGCCGGCCGGTTTGTTTTTTTAGGACTTCACCAATTCGGCTTATCTATTCGGCGATGACAGCAGAAACACCAAGAGGTGCGGTGCCGGCCGATGCGAGCGCGATGCACAACCTCGCCGATCGCGCGCGCGCCGTGTTTCGCGCCGCCTTCGACGCGACGCATACGCGATCGCGCCGACGGACGATGACCGTGCTCGGCTGGATCGCCATCATCGCGCTCGTTCTTTATGCCGCGCTGACGGCGAGCGTCTATTTCGCGCAGCGCTCGCTGATGTATTTCCCGGACACCGCTCACCTGACGCCGGCGGCCGCGGGATTGCCGCAAGCCGAAGAGGTGCCGCTGACCTCGGCCGACGGCACGCCAATTCACGTCTGGCACGTCGCGCCGCGCGACAACAAACCGGTCATCATCTATTTCCACGGTAATGGCGGGTCGCTGCCCGGCCGTGTCGATCGCTTTCGCCGGCTCATCCAGGACGGCATCGGCCTCGTCGGCGTCGAATATCGCGGCTATGGCGGCTCGGACGGCACGCCGAGCGAAGCGGGCCTGATCGACGATGCGAAAGCCGGTTACGCCTTCGCCGCGGCGCACTATCCGGTGCCGCAGATCGTGGTCTGGGGCGAGTCGCTCGGCTCTGGCGTCGCGGTGGCGCTGGCCGCGGAAAAGCCGGTCGGCCGGGTGATCCTGGAAGCGCCGTTCACGTCAACGGAAGCCGTCGGCGCGCGGCACTACTGGTACCTGCCGGTGCGCTTCCTGATGAAGGATCAGTTTCATTCCGACGAGCGCATCGGCAACGTGACGGCGCCACTGATGATCATGCACGGCGTGCAGGACCGGACCGTGCCTTACGCGATGGGCGAGCACATGTTCGAACTCGCCAATAAACCGAAGCGCTTGGTGCGCTTCCTCGACGGCGGCCACGAGGATCTCGATTCGTACGGCGCGCTCGATGCCGTGGCGCGCTTTCTTGCCGGCGATTTGGATTAGCGCATGATCCGGAAAAGTGGAAACCGGTTTTCGGAAAAGATCTTGCTCCGTCACGCAATCGATCAAAACGTCGGATAAGTCTGGCCGACCCTGCCGCCGACGCGGGCGAAGCCGGACTGCGCCGGCTCATATTTATTGTTGATATTGAGCGCCTTGGCGTAAGAACCCGCCGCCTTGTCCTTGACGCCGAGACGCTCGTAGGCCAAGCCGCGGCTGGTCCAGGCGCGCATGTCGGTCGGGTTGAGTTGCACCGCCTGGTCGAGATCGTCGCCGGCCGACTTGTTGTCACCGATGGCGAGGTAACTTAGCCCGCGCGCGACATAGGGCTCGGCCTTCTGACCCGACAGCGTGATGGCGGTCGAGAAATCGTCGATCGCAAACCCATGCTGGCTTTGGCTCTGATAGAGCAGGCCGCGATTATAATAGGCCTCGGCATTGTCAGGCTTTAACGCAATCGCCTTGTTGAAATCGCCGAGCGCCTGGCTCGACTTGCCCTGTTCGCGATAGACGACGCCCCGGCCGAGATAGGCGGGCGTGTAGGACGCGTCGATGGCGAGCGCCTTGTTGTCGTCGGCGAGCGCAAGATCGAGCCGGTTGGTCTTGCGATAGATCAGCGCGCGATTGGCGTAAGCCTGCGTGTAGTTAGGATCGAGGCTGATGGCTTTGCTGAAATCGGCGAGCGCCTGTTCGGTGCGGCCGGCCTCGCCGTAGACCGAGCCGCGCATATTATAGGCCTGCGGATCTTCGGGATGCTTTTCGATGACCTCGCTGAGCGAAGTCAGGTTCGATTGCGAGGGCGCGTAGAGCGCTGTGTCGCTATCGGACGCCGGCGGATTGCCCAAGGTCGTGCAACCGGCGAGCGCGAGAACCGCGAGCGCCAGCACAGCGCCCGCGCAGGCCAAGCCCGCCGCTCCTCTGGACGGACTGCGGACGACCGTGCTTTCGGCCCCGGCGAGAGCTGATCGTGTCATTCGATGCCCCGTGGCATCAGGCCCCTGCGCTCATGTTCATGCCCGGCGAAGAAAGACGATAATACCCCAGAGCGCCAAAAGAACGGCGCGGGCAAAACCAGCCCGCGCCACTGAAAATCTCTGTCTTTATGATCAGCCGAAACGGGGCGTACGCTCCGCACCGCCGGTGGACCGGCCACGCTCGGCGCTTGGACCACCGATCGTCGGCTTCGGCTTCATCGGCAACAGGCCCTCGCGCTGCAACCGCTTGCGCGCAAGCTTGCGGGCCCGGCGGATCGCTTCCGCCTTCTCCCGAGCCTTCTTTTCCGAGGATTTTTCGTAATGGCCGCGGAGTTTCATCTCGCGGAAAATGCCCTCGCGCTGCATCTTTTTCTTCAGCGCCTTGAGGGCTTGGTCGACATTGTTGTCCCGGACGAGAACCTGCACGCGTGCTCCTTTTGTAGTCGGTTCGTGGGATTGCTTGGCGGCGGTGGGCGCAAAGCCCGAACCACCTTGGCGCGGGCTTGTAGCAGAATATGGCCGAAAAGTCCATATTCCCGCGTCTCTGAAAACCCGTGGCGATCAAAAGACCCGAGTGACGTGGCCCATTTTACGGCCCGGGCGTATCGCCGCCTTGCCGTAAAGGTGCACCGCAGCACCGGGCACGGCGAGCCAGTCTTTATAATCCTCGACCTCGGCGCCGATCAGATTGATCATTTCCACCCGGCCATGCCGGACCGGCTTCGCCAAGGCCCAGCCGGCCACCGCCCGGATATGCTGCTCGAATTGCGAGATCGAGGCGCCATCGAGCGTCCAGTGACCGGAATTGTGCACCCGGGGCGCGATTTCGTTGACCAGAATGCCGCCGTCACGCAGCACGAACATCTCGACCGCGAGCACGCCGACATAGCCGAATTTCGCCGCGATGGTTTCGGCGATCCGCAGCGCCTCCCGCGCGCCCTCCGCCGAGACCGCAGCCGGCACGCGCGAGACTTTCAAAATATGGTCGCGATGCTCGTTCTCCGTGACGTCATAGCAAGCGACGCTGCCGTCCTGCCCGCGCGCGGCAACGACGGAGACTTCGCGCTCGAACGGCACGAAGGCTTCCAGGATCGAGGGCTGGCCGCCGACCTCGCGCCAAGCGGCCTGCGGATCGGTGCCATTCTTGATCGTCGTCTGGCCCTTGCCGTCATAGCCGAAGCGCCGTGTCTTGAGCACCGCCGGCCGGCCGATCCGTGCGATCGCAGCCGGCAACGCCGCGGCTTCGCCGACATCAGCGAACGGCGCCGTGCCGATGCCGAGACCTGCAACAAAGTTCTTCTCGGCGAGCCGATCCTGCGTCGTCGCCAGAATCTTCGGATCGGGCAAAACCGGAACGCGCGCGGCCAGAAACGTCGCGGTCTCCGCCGGCACGTTCTCGAACTCATAGGTGACGACGTCGACATCGCCGGCAAAGCGATCGAGCGCTTCGGTATCGGTATAGTCCGCGCAGGTGACCCGATGCACCACGTCGAAGGCGGGCGAATCCGGGCTCGGCGCAAATACGTGACACTTGAAGCCGAGCCTGGCCGCGGCGAGCGCGAGCATGCGGCCAAGCTGACCGCCGCCGAGGATGCCGATCGTGGCCTCGGCTTGAAGTGCCGACGGCGCGGCTTTGGCCGAAGCAGCTTGGCTCACGCCCCGTCCTTGAGTTTTTCAGAGTCGGGTTTTTCCGCGACGGAAGACGTCTGGCGCGCGCGCCAGGCTTCGAGACGGCTGCCGAGTGCCGGATCGCTGAGTGCCAAGACGCTCGCCGCGAGCAACGCAGCGTTGACGGCGCCGGCCTGGCCGATGGCAAGCGTGCCGACCGGAATGCCGGGCGGCATCTGCACGATGGAGTAAAGCGAGTCTTGTCCCGACAGCGCCTTGGATTCGACCGGCACGCCCAACACTGGAAGGCTGGTCAGCGCCGCCGCCATTCCCGGCAAATGCGCGGCGCCCCCCGCTCCGGCGATAATGACCTTGAAGCCTTCCGCCTTCGCGCCCTTGGCAAAGGCGTAAAGCCGCTCGGGCGTCCGGTGCGCCGACACGATACGCGCGTCGAAAGGCACGCCGAGCGCAGCGAGCGTGTCGGCGGCGTGCTTCATGGTCGCCCAGTCGGACTGGCTGCCCATGATAATGGCGACTGATTTAGTGCCGACTGATTTCGCTTCCGGCGGCGTCACGCGAAAATCCCCTGCGCGAAGGAAGCGCTGGATTATAGGCCCGCGCCTTGGCGTTACAAGGCGGCTATGATGATGTCACCAGTCATTTGGTTAAGAGGCTTAGAGCGTTAAAGCGCTTGAAGCGTTAAAACAGCGGCCGGCTGAGCGATTTGGAGCAGCACCGATGCAAATGAGCCAATATCATTACCTGCCGCTGGCGCCGGGCTTTTTCGCCATCCTGGTCGGCCTGTTCTTCATCGTGCTGGTGCTGCGCTCGGTGCGTTTCGCCTATGAGAGCCTGGGCATCAGTTCGGGCGCCGCCATGTGGCTGTTGTTCGCCTCGCTGATCGGCAGCATCTTCAACATCCCGGTCGCCGAATTGCCGCCGGAGCATGTCATGTCAGACCAGGTCGTCAACTTCTTCGGCATGCAATATGAAGTGCCGGTGGTAAGTCATTTCGACGGCACGGTGGTCGCGGTCAATGTCGGCGGCGCCGTGATCCCGACCCTGATGTCGATCTATCTCCTCATCAAGCGCGACCTCTGGATCAAGGGCCTGATCGCGACCGCGATCGTCGCCGTGGTGCTGCACATGCTCGCCGATCCGGTGCCCGGCCTCGGCATTGCGGTGCCGGTCTTCGTGCCGGTGATAACGACCGCGGCCACAGCTCTGCTGCTGACGCGACGCGATGCGGCGCCGCTCGCTTATATCGCCGGCAGTCTCGGCACGCTGATCGGGGCCGATCTGTCGAACCTCGACAAAGTGCGCGGCCTCGGCGCGCCGGTCGCCTCGATCGGCGGTGCCGGAACGTTCGACGGCATATTTCTGACCGGGATTCTCGCGGTCCTCATCGCCTGCCTTTTTCCCTATCAACGCGAGATACAGCCGGGATAGGGCGCGACAATTTTAAGCGGCCATCACCAAGCCATGCATCGCCCGGCAATGCCGCACGATATTGTCGTGCGCCACGACGAATTGTTTGAGCGGCGTGTCGATCGTGTAGAAATAGATGTTGGCAATGAAGCCGTAGATGCCGGCATCGATGCTGGTCGGCTGCGGGCCGTGCAGATAGCCGGACGCCGGAAAGAGATGTGCCAAGACCTGCAGATCGGCGAGCCCGCGCGCGAAAGCGGCATCTGGCGCATAGCGACCGATGCCTTGAAAGTGATAGCGCTGCGCGTTGAATTCGCGCGCCTTCTGCAACACGGCTCCGGTGAGGTTCGGGTGCTGCGTCATGAGCGCGTCGCGGAACGCCGGCCAGTAGCGGTCGTCCTTCCAGCGCGAATAGGACATGACCCAATAAAGATCGTCGAGCATCCGCGTGATCAAATGATCGGTGTCGCGCTGCGCCGCGGTCAGGGCCGCGTCGATGGTCAGGCGATATTTGCGGGTGAGAAAAGCGATGATCGTATCGCTGTCGCCGACGGTCTCGCCGTCATCGGTGATATAAGGAAGCTGCCCACGCGGCGCCACCGACGCATCGACGATGTGCTCATGACGGAACGGCAGGTTGCACAGCCGCAAGAACGCGAACACTTTCAGTCCGTAGCCGTTATTGTCGGCTACGCCGAACAGTTCGGGATAGGAGTAAAGCGTCAGCATGGCGTACCTCGATTTTTGTGGGCGGCCGCGCGGATGGCAGGAGGATGGATTCTCGTGCGGTGTCTTGCAAGATAACGGCTGCGAAAGATAGAAGGCTGCCCGCGATGCCCAAACCGACCGACATCAAGGACTATCACGCCCATGTCTATTACGATCCGGCGCAAAGCCGCGACCGGGCCGAGCGTTTGCGCAAGCGCGTCGCCGAGGTGTTTCCGTCAGCCAAGCTTGGCCGCTGGCACGACGAACTGGTCGGGCCGCACCCGCAGTCCATGTATCAGATCGCGTTTCCGACCGAAATGCTGGCGACCTTCGTGCCGTGGTTGATGCTCAACCGCGACGGCTTGACCGTGCTGCTGCATCCAGAGACCGGCGACGACCTGACTGATCATATTGCGCACGCCGCCTGGTTCGGTGCGACGCTGCCGCTGCGGGTCGAGGTTTTTAGAAAATCGTAAGTCAAGAATTGCCAGTATTGAAAACTACACAAAATCGCCAAACGGATACTAGCGCTGCTGACCGTCTTCGAACTTGCGATCGAAAATCTCGCCCAGCGTTGAATAGAAGAAGCCGTTGAGACGCCCGATCGGATCGAGCTTCCGCATGTCGATATAGCCGCCGGTCATGCAGGCCGGATCGACGTGGAAATAGACCACCTCGCCGATGACCAGCGGATGCCGGTTGGGGCCGAGTTCAATGACGCGCTCGAGCTTGCACTCGAAATGGATCGGCACTTCCTTGACGCGCGGCGCCTTGACCTTGACGCTTGGGATCGGCGTGAGACCGGTCTTTTCGAATTCGGATTCGTCTTCGGGGAAACCGTTGGCCGAATCCACCATCTCCCGCCATACCGGCCGCGTCACCACGTTGAAGCAAAATTCGCCGGTCGCGCGCACGTTCTTGAGCGAATCCTTTTCGCTTCCGTCGGGATGGCGCGCGATCGTCAGCGAGATCATCGGCGGCGCGACGCAGACCACGGTGAAGAACGAGAACGGCGCGAGATTGGTGATGCCTGCGGTGCTGATGGTCGAAGCCCAACCGATCGGCCGCGGCACGACGGCGCCGGTCAGCAGGCGATAGACTTGGCGCCTGTCGACGGCGGTGGGATCGATTTCGAGATAATTGGACATGATGTGGCTGCACTCTGGTGAGGACCGGCCGAAACGTAGCCCGGATTGAGCGCCGGGCGAAATCCGGCAACTTGGCATAAGCTCCGATCGAAGCCGCAAACCTTGGGCCGCAAACCTTGCCGCATGCCCCGCCACGACCGTCACGAAGCGCGATCGCGTTTGACGCGGTCGATGTAGGCCTCGATCTCGGGCGGCAAGGTTTGCAGGCCCTTCTGTCCGGCGGCGGAGAGATAGGGCCGCAGCTTTGAACCGACCAAAAAGGCCGGCTCCCGATCCGCCGGAATAAGGCGGTCGAACGCGACCACGATCAGCGCCGCGACAAGAATGATGCGCACGACCCCCAGCGCGGCGCCCGCCATGCGGTCGAACAGGCCGATATCGTCGCCGGCGAGCTCGTCGACGAGGCTGCGCAAAAGCACGCTGATGAGAAGGCCGAACGCAACAAACACCACGAACAGCGCGATCCAGCTCTGTTCCGGCGGTATCGTGAATTGGCCCAAAACGAGAGCGGTCAGCCGCGGCGTCAGCGCAACCGCCATTGGCGCGGCAATCAAATAGGCCAGTATGGCAGCAAGACTTCGCAACAGGCCCGACATGAAGCCCGTCACCACGGCAAGGAGCATGACGGCAGTGACCACGGCATCGAAGGCGTTCATCGGATCTCGCCGTGAGAGCAAATTGTCGTGAGCCGAACGAATAGCAAATCTTATGAACGAACCAATAGCGGCGGCGAAGGTTTATTCCGGATGGCATAAAGATACGGAGGCCAAATCATGAAGAGACTTCTCGTCGCGGCTGCTCTTGTCTTAGCCGGAACGTCGGCCGCTTTAGCGCAGGGTTATGTCTATTACGGCGCACCGGCCGGCTACGTTTATCAATACGGTCCGGGATACGGCGTCTACTATGCCCCGGGCTACGCCGGAGCATACGGCTACTACGCACCGGGCTATTGGTATGGCACTCCCGATGACGCCGACGCCAGCGTCTGGCAGCCAAGCCCGCATTCGACCATCAGAGCCATTCGCTAGCACCGGCGCGTTCTGCGCGGAGGCGGAAATCCGGCCCCCGCGTCGGCCGCGTTCTTGCTGTTGCGATTGTCGACCGGTCGCCTCGCGCCGCGTTACAGCGGTTTGACGTGCCTGATGACCTGCTTGAACTGGCTGCAGCTCTGACACTGTCCGGAATCGCGCTGGAACAAGCTGGTGACAGCAAGCGTCGCGGTCACGAGCTGCACTTGCTGGCGCCACTTCAAGCCGAGCTGATCTTGAATGCACTGGTCGCAATACATCGCGTGCTCGTGACCGACCAGAAATTCGCCGATACGTTCCGGCACGGTCCGTGTTTCGCCGGCAAAATTAAGCGTGGGCCGATCGGATGCGGCCCGTTGCGTTGCGGAGTTGCCGAGCAGCGCTGGCCCACGAGCGGCAGGGTTGCCAGCGATTTCGCGCAAGCGGCGAATCTCGTCCACCAGATATACAGTAGCAATGCCGCGGCGAGAAAGATCAGCAACGCAATGAGATCATTTTCATCGTCAACGCTGAAGCTGTACAGCGGGTTCAAAAGGCAGAACTCTGCGAAGAACGCACTGGCGAAAGCCGCGATCATGCCTTGCTCGAAATTCCACAGCAGCGTCGCCAATAGTACCGGGATGAAATAGACGACGAGCAGCCCGACCGTCGGCACGATGCCGTTCGCCGGCATCACGGCCATCGTCAGCACAGCAATGATCGACAGATTGAAAAACGTTGTCGCGAGGAGTTTCCGGCTGCCTTGCTGTCGCAAGTCAGGCTTCAGCAGATTGCCGTTCGGCGCGCCGCCGTCCGGTCCGGCAATTTCATCGGTCATTTCACTGAATTCCGACTCCGGCCGGCGGTTTTGCGAACCGCTGGCCCCTCGTATTTCTAGAGGAGCAAGAGCTACTTAGCAAAAGCAGAGCAACGGGGATTTTGTTCCTCTCCGGCCGACGACTCGCCAATGATAGCAAAGCATTACGTGGAGGTAAAATCGATTTGACGCCTTGTCACTGTATAATCCGGCACATTTCTCCAACCGGCCATGCGTCGGTTCCATTGTTCTCCTGCGATCCTTGTAAATAATTGACTTTGTCAACTATCTGACCGAGAGTAACCGACGTCTCGCAAGGATTTGCATGTCTGCCTCTGCGCATGGCCAAGAGCGTTCGACTGTCGCCGTCGTTGGCCTCGGCAGCATCGGCGGCGTCGCTGCCGGCTGCCTCGCCGCGGCCGGCCGGCACGACGTGGTTGCCTGTTTGCGCCGGCCGGTGGAGCGCTTCACGCTCGACCGGCCGGAAGGCACAGTCGAAGTGCCGCTGCGATGCCTCACCGATCCCGCGCGCGCTGAGCCGGTCGATTGGGTGATGTTGTGCACCAAGGCACATCAGACAGAGACGGCTGCACCGTGGCTGTCTCGCTTGTGCATGCGACAAACCCGGGTCGCTGTTCTGCAGAACGGCATCGATCACGTGGCGCGGGTCGCGCCGCTCGCCAATGGTGCGACGGTGCTGCCCGTCATCGTCTATTACAATGGCGAACGGCTCGCACCGGATCATGTGCGGATGCGTCGCGCCGGCAAGGACGATGTCGTGGTCGCGGACGACGAAGTAGGACGCGCCTTCGCAAAACTCCTTGATGGTACCGGATTGGGCGCGTTGATCAGCAACGATTTCGCCACGCTGTTATGGCGCAAGCTCTTAATCAACGCGATCGCCAATCCAATCACGGCCTTGGCGCTGCAGCGGCAGGCCGTGTTGCGTCGGCCGGACATTCAGGAACTTTGCCGCGCGGTGCTCGATGAGGCCGTGGCGGTGGCGCGCGCCGATGGCGCGCGTCTCGCCGAAGATGAGCCGTCGCGAACGATGGCGACGCTCATGACTTTCTCCGGTGAGCTCGGCACCTCGATGTATTTCGACCGGCTTGCCGGGCGCCAGCTCGAAGTCGAGGCGCTGACCGGCGCCATCGTCGCGGCCGGCGAAAGGCACGGCATCGCAACGCCGATCAACCGCGTGCTGCTCGTGCTGCTGCGCGCCATCAACGACGCGGCGGGCAAGTAGTTTCCGACGGGGGCTTGCTTTTCCGGCCAAAAACTCCGGTAATCGAAGGCTGCCGCTCAACGAGCGAGCTGCACCCCAAGCCGCATTCCGAGGCAGCAAGGCACACTCAGCCGGGAGACACAGATCATGTCTGAAGCCGCATTGAAATCCGCTCCGGCGCAAACTCAAAGTCAGGGCGGCCAAGTTCGCGTGCATGGCCGTCTTTACGACTCGATCACCGACACGATCGGCGCGACGCCCATCGTCCGGCTCAATCGCCTGCCCCAGGAGCGCGGCGTCAAAGCCAATATTTTGGCAAAACTTGAATTCTTCAACCCGATCTCGAGCGTCAAGGACCGCATCGGCGTGTCGATGATCGATGCGCTCGAAGCACAAGGCAAGATCAAGCCCGGCGCGGTGCTGATCGAGCCGACATCGGGCAATACCGGGATCGCGCTCGCTTTCGTCGCCGCCGCACGCGGCTATCGGCTGATCCTGGTCATGCCGGATTCGATGTCGATCGAACGCCGCAAGATGCTAGCATTTCTTGGCGCCGAGCTTGTGCTGACGCCGGCGGCGCAGGGCATGAACGGCGCGATCAAGCGCGCCGAGGAACTGGTGAGCGAAACGCCGAACGCGATCATGCCGCAGCAATTTCGCAATCCCGCCAATCCCGAGATTCATCGCCGCACCACGGCCGAGGAAGTCTGGGCCGACACCAATGGCGCGATCGATGCTTTCGTTGCCGGCGTCGGCACCGGCGGCACCATCACCGGCGTCGGCCAAGTGCTCAAGCCGCGCAAGCCGTCGTTGCATATCGTCGCCGTGGAACCGGAAGACAGCCCGGTTTTGTCCGGCGGCAAGCCCGGACCGCATAAGATTCAAGGCATCGGCGCCGGCTTTGTCCCCGAGATTCTCGACCGCTCCGTCATCGACGAGATCGTCAAAGTGAGCAATCAAAGCTCCATCGACACCTCGCGCGCGCTGGCGCGGCTCGAGGGCATCCCGTGCGGCATTTCCTCCGGTGCCGCCGTTGCCGCGGCGTTGACGATCGGGGCGCGGCCGGAATTCGCCGGCAAGAATATCGTCGTGATCGTGCCGGACTTCGCGGAACGCTATCTGTCGACGGCGCTGTTCGAGGGTATCGGCTAGCATTTTGATTGATCATGATCTTATCGGAAAACCGGCGTCCGCTTTTCCGGATCATGCCCTAAACCTCACTCGCGCCCGTTCACGCCCGTTCAATACGTGCGGCGTAGCAGCCGGGCGCGGCGAAATGAACGTGCAAATAATCCGTGTGCGGATCGGCGAACAGTTTTTCGATCGCGGCTTCGAGCTCGACGCCGTCGACGATGTCCCAGCCGGTCATCATCGCATCGCCGTCGAAGCCGCGTACCGCGAGCGTGCGCTTGCGCAACTGCTCCGGCACGGTGTCGACGGCATCGAATGTCCGCTCGTCCTTGCGCACATAGATCGCAAACCGCATGCGGTAGGGCGACGCGACGGCGTGGTGCTCGAAATTGACCAGGATCAGCTCCTCGCCCGTTTTGGCGTCGGTGAGGCTGACGCGGCAAGGCCGCGGCCCATCGGCAATCCGCCGCACCGCGCCGCGTTCCGCGAGCTCTTGGTCCGAAAGCGCGAACGGCGGCGTGAATTGATCGGCCGGCAGGCCTTGAATGCGAAAGTGCATGACAAAAGTCCTCCATGTTGTCGTGGAGGACATATGAGCCGCACCGGCAGCGAAACCCACCCGATTTCTGTCATCGCGCGCATGCGTCTGCTTGAGCTTCCATTTTTGTTCATTTTTTTGTCGCGATGTCATTCGAACGAGATCGGGCCTGTGTATAGCGACAATTGCCCACGGCGCATGAGGGCAGCGCCGTTTGATGTTGCAAAGGATCCCGCCAGGCTGGCCCGCGATTGGGGTATATTTATTGGGGGCATTCGTGCCAATGCACACGCCATGTTGTGCTCGCGGTCGTGTCGACATTCGTGAAAATTCCGTACATCACCATGTACGCGTTCTGGGTCGCGGTCATCGGCTACGTCATTCTGGTGATCGGCTGCACCGTCAAGACGACCTGACACAGGCGGCGTGACACGGGCAGAAATATATCTGCTATAAATCCGGCATGGCACGACGACCGACCGACCCCCGCTCCGCGGCCGAGCAAGCCTTCAAGGCCGCGACCGTGAAACCGATAGAGGGACCGCCGAAGCCGCCGCCGGCAATTCCTGGCGTCAAGGAATTGGTGTCGATCCGCATCGACCGCGACGTGCTCGACTTCTTTCAGGAAGACGGCCCCGGCTGGCAGGACCGCATCAACGCCGCGTTGCGGACGGCCGCCGGAAAATAGACCGGCCGCTACAGGCTCGACATCCCGCAGCTTACTGTTTGCTGCTCGTTACTACGTCGAGCGTCACCTGCGTCAGCCCGGAAAACTGCAACAGCTTTGCCGCCGCCGGCGAGACGTCGATGATCCGGCCTTTGTTGAACGGGCCGCGATCATTGATGCGCACGATGACATTGCGGCCGTTGCGCATATTGGTGACGCGGACCAGCGTCCCGAACGGCAAGGTGCGGTGCGCCGCGGTGAGCTTTTCCGGTGCAAAGCGCTCGCCGCTCGCGGTCATGCCTGCCTGCGTGCAGATCGCAGCGACGCCTGGCCTCTCGGCGGCCGCCGCCGGCGCAGCTGCTCCTAATATGACAGCAAGGCAAAATACCGGTCTAAAATTCATCGTCCCTCGTCCTCGCAAAGACCCTTTTTGGCCGCCTTTTGGCCTGTAACCAAGCCGCCGCTTATGCCTCGCCAACCGGCCCGGCGACCTGTATGCCAGTACTGAACCGATGCGATTCCCCAGACTAGGACGCTAAAAATGGCAGATAGTTCCAAAAAAAATGTAGCGAATGCCCAATTCGCCAAAACCCAGCGGGCAAACGACGCCAAACAGGCCACCGTAGAGTATGAGGTCGCCGCCGCGGCAGTGCGCTTAAAGACCGAGCGGCTACGCGCGCTCCGCCTGGCCAGGGACGCCGCCACTCCACCCAAGGCGCCGGCCGCCCCGAAGCGGAAATCCGCCGCGAGCAAAAAAAAGGGCAAAACCGGCAACCTGGCCGACTGGCTCGACACAGAGGCTAAGGAAGGCCGCCGCAGTTAACCAATAGAACGCGGTGCGAATTGAGTAACGCGTGCCAGCGCGGGGTTCCGTTTAACGCTTGAAGGTAAGACCGTGACCATCAGCGGCACCGTGCGGCTGTATCAGGGGCAAGCCCGAAATCGTGCTGAAATCGGCGAGCCAGCTCAAGGCGAAGTAGCGCACAGCCACTTGTAAAGGAACGGCAACGGAACAACGGCCGAAATTCAACAATTGTTGAGGATAATTCTCTACCCCACGATCTCACTTTTGCCCAATAACAGCCGTTTATAACCGGCCGGTATGGGACGATTTGCTGGGAGATTTTTCGTGGCCGATGGGGATTCTCACCTCTCGCGATTCACTGTGAAATTCGTCGAGATTTCGGCCGCCGGCGTCGCCACCGCTGTCTCCGGCTTCGTGATCGCGCATCTCACCGGGTATATGCCCGGTCCGGCGCCCGCTGCAGTGCAGCCGCCGGCTGTCGTTCAGGCTCCGGTCATGCAGGCCCCGATCACGACGGCGCCCGCGCCTTTGCAGCCGACAGCGTCGCAGCCCGCGAAGAGCGCCGGCGCGCCAAACCAGCCGGCGGCGTCCGTCGCCGCGCCTTCCGCCGTTCGTGCCGACGCGCCGCGCCCCGCCGCGCAACCGGATGGCAATTCTCCCTCAGCGACCGCGACACTGCCGCCGCTGCGAGCTGCGGCGCCGGCCGAGCCCGCGCGCAAGCCGGTGAAGATCGAGCAGACCAAGACCGAACCCGGCGCGAGCGAGAGCAAGCCGACCGAAGCTAAGCTCGAATCAAAGCCGGAGCCGAAGGCGGATTCGATCGAGGCCCGCGTGCGCGCCGCGCTGGCCAATGCCGATGCTCATAAGTCAGCGCCGCCCGCCGAGGCGCATCCGATGATCGCGCCGGTAGCTGCAGCCCCCGCCGTCACGCCCCAGCCGCGGGCGGCGGAAAATCCCGTCATGCGCGACGCCGTCGCCACGCCGCCGCGCTCGGCCGACATTGCGCCACAGCCACAGCCGTTGCCGCAAAGGCCTATGCAAAATCCAATTCAGCAAACTCCGATCCAACAAACTTCCACACCACAAGCCCCGCTGCAGATCGCGCCGCTTGCCCCGGTCGAGATCAAATCGCAGCCGGTTGCCGGCGTCGATGCCGCGGCAGCGCCGGCCCAGGCGGATGCGCAAGCTCAAGCCAAAAACGACGAGAAGAGCGACAACCCGTTCGCCGCGTTCTCGAGATACTTGCGCACCGACACGTCGTCGCCGCCGACCAACATCCCGCGTCCACCGATGCCGGTCGGCCAGTAAGCCGCGACGGTTTTTGCGAACTTGGCAAAATACCTGCCGTTCGGTGACGGTCAGACCTATCAAATGAGGATGGGTCTGCAACCGCTGCCTCTTGAAGCGTGGATCGAGATCGACGACGCGTTCGCCGCACAATTGTCGACCAAACGCACTCTCGCCGACGCGCGCCACGGCGAGGTTTTTCAAGCCTTGCCGGAGGCCAAGCCCGCATCGGAAGAGACGCTGCGGCTTCTGCTGCAACACTTGCGCCAGCACCATCCCGATCATTTTGAATTCGCAGGCGGTGAGTTACGCAACCTGCTGACCGGAGAACGCTGGGACATCGAACACTCCCGCCTGCACCCGCTCGATCAAGCCGGCCGGCTCGTGCAGGAAGATTTTTGCATCTTGCAGCCGGACGGCGAGAATTATCGGCTGACGGCGGGCGCCGTGTGCTTCCCGTCGAATTGGCGGCTCGCCGACAAGATCGGACATACATTGGCGGACGTGCATGGCCCTGTTCCGGGCTACGCCGACAGATTGGAAAAGCCGGTCGACAGATCCTTCAACAACCTGTCCGCCGACGCCATCGTATGGCGCGCCAATTGGGCGATCCACGATACTCCAACGCTGTTCAAAGCTACTCGCGACCCCGAGCCCGCGACGGTCACAAGCGCCAATGCCGGTGAAACGCTGTGGTTTCGCGTCGAGCGGCAAACACTGCGCCGGCTGCCGCAAAGCGGCGCCGTGCTGTTCACCATCAGGACGCATCTGACGCCGCTTCGCCAAGCGATTTGCGACAAGAAGAGCGCGCGCGACACGGCGCGAAACCTGGCGGCGGTCATTCGCTCGATGCCGGACGCCGTCCTACACTATCGGCACATGAATGGCTTCCGGCCGGCTTTGCTCGACTGGCTCGATCAAATCGCCCGATAGCCGCCGTCGGCCATGACGATCGCGCCGGTGACATAGGCCGACAGATCCGAGGCCAGGAAGATCGCAGGCCCCACGATGTCTTCCGGCTGGCCAGCGCGGCCGAGCGGCGTGTGGTCGAGAAAGAGTTTGACCAGCTCTGGATTGGTGACGCGCATCTTTTCGTTGAGCGGCGTTTCGATGAAACCAGGCCCGATGGCGTTGACGCGCACGCCGTCCTTGCCGAGCTCAACGGCGAGCGCGCGGGTCAATCCAAGCACACCGTGTTTGGACGTGGTATAGGCAGGCGAGGTCGGCGTGCGCAGATGCACGAAGGACTGGATCGAGGCAATGTTGACGATGCGCCCCTTCGCGGCGCGCAAGGGCCCAAGAAAGGCATGCGTCACGTTGAACAGGCCATTGAGGTTGACCGCCATGATGTCCTGCCAATCCTTGATGACGGCGTCCGCATCGCCGGCGAAGGCGTTGCGGCGGGTGATGCCGGCATTGTTGACCAGGATCGAAACCGCGCCGACTTGGCTTGCGACCTTTGCCGCGACTTCGCGGCAAGCCATCCGATCGGTGACGTCAAGCGTGAACGCCTGCGCCTTGCCGCCGGCGTCGCGGATCTCCTGCGCCGTCTTCGCCGCCGCCTCGCCATTGATGTCGAGCACGGCGAGCGCCGCGCCCTCCCGTGCGTAGCCCTGCGCAATGGCGCGGCCGATGCCGGAACCGGCGCCGGTGACGACGGCGATGTGATTGTGCAGGAGCCCGGGCATGGATGCCTCCCTCGCTTTTGATTGAGGGACAGCATAGCAACGCTACGCCGATGGGGCGTGGGCAAAATTAGGTCTCAGGCGATTGCGCTTAAGCGAAGCCAGATGTTTCCGGCTTCGGTCGCCACCGCGCGTTCCGGCTAATGCGTAGATTCCGGCTTCAAAGCCGCGCCGCTGCGCTCGTCGTTGACCGGGACAAAGCGGCCCGCCTGCGGCGCGTCTCGCGAATACGCGATCGCCGGGCCGAGACGCTGACCGGCATCGAGCGCGGCCATGCCGAAGAGACGAGACAGCGACTCGAATTCACCCTCCTCCGCCAGCGCCGACAATTCGAGCGCCATATCGCGGAGATATTCGAGAAGTTCCTTGTCCATCTTAAACCCCCCTCTGTTGCCAAGTTGCCAAAACCCGGCATGAGGGATGGTATGAAGGCGGCGCGCGATTGGGTGTGACGAAGGTCACTCAGCAAGCGCGGAACCCGCATAAATACAGCGAAAAACGGGATTTCGCGCCGAGCCAACGGCCCCGATGCCGCGCGCTCGGTCGAGGCTCCGCTTGCCAATCCGCTCTATTGCTTTTTCATCTCGGCGCAGGAGGCGATGCGCGATGTCTTCGAGACATACATGTAGCACAGCTCCATGCGGTCCGGCGCCAGCATCAGGCCATGCGTATAGCCTTCGTCGTCAACCATATAAATCGAACCGTCGCGCGAAATCACGGCCAGGATTTTTTCGCTGCTGCGCGGTGAGGTGAACGTGCCGGAGAAGCGGCGGCCATCCTGCTTGTCGATCACCATGGTGAACGGCACGCTGCGCAGCTCCGGCTCTTTCTTGGTCTCGGTATGATGCGGATTGCCGGTGCCCAAGACGATGGTTTCGCTGTTGCCCTTCCAGGTGCCGCCCACGTCAGGCGGGATTACTTCGGCCGCCAACGCTGCAGACGTAGCCGCAGTTGCGAAGGCGCAGAACGCAACAATCAAATAGAGTTTCGACGGCTTTGACATGGTTTTGGCTTCTCCCAGCCCGTGGTCCAAATGACAGGAGATTGAAATCAATAGGCCTTTAAATCAATAGCGTCGCGTCATCGACAGGCCCGGTCGCTCACGCCTCATAACTTCGGCGAATAGTTCCGTGAAGCAAGGCCGATCTATTTGATTCTACTTTATTCGCAATTGTGATCACTTTGGTTCACTCGCGGTGGCGGCCATGTGCTAAAGATAAGGGGGCACGGGGCCAACAAAGGTCCCTTTATCATGACAATGACGACAACAGTCTGCGGAACGGCAGTTGCGCTCATTGCCGGGATGGTGTGCTTTCTGGTACAGACCCAAGCTCGCGACCAGACAACGCCGGCGAGCCAAATTAAAACGTGGCAGGGCCACAGCAACAAGACGCTCTATATGAGCGCCGCCGCCATCTACGACGCGGGCGTTCAGCACGGCAGCGCACGAGCAGCCCGCGCCGCCTATCTCCGCGGCTTTCGCGACGGGACCAGCACCGCGGCCTACACGTCGCGGCAATATGTCGTGAATTCCGCTCCGGTTTATTCCGCTGCGCCGGCTTATTCGGCCGCGCCCGCGTATTCGGCGGCTCCGGCCTACGGCTCATCTTATTATAACCGCGACACGGCCTATACGCCTGGGATCGCCGCATACTCCTATAACGGCGGCACCGTCGCCTTGGGCAACAGCTATGGCTACAAAAATGGCTATGGCAGCACTTATGGCGACAGCCAGTACAATGCCGGCCAATACAATGCCGCGCAAAATAATGCCACCGAATATAATGCCAGCTATGTGCCGCGCGGACTGATGGACGTGGCCGTTACACCGGTGGCGGCGGCGCAGCCTTTGGAAGCACACAGCGCGCTTCTGAGTTATTGCATCGCGCGCTACCACTCCTTCGATCCGGCTTCCGGAACCTTCTTGGGCGACGACGGCTATCGCCACTATTGCCGGTAATTTCTGCCGGCAACTGAGTGCAAGTAACGGAGCGCAGATAATCAAGCCTCGCCCGCGCCGCGGGCGGGGCTCTCGTTGCTGCAAAGCCGAGGAGACTGCAAAGGAGCTGACATGGTGAACATTTCGAGCGTCAGGATCAACAAGCGGGCCAACGATCAATTCAACAACCTGACGCGGGTCGGGCACGGTAACAGCGGCCCGTCGGAAGACGAAGTTCGCACCGACGCGATTTCGGCCAAGATCGCGCGCCTCAAAGCGCTTCGGCTGGCGCGAGACGCAGCCCTACTCGCGGCGCCGCCACCGGCACCAGTGAAGAAGGCCGGGAAGAAGAAAAAGCGCCCTGCCATTGCTTCGGCTGTGTCGTTGTCGGATTGGCGGAAGGGCCGGCAAACGAAGGATCAACAACCTGGTTGATCCGAAAGATTGGGCACGCAGGATGTGTTGACGGCGCGGAGCCCGGACTGAGCGCCTTGTCGCGCCGAAACGCCAGCGCGAAGACGGATGACGAAATCCAGGGTCTTTCAGATCGTCATTGCCGGACTCGATCCGACAATCCATTTTACGCGGATATGCTTGCCACGGACCTCATCTCATCAATTCGAGCCGCGCCCCTATTTTTCGAGCATCGATCTCGCTTACGCTCGGCGACTTGTTTCGCGGCGGGCACGTCGTAGACTCCTCGTAGAAGCGAACCTACTCACAGCGCCTTATTACTCTCCTTCACCTTATCCGCCTCGACATAAACCTGCGCCCCCATGTCGATGAACTTCTTCGACATCTCCGCCATGCCCTGCTCCTTATCATTGAGCGTTGCCGCATAATCCCGCACGTCCTGGGTGATCTTCATCGAGCAGAATTTCGG
Source organism: uncultured Alphaproteobacteria bacterium (assembly GCA_963810085.1). Taxonomy (GTDB): domain Bacteria; phylum Pseudomonadota; class Alphaproteobacteria; order Rhizobiales; family Xanthobacteraceae; genus BOG-931. The sequence goes on along the minus strand of CAWEMR010000027.1, from coordinate 304,284 downwards.
CCCGCACATGGAGCAGAAATGCGCCACTTTGTGCGCGTCCTTGGGCAGCGTCTCGTCGTGATATTTGAGCGCGGTGTCGGGATCGAGGCTCAGGTGGAACTGGTCGATCCAGCGGAAGTCGAAGCGCGCGCGGCTTAGCGCATCGTCGCGCAATTGCGCCGCCGGATGCCCCTTCGCCAGGTCCGCGGCATGGGCCGCGATCTTGTAGGCTATGACACCGTCCTTCACGTCGTTTCTGTCGGGGAGGCCAAGATGCTCCTTCGGCGTGACGTAGCAGAGCATGGCAGTGCCGAACCAGCCGATCATGGCGGCACCAATGGCAGATGTGATGTGGTCGTAGCCCGGCGCGATGTCGGTAACGAGCGGGCCAAGCGTATAGAACGGCGCCTCGCCGCATTCCGTGAGCTGCTTGTCGACATTGATCTTGATCTTGTGCAGCGGCACGTGGCCGGGGCCTTCGATCATCACCTGGCAGCCTTTGGCCCAGGCCACTTTCGTCAGTTCGCCGAGCGTTTCCAGTTCGGCGAATTGCGCGCGGTCGTTGGCGTCGCGGATCGAGCCCGGGCGCAGGCCGTCGCCGAGCGAGAACGACACGTCGTATTTGCGCATTAGATCGCAAATCTCGTCGAAGCGCTCGTAGAGGAAACTCTCCTTATGATGCGCCAGACACCACTTGGCCATGATCGAGCCGCCGCGCGAGACGATGCCGGTGACGCGATTAGCCGTTAAGTGGATATAGCCGAGGCGGACGCCGGCATGGATGGTGAAATAATCGACGCCCTGCTCGCACTGCTCGATCAGCGTGTCCTTGTAGCATTCCCAATCGAGCTTGACCGGATCGCCGTCGACCTTCTCCAGCGCCTGATAGATCGGCACCGTGCCGATCGGCACCGGCGAATTGCGCAAAATCCATTCGCGGGTGTTGTGGATGTTGCGGCCGGTGGAGAGATCCATCACCGTGTCGGCGCCCCAGCGGATCGCCCACACCATCTTCTCGACTTCTTCTTCGACGGATGAGGTGACTGCGGAGTTGCCGATATTGGCGTTGATCTTGGTGAGGAAGTTCCGCCCGATCGCCATCGGCTCAAGCTCGCCGTGATTGATGTTCGAGGGAATGATGGCGCGGCCGCGCACCACCTCGTCGCGCACGAATTCCGGCGTGACAAAGAGCGGCACCGAGGCGCCAAAGCTTTCGCCGTCGTCATGGGCGGCTTGCGCCTCGTCGAGCATTTTCTTGCGGCCGAGATTTTCGCGCTCGGCGACATAGATCATTTCCTTGGTGATGATGCCGGCGCGCGCCCACTCCAATTGGGTCACCGGCTTGCCGTCGAGCGCGCGCATCGGGCGCGGCGTGTTGGGGAAATTGCGCGCCAGGTGCTTGCCTGAGACATTGCCGTTGTCGACCGGTTTGATCGGGCGGCCTTCATATTCTTCGACGCCGCCGCGCTCCTTCACCCAGTCGATGCGGGCACGCTTGAGCCCCTTCTCGACGTCGATGGCGACGTCGTTATCGGTATAGACGCCGGAGGGATCGTAGACCCGCACCAGCTCCTCGCCGGACCCTTCCGAAAGCGGAATCTCGCGCAGCGGCACGCGCAGATCGGGCGCGGCTTCCGGCACCGCATAAATCTTGCGCGACCCTGCAATCGGGCCGGTGGTGACCGTCGGCGTTGCGAGATCGGATTCGGAGAGAGGCTTGTTCATATGCAGCTCCTTGCGCGGTCGCTCTGGACAGGCACGGGCTGGGGCGGGATTGGTTTAAGGTTTCCGTCCCTTCGCCGGCATGACCCGGATCAGGTTCAAAGGGTTTTTCTCAGCCCGACTTCCGGGCACCCCTCGGAACACCTGCTAATTTAGGCCGCTGGGGCTGTGTGTCAACGCGGTGAACTGCACCTCTCCCCCGCGTGCGGGGAGGGAGCTAATAATCCTTCAGCAGCCGCTCGATGTAATCGAGCTCTTCCTGCGGTCGGGCGAGATCGCCGAAGCGCTTGCGCAGTTCCTCGATGATGCGGCGGGCGCGCTGCACGTCGATTTCGCCCGGCACCTTCACGGTGGAATCGTCGCCATAGTCGCGGCCGCGCAGCGGCCGGCCGAGCGGATCGGTGTCCTGATTGGCGCGCGCCTGGCCAAGCCGTCCGGGGCGGCCTTGGCCGGGCCCCTGCCCCATCTGCTGCTGCATCGACTGCGCAAGACCCTGCGCGCCCTTGCGCAGCGCGTCGAGTGCGCGGCCTTGCGAGTCGACGGCGCTGTCGGAATTACCCTGGCCGAGCTGGCCCTGCGCGTCGTCCATGGCGTCGCCGGCGCGGCCGAGCTGGTCGAGCTGATCCTGTCCCTGATTTTGCCCCGGCGACTGGCCCTGCCCTTGCTGGCCCTGGCCGTCTTTGTTCTGGCCCAAACCCAAATCTTTCAGCTCGTCGAGCAATTTATTGAGGCGGTCGCGCAGCGCCTGCTGGCCCTGCCGCAGCTCACCAAGCGAATTGCCGGGCTGTTGCGGCTGGCCGGGCCGGCCTTGCTGGCCGCGCGGCGAGCCTTGCTGATTGCGCTGATCCTGGCCCTGCCTGAAGGTGCGGTCGCGCAAATCCTGCTGCTGGCGGATCATGTCGCCGAGCTCGTCGAGCGCCGACATCGCGTCGCTCTCGTCGCCGTTATTGTCCGGCGACGCCATCTGCAGATTCTCCATCATCTGCTGCAGCTGCTGCAGCAGCGCCTGCGCCGCATCCTTGGCGCCGCTGCGCGACAGCTCTTCGAGCTTGTTGAGCATGCTTTGCAGATCCCGCTGGCTCAACACTTTGGCATTGGGATCGAGCGGGCGTGCCAGCTGCTGATTGTTCTTCATCTGCTCGGTCATCGCTTGCAGGAAGCGATCCATCGCCGCGCGCAACTGATCCATCAGCTGCTTGATCTCGGCATCGGAGGCGCCGCGATCGAGCGCCTGTTGCAGCGCCTTCTCGGCATTGCGCAAAGCGTCCTGCGCATTGGAAATGTCGCCGTCCTCGAGCCCGACCGCCATCTGCCACAGCCGGGCCACCACGCCGCGCAGATCGTCGTCGCTCTTGGCGCGCACCAGCGACCAGAAGATCGAACGCAGGCCGAGATAGACGCCGGCCTCGGGCGTATATTTCTCCGGCGCCAGCGACAGCGCGTCCAACGCCGTGATGACAAGCGGCCGCGCATTGGCGTCGAGCGCCAGATTGCGCCGCTGCTCGATCAGCGCACGCGCCAGCGGCTTGGTGAAGACCCGCCCGGGCAAGCGGAACGAGAACGGCTCGCTCTTGCCGACATTGCCGCCTTCGTCATGGGCCACGAGCGTCATGGTGACTTCGGCGCCGGCCCATGGGTGATCGGTGAGATCCTTGATGGTCTGCCCGACGGCATTCTTGGTGCGCGCCTGCGGCAGCACCAGCGCGTAGTCGGGCGGCCCGAACAGCGGATGCGGATTCTTGGCCGCGGCAGCCGCGCCGTCCGTCTGCACTTCGGCCTTCTGCGTGAAGGTCGCTTCCGCTTGCGTCACGCCGTAATCATCTTCGAGCTTGTACGAGAGCAGAAGCGCGCCGCGGGCTTGCTGCTCGGGATCCTTGGTCAGTGCAATGGTCGGCGGCTTATCGGGAATGGCGTTGAACGGCCAGACCAGATCCTCGCCGGCGCCGCGCAGCATGGCTCTGCCGGTCGCGGTGATCTTGAAGCGATGCTCTTCGGTTCCGGCCGGCGCGTGCACGTCGCCGGTATCGGCGACGACGCCGCCGGTCGAGGTGACGTCGAGGCTGAGCTTGCCGGTCGAGCGCACGATCAGCATCGAGCCGACCGGCACCGAGAGCGGACCTTGGTTCTGCGCGGTCGAGATCGCCGCTTCGCCCGGATGAATGCCGGGCAGCACGACCGGCGGTCGGCCGGTATAAGGCGGTGGCGTCACCCAGGCATCGACGCGGAAATCCGCCGGCAAGCTCACCCCCTGCCAGTCGAACGCGGCCGCAATGCGTTTCCAGCGCTCACCGCCGGCGGCGATAAAGGTCGCGATGCAGGCGATCAGAACCAGCCCACGCAACGCGTAAGGATCGCGGCGCGCCAAACGCGGTGCCGGCATACCAGATTTAAGCGCGCGCGCCGCTTGCAGCGAGCGCTCGACATGGGCGTTCCACAGCGCCAGCGAATAGGGATCCTTGGTAGCTCCCGCGAGCTCGTCGGCGATCGCGGTCGCCGGGCGGTGGCGCAAGCCGCTGCCGCGATCGAGCCGGCGCAGACCGTCGGTCACCGCGGGAATGCGTAAATAACCGAGTGGAACCAGCGCCGCGAGGACGAGGAAACCGAATCCGATCAGCGCCACGGCGCGGCCGAGCGGCGGCAGCCATAGCCAGAGCCCGAGCCATGACACCGCGAGGAATAGCCCGAGCGCGGCGGCGAACACCGCCAGCGCCGGCCACAGCCGTTCCCAGAAAATCGTCGCCCGCGCCCGCCACAACGCGACCGCCAGCACCCCGCGTCCTCGGGGCTCCGCGGCGCGATTTGCCGGGGCGGCTTGCTCGAGTTCCGTCACGCCGGTTCCTGCCTCTTGCTCGTTCTCTTGCTCGTTCTCTTGCTCGTTCTCTTGCTCGTTCTCTTGCTCGTCATTGCGCCACCATTATTCGAAAGCACTGCGGCGGCATTTTGCGCTTCCCTTCAAGGTAACATGCGGGCCGCTTCAAGGCACATATTGCGGCCCAGGGCCTTGCGCAAAGTGAATTGAGGCAAAATCAGAGCCACCTCAGAACCGGCTCATAACCACTTGGGCAGGCGGTCGAGCGCGATGAGTTCCGCAAGCCCGACCCGCGGCCGGACTAGCGCCCATTCGTCTTTGCGAACAAGCACTTCGGGGATCAGCGGGCGGCTATTATAGGTGCCGGATTGGGTCGCGCCGTAGGCGCCTGCCGTCATCACGGCCAAGAGATCGCCGGCATGCGGCGCCACCATGGACCGATCCAGCGCCAGGAAGTCGCCCGACTCGCAAACCGGCCCCACCACATCGGCCGTGATTCGCGGCGCACCGGCCGGCGTCTGCTTGACGGGCCGGATATCGTGGTACGCTTCGTAGAGCGTCGGGCGGATGAGATCGTTCATGCCGGCGTCGACAATGACGAAGGTCTTGCCCTCGCCGTGCTTCACATAGAGCACGCGCGTCAGGAGAATTCCGGCATTCCCGACGATGAGCCGCCCGGGCTCGAAGATTAGCCTGCAGTGCAGCCCCCGCGTCGCGTTTTTTACGATCGCCGCATAGGCGTCCGGATCGGGCGGCGGCTCGTTGTCCTCGCGATAGGGAATGCCCAAGCCGCCGCCGAGATCGATATGCGAAATGGTGTGGCCGTCGGCGCGCAGCTCGCCGACGAAATCTGCGAGCAGCGCAAACGCGTCGCCGAAGGGATCGAGCTCGATGATCTGGCTGCCGATATGCATGTCGACGCCGACGATCCGCACGCCCTTGAGCTTCGCGGCATGCGCATAAACGTCGCGGGCGCGGCTGATCGGAATGCCGAATTTGTTTTCCGACTTGCCGGTCGCGATCTTGGCGTGGGTTCGCGGATCGACGTCGGGATTGACGCGGATCGAAATGTCGGCGGTGCGGCCCTTGGCGGCGGCGATGCCGGCAAGCAGCTCAAGCTCGGGCTCGGACTCGACATTGACGCAGAGAATGTTCTGATCGACGGCGAGCGCCAATTCGTCGGCGGTCTTGCCGACTCCGGAGAACATGATCTTCTCCGGCGGCACGCCCGCGGCGCGGGCGCGCAACAATTCGCCGCCCGACACGACATCGGTGCCGGCGCCGAGCCTAGCCAAAGTCGCGATCACCGCCTGGTTGGAATTCGCCTTCATGGCATAGCAGACCAGCGAATCCACATCGGCAAAAGCGCCGGCAAAGATCTTGTAGTGCCGCTCGATGGTCGCGCTCGAATAGCAATAGAACGGCGTGCCGACGGCGTCCGCTAATGTCGTGAGGTCGACCGCTTCGGCGTGCAGCACGCCGGAGCGATAATCAAAGTAATGCATAGGAGGTGTTTAGCGTGAGAATGCGCGGTTCGCTACAGCGGCGCCATTACTGCAGCAGCGGGTCGAGAATGAACGACTTTTTCTGACCCTGCGCCGCGACGGGGCGGCCCTGCGCGTCGAAGCCGGTTTTCATCGCCGTGTCTTCCAGCGAACCGGGCACCGGTTTGCCGTCCGGCGTGGTCAATTGCGTGCTCGCGGCCGGGGCCGCCGGTCCGGGCGGCAGTTCCAGCGGCCCATTGCGCCCGCAGCCGGCCAGCGCCAAAACGGCGATGCCGGCTAAGGCGAACGCGATACGCGGACAAAAACGGATCAAGCAATTCCCCCACACCCCGAGGCGGTCAGCATTAGCACACCGCACCGCCGCGGCGACATTGTGTCCGGCAAGTCTGTCAGCATTTGCCTTTCCAGCCCGTTTACGGCTTGCTTTTCAGCCGATTAAGCCAGCGTTTGGCCTGGGCGCGGACATTGTTCGGCGCCGTGCCGCCATAGGCCGTGCGGCTCTTCACCGAATTGCCGACCGAAAGCACGCCGAACACCGCCTTGGTGATTTTGGGCTCGATCTCCTGCATCAGCGGCAGCGGCAGCTTGTCGAGCGGCACGCCGGCCTCCGCCGCCTTGGCGACGATCCGGCCGGTGACATGATGCGCTTCGCGGAACGGAAGTTTCAGTGTCCGCACCAGGAAATCGGCGAGATCGGTCGCGGTCGAGTAGCCCTCGCCGGCGGCTTCCTTCATCCGTGCGACGTCAGGCTCCATGTCGCGCACCATGCCCGCCATCGCTGTGAGCGACATGGTGAGCGCGCCGATGGCATCGATGGCGCCTTCCTTGTCCTCCTGCAGATCCTTTTGATAGGCGAGCGGCAGGCCCTTGATCACCATCATCAGGCCGGTCAGCGCGCCGACGATGCGGCCGGTCTTGGCGCGCACGAGCTCGGCCGCATCGGGATTGCGCTTCTGCGGCATCATCGAGGAGCCGGTGGTGAATTTGTCCGACAGATGGATCAAGCCCGCGAGCGGCGACGACCAAATCACGATCTCTTCGGCGAAGCGCGACAGATGCACGGCGGCGATGGCGCAAGCCGACAAGGTCTCGAGCACGAAATCGCGGTCGGCGACGGCATCGAGCGAATTCGCCATCGGCCGGTCAAAGCCGAGCGCCTTCGACGTCATGCCGCGGTCGATCGGAAAAGATGTCCCGGCCAGCGCACCGGAGCCGAGCGGGTTTTCGTTGAGCCGCTTGCGCGCGTCGGCGAAGCGGCCGCGGTCGCGCCCAGCCATCTCGACATAAGCGAGCAGATGATGGCCGAAGGTCACCGGCTGCGCCGGCTGCAAATGGGTGAAGCCCGGCATTACCGTGCCGGCATGGTCCAGCGCCTTTTCCGCGAGCGCGCGCTGATAGGCGGCGAGCCCGGCATCGATCGCATCGATCGCATCGCGCACCCAGAGCCGGAAATCGGTCGCGACCTGATCGTTGCGCGAGCGCGCGGTATGCAGCCGTCCCGCGACCGGGCCGGCGAGTTCCGCGAGCCGGCTCTCGACATTCATATGGATGTCTTCCAGCGCCCGTTTGAAGGCGAATTTGCCGCTTTCGATTTCTGACAGGATCGTGTCTAGACCGTGAGCGATCCGCTTCGCATCTTGTGCCGTGATGATGCCTTGTTTGGCGAGCATCGCCGCATGGGCCTTGCTGGCGGCAATGTCCTGCCGGTAAAGGTGCCGGTCGAAATCGATCGAGACGTTGATGTCCTCCATGATCGGATCGGGACCGGAGCCGAAACGTCCGCCCCACATTTTGTTGCTCATAGGGAATCCGCCGAGGTTGCGTGAATGACCGAGTTGCAGTCCGAGCCCGCTTTCAAGCTCCGCCGCCGCCAGATGACCGCCCGCGCCGCGCTCGCGCTGTGCGGCGCTCTGGCCGTCCTGGCGGGGGTATACGGGATTGGCCATCTGCGAAGCAATCCGGCTGACGCGGTCTGCCAGCCGGCGGTGAACATCGCCAGCCGAATCGCGCCTTTGGCGCATGGCGAAGTCGCCGCGCTCGCGGTGGCGCAAAAGCCGTTCCGCGTGCCCAATGTGGCCTTCAAGGACGCCGCCGGCCACGACAAGACGCTCGCCGACTGGCGCGGCCGCACCGTCCTTCTCAACCTTTGGGCCACCTGGTGCGTGCCGTGCCGCCGCGAAATGACGGCGCTCGACGCGTTGCAGTCGAAGCTCGGCGGACCCGATTTCGAAGTAGTGGCGGTCAATATCGACACCCGCGACCCGCAGAAGCCGCGCAAATTCTTCAAGGACGAGAACATCACCCATCTTGCCCGGTATTCCGACGACAGCGCGCATGTCTTCGAAGACCTGAAATCAGCTGGCAAAGCCTTCGGCATGCCGACGACGCTGATTGTCGACCGCGCCGGCTGCGAAATCGGCAATATGGCGGGCCCTGCGGATTGGGCGAGCGATGATGGGGTAAAGCTCGTGAGCGCCGCCGCTGCCGCCCCGTAATCGTCCGGTCCCGCGCGTCACATCAGCGGCGGACACGCTGCGCTTATCCGTCCGACAATTTCCCCATATCATTCCTCATGACCCGCACACGGCAACGCGATCTCCGCATCATCCTCATTCTCGGCGCACTCTCGACCGTGAGCCCGTTTTCCATCGACATGTATCTGCCGGCGTTTCCGCGGATCGCGCATGATCTCGGCACCACGCCGGCGCAAATTTCGCTCTCGGTGTCGGGCTATTTCATCGGGCTCGCCGGCGGGCAGTTGTTCTATGGCCCTTTGCTCGACCGTTTCGGCCGCAAGCTTCCGATCTATGCCGGGCTCGCTCTATTCATCGTCGCTTCGCTCGGCTGCCTCGCCGTGCACTCGCCGAAAATGTTCATCGCTATGCGCCTCCTGCAGGCGCTGGGCGGCTGCGCCGCGCAAGTCGGCTCGACGGCGATGGTGCGCGATTATTTTCCGGTCGAGGAAAGCGCGAAAATTCTCTCGCTTTTGATCCTGGTGCTGAGCGTCTCGCCGCTGTTCGCGCCCACGGTCGGCAGTTTTGTCGCCACCTCGGTGGGCTGGCCGTGGATCTTCGCCATTCTCGCCGGATTTGCGCTTGTCGTCATGGCGCTGGTCGCGCTGCTGCCCGAGGGACACAAACCGGACCCAAAAATTTCGCTGCGGCCCGGCGCTGCGCTCGCCGGATTCGCCAGCGTCATGGCGCATCCGCAGTTCTATACTTATGCGGTCAGCGGCGCCTTCTCATTCGCTGGATTGTTCGTCTATGTCACCGGCTCGCCGATCATCTTTCTCGACACCTTTCACGTCGATCCGCGCAGCTACGGCCTGATTTTCGCTGGCCTCGCCGCCGGCTGTATCGGCTGCACCCAATTGAACATCTGGCTGACGCGGCGCTATTCGGGGGGAGCGATCTTCCGCGTCGCGGTGATCTGCCAGGCGCTCATTATGCTCGTGACATTGCTGGGCACGGTTTTCGGCTGGTACGGCCTGACAGCGAATATCGTGCTCTTGGCTTTGTTCCTGCCGTTCGCCGGCCTGTCTTTTCCCAACGCCGCGGCCATGGCGCTCGCGCCGTTCACGAGGAATGTCGGCAGCGCCGCCGCGCTGCTCGGTTTCATCCAAATGGGAGTAGGCGCGCTGGCGTCGACTGGCGTCGGCCTTCTGCACGCATCGAGCAGCCTGCCGATTTACGCGGTGATGGCGGCGACCGTGGTGATCGGGCTGGTTATTTTGCTCGCCGATCAAAGGCGCGCCGGAATTCTCCCGCGGCGGTGACGTCAGATCGGCGGATAAGCTACGCGCTGATATTGACCTTGCCGCCGATCCCCGTCCCGACATGGGCGAGGGACTTCATGTTCTGCTGCGCGCTGTCGACCAAATTCGCGATCGAGGCGCCGTGATCGGCGTTCATGCGTTCGAAGCTCGCCGCAAGCTGAGTTTGCTTCAGCCCGGACTGACTGCTCATGATTGCTGCGGCGAGACCTGCAATGCCCATGGCCGAAACATTATGCTTACGAATTTAAAAACATGTGAACGACCGCATTAACCTGCCCGAATACGCGCCGCCCTCAGCGGTCTCGCGCAAGGGCCGGAACGTGATTGTTTTCGTGATTCCGGCGCAACCGCGCGCGACTTATCGAACGCCTCAAAATTTCTGTTGACAGGCCGGATCGCGCCTCTATACTTAACCATATGGTTAAGCTTTATACCGAACCGCTCGACCGCACTTTCGCAGCGCTTTCCGACCCGACGCGCCGGGCGCTGGTGATGCGGCTCGCGCAAGAACCCGGCCTGTCGGTGAGCGAACTCGCTGCACCGTTCAATGTGTCGCTGCCGGCGATCATGAAACATCTCGACGTGTTGTCGGATGCCGGATTGGTCGCGCGCAGCAAAACCGGGCGCACCGTCGCCTGCCGTCTCGACGCCGAGCCGATGCGCGACGCGTTCGAATGGCTCAATCGTTACGAACAGTTCTGGTCCGAGCGGCTTTCAAGTCTTGCCGCGTTTTTAGAAGAGGAAGAGTCATGTCCCCCCAAGCAGCCGTCCAGCCCGTCACCAAACCAAGCCTCACCCTCAAGCGGCGGCTCAAAGCGCCCCCCGCCAAAGTCTTCGCGGCGTGGACCGACCCGGAAAAAGTAAAGCACTGGATGGGTCCCGGCGAGATCAAGGCGCTCCACGTCGAAACCGATCCGCGCACCGGCGGCCGCTTCCGTTGGGTGATGCGGGCGCCGAACGGCGAAGAGCACGACGTCAGCGGCGTTTATCGCGAGGTCATTCCGAACGAGAAGCTGGTCTTCACCTGGGTCTGGAAATCGACGCCCGAGCGTGAATCGCTGGTCACGGTTTCGATCAAGCCCGACGGCGACGGCTCGCTGTTGACGCTCACCCACGAGCAATTCTTCGACGAGGATGCCCGCGACCGACACCAGGGCGGCTGGACCAGCGCGCTCGACAAGATGGAGCAGATGTTCACTTGAGCGACACAATGCTCGAAAACAATGGCGGCCCCGCAATGATCGTCATGGAGTAGCTGAAAATGAGCACATCGCACGGTACGTTTCACTGGAACGAACTGATGGCGCGAGACGTCGCCGCCGCCAAGAAGTTTTATGCCGACACGATCGGCTGGACTTATGACGGCATGCCGATGCCCGAGGGCGGCACCTATTGGCTCGCCAAGATGAGCGACCAGCCGGTCGGCGGCATCTTCGACATCAGCGGTCCCGACTATAAAGGCGTGCCGGACGGCTGGATGCCTTACATCGCCGTCGACGACGTCGATGCACGGGTGAAGAAAGCGGTCGCCGCCGGCGCGCGGGTGATGAAGCCGGCTTTCGACATTCCCGGCATCGGCCGCATCGTGATCCTGATGGAACCAGGCGGCGCCGGCATCGGCTGGATCACCCCAGCATCCTGACTTTCCATTCGCCTGGAAGACGCAGCGGTCTTCGGGGTTCTAATGAGGAGTATCGAACCATGTCGATCTGCTGCGGGTTATTCATACCGCTAAGTGAGGAGCATCACATGGCACCGAATATGGCACCGAATACGGCACCGAGCATGGAACCGCACAAAGTCGTGTCCCACGACGAATGGATTGCCGCGCGCAAGGCTCATCTCGTCGAGGAGAAGGCCTTCTCCAAGGCGCGCGATGCGTTGAGCCGGAAGCGGCGGGAACTGCCGTGGGAGAAAGTCGACAAGAAATATTTGTTCGACGGTCCGAACGGCAAGGAGACGCTGGCCGATCTGTTCGGCGGCAAAAGCCAGCTCATTGTCTATCACTTCATGCTTGGCCCCGGCTGGGAAGCGGGCTGTCCGAGTTGCTCTTATCTGGCCGATCATTTCGACGGCGCGGCCATCCATCTTGCGCAACGCGATGTTTCGTTTGTCGTCATTTCGCGCGCGCCGTTTGCGGAAATCGAGAAATTCCAGCGCCGCATGGGCTGGAAGTTCAAATGGGTGTCGTCGTTCGGCAGCGACTTCAACCATGATTACCAGGTGTCGGCATCGCCGGACGAGAAAGTCGCGGGCAAAGTTTTATACAATTACGAGCTGACCGCGTTTCCGAGCGAGGAGCGGCCCGGCGCCAGCGTTTTCTGCAAAAACAAAGCCGGCCAGGTCTTCCATACCTATTCGACCTATGGGCGCGGGCTCGATATGTTGATCGGCGCCTATCACTTTCTCGATCTCGCGCCGAAAGGCCGTGGCGAGCAAGACCTCGCCTTTTCCATGGCCTGGGTCCGCCACCACGACAAATACGCTGGCGCCGTGGTCGATACAAAAGCGTCATACCAGGAACCGAAATCCGCCTCATGTTGCGACTAAACCCCGATCCAATTGAATCGGATCAAGGTCTAGATTTTCGATTGAGCATGGTCTTTTCCGAAAACCGGATTCCACTTTTCGGGATCATGCTCTAGCAAACACCTCTCCCCGCCTGCGGGGAGAGGGAGATCGTCACCCCAAGCGTAGGAGCAGATCATGAAGCTTTATGGCTTTCCCGCCTCGCCGAACACCTGGAAGGTGCGGGCGCTGGCCTCTTACCTGAAACTGCCGCTGGAATTCGACTTCATCGACCTGACCAAGGGCGCGCAATACGCGCCCGCTTATCTCGAACTCAATCCCACCGGCCGCACGCCGACCTTGGTCGACGGCAATTTCACGCTGTGGGAATCCAACGCGATCCTGCAATATGTCGCGTCGCAGACCAAAACGCCGCTGTGGCCGGACGACGGGCGCAGCCGCGCCGACATCACCCGGTGGCAATGCTGGGAGCTCGCGCATTGGGGCGCCCAGGCTTGCGGACCGCTGACCTTCGAGAACCTGGTGAAGAAGTTCGTCAATCTCGGCGCGCCCGATCAGACTGCCGTCGCCAAGGCCACCGAAGCTTTCAACAAGGAAGCCAAGGTGCTCGATGCGCACTTGAGCAAGCACAAGTATCTGGTCAACGATGCGCTGACGGTCGCGGATTTCACGGCTGCTGCACCCCTGTTCCATGCCCAAGGCGCGGGCATGCCGGTCGCGCCCTACGCCAATGTGCGCGCCTGGTTCGAGCGGGTATCGTCGCTGCCGTGCTGGAGCGAGACCGCGCCACAAATGTCTGCGGCGGCGTGAACAGGAGTCGGTAATCAGCAGTCGGTAATCAGATGGGCGCAGCTTCGCCTGTCTGATTACTGGTTACCGATTTCTGCTCATCAGGTGGTTAATACGTGCTTCTGTTTGTTGCCTTGACGCAACACGTCAAAACATTGTCGTCGCGGCTGCGACATTCATCTCACACCGGCGGCCGCATTAACGGGTCCTTTGAAAAATCCGTGCGTTTGTTGATTTGGCGGATAACCTCTTCAGGGAGCCGACAATGAAGCGCATTCTTTGTTTGTTATCCGCGATCGGGGCGATCGCGCTGACCGGCTCCGCCGTTCACGCGGCCGACCTTGGCATGCGGCCATACGCGCCGCCACCTCCGCCGCCTGCTTACAGCTGGACCGGATTTTATTTCGGCGCCAACGGCGGCTTCGGCGGCGATCGCTATGAGTATCCGTTCTCGGTCGGCGCCATTCCTGCTCTCGCACTAGGGCCGGTCTCCGGCACCTCGACCTTGAACTCGAGCGGCTTCTTTGGCGGCGCCCAGCTCGGTTACAATTGGCAGTTCGCGCCGGCTTGGGTCGTGGGCGTGGAAAGCGACTTCGACCTCGCCGACATCCAAGGGATGGCGATCACAAACACGACGTCGCCGGCCGCTTCGGGCAGTTTGGGCACCAGGCTCGATTGGTTCGGCACCGTGCGCGGTCGCGTCGGCGTGCTGGTCACGCCCAGCGCGTTGCTCTACGCCACCGGCGGCTGGGCTTACGGTCACACGACCAGCATGGCCAACGCATCCGCGCTTGGATTATCGGTCGGCGCCTCGGTCGGTCAGGATCAAAACGGCTGGACCGTAGGCGGCGGCCTCGAATACGCGCTCAACCAGTGGATTTCCTTCAAGACCGAATATCTGTTCGTCAATCTCGGCAGCAATACCGTCGCCAGCGGCGTGTCGGCGGGCGTGCCATTCTCGCTCAGCGAAAAGACGACGGTTCACACCGTCAAGGCCGGCCTCAACCTCAAGCTTGGTTCTTGGGGCACATGGGGCTTGTAGTGAATGGCGCTTGTAGTGATCAGCAATCAGGGACCGGTCATCAGATGGGCTCCGCCTGTCTGATGGCTGATTATCTGGTAGGTACCGGCTTCTCGCCGCGATAATCATAGAAGCCGCGCTGCGTCTTGCGGCCGAGCCAGCCGGCCTCGACATATTTCACCAACAGCGGACACGGCCGGTATTTCGAATCCGCCAAGCCTTCGTGCAGCACCTGCATCACCGAGAGGCAGGTATCGAGCCCGATGAAGTCGGCCAATTCGAGCGGCCCCATCGGGTGGTGCGCGCCGAGCCGCATCGCGGCGTCGATCGCTTCGACATTGCCGACGCCCTCATAGAGCGTGTAGATCGCCTCGTTGATCATCGGCAACAGGATGCGGTTGACGATGAAGGCCGGAAAATCCTCCGACACCGCGATCTGCTTGCCGAGCTTTTTGATGAATTCCTTGGTCAACTCGAAGGTCGCGTCGTCGGTGGCGATGCCGCGGATCACCTCGACCAGTTCCATCAGCGGCACCGGATTCATGAAGTGAATGCCGATGAAGCGCTCCGGCCGGTCGGTCGACGCAGCGAGCCGGGTGATCGAGATCGACGAGGTATTGGTGCCGACGATGGCCTCGGGCTTCAGCGTCGGACAGAGCGCCGAGAAGATCTTGCGCTTGGTCTCTTCCTGCTCGGTCGCGGCCTCGATGACCAGATCGCAATCGCCGAGATCTTCGAGCGTATTGGCGGCCGAGATGCGTTTGATCGCGGCCTGCCGCTCCTCGTCGCTGATGCGCTGGCGGCTGACCTGGCGTGCCAGATTGCCGTTGATGGTGGCGAGCCCTTCGGAAATGCGATTGACGGCGACGTCGTTGAGCAAGACGTGATAGCCGGACAGTGCACAGACATGCGCGATGCCGTTGCCCATCTGGCCGGCGCCGACGACGCCGATCTTGCGAATGCTATGCGCCATACTGTCCGCCTTAAGGCCGCGAGATTGCGTTTTGGACCGTTCCTTGACCTCGACCATCTCGTTTATCCTTCTACGACGATCCAGGCTGACGCGCCAGTTCCGGTCAGTGCTTGACTTTATCGAGCTCGGTCGCGAGCTCCGGCAACGCCTGATAGAGATCGGCGACCAATCCGTAATCGGCGACCTGGAAGATGGGAGCTTCCTCGTCTTTGTTGATCGCGACGATGACTTTCGAATCCTTCATGCCGGCGAGATGCTGGATGGCGCCGGAAATGCCGACGGCGATATAGACGTCGGGCGCCACCACCTTGCCGGTCTGGCCGACCTGCCAGTCGTTGGGCGCATAGCCGGCGTCGACCGCGGCGCGCGAGGCGCCGATCGCGGCGCCGAGTCTGTCGGCCACCGGCTCGATATATTTGGTGAAGTTCTCGCGGTTTTGCATCGCCCGGCCGCCGGAAATGATGATCTTGGCCGACGTCAATTCCGGCCGCTCCGACTTCGACAATTCCTCGCCGACAAAGCCGGAGATGCCCGGATCGGATGCCGCGGCCGCGGGCTCGATCGGCGCCGAACCACTGCCGCCGGTCGCCTGGAACGCCGCGGTGCGCACGGTGACGACGCGCTTGTATTCTTGCGAGCGCACTGTCTGAATGGCGTTGCCGGCATAGATCGGCCGCTCGAACGTGTCCGGCGCCACGACCTTGGTAATTTCGGAAATCTGCATGACGTCAAGCAGCGCCGCCACCCGCGGCATGATGTTCTTTCCGGCCGTGGTCGCCGCCGCCATGATGGTTTCGTAAGGCTGAGCGAGCGCCACGATCAGCGCCGCGGTCGGCTCGGCCAGCATGTGCGCGTAGGCTGGCGCGTCGGCGAGCAGCACTTTGGCGACGCCGTCAAGCTTGGCGGCGGCTTCCGCGACCGCCTTGCAATTGTAACCGGCGACCACAATGTGCACCTCGGCGCCGAGCGCCTTGGCGGCAGTCAGCGCCTTGTTGGTCGCGTCCTTGAGCCTGGCATTGTCGTGCTCGGCAAGCAGAAGCGTCGGCATCAGATCGCCCCCGCCTCGTTCTTGAGCTTGTCGACGAGTTCGGCGACCGACTTCACCTTCACGCCGGCCTTGCGCACCGGCGGCTCGGAGGTCTTGACCACTTCGAGCCGCGGCTTGATGTCGACGCGGTAATCGGCCGCGGTCTTTTCCTCGATCGGCTTCTTCTTGGCCTTCATGATGTTGGGCAGCGAGGCATAGCGCGGCTCGTTCAAGCGCAGATCGGTGGTGACGACGGCCGGCATTTTCAGCTTCACGGTCTGCAGCCCGCCGTCGACTTCGCGCGTCACCATGACGGCGTCGCCGTCGAGCTCGACTTTAGAGGCGAAGGTGCCTTGCGGCCAGCCGAGCAGCGCCGCAAGCATCTGGCCGGTCTGATTGCAATCGTCGTCGATCGCCTGCTTGCCGAGGATGATCAATCCCGGCTGCTCGGCATCGGCGATGGCTTTGAGAATTTTTGCGACTGCCAATGGCTCAACGGTGGCGCCGTCGGTCTTCACCAACACGCCGCGGTCGGCACCCATCGCCAGCGCGGTGCGGATGGTCTCGGCCGCCTGCTGCGGCCCGATCGAGACGGCGATGATCTCGGTTGCCTTGCCCGCTTCCTTGAGCCGGATGGCTTCCTCGACGGCGATCTCGTCGAACGGATTCATCGACATCTTGACGTTGCCGAGCTCGACGCCGGAACCGTCCGCTTTGACTCGGATTTTCACATCCTTGTCGATCGCCCGCTTCACGGGCACGAGGATCTTCATGATGGGTCTAACTGGCTACTCTATTGGAGCTGTTCTTTGCCGCGCCGAATCTTCCTTACCGCGCCAAATCTTACTTACCGCGCAAGTCATTGTTAGGATACTCATGCTGCGGTGCGAGAAACCTACCGGCCAGGGCCGGTTCGGTCAACGAGCATGATCCCTAAAAGTGGCCGCCGCTTTTCGGATAAGATCATGCTCGGACTAAATATTTCAGCGGTTCTGTCCCGGCTTCCACAGCACGTCGCCCACACCCTTGCCGTTCGCATAACGGCTTGCGACGAAAAGGAAATCGGAGAGCCGGTTGACGTATTTCAAGACCTCCGACGTGACCGTTTCCCCGGGCTGTTCGGCAAGCTCGGCGATCAGCCGTTCGGCGCGCCGGCAGATGGTGCGGGCGAGATGCAGATAGGCCGCGGCCGCGCTTCCTCCCGGCAGCACGAAGGAGCGGAGCGGCTTTAAGTCTCCGTTGAGGCGGTCGATCTCGGCCTCGAGCCACGTCACCTGCTGGTCGGTGACGGTGAGCCGCGCGCCACCGGGACCTTTGCCGCCATCATCTTTTCCACCCGCTTTGACGGGCGTGCAGAGATCGGCGCCGACATCGAACAGATCGTTCTGGGCGCGCGACAGCGCGGCATCGAGCGCGGCATCGTCATGGGTGTGCAGCCGCGCCACGCCGATCGCGGCGTTGGTCTCGTCGATCGAGCCGTAGGCCGAAATGCGCAGATCGTATTTCTTGCGCCGCTCGCCGGTGCCGAGCGCGGTGGTGCCGTCATCGCCGGTGCGGGTATAGATCTTGTTGAGGACGACCATGGTCCGGCCTCGCGCCTTATTTACCCATGATCCAGAGCGCGAGCATAATCACGCCGATGGCGATGGCCTGCAGCAAGACGCGCAGCCGCATCAGCTTCTGCGACGTGTTGCCCGACCCGCCCATCATCATATTGATGAGTCCGAGCAACAGGACAATGGCGACCGCGATAATGGCGATCGGCACGGCGACGTGGGACATGAAATTGGCCATGACGGATATATGTAACCCGCTTGGAGCGCGAGCGATACCCGGGGGCGGCGACCCAGTCGCCCCTAATTCGACCCGTCCAACAACCGCCGTGCAATCACCTGCGCCTGAATCTCGGCCGCGCCCTCGAAAATATTGAGGATGCGCGCATCGCAGAGGATGCGCGACACCGGGAATTCAAGCGCAAAGCCGTTGCCGCCGTGGACCTGCACGGCATTGTCGGCGGCGGCCCAGGCGACGCGCGCCGCCAGAAGCTTCGCCATGCCGGCTTCGAGATCGCAGCGCCGGCCGGAATCCTTTTGTCGCGCGGCGTAATAAGTGAGCTGGCGCGCGACCATGATCTCGACCGCCATCATGGCGATCTTGTCGGAGACGCGGGGGAAATTGGCGATCGGCTCGCCGAACTGGACGCGCTGGGTGGTGTAGGTCAGCGCCTGTTCCATGGCCGCCTGCGCCACGCCGATGGCGCGCGCCGCGGTCTGAATGCGCGCCGCCTCGAAGGTCGCCATCAATTGCTTGAAGCCGAGCCCCTCGATGCCGCCGAGCAAATTTTCCGCTTTCACGACAAAACCGTCGAAGGCAATCTCATATTCCTTCATGCCGCGATAGCCCAAGACTTCGATCTCGGTGCCGGTCATGCCGGAGGCGGGGAACGGATTGCCGTCGTCGCCGCGCGGCTTTTCGGCGAGAAGCATGGACAGGCCGCGATAGCCGGTCTCGGCCGGATTGGTACGCACGAGCAGCGTCATCAGATCGGCGCGCACCGGATGCGTGATCCAGGTCTTGTTGCCGTAGACCTTGTAGACATCGCCCTGGCGCACCGCGCGCGTCTTCAGCGAGGCGAGATCGGAGCCGGTATTCGGCTCGGTGAACACCGCCGTCGGCAGCACCTCGCCGGAAGCGATCTTCGGCAGCCATTTGCGCTTCTGATCCTCGGTGCCGGAGCCGAGAATGAGCTCGGCCGCGATCTCCGAGCGCGTGCCGAGCGAGCCGACGCCGATATAGCCGCGCGACAACTCCTCGGAGACGACGCACATCGATTCCTTGCCGAGCCCCATGCCCTCGTAATCCTCGGGGATGGTAAGGCTAAACACGCCGAGCTCGGACATCTGCGAAATGACGTCGAGCGGAATGTAATTGTTCTTGAGGTGCCATTGCTGCGCGAACGGCACCACGCGATCCTCGGCGAATTTTCGCATCTCTTCGCGGATCGAATCGAGCGTGTCGTCGAGCCCGCAGGCGCCGACCGTGGCGTCGTGATGCTGCCGGATCAATTCGACAAGCCGCGCGCGGCGCTGCGCTGTATTGCCGGTCGCAATCAGATGCTCGACGGCGGGCGTGATCCGCGTCGCCACCACGGCGGCGCTGAGACCGAGATCGGACATCCGCACGATCTCGCCTTGGCTCATCGGAATGCCGCCGATGATCTGCGCGAGGAATTCGCCTGCGCCGATGCGCACCAAGAGCTCTTCGGTCTCGCCGAAGCTGCCCATCTCCGCCATGCGCTGCGCATAGGCGGCAAGCTGGCGCAGCGCCTCGACATAGGTCGCGAGCCAAGCCAGCCCATGAGTCGCCCGCTGCTCGCGGTCGAAGACGCGCGACACCGTGCGCCCCTCGATGGTCACACGCTCGCCGACGGCGCGGCGAGCATCGGCGAACAGCGATTCGACGGCCGAAACCGCGTCATCGAGCGTTGCGATGACATCGTGGCCCGCGGAAAGCTGGGAGGCGGCAAGCGGCATGACTGGCTCCGAAGATGACTGGCTCCAATGAGCGGCAACAGACGGCCCGGCCCGGCACTTGAAGCTTACGCGTGCGGTGCACAAAAGCAATGACTGCCGTGGCGCCCCGTTAGCGCTGCACAGGGCATCCGCTCTGTCCCCGAACCTGGCTGACGGGCAAAAGCCGCTCAGGGTTGTTCAAGCGCCACTCTACAGCCAATTGCGCTCATTCTTGCCAAATCTTAACCATTTTGCGGTGTTCTGGGGACGATTAGCGCGGCGGCGCGCCGCGACAAGGCTGATCGCGTTTTCCATCGGGGCTACGATGAACTTCGCGCGGATTTTTCCCAGATTGTCGGTTCGTGCCCGCATTATTGTGCTGGGCATCATTCCGGTGATCGGCTTCCTCGCCAACGGCATCGCCTTCGTCAGCGGCGATGTCGAAGTCGGCAATGCCTTCGAAAGCGTGCACCGCAATACGGCGGTTTCCGACGCCAGCCGCGACCTCAAGACCGGCCTGCTCATGATGCGCGCCGCGACGATCGAGTTCGTCGCGCACCCGTCCGATGCCGAGGTCAGGGATTTCGAAGACGGCCAGGACATAGCCATCCGCAGTCTCGACGGCATCCAGTCGATGCTCACGTCGTCGGCGCAAGATACGATTACACCGCTGCGCATTACCGTGCGCGACCTTAAGACCAGCTTCGCGAGCCTGGTCCACGAGCAAAAGTCGCTCGGCTTCACCGATGCCGAGGGCTGCACCGCCAATCTGATCGCGGCGAGCGACAGGATCGAGAAGATCATCCAAGATGATTTGACCTGGGTCGCCGAAGTCGACAGCGCCAACCTCTTGACGTCGCTGCTCACCATGCGGCGCTACGAGATCGAATACCGGCTGACGCGCAACCATGCCGCCGAACGCCACTTTCTCGACGAGATCAAGCGCTTCAACCAGCTTTTCGATTCGGTCGACGGCGCGCCGTCGATGAAAGAGGAGCTCAATCAAGAAGTGCAGAATTACAGCTACGCCTTCGCGCAATGGGTCGCCAGCACGGACAATATCGCCCCGCTGGTCTCGCTCATCAGCCACGACACCGAGAACGTGCTGCCGGAAGCCGACAGGATCATCGCCGCGGCGCGGGCCGACGCCAGCGCCGCGGCATCGGCGCTTGCTGCCTCGCGCACGCGCACCCGGCAATTCATCCTTTGGGTCGACCTCGCGGTGATCCTGGTCGTGCTGGGCTTCAGCTGGCGCATCGGACGTTCGATCACCAAGCCGCTGGAAAAACTCGCCGGAGCCATGAAGCGGCTCGCCGACGGCGACACTTCGGCGCAGCTGCCCGTGAGCGATTCCCGCGACGAGATCGGCGCCATGGCGCGCACGGTGGTGGTGTTCCGCGACAATATGATTGAGCGCGAGCGCCTGGCAGCGGTCCAGCAGGACAGCAACGCGGCGCGCGAGCAGCGCGGCGAGGCGATTGCCGCCGCGATCGGCCGCTTCCGCGCCTCGATCGAGCAGGCGCTCAACCGGCTGCGCCAGGCCTCCGGACGGCTGGAGGGCGCGTCCAGCGGCCTGAACACCGCCGCCGACGCCGTGTCATCGGAAGCCAAGACCGCCGAGAATTCCGTCGGCGCGGCGTCGGCCAACGTCACGACGGTCGCCAGTTCGATCGAGGAGCTCGCGGTTTCGATCAGCGAAATCGCGGCGCATGCCACCAAATCGACCGACGTCGCCCGCCGGGCGGTTGCCGAATCCAAGCGCACCGTCACGACGATGTCGGAGCTCGGCAATGTTGCAAACCGCATCGGCGAGGTCATCGGCCTCATTCAGGCGATTGCCGGCCAGACCAATCTGTTGGCGCTCAACGCCACGATCGAGGCGGCGCGCGCCGGCGACGCTGGCCGCGGTTTCGCGGTGGTGGCGTCGGAAGTGAAATCGCTCGCCGCGCAAACCGCCCGCGCCACCGAGGATATCGCCGCCCAGATCGGTTCGATCCAGTCCGCGACCGCGGACGCGGCGCAGGCGATCGAGCAAGTCTCGTCGATCATCGACGACATGTCGGAGATCGCGGCCGTCGTCGCCTCGACGGTCGAGGAACAGAACAATGCCGTGGCGTCGATCGCCGAAGGCGTCAACCGCGCCTCGAACGAGGCTCGCAGCAGCTCGGAAGCGATGAGCCGCGTCGCCGGCGCCTCGAGCGGCGCCCGGACAACGGCGGCCGACGTCAAGGCGATGGCGGCGACGCTCGCCGCCGAGGCGGAGAGCCTGCAAGGCGAAGTGCGCCGCTTCCTCGATGACGTCCAAGCGGCTTAACGAATTGCGAAAGCGTTGATCGGCGCACGGCCGGGCTGCAGCCTAATCCAAGCCGAAGCCCGAGACCGATTCGAGATTCACCCACGCTTCGACATGCTGCATATTCTGCCGCTCGGTGAACTGCACGGCAAAGCCGCCGTCGAAGTGGCGCGCGACGCGCGCCACGATGGTGGCCATCGCCAGAACGGTGCCGACCTTCGGCATGGCCTGCGCCGACAGGGCGGCGCCGGACGCCGACAGATCGAGGACGAAGCAGTCTTCCGACGTGCCGTCGGCAAAGACAAGGCGGGACCACGAATTTTCCGGCACGAAACGCTGATCGGCCCGCTGATCGGACACATCGAAGTTCTTGTACTGTTCGAACCAGTCGATCTTGGCGGCGAGATTGACCCGTTCTTCGTCGCTGGCGACGATGTTCATGACAAACCCGCCGTCGAGCAAACGGATCACCGAGCCCTTGAACTTGCCGATTTGGTCGACGGTGACGAAGGCGCGTTCGCCGATCCGCCCGCTGATCGGTGCGGCGAGCGCCAGGGTTTCCGGCGAGAGATTGACGGCGCGACAGGGAAAGGTGCGGCGCTCGCCGCGGCCGTTGCGGTGATCCGCCAGCATGTAGGATCCCGGGATGCTGACGATAATGCGGCTGTTTTGCCCGCGTTCGACAATGACAACCTCTTCACGTTTGGCAGTTGCGAGCGGCATGGCCGCGGCTCCCAGGGCAACCAATTGTACGTTCGCAATAGTACCTACCGGCCGTTGATAATTTCTTCCATTGCGTAAACCCGCTTGAGCGAAATTACGTAACACTTGATCAATCTGCTCGGCATGAGCGAATTTCCCTTGTGTTTTTTAATACGATAGTCATAGCCATGGCCTGGCCCCGACCTGTCCGCAGCAAACAAATAAATGCCGGAGCCAAACAAATATCCTTGCGGAATCAAATAAATCCGGCGTGATCCACGTTAAAACGCCGCAGCGGGTTTTTTGCCGCAGGCCGTTCATTGGGTCCGCTTTTCGCCACGCCGGCCGACCCGCGCTATTTGGTCCGGCGCTCGAGATGGCGCCGCAGCGATTCCAGCCAGCGCCCGAACGCGTCGCCAAAGAACACGGCCCACTCGTCCTGCCGCTCCGGCGCGCAATCGAATGTCGCCGACCACTCGATGAAGCCGCGGCCGCCGTCGGTCACCGGAGCGACACGTAGCGTCGCGCGATAGTCGCGCACCGGCATCGGCGCCTCGCCGCAAAACGCGTAAGTCTGCGAGCAGTCGACATCCGACAATGCCAGCAGCGTCTGCCGGATGCGCTTGCCTTGATAGAGAACGTTGCGCACGGCGCCGACCGCGTCGCCAGATTTGCCGTCTTCGATCTCGCTCTCGCCCGAGCCGTCGACCCATACCGGATAGTTATTGAAATCGCGGATGACATTCCAGATATCGTCCGCCGACTGCGTGAAGATCGTGCTGTAATAGGCGCTCGCCATATCGGCTCCTTGTCCGCTCTTTGTCCACTTTTGGCGTTTACGCGCTGGATATGAGCTTGCGGGCCTGCGAAGCCCACCCGTTTCCTGCTATGAATGGACCTGCAATGAGCGCTGCGCGCGCCGCGGAGGCCATTTCCTGTTGCACACGATTCGCGTCTGCTACCGCATCGCCATGGACGCCTTCTATCGCTTCAATGCCGACGACGGCTGGGCGATCGCGAGCCACATTGCGCTCTCCGTTCTGATGTCGATGTTTCCGTTCCTGATCCTGGTGACGGCGATTGCCGGGTTCATCGGCTCGAAAGGTCTCGCCGACGAGGTGGCGCAACTCATCATTGCGGCCTGGCCGCATGAAGTGTCGGGCGGCATCGCCGGCGAAATCCATCGCGTCTTGACCACGGCACGCGGCGGCATCCTCACCGTCGGCGCGTTGTTCGCGATCTATTTCTCGTCGAGCGGCGTCGAGAGCCTGCGTATCGGGCTTAACCGCGCCTACGGACTGATCGACAAGCGGCCGTGGTGGCTGTTGCGGATGGAATCGATCGGCTATGTCATCGTCAGCGCGCTCGGCATGCTGGCGCTAGCGTTTCTGATCGTGCTCGGCCCGTTAGTATTCCGCGCCGCGCTCGCCTATGCGCCGTGGCTGGCGCCGCTCGAGCGCCACTACGATGTCGGGCGCTTCAGCGTGGCGACCTTCGTTCTGACGATTTCACTGATGATCTTGCACATGTGGCTGCCGGCCGGCCGGCGGCAGATCGAGGAAGTCTGGCCGGGCATCATCGCGACGCTCGTGCTCTGGCTCGCCTGCGGCTTCATCTTCGGCCGCTATCTGTCCGACTTCTCCTACGCCTATGTGCATTATTACGCCGGTCTCGCCTCGGCGATGACCGCCTTGGTGTTTCTCTATTTCACCGCCTGGATTTTCATCTATGGCGGCGAGCTCAATGCCGCGATCGCGCGCGAATTCCCGCGGCGCCGTACCAAGACGCCGGAACGCGCGATGGCACCGGAGCCGCAGCCGGACGGCGGGCCTTAGCAAAAACGAGGATCTAAGCCGCGGTTTCCGCCGGCGCCGGGCTCGCGGTCGTCAGCGTCTTGACCTTGCGGGCATGATCGACCGCCTCGCGCGCCGACTGGTTATGCGTGAACAGTTCCAGCGTCTGCGTGTCGTCGTCGCTGACCGGCGTCATCGCCTGGTCCATGTAAGGAATGTCCTTGGTCTTGGCGACGCGGCGATAGATGCGGAAAATGCCGAAGGCCGCCGCCACGACGCGCGCGTGCTTGACCAGGAATTCCGCCGCCAGCGACGGATAGAATGTCCACACCGGCTCGAGCGGCAGTTCGGGACGGCGCTCGTGCCGGGTTTTGAGGCGGACAAAGCCGCCCTGCAGCGGATGCACCTTTTCGATCGCCAGCGATTGCGCGAACCAGAGAATGATTTGCGCGAGTCGGAGGATATTGATGCCGTAGGCCTGGGCACGGCGCAAAATCGTCTCGATATGCTCGGGCGTGTAATAGATCGACCAGGCGTCGCGGTAGAGTTTCTCCCACTCCGCCTTGCTCATATGCGGATGCGGCGTGAGCGCGTGTTCCAGATCGTATTTGTTGAGATCGGGATCGAGCCAGACGCCCTTGCCGCGGAGCACCTTGTGATCCTCGGAACCCGGCAGCGGCGTGAGGAAGAAGAATTCCAACACGTCGAGGGGCATTTCCTTCTTGATGATCTCGATATCGCGCCGCGCCGATTCCGGCGTGTCGTTCGGAAAGCCGAGGATATAGCCGGCATAGGTCCAGATGCCGACCGCCTTCCAGGCCAGCAGCATGTTGCGGTATTCGGTAATCTTGTTCTGCCGCTTCTTCGCCGCCAGCAGATTATCCGGATTGATGTTTTCCAGCCCGATGAAGATGCGGGTGACGCCGGCGAGCTTCGCCTTGGCGACGAAATTCGGGATCTTGTGGCACAGCGTGTCGACCTGGATCAGGAAGCGCACATCCATGCCGTCTTCTTCGCGCAGCTTGATGATGCGGTCGAAGATCGGTTCCCAATCCTTGTTACGAGCGAAATTGTCGTCGGTGATGAAGAAGCGGTCGATGCCGTGCTCGAAATTCTTGCGCAGGATGCGCTCGACATCGTCGGGACTGCGGCGGCGCGACTTGCGGCCCTGCACATTGATGATGGTGCAGAACGAGCATTGGAACGGGCAGCCGCGCCCGGCATCGAAGGTCGTGACATTGCCGATGGTCTTGCGCACCGAATTGCCCGGCAGAAATGGCGTGATCGAGTCTTCGAGCGCGGGCAGATCGTTGATGTAATTGTAGACCGGCTTGAGGGAGCCTGCGGCGGCATCGCGCACCACTTCGTCCATGCGGCCTTCGGCCTCGCCGGCGAACAGCGTGACGCCCATGTCGAGGGCTTCCTGCAGATCGGGTCCGATTTGGTCGAACATCGCCAGCATGCCGGAGACATGAAAGCCGCCGACGATCACGGAAATGCCCGCGGCGCGCAGGGGCTTGGCGATATGCAGCGCGCGCGGATATTGATTGGACTGCACGCCGACCAGGCCGACAAAGCCGAAATTGCCGTTGGCGCGCATCTCCGCGATGATGCGGTCGACGCGCACGCGGGTATTGGTCTCGTCGATGGCGACAATGTCGATCTCGATATCGGGACCTAAGATTTTACGCTGGGCGCAATCGTCGAGCAGGCCATAGACGCTGGCGAGCGAATTCGCCGGCATCGGCGAGCGGTACCAGCGGATGACATAACCGTCGTCGTCGTAATGCGACGGCTTCACGAGCACGACGCGGAATTTGCGTGCGACGTCCGTCTCGGTGCGCTGTTCAGGTAACATTGCCCCACCCCGTACCCGACGACAGGACTGTATCTGATTAGGAACGGATGTCACCTCCCCTACCGCGGTAAGGGGATGCGTCTAAGCGCGCAGTTTCGGGGAACTTGTTAGGAACCGGTCGCCTCGGTCACGTCCTCGAAGTTCCGCAAGCCGGGCTTCGGCGTATTGACCAGCACCGCCATGTTGCCGGGCTTGTGCCGGTTGGTGCGCATCAGCTCGTGGGCATAGGGAATCTTGTCCCACGGGAACACGTCGCTCATGCACGGGTCGACGCGGCGGTCGATGACGAACTGATTGGCGGCGCTCGCTTGTTTGAGATGCGCGAAGTGCGAGCCCTGCACCCGCTTCTGCCGCATCCAGACGTAACGCGCGTCGAAGGTGATGTTGTAGCCGGTGGTGCCGGCGCAGAACACGACCATGCCGCCGCGCTTGACCACCAGGCACGACACCGGGAACGTCGACTCGCCCGGATGCTCGAACACGATATCGACGTCGCGTTTGCCGGTAATGTCCCAGATCGCTTTGCCGAAGCGGCGCGCCTCTTTCACCCAGGCGTCATATTCGGGCGTGCTGACTTTCGGCATCTGGCCCCAGCACTTGAAATCGCTGCGGTTGATGACGCCCTTGGCGCCGAGATCCATGACATATTGCACTTTGGTCGGATCGGACACGATGCCGATGGCATTGGCGCCGGACGCCGCGACCAGCTGCACGCCGAATACGCCGAGCCCGCCCGAGGCGCCCCAGACCAGCACATTGTCGCCGGGCTTGAGCGTATGCGGCGAATGGCCGAACAGCATGCGATAGGCGGTCGCCAGCGTGAGCGTATAGCAAGCCGATTCTTCCCAGGTCAGATGCGGCGGCTTCTTCATGAGCTGGCGCGATTGCACGCGGCAGAATTGCGCGAAGGAACCGTCCGGCGTCTCGTAACCCCAGATGCGCTGCGACGGCGACAGCAGCGGATCGCCACCGTTACATTCCTCGTCGTCGCCGTCGTCCTGATTGCAATGGACGGTGACTTCGTCGCCGACCTTCCAGCGCTTCACCTTGGAGCCGACCGCCCAGACGATGCCCGAGGCGTCGGAACCGGCGACATGGAACGGATGCTTGTGGCCGTCGAACGGCGATACCGGAATGCCCAAGCCGGCCCAGACGCCGTTGTAATTGACGCCGCCGGCCATGACATAGACCAGCACTTCGTCCTCGGCGATCGGCCAGGTCGGAACGACTTCCAACTGCATCGCCGTTTCCGGCGGGCCATGCCGCTCCTTGCGGATTGCCCAGGCATACATTTGTGCCGGAACATGCCCGAGCGGCGGAATCTCGCCGATTTCGTAAAGATCCTTCAGGGGAGCTGCGGAAGGCTTTATCTGCGCAACGGCCATAACAGGCTCCAGGCTGCACCGGGATTGCGACGCCATGGCTGTGAGGAAGCCGCGGTCGCACCGCCGTACTCTGCCGCAGCTGATGTTGCAGCGCAACAAATAGTTGTCATGATTTAGTGGATGCCGGGCACGCAACCGGCGGGCTTTGCTGACAGCTCCCGAGCAAAGCCCTAAGCTTTAAGGCGGCGCGGCGAGGAATGCGCTCAGGGGCCTTGCAGGACGTGGCTTCGCCCTTGCCGGGATAGCAATGAAGGGGGATACCATGGACACACACGGCATTATTATTTGGCTGGTCGTCGGCGCGATTGCCGGCTGGCTTGCCGGAACGGTCGTCAAAGGCGGCGGCTTTGGGCTCATCGGCGATATCATCGTCGGCATTGTCGGCGCCATAATCGCCGGCTGGCTGTTGCCGCAGCTCGGCATCGTCATCGGCTCCGGCATTGTCGGCTCGATCATCGACGCCTTTATCGG
Organism: uncultured Alphaproteobacteria bacterium; assembly: GCA_963810085.1. GTDB lineage: Bacteria > Pseudomonadota > Alphaproteobacteria > Rhizobiales > Xanthobacteraceae > BOG-931. The sequence goes on along the minus strand of CAWEMR010000027.1, from coordinate 276,141 downwards.
CGCCGTGATCTTGCTGATCATTCTGCGCCTGCTCAAACGCTAAGACGGCGGAAAGGAATGCGCGGTAAGGCTTCGTGCAATTAAGGCTTGCCGCGGGGATTGAGCCCCCGCACCGACGCTTTATCTTGGGACCGCGCATCCTTTGACCGCTGGCTGATGGCTTTCGCCGACAAGACGCTCAACGGACGAAACCACGCCGCGCCGCCGTTCTCGGCGGCGCGCGTTATCTGTTTGATCAGCCTGACGCTCGCGCTCGGTTATTTGGTCGTTCTCGGCGGGACTTAACGGAGGCTTGTCAACCCGCTACCAACGCCGTCGCTCACTCACCGCCTTTCGCCGAACTGGAAAGTCCGCTATTGGCAAAAGCCACCCAGATTAGCCGCGCAAAAACATAATGCTGCGTTATGGCTTAACGTAAATGCTCGCATACGATCCTGCATATGCCTCTTTCCAACTTCTCTTCCCCACGAGAAACCGCCTTAGCTCTTCATGTGCCTTCACCCAAAGCACCGTATCGATTTGGTATTTCTCAAGCACCGTGTCCCAAGCGGTCTCATTGATCTCTAATTGACCCAGTTTGAAATAGTCACGCAGTAAAGAATCTGGATAAGCGGTAGCTGCTCGACCATCTACAAACACAGGTATTGCACCTCGAGTGCGAAAGATCAAAATTCCACCGTAGTTCCAGTGGTTCAGAAGCCGCGCATGCGGAAAATGTGTTTCAAGATAAAGAACATCCTGCTCTGAAAGCATTTGCGGAAGTCCGAGAGCTGGATCTATTTGCAGATAGATAAATGGCAGAGCGCACGCCGCAATGACGCCAGCGGTCAATAACGAGCTTTCGACTCTAAAATTATTCGGCTGTTTAGGCAGCAGCCGATCAAGGTAAAGAGCCAATGGAACCGTTGAGAATAGAAAAAAGAAAGACATGTATCGAAATTGATAAAGTCCCAAAAACAAAAACAGCCAAGAAAGCAGCCGCGCCTCTATAGGACAAAATCCTCTGTAGCGCAGTTCAAGTGTAATAAATATGAAGATATATATGATGCCAGGAATGCTCCCCGGCACGGTTATATTCCGAAAATAAGGCCACCACTCGGTGATGTATGCTTGCGAAAAGTGGCCTAATACAGTCGCTAAGCCTTCATAGATATGCCAGCCAAGCGGATTAATAAATGTCGCGATAAAGCAACCGACTCCCGCGAAACCATAGATTTTGAAATTCACCCAATCCCGTCTAAGCAACGCCACTCCGCAAAATACACCGACAATAAGAAGACCGAGCAAAAACCCGCCATGCAGATTAGCCCACAGGACCATAATTGCAGGCAACAAAAAACGGCGCCTCGTTCTTTTCAAACATTCGCCGTAGAATATTACGGAAAACAAAATGGTAGAAATGTTTGGCGAAGCAGCGAGATAAATATTTGGGAACGCCGCAAAAGCGGGGTAGAGCAAACACGCGGCTAAAACGGAAATACAAACTGCAATCGCTGAGGCTCCGCTGCTCAGGCAGACGGACGTTAGATATCCGACTATGACTGCGCCACATGCGACGACAAATAATATTAGTCCGCTGAAATTCGTATATTGAAATAATGCGCTGGCAATCACGTCCCAAAGCCACGAAAGATTAAACCATTGCCTGCCTCCAGAAGTAAATGACCATAGATCTTGGAATGGAATATTGCCTCGCTCTCTGATCAAGTCTCCGGCGGCTAGGTGCCATCCCAAATCATAGTGGCCAAGCAGCATCGGCGCATTTACGAGGTAATACACACATGCGAATGAAATCAGGAAGACATAGATCCCGAACCTCTGAAAGTAAGAACTGATCATCTTTCGCCTTCTATCAAACTTTGGTTCTGGACGCGCCGGACACAGGGGCGAACGCGCGAAACAGGTGCGCTGGAGCGCGTGCGACAAACTGCGGGGCTGCTCGATCGTCTGCTGGGTTGGAAGCGCGTCTGTGCCGATAACATTTGCGGTGGTCCACAAGCGCAATGCCAGTGCCAGCGTGAAATAGCCGAGTCCTACGCGATACCACTGGCGATATACTGTGCGCCCAATGGGATGCGCGACAAACCGTGTTCGACACGCCGTGCCAGTGATGCTGCCGATGGCAGTACCAGGAAATAACGCGATTGAGTATCAGTGAGTCCAGCGTCCGCCATCAGCGCACGCGTCCGTCCGGCGTGCAGCAATGCCGCATCGCGGTCAAATTCGCAGCGCGCTACCGCAAGCCTGGTCAATGGATTGAACGGGTTATGCTCAATCAGACAGACCAGACCGCCGGGGCGGACTACACGCCGCATCTCGCGCAGAAATCCGACCCGCTGCGGTGGCAGTACATGATGCAGCACGCAGATCGCTATCGAAAGATCGAAGGTCGCACTGTCGTGGGGAAGGGTCTCGCCCATATAGGCTTCGTACTGCATCTCGGGATTCTTGATCCGAGCTTGAGCGATGCTGGCCGCGGAGATGTCGGCGCCGCATACCCGACCGAACATACCACGTACGAGCGGATGAAATTCGCCGACGCCGCAGCCAACATCGAGCATGTGTGGATTGTGCATCCCGTGCAGGCGGGTAGCAATGAGCTCGCGCAGCGCGTCCACTTTAGCCGCGGTGAAAAAGCTGTGCGGGAGGCCGCAGAAGTCAATCGATGATTGGACAACCGCGCCAAAGCTCTTGTCGTATTTATCAAATAACGCGTCCATGTGGCTTCTTCAGTCCGCCGCCGCGCTTAACAGCGCACGCACTCGCTTTGGCTCCCTCTCAAACCCCAGTTTTTGCGACACAACATACAACGGCCGCCGCTTCACCTCGGCGTGGATGCGCCCGATATAGAGGCCCATGATGCCGGTCATGAGGATGTTGATGCCGCAAAGGAACGAAATGACAATAATGGTCGATGACCACCCCTCAACGAGACGGCTGTTCATGAACCAAAGGCTGGCTACATAGACCCCGTAGAGAACCGCGCACGCTGACACACCCAGTCCAAACCAAATCGCGAGACGCAATGGGGCATCGGAAAAGCTGAGCGCGCCGTTTACCGCCAGCCCGACCATCTTCAACAGCGGGTACTTCGTTTCCCCCGCCAGCCGTGGCAATCGATGAAATGTCACTTCGGTTTGCCGAAAGCCCAGCCACGCGATCATGCCCCTTACAAAACGATTTTGCTCCGGCATGCGACGCAACGCGTCCAAGACCTTGCGGTCGATCAGCCGAAAGTCTCCGACATCCGGCGGAATCACGACCGAGGATATTCGCCCGAGCAGCTTGTAGAATAGATTTGCGGTGGCGCGCTTGAATGCGCTCTCACCCACGCGTGACAAACGGCGGGCGTAGACGACCTCGAATCCTTCTTTCCATTTTGCGATCATCTCTCCGACGATCTCCGGAGGGTCTTGAACATCGGCGTCCATGACGACGATCGCTTCTCCGGCGGCCGCGTCCATTCCGGCTGTGATCGCGACCTGATGACCGAAATTGCGCGACAGACCGATATAACGGTAGCGTGGATCATCCCGAACGAGGGATTGCAAGACGATGGGGCCGGAATCAGAACTCCCGTCATCAACAAAGATCGTTTCGGCTGGTCCGTCGAGTTGCTCCATCAGCAGCCCTATGCGCCGCAACAGAATCGGAAGGACTGCCGCCTCGTTGAAGACTGGCACGACGATGCTGTAGCGAATGCCCGGAAGATTGTCTGCCATGGAAATTTGCGCTCGTGAGTTCTGACGAGCTTAAGCTACGAGCTTAGGCTATGGCTGGTTAACGAGACCTTGCCAATATTCGAGTGCGACAGTGTCTTTGCAGGAATGTTGCTCGTGGCCCTTAGCCGATTTGAGAATCGGGCCATTAATGTCCGTTGTTGGCCCATTTCGACGTTTTCGCCAGTAAGTCACTTCCGCTTCGGACGGGAGCGGACATTGGTCGGCCGATCGGGTTGAGCCATGCGCTCGCGCACGGCTTTCTGGCGAGCGAACGCGTCGGTCTCGGCTTGGCCGGCGCACTAGTCCTCGTGTTTCCATATGTGAAGACCCAGGTCGGGCTTGCCGCGGCGCTGATTATTTTGGCGCTGGTTGCGCAACGCGCATGTTGCGTTGCAACAAAAACCGCGTCACATTAGCGATGCCGGAATGCGAGGAACACCGATGGGCGAAGCGCCGCGCCGCGACGGACCAATGCGCGATAAACCTTGGATCTTCCGGACCTATGCGGGGCATTCGACCGCCACCGCATCAAACGAGCTTTACCGCAAGAATCTGAGCAAAGGGCAGACCGGGCTTTCGGTCGCCTTCGATCTGCCGACGCAGACCGGCTACGACAGCGATCATCCGCAAGCCAAAGGCGAAGTCGGCAAGGTCGGCGTGCCGATCTCGCATATCGGCGACATGCGCGCTTTGTTCGACGCGATCCCGCTCGACGCCATGAACACGTCGATGACGATCAACGCGACGGCGGCGTGGCTGCTCGCTCTCTACATCGCGGTCGCCGACGAGCAGAACGTGCCGCGCGCCAAGCTGCAGGGCACGACGCAGAACGACATCATCAAGGAATATCTGTCGCGCGGCACCTATGTGTTCCCGCCGGCGCCGTCGATGCGGCTGATCAAGGACACGATCCTGTTCACGACGCGCGAAATGCCGAAATGGAATCCGATGAATGTCTGCTCCTATCACTTGCAGGAGGCCGGCGCGACACCGCAGCAGGAGCTCGCCTTTGCGCTGGCGACCGCGGTCGCGGTGCTCGACACCGTCAAGGCGGCCGGCGCGGTCAGCGATTTCGGCGAAGTGGTCGGGCGCATCTCATTCTTCGTCAACGCGTCGACGCGTTTTGTCGCCGAAATGTGCAAGATGCGCGCATTCGGCGAATTGTGGGACAAGATCACGCGCGAGCGCTACGGCGTGACCGATCCCAAGCAGCGGCTGTTCCGCTACGGCGTCCAGGTCAACTCGCTAGGCCTGACCGAGCAGCAGCCGGAGAACAATGTCTATCGCATCCTGCTCTCGATGCTGGCGGTCACGCTGTCGAAGAAGGCGCGCGCGCGTGCGGTGCAACTCCCCGCCTGGAACGAGGCGCTCGGCCTGCCGCGGTCCTGGGATCAGCAATGGTCGCTGCGCATGCAGCAGATCCTGGCTTATGAGACCGATCTGCTCGACTACGGCGACATATTCGACGGCTCGGCCGAGATCGAAGACAAAGTCGAAGAGCTCAAGCGCGCCGCGCTCGAAGAACTCGATCACATCGAAAAACTAGGTGGCGCCATCGCCGCGGTCGAGATGGGCTATATGAAAGGTCAGCTCGTCACCAGCAACACGGAGCGGCTGGAAGCGATCGAGCGCAGCGAGCAGGTCGTCGTCGGCGTCAACCGTTACATCGAGACCGAACCTTCGCCGCTGACGACGGGCGAAGACACCATCATGACCGTGCCGCACGAAGTCGAGGCGGAACAGATCGCGCGGCTCAATGCCTGGCGCGCCGAGCGCGACGGCAAAGCGGTCGCCGCAGCGCTAAATGATCTGCTCGCTGCGGCGCGCGACGGGCGCAATATCATGCCGCCGTCGATCGCCTGCGCCAAATCAGGCGTCACCACCGGCGAATGGGGCTTTGCGCTGCGCTCGGCGTTCGGCGAATACCGCGCCCCGACCGGCGTCGGCCGCGCCGCGCGGAACGACACGACCGGCCTCGACGACATCCGCGCCGAAGTCGACCGCGTGTCGAAGAAGCTCGGGCGGCGCCTGAAATTCCTGGTCGGCAAACCCGGCCTCGACGGCCATTCCAACGGCGCCGAGCAGATCGCGGTGCGCGCGCGCGACGCCGGCATGGATGTCGTTTATGACGGCATTCGGCTGACGCCCGAGGCCATCGTTGAAGCCGCGGCCGAAGGTCATGTGCATGTGGTGGGCTTGTCGATCCTGTCCGGCTCGCACATGCCGCTCGTCCACGACGTGGTGGCGCGCATGAAGCAAGCAGGTCTCAGCGACGTTCCGGTCGTTGTCGGCGGCATCATCCCGCCGCAGGACGCCAGCGCCTTGAAAGACGCCGGCGTCGCCGAAGTCTACACGCCGAAGGATTTTGAGCTGAACCGCATCATGTCGGATCTGGTGCGGATCGTCGAACATGCGGCCGAGGCGAAAGCGCCGGCTGACGCCGCGGAGTAAATCAGTCGCTTACTTCACCACGGCGGCAAGCGCTTTGCTCAGCGCGCTCGGGCTAAGCGGCTTGCGTAGATAAAAATTCATGCCCGCTTTGAGCGCCGCAGCGTCGTCGCCCGATTCACTGCGGCCGGAAATGCCGACAATCGGCGTGCGCGCGGCGGCGCCGGGCAGTGCGCGGATGCGGCGCGTCGTCTCCAGCCCGTCGATGCCGGGCAAGGTGACGTCCATTAGCACGACGTCATAACCGCGCGCCACGGCACCGACGGCTTCCTCGCCCGAAGCGGCAAAGTCGGCGTGGTGGCCGAGCTCGGTGAGAATGGTGTTGAGGATGACGCGGCCGTAAGGATTGTCCTCGGCGCAGAGAATTCTTAACACCCGCGCCGGGCCCACGCTCGTATTCGCCGGCGAGGTTTCCGCCACTGCCGCGCGCGCGATCGGCAGCACGGCAGAGAAGGAAAAGCGCGAGCCGCGGCTCGGTGTGCTGGTCACGGTCAAATCGCCGCCCATCAATTTCGCCAAGACTTTCACGACGGAGAGACCGAGACCGGCGCCGCCATAGCGGCGGGCGATCTCGGCGCTGGCTTGCGAGAACGGGCGGAACAGCCGCTTGATCTCGTCGGGCTTAAGCCCGATGCCGCTGTCGCTAACGGAGAATATGAGCTCGGCGCGGCCGCGGGCGGCGCGCTTCGATGTCACGTCGAGCCGCACGCTGCCCTTGTCGGTGAACTTCACCGCATTGTCGATCAGATTTTCCAGCGCCGCGCGCAGCCGCACCGGATCGCCGACGAGTGTCTCGGGCAAATCATCGGCGATCGCCGTCTCGGCCTGAAGCCGCTTCGATTGCGCCCGCGCCGCAACCGATTCCGCCAGCGCCTCGGCAATGCGGCGCGGCTGAAAGCTATTCTGCTGCAATGTCAGCGAACCGGCGCCGGCTTTGGCGGCGTCGATGACCAGCGTCGTCAGCGACGCGAGATGCTCGGCGCCGGCTTTGATGCCGACGGCCCAGCGCCGCTCGCGCTCGTCGAGATTGGAGCTCGACAACAATTCGCCGAGCGCGAGAATGCCGGTGAGCGTGGTGCGAATATCGTGCGCGAACACGGCAAGCGCCGCCTCGTTGGCGCTGGCCACTTTGGGCGGCTGCCGAGCGGCCTGCCTTTTTTTGGCTCCAGCTTGGACTGCAGCTTGGGCCGAAGCTTCTTCAGCCGCACCCCACGCCCCGCCGACTTTGCGGTTTTCTGCTTGGTTTTCGATCGCGCCATCGCGGCTGCCCCCGGCGCCGGAACAATGACACGGCAACGGACAGAACAAAACAAGCTCAGTTTACAGCGTTCAACATCCGAATTTCGCGCAAATAACGTCCAATTCCTAGCGCCCAATCTAGCGTCCAAGCCCGACCATGCGCCGGATATCGCGCGGCGTCGCACCACCCGAGCGCAACTCGCGCAAGCCCGTCGCCTGCGTCGATTTCGACAGCTTGCCGCCGTCGTCGTCGAGGATGAGCTTGTGATGATGGTAGGCCGGCTCCGGCAGGCCGAGCAGCGCCTGCAACAGGCGATGAACGCTGGTCGACCAGAACAGGTCTTGGCCGCGCACAACGTCGGTCACGCCTTGCAAGGCGTCATCGAGCACGGCCGAGATGTGATAGCTCGTCGGCATGTCCTTGCGCGCCAGCACCGCATCGCCCCAGCGCTGCGGCGCGGCGGTGACGAGGCCGGTTTGGCCATGCGGTCCTAAGCCGGTCTCGGTCCAGGTCAAAACCCCCGCCCGCGCCACCGCGGCGTCCATGGCGAGCCGCAAGGCGAAGGGCTCGCCGGCATCGCGGCGCCGCTTGCGCTCGGCGGCGGAGAGTTTGCGCGCGCGGCCCGGATAAATCGGCACGCCGTCCGGATCGCGCGGCCAGCCGCCGTGGCGGTCGAGATCCTCGACCAAAACCGCGATCTCGGCGCGGCTTTCGAAGCTCGGATAGATCAGCCCCTGCCCTTCGAGCTTGGCCACGGCCGCTTCGTAATCGGCCAAATGCTCGCTCTGCCGCCGTACCGGCTCCTGCCACGAAATGCCGAGCCAGCGCAGGTCCTCGTAGATCGCGTCTTCGTAGTCCGGGCGGCAACGCGTGGTATCAATGTCCTCGATGCGCAGCAGCAACCGTCCGCCGTGCTCGCGCGCCATGTCGTAATTGAGCAATGCGGAATAGGCATGGCCCAGATGGAGGCGGCCGTTCGGGCTCGGTGCAAAACGATAAATGCGGCTGTACATCGACGCGACGCTTCTCGACACCGGCACGCTTCACAGAGCAATTATATGCGACTGTGCCACACTTCAGGAACTTCAAATCCCTTGCTTCAAATCCCTGCCTCTAAATCCCGTGCATTCATATGACAACGGTCACCCATATCCGCTCTGAGGCCGATCTCGACGCGGCTTTGGCGGCGCTGACACAAGCCGATCCGCGCTTTGCGCCCGTCATCGCCGAGGGCGGGCGGCCGCCGCTGCGGCGCCGGGCCGACGGCTATGCTGGCCTTGCCGCCACGGTCGTGTCGCAGCAGCTTTCAACCGCCAGCGCCGGCGCGATCTGGGGGCGGCTCACGGCGGCTTTCGACCCGTTCACTCCGGAAGCCATCATCAAGGCGCGGCCGGAAAAGTTGGCACGGCTCGGGCTGTCGAGGCCGAAAATCCGGGCGCTGAAGGAAATCGCGCGTGCCGTCGCGCGCGGCGAACCCGATCTGACGACGCTTGCCGACATTCCCGCCGAAGCCGCACATGCGGCGCTGACCGCGGTTCACGGCATCGGCCCATGGACCGCGGACATTTATCTCTTGGCCTGTCTCGGCCATGCCGACGCCTGGCCCGCGGGCGATCTGGCCTTGCAAGAAGCGGCGCGCTTGGCTTTCGGCCTTCCGGTGCGGCCGACCACCAAGGAAATGCTGCCGCTCGCCGAAGCCTGGCGGCCGCACCGCGCCGTGGCGGCGCGTGTGCTATGGACCTATTATCGCGCCGTCAAAGGCCGCGAAGGCGCGCCGGCCGTGCCGAAGGCAGCGGCTTCGCCGCAAAAATTCGCCGCAGCAAAAAAACTTGCCGCGGCAAAAAAGTCGACCTCATCCATATCACCGAAAACAAAAATCTCCAAAAAAGCCGCCAAGCAAGCCGCCAAGAAAACCGCAAAGACACGCCGCGAGAAAAAGCATGCCCGCTGAACTCGACGGTCCGCGGCTGGCACCGCGCTCCGGCCCCGCCCAACAGCTCGTGGTGTTTCTGCACGGCTACGGCGCCGACGGCAACGACCTGATCGATATTGGCCGCGCCTGGCAGCAATATTTGCCGCAATCCGCCTTCGTCTCGCCGCACGCGCCCGAGCCGTGCGGACAAGCGCCGGTCGGCCGGCAATGGTTCGCGCTCACGTTCCGCGATCCGAACGAGCGCTGGACCGGCGTCAACCAGGCGGCCCCGCTGCTCAATCGCTTTCTCGACGCCGAGCTGGCGCGCCATCAACTGCCGCCGTCGGCGCTGGCGCTGGTCGGCTTCAGCCAGGGCACGATGATGTCGCTCCATGTCGGGCTTCGCCGCGCTACGCCACCGGCGGCCATCGTCGGCTATTCGGGCCTGCTGGTGACGCCGCCCGACGGCGATCTCGAAGCCGGGTCACTTGAAGTCATGGCCGCCGAGATCAAGGCGCGGCCTCCGGTGCTTCTGGTTCACGGCGACCGCGACGATCTGATCCCGCCCCAGGAATTATTCCAGGCCACCCAAACGCTGGCCGCGCTCGAAGTGCCGGTCGAGTGGCACCTTTCCCCTGGCGTCGGCCACGGCATCGACGCCGAAGGCCTGCGCCACGGCGGCGAGTTCCTGGCGCGGCGCTTTAAAGACAGTTTGGCATAGGCGTATTAACTCTAAGCCTTTGTATCTTGTAACCATTTCCTAGCAAATTGGGCCTAGAAGCGCACTGCTGGAGCAATGCGCTATGTTTGCGGTCTTTCGCAATAAGCTCGCCCGGAGCGCGAAGTGGTTCCGGCGTTCGCAACGCCTCGCCCGCTGCGACAGCGGTGCGACCGCCGTTGAGTTTGCGCTGGTCGCGGCGCCGTTCTTCGCCATGCTCGTCGCACTGGTCCAGACCGCGCTCGTCTTCTTCGCCTCGCGCGTGCTCGACGAGACCACCGAACAAGCCAGCCGTTACATCATGACCGGCCAGGCCCAGCAGTCGGGCATGACCCAGTCAGGTTTCAAGACCTGGGTGTGCGGACAGACTTTCGCGCTGTTCACCTGCAGCAATTTCATGATCAACGTGCAGGCCTATTCGAACTTTTCGTCAGCCGGCACCTCGGCGCCGACGCTGACCTACGACTCCAACGGCAATGTCACCAATTCCTGGGGCTACAACACCGGAAACCCGGGCGACATCGTCGTGGTCCAGGTCATGTATCAGTGGCCGATCGTGCTCGGCCCGCTTGGATTAAACCTCTCGAACCTGTCGAACGGCGATCGTTTGCTGATGTCGACTGCGGTTTTCAAGAACGAGCCCTACTAATGAAGGTCAATATATCCAGTCTCCGCGCCTATCTCCGCCGCTTCACGCGCGATCGGCAAGGCCTGTCCGCCATCGAGTTCGCCGTGATCCTGCCGGTCATGCTGTCGCTCTATATCGGCGGCGCCGAGCTCGGCAACGGACTGTCGATCCAGTTCAAGTCATCGCTCGCCGCCCGCACGGTGACCGACCTCGCCTCGCAATATATCAGCATCGACAATACGTCGATGTCGAGCATCCTCAACGCGGCCTCCGCGGTGGTGACGCCTTATTCGTCGGCGGGCATGACCGTGACATTGTCGGAAGTCACCACAAATTCCGCCGGCCAAGGCATGGTGGTCTGGAGCGACTCGCTCAACGGCACCGCGCGCACCGTCGGCTCCTCGGTGACGCTGCCGACCAATCTGCAGACCGCCAATATCACGATCCTGTTCGGCGAAGTGACGTTCCCGTATACGCCGTCCATGGGCTACGTGATCACCGGTACGATCAATATCTACGAAAGCTCCTATTTTTATCCGCGGCTTTCGACCACGATCGCGCGGGTCAATTCTTAAGGCCGCTGCCGTCATCGACCGCGCCACAGAACGGCGTACGCCGGCCGAAGCCGGCGCTTCCGCAATTTCTCTTCTGAAGATTTACTGCATCAACCGCGCCGTTGCGACGGCCTGTTCAAACAGCGCCTGCATCGCGGCCGAGATATCGCCGTCGGTCGTGATCGAGAAATACAGTCCCGACGAGGCGCAGCTTTGCATATTGGTCGCGATCTGGGTCTGAAACGGCGAGATCCAATTGTTGTACCATTGGTTGGTCGTCAGCGGCAGGTATTGGGTGTACAGCACCGCGATGCGGATGCCGCGATTCTTGACCGTCGTGCACCAGGTCGTGTCGAACGGCGCCTGGCAGCGCGAGCCGGTGAGCGGCTGCGAGCACACGCCGGTATTGTCGTCCTCAACGCCGTCGCTGACGAGAAACAGAACCTCCTGCGGGGTGCTTCCCGAGGTACCGGTCCCCGGATTCGGCATGTAGCCGTTGATCTGCGACATGGCGGACGGAAAATTGGTGTCGGTATCGCTGTTGCAGTTGTTAATCGTAAGACAATTGTTGTCGTACACCTCCAGCACGTCGATGCCGGCCGCCGACGACGCCGCCGTCGTCAGGTTGGACGTCAAGCTCTGGATGGTGTTCGTGCCCGTACCGTTGAACGTGTAGACCGCCATCTTATAGGTGGCGTTATTCGCCGTCATGGTCGACTGCGCCGTCGACATCAGCACTTGCGTGGCGGTCGCCATATTCTGGATCCGCGTCGTCACGCCAAGGGCCTGCGCCAGGGCGTAATTGTCCTCGCCGTTCGGATTGCCGAGGTTATCCGCCGCCGGATTGGATTCGTGGCAGGCGAAGGCGCAGCCGCCTTGCGTCGAAGTATGCGTCACCATCGTGTTGATGCCCGAGGTCGTCGCGGCGATCGCCATCGACGGCGAATTGTCGAGCAGCAGATAGAAATTGATGTTGGGGGCCGTCGTGGCGGTCGCCACCGACGATCCCGAGAGCGGCCACGTGGATTGCCCGATAACGCTCGGGAACGAGTTGGTCGACGAGGCGGTGTAGCTCACCGTCACGTTGCGGGTGAGCCCGCCATTGCTGCTGGTGACCGTGACGGTCGGAGTGACATTGCTCGCTCCGGGTATGCCGGCCGCCGTTGCTTTGAAAATGTTCTGTGCCGCGGTCTGCGCGGTGGTGGTGGTTTGGCCCATCATCGTCGGCGTCACCCCGGCCAGCGCCGCGGCATCGGCCGCGGCATTGAGGCGGACGCGCTTCGAGGTGGCGGAGGTGAAGTCCATCGCCATCCCGGTCAAGAACACGATGGGGATGAGCGACAGCGCGAAAATGATCGCGACATTGCCTTTGCGATCGCCGATCAAACGGCGCGTGAAATTGCGGCGCATACGTCACCTCGCGGTGAACCAAGTGTTTCGGTTTTCCTGTACCTTTTGTTAGTCGGAAGCGATTGATTATTCGTTGCGGGAAAAGAATAAATCGGGCGCTGTCCGTGGGCTGCAACCCATCGTTAACGTTACCGGGCACGCTGTCGGGCGATAGAGCGGGCGACGGCCTTCGCGACGATCGCCTCGATCGCGGCCAATCCGTCGGTCAGCGCGGCTGGCCCCGGCTGCAAGATCAGCGGCGACTTGATCTCGAAGACGGCGCCGTCCTTCACCGCGGGCAGCGCGGCAAAACCAGGCCTTAAGGCGAGCTTCTCCGGACGGAATTTCTTGCCGCACCATGAGCCGATGACGATATCGGGTGCGCGGGCGACGACCTGCCGCGCGGTGACAATGCGATCCTTGGCCGATTTGTGCTGTGCCAACTCGGCAAAGATGTCGTCGCCGCCGGCGGCAGCGATCAATTCCGACACCCAGGCGATGCCGGAAATCATTGGATCGTCCCATTCCTCGAAATAGACTTTGGGCCGGAACGATCTCTGCGCGGCGCGCTGCTGCGCCGCCGCAAGTGCGGCAACCAGTTCGGCGGCCAAACGCTCGGCGCGATCGGACGCGCCGACCAGCGCACCGACGGTGCGGATCATGTCGAAGATTTCGGCAACGCTGCGCTGATTGAAAGCGTGAACCGCGACGCCATGCTTGATGAGATCCGCCGCAATGTCAGCCTGAAGATCGGAGAAAGTCAGAACGAGGTCCGGCTTGAGCGCAAGGATCTTCGGAATGTCCGCCGAGGTAAACGCCGACACGCGCGGCTTCTCGCGCCGCGCCCGCGGCGGACGAACGACATAGCCGGAAATGCCGACGATGCGCGCGTCCTCGCCGAGGAGATAAAGGGTCTCGACGGTCTCCTCGGTCAGGCAAACGATTCGCTGCGGCGGGAACATTCGCTCTCCGTATCGATCTATGGCAGCCGTCGCGCCGGGCGAAAGCTAGCCAACAGCCTGTGCCAGGCAATGACGACCGCGGTCAGACTGAACACGAAACCTAGTCCGCACAAGACGACGATCAAAGCCGTGCGCAAAGCCGGACGCGCGCTCAGAAGCGGAAAGTCGAGCCTGTGCAGCGCGCCGAACAGCCAGCGATAGACGCGGCGCGAGGCATCGAGTTTCTCCAGCACTGCGCCGCTCGCGCCGTCGATGTGAAACCAGTCGTTACCGCAGATCAGGCGATAGACCGGCGCGTCCGGCACGGCCGATGCCGGACCGTAGCTGTCGCCACCATCGACGATAGCCGCCGCCGCGCAGGCCGGCGCGAGACGGTTGGCGGTGGCATTGACCTCGGCCGCGTCAAGAAACGCGCGTTGGGGAGATACGGCACCCGGACCGGTAACGAAGAACCGTTGAATGCCAAGCGCCGTGCGCTCGCGGCGATAGATTCGGCCGCCGAAAGCAAACCATTCGGCTTCGACTGTTTGCGGATCAAGCTCCTGCAATTCTTTTTGTGGCAACCTCGTCCAATCCGGCAGGCCGGCAACGGCCGCGACTTCCGCGCTGGTCGGCTTTCCGCTTGAAAACAAAGCGCCGCTGTCCATCGACAGCCAGCCGCTGAAGATCCAGGTCAGGATAAACAGCGCGCAGCACAGGCCGAGCCAATGATGCCATCGTTGCCAGCTTTGATAAGGCGAAGCGAAACGCGATCTCTTGCCGCCGAGCCGCAGCGTGCCGATGAGGACGCCCGCACCTGCGCCGATTAGCGCGGCAAGCGACAGCGACCAGACAAGCCAACTCCAGAACGTCGGATGGCTGCGCAACGCGGCCGGATAAATCCAATGCGCGATGCTGCCGACATAATTCCACGCGCGTTGGCGCCGTGTCGTATCCAGCACTATTTCTCCGGTGCTCGCGGCGACGTAGAGATCAGTGCCATGGCCGTCATTGAGGGCAACGCGGTAGAGCAGACGATAGCGGTCGAACTCGCTCGGTACCGTCCATTGATCGTAGGGCTTCAGCGCGACGATGCGAGCCGCCGAAGCATCCCATTGCCGGCGGCCGGCGTAATCCTTGGCGATCGCCAGCCCCAACGGATACGAAAGCACAACGGCGCTGGAAAGATCGGCGGCATGAAGCGCGGCCGCGCCCGCCGAACCTGAGATCAAATAAACTGGCCCGTCGCTGCGCCGTATCAGCTTGACGCGCGAGATGCCGCTCAAGCCGCTCGCTTGCACCGCCTCCGCCGGGCCGTGAGCGCCGGGCAGCGTTTCGATCGGCGCCAATCCGGCAATTCGTTCGGCGTCGCTCAGCGCCGGAAACGGCACGAAGTGCATGACGATGCCGGACGCGAACCACATCGCGAACAGCAGGCAGAACGCAACGCCGAGCCAGCGATGCAGCAGAATGAGCGCGTGCATCATCGCATGATTTCACCCGGTCTCACCACTTTGCGGACGCGGCGACCTCGTAGGTTCGCGGCGTGCCAAGGAGAACCTGGTCCGGAAGGCCCGAATCGGACCATGCTGCGTAAACCGTGTTGGTCAGATTCCTGACGCGGAACGTAACTCGTACGCTGTCGACCGGTCGCCATGGCAAATCTCTGCCGGGAATGTCGACAAACGCATAGGCGTCCGCCGTCGTGTAGGCGAGCAGCGTCGTCGCATCATCTGGAAAAAGGAACCGGTTTCCAACATGGCGTACCGAGCCGCCCAACTCGACCGGCCATCGCCAGTAGTCGAACCGATAGGACACTCCGCCATTGACGATAATGGGCGCTACGTTCGGCGGCGCATTGCCCGTCCACACATCGAAATTATCGAAGTGCGATTGATTGAGCGCGACATTACCCCACAGCTTAAGACTTTCAATCGGACGCACGGCACCGGCGACTTCGATGCCCTTGGTGGAGACTGCGCCGGCAATATCGTCCACCGACACACTGACAGGCACGAGGACATGGCGCTGGAGGATATCGTAGGCCGCGACGGTCCACTCCGCCTTGCCATCCCACAGGATTTGCTTGGCGCCGGTTTCGTAGGTGCGCGCACTCGTCAAACTAAGCGGTCCGTTGTTGGGATTGAGTGAGAAGACCCCGGCAATCGCCGGATCGAAGGCCGTCGCGTACATGCTGTAGAACACCAAATCGTGGATCGGTTCGTAGGTATAGGCCGCGCGATAGGACACGGGAGCCCATGTCTTGGTGAAGGGCTGCCCGGCCGGGATCGTTCCGTCGGCGTTGATGCCATCTCGCGCCAGCCTGAAATCCTCCACACGGAGTCCGCCGACCAACGCAAAGGCGGACGTTACCTTCAGGCGGTCTTCGACCGATACGGCGTAATCATCGAGCCGGCTGTTTCTGGTATCGAAGGAAATGACGCCATAAGCTCCTGGATCGGGTGATGTGACGGAAACATTGTCCGCCGGAAAGCCGCCGTTATCATCTTGCTTGAATGTAATCTTATTGCTGCTGACTTGCAGCTGAGTAGCGAAACGATTCTCCATCCCGAATATCCACGAATTCGAAGGACATATCGGTATTGTCGCCATAGACTTTCTGGTCATGCGACACGGCGAAGCGATCGCGGTCAATCGTGTTAGCGGCAATACTCGCACCGGTATCGAACGCATAGGTCTCGCTATCGATCCAGTTTGCCTGGACCTTGTAGTAGTAGGCTTGGTTTTTGATTGTCACATTGTTGGTTGGTGTCCACTCAAATCCGCCTCGCACCCACACTTCTTTTGCGCCAGTGGCATTGTTGGCCACGTTATAATTTTTCGTCAGCGTACGGGAATCGATCGTCACCGGCCCTATCACCGAGCCGTCAAATGTGCTGATGGCCGTGCCCGAGACGATGCCGCTTTTGGCAAAGGGACCGGCAAAGGAGACGGGAACCAGCGGCGTGCCCCAATAGGCGTGACCGGAATCTCTTTTGTATTCGACGGCAACAAATGTCTTGAAGTTATTGGTCACGCGGTAATTGAATTGCCCCGAGATGTCCGTCAAATCACGAAAATCGCCATCGATGAAGCTATTCAATTTGGCTGTGCTCGCATCGAAACGATAATCGAGACCCTGCACCGGCGTGCTGCCGCCAGAGCCGTAATGCGAGGTGAATGAGCCATAGGAATCAAGCGAAACGTCGGCTTCGCTGCGAACCGGTCCCGTGGTTGGCTGTCTGCTGACATAGTTGACCGACCCGCCAATCGCGTTGAGACCTGTCATCAACGACGATGGGCCTTTGAGGAACTCGACCTGCTCAAGATTGGCCGTGGTCATCCAGCGCGCTGTGATGTCCGAGGGGCCGGTCCATATCCCGTTGTAAAGAATGTTTACTTCGCCAAAGCTGAACCCCCGCGTCGAAAAGTTAGCCGGTGCGCCGCCGGCGTCGCCGGCCAAGACGCCGACCGCGCCTTGGGCGGTATCCGTGGTTGTCCGATAACCCTGCTCCTGAATCGTCTGCGCAGTGACGATGTCGACCGACGCCGGCGTTTGCAGAACCGGCAGCCCTAATCTGCTCGCGCTTGTCGCAACGGTGTTGAGCGGCGTCATCGGTACGCCCGCCAAAGGCTGGGACGGCGGAGGTCCGGACGCCGGCAGTGGCGGCGTTCCGTTCGGACTAGGCGACGGATACAGCACGGCGCCGGGGCGAGGTTTGCTGACCTCGCGATGCTTTGGCCGTTTTCCCAACACATTGACCTGCGGAATATTTTTCTGATCCGGCGCGGCTTGCGCCGGCGTTGCCGCGGTTTGCGCACGAGCGGGACATGCCGCCGTCAATGCGGCCGCCGCTGCGATCGCCGATGTCGAGATGAGGAGAGAACGGAATAGCCGAGAACGGCCACGCTCGCGGCCGCGATTTCTGACAGGTGACACGTTACGCACCAACGGCGAAGCACGTACCCGTCACCGCGATTTTGGCTGATTGGCGGTCCCATTCGCCCCAGTGCGGACCGCAAAACAACCGGACTCTACGTTTACGTCAGGACACCCCGCCCAACGCGTTCGCGCGTGACTCGTTGCTGGTGGCAGATCTCCTGGCTCGCGGGTCGCTGTCTTGGGCCGCCTTCCCAGGAGCGTTGCCCGCTCCCAGTGGCAAAATTGGCCAAAGACTCGCCGCTTACAGTTGCGGGGGCAGCCGCGGCATTGAGCGCACAATCATGCGCACGCACCGCGTTCCCTTTTGATCCCTTGCGGGAACCACCGCTCATAATTGTGGAGACGTCCTTGAAAGCGGTCAAGCGGATTTAACTGGCGGCAATTTTAGAACCGTTACAACGCGGCAAAATCGATCGGCTTGTGACGATCTAACGCACGATGAATTGGCGGCAGCGGATATTTGAGACCGGTGGCGCAGTTGAACAACACTGCCTGCTCGCTCTTGTTGACGCGCCCGTCGGCAAGACTTTGTTTGTACGCCGAGTAAGTCGCCGCGCCCTCGGGACACATCAGGAAACCCTCCTGGCGCGCCACCTCATCGAGCGCCGACGAAATCGCGTCGTCGGACACCGCGATGGCAAAGCCTTTGCTCTCACGCACCGCGCGCAGGATCAGAAAATCGCCGACCGCCTGCGGCACGCGAATGCCGGACGCAATGGTCTGCGCATTCTCCCAGCGCGGCGCATGCTCGGCGCCCGCTTCGTAGGCGCGTACCATCGGCGCGCAGCCGGCGGCCTGCACCGCCACCATGCGCGGCCGCTTGTTGCCGATGAAGCCGATGGTCTCGAGCTCGGCGAATGCCTTCCACATGCCGATGAGGCCGGTGCCGCCGCCGGTCGGATAGAAGATGACGTCGGGCACTTGCCAGCCGAGCTGTTCGGCAAGCTCGAGCCCCATCGTCTTCTTGCCTTCGATGCGATACGGCTCCTTCAATGTCGAAACGTCGAACCAACCCGTCTTGGCGTTGCCCTCGCCGACGATCTTGCCGCAATCGTCGATCAAGCCGTTGACGCGATAGACGGCGGCGCCTTGCAGCCCGATCTCGCTGACATTCACTTCCGGCGTATCCTCGGGACAAAAGATCGTGGTCTTGATGCCGGCGTGGCTCGCGTAAGCCGCCAGCGCCGCGCCGGCATTGCCGTTGGTCGGCATCGCCATGTGTTTGATGCCGAGCGCTTTCGCCATCGACACCGCCATGACGAGGCCGCGCGCCTTGAACGACCCGGTCGGCAGCCGGCCCTCGTCTTTGACCAGAAGCTCGCCGCCGCCGAGTTTTGCGGCGAGCTTTGGTAGCGGCAATAGTGGCGTCATCGCTTCGCCGAGGCTGACGATGTCGTCCTTGCGCCGCACCGGCAGCAATTCGCGATAGCGCCACAGATCCGGCGGGCGCTGCGTCAGCGTATCCTTGCTCAGCGCCGCTTTCACGCCGTCGAGATCGTAACGGACCAGAAGCGGCTTGCCGGCACGCGACAGATTATGAATCTCGTCGGCGGCATAGCGCTCGCCGGTGAACGAACATTCGAGGTGGGTGACGAAAGTCTTTCGCTCGGTGGTCAGGTTGTCGTCGTAGCGCACGCGCGATCTCCGGCATTGGCGGTGACTGCAGCGTAAACGCCGCCTTGGGCGCGGTCTATGTTCGGCTCGGTGATCGAACCTGCACACGTTTTTCGATCGCCCTTTTTCCCGATAGACAGCGTGGCGTCGCACTGGCTAAGGTTTGTGCCCGCAGCCGCAACGTGCGCAACGCCATGCCAAACAACCAGCCGAATAACCGGAACTACGACATCATCATCATTGGGGCCGGTTCCGCCGGCTGCACGCTGGCCGGGCGGCTGTCCGAGGACAAAGGCCGCCGCGTGCTGCTCGTTGAAGCCGGCGGCTGGGACGACGATCCCTGGATCAAGATTCCACTCGGTTGGCCGCGCTTACTCCTCAACCGCAAGCACGACTGGATGTATTTCGCGGAACCGGAGGTAACGACCGGCGGGCGCGGGCTCGAATGCGCGCGCGGCCGCATCATCGGCGGCTCGTCCTCCATCAATGCCATGGCTTATGTGCGCGGCCATCAGGGCGACTATGCGCGCTGGGCGGCGTCCGGACTGACAAGCTGGTCCTACGCCCATGTGCTTCCCTATTTCCGCCGCCAGGAATCCTGGAAAGGCGGCGCGAGCTTCTATCGCGGCGGCGACGGGCCGCTGTCGACCCGGATGACGGGTTTCTCCGATCCGCTGGTCGACGCCTATGCCGCCTCCGGCCGCGCCGCGGGCTACAGGGCGACGGCGGATTATAATGGCGCGCAGCAGGAAGGTTTCGGCGTCTGGCAGATGACCTCGAAGGACGGCCGCCGTTGCAGCGCCGCCGACGCCTATCTGCGCCCGGCACTCACGCGCAAGAACCTCACTGTCGAGACCGGCGCGCTCACCACCAAGATCGTCTTCGAAGGCCGCCGCGCGTCGGGTGTCGAGTACATCAAGAACGGCGCGACCGTCACCGCGCATGCCGCGCGCGAAGTCATTCTCTGCGGCGGCGTCATCAACTCGCCGCAGCTTTTGATGCTGTCGGGCATCGGCGATCCCGACGAGCTTTCGGCCCACGACATCGCCGTGAAAGCGGCGCTGCCCGGCGTCGGCAAGAATCTGCAAGACCACATTTCGGCGAGCATCGCCTATGCGCGCAAGACACCAGGGCCGTTCCACCGCGCCATGCGCTACGACCGCATCGTGCCAGCTTTGGCGCGCGCCTATTACCGCGGCGAAGGCATCGCCAGCGACCTGCCCGGCGGCATCATGGCATTCCTCAAGAGCCGCCCGGATTCGTTGTTGCCCGACGTGCAGCTCATCTTTAACGCCGCGCCGATGACGGCGCATCCTTATTTCTGGCTGTTCCGCAGCGCTTATGCCGACGGCTATTCGTGCCGCGCCGTGGTGCTGAGGCCGGAGAGCCGCGGCAAGGTCGAGCTCGCCTCGGCCGATCCGAAACAGCCAGTGCGCATCCGGCAGAATTTTCTGGCGACCGACAACGACTGGAAGACGCTACGCGCCGGGCTGCGCATCGCCCGCGACGTCTGCAGCCAGGCGCCGCTGCAGCCGTTCATGGACCGCGAGATCGCGCCGGGCGCGACCGCAACCGACGACGCCAGTCTCGACGCTCATGTCCGCGCCAATTCGATCACCGTCCACCATCCGCTCGGCACCTGCAAAATGGGGCTGCCGTCCGATCGCATGGCAGTGGTCGATCCGGAACTGAAAGTGTTCGGCGTCGACGGCCTTCGCGTCGTCGACGGCTCGGTGATGCCGGATCTGGTCGGTGCCAATATTAACGCCCCGATCATCATGATCGCGGAAAAAGCCGCCGATCTGATCCGGGGCCGGCAGCCACTGGAAGCGGTGCGAATCACCGGTGCCACCGAATTGTCGCGGCAGTGACCGGCGTCCTCCACGGCCTGAGCGCTTTCGCGCCGCAAAGTTCGTCAACAAAAGCCCGATAAAACCGGGTGTCGCATAACCCCCGGAATAGGCTTCACAATCCTGTCACGCCCCCCTATAAACTACCGGCCATCGCCGCACTGCGGTATTGAGTCGAGGTGGGAGCGGTCAACTTGAACGCTCATGTGTCGCCATCGGGTTGGCCCGCGTTGGTTCTCAATGCGGACTTTCGGCCTCTGAGCTATTACCCACTGTCGCTGTGGTCCTGGCAGGACGCCATCAAGGCCGTCTTTCTCGAACGCGTGAACATCGTCGCCAATTACGATCGCGCGGTGCACTCGCCGAGCTTCGAGATGAAGCTGCCGAGCGTGGTGTCGCTGAAGACTTATGTAAAGCCGTCGACGCATCCCGCGTTCACGCGGTTCAACGTCTTCCTGCGCGACCGCTTTGTCTGCCAATATTGCGGCGACCGCGACGACCTGACCTTCGATCATTTGCTGCCACGCTCGCGCGGCGGCCACACCACCTGGGGCAATGTCGTCGCTGCCTGCTCGCCGTGCAATCTGCGCAAGGGCAATCTGACGCCCGAAGAGTGCAAAATGTGGCCGTCGCAACGGCCGTTCCAACCGACGGTGCAGCACCTGCACAGGAACGGCCGGCTGTTCCCGCCCAACTATCTGCACGATAGCTGGCTCGATTATCTCTACTGGGACACCGAACTCGATCCGTAACGGATCGCCCGGCGTTTCGCGAACAAGCTCAATGCAAAAGGCCGCCCGTGTTGCCACAGGCAGCCTAAGTTTTATTTCTTCTTATTCGCAAGCGTCTTCAGTTCTGCTGCGTGCCGGCGGGCGGAGCCGAAGCCTGCGGCTGCGCGAGCTGCGGATTGGCGGCAAGATAGTCCTCGTAGGTGCGGCCGGCATAATCCGGCGTGGTCGGCACCACCGACATCGGCACGGCAGTCGCTGCGACCGGCGTCGTCGGGACTTGCGTCGCGCTGGCGCTGTAGCTGGCAGCAACCGAAGCGCTGGCGGATTCCTTGATGCACGCGTCGGCGAAGACCACGAGGCCGGATGGCGTATAGGTCTTGGTCAGGCAGGTGCACGGGCCGGGCGCGGGGCCGTCGTCAATCGATGCAACCTGAAACGATTGACGCTAAAGACTAGGCCGCGGCGACCTTGTGCACGCCGGAGAAATTCGACGCCACCTCGGCCATGAAGCGCGCCATCTCGTCTTTGACCTGCTCGTGCGGCTTCATGCCGACATTGGAATAAAGAATGACTTCGTCGTAGCCGGCCGCCTCGACCTTTTTCAGGATCTCGGTGATGCGCGCCGGCGAGCCGAGCAGCACCGAATTCTCGGTCAGATCCTCCGGCTTCACCTTGTGCAGCCGCTCCACCATGTCGATGAAATAGCGGTAGCTCGGCGGCGCGGTCTTCGGATCGCTCGGGAAGGCCGGGATCACGCACTCCTTGTAATAACGGATCTGCCGGGCGCGCTGCGCGTCCTCCTCCGCCTTGGTGTCGGCGAAATGGGTAAAGTAGCTGCACATCATGCGGCCGGGCTTGGTGCCGTATTTGACGCAGGTCTCGCGATAGAGGTCGGCGACTTGCTTCAGCCCACCATAGCTCATGGCGGCGGCGAACGGCGCCACGATCAGGCCGCAGCCAAGCCGCGCCGCA
The DNA here is from genome assembly GCA_963810085.1 of uncultured Alphaproteobacteria bacterium. Lineage (GTDB taxonomy): Bacteria > Pseudomonadota > Alphaproteobacteria > Rhizobiales > Xanthobacteraceae > BOG-931. The sequence continues at coordinate 253,479 of CAWEMR010000027.1, read as the reverse complement.
AGCTCGATCGAGGGCCTGGAGAACGATCCGACATAAGTCGGCAACGGGCGCTGGACGGGCTTAGGCGTGATGCGCACCTCGTCGAACGAATAATGCTTGCCGTGATGCGAGATGCGGCCGTCCGCCGCCCACAGCTTCCGCACCAGCTCAAGCCCCTCCTCGAAAATGCTCTGGTTGTCGTCGAACGAAACGCGGAACGGCTCATATTCGCGCTTGTCGTAGCCGCGGCCGCAGGCGAAATCGACGCGGCCGTTGGAGAGCAGATCGAGCGTCGCCCATTGCTCGGCAACGCGGATCGGATGATGCAGCGGCAGCACCGTCACCGCGGGCGCGAGGCGAATGCGCGTGGTCTTGGCGGCGACATAGGTGAGCACCATGTCCGGGCAGGACAACACGCCGAGCGAGTTGAAATGATGCTCGCCGATCCAGGCCGAGTGCATGCCGAGCTTGTCGGCGAGCAGCGCCTCGGCGGTGATGTCGGCGACGAATTGGTTCGACGACCGCGTATTGTTTTCGTAGTGATTGTCGCTCAGCGTGAAATAGCCGAAATCCATGGTTTCCTCCTCCGGGGCCTAGTGCGGCCGTATCGGGCCATCCTCGTGCGCACGGTCTTGTTTTGCGCCGCGCTTATTTTTCGCTACGATAGTTGAAATTGCATCTGTTGTAAATGCAATTAATACCATGACGGTGAACGCTTGTGCGAAACGCCGGCAAGCCTTTGACCGAAATCGGGGATTCAATTAGATGGAGCCAATTGCCACGACCTCCATTCCGCCACCTCCATTTGGGACCATCCGTCACGTGAAGCGCACCACCACGCTCGATCTCGGCGATTACCTGCCTTACCTGGTCAACCGGGTCGGCAGCATCATCGCCGATCAGTTTGGCAACGAAGCGCTGGCACCGCACGATCTTAGCATTGCGATGTGGCGTGTCATGGCGGCATTGGCGGCAAGCGGCAGTCTGCGGCAAATCGATCTGGCCGATCTGACCAGCATCGATTCCTCGACACTGTCGCGGCTGGTGACGCGGCTCGTGCGCATGCGGCTGGTCACGCGCAGCCGCTCGGCGAAGAGCAGCCGCGAGGTCGCGATTGAGCTCTCGGCGAAGGGAAAGGCGCTGGTCGCCCAATTGATCCCGATCGCCCGCCACTACGAAGCCTTAGCCATTGCCGGTCTGTCGCGCGAAGAGCTCGACGTGCTCAAGCGCTGCCTGCGCCGGATCTACGGCAACATGAAGAACCGGTCGGTCCAGGATGACGGCTAAGGACGACGGCTGAGCACGGCGGCTAAAAACGCTCCGATACCGTGCCGAATGGGCGCGTGCCCAGCGTCCTGTCGAGCCTCCTGCGCCGCGATGCCACTTTCCTTTGGGCAAGCGGTGACTTACGCTTTCGTCACCAATGGCGCCGGCAGTGCGCCGCACTGAAAGTCCCCGGGAGAGAAGAATGGCGGCGGCCGAAGGCGAAGTTCAGGTTTCACAATTTCTCGACGAGCATGGCGTCGGCGCGTTCCAGATCAAGCTGATCGCCTGGACGATCATCATCGCCATGATCGACGGCTACGATATCGGCGCCATCGCTTTTGCGGCGCCGCGCCTGATCGCCGAATGGCACGTGCCGCCGAAGGAGCTCGGGCTGGTGCTGAGCGCCAGCAATATCGGCGTCTTGTTCGGCTCGCAGATTTTCGGCTGGGTCGGCGACCGCTACGGCCGCAAGACAGCCCTCATCCTGTGCAACCTCCTGTTCGGCGTCTTTACCTTCATCGCCGCCTATTCCACAAACCTGACCGAAATGACCTTGCTGCGGCTGATCGCGGGACTCGGCATCGGCGGCGTCATCCCCAATATCGTCGCGATCAACGCCGAGTCGGCGCCGCGCCATGCGCGCGCGACGCTCGCCATCATCGCCGCCGGCACGGTGCCGCTCGGCGGCGCGCTCGCCGGCTTCGTCAGCGCGGCATTGGTGCCCAGCCACGGCTGGCAGATCTTGTTCTATATCGGCGGCATCGTGCCAATCGTCGCCGCGCTGGCCGCGATCATGGGCCTGCCGGAATCGATCAAATATATGGCCCTGCACGAGAGCCACCGCGGTAAAATGGAAGCGCTGATCAGGGCGATCCGCCCCGGTTATCAGGTGCTGCCCAACGCGCGCTTCGTCATCGAGGACGAGCAGCAATCGCCGAGCTCCAGTCCGATCCATCTTTTCGGCAACGGGCTCGCCGCGATCACGCCGCTGACCTGGCTAATGTTCGCGCTCAACTTGATGGGCTATTTCTTCCTCATCAGCTGGACGCCGACGCTAATGACGGCGGCGCACGCGACGCCGCAGGTCGCGGCTTTGTCGGGAGCGGCCCTTCAAGTCGGCGGCACCGTCGGCGCGCTGGTTCTGTGCTGGTGGCTGCAGCGCTATCGATTCCTCGCCGTCGCCATCCTGTTCGCGATCGCCGTCCCGGTCGTGAGCTCGATCGGCTTTGCCGGCTTGTCTTCGACCACGGCACTGTTGATCGCGACCTTCTTTGCCGGCGCGCTCGTGCTCGGCATCCAGTCCGGGATCAACGTCGCCGGCGCGCTGATCTATCCGACCTCGCTGCGCGCCAACGGCTCCGGCTGGCAGCTCGGCATCGGCCGCATCGGCGCGATCATCGGCCCGTTCCTCGGCGCGCTGTTCGTCGGGCTGCCGGTCGAACAGCTCTACATGTGGTCAGCGCTGCCGTTTGCCGCCGGCGCGGTGGTGACGCTCGTCATCTATCTGCTCAATGCCGCCCGGCTGCGGGCGCGGCCGGAATTGGCCAAAGCACAATAAAATGGAGCAGTAATTTCACCTCTCCCCGCATGCGGGGAGAGGTGGTGCCTCAGAACGGCTCATAGCCCCGCAACGCCGGGATCACCTTCTCGCCGAACAATTTGATCGAGCGCATCAGCGCCCCCTCCGGCAGATCGGCAAAATTGAATTCGCCGAGGAACACATTGAACAGCCCCGCTTCCGCGGCGTCGCGGATTTTTGCCGCGACGGTTTCCGGCGAACCGATAAACACGAGATCGTTCTTGAGCAGATAATCGGCATCGAACAGATGCTGCATGATCTCGGACGCGCCGGGTTCGCCGCGGCCAACGAACATTTTGGCGTGCTCGCGGGCGCGCTCCTCGAAAGTCTCGCCGGGCTTCGCCGGTTTCAAGAAGCCCTCATAGGCGCGGCTGGCGCGAAACAATCCGTTTTCGACCGCCTTCTCGTCGGTGTCGTCGACATAGACGACGGTGCAATAGGCAATGTTCGGCTTAGGCGCGCGGCCGGCCGCTTTCCAATCGGCGAGAAACTTGCGGTAGCGCGGCGCGGCATCGGCGCGCGGATAAACCAGAAAGTAGCCGGGATTGATGCCGTTTGACGCGCAGAATTCGAGCGTCTGCGGATCGCGGCTCATCATCCACAGCGGCGGGTGCGGGCGCTGCACGGGGGGTACCGAGATTTGCGCATTGTCGGTGTGAAAATCGTGACCGCGAAACGAGAACGGCTGCGCATCGCCGAACGCCGCGCGCAGGTAATCGACGAATTCGAGTGTCGGCGATTTGCGCCGGCCGTAATCCAGGCCGAAGGGCCGGAAGTAATCCGGATTGATGCCGGGCACCAGGCCAAGCTCCATGCGGCCGCCGAGCATCTGATCGACAATGGCGATCTCCTCGGCGAGCCGCAGCGGATGATAGAGCGGCACGATATAGCCCATCGGCCCGATGCGCAGGTGCTTGGTGCGCGCGCCGGCGCCGATGGCATAAAGGCTCGGCGACGACATCCAGCTCTCGTCGGGCCGAAAATGATGCTCGACGCAAAACGAATGATCGAAGCCGAGCGTGTCGCACAATTGCAGTTCGCGCCACAACTGCTCGTAGCGCTGATGCGGCGTCATTCCGGGCTTGGCCCAGATGTGGGAGAAGTGGGCGAATTTCATGGCGTGAATTTCATGGGATGCGGACACCGAGTAGATGAAAGGCAAATACTTCGGATATGATGGGAGACGTCCGGCATGGAACGGCGACATGAAACGGCGAACTGCTGCATCATTGATTTTCGTGGTCTAGCCGGTCAGCGTGCCGTCTCTCTATCGCGACTCCGCCGAATTAACAAACCGGCGAACAGGCCGAATTAAGCCGCTTGGCCGCCAAGCGCGCCAGACCTAAGCGGGAACTTCCGCCCTTCGCCGAACTCTTTATTGGCCGCCGCGTGATAAGCTTGGGGCCATCGGTGCCCCTAAATGCGTGCAGGGAGGTTGGCTCATATGTTCAACGCAACATCGATAGTTATAGAAGCCTTCATCCGCGAACTTCGAACGATGTACGAACGGACATACGGGACTATGGAGCCCGGTTATCCGGGCGTGATCAGCTTTGTCGCCCAGCTTGCTCTTGAAAATATCGCGACCAGCGACGCCGCATACCACGATGTCAATCACACCATCATGGTCACGCTCGTCGGGCAGGAAATTCTGCGCGGCCGGCACATTAGCGTCGGCGGTGTAACTCCGTCCGACTGGCTACATTTCATCATCTCACTCCTCTGTCATGACATAGGGTACGTGCGGGGAATCTGTCGAGGTGATGGGGACGGCTCCTATGTCACCAACCTGGCCGGTGACAAGGTGACCCTCCCGGAGGGAGCCACAGACGCATCAATGACGCCGTATCATGTCGCCCGGTCCCAATTGTTTGTACGCGAACGTTCTGCGAAGGCCCTCGTCCATCTGGACACCGCGGCGATCGAAGCCAATATAGAACACACGCGCTTCCCGGTTCCCGAGGATGAGCAACACGAGTCCACTGACGATTTTCCGGGCCTCATGCGTGCAGCGGATCTGATCGGCCAACTGGCGGACATCAATTACCTGCGAAAGCAGGCTGCCCTATTTAACGAGTTTCGCGAGACCGGAATGAGCAATAAACTGAAATACAATAGCGTCGCAGATCTGCGAGCCAATTATCCGGATTTTTTCTGGAAGACGGTCCGGCCTTATATCGGAGATGCCCTGCGCTACCTTCGAGTCACGCAAGAAGGCCAACAGTGGATTGCCAATCTCTATGCAAACGTATTCTCGATGGAGCATAGAGGCCAACTCTTGCTGCCACCGAATTAAATTGTGATGTCTGCTTTTACTCCGAAGGCGGACGCCGGAGAGAGCAGTGACACGCCAGCCCGTAAAAAAATAGACGGGGTTTGATTCCGCTTTTTTGGTGGGACTTTCGCAGGGGAAAAGTTGGTGCCCGTGGAGGGAATCGAACCCCCATGCCTTGCGGCGCACGATTTTGAGTCGTGTGCGTCTACCAGTTCCGCCACACGGGCATCGACCGCTCTCTATATATTCGGCCGTGCTCCGCGTCCATCCGCCGCCTCACGTCTGTGTGAACTCGTGCGTGCCGGCGCTTCCCTGGCCTTGCTTCAGCCCCAAGGATCGGCACATTTGGCGCCGGCGGCGACCGCTTATTGCAACTGACCATGTGCTGCAACTGACCATACGCGGCCGAACGGTTTTCAACGGTCCCTGCATGCGGTCTTATTGACTCCGAGATAACAGGGCTCCGGGACAACAGCGATGAAGCAAAACTGGATCAATCAGCTCTATGATCAGCCGGCCGCCGCGGCGGCGCTCGCGGTCTTTGTGGTGGGCTTAGGCACGCTCGCCGGCGCCTGGTTCTTCGAATATGTCCTGAAGTACCAACCCTGCCCGCTCTGCCTCGAAGAGCGCATCCCCTATCATGTCGTCATTCCGCTTTCGCTTCTGGTGGCGATCGCCGCCTTCGTCGGCGCGCCGCGCAAGCTGGTGATGGTCGGCTTCATCGCCATCATGGCCGCGGTTCTGGTCAACGTCGTGCTGTCGACCTATCACGCCGGCATCGAGTGGCGCTGGTGGGCGGGTCCGCCCGACTGCACCGGACCGGTGACCGATTTCAGAAGCGGCGGCGGCTTGCTCGGCCAGTTGCAGACCATTCATGTGCCGCGCTGCGACGAGGCGGCGTGGCGCTTTCTCGGCATCTCGCTTGCGGGCTATAATGTCTTGATCTCGCTCGCGCTCGTCGCTTTCGCCGGCTGTGGCCTATTGGCGGGCGAGCGCACCGTCGAAGCATAAGTTCATGAGAGTGACGGGATGGCGGCTGTCACCGCCCCTTCGTCATTTAATTGGTAACCTGCGATCTGAACCAGGCTGTTCACGCGCCGGAAAATAATACCGGCGCATCCGGACAGCCGCAGAGGAGGCGTCAATGAGCATACTCGGTAGCATCGTATCGGCCATCTTCCATCACGCCGGCGTCACGACTTCGGCAGGGGCCGCGCCAGCTTCGCCATCGTCTGCTGCGCCGTCGTCGTCGTCCCCTGGCATGCCGCCGAAGCCGGGCAGCCAGGTCGACGTCGATGCCATCCTCACTAAGCTTGCGGCCGCCAATAAAGAGCACCTCGACTGGAAGACCTCGATCGTGGATCTGATGAAGCTCTTGAACCTCGACTCGAGCCTCACCGCGCGCAAGGAATTGGCCAAGGAGTTGAATTACACCGGCGACACCAACAATTCGGCGGCGATGAATGTCTGGCTGCATGCGCAAGTGATGCAAAAGGTCGCGGACAACGGCGGCAAGGTGCCCGCCGATCTGATGCACAAATAAGCCTGAAGAAAGCTATCGCGCCGCCTCCACCTCTGGTGCGGGCGGCAAGGTTCGACTAGGCTACCCTGGCGTCTATTGAGGCGCCGGGGCTGGCGTCGTTTTCATTGCATCAAGAGGCATTGCCATGGGTTTGTTCAGCAATCTCGGTTTGGGTGACTCGCTGTCCAGCGTTTTGAGTTCGCTGCAATCGGCCGCCATGCCGGCGCTGATCAATGCGGTTCTGGAAAAGACGCAGTATCACGACATCAACGGGCTGGTCGCCGCGCTGCAGAAGGGCGGGCTCGGGCCGCAGGTGCAATCCTGGCTCGGCAATGGCGCCAATATGCCGATCACCGAGGATCAGCTCAAAGCCATCCTCGGCAATTCGCAGATCCAGGATTTGGCCCGGCAGTTCGGCCTACCGGTCGACGCCGTGTTGAAGATATTGGCGCAATATTTGCCTGAGCTGGTCGACAAAGCGAGCCCGACCGGCACGCTGCAATCGCACCGGACATAAACCGGCCAACATAAATTCTTTGTAACCGCCAACGCGTGAGACCCACACACGATCTTTAGACGTCCAATCCTTGGAGCAAGACATGAAGACGATCGCAATCATTGCCGCCTCCCTTTGCATCGCAAGTGCCGCAATCGCGCAGACCGCTACGCCGCCCGCGCCGGCGCCGGCGGCTCCCGCCGCCGGCGGTCCGGCCGATGCCGCTGGCGCGACCTGCCAGAGCACGATCGGCCCGAAGAACCTTCACGGCGCGGCGCTCAAAAGCTCGGCCACCAAATGCTGCAAGGACGCCGCCGCCGCCGCCAAGCTTCATGGCGCGGCCGCCTCGAGCTTCACCAAGAAGTGCGTTTCGGACGTGATGCCCGCGGCGCCGGCGGCGGCTCCCAAGAAGAGCTAAGTCTGAAAGTACGATGCCGCCCGGCTAAGTCGGCGAAACTCTTAAGCTATTGGTCGGGTTCCTGATCGGCGTGCCGCCTGCGGGCTTGACCCCACCGGCGGCACGCCTGTAAACCCTTGCGCCCCGGGCGTATGATCATCCTGGATCGGGCGGTTAGCTCAGCGGAAGAGCACTTCCTTGACATGGAAGGGGTCACAGGTTCGATCCCTGTACCGCCCACCAGCCTTCGCTCGCGCGGCGTTGCGAAGGCTGCCGCGCCCCGAAGCACAAGCGAAGGCGGGCCGGTGCAAGCCGCTGCGAGCTACGCGGTCGGCAAGCCAATTTCCTTTGTCGACCTAATAAACCGCCCGCCCGCCGGAAATATCGAACACCGCGCCGGTCGAGAACGAACACTCTTCCGACGCCAGCCACGCCGCCATCGCCGCGATTTCGTCGACCGTGACGAAGCGGTTCATCGGAATCTTCGACCGCATGTAATCGATCTGCGCCGGCGTCATCTGCTCGAACAGATCGGTCTTGGCGGCAGCCGGCGTGACGCAGTTCACCAGAACATTCTTGGTCGCCAGCTCCTTGGCCAGCGACTTGGTCAGACCGATCAGGCCCGCTTTCGACGCCGAATAATGCGAGGCGTTCGGGTTGCCGTCCTTGCCGGCGATCGACGCGATATTGACGATGCGGCCATAGCCTGACGCGATCATGTGCGGGACGACGGCGCGGCAGGTCAGATAAGGCGCGATCAGATTGACCTCGACCACGCGGCGCCAGACGTCGGGCGCAAGCTCCCAGGTCGGCGCATTGCCGCCGGTGATGCCGGCATTGTTGACGAGGATATCGATCTTGCCGGCGTCGCGAAGGAGAGCGTCGACGGCGCGCGCGATCGAAGCTTCGTCGGTCACGTCAGCGGCCGCAGTGTAGATGCGGCCGCCGCCCTTCAGCGCCGCGGCGGCTTTGTCGAGCGCCGCCGCGTCCACATCCCACAATACGACCGCAGCGCCAGATGCCAGCATGCGCGTGGCGACGGCAAAGCCGATGCCTCTCGCGCCGCCAGTGACGATCGCCGTACGATTTTTCAGATCGATGACGTTCATGGGGACGGCTGCCGCAATCGTCTCGCCTAGAATTTCACGCGGTCGGCGCCCTTCAGTCCCAAGGTCGCCCGCGCCTCGGCCGGCGTCGCGACCTCGTAGCCGAGATCCTCGACGATGCGGCGGATCTTTGCCACCTGCTCGGCATTGCTCTTGGCAAGTTTCCCCGGGCCGATGTAGAGCGAGTCTTCGAGACCGACGCGGACATTGCCGCCCATCATCGCCGCCTGAGTGCAGAAATTCATCTGATGCCGGCCACCGGCGAGCACCGACCACAAATAATCCTTGCCAAACAGCTTGTCCGCCGTGCGCTTCATGAACAAGAGATTGTCGAGATCGGCGCCGATGCCGCCGAGAATGCCGAAGATGAGCTGCAGGAACACCGGCGGCTTGAACATGCCGCGGTCGACCAGATGCCCCAGATTGTAGAGATGGCCGGTGTCGTAGCACTCATGCTCGAACTTCACGCCGTGACCTTCGCCGAGCGTCTTATAGACCTTCTCGATATCGCGGAACGTGTTGGGGAAAATGTAGCCGTCGGAGTTGAGCAGATAGCTCTCCTCCCAATCGTATTTCCAGGTCTTGTAGCGCTTCGCCATCGGATAGAGCGCGAAATTCATCGAGCCCATATTCATCGAGCACATTTCCGGCGACAGCGTGTTGGCCGCCGAGATGCGCTGATCGACCGTCATGGTCACGGCACCGCCGGTGGTGATGTTCACCACCGCGTCGGTCGCCTGCTTGATGCGCGGCAGGAACTGCATGAACACATTGGCGTCGGACGACGGCCGGCCGTCCTTGGGATCGCGGGCGTGCAGATGCAGAATCGCGGCGCCGGCCTTGGCGGCGTCGATCGCCTGTTCGGCGATCTGGTCCGGCGTGATCGGCAGCGCGTCGGACATGGTCGGCGTATGGATCGAGCCGGTGATCGCGCAGCTGATGATAATCTTGTTGGCCATTGGTCGTTACTCCCTTGCCCGCCTGCTTGCCCGCAGTCCTGCAGTCATTTTGGTGCGGTACCATCGTCGAGGATAACGCGGCGTTCAAGCGGAAAAACCGAGAAGTTAAAGCGCGCGACAATGAGCCCCCACAGGCCCTTGGGCGCCGCGAGCATGGTGAGGATCGCCACCAGGCCGAGCATCATGAGATAGAGCGTACCGAGATCGGCCAGCGTCTGGCGCAACAGGAAAAAGACGATGGTACCCACGATCGGCCCCTCAATGCGGCCGATGCCGCCGATCACCGTGATGAAGATGACGAAGGCGGTCCAGTCGTTGACGCTGAAAGCTGAGTCCGGCGAGACGCGCAGCTTCTGCAAAAAGATCAGGGCGCCGACCATGGCGGTGCCGCAGGCGGTGACGATATAGACCAGGAGCTTGACGCGGGTGACGTCGATGCCGCTGCAGCGCGCCGCCACTTCGCTGTCGCGGATCGCCTTGAGCGCAAGCCCGTAGCGCGAGCGCAGCAGCAGCACAATGGCGGCGAGGATCAAGATCACCAGCACCAGCGCGATCCAATATTCGGTGAAATCGCGCAGCTGCCGCGTCGGCGCGATGGCGATCACCATCGACGCCGGGAAACTCGTGCCCGAGCCGCCGCCGAGGACCGACATTTGCGATGCGGTGAGTCGAAACACTTCGGCGACGATCCAGGTGCCGATGGCGAAATAATGCCCGCGCAGACGGAACACCAAACCGGCGACGGGAACCGCCACGATGCCGGAAATCACACCGGCCAGCGGAATGGCCCAGAGCGGCGAAATCCCGCCGAGAATGGCGAAGCCAAAGAGCAGATAGGCCCCGAGGCCGACATAGGCCTGCTGGCCGACGGAGACGAGACCGGCATACCCCGCCAGCAGATTCCACAGGCTCGCCAGCGCCACATAGGCGAAGATTTCCGACAGCAGCTGCAAGTCGTCGCGGCCGGCCCAGAGCGGCGCCGCCGCGAACGCCGCGACGACGAGTGCAGCGAACCACAAGCCGACATGGTTCGAACGGCTGCCGAAGACGACACGCACGCCCTCACTCATGTCCGCACCTTCGGAAACAGACCCTGCGGCCGCACCGCGAGCACGATCAGAAAGGCGATATGGCCGGCGAGGATTTGCCAGCCCGGATTGAGATGCGCGCCGACCGCTTGCGCGACGCCGAGGATGAGGCCGCCGGCGAGCGTGCCCCACAGGCTGCCGAGCCCGCCGATGATCACCGCCTCGAAGCCGAAGATCAGCCGCGCCGGCCCCTGCGACGGATCGAAATTGGCGCGCACCGCGAGAAACACGCCGGCGATGGCCACGACCGCGAGCGACAGCGCCATGGCGAGCGCAAAGACTCGGCGGTTGTCGAGCCCCATCAGTTGCGCCACCTCGGGATTGTCGGCGGTGGCGCGAAAGGCGCGGCCGAGCGCGGTGCGATAGAACACGAATTGCAATCCGGCGATCACCGCGACCGCGACGGCGAATTGCAACAGCGGCAGCACGCCGACATAAATGCCGTCGGTGAGCCGGATCGTCGCCACTTCGATGAAGCCTGCCTGCAATTTGACGCTGTCGGCGGTGAACAGCGTCAGCAAGCCGTTCTGGATGATCACCGAGAGCCCGAACGTCACCAAGAGCGGCGGCAACAGATCGTCGCCGAGCGTGCGGTTGAGGACGAACCATTGCAGCAGGTAGCCGAGCAGCGCCATCACCGGCACGACGACGATGAGCGACGTCAGCGGCCCGATACCGAGCGTCTGCGTGGTGACGAGCGCGATATAGGCGGCGAGCACGATCAGATCGCCATGGGCGATATTGACCAGCCGCATCACACCGAAGATCAGCGACAGGCCGGCAGCGAACATGGCGTAGAGCCCGCCGACCAAAATGCCTTGGAGGATGACGTTGATCCAGTCCACGCGTCAAACTCCGAAATACGCCGCGGCGATTTGTTCGCGCGTGAGAGTCTTCGCCTCGCCCGCGAGCGCGACGCGGCCCTGCTGCAGGCAATAGACGCGTTGCGCCGCTTTGAGCGCCTGCACGATGTCCTGCTCGACCAGCACGATCGAGGCGCCGTGGGCGAGGATCGCGGGCAAGCGTGCATAGATGTCGCGCACCACGATCGGCGCCAAGCCCAGGCTGATTTCGTCGCACAACAACAATTTCGGGTTGGCCATCAGCGCGCGGCCGATGGCGACCATCTGCTGCTGGCCGCCGGACAGCGCCGTGCTCGGTAATTTGCGGCGCTCGGCGAGGATCGGGAACAGGTCGAAGACGCGCTGCAGCGTCCACGGCCCTGCGAGCTTGAGCTGACCGCCGATCACAAGATTTTCCTCGACGCTCAGCGACGGAAAAAGTCCCCTGCCCTCCGGCACCAGCGCGACGCCGCGGGCAGCGACCGCAAAAGCCGGCAAGCCGCCGATCGGGGAACCGTCGAACACGATCGTATCGGGCCGCGCGCGCAACCCGCCGGCGATGCTTTTGAGAAGCGCGCTTTTGCCGGCGCCATTGGCGCCGATGACGGCGACCGCCTCACCGGCAGCGACTTCAATCGAGACGCCGAACAGCGCCTGGATGTCGCCGTAAAAGGCATCGAGATGGCGCACGGCGAGGAGCTCAGGCATCAGCCTCGATCCCCAAATAGATCTCGGCTACCTGCGAGCTCTTGATCACCATCGCCGGATCGCCTTGCGCGATGAAGCCGCCGTTATGCAGCACCAGCAGGCGGTCGATGCTGGCGATCAAGGCATGCACGACATGCTCGATCCAGATGATCGAGACGCCGCCCTTCCGGACGTCGCGGATGAGATCGATCAGCTCAGCGCATTCATGCTCGGTCAAGCCGCCGGCGACTTCATCGAGCAGCAGCACCGCCGGATCGGTCGCCAGCGCACGCGCCAATTCGAGGCGTTTGCGGTCGAGCAGCGTCAGGCTGCCGGCCGGCCGATTGGCTTTGTCGACGAGGCCGCAGCGTTCGAGAATATCCATGCAGATTTGATAGGCGTCGCACTCGCGGCGTTTGGCGCCGAAGGCTGCAGCCACGACCAGATTTTCAAACACGCTCATACCGCCGAACGGCAGCGGAATTTGAAACGAACGGCCGATGCCGGACTTCTCGCCGACAGATTTGCCTCCCGGTTGGCCGATACCGAGCGCGCAGCGCCGCGCCGGCGGCAGATGCGTAATGTCGCTGCCGGCATAGAGCACGCGGCCGGAATCCGGCGGCACGGTGCCGCTGATGATGCCGAACAATGTCGTCTTGCCGGCGCCGTTCGGCCCGATAATGCCGAGCGCTTCGCCTGCACCGAGATCAAGGTCGATGGCGTCGGCAATGACGATAGGCCCGAACCGTTTCGAGATCTTGTCGAGAGCCAATATCGGCGTGGTCATGGCGGCTCAGGCGACGCGCTTGAGATCCTGCTGACAGCGCCGCACCCGGCGCTCGTCAACTTCGATGCCAAGCCCGGGGCCGTCCGGCACCGCGACATGACCGCCCTCGACGCGAAGCGGCACGACGACGATGTCCTCGGCGAGACCGGGATTGGTCACGGTGAGCCCCCAGGCGAGCGCCGGCACGACCGCGGCGATATGCGCGGCAGCGGCCGAGGCGACGCTCGACTCGCCGGTCTTGCAGGAAATGTTGATGCGCATGCCGAGCCGCTCGCACAGACAGCCGGCCTCGAACAAAGCGCGCAAGCCGCCGAGCTTGATCGCTTTCAGGCTCGCGCCGCGTGCGGCGTTACGCTCATGGTGCCGCGCGATGTCGGCCGCCGAATGAATGCCTTCGTCGGCGCCGATCCAAATGCCGGGCGCGGCGGCAGCGACACGCGCCATGCCCTCGACATCATGCGCCTCGACCGGCTGCTCAAAGAAGTCGAGGCCGCAATCGCCGAGTGCTTGCACGTAGCGCAGCGCGGCGTCGGTGCTGTAGCCCTGGTTGGCGTCGGACGAGACGAGGCATTCCCCGCCATGCGCTTTACTCTGAGCCTTGAGCGCTGCGCAGACGACGCGTGTGCGTTCGGCATCGGCCTCCGGCGCAGCGAGCCCGACCTTGATCTTGAAGGCGCGATAGCCCGCGGCATAGCGCGCCTGCGCGTCGCACAGATCCGCGGCCGCGTCGTCGGAACCGACCACCGCCAGCACCGGCATGCGGTCGCGCACCTTCGCACCGAACAGCGCATGCAGCGGGCGGCCGGTGGCGCGGCCGACAAGATCGTGCAACGCAATCTCGATCGCCGCCTTGGCGCCGCTATTGCCGTACATCGAGGCGTCCATGGCGGCGGATGCGCCGGCGAATTCGTCGGCGGAGCGATGCAGCAGCACCGGCGTCATATGCGCCACGGCCGCCATCATACTGACTGTGGTTTCCCCAGTCATGGTCGGCGCCGAGGCGGCCTCGCCCCAGCCGACAACGCCATTTTCGGCTTCGATGCGCACCAGCACATTGTCGGCCCGCGAGACGGTTTCGCCGGCCATCTGCACCGGCTTCTGCATCGGCAGGCTGACCGCGATGGGTTCGATGACCTTGATTTTCACGTGCCCCCCGTTGGCTCCCGCCCGGCTGCGCAACGGCTTGGCGCTCTTGCGGCAGGATGTTACCAGCCGTCATATTATTCGTCCGCAATTCGATCAACTTTCTGCCGCTCTATTGCCCTGTGTCAAATGCATTGCGCGGGAATAATCGGCCAAATTCGCCGGCCGATAGCCATTGCGTGGAACCGATCCGGCGTCTATGTCCTTGACGCGTTTTTCTGGGCGCGATTTCGGCGCGATTTTTGGTCGTCGGCGTGCTCGATATGGCGCCCGGAGCTTCGGGAGTTCGGACGATGCGAGTGAGATTTGTGCTGGCCCTTGCGGCGCTGTTGCCGCTGATCGCGCCGGTCGTTGCCGCAAGCCCTGCGGCGAGCGCCGATATTTCGCCGGTCGGGCTGTGGCAAGGCGTCGATGACGACACCAAGCAGCCCACGGGCTGGTTCCTGATCAGCAATCAAGACGGCGTCTATTCCGGCATCATCGCCAGGATGTTCATGAAGCCCGGCGAGAACCCGAATGCGGTGTGCGATCAGTGCAAGGATGACCGCCTCAATCATCCGTGGCTCGGGCTCGAAATCATCCGCGGCATGCAGCAGGAAGAGGCCGATAAATACGGCGGCGGCACCATCCTCGATCCGCGCGACGGCAAGGTCTACAAGGCGACGCTGAAAGTTTCGCCTGACGGCCAGACGCTGACGGTGCGCGGCTACCTCGGCATCGAAATGCTGGGCAAAAACACCTATTGGTCGCGCCTGCCGGATTCGGCCTACAGCATGCTCGACCCGGCGATCAATCCCAATACGGCGAAGCGTCCGCCGGCGATGATGATGGCGCCGGCGCAGCACAAGTCGGACATGCAGCTGCGGCTCAATTCGGCGCGGCAATAATCACAACTGTCATAGTCGGATCATCGCGCGACATGAATGCCGCGCGATTGAGCCTTACGCCTTTTCCAGCTCAGGAGTGCTTTCCAGTTCAGGCTTCTGCTCGCGCGGCTTGCCCATCAGCACCGGCTGGAACAAAGCCGCTGCCATCATCGTGGTGAGGAGCGAAATCGCCAAGAGTT
This sequence comes from uncultured Alphaproteobacteria bacterium, assembly GCA_963810085.1. Lineage (GTDB taxonomy): Bacteria > Pseudomonadota > Alphaproteobacteria > Rhizobiales > Xanthobacteraceae > BOG-931. The sequence continues at coordinate 238,287 of CAWEMR010000027.1, read as the reverse complement.
TGCCCATGCTGGACGTGCCGGGATGGCTGGACAACCACAGGCTGCCGAACGCGGTTGCCGTGGTGCAGGCGGAAAACGTCACGGCGCGCGTCAGCACCGACTGCAAGAGGTTGGTCTGCCCTTCGCGCCACGCCATGATGTAATAGATCTTGAACGCAACGCCGACGCCCAACAGCAGCGGCAGCGCGATGATATTGGCGAAGTTCAGCGGCAGGTCGATCAGCACGCAAATCTCGAGCGTGACGACGCCGGCGAGAAGCAGCGGCACGAGCGTTAAGAGCACGTCGCCGATGCGCCGCAGCGTGATCCAGAGAATGATGCCGATGGACAGAAACGCGCAGATGCCCGCCTCGATGAACGCGCCGACAATGGCGCGGCGTGCTTCGAGAATCGAGATCGGTCCTTCGGTCGCTTCCGGCGCCACGGACTGAACGGCGCGGGCGAAAGCCTGCAGATTGGGGTTATTGTTGGGGTCGCCGCTCGGCGAGACGTCGATGCGCGCTTGGCCGCCCGCCGTGACCCACTGGTTCACCAGCGAGGGCGGCAGATTGGCGCGCGTGACCTCCTGAACCGAAAACAGATGCCGCAGATCGTCGAGCGCGATCTTGAGCGGCTGCACGAACACGGTCTCGGCGCGCTGCCGCACTGCCGGATCGGCCTTGGCCAAAGCCGTCATGTCGGTCGCCAGCCGTCGCGCCGCGACGGCGCCCGTCCCGGTGCCGTTGCCGGCCAGCCGGTTGAGCGCGTCGACGGTCGAATTCATCATGCTGACGTTTTGCGGATCGGTCGCCGGCGCGCTCGGCGCCGGCGGATTGAGCGCCGGCAACAGCGTCTTCGCCGCGGCTTGGATCAGCGGCAGCTTTTTGTCCTGGTCGGGCGGAATGAAGCTCGACAATGTCAGCACGCGCGACACTTGCGGCAGCGCCTTGAGCTTCGCGGCCATCTGATCGGCTTCGGCGAGCGACGGCGCCAGCACCTGAATGTCGTTGGTGCCGGTGTCCGGATCGGTCTTCAGTTCAAGATAGGTCGCAACGGCTTCGGTTTTCGGGCTGCGCAGGTTGATCGGATTGAAATCGAACCGCAGCCAATGCAACAGCGGCAGTCCGCCGGCGACGACGACTCCCGTCATGATGAGGATGGCCATGCGGTGCCGCGCTAGGAAATCGTCGACCGGCGCAAGAAAGGCATAACCGAGCTGTTTCGGTTCCGCCGGCGGCTTGAGCACCGCGAGCAGGGCCGGCAAGGTCGTGATACTGGTGGTGAACGCGATCAGCATGCCGACGCCGGCAATGAGCCCGAGCTCGGACACGCCTTTGTAGACCGTCGGCAGGAACGACAGGAAGCCGGCGGCGGTCGCCAAAGCCGCGAGCGTCAGCGGCGCGCCGGCGCGGCTGCCGGCTTCCAGAAGCGCCATGCGCAGATCGTCGACATTATTGCGCTCGGCGCGATAGCGGACGCTGAACTGCAGCCCGAAATCGACGCCGAGGCCGACGAACAGAACCGCGAAATACACCGAGATCAGATTGAGCGTGCCGACCATCATCATGCCGACGGCGGCGGTGATGGCGAGCCCGACGACGAGACAGACGAAGACCGCGAAGATGATGCGCACCCAGCGCAGCGCAAACCAAAGGATCATCAGCACGATCGCGACCGTCGCGGTGGCGTTGATCCCGGCGTTCTCCCTGACGGTGGAGAATTCCTCGTCAGCCATCGGAACCGGACCGGTGAGCCGCAGCCGCGCCTGATATTTGGCGGCGATGTCGAGGTCGGCGGCGGCCTGGCGGATGGTATCGGTGGCGTGCCGGCCGGGCTCAAGCTCGGCGTAATTCAGCGTCGCCTGGATTTCGAGGAAGCGCAGCCGCTCGCTCGAGGTCGCGGCGCGGCCCTCGACCATTTCGTGCCAGGAGAAGGTCGCCGGCTTGCCGGCCTCGACGTTCTCGATCGCGTTCGAGGCGAGCGTCATTGGCCATTGCATATTGTCGAGCGTGAGCTGACCGCCCTGCACGCCGAGCAGGCTGAGCTGAAAGACCTGGATGACGCCGCGCAGCGACGGATCGCCGGCCAAGACCTGGACGAGGCGCTGCGCCTGTCCCAGCACTTTCATCTGCGGCTCGAGATCTTTGACGTTCTCGAACAGCAAGCCGTTCTGGGCGAAGAACGGCCCGCCTTTCGGCTGCTGAATCGAGTGAAACAAATCCTTCTGCGGCTCGAGCTTTTGCACCAAGGCGCCGGTCGCGGCATCGACAAGCTCGGGCGTCGGCGCATCGACGACGGCGACGATCAGCTGAAATTGCGGAAAAGCCTTTTCAAATCTGGCTTCGCGCTGCCGCCAATCGATGTTCGGGGAAATCAGCTGGTTGATGTCCGTCGTCATGGAAAAATGCGTCGCCGCATACCAGGTCGCCAGCACGGCGAGCAGAAGCGACAGCCCAATCACCGGCCATGCATTCTTCGCGCACAGACCGATGGCGCGGACGACGAAGGCGGTAATCGATTTCATGAGGGAATGGGTCAATGGAATTCGTCAGCGGGATGAGGGGATGAACGGAGCGGCGTTTGAGGCGATAAGACAGCGGCAAAATGGAGGCGGACAAGGCTTCAGTCTCGGCTTCAGTCTCGGCTTCAGTCTCGGCTTGAGCCCCGGTTTGGGCCTCGTCGGCGCGCTTAGATGCCCTGATTTGGGGGAAAAGTGAAATCGTGCATATTTTCCTACATCGTCGCGCACCCGCTGCCGATCGGACAGTGCGAAACACATGTCGGAATCCCGTCTTTGCAGCCAGATTCTTCGACCAATACGCTTAAATTCCGGGGGTCCAAAACCCGAACATCGGCGCGAATTAGCGCAATCATTGCGGACACTAATGAACTGGCCCCTGAACCGGTTGCAGTAAAAATATGTTGTCGTTTGACGGCAAAGCCCCCTTCGCGGTTCAATCGGTGCTGATTTACCATCCGGTGTCATGTAAAAGTGAGCCGCGATGCCGCCATCGTACTGGACAAAAAACGGTATTTCCGCTCAATGGTAGTGGCTTGAGGGGTTATTGGCGGGGGCGCCGTCCCAAAAAACGGATCGGGGCTTGATTGAGCCGGTTTCGCAGCCAAGTAGCAACCAGGCAGCAGCCAAAGAGCAACTAAGTCGTGGTTCAGGTATCTGATGCTATTTGACGCGAAACTGCCAATAAACGCCACATAAACACCCGACCTGCCCTCGTTGCGGCGCAAGGCCGCAGCAAGGGCTGCAACGTTGGCGCAACGACAGCGTCATGGGTTGACGTAGCCAAAATATTTGACGTAGCCAAAATTCGACGTGACCGGACGAGAGTTTGCCGGAATAGGTTCTGGAGATCTTGATGAAAGTGATACTCGCCCAGCCTCGCGGTTTTTGCGCCGGCGTCGTGCGCGCGATTGAAATCGTCGAACGGGCGCTGCAAAAATTCGGCCCGCCGGTCTATGTGCGCCACGAGATCGTGCACAACAAGCACGTGGTCGAAAGCCTGAAAGCCAAAGGCGCGCGTTTTGTCGAGGACCTCTCCGAGGTTCCACCGAACGCCGTCACCATTTTCAGCGCTCATGGCGTCGCCAAGAGCATCGAAGAGGAAGCGGCCTCGCGGAAGCTTCCGGTGCTCAACGCCACCTGCCCGCTGGTCACCAAGGTGCACAATCAGGGCAAGCGCTATGTCGGCCAAGGCCGCCGGCTCATTCTCATCGGCCATGCCGGCCATCCGGAAGTCGAAGGCACGATGGGCCAGATCTCCGAGCCGGTGACGCTGGTGCAGACCGAGACCGATGTCGCCAAGCTCGACATTCCGGCCGACACGCCGGTCGCCTATGTCACGCAGACCACTTTGTCCGTCGACGACACGCGCGGCATCATCGCGGCGCTGCATAAGCGCTTCACCGACATCGTCGGCCCCGAGACCCGCGACATCTGCTACGCGACGCAGAACCGGCAGACGGCGGTGCGCGAACTGTCGACGCTGGTCGACGTTATCCTCGTGGTCGGCGCCAAGAACAGTTCCAACTCAAATCGCTTGCGCGAAATCGGCGAAGAAGCCGGCAAGCCGAGCTATTTGATCGCCGACGGCAGCGAGCTCGATCCGACCTGGTTCAAGAACGTCGCGACCGTCGGCATCACCGCCGGCGCGTCGGCGCCGGAAGTTCTGGTGGAAGACGTGATCGACGCGTTGCGCAGGCTCAATCCGGTCGATGTCAGCCAGTTGCATGGCCGGCATGAGACGATCGAATTCCGCTTGCCGCCTGAGCTGACCGACGGCGTGACCGCCGGCCGCGTCACGGCGAAAGTTTAGCGCATGATCCCGAAAAGTGGAATCCGGTTTTCGGAAAAAATCATGCGCAAACGAAACATAGCCTCGCCCGCTGTGGCGATAACGGAAATGCATTAAAGAGGGTCAAGTTTTGGGTGTATCTCTGCGACAGAAGGCCGTCGTCGGTGCCTATGTGCTGCGTCAGCGTTTGGCTGGGCGTAAGCGCTATCCGCTCGTGTTGATGCTCGAGCCGTTGTTCCGCTGCAACCTCGCCTGCTTCGGCTGCGGCAAGATCGATTATCCGGACGCAATCCTCAACAAGCGCCTCTCGGTGCAGGAATGCCTCGACGCCGTCGATGAATGCGGCGCGCCGATGGTCGCCATTCCCGGCGGCGAGCCGCTCATTCACAAAGAGATCGGCGAGATCGTCGCAGGCATCATCGCGCGCAAGAAATTCGTCTCGCTGTGCACCAATGCGCTGCTTCTGGAAAAGAAGCTGCATCTGTTCACGCCGTCGCCCTATCTGTTCTTCTCGGTGCATCTCGACGGCCTCAAAGCGCATCACGACAAATCGGTATGCATGGAGGGCGGCTTCGAGAAGGCCGTGTCCGGCATCAAGGCGGCGCAGGCCAAGGGCTTCAACGTCAACGTCAATTGCACGATCTATGACGGCCATCCGCCGGAAGACATCGCCAAGTTTCTCGATCTCACCGCCGAGATGGGCGTCGGCGTTTCGATCTCGCCCGGCTATGCCTACGAGCGCGCGCCCGATCAGGAGCACTTCCTCAATCGCAAGAAGACCAAGGACCTGTTCCGCCAGGTCTTCGCCCGCGGCAAAGGCAAGAACTGGAACCTGTCGCATTCCGGCATGTTCCTCGACTTCCTTGCCGGCAATCAGGAATTCCACTGCACGCCGTGGGGCATGCCGACGCGCAACATTTTCGGCTGGCAGAAGCCTTGTTATCTGCTCGGCGAAGGCTATGCGAGGACCTTCGCGGAGCTGATGGAGACCACCGACTGGGACGCCTACGGCACCGGCCGCTACGAAAAGTGCGCGAACTGCATGGCGCATTGCGGCTATGAAGCCACCGCCGCCGACGCCATGATGAAGCATCCGCTCGAAGCGATGATGATCGGGCTGCGCGGCGTCAAGACGGAAGGCGAGATGGCGCCGGAACTCAACATGGATAACCAGCGCCCGGCGCAATACGTCTTCGACAGCAATGTGCAACTGACGCTGTCGGAAATGCGCGCCAACGAAGCGCGCGAGAAGGCTGCCAAAGCGGCGCGGACTTCGGCGAGCGCGGCGTAAATTACACCATCATTCACATTCCGGGTTTGCTGCTTCGCGGCGCCCCGGAATGACACTTCAAATCCCGAACGCCACCTTGCGCGCATTGCCGTTCTTGAGATTGCGGTAGCGCGCCAGCGCCCAGAGCGGGAAGAACTTCGAATAGCCGTGGTAGCGCAGATAGAACACGCGCGGGAAACCCGTGGCGGTATAGCGCGGCTCGTTCCAGAAGCCGTCTGAACCTTGCGTGTCGGCAAGATATTTGGCGCCACGTGCAACAGCGGGGTGATCGACCTCGCCGGCCGCCATGAAACCGAGCAAGGCCCAGGCGGTTTGCGATGCCGTCGAGGGTGCCGGCTCATAACCGCGATAGTCGAGCTTGTAGCTCGAGCCGTCCTCACCCCAGCCGCCGTCCTTGCTCTGGATGGCGGCGAGCCACTCTACGGCCTTGCGCATTTCCGGCGCGTCGCCGCCGATCCCGACGGCGTTGAACGCGCTTAAGACCGACCAGGTGCCGTAGATGTAATTCATACCCCAGCGGCCGTACCACGAACCGTCCGCAAGCTGCGTGCGGCGCAGATAATCGACGCCGCGCTTGACGGCGTCGCTCGTGGTGTCGCCGAACTGCCCCAGCATCGACAGGCAGCGCGCGCTGACATCCTCGGTCGGCGGATCGAGCAGCGCGCCGTGATCGGCGAACGGAATGTTGTTGAGATAATAATATTCGTTGTCGGCATCGAAGGCGCCCCAGGCGCCGTTAGAGCTCTGCATGCCGACGATCCATTCCCGCGCGCGGTCGATCTGGCTCTGATAATCGACATTCACCAGATTCTGCATGCGCTCCATCGCCAATCTATCCATGGCCATGGCGACGACGGCGGTGTCGTCGACGTCGGGATAATGCGGATTGGCGTATTGGAAGGCCCAGCCGCCCGGTCGCAGATTGGGCCGGCGCGCGATCCAGTCGCCGCGCACATTGAGCACCTGCTTCGGCACCAGCCAATCCAGGCCGCGCTTGACCTGCGCGACAGCGCGCTCGCCGCCGGCCTCCAACAGCGCGTGCGCGGCAAGCCCGGTGTCCCAGATCGGCGACACGCAAGGCTGGCAATAGGTTTCGTTGTCGGCAATCGCGAGCAGCTTCTCGATCGATTTGCGTGCAATGGCGCGCTGCGGCTGAGCGGCCGGGTAGCCGAGCACGTCATACATCATCACGCTATTGGCCATGGCCGGGAAAATCGCGCCGAGTCCGTCCTCGCCGTTGAGCCGCTCGCCGACCCAGGCCACCGCTTGATCGATGGCGCGCTGCCGCGCGTCCTTGGGAAAGAACGGCTCCGCCGCGCGCAGCATGTTGTCGACGGCGCGGAAGAACCAGAACCACGACGCCTTCTGCTGCGGCGCTTTCGGCGTCGGCCCCAACATCAGCGGCGGCTCGAGGAACAATTCGTCGATGCGCACGCCTTTCGCATTGCGGGCGCGCGGCTTCTTCGCCATCAGCACCAGGAGCGGCACGATCACGGTGCGGCTCCAATACGAAATCTTGTCGAGATGGAACGGAAACCATGTCGGCAGCAGCATGATCTCGACCGGCATCACCGGCACCGCGCGCCACGGGACGATGCCGTAGAGCGCCAGCAGGCAGCGCGTGAACACGTTGCTGGTTTCGGCGCCGCCGCGGGCGCGGATCGCTTCACGCGCCCGGCGCATGTGATCGGCTTGTGTGGAATCCCCGATCATCTTGAGCGCGAAATAGGCTTTCACCGTCGCGCTCATGTCGAAAGCGCCGTCCTGGAACAGCGGCCAGCCGTCATGCTTGCCCTGGATGCGGCGCAGATAATTGCCGATGCCGGCTTCAAGCGCGGCATCGACCGGCTCGCCGAGATAGTGCCGCAGCAAAACATATTCGGCGGGAATGGTGGCGTCGGCTTCGAGCTCGAACAGCCAATGGCCGTCGGGGCGCTGGCAGGCAAGCAGCGCGTCGCGCGCCGCGTCGATATGGCGGTCGAGATCGAGCTGGCCCGATGGCGCTTGTGTCTGCAATTCGCTCACTTCACTCATGGGTATTTTACCTAACGAAGAATGATCGCGTCGGCGGCGCGATTGCCGGATCGGATGGCACCTTCGATGGTCGCGGGCAAGCCGGTATTTGTCCAATCGCCGGCGAGGACAAGATTCCGCCATGAAGTCACGGCGCCGGGGCGCTCGGCATCCTGCTCGGGGGTCGCCGCAAAAGTGGCACGGCGCTCGCGCACGATTTGCCAAGGCGGCAGCGGATCGAGCGGCAATCCCACCACGGTCGCGACTTCGGCCCAGATCGTTTTCGCCAAGTCCTCGCGCGGCGTATCGATCAGCCGGTCACCGGCGCTCACCGTCACCGACAACCGGCCCGGAAAGGCGAAGATCCATTCGGTTGTTGCATTGAGCACGCCGATGATCCGCTTTTGTCCGGCGGGCGGCTCGATGCGGAAATGCGCATTGACGATGGCGCGGAATTCCGTCGGCACGTTGAGCCCGCGCACCAGCGTCGCCGCGATATAGGGCGGCACCGCAAGGATCACTGAGTCCCCGGCGGCAAGCGCAATCGTCGCGTCGTCGAATTCAAGCGCCTCGATGCGGTCGCCGTTGAAACGGATCGCGCGAAGCTGATGCTCGAACCGCACGGCCGCGCCGCGCTGTTGCAACGTGGCGAGCGCCGGCGCGATCAGCGTGTCGCCCAAGCCTTCGCGCGCGATCAAAGGCCGGCAGGCAAGCCCGCCGGCGGCGAGCGTCTCGCGGATGATCGCGCCGGCAAGCTTCGCCGAACCGAGCGGCGGATCGATATTGAGCGCCGCGAGCAACAGCGGCTCAACCAACCGCTTATAGAGCACGCCGTTGCAGGCAATGGCTTTGCCGACCGGCTGACCGGGCGCGGCCCAAAGCAGCTTCGCCAGCGCCAGGTAATCAAGCACATGCGTTCCCGGCACGCGGCTTTTGGCATCGAAAATCCAGAACGGCAGGCGGCCGTCATTGAAACGCAGCGTCCAGCTCTCGTTGCTTTTAAGATCGATGAACGGAAACTCGGCATGGTCCGGACCGGCTAGGCGATCCGTGCCGCCGATCTCGCGCAGATAATCGAGCGCCGCGCGGTTGCCCGACAGCAACAGATGGTTGCCGTTGTCGATCGTCATGCCCAACGAAGCGTCGTGATAGGAGCGGCAGCGGCCGCCGGCAAAGGCTGTCGCCTCGTGCACCACGACTTGCTCGCCGCGCCCGGACAGCTTGATCGCCGCCGACAGGCCGGCGAGGCCGGCACCGATAATGTGCACCGTACGCGTCATCTCAAAATCGCATCAAAAGAAATTGCGGACAACGATGAAGAGGAACCTTGCCTTCGGCAGGCGCACCCGCGGGCGCGGTGGCGCAAAGCCGCGCGCGATCAGCCCCTGCAAGATGAGATGATAGGCCTCGCCCATGATGCGCGGCGCCCGCACCACGCGGCGCTGAGCTTTCGCCATGATCTGGCGCGCGCTCGCGAACTCCTCCTGCGCCAGCGCGACGATCGTGCCGCAGGCTTCGCCCAGCATCGGATTGATCATCACCTCGGTCGGATCGGTCGAGATAATGCCGGCATCGCGCAGCGCCTCGCGCGGCAGATAAAGCCGGCCGAGGCCGGCATCCTCATCGAGATCGCGCAAAATATTGGTCAGCTGCAGCGCGCGGCCGAGATGGTGGGCGAGCGCCAGGCCCGCCTCGTGCTCCATGCCGAACACCCGCACCGAAAGCCGGCCCACCGCGCAAGCGACACGGTCGCAATAAAGATCGAGCGTGGTGCGATCCGGCGCGCGAATATCGGCGACGACGTCCATCTCCATGCCGGTGATGACGGCGAGAAAATCGCCGTGCTCGAGATCGAACGCGCGCACCGCCTGCGCCAGGCCGGCGAGTTGCGGCGGCGGCGAACCGGCATAAAGCGCGGAAAGATCGGCCCGCCACTGGTCGAGCGCCGCGCGCCGCCCGTCGCGCGGGCCGAGATCGTCGGCGATGTCGTCGACGGCACGGCAGAACGAATAGATCTCGTACATCGCCTCGCGCTGGGCGGGCGGCAGAATCCGCATCCCGGAATAGAACGAAGAACCCGATACGCGCTCGGCGGCCTGAGAGGACGTGCTCACTCACGCCCCTCGCGGCTTCTGTGCTGCGGCGGAAAACCCGAACCGGCGCGCGGTTCCGCGCAACACGCCGAGCAAAGTCAGGCCGGCAACGGCCGGCGCGCGAAGATGCACTGGCTCGCTCAACGGATCGTGCGTCATCAGAATGCGCGTCAGCCGATGCGCCAAAGTATTGATGACGGAGACTTCCAGACTGAGCCGCATATCGCTGATCGAAGCGGCGAAGTCGTCGCTCTCGCCCAGCAGACGCTCGGTCCGTCGCGCAAGCTTGTGCAAACAATCGAACAGTTGCGGCGTTGCGCGCGGCGCGCCGATCGCTTCCACAGCGGTTCCGCTCGCGTCGAGCGCGTCCAGCGGAACATAAACGCGGTCGAGGTTCTGATAGTCGTCCTTGCAATCCTGCAAGTGATTGATGATCTGCAGCGCCGCGCACAGCGCGTCGTTCGCCGGCCACACCGAACGGCTCTCGCCATGCACATCGCAGACGAAGCGGCCGACCGGCATGGCCGAGAGCGAGCAATAACCAATGAGATCGTCCCAGTCCTTATAGCGCAGCTTGGTGACGTCGAGCTTGAATGCGGCGATCAGATCTTGCGCGTGCTTGGGCGCGAGATTGCGCTCGGCGAGCGCCGCGCGCAGCCGCACCGCAACCGGGTCTTCGGCGTTGCTGCCGAGAAGCCCCGCCTCCAGGCGATCGAGCAGCGCCAGCTTTTCCGGCGGCTTCAGCGTGGCGTGGTCGGCGATGTCGTCCGCAGTGCGGACGAAATTATAGAACGCCAAAATCACGCCGCGGTGGCGCGGATGAATCAGAAAGGACGCTACCGGGAAATTCTCGTCCCGATGCCCCTTGCCGGAGCGCAATTCGTCGGCCTTGTTTGAAATTACGCTCTTGCTCATCTCGTTCATCGCAATTCCGAAACATTGGCCTGCGCCCGGCCCTTCCACATGCCGCCGCGGCCGCGGGCATGCTGATAGGCGGAATCGAGCGTGAACGCCATATACATCGCGGCGATCACCGGCAATGCCGGCGCCCAGAATGTCGACAGCCGGTAGAATTTAAGCACCGGCCGGAACGCCAAGGCCATCAAAAGCCAGACGAAAATACCGATGAATTGCGGCACCCCGGTCGTGAACAGCGCAAGCGCCACGGGCGCAAGATAAGTGAGCGCGAGGCCGAGAACGGTGCCGGCGAGCACAAGCGGCGAATAGCGCAATTGCGCATAGGCGGTGCGCGACACCATGCGGCGGATATCGCCGATCACCGGATAGGCACGGATGCTGTGCACGCGATCGGTCAGCGCGATCGCGATCGGGCCTTGGCCCTTGAGCAGTTTCGCCAGCGCGCAATCGTCGATCAAAGCATCGCGGATCGCGGCCAGGCCGCCCGCGGCGTGCAAAGCCTCGCGCCGCACCAGCATGCAGCCGCCGGCGGCCGCGGCGGTTCCGTTCTTCGGATTGTTGGCCCAGGCGAACGGATAGAGCATCTGGAAGAAGAAAATGAAGGCCGGCACGAACATGCGCTCGGCAAAACTCTTGCAGCGCAGTTTCGCCATCAGCGAGGTGAGAACGAGGCCGTCGGCATTGGCGCGTGCCGCCAGCACTTGCAGCGCGTCCGGGGCATAGACGATGTCGGCGTCGGTGAAGAGAATGTAGTCCGGCGGCCGGGGCGCGCTTTCGCAAACCTCGACGCCCTGCTGCTGCGCCCACAATTTTCCGGTCCAGCCCGGCGGCAAGGCCCGCCCCGACAGCACGGTCAGGCGGCCGCCGGCGCCGAGCGCCGCCGCCGCATCGCGGGCGACTTGGGCTGTGGCATCGCGGCTCTGATCGTCGACCATGACGACATTGAACTCGCCCGGATAATTCTGCCGCAGCAGCGAGGCCACGGTCTGGCCGACGCATTCGGCCTCGTCCCGGGCCGGGATGACGGCGGTCACCGCAGGCCAGCCGCCGGGCTCCAGGCTCCCGACGGGGCTTTCGTCATCGCGCTCCGCCGCACGCCAGAAGCCGCCCCGGGCGGCAATGAGATAGAGCCAGATCGCCAATACTATTGACGCTATAAGGTCGATGACCACAGATAGTCCCTTCACTAAGGGCAGATACCGGCCCTTGCCTCCCGGGGTTAGCCCCAACGGCCGGCAGCCCCTTATCCCCTAAATGCAGGACCTGATATAGGACCCCGCAGCGACGATTAAACGCCGGGTAACACCCCCAATGGATGCCAAAAACAGGCCTTTTCTTGCCCATCTCGACGCCGTTGCGGCGGACACCGAAACCCTTCTCAACAAGCTTCTGGCGGCAAAGCCGATCGACGGCGAAACCACCCGCCCCGCCCGCCTGCTCGAGGCCATGCGCTATTCGAGCCTCGGCGGCGGCAAGCGCTTCCGGCCGTTCCTGGTCGTCGAGTCGGCGGGTTTGTTCGGCGTGCCGCGGCAGAACGCGCTGATGGCGGGCGCGGCGCTCGAATGCGTGCACTGCTATTCGCTGGTGCATGACGATCTGCCGGCCATGGACAATGACGAATTGCGGCGCGGCCAGCCGACCGCGCATCGCAAATTCGACGAGGCGACCGCGATCCTCTCCGGCGACAGCCTCCTGACTTTCGCCTTCGATATCCTGTCGCGCGAGGAGACGCATGCCGATCCGGCGGTGCGCATCGCGCTGGTGCGCGCTTTGGCGCGCGCCTCGGGCATCGGCGGCATGGCGGGCGGCCAAATGCTCGACCTCGCCGCCGAAGGCCGCTTCGGCGCGCAGAAACACGGCGCGACCGACGTGCGCGTGTTGCAGGGGATGAAGACCGGCGCGCTGCTGCGCTTCGGCTGCGCGGCCGGCGGCATTCTCGCATCAGCCACGCCACAGCAGCGCGACGCGCTCGAGCGCTACGGCTCCGCGGTCGGCGAGGCGTTCCAGATTGCCGACGATCTTCTCGACGTCGAAGGCGACGCGGCGCTGGTCGGCAAACAGACCGGCAAGGACGCGGCCGCCGGCAAAGCGACTTTCGTCAGTGTGCTCGGCGTCCCCGGCGCCAAGGCCCGGTTGCAGCAGCTCGTCGCGGACGCCGAAAATGCGCTCGCGACATTTGGACCTAGCGCGGCGATACTTATCGAGGGCGCGCGATTCGTCGCCGACCGGCGCGCGTGACCCTGATAAGCGTGACCCTGATACCGGTACGCTGTATCCGCTGTGTTGTATCTGCGCGTTTTACGTCTTTTGACGGATGCTGACCCGTTACGTCGCAGCACCGTAACAGACCCGTGGATATTGATAGGCTATGGGTGGAATTGCGGCGCTGAAAGGCAATTTTTGGGCAGCATTTTGCTTTAATTTCAGCCCGATTGAAGTTCGTGACGGCCGGTCATATTTCCCTTCCCGTGCCGGCTGCACATACGACGCTCTGTCCGTTGCCAACGCGTACATGCACCGAACCTTCCAGCGACTTCGGGACACTTACCCTACGATGAACGCGACAATGACGAAGCCTTGGGGCCGGACAATATCGACATGCATCGCCGCCCTCGTCGCGGCGTTCCTGGCGCTGCCGCTGACACCGCCCGTTGCCGGCTCCGCCGCCCATGCGCAAAGCGCAAAGCAAAAGCCAGCCGGCACGCACGCGAAATCCGCGACACAGCCAGGGGCGCAACAAGGCACGCCGCAAGCGCCGGCGCCGGCCGCGCAGGCGGGAAAACTGCCGCCGCGGACGCCGTTCACCGCCGCTGACGATGCCGTTGCCGCAATCCCCGGCATGCCGGACGCACGTTTCTTTGCGGATTCGGAAACCGACTTCAACAAGGCTTTGCCGGCACAGCCGGGCCCATGGCTCATTCTCACCACCGGCGGCGCCGACGGCGCGTTCGGCGCCGGACTCGTGACCGGGCTCAGCGCCGGCGGCCATCGGCCGGATTATTCGGTCGTCACTGGGGTGAGCGCCGGCGCGCTGATGGCGCCCTTCATGTTTGCCGGCCCGAAATACGACGCGAAGCTGCAGGCGCTTTATACGCAGACAACGGCTGCGGATATTTTCGAAGTCGGCGGCACCGGCGAAAGCTTTCTCGACACTTGGCCGCTGCGCGACCTGATCAAGAAGCAGATCACGCCGGAGCTCCTTGCCGATATCGCGGCCGCCTACAAGAACGGCCGACGCTTGTTCGTCGTCACGACCGATCTCGACGCCGAGCGCTCGGTGGTGTGGAACATGGGCGCCATTGCCGTTCATGCCACCGACCACAGCAAGGACGACGGCGGCGCGGCGCTCAATCTGTTCCGCAGCGTGCTTTTAGCCTCCGGCAGCATTCCGGGCGCCTTCCCGCCGGTGCAGATCGACGTCGAGGGCAATGGCAAGCATTTTTCGGAAATGCATGTCGACGGCGGCGTCGGCGGACAATTTTTTGTCGCGCCGCCGCCGCTGATGGAAAGCACCAGCGGCTACAAGATTCCGGCGACGCAGCTTTATATCGTCGTCAATAGCGGGCTGCAGCCGGATTTTGCGGTCGTCGAACGCTCGACGCCGTCCATTCTCGCGCAATCGGTCGGCATGGCGGTGAAGACCGATATCCGGCTGATGCTCGACCGCTCTTTTGTCGCGGCGAAGAACAGCAGCATCGGCTTTAACGTCGCCAGCATTCCGGGCGACTTCAACGCACCGAGCCGCGGTGCCTTCGATCCTGATTACATGAAGGCGCTGTTTCAAACCGGCTTCGATCTCGGCAAGAGCGGCAATGCCTTCGCCGGTCAGCCGCCGGCTTTTCCGGGCAAGCCCGCACATCAGCCGACAAGTGAATCCACAATTCAACCAAACACCAGCGATAAGATCCCACCCAGCGATCCGGGAGCGAGCAAATGACAAAGCTTGGCGTTCTGACGGCAGTTGCGATGGCCGGTGTGCTTGTTGCGACGGCAACACCGTCGGAAGCGAGGAAGCGCGGCGCATCGAGCGCCTATGACGGCTTGTGGAGTGTCTCGATCCGCACTCAGGTAGGACCCTGCGATCCGAGCTACCGCTATCCGGCGCGCATCATCGGCGGCCAGATTCGCCAGGCCGACAACGATTTCAGCTATCAGATTTCCGGCGCCGTGGTGTCGAGCGGCGGCATCGCGGTCACCGTGAGCAAAGGCGGCCAGAGCGCGACCGGCTACGGCAAGCTGCACGGCTCGAGCGGCGGCGGGCGCTGGAGCGCCGGCGGCAATGCCTGCTACGGCACGTGGAGCGCGATGCGGCGGGCGTCGAACTAAACAATCTCACCCGATCTTGCGCGCCGGAACGTTGGCGTTCCACCACGGGCACACATCCGCCGCGCGCAGATAATTGCCGTCCATCACATTGACCGGCTCGCGGGCGCCGGCGGCGGCGCTCTGCATGCGCAAGGCGCGCGCTTCCTCGCGGCCCGCGGGCGTGAGCCACATGCGGTCGTGGCCCCAGAGACTCGGGCCTTCGCTGCGCTCATGCGGCGTCCAGGTCGCCGGGTCGATGCTGCGGCCGCCCCAGCCATATTCGACCAAAAACTGCGACGGCGAATTCGAATAGAACGACGTCATGTGATCGTTGACATGGCGGCCCAGCGTGGTGCCGATCGTCTCCGGCTGCTTCAGCGCCAGATCGTAAGCCTGCCCGACATCGTCGAGATAGCAGACTTCGAACATCATGTGATGAATGCCGTTCTTGCCGGTATCGATGAAGGCGAGGCTGTGGTGGCGCGCATTGACGTGGAAGAAATACGCCTTGAACGGCTTGAGGATGTAATCGCTCGGCTTGAAGTTGAGGATCTCGGTATAGAACGGCACGACATCGTCGATCCGCTCCGCGGTGAGCACGGCGTGGCCCATGCCGAGCGGGCCGGTGCGAAAACCTGAAATGGCGCGGCCGGACTTGAACGGCTCGCTTGCGATTTCGGCGCTGTGAAATACTTCGAGCCGGTTGCCGATCGGATCGGAGAACACGATCAGGTCCCTGACGCGGCGTTCGTCGGCTAGCGCGCGCGAGCCGCGCGCAACTTTGACGCCGGACTTTTCCAGATGCGCCGCGAGCGCATCGAGGGCCGCGGCGTCGGCGATCTCCCAACCGTAGAACGACGGGCCTTCATCTTCGGCGGTGTGGACGATGACGCGCTGCTTCCTGTCATCCATGCGCAAAGCGAGCGTGCCGCGGCTCTTGTCGACAAGCTGCATGCCGAGAAAGCGCGTCCCGTAGTCCGCCCAGTCGTCGAGGCTTTTGGTGCGGATGCCGACATAGCCCAGCGCGTTCAGATTCATCGCGGTTCTCCTGGGCCAACTATAGCATATTGCGGCTCGGCGATCACCTTTCGGCTAGATGCGAAGCACCATAGGTTCGTCTGGCGTAATCCATCATATCGGCAGGCGTCAGCTCGCGCTTGACGACGGACAAAACTCCCGATGGCGCGCCCCCCGCCGACAGGTCGCCCAACGCCAGGCCTCCCGAATTCACCGAATTCGACAGGGCGTCGAGGAAAACCACCGACTCTCCCGACGCCTGTGCCGTCGGCGCCGGTTTCGGCAGCTCCCGCGCCACATGGTCAGGCCTCGGGCGCGGCAGCGGCAGCGGTATTTCGGTTTGCGCCATTTGGCGCTGATCCTTGGCCGCCGCATCGTTCGCCTGACGCCCCAGCCACGCATCGGAAGCTTTGGGCTCGGTCGATCGCGGCAATTGTGCATAAGCGAGCGGCGCCGGCGCCGCAGCCTGCGCGGTCTCCTGGTGATCCTGGCGATCTTGGCGATCTTCCGCGGCGAAATTGGCGAGTTCTCTTTTCACCAAGTCGCGAAATTCAAAATTGAACTGGGCCCCCGGATGGGAGTCATTGTTGGCAATATATTCGATATTCGGGCCTTCCAATTTCTTCGATCCCATCCCGCCGAACGTCATCCACGGATTGGGATTATAGACTTCGATCATGCGCCCGACTTTTCCGGTGACCGGCGGATTCCAGCTCAGCATCGAAGGCTGCAGCGCAATGATCAGGTCGATATATTTGGATTTATTCGCCACGAAGGCCGTGGCGTTCGCACCCAAGCTATAGCCGATCACGAAAGTATGCGTTCCCGGCTCCTGACGGCCGAGGTCTTCGACCAGCGCCGGCCACTCCTGATGCAGATAGGTTTTGACTTCGACATCCGGCAGCGTCTTGAGCTCGGCGACCAGTTCAACGAGGCCAATCGCCGGCAGCGGCCCGAACATGGGCCATAACACGCCGACAAAAGTCTTGGCCTGGGCCGTGGAATGGGCGGCCGACGAGATCAGTGCGCCCAACAAGGCCACAGCGAACGCGAACTTCTTCAATTTCGATTTCCCCGTCGTCTTCCCGGCCTAAGCAGAGCGGGGAATTGCGGGCATTTCTGGACAAGAAAGGGAAACTTTGCGGATGAATATGGGCAGCCTACGGACGAGGTTAATATTCGGTGACAAGCCCAAACGCCGAGCTGTGACGCAAAGCACAAACCAGTGCTGTCACGCGCCGGCGCGCCCTTACGCTGTGCCGCGACCTTCGCGCGGCATGATGCCGGAGCGCGGGTCGGGCGCGGCGCGGCGAAACTCCGCGATCATTGCGGCTTTGCGCCCGAAATCTTGACGACCTCAGCCCATTTCTCGGTTTCCGACGCGATGAAGGAGCGAAACTCGGCGGACGACAACGGCGTCGGCGCGCCGCCGAGATCGACAAGGCGCGCTTTGAACCGAGGATCGGCGAGCCCCACATTGATCGCGGTGTTGAGCGTCACGACGACCGCGGCGGGAGTATCCTTGGGCACTCCAATGCCGAACCAGGCCGTCGCCTCGTAGCCCGGCAGAAATTCGCCCACGGTTGGGAGGTCCGGCAACGCCTCGGAGCGCGTCGCCGCGGTGACCGCAAGGCCGCGCAACTTGCCGGACCTTACGAAATCGAGCGACGACGGCAGCGGATTGAACGTCACCTGCACCTGTCCGCTGAGCAAATCGGGAAACTGGCTGGTGCGATAGGGGACGTGAACCAGATTGACGCCAGCCATCATGTTGAACAGTTCGCCGGCCACGTGGTTGATGCTGCCGCTGCCGGGCGACGACATGTTGATTTTCCCCGGATTGGCTTTGGCATAGGCGATGAATTCGGGAACGGTCTTGGCCGGCACCGATGGATTGACCATCACCACCGCCGGGACGCGGAGAATGCTGGCGACGGGTTCGATGTCGCGGATGAAGTCGAAGCCGAGCGTGTCGTAGAGCGTCGCATTGATGGCGTTGGTCTGCGTGACCCAGAGCAGCGTGTAACCGTCGGGCGTCGCATGCACGACGACGTCGGCGGCAATATTGGTCCCCGCCCCGGGCCGATTTTCCACGATGAATTGCTGGCCGAGCCGCTCCGACAGCCATTGACCGATCAGCCGCGCGGTAATGTCGGACGACGTGCCGGGCGGAAAGCCGACGATGATGCGCACCGGCCGCGTCGGATATTTATCCGCCCAAGCAGGAGACAATGCGGGGCGCGACGCGAACGGCAGCGCGGCCGTGGCCACGGCGAGATGCAGAAGTTTGCGGCGGGAAAACTTCATGGCATTGCCCCACGAGCTTGCGGCGCCCTTCGCAATGCGGAAGGTGCCCGAACCAAAGCTGAACTATTGTCGGAGTGCTCGCCCGCCGGAGGCACGGCCGCTGCCTTTGATGTCGCGGAACCTCGGCATATCCCGCTGGCAGCTCTACGACCAGGCTACACTAATCGCCCGGCCGCATGTAGTCGGCTGCAGGCGCCGTTTCGCTGTGACGCGCGGCACAGTTATTCCAGACCGGCCCAATGTATAAGGATTGTCGTGCCGGCGAGAGTGAGACGCTCCATCTCGCGCTCTCAATCTCGCACTCCATCTCGACAGACCGCCGTTTTTTGATTGGATTTTAAGACCTTCGTCGCATTTCTACGTCGTGAGATGCGGCGATGTGGAAGATCGATCGAGCTGCGGCGGATCTTCGCAATTGAATAGGTGAATTCGATTCCGCGCTATTGGGTGAGATGCCCATCGGAGCGCCCTATGATGCTACAGTCGATCATGCAGGACGACTCGCGTTCGACCGCGCTCGATCCTGATCTGCTGACAGCGGAAATCAGCCTCTTGCTGGATTATTTGTCCGGGCTGCCCGAACGCATCCTGACAAACCGGCCGCTCGGCCACCTGCCGGCGGGCTGCGCGAGCTACGACGAGGCGCTCACACGCTATTTCCCGATTGACGACAAGGTGCGCCGCGGCGAAACCCTGCCGCCGGCCGACCTTCAGTTCTTGCTCGAACTGCGCGACTTCCTCAACGGCCGCGCCGAGCCCGCGACCGGCGCCTCGGTCGCCTTCACCACGCTTGTCATCCGCAAATCGCCCGAAGCGCGCAAAGGCAAAGCCGACGCCGAGCGCGCTTATCCGGAATGGATCCCGATGGCGCGCGCGCTGCGACGCACCATGATGGGGCTGTTAGGCTTCGCGGTTCTCATCACTTTGGCGATCGCAGCGCTCGCCGCCTACATCTATATCGGCAACTCCAAGCTCGCCAATCTTGCCGATCTCAACACGCAATTCAAAGCGCTCGACGAGGAAATATTTCGCGAACAAGTCGCAGCCCCCGCCAACAGCGCCATTCTCTACTACTGCGCCGACGTCGAGTTGGTGCCGAGCCCGAGCAATCCCACGGAGATGGTGGAGCGTTTCCACACCGTCGCCCAGCTGCATCTCTGCGCCAGGCTGAGCGATTTACGCCGCAAGGAGGACCTCGCCTACGCGAACCTGTCGCCCTGGTTCCCGCGCGACGATCGCGCCCTGCCGGCCGAGCTCAATGTCGTCAGCGGCTATATGCTGCCGGTGCTCATGGGGCTGCTCGGCTCGATGACTTACGTGCTGCGGCTTTATTTGCGCAGCGTCGGCGAACGGCTCCTGACCCCGCGGGATTTGCGCGAATATATCGTGCGTCTCGTCCTTGGCACGGTCTTTGGCGTAGCGATTGGCTTCTTCACCAGCGCCAGCGGACAAAGCTCCGAGCAGGTGATCGCCAATCCGATCGGCGCGCTCGGGGCGCCGGCACTTGCATTCTTGGCAGGCTATGGAGTGGAAGCGGTGTTTCGCATGCTCGACGGGCTGGCGGACCAGTTCTCCGCCGCGCGGAAGTGAGCGATTGCGGATTTGAACCTTGCATGGTCCGCAAGGCCGGAACCGCTTGACGGCGTTTTCCACTAAGCGGCATCCCACGCGCAGTGCGCCGCGCTTGCTTAACGCGCCGCGAGCGACCGATCCCACAACGTCCGTCAGATCAAGCTCGGATCAAGCCTCGTATTTGAACGAGAGTGCGACGCGCGTTCGAAACGCCAGCACCTTGCCGTTCTCCACCCGCATGTCCATCTTGGTGACTTCGGCGACACGCAGATCACGTAATGACCCGGCGGCCGTTTCCACCGCACGCCGGCCTGCATCTTCCCACGATTCCTCGCTGACACCGACAACGTCGACAATCCGGTAGACGCTGTCTGCTTGCTTCGTTGCCATTGAATTGATCCTTTCGTGGCTGAACCGAACCGCACGATCAAGACCGCCGCGCGACTTTGTCGTGCGTTAGACCAGGATACACCAATTGAATGCGGACGCGGAGGGTGCCGGCGCGGCGCAACGAATTGGCGGATGACGCTTCGCTCATCCGTCCTACGAGCGAATTGTTGGCGTCCGTGTCCGTCACCGGGGGTAAAGCAGACACCACGAGTTAGAGCCGCCGCGTCCGCTAATGGCCCAAAGCGGACATTGGCGTCGCTTACTAAGCGGTTGCACAATGCCCGTCCGAGCCCCTAGAGTGGCAACCAGCAGCTCGCTGAGGAGCATATCCGCACGCTAACCCCATACACAAATCAAGAGATCAGAAACCGCCTTGCGAATGCCTGGCGGGAGGCGGCGCGTTGAAGAGAAGGCCGCACAAGCATAGAAAAGGCGACCCCGAGAGATATTCCTCGGCTTGATTGAAACTGACCTACATCGGAAGGGCACCCTTCATCAGTTCGGGATCAATCGAAAGCCGACCGATATCGCTGTAAGACGGCGTCAACTGCCCGTGCAAATCCGCCAGAACGGCCGTCGCAAACACGTTGCGTGCGCGGCTACGCCATGGCGATGATCTATTGGGTCATCTGGATATCGGCGCATCGGGCTTGATCGCGCGGCGGACTAATTCGGAGCCGGTAAGGCGGCCGACGTGTTGGCAGGTCAGACATTCGACTCTGATGGCCTCAACCATTTCCAACGCCCCAATGCTCCTCAGCCTCCCTCCGAACAGCAGCCGACATCGGATTCTTGCTGACATCGCATTGGGACGCTCTTCTTGGAGAAAACCTAGCAGCCGAACGATTTCGTCGCGGTTTTGCGATTAGAAGGATGATCCTGAGCAATGTAAATCATTCGGCTCTACGCGGACGCCAACGGTGAAAGCCGACTTGAAGACCGTGAGGTCGGCCTATCGCTTGAGGATTTCGCACCACCTGCTGCACCGCTTCTGGTGTCTGCGCCTACGGCAGCGTCCCGTTATGTAATAATCGAACTTCCGATCGGTTGGGCTGGCGGTCAACCGCATCCCTCGCCAAGTCGGCAAATGCTGTTTTGCCTTTCAGGTAGTTTCAAGGTCACGGCGAGTTCGGGCAAGGTACGTTCAGTCACAGCGGGCGATGGCTTGCTGTTAGAAGACACCACTGGGAAAAGGCACATCACCGAGGTGACATCCACTGTGCCTGTGAGGGCAATTATGATTTGTCTCGATTAGGACGGACGCAACGGAATTACGCGCTGCAACAAAAGGGTCGCGAAAACCGAGCTGTTCTAATTCCGCTCTTCGGCGAGGCTAGCGTGAAAGCGAGAAGCTCTGTGCCACCGGGGCTAGTGTTATTTATTAGACGCTAATCGCCTTAAGCCCGCACCTGTTAGCGCAAGAGTGCTCATGCCCCCCGAACGGCCCACAATCTCTCTGACGTATTCAACTGCAATTAGACGATCTCGGTGTTCGTCTGGGATCGTGCGCTGCAATGTTTGTTGCCGATCTCTTTCAGGGACGTAAGCTCTTCGCTCGTAAGCCTTATCGTGCGCTGGTACCGTAATCGCGTCATGCGATCACAGCGCGCCGAGCGGCCGCGACCTGCTGCTTAGTAAGAGACAAAGAAGGATAGCAGAACAAACGCAGCAAACCCGGCGATCGCCAGGAGATTCCCCGCGTTCCACGCTGCCGATGCCCACAACATCGAAGCCTCCTTATTTAAGAAGAGTTTAGCAGGCTGCTCCTCTAACGCCAATGATACTTAGATGACAGTTATATGACAGCGGGATAACGGCAAGGACGCTGGGTCCTTTCTTATTACTGTAGATTTATTCGACAGGTTCTACCGAACCACCAACTGTTCAGAAACCTCTGGCATTTAAGCTGAGGTTAATTTGGCGATTCCAATTTGACCTCTCGTACAAATGGCTCAACGGCGATGGGCAGGTACCAAAATATATTTGCATTCGTTGTGATGCTCGTCCTTTTGCCCTGCTCGACGGCGTGGACGCAAGATTCCGCGATCCAAGAGAGGCGGGCTTTTATTGTTCAAGGATCAACGACGTTCACCCATCGTGTGATGGAGCCGTATCAAAGCGCGATTGAAGCGGTCTCTGGTCATAAATTGACTGTCGTACCCAACAAGTCGAGTCTCGGCCTTCTTGCGTTGTTCGAAAAGCGTGGCGATTTCGCAATGATATCGGGACCGCTAGAGATCGAACTCGGCACTTTGAAATCGACCAATCCAGATTTGCCGTTTGACCGATTACGGACTTTCAATATCGCGAACACACGTATGGCGTTTGCGGTCAACCGGGACAACCCGGTCCACGCGATAACCGACGACAAGATGCGTCGTATCCTGCTGGGTGAGATTCAAAACTGGCGCGAGGTCGGAGGAGCCGATCTACCTATCAGAGTCGTGTTGGTCCGTGAAGGCGGCGGAGTTCAGGCCTCGATCGAAGCCGCACTCCTCGGCGGCAAAAGCATAAGCGTTCCAAATCCCATTCTTGTTCAAATCAGCTCTCAGGTCGTCAAGATCACTGAACAGTTGCCCGAGGCGTTAGGTCTGTCCCAGTTGAGTATCGTAATGAATTCGAACGCGCGCGAACTGAAAACACAATATCCGGTCGAACAGCATCTCGACCTTGTAACACTTAACGAACCGACCCCCGAAATGCGCAAAGTGATCGACGCCGCGCGCGACATCATGGGCAAGGTATCTGAGCGCTGAAGCCACTATTACCGGCGCCGGTTCACCATCGGACACGAGCTCGGGCATTTTCTGATACCGACGCACGTGCCGAACGCCGAGGGCCAGTTTTTGTGCTCACGGGCGCTGAAACAGAATGGTCGATTTTGTTTCGGCAGATGCTACCTATAATATTCCCGCTGCACGTCGCGCAAAAGTCCTTGTTGCATAACCGTTTGTTTTTTCGATATTTAAATCCATGATTTATTATTCGACCGGGCTCCGGGCAGCTTCGGGCATCAGTCTCCCGGCACTACGGACCGGGCGCGAGGTGCTCGCTGGACTAGGGACAGGCTGGGGCGGGTAACGCCCGCACAAACGGTGTCGGTTCTGCCCCCTGACGGGGGATGACTACAGGACCGGTGCTCCGGCCGCGTCCCAGGAAGCATGGCCTGGAGCTGAGCCTTAGGGACGACGACTCCCTTTGGCGAGAGCCGCGGTGGAACGTCGATAGATGTGCGCATCCCGCTGGATGCGCGGCCGTGCCAGCAGCACGGCTGGTTAGGACACAGCGGCTGTCGGCGTTCCGCTTCCTTTATTCTTTCCTTGGCGAAGTGGGCGTAGCGGACAGTAAAAAGCAGGCACCACCCCTTCTTTTTCCGTCGGCTACTCTCTTCGCACCTCAAACGTGGCGGCATTTGCAAAACCCGGGCGCGGATGCGCCGCGAGAACGGGAGCGCTCACGCGCAATCACTCAAAACCAAAGAACCTGCAAAATTTCTCCGTCGCCGCACGCGGCGAGCGAAAACTGTTGGCCGGATGCTGATGGTCGCCATAGCCGATGGCCACCGCACAGAACAGCATCTGCTCCTTCGGCATGTTCACGAACGGCGCGACGACGCCGTGCATGCGCGCCCAGGATTCCTGCGCGCAGGTATCGAGGCCGCAACCGCGGGCGAGAAACATCAAGGCGTGGATATAGCCGCCGAGGTCGGCCCATTGGCCGGGCCCGAGTTTGCGGTCGATGCCGATGAACAGCGCGACCGGCGCGTTGAAGAATTCGAGATTGCGGCTGTATTGCGTGAGCCGCGCTGCGGCGTCGGAGCGATCGATGCCGAGCGCGCCATAAAGCTGCACGCCGTGCTCCTCGCGGCGGGATTTATACGGCTCCCACATCGTCGCCGGATAGATCGGATACTCGGCATCGATATGCCGCGGATCGCGGTCCTTGATAGTGTCAGCGACCTTGCGCTTGAGCGCGGCGAGCGGCGCGCCGGTCAGCGCATAGACCTGCCAGGGCTGCAGATTGCCGCCGGAGGCGGCGCGGGCGGCGCGCCCTATCAGGTCGCGCACGATTTTGCCTTCGACCGGCTTGTCGAGAAACCAGCGGCAGGAGAGGCGGGAATCGACGGCTTCGAATACGTCCATGGTCGCGACCACCCTGAATCTTTTCTGTTCGGTCATATCGCCCTCGGCGGAAAAAGGCGAATACCGCAGGCCCATAAGAACCTTGTGCTAGAACCTCAATCGCGCATCGGGCGACTAATGCCGCAGAGAAATGCACCGGGGGGTGAACCATGCGCTCGACCGGTTCAGGCTGGCTCGTCTTGATGATCGCGGCATCGCTCTTGACCGCAGCGATGCATCCCGATCCGGGTCATGCCGAAGGCGCCATCGCCATGGGGCAGACCGACGGTGTCGGCACCGACGGCCTGGCCTTTGGCGCGCATTACAACGACTTCGATCCCTATCGCATCGTCGGTCAGTCCGTCGCCGAATGCCGGGCATCGGCCGCGTCCGAGCCGGCGCACAATGCCTGCAAGATCATCCGCACGTTTCACGACCGCTGCTTTTCGCTGGCACAGGACGAAAAGCTCAAACCCCACGGCGTCGGCCTGTCGCTTGCCGAAAACCGGAAGGCGGCCGACGCGCTGGCCATGGATCAGTGCAGCAAGATGGCTGGCTCGGCGCACGCCAAGGCTTGCGCCGTGTTGCGCAACGGCTGCGAAGCCTTTCGCGGCGATCCGACCGATGCCACAGGCTTCCATGACCGTGGCTGTGCCTATCTCAACAAGCGCAACTAAGACCATGCCGCGGCCGATTTCGGCGAGGTGATCAGTTCGATCCGCAAAACATCGCCGCCTATAACGATCGCGCCGCCGCCTATAAATTGAAGGGCGATCTCGACCGCGCACTCGCCGATTACAACCAGGCGATCACCATCGATGCCAAATATGCCGACGCCTACAACAACCGCGGCACCGTTCATCTCGCCCGGCGCGAATTCGATCTCGCCGTCGCCGATTTCAATCAGGCGATCGCGCTGCAGGCGGTCACGCTCAATGGGCAAAAATCCACGCCCTATATCAATCTCGGCCTGATCTACGAAGCCAAAGGCGACTATGACGAGGCCAGCGTGCAATTCAGCAAGGCCATCGCCATCGATCCGAAGGACGAGATCGCGTATGCGCACCGCAATATCGTCGATGCCAAGAAAAGCGACTATGACGCCGCCATCGCCGATTTCGGCGAGGAAGCTCAACCCCAACGACGCCACGGTGCTTTATTCGCGGCCGGAGGCGAAGCTCAAATCAGGCGATACCGCGGCCGCCGATGCCGATATCGGGGCGCCAAGGCGCTGCGGCCCGATCCCGCATAGGGCCGGCCAAGCCGGGCGAAGTGCGCTAGCGGTGAGGCCAAAGCCGCAGCAAAGGCCGCCCCAAGGGTAGTGCCGCCCCCATTCCCTCTGCTACGCTCCGGCCAAGAAAAAAGCGCTGGGGGGAACACATGACGGACGCAACGGTCACGGTGGCGGCACGGCTCGACCGGCTGCCGCCCTCACGCCATACGCGCAGGCTGGTCACGCTGTTGTCGCTCGGCGGCTGGTTCGAATTCTACGATCTGTTCTTCACCGCATATATCGCCATCGGCCTGTTCAAGGCCGGCATCTTCAAGCCGACCACGCAGGGCCTGTTCGACCTGCAGGGCTTTGCCAGTTTCGTCGCTGCGTTGTTTCTCGGCCTGTTCGTCGGCACGCTGGCCTTCAGCTGGCTGTCCGACCGCTTCGGCCGCCGCTCGATCTTCACCTTTGCGTTGTTGTGGTATTCGGTCGGCGCTTTCATCATGGCATTTCAATCCACATCCACGACCATCGACCTGTGGCGGTTCATCGCCAGCATCGGGCTCGGTGTCGAACTGGTGAATGTCGACGCCTATCTCTCGGAACTGGTGCCGAAGTCGCAGCGCGGCCCGGCTTTCGCCTACAATCAATTCGTCATGTTCACCGCGCTGCCGGTGGTCGCGTTTCTGGCGTGGCAGCTGGTGCCGCAGACCATCCTCGGCCTCGAAGGCTGGCGCTGGGTGGTGCTGATCGGCTCGGTCGGCGCCGCGGTGATCTGGTGGATTCGCCGACGCTTGCCGGAATTGCCGCGCTGGCTCGAGCAGCACGGCCGCATTGCCGAAGCGCAAGCCATCGTCGCCGAACTGGAAAAGAAGATAGAGGCCGATACCGGGCAGGCTTTGCCGCCGCCGGAAGCCGTTAGCGGCGAAGCCGAGCGCAAGTCGGGCTCGTGGATGGAAATCTGGAGCGAGGCCTATCGCCCTCGCACCATCATGCTGGTGATCTACAATCTATTCCAGACCATCGGCTATTACGGCTTCGCCAGCTGGGTGCCGCAGCTCCTGGTGTCGCAGGGCATCGAGGTCACGAAGTCTCTCGCCTACACGTTCATCATCGCCATCGCCGCGCCGATCGGCCCGCTGGTCGGCATCGTCTTTGCCGACCGATTCGAGCGCAAATGGCAGATCGCCTGGGCCGCGATCGGCATCGCCGTGTTCGGCTTGTTGTTTGCGCAGCAAGCGACGGCAGTCGGCGTGATCGTATGCGGCGTCCTGATCACGCTGTGCAACAATTGGATGTCGTTCTCGTTCCACGCCTATCAGGCCGAGCTTTATCCGACACGCATTCGGGCGCAAGCGGTGGGCTTTGTTTATTCGTGGAGCCGGTTTTCCGCGATCTTCTCGGGCTTCATCATCGCATTCTTCCTCGGCAATTACGGCACGATCGGCGTGTTCGGCTTCATCGCCGGCGCCATGATCGTCGTCTTTATCGTGATTGCCGGCTTCGGGCCCGCCGTCACCAGGCGCCGGCTCGAGGCGATCGCGAGCTGATAGCGCCGCGACTATTTGAACGCGGCGATGCGCTGCAATTCAGGCGGTCGGTGACTTTGACCGCGCCGTGGCCGACCTCGCAGATCCCGGCTTTGCGCATGGCGCTGAGCACCCGGCAGGTATGTACCGGCGTCAGTCCGGTGAAATCGGCGATCTGCCGCTGGCTCATCGGGAATGCGAATTGGCCGTCGATGAGGTCGCCGCGACTTCGCAGCTCATCGTCGCGATGGCACGCAGCAAACTCTGCAATTCGCTCGGGCCGAGATTCGTAGTGTAATGCATGAGACGACTTCCGGAATACGCAGGCGCCTACAGCAATAATCCCGAAAAGTGGCAGCCGGTTTTCGGAAAAGATCATGCTCAAACGAAGGAGATCTAGTGGATGCGGCCGAGCACGGCTTCCAGCTTCGTGCGCAAAGTGGCGTCGTCGAACGGCTTGACGATATAATTGTTGACGCCGGCCTGCGCCGCCTTGACGACGAGCTCGCGGTCGCCGCGTCCCGTCACCAGGATGAACGGCACTTTGCGAATGGCGAGATGCCCGCGTATGGCGCGCAGCAGCCCGACGCCGTCCATTTCCGGCATATTGTAATCGGAGATGATGACATCGACCGGCTGAGCTATCGCCCTCGTCAGCGCCTCCTGCCCGTTGGTGGCTTCGTGGATCATGCGGATGCCGAGTTTCTCCAGCGCCATCCGTGTCATCTGGCGAACGCTCGCCTGATCGTCCACGATAAGAACCTTGAGTGCTGCTGCGTTCGGCATTGGGTACCTTACTTTCGCGTGTTTACCGGCGGTTCATTCGCAGAATGTGCTGACGAGCTTGACCAGACCGTCGGGATCGAACGGCTTGACGATCCAGCCATTGGCGCCGGCTTCGTTGGCGATGTCCTTGCTGCCCTGCTCCGCCTCGGTCGACAGAACCAGGATCGGCGTGTCGTCATAGGCCGGATCGCCGCGGATGGCGCGGATGACGCCATAGCCGTCAAGCTTCGGCATGTTGATGTCGGTGATGATCACATCGACGGGCTGCTGCGGCAGAACCTTCAACCCGTCCTGGCCGTCGACCGCCTGCACCACGGTGAACCCGGCGCCGCCGAGCGCCAGCCGCAGCATGTCGCGCATGGTGCGCGAGTCGTCGATGGTCAAAATGGTTCGTGCGGCGCCGGCGCTTGCCGGCGCTTCACTGTCGGCTTGAGCCGCGGGGGCCGGATCGAGCGGAGCCGGCAGTTCGATTGCAGCCGGCGGCAGCGCGATCTCGACCGGTTCAGGACCACAAACCGGCGGTGCGTCCGCTTCCTCCGCCTCCTGTGCCGCGAGCGGATAGGCGATGCCGTAGCCGCCGAGGGTTTCGGCGAATTCCGCCGAGGCGGCAGACACCGTCAATTTCGGAAACGTCTTGAACGCGGAGACAAGAATCTGCAAATAGCCCAGCGAGACCGAAGATACCGCCGCGGCATTGAGATTGATCTCGTTCGCCGGCGGCAGCTTGATCATGTCGGCGATCAGTGCGACCGCGCCCGCGGCGTCGATCGCGGGCGGAAGGTCGAACACGATCGTATCGGTGACCTGCGATATGAACGAGCCTCGCTATCAGTGATCGGCGTGGGCAAGCGCCGACGAGGATTTCCCCGCGCAGGCATTGAGAATGGCTTCGGATATATCGAATAGGCCGTGCTGCAACTCGACCGCGCCGATCTCGAAGGCGACGCGCGGCATGCCGTAGATCAGCGCCGTGCCCTCGTCCTGGCCGAGCGTGGCGCATCCGGCCTTCCGCATCGCCAGAAGCCCGCTAGCGCCGTCGCGTCCCATGCCGGTGAGTATCGCGCCGACCGCGCGCGGGGCGACGACGCGCGCCACCGAATTGAAAAGCGCGTCGACCGACGGCCGGTGACCGGAGACCAGCGGACCGTCATTGAGCGTGCAGACAAGGCCGCTGCCGCGCCGCGCTACTTCGAGATGATGTCCGCCGGGTGCGATATAGACGTGGCCGCGCTCGATCGGCTGGTCGTGCACTGCTTCATGCACCCGCACCCGGCATTCGCTGTCGAGTCGGCGCGCGAAAGCGGCGGTGAAGCGTTCCGGCATGTGCTGCGCGATCACGACCGGCGGCGTATCTTCCGGGAACAGCATCAGCACCGCCTTCAAGGCCTCGACGCCGCCGGTCGAAGCGCCGATGGCGATGAGCTTGTCGCTTGTGCTGGAGGCGCCGCCAAGCGCTCGGCGCGTCCGCTGCGGCGCCGGTGTGCGGCGGCGCAGGCGCGTATGCGCCGCGGCCTTGATTTTGGGGATCAGTTCGCCGCCAAGCTGCAGCACGGCGGCGGAGTCCGCGGGCTTGGCGACAAAATCTACGGCGCCGATTTCGAGAGCCTCGAGCGTGGTATCGGCGCCGGCTTGCGTCAGCGTCGAGATCATGACCACCGGCGTCGGCCGCAGTTCCATGATCTTGCGCAGGAAATCGAGGCCGTTCATGTGCGGCATCTCGATGTCGAGCGTGACGACGTCCGGATTGAGCGCCTTGATCTGCTCACGCGCCGCAAACGGATCCGGCGCGGCGCCGACGACTTCGATGCCCTCGTCGGCGGAGAGCACGGATGTCAAGAGTTTCCGCATCAATGCGGAATTGTCGACGATCAGGACGCGGACCTTCTCGTTCGTTGTATTCATTTTGAACAGCTCAATGTTTGCGGAGACGTTACGCGTCCCCAGTGTTTGTGGCGCGATTGCTTTCTTGCCATTGCGGAGGGCGAGCTCACGCTGTCCTCCGGTAGATCGTGCGGCCGGCAAGCTTGAGCCGCGGATGCGTGCCGAGAAGCGATTCCGAATGGCCGATATAAAGCCAGCTGCCAACCCGCAGCAGATCGGTGAAACGGTCGACCAGATCGGTCTTGGTCGGCCCGTCGAAATAGATCATGACGTTTCTGCAGAAGATCGCCTCGAACGGCCCGCGCATCGGCCACTTGTCGTCCATGAAGTTCAAATGGCCGAACGAAATCAGGGAGCAGACTTTGCGATCGATGGTGACGCAGTCGCGCTCATCGGCTTTCGAGATCGGGCCGCGATATTTTTCCGGCACCGCGGCGACCGACTCGGCGGAGAACACGCCAAGCGATGCCTTGCGCAGCACGTCGGTGTCGATGTCGGTAGCGAGGATGCGCACGTCACGTGACGCGATATCCTTGATCTCAGCGTGCAGGATCAGCGCGATGGTGTGCGGCTCTTCGCCGGACGAACAGCCGGCTGACCAAATGCGCAACGTGCCGCCGGTCGGATGGGTGGCGAGAAACGGCGCCACCACCGCGCCGACGAAATGTTCGAAGTGGTGCTGCTCGCGGAAGAATTTGGTATGGTTCGTCGACAGCGCGTTGATGAAGAGCTGCAGTTCTTCGCCGGAATTCTCTTGCAGATATTGGCGGTAGTTCTCGAACGACGGCAGACCGAGCGCGCGCAGCCGGCGCGACAGCCGGCCATAGAGCAGGTTCTTCTTCGCCTCCGGCAGCGTAATCCCGGCATGGTCATAGGCGATCTTCGACAGCGCGCGGAAATCGGCGTCGGAAAAATCGAATTCGCGCTGCGGCTGCAGATCGGCAACAGGTGCGAGCGCTTGACGAGCCAATGCCATTTAAGTTTTCCCTGTCCGGTTTCTTATTGGATGCTGACGCCATTCGCTAAACGCTGGCGGGCCCTCTCATTATGGCCGGCGATCCGGCCGCTGGATGTTTGTGCGAAGCTTAGGGTCAAATCCAAAATTCATCGTAAAACGTCACGCGTTGGCCGGCGCCGGCAAGACGCAAGCCGTCACTGTGCAACGGCGGAAATTACCGCTGAGTGCAGGAAATTCGGTTTCGGCGTGAATCGCCGCCGATTTACTTATAATGGGATAATTAACCAAGCTTGCAGACGCGAAGCGCGAAACGCTATTCCGGCTTGATGTTCTCGGCGCGGATCACCTTCGCCCATTTCTCAGTTTCGCCGGCGATCAGCTTCTTGAAATCGGCCGCCGTACCAGGAAGCGGCGTGCCGCCGAGATCGGCGAGATGCGCCTTGATGGCAGGATCGGCCAGCGCCGCATTGATCCCGGCATTGAGCTTGTCGACGATCTCCTTCGGCGTGCCTTTGGGCGCACCGAAGCCGCCGACGGCGCTTGCCTCGTAGCCCGGCACGAAATCCGCCACGCTCGGCACGCCGGGCAACGCGTCGGAGCGCGCCTGCGTTGTCACCGCGAGCGGCCGCAGCTTGCCGCCCCTGATATATCCGATCGAGGACGGCATGAGGTCGAACATCACCTGGACGCGGCCGGCAATGAGATCGGTGAGCGCCGGCGCCGAGCCGCGATAAGGCACGTGAGTCATGTCGGCGCCGGTCATCATCTTGAACAGTTCGCCGGCCATATGGGTCGAATTGCCGATGCCGGCCGAGGCCATGTTGACCTCGCCGGGATTGGCTTTGCAGTAAGCGATGAATTCCGGAACGGTGTTGACCGGCACTTCCGGATTCACTTCCATCACGAGCGGCCCTCGCGTATTGGCCGCGATCGGCTCGATGTCACGGATGAAATCATAGGGCAGCGTCGGATAGAGCGTCGCATTGATGTAATTGCTGGTCGAGATCCAGAGAAGCGTATAGCCGTCGGGCGACGCGTGGACGACGAAATCGGTGGCGACGGTGTTGCTCGCGCCTGGGCGGTTATCGATGACGAAAGGCTGACCGAGCCGGTCCGACAGCCATTGGCCCAGGAGCCGCGCGCTGATGTCGGCGGATTGACCGGGCGGGAAGCCGACAACGACCCGGACCGGGTGATCGGGGTAAGAGTTCGCCGCAGCGCTCGGCGCCGCCGCAAGCGCGGCGGCGCCGACGGCGAGCTGGAGAAATTGCCGGCGGCGAAGCGTCATGGCCTTTTATCTCCGCGGGAGCCAATCAATAGGCCGTCTTGCTGATCTCGCCCGAGCCCGCGACATACCAACGCTCGCTGACGAACGGCTTGCCGGCAAGACGGTCGGCCAGCCAATCGGCGACCAGGATCGGCGGGAACGGCCCGAGATTGGCGGCGGGCACATTGCCGACGGAATGGCGCGATTCCTGATAAACGACCATCTGCTTCGGTCCGCCCAGCGCCGCCATCAGGCGCTCCGAATGTTCGAGCGGGCTTAGTTCCTCGGCTTCGCCGGCGACGCAGAGATAGGGCACCTTGATCTTTTCGGCGTGGCCTTGCCAGGTGATCTTTTGGCGAAACTCGTCGAACTCGCCTTCGTCGGTGATGCCCGACATATACATGAAGCGCTTCTTGAAGGTCGGCGACGCTTCCTGAAAGATCGTGTGACAGCCCGGCTCGTGGCAGACCGACATCACCGCGCAGGCTTTGATCCGCGGCTCGTTGGCGGTAAGGACCGTGCCGAACAGCGAGCCGAAGCTCGTGCCGGAGACGCCGATGCGCGTGCCATCGAGTTCCGGCCGCGCCGAGATCCAATCGACCAGCGCCGGCCCCGCCGCCATCCAGTTTTCCATGGTGAAGTGGAGCCCGATCATCGGCGCTTCGTATTGGCCCGGCCCGTCGATCGCCAGCACCGCCATGCCGCGATTGAGGTATTTGTCGCCGTAGAGCGCGACCTGGATTTCCTTGTAGCTGTCCATGCCGGGGACCGCGATCACGACCGGCAGCTTGCCGCTGGTATAGTTCGGCGGCAGATGCAGCCAGGCCGGGATCGCCTTGTCCTTGAACGGCACCCATACCGCTTCAACGTGATGATCGGCGAGGGCTGCATATTTGGCGTAACATTCGCGCTTCTTGTTGTTGTAGGAAATGTTGGTTTCGTCGTTTTCGTCATAGGGCCATTGCGCCGCGCCCCAATGCACCGCGGCCATGAAAAAATTGTCGCGCGCGGTGACTGTGCGATCGGCGAGCGCT
Source organism: uncultured Alphaproteobacteria bacterium (assembly GCA_963810085.1). Lineage (GTDB taxonomy): Bacteria > Pseudomonadota > Alphaproteobacteria > Rhizobiales > Xanthobacteraceae > BOG-931. The sequence continues at coordinate 205,303 of CAWEMR010000027.1, read as the reverse complement.
GCGGCATTCGCCTTGGCTTCGCGGCGGCGGGCGACGGCGGCGAAGGCCGGGCCGATATCGGCCATCTTCTTCACCCGCTCGCGGATCCCGGCGAAATCGGCATTGGCCTCGATCCCGCACGGCGCATGGATATAAAGCGACCGCGGCTGATCCCAATCGATGCCGTTGGCACGGATGATATTGTCGATGACCCAGCGCTGCTCGTCGAAGCGCTGCACATGCGGCTCACCGCGCTGATCGCGAATGGGTGGAAAAGCCTGCAGCGGGCGATTTATGGCGCGACGCTCCCTGTAACGTTTAAGGCCGGCCGGAAAAAACAATGCCCGCCGTTTCAGGCGGGCATTATCGGCTGACCGGGTACCTCATTGTCAACGCGTGTCGACGAGGTCAGAACGCCACTTTCGCTACGAATGCGCGGCTGCCGTCGACGGATAGCCCATCCATCGCTCCAACAGCGCATCAAGACTAAAGGCTCCGGCGCCGAACGCCACGAAGGCGAGCATCCCGCCCATCATCGACAAGTGCCCGAAAAAGAACCCAGCGTCGGTGCGCGCCGCCGCCGCATCGGCCAGGTTCCAATAGGCGTGAAAGACGAAGGCGAGCGTCATCGTATAGAAGAAGAACGCCGCGGCCACCCAGCGCGTGAACAGCCCCGCCATCATCATCAGTCCGCCGCCGAGCTCGAGTGCCGCGGCGCCCCAGACGAGAATGTCAGCGAACGGTATGCCATGGTTGGCCATATTCGCCGTGGTGGCGGCGATGGCGCCGAGCTTATTAATTCCGGCACGAACGAAGATGAGCGTCAAAAGGACACGGCCCAAGGCCGCGACCGCCGACATTGCGGTATTCATTGCAAGTCCTCCCGATCTTTAGCCAAAGACATGAATTCCATACCGGATAACACCGCAGCCTCGACATTAGTTCTTGTCGGACGGCGCCAGCCCCGCCGGTGTCACGAAGACCAGCAGATTGGCGATAACGATCGTGCCGGCGAGGAAATAGAACGCGGCCATGATGCCGTAATGATCGGCGATGATGCCCGCGCTCACCGGCCCAAGCGCCATGCCGAGCGCCTGCATGCCGAACAGCACGCCGATCGCGCTGCCGCCCATACCGGGCGGCGTCGCGTCCAACAGCCAAGCTTGCAGCACCGCCCGGACAGCGAACAGGAAGAAGCCGAGCACGGCGATCAGGAACACGAACCAGCTGGTGCCGCCGGCGAAGGTCATGGCCAAAATCACGACCGCGGTCATCGACATGCTCGACATGATGATCTGCCGACGGCCGATTTTGTCCGACAAATGCCCGGCGATCGGCGCCGCGATAAAGCCAGCGGCCTGCAAAGCGAACAGAGAGCCGCCGATCCAGACCGCGGGATATTTCATGACGTCGGCCAGATAAAGCGGCAGAAATGTCAGCAGCGCGCCTTGCGTCATGGAACGGAACGCTGAGCCGATGGACAGTGTCACCAGCGCGCGGTTCCTTAAAAGCTCGCCGAGCATGCGCATCCGCGCCCCGCCGCCGAGTTTCTCGGGTTTTGGTTTGGCAATGCCGGCGCGCAGGTCGGCCATCTGCAGGCGCCCGACATAGAACAGAATGACCCCGGCGACGACGATGCCGGGAATAACGTTCATGACAACGACGGAACGCCAATTATAGAATTGCAACAGCCAACCGACGACGAGCGGGGCGGTGGCGTCGCCGACATTGGCGCCCATGCTGTGAAACGACATGACCAGTCCCTTGCGATCGGGGAAACGGTCGCCGAGCCAGGGGATCGCGGTCGGATGCCAGATATTGTTGCCGATGCCGACCAGCATGGCGCAGACGAGAATCATCCAATAAGTGTGCGACGCCCCCATAATGAGATAGGGAAAGCCGATCCAGCACAGCGAGATCGCCATCAGCAGGCCCTTGCGGCCGACCGTATCGACGAAAATGCCGCCCGGCACATTGGCAATGGCGCCGGCGGCGTATTGGCAGGTCAGGATCGATCCGATCTCACTGTAATTGAGACCGAGCTCATTGCCGATGAAAGGCAGGAGAATATAGAACGTCGCCGGATACCAATGGGTCAACGCATGGCCGACGCTGATCACCCAGACTTCGCGAAACGAGCGCCGCGGGACCGCATCCAGCGAGACTGTCGTCGCGGTCATATCCCCTCCCCTTGCTCCGGGCCTTTGCTTGGCGCGTTTTGTTCGGCCGACGCGAATGACGCGCAAACGGTTTGCTACATTGCCTTACGCGACGCGACAAGCCTCACTCAGGTCGGAACTGCCCTGCGCGCGACGAGCGGAATCGCCGCATAAAATCCGCCGCACCGAACCGTGCCCTCGTCGCGACGTGCCGCCGCCAGAGCAATTTGTCCAAATGGTTGGCGAAAGCTTGCGCTAATCTCATAGCGCGAGTTATATACATAATACACGTTGAGAGTGTCATCATTCATCGGCGGCAATAGACCTGAAACTGGTCCCCCGACGCTTGTTAATCCAGGTTTCGCGGCAAGCCTCGTCCGTCCTTCGACGAGAGAAAATCTGCGGCAAGCGGTAGGGCTGCTTAAAGGTTACCGCCATTTCCCGGCCCGCGGCTCGGCCCACAACCGCGCAGTAACAAATACCTGTCACAAAGAATGCGGACGGTCCGACCTCCAAGAGTTACCCGGAATGGCAGGTTACCTTCGTGCATTTCGGCAAACGACGACCTATCTGGGCGTCGCCGTCATTGCCATAGTCTGGGGCGGCATTTATTTGCTCGCCAGCCAGGAGCATGAGCGCGCCTATCGGGACGCCGTCCGTCAGGGCAACAATCTCACACGGGTGCTGGAAGAATATATCCGGCGCGCGGTTCAAGCCTCCGACAGCGCGTTGCTGACGCTGCGGCGGGCCTATCAGAGCGATCCGCAGCATTTCGATCTTGCGCGCTGGGTGGCACGCACCCAGTCGAAAACTGACTTGATGCTTGAATACGGCATTGCCGGCGCCGACGGGGTCGTGACGCAATCAAGCCAGGGGCCGGTCGGCCATACGATTTCCGTCGCAGATCGTGCGCATTTCAAAGTTCAGGCTGAAGCGACGGCAGACGAGCTTTATATCGGCGCGCCGGTCATCGGGCACATCAGCGGCAAGCTCTCAATCGTATTGACCCGCCGCCTGACAAATCCCGACGGATCATTCGGCGGCACGGTGGGCGGCTCTTTAGACGTCCAGCAGATGCAGAATTTCTTTGGCTCGCTCGACATCGGCCGCGGCGGCGTGGTGTCGCTGCTCGGCCAAGACGGTATCGTGCGCGCGCGCGGCGGGCCCGACCCGAGTATCCGAAACTTCGCCGGCCTCTCGATCAAAGACTCACCGCTGTTCGGTACATTGCGTGAAACGCCGGATGGCAGCTACTGGAATTCCCAGGCCAGTAGCGCGAAGTTCGATAATGTCAGCCGCCTCATCTCCTTTCGCAGGGTTTCAGGACTTCCGCTCATTGCGGTGGTCGGCATACCCAAAGAGCAAATCTTCCAACAGGCCAACGACACGCTGCAGCACTACGTTCTGGCCGGCAGCATTCTGACGGCGATTGTGCTCGTGGTAATGGTGCTTGGCGCCGCCGGACGGGCCCGCATCCTTTCGACCACGACCGAACTGCAGCGGTCCAAGCAGTCGCTCGAGCAGAGCAATCACTTGCTGCACACCGCGCTCGCCAACATGACGCACGGCCTGTCGATGTTCGACCGCGATAAGCGGCTCGTCATGTGCAACGATCGCTATGCCGAGATGTACGGGCTTCGCCCGGAGCAAACAAAGCCCGGCGTGACGCTACAGTCGATCCTCGAGGCCCGCGTCGTCTCCGGCATGTCGCCGAAAGATACCGTGCAATATGTCAATACCCGCGTGGCGCAGGTCAGCAGCGATGTCTGCTTCTCCAGCGAGAACGAATTGACGGACGGCCGCGTCGTTTTGGTCAACCACCAGCCGATGGCGGACGGCAGGTGGGTCGCCATGCACAACGACATCACCGAGCAGAAGAATGTCGAGCGCGCTTTGGTCGACAGCACCGAAGCGCTGAAAAAGTCCAACGCGCGATTTGCCGCCGCTCTGCAAAACATGTCGCAGGGCCTGTGCATGTTCGACGCGGACCAACGCATCCTGATCGCCAACGAGCGCTATCGGCAGATCTACAATCTGCCCGAAGATCTGGTGAAGCCCGGCACAGCGCTCGCCCAGATCATCGAATACCGGACGCGAAGCGGCAATTACAGCGGGCCCGACCCGGCCGAATATATTGCAGCGCAATTTCGCAATTCGACCGACATCGAAAAGCTCGGCACCGGCCGCGTCATCATGATCCTGCGGCACGCGATGGCCGACGGCTGCTGGCTCACGACGCACGAAGACATCACCGAACGCTGGCGTACCGAGACGCGCGTCGCCTATCTGGCGCACCACGATGCGTTGACCGGCCTCGCCAACCGCCCCTCCTTGGTCGAGAAGATCGAGGATGCCTGCTCGCGCTATCGATGGCGCGGCGAGGAATTCAACGTCCTCATGGTGGACCTCGACCGCTTCAAGCAGGTCAACGACACATTCGGGCATCCTTCCGGCGACGAATTGCTCAAACAGGTCGCTGAGCGGATCAAGGGAGCGCTGCGCGAGACCGACGTCCTGGCGCGGCTCGGCGGCGACGAATTCGCCATAATACAATTCGACGATTCAAGACAAACGGAGTTGGCGGAGGCGCTTGCCGCCAAGATCATCGCGCTGATCGCCGAGCCGTTTGCCATCGGCGGGATCGATGTCGGCATCGGCGCCAGCATCGGCATCGCACTGGCGCCGGAACACGGCACGCATGCCGACGATCTCCTCAAGAAGGCGGATCTCGCCCTCTATCACGCCAAATTCTCCGGCCGGAACCGCTTTGCGATCTTCGAATCCGCGTTGGGGCGAGCGGCGGTCGAGAAGCACACGCTCGAAAACGAGTTGCGTCGCGCGCTCGCCCGCAAGGAATTCGAAGTCCACTTCCAGCCCATTGTCGATACCAAGACGCTCAAAATGCGCAGCGCCGAAGCCTTGATCCGCTGGCGCCATCCGGAAAGAGGCCTGATCCCTCCGGACCAGTTCATTCCGCTGGCCGAGGAATCCGGCACGATTCTCCAGATCGGCGAATGGGTCCTCGCAGCCGCGTGCAAAGAAGCGGTGAAATGGCCGTTGTCCGTGAAGCTGGCGGTCAATCTTTCCGCCGTGCAGCTGCGCAGTTCGAGCCTGTTGGATTACGTGATGTGCGTGCTCGTCGAAACCGGACTGCCGCCGGAGCGGCTCGAGTTCGAAGTCACCGAAACCGCGCTGATCGAGCACGGCGCCGATTGCCTCGCGCTGTTGCGCAAGCTCAAGAACCTCGGCATCACGTTGGCGCTCGACGATTTCGGCACCGGATATTCGTCGCTCAATCAATTGACGATGTTCCCGTTCGACAAGATCAAGATCGACAAGTCGTTCACGCGGAATATGACCAATCGCGCCGATTGCGCGGCGATCATTTCCGCCGTGCTGGCGCTGGCCCACAGCCTCGATATCGAGACCACGGCGGAAGGTGTCGAGAAGGAAGATCAATTGCGCATCCTGCGCATGGCCGGGGTGTCGACCGTCCAGGGCTATCTGATTCAAAGGCCGTGTCTGGCATCGCAACTGAACTTCGACGGGTATCAGATTTCGGGAGCGGTGGACGATGCCGCATAAGAATGCGCCGCCGGCAGTTCCGACTGTGAAGGAAAGTGCCGGGCCAAGCGCATCCGGCGCGCCGTCAACGGCCGCCGGTGCGGCGCCGAAGTCGTTGATCGACGAGCTCGAAGACGCCATCGCCCATACCGATCTGCGCCACCGCGCCACGGTCATGCGGCGGCTGACCGACCTGTTCATCATGAACGGCGCCGGCTTCTCCGAACAGCACATCGCGCTGTTCGACGAGGTGATGAGCCGCCTCGTCGCCGCGATCGACAGTTCCGCGCGCGCCGAATTCGGCGATCTGTTGGCCAAGAATCCGAACGCGCCGACCAAGACCTCGCGCATTCTGGCGCTTGACGACGAGATCAAGGTTGCCGGGCCGATCCTGTCGCACTCCAAGGTGCTCGACGAAGCGACCTTGATCGAAGGCGCCAAGACCAAGAGCCAGGACCACCTCTACGCCATCTCGCTCCGCGACATGATCGGCGAAGCCGTCACCGACGTCCTGTTGGAACGCGGCGACACCGAAGTGGTGCGGAGCACGGCCAAGAATCCCGGCGCAAAATTCTCGGAATTCGGCCATACGACGCTGGTGACGCGCTCGCGGGAGGACGGCGAGCTTGCGCTTCGCGTGTGGTCGCGGTCCGACATTCCGCGGCAGCATCTGTTGAGCCTGTTCGCGGCCGCGTCCGAAGACGTGCAAAGGCAGCTCGAAACCGCGGATCGGCAGAAGGTCCAGCTCTATCGCTACCTCGTCGCGCAAGCCAAGAGTCAGATCCAGACCAGGATACGTGAAAACTCGCCGAGTTATGCGCACGCGCGTCCCCGCGTCGAGGCGCTGCACCGCGCGGGCGCCCTGAACGGCGACAGCCTGGCAAGCTACGCACAGGCCGAAAAGTTCGACGAAGTGACGATCGCATTGTCATTGTTGTGCGACTTGCCGATCGGCCATATCGAACGTGCCATCGTGCATCATCGCGCCGATCACCTTATGGTTCTCGCCAAGGCCATCGGTCTGTCCTGGGAAACCACGCGGGACATTTTGCGGATGCGCGGGGCCGGCAAATCCGTCGGCCTCGCCGAAATGGAGGCGAACGGCGCAAGCTTCGCCAAGCTGCAGCACAAGACCGCCGTCTCGGCGATGCACTTCTACCGGTTGCGGGCGCGCGCAGAGGCCCAGCTCGAAGCGGTTTGACAAGCCGGCCGCCACCTTGACGTATGTTTACGCGGAATTTCCCCACGTAGCACGCGCTCAACGCGTGCATTGACAAGATCGGCGCAGCGGCCATTCTGCGCCCGCCCGCCGCATTGTCCGTCCGCAGGAGCCGAACATGAAACCGAGCAACGTCAAGGCCAATATCGCCTATGACGACCTGCGCGAATGGCTCGCGCATGCGGAGCGGCTCGGCGAGGTGCGCAATGTCAGTGGCGCAAGCTGGCAGGAGGACATCGGGCTCGCCGCGGAAGCTGTGCTGCGCGCCGAGAACGGGCCCTGCGTCGTGTTTGACGATATCCCCGGCTGTCCCAAGGGCTTTCGCCTGTTGCTCAACATGTTCGCCGGCACCCGCCGCAACATGACGCTCGGCTTTCCCGATCACCTCTCGAAATGGGAATTGAGCGAGGCCTATCGCGAGGCCTATCTCAAGGACCAAAAGATCATTCCGCACGAGATCGTCGAGGACGGGCCCATTCTCGAAAACGTGCTGATGGGCGACGCTATCGACGTCACCAAATTCCCGGCGCCGATCTGGCACGAGAAGGATGGCGGCCGTTATATCGGCACCGGCACCTACAGCATCACCCGCGACCCGGAAGAGAACTGGCTCAATGCCGGCGCCTATCGCGCCCAGGTGCACGACCGCAATTCGGTCGGCATCCTCATTGCCGCCGGACATCACGGCGCCATTCATCGCGAGAAATATTTCAAGCGCGGCGAGCCGATGCCGGTCGCCATGGTGCTCGGCGGCGATCCGCTGACCTTCTTCTACGGCGGCATCGAAGTGCCCTACGGCATTTTCGAGATCGATGTCGTCGGCGGCCTGCGCGGCAAGCCGATCCAGATGGTGCGCGGCAAGGTCACCGGTCTGCCGTTTCCGGCCGGCGCCGAGATCGTGCTCGAGGGCTTTGTCACGCAGGAGCGCAACGAGGTCGAAGGCCCGTTCGGCGAATGGACCGGTCATTATGCCGGCGGCGCCAAACCGACTTCGGTGCTCGACATCAAGGCGATCTATCACCGCAACGATCCGATCCTGCTCGGCGTGCCGCCGATGGGCGCGGGGCCCGACGAGATGGCGCGCTATCGCGCGGTGCTGCGCTCGGCGACGATCAAGCAAAACATGGCCAATGCCGGCGTGCCGGGCGTGCAGCAGGTCTGGTGCCACGAGATCGGTGGCGCGCGGCTGTTCCACGGCGTGTCGATCACGCAGCGTTATCCGGGCCACGCGGTGCAGGCCGGCCATATCGCAGCGCAATGCGGCGCCTCGGCCTATGCGTCGAAATATATCGTCGTAGTCGACGACGACGTCGACGTCACCAATCTCGATCATCTGCTGTGGGCCATGCTGTCGCGGACCGATCCGGCGCAGTCGATCCAGTTCATCAACGGCTCGTGGGACTCGCCGGCCGATCCGGCGCTGCCGCCGTGGCGGCGCGCCGCCGGCGACATGACCCATTCGGTTGCCGTGATCGACGCCTGCCGGCCCTATCACTGGCGCGACAAATTCCCGGCGACCAATACCCCAAGCCCCGAAGTGGCGCGCAAGGCCCAGGAAAAATTCGGCTGGCTGCTGGAGGGGAAGAAGTAGGTATCCGTCGCCAATCTGCCGTGTGGGACATTTCCCACGCGACGAAATCACTCGACCGGAGCCGTTAAAATAACGGATTGCGTGGTTCCCCTTGAGGACGCTTGTGGCAGAATAGCCTCAAGCACGAAAATACATTTCCAGGGAGGACCATCATGAGAAAATCAATTGTTCTCGGCTTTTGCTGCCTTGTTGCGTTGCAATTCATTGCACTGTCGGCCTGGGCCCAAGAAACCGTCAAAATCGGGCTGGTCATGGCCTATACCGGCCAATTCACCGATGCGGCCGCGCAGATGGACAATGGCATCAAGCTCTACATGAAGCAGCACGGCGACACCGTCGCCGGCAAGAAAATCGAGATCATCCGCAAGGACACTGCCGGCGCTCCCGACGCCGCCAAGCGGCTGGCGCAAGATCTCATCGTCAATGACAATGTCGACATCCTCGCCGGCTTTGTCCTCACGCCGGAGGCATTGACGGTCGCCGACCTTTCAGCATCGGCAAAGAAATTCATGGTGGTGATGAATGCGGCGACCTCGATCGTCACGACCAAATCGCCCTATATCGTGCGCACGTCCTTGACCATACCGCAGAACTGCGAGGCGCTCGGGACCTGGGCCTACAAAAACGGGGTCAAGAAAGTTTTCATCATGGTCTCGGACTATGCGCCTGGCCACGACGCCGAAGCGGCGTTCCAGCGAACCTTCACGGCCGCCGGCGGCACGATCGTCGAAGCCGCGCATGTGCCGATGGCCAATCCGGATTTCTCGGCTTTCGTGCAACGCGCCAAGGATTCCGGCGCCGACGGCATCTTCGTCTTCATTCCCGGCGGTGCACAGCCGGCGGCGCTCGCCAAGTCTTTGGTCGAGCGCGGCATGGATCCGAGCAAGATCAAGATCATGGGGCAAGGCGAATTGACCGAAGAAAGCGCGCTCAATGCCATGGGCGACGCGGCGATCGGTATCGTTACGGCGTTTCATTACGATCATGCGCACGACTCCGCGCTGAATAAGAAGTTCGTCGCCGATTACAATGCCGAGTTCAAACGCAACCCCGATCTGTTCTCGGTCGGCGGCTATGACGGCATGCACCTCATCTACGAAACGCTGAAAGCGACCGGCGGCAAGACCGATGCCGACAGCCTGGTTGCCGCCGCCAAAGGCATGAAATGGGAAAGCCCGCGCGGCATGATCGGCATCGATCCCGACACCCGCGACATCATCAACACGGTCTACATCCGCCGCGTCGACAAGGTGAACGGCAAGGTCCAGAACGTTGAAATTGCCAAATTCGAGAACGTCAAGGATCCGGTCAAGGAACGGATGAAATAGAAAAATTAGATAAGAACCTGCCGTCAAAACCCGCCGGCGCTGAACTGGAAGCGCTGGGTGATGTCGTAGGGCTGCTTAGTGAGCGGATAGGCGTAATCAACCCGGATCGGTCCGAACATCGAATCCCAGATCAGGCCGGCGCCCACCGACGAGCGGATGGCGCGCGAATTGGCGATCTGCTGCGATGGCGTGAGGTTGGTCGCCGTCGATGCGCTGGTCGCCCACAGACTGCCGACGTCGGAGAACGCGACGACTTTCAGCCCAGCATCCTGCGGAATGAATGGCACCGGCGCCTGCAACTCGGCGGACGTGGTCCAATAGGCATTGCCGCCGAGATTATCCATCGTGGTGCCGGGCGTGATGTCGCGCGGGCCAAAGCCGTTCGGCGCGAAGCCGCGCACCAGCTGCGGTCCGCCGAAGAAGCCGTCGAGTAGCGGCAATTGCTGGCCGCCCCAGGGCGCGACATAGCCGCCCTGCCCACGCAGCATGCCGACCACGTCGCCGCCGAGCTCGTGATAATAGCGGACGTCTTGGGTGGTGCGGGCGAACCGGGCGGCGCCGCCGAGGCCGGCGAAGTCGTTATTGACCGAGGCGCGCACGCCTTCGGTTGGGTTCCTGGCATTATCGAGAGTCGAAAAGGTGACGCCATTGCCGATCGACGACACCCAATAGGAGCCGGCCTGCGCCGCCTGCTGAATCGGCAGCGACACCGTGCCTATCGACGGATCGAGCGACAGGCCTTGTTTGTAGAGCGAATAATTCGTGCTCACGGTCAGGTTCTCGTTGATCGGCGTGCCGAGAACGACCTTGCCACCGTAGAGCTCGGTATCGAAGGCCTGGTTAGTATTGGCGAAGGTCTGCTTGCCGAACAGACCAACGCCGGCGGAGAGCCGCTGATTGAGAAACCACGGATCGGTCAGCGAGACGTCGAAGCCTCGGGCATATTGACCGTAGGTCACCGAAGCCTTGGCAATATCGCCGGTGCCGAGGAAGTTTGTGTCGCTGATGCTGACCGATCCCAGCCAGCCGTCGCTCATGGAATAACCGCCGGAGACGAAGAAATTTCCGGTCTGCTGCTCCTCGACCGCGACGTTGAGCACGATGCGATCCGGCGCTGAGCCTTGATCCACACTGATCTTCACGGTCTTGAAATAGCCGAGCGCCTTGAGATGCCGCTCGCCGCGATCGACCAGCGCGCGACTATAGGCGTCGCCCTCGCCGAAATCGAACTCGCGGCGGATCACGTCGTCGCGGGTTTTATTGTTGCCGTGGATGTCGATGCGCTCGACATAGAGGCGCTTGCCGCCCTGGACCGTGTAGACGAGATCGATCACTTGCCGGCCCGGCTTGCGCTCGACGCGGGGAACGACATTGGCAAAGGGCTCGCCGTTTCTCGCGAGTTGGATCGCCAGATCCTCGATCGTCTTGTCCACGGCGTCGGCGTCGTAGACATCGCCCGATTGCATGCGCAGCGCCGGACGCAGCGCGGCGGCATCCACGGTCTTGAGATTCGAGTCGAGCCCGACCTTGCCAAGGCGGTAAAGCGGGCCTTCGTCGAGCGTAAACGTCACGACGACGGATTTCGTCGCGGCGTCGTAGCTGCCCGCCGACGACACCCGCACATCGGCATAGCCATGATCGCGATAAAACTGCCGCAGCAGGTCACGATCGTTCTCGATCTTGTCGGCGTCGTAGACGTCGTTGTTGAGAACGAAGCTCACGACATTGGTGACGCCGGTGTTGATCACGCCGCGGAGCTTGGTCTCGGAAAAAGCCCTGTTGCCGGCGAACACGACCTGCCGCACGGCAAGCTTGTCGCCTTCCTTGATCTCAAAGACGAGATCGACACTGGTATTGTTGCTGCCGCTCTTGGGCTCGATGGTTTTCGGCACGATCTGGACGTTGAAATAACCGTGCTGCTTGTAGACGTCCATCATGCGCAGGACGTCGCTTTGGACGGCAGTGCGCGACAGCGGGCCGCCAGGCTTCGATTGCAAATCCTTCTTGAGATCCTCGTCCTTGAGCTTTCTGTTGCCCTCGACGGCGACGCGTCCGATCGTCGGATTCTCGACGACGACCACGAGAATACGGTCGCCCAGGCGCGAGAGCTTCACATTGTTGAACAGGCCGGTGGCGTAGAGGCGCTTGATGGCGTCGTCGGTCGCCTGCGCATCGAGCTTGGCGCCGGGCGCGGCGTGGAAAAACGAGCGAACCATGTCGGCGCCGACATGCCGGTTGCCGATCACCGTGATCGAGGAATTGTTCGGGTCCGCTGCGGCGACGGAGGCGCAAACGGCGAGCGCGACAAAACCCGCGAGGATGAGCGCGATCCCCCGGCAACGCATCAACAGCGGCTCCCCGACCGACCCGAGGACGACTTGACCAAGAAGGCGGGGCGGGACCGTGACCGATTGTGTCGAAAACTAAGGCTGACTTGGAAATCTTTGCCACAAAGGTTGACGCGGAGTTTCACCGGCGCGACCACTTGGGCCTGGGTCAAGACGCGAAAATTCGCCCGCCCCGGTCGACGCGAGGGGCGCTGCCGGTCAAACGCCCTTCATATGCGGACGTCCGTGTTATTAGGAAGCAGTCTCCGAGCGGCAGGAGGGGGCCATGCGCAAAGCAATCACCGCCATGGTTACGGCCGTGGCGATCGCGACATCGACGATGGCCTTGCCAAAGCCCGCGGTAGCAAGGTGCTGGGGATGCTGGGTTGGCGCCGGCATTGCTGCCGGCTTGATTGGCGGGGCGGTAATCGCCGGTGCGTCAAACGCGTATGCCTATGGGTCCATCTACGGTCCCTCTTACGGATATCCGGCTTATTCTGAATACGGCTACGGCTACGCGCCGGCCTATTATTACGGCGGTTACTACGCGCCGCCCGCCTACTACCCTCCGCCCGCCTATTATGCGCCGCCGATCTACCACGGCTATTACTGCCCGCATTATTAAGCGCACCACTATTACGCCCACCGTTATTACGGTCATCGTTATTACCGATGAGGCGGAATTCGCGGCAGGCGATCGCGCTTGGAACATGATCCAGAAAAGTGGCAACCGGTTTTCCGAAAAGACCATGCTCAATCAAAATGCCCAGGCGACAGCTGATTCAAGCTAAAGCAATTTCGTTCTAGGCCTGCAGCGCCCGCGTCGTGTCGTCGAACAATTCCTCGACCGCGTAGCGGCGCGGAATGATCTTCATTTCCAGCGCATAGGCCGACATCAGATCGAGCGCCGGCTTCACCGCGTCGAAGCCGAACGGCAGCGGGTCGATGGCGCCGGGCTTGGGCAGGCCCGCGGCCTTCTTGCTGTCGTGGAGCATGCGAAAGACCTCGCGCACCGCGCCGGGATCGGATTGCGACAGCGAATTCTTGACCACGACCATGTGGTTGATCGGCACGGTGCGGTATTTCTCATGCCAGTTCTGCGCCGCCGCGTCGGGATCGGGAATGACGCTTTTCAGGCGCGGATCGGCGGGAATAACGGTGCCGAAGATCGCGGCGTCGAGCTCGCCGTCGAGCACCATCTTGGTCATGTCCTTGCCGTCGGCGGCGCGCTCGACGCCGGGCGGATCGCGGAATTCGGCGATATGAGCGTCCTCGAACGTCACCCATTTCACCTTGGCGAGATCGACGCCGTAATCCTTCCACAGGATGCCGCGGATCCAGCAGCCGGTGGTCTGTGCAAAAGAGCGCACGCCGACGCGGCGGCCGGCGAGATTGTCCGGCGTCACCGCACCGCGCTCGGAATTGTACAACAGGGTGCCGTGCTGAAAGCGGCCCATCATGGTCGCCGGCATCAGCGTCAGCGGCTTGCCGAAGGCCTTGGCCTGCAGGTAAGTGACGAGCGCCATCTCGCAGACGTCGAATTTCTCCTCGCGCACCATCATAAAGAAGGATTTATAGATCGGGTTGACTTCGGTGAGGCGCAACGCGACGCGGTCGGATGTGATGGTTCCGCTCTTCAACGCCTGAGTTTGCGGATAATTGCCGAAACAGCCATCCAGCGCTTTGATTTTCTCCGCCGTCATTGTGTTCATCTGGACTTGCCTCCCGAATTGCCTCCCGAATTGCCTCCCGAATTGCATTGATCTTATGATCCGCCTGCGCCCAAAACCAGTCCTCCTGCTTCACCACGGAACATGACACCCATGTCGCAACCTGTGCCGCAAGAGACCGGCGGCCGCATTCCCGCCGCGCGGATTGAGAGCTTTATCACCAGCGCCTTCGTTGCGGCGGGCCTGCCCACCGCCGATGCGCAGACGCTTGGCCGTCTCATGGTCGAAGCTGATCTGCGCGGCAGCGACACCCATGGCGTGATCCGCCTGCCACTTTACGTGCGCCGCATCCGGGCCGGCGGCGTCAATGCCAAGCCGAATATCCGCGTGGTGAGCGACCGGCCGTCAGCGGCCTTGATCGACGGCGATAACGGCATGGGCCATCTGGTGATGACGCGCGCCGCCGAATTGGCGATCGAGAAAGCCCAGGCGACCGGCATCGGCTGGGTCGGCACGCGGATGAGCAATCACGCCGGGCCGGCGGCGCTCTACGTCACCATGCCGCTTAAGCACGACATGATCGGGCTCTATTTCGCCGTCGGCAGCAACAATCATTTGCCGCCGTGGGGCGGCAGCGAGAGCCTGCTCGGCACCAATCCGATGGCGGTCGCGGTGCCGGCGCAGGACGAGCCGCCGATCGTGCTCGACATGGCGCCGACGGTTGCCGCTTACGGCAAGGTGCGGCTCAAGGCGCAGCGCGGCGAGCAGATGCCGGTCGGCTGGATGATCGATCGCGACGGCAAGCCGCTGACCGACCCGAAACGCGCCGATGAGGGCCACCTCCTGCCGATCGGCGATTACAAGGGTTATGGACTGAGCCTGATCATCGGCCTGCTTGCCGGCGCGCTCAACCGCGCGGCGCTCGGCCGCGACGTGATCGATTTCGTAAAGAACACCGGCCAGGCGACCAATACGGGGCAGGCCATCGCTGCCCTGTCGATCGACACGTTCATGCCGCCCGGCGAGTTCAAGCGCGCGGTCGATCAAGTGATCCGCGACATCCGCAACTCGCAAAAACTGCCGGGCGTCGCGCGCATCTGGCTGCCCGGCGAGCAGAGCCATACGAAATTGCTGGATCGCCGCGCCCATGGCGTGCCGATGCCGAAGGCATTGCGCGACAGCCTCGACGCCGTGGCGCGCGACCTCAACATCGCGTTGCTGCAGTTAGCAATGGGGAAAGTCTGATGTCCAAAGCCTCTGTCGGCGTCATCGGCTTCGGCTTGATGGGCGAAGTTTATGCCGGCCGGCTTATCGCGGCTGGATTTTCCGTGGCCGCCTTCGACGTCGACCCGGCGAAGGCCGAACGTATAGCGAAAATCGGCGTCCGCCCCGCTTCGCTCGCCGATATCGCTCGCGATTGCGATCCGATTGTGCTCGCGGTGTTCTCGACCGATCAGGTCGAGGATGTGGTGGACCGCGCACTGTTGCCCGTGGCGGCGGGCAAGATCGTCATCTGCACCTCGACCTGCGATCCCGATCGCATCGCCGCGCTCGGCGCGCGGATCGCGGGGCAACTGCACTTTCTCGAAGTCCCGGTATCGGGCGCCAGCGAACAGGTGCGCCAAGGCGATGGCGTGGGCCTCATCGGCGGCGACGCGCGCATAGCGGAGAATGCGGCGCCGGTGCTCGATGCGCTGTTTCCAAGGCGGTTTCACATCGGCGAGTTCGGCGATGGCGGCCGCGCCAAGCTCGTTATTAATCTCATCCTCGGCCTGAATCGGCTTGCGCTTGCCGAAGGTTTGGTCTTCGCCACGCGCCTCGGCCTCGATCCGGCGGCGTTCCTGAAAGTCGCGCGCGCGTCGGCGGCCGAGTCGCAGGTCATGGACACCAAGGGCCCGAAAATGGTCTCTGGCGATTTCAAGCCGGAAGGCCGCGTGCGCCAGACGCTCAAGGACGTGCATCTGATGCTCGATCAGGCGAAGAAGGCCGGCCAGACATTGCCGCTGCTCGAGATCAATGCCGACGTTTTACAAGCTTGCGTCGATCACGGCGAAAGCGAGCTCGACAACAGCGTCGTCATCGAGGAAATCCGCCGGCGCACGCGCTGAGCCGCGTCCCGACTATTGCACCGCGATCCCGGCGCGCTTGACCACGTCCGACCACTTGGCGATCTCGGTTTTGAGGAACGGCTTGATGTCGGCAAGCGGCATGTCCATCGGCTCGCCTGCCACCGCGGTGATTTTTGCCTTGACGCCGGGAACGGCGAGCGCCTTTTGGATCTCGGTGTGGAGCTTGTCGATGATCGGCTGCGGCGTGCCTTTCGGCGCCCATAGGCCGAACCAGACATAATATTGATAGCCCGGCACGCCGGCTTCCTCGACGGTCGGCACGTCGGGCAAGAGCGGCGAGCGTTTCGTGCCGGTGACCGCGAGCGCGCGCACCGAGCCGCCTTTGATCTGGCCCAAAGCGCTTGCGAGATTGTCGAAAAACACCGGCACCTGTCCCGACATGACGTCCGAATAAGCCGGCGCGGCGCCGCGATACGGCACGTGCGCCAGATTGATGCCGGTCGTCATCTTGAACAGTTCCATCGACAGATGCTGTCCGGTGCCGTTGCCGGCCGACGCATAATTGATTTCGCCCGGCTTTGATTTCGCCAGCGCAATGAGCTCCTTGATCGAATGCGCCGGAAAATTGTTGCTGACGACGACGGCGAAAGGAAATTCCGCCAGCATTCCCACCGGCTCGAAATCGGCGACCGGATCGTAGGGCAGATTGGCAAACAGGCTGGGATTAACCGCCATACTGGCGTTGAGACCGGTCTGCAGCGTGTAACCGTCCGGCGCCGCGCGCGCGGCGGCAACGGTGCCGGTCAGGGAGCCGGCGCCGGGAATGTTCTCGACGACAAACGGCTGGCCGAGCTGCTTGGAGAGCTGTTCGCCGACAATGCGGGAAATAATGTCGGTGCCGCCGCCGGGCGTCGACGCCACGATGTCGGTGATCGGCCGAGACGGGTAATCCTCGGCGAACAACGGCCGGATGGCCAGCCCGCAAGTTGCAAGTGCGGCGGCGAACGCCACCACATGAAGCATTCTGAGCACGGCGTTGCTGTCCCCTCTTGTCACGTCCGGCGCGTTTGGCCGGTTTCGGCATTCATTCTATCGGGCATTTCAGTGAAAAACACTGTGACTCGATGACGTTATGGGTCACCGGAAACCTCGATCCCGGAGCCTTCTACAACTTCAGTCAAAGCGGCATTGGCGCGGCATTTCCGCCTATTTTAATCAAATCCCAACCATTTTTTTACACCTTTGGCGGGTGCGCGGCGCCCGACGCGGGCCAGCAATGATCCGAGCCGCCGCCGGCGGCCCGGAAGGGGAAGCTCTCGACATGCGCTTTTTGGACAATCTGAAAATCTCGGTGAAGATTCTTTCCGTCGTCGGATTGCTGAGCGCGGTCACGGCGCTTGTCGTCATTCTCGGCGCTTTCTCGCTGCACAGCGTCGATCAGACTTATACGCAGTTGGCCACGAAGGAAGAGCCTGCGGTCATCGCCTTGGCTCGAGGCGCCAGCTCGATCAACATCGTCGGTTATGCCGCGTATCGCGCCATCGCTTATCCGGGTGCTTCGCTCGAAGCCACGGCGGCGGCCAAATCCGTTGAAACGAACTCCAACAATGCGGTCAATCTCCTGACGGAAGCCAAGGGATACGACCCGGACAATGCTGCCTTCTTCGACGATCTCCTGGCCCAAGTGAAGGGGATCAGCGCCTGCACCGCGCAGGCCGTCGCTCTGGGCTTGAAGGATCAGAGCGACGACGCCACCAAAGCCATGGCCAAGTGCGACGTGCTTATCGGCGCCTTTACCTCGGCTGCGAGCAATTTCGCCAACGGCCAGCTTGAGAAAGCCAAGGCCGCGACCGTAGCCGCGTCGGCAAGTGCCATGGCGACCATCATCACGACGTCCGCGATCAGCGTCATCGGCCTTGCGATCTGCGCCGCGCTCGGCATGTGGATCGCGCTGTCCAAGATCACCAAGCCCCTCGTCCGCCTGGGCGACAACATGAAAGTGCTGGCCGAGGGCGATCTGACAACGGAAATCACGGGTCAAGAGCGCGGCGACGAAGTCGGCGTCATGGCGAAGGCAGTCCAGGTCTTCAAAGACAACGCGCTCGCGCTCAAGACGGCCGAGGAGAAATCTGCGGCGCAGCAGCGCGCGGCGGAAGAGCAACGGCGTGTTGCCGATGAAGAGCGGCGGCGCAACGAACAGGCGCGCGCCGAAGCCGCCGAGCAGGTCGCCCGCGTCGTCGCCTCGCTCGGAGCCGGCCTCGAGCGCATGGCGCAAGGCGATCTCAGCTATCGGCTGAACGACCAATTCGCCGCCGAATACATCAAGATCCGCGACGACTTCAACGGTGCCATCGGGCAATTGCAACAGACCATCAGCGCCATCGTGTCATCGACGCGCGAAGTGACCAATGCATCGGCGGAGATCTCGACCAGCACCACGGATTTGTCACAACGCACCGAGGAGCAGGCGGCGAGCCTCCAACAAACCTCGGCTTCGATGGAGCAGATCGCAGCGACGGTGAAAAAGAACGCCGAGAACGCCCAGCACGCCAGCCAATCCGCGAGCGCGACCCGCGAAGTCGCCGACCGCGGCGGTCAGGTGGTCGCACAGGCGGTCGAGGCCATGGCGCGGATCGAGGATTCCTCGCGCAAGATCGCCGACATTATCGGCGTCATCGACGAGATCGCGCGGCAGACCAATCTGTTGGCGCTCAACGCCGCGGTCGAAGCCGCGCGCGCCGGCGAGGCCGGCCGCGGCTTCGCGGTGGTGGCCTCGGAAGTCCGCAGCCTCGCGCAGCGTTCTTCGCAAGCGGCAAAAGACATCAAGGACCTCATCACCAATAGCTCAAGCCATGTGAAGGACGGCGTCGACCTCGTCAACAAAGCCGGCGCAGCGCTCACTGAAATCGTCACCTCGATCAAGAGCGTCGCCGAGATCGTCGCGGAAATCGCGGCCGCCAGCGCCGAACAGGCGACCGGCCTCGAACAGGTCAACAAGGCTTTGACCCAGATGGACGAAGTCACCCAGCAAAATTCGGCGCTCGTGGAAGAAAACGCCGCAACTGCCAAGACGCTGGAAAACCAGGCCGTCGCCATGACCGAACAGGTCGCGGTCTTCCGCCTCGACGGTGGCGGGCAGGACGACGCGGCCGTGGCGGCCGCGGCGACCGTGGCCAAACAGCCGGTATCCGCACCCGCTGCCAGGGCTCCGGCGCGCGCCGGGACACCCGCGCCCAAAACTGCATCCAAGCCCGCGCCCAAGCCGGCCGCCAAGCCCAAGGCAACAGCAAGCAACACCGCAGCCGGCATGAACGGCGGCGGTCCGGTCGGCCGGATGCAGACTGCGCTCGCCGCCGCGATCAAAGACAGTCCGGAATGGGAAGAATTCTAAAAACCGCGAAACCCTTGCGCCATCGACCGCGCCGCTCGCGCGCCGTCGATGCCGGCGAACGGTCCCTGTCGGACGGAGATTGAGCCATGAATGTCGATGTTGCGGCGGCTGCCGGCGAGGGCAACAAATTCGGCCAGTTGAAAGCGGAGGCCGCTTCGGACTCCGGCAAATCGACGGAGTTCATCAGCTTCGCCATGGGCGGCGATCAATATGGCGTCGACATCATGGCGGTGCACGAGATCAAGGGCTGGTCGGCGATCACACATTTGCCGAAGCAGCCCGATTATGTGCGCGGCGTGCTCAATCTGCGCGGCGTCATCGTGCCGATCATCGATCTGCGTTGCCGGTTCGGCCAAGGCGTGACCGAGGCGACGCCGCTGCATATCGTCATCATCGTCCAGATCGGCGCGCGCCAGGTCGGCTTGCTGGCGGATCGGGTTCTCGACATCGTCGCACAGGACGCGTCGCAAATTCAGCCGGTGCCGAAAATCGCGCAGGCCTCGCGCATCGAATTCCTCTCAGGCCTGGTCACGGTCGACGACGTGACGATCGCGCTGATCGATCTGCCGAATCTGCTGAATTCGCGTCCGGAAGCCGAGTTGGCCAACCCGGGACACGCTAGGCGACGACGACGGCGCGCGCCGCCGTTTCCGGCTGCTTGGCTTCGATCGCATCGGTGAAGGCCACGCTGCAGAGACCGCACTCGAAAGTTTGCAGTTCGTGCAGGCGGTCGTGCTGCGAGAAGGACCGCAAGTACCGCATCGGCAAGCCGCAGCTCGGGCAATCCGGTGAGGGTTTATAGCCGGCTTCGCTTTGCATCGGCGTCTCTCCAGTTTGCAGCGGAACAGGAAGCTCCGGCTTTCGCGAATCGGCGCTTCCGTCGGTCGCTCGATGCCGCAAGATTCGGTCAACAATGAGGGTATCGCTGAACGGTAAGTGCCGCGTTAAGGACAGACATGGTCGACTCGCGGAACGCCCCTGCGTTAGCTTTTTATCGGCCTCCCGTCCGTCCGGATTCGGACCCAGGCTGCGCCGGCGCGAACATCACTATTCAAAGCGCGGTCCATTTATCCCCGGTTGCGGCGGAACAAGGCTATTCACCGTTGATCTGGATCAACGCAAATTGCATGGCTCGCTTTAAATGGCTGCGCCTTTTGCGCTTTAACTGCCATGCCGCATCTCTTTAAACTGCGTCCTTTCAGGAGCAGGTGAAGGAACCTCATGACGAAGTCTAAAGTCGCGATTGTCGGCGGAGGCATCGGCGGGTTATTTGCGGCCAATGCGCTGATCGCGGAGGGCTTTCGGGTAGCGGTCTACGAGCAAGCGCCGGCTTTGGGCGAGGTCGGCGCCGGCGTCCTCATCACACCCAACAGCGCCCGGCATTTGCGGCGCGTCGGCTTGGAACACCAGATCGAAAAATTCGGGGCGCGGATTGGGCCGGGCTCGCAATATTTCCGCCACGACGGCAGTCCTATCGCACCGGTCCAAGTGACCGACTCCGCGGGCTGGAATGCGATCTTTGGCATGCACCGCGCCGATCTGATCGAGATTTTGGCAAGTGCGCTGCCCAAAGAGGTCATCCATACCGGACATCGCTGCACCGGCTTCCAGCAAGACGGCGCCACCGCGCGCGTCCGCTTCGCCAACGGCGCGACAATCGAGGCCGACATCGTCGTTGCCGCGGACGGCATGCACTCGGAACTGCGAAAATACGTTGCGCCCCCCTCGCACCCGGTCTTCTCCGGCTCGTCTGCCTATCGCGGCACCGTGCCACATGAACGCGTCCCCGACTGGCCGACCGACCGTTGGCAGATGTGGCTTGGTGAGAACCGACATTTCCTGATCTTCCCGTTGCGCGCCGGCAAGCTCATCAACTTCGTCGGTTTCACGCCGGCGGACCAAACGATAAGGGAATCCTGGTCGGCCCCCGGCGATCCAGCGCTGCTTCGCCAGGAATTTGCCGGATGGGATCCGCGCGTCGAAGCGTTGCTGCACAATGTTGAAACGACATTCCGCTGGGCGCTCTACGATCGCGACCCGCTGCCGTGCTGGACCGAGGACAGACTGACCCTTCTCGGCGACGCCGCGCATCCAATGCTGCCGCATCTCGGACAGGGCGCCAATCAATCAATCGAAGACGGCATCACGCTTGCGACGATGCTGGCGCGCGTCGACCGCGACAGAGCGCCTGCGGCGTTGCTGACCTATGAACGGCTCCGGCGCGAACGGGTGGCACAAGTCCAGTCCGGCGCTCGCAAGAACGGTCTGCGCTATGATTCCATCTGTGCCGACCTCGCCATGCGCGATTCCGAGATCGCGGCGCATGCCGAATTCCGCAGGCAACTTTACGACTACGATGTCGTCAACGAAGCCAAAGCCACCGCGATCTCGGCAGCAAACTGATTGGAAGTGCGAAAGCGCCGCGCCATTTAAAGAACCGCCAGCGCGATTGTTTGCGCCGTGCGTGGGTTGTCCTTTCAGAACGAGATCGTGGCGGCAAGCAAGGATGTGGCGGAGCGCGCTGGGGCGTGCTTTTGTTGCGCCTGCTTTTGTTGCGCCTTCTTTTGTCGCGCCTGCTTTGGCTGCGCTTCCTCGCCCTCGATGAGGCCGCCCAATTCGGGTCGCAGCCGGCTGTAATCGCTCAGCGCTTTGCGAAGAGCGGCTTCGGCGACGGCGCGGATCGCTTGTTCATTCTGCAATGTTAAATTCAGGCTTTGAATCTCGTCTTGCGCCGCACTCGCATTCGCCTCGGCCGCGGCGACCCGTGTCGCGAGCAACCGTATCGCGTCCTCGGCTTCGTCGAGACCGGCCTGCCGGCTTTGCAATTTCAAATTCACACCTTGAATTTCGTGTTGCGCCGCACTCGCGTTCGCCTCGGCCGCGGCGGCCCGTGTCGCGAGCAACCGCATCGCGTCCTCGGCTTCGTCGAAACCGGCCTGCCGGCTTTGCAATTTCAAATTCAGACCTAGAATTTCGTCTTGCGCCGCACGCGTATTCGACTCGGCCGTAACGGCCCGTTTAACAAGCGACTGTATTGTCTCGAGCGCTTCGTCGAGGTCGGCCTCTCGGCTTTGCAACTTTAGATTCAGACTTTCGATTTGACTGTGCGCCAAAGCCGCCTTGGCCTCGGCTTCTGCGACCCGTCCGGCGAAGGATTTTGCCCTTTCCTCGGCTTCGCCGAGCGCGGCGACGCGCGTTTCGAAAGCTTCCAGCAGAGTGCCCGCCCCCGCAATCAGCATCGCGCGCGATTGTTCGAGTTCGCGGACTTGACGTTCCTTGAGTTGCAGCGAATCGTGGAGTTGGTCCAGCGCCTCATCAGCCGTGTCGCGGGCGAGCGCTGCGTCTGCCGCTTTGCGGGCTGCCGCGTCGCTCTCTTCGATGCACGCCTTCAGGCTTTTCCGCACTTCCACGAGCAAGCTATCTGTCGCAGCTGTGCGCGATGCCATTGCCTCAAGGCAATTCTTAAGCTCGTCGGATTCGATCCGATGCAGGTCTTTTGTTTCGCGTAGCGCTACGGCCAACTGATCGCGTTCGACTTCCGCCGCAAGCAAAGCCGTCTTCGAATTTTCGAGTTGCGTCCTGAGAGCCTCGGCATCGACCGTTATTTCCGTAAGGTGCTCGGACAGGCGCGCGTACTGTTTCGTGACGAGGTCGAGCGATGTCTGGAGTGAGCGGCTCTCGTTGTCGCGATGGGCAAGATCCTCACCACTCAGACGCAGCCCGTCTTCAAGTTCTGCGAGCCGCTTGTCCTTGGCTGCGGATTCAGCCACGAGCTTGCGAATGCGCTCATTGAGCATTTTGGCGGCGATGTTCTTTATCGAGATCTGATGCTGGAGTTCGGCTAGTTCCGCATCTGCTTCAAGCGTGGGGACAAAGTCAAAATGCCTGGCCCGATCCTGCCAGCCGTCCCGCCGCATTGCGGTCGCCGTTAATGCCATGCGTTGCGATTCGCCCTACTATCCGGCGGCAGGGTGGCAGCGCTGGGGTTAACAGTTGGTTAAGGACGCCCCGTCGGAGGGTGACATTGAACGAGCAGGCCGACCCACGGACGACGAAAGTTGTGCAAACCGGCAAGATCCGGTGCGCGCTTTTTCTCCCACAATACATCAAGGATCCGTCGACGGGTGAATTGCAAGGGGTAGGAACCGGCTACATCGCCATCGAAGCCGTTCGCGCGCTGGCCGATCGCCTCCACGTTGCAGCGCGCTTTGTCGAATGCCCTACTCCGGCGAAAGCCATTGAAAGCTTGAAGAACGAGGCCTGCGATGTGGCATTTCTTGGTATCGAACCATCGCGCGCCGCCGCAGTGGATTTCTCAATTCCGGTTTTCCAATTCGACTACGCCTATCTGGTACCGGCCGGCTCGGCGATCCGAAGTTCGGCGGACGCGGATCGGCCGGGGATCCGCATCGCGGTCGTGCGCGGTCATGCTTCGGACTTGGCGCTGCGGCGCATCATCGCTCACGCCGAGATCGTCGGAGCCGAGTTGCCGGACACCGCTTTCGATCTGCTCGGCGCGGGAGGCGCGGATGCGCTCGCCTTTCCCCGCGAGCATCTCCTCGACTACGCGGCCAAATTGCCCGGCGCACGCGTGCTCGACGACGGCTACGGAATCAATCGCGTGGCGATAGCGGTTTCGAAAGATCGCGCCGCATGGCTAGCCTATATCAACGAATTTATCTCAGAGGCCAAAACATCCGGGCTCATTGAACGCGCCATCACGCGCGGGACCTTGCGTGGTTTCGCGGTGGCGGCCACCAGACCGGTGCCGGTTGCCAAATAAATCGCCCTATCCTCACCGTATTCCGGTTGGCCGCCGCGGTGCCAGAAAGTTAATCTACATTAATCATTTGGGTTCGTTCTGCATTTCAGAACGTCAAACTTGCAAATAAAACATCCTACTATCTAGGAGAGATATGTCGAAATCAGCCCGGGGACGAAAAACACTTTGGGTGCTGCATAAATACAACACTGCATAAGTCATTGTGTTTAGAGGAAAACCCAGCTCATGAAACGAGTAATAATCACGGCGATCTGTCGATCCTCGCCGCAGGCAATGCGTTGGCGGCCGATCTGTTGCCCGTGCCGCCGCCACAAGCGCCGGTCTTCGTCACGGCGCCGGCGATTTACAATTGGGCCGGCGTCTATGTCGGTATCAACGGCGGCTGGGCTTCGGAAGCGCTAATTGAAACGCCGGTTCGGCCGGGGCGCTGTCGAGCACGCTCAACGACAACGGCGGGATCGTCGGGGGCACACTCGGCGTGAACTTCCAAAGCGGCGCATTCGTGTTCTGCGCTGAGGGCGACTGGGACTATTCCGGCATCAATACCGGCGGCACCGGTACCATATGCGCCACGGTCGCGTATTGAGGAAGGGCGCAGGCTCCGGCCGCGCCCTTTGCTTTGGTGGGGTTGCGTGATATCGGCCCCGCGATACCATTGCGATATCGGGTGAATTTTCACCCGGGAGTGCGCCTTTATGCATCTTGAAACCCGCGTGCTGGTGACCGGAGGAGCCGGATTTCTCGGCTCGCATCTGTGCGACAAGCTGCTGGCGCAGGGCGCGAGCGTGATCTGCGCCGACAATTATTTTACCGGCACGAGACGCAATATCGACGCCATGATCGACCATCACCGCTTCGAGCTGATACGGCACGACGTGACGTTTCCGCTCTATGTCGAAGTGGATCAGATCTACAATCTCGCCTGCCCGGCCTCGCCGGTTCATTACCAGCACGATCCGGTGCAGACGACCAAGACCAGCGTTCACGGCGCCATCAATATGCTGGGTCTCGCCAAGCGGCTGCGCGCGAAAATCCTTCAGGCCTCGACGTCGGAAGTCTACGGCGACCCAAGCGTTCACCCGCAGACGGAGGATTATTGGGGCCACGTCAATCCGATCGGCCCGCGCTCCTGCTACGACGAAGGCAAGCGCTGCGCCGAGACACTGTTCTTCGATTATTGGCGGCAGAACCGATTGCAAATCAAGGTGGCGCGCATCTTCAACACTTACGGCCCGCGCATGCATCCGAACGACGGCCGCGTGGTGTCGAACTTCATCGTGCAGGCTCTGCTCGGGCGCGACATCACCGTTTTCGGCGACGGACTGCAAACGCGCTCGTTCTGCTATGTCGACGACCTGATCGACGGCCTCATCCGCCTGATGAATTCGCCAGACGAGGTGACCGGGCCGATCAATATCGGCAATCCCAAGGAATTCACCATGCTGGAGCTCGCCGCGCTTGTGATCGAGCTCACGGGATCGCGCTCGCGCATCGTGCATCGGCCGTTGCCGCAGGACGATCCGCGGCAGCGCCGCCCCGACATTTCCAAAGCCGACGAAGCGCTCGGATGGGCGCCGCAGACGCCGCTGCGCGAAGGGCTCACGCGAACCATCGATTATTTCGAGAAACTCTTGAAGGACGAGAGCATCCGCCCCTTCATTGCTCAAGAGCGGGGCGCATAATCCGCGGTCATGACCGCACAGACCGCCGAATAAAAACGAGGCGCCGAGTTTCCGGCGTTTGATTGAACAAAAGAAAAACGAGGCGCCGAGTTTCCGGCGCCTCGTCGGAAACTGCGTCACTCCGACAATTCAGCGATAAAATTTCGAAACCGAGACCGGTCAGAGAAGACTAGTCTCGGGTCGCCGAAATCAGATCCGATCAAGCGGGACAGGTGTCGAGACCGGAGCAGAAAGCAAGCGTGAAAGCGCCAGCATTTTCCTTCACCGAACCCGCCGCGGCTTCCAGCGCCTCGTCGGAAACTTGAAAGGTGAGGATTTCTTCTTCGGTCTGCTCGATGGTGTGAGTCATAGCGATGTTCCCTTTGTTCGCCAGCGGCGCCGGCAAGTAGTCATAAGGCAGGACGAGAAAATTGCTGTAAGACCCCCCCGCCAGATGCCCATTAAATCATCGGCTGCGGATAGTGTAAAGTCTGTCTCACTTTGCGACATATGGCTGATTCATGAAGATAAAACGCTCGATTTTCGCGACTGTTTCGGGCGAAAAAAACAGCGCCGGCGAAGCCCAATCCGATGGCGTTGCCCACGATGCCGCAGCGCACCCACCGGGCCAAAATGATTCGCGCCATGAGACATCGATCGGGACCTCGATCGCGCCGGAGCGGGATATCGAGGCGGATCCGTTTTACCACCGGCTGGTCTTGCGCGTGGCCACCATCGACGAGCTTTTGTCCGACGTCTTCGCGCCGCTGGATGGACCGTGCGGCGATACCGAAATGGCGGCTCGGCGTCTTGCGGCATGGCGGAGAGCCAGCACGGGCGGCGATCAGGCGCTGTTCGAGCGCCGCCTCAAGCGCGACGGACGCTCGCTCGCTGAGGTTACCGCACGGCTCGGCGCAGTCCGCCGCAAGGGCCCCGCTCCGGCCTGGCTTGCCGACGCCAAGTGGATCGAGGCTGCGCTGCAAAGTCGCAGCGATAGCCTGCCGCTATGGGCAACCGACGGCGTCGAACCTTGCGCGTTCGAACAGCTCTTGCTGCCGGTGCTCGCCGTGGCCGAGGTGCGGCTGCGCGCGGGGATCGACGCGCGGGTATTCGGTCACTTTCGCGAAACCGCGCTGGCCGATCTGCGCCTTATGCTGCTGCGCGATCTGTCCGGCCTGTGCGCCGCGGCGCTCTACGAGCGCTTCAGCAAGGCGCGCAAGGAAACCGCGGAGCCGCAGCAGGACGGCACATTGCTCTACGATCGTTTTGTCGCCGATATAAAGGCCGGCGGCTTTCGCGGTCTGTTCGAAGACAAACCGGTACTGTTGCGCCTGATGGCGACGATGACTCGGCAATGGATCGCGACGTCGCGCGAATTCGTGCTGCGGCTCGATGCCGACCTGCCGACAATCCGGCGCGATCTCCTTGCGACGGATGTCACCGCAAAAATCGCCAAGATCGAGGGCGAATTGTCCGACCCGCACAATTTCGGCCATTCCGTCCAGATCCTGACATTCGAAGACGGCGGGCGGCTGATCTACAAGCCGAAGGATTTGCGGCTCGACATCGTCTGGCATGATTTGATCGCGCGGCTGAACCGCGCCGATCCGCCCGTCACGCTGCAAGCGGTCCGCGCCATGGCGCGTGACGGCTACGGCTGGACCGAATTCGTCGCGCATAGCGGGTGCGACGACCAGGACGGCATCGTGCGATTTTTCCGCCGCGCCGGCGCCTGGCTGGCGCTGTTTCACGTCTTCGCCGCGACCGACATGCATCAGGAGAACATGATCGCTTCTGGCGATCATCCGGTGCCGATCGATCTGGAAACGATTTTGCAGCCGAGCGCCGAAGAACACAAAGCCGACGAGCCGGAAGGGGAAGCCTTCGACGCTGCGATGGAGATCGTCGGCAATTCGGTGATGACCGTCGGCCTCCTGCCCGCCTATGGACGCTCGGTCGACAACAATGTCTTTGCCATGGGCGGCATGACGGCCGACTGGGGCGCCAGAACCGTCATAGCCTGGACCGACATCAATTCCGACACGATGCGGCCGGCGAAGGAGAAGAAGGCCGGGACCACCAATACGAACCTGCCGCATGTCGGCGGCAGCTATGCCAAATTCGCTGATCACATCGGCGACTTCGTCGCGGGCTTTGCCGATTACGCCGAATTTCTCCGGAGTGCTTATGCGGCAAAGCCCGCCGCTTTGTTTGATGGTTTCGCCGGGCTTCCGGTGCGCAAGGTCGTGCGGCCGACACGGTTCTATTACATGCTGCTGCAGCGCCTACGAAACCATCAGCCGATGGACGACGGCTCAACCTGGTCGGCGCAAGCCGATTTCATCGCACGGCTTGCGCCATGGAACAAAGAGACCGACCCGCTGTGGCCGCTCCTGCGGGCCGAGCGCGCGGCGCTCGTCGCGTTGAACGTGCCGCATTTCGTGACGCCGAGCGATGGCACGGAAATTTGCGACGTCACCGGCGCCCACGCGCAAACCGAAGCAACGCCCGGCCTGACGCGCGCCGCTGCGCGCATACGGAATTTGGACGAACCAGAAATCGCCTGGCAGGTCGAGGTTATTCGCGAGAACACGAATTCCGTTACGGCACCGGCCGCACCGGTAGTGGTGTCGCTACCCAAGGACGCGCCGTCCGATATATCGGCTGCAGCGGCCAAGGACATGTTCATCGCCGAAGCCGACAGGATCGCGGCGGAATTAGCCGAGCGCTCCATTCGCCGCGGGCCCGGCGCCGCCTGGATCGGGCTCGACTGGCTTGGCGATGCCGAAGTCTGCCAGGTCGTCTGCCTCGGTCCCGATCTCTATAACGGCGTCTCGGGCATCGCCGTCTTCCTCGCCGCGCACGCCGCAGTGACGGGCCGCGCGACATCGGCCGAGCTCGCGCTCGCAGCCATCGCGCATCTGCGCAAGACTCTGAAAGGCCGCAACACCGCGCGCTTCGCGCGCGCACTCGGCGTCGGCGGCGCAACCGGCTTGGGCTCGATTGTCTATGCGTTCGCCACCATCGCGAAATGTCTTGGCGATAACGATCTCCTTGCCGACGCAACCGCCGCCGCAAGACTCTTCACCGACGAACTGATTGCCGCGGACAAGCAGCTCGACGTGATGGGCGGCAGCGCCGGCGCAATCCTCGGACTGCTGCGCCTTTATCGCGACACCCAATCTAGCGACGTGCTGGCCGGCGAGGTGCTGGCCCGCGCCGTCGCCTGCGGCGAGCACTTGTTGGCGCAGCGCCGGCTCGGGCCCGAAGGACGCCGGACTTGGGCCATCGGCGGAAAAGACAACAGCAAATTATTGAATGGAATGTCGCATGGCGCGGCGGGTTTCGCCTATGCGCTCGCGTCGCTGGCGTCAGTCACCGGCCGCGACGAGTTCGCGCAAGCCGCCGCCGAATGCGTGGCATTTGAAGACGAAACCTACGACGCCGCGCGCCACAACTGGCCGGATCTGCGCGGCGGCGAGCCGCACTGGCCGTGCCAATGGTGCCACGGCGCAACCGGCATCGGGCTTTCGCGCATTGGTCTCGCACGGCTCGGCATGAGCAGACGCCGCGGCGGCGAGGCCGAGCTTTCGGCTATCGAAAATGCCGTCGCCGGCGTGCAGCAAAGCTCAGGCACGCAGGTCGATACGCTGTGCTGCGGCACGCTCGGCGGCGTCGAGTTTCTCTGCGATGCCGGCGTCACGCTAAAGCGCGACGATCTGCGCGAGATCGCGGCGCGGCGGCTGACGGCGGTTCTGCAGCGCGCCGCAGCGACCGGCGACTACCGCTGGAACAACGGGAAGCGGCAATTCAATTTGGGGCTGTTCCGCGGCCTGTCCGGCGTCGGTTATACGCTGTTGCGGCAGGCCGCAAGCTCGGACCGGGCAGCCCCGCTGCCGAACGTGCTGATTTGGGAATAGGCGCGGCGCCGCCCGCGGCCGCGCCGCTATAACAAGCTTTCGATCTTCAGCGGCAGCTCGCGCACCCGCACACCGGTGGCGTGATAGACCGCATTTGTGAGCGCCGCGGCCGTTCCCGCCAAGCCGATCTCGCCGACGCCGCGGGCGCCGAGCGTGTTGAGATTGAAGTCCGGATATTCGATGAAATGCACGTCGAGTGCCGGCACGTCGGCATTGGTCGCGACCACGTAATCGGCGAAATTCGCATTCACCGGCGCGCCGCTGCGCGCGTCATAGTCGGTGCCCTCGAACAGTGCCATGCCGATGCCCATGACCACCGCGCCTTCGATCTGATTGCGCGCCGCCAAGGGGTTGATAATGCGGCCGGCGTCGAACACTGAAACGACGCGCGAGACGCGCAGCCGCGCGATCTCCGGCTGCCACGCCACTTCGACGAAATGTGCGCCGAACGAATGGCTGGAAAACTTTGGTTTGCCTTCTACGCCGAAGGTGCCGGCGCTGGAGCCTTCTCCCGACGCCGATTTGACTTTCAGTGCGCGCAGGACCTCGTCGAAAGTCATTGCCGCGCCGCCGTCCTTCGCCGCGACCTTGCCGCGGCTGAACTGAAGCGTCTTGGCGTTGACGCCGCCGAACGGCGTGTTCTTGCCGGCGCTCGCTTGCGTGATCAGCGCCACGCCGGCCTTAGCGATCGCCGCGTCGATCGGCGCGACCAGCGACGCCGTGAGCATCGAGCCGCCGGACAGCGCACCCGACGGCAGGCTTGAGTCGCCGATGACAACCTCGACACGCTCGACGGCGATGCCAAGCATCTCCGCCACCATTTGTGCCATCACCGTGTAAGTGCCGGTCCCGATATCCTGCGAGGCCGACGCCACGCGCACGGTGCCGTCGTCGCGCAGTTCAACCGACGCGCTGCAATCGAAGCGCGCGGCAATCCACGAACACGATGCCATGCCCCATCCGAGCGTCTTGCCGTCGCGTCGCATCGCGCCGACTTTCGCATCGCGCTTCGACCAGCCGAATTTCTCGGCGCCGAGCGTCAAGCATTGCTTGAGATGACGCGAGGAGAACGGCACGCCCAAGCCTTCGTCAAGCTCCGGCTCGTTGATGAGATGCAGCTCGACCGGATCGATGCCGAGCTTCACCGCCAATTCGTCCATGGCGGATTCGGTCGCGAACAATCCGGGCACGGCGCCCGGCCCGCGCATCGCGGTCGGGGTGCCGATATTGCGTTTGGCCAAGCCCGACGTAATGCGCAAATTCGGCACGCTGTACATATGCGGCGTTGCCTCGCCGCAATTCTCCTCGTAATCGTCGAGGATCGAGGTCGAGTTCACATAATCCTGCTGCAGCGACACGAGCTTGCCGTCGCGGCTCGCGCCGAGGCGGACGCGCTGCTCGATGCGCGGCCGGTGGCCGACGGCGTGGAACATCATCGGCCTGCTCAGCACCAGCTTGACCGGTTTGCCGAGCTTCATGGCGGCGGCCGCCGCGAGCGGCGATTGCGTCCACGGCCAAAGCTTTGAGCCGAAGCCCGAGCCGATGAACTTCGCGATCACCCGCACCTTGTGCCGCGGCAGACCGAACATGTCGGCGAGCACATTGCGATGGTTGATGACACCCTGCGACGTTTCGTAGAGCGTGAGTTCGTCGCCGTTCCAGGTGGCAACCGTCGCATGCGTCTCGATCGGATTATGGGTTTCCGGCGAGATTGCGTAAGACGCATCGATCGTGACCGGCGCCGCAGCAAAGCCCTTGTCGGCATTGCCGCGTTTGCTGACCACTTTGGCGTCCTTGGCGACCAGATGCGGATCGACGTTCGGCGTTTCGGCCGCATAGGTCACCGCAACCGCATCGGCCGCGGCCTTGGCCTGCTCGAACGTGTCGGCGACCGCGAGCGCGACATATTGGCCGTAATAGCGAACAACATCGTCGGCGAACGGCGGCCGCGGCTCGTCGAGCATGAGCGAATTGCCGAAATCTGCGGTCAGCTTCGTCATCGGCTGAAGATCGCCGCGTTTGAGAATGGCGCGCACGCCGGGCATCTGCCGGGCGCGGGACGTATCGATCGCCTTAATGACGCCTTTGGCGATCGTGGCGCCGACCGGCACCGCATAGAGCATGCCCGGAAAATTGTGATCGGACGTGTAGCGCGCCGTGCCGGTGACTTTCAGCGGGCCGTCGATACGGGCGCGTGCTTTGCCGATATACGTGACCGAAGAATCTGCTTGTGACTGTGCCATCCTAACGGCCCTCAATTGGTGACTTGTTTGAAGGCGTGGACGACGCAGCGCTTGGCCAGTTCGACCTTGAAGCCGTTCTGGCTTTGCGGCCACGCGCCTTTGAGGCAGATATCCGCGGCATTGCGGAACGCCGCGTCGCTCGGAGCTTGTCCGACCAAAGCGCGCTCGGCTTCGGGCACACGCCAGGGCCGCGTGCCGACGCCGCCCAGCGCGAAACACGCGCCGGCGATCCTGCCTTCCGCCAGCGTGACGGCGACGGCGGCGGAGACCAGTGCGAATTCATACGACGCGCGGTCCCGCAGTTTCAGATAGGCCGCGCGCTCGCCCGCCGGCCGCGGCGGCAAGGTGACATGCGTCACCAGATCGCCGGGCTTGAGCACGTTCTCGATATCGGGCCGGTCCTGCGGCAAGACGTAGAATTCCATGAGCGGAATTTTCCGCTCGCCCGACGTGCCTTGCACATGAACGACGGCATCGTAAGCCATCATGGCCACCGCCATGTCCGACGGATGGCTAGCGATACAGGTGTCGCTGATGCCGAGAATGGCGAGCCCGCGATTGGCGCCACCGATCGCCGGACAGCCCGAGCCGGGCTTGCGCTTATTGCAGGGACTGGCGAGATCGCGGAAATACATGCAGCGCGTCCGTTGCAACAGGTTGCCCGCCGTCGTCGCCGCATTGCGCAACTGGGTCGATGCGCCGGCAAGGAGCGCCTGCGACAGCGCGGCATAGCCACCGGCGACAAGCGGATGGTGCGCCACATCGCTGTTGCGCGCCGTCGCGCCGATGCGCAAGTCGCCGTCAGGCTCCTTGCGCACGTCGCCGAGGCCGATACGCGTGATGTCGACGACGCGTTCGGGATGCTCGACGCCGAGCTTCATCAGATCGACCAAAGTCGTGCCGCCGGCGAGAAAGCGCACGCTGGCACCCTGCTGCGCGGTATCGGATTTCGCACTGGCCGCAATGGCGGCCGCGCTGTCAGTGGCGCGGACGAGATCGAAGGATTGCATGATCAGGCTCCACTCGATTTAGCGTTCGATTTGGCTTGCCGCACCAACTGGATCGCCTTGACGATGTTGGGGTAAGCGCCGCAGCGGCAGATATTGCCGCTCATGAATTCGCGCACATCGTCATCCGACGCCCCGACCGGCTCGTTCAACAGCGCCACCGCCGACATGATCTGGCCCGACGTGCAATAGCCGCACTGATAAGCATCGTTCTCGAGAAAGGCCGCCTGCATCGGATGCAGATGGCCGGGCGTACCGAGGCCCTCGATGGTGACGATGTCGTCGCCGTCATGCGCGGCGGCCAAAGTGAGGCAGGAGTTCATGCGCCGGCCGCCGATGTGGACCGTGCAGGCGCCGCATTGGCCGTGATCGCAGCCCTTCTTGGTGCCGGTGAGATGCAGCACTTCGCGCAGGCAATCGAGTAAGGTCGTGCGCGGATCGAGAGCGAGCTGATGCTCCTTCCCGTTCACCCGGAGCGTCACATTCACGCGGCTGTCATAGGAATCGGCGGCGGCGGCAACGGTATCGAGATTAGTCATGAGCAAGCGTCCTCCATATGAGGAATGCAACCGCCGCGAACACGCCTGGTCGCGGCGCCCGGCGCCGGCGGCCGGAAGGCAATGGAGCAAACCCAATGAGAATTAAACCAATTCGACAATTTAGCTAGGTCGCAGTGCCGCAGGCAGCAAGGTTGCGGCGGCATAAAAATTTGCGCTGGCGTGATATCGTCGCGGAACTTATTGTCGCCAAGATTCACATCGGCTTTCGACAATTGGGCAAAATGCTCCTTTATTGAACACCGATCATCTCTATTGCACCCTGTCTTCTCACCATCCGGACGGAACCACCATGACCGAGACGCAAATCCGCTTCGACGACGGCGCCTCCTATGAGCGGATGATGGGAATCTGGAGCGGGCTTGCCGGCGCGGTTTTCATCGACTGGCTCAAGCCGTCTCCCGGTCTGCGCTGGATCGATGTCGGTTGCGGCAATGGCGCTTTCAGCGAATTGCTGGTCGAACGCTGCGCTCCGGCCGAAGTTCAAGGGATCGATCCGTCGGCGGGCCAGATCGATTTCGCGCGTACACGTCCGGCGGCGCGGCTTGCCAAGTTCGGCATCGGCAACGCCATGGCGCTTCCGTTCCCGGACAAGTCGTTCGACGCGGCGACCATGGCGCTGGTGATTTTCTTCGTGCCCGACCCGGCCAAAGGCGTCGCCGAGATGGCCCGGGTGGTGCGTCCCGGCGGCACCGCCGCAGCTTATGCCTGGGACATATTGGGCGGCGGCTTTCCACAAGAGCAGCTCAGAGTGGAATTGCGCGCGATGGGGATTGAGCCGATGAACCCGCCGAGCGTCGAGGCCTCGCGGATCGAGACGATGCGCGATTTGTGGCGCGGCGCGGGTTTCGAGGCCGTCGAGACCCGCGAGATCACGGTGCAACGAACCTTTGCCAATTTCGAGGATTTCTGGGAGATCACTTTGCTGGGCTCGAGCGTAGCTCCGACGATTGCCAAATTGTCGGCTGCGGACGTCGATCGCCTGAAAGGACAGCTACGTACGCAGCTGCCGGCAGATGCCGCGGGGCGCATAACGTGCAGTGCGCGCGCCAACGCCGTGAAAGGCCGCGTGCCGGCTTAAATCGCTAATCCAGCACCCCGCGGACCGGCGAGCCGCTGTTGCCCGTTCATTGCCGCGTCATTGCCCTTTGGCGCCGGCGCATGACGCGGTGAGCACGGCCTTGAACATGTCGAAGGACTGCACCGCGACCTGACAATTGGCCGACGGATCGGAGCCGGTCGCAATCACCTGCCCTGCCGTCGCGACCTGCTGTTTGCCGTTGACGTTGAGCATGATGCTTTCATTAGCCGGCGAACCGATGAGGCCGACGGTCACGCGGCCGTCGGCGACGATCAATGTCTGGTTCGGCATGATGTTATAGGTGTTCTTGGCCGGCAGGATCGCTTCAAGCTGCGCTTTCGTTTTGTTGAGCCTGACCTGCAAGTCCGTCAGCTGCAAGCTCTTCTGATCGATGTTGCGTTTCTGCTGCTGACTTTCCGCCTGCAATTGCTCGATGGCATTGTCGCGGCCACCCAAATCCTTTGCCGCTAGATAACGCCCATAGAAGTGACCGCCGACTAAAATGACGATGAGCGCGACAATGCAGGCAATGACCGAGACGGCGCGCGGATCGTCGAACAAGCCATCGCGAGGCGCCGGCGCGGGACCTGATTGGTTTCTGTCGGCCACCGTCATCCTCCGCTTATTTTGGTTTCGCCGCAGGAGCAGCAGGCGCCGTCAGCTGCGCGCCCGTTTGCAAGGCGCCGGAGATCCGCGACAGGATGGAGCGAACGCCAGGCACATCGAGCGGCCCAGGGCTGCTTGCGACATTCGAATCTTCCGTAGCCACATTCGCACCACGCGCGTTCGCCGATTGGTCGCTTGGCGTCGCGCCACTCGATGACCGGCCGGGCGGTTTGCTGCCCGGGGCCCCGGGCGGCGGCGCGCCGGGCGTAAGCGCTGCGGGCGGCGTCGAGGACGAGTTCGGCACACCAGGCTGCCCTAGCGAACCCGCCGGTGCTTCCGGCGTCGCGGGCACGCCGTTATCGCTCGCGCCGTTGGTACCCGACGGCGGATTTTGCCCGGGTGCCGTGGCGCCATTGGGATTATCGACGCCGTTGAGGATAATCGGCAGGCCGTCCTTGCCGCTGCCGATCACGACGATTTTCGAGTTCGGCGACTTCGCTAATTCGAGCGTCGCCTCAATGCCGCGCCAGCGCAAATAGGAATCCGAAATGCCCTGGCTCACGGTCTTCTGGAAGGCGGCAATGCCGTCGGCCTCGATCTGCTTGCGCTTGGATTCCTCGGCCTCGCGCTGCACGCGGAATTTATATTCCTGGATCATGTAATACTGTTCGGTCTGCCGATTGATCGCCGCCACGATGTCGGGCGGCAATTCGATGGAGAGCACGAGCGTATCGAGAATCTGGATCGCGTCCTGCAGGAAGCTGTTGTAGTGCTTGGGATCGGGCTGCTCCATCGCCTCCGGCTGCACCAATTTGTTGAGATTGGCGGTAAGCGATTTCTGCGCGCCGTCGCGGATTTGCTTCTGGATCGACTCGCGCGAGGTGTAGACCTCTTCCGCCGTATATTGCGAAATGATTTCGCGCGCCTCGCTGCCGATTTCCGGATTGACGACCGAATTCAGATAATCCGGGCCGATGAATTTATGCAGCACCGCGACCGAATTGTGCAGCAACTGATAGCGCACGCTGATCTGCGCCCGCACGCTGACGCCGTCCTTGGAAATGGCGTTGTAGGTCTGCGTCGAGGATTGCAGCCGCAGGTCGTAGAGGTACAATTTATCCCACGGCCAGACTAGGTGCAGGCCTTCTTCACGGAGTTCGCGGGGATCGAGCACCGTGCCACGGCCGACCCAGCACCAGCAATAGACGTCGATGCCGTTGAACCGCTTCCACAGCACGCCGACCCGGCCGCTCGGAACGGTGATCACGACATAGGGCCACAGCACCACAGTGACGAGCAACGCCGATATCACCAGCACCGAAAGGCCCGGCAGATGACGCCAAAGCCGGCGCATCACGCCGCGGCTCCGCGGCGGCGGCAGATCGTCAATGGTTGGGTACTTCGCCATCAACCGTTCTCCAGGACCCTATCATCCGCCGATTGTATGCTGTTCGACAATACGGCCCTCATCCATGCGAATCCGGCGGGCCGGCAGATGCAGCTCGTCGAGATAGCGGTCATCGTGGGTAATGACGATGATGGTCGCCCCGGCCTGCAGCATTTCCGGCAGCAGTTCGTCATAGAATTTGCGGCGATATTCGGGATCCTGCTCGGCGGTCCATTCGTCGAGCAGCATAATTGGCCGCTTTTCCAGCATGCTGACGATCAAAGCAAGGCGCCGGCGCTGGCCGCCGGAAAGGTCGAGCGTGCGGAATTCGCCGTTTGACAGCGCGGTTTTGTCCTCCAGCCGAAACTTCCGAAACAGGCGGTCGAGCTCGGCCGGGTCCGGGTCGTCGATGCCGTAGAGTCGCTGGAACAGATGATAATCGAAGAAAATCGCCGACATCAGTGCGCGATAATCGTCGCGCGTATTGTCGTTGATGCGCACGCCGTCGACATAGATTTCGCCGGAATCCGGCGGATAGAGCCCGGACAGAACCCGCAGGAAGGTCGACTTGCCCGATCCGTTGCCGCCGGTGATGAAGACGAGCTCGCCGGCACTCAGCGTGAAGTCGATAGGGCCGATCTTGAATACGGTGTCGGAGAAACGGTCGGTGTAGCGGAACACAATGTTCTGCATCTCGATCTTATCGAAACGCTTGCGCGCCGTGATCTCGCGGGGTTCGATCGCGGAGAGCGCGGTTTCCAGGGCGCCTTCAAGGCGCGCGATGCGGTCCGCGGCGGAATTGGCGTTGAGCAGGATCGGGATCGCCTGCACCAAGCCGAAACAGGCGCCGACGATGAACAGCAAAGCCGTCGTCGCCTTGCCAATCGAGGAGCCGCCGAGTGTAGCGCTCAAATTCGGCGCCACGAAAACCACCGCGCCGAGCAGAACGTACATCGAGATCTGCGATGTCACGATCATCTTGAAGGTTTCGGCTTGCGTCCGGATCTTGATATTGGCGGCCGTCATCGACACTTCCGCGGCGTCGGCATAAAGGTCGTCGCTGCGCGTCCTATTCAGCCGCACTTCCTTGAAGCCGTTGAGGAAGTCGGTCAGCCGGTCGTACAGCCGGCGCTCCCAGGCCGCCGACTCGCTCTTCTGCGCGGCGAGACGCTTGTTTTTGTAGTGAAAGATCGTCCCGGCGCCGACCACGATGACGAAGGTCAGCAGAAACGCCGCAAGCGACAGATAAGCGACATAAAGCCCGACGAAGAAGATCAGCACCGCGCCCTGGATGGTGAAGCAGAGCATGTTGCTCGCTTGCGTCAGCACCGCGGCGTCGCTGGTGACCGCGGCGACGATACGGGCACGACCGATCTTCTCGACTTCCAGAAGCTCCGAGCGGCGGATCATATCCATGATCCGCACGCGCAATTTATGAATAATGGCCTCGATCTCGGCCGTGGCCGTGATGGTCACGAATTCCTGCGTCCTCATGAACAGAAACAGTGCGATCAGAAACAGGGCCGCCGCCCACAGCCCGGGCTTCTGCCCATTGTCGGCGTCCTGCACCCCGGAATTGATGGCGGCAAGGATCGACGCATTGCTGACGCCGCCCAGCCCCGACATGATCAGGAGCTTCGGCATCGAGCCGTGCATTTCGCGGCGGATAAGCTGGATGAAGGACATGTGACGCCGTCGGCCTACAATTCAACAAAGCAGGGTCAGAGAAACAACCTGCAACACAGCACGCCAGCCGGCGGAGCGGGAAACGCGCTTTGCCGGGCCCGAGGAGTAAAACCGCCTTACTCTCGGGGGCGCCATTCGACGTGCCGCGATGGGCCGGTGAGAAACAGCACCGGCAAAGTCACCAGCGGAGTAGTCAACAGGGCGAAGAAGAATGTCCCCCAATAGCCCATGCGGCGATGGGTGCCACAAAACGCCGTGAGAAGACACACGGTTATGTAGGCGAGAATGGCTACGGCCATCGGAGCTCGAACGGGTCCATTTCGCGTTGACGGATGTCGCGTTGGTGGATGTCGCGTTGGTCGATAAGTGTCACGCTTTTGTACACGAATAACGCCGGAAAGCGCGTCACGTCCGGACGCGCCTGCGCTGCGCCGGCCGGTATCAAGAGCTGGACGCCGGCGTCGACTGCGACTTACTCGACCGCGATTCCCACATCTGCTTCTGCGCCTTGACGAATTCGCGATAGTCCGGCGGGTTGAAATCGAGCAGCGTGCCGCCCGATTCAAAATGCTGGATGAAGGCCTTGCCGATGGCGAAGGTGGCGCCCGCCGAGAGCGCCGGCATGACAAAGCCGGACGCCAGCATGCCGAGGATCGGCACGGCCTTGAGCGCACTCGCCGCACCCATGCCGCTGGTCGCCGGGATCATGGTGCCGGCCAAAGCCGCGATCACCGCCTTGCCGCGGTTTTCGGAAAAGTCGATGTCGTAGATCTGCGACAGGCGGCGCAGCATCTGCACTTGAAGACCGCCGACCGCGAGCAGGTCGACGACGGGGATCGGCACCAGCCCGGCGACGCCGGACCAGATGGCAAAACGGTCGACCAATTTCGACGCGACCTCTTCCCGCGGCTCGGTCTTCGGACTCGTCGCCGCGATGGCCTCGTCTTTTTCTAAACTTTCGGACGCAGTCGATTTGGTTGCCATAGCGGTTCCTCTCTCCCCGGGGCGGCCTTCCGAACGCGGCTGGCGCGAACGGCTCAATTGGCGCGATCTGGATGAACCAGAAAAGGCTATCATGGCGGTTTGCCGGTGCCAAGCGTTTGGGTTCCCGGCCGAATCCGTTGCTGAATTGTCAATAGGACGTCATGTTTTTGGATGGCGCGGCGACGGCAAGGACGTCGCAAGCAAGCGCCGGAGGCGAGGAAAAACCGGACGGCGGCGGAGCGTCTTATTACCACCAGCTGATCTTACCGATCGAAACGGTCGCCGTGCGGCCCGAAACGAGAGGCAGCTCTGCCGGCACATTGTCGAGCTTGATGCGAACCGGAATGCGCTGCGCCAATCTGACCCAGCTGAAGGTCGGATTGACCGACGCCAACAGATCGCCGCTGGTGCTGCGGCTCTGGTCCTCGATGCCGGAAGCGACGCTTTCGACATGCCCGGACAGCTCGTGCGGATCGCCGATCAGCTTCACCGTGGCGCTGTCGCCAACATGGATGCGGCGCAGTTTGGTCTCCTCGAAATAGCCTTCGACACGGAATGTGTCGGAATCGATGATCGCCATGATGCTTGCGCCGGCATTGACGTAACGGCCCGGAAGCAGGTCGAAATTGGTGACGATGCCGTTGACGGGGGCCAGGATGGTCGAGCGTTCGAGATTGAGCTTGGCAACCTCGAGCGAGGCATTGGCGTCATCGAAGTTCGCCTGCGCGACATCCACGGCCTGCTGGCTTTGCTCGACCTGCTGCACGGTGATAGCGATGCTGGACAAATTCTTGCTGCGATTAAGATCGCGCTTGGCTTGATCGAGGTTGACCTGACGGCTGGCGACGCTGGCTTTGGCCTGATCGAAGGCATATTGAAAACGCCGCTGATCGATGCGGAACAGCGGCTGGCCCTTGGTCACCTTCTCGTTGTCGTGAACCATGACGTCGCTGACCAGACCGGACACGTCGGCCGCCACCGTGACGACGTCGGCGCGCACGCGGCCGTCGCGGGTCCACGGCTCGAGCATGTAGTAGCCCCAGAGCTGCCAGCCGACAGCAATCGCCGCGACGACGACGATCAAGGTGACCAGTACGCGCACGACAGTAGCGGAATTGTTCATCGATCCACCCTCGGCGGGTTCATACCAAAGCTAAGAGATCTGCCCCGGCCGCGGTCACGGCACCGAGCAGGATCACATAAAGCGCGAGATCGAACAGCGGTCGATGCCAGACGAAGCGATAGATGTCGAAGGCGTCGAGCAGCCGCTTGACGGCAAGCTGCAGCAAGAACGCCAAGCCGGCAAAGACGATAAAGACCGGAAAATAGACGCCGTATATGTCGAACTCGCCGATCATGGTACGGTCCTCACGGCACCAGTCCACCCTGGTGCATCAGGGTAAAGCGTCCGCCGCAAGCCGACAATCGCCGCGACGCAGGCATGGGTCGCCGTGCCGCAATCGACGAGCTCGCCGATCGCAGCATCGATTTGCGCGAGCAGATCCGACCCAAGCGGGCGTAGCCGGCCATGCGCCAGCGCACGGAAATACGCGGCGAGGCCGGCAAACATCCCGGCCATTTTTTGCTGCCGCTCGGAACTCACCTGTGACGCCATCGACCGCGTCTCGATGATATTGACGCCAACCCGCAGGTCGCGGAGCGCATCGGCGAATTGGTGCGTCGGCCGCGGCTCGAAGCGCGGGCGGCGAAACAGCAACAACCCGACGCGATCGAGCATGCGGCTTGCCCATTCGTCGCGCGTCATCGGCTCGCTGCCGTCGGCAAGGCCGGCCAGATCGCGATAGCTCGCCCGCAACAGCCGCCGCGCGGCGGTCTGCACGCCAATGACGCGCATCAAGCGCGTCACGACGAGCGCGGACAGCGCGCCGACCAAAAAAGCGCTGTTGGCGTTGATGATCTGCGCGAAGTCCGCGGTGTAATTGGTCTGCAGACTCATTTCGACGCAGAAGGCCAAGGCCAGCGCCAAACCGACGATGGCATAGGCCGGGATTGCCATCATGATGCCGGCCGGAACCAACACGAAGGCTAACGATAGGCTCAAAAGCTCAAATCCGCTGACCGCCGGCAATATAAAGAATTGATAGACGAGGACGACGGGAATGCACAAAGCGATGACGATCGTGAATGGCTGTTGCGCCTGCGTCGGATCGTCCAGCGCCGCAAACAAAGTGCAAGAGACGGCGGCGATGGCGATAGCATTGCCGCCTTCGGGCCACGCCGTGACGATCCAGAAAAAGGCGCAGATCCCCATCGCCACCGTCGCGGCCAGTGCCGAAAGCAGCGCAATCCCCCAATCGGTGTGCAGCGGCTTTTCGCCGATCTGTGCCGCCAGCGCCCGGATTTCGGCGGTCGGCTTGCGCGAGGGATCGGCGAGATAGGCGGCAAGATCGAGCGTCGCCTGCCAGGAGCCGATGAGTTCCGCTAGGCGTTCGGTAGCATTGACAGTTAGGAGATCAGCCCAGGTCGATCGCTCGCTTACGCTCGGCGTTGCCGCAACACAGGCTTGGCGCAATTCTTCGGCGCGGGCCGGATCGCACGGTGCCGTCGATTGGACCCAGTCGTGGACGTCGGACAGGAGCCGAGCGAGCCTGTCCGGCAGTGGTCCCATGCGCCGCAACGCCGTTAGCCGATCCTCGATCGAGGTAAGCAGCGGCAATAGCGTGACAATCTTGCGGTCAAAGGCGCGAATGGCGGCCATGTCGGGATGCCGCGCCGACGTATCGAAGGGCAGACTCGTGCCAAGGATATAGAGGTCGGTAATCTCGCTGGCGATCCGGCGCCGCCCCATCTCGGCCTCCGGCGTCGGCTCCTTGACCAACCCGTCGGCGATCCAAATACGGGCACTGGCCAGCGCCGATTGCAGCTTGGCTTCGAATGCTGACAGCGCGCTCTTTGGAAAGATCAGACTATGCACCAGTGCTGCGCAGACGACGCCGACAGTGATTTCTTCGACGCGCGACACCGCGGTGTCGAACACCGTGCCGGGCGCCAGCACGCTGGGAAATCCGATCAAGGCCGCTGTGTAGCCGGACAGCACGAACATATAGGAGCGGGGCGTGCGGTCGTGCAGCGCGACGAAGAGGCAGAACGTCACCCATAGAATGATCGCCGCCGTCGTCAGTTCGGGCGCGTCGACCAGATTGGGCACGATGGCGACCATGGCGGCGGCGCCGACCAAGGTGCCGATGAAGCGATAGATCGCCTTCGCCCGCATCACGCCGGAGATCGGCTGGCTGGTGAGATAGACCGTGGTCATTGCCCAGCCCGGACTCTTCAGGTCCAGGCTGAAAGCGATGAACATGGTCAGAATAGTCGCGATGTAGCAATTGACGGAGAAAATGACGGGACGGAACCAGGCGGGCGTGATGGCAGCCAGCTTGGTGGCGGACGACTTGGTGGTGGACGAGTTGATGGCGGACTCGGTCATGTACTTCGCCGCAAGCTGACGCGCCCAGCAGATTTGCCTAAGCCTCGGCGTTCCGTCAAACGGTATGCATTTCGGGAACGATCGGCGCCTTTTCGCCGTGCTGCTTGATCGGTTTCATGCCGCTGAGCGCCCGCAGCAGCATATAAAACACCGGTGTGAGGAACAGGCCGAAGAAGGTCACGCCGAGCATGCCGAAGAACACGGCGACGCCCATAGCGTGGCGCATTTCCGCGCCGGCGCCCGACGACAGAACCAGCGGCACCACGCCCATGATGAAGGCGAAGCTCGTCATCAAGATGGGGCGCAGCCGCAGGCGCGCCGCCTCGATTGCGGCTTCCAGGGGCTTACGGCCCTGCATTTCCAATTCGCGTGCGAATTCGACGATCAGAATGGCGTTCTTGCACGCCAAGCCGACCAACACGAACAGGCCAATCTGGGTGAAGACATTATTGTCGCCGCCGGTGAGCCAGACGCCGGTGATCGCCGAGAACAGACACATCGGCACGATCAGAATGATCGCGAGGGGCAGGAACAGGCTTTCATATTGCGCGGCAAGCACGAGGAAGACCAGCAGCACGCAGATCGGAAACACCAGGATCGCCGTATTGCCGGCGAGAATCTCCTGATAGGTTAGGTCGGTCCATTCGTACTGCATGCCCTTGGGCAGCGTCTCGTCGAGAATTTTGGTGATCGCCGCTTGCGCCTGGCCGGACGAATAGCCGGGCGCCGGCGCGCCGTTAAGATCGGCGCTGCGGAAGCCATTGTAGCGCACCGAACTGTCCGGCCCGGTAGTCTGCTCGATATTCACGACGGCGCCGAGCGGCACCATCTGCCCCGACGCATTACGAACCTGCAGCCGCAGAATGTCGTCGACCCTGGCGCGAAACGGCGTGTCGGCTTGCGCGATCACTTCGTAAGTGCGGCCGAAGCGGTTGAAGTCGTTGACATAGATCGAGCCGAGATAAGTCTGCATGGTGTCGAAAATGTCTTGCACCGCGACACCTAATTGCATGGCCTTGGTGCGATCGACATGGGCATAGAGCTGCGGCACGCCGACATTGAAATTGGAGAACACCGCAAAGAGCCCGGGCGTTTTCGCGGCCTTGCCCTGGATCTCGCCCATGACCCGATTGAGCGTGGCATTGCCCTGGTCGGTGCGATCCTCGACCTGCAGCTTGAAGCCCGCGATTTGGCCGAGCCCGTTGACCGGCGGCGGCGGGAAAATGGCGATCGTGGCGTCGCGGATGCCGGCATATTTCGCCTGCAACTTCTGCGAAATGGCAAAGCCGGACAGGTCCGGCGTGGTGCGCTCCTCGAACGGCTTTAAAGTCACAAAGACGATGCCGGCGGACGGGCTGTTGATGAAGCCGTTGATCGAGAGGCCCGGAAAGGCGACAGCGCTCTGCACACCCGGCTGCTGCATCGCGATGTCGGACATTTCCCGAATCACTTTTTCGCTGCGCTCAAGCGTCGCGCCTTGCGGCAATTGCGCAAAGCTCACCAGATATTGCTTGTCCTGCAGCGGCACGAAGCCCGGCGGCACGGCGCGAAACACAAAGACCGTGGCGGCCAGCAGCACGGCGTAAATGCCCACGGCCACAGCCTTGCGCGACAGGATGTTACGGACGCCGCGGCTATAGCCGTTGGAGCCGGCCTGAAACACACGGTTGAAGCGGCGGAAGAACGGCCCGAACACTTTGTCCATGCCACGCGCCAAGACATCTTTCGGAGCGTCGTGGCCTTTGAGCAAGAGCGCCGACAAAGCCGGCG
Organism: uncultured Alphaproteobacteria bacterium; assembly: GCA_963810085.1. Lineage (GTDB taxonomy): Bacteria > Pseudomonadota > Alphaproteobacteria > Rhizobiales > Xanthobacteraceae > BOG-931. The sequence continues at coordinate 160,873 of CAWEMR010000027.1, read as the reverse complement.
ACAGCGTCAATGAATTGAACGCCGAGATGACGGTCGAGAACGCGATGGTGAGCGCGAACTGGCGATAGAACTCGCCGGTCAGGCCGGAGATGAAGGCGATCGGCACGAACACCGCGCACAGCACCAGCGCGATGGCGATGATCGGTCCGGTGACCTCGCTCATCGCCTGCACGGTCGCCTCGCGCGGATGCAAGCCCGCCTCGATATTGCGCTCGACATTCTCGACCACGACGATGGCGTCATCGACCACGATGCCGATGGCGAGCACCAGGCCGAACAGCGACAGCGCGTTGATCGAGAAGCCGAACAGATACATGCCAGCGAAAGTGCCGATGATCGAGGTCGGCACCGCCAAGAGTGGAATGATCGACGCCCGCCACGTTTGCAGGAACAGAATGACGACGAGGACGACCAGCGCCACCGCTTCGAGCAGCGTGTGCACCACGGCCTTGATGGAGTCGCGCACGAACACGGTCGGATCGTAGACGATGCTGTAATCCATCCCGTCCGGGAAATTCTTCTTCAGATCCTCCATGGTCGCTCGCACGCGATTGGAAATCTCGATGGCGTTCGAGCCGGGCGCCTGGAAGATCGGGATCGCGACCGCCTGCTTGTTGTCGAGCAGCGAGCGCAGGCTATATTGCGAGGCGTCGATCTCGATGCGCGCGACGTCGGCGAGCCGCGTCACCACGCCGTTCTGATTCTTGATGACGATCTGGCCGAATTGCTCAGGATCGGACAGCCGGCCTTCGACATTGATCGGCAATTGCAGCTGGCCCTTGTCGCTATAGGGCGGGCCGTTGACCACGCCGGCCGCCACTTGCACGTTCTGGCGCCGCACCGCGGTGACGACATCGTCGGCGCTAAGCCCAAGCTCGGCGATCTTCTGCGGATTGAGCCACAGCCGCATCGCATAGTCGCCCGAGCCGAATAGCTGCACGCTGCCGATGCCCTCGATCTTGGCGAGCTGATCCTTGACGTTGAGCGTCGCGTAATTGCGCAGATAGAGCATGTCGTAGCGATCGTCGGGCGACAAAAGATGCACGACCATGGTGAGATCGGGCGAGCTCTTCACCGTGGTGACGCCGAGATTGCGCGTCACGTCCGGCAGCCGCGGCAGCGCCTGGTTGACGCGGTTCTGCACCAGTTGCGTTGCCAGATTGGGATCGGTGCCGAGCTTAAACGTGACCGTCAGCGTCAGCGTGCCGTCGCTCGCCGCCTGCGACTGCATATAGAGCATGTTCTCGACGCCGTTGATCTGCTCTTCGAGCGGCGTTGCCACCGTGTCGGCGACGGTTTCCGGATTGGCGCCGGGAAACTGCGCCGTCACTTGGACCGACGGCGGCACGACTTCGGGATATTCCGAAATCGGCAGCCGGGTCATCGAGATCAGGCCGGCCAGGAAGATGGCGACCGAAATGACACCGGCAAAAATCGGCCTGTCGATGAAAAAACGGGACAACATGGTTCGATGTTTCGTTGGCCGCCGCTGCGGCGGCGTTCGGGGTTAATTGCTGGCGGTGCGGTTATCCGCCTGCGGCACGACGAGCGCGCCCGGCGCCAGGCGCTGCAGATGATCGAGGATGACGCGGTCGCCTGCCTTGATGCCGGTCCGGATCACGCGATTGCCGTCGATCTGCGGGCCGAGCTGCACGGCGCGGTACTCGGCCTTGTCGCCGTCGCCGACGACAAAGACGAAGCGCTTGCTCTGGTCGTTGCCGATGGCGCTTTCCGGCACCAACAGCGCATCGTCGAGCATGCCGTCGCCCATGCGCACCGACACATACATTCCCGGAATGAGGCTGCCGTCGGTATTGTCGAAGCGGGCGCGCGCCCGGATCGTGCCGGAGCCGATATCGAGCCGGTTGTCGAAGCTGAGAATATGACCCTGCGTGACATGGGCGTCATCGCCCCGCACCATGACATCCACCGGGATGCGCTGCTCCTCTTCCTGCGTGTGGCCGTAATTGCGCACCGCATTGAGATAAGTCTGTTCGTCGACTTCGAAGTCGGCATAGACGCCATTGTCCGAAACAATCGACGCGAGCAGCTGCGGCGTCGTCGTCGGCGAGCCGACCAGATTGCCGAGCGTGATTTCGGCGCGGCTGATGCGGCCCGAAATCGGCGCCTTGACATAGGCGTAATCGAGGTTGACCTGCGCCGACGCCAACACCGCTTGCGCCGACGTGATCGCGGTCTGCGCGACTTCATCGGCATTGGTGCGCTGATCGAAGATCTCCAGCGACAGGTCGCTGTTCTTGATCAGCTGGCTGCCGCGGTCGCGCTCGGCCTTGGCATATTTGGCGTTGTGGATCGCGGTTTGCAGGTCGGCTTGCGCCTTGTCGACCGCGGCCTGATAGGGCCGCGGATCGATGACGAACAAAATGTCGCCGGCGTTCACGCGCTGGCCGTCGTGAAAGCGGATCTCGGTGATGCGGCCGGTGACCTGCGGCTTGATCTCCGCGTAATCGACCGCGTTGATGCGGCCGGAAAATTCGGCGAAGGGATGAACGGTTTGCGGCGTGACGAGACCAACCGATACGGGAACGCCGGCGCTCGCCGCGGGCGGCAGGCTGGCGTGGGCGTCGCGGACATATCGGCTCGTGGCAACTGCTACGAAACCGGTCACCGCGACCGCCGCAGCGACGAGGACGGCAACAAGGCGGCGTGGCCGCGTTGGAAGGGACGAGTCTGATCCTTGACCCACGGGAGCGCTCCACTTATGTAGCTAACGCTACAGATGTAGGGAGCGACCTGAACCCGTCAAGGACTTGTGCAGTGCAAAATAGGAAAATTGGCAGGCGGGTGCAAATGACTAAGGTATGCGGGTGATGGCAAGAGGTATGCACCGTGACATACATCAGGGCCCCCAAACTATGGGCCGGCCCAGGGAATTTGACACGGAAAAGGCCCTGGACGAGGCCATGGAGGTGTTCTGGCGCCACGGCTATGAGGGCGCCACAATCGCCGAATTGACCGGCGCCATGGGCATCAACCCGCCGAGCCTCTATGCCGCCTTCGGCAGCAAGGAGGGCCTGCTCAAGGCCGCGCTCGACCGCTATTCGCAAAAGCGCGCCGAATGCATGGCGGAGATCCTCGGTGCGCCCACGGCGCGCGAGGTGGTCGAACGTCTGTTGCTCACGCTCGCCGATCTGCAGACGGATCCCAACAATCCCCCGGGTTGCCTCTTGGTCGCCGGCGGCATCGCCTGCGGCGCCGGATCCGAAAACATTCCTTTCGAGCTCGCCGCGCGCCGCGCCGAGATCGAAGACGAGCTGCGCCAACGCTTCATCCGCGCGCGCGAGGAAGGCGACCTCGCGGACGACTCAGACCCGGCGGCACTGGCGCGCTATTTGTCGGCCGTGATCGCCGGCATCGGCGTTCTCGCCTCGGCTGGCGCCACCCGCGAGGATTTACGCCAAGTCGCCACGGTCGCGGTGAAGGCGTTCGACGAGTAGCCTGCGGGCAGCACCAATCATGTGCCGCGCGGCTAAGCCGCCTCCGAAAGCGCGGAGAGCGCCTGGCCCGCATCCCACGGCTTCCACCACAGCTTGATGCCGAGATCGCGCGCGATGATGCCCGCCGTGATGTAACCCGCACCGCCCGATATCGCGCCGCCCGGATGGCCGGACGAGCCGGCGAGATAAAGGTTCGTGATCGGTGTCCGGTAGCCGAAGTGATTGTACATCACCTGTTCGGCGTTGAAGGCGCCCATGAAAATGTCGCCGTTCCGCATGTTTGGAAATTCCGCGGTGTATTCGTCGGCGGTATAGACATATTTGCCGATGACATTCTTCTTCGTCATGTTCGGGCAATAGCGCGCCCAGGTTTCCAATATCGCATCGGCGAACTCTTCCTTGAATGCCTCGCGTGTACGCGTGCCGAGATCGGGGTTGAGCGGCATGACGTGCCAGGCATAGGTCGTGTGCTTGCCGGGCGGCGCCTGTGTCGGGTCGATCACGCTTAAGGGACCGGAGCCGAACTGGACGACACGCGGCACGCGGCCCGCTTTGACGTCGTCGAAGGCCGAGGACAGATCGCGCATGGTTTCCGCGCCGATACTCCATTTCAGCGTGCGGTTGATGTTGGGATCGAACTTCTCCGCGGCAAAGCGCGGGCTTTCGTGCAGCGCGAGATGCAGGCCGAATAGCGTCCATCCGGTATATTGGAACGTGTCGAGTCGATCGAGAAGAGTTTTGGGCATCTGCGCGCGGCCGATCAGATTCTCGAAGGTCTGATGCACATCGATTGCGCTGGCGACGAATTGCTTGGCGCGCACCGTGCGGCCGTCGCGCAGCGTGATGCCGGTTGCGCGCCCACCTTCGATGACGATGCGCTTGATATCGACTTGCGGCTGGAAGGTGCCGCCGCTCCTGATGAAGGTTTCCATCAGCCCGCGCGCCAGATTGAACGAGCCGCCCTGGCAGAGCTGATAGCCGCTTTCGAGGTCGAAGGCGCGAATGACCGAACCCATCGGGCTCGTCTTCGACATCGTGTCGGTCAGCCAGGTGCCGAACAACGACACTTTGAACAGAAACAACAGCTTGACGTGCTCGTTCTCGAACAGCTCGTCGACCACATCGAGCGGCTGGCGCCGCGTTACTTCGAGAAAGTCGCGGCCGACCGCCGTGCGTGACAGAAGCCGCTCGCGCTCCTGCTGCGGCAGCGGCTCGGCATAGCGCTCCGGCAGCAAGACGCGCCGCGTGATGTCCTCGGCTTTTCGATTCCATTCCCGGAACGTCGCGGCGTCTTTTTTGGAAAAGTGCGCGACATTGGCGATCGTCTCTTCCAGCTCGCGCCCGAAGACCAGCGCGCTGCCGTCGCGATGCGCCTGGCCAAATTCGTAGCGCGGCGTGATGTAGGTCACCTTGTCGGCAAGCCCAAGATCGGCGAACCACGGCGTGGCGCTGATGTGGAAATGATTGATCGAATGCAGGTTGTGATAGAAGCCCGGCTTGGTGACCTCCTTGGTGCTCAAGCCGCCGCCGTATTCCAATCGGCGGTCGACGAGCAGCACGTTGAGGCCGCACTTCGCCAGATACGACCCCAGCACCATGCCATGGTGCCCGGCCCCGATGATGATGCCGTCGTAAGTGCGATCCAGGTTATGTGCCATCGTCAATGTCCCGACATTCGATGCGTGAGGGATTATTCCACGGGGACGGCATCTAGACAAAGAGCCGATGAGCTAGGATCCGGTGCGCTGTACTGTTGCGGCCAAGTCGTCAACTCTCGCGAGAAATCTTTTTAGCAGTGCCGACGTGTTGGCCTTGTGATAGCCGACCACGGTGTCGATCGTCGGGCAATCTCCCAGAATCGGGCGGGTGACGACCGACCACGGCACGAAGTTCTCGGCCGACGCCGGCAGCAGAGCGAAGCCGCGCGTCGACGCCACCAGAGAAATGGCCATGGCGTAATTGTCGATCTCAAGCGCCGGCACGATCTCAATCCCGGTTCGCTTGAAATAATCGCGGATCACCGACCGCAACACGCGCGGCATTTCCGATATGCCGATATATGTTTCGCCGTCGAGATCGCGCGGATCGATGACCTTGCGCGCGGCGAGCCGATGATCGCTCGGCAGGACGACGACGAGCGGCTCGGTGGCCACGCGCTTGAACTCAAGATCGGGCACCTGTTCGGCGCGAAGGAAAGCGATGTCGATCTTGCCGCGCTGCAGTTCGTCAGCAAGCGTCGCCGAATGATCGCTCGAAACTCTGATTTCAATATTGGACAATTCGTCGCGCAGCACGCTTGTGGCGCGCGGCAACCAATCGACTACCAGTCCGGTGAGGAAGCCGATAGCGAAAATCTGCTTGCTCGGCTGCGCGGCGCGCCGCGCGGCCTCCGCCGCGGCTTCGGCTTGCGTGAGCGCGAGCCGGGCATGATCGAGAAAGGCCCGGCCGGCTGAGGTCAGTTCGACGCCGTGCACACTGCGGTTCAAGAGCGGAACGCCGACCTCATATTCGAGATCGCGAATTTGCCGGCTCAACGAAGGCTGCGCCGTGTGCAGCCGCTTTTCGGCGGCAACCGTCAGACTGCCCTCCTCCGCGACCGCGACGAAATAACGAAGATGCCGTAGCTCCATAGCTCTTACCATACCTTAAAGGCATGGTGCAGAGCTTACAAAGTCTTTTTCGAGACCGCCAGCGGTGCGTACATGCAGCCTCAACAGCAGCGCCATACGGCTAGTCCGCAAATCTCTAAAGCGCTGCCAAAGCTTCATTAAACCATGCTCTGCCGGTAGGGCCGAGCCAACGCGAGGATTAGACCATGAGCAACCCCGTCGTCTTAATCACCGGCGGCCTCACCGGCATCGGGCGCGCCGCCGCCGTCGCTTTCGCCAAGAAGGGCGCGAAGGTCGTCGTCGCCGGCCGGCGTGACGAGGCCGGCAAAGCGCTCGTCACGGAGCTGCGCTCTTTCGGTTCGGAGGCCGAGTTCATCAACGCCGACGTCCGTAAGGAGGATGACGTGCGCGCCATGGTCGACAAGACCGTCGCACGGTTTGGCCGCCTCGATGTCGCGGTGAACAACGCCGCCACCGAAGGGGCGGTCGGCCCGATCACGGATCAGACCGCGGAAAGCTTTGCTGCGACGTTCGAGACCAACGTTCTCGGCGTGGTCCTGAGCATGAAGCACGAAGTGCGCGCCATGCAGGCCCAGGGCAGCGGCAGCATCATCAATATTTCCTCCACCTATGGACACGAGGGTGCGGCCTTCGCCTCGATCTATGTCGGCGCCAAGCACGCCGTCGAAGGCATCACCAAGTCGGTCGCGCTTGAGATCGCCAAGTCGGGAATTCGCGTGAACGCCGTCGCGCCAGGCCCGACAGACACCGGCATGCTGACCCGCTTCACCGGCACGGCGCAGAACAAGGCGGCCCTGGCGGCGCAGGTTCCGCTGGGTCGCCTCGGCCTCTCCGAAGAGGTCGCCGACGGCATCGTATTCATCGCGTCGAACGAAGCCCGCTTCATCACGGGTCACGTCCTTAACGTCGACGGCGGTCACACCGCTAACTGATAAGGACAACCAACATGGGTACTCCCGTCATCCTCATCACCGGCGCTCTCACCGGCATTGGCCGCGCCACCGCGCTCGCTTTTGCCAAAGAAGGCGCAACTGTCGTCGCAGCCGGCCGCCGTGAGGCCGAGGGCAAAGCCTTGGAAGCCGAGTTGCGGGGGCTCGGCGCGCAAGCGGCGTTCATCCAAGCGGATGTGCGGCGCGAGGACGATGTGCGCCATCTGGTCGACCAGACCGTGGCGCGCTTCGGCCGCCTGGACGTCGCCGTCAACAATGCCGGCACCGAAGGCAAGCCCGGTCCGGTAACCGAGCAGACACCCGACAGCTACACCGCGATGTTCGACACCAATGTGCTCGGCACGCTGTTGAGCCTGAAACACGAGCTGCGTGTCATGCAGCCGCAAGGCTCGGGCAGCATCGTCAATATTTCCTCGACCATGGGTGAGCGCGGCGCGGCGAATCTGTCGCTCTACACCGCGAGCAAACATGCCGTGGAAGGGCTGACGAAGTCCACCGCTCTTGAGGCCGCAAGCCTTCGGTGTCCGCGTCAATGCGGTCGCGCCTGGTCCGACCGATACTGCAATGCTCGAACGATTGACGGGCAGCCCCGACAAGAAAGCGGCGTTCTACGCCGCCGTGCCACTTAAGCGCGGTGCCAAACCCGAAGAGATCGCCGACGCCATCGTGTTCCTGTCTTCCGACAAGGCATCGTTCGTCACCGGCCAGATCGTGCGAATCAACGGCGGCAAAACCGCGAGCTGATCCCTCACCAGCAAAGTTTTCGGACATTCGGAGTTTGATCATGACCGCTCACACACACCAAAGCGCCCCCACGCAATATGCCGAGGCCAACGGCATCCGCTTCGCCTATCGCCGCTTCGGCAAACCCGGCGCCGTGCCGCTCGTTTTCAACATGCACTTCATGGGCACCATGGATCACTGGGATCCGACGGTGACCGACAGTTTCGCCAAACACCGTGAAGTCATCCTGTTCGACAATGCCGGCGTCGCGAGCAGTTCGGGCGAGGTCCCGGAGACTTTTGCCGAGATGGGCGCGAACGCCATCGCCTTCATCAAGGCGCTTAGGCTCAACCGGGTCGACGTACTGGGCTTCTCGATCGGCGGATTGGTCGCGCAGGAAATCACGCTGCAAGCTCCCGACCTTGTCCGCCGCTTGGTGCTGGTCGGCACCGGTCCGCGCGGCGGCGAAAGCATGGATACCGGCACGCCGGAAGGCAAACGCATCTTCGGCGCGACCTACGAGAATCCAGACGATCTTTGGCTCAGCGTTCACTTCACGCCGTCGGACGTGAGCCAAGCGGCAGGGCGTAAATTTCTCAAGCGCTTTCGGCTCCGTACCAAGGAGCGCGATCCAGAAGTCACGGAGAAGGCAGCACTAGCGCAACGCGCGGCGATCGCCAAATGGGGCGCCAAGCGCGAACATGTTTGGGATTATCTGAAAGACATCAAACAGCCGACACTGGTCGTCAACGGCAGCGACGACGTCATCATCTATCCGATTAACTCGTATATCCTGCAGCAGAATCTGCCGAATGCACAGCTGATCATTTATCCCAACTCAGCGCATGGCTCTTTGTACCAGTATCCCGACCTGTTCGTCCGTCACGTCTCGATGTTCCTCGATAAGGATCAAGACGCGCGCGAGGCGGCGTAACTGCGGCACACCACACAGGAGAACAGTCATGTCCAATCTCTCAGGAAAAACTGCACTCGTCACCGGCGCCTCGCGCGGCATCGGCCGCGCCAGCGCGCTTAAGCTCGCGCAGGCCGGCGCCTGCGTTCTCGTCCATTACGGCCGCGGCGCCAAGGAAGCGGACGGCGTCGTCGCCGAGATCAAGAAATCCGGCGGCCGCGCCGAAGCCATTGCCGCCGATCTCAGCGCACCCGATGGTGCGCACCAGCTGGCCGACCAGACGCGGCGTATTGTCGGCGAACGGCTCGACGTTCTGGTCGCTAATGCCGGGGCCTCGAAAGCCGCCACCATCGAGGACACCACGGTTGCCGACTTCGACAATCTCTTCGCCGTCAATGTCCGCGCGCCATTCTTTCTGGTGCAGCAATTGCTACCGATCATGTCCGCGGGCAGCAGCATTGTGCTCGTCTCCTCGCTCGCGGCGCGCGCCGTCGTCGGCACGATTCCGGCCTATGCGGCGACCAAGGGCGCCATCGACACGCTGGTGAAGCATTTCGCTGCGATGCTCGGCGCCCGCGGCATCCGCGTCAACGCTGTGGCGCCGGGCGTCGTCGCAACCGACATGTCGAACTTCACCAAGACGGAGGCCGGACGCGATTACGTGCTCGGCATGCAGGCGCTCAAGCGGCTGGCCGAGCCGGACGATATCGGCGGCGTCGTCGCTTTCCTCGCGTCAAATGACGCTCGCTGGATGACCGGCGACACCATCCACGTCGACGGCGGCGCGAAGCTCTGAACGGCGGAATTCATACGCGGCCGTCGTTTTCACGATTTTTGGCCACGCTCTTGGCGGCGCCGATCAAGGCGGATATGCCGACACGGGACCAAGAGGACGCCGGCATCACGCCGTGACGCCGGCGAATCCGTTCAAGGGGGAGTGATGCTCAAGATCGCAGTGACGATGATCGCGGCGACGATCTGCATAATCGGCGCCGCCGCGGGACAGGCCGACTACCCGACCCACCCGATCCGGCTGATCGTGCCGTTCGCTCCGGGCGGCAGCACCGACGCGCAAGCGCGCGTCATTGCCGAATTCGTCGGCCGTGAGCTCGGCCAACAGGTCGCCGTTGTCAACACCGGCGGCGCCGGCGGCACGGTCGGCCTCAACCAAGCGGCCAAATCCACAGCGGACGGCTACACGCTAGTGACAGCGACGCCGTCGCTCACCATCAATCCGCACATCCAGAAGGACATTGCTTACGATCCGATCAAGGACTTTGAACCGATCGTGCTGGCGGCCTCCAGTCCGCTGGTGTTGGTGGTGGCGAAGGAATCGAAAATTGCCTCGGTCCGCGACCTCATCGACCAGGCCAAGGCGAAGCCCGGCGAGCTGCGCTACGGCAGCGCCGGCATCGGATCGATCACGCATTTGAGCACGGCGCTGTTCGCCTCGATGGCCGGCGTCAATCTCGTCCACGTGCCCTATCACGGCGCCGGCCCGGCCATTCTCGATCTGCTGGCGGGGCGTCTCGACCTGCAATTCGAAAACGCGCCGACTATTCTCGGCCAGGTCAAAAGCGGTGAGTTAAAGGCGGTCGCCGTCGGCACATCGAAGCGTTCCGACATTTTGCCGGGACTGCCGACAATCGGCGAAACCGTGCCGGGCTACGAAGCGAGTTCTTGGTTCGGATTGCTGGCGCCGGCCAACACGCCGCGCGCCGCCGTCGACAAGATCAACGCGGCCGTCAACAAAGCCTTGGCCGACCCCGCCGTGAAGAAGCAGATGGATTCATTTGGCGTCGAAACGATCGGCGGGACGCCAGATCAATTCGCAGCCTATGTGAAGGCCAAGGTCACTGAGATGAGCGGCGTCGCCAAAGCTGCAAATCTGGTTCCGCAGTGAGGCTCAGCGGCCGCGCTCGATCATGATGGGAAGAATGGCGCGCCCGAAGAGATTCGAACTCCTGACCCCCACCAACACGTCCTCAACCGGGTGTTTTCGTGCTATTTTAAACCCATCATGTGCAGACGCTCGTGCCGCGCGGAGGCAGATTATGAGCACCGGCACCGACCTTTCTTTATGTTATCGTGAGTTCACTGACGCGCTGGCGGAGGTTCTTGCCGAGACGGCAGGCAAACCTGTACGCCGCGGTCGGCTCGCACGGGCACGCGCGGCTGTCAAAAAGCACCCCGACTATAGCGAACATGAATATTTCTTGGCGGTGGAGACGGCGTTCGCGCAGTGGGAAGCAATGCAAAACGTTGGCCGCTAAACCGCTTCGCCGCTACGCTGCCGACTAACAAGGTGAAAGGCTTACGTGTTCCTCGCGATCGCCGTCTTGCGAAGCTATATGCAGCTTCGCGCTCATCACGGATTACCGCGGGGGCTGATCATCTGTGGCTAGAGCGTCCCGCAGTTCTTGCACCACCCGCCGATATTCGGACGCGTCTTTAGTTCTCAGTTCGGCAAGGTCCGCTGCAACGCGATCAAGGCGGCGTGCCGCCGATTTGGATTTGATCTTTTCTATCTTGTCGCGGAGCGCAATCAGGTCCTTGATAGCAGGCTTTTGTTGTGTCGATTGCGGAAGTTCACTAACCAGTTCGGCAAGGGCATCCATTACGCGACCCAGTTGGCGTCCGTAGCTCTCGGCCGCGACGACGTCACGCTCGGTGTCGGGAGAGCTTGAATTCTGTTCGGTGACGCTGATCACGTTTCCAAAGGTCCAGCCAGGATTGATAGGCTGACTAAGATCAACCGATGGGGTCGCTGTGGGACTACCTAAAATCCACGACGGCCAAAATGGCCAAGCGGACCATGCTGGTGGGATCGAAGGATTGGTTGATGTGTCAGACATGTTGTCACCTTCAAAAGGGGGTTTTCGGCAGGCTTTAAATCGCGAGCTTTTAGCAGCCCGCGATTGTTCGGGTCGCAAATCCCTGCTGTAATCGCGTGAATTTCGCTTGGAAAGCTTTCGGCCATCATATGCGCCCCCTATGATTGGGAGACTCGGACAGCCGTCATCATTTCGGCGGCAATATCGCGATGGCCTCGACTTCGAACAACGCGCCGGGTCGCGCCAGCTGCGGCACACCGACTGTGGTGCTGGCCGGCGGCGAAACTGTGTTCACGTACTTGTCCCGCACCTCGCGGTAATGCGCGAGATTGGCGCCGATATCGACGACATAGTTGTTGAGTTTGACGACATGCTCAAAACCGGCGCCGACGGAGGCGAGCGCTGCCTTTACGTTCTCGAACGCAATTTCCATCTGCTCGCGGGCGTTGGCGCCCATCTTGCCGGACTTGTCGATGCCGAGCTGGCCAGCAAAGTAGACGGTGCGGCCCGGTCCGGTGACTTCCACGACGTGGCTGTAGCCCGGCGGCTTCTGCATCGTATCGGGGTTCGAGAAGCGGATGTTGTCCGGCATGTTTAGTCTCCTTGTCGCTTGACGGCACAAGGTCAAATTAACACGCCGAAAGCAGCCGGGTCAGCGCTGGTGCCGGGTCTTTGCGCCTCCCGGTTCCGGTTAGTGACAGCCGCGGCAGCTTTTGGGGTAAAGCGGACGCGACACGGAATAAGTGTCGCGGCAGTTATTGATCCGGAGGGGACTGTATTGCAAGTGAGTGCTGACCCCAAATTTCTGTGCCAATTCCTCAAATTCGCTAACTCGAATCCGGCGACTTCAGCCACCATTTCAAATCGTTCTAGTGTCCGTTCAATTTATAGACTCTCTCCAGCAATATCCTTACAGCCTCCTCCGTGGCGCGGGTCGCTTTTGCGGAATAGGCGACATGAGCACCTCGCCCCAGGCAATCGTCTGCAAATGTGAAGGGCTTAGCTGTCGCCATATTGATGATGGTCCCAACCGGTTCTTCCCTCAGGACACAATGCGTCGTCTGCGCGTACGACACGACAACAGGATGGGACGGAAGCGACGGATAATCAAATGCATGGCCCGCATTGGGGAATTCTGTCATTTGGACATCCTTGGCCGTCCGTTTGAGGCGCTCAAAATAGGCTCGGCAAGGAGTGACTTCGACCCAGTCGTCGGACCTTCCGTGAAAGATTCGGATTGGGTGGTCGGTCACCCGGGTATCGTCGATGTAAGTCGTGATGCAGGGCGCATATAGCGCAATATAGACCGCAGGATCGATCCCGCTTGAGTTCCACATCTTTTGGAATCGTTTGAGGGCCGCATAAAGAGTCGCTTGCCCCCCGCGCGAGAATCCCATGACAGCAATTCGGCCCGGATCTATCCGTGGATCCGCGGCTAACACCGCAAGACTGCGATACAAGTCGAGAACCATGTTTAGTCGTCCGAGCTGGGACTGATCAGCAACAGTGCTGACGATCCCTCGCCCAGTAAATAAATCAATTGCAAAGGTGGACATGCCCAACGACGCAAATACTCTCTCCCATGCGGCGACGTTCTCCTCAATTCCACCTGAGCCGTGTACGAAGATTACCAGCGGAAGACGTCCAGAGCCTTGAGCAACGCGCAAAGTTCCGGAAATCGTAGTGGGCTTTCCAGAGGAATCGCCCTTCAGAAATTGTTCGTCCGATATAGTCAGGGTCTGAATCGGAATTGTTTCGATGCGCCCGCCAATATCATTAGAAAGAACGTTCGCCGCTAACGCTGACTGAGCGCCAGCGACCGCGAACACGGCAAGTACGCGGACGAAGAATGGCATCATACTAACCGTCCGTGTCGTCTTGTGATCGAGCAGAGAATCCTCTAAGCGGTGTGACATCACCGAGATCCATCTCTTCGATTAGCACTGACCGATCTGATTCAGCCGAGGCCAATTCCTTCGCCGCTTGCTGCGCAGTGCTGCGGTTCGAGCCCCATACGGCGATGCCCCCGAGCAACCCCGCAACAGCGGCAGCCATTATCGCGGGATCGAACCTGATGACGCCGAAGAGCATCCCAGTGAGCACAAGACTGCTGCCCGCCACGGCAATCCGCGAAACCAAGATCAATTTGCGACAGCTCTCAATCTTAGCGGCGAGGTCTTCGATGCGCTCCTCAAGGCGCACGACCTCGTCGTGTAGGTCGTCGCTTTGGTTATCATCCAAGTTTCAATGCTCCAAAAGGATCAGCACACGCCTCGACTTGAAGTGCTTCCTCGAACGGTCATTGAATGACGCAGCTATTTAACGCCACATGCCTTTAAGCCGCGTCCCGATGTCGACTGGTTTGGTAGCTTTTATGGTCTTCGGACCAGCGTCGCGCGTCGCAGGGGGCCAAGCGCATTGTACGAAATGCTTGGTAATCGTGTTGGGGATGAACCGGCTTCGCACTGCATACATGTGCCTGTCGCCGTTACCGCGCTGCTGGTGGACGAAGAAACGATGCGGCACGACTAAATGCAGATGGTCCTTGGCACGGGTCATGGCGACGTAAAGCAGACGGCGTTCTTCCTCGATCTCTGGTGTGCTGCCGACCCCGAGGTCGGACGGTATGCAGCCGTCGACGCAGTTGAGCAGAAAGACCGACTTCCATTCCTGCCCCTTGGCCGAATGAATGGTTGAGAGGATGAGGTAGTCTTCGTCGAGCAACGGCGCGCCTGCTTCGTCACTGGTTGATGACGGAGGATCCAGCGTAAGTTCGGTGAGGAAGCGCTGGCGATTCGGATAAGTCGAAGCGATCTGCGACAGCTGCACGAGGTCGGCCTCGCGGACCTTGGCATCCTCATGCAGCCGCTCAAGGTGCGGCACATACCAACGGAGCGCCAAATCGAATTCCGCCGGCCAGCCGGCGGCATTGCCGCGCAAGAGACCCAGCGTTTCGATAAAGGCTGGCCAATCTCCGGCAGACGCCGCCGGCGGCCGGAAATCGGCAAGCGAAGTCGGAGAACTGGCGACATGATCAAGAAGGCGCGCGGCGGTTGCCGGTCCGGCGCCGGGAAGAATCTGGATGACGCGGAATCCGGACACGCGGTCGCGCAGGTTTTCGGCCCAGCGCAAGAAAGCGAGTACATCCTTTATGTGCGCCGCCTCAAGAAACTTGAGTCCGCCGAATTTGACGAATGGTATATTGCGCCGAGTCAATTCGATTTCGAGCGGCCCGCTGTGGTGTGAAGCGCGGAAGAGCACAGCTTGTTGCTTCAGTGGAATCTGCGCCTCGCGGTGCTCCAGAACGCGTTCGGCAACGTAGCGAGCTTGGTCGACTTCGTCGCGCACCGACACCAGTTGCGGGTGTTCGCCTGCAAGCCGTTCGGAACGAAGATCCTTCTTGTGCCGTTCGACGGCGAGATCAATGACGGCGTTGGCGGCGGCGAGGATCGGCTGTGTCGAGCGGTAGTTTCGGTCGAGGGTGATAATGTCCGCCGGTGGCGTGAAATGGTTCGGAAAATCCAGGATGTTGCGCACAGTGGCTGCGCGGAACGAATAGATCGACTGCGCGTCATCGCCGACGACCGTAAGACCTTTGCCATCTGGCTTGAGCGCCAGAAGGATCGACGCCTGCAGGCGGTTAGTGTCTTGGTATTCGTCCACCAACACATGATCGAACCGGGACGACACGTCGTATGCGATGTGTTCGACCTGCATCATCTGCGCCCAATAGAGCAGCAGGTCGTCGTAATCGAGCACATGCTGCCGCTGTTTGGCCTCGACGTAGGCGCCGAACAGCGCCTTGAGTTCAGCTTCGAACCCGGCGCACCAGGGGAAATTTGACCCAAGTATCTCGTCTAAAGGCGCTTCGGCATTGACCGCACGGGAATAGATCGCAAGGCAGGCGTTCTTGGCTGGAAATCGTTCTTCGGTTTTGGAAAAACCGAGGTCATGTCGCACTAGATTTATCAGGTCGGCGGAATCCTCGCGGTCATGGATGGTGAAAGCGCGATCGAGCCCAATCTGTTCAGCATATTCCCGCAACAGACGCGCACCAATCGCATGAAAGGTACCGGACCAGGTCAGCGCATCCACGATCAACCGCGCTTGGTCGGGCAGAACATTTATCGCGATCCGCTCGACCCGACGCCTCATCTCGGCGGCGGCCCGTCGCGAGAACGTCAGTAGCAACATCCGGCGGGGATCGACGCCCTGTACGATCAAGTGGGCCACGCGATGAGCGAGGGTATTGGTCTTGCCGGAGCCGGCGCCGGCGTTGATGAGGAGCGGCGACGGGTCGGCGACGCCATGCTCAACGGCGCGGCGCTGTTCAGGATTGAGCGTGGCGAGGTACGGCGCCGTCATTTGTGCTGCGGGGGGCGAATCACCGATCCCATCAGCAAGCACGGCTTTCGTGGCCTCTGCAAATAAGGCAGTCGTGACCATATCTTCCGCGGCCTTGGTCTGAAGAGCGCGCGACTAAAGTAGAGGTAGTTCGATCTCGACCTCACGAACGAGCTGCGGGCCATTGTTCTTGACGTTGCCGACGGCCTTATCGACTGGCCAGATCTTCAATTCGTCATCAGGACATGGCTGCAGCAGGGCTAGCAGTGCCTCTTCAGTGGCCGGTTCCTCGCCGAGCCACTTTGGCCAACTCTCTTCGGGAAGGATGACCGGCATGCGGTCATGCAGTTCGGCCATCACATTGTTTGGTGAGCAGGTGAGGATGGTGCAGCTCAGTACTTCATCGCCGGACTTCGGATCTTTCCACTTCTCCCATAGTCCAGCCATCACCATCTGGCCATCGACCGCAGAGATCGCGTAGGGCTGCTTCTTCTTCCCGGCAGGATCGAGCTTCTTCCATTCATAGAATCCATCGGTGACAACGAGGCAGCGCTGGCCCTTTTTCCAAGCATTCTTGAAGGCTGGTTTGGTGGTGAATTCTTCCGAACGTGCGTTGAAGGTCGTGTAGGAAAGCTTCTCGTCTTTGGCCCAATGGGGCAACAGGCCCCAACGCATCATCTTGGGCACACGCTTCCCGTCGATCGAGCGGATGGCAACCAGCATTGGCGCAGTCGGCGGCTTATTCCAATCGGCCTCGAAATTCGGCGCTGGAGCGTCGAGGTCGAAATTCAATTTGATTTTGATCTCGGAATAGTCCGACGACAGGCGAACGCGACCACACATGACAGATATGTAGGGTGCTTAGGGTTTATTCCAACGCGCCCAGTTGCGTCCCTTTCCCTTTTGGCGGGTTGATGGCGCTTGGATAAGCTTGCGGCAAGGCAAGGCGCGGCACGGCGGCAAGCGCGGCCCGCTTGTCGAAATTCCTTGCACGACCGCGCTACGCCGTATGCTGGACGGCATGGAGCGCATTTCGCCGCTGATCCTCAGTACCAAGACCGGGAAGTCGCTCAAAAAACGCTACTTCATTCGGCTCTGGCGTGAGGCAGTGGAAAAGGCTGGGCTAGAATTGGTGCTGCTGCCGGGCTCCGATCAGCGAGTCGAACTCCACTTCCATGATCTTCGTGGAACGGCGGTCACTTTACTTTACTTTCGGAGGCGGGATGTACGCCGCAGCAGATCGCGACGATCACCGGCCATTCGCTCAAGACCGTGCATCTCATTCTTGAGCGCTATCTTGCGCGTACGCGGGGACTGGCCGAACAGGCAATCTTCAATTTTGAGAACTCACCGAGAACAAAGTTTGCAAACCAACTGCAAACCGTCGCCGGTCCCACGACAACAAGAAAAGGAAAATTCAATGCCTAACAATATGATAGTTGGCGCGCCCGAAGAGATTCGAACTCCTGACCCCCAGATTCGTAGTCTGGTGCTCTATCCAGCTGAGCTACGGGCGCGGGTTGCACCGCGACAATGCCGCTAACGCGGCCGGCGGCGCGGCGCCATAGCTATAGACTCCGGCACGTATTGGCAAGGCGGGAAGGCCGTTAACCGTGGCCGAAGCCGCCATCGCCGGAATGGTGGGTGAAGCCGGAATCGGACCCGGCACCATAGGCCGTGCCGTGATCGGGCCGATCGTCGCGCCGCACGCGGGTACCCTGGCGGAAGGCAAAAACGACGAAGGCGCCGACGCCGATCAGGATCAATAAACCAAGGATGGGATGCATTTTGACAGCTCCTACCCGTGCGCCATGTCAAGCATGAGCTCTAGCCCCGCGATGCGCGGCAAGCTCCACGGCTCGGTCGGGGATGGTCAGCCGCAGCGTCGCGCCGATAGTGCCTTCGACCAGGCGGATGTCGCCGCCATGCGCGCGCACCAGTTCGGCGGCGATGGCGAGGCCCAGCCCGGTGCCGCCGCTGCGGGTCGAGCCCTGGAACGCCTCGAACAAATGCGCGCTCGCCTTTTCCGAGAAGCCAGGGCCGGTATCGGACACTTCGATTACCGCCACCGCGCCCTCGCGGCGGCCGGTGATGCGGATCTGATCGCGGCCGGGATCGCGCGTGGCGCGGCTTTCCATCGCCTGTTCCATCGCCTGTCCCATGGCCTGCAAGGCATTGCGCGACAGATTGAGCAGAATGCGGAATAGCTGGTCGGGATCGGCGTCGACCATGAGACCGCGCTCCACCGCGCTGATCCAGCGCACCGGCGAATTGGGCGTAAGCCCGAGCGTCTCGTGCACTTCTTCGACCAGGGGCTCGAGCGGGATCTCGCGGCGGTCCGGCGGCGGCTCCTGCAAGCGGCCGTAGGACAACGTCGATTGGCAAAACGCGATGGCGCGCTCCAGCGCATGCATCAGCTTCGGCGCGAAACGCTGCACGCCCGGATCAGGAATTTTTGCCAGCCGATCGGAAAACAGCTGCGCCGACGACAAAAGGTTGCGCAGATCGTGATTGATCTTCGACACCGCAAGCCCGAGCGCCGCGAGCCGGCTCTTCTGATGCAGCATCGAGGCAAGCTCGCCCTGCATCGCGGAGAGTTCGCGCTCCGCGGTGCCGATCTCATCGGCCCGGTCGGACGGCACCATGATGCGATCGGGATCTTCCGGCCCGGCGCGGAACACCATCATATTGGCGGTGATGCGGCGCATCGGGCGCACGAACATGTAATGCAGCGCCAGATAGACCAGCGCCGCGGTGATGCATGAGATCAACAGCGAGATCAGCAGAATGTCGACCGAATAGCGCAGCATCGCCCGGCGCAGCGGCTGCTCGTCCATGATCAGTTCGATGTAATCGCCGCCCATCGGCGCCGGCCCGACCACGCGCATGACGCTGCCGCGGGCGCGGGTGTTGAGCAGCATTTCGAAGGTGTCGACGATCGTATCGAAGGTGTAGACATTGCGCATGTCGAAGTCGTCGCTGATCGGCGGCGGCATGTCGTCGAGCGCAAGCAGCTGGCGCTGCGTGCCCATCTTCATCGCCACCGCGCGGGCGCCGATCGAATCCAGAATCTGCTTGGCGAGCGTATCGGAGACGACGCCGTTCGGCGCGGCGTCGAGCACCAGCGCCGCGGTGTAGCCGGAGGCCAGCCGGTCCTTGAGCCACATCACCCGGAAATTGGCGACCGACGGCACATAGATCAGCACTTCCGCGATCATCACGAACAGGATCGTGAGGACGAGGAGCTTCCCCGAAAGCCCGAAGCGCGGCGGCCGGACCGGAGCCGGCCGCGCCGCAGTCTCTTCACTCATTCGCCGAGCCTCGCTGCCAGCCCCCACACGCACCGGGGCAGGACGTTGGGACAAACCGTCAACCAAAACGACGCAGCCAGCCTATGATGCGCCGCACCAAAGGCGACGTCAAACCCCGGCTGAAATAGGTCATGGCAGCCCGTTTTCCCACCTCCGCATAGGTCGGATACGGCACAATAACACCTGCCAGGGCCTCAATATTCAGCCTTTGGTTGATGGCGAGCGTCCACACCGCGATGTTCTCGGCAGCGCCACGCCCGACCAGCGTCACCCCCAGAACGCCACCGCTGCGGTCGGCGACGACTTTAATGTGGCCATCGGTTTCGCCTGTGGCCTGGGCGCGCTCGTTTTCGCTATAGGGCCAGCGCAAGACGCGAAAGCGGTAAGATTGCGCGCGCGCCTCATCCTCGGTCATACCGACTTGCGCGATTTCCGGATCGGTGAAGGTCACCAAGGGAACGGCATAGCTCTCGGCATCGACCGGCGTGCGAAACAGCGCATGACGGATCACGAGCCCGGCGTGATGCTTGGCGACGTGCGTCCGTTTCGGCGCGTCGACGACGTCGCCGATGGCGTAAACCTGTTTGTTGCTGGTGAGAAGCCGCCGGTCGACAACGATGCCGTTCGCGCCGTGACGGATGCCGGCTTTGTCGAGATCGAGCGCCAAGAGGTTCGGCTGCCGGCCGGTCGCGACCAGAATATGCGAGCCCTCGATCGTTTCTGTTGGTGTCTCGGTCCCGGCTTCGCCTGAAATATCGTCACTTGAGATATCGACTTGGACACGCGCGAGCGCGCGGCGCACTTGTGCGATCTTAACGCCGGCCCGCAACTTGACGCCGTCGCGGACCAGACCGTCGATGACAAGGTCGACGCCTTCGCGATCGAACCCCGCAAGTAGCGGCGCCTCGCTCAGCACCGTCACCTCGGCGCCAAGCCGGCGAAACGCCTGCGCCATTTCGATCGCGACCGAGCCTGAGCCGATAACGATGAGATGGCGCGGACATTCTTCGAGATCGAACATATTCTCGCTGGTCAGATGCGGCACGTCGGCGAGGCCCGGGATCGGCGGCAGTTCCGGCGACGATCCGGTGGCGATGATGAAACGGCGCGCCTTAATGGCCGTGCCGTTCACCGCGACAGTCTCGCGATCGGTGAAGCGCCCGATGCCCTCGATGACGCGCACGCCCATGCCGTTGAAACGCTCGCGGGAATCAAGCGGCGCGACCGAGGCAATCACCTCTTGCACGCGCGCGCGGACACCGGCGAAATCGACGCCGAAGCGCACGGTCTTGACGCCAAAGCGCGCGGCACAGCGCACGGCATGCGCGCGCTCCGCCACAGCGATCAGCGCCTGTGCCGGCAGCGCGCCGCCATAGAGGGTCTCGCCGCCCATGCGGCCTTTTTCGACGAGGACGACATTGGTGCCGAAAGCGGCCGCGGCGGCCGCTGCCGTGAGCCCGCCGGCGCCGGCGCCGATCACGCAAATGTCCGGCTTGATCTCTGATTGGGCGTCTGCTGCGGATTCTTGTATGTTTTGCGCCATCGGCTGCCGGAAGTCGCGGAAGGGACACACCTATTCTATAGGTCCGCCACGATGGCAATGCGGGCTTGGATACCGCCTTGTAACCCTTCCCGGATTTTGCGGAAATTGCCGGAAAATGGCCAACAAGTCAGAAGAACCTACGTTGACGAGCCGGGAGCGCTCCCGTATAAGCCGCGCCAATCGCGCCTTAAGGCCGGTGGGCCGAAGCGCCTGCGGTCGTTAACCTCTTAAAATTTTGTGCGCGCAGCGGAGATTACCCCGTGAAACGGACCTATCAGCCGAGCAAATTGGTGCGCAAGCGCCGCCACGGCTTTCGCGCCCGGATGGCGACCAAAGGCGGCCAAAAGGTCGTGGCCGCGCGCCGCGCCCGCGGCCGCAAGCGACTGAGCGCCTAGAGCACGATCCCGAAAAGTGGAAACCGGTTTTCGGATAAGATCCTGCTCAAACGAAAGATCTAGCACCGCAACGGCGTGCGGGCTTTCGCCGCCCAACCAATTCAAGGCCGAACCCGAAACCTGTCCCAAGTTCAGTGCCATAACGCTGTGCCCCAAACCCTGTGCCCGCATGGAGCGCTTGAAACGCCGGACGGATTTTCGGGCTGCGGCCCAGGCTGGCGCGCGAGCGCCGGCGAAGGCGTTCGTGCTGCAGGCGCTGCGGCGTGAGGACACTGACGCCGTTCGGATCGGCTTCACGGTCTCCAAGCAGGTCGGCAATGCCGTCAAGCGCAATCGCGTGCGGCGGCGCTTGCGCGAATTGGTGCGGCTCAAGCCGGAAACGGCCTTCGCCCCCGGCCACGACTACGTGCTGATCGGGCGACAGGCCGCACTCGCATTGCCGTTCGCCGACATGGCGCGGGAACTCGACGGCGCGCTGCGCCGCGTCGCAACTGGTGCGGGGAGTAAGCCGCCCCTACATAGAGCGGGTTCGCGGGCAGGTTCAGCCGCGCAGCCGAAACGCGGCAAGCGGCCCAGCACGGCCAAACCTCCGAAAGAGCACTAAATGGGCGAGCACAAGAACACCATCATTGCCATCGTGCTGTCGCTCGTCGTGATGGTCCTCTGGCAGGTTTTCATCGGCATTCCGCAGATGGACAAGCAGCGCCAGCAGGAGGCGCTCAAGCAGCAAGAGCTGTCGCAAGTGCAGCCGGGTCAAGCAAAACCCGGCCAGAGCACGGCCGGCGCTCCGGCGACACCGGAAGTGCCCGGCGTGCCGAATACCTCGCCGGCCCGGTCGCAGGCTGCGTCCCGCGAAGCGATTATCGGCGGCACGCCGCGCGTCGCCATCAACACGCCGACGCTCGGCGGCTCGATCGATCTTAAAGGCGGCCGCATCGACGATCTGACGCTGACGCAATATCGCGAAACCATCGACCCCAATTCGCCGCCGATCGTGCTGTATTCGCCGTCGGGCGCGCCCGACGCCTATTACGCCGAATTCGGCTGGGCGGCGGCAGCGGGCACCAGCGCCACGATGCCCGGACCCGATACGGTGTGGAAGCAGCAAGGCTCCGGCGCCTTGTCCATCGATCATCCGGTGACGCTGACTTACGACAACGGCCAGGGCCTGATCTTCACCCGCACGATTTCGATCGACGACCGTTATCTCTTCACGCTGCGCGACGACGTCGCCAACAAAAGTTCAAGCGCGGTGACGCTGTTTCCTTATGCGCTGATCTCGCGTCACGGCGCGCCGGAAGTGCTCGGCTATTACATCTTGCATGAAGGCCTCATCGGCGTGATGGGCGATCAGGGCGAGCAGACCGAAACCTATAAGAAGATGGAAGACAAGAAATCGGTCAGCTGGGACGCCACCAATGTCTGGCTCGGCTTCACCGACAAATATTTCGCCTCGACGCTCCTGCCCAATACCGACGCCAAGGCGCGCGCGCGCTTCTCGTCGGGCGACGCCGATGGGCTAAAAACCTTTCAGACCGATTATTTGCTCCAGCCGGTGACCGTCGCGCCGGGCGCGACCGGTTCCGCCGATGCACGGCTGTTCGCCGGCGCCAAGGAAGTGTCCGTCGTCGGCATCAATTTTCCGTTCGGACCCGGCGGCTACAATGCGTCGCTGAATCTCAATAAGTTCGACCTGCTGATCGACTGGGGCTGGTTCTATTTCCTCACCAAGCCGATGTTCCTCGCCATGGATTACTTCTTCCATGTCGTCGGCAATTTCGGCATCGCCATCCTGATCGTCACGGTGCTGGTGAAGTTTCTGTTCTTCCCGCTCGCCAACAAGTCTTACGCCTCGATGGCGAAGATGAAGGCGGTGCAGCCGCAAATGGCGATGATCAAGGAGCGCTATGCCGACGACCGGGTGAAGCAGCAACAGGCGATGATGGAGCTCTACAAGAAAGAGCAGATCAATCCGATCGCCGGCTGCCTGCCGATCGCCATCCAGATCCCGGTATTCTTCTCGCTCTACAAGGTGCTGTTCATCACCATCGAGATGCGGCACGCGCCGTTCTACGGCTGGATTCACGATCTGTCGGCGCAAGACCCGACCAATATCTTCACGCTCGGCGGATTGCTGCCGTTCGATCCGACGGTGCTGCCGATGATCGGCTCATTCCTGCATCTGGGCTTCTGGCCGGCGATCATGGGCGTGACCATGTGGGTGCAGATGAAGCTCAACCCGGCGCCGCCCGATCCGACGCAGCAGATGATCTTCAACTGGATGCCCCTGATCTTCACCTTCATGCTGGCGAAATTCCCAGCCGGGCTGGTGATCTACTGGGCCTGGAACAATTCGCTCTCGGTGGCGCAGCAGAGCGTGATCATGCACCGCAACGGCGCGAAGATTTAGCTGTGGGATAATCTCAGAAGTACGTTCGTAAAGGCGAAGCCCAAGGCGCCTCCCGCAGAATAATCACACCGCCGGCTGAGTAGTTTTCTCGCGCTCCGTTAGTACCGCAATTCGTTCGCGTTTATCCCGGCCGTCTACATTTTTTGGCGTTCCAGGTGCGTTACTGATCGGGGGGCGAGCAATCACGTGAGCGAAGTCGTCAACACATTTCTTCTGGTTTTCGCCGCGCTCTTTCCCATCGTCAACCCGCTCGGATCGGCGCCGATTTTTCTGAGCTTAACCGCCGAGCGCACGGCGGAAGAACGCAACCGGCTGGCCTACGGCGTGGCGTTCAATGGCTTCTTCCTGTTGCTGGGCTCGCTGTTGTTCGGCTCGGCGATTTTGCAGTTCTTCGGCCTCACGGTGCCGGTGGTCCGCGTCGCCGGCGGGCTCCTGGTCGCCGCGATGGGTTGGAAATTGCTCAATGAAGGCACCGCTCCGCCCGAACGCGAGGCGGTGCAGGCCGAAGTCCACTCGGCGACCATCGGCGACAGTTTCTATCCGCTGACCTTGCCGCTGACCGTCGGCCCCGGATCGATCTCGGTGGCCATGACCATCGGCACGCGCCGCCCCGAAGGAGATTCGATGGCGCATTTGCTGGCGCTGGCAACGTCGGCCGTCGCCGGCCTTCTCGCCATCGCCGTGACGATCTATCTCTCGTACCGGTTTGCCGGGCCGCTGGCGGGCTTCCTCGGCAAAACCGGCATCAATGTGTTGGTGCGGCTGTCGGCCTTCATCCTGACCTGCATCGGCATCCAGATCGCTTGGAGCGGGTTGAGCACGCTGATCATGAGCCTGCCGCGCTGAGGCGATGGAACGTTGTCGCCGCGGCTAATTGTTGCCGCAGCACACGACGATGATGCTGACAGTCGGGGCGTTGGGCATCGACATCGCCGCGCCCGGCAGCGCATTCGCCGCAGCTTCCAGCGCCGCGTCGGAAACTTCAAAGGTCAGAATTTGTTCGTCGCTCTGTTCGAGGTCGTTGTCGTTCATGTCGTCCACCCAGCCCGTTTGCGGTCCGGAAACATAGCAGCGCCGATAAAAAAACGGGAGGCCGAAGCCTCCCGTCATTTGGTCCCTCGAAGTCAGGTGGCTGAAGCCTTAGCTGCGGCCAACCACGTCGAGCGTCACGTTGGCGAGGCCCGAAAAGCCGAGCGCCCGCGCGCCGGCCGGCGTCAGGTCGATCACGCGGCCGCTGACGAAGGGCCCGCGATCGTTGATGCGCACCACGACCGAGCGGCCGGTGTGGTTATTGGTGACCCGCACCATGGTGCCGAAAGGCAGCGTGCGGTGTGCGGCCGTGAGCGCCCCCGGCGACAAGCGTTCGCCGCTCGCGGTTTTTGACCCCTCTGAATAGACCGAAGCAATTCCAGACTGTGCCGAAGCACTCAGCGTAAAACCGATCGTCGAAGCAAGAAGAGTGGAAGCAAAGATAAGTTTTCCCAGGCTGTGACAAGCCATTATGTACCTATAACGTTGTTGATGGGATGGATGAACCGGCTCGGTCCCATGAGCCGATGGTGCGTATGACCAGCCGAATGTGGTCACAATACGTCACATTGCTGTGAGAAAGACTTTGGGCAGGACCGTGAAATCTATACGGCGCTGGCGGACTTACGGAACTATTGTCTCAAATGCTTGGTATTGGGATATTTTTCGCGGCGGGTGCGCCGGGAAGGGCCGCCGAATCGGCAAAAGCCCTGCGTTTTGTGCAATGCACCACGGCCGACCTATGCGCTCGGCGGACGAACTTTTTTCCCGGAAAATCGTTTGGCCGCGCGAATTAAACTACTACGGCTGTGCTTGGCAGAACGTAATCCTTGAACTGCGCACGCAGCGCCGTCTTCTGGATCTTGCCGGTCGCGGTGTGCGGAATCTCGCCGACAAAGACGACGTCGTCCGGCATCCACCATTTGGCGACTTTGCCGTCGAGATACGCGATCATCTCGTCCTTGCTCACCTCCTCCCCTTCCTTGCGGACGACGACGAGGAGCGGCCGCTCATCCCATCTCGGATGGGGCACACCGATCACGGCGGCTTCGGCCACCTTGGGATGGCCGACCGCGAGATTTTCCAGCTCGATCGAGGAGATCCATTCGCCGCCCGACTTGATGACGTCCTTGGAGCGGTCGGTGATGTTGAGATAACCGTGGCGATCGATGGTGCCGACGTCGCCGGTGTCGAAATAGCCTTGCGCATCGAGCACGGCCGAAGCCTCCTTGAAATAAGCACGGGCGACCGAGGGCCCGCGCACTTTCAGCCGGCCGAAAGTGGTGCCGTCGCGCGGCAATTCGCGGTCATTATCGTCGGTGATCTTCATGTCGACGCCGAACGGCGTGTGGCCCTGCTTCATCTGCACGTCGAGTCTGGCGTCGCCGGTCAGGCCCGCACATTCCGGCTTCAGCGAGCCGAGCGTGCCGAGCGGCGACATCTCGGTCATGCCCCAGGCGTGGCAGACCTGGACATCGTAGTTCTCCTGGAATTTTTGCGTGATCGCGCGCGGGCAGGCGGAGCCGCCGATCACCACTTTCTTCAAGTGCGGCAGCTTGAGATTGTTGGCTTCAAGATGCGCCAAGAGCATCAGCCACACCGTCGGGACCGCGGCAGAGAAGGTGACGCGGTAGGTGTCGAGCAATTCGTAGACCGATGCGCCGTCGAGCTTGCCGCCCGGCAGCACCATGGTCGCGCCGACCATCGGCGAGGTCAAAGCCAGCCCCCAGCAATTGGCGTGGAACATCGGCACCACCGGCAGGACCACGTCGCAGGAGGCGACACCCATGGCGTCGGGCTGCGCCGCCATCATCGAATGCAGAACATTCGAGCGGTGCGAATAGAGCACGCCTTTGGGATGGCCCGTGGTGCCGGACGTGTAGCACATGCCGGCGGCGGTGTTCTCGTCGAACGACTTCCAGGCATAATCGCCGTCGGCGCCGGCGAGCCATTCTTCATAGGGCACGGCATTCTTGAGCGCGGTTGCCGGCATGTGGGCGGCATCCGTCAGCACGATGTATTTCTCGATCGGCTTGAGCTTGTCGGCGAGCTTTTCCAGGATCGGCACGAAAGTGAGGTCGACCATCATCAGGCGGTCTTCGGCGTGATTGACGATCCAGACGATCTGCTCGGCGAACAGGCGCGGATTGATGGTGTGATAGACCGCGCCGGCGCCCATGATGCCGTACCAGGCTTCCAAATGCCGCCAGGTATTCCAGGCCAGCGTCGCCACCCGGTCGCCCTGCCGGATGCCGTCGCGTTCGAGCCGCTGCGCCACCCGCAGCGCACGGCCGCGGAGCTCGATGTAATTGGTGGTGTGGATCGGCCCTTCGACCGAGCGCGAGATCACCTGCCGCCCGCCGTGATTGATGGCGGCGTGATCGATGATGCGATGGCACAGCAACGGCCAGTCCTGCATCAGCCCAAACATGGCGTCTCTCCCATGATGCGCATGATCTTTTCTGCGACCATGCCTTATTTGTTATGAGGTTACCCAACTCACGCGGCGAGGCAAATACTTCTTCCGGCATGGCGCAGCTGACGCTTGAATCCTTGGCGGTTTACCGCCTAACTACGGGCCGCAATTGCGCTGGGGATTTCCGCGTGAAATGTGCCGTCGTTGTCGCCGTGCTGCTGAGCGCGACCGGTATTGCGGCAGCGCAAAATGGCGCGCCACAAAACAGCTTGTCACAGAATAACATGTCACAAAACAGCTTGCCGAAAGGCGCGCCGACCATTGCAGCGTCCGAGGCGTCGGCGCCGCAGCCTAAGCGCGGCAAAACCGCAAAGGCCTCGGCGCGGCCGTTGCCTGTCGTCATTCCGCAACAATTCGCGCCGCCGCAGGAGGAATATGCCTCATTTCCGGACAAGGCCGCACAAGCCGCGGCAGCGGCACCGTCCGCCTGCCAGATCGGCCTAGGCAAAATTGCCGAATTCAAACCGCTGCCGCTACTGATCGGCGCCGGCGAATGCGGCGCCACCGATGCCGTGCTCATGACGTCCATTATCTTGCCCGACCAGGGCAAAGTCGCGGTGACCCCGCCGGCGACGCTGCGCTGCCCGATCGCCACCGAGATTGCGAACTGGGTGCGCGAGGATGTTGCGCCGTCGATGAAGAAGTTCGGCCCGCCCTTGCGCGTGCTCGACAATTTCGATTCTTATTCATGCCGCGGCCGCAACAATGTCCGCGCCGCGCAATTGAGCGAGCATGGCAAGGCCGATGCCATCGATGTGCGCGATTTCGCTCTGGCCGACGGCCGCGAAATCGGCCTGACCGACGTCCATGCCGACAAGGATTGGCGCGACGCGATGCGCGTCAGCGCCTGCGCGCGCTTCTCGACGGTGCTCGGCCCTGGTTCCGACGGCTATCATGAGGAACACATCCATCTCGACCTTGCCGAGCGCCGCAATAACTACAAAATATGCCAATGGGATGTGCGCGTGCCGCCGCCGCCCGTCGAGGCGCAAGTGAAGGCGCCAGCAACGTCAGCGCCGGCCGGCAGCGCGGTGCCGCAAGGCGACGACGAGGCGGCCATTCCGATCGACGAAGTGCCGCTGCCGCGGCCGCGCCCGAAATTCGCGTTCCAGCAGAAATCGACCGAACGCTAGGCCGTGATCCAGATTGAATCGGATCAAGGCCTAGCTTCTGTCACTTGAGCATGATCTCTTCCGAAGCCCGAGTTCCCACCCCGGATCAAGTCCGGGGCAGGCTTTTTCGGGATCATGCGCGAAGGAAGCTTCAGATGCCGCTTAGCAATCTTGCGACCCGCGACGTCGAAACGGTGCTGCACCCTTACGTCAATCTCGCGAGCTTTCGCGACAAGGGCCCGCTCATCATCGAGCGTGGGCAAGGCGTCTATGTCTACGACACCGACGGCAAAGGCTATATCGAGGGCATGGCCGGGCTGTGGTGCACCGCGCTCGGCTATGGCAATGAGGAATTGGTCGAAGCCGCGGCGGCCCAGATGCGAAAACTCTCTTTCGCGCATCTGTTCAGCGGGCGAAGCCACGATCCAGCCATCGAGCTTGCTGAGAAGCTCAAGGAGATCGCGCCGGTGCCGATCTCGAAGACCTTTTTCTGCAATTCCGGATCGGAGGCGAACGACACGCAGGTCAAGCTCGTCTGGTATCTCAACAACGCGCTCGGCCGGCCGAAGAAAAAGAAGATCGTCAGCCGCGTGAAGGGTTATCACGGCGTGACCATCGTGGCGGCGTCGCTGACCGGGCTACCGGCCAATCATCGCGACTTCGACCTGCCGCTGCCCGGCTTTCTGCACACCAGCTGCCCGCATCATTACCGCTTCGCACAGGACGGCGAGAGCGAAGCGGATTTTGCTACGCGGCTTGCAGCCGAGCTTGATGCGCTGATCGTCAAGGAGGGCCCAGACACCGTCGCCGCATTCATTGCCGAGCCGGTGATGGGCGCCGGCGGCGTGATCGTGCCGCCGGAAACCTATTTCGAGAAAATCATGGCGGTCTGCGCTGAGCACGACGTGTTCATGATCAGCGACGAGGTGATTTGCGGCTTCGGCCGGCTCGGCTCGACGTTCGGCTGCGCCAAGCTCGGCTTCCGCCCGCATTCGATCTCGATCGCCAAAATGCTGTCGTCGGCCTATCTGCCGATCGCCGGCGTCATGATCCCGGAAGATATGTATCAGGCGCTGCTCGCGGAGAGCAAAAAGATCGGCGTGTTCGGCCACGGCTTCACTTATGGCGGCCATCCAGTGTCGGCGGCGGTGGCGCTCAAGGCGCTGGAAATCTATGCGCGCGACCGCATCGTCGAGAAGGCCGCCGAACGCGGCAGGCAATTTCAGGCGCGACTTGAGAAAATCGGCGAACATCCGCTGGTCGGCGAAGCGCGCGGCTTGGGCTTGATCGGCGGCGTCGAATTGGTCGCCGACAAAAAGACCAAGCGCCCGTTCGCCGCGCAGCATGGCGTCGCCGCCCGCGCCGTGCAATTCGCCGAGGCCGAGGGCTTGATCGTGCGCGCGGTCATGGGCGACGTGTTAACGTTATCGCCGCCGCTGATCATTAACGCGCAGGAGGTCGACGAATTGTTTGACCGGCTCGGGCGGGCGCTCGATAAGACGCTCGATTGGGTGACACGCGACAAGATCGCGGCTTCGTGAACTAAAAAACCATATCGCGGCAAAGTGCGCGCCGTGGCGCGCGAAATCCGTCCCGAAACCGTCGTAATTGTCGGCGATTGCTCTATTACTTTGCCTCGCAAAGTGAGAGATTATCTATCCGTAGCAACGGCCCGTTCATCAGTCGGCGTTAAGTGAAGTTTATGGAAGCCAACAGTCCGCCAAGTTCAGGTGCAGGTTCAGGTGGAAGTTCAGGTGCGCCGGTTCAGACCGGACCGGATTCCTTGTCCGTGGCGAAGACCGGCTTGAGCCGACGCCGCCTGATTGCCGGCAGCATCGGATTGATCGGGCTCACGGCCAGTGCGACCGGCGCTTACGCCGGCGCCGTCGAGCCGTCCGATCTCCTCGTCACGCGTTACGCGCTGACGCCGCCGCGCTGGCCCACGGGACAAAAGCTCACCATCACCGTCATTGCGGACCTCCATGCCGGCGGCCCGCACATCACGCTGCCGCAGGTCGCCCGCATCGTCGATACGTCGAACGCCTTGCGGTCCGACCTCATCGTGCTGCTCGGCGATTTCAAGGCGTGGTACAAATTCAATATCAATCCGATCGACGATCCCTTGTGGGCGGCCGAATTGGGGCGCCTTCACGCGCCGCTCGGCGTCTGGGCGATCCTCGGCAATCACGACTGGTGGCACGATCTGCATGGCGTGCGCAGCGCGCTTGCCGGGGTGCGGATTCCGGTTCTCGAAAACGACGCCGTGCGGCTCGGCGCTGACGGACAGAAATTCTGGCTGGCGGGGCTCGGCGATCAGCTCGCGCATCGGATCAGGCCCGGCCAGTTTCGCGGCGTCGACGATCTGCCGGGTACGCTCAAGCACGTCACCACCGATGACCCCGTGGTGCTCCTCGTTCACGAGCCCGACATTTTCACGCAAGTGCCGGAGCGCGTCGCGCTCACGCTGGCTGGCCACACCCATGGCGGCCAGATCCGCGTGCCGCTGATCTGGCCGCAATTCGTGCCGTCGCGCTACGGCGCGCGCTTCGCCTATGGCCACGTCATCGAAAACGATCGGCATCTGATCGTCTCCGGCGGGCTCGGCACCAGTGTCATTCCGGCCCGGCTCGGCGTGCCACCGGAAATCTTGCACGTGACGCTCGGCGCTTAGAACATGATTTCGAAAAGCCTGGCGTCACCGCAAAGCAAACAGCGCCGGCCGAAAGCCGGCGCCGCCGTCATCTTGTACTTGGGAGCTCTCGGGAGCTTCAGTACGGCTTTGCGTTAGCCGGGTCACGCGCGACCGCGGCGGCCGCAACCCGGCCACTGAATGGCGAATCGCCATTCTTCGGCGCCAGTACCACAACGACCGTGCCGACCTTCACGCGATTGTAGAGATCGATCGCGTCTTCGTTGGTCATGCGGATGCAGCCCGACGAGATGGCCTGGCCGATATATTCGGGCTGATTGGTGCCGTGGATGCGGTACAGCGTATCCTTGTTGCCGGAATACAGATACATGCCCCGCGCGCCGAGCGGATTATGCGGGCCGCCGGTCACGAAGGACGGCAGCGGACCAAGGCGCTGCTGCTCGCCGGAGGTCGGCACCCAAGCCGGCCATTGTTCCATACGGCCGATCTTGGCGACGCCGCTCCAAGCCTGGGCTTCTTCACCGACGGCAATACCGTAACGGATCGCCTGGCCTTTCGGCAGGACGTAATAGAGGAATTTGTTGTCGCTATCGACGACGACCGAACCCGGCGCTTCCTTGCGCGAATAGTCGACAATGTGCCGCCTGAACTGCTCAGGTATCGACGCCTGCTGATACGGCAGGTTCGACATCAATTGCTTGTCGCGCGCGTTCCAGCCGGCCGAAGTCGACGGCTCGATCGTCTCCTGCATGCAGCCGCCGAGGGTGATTCCCGCCAGTCCGATAATCACCAAAGCGATCGAACGCATTGCCATCACTCGCCACCCAATCCGTCCGCCCAAAGCCGCCCCGGCCAAATTCAAGAATCCAGATACTAAAAGCATTGCGGGCATGCCAGACGTTACGTTGCTCTGACTGTCAGGTACCTGGGAACTGTTGCAGGAATGCCGCAGTTTCCTCTCGGTGTGCGTCGAAAAGTCGTCCAAACCCACTCAACTCGGCCGGACGCTCCCAGTATGAGCGGCAGAAATTAAACGAGAGTTTACCACGAACCCGGCAGATACCCGTCGCGGCGGGCGTGAGACGGAAATGTCACGGCGAGGCGCGAATTGTCGCCCATTTCCGCCGCACTCCTCGCTCAAAAGCTGACCAT
The DNA here is from genome assembly GCA_963810085.1 of uncultured Alphaproteobacteria bacterium. Classification (GTDB taxonomy): domain Bacteria; phylum Pseudomonadota; class Alphaproteobacteria; order Rhizobiales; family Xanthobacteraceae; genus BOG-931. The sequence continues at coordinate 128,943 of CAWEMR010000027.1, read as the reverse complement.
CGCTTTGACGCGATGGGGCAAACACAACGGGCAAATGCAAAGGGAATGGGGTTCGCATGACAAGTATCGCCGCCGAATTGGCCAAAAAGACCGGTCAAAAGACCAATGCTCGCAAGAATCCGGGCGAAATGCTCGACCAGCGCTACCAGCAGATCGGGATTCAAGCGGTCGTCGCCGCCGCGCGTTACCATGGCGCGGCGAAGAACCCGGTTGACGCGCCGGTATCGGCTCAATGGTACGGCCGCGGCTCGCCTAAGCCGCAAATCAAGCTGCAGCCGGTCTCGACCGGCGAAAAGGGGACCAAGCGTCCCCTTTTTTGTTTCTCTGCCGTGCTTTTACGGTGTGGTTAGTTGCCGGCGGTAACCGGCGGCTGTGCGGGCCGTTCGCGGGTGAGCCAGACTTCCAAAGCCGCCAGCGTCGCAACAGTAACGCCGATTGCGACATCAATGGTCATGGCGTCGCTGTGCTGGAAGCCGAGCAGCCAGGGCGAGGCGATTAGGCCAAGGCCGGCGGCCAGATTGAGCCATTCTTCCCACACCGCGAACGCCGCGATCGCGGCAATCGACAGCACCGCCATAATGAGGCCGACGACGGACGCGGTTTGCCATTGCGCGCCGGTGGACAGACCGAATAGCCATGGTGAGAAGAACAAAAGGCCGGCGAGGAGGAGGTTGACCACGTCGCAGAGACGCACGCTCGACCAATCGTCCATGATTTCCTCCACACCCGCGTTGTGAAAACGATATGGCGCATCTTTGGTTCCGAGCCGGCGGTGTCGCATCACGAAGAAAGAAAAAAGCGTGGCGCCAATGCAACACATGACCCCAAGATCCGGGCCGGCCTGATGGACGACTTCTCCAAAGCCGAGATCGAAGCCGGCCGCCGGCTGTTTGCTGGCGCCTGGGACTTCCTGTCGGCGGCGTCTTCGCTGGATTCGCTGCCGCCTATGGCCGGGCCGGAAATCGCCTTCGCCGGCCGCTCCAATGTCGGCAAGTCCTCGCTGATCAACGCGCTGACCGGACGCAAGGCCCTAGCGCGCACCTCGAACACGCCCGGGCGAACCCAGGAATTGATCTTCTTCGGCGGCCGCGGGCGGCTCGTCCTGGTCGACATGCCGGGCTACGGCTACGCCGCGACGGCCAAGAGCAAGGTCAGTGCCTGGACGCAGCTCATTCACGATTACCTGCGCGGCCGCGCGACGCTGGCGCGCGTCTATGTCCTCGTCGATGCGCGGCACGGACTTAAAGACACCGACGACAGCATTCTCGACACGCTCGGCAAAGCCGCCGTCAGCTACGAGATCGTGCTGACGAAATGCGACCAGATCGGCGAAGCCGCGCTCGGCGCGCAGATCGAAGCGGTTAAAGCCACCATGCGCAAGCGGCCGGCGGCGTTTCCCGATCTGATCGCGACCTCATCGCATAGCGGCGACGGCATCGCGCAATTGCGTGCGGCCGTGGCGCGGCTTCTCGCCGAGCGGGACCGCTGACGGAACCTGTTATTGTCGCGCGCGCGTCACGGGCCAAAGCCCTCTCTCGACGGCGCATGATCTTTTCGGAAAACCGGTTTCCACTTTTCCGGATCATGCTCTAGATAGACCGCGCCGATTGCCGGAAAGACGAGTGTGATGAGCACAGACGACCCGATCAGCCCCGAAGTGCAGGCCCGCATCCTCTCCGAAGCGCTGCCCTATATGCAGCGCTACGACGAGGAAATCGTCGTGGTGAAATACGGCGGCCATGCCATGGGCGAGGAGAACATGGCGCGCCAATTCGCGCGCGACATCGTGCTGCTCGAGCAGACCGCGATCAATCCGGTGGTCGTGCACGGCGGCGGACCACAGATCGAGGCCATGCTCAAGCGCGTCGGCGTGCAGTCGCAATTCACCGCCGGGCTGCGCATCACTGACGCCGCGACGCTCGAGATCGTCGAGATGGTGCTGGCCGGGTCGATCAACAAGCAGATGGTCGGCTATATCAACGAGGCCGGCGGCAAGGCGGTCGGCTTAAGCGGCAAGGACGCCAATATGGTGATTGCGCGCAAGCTGACGCGCACCGTGGTCGATCCGGGCTCGGAGATCGAGCGCGTGGTCGATCTCGGCTTCGTCGGCGAGCCGGAGAAGGTCAACACCATGGTGCTCGACCAGATTCTCGGCCGCGAGCTTATTCCGGTGCTGGCGCCGGTCGCCGCCGCCGCTAACGGCGGCACGTTCAATGTCAACGCCGACACATTTGCCGGCGCCATCGCCGGCGCGCTCAAGGCCAAACGCTTCCTGCTGCTGACCGACGTGCCCGGCGTGCTCGACAAGTCGAAGACTCTCATCAAGGAGCTGTCGGTCGACGACGCGCGGCGCCTGATCGCCGACGGCACCATTTCCGGCGGCATGATTCCCAAGGTCGAAACCTGCATCGACGCGTTGGAGCGCGGCGTCGAAGGCGTGGTGATCCTCGACGGCAAGGTGCCACATGCGGTGCTGCTCGAACTGTTCACCGAGCTTGGCGCCGGCACGCTCATCCATAACTAGGCCGCGATCCGACAAGGATCGCCAACGATAAACCAGCATGAGCGGACACGAGTCGGGGCCACGATCGCAATCCGCCGCGGCCCACACCGCGCCGCCGGCTGAGCATTTCCTACCGTCGCTCGCTCCCGGAATTGCAGCGGGCACATTGCTTGGAATTTCCGACGTCCTGTCGAAGATCGTCTTGGGATCGGGCGCTGACGTGCTTTCCGTGCTGTCGTTCCGCAGCGTGGTCGGCCTGATCTTCGTCGCCACTTGGCTTCGCTTCGGCAAGAAGCCCACGGCCGACGCGCGTGTGCGCTGGATTTCGTTGGCCATCGGCGTCATGTTCGCCGGCCTCATCTATTGTCTGTTCAAGGCCATCGAGGCGGTCGATGTGTCGACCGCGATTCTGTCCTATTTCACGTATCCGCTGCTGACCGGGATCGCGGCGTCGCTGTTTCGCATCGAACCGTTGCGCTGGAAGGGCGCGCTCTGCGCCCTCGCCGCCTTTGCCGGGTTAGCCATCATGATCGGCGCGCATCCGGCGGGATTGGCGCTCGCCGGCGTCGCCTATGGGATCGGCGCCGGCTGCTGGCGCGTCGCCGTTCTTCTCACCACGCGCGCTTATCTGGTCGGCGCCGATGCGCGGCTGACCACCTGGTATTCGATGATCTCCTCGACCGCGATCTTCATCGCGGTCTCGCTCGTCGTGCAAAACTGGAACATGCCGCAGACCGGCATCGGCTGGACCGCTCTGATCGTGATGAGCCTCGCGACGACGTCCGGCATCCTCCTGATCTTCATGTCGACGATGCGCATCGGGCCGTTCCGCACCGCGCTGATCCTCAATCTCGAGCCGCTCACGGCGACCATTCTCGGTACGCTGGTCCTGGGCGACGCGATGACGCCGATTCAGGGGCTCGGCAGCGCCATCATGCTCGGCGCGCTGGTCGCGTTCCAACTGCTGCGCTGACGCCGCCGCCCCGCAAAGGCGCTTTACAGCGCCGCCGTGGCGTTCTGTAATCGTAAAAATAGGACGCCGGAGGAAACGTATGAGCGAGCCAGGCAGCGCCGTTGCGCGTCAAAGCAATGAATCAAGCCATGAACCGAGCCATGAACCGAGCCGTAAACCGAGCCTTGGCAAATCGGGCAAATGGTCATTCGCCTGCGGCTGCCATTCGTCGCGCCGGCAATTCTTGGCGAGTGCCGCGGCGCTAGGAGCTGCGGCGGTGCTGCCGGGCGCACAGACGCCGGCGCAAGCCGCACCGGAAAAACTGATCGATACGCATCACCACTTTTATCCGCCGGCCTACCAGAAGGCATGGTCCGACTGGGAGGACCAGCGCAAGATTCCGCATTTCGGCGTGCAGCTGTCATGGACGCGGGACAAAGACTTCGAGGAGATGGACAAGAACGGCATCACGACCAGCATCTTGTCCCTCGCATCGACGCCCGGCGTGTGGTTCGACACCGACGCGAAGGCGGCGCATGACATGGCGCGGCAGTGCTGCGACTTCGCGGCCGAGATGGTGCAAAGCAAGCCCGGCCGTTACGGGCTGTTCGCGCCGCTTTCCATGGTCGATGCCGACGCCACGCTGAAAGAGATCGAATATGCCTTCGACACGCTGAAGGCCGATGGCGTCAATCTGCAAACCAATTACGGAGACAAGTGGCTGGGCGATCCGGCCTACAAGCCGATCCTTGAAGAACTCAACCGCCGCAAGGCCGTCGTCTACGTGCATCCGCTGGTCGCGAGCTGCTGCGGCCGTCTCAGCGTCGGCACTTTCCCCGCCGTGATCGAGGTGCCGCACGATACGACGCGCACCGTCGTCAGCCTGCTGTTGAGCGGCACCTTCGCGCAGCCTGCGCGACATCAAATGGCTGTTCTCGCATGCCGGCGGCACGGTGCCGTTCCTCGCCGGCCGCCTCGAAGCCTTCTACGACCAGAAGGCGCGAAGCCCCGGCGGTTTCGCGCCGGACGGAATCGAAGCCGAATTGCGCCGGCTCTATTATGACACGGCGAATGCGACGCATCCCGCGGCGATGGCCGCACTGACGAGCCTGGTGCCGTTCTCGCAAATCACCTACGGCACGGATTATCCCTATTTCCCGCTGAATCAAATCGAAAGCCTGAAGCGGCTCAATCTCGGGGCGGATAATCTCGCGGCCATCGCTTCCGGCAATGCCGCACGCCTCCTGCCGCGCCTGAATGCCTAAGCGAACAGGCGCTTAGACAGCGCTTAAGACCCCGCTTAAGACTTGGGCAACCTAAAAATATGACACTTTTGTCGCCACGGTTTGTGCGGCCGATGATGCGTGACATGACACAAAGTTCAATTGCAGTTGATCTTGATCGCTCGGCCGTGTCACAAACTCGGCTAGTTTCGCGCCCACAATTCGCCGGGTATTCACGAAACATGCATGTACTTAAGTGGTGAGGTTGGAACCGATGCGCGGGTTCCACAACAGTTCGTTCGACCCTCAAACACTCGTCGTGTTGGAAGCCGCCTTTGACGAAGCGTGGCTGACGCTGAAGGCCATTGGCAACACGACGGTGAAGCCGGACGAATTGGCGCGCAGCGTGCTGCGGCTGGCCATGGAAGGCGAGCGCGATCCGGTGGCCTTGCACGACGGCGCACTCCAGGGCTTAGTCCCCTCGACCGCATGGCGTGAGGCGGGTTAACGCCGGTTCGCAACAGAATGGCTGAACAGTCGACCCGTGGTTTGCACGAACCCGGTTTCAAGAACATTGAAGCCTTCAAGCGTGTTGCGACCTGGGTGTTCGATCTCGACAACACGCTCTATCCGCATCACCTCAATCTTTGGCACCAGGTCGATGTCCGCATCCGCGATTACATCGTCGGGCTGCTCAAGGTCACGCATGACGAAGCATTCCGGTTGCAAAAAGATTATTACAAACGCTATGGCACGACGCTGCGCGGACTGATGAAAGAGCACGGCTTGGAGCCGGACGAGTTCCTCGAGATCGTGCATCAGATCGATTACTCGCCGCTCACGCCCAATCCCGCGCTTGGCTTGGCGATCGAGGAATTGCCTGGGCGAAAACTCATTCTCACCAATGGCACGCGCAATCACGCCGGCGAGGTGCTGCGGCGGCTCGGCATCGACAAGCATTTCGAGGACATTTTCGACATCAAGTCGGCCGAGCTTGAACCTAAGCCGAATGCGGTAGTCTATGAGCGCTTCCTCGCCCGCCACAAAGTCGATCCGAGGACGGCCGTGCTGTTCGAGGATCTCGCCCGCAATCTCGAAGTACCGCATGCGCTCGGCATGACCACGGTGCTGGTCGTGCCGCAAGGCGCGCGCGTGGTGCTGCGCGAAGACTGGGAGCTGACCGGCCGCGACGCGCCGCATGTCGATCATGTCACCGACGATCTTGCCGGGTTTCTGCGCGGCGTTGCCGCGGTTCTGACGCCAACTTGACATCGCAACCTGACATCGCAACTTGACATGGCGGGTCCCTGCCCCGACAAACCGCGCTGTAGGGGCAACTTCTTCAGGTTACTTTCATGTCGTCAGCCGGGACAGCGGACAAGCTCGCCGAGATCGTCGATGCAGCCTTTGAGCGGCGCGACCAGATCAGCCCGACCACCAAAGGTGAAGTCCGCGAGGCGGTCGAACAGGCGCTCGATCTGCTTGACCGCGGCGCGGTTCGGGTCGCCGAAAAGGGCGCCGATGGCACGTGGCGCGTCAATCAATGGCTGAAAAAGGCGGTGCTGCTGTCGTTTCGCCTCAACGACATGACCGTCATCGGCGGCGGGCCGGGCCAAGCGGTGTGGTGGGACAAAGTGGCGTCGAAATTCGACGGCTGGGGCGACAATAGTTTTCGCAGCTCAGGCTTTCGCGCCGTGCCCGGCTGCGTGGTGCGCCGCTCGGCCTATATCGCACCCGGCGTGGTGCTGATGCCGTCCTTCGTCAATCTCGGCGCGTATGTCGATTCCGGCACCATGATCGACACTTGGGCGACCGTCGGCTCCTGCGCGCAGATCGGCAAGAATTGCCACATCTCCGGCGGCGCCGGCATTGGCGGCGTGCTCGAGCCGTTGCAAGCGGGCCCTGTTATCATCGAGGACAATTGTTTCGTCGGCGCGCGTTCCGAAGTCGCCGAAGGCGTCATCCTGCGCGAAGGCGCGGTGCTATCGATGGGCGTTTTCCTCGGCGCCTCGACCAAGATTGTCGACCGCGACTCTGGCGAGGTTCTGCAAGGCGAGGTGCCGCCCTACTCCGTTGTCGTGCCGGGCACGCTCGCCGGCAAGGTGAACAAGAAGGGCGAAGCGTCGCCGGGTCTTTACTGCGCCGTTATCGTCAAGCGCGTCGACGAGAAGACGCGCGCCAAGACCAGCATCAATGAGCTGCTGCGAGACTAAAAACCGCCTTGTCCTCGAACCTTGGACTGAGCTTTGGATTGGGTTTTCATGGATTGGGCCTTTCTCTACAACACCTTTGAAGGCCGCATCGGCCGCAGGACGTTCTGGATCGCGACCGCGGTGCTGACGGTCGCCGAGATTGCCGCTCACTTCCTTGCCCTCCAAATTCAAGGCGACCGGCTCAGCGCCATCGTCGATCTGGCTTGCACCTATCCGGAATTCGCGGTCGCGGTGAAACGCGCGCACGACCGCAACATGCCGCTGCTGTTTCTGATCGCATTTTTCGGCGCGAGCGGCGTGCTCGATCTGCTCACCGTTCTGGAAATGACCGGTACCGAGGATCAGCCGAGTGCAGCCTCGGTGCTGATCGCCGTGCCGTTCACGATCCTGGCGCTGTTCCTCTTGGTCGAGCTCGGCTTCCGCAAAGGCGTGGACGGCCCGAACCAGTATGGGCCGGACCCGCTCGGCACGGTGTGAGACGCGCCATGACCGCAGACCCAATTGCCATCGCCCGCGATCTGATCCGCTGCCGTTCCGTCACCCCGAAAGACGGCGGCGCGCTCGGCTTTCTGCAGGGGCTATTGGAGCAGGCCGGCTTCGAAGTGCACCGCACGATTTTCACCGAAGCCGGCACCGCGCCGATCGACAATCTTTATGCGCGCATCGGCCTCGCCAAGCCGAACCTGCTGTTTGCCGGGCACACCGATGTGGTGCCGCCGGGCAACGAGGCGACCTGGTCGCACCCGCCATTCGCCGGCGAGGTCGCTCACGACATGCTCTACGGCCGTGGCGCCGTCGACATGAAAGGCGGCATCGCCTGCTTCGTCGCGGCGGCGCTCGATTATCTGAAAGCCAATGGCGGCAAGCCGAAGGGCTCGATCGCGCTGCTGATCACCGGCGACGAAGAGAGCGTCGCCGTCAACGGCACCATCAAGCTTTTGAAATGGGCCGCCGACCGCGGCGAAAAATTCGATCACTGCATTCTCGGCGAGCCGAGCAACGTGGAAACCGTCGGCGATACGATCAAGGCCGGGCGGCGCGGCTCGCTCAACGGCACGCTCGTCGTCACCGGCAAGCAGGGCCATGTCGCTTATCCCGAGCGCGCCGACAATCCGGTGCGCGGCCTCGTCACGCTGATGACCGCGTTGCAAGCGCCGCTTGACGAAGGCAGCGCGCAATTCACGCCGTCGAATCTCGAATTCACCTCGATCGATATCGGCAATGCGACCGTCAATCTCATTCCCGGCGAAGCGCGCGCGCGTTTCAATATCCGCTATAACGATCGTCACAGCCTGAGCACGCTGAAAGCGCTGATCGAGGAGCGCGCCGAGGCTGCGGTGGACGGGCGCATTCGGCATGCGTTCGAATGGCAGCCGTCGAACGCGGATGTGTTTGTCACCAAGCCGGGGCCCTTCACCGACCTCGCCGTCGCCGCCATCGCTGAAGTCACAGGGCGTAAGCCGAAACTCTCCACAAGCGGCGGCACGTCCGACGCGCGCTTCATCAAGGATTATTGCCCGGTGCTCGAATTCGGCCTGGTCGGCCAGACCATGCACGCGGTCGACGAGCGCACGCCGGTTGCCGATCTCGTCACGCTGACCGCGGTCTATCGGCGGATTATCGAGAAGTACTTCGTTTAGCTCTGCCGCGCGGCGATCACCTGGTCGGCCGCTGCGACGCCGGTGAAGTAGCCGCCATGCGCGGTCGAGAAGTCGTGCGGCGAGCACGCTTCGCCGGCAAAGAACAATCGGCCGTCAACCGTCTCGGCCAGCCTCTGCCGGCAATCGGCGAAACCCGGCAGCGCGAAGGAGTAAGAGCCGAGCGCATACGGATCGTGGGCCCAGCGATGAACCTGGATCGGCTTTAAGCGGCGGGCGAAATCGCCGCCGAACAGTCCGACGAGCTCGGACACGGCGAAGTCGAAGAACGCGCCGTCACCGTTCGCTTCAAGCTCGGCGGCCAAGCCGCCGGCGAAATAGGCCTCGATCAGCGGCCGGCCGAACGGCCGCAGATGATAGCCGCCGGTGCCTTGGCGGTCCGTGCGCCCGAACAGCCGCGTTTCTTTCTCAAACTCTTCCGCGCCGTCGAGCGACAAAAACAGCTTGTCGGCAAGCCCGAGCGGCAGGCCGCGCGCCGCAGCAATTTTCTCGGGAAGCGCGGGCGTGAACACAATCCGTTCGGCGGCGAGAACCGCGGTCGGTATCGTCACGATGACCCGATCGGCCGCGATCGCGCCTTTGCTCGTTTCAATCCCCAATCGTTTGCCGCGGTGATCGATCGCCGTGACCGGACAGTCGAGCATCTTCGGCACATCGGCGCCGTGATCGCTGATGAGCATGCCGTAGCCCTTGAAGACCCGGTAATTGACGCCTGAGTCCTCATAGCGATCGAAGTCTTTCACCGACAGCCGGTCGAGATCGCCGCCGCTGATATAGGTGCCGACGGAATTGATCAGGCCGTTCCAGCGATTGCCGGGTTCGAGCAGGCTTGCGGCGGCAACGTCGGTGTCGGCCTGCCCTGCCTGCTCCAGCCGCGCGAAAAATTCGCCGATCGCGTTCTGAAAGTCATTTTGCTCGGCGCGCGGGAAACCGAATTCGAGTGTTCGGCGCTGCCACGGCGGCGGCGTCTTGTCGATCGCGGCGCCCTCGTCTTCCGCAACACGTACCCACGGATTGCGATCGGCGGAGTGCAGCCAGCCGCAACCGAGGTCGAGCGTGAAGCCGGATGCATCGGTCACCGTATAGGCGCGCCCGCCGAGGCGCGGACGCGCCTCGACAAGGAGGCAGCGGACCGACGCCCGCATAAGCCGCTTGGCGGCCGCGACACCGGCCGCGCCGCCGCCGACAACGACGACTTCAACATCACTCTCCGGCATCACCGATCCATCGGAGCCTCGCTGCCCCTCGTCTAGAGCTCATAATCAACCCGCACCAGATAAAGCCCGTGCGGCGGCGCGACTTGGCCGCAGCGGGTGCGATCGCGCGCGGTGAGCGCATCGGCAAGATCGCCCATGCTCCACTTGCCTTCGCCGACATGAACGAGCGAGCCGACCATCGAGCGCACCTGATGTTGCAGGAACGACCGCGCGGACGCCGTGACGCGCACCTCGTCGCCGTCGCGCGTCACCTCAAGGCAGTCGAGCGTTTTCTCCGGCGATTTCGCTTGGCATTCGGTGGAGCGGAACGTCGTGAAATCGTGCTTGCCGATCAGTTTTTGCGCGGCCGTGTGCATCACATCGGAGTCGAGCGGCCGCGGCACGCGCCAGGCCAGATTCTGATCGAGCGTCAGATCGGCGCGGCGATTGACGATTCGATAGAGGTAATGCCGCTTGATCGCCGAGAAGCGTGCATCGAAATCCGCGGCCGCCGGTTCCGCCTTGAGCACGGCAACCGGCTGCGGGCGCAAATGGAAGTTGATCGCGTCGCGCACCCGATCGACATCCCAGTCCTTGCCGAGATCGATATGGGCGACTTGGCCGAGCGCGTGTACGCCGGTATCGGTGCGTCCGGCGCCGGACACCATGACGCGCTCGCCGGCAAAAGCGGCAATCGCCTCGGTGAGCACCCCCTGCACCGAAACGCCGTTGTCCTGCGCCTGCCAACCGATAAAAGTCGTGCCGTCATATTCGATGGTGAGCTTGTAACGGGGCATCAGGTGCTCAGTTCAGCATGGTGGCGCGCGCAACCGGCGTGCCGCGCAAGAATTCGTCGGCTTGCATCGGCCGCTTGCCGGCGCGCTGCAATTCGACGAGCCGCACGGCGCCTTCACCACAGGCAATGGTGAGTTCGTCGTCGAGCACCGAACCCGGCGCGCCTTTGCCGTCGCCTTTGGTCGTGCGCAAAACCTTGACGCGGCCACCGGCAAGCTCGAACCAGGCGCCGGGAAACGGCGACAGGCCGCGGCAATGGTCGTGGACCACGTTCCACGGTTTGGTCCAATCGATGCGGGTTTCGCTCTTGTCGATCTTGGCGGCGTAGGTCACGCCCTCGGGGGGTTGCGGGGTCAATTGCAGCGTGCCGCGTTCAAGCGCGCAGCCGAGCGCGACCGGCATCAGTTTGGCGCCGAGCGGCGCAAGCATGTCGTGCAATTCGCCGGTCGTCATGTCGGCGCCGATCGTCACGCGCTCCGCCATGGCAATGGGGCCGGTATCGAGCCCCTCGTCCATCTTCATCGCCATGACGCCGGTCTCGCGGTCGCCGGCCATGATGGCGCGATGGATCGGCGCCGCGCCGCGCCAGCGCGGCAAGAGCGAGGCGTGCAAATTGAAACAGCCGAGCGGAAAGACGTCCAGAATCGCTTTCGGCAGGATCAGACCGTAAGCGACAACGACAGCGGCGTCCGCGCCGTGCAAGCGCATGGCGTCCGCGGCGTCCGCGCCCTTGAGAGATTTCGGCGTTAGGATCGGCAGCTTGAATCGCTCAGCCTCGCGCGCAACAGGGCTCGGCCGCTCCGCCATGCCGCGCCCGGCCGGCTGCGGCGCGCGCGTATAGACGGCGGCGACGTCATGCCCGGAGCCGATAATTTCCAGAAGCGTGGGCACCGCGAAATCCGGCGTGCCCATGAACACGAGGCGTAACGCCAATCACGCCTCCTCCTTCTTGGAGGCTTCGCCCTTTGCTTCGTTCTTGGCTGCTTTGGTGAATTTCTTGACGACGCGGTCGCGCTTGAGCTTCGACAGATGGTCGATGAACAGCACGCCGTTGGTGTGATCGATCTCGTGCTGCAGGCAGGTCGCGAGCAGACCCTTGGCCGTGATCTCGTGGCTCTTGCCGTCGAGGTCCATATATTTGACCTTCACCGCAGCCGGCCGCTCGACCTCCTCGTAATATTCCGGGATCGACAGGCAGCCTTCCTCGTAGCTGTTCTTCTCTTCCGATGTCCAGGTGACCTCCGGATTGATGAACACAAGCGGCTTGGTGTCGTCCTCTTTCTTCGACAGGTCCATGGTGATGATGCGCTTGGCGATGCCGAGCTGGATCGCCGCGAGCCCGATGCCGGGCGCGTCGTACATGGTCTCGAACATGTCATCGACCAGCTTCTTGATGCCGGCGTCGATCTTTTGGACCGGCTCCGACTTCAGCCGCAGCCGTTTGTCGGGAAGCTTGATGATGTCGCGGATTGCCATTGCTGTTCCGAGGTATCCAGGCGGCGATGTAAGCGGTGAACAAAGTGGGGTCAATGTACGGCATTCATGCGCCTGTTCCATTGCGCGTTGCACCGTGAGCGGGTATGACCGTTCGCTCTTCGTTCTAGCCCCGATTCGGCAAAAAGGGACGTTCGATGATCGAGCGCTTGCCGCCCATTTCCGCCTCGGAAGTCATGACTGCCGCCATTGTCGCGGCGATGGTTCTCGGCGGTCTGGCGTTGATCGCGCTCGCCGTCCTGCTGTGGCGGACGCGCAATCGGCCGGATCCGCAGGCCGCAATAATGGCCGAACTGACGCGGGCGCAGGCCGATGCCGCGGTCCGGCTCGAAACCATGATCCGGATGGTCGGCGACCGGCAATCGCAGCTTCAGCTCGCGGTCAATGACCGGCTCGATTCGGTGTCGCACCGGCTCGGCGATTCGATGGAAAAGACCAAGCAGACCACCACCGAGAATCTGCAGAAGCTCAACGAGCGGCTCGCGGTGATCGATAATGCGCAGAAGAACATCACCCAGCTGGCGACGCAGGTGACCTCGCTGCAGAGCGTGCTGGCGAACAAGCAATCGCGCGGCGCCTTCGGGCAAGCGCGGATGGAAGCCATCGTGCAGGACGGTCTGCCCAAGGGCACTTATGCCTTCCAACACACGCTGTCGAACCGCACCCGTCCCGACTGCTGCGTGTTCTTGCCGGACAACCGGCTCCTTGTCATCGACGCCAAATTCCCGCTCGAAGGCGTCACCGCTTATCGCGACGCCAAGAGCGACGACGAGCGCAAATTCGCCGGGCAGCGCCTGCGCGCCGACGTCGGCAAGCATATCGGCGATATCGCGGAGAAATATTCGATCCCGGGCGAGACCCAGGAACTGGCGCTGATGTTCGTGCCGTCGGAATTGGTCTATGCGGACATCTATGAGGGCTTCGACGACCTGGTGCAGAAGGCCTATCGCGCGCGCGTCGTTTTGGTGTCGCCGTCGCTCTTGATGCTGTCGATCGCATTGGTGCAGCAGAGCCAGCGCGACGTCCGCATGCGCGAAGCCGCCGATCAGATCCGCGACGAAGTCGGCCGCCTGATGAAGGACGTCAGCCTGCTGGGCGATCGGGTGCGCAAGTTGCAGGCGCATTTCAATCAGTCGAACGAGGACATCCGGCAGTCGATCATCTCGATCGAGAAGATCGAAGGACGAGGCGAGCGCATTCAGCAGGTCGAATTCGGCGGCGTGGCGGCGGTCGCTTCATCAAACGTGATTCCGGCGCCGATCGTGCGCAAGCTCGAAGCGGGCGAGTAGGCAGCGTATGGCGGTAACGCCCGAAGCTTCAAGCAAGGTTCCGCGCCCGTCGTTGACCGATACGCTCGCCGTCTATCTCAAGCGGCGCGTGCTGATCGTCATGTTTCTCGGCTTCTCGTCCGGCCTGCCGCTCGCTTTGTCGGGCTCGACGCTCTCGATCTGGATGACCGAGGTCGGCGTCAATCTCAAGACCATCGGCCTGTTCGCCCTGGTCGGCACGCCCTACACGCTCAAGTTCCTGTGGGCGCCGTTAATCGACGCTCTCAATGTGCCGCTGCTGTCGCGGCGCTTCGGCCGGCGGCGGGGCTGGCTGTTGCTGTTGCAGTTCATATTGATCGCGGTGATCGCCTTTGTCGGCATATCCGATCCCGCTGCTTCGCCCTTCATCGTCGCGTTCGGCGTGCTGTTGGTCGCGACCGCTTCGGCGACACAGGACATCGTTGTCGACGCGTTCCGCATCGAGAGCCTTGACGAAAGCGAGCAGGCCGCCGGCATGGCGGCTTATGTCGCCGGGTATCGCATTGGTACGCTCGCTTCAACCGCGGGCGCGCTGTTTCTTGTGAGCGGCTTCCAGACATTCGGTCTCGATCACCACGGCGCCTGGCGCGCCGGCTACTTCGCCATGGCGGCCCTGGTCCTCGTCGGCGTCGTCACGACGCTCGCCGCTACCGAACCGCAGCAATCCGCCGCCGCCGAGGCGACGTTGGTGCGCGAGAACATGCTGCGCCGCGTCTATGACGCAGCCGTGGGCGCGTTTACGGAATTCCTCTCACGCGACCTGGCTTTCGTTGCACTCGCCTTCGTCGTTCTATTCAAGCTGACCGACGCGCTGGCCGGCGTGATGACAGCGCCGTTCGTCATCGATCTTGGTTTTTCGCGCAACGAGTATGCCGCGATTATCAAAGGCGTTGGTTTCGCGGCGACATTGCTCGGCGGCTTTGCCGGCGGCTTTTTGGCGCGCGCGTTGTCGCTTCCGGCAAGCTTGTTGATCAGCGCCGTGGTGCAAGGGCTCGCCAACTTCGGCTTTTCTTGGCAGGCCGTCCTCGGGCACGACATCGCATGGCTGACTTTCGCGATCGTGCTCGAGAACTTTACCAGCGCCGTCGCCACGGTTGTCTTTGTCGCCTACCTTTCGGCGCTGTGCCGCAACCCGCTGCATACCGCAACCCAATATGCGCTATTGACCGCGCTCGCGGCAGTTGGCCGCACATATCTCTCCGCAGGTGCCGGATACATCGTCACCGGCTTTAGCGGATTTCCCGGCGTGGGCTGGGCAGGGTTCTTCGCGATTTGCGCGGTGGCCGGCGTGCCGGCGCTCTTTTTACTCGCCTTCCTGCAACATCGCGGTCACTTTGACGGGCTATCACCGGCGGAGAAATAACGGCGGCGAGATTGCGGAATTGTGGCACAACCCCTTGGTAATCCGCTCCTCTTGGCGTCCCGCGTCATTCCTTGCGGTGCGTTTGCACCCGCAAAAAAGTCTTTTTGTAAGGATCAGTTCGCTATAATCCCTGTTGTCCTGTCGCGTCCCTCGAACCAGGCTGCCGGCCGTATCCATAGCAGTCCCCATCGCAGCCCCAATGGACACAATCCTCGTCAAGATTTTTGCGACCGCGCTCGCGCTCAGCGAGGTGACGACGCAGCCGCAGGCGGTGAAGACGCATTTCGATCCGGCGCAGGATCAGGCTCAGGTGGTGCAGCTGTTGCGCGACGGCTGCGCCCACATGAAGCAGGCCTTCGACATCGAATCCATCAATCTCGACGACCTGATCACCACCGCGATGGACGACCCGAAAGCGGCCGGCGACATCCAGGCTTTTCACGGCGTCAATTTTTCCGACCTCAACACCGCCTATCACCAGTTCTGCAAGAACGAGCCGATCGTCAGTCCGGTTGTCGACATCGGCCAGGTCATCGATTTCTACAACACCGCGGCCACCGATCTGCCGGACCAGACGCTGCTCAAGGGCAAGAAGCTACCCAGCCTGACCACCGTGCTCGACGGCGGCGGGCGGAATTTCGCCGACGTATTTCAGCCCGGGAACCGCCGCATCTGGGTGCCGCTCTCGGACATTCCTGAATATGTGCAGCGGGCATTCATCGCCGCCGAGGACCGGCGCTTCTACGAACATCACGGCGTCGACGAGCGCGGCATCATCCGCGCCTTTATCGGCGACATGGGCTCGAAGGGCCGGCCGCAGGGCGGTTCGACGATTACGCAACAAGTCGTGAAGCTTCTCCTGGTCGGCGAAGACGTGACCTACGAGCGCAAGATCCGCGAGATGATCGTGGCGTCGCGGCTCGAAAGCACGCTGACCAAGAAGGAGATTCTCGATCTCTATATGAATTCCGCTTATCTCGGCCGCGGCTCATGGGGCGTCGAGATGGCGGCCCACAGCTATTTCGGCAAAGCGGCGAAGGATCTCGCGCCGGCCGAAGGCGCCATGCTGGCGGGGATGCTCAAGGGACCGAATTTCTACAATCCCGACCGCCATCCCGATCGCGCCAAGGATCGTCTCGGTTACGTGCTCGGCCGCATGCAGGAAGACGGCGTCATCACCGCAGCGCAGAAAGACCAGGCGCTCGCTTCGCCGCCCAAGCTCGTCGTCTACGCATTTCCGCACCGCGACTTCAGGCTTCAACTTCGTCGACTTCCTCGGCCGCGAAGCCAAGACTGACGGCGTCGATAATCTGACGGCCGATTCCTACATTGTGCACTCGACCATCAACACGCAATTGCAGCGCGACGCCGAAGCGGCGCTGCAAGAAGGCCTGGCGCATTACGAGATGTCGATGGGACGCGTGCAGTTCCGCGGGCCGGAAGCCAATATCGCCGACGCGGTGCAGAGGAAAGCGGCCGGCAACCAGAGCAGCGCACCCTATTGGCAGCAGGCGCTGCAATCGGCGCGCCTGCCGCTTTATGACGTGCATTGGACGCCGGTCGTGGTGCTGCAGAAGGGCGGCCAAAACGGCAGTGACGCGATCCGCGTCGGCCTGCCCGATGGCCGCATCGTGTCGCTGACCGGCGTGAACTCGCAGATCCGGCGCAGCCTCAATCTCTATGACGTGGTCTATGCCAATGTCGTTGAGAGCCGCGGCGGCGAAGCCAAGCACGCCGACACCAAGAGCGCGAAAAATGGCGCCAAGAATCCGCCGAAGAATCCCGAGCCTGCCAAACCGGCGACAACCGGCGGCGCGGTGGCGCAATTGCGCGTGCGGCCGACGGTCGAAGGCGCAACGTTGGTGCTGGAAAACAAGACCGGCCGCATTCTGGCGATGGCGGGAAGCTTCTCCTATCCGATGAGCCAACTCAATCGCGCCGCGCAGACCGCGCGCCAGCCCGGCTCGGCGATGAAGCCGCTGACCTATCTCACGGCGCTGGCGCATGGACTGCAGCCGAACACGCTTGTGCTCAACCAGCCGATCACGCTGCCGCCGATCGGCAGCGCCACCAGCGGCCGTGAGGTGATCGCACGCGAATACGGGGGCACCGCGCGCCCGGAGGATTTCTGGTCGCCGCGCAATGCCGACTACAACCAAGGCGGCGTCTATACGCTGCGGCGCGGCTTGGAGAATTCGGTCAATGTCGTCACCGCGCATATCCTTGACGGCGGCATCGATGCCGATCCGGTGCGCAGTCTCGACGAGGTTTGCGCGACCGCCATGGCCGCCAAGATCTATACCCAATGCGTGCGCTACTATCCGTTCGTGCTCGGCGCGCAGCCGGTGCGCATGATCGACATCGCCGGTTTCTATGCCGCGGTCGCCAATGAAGGCGCGCTGCCGACACCGCACGGCATCGACTCGATCGAGCAGCACGGCAAGACGATCTATCAATATCCGACGACGCCGCTGCCGCGGATCGGCGCCGCCGACCCGGCGTCGTTCTATCAGCTCAAGACCATGCTGCAGGGTGTCGTGGCGCGCGGCACTGCGCGCGCCATCGGCGGGCTGTCGCCCTATGTCGCCGGCAAAACCGGAACGACGGAGGACGCTGTCGACGGGTGGTTCATCGGCTTCACCAATGACGTCACCGTCGCGGTCTGGGTCGGCTACGACAATGGCGACGGCAAGCGCCGCTCGCTCGGCTCCAACGAAACCGGCGCGCGGGTGGCGCTGCCGATCTTCCAGCCGATCATGGAAGCGATATGGGCCGAGCACATCGCGCCCAAAGTGCCGCTTGCCGGGCCGTCGCCCGAGGCCAAGCGCGAGCTTGTCGATATTCCGATCGATTACATGAGCGGCAACCGCATCGGCGGCAACACCAACACTAACGGCAACGGCTTTTGGGGCGTCTTCGGCAACACCGCCGTCGCCAACAATACTGCCGCCAGCAGCGGCAACGGCTTCGTCGAGCACTTCAAGCGCGGCCCGGACGGACAAGTCGCCGATACTCAATACCAGCTTGTCAACCAGGCCGACGCCTACGCGTCCACCAATCAAGGCCAGTCGGATGACGACGGCCAGAACTGGTTCTTCGGCGCGTTCTCGAACGGCAACAGAAACGGCCAGTGGATCGGGCGCTCCTATTATCCGAACCAAGGCTGGCAGGCACCGCCGCAAGCCCCGCAACAGCCTGCGGCGCGCGGCTTCTTTCAGCCTTGGAACTGGAGCGACAACCCGCCGGTGCAGCCGCCGGCGCGGCGCAGTCAAAATTACTATGGCGGCCGCACCAACTGAGCTATTCGTCTAACGCCATTCCAGTCTAAACCCATTCCATGAGAGAATTGAGAATGTGGACGCGGCACGCCATCGTGCTTCTTGCTTTGCTTGGCGCATTGTTTGGCCTTTGCTCGGCCGCCGACGCACAGGATTTCACCATCCAAGATGTGAGCGACGCGCGCAAAACCGACGTCGCGCAAATTAAACCCGGCACCATCGTTTTCACCGATCATACCGGTAGCGGCGGAGCCGACAGCGAAACCGCGCTCTTTCACTTCGATGAATGGGCCGACAAGCACCCGGTCGAAAAGAAATATCTGGCGCTATTTCCAGGCTATACCGAGCCGACCGACCCCAAGACGATCAACGGCACCACGCAGCAGGTCCTGGAAAAGCTCTACATGTACGTTGCCGAGGCCCGCTTTGTGGTCGACAAAGCACCCGGCGCCATCGATCTGTCGCGTTACGTGACGCTGGCCTTCCTGCAAAAGATCGACCCGGCGATCACCCACCAGGCGCTCGCGGCTTCCGATATCGGCCCATTCAACGACGAGGCCGGCACCGGCAACGACAATCCCGACCGCAAATGGTGCACCGGGCGCGCGACGTCGATCTGCATCCAGTCGAGCTACAAGCTCGAGGGCAAGATTCCGATGGGGATTTTGCTGGTCAACAAATTGCGCGACGGCTCGAAGAAGGTCGCCGACCATATCGATTTTCAAAGCGAATTGTCGGCGCTCGGCCCCGGCGATCTCGACCAGGCGGCGCTTCAGGAATTGACCACGTTGAACACGCCGGTCTCGGGCGTCCTCGAACAGGATCTGTTCTACATCAACCAGATCATGAAATTCGGCAAATTCTTCGGCGTGTTTCAGGCCGACCCGAACAACGACAAGAAGACCGTCGTCACCGCGTTCATGTCGCTCTCGATCAAGGCGAGCGTGCTCGATGAGAAGCGCGGCTACGAAAACATGCCGGTGCTGCGCAATCTCGTCCCGGCGCAGGTCCTGATGGGCCAGTCGTCGTTTAATTCCGGCAGTTCGATCAGCGCCGGCCTGCCCGTCTATGCCCGCAATGAGATCAAGACCATCGCCGGCATTTTGGCGCACGATTCCAAGTAGCCCACTCTCCCTCTCCCCGCGCGGCGGAGAGAGGTTTTCGTCGATGCCGGCCCGATGCACGAATCCGATTTCAACCACGAGCATGTCGAGACCGCGGCCGAGCGCTCGGCGATCGCGCGTTCGATCTGGGATCAGGATAACGTCGCGTTCAAGACGGTCGGCATCGATATCGGCAGTTCGACCTCGCATCTTTTGTTTGCGAAAGTCGCGTTGCAGCGGCAGACGCAAGGCCTGTCCAGCCGCTTTGTGGTGATCGGCCGCGAGATTTTGTGGCGCTCGCCGATCCTGCTCACGCCGTTCCTGCCGGACGGCACCATCGACGCCAACGCGCTCGGGGAATTCATCAGCCGCAGCTACGGTGATGCCGGATTGACGCAAAACGAGATCGATAGCGGCGCGGTCATTCTTACCGGCGAAGCGATCAAGCGCAAAAACGCCCGCGCCATCGACGAACTGTTTGCCGCCGACGCCGGAAAATTCGTCTGCGCCACCGCCGGCCACAAGCTCGAATGCCGACTGGCCGCGCACGGCTCGGGCGCCGTGGCGCTGTCCAAGGCGCGCGGCTGTTGCCTCCTGCATGCCGATATCGGCGGCGGCACCACCAAGCTTGCGCTGATCGACCGCGGCACGATCCTCGGCCTGTCCGCCTTTGCCGTCGGCGGCCGGCTGGTCGCGGCAGATGCTGACGGTACATGGACGCGGATCGATCAATCGGCGCAACTGGTCGCCGATGACCTGCAGATAAAACTATCGCCGCAGGTGCTGGCCGACGAGACCTTGCGCGGCAAAATCGCGCAACGCCTCGCCGCGATTGCCGCCGACATGATCCTCGATGCGCCGCTCGATCCACTCGGCAAATCGCTGTTGCTGACCGAGCCGCTGCCGCGCGGGCCGTCGCCGGCGGCGATGACGTTTTCCGGCGGCGTTGCCGAATACATGTTCGGCCATGAAACGCGCGACTACGGCGATATTGCCAAGCATCTCGCGGACGAGCTTGCCCGCGAACTGAGCCGGCGCTCGCCTCTGCCGCTGATCGATCCCGGCCAGCGCATCCGCGCCACCGTCATCGGCGCCTCGCAATTTACCGTCCAGGTCAGCGGCAAGACCATCTATCTGCCTGATCCCTACGTGCTGCCGGTGCACAATGTCCCGGTCGTCCGCATCGCCCTGCCCCTGTCCGGCGCAATCGATCCGGCGGCGCTCACCGCCGCCGTGCGCGGCGGCATCGAAGAGATCGATCTCGACAACAATGACCGCATCGGCATCGCTTTTACCTGGCACAGCGATCCCGAACATCCGAAGCTCAAAGCCGCCGGCGAGGCCATCGTGGCGGCACTATCGCCACTTGCCGGGCGGATAAAGCTCCTGCTGCTGATGATCGACGGCGATATCGGCAAGACGTTCGGCCGGATCCTGCACCGCGAATTGCTGTGGCCGGGAAAGATCGTCTCCATCGACGGCATGGAGCTGCAGGAGCTCGATTATGTCGACGTCGGTGAATTGATCGCGCCGCCGGGAGTCGTGCCGGTGGTGATCAAGTCGCTGTTATTCGGTTAACCGCCTGGAGGGTCGACGCTTCGCCTGAAGCGTATACAATGCCGCAAAAGACTGCCGGAGGAAGACGATGAACATCCGCGAGAACCCGCAAGCCAACGCGCGCTACGGCATCGACCCCTATCTCGATTGGCTCGCCGGCGAAGGCATCCCTGTCACCGAGGATTACGGCGTCTATCTATTCGGCGTGGAAACGGCGCCCTGGCCGCGTTATGGCGTCAACGGCGCTGCGGTGCATCTCAAGGGCCGCGGCGATTTCGCCAATATGTTCGTGCTCGACATCGCGCCGGGCCAGGCGACCGCGCCGCAGCGGCATCTCTACGAAGAAGTCGTCTACGTCCTCGAAGGCCACGGCTCGACGCAGCTCGAATTCGCCGACGGCAGCCGCCGCAGCTTCGAATGGGGCGAGAAGAGCCTGTTCGCCATTCCGCTCAACTCCAAGTACCGGCACTTCAACGGCAGCGGCACCGAGCGCGCGCTAGTCGTCTCGACCACCAATCTGCCGATGGTGCTCAACGTTTTCCACAACGAAGCTTTCGTCTTCGGCTCAACGTTCGATTTCTCCGACCGCGCCGGCAAGAAAGAATATTTTTCCGGCGAAGGCGATTTGATCACGGTGCGCCCCGGCAACCATATGTGGGAGACGAATTTCGTCCCCGACCTCACCGGCATCGAGCTGAAAAGCTGGGGCGACCGCGGCGCCGGCGGCACCAACATCATGTTCGTGCTCGCCGACGGCACCATGCACGCGCATATCTCGGAAATGCCGGTCGGCACTTACAAGAAAGGCCACCGCCACGGGCCGAGCTTCCACGTCATGTGCGTGATGGGGCAAGGCTATTCGCTGCTGTGGTACGAGCACGAAGCCGATTTCCGCCGCATCGACTGGCGACACGGCATGGTGCTGGTGCCCGCCGACCGGCAGTTTCACCAGCACTTCAATACCGGCCCGCAGCCGGCGCGCTATCTCGCCACCGCCGTCGGCGGCTTGCGCTATCCGACCATGCAGGCGCAGCGCATCTCGCTCCTCGGTGCCGGCGGAGACGACACGCCGGCCGTGTCCAAGAGCGTCAAGGACGGCGGCGACCAGATCGAATATGAGGATCAGGATCCCCGCATCCACCGCATCTGGCTCGAAGCCATGCGCAAGAACGGCGCGCCGCCGAAGATGGAGAAATTCGTCCCAACGCCGGACGATTTGCAGGCGGTGATTTCTTAAGCCGCCGCGCGCGACGTGTCGCCGCGTTCGAGCGAGGCCACCGCTTCGTCCACCGTCTGCACGTCGCCGAACAGGCCGTAGAATATCGACAGCGCGGCGTTGTGTTCCTCGTCATTGTGGGTTGCGGTGCCGTCCGACAGCATGACGACCTTGAAATTGAGCATCATGGCGTCGCGCGCCGTGCTTTCGCAGCAGACATTGGTGGCGGTGCCGGCAATCAGCAGCGTATCGATGCCGCGCTCGCGCAGCAGGTTTTCGATATCGGAGGAGCCCTGGATGAAGGCGCTGTAGCGCGTCTTGGTCAGCTGCGCGTCCTCCGGACGGATATCGTTGAGGTGCCAGTATTCGTAGCCGTCGCCGCCGATATCCATTGCCGCGTAGCGGCGGTCGCAACGATCCGGCGTGTGCAGGAATTCGTGATAATTCGACCAGCTGTCGCGCGTATCGCGCGTGCCGTTGCGGACCCAGATGACTAAACCGCCGCGGCGGCGCAGGTCGGCGGCGAGCCGATTGATATTCGGCACGATATCGCGCGACTTGGGGACTTCGCCCTGATCGCCGGGCTTGCAGAAGTAATTTTGCATGTCGATCACGACCAAAGCCGCTTTGCGCGGATCGATCGCGTCGAAGGGATGCAGCTTACCGGTCCGTTTCGTCATGCGGTCGAGCGCTGCGGCGGAAATCGCGATCTTGTGCATCTTGGCGTCCTCAATTAGTCGTTTTGTTCCATGGTCTCGCGGGCCCATTCGGGTCCAATATCGCACAAAACAAGAATTGGATCGAGCATATGTCCGCTGGCACGTCGGGAGCTTGGGAATTCTGGATCGATCGCGGCGGCACCTTTACCGACGTGATCGGCCGGCGGCCGGACGGCGGTCTGGTGACGCACAAGCTCCTGTCGGAGAATCCCGAGGCCTATCGCGACGCGGCGGTGCACGGCATCCGCCATCTACTGGGGCTTGAGCCCGGCGACGCCATCCCGAGCGAACGCATCGACGCGGTGAAAATGGGCACGACGGTTGCCACCAATGCGCTGTTGGAGCGCAAGGGCGACCGCACACTTCTTCTCATCACCAAGGGTTTTCGTGATGCGCTGCGCATCGGCTATCAGGCGCGGCCGAAAATCTTCGCCAAGCACATTATCAAGCCCGACATGCTCTACGAGCGCGTGGTCGAGGTCGACGAGCGGGTGCGCGCCGACGGCACGGTGGAGCGCGAGCTCGATCTCGGGGCGGTCCGCGCCGCGCTTGAGCGCGCCAAGGCTGACGGCATCAACGCCGTCGCCGTCGTGCTGATGCACGCCTTTCGCTACAACGACCACGAACAGCAAGTCGCGGAGCTGGCGCGCGAACTCGGCTTCCCGCAGGTCTCGGCCAGCCACGAAGTGTCGCCGCTGATCAAGCTGGTCGGCCGCGGCGACACCACCGTGGTCGACAGTTACCTGTCGCCGATCCTGCGCCGCTACGTGGCGCAGGTGGCGGGCGAATTGAACGCGGAAGAAGGCGAGCCGTCGAGGCAGACCCGTCTCATGTTCATGATGTCGTCGGGCGGCCTCACCGCGGCGGAATTGTTCCGCGGCAAGGACGCAATTCTCTCGGGGCCGGCCGCCGGCGTGGTCGGCATGGCCGAGACCGGACGCTCGGCCGGCTTCACTCGGCTGATCGGCTTCGACATGGGCGGCACCTCGACCGACGTATCGCATTATGCCGGCGAATATGAGCGCGCCTTCGAGACCGAAGTCGCCGGTGTGCGCATGCGCGCGCCGATGATGCTGATCCACACTGTGGCGGCCGGCGGCGGCTCGATCCTGCATTTCGACGGCGCGCGGTTTCGCGTCGGGCCGGATTCGGCCGGCGCCAATCCGGGGCCGAAATGCTATCGCCGCGGCGGACCGCTGGCGGTGACCGATGCCAATGTCATGGCCGGCAAACTCATTCCCGATTTCTTTCCGAAGATTTTTGGGCCGCAGCAGAACCAGGCGCTCGATGCCGACGCGGTGCGCGCGGCTTTCGCCGATATGGCGAAAGAGATCGGTAACGGCCGCAGCGTTGAAGAAGTCGCCGACGGCTTCATCAAGATCGCCGTCGAGAACATGGCCAACGCGATCAAGAAGATCTCGGTGCAGCGCGGCTATGACGTGACGCGCTATGCGCTCAATTGCTTCGGCGGCGCCGGCGGCCAGCACGCCTGCCTGGTCGCCGACGCGCTCGGCATGATCAGCGTGCTCATTCATCCGCTGTCGTCGCTACTCTCCGCTTATGGCATGGGCCTCGCCGATATCCGCAGCGTCCGGCAGCAGGCCATCGAGGAGCCGTTCGGCACCAAGGCACGCGCGACGCTCGAAAAGGTGGCGCGCCGTCTGGCGGGTGACGCCATCGAGGAGGTCGCCGGCCAAGGCGTCGCCGCCAACAAGATCAAGCCGCATGTGCGCGCCCATATCCGATACGCGGGGACCGACACCCCGCTGATCGTCGATGCCGGCACATCCGTGCGGCGCGGCAAGGTGAGGCTCGCGTCGCTTGCGAAGATGAAAACCGTCTTCGAGCGCGCGCACAAAGCCCGCTTCGGTTTTATCGATCGCAGCAAAGCGCTGGTGATCGAGGCGGTCTCGGTCGAAGCCGTCGGCGGCGGCGCGACCTTTACGGAGAAGCCGCGCAAGACCACGCGCACCAAGCTGCCGGCTCCGGCGCGGCGCACGCGCTTCTTCTCTGGCGGCAATTGGCACCGCGCGCTGGTCTATTCGCGCGATACATTGATGCCCGGGCACAAAGTAAAAGGCCCAGCGATCGTCATCGAGCCGCACCAGACCGTGGTCGTCGAACACGGCTGGCAGGCCGAACTCACCGCCAAGAATCATCTGGTGCTCAAGCGCGTGCAAAAGCTTGTGCGCAGCCGTGCCATCGGCACCCATGCCGATCCGGTGATGCTTGAAGTGTTCAACAATCTGTTCATGTCGATCGCCGAGCAGATGGGCGTCGCGCTGCAGAACACCGCTTACTCGGTGAACATCAAGGAGCGGCTCGACTTCTCCTGCGCGGTGTTCGACGGCAACGGCTCGCTGGTGGCGAACGCGCCGCACATGCCAGTGCATCTCGGTTCGATGGACCGCGCCGTCGAAACCATCATCCGCGAGCGCAAAGGCAAGATCCGCCCGGGCGACGCTTACGCGATCAACGCGCCCTATAACGGCGGCACCCACCTGCCCGACATTACGATCTGCACGCCAGTGTTCGACGGCAAGAAAATCCTGTTCTGGGTTGCCTCGCGCGGCCATCATGCCGATGTCGGCGGCATTTCGCCGGGCTCGATGTCGCCGAACGCCACCAATATCGAGCAGGAAGGCATCCTGTTCGACAATTTCAAAGTCGTCGATCGCGGCCGCTTCTGCGAGAAGGAGCTTTATGCGGTGCTGACCGACAACAAATATCCGGCGCGCAATCCGCTGCAGAATGTCAACGACATCAAGGCCCAGATCGCCGCCAACGAGATGGGCATCCACGAACTGCGCAAGATGGTGCGCTATTTCACGCTGCCGGTGGTGCGCGCCTATATGCGGCACGTGCAGGACAATGCCGCGGAAAGCGTGCGCCGGGTGATCGATCGGCTGCACGACAGTTCTTTCGCCATCGAGACCGACCAGGGCAATACGATCAAGGTGCGCATTGCGGTCGACAAGAAGAAGCGCGAGGCGACGGTGGATTTCACCGGCACCAGCCCGCAGCAGCCGTCGAATTTCAACGCGCCGGAGCCGGTGACGCGCGCGGCGGTGCTTTACGTCTTCCGCGTCATGGTCGACGACGACATTCCGATGAATGCCGGCTGCCTGCGGCCGATCCGCATTATCATCCCGAAGCGATCATTGCTGACGCCGGAATATCCGGCCGCGGTGGTCGCCGGCAATGTCGAGACGTCACAGGAAGTGACCAACTGCCTGTTCGGTGCGCTCGGCGCCATGGCGGCGGCGCAGGGCACCATGAACAATCTGAATTTCGGCAATGCGCGCTACCAATATTACGAAACGATCTGTTCCGGCTCGCCGGCCGGTCCGGGCTTTCCCGGCACCGATGCCGTGCACACCCACATGACCAATACGCGGCTCACCGATCCGGAAATTCTCGAATTCCGCTATCCGGTGCTGCTCGAAGACTTCCACGTCCGCAAGGATTCCGGCGGGCGCGGCAAATGGAACGCCGGCAATGGCATCCGCCGCACCATCCGCTTTCTGGAAAAGATGGAATGCACGGTGCTGTCCGGCCACCGCCGCGTGCCGCCGTTCGGGCTTGCCGGCGGCGGCGACGGCCAGGTCGGCGAGAATTACGTGCGGCGTCACGGCGGCAGGATGGAAAAGCTCAAAGGCGCCGACGCCACGGTGATCGACGCCGGCGAAGCGATCATCATCCAGACGCCGACGGCGGGCGGCTACGGCAAGCCATAGTCCCAAGATCAACGTCTCAGGATCAGTCCCAAGGTCAGCGCGTTGGTGCGGTCGGGGTCGCGTGCGGCGTTACCGCATATTTCATCGTCGCTTTGCTGCCGTCCCAATAGAATTTGTAGTCGACGGCGACATCGGCGCCGTCGGGCAGCGGCAGCACGGCGTTGCAAACGACCTCTTCTTTGGTGCTGGAAATCGTCTTGATCGGCTCGTAACGCGCCGGCTCGAGTTTGTACTGTTTCAGCACATCAGCCAGCGTATGTTTGGCGCTGCTGGAATCGCATGCCGGCAGAAAGAAATGCGCGCGCAGACCCTGATAAAGGAACACGCCCGCAATCGCGGCGGCCGGAATGCCGATCAGGCGCGTCGCAAGGCGATAGGGCCGCGGCCGAGGCGGCGCCGACGTCGACCCCGACCCCGACCAGCGTCGCGCGCGGATTGGAGCGGGAGGTTTTGCAGATGGTTCGTGGGACATTGGCGCGGTTTATCACACCGCTTTGACGATCTCTTCGGTCATTTTCTTGGCATCGCCGAGAAGCATCATGGTGTTGTCGCGGTAGAACAGCGGATTGTCGATGCCGGCATAGCCCGACGCCAGCGAGCGCTTGTTGAACATCACCGTGCCGGCCTTCCACACTTGTAGCACCGGCATGCCGTAGATCGGCGATTTCGGATCGTCCTCGGCGGCCGGATTGGTCACGTCGTTGGCGCCGATCACATAGGCGACGTCGGCCTGCGCGAATTCCGAATTGATATTCTCCAGTTCGAACACTTCGTCATAGGGCACATTGGCTTCGGCGAGCAGCACATTCATGTGGCCCGGCATGCGGCCGGCGACCGGATGAATGGCGTAGCTGACATCGACGCCTTCGGCCTTGAGCTTGTCGGCCATCTCGCGCAGCGCGTGCTGCGCCTGCGCCACCGCCATGCCGTAGCCGGGCACGATGATCACCTTGCCGGCGTTTTTCAGGATAAAGCCCGCGTCCTCGGCCGAGCCGATCTTGACCGGACGGTCGCCGGCCGCCGCCGCAGGTCCTGCCACTTCGCCGCCGAAGCCGCCGAGGATCACCGAGATAAACGAGCGGTTCATGCCCTTGCACATGATGTAGGACAGGATCGCGCCCGAGGAACCGACCAGCGCGCCGGTGACGATCAGGGCCGAATTGCCGAGCGTGAAGCCGATGCCGGCCGCCGCCCAGCCGGAATAGGAATTGAGCATCGAGATCACAACCGGCATGTCGGCGCCGCCGATCGGCACGATGATCAAGACGCCGAGCAGGAACGATGCCGCGGCGATCAGCCAGAAGGCGAGGTGCTGCTGCGCCTCGAAGAACCAGACGACGAGCGCGACAAGCGCGACCGCGACCGCGATGTTGATGGTGTGGCGCGCCGGCAACAAGATCGGCTTGCCGCTCATGCGGCCGGACAGTTTGAGGAACGCAATCACCGAGCCGGTAAAGGTGATGGCGCCGATGGCGACGCCAAGCGACATTTCAATGAGGCTCTGGCGATGGATTTCGCCCTCGCTGCCGATGCCGAACGCTTCCGGCGCGTAGAGCGCGCCGGCCGCGACCAGCACCGCGGCCATGCCGACCAACGAGTGGAACGCCGCGACCAGTTCCGGCATCGAGGTCATCGGTACCCGCCGCGCGATGACGGCGCCGCCGCCGCCGCCGATCGCCATGCCGGCGACGACCAGGATCCAAGCCATCGCGTCGGCCGGCGGATGCGCCGCGAGCGTCGTCACCACCGCGATCGTCATGCCGAGCATGCCGAACAGGTTGCCGCGCCGGCTGGTTTCCGGATTCGACAGGCCGCGCAACGCCATGATGAAAAGCGCGCCGGCGATCAGATAACAAAGCGCTGCAAGATCGGCGCTCATGGCCTAATCCTCATGGCCTTTATCCTTCTCGGGCTTGAGCCCGCTTCTCACTTCTGCCTTCGCTGGAACATGCCAAGCATGCGCTTGGTCACCAGGAAGCCGCCGAAAATGTTCACCGAGGCAAAGATCAGCGCGACGAAGCCGAGCGCGCGCGCCCAGGTCGGGCCGGGATGGTCGTTGATCAGCGCGACGCCGACCGCGAGCAGCGCGCCGACGACGATCACCGAGGAGATGGCGTTGGTCACCGACATCAGCGGCGTGTGCAGCGCCGGCGTCACCGACCAGACGACAAAATAGCCGACGAAGACCGCAAGCACGAAAATCGACAGCCGGAACATGAACGGATCGGCCAGGTCGTTGGCCGCCGGCGCGCCAGTGACCGCACCATGCGCCGCCGCGATGATGTCGAGCTGGCCGAGGATCGAGAGCATCACCATGGCTGGGGTCCCGTGTTGTTGCGCCGCCGCCGTCTAAGCAGCAGTTTTTGGCTGGAAATTCGGATGCACCACGGCGCCGTCGCGGGTCAGCGCGGTGCCTTTGACGATCTCGTCGTCCCAGTTGATCGCGAGCTTCTTCTCTTTCTTGTCAATCAGCGTTTCAAGAAACGTGACCAGATTCTTGGCGTAAAGCGCGGACGCCGAGGCCGCCAAACGGCCCGGCACATTGAGGTAACCGACGATCTTGACGTCGCCGACTTGCGCGACTTCACCGGCTCTGGCGCCTTCGACATTGCCGCCGCGCTCGACCGCGAGATCGACGAGCACCGAGCCGGGCCGCATCGAGGCCACCATGTCCTTGGACACCAGCTTCGGCGCCGGCCTGCCTGGAATGAGCGCGGTGGCGATGACGATGTCCTGCTTCTTGATGTGTTCGGCGACCAGGGCCGCCTGCTTGGCCTGGTACTCCTTCGACATCTCCTTGGCGTAGCCGCCGGCGGTCTGCGCATTCTTGAATTCCTCGTCCTCGACCGCGAGGAATTTCGCACCCAGGCTTTCGACCTGCTCTTTGGTCGCCGGCCGCACGTCGGTCGCGGTGACGATGGCGCCGAGCCGGCGCGCCGTCGCGATCGCCTGCAGGCCGGCGACGCCGACGCCCATGATGAATACTTTGGCCGCCGGCACGGTGCCGGCCGCCGTCATCATCATCGGGAAGGCCCGACCATATTCCTCGGCGGCGTCGATCACCGCGCGATAGCCCGCAAGATTAGCCTGGCTCGACAGCACGTCCATCGACTGCGCGCGGGTGATACGCGGCATCAATTCCATGGCGAAAGCAACGAGCCCCGCATCGGCCATTTGCTTGACGGCTGCCTCGTTGCCGAAGGGGTCCATGATCGCGATGACCAGGGCACCTCGTTTATATCCGGCGAGTTCACTCGGTGAGGGGCGCTGCACCCGCAACACGACATCGGCGCCGTTCATCGCATCGGCCGCAACGGTGGCGCCGGCCGCGGCATAATCCGCATCGAGAATGCCGGATTTGATCCCGGCGCCGGGCTCGACCGCGACCGCGGCGCCAAGACCGATCATTTTCTTGACGGTTTCCGGCGTCGCCGCGACGCGCGGCTCGCCCGGATCGGTTTCGGCAGCAACCGCAACTTTCATAAATCCTCCGACGGCGGCATCGCCGGTTATTCGGCCCGGTACTCCGGGGGCCAATGTCGGGAATGTGGAATCCAGATCAGGTTAGAAAATATGCCATGAGAACGAGAATCGCGACGATGACCGCCAACGACCTTTTCACCAGCGTGATGAAATTCCGATACGTCTCTTCGTGCGCGGCGTAATCGTTGCCCGTCGCAGTGGCGTATTCAACCTCGCCGTGATCGGCCATTTCACCCCTCCGCAGCTCGTCCAGCGCTCTGGTTTTCGAATTCCCGCAAGCTTAGCAAACGCCTTTAAGAACTTCGAGACGCGCCCGGACTTATACATTTGTCCGCGGATCTTGACCCGCGCTCAGTCGGTTCCGAAGCCGGCTTACAAACTCGCCGCAAAGGCCTCGGAATCGAGCCGATTGTTACCGCGGACTTAGCTTAATTGCGGGTATGGGGCAACCGCGTTGGCGCCCGCAATTCCGCCGGCAAATTCGCCCGTATGTCATGATGATTTGGATCAAAGCTCCGCGTCCGATGCATCGCTAGAAGGGGCCTAAAACAGCCCGCAGACTTGCCCGGAACAGACCGAATCCCTACTGTCGCGCCAACACTGGTTACGGACCGAAATCATGCTTAGAAAAGAACAGAACGAGCTTCTCACCCAGACCGGCCCCGGCACCTCGATGGGGCAAATGTTTCGCTCCTATTGGCTGCCGGCACTGCTCGCCGAAGAGCTGCCGGAGAACGATTGCCCGCCGGTGCGGGTGAAGCTTCTGTCGGAGCGGCTCATTGCCTTCCGCGATTCCGACGGCCGCTACGGGCTGATGGACGAATTCTGCGCCCATCGCGGCGTGTCACTGTGGTTCGGCCGCAACGAGCACGGCGGGCTGCGCTGCCCCTATCACGGCTGGAAATACGACGTGAACGGCCAGTGCATGGAAGTGCCGTCCGAGCCCGTGGAAAGCGGCTTCTGCAAAAAGATCAAGCTCACCTCCTATCCGCTGGTGAAGGTCGGCGCGGTGCTGTGGGCCTATATGGGCCCCGCCGACAAGAAGCCGCCGCTGCCGGAATGGGAATTCGCCATGGTGCCGGCCGCGCAGAGCTTCACCTCGAAGCGGCTGCAGGAATCCAATTGGCTGCAGGCGATGGAAGGCGGCATCGATTCCAGCCACGTCTCGTTCCTGCATCGCGGCGACCTCGGCTCCGATCCGCTGTTCAAGGGCGCCAAGGGCAACCAGTACAATCTCAACGACATGCAGCCGCATTTCGAAGTCGTCGAACAGCCCGGCGGCCTTTTCATCGGCGCGCGGCGCAACGCCGAGAACGGCAATTATTACTGGCGCGTCACGCCGTGGGTGATGCCGTGCTTCACCATGATCCCGCCGCGCGGCGACCATCCGATCCACGGCCATTTCTGGGTGCCGATCGACGACGAGAATTGCTGGGCCTGGTCCTACGACTTCCACCCAGTGCGGGCGCTGACCAAGACCGAGGTCGACGCCATGAAGGACGGCGCCGGCGTGCACTGCAAATACGTTCCCGGCAGCTTCCGTCCGCTCGCCAACAAGGACAACGATTATCTGATCGACCGCGCGGCGCAGAAGGCCGGCAAGACGTTTAGCGGCGTCGCCGGTTTCGCCATCCAGGATTCCTCGCTGCAGGAAAGCATGGGGCCGATCTGCGACCGCACCAAAGAAAATCTGGTCTCGACCGACAACGGCATCATCATGGCGCGGCACCGCCTCATGCGCGCCGCCAAGGCGCTCGCCGACAAAGGCGCGACGCCGCCCGGCGTCGATCCGGCGCATCACAAGATCCGCTCCTGCTCGCTGGTGCTGGCGCCCGACGTCGCGTTCAAGGACGGCGCCAAGGAAGCGCTCAACGCCAAGCTCGGCATGGCGCAGACGACGGTGTGATTGTTACGAATTTGCGCTTTACGAGTTTCCTTGAGCGGCGTTCTTGCCGGCGATGAAACCCTGGCAGATTGCGCGCGGCAG
The DNA here is from genome assembly GCA_963810085.1 of uncultured Alphaproteobacteria bacterium. Lineage (GTDB taxonomy): Bacteria > Pseudomonadota > Alphaproteobacteria > Rhizobiales > Xanthobacteraceae > BOG-931. Next base: position 97,159 of record CAWEMR010000027.1, on the reverse strand, counting down.
GCCGTGCATGGAAAAGCCGCCGGCCGATTCGCCGCCGCAATAAAGGCCGGGAATGATGTCGCCGTTCATATCGACCACCTGACACCGCGCATTGATGCGCAAGCCGGCGCGGGTGTCGTGGATCACCGGCGTCGCCCACGCGGCATAAAACGGCGGCGTCGCGATCTTGTAGAGCGGCTTCGGCTTGCCGAAATCGGCATCTTTGCCGGCATCCACGAATGAATTGTAGCGTGCGACGGTATTGGCGAGATTTTGCGACGGCATCGGCACGCGCTGATATTTCATTTTGATTGCCGCGGCGAGTGCTTCGACGCTTCCCGCAGTGAAGAAAAAGCCCGCGGCAAAATCGACATCGGGCGGATTTGGATTCCATTTCTCGCGCGCGACCGCGTCCGCATCGAAAATGGCCCAGATCGGACCGCCCCCATTGTGGCCGTCGCCGATGCCGGCGAGTGCGGCATTGATGAAATTGCTCGGATCGTATTTGGCGTTCTTGGCGTTGAGGTAGCTGGAAGGCTCGTAAGGGTTCGTGCTCTGGTAGGTGTTGTAGTTAAAGTGGCCCGCGGTCTCGTCGTAGAAGCGATTGCCGAGCATGTTGACGAGGATGACGTCCTGCCAATCCGCGACTTGAAGGCCGGTGGCGCGGGCCTTGTCGAAGACCTCGCTGCCCGGACGCCAGCGCACATTGACGTAACCGTACTGACAACCGATCGCGCCCGGCTTGGTGATGCCGGAGCCGAATTCGCCGGTGAAGTTGAACAGGCCCCACAGCGAAGCGCCGACCGCCATGGCGGCGATCTCGCCGCTCGCATCCTGATCCGACCACGGCATGCCGGCGAGGCCGCAATATTCCTCGGTCAGCCGCGGATCGAACATGCGGCGGAAGTTGACGTTTCCGGTCGAGCCGCCGGTGGCGACGATGACGGCTTTGTGGGCGCGGATATTGAGGCTTGCGCCGTTATGATCGGCGGCAATGCCGATGACGCGGCCGGAATTCTCCGCCGCGCGGTGGATCGCTGTCATGCGATGGTCGAGCAGAATGTCGACGCCGGCCTTGAGCGCCGCTGCATGGAGCGGCCGCATCAGGCCGCTGCCGGCCCTGATTTCCGGATCGCTGGGATCGGCCGGTTGGCCGGTGTGAACCATCGGCCAGTCGGCGACATCGATCTGCATGGTGCGCAGCACCGAAACCCCGATCTCGTGGCCGATGCTGTTCGGCGCCCTGTCGATGACCTTGACGCCATGCGCGAGCAGGAATTCGAACGCCGCGACGCTGTTGTCGGCGAAGGCGCGGATGACCTCGCGATCGTTGTAACGATAGGGCGGGAAACCGTTGGTCTCGACCACCGACCAGTCGGTGAGATCCTGGAAGAACAGATCGGCCGAATCCTCGATGTCGTATTTCTTCTGGTAGCTGGTGCCGCCGCCGAGCGGCAGGTTGCCGCCCGAGGTGATGGCGTGGCCGCCGATATGGTTCTGCGCCTCTACGACGATGACCGAGGCGCCGGCCTCGCGCGCGACGATCGCGGCCGGCATCCCGGTCGCGCCGGAGCCGATGACGACAATATCGGCCTCGCGATCCCATTGGGACGGCACCTGTCGTCTCTCCACCCGTCGGCCCCTTATTGTCCGTGACGCCGGCAAACGCCGGCGAGAGACTAACAGCATTGCCGATTTTGTGTCATCGGCAGTTTGTGTCATCGAGAGTTTGTGTCATGGGAGATGGCGGAGAAGGCCAACTTCGCGACCGAGGAACCGATGCCCGACACCGTCCCCACGAACCGCCTTACCCACGAGGCGAGCATAAAGATGATCCTCGCCGGCGTCACAAAGGCCAACCAGCTCGGCTGCAAGGTCTCGATCGCCGTGGTCGATCAAAGCTGCCGGCTGATCGGCTTTCTGATGATGGACGGCGCGCGGCACTTTTCGATCATCACGACGCAACGGAAGGCGATCACCGCCGCCTCGCAGCGCCTGCCGACCGGTTATGCGCCGGAGGAGAACGCGCTTAGCATGTCGGTGCGCATGGGCGACTTCACCAATGTGCCGGGCGGATTTCCGATCGAGGTCGATGGTGAAGTGATCGGCGCGGTCGCCGCCGGCGGCGCCAAGGTCGAGCAGGATGTCGAGATCGCGAAAGCGGCGCTCGCGGTGCTGAGCTTGTAGCCGCTAAAGATCGAGCACCAGCCGCTCGGACTTGCAGCCGCAGCAGCAGATCATGACCTTGTCGTTGGCCGCCTGCTCTTGCTCGCTGAGCACCGAATCGTGATGCTCGGGAATGCCGGAGATGACGCGCGTCTCGCAGGCGCCGCAGATGCCGAGTTCGCAGGAATAGTCGACGTCGACGCCGGCCTCAAACAGCACTTCGAGAACCTTCTTGCCCTCGGGGATATAATATTCCTCACCGGAACGGGCGAGCTCGACCCAGAAGCCGCCGGTCGTCACTGCTTCGGCCTTCGCCGTGAAATATTCGACGTGAACTTGGCCTTTCGGCCGGCTCGCGGCGGCGGCTTCGAAGGCAGCGAGCATCGGCTTTGGCCCGCAGCAATAAAGATGCGCATGCTCGGGCGCCGCGGCGACGATCGACTGCAGATCCAAAAATTTTCCGTTCGCTTCGTCGTCGAGATGCAGATGCACGCGCTCCGGATCGAGCGTCTCCAGCGTCTTTAAAAATGCCATCTCCTCGCGGGTGCGGCACGAATAATAGAGCTGCCACGACCGGTCTTGCGCCATCAGCTCCTGCGCCATGCACCAGACCGGCGTGATGCCGATGCCGCCGGCGATGAGCACGACATGCCCGGCCTCCTCGGCCAGCGGGAAATGATTGCGCGGCGCGCTGATCTTGATCTCGTCGCCGACGCGCATCTCGTCGATGATGTAGCGCGAGCCGCCGCGGCTCTCGGGGTCACGCTTGACGCCGACGACATAGCTCTCCGGATCGGTGTTCGGCACGACCAAAGAGAATTGCCGGACCAGCCCGATCGGCAAATGCAGATCGATATGGGCGCCGGGCTTGTAGGCCGGCAGCGGCCCGCCCTCGGCGCGCTTGAAGGTGTAAAGGTTCGTGTCCTTGGCGACCGGCGCGATGGCGGTCAGTCGCGCGTCAATCAGGCTCGATGTCTTTTCGGGCAAGGTGGCCGATGCGGACGGTGCGGTCAGGGTGTTCATCGGAAGCTTAGATAGGCGGCCGGGGCGGGATTGCGCAACCGGCTGTGTGAAAACCAGCTTTTGCTTAGTTCCGCAGCCCCTGCCGCGCTTCTTGGCGGGGAGATAGCGCATCAGCGGCGGTCCTGGCGACATATTCGGCGAAGACCCGGCCGATCATGACGATGACCGGTCCGGACGGCGGCGCGGCGGCAAGCTTCGCCGGCAGATCGCTGATCGTCCCCGCGACCACGCGTTCGTCGGGGCGGGTCGCGCGTTCCACCGCAACCGCAGGCGTTGCCGGATCGAGCCCCGCACTCACGGCCGTCGCGACCAGTTCGGGCAGCGTCTTGATCGGCATATAGACCACGGTCGTCACCGCCGGGTCGGCAATGCTCGGCCAATCGATATCGCCCGGCAGCTTGGCATCACGGCCGTCAATTGTGGCGTGGCCGGTGATGTATTGCACGCGGCGCGCTTGCCCGCGGCGCGTCAGCGAAACAAGGAGCCGGCTCGCGGCGCCCTGCGCCGTGGTGATGCCGGGCACCACTTCGGCCGTAATCCCCGCCGCGCGGCAAGCGGCGAGCTCTTCGTCGGCGCGACCGAACACCATCGGGTCGCCGCCCTTGAGCCGCACCACATGGCGGCCGGCTTTGGCGAGCGAGATCATCAGTGCGTTGATGTCGTCCTGCCGGCACGACACTTTGTGCCCGGTTTTGCCGACCAGCATTTTCTTGGCTTCACGGCGCGCGAAATCGAGAATGTCAGTGGCGACAAGATCGTCGAACAAGATCACGTCGGCCGATTGCAGCGCGCGCACGGCGCGCAGCGTCAGCAGTTCCGGATCGCCCGGGCCGGCGCCGACAAGAACGACGGAGCCTGTGTCTTGTCCCGCGTCCTGTCCGACAACCGGCGCGAGGAGTGCCTCGAGATCGGCCGTGGTCGGTTCCCGCTCCGGTGCTGCGACGGCGCGCGCGGTGAATTTTTCCCAAAAGCCGCGGCGGCCACGAAACGGCAGAGCCAGCGCTTGCACGCGTGGCCGCCAAGCGCGCGCGGCGTCCGCCCAACGGCCGAATCCTTTCGGGATCAGTGCTTCGATCTTGGCGCGGATCGCCTGGCCGAAGACCGGCGCGGCGCCGTCGGTCGAAATGCCGATGACCAGAGGCGAGCGGTTAACGATGGCGCCGAAGGCGAAATCGCAGAACGCCGGACGATCGATCACGTTGACGGGAACGCCGGCCGCACGGGCGGCGGCGGCGAAAGCCGCGGCCTCTTCGTCATCGGCACAATCGGCGACGGCGATCGCAGCGCCGGAAAGATCGGAGGCGGTCCAGCACCGTTCGACAATGACGACGTCACCACGCGGCGGCGTAGCGGCAAGCGCGCGCAAATCCTCGTCGGCGTTCGGCGCAAACACATCCACGTGCGCGCCGGCAGCCGAAAGCAGCTCGGCTTTCCAGATCGCCGCGGCGCTGCCGCCGGCGACGACGGCGCGCTTGTTGTCCAGCGCGAAGAACGTCGGCAGCCGCGCCAGCGGGCTCATGCGCGTGGATTTGATCTCGGACGGTGCGCGGCTCATGTCCTGATTTTTGCCTCGATCCCAAACCTGCTCAGGCAGATAGAATTTTCGCCTACCGATGGCAACGCGAGGCGATCATTTTGGAACAAACTCATCGCTTCCATCGCATTCGTAGGAAACCCGCCTCAATGGCGGCTCCAGGCAACATGTTCCGGCTTGATGCCCGAACTCATTCTACCATTCAAACGGCGTGCCAGCCGAGCGGGCACCCCAAAACCTTGCCCCAGAACTTGGCGCAAAGACTTGGCGGGCGCCCGACGGAGGTCCGCCGGGCGCCCTTAGTTTCACGTCAGCCAGCCTGTAAGCCGGGTTCTGGATGGCATGCGGGCAGAGCCCGCATACGTGACGGCCATTCCTCTGGGACGCCGGTTGCCCGGCGCCTCAAGCGACCTACCCGGACGGCAAGATCCGGACACAGATCCCGAAGCTTTCACGCTTGCGCGCAAAAACCCGCGCCGTCCCTATTCGGTCTTGCTCCCGGTGGGGTTTGCCGTGCCGCCGGCGTTGCCGCCGGCGCGGTGCGCTCTTACCGCACCGTTTCACCCTTACCGCGGCCATACGCAACACACCGCGGCGGTCTGTTCTCTGTGGCACTGTCCCTGGGTTCGCACCCGCCGGATGTTATCCGGCACCGTTTGTCCACGGAGCCCGGACTTTCCTCCCCGGCAACCTTTCGGTTTCGCCGGAGCGGCCGTCCGGCCGACTGACCCGCAAAGGCATGGGGGCACGGGCCGGCGCCGTCAAGGGCGAAGCCCAAGGAAGACGCAAGCAAGCTGAATCAAGGAACAAAGCCCGGAGCGGCGAGCGTCATGGAGGTGCGGGCGCGCGCCGCGATGGTCCGGCCGCGGCCGCGATTGGCCAGCAATTCCTGCAAGGTGCTGCGCGTCGACGCATCGAAAATGCCGTCGATGCGCTCGGGCCGGAAGTGACGCTGGAACGCCGCCACGACGTCGCGGGTCGCGGAGTTATATTCGCTGTTGACCTCGATGCCGTAGCCGTATTCGCCAAGCAATTTTTGCATCGTGGCAACGGCGTTGCTGCGATCGCCCGGCCGCAGCGTCTGATCGAAATCCATGATCGGCGCCGGTTTGACCCAATGGCCGACGCCGGAATCGTAGAGCGTGCGCCACGGAAACTTCTCACCCGGATCCTGCTTGCGCGCCGGCGCGACGTCGGAATGCGCCAGCACCCGGATCGGCGAAATTGTCTGCCGCGCTTGGATGCTGCGGCAGAGCGCGGTGACCGCCGCGATCTGGCGCTTGGGAAACGGCGGATAGCCGTGATCATGGCCGGGATTGACGATCTCGATGCCGATCGAGCACGAATTGATGTCGGTTTCGCCGGCCCAGAACGACTTACCGGCGTGCCAGGCGCGTCGGCTCTCCTGCACCAGTTGAATGATGCGGCCGTCCTCAAAGACGAAATAATGGGCGGAAACGTCGCTGCCGGCGGCCTTGAGCAGTTCGAGCGCGGAATCCGCGTGCCGCATGCCGGTATAGTGCAGCACAATCATATCGGGCCGCCGTCCGTCTTTGCGTTCGCCGTGATTGGGCGACGGATCGACTTCGGCAACGACACATGAATCCGGTGCAAACACACTACGCGACATGACTTCACATTAGGAGAATGAGTCTCGCCGAGAAACCTGATTGAGGGTTCTGCACAGGCAAGCCTTGACGATTTGCAAAGCTCGTTGTGCTTGCGCAACGGCGCGATGGGTTTGGTGCGACATCGCCAGCACGCCGGAGCCGTTTCCGCGCGTGCCGGCGGTAGTGCCCGGCGAGCCGCTCTCGCCGCGTTGCGGATCGAAGTCAATCTCAACGATTCCTTAAGCTTACCCCTCGCTAATCGAGATTGAGCGAAACCGCGCAATGGGTGTTCGGTTTCGCTGACGCCCATATTGTCCTATGATAGCCCAATTGATCCCACGAACGCTGGAGATAGTTGATCGGGTTGAGGGACGAGATGGACCGGTTTGTGTCGCATTACCTGTTGCGGCTGGACGCCAAGGGGCGGGTTTCGGTGCCGGCGCCGTTCCGCGCGGTGCTCAAGCGCGACGGTTTCAACGGCCTCTATTGCACTCCCGCGCTCGACCAGCCGGCGCTCGATGCCGGCGGCAGCGCGCTGGTGGCGGAGAACGAGGCGCTGATTGCCGGCTTCTCGCCCTCACCGAAAGAGCGCGACCGCTTCTCGCTGTCGCTCTACGGCACGAGCGAGACGCTCAAGATCGATCGCGAGGGCCGCGTGACGCTCACCGAGACGCTCAAGGCGCATGCCGGCATCACCGACGCGGTGACCTTCGTTGGTCTCGGCCACAAATTCCAGATCTGGGAGCCCAGCCGCTTTCGCACAGAACTCGCGGCGGCAACCGAGAAGGTTCGTGCCTTCAGGCAAGAGCCGCTCGGGGCCAAGGCGGGGGCCAAGGCGAGCGCCAAGCCCGGAGCAAGGGAATGACCGACGCCGCCCCTCACGTTGCCGTGCTCGGCCGCCAAGCCGTCGACTGGCTCGGCGTCAAAAGCGGCGGGCTTTACATCGACGGAACCTTCGGCGCCGGCGGCTATTCGCGCGCGATCCTCAAGACGCCCGGCGCGCGCGTCATCGGCATCGATCGCGACCAAAGCACTATCGCGCACGGCGCGGAACTGGTCGAGGACGCGCGAGGCCGGCTCGAATTGTTTCAGGACCGTTTTTCCAATCTCGAAGCAATCGTCCGCGAACCGGTGGACGGCGTGGTCCTCGATCTCGGCGTATCGTCGATGCAGCTTGACCAGGCCGAGCGCGGGTTTTCGTTCCGCTTCGACGGCCCGCTCGATATGCGCATGGGGCGCGACGGGCCGAGCGCCGCCGACGTTGTCGCACGCGCCAGCGAGCGCGATCTTGGCTTTATTATCGCGACGCTCGGCGAAGAGCGTCGGGCACGGGCGGTTGCGCGCGCCATCGTCAAAGCGCGCACAGAGCACGCCATCTCTACGACTGGTGCGCTTGCCGAGATCGTCGCCCGCGTCGTGCATATGCGCGACAACATGATTCATCCGGCGACGCGCACGTTCCAGGCGCTGCGCATTTTCGTCAATGATGAGCTCGCCGAACTGGCGCACGGCCTGAGCGCCGCCGAGCAGGTGCTCAAACCGTCCGGCCGCCTGGTCGTCGTGTCCTTTCACTCGCTTGAAGACCGCATCGTCAAAACATTCCTGACCGAGCGCAGCCGGGCACCGTCAGCGTCGCGGCACCAGCCGGAAATCGTCGCGGCGCCGCCGAGCTTCCGCGTACTGACGCGAAAGCCGGAAACCGCCGACGACGCCGAGACCGCCTTAAATCCGCGCGCCCGTTCGGCCAAGCTGCGCGCGGCCGAGCGCACCGACGCGGCCGCGCACTCGGCAACGATCGAGAATTTGCTGCCGCGCCTGCCTTCGCTCGACGACGTGATGCGGGGGCGCTCATGATCCTGCGCCTTCTGAATTTCGTCGTGATCGGCGCATTGGTATTTGCGGCGGCCTATGTCTATCGCATCAAATTCGATTCGACCGTGCAGGCCGAAAAACTCGCCAAATTGCGTGGCGAGGTGCGTCACGAACGCGATGAAATCGCGGCGCTGCGCGCGCAATGGGGGCAGTTCGACAATCCCGAGCGCATCCAGACGCTGGCCAAGCGCTATCTGCAGCTCAAGCCGATCGCGCCGACGCAATTCGACACGCTCGACCATCTGCCGGATCGTCCGCCGCCGCCGCCGGACGTCGTGCATGCCGATGCAAGGGATCCGATCGGCGGCATCATCGACGATCTGAGAGAGCCGACGGCGACCGGAAGCATTCCACCTGCAGCGCGGCAACCGGCCAACGCAGCGCCGCAACCGATCAGCGCAGCGCCGCGACCAATCAGCGGAGCGCCACACCAATGAGTGTGACCGCGCAGACGCTGCCGATCAAGCCCGCGGAGCCTTGGCGGCGGCGCGTCATCCGCAAGCTGCTTTACGGCAGCAATATCGACCGCGGCGCCAAGGCACGCGCCCGGATCGTGCTCGCGATCCTGGCATTCGCCGCCGTCTATTCGATCATCGCCGTGCGGCTCGTCATGTTCGCTTTTCTCTCCAACAGTCATACTGTGCACCGCGTCGTGTCCGACGATGCGATCGCGACCGCGCGCCCCGACATTCTCGATCGCAACGGCGAAGTGTTGGCGACCGATGTGCGCGTGCCGTCGCTCTATGGCGAGCCGCGGCGGCTGATCGACACCGAAGAGGCGGTCGAGTTGCTCACCGCCGACCTGCCCGACGTCAACGCCAAGGACCTGCGCGACCGGCTGTCGTCAAAGCGCGGCTTCGTCTGGCTCAAGCGCGACATTACGTCGGAGCAGCAGCGCGAGATTTACCACCAGGGATTGCCCGGCATCGGCTTCCTGAACGAGAACAAGCGCGACTATCCGAACGGCACGGAAGTCTCGCATCTGCTCGGCCGCGTCGACATCGACAATCAGGGCATCGCCGGCATCGAGAAATGGCTCGACGGCCAGGGCCTGATGGCGCTGCATATGGCGGGGCTCGCCGCCGACCGGCTGCAAACGCCGGTGCAGCTTGCGCTCGATCTGCGCGTGCAGCACGCCATGCGCGACGAGCTTGTCGCGGCGTGCGCGAAATTCCACACCATCGCGGCGGCCGGCATCGTGCTCAACGTCCGCACCGGCGAAATCGTCGCCATGGTGTCGGAGCCCGACTTCGATCCCAACGACCCGCAAGATCCGCACGACCAGACACTGATCAACCGGCTGACCACCGGCGTCTACGAAATGGGCTCGACGTTCAAGGCGTTTACGGTGGCGATGGCGCTCGATTCCGGCAAGGCGACGTTGAAATCGACGTTCGATGCGCATAACCCGCTGCGCTACGGCAAGTTCGAGATCCACGATTTCGAGCCGATGCAGCGCGCGCTCACGGTGCCGGAAATCTTCACGTACTCGTCGAATATCGGCGCCGCCCATATCGCCATGGCGATGGGCATCGACGCCCACAAGGCGTTCCTGAAAAAAATGGGCCAGACCGACCGCTTGCGCACCGAACTGCCGGAAAGCGCCGAGCCGCTCGTGCCCAGGCGCTGGAGCGAGCTCAACACCATGACCATCGCATTCGGCCACGGCATGGCGGTCGCGCCGTTGCAGGCGGTGATGGGCGTGGCCGCCTTGATGAACGGCGGCGTCCTGATCCCGCCGACCTTTCTCAAGCGCACCGAAGCGCAAGCGCTGGCGCTCGGCACGCGCGTCATCAAGCCCGAGACCTCGCTGCTGATGCGCTACCTGATGCGGCTCAATGTCGAGAAGGGCACCGCGGCGAAGGCCGAGGTGCCGGGCTATTACATCGGCGGCAAGACCGGAACCGCCGACAAGGTGGTGTTCGGCCGTTACTCGAAGACCAAAGTGCTGACCGATTTCATGGCGGTGCTGCCGGCGGATCAGCCGCGCTATCTGGTTCTGATCATGCTCGACGAGCCGCAGGCGCTGTCGGAGACGCATGGCTATAAGACGTCGGGCTGGAACGCGGTGCCGACCGGAGGCGCGGTCGTGGCGCGCATCGCGCCGCTCCTCGGCATCCAGCCGCGCATGGACCTGCCGACTGCCGATCAACTGATACTGGCCTCGCTGAAGGAAAACAGGTAAGGCACTCCCCGCATTGTCGACCGAACTGCCGTCGACCGGGCCCCAATGAAGCTTCGCGAAATTTTGCCGTCCGACGCGGAATTCGACGCGCATCACGCCGATCTCGACATCGGCGCGGTGACGGCGGACAGCCGCACCGTCAAACGCGGCAGCCTGTTCGTCGCCATTCCCGGCACCAAAGCCGACGGTCTTGGTTTCGTTGCGCCGGCGGTCGCCGCCGGCGCCGCCGCTATCGTCGCCGAACAGAAGCCGCAGGCGCCGTTGCCGGAGAATGTCGCGTTCGTGCGCGTCGGCAGCGCGCGCCGCGCGCTCGCGCTGATTGCCGCAAAATTCTATCCGCGCCAGCCGGGCACTATTGCCGCCGTCACCGGCACCAGCGGCAAGACGTCGGTCGCAGCCTTCACACGGCAAATCTGGACCACGCTCGGGCACCGCGCCGCCAGCATCGGCACGGTCGGCATCGTGTCGCCGCGCGGCGAGACTTACGGCTCGCTGACGACGCCCGATCCTGTCGCGCTGCACCGTTCGATCGATGCGTTGGCCGGCGAAGGCGTGACGCATCTCGCGATCGAGGCCTCCTCGCACGGGCTCGACCAATCGCGGCTCGACGGTTTGCGGATCACAGCCGGCGGCTTCACCAATATCACCCGCGACCACCTCGATTATCATCCGAGCTTTGAGGCCTATCTCGACGCCAAGCTGCGCCTGTTTAACGTTTTGCTCGAACCGGGCGCGGCGGCGGTGATTTATGCCGACCACGATCGCGCCGACGCGGTGGTCAATGCCGCCAAGGCGCGTGGCTTGGTGATCATGACCGTCGGACACAAAGGGACGGAAATTCGCCTCGTCGAATCCGCCATCGACGGTTTCGCGCAAACGATGCGGATCGAGCACGGCAGGAAGGCTTATCAGCTCCATTTGCCGCTGGTCGGCGAATTTCAGATTGAAAACGCGCTTGTTGCCGCGGGCCTTGCGATTGCGACCGGCACCCATCCGGCTTTGACCTTCGGCGCGCTCGAACATCTCACCGGAGCCAAAGGCCGCATTGAACGGGTCGGCACCAATCGCGGCGCACCGATTTTCATCGACTACGCCCACAAGCCCGACGCGCTGGCCAAGGCGCTCGATGCGCTGCGGCCTTATGTGACCGGCCGGCTCGTCGTCGTGTTCGGCGCCGGCGGCGATCGCGATCGCGGCAAGCGCCCGCTGATGGGCGCCATCGCCGCGGAAAAGGCCGACCGCGTCATCATCACCGACGACAATCCGCGCGGCGAGGATCCGGCTGCGATCCGCGCCTCGATCATCGCGGCGGCGAATGGCGCTGTTGAGATCGGCGACCGCCGCGAAGCGATCCACCGCGCCATCGCCGATCTGCAGTCCGGCGATGTCTTGTTGGTCGCCGGCAAGGGTCATGAAACCGGCCAGATTATCGGTGATCGGGTGATCGAGTTCAGCGATCATGAGGCGGTCGCGACAGCTCTGAAGGAATTCGCCACATGAGCGCGCCCGCGTTGTGGACCGTCGACGCGATGGCAACGGCGATGCGCGCCGAGCGGCAAGGCGCGCTGCCGCAATCCATTTCCGGGCTTTCGATCGACAGCCGCTCCGTCCAACCCGGCGAAGCGTTCTTCGCCATCACCGGCGACAATCGCGACGGTCACGACTTCGTCACGCCGGCGCTCGCGGCCAAAGCCGCGTTGGCCGTCGTCGCCACCGACCGGCGTGCGCAATTTCCCGCCGACGCGCCGCTCTTGGTCGTGCCCGATGTGCTCGCCGCCTTGCGCGATCTTGCCGTCGCGGCACGTGCCCGCTTCGAGGGCAAGGTCATCGGCGTCACCGGCTCGGTCGGCAAGACAGGGACCAAGGAGGCGCTGCGGCTTGCTTTATCGAAAGACGGCGAGACCCATGCTTCCATCGCCTCCTACAACAATCATTGGGGCGTGCCGCTGTCGCTTGCCCGTTGCCCGGCCGGCGCGCATTACGCCGTGTTCGAAATGGGCATGAATCACGAGGGCGAGATCGCGCCGCTGACGCGGCTGGTGCGCCCGCATGTCGCGATCATCACCACGATCGCGCCGGTACATCTCGAATATCTCGGCACACTGAAGAAGATCGCCGATGCCAAGGCTGAAATCTTCCTCGGCATCGAGCCGCAAGGCGCCGCCATCCTCAATGCCGACATTGCCCAGTTCACCCAACTCAAGCGCCGCGCCAAGGAAGCGGGCATCGCCCGCATCGTCTCCTTCGGCGAGAACAAGAAGGCCGACGCGCGGCTGATCAAGTGCGTGTTGCAGGCGCGCACCTCGACGGTCGAAGCGCAGATCCTCGGCGTCGATCTCACTTACAAGATCGGCGCGCCGGGCCGGCATCTCGTTAGCAATTCGCTCGCGGTCCTGGCGGCGGTCGAACTGGTCGGCGCCGATCTCGCGCTCGCCGCACTTTCGCTCGGCGAGCTCAGTCCGGTGTCCGGCCGCGGCGCGCCGATCGAGATCGAGCCGCCCGGCGGCTCGGCGCTGCTCATCGACGACAGCTATAACGCCAATCCGGTTTCGGTCGCAGCGGCGCTCGCGGTGCTCGGCCAGGCTGCAATCGGCCCGCGCGGCCGCCGCATCGCGGTGCTCGGCGATATGCTGGAACTCGGGCCGAAAGGCCGTGCGCTCCATCGCGGGCTTGCCGAATCAGTCGTCGCCAATGCGGTCGATCTGGTATTCTGTTGCGGTCCGCTGATGCATTCGCTGTGGCAGGCCCTTCCCGCCAACCGCCGCGGCGGCTATGCAGAAGACTCTAACGCGCTCGAGGCGCAGGTGCTGCCCGCGATCCATGCCGGCGACGTCGTCATGGTCAAAGGCTCGCTCGGCTCGCGCATGGCGCCCATCGTCAAGGCGTTACAGCGAGCCTATCCGCGCCACTCGCTGGAAGACGCGTCGGCACAAGGTTGAGGCAATGCTGTATTGGCTGGTCGAACTCTCGGACAAGCTCACGGTTCTCAACGTCTTTCGCTACATCACGTTCCGCACTGGCGGCGCCATCATCACCGCCTTGCTGTTCGTCTTCCTGTTCGGCCAGATCATGATCGACCGGCTGCGGCTGCTGCAAGGCAAGGGCCAGCCGATCCGCAGCGATGGACCGAAGTCGCACATCATCGCCAAGGCAGGCACGCCGACCATGGGCGGCTTGTTGATCCTGTCGGGCATGCTGGTCTCGACCTTGCTGTGGGCGAACCCGTCCAACCCCTATGTTTGGGTGGTGCTCGGCGTCACGATCGGATTCGGATTGATCGGCTTCTACGACGATTATCTGAAAGTCAGAAAGCAATCGCATGACGGACTTCCCGGACGCTTGCGGCTGGCGCTCGAAGCCATCGTCGCCGGCCTCGCCTGTTTCGCGCTGCTGAGGCTCGGGCAGGTGCAGATTTCGATGACGCTGGTGTTTCCGTTCTTCAAGGAATTCGTTCTCCATCTCGGCTGGTTCTTCGTGGCGTTCGCGATGTTCATCATTGTCGGGGCCGGCAATGCGGTGAACCTGACCGACGGGCTCGATGGGCTCGCCATCGTGCCGGTCATGATCGCGACCGCGAGCTTCGGCATGATCTCGTATCTGTCGGGCAATGCCGTCTTTGCCGATTATCTGCAAATCCATTACGTCGCCGGCACCGGCGAGCTTGCCGTGCTGTGCGGCGCCGTGGTCGGGGCTGGCCTCGGCTTTCTCTGGTTCAACGCGCCGCCGGCGTCGATCTTCATGGGTGATACCGGCTCGCTCGCGCTCGGCGGCATGATCGGCACCATCGCGGTCGCGACCAAGCACGAGATCGTGCTGGCGGTGATCGGCGGCCTGTTCGTGCTCGAAGCCGTCTCCGTCATCGTGCAGGTCGTGTCGTTCAAGCTCACCGGCAAGCGCGTGTTCAAGATGGCGCCGATCCACCATCATTTCGAGCAGCTCGGCTGGACCGAGCCGCAGATCGTCATTCGGTTCTGGATCGTTTCGGTCGTGCTCGCGCTTGCCGGGCTGTCGACCTTGAAGCTGCGATAGGCGCGCCGTGATTCCGGTTACGACCTTTGCGGGGAAGAAGGTCGCCGTGTTCGGGCTGGGCGGCTCGGGCCTGGTTGGCGCTAGCGCGCTGTTGGCCGGCGGCGCCGATGTCGTCGGCTATGACGACACGCGTGCGAGCGTGATCAAGGCGAACGCCGCGGGCATTCCGACCAGCGATCTACGCAAAGCCGATTGGACGAGGATCGCGGCGCTCGTTCTCGCGCCCGGCGTGCCGCTGACGCATCCGGAGCCGCATTGGGTCGTCAAGCTTGCGCGACAAGCCAATGTCGAAGTGATCGGCGATATCGAATTGTTCTGCCGCGAGCGCGCGCGGCACGCACCGGGCTCACCGTTTGTGGCCATCACCGGCACCAACGGCAAATCGACAACCACGGCGCTGATCGCGCATCTGGTAAAGTCCGCCGGCATGGATGCGCAGCTTGGCGGCAATATCGGCATCGCGATCCTGTCGCTGCAGCCGCCGTCGGCCAATGCCAAACCCTTGCGCGTTCACGTCATCGAATGCTCGTCCTATCAGATCGATCTGGCGCCGACGTTCAATCCTTCGGTCGGCATCCTGATCAATCTCAGCGAGGATCATCTCGACCGCCATGGCACGATGGAAAATTACGCAGCCGTGAAGGAGCGTCTGGTCGCCGGTGTGCCGAGCCAAGGAACCGCAATCGTCGGCGTCGACGACAATTGGTGCAGCAACATCGCCGACCGGCTGGACAAAGCCGGCAAGCGGCTGGTCCGCGTCTCGGTGAAGCGGAAGCTCGCCGGGGGCATCTATGCCGAGGGGTCGCGCATCATGCGCGCCGAGGCCTCCGGCATTCTCGAGATCGCCGAACTGTCCGGCATCGGCTCACTGCGCGGCCTGCACAATGCGCAGAACGCCGCTTGCGCCGCCGCCGCGGCGCTGGCGCTCGGCCTCGCGCCCGCGGCGATCCAGGCCGGGCTAAAATCCTTCCCGGGCCTCGCGCACCGCATGGAAGAAGTCGGCCACCGCGGCTTTGTGTTGTTCGTCAACGATTCCAAGGCGACCAATGCGGATTCGACCGCGCAGGCGCTGGCCTGTTTCACCGACATCTTCTGGATCGCCGGCGGCAAGTCGAAGACCGGCGGCATCGAATCGCTGCGGTCGTTTTTTCCGCGCATCCGCAAGGCCTATCTGATCGGCGAAGCGGCCAACGAATTCGCAGCGACCCTGGGCAGCGACGTGCCGCACGAAATCAACGGCACGCTCGACAAGGCGCTCGCGGCGGCGACGCGCGACGCGGAGGCTTCGTCGAGCCGCGAGCCGGTCGTCCTGCTGTCGCCCGCCTGCGCGTCGTTCGACCAGTATCGGAATTTCGAGGTTCGGGGTGATGCGTTCCGGGCGCTGGTGCGGGCGCTGCCAGGGGTGATGGCAAAGAGCTAAAGCTCCGGCACTTGTAGCCTCGCCAGCGAGCCTTCGCACAGCCTTACCTTGGCCCTATTTCGCTGTGGATCATTTTCCTAATTCCTCTGATCGCCAGTACGAAGGCACCGACGGCGAACCATTAGTCGGCCCCGCAACCACGCTACCAACCCTCAATCTTAATCCCCCATAAACCATCCCAATGTCACCACTAGGCCGGGGACGCATCCCGGGGACGTGATGGCTTCGCGCGCGCAACCGACGCCGTTTTCCGAATGGTGGTGGACGGTCGATCGGCCGACCTTGGCGGCGCTCGGCGCACTGATGCTGGCCGGCATCGTGCTGTGCCTGGCCGCGAGCCCGCCGGTCGCCGCCCGCATCGGGCTCGACCCGTTTCACTTCGTCAACCGCCAGATCTTCTTTCTCATTCCGGCGATCTGCGTCATGCTGGTGACGTCGTTCCTCTCCCCGCACGACATCCGCAAAGTAGCGCTGGTCGTTTTCGTCGTCAGTCTCCTCTTGATGGCGGCGACGCCCTATTTCGGCGCCGAGATCAAGGGCGCCAGGCGCTGGCTGGTCATTCTCGGCGTCAACATCCAGCCGTCGGAATTCATGAAGCCGGCTTTCGTTGTGCTGATCGCCTGGCTGTTCGGCGAAACCGCGAAGCGGCCGGAAATGCCGGCCAATTCCATCGCGCTGGTGCTCCTGATCGCCGTCGTCGCGCTTCTGATCATGCAGCCGGATTTCGGCCAGACCATGCTGGTGTCGCTGGTCTGGGGCGCGCTGTTCTATATGGCGGGGATGCGCTTCATCTGGCTGATCGGACTTGCCGCCACCGCCGGCCTCGGCCTGGTGACGGCGTTCTTCACCGTTCCCCACGTGGCGCAGCGCATCAACCGCTTCCTCGATCCGGCCTCGGGCGACACCTTCAATATCGACATCGCGACTGAATCCTTCGTGCGTGGCGGCTGGTTCGGCCGCGGTCCGGGCGAAGGCACCATCAAGCGCATCCTGCCGGAAGGCCATACCGACTTCGTCTTCGCGGTGGCGGCGGAAGAATTCGGCGTCGTGCTATGCCTCATTCTGGTCGCGCTGTTCGCCTTCATTGTCATCCGCGCGCTGGGCAGGGCGATGCGCACCGACGACCCGTTCATCCGTTTCGCGTCGGCGGGGCTTGCCATCCTGTTCGGGCTGCAATCGACCATCAACATGGCGGTCAATCTGCATCTGATGCCGGCCAAGGGAATGACATTGCCGTTCGTGTCTTATGGCGGGTCGTCGCTGATCTCGCTCGCTTACGGCATGGGCATGCTGATGGCGCTGACCCGCGAGCGGCCGCGCGCCAAACTCAAAGGCGACAATCTGCTCGCCATGGACGCTAAACCCTTGAGCGCCTCGTAATGGACGCGGCACGCGTGGCGCCGAATTTTGCGCCGGTGCTCGTGGCCGCCGGCGGCACCGGCGGACATTTGTTTCCGGCCGAGGCGCTGGCCGCGGCGCTCGGCAAGCGCGGCATCCCGGTTCATCTGGTTACGGATAATCGCGCCGCGCGCTTCGGCGGCGGCTTCGCCGAGGACATGGTCCACGTCGTGTCGAGCGCGACATTTCAATCGCGCAATCCGATCGCGGTCGCCAAAACGCTGGCCGCGCTTGGCGCCGGCTTCAACCAGGCGCGCAAGCTGATCGGCCGGCTGCGGCCCGCGGCCGTGATCGGCTTCGGCGGCTATCCGACCATTCCGCCGCTGCTCGCCGCGGTGTGGCGCCGGGTGCCGACACTCATTCACGACTCAAACGCCGTCATCGGACGCGCCAACCGGCTCCTGGCGCCGCGCGTCACCGCAATCGCCACGACCTTTCCCGATGTCTTCGGCGACACGCCGGCCTTGGCGGCTAAGGCGACCCTGACCGGCAATCCGCTGCGGCCGGCGGTGATCGCGGCAGCCGCTACGCCCTATCCGGCGCCTGGCGATCCGCTGCGCCTTCTTGTCGTCGGCGGCAGCCAGGGCGCCCGCATCATGGCGGACGTCGTGCCGGCCGCGGTGGGCCGGCTCGATCCGAGCCTGCGGGCGCGGCTCGCCATCGTCCAGCAGGCGCGCGACGAGGACCTGAGCCGCGTCAGCCACACTTACGCGAGCCTCTCGGTCGCCGCCGAGATCGCGCCATTCTTTTCCGACCTGCCGGCGCGCATGGCGGCGTGTCATCTCGTGATCTCGCGGTCCGGCGCGTCCACCGTCGCCGAGCTCGCCGCGATCGGCCGGCCTTCGATCCTGGTGCCGCTGCCGGGCGCGCTCGACCAGGACCAATTCGCCAATGCCGGCGTGCTCGAACGCGCCGACGGCGCGTTGCGGCTCAAGCAGGACGAATTCACCCCGCAGCGGCTGGCCAACGAAATCGCGGTGCTCGCCGGCAAGCCGCAACGGCTCGTTGCCATGGCTCAGGCGGCGCAATCGGTGGGCCGCCTCGACGCCGCCGAACGGCTGGCCGACCTGGTGCTCAAGGTGGCGGGAATAGCCTAGATTTCCCGTTTGAGCATGATCTTGTCCGAAAACCGGTTTCCACTTTTCGGGATCATGCTCTAATTCCAGCATTATCCATCTGTCTTGATTTATCTATCTGGGCCGGGCTTGTTCCGGCTATCGGCATCTTTCTTGATGTGAGGCCATGCCCGACACTGTGCTGGGTATGAAGATACCGGGGAGAGCAAATGCAGTTGCCGCGCGACATCGGCCCGGTGCACTTCGTCGGCATCGGCGGGATCGGCATGAGCGGCATCGCCGAGGTGCTGGCGAATCTCGGCTATGTCGTGCAGGGCTCCGACCAGGCCGACAGCGCCAACGTCAAACGGCTGCGCGACAAGGGCGTCAAGGTCGTCATCGGCCACGCCGCCGATAATTTGGACGGCGCGCGGGTTGTCGTCGTCTCCTCGGCGATCAAGCCCGACAATCCCGAACTCATGGCGGCGCGGGCGCAGCGGCTGCCGGTGGTGCGGCGCGCCGAAATGCTCGCCGAACTGATGCGGCTGAAAAGCTGCGTCGCCATCGCCGGCACCCACGGCAAGACCACGACCACATCGATGGTGGCGACGCTGCTCGACGCCGGCGGCTTCGATCCGACCGTGATCAACGGCGGCATCATCAACGCCTATGGCACCAATGCCCGGCTCGGCGCCGGCGAATGGATGGTGGTCGAGGCCGACGAATCCGACGGCACGTTCCTGAAGCTTCCCGCCGACATCGCCATCGTCACCAATGTCGATCCCGAACATCTCGATCACTTCAAGACCTTCGACGCCGTGCAGGACGCGTTCCGCGCCTTCGTCGAGAACGTGCCGTTCTACGGCTTCTCGGTGATGTGCACCGATCATCCGATCGTGCAAAAGCTTGTCGGCCATATCCAGGATCATCGCATCATTAGCTACGGCGAGAATCCGCAGGCCGATGTGCGGCTGGTCGATGTCTCGCATGCCGGCGGCTCGTCGCTGTTCACGGTTGTGCTCAACGAGCGCGCCGGACAGCCGCCGCACGAGATCAAGAATCTCGCGCTGCCGATGCCGGGGCGGCACAACGCGCTCAATGCCACCGCCGCCGTCACGGTCGCCCACGAGCTCGGCGTCGCCGACGATACGATCCGCAGCGCGCTCGCCAAATTCGGCGGCGTGCGCCGGCGCTTCACCAAGACCGGCATGTGGAACGGCGTCACCGTCATCGACGACTATGGCCATCACCCGGTCGAGATCGCGGCCGTGCTCAAGGCGGCGCGCGAATCGACCAAGGGCCAGGTGATCGCCGTGGTGCAGCCGCATCGCTATACGCGGCTCGCCGCTTTGTTCGAGGAGTTCTGCACCTGCTTCAATGATGCCGACATCGTCATTGTCGCCCATGTCTATCCGGCCGGCGAAGCGCCGATCAAAGGCGCCGATCGCGACGCGCTGGTGCAGGGCTTGCGCAAGCATGGCCATCGTCAGGTGACAGCGCTCGACAGTCCCGAGCAATTGGCCTCGCTGATCGAAGGCATGGCGCAGCCGGGCGATTACGTGGTCTGTCTCGGCGCCGGTTCGATCACGCAATGGGCCTACGCGCTGCCGGGAGAATTGGCCGGCCCTAAAGGCGATTGATGGGACGGCTGATGGCGTTTCCCGATCTCGCTCCGGTGCTCAAAGCGGCTATGCCGGAGCTGCGCGGCCGGCTGCTCGCCAATCAATCCTTGGCGGAGCTGACCTGGTTTCGCGTCGGCGGCCCGGCGCAGCTTCTGTTCATGCCCGAGGACGAAGCCGATCTGGCTTATTTCCTCAAAAATCTCGCCGCCGATATCGCGGTCACCGTCATTGGGCTGGGCTCCAACCTGATCGTGCGCGACGGCGGCATTGCCGGAGCCGTGATCCGGCTCGGCCGCGGCTTCAGCGACATCGCCGTCGAAGGCTTAAACACTCGTACCGGCACGGCGGTGCCCGATGTGAGAGTGGCGCGCGCCGCGCAGGAAGCCGGCATTGCCGGGCTGTCGTTCATGCGCGGCATTCCAGGCGGCGTCGGCGGCGTGCTGCGCATGAATGGCGGCGCTTACGGGCGCGAGACCAAAGACGCCTTGATCGAAGCGCGCGCCATCGACCGGCAAGGCGGCATTCACGTGCTGAAGAATGCCGACATGTATTACACCTATCGCCATTGCGGCGCGCCGGACGATTACATTTTCACGCAAGCACTGTTCGGCGGCGAGCACGGCGACCCGGCCGTGATCGCCGCCGAGATGGACAAGATCACCGAGTCACGTGAAGCGACGCAGCCGATCAAGAGCCGCACCGGCGGCTCGACGTTCAAAAATCCGCCGGGTCACAAAGCCTGGCAACTGATCGACGCCGCCGGCTGCCGCGGACTGCGCCAAGGCGACGCGCAGGTTTCGGAAATGCACTGCAATTTTTTGATCAATCGCGGCAGCGCGACGGCCGCCGACATCGAGACGCTTGGCGAGACCGTGCGCCGCCGCGTCAAGGGCCATTCCGGCGTCGAACTCGAATGGGAGATCAAGCGGATCGGAACGGGCGCCTGACCGCTTGTGAGTTTGAGAGAACCGGTCTAGCGTAATGGGCGGGGATTAAGCAAACTCCCCGTCAGACGTCTTTCGTCCAAGCTCTGCGCATCACTCGCATGTCGAGGAGGTTGCGCATGGACGGCCAAATCCAGTCTATCTCATCCGATCAGCTTTATTCGAAACTCGGCACCGCGGCGGCGCCAATCCTCGTGGATGTCCGCACGGTGGACGCGTTCAACTCCGACGATCGCATGATCGTCGGCGCCGTTCGCTACGACGCCAAAGACGGCCTGCAGTGGCTGGCGAAACTGCCGCGCCATCGGGCGGTTGTTGCCTATTGCGCGCATGGTCGCGAGATCAGTCAGGCGGTCGCGGCCGCGTTCCGCGGCGCCGGTGTGGACGCCGTTCATCTCGACGGCGGCATTGCCGCGTGGCAATCGCGCCATCTGCCGACGCGCCTACGCACGCGCGCTTCGACCAAGCTATGGGTCACGCGCGAGCGGCCGAAGATCGACCGCATCGCCTGCCCCTGGCTCATTCGCCGCTTCATCGATCCCGAAGCGGAATTTCTCTATGTCCCGGCCGGCGACGTGATCTCCGTCGCGAGCAAAACCGGCGGAACCCCGTATGACATCGAGGACGTCGAATTCGCTCATGAGGGCGAGCGCTGCTCGTTCGATACACTCCTGAGGATCTACGGCATCGCGGATCCCGCGCTCGATCAACTCGCCACGATCGTGCGCGGCGCCGACACGTCGCGGCATGATCTGGCGCCGCAATGCGGCGGACTGTTCGCGATCTCGCTCGGGCTTTCCGCCAACTTCCAGAACGATCACGAGATGCTCGCGCACGGCATGGTCATATACGATGCGCTCTATGCGTGGTGCCGTTCGCTGCAATCCGAAACCCACAATTGGCCGGCCAAGGCGCCCCGGCCGGCCGCGTAGCTGAGGCGCGCATGTCCGAACTGACTACAACCGACAAGGCCGCCGCGGCTTCGCCGCACGGCGTTTCTCTGGGCGAAGCCTTTCGCGTCTGGGCGCGCGTCGCGCTGCTCAGCTTCGGCGGGCCGGCAGGCCAGATCGCCGTGATGCATCGCATCATCGTCGACGAGAAACACTGGGTGTCCGAGGACAAATTCCTGCATGCGCTCAACTACTGCATGCTGCTGCCGGGCCCCGAAGCGCAGCAGCTTGCAACCTATATTGGCTGGCTGATGAACCGCACGCTCGGCGGCATCATGGCCGGCGTGCTTTTCGTCATTCCCGGCATCATCGCCATCATGGCGCTGAGCTGGATCTACGCGGCCTATGGCAATGTGCCGGTCGTCACGGCGTTGTTTTTCGGTCTGAAGGCCGCCGTTCTTGCCATCGTGATCGAAGCGGTATTGCGCATCGGCAAGCGGGCCTTGAAGAACCGCTTGATGATCGCCGTCGCCGCCGCGGCTTTCATCGCCATCTTCTTTTTCGCCGTTCCCTTTCCGATCATCATCGTCGCCGCGGCCGTGCTCGGCTTTGTTGCCCAGCAGCTGAACCTGGCCGAATTCAAGATCAACGCGCCGCATGCGCAAGGAGGCGCCAAAGGCAAGCCCGCACTGGTCGATAGCCTGCTCGGCGAGGAATTGCCGGACTATGCCCGGCCGTCGGTGGAACGCGCCTTAGGCGTTTCGGCGATCTGGCTGACCTTGTGGCTTGTCCCGGTGATCGTCCTTCTTGTCACGCTCGGCCCGCACAATGTCTTCAGCCAGATCGCCGTGTTCTTCAGCAAGATGGCCGTCGTGACGTTCGGCGGCGCTTACGCCGTGCTGGCCTATGTCGCACAGCAGGCAGTGAGCACCTACGGCTGGCTGAAACCCGGCGAGATGCTTGACGGCTTGGGCATGGCGGAGACCACGCCCGGTCCGCTGATCATGGTTTTGCAATTCGTGGGTTTCATGGCCGCCTACCGCGCGCCCGGTGCGCTGTCGCCGATGCTGGCCGGAACGCTCGGCGGCTTGCTCGCGACCTGGGTGACGTTCACGCCCTGCTTTCTGTGGATATTCCTCGGCGCGCCGTTCATCGAGACATTGCGCGGCAACAAGGCGCTGAACGCCGCATTTTCGGCGATCACGGCGGCGGTGGTCGGCGTTATCCTCAACCTCGCGGTCTGGTTTGCCGTCCACAGCGTGTTCCACGCGACGATTCCGATCCGGTCTTTTCCCCTCGCCTTCGATGCGCCGAACTTCGCCAGCATCGACCCCTGGGCCTTCGCGCTGTCCGTTGCCGCGGCGATCGCGATCTTTCGCTTCAAGGTCGGCATGATCCCGACATTGGCCGGGTGCTGCGCCGCCGGCGTCGGGCTTTACCTCATCGGCATGATTTCCTGACATTCGCGCTGCCCGGCCCTGCCGAACAAAAATGTGCCCCGCGCGCCTGGACTCTCGACCTTTCCACAATTGTCGATTCTATTGGTATTTCCTGCGAATCAGCGCCTTTGGCATCCGGCTGGATACCTGGCCGAATTGTGACTGAGACCGTGTGGCTTCGATAAATGTCCAAGCATGTCGCCGTTCTGATGGGAGGCTGGTCGGCGGAGCGTGACGTGTCGTTGCGCTCGGGCACGGCGTGCGCCGCAGCGCTCACCCGACGGGGCTACCGCGTCACGCAGATCGATGTCGGCCGCGATGTCGCGGCGGTCTTGACCGCGGCCAAACCCGACGTCGCGCTCAATGTGCTGCACGGCCGGCCGGGCGAAGACGGCACGCTGCAAGGACTTTTGGAAATCCTCGGCATTCCCTACTCGCATTCAGGCGTGATGGCGTCGGCCGTCGCCATGCAGAAGGATTACGCCAAAGCGATGTTTCGCGCCCACGGCGTCGCGGTTGCCGAGGATCGGGTGGTGTCGCGGTTCGAGGCGGCCAAGGCGCATCTGATGCCGCCGCCTTATGTCATCAAGCCGGTCGCCGAAGGCTCCAGCGTCGGCGTTTTCATCGTCACCGAGAAGCATCCGCATCCGCCGCAGGAACTGTTCCGCGATGACTGGGCGTTCGGCGACAAGGTCATGGTCGAGCGCTACGTCGCCGGCAAGGAACTCACCTGCGCTGTGATGGGCGACCGCGCCCTCGGCGTCATCGAGATCGTGCCGGCGACCCGGTTCTACGATTACGAGGCCAAATACGCCGCCGGCGGCTCCAAACATCTGCTGCCGGCGCCAATTTTACCAAATGTTTACCAGGAGGTCCGCAGACTCGCATTGGCTGCCCACAACGCGCTTGGCTGCCGCGGCGTGAGCCGTGCGGACTTTCGCTACGACGATCGGGGACGTGGGGAGCTGATCTGTCTTGAGGTCAATACGCAGCCGGGGATGACCGAGACCTCGCTCGTGCCGGAGCTTGCCGCATACGCGGGCATCCCCTTCGATGAGCTGGTGCAATGGATGGTGGAGGACGCCTCGATCAATCGCTGACGCGGTCGGGGCCAGCAGATGTGGAAGAGATCGGCGCGCCATTTGACGAGCCGAGCCTGACGCATGTCCGCGACCATGTTGGCGACCATGTCGGCGAGCATGCGGACGAGCAGGCTGCCGGCCATTCCACATGGTTTTCCACCACCAGCCGCAAGGCCGCGCGCTTCGCGGAACGGCTGCCGCACGGCTTCGGTGTCGCCTCCACGATCCTGCTTATCGGCGGCGCGCTCGCTTATGGCGCGGTCCGCGGCCAGCACGTTCGCGCGGTCGTCGACTGGCTCAAGGAGGCCCGCGACGTCACCGCCAATTCGCTCGGCTTCCGCATTGCCACCATTGCGCTGACCGGCCAGAAAGAAGTCAGCCGCGAGGAGATTTTGACGACCGCCGGCGTGACCGGGGACGCCTCGCTACTGTTCCTCGATGCCGACGCCGCCCGGGCGCGGCTGATGGCCAATCCCTGGATCGCCGATGCGGCGGTTTTGAAGCTCTATCCGGACCGGCTGCAGATCTCGATCACCGAGCGTCAGGCCTTCGCGCTCTGGCAGAAGGACGGCCACGTCAATGTCATTGCCTCAGACGGCACGGTGCTCGAACCTTTCGTCGAGGACCGCTATCTCGGCCTGCCCTTGGTCGTCGGCCACGGCGCCGAGCGGCAGGCCAAGGATTTCCTCGCCTTTCTCGATCGTTACCCCGACATCCGCGCCGTGCTGCGCGCCTCGATCATGGTCGCCGAGCGGCGCTGGAACCTGCGGCTGACCAACGGCATCGACGTGCGGCTGCCGGAATCCAATGTCGGCGGCGCGCTCGACCGGCTGGTCGCGCTCGACCGCGACAAGAAGCTGCTGTCGCGCGACATCACGATGATCGATCTGCGTCTGCCGGACCGCGTCACCGTCCGGCTGTCCGATGCGGCGGCGCAGACCCGCGACGAACTGCTCAAGGCCAATACCAAGAAGAAAAAGGGAGGCGACGCGTGAACGCCCTCCGCTATGGCCTGACGCCGAAGATGAAGCCGGTTTCGCCGCGCCGCAGCGCTCTCGTCGCTGCACTTGATGTCGGATCGAGCAAGGTTGTTTGCATGATCGCGCGGCTGCGGCCGCGCGCGCCGCAGCAGGTTTTGACCCGCCGCAGCCACAGCATCGAGATCGTCGGCTTCGGCCATACCGTGGCGCGCGGCATGAAGGCCGGCAGCGTCGTCAATCTCGGCCAGGCCGAGGAAGCCATCCGCCAGGCTGTCGACAGCGCCGAGCGGATGGCGGGCGTCGAAATCGAGTTGGTCGTGCTGTCGGTTTCGGCCGGGCGACCGACCAGCGAATTGTTCGCCGCCGAGATCGAAATCGTCGGTTCCACCATCGCCGACAACGATATCGCCCGGGTGCTGGCCGCCGGCAGCCGGCATTCGCTGCGCGACGGCCGCGCCATCCTGCACTCGCTCCCGGTCGGCTATTCGATCGACGGCGTCGAAGGCGTCCGCGACCCGCGCGGCATGCTCGCCGCGCGATTCGGCGTCGACATGCACGTCGCCACCATCGATATCGCGGCCGCCCGCAACCTGATGCTCGCGGTCGAGCGCTGCCATCTCGACATCGAGGCCATGGTCGCCAGCCCCTATGTCTCAGGCCTCGCGGTTCTGGCCGATGACGAGGCCGATCTTGGCTCGGCGGTGGTCGATATGGGCGCCGGCACCACCACGATGGCCTCTTTTGTTGCCGGCCGGCTGGTCCATGTCGACGGTTTCGCGCTCGGCGGCCATCACGTGACTATGGATATCGCCCGCGGCCTCAACGCCCGCGTGTCGGACGCCGAGCGAATCAAAACGCTTTATGGCACTGTGCTGGGTGGGGGGTCGGACGAGCGTGACATGATCACGGTGCCGCCGCTGAGCGACGATGAGCGCGAGCAGGCGCAGCTGGTATCTCGCGCGACGCTGGTGAATATCATCAAGCCGCGCGTCGAAGAGATACTGGAAATGGTCCGCGACCGGCTGGCGAATTCGCCGCTCGGAGCCGATCGGCGTGGCCATGTCATTCTCACCGGCGGCGCAAGCCAGCTCACCGGATTGCCGGATCTGGCCGCGCGCATTCTCGGCCGCCAGGTCCGCATCGGGCGCCCGCTCGGCATTGCCGGCGCGCCGGACGCGGCCAAAGGCGCGGCTTTTGCCGTGGCGGCCGGTCTCCTCGTTTACCCGCAAGCGGCGCATCTCGAGCATTTCGAGTCGCGGCGCAAGCGGCAACTCATGACCGGCACGGGCGGCTACTTCTCCCGCGTCGGACTATGGCTTCGCGAGAGCTTCTGATGGCCCACAGATGCGAAGTCGGAACATTGCGGCGGTCAGTGGCGGACCGCACCGGGCTTGGCGTGGATAGCGCCCGCGCTACGAACAAGAGGCAATCATGACGATCAATCTGAATATCCCCGACATCCGTGAGCTCAAGCCCCGCATCACCGTATTCGGTGTCGGCGGCGCAGGCGGAAATGCCGTCAACAATATGATCACCGCCGGCTTGCAAGGCGTCGATTTCGTGGTCGCCAATACCGATGCCCAGGCGCTCACGATGTCGAAGGCCGAGCGGGTGGTTCAGATGGGCGTGCAGGTGACCGAAGGCCTCGGCGCCGGCTCGCAGCCCGACGTCGGACGTGCCGCGGCCGAAGAGGTGCTCGACGAGATCCGCGACCATCTCTCGGGCGCGCATATGGTCTTCGTCACGGCAGGCATGGGCGGCGGCACCGGGACGGGCGCCGCACCGGTGATCGCCAAGACCGCGCGCGACCTCGGCATCCTCACTGTCGGCGTCGTCACCAAGCCGTTCCACTTCGAGGGCCAGCGCCGTATGCGGCTGGCCGACGGCGGCATCGCCGAACTGCAGAAATGCGTCGATACGCTCCTCATCATTCCGAACCAGAATCTGTTCCGCGTCGCCAACGAAAAGACCACGTTCGCCGACGCCTTCGCACTGGCCGACCAGGTGCTTTATTCGGGCGTCGCCTGCATCACCGACCTAATGGTGAAGGAAGGCCTCATCAATCTCGACTTCGCCGACGTCCGTGCCGTGATGCGCGAGATGGGCAAAGCGATGATGGGCACCGGCGAAGCGCAAGGCGACAAGCGCGCACTGACGGCCGCGGAAGCCGCCATCTCCAATCCGCTGATCGACGATGCGTCGATGAAGGGCGCCAAGGGCCTGCTGATCTCGATCACCGGCGGCCGCGATCTCACGCTCTATGAGGTCGACGAAGCAGCGACCCGCATCCGCGAGGAAGTCGATCAGGACGCCAATATCATTGTCGGCGCCACTTTCGACGAAAGCCTCGACGGCATGATCCGCGTCTCGGTGGTCGCCACCGGCATCGACCAGGCCGTGGCGCAACAGCGCCCGGCGACGCATGCCGCCCACACCACGCATGCCGCTGCGCCGGCGACGCACTCCTCGTCTTCGGATTCGCGGCTCGCCGACCTGGCGCAGCGCATCCGCGCCGACAACCAGCGCATCGCCGAACGCATCACTGAAGCGACCCGGCCGGCTACGGCCGTGCCCACCGCGCCGGCCCCGAGCGCGGCTCCGACTCCAGCGCCGATGCAAATGACGGCGCAGCCCATGGGCGCAGTCACGGCTCCGCCGATGAGTTCCTGCCGCGGCACCGGCCAGCATGAACGCCTCGATCGAATCCGCGGCCAAGGCGGCGATCGCCGCCGCCGTCGAGGACATCACGATTCGTCCGATCGCGCCGAAGCCGTCACTGTTCATCGATCCGGCGGCGCGCGAGCCTGCACCGCAAGTCCTGGCCGAAGAGCCCCGTTCGTTCATCCCGCCGCAGGCCGAGCGCATGCCGACGCGGGCGCCACGGATGCCGCGGATCGACGAATTGCCGGTCCCGGCGCAGAACGAAATCCGCGCCCGTCGCGGCGAAATGCCCGAAGAGCACCATCCCGAAAAGCAGCGCATGTCGCTGTTGCAGCGCTTGGCCTCGGTTGGGCTTGGACGCCGCGAGCAGGATGAGCCGGCCGCAGCGCCGGCCCCGCGGGCGCAGGCGCCGGTGGAGCGGCGTCCCGCAATGCCCCGCCCGCCGGAGCCACGCCATGAAACGAGGCATGAGCAGAATCGGCATGAGCCGCGTCACGAACCCCGTCATGAGCCGCCGGTGTCGGAATACGCCAAGCGGCCGGCGCCCCAGCCCCAGGGCCTCGACCAGCACGGCCGGCAGGCGCCCGTCCAGCATCCTGTGCGTAACTCTGGTGAAGAGGACCAGCTCGACATCCCGGCCTTCCTGCGCCGGCAGGCGAACTAGGTTTCCGACCGGCAAGCGCACGCGAGAAGGCGACTTCGAGCGCGGCCCGGCCCGCCTCTGGTGGCTTATAAACCACTGATAAGACTAAGTTTAGAAAGAAATCCTGCCAATCCGCTCCGTCGCAGACACCAGCGCCGGGGCGGATTTGTTTTTGGGCGGGCCGCGGGCGTTCGCAGTCGTACGATTTTGGGGCAACGAGCCGACCAGAGTGCGGCCAGAAAAAGGTAACAGTTGGTAAGAAAGCGTGAATTGGCCTAATGCCGCAGCGCAAGTAAGGTTTACGCGTCGTAGGGGAAGTTTTGGGGATCGGGGTTTCAGCGGGACTTAACGTTTATCGGGACTGAACGTTTGGCGACCGCACCAACCGACTCCAATCTGCAATCTAGGTTGCGTTCCCTCAAGGTGGGGTGGCCACAATTGTCCGGACCGTTCTGTCCGCCGAGTTTGGCCGTAAGGGTGTGGGACCGAATCATGACGCGGAGCGCGCAAGCCGGCAGGCAGACGACGCTAAGAGATGATGTCACCATAGCCGGTATCGGCGTTCATTCCGGCGCTCCCGCCAATCTCACTTTGCATCCGGCCGAAGCGAATACCGGCATCGTATTTCTGCGCAGCGGCTCAGGCGGCCATCCGGATCGCGAGCTCTGCGCCAATTACCGCTCCGTGACTGCGACCGAATTCGCCACCGTTCTCGGCGATCATAACGGCCCGGCGGTCTCCACCACCGAACACGTTCTCGCCGCGCTGCACGGCTGCGGCGTCGACAATGTCATCGTCGAGGTCGACGGGCCGGAAGTGCCGATCATGGACGGCAGCGCCGCCCCGTTCGTCACCGCCATCGATCAAGCCGGCATCGTCGCGCTTTCCGCGCAGCGCCGTTGCATCCAGGTTCTCAAAACCGTCCGCGTCAGCAAGGGCGAATGCTACGGCGAATTGCGGCCGCATCTGCGCGGCCTGCGGCTCGAGACCGAAATCGAATTCGATCATCCGCTGATCGGCCGCCAGACGGTGGCGATGGATGTCGAGCCGGAGGCGTTCCGCCGCGATCTGGCGCGGGCGCGGACCTTCGGCTTCATGCGCGACGTATCGAAGCTGTGGAGCGCAGGCTATGCGCTCGGCGCGTCCTTGGACAATACCGTCGTTATTGCCGAAGACCGCGTCCTCAATGCGGAAGGCATCCGCTTCCCGGACGAATTCGTGCGGCACAAGGCGGTCGACGCTATCGGCGACCTCGCGCTCGCCGGCGCGCCGCTGATCGGCGCCTATCGCTCCGTCCGCGGCGGCCACAAGCTCAATCATGCGGTGCTGACGGCGCTGATGGCGGACCGCAGCGCCTGGGCCTATGTCGAGATGCCCGAGGCTCGCCGCCCGCGCGGCCATGCCGACCTGGCGGTGGGTTTCGCGGCCGCGGCCTATGGCCCGGACGTCTCTTAGGCGGCCTCAAGCCCTCGCGTCTTAACTCTTCCGAGCTTTTGCGCCTTAATCCGGGCCGATTGTCGGCCATAATTGCTGTATTGTCATAGGGCTACGGTGCACGCGCGCGGGCGCCTCAAGTTCTGGCTGAGGGGCTTGGTTGAGGGCCTGGCTGGGGGCTTGGCCGGGGCTTGGTGCGAGACTGACGTACCGAGGGGACGTAAACAACGCTCATGATGTCGTTGCGAGGATCGCCGCGATCCGGTTCGAGGCTGTGCGCGCTGGCTTTTTGCCTGGCGCTCGCGCTGTTGGCCGCGCCGCTCGCCGGCTGCAGCAAGGCAGAAGATTACGTTCCCGACAGCCCCGCCGACCTCCTCTACAACGAGGGGCTTTATCTCCTCAACAACAAGCAGGACTACCGCGAAGCGGCGAAGAAATTCGACGAGGTCGACCGCGAGAATCCGTATTCGGACTGGGCGCGCAAGGCGCTGTTGATGTCGGCCTACGCCTATTATCAGGCCGAAGATTACGAATCTTGCGTCAATTCGGCGAAACGCTACGTGGCGCTGCATCCCGGCAGCCCCGACGCCGCCTATGCGCAATATCTGATCGGCGCCTCCTATTACGATCAGATTCTCGACGTCTCGCGCGACCAGGCGCGCGCCGACAAGGCGATCGACGCGCTGCAAGAGGTGATCCGCAAATATCCGAACAGCGAATACGCGATCAACGCCAAGAAGAAGATCGACATGGCGCGCGATCAGCTCGCCGGCAAGGAAATGCAGGTCGGCCGCTATTACATGGAGCGCCGCGACTTCATCGGCGCGATCAACCGGTTCAAGGTGGTGGTGACGCAATATCAGACGACGCGCCATGTCGAGGAAGCGCTGGAACGGCTGACCGAAGCCTATATCGCGCTCGGCATCATCGACGAGGGGCAAACCGCCGCCGCCGTGCTCGGGCATAATTTCCCGGAAAGCCCCTGGTACAAGGATGCCTATAACCTCGTAAAGAACTCGGGCCAGGAGCCGAATGAGAACAAGAAGTCCTGGATCAGCCGCGCCTTCTCGCTGACGCCTGCGGCACCTAAGCCCGCAGCACCTGCGCCCGCGGCACCTGCGGCAACAGCGCCTGCGCCGGCAGCGCCCTCAACGGCGCCTACGTCCGCGGTACCGCCGCCGGCCGGCCAAGGATAACTGACGCGGGCGCCGGGAATCGGTAATATCCGGCAGCGCGATTTTCGAAAATCGCTTTCAACGCCCAGTTCCCATCACAATATACTCGCCATGCTGGCTCGCCTTTCCATCCGCGACATCGTTCTGATCGAACGGCTGGATATCGATTTCGGATCCGGGCTTGCCGCGCTCACGGGCGAGACCGGCGCCGGCAAATCGATCCTGCTCGACGCTTTCGCCCTGGCGCTCGGCGCGCGCGGCGACGCCGCGCTGGTGCGCGAGGGCGCCGAACAGGGCCAGGTGATCGCCGCATTCGACCTCGCCAAAAAGCATCCGGCGTGGCGCGTGCTCGCCGAGAACGATCTCGATGGCGAGGATGAGCTGATCGTACGCCGCGTGCAGTTCGCCGACGGCCGCACCCGCGCCTTCATCAACGACCAGCCCGTGAGCGTGCAGGTGCTGCGCGCGCTCGGCACCGCTTTGGTGGAAATTCACGGCCAGCACGACGACCGCGCTTTTGTCGATGCCGCGACCCACCGCGCGCTGCTCGACGCCTATGGCGGCATCGAGGACGACGCGGCCGAAGTGTCCCGGCTGTGGACCGAGCGGCGGAGCAAAGAGGCCGCCGTCGCCGACCATCGCTCGGCCGTCGAGCGCGCGGCGCGCGAGGCCGAATGGCTGCGCCACTCCGTCGAGGAGCTCGGCCGCCTTGCCGCGGAACAGGGCGAGGAAACCGCGCTCGCCGACCGTCGCGCCACCATGATGCAGGCGGAAAAGGTCGGCGAGGATCTGCGCGCGACCCATGACAGCGTCACCGGGCCGAATTCTCCGGTGCCGCCGCTCTCAACCGCCGTGCGCCGTCTCGAGCGCCGCGCCGCGCAAGTGCCGGCGCTGATCGAGCCGGTGGTGAAAGCCATCGACGCCGCGCTCTATGCGCTGGAAGAAGCGCGCCAGCATCTCGAACACGCGCTGCGCGTCGCCGATTACGATCCGCACGAGCTCGAGCGTATCGAGGAGCGCCTGTTCGCGCTGCGCGCCGCCGGCCGCAAATATAATGTGCCGGTCGATAATCTCGCGGCGCTGGCGCAGCGCTACGAATCCGAACTCGCTCTGATCGACGCCGGCGCCGAGAAGCTTGCGACGCTGGAGCGCGAGGCGCAGGAGGCCGCGGCCCGCTATCGCACCGCTGCCGAGGCGCTGTCGGCGGAGCGCCGCCGCTCGGCGCAAAAGCTCGACAAGGCGGTCAATGCCGAATTAAAGCCGCTCAAGCTCGAACGCGCGCAATTTTCCACCGAGATCGCGAGCGAGAGCGAAGGACCGGACGGCCTCGACCGCATCGAATTCTGGGTGCGCACCAATCCCGGCACCCGGCCCGGACCGCTGATGAAAATCGCCTCGGGCGGCGAGCTGGCGCGCTTCCTGCTCGCGCTCAAAGTGGTGCTGGCCGACCGCGGCTCGGCGCCGACGCTGATCTTCGATGAGATCGACACCGGCGTCGGCGGCGCGGTCGCCGATTCGATCGGCGTGCGCCTGGCGCGGTTGGCCTCCGGCGTCCAGGTGCTCGCGGTCACGCACGCGCCGCAAGTGGCGGCGCGCGCCGACCGGCACTATCTCATCAGCAAGGATGCGCTGGCCAAGGGTAAGCGCGTCGCCACCCGCGTCGCCGAGCTCGAAGGCGAGCACCGCCGCGAAGAGATCGCCCGCATGCTCGCCGGCGCCGAAATCACCGCCGAAGCCCGCGCCGCCGCCGAACGGCTGATCCGGGCCGCGAGCTGACGAGTCGAGATTAACGATGGCCCGTCGCCAGAAGTCCGAACCGTCCGTCGACGATCTTTCCGCGAAGCAAGCCAAGGCCGAGCATGCGCGGCTCAGCGTGGAAATCGCCGAGCACGACAAGCGCTATTATCAAAACGACGCGCCCACGATCTCCGACGCCGAATACGATGCGCTGCGCAAGCGTTACGGCGCGATCGAAGCGCGCTTCCCGGATTTGCGCACGCTCGAAAGCCTGACCCAGCGCGTCGGCGCCGCGCCATCGGCGCGCTTTGCCAAAGTGCGCCACGCAGTGCCGATGCTCTCGCTCGACAATGCCTTTGCCGAACAAGACGTCGTCGATTTTGTCGGCCGCATCCGCCGCTTTTTGCGCTTGTCCGATGACGAGGAAATCGCGTTTTCCGCCGAGCCGAAGATCGACGGCCTATCGATGTCGCTGCGTTATGAGCATGGCGAGCTGGTCACCGGCGCGACGCGCGGCGACGGCGCCGAAGGCGAGGACGTCACCGCCAACGTCAAGACGATCGCCGACATTCCGCACAAGCTGTCGGGCCGCAAGGTTCCGGCCGTGACCGAGGTGCGCGGCGAAGTCTACATGACCAAGGCGGCGTTCCTTGAGCTCAACCGCAAACAGGCGGAAGCCGGTAAGCAGCTCTACGTCAACCCGCGCAACACCGCGGCCGGTTCGTTGCGTCAGCTCGACGCGTCAATCACGGCGTCGCGCCCGCTTGGCTTCTTCGCCTACGCCTGGGGCGAGATGAGCGACATGCCGGCGGATACGCAGTCCGGCATGATCAAATGGTTCGAGGCTTGCGGCTTCAAGACCAACCCGCTGACTAAAATGTGTTGTTCTCTCGAGGCGCTGCTCAAATTCCATAGCGACATCGAAGCGCGGCGCGCCACGCTCGACTACGACATCGACGGCGTCGTCTACAAAGTCGACCGCCTCGATTGGCAGGAGCGGCTCGGCTTCGTATCGCGCAATCCGCGCTGGGCGATCGCGCACAAATTCCCGGCGGAAAAGGCGACGACCGTCATTAGGGACATCGAGATCCAGATCGGCCGCACCGGCTTTCTCACACCCGTCGCCAAGCTCGAGCCGGTGACGGTCGGCGGCGTCGTAGTGCAGAACGCGACGCTGCACAATCCCGAGGAAATTGCCCGGCTCGACGTGCGCATCGGCGACACGGTGACGATCCAGCGCGCCGGCGACGTCATTCCGCAGGTGCTCGGCGTCGTCGCGGACAAGCCACGCGGGGCCAAGCCCTATCAATTCCCGAAAAAGTGCCCATGCCCGCTGCATACCGATGTGGTGCGCGAGATCATCGCCGGCGGCGCCGAGGGCGCGCGCGTGCATTGCACCGGCGAATTCGCCTGTCCCTATCAGACCATCGAGCACCTCAAGCACTTCGTGTCACGCCGCGCCTTTGATATCGACGGGCTCGGCGAAAAGCAGATCGAGCTGTTCTACGAGCACGAATGGGTCAAGGAGCCGGCCGATATTTTCACGCTCGAAGCGCGCAACAGGAAGATTAAGCTCGAAGAGGTCGAGGGGTTCGGCGCGACCTCGGTGCATAATCTGTTCGCGGCCATCACGGTGCGGCGAGAGATTTTGCTGGAGCGATTCATTTACTCGCTCGGCATCCGCCACGTCGGCGAAACCACGGCCGTGGCGCTGGCGCGCGGCTATGGCACCTGGGACGCTTTCCACGACGCCTGTCTCAAGCTCGCCAAAGGCGACGAAGAGACCAAGGAAGAAATGGATGCGCTCGACCAGATCGGCGACACCGTGATCGAGAGCCTGCACGGATATTTCGGCGAGGCGCATAACCGCAAACGCATCGAGCGGCTCGCGGCCCAGGTCAAAATTCTCGACGCGGAAAAGCCGCGCGGCGATTCGCCGATCGCCGGCAAGACCGTGGTGTTCACTGGCACGCTGGAAAAGATAACGCGCGACGAGGCGAAAGTTTCCGCCGAGCGGCTTGGCGCCAAAGTATCGGGGTCGGTATCGAAAAAGACCGACTACGTCGTCGCCGGACCTGGCGCCGGCTCAAAGCTCGCCGAGGCGAAAAAGCTCGGCATTGCGGTGCTCACCGAAGACGAATGGGCCGAGCTCATTCGCTGAGCCCGCCCATTGCACCTTCCGCGATACGATTACCTCATATTCGTCCTGTCAGCGCTAAGACGACGACGATAATCAAGATCAGCCCAAGCCCGCCGCCGGGATAATAGCCCCAGCCCGAACTATAGGGCCACGTCGGCAGCGCGCCGAGCAACAAAAGAATCAGAAGGATTATCAGAACTGTCGAAAGCATGCGGTTTCCTCAAAATCCAACCCGCCAAATAAACGTTTGGAATCCGAGAACGTTCCCTGCGCGCTGACGCGATCAGCTCGCGAGCGGTGTGGTCGCCGCGATCAGCCATTGGCGCGCTTGCGAATCGAGGAGCGGCGCGATCTCGTCGCGCACGCTCGTGTGATAGGCGTCGAGCCAGGCGACTTCCTCGGGCGTCATCAGCGCCGTGTCGATGAGCCGCGCGTCGATCGGCGCCAAGGTCAGCGTCTCGAAGGCATTGAGCGGGCGCTCGGCATCCGCCACCGGCTTCGCTTCGGTGACGAGGATGAGATTCTCGATGCGGATGCCGTAAGCGTCGGTTCGGTAATAGCCCGGCTCGTTCGACAGGATCATGCCGCGCTTGAGCGCCGCGCCGCCGAGTTTCGAGATGCGGGCCGGCCCTTCGTGCACCGAAAGATAGCTGCCGACGCCATGGCCGGTGCCGTGATCGAAATCGAGCCCGTCGCGCCACAAAAATTGCCGCGCCAGCGTATCGAGCTGCGCGCCCGTCGTACCGTCCGGAAATATCGCGCGCGCGATGGCGATATGGCCCTTGAGCACGAGCGTGAAATTCCTGCGCATGTCGGCGCTCGGCGTGCCGACGGCGACCGTGCGGGTGATATCGGTCGTGCCGTCCTCGTATTGGCCCCCGGAATCGACCAGAAACAATTCGCCCGGCGCAATGCGCCGGTTGCTCTTGCGGCTGACGCGATAATGCACGATGGCGCCGTCCGGCCCGGCGCCGGCGATGGTCGGAAACGAAACGTCTTTGAGCACGCCGGTGTCGCGGCGAAAGCTTTCCAGCGCCTCGACGGCATCGATCTCGGTCAGGCTGCCGCGCGCCGCTCCGCCGTCGAACCAGGCGAGGAAGCGCGTCACCGCCGTACCGTCACGCAATTGCGCCGCCTTGGCGCCGGCGATTTCGACCGCGTTCTTGACCGCCTTCATCGGCGTGATCGGATCGCCGCCACGGAGCACTTTGCCGCCATTGTCGGCGATTAGCCGCGCGATGGCCTCGGGGCAGACGCTCGCGTCGAGCCGCACCGCGCGCTTCTCCTTGCCGAGCGCTACGAGATCGCGCGCGAAATCGTCGTTGCCGCGCAGGTCGGCAAGCTGTTCGAGACTGTACCGCACATCGTTGCCGAGCTTCCTGCCATCGACATAAAGCGCGGGCCGCCCGTCCTTGGTCACGATGGCGGAGGCGAGCACCACCGGCGTGTGCGGCACGTCGCTGCCGCGGATGTTGAAGAGCCACGACACCGATTGCGGATCGGACACAACCAGCGCATCGGCCGCGGTCTTGCCGATATCGGCGTGCACGCGCTTGAGCTTGGCCGCCGCCTCTTCGCCGGCATAGCGCAGGTCGTGGAGCACCACCGCGCCAAGCGGGGGCGCCGGCCGGTCGGTCCAGCCCATGTCGATCGGATTGTCGTCGACCGCGACGAGGCTTGCCTTCGCCGCTTCGCAGGCTTTGCCGAACCGCTCGGCGCCGTCCACCGTGTGCAGCCACGGCGAATAGCCGAGCTTCCTGCCGGCCGGCAGATTCTCCTCGATCCACTGCGCCGGCGGATATTCGACCAGGTGCTCGACCTTGAAGGCCTGAGCGTCCACTTCATCGCGCACCTGCACCAGATAGCGGCCGTCGACAAAGATGACGGCACGGTCGGCGAGCACGATGGCAAGACCGGCCGAACCGGTAAAGCCGGTGAGCCAGGCGAGACGCTCGGCGCAGGGCGGCACATATTCGCTCTGATAACGGTCGGCGCGCGGCACGATGAAGCCGTCGAGACCGCGCCGCTTGAGCTCGGCGCGCAGCGCCGCAAGCCGGGGCGCGGTGGCGCTCTTTTCGCTGCGATCCTCGAACGATTGGAAATGGGCTTCGAACATCGTGGTAATTTATGGATGGCGGTGACGCTGGGCAATGACGGATCGCGATACGCCGCGGAGCACCAGCGTCGTCCAGCCGTCGAGCTCGATCCGGCGTTCCAGCGCCAAAGGGCGATAGGCGGCGAGCACGGCGTTGGCTTGCGCGTTCAAAATGCCAGACAGCACGACGCAGCCGCCGGGCGCGAGGACGCGCCGGATAGGCGCGGCCAGACGCCGGAGCGGCTGGAGCAGGATATTGGCGAAGACAAGATCGAACGGCGCGCGCGCTTGGATCGCAGGCGACGTGACGCCGTCGGCGTGCATGAAGGTGACGAAATTACCGGCGCGGTTGAGCCGGGCGTTGTCGCGCGCGACGCGCACGGAGCTGATGTCGATGTCGGTTGCGAGCACGTCTCGATGCAAGGCGCGCGAGGCGGCGATGGCGAGAACGCCGGTGCCGGTGCCGACATCGAGAATCCGCCGCGGCGCCTGTCCGCGCAACTTACAGATATGATCGAACGCGAACAGGCAGCCGCGCGTCGTGCCGTGATGGCCGGTGCCGAAGGCGAGCGCCGCCTCGATTTCGATGCCGATGCGGTTGCGTGGCACGGTGCCGCGATCATGCGCGCCGTGAACGATGAAGCGGCCGGCTGAAACCGGCTTCAATCCGGCGAGACTTTCGCCGACCCAATCTTTCGCGGCGATCGTTTCGAAGCGCAAAGCTTGGCCCGCTTGCGGCCCGGCGGCGACCGCAGCCAGGTCCCGCATCGCCAATTCATCCGGCGGCGCACGAAAATGTACGGTCATCCGCCAGTTGCCTTGCCCGTTATCCACAAGGCTGACGGCAATCTCGTCGGCCGCGAAACTCTCCGCGAACAAGTCAGCAACGCGCCGTGCCGATTGTTCATCCGTTATCAGCGTTGCCAATGCGGTATCGGCGGCAACTTTGATGGGCTCTGAATTCATTGAAAGGTCAGCACTTCTCAAAATTTTGCACGCAATTCACAAACGGCAGCTTCGGACGCCCTATTCCCATGGCCGAAAAATTATTCACATCGCGATCAACATCTTGTTCATGGCTTTTCCACAGCAACTTCCCCAGTATTTCCACGGCATTCCGGCGGCGTCCGGCCGGATTGTCAACGGCGCCTCACGTTGCCGCTCTAGCCTAGAGGCGCTTTCGGCGCGCCGTACGGTGTTCATAATGCGCGTCAATCATTGGACATGCCCGGGAGAACGGAATGATCGCGACCTATGCACGAGTTCGATTCATAGAGGTTAGATTCTTGGCCGCCATAGCGATGACCGCCATGGCGCTCGCCACATGTTTCGCAACCGGCCGCGCGCAGGCGCAGGCGGTGCAAGGGGGGGCTGATTACGCGGCGCTGCTCGCGGCGCCGGACCGCAGCGACAACGATAAGCAAGCCGACAAGCGGCGCGACCCGCTGCCGTTCCTGCAATTCGCCGCACCGCGCCCGGGCATGAAAGTGCTCGATATGGGCGCCGGCGGCGGCTACTCGACCGAATTGATGGCGCGCGCGGTGGCGCCGAACGGCATGGTCTACGGACAGAACCCGGCCGATGCCAGCGACAAGATGAAGGCGTCGTTCGATGCGCGCCTGGCGACACCGGGCATGAAGGACGCCGCCGCCGATGTGCGGCCGTTCGACGATCCGGCGCCGCCCGGCGTGCCACTCGACATGATCACGTTCCTGTTTTTCTATCACGACACGACCTATATGGGCGTCGATCGCGTGGCGATGGACAAAGCGATGTTCGCAGCCCTCAAGCCCGGCGGCGTTCTGGTGATCGCCGATCACGCCGCCCTCCCCGGCCAAGGCACGACGGTCGGCAAGACGCTGCATCGCATTGAACAGAGCACGTTGCGCCAGGAGCTCGAGGCGGCCGGCTTCAAATTCGTCGCCGAAGGCAATTTCTGGAAGAACGACGCCGATACGCACGACTATCCGAGCTTTAAGAAAGATGTACCGATCGACAATTTCGTGCTGAAATTCCAGAAGCCGAACTAAGGCGCGATCTCGCCGCCGCGCTAAAACCACGGATTTCGGAGTCCGCGCCGCGGCGCGGGCTCCGGACATGGATTTCAGATGAGCAATGTGTCTTCCGACCGCACCGTCAAAGCCGCGGTCGTGCGCCGCAAAGGCGGGCCGTTCGCGATCGAAACACTGACCGTGCAAGAGCCGCGCGCCGACGAAGTGCTGGTGCGCATCGTCGCGACCGGCATGTGCCACACCGATATCGTCATCCGCGACCAGGTCTATCCGGTACCGCTGCCGATCGTGCTCGGACATGAAGGCGCCGGCGTCGTCGAGCGCGTCGGCGCGGCGGTGCACAAGGTAGCGGCGGGCGATCATGTGGTGCTGAGCTACATGTCGTGCGGGCACTGCGCGCGCTGCGTGGGCGGCGAGCCGGCTTATTGCGCCAAGGGGCATCCGCTCTGCTTCGGAGGCGCGCGCGAGGACGGCTCCACGGCCATGGTGGATAGCCATGCGGCGCCGGTGCATGATCATTTCTTCGGCCAATCCTCGTTCGGCACTTTCGCGCTCGCCAACGAACGCACCGTCGTCAAGGTGACGAAAGACGTGCCGCTGGAACGGCTCGGGCCGCTCGGCTGCGGCATTCAAACCGGCGCCGGATCGGTGATGAACGCGCTCAATGTCGGACCCGGCGCGAGCTTCGTCGCCTTCGGCGCCGGCAGCGTCGGTCTGAGCGCGGTGATGGCGGCGCGGATCGTCGGCGCCACGACCATTATCGCGGTCGATGTCATTCCCGGACGGCTGACGCTCGCCAAAGAGCTTGGCGCCACGCATGTCGTGAATGCCAAGCAGGGCGATCCGGTCGCGGCGATCCATGACATCACCGGCGGCGGCGCCGACTTTGCGCTCGAATCGACCGGCCGGCCCGAAGTGGTGCGGCAGGCGGTCGACGCGCTCGGCACGCGCGGCACCTGCGGCATTGTCGGCGCGGCGCCGATCGGCACCACGGCGAGCTTCGACATGGGCGGCCTGATGTCGCCCGGCAAAAGCATCCGCGGCATCATCCAGGGCGACAGCATTCCGGAACTGTTCATTCCGCAGCTCATCGAATTGCATCGCCAAGGCCGGTTTCCTTTCGACCGCCTGATCACGTTCTACGCGCTCGACGAGATCAACCAGGCCGCCGCCGACAGCGAAAGCGGCGCGACCATCAAACCGATCCTGCGCATGAGCTAGCGCAGACGAAGCTGCTTCCCTTATGCGCTGCAC
This sequence comes from uncultured Alphaproteobacteria bacterium, assembly GCA_963810085.1. GTDB lineage: Bacteria > Pseudomonadota > Alphaproteobacteria > Rhizobiales > Xanthobacteraceae > BOG-931. Next base: position 56,780 of record CAWEMR010000027.1, on the reverse strand, counting down.
GCAACGGTCGGCTTGACGCTTCAAGCTTGGCACCCTCTCATGGCCGCGTGAGTGCAAAAGCAAAAACCGTTGTGGTGGGAGGAATGGCAATGCCCGGATTAAGCCGGCGTTCGGCGCTGACGCTGTTGATGATGGCGGGCACGATACCCGCTTTTATCAAGCCCGCCTTTGCCGAGACATATCCGGCGCGGCCGGTGACGATCCTTACGCCGTTCGCCGCCGGCAGCGCCACTGACGCAGCGGCCCGGCTGATCGGAAAATATCTGCAGGAAGCGCTCGGCCAGCCGTTCATCATCGAGAACCGCGACGGCGCCGGCGGCATGATCGCGGCCGAAGCGGTCGCGCGCACCAATCCCGACGGCTATACGCTCCTTCTCACCTCGAACAGCACGCATTCGGCGGCTCCTGCTTTGTTCAAGACCGTGCCGTACGATCCAATCAAGGACTTCACGCCGATCGCCCGCGTCGGCAGCTTCCCCTCCTTCATCGCCGTCACGCCGGATCTGCCGGTAAAAACGATCGAGGAGCTTGTCGCCTATGCCAAGGCCAATCCCGGCAAGATCAATGCCGGCTACGGCAACTCGACCGGCCGCATCACCACCGAGACATTCAAGCGGCGGCTCAATCTCGACATCACGCCGGTCGCTTATCGCAGCAATCCGACCGCGGTGACCGATCTGATGGCCGGGCACGTGCAGATGGGCGTGCCGGATTTCTCGACCGGATTGTCGGTGCTTAAGGCCGGAAAAATCCGCGCGCTTGCCGTGCTGACGAAAGAGCGCAGCCCGAGCCTGCCGGACATCCCGACTTTGGACGCAACCGTCATGCCCGGCTACGACCTGCTGGCCTGGACCGGCATATTCGCGCCGGCCGGCGTGCCGCAAAGCGTCGTCGATACGCTCGCCAAGCCGATCGAGACGACGCTGGCGAGCCCCGAAGTGCGCGACCGCTTCCGTGACGCCGGCGTCGAGATCTACTGGATCGGTCCCGCCGGATTTTCCGACTACGTCAAAACCGAACTGGTGAAGTGGACGACGCTGATCAAATCGGCCGGCATCGAGCCGGAGTGATTTGCGCCGCCGCGCTTACTGCAGATCGCCCTTCACCGCATCGAGACCGGCGGCGACGCACTCGTCGTCGAAGCCCGGCGAGCCAGATGCGCCGACGCCGCCGATGACGACATCGCCGGATTTGATCGGCACGCCGCCGGGAATGGCAATCACGTTCGGCAAGGTGACCTGCTGGCGGACCACCGGATTGCCGTCGTTGAGCTTCTTGGCATATTCCGCCGTGGTCTGCTTGAACGTCATCGCGGTATAGGCCTTGCGCCGCGCATTCTCCATCGTGTGCGGCGAGGCTTCGTCGCCGCGCATGGCGACCAATGTCTCGCCGTCGCGATCGACGACGACGACGGATTCGGCATAGCCCTTGGCGCCGCACGCGGCGATGACGGCTTCGCCAATGGTCTTGGCGACGCTGAACGACAGATCCTTGTGCATGATCAGCGCCGCGCCCGCAGGCGTCGCGGCAACGGCAAGCAAGCTGGCAATGGCGGCACAACCGACGAAACGAACGACCGGCATGTTGATGATCCTTCCGATGAGAAACGCGCGATGGTCAGTAAAGCATGATCTTGCCGGAAGACCGGCGTCCACTTTTCCGGATCATGCTCGGAATGAAGAACCGCGGACGCACAAAGCTATTCCATTTTTAAAGACTGCACTGCGACGGCCGGACGGCGCGCGCTCAACAGGACGTGATCACCATTGCCGGTAGGCCGGCTGGCCGTAATAGGGCTGCTGGGGTTGCCCGTAATAGCCTTGGCTATAATAAGGTTGCGGCTGCGGCGGGAACGGACCCCCGTAAACCGGCCGGCCATAGGCTGGCTGACCATTGGCGGGCTGGCCGTAAGATTGCTGCTGGCCGTACTGCTGCTGCTGGCCATACTGCTGCTGGCCATAGGCCGGCTGACCGTAAGGCTGCGCGGGCTGCTGGCTGCCGTCAGGTGCAATGGTCATCGGCTGACCCGCCGACACCGTCTCGTTCATCGGCAGACGCGATCGCGCCACTGGGCCGTTGTCGCCGTTCGGCGTGCGGCCAGTGATGACGACCTTGGTGTTGGCCATGGTTTGCGCCTTCACCAGGTCGAACAACGTCGCGGCGTGATCCGGCGACAGCCGGATGCAGCCGTGCGACACCGGCAGGCCGAGATGCTTGACGTCGAAGAAGCCGTGAATGGCGTGGCCCTGCAGGTCGATGAAGATCGCATGCGGCATCGGCGCATTGTCCCACTCTTGCGAGAAGTGGTCGGCGTCCATGCGGTTGGGCTTAAAATTGCCGCCCGGCGTGTCGTAGCCGGGGCGCCCGGTCGAGACCGGCCAGTCGTAGCGCTGCGCGCCGTCGACCGCGACCGTCATGTGCTGGCTCGACTTGTCGATGGCGATGAGAATGTCGGCGCGCGCCGGCGAGGCGAATGGCACCGTCAGCGCCGCGACAAAAAGAATTGCAGCGAAGGGAATTGTGAAAAGTCTGGAAGAGCAAACGACTGTGGCGGAACGCATATGGCTTACCTGGTTGGTTTATCCGATGTCACGATCGCCCAACACTTAACCGCCTACCAATAGAACTCTTCCTCTTGTATTTGGTTCAAATCAAGCCCTTGAGCAATCACGTTTCGGCGAAATAGTGAATGGAATGCGGCGGGATTAGCGAGAAACTGCCCGCCCCGTGTGACGGCACGATAGCGTTGTCGCGACGCGAGTTTGACTGCGCCAAATTTCAAACAGCGACGCCTCTGCGTCACCACCGGGCTTGACCCGGTGGTCCATGCTGACGTGCGGCTTACGAAATCCAATCGGACGTTGATCCCGGGTCAAGCCCGGCAATGACGGAAGAAAGAACGAACAGAAAAGGAAGGAAGCGGAACGCCGACAGACGCAGTGTTTCATGGTCCGCACCAGCGGGTGCGGCTCGCGCCACGAGAGTGCCGGCTTGCGCCGACCCCTCCGCTGCGGGCGCGCTCGCCTGTCGGCGTTCCACCACGGCTCGCGCCAAGGGGAGCCGTCGTCCCTAAGGCTCAGCTCCAGGCCAGGCTTCCTGGGACGCGGCCGGAGCGCTTGATCATTTGGTCCCCGTCAGGGGAAAGACAAAACGCAGTTTGTGCGGGCGTTACCCGCCCCAACCTCTCCCTAGTCCAGCGATGCACCTTGCGCCCGGTCGTAGTGCCGGATGGCTGATGCCCGAAGCTGCCCGGGAGCGGAGTGCAAATCCGCCCGCGGGCAGCGCACTCGCCCCGACTTGCGTCCCGAAGGCGTCCTTGATGAGCGAGATTCGATTCGCAGGAGAATGTAACTATAACGGTGACAAATGTCAATGAAAGAGTGACGCCAATAAAAGCCGTCATTGCCGGGGTTGACCCGGCGATCCATGCCGCATCGACGCTTGTCTTGGCTCACACAGATCGGAGACAGCGCCAGCACCAGCGCCAAGTCTCCATTGTTTGCTCGCCCACCATTTTGCCTGAGAGGAATTCGAACTCTAGGATGCGCGAAGCGCACCGCCTTCGGCGGCGACCCCATAGGGCGTTCGCCCTATGGGGTCGTCCTTGACTTCGAATTCCTCTCAGGCACCCTGTGGCCGTGCAATCAATGGATAAATCTGCCTCAAGGCAGTCCCATATGTGCTGATCTAGGGCACCCGCAACTATTCGGCAGCCTTGCCAAACCCCTCGCGCACAAGCCGCACGATGGCCTGATCCAGCGCCGACAGAAACGCCGAGCGGTCGCGCGCCGCAAACGGCTTCGGCCCGCCGGTGATCTCGCCTGCGCCGCGCAGCGAGTCCATCAGGTTGCGCGTCGCCAAGGTCATGCCGATGGTCTCTTCGCTGAACGGCTTGCCGTTCGGCGCAAGCACCGCGGCGCCCGCCTTCACGCAACGGCTCGCCAGCGGCACGTCCGCCGTAACGACAATGTCGCCGCGCTGGGCGCGCTCGGCGATCCAATTATCCGCCTCATCCATGCCGGCGCCGACGACGACGCGCTCGATCATCTCATCGCGCGGCACGGCGATCGGGCTGTTGCTGACGACGAGGACTTTGAGGGCGGTGCCTTTGAGCGCGTGGCGCTCGGCAACGCGGTAGATTTCCTGCTTCACGGGGCAGGCGTCGGCGTCGATGTAGATCGTGATGGGGCTCACGCTGCGGACTTGCTCACTTTGCCCTCCGAGCGTCATGGCCGGGCTTGTCCCGGCCATGACGTGTAAGGGCTCCGAGCACCGATTGTCTTGCTGCAGGCGCTTCTCGCCTTGTTAGGGGCGCCAGGGTGCGTCGTATCAAACCCGCTCCACAAAACTATCCACCACTCGCTTCTCCCCGGCCCGGTCGAACTGGATCGTCAGCTTGTTGCCGTCGATCGCGGTGACGTTGCCGTTGCCGAATTTCTGGTGGAAGACGCGGTCGCCGAGCGTGAAGGCGGAGATGGCGCCAGTGGATTTGGCGACGAGCTCGCCCTCGATGGTGAGTGGGATGCGGCGGGCGGCGCCGCCTGAATCGCGCGCGCGCCATGGCGACGGCGATGGGCCCTCGTCGTCGAGGCCGTCATGGCTGTCGTGGGATTCGTAACGCGCGCCGCTCTCGGAAAAGCCGCCGCCTTTTTTCGCCTGCGCGCGCTGCCAGCCGGGCGTGTTGTAGCTCGAGCCGAACGAGGTGGCGGCGTCGAAGCGCGAGGAACCGTAGCCGCCATAGCCGCCGAAGCCGCCCTGCGTCTCCGTCACCTCGACATTGGCCTCGGGCAATTCGTCGAGGAAGCGCGAGGGAATGTTGGTCTGCCACAACCCGTGCATGCGCCGGTTGGTGGCGAAATAGATTTTCGCACGCTTGCGCGCGCGCGTCAGCCCGACATGGGCGAGGCGGCGCTCCTCTTCGAGGCCGGGGCGGCCCTGGTCGTCGAGCGTGCGCTGGTGCGGAAACAGGCCTTCTTCCCAGCCGGGCAGGAACACGGTGTCGAATTCGAGCCCCTTGGCCGAATGCAGGGTCATGACATTGACGGCGTCGAGCTCGGCGCCCTTGTCGTTGTCCATCACCAGCGAGATGTGCTCGAGGAAGCCCTGCAGGTTCTCGAACTCTTCCATCGAGCGGACGAGTTCTTTGAGGTTTTCCAGGCGGCCGGCGGCGTCGGCGGAGCGGTCCTTCTGCCACATCTCGGTATAGCCGGACTCGTCGAGGACGATCTCGGCCAGCTCGTTGTGCGGCAGCACGTCGCGCTGCTTCCTCCAGCGGTCGAATGATTCCAGCACGGCGCGCAGCGCGCCGCGCGGCTTCGGTTTCAATTCGTCGGTCTCGATCACCGCACGCGCCGCTTCGGTGAGCGGCACGCGGCGCTTGCGCGCGTGATCATGCAGCAGCTGCACGGTGGCGTCGCCCAGCCCGCGCTTGGGCACGTTGACGATGCGCTCGAAGGCGAGGTCGTCGGCCGGCGAATTGACGACGCGCAGATAGGCCAGCGCATCGCGGATTTCGGCGCGCTCGTAAAAGCGAGGCCCGCCGATGACGCGATACGGCAGGCCGAGCGTGACAAAGCGATCTTCGAATTCGCGCATCTGGAACGAGGCGCGGACCAGGATCGCGATCTGATTGAGCGCATGCGGGCTCGATTGCCCGCTGCCGCGCTGCAGCTGCTCGATCTCTTCGCCGATGACGCGGGCTTCTTCCTCCGAGTCCCACGAGCCGGTGACGGTGACTTTTTCGCCAAGCACGTCGTCGGTGCGCAGCGTCTTGCCGAGCCGGCCTTCGTTATGCGCGATGATATGCGAGGCGGCGGCGAGGATGTGGCCGGTCGAGCGGTAATTGCGCTCGAGGCGGATCACCGTAGCGCCGGGGAAGTCGTGCTCGAAGCGCAGGATGTTGTCGACCTCGGCGCCGCGCCAGCCGTAGATCGACTGATCGTCGTCGCCGACGCAGCAGATGTTTTTCGGCTGCGGCTCTTTGACGTCATTGTTGACGTCATGCCGGGGCGCGCCCTCGGGCGCGGAATCCATCGTCCCGGCTGCCGTGGTTGCGAGCGCGGTGGATGTGAGCGCTGGGGATGCCGCACTGCGCTGCGCCAACAGCCGCAGCCAGAGATATTGTGCGACGTTCGTATCTTGATACTCGTCGACCAGAACGAACTTGAAGCGGCCCTGATACTGCCGCAGCACGTCGGGCTGCTCGCGGAACAGCCGGATGTTTTCCAAAAGCAGATCGCCGAAATCGGCGGCGTTGAGAATCTTCAGCCGCTCCTGGAACGCCTTGTAGAGTTTCAGCCCCTTGCCGTTGGCGAACACGGCGGCTTCGCCCGGCGGCACCTGGACCGGGGTGAGGCCGCGGTTCTTCCAGCCGTCGATCAACATAGCCAAAACTCGCGCGGGCCACCGCTTGTCGTCGATGCCTTCGGCTTCGAGCAGCTGCTTCAGCAGCCGGATCTGGTCGTCGGTGTCGAGAATGGTGAAATCGGATTTGAGCCCGACCAGCTCGGCATGACGGCGCAGGATTTTGACGCCGATCGAATGGAAGGTGCCAAGCCAGGGCATGCCCTCGACCACGTGGCCGACGATCTCGCCGACGCGGTGCTTCATCTCGCGCGCCGCCTTGTTGGTGAAGGTGACGGCAAGGATCTCGCCGGGCCGGGCGCGGCCGGTGGCGAGGATGTGGGCGATGCGCACCGTGAGTACGCGGGTCTTGCCGGTGCCGGCGCCGGCCAGCACCAAAACCGGGCCGTCGAGCGTCTCGACGGCGAGCCGCTGTTCGGGGTTGAGGCCGGCGAGATAGGGCGCGCCCGCACCCGCATTGATGCCTGCAGCGGCTTGCGCGCGCGCGGCAATGCCGCCGCGCGCGGGTTGCGGCGGCGATTCTATCGCAACCCTTTCGGGTTCCAAATTGCGCTTCAGAGGGTCAGCCAAAGCTCGATCAGCCTGTGCGCGCAAGACGAGTGATTCTCATGCGCCCAAGATGGCACTTGGAGGCGGCTTTTACGAGGCTTCCCCCGTGATGCGCCTCACTTGGTTGTGGCCGGGTCGTATTCCTCGCGCTTGGCGTTGGCGATCTTGATCAGGACTTCGGCGGCCTGGCGGTCCTCCTTGAGGAATTTGGCAAAGCCGTCCGGCGTCGTCGTCGCCGAGACCACGGCGTTCTTGTCGAGGAAGGCTACGAATTGCGGGTCGGTGAACAGCTTGACGAACTCGCTGTTGAGCTTCCCGACAATGTCGGACGGTGTGCCTTTGGGGACGGCGAGGCCCCACCAGCCATGGCCCGGATAGCCGCCCCAGCCGACCTCGTCAAAGGTCGGCACGTCGGGCAAGAGCGGCGAGCGCCGCGCCGAAGTCACCGCCAGCGCCTTGGCCTGCCCGGCCGCAATGAGGCCCATGAAATTGCCGACGCCGAAGCGCGTCATCTGCACTTCGTTGGCGGCGATGGCCTGCGCCGCCGGGCCGCCGCCCTTGTACGGAATGCCGACGATCTGGGTGTGCCACTGATTGTTCAGCCAGCGCAGGAACAGATCGGGGAACGAGCCTTCGCCGAGCGTCGCATAGTTGAGCCCGTTGGGCTTGGACTGCGCCAACGCCTTGAGCTCGGCGACGGAATTGACGCCAAGGCTCGCCGGCACGAAGACTCCTTCGATCAGCCAGAACAGCCGCGTCACCGGCGCGAAATCCTTGTCAGCGTCGTAGGGCAGATTGCTGAACAACAGCGGATTGTAGGACATCGTCGAATGATAAATGACGCAGATCGTGTAGCCGTCGGGCGTGGCCTGCTTGCAGCTCTGCCCGGCGACGATGCCCGAGGCGCCGCCGAGATTCTCGACCACGACCGGCTGGCCGAGCCGCTGCTGCAATTGCGCGGCGGCATTGCGCATGATGACGTCGGTGACGGAGCCCGCGGCGATCGAAACGATCATCTTGATCGGGCGGCTCGGATAAGTGTCGGCGCGCGCCGCAAATGGAGAGGCGACAAAGAAAGCTGCCGCACAGACTATCAGCGTCTTTATTCTCATCACGGCATTCCCTCCCAAATTTTCTCGTCCTCGTTGAGACGATTGTTCTTGAAACTCTGCGCCTCAGCTCACAACGACTTCGCCGATCAGGCCGGCATCGTATTGCGTAAAGAATAAACGGCCGTCGGCCAGCACGGCGATGCAGCGCGCGCCGCTTGCCGGCGTCGGAATGTCGTATTCGCCGCGCACCGTGCCGTCCGCCGCCATGCAGCCGATCTTGTTGGCGAAGTTCGCCGTGTACCAGAGATCGCCGCCCGGGCCGACGGTGACGCCGCGCAGCGACGCGTTCGGCGTCGGCACTTTGTGTTCGCTGATGCGGCCGTCGCGGTCGATGCGGCCGAGCGCATTGGTCGAGGTCTCGACGAACCAGATGCTGCCGTCGGGATGGGTGACCATGGCGCGCGGCTGGCTGTCGTGGCTCGGAATCGGAAACTCCGTGACGTTGCCGTCCATGGCGATGCGGCCGACGCGATTGCCGGCGGCTTCGCTGAACCACAGCGCGCCGTCGCGCACCGCGATCGACAAAGGTTTGCTGCCCGGCGTGATACCTTCGGAGAATTCGCTGATGCGGCCGTCCGGCGTGATGCGGCCGATGCGGCTCACTTCGGTCTCGGAGAACCAGACATTGCCGTCGGGGCCGAGCATCATGCCGTCCGGCCCGGCATTCGCCGTCGGCAACGCGAATTCGGTCACCTCTCCGCGCGGCGTGACGCGGCCGATCTTGTTGGCGGTCTTTTCCGCAAACCACAGATTGCCGTCGCCGCCAGTGGTGATGCCGATCGGCGTCGCATTCTTGGTCGGCAGATCGAATTCGCTAAAACTCCCGCGGTTCGGATCGAAGCGGCCGATCTTTGAGGCGCCGCTCTCGCAGAACCACAGCGCGCCGTCCGGGCCCTGCACCGCGATATAGGGCTTGCTGTCCCCGCTCGGAATCTTGTGCTCGCGAATTAAGACCCGCGAAGCAGAAAGGCTCGAAACTTGCCGCGACGGCGCGTGCCAAAGGCCTGACATTCTCCCCCCGAGCGTTGTGTCCGCGTTCTGTGGTTACGCTCGGAAAAAAGGATGGGCCTGTCAATCGGACGGTATGGTTCCAGACGAATTTTCCAGCAGCCGTTCCGGCAAGGGTTCCGGCATGGCTATTCTGCGTCCCGCGGCTTCCGGGATCGGCAGCGCGGCATGCGCCGCTCGCATGCGGGCGAGCCGCGCGGCGACCGCGCTCGGGAATGCGGCGGTCTTTTTCGCCGCCATGTCGACATGCAGCGCCATGTTCTCGGACGTGGCCGACAGCCAGCCGTCCTCGGCGTGAAACAGCTGCTCGAAATAATGCAGCCGCTTGGCGTCGAAGCCGAGCAGCTGAAAGGTCACCCGAACCGGATCGCCGGCGCGGAGCTCACGCAGATAGCGCACATGCACCTCGGCGGTGAAGCAGGAATGTTTGCTGGTCTCGACATGTTCGAGGCCGCAGCCGAGCAGCTCGTAGGCTTCATCCACCGACCGGTCGAACAGCACATTGTAATAGGCCATGTTGAGATGGCCATTGTAATCGATCCAGCCTTGCTCGACCCGCATCAGCGAGGACACAAACGGCGCGAAGAACGCGGGTTCCAGATCGAGGCGGTCGAGCATCGGGAGAATGTGGCGGATTCGATGCGCGGTGCGCAAGGGCCGAGGACGTAGGCGGCGGCCCTTCGGGCCGTCCATGAGTTCAAATTCCTCTCAGGCAAAATGTGGCCATGCAATCAATGAAAGAATCCCGCCTTGATCGGCGTCTCCGGCACCAAGACACAATGACTTGATTTATGGCCGCCATGCCGCCAGTTTGACCGCAGCAAGCCGCTCCAATAGGCGCCGAAAATAAAAGGAAACGCTCACGACATGGTCGTCCTCGAAGCCACACCACGCACCAAACAAGAGCGAAAAGCAGCCGACACCGTCATCGCCGCGCTCGGGACGCGCTACGGCAACCGGCTCACCACCTCGCAGGCGGTGCGCGAACAGCACGGCCATACGACGACCTGGATCGAAAACCAGCCGCCGGACGCGGTGTTCTTTCCGCAGACCACCGAAGAGGTGCAGGAGGTGGTGCGGCTGTGCGCTGCGGAGCGCGTGCCCGTCGTTGCCTTCGGCACCGGCACCTCGCTCGAAGGCCAGGTCAACGCGCCGCGCGGCGGCATCTGCCTCGATTTTCGCGACATGAACCGCGTGCTCGCCGTGCACGCCGAGGATCTCGCCTGCGTCATCGAGCCCGGCATTACGCGCAAACAGCTCAACGAACATCTGCACGACAAGGGCGTGTTCTTTCCGATCGACCCCGGCGCCGATGCCTCGCTCGGCGGCATGGCGGCGACGCGCGCCTCCGGCACCAATGCGGTGCGCTACGGCACCATGAAGGACAATGTGCTGGCGCTCAAAGTCGTGCTCGCCAATGGCGAGGTGATGTCGACGGCGCGGCGGGCGAAAAAATCCGCCGCGGGTTACGACCTCACCGGGCTGATGATCGGCTCCGAGGGCACGCTCGGCGTCATCACCGAATTGACGCTGCGGCTGTCCGGCATCCCGGAAGCGATCGCGTCCGGCGTCTGCCCGTTTCCATCCGTCGAGGCGGCCTGCAACGCGACGATCCTGACCATCCAATCCGGCATCCCGGTAGCGCGCATCGAACTGCTCGATGCGCTGCAGGTGAAGGCGTGCAACAAATATTCCAAGCTAACGCTGCCGGAAACGCCGATGCTGTTTGTGGAATTTCACGGCAGCGAGACGAGCGTCGCCGAACAATCGGAGCGTTTCGGCGACATCGCGCGCGAGCTGGGCGGCGGGCCGTTCGATTGGGCGACCAAGACCGAGGATCGTACCCGGCTATGGCAGGCGCGGCATGACGCCTATTGGGCGGCCATGGGCCTGCGTCCGGGCATCAACGCGCTCTCGACCGACGTCTGCGTGCCGATCTCGCGGCTCGCCGAATGCGTCGCGCAATCGCAGCGCGACCTTAAGGAAAGCCGCCTGATCGCGCCGCTGGTCGGCCATGTCGGCGACGGCAACTTTCATCTGTTGCTGTTGATCGACCGTGACGACGCGGACGAGGCGAACCGCGCCAAGGCGTTCCTGGAACGGCTGGCCGAGCGCGCGCTCGCCATGGACGGCACCTGCACCGGCGAGCACGGCATCGGCCAGGGTAAAATGAAATATCTCCCGGCCGAGCACGGCGAGCCGGCGCTCGCCGCCATGCGCGCCGTCAAGCGCGCACTCGATCCGCTCGATATTCTCAATCCTGGAAAGATCTTCCGGATCTAGTGTGGGCCGTGCGACGCGGCCGGTTATTCCGGCTGCAACACCGCCGAGGTGCCGGGCGGCACCAGCATCATTTCGCGCGGCGTCGGATTGCTTGCGGGGCCGCCGACATGGCCGCCCACTTGGCTGCCGACTTGACCCATTTGGCCCAGGCACCTGGCTTGATAGTGGTCAAGGACAAACAAGCGTATCGCCGAGGACAGATTGCCGTGCTGGCGTTCTTGATCGATGGACGCCACCAAGTCCGACAGTGTCGCATGCCGGGCAATCGCAATGTCCTTGAGCGCCTTCCAGAATGCATCCTCAAGACTGATACTGGTCTTGTGGCCCGCGATCACGATCGAGCGCTTTACGACAGGCGATTTCATTCCACATCTCCCGTTTCGATCCGGTGCTGGTCGAGGCTTGTCTGGACTTTGTCGCTTTGAGTGCGCTCAAGGTTCGCTGCCTTCTTGGCGCGGCCAAAAGCGAGCCGCTTCGCCGCGGCCTCCTGTTCGGCCACGCGCCGTTTGGCCCGTTTCCGCTCGGTCCGAAGGTTGACGACAGGCCCCATTGGCGGAACTCAAATGATCTTGCTGGTAACCCAATAGGCTCAACCCGGCCGCGCCTCGGCCGAATTAGTCTCAAATGTCCCTACGCCGAAGTGCTGCCACTGGATCACGCCAATCCAGATGAACTCGCTATTTAGAGCTATAAAAGTTTAGCGATCGAAAACCGCAATCTACAGTAGAATACCGGGGAAATCGCCGGCGCGTTTCCGCTCACGCAGGCTTCGCGATTACTTCTTTCTGAAACGGTCCAGGCGCACGACCTCGCCGCCCGCGCCGCCGTCAGGCCGCGGCGGTGGATCGGCGGGTTTGCTGGCGGAGGGCGCCGGCAAAGGGGCGGGCTTGCTCGCCTCCGCGGGTAAAGCCGGGGTTTCAGGTCTTTCGATCGTCGGCCCGGCGCGTTCACCGGCGACGCTCGCGTCCAGCGTTTCGAATTGGAAGCCGAACTGCACCGCTGGATCGAAGAACGCCGTCACCGCCTCGAACGGCACCGCCAGACGCTCCGGAACGCCGCCGAACGACAAGCCGACTTCGAAGGCATTGTCGTCGACATGCAGATCCCAGAATTGATGCTGCAGGACAATGGTCATGGCTTCCGGATATTGCGCGCGCATGCGGTCCGAAAGCCGCACGCCGGGAGCGGTGGTGTTGAAGGTGATTTTGAAATGATGCTCGCCCGGCAGGCCTTTTTTCGCGACGTCGGTCAGCACCGTGCGCACCACGCCGCGCAAGGCCGCCTGGGCGAGAACATCGTAGCGAATGTGATCGATTGCCATGGAATCAGGGGTCAGTCATCAGTAATCGCACGATAAGGCCAGAATCATAGTCACACAAACCGGCTCTGTCCTCTGATTACTAACTCCTGATTCCTGGAAAGTGGAGGCTTCTGTTGCCAGGTGCCTCCGAACCCCGCCTAACGGAGCTTAACCCGTTAGGACTTTAAGTCGGTATTTCAAACCGCGTTACGCGGCTTGAGCAACCGGAGCATAGTTGTCATTGGCAACTATGAGAAAGGCCCGATAACGGCGGAACCATTCCGAGCAAAAGCACGCCCTTTACGCCCTCGTCGATCCTATTTCGACCCCGTAATGGTGGAGTCGCCGGGTACTGCCCCCGGGTCCGAAAGGTTTATTACGACGGCCATTTATCGCCATATCCGGCTTGCGCCGGCAGAAAGGAATATAAGCGCAAAAGGTTGCGGAAAAAAGAGCGCTGAAGGGCGGGGGCAATAACGCTCATTCTCATGGCCTGGCCCGCGCAAAACCGTCTGGCTGGAACGGCCAGCGGGCGCTAAACGAACCGCATGAACTCCCCGCCAATTCCCGCCGCGAACGAACCGGTAGCCGCCAGCCCCGTCACCGCGCCCCACCCGCCTTCGGAATCCGCCGCCCCGCAGCCACCCGGCCTTGCCGAACTCTTCATGGCCTTCGCCAAGATGTCGCTGTCCGGCTTCGGCGGCGTGCTGGCCTGGGCGCGGCGCATGATGGTCGAAGAGCGCAAGTGGATGACGGCGGAGCAATTCAACGAGGTTTACGCGCTCTGCTCATTCCTGCCCGGGGGCAACATCATCAATTTCGCGGTCATATTCGGCGGGCGTTTCCGCGGACCGCTCGGCAGCACGGCGGCGCTCGCCGGACTGCTCGGGCCGCCGATGGTGCTGATCCTCATAATCGGCGCCGTGTACCGCTATTACGGCGACGTGGCGTGGCTGCGCCGCGCGCTGACCGGCGTCGCTGCGGCGGCGGCCGGCTTGATGATGGCGACGGTCGCCAAAATGGTGCAGCCGCTGTTTCGCAACCGCGCCGTCGTCGGCCCGCTGATCGCGCTCGCGACATTCGTCGCCATCAGCATCATGCACTGGCCGCTGCCGCTGGTGCTGTTGGTGATCGTGCCGGTGAGCATCGCCTATACCTGGACGCGGCTATGAAGAGCGACGGCGGAATCCTTCTGACGCTGGCGATCTTTTTTGCGACGACGTCGCTGTTCGCGATCGGCGGCGCCAATTCCGCCGTGCCGGAAATGCACCGCTACGCCGTCGAGGTGCAGCATTGGCTGACCGACCGGCAGTTCAGCGAGACCTTTGCGCTGGCGCAACTCACGCCGGGGCCGAACATCATCATCGTGACGTTGATCGGTTATCATGTCGCCGGCGTCGTCGGCGGGCTGGTCACGACGCTGGCGATGTGCGGACCGACCTGCGTGTTCGCTTATTTTGTCGGCCGCGCCTCCGATCGCTTCAAGGGCGCGGCCTGGCACGCCGCGCTGAGCCGCGGCCTGGTTCCGGTGACGCTGGGCCTGCTGGCATCGAGCGCCGCGGTGATCGCGACGACCACCGATTACGGCTGGCTGGCGATGGCGATCACGGCCGGCACCGCGATCCTTGCCTTTTTCGTGCGCGTCCATCCGCTCTGGGCCTTTGCCGTTGCTGCCGTACTCGGGCTTGCCGGGCTGGTCTAAAAGCTCCACAGCCGCTTCCGCTCTGGACTGTTTTTGGGCTTGCCCGCGCTTCGTCCGCCCCTCATTTAACGCTAAGCTTGCTTTAGCGACTCAACCGAATTTGCCGAAAAACCGATGCGTCAATATCTCGATTTGATGGAACGCGTGCTCTCCGAGGGCGTCGAAAAGCGCGACCGCACCGGCGTCGGCACCAAGTCGATTTTCGGCCATCAGATGCGCTTCGATCTGCAACGCGGCTTTCCGCTGATCACCACCAAGAAGCTGCACGTCAAATCCATTATCTACGAGCTGCTGTGGTTCCTGCGCGGCGACACCAACGTCAAATACCTCAACGACCACGGCGTCACGATCTGGAACGAATGGGCCGACGAGAACGGCGATCTTGGCCCGGTCTACGGCCGGCAATGGCGCTCGTGGCCGACGCCGGACGGCGGCGCGATCGATCAGATTGCCAATGTGCTGAGCGAGATCCGCCGCAATCCGAATTCCCGCCGCCTGATCGTGACCGCCTGGAACCCGGTGGAGATCGAAGGCATGGCGCTGCCGCCGTGCCACTGCCTGTTTCAGTTCAACGTCGCCGACGGCGCGCTGTCGTGCCAGCTCTATCAGCGCTCGGCCGACGTGTTTCTCGGCGTGCCGTTCAACATCGCGTCTTACGCCCTGCTCACGGTCGCCGTGGCGCAAGTCTGCGGACTGAAGCCAGGAACATTCATCCATAGTTTCGGCGACGCGCATCTTTATCTCAATCATCTCGAACAGGCGCGCTTGCAGCTGACGCGCCAGCCGCGGCCGCTGCCGAGCTTGCGGATGAATCCCGACGCCAAAGATCTGTTCGCCCTCTCCTACGAGGACTTTTCGCTCGAAGGCTACGATCCACATCCGCATATCAAAGCGGCGGTCGCGGTGTGAGCGTGGACATCGTCCTTCTCGCCGCCGTCGCCGAGAACGGCGTGATCGGCCACGACAATACCGTGCCGTGGCGGCTCAAATCGGACATGGCGCATTTTCGCGCCTCCACCATGGGCAAGCCGGTGGTGATGGGCCGCAAAACCTATCAATCGATCGGCAAGCCGCTCAGGGGCCGCACCACGATTGTCGTCAGCCGCGATCACGCTTTCACAGCTCCGGGAATTTTGGCGGCACCAAATTTGGCGGCCGCCATCGCGGCGGCGTGCGGCGACGCGTTGCGGCGAAATTCGGGCGCCATCGTCATTGCCGGCGGCGGCGACATTTATATGCAGGCCATGCCCATGGCGACGCAGCTTTCGATCACCGAGGTTCACAAACGCGTGGAGGGCGACGCACGATTTCCCGCCATCGACTTGAAATCGTGGCGTGAAACCGCGCGCCGCGCGCATCAACCTGCGGCCGATGATGAGGTTTCCTTCGCCTTTGTGACTTACGAGCGCATTAACGCCGCCAAGATGAGCTAAACGGCGTGGCATAACTGCGCGTTGTAAGGGGCGGTGCCCTACCCTATAACCCCCGACAAATATGCCGGCACCGCGCCGGCATTCAGGGAGTTCATTAATGCCGTGGAGCAACCAATCCGGCGGTGGTCCGTGGGGCTCGGGTCCGCGAGGACCTTGGGGCTCGGGCCCGCAACAGCCCGGCGGGCCGAAACCGCCCGATCTCGAGGAATTCCTGCGCCGCAGCCAGGATCGGCTGCGCGACTGGATACCGGGCAATCTCGGCGGCCGCGGCATCGCGCTGATCGCGCTCGCGGCCATCGCGCTGTGGGGCTTTTCCGGTTTCTTCCGCGTCGAGCCCGATGAAGTCGGCGTCGTGCTCCGCTTCGGACAATTCGTGCGCGAAGTGCAGCCCGGCCTGAATTATCATCTGCCCTACCCGATCGAGACCGCGCTCACCCCGCCGGCGCTGCGCGTCAATAAGATCGACGTCGGCTTCGACACGCACCGCAGCGGCGCCATGCGCGACGTCGAGGAAGAGAGCCTGATGATTACCGGCGACCAAAACATCGTGGACGTCGAATTCTCCGTGTTCTGGCGTGTGAAGCCAAATTCAGTTGGCGACTATCTGTTCAACGTTGCCAATCCGGCATCGACCGTGAAGGCGGTCGCCGAAAGCGCCATGCGCCAGGTCATCGGGCGCTCCGATGCGCAGCCGCTTCTCGCCGGCTTTCAACAAACCGGCGCAGCCGTGACACAAGGCGGCAACAATGCGACTCCGAGCGACCAAGCCGCAGCGCTGAGTGGTGAGACTGCGGCGCAAGTGCAAGAACTGATGCAGAAGACGCTCGATTCCTACAAGGCGGGCGTTCTGGTTCAGAGCGTCCAGATTCAAACGATCCAGGTACCTGCGAAAGTCATCGATTCCTTCCGCGACGTTCAGGCGGCAAACTCGGACCTCGTGCGCGCGCAAAACGAAGCTCAGACCTACGCCAATCGCATCGTGCCGGAGGCGCGCGGCCGCGCCGCCAAGATCACCCAGGACGCCGAAGCCTATCGCGAACAAACCGTTGCCGAAGCCACGGGCCAAGCGTCGCGTTTCTCGCAGATCTACGCGCAATACAAGAACGCGCCGGAATTGACCCGAGATCGTATGTATCTCGAGACCATGGAGCGCGTTTTCAGCGCGACCGAAAAGACCATCATCGATACCGGCCCTTCGGGGCCCGGCGTCGTGCCCTATCTGCCGCTCGGCAACCTGCCGCCGGAGCGCCCGGCGCCGACGCCGCAATCGGGAGGCAATCAATGAGGCCGGGCATCGTCGGCATCGCGATCGCCGTTTTGGCGCTGATCGCGATCATCGTCGGCTACAGCACCTTCTTCACGGTGTATCAGACCAGGCAAGCTTTGGTGGTGCGCCTCGGCCAGCCCGTGCGCGTCATCACCGAGCCGGGCCTCAATGCCAAAATCCCGTTCATCGACAGCGTCATCTATATCGACAAACGCATTCTCGCGATCGAGGCGCAGGCGCACGATCTGAACCTTCAGAGCCAGGACAATTCAAACGCGGTTCAGGTGGTCGGCCAACAGATCGATGTGGACGCCTTTGCGCGTTATCGAATCACGGACCCGCTCAAGTATTATCAGACTGTTGGTCCAGAAGGCGCCGACTCGCAGCTTTCGATTTTCCTCACTTCGGCGGCGCGGCGCGTGATCGGCAGAGCGACGCTGGCCGACGTCGTGCGCAATAAGCGCGAAGAGCTTATGGGACAGATGCGCGACCTGCTCGAGCATGATGCGCAACCGTTCGGCATTCAGATCGTCGACGTCCGCATCCGCCGCGTCGACCTGCCGGAACAGAACAGAGATGCGGTGTACGCGCGCATGCAGACCGAACGGCAGCGTGAAGCGGCCGAGTTCCGCGCCCTGGGCTCGCAGAAGAGCCAGGAAATCCGCGCCAAGGCCGATCGCGACGTGACCGTGCTGATCGCGGATGCAACGTCGCAATCCGAGCAGATCCGTGGCCAGGGCGACAGCGAACGCAACCGCATCTTCGCCGAGGCCTATGGCCAGGATCCGGGTTTTTTCACGTTCTATCGGTCGATGCAGGCTTATGAAAAAAGCCTGACGCGCGGCGACACGCGTTTGGTGCTGCGGCCGGATTCCAATTTCTTCCGCTATTTCGGCGATCCTTCGGGCAAGTCGGCAGCCGACGGCGCGGCCGTGCTCGCGGCGCCCGGGCGAGCGAGCAGCGCGACCAAATAGGAAAGCGTTAGATTACGCAGTTGCGCATGATGTTGTCCGACCTTCCTTCGCCCGCCGAAGCGGGCTCCGCGAAGGCGGGAAACCGGTTTGCACCCACGGATCAAAAGTCCAAGGGCATGCGTTTCGCGATCTTGCTCCATAGGCCGGGCCGATGACGGATTTCCTCGCCGCGCTCGGCCTGTTCTTTGCGATCGAGGGCATTTTTCTCGCGGCGTTCCCGCGCGGCGCCAAACGCACCATGGCGAGCGTCATGGAAATACCCGATGGATCATTGCGCATCGCCGGCATCATCTCGGCGGTGGTCGGCGTCTTTGTGGTTTGGTTGATCCGGGGATGATCGCTGTGTCCTGGCTCGGATACATTTGCGACGGCGCTGGCTGCAGCGCCAAGTCGCCATTGATTGCCTCGGTGGCCGCCTCACATGTGCGGAGCCAGAAAGCCGCCGGAGCCGCTTTTCCGCCCCAATCCAGCCGCTAATTACCGGCTTGACCGGTTATGGCCTTGCGTCCCGGGCAGGACGGGGGCACCTTTCCGGCAAGCCTTTCCCAAGAATCGCCCACGAGTTCGAATGCTAGGAGCGCAGGCGTCCATGACGTCCAAGTCTCATCACAACGAGTCTCGTAACAAGTCTGATCACGACGAGTTGCATAACAAGTCGCGCCCCTTTTCAGTTCGCCTTGTCCAAGCCCTGCCCAGGGCGATGCAATGCACTGTGGCGATTGCCGCAATCGCAGCCGCGGCCGTGCTGCTGCCGGCCGGACCCGCAGCCGCCGCCTCGCGCGGCCCCGACAACATTGCCGATGTCGCCGAGCAGGTCATCGACGCGGTCGTCAATGTCTCGACGTCGCAGAAGGTCGAGGCGCATGTTGAGAATCTCCCCGACGTGCCGCCCGGCTCGCCGATGGAGGAGTTTTTCAATCAGTTCTTCAAGAACCACCACGGCGGCCAAGGGGGCCCTGGTGACGGCCAGGATCAGATGCCGCACCGCGTGAACTCGCTCGGCTCCGGCTTCATCGTCGATCCGTCGGGCCTGGTCGTGACCAACAATCACGTCATCGCCGACGCCGACGAGATCAATGTCATTCTCAACGACGGCACCAAACTCGCCGCGCAACTGGTCGGCAAGGACTCCAAGGCCGATCTCGCGCTGTTGCGCGTGCATTCCAACCAGCCGCTCAAGGCGGTGAAGTTCGGCGATTCCGACAAGCTGCGGCTCGGCGAATGGGTGATCGCGATCGGCAATCCGTTCAGCCTCGGCGGCACGGTGACGGCGGGCATCGTCTCGGCGCGCAATCGCGACATCAATTCCGGACCCTACGACAATTACATCCAGACCGACGCCGCCATCAATCGCGGCAATTCCGGCGGGCCGTTGTTCAATCTCGACGGCGAAGTCATCGGCATCAACACCGCGATCATCTCGCCGTCCGGCGGCTCGATCGGCATCGGCTTTGCGGTGCCGTCCGACACCGCGATGCCGGTGCTCGATCAGCTGCGCCAATATGGCGAGACCCGGCGCGGCTGGCTCGGCGTGCGCATTCAGCAGGTCACCGACGACATCGCCGACAGTCTCAACATCAAGCCGCCGCACGGCGCGCTGGTCGCCGGCATCGACGACAAGGGCCCGGCCAAGCCCGCCGGCATCGAGCCGGGCGACGTGGTTGTCAAATTCGACGGTCACGAGGTCAAGGAGATGCACGACCTGCCGCGCATCGTCGCCGACACCGCGGTCGGCAAGGTCGTCGACGTCATCATTATCCGCAAGGGCAAGGAAGAGACCCACAAAGTCACCATCGGCCGGCTCGAAGACGGCGAGAAGGTGACGCTGGCGGATGCCGGCAAGAACGCGGCACCGCCGCAGAAGTCGGTGGTGCAGAAGACGCTGGGGCTCGAGCTTTCCAGCCTGTCCGACGATGTGCGCAAGCAGTTCAAGATCGGCGACAGCGTCAAGGGCGTCGTCGTCACCGGCGTCGACCCGAGTGTGGCGCTGTCCGATCCGGACAAGCGCCTGACGCCGGGTGACGTTATCGTCGAGGTGCAATATCAGACCGTCGGCACGCCGGCCGATCTGCAGAAGCGGGTCGACGATTTGAAATCGCAGGGCAAGAAGATCGCCGTCTTACTGGTGTCAAATCCCGACGGCGAAACGCGCTTTGTCGCGTTGAACCTGCAATAGGCCGAGGGACGCTGGCCGCAGGCGCACATGGAGAAATCTGCCTCAGTGGCAGTCTCATATAGCCGAACCCGGCGAACTCACGTTATTCACCCGCAACAAATTCCTCGCGCCGATAACCCTGCGCATAAAGCAGCGCGGTGAGATCACCGTGGTCGATCCGCGCCGCAGCGGCCGCCTTGACGGCCGGCTTGGCGTGGTACGCGACGCCTAATCCCGCCGCCGTGAGCATCGGGATGTCGTTGGCACCGTCGCCAACGGCCAGCGTGTCATCGCGCGCCAGGCCGAAACGCTCGCGCAACGCATTCAACGTCTGAAGCTTGGCTTCGCGGCCGAGCACCGGATCGGCGACTTCGCCAGTCAGCCTTCCGTTGGCATCCGCCAGCAGCGTGTTGGCGTGATTTTCGTCGAACCCGATCATCGCGGCGATCTTCGACGTGAACGCCGTGAAGCCGCCGGAGACCAGACATGTATAGGCGCCGTTCGCCCGCATGGTGGCGACCAAAGTCCGCCCGCCCGGCGTCAACCGGATGCGCTCGGCAATCACTTGGTCGACCACCGTTGTAGGCAAGCCCTTGAGCAGCGCGACCCGCTCGCGCAGCGCCGGCTCGAACGCGATGTCGCCTCGCATGGCGCGCTCGGTGATGACGGCGACGCGATCCTTGAGACCGGCGAAATCGGCGAGCTCGTCGATACATTCCTGGCCGATCATGGTGGAATCCATGTCGGCGAGGAATAGCTTCTTGCGACGCCCCTCGTGCGGCTGGATAACGACGTCGACCGGCTCGCCGCCGATAATGTCGCGAATGTCTTGAGCAAGATCGTGAGCGAGGTCGTTGCGCAGCTTTTCGGCTTCGCTTTTGCTGGAATCCTCGAATTCCTCGGCCAGAAACGCGATATCCGTCGCCGCGCCCGGCAGGAGCCAGTCGACCGGACGGCCATGCGGCAGATAGCGCGCCACTTTCTGCGCCAAGGCATCGGTCACCGCCGGGCGGCCGGGATGCGAGATCAGCGTTGCCACATAAAACATGCCGTGCGATCCGAGCGGGGAAACGGAGCGGTCAAAACGTGTCGACGGCCATCCTCATTGCAGGCCCCACGGCGAGCGGCAAGTCGGCATTGGCGCTGGCGCTGGCCGAGAGGCTCGGCGGCGAGGTCATCAATGCCGATTCCATGCAGGTCTATCGCGATTTGCGCATCATCACCGCGCGGCCGACGCCCGACGAAGAACATCGTGCGCCGCACCGGCTCTACGGCCATGTCGATGCCGCGGAGAATTATTCCGTCGGTCGCTGGTGTAGCGACGCCGCCGCAGCTCTCGACGCGGCGCACGCCGTGGGAAAGGCTGCGATCGTCGTCGGCGGCACCGGGCTTTATTTCAATACGCTGACGCGCGGCATTGCCGCGGTACCGCCGATTCCCGCCGAGATTCGCAAGGACGTCCGCGCGCGGCTTGCGAACGAGGGCGCGCCGGCGCTGCATGCGGAACTCAGCGCGCGCGATCCGGCCGGCGCGGCGCGGCTGAGGCCCGGCGACCGCGCGCGGGTGACGCGCGCGCTCGAGGTGGTGCTGGCGACCGGCCGTTCGCTGTTCGACTGGCACGACGACAACAAGCCGCCGACGCTCGATCTCGCGGGCGTCGCCAAAATATTTCTCATGCCGGAGCGTGACGAGTTGCTCAAGCGCATCGACACGCGGTTCGATGCCATGATGGCGTCAGGCGCGCTCGATGAAGTCCGCGCGCTCGCCGCCCGCGAGCTCGACCCCAACCTGCCGGCGATGAAAGCGCACGGCGTGCCGTGGCTGGTCCGCCACCTCAAAGGCGAGATAGCGCTTGCCGAGGCGGTCGAGGGCGGCAAGCGCGACACCCGCCAATACACCAAGCGGCAGGCGACGTGGTTTCGCAATCAGCTGCCGCAGTTTGAATGGGTCGAGCCGCGGCGCGCGCTGGCGGCGGTCGAAGTGCAGTTGCGTGATTTGGCGAAATGACTTGGAGAAGTGGCAGCGGAACGCGGCGGCTCAGTGGGTCATATATTGCAGACCGGCGGTATAGGCGGCGCCGCCGATCACGCAGGGGATGCCCAATTCGAACTGACCGGTGGCGGCGGCGACGACGCAGCCCATCGACAGCGCGCCTTGACCGATCTGGCCCCAGCCGGAGAGCTCGCGCTTGGAATTCGGGCCTTTTTCCTTGAGCTCTTGAATCGCGGCGAGCGATTCCTTGCGCATGTGCACGGTGTCGACCGTATCCGCGGTCTGGATGACGTCGTCGAGCACGGCCTTGACGTCCTGCGGCTGGCTTTTGTCGGCCCATTTCAGCATCTGCAGCAGTTCGGTGTCGCGCACCGCGTTGCTGGCCAGCGTGAACTTGGCGGCGCTGCCGGCCGTCAGGTTGTCGACATTGTCATGATCGTTGGAAAGCGGCAGGAGCTTGATCATCCTCTCGATCGGCACATAACCGCCGGTCGCGAGATAATAGCCCCACAGCACGTCGATCAGTTCCGGCGTCGGCTCGAGCATGACCGGCTTCTTGCGTTCCTTTTCGATACGCAGCGACACTTTGATCTTGTCGAACATGCCGGGCTTCACGGTCTGATAGTCGATCTGCTCCAGCGTCGCCAGCTTGCCGTCGATATATTGATCGATCATGGCGCGGCGCGTCACCATGCGATCGACGAAGGTGGCGAGAAGCTCTTTCCAGTTCGGCAGGCCGGAATAGACGATGGCCCGCACCAGGACCCAATGATCGGCCGCATCGATGGGCAGCATTTTTGCGATCAGGAGCTCGGCGCGGTCCGGATTATCAGCGAGCACGCCGGCGATGAAGCCGATATAGGGGCCGGAGCTTTCGGCATCCTTGAAGGCTTGCATGCCGGAGAGCGCCCGCACCACCGCGGGCAAGTCGTCCGGTGCCGGCCGATGGCGATAGGCGTTGATCCATTTCAGGATCGAGTTCGGTGGAATTCCAAGTTGCGTTTGGCGACGAGGCCGCCGCCGCGGGACCGGCAAAAGCAGCGAGAGCCAGCGCGACGACGAGACCGGTAGCGACAACAAGCCCTGCAGTCGCCTGGCGCAGCCGTCCGCTGAACTTATGTCCCGCAATCCCCACACGCAGTCCCCGCGCACCGTCCCTTGGGATATTTCAGCAACAGGCCGGGGAAAATTAAAGGCCGCGACGGCGCGGAATTGCGGCGGAGCTGTGACACTTAACATTGGTTAACGATTGCGATTTTACGCGTCGTTTCGATTTCAAACGTGTGTTTGAAGATTTGCTAAACCTGCCGCGCCCCATTCCGGCCGCATTTGGCTTGACCCAAGCGGACACAATGCTTATAAATCGCGATCTGAGTGCAAGGGGCACACACGTGCGAATTGTTATTGCGACGTCGCTTATTCTCGTAGTGAGGCGCACCGCCGGGGGTGGATAATCCCACCCGCGATACGTGGCGGTGCGCGATCCAGGGGCTCTTCGAGGCCCCTTTTTTATTACCCGAATTCGAGTTTTCCGACGGCAGCGAAGAACGAGCCAGGAAGAACGAGCCAGCAAGTCAAGGACGGGCCAGGAGCGGACCATGAGTGAAGCCAGTGCGCAAGCCACAACAGCCAATGCCGAAGCCGGCATCGAGATGACCGGCGCCGACATGGTGATCAAGGCGCTCGCCGATCAGGGCGTCGAACACATTTTCGGCTATCCGGGCGGCGCGGTGCTGCCGATCTATGACGCGCTGTTTCAGCAGAACATGGTGCAGCACATTCTGGTGCGGCACGAACAGGGCGCCGTGCATGCCGCCGAAGGCTATGCCCGTTCGACCGGCAAGGTCGGCACGGTGCTGGTGACGTCGGGCCCCGGCGCGACCAATGCGGTCACCGGCCTGACCGACGCGCTCTGCGACTCCATTCCGCTCGTCGTCATCACCGGGCAAGTGCCGACGCATCTGATCGGCAATGACGCGTTCCAGGAATGCGACACCGTCGGCATCACGCGGCCGTGCACGAAATACAATTACCTCGTCAAGAGCGTCGACGACTTGCCGCGCGTGCTGCACGAGGCGTTTCATATCGCGTCGAGCGGACGGCCGGGGCCGGTCGTCGTCGATATTCCAAAGGACGTGCAATTCGCCAAGGGCGTCTATTCCAAGCCGACCGAGTTTGCGCACAAGGGTTATCGGCCGAAGCTCAAGGGCGATCCCGAGAAGATCAAACAGGCGGTCGCGATGATGGCGGCCGCCAAGCGGCCGCTGTTCTATACCGGCGGCGGCGTCATCAATTCCGGCCCGGCCGCGAGCGAACGCTTACGCGAACTGGTCAAGCTCAGCGGCTTTCCCATCACCTCGACCTTGATGGGGCTCGGCGCCTTTCCGGCGGCCGATCCGCAATGGCTCGGCATGCTCGGCATGCACGGCACCTGGGAAGCGAACTGGTCGATGCACGATTGCGACCTGATGATCGCGGTCGGTTCGCGCTTCGACGACCGCATCACCGGCCGGATCGACGCCTTCTCGCCGGGCTCGAAGAAAATTCACATCGACATCGATCCGTCCTCGATCAACAAGAACGTCAAGGTCGACCTGCCGATCGTCGGCGACTGCGGCAACGTGCTCGACGACATGCTGCGGCTGTGGCGCGCGATGTCGCCCAAAACCGACAAGAAGGCGCACGACGCATGGTGGGCGCAGATCGGCAAATGGCGGGCGAAGAAATCGCTCGCTTACAGCAACTCGAAAGAGATCATCAAGCCGCAATACGCGATCCAGCGCCTCTACGAATTGACCAAGGACCGCGACACCTACATCACCACCGAAGTCGGCCAGCACCAGATGTGGGCGGCGCAGTTCTATCATTTTGAGGAGCCGAAGCGCTGGATGACGTCCGGCGGGCTCGGCACCATGGGCTACGGCCTGCCGGCCGCGATCGGCGTGCAGCTCGCGCATCCGAATTCGCTGGTGATCGACATTGCCGGCGAAGCGTCGGTGCTGATGAACATGCAGGAAATGTCGACAGCGGCGCAGTTCGGCCTGCCGATCAAGGTCTTCATCCTCAACAACCAGTACATGGGCATGGTGCGGCAGTGGCAGGAACTGCTGCATGGCGGGCGCTATTCGCATTCCTATACAGAGGCGCTGCCGGACTTCGTCAAGCTCGCCGAGGCCTATCATGCGCACGGCATTCGCTGCGAGCATCCGGACGAACTCGACGGCAAAATCCGCGAAATGATCGACTCGCCGAAGGCGGTGATCTTTGATTGCATGGTCGATCCGTCGGAAAACTGCTTCCCGATGATCCCGTCGGGCCGGGCGCATAACGAAATGCTGCTCGGCGACGCCGCGACCCGTGTCGAAGATGCCATCACTGAAGAAGGCAAGGTGCTGGTGTGAAAATGGCGAATAGCGAAATCGCGAATGGCGAGTAGCAATCCCGCCGCTTCCCACTCGCCATTCGCCACTTGCTATTCGCGATGGAGAAACTTGTGAGCACGACAACGCATTATCCGGCCCAGACCACAGCGGAGGAGGTCGAAACCCGCACGCTGTGCGTATTGGTCGACAACGAGCCGGGCGTGCTCGCGCGCGTGGTCGGACTATTTTCCGGCCGCGGCTACAATATCGACTCGCTCACGGTATCGGAGACCGAGCACCAGAAGCATCTGTCGCGCATCACCATCGTGACGCGCGGCACGCCCATGGTGCTCGAACAGATCAAAAATCAGCTCGATCGCCTGGTGCCGGTGCACCGCGTCATCGATTTGACCAGCGCCGGCCCGGCGATCGCGCGCGAGCTGGCGATGGTCAAAGTGTGCGGCACCGGCGACAAGCGCATGGAGGCGCTCCGCCTCGCCGACGCTTTCCGCGCCCGCGTCATTGACGCTACCACCGAAAGCTTCGTGTTCGAGATCACCGGCGCCTCCGACAAGATCGAAAGCTTCATCAACCTGATGCTGCCGGTCGGCCTGGTCGAAGTATCGCGCACCGGCGTTGTCGCCATCGCGCGCGGGCCGGACGGCATGGAGGCCCGCGCCGATAGCAATTAGACCGCGTAAGTGAGAGGGGAAAGTTAGGCCGCCGAGCGCTGCGCCGCCGGCGCATGGCGGGCAACGAAAGCTACAAAGCCGTCGACAAAACCCTGCAGGAATTTCTTCGTGCCTTCGTCAGTGACATTGCCATGATCGTCGATCAGGCCGTCTTTGAACGTGATATAGATTTCACCGCCGAAGAGAAAAGCACTGAGGCTTCCGCTGAGCACTTGGCGCAGATGCGACTGCGCCATTGCCGCGCCGAGCGCGCCGGGCGACGTGCCGGCAATGGCGATCGGCTTGCCGGCCCAGTTGTTCTTGCCCCACGGCCGCGTGCCCCAATCGACCGCGTTCTTGAGCACCGTGGGGATAGAGCGATTATGTTCCGGTGTCACGATCAGGACGCCATCGGCCTTCGCGAGCTCGTCCTTGAAGCGCACCACCTGGGGGGCAAGGTTCCCTTCGTGGTCCTGGTTGAACAGCGGCAGATCGTCGATGCGGACGAATTTCGGCTCGAACTTGCCGGCGGCGAGCTTGGCCAGCGCCTCGGCGAGCTTGCGGTTGAGGGAGTCGCGGCGGTTGGAACCGACGATCACGGCGATTTGGGGCAGGCTTGCGGAAGTGGTCATGGTTGAATACCTCGGTGAGAAATCGTAACTGGGGCTACATAGGTGACCGCGCGCAAGGCGCACAAGAAGGCACATTCATGAAACCTAGACACACGCAGTTGCCCGGCGACTGCGTCGCCGTCAGCGACGTGCTAGCCCGGATCGGCGACAAATGGTCGGTTCTCGTGGTCTCGCGCCTGGGCGCCGGGCCCCTGCGCTTCAATGAATTGCGGCGTTCGATCGGCAGCATCTCGCAGCGCATGTTGACGCTGACATTGCGCGGCCTCGAACGCGACGGGTTGGTGACGCGCACGGTTTTTCCGACCATTCCGCCACGGGTCGATTACGAGCTGACCCCGCTCGGGCGCGATCTTCTGGAGCCGGTCTCCGCGCTCGGCGATTGGGCGATCCGCAACCAACCAAAGATCGCCCGCGCCCGCGAACAATTCGACGGATTGGCGAAAAAGGCCCCCGCGCCAGCGCGGCCCCAACTACGCCAGACCGGGCTTGTCCAAGCCGCCCGCAGAAACTAGAAGCAGCCACCGAAACCAGCCGGCCAGCCCTCGGGGGACTTTGGCCTCTTCGTAGGGGTGAGAAACATGCGTGTTTATTACGACCGCGACGCCGACCTGAACCTGATCAAGGGCAAGAAGGTCGCCATCATCGGCTACGGCAGCCAGGGCCATGCTCATGCGCTCAATCTGCGCGATTCCGGCGTCAAGGACGTCGCGGTGGGCTTACGCAAATCCTCGGCCAGCGTGAAGAAGGCCGAAGGCGAGAAATTCAAGGTGATGGACGTCACCGAAGCCGCCAAATGGGCCGACGTCATGATGATGCTCACCCCCGACGAATTGCAGGGCGACATCTATCGCGACCATCTGCATGCCAATATGAAGAATGGTGCGGCGCTGATGTTCGCGCACGGGCTGAACGTGCATTTCAATTTGATCGAGCCGCGCACCGATCTCGACGTGCTGATGATCGCGCCGAAGGGCCCCGGCCATACCGTGCGCTCGGAATATCAGCGCGGCGCCGGCGTGCCGTGCCTGGTCGCGATCCACAAAGATGCCTCCGGCAACGCCCACGATCTCGGCCTGTCTTACGCCTCGGCGATCGGCGGCGGCCGCGCCGGCATCATCGAGACGACGTTCAAGGAAGAATGCGAGACCGATCTGTTCGGCGAGCAGACCGTGCTGTGCGGCGGCTTGGTCGAACTGATGAAGGCCGGCTACGAGACCTTGGTGGAAGCCGGCTACGCGCCGGAAATGGCCTATTTCGAATGCGTGCACGAAGTGAAGCTGATCGTCGACCTGATCTATGAAGGCGGCATCGCCAATATGAACTATTCGGTGTCGAACACCGCCGAATACGGCGAATACGTTTCCGGCCCGCGCGTAGTGACGGCCGAGACCAAAGCCGAGATGAAAAAAATCCTGGGCGATATCCAATCCGGCCGCTTCGCACGCGACTGGATGCTGGAGAACAAGGTCAACCAGACCTCATTCAAGGCGACGCGCGCCAAGCTCGCCGAGCATCCGATCGAAAAGGTCGGCGCCAAGCTCCGCGAGATGATGCCCTGGATCAAAGAGCGGGCGCTGGTCGACCGCAGCAAAAACTGACGCGGAATTTTTTTCCGGCGTCGGGGTTGTTCTTGCAATCGCCGCGGCTACACTTTCGCGGCGAGCGCGATGACAATGTCGGGAGGAAACCACATGTTCCGCTTACGCCAATTGCTGCCTTTTGCTGCCTTTGCACTGGTTTTGGGATCGCCGATTGCTGCGCCGGCGCAGACCATCGTCAACGAATGGTCGAGCGTCACCGCGCCGGCGGCGCCGGAGCTCAAACCGGTCGCGGTAGACCCCGCGACTACAGCTTTGCTTGTGCTCGATCTCGTCAAGCAAACTTGTAATCAGCAGCGCCGGCCGCGCTGCCTCGCCACGCTGCCCAAGGTGAAGAATCTTATCGCCGCGGCGCGCGCCAAAAATATGTTGATTGTTTATAGCCTCGTCGCCACCGCCACGATCGGCGATACGCTTCCTGAGGTTGCGCCAACCGGTAATGAGCCTGTCGTGCAGTCGGGAGTAGATAAATTTGTCAACACCAATCTCGAACAGATCTTGAAGGACAAGAACATCAAGACGGTGATCGTCGTCGGTACCGCAGCACACGGAGCCGTGTTGTATACGGGAAGCGCGGCGGTGCTTCACGGCATGAAGGTGATCGTGCCGGTGGACGGCATGTCGGCCGAGAACCCCTATATCGAGCAATATGTCACCTACAATTTCAGCAGCGCGCCGGTCATCGCCAACGGCGTGACGCTTACCAGCATCGACATGATAAAGTTCTAGGAAGCCACCGGCGACGACCTGCCGTGACGGGCTTGTTCTCGGACCCGCAGCGATTAGACTGCTGTGGCGAGTGCAATAAAAACTCTAGAGGAAACGCAATGACGATGAGTTGGGATTACCTGCTTGCGGCTTCTGCCGCGATGCTTGCATGCGCTGTTGCCGCCACGTCGGCGAAAGCTGCAGATATTTTCGCGGTGAAGTCCTCGACCTTCAGCGAAGGCCAAATCATGCCGAAGAAGGTCGCCCAAAGCCAAGCGAACGCGCCCAGTAACTCGAACTGCGTCGGCGAAAACATCTCGCCGGAATTGTCATGGACCAATGTGCCGGCCGGCACCAAAAGCTTCGTCATCTACTTCATCGATCCGGAGGCGAGAGGCGTCGGTTTCGACCAATGGATCGCTTACGGCATTCCGGCTTCCGTCAGCGGATTTGCAGAGGGCGAGGTTAGTAAGCCATCGGACAAATATGTCGGCGGCAAGAATTCGCTAGGCGCCGCGGTCTATTCCGGTCCTTGCACGCCGCCCAACAGCATGCCGCACCATTATGTATTTGTCCTCATCGCCACTGACTTGGATCCCAAGGATCTGCCGCCCGGGATGAACAGAACCGAGGTGAACGAGAAACTCGGACTGCCGCCGAACTCGCACGTCAAGGGAGTGGCGGGTCTCGCCGGAAGGTTCGTCAATCCGTGGCACGAGTAAGCTTTGCAACGGTCGAGCGCGCCAGACATTGAAATCGGCACGCTCGACCGCGCCGACATAACATTCGCGCGCTGGGCGTGGCCTTTCGCCGGCAATTCGCGCGGCGAGATCGACGATCACTTCCGCCGACTGCAACAGCAACGGCCGGGCATGTGGAACGGCCGGGTGCTGCTGCTCAATCGCTGCGCGATCCACGAGCGGATGCTGCGCGGCAGGTGTTTCGAGACAGATTATGCGAGCTTCTCCGCCTGGCGCGACTGGCAGTGCCCGGACGCCGGCGTTTTCAATATCTTCGCGGCCGCGGCGATCTTGAGCGCGGACGGCGCCTATCTCGTCGGCGAAATGGCACCCGACACCGCCGCCGCGGGCAAGCTCTATTTTCCCTGCGGCACGCCGGAACCGGACGATCTCGATCCGGCGGGCATGCTCGACCTTGCCGGGAATGTCGGCCGCGAACTTCTGGAAGAGACCGGTCTCGCTATTGCCGATCTCGCTGCGGAACCGGGATGGAGCTTGGTCCGCGATGGCGGCTATATTGCACTTCTGAAAACGCTGAAGGCACAGCAAAGCGCGCAGGAGCTTCGCGGTCGGATCATGCGGCATATCGAGGGCGAAGCGCGGCCCGAGCTTGTCGATATCCGCATCCTGCGTTCGCCGGCCGATTTCGATCGCGCCATGCCGCGCTTTGTCACAGCGTTTCTGACCCATTGCTGGTCCTAACTCGCGAGCCATGCCGGCTCACCGGCACGGGCGCGTTTGTTGCTCGAGGTCACGATGAATTTAGGAAAGATCGTCAAACAATGCCGGATCGATCGACCGCGGCACTTTAAGCTCGCCGATCACGATCCCGCCGAAACCTTCGGCCTCTCGACCGATATCGAGGACGTGAGGCCGATCCTCGCCGGAGGCATCGCCAGACTTGCTGAACTGCAGCAGCGCCTGTTCGCCGATGGCGAATGGGCGATGCTCCTCGTGTTCCAGGGCATGGACGCCGCCGGCAAGGACAGCGTCGTCAAGCACGTGATGTCCGGGATCAATCCGGAGGGCTGCGAGGTGCATTCCTTCAAGGCGCCGAGCGCCGAGGAGCTCGGGCACGACTTTCTGTGGCGCGTCGAGCGCAACGCGCCGGCGCGCGGGCATATCGGCATTTTCAACCGCTCGCATTACGAGGACGTTCTGGTGGTGCGCGTGCACCCAGAGCTCTTGCAGCGGCAGAAGCTGCCACAGCGCCTGATCGGAAAGGACATCTGGAAGCATCGCTTCAAGGATATTTGCGCCTTCGAGCATCGCCTGGTGCGCAACGGCACGCCGGTGCTGAAATTTCATTTGCGGCTTTCCAAGGAAGAGCAGCGCAAGCGTTTCCTGGCGCGGCTCGACGAGCCGGCCAAGCGTTGGAAGTTTTCCAAGAACGACATCGTCGAGCGCGGGCGCTGGGACGACTACATGGCCGCCTACCAGGAGATGATCCGCGAGACGTCGACCGATTACGCGCCGTGGCATGTCGTGCCCGCCGACCACAAGCACATTACGTGGCTGATCGTCTCGGCGGCAGTTATCGAGGCTTTGCAGAAATTAAAGCTCGAATATCCCAAGATCACGGGGAAGGCGCTCAAGGAGCTGAAGGCCTGCGAGCGCGCGCTTGAGGCGGAAAAGCCTCGGTCAAAAAAGCAGAACCGAAAGAAATAAATCAGGGTCTCGGTTCGCCGGGCGGGAAACGCCGCCATGGCGTGCCGGAAGCTAGAAATCGCAATCGAAGCCGAAGCGCTTTTTGAATTCTTGCTGCTCCTGCTTCGGCGCCGATTTCAGGAGCGCGCAGGCCGTATAATTTCCTTTCATCGTCTGACCGTCCATATACATCCAATCGACGATCTCCGACTGATGAAATGTGATGGTCTGTCCGAGCTTCACCGAGCGGACCGAGCGCGGCGTGTTGTTGATCGCGCCCGAGAATTCGCCGTCCTTGCTGGTGAACGGCGTGATCCAGAAATATTCGGCACTGTCGCCTTCGCGGATCGCGACTTTGACGGCGAAGCCTTCCATGCCGGGCTTCGGCTCGGCCGCGACGTTGAGGAAATCCGGCAGAGTCTTGCGCGCCCTGCCCATCGCCGCCGCCATCACCGGATCGCTTTTGGCGACGATGGCGAGCTCGTCGCGCTCGGCCTTCTGGGTGATGCTCCGCGCGTCGGCCGGTTTGGCAGTCAGCCCAGCCGCAACAGCGGCGCCGAGCAGCATGACGTAGCCCGTCGATGTCATGATCTGTCTCGCCATAATGGGAAATTGCTCCTGTTTGTCGCCTCACGGCGGAGGGTGGTTCAGCTTTGCCGGTTCACCGTTTCGGCTGCAGCAAGAACCTTGCAGACCGGTGCCTTATTCCGCTAAAAGAAGGCCGTCCCGTATGGGTTAACGCGGAATTCATCTTGATCCGCGACCTTTGCAGGAACGTGACGAGGGCTTTGGCAATGTCAAATCGGCGCGATATTCGCGCGATGACCCGAGAGGCTCCAGCAGCCTCTTCCGGTGCTGCCCTCGCGTGTTGCGCGATTGCTTGCGCGTCTCCTTGCGCTCTTCTTGGCGGGCTCCTGCTCCTTAGCACCCCCTGAGGGCCGGCTGGGCGTTTACGCCTGGGCACTCAGGGGTCGGCCGCAGCAACGGAACCCAACGAGCGCCTGGCAAGCCAAAGATTGGCCGGCGCGAACGAAAAAGGACCTAAAGCCATGACCTCGCCAACCCAGTCCGAGAAGGACCGCGTCGTCATTTTCGACACCACTTTGCGCGACGGCGAACAATGCCCCGGCGCCACCATGACGCATGAGGAGAAACTCGAAGTCGCCGAACTGCTCGACACGATGGGCGTCGACATCATCGAAGCCGGTTTCCCGATCGCGTCGGAAGGCGATTTCGCCGCCGTCCATGAGATCGCCAAGCGGACCAAGCGTGCGGTGGTGTGCGGACTGTCGCGTGCCGCGTTCAAGGACATCGATCGCTGCGCCGAAGCGATCAAGCCGGCGGAGCGCCGCCGCATCCACACCTTTCTCTCCACCTCGCCGGTGCACATGAAATACAAGCTCCAGAAGGAGCCGCACGAAGTCTTCGAGATGGTGATCGCGCAGGTGACGCGGGCGCGCAATTACACCGACGACGTCGAGTGGTCGAGCGAGGACGGCACCCGCACCGAGTTCGATTTCCTGTGCCGCTGCGTCGAGGCCGCGATCAAGGCCGGCGCCACCACAATCAATGTTCCCGACACTGTCGGCTACACCGTGCCGGAAGAATATCTCTCGCT
Source organism: uncultured Alphaproteobacteria bacterium (assembly GCA_963810085.1). Lineage (GTDB taxonomy): Bacteria > Pseudomonadota > Alphaproteobacteria > Rhizobiales > Xanthobacteraceae > BOG-931. The sequence goes on along the minus strand of CAWEMR010000027.1, from coordinate 23,666 downwards.
GTTCCAGCGGGTGCGCGAGCGGGTGCCGAATTCCGACCTGGCGCGTTTCTCGGTGCATTGCCACAACGATCTCGGCATGGCGGTCGCCAATTCGCTCGCCGGCGTGCGCGCCGGCGCCCGCCAGATCGAATGCACCATCAACGGCATCGGCGAACGCGCCGGCAATGCCGCGCTCGAAGAAGTCGTGATGGCGATGAAAGTGCGGAACGACGTGTTGCCGTTCTGGACCGGCGTCGACTCGACTATGCTGACGCGCGCCTCGAAGCTCGTCGCGGCGGCGACCTCGTTTCCGGTGCAGTACAACAAGGCCATTGTCGGACGGAATGCGTTTGCGCATGAGAGCGGCATCCATCAGGACGGCATGCTCAAGCACACGCAGACCTACGAGATCATGGTGCCCGAGAGCGTCGGCGTGAAACAGACCTCGCTGGTCATGGGCAAGCATTCCGGGCGTCATGCGTTCGTGCACAAGCTCGAAGAGCTGGGCTATCACCTCGCCAGTAATCAGCTCGAAGACGCTTTCGTGCGCTTCAAGGCGCTGGCCGACCGCAAGAAGCATGTCTACGACGAGGACATCGAGGCGCTGGTCGACGAAGAGATCGCGACGGCCCAGGATCACATCAAGCTCGTTTCGCTCACCGTGATCGCCGGCACCCGCGGGCCGCAGCGCGCCACCATGAAAGTCGACGTCGACGGCAAGTCGATGATCGAGGAGCGCGAAGGCAACGGCCCGGTCGACGCCGTGTTCAACTGCATCAAGGCCATGGTGCCGCACGACGCGATCCTGGAACTCTACCAGGTTCATGCCGTGACCGAGGGCACCGATGCGCAGGCCGAAGTCTCGGTGCGGCTCTCGGAGAACGGCCGTTCGGTCACCGCCAAAGGCGCCGATCCCGATACGCTCGTGGCTTCGGCCAAGGCCTATCTCTCGGCGCTCAATAAGCTCGTGGCCCGGCGGTTGCGCGGGCAATCCGTCAGCGAGCCCCGTATCCACTCGACGGATGTGGGGTAATCAAGGCGCTTGGGTTCGGCCTGCTTGCCCCAGCGCCCCGAGGCCGCTATATCGAGCACCAGGAAGCCGCCTTTAGGGCGGCTTTCTTTTCCGGCAAACGGTGGAAGTTCCTAACCCGCCTGCACTTTTCGGTTAGGGCGCATAGCTCAGTTGGTAGAGCAGCTGACTCTTAATCAGCGGGTCCAAGGTTCGAGTCCTTGTGCGCCCACCAATTTTCCTCAACATTTTGAATAGTTTCTAAGGCACTCATGCGTCCGGTTCTGTCGAAGCCCCCGCATAAGTAATGCTCTAAGCAATGTTTACCGCCTAAAGCGCGCGTGTCGGCTCCAGCGACGCGCGGATAAACGCCGTCGCATTCCGAGTTAGGGAGGATTTAAGAGTCGGCCGCCGACACTCGACGGCATGACAAAGACAAAGACGAAGGCCGATTGGCCCGACACGCTCGAGATTGCCGTGATGCGCGCTCGATGGAAGGAGGAGCGCGCGGCTGGGGCGACGGGCGAGACCTTTGCTAGCTGGCGCAAGAGAATAAGGGCTGAAGTGATCGACGAACTGGGCGACGTCCTCGGCAGCGACTCGCGCCGGTGGCCTGACCCGCGCAAGCGCGATCTCGGGAAGCCAGAGCGGCGCAAGCGTTCTCGCGCTGTTTAGCTGAGTTCGGTACCCAATGATCCGCGGTGAGCGTTTTAGGGGCTGATGCCGAGCCGCGATCCGCTCGCCCGCGCTACGCCGATCGCCGATCTCGGCTTTCTAGTTTGCGCCGGGCCTCTTGCTCAGCCTCACTGCGGCTGCCGACGAAATACGCTTTAGCTTTGCCGTCGCGCTCTATGGCGACGCCGAACTGGCCGGCTTTCGTCTCCCACGGGATCACTTCGATTTTGACCTTCATCGTAATCTCCACAGCGAAAGCCCCGGCTCTGGGAACCGGGGCTTGGACGGAAGACACTGCATTTGCTGGGGCGAGGGGGGCTGGCGCGCCTGCCGTCCGAAACCTCAATGCCAACGAAGCGCACTAGTTCCCAACATGCGGCTCGATTAAAACGCCAACACCACGAGCCGAAAGATGCCGTATCCTAGAAATCCGACCCAGGCGAAAGTACTGGCCACGCCGGCGGCAAGTATCGCGGCTGGCAAACCATGCTGATCGCGGAGGCGTCCCACTAGGCGTGCCCGGCCCTACTCAGCGGTATGGCTTCACCAAAGTCGGGCGTCGCCCAAGGGTTTCGGCGGACCACACGATCACTCAACAGCGCAGCTTGCGCCCAGATGCAGGCAAGTTCTTCTAGAGCTTGCTTCTCAGCTTCGTTGGCGGCCGTTGACGAGCCACGTATGGCCTCTTCAGCGTAAAGTCTGAATGCACTAGCTTCGGACATGACAGCCTCCTGACTAGGCGACACGTAGTCGGTGTCTTTCCTAGATTCGGAATCTGCGCTGCTCAGAAACTTGAATCTGTTTCGAAATGCTCACAGCGCCATTGGGCTGTTGATATGTGGATCACATGATCGTGTCGGTTTGAATAAACTTAGCGTAACCTCGCAATGCCCCCGTCACCGAAATCGAAAGAATGCCGTGCGTTGGCGGAAGAGTACGATCGCGGCCGCCGCTGCCACCGAGCCGGAAACTGAGATCAAATTTCAACAGATGGCGCGGCTACAAGCAGCCCTGTCAGGGCGGTCCCCGCTGAACGCCGCTAGGAGGCTTCTTCCATGGCGTCAACTGGAGTGACGTGACGTCCGACGCCGCGGCCGAAACCTGGGCGCGCATCCTCAGGTCCTGCAGTCCGTCCGAGGGCGTAGCGATAAGCTTCCCAGCCGCATTTACGGCATCTAACTCGGCAGCCAATCGATCGTCAGTGTCGTCGTTGGCCGTGGCACTGGCAGCAAGCAGATGGCAAAAGTGAGTTGCGCGGCAGACTATTCTACAGCTAGCTCGCAAGGGGACGACGTTGTTTAGGAGCGGTGTCACATCTTGACGTCACTGATCTGAATAGTGGGTTGAACATTGGTGTAGTTCGGAATATCAGCCATAATCGCCTGCGCGTGCGCGGCGAAAGCCGTCTGAAAGGCGTGGATCGAGTCGAAATAGAGGTGGCCCATCGCGGCGTAGGTCGCGGGCGCCTCAGGCGTACCGCCGGCAATGCCTTCTTCAACCGCCATACGCTTGCAAGCGGCGCCAAGCTTCTGCTGCACCATGGGCATGTGCCGATCGAGATAATAATTCATGTCGAACTTGCAGCCCGCTGTGTTGGGGTAGAGCACGCTGACCTTGATCAATTTTTCCTCCTCTGACTGAAAGGTATCGAGGCAGATGGGCAGTATCAGTCCGGATGCTCTCCCATTGGGCGCTCAGACATGCGCAAGATGACTTAACGCGCTAACAGGTCACCACGGGCGCCCGACTGAATTGGTTACATGTTCGCGGTCAGGCGAGGTGAAGCAGAGGCCGATGCATAGATAGGGCAGGTCGGGTTGCGGGTTATGCCCACGATGAAATTTGGCGATCGGTTCGGAATAGCATTCTCCGGCTTTGGCCTTGACCAGCACACCCTCTTGGAAATGTGCCTCGAACTGGCCCTGCAGCGCGACGAAGAACGCGGCGCCATTGTGACAGTGCCAATTGGTGAAGCCGCCTGGTACGATCTCGGCGTTGTAGATCTGAACCTTCACCTGAGGGTCGCGCGGCAGCGAGGCATACATCGCATCGAACAGCAGGTTGCGGTGGAATCCAAGTCCGGCCGGCACCATCCCATCCAGCTTGAGTTTCAATTCCTTGTAGTCGTCGGGTGCGTGCATGGTTGTCCTCGCTTCGCCCGGCTCAACCTAGCACATTCGGAATATGACCTCGGCCCCTTCGTTGAAATGCTGGGTCAATGTCGCTTTGAGTCATTAGCTGCCGCGACGAGCATTCAGCTTCTCGTCCGCTTTACTCCCAAAAGCTGCCGCGAAAGTCGCCGACCGGCGCGTCCGCTATGCAGTCAAGGTTTTTTTATCTATCCATTGCCTTCGCCCTTCGAGATCAGCGGACGAAAGGCGGCTTGAACGCCGTAGCATTCCAAGATTAAGAGAGAATAGGGTGGTGTTTCGCGTCGAAATGACCCCAACACGCCACCGCCCACGGAAAACCGCCCCTTGCCTCCCCTACTGGGTTTCAATCTCCGATAAGGACCTCGTGATGCGGTCCATATCCGCAAAAATCGGTTAGTTCCATCAGTACCGGTCACCTAAAATACGAGTACTGCGAGCGCAACGCCGCAGATAACAGGAGAGAGACTGATGGGTACTGCAAAGAAAGCGACCAAAAGTAAGCCAAGGCCTAAGGCGACCAAGCCGGCGACAAAACCCTCAACGACGATAAAGGCGCCAGAACAAAGTTTAGGCGGTCACAAGGAAGGTTCTCGTAAAGCCAAAGTGCATGAATTGTTCAAAAAGGAAGGTCCCGAAGCTGCCTGGGTCCTTGGGCTCAAACTGAAATTGAAGGAAGGCACTCTACGAAGTTGGTTCGCTGCGTGGAAGCGGCCGCTGAGCGACAGCAAAGAAAAGGTCAAGACAGACTCGGCTGTGACGACTGTTACGACACCAGAGATCATTGCCGCCTGATCACAAAGGAATTGTTGAAACTTGGGGCCGCATGCGGTCCCTCTTTTTACGCCGAGCTCTTTTTGGCGCCGCTTAATCGCCGGTATGAAACCATCCCCCGGCAATTCACGCAGAAATACCGACTGCCGTAACGCTCCATGCTGCCCACTTTATATGCGCTGCTAGGAGAAGCATTTTCATCAACGCAGGCCGCGATCTAAAGCAACGACCAGCGTTCCATGTCAGAAACGCTCGCCATACTGAGTACGGAATAATACTTCACTTATTGATCGCGCGATAACTACGCGATCGCAGTAGTTCCCGACACACGTTGGTTGGGTCCATAAAAAAATAGGATGATTTAAATCTCAAGCCGGCCCGATGGGTTTCGTCGTGAGCTTTCAGTTGGCAGTTCTTGGTACGCAATCGTGGACCGCGTTCCCGGCACCCCTGGGAACCGCCATAAAAGCAAATCCGAAAGCGTTCGAAGCATTCGCCTTCGCCTCGGCGCCGGGGCCTGCTCCCGTATATCTGTCGATATGAGCGCCCTTAATTCGTCCGCCGATGTCTTGTGCGACGGCCACAGAAGATGTGGTTTTACATGCGTTCGTCGCGGGCACGTTGAGCAAGGTGACAGTGCCGGTGGGAATTGCAGTGGGATCGGTGGCGATCGAGGCGTTTGGCGTCACGGGGATGTGATCCACGCCTTCGTAACTGATTCCCCGTTTGTAAAAGACTGCGGATGGATTGTAATGGACAGTGTCCCGATAGGCCTCATCGGGATGGCTGGCATAGTAAGTGGAAAGAGAACCATTTATTTTTTTATTCTCGCACTTCAGAACATCGCCGATCAGGTTATTGAGCCGCCCGTTTGCGCCGGCAAAGTTCAAAACTACGCTTTCTACGGAGCCGCCCTTCTGTCTCAAGTTCACGCTGCCGGCACCTTCAAGCATGAAACTAGAAACGTCATAAAGACTTCGGAAGTAAGCGATCTTCGGAATCTTCTTATCTAAGGCGCCGTGAGCGATCTGCTCTCGGGTGGGAAGTGGAGAGAAAGTCCCGTCTTTATTGTCAATGCACCAATGGATTGGAAGTTTGGTGACGGTCTCGAGTCCGCAGCCCTGACCCGACTCTGGTTTAGGATTTTCAAAGTACGTTAAACCCTCGGGCGCTGCATAGATCGGGAACCGGTACACATCCGATGGAGTGGCGGAAGCATCAACGGCCGTCGGACTGTAGTATGCGGTAACCCGCGTCGTACCCATCTTAACTCTCCCCTCGTTACCTTCGGCGCCATTGCTCTCGTACCAGTCAAATTCCTGCGCTGCGCGGTTCACGAAGGCGGCGTAATTCATGTTCGGCAGGGTTGCGATTTTGAGCATCTCCGTATTGGCGTTTAGGCAATAATCCTCGTTTTTCACCATTCGACAGCCGAACTGAAACGTTCGGGTTTTTTCCTCGGCCGATTTTCTTTCGCAGTTTGCGACTTGGTTCTTTAAAGCGCTTTTGATTTCCTCCAGAGCCCCACTCGGACACTGAATGGGAAGATCTTTCGGAGGACTTGGAACAAGATGTGATGTCACATGAAGCGCGGGAGCGGTTTTTCTAGCGAGGTTCAATTGAACTAGATCTAAGCAGTGCTGCACGGGGTCTGCCGCTGCCGCCCCCGCCTCTCCTTGAGACGGGAAGACGATGAACCCAAGGAGGCTCAGTGAAATGGCGCCAAAGATTTTCTTCATCAACTAAGCTTACATTAATCGAGGGATCGATGTCCGCTTTACCTCCGAAAGCTGCCGCGGCTCTCGCCGGCCGTGGCGGCAGCTAAGGGCCAACAACGGACTCGTGCACCGCAACGTAATCAACGGAGTACATGCAGACGCCTCGCGGCGGTCTCTCCGAATTTAACGACCGATACCGTGGCGTGTTGGCTTGCGTTTGCGAGGTGCTTTAGCTGGAAGCACGGCGGGTTATATGCTTCTGTCAGTGACTTGGTCTGAGAGCGCGCTCCACAGTCGCAGCAAGCAGCTGAACGATTCCCATGTGAACTTCGACGGACATACCGTCGACCGTAGCCTCACCTTTTCCGGTGTTGCCATCCACTAGACCCGCCGCAGCGGCTGCTTCGATCAAGTGTTTCTCCAAGGTCGCGCTGTGCGCGAGTTCCGCCCTGCCCGTCATAATCGCCAACGCGGCCTGGATCGCGTAGCAGCCCCAGTTCGATACGCCGGCCGGCAACAAGACATCGGTGGCCAGTTTGGCGCATAGGACCTCACCGTGGGGAACGTGTTTGTGCACGGCCTCTGCGATCGCGCCCATTCCTATTTCATTCCCGCCGTCGCCCACACCGACGGTCGGAATACCGCGCTTGGCCGCCTCCTCAACGAGATAATCGATGCGCGCTCGCCCCTCACTGTAATCCTGACCCAGCATGTTGTGGTACGTGCCACGGACCGTCATACCGGCGCGTTCGATTGCGACTACGGCTTTCGGGCTCGCCTCGTCGAGAATTCGCATTCCTTCAGCTCGAGCTTCGTCATCTGCAAGTGGATAACCGAGTGCGACGGCAACACCGCAGAAGCGGCGGTTCGCCGTGGCCCTTCTTGCCTCCTCAAGGTTGACGACCGCGAGTCCAGCGGCGCGAAGCGTGGCGCCGATCGGCTCAAGGAGTGAAGTATCGGTCACCACGACAGGGATCGCGTTAAATCCGTAGCTCAAGGTCCGCGCCAATGCGGCCGTTCCGACGGGACCATCGGTCTCACCGATTTTCATTGAGACCCAGGGCCGAGTTAGCGAGCCCGTCACAAGTACCGCACAATCTCCAGCCGTAAGCTTCGCCAAGCTGCGCGCCGCTGCTGCGGATAGAGGTTCGTCACATCGGGCACGCGCGGGCGCGTAAAGCTTGTCGACGCCGCGCTTGCCGATATCGAGGTTCATGATGCGGTCGACGGTATCAAACATTAAAACCTTCCCGAATTCTCTGAAGCTATTGTGGCGCCTTCAAGTGTGCAGCCGAAATAACCGTTGCCCATTTTTCCGCCTCCGCCTGGAGGTATATCGCGAAATCCTGCGGACTGCCGCCCACAGACTGCATCCCAAGCTCCGTGAAGCGCTGCTTGGTATCTGGATTCGCAAGAACTTGCGATATTTCCGAGTTCAGATTATCGACGATGGAACTGGGTGTGCCCGCCGGTGCCACGACTCCATTCCACGCGCTGCCAATAACGTCGCCGTAGCCGGTTTCTGCAGTCGTCGGCACGTCGGGCATCAGCGAACTGCGAGTCTTGCTGGCGATGACTAGGGGGCGTAGTTGCCCGGCCTGGATGTTAGGCAGGACAAGCGGGAGCACGCTGAAAAGCATGTCGACCTGTCCGTTCATGACGTCGAGCATCGCTGGCGCACCCCCTTTGTAGGGCACATCAAGGATATCAACGCCGGCCGAAAGCTTCAGCATCTCGGTCACGAGATGCGGCACCGAGCCGGCTGACACCAAAGCGGCAGACAGCTTGCCTGATCCGGATTTTGCTGTTGCAACCAGCTCCTTGAGCGATTTGACCGGAGACTTGGAATTGACGACGAGAACTATCGGACTTTCGTTGGCAAGGATTATCGGCGCCAGATCTTTCTTCGGATCATAGGGCAGATCAGCGTAGAGACTGCGCCCGACGGTCACCGGCCCGGGGGTCGCCATCCCAATGACATAACCGTCGGGCGCCGCTTTTGCGATAAAGTCGGTACCGAGATTTCCATTCGCGCCGGCACGATTGTCGACGAAGACCCTCTCATTGAACTGGGAGCTGAGCTTATCGGCGATCCAGCGACCGGCGATATCGGTACCGCCGCCTGCGGGATACGGAACCACCAGCCTGATGGGCCGGCTCGGATAGTCTTGTGCAACAGCCGACTGAGCTATACCGAGGACGAGAATAGCGCTTGCAGCGAAAAGGATTGCGGCAATCGACTTTAACAAGTCAGGTTTGACAGCTACCTCTTGAGGGGTCTTCTCATTGTAAAATTGCACGTGTTCCCATTTCTCGTTTCATGGAAAGCCGGCTCGCCAGTTAACATCGTTATGTCAGATTGTGGAAGCGAAGTTTACCCCTAACGCGTTCAACCCTTCATGTTCTTTCAGACATAGCTGCAACCAAAAAAGCAAAATCATGGTCGACATGAGCCTTGGCGTTCCACCCGACGTTCTCGCAAGCAGAATAAAATCGCTCCAAGATTGGGGACAGCAAAACGGCTTCGACGCCTTGGTCATCTTCGGTCAAGGGAGCGTTCTTGGCACGGCAACGCGGAGCCACGGCAATCTCCGCTATCTTCTCGATTGGGACGGGGACGCAGCGGCATCGGCCCTCGTACTGCCTGTCGCAGGGCTGCCAAGTCTGGTCGTTGCCAACATCTTTGGGCAAATGCGCGGACGGGAATGCAAACTATTGACAGACATTCGGTTTGGCAGGGGCCCGTCATTTGCCTCGGCGATCACCGATCTCCTCCCTCAGGGTACAAAACGCGTTGCGCTTGCAGGAAGGGATGAAATTCCGTTCGCCATTTGGGAGCCGCTTGCTTCCGGCGGTGCCGCGGCATGGATCACCTGCGACGCAGAGTTGGCGAGGCGACGCGCTGTAAAGGACGGCTTGCAAGTCGCATTTCACCGTCGGGCTGCGGCAATCTGCGACCTTATGTTCGAGCAACTCGGTCCTACCCTGCACTCTGGACTTACCGTTGCAGATATTCAGGCCGAACTTGAGAAAGTCGGGCGGCAGCAGGGCTGTGAATACTGCGACACTTGGCTCACCGTGCGTCCGATCGCCGATCGCTGCCGCTATCTTGCCGAGGAGAACGCAAACGTGCCCCAGCCGGGCGATCAGGTTCTGCTAGGGATCATGCTTATACTTCACGGGCATTGGGGACACGCGATCCGCACTGGCTCGCTTGGGACGCCGAGCGCGGCAGCGAAGGACGTCTTTAAAATGGTCGAAGACATGCACACCGGCATGCTCAACCATCTACGGCCCGGCGCGGATTTGCGCGACGTGGGGGGAGCCGGGATAGCTAAAGACCCCAGTCTCGGAAGCCACTTTCAGTTTCGCGGTGGCCATGCCCTCGGACTGAGCTACGAGGATCCAATCGGTTCCGCTGAATTTCCGCAGCCCTACGATCCGACTGCGAAAATTCCGACCGAGCCGCGCATCGTGAAGCCCGGCATGCTATTTGAGATTCACCCTAACCTTTTCATCGACGGTGTTGCAGGAGCCTCGATCGGAGATATGGCGCTCGTGACAGAAGAGGGGCCCGAGCTATTGACCGATCACCCCCGCTATCTACTTTCATTATAGCAAAGGATGTCGCGATCGCGTGTGAGGTTAAATCGCCAAAGCGTGTGCATGTCCGCTATGGGTCACTTGGACGGCGCCCTGGCAAGAACTTTCTGACGTAGCTGCACATTGGTCGGGTGCGGTCACGTGTCCGGCCTGTTGATGCGGCAGGTATGGCCGCTGGCCCTAATGCTCTGCGCGGATCGGGTCCCAATCGAAAATACGCATTCGACTATGCGTTGACCCAAACGGGTTCTCCCGATCCCCGGAACGACCGTATCTGCATTACGTCGTCATGCCCTCGCCAATTGGTGTTGCCGATCTATCTCATGGCCTCCGTCATGCCGCCATTAACAGCTTCGGCTCTTTGTATCTGTCGCCGCGAACCATGATGGCCCAGGCCATCCGCGCGATCTTGTTGGCAAGCGCCACCGCCGCCACCTTGGCCGGTCGGCGCTCCATTAATCGTGCGAGCCATGGCCGGTTCCTGGTTCCGTGCTTCTGTGCATAGCGGATGACGGCTGTCGCGCCGACGACCAGCAACCATCGCAAGTATCGATTGCCCTGCTTGGTGATGCTGCCGAGCCTGTCTTTGCCACCGGTCGTGTGCTGCTTGGGCACCAACCCGATCCAGGCGGCAAAGTTGCGCCCCGATACAAACGCCTTCCAGTCGCCAATCTCGGCAACCAGAGCCGTCGCGACGATCGGACCGATGCCCGGGATCTCCGCCAGCCGCCGGCTCGCCTCGCTCGAGCGATGCCAGGCCAGAATGTTCTTATCGATGGATCCAACCTCGGTCCCGATCGCGCCGTACTGCCGCGCCAGCACATCGAGAATGCTGCGGGCGGCCGGGGAATCCGGTGGTCTTTGGCGTCAGCGATGATGCGCAGCAGTTCTGCCGTTCCGTTGCGGCCCTTGGCCGACACGACGCCGAGTTCGGCCAGGTGCCCGCGCAGCGCATTGCTCAGCATCGAAAGCTGCCTCGCTGGTCACACATCAACGCGTCCGCTTTCACCCTAAAAAGCAGACATTCTCAGACGCCGACTTGGAGTTTGCTAGGGCCAACAATAGAGATTTTTGCTACAGCTCTTGCCACTGGAGGTGCGCAATGACTAGCGAAGACCAAAGCCAAGACCAAAGCCAAGACCGGACCACCAGTAGCATTCGCCGTTGCTGCAATGATGACCGCGGCGCGATGCTAGCGATTATCAACACTGCAGCTGAAGCCTATCGGGGGATTATACCTGCCGATCGCTGGCATATGCCCTACTTGCCTTTGGACGAGCTAATAGCGAGATGGCCGCTGGAGTGAAGTTCTGGGGTTACGCGGCGAATGGCGAGCTTGTAGGCGTGATGGGCATCCAGTCGGTGCAGGACGTCGATCTCATCCGCCACGCTTACGTCCTGCCGGACCATCAAAGGCATGGCGTTGGCCACGCGCTGCTGCGGCATCTACGGTCCTTAAGCATGCAGCCCATGCTGGTTGGCACGTGGGCCGCGGCGGAGTGGGCAATTCGTTTCTATGAGCGCCACGGCTTCGAGTTGGTTTCACCTGGGCGAAAATCCCTGCTCCTCAAGACCTACTGGAACATCCCGGATCGACAGGTTGAGACGTCGGTCGTGCTGGCCAATCCTCCGGATCGCAAGACGCAAGCGTAAGCCTGCTAAGGGGCAGAAGCGCAAGTCCCGCTTTACCCCCGAAGGCTGCCGCGACACTCGTTTGCCCAAGTGTCCGCTAAGGCCAATGACGGACATTCCGTAGCCACGGACCTGAGGCTAGAGATGGTATCGTTCTCTGCGTGGCGTCGGTAATATGCCGTCGGCGATGCGTCAATTCGAAGCGACCTACAATTCCTTGGCGGCACGGCGTTTCAAGCGGCGAGAGCGTGCGATAATGACGGAACCCAAGCCCTGGAGAACCGAAGACGACCGTCTCCACCGGACTCTCCTCGCATACGTGCGCCAGGAATTCGAGGCTCCGGTCGGCGCTATTTTAGGTTACGCCGAGATCATGCTCGAGGACGCCGAGCAGCGGGGACATCATTCCATCGTTGATGATCTCCAGAGGCTCCATCAGGCCGGATCGAAACTCAACGCATTGATTTCGGGCGTGCTCGATCCAGGAGCAATGCATCAGGACTTCGCCGATTTTCGAAGGAATTTACGTCACGACCTGCGGACACCGATCAGTGCCATCAAGGGCTTCGGCGAAATGCTGCTCGAGGATGCCCAGGATACCGGCAACAATGCGCTCGCGCGCGATCTCGAGAAGCTGCTCGGAGCGGCAGCACGCCTACTGCGGCAGATAGAAACGCTGATCGATTTCACTGGCACGTCGCTCCCGAGCACTACCGACCACAGGCCGGAGTCCGCGGCTGTGAGAGCGGTCCTTAAATCGGTGCGGCCGTTGACGGTCTATTCCGGCGAAGCCGAGTCGAGCCGTATCTTAATCGTTGACGACACTGAAGCGACACGCGAGCTCCTGTCTCGGCGGCTGGCCCGCGAAGGACACCACATCGTCGAGGCGGAAAATGGGCGGTCTGCTCTCGATCGCATTGCTTCAGAGAAATTCGATCTCGTTCTTCTCGACATGATGATGCCAGACATAAATGGCTATGAAGTCTTAACTCAACTCAAAGCGGACGACCGCTTTCGTGACATTCCGGTGATCGTTATCTCGGCACTCGATGAGATCGACAGCGTCGTGCGCTGCATCGAGGCGGGCGCAGAGGATTACCTTTCGAAACCCTTCGATCGAGTTCTCCTGCGGGCGCGTATCGGCGCGTCGCTGGAAAAGAAGCGATTGCGCGACCGTGAGCAGGCTGCCATCACCGAGCTTAGAGCCGAGAAGGAAAGATCGGACGCGCTTCTTCGCAACATCCTACCTAAGTCCATCATAGCGCGGATGCATCGCGGTGAAGCTCCCATAGCCGACCGCTTTCACGACGTGAGCATCCTGTTTAGCGACATCGTCGGATTCACGCGTATGTCGACACGCCGCTCGGCAAGTGACGTTGTGGCTCTACTTAACGCGGTCTTCTCAGCGGTCGATCATCTGGCGATCGAATATGGAATCGAGAAAATCAAGACAATTGGCGACGCTTACATGGCGGTAGCCGGATTACCCGAACCACGCGACGATCACGCCCAGGCAATCGCGCGCCTCGCGCTCGCCATGCGCAAAGTGGTCGGCGAAGTATCGCAACACCATGGCGAAGATCTCAAGATCCGCATCGGAATTCACACCGGTAATACCGTCGCCGGTGTGATCGGGACGCACAAATTCGCCTATGATGTATGGGGCGATACGGTGAATACGGCAAGTGCGATGGAATCGCACGGAGTTCCTAACGAGATCCAAGTATCGCACGCAAGTTTTACGCGCCTTTTCAAGGACTTCGTTTTGGAGCCGCGTGGCGCGATTGAGATTAAGGGCAAAGGCCAGATGGAGACCTACTTTCTGCGAGGCGAGCGCCCTGCCGGTGATTAGACATCGATTGTTGCTTGCACAGTTTGATAGTTGCGGTTTGGATGACAGCGGAATCGCGAAGCGAGAATTCTACTGGGATAGAGTTGCATGATGCATTTTTCGATCCGCGGACGGCTGATCTTGCTTGCGACCGTGCTGCTCGCCATCCTGGCCGTGGCAGTGATACTCCTCACGCGTGAGCTGGTACGCGGCTCGCGGACGCTCGCGGACGAAGCAGGGCTCGTGGCCGTCGTCAGGAGCGCCGCCAATGCGAGCAAACATTTCGGCGATCTGAAGTTTTTGTTGACTGATTTCGCCGTAACCCAGAGCCCCACTTCGCAACAGAACGCCGAGTTGGCCAAGAAGCAACTTGATGAAGATCTCAAGGTTATCAGGCCCGTCGATGCCCAGGGCGTGACCGCCATCGAACGCGATGTTAACGAGCTGTGGGAATTGGTTCAGAGAGCGTCCGACGCCTATTTTTCGAACGACGACAGCGTTGGCGGAAATGCGCTCATGGCGCAGGCGCAATCCCGCATTCTCAGCGCAAGTAACGAGATCGAGGAGATCGTCGATCGGATCGAGCGGCAAGCATTGTCCCGACGTGACGCGTCGGTTCGCGATGCGCAACGGACTGTCGAAGTCTCAGTCGCCGGCGGCATCTTGGCTCTGGCCGTCGCGCTCGGTGCCACGGCGCTCATCGTGCGTTCCATCAATGCTCCGCTGCGTCGCCTTGAGCACAGTATAAACGCCATCACACAGGGCCAGCTCGACATCCCGATGCCCGAGGCTGGTCACGACGAGATCGGTGGGATGACGCGGGCGCTGGCGATGTTGCGCGAAAGCCTAATTGAGAGCCATCGATTGGAGCAAGATCGTCAGCGCGCCGAGGCCGACGCACGGCGCGCGCAGGCTCAGCTCGGGGAGGCGATCGAAGCCGTGTCGGAAGGGTTTGCGCTCTACGACGCAGACGACCGATTGGTCATCTCTAATAGCCGCTTCCGAGAGATGTACGGAGGCACCAACCTGGAGATCAAGCCGGGAATTCCGTATGAGGACATTCTGCGCGCGGCAGCCCTGGCGGGCTTCATTCCCGCCGCCTCGGATAAGACGGAGACATGGCTCGCTGAGCGGCTCGACCGTCACCGCAATCCCAAAGGCGCCTTCGAACAACAGCGTGACCGTGGCGTATGGCTCAAAATCAGCGAGCGGCGGACTGTGGATGGCGGGATCGTTGGGGTGTTCACAGACATCACCGAGCTTAAGGATCGTGAGTTGCAACTCGGCCAGCTCGTGGACCGCCTGGCCGATGCACGTGACGCGGCTATGGAGGCGACTGTCGCCAAGAGCCGTTTCCTTGCCAATATGAGCCATGAATTGCGCACGCCCTTAAATGCCATCATTGGCATCACCGAAATGCTCATGGAGGATGCCGAGGATACAGGTGACCAGAGCGCGCGGGAGCCGCTGGATCGGATCGCACGCGCCGGCAGGCATCTACTCCAACTGATCAACGAGGTGCTCGACCTTTCGAAGATTGAAGCGGGAAAGCTTGAGATAAACTACGAGCAAGTCGCTCTGGCATCGCTCGTTGGCGACGTGGCGGGCGAGGCCGAGCCGCTTGCGGCGAAGAACGGCAACCGGCTGCTGGTCGAATGTCCCTCCGACATCGGTACCGTCCGCTCTGATCCAACTCGATTGCGGCAAATCATGTTCAACCTACTCAGTAACGCCTGCAAATTCACCCAGCATGGCAGCGTATCGCTCTTGATCGGCCGCGTCCCGTCGGACAGGGGTGAGTGGATCTCGATCCGCGTTATCGACACGGGCATCGGGATGACAACCGAACAACTTGGCAAGGTTTTCCATGAATTCAGCCAGGCGGACAATTCAACGACCCGCAAATACGGTGGGACCGGACTAGGCCTCGCGATCACCGATCGCCTCTGCCGCCTGATGGGTGGCACAGTCAACGTCGAGAGCAAACCGGGCGTCGGCACCACTTTCAGCGTGCGCCTCCCTTCAGATCGAGATGGCGTCCAGGAGGCGGTGGCGATCGAGACAGCAGCAGTGCCAGCATTACATGCGTCAGCGCGAACCAATCGCGTGCTGGTGATCGACGACGATGCGACCGTGCGCGACCTGATGCGCCGCTATTTGAGTCGCGAAGGCTTTGACGTGATCACTGCCGCCGGCGGTCAGGAAGGACTCGAATTTGCGCGAAAGCTCAATCCTTCGGTGATCACGCTTGACGTATTCATGCCGGACATCGACGGCTGGAGCGTTCTGCAGGCGATCAAGCAGGATATGGAACTCAGTCGGATCCCCGTCATTATGATGACAATCTCTGACGAGAAGCAAAAAGGGTTCACTCTTGGAGCCTCGGGGTATTTGACTAAGCCAGTTGATCGGGCGCAACTCTCTCAACTGCTCTACCGCTTCAAGATACCCGCTGGAGTACCTCGCGTTCTTGTCATTGAGGACGATCTGAACGCCCGCGAGACGATGCGGCTGCTGCTCATTGGTGAGGGCTGGTCGGTGAGCGTTGCGACCAATGGCCGCGAAGCTCTGAAACGATTGACTACCGAGCATCCCAATCTCATTCTCCTCGATCTGATGATGCCGGAGATGGACGGGTTCGAGTTCCTTGTCGAGTTCCGGAAGGAGCCGAAATTCGCGATGACGCCGGTCATCGTCGTTACCGCCGCCGACCTGAGCCTGGCTGACCGTCATCGCCTTAACGGCGGAGTCGAACACATCCTTCAGAAGGCGGCCTCAAGCCAAGAAGATTTTCTGCGGCAGGTCCGCAACCTCGTCGCACGCTATGCGGCTGTGGCGGAAGTGAGCGGAACGGATGGCTGAAGATGGTCAAAATTCTTTATGTCGAAGATAACGAAGACAATCTCTACATGCTGTCCAACCGACTGAGCCGACGAGGTTATGAGGTTGTCCTGGCCCGCAATGGCGAGGAAGGGATCGCGATGGCACGCACCGAGGAGCCGTCTCTCATTCTCATGGATTTGAGCTTGCCTGTGATCGATGGCTGGGAAGCAACGCGGCGGCTCAAGGCCGAAGCAGCAACACGCACAATTCCAGTCATCGCGCTATCAGCCCACGCGATGGCGGGAGACCGGGAAAAAGCGATCGCGGCCGGATGCGATGAATACGACACAAAACCGATAGAGTTGCCGCGCCTACTCGAAAAGATCACAACCCTGCTGGGCCGCCCCGCCTCCTAAAAGCATTCACCTCAGCGCGATGTTATAGCTGACGCCCAATGCCCAGTTAAAGCCGAAAGGCACGATGTGATCTGATGGCCGGTAGTCTACATTAGGGCTATTGAACGACGTCAATTTTGACTTTCGCTATTCCCCTTCCAATCATATCAAGCGATTGGGCTGCAGAACGCGAGACATCGACCACCCGTCCGGAAACGAACGGACCTCGGTCGTTCACCCGAACTACTACAGACCGACCATTGGTGACGTTTGTTACGCGCAAGCGCGTGCCAAATGGCAACGTTGGGTGAGCAGCGGTCAAGTCGTGAGGGTCGAACTTTTCACCGCTAGCAGTCTCTGATCCCTCATCATAGAAAACTGGCGAGACCGACTGCTGCGCCCCTCGGCACAGTGATGTGCTTTTCAGTTGCGCTATAACCTTCCGCCGCGCGCCTATTTGTTTGCAGCGAGGCCTGGCGCGCGGCCCCGACAAATCCAGATCTGTTGACAACAGGGGCTTGGGTGCAAGCCGCAAGCGCCGCTGACATAACAGCGATGGCGCCGAGTTTGCGGGCATTAATGCGCGCCGCATTGATAATGATATCGAAGACGCCAATAATGGAGGACATGACGCAACCCACCAGGCGATGATCGGCAGGTAAAAGGGGGCTGAAACATGGTGCGGTGCGGCCTGAGCACAGAACCGGGACGGAATTTCGTTGAGTGTGATCGATTTGACACAAGCAGGGCCGGGCCGCGCCTTGACGGGGCCTTGCCGCGAAACCTTGAGGCTGCGGGCAGTCTTCGCCGATGTCCGCTTAAGCCCGGCAGCGGGTGCGGCCTTTCAGATGTCTGCTAAGGATCAAAAGCTGCCGCACCGTTAGACAGTGGCCGTGTCCGCTTTACTCCCGAAAGCTGCCACGGCTTTGGCTGACCGGCGCGTCCGCTATGGGCCAATAGGCGACATCGCCTGCTCATCGATCACGTCGTCCGCCGCCATTAGAGCCTAAGCGAATGTCTGCCGTGGGAAATGCCGTGGAGGTGGCGTTTTACATGCGGCGATATCCCCGCCACATGCAGCGTTCAGGCGGCAGTTTTATCTAATGTCTTCCGTTTACCGTCAGTCGCGCGCCCGAGCAGTTGCATCAGGTCCCTAACCTGGATGCTTTCGAGCGAACGCACGGCATCCTTGATCTCCCGGCACAGCCCTTCGTCGACGCGGCCGGCGACGAGCCTATCGAACTTCTCGACGGAGTCTTCCCATGTGAACGGACGGGAAGCGAGGCCTGGAAAATTCTGAACCTCGTGCTCAATCACTCTGCCGTCCTGTAACCGGACCGTGATCTTGGCGGGCATCTTCGCGGGATATTGCTCGGTGAATTCCTGATCCGGCCGGACCGAAACCTTCTTGAGGAGCTGCTGCACATCGGCGCGCATGATACGGTCCGGCGCGAATTGCGCCGGCATCACATCGCCGTCAAGCAACGCCACCGCGAGCAGATATGGCAGGCTGTGATCCGCCTGTTCCTTGGTCCGGATGACTTTGTCCACGCCGTAGAGGCCGCCGCCGGCAAAATCGTAGGCGATCCGGATCACGTCGGCCTCGATCGAAACCACCTTGCCGGGGTCGAATTTGTTCTGTCTGACGAGTTCGACCATGCAATGGATGGCGGACTGCGTGTGGATCATGGCGTTGTACTTCTTGATGGTGCTCTCCAAAACGCCCTCGTAACCTTGCTTGTCCCAGTCGATGCGTATCTGCATGTGCAGCAGATTGTCGATGCCGTTGGCGCCCTCGATCACCTGCAGCGGTCCCTCCACGCCGCGACGGGCAAGAAACAGCGCGTTCATCGCGCCAAGCGCCGATTGCGCCGAGGCAAGACCTTTCCACTGCGACAGTGGCTTTGCTCTTATGACGGCGAATGAAGCATCACTGGCTGCTGCCATGGCGATGGCGTTCGCGATCTGCGGCTCGCTCAAGCCGAGCAGCCGACCCGCGGCGGCATTGAGCGAGAAAGCGAGTTGCGCGGTGTGGTCGAAGCCGCGCGTCATGAAGTTGGCGTGATCGACGAAACGAGACTGCACTGTGTACGAGAGCGCGACCGCAAGCATCAGGTCGCGGCCGCTGCCGCCGACATAATTAGCAATGGTCAGCGCCACGCCAAAGTTATCGGCTGTATGGCAGGTCTCGGTTGGCGCCAGGAAATTGTCCATGAAGTCGACGTAGCGCACCAGCGCCGTGTGCCAGAACGCCGCGAAGATTGGGTTGGCGTTGCCCCCGCCGATCAGGGCGCACGGGCCGTTGCCGCCGAAATCCGCGACTTGTGTGCGGCAGGCCTCGACCGGCTCGGCGCCCAAGGCCGCGATACAGCAACCGAGCGAGTCCAAGATGTGGACCGGCAACTGCTTGCGCGACTGCGCCGAGAGATCGGCGAACGAGGCGCGAACGGCATATTTGGCGAGAGCTTCGACTTGGGTCATAGCGAGTCTCCTTCTGCTGCATCGCTTACTGTGTCAGGGCGACGAAAACTCCCATTGTGAATATCGAACCAATCACGCTGAGAAATAGGGCAGAGGAGGCGCGCGCTTCCGACACATGGTATTGGACGGCAAGCACGATCACGATTGGCATACTTGGGATGGCCGTCGTCAGCACCGCCTCGGGGACGATGGGGGCGCCGTAGCCGAGCCAGAGTAGACCGGTCAGAACCAGCGCCGGCTGAACGATGTTCTTTAACAACACCAATAAAACTGCGCTCCAATCGATGCTGATCTTGTAGGCGGCAAGCATGATGCCAGACGCGAACAGTGCGACGCCGCTCGTGGCCTGTCCAAAAAGTGAAAGTCCGTGGTCAACAATTGAGGGGATGTGGACATTGCACAGCACGAGCACAAAAGCGAGCAGAGGCGCCCAGATAATCGGCTCTTTGACCGTTTCCACGAGATTTTCCGTGAAGGCCGAGTGACGCGTCGTCGGCGACCCCGTCGTCGCAATGGATGTTCTTCCCGACGCCAGGCCCAGAATTGTGATCGGCACAATAATGAGATTGATGATAAGAGCGGCGATTGCGATAGTAACGGCGCTGGCCTTGCCGAACAGGTCGCCGAGGATAGCCGGACCCATGAACGGAACGGCCGGTGCGGACGCAGTCAGTGCCGCCAGTACGCTCTCGCTCAACGAGAAGCGAAATACGAAGTGGAACAGCAGAAACACCAAGGCATATAAGCCGACCATCGCCACGAATATCGCAACAACAAACGCAATATCCTGGACCAGATCGGCGCGCGGCGTGCCAACCGTGCCAACGAAAAGCGCGAGTGGCACGGCATACAACAACACCATGCGATTGAGGACCGACGCTTCCTTCGGCCCAAAGTCGCGACGCCAAGCAGCTACGAAACCGAGCAGCAGGGTGAAGATGATCGGAGCCAGTGCGCTCAGAATGGTCTGTGCCATGGCGGTGGGATCCCATTCGCAGCCCGTTGGCAAAATTATCGAATTGCTCGAACAATCAATACGATGAAGTCGATGTGAAGGGGGCTTCTATAAGGCTGCCTCCGAAAGCTGCTGTCGGAACCAATTTGGCGCAACTTTGTTCCGTACATGATTGCGAAATTCCTGCATCGGGCTTCAACACCAGGAGAGAACCATGGCATATCCCACCGCCTACACCTCCACCGTCGCGATCCCATTGCCCTCGGAGCAAGCCGTCCGGCAGGTCATCGGCAAATCCTATGATCCGGATAAAACCCTGAACGTTCTGAAGATGTTCGCCGGAACTGAGGACCTGCACGAGGCCACAATCGGCATAGTCAAAGCAATGTTCCAGGCGAAAGGTATTGATCCCAGGACGCGCGAGATGATCATTCTGCGTGCGGCAAAGGTGTTGAATACGCCTTACGAGGCGCAAGCCAACGTCGTGATGGCTAAGAACGCGGGCTTGTCTGCTGCTGAGATCGACGCCGCTGCCACCGACGGACCGGTATCCGGTATCAGTCCAGAATATGTTCTCGTGTGTAAAGCGACCGATGAGTTATCAAAGACCGGCACATTGCGCGACGAGACCTTACGCGAACTTCTTGACAGGTACGGTGAGACGATCTCTCGTAAGGTCGTGCTTATGATCGGCTGGTTCAATATGCTCAGCCTTTTTTGAATGGGTGCCGGGTTCCGCTCGAGATCACCGACAAGGTAGGAACGAGGACTTCGCCACTCCAGGCCGCGTAAAGGAACGGATCGGGATACTCGAACAATCTCCGAACCCGGCGCAGCGTCATAAGCTGCTGAAACCGATTGTCCGCTTTGGGTCAAACACGTCGTTTCGAGGCCGCGCCGGGCACTTCCGTCGTTCACTGGAAATACCCCCAGCTGCAAAGGAGAATCTCTATGGACCGTCGCACCTTTGTGGGCACGCTGGCCGCAGCTGGCGCCGCCCTTCCGCTGCTCAACCAAGTCGCCAGCGCCCAGACGTCCCTGAAAACAAAGAATGTCGTTTTCGTCCATGGACTGTTTGCTGACGGTTCCTCCTGGTCGAAGGTCATCCCTCGCCTCCAGGAGAAGGGCATCAATTGCACCAGCGTGCAGAATCCTCTGACCTCGCTGCAGGAGGCGTCGGAGGCCGCGCGGCGGGCGATCGCATTGCAGCCGGGCCCGACGGTGCTCGTTGGCCACTCGTTCTCCGGAATGATCGTGACGGAGGTTGGGGTGGACCCGAAGATCACCGCGCTTGTCTACGTCGCCGCGCGGGCACCCGATGCCGGTGAGGACTATGCGGCACTGGCGAAGAACTACCCGGCGCCGCCTGCCTCAGCCGGCGTTGTGTTCAACGACGATTGGGGCCAGTTGACCGAGGAGGCTTTCCTGCACGACTTCGCGGGCGACCTGCCGAAGGAAGAGGCACGCGTCCTCTACGCGGTTCAGCAGCCCTTCAAGAAGTCGCTGAACACAGACAAGACAACGAACGCCGCCTGGCGCACCAAGCCCACCTTCTACGCCGTGTCCACCGAAGACCGGACGATCAATCCTGACCTCGAGCGTTTCATGGCCAAGCGCATGGGTGCGAAGACGATCGAGGTCAAGTCGAGCCACCTGTCGCTGATCTCACACCCTGATGCGATCACGGACCTGATCCTGCAGGCGCTCGCCGTCTGAGCGCGCAAGAACCGGCCCGGTTTTTCAGAAAGGCAGCGACCTCCGGATCCTTCGTGCTGCTGTTCACTTCGGCTGGAATGGATTTGGCATCATAGACGGACATGCTTTTACTCCTGACTAATTGGGAAGAGCGCTTCCCGCGGTATCGGTAACGCCCGCACATTGAGATCGACCGTGATCCGGCGAGGGATAAGGCCGGAGTGCAATCGGTACTTCTCCTGGGCTCCACGTCAGTTGTCTTTTTCGTCACAATCCCACAAAGTTAGGCCGGTGACAGATACCCTTTCTCAAAGGGGCGTCATCGACGGAGTAAGGTTCATTGAGCGCGTCCGGCGCACAATCCGGCTTACCTCCGGTGCCACAGGCGGTGGTTGGGACTTTGACTTGTGCCGCGATCTTTCTCGTCGCAACGGTCAACCCCGGCGGTGCTAGTCGTGAGGCAGTCCGGTCGTTTTGCGGCGACCTGCCGGCGCTGTTACGTGCCGTCGGCTTCCGAGATATTGAGGGAAACCTGTCCTGCGTGATGGGGATTGGATCCGACGCGTGGGACAGGCTCTTTGGTCAACCGCGGCCGGCAGAGCTGCATCCTTTTCGGGAATTCAAGGCCGGCTCGCGCCATGCCGTCGCCACATCCGGCGATCTCCTCTTTCACATTCGCGCCCAGCGCATGGATCTCTGTTTCGAGCTGGCAACGCAAATCATGGCCCGGCTCGGCGAGGCCGTTTCAGTGGCCGATGAAGTGCATGGTTTTCGCTATTTCGACGACCGCGATCTCATCGGCTTCGTCGATGGCACGGAGAACCCGACGGCGCAAACGGCGATCGATGCGGTTTATCTGGGCGCCGAAGATGCCCCCTTCGCCGGCGGCAGCTACGTGATCGTGCAAAAATACTTGCACGATGTGGCCAGTTGGAACGCGCTCTCCACCGAAGCTCAGGAGCGCATTATCGGGCGCACAAAGCTTTCGGATATCGAGCTCGACGATGCCGTGAAGCCGACGTCCGCGCACAATGCGCTGACGACCATCATCGAGGATGGCAAGGAAATCAAGATCGTCCGCGACAACATGCCGTTCGGCCGTGTCGGCGACAAGGAATTCGGCACCTATTTCATCGGCTACGCGCGTTCGCCGCGAACGATCGAGCAGATGTTGGAAAATATGTTCGTAGGGCGTCCGCCCGGCAATTACGATCGTCTGCTCGATTTCAGCGTCGCAAAGACCGGCAACCTGTTCTTCGTGCCGTCCGTGACGTTTTTGGAAAACGTCGGCGACGACGCTCCGCCTGCCGGACACATGCTTTCTGACACGCCCGCCCCCGCGGCGCCACAGCCGGCGCCGCAACGCGACGGCTCGCTCGGTATCGGTTCGCTTAAAGGAGACAATGGCTCATGAACAACCTTCACCGCGAACTTGCCCCGATATCCGACGCTGCCTGGGCTCAGATCGAGGAGGAAGCGTCGCGCACCATCAAACGCTACCTCGCTGGCAGGCGCGTCGTCGACGTGCAGGGTCCAAGCGGCATCGCCACCCCCGCCATCGGCACTGGCCATTTGCGTAATGTCGCGGCGCCGAACGACGGAATCCTTGCACGACAGCGCGAGGTCAAAGCGCTAGTCGAACTCCGCGTTCCTTTCGAACTCGATCGCCAACAGATCGACGACGTGGAGCGTGGCGCCAACGATTCGGATTGGCAGCCCGCGAAAGATGCCGCACGGCTTTTGGCCCTTGCCGAAGACCGCGCGATCTTCGAAGGCTATGCCGCCGCCGGCATCGGCGGCATTCGCGAGGGAACCAGCAATCCGGTGAAGCCCCTTCCGGCCGACATGCGCGCCTATCCGGACGCCATCGCGCAAGCGCTCAGTCAATTGCGGCTCGTCGGCGTCAATGGTCCCTATTCGGTGTTGCTGAGCGCCGATGCCTATAC
>CAWEMR010000026.1:0-132239 GCA_963810085.1 uncultured Alphaproteobacteria bacterium | reverse complement strand
CGATTGCGCGCTGCTGTTCGCCTGGAATCACGCTACTCAAATTCGCGAGAAGGAACAGGCCTTCATCGCCGCGGGCGGCCGCTGGATCATCTATTTCCCCGAAGTAAGGATCGTGTCCTGAGCATGAGCGCTTTCATCAGCTCCTTCATCCCTTGGGCTTCGCCACAGGCGCAATTTCGAGTGAGTTTGGCAGTCCATCGAGGACGCGATCGCGCGGGTTCGGACGGCGGCGGCTATATCCTTGGCGCGGAAGTCGAGACCTTCGAGCGGGCGTTTGCCGAACTTCGCGGCGTGTCGCACGGGGTCGGTGTCGGCAGCGGAACCGATGCTTTGATCCTGGCGGTGCGCGCGCTCGGGATTGGACTGGGCGACGAAGTTATTACCGTCTCGCACACCGCGGTCGCGACGGCTGAACGTATTCGGCAAGCGGCGCGACGCCGGTTCTCGTCGACATCGTACTGGTCGACCTACACGCAGCCCATCCAATCGGCGCAAATCGAGTTGGCGATTACGCCGCGGACCAAGGCCGTCGTTCCGGTGCAGCATCCGCTATGGCCTAGGCTGCCTACATGGGGCACCATCGTGCTCATCGCCCGCCGCCACGGGCTGCGCATCGTCGAGGATTGCGCGCAGGCGACGGGCGGCCGGTATCGCGGCAAGCGGCTCGGCAGCATCGGCGACATTGGTTGTTTTAGTTTCTATCCGACCAAGAATTTGGGGCGCGATCGGCGACGGCGGCATGGTGATTACCTCAACGACGCCGAGCTTGCCGCGCGGGTGCGCCTGCTT
This sequence comes from uncultured Alphaproteobacteria bacterium, assembly GCA_963810085.1. Classification (GTDB taxonomy): domain Bacteria; phylum Pseudomonadota; class Alphaproteobacteria; order Rhizobiales; family Xanthobacteraceae; genus BOG-931. The sequence continues at coordinate 131,450 of CAWEMR010000026.1, read as the reverse complement.
GCGGCAATATGGCTGGGACGAAGCGCGCAAGACGCATGAGATCGGCCTGAACTCGCGGCTCGATCCTTTGCAGGCCGCTATCCTCGGCGCCAAGCTGCTGCATCACGCCGCTCGATAATGCGCGGCGCGCCGCCATCGCCGCCCGCTACGACCGCGGCCTCGCCGGATTGCCGCTGACGCTGCCTGCGGCAAAAGGAAAAGGATAGCTACGTCTATCATCTCTACGTCGTGCGTTGCGACGACCGTCAGCGGCTCACCGCGCATCTTGCCGCCGACAAGATCGGCTGCGCCGTGCACTATGCCGCGCCGGTCCATGTGCAGGCCGGCTACGCCGAGCTGTTCTTATCGCTGCCCAGGCGGTCTGCCGGTGACGGTCGAGATCGTTGAGAAGATTTTAATCATTGCCGATGTATCCGGAATTGACCGACGCCGAGGTCGATGCGGTCATCGCATCGCTGCGCCGCTATGACGATCGTCGTTGAATTGGCTGCGCTCGACGGAAACCAAGCGGAACGCCGCGCCGCTCTTTACGATTTTTACGCCGACCTACAACCGCGCGCACACGCTGCATCGCGCCTTCGAGAGCCTGTCGGCGCAGACCTTGGCCGATTTCGAGTGGATCGTGGTCGATGACGGCTCGACCGATGGCACCGCGCACTGGGTCGCCGGCTGGATGAAGTCGGCACAAGTTTCCCTGTTGCGTTATCTTCGGCAGAACCATAGCGGCAAGCATATTGCACATAATCTGGCGCTCGGCGCGGCGCGCGGCAAATTTTTCACCTGTCTTGATTCCGACTACGCGCTGGTGCCGGACGCGCTGGAGAAAGTCGCCCGCCATTGGGACGCGATCCCGGAAAATCTGCGTCCGGCTTTTTGCGGTGTCGACGGGCTTTGCTGCGACCAGCACGGCAATATCGTCGGCTACCGGTATCCGTCCGATCCGCTCGATGCCGACCTGCGCGAGATCAAATATGTCTATCGGTTGCGCGGCGAGAAATGGGGCGTCGGATTCACCGAGATCCTGCGCCGCTATCCGTTTCCGCAGGTCGCGCTCGGCGAATATCTTCCCGAGGGCATCGTCTGGCTCGACGTTGCCAAGCGCTTCAAGACTTGCGCGGTGAATGAGGTGGTGCGGATCTATTACGTCGACGCCGGCCGAGCCGGGCGTCACGGGCCAGGAAAAAGCGAAGCCTCCATCGCTCACGCTACGGGCCGATGGCACTATTACATCTGGCTTCTCAACAACGATCTCGAATATTTCTTCCCGCTCGCCGACGCCGTTCGTCAAGGCGGCGATCATGCTGCCGGCCATCGCCTGGACTAGCGGCCGCGGTCTCGGCCGCACGCTGGGCTCCCTGCAGACGCTCGCGGCCAAGGCGCTGGTGACGATAGCGCTGCCGGCATCGCTCTTGGTTTCTCGTCGCGCACCGCTTGAAGATGGCTTGATGACACCGCGCTTGACCATCGTGCATGCCGCTGCGCGGCCGGCCGTTGTTTACGCTGCGCTTCCTGTGGCAGGCGAATGCGGCGCGGCTGCCTTATCGGTTTATCATCGCCGACGGCGAGGTTGATCCGGCGCTGGCGCGCCTGCTTGAAGTCTCGCCAGCATTTTTCCGGCCCTATATTGAATATATTCACTATGCCGACGACACCGATTTCGGCCGCTTTTTCGCGAAACTGACGGATGCGCTGGGGCGGGTGAAGACGCCGTATGCGATGGTGGCCGACAACGACGATTTTCTGCTCTTGGCCGGCCTGGAGCGCAGTCTGGATTTCTGGATTTCACTCCGACTATGTTTGCTGCGGCGGCGGCATTGGCGGCTTCGCCGTTTACGCGCGAAAAGATACTTGCCTCGGCGGTTGCGGTCCGCTCAATCGGCTTGCCTACAATATACCCCCTATGACCGGTCACTCGATCTCGATGAATCATCGGTGGCGGACCGTCTGCTGCGGGGCTTGCGTAATTCCTGGAGTTATTGCTGTGGTTTATAGATCGCCAGCGTTATTCGACGATCTGGAGTGAGGTCGCCGAGATCAATCTCGGCGATCTGCAGCTTCACGAGAAATTTTGCGCCATGCGCACGCTCAGCTCGGCAAAGCGCGATCCGATCCGGCAACGATCCCCTATCTGCGGCAATATTGGACGACGATGGGGTCTCGCCTTTCGCAAGGACGGATCCATCACCTGGTCATCAACCGTTTCAGTACCGGACTTGGCGGAGATCATCGCCCGGATTTCGCGCTACGCCGCCGCTGCCGACGGTACGGACGCCGACGCCGTGGCCGACGAGCTGCGCGGCAATTTTCGGAATGGCTGGGCTACTTCCTGCGCCGACTACGGCTCCTACGCGCGGCGTTGCGCCGACTACCTCCGTCATGCCGCGCCCAATTTGCTGCAATGGGTCAAAATGCGGCGGCGCCATTCCGCGCCTCGCGAGCGTCGGCGCGTTCTTGCAACATTGCGAAACGACGGCGCTGCCGAGGATTATGTGACAGCGTTCGGCGCGGAACTGGCGCATATCGAGGACGTCCTGTCCGGCGCGGCATTCGATAATTTCATCCGGCCCTATGTGCCGCTTTTCGTCGCCGCGACGGCGCCGTCGGCGGCAAACGACACGAGTGTTCGGCTTGGGCCGGTCGGCCGAGTTCAGAGTCCTCAGGCGATTTGGGTGGTCGGTGGCGAACAGCCCGGCACGCCGCACTCGACGCAGGAGTGGAAACTCTACAAAAAGGCCTTGGTCGTGAAAGCCTCGGTCGCGAAACCTCGGTCGCGAAAGTCTTGGACGGGCCGGCCGGCGGGCGCGCCGAACACGTTTTGAATATGAATCGCCGCCGCAGCATTGTGCCGAGACTTGCCTTCCATCGTTTTTAAAGCGGCTCTATCGCCGGAAACACGGCCTATCTTTGCACGAAACCGAAGTCCTGATCTGCGACTTCCCGTCGTTCTCGATCCGAAAGTGATTTCGCTGCCATGTTTCAACGACTGCATCATGTCGCGGTGGCGCCCGACGGCCGGCTCTTTGTCGCGGTGACCGGGCTCGATGCGGTGGCTGAGCTCGACGCCGGACGGCGCGCTGTTGCAATTGGCGAGTGTGACCGGCAAGTCGGGTCTGGGATCGCTTTTCGCGGACGGTCGATTATCGCAAAGTCGCGACGACGAAGCCGCATCTGTCGCATCCGAATTTTGTTTTCTTTCTCGATGGCGAGCCTGGGTGACGCGCTTTCAACAGCGCGATGCCGTGCCGCTCAACGGCAATGCGGCGGTCGGGCGCCTTTCAAGTTAAGAAGGAAGGGGTGCACGACGGGCATGTCGCGGGCAACTGCATCTATTTTACCGCGGTGAATGGACTGGTCCTCCGTGTCGATTTGGCCTCGGGCGAAATGCAAACGTTCGATCTCAATCTTGCGAAGAGCCCCTACAAGGATCGTCCGCTCGGCTGGTGCCGCGGCATTTTCCCGTATGGCGAGCGCGCATGGGTCGGGATTCTGCGTATTCGCTATACCGCACTGCGGAAAATCTCGATTGGATTAGGCGCGGCTTTCGCGACACGATCGCCATCCGCCGGCGCCGACCCGCATCGCTTGCTATGACCTTGCCGAGACGTAGTTGTCGACGAGTGTGAACCTGGAAGACGCCGCCATGAATACGGTCTTCAGTATTCATCGCGCTTGACGATGCCGCTCCGATGCGTTGCAAATCGTCGTGATGTCAGTCAGGCATCGCGGATGCACGTGGAAGAAACCGGCCTTTCAGGCCTGCTGCTGATCCAGCCCAATTGCCATCGCGATGAGCGCGGCTTTTCCTCGAAGCGTTCCAGGGCCGGCGCTATCGCGAGGCCGGAGTTACCGACGACTTCGTGCAGGACAATCATTCGCACTCGCGCGAGGCGTGCTGCGCGGCCTGCACTTCCAGGTCAAACAGCCGCAGGCGCAGTTGGTCGGCATCATCCGCGGCGCGCATCTTCGACGTGGCGGTCGACCTGAGGCCGGATTGGCAACCTTCGGCCGCTGGTATCGCGCGGAACTGAGTGCCGACAGACCGCGGCAGCCCTTCACGCCGCCGGGCTTCGGACACGGCTTCTGTGTGCTCAGCGATTTCGCCGATATCCTCTATAAGGTCAGCGAGTTCTACGATCCGCACGATGAGGCCGGCCTGGATCTGGAACGATCGCGATATCGCAATCCGTTCGCCGATCCAGTCGCTGATCGTATCGAAGCGCGACGGCGCCTATCCGAGTCTGCGCGAGCTTGGCCGCGACCGGCTCCCGCATATGTAAATCTTCGCAGTGACGTTGCGCAATAGAACGATGAGCGCTTCGGACTTCAAGGTTTGGGAAGGCGTCTATGCGCGTCGTTCGACGAAGCGCCGTCGGCGGTACCCGGCTTCGAAGGCGAGACCTGGCAGGACCGCAGCGTGCAAGCCGCGCGTGACGCGATTGCAGGGCACGAGACGAAACCGCTCGATTATGCGCTGCGCCAGCGCAACGCGGTGCTGCCGACCTTGACCGCGGCAATGTTCGCCGAGCAGCCGCGCGTGAGCATCCATCGATTCGCGGCAATCTCGGCACCGCCTATATTGTCTTGGCGCGCGCGATGCCGGCTGAGACTCGACCGTGCCGATTGCCGTCATCGAGGCGGACGGCATTTGCCGCGCCGGCCGCGCGCTGTTTGCCGGCGCAAAGGGCCCGGTGTTCGACAGCGAGCTGCCCGGCGCCGCGCCGTTCGATATCGTCCACGCCGCCAGCGTCATTCAGTACATCGAAGACTGGCGGAGCTTGACGCGCGGCTTGCCGCTTATGGCGCCTGTTATCTGAGCCTCGCCGGCATCTTATGGTGAATTTGCCACCTATGTGACCCTGTAAAATTACTATGGCAGCCGCATTCGGCACTGGTTCATCAACCCGGATGAGTTCATCGGCGCTGTCGAGCTGACCGCTCAGCTCGTATTGCGTTTGATCCGCGATGCCAAAGTATTGGATCGCTACGGTCCTTGCCGATGGATACTTCCCGGAAGCGTTGCGGACTCCCAATACCAGCAACTTGCTGTTTCGCCGGCGAAACGCATTGTCATGAGCACCGTCATCGTCACCGGCGCGCGGGGTTACATCAGCACCGCCTTGACGAACCGACTGGCGAGGGAAGGGCGAGCCCTGAAACTCGTGTCGCGTTCGTCATTCGGCCCGGAAGTCCGCAACGTAGACGATGCGAAGGCGTTCATTGCAAGCCGATCTGCGCGATCGCGCGTGCCTGGTCCGAGCTATTGTCCGGGGCCGATGCCGTCGTGCATCTGTCCTGGCGCACCGATTTACGGGCGGCCGAGGCCGATCCGCGGGGACGCGATTCAATGTCGAGCCGGTCCGCGCATTGGTCGCGGCCGCGCGTTCGGCCGGCGACGTTGCCGGTGATCTTCGCCAGCACGGTCACCATCGTCGGCGCGCACCCCCCACTTCCGGTCGACGAGCGACGCCGGACGACCGTGCTCGGTCTATGATCGGCACAAGCTGGAATGCGAAACATCCTGCGCGACGCGCACCGCGCGGCGTCGCTTCGCGCTCTGCACGCTCCGCCTTTCCAATGTCTATGGTTACGGCTCGGCACCTCGACCAATGCCAATCGCGGCATCCTCAACTCAGATCATTCGGCCATTGCCGGGCGAGCCGCTCACGATCTTACGGCGAAGGCGAGTATATGCGCGATTTACCCTTCTCGACGACGTCGTCGAGGCGTTCCGCTGGCGCTCGAACGGCGCCGCATGTCCGCGACGGCCGGCACTATGTCATCGCCAGGGGCCGCGGCGCGAGCTTGACGGAGGCGTTTGTTCTGGTCGCCGAAGCGGCACTGCGCTTCAACCGGCCGCCGCGTCGAAATCCGCCGCGTCGCGGAGCCAGCGCGATCTCCATTCGATCGAGCGGCGGAATTTTGTCGGCAATTCGCCGCCTATTTCCGGAAACAGACCGGATGGCAGCCGCGCTACGATCTCAAAGCCGGAATTCGCAGATTACTTCTGTCGCGCGATAGCCGAACGCGAAAAAGCGTGCGACAGACGGGATCGCCATGATTCAGGCAATTTCATGCGCGAGAGGACAAATGACAAGCAATACCGCTCCACTCGGTCCGGGCCTCAGGTCTCGCCGGCCCCGGTTCCGGATTGGCTTGGCTCGATCGCGCGGATCCGCTTGATCGAACTGCCGCGTTATGCCCGCGAGGATGGCGAGATCGTCGTAGCCCAGGCCTTCAACCAGGTCGCCGTTCGTCGATGGCGCGAATGTTCACGCTGACCGCGCCACTCGAGCGCGCCGCGGCGAGCATGCGCACCGCCGCTGCACGCAATTCATGCTGTGCGTGCACGGCTCTGTCGACGTGCTTTGCGACGACAGCCGGCAGCAGGAACGTTCACGCTCGATCGGAACAATCTCGCTTTGTGCGTGCCGCCGACGATCTGGAACACCGTCATCTTCAAGGCAGACCATTCGGTCGTGATGGTCCTCTGCGACCGGCTGTTCGAGGAAGCCGACTATCTGCGCACCTATCCGGAGTTTCTGGCGTTTCGGAAGGCCAATACATGAAAATCGTCATTACCGGAGCGCTCGGGCATATCGGCTCGGCGCTGGTGCGGCGATTGCCGCTGCATTTTCCGAAAGCCGAGATCGTCATGGTCGATAACATGATGACGCAGCGCTACGCGTCGTTGTTCGATCTGCCGTCGGTCGGGCGCTATCAATTCATCGAAGGCGACGTCCGCACCATCGATCTGCGGCCGATCGTCGAAGGCGCCCATACCGTGGTTCATCTCGCCGCGATTACCGACGCCGCCGGGTCGTTCAACCGGGCGGCGGAGCTCGAGGCCAATAATTTCGAGGCGACGACGATGATCGCCGCGGCCTGCCAGGAAGCCGGCGCGCGGCTGATCCATCCGTCGTCGACCAGCGTCTACGGCACGCAAAACGAGCTGGTGTCGGAAGACTGCACGCTGGAAGAGCTCAAGCCGCAGAGCCCCTATGCCACGACCAAGCTCAAGGAAGAGGATCTGGTGCAGCGATTGGCGAAGAATAGCGGCCTGCGGGCGGTGGTGTTCCGCTTCGGTACTATTTTCGGCGCCTCGGTCGGCATGCGCTATCACACCGCCGTCAACAAGTTCTGCTGGCAGGCGGTGATGAAACAGCCGCTGAGCATTTGGCAGAGCGCCTATGATCAGAAACGGCCTTACCTCGATCTGTTCGACGCCACCCGCGCCGTTGCCTTCGTCATCAAGAATGATCTGTTCGACGGGCGCGTCTACAACGTGCTGACGCTGAACGCGACGGTGCGCGACATCGTCGAATGCATCCGCGAATTCGTGCCGCATCTGCAATTGTCGTTCGTGAACAGCCCGATCATGAACCAATTGTCCTACGAAGTGTCCTGCGACCGCTTTCGCGAGCGCGGCTTCGCTTTTGCCGGCGACATTCACCGCGGCATCGGCGAGACGGTATCGTTGCTCGCCGCGGCCAACAGAGCTTAGGGGCGCGCGCAGGCCGGGATCGCCGATTTGACCGACGGATCGTTGCGCGTTGTCGTCGTGACGTCGCGGCTGGATGTCGGCGGCACCGAGCGCCATATCGCGCGGATCCTGCCGGCGCTGCAGCGGCGCGGCCTCGATGTCACGCTGTATGTGATGGAGCGGGGTGGACCGCTGGAAGGCGAAATCGCGGCCCAAGGCGTTCGTGTCGATGGCGTTCGTGTCGATGGCGTTCGTGTCGATGGGCCGATGGGCGCGGGCTTTCTGCATTGGCCGAAAGCTGCGCTTGCCTTGGCGCGCTGGTTGCGTCGCGAGCGTCCGACTGTGGTGCACTTCTTCCTGCCGCGTCCCTACGTCTTCGGCTCGCTGGCCGCGGAGCTTGCCGGCCATCGCCGGCGGCTCATGAGCCGGCGCTCGCTGACCGATTATCGCGACAAATATCCGCTGCTGGGCGCTGTCGAGCGATTCTTGCATCGGCGGACTTTGGGCATCCTCGGCAATTCGCACGCTGTCATCGAGCAACTCTTGACCGAGGTGGATGATCCGCGGAAGCTCGGGCTCATCCATAACGGCATCGAAATGCCGTCGCCCGTCTTTAAGAGCAGCCGGCAGCAGACGCGCACCGCACTGCAAATTCCAAGCGATGCGCTGGTCATTTCCGTCATCGCCAATCTGATCGCCTACAAAGGCCATCGCGATCTCATCGAGGCATTGGCGCAAGTCAGAGATCTGCTGCCGGTGCCGTGGCGGCTTGTTGTCATCGGCCGCGATGACGGTATCGGCGGTGAGCTCAAGGACTGCACCGAGCTTCTGCGCATCGCCGACAACATAATGTGGCTCGGCGAGCGGTCGGACGTCGACGAGCTGTTGTCTGCCAGCGACATTTTTGTGCTGCCATCGCATCAGGAAGGCTTTTCCAACGCCCTGCTGGAGGCGATGGCCGCGAGCCTTCCCGCCGTCGCGACCGCCATCGGCGGCAACAGCGATGCCGTCGTCAATAATGAGACGGGATTTCTGGTGCCGCCGCGCCAGCCACGGGCGTTGGCGGCCGCGATCTTGCGGCTGGCAAACGATCCTGACCTGCGCCGACGCTTTGCCGAAGCCGGCCGCCGCCGCGTCGAGCAGCATTTCTCGCTTGCGGCTTGCGTCGACCGCTATGAGCGGCTTTATCGCGCGATGGGCGAAATCAATCCTCCTCCGGTCAGCGAGATTTTAGCGGACGCATTTCCCGGTGCGCGCCGCGACACGGCTGCCGCGCGAGCGCGCGTGACCTGAGCATGCAGCTGAGCGCCGACAATAATGTCGATCCCCGGGTCGCGCGCGGCTTTGGTGAGGAATGGTCCACCTTCCGGCAGGACGAAGACCATCTCTCGGAGCAGCAGCGCCGCGATATTTTCGACGACTATTTCCGGATTTTCCCGTGGCAGATGCTGCCGGCGGGCGGCGGCACCGGGATCGATGTCGGTTGCGGCACGGGACGCTGGTCGATGCTGGTCGCGCCGCGCGTCGGGCATTTGCACCTGCTTGACGCCAGCCCGGACGCGCTTGCGGTGGCGCGGCAGAATTTGGAATCGGCGAATAACGTCAGCTTCCACGCAGCAAGTGTCGCCGACATGCCGTTGCCCGATGCGTCGCTCGATTTCGCCTACTCGCTCGGGGTGCTTCATCACGTGCCGGACACCCAGGCCGCGATCGAGGCCATTGCCGGCAAGCTGAAGCCCGGCGCGCCGTTTCTGGTCTATCTCTATTATGCGCTCGACAATCGGCCGTCCTGGTATCGCGCACTGTGGCGGGTGAGCAATGCGGGACGGCTCGTGATCTCGCGCTTACCGCACCCGCTGCGTTTCGTGATCAGCCAGACGATCGCGGCTTTGGTCTATTGGCCGCTGGCGCGCGCGGCGCGGCTGCTGTCCCGGCTCGGCCGGTCGCCGCGTGCCTTGCCGCTGTCCTACTACGCCGACAAGTCGTTCTATGTGATGCGCACCGATGCCTATGATCGCTTCTGCACGCGGCTCGAAAAGCGCTTCACGCGCCCTGAGATCGCGGCGATGCTCAAACGCGCCGGATTCGTGGACGTCAGGTTCTCGGATACCGAGCCATTTTGGTGCGCCGTCGGCATCAAGCCGGTCGCCAGGTAGTTACGCCCATCGCTCGCGCCAGGCTTCGAGCATCAGCACGTCCCACAGCAGATATTGCCAGTTGCGCCGGCCGTCGAGATGGTCCTGCCAATAGCGGCGCACCACGGCGTGATCGACCAGGCCGGCTTCGCGCAGCCGTTGCTCGCCGAGCAGGGTCTCGGCCCAATCGCGCAGCGGTCCGCGCAGCCATTCGCCGAGCGGAATGCCAAATCCCATTTTGGGCCGTTCGATCAATTCGGGCGGCACGTGCCGATAAAGCACCTGGCGCAAAATCCACTTGCTGGTGCCGTTGCGCACCTTGACGTTCTCCGGCAGCCGCCAGGCGAATTCGACGACGCGATGATCGATCAGCGGCACCCGCGCTTCCAAGGCGACCGCCATGCTGGCGCGATCCACTTTGGTGAGAATGTCGTCGGGCAGATACGTCACCAGGTCGAGAAATTGCATGCGCGGCAAGAGATCGGGAAAGTCCTTGGCCAGCGTTTGGTCGTCGAGGATGCTCTTCGGCTCGCGCGCCTGCGGCATGATCTCGGACGGCTCCCAATGGCTGACCAGGCGGCGATAGACCGCGTCGGCGCTGTCGAGCCGCAGCACTGACGCGGCCTTGTGCACCTTGTCGCCGGCTTGCGGCGGGCGCAGCCGCGACGGCAGCGCCGAGAGGAGCTGCGTCCAGCGATCCGGCCGCACCGCAGTCAGCGCCGCCGCCGCGCCCTTGCGCACCGCGCGCGGCATCAGCGACAGCGAGCGCCAGAACCGTTGCGTGAGCTGATAGCGATTATAGCCGGCAAACAGCTCGTCGCCGCCGTCGCCCGACAGCGCCACGGTGACATATTTCCGGGTCATCGCCGAAACGAGATAGGTCGGGATCTGCGACGAATTGGCAAACGGCTCGTCGTAGAAATCCGGCAGGCGCGGGATCACATCGAGCGCTTCTTTGGACGTCACCGTGAGCTCGGTGTGATCGGTGCCAAGATGCCGCGCCACCGCGGCCGCATGATGCGCTTCGTTGTAGCCGGGAATGTCGAAACCGATCGAGAAGCTTTTCACCGTGCCGCTCTTCGCCGCCTGCATCAGCGCGACGACGGTCGATGAATCGACGCCGCCGGACAGAAACGCCCCGAGCGGCACGTCGGCGATCATGCGGCGGCCGACGGCATCCTTGAGGAGCGATTCCAGTTGTTCGGTGAGTTCAGCGTCGCTGCCTTCGATCGGGCTATGCAATCCGTCGCGCGCCACCGCGCGGGCGTCCCAGAAGCGCGTGATCTTCGGCTCGCCCCGCCACGGCAGCGTGAGGATCGTGCCGGGCTCGAGCTTATGGACGCCTTGGTAGATGGTGCGCGGCGCCGGGATGTAATTATGCCGCATGAAAGCGGCGACGGCGTCCTGGTCGATGCGCGGCGTCCAGCCCGGATGCGCGCGCAGCGCCTTGAGCTCGGAGCCGAACATGAACGTGTTGCCGAACTTCGCCCAATAGACCGGCTTGATGCCGAGCCGGTCGCGCATCAGCGTCAGCGTGCGGTCGCGCCGGTCCCACAGCGCGATGGCGAACATGCCGATCATGCGCTTGAGCGTCGCTTCGATGCCGCTCGCGGCGAAGGATTCGAGAATGACTTCGGTATCGGAATGGCCGCGAAAATTGTGCCCGCGCGCGGCAAGCTCGGCGGCGATCGGCTGGAAGCTATAGACCTCGCCGTTATAGCTGATGACATAGCGCTCGTTGGCCGAAATCATCGGCTGATGGCCGGCCGCCGACAGATCGATGATCGAGAGCCGGCGATGCACCAGCGCTGTTTCCGTTTCGGCGTCGATCCAGATGCCTTGGTCGTCCGGCCCGCGATAGGCAATGCTTGCGGCCATCGCCTCGGCGATCGCGCCCGCATCGCCTCCGGCGATGTTGGATGCAGCGCCGATAAAGCCCGCAATGCCGCACATCGAATTGGTTCCGCCGCAATGACCGTCAGCTCATTGCATATAGGCTAGAGCAAAAACTAACAACGAATTTTGAGCTCGCGCATCGCCGCTTAACGATGATGAAATCGTTTGAGCCGGGCGATGCTGTCGCTGTTGCCGGACCATGCCGCGGCGGCTAAAGAAAGCGCACGTCGTAACGCTCCTGCCGCGGTCGAATCCAAGGACTTAACTTTGCCGCATCAACGCAAGATTGCCGTGATTGGGCTCGGCTATGTCGGGCTGCCGGTGGCGGTGGCGTTCGCGCGTTCCGGCGCCGCGGTGGTCGGCTTCGACATCGACCGGCGGCGCGTCGAGGAATTGCGCGCCGGCACCGATCGCACGCTCGAGGTCGAGAAGCAGGATCTGTCGCATCCGACATTATCCTATGCCAGCGATCCGACGGCGCTCGCCTCGTCCGATTTCTATATCGTCACGGTGCCGACGCCGATCGACGAGGCGCATCGTCCCGATCTCACCGCGCTGTTCAGTGCGTCCGATACGGTTGGGCGCTTTCTCAAGCGCGGCGATATCGTGGTCTACGAATCCACGGTCTATCCGGGCGCCGTCGAGGAGGATTGCGCGCCGCGTCTGGAGCGCGCGTCGGGTCTGCAGTGCGGGAAGGATTTCACGCTGGGCTATTCGCCGGAACGCATCAATCCCGGCGACAAGACCCATCGCTTCGAGACCATCACCAAGGTCGTGTCGGCTCAGGACGACAGCACGCTGCAAATCGTCGCCGACGTCTATGGATCGGTCGTGACGGCGGGTATTCATCGCGCCCCGTCGATCAAAGTCGCCGAAGCCGCCAAAGTGATCGAGAACACGCAACGCGATCTCAACATCGCCTTCATGAACGAACTCTCGGCGCTGTTCGAGCGGCTCGATATCGACACCGGCGATGTGCTTGCCGCCGCCGGCACCAAGTGGAATTTCCAGAAATTCTATCCCGGTCTCGTCGGCGGCCACTGTATCGGCGTCGATCCCTATTATCTGACCTACCGCGCCGAGAAGGCGGGTTACGATCCGCAGGTGATCTTGGCCGGCCGCCGCATCAATGACGGCGTCGGCCAGCGCATCGCGCGCGAATGCGTGCGCCGCCTGTTGCGGCGAAAGAGCGGCGCATCGACCGTCACCGTGCTCGGCATGACGTTTAAGGAAAATGTGCCGGATACCCGCAATTCGCAAGGTCGCCGACATTGTCAGCGAATTGCGCTCGTTCGGCCTTGCCGTGCAGGTGCACGATCCGCTGGCCGATCCCGTCCAGGTCAAACAGGAATACGGTATCGAGCTTGTGGCGATGGACGCGCTGCGTCCGGCCGACGCCGTGATCTTCGCCGTGGCGCATAGGTCTTTTGTCAAAGGCGGCTGGGCGCTTCTCACAAAGCTTCTGAAAGACGGCGGCGGCACCGTGCTCGACGTGAAATCTCAGCTCGACCGGACGACGCAGCCGGACGGCATCGACCTGTGGCGGCTGTGAGCATGCCGACCGAGCCCGCTTCGCCAAAGCCGGTTTTGGTCACCGGCGCCGCCGGCTTCATCGGCTTTTCGCTGGCGCGCCGGCTGCTCGAGAACGGCCGCGCCGTGGTCGGCGCCGACAGCATCAACGACTATTACGATCCGGCGCTCAAGGAAGCCCGGCTCGCGGTGCTCCGCCAATTCCCGCATTTCAGCTTTCACAAGATCGATCTCGCCGAGCGCAGAGCCGACCGAAGCGATGTTTCGCGACGGCACGTTCGGTCCGGTCGTGCATCTCGCGGCGCAAGCCGGCGTACGCTATTCGCTGCAACACCCGCACGCCTATCTCGATTCCAATCTCTCGGGCTTCCTCAACATTCTCGAAGGCTGCCGCCACCGCCAGACCGAGCATCTGATCTTCGCATCGTCGAGCTCGGTCTACGGTTCCAACAAACGCATGCCGTTTTCCATCCACGACAATGTCGATCATCCGATCAGCCTCTACGCCGCGACCAAGAAGGCGAACGAGCTGATGGCGCATTCCTATAGTCATCTCTACGGACTGCCGGCGACGGGGCTGCGCTTCTTCACGGTTTACGGCCCCTGGGGCCGGCCGGACATGGCGATGTTCATCTTCGCCAAGGCCATTACCGAAGGCCAGCCGATCCGGCTGTTCAATTACGGCCGCATGCGGCGCGATTTCACCTATGTCGACGACGTCACCGAGGCGGTCGAGCGCATCATCGGCACGGTGCCGGCAAAGTCGGAGACGCCGCCGGGCGACGATCTCGATCCGGGGACCAGCACCGCGCCGTGGCGCATCTACAATATCGGCAACAACCGCACGGTGGAGATTTCCCGCGTCGTCGAGCTTTTGGAGCAGGAATTCGGCCGCAAGGCGATAACGGAACTCGTGCCGATGCAGCCCGGCGACGTGCCGGAAAGCTGCGCCGACGTTGACGATCTCATGCGCGATGTCGGTTTCCGGCCGTCGACCCCGATCGAGCAGGGCCTGCGCAATTTCGCCGCCTGGTATCGCGACTACCACCGGTCATGATCAATGTTTCATCTTCCGGCGCGGCCTGGACTATAATGACGCCATGATGGATTTCCTGCGCAACCCCCGTCGCGTCCTGATCGTCGTGCACGATCTGGTCGTCACCGCTTTGGCGTTGCTGGCGACATTCTATGTCCGCTTCGAGAACGGCGGCTTTGACGAGCGCCTGCATTGGATTTTGGTCTATCTGCCGGTTTATCTGATCTATGCCGGCGCGGTGTATTGGATCTTCCATCTCTATATCGGGCAAGTGGCGTTTCGCCTCGCTGCCGGATTTGTGGAACATCCTGCGCGCGGTCACGGTGCTGTCGGTTTCGCTGCTCGTGCTCGATTACATTCTCCTCTACCCGACGCTCTACGGCACTTATTTCTTCGGCAAGATCACCATCGCGCTCTATTGGTTCCTGCAGGTCTCTTTCCTCGGCGGCCCGCGTCTCGCCTATCGTCTGTTCCGCCATTCGCGCACGCAGCAGCATGCGCTGCGCTCCGACGCGGTGCCGACGCTTGTGGTCGGGGTCGCGGCCGACGCCGAGGTGCTGCTGCGCGCCATCGAGAGCGGCGCCGTCAAGAAAGTGCGTGCCGGTCGGCATTCTGTCGCCGTCGTCGGCGGACCAGGGCCAGGCGCTTCGCGGCGTTCGTGTGCGCGGTCGCCCGGAAAATCTTGAAGCCATCGTCGCGACCTTGGCATCGCAGGACATTCACGTCGGTCGGCTCGTGCTGACGCCGAGCGCGTTGGCGCCGGAGCTTCATCCGGAAACCATGCTGATGCAGGCGCGCCGTTTGGGCCTGACCACGAGCCGCCTGCCGTCGCTCGAAGCCGGCGAGGAGGCGCTGCGTCTCGCTCCGGTCGCCGTCGAGGATCTGCTGCTGCGCCCGAGCGTGAAGATCGACTATCGGCGGCTCGAGGATTTCGTCCGCGGCAAGACCGTCGTCGTCACCGGCGGCGGCGGTTCGATCGGTTCGGAGATTTGCGACCGCGTCGTCAATTTCAGCGCCGGGCGGCTTCTGGTCATCGAGAATTCCGAGCCGGCGCTGCATGCCGTTCTGGAAAAGCTCGCCGCCAAATCGAGCCGGACTATCGTCGAAGGACGCATTGCCGACATTCGCGACCGCGACCGCATCTTCAATCTGATCGCCGCCTTCAAGCCCAACCTGGTGTTCCATGCCGCGGCGCTCAAACACGTGCCGATCCTGGAGCGCGATTGGGACGAGGGCATCAAGACCAATGTGTTCGGCTCGGTGAATGTCGCCGATGCCGCGTTGAATGCCGGCGCCGACGCCATGGTGATGATCTCGACCGACAAGGCGATCGATCCGGTCTCGGTGCTCGGCGCCACCAAGCGGCTGGCCGAAATGTATTGCCAGGCGCTCGACGCCGGCAAAGGCGGCGGCCACACCAATGGCGGCAAGCCGCCGATGCGCTTGATCGCCGTGCGCTTCGGCAATGTGCTCGCCTCGAACGGTTCGGTGGTGCCGAAATTCAAGGCGCAGATCGAGGCCGGCGGTCCCGTCACCGTCACCGATCCGAATATGGTGCGCTACTTTATGACGATCCGCGAAGCCTGCGACCTCGTCGTCACCGCGGCGAGCCATGCGCTTGGACCGAAGCGCTCGGAGACCTCGGTCTACGTCCTCAATATGGGCCAGCCGATCAAGATCGTCGATCTCGCCGAACGGTTGATCCGGCTGAGCGGGCTCGAGCCCGGCCGCGACGTCGACATCGTCTTCACCGGCATCCGCCCCGGCGAGCGGCTCAACGAGATCCTGTTCGCCCGCGACGAAGGCAGTTCGGATATCGGCATCGACGGCGTGGTCGCCGCCAAGCCGGTCTGTCCTTCGATCGAGCTGGTGCGCGGCTGGATCGAAAAGCTCAAAGCCGATCTCGATTCGGGCGGGCGCTCCGCGATTTACGGCGTGCTACAAGAGGCGGTGCCTAATTTCTGCGGCGATGCGCGGCAATCCGCCGAACAACAATCTGCCAAACAATAAGTCCGGAAAACGGACCTAACACTTATGGGAGGACGAAATGCGCTTCATGCAGTGGAACTGTGTGAGGCCGGCCGTTGTGGCCGGCCTTATAATCCTGACGACGGTTCTGTCGCCGGTCGGCGCGCGGGCGCAGGACAAGACCTATACGATGAAGATTACGCTCGCGACCATCAACGATCAGATCCACGCTTTCGCCAAGAATTTTGCCGCGGCGCTGGAGAAAAATTCCGGCGGCCGCATCAAGCCGGAAATCTATCCGGCGAGCCAATTAGGCCCGATCCCGCGTCAGGCCGAAGGCGTTCAGTTCGGCGCGATCCAATGCCAGCTGGTGCCGCCGGAATTCCTGGTCGGCATCGATGAGCGCTTCGAGGTGATGGCCGCGCCCGGCCTCGTCACCTCGATGGCGCAGGGCCAAAAGCTCGCCGCCGATCCGGATGTGCTCAAGCTCATGCTCAGCCTTGGTGCCGACAAAGGCATGCATGGCGTAGGCTTGTTCATGGTCAATCCGTCCGGCATCGTTTTCAAGACGCCGGCCCGGCACCTCGCCGATTTCAAAGGCAAGAAGGTGCGGATTTTCGCGTCGGCGTTCCAAAGCGTCGCGTTCGATCGTCTTGGCGCAACGCCGGTGGCGATGAGCTTGGGCGACGTGCTACCGGCGCTGCAACAGGGCGCCATCGATGGCGCGGTCGCCTCGACCGCGGTCTTCACCGCCTTTCATTATCAGGACGCGGCAAAATACGTGACCGACACCGGTCAGCCCTCGATCTTCGCGATCATCGAGGTCAGCAAGAAGTGGTACGACACCTTGCCGCCGGACTTGCAGCAAATCATCGATCAGACCGCGGCCAAGGAGTTGGTGGCGATCAATCCGCAAGCCGCCGAAATCACCGAAAATTCGCGCAAGCTATGGACCGACACGGGGGGCGAACTGATCAGCCTGCCGCCGGACGAGCAGGCAAGCCTGCTTAAATTGCTGTCGAGCGTCGGCGCCGATGTATCGAAGGAAAAGCCGCGCCTCGCCGATGCCTATAAAATAGTCTCCGAGGCGGCGGCGCGGATCAGATAGCCGTCTGCCGGATAATTTTACCGGCAAAGGCTGCGGCAGCCTGCGCTTCCGCGACCGTTTTCCGGGCTCCCGGTGACTGACGCTGCGCAGCGACGCGAAGCGAAATGCGGGCACCGGCGCGCCGGCCGCGCCGTGCGGCGGAATACGCATTGTCGGAAGGTGCTCGATCTACTAACCTCAAATTGCGGACTGCCGCGATGAGGGCTCGATCGAACATGTCGAGCGCGGCATTCTGCCAAATAAAAAACGTCACGGCGGGGGTTTGCCCCAAGCCGATGCAAACCAGAGGGGAGGATGAAAGTGCGTGTCATCGCATCTGGAATTGCTATTCGCGCGGCGTCGGCCGCCGGCATCATAGCCACATCGCTTTGGCTTGCTTTCGGTACCGCCCACGCCGACGACAAGATCTTCGTGATGAAAATCACGACGCCGACGCTCAACGACGCGCCGCATCAGTTTGCCAAGAATTTCGCCGCGGCGGTTGAGCGCGATTCCGGCGGCCGCATCAAGAGCGAGGTCTATCCGGCGAGCCAGCTCGGCGCGATTCCGCGGCAGATCGAGGGTGTGCAGTTCGGCGCCATCCAGGCCGCGGTCATTCCACCTGAGTTTTTTGTCGGCGTCGACGAGCGCTTCGAGGTGATGGCCGCGCCGGGCCTCGTCGATTCCCTCGAACACGGCCAGCGCATCGCCGCCGATCCTGCGGTGCTTAAAATGATGCTGGGCTTCGGCGCCGAGAAGGGACTGCACGGCGCCGGCATGTTCATCGTTCAGCCGGATTCGATTGTTTCGAAGACGGCGATCCGCCATGTGGCCGACTTCCAGGGGAAGAAGATCCGCATCTTTGCCTCGGACTTTCAGTCCGCGGCATTCAAGCGGATGGGCGCGACGCCGGTGGCGATGACCTTGGGCGATGTCATGCCGGCATTGCAGCAGGGCGCCATCGACGGCGCCGTCGCCGGCATCACGGTGTTCTCGGCGTTCCATTACCAGGATGCCGCGAAATACGTGGTCGAGACCAATCAGCCGTCGATCTTCCTGATGCTCGAGATCAGCAAGAAATGGTACGAGTCACTGCCGCCGAACTTGCAGCAGATTATCGACAAAGACGCCGCCGCCGAAACGGTGGCGATCAACCCGCAGGCGATCGATCTGTTCAACAAAGCGCGCCAAGCCTGGACCAGTGGCGGCGGCGAACTGATCAGTCTGCCGCCCGACGAGCAGGCGGCAATGCTGCAGATGCTCTCCAGCGTCGGCGAGGACGTGTCGAAGGCGAAGCCGGCGCTCCACGATGCCTATGAAATCGTGGTCGACGCGGCCAAGCGGACACGGCAATCCCCGACCCAATGATCGGCACAGGCATTGCATAGAAACGGGTCGTTGCGGCAGCCGCGAGAGGTTCGAGCGTGATCGACGCAATAGGCAAAAGCGTTCGCTGGCTGCTTGCGATTACCCGCACCTTGGCGGCGATTTTCCTGATCTCGAGCGTGGCGGTCAACTTCGCCAATATCGTCGGGCGCTATTTCTTCAGCATTTCGATCCCGTGGGCCGAAGAGATTATGCTCTTCCTGATGGTCGGCTGCGTGTTCACCGGATGCTGTGCGGTGGCCTGGGAAGGCCGCCAAATCCGGATGGACGTGGTATTGACGATGCTGCCGCCGAAAGCGCAAGCGTTCCTGCATGTCTTGTCGGATGTCGTGATGATGGTGACGGCGGTGGCGGTGACCGTCTTCGCCTGGCCCGTCATCACGCAGCTTGCGGACTTCGATGAGCGCAGCCAAGCCGCGAATTTCCCGCTTTTCATTCCGCAGGCGATGGTGCCGCTCGGCTATTCGTTGATGGCCTTGCTGATCGCACTCCGCCTTCTGATACGAACCCGCGCCGGTCATACCGACGCGCCGCATTCGTAAAAGGGGCAGGGCGATGGGTTACTTCATCTATTTCGGTCTGCCGATCATTCTCTTGATCCTCGGCTTTCCGATCTTTCTCATTCTGCTGGTGACCGCGATCGTCGCCGTCCTCACCGTCGCCGATGTGCCGACCGAGGCGATCCAGACCTATATGTTCGGCAGCCTCGATAACTTTCCGCTGCTCGCCGTGCCGTTTTTCGTGCTCGCCGGCGAGATCATGGCGCAGGGCGGCATTGCGCGGCGCATCATCGCCATGGTCATGGCCCTCGTCGGCGGCGTGCGCGGCTCGCTCGCGGTGACGACGGTGGCGGCGTCAGAACTGTTCGGCGCGATGTCGCATACCGCCGTCGGCACAGTGGTCGCCATGGGCCGGATGATCTATCCGGCGCTCAGGGAGGGCGGCTACAATGATCGCTTCGCTGTCGGGCTGATCGCGTCGTCGGGCGCCATCGCCGTCGTCATTCCGCCTTCGATCGCGATGATCCTTTATGCGGTGTCGGCGGAACAGTCGGCCGTTCTTCTGTTCACCGCCGGCATCCTGCCGAGCATCCTCATCGGCGTGATCGACGCCGCTTATGTGATGGGCTACGCCAGGATCAAAGGCGTCCCGCTCGGCGCCAGGGCGCATTGGGCGACGGTGTGGAAAACCAGCAAGGACGCCAGTTGGTCGCTGGGCTCGCTGGCCGTGATCTTCGGCGGCATTTATGGCGGCGTCT
Source organism: uncultured Alphaproteobacteria bacterium (assembly GCA_963810085.1). Classification (GTDB taxonomy): domain Bacteria; phylum Pseudomonadota; class Alphaproteobacteria; order Rhizobiales; family Xanthobacteraceae; genus BOG-931. Next base: position 111,674 of record CAWEMR010000026.1, on the reverse strand, counting down.
TTACGCCGACCGAGGCCGCCGGCGTCGCCGTGGTCTATTCGCTCTTGATCACGATGTTCGTCTATCGCGAGGTCGATCTCGCCGGATTGTGGCGCATTCTGCTTGCTTCCGCGTATCTCATCTCGCAAATCCTGCTTATCGTCACCTCGGCCGGCATCTATTCCTGGCTGCTGACGACCAGCGGCATTCCGCAGCACATCGTCGACAGCATTACCGCAATGCACATGGCGAAGTGGGAGCTCCTGCTCATTCTCAATATCGGGCTTTTGCTCGCGGGCAGCTTTCTTGAGCCGCCGGCGGCGATCCTGATCTTGACGCCACTTCTGCTTCCGATCGTGCGCGGCGTTGGCGTCAACCCCATTCACTTCGGCATCATCGTCGCGGTCAATCTCAGTCTCGGCATGTACACGCCGCCGTTCGGATTAAATCTGTTTTCGTCGCAAGCCATATTCAACGCCCCTTTGAGCCGAATCTATCTCGGCGTCCTGCCGTTTCTGCTGCTGAATTTCATCGCGCTGATGATCATCACCTATGTGCCGGCGATCTCGATGATCCTTCTTAATCATTGATTCTCTCTCGCATCCGGCATAGGTGGCGGCACTTGGTGGCCCTTGGCGGCCACCTCTTCATCTTGCAATCCTGAACGCGTGGAGAATTCATTCTCATGACGAAAGCGGTGCTTGGCGTTATCGGCGGCTCGGGCATTTACGATCTTCCCGGCCTCGAGAAAGTCCGTTCGCAGAACATCAAGAGCCCGTGGGGCGAGCCGTCGGGCCCGCTGCGCGTCGGCGAGATCGCCGGAATGCCGGTGGTGTTTCTGTCGCGGCACTCAGAGGGTCACCGCAATTCGCCGTCCGATATCAACTATCGCGCCAATATCGATGTGCTCAAGCGCGCGGGCGTCACCGATGTCGTTTCGCTGTCGGCCTGCGGCTCGTTCAAGGAGAACCTGGCGCCGGGCACTTTCGTCCTGGTCGATCAGTTCGTCGATCGCACCTATAAGCGCGAAAGCTCGTTCTTCGGCAAAGGCTGCGTCGCGCATGTCTCGATGGCGCATCCGGTATCGCCGCGGCTGCGCATTCATATCGCCGAGGCGGCGATGGCCGAGGGCATTAATGTCGTGCACGACGGCACTTATGTCTGCATCGAAGGGCCGCAATTCTCGACGCTTGCCGAAAGCCTCACGTATAAAAACCTCGGCTATTCGGTGATCGGCATGACCAACATGCCGGAAGCCAAGCTCGCGCGCGAGGCTGAGATTTGCTACGCCACCGTCGCCATGGTGACGGACTTCGACTGCTGGCATCCGGACCACGACGCCGTCACCGTGCAGGACATCATCAAGGTGCTGGTGGCCAATGCGGATAAGGCGGCGAAATTGGTGGCGCGGCTCGCCAAGGATTTTCCGCGCGAGCACGAGCCATGCCCGATCGGCTCTGACCGCGCGCTCGACAATGCGCTGATCACGGCGCCCAAGGCGCGCGACCCAAAACTTGTCAGGAAGCTCGATGCGGTGGCGGGGCGCGTGTTGCGGACGAAGTAAGTGCCGGCGATCGGCATTTGCTAATGTTTGCGTTTATGTCCGCGCCGGGCAAAACGTGAAAATCCTTAACGGAACTGTGGCATATCTTGGCGCTCCAGGCTGCTCGTTCGGCCGCGATCCGGCACCGGCATGGACTGATACAATCGTAGACTTGCACGGTCGTAGACTTGCACAATCGTAGACTCGCACAGGCAGACCTTGGCTAAACCAATCGTTCCTTTGATCATGTGCGGCGGTGCCGGCACGCGGCTGTGGCCGGCGTCGCGTGAGGGCCGGCCCAAGCAATTCCTGCCGTTGTTCGGTCCGGAATTCGACGTTTCAGGACACCATTCGCCGCGTCTCCGATCCGGCTTTGTTCGGCCGGCCGATCGTCATCACCAACATGCAATATCGCTTTCTCGTCTCCGAGCAGCTCGCGGCCATCGGCGTCGAAGCCGATATCATTCTCGAACCGCTGCGGCGCGATTCCGGGCCGGCGATCGCGGCGGGTGCGGCGTTTGCCGCAAAGCGCGACGGCGATCCGCTGATCGTCGCGCTGGCCGCCGATCACGTCGTCACCGATCCGGCGGCCTTCGCCAAAGTGTGCGGCATGGCGGCGGAGGCGGCCGCGGCCGATCGCATCGTCACCTTCGGCGTGCGGCCGACACGGCCCGCGACCGAATACGGCTATATCCGCGCCGGGCGATCAATCGGGCCCGAAATTTTCGCCATCGAAAAGTTCGTTGAGAAGCCCGATGCCAAGACCGCCGAGCGTTACGTTGCGGACGGCTATCTCTGGAACTCAGGAAATTTCCTGTTCCGCGCCGCCTCGCTGCTCGACGAATATCGCAGCTTCGAGCCGGAGAGCATCGACGCTGTTGTCGCGGCCGTCGACAAGGCCGGCAAGGATCTCGACTTCATCACCCTTGATCCGGGCTCCTTTACGCGCGCGACCGCAAAATCGATCGACTACGCGGTGATGGAGCGCACCAAGCACGCCGCCGTCATGCCGGCGGCCTATGGCTGGTCAGATGTTGGCTCGTGGCAGGCGGTGTGGGAGCTTTCCGGCCGCGATGCGTCCGGCAATTCGGGACATGGCTCGGGACAGGGCGCCGTCGAGTTCGTCGAGACGCGCGGCTCTTATGCGGCGACCGACAAGCAGCTCGTCGCGCTGTTCGGCGTCGACAATCTCGTCGTGGTGACGACCGACGATGCGGTTCTCGTCGCCAAGCGCGAAGACGGCGCCGGTTTACGGCGGCTGGTGCAGCGGCTCAAGGAAAAGTCGCCCAAGGTCATCGAGGAACATCTGAAAGTGCACCGGCCCTGGGGCTCGTACCAGTCGATCGATCAGGGCACCCGCTTTCAGGTCAAGCGCATAGTGGTGAAGCAGGGCGGTCGGCTGTCGCTGCAATTGCATCATCACCGCGCCGAGCACTGGATCGTGGTGCGCGGCACCGCGCGCGTCACCATCGGCGACGCCATCAAGGTCGTGCACGAGAATGAATTGATCTACATCCCGATCGGCGCCCGGCATCGCCTGGAAAATCCTGGCAAGATCGATCTGGAACTGATCGAGGTGCAGACCGGAAGCTATCTCGGCGAGGACGACATTATCCGCATCGAGGACGATTACCACCGGTCCTGAAGCTCGGGGTTTTCGAAATAGGTAATAATAACAATGGCTTAATTTGGCGGCCTGCGCGCCAGCCCGTACCGCCCTGTAAGCCTTTGATTCAAATCGTGTTCCGAATTCCTCACAGGCCCGGTCGCAAGTTGGCATTGGGCGTGCTACGGAAAAACGTCTGGGGTCGGCTCCGAATCGCCAAGGGGGCTTTGCAGTCATGAGTGTGGCTCGAGCGGGTAATGACGGGACGTTGCGCGTAGGCGTTGTGGGCGTGGGCGTGATGGGCAGCAATCATGCCCGCGTGCTGTCCGAAATGCCGGGGGTGAAACTGGTCGGCATCGCCGATCCCGATCGCAAGCGTTGCGATGAAGTGGCGGAGCGGCTCGGCTGCGCCGGATTCAAGGACGCCGAAGCGCTGCTACAGCATGGCGTCGACGCCGTCACCATCGCCGCACCCACGCATCTTCATCGCGACATCGCCGTCGATTGCGCCGCGCGCGGCATCCACATCATGGTCGAGAAGCCGATCGCGCCGACGGTCGAGGAGGCCCGCGCCATCGTCGCCGCGGCCCGCCGCTCCGGCGTCACGCTGATGGTCGGGCATGTCGAGCGCTTCAATCCGGCGGTGCAGTCGATCAAGCGCTCCATCAAGGACCAGGACATTCTCTCGATCGCCATTACGCGGGTCGGGCCGTTTCCGCCGCGCATGTCGAATGTCGGCGTCGTCATCGACCTCGCCGTGCACGATATCGATCTGATCCGCTGGTTTACCGAATCCGAGATCGTCGAGATCCAGCCGCAGACGTCGAGCGCAGTCGCCGAGCGCGAGGACATCGCGCTTCTGCAATTCCGCACCGCGTCGGGCGTGCTCGCCCACATCAACACCAACTGGCTGACGCCGTTCAAGGCGCGCACCATCCATATCGCGACCCGCGACAAATATCTGATCGGCGATCTGCTGACACTCCAGGTCACCGAATGCTTCGGCTTCCAGCCCGACGGCAGCTATTCGATGCGCCACCTGTCGGTCGGCTACGCCGAGCCGCTGCGTTCGGAGCTGCATGCCTTCCTCACCGCCATCCGCGGCGGCGAGGTGCCCGTGGTGACCGGCGACGAGGCCGTGGCAAGCTTGGAAGTCGCCATCCGTTGCCTCGACGCACGCGGCACGCAATCGGTGCTGCCGCATCGCAAGGGGCCGCGGCGCGTCGCCGGCTGATCTAAGTTTTATTTCCGCCGGCATCGAGCCAGAGGCAAACAAGTCCCGACCATGAATCAACATACTCGCCTTGAAGAAAGGCCGATTCCGTTTATCGACATCGCGGCGCAGCGCCGCCGTCTCGGCCGCGCGGTCGATGACGCGGTGGCGCGTGTGCTGGCGCATTGCCAGTTCGTCAACGGCCCGGAAGTGCGCGCTTTCGAGAGCGATCTCGCGGCGTTCTGCGGCGCCCGCCATGCGATCGGTTGCGCCAGCGGTACCGACGCGCTTCTCCTCGTGCTGATGGCCTGGGAGATCAAGCCGGGCGACGCGGTGATCTGCCCGTCCTTCACCTATCACGCGACCGCGGAAATGGTGGCGCTTCTCGGCGCGACGCCGATTATCGCCGACGTTCAGCCTGAGACCTTCAATCTCGATCCGGCAAGCTGCGAGCGCGGGATCGCGACCGCAAGGCGGCTCGGCCTCAAGCCGCGCGCGATCATTCCGGTCGATCTGTTCGGCCTGCCGGCCGATCACGACGCCATTACCGCCATCGCCAAGGCACACGATCTGAAAATTCTCGATGACGCGGCGCAGGGTTTCGGCGCCACCTATCGCGGCAAGAAGCTCGGCATCTTCGGCGCCGCGACCGCGACCAGCTTCTTTCCAGCCAAGCCGCTCGGCTGTTACGGCGACGGCGGCGCCGTTTTCACCGACGACGACGCGCTTGCGGCGCGCATCAAGAGCATTCGCCTGCACGGCGAAGGCGTCGACCGCTCGGAGGCCGCCCGGATCGGCATTACCGGCCGGCTCGATACCATCCAGGCGGCGGTCCTTATCGAGAAACTGAAAATCTTCCCGGACGAGATCGCCGAGCGCAACCGCGTGGCGGCACGCTATTCGCAAGGCCTTGCCGATGTCGCCATCGTGCCGCGGGTCGGCAATGAATCGACGTCGGTCTGGGCGCAATATACGATCAAGCTGAAGCCTGGTCAGCGCGACAAGCTCGCCGCCGATCTCAAGGCCCAGGGCATTCCGACCGCGATCTACTACACCAAGCCGCTGCACCGCCAGCCCGCCTATCGCGATTACCCGATCGCCGACGGCGGCGTTCCGGTGAGCGAGCAATTGTCGGGCGAAGTGATCAGCCTGCCGATGCACGCTTATCTCGAGCAAACCGACCAGGATCGCATCATCGGCGCGGTGCGGAAGTCGCTTACGTAATTCTCGGCGTTCCCGCGCAAGCGGGAATCCAACATCCGATTATCTCGGTTCTCGCTTTCGCGGGGACCAGCGGTTCGTGATAACACCCCTTCATGTTCGGCAAGATCCTCACCGTCGGCGGCTATACGCTGCTTTCGCGCCTGACCGGCTTCATGCGCGACATTATGCTTGCGGCCATTATCGGCGCTGGGCCGGTCGCGGACGCGTTCTTTGTCGCCTTCCGGCTGCCCAACCATTTCCGCGCCATCTTCGCCGAAGGCGCGTTCAACGCCGCCTTCATTCCGGCCTATGCGCGGGTGCGCATGCAGGGCGGGCCGGAGGCAGCAAGCCTGTTCGGCGATCGCATTTTTACGCTGCTGCTCGCCTCGCAAGTCGTGCTCTTGGCGCTGGCGCTGATTTTCACGCCGGAAGCCATCGAAGTGCTGGCGCCGGGCTTCTCCCGCGAGCCGCAGCAATTCGCGCTAGCCGTTTCGCTGACCCGGATCACTTTTCCCTATCTCCTTCTCATTACGCTGGTGACGTTATGGGGCGGCATCCTCAACGCGCTGCATCGCTTCGCCGCGGCGGCCGCGGCGCCGATCCTGCTCAATATCACGATGATGGCGACGCTCGCCGTCGCCTTCCTGTTTCCGAGTCCGGGCCACGCCGCAGCCTGGGGGGTGCTGATATCGGGCGTGCTGCAAGCCGCTCTTGTCGGCGGCGATACGTTTTATGCCGGCGTCATGACCTCGTTCCGCGCGCTGCGCTGGGACGACGACGTGCGGCGCTTCTTCAAGGCGCTGGTGCCGGCGACTATCGGCTCGGCCGGTACGCAGCTGGCGCTGTTCGCCGATACCATCATCGCGAGCTTCCTGTCGGCCGGCGCCATCTCGGCGCTCTATTACGCCGACCGTATCGACCAGCTTCCGATCGGCGTGATCGGCATCGCCATCGGCACAGTGCTGGTGCCGGAAATGACGCGCCGGCTTGCCACCGGCGACGAGGCGGGCGCGCGGTCGGCGCAGAACCGGGCCATCGAATTTGCCTTGTTGCTTGCCGTGCCCTGTGTCGTCGCCTTTATCGTGGTTCCGGGGCCCATCATGCGCGGGCTGTTCATGCGCGGCGCCTTCAACGCTGTGGATGCGCATGCCTCGGCGCTGACGCTGGTGGCCTATACGATCGGCCTCGTTCCCTTTGTGCTGATCCGAAGCGTAGTCGCGCCATTCCTGGCGCGCGGCGACACTGCAACTCCAGTCAAGGCAGCTTTAATCGGTACCGCCGTCAATATTGCGCTCAAGGTCGCGTTGATGTTTCCACTGGCGCAGGTCGGCTTGGCGCTCGCCACCTCGATCGGCGCCTGGATCAATTTCATCCTGGTGTTGATCTTTGCCGCCCGCGCCAATGTCATCGCGCTGGATCGTGAGCTGAAATCGTCCCTGTTGAAGCTCACGGGCGCCGGCGTCGTCATGGCGGTGGTCTTGTTGATTGCCGATCCGCTTGTCACGGGACTGTCATCCTCATTGCCCAGGTTCCGCAACGAAATGGTATTGATTCTCTTGGCGCTGATCGGCGCCGTGGTTTACGGGGGGCTGGTGGTCGCGCTGTTCGGCCGGCGCTGGCTGTTGTTGATGCGGCGCACGGAAGCAGCGCCCGTTACACGTAATGAAACCGCTTCCATTCCGGCAGTCGAGCCGGATGGGATCTAGAGCATGATCTGGAAAAGTGGAAACCGGTTTTCCGAAATGATCATGCTCAAACGAAAAATCTAAGACGGAGCAAGAAGCAGAATGCGCGTGACCATGATCGGCGCCGGCTATGTCGGGCTGGTATCCGGTGCTTGTTTCGCCGATTTCGGTCATCAGGTCGTCTGTATCGACAAGGATGCCGGCAAAGTCGCGGCCCTTAATCGCGCCGAGATTCCGATCTTCGAGCCGGGCCTCGACGATCTGGTCGAAGCCAATATGCAGCAGGGCCGGCTCAAATTCTCAACCGAGACGGCGCAGGTCAAGGACGCCGACGCGGTGTTCATCGCGGTCGGCACGCCGTCACGCCGCGGCGACGGCCATGCCGATCTGAGCTACGTCTATGAGGCGGTGCGCGAGCTCGCGCCGCTTATTTCCAGCACGGCGGTCGTCGTCACCAAATCGACGGTGCCGGTCGGCACCGGCGACGAGATCGAGCGCATCCTGCGTGAATTGCGCCGCGACGCCGAGATCCAGGTCGTCTCCAATCCGGAATTCCTGCGCGAAGGCGCCGCCATCCAAGACTTCAAGCATCCCGACCGTATCGTGGTCGGCAGCGAAGATATCGGCGCCCGCAACGTGCTGGCGGAAATCTACCGGCCGCTTTATCTGAACACGCCGCCGCTGATCTATGTCAGCCGCCGTACCGCCGAGCTGATCAAATACGCGGCCAACGCCTTCCTCGCCACCAAGATCACCTTCATCAACGAGATCGCCGATTTGTGCGAGCAGGTCGGCGCCGATGTGCAGGAAGTGTCGCGCGGCATCGGTCTCGACAATCGCATCGGCGGCAAATTCCTGCATGCCGGGCCGGGCTTCGGCGGCTCATGTTTTCCGAAAGACGCCAGCGCATTGCTCAAGACCGCGCATGATTACGGCGTGCCGCTGCGCATCGTCGAGACGGTCTCCGCCGTCAACGAGCAGCGCAAGCGCGCCATGGCGCGCAAAGTGGTCGCGGCGCTCGACGGTTCAGTGCGCGGCAAGACCGTCGCCGTCCTCGGCCTGACCTTCAAGCCGAACACCGACGACACGCGCGACTCGCCGGCGATCCCCTTGATCACGGCGCTGCAGGATATGGGGGCCACCGTGCGCGGCTACGATCCCGCCGGCATGGAGCAGGCGAAGCCGCTGCTTCCCGCGGTGACCTATTGCAACAGCGCCTATAGCGCCGCCGAGGGCGCCGACGCCGTCGTCATCGCGACCGAATGGGAGCAGTTCCGCGCCCTCGATCTGCTGCGGCTCAAGACTGTCATGGCGCAGCCGGTCATCGTCGATTTGCGCAACATCTATCGGCCCGACGACATGAAACGCGCCAACTTCCGCTATCTGGCGGTCGGCCGGGGCGGGATCGACTGACCGCTTAAGCCCACAACCATCGGCTTGCCGCCGCATGCCCGGCCTCGTGCCGGGCATTTGCGTTTGGTTACGCGGTAGTTACGCGCCTCCCGCCGCACTATCGCGGCGGCGCGGTGCGCTATGGACCTACTCGAAACGAGCCTTTATCGATCTGCCGATGTCTCCCGAAGCCAAGACAAAAATCGTCGCCATGATCGTCAGTTCGGCGGTGATCATGCAGCAGCTCGATTCCACCGTGATCACCACGGCGCTGCCGCAAATGGCGATCTCGCTGCACACCGATCCGGTGCGGCTCAGCGTCGCCGTCACGGCCTATATCCTCAGCCTCGCGGTGTTCATCCCGGTGAGCGGCTGGGCGGCGGACCGCTTCGGCGGTCGCACCGTATTCCGCGCCGCGATCGCGATCTTCACGCTCGGCTCCATCCTCTGCGGGCTGAGCGGCAATACGGCCGAACTCACCGCGGCGCGGGTGCTGCAGGGTCTAGGCGGCTCGATGATGGTGCCGGTCGGGCGCCTCGTTCTGTTCCGCAGCCTCGATAAGGCCGCTCTGGTGCCGATGATGGCCTATCTGCAAGTGCCGGCACAATTCGGCCCGGTGCTCGGCCCGCCGATCGGCGGCTTCATCACCACCTATTTTTCCTGGCGCTGGATTTTCCTCATCAATGTGCCGCTCGGCCTGCTTGGTATCGTGCTGGTGACGATCTTCTTTGACAATCCGAAGGAAGAGGGGCCACCGCGGCCGTTGGATTGGCTCGGCTTCGTGCTGACCGGCGCGTCCTTGTTCTGCATCATGAACGGCATCGAAGCCGTCGGCCGCGGCCACGGCGACATCGTCGAAGTGATCGGGCTCTTCGTCTTCGGCGCGGCGCTCGGCGCTTTGGCGTTGCGGCATCTGCGGCGCACGCCGCATCCGGTGCTCGACCTCTCAGTGTTTCGCATTCCGACGTTTCGCACCAGCATCAGCGGCGGCTCGCTGTTCCGCGCCGGCGCTGGCACGCTGGTGTTTCTGTTGCCGCTGTTGCTTCAGGTCGTGTTCGGCATGTCGGCTTTGGCGTCCGGCAGCATCACCTTTGCGACCGCGGTGGGCTCGATGACCATGAAGGCGACGGCGCGGCCGATCCTAAAACTGTTCGGCTTCCGCCGCGTCATCATCGTCAACAGCGTGATCAGCGCGGCGTCGATCGCCATGTGCGCCTTCTTCACCGCCGCCACGCCGGTGGCTGTGATTTTCGTGCTGCTGCTCTTCGCCGGCTTCTTCCAGTCGCTGCAATTCACCGCGACGCAGGCGATGGGCTATGCCGATATCGAACAGCCGCAGATGAGCACGGCGACCAGCATCGCCAGCATGACGCAGCAAATGAGCCGAGGTTTTGGCATCGCAGTCGTGGCGGCGCTGCTGCATCTATCGCTTGGCTGGCGCGGTGCGACCGCGCTCAGCACGTTCGATTTCAAGGTGGCTTTTACCGGCGCCGCGATCATGGCGCTCTTCTGCCTGCCGTTCGGCCTGTCGCTCGATCACGATGCCGCGGCCGAGGTGAGTGGGCATCAGCCGAAATCGGCTGAGGTTCAAGATCCAAGCGGCATATAAAAAACGCCGGCCAAACCGGGCCGGCGCTGTTGATTTTTGTGTTGAATGCCTCAGGCGTTCGCGACCGGGCCTTGCTGAGTGGCGGCGAGGCTGCGCTCGACGCTGAGATCGAACCACGGCCGCAGATAGGTGCCGAAGGCGCTGCCGGCGAAGGCCGCGACGAGCCACAGCCAGCCGTGCACGCTCGACGAAGCGATGCCGCTGAAATAGGCGCCGATATTGCAGCCGTAAGCGAGCCGCGCGCCGTAGCCGAGCAGCAAGCCGCCGATCACCGCGGCGACCAGCGAGCGGAACGGCAGCCGCCAGCCCGGATTGAATTTTCCGGCGAGCCCCGAGGCGAGGAGGGCGCCCAAGATGATGCCGAAATCCATCACCGAGGTGATGTCGGAGAACACGCTCTCCTGCAGCGCCTTGGCGCGCTCAGCCGAGTGCCAATAGCCCCACGAGGCGACGTCGACGCCAACGGCCTGAAAGATCTTCGATCCCCATAGCGCGAAGGCCGAGGTGATGCCCCACGGCCGGCCGGCGAGATAGAGCGTGGCGAAATTGCCGATGGCAAGCGCCACCGCGCCGGCGAGGAGCGGCCACGGCCCATGCAGGAAACGGCGCCAGCCGCGGCGGTCGGTCCGCACGCCGGAGCGCAGGTCGCCATGGATGCGGCGCTCGATGATGACGGTCAGTGCGGTGATCGCCGCGAAGCCTGCGAGGCTCACCGCCAGCGCCGGCGCCCAGCCCCAGGCCTTGATCAGCGAGATCGAGCCAAAGTTCGGCGTCGCCGACCACCACGGCAAGCTCCAGGCGCCGAGCGCAGAGCCGATGATGAAGAAGGCGAGCGTCACAAACATGCGCGAATTGCCGCCGCCCGCGGTGTAGAGCGTGCCGGAGGCGCAGCCGCCGCCAAGCTGCATGCCGAGCCCGAACAGGAACGCGCCGACCAAAACCGACACGCCGACCGCGCCGTATTCGCCGTGCACCGGCTGGCCGAACAGCGAGCCATGCGCCAGCGCGGGGAAGAACAGCACCGCGGCAACCGCGAGCATCAGCATCTGTGCGCGCAAGCCGGCGCCACGGCCGTCGGCGACGAGTACGCGCCATGCCGAGGTGAAGCCGAATAGCGCGTGATAGAGCACGAGCCCCAGCGCGCCGCCGAGCAGGAACAGCGCGCCTTGCCGCCACGTATAAGCGTCGCCGAGCGCGATCGCGCCTGCGCCAAGGACGGCGGAGGCCAGGATGACGACCCACGTATTGGTGGGAGGAGCAGCGCCGCGCTCGGTCGCAAGCAGCCGCGCATCAACGGAAAGATCGGTCATGGATGTCTCTCAAATCCCGGAACACGAACGCCCAGTTCGTCGGCGGCGGGACGCCGCTAGGTAGCGTCTAAGATTTAGGCTGCCGCGCGTCCCGATCCAAGCCAGGCCCCTATCGTTGTTCAATCACGGTCGATAATAGTCGTTCCAATTATCTAACTCTGACGTAGAATGTTGTTTCTCATTGTTCCAATAAAGATGGGATTTGTGAAATTTTCTTCCTCTCTTGAAAAAGGGCCGCCCGACGACCGGGCGGCCCTTCATGCCTCGCTGCGATGAGGAACGGCGCCGCCGCTTAGCCCCAGCGAACGGCGATGGCGCCGGCGATGGAGTGGGCGCGGCTGCGCAGCGCATGGCCGTCATTGCCGGAACTCGACGACCCACTGGCCGTTCTGTCGGCCGACGATCTTGCCGACATGGTGCGGCCACACCACGACCGCGCCGACACCCACCGGGCCGGACCGGCCCCAATGCGCCCAGTTGCGCGCGAGATTGTACGACGGGCCTGGATCGCCGCCGACGAGTTGGCGCATCTCCCAGCCGCACCACGCGGCCGGGCGTCCGCCCAGCCCGTGCGCGGCGGTGCGTTGCGGCGCTGCGGCGTATTGCGGCGACGCAAATCCAAAACCTTGCGGCGTCAAGGACGCGTTGGCCTCCGCGGCCGACCCACGATGGCTTCGCGCCACGTGGTGATAGCCGCGATGGTGATGTTCGTGCGCCTGTGCCGATTGCGCGAACACCGTAACGGCCGCGAACGCAACAGTAAGTGTCGTCAACTTCATTCTCGATCTCCTAAGTTGGACTTAACTTTTGTTGTTGTGCCGCCTGCAAACAAAAGCCCCGCCAACCGTAAGGTTGGCGAGGCTAAGCGAACAAACGGCAGCGCCTCGTTGCTACGAGACGCATGCGGCCTGATAGCATCATTGCGCGCGATCACACTGCCCGTTTTTGCATGGCATGTATTTGTTTGGTGGCTCTGCGCGCCGCATTCTCGCCCAGTTTGGCCGCGGCGAAATACGGCGATTTATTGTTTGCTGTTTGTTTGTTGCTAAAACGGTCGCAGTTAAAGGGCCTGCGAGCGCGAACGACGGTGCGTATGATTCGGCGGGCCGGCATGTGGACCCGCCACGGTGTCGCCGATAATCTTAAACCTGCTCGCGATTAAGATTAACTCGCTGCCGGTTCAACGATGTCGCCGGCGTTGCCGGGCGCGTTCAAGCGCGCTCGTGACGGAGCCTACACCTTCATCCTCTCGATGAAGCTTGCGGATTTCCGAGACCGATGGCCGAGCGGGCTAGCCATAATCGCCTGCCATCGCGCTTGATCGGTGCGGTGGCCGGCTGTACCGTTTGCAAAGCAAAATTACGGGAGGAACAGTCTATGATGTGCCCCTTCATGACATCCTTCGCCGATGCGCCAGCGGAGCCCAGCGCATGAAGATCTACGAAGGCAGCCGCACCATCGATGGCCTCGTCGTCACCGTCGACGGCGGACGTCTTCCCGAACACTATGAGGTGAAGCAATTCACCGCATACGGCTTCGAATGGACCTATGAAGGCGACAGCCCGCAGCAACTCGCGCTCGCGATCCTGTTCGACTATCTCGGCGACGGCGGCCGCGCCATTGCTCTATCCAAACCCTTCATGAAAGACGTGATCGCCAATCTCGACAATGATTGGCGGCTCACCGGCGACGAAGTCGCGGCCTTTCTGCGCCGGCAGGACAACAGCGTGCTGCAAGCGTCGCATTGAAACGTACGCATTGAGGAGGATACTTATGATCGGTCAGCGCCAGGTCGATTTCCGCCACGAATACCGCTCGCGCATTCTCGGCTGGTATGACGGCTATTTCCACATCGCGATCGTCTACGCCATGGGCGCCGCGGCGTTTTACATTTATATCGAGCAGATTCACAATGTGACGGCGCTCGAATGGCTGACAGTGCCGATCACCTTCCTGTTCACCAATATCTTCGAATGGGCCGTGCACAAATACGTCATGCACCGGCCGGTCAATATCAAAGGATTGCGCGCGATCTACGAGCGGCACACGCTCAACCACCATCAGTTCTTCACCGACGACGAGATGCGCTTTCGCGATCATAAGGACTGGCGGGTGACGGTATTCCCGCCCTATGCGCTGGTCGTGTTTATCCTGATGTCGATTCCGCCCGCCGCCATTCTCGGCATGTTGCTGTCGCCGAATGTCGGCTGGCTGTTCATGTCGACGACGACCGGCATGTATCTGATCTACGAGTTCATGCATTTCTGCTGCCATGTCGACGAGAACGCCTTCGTGCGCAATTGTCCGTTCGTCAACACGCTGCGCCGGCATCACACCGCGCACCATAATGCGCGGCTGATGATGGAGGTGAACATGAACCTGACATTCCCGATGGCCGATTGGCTGCTCGGCACTTCCGATCTCGACCGCGGTCTCGTCGGCACGCTGCTCAACGGATACGATACGCAATACCTGAAAAAGAACCTGCGCGGCGCGCCGCGGCGGCCGGACGAGGCGGCAGCCGCGCCGGTCGGGACGAACTAGACCAGAGGCCAGATGCCGAGCGACGTCAAAGCCGCCGTCTCCGTCGTCACGTTTCTCGTGGCGCTGGTGCTGGCCTATTGGAGCGGCTCGCCCATTCGTGCCGACCTTTCGACCTTCGTCGTCGTCACCGCGCTGTTCATGATCGTGGCGATGTGGGTGTTTCCCGAAGCCGGTGTTAAGAAAGGCGACGTGCGGCGGAGCAAGTAGGAACGCAATGACCGTGACGATTTTGATTGTGCTCGCCGGCCTGATGGGCGCGGCCGGCATCGCCTTGGCCGCGGCCGGCGCGCACACGGCGCCCGGCGCCGGGCTTGATGGCGCAGCCTACATGCTGCTGTTCCACGCCGCCGCCGTGGTCGGTGGCGCGGCGCTTGTGCAGCAAGGTGTGCTGTGGCGGCCTTTGGCGCTTATTGTGCTCGCGGCCTGGGTGCTCGGCGCCGCGCTGTTCTCCGGCGACATCGCGATGCGCGCCTTCGCGGCGCATCGGCTGTTCCCGATGGCCGCGCCGTCGGGCGGCGTGCTCCTGATCGGCGCGTGGTTGGCGCTCACCGTCGCCGCCATCGCGGCGGCACTGCGGAATTAGCGCATCACTCGACCTGGATATTGAGGTCCTTGATGATCTGACCCCAGCGCACGGTTTCGGCAGCGGCGAAGCTGCCGAGCTGTTGCGGCGTAGCGGTCTTGATCTCATAGCCGGCCGCCTCGAAGCGGCTCACGAAAGCGGGCGCGGAGATGATCCGCACCAGTTCGCGGTTGAGCCGCTCGATCACCGGCTGCGGCGTTCCGGCATTGGTATAGAGCGCGGTCCAGATCGGGCTGAGGACGAGTTTCGGATAGCCGAGCTCGACGGTGGTCGGCACGTTCGGCAGCGATTTCGCGCGTTGCTCGCTGATCACCGCCGCGGCCTTTAATTGCCCGCCTTGCAGGAATGAAAACGTGTCCGCGATCAGCGGAAACACGACGTCAATGCGGTTGGCAATGAGATCGTTCAGCGCCGGCCCCTGGCCGCGATAGGGGACGTGCACCAGAGAATTGCCGGTCAGTTTGTTGAACAGCGCGCCGGCGATATGGGTCGCCGAGCCGATGCCCGACGAGCCGAAGCTCGCGCCGCCATTGTTCTGCAGGCGCGCCACCAGGCCGGCGAAGTCCAGGCTGCCGTATTGCGGCGCCGGCACGATGATCTGCGGATTGAGCGTCACCAAAGTGAGCGGCGCAAAATCCTTCACCGGATCGAAGCCGAGATTCTTGTAGAGACTGATATTGCTGGCCGCTGTCCCGGTCGTCGCCATGAACAGCGTATAGCCGTCGGGCGCGCTGCGCGCCGCCTCGGCGGCGGCGATATTGCCGCCGGCGCCCGGCTTGTTCTCGACCACGACCGGCTGGCCGAGCGCTTCCGACAACCCCTGCGCGATCACCCGCGACTGCACGTCGGCGCTGCCGCCGGCAGGGAAGGGCACGATGAGCTGAAGCGGATGGGTCGGCCAGTCTTCCGCGGCGGCCGCATCTGAGAAGGCGGCCGGCGTTACCAGAAGGGTTGCGAGGAAGAGTCCGAAGACAGACGGAAATGAGATGTGCTGCATGATGCAGTTGCTAACATGCGCGCCGCCCTGTCGTCACCTTGCGGTTCGTCCCCTCTCCTGCGGCACCATCGTAATCGTGAGCCGCTCGGTCGCGCGCAGCACGTCGAGCGCGACCGTACGGCCGATCTTCTCGCCGGTCAGCGCCCG
The DNA here is from genome assembly GCA_963810085.1 of uncultured Alphaproteobacteria bacterium. Taxonomy (GTDB): domain Bacteria; phylum Pseudomonadota; class Alphaproteobacteria; order Rhizobiales; family Xanthobacteraceae; genus BOG-931. The sequence goes on along the minus strand of CAWEMR010000026.1, from coordinate 95,863 downwards.
TACCAGGTCGTCGGCGCCGGCGATCGGCTCGCCGTCGAGCGCCACTATAATGTCGCCGGGCTTGAGCCCGGCGCGCGCGGCGGACGAATCCGGCTCGACCGTGCTCACGATCACCGCGCTGTCTTGGGTCAGGCCGAAGACGCGGCGGCGGGCTTTCGGTATCGCGGTCTGTTGTGCGGCGATGCCGATGAAGGCGCGGCGCACGCGGCCGTGCCGGATCAGTTCGCCGAGCACGAAATTTGCGGTATTGGCGGCGACCGCAAAGCAGATGCCTTGCGCGCCCAGGATCACGGCGGTGTTGATGCCGACCACTTCGCCGCGCGACGACACCAAGGGCCCGCCGGAATTGCCGGGATTGAGCGCGGCATCGGTCTGGATCACGTCGTCGATCAGCCGGCCGCTGCGCGCGCGCAGCGAACGGCCGAGCGCGGAGACGACGCCGGTCGTCACCGTGGATTCGAACCCGAGCGGGTTGCCGATGGCGATCACGAGCTGGCCGCGTTTGAGCCGCTTGGAATCGCCGAGCGCCGCCGCCGGCAGCGTCACCGCCTGGTCGACGCGAAGGAGCGCTAGATCGGTATCGGGATCGTCGCCGACGAGCCGCGCGCGCAGCTCCTGGCCGTCGGCAGTGGTCACATCGATGCGGGCTGTGGGGCCGAGCGCGCCGGCGACGTGGCTATTGGTGAGAATAAGGCCGTCCGGCGACAAGATGACGCCGGAGCCTGAACCGCCACGGTTTTGGCGGTCCTGCCCGGTATTGCCGCCATGCACGGCAAGCCGCACCACGGCAGGGCCAACCCGGTCGACCACGTCGATGACGGCACGCGAATAGGCATCGAGCAGCGCCCGGTCGTCGGCGGGGACGCCGGGACGTTCGGGCGCCGGGACGCTATCGGCGTCCCGAAAGGCATCGGTGAGAGACATTATTGTCATGTTTTATCAGCACGTTAGGCCGGCATTCGGCCGGCGCTTGGTGATTGAGGATTGGGCGCACATATGGGGAGCGGGTGGGCTGCAAGGAAGGGCGACAGCGCGGGGCCACAATGTGCGGCCAGATACGCGGTCAGATGCGCGGCCCTGTATGCGATTGACAGAGCCGGCTGCCTATGGTGCCGAGACGCCCTGAGGGAAGAATCATGACACTCGCTAAAGCGGCGCGCTTCGCCGTTCCGATCCTGGCTGTTGTGCTGCTGGCTATTCTGGCCGGCTGCAACGAGAGCCAGCAGCAGAGCGGCGGCCCGCCGCCGCCGACGGTGACGGTCGCAACGCCGGTGCAGCGCACGGTGGTCGATCAGGACGAATATGTCGGCCGCTTCGTCGCGGTGAATTCGGTCGAGGTCCGTTCCCGGCTTTCCGGCTATCTCTCCGAGATTCACTTTCATGATGGGCAGATGGTGAAGGAGGGCGATCTCCTCTTCACCATCGATCGCCGGCCGTTCGAAATCGTGCTCGAACAGATGCGCGCCAACCTGGCGCAGGCGCGCGCCAATCTCGCCTTCACCGAGGGCGATCTCACGCGCGGTCAAAGTTTGCTGGCGAACAAGACCATCACTGAGCAGGTCTACGATCAGCGCACGCAGGCGAAGGCAGTGGCTACGGCCGCCGTCGCCGCGCAGGAAGCGATGGTGCATTCGGCCGAACTCGACCTCGATCAGTACAGCCGGATCCGGTCGCCGATCGACGGCCGCATCGGCGACCGCCGCGTCGCCGTCGGCAATCTCGTCACCGGCGGCACCGGCGGCAGCAATACATTGCTCGCCACCGTGGTCTCGGTCGATCCGATCCGCTTCGAGTTCACCTTCGACGAGCAGTCTTATTTGCGCTACGTGCGCTACGCCTCCGCCAGCAAGGAGGTCGCCGCGCTTAATGGCAATGTCCCGGTCACGCTCGAACTGATCGACGAGAACGATTTCAAGCACACCGGCAAGATCGATTTCGTCGACAATGCCATCAACTCGTCGACCGGCACGATCCGCGGCCGCGCGGCGTTCGACAATCACGAGGGCATTTTCACGCCCGGCATGTTCGGCCGCGTCCGCGTTCCGGGCTCGCCGCCCTATACTGCGCTGCTCGTCCCCGACTCGGCGATCGGCTCGGAGCAAGTGCGCAAATATGTTCTGGTCGTCGATGACACCGCCACGGTGCGGCAAAAATATGTGACGCCGGGCCAGCTCGACGGCGGCTTGCGCGTCATCAAGGACGGCCTTGCCGCCAACGACCGCGTCATTGTCAACGGCCTGATGCGCGCGCGGGCGGGCATCAAGGTGAACGCTCAGGAGCAGCAGCCTAGTTCGCAGCCTATTCCGCAGCCCGGTCCGGCTGCTGCGCCGGCTGCTGCCGACAAGCCGAAAACCGGCGACGCGTCCGGCGCAAAATCCGGCAGCGCCGTCAAAGCCGATTGATCCGGTCACATGCGCATCTCGCACTTTTTCATCGACCGGCCGATCTTTGCCGCCGTGATCTCGATCGTTTTCGTGATCCTCGGCGCCGTGTCGTTCGCGCGCCTGCCGGTGGCGCAATATCCCGAGATCGCGCCGCCGATCATCAATGTCTCCGGCCAATATCCCGGCGCCAGCGCCGATGTCGTGGCCTCGACCGTGGTGACGCCGATCGAGCAGCAGATCAACGGCGTCGAGAACATGCTCTATATGTCGTCGAATTCAACGGCCGACGGGCGGTTCTCGATCCAGGTCAGTTTCGATCTCGGCACCAATCTCGATATCGCGCAGGTTCAGGTGCAGAACCGCGTCGCCATCGCCCAGCCTCGGCTGCCGGGAGACGTCCGCAATATCGGCGTCACGGTGACCAAGTCCTCGCCCGACCTGATGATGGTCGTACATCTTTATTCGCCCGATAAATCACGCGACGCGTTGTTTATCTCGAATTTCGCGACCCTCGAAGTCACCGATCCCCTGACCCGCGTCGACGGCGTCGGTTCGATCACGGTGTTCGGAAGCCGCGACTATTCGATGCGGGTCTGGCTCGATCCGGACCGTCTGCAATCGCTGGGTCTAACCGCCGGCGACGTGACCACGGCGCTGCAGGGCCAGAACATTCAGGTTGCCTCGGGCGTGCTCGATCAGCCGCCGATGACGCATCCCGGTGCGTTTCAGATCGCGGTGCAGACGCTCGGCCGGCTCAATAATCCCGACGAATTCGGCTCCATCGTCATCAAGCAGACCTCCGGCGCCGTGGTGCGGCTGCGCGATGTCGCCACCGTCCAGCTCGCCGCGCTCGATTATTCGTCGAATTCCTATCTCGATCACGACCCCGCGGTGGCGTTGGCGGTGTTCCAGCGGCCCGGCTCGAATGCGCTCGACACCGCCAAAGGCATCATCGATCGCATGGCGGAATTGTCGAAGCGCTTTCCGCCCGGCGTCAAATACGCCATCGTCTACAACCCGACGCAGTTCATCCAGCAATCGGTCAACGCTGTCATCGAGACGATCGGCGAAGCCATCGTGCTGGTCATTCTGGTGGTGATTCTGTTCTTGCAAACCTGGCGCGCGGCAATCATTCCGCTGGTCGCTATTCCAGTTTCTTTGATCGGCAGTTTCTTCTTTCTGGGGACGTTCGGCTTTTCGCTGAACAATCTGTCGCTGTTCGGGCTGGTGCTGGCGATCGGCATCGTGGTCGACGACGCCATCGTCGTCGTCGAAAACGTCGAGCGCAATATCGCCTCCGGCCTGTCGCCGCGCGACGCCGCGCGCAAGAGCATGGACGAAGTCGGTTCCGCGCTGGTCGCGATCGCGCTCGTGCTCTGCGCGGTGTTCGTGCCGTCGATGTTCATCACCGGCATTTCCGGGCAGTTTTACCGGCAATTCGCGCTGACGATCGCTGGCGCGACCGTCATTTCGCTGATCGTGTCGTTGACGCTATCGCCAGCGATGTGCGCGCTGTTGCTCAAGCCGCACGAAGCGGGTCACCGCGACAGCTGGTGGGAGCGGCCGATCCACGGGTTCTTCGGCTATTTCAATCGCGGCTTCGATCGGGTCGGGTCTGCCATTTCGTGGCTTGCCACGAGAACAGTGCGGCGCGTCGTCCTGATGATCGCGATTTATCTCGCCGTGCTCGCCGTCGGCTTGAACACGTTTCGCACAACACCCATCGGCTTCATCCCGCAGGTCGACCGCGGCTACATCATCACCGTCGTGCAATTGCCACCCGGCGCGTCGCTGGCGCGCACCGACACGGTGCAGCAGCGCGCGCTCGACATCGCGCTCTCGGTTCCGGGCGTGGCGCACGCCGTGAACATAGTCGGCTTCTCCGGCGCGACTTTCACCAACGCGCCCAATTCCGGCGCATTGTTTCTGGTGCTCGACCCGTTCGAGAAGCGCGCCAAGGATCCGCACCAATCGGCCGCCGGCATCCAGGCCGAGTTGTTCAAGCGGCTGTCCGGAATCCAGGACGCCTTTATTATCTCCGTGCTGCCGCCGCCCGTCGCGGGCATTGGCAATGCCGGCGGGTTCCGCATGATCGTCGAGGATCGCGCCGGCCAAGGTTCGGAGGCGCTGAAGCAGGCGACGCTGGCGCTGATGGGACGCGCGGCGCAGACGCCGGGGCTTGCTGGGGTCTTCTCGTTGTTCGAGACCTCGACTCCGCAAGTCTATCTCAACATCGACCGCACCAAGGCGCAGCTTCTCGGCATCAACGTGCAGGACGTCTTCAACGCGCTACAGGTCTATATCGGCTCGCTCTACGTCAACGACTTCAATCTGTTCGGCCGCACCTTCCGCGTCACTGCGCAGGCTCGCGACGAAGACCGGCAGAACGTCAGTGACGTACTCAAGATCAGGGTGCGCAATTCGAACGGCGATACGGTGCCGCTCGGCTCCTTCACCACCGTGGACAATGTTTCCGGCCCGTACCGCGTGCCGCGCTACAATCTTTATCCCGCCGCCGAGCTCGACGGCGCCGCCGCTCCGGGCTATTCGCAAGGCCAGGCGATCGCGATCATGGACAAGCTGGCGGCGGAAACCCTGCCGGACGGATTTGCCACCGAATGGACGACGCTTGCCTACCAGCAGCTCAGGGCCGGCTCTACCGCTATGTTCGCCTTCCTCCTGGCGGTGGTCTTCGTCTTCCTCGTGCTCGCCGCGCAATACGAGAGCCTGACTTTGCCGCTCGCGGTGATCATGATCGTGCCGATGTGTCTCGTCGCCGCCATCACCGGCGTCGTCATCCGCGGTCTCGATAACAACATTCTCACGCAAGTCGGCTTCGTCGTCTTGATCGGGCTTGCCGCGAAGAACGCGATCCTGATCGTGGAATTCGCCCGGCAGCTCGAGGATGAAGGCAGGAGCCGCTGGGACGCCGCCGTCGAAGCGACGCGGCTGCGGCTGCGCCCGATCCTGATGACGTCGTTCGCCTTCATTCTCGGCGTCACGCCGCTGGTCTGGGCGATCGGCGCCGGCGCCGAATTGCGCCAGGCGCTCGGCACGGCGGTGTTTTTCGGCATGATCGGCGTGACTGCCTTCGGGCTGGTCTTCACGCCGGTGTTCTATGTCGCGGTGCGCTGGATCGCCGATCTTGGACTGCGATGGCGGAAGCGACGGCTCGGCAAGCCGCAAGCCGCGGAATAGCGACGCCGTTTTCATCAGAGCCGGGCGGTTTTAAGTCGGCGACGTCGTGCCGGAATAAGGTGGCGGAGCCGGTGTTTGTCGTGATGTGTCCAAGGTTTTGGGGCACTTCGCCGGTGTAGTCGCGTCGGGGGCGACGTCCGACTTGTGCAGGAGCGTCACATGTTTCGCAAAATGCTTGTCGTGCTTGCCGTTCTTCTCTTCGGTGCGACCGCCGCCGCAGCGCAGAGCTGCCAGGACATTATCGACAAGCGCCAGGCCTTCATGAAGCGCAGCGCCGATATGGCAAAGATCGGCTCCTCGATGATCAAGGGCGAGACACCCTTCGATCTCGCCAAGGCCAAGGAAATTTTCGCCGCTTTCGCCGAGGACGGGGTGGCCATGCCGACAATGTTTCCCGATTGTTCAAAGACCGGCGAGCACACCACCGTGGCACCGGCGATCTGGGATAAGCCCGCTGAATTCAAAGCCGCTCAAGACAAGTTCAGGGCCGATGTGAAGGCGGCACAGGACAACCTCACGGATCTCGACAGCCTGAAGGCAGGTTTCCAGTCGATCGGCAAGGATTGCGGCGCCTGCCACCAGGCGTTCCGGATAAGACCGAGCTGAATACAGCTGCGGCAAGGATCGCGGCGGGCTGTCTGTGGGGACGGCCCGCTTTTTTTCGTTCTATCGTCGCTTTAATTTTCTATCGCTTGGCTCCATCTCAGCTTGGAATAAAAGCCGATTTCCCTGAGTTTTGCTTGGAAGTCTGCTTGATTGGTGGCGGGACGAATGCACTGGAGACCCTTCGAATGGCAGGTCAAAAAGGCGGGCAGCCGAGGCGCCGGCTAAATTTCCGGACGTTGGCTCTCACCATCACCACCTGCGGCGTCTTGGCTATCGTGGGGTTTTGGCTTTTGACGCTGCCGGCGGTGGTGCCGGCCGCGGCGCTGCCGCAATACAAGCCGGACCTCGATAACGGCAAGACGATGTTCGCTATCGGCGGCTGCTCGTCGTGCCATGCCGTTCCAAACGACGATCCGGACAAAGTCGATCGCCTGCGGCTCGGCGGAGGCCTGGCGCTGAAATCGCCGTTCGGCACATTCTACGTCCCGAATATTTCGCCCAATCGCAACGACGGCATCGGCGCCTGGAGCGAAGCGAATTTCGTCACCGCGCTGTGGAAGGGCACGTCGGAAGACGGCGAAAACCTGTTTCCGGCGTTTCCTTACACCTCCTACCAGCACATGCAGCTCAACGATGTGCGCGATCTCTTCGCTTATCTGAAAACGCTACCACAGGTCGCGGGTAAATCGCGGCCGCACGATCTGTCGTTTCCGTTCAACCAGCGCGAACTTCTCGGCGGTTGGAAATTGCTGTTCTTCCACGGCGGGCCCTACGTGCCCGATCCGTCGAAATCGGCGCAATGGAACAGAGGCGCCTATCTGGTGAACGGGCCCGGCCACTGCGCCGAGTGCCATTCACCGCGCAACGCGCTCGGCGGCATCATCGACAGCCAGCGCTTCGCCGGCGGGCCGGCGCCGGACGGCAAAGGCTGGGTGCCGAACATCACGCCGCTCGGCCTGCGCGAGGGCGACAAGGTCTGGTCCGAGAAGGACATCGCGAGCTTCCTTGGCGACGGCATGATGCCGGATGGCGATTATGCCGGCGGCCCGATGGCCGACGTGATCAGCAATACGTCGCTGCTCGGCGCCGACGATCGCGCCGCCATGGCAAATTACATCGCCTCGCTGCCGCCGACGGTTGGACCCGCCAAGCCGCCCAAAAAAGAAAAGAAGAACTAAGCGGCTTCGTCCGGGCGATGATTTTCCGGCGATGACAAGCCGCGCGAAGCCATCCACACTCGCGCCCGGGCGGTGAATTGCACGGCGATTTGCGCGCGGTCCGAGGCCACGAACGCCAGATGAATACCGGCAAAGGCATTTTGCTCAAGCTGATTTCGGCGGTGCTGTTCGCCGTCATGTCGGCGCTGGTGCGCCTTCTCGGCATACGCTATCCGATCGGCGAAGTGGTGTTCTACCGATCGGCGTTCGCCATCGTGCCGGTCATGGCGATCTATGCCTGGCGCGGCGAGTTTGCCGCGATGGTGCGCACCGAACGGCCGCTCGGTCAGGCCGGCCGCGGCGCCATCAGTATTGTCGGCATGTTTTGCAATTTCGGCGCGCTGGCGCGGCTGCCGCTGGTGGAGGCGAACGCCATCTCGTTCACCTCCCCGCTGTTTTCCGTAGCCCTTGCCGCCTTCGTGCTCAAGGAGCGCGTGCGCATCTACCGCTGGTCGGCGGTCATCATCGGCTTTATCGGCGTGCTGGTCGTGCTCTCGCCGCATTTGTCCGGCGACGAATTGACCTTTGCGGCGACGAGCGCGACCACCGTGGCCGGGCTCGCCTTTGCGCTGACCGGCTCGCTCGCCAATGCCGGCACGGTCATCCAAACCCGCCGCCTGGCGCAGAGCGAGACCACGTCGTCGATCGTGTTTTATTTCTCGCTGAGCTGCGCGCTCGCCGGTCTCGTCACTTGGCCGTTCGGCTGGGTCAGCCCGACCGGAGCGGAATTCGCGGTTCTCTGCGGCATCGGAATTCTCGGCGGTATGGCACACATCTTCCTCACCGAAAGCTACCGCTACGCCTCGGCTTCGGTGGTCGCGCCATTCGATTATACCGCGATGATTTGGGCGCTGATCTTGGGTTACGTCATGTTCGGCGAAACGCCGACCGTCATGATCTTCATCGGCTCGCTGATCATCTGCACGGCCGGATTGTTCGTGATCTGGCGCGAACGTCAACTGGCGGCGGCGCGCAAGCTCAAAGCGCCACAGCCGCAGGCCGTCGGTGCTTGATCTCTGTCAGGATGGCCCGAACGCCTTGAAGGTGAGGATGGTCCGCGTATCGGCGATGCCGGGGATGGTCTGCACTTTCTGGGCAATGAAATGGCCGATGTCGGTCGACGGATCGACGTAGAATTTCACCAAGAGATCGAAATCCCCCGCCGTCGAATAGATCTCTGAGGCGATTTCGGCGTCGGCAAGCTTGTTGGCGACATCGTAGGACTTGCCAAGCTGGCATTTGATCTGCACGAAAAAAGGAACCATGCGCGCCTCCGAGCCGGGGGATACTTATATCATCATGGCGCCTGAAGCGAGCGCAGCAGCGGCCATAGCCGGCCGCATGACGGCGGCAAGGCCTCCGGTATAGACTTACGAAAGCTATTGGAAAGACTGCGAAAAGTGCACGCTTTGGTCGACTTTGCCGATCTTGCCACCGCCATCCTCGCGCGCATCCGCGAGCGCGCGCCGCGCGTGCATTGCGTGACCAATACGGTGGCCCAGCAATATACCGCGAACATGCTGCTCGCGGCCGGCGCGGTGCCGTCGATGACCATCTCGCCGCAGGAGATCGGCGCCTTCGTCGCCGGCGCCGATGCGCTCCTGGTCAATCTCGGCACCTTCGATGCCGAGCGCCGGGCCGCGATCGAGGCGGCGCTGAACGCGGCGGCCGAGAACGGCAAGCCATCGAATAGCAAACCATCGAATAGCAAACCATGGCTGCTCGATCCGGTATTCATCGAGCGCTCGCCGGCGCGCGCCGAGTTCGCGCGCGCGCTCATCGGCCGCAAGCCTTCGACCGTGCGCCTCAATCACGCCGAGTTCGCGGCGCTGTCGGGCGGCGATCAAGCGGGCGATGCACCGGCGCGCTTTGCGAAGGCGCACGGCGCCATTGTCGCGCTCACCGGTCGCGTCGACATCGTCACTGACGGCGTGCGGCGAGTGACCATCGTCAACGGCGATCCGCTGATGGGGCAGGTCACCGCCATGGGCTGCGCCGGTTCGGCGCTGGTCTGCGCGGCGCTTGCGGTCGAGCGCGATCCCTGGCTCGCGACCATCGCGGCGCTGGCGGCGTTCGGCGTCGCCGGCGAAGTCGCGGCGCGCGACGCCGACGGGCCCGGTAGCTTTGCCGTCGCCATCATCGACGCCCTGCACAATCTCGACGGCGCGACGCTCCGCGCCCATCTGAAAGTCCACAATGACGCTTGATCTCCGACTGAACGCGATTGTCGATCCCGAGCGCGACGGCGGCCACGATCTCGCCGAACTGGCGCTCAAGTGCGCGCAAGGCGGCGCGACCCTCATTCAATTGCGCGACAAGCATGGCGATACCGGCGCCATGGTCGAAAAGGCGAGGGCGATTAAAAAAGCTTTGGCGCCGTTTGGCGCAACTTTCGTCGTCAACGATCGCATCGACGTGGCGCTCGCCGCCGGCGCCGACGGCGTGCATATCGGGCCGGACGATATGGCGGTCGCCGATGCGCGGCGGCTGTTGGGGCCGGGCGCGATTATCGGCCTGTCGATCAAATCGGTGGTGGAGGCCGAAGCCGCGCCGGTCGAACTGATCGATTACGTCGGCTCGGGCGGCGTCTATGTCACGTTGTCGAAGGAGCAGAAAAAGCCGCCGATCGGGCCGCAAGGCCTGGCGCGCATCATCGCTGTGCTAAAGCGCCGCAAGGCGGCAATGCCGGTCTGCGGCATTGCCGGGGTCGACGCCACCAATGCCGCCGAAGTCATCGCCGCCGGCGCCGACGGTGTCGCCGTGATCTCGGCGCTGTCGCTTGCGCCTGATCCGGCCGTGGCCGCGCGCACGCTGCGCGGCATCGTCGATGCCGCGCTTGCGAAACGAGGCGCGTGATGAGCGCCCCCATTGCCGTGACCATTGCCGGCTCGGATTCCGGCGGCGGCGCCGGCATTCAGGCGGATCTGAAGACGTTCTCCGCGCTCGGCGTCTATGGCGCCTCCGTCATCACCGCGCTGACCGCGCAGAACACCAAAGGCGTTGCCGCCGTTCACGAGGTGCCGGCGGCTTTCATCAAAGCGCAGCTGGAGGCCGTGTTCTCCGACATTCACCCCGGCGCGGTGAAGATCGGCATGCTCGGCACCGCGGCGGCGATTGAGGCCGTTGCCGAGAGCCTTGAACGCCATCGCCAGCGCAATGTGGTGCTTGATCCGGTGATGATCGCAACCTCCGGCGATAAGTTATTGCGCGATGACGCGATCGACGCCTTGCGCCAGCTGATCGCGCGCACGCAAGTGCTGACGCCCAACCTGCCGGAAGCGGCGGCGCTTCTCGACGCGCCGGTGGCTCGCGATGAAGACGAGATGCGCGCGCAGGCGCAACAGCTTTTGGCGCTCGGCGCGGGCGCGGTGCTGATCAAAGGCGGCCATGCCGGCGGACCGGAAAGTGTCGACCTTCTGGTCGAAGGCGAGACCTGCAACCGCCTCGCCGCGCCGCGGATCGAGACGCGCAACACCCATGGCACCGGCTGCACGCTGTCCGCGGCCATCGCCGCCGGGCTCGCCAAGAAGCTCTTGCTCGTCGATGCCGTAATCGATGGCAAGGCTTACGTTAGTGCCGCCATCGCCGCCGCGGACCGGCTTGGTGTCGGATCGGGCAATGGCCCGGTGCACCATTTCCACAAATGGTGGTGAGGCGTTTTTTTACGCCGCTACCGGCGCGCCGGGCTGTTTGAGCGGATGGGCGCGCGCAAAGGCGTCGATCTGCGACAGCGCGGCCGTAATCCGGCTGAAATTAGGAAACGGCGCGGTATCGACGCCGAAAAATTTTGCGCCCGCGGCTTGGCTCGCGACGCAAATATCGGCCAGCGTGATCGTATCGCCGTGGCAATAGCGGCCGGTAGCGGGGTCTTTCAGGTGCGCTTCGAGCGCGGTCAGCGCCGCGGTGTGCCAATGCTGGCACCATTTGGTGCGTGCCGCCTCGTCGAGCTTGAACTCATGCTCCAGATATTCGCGCACCCGCGGCACGATCAGCGGATGGGAATCGGCGGCAACGAGCTGCGCCAGCCCGCGCACGCGGGCGCGGCCGCGCGGATCGCGCGGCAACAGCGGCGGGTTCGGATGGGTCTCGTCGAGATATTCGATGATGGCGAGCGACTCGAACAGAACCGGCCCGTCGCCGTCGATCAGAGCCGGCAGCGCCATCATCGGATTGACCGCGCGATAGGCGACCTCGCGCTGCGCGCCCTTCATCAGGTTCACGTCGACGATCTCGTCGGGCACAATATTCTTCAGATTAAGCGTAATGCGCACGCGATAGGTCGCGAGCGAACGCCAGAACGAAAAAAGCTTCATGAAAATTTCTCCTTTGCCTGAACAATAACACTTCGAAATCGGGCAAATTCCGACCTCCACTGGCCCATCGAGGCCGGCAATTAATCCGCCCCCGGATCGGCCTTCAGCCCGGCCGCTTCGATCCCGGCGACGGCGCACATTTCATCTTTGTCGGAGGTGTCGCCGGAAACGCCGCAGGCGCCGATGACATTGCCGGCCGCGTCCCTGATCAGCACGCCGCCCGGATTGGTGACCATGCGGCCGCCGCTTGCCGCCGCCAGCATGGTGAAGAATTGCGGCGTCTTGCTCGCCCGCGTCGCCAGCGTACGCGAGCCGAAACCCATGCCGAGCGCGCCCCATGCTTTGCCGTAGGCGATGTCGTAGCGCAGCAGGCCCGATTTATCCTCGCGCTTGAAGGCGACCAGATGGCCGCCGGCATCGAGCACGGCGACGGTGAGCGGCGCCAGATTGACTTCGCGCGCCTTCTTCAGCGCGATGTCGACAATGGTGGAAGCTTGCGAAAGCGAAATGACCGACATGTTAGCTCCGATGTTGTGAGTGAAACTGGATGTCTTAATGTTTCCCGCGGCTCGCCCAATAGACCGACTGGCGCGCGCCGTCACCACCGCCCAAGCCCTGTTTGTAGGCTTCTTCGAATGCCGACAGCGCAGCCTTGGTTGCCGGCATATCGGCGCCCTTGGCGGCGCCGGTATCGACCATTGTGCGCAAGTCCTTCACGGCGTCGGCGATATTGAAAGTGGTCGGGCCGGGATCGCGGTTTTCCATCATGGCGACGATCATGTCGGCCCGCATTTTCAGGCCGTTATTGGCGCCGTTGCTCTCGACGAAGAGATCGAGCAAGCGCTTGGGCTCCCAGCCGACATCGCGGGCAATGGCGAAGGCCTCGCCATAAGCCTGCCAGGCGACCATCAGCGGCAGATTGATCGCAAGCTTCATGGACGAGCCTGAGCCGACCGGACCGCAATGCTCGACCTTGCGGCAGAGCTGGTTGAGGATCGGCAGCGCGCGCGCCGCCGCGGCCGCGTCGCCGCCCAAGAGGCCGAGCAGTTTGCCTTGCCGCGCCGGCGTGGTCGAGCCGCCGACCGGACATTCGACGAAGACGGCGTTCTTGGCCTGCACCTTCGGCGCCAATGCGGTCTCGACCTTCGGCGGGACGGTGCTCATCTCGATGAACAGCTTGTCGGTCACGCCGCCGGACAGCAAGCCCGACGGGCCGTTATAGACCGCGTCGATCGCCGTCCCGTCGGTGAGGATGGTGATGATGACTTCCGACCGCTGCGTCAGTTCGGAAGGTGTCGCGACAGCACTTGCGCCGGTCACCGCCTTGGCCTTGTCCGGCGTGCGGTTCCACACCGCGACCTCGTGGCCGACTTCCATCAGCCGCGCGGCAATGGCCGCGCCCATTTTCCCGATACCTGCGACACCGACGCGCATACGGCGCTCTCCCAACATTTCCGACGTTTCTTGCCGCGCGGAAGATAGGCGATCGGCGCGCTACGAGAAAGCCGCTTGCTCGGTACGCGGCGCAATGTCATAGCCACGCGTTCTGATTTAAAGGGAAACCAGCATGGCTTCGGCAAGAAAAGGTACCGTCGGCGTTATCGGGCTTGGCATCATGGGCGGCGCGTTCGCGCAAAATCTGATCGCGTCCGGCTGGCAGGTGATCGGCTACGATATCGCGGCGGACCGGCGGCGGGCGCTGGCCAAGGCGGGCGGCGAGGTCGCCAAGGATGCCGCCGATGTCGCGCGCAAGGCGCGCGTTGTGCTGACCAGCCTGCCGAAGCCGTCGGCGCTCGCCGCAACGGCCTCAGCCATCGCCAAGGCGCGCTTGCCGCGCCGGGTCATCGTCGAAATGTCGACCTTCACCATCGAAGACAAGGCCCGCGCCGACGCGGTGCTGCGCAAGGCCGGTCACGTCATGCTCGATTGTCCGGTCAGCGGCACCGGCGCCCAGGCCAAGGTGAAGGACCTCGTGGTCTACGCCTCGGGCGATGCCGCCGAGATCAAGAAACTTCGTCCGATCTTTGCCGCCTTTACGCGCGCCGTGCACAATGTCGGCGAATTCGGCAACGGCAGCCGGATGAAATACGTCGCCAATCTTCTGGTCGCCATCCACAATGTGGCGAGCGCCGAGGCGATGGTGCTCGGCATGAAGGCCGGCCTGCCGCCGCAACTGATCTTCGATCTGGTGACCGCCGGCGTCGGCAATTCGCGCATCTTCGAATTGCGCGGGCCGATGATGGTGAAGGACAATTACAAGAACGTCACCATGAAAATCTCGGTTTGGCAGAAGGACATGGACGTAATCGGCGGCTACGCCAAAAAGATCCGCGTGCCGACGCCGATGTTCGACGCTTCGAGTGCGATCTATGCCAAGGCGCTCAAGGCCGGCCGCGGCGCCGAAGATACCGCCGCGGTTTGCGCCGTGCTGGAAAAGATGGCGGGCGTGAAGCGCGGGAAGGGGCGCGCGGAAAGCCGCTGATCTTCACCTACCGCATCCCTGCCATTTTTCGGCCTGCCCGGCCACCCGGGTCCGGCCTTTGGCCGGCCCGAGTATGAACTTGTTGCCGGGCATCCACGTCTTTAATCTGCGCAGCCCGGTCCGGTTGGGACGGCAACGGCGTAACTGCGTGGAGGAAGACAAATGTCATCGCTAGCAGGCGACACCCGCATCGCGGCGGGCGTGGGCGATCATAAGACCCATCAGCATCGGTCCGAAACCCGCGACGGCATGCGCATCGATTTCGACGTGCCGATCAGTATGGACGACGGCCTCGTGCTGCGCGCCGACGTGTTCCGCCCGATCGCCGAGGGCCATTATCCGGTGATCCTGAGCTACGGGCCCTATGCCAAGGGGCTCGCCTTCCAGGACGGCTATCCGAGCGCCTGGCAGCGCATGGCCGACAAGCATCCCGACGTCACCGCGGGTTCCAGCAATCTCTACCAGAGCTGGGAAGTCGTCGACCCGGAGAAATGGGTACCGCACGGTTACGCCTGCGTGCGGGTGGATTCCCGCGGCTGCGGCGTGTCGCGGGGCTTCATCGATCACTTCGCGCCGCGCGAGACCAAGGATTTCTACGACTGCATCGAATGGGCCGGCGTGCAGCCGTGGTCGAACGGCAAGGTCGGGCTCAACGGCATTTCCTATTACGGCATCAATCAGTGGCACGTGGCCTCGCTCGAGCCGCCGCACCTCGCCGCGATGTGCATCTGGGAAGGCGCCGCCGACTGGTATCGCGACATGACGCATCACGGCGGCATTCTCTGCACGTTCTGGGAGAACTGGTACGACATGCAGGTCAAGACCGTGCAATACGGCGCCGGTGAGCGCGGCAAAAGAAGCCGTGTGCATGGCGAGCTGGTCTGCGGCCCGGAGATTTTGTCGGACGAACGGCTCGCCAAGAATCGCAGCAATTTCGGCGCCGACATCCTCGCCCATCCGCTCGACGACGATTATCACCGCGCCCGCTCGCCGATCTGGTCGAAAGTGAAGGTGCCGTTTTTGTCCGCCGCCAATTGGGGCGGCCAGCCGCTGCATCCGCGCGGCAATTTCGAAGGCTTCGTGCGCGCCGCGTCGAAGAACAAATGGCTCGAAGTTCACGGCATCGAGCATTGGACGCATTTCTACACCGACTATGGCCGCGAGCTGCAGCTGCGCTTCTTCGACTATTTCCTGCACGGCAAGAAGAACGGCTGGGACAAGCAAGCGCCGGTGCAATTGCAGGTCCGCCGCATCGATGGTTTCGTCGAGCGCGCCGAACCGGAATGGCCGCTCAAGCGCACCAAATGGACGAAGCTCTATCTCGATCCGTCGAACGGATCGCTTGGCGAGAAGACGGCGAAGAAGAAATCGGTGCTGAAATTCGAAGCCATGGGCGACGGCGTGACCTTTATGACGCCGCCGCTTGACCACGAGACCGAGATTACCGGGCCGTCGGCGGTGAAGCTCTTTGTCTCGTCGTCGACCAAGGATGCCGATATTTTCGCCGTGCTGCGCGTGTTCTCGCCGGACCTCAAGGAGGTGGTCTTCCAGGGCGCCATCGATCCGCACGCGCCGATCGGGCAAGGCTGGCTGCGCGCCTCGCATCGCCAGCTCGACAAGAAACTGTCGACGCCGTACCGGCCCTATCACACCCACAGCAGGAAGCAGCCGCTCAAGCCCGGCGAAGTGGTGCCGCTCGACATCGAAATCTGGCCGACTTCGATCGTGGTGCCCGCCGGCCACCGCATCGCGCTCACCATTCGCGGCAAGGATTACGTCTATCACGGGCCGAGCGGCGGCAAGCTGTCCAACTTCAAGAACGAATTGACCGGCTGCGGGCCGTTCCTGCACGACGACCTGCGTGACCGGCCGTCGCAGATTTTCAGCGGCGTTACCGGCCTGCATTTCGGCGGCGCCATGCAGCCTTATCTGCTATTGCCCACTATTCCGGCAAAAACGCAGCCGGCAGAGGTGGGCAAGACCGGAAGCAAGGCAGGGAGCAAGGCCGGGAGTAGGTCCGGGCGCCAGGCAATACGCAGGCCAGCGCCGAAAAAAGTGGCAAAGAAGCCCGCCAGAGAAAAATAGAAAAACGGCCGGCGCAGAAATGGCAAACTGAAGTAATCATCGTATAAGCTTCATCGGCAACGGACGCGGGAACGATAGAAATCCCGCGCCGGTCAGGGAGGGTCGTATGTCGCGCAAAGACATGTCGCGTAAAGTCATGCCGCCTAAAGTCACGCCGCCTAAAGTCACGTCGCCGAAGGTAACGCGCCGCGCGCTTTTGGCCGGCACCGCAGCCGCCGCCGCGTTCAGCCGTTTTCCGTCTCCCGCCGTCGCGCAGGCGGCGCCGATCAAAGTCGGTCTGCTGACGGTGAAGACCGGGCCGCTCGCCCAAGGCGGCAATCAGATGGAGCAGGGCGTCCTCACCTATTTGAAGGAGACCGACTACACGATGGCCGGCCGCAAGGTCGAGCTGACCGTTGGCGATACCGGCGGCGCGCCGGCGGGCGCCAAGACCAAGGTTCAGGAATTGGTCGAGCGCGACAAAGTCGATGTCATTCTCGGCCCGCTCGCGACGTTCGAGCTCTACGCCATCAACGATTACATCCAGCAGCAAAAGATGCCGACGATGAGTCTGGCCGCGGCTGACAACCTGACCCAACGACAGCCCAACCCGTACCTGGTGCGCGCCTCGGCCACCGCTTCGCAGGCCATGCAGCCGATGGGCCACTATGCGGCGACCGAGATGAAGCTCAAGCGAGCTTTGTGCATCGGCGAGGATCTTTCCTTCGACTATGAGGAAATGGGCGGCTTTCAGGCGGCCTTCGCGAAGGACGGCGGCTGCGTCGTCGGCAAGCTTTGGCCGCCATTGGTGACGCCCGATTACACGCCCTATCTTGCCCAGATCGGCGATTGCGATGTCGTATGCCAAGGCTTTGCCGGCTCGAACCCGCTGCGCTTTATGAAGGCCTATGCCGACGCGGGATTGAAATATCCGGTAGTGTCGGGCGAAACCGGAGGCGACGACGCGCTGCTCAAAAGCTTCGGCGAAGAAGCGATCGGCCTGATGTCGTGCTGCCCATATTCGCTCGATCTCGAAAGTGAGAGCAACAAGCGCTTCATCGACGGCATGGTGAAGAACTTCAACGCCGTCCCGGGCTTCTATGCCGCCGGCCTCTATGTCAATTGCCAGGTGGTCGAGGCCGGGCTGAAGGCAACGGGCGGCGATACCGGCGACAAGGAAAAATTCATCGCGGCGTTGCGGGCCGTCAACCTCCCCGACACGCCGCGCGGACCGATCAAGTTCGATCACTTGGGCAATGTGATCGGCACGTTCTGCATCCGGCGTTGCGGCACCGAGGGCGCCAAATACGGCCTCAAGCTCTGGAACAAGATCGTCAAGACCTACGAGAATGTCAGCCAATTCTGGATCTGGCCGGAGCAGGAATTTCTCGCTCATCCGGTCTATTCGCGCGACTATCCGCCACTAACCAAGTGCTAAAAAGCCGCGACAATACAGGTCTTTACAGGCGGAGGCGCTTCGCCAATGATAGTGTGAAGTGCCGACGCGCTTGGGGGCGCGGCGGCACAGGCGGCGCCCTTGCTACGTGTTTGGGCGCCGCAAAAACGAGTACACGCCGCAAAATAATAGGCGCCCAAAATTGGCGTCGCAGGGAGGAACCTTATGTCTCGCAAGCTCACGTCCGCAACAGTCAGCCGCCGCGCCGTATTGGCCGGCACCGCAGCCGGCGCAGCCGTTGCTCTCGGCCGTTTTCCGACCCCGGCCATTGCGCAGTCCGAGCCGTTCAAGCTCGGCCTTCTCACGGTGAAAACCGGACCGCTGGCGCAGGGCGGTATTCAGATGGAGCAGGGCGTCCTGACCTATCTGAAGGAAAAGAATTACACGATAGGCGGCCGCAAGGTCGATTTCGTCTCCGCCGACACCGGCGGCAACCCGGCCGGCACCAAGACCAAGGCCCAGGAACTGGTGGAGCGCGACAAGGTCGACGTCATTCTCGGTCCGCTCGCGGCATTCGAGCTTTACGCCATCAACGACTACATCAAAGAACAGAAAATGCCGACGCTCAGCCTGGCGGCGGCCGACAACCTCACGCAACGCCTGCCGAACCCGTACCTGCTTCGCGCGTCGGCCACGTCCTCGCAGGCGATGCACCCGATGGGGCACTATGCGGCGACCGAACTGAAGCTCAAACGCGTCGTCACCATCGTTGAGGACTTCGCGTTCGGCTACGAACAGATGGGCGGCTTTCAGGCGTCGTTCCAGAGGGACGGCGGTTGCGTCGTCAACAAGCTGTGGCCGCCGCTGGTGACGCCCGACTACACGCCCTATGTCGCGCAAATCAGCGATTGCGACGGCGTCTGCCAGGGCTTTGCCGGTTCGAACCCGCTGCGCTTCATGAAGGCCTATGCCAACGCCGGCCTCAAATACCCGGTGGTGACGGGAGAGACCGGCGGCGACGACGCGCTGCTGAAAAGCTTCGGCGACGAGGCGCTCGGGCTTGTCAGCTCCATCCCCTACACGCTCGATCTCGATACCGACGGCAACAACCGCTTCGTCCAGGGCATGCTGAAGAATTACGACACCGTTCCCGGCCAATATGCGGCGCTGCTCTATGTCAATTGCATGGTGGTGGACGCGGGCCTCAAAGCGGCCGGGGGTAACGCGAGCGACAAGGACAAGCTCATGACCGCATTGCGCGCGGTCAGTCTGACCGACACGCCGCGCGGACCGCTCAAGTTCGATCACCTCAACAACGTCATCGGCACCATCTATATCCGCCGCCTCGGCACCGAGGGCGCCAAATACGGCCTGAAATACTGGAACAAGACGATCAAGACCTACGAGAACGTCAGTCAGTTCTGGACTTGGCCGGAAGCCGAATTCCTCGCCCATCCGGTCTATTCGCGCGATTATCCGCCATTGACCAAGTGCTGAGGGGTATCTTCACAAACAGCAAACACAGCTAGCGGCCGGGACAGCGAGAAAGGCAGGACGCATGACATTCTGGCTGCTGCTCACCGTCAACAGTGTGACGTTCGGCGGCCTGTTGTTTTTGTTGTCGGCGGGATTTTCCCTGATCTTCGGGCTGATGCGGATTCCCAATCTGACGCATGGCTCGATGTTCATGGTCGGCGCCTATCTCGGCACCACGTTCCTGTCCGGCGCACTGGGCTTCACGCTGAACTTCTGGGTGGCGGCGATCCTCGCCGCGGTCGGGGTGGCGATCCTCGGCGCGCTGATGGAGCGGCTCCTGCTGCGCCGTCTTGCCGGTCAGCCGCTGGCGCAGGTCCTGGTCACGCTCGGCGTCTCCTTCATGGTCGCCGATCTTTGCCTGATGGCCTGGGGCGGCGATCCGATCTCGGTGGCGACGCCGCGCGGCTTTTCCGGCTTTATCCGCTGGAGCGGGGCGGCGTTTCCGCTCTACCGCATGGCCGTCATCGCTATCGCCGTGGTTTTTGCCGCAGCGCTGTGGGTGATGCTCGACCGCACCCGGCTCGGCGCCATGATCCGCGCCGGCGTCGACGATCCGCAGATGGCGCGCGTGGTCGGCATCCGGGTGTCGCAGCTTTTCACCATCGTGTTCGCGCTCGGGGCGGGGCTCGCCGGTTTTGCGGGCATGATCGGCGGCCCGATCCTGTCGGTCTATCCGGGCCTCGATCAGGACATGCTGCCGCTGGCGCTGGTCGTCGTCATCCTCGGCGGCACCGGCAGCCTGCTCGGCTCTTTCCTCGGCAGTATCGTCATCGGCTTCATCTATAATTTCGGCCAGGCTCTGCTGCCGGAGCTTGCCTATTTCATTCTGTTCCTGCCGATGGTGCTGGTTCTGTTGCTGCGGCCGCAGGGTCTGTTCGGAGGGCAAATCCTGTGAACGGTCCCGTCACCGGCCGGCACCTTGCCATCGCGGCCGCTATTTTGGCGCTGATCGCCGTGCCCTATGCGATCACGGAGACCTATTACGTCAATATCGCAAGCCAGATCCTGCTCTATGCCATCTTCGCGATCGGACTCAATGTGCTGGTCGGCTATGCCGGGTTGGTGTCGCTCGGCCACGCCGGCCTGTTCGGCATCGCCGCCTATATCGTCGCCTATCTGCTGGCCGCCGGTTACGGCCACGCCTTCGCGATCCTTGCAGCGCTGGTGATCGGGCTGGTCGCGACGGCGGGCTTCGCGGCGCTGGCGCTGCGCGCCACCGGCATCAGTTTCATCATGATCACGCTGGCGCTGGGTGAGATCATCTGGGGCGTTGCTTACCGCTGGATCAGCCTCACCAATGGCGACAACGGCATCAGCGTTGCGACACGTCCGGCGCCGTTCGGCTTCGCGCTGTCCTCGGCACGGAGCTTTTACGATGCGACCTTGATCGTGTTCCTGCTCGCCGTCTTAGCCGTCGCGATCTTCGTCCGCTCGCCGCTCGGCGCGGCTCTGTGCGGCGCCCGCGACCAGCCGCGCCGCATGACCGCGCTCGGCTTTCATGTCTGGATGATCCGGTTCTGGGCCTTCATGCTGTCAGGCCTTTTGACATCCGTCGCAGGCATTCTCTTTGTCTACTACACCCAGTTCATCAGCCCGCAGGCGCTGGCGCTGACCGCCTCGGCCGAAGGCCTGCTGATGGTGATTTCCGGCGGGGCGGGCACGCTGCTCGGCCCGGTCGTCGGCGCGGCCTTGGTCGTGATCGTCAAGAACGTGATCAGCGCTTACGTGACGCGCTGGAATTTCATGCTCGGCGCCATCTTCGTCGCCATCGTCGTGTTCATGCCGGAAGGCCTGGTGCCGGGCGCGGTGCGCTTGGCACGCTCGGCCTGGCGCAATTCTGGTGGGCGCAAGTCTGGTGGGCGCAAGTCGGTGGGCGCAAGTCCGCGGCCTCGCTGGCGGTGACCAAGCAATGAGCGCGCTCGTCGTCGATAAGCTCTGCAAGTCGTTCGGCGGGTTGCGCGTGACGACGAATGTTTGCCTCGATGTGGCGCCGGGCGAGCGGCGGCTCATCATCGGGCCGAACGGCGCCGGCAAGACCACGTTGTTTAATCTCATCACCGGCGAGCTGACGCCCGACGACGGGTCGGTAGCGCTGTTCGGGCGCGACATTACCAGGATGCCGAGCCGCAAGCGCGCCCATCTCGGCATGGCGCGGACCTATCAGATCATCACGCTGTTCGCACGCGACACCATCCAGCACAATGTGACGCTGGCGCTGCTCGGCCTGTCGCCGTTGCGCTGGAATCCGTTGCGCCCGCTCGAACGCCAGCAGCATCTGACGCGGCAGGGCTGCGAGGCGCTCAGCCGCGTCGGTCTCGATCAGATCGCGCAGCGGCCTTTGGCGCAGACCTCTTACGGCGAACGGCGCCGCGTCGAGATCGCCATGGCGCTGGCGCAAAATCCGAAAGTGCTGCTGCTCGACGAGCCGTTCGCCGGCCTTTCGATCGACGAGCGGCAGGAGGTGCGAAAATTGCTGCTCGCCATTCCGCGCGACGTGACGATCGTCATGATCGAGCACGACATGGATGTGGCGCTCGATTTTGCCGACCGCATCACGCTCCTGCATTTCGGCGAGGTGATCGTCGAAGGCACCCGCGCCGAAGTGGTGAACAATCCGCGCACGCGGGAGGTCTATCTTGGCGAATAAAGCGCTCAGTCTCGCCAATATCGACGCCTTCTATGGCGACAGCCATGTGCTGCAAAGGGTGTCGTTCGATCTCGGCGAAGGGCGGCTGCTCGGGCTCCTCGGCCGCAACGGCGCCGGCAAGTCCACCTGCATGAATGTCAGCGTCGGCCTGTTGCCACCGCGCGGCGGCAGCGTCGAAGTGTTCGGCACGCCGGTGACGCGGCAGGGGCCGGAGAACATTTCGGCGCAGGGCGTGGCGCTGGTGCCGCAAGGCCGCCGCATCTTCAAGAGCCTCACCGTACGCGAGAACTTGATGGTCGCCGCGCAAAAAGGCTTTGCGGCACGTCATCAACCTTGGACCATGGACACCGTCTTCGCGATGTTCCCGCGGCTCGCCGAGCGGCGCTCGCAGCTTGCCGGTTATCTGTCCGGCGGCGAGCAGCAGATGCTCGCGATCGGCCGCGCCTTGATGGCCAATCCGCGCGTATTGCTGATGGACGAGCCGTCGGAGGGTCTGGCGCCGCAGATCGTCGCCGAGGTCATGTCGACCATCCGCAAGCTCAAGGAGAGCGGCCTCTCCATCGTCTTGGTCGAGCAGAGCCCGAAACTCGTCTTCGATATCGCCGACGACATCGTCATTCTCAATTCCGGCCGCGTCGCCGTGCTGTCGAGCGCGGCGGCATTGAAAACCGACGGCGTCGATCTGCGCCAGCACCTCGGCGTGTTCTAGGACAGCGGAAAGCGGCTTGCCGCCGCAACAGGCTTGGAATTTTAGTTGCATCTTGGAATTTTAGTTGCAAATGTCACGATCCTGTCGCTTCCGGTCGACACGATGGCACGCATATTTTTACCGTCTTTTTCCAGGAATAAAATCGCACAACACCAATATTGCCGATTGCGATATTGCAAATCGTGAAACTCGTCGTCACGATGGCGGCTGGTTTCGGAGGGGCGCTACTTGATTACCGTTCCCGAGCTTGCGGCGGAGGGTCTTAGCTCGTTCCTTCACGAGCATATGAACCGCAGGTTCTCGACAACGCATGCAGATCTGACCGAGCTCGTGACGTCGGTAGCGCGCTTGGCCATCGAATGCATCGGCAACAGCGATGCGCTTTATCACAATGTCGAACATACGATGCTGGTGACGCAGGTCGGCTACGACATCATGAAAGGGCGTGCGCTGCTGCAGCCGACATTTCCGAGCGATTTCGCGCATCTTCTCGTCGCCTGTCTGTTCCATGACATCGGTTATGTGCGCGGCATTCTCAGGGAAGACGGCGCCGACGGTTATGTCATCGATGCCAAGGGCAACAAAGCCAAGCTGCCGCGCGGCGCGTCCGACGCCGCGCTGTTGCCGCATCACGTCGACCGCTCGAAAATGTTCGTGATGGACCGGCTGGCGAAGATGGAATTGCTCGACGCCGCGCGCATCGCGCGTGCCATCGAATATACCCGCTTTCCCTCGCCGCCCGGCGACGGCAGCGGCGATAACGAAGAAGGCATGCTGGTGCGCGCCGCCGACCTGATCGGCCAGCTCGGCGATCCGCATTACCTGCGCAAGGCCAATGCGCTCTATTACGAATTCGAAGAAGTCGGCATGAACAAGCAGCTCGGCTATACGTCGCCGGCCGATCTCACCGATCTTTATCCGCAATTCTATTGGAACAGCGTCTCGCCGCATATCCAATCGGCCATCCGCTATCTCAATGTCACTTCGAGCGGACGGCAATGGATCGCTAACCTCTATAGCAACGTGTTTCGCGCCGAACGCGATCTCAGTTTGTGCGGGCCGCAGCGCTGAAGGCTGGTTAGCCGGCGGCGATCGCGCCGCCGCACAAGCGCAAAAGTGCCGCGCAAAAGCCGCTTGTGCCACGTGACGCCATCACGCACATTGCCGCCCCGCAAGCCTTCCAGAAAGCTTCTCGAAGAAACGAGACAGGGACACGAGAAATGGCGCAACAGTGGAATAAATACGGCCCGACGGCGGCGCGGCGCCATGGCAGACTCGGCCGCGAGACCCGGCCGAAAAGCGTCACCATCGACATTCACTCCCATGTCGGCGTGCCGGCGGCGGCAAAATTCGTCGAACCGTATCTCGATTGGGCAACCATCCCGCTCGCCCATTTCGCCAATGCCGAAACCAAGGCGCTGAGCCAGAAGCAGGAAGCCGATATCCGCGAGCGCGTCGGCCACGACCACCGGCTGGCCGATCTCGACGCCATGGGCATCGACATGCAATTGATCGCGCCGCCGCCGCCGCAATGTTACTACACGGTGCCGCTCGATATTTCGGTCAAGGCGACGCAGATCGTCAATGACGGCATCGCCGAATTCTGCGCCAAGGCGCCCGACCGCTTCAAAGGTTTCGGCGCGGTGCCGATGTCCGACGGCAATGAAGCAGCGATTGAGCTCGAGCGTTGCGTCAAAGAGCTCGGCTTCACCGGCGTCGAGATCTTGACCACCATCGCCGGCAAGGAATTGTCGGATCCGGCCTTCGCGCCGTTCTGGAAAAAGGCCGAAGCGCTCGGCGTGCTGGTGATGCTGCATCCCAACGGCTTCACCGAGGCGTCGCGGATGACGCGGTTCTATTTCAACAACGTCATCGGCAATCCGCTCGAGACCACGATCGCGCTGCATTATCTGATCTTCGACGGCGTGCTCGAGCGCCATCCCAAGCTGAAAATCCTCGCCGTGCATGGCGGCGGCTATCTCGGTGCTTATTCCGGCCGCATCGATCATGCCTGGGGCGCGCGCTCGGACAGTCACGGCGAGTTGCCGCAACCGCCGACCAGCTATCTCAAGCGCATTTATGTCGACACCGTCGTGTTCACGCCGAACCAGCTTGCCGAATTGGTGCGCGTGTTCGGCGCCGATCACGTGCTGCTTGGCACTGACTATCCCTACGACATGGCCGAATACGATCCGCTCGGCCACATCGCCGCGGTCGAGGGTTTTGATGCCGCGACCGTCGCGGCGCTCGCCGGCGGCAATACCAAGAAATTGCTGGGGCTCTGATTGGGTGGATCATGACTCTGGCACCGCTGCTGCACGCCAGTCCGGCGATCCAGATTCATGCTTTTGCGGCGATGACGGCGTTCGCGCTCGGCGTCATCCAGCTCGCCGCGCCAAAGGGTACGCTGCCGCATCGCACGCTCGGCTGGATCTGGGTGGCGCTGATGCTCGTCGTCAGCATCAGCGCGTTCTTCATCCACCAATTGCGGGTGTGGGGCGAGTGGTCGCCGATCCATCTTTTGGCGATCTACACGCTGATCATGCTGCCGGTTGCGGTGCTCGCTGCCCACCAGCATCAGGTGCCGCGTCATCGCCGGGCGATGATCGGTCTTTTCGTCGGCGCGTTGGTGATCGCCGGGCTTTTCACGTTGTGGCCTGGCCGCATCATGCACGCGGTTGTGTTTGCCCGAGGGTGAGTCGGGTTATTCCTTCGCGGGAACTGTTCTGAGCCAGGCAATCAGATCGTTGATGTCCGCGTCGGTCATGTGGGCGTAATAGCCGAAGCCCATCGGCGGCTTGAGATGGTTGCCGTCCTTGCCGATGCCCTGAGTTATGGCGCGTTTGATGTCGGCATCGGTCCAATCGCCGATGCCTTTCGCCTTGCCCGATGTGATGTTGCGCGAAACCGACACGCCCCAGGGACCTGGGAATTCCATTCCGCCTTTGCCCGCGTCGTTCGCGAAGTCATGGTGCCCCTTGGTCATCGGCGTATGGCACTCCATGCAATGGCCGACCGTGGCAAGGTAGAAACCCTTTTTGAGCGGGTCGCCTATCATCGCTTCGGTATAGGGCCGCTCGGAGCCGGGGAAAATCTGCACCGGCGCGGCCATGCGATAGATCGGATCCGCGACCTTGTTGCTGACCGGCTTGATCGTTCGCAGATAGGCAACGATTGCGTCCATGTCGCCGTCGGTGATGATGCCATAGAAGCCAACCGGCATGATCGAGGCAATGGGAACGCCGTTCGGGCGCATGCCGGTACGCAGCAGCTTTTTGATGTCGGCATCGCTCCACGTGCCGATGCCAGTCTCCTTATCTTGCGTGATGTTGGACGGCGTCACCGCAAAGGGAGGCAGGTCAAACGGAGGTCCGCCGGTAAACTCCTTGCCGGCAACCGCGCTGGGCGGCCCCTTCGGCGAGTGGCAATTGCCACAGGTCATGATGGTGTTGACCAGATAATCCCCGCGTTTCACCAGATCTGATTGCGCGTTGGCGGTGTTCATCAGTGTCGCGCCGAACGCCAGCGCCAGCAATCCCACACGGATCATTCAGTCCCCCAATCCCTATTCGTCGATACATCGGGTGCGACCATAGCCGCCTGTCGCCGTCAATAAAATGACAAATCGGAGGTGCTACCGCCGCGGCATTTTGGCCTTGCCGGGCCTGAGCCGGTGCACCGTCGCCGCGATGCCGGCACTGCGCTGCAGCGCCTCTTTCAAACTCGACGGCCGGCCGTGCTTCTTCAACAGGTCGCGAAAAGCTTCGTCGGCGAGTTCTTGAAAATCCTTCATCTGGTCGTGGCCGAGCAGATCGATCTGCTGCCAGGTCTCGTCGTCGAATTGGACGCGCTTGCCCGGCATCAACTCGCCCGTTTATGCCGCGCGCCGGAGCGTGCCGCCTTTTTCGCCGTGCTGGAGCGCGCCGGGGCGCGCCGCGCGCCGCTGCCTTTGCCGCTCTTGCCAGCGGTCTTGTCCGCGCTCTTGTCCGTGTTTTTGCCGCCGCCAGCCTTCACGCTCTGCCGCAGCGCATCCATGAGATTGATGACGTTGGAGGGGGCGCTCTCCTTGGTCCGTTCGATCTTCTCGCCCTTTTGCTTCTTGCGCAGCAGGTCCTTCAGCGCGTCCTCGTATTGGTCGGTGAATTGCTGCGGCTTGAAATGGCCGGTCTTGGTGCTGACGATGTGGATCGCGAGATCGAGCATATCATTCGGGATTTTCTCGTCCTCGACGGTGTCGAAATACTCGTCCTCGGCGCGCACCTCGTAGGGGTAGCGCAGCGTCACGCCGACCATGCCCTTGCCGCGGGCCTCGAGCGCGATGATGTGCTCGCGCGAGGTGAACACGACCTTGCCGAGCGCCACCATGCCTTCCTTGCGGATGGCTTCGCGGATCACGGCGAAGGCTTGCTGGCCGACATCGCCGTCCGGCACGATGTAATAAGGATCGCGCAGATAGAGCTCGTCGATCTCGCTCCTCGGCACGAACTCGTCGATGTCGATGATGCGCTTGCTCTCGATCGCGACGGCTTCCAGTTCCTCGGGCTCGAGCTCGATATATTCGCCCTTGGCGATCTCGTAGCCTTTGACGATGGCGGAATTGTCCACCTCGTCGCCGGTATCGGCATCGACTTTCTTGTAGCGGATGCGGTTGCCGGTTTCCTTGTTGATCTGGTGGAAACTGATCTTCTCCCGCTCGGAGGTTGCCGGAAACAGGGCAATCGGGCACGAGACCAGAGAGAGTTTCAGATAGCCTTTCCAATACGCGCGCGGGGCCACGGAGCTACTCCATACATCGAGAAAACCGGCCAAAGGACCTTACAAGGGACCTTACAAGGAACTTTAGCCTCAACGATACCAGGGAACCGGCGTTCCACAAGCGCGCCCGTTTCTCCTTTGTTCTTCGCGAGGGGGCGCTTACACTTTCACCGTTAAGGTGATTCGCCAGCGGAACTATTGGGCGGAACGCTTGAGCCGAACGTATTGGGGACGCAACGCATGCCGGCAACAGCAGCACTCAGGAAGACACCGCGCGAGATAGCACCGCAACCCAAGGCGCAATCCAAGCCGCGGTTGTTTCACGCCCGGATGCTGGTGACGCGGGTCGAGGAATGGTGCGTCGAAGCGGACACGGCCGAGGAGGCAAAGGCGCTTTTGGCTTCCGGTGCCGGGCATCGCTGCGCGCCCGGCGAAAGCGTCCAGGTCGAGTTCGATGGCTTGCTCGACGACTAGCGGTCCCATTATAGCGGCTAATCACACCCGCGCGTTTCTGCCGGCGCCAAATCCGGCAATGGCCTGAATCAACGAACTCGTCGCCAGTGCGATCAACGGCACGGTCCAGCCGTGGCAGAGGTCATGGAGAAGCCCGAAGGCGATGGGACCCAGCGCCGCGATGAAATAGCCGATCGATTGCGCCATCAGCGATAGAGCGGTAGCTTGGCGATGATCGCCGCTGCGCAGGCCGATGAAAGCCAGCGCCAGGATCAGGGTCGGGCCGGTACCGAGCCCTATCAAAACGATCCAGATCAGCGCCGCACCCGGTGCTGCGGCAAGTCCGAGGATCGCGATTGCGATGAGAAGCGGTGTTGTCACCGCAAGCAAACGCTGGTCGCGTCCGCGTCTGATCAGGGTGGGCATTGCCAGCGTCGTGGTCAGTGCGACGACCTGGAATAGAGTGACGATCCAACCCGCCGCGCCTGGCGTGTAACCTCCATCTCGCAGCACCGACGGGAACCAGCCGACGACAATGTAGAACAGGAAGCTTTGCAGCCCCATGAAGATGGTGACCTGCCACGCCAGCCACGAACGCCAAACCGAAACCGCCGACGTGTAGATTTTATTCGTGCCGTCGCCGGCGCCGCCCGAGCGCAGACGCACAGCCAGGGGGATGATGGCGAGCGCCGTGGGCACGGCCCAGAATGCCAGCGCGCTCTGCCAGCCGCCGGGAAGAATGCGGGCGAGCGGTACGGAAACGCCCGAAGCAATCGCTGCGGTCAGCGCCAGCACGACCGCATAGGCGGTGGTGACGCCACCGACGCGATGCGGGAAGTCGCGTTTGATGATGCTCGGCAGCAGCACATTGCCGACGGCGATGCTGGCGCCGAGAAGCAGCGTTCCACCGAACAGGCCGATGCTGCCGCCCAGCGACCGGACGAGAATGCCGGCAATCAGCGCCAGCATGGCTGCAATCAACGCCCGCTCGAAGCCGATGCGGTTGCCAAAATGCGCCAGCGGCGAGAAGGCCGCGAAGGCAAAGAGCGGCAGGCTGTTGAGCAGCCCGGCGGCCGTCGCCGAAAGATCGAGATCTTGACGGATCACCTCGATCAGCGGGCCGACGCTGGTCAGCGCCGGCCGCAGATTGGCCGCGACCGCCAGAAGTGCGATGAGCAAAACCGCCGCGCTTGTGCCGGTGGTCTGTCCCTTGTCCGTCATCGCGGGAGCGGCTCCATGGTCATGTCTTCACAGATTCTCAGACACAGGACGAGATGAACCGGTCCAGCGTGACAAGCCGCGGCCGTTTTGCCGATTCGGAACTCGGACTCGGAACCCAAACTCGGAGCCCAGACGCGGAGCCTATCAGGCGCGGTGGAGATTTCCGTTCAGGCCAAAGACGCAGCCGTCATGCGTCATTATAGTGGGATGACGGAGCGACCCCGCCGTCGCAAATTGGACATTCCCCAATGTGACTTTGGCGGGGCATAAGTCTGGCCGCAAATCAAATGCCGGCAAAAGACGGAATGGAGCGGCATTCCTGGTGCGTCATGACGGCGGCTGAAGCCTCGATCGCGTCCGCGGGGGCGGTGCAGTTTCTCGGCAAGGAGACGGCCTATTGGCGTCTGCGCATCAAAGGCGCAGCGCTGTTGATGCTGACGCTCGGCCTTTAC
Organism: uncultured Alphaproteobacteria bacterium; assembly: GCA_963810085.1. Lineage (GTDB taxonomy): Bacteria > Pseudomonadota > Alphaproteobacteria > Rhizobiales > Xanthobacteraceae > BOG-931. The sequence goes on along the minus strand of CAWEMR010000026.1, from coordinate 66,430 downwards.
CGCTTCTGGTTTGCCACCGATGTGCGCCGCTTCCTGTGGTCGAACACCGAGATCGTCGGCGACACGCTGGAATATACCGGGCTCGCCACCGAGCTCCTGGTCGGCTTTCTGTTCGCCGTCGCCATCCTCGTCCCGCTCTACACCCTCTTCGCCATCGGCGCGCTTGAATTGAGCCCGCGCGCGCCGGTATCGGCTGCCGCCGCCATTTTGCTGGTGGCGCTGCTCGGCGAATTCGCGCTCTATCGCGCGCGGCGCTACCGGCTCACCCGCACGGTGTTTCGCGGCGTCCAGTTTGATCAGCACGGCGCGGCGTGGCGTTATGCGATTTGCGCGCTGGTCTGCTGGTGTGCCGTCATCGCCACGCTCGGGCTAGCTTATCCGTGGACGCAAGCGGGCCTGCAGCGCTTCAAGATGGGGCACACCTGCTATGGCGATTTGGAAGGTTCGTTCGAAGGCAGGGGCATGATCCTGTTCCTGCGCGGCCTGCCGATCTGGCTTGTGGTCGTCGGGCCGGTGCTGATCGCGTTCTTCGCGCTCGGCGCGCTGATCGATTGGAACGCGCTGAACGCGGCGGTAGCGCAGGGCGACCAAGCGACGCTGGCCTTCATCGAAACGAGTCCCGGATTTCGCCGCGCCGTCGGCATTGCGTTCCTCTGCGTCGCCATTTCGGCAATTGCGGCGGTGCTGCTTTATCCGCTGTTTCAGGCGATGAGCCTGCGCTGGTGGATTTCCGGGTTGCGTTTCGGCGATCTCGCGGTGACGTCGCGCCTCAAGACCGGGCAGGTCTATCGCGTCTATCTCCGCTTCGTTTTTTATATTGTGCTCTTGATGCTGGTCACGATGCTGGCCGGCGGCATTTGTTTGTTCGCGGTGACTGAGTTGGTCGGCCCCAGTCACGATTCGAGCCTCGCCGAATTACTGGCAACCTTCATTACCATCGGGCTTTATGTCGTGATTGCGCTTGGCGCTTCGACCGTGCATCAGGTCGTGGTGACGTTTTCACTCTGGCGTCTCGGCTTGCAATCGGCGGAACTGACCGGCGCCGAGGTCTTGAATTCGGTGCGGGCGGCGGGCTTGTCGAGTTCGGCGCTCGGCGAAGGACTTGCCGATGCGCTCGGCGTTGGAGGGATTTGATCGCGCCATATGGACTAACATGTGGACTGACATATGGACTGACATGTTGACTGTTGCGCCATGACGATCACGCTCGATACCGCGCCGCCGATTACGCCGGAAGGCGAGCCTGCGATCCCGTGCGGGCCCGCGATCTATTTCGACGGCACCTGCAGCACGCGGCACGAGGTGAAGGTGGAAGCCGTCGCCGCGGGCCTGCGGATTACCACAAAAAAGCCGGCTGGGCTTGTGTTGGACGAATGGACCTATGACGACCTGCGCCGCATGGCGGCGCCCGACGGCGTATTGCGGCTGAGCCGCTGCGGCGAGACGCTCTTCGCGCGGCTCGAAATCCGCGATCCCGAACTCGCCTGCGCGATCGAGGATCGCGCCGCGACGCTCGACCGCGGCGGCTCAGGCGAACGCAGGCTGCGCCGCAAGATCGTTTGTTTGAGTTTCGCCGCCGGTGTCTCGCTCGTCGTCACTGCGATCTACGGCGTGCCGGAACTGGCCACGCAGCTTGTCCCCTTCGTGCCCGTCGCTGTCGAGCGCAAGCTCGGCGATGCGGTCGACAAGAACGTCCACGCGGCGCTCGATTCCCAGCATCTCGGCGCGGCCTTTACCTGCGGCCGCGGCCCGAGCGAATTGCCGGGCCGCTCAGCGCTCGACAAGCTCGCCGGTAGGCTTGAAGCCGCCGCCGCACTGCCGGTTGCGCTCCACATCGATGTCGTTCGCCGCCCCGAGCCCAATGCCGTAGCGCTGCCGGGTGGCCGCATCTATGTCAACCAAGGCCTCATCGATCAGGCGCAAACGCCCGATGAATTGGCCGGCATATTGGCTCATGAAATGGGCCACGTCGCCGCCCGCGACGGCACCCGGGTCGTGCTGCAGACTGCCGGCCTTTCGTTTCTGTTCGGCATGATGCTCGGCGATTTCGTCGGTGGCGGCGCAGTGGTGATCGCGGCCAAGACCGTTCTGAAATCGTCCTATTCGCGGCACGTCGAGAGCGCGGCCGACGCCTATAGCGTCGCGCTGATGCAGAAAGCCGGCGGCGATCCGCATGCGCTCGGAGTCATCCTTGAGCGCATCGTCGTCGACAAGGACCACGGCATAGGGATCCTTCGCGACCATCCCGAGACCAAGGACCGCATTGCCGCCATAAATGCGATTGGCGCAGGCGCTCCAACCGTGCCGTTCCTCGACATCGCGGAATGGCGCGCGCTCAAGCAAATATGCGCAGCCTTGCCGCCGAAAGATGTTATCAGCAAGTAGCTCCGGATTCGGGAATTTGACGGCGATGGCACGACGGCCCTTCACGGAAGACCCGGTATCGCGGCTCGCCATCTGGGCGCGGCGCATCGCGCTGTTTTCGCTCGTCGCCACGTTCATCGCCGTCATCATCGTGCGCTCCGGCGCGCTCGATATCGTACCGGCGCTGTCGACGCTCGCCGGAGCATTGGTGCTGGCTTGCGTCGCGATCTTGCTGGCTTTTGGCGCCGGAATCTCGATCTGGCGGGAGGGCCTCCGCGGCGGCCGGCAGGCGGTCACGGCGTTGTTGATCGGCTTCGCGCTGATCGCCTATCCGCTTTATCTCGGCATCAAGGCCCGTCACCTGCCGGCGATCTACGACATCACCACCGATCCGATCGACCCGCCGCAATTCGACGCCGTCGCGCGGTTGCGGCCGCGCGACGCCAATCCGGTCACTTATGCCGGCCTCTATGCCGCCGAGCAGCAGCACAACGCCTATTCGGACATCGAGCCCGATGAGACCAATTCCAGCGCGCAGGAAGCCTACGACGCGGCGATGAAAGTGATCATCAAGCGCAAATGGCGTGTGGTCGATGCGCGGTCGCCGCTGGCCGCGCTGCCGGGGCCTGCGCCGCGCAATATCGCGGCGCAAGCATCGACGGCGCGCGACGGCCTCATCGAGGCGGTGGCGCGCACGCCGATCCTCGGTTTCCGCGACGATGTCGTGGTGCGGGTCCGCCCAACCGTGGATGGCGCGCGCATCGACGTGCGCTCGGCGTCGCGCTACGGCCGCAACGATCTCGGCACCAATGCGGCGCGGGTGCGCAATCTGCTCGACGATATCGATACCGTGCTGGCGACGCCGCAGCCGCAGAAGAAGCAGGCGCCGTCGCTGCCCGCTCAGGCCGGCAAGGGCGCATCCGCCAAGCGGTAAGTGCCCGTGATCGAGGGCGGCCCTTCGGTCGCGATCTCGCTGCGCGCCACCATGTCCTCGAGATGCGCCAGCACGGAGAGCGCCGCGGCGCCGGCGAGGCGCGGATCGAGCCCGATATAGACGGCCTTCACGATAGTCGGAATATCGGCCGCGCCTTTATGCAGCCGATGCAGGATCGAGGCTTCGCGCGCCTGGCGGTGGCGGATCAGATGCTGCACGAAGCGCTGAGCCTGCCGCACCGGCATGCCGTGGCCGGACAGATAAAGCGGCTCGCTCCTTCGCGCCAGCTTGTGCAGCGACGCCATGTAGTCGCTCATCGCGCCGTCGGGCGGCGCCACGATCGTGGTCGACCAGCCCATCACGTGATCGCCGGCGAAAATGAGATCGGCTTCCTTGAACGCAAAGGCCATGTGATTGGCGGTATGGCCCGGCGTCGTGATCGCTTCCATGGTCCAGCCATCGCCCGCGACCGTGTCGCCATCGGCGAGCGCGATGTCGGGCCGGAAATCCATATCGGCCGAGGCGTCGAGCCTTCGCGTCTCGCCGATATGAAGGGGCCGCGCCAGCCGGTGCGGGCCCTCGGCGTAGACCTTGGCGCCGGTCGCCGCCTTCACCTTCGGCACGCCCGGCGAATGATCGCGATGGGTATGGGTGACGAAAATATGCGTGACGGTTTCGCCGCGCACGGCGTCGAGCAGCGCCGCGATATGGGCGTCGTCGTCCGGCCCCGGATCGAGGATCGCAACCTTGCCGCGGCCGATGATGTAGCTCATCGTGCCCTTGAAGGTGAACGGCCCCGGATTGTCGGCAACGATGGCGCGCACCTGCGGCGCGACCTCGGTCACCTTGTCGGCTTGCAGGTCGAAGCTCTTGTCGAACGGGATGTCGTCGCTCATATCGTCTTACGCTCCACGCGAACGGAGCCGACGATGACACCGATTTGGGAAAAGAATCAAATTTGTAGTCGAATCCGGAGAACCGCTACTTCCGCAGCCAGACCTCGAAGCCGAGCGGATCGAGGCGAATTTCGCCGATCCCGAATTGCGACTGCGACACCAGCCCCGCCATGCTCTCTTTGGTATAAGCCCGCTTCTTCACCATGGTGTTGAAGGTAAGCTTGATCATCGCGGCGGCAAAGACGCCGCGGTCTGCGACATAGTCGTTGACGGCCCGGCGCGAAAAGTCCTTGCGCAGATCGATGATCAGCACCGCGCCGCCGGGCTTGAGCACGCGGTGCATCTCGTTGAGCGCGACCAGGGGGCGGGTGAAATTCTTAAACGCCGCGCGACAGACGATGAAATCGAACTGCGTGTTGGGAAACGGCAGGTCGGCGGCGTCGCCGTGCTCGAAATCGACGCGGACGCCGGCTTCGCGCGCGTTCTCGGCCGCCATGCGCACGAAGCTCTTGCTGATATCGAGGCCGGTGACCTGGCTGTCGGTCAGCTTGGCCAGTTCGATGGCGAGATAGCCTGGACCCGGCGCGATTTCGAGCACGCGGGAACCGTGATTGAGATTCGCTGCGATCCGTCGCGCGATGCGCTGGAACTCGTCTGAATCGCGCGCCGTCTGCCGCGCATACCAGGAGGCGACGCCATTCTGGCGCCCTTATAGGGTTTATGGGGCGCACCAGCCGTGCCGTAGTTCCGCATTTCCGCGCCCTCGCCGCTCGTGTCGAGCTGCTTTTGCTCGCGGCCATTGTTGCACGACTTTATTGCAGGCTGTGTGGCTCGTGCGTGTCTTTTCAACGATCTGTTCGACCGCGCCGCGAAAAGCAAAGTGCGCCCGTCATCGTCCGCAAAGGCGGACGATCCAGTCGGCCGTTGATGGTGGTATTCCGGAAACGGGGCGGCGGTACTCGACGCCCCGCCCCTGCGGGGCACGACGAAGCGCGCAAAAAAATAGAGCCCCGGTGCCGGGAATGCCGGGGCTCTAGCAATCTCAATTCGCCACGGTAAGTAGGACCGAGACCGCACCACCTATTATGCACGCGGCGTGCCAAGTCCGGCGGGACGGGGCGCTGCGGAAGAAGCTGCGATTCCGCGCGGATTCCGGGCGGTTTGTCTTTGCGAGCCCGGCCGCCTGCCTTCCTTGACCGGATTGCAGGCTGTTGCTGGCTATTTTGCAGGCAGGGGGCGGCGCGCCTTCAAAACGGCGTTCGGCTGCGCATGGCGGCGGCCAGCGTGCCTTCGTCGAGATAGTCGAGTTCGCCGCCGACCGGCACGCCATGGGCAAGCCGAGTCACCTTCACGTTCGCGTCGTGGAGAAGGTCGGTAATATAGTGTGCCGTGCTTTGGCCATCGACGGTGGCGCTGAGCGCGATCACCACTTCCTTGACCTCTTGATCGCTCGCCCGCTTGATCAGCGCGTCGATCGACAGGTCGTCCGGCCCGATGCCGTCGAGCGGCGACAGCGTGCCGCCAAGGACATGATAGCGCGCATTGATGGCGTGGGCGCGTTCCAGCGCCCACAGATCGGCGACGTCGGCGACCACGACAATCGCCGAGCCGTCGCGTCTGGGATCGGTGCACACGGTGCAGGGATTATGCGTATCGATATTGCCGCAGGTCTTGCACACTTCGATCTTCTCGATCGCGGTCAGCAGTGCCGCCGCCAGCGGCGCCATGATCAATTCACGCTTCTTGATCAGAAACAATGCGGCACGCCGCGCCGAGCGCGGCCCAAGTCCCGGCAGGCGGGCCAAGAGCTGGATCAGGCGCTCGATCTCGGGACCGGCGGCGACAGCGGGCATCAAAACAGCTTCAGGCCGGGCGGCAGCGGCAGGCCGCCGGTCAGCGTCTGCATTTTTTCCTGCAGCATCGTCTCGAGCTTGCGGCGCGCATCGGCATGCGCCGCGACGATCAGATCTTCGAGGATTTCCTTCTGATCGGGCTTGAGCAGCGAATCGTCGATCCGCGCGCCGCGCAGATCGCCTTTGCCGGAAATAGTCATGGCGACGAGGCCGCCGCCGGCCGCGCCCTCGACCTCCATGCGGTCGAGTTCGGCCTGCATCGCCTCCATTTTCGATTTCAGCTCGGTGGCCTGTTTCATCAGGCCGAGAAAATCAGGCATCGGGATCGCTTTCGTTCAAGGGGTCTTCGGCTACATTTTCGCCATCGGGCAAGCCTTGTTCGGGAATATCTTGCGCCGTGCTGCCGGCCGGCGGCCGCACCGAGACGATCTCGGCGCCGGGAAATCGCGCCAGTACCGCCTGCACCAGGGGATCGCTGCGCACATTATCCTTCATCTCGGCCTTGAGCAGTTCGGCCTGCGCCTTGACCGACGGCGCGCCGGTCTCCTTGGAGACGGCGACCATCCAGCGGCGTCCGGTCCAATCGTTGAGCTTCTTGGACAGGTCGCCGACCAGCGTGTGGCGTGCGCTCGGCTCGAGCGCGAGCTCAAGCTTGCCGTCCTCGAAGCGCACCAGCCGCACGTCGCGTTCGAGCGCGCTCTTCATCGCCAGGTCGCGCCTTTCGCCGGCGAGCGCAATCAAGGCCTCAAAACTCTTCACTGCGCGTGCCGGAACCTCATCGCCACGCGCCAGCGCATCGTCGAGTGGCGGCGGCGCGGGAGCGGCGGAGGCAAGGGCACCGCGCGATGGGCGCGGCGCCGGCGGACTGAGCGAAGTACTTTGCGGACCGAGCGAAGCACCTTGCGCCGGAGCACTCATAGCGGGCTTGGCCGCGCCATTGCCGCGCGCCGCATCGCCGAGCGAACGGATCGCCTCGTCGGGCGTCGGCAGGTCGGCGGCATAGGCAATGCGCACCAGCACCATCTCGGCGGCGTCGACCGGCCGGCCGGCGGCTTCGACTTCGGTGATGCCCTTGAGCAGCATCTGCCAGGTTCGCGCCAGAACGCGCATCGAGAGCTTGGTCGCAAAGGCGCGGCCGCGCGTGCGCTCGGCTTCGGTCAGCGACACGTCGTCGGCGATCGCCGGCACGATTTTCACGCGCGTGACGAAATGGGTGAATTCGGCGAGATCGCCGAGCACCATCGCCGGATCGGCGCCGGCATCGTATTGGTCGCGCAATTCCTTGAGCGCCCCCGCGATATCGGCGTGCATCAAGGCTTCGAACAGATCGATCACCCGGGTGCGGTCGGCAAGCCCGAGCATCTGCCGCACGTCCTCGGCGCGCACGGTGCCGGCAGCGTGCGCAATCGCCTGATCGAACAGAGACAGTGAATCGCGCACCGAGCCTTCGGCGGCGCGCGCTACCAGGCCGAGCGCCTCGGGCTCGGCTTCGAGCTTCTCCTGCGCGGCGATGTTCTGCAGATGCTTCACCAGCAAGGCGGAATTGACGCGGCGCAGATCGAAGCGCTGGCAGCGCGACAAAACGGTGATCGGCACGCGGCGGATCTCCGTCGTCGCGAAAATGAATTTGGCGTGCGGCGGCGGCTCTTCCAGCGTCTTCAAGAGCGCATTGAACGCCTGCGGCGTCAGCATATGCACTTCGTCGAGGATATAGACCTTGTAGCGCGCCGAGACCGGCGCATAGCGCACGGCGTCGTTGATCTGCCGCACGTCGTCGACGCCGTTATGGGAGGCGGCGTCCATCTCGATGACGTCGAGATGGCGGCTTTCCATGATCGCTTCGCAGTGCACGCCGAGCACCGGCATCTTGATGGTAGGCGCGATGACCGAGCCGTCGGGCAATTCGTAGTTCAGCGCGCGGGCCAGGATGCGCGCGGTCGTGGTTTTGCCGACGCCGCGCACGCCGGTGAGGATCCAGGCTTGCGGGATGCGGCCTGAACTCGAAGCCGTTCGAGACCGTGCGCACCATGGCGTCCTGGCCGATCAGATCGGCGAAGGTCGAGGGCCGGTATTTGCGCGCCAGCACGCGGTAGGCTCTCTGTGAGGTCGTCGCGTCACTCATGGCTGCGCGTCGTTCGTATCTGCGGCAGGGACCACTTCATGCATGACCCCAATATATGATGCCGCGCCCGGATGGGCGAAGCGGCATCCGGGTCGGCATCCCCGATAATCGTCGAAAAGGGTGGGAGGCTGACGAGCGACCCGAACCGCGCTCGTTAGGGCTGCTTCCTTCCGGACCTGACCCGGTTGGCGAGTGGCTCGTCCACCGCCAACCTCCCGGCCCCTATATCGGCTGCAGAGCCTGGGAAAGCAAGCAGGGGAGGCACGTCCGGCAGACACGGAAAAACTAGCCCGGCAACAAAGATTTGCCGCATGTCCAAGGCAATCTATCCATGCCTTGGTTCGCTCCCTATGCCGGAAAATCTTCGCGGCCGCTGAAACTCACGACCGCAAGAAGAGGAGAGAACCAAATGCTGCGCACGCTTGCCCTTGCGGCGACGATTGCGCTTGTGACGCCGGGTTTAGCCGCCGCCCAAGATCATCGTGACGAACATCATCAAGGCGGTCCGCCGCCGCACCCGGCTGGCCCGCCACCCGGCTTTGCGCCGCACGGTCGACCGCCAGGCGGCGCGATGATGGCGCCACATCCGCCCGGCCCGCCGGCGGCAATGGTTCCTCCGCCGGACCGTCCTGTAGAACATCCTATGGAACACCCTGTGGCGGGCCCCGTGGAACGCTCGGTGGAACCTCCCATCGAACGTCATATGGAAGGTCCCATGGAGCATCGGATGGGGCCGTCGCCCGGCGACGCGGCGCGGTTCAATTATCGCGACCGCGAGGTCGAACGCGTCCACATCCGTCCGTTCATCTATCCGCCGGGTTACGGCTATCGGCGCTGGGACGTCGGCGCGGCGCTGCCGCCGGTCTTCCTGCTGCAGGATTATTGGTACGGCGACTGGGACGCCCTCGGCCTCGATCCGCCGCCGCCCGGCTATCAATGGGTGCGTTATGGACCCGATCTGCTGCTGGTCGATGTGACTACCGGTCAGGTCGCCGAGGTCGCTTACGACGTGTTTTACGAGTAACGTGTTTTACGAGTAAGAAGTCCCCGCGACGTCTTTGCCGTAAACGGCGCTGCCTATTTTCTCCTCCGCGGCGTGGGGGAGGAAAGCAGGTGTCCTTACCTTGACCTTGCACACCGGCGCGGCTTGAATCCGGCGCAAAGCGAGGCGCGCGATTAGCGCCGAGAGGAGCGAAAACGATGACCTTCCGCATCGCCGTCGTGCAGCCGATCGCGCATCGTCCACCTGACGATGAGAAGAATGTCGCCGAAGTAGCTCCGCGCGAAGCGGCCGAATGATCCGGCTATCATTCGGTCGCGCCTGATCATCGTGGCAAATCCCCCCGAACTCGGCCTGCAACCCCGGCTCGGCTATACGGCGAGCCTGCTCGATCGCATGGCGCAACGCCGCGACGACGAAGCCGCGATCAAGAAACTGTCCGAACATGAACGCGCCGGCGTCTACGTCAGCGGCGGCGAACTCATCGTGCTCAAGAACGCCGACGCGACTTGCGACGCGGTGTTCTCGCCCGCAGAGGCGCGCGCACTCGGCGCGGTGCGCGAGAGTGTCTTTCTCGGCGTTATCGACGAGGCGCCGCGCTTCGGCTTCGGCCTTGATCCGCAAGCCGCCGAAGCGCTGAAAGCGCGCAGCGATCTCAAAGTCACCGACCTGCGCAGCATCGCCGTGCAGGGCCTGGTCGGCGCCGACGATCTGCCGCCGCTCGCCGAGGCCAAGGCCGTGCTCGGCTGGCATGCCCGTCATCGCTTCTGCCCGAATTGCGGCGCGCCGACGCAAGTGGTGCAGGCCGGTTGGCGGCGCGATTGTCCGGTGTGCAAGATCCAGCATTTTCCGCGCACCGATCCGGTCGTCATCATGCTGGTGATTTCCGGCGAGCGGTGCGTGCTCGGCCGCTCGCGGCGCTTTGCGCCGACCATGTGGTCGTGTCTCGCCGGCTTCATCGAGCCCGGCGAAACCATCGAAGAGGCGGTGCGGCGCGAAGTGCTGGAAGAGGCCGGCATTACCTGCGGCCGCGTGAAATATTTCGCGTCGCAGCCGTGGCCGTTCCCGGCCTCGCTGATGATCGGCTGTCATGCGCAAGCGCTGTCGGACAAGATCGTGATCGATCACGACGAGCTCGAGGACGCCCGCTGGTTCGACCGCGAGGAATTGGCGGCAATGCTCAGGCGTGAGCACAAGCAGGGCTTGACCACACCGCCGCCGGTCGCCATCGCACACCACATCATTCGTGATTTTGTCGAGAACGGCTGCAATGTCATCCGCTAAAGCCGCGCCGCGTATTCTGTGCGCCGGCATCATCGTGCTCGACGAAGTGTTTCGCGTCGAGGAATTCCCGCAGCCCGACGGCAAGGTGCAGGCCAAGGGATATTTTGTCGTCAATGGCGGCTGTGCGGCGAATGCGGCGGTCGCCATCGCGCGCCTCGGCGGCCGCGCCGCACTCGCCGGTCCTCTCGGCGGCCCCGAGGGCGAAGACGGCAACGGCGATCGCGTGCTCAAGGCGCTGTTGCGCGAGAACATCGACTGCACGTTCTGCCAGCGCATCGACGGCATGGCGACGGCGCTGTCAGCGATCTTCATGGATGCGCGCGGCGACCGCACCATCGTGACCTATCGCGATGAGCGGGTCGCCGCCACCAAGCCGAAAGATCCCGACGCGATCGTCGCCGATGCCGATGCGGTGCTGGCCGACAATCGCTACCCGGACTTCGTATTGCCGATCTGCGAGGCTGCGCGGCGGCGCAAGCTTCCCGTTCTGATCGACGGCGACCGGCCGACGGTCGAGGACGATCCGCTGTTCCGCCTTGCCACCCATGTCATTTTTTCGTCGGAGTGCTTGCGCGGGACCACCGGCGTGACCGATCTCGGCGAGGGTCTTCGCCGCATCGCCAAAAGAACCGATGCCTTTCTCGCCGTCAGCAACGGCCCAAACGATATCGTCTATCTCGACAACGCCACGCTGCGCGGCGCGCCGGTATTCAAGATCACCCCCGTCGATACTTTGGGGGCGGGGGACGCGTTCCACGGCGGCTTCCTCCTGGCGCTGGCCGAGGGCCAGAGCATCTCCGAGGCGATGCGCTTTGGCGCAGCCGTCGCCGGCATCAAATGCACGCGGATCGGCGGGTCGGCCGGCTGCCCGACCCGGGCCGAGGTCGAGAAGCTGCTGGCGAAGCAGCCAATTCCGCTTACGCCCGCGACAGCGCAACTTTAGACTGGTCGCCACTTGCGCAGAGACGGGCGAGGCAGACTCACCCGCTTGATTTAGAATATTTTTCTCTATAGATAGCAATATTCGTAATATCTTGGAAGAATATTCCCATGGATGCGATAGACCGAAAAATCCTTGCAGTTCTGCAAGATAACGCCGCTTTGTCGGTGGCCGAGATCGGCTCCCGGGTCGGCCTGTCCTCGACCCCCTGCTGGAAACGCATCCAGCGGCTGGAGGCCGACGGCGTTATTCAGAAGCGCGTGGCGATCATCGATCAGGACAGTATCGGGCTCGGCATCAGCGTTTTCGTGTCGATCGAGACCGGCGACCATTCACAGGACTGGCTCGATAAATTCGCCAAGACCGTCACCGCCATGCCGGAAGTGATGGAATTCTACCGCATGGCCGGCGATGTCGATTACATGCTTCGTGTCGTGGTGCCGGATATTGCCGGCTACGACACGTTCTACAAGCGCCTGATTTCGACGGTGCCGCTGAAGAATGTCACGTCGCGTTTCGCGATGGAGAAGATCAAATCGACGACGGCGCTGCCGATTCCGTCAGCCGGAGCATGATCCTGACCCGGTTTTGCGAAAGGATGACGCTCCGTCGAGATGTTCGTCGCAGGTCTATCTGCCGGAGTTGGTGTTTTGGCCCGCAGCGATCGCTTGGGTGGTGCGGGTCACGGTCTCGGCGAGAACCTTGGCGAACACATCCGGATCGTCGCCGAGATTGACGCTCGCCGAACAGTCCGGGTCGCAGCTATACGTGGTGCGCGAGGGGCCGCGATAGACAAACACCACGTGATCGCGCGGGCTCGTCACCACGATGGTCTTATCCGACAGCACGACGCCGCCGCGGTCCAGGATCACGACATTGGTGGCGCCGTAGCCCTTGGCGGTGAGGACCGCGACGCCAGCCGACTGGATCGTGACGTCGGCGATCAGCGGATTGCCGATCACGACCGTTGCGGCGCGATCCGGCAGCTTGAAGAGGGTGGCTTCGTCGAGGCTCACCACGATCGACTCATTGACCGGAGGTTGGGCGGCGGCTTGGGGAACGGCCTGCGCGGCGAGGCCGGCGAATAGACCAACCGCCGCCAGCCAATGCAGCGCGCTTTTGGCCATCCGGCCTGGCACGCACGACGCCGTCATCGATACTCTCCGAAACGCTACGCGGATTCGACAACTCAAAGACCGAACTGGGCCGAACTGACCGGCTTAACAAGACCGGTCCACTTGACTGCAAATTAGTGAATGAAGTGCAAATCCACGGGCCTTGCCGCGTGCGGCGAAAGCCGGCGCGTGATGCTTACTTAACGATGATCTCGAGGGCGCAAGGCGGGTCCAAGGCGGCTCCAAGGCCGTCACTGCGTGAACGGGTGCACGAGTTGCGCCGGGAAGCTGGTCGGAAATTCGCGCTCGGCGACGCCGTAGTGATCGGGCAGCTTGCCTTCCGGCATGTAAAACGTGCCGAAGATGACATCGAGGATCGGGAATGTCGCGGCAAAATTCTTCTCGCCGCCGCGATCGGCCGCGGTGTGATGCCAGCGGTGGAATACCGGTCCCGCGATCACGTATCTGAACGGGCCGAGCGTCCAATCGAGATTAGCGTGCACGAAGGCCGAATGCGCGATGGTGAGCGGCCCGAGCACGACGAATACGTTCGGCGAAATGCCGATCACGAGCATGATCACGTCGGCCGCGACGCTGCCGAGGAAGAGATTGACGGGGTGGAAGCGCGCCGCCGAGATCCATTCCAGCTCCTCGGACGAGTGATGGATCGCGTGGTAGCGCCACATGCGGCGGCCGTGGAACAGACGATGCGTCCAATAGAGGATGATGTCCTCGCCGACGAGGAACAGGACCATCTGAACGACTAGCGGCAGCGCCGCGAGCGGCCCGTGGCCGTTGTCGTAAAAAGCGACCAAGCCGTCTGCGGTGGTGATGTTGAAGAGAACCGCGGCGCCGAGGACCAACAGCCCGATGCGCAGATAGCGGGCGATGACGGGAATGAAGAACCAATAGCACAGATCGGTGACGATATCGCGCTTGCGCCACCACGGCTTGCCGGGATTGCACGACCAGAACGAGGTCAGCACGGTGAAGACAATCGCCAATCCGAGCGAGATCGGCAGATTCTTCATGAACGTCTGGCCGAAACTGATGACGAAGGAGAGCAGCTCTTGAGCCATGTTGTCGTAAGCCTGTCGTCGTAAGCCTGTCGCGGTTTTATTCGTGGATCGGTTCGTGCGCCTATTTGCGGGCCGCTCCGTCGGGGGCCCTTGTTGCCGGCGACGGGTTTATCAGGAATATCCTGCCTTGATAACAAAAGGCCGATTAAAACGCCGTGAACGGCAACCGCAACAGATCAGCGCTCAACGATGATCTGATGCTTGTTTGATACAAGTTGTGCGCGGCGCGCTCACGTGGCCGAAACAAATGCCCGCTACGTTTGCCAGTGTCGCCGCGATTTCTTGGTATATCGATCGTAAACAAATAGCCGCTGCACGACGTCGGCAGCGCGGACGACACAGAGGCGGCGAGAGCCAGGTAGAGGTGGAATTATGGATCCACCGCACGGTTCTGCTGTGATCGTTCTACGCAACATGATGTTAACTACATCGCGGAAACGGCGATTGATAGGGTGTTTCATCGATTGGTTTAACCCCATTGAAATTTATGGGGGATAGCTTCGCGACACGATCCAAACGGCGACAACAAACCGTTGGATCAGCTCAGACAGCCAAGTGTGGACCTTAAGGAGCCAACTCATGAAGACCATTTTGTCACGTTTCGTGAAGGACGAGTCGGGCGCGACGGCCATTGAATATGGTCTCATCGCCGCCGGTATCTCGGTCGCGATCATTGCGGTCGTGCAGGGCCTCGGCACCAAGCTGAACACCACGTTCACCAGCGTTTCGACAGCCCTCAAGTAAGCTTCGTTCTTTTCGCAGTGCTACGAGAGGGCTCCGGTCGGTTGCTGGGGCCCTTTTCGATTTTCAGCGCTTCGACGACATGAGTGGGCTTCGCCAACAAGAGTGACTCGGCCATGCTGACTGAAGCGATCGAATTGACGCTGTTTCCCGCCATGATGGCGTTCGCCGCGTCGAGCGACCTGTTGACGATGACGATCGCCAATCGGGTGTCGCTGATCCTCATCGCCGGCTTTGTCGTTCTTGCGCTGCTGTGCGGCATCACCGGGGCCGAGCTGATGTCGCATCTCGGCGCCATGGCTGTGGTGCTTGCGGTGGCGTTTTTCTGCTTCGCCCGCGGCTGGATCGGCGGCGGCGACGCCAAGCTCGCCGCGGCGACCGCGCTGTGGCTCGGCGTCGGGCACCTGTTCGACTATCTCGTCTATGCGTCGCTGCTCGGCGGTGCGCTGACGATCGTGATCGTCCAATTCCGCGCCATGCCGCTGCCGCCGCTTCTGGCCGGTCAGGATTGGGCCGAGCGGCTGCACCAGGAAGGCGGCGGCGTTCCCTACGGCGTCGCGCTCGCCGCGGCCGCGCTGCTGGTCTACCCGCAGACCCAATGGATGACGGCGCTCGGCCTCTAGATTCCGAGCCAATTCGATTGAATCTGTTTTTCGAAAACCGGTCTGCAGTTTTCGCGATCATGCGCCAAGGGGCGGTTCGCCGCATTCGTCAACGCAAGATTAACGCGATTTGGATACGCCTCATTAACCATGCTTTGACGTTTAGCTGATGATATCGGCGATAACGGCCGCTTTCGGTCGTGGCGTCACGTGGAAAGCGAAGCGTAATGAAAGCCGCGCGTCTCGTGGTACTCGGTGTCGCTGTCGCCGCCGGCGGCATCGCCGCCTTTTTGGCCGCGAGCAACAAAGAGTCAGCGCCGCCACCGCCACCGCCGCAAGTCACGCTTGAGACGGTGGATGTACTCGTGGCGAAATCCGATCTGACCCGCGGACAGCTGATCGAGGCTTCCGACATCGGCTGGCAGACCTGGCCTGCGGACGCCGCCAATTCGAGCTTCATCAAGAAATCCGAACAGCCCGACGCGGCCGATAAATTCGTCGGCGCGATCGTGCGCGTCGGCATGGTGGCCGGCGATCCGATCCGCGGCCCCTATGTGGTGATGGCCAAGGGCTCGGGCTTCATGGCCGCGGTGCTGCCGGAAGGCATGCGCGCGGCCGCCATCGACATTTCGCCGGACACCAGCGCGGGCGGCTTCATCCTGCCGGATGACCGCGTCGACGTCGTGCTGACGCGGCGCGATAAGGCCGCGGAGAAGCAGACCGGCGTCGAAAAATTCGTCAGCGACACGGTCTTGCGGAACGTGCGGGTGCTGGCGATCGATCAGACCATCGACGACAAAGGCGGCGTCAAAGTCGTGCTCGGCAAGACCGCGACGCTCGAACTCTCCGAGCCGCAGGTCGAGATACTGACGCTGTCGCACCAGCTCGGCACGGTGACGTTGACGCTGCGCAGCATTCGCGACTCGCAGACGACCGCCGACGGCGTCGGCGACACCAGCAAGGACGAGGGCGGCAACATCAACACGGTGCGTTTCGGCGTCAGCACGCTTGGAACCGGCCGTTGAGCCGGCGGAGGACTTTGACGATGACGGCAACGACAGCGGTGCGAGCGACAAGTCCTCGCAGCCCAGGCCTTCGTAGCGTAGGCCTTCGCAGCGTAGGCCTTCGCATCGCCGGCCTGGCACTGGCGATCGCCGCGGCCGTGGTCGCTTCGCGCGCGCTCGCGGGCAATGCCTATGGCGCCCCGCCGCCGCAGATGATTAACGTCACCTCAAGCGACGTCACCTCGCAGCCGATCGCGCTCGGCGTCAGCAAATCGGTCGTCATCGACCTGCCGCGCGACATCAAGGATGTGCTGGTCGCCGATCCGAAGATCGCCAATGCCGTGGTGCGCTCGGCGCGCCGCGCCTACATCATCGGCAGCACGGCCGGCCAAACCAACGTGTTCTTCTTCGACGCTCAGGGCCAGCAGATCGCCGGCTTCGATATCGCCGTGACGCGCGATCTCAACGGCATGCGCGAAGCGATCCACCAGGTCCTGCCGGACTTCGACATTACCGTCGAGGGCATCGGCGACGGCGTCGTTCTCTCCGGCACCGCGTCGAGCCAGGCCGAAGCGCAGCAGGCCTACGATATCGCAGCGCGGCTCCTCAACGCCTCCACTGCCGACACCGTCACGCAGGGCAGCAGAATCGTCAACGCCATCGTCGTCCGCGCCGGCGATCAGGTCATGATCAAAGTCACCGTCGCCGAGGTCGAGCGCGATCTCGTCAAGCAGCTCGGCATCAACCTGTCAGGCTCTTTGGGCTTTGGCACCGCGGTGCTCAATTTCAACAATACCAATCCGTTCTCGGCCTCCGGCCAACCGCTGAGCACCTCGGCCATCACCGGCGGTTTCAAGAATGTCAGCGCAACACTGCAGGCCATGGAGCAGGCCGGCGTCATTCACACGCTTGCCGAGCCGAATCTGACCGCGATCTCCGGCGAGACCGCGACATTTGTCGCCGGCGGAGAATTCCCAGTCCTCAACGGGTTCAGCTGCTCCACCGCCACCGGCGGCAACGGCGTGTCGACGTGCCAGCCGGCGATCGATTTCAAGAAATTCGGCGTCAGCTTGAACTTCACTCCGGTGGTGATGAGCGCCGGCCGTATCAGTCTTAGGGTGATGACGGAAGTCTCCGATCTGTCGAGCGACAATTCGCTGACCATCAGCGTGCCCGGCACCACGCAGAACGCGACGGTGCCGTCGATCCGCACCCGCCGCGCCGAGACCACGGTCGAAATCCCCTCCGGCGGCTCGCTCGCCATGGCCGGCATGATCCAGAATTCGACCAAGCAGTCGATCAACGGCTTGCCGGGGCTCGCCGAGCTTCCGGTTCTCGGTGCGCTATTCAAGAGCCGCAACTACATCAATCAACAAACCGAACTGATGGTGCTGGTGACGCCGTATGTGGTGCACGCGGTGGCGCAGAAAGAACTGTCGCGGCCCGACGACGGCTTCGCCGACTCGAGCGACCCCGCCGCTGTTCTGCTCGGACGCTTCAACCGCATCTACGGCGTCGGCGGCATGCCCGATCCGCCCGACACCTATCGCGGCAAATACGGATTCATCCTCGATTGAGCCGGCAGCAGGAGACGATGATGCAAGTTGACCGCACGATGACCGCCGGCCGCCGCCCCGCCGCGAGCATGCTGGTGCGCGCCGCGCTGGCCCTGGTCGGCGCGCTGTTCGTGTGCGGCTGCACTACCGATCAGCAGGTCGCCGGCGTTCCCGACGTGCCGACCGATTACCGCATGCGTCATCCGATCACGCTCAAGGAATCCGACCGCACGCTCGAAGTCTTTATCGGCAGCAATCGCGGCGATCTCAATCCGACGCAGCGCGCCCAGATTCTCTCCTACGGGCTGCGATGGAAACACGATGCCACCGGCGGCCTCATCATCAGCCGACCGCTCGACTCCAGCAACGAGCACGCGGCGGCCAACGCCATGCGCGAGATCGTGTCGATCCTCAATTCGAGCGGCATGCCGCCCAACAGCATCGCCGTGCGCACCTATGCGGCGAACGGACCGGCGCTGGCCACGATCCGGATCAGCTATCCGAAAGTTTCCGCGCAGGCGGGACCTTGCGGGCTGTGGCCCGAGGACATCGGTCCGAGCGCGACCCGCGACTATTTCGAAAACCAGCCGCCGTGGAATTACGGCTGCGCCAGCCAGCGCAATCTTGCCGCCATGGTCGACGATCCGGCCGACCTGGTGCAGCCGCGCGCCGAAACCGCGGCCAATACGATGCGGCGCACCACCGTGTTTGAGAAATATCGTCAAGGTGTCGATTCTTCGACGCAGCCGGCGGCGTCCGCGGCGGCGGCCAAGATCACCGATATCGGGAAATAAGTTGGGCAATAGCTTGGTAGAACAGTCTGCGAGTTGATGTAGGTAACGCCGGTCCACGATGAAGCAAGTCAGTCAAACCATACAAGACGACGCCGCGCCCGCCACAGCCGAAGCGCACGATGAGCACATCGCGCCGGCGCCGCGCGTGTCGGTGCAGGCCTTCTGCGAGAATGTCGACACCGCGGCCGCCATCCAGTCGGCCGGCGAGGACCGCCGCATGGCCAAAGCCCATCTGCGCATCCAGATGGGCGGCACGGCGGCGGCCGTCGAAGCCTATCAAAGCGCGCCGACGCCGAACGTCATCATTCTGGAATCGGAAAACCGCGGCCACGAAGTCCTGACCGGGCTCGACCGGCTTGCCGATTATTGCGACGCCGGCACCCGCGTTATCGTCATCGGCAGCATGAACGATGTGACGCTGTATCGCGAATTGGTGAAGCGCGGCGTGAGCGACTACCTGATTTCGCCGGTCAGCGTGCTGCAGGTGGTGCGCGCGATCTGCGGGCTGTATTCGGCGCCGGATGCCAAGCCGGTCGGGCGTATCGTCGCCGTGGTCGGGGCCAAGGGCGGCGTCGGCGCCTCGGCCGTTGCGCATAACATCGCCTTTTCGATCGCCCGCGATCTGCGTCTCGACGCGGTGGTGACCGACCTCGATCTCGCCTTCGGCACCGCCGGGCTCGACTTCAATCAGGACCCGCCGCAAGGCATCGCCGAAGCGGTGTTCTCGCCAGACCGGGTCGATAACGCCTTCGTCGACCGCCTGCTGGCGAAATGCACGGATCACTTGAATCTCCTTGCCGCGCCGGCGACGCTCGACCGCGTCTATGATTTCGGCGCCGACGCTTTCGACTCGATCTTCGATTCGCTGCGCGTCACGGTGCCTTGCGTCGTGCTCGACGTGCCGCATCAGTGGACCGGCTGGACCAAACAGACCCTGGTGGGCGCCGACGACGTCCTAATCGTCGCCGCGCCAGATCTCGCCAATTTGCGCAACACCAAGAATATCTACGACTTCCTCAAAGCGGCGCGGCCGAACGATCGCCATCCGCGCTATTGCCTCAATCAGGTCGGCGTGCCGAAACGCCCCGAGATCAAGGCTGCCGACTTCGCCAAGGCGCTCGAGGACGAGCCCATGGCCATCATTCCGTTCGAGCCGCAGCTGTTCGGCGCGGCCGCCAATAACGGCCAGATGATCGCGGAGATATCGGCGAACCATAAGACCGCCGAGATATTCCGCATGCTGGCGCAGGATCTGACCGGCCGCTCGGAGCCGAAGAAGCAGCGTTCCGGTTTCCTGTCGCCGCTGCTCGAGAAGATTTTGGGTTAGCGTTACAGCGTTGGAGTTGCGTAGGTGTTTGGCAAGCGTCCCACTGGCAGTGCCCCGGTAGCCGTCGAGCAGCGCGCTCCGACCACGCCCGCGCCCGTCACGCCGCCGCCGCCGAAGCCCGCGGGCGAGGCGTCCGAGGGCGGCCGGTCGCCGATGCCGTCGGCCGGGCTCGGCGCACCGATCGTCTCGGCGCCGACCGGCAAGCCCAATGCCGGGCCGGCGTCGCCACCGCAGCAGGTTCCCACTGCAATCGATTCGCGCCGCTCGGAAACCTATTACGAGGTCAAAGGCACCATCTTCGGCGCCCTGATCGAGGCGATCGATCTGGCGCAACTCGCCAAGCTTGATGCCGATTCCGCGCGCGAGGAAATCCGCGACATCGTCAACGAAATCATCGCGATCAAGAACATCGTGATGTCGATCGCCGAGCAGGAGGACCTGCTCGACGATATTTGCAACGACGTGCTCGGTTACGGCCCGCTCGAGCCGCTATTGGCGCGCGACGAGATCGCCGACATCATGGTCAATGGCTCCGGCACGGTCTACATCGAAGTCGCCGGCAAGATTCAAAAGACCGGAATCCGCTTCCGCGACAATCAGCAGCTGTTGAACATCTGCCAGCGCATCGTCAGCCAGGTCGGCCGCCGCGTCGACGAATCCTCGCCAATCTGCGACGCGCGCCTGCCGGACGGCTCGCGCGTCAACGCCATCGTGCCGCCGTTGGCGATCGACGGGCCCGCGCTCACCATCCGCAAGTTCAAGAAGGACAAGCTGACGCTGGAGCAGCTCGTCAAATACGGCTCGATTTCGCGCGAGGGCGCCGACATTCTCCAGGTGATCGGCCGCTGCCGCGCCAATGTGCTGATTTCCGGCGGCACCGGCTCGGGCAAGACGACGCTGCTTAATTGCCTGACGCGCTACATCGAAGACGACGAGCGCATCGTCACCTGCGAGGACGCCGCCGAACTGCAATTGCAGCAGCCGCATGTGGTGCGGCTGGAAACGCGGCCGCCGAACCTCGAAGGCGAGGGCCAGATCACGATGCGCGATCTGGTGAGGAACTGCCTGCGCATGCGTCCGGAACGCATCATCGTCGGCGAAGTGCGCGGCCCCGAAGCGTTCGATTTGCTGCAGGCCATGAATACCGGCCACGACGGCTCGATGGGTACGCTGCACGCCAACTCGCCGCGCGAGGCGCTGTCGCGTCTGGAATCCATGATCACGATGGGCGGCTATTCGCTGCCGTCGCGCACCATCCGCGAGATGATCTGCGCCTCCGTCGATGTCATCGTTCAGGCGGCGCGCCTGCGCGACGGTTCGCGCCGCATCACCCACATCACCGAAGTGATGGGCTTGGAAGGCGACGTCATCATCACCCAGGACGTCTTCCTCTACGACATCATCGGCGAGGACGCGAACGGCAATCTCATCGGCCGCCACCGTTCGACCGGCATCGGCCGGCCGAAATTCTGGGAGCGTGCGCGCTATTACGGCGAGGAGGGGCGCCTTGCCGCTGCGCTTGACGCGGCGGAAGTCGCCAACGGCATAACCTAAATCCGACGCGGGAAATGGTAATGGGTCACTTGGGTCTTATCATTCTGGTGGCAATCGCCTTCGGCGGCGTGGCCTGGGTCTTCATCTATCCGATCCTGTCCGGCGAGAAACACGCGGAACGGCGCGTCGCGAGTGCGGCTCGCGCCGAGCCGGTGTCACGGTTGCAACGTTCGGCGGCGGTCGGCAAAAACCGGCGCGAGCAGGTCGAAGGCACGCTCAAGCAAATCGAGGAACGGCGCAAGAAGGCGAGGCGGCCGCCGCTTGCGGTGCGGCTGAAACAGGCCGGGCTCGATTGGACCAAGCGCCGCTTCATAGTGACGTTCGCCATCATCGGCGTCGGCGCCTTTGTTACGATGATCGTGCTGGGCGTCGGTCTCATTGCCGCGCTGGGCTTCGGTTTCGCCGCCGGCTGCGGCTTGCCGTTCTGGATGCTGTCGTTTCTCAAGAAGCGTCGCGAGAACAAGTTCCTCAACGAATTTCCAGACGCCGTCGACGTGATTGTTCGCGGCATCAAAGCCGGTCTGCCGGTGCTCGACAGCCTCAAGCTGATCGCAAACGACGCGGTGGAGCCGGTGAAGAGCGAATTCCGCGCCATCGTCGAGACGCAGACCATCGGCATGCCGATCGGGGAAGCGTGTCTGAAGCTCTTCGAAAGCATTCCGCTGCCGGAGGCGAACTTCTTCGGCATCGTGGTCTCGATCCAGCAGCGCGCTGGCGGCAATCTGTCGGAAGCGCTCGGCAACTTGTCGAAGGTGCTGCGCGACCGCAAGAAGATGAAGGCGAAGATCCAGGCGATGTCGATGGAAGCCAAGGCGTCCGCCTCGATCATCGGCGCCTTGCCGCTCGCGGTCATGGGGCTCGTCTGGCTCACGAGTCCGAATTATATCGCGCTGCTTTGGACCGATCCGTTCGGCCGTGTGATGATGGCGTGCTGCGCCGCGTGGATGATGGTCGGCATCTTCGTGATGCGCAAAATGATCAATTTCGATTTCTAGGCCGTCGCAGTCATGACTTCACTCCTCACCCATTATCTCGATCTGCAAACGCTCACCATGATTTTCGCCGCGGTCGCGGCGGGCGCCACGGTGCTGACCTTTGCGATGCCGCTGTTGGTGACCGATACGCTGCAAAAGCGCATGAAGGCGGTCGCGCTTGAGCGCGAGAAGATGCGGCTGCGCGAACGCGAGCGGATGGCGCAAGGCAGCAAGGTGTCGCTGCGGCAATCGCCCAAAATGTACATGAAGCGGGCGGTCGACAATTTCAATCTGTCGAAATGGGTCGGGCGGGAAGAGGCGCGTATCAAGCTCGTGCAGGCCGGCTTTCGCGGCCATGCGCCATATATAACTTATCTGTTCTTCCGCATGACCATGCCGATCGTCATGTTGTTCGGCTCGTTGTTCTATGTGTTTGTCGTGCTCAACCTCGACTACCCGCCGATGATGAAATTCGGCATTTGCATCGGCTGCGCCTATCTCGGCATGCAAAGCCCGAATCTATTTCTGAAGAACAAGATTCAGCGGCGCCAGCTCTCGATCAAGCGCGCGTTTCCCGACGCGCTCGACTTGCTCTTGATCTGTGTCGAATCCGGCATGTCGATCGAAGCGGCGTTCCGCAAGGTCAGCGAGGAGATCGGCACGCAATCGGTGGCGCTGGCCGAAGAGTTCACGCTGACCACGGCGGAATTGTCCTACCTGCCGGATCGCCGCCAAGCCTACGAGAACCTGGCGCAGCGCACCGGGCTTGAAGGCGTCAAAGCGGTTTGTCTGGCATTGCAGCAGTCGGAACGCTACGGCACGCCCTTGGCGACGACGCTGCGCGTCTTGGCGCAGGAAAATCGCGACATGCGCATGTCGGAGGCCGAGAAGAAAGCCGCCGGCCTGCCGCCGAAGCTGACGGTGCCGATGATCGTGTTCTTCCTGCCGGTGCTGTTTGTCGTGATTCTCGGCCCGGCGGCCATCAAAGTGATGGCGCTGCAATAACGGCGGGTGGTGAGTAGCGAATCGAAGGCTCGCCCTTGATCGCAGCTCGCTATTCGCTATTCAAACTCAGCTCGATCCGGCGTTGGCTTGCGCCGCGCGCTTCTGCAACGGCAGGTCGCCTTTGCGCGCCAGCATCTGCTTCAGATAGGCGACATTGGCGGCGGCTTCATCCGGCGGCAAATCGGCTTGCGCGATGCCCTCGGCCTCGGCGAAGCGGCCCTGCAAGCCGACGACGAGCGCGAGATTTTGTCGCACCCGCGGATCGACCGGCTGGTGCGCCGCCGCGCGCCGGAGCGTCGCCTCGGCGTTCTTTAAGTCCTTTGACAGCGCGTAGGACAGGCCGAGATTGGACAGCACGGTCGGCTCGTCCGGCACGATCTTAAGCGCGGTCAGGTAATGCCGCTGCGCCTCGTCGTGCCGGCCCATCTGATCGAGCACCGCGCCCTGCGCCGAGAGGATGTGCCAATCCGGCTGATCGGGCGTGTGGGCGCGGTCGAGCACCTCGAGCGCCTGCTGATAATTGCCGTCTTCGGCGAGCGCGCGGCCGTATTCGCCGAGCACGGCCCGGTTGCGCGGGTTTTGCATCGAGATTTGTTGGAGGACGGCGGCGGCTTGCGCATGCTGGCCGGTGCCGCGGAGCGCCTGCGCGTAGCGCAGCGCCACATTCACGTCCGACGGATTGGCGTGGTATTTCTCGCCGTAGACATCGACGTCGTGCCGCAGATCGGCCTCCGGGCGCTGATCCGGCGCGAGCGAGATGGAATTGGTCGCGTCGGCGACTTGCGTGGTCTGGCAGCCGCCGGTCGCCGCGCCGATCGCGGTGACGATCGCGGCCGAAGCGAGCAGGCGGGCAAATCGGTTCGGACGCTTCATGTCGATTGCTGCCGAAGCGCTGCAGGGCAGGAATTCGGCCGTACAGCGGGATCAGTCAGCAATAGGCTGTTAACCCTAATGAGAAGTTAACGCCGGCTGCGCCGAACATAGCGCGGCAGCGCGTGGCGAAACGGTTGTGGCTACTTCGACGATTTGCGCAATAGCTTCTCGGCATTGCCGGAGAAGATCTTGCGGCGGTCGGCATCGGACATTTCGAGTTTCTTGAGCGCTTCGATCGCCGGCTTGATCGGCCCGAGCGGCGTATCGGTCGCGAACACCACTTTGTCGGCGCCGAAGAATTCGTAACCGCAGCGCAGCGCGTGCACCCCGCCGCCGAACATGGCGGTGTCGGCATAGAAGTCGCGCATATAGTCGAGATGCGGCCGTTTCAGCGACGGCAGGATTTTCGAATAGTCTTCGTCCGAGGTGCGCGCGCCGAGCACGTCGAGGCCCGGGCCGACGCGGCCGTCGTAATAAGGGATCATGCCGCCGAGATGGTGGGTGATGATTTTCAAATTGGGATAGCGGTCGAACAGGCCGCAGAACACCAGCCGCACCATCGCTACCGAGGTGTCGTAGGGCCAGCCGAAGCACCACCACATCTCAAAGCGCGATTTCTGCTCGGCCGGATAATCCGGCATCACGGCGGTGCGCGCCGGATGCAGCCAGATCGGCCGGTCGAGCTGCGCCATGGCGGCGAACAGCGGCTCGAAGGCGGGCTCGTCGAGCGGCCGGCCGGCGAGCGGCGAGAAAATCTGCACGCCGGCGGCGCCGAGCTGGTTGATCGCGCGCTTGGCCTCCTCGACCGAGCCCATGACGTCGGTCAGCGACAACGCGGCGACGAAGCCGGCGAAACGATCCCGATGCTTGGCGCACAGCTCGGCCATCGCATCATTGGCGACGCGCGCCAGCGTCAGCCCGGCGCCGCCGGTGGCGATATCCTCGATCGGCGGGTTGGGCAGCGAGATCACCTGCTTGTAGTCGCCGAACTCGTCCATCTCGCGAAACCGCGCGTCGAGATCGTGGATCTTGGTGACGCCGCGCAGCCGCGCCGCGATATTGCCGAGCTTCGGCGCGGTTTTGTTCATCTCCTGGAGATAGCGCTCCGGCGAGATGTGGCAATAAAGATCGATTAATGTGTCGTCGCTCACGGCGCCCTTCCCAAGCTTTCGCTAGCTACGTCATCACCCGCACCGGCTTGCCGTCGAGGAAGCCGCGGATGTCTTCGACGACGCCTGAGAAATAATGCTTGTAGTTCTGCGTCGAGACGTAACCGAGATGCGGAGTAATGACGACATTGTCCATCTTGCGCAGCGGATGATCGAGCGGCAGCGGCTCGACATCGAACACGTCGAGGCCGGCGCCGGCGATCGCCCTGTCGCGCAATGCCGTAAGCATCGCCGCCTCGTCGATGATCGGCCCGCGCGACGTATTGATGAGGTAAGCGGTCGGCTTCATCAGGCCGATCTCTTTTGCCCCGACCAGACCGCGCGAGCGCTGCGACAGCACGACGTGAATGGTGACGAAATCGGACTGGCGGAACAGGTCGTCCTTGCCAACATAGCCGACGCCGGCCTCGGCGCATTTCTCCGGCGTCAGATTCTGGCTCCAGGCGATAACTTTCATGCCGAAAGCCTTGGCGATATTGGCGGTGCGCTGGCCGAGCTTGCCGAGGCCGAGAACGCCGAGCGTCAAGCCTTCGAGTTCGGGGCCGATCGTGGTTTGCCAGGCGGCGCCGGCATGCAGCCGCGCATTCTCATATCCAATGTGCCGCGTCAGCTCGAGCATCAGCCCGATGGCAATGCCCGAGGTCGGGCTGCCGAATGCGCCGGTGCCGCACACCATGACGCCGCGCGCCTTGGCCGCTTCAGTATCGATCGAGGCGTTGCGCATGCCGGTGGTGATGAGGAGCTTCAGATTGGGCAGCGCGTCGATCACCTGCTTGGGAAAGCCTGTGCGCTCGCGCGTGGCGACGATAATGGCAAAATCCTGCAGCGCCGCGATGACTTTGTCGGGGCCGCCGAGGTGCTCGTTGAAGACCTTGATGTCGACGTCGCCTGTGACCTTGGACCAATCGGCGGAGCTGAGGACAACGTTTTGATAATCGTCGAGTATCGCGCAGCGTAACGCCATGACTGATCCACCCCATGCAAGCAGGCTTTGGTCCTAGCTGCTTCTAAAGCATGGCGGGGTGGAAAAGAAGTCGCCCGTCATCCTGACGTGGCCGCGCAGCAGCCCTCGACGGATACGGCCTCGCACCTCAAGGCGGCGGAATATATCACTTGAGGAAGACGTTCAGGCGTGGTGTTGGGCGATTTTGCGGAGGGTGGACTCAGCCTGCGCGCTCATGGGCTCCGACTTCGGACAAAGGTGCCCGTATTTGGCATGCCATTTGGGGCCGGGGCCGCGCATGTAGTGCAGGTCGGGGCGGTAAACGCCGCCGGCTTCGCCCGAGGACTGCCACAGATCGCGAAGAACTATTGCGAACCGGTGCAACATGCCACGCTCCCGTCGTTCTTGCCTCTAAGGTTCGCCCGATTTGCGGCTCCACCCCATTTTTGGCCTTCCGCTTATGGGTCAGCCGACCGCGCCAGAAGGTTCAATTTTTCAAACGTGTGTTTGACATTTATTTTGCGCCAGGAAACATTAAAATTTGTTGCGATTTCGGCAGGGCTGCGCCGTAACTGTGGTCAAGCTTTACGAAGCTTTACCGGGAACTTACGAAATTCGCGGGAACTCGCGGCGCCTCAGCGCGCAGCGACCAGGAGCGGCATGCCGCCTTGCGGCCGCAGCGTCACCCGCGCCACCGGTTTCGGCTTATGCCCGGGAACCGGATGAAGGCGGAATGCTCGGATCAGTGTCGCCAAAATCGCCGCCGCCTCGATCATGGCGAAGCTCGCGCCGATACAGATGCGCACGCCGCCGCCGAACGGCATGAACGCGTAGCGCGAATAGGATTTGGCGAGGTCGGGCGCGAAGCGGTCGGGATCGAAGGCGTTCGGGTTCTGCCAGAGTCGGGTGTTGCGGTGCAGTGCATAGATCGGGATATGGACCCTGGCGCCGGCGCCGATATCCATATCGCCGAGTTTCATCGCCGTTTTGGCAAAGCGCGAGATCGCCGGCGCCGGCGGGAATAGCCGCATCGCCTCCTGGATGACCTGCCGGCTGAACGCCAATCTGTCGATCTCTTTGGACCCGATCGGTCCGCGACCCGCGACGGCTGAAACCTCGTCGAACACCCGCTGCTGGGTCGGTTGATCCTTGGCGAGGAGCCATAGCGTCCAGGTCAGCGCGACGGACGTGGTCTCGTGGCCGGCAGTGATGAAGGTGATGAGGTTTTTCATCACCTCTTCGTCGGTCATGGTCCGTCCGCTTTCCGGGTCGCGCGCCTTGAGCAGAAGGTCGAGCAGATCGGGCGGTGTGGCATTGGTGCCGCGGCGTGCTTCGACGGTGCGGCGGATTTCCTGATGTAGGAAATCGCGCGCCCGCCTGGCGCGGCGGCGGTGCGGGTAGGGCATCCATTCCGGCAGCGACAATTGTGCGTAGATGATGTGCCAGGGGATGGTCGCGAAACTCTCCTTGATGGCGCGGCTATAGCGGTCGGCGTCGAGGCTGGCCGAGCCGCCGAGCATGGTCTCAACGATAATGTCGAAGGTGGTGCGGGTCATGGCCGCCGCCGCGTCGACCGGTTCGCCGCGCGGGGTGGCGCGCCATTGCTCGGCCCGACGCTCCGCCATCGCGGTAAAGACCGGCACGAATGACATCAGCGCCTCGTGGCGGAAGATCGGCGCCACGGCGCGGCGCTGCCAGCGCCATTCGGCGCCCTCGGCGAGGAACAGCGAGTTGCGGCCGATGGTCGGCGCAAAGGCGCGCCTGGTCACATTGTCGCGCTCGAAATTGTCGGCCTTTTCCACCAGCATTTCGCCGATCAGTTCGGGGTCGCAGACGAGAATGGTGTCGGCGCCGCGGCGGCGGATGCGCATGACGCCGTCCTCGTAGGCCCCGCGCGGGATCGACTCGATGTAATTGCGCCACATCACCGGCAGGCCGCGGAGCCCGAGCGGTTCTGGCGGCGGCTCGAAGGGAACGAGATCAGGGTCTGTGAACACGTGACGGGCCGTTGCTGCGATTTGACCTTGTCCGCGAAGAACTTGCCCTTTAGCTAGTCAGTCGTTACATCAACGGCAACTTCCAGACATCGGCGCGGTTCGCACCACTGTTCGGCGCACCGCGCATCATTATCGAGGGCGCCAAAGCCCGAGGCACAGCATGGCCCGTCAATTCGTCTATCACATGGAAGGTTTGACCAAGACCTATCCGGGCAACCGGAAAGTCTTGGAGAACGTCAACCTGTCATTTTACCCGGACGCCAAGATCGGCGTGCTCGGCGTCAACGGCTCCGGTAAGTCGACGCTGCTGCGCATCATGGCGGGGATCGACACCGAATATAACGGCGAAGGCTGGGTCGCCGAGGGCGCCCGCGTCGGTTACCTGGCCCAGGAGCCGCAGCTCGATCCGGACAAATCGGTCCGCGAAAACGTCATGGAGGGCGTGGCGCCGCAGAAGGCGATCGTCGAGCGCTATAACGAGCTTGCGGTCAACTATTCCGACGAGACCGCCGACGAAATGACCAAACTGCAGGACGAGATCGAGGCCAAGGGCCTGTGGGATCTCGATTCCAAGGTCGATCAGGCGATGGATGCGCTGCGTTGTCCGCCGGACGGCGCCGAGGTGGCCAAACTCTCCGGCGGCGAGCGGCGCCGCGTTGCGCTGTGCCGGCTGCTCTTGGAGCAGCCCGAGCTGCTCCTGCTCGACGAACCGACCAACCATCTCGATGCCGAGTTAGTCTTATGGCTCGAAGGCCATCTGCGCAATTATCCGGGCGCCATCCTGATCGTCACCCACGACCGCTACTTCCTCGACAACGTCACCGGCTGGATTCTCGAGCTCGACCGCGGCCGCGGCATTCCCTACGAGGGCAATTATTCGTCGTGGCTGGTGCAAAAGCAGAAACGGCTCGAGCAAGAGGGCCGCGAGGAAGAAGCGCACCAGCGCACGCTCGCCCGCGAGCAGGAATGGATCAAGTCGTCGCCGCGCGCGCGGCAGGCGAAATCCAAGGCGCGCTACGAGCGCTATGACGAGCTGCTCAAGAAGGCCGGCGAGAAGCAGACGCAGACCGCGCAGATCGTCATTCCGGTCGCCGAGCGGCTCGGGCAGAACGTGGTCGATTTCGAAAACCTCAAGAAAGGCTTTGGCGACAATCTTCTGATCGACGATCTCACTTTCAAGCTACCGCCGGGCGGCATCGTCGGCATTATCGGCCCGAACGGCGCCGGCAAGACCACGCTATTCCGCATGATCACCGGGCAGGACAAGCCCGACCTGGGCACGATCAACGTCGGCGAGTTGGTGCATCTCGGCTATGTCGATCAGTCGCGCGACTCGCTCGACGGCAAGAAGACGGTGTGGGAAGAAATCTCCGGCGGGCTCGACCAGATCCAGCTCGGCAAGCGCGAGGTGAATTCGCGCGGCTATTGCTCGGCCTTCAACTTCAAGGGCGCCGATCAGCAGAAGAAGGTCGGCCAGTTGTCCGGCGGCGAGCGCAACCGCGTGCATCTCGCCAAAATGCTCAAATCCGGCGCCAATGTTCTCCTCCTCGACGAGCCGACCAACGATCTCGACGTCGATACGCTGCGCGCGCTCGAAGAGGCTTTGGAGGATTTCGCCGGCTGCGCCGTCATCATCAGCCACGATCGCTGGTTCCTCGACCGCATCGCCACCCACATCCTCGCCTTCGAAGGCGACAGCCATGTCGAATGGTTCGAGGGCAATTTCCAGGACTACGAGCAGGACAAGATGCGCCGGCTCGGCACCGACTCCATCGTGCCGCAGCGGATCAAATACAAAAAGTTCTCGCGCTGACGCGCGTCACGGCTCGGAATTGGTCCCGCACATCGGCGGCACCGGCTTGGCTTGGCCGGGTGCTAGGTCGCCGAGATGGTGTTTGATCTTGTCGTATTGCGGATTGTCGGGCGCATAGACGAGCTGTGTTTCGGCGATCGGCTGCGGCCACAGCGAGTGGACGTGAAGCGTGATGGTGCCGTCGGCGGACATTTTCGCGGTGCCGACGCTGTCGATGGCTTCGCAAGGGATCGGCGGGCTGGTCCCGTCCGCGGTGGCGCCAGCGAGGTTGGCGACGAGAAACGCCATACATGTCACTAAACCTGCTATTCGCTGCAAAGACATGAACCGTCAGCGTCTTGCCTAGAGGTCTTGCCTAGAAGTATTGCCTTGAATCGAACACATCGATAGCGCATATAGGCTTCGCGACCGATTCGGTCTGCAGCGAGCAGCGTGTACGGGACCAAGGTTAAACCCTACTAACGGTTAAGCCCGTTAATTGGCTTCTGGCTCGCAAACTTCCCTTTTCATAGACAGCCCAGAACGCGCGGGGTGTCCTTTTACCCCGCTCTGCCTCCCGTAGCGTATCGCGCAACGGCTGTGGCGGAGCGCAACAGAAAGCCTGTTCATTGACCAACTTTAGCGACTTTAATCTCAACGACGCCATCACCAAAGCTCTTACCGAAGAGAAATACGAAACACCAACCCCCATTCAGGCGCAGACCGTTCCGCTCGTCATGTCGGGACGCGACGTGATCGGAATTGCGCAAACCGGAACCGGCAAGACCGCAGCCTTCGCGCTGCCGATCCTTGATCGTCTCGCGCAAAAGCCGCGCATGGCGGAGCGCAAGAGCTGCCGCATTCTGGTGTTGAGCCCGACGCGCGAGCTCTCCGGCCAGATCCTCGACAGTTTCCGCACGTACGGCCGCCATCTGCGCATCCGTAGCGCGCTCGCCATCGGCGGCGTGTCGATGGGCGGACAAGTCCGCTCGCTGCTCAACGGCGTCGACGTTCTTGTCGCCACGCCCGGCCGCCTGCTCGATCTCGTCAAGAGCAACGCTCTGCGGCTCGACAGTGTCGAGTGCTTCGTGCTCGACGAAGCCGATCGCATGCTCGACATGGGCTTCATCAACGATATCCGCAAAATCGTGGCGAAGCTCCCGAAAGAGCGGCAGACGCTGATGTTCTCCGCCACCATGCCGCGCGCCATTTCCGAGCTCGCGGCGCAGATGCTGCGCGATCCGGCCAAGGTCGCGGTCGCGCCGGTCGCTGCAACGGCCGATCGCGTTGAACAACGCGTCATCCGGGTCGACCGCGCGGCGAAGCCTGAGGTGCTCGTCGAGGTGCTGCGCAACGAGCCGGTTGACCGCGTCCTCATCTTCACCCGCACCAAGCACGGCGCCGACAAAGTCGCGCGCCGGCTTGAGCAATCCGGCATTCCGGCCGAGGCGATCCACGGCAACAAATCGCAAGGCCAGCGCGAACGCGCGTTGTCGGCGTTCCGCGACGGTAAAGTCAAAACACTCGTCGCGACCGACATCGCCGCGCGCGGCATTGACGTCGATGGCGTCAGCCACGTGGTGAATTTCGATGTGCCGAATGTGCCTGAGACTTACGTGCACCGCATCGGCCGCACCGCGCGAGCGGGCGCTGAAGGCATTGCGATCTCGCTGTGCGACGGCGAGGAGATGGCGTTCCTGCGCGACATCGAGAAGCTGATCCGCATCTCGATCCCGGTGACCGACAAACGTTCGCATCAAGGACGTGACGAACCGCAAGCCGCAAAGCACGGCTCCGGCCGTTCGCCTGCTTCCGGCAATCATCGGTCAGGTAATCACGGCTCAGGCAACCGCAGCTCCGGCAATCGCGGGTCGAGCAACCGCGGGTCCGGCAAAGATGGAGCAAACAAGGACCGTCACTGGCAATCCCGCGACAAGGCGCGAAAGCAGCCTCGCCACGGTCAAGCAAGCCACAGTCAGGCAAGCCACAGCCAAGCGAGCCACAGCCAAGCGAGCCACAGCCAAGCGAGCCACGGTCACTCCAATGGCCATTCAAATCACGGCCAGCCGAGAGAGATCGCCTCGGTCGCCTTTCTCAACGCCGGCGTTTCCTCGGAGCGCTAGACCAGGATCGCACATCTCTAGCAAAACGGCGGGATCGGCTTTGGCTGGCCCGCCGTGATGCCGCCGAGGTGCTTCTTGATCTCGTCGTATTGCGGATCGTCCGGCGCGTAGCGCAGTTCGCTATCTTCTTTGGGATCCGGCCACAGCGACTTCAGATGCAGCGTGATGGTGCCGTCCGCGGCCATTTCCGCGGTGCCGATGCTCTCGACAGTGGCGCAGGTGACCGGCGGCAAGTCTCGTTTGAATTGGGCGGCGGCCGGCGCAGTACAGCTTGCGGCGAGGAGTAAGACGACGCTTCGAAAAGACACGGACGGGAACTCCGGGCATTTGCCTGAGCATGATCCTGTCCGAAAACCGGGTTCCACTTTTCGGGATCATGCTCTAGAGGATAAGGAGTATCCGAATCGCGCTGCAAAGTCCTTTAACGAGAGCGTGTCAGGGAAGCGTCGCGGGGGAGCCTATTATGGAAGACTGGAGCGCCCGGCAATACCTTAAATTCGAGGACGAACGCACGCGGCCGCCGCGCGATCTGTTGGCGCAAGTGCCGCTGCAGAAGCCCAATCTCGTGGTCGATCTCGGCTGCGGTCCGGGCAATTCGACCGAGCTTCTGGTCGAGCGCTATCCGAATTCGGAAATCGTCGGCCTCGACTCCTCGCCAGATATGCTGTGCAAGGCGCGCGAGCGGCTGCCGAAATGCTCCTTCGCCGAGGCTGATATCGCCGACTGGAAGCCGGATCCGCGCACCGATCTGATCTTCGGCAATGCCGTCATGCAATGGCTGCCCGAACATCCCGCGATCATGCGCCGGATGATCGAGGCCATGCCGCCGGGCGGCGTGCTCGCCATCCAGATGCCCGACAATACGCGCGAGCCGGCGCTGCGCTTTCAGCGCGAGATCGGCGAGAGCGGTCCGTGGAAGAACCACCCGGAGGTGAAAGCGGCGCCGCGCGACGACCTACCTTCGCCGGAAGACTATTACGATCTGCTCAAGCCGGTCTCCTCGCATATCGACATTTGGCACACCGTCTACAATCACGTCATGGCGTCGCCGCAGGCGATCACCGAATGGTTCAAGGGCTCGTCGCTGCAGCCGTTCCTGTCGCCACTCAGTGCGGAGGACCGCGAGAAATTTCTCGCCGCCTATACGGCGAAAATCGTCGGCGCCTATAAGCCGCGCTACGACGGCAAGGTGCTGCTGCGCTTTCCGCGGCTGTTCATAATGGCGGTGCGGTGAAATTGCCGCGGCCTTTCCTGAGCGTCATCGCCGTGAGCTGCACGCTGTGCGCTCACGCGGCATCCGCCGATCCCGCCTTCCAGACTTGGCTGCAATCGCTGTGGCCGCAGGCGCAGGCGCTCGGCGTCTCGCGCGCGACTTTCGACACGGCGACGCGGGGGCTTGAGCCGGACTTGACGCTGCCCGATCTGGTGCTGCCGGGGCGGCCGGAAAAGCCTGCGGCGGGGCAAGCCGAATTCGTGCAGGTGCCGGCCGATTATGTCAAAGAGACTTCGATCGACCGGCTCGCCGCCGATGGCCGCAAGGTCTACGACCAATATCGCTCACCGCTCACCGAAATCGAGCGCCGCTTCGGCACGCCGCCGGCCGTTGTTCTGGCGATCTACGGCCGCGAGACCGATTACGGCCGCCAAACCGACAAGCGCAACGCGATCCGTGTTCTGGCGACGCAGGCCTATACCGGCAAGCGCAAGGAGCAATTCCTCAACGAATTTCTCCTGGCGCTGAAAATCC
Organism: uncultured Alphaproteobacteria bacterium; assembly: GCA_963810085.1. Classification (GTDB taxonomy): domain Bacteria; phylum Pseudomonadota; class Alphaproteobacteria; order Rhizobiales; family Xanthobacteraceae; genus BOG-931. The sequence goes on along the minus strand of CAWEMR010000026.1, from coordinate 32,642 downwards.
TGCAGCAGGGTCAGATCAAGCTTGCCGACATGAAGAGCTCCTGGGCCGGCGCCATGGGGCTCACCCAATTGCTACCGTCGGATTATCTGAAATACGCGGTCGATCTCGACGGTGACGGCAAGGCCGATATCTGGAATTCGGTGCCGGATGCGCTGGCGTCCGCCGCCAAGCAGTTGGTCGACAAAGGCTGGCAGCGCGGGTTGCACTGGGCCTACGAAGTCCATCCGCCAGCCGATGTCGACTGCACCATTGGCGTGCCCGCCAATACGCTGCCGATCGGCGAATGGCTCAAGCGCGGCTTCGTGCCGGCTTACGGCCGCTCGCTGTCGGCGGATGAGCGCGCGGCGCCGGCGTCGCTGGTGCAGGTGGCGGGCCTTTACGGGCCGTCATTTCTCGCCACCAAGAACTACTTCGTCATCAAGGAATATAATTTCTCGGATTTGTATGTTCTGTTCGTCGGCCATCTCAGCGACAAGATCGCCGATCCGCGGGCGTCGTTCGAGACGCCGTGGGGCAAGGTCGCGCAATTGCCGACCGCAGATCTCGACCGCATGCAGCAGATCCTCACCGCGCGCGGCTATTACCACGACAAGATCGACGGCAAGGCCGGCATGCTGACGCGCTCAGCGCTCGGCGCTTATCAGAAGAAGAACGGGCTCAATCTCGACTGCTGGCCGACGGCGGCGGTGCTGCAGCAGATGCAAGCGAGCGGGCGGTAGCGGAAGATCAATCGTCCCCCGGCACGGCCTCCGGCAGCCTGTCGTCGTCCTCGCCCGAATAGCCGAGCGGGCGGCGGTGCGGTTTCTCTTTGATCGAGCCGGTGATGTTGGGATCGCCATAATGTTCGCCGGGATGCTGCGCGGCGAAGCGCGAGCGCACGCGGGCGGCGGCGACTTCGCCGGGGATCGCCGAGGGCTCGCAGATGTGGCGGCCGTTATAGTGCCGCATCAGATCGACGTGGATGTGATTATAGTGATAGACGTTGGCGCCGGGCGCAAGCACGGTGGTGAACTCTTCGCACGCGGCGGACTGCACGTCGTGCAGGAAGCCTTGCTCCTCCGGCGAGCCCTGCCAGCCATATTGCACGCTGACCTTATGCCCGTCGGCGAGATCGAATTCGGCGACATCGAGCGCATTGCCGAAGGCGTGTTCGGAAATATGCGCGTTCGGATTGCCGTTCATGCCGCGACAGGAATAGGCCGAGATTTGTTTGATCTCGACCACCGGCTGGCGGAACCAGCGCAACGCCGCGGGTTGCACCGCGCCGGTGATCCATTGATCGAGCGCCGACACGATCGGGCAGGCAAGCGTCGCCGCCGGCTGGACGGCGACCGGCGTTGCGGCGGCGTTGGCCATGCTCGCATCGGGCGGCCCGAGCGAGGGCGGGGGCGGTTGAACCGGCGCTTGGCGCTGCAAATACGGCGCGGCACTGGTCCCGCCGTAATAGGGATGCGGCGGGCCGCCGGGGATGCCGATGTCTTCGTCGTCGTCGGGTTCCGGCAGGCCCGGCGGATTGAGTGACAGCGGCTTGCCGATTTGCGCGGTGGTTTGCGGCGCGCGGGCAGTTTGCGGGTAAGACGATGGCGGGTACGATTGCCGCCCAGGATAAGACTGCGCAGGATAAGATTGGGGCGCGGCAGATTGTTGATAGGGACTGTATTGCGGTGCGCTCTGCTGCACCGGCGGCAGCGCGCTCGATTGGATAGTGCTCGATCGTGCAGGCGGCGTAGAGGGCGCGCTGCCCGACTGACCGTATCCTTGACTTGAACCCTGGCTTGAACTTTGGCCCGGCCAGCTCTGCGGCCCCGCGCCATTGGGGATCGCGCTCGGTGGCCGCATCGACTCGTCGTCGTAGCCGAGCGCGGAATTTGTTCCGAGCGCCGATACGCGCAGCGGATAGACCATGCCGCAGGCGCCCGGCCCGTCGATCGACGAGACGCGGACCCGCGCCGCCAATTCTTTCACGGCACCGGAATTCAGGCACGACAATTCCGCCTCGGCACGCCATGGCTCGCGCTCGGCGAGCATGTAATGGCTGCAACCGGCGACGGCGATCAGAGCGGCGAGGACGAGGGAGCCGACGAGATACCAACGAACTCCACGCGTCATGCGCGGACAATGCGAGCAATTCTCTTAAAGACTGCTCAACGATGTTGCGTGAACTCTCCATTAACCATGGGCCTTGATCCGGAACCGGGTTTCGGGCCACATCGCACAAGAAAAATGGCGGCGAGGGAAAAAATGCTGTCCGCACTCGATCTTGTCCGCCGTCTTGAAGCCGGTGAAATAACGCCGCGCGCCGCGATCGAATTGTGCGCGCAAGCCATCGCTGCGCGGGAGAAAGACGTCGGCGCTTTTGCCGCCCTCGATCTCGATGCGGCGCACCGCGCAGCCGATGCGCCACATCTGGCGTCGACGCTGCTCCGCGGCCTGCCGGTTGCGTTCAAGGATATTTTCGACACCGCGGATCTGCCGACGCAATACGGCTCGCCGATCTATGCCGGCTATCGGCCGCGTGCCGACTCCACGCCGGTGGCGCTGACGCGCCGCTCAGGCGGCATCGTCATCGGCAAGACGATCACCACTGAAATGGCGTCGCTCGTGCCGTCGACGACGCGCAATCCGCACAATCTCGAACACACGCCCGGCGGCTCGTCGTCGGGCTCGGCGGCTGCCGTCGCCGCCGGCATGGTGCCTATGGCGTTCGGCACGCAGACCGCGGGTTCGGTGATCCGGCCGGCGGCGTTCTGCGGCGTCGCCGGTTACAAACCATCCTACCGCTTGATCCCGCTGGTCGGCGTGAAAGACGTCGCCTGGCATCTCGACACCGCCGGTTTGTTTGGTGCGAGCGTCGTGGATGTGGCCTTCGTCGCCGGGGCCGTGCTCACCCGCGACCTTCGCGTCGATCGCACCGCGCCGGCGGCGCCGCGCATCGCGGTGGCGCGCACGCATCTGTGGCCGCAGGCGAGCGAGGCGATGCACAAGGCCGTCGAAACCGCGGCGAAGATCGCGCAAGCGGCCGGCGCCAAGGTCACCGAGATCACGCTGCCGCCGATCTTCGAGGACGCTTATCTCGCGCAGCACACGATCCAGGATTACGAGAATCTCTGCGCTGTGGCCTGGGAATACGATCACCATCGCGACAAGATCGACCGCAGGCTGCGCGAGCAGCTCGATGCCGCGGTCTCCATCACCGCCGCGAATTACGACGCGGCGCGCCGCACCGCGAGCCGCGCCCGGCAGGCTTTCGCCGACACCATGGCGGATTACGACGTGATCCTCACGCCGTCGGCGCCGGGCGCCGCGCCGCATGGTTTTGCGACGACCGGCACCGCGATCTTCAACCGGCTGTGGACGCTGATGGGCACGCCTTGCGTCAACGTGCCGGGCCTGCGCGAAAACGGTCTGCCGCTCGGCGTGCAAATCGTCGGCCGCTTCGGCCGCGATCGGGCAGCGCTCGAAGCGGCGTTGTTTGTCGAGCAGGCGATCGCGAAGAAGCTGGGCGGCTAAGGTCTATTCCGCCGCAGCGCGCGCGGCGGCCAGCGGATCGTAATTGAGGATCGGCGCCAGCCATTTTTCCATTGCCGCAAAGGTCTCGCCCTTGCGCTTGGCGTAGTCCTCGACCTGGTCGCGTTCGATCTTGCCGACACCGAAATAATAGCTGTCGGGGTGGCTGAAATAGAGCCCGCACACCGAGGCGCCGGGCCACATGGCGAAGCTTTCCGTCAGCTTCACGCCGATGGCGCGCTCGCCGTCGAGGAGCTTGAACAAAGTCGCCTTCTCGGTGTGGTCGGGCTGCGCCGGATAACCGGGCGCCGGGCGGATGCCGCGATATTGTTCGCCGATCAATTCGTCGCTGCGCAACGTTTCATCCGGCGCATAGGCCCAGAATTCGCGCCGCGCGCGTTGGTGCATCCGCTCGGCCATTGCTTCAGCGAGACGGTCGGCCAGCGCCTTGGCCAGGATCGCGGAATAATCGTCATTGGCGTGCTTGAAGCGATCGACCACGGCCTCTTCGCCGAGACCCGCCGTCACTGCGAAGGCGCCGATGTGATCGCGCAAGCCGCTTGACCGCGGCGCGACGAAATCCGCCAGCGCGACATTAGCGCGGCCTTCGCGGCGCGCCAGCTGCTGGCGCAGCGTGTGCAAGGTCGCGATCGGCTTGCTGCGCGTTTCGTCGCCGAAGACAAGAATGTCGTCGCCGTCGCTGTTGGCCGGCCAGAAGCCGATGACGGCACTGGCGCGGAACCATTTTCCGGCGATCATCTTTTTCAGCATGGTCTGCGCATCGGCAAACAGGCTGCGCGCCGCTTCGCCCACCGTCGCGTCCTGCAGGATCGCCGGATATTTGCCGTTAAGCTCCCAGGTGGCAAAGAACGGCGACCAGTCGATATAGTCGACCAACTCGGCAATCGGGATATCGGTGAGCGTGCGCGCGCCGAGAAGGCGCGGCACCGGCGGCACATAATTGCCAGACCAATTCAGTTTCAACGCATTGGCGCGCGCGTTCGCCAGCGGCAGCCGTTGCTTGTTCTCCTCGCCGCGCGCGTGCGCCGTTGCGATCCGCGCATATTCGGCGCGCACGTCGCTGACATAGCGCTCGCGCGCGTCGCGCGACAACAGCGACGAGACGACGCCGACGGCGCGGCTTGCGTCATTGACATAGACCGTTTGCCCGCGCCGGTAATTGGGATGGATCTTGACGGCGGTGTGGACGCGGCTCGTGGTGGCGCCGCCGATCAACAACGGCACATTGAAGCCTTGGCGCTCCAACTCTGCGGCGACGTGGCACATTTCGTCGAGTGACGGCGTGATGAGGCCGGACAGCCCGACAATATCGGCGCGCTCCTCGATCGCTGACTGGATGATCTTCTCCGCCGGCACCATGACGCCGAGATCGACGACGTCGTAATTGTTGCACTGGAGGACGACGCCGACGATGTTCTTGCCGATGTCATGCACGTCACCCTTTACGGTGGCGAGCACGATCTTGCCGTTCGAGGAGGAATGCTGGCGGCCGTCGCGGTCCTGCTCCATATAGGGCATCAGATGGGACACGGCCTGTTTCATCACCCGCGCCGACTTCACCACCTGCGGCAGAAACATCCGGCCGGAGCCGAACAGATCGCCGACCACGTTCATGCCGTCCATCAGCGGGCCTTCGATCACCGCAAGCGGGCGCGGAGCTTTGAGGCGCGCTTCCTCGACATCCTCGGCGATAAAGTCGGTAATGCCGTGAACGAGCGCGTGCGACAGCCGCTTCTCGACCGGCATTTCGCGCCAGGAGAGATCGGCTTCCTTCTTTTCTTTGCCGTGGCCGCGATGCCGTTCGGCGAGCGCCAGTAGGCGCTCGGCGGCATCGGCGCGGCGGTTGAGCACGACATCTTCGCACGCCTCGCGCAATTCCGGATCGAGGTCGTCATAGACCGCGAGCTGGCCGGCATTGACGATGCCCATATCCATGCCGGCTGCGATGGCGTGATAGAGGAACACCGCATGCATCGCTTCGCGCACCGCTTCATTGCCGCGGAACGAGAACGAAAAATTGGAGACGCCGCCGGAGACATGGACGTGCGGCAGGTTCTTTCGGATCCAGCGCGTGCCCTCGATGAAGTCGACGCCGTAATTGTTGTGCTCCTCCATGCCGGTGGCGACGGCAAAGATGTTCGGATCGAAAATGATATCCTGCGGCGGAAAGCCGACGCGGTTGACCAGGATGTCGTAGGCGCGGGCGGTGATCTTCTGCTTTTTTGCGAGCGTGTCGGCTTGACCCGTTTCGTCGAACGCCATGACGACGACGGCCGCGCCGTAACGGCGCACGGTTTCGGCGTGATGGATGAAGGCCTCTTCGCCCTCTTTGAGCGAGATCGAGTTCACCACCGCCTTGCCCTGCACGCATTTCAGCCCGGCCTCGATCACCGAGAATTTCGACGAGTCGATCATCACCGGCACGCGTGCGATATCGGGCTCCGCCGCGACCAGATTGAGGAACGTGGTCATCGCCTTTTCGGAGTCGAGAAGGCCTTCGTCCATATTGACGTCGATGATCTGCGCGCCGCTCTCGACCTGATCGCGCGCCACCGCGAGCGCGGCCGGATAGTCGCCTGAAGTGACGAGCTTACGGAACCGCGCCGAGCCGGTGACATTGGTGCGCTCGCCGACATTCACGAACGGAATCTCCGGCGTCAGCGTGAACGGCTCGAGGCCGGACAGCCGCAGCCGCGGCGCGATCACGGGGATTTTCCGCGGCGTCTTGCCGGCGACCGCACGGGCGATGGCGCGGATGTGGTCGGGCGTGGTGCCGCAGCAGCCACCGACGATGTTGACCAAGCCCGACGCGGCGAATTCGCCGAGCTGCGCCGCCATGGCGTCGGGGCCTTCGTCGTAATGGCCGAATTCATTGGGCAGGCCGGCGTTCGGATAGGCGCAGATCAGCGTGTCGGCGACGCGGCCGAGCTCGGCGATATGCGCGCGCATCTCCTTGGCGCCGAGCGCGCAGTTGAGCCCGATTGAGACTGGCGCCGCATGCGCGATCGAATTCCAGAACGCTTCCGGCGTCTGGCCGGAAAGAATGCGGCCGGAGCGGTCGGTGATGGTGCCGGAAATCATGATCGGCAGGTTGATGCCGCGCGTGGAAAGCTCGTCGGCGATGGCGAAGATCGCGGCCTTGGCGTTGAGCGTGTCGAAAATGGTCTCGATCAGCAGCGCATCGACGCCGCCGTCGATCAGCCCACGCACCTGCTCGGCATAAGCCTCGCACAGCCGATCGAAGGTGATGGCGCGAAAGCCGGGGTTGGACACGTCCGGTGAGATCGACGCGGTGCGATTGGTCGGCCCGATGGCGCCGGCGACGATGCGCTCGCGGCCGTCTTCGTCCTGGGCAATGCGGGCGGCCTCGCGCACCAGCCGCGCTCCGTCGGCGTTGAGCTCATAGGCGATCTTCGCCATGCCGTAATCGGCCTGCGCGATGCGCGTCGAGGAGAACGTGTTGGTCGAGACGATGTCGGCGCCGGCGCGGAAATAGGCGAGGTGGATCGAGCGGATGGCGTCCGGCTGCGTCAGGTTGAGCAGGTCGTTGTTGCCGCGCACTTCGCGGTTCCAGGCGTCGAAGCGCGCGCCGCGAAACGCCTCCTCGTCGAGCCGCAGCGCCTGGATCATGGTGCCCATGGCGCCGTCGAGCACGAGAATGCGTTCGCCGGCGAGACGACGCAGCGTGGATTCGGCAATCGACTTGGGACCTTTGGATGTGGGCGCAGGTTTATTCATTAAATGACGCGCGAAATTACGCGCGCTCCTTGACGGTCGCCGCAAGAGTTGTGGCCGTTGCGCTGTGATCCGGCCGCAGGCCAAGCAGATGGCAAATGGCGTAGACAAGATCGGCGCGGTTCATGGTGTAAAAATGAAAATCGGTCACGCCATGATCGACGAGGTCGATCACCTGTTCGGCGGCGACGGCGGCGGCGATCAGCTTGCGCGTCGCCGGATCGTCGTCGAGGCCGTCGAAGCGCTCGGCAAGCCAGGCGGGAACCGATGCCCCGGTGCGCTCGGCGAAATTCTTGGTCTGCTTGAAATTCTGCACCGGCAGGATTCCCGGCACGATCGGAATCGTGATGCCGGCTGCGCGCACGCGATCGAGGTAACGGAAGTAGAGTGCGTTCTCGAAGAAGAACTGCGTCATCGCCCGCGTCGCGCCGGCGTCGACTTTGGCCTTGAGCATGTCAATGTCGGCCGCCACCGAGGGGCTGTCCGGATGCTTTTCCGGATAGGCCGACACCGACACTTCGATATCGGCAAGGCGCTTGATGCCACCAACGAGATCGGCAGCGTTCTGATAGCCGCCGGGATGCGGCGTGTAGCGTTCACCGATGCCGCTGACCGGATCGCCGCGCAGCGCCACGATGTGGCGCACGCCGGCGTCGGCATAGGCGCGGATCACCGCATCGACATCATCGCGGCTCGCGGCGACGCAAGTCAGATGCGCGGCCGGCGTCAGCATGGTCTCGGCGAGGATGCGCTTCACCGTCGCGTGGGTGCGTTCGCGCGTCGAGCCGCCGGCGCCATAGGTCACCGATACGAAATTCGGCTGCAGCGGCGCCAGCCGCCGGATCGATTCCCAGAGCGACTGCTCCATCTCCGCGGTTTTTGGCGGAAAGAATTCGAACGAGACATTTAGGCCGCGGCGGCCGGCCTCGACGAAACGGCTGGGTCGGGGTGTGATCATTACGCCACCTGCGTCGAAGGTTGCGCGAGCAGAATGCGCGGGTCGCGCGCCAGCCAGAGCGAAATCGCGATCTTGCCTTCCGGCCCGGGCGCGAATGTTTCCTGCCGCAGCACGTCGAGGCCGGCGGCTTCAAGCCATTGCGTCACGGTCTCGGACGCGAAGCCGAGGCGAAGATGGGCGTGCTCCTCGCGCAGGAATTCGAGATCGTGCGGCGCGAAGTCGACGACCACGAGCCGTCCGCCCGGCCGCAGCACGCGCGCCGCCTCGCGGATGGCGCGTGCGCTGTCGTCGAGAAAGTGCAGCACCTGGTGAATAATGACGACGTCGAAATTATCGCGCGGCAGCGCCAGATCGTAGATGTCGCCGTGGCGCACGCTGCAATGCTTCAAGCCCGCACGGTCGAGCCGCGCCCGCGCCAGCGACAGCATGTCGAGCGACAGATCGAGCCCGAGCCCGCGCTCGATATCGCCGGCGAACAATTCGAGCATGCGTCCGGTGCCGGTGCCGAGATCGAGCAGCGCGCGGATCGGCTTGTCGGCCACCGCCTTGCGGATCGCCTCTTCGACGGCGGCGTCGGCGGTATGGAGCTTGCGGATGCGGTCCCACTCCGCCGCATGGCGGCGGAAATAATTCTGCGCGGCGGTGGCGCGGGTGGCGCGCACGGCGGCGAGCCGTTCGCGGTCGCGGGCGATGACCGGATCTTCGGGGTCGAGCCGGGCGATGAGTGTACGCGCAATATCGATGCCGCCCTGCTCGCCGAGGCGATAGAACGCCCAAGCCCCCTCGCGGAAGCGCTCGACCAGCCGCGCTTCGGCCAGGAGCCGCAGGTGGCGGGACAGCCGGGGCTGCGACTGGCGCAGGATTTCGGTGAGGTCCGACACGGTCAATTCGGCCTCCGCGAGCAGCGCCAGAATCCGCAGCCGGGTGGCTTCGCCCGCGGCCTTGAGTGTCGTCGTCAGCCCAGAAAACGTCAGTTGTTCTTGATCCATCGGCATTTCAGGGTGTCTGTTGCACTTGTTGCGTGATATAAAGATATCTTTATGTCATTAAATAGATTGATGCAAGATTAATGGGATAACTCCCACTGGAATGGGCATTTGCGTGGTGGGCCGCAAGGCGGAGTGCAACACGGCGTGATCTACGGCTCGTCCGGGCCGGTACTGGCGGCGGCTATAGGTGCATGCCAATTTGGAGGTCATGACCGAGACTGCCAAACCTGCCGATCCAGCTCATCGCCCACCCGCGAACGGCGACGCCTATGGGCTGCGTGAGGGCGAAATCTCAGTTGACCTGCCGGCGCGGCCGGATGCGGCTCTTTATTATATCGGCCGCATCCGCACGCCCTGGAAGCGGCGCGAGGACTGCCCGAAGAACGCGCGCGGCTCGGATGAGGTTTGCACCGTCGAGCTCGACCCGCGCTGGGCCGAAGGTCTGCAGGGCCTGGAAACCGTCACGCATGTATTGCTGCTCTATTGGATGGATCAGGCGCGGCGCGATCTCGTATTGCAATGGCCGCGCCATTACGCCGAGCATCGCGGCACTTTCGCGCTGCGCTCGCCGGCGCGGCCCAATCCGATCGCGGTTTCGGTGGCGCGGCTGATCGGCATCGACGGCAATAAGCTCTCGGTCGTCGGTATCGACTGCCTCGACGACACGCCGCTCCTCGACATCAAGCCGTATTTCGCCTCGACGGATTCCGTTCCCGACGCGCGCGTCGGCTGGCACGCCGATCGGCAGGGTAACACGCTCACTTAAGTTTCAAAACAACGCTGGCACCACGCCGAGCGGAATGACGCCGAGATAGATCACGCTGTCTTCGACGCGCAGCGGAAAAGCCAGCGCCGGCTTTTTGTCGATCTCGGTCGGCTGGCCCATTTTTTTGATGCTCTCGATGACGCCCGATGACGCGTTCTGCCGGACCACGCCGCCCAGCCCGGGCAACAGGCGATCGAGCGCATTGAGACCTTGATTGGCCGAGCCGCTGCCGCCGGTGAGCCGGTCGATGCCTTGGCCGATCAACCGATCGATGCCGAGCAGCGGAACGATATTGTCGATGCCGACCACCGCGACTTGAATGAGGCCGTTGAGCTTGCCTTGCGCGTTCACGGTCAAGGTGCCGCTGCCGACGATGATGGCGTCGGGCCGCTCGATGCGGACCATCTTGATCTCGACGCCGCCGCCGGACGCCGCCATCTCGCGGAACAAAACGGGCCAGGGTTTCGGCGCGAAGTCGGCGAAGCCGCGCATGACGAAGTCGACGTCGCCTTGCAGCGGTTTGGTGAGCAGCGGGTGGAATGTCGGCGCGGTGGCTTGGGTGAAATGCCCGGTCGCTTTGATCACCGGATTGCTGCGCGCCGAGCCTGAAATGATGCGGCCCGAGACATCGACCGCGTCAGCTTGAAAGATCACGCCGGCGTTTGGACCGGCAACGCGGTCGAGCCGCGGGTCGCGCAGCCTGACGGTGATCGCTTCCGGATCGGGCGGCAGTCCGAGCAGGCTTAATTGCGCGTTGGAGAAATTAGCGACGAAAACCGGCTGCTGGTCCGGATCGGCGAGCGTGACGGGCCCGGTGATTTCGCCATTCAGCAGAGTCGGACGAAAAACCTGCGCCGAAAAAGTGACGCCGCTGGCGCGCACGTCGAATGGCGGATTGTTACTCTTGAACGCGGCCGCGGCCTGATCGCAACGGCTGATAATGCTGAATGGGAAACCGCCGATGCTCTGCGCGCCGCAGGCATAGACGCGGCCGAGCGCCGCCTCGCGCGCAATCCATCCGGCTTCTACCTGTCCGGCAATGTCGGCAGCGTAATACCACAGCCAGCTCCAGCCGACGGCGAGGACGATCAGCACGGCCGGCAGGATGAAGGGCCACAGCCGCCGCCGGCGTGGTGGCGCGGCGCGCCTGCCCAGCGGCCGCGGCGCCGTTCGCATCATATTCATCGGCGATTGGCCGGGCATTGTTCGTCGTCGCCCCTTTGTCTTGGCCCCCGAAAACAGCGCTGTAGAGCCGCAAGCGTGTGTCGATTTGATTCTCAACTTCGCATCAGAGTATACCGCAAAACGTCCGCCACCTTTCGAGGGTCAATGACAACGAGCGCCGAGCACGAGACCGGGGAACTCTGGGTGTTCGGTTACGGCTCGCTGATGTGGCGCCCGGGCTTTGCCTATCTCGAACGGGTCCCCGCCCGTCTGATCGGCCTGCATCGCGCGCTCTGCGTCTTTTCGTTCGTTCATCGCGGCACACCGGAGCGGCCCGGTCTGGTGCTCGGGCTCGATCGCGGCGGCATGTGCCGCGGCATTGCCTTCCGGGTCGCGGCCGCGGCACGCAGCGCGACGATCGACTATCTGCGCGCGCGCGAGCAGGTCACCAGCGTTTATGTCGAGACCAAGCGGCAGATCGAGCTCGAAGACAAAACCCGGCGCCGGGTACGGGCGCTGTGCTACATCGTCGATCGCAGCCACGTGCAATATGCCGGGCGGCTGACGCTCGCCGAGAGCCTGCGTCACGTCCGCCAGGGCCACGGCAAGTCCGGTCCCAATCGCGACTACGTGATCGAAACGGTGCGGGCGCTGGAATCGCTCGGCTACCGCGAAGGCGAATTGCATCTGCTCGCCGAACGGCTGGGTGGACATCCGACGTCAGCCACGGGCCATCAAGAGACCGCGCCCGACGCTTGATTATCGGCTTCCTGAATGAGCCGGTTGGTGGCGTCTTCGATCGCGCCCTCCAGCTGCTCGGAGAACGTCGTCTTGTCGAGGCCGGGCGCGATCGGATCCAGGATCTCGACAACAATGGTGCCGGGCAAACGCAACAGCGATCGCCGCGGCCAATAGAGCCCGGAATTGAGCGCCACCGGCACGCAGGGCACGTCGGCCTTGCCATAGAGATAAATGACGCCCGGCTTGTAGCTCGGCTCGGCGCCGGGCAGGCACCGTGTGCCCTCCGGGAAAATGACGATTTGGCGGTTGGCAGCGAGCGCTTGCCGGGCGCGCGCCGTCATGCGGGCCAGCGCCGCCATGCCGGCGGAGCGGTCGACGGGGATCAAACCCTCCTTCCACATGTACCAGCCGAACAGCGGCAGCCACATCAGCTCGCGCTTGAGGATATAGGTCGGGTCGTTGATCACGGCGTAGAGCGCGAACGTGTCCCACGCCGATTGGTGCTTGCAGGCGATGATGCATGCGGTCTTCGGCAGTTTCTCGACGCCGCGCCATTCGACCTTGGTGCCGCACACGACGCGCAGCAGCCATAGGCTCGTCAAAGCATAGGAGCGCACGAAGGCGTGCAGAATGCGCCGCGGCAGCAGCAGCGTCGGCAGTGCCGCGATCATGTGCACGGTCACGTTCGCGTAGAACAGCGCATTGAAGACGAGCGAGCGGATGTAGATGACGGCGGAGCGGGACACGGCGGACCTGTTGGAAAGACTTCCGAAAGCCGGGGCTCGCGGAATCCTGTTCTGGCGAATTCGGTCAGAGACTATGCGGCGATTGGCGAGTCATTTGAAGGCGGCGAAACCCCGCTCGATTCGGCCAAGACGTCGAACCGCATGCGCACTTTGGCAGCAAGATATTTGAGATATTCCGACAGCACGAGCTTGGTCGTTTCGCTGTTCGACCACCACGGCTCGATGCGCAGGCGGTCGGAGACGACCGGGTAGGGGATCAGCGCCACGTCCGGAAGCTGGTGCGCGATCTCGGCCATCGCGCGCGGCATGTGATAGGACGAGGTGACGACGATCAGTGAATTGAAATTATGCGCCAGCGCCCAGCGCCGCGCCTGCACCGCATTGCCGAGCGTGTTGAGCGCGGCATAGTCGAGGTCGACGCAGCATGTCAGCACGCGGTCGTAGTTGACGGTTTGATGCGCGATATCGCCGGTCGTGGTGCCGGGATTGACGCCGGTGATCAAGAGCCGCTTGCCGTGCCCGGAGGAGAGCAGTTCGAGCGCGTCGCTGACGCGCGAGGTGCCGCCGGTTAGGACCACGATGCCGTCGGCGTTGCGGTCGAGCGCGACCTCCTGCTCCGGCAGAAGCCAGATGAAGAAGCCGAACCCGGCGACCAGCAATAGGCCGCCCAGGATCGCCAGTTTCAGGCCGACCGAGCCGAGACGTCGTCTTTTGACTGCGGATCTGAGGCTGCCCATTGCCGCGCGTCCCCCCCGCGCTGAAATCGGAAATGAGAATACACGTCCACGAAGTGGAAACTATAGCCGTGATTTCGGCGACATATTGAAGCCGCCAGCTTCTATTCGATATTGGCCAGGGTCTGATTGACGGTACGGCGGGAGGTCAGCGCCGTGACCGCCGCCATCAGTGCGATCAGAGCGAGAATGACGAGATAGCCGGTAATGCTGACGGAAAATGTGCCGAACAAAGCCGCGGCTTCGTCGCCGCTCGGCGTGCCCGAAAACCACACATTGACGGCGGCGATGACGCCGAACAGCGCGATCGCCGCGCCGCCGCCGATGGCACCGCCCTTGAGGCCGAGCAGGAGGAAATGGCGCTGGAATTGGTTCGAGATGAAGCTGTCGGTCGCGCCCACATAATGCAGCACTTCGACGATCGTCTGGTTGGCCGCCATGGCGCCGCGCGTCGCGAAGGTCACCGAGAGCACGGTCACCGCGATGACGAGGGCGAGGACCGCGATGCCGACGGCGACCGCAGTCTCCGCCATGGCGCGCATGCGGTCGATCCAGCCGCGATGATCGTCGAGGCTTGCGCTCGGCACTTGCGCCTTGAGTGACTTACCCAGCGTGGCGAAGTCCGGCGTTACGCCCGACACGAGTTTCACGACGATCATCCGCGGAATCGGCAAATCGCCAAGCGCGAGGCCGGAGCCGAGCCATGGTTCGACAAGCTTTGCCGACTCCTCTTTCGTAAAGGCCCGCACATCGGCGATGCCGGCCGTCGACTGCGCGATATTCATCGCCGCGCGCACATCGGCCTCGATGTCGCGTCCCGAAACCGGCCGTACCTGGATGGTGATTTCGCGCCCGACGTCGGATTGCCAGTCGCTCGCCGTGCCGACCACCATGGTCACGGCGCCGGCTGTCAGCGCGGCGAGGAAAGTCAAAATGGCGATCACGGCGGTGAGCGAACGCCCGGTGATCGAGCCGGAGGGCACGATCGGCCTCGGCGCCTGCGAGTCGAGCGCGGGCGACGCCGTGGCGGTGAGATCGTCCCACGGCTCCATCATGGTTTCGAGCGGCTCAATCGTAGACATGAAGCCGTCCGTCGTGCAGCACCAAACGGCGCGCGTCGTATTCGTCCATCAGAGCGATGTCGTGGGTGGCGATGACGACCGATGTCCCCGACTTGTTGAGCTCGATGAACAGACGCAGCAGCCGCTGGCCGAGATTGGGATCGACATTGCCGGTGGGTTCGTCGGCAAGCAAGAGTTGCGGCCGCGAAATGACGGCGCGGGCAATAGCGGCGCGCTGCTTCTCGCCGCCGGAGAGCACCGGAGGCACCGCCGTCATGCGCTCGCCGAGGCCGACCCAGTGCAGGAGCTCGACCACCTCGGCGCGGTAAGAGGCCTCGTCCTTGCCGAGCACCCGCAATGGCAGCGACACGTTTTCGTAGGTGGTCAAATGGTCCAACAGCCGGAAGTCCTGAAACACGATGCCGATGCGGCGGCGCAAGGTGGCACGACTGTCCTTGGTCAGCGTCGAGGTGTCGCGTTCGAACATCGTGATCAGGCCGCGGGTCGGCTTGAGCAGAAGAAACATCATCCGCAGCAGCGAGGTCTTGCCGGCGCCGGACGGCCCGGTGAGGAACTGAAACGAATGGCCGTCGATGCGGAATGACAGGTCGCGCAGAATTTCCGGGCCGAGCCCGTAGCGCAGGCCGACATTCTCGAATCGGATCACGCGGTTCTCCGGGGTGGCACGCGCCTTTGGTCCAGCCTTTGGTCCCACCTTGGGCCGCAGCCTGTCTCGCCCATTATCGGCCTATGCTTGGCAAATGATTCGCCTTTTTCGCCAACTTAACACCGTTGCGGCGCCCGCGGCTCGATATGGCCCGCCCGGGCGACTTGGTTTCCAATCCGTTAACGTTTGGCCTGTTAGGCTCCCTCAAGAGGTGCCGCGCCCCGGACTTATCTATGCTGATCGTCTGCCCGAACTGCGCAACATCGTATGATGTCGACGTGGCGAGCCTGCGGCCGAATGGCCGCAAAGTGCGCTGCGTGCGCTGCAAGACGATATGGCAGGCCGAACTGTCCCATGCCGACAAGCTGATGGCCGCGGCCGAGGCGCTGGCGCCGGTGCGCCGCGCGGTCGAGGCCGTGGCGGAGGCGGTTGCCGAGGAAGCTGGCGAACATGCGGATGAGCCGGTTCTTCCGCCGCATTTGCAGTCCCCGGCCGAGGCCTGGTTCGACGGCCCGGAAGACGATCCGAGCGCCGGCACCGTGCCGAACGATCCCTTCGCCGTGGAGTCTCCCTCAATCGCGCCAAGCGATCCCGAGGGAGACAGCCCGTTCGACGATGAAGCGGCCGATGCCGAGCCGTTCGAGGACGTCGAAACCTCCGCGGCGCGGCGGTACCCTGAGAAATCCAGATTCGCCTGGTTTCGCTGGCCGCTGTCGGGGGCGCAGTCGGGCATTTTGGTGCTGATCCTGCTCGACGCGATCATCATCGGCTGGCGCAGCGATTTCGTGCGGCTGATGCCGCAGACCGCGTCCTTCTATGCTCAGTTTGGCCTGCTGGTGAACCTGCGGGGGCTTAACTTCGACAATCTCTCTACCGCGACCGAACAGCACGAGGGCGTGCCGATCCTCGTGGTGGAGGGTGAAGTGATCAACGAGACCCGCAAGATTATCGACATCCCGCGGCTGCGCTTCGCGGTACGCAATGCCGCACGGCAGGAGATTTATTCGTGGACCGCCGTGCTGCCGCGCACTTTGCTGTCGCCGGGCGATGCGGTGCCGTTCCGCACCCGGCTCGCGTCGCCGCCGCCGGATGCGCACGACGTGCTGGTGCGTTTCCTTAACCGCAGTGACATTTACGCTGGATCACGCTGATGGCAAAAATTCTGCTCGCCGAAGACGAAGAAGCACTGCGCGAGATGTGCGCGCGCGGACTGGCCATGGCCGGCCACGACGTCAAGACCGCCTGCGACGGCAGCGAAGCGCTCGATATTTTGCAGCGCGAGGGCGGACGCTTCGATCTTCTCCTGACCGACATCCGCATGCCGCTCATGGACGGCATCGCGCTCGCGCTCGCCGCGGCGCGCGATTTTCCCGAGCTCGTTATTCTGCTGATGACCGGCTATGCCGATCAGCGCGAGCGCGCCCACGGCCTTGAGGCGCTCATTCACGACGTGATCGCCAAGCCCTTCACGCTCGCTGTGCTGCGCGCCGCGGTCGAGGAAGCCTTGACGATCAAGGCGGGCTAGGTGTCGTCCGAAACGGCGTAAGGCCGCGGCAAGGACTCCGCCGGCAGATCCGGATGGGCGCGGCCGAAATCCGGCGCCGGCGAATCCTGGCCGATCTCGACAATGCCGCGGCGGATGGCGCGCGTGCGCGCGAAATGATCGAACAGCGCCTCGCCGTCGCCGCGGCGGATGGCACGGGTCAATTGCGCCAGATCCTCGTTGAAAGTGCCGAGCATTTCCAGAACGGCATCCTTGTTTGTGAGAAAGACGTCGCGCCACATGGTCGGGTCGGATGCGGCGATGCGGGTGAAATCGCGAAAGCCGCCGGCGGAAAATTTTAGCACTTCCGAGCGCGTCACCTCGGCCAATTCGTCGGCGGTGCCGACGATCGTATAGGCGATGAGATGCGGCAGGTGACTGGTGATCGCCAGCACCAGATCATGGTGCCCGGCCGGCATGCTTTCAACATTGGCGCCGAGCGCGCGCCAGAACGCAGCGAGCTTTTCGACGGCGGCAGCGTTGGCATTGTCCGGCGGCGTGAGAATGCACCAGCGGCCGACGAACAATTCGGCAAAGCCGGCATCGGGGCCGGAATGTTCGGTGCCGGCCACCGGATGCGCCGGGACGAAATGCACGTTCTCCGGAAGATGCGGGCCCATGTCGCGCAGGATGGCGCCTTTGACCGAGCCGACGTCGGAGACGACCGCGCCGGGTTTGAGATGCCGGCCGATTTCCTTGGCGACGTCGCCGCAGGCGCCGACCGGAACGCAGATGATGACGAGGTCGGCGCCCTCGGCCGCGGCCGCGTTGGTTTCGACCACCTGATCGGCAATGCCGAGCTCGGCGACGCGGCGGCGTGTTGCGGCGGAGCGCGCGGTCGCCACGATCTCGCGCACCGCGCCTTGCGCGCGCGCGGCGCGTGCGATCGACGAGCCGATCAGGCCGACACCGATCAGTGCCAGGCGATTGAAGATGGGGGCAGGCTTCTTCACATAAATCTCCGCTCGCGCGTCGGCCTTCGGCGCGGACGTATTACGATCGCTAGATCTTTCGTTTGAGTATGATCTGATCCGAAAAACAGGTTTCCACTTTTCGGGATCATGCTCTTGAGAAATCCTTGAGCGCCGCGACCACCAGACGGTTCGCTTCCTCGGTGCCGACGCTCAAGCGCAGCGCATTCGGCAATTTGTAGGCGGTGGTCTGGCGCAGGATCAGTCCGCGCGCCGTGAGGAAGGCGTCGGCGTCCTTGGCGGTGCGGCCCTCGGCTTCCGGAAAATGGATCAGCACGAAATTGGCGACGCTCGGCGTCACGGTGAGACCGAGCTTGCCGATCTCTTCGCTGAGCCAGTTGAGCCAGCGCGTATTGTGCTCGCGCGAGCGCTCCTGGTGCGCTAGATCCTCGATCGCGGCGATGCCGGCGACGATCGCCGGTCCGCTCGAATTGAACGGGCCGCGAATGCGATTGATGGCGTCGCAAATGGGAGCGGGCGCAAACATCCAGCCGAGCCGCAATGCCGCCAGCCCGTGAATTTTCGAGAACGTGCGGCACATCACGACGTTGTCCGACGTCGCGACCAATTCGATGCCGGCCTCGTAGTCGTTGCGCGTGACATATTCGGCGTAAGCCGCGTCGAGCACCAGCATCACGTTGCCGGGCAGGCCACGGTGCAGACGCTTCACCTCGTCGAACGACAGAGCCGTGCCGGTCGGATTGTTCGGGTTGGCGATGAAGACCATCTTGGTCTTCTCGGTCACGGCCTTGAGGATGGCGTCGACATCGGCGGTGTAATTGGTCTCCGGCGCGACGACGGGCTTGGCGCCGGTGGCCAGGATCGCGATCGGATAGATCAGAAAGCCGTGCGTCGTGTAGATCGACTCGTCGCCATCGGTCAGATAGGCGGCGGCCAGTAGATGCAGCAAATCGTCGGAGCCGGCGCCGCAGACGATGCGCTCGGGGTCGAGGCCAAAGGCGCGGCCGATGGCCTCGCGCAGATCGGTCGCCGCGCCGTCCGGGTAATCCTCGAGATGATCGGCACAGGCCTTATAGGCCGCGACCGCGCGCGGGCTCGGCCCGAGCGGGGACTCGTTCGAGGACAATTTGTAGACCTTGGCCACGTTCGGCGCTGAGCTCTTGCCGGGCACATAGGCCTTGATGTCGAGCACGCCGGATCGTGGTTGTGGACGCATCGCAGACATAACTTGGGTCTCTTCGCTAGGGTCGCTTGGCTAAGATCACCTGGTCTTGGCGCCCCATCGGCGGGGCAGGAAAAAAGTCAGGCCACCGTATAGCGGGTCGCGTGACTGCCGACGAGGGTTTTGGAGCGGATCGAGGCCCCAGCCTTAACCAAAGCCTGCGCCACCGCGTCGATGCTGCCCCGCTCCGCCGACACCAATAGGCCTGCGCCATCAAAGGCGCGGTCGGGCACGGCGATGACGTCGGCGAGGGGGGCAACCGCATTGACGGCTGCAGCGTTCCAGCCGGAAACCCGCAGACTCCAGACTTCGGTCTCCGTCACCATGGCGTCGGCAGCGACGCGCGAGATCACGAAGACCGGCATCGCGGCCGGATGATTGGCGCGCTCGACGAACGGCAGGCGCGCGATGATTTTCGGCGCGCTGTCGAATTCGAGCGCGGCCCACCAGGGGCCCGCGCCCGCGGTGGCGAAGGCCGGAATGAGGCCGAGATCGCCCCGCGATTCCGTCACCGCTTCGACCACGCTCGACGCGCCCATATGCGGCACGAACGGAACCGTGAAACCGAAATGAAATCGCGCGGAATCGCGCATCAGCGCGTCGCCCGCCGAGAGGTCGGCATGTACCGCGAACGGTGCCTGCACATAGGTGAAGGTCGAGATGATGACCCGCCAGATGCTCTCGGCGGTATCGAGCGGCAGGTTGCCGTGATGGCGCTTGACCAGGCGGCGCATCATGTCGGCCTCGCGAGCGGGCCGGAATGCCGAGCCGGTTTCCTCGGACTTTTTGACCGCGATCAGGCGGTCGATGATCTCGCCGCGCTTGATCAGCAGACCGTGCATTTCTTCGTCGATGCGATCGATCTCGACCCGCAGCTTGGCGAGCGATGGGTCGTTCTGGCGCGGCGGTTTCGGCATCGTGGTGTCCCGGCAATCGGCCCGATTGATAGGTGTCGTTAAGCCCGAAATCAAAGAAAACATTGACTTAGGTGGCGACGGGCCTATTTACGCCCCTCTGATCGCCGCGCCTGCCTTAGAGCATGATCCCGAAAAGTGGAAACCGGTTTTCGGGTAAGATCATGCTCAATCGGCAGGTCTGGACTGGCGGCTGGACCGCGCCGCCGCAAATGGCATGCTAAGGTTGGCATTCTAAGGAAAGTGGCTCCTGAGGAAGTAGTAATGGCCGACGTCAGCGCCATGCTCGATCTTGCCGACCGCACGCGCGAAGCGGATACGCCGCATTCGCCGGTGGTGCGCTTTGCGGCCAGCCATCCGTTACGGCTCGATGCCGGCGTCGATTTCGGCCCGTGGCAGATCGCCTATCAGACCTACGGCACGCTCAATGCCGACCGCAGCAATGCCGTGCTGGTCTGCCACGCGCTGACCGGCGATCAGCACGTCCTCAACGAACATCCGATCACCGGCAAGCCGGGCTGGTGGGAGACCATGGTCGGGCCCGGCCTGCCGATCGATACCGAGCGGTTTTTCGTCATCTGCCCGAACGTCGTCGGCGGCTGCATGGGCAGTTCCGGCCCGGCCTCGACCAATCCGGCGACCGGCATGCCGTGGGGCCTCGAGTTTCCGGTCATCACCGTGCGCGACATGGTGCGGGCGCAGGCGATGCTGCTCGACCATCTCGGCATCGACTCGTTGTTCGCGGTGGCCGGCGGCTCGATGGGCGGCATGCAGGTGCTGCAATGGGCGGCAAGCTATCCGCAGCGCGTCTTCGCGGCGCTGCCGATCGCGGCGGCGACCCGGCATTCGGCGCAGAACATCGCCTTCCATGAGGTCGGCCGCCAGGCGGTGATGGCCGATCCGGAATGGCGCGGCGGGCGCTACTTCGCCGACAATACCAGCCCGCGGCGCGGGCTAGCGGTGGCGCGCATGGGCGCACACATTACTTATCTGTCCGACGCCGCGCTGCACCGCAAATTCGGCCGCCGCTTTCAGGACCGCGACAACCCGACCTTCTCGTTCGACGCCGACTTTCAGGTCGAATCCTATCTGCGCCACCAGGGCATCACTTTTGTCGAGCGGTTCGACGCCAATTCCTATCTCTATCTGACCCGCGCCATGGATTATTTCGACCTCGCCGCCGATTGTGATGGCGTCGCGGCGAATGCCTTCCGCGGCACGCCGACGCGGTTTTGCGTGATCTCGTTCACCAGCGACTGGCTGTTTCCGACGACGGAATCGCGCGCCATCGTGCATGCGCTCAATGCCGCCGGCGCCCGCGTCTCGTTCGCCGAAATCACTACCGACAAGGGCCACGACGCGTTCCTGCTCAACGAGCCGGAATTGTTCGGCATCGTGCGCGGCTTCCTCGACGGCGCCGCGAAAGCGCGCGGCCTGCCGGCGAGGTAACAATGCTGAACCGTCTCAAATACGATCTCACCATGGCCGGCGCAGCGCGCACGCCCGGCGGCTCGCGCGTCGACTTGCTCGTTGTTGCCGACATGGTCGAGCCCGGCGCGCGCGTGCTCGACGTCGGCTGCGGCGACGGCGAATTGCTGCGGCTTCTGGAAACCCGCGGCGTCGACGGCCGCGGCATCGAATTGTCGCGCGAAGGCGTGAACGAATGCGTCGCCAAGGGCCTCGCCGTGGTGCAGGGCGACGCCGACACCGATCTCGAAGACTATCCCGACGACGCTTTCGACTTCGTCGTGTTGTCGCAGACCTTGCAGGCGACGCGGCGGCCGCGCGACGTGCTCGAACACATGTTGCGCATCGGCCACCACGGCGTGGTGTCGTTTCCGAATTTCGGCCATTGGAAGATCAGGCTGCAGATATTTTTCGGCGGTCACATGCCGCACACCGACAATCTGCCCTATGCGTGGTGGGAAACGCCGAATATCCACTTCTGCAGCATCAAGGACTTTCGCGAATTGTGCCAATCGACCGGCGCCAGGATCGAGCAGGCGGTCGCGCTTAATGCCTGGGGCAGCCGGATGCGGCTGAAAATGCCGTGGTGGTTCTGGAATTTGTTCGGCGAGCAGGCGGTGTTCTTGCTAAGCCGGCCGGATTAGGCAAGTTTCCCCTCTATAATGTCGTCCCGCGTCGCGTTCGTTCGTCCTGACGTGCCTGCGCGGGCCCGTAGCTCAATGGTCAGAGCTAGCGGCTCATAACCGCTTGGTTGGAGGTTCGAGTCCTCCCGGGCCCACCACGCACTCGGACGTTCTTTTTCAGAATCGGCCGCCATAATACGCGCAGACCGACAGAAGATAGCGAGAGCAGCAGCGCTCTTGCTATCTGTGAGTTTAATGTCCGTTGTGGGTCATTAGCTGCCGTAGCGCGCTCACGCTGTGCTGTCCGCTTTCCCCCTAACAGCGGACACGCCAGTGCGGTCAAGCGATGTCCGCTAAGGGCCAAAAGCAGACATTCGCACTGTAGCGGCCTTTAGGTCACCGCAGGTGTTGATTGAGAAATTCGCTTGTTCGTCCGTTCGCCAGTACTGCCGCGGTGGCATTGTAGTGCGTCCCGTTGTGCCGGGAGAACGCGTGACGTTGACCCGGATAACTGTAAACGGTTGCGTTCGGCTTTTTTGCCAGCGCCGCTTTGATCTGCGCTTGCGCCGTCTTTGAGATGAATTCGTCCTCCTCACCAAGGTGCATCAGCAAGGGGGCGCGCAAGCTGCCGACTTCGCCTAGGTATTTTTCTGTGTCGCTGCCATGGTAAGCAACGGCGGCGTCGACCTCATGGCGAGCGGCCGTGATAAAGGCCATCAATGCGCCGAGGCAGTAGCCTTGCAGGGCAACCCTCCCGGTCGACTCGGGCAACTTAACAGCGGTGCGGATTGTTTGCGCGATATCGCGCGCGCCAGCGTCGCGATCATACGCCCCGTAAAGCCCCAGACCGTGCTGCCAGTCGGCTTCTGACCTTACGTCAAGATCGACGTCAGGCTCCTGCCGCCAAAACAGTCCGGCGCGATTGCGATGAATTCTCGCTTTGCCAGCTCATCGCAGGTCGCCCGGATGTCGGCGTTAACGCCGAACAATTCCTGAAGAACGACCACTGCCGGTGCGGGTAATTTGGCCGGCCGCGAAACGTAAGCATGGAAGGTTCCATCCGGAGACTCGATGGTCATCTGGTTTTGCATAGTGCTCGCCCGATGAATGAGATCGGCCTGCTTCTGGGAGGCGCGAACGCGTCCCAAAAGTAGCCTTTAAGCAGCAGCGGAAGCGCCGCCTCAATGACTAGCCGGCGCGGTTGCTGCGGCTTCCTCGATGAGCTTGGCCGCTTCTTTCGGATGGGACATGTAGGCCACATGGCTGGCATTCACTTCGACCGTTGTGGCGTGGGCGCGCTTCGCCATCATGCGCTCCTGCTCCGGATTGATCGACCGGTCTGCGGTGGCCACCATGTACCAGGTGGGCTTGGTCTTCCAGGCGGGGTTCGTAACCTTGTGGGTGAACGAGTTTGTGGAGATCGGCACCTGCGATATGGCCATGAAGTGGGACACGGCCGGCGGAACGTCT
This sequence comes from uncultured Alphaproteobacteria bacterium, assembly GCA_963810085.1. GTDB lineage: Bacteria > Pseudomonadota > Alphaproteobacteria > Rhizobiales > Xanthobacteraceae > BOG-931. The sequence goes on along the minus strand of CAWEMR010000026.1, from coordinate 9,382 downwards.
GCTGCGAAGTCGGCCGCGAAATGCGCCTGTTCTATCCACCAGTTGCCGTTGCTGTCCGGCTTGAATGCCGTGGAGGCTTGCGGCAGCGCCTGTTCGATCGACGCACAGCTCTCACCGTCATCGGGCGCAAAGGCGGCGATGTAGACCAGTGCCGAAACCTTCGGATCGTTGCCGGCCTCGGTGATGATGGACCCGCCGTAACTGTGGCCCACCAGAACCACCGGCCCGGCCATGGCGTCGACGGCGGCCTTCGCATACTTGACGTCCTCGGTGTAGGAGGTCTCGGGGGGCTGCGCCACCGACACCGTGTAGCCATCCTTTTCGAGGATCCTGGCGACGGCATCCCAGCCAGAGCCGTCGGCGAACGCGCCATGTACCAAAACTACATTCTTGATGCCGGCCTTCGACGCGGATTGCGCCGAGGCAGATTCCAGAGTCCCCAGCGCAGCGGCGAGCACAGCAACAATATGAAGACTCTTCATGGCATGCCTCCAGTTGACAGCGATAAGAACCCTCCATCGCCGTAGCACTCGGGTTCGCCCACACCGTATCGTTGGCAGCGCGCACAAAATTGTACGAATTTGACCGTATTGAAAGTTTCGGCTGAAAAATTGCTGCGACAGACAACGCCGCTGGCGATTTGCCGCTGTTTTTATGATTATGGGGCGTTTATCCTGTTTTCCGTCCGGGACGGCGGGGTCGCGTTGGGAGCGCGAGAGTGTTTTGTCGCTCACGAGAATTAATTGCCGCTTTAGCAACTGTTATGGAGGCAATGATGGCTGCGGATGCGATCGAGGACGACCTTGCTAGACGCTTCCGAATAGATCGTCCGCTGACACTCTTGGCGCGAAAATCTTCAAAAGCACCTATCGGTTTTTCGCACATGCGGAGCAGCCGTCCGATGGGTGGCAGTTCACTTGCCTCGCCACCGGAAGAGGCTTTTGCCTTCCATGTTCCGTTAGCGGTACCGTTTTTCTCGAACTTATGGACGTTAGGACGGCCCAGAGAAGTGCCCGATTGGCGTCTCGGCTATACACAGCTGGTTGACCTCGGTGACCATCCAGTCGTTAGTTTGGATATCCCTTTCGATTCGGTTCGCTTTTACATCACGCAGGTTACGCTTGATGAGATGGCCAATGAAGCCGGAATTCGCCGGGCGAAAGGACTTTACGCGCCGAATTTTGGTGCCCGCGATTTGGTCATGTTCGGTCTGGCGCAAGCGCTCGCCGGCGCGATGGAGCAACCGGGCGACGGAACCGCGATGTTTTCCGACTGTATCACGCTTGCTTTTTTCGCTCACATTGTGCGCGCTTACGGTGGCGTCCCGATCGGGGGACCGAACGCCCGCGGCGGCCTCGCGGCGTGGCAGCTGCAACGCGCCCGCGACTTCATCAATGTCAATTTGGCACACGATCCTTCGATCGCAGAGATCGCGCATGAGTGCGGACTGTCGAGCGGCTATTTTGCGCGGGCATTCAAACGATCGACAGGCGTTCCGCCTTACAAGTGGCTGACCAAAATGCGCGTCGAGCGCGCCAAAGAACTCTTAAAGGACCCACGCTGCGAGCTCGCCGATATTGCCCAGCTTTGCGGCTTTGTGGACCAAAGCCATTTCACGCGCGTGTTTTCCAAGAGCGAGGGTTACAGCCCGGGTCGGTGGCGCCGCCTTCACCGCCTATAGTCTAATAGGCTTTCCGCTGCGCCAGGATCGCCATAATACGAAAATTCATTCGGCCATCTATTAAACCCGTCCACCGATGAAATGAAGAACGAACGCTACGTCAAAAGGCGTTTGAGGTCGACGGGGTTGAGTAGTCTATGGGCATGACGATGCCAACACGAAGACACATCTTAAGGATGTCGCCGTCCTATGCTCGAATTGTCATCGGATGATCCACCGAATGATGCATAAAAGAGAAACGTTGGATCGATTTGGGGGAACTTAGGACAATCTTGCTGGATTGACCGAGTATTGGTTTTGCCAATAGGCACCCGGATTATGTAATGTTGGAGTTTTCGTTCAACCCAATGTCAGGAACTCAGATGGCAAACGACAACGCAGAAAGGTTTGTAGAGCAGACCATGAACCAGACCCAAGGAGCGATGAAGGAATATTTCAATTTCGTTCAGAACGCATTTTCGTCCTTTCCCATGAGTAGTCCAGAGTTAGCAGAAAAGATGAAAACATTTACCGAAGAAAACATGGCAACGTCACGGGAATTCGTCAAACAATTGAGCCGGGCTAAGGATATTCAAGATATCGTTCGAATTCAAAGCCAATATATGCAAGATCAATTTCATGCATTCACTGAACAAACGAGAAGTCTGACGGAGACATTTACGAAGGCGACAACGGGGTCGATGAAGAACTATTGATCGTCAGAGAGAGACGGACATGGCAGCGATCTCGGATGAACGGGCTACCAGTGAGCGTGTCAAATGTCTTCGAATCTTTTCCGATGGCGACGGCGAAACTCACTTGGAGGACATGGATATAACCTTACAGCCAAAGAAACTTTTCAAGGACACTCCCCCGTTGGGCCTTACGGAAAACCTTCCGGCTTCATGGTATAATATCTGCTACGTCCCTAAGGGTGCGGGGCAAACGGATTGGCACAATCCGCCGCAGCGACTGCTTGTGCTCTGGCTAACCGGAGAGGTCGAATTCGAGACGAGTGATGGCGACATCCGCCGACTCCCCGCAGGTAGTGTTGTGCTAGCGGAGGATACGACAGGCAAGGGGCACATTACCCGTCATCCTCCCGAGGGCCAATTAGTAGTACATGTGGCCGTCGCTTGACCCGCGGTTAGGAAAACCCGACTTAACAAAGCTGCTTTTGATCTAATGCGGATCGTCATGCCACAGGATGCACAGCACGCTTTAGATAAAACAGAACAAGCCACGGAGCAATATTTCAATATGATGCAGAAGGCATTTTATACCTATACGTTAGATCCCGCTGAGTTAGCGGACAAAATCAAAAGCTTTACTGAGGAAAACATCGCCGCGGCTTAGGCATTTGTGCAAAAGCTGAGTCAAGCCAGAGATTTTCAAGACATCATTCAAATCCAGACGGAATATATGCAAGTTCAATTTCAAACGTTTATGGAACAGACGAAGAGCTTGGCTGAAACCTTTACAAAATCGGCGAACGACCTTGTGAAGAGCCCTTTCAGAAACTATTGATCCTACTTTAACGATCAGAATCTGCCCACGTACGACAATCCCCTGTCAAACTAAGACATTCGGGGCATTGAATCTTCTTCCGTTTTTCTCCGAGGTCAGGGGCTAATTCGAGCCTTCGAAAATCAAACGATTTAGTTCGATGGCCACGGATTTAGTCAGTTGGGTGCACCCAATTTAATAGACGCTCTACGTTTTCGCTTGAGTGTGCTTTCGAATTGTTGTTTCCGGGAGAAATTCCATCGGCGCAAAACTCGTTGCAAACAAACTTATCACCCACTCGCCATGCCATGATGCCACTCTGAGTAAGTGGCAGTGGTTCGCCGCAGTACACGCACACAGAGTCAGCGGGGTCGCGAGGACTTAACCGATCAGATAGGGACACGGCTTACTCCCACAACAAAAGTTTGAAACAAGGCCAAGCGAGAATAACCGCTGCGAGAAATCGTGGAAGTTGATGTTTCGGTGTTCCTCTCTTTAAGCTTACGCGGTAACCTAAATACCCGCGTTTAGGAGACGGCCACCGGTGGGCCCTTGCACGCCTCCTACGACTTCAGGGAAAATTTTCACGAAGTTCATCTGGTTCATTGGAGCCGCAAGGGCGAGTTGTCGCCAGCGGTTATTGACCAGAGGTCGAGGCCGGAGGCGAAGAGTGGAGTGACGATAGATAGTAGGCTGACTTTGTAGCCGCCCCCTAAGGCTCGCCCCATTGACTTATGTTCTTGTTTCGTTCTCAATGAGCGAATGAGCCTCATACCGCAGATCAACCAAGACTTTCCCTATCAGGTGGCGTTGTCATTCGATGAAGCCGCCATGGACATATTGGACTGGCTGGAAGAGTGCGGGTTCGAATTTGATCTGTACGTCGATCTGCCAGGAAACACGGTGAGATATTGCTTTCGCACCTTGAACGACGCCTCGGCATTCAAGCGAAGGTTTGGAAATGCGCCGCAAGGGCGAGTTGTCGCCAGCGGCTGTTGACCGGGGCTGGCCTCACCAAATCGCGTTGCCAGGCCGCTTCTGTGAAGGCGGCGGCTACAATGAGATTTACGATTTCTGCAAGGACATGACGCTGTGTGCGCGGGGCCATGCCGTCTTTGATCGGGAGTGGTTTCACATTTATTGTTTCTCTGATCCTGCCGATGCAGAAAAATTCAAACAAAGGTTTGGTGGCGAAAGATTTGATCCTAGGCGACGAGGGAAGGGCAGTAATTGGGCGCATTGGAAAAGGCGCTAAACTCCCTAGATATTGTCCATGTGTGGCCGCGTCCGATTATCCTCAGATTATTCCGAAATCAAAATTCGCCTGAAGTTTGCCCGGATTTTATAGCCCCGAGCTTTGAAGCGGATTTGAATAAGCCGCCGACAGCACCGATGCTTGTGGCAATCCGGTCTGAAGATGGCAAGCGCATTCCAAAAATGATGAAATGGGGTTTGCTGCCGCATTGGGCTAAAGACGAAAAAATCTCGCATTCAACCTTCAACGCTAGGGCAGAGGAGTTCACGGCTAAGCCAGCGTTCCGGGATGCCTGGAAATGGGGGCAACGCTGCCTCATCGGCACTGACGGCTTCTATGAATGGAAGAAGATCACTCTCAAAGAGAAGCAGCCCTATGCCATCGCTATGACCGAAGGCCAGATGGTGATGGCTTGGGCGAAGTGGAAAGACCCCAAGTCCGGCAACGAGATTCAAAGTTGTACGATTCTGACCAGTGGACCGAACAAAGTGATGGGTGAACGACACAACAGGATGCTGGCATTTCGGGCGGTGGTTCAGTCAAACAAGACTTAAGCCCTGCGCGCGCAAGATTTTCGGATTAGCAGAATGACAGACTATGGGCTAGGCCGCCCAATATCGTGCTCTGGTAAAGAACAACCATCGACCATCTAAAACCCAAAAGATGAAGCCCGTCGGATAGGGAGTTGTACTGCTATTTCATGGCGTCAGCTATCGGCTCATCAGAAGCCGCCGCCGCCCCGGCAATCCGGACTTGATCCCCTGAGGTTATCCCATCCGGAGGGCTCTGGATGATGCGGTCGTCGGGGCTGAGGCCCGAACCGATCTCGACGTCTTTGCCAAGGTCGCGCGCGATCAGGACGTCTTTGAGAACAACGCGGTTTCGGCTATCGACCGTTGCAACGTGCATGCCGCTGCGATCGAAGATCAGCGCGCTCGCCGGCACATTGATGGCGATTTCGGGATGCGGCAGGTCGAAGCTGACATTGGCGTAAGCGCCAGCCATCAGTTCACGATTTACATTGTCAACAACAAGCAGCATCCGCGTCGTGCCGGATGCTGCATCGACCGACTGGGCGGAAGCTTCCACCGTTCCGGAGAATTGCCGGCTTACATATTCGGGTACGGAGATGTGCGCCTTGGTGCCGATCTTGATGTTCGGCACGTAATTCTGCGGCACGTTGACATAGGCCCGCAACTTGCTGGTGTCGGCGACGACAAAGAGCGGCGGCCCGCCGCCGTTCCCGGCATTGATCAACGCGCCGAGATCGGTGTTGCGCGCGGTCACCAAGCCGTCGAATGGCGCGGTGATGCGTTTGTATTTTTCCAGGACCCGCAGACGGTCAAGATTGGCTTGCGCCGATTTGACTAGTCCCTGTTTGTTGGAAGCATCGGCTGCGCGCTGGTCGAGGTCCTGTTTCGATACGGCTCCCGAACTGATGAGCTGTTGTCCGCGCTGCAGCGTCGTCTGCGCGAGCATCGAATTTGCTTGCGCGCTGGAGAGCTCCGCCTCCGCCTGCATGATCTGCTGGTCGAGGTCGGGTGCATCGATTTCGGCAAGCAGGTCGCCGGTCTTCACCGACGCGCCGATGTCGGCCTTCCAATCTTTCACATAGCCGCTCACGCGTGCGTAAATCTGCGCCTGCGTATAGGCCTCAAGCCGGCCGGGGAGTGTGAAGGTGCCCTTTTTGCCGTTGGTATCGGGCAGCGCGACAGCGACGGTGGGGATAGCTTGCACGTCGGTCCATTCGCTGAGTTTCGCATCGGCCATCCGGCGCGTCGTCAGACCCATGACGACGACAATGCCGGCGACGGCAATCGCGGTACCACCGGCGATCCATAATCCGCGGTGCGAAGCCACGGATGGGGCAGGCACCACCGGCGCGGTCTCAGACGAAATGGTCTCAGACGACATGCGATTCTCCAATCGCCGGCGCAGTTGTTTTGCCACGGCGCTCATGAATGAGACTGAATACCACAGGAACGAACATCAGGGTTGCGATGGTCGCGCAGATGAGTCCGCCGACGACGGCGCGGCCGAGCGGCGCATTCTGCTCGCCGCCCTCGCCGAGCCCGAGCGCCATCGGCGCCATGCCGATGATCATGGCAAGGGCCGTCATCAAGACCGGCCGGAAACGGACAAATCCCGCTTCGAGCGCAGCGGCAACTGGATCGCCGGTCTTTTCCAGCTGCTCGCGCGCGAAGCTGATGACGAGAACGCTGTTAGCGGTGGCGACGCCCATGCACATGATGGCGCCGGTCAGCGCCGGAACGGAGAGCGTCGTCTGGGTTGCAAATAGCATCCAGACGATGCCGGCGAGCGCGGCCGGCAACGCCGTGATGATTACGAACGGGTCGCCCCAGGATTGGAAATTGACGACGATCAACAGATAGATCAGCACGATCGCGCCGAGGAGGCCGAACAGCAGTCCGGCGAAGGCGCTATTCATGGTTCTGACTTGCCCAAGGAGCGCCACTTGCACGCCTTTCGGCTGGCTCTTTTCGGTGTCACTAACGATTTTTTGGATATCGGCAGCCACGGCGCCGAGATCGCGGCCTTGCGTGGCGCCGTAGATCTGGACCATCGGCAGGATGTTGTATTGCGAATAGACCGCGGGTGTGGTTATGCGCGCGATGCTGGCGATCGCTCCGAGGGTTTGCGAAGCAGCGCCCGCAGCGGTGATGGGCAGATCTTCCAACGCGTTCAGCGAATCGATCTGATATTGCGGCGTCTGCATGACGATCGCATAGTTCACGCCGTTGTCCGGGTTGAGCCAATAGGTCGGCGCGACCTGGCTGCTGCCCGCAAGATTGACCACCATGCTGTTGGTGACGTCGCGTTCCGTCACGCCGACATATTCGGCGCGTGTGCGATCGACGTCGACATCGAAGCCGGGATTATTGAGCGATTGCTGAATACGCGCGTCGACCAGGCCCGGAACATGGCGGAGCCCGCGCAACAGGTTTTGTGCAAAGGCGAGGTCGGATTTGAGATCGGGGCCGCGGACCTGCAGATCGATAGGGGCGGGTGCGCCGAAATTCAGGATTTGACTGATGATGTCCGCCGGCAAGAACGAGAAGGTGACCCCTGGGAAACGCGCCGGAAGCTCTTCGCGCAAGGCGCGGACATATTCGGCCGTCGGCCGGTGAACTTCGCTCAGTTTGATTTGAATATCGCCGTCGGCCGTGCCGATCGTGCCGCTATTGTTATAAGTCATATTGATGCCGCTCGTTGGGGCGCCGATATTGTCGACGAGCGTTGCGAGTTCTTTCGGCGGAATGATTTGCCGAATGGCTTTCTGAATGTCGGCAAATTGCTGCGCGCTTTCCTCGATCCGCGTGCCGACGCGGGTGCGCGCGTGCATGAGGATTTGGCCGGCATCCACCGTCGGGAAGAAATCGCGTCCGAGGAACGGCGTCAGCGCGAAAGAACCCAAGACGACGGCGAGGAAGCATCCAACGAAGACCGCGCGACGGCGCAGCGCCATCGTCAGAAGATCGCGATAGATCAGGCGGAAGGCCTCGAATTTTCGCTCGAAAGCACGCTGTATCCGAACCAGTGGATTACGCGACGGCGGCAGCGAACCGTCCAGACCGTGCATGTCGGTGTGCGGGGCGTGCTTGCGCAGCAGGTAGTTCGCCATTGTCGGCACTAGCGTGCGCGACAGAATGAACGAACAGGCCATCGCCGACATCACGGCCTCGGCCATCGGCACGAACAGAAAGCGCGCCACTCCGGGCAGAAAGAACATCGGCACAAACACGATGCAGATGCACAAAAGCGAGACGAAGGCCGGGGTCACGATCTGTGCCGCGCCGTCCATGATGGCGGTCTCGACTTCTTTGCCTTGTTCAAGGTGATAGTTGATGTTCTCGATCGTCACCGTGGCATCGTCGACGAGATCCCTACGGCGAGCGCGAGGCCGCCCAGGGTCATGATGTTTAGCGTTTCGCCGAGCGCCGAGAGTATGGCGATCGAGCCGAGCACCGATAGCGGGATGGATGTCGCGATGATGACGGTCGACCGCCAGCTGCCAAGGAAGATCAGGATCATCAGACTGGTCAGCGCCGCGGCGATGACGCCTTCGCGGATGACGCTGCTGACCGCGCCTTTGATGAAGACCGATTGGTCGCCGATCTGAGCAATTTTGAGAGTTGGCGGCAGGATATCCTGAACCTCCGCAAGTTTCTGCTTGATGCCGTCGATAATCGCGAGCGTCGATACCGAGCCGTTCTTCAGGACCTGCATCAACACCGAACGGTTGCCCTCGACGTGCACGATATTGGTCTGCGGCGGGTTGCCGTCGCGGACATGCGCGACATCGTGGATGTAGACGATGGCGCCGTTGATGCTCTTGATCGGCAAGTCGCCGAGCTCGAAGATCACCGACGGCGCGTCGTTGAGATGGATGGCGTATCGGAATGATCCGATCTTTTGCGTGCCGACCGGTGTGATCAGGTTTTGTGCCGCAAGCGCATTGGCGACATCTTGGCCCGACAGGCCGCGCGCCTGCATAGCGCGCGTATCGAGGTCGATCTGCACCTGACGCAGTTCGCCGCCATAGGGGAGCGGGATCGCGGCGCCGGGCTGGTCACAAGTGGGGTCCGCAGCGCGTTGAGGCCGATATCGGCGAGCGCTTGCTCGGAAAGGCCGGAGCCCGACAGCGCAAGCTGGATGATGGGAACCGTCGAAGCGTTGTAGTTGAGAATGAGCGGCGGTGTTGTGCTCGGCGGCATTTGCTTGAGCTGGGTCTGCGAGACCGCCGTGATCTGGGTGTTGGCGAGCCTAATGTCGGTGTTGGCTGGAAGAAGACCTTGATGATGCCAAGCCCGTTATAGGACGTCGCCTCGATATGCTCGATGTCGTTGACGGTCGTTGTCAGTGCGCGTTCCGATTGTGGGTGATGCGGCCGGCCATGTCACCGGCTGCAACCCGGTGTACTGCCATACGATCGCGATGAC
>CAWEMR010000025.1:0-1320754 GCA_963810085.1 uncultured Alphaproteobacteria bacterium | reverse complement strand
AAGCGGACATCGGGCAGCATCTTATGCAGTGGCGAAGTCGGTTTCAGCCCCTATCAGAATGCCAATTTGATCGGGTACGATGCAATGTCCAACCGTAGGGGAACATTGTGGCCACAGAAATCATCTTATTGCCGAAAGCAAAGCTCGCCCAAGAGGCACAACGAAAATCCAAGATCAAGACTTCTTGGGCAGGTCGGGTTCCGTACCTGAAGCCAGGCAGATATGCCGACGGTATGCCCCTTCACGAGGTCGAATACTTGTCATGCAAGCTAATTCTTAAACCCAACAGGTTCAGGTCGCGCAAGAACCTGTTTGATTTCGCAAAGGTGCTCCGGGCGCCTGCCGATAAGTGCGGAGTGAGATTCTCCACGGCGGGTTTCGAAGCTGCACCGCTCAAGATCCGGGAAGTCCTGTTTGTGGATACCAAGGACTTCCGGCTGTACAACAACGCGTTCATTCTGCGCCGGCGCATCCCCTATACAGACGGCTTCCCTTCGGGCGAGCCCGAAATAGTGTTCAAGTTCAGACATCCGGACATACAGAAAGCCGCCGAGACCGATGTGCGCCCCGAGATCGTTGGCGATTATCGGGTAAAGTTCAAGTGCCAGGCGTTGCCTCTCAAAGACCAGCTTGGCGGGATCCGCCTGCTCTTTTCGCACAACGTGCAGTTCCCACGCTCACATTTTGGCACTAACGACGTATTCCACTTCAAGGCGCTCACAAACGTTTTCCCGGCGCTGACTGTCGTGCAGCATTCGCCGCAGGAAGAGATCGCGATGGTCAACAACACCATTATCGAGGAAGTGCTTCAGGATATCGGGTCGCTCGATTTCGGTTCAGGACTCAAAGCAAAGACGAACGTATCGATCTGGCGTACCCGGGGAGAACACAGGCCGCTGATCGGGGAGTTCGCCTACCAAATCCGATTCGGCGACAGGAAACTATTGACCCTAGACGCGATGCAAAGGGCCGAGCGCTTCTTCCTAGCGCTCCAGTATGCCGCCAAGGATTGGATTGCGCTGAATACCACAAAGACCGGTGTCGTGTACCGTCTCCTCGGCAATGCCCCGGCGGCTCACGAGTGACCGAGTCGCGAGTGATTGACCATGGCCAGGGAAATTGAACATGACAAGGGCACCCATGACATGGCTCATCTCGCTCCAACGTGACATCATTGGGGTGAGGTTCGCCGTCAATGTTTTTATTGGAACGACCGTTACTTGGTACGTGCTGACGCACATTGCCGACGATCAAAATCCAACCTGGGCCATTGCTTCAATGGTCGCGGCCTCTGATCCCCAGGTGAAAGAAGCGGTTCGGATTTTCAAGAGTTGCCTCATAAACGTGTTGCTTGGTTGTGCGGTCGGGTTGATCTTTGTGGTCATCGGTGAATTGAGCGAGTGGAAGCTACCGATTGCATTGGCCGTGACTGTTCTTTTGTCGTCTTATCTGGTTCAAATCCCGACGATGTGGCGTCAGGCGCCGATTACGGCAGCGATTGTTATCGCGGCGGGACTGACACACAATTCCAAAGTGAGCGGTATCGAATACGGCGTGCACAAGGTCGTAGAGGTCATCTTTGGCTGTCTTGTGGGCTTGTTAGTAAGTTTGTTGATGTCGAAGGTCTGGCCGGTGGCCGAGCCTGAAAATTGACCATGACCGAAGCCACGCTGCTTTCCATCCGCGCCGATGAAGTAATCCAATAGCCGCTTTGCGAATGTCCGCTTCTGGCCCTTAGCGGACACGCCGACCCTTGCTGCTTCGCGTCCGTTATTGGGGGGAAAGCGGACGCGGCACTCCGCGACGGGCGCGGCAGCTTTTGACCGATGTCGTTGATAAAGTAGCGGATGAGGGCGTGCGGGTCTCCATCGGTGTCTTTGATCCTTCGATACTCCCGATTGGGAGGGTATTTTTGACCTCCGTCCGACGCTTGATGGGACTGCCGTTCACATGGCGCTTGCTGCCAGGGCGTCGGGTGGCGGTCGCCAGAGTTGGCTGGCGAGCGTTTTGAGGTTCTGCACGATTGCGGCGAGGTGGAACTCATCGCGCGCCCCGGAGAGACCCCGCAAACGCATACGCTCGAAGCGGTGGTGGGTTTTGAGGTGCGCAAATCGCATCTCGACCTTCTTGCGCTCGTCGCGCGATTGTTCGAACTCCGGCGTACCCACGAAGCTGCGGGCATGATCGCGGGCATCCTCATGGACGTCGCGTGTGATCTTGCGCGAGGGCGTGTTCGGACTGCATCGCGGCCTGAGTGGACATGCGCGGCAGTCGCGCCGCGATGCACGATAGCGCACCTTGTTGTCGCCGCCCGCATTGCCGGTAGTCCTTAGCAGTTTGTTCGCGGGGCAGACGTAGACGTTACGCTCACGGTCGAACGTGAAGTCGTTGCTTGAGAAGGTGCCGTCCTCACGACTGCTCTTATCCCAGACGGGGATATGAGGCGTGATGCCTGTCTCGATCAGCCAGCCGAGGAACTTGCCGGTGCCATAGGCCGTATCGGCCAAAAGCCGTTTGGGCTTCAAGCCTTGCGTCTGTTCGGTACGCTTGATCATGGTCTTGGTCGCGGCCACCTCGTCGTAGGTACGGGCCGCAGTGGCCTCCACATCGACGATGACCGCGCGCTCGACGTCGATCAGATAATTGAGCCCATAGCCGAACTGTACGCGCTTGTTGGCTTTGGCGGTCCAGGCCGAGCACGGGTCTACCGGCGAGATCGCCTTTGGCAGCTTGCGATCCGCGTCGGGATCTTCGTCATCAAGAGCGCCGAGAAACTCGGCAACCGCACGCGTCTGACGCTCCGGCAACGACCAATCGATCTCGTCGGGTGCCTTGGCATGATAACGGCTGGCGTCCGCCTCCATGACGCTGGCATCGACCGCGAAGGCTTCTCCCTTGACCAGCCCGGCATCCATGCAGGCCCGCACCACCGCCTCAAAGACCTGACGGAACAGGTCGCTGTCGCGGAACCGGCCGTGACGATTGACCGAAAAGGTCGAATGGTCAGGAACCTTGTCCTCAAGATCGAGGCGGCAGAACCAGCGATAGGCGAGGTGTAACTCAACCTCCTCGCACAGCCGCCGCTCAAAGCGAATGCCGTAGCAGTAGCCAATGATCAGCATCCGGATCATCAGTTCGGGGTCGATCGATGGTCGGCCGATCTCGCTGTAGAACGGCTCAAGCTTCTCGCGAAGCTCACCGAGTATCCGGGTCACAACCGGATTGATCCGACGCAACAGATGGCCCGCTGGAATGCGCTTCTCGAGGTTGAAAAGGTAAAACAACCGGCTCTGATCGCCGCTCTGCCGACCCATCATGATCCGACCCCGCCGCTGAAACCATCAACGAAACGAAATCATGATTCGCCGATTATCTCGATGACTTTTTCAACAGTATCGACCCAAAGCGGACATTGAACGTGCCTCACTGAGCAGTTGGACAATGGCCGTCCAAGCCCCTTCCGGAGCATTGATCGAAGCCGATACGATGTCCTCTTGGTACGGACAAGAACCGCCGGGGGTTTGTGGGTGGCGCGGCCATCACTTGGCCGGGCATGCAAGTGCGTAATAACAGCCCACCCAGCTCCTGAATTTTGCGTGCGCCACAAATGCAGGCCAACGAAATCGTGTAGCGAGGGGATAGGTAATGACTATGACGGACCAATCAGATTCTACGCTGGGGCGGCGGAAGATTGCCTTGGCCTTGCAGGGCGGCGGATCGCATGGGGCCTTCACGTGGGGCGTGCTCGACCGGTTTCTTGAAGAGACGACAATCGACATCATTGGCGTCACGGGAACCAGCGCGGGCGCCATGAATGCTGTGGCCCTCGCCGATGGTCTGGTACGAGGGGGCCCGAAGCAGGCACGCCTGGAGCTTCGTCAGTTCTGGGAAGCCGTTGGCAAGATGCCTGGATTTGGAAGCTTTCTCCGGCCATTGTCGGGCGAGACCGCATCGCGTCTGCGGCTAGAGTACACACCTCCTTATCTCTTGTGGGACATGGTGACTCGGAATTTGTCGCCCTATGAGTTCAATCCAGCCAACTACAATCCGTTGCGCGACCTGCTCACCGAATTGATCGATTTTGAGCGTTTGCGTGCACAAGAGGCCGTCCAGCTCATGGTGTGCGCGACCAATGTGCGCACGGCGACGCGGCGCGTCTTCACCAACACCGACATCTCCGTCGACGCCGTTCTGGCCTCAGCGTGCCTGCCACACTTGTTTCAGGCGGTTGAGATCGACGGCGAGTTGTACTGGGACGGCGGTTATACAGGGAATCCGGCGCTGGCTGCCCTCGTGCGAAAGATGCCGAAGTGCGACCTGATCATCGTCAGGATCGATCCCATCAAACGCGAGGGGGTCCCGCGCACCATGCGTGATATCCAAGATCGCCTGATCGAGATCAGCTTCAACTCGACATTCTGGTTGGAGCTCTCCGCCATTGGGCTCCTTCTAGGGTTTGTCGACGAGGGCCTGCTAGACCGCGCCCGGTTTGGTCGCTTTCATTTCCACACTATCGAAGCACACGCGGAGTTGGAAAAAATCGCGTTATCTACCAAGCGCAACAACTATATGGCGTTTCTTGAGTATCTATTCGACCTAGGCAGACAGACTGCCGATGCATGGCTTGCTGACAAAGGAGCGGCGATCGGTCAACGATCGACGATCGACCTGCAAAAGCTGTTGCCGGTAGGTGCGTGATTGGGGGGCTCTCCCCAAGGTGCGCCAGGGTGGCACAGCAACCCGCCAAATGACCGGTACGGGGACAAAACCCGCCCCCTCTCCAGCGCTCAGATGTCTCTCCTCACGAAACCTCCCTCGTGAACGGTGGCGCGCGTAGCTATGTCGGTTTTTGGCCCAAAGCGGACATTGGAGTCGCGCCGAGCCGTGTCCGCTTTCGGGGGCAAAGCACACATCCCAATTTGACCGCGCCGCGTCCGCTTATGACCCATAAGGGACATCGTGGCCTCGATAGACACATCCTTCACCGTCTCATAGACTTCGCCCATCGACGGTAGATCGGATCGCTTCATGGCGGGGGCCCGCGTCGAACGGCGATTGACCGCTATCCTCGTCGGCGATGTCGCCGGCTACAGTCGGCTCATGGGCAATGACGAGCTTGCCCCTTGCTGGCTCTCACTTCGAGTCGCGTTCGCAATAATCGCGACCGTGTTTATGGTTGCAAACGCGAAAGCTCAGGATGCCGAACCAAGATCGTATACAAACACGCCGGTCGGACTTAATTTTCTGATTGCGGGCTACCTGTACTCACAAGGCAAAATTGCCTTTGATCCAACTTTGTCGATCGCTGACGCACAATTTGACACTCATACTGAGGCCTTAGCTTACGTCCGTTCGCTCGACGTATGGGGCAAATCCGCCAAGTTCGATGTGATACTGCCCTACTCGTCTTTTTCCGCACATGGTCTCGTGGACGACCAGCCTAGAACGCGCGAGATGTCGGGTTTGGGCGATCCGCGATTTCGCTTTTCGATAAACCTGTTCGGCGCCCCCGCGCTTTCTGTGAAGGATTTTGCGAACTACAAGCAGGACCTCATTATCGGGGCGAGCCTGCAGGTGTCGGCCCCGCTAGGGCAATACGACGACAGCAAATTGCTCAATCTCGGCAACAACCGCTGGTCGTTCAGACCCGAGCTGGGTATTTCCAAGGCGTGGGGCCCGTGGACAGTGGAGATCGCCCCTGGCGTTACATTTTTCACCGAGAACACTGATTTCTTCAATGGTAACACATTCGCGCAGGCGCCGATTTACACAGTGCGGGGGGACATTATTTACAATTTCGAATCCGGCGCGTGGGTGTCATTGGATGGTATCTACTTTACGGGCGGCCGCACCACCCTGAATGGCATGAGAGACAATAATGAGCAAACGAACACGCGCGCGGGCTTGACCCTTGCTCTACCGGTGGACCGTTACAACTCTATCAAATTTAATGCCAGCACTGGCATTTCGACCCGCACCGGCAGCGAATTCAGCGCCGTCGGTGTTGCGTGGCAGTATCGTTGGGGTGCCGGATATTGAATGTCCGGTTATGGCCCTTAGCGGACGCGCCGACAGGTTGACTTCCTGTCCGTTATTGGGTGTGTAGCTGCCGCGCGGTCAACACCATGCGCGGGGCGGCGCGATGCACCGCGTTATGTATCAAATCCGGCCCATACGCATCGCGCGGTGTCGGCGCAATTTTCGCCGGTGATCTCGTCGGCAATACCTAGGTATATGGAGATTTGCCCAACGTTGAATGGATTGCGGCCGTCCAGGCGCGAATATTGGCCAGTAGGGGAAATATCGCGGGGCGGCGCCCATGGTCACGGCCAAGGAATATCGGGAATTATCGGTGGAGTTCTATAAGTGGGCCGATGAGGCTGAAACCGAAGAAGTGCGAGACACTTATTTGCGTTTGGCGGGCAAATGGACAATCGCGGCGTTGAGCGCAATTGTTTACCGGCAACGACCCGCGCGACCAGTTCGGGCGAGGCATGGGTCAAATCACTATCTAATCATCCTTTGAGTTGATCTAAATCAAGGACGACGATCGGCTGATCGATCAAGAAGATAATTATTTTAGGGGCGCATCAAAGTCCCCAGAGATTTCAACTCATGACCGGCACCCGACAGGCGACCGTTGATACGCCTTAGAGTTTTTGGGGCAGTCATGCCAGAAACCCACTACGTACCGCATGCGCCGCACCATATTGATCGGCCGCCTTGTCCAAATTGTTCCACCAAAATGTGCTTGGCGCTCATGTCGCCCGACAACAAGCGAGGATTTGAAATTTTGACCTTCGAGTGCCGGAAGTGCGGGCACATGGAAAGTGTGGTGATTAAGGTCCTAAGTCCGGCAGCTTCGGCCATCCGGCGCGTTGTCATTGGTGAGCAGCTTGCATCAAAATTAACAGCGGCCATTTCGGTTACCTTTTGAACGTTAACCCGGGAGGTTGTGATGAGTGAAAAGATCAGTTCGGTAATGATTTCGCGTCGACGGGCTTTTTCGTTTCTGGGCTCGGCGGCCGCGTTGAGCCTCGTAGTTCCGGCGACGGTAATGACCGCAACGGATGCTGACGCACAGACAGTCGGGATGGAACGGCGTCAAGACCGGCGCGCCGGTCGTCACGAGCGACGCACCGATCGCCACGAGCGTCGCGTGGAGCGGCGCGGAGGTAGCACGGCGCCCCATGCGCCCGAGGAGCCTGAGGATTGATTTGTTTGGCCTGGACGCTCTCGACCTTGTTCTTGACCGGCCGGCAACGTTCGAGAGCATCATCCGTCGAGCCGCTGTGAATGCCTCTTACGGCGAAGGTTTTCGCGAGTTTTTTGCTGCAGTGCATGAGTTGGCTTATGGCCCAAAGCAGACATCCCGCACCGGCGATCCAATGTCCGCTATTGGGGGTAAAGCGGACATCGCGCGCACTGCTTGTCATGTCCGCTTTTGACCCAAAGCGGACATCGATCTGCGTCGTCAGTCTGCGTTCGGCATGGCTAATTTCGGCTTTTGGAGTGCCAATGCGACTCCTGCCAGAGTAAGCACCATAGCCAGTACCTCACGCATTCCGAGCGGCTCCCCGAGCAGGAGCGCGGCGGTGATGACGCCAATGATCGGGACCGTAAGCGTGCCGATGGCGGCAGTTGCTGCCGGTAGTCGCCGCAAGGCGGCGAACCATGTGAGGTAGCAGACACCCATTGGACCAAGCGCCATAAAAATCAGTACGGTCCATCCGCTGGCGGTGATCGTCCCAAAATCTGGGCGCTCGAAGAGTAGCCCGAGAATGACCATTGGAAGGCAACCTAATCCGACCTGCCAGGCAGCGAGTGCAGTCGGAGCAATCGGTAGCGGCGACTTCGTCATCACGCCGCCGAGCGCAAATAGGATTGCGGAACCGAGGGCCAGCGCGATCCCGATTAGCTTGTCTGGTCCGAGCGCAATGCCATGGGCACTTAGCAATACGACCAGACCTGAAAGTCCGAGCATGAGCGCAACGATGTCGCGCAGGGTCGGACGGTTACCGAGGATCGGCCAAGCGAACAACGTCGCCCAGATCGGCATAGTGTAGACAAGAAGCGTGGCTTCACTGACGGCAAGATATTTCAACGCCATGGTGGAGAAACCCATCCACGCGAATACGTTGGTGAAGGCCGCGAATAGCAAGGGCACGATGTAGCGCCGGGGAACGCTCAGACTTTCGCCAAACGCGGCAGCTACCCCGCCAAAAGGATGGCGGCGGCAACGCCGGAGACGCCGCGCGAAAACAGAGGTGGCCATTCGTGCAGCAGAATTTTGATTGCGCAATAATTCACCCCCCAGCCAATTGATGTGACAGCGAGAAAGGAAAAGCCGGTCCATCTAGTTGAAAGGGAGTTAGACGTGATCTTCATCGGTCGCAGAATGTTCCTAAGTACGCTGTTGGGAGCGGCACGGGTCGCTCGCGCGAACGACCAGCCGTTAAATTCCAGTGAGCCACGAGCACGAAGGAGTTCGTTGATGTCAAACGAGTTTGTGATGTGCGATCTGTTCGATCGATGGGAGCGGGTTTGGCATGAAGGAAAGTACGAACTCATCAAGAGTTGCGTTGGGCAACAATACACCCGGCACGACGAGCAGGGTGATCGGACGGTAACACAAGCGGCCTATGCAGCGGAGATTGTCGCAACTCGTAAGGAGCGGCAGGGCATACGTGTCGTCGTGTACGATCACTCGTTCGCAGGCGACCGCGCGTGGTTCCGCTTTGCGTTCAAGTGGCCTGATCCGACGACCGGCGTGCCACGAAGTAGAGCGGGCATGCAGTCCTACCGTATCAAGCGCGGCAAGCTCGCGGAGACTTGGCTGATCCTCCAACCACTAGGCTCCGCATGGACCGACGCCGTTGCGCAAGCGCGTTGGACTAGTCCGCCGCCCATAAAGTAAGGGTTGTCTGCGGCCGACGTTCGAGAACAGCCATCATTTAGCTGCCGCGCCGGTCATCCGCCTTCATGTCCGCTTTCGGGGGCGCTGGCGTAGAAATTCGGAGTTGGCTTTGCTCGCGCGCCCAGCGCGGACGTCCGTCGCAAAATAGACATCCAAAATCGAAACCACGTTTAAAATAATCAGGGGCGCTGCACCCTGATACGCCTTGAACGTAAGCTCCGCACGTCAGCGAACGATGCGCGGCCATATGTATGGATGGATATGAACTAAGATTTCGACGCGGCGTGGCATTTTTACAACAAGACATCGAAATCGTTGACGGCGGTGGATCCTTTCACCGGTTGTGTACCTTTCCAATGTTGGATGTGGTCGAACTTTTTTCTAACGAGGAGGGGTACCGTCATGAAGAAGCTCGCTCTGGCACTCGTCGCCGTGCTGGGTCTGATTAGCATCGCCGGCTGCGCGCAGGATCAGTATTACATGGGCAAAGGTAAGGCGCCGCCGCCGGTTGTTACCAAAGGATAAGCAAGGAACTTTGCGGGACCGATCATTGTGTTGGTCCCTTCGAAGACCGGGATTGGCGCCAAAGCGGTGGCACATAATCGGGAGCGGTGTGAACGCTTCGCCGTGCCGCCGAGTGTGCTGGTGCGCGCCGCAGAGGTGATCGAATAATGGTGGCGCATGTTGCAGTGCCGGCGGCCGCTTATCGCCCAAAGCGGACATTGCGCGACCGCAGTTTCGTGTTCGCTTTTGGGGGTAAAGCGGACATCAAGATTTTAACCGGTGTAGCTGCCGCGCGGCCGGCACCGTGCGCGGGGCGGCATCCGCTTGCCCCGCGCCTTGGCCATGTCCGGCGTTAAAGTGCGTCAACCATCGGGCGCCGAGCTGGCAATCGCAACGACCAGCCCGGCGCCACGTCCCCCGACGTAGATCCTTATATGTCGCGAGATTGAAGTAGGATCGCGAGAACCGCGAAGGCACAAGAATTGCCGATGAAAATGCCGAGAGCAACGCCGTGCAAGAACATCCCTGACTGATATCGCAATCAGCGCACGGTGACTTGTTATTCCCGGTCAAAGATTTGTTCTGCTGTGTCAGAGTAAGCCGACGCTGACTGGCATCTGCTTGCCCCGCGCTATGCGCTGCCCAGCATTTAATTTGCTTCTTAGATTCTTACGTCACAACTATTTCATTGCTGACGGATGAGCATGGGGGCAACGGGCGGCACCGCGAGCCCCTTAGCCCCGATACCCTCATCGTGGTGCCGCCCGTAATCCGCATCGCACATCGCTACTTCGGCCGGTACTCGACGTTTTCCAACATCAGCACCATCTGCAACGCTATGCCGCGGAACCAAGCAAAAGCCCCGGCGCGTTACGGCACTGCCGGGGCTTTTAGACAAGCACGTGATCTGGGGGGAGGCCGCTCTCGTCCGCCCGATCAACGCGGGCGAAATGGTTTCGGTTCCTAGCCGCTCAATTCGGCCGGCACTCGACGTTTTCCAACATCAGCACCATTTGCAGCGCGACCGACACGTCGGCCGGATCGACGCCTGCCGCGTTGCATAATTGGTGCGGGGGCTGCAAGTCGGCTGCGTCGGATTACCTGGCACAACGGAACAAATCTTTGTCCGTTCAACACAAGTCACCGTGCGCTGATTGCGATATTAGCCGCCATCAAACGAGATGGCCTAGAACCCGCGCAAACATAAAAGTATTGCTTGGAACCGACTGGGCGAGATCTCATCCTTAATCGACGACTTCATTTGCAGCTGTCTAGTGAAGGATATTTCTCCGGGCTGCGCTTGCCTCATAGTTCCTGTGGCCGAGGTTGTGCCGGACCATTTTCGACTCAATTATGGAGCCGAAGAATTAATGCCAAAGTGCCGCGTTCGGTGGCGTAATGACAACGAAATGGGTGTCGAGTTCTTCCGCACCAAATAAGCCTACGCGTGATGCTTTTGGCAAATGCCAAAGCAGCGCTCGCACACCGCCAACCGTGACCAGATCCAATGACAGTCGGGATTGTCAGCGGCCGGGGCAGGGGCGCGAATAGTTGGGGCGGCATCTGCTTGCTCCGCGGATTTTTCTGCGAACAATCACAGATAACTTTCTCGTAAACTCTGCCGGGCTTCTTTTCTGTGCAGGCAAAGGCTGAAATATCGTCACAGCTGTCTCGCCGGTTCGCTATAATGCATATTGCGATGCCGTCGTGGGTATCCCCTCTTGAGAAACTTAGCCCCGCGCGCCGATCCCAGGACGCGGGGCTATTTTTTGCCTCCATCTTCATCACCGCTCGCGGCTTGCTGCAAAAATCCGCTGCTTGACGCTACCTCGGCCGACACTTTATTGTTGTCGTGGGTGTGTCGGGGACTGTGAGGGTCCCCGTGTTAGCTCGAATATTGAGAAGCTATGACGTTCCCGAGGTCCTAACGCTTGCTGGCGCTACGCTTTTTTTGTGTGTCAGCATCGGATATGTGCTGAAAACTTTTTAGCTACCCGACCCGGCACTCGACGTTTTCCAGCATCAGCACCATCTGCAGCGCGACCGACACATCGGCCGTGTCGCCCCCGGCCGCAGCCTTATCGAGCTCGGCCGCGACATGCTGCCAAGTCGATTTTTCGCGTGGTGCATTCGGCAAATGCCCCAGCAGCGTTCGCACGTCGGCGAGCGTGACCAGATCCATGACCGTCGAGATTGTCAGCGGCCGGGTCAGGGGCGCGAATAGTTGCGGCGGGACACGGGATACTCCTATGTTGATCGCTATCCGGGCATAGCGGACATGGCCAACTTGCTGCCGGCTCAACTCCGTCGCGAATGACCCGAAAGCGACGTGGCTTGCTCGTTGTCCTTAGCGCGCCCTTCTGAGCGCCCCTTTTCCTTCTTAGCGCTGTTTTGGCTTGACGGGCTTGCGCGTGGCGGACGAAACAAATGTTTGTCTCAAAATCGCAAGATTTCATCGAGCTGATTTAGTACCTAAGACGCATCGGGTTAGGGTGTCGGGACATCGCGGCTTAAGGAGTATCTTTGTCCATGCGCTACGAACGCTTTGTCAAATGCGAGCCAAGGTCGCCGCATTGTCCAAGCTGCGCTCAATTCATGAGGCTCGCTCGAATAACGTCGCGATTTGACGATCGGTGTCGCCGAGGACAGCCTCGTCCACCGGCAAGCGTTGGCCCGCCTGGTTATTTGGCGCGGCCGCTTTCGCAGGCGCCTTCGGCAATTCTTCTGGCGACATTTGTGCAAGCGACGATTTCGCAAAGATGGGGCTAACCCCTGCACCGAGCACAATTCGATTGAAATTTCGACGTTTCATTGGACTCCCCTTTCACTTCGGGCGCAGAGCGGCGGCCTGGCAAGGTATCTCCCAAACCAGGGTATGTACCAGTTCAATTGAAGCGGCTGGGGGACCTGAGACTCAACGCGGAAGAGGCCACCCTTCGGTAGCCCCTCAAACGCACTGCCTTTTTATTTGCTGCGCCGATCCTCACGTCGATTACGCCGGTTCGCGCCTGCAACGCTCACGGCTGAGCCCGGTTTACCAACTTCGGCCTCAGCGCGCGTTGCGGTCATCACCGCCGCCGCCGGAACTACGAGGCTCAGCGCAGCCGCCGAGCCCAGAAACGAAAAAGCCCGTCGACGCGAAATCATTTCCGATTTGATCTTTTCACTCATCACAATCTCCCGGTTAGATGCCAACGCTAGATGGGCTTGGGCGGCGCCACTATTATTCACAACGTTCGGATGCCTATACGTTGGTATAGCGCGTGGGCGGCTCGCGATGTCCGCTTTGGGTCAAAAGCTGCCGCGGCCCACTCAAGCTGCGATGTCCGCTTTGCACCCGAAAGCGGACGCGGGTTGAGACCACCGGTGTCCGCTAAGCGCTGCGGGTTCAACCGGTCAATGCAACACCGCTCGTAGTCTATCGGCAGGAGTTTCAAAGCCCAAAGTCTTTCGCGGACGTTGGTTGAGGCGCCGGGCGATCCCGTTCAGGTATGCCTGAGAGAAGCGCGACAGATCAGTTCCTCTCGGGAAAAACTGTCGCAGCAATCCGTTGGTGTTCTCGTTGCTGCCGCGCTGCCAAGGACTGCGAGGATCGCCGCCGAGCGCGAGTACCAGCACGAATTGCTTGCACATTTAGTCGCCGATATACGTGCCGGGACGAGCGACGACCTCAAAATCGCGACACGGTCGCTCGCCGCCGAGGTTGCCGATCTGCGGGCCAAGTTCGCCGAACTGCGCCTCGCCTTGGCCGACGAGCGCGGCAAGACGATCGACCTTCCGAACCCGTTGCGCAGCCACCGCGCGAACTAGGGCGTGTTCATAAATTTAAACCGATGGGACCACAGTTGGTCGATGTCCGCTTTGCCCCCGAAAGCGGACATTGGGGACTATCGTTGGAATGTCCGCTAAGGGCCATGAACGGTCATTCGCCTGAAGCCGATCAATTGGAGGGGCGAATGGGCGAGGTTACACCACCGTGCAACGGAGCGGCAGAAAGAGACGGTGCGGACGATGGAGCTTGCACGCTTTACGACGTGCGCCCCCATGCCTGTGCGTCGATCTTCCACTCCTCGCCGTGCTTTGAAAACGTATATGCGAGTGTACCGGTCCGAGTGGCGGTTTGGGCCTTAATGGTGACCGCGAGCGTCCCCGCTATGACGGCGTAAGCGTCGGCCCCCTCCACGTTCCAGAACCCCATCTTATAGGACATGTGCTCGTGCGTGACTCCAAGGTCCTTACGCCACTTTTCTACGTCAGCAAGCCAATTGGCCGGAGCATTCGGGTTCAACCACCGATAAGGTGCGATGCCATCAATGATGATGGCGGTGTCCCCAAAAACGCCGTGGAAAAGCTCGATGTTCTGGGTGTTGAAAGCGTCGATGTGATTATCGATAAGGGTCTGGATTTCTTTTGGGGGGTTGCTTGTTTGAGCCTCTCCAGATTGAGAAAAACCCGAAGCAGACAGTAATTCCCCAGTAGGCATCGCAGGGTTTCAAACCAGCATACTCGAAGATAGCCAATGTCCGCTTTGGGTCAAAAGCTGACGCGCGACGCGGCAAGAGGCGTGTCCGCTTTACCCCCGAAAGCGGACGCGGCAACGCGTCGGCTCAGTGTCCGCTAAAGGGCCAAGAGCCGACATTTTCTCTGCGAAAAGGGACTGTCTTATCAGGTGAGCTTGGGACCATTGGTGATACTGTGAGAGTGCTGGCGGATTAAAGGGGCGGACGAAGTCATGGCGAAATTCCAAGTCCCAAACGCGCGTTTCCTGATCGCTGATTTAACCCCGCCGGTCATACTGCGTCCCGCGCTAAAGCTGTGGCACCGTGCGCGCGGACTAGGATTCCATACGTTTGAAGGTAGCTACGCATCGCTGGCGGACGTGCCTTGCGGCGAGGGTAGGTATGACGATGATGAGATCGCGCAATCGATTGTCGCTTACGCGATGAGGCACATAGACGAGATTGGAACACCAAAGAAAATAATCGACAGCACCGGGCACTTAATTCTGCCGATGATTGCTTCTCAATTTCTAAAATGAGCGACTTACTGTCCTTGATTTTGGAGGTGGCCCGGCGCACGGTCTATTCACTGTATTGGATCATGTACCAGCCCTCGATTTGTCCAAACTTGCATATGTAATTGTCGAAACTCGTTTGGTGGCCCGGGCGTACAGAAATACGATTAAACCTGCCATAATGAAGAAGCTCGGCGCGTCGTTCACCTTTGAAGTCGCCGAAGATATTCCAGCCTCGCTCGGCAGTCCACTGATCGTCAATGCCGGTAGCTCACTTCAATATATTTTACATTATCGAGAGACATTGTCGCGGCTTACTGGCCTTTCACCAAAATTTTTCATTGTCTCTCAAACGCCAATGAGTGACGATCCGACATACGCGCGCACGCAACTCAATATGCCGCATAAAAGACTGGCGTGTTGGGTGTTTAATCGAGCAGACTTTATTTCTGAAATGAAGAAATTAGGCTATCGAAATATCTTCACGGTCGATCACGATTTACCAATAACGCACAAAAATGCGCCGGGACCAACCAGTATGGTGAGCATGGTTTTTCGCCCGTACTCAAACTGAGACGACCCCAAAATAGTTTGTGCGCGCCTCTCCCTAATTTTGACCGGTGTCCGCTTTGGGTCATTAACTGCCGCGACGCACATTTGGTCCCGTGTCCGCTTTACACCCGAAAGCTGCCGCGCCTGTCGCTGAACGGCATGTCCGCTTTGGGCCAGAAGCGGACGCATGCACCGCAGCAAACAGCAACTCTATTCGATCACCTCGTCGGCCTCGACAAGCAGGGTCTGTGGCACGGTGAGACCGAGTGCCTTTGCGGTCTTTAGGTTGACGATCAATTCGAACTTAGTGGGCAACTGCACCGGCAACTCTGCGGGCGATGCTCCACGCAATATCCTGTCGACATAAGCTGCAGAGCGTCGAAACAGATCTTCCGTGTCCGGAGCATAGGCTATGAGGGAGCCGCCATGCGAGAGTCCTGAAACCACCGGAACGCGGAACTGGAGCGCCTTCTCGTTGATGAAGGCGCTGTTCACCGTCAGAAACGGATCGCTCATCAACACGATGCCTTCGTCACGCTTCCTTGTCGCGAATACTTGCTCGATGTCGCCAACGTTGCTGACCAAAAGCGAAACCGGCGTCACGCCGGCGGCCTGTGCCGCCGCCTCGAACGCGTTCAAGTAATATTCGAAATAGGTGGCGGTCGTGGGATTGTACATTAGGCCGGCAGCGTTGATGTCGGGGCTGATCTCTTTCAGAAGGCCTAGCCACTTCCCGGCGATCGACGCCTCGACATTGACGAAACCGGTAATATTGCCACCGGGCTGCGCCAGGCTGGCCACGAAACCGCTGCCGACCGGATCGGACACGGTGGCGAAAATCACTGGGATGGCGCTCGTTTCGCGCTGCACGGCTGCGGTGGCTGATGTGGAGTTGACGAAGATCACATCGGGATTGAGGCTGACCAATTCCTTCGCAAAGGCTCGGTTCTTGTCCGGATCCCCGGCGCCGTAACGAAAATCGATCGCGACATTGCGATCCGAAGTCCAGCCCAGATTGGCAAGCCCCTTCACGAAGGCCGCGACGAGCCGTTGCGTGGCCGGATCATGCTTGGCGAATCCAATGAGAGCACCGACTCGCGGCATGCGCTTGGGCGCCTGCTGCGCGCGCACAGCAAGCGGCCATCCCACCGCCGCGCCACCGAGAAGCGTGATGAACTCGCGCCGTTGCATGTCCGCCCCCAAGCTCAGGTGGCAGCATTGTATCGGCTCAAACGAGTACTTCGATAGGGCTGAAACCCGCATCAAACCATTGCCGCAGTGCACAGCCAATGTCGCTGATGGGTCAAAAGCTGCCGCGGCGAAGTCAACTTGGGATGTCCGCTTTACCCCCGAAAGCTGCCGCGGTTTTCGTCAACCATCATGTCCGCTAAGGGCCATGAGCGGACTCAAGCACTGCAGCAAACAATGTCGCTATTCGATCACCTCGTCTGCGCGACCCAGGAGGGGCAGCGGCACAGCGAGGCCGAGCGCCTTGGCGGTCTTGAGGTTCAGGATCAGCTCGATCTTGGTGGCCTGCTGCACCGGTAGGTCGGCGGGCTTTTCGCCCTTGAGAACGCGACCGACATAACTTCCTTGCAGACGGTAGGCATCCGCAAGACTGGTGCCGTAGCTCATCAGGCCACCCGCCGCCGCGAAACCGCGATAATGATAGATCGCTGGCAGTGCCTGATGCACTGTTAGCGCAGCGAGTTGGTCGCTTCGGTTTGTGAAAAAAAGGTCCGGTCCGATCACCAATCCATCCACCTGTATCTGAGCCAAATCTGCGAAGGCGTTATCGATCTCGCGTTCGGTGCTGGCCCCCACGATGTGGAGCTTGAACCCGAGACTGCTGGCGGCTGCCTGTGCGTCCCTCGTGATCGGTTCGGCCGACGTGCGATTGGCAGGATTATATAGGAAAGCAATGTTGCTCGACGTTGGCAGCAGTGCGCGCAATAGCTCGAATTGCTTCGGCACGACCTGAGAAAGTAGAATGGCTACGCCGGTCAGATTGCCGCCGGCTCGGCTGAGACTTGCGACAAATCCCGCCGCGACCGGATCGGCGCCTGTATTGAAGACAACCGGAATCGTCGCGGTGGCAGCCTTTGCAGCGGTCGTCGCTGGCGTACCCCCGGCGGCGATGACAGCCACCTGCCGGTGTACCAGATCGGCGGCTAGAGCGGCCAGCCGATCGTTTCGCCCGTCCGCTGAGCGGTATTCGATCGCGAGGTTTTGCCCCTCGACATAGCCGCTTTCGCTCAAGCCTTTTCGGAGTCCGGGAACAAAGATTTGGTCTGCTTCGCTCTCAAGCACCCCAATCACCGGAATCGCGGGCTGCTGCGCCCGCGCCGCGAGCGGCCACACCGCCGCCGCGCTGCCGAGCAGCGTGATGAACTGGCGGCGTCTCATGGGGCTTCCGCTCCTACGAACAGTCCAGGCTAGCTGAGGCTATCACAGTCAGGGGCTACGTCTGTTGTGCATCACTGCAAATTTGGCGGCCGATGTCTCAGTTGGGTCAAAAGCTGCCACGGACCCTTCAAGGCGGAGTGTCCGCTTCACCCCCGAAAGCTGCCGCGAAAGTCGCCGATCGGCGCGGCAGCTTAGGGCCAGTCACTTGCCGGACCTTCGCGCGAACAGACGCTCCCTCATGCCTGAGTCAAGGTGACGGTATTAGTTTTTTGCGGTTCGAGCCCGCCGCATCAGACCTCAGAATGGTGATGAAATATTTTTGAGATCGACCACTTCCGTTGGGCGCTTAGTCCGCTTAACTGAAATGAGGATCGTTCACCGTGGGGTGGGCCTAAAAAAGCAGGTTGGCAATATTGTTGACAATTGCCGAAATCATCCGAGACTTGCTTATTTTTGTATTCGCGATCGCCACGCTGTTGATCGCTGTCGTGGTAATAGTTTCACGCCTGCCCGAGACTAACCCGCTGAAGCGCGTGCTAACCGCGCTGAGCTATAGGCTTTTGGCCACATTGGCGGCAGGAGCCGTGGCTATCCCGTTGGAGCCCATCCCGGGTGTCGACGTGCTTTATGACATTGGTGTTCCGATAGTCTTGATCTGGTACTGGTTCACGTTTTTCAAAAATGCACGTCGTATAACGTCCGACGCGTCCCGGCCTGGTGGCGACGGCCACAACAGCGGCAAGGATCACCGCCAGAAGTCCTTAAACCGTGTCGGCGACAGCTCAGTGTAACGCACCGTGTGCTGAATATTGCGGTGGCCAAGGTACGCCTGCAGGGTACGCGTGTCGTGCCCCTTGTTGGCGAGGGCAAAACCACAGGCGTGCCTGAGCATGTGCGGGTGGGCCTTGAAGCCGAGCTTGGCCGACGTGCCCGCGCGCTCGACTATGCTCGAGAAGCCGGTAGTTTCGCGGCTTGGTGCTTTTTAGTGATGGGACAGCTGATGCGAGGCGGCTTCCCGTTCTTTCGCTTCGTAGTACTCGGCTGAGAATTTAATTGACCATCGCGAGAAGAACGAACGCAATTCCTGAGTGGGCTTCTCGACGCCCAAACGTTTCGCGACATGCGCGTTCCGCAGCCACCTCACCGCCGATGTGAGGCCGGCGGTGCGCTCGAGACTGTCAAACGCCGCGGTGCCGGCTATCTCTGCCTGGCGATAACGAAACTCGATCTTTTTGACCAGGTACAGGGTCTCGATGGCTTTATAGTTCTTGAATGCGACCTGAACGAACGAATGTTTTTTGGCTTGTGGCCACGCTGCCGGGTACACTGGTAGCACCAACAGCTTACTCTTGGCGATGACCGTTGCTAGCGGATGCAAGAGTTGCATCCAAGCCGGCCAGGATGTGAACTTGGCAAACAATACTGCGTGCATCGCCGTTGCAGCCCCGAAAGAGATCGGGAACCAAAGTACCGCGCCCAGGATCACGAGCAATGCGGTGTTCGGCGTGAGATGCCGGCATTTTCGGAACACCCATGCCATGCCGCTTTCAAAGGCAACATGCACAGCATGTTCGAACGCCCGGTAGCTAATCTTCCGCCGGAGCCACGACCAGCTCCGGCGGATCGTTTCACTCCACTGTCGAAGTTTCGTCTCAGAGAGCGGAAGGAAGCGCAACGCGCCGTTTATGATAGCAACAATGCCATCGCCAAGAACCTTAGCCGCGAAGAGCGGAAACCAGACAAGCTGCATTGCTAGAGGGAAGGCGTAGTCGAACAGTCGCATCAAGATTGAAAGAATGAAACGTAGGATTTTGTTGGCGGCTAGCACAACAAAAACAAGTGGAATTATGATCACATCGTCAAGCGACGGGTGATGATAACGGGTCACAGTGCAACGGTTCCACAAGGGATCATGTCGGCTCAACCTAGCACACTGGAAGGGGCGGGCGTGAGTTCAGGAACAGATGTCCGCTTTGGGTCAAAAGCTGCCGCGACCGGCCCCAGTGTTGATGCCCGCTTTACCCCCGAAAGCGGACACGACTTGGGGCTACCGCGACGTCCGCTTTGGGCCATAAGCGGACATTAGGTAACCTGCCTGTCCAAGCTGGGGCGCCCCCTGTTTGTCATAGAGCGTCGGTATTAGACTTGGCACGGTTGGTGGAAACAGGGGGTTCCGATGAAGAGCGGATACGTTGACCGGAAAGGCGTTGATCGCCGCGATGCGTTGCTAAGCGGCGGTTCGCTGCTCGTTGCATCGGCTTTCATGGGCGAGGCGCTGGTCGCCGTAACCAGCAAGCCGGCCAACGCGCAGACATCCACCGCGGCGCCTACCGCTCTTCCTTCCGATCAGATCGGCGAGATCGCGACCGACGCCTACATCTACGCCTATCCGCTCATCCTCATGGAGTTGACGCGCCGGATCGCCAGCAACGTGGCCGACACGCAACAGTTCAGCAAGGCGCCGATGAACCAGTTTGCGCATTTGCCGGCATTTCCTGACGCCACTTTCACGGATGTGGTGCGGGCGAACGTCGACACGCTCTATTCGCTGCTTTGGTTCGATGTGTCGCAGGAGCCGCTGCTGATCAGCGTGCCGGATTCGGGGGGCCGCTTCTATCTGCTCGAGATGTGCGACATGTGGACCGACGTGTTCGACAGCCCCGGTAAGCGCACCACCGGAACCGAGGCACAAGTGCTCGCGATCGCCGGGCCGCGCTGGCAAGGCCAGCTCCCTGCGGAAGCCACCCTCATTCGTAGCCCCACGGCGAGCGGCTGGATCATTGGGCGCACGCAGACCAACGGCAAAGCCGACTACGACGCAGTGCATAAATTCCAGGCCGGACTCATCGCCACTCCGCTCAGCCAATGGAGCAAGCCGTACCGGCCGCCGGCCGGAAGGATCAATCCCGATTGGGATATGAAGACACCGCCCGTAGATCAGGTGGAACAGCTTAGTCCGGCTGCGTTTTTCTCGCTCTTCGCCGAACTTACCGCGCTCAACCCGCCGCACGCAAACGACTACCCGATCCTTCACCAGATGCGGCGCATCGGAATTGAGCCGGGCAAGCCCTTCGCCTTCAACAGCGCGTCGCCGGAGATTCAGCGTGCCTTGACCGCGGCTGGGCCCGCCGCGTTGAACGCGATCAAGGCGAAGATTGCGAAAGCAGGCGTCGCGAGCGCGGGATGGCGTACCAATCTCACGGCAGTCGGCACTTACGGCGCGGATTATTTGAGCCGGGCGGGCATCGCTTACACCGGTCTCGGCGCCAACACGATCGAAGACGCCGTCTATCCGACCGCGTTCACCGATGCGAACGGCAAGCCGTTCAGCAGCGAAAGCCGTTACATCCTGCATTTCAACAAGGACCAAATCCCACCGGTGCGCGCCTTCTGGTCGCTCACAATGTACAACGAAAAGCAACTCCTCGCGGCCAATCCGATTGGCCGCTATGCCATCGGGGATCGCGATAAGCTTTCATTCAACCCCGACGGTTCGCTTGACCTTTACATCCAGCGTGACTCGCCTGGCCAAGACAAGGAGGCGAACTGGCTACCGGCTCCAAAGAGTGGTCCGTTCACGATGAATATGCGTCTGTACTGGCCGAAGCCCGAAGTTCTCGACGGAAGCTGGATGCCGGCGGGCGTGACGCCGGTGCAATAGCGGATCGTATCGAGTCCGCTATGGGGTCAAAAGCGGACATGACGCCCTCAAATCGTGATGTCCGCTATTGCCCCAAAAGCGACATCGCCCCACGCATTTATGAGTACACGCCCTAATCCGCCAACAACCTGCCAAACTTCGAAGGACCGCCACCGCCGCCGTCGTCGTAGCCTGCGCGGATTTTTGCTCGGGCGCACGGCGTCATCCCAAATTCGTCAGCATATCTGCATAGATCGCGCGCGCTCTGGGTCGCGATCTTTATCAGCGGATGCACAACGTTGTTGCCGGTCGAGCCCTTCGCTGTGAGCCCTTCAGTTTCGAGCGCTTGTTCGGCGGTGATCCAACGGCCGAAGGATGAGCAATAGGCAGCAAAGACCGCGTGATCGAGCACCGTGAGCAGGTGCAGCCGGTGCAATTCGGGCGCTAGACGGCGCCATTCCGCCTTTGCGGCTTCACTTAGGAAGGACATCGGTTCCGGCACCGCCACGCTCTGCGCCGGCTATGGCCCTTTGCAAAGTCGGCGCTTTGAGGGATTGCCTCTAAGGCGCGCCAATTCGTAGGGAATAACCCGAGACATTGTGACCAACTCCTTCGCTGATCGGCTGTGCAAGCCTCGCATCTCCAAAAAAATGACGCAACACTGCGGCCGCTAACGTGCGATTGGCGGCGCGCCGCGGATATTGCGACCGAGGGGAAAGTGACCATCCCCCCCGCATGTTCGACGAAGACTATTGCTCGGTTGGCGGCCTCTTTCGTTTTGGCACTAAATCTAGCGGCTGGCATTTTCGCTCTAAGCCGCCATTTGACACGCTGACATGAGCGGTGAACGACGCACCCTGCAAAACTACGCCTACTGGTCGTCCCGAAAGACGCATCAGTCCAAGTCTGGCCCGCGCCCGACGCTTGGTGACCTTCAGCGTTCGACGCCTTGGGTGCGGATGCACTGTGAGCGGTGCCAGATTGTGCGCCGTTCGCGTGCGCCGTCGCCGTGATCCGCTGGGGCGCCGAGGAATCGAGCGACAGGCTACGCAACTGTGCTCGTTGCACGACATGCGGCAGCAAGGGCGCGACGATCCAGCATCCCGGCTGGGGCGGGAATGGCGTTGGTTTCCTGCCGTTTCCTGTTGATGCGTAGGTCCGTTATACCGCTGTCATTTTTGGCCAACAGCGTCGCCTTTTAGGCAAGCCGCCAAGTTTGAGAAGGCGACCTCATAATATCGACAGATCGTGGTCCAATAGTGCGAGCCGGAGCTGTCCTCGTAATCAACACGCCCAAATATCGCCGGTGCGGATTGCTTATAATCTGTCATGTCGCCCGGAATTGACGCGAAATATTTTACGTCGGCTCCAGGCAGCAAAAAACTCGAGGAGCAGCCGCCGCATTCGCCCACACCATCCTCTTCATCAAATTTGAGATAGGCTGTCCGGAAGCTGGAGTGCACTTTTAGAGCTGGACTCTTTCCAGTGTTTTTAACAGTGAACAGTGCCGTTAGCGTCTCGCCTTTTTTCGCTCCAGCACTTTCCACCTCAAATCCTACCCAGGGCCGATTTTCGAGTTGCATTTCGCGTAACTGATTGAAGGCAATAAATGCCAGAAGAATCGTTGCGATCGTAGCCCAAAGGGTGAAACGTGCGATCGGATCGCGCTGACCAAACCACCAAAAACGGAGTTCTTGGTTGCGGATTCATCGTATTTTCCGCTGCAATTAACGCGGCCTCTCTTGAAGATGCAGTTTCCAGTTGGAAAGTATCCCGCGTAGCCCCGTTGTTGAGAATACGAAAATAGCCGACTTGTTGCTGGCCAGAAACGGTAACGATTACCCTCGCCAAATAAATTCCGGACCCCAGTTCCCACTGGGGATGACGCCTACCATCGCCGACGAGGTAGGTCTCAGAAGTGAACCCATAACACTCCAGATCGTCGGCAAAGCGCACCAGAACATCCAGGGGTTCTGGGTCGCCGGGATAAATGTCCATTCGAGATTGGCGAGCGAATGTCTCAGCGTCAAACGTCACCAAAGTGCTGCCATCTGGAAGTGGGACCAGCGTCGGAACAGGTGTGGGTGAGTTTACCCAGCGGCCAATCATCGATCGACCCTCGAAAAGGTCTTGTCCCTGAAGATCAAAGAAATTGATTTTCGCGCGGCACGCCACGGCCGGCGCCAAAAGGGTCCACCATCGAGCCTCATTAGTGACGATCACGCGCAACGAACGAAACGGCTCTGCGGGCAAAGCGCCGCCTACAAAACCGAGATCAACCGGATCCGCAATCGATAGCGCGACTTTCGGTCGACCGAGGACAACTGTGACGATCCCGCCCAAAATCGCGCCGGCCAAGAGGAGCAAAAAATCTTTGTTTAAAAGGAAATCCATTGGCTTTTGGCGCCGTCTTCTACCTAGCTTGGCTTCGCCGGCACTTCACGCATAATTGTCATTTCGAGAGAGTTATCACGAAGAGCCTTCTCCATAATCTCCAAACCAATTGTTTTTTGCTTCGCTCGAGTTGGTGCTGTTCGTAACCCAGGGAACGTAGCGATCATTCGTCTCAACAGCTCCTGCCGCCTGAGAGGCACATCCGATACCCTTCTTGGCATGGCGGCGTACGCCCAGGCCTCAAACACCTGCGCTTCAATCGGCAGGCCTCCGGCAACACGTCCAAAATCATGACACGCAAAGAAAAGCGTTGCCTCCACGTCGTTTTCGTTCAGGTCGATCTTTGCTGTTGGATCGCGGTCAGCGTGTTTGAAGAAATTTGCTACCCTTCTGAGAGGACTTGTCAGCTTAGCGACGTCGGTACCGCGGGCCTTGGCTACTTCTTTTTGGATGGTTTCGATGTCGAGGTGCTCTCCAAGCTGCCCGACCACCTCGCGCGCGGCATTGGCGAGCGTGTAGATCGGAACCAGGTCCTGGTTTTCAAAAAACATTCGCACAGCCGCTCGAAGCTGTGATTCGGCAGCGTCTATTTTTGTCAGGGTAAGCTTCTGTTCGGTTGGCCGGCTATGAGAGGCCGGGATTCGCAGTCGCTTTGCCATCACGGGCCTCGCCTATGCGTTTTCCGTTTGTCGCCGCAGAGGCGGGCAGTGAGCGTGATAAGTGGCGGAGAGGGTGGGATTCGAACCCACGGATGACTTGCGCCATCGGAGGTTTTCAAGACCTCTGCCTTAAACCACTCGGCCACCTCTCCAAACCAAATATTGGCACGCGGTTGGCACGCGGCCGATTTTCCAATGTGAAAGCGAAAACCTTCCAAACAGTTAGTTGATCATGCTCGCTAGGTTTCAAGACCGGTGCCTTAAACCACTCGGCCACCCAAAATAGTAAAATCAATCGGTTAGCGATACTTTATGTGCGAACGGAAGTGAACACTTCCACCCAATTGCCACCCGCCGTCTCACTGCGGGCTGTCTCCTTACTATCGATAAACGCCCCATAACAGTCCCGGCTAGGTGAGGAAGGTGCCAAATTTCGGTTAGGGCGTGTACTCATAAATCGCGGTTGGTCAATGTCCGCTTTACCCCCGAAAGCTGCCGCGGCAGTCGCCGACCAGCGCGTCCGCTAAGGGCCAAAAGCGGACACGAACGCAGCATCACGGCGCGTCCGCTCAGGGCCAATAGCGGACATTCTCTCCAGATCACTTTCAAGATCGTCAGATCGCTCCAATGATAGAGCTTCTGGACTTCGGACCGCTTTGGTTCTCCCAATCCTTTGAGAACGGCGGCAGGGTCCGATACCGTGCGCGCAACGCCCACGCGATAATCACCACCATTACTAGGAAGCCCCGACCAGCCAGGCGACGGCGCCAAGATAGAGGCCCAATCCAAAGACAGCATGCACGGACGCGTTGTAGGCGCGGACCACAGTGGGCTTGGGAGTACGTGCCGCCATGAAGCCGAAGCCAAGCGCCGGCTGCATGACAAACCAGGGCGCTATGAGCAACGCCGTCGCAAATACCAGCGCCGAGACGAGGGTCGGCCCAGAGCCAAACGCAAGCCTCATGATCGCGAGATAGAGAGCTGCATAGGCGATACCCACGACATAGTGGAATGCCCAACCGATTGCGATCTCGCCAGGGACCTTGGGAGTCGCAGCAATCGATCGGTGAATAAAGCTTCCATGCAAGAACCCAGCTACCCAACGTCCAACCAAGCCCCAGTTAGCCGGCGGAAATCCGATCGCCTGCAGGAGCCGCTGCCAGAGATCTGCCGTCAGGGTGGCGACAACCCCGATCACGATGATTTCGGTCACGGTAATCGGTACAACGGAAAGTTTCGTCAGGTCGACCATCTCGGCCTCCATGCGGATGCGGCTTCAACATGTCAAATTGGACTGGGTGCAGGTTTTTGAACGCCCCCGTCTCACATGTCCGCTTTGGGTCATTAGCGGACATGGCGTGATGTCCGAGCCGCGTCCGCATCCTGCGGTGTCGGATTTGTCTTGAGCGGCTGTGCCAACGCGACTGACGCAACCCACAGCGCGACGACGAAACCGCAAACTTGCACAGAGCGATGAAATAGCATTCGAGATGTCAAATATGTTAACTCCACACGATTGCCGGATATCGAGCAGATTTCAATCCTCAATGTCGATTGGTTGATAGCTTGGGTCGATGTCCGCTTTGGGTCATTAGCGGACGCGCGGCCTGACCAAAGGCGCGGCTGCTTTACCCCCAAAAGCAGACGCGAAGTCCAAAGCTCGGCGCGGCAGCTAAGGGCCAAGAACTGCCTCACGCGGTGCACAAGAACAGCGAACATTTTCCTCCGGCTGAAGAGCGTGAAGCCGGTCACAGACCTGCCGAATGGGGCGTGATATCGTTCCCCAAATTGCAGCTGCATCACCCGACATAGGACGGGTCAAATGACGATCGGCATTGGTAGACGGCATTGGGACACACCGGGATCGAGACAACGATGCGTTTCTATGTCGCGTTGGAGACGATTTTCGCCAATGAGGCCTTCAACGACATCATCAAGAAGCGGTTCGACGACGGGTTGGAGGCCGCCGAATGAAGGACCGCAACGGGCGCAACTCTAAGCCCGAACGACAGACGCTTTGGATCGGCGAATGGCCGCAAGCTGCATTCGTCTTATGGGGCGTTGTTGACGCTTCGGATGTCCGCTCTCTGGAGTGAAGCAGACCTCACGCAGCTTAAGCTCGATGTCGCTTAATGACCCAAACCGGTCGAGAGAAATTAAATCGGTGCTGAATTGATCCAGGGTTTCGGGTATTCTGGTCGGACATTGCACCGCTGCTACGAAATGGAGCATTCCCCATGGACGAATCCGGCGTCACTTCTGCCAACCTCGATCAGACCGAGCAGGATTTCCTCGCCCCCGAAATTCCCGATGAGATCGTGGAAGCTGCAGCTGAGGACCTTAACGTTTGTCGCATGACCTTCGGCGGCTTTCCGTCAACGACCGTCGCATGCTGCGCGTCATGACGGCTCGCCAATCGCTCAGTTGATTTGCATGCCCGCGATTGGCACACCGCAGATATGACGTAATGCGCACCTGACGCCTGCTTTCGGCGGAGAAGCTGACTTACGACAATTGGCCGTTGACCGCTTGCTGGCCCGACTCTCGCGGCCAAGGTCACGCGCTCTATGACTTCGACCGGGCGGAGCGCGATAGGCTGGACGCTGCTCAACTGATCTCTCAATTAATCTCAGTAGTGAGTTTGCGCCGGGACGCGCCCTGTGGCGCCAGGCGGGGGACGGTACCAGTCGTTCCGCTGGCAGAAGCCGCCGATGCCACGCACATTCTCCATGCATTGTTCGAAGGTGACGAAGCCGCAATTCTTGGCGCCACCCATATCGCCGCTATAGATCGAGCACCAGGGGTAATTCTGCGCCTTCGCTTGGGTCACGAGCCCGATTGCGACGAGGCCAACACTGACCGCGAACAAAAATTGTTTCATGCTCGCCTCCAACTACCGCCCCCGGGGATGACTAACAGCGAGCGGCTATAAATTATTCCCCACAGTCCACGTCGCCTAATGGCAATTCTCGGACCTAGCCTGATCTCAGGATGAGGTCCGCAATTGGTCTGACTCCGGACGGGGCTCGCCACCACCGCGCTCCTGCGCCAGGTCCTTTGGGTACGCGGGGTTTTTTCGTGCCTGTGCGGCCCGTTCCAGAAATTTGCGGCGGGTATGCAACCCAAATTTAGGGTTTATCCGCGAACGGGAGGTGAATGTCCGGCGAACGGGCAAGGAACTGATCTGTTCTCGCGAATACGAATGAGGCCCCGGCAGAGTCTGACTGCGCGGGGCCTCACCCAGAAGTCCACCAATGTCACCGGTCGTAGTCCATTCCGGCCGGCACAAACACTCATACCGGAGCATCCTTAGCGCGCAGTTAAAGTGGCGCCGCACTCCGGTGCGTGGGTCTCGGTGCGAGATATCCTCTATTCATTGCGAGCGCCCAAGCGAGGCGACTGGTAAGGTCGGCTGCGACGTGCGCCTCTAACCACAGCAATTCTTCCAGAACCCATGGTGCTCCGTTGCCGGTGACGAAAGCACTCGGAGCCGCTCCGTAGCTCGCTTATCGCTTCGGTGGCGCCCAGCACAACCAGTGTGATCTAACGGAGCGTCAACCGGGTTGGGGTGCAGTTTGTTGGTGAGTTTCCTAGTCGCAGTCTCGCCAACCCTCGCTGCCGGCCAATTGCATTTTGCCTAAGCTGTCAGTAAGCCAACGGCAAGGTTCTCTGGCTGACTCTTTAGATGACGCCGTACAACTAAGTAGGCGCAATTGATACGCCTGGTGAATGGTCATGACTGCTGATTTGAATGTGTCAATCCTCGTCGTCGACGATTCTCCAACCACGATACGCATTACCCGAGATGCGTTGCATGATCTCGGCTACAAAAACGTTGGAATGGCCAACGGAGGTAATACTGCACTCGAAATGATGCGGACCAAAAAATATGATTTGGTGATTTCCGATTGGAATATGGAGCCGATGACGGGCTACGAGCTGTTAAAATACGTGCGCACCTCCGTCGGTCAAATTCCCTTCATTTTGATGGCGGCTAAAGTGCGCATCGAGAATGTGAAGGCAGCAAAGAAAGCGGGTGCGAATGACTTCATCGCCAAGCCAATCAATCCGGTGACCTTGAAGGCGAAGATTGACGCGGTGTTCGCCGACAAGCATGTCATTGAAGACTAAACAGCCTCAAGAGGGCTTCCGCTCTCTTTCACCGGCGATGTGATCGCGCACCGTGTCAATGTAGTTAATCGCCTTACTGCTGTTCGGGAGCGTCATGACTTCTGCCGACAATTTCTCAAGCCGCGCTATCACTTCTCCCTGATGCAAGTGTCCTTTTTCAATAAGCATCTCAAAAAGTGTCGTGATCAGCATCGTTTCAGCGGCCTCAATTTGAACTTTGGTACTCGCTTCTCGGGTTCTTTCATAAGGCATGGCACTCTCTCCCCAGTGCACCATTGAACATCAAGCGCCCCGACGCGCTAGGCGCGTGCGCTATTCGTCAGCGCGCCGGGACTTGCCAGGGCACTACCGACAGGGACGCCAGAATTGCCCGGGCCGCCTAAAGCTTATCAAAAAGTTAGGTGGAAGATTACCCCGAGATTCGGGACCGCCAGTCAGGTACTTCCGCTCAGCCTATGACGCCACACAACCGAAGTAGCAGCCAGCCCGAAAATGTCAGCCAAGCCATCGTCAGGATGAGCGCAAGTAGAAGCACGGCGGCTGTGATGAAGGGTCTGGGCGCGGGCCACTACGGCGCCCGGCAAAAAAAGAGCCCCGGGTAGGGGCCGGGGCTTGAAGTCTGTCTAACAAGCTGGAACAGGGGCGCCCAGCGCCAGCGACAGACATCATGTGTCGGCGGGTATTACTGATGAGCTATGTAACTTGCTAAAATTTTGAGATTGTTGATCCCAATGTGCTGGACTTGACAGCACAGGCTCGCGGACTGAAAATCATCGCCGTCTGAGTGTTACACGAAGGCACCGAACTGACGCCGCCGCCGGGGGTATCTCGTCGGCGGTTTTTTTGTGCTCGGTGCGAGCTGGATAACGCTTCGAAGGCACGCGCTCTATTGGTCAGTGCCCAGCACCTTACCCGTTTTTGAATTGACCAAATGAACCCGCATGCAAGCAATGCAGCTCACAGTCTCGTAAACTCCAGTGGCGTGATCGTGAGCCGGATTGTCGGCGGTCCGTGCTTGCACGTCCAAACCCGTGTTTGGGCAGCGGTACATAAATAGCGCCAT
This sequence comes from uncultured Alphaproteobacteria bacterium, assembly GCA_963810085.1. Lineage (GTDB taxonomy): Bacteria > Pseudomonadota > Alphaproteobacteria > Rhizobiales > Xanthobacteraceae > BOG-931. The sequence continues at coordinate 1,291,474 of CAWEMR010000025.1, read as the reverse complement.
CCCGCACGCTAGCAGCTTTAGGACCGAATTAGTCAGAGCGCCTCGGGGTCTCAGTCACAATACTTACGCCGTTGCGTTGTTACGGTGACCGGTGCGACAATACCTGTGATGGCTCGAATGGGCCAACACCCGTCGGCCATTTTCAACGGCAATTGAAAAACGGAGAATTTAAAATGAACATCATTAGGAAATTCTGCGTAGCCTCAGTTCTTGCGCTGTCGATCGCGGCGCCGGTGCAGGCTCAAAACCCGAAACAGGGCGACTACTACGCGCCGGGCCCGACGACGCCGATACATTTGACCCCTGGGCAAGAGATGAAAGTGAAGGATGGCGACTACTACGCGGGCGACACGATGATCCTCAACCACAAGCGTATGGCGGCCCTTAAAAAGTGCACCGAAGGGCACAAATTCGCAGGAGACAAATATGTCGCGTGCATGACGGCAGCGGGCGAGGCTCCGTAGGTCTCCTGGCTGCCTTTCTTGGGGCGGGCCCACTCCCGGCGCCGTCGGCTGGGTCCCTCCGCCTTGCTTCAACAGCACTTGGGTGATTGGCAGCCACTAATCGCCTCTTCACTGCGAGAGCTACCGCACCGGCTCGGGTGACCGCGCCGCGACAACCGCCGCCGCGCGGACGTCGGTTCTGCGCGCGTTGGTTGGCCACACGGTCGCTCGCGTGAGATGCAAAAATCCCGCTGCGGCAAGGGTCGATTCACTATCGCTTGGCGTGCGCCCATTTTTGCCACAATCTCACCACGCTCGAATCCGATACCTTTCGCGGTGGGATAGGGGACAATGCGGCGTCGGGTACGCTCGATAGTAACGCATCTTGCGTCCATCGGCGCTTGCAGGCGGTTTGCCCCGGTTGCGACGAGCGCCTTGCTATGCCTTGTCCTTGCCCATTGCGCCGATAACAGCAAAGTCGACCCGCGTTACGGCGTTTCGCCAAGCGCTCGTCTGGTCGAGCCGGGCGATCCGGTGCCAAAAGGCGGCGGCGTCTATCGGGTCGGCTCGCCCTATTTGGTCGACGGCCGCCTCTATGTCCCGGAGGCTGATCCGCATTACCGCGCCGAAGGCCTTGCCTCCTGGTACGGCGACGATTTCCACGGCCGCGCCACCGCCAACGGCGAGATTTTCGACCTCAACGCCATCTCAGCCGCTCATCCGACAATGCCGCTGCCGAGTTATGCGCGCGTCACCAATCTCAAGAACGGCCGTTCGCTGATCGTGCGCGTCAACGACCGCGGCCCCTATGCCGCCAATCGTATTATCGACGTCTCCAAACACGCGGCCCAGTTGCTCGGCTTTATCGACCGCGGCACGACCATGGTGCGTGTGGAATATGTCGGGCCGGCGCAGCTCGACGGCTCGAACGACCGGCTCCTGGAGGCGACCTTGCGTCAAGACGAACCGGCGCCGGCGCCGGGCGCGATCAAGCTCGCCGCCGCGACGCGAATCGTGCCGGTTGCGATGATTACGCCGATCCGGACCCGCGTCGCCAGCACCGGATCTCTCGGCGGCATCGCGTTGCCCGACACGTCGTCGAACGGCGACGGCACAGTCCAAATCCTCAATGGCCGCGGCCTCTATTGATCTGGGCTAGCCCGACAATGTTATGGCGCGGCATTCTCGCGCCGGCCGGTGATAGCGCATGACCGCACTATTTTCAGCGGCCTGATTTTGTGAAAATGATGCACTGAAAGTGCCGGCGGAGGTCAGCGTGTCGAAAGCGCGTCACACGGCTTCGTGGGGGAGGGGATCGCGGTTTGCCGCGATCGCCGCGTTTGCCGTATTGGCCGCCATACCAGCCGCGGCGCCGACCGCCCAGGCCGCGCCCGCGAGCCCAGCCAAGAGCGATGCATTTCAGACCGGCGGTTCCTCGGCTGCGCTCCTCGATCCCGACAGCAATAGTTTCCTGTTCGAGAAAAACAGCGATCAGCCGTTCGCGCCGGCGTCACTCGCCAAGCTGATGACGCTCGAATATGTGTTCAACGAGATCAAGCAAGGCCACATCAAGCTCGACGATGAATACATCATCAGCGAGAACGCCTGGCGCAAAGGCGGCGCGCCGTCGCATGGCTCGACAATGTTCGCCGCGATCCACAGCCGAGTCAAAGTCTCCGACCTGATGCAGGGCATTATCGTCGATTCCGCAAACGACGCCTGTATGGCGATCGCGGAGGCGCTCGCCGGCAACGAAGCAAGTTTCGGCGCTATGCTGACCAAGCGGGCGCGCGAAATCGGGCTGGAAAATTCGACCTTCACCAATTCGACCGGCCTGCCTGATCCGAACATGCACGTCACGGCGCGCGACATTGCGGAACTCGCGCGCTACATCATGCAGACCTATCCGGACTTCTATCCCTACTTTGCCGCGCGCGATTTCACCTGGAACAATATTCGTCAGGAAAATCGCAATCCGTTGTTGAGCATGGGCATAGGCGCCGACGGGCTCAAGACCGGCGAGAGCACGGATTCCGGCTATAGCCTCGTCGGGTCGGCGCTGCAGAACAATTTGCGCCTGATCGTCGTGGTCACAGGCGCGAGGAACGACAAGGAACGCGGCGACGAGGCCAAGAAGCTCCTTGATTTCGGCTTTCATGGCTTTGAAACCAAAATCCTTTTCGCCGAAGGCCAGACCATCGGCGCGGCCAAGGTCTTCGGCGGCGACAGCGGCTACGTTTCGCTGGTTGGGCCCGGCACCGTCAGCTTGATGATGCCGCGCAACACCAACGACCGGCTCATCGCCCGTATCGTCTATAATGGCCCGGTTCCGGCGCCGGTCGCCAAGGGCCAAGCCATCGGCAAGCTCAGAGTGTGGCGCGGCGACAATGTCGCGCTCGAAGTGCCGCTGCAGGCGGCCGACGATGTCGGCAGCGGGACCATGTCGCAGCGCGCGATGGACGGAGCGACCGAATTGATGATCGGGCTCTTTCGCGCCGGCGTCGGCAAGTTGTGACGCATTTGCGGCGGGGCGGGTGCGCCGCCGGACGTGCGGGCCTATATTGCGGTGGCTTGACTGTTCTGGCTTTGCCGAATCCTGCCTCAGTTTTCGTGTACGGATATTCCGGTAAGTCATTGATTTAGAGTTGATCGCGCCAAACGTGGATGTGGCGCCTGATCACCGGACAGAGTTTTTGCCGATGCGCGGGAAATTCATCACTTTCGAGGGCGGCGAGGGCACCGGGAAATCGACCCAGGCGGCCATGCTGGCGTTGCGCCTCGAAGCGCTCGGCCATCAGGTGCAATTGACCCGCGAGCCGGGCGGTTCGCCAGGCGCCGAGATCATCCGCCACGTGCTGTTGTCGGGAGCGGCGAAGCCGCTCGGGCCCGACGTCGAAGCGATGCTGTTTGCGGCGGCGCGCGATGATCATGTCCAATGCACAATTCTTCCAGCGCTCGAATCCAGCAAGTGGGTGATTTGCGATCGCTTTGTCGATTCGACGCGCGTCTACCAGGGCATCCTCGGGCAAGTGGACCATCGCCTGATCAGGAGCTTGGAACGCGTCGCCGTCGACGGGCTAATGCCCGATCTTACGATCATGCTCGATATTGCCGTCGAAGTCGGGATGGCGCGCGCGAGCAAACGCCGCGGATCGGCCGCGCCGGACCGGTTTGAGGCGGAGAATGTCGAATTCCACAAGAAGCTGCGCGAAGCCTATTTGGCGATCGCGGCCGAGGAGCCGGAGCGCTGTGTCGTCGTCGATGCCGGCGTCGGCCGCGAAGCCGTGGCGCGGGAAATCTGGAACATTGTCGGCGCCAAGCTTAATCCGGTGACTGCGCCCGTCGGCAGCGGTATCCGGGCCCACAAGGTCGGCGCCTGAGCATGAGCCCGCGCGCCACGAGCGACGATGACGCGATTGATGACGCACCGCATCCGCGCGCCACGATCGAATTGTTCGGCCATGCCGGTGCTGAAGCGACCTTGCTCGCGGCCTATCGCTCCGGCCGCGTGCCGCACGCTTTCCTGATCGCGGGCCCGCAGGGCATCGGCAAGGCGACGCTGGCTTACCGCATGGCGCGCTTCGTGCTCGCGCATCCCGATCCAATGGCGGCGAACGTGCAAGCGGCGGCCTCACTTGCCGTCGCTGCGCAAAATCCGGTCACCCGGCATGTTGCGGCCCAGGCGCAGCCCGATCTTCTGATCCTCGAACGCACGTTCAACGACAAAGGCGTGCTGCATAAGCAGATCGCGGTCGACGATATCCGCCGCACGGTGACGTTTTTCGGCTCGACGGCGGGCGAGGGCGGCTGGCGGGTCGCAATCGTCGACGCTGTCGATGAACTCAACCGCGCCGGCGCCAATGCGCTGCTGAAAGTGCTGGAAGAGCCGCCGCAGCGCGCACTCTTGCTTCTCGTCAGCCATTCCGCGGCGCGGGTCTTGCCGACATTGCGCTCGCGTTGCCGCATCCTCACTTTGCGGCCGCTTGCCGATGCCGACGTCGCCAAAGCGGTTGCCGCAACATTGGAGGCCGACGCGAATGATGCGGAAATCGCCGCCGCTTCGGCCGCGGCCGAAGGCAGCGTTGCCCGCGCGCTATCGCTCATGGACGAGGGCGCCTTGGTGCTGCGCCAGCAGGCGCTCGACCTGCTCGACCGGTTGCCGTCGCTCGACGCCAAGGCGCTGCACGCGCTCGGCGAGGCGCTCGCCGGCACGGATCCGCAGCCGCTTGCCGCCTTTGTCGACACCGTCAATGCCTGGCTGGCGCGGCGGCTCAATGGCGGGGCGAATGATATCGGCCGCTTGGACCGGCTCGCCGAGGCTTGGCAGCGCGTCAACGCCGCCGCCCGCCATGCCGAGACTTACAATCTCGAGCGCAAACCGCTGATTTTCAACGTTTTCGGCTTGCTTGCCGAGGCGACGCGCGGTTGATACCAACCCCGCAGAGGTTGGACGCTCCATGCCCGGAAAGCCCTATTACGTCACCACCGCGATCGCTTACCCCAACGGCGCGCCGCATATCGGTCACGCCTATGAGGCCATCGCCACCGATGCCATCGCGCGCTTCATGCGGCTCGACGGCAACGACGTCTATTTCCTCACCGGCACCGACGAGCATGGCATCAAGATGCTGCAGGCAGCGGGTAAGGAGAAACTGACGCCGCGCGAGCTTGTCGAACGCAACGTGCCGCGCTTCCAGGCCATGGTGAAGCGGTTCAACTGTTCGAACGACGATTTCATCCGCACCACCGAGCCGCGTCACTATGCGTCTTCGGCCGCGATCTGGGAGAAGATGCAGGCGGCCGGCGATATCTATCTCGACAAATATTCCGGCTGGTACTCGGTGCGCGACGAGGCCTATTACGGCGAGAGCGAGACGCGGCTCGACGAGAAAGGCCAGCGGCTGGGACCGCAAGGCACGCCGGTCGAATGGGTGGAGGAGGAGAGCTACTTCTTCCGCCTCTCTACCTTCACCGACCGGCTGCTCAAGCTCTATAGCGATGTCCCGGATTTCGTGTTGCCCAAAGAGCGCATGAACGAGGTTGCGAGCTTCGTGCGCGGCGGCTTGCAGGATCTGTCGATCTCGCGGACGACCTTCGACTGGGGCGTTCCGGTGCCCGGCGATCCCAAGCACGTTATGTATGTGTGGGTCGACGCGCTGACAAATTACATCACGGCTGTCGGCTATCCCAATACGGAATCGGAGAAATTCAAGAAATACTGGCCGGCCAATCTGCACGTCATCGGCAAGGACATTGTGCGTTTCCACGCCGTCTATTGGCCGGCTTTCCTGATGTCGGCCGGCATCCCCGTGCCGCGCCGCGTGTTCTCTCACGGCTTTCTCTTCAACCGGGGTGAGAAGATGTCGAAGTCGGTCGGCAATGTCATCGACCCCTTCGCATTGGCCGATGCCTATGGCGTCGATCCGCTGCGCTATTTCCTGTTGCGTGAAGTGCCGTTCGGCCAGGACGGCAATTACAGCCACGACGGCATCGTCAACCGCATCAATGCCGACCTTGCCAACGATCTCGGTAATCTGGCGCAACGCTCGCTGACGATGGTTGGCAAGCAGTTCGGCGGCGCGCTGCCGAAGCCGGGCGCGTCCAGCTCAAACGACGGCGCAATCCTCGCCGCGGCCGACGCCATGATCGGCAAGGCGCGCGAGGCCATGACGACCCAGCAATTGCATCACGTGCTCAGCGCGGTGTGGGCGGTGGTCGCCGAGGCCAACCGTTATTTCGCCGGCGAGGCACCCTGGGCGCTGGCCAAGACCGATCCGGCGCGTCAGGGCACGGTGCTTTATGTGACCGCGGAAGTGTTGCGCCAGGTCGGTATTCTCGCGCTGCCGTTCATGCCGGCTTCGGCGGCAAAATTGCTCGATCTGTTGGCGATCCCCGAAAACGAGCGCGTCTTCGCGTATCTCGGCAGCGAGCATCGAATCGCCGCGGGCTCGGCGCTTCCAGCGCCCGCGCCGGTGTTTCCGCGCTACATCGAGCCCGAGAAGCAAGCGGCACAATGAAGACCTAGATAGAGACCCATGCTCGTCGACAGCCATTGCCATCTCGATTTTCCTGACTTCGCCGCCGATCTCGACGGCGTGGTCGCCCGCGCGCGCGCGGCCGGCATCGGGTGCGTGGTCACGATTTCAACGCGCGTGAAACGCTTTGACGGTCTTCTTGCGATCGCGGAACGTTTTCCCGACGTCTATTGCTCGGTCGGCACGCATCCGCACAACGCGCATGAAGAACCGGACGTGACCGCGGCCGATCTCGTTGCTCTTACGCGCTCCACAAAGGTCGTCGCGCTCGGCGAAGCGGGTCTCGACTACCACTACGACAATTCGCCCCGCGATGCGCAGGAACGCGGCTTTCGCAGCCATATCGCGGCGGCGCGGGAGACCGGATTGCCGCTGGTGATCCACACCCGCGAGGCCGATGCCGATACCGCGCGTATTCTCGAAGAAGAAACCGGGAAGGGCACCTTCCCCGCTGTACTGCATTGTTTCACCGGCGGCGTCGATCTCGCCCGCCGCGCCATCGAGCTCGGCCTCTTCATCTCGTTCACCGGCATCCTGACGTTTAAGAATTCTACGGCGCTGCGCGATATCGCAGCACAATTGCCCGCCGATCGCATTCTGGTTGAGACCGATGCGCCGTATCTCGCGCCCGGGAAACTGCGCGGCAAGCGCAACGAACCGGCTTACGTCATCGAGACTGCAAAAGTGCTTGCCGAAACGCGCGGCGTTACGCTCGATGAGATTGCGCAGCAGACCACGGCGAATTTCTTCCGTCTTTTCTCCAAAGTGCCCCGCCCCGCAGCCGCCGCTGCCTGAAAGCCGAAATGACGTTGAAAATCACGATTCTCGGCTGCGGCTCTTCCGGCGGCGTGCCTCGACCGGCTTTGGGCTGGGGCGATTGCGATCCGACGAATCCGAAGAACCGGCGGCGCCGCACTTCGGTGCTGGTCGAACGTCAGAATGACGCAAGTCCTAGCAAGCACGGCGCCACCCGCATCCTCATCGATACGTCGCCGGATCTGCGCGAGCAGCTTCTGACCGCCGAGGTCGATTGGGTCGACGCCGTGTTCTACACGCATGAACACGCCGACCATACCCACGGCATCGATGATCTGCGCGCGCTGTTTCTCAGCCGGCATCGCCGCATCGACGTCTATCTCGACGCGGCGACCGGCGCGTCGCTGAACAACAAGTTCGCCTATTGCTTCACGGCGCCGCCGGGCAGCGACTATCCGCCGATCCTGTCGGAGCACCGGCTGACCCCGGGGACTTCGGTTACGGTCGAGGGGCTGGGAGGACCGATCGAGGCCTTGCCGTTCCTGCAGGAGCACGGCGACATTGCCTCGCTCGGCTTTCGCTTCGGCAACCTGGCCTATTCTTGCGACTTGAGCACCATTCCACCGGAAAGCATCGCGGCCTTGACCGATCTCGATGTCTGGATCGTCGATGCGCTGCGCTACCGGCCGCATCCGAGCCATTTCTCGCTGTCGGACGCGCTCGGCTGGATCGAGCGGCTCAAGCCTCGCCGCGCCATCCTCACCAATCTGCACGCCGACCTCGATTACGAGGTGTTGCGCGGCAAATTGCCGGTCCACGTCGTGCCGGCTTTCGACGGCATGACGGTGACGGTCGCCGAAGCCCATTGATATAGACAGGCATTTATATAGATATTCCATAATATGTCTTATGCGAATCAGACTAACCGTCTCGCCCAAAGCCATGCTTTCTCTCACCAAACGCCCGGCAGCAGCCGCCAGCGGACGCGCGCCGCATAATCGCGATACCCAGGCAAGTCGGCCTGGAGGATACGGTCCTCGTTGATGGCCCGGCGCAGCAGAAACGGCAGGCTCGCAACCGCCAGGAAGCCGCCGGCAAGCCAGGACCCGAGCGCTGGACCGCTCGCCAGCATGAAAATGATGCCGCCCAGATAGCCTGGATGACGGATGACTGCATATGGCCCGGTGTCGACAATGTACTGGCCGCGGTCTGTTTGGATGCGAATGATCGATGAGAAAAACCGGTTCACATACATGGCCCAAAAGCACAGGCCCCAGCCGACGGCGAGACCGATCAGGCTGAGCGCCTGGAGCCACGGCGGCACGGAATCGCTCCAGTGGAAACGGCCGCGGTCGAGCCCGGCAAGGACCCAATGCATGATCAAGACCAGCGAAAGCAGCCGTAACGCCAGCGGCGGCTTCTGGCCGCCCGGACGCATCCGTTCGCGAAAAAGGTCGGGATCGAGAGCGAGGAGCGAAGCCACGAAGATCGCGGCGAAAATGGCGAGGTAAATCCAAAAGCCCGGGATCGCGATCGTTCCTGCCGACCCGAACAACGCGACCGCGGCAGCGATGAAGTATGCCACCGTTTGAACATAGGCCGAAACTGGCATGACCGATCCCTACTTATCTTGCCGTGGAACAAATCGGACGGCGAAATTTAGGTTGTGCCCGCAGCGCTGTTTGGCAAGCCCGCCGCCTCACCCGTTTCCCGCGTCATTGGGTCTGATAGGGTCGCCGCAAACACTTGCAGGACCTCATCATGACCCCTTCGCGCGATATCGGCCGGCTTCTAGAAATCATGGCGGCGTTGCGCACGCCCAAAACCGGCTGCCCGTGGGATCTGGCGCAAAATTTTTCGACCATCGCGCCTTATACGCTCGAAGAGGCTTACGAAGTCGCTGACGCGATTGCGCGCGATGACATGGCCGATCTCAAAGAGGAATTGGGCGACCTCCTCCTCCAAGTGGTCTATCACGCCCGCATGGCCGAAGAGCAAGGCGCGTTCAGCTTCGGCGATGTTGTCCGCGGCATCACCGCGAAGATGACCCGCCGCCACCCGCATGTTTTCGGCGATACGGCCGGCGAACTAAAAGTGCACGGCCCGCAAGCCGTGGCGGGGCTGTGGGAGCGGATCAAGGCCGAAGAGAAACAAGAGAAGGTTCCGCGCTACAATGCTGTAGCCGAGAACGGCGCGTTAGCGGGAGTCCCGGTGGCGCTCCCTGCCCTGACGCGCGCGCTGAAACTTCAGGCCAAGGCCAGCAAGGTCGGCTTCGATTGGAACGATCCGCGCGAAGTGTTGCGCAAGATCCGCGAGGAGGCCGACGAGATCGAAGCCGAGCTTGACGACGCACCGGAAGAGGCTGCGGCCGAGATCGGCGATTTGTTGTTCGCCGCGGTCAATCTGGCGCGCCATCTGCGTGCCGATCCCGAGGCGGTGCTGCGCCAAACCAACCGCAAATTCGAACGTCGTTTTGCGTCGATCGAGGAGGCGTTGGCGGTGCAAGGCAAGGCGCCGCAGGACGCGACGCTTGCCGAAATGGACGCGCTCTGGAACGAAGCCAAAACCCGCGAATAGCGGCCGTTTCAGTTGTTGACGAACTTGTGCCCGAACTTGGCCCGCACCGACGCCGCCCGGTCGGGCTCGGCGCGCACGGTCATGGCGATGCGGCCCTGGTCGTCGACGGCCTTATGAATCACTTCGGTATGGCGGTGCAGCCAGCTTACGCCCGCGCCGTCGGCTGGATCGAGATTGAGTTCGATCAGCACCCGGCCCGCGCTTAGCCGTGTTTCGATCGCCGCATTGAGGACGTCGATCCCCTCCCCGGTGATCGCAGACGCGAGGATCGGCCGTTCCGCTTCCGGCCGGCGCTCGGCGATGTTTTGCAGCCGCAGGCGCTCGCCCTGATCGACCCGGTCGATCTTGTTCCAGACTTCGATCAAGGTGCGCTTATCGCCGGGCGCGTTCTGTGGCTCGATGCCGAGCTGGCGCAAGATATTTTCGACGTCGGCCAATTGCGCCTCGGCATCGTCGTGCGACACGTCGCGCACATGCAGGATCATGTCGGCCTCGATCACTTCCTCGAGCGTGGCGCGGAACGCGGCGATCAGCATGGTCGGCAGGTCCGAAATGAAGCCCACCGTGTCGGAAAGAATGACGCGCGCGCCGTGCGCCAGATCGACGGCGCGCAGCGTCGGATCAAGCGTGGCAAACAGCATATCGGCCGAGAGCACCGTCGCCCGTGTCATGCGGTTGAACAGCGTCGATTTGCCGGCATTGGTGTAGCCGACCAAAGCGACGATCGGATACGGCACACGGCGGCGGCTTTCGCGATGCAGTTCGCGCGTGCGTTTGACCTTGGTGAGTTCGTTTTCGATTTTGGCGAGGCGTTCCTCGATCAACTGGCGGTCGGCTTCGAGCTGCGTCTCACCCGGGCCGCCGAGAAAACCGAAGCCGCCGCGCTGGCGCTCGAGATGGGTCCAGGTGCGCACCAGCCGGCTTTTCTGATAGGTCAGATGCGCATGTTCGACTTGCAGCGCGCCTTCCCGCGTGCGGGCGCGCCGGCCGAAGATTTCGAGGATCAGGCTGGTGCGGTCGAGGACCTTGGCATTCCATTCCTTCTCTAGATTGCGCTGCTGCACCGGCGTGAGCGCGCAATCCATCACCACGATGCCGACGTCGAACGATTTGACGAGACCGGCAATCTCCTCGACCTTGCCTTTGCCAAGATAGGTCGCCGGCCGCAATGAGCTCAACATCACGATGCCGGAATGCGCGACGTCGAGATCGATGGCGCGGGCGAGACCGACCGCTTCATCGAGCTTCGCCGTGGACGTGCGCTCGGTCGACTTGGAACCAGCTTTGGAGTCAGCTTGGGCGCGTGCTTCGGCGCGCCGCAAGACCGGCTCGATAACGAGCGCACGCCCGGTGGCCGCGCGACTGCCGGCCGAGCCCCCACCCTTACCCTCCCCCGCACGCGGGGGAGGGCTGGGAGGGGGAAGCGTGTCGCGACGACGCGGCTCCAATAAGCCCTATTCCCCAGCCGGCGGTTCTTCAGCGCCTTCGAAGAGCTGGACCGGATGACCCGGCATGATAGTCGAAATCGCGTGCTTGTAGACGAGTTGCGAATGCCCGTCGCGACGCAACAGCACGCAGAAATTATCGAACCAAGTGACGACGCCCTGGAGCTTCACACCGTTCACCAGAAAGATCGTGAGCGGAATTTTGGCTTTGCGGACGTGATTGAGGAAGGTGTCTTGTAAGTTTTGTGCGCGCTCGGCTGCCATTGCCGTTTGTTCCGTTCTTTTGTACCGCGGACCCCTGTGCCGCGGGTCGTTTCTTTTGCCTTCGTCAGTCCAGTGTTTCAGTCCAGTGTTTCAGTCCAGTGTTTCAGTCCAGTGCTCTTCGGCCTCTCACTGCTAGTCGGGCCGGATGGACCCGAAGGACCGACTATTAGAGGGCGGCCCGGGGGCCGATGCAAGCCCAAGTTGGCAGCACGAAGTTGCAGCAGGCGAACGTGCGGCGGCAAAAGGCCCCCCTAACTAGCTTCGGCAAAACGGTGAAACTCCCGCCGCAGCGCGGTCGCCAGCAGGCCGGGCGCGCCATTGCCGATCGGATGGTCGTCGATGCGCACCACCGGGAGCACGATCTGGCTTGCCGAGGTAATGAATGCTTCACGCGCGGAATAGGCCTCCTTCACGGTAAAGGCGCGCTCTTCGAGTTTCAGGCCTTGCGCCTTGATGACATCGAGCAGCACCGTGCGGGTAATGCCGCGCAAGATCGTGTGATCGGCGGGCCGCGTCACGACGGTGCCGGCCGCGGTGACGATCCAGGCATTGGCGGAAGCCGCTTCCGTCACCGATCCGTCAGCATCGACAAACCAGGCGTCGCGGGCGCCCTGCTCTATGGCGGCCTGTCGCGCCAGCACATTGGGCAACAGGCCGATGGTCTTGATGTCGACCCGGCCCCAACGGTTATCCGGCACGGTGATGACGGCGATGCCTTTCTCGGCGAGCGCCTCGTTGCGCGTCTTGCTCAATGCGCGCGCCGTGACGACGATGCTGGGCTCGACCGGCACCGTCGGAAAAGCGTGATCGCGGCGCGCCACGCCGCGGGTGATTTGCAGATAGACGATGCCGTAACTGATACGGTTCCGTTCAACGACCTCTTGGAAGATGACATCCAGCGCGCGCAACGTGATCGGCAGGCCAATGCGCAATTCGCGCAGCGATCGCTGCAGCCGCTCGAGATGACGCCGTTCGTCGATGAGGCGCCCGTCCCTCACCTCGCAGACTTCGTAGACGCCGTCGCCGAATTGATAGCCGCGATCCTCGACATGGACTTTGGCCTGGCTCAGCGGCAAATATCGGCCGTTGACGTAAGCGATGCGGGACATTTGCGGTCAGTCTATGCCCAGCGCCTTGAGCTTGCGGTGCAGCGCCGAGCGCTCCATGCCGACGAACTCGGCGGTGCGTGAAATATTGCCGCCGAAGCGGTTGATCTGCGCCAGAAGATATTCGCGCTCGAACACTTCGCGCGCTTCGCGCAGCGCGAGACTCATCAGGTGCTCGCCGCCATTGCCGTTCGGCAGATTGGGGATCATCGAGCCGACGTCCTGAGGCAGCATGGACGCCGTGATCACCGCTTCAGGCTCGCCGCCGGCGAGGATCATCAGCCGCTCGACATTGTTGCGCAGCTGCCGGACATTGCCCGGCCAGTCGTGGGATTGCAGCACGGCGAGCGCGTCGGCGCCGACATTGCGTTTCGGCAAGCCCGTGGTCTGCGAAATCTGCGCCATGAAATATTCGACAAGTTCGGGAATGTCTTCACGCCGTTCCGAGAGCCCGGGCACGCGGATCGGCACCACCGACATGCGATGATAGAGGTCTTCGCGGAATTTCCCGGCGGCGATATCGGCCTCGATATTCCGGCTCGTCGACGACACGATGCGCACGTCGACAGTGACCTTGGTGCTGCCGCCGACGCGCTGGAAGGTCTGGTCGACCAGCACGCGCAAAATCTTGTTTTGCGTTTCGCGCGGCATGTCGGCGATTTCGTCGATGAACAGCGTGCCGCCATGCGCCTCTTCGAGCGCGCCGACCTTGCGGCTCGTGGTGCCGTTGCCGCCTTCGACGCCGAACAGCTCGACTTCCATATAATCCGGCGTAATGGCCGCAGCATTGATGACGACAAACGGCCCATTGGCGCGCGCCGAATGGCCGTGAATGGTGCGCGCGGCAAGCTCCTTGCCGCTGCCCGAGGGGCCGACAATCAAGATACGGCTGTTGGTCGGCGCCACCTTTTCGATGGTCTGGCGGAGCTGATTGGCGGCGGGCGAACGGCCGACCAGAGTGGAAGAAAGCGGCGCAAACTGCTTGAGTTCGCGCACCTCGCGCCGCAATCGCGAATTTTCCAGCGCCCGTTCGGCAACCAAGAGCAAACGATCGGCCTTGAACGGTTTTTCGATGAAGTCGTAGGCGCCGCGCTTGATCGCCGAAACCGCGGTCTCGATATTGCCGTGACCGGAAATCATCACGATCGGCAATTCCGGATGATCCTGCTTGAGGCCGTCGAGCAGTTGCAAGCCGTCGAGGCGGCTGCCTTGCAGCCAGATGTCGAGGAAAACGAGATTGGGCCGGCGCGCGACGACCGCGGCCAGCGCTTCATCGCTGTCGCGCGCGGTGCGGGTTCCGTGACCCTCGTCCTGCAGGATACCCGCGACCAGTTCGCGGATATCCGTTTCATCGTCGACGATCAGGATATCGGATGCCATGCTCAAACCGTCGCCCTGTAAACAATTCCTGTAACAAACTTGCCCTGTTACAACTTGCCGATTATTCGGTCTTTCGCTCAGTCGGTCGTTTCGTTCAGCGAGCGGTGTTTCGCCCCGCCAGGCCTGCTTTGCTCAAGTCTTGTTTCGTTCAAGTCCTTTTCCATCAGCCACTTGACGTTAGTCACTCGGCCGCGGCGCGCGGTTCGATGGCTTCGGTACTCGCGTCCGCCTTCACCGGTTCTGCATTAAAGCGCAACTGCATCCACGCTCCGCGCGCGCCCGGGGTCTTCTCGGACGCATCGCGCAGCTCAAGCCGCCCGCCGTGTTCTTCTAAAACTCGGTTGACGATGGCGAGACCGAGGCCGGTGCCCTTCTCGCGCGTCGTCACATAGGGTTCCAAAAGACGCGCGCGATTTTCCTTCGGCAGGCCGATGCCGTTGTCAATCACATCGATCACCACGTCCTTGCCGTCGCGTTTGGCGCTGACCACGATGCGGCCGCGGCCGAGTTCGGCCGGTGGCACCGCCGCGATCGCCTCGGTCGCGTTCTTGACGATATTGGTCAGCGCTTGCGAAATCAGCCGCCGGTCGAAGCGTGCCGGCATGGCATCGGCGGGCAGATCGACGTCGAAATAGATGTCCGAATGCGCAACCCGCAGCAGGAACACCACCTGACGAACCGCTTCGGCGACGTCCTCGTCGGCAACCACCGCCTTGGGCATGCGCGCAAAGCGGGAGAATTCGTCGACCATACGCTTGATGTCGTCGACCTGGCGTATGATCGTCTCGGTGCATTGCGCGAACACGGCCGGATCCTCGGTGATCGACTTGCCGTATTTGCGGCGCAGCCGTTCGGCCGACAACTGGATCGGCGTCAGCGGATTCTTGATCTCGTGAGCGATACGGCGCGCGATGTCGGCCCATGCTGAGGTGCGTTGCGCCAGAACAAGCTCGGTAATGTCGTCGATGGTGATGACATAGCCATGCTCGGCTTCGGTGGTCTGCTCGCTGGTGACGCGAACCGAATAATTCCGCTCCTGGCCGTCGCGCGCGACCGCGACTTGGCGCTGGACCAGACGCTGACTGCCGTTGCGCGCGACCTGGAAGATTTCAGCAAGCTCGGGGGCGACTTGGGCGAGCGGCAGACCGAGCACCTCGCTCTCGACACGTCCGACCAGCCGCTCTGCCGAGCGATTGAGGATGGAGATCCGCCCATCGCCATTGACGCCGATGACGCCGGCGCTGGCGCCCGACAGCACCGCTTCGGTAAATCGGCGCCGGCTGTCGATGAGGTCGCGGGCGCGCACGATGTCCTCGTGCTGCGTGCGGAGTTCCTGGGTCATCTTGTTGAATGTCTCGCCTAGCCTCGCGAGATCGCCCTCGGAACGGTGAACCGGCACCTGGATGTGCAGATTGCCGGTCGAAACCACATTGGCGGCGCCGATCAGCCGGCGGATCGGCGCGACCAGGCGATTGGCGAAATCGAGGCCGATCCAGGCCGACGACAACAGAACGATCAGCGCGATCACGGCGAACATCAGCGCGAACGCCACCTGGATGCCGAGGCGGCGCGCTTCGAGATTGGCATATTCGCCGACGCTATCCTGCGTGGCGCGCAATTGCTGCACCACGCGCGGGTCGAGCAGCCGCGCGACATAGAGATACATGTTGTCGTAGCCGCGCAGCTTGACGACGGCGGCAACGTGATCGCCCTCCGGAATGAGAGCGACCTGCGGATCGGTTTCGGTGATTTCGCTCAAAAGCTGCGCCGACGGCAGCACGATCTTCTGATCCATCGTGACGTCGGCGCGCTCGACCGTGGAGCCATCCGGCTTGATGATGATTGCGGCCGAAAGGTTACGGCCGGTGGCCTGCGCGGTGAGGAATTTGCGGAATTGATCGCGATCCTGGTCGAACACCGGCTTGGCCCGGCTTAGATCGTAGGCCATCGCCAAGATTTCGCCGCGGATCGCCTCGGCGTGTTCGTTGACATAGGCGTTGGCGACGATCAGCGATTGCTCGATCATGGCGCGCGTGCGCGTCGAGAAGAAACGGTCGAGGCCGCGATCGAGCGTGGTCGAGGCAACCACGGCGACCAGAATGGTCGGTACCGCGGCGATCACCGCGAACAGGCTGACGATCTGAATGTGAAGCCGCGAGCCGGCGCGGCCGCGGCGCCGCGCCTGAATGACGACCCAGACCTCGCGCCCGATAATGGCGAGCAGCAAGAGCCCGGTCACGGCGTTGCCGAGCAAGAGCTTGACGACCACCTCGTGAACCGGGGCGATCGGGGTCAGTCCCGATAGCACCAGGAACGTCGCTGTCGCCGAGAGGAGAGCGATGCCGACGGCAACCGCGCCGAGCAGCCGCGAGGCGATCGGCACGGGCGCTGTGGTCACCGCTTCGAGCGGGGCGACCTGTTCGACAGTCGACATTTATACTTCCCGGAAATGCGCGACCGCTTGAATTGCAACGGAAATTGCCAGGCAAACGGAAACCATCCGCCCACCCCCAGTGATGCTTTTATACAACAATGTTGCCCGATTGCGACAATTACTGGGCACCCCTTATAAGGCGCCTTGCCGCTACCCTGGCTGGGCCAATCCTGGGCCTTGGGGCTCGGAACCCCGTCGACCTAGCCGCCGCTGGTGCGATAGACCTGGATATCCAAATCCCGGATTTTCTTGCGCAAAGTGTTGCGATTGACGCCGAGGAGATCGGCGGCGCGGATCTGGTTGCCCCGGGTCGCCGTCAATGCCGCTGACAGCAAGGGCCCTTCGACCTCCCGCAAAATGCGGTGATAGAGGCCGGGTGGCGGCAGACCATCGTCAAATCCGGAAAAGTAGCGCGTCAGATAGCGCTCAACCGAGCCCGACAGGTTTTCGTCGCCGGCCTTGTTTTCGCCGGGCGCCACCAAAGCGGGCTGCGCCAATTCGGCGTCGACGACCGCGGACGTGATGGTTTCCTGTGGATAAAGCGCGGCGAGGCGCCGGGCGAGATTTTCCAATTCGCGCACATTGCCGGGCCAGCGGTGGCGCTTGAGACGATCCAATCCAGCCTGGTCGATCTGCTTGGGCGGCAATCCCTCGCGCTCCACCAGCGTGAAGAAGTGCCGGATCAGATCGGAAATGTCCTCGGTGCGCTCGCGCAGCGGCGGTAAGCGCAGCGGCACGACGTTGAGACGGAAGAACAGGTCTTCGCGGAACAGGCCTTGCTGGATGAGTTGGCGCAGGTCTTTGTTGGTCGCTGCGACAATGCGCACGTCGGCTTTGATCGGGGTGCGGCCGCCGACGGTGGTGTATTCGCCCTGTTGCAGCACACGCAGAAGCCGCGTCTGCGCTTCCATCGGCATGTCGCCGATTTCGTCGAGAAAGAGCGTGCCGCCTTCGGCCTGTTCGAAGCGGCCGGAGCTTCGCGAATTGGCGCCGGTGAAGGCGCCCTTCTCGTGGCCGAACAATTCGGACTCGATCAGATCGCGCGGGATCGCCGCCATGTTGATGGCGACGAACGGTCCGGTGCGGCGCTTGCCGTAATCGTGCAGCGCGCGTGCCACCAATTCCTTGCCGGTGCCGGACTCGCCCGAAATCATCACCGTCAGGTCGGTCTGCATCAGCCGCGCCAGGACGCGGTAGATTTCCTGCATCGCCGGCGAGCGGCCGACCAGCGGAATGGATTCGAAGTCCTCGACCTTGGCCGGCTGCCGCGCTTTCTCCTTCGGCTCCGAAAGGGCGCGGCCGACGATCGCGATCAGTTCCTTCAGGTCGAACGGCTTCGGCAGATACTCATAGGCGCCGCGCTCGGACGCGCGAATGGCGGTCATGAACGTGTTCTGCGCGCTCATGATGATGATCGGCAGATCCGGCCGCGATTTCTTGATGCGCGGCAACAGATCGAAGGCGCTTTCGTCCGGCAGCAATACGTCGCTGATAATGAGGTCGCCGTCACCCTGACTGATCCAGCGCCACAGCGTTGCGGCATTGCCGGTCGAACGCACTTCGTAACCGGCGCGCGACAGGGCTTGGTTCAGTACGGTCCGGATCGCCGAGTTGTCGTCGGCAACGAGAATGCTTCCCGCGGGCATCAATGATCCCCTTGTGATCTGGCGGCGCCGTCCGGTTCGACGCCCTCACCGCTGTTAGTCGCGGTGAATTTCGGCATGAGTATGCGAAACGTGGTTCGCCGCGGCTGCGACTCGCATTCGATAATGCCGCCGTGGTCGCCGACGATCTTGGCGACCAGCGCCAAGCCTAGACCCGATCCGCTCGGCTTGGTCGTGACGAACGGATCGAACAAATGCGGCATCAATTCATCGGGCACGCCCGGGCCGTTGTCACGGACGCTGAATTCGAGCGGCAGCGAAATGCGCGCATTGGCGCCCGGCAGCGACAGCCGCACGCCGGGACGAAACGCGGTGGTCAGGACGATTTCGCCGCCGGTCGTATTTTCGCCGATCGCTTCGGCCGCGTTCTTGATCAGATTGAGAAACACCTGAACGAGTTGATCGCGATTCGCCAGCACCGACGGCAGCGACGGATCGTATTCCTCGGCGAATTTAATGTGGCGCGCGAAGCCCGATTGCGCCAGCCGGCGGACGTGATCGAGCACGACATGAATGTTGATCGGCTCGCGCTCGACCGGACGCTCGTCACTGAAGACTTCCATACGGTCGACGAGTTTCACGATGCGATCGGCCTCGTCGCAGATCAGCCGCGTCAGGGTACGGTCGTCATCTTCGACCGATTGCTCGAGAAGTTGTGCGGCGCCGCGGATGCCCGACAACGGATTCTTGATCTCATGCGCCAGCATGGCGGCGAGCGCGATCACCGAACGCGCCGCGCCGCGATGGGTGAGCTGGCGATCCATCTTGTCGGCGATGGTGCGCTCCTGCAGCATCACCACGACTTGGTCCGGCTGCTCGGGCAGCGGCGCGACATGAAGATCGACCAGCCGGTCGCCGGGATTGCGCGGCGTGCCGAGATCGACCTTGTATTCGTTGACCGCGGCGCCGCGGCGGCGCACCTGCTCGATCAATGCGATCAAGGGGCTGCCGAACGGCACGAGGTCACGCAGCAGATGGCGCCGCAACAGCGGTACCGAGACCTCGAAAAACGATTCTGCGGCGACGTTGGCGTCGACCACTTTGCCGTCAGATGACACCACGATGACGGGGTGCGGGAGGGCGTTCAGAACTGCATCGGCCGCCGAAGAGGTCAGCAATGGCTCTACCGCGCTCACGTCGCGGTCCTCGAAGCTTCGCTTCCGGTGGCGCCATTGCCAAAACGAAAGCTATGTAGAGTCAGATACTTAACCATCAAGAGCAGGAACCGATCTAGGCTCTATGGGTTTATGCACACGCAATAGGCACTATTTAGCTTCTGCATAGAGTTTAGCCAAATCATCGTGCAGTGCAAGTGCTGCACTGCAATATCCCTAACCTGTGAACATTCATAGGACGAGGCCTGTGACCGCCCTCTTCGACCCGGAAATCGTCCGCAATGCGGTTCGCACATCGCGCCGACATGCGCTAAGGCATGCCCGCGACATTGACTACGAATTGACTGCCTAAATCGGGATCAGCGTGTTTCATGACGGGTCTGGTGGCCGCCGTGATTGTTGCAGGGGGCCGCGGCGAGCGCGCCGGCGGCAGCATTCCAAAGCAGTATCGCGACATCGCCGGCGAGCCGATGATCCGGCCGACGCTACGCGCGTTTCTCACTCACGGCAGCGTCGCTCTGGTGCAGCCCGTCATTGGCGGCACCGACGCGGCAGCCTTCCGCGCAGCAACGGCCGGCCTGGAAAGGCTGTCGCCGCCGGTTCCGGGCGGCGCAACGCGCCAGGCGTCCGTGCGCGCCGGGCTCGAAGCGCTCGCGGCCCACGCCCCTGCCCTTGTTCTTATTCATGACGCTGCGCGTCCGTTCTTGACGGGTGGACTGATCGACCGCGCCATCGCCGCTGGCACCGCGACCGGCGCCGCGGTGCCGGGCCTTGCCGTTGCCGATACCGTGAAACAAATCGACGCTGCGTCTATGGTGACCGAAACGCTCGACCGCAGCCGCTTGCGCATCGTGCAAACGCCGCAGGCGTTCGGTTTCGATTTCATCTTGAAGGCGCATCGGCGCGCCGCGGCGGCGGGGCTGGAAAGCTTTACCGACGATGCCGCGCTCGCCGAATGGGCGGGCCAGCGTGTCAGCATATTCGAAGGTGAAAGCGGGAATGTGAAAGTGACGACCAACGACGATTTTGCGCGCGCGGAACTTGCCCATCTCGCCAAGCTCGCCGACATCCGCACCGGCAGCGGCTTTGACGTGCATGCCTTTGCCGACGGCGACCACGTCATGCTCGGCGGTGTCCGTATCCCCTATTCACGCGGCGTGACCGGACATTCCGACGCCGACGTCGTGCTCCATGCTTTGGTGGATGCCATTCTCGGCGCGCTCGCCGACGGCGATATCGGCTCGCACTTTCCGCCGAGCGATCCGCAATGGAAGGGCGCGTCGTCCGACCGCTTTCTGGCCTTTGCCTGCGACCGCGTGCGCGCCCGCAAAGGCATCATCGCCAATCTCGACGCGACCGTGGTGTGCGAAGCCCCGCGCGTGTCGCCGCATCGCGACGCCATGCGGGCGCGCATTGCTGAGATCGCCGGCATCGCCGCCGATCGTGTCGCCATCAAAGCGACGACCAGCGAGAAGATGGGGTTTACCGGTCGCAGCGAAGGCATTGTCGCCATGGCGACCGCGACCATTCGCTTGCCGTGGTCGGCCTAGGATGAAACGCGGCATGACCAGCGCAGAACTGCGCCGCATGGCGCGGCGCGTTCTCGATCTTTGCCGCACGCGGGGTTTGCGTATCGCGACAGCGGAATCCTGCACCGGCGGGCTCGTTGCCGGAGCGCTGACGGATATTGCCGGTTCTTCGGATGTGGTCGATCGCGGCTTCGTCACTTATTCGAATGCGGCGAAAGAGGTGATGCTCGGCGTACCCGAAGCGACGCTGAAGCGGCACGGCGCCGTCAGCGGCGAAACCGCGGCCGCCATGGTCAAAGGCGCGTTGAAAAACTCGCTCGCCGATATCGCCGTATCGATCACCGGCATTGCCGGACCGGGCGGCGGTACGAAAGAGAAGCCTGTAGGGCTGGTTTATTTCGCTGCGGCACGCCGTGGCGGCAAGCGCCTTGAGCAGCGGCGGCTCTTCGGTGCGATCGGGCGCACCCGCGTGCGGGCACATGCGGTGGCGCAAGCCCTTTCGATGCTCGAAGCTTTAGCTAAAGACGTGCGCGGCTAGATATTCCGTTTGCGCATGATCGTTTCCGACCTTCCTTCGCCCGCCGAAACGGGCTTCGCGAAGGCGGGAAACCGGGTTCCGCTTTTCGGGATCATGCTCTACCGGTTCATCTGCCCCAAACACCTTCGGGGTGCGGCATCCAATATCTCTCATCGCCAAACCCCGGATAGGCATACCAGCGGCCCGGTGCCCAATACACAAAGGGACCGTCGAGGCCATAGGGACCGCTATAGCCTCCATACATAGCGCCATACATGGCCCCATTGCCCCATCGATGCTCCCGGCCTCGACCGCGCGCGTCACGCAACGCAGCGCGCGGGTTATTATCAGCTTGGCCGCCACCGGGGCTTTGCGAGGTTGAGCTGCGGCCGCTCGCGTTCTGACTGGCAGCCTCTACGACGCTCTTGTGAGATTTGCTCTGAGCCGATGGACGACCCGCGTCTGGTTCACGTCGTGCATCATCGACTTGGGCCAAGCCAAGCCCGAGAAGGACGGTGGCGACAACCGTGGGGACTTGTCGCAAAGACATCGATAGCTCGATCCCGATCGGCCAAACGGCGCGAACCAGTATCGCCCTTCGGGCAGACCTATTCGAGCAGTCCTGACGATCAAACTAGCGGAATAGTTAAGCGGCGATGACAATTACGCCGCGCCGTAAACTTCGTCGGCGCGGCGCTCGAAAGCCACGCAAAAGCGGCGAAACGCGGTCTCGAACATCGTCCCCATCAACATGCCGAGCGTGCGGCTGCGGAACTCGTAGGCAATGAAAAATTCGATATCGCAAACGCCGTCGCTGACCGGTCGGAAACTCCATCGGTTGTTCATTTGCTGAAAAGGCCCTTCGAGATACTCCACCAAAATCTCGAGTTTGGCGCGTTCGAGCGTCACGCGGCTGGTGAAGGTTTCGCGAATGAATTTGTAGGCGATCGTCATGTCGGCGACGATCACCTCTTTCCCCTCGCCTTCACTGCCGCGCTTGCGCACGCGCAGCGATTGGCACAACGGCACGAATTGCGGATAGCGCTCGACATCGGCGACGAGATCGAACATGTCGGATGCGGAATGCCGCACGCGCCGCTTGGTCGAAAATTGCGGCATCAATCAACGCGCCGTCCGCGACGCCTTCAGCCGGGCGAAATCTTCGCCCGCGTGATGCGAGGAGCGCGTCAGCGGGCTCGCCGAAACCAGCACAAATCCCTTGGCATAGGCGATCGTCTCGAGCGACTCGAACTCATCGGGCGGCAGAAAGCGCATCACCGGATGATGTTTGCGCGACGGCTGCAAATATTGCCCAATGGTGAGGAAGTCGACATCGGCCGCGCGCAGATCGTCCATCACTTGCAGGATCTCGTTACGCTCCTCACCAAGCCCGACCATGATGCCGGATTTGGTGAACATTTGCGGGTCGATTTCCTTGACGCGTTGCAGGAGCCGGATTGAGCCGAAGTAGCGGGCTCCGGGACGGACCGTCAGATATTTCGACGGCACGGTTTCAAGATTGTGATTGAACACATCGGGTTGCGCGGCGACGACGGTTTCGACCGCGCCGTCCTTGCGTTGAAAATCCGGCGTCAGCACTTCGATCGTGGTGTTGTCGCAACGCGCGCGAATGGCGCGGATGACGGCAGCAAAATGGGCGGCGCCGCCGTCCGCGAGATCGTCGCGGTCAACCGAGGTGACGACGATATGCGAAAGCCCGAGCTTTGAGGTCGCCTCGGCAATATGCGCAGGCTCGGCCGGATCGAGCGCGCCGGGAAGTCCGGTCTTGACGTTGCAGAAGGCGCAGGCGCGCGTGCAGGTGTCGCCCATGATCATGAACGTGGCGTGCTTCTTCTCCCAGCACTCGCCGATATTCGGGCAGCCGGCCTCCTCGCAGACCGTGTGCAGGCCGTTCTCCTTGACGATCTGCCGCGTCGCGTTATAGCCCCGCGAGACCGGCGCCTTGACGCGAATCCAGTCGGGCTTTTGCAGAATAGGCTGATCCGGCCGGTGCGCCTTTTCAGGATGGCGCGGGCGGCCGGCGGCCTTTGCGATTGTATCGATGACGACGGCCATAGTTGAGAACTGTGGATGAAACCGGTTCAGGCGGG
The DNA here is from genome assembly GCA_963810085.1 of uncultured Alphaproteobacteria bacterium. Taxonomy (GTDB): domain Bacteria; phylum Pseudomonadota; class Alphaproteobacteria; order Rhizobiales; family Xanthobacteraceae; genus BOG-931. The sequence continues at coordinate 1,268,098 of CAWEMR010000025.1, read as the reverse complement.
CATCGACCCGCATGAGGATACTTACGGCTCCGTTTGCTGCGCCGCAAGGTTGGGGTTCCGTTCGTGACGCGCGGCCGCGATGACCGCGTTGCATGAACAAGAAGTTAGGTTTTATAGGGGTTTTTGCCATTTCCGAACGCAACTTTTGCCACAATAAAAACGCCTACTGGGGTGTTCGCGATGCTCGCCATCGCGGGAGAATTTCAATGACCGCTCAAGCGGCAGCGCTCGCGCTTCATCGATTTGGCTTCGGTCCGGTTGGCGATTCGATCGCCGCGATTGCCAACGATCCTCGCGGCGCAGTGCTAGCCGACCTTGATCGCCCTGGTGCCGGTCAGATCGCGCTTCTGCCGTCAAGCGCCGAGGCGGCGCGCGAAGTCTCTGACTTTCAGGCCGCGCAGCAGGCGCAGCAAAAGCTGGCGCAGCGCGCCAAGCAAGAGGCCGAGGCAAACGGCGCATCGATGACCAATGCGTCCGCGAACATGTCGGACGCTGCCAACACTGCAGCCGCGCTGTCGCCGAAGCCCGCCAATCAACCGCCACTGCCGCAGCAACTCCTTCTGGCCGAGGCCAAAGTCCGTTTCGACGCCGCGGCGACGGCGGATATCGGATTTGTCGAGCGGCTGGTTTGGTTCTGGTCGAACCACTTTTGCATCTCCGCCGACAAGGTGGTCGGCATGGCCGGACCCTATGAGCGCGAAGCGATCCGCCCACACATGCTCGGCCGTTTCGCCGACTTGTTGCTTGCGGTCGAGAGCCACCCGGCGATGCTGTTTTATCTCGACAATGTCGTGTCGATGGGCGCCAATTCAGTTGCCGGCATCAACCGCGATAAGGGCCTCAACGAAAATCTTGCGCGTGAAACGCTCGAACTGCACACGCTCGGCGTTCGCAGCGGCTATACGCAAACCGACGTCACCAGTTTCGCCAAAGTCCTCACCGGTTGGTCGTGGATTCCGCCTTTCGAACCCGAACACGGCGGCGAATTTGCTTTTGTAAAACGGCTGCATGAGCCGGGCGATCAGACGGTGCTCGGCAAACGTTATCCCGATACCGGTGTCGATCAAGGCCGCGCCGTGCTGGCCGATCTAGCGCGGCATCCGGCCACGGCACAACACATCGCTGAAAAGATCGCGGGCCACTTTGTCGCCGACAACCCGCCGACGACGCTCATCGCCAAGCTTGCAAAGAGCTTCCGTGACAGCGACGGTAATCTCAAGGAAGTTGCCAAGACACTGGTGACGGCGGATGAGTCCTGGGTGCCACAGCGGCAAAAGCTGAAGCCGCCCGCCGAGTGGATCGCCGGCGTCATTCGACTCAGCGGCACGCAAGCCATTATTCCGATCGGCCGGATCATGAATGCACAGGCCACACTTGGTGCGCCGCTGTGGCGGCCGCCGGCGCCGAATGGCTATCCCGACACGGAGGCGGCTTGGATCGACGGCACAGCGCACCGTATCGACATTGCCAGCGAATTCGCCGGCCGGGCCCAAGGGGTCGATCCGCTCACGCTCCTGAACAGCGGGCTCGGCCCGTTAGCTTCGCAGGAGACCCGCGACACCGTGGCGCGCGCCGAGACTCGCGCGCAGGCCGTGGCGCTTCTGGTGATGGCGCCGGAGTTCTTGCGGAGATGATTTTTTCGTGGAGACAACCATGAGACTGCATGCCCCGTCGCGCCGCGAAGTATTGCTCGCTTCAGGAACGCTGTTCGCCTGGGCGCATCTGCCGAAGCTCGCCCACGCCGAAGGCCGCGATCCGCGCTTTCTCGCCATCATTCTGCGCGGCGCGCTCGATGGGCTCGCCACCGTCGCGCCGATCGGCGATCCGGATTGGGTGGCGCTGCGCGGCGACAATGCGCTGACGCTCGACGGCAAAGCGCCGGCGCTCAAGCTCAACGATTTCTTCGCGCTCAATCCGGCGATGCCCAATCTGCAGCGCATGTTTCAGGCCAATGAGGCGATCATCGTCCATGCCTGCGCCACGCCCTATCGCGAGCGCTCGCATTTCGACGGCCAGGATTTGCTCGAGAGTGGACTGCCAAAACCCGGCCCGAGCGATAGCGGCTGGCTCAACCGGGCGCTGGCGGGGCTGGCGCCCGGCGGCCGCGTCGATCCGAAAGGCAGCAGAGTGTTCGCCGTGGGTCCGGTGACGCCGCTCGTTGTGCGCGGCCCGGCGCCGGTCTTATCGTGGTCGCCGCAGCAGATCATGCCGGCGAGCGACGATACGGTGGCCCGCCTCCTCGATCTGTATCGGCATCGAGATATCAAGCTCGCAAGCGTGCTCGACGACAATTCAAAAATGTCGGCCATCGAACACGCGGGAAATATGGCGCCAAAGCCGGGCGGTCCCGGCCCGGCGCAAGTGCGAGCGTATTTTTCCGGGGCCGCAGGCACCGCCGCGAAATTCCTGGCGCAGCCCGACGGGCCGCGCGTCGGTGCGCTCGCGCTCGACGGCTGGGACACCCATGTCAATGAAGGCATCGCCAGCGGCCGGCTGTCGCAATTGCTCGGCTCGCTCGACGATGCCTTGGCGGCGGTCAAAACCAATATGGGACCGGCCTGGCAGGAAACCGTCGTGGTGCTCGCCACCGAGTTCGGCCGCACCGCGCATATCAACGGCACCGACGGCACCGATCACGGCACGGCGACGGTGGCGCTTCTGGTCGGCGGCGCGCTCAAGGGCGGCCGCGTCATCGCCGATTGGCCGGGCTTGAAGAGCGCCAACCTCTACGAGAACCGCGATCTCAAGCCGACCACCGATCTGCGCGCCGTGATCAAGGGCGTATTGAAAGACCACTTGCGCGCCGACGACCGCGTCCTGGCGCAGAATGTGTTTCCCGGCAGCGACGGCGTGAACCCGATGGCGGGCTTGGTGGGGTAAGGCGACGGCCTTCGCGTTGGCGCGCTTGAATCACAGCCCGACATTTCAGCTTTTCCATCGCGCCATTCTCGCGCGTCAACAAGTGACGCTGACATATAAGGGCCAGCACCGCGAAGTTTGCCCGTATATCCTTGGTCACAAGGACGGCAAGGAAACCGTTCTTGTCTTTCAATTCGCCGGCGGCAGTATGCGCAGTGGTTCGGTGCGCGGCGAATGGCGCTGCTTCCATCTCTCCGAAATCGAACGCCCGCAAATCCAAACTGGACCGTGGTACGGCGAGGCCGCGCATCGCAAGACACAAAGTTGCGTCGACACAGTCTATATCGACGTCAACGCCGACGTGCCGAACCAGCCGGGCCGATCAAAACAATAAATTTTATGCCTTGGCGAACCAATCCTTCAAAACCGGCTGGTGCTGAACGGGATTGAATTCCGTGATCCGGCTAAAGCGCATCTTCTTCGCTTTGGTGAAGGGCTCTTCCGCCAAAATTTCTTGCAGCTTCTCAAGGGACTCCGCACGGGCGAGCAGGAAGCCGCCGCGCGCCGGGATTTGCGGCCCGGAACACAGAAAATGCCCGGCGTCATAGCCTTTCTGCAAGAACTCCCGATGCTTGGGGACGAGTTCGGAGAACTCCTCAAACGGGACGAGATATTCGCCCTCCAAGAGAAAATGCTTCATGATGCCGAACTCTCTACCTTATCAGATATTCAACACCCGGCCGTAGGCATCGAGCACCGCTTCCTTCATCATTTCCGACAATGTCGGATGCGGGAATACGGTGTGCATCAGCTCTTCTTCCGTGGTCTCGAAATTCATCGCCACCACATAGCCCTGAATGAGCTCGGTCACTTCCGCCCCGACCATATGCGCGCCGAGAAGCTGGCCGGTCTTCTTGTCGAAGATCACTTTGACGAGACCCTGGTCTTCGCCGAGCGCAATGGCTTTGCCGTTGCCGACAAAAGGAAAGCGGCCGACGCGGATGTCCAGCTTCTTGTCTTTGGCAGCCTGTTCGGTAAGGCCGACCGAGGCGATCTGCGGCGTGCAATAGGTGCAGCCCGGGATCAGCAGCTTGTCCATCGGGTGCGGATGCAGGCCCTTGATCGCCTCGACGCAGATGACGCCTTCGTGCTCGGCCTTGTGGGCGAGCAGCGGCGGGCCGGCAACGTCGCCGATGGCATAGATGCCCGGCACGTTGGTCTTGCACAGGCCGTCGATCACGATCGCGCCGCGCTCGGTTTTCACGCCGAGTTTTTCGAAACCGAGATTTTCGATATTGCCGACGACCCCGACCGCGGCGATGACGCGATCGACGGTCAACGTCTGCGTGCCGCCTTTGCCGTCGTCGATGGTCGCAGTGACGCTGTCGGCTTTCTTGTCGAGCTTGGTCACCTTGGCGCCGGTGAAGATCTTGATGCCTTGCTTCTCAAAACTTTTGCGCGCGAAGGCCGCGATCTCCGCATCCTCGACGGGCAGGATTTGCGGCAGCACTTCGACAACGGTCACCTCGGAGCCGAGCGTGCGATAAAACGAGGCGAATTCGATGCCGATGGCGCCCGAGCCGACGACGAGGAGCGACTTCGGCATTTTCTCCGGCACCATCGCCTCGAAATAGGTCCACACCAGTTTCTTGTCGGGCTCAAGTCCCGGCAGCACGCGTGGCCGCGCGCCGGTCGCGATGATGATGTGCTTGGCCTGGTAGGAGCCGGCGCCGAGCGCGCCTTTCGGCCCCTCGTTGCGGCCGGCTTTCACTGTGATCTTGCCGGGCGCGTCGATCATCGCTTCGCCCCAGATCACCGTGACCTTGTTCTTTTTCATGAGGAAGCCGACGCCATCATTGAGGCGTTTCGACACGCCGCGCGAGCGCTTCACGACCGCGGCCGGATCGTAGGTCACCTCGCCTGCCGAAAGCCCATAATCCTTGGCGTGCTGCATGTAGTGATAAATCTCCGCGGAGCGCAGCAGCGCCTTGGTCGGAATGCAGCCCCAGTTCAGGCAGATGCCGCCGAGAAACTCGCGCTCGACAATCGCGGTCTTAAATCCGAGTTGCGCCGCGCGGATCGCGGTGACGTAACCGCCGGGGCCCGAACCGATAATGATGATGTCGAAATTCGTCTCAGCCATTCAATCCTCGTTATGCCGCGCGTTCTGGCGTTTTCCCTTATATGGGAACGCTGCGGGCGCTCTTATAGCAGGCTTCTTAATCCGAGATCGGCCGAAAAATTCCGTCCTCGTCGAGCCGCTCGAGGAGGCCTGAGCGGATATCGAAAAAGCAGCCATGAAGCGTCAGGTGGCCGGCGTCGACCGCATCCTTGATCCAGGGAAAGGTCATGAGGTTGCCGAGCGAGAACCGAACCGCTTCATGCTCGCAGACATGCTGCTGCTCCTCGGGCGGCGCCTGCAGGGCGCGTTGTCGCGCCGGCTCGGCGATGCGGACCCATTGGCCGACAAAGTCCGAAGCTTCGGAGGGCACACCGTCGAGCAAGGCCCGGATACCGCCGCACATGGCGTGACCGAGCACGACGATTTCGCGCACTTGCAGCGAGCGCACCGCGAATTCGATCGCCGAACTGACCCCGTGCGGCTTGTCGTCGGGCCCGTAAGGCGGCGCGATATTCGCGACATTGCGGACGACGAACAGTTCGCCCGGCCGGGCGTTGAAAACCATCTGCGGATCGGTGCGGCTATCCGAACAGGCGATGATAAGCGCGCGCGGCCGCTGCCCGAGCCGGCTCAGCGCCTCGAAACGGCTGCGCTCGGCCTGCCAGGTGCCGGCGCGGAATCGGCGATAGCCTGCGATCAAATCGTCCATCGTGCGGCCCTTGCACTGCCATATGGCCCTTGCACTGCCATATGTCGCGAGCGCTTTTCCTGCCTTCGAACGTCGAGCGAAGCAAGAAAAATGCCCGCCGGTTGTGTTCGACGGCGACTGTTGAATTGGGCCGCTGCAGGTGTGTACTGTCCGGCAGCTCAACGGGCCGTATCGGCAACACGCACAGGCTAGTTCCTCATGGCTGAGCTCAAGGTCTACAGCACGATCGGCGTGCGCAGCGTGGCCGAGGGGTTGTTTTCTCAATTCGAGACGACAAGCGGACACAAACTGAACGTCACCTGGGGCACCGCGCCGATGCTGGTGAAGCGCATCGAAAGTGGGGAAACCGCCGACGTGCTCATCCTGAGCCGCGCAGGCCTCGACGCGCTGGGCAAGCAGGGCAAGGTGGTGACGGGCTCCGAGGCGCCGCTCGCCAGTTCCGGCGTCGGCATCGCGGTGAAAGCCGGCGCGCCGAAGCCCGACATTTCGACGCCCGAGGCGCTCAAGCAAACATTGCTGAGCGCGAAGTCGATCGCCTATAGCGAACCGTCTGCTGGCGGCGCGAGCGGCGTCTATTTCGAAAAGCTGCTCGAACGTATGGGCATTGCCGCGGAAATGCGGCCGAAGACGAAATATCCACCGGCCGGCGGCTTTTCCGCCACGCTCTTACTGTCCGGGGAAGCAGAGCTCGCCGTTCAGCAAAAGCCGGAGCTTCTTCATGTCGCGGGTTGCGAAGTGGTCGGCCTCCTGCCGGGCGATCTCAACCTCATCACTGCATTTGCGGCGGCCCTGATGCCCAGCAGTCAGAGTGCCGAAGCCGCAACAGCTTTGATTACATTCCTGCGCTCGCCGCCGGCCGCTGCGGCGTTCCGCGCCAAAGGCCTCGATCCAAGTTGAGCGCAGCCGTCAAAGGTATTGCGCGATGCCGTTGCCGAACGACCAATTTTCCTTTTTCACTTCGACGAGATTGATCCAAACGTCTTCCTTGCGCAGCCCGGGGCTTGCGGCGAGCAAATCGGCGACGCGGGCGAAAACCGCCTGCTTCTGCACGGTAGTGCGCGTGTCGTTTGCGGTAATTTGGATCATGACGAGATCGTCGGTGTGTGCGATGCCGAGATAGCTTTCCGCGAAAACGAAATTATCGACCTCGTGCTCGTTGACGACCATGAAGCGATCGTCCTTCGGCACGTCGAACGTCTCGATCATAGCGCGGTAAATGCCGTCGCAGATTGCCTTGCGGTAAGCCGCCGATTTGCCGCGCCGCAGATCGATGCGAACGAGGGGCATTTCTACACCAGCATCATCACCGGGTTTTCAATCAGCGCCTTGAATGTGCTGATCAGTACCGCGCCGAGCGCGCCGTCGACGGCGCGGTGATCGCACGACATGGTCACGCTCATGATATGCGCGGCTTCAATCTTGCCGTTGCGCACCACCGCACGCTCCTCGCCGGCGCCGACGGCGAGAATAGTTGCATGCGGCGGATTGATCACGGCGGTGAAATCCTTGATCCCGTACATGCCGAGATTGGACACCGCCGATGTGCCGCCCTGATATTCGTGCGGCTTGAGTTTCCGCTCGCGCGCACGCACGGCAAAGTCGCGCATCTCATTCGATATGGTGGCGAGCGACTTGGTCTCGGCGGTGCGGATGATCGGGGTGATCAATCCGTTCGGCATCGCCACGGCGACCCCGATGTCGGAATGCTTGTGCTTGAGCATGCCGCCTTCGGTCCAGCTCACATTGGCGTCCGGCACGCGCTGCAAGGCGAGCGCCAGCGCCTTGATGACGAAGTCGTTGACCGAGAGCTTGTAGACCGGCTTGCCGTCCTTGCCTTTCGGCGCCAGCGCATTGATCTCTTCGCGCGCATTGAGGAGCTTGCCGATATCGCAATCGACGGTCAGATAGAAATGCGGAATGGTCTGCACCGAGGCGGTGAGCCGCTGCGCGATAGTGCGGCGCATGCCGTCATGCGGCACGATCTCGTAGCTGCCGTCTTCGTAAAGCGCGCGGATCTGCTGGTCTGACATCGACGGCGCGATCATCGGCGCGGTGCCTACGGCCGGCGTAGCGGCAGGCGCCTTCAGGCCGCCACCCGCTTTCGCCGAGGCGACGTCGCGGGCGATCACGCGGCCATGCGGACCGCTGCCCTGGATGCGGCCGAGATCGATGCCGGCTTCTTTCGCCAAGCGCCGCGCCAGCGGGGAAGAGAATACGCGGCCACCGGCATGGCCGTTGGTGGCGGGCGCTGCCGGCGCGGACGCCGCTTTCGGCGCTGCTGCGGCTGCGAGAGCCGGAGGCGGCGGCGTCGGCGTCTTTGCTTGCGGCGCGGGTGCGGCGGCCTGTTGTGCCGGCGCGGCGGGTGGTGGGGTGCCCTTCCCGGCCGCCGACGCCGCCGCTTTCACATCCTCGCCTTCCTGCGCCATGACCGCGATGAGCTGATTGACCGCGACGTCCTGGGTGCCTTCCGGCACGACGATCTTGGCGAGCGTGCCGTCATCGACGGCTTCGTATTCCATCGTCGCTTTGTCGGTCTCGATCTCGGCGATCACATCACCGGTCTTGACGGGATCGCCCTCTTTCTTGAGCCACTTGGCAAGGTTGCCCTTCTCCATCGTGGGCGACAGTGCCGGCATGAAAATATTAATGGGCATGGGGCGGCAATCTCACCAAGACAGGATCAGCGGTAAGTGACGGCTTTCACCGCCTCGACGACTTCGGCGACGGACGGCAGTGCGAGCTTTTCCAGATTTGCCGCATACGGCATCGGTACATCCTTGCCGCAGACCCGCAGCACCGGCGCATCGAGATAGTCGAAAGCTTCTTCCATCAGACAGGCGGCGATCTCCGCCCCGACGCCGGATTGTTTCCAGCCTTCTTCGATCGTCACTACGCGGCCGGTCTTCTTCACCGACTCGATAATGGTCGCGGTGTCCATCGGCTTGAGCGTGCGCAGATCGATCACCTCGGCGTCGATATTGTCCTTTGCCAATTCTTCCGCCGCTTTGAGCGCGTAGGTCATGCCCATGGACCACGCGACGATGGTCACATCATTGCCCGGGCGCACGACCCGGGCGCGGCCGATCGGCAGCACATAGTCGTCAAGCTTCGGCACCGGCGACGAATGGCCATAGAGAATTTCGTTCTCGAGAAAGATCACCGGATTGGGATCACGGATCGCAGCTTTAAGTAGCCCCTTGGCATCGGCCGCGGTCGACGGCGCGATCACCTTGAGGCCCGGGATGTGCGAGTACCAAGACGAATAATCCTGGCTGTGCTGCGCGGCGACGCGCGAGGCCGGGCCGTTCGGGCCGCGGAACACGATAGAAACCTTGACCTGTCCGCCCGACATATATTGCGTCTTCGCCGCCGAATTGATTAGCTGATCTATCGCCTGCATGGCGAAGTTGAACGTCATGAATTCGACGACGGGTTTCAATCCGTCGAATGCCGCACCGATGCCGACGCCGGCGAAGCCGTGCTCGGTGATCGGCGTGTCGATGACGCGGCGAGCACCGAATTCTTCGAGAAGGCCCTGCGTGACTTTGTAGGCGCCCTGATATTCGGCGACCTCCTCACCCATCACGAACACATCGGGATCGCGGCGCATTTCCTCGGCCATGGCGTCGCGCAAAGCCTCGCGCATGGTCATGGTGACAAGCTCGGTGCCTGCCGGCACTTCGGGTTCGGGCGTCGCCGCGGCTGCTGGCGGTTTGGCTGCAGCTGCGGCCGGCGCCCGCGGTTTCTCAACCGGTTCGGTTTTTGCAACGGCGGGTGCGAATTCGGCTATCGGCAGCTTGGCCGGCGCGGGCTTGCTGCCTTTGAGCGCGGCGGCATCCTCGCCGTCGGCGAGGATCATGGCGATCGGCGTATTGACCGCGACGTCGTTGGTGCCTTCCGGCACCAGGATTTTTCCGAGCGTGCCCTCCTCGACCGCTTCCACTTCCATGGTGGCTTTGTCGGTCTCGATCTCGGCGATCACGTCGCCGGATTTGACGGTGTCGCCCTCTTTCTTGAGCCACTTGGCGAGATTGCCCTTTTCCATCGTGGGCGACAGGGCGGGCATCAAAATCTCAGTCGGCATGATAGCTCACAACGTAGCTCACACGATAATTCACTTGAGGCGGCTCACTCTTGGCACGGCATTTTCAGGGCGGCTGGCGTCGCGGCGGCCGCGACTTAACGATAGACGTCGGTGTAAAGCTCGGAGGCATCGGGTTCGGGATCGTGGGTGGCGAACTCAGATGCTTCATTGATGATGGCGCGGACCGACGCGTCAATCTTCTTCAGATCGTCTTCGCTGGCCCACTTCTTGTCGAGAAGCCGCTTGCGCACCTGCTCGATCGGATCGTGCTCGGTGCGCATTTTGTCGACTTCCTCCTTGGTCCGGTATTTCGCCGGATCGGACATCGAGTGGCCGCGATAGCGGTAGGTCATCATTTCCAGAATGACCGGGCCTTTGCCGGCGCGGCACCATGCGAGCGCATCTTCGGAGGCCGCCTTCACCGCGCGCACATCCATGCCATCGACCTGTGACCCTGGAATGTTGAACGACACGCCGCGCCTGGAGAAATCGGTCTGTGCCGAGGAGCGCAACACCGACGTTCCCATCGCGTAGCGATTGTTCTCGATGACATAGATGACCGGCAGTTTCCACAACTCGGCCATGTTGAAGCTTTCGTAGACCTGGCCCTGGTTCGCCGCGCCATCGCCGAAATAGGTCAGGCAGACGGCGTCATTGCCGCGATATTTGTTAGCGAAGGCCAATCCGGTCCCGAGCGGAACCTGGGCGCCGACGATGCCGTGTCCGCCGTAGAACTTCTTCTCCAGCGAGAACATGTGCATGGAGCCGCCCTTGCCTTTGGAATAGCCGCCATGCCGGCCGGTCAGCTCCGCCATCACGCCTTTCGGATCCATGTCGCAGGCCAGCATGTGGCCGTGATCGCGATAGCCGGTGATCATCTGATCACCTTCTTTGGTGGCGAGCTTCATGCCGACCACGACCGCTTCCTGGCCGATATAAAGGTGGCAGAACCCCCCGATCAGGCCCATGCCGTACATCTGGCCGGCCTTCTCCTCGAAACGGCGGATCAAGAGCATGTGGCGGAGCGCGTCGAGCTCCTGCTCCTTGGTGAATTCGGCGATCTTCGCGGCGGCGCCGTAGAACCCGCGCTGTCGCTCGCGCCATTGCCGGCGGCAGGACTGATTTTTTCAGCACTTTGCGTGGTTTGGGCGACGGCCATCAGTGTCCTCGAAAGATGACGAAGCAATTGCGGAGGCGGGCTTCCTCCCTTAGCGGAATTCGCTCTATTGCGGAAGTCGGAGCGTTGCCGGCCGGGGGATAGCTTCCTGCGGCCAAATGCTTGGCGGAAAACCTAATTTCGTGATCGCGACCGCCGGGGTCAAGGGTGCGGTGCGGCAGCCGGGCTCGGCACCGGCTGGAACATCATCGTCATGTCGTTGGGGTCGGCGTAGTCGAGGAGCGAGCGCGCCCGTTCGTCGAGCATGTCGGGGTCGATGGCATCGGACTTGAGCAAGGCGACGCGGCGCGACCATTGCGCATGTTCGAGCTTGAGCCGCGTCAAATCGGCGTTGAGCGACGCCATTTGCCGGTCGATGTCTTCCTTGGCCTTGAGCCCGCGATTGCCGCTATAGGCGTTGACCCCGAAATAACCGATCAGCAGCGCGGCCAGTACGTAGAGCGCCAGCGCATTGAGAATCGTGCGGAGCCGTTTGCGGGTGACCATGCCGCCAACATGCGAGACTGTCGCTTAAAGCGGGCTTAATGGGGGAAGGAGGCGGTCACTGCAGCCGGTTGCGCACTTCGCTTCCCACGAAATTGCCGAACCGCTTGCCGCGATTGCGCAGGAAGCGGAGCATGCCGGTATCGACGAAATAGGTCAGAAGGATGCTGTCGCGGCTGCGCACTTCGGAACCGACAGCATCGGCCGAATGCCACGTATCGGTGCCGACGGCGAAAGCGTAGCCGGTATTGGGCGCAAACTTCATCTGCTTGGTCTTCGGCAGCGAGCCATCGGGCAGCTTGTCGTGGAAGATCGTGCCGATATGCGTGTTTGACGCGTCAGCCGGCAGATAGAGCTGCACCGTGATGCCCTTCCAGCGCGTGTCGGTGTGCGGTGTGATGAGATAGCCCGGAATGTCGCGGGTCAGGATCGGAATCGGATACATGCCGGTCTTGGCGTAGCCGGCGCCGAAACGGCGCTCGAGCGCGGGCGCAAGACGCCGCACGAACGCTTCTTTCACTGGACGCGAGCACAAAGCGCGGCCGACGATGTCCCATACCGCGCGCTTCTGCGGCGGCAGGTGGCGGATATATTCCGGAAACAGGTCGATCTTCACCCGGGTATGCGTGCCGTCGGCAAGATCGTGACCTTTGCTGCGCCCGTGCATCGGCCGGTAGTCGTTGGCCTCCGGCATATTGGCCAGCATCTGCGCATAGACTTCTTCGGGAAACACGCGATCGAGCACCAGATGCGTGAACGGCGCGTCGAATGAGCTTGCGGCGTCGACCGACGCGGCCACGGAGCTGCCCAGGTTCTCGACCGCGAGCCGGCGATTTCCCGGCTTCAATGCCAGCGTCTGGTCCATGTCACATCCGTCCCAAAGTCACGCCCGTCCCAAGGAGAGGCGTAAAGGTATCGCTGTTGTGGGCGCGGCTCAACAGGCGCCACGGCGGCAGAATTATCGCAGCGCCCGGAACGCCGCGCGGCCGGCATAGGCCGCCTGCGTACCGAGATTCTCCTCGATGCGCAGCAATTGGTTGTATTTCGCCGTGCGGTCCGAACGCGCCAGCGAACCGGTTTTGATCTGACCGCAATTGGTGGCGACGGCGAGATCGGCGATGGTGGAGTCCTCCGTCTCGCCGGAGCGATGCGACATCACCGCCGTATAGCCGGCCTTATGCGCCATTTCGACCGCGGCGAGCGTTTCCGTGAGCGTGCCGATCTGGTTCACTTTGACCAGAATTGAATTGCCGTAGTGCTTGGCGATGCCGTCGCTGAGCCGGTTGACGTTGGTGACGAAGAGATCGTCGCCGACCAGCTGGCATTTGCCGCCGATCGCCTCAGTCAGCGTGATCCAGCCGTCGATATCGTCTTCCGACATGCCGTCCTCGATCGACACGATCGGATAGCGGCCGACGAGATCGGCAAGGTATTTCGTCTGCTGCTCGCGCGTGCGCTTTTTGCCTTCACCTTCATAGATATAAGTGCCGTCCTTGAAGAATTCGGTCGAGGCGCAATCGAGCGCCAGGCACACATTGGCGCCCGGCTTGTAGCCGGCCTTCTCGATGGCCTTCATGACGAAATCCAGTGCCGCGTCGGCGGAGGCGACGTTCGGCGCGAAGCCGCCCTCGTCACCGACATTGGTGTTGTGCCCGGCCTCCTTGAGCGCGCCGCGCAGCGTGTGGAAAATTTCCGAACCGGCCCGTAACGCATCGGCAAAGGAGGTCATGCCGAGCGGCACGATCATGAATTCCTGAAAATCGATCGGGTTGTCGGCATGCATGCCGCCGTTGATGATGTTCATCATCGGCACCGGCAGAAGGCGTGCGGACGTGCCGCCGACATAGCGGAAGAGCGGCAGGTTGTTCGCGGCGGCAGCCGCTTTGGCGGCGGCAAGCGAGACGCCGAGGATGGCATTAGCGCCAAGCCGACCTTTGTTCGGCGTGCCGTCGAGCGCGATCATGGTTTCGTCGAGTTTGACCTGCGCCTCGGCATCCATGCCGCTCAGGGCATCGAAAATCTCGCCGTTGACGGCCTCGACCGCGTTGCGCACGCCTTTGCCGAGATAGCGTTTCTTATCGCCGTCGCGCAGTTCGGCCGCCTCATGCGCGCCGGTCGAGGCGCCCGACGGCACGCCGGCGCGGCCAAGCGAGCCGTCGGCGAGCACGACGTCGACCTCGACGGTCGGGTTGCCGCGGCTGTCCAAAATCTCCCGGCCGATAATGTCGACGATCGCAGTCATGCGGGTTCCCCGGCTAGACGTAGTGGCGCGCTTCTACAGGATCGGGGAGCCCCTTGTCATGCCCCGCCAAAGCAAGGCATGCAGTGCCATTATGGCAAAGAAACCGCCGCAGAGGCCGCTCCAGCTTGGCCGGGCCTCACCGATCCCCGCTTCGCCCGATCAGGCGGTCCTCGACCGCGTGCCCAACCCGCATCCCGACGCCGACTATGTGGCACGCTTCACCTTTCCCGAGTTCACCGTGTTGTGCCCGGTCACCGGCCAGCCGGATTTCGCCACGCTCGTGATCGACTACGTGCCAAAGAGCCACCTCGTCGAATCCAAGTCGCTGAAGCTTTATCTGAACAGCTTCCGAAGTCACGGCGCGTTCCACGAAGCCAGCACGGTCGACATCGGCAAAAAACTCGTCGCGCTGTTGCGGCCGAAATGGTTGCGCATCGGCGGCTATTTCCATCCGCGCGGCGGCATGCCGATCGACGTGTTCTGGCAGGCCGGAAAGCTTCCGTCCGGCGTCTGGGTGCCCGATCAGGGCATCGCCAGCTATCGCGGCCGCTAAGGCCCCCTATCATCTTCGGATTACGCTTTGGTCGCGAGCGCGCCGTTGAGCGTCGCGACCAGCGCCTTGACCTCCGATGCCGGATCGGCGGCGCGCATGACACCGCCCATCACGGCAATGCCGGCACAGCCGGTTGCGATCACGTCGCCGACGCGCGCGGAATTGATGCCGCCGATGGCGAGCACCGGCACGCGCGCGGCATACGCCATCTCGCGCAGACCCTTGCGGCCGATTTCAGGGCCGTAGCCGGGTTTGCTCGGCGTCTCGAAAGCGGGACCGGCAATAATGTAGTCCGCCGCCTCGGGATCGATCGACACGGCCTCCGGCACCGTGTGGATCGACAGCCCTACAAGTTTTTCCGGGCCCAAAAGCTTGCGCGCCGCGGCGGCGTCGCTGCCGGACGGTAAATGCACGCCGTCAACGCCGGCGAGTTTGGCGAGCGCGGCGTCGCCATTCAGCACCAGGCGTGCGCCGTGCCACCGCGTCATTGTCAACAGCGTGCGCGCCAGCGGAATTTGCTCGTCCTGCGGCAAATCTTTTTCGCGCAGGCTGACCCAGCGGCAGCCCGCCGTCAGCGCCGCGCCGACGATCTCAGCGAGCGGACGCCGCGCCTGATGGCGATCGGTGACCAGAAGCAACATCGGAACGGGAAGCTTCATTGCGGCCGCGCGGTTCATGGTTTTGCCGGCAGTCTTTGCGAAACGCGGCGCCTTGTCCACATTCCGGGATTGTGGGAATTTTATGCGATGGTGTGTTCCGAAGCTGTTCCATGCGTAGCAATTTAGTCCTGAAAATCGCGCTAATTGGCGCATTCGCCGTGGCCGCGATGTCTCCAGCGCTGGCGGCGAAAGGGAAAAAGATGACCGGGGCCTGCGCGCAGCCGAACGGGCGCTGCGTGTCCGACTGTAATCAACTGAATTGGTGCACCGTTTACACCTGCACCAACGGTCAATCGACGCCGGTGCCGTTTTGGCAATGCTATGAGCCCAGCGGCCTCTGCCTGGCGCCGCGCTGCTGAATATTACGTCTGTTCTTTAACGGCCGACCGGCGCGTAGCTCGAGACCGCGTTCGTCGCCACGTTCGGCGCCGCCATGGGAACGAGGTGACGCGGCACGACGATGCGCTGGCCCTCGTCGAGGGTCGCCCGGGTCGATACAGAATTGATCTCCGCAAGCGACCACAGCGGCACGTGATACGTGTCGGCGAAGGTCTTTAAGGTATCGCCGGCATGCGCCGTCACAGGCTGGCCGGAATCCCACAATTCGATCGCGGTGTCGGCCGGAACTTGGATGTGAATCGGAACCGCTTCGCCTTCGGCCGTGGCCGGCGTCGCCGCAAGCTCGGCCACTTTGGCGACCAGCTGTTCCTGGATGCGGTCGGTCTTCTCGATATTGATGTGAATGATTTCGCTGTGATCCTTGAGATTGTAGCTCGCGTAATGGCCGTGGAAGCGCAAGCCCTGCACGACATTGCCGCCGCCCAACATGTTCGAGGATTGGAAGATGTTGATGTAGCGCTCGACATTCGGCGGCACGTCGTCGGCGATGCGACTCGGGTCGTAGGTGACGAGCAGATTCACCGGAATATTTGCGGCGTTGAGCGTTTCGGCGAAGGCCAGGGCGGAATCGCCACCCATCGAATGGCCGATCAGGATGATGGGCTGCGGGTCGCGGTGATAGTCGCGGATCGCCTGGTCGACAACCGGGCGCCACATCAGATAGGTGTCGACGCTCGCCGGGACGCCGATGCGCTGGATCCGTTCCGCGAGCTTATCCATGCCGCGCGAATAGATGAGGCCGGCGATGCCGCGAAACAGATAGGCGCGGCCGCGCGGCACAGCGTTGACTTTCTCGGCGGCAGGTGGCGGGACCGCGGTGTCGCGGGCATCGGCAATCACCACGGGTTTGACGACGGGGCTCGCAGCGGTGGCAAGCGGAGGCGCCGGCTGCGGCGCGTTGAGTTTGCCCTGCGCGGCACGCGCAAACAGAGAATTGATCGCTTCGGTTTCGTTCTTGTCCGACGCTGCAGTCGACGACGTCGGCGTCGAACCAGTGCTCTCGGAATTGGTACCGGCAGATGAGTTAGCGCTTTTCCACTCCGGCGACTTGCCTGATGCGTAACCCGACGAGGTGAACGACGACGACGGATCGGACATCGTGTAGCCGCTGCAGCCGGCGAGGCTTGCCGCCACTAACAAAATGCCGATTTGTTTCGTTCGCACCATGCGGTCCCGTCGTTCGTATTCAGCTCTCACACGACACAATTCCCGCCGAGCAGCGACCGCCGCGCGGCGGCGTTCCGACGACGCGTTCGAAGATGCGGCACGCTGAGAATTGTCACCCGCCACTCGCCCCGTGTCCGAGCAGACCGCGAAATCCTTAATTTCCCCCGAACGGACGTTAAGGATCGATCCACGTCGAGGTGAAATCAGGGATTTCGTCCGGCTTTTTTATGGCGAAGGACGGCTTTCCTATCGATCCCGGGGGTATTGAGCCGGGAGCCAGGTACCGTGCTATGAGCACGCGCCAATGAACCGAGCTAAGAACCGAGCCATGAACCGACGCCACAGTCAGCCGCTGGCGAGTCAGTGAACCGGCCCGCCCGCATTTCCTTTGTTTCGCTCGGCTGCCCCAAAGCGCTGGTCGATTCCGAGCGCATTATCACTCGGCTGCGTGCTGAGGGATATGAGCTCGCCCGCGAGCATAAGGGCGCCGACCTCGCGATCGTGAATACATGCGGGTTTCTCGATAGCGCCCAGGCGGAATTGCTGTCCGCGATCGGCACCGCCATGGCGGAAAACGGCAAGGTGATCGTCACCGGGTGCATGGGCGCCGAGTCGGAAAAGATCACCGCCGTGCATCCGGGCGTGCTCGCGGTTTCGGGGCCGCAACAATACGAAAGCGTACTCGACGCGGTGCATCGCGCCGCCCCGCCACAACACGATCCCCATGCCGATCTGATCCCGCCGGAAGGCATCAAGCTGACGCCGCGGCATTATGCTTATCTAAAGATTTCAGAAGGTTGTAATAATCGCTGCACCTTCTGCATCATCCCAAAACTGCGCGGCGATCTGGTGTCGCGCCCCGCCGCCGACGTGCTGCGTGAGGCCGAAAAGCTGGTTGCCGCCGGCGTCAAGGAGCTCCTCGTCATTTCGCAGGATACCTCGGCCTACGGCGCCGACCTCAAATATGCGGCAAGCGCCTGGAAGGACCGCGAGGTCCGGGCGAAATTTCTCGATCTGGCGCGAGAACTTGGCGAACTCGGCGTTTGGGTGCGGCTGCACTATGTCTATCCCTACCCGCATGTCGACGAGGTCGTTGCCTTGATGGCCGACGGCAAGGTGCTGCCCTATCTCGACGTGCCGTTTCAGCATGCGAGCCCGGCGGTGCTGAAACGCATGCGCCGTCCGGCGGCCCAGGAAGAGACGCTCGAGCGCATTGCGCGGTGGCGGGACATCTGCCCGAGCCTGACCATCCGTTCGACATTCATCGTCGGCTTTCCCGGCGAGACGGATGAGGACTTTTCGCAACTCCTCGACTGGCTTAGCGCGGCGCAGCTCGATCGCGTCGGCTGCTTTCGCTACGAACCGGTCGCCGGCGCAGTATCGAACGATCTCGCGGCAGCGGTGCCGAACGAGATCAAGGAGGAGCGTTGGCACCGCCTGATGGCGCACCAGCAGGCGATTTCGCAAAAACGCCTCAAGCGCAAAGTCGGCAACCGCGAGCGCGTCATCATTGACGAGGTCGGGCCGACGGTCGCGAAAGGCCGCAGCAAGGGCGACGCGCCGCAGATCGACGGCGCCGTTTATATCGCGAGCCGGCGGCCGTTACGGGTCGGCGAAATCGCGACCGTGAAGATCGAACGGGCTGACGCCTATGATCTGCACGGTACGGTCGTCGGCTACTAGGATACGAACGCGCATTGCATCTCAATCAACCGAATTATCCGCTCTCCAACATCACAGGCCATCCCTCATGCCGCTCTCCGACACCATCAAGACCCTGATCCGCAGTGCTTGGGACGACGGGTACCCTTGCCTGGTCGCAACTTCCGGACCGCAAGGCCCCAATATCAGCCCGAAGGGCAGCGTGATCGTGTTCGACGACGATCATCTGGCCTATTGGGAGCGCTCCAAGCGCACGGCGCTGGAAAACCTGTCGCACGACAAGCGCATCTGCGTGATGTACGCCAATTTCAAAGCCCAGCGCGACGGCGTACTAGAGAGTGGCTTTTTGCGCTTCTTCGGCAGCGCCGCCCTGCATGAGAGCGGGCCCATCCATGACGCGATCTTTGCCAAATTACTGCCGCGCGAACAGACCCATGTCGGCGCTGACACCGGCATCGGCGTGCTGGTCAAGATCGACAGGGCATTCGACGTCCGCGGCAAGCCGATCATGTGAGCGATCGCTTGCTACTGTGATCAGTATCGATCCGCGACCACGCGACGAATTGCACGCATCAAGCAATCAAGATCGTCCTCGCCGATCGTAAAAGCCGGCGTGAGATAGGCGATATTGCCGAACGGCCGGACAAAAACGCCTTCGGCGATAAAGCGCTGCCGCAACGCATTGAGATCGTCGATGCGCTCGAGTTCGACCACGCCGATGGCGCCCTTCACCCTCACGTCCTTGACGCCGGGAAGTTTACGGCAAGGTTCAAGACCTTGGCGCAAAGCGGCAGAGATTTTGGCGACCTGATCGAGACGGGGCTCGCCTTCGAACAGATCGAGCGAAGCATTGGCGGCCGCGCAGGCGAGCGGGTTCGCCGTGAAAGTCGGCCCGTGCATCAGCGCCTCCGCCGGATCGTCCGACCAGAACGCGTCAAAGACCTTGCGGCGGGCAATGGTGGCGGCGAGCGGCAGCGTGCCGCCGGCCAGCGCCTTCGACAGCGTCAGGATGTCGGGGACGATGCCCGCTTCCTGGAACGCGAACATCCCACCGGTCCGGCCGAAGCCGGTGAAGATTTCATCGAAGATCAACAAAATCTCGTAACGGTCTGCAAAAGCGCGTAAATTCTTAAGCACGCGAGCGTCGTGGAAGCGCATGCCGCCGGCGCCTTGGACCAAAGGCTCGACAATGATCGCCGCCACCTCATCGCCACGGCGGGCCAGCATCGCCTCGAACGCGGCTGCATTCGCCTCACCGCCCGGCAGGTCGAACACAATCTGCTCCGGCAATAAGCCGCGAAACGCGGCGTGAAAGCTCCCCTGCGGGTCTGACACGGCCATGGCGCCGGTGGTGTCGCCGTGATAGCCGCCGTTGAAGGCGATAATCTTGGTGCGCCCGCGAATCCCGCGATTGCGCCAATATTGCACGGCCATTTTCAGCGCCACTTCGACGGCGACCGAACCGGAATCGCTGAAAAAGACCCGGCCGAGATCGATGTCGCGGTTACCTTGCGCGAGCATCGCCGTGAGCCGCCGCGCCAGTGTCAGCGCCTGTTCGTGTACCAAGCCGCCGAACATGACGTGAGGCATTTGCGCCAATTGGCGCTCGACCGCGGCGCGGATATGCGGGTGGTTATAGCCGTGGCAGGCGGTCCACCATGAGGCGATGCCGTCGATCAGTTCGCGCCCGTCGGCGAGCCTGATGCGGCTACCAAGCGTGCCCGTCACCGCAAGCGGCGGCGGCGCGGTCTTCATCGACGTATAAGGCAGCCAGATGTGGTCAAGGCCCGCCGCATACCAGCCGGGCGCGATCCCTACCCCCTTGTTTTCGCTGGCTTTGCCCGACATTCGGCGCTTTCATGGAACTAAGAATCCATATTGTGCCTCCGCGCCAGGCGGAGGTCACGCAGGTTCGAAGTGATTGCCAGGGTAAGGAGAGCGATGCGCTCGCTCGATGAATTCGCCGACGAAAAGCTCGTATCCTTGGAGCGGGCCAATCTGCGTCGCTCGCCCGCGGTCACGGCGCGCGCCGGGATTTGGGCCGAACGCGACGGCTGCCGGCTGCTGTCGTTCTCCTGCAACGACTATCTCAATCTCAGCCAGCATCCGAAAATCATCGCCGCCGCGATCGCGGCGACCCAGCTTTATGGCGTCGGCGCCGGCGCGTCGCGGCTCGTCACCGGCAATCATCCGCTCTATGCCGAGCTCGAAGATCGCTTGGCGCGGCTCAAGGGCACCGAAGCGGCTTGCGTTTTTGGTTCCGGCTATCTCGCCAATACCGGCATCATCCCGGCGCTTGTCGGAACTGACGACCTGATCGTGCTCGATGAGCTATCGCACGCCTGCATCCATGCCGGCGCCAAGCTAAGCGGCGCGGAAATCCACCTCTATCGCCATGCTGATGTGGTCGACGTCGAGGCGGTCTTGGTAAAGCACCGCGCCGGGAAGAAGCGCGCTTTGCTGGCGACCGACGGCGTGTTTTCCATGGACGGCGATCTGGCGCCGCTCGGCGAGCTGTCGCAAATTGCCAAACGCTTCGACGCCTGGCTCCTGTCCGACGACGCGCATGGCCTGGGCGTGTTGGGTGGCGGGCGCGGTTCGGCCTTCGCCAATGGCGGCGCGCCGCGCCAGGTGCCGCTCGACGTGCCGCTGCAGATGGGCACGCTGTCGAAGGCCGTCGGTACCTATGGCGGTTATTTATGCGCATCGCGCACGGTCGTGGATTTCATGCGCACCCGCGCCCGTACCTTCATCTACTCGACCGGGCTGCCGCCGCCCGTGGTCGCGGCCGCGATTGCTGCCCTCGATATTATCGAAACCGAACCGGCCTATGTCGCCGGCCCGCTCCGCAAGGCCAGGCTGTTTACGCGCGCCCTCAACCTGCTTGAAGCCCAGAGCGCCATTGTGCCGGTGATCGTCGGCGAGACCGAAGCGGCGCTACAGGCTTCCGAATTGCTGCGCGAGGAAGGCTTCCTGGTCGTTGCCATCCGACCGCCGACAGTGCCGGCCGGCACGGCGCGGCTGCGCTTTGCCTTCACGGCGCAGCACCCGGAAGCCGAAATCGAGCGGCTTGCCGACATCGTGCGGCGGCGGGTGATAAGGCACTAGCGCGTGACGGCGATCTTCATCACCGGGACCGGAACGGATGTCGGCAAGACCTTCGTCGCCGCCTCCCTCATCCGGCATTTGCGGCAGATGGGCCGCACCGTGGATGCGCTAAAACCGGTCGTCAGCGGCTTTGACCCGGCAACATCCAAGTCAAGCGATCCGGGTCTTCTCCTGCAGGCGCTTGGTCTTTCCGTCACCGAGCAAGAAATCGATCGAATCGCGCCGTGGCGGTATCGCGCGGCGATGTCGCCCGATATCGCCGCCAAGCAGGAGGGGCAAACCATTGATGTTGATGGGGTTATCGCGTTTTGCCGGACTGCCATCGACCAGCGCCGCGACATTCTGCTGATCGAAGGCGTCGGCGGCATCATGGTGCCGCTCGATGACCAACGGACTGTGCTCGACCTGATGATGACGCTGCAATTGCCGCTGATCCTTGTGACCGGCTCCTATCTCGGCACCATCAGTCATACGCTAACCGCGCTCGACGCACTGTTTCGCCGTAATTTGAAGGTTTTAGCGGTCATCGTCAGCGAGACATCCAATTCTCCGGTACCCCTTGCCGACACCGTCGCTGCGATATCGCGCTTCGCCGCCCCGGTGATCGGCCTGCCGCGGCAAAAATACCGGGCCGGCGGCGTTGGTACACCGCCGGAGGATAAATCGAGCCGTACCGTTGCCGCATTCGACCGTATCTTTGGCGGGCCGGAGCCACTCTAGACCCTGATCCAATTCAAAGGCGGGAAACCGGTTTCCACTTTCGGGATCATGCTTTAGGCTTTTCAACCGCACGATTGGGGCAGCCGAGATGCCCAGTCGACAACGGCCGCCGCCCCGATAGAATTGTCACCATGGCAAAACAAGTTCCATTCCTTGTGCTGGGCGTCGCGGCCGGAGCCGCGCTGACGTTTCTCGCGACCCAGATCCCGATCGACGCCGCCGCGAAATCGTCGGTTCACGCCGAAGAATATCGGGTGCTGGAGCTGTTCGACGACGCGTTCGAGCAGGTGCGGCAGAACTACGTCGAGCGGCCTGAGGACAAGAAGCTGATCGAGAATGCCATCAACGGCATGATGGCGGCTCTCGGCGATTTGTTTTATCTCGATGCGAAGTCGGCGAGCCGCTTGGCGGCATGCGCGGCTAGCGGCTGTCCGGCTGCCGATGTCGGACTTCGGCTGACGATCGACGACGGCCTGCCGAAAGTCGTGACGGCGATCGACGACTTACCTGCGGCCAAGGCCGGCCTGCTGACGGGCGACGTGATCGCCAGCATCAACGATCAGCCGCTCGATGACCTCACAGCCTATCAAGTCGGCCAGATGTTGAGTGGCGAGGAGGGATCGACCGTTCATGTGACGATCGCGCGCCCCGGCCAGGACAAGCCGATCGACGTCGCGATGGTCCGCGACCGCATCACGCAGCGCTCGGTCCGCGTGCAGGTCCAAGGCGGCGATGTCGGCTATATCCGCGTCGTGCAGTTCAATGAGAATACCGGCGATGAGATGAAAAGGGCGATGGACAGCATCGCCGCTGAAATTCCGGCGGGCAAACTCAAAGGCTATGTTGTCGATCTGCGCAACAATCCGGGTGGCGTGCTGGACGGCGCGATCGCGGCGAGCGACGCTTTTCTCGAAGGCGGCGATGTGGTTTCGATCGGCGGCCGCGGCGCTGCCGGCGCCAAACATATTCACGTCAAAGCCAGCAATCTCAGCAACGGCAAACCGGTCGTCGTCCTGATCAATGCCGGCTCGGCGTCGACCGCCGAAGTTGTCGCCGGCGCCTTGCAAGACAATCACCGCGCCACCGTCATCGGCACGCGCAGCTTCGGAGCGGGTTCGGTGCTGACGGAAATGCCGCTCGGCCGCGGGCAAGGCGTGCTCCGTCTCGCCACCGAGCAGTATTTCACGCCCTCGGGCCACATCATCGCGGCGAAAGGCATCTCTCCCGATATCGAAGTGATGCAAGATGTGCCGGACAATCTGAAACCCAGCGCGAAAACCGTCAGCGGCAAGAAGCCGGTCTTGCAGTCCTATATCCCGCCCGACCCGAATGCCGACAAGGCGCTCAACCGCGCCTATGCCGAGCTGCGTGGAACGCACGCGAATTAGTTCTTATCTCGCGGACGAAGAAGTGCGCTTATTTGGCTAAGAAGTGAACTTATCTAGCAAAAAAGTGCACTTGCGCCACCGTCTCCATCGTGCCTTCGAGATTGAACATCGCGTGCAAGACGAAAGTCAGTAGCGTCGAGCTGCTGCGCCAGCGCATCCAGCCTAAAAACAGCCCGATGACGAAAATCTGCGCGACGCCAGTCCAGTCATACTGGACATGCAAGGCGGCCCACAACACCGATATGACGATGATGGCGAGCCACGCCGAACGATCCGAGCGCGCCCAGCCGCGGAACAAAAATCCGCGGAACATGATCTCTTCGCCGGCCGGCGCCACGACAATGGCGCCAAGCGACATCGGTAATAGCCAGCCCTCGGCCGCGGCCGTGGTGTAGGACTGCAGCTGAAACGACGTCACGAGCGCCCGGCCGCTCAAGTAGAGGAGCGCGTCACAGATCGCGATCAGCCCGACAAGACCGACGATCCCGATCGTCACTTCACGTGTCCGCGGCCACGACAATGCCAGATAGTCCGACTGATTGGCGCGCGCGAACCAGACGGCGAGCATGATCACAACGACTGTGACTGGATTGGAAATCATGACGAAGAGCGTCACCAGAAGGCCGTCATACGGCGATGCCAGTAACGAACTCCACGCCCCGGCGCTCTGCCATAGCAGCGCAGCGGAGCCAACGAACTGCCCTGCCAGGAAGGCGAGAACCGCCCATCCCAGCGTTGCCCAATAACCCCAAATTTTCATCGCGTTGTGTGACGATCCGCAACAGCGCCAAGATTATGGCACCAGGACTATGGCACCAGGATAATGGAGCCGGTGGTGGCGCGCCCTTCCAGATCGCGGTGCGCCTGCTGCGCATCGCGAAGGCCGTATTTGTGATTGATCGGGATCTTGACCGCGCCTTTGCCGACAACGTCGAACAGATCATTGGCGATTGCGAGCAGATCCTCACGCCTGGCGGCATAGGTGTTGAGCGTCGGTCGCGTCGCGAATAGCGAACCCTTCTGCTGCAGGATATTGATATTGAAGGCGTCGATCTGGCCCGACGAACTGCCGAAGCTGGCAAACAGGCCGAGCGGGCGAATGCAGTCGAGCGACGCCGGGAAGGTCGTCTTGCCGACGCCGTCATAGACCACGTCGCACAGCTTGCCGCCGGTGATCTCCTTGACCCGCGCGGCAAAGTCCTCCTCGCGATAAAGGATCGTGTGGTGACAGCCATTGGCCTTGGCGAGCGCGGCCTTGTCCTTCGATCCGACGGTGCCGATCACGTTGGCGCCGAGATAATTCGCCCATTGGCAGAGGATGAGGCCGACGCCGCCGGCCGCGGCATGCATCAGCACGTTCATGCCCTTTTCGACCTTGAAGGTGCGGCGCAGGAGATATTCCGCCGTCATGCCCTTGAGCATCATCGCGGCAGCCTGCTCGTAGCTGATATTGGCCGGCAGCTTGACGGCGCGGTCGGCCGGCACCAGCCGTTCGGCGGCGTAGCCGCCGAGCGCGACGACATAGGCAACGCGGTCGCCGACCTTGATGTCGCTGACGCCCGGCCCGACGGCGACGACTTCGCCGGCCGCTTCGTTGCCGGCGATGAACGGCATGCCACCCGGAGCGGGATACATGCCCATGCGGAAATAGGTATCGATGAAATTGACGCCGCTGGCGTGCTGCTTGACCCGGATTTGACCCTGGCCGGGCGCCCCGATCTCAACTTCCTCGTAAGTCAGAACCTCAGGCCCACCGGGCTTATGAACGCGTACAGCCGCAACCATTTTTCCTCTCCTTCGACAGGTTCGAATTGTTTTTGAAAAACTCGGCCGGATCATAGGCGGCCGGGTGTCGAACACAAGCCGGGGTTCTATTGCGGCCAGACTACGGCCAGGCGGTTAGCGCGCGCCCGAAACGTTGAGCACGGCGCCGCTGACATAGGACGCGGCGTCGGAGAGCAGAAACAGCACGGCCTCCGCGATTTCGTCGGGCTCGCCCGGACGTCCCATCGGCAATAGCGGCGTGATCCGCTCCAGCCGTCCGGGCTCGTGAATTGCAGTTTTGGTCGGGCCGGGCCGCAGCGCATTGACGCGGATGCCCTCCTTGGCGACTTCGCGCGCCAAGCCGTTGGTGAGCGCGTCGACGCCGCCTTTGGCGGCGGCATAGAAGACATATTCGGTCGCGCCGCCCGTCACCGCAGCAATCGAGGACAACAGCACGATCGACCCCCCCTTCCCGCCATGCGCCGTCGACATGCGCCGCACCGCTTCGCGTGCGCAGATGATGGCGCCGAACAGATTGACGTCGATCACCTCGCGAATGGTCGCCGAACTCGCGGCATCGAGCCGCGAGTTCTTGCCGCCGATCCCCGCACTGTGCACGAAATGCGTGATTAGGCCGAGCGCTTGTGTGGTCTGGTCGAAGACGCGCAAAATGTCTTCTTCCTTCGTCATGTCGCCTTGCAGCGTGACCGCTCTGCCGCCGGCTTTTTTTACAGCGTCGGCGACGTCCGCCGCCGCCGTGGCGTTGCTGACATAGTTGATCGCCACGTCATAGCCGCGCGCGGCCGCAAGCTTTGCCGTCGACCCTCCGATGCCGCGGCTGCCGCCGGCGATGAGCAGAATAGGTCGCGGCATGACAAGAACTCCTTCAGTCGCGTGCGGTGTGCGACGTCACGGATGATGCCGGCGCAAGAAACCTACGGCAACGAAATAGATCGCCAGAACGCACAGGCCCCCTTGGGTCCAGAAACCGGGATTGAGATCTGCCGCAATTGCGTAGGCCGCAAGCAGCGTCCAAACGACGAGCGCGGCCATGGTGATCACGCGCAGATGCATGATCCGCATCGGGTGGACGACAGGAAACGGCACGAAGGTGAAGACGGCCAGCATGACGATCGATACGGTCGCCGGCAGCGCTTGGGGTTTAAGGACGAAAAGATAGAACACCGCAACGTTCCAGATCGCCGGAAAGCCGCGGAAATAATAGTCCGACGTCTTCATCAGCCGATCGGCGAAATAGAGCGAGCCGGTGACGACAATCAGGATGCCGAGCGGGATCGCGACTACCGGCGGCACAAATCCGCTCGCAGCCACCGCATAGGCCGGCACGAAAACATAGTTGAGGATGTCGACTACGAGGTCGAGCACGTCGCCGGACCAGCGCGGCAGCACCTCGGCGACATGAAGGCGTCGCGCGAAAGTTCCGTCGATGCCGTCGATGAACAACGCAATGCCGAGCCAGATGAACATTTGCGGCCAATCGCTGCGCACCGCGGCGATCAGGGCCAAAAGCGCGCAAGCCGCGCCGGAGGCCGTGAATACATGAACCGCAAAGGCGGCCGTCATCACCGGCGGGCCGGGTTGCGGATTGGGCTTTACCGACGGCTCGGTCGAGTTCATGGCTTAAGCTTACACTTGAAATCGAAGGCCGTGCGCAATCTCTCTGTCATTGCTACATAAATGACCGGATCATCGATCGTCGTTGAGAGAGCGGTTGAAGTGGCGAAGACCTTCACATCCGAAATCGCAGTTGTCGGCGGCGGGCCGGCCGGCCTCGTCAGCGCCATCGCGCTGGCGGCTGCCGGGGCGGAAACGCTCCTCATCGCGCCACAGGCCAAGCCGGACCACCGCACCACTGCGCTCTTGGCAAGCTCGGTTAAGGCGCTGGAGATGCTGGGCGTCTGGCCAACCTGCCGTCCTCATGCCGCGCCGCTTCGCAAACTTCGCATTGTCGACGACACGCGGCGCCTGTTGCGCGCGCCAGAGACGTTGTTTGACGCAGCCGAAATCGAACTCGACGCCTTCGGCTACAATATCGAGAACC
The DNA here is from genome assembly GCA_963810085.1 of uncultured Alphaproteobacteria bacterium. Taxonomy (GTDB): domain Bacteria; phylum Pseudomonadota; class Alphaproteobacteria; order Rhizobiales; family Xanthobacteraceae; genus BOG-931. Next base: position 1,240,940 of record CAWEMR010000025.1, on the reverse strand, counting down.
GGCACTTGGTGGCCGCGCTTGAAGCGCGCCTGCGCGAGCTTGAACTCGCGCGCATTTCGGCGCCAGCGCTCGCGGTCGAAAGCGACATCGACGGCGTGACCCTCAAACATGCCGACGGCGAGGCGCGGGTGCGGCTTGCGATCGGCGCCGACGGGGCGCGTTCGCTCTGCCGCGCCGCGGCCGGCATTGCCACACGGCGCCGGATCTATCCGCAGACGGCGCTGACGCTCAATCTCGGCCACACCCGCGCGCACGGTGATACGTCCACGGAATTCCACACCGAAAGCGGCCCGTTCACGCTGGTTCCCCTGCCCGGCCAGCGATCGAGTCTGGTTTGCGTGCTCGATCCGCAGCACGCGACCACGCTGTCCGCAATGGACGAGGGAGCACTCTCCGCCGAAATCGAACGCAAGGCCCACTCGCATCTGGGCCATATGTGTGTTGAAGCGGGGCGCGGCGTTTTTCCGCTTGCGGTCGAGACGGCCAGTGCCTTTTCCGGCAAGCGCATCGCACTCGTAGGCGAAGCCGCGCATGTCGTGCCGCCGATCGGCGCGCAAGGCCTCAATCTCGGGCTGCGCGACGCCGCCACCATCGCCCAAATCGTCGCCGATGCGCGGCGTGACAAGCTCGATGTTGGACGGCCCGACGTGCTCGCGCGTTACGAGAGGCAACGCCGGGCCGATGTGACCAGCCGCACCATCGCCGTCGATCTCTTGAACCGAAGCCTGCTCACGGATTTCTTCCCGGTACATGGCGCGCGCGGGCTATCACTCTACCTCGTCGATCATATCGGGCCGCTACGCCGCGCCGTAATGCGCGAAGGCGTAGCGCCTGCCGCCTCGCAGCCCCGCCTGATGCGCGGCGAGATGGTGTGATGGACGCCATTTCCTAGGCAACTGACGTTAAAAACGGCTTGGCGAGGTCCCGCCGTTCATCCTAGCTTTGGCCGTCTTGGGTGCGGGGGATATCCCAATGAAATTGCCTCGTAATTTCTTCAAGCCGCTGGCCATCGGCGCGCCGGCGCCGCTGCGTGAATTGCCGCTGCGGCTCGAGCGAATGATTCATTTTGTTCCGCCGCACATCGAAAAAGTGCGCGCCAAAGTGCCGGAGCTCGTCGCCCAGGTCGACGTGGTGCTCGGCAATCTGGAGGACGCGATTCCGGCTGACGCCAAGGAAGCCGCGCGCGATGGCTTCATCGCCATGGGGAAATCATGCGACTTCGGCGAGACCGGATTGTGGACCCGCATCAACGCGCTCAACTCGCCGTGGGTGCTCGACGACGTTACCGAGATCGTCGCTGCGATCGGGCAAAAGCTCGACGTCATCATGCTGCCGAAGGTCGAAGGCCCCTGGGACATTCACTACCTCGATCAGCTTCTTGCCCAGCTCGAGGCCAAGAACGGCGTAAAGAAGCCCATTCTCATTCACGCCATTCTCGAAACTGCTGAAGGCGTCGACAATGTCGCCGACATCGCGGTCGCCTCGCCGCGCATGCACGGCATCAGCCTCGGCCCGGCCGATCTCGCTGCGTCTCGCGCGATGAAGACGACGCGCGTCGGCGGCGGCCATCCCGACTACAAAGTACTCGCCGACGCCATCTCGCCCGACGCACCGCGCGCGAGTTTCCAGCAGGATCTTTGGCACTACACGATCGCCAAAATGGTCGACGCCTGCGCCTCCGCCGGCATCAAGGCGTTCTACGGCCCGTTCGGCGACTTTTCCGACGGCGCCGCTTGCGAGGCGCAGTTCCGCAACGCCTTTCTCATGGGCTGCGTCGGGGCCTGGACGCTGCACCCGAGCCAAGTGCCGATCGCCAAGCGCGTGTTCTCGCCCGATCCGGCCGAAGTGGCTTTCGCCAAGAAAATCATCGCCGCCATGCCGGACGGCAGCGGCGCGGTGATGATCGACGGCAAGATGCAGGACGACGCAACCTGGAAACAGGCCAAGGTTCTGGTCGACTTGGCCGGTTTAGTCGCTGAAAAGGACCCGGAGATGGGTCAAAGATATGGATTATGAACGAACGTTCAGTATACGTCGCGGCAGGACTGGCACAGCCTGTGAGGAGCACTTAGTCTGCGATCGTAGCGTTGTTTCAGGCCTCACAAGGGCTGTAACCTGAGCGGCGGAATGAGCAAGATTCGGAACGCCAAGTATCAGATCGGCCAAGTTGTCCGGCACCGCCTCTATCCGTTCCGAGGCGTCGTGTTCGATATCGACCCGATATTCGACAATACCGACGAATGGTACGAGGCGATCCCCGCCGAAATCCGGCCCAACAAGGATCAGCCGTTCTACCATCTGTTCGCCGAAAACGACGAAACCGAATACGTCGCCTACGTTTCCGAACAGAACCTGTTGCCGGACACGACCGGCGAGCCGGTGCGCCATCCGCAGGTCGCGGAAGTCTTTGTCAAAGACGGCAAGGGCGGTTATCGCCCGCGTGCGGCGACGGTCCACTAATCCAAGAGCGCTCAACCGACGGCGATTGAACCGGCGGAAGTGCAGCAACGCTTTGTTGCTGCACCGCACTCCTGATTTTATCGCCGCGCTTACTGCTGCGGGGGCGGCGGACCCGCGGCTGGCGCATTCGACGTTTGCGGGCTGCCTTGTTGCTGCTCGAGCCGCTTACGTGCTTCGTCGGCGCGGCGCTGCAGTTCTTCCTGCAATTTCTGCTGCTGCTGCTCGAGAACCTTGGGATCGGTCGGCGGACCGTCATAGGCCTTGGCGAAATCCCCGAGCGGTACCGGCAATGTCAGCGGCTGATGGTTCTGATTGATCGCCTGTACGCTGAGAACCTGGCCCTTCTTCATCTTGGCGATCAAATCGGGCGTGGCGTCATAATCGGCCATGCAGCCGCCCTCGATGCAGAGAAAGTAAGGCGCCGTCAAAGGCTGATTCTGATCGACGATGACGCGGGTGCCTTGCGGGAGAAGCATATGGAGCGGCAGCGTGACGCGGAGGATTTTCTTCGCCTCGCCGTCCTGTTCGATGATGACGGCCGCGACCACCGGCATTCCGGTCTCGATGCGAGCGTCCTTGCCGGTGAAGCACATCTGCTTGGCATTCGGATCGTTATTGGGTTTGAGGCAGAACTTCGTCCATGGCGAATAGATGAACTGGACCTGCTGATCGCCGCCTTGAGCCTGCTGCGGTTGCCCCTGCTGCGCCTGGTCGGGAGCCGCCGGAGCTGGAGCTGGAGCTGGAGCCTGCTGAGCTTCAGGCGACGCGGGCTTCGCCGCCGGCGGCTTAGGCTTCGCGGCCGGCGGTTTAGGCTTGGCCACTGGTGCCGGAGCCGCGGGCGCCGCCGGCGCTGGAGCGGGCGGCTGCTGCGCGAGCGCGACCGAAGCCGACGCCGTCCCGAGCGCCACGGTCAGAATAGCGGTCTGGCCAATTGTCTTGCTGATGGCAGTGAGCGTCCGGCTCACCGGCCGTGCCGGCGCCGACGCGTTCCGATAGTTCATGAAAATTCCTCTTTCGTACTGCCACCCGGAAACCGACCCGAGAGAGGTGATTTCCCCGGTCAGATTGGCGTTTTCGGTGAGTTGATGTCGGGGGACACCCGATATCCGTCGCCGCGCCGTCCCCAAGCGACGGTCAATCGACGCTTATTAAGGCAACAACGTGACACCGGCGAACCTCCGGCACGGCCCAATAGCGCAAATGCGGCGCAGGATAAAGTCCGATGACGGAACTCTGCGATGGGCCGCCAACGCGAGCTGAACGGGCCCGCGCCGGGCTCATCGTGCTACATTCACAAAGGTCACCGAATCGCACGCAACGCGCCGCCTAAGCCTTGATGCCGCCGATGAAAGCCTTGCGAACTGCCTATGCCGGCTGTGGAGTGCAGGCCGCGTTGTACGGCGCGCTCGGGCTTTTGGCTGTCGTGCCGCATGCCGCCGCCGAGGCGGCAGATAGCTCCGCCAGGCCTGCCATTGCGATGCACGGCGCTCCGGCTCTGCCCGACAATTTTACCTCCCTTCCCTATGTCAATCCCGACGCGCCCAAGGGTGGGACCGTCATCGAGGGCGTACTCGGCACCTTCGACAGCCTCAACCCGCTGATCGTCCAAGGTCTCGCGGTGCAAGCGGTCCGCGGCTACGTCATCGAGAGCCTGCTGACGCGCGACTACGACGAGCCGTTTACGCTCTACGGTCTGTTGGCGCGCACGGTCGAAACCGACGATGTGCGGAGTTACGTCTCGTTCTCCGTCAATCCCGCCGCGCGTTTTTCCGACGGCACTCAGGTGACCGCGGATGACGTCGCATTCTCGTGGCAGCTCCTGCGCGATCATGGCCGGCCAAACCACCGCACCTATTATTCCAAGGTCGCCAAGGCTGAAATCCTCGATCCGCTCACCATACGTTTCGACTTCGCCGACGGCAGCGACCGCGAATTGCCGCTGATCCTCGGCCTGATGCCGGTGCTGCCGAAACACGCCGTGGATGTCGCCAGTTTCGAGAAATCGACGTTGGCCAAACCGATCGGCAGCGGGCCTTACGTCGTCGACAAAGTCGATGTCGGCAAAAGCGTCAGCTTGAGGCGCAATCCGAATTATTGGGGCCAAAAACTTCCGATCAATCGCGGGCTGTGGAATTTCGACGAGGTGCGGTTCGATTTCTATCGCGACGGCAACGCATATTTCGAAGCGTTCAAGGCCGGTCTTTATGATGTGCGCAGCGAGACCGATCCGACCCGCTGGCAGACCGGCTACGATTTTCCCGCCGCGCGCGACGGCCGCGTCGTTAAGGAAGCGATCCCGAACGGGCTTCCCAAATTCGCCTCCGACTACGTGTTCAATGCCCGGCGGCCGATGTTCGCCGATATCCGCGTGCGCCAAGCGATCGCACTTTTGTTCGACTTTCAGTGGGTCAACCGCAACTTCTTCTTCAATCTTTATCAGCGCAGCGCCAGCTTCTTCGACGATTCCGAATTGTCGGCCTATCGCCGCCCGGCGGACGAACGCGAACGCGCTTTGCTGGCGCCATTTCCGGATGCGGTGCGGCCCGACGTGCTCGACGGCACCTGGTCGCCGCCGGCCACCGATGGCTCGGCTCGCGACCGCGACACGCTGCGCCGGGCGCTCGAATTGTTCAAAGCCGCCGGCTACGAGCTCAAAGGCACGGCGCTGTGCGACCGGACGACGGGGCGGCCGTTCGCCTTCGAAATCATGGTGACCAGCCGTGACGACGAGCGTCTCGCGCTCGCTTTCTCCAATCAGCTGGCGCGGGCCGGCATTACCGTCCAGGTGCGTCTCGTCGACGCCGTGCAATACGACCAGCGGCTGATAACGTTCGATTTCGACATGATCGAATATCGCTGGGACCAATCGTTGTCGCCGGGCAATGAGCAGGCTTTCTATTGGGGCTCGGCGGCGGCCGATCAGCAAGGCACGCGCAACTATATGGGCGTGCGCAGTGCCGCGGTTGATGCCATGATCGCAGCCGTGCTGCGCGCGCGCCAACGTCCGGATTTCATCGCTGCCGTGCGCGCGCTCGACCGGATTCTCATTTCAGGATCTTACGTGGTGCCGCTGTTCTATCTGCCCGAGCAGTGGGTGGCGCGCTGGGACACGATTGCGCATCCGGCACGGACCTCGCTGTCCGGCTATCTGCCGGAAACCTGGTGGCACAAGCCTGCGCAGGCGCTGCAATGATCCCCGGCGATTCCGCAACCGCGACCGCACTGCAACACGGCGGGCGCATTTCCATCGACGAATTGTTTCGCCATGTCGCCCAGCGGCGCCCGGACGCGATCGCGCTTGCGGATGCGCCGAACCGCGAGCTGTTTACCGACGGTCCGCCGCGGCGCCTGACCTTTGCGCAGGCCGACCGCATGGTGTCGGCAATCGCCGGGCGGCTGTGCCGCATGGGCCTGCCGATCGACACCGTTGTCGGTGTCCAGTTGCCCAATATTGCTGAGAATGTCCTGACCATTCTCGGCATCTTGCGCGCCGGAATGATCGCGGCGCCGATGCCGCTATTATGGCGTAGTGCGGACGCGGTCGCGGCGATGGCGCGGGTCGGCGCCAAGGCCTTGATCACCTGCGGGCGTGTCGGCAGTTTCGAACATTGCCGTCTCGCCACCCGCGTTGCGGCCGACGTGTTTTCGATCCGCTATGTCTGCGGATTCGGCGGCGATCTGTCCGACGGCGTCGTGCCGCTCCACGACCTGTTCACGGCGGAAAAGCTCGATCCGATCCCGCTCCTTGATCGCGACGGCAATGCGGCTTCACATCTTGCCGTGATCAATTTCGAGAGCGGCGAGGACGGGCCCGTTCCGGTCGCGCGCCGCCATCTCGAATTGCTGGCAGGCGGCATGAGCGTCTTGTCCGAAGGCCGCTTTCAACCTTACGCCAGCGTGCTGTCGACCATCGCGCCGGCGTCGTTCGCCGGCATCAGCCTCACGCTCGTGCCGTGGCTCATCACCGGCTGCACGCTGTTGCTGCATCACGCCTTCGATGCCGATCTGTTCGCGGCGCAACGGCGTGACGAAAGCTGCGGCACGCTGATATTGCCGGCTCCCGTGGTCTTTCGCTTTGCCGATACCGGCCTGTTCGCGGGCGATAATCCGGCGACGGTCTTGGCGCAATGGCACGCGCCGGACCGGCTCGCCGGCAGTGCGTTGTGGCGGGCGGAGAACACGGCACTCGTTGATGTTGCGGTTTTCAGCGAAGCGGGTCTCGTCGCCGGCCGCCGCCGCGAAGATGGCCGTCCGTCACCGATACCTTTGGGCGCTGCGTTCTCGCCGCGGGAGGGCGAAGGCGCGGCGGTGTTCGCAGAACTTAAGCCGACCGCCATGAACACGCTCGCACTGCGCGGCCCGATGGTGCCGCATCATCACTTCCCGCCGCGGGTCGAGCGCACCGATCTGCCGCATTTTGCTATCGGCAAGGACGGCTATGTCGATACCGGCTATGCCTGCCGTGTCGATCCGGTACGCCAGTCACTCGTCGTCGCCGGGCCGCCTGCCGGCTTCGTCACCGTCGGCGGCTATCGCTTGCCGCTGCGGCGGCTTCTCGAAACCATCGCGCGCATCGATGCCGAGGCGACGCTGACCGCCGTTCCGGATCCGCTGGTCGGTCACCGCCTGGTCGGCACAGCGAGCGATTGCCCCGCCATGCAAATCGCGCTCAGCGCGTTTGGCCTCAACCCGCTTGTGGCCGCAGCTTTCGCCGAGCACGGCGAACAGCAATTCCGCCAAGCCGCGGCTGCCGGCTGAGCCACGTTGACCGCAAAACTGAACGCCGGCGTTGACGCGGAATTAACAGCCGTTTGGCATGGTTGCTGGCTAAATCCGCACAGCTCGCACCGCTTCAGTTCAACGGTTGGTTCAGTTCACATGGCGTTGCAAGGTCCGTTTGCCGTTATTGCCGATAGCCCGGCGCCGGATGTCGTCGAGGCGTTGCGCACGGCCGGCGCCTATCCGGTCGTCGAGACCGGTTGGGCTGACGCGCCAGCGGCGCTTGCTTCGATCGAGCCGGAAGCCGTGGTCGCGGCCGAGCCTTGTCCCGATCAGCCGCGCGCCGACGCGCTTGCCAAAGCGCTCGCCGCGCAGCGTGTCAAAGGCAGCGGCTTCTACATGCCCGTCCTCGCCCGATCCCGCGATGACGGCGCTTCGCTCATTGCCGATGCGCTGACCATCGCCGCCAATATGCCGGCCGAGCGCATCGTCAGCCGACTGAGCACGGCGCTGCGCAACCGCACGCTGCACGGCACTGTGATGCGCCGCATCGGCACGCTGACGTCGCGCGGCGAACAGGTTCCCGAACTGCCGGTCAGCGATCCGCTCGACGAAGCGACCGTGCTCATCGCCGGGCGCGGCCGCACCTATCCGGCGCTTTCGGTCGCGGTCGGCGAGCAGGTCGGTCTGGTCGGCGCACTCAGCGTCGAGAGCGCCGCGCGCGCGCTGAACGTGCGCGACATCGACGGCATGGTGATCGGCGACGGATTTGCGCCGCGCATTGTCGAGGCGCTGCTGACGGTGCTCGCCGAGGACGTGCGCTTTCGCGATCTGCCGGTGATCGTGCTCGGCAGCCACTCCGCCGTGGTCGAGCCGTTTGCCGCCCACCTGCCCAATCTCGATCGCATCTCCGAAGGCCCGGAGAAACTCGTCGAACGTTTCCTGCCCTATGTCCGCCAGCACGCTTTCGGACAGCGCCTCAAGCGCATGCTCAAATCGCTCGATGCCAAGGGCATGATCGATCCCGACACCGGGCTGCTCGGCCACGAGGCGTTCTGGCGCGACCTCAATCGCGCGGTCGGCGACGCGGAGAAACGCGGCGTCGGACTGACGATAGCTCGCTTTTCCTTCGGCGGCGGCGACCGCCGCTTGAGCCTCGACGCGGCGCGGCTGGTCGGCCGCCTGATGCGCCAGGTCGACTTCGCCTGCCGCGAGGCCGACAATTCGATCTTTGCCGTTTTCACCGAAACCGATCTGCGCGCCGCCCATGTCGTCGCGCGCCGTATTGCCAGCATTCTCAAGAACACCATGCTGTCGCCGGACAGCAAACGTGGCACGATTGAAGCCGCGGTGACGCTGGCGACCTTGAAGGCGACCGATAGCGTCGATTCACTGATCGCAAGGGTGGTCGGCGAGGTTGCAGCCGGATAGATCGCACGCCATCTGTGAGTCTCGCCAGGAGGCGAATTCACAGGGTCGGTGCGCCCTGGGCTAAGATAAGGGGCGCAAAATCGAGGGCTTTCGCATGGAATCCTCAAGTGACACCCCGTCCGTGCATGTCGGTGTGGTCTCAGATGTGGTCTGCCCGTGGTGCTATATCGGCAAGCGCCGGCTGGAAGAGGCCATCGCGCTGACGCCGGGCGTCAATGTGAACATCAATTGGCGCGCCTATTTCCTCAATCCCTGGATCCCGCGCGAGGGCATCGATCGCCAGACCTATCTGGAAACCAAATTCGGTTCCGTCGAACGTTATGCGGTAATCGCCGAACGTATCTCATCCGCTGCCGCACTCGAAGGCCTGGTCTACAGTCCCGACAAGATCAGCCGGCAGCCCAACACACTCGACTGCCACCGTCTCATTTTGTGGTCGCGCAGCGCCACCGATCCGGGACGCATGAAGCAGCGCCTGATGGATCTCTACTTCGCCGAAGGCGCCGACTTGAGCGACGCCAAAGTCCTGATCCAAGCCGCGGTCGATTGCGGCATGGACGGCGATCTGGTGCGGCGCCTTCTTGCTAGCGACGCCGATGTCGACCGCGTCGAGAACGACGCCAACAGCGCCAAGGAAGCCGGCATCGACGGCGTGCCCTGCTTTATTTTCAACTCGAGCGTCATCGTCACCGGCGCGCAATCGCCGGAATATCTGTCGAGCGCGATCGAGCGCACGGCGGGGCGGCCAACAAAGGTGCGGGCCTAGCGGCCGCCACGATTACTCTGCTAAGTGGGGCGTTACCTACCCCAAATGGCTGATCGCATCCGGATACGTCCCTGACGTGAGCGAGATTCGCAGGAATGTAACTGAAACAGGGACTAATGTCGAGCATTTAGTCACATAAAACGCGACATCGTCGCCAACACTCTGACTGACTTTCGGCATCGGGGTTGCGCCGCTGACCGTCCGGTCAGTCCAAGCAAGGGCTACCCGAAAGCACGATCCATCTCGTCTTCGAGGCACCGCGGACGACATGACGTTGAAACTGTTTGTCCGCCGATCCCGTGGCAGGCACAGACCGCCACCAGCGGTGACAAAAAGCTGCTCAAGCGTCTCGGTGTGTGATAATGGAAACTCATTCATCAGGAGTTTGCGAATGGCTACCGGTACCGTGAAGTGGTTCAACTCACAAAAAGGCTATGGCTTTATTGCGCCTCAGTCGGGCGGCAAGGACGTCTTCGTCCATATCTCGGCGGTCGAAAGAGCCGGCCTCAGCGGCCTCGATGAGGGGCAAGTCGTCGACTACGAGGAAGTTGCGAACAAGGGCAAAACATCGGCAGAGAATCTCAAGGTTCACCGCTGATTTTGGCTGGGCACGCGCCAACCAACGACCGTGGCTTCGATGCGGTCGTTGGTGTTGTGCCAAGCGCCGTCGCGCCATCGGCACAAGAATGGGATGACGTAGGTGCCGACATGATCCTCGCAAAGGAGCTCCAGCGGCTGATCTGCCGGTGGATTTCCCTCGTGAGTATACGCGTCAATACGCTCTTGCCGTGTCGCCATAGGTAGTAGCCTCAAAGGTTGCCTCGCGTGAGCCACGGCCGCATCACTGCCCGTTAACCGCCGGGCGTCCATTGTGCCGACGGCTTGATTTGGGGGGTGACGCGTGAGCGCCGAAATAGTAAAGCTTAGCGATTATCGCGTGGACGATGGCGCTGATGGCGAAATCGATCTGGTAACCGCGGTAGACGTCGCCATCCGGGATTTGCGTGAAATTCTGTTGTGCTGGGGCTCTGATATAGCACAGCAGCGCGCGCAGGAGTGCGAATTGATGTTGCGCCATGCCTATTCTGGATGTGTCCTTAGCCGGCCGGATTCCCGGTAGCGCTCAAATGGAAACGACCTTGTCCGATCCGATTGATTACACCCTCGCCATCAAGAATAAGGGGCGTCCGCCCAAGTCGTGGCGATGGGAGATTTACGCAGCCGGAAAGAGCAAGGCGGTGCGGCAGTCCGAATTTTTTGAAACGATGTCCGAAGCAACCCGGGCCGGCAAAGCCGCATTGGCGGAAATCCGGGGCACCCGCGCGGCCTAACGTATCGGCGTAAGGGCCGCGGCCGCTATTTTTGCTCATAACCGTTGAACCGCCGCCGCTCCCAGCGACCCTAATGCGCGACTTGGTCCAATCGCAGGGATAGCCCCTGGCCATGAAGACACTGATGTCGCTGACGGTCTTGGTCGGCGTCGCCTTTGCGGCGCTGATTGTCGCGATCGGCGTCTGGCTTGTGGCTGTGACCGTGCGGTCGGCGCTTCGGGCGCCATCCTTGCGCTGCATTGCGGCGGTGAAGGCGTTGATATGTGTCAGATTCATTGACGAGTCCTGTTCGGCGTTATTGGTTTGGGAGCGTGAGAATGGTGCTGCGATGGCACGCGCGGCGCGACGCCGATGCAGTGTCACTCAAAGCCATGTAGGGGCGCAGGCCTCGGCGGAAATGCCAAATAGCCCTCGTTTTCCGCCAAAGCCTCACGCCGCCTTGGCGCCCTTCGCTGCGATCGCGACCAGCGCGCGTAAAATCTCCTCAGCGCCTTTGATCCGCTCGTCGGCGCTATCCCATTCGTCGAGGAACACGACTTTCATGTCGGGCCGCACCTTGGCGCCGACGGCGTGTTTGGCGATGTAGGAGATGAGGCCTTCGGGATTGGCGAAGGTGTTGTCGTGGAACGACAGCACGGCGCCCTTCGGGCCGACGTCGATCTTGTCGACGTTGGCGCGACGGCACAGCGCTTTGATGGCGACGACCTGGAGTAGATTTTTGACCTCCTCCGGCAGCGGGCCGAAGCGGTCGACGAGCTCGGCGCCGAAACCGTCGATATCGCGGTCGTCCTCAATTTCCGACAGCCGCCGGTAGAGCGCGAGCCGTACCGGCAGGTCGGTGACATAGTCCTCCGGAATGAGCACCGGCGTACCGATGGTGATCTGCGGCGACCACTTGTCGGCAACCGGTGTCGAGATGCCGGCCTTCATCGACAACACCGCGTCTTCCAGCATTTGTTGGTAGAGCTCGTAGCCGACCTCTTTGATATGGCCCGACTGTTCGTCGCCGAGCAGATTGCCGGCACCGCGGATATCGAGATCGTGCGAGGCGAGCTGGAAGCCAGCGCCTAGCGTGTCGAGCGATTGCAGCACTTTGAGCCGGCGCTCGGCTTGCGGCGTGATTTTCCGCGCCGCCGGCAGCGTGAGCAGCGCATAGGCGCGCAGCTTCGAGCGGCCGACGCGGCCGCGCAACTGATAGATCTGCGCCAGCCCGAACATGTCGGCGCGATGCACGATCAGCGTGTTGGCGGTCGGAATATCGAGGCCGGATTCGACGATCGTGGTGGAGAGCAGGACGTCGTATTTGCCGTCGTAGAACGCCGCCATGATGTCTTCGAGAACGGCCGCCGGCATCTGGCCGTGGGCCGTGGCGACGCGGACTTCCGGCACGTTCTTTTCGAGAAACGCCTTGGTCTCGGCGAGGTCTTCGATGCGCGGGCAAACATAGAACGCCTGCCCGCCGCGATAACGCTCGCGCAATAAGGCCTCGCGCACGACGACCGGGTCGAACGGCGACACGAAGGTGCGCACCGCAAGCCGATCGACCGGCGGTGTCGCAATGATCGACAATTCGCGCACGCCGGACAAAGCGAGCTGCAAGGTGCGCGGGATCGGCGTCGCAGTGAGCGTCAACACATGGACTTCGGCGCGGAGCGTCTTGAGCTTCTCCTTATGCGAGACGCCGAAATGCTGCTCCTCGTCGACGATGACGAGGCCGAGGTCCTTGAACTTGACGGTCTTGCCGAGGAGCACGTGGGTGCCGACGACAATGTCGGTCGTGCCGTCGGCGAGGCCCTTCTTGGTCGCGGCAAGTTCCTTGGCGGTGACGAGGCGGGACGCTTGCCCGACATGAATCGGATAACCGCGCAGACGGTCGGTGAATGTCCGCATGTGCTGGCGCGCGAGCAATGTCGTCGGCACGACGACCGCGACCTGCTTGCCGTTCATGGCGGCGATGAAGGCCGCGCGCAACGCCACTTCGGTTTTGCCGAAACCGACGTCGCCGCAGATGAGCCGATCCATCGGCCGGCCGGAGCCGAGATCGTTGACCACGGCAGAGATCGACGCCAATTGATCGTCGGTCTCGTCATAGGGAAACGCGGCGGCGAATTCGTCGTAGAGGCCGGTGTCGACGGCGAGCCGCGGCGCCTCTTTAAGCTGCCGCTCGGCGGCAATCTTGATCAGCTCACCCGCGATCTCGCGGATGCGGTTCTTCATCCGCGCCTTGCGCGACTGCCAGGCGGTGCCGCCGAGGCGGTCGAGCTCGGCGCCCGCCTCTTCCGAGCCGTAGCGCGACAGGAGCTCGATATTCTCGACCGGCAGGAACAGCTTGTCGCCGCCGGCATAGTGGATTTCGAGGCAGTCATGCGGCGCGCCGGCTGCTTCGATAGCGCGGAGACCTATGAAGCGGCCGATACCGTGATCGACGTGAACGACAAGATCGCCGGCGGCGAGGCTCGTCACCTCGGCGATGAAATTATCCGCACGTTTCGAGGCGCGGCGCGCGCGCACCAGACGCTCGCCCAAAATATCTTGCTCGGTAATGAGCGCGATGTCTGAGGTTTCGAAACCGGACTCGACGCCGAGAATGGCCAGAGCGGTGTCATGTTTCGGCAGCGCCAGCGCCTGCGGCCATGAGGCGACCGGCGTCAGATTGACCAGTTTATGCTCGGCCAGCACGTGGCCCATGCGCTCGCGCGAACCTTCGCTCCACAGCGCGATGAGCACGCGCTTGCCGGCCGATTGCAGCGCGCCGACATGCTTGGTCACCGCCTCGAAGACATTGGCGCCGGGCGTGCTGCGCTCGGCGGTGAAATTGTGCCCGGCATGCGCGCCGATCTCGATGACAGCCGCGGAGGTGTCGGGCGAAGCGAACGGCGTCAGCCGCGCCAGTGCGGATTTCTCCAATCGCGCGCGCCATTCGTTCTCGGCGAGATAGAGTTGGTCGGGCGGCAGCGGCTTATAGGGCGCGCCGCCGCCGGATTGATCGACGGCGTCCTTGCGCGCCTGATAATAGTCGGCGACCTGCGCCAGACGCTCGTGTGCGGCTTCTTCCGCCAGCGGCTCGATGGCGAGCGGCGTACCCTCGATATAGTCGAACAGCGTGTCCATGCTCTTGTGGAACAGCGGCAGCCAGTGCTCCATGCCGGCATAGCGGCGGCCTTCGCTGACCGCTTCGTAGAGCACGTCGTCGGGGGCGGCGGCGCCGAAGGCGGCGACATAACCGGTGCGGAACAAGCGGATCGTATCGGAGGTGAGCTGAAACTCGGCCATCGGCACGAGGTCGAGCGCGCGCAGGTCCGCGCTGGTGCGCTGGGTTTCCGGATCAAAACTCCGGATCGATTCCAGCGTGTCGCCGAAGAAATCGAGCCGCACCGGCTCGTCCATGCCGGGCGCGAACAGGTCGACGATGCCGCCGCGCACGGCGTAGTCGCCGGACTCGCGCACTGTCGGCGTGCGGTTAAAACCGTTGAGATCGAGCCACTGGGTGATGCCGGCCATCGGCAGCATATTGCCGGGCGCAGCCGAGAGCGATTGCCTGCTGATGAGGTCGGGTGGCGGCGCGCGCTGCAGGACGGCGTTGACGGTCGTGAGCAGGACCGCGGGATGATCACGGCCGTGTATTCGACCTAACCGCGCGAGCGTCATCATGCGTTGCGCGACGATCACGGCATGCGGCGACACCCGATCGTAAGGCAGGCAGTCCCAGGCGGGAAATTCCAGTACCTCGATGTCGGGGGCGAAAAAGCCGAGCGCGCGCGACACCATCGCCATGCGCGCGTCATCGCGGCACACGACCGCGACGCTGATCGCCGGCGGTTTCGGGCCGGCGGCGATGGCGCGCGCCAGATCAGCGACCACCAGGCCTTCGGCGCCGTCGGCGATGCCGGCAAGCGTCACCGGCCGGCCCGGCTTGAGAAGCTGTGCAGGAGATTTTGCGGCGGGTGATTTCGCCAAGAGGGAAGCGGACTGCACGCTCAGCGCCCCTCCCCGGCCTGCGCGCCTGACTTGGTGCTGCTGCGGGCATGAAACCCGATGAGTTGCCGCAGCACGGCACTGTCGTATTCGGCAGGCGTGTTTTCGTCGCCGGTGACCCAGGCATAAAGCTCGGCATTGGGGACTTCGATCAGTCGCTCGAAATCGTCGAGCGAAAGCTCGTCGAATTTGTCGATATAGACGTCGGCGAAACGGCCGACGATCAGGTCCATTTCGCGTACGCCGCGGCGCCAGGCGCGAAACAGTAGCTTGCGGCGGCGCACATCCAGTCCTTCGCTCGATCGTTCCGTCATTTTTGACCTCAATGACCCGGCGACCTCAACGCCGAAAGCCCGGACGCGGCCGGGCGACGGGTATATAGAGAGCGGCGCAGAAAATGTCAGCGGGATTCGATGCGTCCGCCCGTCCTCAATCCGCTTTTCGCCTCGCTATCGGCGCTGCCCGGGATCGGGCCAAAACTCGAAAAGCTGTTCGGCCGCCTGATCGGGCGCGACGACGAGCCGCCGCGCGTCATCGACCTGCTTTTCCATCTGCCGACCGGCTTTGTCGACCGGCGCAACCAGCCGAAACTGAGCGATGTGAGGCCCGACACGGTCGTGACCGTCGCCGTCACCGTCGACAAGCATCGTCCGCCGCCGCCGAACCGGCCGCGGGCGCCCTACAATATCGATGCGAGCGACGACACCAACACGCTCACCATCACTTATTTCAACGCCCGCAAGGACTATCTGGAGAAGCTCTTGCCGGAAGGCGAACTGCGTTACGTCTCGGGTACCGCAACCTTCTACGACGGTCATTTGCAGATGCTGCATCCCGCCCGCGTCGTCGACGCCAAGGGTTTTGCCAGTCTGCCGCTGCTCGACCCGGTCTATCCGCTCACCGAAGGATTGGGTCCGAACCAGGTGCGCAAGGCCATGGAGCTTGCGCTCGCGCGCCTGCCGATGCTGCCGGAATGGCAGGATACCGCTTGGCTTTCGCGCAATGAATACCCCAGATTCGACGAAGCGCTGCGCATGATCCATCACCCGCAATCGCCCGGCGATATCACGCCGGAAGGCGCGGCGTTGTCACGGCTCGCTTACGACGAGTTGCTGGCGAGCCAGCTCGCGCTCGCTCTATTGCGCGCCCATCTGCGGGTGCGCGCCGGCCGCGGCAGCGCCGCCGAGGGCCGGCTCCGCGCCCGTATCACCACCGCACTGCCCTACGCGCTGACGCTGTCGCAAGAGCGCGCCGTCACCGACATCATTGCCGACCTGGCACAGCCGCAGCGCATGTTGCGGCTCCTCCACGGCGATGTTGGTTCCGGCAAGACGGTGGTCGCCCTGATCGCCGCGGCGCATGTGATCGAGGCCGGCCGTCAGGCGGCCCTCATGGCGCCGACCGAGATTTTGGCACGTCAACACTATGCCACCATTGCGCGGCTGGCAGCCGCAGCCGGCATCCGGCTTGCCATTCTCACCGGGCGCGAGCGCGGCCGGGAACGCGAGCAGGTTCTGACCGCGCTTGCGGCCGGCGATATCGATCTCATCGTCGGCACGCATGCCTTGTTTCAGGACAATGTCGCGTTCCGCGATCTGGCGCTGGCGATAGTCGACGAACAGCATCGTTTCGGCGTGCATCAGCGGCTCGCTTTGACGCGCAAGGGCGAAGCGGTCGATCTTCTCGTGCTCACCGCGACGCCGATCCCGCGCACCTTGGTGCTGACCTTCTTCGGCGACATGGATGTTTCCGAGTTGCGCGAAAAACCGGCAGGCCGACAGAAGATCGATACCCGCGCGGTGCCGCTCGACAGGCTTGGCGAAGTCGTTGACGGGGTCGCGCGCGCGATCGATGAAGGCCGCCGTGTCTATTGGGTCTGTCCGCTGGTCGAGGAATCCGAAAGCGTCGATCTCGCCGCCGCCGAGGAACGCTACAAGGCGTTGCAAAAGCGCTTCGGCGCGCTGGTCGATGTCGTCCACGGCCGCATGCGCGGCGCCGACAAGGATCGCGCCATGGAACGCTTCGCCTCGGGCGAGACGCGGCTCCTCGTCGCGACAACCGTGATCGAAGTCGGCGTCGACGTGCCGGAAGCAAGCGTCATGGTGATCGAACATGCCGAACGGTTCGGGCTCGCGCAATTGCACCAATTGCGCGGCCGCATCGGCCGCGGCGCCGAGAAATCGACGTGCCTTTTGCTCTACCGCGGCCCGCTCGGCCCGACCGCCAAGGCGCGGCTTGCGATCCTGCGCGAAACCGACGACGGCTTCCGCATCGCCGAGGAAGATTTGAAACTGCGCGGCGAAGGCGACGTGCTCGGCACGCGGCAAAGCGGCATGCCCGGTTTCCACATCGCCCGCATCGAGGTGCACGGCAAGCTGCTAGCTGCGGCGCGCGACGATGCCACGCTGATCCTGTCGCGCGATCCTCAACTCAAAACGCCGCGCGGCGAAGCGCTGGTCAATCTGCTCTATTTGTTTGCGCGCGATGAAGCGATCGGCCTTGTCCGTGCAGGCTGACTTCCTTGGGCGGCGGATTGGGACCAAAGCGGCTATATCCGGACGTGCCCTCCCCGATCCACCAGATGATCAGCATAACGATGCCTATCAACGGCACGAAGAACAGCAAGAGCCACCAGCCGCTCATGTCCGTGTCGTGCAGCCGGCGCACCGCGACGGCGATGCTGGGGAGCAGTGTCGCGAGACCCCACAGGCTCGCGATCACGTCGTTGTCGGCGCCGATCGCTGCCTCCAGCAGGGCTACGGCGATGGCGGCGAGCAAGAGAAACAATTGCCAGAACCAGAACTCGGACGGCGCGGCGCTGCCTTTGAAGGTGGCATAATTCACAAATCCCGACGCGATTGCCTCTCTAATGCCCATGGGTGCCGCGCGCGGAACATTAAATCTGCAACACTTAGTCGAAAACCGAAGTGATACGGTTCACTTAGCCGATCAGGCGCTCGGGCGCGCGAAAAGGTTGCCGGTTTGAAAGGGATCGGGGCCGTACGCGTTGGGGCCGTGCGTTTCTTTTTTGCAAGCCCAGTAGAGCAGCAAGAAAACGCCAATGCCGGTTAGGGTGATGAGAACCCACCGGCCGGTGCAGTTGATGTCATGGAGGCGGCGGATGCTGAGGGCGAGGCCCGGCAAGAAGATCAACAAGTTGAAAACGCCGTTCAACGGCGAAACCGAAGCGTGTGATGCAAAAATTGCGGAATCCGCGATTTCGGTCGCGATCCCACCGAGCATAGCAAATAGAACCCAGTACCAATATTCGGAACGGATGGCCCGGCCGGAAAACGTGACGTAATGCGAGACACCCGGACGCGACGGCCTGAATGAAGCTCATTGTTATCCCGCGCGCAATGTCACCGACAATACTTTGTCGGCGACAGCGGGAGGTTGGTTCACACTCGCAATGCGCGACGATCGAGCTGTCGGGCGGCCGCCAAATGCTCGGCTATGCCGCCAGCGGATCGGGGCCGTACTTGTTGGACCCTGGCGTGCCCTTGAAGCACCAAAAAACGATCAGCACGAAAACGCCCACAAGCGTCAGCAGAAGAAGCTGCCAAAAGCCTGAACGATCGGTATCGTGAAGCCGGCGCGCGCCGACAGCCAGATTAGGAAGAATTGTCGCGAGACCCCAGAGTTCGCTGACCAAACCGCTGCCCGATCCCACAACGTAATCCACCACATCGGCGGCGATGCCGACGAGAAAGGCGAACAGCACCCAGTACCAGAACTCGGACCGGGCGGCGCGCCCCGTGAAATTGACGTAGTTAGAAAATCCGGACTTGATCGCCTGTGTGAAGATCATTGTTACCGCCCCCTAATGTTTTGCCGATTTATTGCCCGACGGTCGCAAAGATGATCAGGTTGGCGGGCGGGCGACAAGATGGAACGCGACGTTATCGACCGAGAATATCCGAGCTGGAATGACCACGTGACGCCGGCGCTCTTATGCCGGAGCCTATTTCGCCGGCGACGGCTCGGCCTTGCGCGCCAATTGTGCAGCGCGGGCGGTTTCGGCGAGTGCCGCGAGCTTGCCTTGCGGATCGCTGCCCGGCTGCACGATGCCGGCCGACATGATCACTGTCATCGCTTGCTCGACCGTGATGTCGAGATCGATGACATCGCGCTTGGGCACATAAAAGAAAAAACCAGTCGTCGGGTTCGGCGTGCACGGCATGAAAGCAGAGACGTGCTCGACCGCCGGCAGGTGGCTGGAAATCTCCTCGGTCGGCGACTGGGTCAGGAAAACCAGCGACCACATGCCGGGCGAGGGAAACTCGACGAGCGCCACTTTGCGAAAGCTCGATTCCGATTTGGAAAACAGCGTCTCGAAAATCTGTTTCGCGGTGCGGTAGATCGGCCGCACGATCGGCATCCGGCTCAATAGGCTTTCGCCGAAATCGACAAGCTTGCGGCCGATGAAATTGGCAGCAAGGAATCCCAACACCGTCAGCGCGACGAAGACGATGATCAGACCGAGGCCGGGGATATTCACCGGCAGATAGGTTTCCGGCCGGTAGTCGACCGGAATGAGCGGCCGCACCAGATTGTCGACCCAGGTCACGAACCACCAGATCAGCCACAGGGTCACGGCTGCCGGGCCGGCGACGACGAGGCCGGTCAGGAAATAGGTGCGGATGCGGCTCATGAAGCCGGGTGCCGACTTTTCGACGCTGCTCGGCGGTCGCGCATTCTGATCGTTACTGTATGTCATCGAGGACCCAAGCCCGGCATGCTGTGCGCATGCCGCAAAATATATAGGGTTTCGCCGGCTGCAGCGTAGCGGCACTGCGCGCCAGCATTAACACAGCACTGACCCGGCAAGGGTGTAAGGCCGTCTATTCGACCGTCACCGACTTGGCAAGGTTGCGCGGCTGATCGACGTCGGTCCCCATGATAACCGCGGTGTGATAGGCCAAGAGCTGCGCCGGCACGGCATAGACGAGCGGCGCTACCGCAGGATGCACCGTCGGTAGAATAAGCGTCGCCACCGTTTGACCGGCGGCGGCGCTGGCCCCTTTTGCATCCGTCATCAGGATCAACCGGCCGCCGCGCGCGGCGACCTCCTGCATGTTGGAGACGGTTTTCTCGAAAACCTTGTCGTGCGGCGCGATCACGATCACCGGCAGGTTTTCGTCGATCAGCGCGATCGGGCCATGCTTGAGCTCGCCCGCCGCATAGCCCTCGGCATGGATGTAGGAGATTTCCTTGAGCTTCAACGCGCCTTCGAGCGCCAGCGGATAGCTCGTGCCGCGGCCGAGATAAAGCACGTCGCGGCATTTGGAGAGATCGCGCGCGATCAATTCGATCTGCGGCTCGAGCGCCAAAGCGTCATTCAGGTGACGCGGAATTTCGATCAGCGCGCGTACCAGCGTCTTCTCGTCGGCTTCGTTCAGCACGCCGCGCGCGCGGCCCGCAGCGATCGCCAGCGCCGCCAGCGCCGCCAGCTGGCAGGTGAAAGCCTTGGTCGACGCGACGCCGATCTCAGGTCCGGCAAGTGTCGGCATCACCACATCGCTCTCGCGGGCGATGCTCGATGTCGGCACATTGACCACCGAAAGAACGTGCTGCTTGCCCGCGCGCGCGTAACGCAGAGAGGCCAGCGTGTCCGCGGTCTCGCCGGACTGCGACACGAAGATTGCAAGATCGCCGTCGCCGAGCGGCACATCGCGATAGCGGAATTCGGACGCGATATCGACCTCGACCGGCAGATGCGCGAAAGTCTCGAACCAATAGCGCGCCACCATGCCGGCATAATAGGCGGTGCCGCACGCGGCGATGGAAACGCGCTGCAGCTTCTTGAAATCGAACGGCAGCTGCATCGGCAGCGCCACACGCTCCGACGTCATGTCGATATAATTGGCGAGCGTATGGCCGACGACTTCGGGTTGCTCGAAAATTTCCTTCGCCATGAAGTGGCGATGATTGCCCTTGTCGATCAGCATCACCGAGGCTTGCGACTTGAGCACCGTGCGCTGCACGATCTTGCCGTCACTATCGTGAATCTCGGCACCCTTGCGGGTGACGATCACCCAATCGCCGTCCTCAAGATAACTGACCGTGTCGGTGAACGGCGCGAGCGCAATCGCGTCGGAGCCGACATACATCGAACCGTCGCCAAAGCCGACGGCGAGCGGCGAACCGCGGCGCGCACCGATCAACAAATTGTCTTCGCCGGCGAACAGGAAGGCCAGCGCAAAGGCGCCGCGCAGCCGCGGCAACGCCGCCTTCACTGCGTCGGCCGGCGACGCGCCGCGTTTCATTTCTTCGGTGACGAGATGCGCGACAACCTCGGTGTCGGTTTCCGTCGAGAACTTCGCGCCTTTGCCCTCGAGCTCGCGGCGCAACTCGCTGAAATTCTCGATGATGCCGTTGTGGACGACGGCGAGCCGCTCGGTCGCGTGCGGGTGCGCATTGTTCTCGGTGGGGCGGCCGTGGGTCGCCCAGCGCGTGTGGCCGATGCCGATCGTGCCGGCGAGCGGCTCGAGCCCGAGCTTCTTTTCCAGATTCCTGAGCTTGCCCTCGGCGCGCCGCCGCATCAGCGTGCCGCCTTCGAGCGTGGCGACGCCCGCGGAATCGTAGCCGCGATATTCCAGGCGCTTGAGCGCATCGACGAGCTGTGGCGCTGCTGGTTCAGAGCCGATGATTCCGATAATGCCGCACATCCGATGCTTTCCTCAGAGGGCGCGGCGGCGAAAGCGCGCCATCCCGTTAACCCTTAAAGCGCAGAAACCCTTAAAGCGCACGGCTCGCGAACGCCGAAATCAAATAAACTTTCGATCCGTGACATACCAGCCGCCGGCGCGGCTTAGTCGCGCGACTGGGACTTCTTTTTGCCGAGCGATTTCAATCCGCGCAAGCGGGACGCCCAACCTTCCTTAACAACCTGCCGGCCGCGCCCGAGCGCCAAAGCGTCCGCCGGCACGTTCTCCGTGATCACCGAGCCTGAACCGATATAAGCGCCGTCGCCGATCTCGACCGGCGCCACCAGCGCCGAATTCGATCCGATGAAGGCGCCCTTGCCGATGCGCGTTTGATGCTTGTCGGCGCCGTCGTAATTGCAGGTGATGGTACCGGCGCCGACATTGGCATTGGCGCCGACAAAAGCGTCGCCGATATAGCTCAGATGATTGGCCTTGGCGCCGGCTTCGATCACGGCGGCTTTGATCTCGACAAAGTTGCCGATGTGAGCGCCCTCGCCGAGCTGCGCACCGGGCCGCAGCCGCGCGAAGGGACCTATGGAGACGTTCTTGCCGACATGCGCGCCGACCAGATGCGAAAACGAATGGATGACCGCGCCGTCCTCCACCGTGACCTTTTCGCCGAACACCACATAGGGCTCGACCACAACGTCTTTGCCGAATTTGGTATCGGCGCTGAGAAACACCGTCTCCGGCGCAATCAGCGTGACGCCGGCGCCGAGCGCTGCATCACGCAATCGCTGCTGCGCTACGGCTTCGGCTTCCGCGAGCTGGCCTTTGGTATTGATGCCGCGCACGTCGTCCTCCTCGACTTCGACCGCCACCGCACGAAGCTTCATGCCGCCCGCGATTTCGATCGCATCGGTTAGATAGAATTCATGTTTGCTGTTGCGGTCGCCGATCCGGTCCAGGATACCAAGCGCGCTGTTGCCGGCGAACGCCATGATGCCGCCGTTGCAGAGAGCGATCTTGCGTTCGCTCGCGCTCGCATCGGCTTCCTCGCGAATGGCGGCGAGCTCGTTGCCCGCCATAATGAGCCGACCATAGCCAGTGGGATCGGCCGGACGAAATCCGAGCACCGCGATGGCCGCGCCCTCGGCGAGCGGCGCGCGCAGACGCGACAACGTCTGCGGCCGAATAAGCGGCGTGTCGCCATAGACTATGAGGATGTCGTCGACCGGCTTTTCGAGCGCTGGTTTTGCAGCGAGCACGGCATGCGCGGTTCCGCGCCGCTCATGCTGGATGAACGTCACGGCGTTCGGCAGGATGCGTTGTGATTCGGCGGCGACTTTGTCTTGCCCTGGACCGATGACGACGGCGAGCGAAGTCACGCCAGCCTCGGCGACGGCCGCAAGGACATGCGCGAGCAGCGACCGGCCCGCGACCTCGTGCAGCACTTTGGGCTTTGACGAGCACATGCGCGTGCCCTCGCCGGCCGCGAGCACGATCGCCAGGCAGCTTCGAGCTGTCATTCAAGCCTCCGCGAGGCCCCTCTTACCCGAGGCGAGTTAATGCTGAAAGCCGCGAATTTGGCGATGGCAAACGCCGCAGGAATGGGGCGAATGCGCCGATGGGCGGTTCCAGATGAGCGAATCTGATAGGTTTTTCCGACTGATTCGTCTGGACGTTGCCGGAGCACGCAATGCTGGATCTCGCGCAAGCCGTGAGAGAGCAGATCGTCAAGGAGACGCCGCCGCGAAAGACCGCCGTGGCGCCGAAGACGTTCACCTTGCGCAAGCTCCGCAGCTTCACGGTCTGGACCATGTCGGCGGCCGCAGCACTTGCGCTTGCGGTTTTGTCCGGCCGCAGCCAGGTCGGCTCCGAGCGTCTGGTGGCCATGTTCCACCCCGGTGCCCGCGCCCAGCAAACAGCCGCTAAATTCGACACCGAAACCGTCACGCGGCAGCTCGCCGACGCCGTGCGCGTCTTGGCGTCGAACGATGAGCAGCTGAGAAACCGTGTTGCCGCGGTGGAACACGATCTCGACGATGTCACCGGATCGATCCGTCAGGTTGCCGCCGTCAGCGAAGCGCGGCGCACTGAAGCAGGCCCGACCGTGTCGGCGACCGCGGCGCTGACAACCGCCGCGCCCGCCACCCTCGATCGCGCCCCAGCGCCGCCCCCCTTTGCTTCCACAGAGGCCACGACGCCTGCCGAACCGCCGCCGACGCAATATGGCGTCGATATCGGCAGCGGACTGACGCTCCAAGCCTTGCGCGCGCGCTGGCAAACCTTGCGTGCGGCTCACCCAGCCCTTCTCGAGGGCTTGCAGCCGATTGCGAGCATCAAGGAAACGCCGCACGGCGGCAAGATCGAGCTGCGCCTCGTCGCCGGGCCACTTGCCCAACCAGGCGCCGCGACGCAATTGTGCTCGGCGCTGACCCTTTTCAGCATGTTCTGCCAGCCCGCCATCTATGACGGCCAGCGTCTCGCGCAGCGGCAATAAAAGCCGTAATTTCTCTCGTTATGAATGTCGTGATTGCGGGCTTTCTCCCGTGCCCGAACAACGCGAGCTGACAGAGCCGATGCGTCTCTTCCTCCCGACGGCCCGGCAGGCCAATTGGCTTGTGATCATAGCCTTCCTCGCGGTCGGCGAGGCGCTCTATATCCGCTACATGGCGATCGAGAACCTGAATACGGAATTGGCGTGCCAAGCCGGTCTGCAGACGTGGTTATGCAGCGCGTTCCGGATATCGATTGTCTCGTTTAATTACGGGGTCTTCGGCTGGGCGGCGCTCGCCGCAGCCCTGCTCAACCTGATGCGGCCTTCGCTTATCCTGACGGCGTTTGCTCTTGCCGCGGCGGGTTTTGGCGTCGTGCTGCACAACGCCGATCTGTCGGCGCTCGCCGCCGGCTTGCTAATCCTTAGCCTGGCACGTCCCGCGCCCGCACCAGAATGACGGCAAGCCCGAACAGGCCGGCGCATAACCAGATCGCCTGCCAGTTGGCGAAAGTCTCGTTGATCGCGATATAGGCGGCTGAGACCGCGAGCACAGCGGCGGCCAGCGTCTCCGGGGCGGGGCGTGTTCCCGGCGGCCGCGGCGTCGAAACCAGCAAAACCAGGAAGGCGAACACGGCTCCGCTCTGCGGCGCGAACGGGATATCGCGATAGCGGGGATCGAACACCAGGCCAAGCGCCGTCTCCACGGAAAGCAACATCAGCGCCATGGACACCGCACCGAGCGCCACGCTTAGACCGTCGCGCAGGCGGTCGGGCCGGCCAAGCAGCGCGGCAAAGGCCGGCCGCGGCCGGCCTACGGCGCAAGCGGCCGCGCAAACGATGGGTGCCAGCGCCGCAATCGCTGCGAAGGCGAGCATCCGCATCCAGCCGCCGAGGCCGATACTATCGACCGGGATCGTTTCCAGCGTCCAGCCGAACAGGACGCAAGGGAGGAAAGCGACGGCCGCGATCTTGGGCCACAATAGCGGCAGCGGCGGCTCGCTCTTGCCGCGGCCCGCCAGCCACGCGCCAGCGAAGGCCAAGCCGGCAACCAGGATTCCGGCTCCGCCCTGCGCCAGCCAATGCGGATGGTCGGAGATAGCACCGCCGAAACTGAATTTCGGCGCCTGCGTTGCGCGATCGAAAATGCCCCAATAGCGCCCAGTCGAGCCTTCGAGCGCGCGCTTCCACGGCTGGTCGAAAGCTTCGATGACATTGACGTGGAAATTCTCGCGTCGCGCGAGATCGAGCGTTTCGGAAATTACCCGCGCCTGGTTCGACGGCGACGGCCGCGCCGCCTCGCGCATCCGCCCGGCGCTCGGCCAGCCGATCTCACCAATGACGATCTCCTTATTTGGAATCGCAGCGGCAACCTTTTTGCGAATGGCGTCGACATGGGCGGCCGCGGCCGACGCCGGCAGCGGAAAGTCCTCCCAATACGGCAGGATGTGAATGGTGACGAAATCGACGTCGTTTTGCAGGTCGCTATAGCGCAGCCAGAACTCCCAGACGTCGGCATAAGTGACCGGCATCGATACCTGCGACTTGACCTCACGGATGATGGCGCCGAGGTCGGTCGCGGAAAGCTCGCCGCGCAGCAGCACTTCGTTGCCGACGACGACGGCGCGAATGACGTCCGGATACTCTTTCGCAAGATCGATCGCGGTCGCGATCTGCTGACGGTTGATCGCCGTGCTGTTGGCGAGCCACAGGCCCATCAGCATTTTCAGGCCATGGCGCCTCGCGATCCCAGGAATCTGGTCGAGTCCGTTGGCGTTGGAATAGGTCCGGACGCAGTCGGTGTAGCGGGACAATAAAGCGAGGTCCTCGTCGATCTGCTCGGCGCTCACCATGGTTCCCGGGACCAGCGGATCCTGGCCGTCGCGGAACGGCGCGTAGGAGATGCAGTAGAGTTTTTCGCCGGATGCCAGCGGCGACGGCGGCAATTGCACGGGCGCGCCGAGCCACCACCAGGCGATGGCGATCGCGAGCGCCGTCAGCGCGAAATGCGCGAGCGCGGAAGTCGCGGAATTTCTGTCCGGAAGCCCAGCCACGGTGTCGCCTTAGCTCATGATCCGGAAAAGTGGAAACCGGCTTTCCGGCAACATCATGCGCACCGCAGCAAGCGCCCCGGCTCTGCGGGTAACCAATGCCGAGCTTGGGCTGCGCGCGCGGCGCTGTGCGCTGGACAAACGAACGCAGTTAGGGTGTTCTCCTGACGGCTATTTTGGCAATGGCCGCCGCAATAGCGGCCTAATCCGATGGCCAAAACGCAAGCCAGTTCAGGGCGTCGGAAGCCGGCGCGCCGAACTCGCGGCTATAATCTCTCTCTCTGGGGAAAGTGCCCGTCCTTTCCGCCTTAAATCGGCTGAAAAAATCAGCCCAACAGAACAGATCAAGGGAACCATGCCCCTTCGAATGCCCCGCATTGCCGGCCGATTGCTGATGTGTCTCTTTGCAGCGTCCCTCGCGACGCCTGTTCATCCGGTCTTGGCGCAACAGAACAACGATAAGCCAGCGCCGGCCGACCAGCAGCAATCGACAGCCAGCCGGGACGCTGCCGCCAAAGTCGCCCGATTTCTTGAGGCCCAGCGTCGTCTCAATGGACCAGCCGGTAACCCGGAATGCGTTGATCTCGGCACCAAGGCGCTCAATCGGCTGTACGGCGATGACATCGATACCGCCTTTCGCCATCTCGACCTCTACGACCGCTTTGGTTGCCCGGGCGGTCACGTTCAGGCCGCTTACCGTTGCCTCCTGCTGCACCCGATAACGCCCGATAAGAAGCCGGACGATCCCAAGGCCACCGTTTTGGATGGGACAGTCGATGCCTGCTGGGTCAATCCAGCCCTCCCAGTGAGTGATGCGTCCACCACTCTGCCTGCGTCATCGGCCGCGGCGACGCCGAACCAAGCCGCTGCGCCAGCGCCAAACCCGAACCCGAAGAACTAAGCGATTTGTTTGCTATATCGCAGGGCAACAATGCCTGCGGCATTATTGCTCGCAAGTTGTTGTCTTGAAATTGCCATTCCTCACAGCTAGTTTCGTCCTTGCCGCTCGCAAGGTTGCCTCCCCTTACGACCATCATCGAACCTTGGGGACAGGTTCGGGCCCGTGTCGTTCGCCCCCGCGTGGTTAGAAGTCGATGCGCACCGTCGCTGCCGTGCTCGCGCTTGTAGCGTGCGTGCAAGCCGGCATTTGGGGACTCTTGAGGCCGCAGGCGACCGCTCCAAGCTTTACCGGTCAGCTTGCCAGCGTCTCCTACTCGCCATTTGCCAGTTCTGACGATCCGAATTCCGGTCCGCGACCGACAGCCGAGCAGATTCGAGCTGATCTGAGGGCGTTGGCGCCCTACACCCGGGCGATCCGAACCTATACGGCCACCAATGGCGCCGAACTGGTGCCGCCGATCGCGGCCGAATTCGGCCTCAAAGTCACGGTGGGCGCCTGGATTGGGCGGGAACGGGACAAAAACCAACACGACATAGTGCGCGACAATAAGGAGGTCGAGGCGGCGGTCGAACTGGCCCGTCACTACAGCAATATCAACGCGATCGTCGTCGGCAACGAAACCGTCCAGCGTGCCGATGTCAGCGAGGATCGCCTTATCGACCTCATACAAAAGGCGAAGAGATCAAGCCCAGTGCCGGTTACCACGGCGGAAAGCTGGGACGACTGGCTGCGCCACCCGAAACTTGTCTCGGCCGTCGATTTTATCGCGGCGCATATCCTGCCCTATTGGCTCGGCTTTGACGCTTCGACCGCCGTCGACCACAGCATCGATTTCTATAGCCGATTGCGCCAAGCCTATCCGGGCAAGCGGATCGTCATCGCCGAATTCGGTTGGCCCAGCGCCGGCTACAATTACCAAGGCGCCAATCCCGGCCGCATTGCACAGGCGATGATCGTCCGCGATTTCGCCAATTGGGCCCAGGCCTACGGCATCGACTACAATATTGTCGAAGGCATCGACCAACCCTGGAAGACAGCCGAAGGCGGCGTTGGGCCTTATTGGGGCCTGCTCGACGCGTCCCGGACTCCCAAATTCTCCTGGACCGGTCCAATCGCGGATCCTGACTACATGGAGCGGGCGGGGTTTGCAGTGCTGCTCGGCGTGCTTTTGTCGCTGCCGATCCTCGCCATGGCCGGTGTCACCGCGACCCAGGCGCTGACGCTCGCCGTCGCAGCGAATGTGGTCGGCGCCTGGTTCACGGCCATCGTCGCCTTCTGGAAAGGCCACTATTTCGTCCCTGGCGCCGCTTTTGCACTTGCGCTTGGCGTGGTGCTCCTGCTGCCGTTGATTGCGATCGCGCTATCGCGCCTCGAAGAGATCGCGGCCATTGCCTTCGGCCTTCCGCCGCGCCGGCTTGCCAATGCGCCGTCGATCGTTCCGGACAGCGGCTTGCCGGGCACGGACGCCCACGCGCCCAAAGTGTCGATCCACGTTCCGGCCTGCTGCGAGTCGGCGGAAATGCTGAAGCTGACGCTCGATTCCGTTGCAGCTCTCGAATATCCGAATTTCGAATGCGTGGTAGTGATAAATAACACCCCCGACCCCGCTTTGTGGCAGCCTGTGGAAGAGCATTGCCGCAGCCTCGGCGACCGCTTCAAATTCGTGCAGATCGACAAACTCGTCGGCTACAAGGCCGGCGCGCTGCGGCTTGCGCTCGCGCATACCGCGCCGGACACGGAAATTATCGCAATCATCGATGCGGATTACGTGGTCGATGCCGCTTGGTTGAAAGATCTCGTGCCGCTGTTCGCCGACCCGCGCGTTGGCTTAGTGCAATCGCCGCAGGATCACCGCGACGGCGACGCCTCGCTGATGCATTACGCGATGAATTCCGAATATGCCGGCTTCTTCGACATCGGCATGGTGCAGCGTAACGAGGTCAATGCCATCATCATGCATGGCACGATGTGCCTGATCCGCCGCGCCGCGATGGAAAGCGCCGGCAGTTGGTCGAGCGACACCATCGTCGAGGACACCGATCTCGGCCTGAGCGTACTCGAGCACGGCTGGGTGGCGCATTACACCAATCGCCGCTACGGCCGCGGCCTGCTGCCCGACACGTTCGACGCCTATAAGCGCCAGCGCCATCGCTGGGCCTTCGGCGGCTTCCAATTGCTGCGCAAGCACTGGCAGCAATTGCTGCCGCAGGCGCAGGGTCTGACGCGAGAGCAGAAGCGTGAATTCGGCATTGGCTGGCTCAACTGGATGGGTGCCGAAACCATCGGCGTCGTCGTCGCGCTCTTGAACATCCTCTATGCGCCGTTCATCGTCTATACCAGCAGTGGCGTCGCCGTCTGGCTCGCCGCCACCATCCGCAGCTGGGCGTCCTATGTCGGCGAGGCCCGTTCAGACGCGCTGGCGCAAGGCGCCGAACAGCTGTCCCGCTTCGGCGCAGTGCCGGATCATATTCTGACGCTGCCGATTATCGCGGCCTTCGCGGTGACGGTCGCCCATTTCATCTCACTTTACCGGCTGCGGGTGCGTGCGTCCTTCGGCGAAATGGTGGGTGCGGTATTTGCGGCAATGTCGCTGCAATGGACGGTGGCGCGCGCGGTCGGCACCGGTTTGCTCAAGGAGCATGTGCCGTTCCTGCGCACGGCCAAAGGCGGGGTGGCCCGCACCGGCTCCGATTTCCCGGTCTTCTGGGAAGCTGTGGTCGGTGGCCTGCTCGTTATCGGCGCCGCGACGCTCGTCGCCACCAATTACAAGCAGGTCCACGAGATCAATATTTTTGCGCTCGTTCTTATGGTACAGAGCCTACCGTTCCTGGCCGCTGTTGCGCTCGCCGGCATCGAAGGCACGCGGTTGAACAGCTTCGCCTTCTGGCGCGACGTCGAAGCCAAGATCGCGGCCAAGGCGGCCGTCATCCTGCCGCAGTCGCGCAAGGTCATGACCAAGGTCATCGAACCGGCCAAACCCGCGGATAAGATCGAATCGGCGCAGTAGGAATGGTCATTTCGGGGCGCCGCGAAGCAGTGCACCCGGAACGACACTCACCGCGCCAGCGCCGTTTCCGTCAATCGCACCCAGTAGGACGTGCCGACCGGGATCACCTCGTCGTTGAAATTATACGCCGGGTGATGGAGGCCCGCGCTGTCGCCGTTGCCGAGGAAGATGAAAGCCCCCGGACGCTCTTGCAGCATGTAGGAGAAGTCTTCCGCACCCATCACCGGGGCGAGGTCGGTGTCCACCTTGCTGCCGCCGACGATCTCGCGCGCGACATCGGCGGCGAAAGACGTTTCGCGCTCGTGGTTCATCAGCACCGGATAGCCGCGACGGTAAGTCACCCTGGCGGTCGCGCCATAGAGCCGCGCCGTGCCCTCGGCCACCTCGCCGATTCGCTTTTCCAACAGGTCGCGTACCTCCGGCTTCAAGCTGCGCGCGGTGCCGCTCAGCCGCACGTGCTGCGGAATGACATTGTCGGCATTGCCGGCCTGGAACATGCAGATCGAGACCACTCCCGATTCCAGCGGATCGACGTTGCGCGACACGATCGACTGCAACAGATTGATGATCTGCGCGCCGACCAGCACGGTGTCGATCGCCAGATGCGGCCGCGCCGCATGGCCGCCTTTGCCTTCAATCGCGATCTCGATGTAATCGGCCGCCGCCATCATCGAACCCGGACGCAGCGCGAATTGGCCGACGGGGAGGCCTGGATAATTGTGCATGCCATAGACTTCCTCGATTCCGAAGCGCGACATCAGGCCGTCCTTGACCATCGCCAGGCCGCCGCCGCCGCCCTCTTCGGCGGGCTGGAAAATGACCACGGCGGTGCCGGCGAAATTGCGGGTCTCAGCCAGATATTTCGCGGCGCCGAGCAGCATCGCGGTATGGCCGTCATGGCCGCAAGCATGCATCCTTCCCGGCACCGTCGATTTGTACGGCAGGCCGGTTTCCTCTTCGAGCGGCAACGCATCCATATCAGCGCGCAGCCCGATGACCTTCTTGCCGGGCTTGCGGCCACGAATGACGCCGACGACGCCGGTGCGGCCGATGCCGGGCACGACTTCGTCGCAGCCAAAACTCTTCAAAAGGTCCGCCACGGCGCCCGCGGTGCGGTGCACGTCGTATTGGAGCTCGGGATGGGCGTGGATATCCCGCCGCCAGCCGGTGATTTCATTGTGGAGGTCGGCGACACGATTGACGATCGGCATAGGAATACGTCCTCGCTCATGGGGTGTATCGGCACCAGCGTTCAATCTAGCAAAAGACGAGAGCGTTTGCCGAAAAAGTCTCCCAAGGCGCATCGCGAGGCGGCCCAAGGCGCGTACCCACAGCCGAAACGGCCCGCTCTTCCCGTGGAGCCGGCGCTCCTATATACGCACCCCATCCAGCGCATTATGCAGGTGCGGCACGCCACATGCGCAAGGCTGGAAAACGCTGGCGGACCTGGGGTATTGGTCCGCCACGGCATGATCCGGAATAGCGGAGACCGGTCCTCCGAAAAGATCGTGCTAAAACAGAATACTAAGGCAGCAATCGCGTCGCGATGGCTGCTTTGACGAGCCCGTAGCTCAGTTGGTAGAGCACGTGACTTTTAATCATGGGGTCGTGGGTTCGAATCCCGCCGGGCTCACCAATAAAATCAAATACTTATCGCTAGTCGCGCTTCCCCGGAAATCGGCCGGGGAAGCTTCGGGGAAGCCAGCAGACGGCATCGACAAGAATTTTCCGCGTTCGATCGGCGCGGTTTTCAGGACAATCGAATGGATGAAAAGCTGCCGGCCCCGTGCGAGCATTGTCGTGCTTCAGGGCTTCGCCACGGGAGCGTATGCGACGAGTGCCAAGGAAAACGCTATCGCTTGTTCATCAACCGCAGCCAGATACCGGTGCCGCTAAAGCGACCTCCTCGCCAATGGCGAGGGCCGCGGCAACCCCAGCGTCAACGGTGACGGGCGGCGCTTTGGTATGTCCAAAAGGACGCCGCTTCCCGCCGCCATGGTCGATCGAGGAAACGTCCGCGTGCTTTATCGCACGAGACAGCGCCGTCGCTCGGCTAAAACGCATGGGCGCTGGTTCGTTTGTGAGGCTTGCAACAATCCGACCTGTCATGTCGAATCAGCGTTCGGAGAGCAGCCATGTTCAAAGAGTTCGGAGACAACCCGGAGCTGCCGTCGACTCCGTGGTCCAGGCCGGATCGGGAGAGCGTTGGCCGTCGTCATAAGCGCCTATTTGCTTTGATGGCGGTCGCCGCCGGTCTACTCACGGGGCTTTGTGCGGTCGGCATTATTTTTTTGCTTTGATCGTCACGATAGCTGAACAGCGGCCGGCCGGTTCAGGCTCATACTCGGTTCGTAACTGAGAACTTACCAGTCTCTACTCGCCGAGCACTCGCCGCCGCCGCTCCTCGCGCATTTCATCGGCGATGCTCCTTGGGGACAGCTTCACCAGTTCGGCAAACGGCGCGTGCGGCCGGCAGTTGCGGCAGGACAATGCCGGGATAAGCCCGGTCACCATCGTATCGGGATGGCGATCGAGCCGGCGCAGGTCGACCGATTGCGTGTTTTTCCGCAGGAGATCACGCGGGCGCTGCTCAACCTAATCTCAAACGGGTTCTACGCCGCGACCAAGCGTAAGGCGGAAGTGGATGGAGGCGGATACGAACCCACGCTTGCTGCCGCGACTAAGAACCTTGGTGACAGAGTTGAAATAAGCATCCGCGATAACGGCACCGGCATGTCCCCCGACGTGAAGGAGAAGCTGTTCAGTCCGTTCTTTACGACTAAACCCGCCGGTGAAGGGACTGGTCTGGGCCTTTCCATCAGTCACGACATCATCGTCAAGCAACATGGCGGGTCCATAGAGGTCGATACCAAGCCCGGCGAGTTCACCGAATTTCGGATCATTCTGCCACGTGCGGGGGCGCCCACAACAATTACAAAATAGAGCCCGCAAAAAAATTGCAGAAATAAAAATCTCGGCGGCCAATCAGGTATGGGGAATTTACGACCCCTCTAGCTCGCATAAGACATTCCAAACCGAAAAATAAATTTTCTCCCGCTCAGGACCTCTTTTAAGCGACCCTTCGTTTTATCGTAATTAATCTTGCCGACCATTTCGCCGCTTAGCTTCCTCCGGAGTAACCTGAACACGAATTGCCCGCATGCGCGGACGATGACACCTAGCGACTGCGCTGCGCCGCGTCGCTCACGATCTTATAGGCTTCGGCAAGCGGCGGCTTGCCCTTTGAGACATCGGCGCCGACGCCGGACATCGTCTTGATCATTTCCGCCTGTTCATCGGCCGGCAAGTTGACGAATTCGCCGCCGCCGGCCGTCCAGACCTTGACCGCCGCGCTCTCGATCTCAAGTGCGCGTGGATTGAAGCTGATCGCCGTGCTGGCGGCGTCCCGATCGACGATCTGCTGCAGATCGGGCGGCAGGGACTCGTACCATTTCTTGCTGATTTCGACGATGTAGAAGATTGCGGCGTGGTTGGTCATGGTGATGTATTTCGCCGCATCATAGAAATGCAGGCCGCTGAGGAGCTGAACGCCGGCAACGGAGGCGTCGAGCGATCCCTGTTGGATGGCGGTCATGACGTCGCTCGGCGACATCGCCACCGGCGTCACGCCCAGCCGCTCGAAGGAGGCCGACTGGAACTCCGAGGCAAAGATGCGCAGCTTTTTGCCCTTGAAATCGGCCAGATGACGAATCGCGTTCTTTGAGATCACTTCCGACGGCTCGGCGAACCCGACGGCAACACCGTGCAGCCCTTTGTTGGCGCCAAGTCCCAGATAAAACTTCAGGACATCCGGATCGCCGGCGACCTTCTGGCCTTGCGCCGCCGATGTGATGAGGCCGGGAGCGCCCAGCACTTCGAAACGCTCGTCGATGCCGACGAAAAACTCAGGCGGGATAATCGCGCACTGGATCGCGCCGAACTGCGTGCCTTCGATCTGACGCGGGATCGTACCCAGCTGGCTCGCCGGATAGAGCTCCGCTTTGATGCGGCCGCCACTGTCTTTCTCGACCGCGGCGCCGAAGACTTTCCCGTATTCATCGAGCACCGCGTGGATGGTGGGCGTCGTCATCTTCATCACAAAGGTTTTATCTTGCGCCTGCGCGACGCCGCACGTCAGCGCCGACGCCAGGGTCAACACGCATGTGGCGGCAGTTGCCGCCAATTGTTTTTGTGCGAAATTCACGTCGTTCTCCTCACCGGATCAAGTCTTTTATCGATTTCGTGTTGTTACAGACGGGATTAATGTTGTCCAGTTCGCGGTTGCTTGGCCTTTATCCGGGATTCCCCATATGAACCCGGAACCGGCGCGAATTTTTGCGCTTTTCCAGCGTTGCCGCAAAACAGGCTGGCGGCGCGGACGACAGCCGTCACCGTCGACGCTCTACTAGCTTTCGCGACACGCGCACGTTTGGCCTTCGGCCAATTCCAGAACGGACCCTGTACTATGCCCGTAGCCCCCGCCCGTATTATGTGGGTGGTGCGAAGATTTCAATTGCAAGCCATCGCGCCACAATGAAGGCGCTCAGACTTGTCGAGATGATAGCGAGTCGCCGCAGAATTCTCTTACAATAATCGGCTGTGTTCCGAAGTGGCGCCGTGAGACGCCAAGACGTAGTGTGTTTAATGGTCGTCAACTGATGTTTAATGGTCGTCAACTGAAATGCCATTTGCTGATACTTGTCAAACATAGTATTGAGCTTCGGAGCGTTGAGGCCTTCGTCAACAACGGCCTTGGACGCGCCAATCGCCATCAGGAATGACGGCAGCAATCCCAATCCCAGAACAGCCTCATCATAGCTATATTTGTAAATCTTCGGCCCAAGAATGGCCTCCCATTTTTCAACGAAAAAATCATACCTGAATTCGTAATGCCAATCGCCATTTACGCGAACAAAACCTTCATTTTGTATTGATTTTCTAAACACGTCATAGTCCAACCAACCATTTGCCGATTCCAGCTCGCAAAAGAGCGACCTCGCATATCCCTCCACGTCGCGAAAAAACACCAAGTACTTTGTTGCAAAGCCGGCTTTCTCGAGACGCTCGTCGAAGGCCCTTAGCTCGCGCGGATACTCCGATAGATATTCAAAATCCTCCGATGATATCACCGCGGTACTTGCTTGGGAGCTTCTCAACTCTGTCACCAGCTCATCAGCGCCGCCAAGATCAGTTACGTACCGGCGGTCGTTTCGGACTTGCCAGGCAATATTATGGTGGCCAGATGTTCGGTTCAGGGTGCCAGCCGTCGGGATGAAGATTCCACATTCCGTCAGCCGTGACGCATGAGTGCGCAAGAAATTCTGAATCGAAGTCGTTCCGGTCTTGTGAGTGCCAATATGAACGAACAATGTATGCCGGATAGGGGCTGTTGGAAGCATTTGCGGGGGTCTCCCTGACAAAAGAGATCAGTAGAAGAGGTCGTAGTAGGACTCGCCCCATCGTCCGGCGCCACTTTCAAACAGCTTTGGCGATTTGTCTCGTTAACTAAATGTAATGGAATGGCTCTGCCGGTGGCCAGCCAGAAGGCCGCGCGCCGATACAGCTATGACCAGGCTTGAGCATGGAGGTTTCGAGCCACACGACATCGGCGGCCGACGGCGACACGGCAAGCGTCTCGGTGTCGCTCCGCGTCGGTATAATTACGAATGAAGGTATTGAGTCGACGACATGAACGAGCCGCTCTCAGCTGTAACTACCAAGCCGCACGGTCTACATTCGAAGCTCTGTAGTTCTGGCGATCGGTGGACCTGGGTAATGGTTCGCTCAAACCGCATCGGCCTGCCGCAGCTCAGGCAATCGGGCGGATGCCGAACGGTGGTCATGTCGTTACGTTGGCCCGGCGCCGTGACCGGTATTCCCATCGCTGCGTATTGGGTAATTTTGTTACGCAGGCATCGGATCGAAATTCCAAGAACATTGGCTGTATAGGTCCGGCTGCCACCATATTGGTCGAGCGAATTGAGGATGAGCTCACGTTCAACCTCCTCAAGTGCATAACCGACGAGATCGCGAACGATAGTTGTCAGCCGCGACGAGTCTTCTTCCCATTCCGGTGACGAGTGGCTTGCGGCGTTTGCGGATTGACGTCCGAGCATCGTCATCTCCCCACTTGATGCGCTTACGATTACAAAGAGCGAAGCACTTGGATCGCGAACGATTGCCCGCAGAGGTAGGCTGCGCGCAGATGGTTAATAAGATCTTAACCAGATGATCTTCGCTGTCTCATGCACCCTCACCGCGCGCGCCGCACGATGGAACTGATGTTGCATTTGCGAACGTCAGCACGCCGGCAAAAAGAGCCCCGGCATTGTCGTCAGGGCTAGACCTCACCACGAGAGAGAAACCGCCCGTGCTGACGGGCGCGAGTGTCATAGAGGTGGACATTCACCGCCTCAGCAAAGCGGATTGAACAAGACTATCTGAGTCGTTACCCGCCGCGCAGAAAAAACGCGGGGCAAGCGGTTGCCGCCCCGCGCCGTTGCCGTTTAGGCGTCCCTATCGCTGTCAGCGTCGGTTTGGGAAGTCCCGGCGCGTCGTTGGTAGCGGCGTTACGGCGCCCCCGCCGCGCGCTGACCGTGGGGTGATAGAAAAGCTTAGGTCGCGCCGGCGCTCTCCGGCCACTTCTCTTGAATGAAACTATCAATGAGGTAGCAGTTTCTGTCCAAGGCGAGCTGATCTGCGGCGCGCTTGATTTGTTTAGAAAGCTTCTTCTGCGTATCTTTCTGGGCTTCCTCTGGCACCAGAGGGGTTTCTTCGCCGGTGAATGCGGAACTCATGTACAAACTCCATTCGCAACTTACCGATCGCCCGAAGCATAGGTGAAACGGACAGGCGCGAGCAAACAAAAAAAGCCCAACCGGGGAAGGCTGGGCTCTCTAGCTCGGTCTGGGGAACATTACTTACAGGGCACACGTTCGCTTCTGTTGCTCAGCTCTGACAGTCCAAACAATAGGCAATTCACAGCTAACCGTGCACAGCCCGATTGACTCCCCGCGCCTGGGCCGGTTGCGCCCGGACCACCTTGCACTCGCGCCCTAGTTGTTAGATAATCCCTCGGTTCTGGGGGGGTACTTTGCGTATTCAACTTGTTGTGCGATGGCCGCCGGCCTCGCCTTGTCGGCCTGCGCGGGTCGTGACCCTGCGCCAATTGCTACCGTTGAACCGCAAGACGCTGATCCGCGCCGAGATTGAAGGCAATAATGCGAAGGCCAAGCAGCTCGCCGACGAACAGGGATTAAAGGTTGCACAGAATGTCGGCGCGGGCGTTGTCGGCTTGATAATCTGGCCGGTCTGGTTCGGGATGGACTTTAAAGATGCCGCCGGCAAGGAAGTCGCTGCATTACAGGCGCGGCAACAGTATCTAACAACATTAGCAACTCAACGATGTGCGCCGGGATATCGTCCGCCTCCGCCGCCATCACCTTACCCCTACATTCCTCCGCCGCCGCGGCAGTGAGAAAAAGGGCGTTGGCCCTGATCAAACTTGGGGAACTCGTTGAACCGAGTTCGAACGCGTTTACCGACGCTGAAACGCTCACTCGCACTCAACGCTGACTTTGATTTGCGAAACTCTTCGGCAAATAATCTGAAAACCGAAGCGCATTAGTTAGGCCGATCGCAAAGTTCCGCGCCTTCACTGTTGCAGTCGTCGAAGTAATGGATGCCCGCAACGGAGCGCTGACCAATGCATTTGCTGAAGTCCGAAGAAAAACGCCAGTGGCCGCGTTACCCGCTTGTTCGTCTGGCGAAGTTCCGGCCAGCAGAAGGCGGGCCGCCGGCCGATTGCCGCACGCTCGACATTTCGGGGGGGGGTGTGCGACTTAGCAGTTTTTTTGGGGCGGTGATTCCCGATGAGTTCGTGCTCACTTTCTCCAGAGCCGGGCCGTCCTACGATGGAAAATACAAGGTAGTTTGGCGGAACGGATCCGAGGTTGGTGCCATGTATATGGGCCCCGCCGTTCCTGACGTTTGATGGTATTGCCGTCATTACACAAACTCGCCGTTCCATCGCTGCGGATCGGTCGCGACGGCCTTCTGAAAATTCGGCCAAGCGAGCACTTCCGCTAAGAATGGTTCATGTGGTGCCATGCCTGGCGCTCCTAGACTTGCGGCGGAAGGGTTGTCGCTACGACTACGATCGGCGCGGGCGGGGGCGCTTCGGCGGCTTTTGTCATCGGCATGATTTGTTGTTCCTCTATTAGGCGCGTTTCACAGGCCGCAATGCGAGCAAGCTAATCAGCAAATTCCATTCCTTGTTTGCAGTGCGGTCGCCGTCGAGAAGACGCCTGTAAAAGCTCTTGTCCTTAATCAGCCGCTCCTTTTCTTCACGAGCCCAGCGGTGCGACGCTTCATCAACAATTCCGCTGCGTATTTCTAACTCTTGCTGCTCAGTCAAAGGACAGCGGGTTTTCAGGTCGGCGATGTGCATATTCATCCATTCGACATGCCGCGCCGCGGCCTGGCCGTCGATGTCGGCTTGTGACGCGATGGCCGGCGCTGACGGGTAGCCCGTTTTGTGGAGTCCGGCCCATTGCTGGCTTGCGGGTCCGGTAATACCTCGCTCGCGTTCGGCCTTCATGGTCGCGTAAAATTCCTTGTCGGACTTGAGCGACTCGATCTCCGCTCGTGCTGCCACAGCCTCGGGCGCATGAAACGCCGGAGGCGCTACGGGCAATCCGGCCGGTTGCCTTGCCGGCGCGGGCGGCGGCCAGTCGGCGCCGGGACGCGGCTGTTGAGTAGATCGGACGCGGCGGGTATGGCGGCTTCGGTCATGAGATTCTCACGGGGTTGAACGACTTGCCTGCCCACTGCCAATTGCGGCACGCGGGCGGGATGTGCTGTTGCTCGTCTTGCTGTTCGGGCAGATGCGATGTCGGCGCGCCGTGTCATCGCTTGTTGTGCAGCACGATCGCGGCGAGCAAAGAGGGATTAAGTTTCAGGAAATCCCCGAAAACTTCTGCGGTCAAAATTTTGAAACTGGCGAGTCCGGCCGGATCGTCTTTGCGATCGAGCGACTTTGCCTCATGCATCATTTTTATTTCCGTGTCGGACATGGGCGCAATCATCTCCAACAATTCCGGCGTGATGACCGTGCACGTCTGCCCGTCGATCCACTCAAAAACTTGCAATCGTTCCCCCGCCTTCATCTCCAAGTTGACAAGCGCATATTTCGCGTAGGCGAAGCCGGCGAAGGTCGACCGATTGCGTGGTGCAGCAGCCGGGGCAGCAGACCCACAGATGCCAATGCTGAGCGGCGACGGCGGCGCCGATCGTAGGTGAGAATAGCAGCGGCGCCCGCTGGGCCTGCCGCTCATTCCATTCGGCCACCAACCGCCGGGCATCCGCCCTCACCTGCGGGTCGAGAGCGCGACTTTGCCAAGCTGCCGAGACTTTCTGCTCGGCGGCACTAAGGCGTGACGGGCTGCGCGTTCAGGAACCTAGATCGACTTGCGGCGTTGCCAGACCGGATGGAACGCCCCGGTTCATCATCCAATAGAGCCCCGGCCGCGTTGCTGTATCCCAACGCGCCGGGGCTTTTTTTGCGTCAACCTCAATTACTGAGCGCCCGCCGACGCTGGGCGGAGCCCGGGCTTAGGGAGTCTTAATCCCGTGCCACCGAGCGTCGACCAAGAGCCTCGAGGGCGACGGCTCGAAGGCGCGTCACATCGCATTCGCCTAAGCGCGCCGCGGCGATGATCCGCTTCGCCATGATTTCCTGAACGATGGCCGGCTGTCCGGCGTCGTGAAGCTCTTCGCAGGCGGCGCCGAACGCCTCGCCCATGATACGGGTGACGTCCTCGCTAAAATCTGATCTTGGACGGATAAACGGAATGATCGAAGCCACGGCGGTTATGATTTTAGCTGAAGGGACGTCTCGGAACGGAATACGAAATACTATATCGCCGTTCTCGTCCTTCACAACCATATGCCAAGCTGGATCATTGTAGGCGCCAGTTTCTTTTAATTCCTTGATGACGCGATTAGCGTAGTCCAATGCTGCATCGTCGTTCGGCAGACGTGTCCCGTCACCGTCGGTGCAATTGTCATCTTCATTCGGCCCATCGAGGTCAAAGAAATATCGCGATTGTCGTGAGCCGATCATTCTAAGGATGGGCGAGGCCGAAGGCGGGCACCACGATGAGAAGCAGCATTCCGATGACTGCCGAAATTAGGGCTCTCCCCGCGATCACGGTTCGCGCATTGATCGGATCGTCTTGAGGCGCCATCACTCAGCATAGCATGAGTCGCTTGCGATCAGAGGCGACCAAAAGGGCGGCCCATATTGATGGGCACTTATCCCACTAAAATCATAGTTAAATCTCGTCCAATGTCACCTCGTCCCAACTGGCCCCATCCGCTACCTCGGCCTCTCAAAATCCCCGGCATTATGGATCTGGTCACGCTCGCCGACGTGCGCACCCTGCTCGGCCGTCTGCAGACAAAATCCCGTGGTGCGGCGCGTCGGGGCGCCTTAAAGATGCGCGGATCCGAGATTCACGTCAATTCGCAGATTGAAAACTTCCTGACTATTTTCAATAAATCGCCCTCCAGTGCTCACCAATCGTCAATTGTTAGGGCGGATATTGGCGAATATGATCGAAGGGCTATCAGCACCTTGTCCGAAGTGCCGTACAGAAATGGTGTACGTCACCCATCTACCGCATCGAACAGCCCACCAGATGCAGAAGACAACGTTCGTTTGCTACAATTGCAATCAGACAAGAAACTATTCTCTGCCGATGGAAATGGCCGCCGCTTACGCCGCAACTTGCTCGCCGGCTATAACCGCCTAACGCTACTGTTTAGCGAAGGCAGATAGGCGTTCGCATGTCTTCCGAGCAACAATTGAGCCTCGCCCTATTCGGCATGGTGTCGATCATCTTCGTTGTCGTTGCCATTGTCGCTGCTCTTGCCGTCGGATAGCTTTGTGCCAGCCCGGTTGCTCGCCGGCCACGACTAAATCTGATTCGAACAAGAGCCGTGTACGAAAGTGCAGAAATTCAATACAAACAAATAGGGCCTTAATTCCGAAAGCTTTTTGCAATCTCGTCCATCGAGTTGTTTTGCGGCTCGTCCGAACACTTTCGAGTGCCGGTGTCTTTGATAATGCCGGTGACATTATCGAATATCAGATGGCGGCAATCACTACGATTGGCCGAGGTTATAACGATCGAACCGGAAAGCGAGGGGCGCTCAGCCTGCGCTTTGGGCGAGCCAATATAGGGCAAGCTGATATAGGCCAAGCCGACACTGAGTACGGCTACAGCGACGCCAATGCAAAGTGCGCCAAGGCGCCATGACGGTCGCCACCTGGTAGGCTTTGCGGCGCGAGGCATCGGGCATTGTTCCGTGCGAAGACAACACGCAATTATCAGCTCATCACGTTAAAAACTTCCAATCAGCGCGCCCGAACTCAGCTATCATGCCGAATGGCAACATTCGTCTACCGCTGCCAATCACAAATTTGGACGTGCAGGCACGCACCGCCGACAAGCCGGCTCATGATCACGCCACCGGGGTTTACGAGACCGTGAACTGCATTGCTTGCACGTGGGTTCAGGGTGCTGGCCACTGACCAATAGTCGCGCTAACGCGATGCACTGCCGCCGCTAAATCGCCGTTAACAGCGCCATTTTTTTTGATATAATCTACGCGGCACGGGCGCTGCAGTAAGGTCAATTTCAGTCTCGCATTGAACGATCACAAGCAGCAGCGTCAGGACTCGGTCATGGCTTCGCTGGCGATCGTATATCTAATCGTTTAGCGCTGTTAGGCGGAGTCTATTTCTTTGTGCGGTGGATCCAAGATCGGCGCAGACGACGCAATTATCACCGCTAGAGAGTTTACGGCACCGTGGCTAGCGCGCAGACCTACATCCCGGAGACTATATTTTTGTTGGTTTCATCTTGACGCTGGCGTGGATAGTCTTTTCGGGCTGGGGCGCTTCTTCGGTCGGTCGGCTTCCTATAACTCTCGACGACACGGCTGCACGCCGCTGCGCAGCTAATATGGCCTGAGCCCCGCCAGTCTCACCTTTTTCAAATTTCAGCGGCGGCCTTTCGGATCGACTGCGGAGACGCAGTCTGTGAGCGGTGATTCTCTCAATCAATTGCTCAAGTTCTTCCTTTATATCCACCATCTCCCCCTCCATCCTTCATATTAAAGGACGGCTTTTAGAGGGGCACAAGCAACCCAGTCGGGCCCTCAATCCGGTTGACTCTGAACACCGTTAAATCAAAATGTCTTGCTGGGTAGTGCCGCCGGGGCGACGTTTGATCGGTGTGCGCGTTAGGGGCCGATCATGATTACCCTAGTCATTCTGTGTTTGTTCGGTTCAGCCCTAATAGGCGGGACTTGTCTTTTAATGCCATCGAGCCAAGCCCGTCGCAGACGACGCGCTTATCGCCGTGATGTTTTGAACCACATGGTCCCCCGCAGCCCGGTTGACTCCCCGCCCCGTTAGATCACACTGGTTGTGCTGGGT
The DNA here is from genome assembly GCA_963810085.1 of uncultured Alphaproteobacteria bacterium. Classification (GTDB taxonomy): domain Bacteria; phylum Pseudomonadota; class Alphaproteobacteria; order Rhizobiales; family Xanthobacteraceae; genus BOG-931. The sequence continues at coordinate 1,198,647 of CAWEMR010000025.1, read as the reverse complement.
CGCACCGTGGGGATGGGGGGCATGAAAGCAAAATTATTGGGATTGATCGCCGCTGTCCTTTTTAGCGGATCACCCGCAGCAGCGACAACTTACACTTACGTTGGCCAACCGTTCACATCATTTTCGGGCTATTGACGCTAGTCAGTGCACAAACATAAGCGGCTTTGCGACTTTCCATTTTGATACTTCACATTATTCTGGAATGCTTTCGTTATCGGGCAACGATAAGGCTTCTCTTTCAGAAGAACCAGCAAGCTTTTCGGATGGCGCGCTTTCTTTTTCGACCGACCTTCCATCACTGTCGTAAAACCCGACGTTGCGCAGGAACTGCCGCCAGCGCGAAACCCGGCAAGCAATATGTCATTCGCATTGCTGGTTGAAATCGAGGCATTGCCGCTGCCGGCTGTGAAAGGGAGTGCGCCGTTGCTATCAAAAGGTGATGCGGTATGTGCGCCATTAATTTCCAAATGCGGTTATTTCTGTGTAGCTCGCGCCCCCTAACTTCGCTCGTCAATGGCGACGATGCTATTGCGGACCATTCCGTTATCTTATTTGATCCGCCGGTATCGGCGCGTTTGGTGAAAGTCAGATGCGAGCTTGTAATGCTGATATTCGCGGGGATGCAATTCGCATTGCAGCTATAGAACACCACGATGACATCATTTTATTTTGTCGTGGTGAGCGTTGCCGTTGCCTAATTTGAACTGGTTTCGCCCTGTGCCATCCCATCTATGGAGAGGTTTGCCTTAGTCGGCATAAACATCGGCGGATTGAAGAACCCGGCACTTGCTTGCCATACGCCGAATGGTACGCCGCAGATTGCCAGCCATGTGATGAGTAGCCTACGCATGGCGCGCACCCCGTTGATGACGAGCGCCACGCCGATTAGCCAGCCAACTGCGGCGGAGGCCAAGCAAACGCTTCGCGTTGGCTGGTACGGAAGTTGCGGAACAAACAAAACTAATGCGATGAAGGCAATGCCTGTCGCGTTGTAGACGTCTAAAATCTTGCACATAGTCATTCGCCTAGCTGTTGAATCGAGTTGGTTTACCGACGCTGAAACTCGCACCCGCACTCAACGCTGACTGTGATTTACGAAACTCTTCGGCAAATAATCTAAAAACCGAAGCGCATTAGTTAGGCCGATCGCAAAGTTCCGCGCCTTCAGTATTGCAGTTGTCGAGTAATGGATGCCTGCAATGGAGGGCTGACCATGCATTCGGTGAGGTTTGGTGAACGACGCCAATCGCCACGTTACGCGCCTAAACGTCTGGCAAAGATCCAACCGGCGGGCGGTGGTCCATCGAATTACTGCGTCATTACCGACGTTTCTGAAGGGGGCGTTAGGCTTCATGCTCCTGGCTTCACCGTCACGGACGAGTTCGTTCTGGCGGTGACCGGCGACGAGTTCGACCCGGAACGGCATGTACAGCGTAGTCTGGCGGCGCGGCTCTGACGTCGGAGCCAAGTTCGTAGCGGCCGCCACTTTTGATGCTTGAGGGTGTCATCTACGCCGCGCTCTCAGTCTCAGGCAGCGGCGGCGAGCCGAATGGCAATTCTACGAAGCCCTCCAAAGGGCCAAGGTTGCTTAAAGTTCGAACGGTCAACTCTAATTGAGCGAGATCAGCTTCGCGCTCGGCAATCACGGCGTCACCAATTGCGAATGCGCGCGGTTCTTTCTTCTCAATCTCATTTAATCGGGGCCGCCCATTCGTCGGCCTTGCGGTCGTGAGCCGCCTTCTTCGCCGCTATCCGTGCGGCGACCCCGAAATACGCCCGTCCTTACGAAGTTTATACACGCGATAAACTGTCATGGCCCGCCCCCGAAAGCCAACAGACAACATTCAACGTGCACGCGGCCGGTCATGAGCGTGACCGCGCGAAAAAACGCTCCTACTTTGGAGAGTCCACCGACTTTCCAATGTTCATTATCTGTGAAAGTTTGCGGCAAATGTCAGGCGAAAATTCTTGGGCCGACCAATTTCGTCGCCTCAAGTAAATGTTGCCGGGGCGTTCGCGACGATGCGAACTGACTGCACGCGGACAGGTCACCGGCAGCGGCAAGCCGCATGTCGCGCGGTCTATGGTGCGAAGGCTGGGAGGGCCGACCAATGGCGGACGACAGGGAAAAGATCGAGCGCGTCGCCAAGGCGATCAAAGAAGCTTGGGCCACGATGGGCCACATGCCCTTCCGGCTTTATCAAGATGAGGCTGTGGTGTTGGCTCGGGCGGCAATTAAGGCCCTGGACGCCGGGTCGTGACCTGCACCGCTACCCCCTGGCGCGACTGACGTGCGATCTGTTCGTTGTGACCAACGTCATAGCGACATCAAACAAACGTGCAATAAACGCGCAGACTCAGGAATAGGCCCATCATTGAACATTGAAGGTTTCGCGACATGGCTTCGGCGCATGACTTCCGCGACTATGCCGATGAGTGCCTTGAATGGGCGAGAACCGCCAAATCTGATCAAGAACGAAGGATTTTCCGCCAGATGGCGGTTACTTGGTGGAACATTGCGCGCCTGACAGAAGAAGGCCGGTCGTTAGAGAACTTGGCCGATATTTTCCCGGTACTCGGCTCGACGGCCGAAAGCGGCTGCAAAGAGAACCACGAACGGGACGTCGCTTAGTCGTGTCTCAGCGGAGCGCGACCTCCCGACAAGAAAAAAGCCCCGACCGGAATCGATCAGGGCTAAGTGCAGCCTCTAAGGGGGCGCGCTATGACAACACACGCCATATCCACCATGACTTGTCGGCCGCTACGGCGCTAGGACAAATCGAAAGCATCCTGCGCAAAAAGTGAGCCTCGCAATCGATCAGTAAACTGCCATGTCCTGCCACCGCAGCCCAAGGGCCGCGGCACGGATAGCTACCTCATCCGCCGTCCGGCAAAGGAATGTCGCGCTGTCTCAAGCGACGCACCCAACGCGACTTCGTTGAGTAGATCGTGATCGTCCATGGCGGACCACGGCTTTCCCTCGTTGAGGTCTGCACCAAGCGGAAAACCGCTCCCCCTCTGTCACGACAAGTACCGGCAAGATAAACTTGGTTCCAATCGCATAGCAAGACGAAACGCGACGGCGTCGCTCTCGTAAGGTACGCCTTGCCATCGCCCATCAGTGGCCGTCACCACGGAGCCGGCAACGAAAAGCCCCGGCTTGGGACCGGGGCTTAGAACGGCAGTGCTCATCGGGATGTCTGGGGGGACACTAGGGAAGCGACTGCCTGTCCCACCACTTCAACACCGTAAATCGGCAAAAATTCCTTTGACTGCGCGTCCTCTGTACTACCTCCCGACGCGGCCCTGCGCGGGAACCCGTGCGGCCTCTCGGTTTGCGATCTCCTCGACCATGGTGACGATTGACCGGCGCAGTGACCGGTCATCTATAGACATAAACGCCTTGGTCAACTCAATTCCATCCCGCGTTGCCAGCAATTGCTGAGCTAAGTCATATTGTCCGCTTTTTAGCTTCGCCCCATTTGATGCCAACCCCTCGAAAAAGAACGAGACCGGCACGTCGAGCATGTTCGCGAACTCATGGATTCGGCTGGCGCTGACGCGATTTGATCCCTTCTCATATTTCTGAATTTGCTGGAACGTGATTCCGGATTTCTCACCGAGATCAGACTGCGACACATCAAGCATCATACGGCGCATCTTGATACGCCTGCCGACATGCACATCCACTGAGTTTGGCGACTTCGTACTCATGCGATCCTCCCGCAAAAATCTGAAAATCTCAAACTGATACTCGTAAATCGAGCGCCAAAGACCACAAAGTCCTGAAAAGAAACTCCGCAACGCTGCCGAGAACATCTAACAACACTAACAGCACCAACCACAAGCCCGGCCAGCGCCGGGCTTTTTCATTGAGACATCTGACATGGCCTCCGGACAACCAGACGAGTCCCACAAAGAACCCTTGCATGGCTGGAAGTCGGCAGCTTCGCGACGTTGACTGCGATACGCCGCGCCTCATCCTTCGACAGCAGCTTCGCCGCTAATCGTCGCCCCGGTTCTTCCTCTAATAGACGAGGGCCGGTGCTGTCCGCCATTGTCTCTCACGATGAAACAGGCTGTCGTTTCTTTTACTTGCCATGGGCGGAAAACGCCCCCCGCTACCCGACCCGACATTCGACACCCTCAAGGGACAGCACCAACTGCAACGCGACGATGACGTCAGCCGCATCAACACCGTGCGACGCCTCCGCCAGTTCGGCGCTGACGTGTTGCCACGTCAATTTCTCGCGTGTCTCTTTCGGCAGGCGGCCGAGCAGATCGCGCACGTCGGCTAGCGTCCGCAATTCATGACCTTCGGAATTTCGAGGGGACGCGGCAGCAGACGTGACCACTCAGCGCGCTTGCGTGATAAACCTAATGCCATACGGCACGCGCGACGTCATCACGATCCACCCATGCGTCTGTTCGTGTCCATTTGTGGATTTGCTGACAAGCGGGACAATACATTGAAAGATCAAAGTCTAACGTGTCGAGGACAATCATTTCTGTCGTGATCCCGGTTGGGACCGTCACTCCAAATACTCGGCACTTGATCAAAATCTCAGCCATGACACGCCCCAGGGCGAGCAATGCTAAATGCATTTTATCGGAATGTCTCAAGTTGATAAAGTTTCGAGAGCACGCTCGCGTAGCTGGCGACGGAGTGTAGAAAGCCCCGGTTGGCCGGGGCTAGAATGGAAATGCTCGCCAACGGTAGATCGGGGCTACGTCTCCCTCGCGGGGGTCACTTGTCGGCCTTCTGATGGGCGACGAATTCAATAGCGAACGCTGCCACGAAAGCCGCAACGCCAAGATATCCGAATACGTCTAGCCAAGTCATTTTTAATATATGAAATGACGTATGACCGCTTCGGGTTCAAATCCCGCCGGGCTCACCAATAAAATCAAGAGGTTTCCGTGATTATCCCCGCTCCGCTGTCTTCATCACGCGCGATAGCGGCAAGCGCTCGCGTAACCTTGGATGAATGAAAAATCAGGCGCTGATTCCGTCAGCGCAAAGTTCAGTAGGCGCCTTATGCTTGCTATGGCCGCACCTTTGCCCAGGGATCAGTCGGCTGAGGTTGGTCCGGGATTTTGCTCAGCGCAGCCTTGTGCGCGGCGTCTAGCGCGCGCTGTTTTTCACGAGGGTGTTTGGTGTGGTGTTTCGATTCGAAACTGTGCGGATAAATCGACGCGCGGGCGATGTTTGACGGCTCTACATAGTGCTGTGCAAGGACTACGTCGGTGAAAGCGAGTAGCGCGAGCGACGCGACCAATGCTTTCATTCGAACTTTTTTGACGCCAGTCATTGGCAAGGCGGTACCACGAAGCCAAGTGCCAGTAAACGGGCGGCAAGAAAGCTTCCTCGACCTGCAACAGCGGGCCTATTGACCCCTTACAGTTACTTGAAGGGGCCCTGCCAATTGGAGAGCAGATTGCGCAGCCGAATCAATAATGACGTGAACTGGCCCGGTTTGCGCCTGCGCCTTATCGATCGGTTGCAATTGGCGAAACGCAATAATCCCCAAACAAACAGCGATAATCGTCAAAACGCACTTGGTGTAATGGTCTGCCATTTTGTCCCTCCAAGGAATTCAGAACCACGTACCGGAGTAGGAGTATGCCCTTGGCGGGCCCGAAGATTGATGCGAATGCGCCGTGCGCGCGCCGTGTGAGCGTGCCGTCTGAGCGTACCATAAGTGCGAGGCGGAGCGGCTCGCTCGGCGCCGCGAGCTTTAGCCAGTGTGCCGGCTGAACCACAAGTCCCGACGGGCTTTCCGGACTTCCTCACTCAAGTGTTTCACTTCGCGCAGAAGTTCGTCGATGGCCTTTAAAAGACTGTCGTTGATGTCAATCTGCGAGATTTGTTTTTTTGCTAAGCGGACATACGATTCCGCACCATGCAAGGACATTTTCCGGACCCAAATTCCCGTCGGTTGAGGAGCGCAGTAGGCAGTTACCGCCACGCAATGTATCCAACAGACGTAAAGATGTGCTCATTTAAGCGCGTAAAATTTATCGAACATGGTCCGCGGGGCGCGCAGCTTCGTTAGATCGCCGTTAGCAAACCTGTACCTTATCCGACGGCTGCAGCTTCACCTCTGGCGCCTCGACACAGGCCGGCGCAATTCCGTCCGCGCAAAACTCGTTGCAGACAAACTCGTTGCCAACGCGCCACGCGTTCACACCGCGCGCGGTAAGTACGAGCGGTTGGCCGCAATAAGCACAGCGCAATGTTTGACCGGACATCGCTCATCTCCCACAAGGAATCGGCATTCCCAGCCTCAACCGACGATCGCTTTTGATGTTCCCCATCAACAAGTCCAAAGAATAGGCAGTGCACATCAGAAATCCGCCGTCGGAACGACCAGCGCTTTGTTTTTGAGGATCCGTGAGCACAGGTCGCGGCGCAATGGCGTTCCCGGCGTGCTGCCCACTAAGCTTTTGCTTTTATGTGACAATAAGCGCTGTTGCCCCGGCCAAAGTTGCCCGTGCCAAGGAGGGCTGACACCCAACCTTGAGATGCGCTAGGCTCCGATTATGGTCGGGTTTGGGGCGTCTTCACGTATATTTCGCTTGCGCGGCGACATCGGCGGTCGGCCCCTGCTAAACTCCCGTCGACCGAACGACCTCCGCTGCGCCTATCCCCAGCCGAACGTCATAGCGGTGCAGCGCCGAATGTTTGACCGAGGCTTTATCTTCTGCTGGTTTTAGCCGACGAGTTTAGTTTTTGGCCCAATGTGCGACCATCTGAATGACGACAAAAATTCCCAATCCAACCGATAAATATGTCGGCAGCCGCGTGCGCATGCGCCGCATGATGCTCGGCATGAGCCAAGAAAAACTCGCCGGCGCGCTCGGTCTGACCTTCCAGCAAGTTCAGAAATACGAAAAAGGCACCAACCGCATCAGCGCCAGCCGGCTGCAGGCGATATGCCAGATCCTCGAGGCGCCGGTGCATTTCTTTTTCGACGGCGGGCCGCAATCGATGAAGGGCGGACACGAGCTTCGCGAGAGCCCTTCTCCAGCCTATGTCACCGATTTCCTGACGACTTCCGACGGGCTCGCTCTGGTGAAGGCCTTTGTCCGGATCAAGGATGCCAGCCTTCGCCGCTCGATCGTTCGCATGGTCGAGGCCGTCACCGAAAAACGCGATTAAAGCGCCGCGGCGACAAGCTTCGTACCGGCTTAATTCGGCAAAATCAAAATCTTTCAGGAAAAAATCGTCCTCGCCGGCGCCTAGCCTATTTTTGCAGGCCGCGCGCCGCCGTCGGCGGCTCGACCTATGAAGGGTCCGGCGTGCGCTTGAACGACTCGCTGGCGGCCACCTACACGATCAATGGCGAGCCCGGCCTCGTCATTTATAAAGTCGATGGCAACGGTCTGACCGACGCCTGGGCAGTCCGCGGCCATGACGGAGTCGGCACCGAGCATCTCCGGCCGATGAATTAAGCACGCACGTCTCCGCTGTATGGACTTTACAATGAAGTGCGGGCAAATTGGCCGCGGGAAATTCACGTTGACTGGATGGGCAATGCAATGAAGTTTTTCCCTGGTTTTCTCGCGGTCGCAATGATCGCGTGCTGCTCTCCCGCCATCGCGGACGATATCGATCTCTCAACTTGGACCTGTAAGAAGTTCCAATCCGCCGACAAGGAGACGATCGAGATCATCCTGACCTGGCTCGATGGCTATTACAAAGACCAGGACGATCCGCCGGTGATCGAGACCGACACCTTCGTCGAGAATGCCAAGAAACTCGGCCAGTATTGCTCGGCCCATCCCGACGTCGGTCTGATCACGGCGGCCGACAAGTTGTTCTCGTCGGACGATAAATAGTCGTCGGCGAAGCGCCCGCGACATTTAACTGTCACAAATAAATACAGCTTTTATGACGGTGGATTCGGCCGCGGCACGCTGCCGTGTCTGATGCGAATCGGCTTCCCCTCAGTTAGGTTGCACCACATCGCTTTGGGGCGCAGCCATGAATGTGCTTGTCTTTGCGTCGCGTAAGGGCGGATCGGGTAAAAGTACGCTCGCCGCTCACCTCGCCGCGCATGTCTACAAGCCCTCGCGACCGTGCCTCCTCGTCGACGACGATCCGCAAGGCTCGTTGCGGCTTTGGAACACGCTGCGCAATTACGACGCCCTGCCGCTCAAGACGGTCGAGCGCAACCTTTCAGACGTGCTCAAGGCGGCCAAGCGCGACAAAGTCGAATGGGTTTTCGTCGACACGCCGCCTAACGCGTCGTTGAGCGTCGTCGACGCGATCCAATCGGCGACGCTGCTCGTCATTCCCTGCCGCCCCGGCATCTTCGATCTCGACGCCGTGCAGGAAACCATCGCCTTTGCGCGCGAGGTCCGCACGCCCTTCGCCGTCGTCATCAATGGCGCGCCGCCCAAGCGCGGCAGCATCGAAGCGTCCGCGGTCACGGCGGCGCGTGATTGTCTCAACAAGCTGGAAATTCCGATTTGGGGTGGCCAGATCACGCAGCGCGCAAACTACTCGCTCGCGCTTGCCGAAGGCGAAGGCGCCCGGGAATACGATGCCGACGATGGGTCGGCGATCGAAATCGCGCGACTGTGGATCGCGATCGAAAAGTCGGTGAAGGCGATCCGTGGCGCCCGCGACGGCTCGGGCATGCATCGCGTAGCGGCCTGAACATGACTACGAATTCACTCGACGGCGCGCCGGCGGCATGTTTCGTGTTATGCGGGCGCAAGCTCGAGTTAAATGCGAATAAATTGGATGTGTCTTACGACACCGAAAATTTTCCATGGTGGCGAACAACGAGGACAACTGTAACCGGCGCGGGCCTCTGGTCGCCCTCGGTGTTGTAATAGTTCTGTTCGCGGTCGGGTGGTTTCTGGCGCGCGAGCTCTATGCCGACGGGAAATTGGAAGATTGTTTGATGTCCGGCCGCACCAATTGTGCACCCATCGCTGCGCCGTCGCATTGACGTGTGTTTGGCTGGGCTGTGAATGCTGTGGATTCCGCCATGAGAGTTTCACGTCCTCGTCGCGGTGGTGCCACAGACCATAGCCAGGATGCGAACTGGGTGCGGTGAGGGCGTCGAGGAGGATCGACGATGACTGTCCAATCCCCCTACCTCGCGTTGTCGACACGAGGTCGAGGAACCGAGAACTTCGGCCGGCCGAAATGCCCGCGTTGCGGCAGCGTTCTGCTCATCGCCGAGGAATCCCGGTTCAACATTCGCGGCCGCATCGACCACGCCTGGTCGTGCGACGATTGCGGCAACCAGTTCGTGACCTCCATCCGGCTCCTGCCGCGTTAGAGGCGCGTTAGAGGATCGGCCTAGTTCAAGCGGCAGCTCGCTCAACGGGCCGGGTGCCTCTCCAAGATCCGCGTGTTTTCCGACGTCCGTGCAAGATCCGCGTATGTGTACGAGTTTCGTGCGTCCGTCCGGGTGGCGACCGATCGCCCCTAGGCGCGGCCGCAATGGCGCGCAATAATTGTGATCTTGCGGTGTTTGTGTCGTTGCGGGCACGGAGCCAGCCAGAAGGAGGAGTATATGGGTCAAATATTCGATCGCCGTTCAATACTAACTTATTGCGTCGGGGGCGCCGCGGGCGCGGTTTTGCTGGGGTCGACAACGCCGTCTCGCGCGGCCACCGTCAATTACAAGGCCGACATGAAAGGGACGACTGAGGTTCCGCCGAACCAGACCGCAGGCACTGGAACGGTCACCGCGACTTTCGATCCAGCAACCAAGGAGCTGACCTGGAGCGGCAGTTTCTCCGGCCTGACCGGCCCCGCAGTCGCTGCGCATTTTCACGGCCCGGGAGAGGTCGGCAAGAATGCCGGGGTCCAGGTGTGGATCTCGGAAAAAGGGAAGCCCCTCGAAAGCCCGTTCAAAGGCTCGGCCACACTGACGGATGCGCAAGCTTCCGACCTGCAGACCGGCCTCTTGTACGCCAACATTCACACCGCCGCGAACCCTGGTGGCGAGTTGCGCGGCCAGTTGGTGAAAGCGTAAACGCACTGGTTAGTTGCGTCATTACCAGTTGCTCACGACCAGACATGGATAGCCCGCCGGTTCGGTATTTTCAGGAACCGGCAGGCTTATCTATTTTCGCCGCCCACTGCGCTTGGGTTTGCGCGGCGTAGTCCGCGAAACGGCCCGTCGCGACCGCTTCGCGCGCCCCCGCCATGAGATCTTGGTAGTAGTACAGGTTCACAATTGACAGCAGCGTGCCGCCGAGCGCCTCGCCGACTTTGAACAGGTGATGCAAATAAGCGCGTGAGAAATCGCGTGCCGCCGGGCAGCGGCTTTCCGAGTCGAGCGGCCGCGGATCATCGGCGTGATGCGCGTTCTTGATGTTGATCGGGCCGAACCGCGTGAATGCAAGCCCATGGCGGCCATTGCGCGTCGGCAATACGCAATCGAACATATCGATGCCGCGGGCCACGGCGCCGAGAATGTCGGACGGCGTGCCGACGCCCATCAGATAGCGCGGCCGGTCGGACGGCAACGCGGGCGCGGTGTCGCCGACGATCTTGAGCATCACCTCTTGCGGCTCGCCGACGGCGAGGCCGCCGATCGCATAGCCGTGAAAGCCGATGCCGGTCAGCGCCCGCGCGCTCGCTTCGCGCAGGCTTTGATCATCGCCGCCCTGCACGATGCCGAACAGCGCCCGGCCGGGAAGCGCGCGTTCGAAAGCGCGCTTGCAGCGCTCCGCCCAGCGCAGCGACAGCTGCATGGCCCGTTCGATCTCGGCGCGCTCGGCCGGCAGGCCGACAAGTTCGTCCAGCTGCATGGCGATGTCGGAACCGAGCAGGATTTGCACGTCGATGGCGCGCTCCGGCGTCAGTTCGACCACGGCGCCGTCGATATGCGAGCGGAAGGTGACGCCCTCCTCCGCCACTTTGCGCAATGCCGACAAGGACATCACCTGATAGCCGCCAGAATCGGTCAGAATCGGCAGCGGCCAGCGCATGAAAGCCTGCAGCCCGCCAAGTGCGGCCACCCGTTCAGCCGACGGTCGCAGCATCAGATGATAGGTGTTGCCGAGCATGATATCGGCGCCTGAGGCGCGCACGTCGTCGTGATGCACGCCCTTGATTGCCGCCTGGGTGCCAACCGGCATGAAGGCCGGGGTGCGCACCAAGCCATGTGCGGTCGCGATCTCGCCGGTGCGGGCGGCGCCGTCGGTCGCGATCAGGCGGAAGGAAAAGGGTTGCATGAGTGCGTCGATCAACGGAACAGAAGGCAGGCGTCGCCGTAGGAATAGAAGCGATAGCCTGTTTCAATCGCATGCGCATAGGCTTGCCGCATCACGTCGAGGCCGCAGAAGGCGGAAACCAGCATGAACAGCGTCGAGCGCGGCAGGTGGAAATTGGTCAGCATCACGTCGACGGCGCGAAAACGATAGCCGGGCGTGATGAACAAGGCGGTCTCGCCGGAAAAGGCCGACAGCGTGCCGTCGTCCGCCGCCGCGCTCTCGATCAGGCGCAGCGAGGTCGAACCGACGGCAACGATACGACCGCCGGATCGGCGCGTTGCATTCAAAGCTGCCGCCGCCTCGGCGCTCACGCTGCCCCACTCGGCGTGCATCTTGTGCCCGGACGTGTCGTCGGCTTTGACCGGAAGAAACGTGCCCGGCCCGACATGCAGCGTCACCCGGTGCACGCCAATACCGTGTTCGCGTAATGCGTCGACCATCGGTGCGGTGAAATGCAGCCCTGCCGTCGGCGCCGCGACCGATCCTTCCGCGTTCGCGAACATCGTCTGATAGTCGACGCGGTCGCGCTCATCGACGTTGCGCCGTCTGGCGATGTAAGGCGGCAACGGCATGTCGCCGCGCTCCGCGAGGGCCTGGTCGAGCACCGCGCTGTGGAATGAAAAGGCCAACGTCACTTCGCCGCCCTCTTCACCCTCGCCTTTTTGCTCGACCGCGGCGTCGAGTTGTCCGAGAAAGCAAACGCGGCCTTCGTCGCCGAAGCGCACCACGTCGCCGACGGCGAGGCGCTTGGCCGGCTTGACCAGAGCGCGCCAGCGCGCGCCGTCGAGCCGTTTGATCAGCGTCGCCGCGATCGCCGGCTCGTGCTCGCCGCGGCCGATGCGGCGGCCGTGAAGACTTCGCCAGAAACACTTTGGTGTCGTTGACGACGATCGCATCTCCGCGCCGCAGCAGGGCCGGCAGGTCGCGCACAATGCGGTCTTCAAATTCGGCACCTGCGCCGGGCCGCACGACCAGAAGCTTCGCGGCATCGCGCGGCGCGACCGGCCGCAGCGCGATGCGGTCCTCCGGCAGGGTGAAATCGAACAGTTCTGTACGCATCCGAAATATCCTTGTCGCGCCGTAGTGCACCAGTTCGCGCGCTCGCGCTACGTGCAACGCAGGTCGCGGCTTGCGGGCGCCAACCTTCTGTGGAAAGCCAGATTGCGCGGAAATCTTCGCGGCAAGCCTTTCGCCGACCCAAAAATTGGATTGGTTCATGCTTTTTCTGACCGAACAGGATGTGCTGGCCGCGCTTGCCGGCGACAATACCTATAGAGAAGCCGTCGATGTCATCGCCCGGGTTTTCGAGCAGCAATCGGCGGGCAGCACGTTTCATCTGAAGCGGTACACGATGACGCATCCGGCCCATCCGGGACATCTGTGGCACAATATTCGCATTTTGCCGGGCATGGTGCCGGAGCTCGGGGCGGCCGCGGTCCGCGTCTATTCGGGCTATCGCGGCACCAACAGGTCGGAGGTCATCTGCTTGTTCGATTGGGCCGACATGAGGATGTCCGCCATCATTTCGGATTTCCATCTTCACGCCGTGCGTACCAGCGCGCCCTATGGCGTGGCGGCCAAATATCTCGCCCGCGCGGATGCCTCGACGCTGGGGATCATCGGCACCGGCCGCTACGCGCGCGGCATGGTGCAGGCCGTCTGCGCTGTCCACCCGATGAAGCGGATCCAGGTTTACAGTCGCGACCCGGCGAATGTGCGGAATTTCCGCGAAATCATGGGCGCCACGCTTGGGATTGAAGTCGTGGCCTGTTCGTCCGGGCGCGATGCGGTTCGCCGCGCCGATATCGTCATCACCGCCACGTCGGGCAACATCATCGTGTTCGAATCGGACTGGCTCGAGCCAGGCATGCTGGTCATGTCGCTTGCGCCCGGCGAGTTCGACGAGGACACCGTATTGCGGTCCCGCGTGTTCCTGTCGGCAATCGAGCAGGTGCTCGGCGACAACCCGCCACGCAAGCCTTTCGCGAGCCTGGTGGCGGACGGCCGGTTTGGTCCGAACGATGTCGTCGCCGACCTCTGCGACGTCGTCGCCGGCAAGAAGCCTGGGCGGGCGGCCGATGAGGACATCATCCTCTACGAATGTGCCGGATTGGGCTTGCTCGACGCCGGCATGGGCCATTGGATCTATCATCGCGCGCGAAGCCGCGGGCTCGGAACCGAGATGCCGTTCGGCGAGGAGTTTTAGCGCCGATGTTTCGTTGCCCGCACCGCTCCATGCCATCGCATCGGGAAAGTACGCTCCATTGAATTGGCGGAAATTCCTGCACCTGACGAGTGTCGCAGCCGCGGCGACGATGTATTCGCGGTCCGGGCGGACCCAATCGGCCTATCCCGATCACGTCGTGAGATTGATCGTGCCCCGTCCTGCTGGCGGCGTCGTCGATGTCATCGCTCGGGAATGGGGTGACAAGGTCGGCAAGACTTTCGGCGCCACTTACGTCGAGAATATGGGCGGCGGCGGCGGAATTATCGGTGCGGCGTTCGCGGCGCGGGCGGCGGCGGACGGCTATACACTGCTGTTTGGAACCACGAGCGAACTGGTGCTCAGTCCGATCCTGAACCCGCAATCCTACGACCCCGTCGCAAGCTTCGAACCGATCGCCATCATTTGCGAATCCATCGCGGCGATTGTCGTCCATCCGAGCGTTCCCGCCGTCAACCTCGGCGAGCTCGTCGCTTACGCGCGAAAAAATCCCAATCACCTCTCCTATGGCTCCGCCGGCGTCGGCACCGTCTCAAATATGGCCGGCGAGCTGTTCAAACGTGTCAGCGGTCTTTCGGACATCACGCACATTCCCTATCGAGGTGGAAACCCCGCGATGATCGACCTGATCGCCGGCAATATTCCCATCATGACGCCGATGATGGATCAGAACGTCATCGGCTTGCATCGCCACGGCCAGATCAGGGTGCTCGCCGTCGCCTCGGAGCAACGCCTCGCCGCGATGCCGGAGATGGCGACCGCCGCCGAGCAAGGCTATCCGGACCTTATCGCTCGCCTGTTCGTCGGCCTGTTCGCGCCAGCGGGAACGCCGCGGCCGATCCTGGCCAAGGTGGAGGCAGTCACACGGCAGGCGATGCAGGACCCAGGCCTCCAAGACAGCTTTGCGACTGCCGGTTTTGTGTCGGTGACAAACTCGGATGCAACGTCGGCGGCGCGCTATCTCAAAGCCGAAATCCAGCGCTGGAAGCCGCTCTTGGCACAAGCAGGCTTGAAATAAAACGCTGGCGGTTTCCCTTTTCCGGATCATGCTCTAGACCTTGATCCAACTCGATCGAAACGGATCAAGGTCTAGCCTTTTCGTTTGCGCATGATCTTTTTCCGAAAACCGGTTTCCACTTTTCGGGATCATGCTCTAGAACGCGCATATCGCAACCTTTGTCACGGCCATCGACGTGTCTTCAAGCGCGGTCATCCAAGTGAAGCGCGGCATCGGCGACGTCATCTGGCATCTGCCGTTCGTCCAAGCCATCGCCGCTGCCTCGCCGGACCGCCAGGTCACGTTTCTCGCCCCGCCCTCGAGCTGCGCCGACGAATTGCTCGCCGCCGACCCCTGCGTGACCGAAACGATCTATTTCGAGCACGACGGCTCTGAGCTCAAACGCGCGATCAATCTCCTCAAGCTTGCGGCGCTGCTGCGTTGGGAGCGTTTCGCTAGAGTATGGATTCTCGACCGTACGCTGCGCCCGGCGCTCGCCGCGAGACTTGCCGGCGTGCCCGAGCGCATCGGCCTCGGTCTCGGCGCGCAAAGCCTCTTCATCACCAATCCCGGCATCGATCGGAGCCATTTCCATGATCAGCCGGTCGACTGGCTGGTGGCGCTGATGGCGGCCATGAAGGTGCCGTTGGCCTCGACCGAGCCCAACTTGCGCCTGCCGCCGCAGACGCTTGCCGCGATCGGCGAAAAATTCGGAGCTTCGCCGCGGCCTTGGATCGCGCTCGGCCTTGGCGCATCGCATCCCGACAAGGACTGGCCGGATACGCATTGGGCGGAATTCCTGGCCGGTCTGCGCCCGCGCATCCGCGGAACGGTCTTCCTGGTCGGCGGCGGCATGAACAGCGCACGCGCACAGAATTTTATCGCCGAAAGCTCGGGCGCCGCTGCCGTCAATGCCTGCGATCTTCGTTTGACCGAGGCTGCGGCGCTGTTGCGCCTCGCCGATCTTTTCATCGGTCCAAGTTCCGCGCCGATGAATCTCGCTGTGGCCGGCGGGACCCCGGCCTTTGGACTATTCGGCTCGACGCCGGTGCTGAAATATTCCAAGCGCATCCACGCTATCGTGCCGCCGGGCGGATCGTCGCCGGACGGCATGAGGCGGATTTTGCCGGCGCAGGCGCTCGAACACGTCGCGCCTTATCTCACGCGCGAGAAAGCGCGCTCCGCCTCCACTATTTGACGTCGGCGGCCACCTGCATTTTAAGAATCTTGTCGGGATTGGCGGGCGGCTCGCCGCGCTTGAGCTTGTCGACGACGTCCATCCCGCTCACCACTTCGCCGACCACGGTATATTGACCGTTCAGGAACGAGCCCTCATCGAACATGATGAAGAACTGGCTGTTGGCCGAATGGGGATTGCTGGTGCGCGCCATGCCGACGGTGCCGCGGACATAAGGCACGTCGGAGAATTCGGACTTCAGGTCGGGATATTCCGAGCCACCGGTGCCGTTGCCGAATTCGCCGTCGCCGGTTTGCGCCATAAAACCTTCGATGACGCGATGAAATGGCACGTCGTCGTAGAACTGTTCGCGGGCCAGAAGCTTCATGCGTTCCGCGTGTCCCGGCGCGACATCGTTGCGCAATTTGATGATGATCCGGCCCGGCGTGGTGTCGACCACCAGCGCGTTCTCGGGATCGACACCGGGCGGCAGTGCAGCAGTGCCGGTTTTTTGTTCGGCCATCGTGTTCGTTCCTTTATCGTCGCGTCGCGTTCGCCAAAGCTACGGCGCGATTGTTGCTGACTTGATGTAATCGAGATTTGGGAATGCGGTCGTCAGATAGGCGTTGCCTTCGCGTTGGACGCGGCTTTGGTCGGGCCCGCCGCCTGACGGAGCGCCTTCGCCGTATCCGCTGTAGAGCGCGTCAACGACATTCATGCCGGATATGACCTGACCGAACGGCGCAAAACCCTGTTTGTCGAGCATGGAATTGTTGGCGAAATTGATGAAAACCTGGGTCGTGCGCGTATTAGGTCCCGCGGTCGCGAATGTGATCAAGCCGCGCGCATTGCTCTGCGTGACCGGATCGTCGCCGATGCGCGCGGCGCGCCATTGCGCGGAGATCGCGGGGTCGGCACTGAGGCCGAATTGCACCATGAAGCCCGAGATCACACGAAAGAACCGCCCGTTATCGTAGTACCCGTTCTTCACCAGGTTATAGAACCTGTCGGCGCCGAGCGGCGCCCAATCGCGATGCACTTCGATGACGAAGGGGCCTTTGCTCGTGTCGAATTTGACCTTGTAGGTCGGCGGAGCCTGTTCGTGCAGCGCCGCCGGATTGGCGAGGCCGGGACTGCCGGTACCCTGGCCAAAAGCGGGGACCGCAATCGTCAGTGCAAAAAGAAACGCGGCAAAACGGATCATGTTGTCTCCGGCAGTTTCTGTAACTTCTTCAAGTCTTCTCAGTTCGCTGAGAGTTCAGCTCTTCACGAATTTAGTTTTTGGCGAATTTTTTCTTCAACCGCGCCGCGACCTGAAGAGGTACGAAGGCGGAAACGTCGCCTCCGATCCCGGCAATCTGGCGGACCAAAGTGGCGGTGATCGGGCGGACACTCGGCGAGGCCGGCAGGAACACGGTCTGCACGCCGGGCGCCATGGTGCCGTTCATGCCGGCCATCTGCATTTCGTAATCGAAGTCCGCTGAATCGCGGACCCCCCGGATGAGAATGGTCGCCTTCTCCCGCTGCGCTACCGACACCACGAGATCGGCGAAAGTGACGCAGACGATTTCGCAGCCGGCCTTGCTCGCCAGCGGCGCGCAGATCTCCTGCAGCATTTCAAGCCGCTCCTCGGCGGTGAAGAGCGGCGTCTTGCCCGGATGCACGCCCACGGCGAGCACCAGCCGGTCGGCAAGCCGCACGGCGCTCGCGACCACGTCGAGATGGCCGTTGGTGATGGGATCAAACGATCCGGCGAACAACGCGGTACGCGGCGTGGTGGCGGCCATGAGGCAATCTTCGCGGGAATGTCGCTGCGCGGGGAAATCTCGATGGTGGCGGTCTAGCCCGCGCTTGGCTCATCCGCAAGCCGGCACCGAGGGACAGCGGTCGGCGATTCTCCGCGCGCCGCCGGATTCCGCGGGAAAAGTACGAATTAGCAAGTGTTTTCAGATGCTTTGCTCAATCGTCGGGACTGTGATGCCGGTCACGGATGAGTTGCGGCGCCGGTGCGAAATAACCAACTGAAGAAGAGCAACCAGATCGTCGAGAATGCGTTGCGTTCGCAGGACCCTGAAGGTTCGACGTCAAAGCTTGTGGTACGGGGACGGTGCCATGATCAAGATTTTCTACGCTATAGTCGTGTCCGCCATCGCGGCCGTATGCTTTGTTGCTTTCCCGACTTTGTCGCAGCAAGTCCATGCCAATCCTCCGGCGCAAGCAGCGCAGACAGATCGCGTTGAGACGCGTTCGGCCGTCACAACTTGGGGCCAGAATGCCTGGCCATATCTCGAAGCCGCCTGTTTGCGTCATGCCAGCGGGCCTGTCGTTGCGCCCCACGAAATTCGGCTGGTGTCGGCGGATCGTTTTGCGACTGCGCCGGGCCGCTAAGTGGTCGACTAAGAGTTCTTGCCGAGTTTGCCGTGTCAGTTCAGGCGGAGGGTTCATACCTTCCGCCTTAGTTTTATCTCGTGCATTATCTCCCCAAAGAGACCGCCGCGGACCTGATCGAACCGGCGCCGCTTTGGGGAGAAGATGATGACGACCGGATCGTTCATCCGCCGCCGGATACAGTCCCTCGCATGTAAATTCGCCCTCGCAAGTGTATTGGCCTCCACAAGTGTATTGGCGATCGCAATCGTCGCTTGGTGTTGTTCGGCGGCGGTCGCGCAGAACGCTCCCGATGCGGCGTTTCCGAACCGGCCAATCCGTCTAATCGTGCCCTATACGCCCGGCGGACCGTCGGACGTGATGGGCCGCCTGATGGCTCAATCCTTGTCGATCTCCTTCGGCCAACAGGTCTATGTCGACAACCGCCCCGGCGCCGGTTCGACGCTCGGCGGTAAACTGGCGGCGAGTGCCGATCCCGACGGCTATACGTTGCTCGTCGCTACCGCCGCCACGCTCGCGATCGGACCGACGCTCTATCCCGACGCCGGGCTCGATCCGAAAGTGTTCGTTCCGGTGGCGGCCTTCGCCACGGTGCCGTTTGTGATGATCGCGGGTCCGAAGACGCCGGGTTCGACCGTGGCCGACGTCGTCGCTTATGCCAAAGCCCATCCCGGCAAGCTCACCATCGGCGTCCCCAACGGCGCGCCGCCCCATATGCTGGCGGCATGGTTCAAAAGCCTGACCGGAACCGACATCGTCATCGTGACCTATAAGGGCGCCTCCGGCGATCTGACCGATCTGATCGGCGGCCAGATCGATCTTGCCATCGAAACGACATCCGTGGTGCTGCCGCATCTCACCGACGGTTCGCTGCGCGCGCTTGCGACCGCAACACCGGAGCGGCTTGCCGAAACGCCAAACGTGCCGACCATGATCGAAAGCGGCGTTCCCGGCTTCGTCGCGGTGTCGTGGACCGGTCTCGCCGCACCGCCCAGCACACCCCAGCCCGTCGTCGCGAAGCTCAACGCCGCGATCAATGCCGGGCTTGGCGCCTCAGATCTGCAGGCCAAGCTGAAGACGCTCGGCGCCAAGGGTAAGCCGGGCACGCCGACGGACTTTGCCGGCTTCGTCGCCAGCGAAGTGCCGAAATGGACCGCGATGGCCAAACTCTCCGGCATTCACGGCGAATGAGAAATGAAACGCCGCCGAACCATCACTGCGCCAGACGATCAAGCCCCAGCGATTTGACGATCGGCGACCATCGCGCAAGCTCCGTTTTCATCGTCTCGGTAAAGTCCTGCGGCGTGCCTCCCAACGGATCGACGCTCACTTTAGCCAGCGCGCCGGCCAATTCCGGCGTCTTGAGCCCTTGATTGATCGCCGTATTGAGCTTTGCGATGATCGGCGCCGGCGTGTGGGCAGGCGCCAATAAGCCGGTCCAGGCCACAGTGACGAAATTCGGAAATCCGCTCTCGATCATGGTCGGGGTATCCGGCAATTGCGGAATACGCTTTGGCGTGGTGACGGCGAGCGCGCGCAGCTTGCCGGCCTGGATCAATGGCAACAGCACGCTGACGTTTTCGAACGTCATCTGCACATTGCCGGCAAGCAGGTCGGTGATCGAGGGACCGCCGCCTTTATAGGGCACATGCACGATATCGATGCCGGCCCGCGCCTTGAACAATTCGCCGATCAGATGCGGCAAGACGCCGACGCCGCCGGAGGAGAAGTTCACCTTGCCCGGATTGGCCTTCGCATATGCAACCAGCTCCTGCACGGTCTTGGCCGGGACTGCGGGATTGACGACAAGAATGCTCGGGCTTGCGCCAACGAGCGCAACGGGATCAAAGCTCGTCAGCGGATCGTAGCCCGCATCGGGATGCAACAGCGGCGCGATAATCAACCCGCTCGCCGCCGAATAAAGCAGCGTATAGCCGTCCGGCGTTGCCGCCGCGGCATCCTTGGAGCCGATCGTATTGCCGGCCCCGGCGCGGTTTTCGACGACAAAGGCCTGGCCGAGCGACGTCTGCAAATAGTTCGCGGCGAGACGCCCGACCACGTCGACCGGACCGCCCGGCGGCGTCGGCACGACGATTTTGACGGGACGGCTCGGATAATTCTGCGCTTGTGCAGAGCCCAGAACGCTCAAGACCGCGCCGAGAACAATAAACCCCAATGCAGGCCGCAATGCGCACCCCCAAACCATGACGTTTCCTTTTTGCCAGTTCTTCTTGGTAAACCGTCCTCATCTAGCCAGATGCGGCAAGGCTTGTCGCGGCTCAATTTCCACGCAAAAAGTCGCGCTTTCGCTTCATCGTCTCGAATCCCCTCGCAAAAAGTTTCTCTTGTTGCGCATGCCGTCGAGCACTTCGACATCGATCGGAACAAGCTTGTTTCCGTCCGCATCCTCGACGTTGGTCACCTTGATCGCGATATCGGTGTCATAGAGAGCTTGCAGCTGCTTAGCCGTCGGCGCGCTGAAGACTCGCGTCGTAAGCCTTACCGACGTTTGCTCGCCTGCTTCCAGCGTCCGATCGAATTTGTAGCCTAAGCCTCCAGCCGTCCATTTCTCGGAGCGGCCGCTTTGGGTCAGCTGCCCGCTGACATGGATTCGCGAAATCGAGCGCTTGCTCCCGTTAAGGACGGAGAACTCGATCGTCGGCAAATTGCTGCGGGTGTCCCAATAATATCGTGGATTGGTGATCGCCACGTTCGCCAGCGACTTCTCGGCGCCGGCGGATTTTGCCTCGGCCAGAGAAATCTCATCATCGAGATAGGCGACGACGCGCCGGATCACGCCGGCCGCGGCGCGGCCGTTGATCTCCGGCCGCACCCGGTCGAGATACAAGAGAGGGTTCGCGACGCCGTCGAGCGTCACAAGACGCGTAAGCGATGCGGGATTTGCCAAGAGGACTGTATTGCTATCGAGCCGGTGCTGATCGTCGGCTCCAAGCTTCGCCGTGATCGCGGCCAGGCTTCTCTGGTAGGTAGCCGGGCTCGATGTGTCGAAAACCGGCTCTTGGTCGCAAGCCGTTAGCGCGAGAGCGGCCAGAAGGCGAGATTTGCAATTCTCATCATCCGCTGTTCGATTTTTGATTTGGCTCTGTCCTCTCCCTTATCGGGCCATGATCAATAAAGGGTTGTACGCCCAGGTAATTGCACCTCATGATTAACGGTCTCTCCAGAGACCTGAATCGGCCAAATGTGGCGTGTCTCGGCCTTTCGGCCCGTGGGTCTAGCGGCCGATACACGATCGCGGTAAGTCGTAAGGCCATGCCGGCTTTTGGTCCGTCGCCGGCAAAGCGAGGCTATTCTCGGTGATTGTTCTGATCGACAATTACGACAGCTTCACCTTCAACCTCGTCCACTATTTCGGCGAACTGGGGGTGGATGTCGTCGTGCACCGCAACGACAAGGTGACTAGCCGCGCCGTCATCGCCGCGGAGCCGGACGCCATCGTGCTGTCACCCGGTCCGTGCACGCCGAAGGAAGCCGGCATCTGCCTCGATCTGATCAGGGAGGCAGCGCCAACCATCCCGATCCTCGGCGTCTGTCTCGGCCACCAGGCGATCGGCGACGCTTTCGGCGGCAAGGTCGTGCGCGCGCCGGTCCTTGTCCACGGCAAGCTGTCGGAAATCCGCCACCAGGGCCAAGGCATTTTTCGCGGCATCAACGGCCCGTTCAAGGCGACGCGGTATCATTCGCTCATCGTCGAGCGCGCGAGCCTGCCCCGCGAATTGAGCGTCAGCGCCGAAACCGCCGACGGCCTCGTCATGGGGCTGTCGCACAGCCGGCTGCCGGTGCACGGCGTGCAATTCCATCCTGAAAGCATTGCCTCGGATCACGGCCATCTGATGCTGAAGAACTTCCTCGATATTGCAGCGGCCTGGAACGCCTCGACCGGGCGTGCCTCGCCACGCGCGCCGCCAACCTATTCTATGGGTGCGCGGGCGCTGGCGGATTGAGGGCGCATGGTCTTTAAGGGGCCTATGGATTTCAAAGGGCTAATCGGCAAAGTCGCGACCGGCGCCGCGTTGACGCGCGAGGAATCCGCCGGCGCCTTCGAGCAGATGATGGCCGGCGAAGCGACACCGTCGCAAATGGGTGCGCTGCTTATGGCGCTGCGCGTGCGCGGCGAGACGGTCGACGAGATCACCGGCGCCGTAACGACGATGCGCGCCAAGATGCTGCGGGTGAACGCGCCGGCGGACGCTATCGACGTGGTCGGCACCGGCGGCGACGCGTCGGGCTCCTACAACATTTCGACCTGCGCCGCGCTGATCGTCGCCGGCGCCGGCGTGCCCGTTGCCAAGCATGGCAATCGCGCTCTGTCGTCGCGCTCGGGCGCCGCCGACGTGTTGGCCGCGCTGGGTGTCAATATCGATCTCAATCCCGAGCAGATCGGCCATTGCATCCGCGAAGCCGGGATCGGCTTCATGTTCGCTCCGGCGCATCATCCGGCGATGAAAAACGTCGGTGCGACCCGCGCTGAGCTCGGCACCCGCACCATCTTCAATCTGCTCGGCCCATTGTCCAATCCGGCCGGCGTGCGGCGGCAGATGATCGGTGTGTTTTCAAAGCATTGGACCGAACCGCTGGCGCAAGTTCTCAATATCCTCGGCGCAGACAGCGTCTGGGTGGTCCACGGCTCGGACGGGCTCGACGAGATCACCACATCGGGTCCGACCAGCGTGACCGCGCTCGAAGCTGGGGTGGTGCGCAACTTTGAGATTTCGCCCGAGGATATTGGCCTGCCGAAGGTCAAGCCGGAGGCGCTGCGCGGCGGCGATGCCGCGGCGAATGCCTCGGCGCTGCAGAACGTGCTTGAAGGCAAGAAGACGCCGTACCGCGATGTCGCCTTGTTCAACGCGGCGGCGGCTCTCGTCGTCGCCGGCAAGGCCAAAAACCTCGCCGCCGGCCTCGATCTCTCCGCGCAATCGGTGGATTCTGGCGAAGCCGAAGGACGGCTCGACCGCCTGATCGTGGTTTCGAACGATGGCTGATATTTTGGAGAAAATCGCCGGCTATAAGCGCGAGGAAATCGCCGCGGCAAAGCGCAATCGTCCGCTCGCCACGCTCGAACGGGAAGCCAAGGCGGCAAGCGCACCGCGCGGATTTACGCAAGCGATCGAACGGCGCTTGGCCGCCGGCGACTATGCGCTCATCGCCGAGGTGAAAAAGGCGAGCCCGTCGAAAGGGCTGATCCGCGCGGATTTCGATCCCGCGTCGCTCGCGGCGGCGTACCAGGCCGGCGGCGCGACCTGTCTGTCGGTGCTGACCGACGCACCGTCGTTCCAGGGCAGCCTCGACTTCCTGCGCCAGGCGCGCGCGGCGGTCACGCTCCCCGCGCTGCGCAAGGACTTCATGTACGACACCTACCAGGTGACAGAAGCCCGCGCTTATG
This sequence comes from uncultured Alphaproteobacteria bacterium, assembly GCA_963810085.1. Classification (GTDB taxonomy): domain Bacteria; phylum Pseudomonadota; class Alphaproteobacteria; order Rhizobiales; family Xanthobacteraceae; genus BOG-931. Next base: position 1,175,210 of record CAWEMR010000025.1, on the reverse strand, counting down.
AAGCCGATTGCATCCTCATCATCATGGCCGCTGTCGACGACGGCTGCGCCGCTGAGCTCGAAGCCGCCGCGACCGCGCTCGGCATGGATGCGCTGGTTGAAGTTCACGATGAGGATGAAGTGGAGCGCGCCCTTCGCCTGAAATCAAAACTTATCGGCATCAACAACCGGAACCTGAAGACCTTCGAGACGACGCTCGCCACCTGCGAGCGTTTGGCGCGCCTCGTCCCGCAGGACCGCATCATCGTCGGCGAGAGCGGAATCTTTGCGCCCGACGACCTGGCGCGGCTTGCCAAAGCCAAGATTTCGACGTTCCTGGTCGGCGAAAGCCTGATGCGGCAGGACGACGTCGCCACGGCGACCCGCGCCCTCCTCGCGCGCAAACCCGCGCTGGCTCCGGCCCGGTAAGCGCTGTGGCGGGACGGGCAAAGAAACTCACCCATTTAAGCGGCAGCGGCGAAGCCCGCATGGTCGACGTCTCCGGCAAGCCCGCGACCGAGCGCGTCGCAGTCGCCGAAGGCCACGTGATTATGCTGCCCGAGACGCTCGATATCGTCCGCAAGGGTGACGCGAAAAAAGGTGATGTCCTCGGCGTCGCCCGCGTCGCCGGCATCATGGCCGCCAAGCGCACGCACGAATTGATTCCGCTTTGCCACCCGCTCGCCCTTTCGCAAGTCGAGGTGGACGCCACGCCCGACGCCAAGCTGCCCGGCGTTACGGTCACGGCTCGCGTCAAGGTCGCGGGGCAAACCGGCGTCGAAATGGAAGCGCTGACGGCTGTATCGGTGGCCTGCCTCACCATTTATGACATGGTCAAAGCGGTCGACCGCGGCATGCGCATCGAAGGCATCAGGCTCGTCGAGAAGCGCGGCGGCCGTTCCGGCCATTATCGCGCCAAAAGGTAACAAGAGGTCACAGTGGCGGCGTTGATTTCGGTCGAAGAGGCGCTCCAACACGTCCTGGCGCATGCGGCTGCGCTGCCCGCCGAACAGGTGCCGCTCGCCGAAGCCCACGGCCGCGTGCTCGCGAAGGATCTCAAGGCGCTGCGCACCCAGCCGCCGGCCGATCTCTCGGCGATGGACGGCTACGCCGTGCGTGCGTGCGACGTAACCAAGGCGCCGGTGAGGCTGAAAGTCATCGGCGAAGTTGCCGCCGGCCGGCCGTTTACATCCGTGGTCGGTGCGGGCGAAGCCGCGCGCATTTTCACCGGCGGCGTGGTGCCCGAAGGCGCGGACACGGTCGTGGTGCAGGAGCAAACGACGCGCGACGGCGATGCCGTCGAGGTCCAGAAGCCGTCTGTCAAAGGCCGCAATGTGCGTCCGCAAGGATTGGATTTTCGCCAGGGCGAAACGGCATTCACGGCCGGGCATCATCTGCGCGCGCGCGATCTGCAGCTTGCTGCCGGCATGAACCACCCGCTGTTGCCGGTTCATCGCCGGCCCAAAGTCGCGCTGTTTGCCACCGGCGACGAGCTCGTGCCGCCCGGCACCGAACCCGGGCCTGGGCAGATCGTCTATTCGAATGGTTTTGCGCTTGCCGCCCTGGCGCGCGAGGAAGGCGCCGAGGTCACCGAACTTGGGGTCGTTGGCGACAGACTCGACGACACCATCGCGTTGGTGCGCAAGGCGCGCGAGCTCAAAGCCGATATTTTGGTGACCACAGGCGGCGCTTCGGTCGGCGAATACGATCTGGTGCAAAAGGCATTCGCCGCCGAAGGCATGGCGCTGTCGTTCTGGAAGATCGCGATGCGACCCGGACGCCCGTTGATGCATGGCAGGCTCGGCGCGATGCAGGTGCTGGGGCTCCCCGGCAATCCGGTCTCGTCCTATGTCTGCTCGTTCCTGTTCCTGGTGCCGCTCATTCGTCGCATGAGCGGGCGCAGCGATCTCACCGCTCCGGTCGAATCGGCCGCGCTCGGTTGTCACCTTTCCGCCAATGACGAACGTGCGGATTATCTCCGCGCGACGCTTAAGAGCGGCGCGGACGGACTGATTGCGACGCCCTTCCCGATCCAGGACAGTTCGATGATGGTGCCGCTGTCGAAGGCCGATTGTCTCGTCGTCCGAGAACCTTACGAGCCTGCCGCAAAAGCCGGCAGCCGCTGCCGCATTGTTAAATTCGAGCGTTAAGCGGCCGTTGGCGGAAGCCTTCGTTTCCTTCACTTCAAATTAAACGGTTGCAGAACACATATGGAACGGATAGTGTCCGTTCATGATTTGTTTCGGCCGCGAGTGATCCATATCCGGAACTTGGTCCGGACTTGCCGCCGACCTACCACGTGGGGAGAGAGCGCCGATGTTGACTCGCAAGCAGGCTGAACTCTTGCGTTTTATCCATGAGCGCCTCAAGGAGGCCGGTGTTCCTCCCTCCTTCGACGAGATGAAGGATGCGCTCGACCTGCGCTCCAAGTCGGGCATCCATCGGCTGATTACAGCCCTCGAGGAGCGCGGCTTCATCCGCCGCCTGCCCAACCGGGCGCGCGCGATCGAAGTGATCAAGCTGCCTGAATCGATATCGCATGGCGTCGCCGCGGCCCGCAGCCGCGGCTTCACTCCGAGCGTCATCGAAGGCAATCTGGGCCGCGTCCGCACCGCTTCCGAGGACGAAGGCGGCCGCCCGGTCGCGGTGCCAGTGATGGGCCGGATCGCCGCCGGTACGCCGATCGAGGCCATACAAACCCGCAGCCACACCATCAACATGCCGCCCGATCTTCTCACCTCGGGCGAGCATTTCGCCTTGGAAGTGCGCGGCGATTCGATGATCGAGGCCGGCATTCTCGACGGCGACATGGTGCTGCTCAAGCGCACCGACTCAGCCGACACCGGCGACATCGTTGTCGCGCTGATCGACGATGAGGAAGCTACGCTCAAGCGCTTCCGCCGGCGCGGCGCTTCGATCGCGCTCGAGCCCGCCAATACCGCCTACGAAGTCCGAATCCTGCCGCCCAACCGGGTGCGCATTCAGGGCAAATTGGTGGGACTGTTCCGCCGTTACTGAGATCGCGTTTTCGTTTCACTGGTCCGCTTCGACATCCTCGGGCTGTGGCGTCGCGTCGCGCGGCGGCGTTCGCGCAGCCGCTGCGGCAGCGGTATTCTCGCCCGACGCGTATTGTTTGTCCGCCGCGGTGTTCGAGCCGGCGACCAGGGCCGGTCGAAATTGGCCGCCCGCGCCGGCGGGGCTCTGGTCATCAGTACCGCCAATCTTCGTCAAATGCAGGGACAATCCGAGTAGACGAGTTAGGACGGCTGCAAGGCACCACCCTCAGTGTTCCGGTCATCCCAACCAGGAGCCGCGCATGCCTTTGCCCAAGCCGGAAAAGCTCGAGGACCAGCGCCAAACGCCATGCTATCCGCCTCGAACGTGTAGCGAAACTGGAGCCGCCGGGCGGCGGTAGAGCACGCTATTGCCTTGTGACCGACATGTCGGAAGACGGCGTCAGTCTGCGCGGCTTTGGGGATCTCAAATTTCCAGACCAGTTCGTGCTGAACATTTCCGGCGACGGCCCAGCACAAGATGGAACCTACAAGGTGATCTGGCGGCGCGGCTCGGACGTTGGCGCCAAGCTTTTGGAGCCAATCACTCCGGATGTCTGACTGTCCTGAAAAATTTCGGGTCCAAACAAAATCAGCCAGCAATATGTGAGCGTGGATTTCGAGCCGGGCCGAAACTTGTAGTTTTGCCCGGCGGTCGCGAATAGGCGGAGATCGCTGGGAGAAGCTCAAAGTCGAGGATGGTCGGGGGTCGCACGCCCGCGGCGGCGCGCGTCTATCTATAAACTCAGACCGAGAGCCTAGCCTCTTCCAGGCGCAAGATGCCTTCGCCGATGATTTCCGCTCTACTGTCTGACGCCACTCCGCGCCCCTCACGCGCTAACAACCCGGCTTATGCTACCGGGGCGCGTGGTGCGTGACCAGGAGGTGTGTGCGCATTTTCAGGCGCCGCCCGAGACTTTTGCCCAGGTGTCGCGCAGGCCGACGGTGCGGTTGAAGACAAGCCGGTCCAGCGTCGAGTCCTTGTCCGAACAGAAATAACCCTGGCGTTCGAACTGCACCGGGTCGCTCGAATTGCTCGCCCCGAGCGCCGGCTCGACGCGCGTGTCCGCAATCACTTCCAACGAATTGGGATTGATTGCGTTGGCGAAGTCGGCGGGGTTCGGATCGGGCCGCGTGAACAGTGGATTGTAGATGCGAACTTCCGCCGGCACTGAATCCTTCGCCGAAACCCAATGCATGGTCGCCTTGACCTTGCGGCCATCGGGCGTGTTGCCGCCTTTGGTCGCGGGATCGTAAGTGCAGCGCAACTCGATGACGTCGCCTGCGGCATTTTTCACGACATCGCGGCAGGTGATGAAATAGGCGTAGCGCAGCCGCACCTCGGTGCCGGGCGACAGGCGGAAGAACTTCTTCGGCGGGTTCTCCATGAAGTCGTCGCGCTCGATGAAAATCTCGCGGCCGAAACGGATGCGGCGCGTGCCGGCGGACGGGTCTTCGGGGTGGTTGACCGCCTCGACCTCCTCGCCGGGACCTTCCGGATAATTCTCGATCGTGACTTTGAGCGGGTGCAGCACGGCCATCCGGCGCTGCGCCGTCTTGTTGAGGTGCTCGCGGATGGAAAACTCGAACATGCCGACGTCGACGATACTGTTGGCCTTGGCGACGCCGATGCGCTTGACGAAATCGCGCAGCGCCGCGGGCGGCACGCCGCGGCGGCGCAGGCCGGCGAGCGTCGGCATGCGCGGATCGTCCCAGCCGCTGACAAAACCGCCACGCACCAGTTCCGTGAGCACGCGTTTCGACAGCACCGTATAGGTCAGATTGAGGCGGGCGAACTCATACTGATGCGGGTGCGAGGGCACCGGGAGGTTCGCCAGGAACCAGTCGTAAAGCGGGCGGTGATCCTCGAATTCAAGCGTGCAGATCGAATGCGTGACGCCCTCGATGGCGTCCGACTGGCCGTGGGCGAAATCGTAGCTCGGATAGATGCTCCAGGTCTTTCCGGTGCGCGGATGCTCGGCATGCAGAATGCGGTAGAGTACCGGGTCGCGCAGATTGATATTGCCTGACGCCATATCGATCTTGGCGCGCAAGACGCGGGCGTGGTTGAGAAACTCGCCTGAGCGCATGCGGCGGAACAGATCGAGGTTCTCTTCCACGCTACGGTGGCGGAACGGACTGTTCTTGCCCGGCTCGGTCAGCGTGCCGCGGTTGACGCGCATCTCCTCTTGGCTCTGGTCGTCGACATAGGCCTTGCCGGCCCGGATCAAGTGCTCGGCCCATTCGTAGAGCCGCTCGAAATAATCGGAGGCGAAAAACAGGTTCCTGCCCCAGTCGTAGCCGAGCCAGCGCACGTCCCGCTCGATGGCGTCGATATATTCCTGCTCTTCCTTGGCCGGATTGGTGTCGTCGAAACGCAGATTGCAGTGACCGCCAAATTCCTCGGCGATGCCGAAGTTCAGGCAGATCGACTTGGCGTGGCCGATATGAAGATAGCCGTTCGGCTCCGGCGGAAACCGGGTGACAACGGTCTTGTGGCGGCCGGATTGCAGATCGGCGCGCACGATATCGCGGATGAAATCCTGTCCCGCTTCCCGCACTTCCGTTTCCGCAACCGACATGGCGTTCATCGATCCCAATAGTTGACCCGATCGGCGACACGGCCGACTAAGCCCGCCGCCGCGTCGATTCCAAGGCGCATCAAAGCGGCCCCGGATTGAACAGTTTGACCAGCCGGGTCAAGCCCAGCACCGGAGAAAGGTTGGAAATCGCCCGACCGTTTTGATCCTTTGCTAGTTATTTGTGCTAAACGGGCGAACATCCAAAGGCCTCGCAAGCTCGCAAGGCCTCGTTAGGGCCGTGTAAAAGCCGCCAAAGTATTGACCATGAGCTTTTGCAACCACGGATTTGCGATCTGACATGAGCGTGGTCACCCGCTTTGCCCCCTCGCCCACGGGCTTTCTGCATATCGGCGGCGCCCGCACCGCGCTGTTCAATTGGCTCTATGCGCGCGGCCGCGGCGGCAAGATGCTGCTGCGGATCGAGGACACCGATCGCGAGCGTTCGACGCAAGCGGCGATCGACGCGATTCTCGACGGCTTGAAATGGCTCGGCATCGATTGGGACGGTGACGTCGTCTATCAGTTCTCCCGCGCGGCGCGGCACCGCGAGGTCGCCGAAGGTCTCCTTGCCGCCGGCCATGCCTATCATTGCTACGCGAGCCAGGACGAACTCACGGCGATGCGCGAAGCGGCCCGGCGCGAAGGCCGCGCCAAGCTCTATGACGGCCGTTGGCGCGACCGCGATCCGCGCGAGGCGCCGGCGGGCGTCAAACCGACCATCCGGCTGAAGGCGCCGCTGACCGGCGAGACCGTCATCGAGGATCAGGTCCAAGGCCGCGTCGTCTGGCAGAACGAGAACCTCGACGACCTTGTTCTCCTCCGCTCCGACGGCACGCAGACCTACATGCTCGCCGTCGTCGTCGACGATCACGATATGGACGTGACCCACGTCATCCGCGGCGACGATCACCTCACCAACGCGGCGCGGCAGAAGCAGATCTACGACGCGCTCGGCTGGACGGTGCCGGTGATGGCGCACATTCCGCTGATCCATGGTCCGGACGGCTCAAAACTGTCGAAGCGCCACGGTGCGCTCGGCGTCGATGCCTATCGCGCCCTGGGCTATTTGCCGGTGGCGTTGCGCAATTATCTGGTGCGGCTCGGCTGGAGCCACGGCGACCAGGAGATTTTTTCGACCGAGGAAATGATCGCGGCGTTCGATCTGCCGCAGATCGGCCGCTCGCCGGCACGGTTCGATTTCGCCAAGCTCGAAAGCCTCAACGGCCACTATATCCGGCAAAGCGGTGACGTGGAGCTTCTCGCCGCGATCGAGAATCTTCTACCCCATGTCGGCGGGGGAGCGGAACTCGCCGCCAGGCTGACGCCGACCGTGCGCGGACAATTTCTGGCGGCCATGGCAAGCCTCAAAGAGCGCGCGAAGACGCTTCTCGATCTCATTGATGGCGCAAGCTTTCTTCTGTCGGATCGGCCGATCGTGCTGGACGACAAAGCGCGCGCTTTGCTGACGCCGGAGGCTCGCGATCTGCTCTCCGGGGCGGCCGCGGATTTGGCGCAGGTCGAACCCTGGACCAGCGAGGGAACCGAACAGGCCGTCCGGACATTTGCCGAGCAGCGGGGCGCGAAGCTCGGCGCGGTGGCGCAGCCGCTCCGCGCGGCGCTGACCGGCCGCACCACCTCGCCCGGCATTTTCGAGGTGCTCGCGGTGCTCGGAAAAGAGGAAAGCCTGGCGCGGCTTGCCGACCAAGCGAAGGCGACGAGCGCGGCGCAGCAGAGCGCGGGTTGAACTCTGCGGAGCCCCAAATCATTGCCGGATTGCCGACCGTAGCGGCCGCGCTCACGGGCTATTATCTTGCAGTGCAAACGGCGTTGCGCTACGCAAATGGAGCCGGGTTAGACTTGCCGCCCCACCAACTCGGCCATTCCGGCCAAACGCGGCGTGTTGATCCCGTTGTCTAACATCGAGGGTACGATCATGGATGCGAAGACCGGCGCCAACATCAAAACCGGCACGCTGAAGCTCGGCGATAAAAGCTACTCGTTCCCGATCTACGACGGAACGATTGGCCCCGAGGTTCTAGACGTCAGTAAGCTCTACGCCGAGGCCGGCATCTTCACCTACGACCCGGGTTTCACGTCGACCGGGAGCTGCGAATCCAAGATCACCTATATCGACGGCGACCAGGGCATCCTACTCTATCGCGGCTATCCGATCGCCGATCTCGCCGAGCACGGCGACTTCCTCGAGACCTGCTATCTCCTGCTCTACGGCGAACTGCCAACCGCGACGCAAAAGGCCGATTTCGTCGATCGCGTAGTGCACCACACCATGGTGCACGAGCAGATGAGCCGCTTCTTCCAGGGCTTCCGCCGCGATGCGCATCCTATGGCGGTGATGGTCGGCTCGGTCGGGGCCCTGTCGGCGTTCTATCACGACTCCACCGACATCACCGATCCGACGCAGCGGATGATCGCTTCGATCCGCATGATCGCCAAAATGCCGACGCTGGCGGCCATGGCCTACAAATATTCGATCGGCCAGCCGTTCGTTTATCCGGACAACAAGCTCGATTACGCCTCGAATTTCCTGCGCATGTGCTTTGCGGTGCCGTGCGAGGAGTACAAGGCCAACCCGGTCCTGGCCCGCGCCATGGACCGGATTTTCACGTTGCACGCCGACCATGAGCAGAACGCCTCGACCTCGACCGTGCGGTTGGCCGGCTCGACCGGCGCCAACCCCTTCGCCTGCATCGCCGCCGGCATCGCCTGCCTATGGGGTCCGGCCCATGGCGGCGCCAATGAAGCGGCGCTGAAAATGCTCGCCGAGATCGGCACCGTCGATCGCATTCCCGAATTCATCAAACGCTCGAAGGATCCGAAGGATTCCTTCCGCCTGATGGGCTTCGGCCACCGGGTCTACAAGAACTACGATCCGCGCGCCAAGATCATGCAGAAGACCTGCTATGAGGTCCTAAACGAGCTCGGCATCAAGGATCCGCTGCTCGAAGTCGCCATGGAGCTCGAGAAATTCGCGCTGCACGACGAATACTTCATCTCGAAGAAGCTCTATCCCAATGTCGACTTCTATTCCGGCATCACGCTGCGCGCGATGGGCTTCCCCAACACCATGTTCACCGTGCTGTTCGCGCTGGCGCGCACCGTCGGCTGGATCGCGCAGTGGAAGGAAATGATCGAGGACCCGCACCAGAAGCTCGGCCGCCCGCGCCAGCTCTATACGGGCTCGCCGCAGCGCGACTATCAGCCGATGTCGAAGCGGAAATAGATCGATTCGGACGCCGAGCGCGTTTGGTCATAAATTGCGGCCGGGCAACGTAAGCCCGGCCGCTTTGTTTTGCGGCTGGCAGCGAGCCTTTCATCGGGAACCGATCCGGCGAAGACCGCTTATGCCATCCGGCGGTCGGCATATTTGTTCCTCGTCGGCGAGATTAGCGACGTTCTGACATAAATAATCACACAGCCAGCCGGACTATGGCCTCTGCCGAGGCTCAACCTCCGGCTAGATTTGGGAGGAAAGCAATGTTTAGCATTGTTGTTGCTCGGCACTGCTGCAACGGTCGCTCGTGCGCAGGACGCAATTCCCGATCTCAGGGGCACCTGGTCGGGGAAAGGCAAGGCGATCGTCTTCGACAGCAACGCCCACCATCCAGGTTCGCAAGTCGCCAGCGATCCGCCGCGCGAGCATGAAATCGAGACGAAATACGTCATAGACGGCCAAGATGGACGAGTCGTTTGGGGCCGCTCGTCGTCGTCTGTGGCCGACACGCAGGGGCCGTTCGGCTGGGCCATTGCGAGCGACAACAAGACGATCGTCGGCGCCGATGTGGACGGCTATTTCCACATCACGCTGGTTTCGCCCGACCGCATCGAGAAGTGCTACACGGAACGGCACAAGCCCGAGCCATTCGATCATCGCCGCCTGCTATACAATGGATCGCGTGAAGCAGTAGGCCAGCAGCGTCTTGCGAGGTGCGCGGCGCCCGCGCCGCGCGGTCGTCAGCGCGCGCTGTAAGCCCAGGTCAGATAAGCTCCGGCCCAGGTGAAACCGCCGCCGAAGGCCGCGAGGATCAGCCGGTCGCCGGCCTTGAGCCGGTCTTCGTAATCCCACAGGCAAAGCGGGATCGTTGCGGCAGTGGTGTTGCCATATTTGTGGATCGTGATCATCACCCGCGATGCCGGCAGCTTCATGCGTTCGGCGGTCGCCTCGATGATGCGGAGATTGGCCTGGTGCGGCACCAGCCAATCGATCTTGTCGCCGGTGAGCTTGTTGCGCTTCATCAGACTGGTTGCGACTTCGGCCATGCGCGCGACGGCGAATTTATAGACCGAAGCGCCTTCCTGATGAACGTAGTGCAGGCGCTTGGCCACGGTTTCCGCCGTTGGCGGCATGCGGCTGCCGCCGGCTTTTTGATGCAGATGCGGCATGCCGGCGCCGTCGGAGCAGATCAGCGTATCGACGATGCCGAATTTCCGGCTTGGCTCGAGCAACACGGCGCCCGCGGCATCGCCGAACAATACGCAGGTCGCGCGATCGGTGTAGTCGATGATCGCCGACATCTTGTCGGCGCCGACCACCACGATCTTCTTGTATTTGCCGGTCTCGATGAATTGCGAGGCGACGGTGAGCGCATAGAGAAAACCGGAACAGGCGGCCTGAACGTCAAAGCTGCCGATCGAGCGGATGCTGCACATGTCGCAGATCAGATTGGCGCTCGAGGGGAACACGAAATCCGGCGTGGTGGTGGCGCAGATCAGGAGCTCGACGTCTTTCGGTGCGGTTGCGGTCTTGACCAACAGGCCCTTCACGGCCTCAGCGCCCATATGCGAGGTGCCAAGCCCCTTGCCCTTGAGGATGTGCCGTTCCTTGATACCGGTGCGTTCGGTGATCCACTCGTCGCTGGTGTCGACCATCTCCGCGAGTTCGGCATTGGTGAGCACGTCGGGCGGCACATAGCCGAAAACCCCGGTAATCGCGGCACGGATTGGGCCCTTCCGGACCGTTCTTTTTGTTTTGCTCACGCGGAATGCTTCGGGGTTACGGTTCTGATCTCTGGTGGGATGGGTGCGGCTTAGCAGGATGATTGCCGAATGGGTAGAGGCCGGCGGTCCAATGGGCCGCGTTCGTTAACATCGGCGGGGCGTGCCGCGGGCGACTTCAAGGACTATGGCCGCGGCCCTGGCGCTCGGGGCCGCGTTGCCGATGCCCATGATCTGATCGAGCCGCCCGAACGCCTCTACCTGCCGTGCCCGTTGCGGAGTGTCGGAGAGGAGCGGCAGCAGCGCCTTGCTCAACCGGTCGGGCGTGCATTCCTCCTGAATGAGTTCTGGCACCGCGTTCTCGCCGAGCACCAGATTGGCCAGAATGACGCTCGGCAGACGCGATTGGATGCGTATGATCCGCGCGATGATCGCCTCGAGGAAGTGCAGCCGATAAGCCGCAACTGTCGGCACGCCGGATAGCGCAAGCTCCAGCGTCACCGTCCCGGATGCCGCAAGAGCCGCGCGGGCTGAGCGGAAGGCCGCCCACTTCTCGGCGGGATCCACCACAATGCGCGGTTTCACCGCCCAACCGGCCACGGCCTCCTGCACACGGGAGGCCAGATGCGGCACCGTCGGCAGCACTACCTCGATCGCACCGGCGCGCGCGGCCACTTGGCTGAGCGCTGTGCCGAAGATGCCGGTATGGCGCCGGATTTCGGTCGTCCGGCTGCCCGGCAGCGCCAGCACGATCGGCGTCCCGCTTTGCCGCCGGGCTGCCTCTTGGGCATTCGGCCGCAACTCGGACAAACGTTCGATCAGGGGGTGGCCGACATAGATGCACGGCGGCCCTTTGAGCCGCGTATAGGCCGCCGGCTCAAACGGCAGGATCGCCAGTACCCGGTCGACATAAGCGCGCATGGCCCGGGCGCGCCCGGGCCGCCACGCCCAGACCGACGGCGAGACGTAGTCCAGGATCGGGATCGAAGGCGCCCGCTGCCGTACGCGCCGCGCCACGCGATGGGTGAAGTCCGGGCTATCGACAATGACCAGTGTGTCGGGGCGCGCGGCAATGACGGCGTCCGTCGCTTCGCGGATGTGCCGGAAGATTTTGGGCAGTTTTTGCGGGATCGCGGTCAAACCGACGATCGCGAGATCGTCGATCGGAAACGGGCTCGCTATGCCGGCAGCCGCCATGGCCCTCCCGCCGACGCCGGCAAGCCTGAGCGCGCCGCCGACCTCTTTTGTGAGCGCGCGAGCGAGCGCCGCGCCAAGCGCATCGCCCAACTCTTCACCGGCGATGACATAGATCGACAGCGGCCGCGACGGTTCTGTCATCGGCCCAATTCCCCGCGTACATCCTCGCGCACGCCGATGAGGAAAATCCCGGCGCGGTCGGCGGCGGCAATCGCCTGATCGGCTTCCGCGATCATGGTCGAGCCAGCAGCGACGGCGAGACCGGCTAGGCCGGCACGGGCGATGTTCTCGACGGTGCGCGGGCCGATCGAGGGCAGATCGAAGCGCCGGTCCTGGTCCGGCTTCGGCGCCTTCACCAGCACGCCGATGCCGGGCGGCGAGGTGACGCGGCCGAGCTTGCGCAATTCGGCGATGCGGGCGAGCATGTTGTCGGTGCCTTCGGCCGCCTCGACCGCGAGCACGTGGTTGTTGGCGACGATGGCCGCCTGCCCGACATCGAACGGCCCGAGCGCCCCGATCACTGTCAAGGCGCGCGCGATATCGGCTTTGTCGCGCTCGGAAGGCACGTGACGCCCTAACACCCCTTCGGGAACGAACACTTCCGGCGCCACGTCCTTGACGCCGACCACGCGCAGGCCGCCGCTCTCGGCGACGCCGGCCACTCCGGACAACAGCTTGTCGTCGCCGCCGCGGAAAAAGCCTATCACGCGCGGCATCAGCTTGATGGTTTGCCAATCGAGCCGCAGCTGCGACAGAGGCGGCCGCAACACCGTGCCGATGAACAGCACGTCCCGGCAATGCTCGGCGCGCGCCAGCCGAAAAAACCGTCCCGCCTGGCCGATGGAGATCCAATGGTGCGCATAGCGCTCGATGACCGCGGCATCGGCCCAGCCCTTGACGCCGAACATCACCGGGCGGCGGCCGCGCCGCGCCACCGCGTCCGCGACGGCAGCAGGAAAACTGCCGCCGCCGCAGATGATCGCGAGCGGATCATCAAGCGGACTTTGCGGAGGCTGCGCGTCGGCCATCGTAAGGCTCACTCTATTCTCATCCAGCTGCGTCATCCGGAGGCGAATCGGCCTCCCGTTTGGCGCGCGGCCGCATCAGCGGCCGTTTGCCGCCGGCGCGAATGAACGCGATCATCTTGCCGACCACCGGATCATCGGCAAATTCGCGCGCCACCGCTTCGATGCGGTCGGCGATGCGGCCCTCGACGAAGAACAAAGACTTATAGGCACGGCGAATGCGATGCATCTCGGCCTTGGTGACCCCACGCCGGCGCAAGCCGACGATATTCAAGCCGACCAGCGCGCCCGTCTGCCCGAGCGCAAAGCCGAAAGGAATAATATCATCGCGCGCCGCCGACATGCCCGCCATCATCACGCCTTCGCCGATGCGGACGAATTGATGGATGGCGACATGTCCGCCGAGAAAGGTGAAATCGCCGACTTCGACATGACCGCCGAGCACCGTGTTGTTGGCGAGCGTCACATTGTTGCCGACCTGGCAATCGTGGCCGACATGCGATCCGACCATGAACGAGCACCGCTCGCCGATGCGGGTCGTGCCGCCGCCGTCTTCGGTTCCGGTGTTCATCGTCACGCCTTCGCGCAGTTCGCAGCGCGGGCCGATCACGAGTTTCGTCGCGCCGCCGCGATAACGCACCGATTGCGGCGGCGTGCCGAGCGAGGAGAACGGATAAACGACAGTCTCTTCGCCGACCGTCGTCACGCCGGTAATGTTGACGTGGCTCAGCAGGCGCACGCCGCGCGCAAGCTCGACTTGCGGCCCGACGATGCAATAGGGGCCGATCTCAACAGACTCGCCAATGCGCGCGCCGTCGGCGACGCGCGCGGTCGGATCAATCGCCATTCATGTCTCGGTAATGACTGCGCCAACTTCGGCCTCGGCGATGAGCGCATCGCCGACTTTGGCCTCGCCACGATACCACCACATGTTGCGGCGATGCGCGATCTTGTTGACGTGATATTCGATGGTGTCGCCAGGCACAGCGGGTTTACGAAATCTCGCTTTGTCGATGGTGAGGAAATACATGGCGCGGTGACGTTCGCTGAATTTCATCTGACGCAGGCACAGAACGCCGGCGGTTTGCGCCATTCCCTCGATCACCAAAACGCCGGGCATAACCGGATTTTCCGGGAAATGACCAAGGAATTGCGGTTCGTTGAACGTGACATTTTTGATCCCGACGCCGTGGTCCTCGCCTCTGATATCGACGATACGATCGATCATAAGAAAGGGATAGCGATGCGGCAAAAGCCGCAGAATTTCGCGGATGTCGGCGGACTCGATATTCGCGACGGTCATTCGTGCGGACCCTCAGATTTTCGGCCGCGTCGCACCAAACGGCGCACGGCGGCCACACCGCGCTTCCAGTCGATGGCGGGTTCGGCTGGATAGCCAACCCAGCGCCCCGCAGGCGGCACATTCGACATGACACCGGCGCGCGCACCCAGCAACGCACCGGCACCGATTGTAATGTGGTCGGCAATGCCAACCTGGCCGCCCAACATGGCGAAATCCCCTACCGTCACACTGCCCGATATGCCGACTTGCGACACGATCAGGCAATGCCGTCCGATCAAGCAGTTGTGTCCGATTTGAACGAGATTGTCGATCTTGGTGCCCTCGCCGATGACGGTGTCGCGGGTTGCGCCGCGGTCAATCGTGGTATTGGCGCCGATTTCGACATCGTCTTGAATAATCACACGGCGGGTTTGCGGAACTTTCTGATGCCCTTTTGGACTTGGCAGATAGCCGAAGCCGTCCTGCCCGATGCGGGCGCCGGGATGAATGATCACGCGGTCGCCGATCAGAGCGCAGAGAACGGAAGCATTCGCTCCGATCGCGCAATCGCGCCCGATATGCACGTCCGGGCCGATCACGGCTCCCGGCCCGATCAGTGTGCCCGCGCCGATCTCGGCGCGCGGGCCGATCACGGCCAGCGGGTCGACGGTGACGCCCGCTTCGAGCCGCGCTGTCGGATGTACCTGCGCGCTCGCCGCCCGGCCTTCGGTGCCGTAAAGCGACCGCGGCCGCAGCGCCTCGGGGAAGAGCTTGCGCGTCACCGCAACGAAAGCCGGATAGGGATGCGCCGTTTCCAGAACGGCAATGCCGGGCGGCACCGCGCCGACGAAACGCGGCCCGACCAGGCAAGCGCCGGCGCGCGTAGACGCGGCGTCGCCGAGATATTTCGAATTGTCGAGGAAACTGATGTCGGACGGCCCGGCGGTGTCGAGCGGCGCGATGTTGTTGATGCGACGATCGGCCGGATCGCCGTCGCGCAGCTTGGCGCGCGTCAGCGCGGCGATCTCGCCGGTCGTCAACTCGCAGTTGGGTGTGACAAAATCGGGCATCAACCCGTCCGTGGCCGAAACGATGCCGCGATCAGAATTTCGCGCCGCCGCCGAAGGAAAAAAACTGTGTTTTGTCGTAGGGACCCTTGGTGATCGGGTAAGCGATATCGAAACGCAGCGGGCCGAACGGGGAATCCCAGATCAGACTGGCGCCGACCGACGAGCGGATCAGCGCGCTGTCGTTGTAAACCATGCCGCATTGGCAGGCGAAGGCAAACCCGTTCGGGCTGATTGTGCCGTTGATTTCGCCGGTGGCGAAACTTTGCGTCTCGCCCTTGTAGCCCCACACCGAACCGGCATCGGCGAAGACGGCGCCTTTGAAGCCGGAATCCTTCGGCAGGAAGTAGAACGGATATTGCATTTCGAGGCTGGCGCCCCAGAACTTCGTGCCGCCGATATTATCGTTGGTCGTGCCGAGTGTGATATCGCGCGGCCCGATGCCCGCCGGCTGGAAGCCGCGCACCAGATTAGGGCCCATCTTGAAGTCGTCGAGCATGCGCACATAGCCGCCGTTCGAAACGCATTCACCGGCCGCCGGACAGTTCTTCAGACCGATCATGTCGCCGCCTTGCAGATGCAGGATGCCGACCAGATCGGAGGCAATCTCGTAATAGGCGCGAAAATCCACCGAGCTCTTTACATAGGCCGTGTCGCCGCCGAGGCCGGCGATGTCCTGACCAAAATTGAAATAGATGCCGTTGGTCGGGTTCTTGTTGTTGTCGAGCGTGCTGTAGACGAGCCCGTAGCCGGGGGCGGAGGTGAAGCTCGATCCCTGGGCAAGCTCGACGCGGACCGGCAGCGATGCCTCGCCGTCCATAAGGCAATTACTTATCGCGCCGGTAGTCACGGCATTGTTATAACCCGGATATGCGCCATTCACCGTGGCGTTGCCGCCGGTGAGCCGGGTGGTGCTCCGGCGCTCATGAGCGCGGTCGGCGTCGGGAAGGTATTGACGAAATCCGGATTGAGATTGTTGCAATTATCCAAAATGCTCGGCAGCGTGATCTTCTGCACGAAGGCCGAATAACGCAACTGAAACGCCAAGTCTTCGCGCAGCGGGACGCCCCATTTGAGCACGCCGCCGTAGTTATCCGTGCCGTAGGAGAGGTAAGAATTGGCGAGCGTCTGCTTGGCGAACAGATCGATGCCGAGACTGGCGCGATAGTCGAGAAAATACGGCTCGGCGTAGTCAAGCTCGACGCCGCGGACATATTGGCCATAGGTGACCGCGGCGCGGGCAAATCGGCCGGTGCCGAGCAGATTGCGCTCCGATACTGAGACTTCGCCGAGCCAGCCATCCGACGTCGAATAGCCGCCCATGATCGAGAAGTCGCCGGTCGATTGTTCTTCGACGTCGACATTGATCACGACGCGATCGGGCGCCGAACCCGGTTCGTTGCTGATTTTCACCGATTTGAAGAAGTTGAGATTCTTGATTCGCCGCTCGGCGCGGTCGACCAGGGCGCGGTTGTACGGATCGCCTTCGCCGACGTCGAATTCGCGCCGGATCACGTAGTCGCGGGTGCGATAATTGCCGCGAATATTGATGCGCTCGATATAGGCGCGCGTGCCTTCATCGACGACGAAAACGACACCGATGGTTCGCGTTTGCGCGTTGCGGTCGCCGCGCGGCCGCACCGTACCGAACGGATAGCCGCGCCGCGCCAGCTCGATGGTAACAGACTCGACCGTCTTCTCGATGGCCTCGCCGTTATAGATCTGGCCCGCCCCCATCTGGAGATAGCGGCGCAGCGACTGCCCGTCGACGGCGCGGACATTCGATTGGACGTCGACATTGCCGAAATGGTAGAGCGGCCCCTCTTCTATGGTGAAAGTGAGGATGAAGCCTTTGCGCGCGGGATCGTAGACACCGGTCGCCGATACGACCTGAACGTCGGCAAAGCCGTGTTTGAGATAGAAACGCCGGATCAGATCGCGGTCGGCCTCGATGCGATCCGGATCGTAGACGTCCGTCGTCTGCAGGAAGCTGAGAAAGTTCGATTCCGCAGTCTTGACCACTTCTCTGAGGCGCCAATCCGAATAGGAATTGTTGCCGACAAAGATAATCTGCTTGATGCCGGTCTTGTCGCCTTCGTTGACCTCGAAGACCAGATCGACCCGATTATTCGGCCGTTCGATGATCTTCGGCACCACCGAGACGTCGAAGCGCCCGTTGCGCTGATAGATTTCGATGATGCGCTGGACGTCCGCCTGCACCGTCGGCTTCGACAGCGTGCTGCGCTCCTTCGATTGGATTTCTTCGTTGAGCTGCTCGTCCTTCATCCGGTGATTGCCCTCATAGGCAACGCGGTTGATGATCTGTCCTTCGACGACAGTGACGATGAGCTTGCCGCCCTGCTGGGCGATATGGACGTCTTGGAATAGGCCGGTCGCGTAGAGCGCCTTCAGCGCCGCGTCGATAGTATTGGCATCGAGAGTGCCGTTGGGACCGGGTTTGAAATACGAGCGAACGGTGTCGGCTTCAACGCGGCGGTTGCCTTCCACGACAATGGCGCTCGGGGACACGCCAACGCCAGCAGGCGCCGCCAAGGCGACGCCTGACAATGAGGCAATTGGCGACAAGCCAAACATCCCCAATCCGAGGAGCAAGCCGGCCACGACAAGCCCTCGTTTTACCCGCACACACATGTCCATGCGCAACGCGCCCTTCACCCTCGTGGCCGCCCCCAGTGGCGGGTTACCTCAAAATCTCCTTCGATGCGCCCCTGCTCAGTTTCCAATTTCTCTTGAGATTTCTTCCACTTCTACCATCCCCGTAACGTTACCGCCACCTCGCAGCTCGATTGCCAGCGCAGCCCAATTCCATCCCAGTCCGGATCGTCGCATGGACCCCGTATGCGCCGATCCCTAGGAGGTCGTCAGATGAACGATGTCATTGAAAGTTGCAAATATCATCAACATGACGACAATCGCGAGACCAATCCTAAACCCTACTTCCTGCGCCCGGTCCGACAGCGGACGGCCCCGTAGCGCCTCGATCGAATAGAACAAAAGGTGACCGCCATCGAGCAATGGGATGGGAAACAGGTTGAGAAGGCCGATCGACACCGACAGCACGCCGGCGAGATGGATCAGCGCGATAAAGCCGATCGTCGCCACCTGGCCGGATATCTGGGCGATCCGGATCGGGCCGCCGAGCTGGTCGGCCGCTTCCCGGCCGATAATGACCCCGCCGATATAGCTCAGCGTCCGGTCGATCACGAACCAGGTCTCCTGCACCCCCATCCAGACCGCCTGCGGCGGAGACACCGGCTGGAACTTCATATCGCTCGCATCCATCGAGCGGCTGATGCCGAGTATTCCGATGCGGTGGACGTTACCGAAATTGTCCTTGACCTCTTTGAGCGCGGGCGTCGCCTTGAGCACGAGCGGCGCGCCTTTGCGGTCGATCTTGATGTCGAGGCTCTCGCCGGCGCTTTCGCTGACGACACGCTGCATGTCGGCGAAGTCTTCGACCGGCTTGCCGTTGATCGCCACGACAACGTCGCCGGTTTGAAAACCGGCGGCCGCGGCGGCGCTGTCAGCCTGCACCGTATCGACGCGCGCGCTCATCGATTGCTTGCCGTAGATCATGAAGATCGCGGCGAAGATGATGATGGCCAAAATGAAATTCGCCATCGGCCCGGCCGCTACGATGGCGGCGCGCTTGCGAACCGGCTGAAAGTGGAAGCTGTGGACGCGCTCGCCCTCATCCATGGTTTCAAGCCGCTGCGTCTCCGGAACGCTTGCAGCATTCTCGTCGCCGAAGAATTTTACATAGCCGCCGAGCGGAATCGCCGAGATCTTCCAGCGGGTTCCATGCCGGTCATTAAAGCCGCCAAGCTCGGGGCCGAAACCGATGGAGAACACCAAGACGCGAACGCCGCACAGCCGCGCGACGATGAAGTGCCCGAACTCGTGGAAGAACACCACGATGCTGAGCACGAAAATGAAGGGAATGAGGTAGCCGACAACGCCGCCCCCCAGCGCATGTAGATGCGACAGCAAATAAGACCCCATACGATGTACCGACGCCCCCGCTCTTCCCGCGTTCTCTTGCCCGTTCCCCGACCTTTAACGCTAGGATGTCATTGCGGCAATTTCGGGCAAGAGGTCGGCCGCTAACCTTCTCGCATTATGGTCAACGGCGAGCGCCTCCTCGACGGTCTGCGGTTCCTTGGTTTCGCCGCGCCGTTCCATCGCATTGAGGGTTCCCTCGACGAGCGCGGGAATGCCGCTAAACCCCAGCCGTTTCTCGACAAATTCCTGTACAGCGATCTCGTTCGCGGCGTTCAGAATCGTCGGTGCTGAGCCGCCGGTTGCAAGCGCCCTGCGGGCGATGGCGAGCGCCGGGAATCGCACCATGTCGGGCTCCTCGAATGACAGTGTCGAAACCTGGGCCAGATTGAGCCGCGCCGCGGGTGTGCCCATGCGCACCGGCCAGGCCAGGCAATGCGAAATCGGGATTCGCATATCCGGCGAGCCGAGTTGCGCGATCACGGAGCCGTCGCGGAATTCGACCAGGCCATGGACGATGGACTGCGGATGGACGACGACGTCGAGCTCTTCGGGCGAGAGGGCGAAGAGATGATGCGCCTCGATCAGCTCCAGGCCCTTGTTCATCAGGGTCGCGGAATCGATGGTCACCTTCGGGCCCATGGACCAAGTCGGGTGTTTGAGCGCCTCTTCCACCGTGACTTTGCGGATCGCTTCCGCGGTAAAGGTGCGAAACGGTCCGCCGGATGCCGTCAACACGATGCGCCTGACGTCTTCGCGCCGGCCGGAGCCGAGCGCCTGGAAGATCGCGTTGTGTTCGGAATCGACGGGCAGAACATTGGCGCCGGCAGCTGCCGCCCGCCGCATGAACAGCGCGCCGGCGCAGACCAGACACTCTTTGTTGGCGAGCGCGACGGCCGCGCCGCGTTCGGCGGCGGCAAGCGTCGGCGCGAGGCTCGCGGCTCCCGTGATCGCGGCCATAACCCACTGCGCGGGGCGAAGCGCTGCCTCGACCAAGGCTTGCGGCCCGGCCGCCGCTTCGATGCCCGAACCCGACAATTCGGATTTGAGTTCGGCATAGGCGGCCGTATCGGCCACCGCGGCAAAACGGGCGCCGAGCTCGCGCGCCAGGCGCGCCAAAGCTGCAGCGTCGCGATTGGCGGTCACGGCTTCGACGGCATAGCTTGCCGGATCGCGGCGCAACAGATCGGCGGTGCTCGAACCGATCGAGCCCGTTGCCCCAAGGATTGTCACGGTCTTCGGCGCAGCCTGCTGCACGCGCGCGAGCTCAACTTTGGCCAATGGACGTTGCTGCTTCATCGAATTCATCAATCAAATCCTACCACGCCAACAGGCCGCGGGCTGGAGCCGCGACGCCTTGGCGCAAAATTCCGATCAGGACGGCCGCAAATGCTGCGACCAGAAAACCGTCGAGGCGATCCATCACACCGCCATGGCCCGGAATGAGGTGACTGGTGTCTTTGACGCCAAATCGGCGCTTGATGGCCGACTCGAAGAGGTCGCCGCCTTGCGCGACTATGGAAAGCACCAAGGCCAGAACTCCCGCTATTGCGGCCCGGGTCCCCCCGCTCGCATAGGCGACCGCAATGCCGGCGGCAACCCCCCCAAGGAGCCCGCCGATAGCGCCCGACCAGGTCTTGTTTGGCGATATGCGCGGCCAGAGCAGCGGGCCACCGACGGTGCGGCCGACCAAGTAGGCGAAAATATCGGTCGCCCAAACGGTTGCGAACAGAAAAAGCAGCGCCTGAAGCCCGAATTGCGGGTCATTGCGCAACAGCACCGGGCAGAGCAGAACGACAGCAGCATAGACAACGCCGCCTGCGGCCCAGAGCGGCGGCAATTCGCATCCCGGCCAGAACGCCACCAAGCCGCCCACGACAAGGGTGCCGATCGCGATCGCGGCAATCGCTGCGGTCGGCTCGCTCGCAGCGACCAGCCCGGTCGCAACGACGAGCGCCGCGAGCCCCGGTGCGATGATGCGCGGTTCGGCGCGTTGCGCCACAAGCCTCGTCCATTCCCAAAGCACGGCGGCGGACGCCAACGCGCAAACGATCAAGAAGGCCCAGCCGCCGAAATAGGCCGCGGCGATCGCAACGGGCGCCAGCACAAGCGCGGACGCGACCCGGCGCTTGAAATTGCGCGCGGCACCTTCCGGCGCGACAGTCTCGCCGGCGCCGTGAATCTCTTTGTCCGGCGAATTCACGAGCCGGTCTGAGCGATCAGTCCGCCGAAGCGGCGTTCGCGCCGGCGATATTCGGCGATCGCGGTTTCCAGCGCAGCGCGGTCGAAATCGGGCCAATTGACCGGGACGAAAACCAGTTCGCTATAGGCGGATTGCCAGAGCAGGAAATTCGACAATCGCTGCTCGCCGCTGGTGCGAATGATCACGTCGGGATCCGGCACCTCCGGCGCGTCGAGATGCTGGGTCAGAAGCTCGGGCGTGATGTCAGCGGCGGCAAGCCTGCCTTGCGCCACCTCCACAGCGAGACGGCGCGCCGCCCGCGCGATCTCCTGCCGCGCGCCGTAATTGAAGGCGACGACGAGAAGAAGTCCGTCATTGTGGCGCGTCAGGTCCTCGGCTTCCTCGAGCAGGCCGCGAATATCCTTCGACAGATCGTCGCGCTCGCCGATGACGCGCACGCGCACATTGCTCTTGTGCAGATCGGCCAGATCGTTGCGGATGAAGCGGCGCAAGAGCGACAACAGATCGCCGATTTCCGATTGCGGCCGCGTCCAGTTCTCCGAACTGAAGGCGAAAATCGTCAGGACGGAAATGCCGAGCTCGATCGCCGCGCGCACGGTCTTGCGCAAAGCCTCGACGCCGCGGCGGTGGCCTTCCACGCGCGGCAGGCCGCGCCCCGCCGCCCAGCGTCCGTTGCCGTCCATGATGATGGCGACGTGCCGCGGCACATCGAAACCGCCATTGGTTGCGGTTCGCGGCGCCGTCGCCTTGGTTATTGAAGCCGCGTCACTCAAACCGTCATGATCTCCTTTTCCTTGCCGGCGAGCATCTTCTCGACTTCGCCGATCGTCGAGTCGGTCACTTTCTGCACCTCGGCGGCTTGGTGTTTGTGCTCGTCTTCGCTCATCTGGTGATCTTTTTCGAGCTTCTTGAGGAGATCGAGGCCGTCGCGGCGGACGTGGCGTACCGCCACGCGCGCGCCTTCGGCATATTTGTGGGCGACTTTGACGAGTTCGCGCCGGCGCTCCTCGTTGAGCTCCGGAATCCGCAAGCGCAGATTTTGCCCTTCGGTCGAGGGGCTCAATCCCAGATTGGCGGCCGAGATCGCCTTCTCGACCGCGTGCACCATACCGTGATCCCATACCTGGACGTTAAGAAGCCGCGGCTCCGGCACGCTGATCGTTGAGAGTTGATTGAGCGGCATATGCGTGCCGTAAGCATCGACCTGGATATTGTCGAGCAACGCGGTCGAAGCCCGTCCGGTGCGCAAGCCCGAAAGCTCATGTTTGAGCGAGCCAAGCGCGCCCTGCATACGGCGCTTGAGATCGTTCATGTCGAATGTGGCGGCTGCCATTTGACGCTCTCCTGGCACTTTCCCAAGAACACTTTCTCAAGAACAAGAACACTTTCCCAAGAATCCGAAACTCGGACGCGCGAACGCTAGCCGACCGTGGTGAAATGCCCTTTTCCGCACAAGACGTTCTCGATCGCGCGCTCCTCCCGGATCGAAAACACGATGATAGGCATCCGGTTTTCCTGGGCAAGCGCGAAAGCCGTCGCGTCCATGATCTTGAGCCGCCGGTCCAAGGCCTCCTGATGGCCGAGGCGCTCGTAGCGGGTGGCTTTGGGATCCTTCTTCGGATCGGCCGTATAGACGCCGTCGACATCGGTCGCCTTGAGCACCGCGTTGCACTCCATCTCAGCGGCGCGCAGGACGGCGGTGGTGTCGGTGGTAAAGAACGGATTGCCGGTGCCGCCGGCGAAGACGATGATGCGGTCATTCTCGAGATGCCGCAGAGCGCTCTGCCGCTCATAGGTTTCGCAGACCTGCGGCATGATCAAAGCCGACATGGCGCGGGCCTCGACGCCGGCGCGCTCGATCGCTGCGACCAGAACCAGCGCGTTCATGACGGTCGCTAGCATGCCCATGGCGTCGGCGGTCGGGCGCGACAGGCCGTCTTCCGAGATCTGCGCGCCGCGCAGTACATTGCCGCCACCGACCACGACACCGAGCGCAATGCCGAGCTTCTGCGCGGCGACGAGATCGGCCGCAAAGCGGTCGATCGTCGGTTGATGAATCCCGAACTTTTCAGGGCCGCTCAAGGCCTCGCCGGACAGCTTGACGATCACCCGGCGGTAGTTCGGTTTGTCCATCGGAAGGCTCTAATGGGTGCCGGCGAGCGCTGCGACTTCGCCGCCGAAATCGCCTTCGGGCCGGTCGATGCCTTCGCCCAGCGCAAAACGCACGAAGCCGGTGACCTTGATCGGGCCGCCGACCTTGCCCTCGGCCTCCTTGATCGCTTGCGCCACGCTCTTCTTGTCGTCATGGATGAACGGCTGATCGAGCAGGCAGACTTCTTTGTAGAAGGTCTTCAGTCCGGACTCGACGATCTTTTCGATCATGGCCGCGGGCTTGCCCTGCGTCCTGAACTTGTCGGCCAGCACGTTCTTCTCGCGCTCGACGATTGCCGGATCGAGCCCGGACGGATCGACCGCTTGCGGATTGGTCGCGGCGACATGCATCGCCACGAGCCGGCCGAACGCCTTGAGCTCGTCCGCGTGGCCGCTCGATTCCAGCGCGACGATGACGCCCATGCGGCCGAGCCCGTCGATCACCGAACTGTGGACGTAGCTTGCGACCGCGCCTTTGCCGGCCGAAAGCTCGGCGGCGCGGCGCAGCGTTATGTTTTCGCCGATCTTGGCGACGGTATCGGCAATAGCATCGGCGATGCTGACGCTGCCGGCTTTGGCAGCGAGGATTTTGTTGACGTCGGCGCCGGCGCTGAGCGCGACATCGGCGATCATCTTCACCAGGCCTTGAAACAGATCGTTGCGGGCGACGAAGTCGGTTTCGGAATTCACCTCGACGACAACGCCTTTGTTGGCCGACGTCGCAACGCCGATCAAGCCATCGGCGGCGACGCGGCCGGCCTTTTTCGCGGCCTTGGACAGGCCCTTCTTGCGCAGCCAGTCGACCGCCGCCTCGATACTGCCACCGCTCTCGTTGAGCGCGGCTTTGCAATCCATCATGCCCGCGCCGGTCTGGTCGCGGAGCTCCTTGACCATGGATGCGCTGATATTCTCTGCCATTGAAGTCAGTCCCTGATATCGGTCCTTATGCCCGTCCCCTCCGCGTCGAGTCCGAAACGGACCCAAGCGGCGTAACGCAGCGCGATCGGTACGCGAAACAGCCGCCGCGGAAGAAAGCTTGCGGCAGGCCCTACACTTCCTCGGCCGTCAGTTCCTTGGCCTTGGCGATCCAGCCTTCGACGCGGCCCGGAAGACCGACCTCTTCGCCGACATTGTGCGCCGCGGTCGGCGACAGGTCGGCGATCTGCTGGAAGTGGAAAATGCCGAGGTCGTTGAGCTTCTTCTCGATGGTCGGCGATACGCCGGTGAGCTTCTTGAGATCATCGGCGACGCCGCGCGGTCCCGACAGCGGCTCGAAGCCGAGCGTGGCGGTCTCGGGCGGCAAGTCCTCGACGATCGGCTCGGCCTGGGCGCCGACATCGACGCCGTGCGAGCCCTGGGCGCGCGAAATGCCGTCGAGCGCCGCGCGCGCGACGAGATCGCAATAGAGCGTGATGGCGCGGCTCGCGTCATCATTGCCCGGCACGACATAAGTGATGCCGTTCGGATCGCAATTGGTGTCGACGACGGCCGCGACCGGCACGTTGAGGCGCCGCGCCTCTTTGATCGCGATGTCTTCTTTGTTGGTGTCGATCACAAAGACCAGGTCGGGCAGTCCGCCCATGTCCTTGATGCCGCCGAGCGCGCGGTCGAGCTTGTCGCGCTCGCGCTGCAAGGTCAGGCGCTCTTTCTTGGTGTAGCCCCCGGCCTCATTGGACGAGAGCATCTCCTCAAGGGCGCGCAGCCGCTTGATCGAGTTCGACACCGTCTTCCAATTGGTCAGCGTGCCGCCGAGCCAACGCGAATTGACGTAATATTGCGCCGAGCGCTTGGCGGCTTCGGCGATGGCGTCCTGGGCCTGGCGCTTGGTGCCGACGAACAAGATGCGTCCGCCTTGCGCCACGGTATCGCTGACCGCCTGCAAGGCACGGTGCAGCATCGGCACCGATTGCGTCAGGTCGACGATGTGGATGTTATTGCGGGTGCCGAAGATGTACTCGGACATCTTCGGATTCCAACGGTGGGCCTGATGGCCGAAATGCACGCCAGCTTCCAAAAGCTGGCGCATGCTGAAGTCTGGCAGCGCCATGTCGTTCTCCGGTTGATCCGCCGCGGACCGAGAGCCCGGCCTGGATGGCCGGACACCGGACGGCTTTAAGGCCAAGGTCCGCGTGTGAGATTGGTCGGGCTTATATAGGGAGGATCGGCCAGAAGCAACAACCGGTAGCGGTCTTGTTGCGGTCAGGTAGCGGTCTTGGCGCGAAGCCCTCAATACCCTCTGCGGCGGCGCTTCTTGGCGGCTTTTCTGGCCGCAAAACGGGCTTCCTGGGCCGCATCCCGCTCGGCCGAGAGAACGGTCGCGGCATCCCCGAGGTCGACCGCGGCGGCGCGATGGTCGGCGCTTTGTGACGGCGCCCGGCCCCCGGCCTTGGCCCGTTCGAGGACGAGCCGCGCGTATTCGTCCATATCGCCCGGGAACGGCTTGATCTCGCCGTCGGCCGTGAGCCACAGCCGGTCGGCGACCAAGTCGATCAGCGAGCGATCGTGGGTGATGAGGATGACGGCGCCCTCATAGTCGTTGAGCGCATCGAGCAGCGCCCGGCGACTGTCGATATCGAGATGGTTGGTCGGCTCGTCGAGGATGAGCAGATGCGGTGCCGCCATGGCGACGAGATTGAGCAGAAGCCGCGCGCGCTCGCCGCCGGAAAGATTGGCGACGGTGGTATCCTGCTTATCGAAGGACAGGCCGAATTGCGCGAGCCGCGAACGCCGCGACAACTCGCTGTCGTCCGGCCGCTCGCGCCGCATGATGTCCAAAGGCGTGTCGTCCGGGTCGAGCGCTTCGATCTGGTGCTGATGAAACCAGCCGACTTTGATGCGGCTCTCCCGCTTCATCTCACCGGCTTGCAGCGGCAGCGCGCCGGCAATCATTTTGGCGAAGGTCGACTTGCCCGCCCCGTTGACGCCGAGGAGCCCGATGCGGTCGTCGACATCGAGCCGCAGATTGAGTTTGCGCAATACCGGCTTGTCGTCGTAGCCCACCGACGCGCCTTCGAGCTGCAGGAGCGGCGGCGCTAACGGCCGCGCCGGCGACGGCAAGGTGAATGGCGCGACGCGCTCCTCGACCACTTCGGCGATCGGCTCGAGCTTGGCGAGCCGCTTGATGCGCGACTGCGCTTGCGCCGCCTTGCTCGCTTTGGCGCGGAAGCGGTCGATGAATTTCTGCAGGTGCGCGCGTTCGGCGTCCTGCTTGGCCTTGGTGGCGATCTGCAGCCGGGTTTTTTCCGCCCGGCGCGTTTCGAAATCGTTGTAGCCGCCGGTGTAAAGCTCGAGCTTGCCCTCGCTCAAATGCAGGATGGCGTCGACCGAATTGTTGAGCAGCTCGCGGTCGTGGCTGATGATCAAGGCGGTGTTGGGATATTTCTTTAAGCGCGCTTCGAGCCACAGCGCGCCTTCGAGATCGAGATAGTTGGTCGGCTCGTCGAGTAGAAGCAACTCGGGCTCGGCGAACAAAGCCGCGGCGAGCGCGACGCGCATGCGCCAGCCGCCGGAAAATTCCGCCATCGGCCGCGTCAGGTCATCGGTGGAAAAGCCCAAGCCGCTCAGAATCTCCGCCGCGCGCGACGGCGCGCGGTCGGCGTCGATGGCGTTCAAGCGCTGATAGATTTCGGCAAGCTCCTCCGGTTCGGCGGTTTCCAGCTGCGCATTGAGCGCCTCGCGCTGCGTGTCGGCGGCGAGAACCGTATCGATCAGCGTCACCGGCGTCGCCGGATGCTCCTGATCGACAGAGCCGATCCGCGCGCTTTTGGGCAGGACGATCTCGCCGCCCTGCGCCGCGAGTTCCCCCATAATGAGCTTGAACAGCGTGGATTTGCCGACGCCGTTGCGCCCGACCAGACCGACTTTGGTGCCGACCGGGATCGCAACGCTCGCCTCGTTGAAGAAGCGGCGGCCCCAGGCATTGAATACAAGATTGTCGATCCGAAGCATTTTCCGGGTCCGAACACCGACGAATTGGTTGGGAGACAGCGCGGCCGTTCTTTATCGCGGCGAACCTGAGATAGCGAGAGAAGATGTCAGCGCAAGATGAATATCCATTGCGCTTGGCCCGTACCTATATGCGAAAAGCGGCGAACAGCGAGCACGGCGATGGCCGAGCGTCGAATTCGAGACCGGGGTCGAGATCAATGCGCCGGCGTCACGGGTCTGGGCGGTATTGACCGATTTCGTCCGTTATCCGGCTTGGAATCAGTTCATCACGGCCATCGCCGGCAAACCCGCGGCCGGCGAGCGGCTTTCCATCACCATCCGGCCGCCGGGCAAATCCGCAATCACAATGCGCCCGACCCTTGTCGCGGTTACGCCTGAACGCGAGCTACGCTGGCTAGGTCATTTGATTGTTTCAGGAATTCTTCGACGGCGAGCACTTCTTCCTGCTCGAGCCGCTGGCCGAGGATCGCACCCGACTGATCCACGGCGAAAACTTTTCCGGGCTGCTGATCGGCAGTCATGGGCGGCATGTTCGCGGCCGTGGAGGCGGGCTTCGAGGCGATGAATACCGCATTCAAGCAAAAGACCGAGCAGCCGTGACACCATCGCCCTTTTGACATTTCCGCGGCAAGCGTACCGTCTCCCCCAAGACTAAAATTTAGGGGGGCGCATGATGAAACTTCCACGCAGGGAATTTTTGCGACTGACGGGAGCGGCCGCCGTTGTGCCCACCTTGCCCGGCACGGCTCATGCCGACGCGTATCCCTCGCGCCCAGTCCATATCGTCACCGGCTATCCCGCCGGCACGGCGCCGGACATTATCGCCCGCCTCATTGCGCAACCGTTGTCGGATCGGCTGGGCCAGCAATTCATCGTCGACAACCGGCCGGGTGCTGCCGACAATATCGGAACCGAGATTGTCGCCCGCGCGCCGCCGGACGGTTACACGCTGCTCATGACGCTTTCGACGAATGCGATCAACGCGACGCTTTACAACAACCTGAATTTCGATTTCGCCCGCGATTTCATCCCGATTGCCGGCATCGGCCGTGCCTACTTTGTCTTCGTCGTCAATCCGGACTTTCCAGCCAAAACCTTTCCCGAACTTGTCGCTTATGCCAAGGCCAATCCAGGCCGGGTCAACTTCGCGACCAACGGCCTCGGCACCGGCGCTCACGTCGCCGCCGAAATGCTGATGATGATGACCGACGCCAAACTGACAGTCGTGCCATACAAGAGCAACTTCTTTGCCGACCTGCTGGGTGGGCAGGTGCAGCTCGCCGATCCGCCGCTGTCGGGAGTTATCGGCTACATCAAAGAGGGCAAGTTGCGCGCCCTCGCCGTGACCACGGCGAAGCGCGCGGATGCATTGCCAGACGTCCCCGCCGTCGCCGAGCTCCTGCCGGGTTACGACGCCTACGGGTGGTTCGGCCTCTCCGCGCCCAAAGACACGCCGGCCGATGTCGTTGCGACATTGGCCAAGGCAACACTCGCCAGTGTCGCCGATCCGGCCTTTCAATCGCGCCTGAGCGCCCTGGGCACCGAACCAATGCCGCTGCCGCCCGCCGAGTTCGGCAAGTTCATTGCCGAAGAGATCGAAAAGTGGGGCAAGGTGGTCAAATTCGCCAACCTGAAGCCGGAATGACCCCAGCAGTTACGCCGGCTTTGCGGCGATGAACGCTGCGCGGATTACAGCGCCTCGACAGTGACCACGCCGGTCACGGCCTTGATGGCGCCCGCGATCTGCGGCGAGACCTTGAAGCGTCCGGGCAGTTTGACTTCGACCTCGCTGCCGTTTTGCAGCATGAGCACCATCGAGACTTCGCCGTCGCCGTTCTGTTCCGGGGCATTGCGGCCGTTGCGCATCGGCTCGAGCCGTTTGACGACGCCAGCGAGCGGTTCTTCGTTGCGCAGGAACACGCGCAGGCCGCGCTGCATGCGTGCGGCGGCCTCGTCGAGCGGCTCGACAGACTGGATACGGGCGCGCACTTCGTCGCCCTGCACTTCGGCAGTGAGGAATAGCAGCACCGCTTTGCCGGGCTCCAAGAGGTCGCGGTATTGCGCGAGCCCTTCGGCGAACAGCACCGCCTCGTAATGGCCGGTCGGATCGGATAATCCGATAATGCCCATCTTGCTGCCGGTCTTGGTGCGCCGCTCGGTGCGCGCGACGACGGTGCCGGCGACGCGCCCCGCCCCTGCCCCGCCTTTCACCGCGCGCGAGAATTCCGACCAGGATTGCACGCGTAGCCGCTTGAGCGCCGCACCGTAATCGTCGAGCGGATGGCCGGTGAGGAAAAAGCCGACCGCCTCATATTCGCGCTGCAGGCGTTCCGCCGGCAGCCAAGGTTCGAGCGCCGGCACGATGATCGGCGCCGCCGCGGCCGCGCCGCCGAACAGTTCCGACTGGCCGCGTGCCGCGTCGTCATGGGTGCGCTGCGCGGTGGCGAGAAGCGTATCGCAGGCGGCAAAGGCGCGCGCGCGATTGGGCTCGATCGTGTCGAAAGCACCGGCCGCCGCGAGGCTTTCCAGCACGCGCTTATTGATGCTCTTCGGATTGATGCGGTGGCCGAAATCGGCAAGGTCCTTGAAAGGCGTATCGCCGCGCGCGGCAACAACGCTCTCGACCGCCTGGCGGCCGACGCCGCGCAGCGCCGCGAGCGCATAGAAGATCGTATTGTCGGCGACTTCGAATTCCACCGCCGAGCGGTTGATCGACGGCGGCTCGACTTTGATGCCGAGCCGTTCGGCCTCGGCGCGGAATTCGGCGAGCTTGTCGGTATTGCCCATATCGAGCGTCATCGAGGCGGCGAGGAATTCGACCGGATAGTTCGCCTTCATGTAGGCGGTCTGATAGGCGACGAGCGCGTAAGCCGCGGCGTGGCTCTTGTTGAAGCCGTAATCGGCGAAGCGCTCGAGCAATTCGAAAATCGCTTCGGCATGGCTCGGCTCGACACCCTGCTTGATGGCGCCCGAAACGAAACGGTCGCGCTGCGCCTTCATTTCAGAGCGGATCTTCTTGCCCATGGCGCGGCGCAACAGATCGGCTTCGCCGAGCGTATAGCCCGAGAGCATTTGGGCGGCCTGCATCACCTGCTCCTGATAGACGATGACGCCGTAAGTCTCGCGCAGGATCGGCTCGAGCCTGGGATGAATGTAATCCGGCTGTTCGAGCCCATGCTTGCGCACGCAATAGGTCGGAATATTCGCCATCGGGCCGGGGCGATAGAGCGCGACCAGCGCGATGATGTCCTCGAAGCGGTCCGGCCGCATGTCGATCAATGCACGCCGCATGCCCGCGCTTTCCACCTGGAACACGCCGACCGTCTCGCCGCGCGCCATCATCTCGTAGGATTTGGCGTCGTCGAGCGGCAGGTTCGACAGATCGATGTCGATGCCGCGGCGTTTGACGAGCTTTACCGCGAGTTCGAGCACCGTGAGCGTCTTGAGGCCCAGGAAGTCAAACTTCACCAGGCCCGCCGGCTCGACCCATTTCATATTGAACTGCGTCACCGGCATCAGCGATTTCGGATCGCGATAAAGCGGCACCAGTTCGGAAAGCGACCGCTCGCCGATGACGATGCCGGCGGCATGTGTCGAGGCGTGACGATGCAGGCCTTCAAGCTTCTGGGCGATGTCGAAGGCGCGCGCCACCACGGGCTCCGCGTCGCGCGCGGCTTGCAGGCGCGGCTCACCGTCAATGGCGCTCTTGAGCGAAATCGGGCTCGTCGGATTCTGCGGCACAAGTTTGCACAGCTTGTCGACCTGTCCGTAGGGCATTTGCAGGACGCGGCCGACGTCGCGCAGCACGCCGCGCGCCTGCAAGGTGCCGAAAGTGATGATCTGCGCCACCTGGTCGCGGCCGTATTTATCTTGGACATAGCGAATGACTTCGTCGCGCCGGTCCTGGCAGAAATCGACGTCGAAGTCGGGCATCGACACGCGTTCGGGATTGAGAAAGCGCTCGAACAGCAGCCCGAAGCGGATCGGGTCGAGATCGGTGATGGTGAGCGCGTAAGCGACGAGCGAGCCGGCGCCGGAGCCGCGGCCCGGGCCGACCGGAATGCCTTGCGCCTTCGCCCATTGGATGAAATCGGCGACGATGAGAAAGTAGCCGGCGTAATTCATGCGCCCGATGACGCCGAGCTCGAAATCGAGCCGCTCGTTATATTCCTCAACCGTGCGGCCATGCGCGATGCCGTAGCGCGCAACCCGCGCCTTGAGGCCGGCGAGCGCCGCCTCGCGCAGCACTTGGGTCTCATCGGCCTGCGGCTCGTCGGCTTTGCCTGAGGTAAAGCGCGGCAGGATCGGCGCCGTGGTGCGCGGACGATAGACGCAGCGCTCGGCGATCTCGACCGTCGAGGCAATCGCCTCCGGCAGATCGGCGAACAACGTCGCCATCTCGGCGCGGCTCTTGAAGCGGTGCTCGGGGGTGAGCTGCTGGCGGTCGCTATCGGCGACGAGCTTACCCTCGGCGATGCACAGCAGCGCATCGTGCGCCTCGTAATCGTCGCGCACGGCGAAGAACGGCTCGTTGGTGGCGACGAGCGGAATGCCGCGTGCATAAGCGAGATCGATCAAGGGCGCTTCCGCGGTGCGCTCGGCTGGCATGCCGTGGCGTTGCAATTCGACATAGAGCCGGTCGCCGAACAGGCTTTGCAGGGTTTCGCAGCGCGATTGCGCCAGCGGATTCTGGCCGCCGACAATCGCCATGTCGAGCGGGCCCTTCGGACCGCCGGTGAGCGCGATCAGGCCTTTGGTTTCGTCCGCAAGCGCCGCGAGCTTCAAGTGCGGCCGTTCCTGCGGCGAGGTATCGAGATAGGCGCGCGAGCACAGCCGCATCAGGCTGCGATAGCCCTCCTCCGCCGCGGCGAGCAGCACGATGCGCGGCCAGTTCTGCTCGAGCGCCGGGTTGCGGCTTTCCTGATCGCCGAAGTCGATGCCGAGCGAGCAGCCGACGATCGGCTGAATGCCGTAGCCGGCAAGCTTCTCGGAAAATTCCAGCGCACCGAACATGTTGTCGGTGTCGGTCAACGCCAGCACCGGCTGGCGGTCCTTCTTGGCGAGCTCCGCGAGACGCGCAATCGTCAGCGCGCCCTCAAGCAGCGAATAGGACGAATGCACGTGCAGATGCACGAAGCCGGGCTTTGTCGCCATCGTTGAGTGGCCTTGGTCTATTGGCGTCGGGTTAGAGGCGCGCGCCTACCGCGATCTGCATACAGTCAAATCGCGATTCTCGCGGGCGCGCCAACCCACTTTTCCCCAATATGCCCGCTATCTCGTGCGGCAAGGCTCCAAGGGCAAGACTCCAAGGGGCAAGGCTCCGAGGCTAGATAACCCCCAGCACCTGCGCCCAAACCGCAACCGTGGCCAGAAACAAGCCAATCGACGCTAAAGCCAAAGCCTCTTCGACAACTGAGCGAACCATGATGTGTCCCCTTATCTTGACGCCCCGCATGGGAACGAAAAGAGAACATAGTTCACTTATTGTTCTAGAGTCTAAGGGGGGGCGGAATTATACCCTAGCCTCAAGTAACGATTGCATGGGGATAATTTCCTAGGGGCTAGTTCCGTTCACTTGAGGACGGAACATGTTCAATCCGCTTTCCGACCAGGCGGGACGCTATCTTCCCGAATACAGAGCAATTCGCGAGAAGTCGGTAAGTTTCCTCAATCTGTGTTTCGATCCGAAATTAGCGGCCGAAGTGACGAGCGGCGAATATGATGTTGGATGTCTCACACCAAGATGGTGCCGAGGCTCCAGTCATGTACGTCGATGACATGGTCTGTAAATGCGTCTTGTTTTTGGGAAACAAGGACGAAAAGAGCGGCCGATTTATTCCGCGCGCTACAGCGTTCGTGGCGTCTGTTGTAGAGGGGAGTATAGGTTTTCGGTTCCTTGTAACCGCTGAGCACAACATTTCCGCATTCGCGGAAAAGGGCTGGGAAACTTACATCCGATCAAATTTAGTCAATGACGGCGTCCGGGAAGATGATTGGTCTAAGGCGCATTGGTATTTTCATCCAAATATCGGCTCGACCGATGTGGCAGTAGCCACTGTTGATTCCACTCCAGAAGAAGATTTTAGAAATATACTACTACGTACGGATGGAACGCCAAATAAAGGCATTGCTGGAACTGCAGAATTCTTGGAAGCGAATAGATTGGGGCTCGGAGATGAAATTTTCATCGTCGGTCTTTTCAAAAGTCATCACTGACTGAAAAGAAACATCCCGATTATTCGGACAGGTAATTTGGCGACGATGCGAGGTGAACCAGTTCGCACCGAGCATTGCGGATATACTGATGCCTATTTGGTGGAAGCTCGCTCGATAGCTGGTTTAAGTGGGTCCCCCTTAACTTGGCTTGATGCACGGTCATTTTGATATAGCTAACTTGAATGAGGATACGGTTGTTGATTTTGCAGCCCAGGTTAGCGGTGGAATTAAGACGGGCATTGGTGTTGTCATTCCTGTTGAGAAAATTCTGGAAACAATCGACCAACCGGAGCTTGTCGAATTAAGAAAGAAAGCAATCAAAGAGCATCGGAAAGGCGGCGCTAAGCCCGATTTTTCCGATGACGCCTCTCCCGCCAACGACGCAAACCCCAAGCACCGAGAGGATTTCAACTCTCTCTTAAACGCGGCAGTGAAAAAGCCTGCACAAGAAGATTGAACATTACCCACTGCGAATGTCTCATGTTGCGGCGGTAGCTAAATTCGGCGATGTATTTCCACCCATGCTTGCTGGAAATGTCAACGTGCGTGCCCTTGATCGAACGCTTTAGCTGCGACCAATGACCTTCAATTGAATTCGTGTGGTGACACGTATTCTTTCGCACTATGATCGACGTAGCCGTATGAACTCCCCTCACACAGTAGGCGGAGGATTTGACCCAGAATTTAATTACTGACGATAAGCGGTCTTTCGGTTTCAGGTGGGCGAGCCCTGACTTCACGCCGGAAACACCGCTAATCATCACCATTTTTTCAACGTCCGCAATTTTGCCCTCAGTTGCAAGATGCCCGACTTATTCAATTTCAGATCCATTAGATGATGACCAGCTTAGCCGCTTGGCTGAAGTCCGTAGGGCGTTTGGGGGGCTTGGTCATTTCGCGTAGCCCTGCGATCTCAGCCAATCCACGCGCCGGGAACCCTGCATCCAATCGTCAGTGTCGGCTTTGCTGACCAGGCCCTTGATGTAGCGAATCTCCGCGCCGGGACAGTGGGCCTCGATTTGCCAATCCCCCTCCTCGATGCGCTTCGGCTTGAAAATGACTTTGACTCGCGGGGATTTGCCCATGCGGCGGAATATGCCCCGTCCCGGCTAGGTAGCAAGCCCTAATCCGAGCTGCCTTATTCAAACTGACCCACTACCCAAGAGCCCCGGCGGGTACCGCTGTTCGGAGCGGGGAAGTGCTGCGGGACGCCTAAGAAGCCTGGACCAGGCGCTATTCATCCACCTCATTGCCATTGGCGATGATCCAATCGAGCGCCTCTTTTTCGGAGGCGAAGCCGTCGATGCGGCGCTCGTGACCTTCGTGGTATCGAACGATCACGTGCCAGCCCGGGCCCTCTTTGTCGGCAAAGGGCAGCATGACCGGCTCTTCTTTCTCGGTGTTTGCCATGCGCCGAATATGCGCGCTTCGGTCCGGCTGGCAAGCCTGGGCGCGAAGCTTATGCAAACCGACCTGCCACTGGAGCACCGGAGCGGCTTGAATTTCGGTTGCGGCCGCGACAATCGCCCCTTTCCGCATCGCAATAAACCGGCGGATAACTAAACGGCGATGCTTCCCACAGGCCGCAAAACCCGTACCGGTTCCCGCGGTTATTGGACTGCACTCGGGGAACCATCATGCAGTACGCCGCACTCTCGCGCGCGCCATATGGGGACCGTCGCACTTACGGTTGCGGCACCCGCAGATCCATGACGGCCCGCGCCACCGAAGCGTTCGGGCGGCTGGTGCGAGCGAGCAAGTGCCACGGCGATCGATGCGCGACAGCGTACATCGTCGCGATCGCCAATCCGAGTGAGGCGATGGAACTGATCCGAACCAAAGTCGCCGATCCTGGTTGTAGCATCGAGGACCTCGGCCGGGTCAGTGACGTTTTGCTCCGGTCGCTCAATTTGTCTTCAGGAGAATTTGTTCGCGCCGGCGCGTTGCGCCGCGCCTCATGATTTGCGCCGTCGTGTAATGTTGTCGAGACAGTATGATTCGATACCAGCGCGAGAATTTCACGGCCAATGAATCGTACAAATGCGAAGATCAACCCGTTTCTATTGCCGACCTGCATTGTCTGCGGCAGTCCGGTGAGCTTGTCGCATGTCGAACCGGCGAGCGATCACGCGCCCGAAAAGCGCATCTATCGCTGCGCGGAATGCGATGCGGAGCAAACGGTGAGCGCGCCATCCAAATAAACACAGCTTGCTTGCGTTGTTTGTTTGGTGAGTGCAACTGGGCCGCGGCCCGTTCCCGACATATCGCATCCCGGAGCGCCGTCTTCCCGTTGCATAAAGTCTCGCCGCGCGTTCCGCTGTCTGCCGGTTCGGCAACAGTGTCCGGGAAACCTCGTGAGCTCCAGGAACTGCCGCCAACGGCCAAGCGTTCGCCTCATGTCTTTTGACGCGAGGGGTGACGTAAGAGTTGATCAATGAGTAAGTGCGACGACTATAAGAGGTTTGCGGCATCTTCGCTGGAACTCGCCCACAAAACGGACAGTCCCGCTGACAAGGCTCGCCTGCTCGGCATGGCTGAAGCCTGGCTGAACCTCGCCGACCGGCTGAGCCGCCTGCTCAAGCATAACCGGGCCGTCGGAGAAGACCCGGCAATCCGGGCAACCTTCCGAGGCAATCAGCTCAAGGCGGACTGAGTTGGTCGGATGTTCGCGGCGACGTTCGTCCTCGCAGCGCCCTGCCCGAACGCCGATCCAGACAGCGTATTGTGGCGTATAAAGCCTGCCGCCGGGCTGATTCCCAGCTCGGCGCTACGGACTTGCGCACTCCGCCCCCGCGTTGTCGCTGCCCCGTAGCAATCTTGCTCTATCCGCAATCACGACGAAAAGAGAAGGAAGGGTGCTATGCGAAAACTGACCATGACTTTGACCGCGGCCGCGCTGATGTTGGGCACGATGGCGATCGTCGCCAATGCGCAAACTCAGTCGGCAGGCGCCGCGAGCTTCCACGCCCAGATCAAGAACGCGACCCCGTTCAAACAGGCCGCCTGCGGCGGCTTCGGCCGTTTTTGCCCGCCGGGCTTCGTCCGGGCTTGCGGCCCGTATCGCTGCTGGTGCCGCCCCTGCTAAGCAGAGCGCAATCGCTTCATATTGAATCAACGCCGAGAGGCCGCCGCGATCCGGCGGCCTCTTTTTTTGCCCGCAGCGCCCGAGGCTTCGGTACGGTCGAGGAAGATGCTGGCCGATGCAATAAATCGGCGCGGCTCGGGTTCATAACGGTGAACCCTGCAAGAGGCGAACCGGGAGATAACCATGACGCCATCACCTCTTCTGCGCGCGGTTCTCGCCGTTGCCGCCGGAATGGTAACGGTCGGACTGACGACAACCGGTTTTGCGACGCGGGCCCACGCTCAGAATTATCCGTGGTGCCTGCAATCCGACGCCTATGAAGGCGGCGAAAATTGCGGCTTCACAAGCTTCGACCAATGCATGGCGACGCGGCTCGGCGTCGGCGGCTTCTGTCAGGTCAATACGCAATACCAGGCCGGTGTTTCGCCCATGCCCTCGCCGCGCCGGTCGCCAAAAGCCCGTCCCGGCAAAGCGTCTTGATCGCGAGCCATCGCGTCTATCGGAGTTGGCAATGACATTTATGCCAATGGGACCTTCACGCACGCGCATGAAGCATCTGGCGATGCTTGCGGGACTTTTTGCCCTGGCACTTTTTACTTTGGCGTCGATTGCAACGCCCGCTGCCGCACAAACGAACTTTCCGTGGTGCTCGAATTTCTCCGATGGCGCCGGCGTCAATTGCGGCTTTTCCAGCTACGAGCAGTGCATGATGACCGCGCGCGGCAGCGGTGGCACCTGCGAGAGAAACGATTGGTACAAAGGAGCAAATACCACGGCACCCGCGCCACCCCAGGCGCGCAAGCGCCACGGCAAAAATTCGTGAAACAACAAACTTCAAACAAGAAACTTCAAACAAGAAACTTGGCGACAGCAGGAGATGGCCATGAAGACCTTGCTTTTCGTGCTCGGACTCCTTCTCGCAACGACCGCTATCGCACCGCGCGCGCAAGCGCAGAGCAACTATCCCTAGTGCGCCTATTACGATTCCGGCTTCAGCGGCACCAATTGCGGCTTCGTCAGCTTCGAACAGTGCCTGGAGACCGTGCGCGGTATCGGCGGTCTCTGCCAGCAAAACGATTGGTATCATCCGGCCGCGGCGGCGCCGCAATATAGCCCGCGCAAGCACCGGCATTCTTAGGCGTAGAACTCTTAGCGGAGCATGATCTTATCCGAAAACCGGTAGCCACTTTTCGGGATCATGCTCTAGTCGAGTTCGACCACCGCGCCGTCGCGCAGCGTGACGCGGCGGTCCATCTGTGCGGCGATGTCCATATTGTGGGTGGCGATGATGGCGGCGAGGCCGGAGGCGCGCACCAACTGGCCGAGCGTCGCGAATACGTGCGCGGCGGTACGCACGTCGAGATTGCCGGTCGGCTCGTCGGCGAGAAGGATGCGCGGCGCATTGGCGACCGCGCGCGCGATGGCGACGCGCTGCTGCTCGCCGCCCGACAGTTCCGCCGGCCGATGCGTGAGCCGGTCCTTGAGCCCGAGATAGCTCAACAATTCGGCGCCGCGCGAGCTCGCCTCGCGCTGCGACAGACCGCGGATCATCTGCGGCAGGACCACGTTTTCGAGCGCCGAGAATTCCGGCAGCAGATGATGAAACTGATAGACGAAACCGATCTCGGTGCGCCGGATCCGGGTGCGCTGAATGTCGGTGAGCGGCGTGGTCGCCACCGCATCGATATAGACTTCGCCGGAATTCGGATGTTCGAGAAGGCCGGCGATATGCAGAAGCGTCGACTTGCCGGAGCCCGACGGCGCCACCAGCGCCACCGATTGCCCGGGCCAGACCGCAAGCTCGGCGTTCTTGAGAATATCAAGCCGCGAATCTCCCTGGCTGAAATGACGGCAAATGCCGTGCAGGAAGAGAAGCGGCTGTTCCTCGTTGTCCGGGAGCGGCGTTCTGGCCTCGCCTATCGTGGTGGTGTCATCCATGCGGCCCGGTCACTCGTAGCGCAGCGCTTCGACGGGATCGAGCCGCGCCGCGCGCCATGACGGATAGAGCGTCGCGAGCAGCGAGAGCCCGAGCGCCATGATCAGGACGGCGATGGTTTCCCTGGCGTCCATCTCGGCCGGAAGCTGCGACAGAAAATAAAGCTCCGGCGGGAACAGGTTGGTGTTGGTGAGCCACGACAAGAAGCGCCGGATCTCCTCGATATTGAGGCAAACAACCAAGCCGAGCAGGAAGCCGACAACGGTGCCGACGACGCCGATCGCGGCGCCGGTGATCAAGAAGACCCGCATAATGGCGCCTTGCGTCGCCCCCATGGTGCGCAGGATCGCGATATCGCTCGATTTGTCTTTGACCAGCATGATCAGCCCGGACACGATATTGAGCGCAGCCACCAGCACGATCAAGGTCAGGATCAAGAACATCACGTTGCGTTCGACCTGGAGCGCGTTGAAGAAGGTAGCGTTGCGCTGGCGCCAGTCGACCATATAGATCGGCCGCGCCGCGGCCACGGCCACCTCCTTGCGGAAGTCGTCGATATGGTCCGGATTGTCGGTATAGACCTCGATCGCGGTGACGTCGCCCGAGCGGTTGAAATAGGCCTGCGCCTCGGTGAGCGGCATGAAGACGAAGGCCGAATCGTATTCCGACATGCCGATTTCGAACACGGCGGCGATCTTGTAGGCCTTGATGCGCGGCGTGGTGCCCATCGGCGTCACCGCGCCGCGCGGCGCCACCAGCGTGAGATTGTCGCCGGCGCGCACCGAAAGCTGCTCGGCGAGCCGACTGCCGACGGCGATGCCTTGGCCGTCGTCGAAGCCGTCGAGCGTGCCTTGCTTGATGTTCTTGGCGACAAAGTTCAGCTTCGCGAGATCGGCGCCGCGCATGCCGCGCACGACGACGCCGGAGGCGTTAAACGGCGACGACGCCAACGCCTGGCCCTCGACCAGCGGCGCGGCGAGATAGATGCCGTTGACCTTGGACACCCGCGCCGAAACGTCGGCGAAGTCGGTGAGCGGCTGCTCCAGCGGCTGGATCAAAAGATGGCCGTTGAGGCCCAAGATTTTCGACAGCAGCTCCTGCCGGAACCCGTTCATCACCGCCATGACGATGATCAGCGTGGCGACCCCGAGCATGATGCCGAGAAACGAGAAGCCGGCGATGACGGAAATGAATCCCTCTTTGCGCCGCGCGCGTAGGTAGCGCAGCGACAACATCCATTCGAATGCCGAGAAAGGATGGGTGCCGGTCGAACTCGGCCATTTATGTCAGGTCCCCGCGATTACCCGGAGTTTCACACGATTCTGGCGGTTTCAAGCCTGGTCAATCGCGTCAAACCGGCGCCGCACACAGGAGATCACACCGAAACGCGTGCTCATGCAGAAATTCTGGCGACGGCATCGGCCGGCGACAGCAATTCGCGCTGCCCATCGGCGCGGCGCTTCACCTCGACCTTGCCTTCGACCAGGCTGCGCGGCCCAACCAGGATCTGCCAGGGAACGCCGATCAGGTCGGCGGTGGCGAATTTCGGGCCCGGCCGCTCGTCGATGTCGTGGTAGAGCGTGTCGATGCCTTTGCCGGTCAGTTCCGCATAGAGCTTTTCGCAAGCCGGATCGGTATCGGCGCCGCCCTGCTTGAGATTGAGGATCATGGCTTTGAACGGCGCAACA
Source organism: uncultured Alphaproteobacteria bacterium (assembly GCA_963810085.1). Classification (GTDB taxonomy): domain Bacteria; phylum Pseudomonadota; class Alphaproteobacteria; order Rhizobiales; family Xanthobacteraceae; genus BOG-931. Next base: position 1,134,826 of record CAWEMR010000025.1, on the reverse strand, counting down.
GCGTCCGGCCATTTGATGCCGGCTTCGTCGTGGGAGGCCTCGATGATGGCGGCGACCAGCCGGCTCGGACCGATACCGTAAGAGCCGCCGTGGACCGGCCGGTCCACGCCGTCGGGTCCGGTGACGACGGCCTTCATCGGCTCGGAATACTTAGTGCCGAAATAGAAGATATGGCCGACCTCGATGCCGCGCGCCGAAAGGCCTTGGCCCGCACCGAGCTTGGCGAAGGCCGCGGCATCGTGCTTCTCGGACGTGGCCGCATAGAGCGAGGTCCATTTGTCGACAATGGCCTGCAGCCGGCCGACATGGGTGAAGTCCACATCGGGTCCCGGAACCTCGAAGTTTAGATATTCGCGGTCGCAGAACACTTCGCTCTCGCCGGTGTCGGCGAGGATGATGAATTCGTGAGACAGGTTGCCGCCGATCGGCCCGCTTTCCGCGACCATCGGGATCGAGCGCAGCCCCATGCGGGCGAAAGTGCGCAAATAGGCGACGAACATGCGGTTGTAGGAGTGTTTCGCGCCCTCGAAATCGAGGTCGAAGGAATAGGCGTCCTTCATCAGGAACTCGCGCCCGCGCATCACGCCGAAGCGCGGCCGCACCTCGTCGCGGAACTTCCATTGGATGTGATAGAGGTTGAGCGGCAGGTCCTTGTAGGACCGCACGTAGCTGCGGAAGATCTCGGTGATCATTTCCTCGTTGGTGGGCCCGTAGAGCATGTCGCGCTCGTGGCGGTCCTTGATGCGCAGCATTTCCTTGCCATAGGCCTCGTAGCGGCCGCTCTCGCGCCACAGATCGGCCGGCTGGATGGTCGGCATCAGAAGCTCGATGGCGCCGGAGCGATCCTGTTCCTCGCGCACGATGCGGCAGACCTTGTCGAGGACCCGCAGCCCGAGCGGCAGGAAGGCATAGATGCCCGCCGCCTCCTGCCGGATCATGCCGGCGCGCAGCATGAGCCGGTGGGACGCGATCTCTGCTTCCTTGGGCGTCTCACGCAGGTTGGGCAGGAAATACCGGGAAAGACGCATGAAATCTCATCAGGAATTGAATCGGGGGCACAAAAGGCCGCAACGGCGGCGGAATTACAAGGCCCAAACCAAGCCACACGCCGGCCCGGCGAGATCAACCCTTCAAGCTGAGTTCCACTAGAATTTTTTTGCGGCGGGGGACGGTACCATGATGACAAGCCTTTGAATTTAGATTACGAATAATCTGCGACCCTGAAGCCGCCCAAAACGCGGATAATTCAGGGCGGCGGTCCAAGTCTCGGGAGGAAGACCCGCGAGCGGAAAGCGTCTCCAGCCACGTGTAAGCCGCACCTCAACAAATCAAACGTGGGTTATGGGTCAGATGAGGATTTTAGGGCAGGGCTTTGGCCCTGCTTTTCTTTTGGGGCGTGGCGCAACGGACTGCTACTTCGGTTGCGCATAGATGCGCAGATCAAGCATCAAATTATTCAATTAACATATTGATATTTATTGCGTGTTATTGCCTACGAATGGCGCCATGAGGCCGTCGATCGTGACCAGATGGTCGGTGTAGACCACATAGCAGGCCGCATAGATCGCGCCCGAGACGAGCGTCGTCCACAATAGCTTTCGACCGAGCCTTAAATTCGTGGGCGCGCCCGGATCGATGCCGGGCTCCATGGGCTCCGCCCAGCTTTCATGGTGGCTGCGCACGCCCCACGGCAGCACGGCGAACAGCACCACCCACCAGATCAGGACAAAGACCGCGAGTGCCGTGGTGATGCTCATCCCTGCTCGAGCTCGACCAAGGTGCCGGAAAAATCCTTCGGATGCAGGAACAGCACCGGCTTGCCATGCGCTCCGGTCTTCGGCTCGCCGTCGCCGAGCACGCGCGCGCCGGCGGCCTTCAGCGCATCGCGGGCGACGCGGATATCGTCGACCTCATAGCAGATGTGATGCATACCGCCGTCCGGATTGCGCTCGAGGAATTTCGCGATGGGCGACGCCTCACCGAGCGGTTCCAAGAGCTCGATCTTGGTGTTGGGCAGTGTGATGAACACTGTGGTCACACCGTGATCCGGTTGCGGCACAGCTGCGGAAACTTCGGCGCCGAGAACGTCGCGATAGACGTCGCTCGCCCTGCCGAGGTCGCGCACCGCGATGGCGACGTGATTGAGCCTGCCGATCATGGTCTTTTTCTCCTGCATCCCGGCAGAAGCATTATACCCGCCAGTGCGCTAAACCGTCAGAACGTGGACGTGGCAGATCGGCTTTTTCTTCCAGCGCTCGGCAATCGCACCGCGCACCGCGCGCCGGACTGCTTCAGCGACCGCGTCGGGATCGCGGCGGCGCGGTTTTGGCAGCGCGTCGAAGGCGATTTCGACGGCATCGCGGGCGATCTCGGTCATCGAGGCGCCGCCGGCATCGGTTTCTGGCAAGCCGATCAGCTCGACTTCCGGGTCGGCGGCCAGCACGCCCTTCTCGCTCAGCGCCAGCGCCACCGACACCATGCCGGCAAAGCTCAGCCGGCGGCGGGCCGCCACGGTGCGCGACTCGGCGCTGACCAGAAGCGAGCCATCCTTGTAGAGGCGGCCCGAAGGGACTTCGTCGATGATCTCGGGCCCGCCGGGCGCCAGCCGCACCAGGTCGCCGTTGCGGCACACCAGAACATGCGGCACGCCGGCTTTGCGGGCCAAGTCGGCATGTTCAGCGAGATGCAGCGCCTCGCCGTGCGCCGGAATGAGGATTTTCGGCCGGACCCAGCCGATCATCTCGCGCAACTCGTCGCGCCGTGGATGCCCCGAGACATGGACAAGATGCGTGCGGTCGGTGATGACCTCGACCCCCTGCTCCACCAGGCCGTTGATCACCCGCGAAATGGCCTTCTCGTTGCCTGGGATCGGCCGCGCCGAGAAGATCACCCGGTCGCCGCGCGACAACGTCACTTCCGGATGCTCGTCTTCGGCGATGCGGGCGAGCGCCGCGCGCGGCTCGCCCTGGCTGCCGGTGCACAGCGCCAGCACTTTGTCCGGCGGCAGATAGCCGTAACTCTCGGCGCTGCGGAAATCCTGCACGCCTTGGAGATAGCCGGTCTCGCGCGCCACCTGCACCACGCGTTCCATCGCGCGGCCGACAACGACGACTTCACGTTCGGCCGCACGGGCGGCATCGGCGACGGCGCGCAGGCGGCCGACATGGGAGGCAAAGGTCGTCACGGCGACGCGCCGCGGCGCGGTGCGGATCAGTTCGGCGAGCGTCTTCGCCACATCGGCTTCCGACGGCGACTTGCCCTCGCGGACCGCATTGGTGGAATCGCCGACCAGCGCGAGCACGCCGGCATCGCCCAACGCCGTGAGCTTGGCCGCATCGGTCGGCCCGCCGATGATCGGCGTCAGATCGATCTTCCAATCGCCGGTATGCACGACGATGCCGGCCGCCGTGCGGATGGCAAGCGCGTTCGATTCCGGAATCGAATGCGAGACGTTGATGAAATCGATCTCGAACGGACCGAGCGAGAGGTGACCGCCGACCGGCACGACATTGATCGGAATGTCCGGCGCGCCGGGCTCGGACGCGCGCCGCGCCTCGAACAGAGCGGCCGAGAACGGCGTGGCGTAGAACGGCACTTTCAGCCGCGGCCACAGATCCATGATCGCGCCCATGTGATCTTCATGGGCGTGGGTGAGCACCAGGCCCAATATGTTTTTGCGCTCTTCGAGCAAATAAGAAATGTCCGGCAGGATGAGATCGACGCCGGGCAAATGCTCTTCGGACGCAAACGACACGCCGCAATCGATCATGATCCATTGCCGGCGGCGGCCGTCACCGAAGCCGTAGATCGAGAGATTCATCCCGATCTCGCCGAAGCCGCCGAGCGGCGCGAAAACAAGCTCACTGGGCATCAGTCGGCCTGCCCTTTTGGCGGGGCTTTACGTAGCAGGCTCACGACCGCCGCGCGTTCGGCAACCGGGAAAACGTCGCCGGCGGTGATCGTTTGCGGCGTGCCGTCAGCGAGCCGCAGTATAAGCCGGCCGCTGTCGTCGAGGCCCTCAAAATGGCCGCTCAGGTCGCGGCTGCCGAGCCGCACCGTGATGTCGCGGCCGAGACCCGTGACGTACCGCAGCCAATCGGCGCGGATCTGAGCAAAGCCGGCACCGCGGTTCCACTGATCGAGACGGCGCATCATGGAATGCGACAAGGCGTGAAACAGGCTTTCCGGCGAGACTTTCTTGCCGGCTTCGCCAAGGTCTGTCGCTGGAAAGGACGTCTGCGCCGGGTGGCGCACGCAGTTGACGCCGATCCCGATGGCAACGGCGAGTTTTCCCGCCGCCAGTTCGCTCTCGATCAGGATGCCGGCGAGCTTTCTATTGGCATAGAGCACGTCGTTGGGCCATTTGAGCACAAGACCTTCAATCAAGTCGGGCGCGCAAGCGATAATGGCGTCGTGAACGGCAAGGCCGGCAACGAAGGCCAGTTGCGGGGCGCTCTCCGCCGGCGCCGGATCGAACAGAAGGAGCGTCGCGTAAAGATTTCCCGGCGCCGAAATCCATTCCCGGCCGCGGCGGCCGCGGCCCGCGGTCTGCTCGCGCGCCACCACCCACAACGGGCCTTTTTCGCCGCGCCGCGATTGCGTCAGTGCTTCCGCATTGGTCGATCCCACAACGTCGTGAACAGCCAAGCGATAGCCCGCCGCACCGGCCGTGGGATCAAGCCGCATCAGAACAGAGAATGCGCGGCGGCGCTCGCCATGCCGACCAGCGGGCCCGGATAGACAAAAAACAAGACATTGAACAGGCCGCAGACCAGGAGCACCGCGCGCAACTCATAAGGCATTTCGACAAAGGCCTCGGCCGGCTCGTCGAAATACATGGCCTTGATGATCGCCAGATAATAATAGGCGCCAACGACGCTCGCGAGCACGCCGATGACCGAGAGGATGAAGAGGCCGGCTTTGATCGCGGCAAGAAACACGTAGAATTTGGCGAAGAAGCCGGCGAGCGGCGGAATGCCGGCCATCGAGAACAACAGCATCGCCATGAAGAAGGCCGTCGCCGGCTGCGTGCGCGCGAGCCCGGCCAATTGGTCGGTGGTTTCAACCATGCCCGTCGTGCGCCGCATCGACAGGATCACGGCGAACACGCCGAGCGTCATAGTGAGGTAGATCGCGATATAGACCAGCACGCCCTGCACGCCCTCGGACGTTCCGGCAGCGAGCCCGATCAGCGCGAAGCCCATATGGCCGATCGAGGAATAGGCCATCAGGCGTTTGATGTTGCGCTGGCCGATGGCGGCGAAGGAGCCGAGCGCCATCGAGGCAATGGAGACGAAGACGACGATCTGCTGCCACTCGTTGGCGATGCTCGGAAACGCGCCGACGGCGACGCGGACGAACATCGCGATGCCGGCCACTTTGGGCGCCGCGGCAAAGAACGCCGTCACCGGCGTCGGCGCGCCTTCATAGACGTCCGGCGTCCACATATGGAACGGCACCGCTGAAACCTTGAAGCAGAAGCCGGCGAACAGAAAGACGATGCCGAAGATGAGGCCGGTGCCACCATGGCCCGCCGCCTGGGCGATGCCGGTAAAGGTTACGGTGCCGGTGAAGCCGTAGACCAGCGACGCGCCGTAGAGCAGCATGCCCGACGACAGCGCGCCGAGCACAAAATATTTCAGCCCCGCTTCGGTGGCGCGCAGCGAGTCGCGATAGCTTGCCGCGACGACGTAAAGCGGCAGGCTCATCAATTCGAGGCCGAGATAGAGCGCGATCAGGTCGGCCGCCGATATCAGCATCAGCATGCCGAGCGTCGAGAGCAGGATCAGCACCGAATATTCGAAGCGCTGCTGGCGTTCCTTTTGCGCATAGTCGAGCGACATCAAGATCGCCGCCGCCGAGCCGGTGAGCACCAGGATTTTCAGGAAGCGGGCAAAATCGTCGACGACAAAGCTGCCGCCGAAAGTGATGAGCTTGCCGGGCGGCAGCGTGACCAGAACAATGCCCGCGATCACCAGAAGGCCGATGGCAATGATATCGACGGCGCGCCCGCTGGATTCGCCGCGAAACACGCCCAGCATCAACAGCGCCATGGCGCCGATGCCGAGCACGAACTCCGGAAGGAGCGGAACAAGGGTGGGAAGCTGCGCGACGTACATTTGCTTACCTTGGCCTCACCGTCCGAGCGACGCGGTCTGAGCCGCGGTCTGCACGACGCTGAGCGCGTGCTGATAATTGTCGATCAATTGCGTCACAGAAGCCGAGGAGAAGTCGAGGATCGGCTTCGGATAGACGCCGAAGAAGACGGTCAGAGCCACGAGCGGCACGAAGATCGTGATTTCGCGCCAGCCGAGATCCTTGATGTTGAACAGGCCAGGCTTTTCGAGCTTGCCGAGGACGACTTTGCGGTAGAGCCAGAGCGCATAGGCCGCCGACAGGATGGTGCCGATAGTCGCCAGCGTCGCCACCCAGGTATTGATGCGGAACGTGCCGATCAGCGTCAGGAATTCGCCGACAAAGCCCGTCGTGCCCGGCAGCCCGATATTGGCGAGCGTGAACACCATGAACACGAAGGCATAGACCGGCATGCGGTTGACGAGCCCGCCATAGGCCGCGATCTCGCGCGTATGCATGCGGTCGTAGATGACGCCGACGCACAGGAACAGAGCGGCGGAGACGATGCCGTGCGACACCATCTGGAACAGGCCGCCGGCGATGCCTTGCGCCGTCACCGCGAAGATACCCATGGTGACGAAGCCCATATGCGCCACCGAGGAATAGGCGATGAGCTTCTTCACATCCTCTTGCATCAGCGCGACCAGCGAGGTGTAGATGATGGCCACCACCGAGAGCGCGTAGATCAGCGCCGCGAAATGCTGCGACGCCTCCGGGAACATCGGCAGCGAAAAGCGCAGGAAGCCGTAGCCGCCGAGCTTCAGCAGGATCGCGGCAAGGATCACCGAACCGGCCGTCGGTGCCTCGACATGGGCGTCAGGCAGCCAGGTGTGCACCGGCCACATCGGCATCTTGACTGCGAACGAGGCGAGAAAGGCAAACCACGCCCAGGTCTGCAAGTTGCGCGGGAAGGCGTGATGCAACAGCGTCGGGATATCGGTCGTGCCGGCATCCCAATACATCGCCATGATGGCGAGCAGCATCAGCACCGAGCCAAGCAGCGTGTAGAGGAAGAACTTGAAGCTCGCATAGACGCGGCGCGGGCCGCCCCAGACGCCGATGATCAGGAACATCGGAATGAGGCCGCCCTCGAAGAACAGATAGAACAGCACCAGATCGAGCGCACAGAAGGTGCCGACCATCAGCGTTTCGAGGACCAGGAAGGCGATCATATATTCGCGCACCCGGCGCTGGATCGCGGTCCAGCTGGCCAGGATCGAGATCGGCATGATCGCGGTCGTCAGAATGACCAGCGGCAGCGAAATGCCGTCGACGCCCATCGAATAATTGATGGCGCCGCCAAGCCACGGCCGCTTTTCCACGAATTGGAAATCCGCGGTCGACGGATCGAAGCGCCAGATCAGCAGCAGCGAGATGGCGAAGGTGAAGAGCGTGGTCCACAACGCCACCCAGCGGGCATTGCGCGCGCCTTCCTCGTCATCGCTGAGGAAGGCGATGAACAGCGCGCCCGCGACCGGCAGGAAGACGACGACGGACAGGATCGGCCAGCTTGTCATCAGTGCGGCCCCGCGAACATGAACCACGTGATGAAAGCGGCGACGCCGATCATCATGGCAAAGGCATAGTGATAGAGGTAGCCGGTCTGCAGCCGGACGACATTCTTGGTGACATCGAGCACGCGCGCCGATACGCCGTCGGGCCCAAAGCCATCGATGACGAAGCCGTCGCCGCCCTTCCAGAGAAGACGGCCGAGCCGCATTGCCGGACGCACGAAGAGGAAGTCGTAGAGCTCGTCGAAATACCACTTGTTGAGCAGGAATTCGTAGAGCGGACGCTGATCGCGCGCCAAGGCCACCGGCAGATCGGGTCTGAATATGTAAAACAGGATCGCGACCGCAAGGCCGATCAACATCATCACGGTGGGCATGAGCTCGATATAGAGCGGAAGTTTTTCGACCTCTTCGAAGATCGTGTCGGCCGTTCCAAGTTTGAGGGACGTGCCAAAAAACAGGTCGGCGCCGTGACCGGTGAAGATCGACAGGAACGGATAGCCGGCGGCGAAACAACCAACCGCGAGGAATGCCAGCGGAATGAGCATCGTTTTCGGGCTTTCATGCGCCGCTTCATAGTGGTGCCGGTCGGCTGGCTCGCCCCAGAACGTTTTGAAGATCAAACGCCAGGAATAGAACGAGGTCAGCGCCGCAGCCAGCGTGGTCATGATGTAGCCATACGCGGCGGCGCCACCTTGGACGACGTCGTCGGACGAAATGATCGCGTCCTTGGAGTAAAAGCCGGCGGTCAACGGAAAGCCGGTCAGCGCCAGAGTGCCGATCACCATCATCCAATGCGTGAACGGGATTTTGTGCCGCAAGCCGCCCATCTTGCGCATGTCCTGCTCGTGATGCATCGCGATGATCACCGAGCCCGAGCCAAGAAACAGCAGCGCCTTGAAGAAGGCATGCGTGAACAGGTGGAACATACCGATCGAATAGGCGCCCGCGCCCATGGCGACGAACATGTAGCCGAGCTGCGAACAGGTCGAATAGGCAATGACCCGCTTGATGTCGTTCTGCACGAGAGCGACGGTTGCGGCGAATATCGCCGTCGTACCGCCAATCACCGTGACGAAGGCCTTGGCGTCGGGCGCCAACTCGAAGAGCGGCGACAGCCGCGCCACCATGAACACGCCTGCGGTCACCATGGTTGCTGCATGGATCAAGGCGGAGACCGGCGTCGGGCCTTCCATGGCGTCGGGCAGCCAGGTGTGCAGCAGAAACTGCGCCGACTTGCCCATCGCGCCCATGAACAGCAGCAGACACATCGTGGTCAGCGCGTCGACGTTCCAGCTCAGGAAATGAAAGCTTTTGCCGACGAGGTCCGGCGCTTGCGCGAACACCGTGTCGAAATCGATGGCGCCGGTCAGATAGAAGGCGGTGAAAATGCCAAGCGAGAAGCCGAAATCGCCAACGCGATTGACGATGAAGGCCTTGATCGCAGCCGCGTTGGCCTCCGGCTTGTAGTACCAGAAGCCGATGAGGAGATAGCTCGCGAGGCCCACGCCTTCCCAGCCGAAGAACATCTGCACCAGATTGTCGGCCGTCACCAGCATCAGCATGGCGAAGGTGAAGAACGACAGATAGGAGAAGAACCGCGGCTTATACGGGTCCTCCTCCATATAGCCGATCGAATAGATGTGCACGAGCGACGACACCGTCGTCACCACGACCAGCATCACCGCCGTCAGCGGATCGATCCGCAATGCCCAGTTCGAATGCAGATCGCCGAAGCTGATGTAGGAGAACAGCGTGACGCGGGCGTCGTGATGCAGAAAGCCGACGTCGTAAAAGGCGTACCACGACAGCACGCATGAGATTACAAGGAAGGTCGAGGTGATGAGCTCGGCGCCGAGCGAGCCCGCGGCCGACGGCTCTTGCACGCCGTGGTCGTCGTCGTGGGCTTCGCTATGGGTCTCATGAGGGACGGCATGCGCTGCGTGATCATCGGGAACGAGCGGCGCGGCAAGATCGTCATGCGGCGGCGGCGGATCCTCGCCGGGGAAGCGATTGCGCGCGCCGACGAGCGACACGGCGCCGGCGATGATGGCGCCGAGCAGCGGCAATAGGACAAGGGCTTCGTACATGCCGCGCTAGCCCTTCATCAGATTGATGTCTTCCACGGCGATGGAGCCGCGGTTGCGGAAATAGGCGACGAGGATCGCAAGCCCGATCGCGGCTTCCGCCGCCGCGACCGTGAGCACGATCAGCGCATAGACTTGCCCAACGATGTCGCCCAAGAAGCTCGAAAAAGCCACCAGGTTGACGTTGACGGCGAGCAGGATGAGCTCGATCGACATCAGAATGACGATGACGTTCTTGCGGTTGAGAAAAATCCCCATGATGCCGAGCGTGAACAGAATCGCGCCGACCGCGAGATAGTGACCGAGCCCGATTATCATGACAGCCCCTGCCCCGACTTGACCTGGACGACCTCGATGGCGCTCGCTTTGTTGCGCGCGACCTGGCTGGCGATGCTTTGCCGCTTCACGTTCGGCTTATGCTGCAAGGTCAGCACGATGGCGCCGATCATCGCCACCAGAAGAATGACGCCCGCGGCCTGAAAGAAATAGACGTAGCGCGTATAGAGCACGAGGCCGAGGGCCTGCGTGTTGCTGATCTGGTCGGCCGCCGGGATCGGCGCCGTGATCGCCTTGGCCACGTCAGGCCCGATCACATAAGCGGTAAGGACGGTCGCCAGCTCGACGAAGAGAATGATGCCGATGATCGTGCCGATCGGCAGATAGTTGAGAAAGCCCTGGCGAAGTTCGGCAAAATCGACGTCGAGCATCATGACGACGAACAGGAACAGCACCGCGACCGCGCCGACATAGACGATGATGAGAATAAACGCGATGAATTCGGCGCCGATCAGCACGAACAGTCCCGCCGCGTTGACGAAAGCGAGAATGAGGAACAGCACCGAATGCACGGGATTGCGCGAGAAGATCACCATGGCCGCCGAGGCCACGGTGATCGCCGCGAACAGATAAAAGAACAGCGCTTGGATAACCATTGCGGAGCCGATCTCAGCGGTAGGGCGCGTCGAGCGCGATGCTTTTTGCGATCTCGCGTTCCCAGCGATCGCCGTTCGCCAAGAGGCGTTCCTTGTCGTAGTACAATTCCTCGCGGGTTTCGGTAGCGAATTCGAAATTCGGCCCCTCGACGATGGCGTCGACCGGACAGGCTTCCTGGCACAGCCCGCAATAGATGCACTTCACCATGTCGATGTCATAACGGGTGGTGCGGCGCGTGCCGTCGTTCCGCCGTGGGCCAGCTTCGATGGTGATAGCCTGCGCCGGGCAGATCGCCTCGCACAGCTTGCAGGCGATGCAGCGTTCCTCGCCGTTCGGATAGCGGCGCAGCGCATGTTCGCCGCGAAAGCGCGGCGACAACCGGCCCTTTTCGAAGGGGTAGTTGAGCGTCGCCTTCGGCTTGAAGAAGTAGCGCATCGACAGCACGAAAGCCTGCACGAATTCCCTGAGGAACAGCGAACGGGCGGCCAGATCCAAGCTCATATCAACCCCTCATGCCGCTGAACGTCGTGCCGAGCCAATAGCCGGCAACGGCGAAGAATGCGATGTCGGCGCCGAGGATGAGCCGGCGCATCACCGAGAGCTTGTCCTCGAACGCCTTGCGCTGTTCGAGCGTCATCGGACCGCTCTGCGCGCGCCGCTGCTGTTCGAACATGGCAATGCCCGGCACATAAATCGCGACCGCTATGATGGTCCCAATCAGCGCGCCGATCCAGGCCGGCAGCGAGAAATCCATCCCGTGCTCCATCTCGCGCTCCTTGCCGCCCTCCCGTCATTTCGGCACCCAGCCGGTGATCTGCAGCACGGCGGCCACGATCGCGACCATGGCGAGCGAGAGCGGCAGAAACACCTTCCAGCCGAGCCGCATCAACTGGTCGTAGCGATAACGCGGCACGAAGGCTTTCACCATCGCAAACATGAAGAACACGAAGCAGGCCTTGAGCACGAACCAGATGACGCCGGGCACCCAGGTAAAGGGCACCACCGCGATCGGCGGCAGCCAGCCGCCGAGGAACATGATCGTCATCAGCGCGCACATGGTGCAGACGGCGACATATTCGCCGAGCATGAACATCATGTAGGGCGTGGACCCATATTCGACCATGAAGCCGGCAACGAGCTCGGATTCCGCTTCGATCAGATCGAACGGCGGCCGATTGGTCTCGGCGAGCGCGGAGACGAAGAAGATCACCAGCATCGGCAACAGGGGCAGCCAGTACCAGTTCAGGATCGACAGCCACGGCACGCCGAGCATGGTGGCGAGCCCGTGATCGCGCTGCGCGTCAACGATGGCGGAGAGATTGAGCGAGCCGACGCAAAGCAGCACGGTGATGATGACAAAGCCGATCGAGACTTCGTAGGACACCATCTGCGCCGCCGAACGGAGCGCGGCGAGGAACGGATATTTCGAATTCGACGCCCAGCCCGCCATGATGACGCCGTAGACGCCGAGCGACGAGATGGCGAAGATGTAAAGCACCCCGACATTGATGTTGGAGATCACCCAGCCGGTATTGACCGGGATAACGGCCCAGCCGGCGAGCGCCAGTACGCAGGTCACGAGCGGCGCCAGGAGGAAAACGCCCTTGTTGGCGCTGGCCGGAATGACCGGTTCCTTGAGAACGAATTTCAGCAAATCGGCAAAGGACTGGAACAGGCCCCAGGGTCCGACCACGTTCGGACCGCGCCTGATCTGCACCGCGGCCCAGATCTTGCGGTCGGCGAGGAGAACATAGGCGACTGAAACCAGAAGGACGACGAGGAGCAGCAGGCTCTCCGCGATCATGATCGTGAGAGGCCAAAGATAGGTCCACCAGAAATCGGTCAGCGTCATCGCAAATCCTCTATTCCGCTGCCGTCATGGTCGAGCGCCCAAGCGCGATCGCCGAACATTCCGCCATCACCGCCGAACAGCGCGCGATGGCATTGGTGAAGTAATAGTCCTCAATGCCCGGACCGAACGGCGCCTTGTCGACCGTGCCGCCGAGACCCGCGAGCTTTTGAATAGCGGCGGCGTCGCCCGGCGCGATCTGGCCGACGCGCATCATGTGCGGATGGGCCTTGTAGAGCGCCTGCCGCAAAGCCGACAGCGAGTTGTAGGGCAGCTTGTTTTTCAGAACGTCGGACAGCGCGCGCAGGATCGCCCAGTCTTCCTTGGCGTCGCCGGGCGGGAACGAGGCACGCGTCGCCATCTGCACGCGGCCTTCGGTGTTGACGTAAATCGACGACTTTTCCGGATAGGCCGCGCCCGGCAGCACCACATCGGCGCGCGAGGCGCCGCGGTCGCCATGGGTGCCGATATAGACGACGAAGGCGCCTTGCGGGATGTCGATCTCGTCGGCGCCGAGGAGGAACAATAGATCGAGCGTGCCGAAGGCCGCCATCTGCCGCGCGCTCAGCGCGCCCTGCCCCGGCACGAAGCCGAGATCGAGCGCGCCGACGCGGGACGCCGCGCTATGCAGCACACAGAAACCGTTCCAGCTATCTTTGACCGCACCGAGATCGACCGCAGCCTTGGCAGCGAGCGAAGCCAGCGCCGCGCCGTCGCCGCGCGTAAACGCGTTGGCGCCGAGAATTAGCATCGGCCGCTCGGCCTTTTTCAGATTGTCGGCGAAGGAATGCCGCGCGATATCGGCCAGCGTTTCGGGACCGGCGCCGAGATAATCATAGGTATAGGACAAATCCGCCTTCGGCCCGATGACGCCGATCGGGAATTTGCTTAAGCGCCAGCGCTTGCGGATCCGCGCATTGAGGATGGTCCCTTCCTTGCGCGGATTCGAGCCGACGATCAGAAGCGCATCCGCCGTGTCGATGCCGGCAATGCTCGCGTTGAACAGATAGCTTGCGCGGCCCCAGGCCGGATCGAGCGCGGAGCCGTCCTGCCGGCAATCGAGATTGGTCACGCCCAACCGCGTCATCAAATCCTTGAGCGCAAAAATCTCTTCGACGCCGGCGAGATCGCCGACGATCGCGCCCGTGCGCTTGGGATTGCTCTGCGCCACTTTCGCGGCGATCGCCTTGAAGGCTTCCGGCCACGTCGCCGGGCGCAGCTGCCCGTTCTGGCGCACATAAGGCTGGTCGAGGCGCTGCGTGCGCAAGCCGTCGACGACATGCCGCGTCTTGTCGGAAATCCACTCTTCGTTGATGTCGTCGTTGTCGCGCGGCAGGATGCGCATCACTTCGCTGCCGCGGGTGTCGATCCGGATGGCGCAGCCGAGCCCATCCATCACGTCGATCGACTCGGTCTTGTTGAGCTCCCACGGCCGCGCCGCGAACGCGTACGGCTTCGAGGTGAGCGCGCCGACCGGACAGATATCGACCACATTGCCTTGCAGCTCGGAATGCATCGCCGTTTCGAGATAGGTCGTGATCTCCATATCCTCGCCGCGGCCGATGGCGCCAAGCTCGGGCACGCCCGCGACCTCGGTGATGAAGCGCACGCAGCGGGTGCACTGAATGCAGCGGTTCATCGAGGTCTTGACCAGCGCGCCGAGATATTTGTCCTCGACCGCGCGCTTGTTCTCATGGAAGCGCGTCGAGTCGATGCCATAGGCCATCGACTGGTCCTGCAGATCGCATTCGCCGCCCTGATCACAGATCGGGCAATCGAGCGGATGATTGATCAGCAAGAACTCCATCACGCCTTCGCGCGCCTTGCGCACCATCGGTGAGCGCGTCGACAGAACTTTGGGCGAGCCGTCCTTGTTCGGCATCAGATCGCGCACCGCCATGGCGCACGAGGCCTGCGGCTTCGGCACGCCGACCACTTCGATCAGGCACATGCGGCAATTGCCAGCAATCGACAGCCGCTCGTGAAAGCAGAACCGCGGAATTTCCGCGCCGGCGGCCTCGCAGGCCTGCAGCAGCGTGTATTCCGGCGGAACGTCGACTTCTCTGCCGTCAACGATGAGCTTGGTCATCTCAGTCTCACTCCGCCGCGACCGCAACCGGTTCGGGATGCGGGTTCACGGTGTATTGGTCGATGCGTTTCTCGATCTCCGGACGGAAATGCCGCAGCAGGCCCTGCACCGGCCAGGCGGCGCCGTCGCCGAAGGCGCAGATGGTGTGGCCTTCGATCTGGGTGGTGACTTCCCACAGCATGTCGATCTCGCGCTTTTGCGCGCGGCCTTCCGCCATGCGGCTGAGCACCCGCCACATCCAGCCCATGCCTTCGCGGCACGGCGTGCACTGGCCGCAGCTCTCGTGCTTGTAGAAATAGGAAATGCGCGCCATCGCTTTGACGATGTCGTCGGACTTGTCCATGACGATCACCGCGGCGGTGCCGAGCGCCGATTTCTTGTCGCGGCAGCCGTCGAAATCCATCAGCAGCGTGTCGCATTGGTCGGGACCAGCGGGCACTAGCGGCATCGACGAGCCGCCGGGAATGACGGCCATCAGATTGTCCCAGCCGCCGCGCACGCCGCCGGCGTGCCGGTCGATGAGCTCGCGCAGCGGAATGCCCATGTTCTCTTCGACATTGCACGGCCGTTCGACATGGCCGGAAATGCAATAGAGCTTGGTGCCGGTATTGTTGGCCCGGCCGATGCTGGCGAACCACGATGCGCCGCGTCGCATGATGTCGGGCACCTGCGCGATGGTCTCGACATTATTGACCGTGGTCGGACAGCCGTAGAGACCCATATTGGCCGGGAACGGCGGTTTCAACCGCGGCTGGCCTTTCTTGCCTTCGAGGCTTTCAAGGAGCGCGGTCTCTTCGCCGCAGATATAGGCGCCGGCGCCGTGATGCACGACGATATCGAAATCCCAGCCGTGGATATTGTTTTTGCCGATGAGCTTTGCGTCATAGGCCTCTTGCACCGCGGCTTCGACGCGCTCGCGTTCGCGGATAAATTCGCCGCGGATGTAGATGTAGCAATGCTTCGCCGCCATGGCGCAGCCGGCGATCAGACAGCCCTCGATGAGAAGATGCGGATCGTGCCGCATCACCTCGCGGTCTTTGCAGGTGCCGGGCTCGGACTCGTCGCCATTGATGACGAGATAATGCGGCCGCCCGTCCGACTGTTTGGGCATGAACGACCATTTCAGGCCGGTGGCGAAACCCGCGCCGCCGCGGCCGCGCTGGCCGGACGCCTTCATCTCATTGACGATGCCGTCGCGACCCTTGGCCAGGATCGCTTTGGTGCCGTCCCAGGCGCCGCGCGCGCGCGCGGCCTCGAGGCCGAAGCCATGACGGCCGTAGAGATTCTTGAAAATGCGGTCCTTGTCGGCAAGCATCAGCCGCGTCCTTGTTCGGATGTACCGGTGGACGACGAAGCGGGAGCCGGCTGTCCCTTCGGTTCGTAGATCGACGGATCGGTCAGCGTGTTGGCGCCGCCGATCGGCGCCGAATTGACGCGGTCGACCTGCGGCCCGGGCTTCGGCGTGCGGCCGTCCGAAAAATCGTTGATGATCCGCGTCAGCGTGTCGGGTGTCAGATCCTCGTAGAAATCGGCATTGATCTGGACCATCGGCGCATTCACGCAAGCGCCGAGGCACTCGACCTCGATCCAGGAGAACGTGCCGTCGGCGGTCACTTCGCTCTCGTGGCCGATCATGTGGTGGCAGACTTTTTTCAGATCCTCGGCGCCGCGCAGCATGCAAGGCGTGGTGCCGCAAAGCTGCACGTGGAAGCGCCCGACCGGCGACAGATTGAACATCGTGTAGAAGGTCGCGACTTCGAGGACGCGGATTTTCGCCATGCCGAGGAGTTCAGCCGTCGCCTCGATCGCCTTTTGTGGCAGCCAGCCGCCGCATTGCTCCTGCGCCTTCCACAGGATCGGGATCACCGCCGACTGCTGCCGGCTTTCCGGGTATTGCGTGATCTTCGCCTTCGCCCATTGCAGATTTTCGGGCGTGAAGGCAAAGCTCGGCGGCTGCTTTTCGGCGAGACGGCGGACGCTCATCGGTCGACCTCGCCGAACACGATATCGAGACTGCCCAGGATCGCCGAAATATCGGCGAGCATGTAACCGCGGCAGAGGAAATCCATCGCCTGCAAATGGGCAAAGCCCGGCGCGCGGATTTTACACTTGTACGGTTTGTTGCTGCCGTCGGCGATGAGATAGACACCGAACTCGCCTTTGGGCGCCTCGACGGCGGTATAGACCTCGCCGGCCGGCACTTTGAAGCCTTCGGTGTAGAGCTTGAAGTGATGGATCAATGATTTCATCGAGCGCTTCATCTCTTCGCGCTTGGGCGGCACGATCTTATGATCGTCAGCCGCGACGCGGCCCTGCCCGTCGGGCGCGCGCAGCTTGGCAATGCATTGCCTCATGATGAGGATCGACTGCCGCATCTCTTCCATGCGAATGCAGTAGCGGTCGTAATTGTCGCAATTCTTGCCGATCGGAATGTCGAATTCCATTTCGGCGTAGCACTCGTAAGGCTGCGACTTGCGCAAATCCCAAGCCGCGCCCGAGCCGCGCACCATCACGCCGGAAAAGCCGCGCGCCCAGGCGTCCTCGAGCGAGACAATGCCGATATCGACGTTGCGCTGCTTGAAGATGCGGTTGTCGGTGAGCAGCGTTTCGAGATCGTCGCAGATGATCAGGAACGGATCGCAGAACGCCTCGATGTCGTCGATCAACTGTTGCGGCAGATCCTGGTGCACGCCGCCGACACGGAAATAGGCCGCGTGCATGCGCGAGCCCGAGGCGCGCTCGTAGAAGCCCATCAGCTTCTCGCGCTCCTCGAAACCCCAAAGCGGCGGAGTGAGCGCGCCGACATCCATCGCCTGTGTCGTCACATTGAGCAGATGCGACAATAGCCGCCCGATCTCGCAATAGAGCACCCGAATGAGCTGGCCGCGCCGCGGCACTTCAAGGCCGAGCAATTTTTCCGCGGCGAGGCAGAACG
The DNA here is from genome assembly GCA_963810085.1 of uncultured Alphaproteobacteria bacterium. Lineage (GTDB taxonomy): Bacteria > Pseudomonadota > Alphaproteobacteria > Rhizobiales > Xanthobacteraceae > BOG-931. The sequence continues at coordinate 1,117,287 of CAWEMR010000025.1, read as the reverse complement.
CGTGCTCCTGATTGATCGGCGCGACATAATCGAGCCGGTCGAAATACGGGATCGCCTGCAAATAGGTCTTCTGCTCGATCAGCTTTTCCGTGCCGCGGTGCAACAGCCCGATATGCGGATCGACGCGCTCGACCACTTCGCCATCAAGTTCAAGCACGAGGCGAAGCACGCCGTGCGCCGCCGGATGCTGCGGACCAAAGTTGATCGTAAAGTTCCTGGTGGCAGCTGTTTCTGCCATTACGCCACCTCAACCGTTTTCGCCCGCGCCTTGGCGGCTTTGGCCGCGAGCCGCGCGTTGAACTTGTTCCAGGCGACGACGAAGCGCTCGTGACGGCCTTCGCCGATCAGATCCACGCCGTCATGGGCTTTGACCGCAAAGGTCACGCGCTGGCCGGCGACCGCCAGGCATTCCACGTCCACCGTCACCGCCATTCCCGGCAGCGTCGCCGCCAAGTGGCTGACATCGACATGCACGCCGAGACTGCCCTCGCCCGGATCGAGATGCGGCGCCAGAAGCTGCGTACACACCCATTCCATCAGCACGATCATATTGCCAGTAGCGAACACCTTAGGCATCGCGGCGATTTCCGGCGCTTCCGGATAGGTGTAGGGCACCGTCTTGTTTTCCGGCACCGTATACGTGAAACGGTGCGTCATGCCGGGCTTGAGGGTCTGTTTCACGTCACGACCTCACGACCCTTTGCCGCCGGCCTTCTCGTCGCCCGGCAGCACATAGTCGGTACCTTCCCATGGCGAGAGAAAATCGAAATTCCGGAATTCCTGCACGAGCCGCACCGGCTCGTAGACGACGCGCTTGAGCTCGTCGTCGTAGCGCACCTCGACAAAGCCGGTCAGCGGGAAGTCCTTGCGCAGCGGATGACCCTCGAAGCCGTAATCGGTGAGGATGCGCCGCATGTCGGGATGGCCGGTGAAGACGACGCCGTAAAGATCGTAGGTCTCGCGCTCGAACCAATCGGAGCCGGGAAACACGTCGATGATCGACGGCACCGGCGTATTTTCATCGGTTTCGGCTTTGACGCGGATGCGCAGATTGAGCTTCGGCGACAGCAGATGATAGACGACATCGAAGCGCTGCTCGCGGCTCGGCCAGTCGACCGCGGTGATGTCGATCAGATTGACGAACTGGCAGCGCACGTCGTCGCGCAGGAAACGCACGACCGAAACGATGTCGCTCGCCCGCGCCGTCACGTTGAGCTCGTGATAGGCGACCGCGTAGCCGGTCACCGATGCCGGGAGCGCGGCAGCAATCGTCTTGCCGAGCGTATCAAGCGTTTCATCCATGGTCAGCGCTCGATCGTGGCGGTGCGGCGGATTTTCTTCTGCAACAGCAGCACGCCGTACAACAGCGCCTCCGCGGTCGGCGGGCAGCCGGGCACGTAGATGTCGACCGGCACGATGCGGTCGCAGCCGCGCACCACCGAATAGGAATAGTGATAGTAGCCGCCGCCATTGGCGCAGGAGCCCATCGAGATCACGTAACGCGGCTCGGGCATCTGGTCGTAGACCTTGCGCAAAGCCGGCGCCATTTTGTTGGTCAGCGTGCCGGCGACGATCATCACGTCGGACTGGCGCGGCGACGCGCGCGGCGCGAAGCCGAAGCGCTCGACGTCGTAGCGCGGCATCGACACCTGCATCATCTCGACGGCGCAGCAGGCAAGCCCGAACGTCATCCACATCAGCGAGCCGGTGCGCGCCCAGGCGATGAGATCTTCAGCGGCGGCGACCAGGAAGCCCTTGTCGGCAAGCTCGTTGTTCACGTCGGCGAAAAACGCATCATTCGCGCCGGCCGGCTTCCCCGTGCGCGGATCGAGAATTTGCGATCGTGGCGTTGCGAGTGCGGGTTCGCTCAGTCCCATTCGAGCGCTCCCTTCTTCCATTCGTAGATGAAGCCGATTGTCAGCACGCCGAGGAACAGCATCATCGACCAGAAGCCGAATACACCCAAATGGCCGAACGCCGTGGCCCACGGGAACAGGAAGCTGACCTCGAGATCAAAAATGATAAACAAAATTGCGACCAGATAGAAGCGAATGTCGAACTTCATCCGCGCGTCGTCGAAGGCGTTGAAGCCGCACTCATAGGCGGAGAGCTTTTCCGGATCGGGTTGCTGGTAAGCGACGATGAAGGCAACGACCAGAAGCACAATCCCGATAAAGCCCGCGACGCCGATGAAGACGATGAGCGGCAGGTAGGCGTACAGCAATTGGGTCAGAGACTGGCTCATCAGAGGTCCTTCTGAGCGGCGGGCAAAGACCACATTCCCTGGAGCGAAAGCGGGTCCTTTACTGCGCGGTTCCGTATGTGTCGGGAGTGTGCCGATTTGCCCCAAAATCAAGCAGATTCGCCTCACAACGGGAACTTCGCGACCCTTAGCGCAGTGCACAAAAAGGTGCAAGACAAGCCTGTGTGTGGCAAGCGCGTTGACGCCGCCAGTTGCGACGATGTTACGTTGCAGTGACAATTTTGCCGAGCATAGCGCCAAGGCATGGTTGGGGGCGACCGGCCGCGCGCAAAATTGCGCAGTTGATGGCGCCCTTTGCACTTGGCGAGCCGCCCGATTCCTGGCAGGGCATCGCGGCGCCGCCGGCAAAGGCCCAAAATCGCCGGCGCGACTGGGGAGTGACACTGACGTGCCAGACGCTCGCATGCCTCGATATTCGCGCCGCGCCGCGCTCTTCGCGCTGGCGAGCGCGCCTGTCGCCGGCGCCCTGACCGCCGCCGTAACGGCCTCGGTCGCGCGCGCCGATGATTACCCGTCGCGACCGGTCAAGATCATCGCGCCGTTCGGCGCCGGCGGTCCGACCGACGTCTATACCCGCGATATCGCGGCCGAGTTGCAGCAGTCGCTGCATCAGGCCTTCGTCATCGAGAACCGTCCTGGCGCCGGAACGACCATCGGCACCGAATTCGTCGCCAACGCGACACCCGACGGCTACACGATCTTGATGGTCTCGGGCACCCAGACCGTCAACGAAACGCTGTACCAGAAGAAATCCTATTCCCTGATGCGCGACCTCGTGCCGGTCGCGCCGCTGATGGACAGCGACCTGGTGCTGGTGGTGCACCCGTCGGTGCCGGCGAAAAACCTCGCCGAGCTCATTGCGCTCGCCAAGGCGAAGCCTGGAACGCTGAATTACGGCTCGTCTGGCCCGGGCTCGAACTACCACATGGCCGGCGAGCTTTTGCGCAACATCACTGGCATCGACATCGTGCATGTCCCGTACAAGGGATCGAGCGGCATGCGCACCGACATCCTCAGCGGGCAAATTCAGTTGCTGTTCGATTCCGTTCCGACCATGGCGCCCTTGATCAAGTCCGGCATGGTGCGGCCGATCGGCACCAGCGGCAAAACCCGCTCGCCTATTCTGCCCGACGTGCCGACGCTCGACGAAGCGGGCGCGCCCGGCTTTGCCGCGACGCTCTGGGTCGGCTTCATGGCGCCCAAGGACACGCCGCAACCGATTATCGATCTGCTCAACCGCAACATCACCGCGATCCTGCATCGCCCCGACCTCAAGAAAGCCTGGGCGGACCAAGGCGCGACCGCGCTGGTCATGACCCAACCGGAATTTACAGCCTTCATGCAGGCCGAGATCGTCAAATGGGCTAAAGTGATCAAGGCCAATCACATCGCGCTGATCGATTAGACCATCGAAGAGCGGCGGCAAAATCCAAGAACGCAATTCAACGCAATTCTGAGAGCGACAGGTGCACCATGAACGACATGACCACGATTTCCGCCGCCGCAATCAAAGGCGAGGAGCATTGGACCGCCAAGGACGGCGAGGTGAAGCTATTCATGTTCGAAAAATGCGCCGGCGATCCGAAGCAGACCGCGGGCACCATCCTATTCGTTCATGGCTCGTCGATGGCGTCGCAACCGACATTCGACCTTCACGTCGACGGCCGGCCGGATTCGTCCGTCATGGATTGGTTCGCGCGCCGCGGCTTCGACTGCTGGTGCGTCGACATGGAAGGCTATGGCCGCTCGGAAAAGAGCCGCAACAATAACGCCCCGATCGCGCAAGGCGCCGACGACTGCTTTGCCGCCGCGACCTATATCGAGAAGCTGCGCGGCAAGCGCCCGCTCCTCGTCTACGGCATTTCCTCGGGCGCACTACGTGCGGCCATGTTCGCGCAGCGCCATCCGGACATGGTCGCAAGGCTTGCGCTCGACGCCATGGTCTGGACCGGCGAAGGCTCACCGACGCTGGCCGAGCGCAAGAAAAGGCTGCCCGAGTTTCGCACCAAGAACCGCCGGCCGATCGATAAGGCGTTTATCCATTCGATCTTCGACCGCGACCATCCCGGCGCCGCCGAGGACAAGGTCATCAATGCCTTCGCCGACGCCGTCACCGCATTGGACGATTCTGTGCCGACCGGAACCTATGTCGACATGTGCAGCAACCTGCCGGTGGTCGACCCGGAAAAGATCACGGTTCCCACCCTGATCATGCGCGGCCAATGGGACGGCATCGCGAGCTTTGACGACCTGGTGGCGTTCTTCGCCAAGCTGCCGAACCCGGACAAGCAATTCGCGGTGATGCCCGGAATCTCGCATGCGAGTTTCCAACAGAAGAATTTTGCCTTGGTTTACCACATTCTGTGGAGCTTTTTTGCCCAGCCGCAGCCGATCTATCGCGGCTGAGCAGCAGCGGACAAACCGCTCTCATAGCGTGTTTCTAGGGGCTCGCGTATGGTTTGGCGCGCGCACTTGGCGGAGCTCAACCGCCCTATCGGGAAACAGGCCTAAGTCTTTGAAATGGCGGGAGCGACGGGACTCGAACCCGCGACCTTCGGCGTGACAGGCCGACGCTCTAACCAACTGAGCTACGCCCCCGCGGGCGAGGTGGGCAGTTAAAGCCCGAGCGGCTCCAAGTCAAGGAATTTGGGCCTTTCATCGGGCTTTCATGCCCGTCATATCCTTGCCACAGAGCGCCCGCAGATAGCCCTTTGGTGCAGAAAACATCGGTGGAATTGACAAAACAAGCGTGGTCAGCCGCAGCCGAATCGTTTAACTGCTTCGCCCTGAGCGGCGCTTTTTTCACGCAAACCGCTTCATTGAGGAGGGTCTAATGGCAAGTAAGGCAACCGCGACTACCGTTACTTTAAAACATCTCGCCGCGAGCCTCGCGGAGGACAACGAGCTTTCGAAGAAGCAAGCTGAAGCGATCCTCGGCGGCTTTGTCGGCAATATCGTCAAGCATCTGAAGAAGGGCGAGCGCATCCGCATCGGCGGCCTCGGCATCCTTCAGGTGCGCAAGCGCGCCGCGCGCATGGGACGTAATCCCGCGACCGGCCAACCGATTCAGATCAAGGCCAGCAAAAAAGTGGCCTTCCGTGCTTCCAAGGAACTCAAGGAAGCCGTCTGATCGCTCGCTGTCGGCGGATTTGCCACGCGGATCCGCCGTGCGCCACTCACCGCCCGCGCGCCATCGCAATTGCTTAAATCGCGAGGCCGCGGGCGAGGTTTTTTTCGAAGTTTGCGTTCACCGAGATTTGCGCCGAACCAAGTCGGCGTCATGTCGGCGCAGTGACTGTTAAAAAAAGAAGGCCGGCTTGCCGAGCCGAGCAAGCGCCTGAGCCCGCCTACGCCCAAGTGGGCTTCGGCGCGGCAGCCGATGCGGCGCTGCGCTTGCGTAGGGCTGGTGGGCGGTGACGGACTCGAACCGCCGACATTCTGCGTGTAAAGCAGACGCTCTACCAACTGAGCTAACCGCCCCTCTAGCCACCCTTGTCGCAACCTTGGCGACGTAACCTTGGGCGAGGAGTATCGCCCTCGCCCGCGCCTGCGCAAGGGCGCGCGCCCGGGATCACCAGCGAGTGTGCCTGGCATATGCGCGCAAAAGTTTAAGATATAGCCGGCTGGCGAATCGCAACCACACCGGCGACGCGCTGGAACACAAAGAAATCCACACCGGAGTATTCCGCAACCATTCAGCGTGCTTTGGAATCGCGACAGTCCGGATAAAGTGTGGGATAAAATAAAGCCACGGTGCGGGCTTTGTGCCCGGAGGGGGAGGACCATGTTGCGCAAATTAGACTTGATCGTTGCGCTTTCACTCGCTGCTTTGGTTGCCGCCGGCGCGGCTGTTTCTGCTCAGAATTTGCCGCCGCAACCGCCTCCGGTGTCCGGCGGCGGCATGGGACAAGGCAACGACGAGGAACGCGCCGCCTGCCACCCAGACGTGACCAAGTACTGCCAGGTCCAATTGCAGGTTAATCCGAACGACGTTCTCGGTATCCTGGGCTGTCTGCAGGCCAATCGTCCGAAGATCAGCAAGGCCTGCCAGACGGTCCTCGCCAGCCACGGTCAGTGACCCTGCGCTAGGGCCAAAGAATTTCACGGCCAGTGCTTTAACAGCCATCCGCTCCGGGCCGGCAGCGCCGGTCCGCGTGAGCGGCGAGAATGCCGAACGGCGCTAGGACGGACGAATAACGCCTTCAGGTTCAAACGCCACGTCGTCGAGCGCTTCGTCCTGAAGAGCGGCATCCGTCTCGACCCGTGAGACGTGCTCTGCGAGCTTCACCCACGACTGCGCCAAGGCGAGCCACAGTGCCTTGTCGCTGGTGTCGTCAGCCAGCCGAGCCATCGCAACGCATTCTTCCGCGCTTCTGCGGTGATCCAGAGCGGTCCCCATGGGAAACTCCCCGACGCATACTTCGACCCTTCGAATAGCAGCCCGCAACTGCGGCACATGAAGGATCAATGGCGGGCGGAACTCGGGCAAAGAGCGCATCAAAGGCGGCGATTGGAACAATTTTTACTGTGTTTTAGGGGTCTGGCCGCGCTCAGGCCCTTAGGCAGGACATCCGCGGGCCACTAATGCGTGAAACACATGACAATCTCTGGCTTTACTAGGCTTTTTGTCGGCCGGCGGCTCAGATTTACCACAAGTCTTTAGAGATCGTTGCAAACTACATGCAATATTCGCGTAGCTGCACTGCAATAGACTTATTTTGCGACGCACCATCGGTGCTTATATTGAGTTCCGATTCTGGTGCCGGCGTCTCGGAGCCTGCGCCGGAAACTGAAATAAAGGAACAAGAACATGTTGTTGTCCATCATCCACTTCTTCAAGTCCTGGAAGCGCTATGGCGTTGCCGTGGACGAGCTTTCCCACCTCAGCGACCGTGAACTGGCCGATATCGGCATCACCCGCGGCGACATCCCGCGGATCGCTTGGGAACAGGCGAAGTACTAACCTCGCTAAAACCCCGCCCGATCGCAACGTGCGCTCGGCTAATCAGCGCCCGGCCCCCGCCGGGCGCTGTTTTTTATGACACAGCCGGCTCCATGCCCTTCGCCTTGATGATCGGCAAGGCGTGCGGGCCGGTCAGAAACTGGACAAAGTCTTTGGCTGCCGCGGCATCCTTGGCCGCCGCGCCGACGCCGGCCGCATAGACCGTAAAATTCTGGATGTCCGCCGGCAGCGGCCCAACAAACGTCACACCGGCAACCGGTAAAATCTCGCTGATCTGGTGGACCCCGATTTCAGCCTCGCCGTCGGCAACGTGATCGGCGACCGCCCCGCCCTGCACCAGGACCGCTTTGGCATTCACCTCATCGGCAATGCCGAGCCGCTTCAGCAGGCCTGCGACATAGATGCCGCTCGAGCCGCCGGCCTTGGGATCGATATAGGCGACCGATTTTGCCGCGAGCAGCGCACGCCTGAAGGCATCGTCCGTGCTGATATCCGGCAGCGGCGCGCCGGCTTTGACGACGACGCCGACGCCGACCTTGGCCAAATCGGCGCGCGTGCCGGGCACGACCTTGCCCTCCTTGGCGAGCCCGTCGATCCCTTCGGGCGTCAGAACAGCGACGTCGAACTCTTCCTTGCCGTCGCGGATCAGCGCCAGATGCTGCCCGATAGTCTGATAGGTAACGTCGACCTTGTTGCCGCTCTCCTTCTCGTATTGGGCGACAAGGGCGCTGAGCACTTGCTTGAAAGCGCCGCCGCTGACGACTTTGATGTCAGCGGCCATTGCCGCGCGCGAAGTGCCGATCTGGAACATGGCTTGGGACATGGCTAGCGTCAGCGCAGTTGCAAGAATGGTTGAAGTGAAACGCATGTGAACTCCCGAACGTGAAGACTTCTAGACCGTAAACGCATTGCCCTTTTCCGGCACGATCACCATCGTGGCATGCCCCTTCATCTCGGAAACGAATTTGTCAGCGCTTCGCTCGATGATCGGGAACGAACCGTAGTGACACGGAATGACGGTTTCAACCTTGAGGAAGCGCTTCACGGCAAGCGCCGCCGTGGTCGGGCTCATGGTGAAGCGATCGCCGATCGGCACCATGGCGACTTTCGGCTGATGGATTTCGGCGATCAGCGCCATGTCGGAAACAATATCGGTGTCGCCCAAGTGATAGACCGTCGGCTCACCCTTGGCCTTGATGATGGTGCCGCATGGATTGCCGAGATAGATCGGCGTGCCGTTCATCATGTCGCCGGAGGAATGGTCGGCGCGCACCAGCGTCACGGTGAAGGCGCCGAGATCGGTGGTTCCGCCCATATTCATCGGATTGAGTTTTTCGAGGCCCTTTGACATCAGCCACATGCCGAGGTCGTAAGTCGTGGTGACGGTGGCGCCGTTTGTCTTGGCGATATCGAGCGTATCGCCCACATGATCGGCATGGCCGTGGGTCAAAACGATGTGCGCTACGCCCTTGATTGCGGCGGCCTTGTCGGAAACGAAGGCCGGGTTGCCGATGAAGAACGGATCGATCAGAACCGCTTGGCCTGCGAAATCGAGACGAAAAGCGGCGTGGCCGTACCAAGTGATCTGTATGACTGACCCTATGCGTGACAGGAACGGCGGAAATGCGCACAAGATAGTCGCGGCCGCGTAACTCGAAAAGGCCGACTTGAGGAAAAGCCTTCGATGCCGGTTCTCGCGCTCACTGACGCCGCCGCATTGTTGCCGGTGCGCGGCGCGCTGCTCGGCCTAGACCTCGGCACCAAGACCATCGGCGTCGCGGCGAGCGATCCGGATCGCCGTGTCGCCGCGCCGGTCGAGACCATTGCGCGGCAACGTTTCAATCTCGACGCCAGGCGCATTCTCGATCTTGCAGCCGAACGCAAAACCGCCGGTCTTGTGCTCGGCTTGCCGATCAATATGGACGGTAGCGAAGGGCCGCGCGCGCAGTCGACGCGCGCCTTCGCGCGCAACTTGGCGCAGCTCACCGAATTGCCGATCGCGCTGTGGGACGAGCGACTGTCGACGGCGGCGGTCGAGCGCGCGCTGATCGCGGCCGATGCGAGCCGCGCCAAACGCAAGGCGGTGATCGATCAGCATGCCGCCACCTTCATTCTCCAAGGCGCGCTCGATCGTCTCGCGCGCGGACAGATCGGGGCGCCGTAAGCTTGCGCTCCGGCGCCCCAAAGTTTGAATGCGCTTGCGCCGGCCTCAGCAGTGAAAGCCGCCGCAGCTTGCCGGATCCGGCGGACCATAGGCGCCCGGAGCGACAATCACCGGATTGGTTCGCCGTCCGAGCTGTCCGGCCGTATAATCGGATTGCGCCGGTGAATAGTCGTAATAGATCCGCGCAGGCGGATCATTATTTTGGCTGTACTTGCTGTGATGAGAGGCTGCGAAGCCTGGCGCTGCGGCCGCGAGCGAGACGGCAACGGCCAGCGCCGCAGCCGCAGCGCCCTTAAGGATTCGACCCGAGAGAGTTTTAGACATGTTTTTGTTCCTTTTTCGAGGAAGACGAAGCGCAGTCATTGCCGCAGGCGTCAGATAATTTGGAAGTCACGCGTGGCGAGTGATGCCCGCGCATGGCACGTCTGCAAATGACCTATCGGGTGCCCGATAAATATATTCCTGCGCGCGCACGATCTATGCTGCGACGTGGAAATGCGCGCAAATGCGGCGCCTTCATGCGTCCGGCAATGCGCGTCCGAGCAAAAGATCAACTGTTTGTGAATTGATTTCAGCTGCGCCGTAAAACGCACCGTGTGTTTTTACGACGCGCGTTCTGAAAAATGTGTTGGAGATCACAGACGGTGCGGTTTCCTTGAGCCCCGCGACACTCGCCAGCAGTGCGAGACGTTGCACCACGCGGCGGGCACCGGCTTCGTTTGTTAATTGTGGATTTTCTGAGTCGGCAGCGAGGCCGGCGTCCCGCGCGAGACCAGCAAACAACTCGGTTTCGTCTTTGCCTTTCAAGGCGCGCAACACGTCGAGGCACATGACATTGCCGGAGCCTTCCCAAATGGCGTTGACCGGGCCCTCGCGATAAAGCCGCGGCAAATTGCTTTCTTCGACGTAACCGTTGCCGCCGAGCGACTCCATGGCTTCGAAGATGAAGCCCGGCGCGAGCTTGCAGATCCAGAACTTTGCCGCCGGCGTCATCAGCCGTGCATAAGCGGCTTCCCGCGCGTCCGTTGCGGCGCGATCGCGCGCGCGCGACAAGCGCAGCACCAGCGCCACCGCCGCTTCGACGTCGAGCGCCATATCGGCGAGCACAGCGCGCATCATCGGCTGATCGGCGAGGCGCTTTTGGAACACGTTGCGGTGGCGGCAATGATACAGGGCCTGCACCAGCGCCATGCGCATCAAACCGGCGGACGCGACGGCGCAATCGAGCCGCGTCAATTGCACCATCTGCAAAATGGTGCGGATGCCTGAGCCCTCGTCGCCGACGCGCCAGGCAAAAGCGTCCGTGAACTCGACTTCGCTCGACGCGTTGGAGCGGTTGCCGAGCTTGTCCTTGAGCCGCTGGAAACGCAGCGCGTTGACCGATCCGTCAGGACGGAAGCGCGGCATCAGGAAACACGTCAAGCCGCCCGGCGCCTGCGCCAGCACTAGGAACGCGTCGCTCATCGGCGCCGAGAAGAACCATTTGTGGCCGACGAGGGCGTAAGCCTCGCCGTCAGGAGTCGCCGTCGTCGTATTGGCGCGCACGTCGGTGCCGCCCTGTTTCTCGGTCATGCCCATGCCGAGCGTCATGCCGACTTTGTCCCACCACGGCCCGAACGTCGAGTCGTAGCTGCGCGAGACAATTTTGGGCACGATTTTCGCAGCGAGCGACGGCTCGGCCGCAAGCGGCGCCAGCGCAGCGCGCGTCATCGTGATCGGGCACAAATGCCCGGTCTCGACTTGTGCCGCCATATAGAAGCGCGCGGTGCGCAAGACTTCGGCCGGCGGCGCGGCGCGCTGTCCGGTGTCGGTCCAGGTCGAGGCGTGCAGGCCCGCGGCAATGCTCGCCTGCATGAAGCTGTGATAGGCCGGATGAAACTCGACGGTGTCGCGGCGATTGCCTTTGGCGTCGAAGGCATGAAGCTTCGGCGGGTTCTCGTTGGCCTCACGCGCCAGCGTGAACCGTTCCGCCGTTCCCCAGTCTTTGCCGAATGCCGAGAGCGCGGCCGCTTCGCCGCCATTCGCCTTGACCGCTTCGAGCAGCGGCCGGTCGCTCGAAAACAGATCGACGTTCTCGTAAGGTGGCGACTGGTTGAACACCTCGTGCGTGTCGAAGCGCGAACGAACGGCCATCACCGAACCCCCCGACGCAATGCCCCTTTGGGGCGTTTTCGCAATCCTAACACGGCGGCACCCGCTTCTGTTTCCGGTGCATCACTTTCGTTCACAGCCAAAGCGGGCTTGCCCGAGTGCGGCAATTGGGCCTATACGACCGCTTTAATGACCAAACCCCAGCCGCTGACGCGCCACATCGTTTCGATCAACGACCTCACCAATAAGGAGATCGAAACGATCTTCGAGGTCGCGCAGGGGTTTTTGAAACAACTCGCCGACCACACCGTCTCCTACCGCATCGCCCGCTCCACCGAGCTCGCCTCGAAATTCATTCTCGCCAGCCTTTTCTACGAGCCCTCGACCCGCACCCGGCTGTCGTTCGAGAGCGCCATGCTGCGGCTCGGCGGCTCCAATATTACCAGCGCCGACCCGGCGGTGAGTTCGGCCGCCAAGGGCGAGAGCCTCGCCGATACGATCCGGGTCATTTCCAACTATGCCGACATCGTCGTCATCCGCCATCCGCGCGACGGCGCGGCGCGGCTGGCGGCGGAATATTCGCAAGTTCCCGTCATCAATGGCGGCGACGGCGCGCACGAACATCCGACGCAGACTTTGTGCGACCTGTTCACGCTGCGCGCCAAGAACAAGAGCCTGCGCAGCATGAAGGTCGCAATTTCCGGCGACCTCAAAGGCAGCCGCACCATCCATTCCTTCGTCTATGCGCTGGCGCGGTTCGGCGCCACCATCGATCCGCTGCCCGCGCCCGGAATGGAACTGCCGGCGCATGTCGACCGGCGGCTGCGCGAGGAGTTTCACTCGCGGATGGTGTCGAAGGACACCGGCGCGTCCGAAAGCGGCCGGATCGACGCGCTTTATGTCACCGCCGATCAGCCGCATCAGCTCTCGCTCTACGCCGAGCCCGAGATCGATTACGGGCTCGTCCTGCAAAAGAAGACCGACGCCGTTTACGTCACCCGCTTCCAGAAGGAGCGCTGGACCGACAAGGCCACCGGCAAGGAGCTGCCCTATCCGAAGATCGACGCCAAATTCCTCGGCGAAGCCAAATATTCCGACGCCAGCGTCATGCATCCCTTGCCGCGCGTCAACGAGCTCGATGCGTCGTTCGACAGCGATCGCCGCGCGGTCTATTTCCAGCAGGCGGCCTACGGCGTGCCGGTGCGCATGGCGCTGATCTCGCTCGTGCTGCATCTGCACAAGAACAATTCGCTGCACAAATTCGCCGGCGGCTTCGCCAAGCCCGATCATCCGGTTTACGCGCAGCCGATCGGTACCGGCGTGCATTGTCACAACAAGAATTGCATCACCTGCGATCCCGCCGAAAGCCAATACGCCGCCGACAAGTTTTACCTGATGGAGACGCCGGCGGGACACCGGATGCGCTGCGTCTATTGCGAGGCCGATATCGACGAAGACGTCACGGCGCATTTCGTCACCGCCGACACGCTGCGCAAGACGTTCGCGCCGGGGCTTTCGGCAGTGGCGCGTGCCGGCGCCGACAAGCTTCGGCACTTTGTCATTTATCCGAGCGACGCCGACGCCATAGCCGCGGGTTTTGCACCACGGGAAACCGGCGGCAGTAAAGTCCGCGCGAGCTAGCGCCGTGTTATCGTCAGCCTGAAGTGCGGGCGAAGTGAGCCTCGAAGGATGACAGCCCCAGCGCCTCGGCCGTGTCCTTCGAGGGTCGCTGCGCGGCCACCGCAGGATGACGGAATGTAGGTGCGAGCCATGTCGCAACTCCCCGCTTTTCTCGCTGCGTTTGTATTCGGTTATCTGTGCGGCTCCATTCCGTTCGGCATCATTTTGACGCGGCTGGCCGGCACGGCCGATCTGCGCAGCATCGGCTCCGGCAATATCGGCGCCACCAATGTGCTGCGCACCGGCAACAAGAAGCTCGCCGCGGCGACGCTGTTGGGCGACATGCTCAAAGGCACCGCCGCGGTCGTCCTTACCACCATCGTTCTTGGCCGCGATGCCGCGCTCTATGCCGCCGTCGGCGCGTTTCTCGGCCATCTGTTTCCGGTCTGGCTCCGCTTTCGCGGCGGTAAAGGGGTCGCAACCTATATCGGTCTGCTGCTGGGTTTCAAATGTTGGCTCGCGCTGCTGGCGTTCTGTATCGTTTGGGCAGCGATCGCCGCGTTGACCCGCTATTCGTCGCTCGCCGCCCTGATCGCGAGCGCAGCGACCCCTGCGGTCTTGTGGTTGAACCACAATATCCGCGAAGCGCAGCTCTTTCTCCTTTTGACCGTACTGCTGTGGATCATGCACCGCGCCAATATCGCGCGGCTCATCAACGGCACGGAAGGCAAGATCGGACGGACGTCCGCGGGGGCTTAGTTATTCCGCCGCTTCCACGGTTACGCGCAGCGGCGCAACAGGCGCGCCGTGGGTATGCGGGATTTTGTCGGCGAAGACTTCGACGAAATGATCGGTGTCGCCCGCACCGGTATGCGGCCGCAGCGCCTCGTCGAAATGCGTCGCTGCCGCCGGATCCTTTGTCACCTTCGCCATGATGCGGCGATAGCGCCAGATCAGCCGGCCCCATTGCGCCATGACCTTGAGACAATCGAAAACGCGCCACGGATAGAACACCAGCGGATTGAGCACCTTCAGGCCGGAGCGGCGCTGGGTGCGCAGCTTCCGCCGGAAAAAGCCGAATTGCAGCGGATGTACGCCCTCGATCCGCGCCGCGCCGGAGAAGATGGTCAGCGAGTTGAGAACCTTGGTGCGGTTGATGCCGGAGACGACCGCGCGCCGCATGATCGTCTCGACGTGTTCGTCGCTGTAGTAGCGTTTCCACGCATCGGCATAGACCTGCGTCCAGGTCTCCTTGGACATGATCGGATGCGCGGTGCAGGCGTGTTCGAGATCGTATTTGTTCATGTCGGGGTCCATCGGCACCCCTTTCATGTACAGGTTCTTGTGATCCTCCGAGCCCGGCAGCGGCGTCAGATAGAAGAATTCGAGGATATCGACCGGCAGTTCTTTCTTGATGATCTCGATATCGCGCGCGATCGTCTCCGGCGTGTCGGTCGGGAAGCCGAGGATATAGCCGGCATAGGTCATCACATGCTGCTTCCGCCAGGCCAGCAGCATGTCGCGATATTCCCAAATCTTGTTCTGGCGCTTCTTGGCGCCCATCAAAGATTTCAGGATTGATGTTCTCGAGGCCGAGGAAGATCGCGGTGCAGCCGGCGCGTGCGGCCTTTTCGATGAAATTCGGAATGCGGTGACACAGCGTGTCGACCTGCAGGAGAAGCTTGATGTTGAACTTCTCGCGCTCACGCAGTTCGATCAGCCGGTCGAGGATCGGCTCCCAATTGCGGTTGCGGGCGAAATTGTCGTCTGTGACGAAGAACCGCGTAATGCCCTGCGCCGCGTTGGCGCGCACGATGGATTCGACATCGTCCGGCGTGCGATAGCGCGACTTGCGGCCCTGGACATTGATGATGGTGCAGAACGAGCACTGGAACGGACAGCCGCGGCCGGCATCAAAACTCGAATAATGGCCGGCGACGCGCGTCACCACCGAGCGCGGCAGGATCGGATAAACCGCGGCCGCCATCTCGGGCAGATCGTTGAGATATTTGTAGATCGGCTTTGCCGTGCCGGCCGCTACATCGCGCAACACTTCGGCCATGCGGCCTTCGGCCTCGCCGGCGTACAGTTGAATGCCGAGATCGAGTGCTTCCTGCAGATCGGCCGGCAAGGCCGGCAGCATAGAAATGCAGCCCGAGACATGAAAGCCGCCCATCATGACGTTGAGGCCGCGTTCGCGGAATTTGCGGCCGAGATCGAGCGCGCGCGGATATTGGTTCGACTGCACGCCGATGAGGCCAACCATGCCGCCGCCGGCTGAGCGAATGCGCTTCGTCACGCCCTCGACATCGACGACGGTGTTGCACTCGTCGCAGGCCTCGATCTCGATATCGACGTCGGGACCGAGCACGTGCTCGTCCGCGCACTCCTTGATCAGCCCATAGACGCTGGCGAGGCTGTTCGACGGTAACGTCGAACGCAGCCACTGGATGACATAGCCATCCGGGTCGTAATGCGACGGCTTGATCAGAACGACGCGGAACGCGCGCTTGGCCGGGCTAGCGTCCAATGTGCACCCCTCCCCACAGGGAAACCCCAGATACCCCGACCCGACTAAGCAAGCCGGGGGAACAAGTCGGCCGCAAGTCGGGGCAATGTGCGTTTTTGGCGGCCCGTTTGCAACGGTTTTCGGGCTGGAACACTGGCGATTGTGCGTTCCCATGTCGCAACTTGATTGTTTCACTTCGCCTTTCCCCTCTTCACCACCGGGCTTGACCCGGTGGTCCATGCGGAGATGCGACGGCAAAACGGACCGGTGAAACGCGGAAAGCGAGCACGCTGCATGGATTGCCGGGTCAAGCCCGGCGATGACTGCTATCCTTTGCCTGATTTAATTAGCCAGACTGACGCGGTTCGGTTCGGGGTCAACGTGCACGACACCACAAAATCTATCCGCCTGTCGCAAACGTCGCCGCGCGCGGTGCGAATGGTTTTACTGGAGCTTGAAATCGCCGGACGCCTGGAACGTCACGGCGGCGGACCGGTCTCGCTGGTCTAGAGAGAAGCGCTAGAACGGAATTGAAAACGCAACCTCACCGCTCAGGTACCGCACAACCACGATGTAGGCTGGATCCTCGTAGTGACCCGATTTCTTTAATTCGCTGACGATGCATGTAGCGTATTCTATCGCCGCGCTATCGCTCTGCAGAGAGGTGCCGGAGCGATCAACGCAATTCTCATCTGGTCCACTAACGTCGAAAAAGTACCGCTGGCCTTGTGAGAGCATTTACAAACCGGAAATCAAGAGAGGGACCTGGATTTAAGAGAGGCACCGACCGAAATAGCTTCCGCTCCTTCGAGCGGCGATCTGCTTTTGAGCATGGCTTCCCGTTCGTTCGCGACTTTTTCCCAAGCCGCGGCCATTAATTCCACGGCGCGTTTGTCTTCCGGGTCGGTGAGTTCGGCTACAAGCTTTCGGCAGTCCCTGGCAAATCCGCGATATTCTTCAACGGTCTTCATGATTGCTTCCGCCGCATCTGTAATCCTCGTGTGAGAGCAAGCGCTGGTGATCCGAACGGCATTTCACCGATCCAACTTTTTACAAGGAACGAATAATTTCAAATCGTACGCCGAGGGGGTCGCTCAACCACGTCTTTGCGCCCCGGAGCTGCGCGCATAGCGAATGGATGAAACGCATTCCCAAATGTCCGTCATGAGAGATGTCGAAGCCCTCGGGAAACCCCACGCCATCGTCTTCAAATCTCATCGCCAGTTCGTCGCCGGTGCGCGCGCAGGAGACCGAGATTTTCACCGGAAGGCCGGCGGGATGCGCGTATTTCAACGAATTGGAAAACAGTTCGGCCGCGATGAGGCCTAACGGCAATGCCGTATTGAACGGCACTAAGTGCTCCGGGGAACAGGTCACTGAAAATGAAATCGAGGCTGGAGCGATCGCGCCGCTCAATCGATCGCAAATTTCTTGCAAATAGTCATTGAGCCGAACGCTTCCGTTACCGGAAGCGGCAAACAGGCGGTGGAGCTTTGCGACGGTTTCGATGCGATCCGCGATTTCCAGCAGGAAAGTTTCGGGATCATCGACATCTTTCGTAGCCCGCGCCCTCACCCGAACGAGGCCGCTGATCGCGGCCAAGCTGTTGGCGATGCGGTGGTCGGCTTCGTGGCTTAGCTCAGAGCGAGGCTCCACGTCAGCGGCGGCGACTGTGAGCAACGACATGGGCCAACTCCTTCGGCCGGTGTAAAGAAATAACCTGCGCCCTAATCTTTGGAGTTACAACAATCATTTCGTATTCAACTTATGATGCTTACGGTTCTTATAGTAATTGTGCCGTCTACTTAAGATAAGCCGCCTCCGACATCTGCCAATACACTGTTGCTAGCGCTTTTAGCCAAGCCTGCGCCATCGGCTAAGCTTACGCCGTCAGCTTAGTTTATGCTGTCGGCTGGGCTTGCGCTCTCAGCTAAGTATGAGTATGTTTAGCAGGCTGAGGAGAGCGGTTGTTGTCGGAAGGAGGAGTGTTATGGCGATGGATCCGCGAGGCGAACGCCTGCAAATCATGCTGACGAAAGAGGAACTGGTTGCGGTCGATAATTGGCGGTTCAAGCGGCACATGCCGAGCCGGGCCGCCGCGGTCCGCGAACTGCTTCGCCGGGGCTTGAGCGCCGAGGGCTTCGCTGTCGCCGATGGCGACACGAAGTCCGGTGATTTCAGTGTGGTCGGTGACGGCCAGACAGTCTCGGGGAAAACGAGGCGGGCCCACGAGAGCCAGAATTGACGTAGCTCAATCAAGGGCCCGTCTGCTGCGCCATCGTTATCGTCCCTAGCGCATGGTTTTCCAGGGATCGGGCTTCTCTTTGGCGACGGGGATGCTTTGCAGCGCGTTTTTGTAGGCCTGCTCGTCGGCCTTCGGTGCCGTGTGCGGCCGTGCCGCTCTCTGCTGGGTCAATGTCGTAGGATTTCCTCCCGCCATCTGGGCGTGAGCGGCCGCGACCGTTAAAGCAAGGAATGCAATTGCCGACGCTGCTGCGAGGATACGCATCGTCAAATCTCCCGGATCCGGAAATGCAGTATAGGCGCTCCTTGGCCAAATGTGTTCGGCAATCTCTGCGAAACGCAGCTCCGAAAGCCGGCGGACTTCAGTGCTTCGCCGCCTGGTTGGCTTCGAGCCGCGCCATTTCCAATAACTGACTGAGCGTGTCGAGACCGTTGCGCTTGGCGATCTTGGCGAGTTCTCCGGCGAGCGAGGCGATGTAACGGGCCGCCGAGTTCGGGCGTTTCCTCGCTGGGATCCGGCCCGTCACGCCCATTCCTGTCTAGCATTTCTCGTCACGGCAGAATTATCGGCGCATTGCCCCGGCATTCCGGGTTCCGTAACCGTATACCTAGGAGATAGGCTTGGCAATAATACAACCAAAGGATGTCCGCTAAAATCGCTGCGTTTTGCCACAGTAAATTAGCGGCCCTGTGTTAGCCCTGGGGCGTTTTTTACCGGGAACGATTTGACAGGCGGGCTGTCATTTCCCATGTTCCGGCGGCCGACCTGCCCTTGTTTGCTGCTCAGAATGGGCAAAAAGGCTTTAAATTCATCGGGTTATACATGAATCTTGTGCTGGTGGAATTGCCTGCCAAGGCGAAGACAATCAATAAATATCTCGGCAAGGACTACGAGGTCATGGCCTCGTTCGGCCATGTCCGTGACCTGCCGCCGAAAAGCGGCTCGGTCGATCCCGACCACGATTTCCGCATGCTCTGGGAGGTCGATCCCAAGGCGGCGAAGCGGCTGAACGACATCGCCCGCGCCGTCAAAGACGCCGACAAGCTCATTCTCGCCACCGATCCGGACCGCGAAGGCGAAGCGATCTCCTGGCATATCCTGCAGGTGCTCAAGGAAAAGAAGGCGCTGAAATCGCAAATCATCGAGCGCGTCGTGTTCAACGCCATCACCAAGCAGGCGGTGACGGAAGCGATGAAGCATCCGCGGGCCATCGATCAGGCTTTGGTCGACGCCTATCTGGCGCGCCGCGCGCTTGATTATCTCGTCGGCTTCACGCTGTCGCCGGTGCTGTGGCGCAAGCTGCCGGGCGCGCGCTCGGCGGGACGCGTGCAATCGGTGGCGCTGCGGCTCGTTGCCGACCGCGAGCTCGACATCGAGAAATTCGTCAGCCAGGAATACTGGTCGCTGATTGCGACGCTGGCGACGCCGCGCAATGAAACCTTTGACGCGCGCCTGGTCGGCGCCGACGGCAAGAAGCTGCAGCGCCTCGATATCGGGGCGGGCGCCGAAGCCGAAGCGTTCAAGCAGGCGCTCGAGACCGCGGCCTTCACCGTGGCGTCGGTCGAAGCCAAGCCGGTCAAGCGGCACCCTTACCCGCCGTTCACCACCTCGACCTTGCAGCAGGAAGCCAGCCGCAAGCTCGGCTTTGCGCCGGCGCACACCATGCGCGTCGCGCAGCGGCTCTACGAGGGCGTCGATATCGGCGGCGAGACCATCGGCCTCATTACCTATATGCGCACCGACGGCGTGCAGATCGCGGAAGAAGCGATCGGCGCGGTGCGCAGCGTCATCGAAAGCGATTACGGCAAGAATTATGTGCCGGGCGCGCCGCGCCGCTACGAGACCAAGGCGAAGAACGCGCAGGAAGCGCACGAAGCCATCCGCCCGACCGAACTGACGCGCCGCCCGCGCGAGACCAAAAGCTTCCTCGATGCCGACCAGGCCAGGCTCTACGAGCTGATTTGGCTGCGCACGGTGGCGAGCCAGATGGAATTCCGCCGAGCTCGAGCGCACCACGGCCGATATCGAGGCCAAGGTCGCAAGCCGCATTCTCGACCTGCGCGCCACCGGCACGGTGGTGAAGTTCGACGGCTTCCTCACGCTCTACAACGAAGACCGCGACGAGGACGCCGACGACGAAGAATTGCGCCGTCTGCCGCAGATGAGCGAGGGTGAGCGCCTCGCCAAACGCGCGATTGCCGCCAACCAGCATTTCACCGAGCCGCCGCCGCGCTACTCGGAAGCCTCGCTGGTCAAGCGTCTCGAAGAGCTCGGCATCGGCCGGCCCTCGACCTATGCGTCGATCCTGCAAGTGCTCAAGGACCGCAAATATGTGCGGCTCGATAAGCGGCGCCTAGTGCCGGAGGATCGCGGTCGCATCGTCGTCGCCTTCCTGGAAAGCTTTTTCTCCCGTTACGTCGAATACGATTTCACCGCCGGGCTCGAGGACAAGCTCGATTTGATCTCCAATAGCGAGATCGCCTGGCGCGATGTGCTGCGCGATTTCTGGCAGGATTTCATCGGCGCCATCGACGAGACCAAGGATCTGAAAATCTCCCAGGTCATCGACGCGCTCGACGCGCTGTTGTCGCAGCACCTTTATCCGGCGCGCGAGGACGGCGCCGATCCGAAAGTGTGCCCGACCTGCAGCACCGGCCGGCTGTCGCTGAAGCTTTCCAAATTCGGCGCCTTCATCGGCTGTTCGAATTATCCGGAATGCCGCTACATCCGCTCGCTGTCGGCCTCGGCCGAAGGCGATATCGGGGTGAAGAAGCTCGGCGAGGATCCGGAAACCGGGCTGGACATCACGGTGCGCGGCGGCCGCTTCGGTCCCTATCTGCAGCTCGGCGAAGCGACCAAGGACGGCGAGAAGCCCAAGCGCGCCGGTCTACCCAAAGGCGTCGCGCCCGACGAGATCGATCTCAAACGCGCACTACAGCTCCTGTCGCTGCCGCGCGACGTCGGCAAGCATCCCGAGGACGGCGAACCGATCAAGGCCGGCATCGGACGCTTTGGACCTTACGTTCAGCACGGCAAGATCTATGCGAACCTGGAATTGCCCGAGGACGTGTTCACCATCGGGCTCAATCACGCGGTCACGCTGATCGCCGAGAAGAAGGCGAAGGGCCCGCGCAAGCGTTTCGGCGCGGATCCCGGTCGGACGCTAGGCGATCACCCGTCGAGGGGCGGGCCGATCGTGGCCAAGAAGGGCCGCTATGGGCCTTATGTCAGCCACGACGGCGTCAACGCCACCCTGCCGGCCGACAAGACGCCGGAGACGATCACGCTTGAAGAGGCCGCCGCTCTAGTCGACGCCAGAGCCGACCGTGGGCCTGCCCCGCACGCGCGCCCGCGCAAGCCGACGCGCGCGGCGGGTGGCGCCGCGCGCACCGGCAAGCGGCCCGCCGCCAAGGCCGGCGCCGCCAAAAAGCCTCCGGCATCCACAGCCAAGACCCGCAAGAAGACCCAACAAGCTGCCGAATAACTTTGACGCGAGCCGCTGCCGGCCCAGAATGCGGCCCGAATGAAACGTCTCCCCTCCCGCGATGAGCTGATCGCCTTCATCCGCGAGCGGAGCGGCCAGGTTTCGCCGCGCGAGATTGCCAAGGCCTTCGGCGCCAAGAATGCCGACCGCGCGGCGCTCAACCGCATGCTGCGCGAGCTCGCCGACGACGGCAGCATCGACCGCCGCCGCAAGCGGCTGCATCACGCCGGCACGCTGCCTCCCGTGGTTCTCGCCGACATTACCGGCCGCGACAGCGACGGCGAATTTCTGGCTCGGCCGACCGAATGGGACGAGCAGGCCCACGGCGCGGCGCCGGTCATCCGCATCGTCACGCCACGCCGCGCCAAGAATTCGCCGTCGTCGGGCGAAATGGGCGGCGTCGGAGACCGCGCGCTGATCCGTATCGAGCGCGCGAGTGCCGAGGAAACCACCGGCCGCGTCATCAAGCTGATTGACCGCGCCAAGCATCGCACGCTCGGCATCTTTCGCAGCCTGCCGTCGGGCGGCGGGCGGCTGGTGCCGATCGACAAGAAGCAGCTCGGCCGCGAGCTCGGCATCGCGCCCGGCGCGACGGCGGGCGCCGCCGACGGCGATCTCGTCGCGGTCGACGTGGCGCGGCAGGGCAAATTCGGCCTGCCCGCGGGCACGATCGTCGAGCGGCTCGGCTCGATCAAGAGCGAGCGCGCCGTCAGCCTGATCGCCATCCACTCCCACGACATTCCGCATGTGTTTTCGCGCGCGGTGCTCGATGAAGCCGAGTTGGCGCGGGCGGCGACCATGGAGGGCCGCGAGGATTGGCGCGATGTGCCCTTCGTCACGATCGATCCGCCCGACGCCAAGGATCACGACGACGCCGTGCACGGCATTCCCGATCCCGATCCGAAAAATGCCGGCGGTCATATCGTCACCGTCGCCATCGCCGACGTTGCCTGCTACGTGCGGCCCGGCACGCCACTCGATCGCGAAGCGATCAAGCGCGGCAATTCGGTCTATTTCCCCGACCGCGTCGTGCCGATGCTGCCGGAACGCATCTCAAACGATCTGTGCTCGCTGCGGCCGCTCGAAGACCGCCCGGCGCTTGCGGTGCGCATGGTGATCGCCGCAGACGGCCGCAAGCGCTCGCATACATTCCACCGCGTCATGATCCGCTCCGCGGCGAAGCTGCACTACGAGCAGGCGCAGCTTGCGGTTTCGGGCCGCACCGACGAAGTCACCGAACCCATCGCCGACAAAATCCTCGGCCCGCTTTACGCCGCGTATCGTACGGTGCTGCGGGCGCGCGACGAGCGAAGCCCTCTCGACCTCGATCTTCCCGAACGCAAGATCGTGCTCAAATCCGACGGCACTGTCGATCGCGTGATCATGCCGCAGCGGCTTGAATTGCACCGGCTGATCGAGGAATTCATGATCCTCGCCAATGTGGCGGCGGCGGAGACCTGCGAGAAAGCCCGCGTGCCGCTGATCTATCGCGTGCATGACGAGCCGTCGCCGGAGAAGCTCAATGCGCTGCGCGAATTCCTGGCGACGATCGATATCAATTTGCCCAAAGGCGGCACGCTGCGGCCGGAGGGGTTCAACAAGATCCTCGCCCGCGTCAAAGGCCACGCCGTCGATCGGCTGGTCAACGAGGTGGTGCTGCGCAGCCAGGCGCAGGCCGAATATTCGCCGGAAAATTTTAGCCATTTCGGCCTCAATCTGCGCCGCTACGCGCATTTCACTTCACCGATCCGGCGCTACGCCGATCTCGTCGTGCATCGCGCCTTGATCCGCTCAGGCGGCCTCGGCCCCGATGGCTTGCCGGACGGCACCGACATCCGCACCCTCGCCGAAATCTCGGCCAACATTTCCGCTACCGAACGCCGCGCCATGAAGGCCGAGCGCGAAACGGCGGACCGGCTTATCGCGCACCATCTGGCCGATCGCGTCGGCGCGACATTCGACGGACACATATCCGGGGTGACGCGCGCCGGCCTGTTCGTCGAACTTGATGAAACCGGCGCCGACGGATTCATCCCGGCGCGCTTCATCGGCGACGAATATTTCCGTTTCGACGAACCTGGCCGCGCCTTTGTCGGCTCATCCGTGAGCCACCGGCTCGGCGATGCGGTGACCGTCGAGCTTGTCGAAGCCGCGCCGGTCGCCGGCGCCTTGCGTTTCGCACTTGTTGGCCATGCCGGTGTGGTGTCGCAAAAGACTGGACATCCACCGCGTCACCGGCCGAAATCGACGCGGCGCGAACAAAAGCCCAATCGGCGCGGCCGCAAGCGCTGAGAAGGCTCGACAGAGAGATCCGCATTCATGGTGGACGACGATATTTCGAGCGTGCGAGCGGGCGGCACCGCGGCGGATCGCGCCGACCGATTGAGCCGCGCCATCCGCGACCTGAGCTTTCCGACCGTCAAACCGCGCGATGCCGCGACGCTGATTTTGATCGATCGTTCGGGCTCGGTGCCGAAAGTGCTGCTCGGCCGCCGTCACGAAAAGCATCGCTTCATGCCCGGAAAATTCGTATTTCCCGGCGGTCGTATCGAGCCTTCGGACAAGCATATGGCGTTCGCCACGGCGCTCGACGACAGCCATCTCAAACGGCTGATGCGGCAGGTCAAGCGGCCGAGCCTCGTCAAAGCCGCGGCCTATGCGCTCGCCGCCGTGCGCGAAACCCACGAAGAAACCGGCATCATGCTCGGCGTGCCGTCCGACAAACCCATTCACGCGCCCTCGCCGACCTGGCAGCCGTTCGCCAAAGCCGGCATCGTGCCCGATCTGAGCGCAATCCACTTCATCGCCCGCGCGATCACGCCGCCGAAGCGGCCGCTGCGTTTCGACAGCCGCTTTTTCGCAGCCGACGTCTCCGCGATCGCGCGGCGCGACGATGGTTTTGTCGGCCCCGACAAGGAGCTCGTCGAACTGATCTGGATGCCGATCACCGAGGCGTCCCGCCTCGATATGCCGGGCATCACCGCAGTCGCGCTCGAAGAGCTGCAGGACCGCATCGCCTCGGGCATGAGCTTCGACCACCCGGCGCCACTCTACCGCATGCTGCACAGGAAGTTCCTGCGGGAGATTCTGTGACGTAGGCAGCGACGGCAACAAACCGGGGAATGAATGGCTGCGTCCGGATGGCGAATTTCGCGGGCCGCACTCTACGGATTCGCTGCCGGCCTGCTGTATAAGGCTGCCGGCCTGTTTCCCCCGACTCAAGAGCCGCCCGGGATCGTCGTCCATTGGGCCTATGTCACCGGCGTATGGGCCGGTTCGGCGCTGATCGTTGCCGTCACTTTTTCGATCATTGCCGTCATTCGCAATCTCATCGTCCGCATGCTGACGCGACGAGCGACGCAGAAATAGAGAATTATTAACCATTCACACAGACGTTCGGTCTAACTGCATTTCTGCGTGATTCTGCGCTGACAGGGCATCGGCAAGTGAAGAAACGATCAATTGCGCTTGCCTTATGCTGCTTGCTCGTCTGTTCGCCGGCATCCGCCAAGACCAAGACGTTCGTCGGCGTATTGTGGCCGATGTTCGGGCCTTTTCTCGCCGTCGGTCTCGTTGAACTGGTTGCCGAACTTAAATTGATGCCAGATGTCGAGGTCAGGACTTATCTGCACCAGAATTGGCCGGTCCTAGTCGATGATCTCAATCATCTGCCGAAGGGAATGCCCACGCTCGTTGTCGGCTACAGCTTGGGCGCCAACAGCACGGTCTTTGTGGCCAACAAGGTCGACCACATCGATTCCATCATCGCCCTGCAGCCGTCCATGCTGAGCTGGAATCCGGACCTGACCGGAAAGGTCGGAAGGATCGTTGAAATCTATAACCCGAAGCCGGAGATGACTCTCGGCGGAATGGGATCGAAAAAACTCGTCGGCGAAAATATCGAATATATTGCCAACGATGATACCCATATGGGAACGCAATTCAGTTCGGACTTCCGCAAATTGGTCAAAAGCGAAATCGCTAGGCTTTCCGCTGAAGACGATGATGGCGGCACGGCGCAAGCTGCACTGCCTCAGCAGTCGACCCCATCAAACCAGATTCCAGAGCCGGATTCTACCAAGCGGGTGATAGATACTCAGAATGACGCGAAGGCCGTCAACAGCGACAACACCAAAAATCAACCGCATTGCGACATCGCCAAGAGCGAACAGACCGCACAGGCGAAGAAACCTGACGAATTGACTCAGAAAATTATCGACGCCCAGCGCGTCGACCCTCGTCACTATGGCTCCATCGCGTGGCGAGCTGCCGCGACGCCTGAGAAGAAGCCTGGTGAGCTGACCCAGAAAATTATCGACAGCACTTTGTGTTCGGATTAGCGGCGGCACAGGCGATTTGTGCGGGAGATTCCATAGGGGTGCCGGGTTTTCTTGACTTTTGGGCCTTCCTGACTAGGTTGGCGCCCAACAGCGAAAGGTTTCACAAATGGCCAAGAGTGTGACCATCAAGGTCAAGCTGGTGTCCAGCGCCGACACGGGCTTTTATTACGTGACGCGGAAGAATTCGCGCACGATGACGGACAAATTGGTGAAGAAGAAATACGATCCCGTCGCCAAGAAGCACGTCGAGTTCCGCGAATCTAAGATCAAGTAAATCGACCAAAGCTCTGGATTCGCTTATTATTCTGCCCTGCCCGGCCTCGCGCCGGGCTTTGGCATTTTAGGGGACCTAGGCCGCTTCGGGCACGACCCGGTTACGGCCATCGCGCTTGGCGCGGTAGAGCGCCTCATCGGCGCGCTTCAGCAGGCTCGCCGCCGTGTCCTCCTTGCCGCGCAGCCCCGCGATGCCGATCGAGATGGTCACCGAAATGTGGCGGGTGCCTTGGGCCACCGCGAACGGATCGGCGGCGATGCGCCGGCGCAGCCGCTCGGCGACCATGGCGGCGACCGCCATGTCGGTTTCCGGCATGATGATGACGAATTCCTCGCCGCCGTAGCGGCACGCGAGATCAATGCCGCGGATCGAGCGCTTGATGCGCAGCGCGAAGTCGCGCAGCACGTCGTCGCCGGCGTCGTGGCCGTGGCTATCGTTGATCGCCTTGAAGTAATCGATGTCGAGCACGAGCGCCGCGAGCGACTTGCCGCGCGTCGCCGCCTGCTCGATCAGGGTCGCCAGATGGCTCTCCATATAGCGGCGGTTGGACAGGCCGGTGAGCGCGTCGGTGATCGCCATCTCGATCGACATCTGGAAACTGTCGCGCAGGCGTTCGGTGTAGCGGCGCTTGCGCACTTGGGTGCGCACCCGCGCCAGTAATTCGTTCTTGTCGATCGGGCGCAGCAGATAATCATTCACGCCGATCTCGAGTCCCCGCACCATGCGCGCGGTGTTGTCCGGCTCGGTGATGGCGAGAATAGGCAGGTTTCGCGTGCGGTCGAGCGAGCGCAACTGGCTGCAGAGCCGGAGCGCGTCGTAATTTTCCAGGCCCAGCGAAACGATGACCAAGTCGTAATTGGCGTCGGCTGAGCGAAACAGTGCCTGGTTCGGATCGGGCTCGACGTCGACCTCGTGCTCGGCCTTGAGTGCCGCCGCGATCCGCTCGTAAGACGCCGGCCGGTCGTCGACGATGAGCACGCGGCCGTTGCGGCCGGTATCGGACGCGGCATCGCGCTCCGGCGATTGAATGCCGATCTCGCGCGAGGTCAAAGCCCGCATGCGCAATTCGTCCGTTACCACTTTGAGGCGCGCGAGCGAGCGCACGCGCGGGATCAGCGCCAGCTCCGGAATCGGCTTCGTCAGAAAATCGTCGGCGCCGGCTTCGAGCCCGCGCACGCGGTCGGACGGCTGGTCGAGCGCGGTCACCATTACCACCGGAATGTGCTGGGTCGCCGGATTGCTTTTCAGCCGCCGGCACACTTCGAAGCCGTCCATGTCCGGCATCATGACGTCGAGCAGAACGAGATCGCATTCGGCGCGCTCGCACACCGTGAGTGCGACCTGGCCGCTCTCCGCGGTGACGACGTCGAAATACTCGGCCGTCAGCCGCGCCTCGAGCAGGCGGACATTGGCGGGCACATCATCGACGACAAGGACACGGGCGGTCATTTGAGGTCCCCCTTTGCCCTACGGATTGCCGAGGAAGTGACGAATGGTCTCGATGAATTTCGCCACCGAGATCGGTTTGGAGAGGTAGGCCTCGCAGCCGCCCTCGCGAATACGTTCTTCGTCGCCCTTCATGGCGAAAGCCGTCACGGCGACGACCGGAATTTTTTTCAGCTCCTGATCATCCTTCAGCCATTTGGTGACTTCGAGGCCGGACACTTCCGGAAGCTGGATATCCATCAAGATCAGATCGGGCCGGTGCTGGCGCGCCAGATCGAGCGCTTCGATGCCGTTGCGCGTGCCGACTGTCATGTAGCCGTGGGCTTCCAACAGGTCGTGGAAGAGCTTCATATTGAGCTCGTTGTCTTCCACGATCAGGACGGTTTTAGCCATCCTTCATTCCCTTCCCCAGCCCGGTGCCCGAGATGCAGGTGCTCTAAGTGCGAGAATTGCTTTACGCCGCCTGTGGGCAGCGTTCCGAAACCTAGTGCGGATATGTTACGGAAAGGCAAATGGAACCCGATGAAGGCGCGCACGGCACAGCCACGGGAAGCGGCAGAATTGCTTGCGATTCAAGCGCTTGCCTTCATCGCCGAAGACCCCGACCGGCTCGGCGCCTTCCTCGCCGCATCGGGAATTGGGCCGGACGCAATTCGCGCCGCCGCGCGCGAGCCGGGCTTTCTTGCCGGCGTCCTCGACCATATGCTTGGTGACGAGTCACTGTTGTTAGCGTTCGCCGGCAGCGCCGGACTTGATCCCGCAAGCATCGCGCGGGCGCGTCGTGCGCTGGGCGGAAGGCAATGGGAACACGATTTGCCCTAGATGGCGATCCGAGGATCATGCTGGAAGGTTGGCCGTGAGCAAAAAAAGCTTCTGCCGCGACTGCCTCGCCGAGGCTTCGCCGCAAAGCAAACGTTGCGCAGCCTGCGGCTCGCCGCGCTTGCTGCGTCACGACGAGCTTGAAACGCTCGCCATCGCACATGTCGATTGCGATGCCTTCTACGCCACGATCGAGAAGCGTGACGATCCGTCTTTGGCCGCCGAACCGCTTATTGTCGGCGGCGGCAAGCGCGGCGTCGTCGCGACGGCCTGCTATATCGCCCGCACCTATGGCGTGAAATCGGCGATGCCGATGTTCGAGGCGCTGCGGCTGTGCCCGCACGCCAAAGTCGTTCGGCCCAATATGGAGAAATACGCCAAGGCCGGGCGCGAGGTGCGGCAGATGATGCAGGCGCTCACCCCGCTCGTCGAACCGCTGTCGATCGACGAAGCGTTCCTCGATCTCTCCGGCACGGCGCGGCTGCACAATATGTCGGCGGCCAAGGCGCTGGCGCGTTTTGCCGGTGACGTCGAGAAGAGCCTTCGCATCACGGTGTCGATCGGGCTCTCCTGCAACAAATTCCTCGCCAAGGTCGCGTCCGATCTCGACAAGCCGCGCGGTTTTGCCGTGCTCGGCGCAAGCGAGGCGCTGGCTTTTCTGGCGCCAAAGCCGGTGAGCTTCATTTACGGCGTTGGCAAAGTCAGCGCGGCCCGTTACGCACGCGACGGTTTTCATCACATTGCCGATCTGCAACGTGCCGACGAAATCGATCTGATGCGCCGCTATGGGGACGAAGGCCGCCGCCTGTTCCGCCTCGCGCGTGGCCTCGACGCGCGCGAGGTCTCTGCCGACCGCGAAACCAAGAGCGTGTCGTCGGAAACGACATTCGAGCGCGATATTGCCGACTTCCGCTCATTGGAGCTGATCCTGTGGAGTTTGACGGAGGAGGTTTCGGCGCGCTTGAAAGCCAAGGAGCTTGCCGGCGCGACCGTGACGCTGAAACTCAAAACGGCGGATTTCAAAATCCGCACCCGCGCACGGTCGCTCGAGTCTCCGACCCAACTCGCGCAACGCATTTTTGCCGCGGCTCGCGGTCTCCTTGAGCACGAGGCGAAGGGCACGAAATTCCGCCTGCTCGGCGTCGGCGTGAGCGCGATCGACAGCGCCGATCAGGCCGATCCCGCCGACCTCGTCGACGGCCGCGCCGCACAGGCCGAGCACGCCGTCGACAGCGTGCGCGCGCGCTTCGGCGACGATGCGGTGATCAGGGGGCTGGCGTTTGAGCGACGAGAGAAAACCTGAGCCGTCATTGCGAGGAGCGCAGCGACGAAGCAATCCAGCTCCCAGGCACCGAGCTGGATTGCTTAGCTCCGCTTGCAATGCCAATCCCTACGGACACGGCTTGGTGTCTTTGATCTCGAGCGACGTGAGTTTCCCGGTGACGATGAAATCGTTGTAATCGAGCGTCAGCGCGCGTGAAATGCCGTTCTCGTACAGCTCGAAGCCGATCGAGTAAGCCGGCGTCTGCTCGCTGGTATTGTCTTCCTTTTTCTTCTCGAAATAACTGATCGTCACTGGCCAGCGCGGCACCGCGTTAAGCTTAGGCTCGGTCGCGGCGGCATCGTCGTGCTTGCGCTCGTTGGGCGAGATTTTCTGGCCGATCACGGTGAGCGTGTCGAACACCTTTTGGCCGGTCTCGGAACCGTCATAGACCGGAAAATTGAGAATGCTCTTGCCGACATGCGCGGCGTTGATCACGCGCACCATGTGTTCGGTCGGGAACACGACGCCTGCGGCAAGGTCGAGCGTTTTTTGCTCGGGCTTTTCCAGCGCCACCGCGGTCTTGTCGGGGTCGTGCTCAGCGTGGCCGTCGACCGCTCCAGCGAGGCTATCGTCGACAAAATTCTCCGAGGTGAATTTGAATTTCTTGGCGTCGGCGCCTTCCCAGGTGGTCGAGCGCAGATCGCTTGTCGAGGTCTTGCCTTCGCCGCTGTCGAGCTCGGAAACCTGGCGGAATTCCAGCGAATAGCCTTGGCAGGCATTGCCGTCGAAATCGTAGAGAATGCGGCCGCGGACGCTGGCGATCGACGAATTGCCGCGCACATTGCCGAGTGCCAGGTCGTAGATCGCGCGGTGCGGAATGAGCGGGATCGGCGCAATGGGAGCGATCGGAGCGTCCTGCGACCGGGCGACGGGCGCCGGTGCGAGAAGGAGCAGGCCAGAGGCAAAGGCGGCGGCAATAGCGGCGCGCGCGGCGAACCTGTCGTCCATAAAGCTATCTCACTCCATGCGCACTGGAGATGGCTGCCCGCCTGCCGACTCCCCCCGCTTTGTGCATGTTCTTTGGTGTTAGAGCATGATCCCGAAAAGTGGAAACCGGTTTTCGGAAAAGATCATGCTCAAACGGCAGCTACTTTGCGGCGAAGATAGGCACCTCGGCCGGTTCGGGCAACTGCCGTGCGCAGCCTGTTCCGCATTGGCCCGGCTTGCATGGCCGGCACCGATCGGCGAAGAAGACCGTTACGCGCGAGCCCAGCGCAAGACTACGCGCAAGAGCATTTTGGAGGATGCAATGGCCGGGATGGTAGACAAAAAGCTGCAAGAACTCGGCATTGTGCTTCAGGAGCCGCGGGCACCGATGGCCAATTACGTGCCGTTCGTGCGCAGTGGTAATATGTTGACGGTTTCCGGCCAGGTTTGCATCGACGGCGACGGCAAGATCGTCGCCAAGGGGCAGCTCGGCGGCGGCGTCTCCATCGAGGACGGACAGAAAGCGGCGCGGGTTTGCGCCATCAATCTTCTGGCCCAGGTCAAGGCCGCGATCGGCGACCTCGACGAGGTCGTGCGCGTCGTTCGGCTCGGCGGCTTCGTCAATTCGGCGCCGCATTTTCCCGACGGGCCGAAAGTGATGAATGGCGCGTCCGACGTCATGGTCGCGGTGTTCGGCGACAAGGGCAAACATGCGCGCTCGACGGTCGGGGTCGCTGCGCTGCCGTCGGACGCCGCCGTCGAGGTCGAGGGCGTGTTCGAAGTGTCTTAAACCGTGCCGCTCGATTGGCTCACCACCCGGCCTATTGCCCATCGCGGCCTGCACGACGCGGCGAACGGCGTCATCGAGAATACCGCGGGCGCCTTCCGCTTAGCGATCGAAGCCGGTTATGCCATCGAGACCGATGTGCAGATCAGCGCCGACGGCGAAGCCATGGTGCATCACGACGATGCGCTCGGCCGCCTGACCCAAGGCGAGGGCCGGCTCGACAGTTTCAGCGCGTCGGCGCTCAAGCGCGTGCCGTTTCGCTCCAGCGCCGAGCACATGATGACGCTCGGCGAAATGTGCGACCTCGTCGCCGGGCGGGTCACGATGGTCGTCGAACTCAAGGGCCGATTTGATGGCGACGACCGGCTCGCCGCGCGGGTCGCCGACGTGCTTTCCCGCTATAGCGGACCTGCAGCCACCATGTCCTTCGATCTACGCCAGGTGACGCAGCTGCGGCAAAAAGCGCCGGCCTTGGTGCGCGGTATGACCGCGGCCGAATACCGCCCGAATTCATACCGAGATTTGCTGCCGGCCGGCGCGCGGCGCGGGTTCGGCTATGTCCGCGCCGGGCTTTCGGCGCGGCCGCAATTCCTCGCTTACGCGGTCGGCGCCCTGCCGGGGCTGCTGCCGTTCTTCATGCGGCGCATTATGTGCATGCCGGTCCTGACATGGACGGTCCGGACACAAGCCGAGCGGCTGGCCGCCGCGCGCTACGCGGACCAGATGATTTTCGAGGGTTTTAGGCCATAGAGTTTTAGGGCATGAGGTTTTAGGGCATGAGCTCGGCGCAGAAAGACACCAATGGCGCGGGCCAGGAGACGACCCCGCCGGGCAGGCCTGAAAGCGCCGTCGAACTGCGCGTCAGCGTGGTCGACGGCATCCGTCAGGTGAGCCGGGCCGACTGGGACGCCTGCGCCAATCCCAATGCCAAGGCTTCAACTCAACCGAAGTCTGAGCGGAACGCTGCGCCTTGCTTGCCCGGCCAAGATTCGAATCACGATATCGCCTATAACCCTTTTGTCTCACACGATTTTCTATCGGCACTCGAAGACTCGAAATCGGTCGGCGGCCGAACCGGCTGGCATGTTCAACATGTTCTGGCGAAAACCTCCGACGGCACTTTAGTTGCCGCGGCTCCGGCCTATCTGAAGTCGCATTCCCGCGGCGAATACGTGTTCGATGCCGGCTGGGCCGAAGCCTATGAGCGCGCCGGCGGCAGCTATTATCCGAAGCTGCAGATCGCGGTGCCGTTCACGCCGGCGACCGGACCGCGGCTTTTGGTGCGCAACGGCCTGCCGGCGGCGGCCGTGATGCGGGCGCTCGGCTCAGGCCTGAAGCAATTCTGCGGTGCCGCCGGCGCCTCCGGCGTGCATGTGACATTTGCCACCGAAGCCGAATATCGCGTTCTCGGCGAGCTCGGCTATCTGCAGCGCAACGATCAGCAGTTCCATTGGGAGAATCAAAACTTCGCAAGCTTCAACGCATTTCTCGCGGCGCTGAGCTCGCGCAAGCGCAAGACCATCCGCCGCGAACGGCAGGACGCGCTGGCGAACGGCATCAGCGTGCATTGGCTCACCGGCAGCGATCTCACCGAAGCCGTGTGGGACGCGTTCTTCGCGTTCTACATGGAGACCGGCTCGCGCAAATGGGGCCGGCCCTACCTCACCCGCGAATTCTATTCGCTGGTCGGCGAAAAGATGCGCGACCGCATCCTGCTGGTAATGGCCAAGCGCGCCGGGCGCTGGATCGCCGGTGCCATCAATTTCATCGGCTCGCACACTTTGTTCGGCCGCCACTGGGGCGCCGTCGAGCATCATCCGTTCCTGCATTTCGAACTGTGCTACTATCAGGCCATCGACTACGCGATCGCGCATCATATGGCGCGCGTCGAGGCCGGCGCTCAGGGCGAACACAAAATCTCGCGCGGCTATGTGCCGACGACGACTTTTTCGGCGCATTACATCGCCGATCCCGGTCTGCGCCGCGCCATCGCCGATTATCTGGTGCGCGAGCGCGCTTATGTGGCGGCGGCCGGCCGCGAGCTTTCGGCGCTGGCGCCGTTCCGCAAAGGCGTGGAAGCCGAGACGGAATGATGCGAAGCAAAGGTGCGTGATTTTCGCGCGGCGGAGAGTGCGATGGCGAGCTACGACCAAAACAACATCTTTGCTAAAATTCTACGCGGCGAATTCCCGGCATATAAAGTGTACGAGGACGACAGGGTCCTCGCGTTCCTCGACATCATGCCGCAGGCGCCCGGCCACACTTTGGTGGTGCCGAAGACGCCTGCGCGCAATGTTCTTGATGTCGCGCCGGACGATCTCGCTTATCTCATCAAGGTCACGCAAAAAATCGCCAAAACGGCGATGTCGGTCTTTGCCGCGGACGGCCTCAACATTTTTCAATTCAACGAACCGGCCGCGGGACAGACGGTGTTTCACCTGCACTTCCACGTCATCCCGCGCTGGGACGGCGTCTCATTACGACCGCCCGCAAGCGTCAAGGAAGACCCCGCCGTCCTTGCCGATCAGGCGAAGCAGCTTGCGGCGGCGTTCAAGGCGTAACGGCGATCATCAGCCCGGGCGGCCGCGCGAGACGCGTTCGATCTCGGCGCGCACCATGCGCTCGACCATGCCGGGCAGATTGTCGTCGAGCCAGGATTTCAGCATTGGGCGAAGCATCTCGCGCACCAGATCTTCGAGCGTGCGGGCGTTCTGCGACAGCACCGTCTGCGCCAGCGCATTGAAGGCCGAAATCGACGGCAGCGCTGGTGGCGCCGGAAGTGAGCCGGCCTTGCTCGTCATAGGCGCGTGCCGGCGCCGGCGGAAAGGGCACAGGCTCTGGCGCAGGTTCCGGTTCCGGCGCCTCGTCGAAGCCAACATCCGAATTGCCGTCGATGGCGCGGAATTGCGCCGCCGGCGGCCCCGGCTCGGGCATGGCCGTCATTGATTCGGTGAGATCGAGAATGTCGGCGGATTGCTCCGCGACCGTCTCTTGGTTGAAAGAAACCGGCTCTTCCACGATCGGCGGCGGCTCGGGTTCGATTCGCGGCGCGGGCGGTGGAGGCGCGGCGTAGACTTGCTGCACCGGCGGCGGTGGCGGGGGGGGCGGCGGCGCTTCGACGTGCGGCGGCGCCTCGGTACGCGGTGACTCTGACGGCCGTTGCGCCGTTTTCGTCGCATCGTCGTCGGCGATAATGCGGCGAATGGAGGCGAGAATCTCCTCCATCGACGGTTCTTGCGCTCTCGCCGGCTGATTCATACGCGTCCTCGCCTACGTTCCCTATGCGCGCGACTGCCGTGAGCCTTCCCCCAAGAGACGCCCCAAGACGTCCCAAAACGGCGAATCACGCGAGGACAACTATGCAATGTTGGCGGCAAGTATGTCATGGCGAAAGTCGAACGCAAGGCGCGACAAAGCGCGGTCCTGTGGACACAGGCTCTGCCCGACCGGCCGTTGTCTCAAGATGGAACAAATAGAGCGCCGGCGCAGGCGGCGTCTATCTGCCGTCCGGCGTGCGCACGCCGACCCAGGCATCGCGGATTTGCTGATAATGGACCATCGGATCGTAGATGACGACGTCGAGCCCGAGCCGCTGCATCGACAGCGCGCCAACGGCCGCCAGCAAGCTGTAGGACGCCACCACGCGGTCGTGCTGCGCGGTGACCAGCGCGACGCGGGCATTGACGAGTTCCTGCTGCGCGTTGAGGACGTCGAGCGTGGTGCGTTGCCCGACGCGCGCTTCTTCGCGCACGCCGTTGAGCGCGATCTCGGCCGCATTCACTTGCGCGGTGGTCGCCTCGATTTGCGCTTTGGCGGCGTCGAGCTGGCCCCAGCTCTGCACCACGGTTTCGCGCGCCTGATCGCGGTTGACGTCGAGCGTCAGCCGTTGCTGCCCGACCGTTTCCTTGCCCTGACGGATGGTCGAATATTCGGCGCCACCCTGATAGATCGGAATCTGCAGGGTGCCGAGCACCGAAGCCTGCAACTGCCTCGGGGTCTGGAGAGCCACGTCGTAAGACTTTTGCACCGTCGCCTGAATGCCGAGATTCGGATAGAGCGCACCCTCGCTGACTTTCACCTGCAGCTCGGCGACATCGACGCCATACGCGGCGGCGAGTACCGACGGGCTCTGCGCCTGGCCCTGGGCGATGGCGCCGGGCAAGGTCGGCGGCGATAGCCGGTCGACCGGCGTGCCGGGCGCGAGCTTGCCCGGATCGACGCCGATGATGCGCCGGTATTGCGCCTGCGAGGTCACGTATTGCGATTGCGCGGCGAGCAATTGCGAGCGGCCGGCGGCGAGCCGCGATTCGGCTTGGGCGACGTCGGTGCGCGTCACTTCGCCGACATTGAAACGGTCGCGGGTTTGTTTGAGCTGCTCGGTGAGCACTTCGACGTTGCTGCGCTGTAGAGCCAGCGTCGCCTCGTCGCGCAGCAGATCCATGTAGGCCGTCGCCGCGTCGAGCAGCACTTGCTGCTCGGTGACGCGCAACGTCTCGCGCGCCTGCATCACGCCGCTCTCGGCCTGGCGCGTCTTGTTGGCAGTTTGAAAGCCGTTGAAAATCGTCTGCGACGCCGTGATGCCGAAACTGCGCTGGGTGAGATCGCCAGCCTGGTTGTTATAAGTCGTCGTGTTCGGAAAGACCGACTGCGAAACGAGTTTGGTCGTTGTATTCGAATAAGTGGGACCGCCGCTGACGGTAGCCGTGACCTTCGGCCGATAGCCTGACAAAGCCTGCGGCACGTTCTCGTCGGTCGAGCGCATCGAGGCGCGCTGTGCGTTGAGCGAGGGATTGTTCTGATAGGCCTCGACCAGGGCCCATTCGATGGTGTCGGCGAAAGCCAAGGTACAACCGCCGGCAAGGACAAATCCGGCCACGGTGAGGCCGGCAGCGCTGCCAATGCATGCTCGCAGTCTTCGTCTACTCATGACGCAGACAGCTCCCACCCCTGCTCCACCCGCCCCCTGCGGTGGATCCTCGACCGACACATACATACCCACCCACACCCCGGCTAAGCGCGCTAAGCCGAGGACCTGGAACCGTGAACTTAAGCTGCAGGCAGCGAAGGGGAAACCCTCCGTCTGGGGATCACATGCAGAAATCCGGGCGATGGCACATAAGCGCCACAGGTGCGAGATCAGCCTGTATTTCCGGCACAAAATCGCGAGGAATCATGCCGCCGCGGCGATCCTGCGGCGAACTGGCCTACCGGAAGTTGCCCATCCGGTGGCGGGTCAGAAAACGAAGGCTGGCGGGGCGACGAATCCGGGCAGCACAGGAGCCGCGGCATCGAAAATCGGACGGCCGACGAGGTGGCCTTCGGCCAGGCGATACAGCATCGCCTTGCCGGCGGGACCGGCGCGAAAAATACAGACCAGCCGGCCATGCGGCTTCAATTGGCCAGCATAGCTCTCCGGCGTGACCTCGGTCGCGCCGTTGAGGAGGATAAAGTCATAGGGCCCGGCGGCCGGCCAGCCCGCGGTCAACGGGCCGGTCACTACCGAAACTTTGGGCATGGAGATTTGCGGCGCGCCGACGGCCGGCAGCGCCTGCCGCGCCAAAGCGGCCAACGTAGCATCCTCTTCGAGCGCAACCACGGAACCCGCAAGCCGCGACAGGATCGCCGACGAATAGCCGGTGCCGCAGGCGACATCGAGCACATGATCAGTGGCATCAAGTTCCGCGGCCTGGATCATCTTGGCGAGAACCATCGGCTTGAGCAGCACGCGGCCGCCGCCGATTGCGATATCGCTGTCGAGATAGGCGAGTTTGGCCTGCGCCGACGGCACGAAAAGCTCGCGCGGCACATCGAGCATCGCCGCGATCAGATCGGGATTGGTGACATCGGCGGTGCGAACCTGGCAGTCCACCATCATCCGGCGCGCCGCGGCGGTGTCGAACATATTTGGAGACCCTAATTTGTCGCGAAAATCCCGTCGCGCTGTCGTTTTGCGACAGGGTCGGCCAAAACGCAAGCACCGGAACCGCGCCGGCAATTGCCATGTTTTGGGGCCTATTTTTGCCCTCTCGCCGCGCGGCGGCAGCGCGGCAAATGCGCCACAAAGGCCTCAATAGGTCATGCGTATAGGCATTGCTTAATGGATTTGGTGCAGATACCCATTCTCGCTCATATGCCCGCATAAATGCGTAAGGTGCTGCCCAGGATGGCCACGTGGCGGAGTGGTTACGCAACGGTCTGCAAAACCGTGTACCCCGGTTCAATTCCGGGCGTGGCCTCCACAAAATCAAAGACTTAGCACCACTCGTCAAAGTCGCCGGAATTCACGTCAGCGAAACGTCAGCAAGAATTCGATGGCCATCTCAGACGAAAGCCGGCAGCGCTTTGAGGCGATCGGCCTAGATCGGATTCGTCGCGAACTCGTGGTCGGTAACGTCCAATATCTTCGCGTCAGCCACGCTGGCGAGCGCGACCAGGCAAGGGAATGGGTCGACGAGCAGGACGCCAAGGTTCGGCGGGAGCAGCGTGAAGCGCAAGAGATTGAGGACAACCGATTTAAATCAATCTGGCGCTTCAACGTGAGCCTCGTAATTATAGGATTTGTCGCAGCCGCCGCCGCGGTGATCGCCGCGTGGCCTATAATGTCATCCGTAATCAAGAGATGGATCACCGCCCCGTAAACGGATCCATGTCTCCATCAGGATGACTAACCGTGCCGCGAGCGAAGCGCTGACGCGGACCGTTGTTGTTGCGCACCGGCCGCGGATCGTACTGAGCCCCGTCGACACCGGGCGCCCGGCCGTAGGTCTCGCAGGCCTCAAGCAACTTGCCGGATCGGCGCATCATGAAGGCGTATCTAACGGCGCTCAGAAGATCGTCGCGTAGCCGAACGATCTTGTAATCTTCGTCACGGTGATAGCTGAGCAGCTCCTCGCCGAGCTCGCTCATGTGGCTCGCGATCGCGAACGCACCGCGTTTCATAAACCCGCACATCTCTTCGATGGCCGGCTCGACGTGGTAACCGCCGCCTTTGTTCTCGGCGTGCTTGGCAAGCATCGGCGCACCGACGCGGCGATAGACGTCGGCGAGTGCAATGCCGCTGCTCTTCTCGTGCTGATTTCCGTCGTGAGGCCATGCGGTAGGTACGCGCAGGCCGCGGCACATATTGGCGATGCGCTTGACGTGGTACAGCGCCTCGCTGCGCTCCATCTTGAAGCCGTCGACGACAAAGAATTCGTCGATCTCCGGCACCCATGCGCACAGTGCTGCAGCGAAAGGATGGCCGTAACCGAAATCAATGCCCACGATCCACTTGGCCCAACCCTGAATATCCTTGTCAGGGTCAAACGCGCGCATCAGGGTTTCGACCGGAAACGGAAAGACGCGGGCAATACCAAGCTGCGGAATTCCGTGAATGCGGGCTTCGCGCTCGTGCGGCTGATAGCTCTCCTCAAGCTGCGCCCGCCGCTCCGGACTGATGTGCTTGGCGTCCAGAGCATCGATGCGAATGTCGCAGCGGTCCTCGCTGTACACGTTCAAGAACCGGTAGGTAAGCTCACCCCCTCCCTTCAAAGGAGTAAAGGACAAAAAGATAATGCCGTCCGTCGCCGTCGTTCGGGCAATCAACTCGCTGTAGATTTCCTCGCTGCAGCGTTCGTCGATCCAAATCCAGTCGACCGACTCGGCCTGCATCTTCTCTGAGCCCTGCTCGAATGACTTGAACGTCACCGTTGAGACACCGTCACGCGCGCCGTCGGTCTCGTGGGCGATCGACATCGTATCGATGCTTCCAGTTCCGCCCGGCACCATGATCGGCCTGCCGGTGAAGGACGCGAGCGGGATTACACCGGTGCCGAACTCGCCCTGCATGTTCGTCAATTTCTTCTGCGGACCGTCGCGGACGAGCGTGCGCTCGGGACCGATGACCCATCCGCGCGTTGGCTTGGTGAAGCGCTTGCCGGTCCACCAACGAGGATACGCTCCAGAGGCATGCAGCCCGGCCTCGAAGGCGCAGCAAAACGATCTTGCCGGTCTGGTTGCCGCCGCGGATTAACCGCTGATGATACTTGGCGCCGGCAGTGAAGAACCGTAGCTGCGGCTCATAGAATTCCTTCGTGCCCCAGAAATCGGCGACATGGAATTTCTTGCGATACTCGGACGACGAGTAAGCCTGCCGCGCGAGTCGGAGCAGCTTTGCCGGATCGGGTGTGTCGTCAGTCATGATCTCCCTCGGGTTGGTGTTCGATGATCTTCGCGGCATCAGCGCGGCGAGCGTTGTCGATGGCTTCCAGCGCTTCGAGCCGATCGAGACCGTTCGGGCCGTAAAGTTCGAGCAGCTTCTCGCGGGTGGCGCCAAGCTTGCGGGCGGCGCGCAGCTCTTCGAGCGCCTCGCGGTCCGGGTCGACCGTGCGATGCGTGACGTCGATCGAATGCTTGCTGATTACGGGATCGAGCCGATCGAGCAATCCAAACACCGCCCGCCCATGGTCGCGATGGTTTGGATCGCGAATAAGATTAAAGGCGGCTGCAATGATCTCTGGATGGCCGAGCCGGGTGACCTTCTTGGCCTCCTCGGCAATAGCCGCGATGATCCGCTCGTCCCGGCTCAGCGTGTGCGCGTCTTTGCGTCGAGTTGTCGTTGGGCAGCCCGTATCCGGCTTTCGCGTAAGCCCGGACGATGGCACCGTGCGGCGCGCCAGCCTTACCGGCGGCTGCCGGCTTTCGAGGCTTGGCGTTCAGCACTCCAAGACATAGGCGCGAACGAATTCTCGTTGGCGCTCGTTCAATATCTGCATGGCAGGCCCGAGCTCGGCCCATGTCTCTTCCCGCACTGCCGGCGGCGCTACGGGCTTCATGCGCTTGCCCGATCGGCCGCATCAGTCAGCGCCTTGCGGACATAGTTTGCCAGCGTACGGCCATCACGGTCGGCACACCTCCGGAGCCGCTTTTCGAGCGCCTCAGCTATGCGAACGGCCAGTAGCTTTTTGAGCTTGGGTTTTGGCATGTTGCACAATGCACAGCACGGCTATCCCCCGGCCGGCAACGCACCGAACGATCCATGCAAGCACCCCGCCGCTTTCCCCCGCCCTGGACATTCGAGGACTGCGACGGCAAGTGCTTCATCGCGCGTGACAGCGGCGGCCAAGCGCTGGCGTATTTCTATTACGAGGAAGAGCCTGGCCGGCGGTCGGCTGCGAAGCTGCTGACCAAGGACGAGGCACGGCGACTGGCGGTCAATTTCGCCAAACTGCCGGATTTATTGTTGGGCGGTGCTAAGGCGTAGTGGGTCGCTACTAATGCGATCCTGCCCAAAAAGAAAGGGCCGGAGCCGACCCTTCCTTCATTTGTATAGCAATTAGCCCTTGGTGACGACCGGCGGCGGGGCCTTACCTTTGCCGAGTTGAGCGCAGCCGGCGATGCTCAGGAGAGCCAACACCGCGGCCGTAGCTAGAGCGAGCTTTTTCATCGGATTACCCCCTTGTTACGCCGGATAATCGTAGGGGTGCCGCTGGGGGGCCTCTAGTGCTGAAAAGGCACACTCTTGATCTATTTGACCGCATCGACGGGATAGGAATAACCATTGCCCTGCCCGAACTATTCGCGCCGACTGCCCCGGCCGCTGACAATCCCGACCTACGAATTGAATCCGCGCGGTTCCATCCGGATTACACACCGATTGACTGACCAGACCTCGATGATGCGGCCGCCGGTGAGGCGTTGCCTTGCCCGCTCGATCGCGGCGGCATCATCGAGGCAATCCTTGACGGTTGCGGCGTGAGCGACATGATCGTCCACTGTTAGCTCGTAAATTCTATACGCTGACATAGCCCACCCACAAACCAACCCGATGTCTTCATGCGAACGAAGAAGCCGGGAATAAAGCCGTCCAAGAATCTCCGCGCTGATTATCGCAATCAACGAACGTTCGTCTTATCGTTTCCAGCCAATGATTTGTTGTGTTGCGCCAACGAGCGGGGGCCGCTTTCCAGCGCTGACACGGTGGGCGTCTCCGTGGCGCCGGTTGCTGATGTTGATGATGTTGGAGGCGCGGAGTATCGAGTTCCGCGGAATAAAGGAATGCTCAAATGACCTTTCGCTTCGGACAGTTTTATGAGTGCTCCGAAGACGGCCGCACGAGGCAACTTATGGTTCTACACGCCAGCGACAATGGCGAAGAGGCCTTGCTGCGTTATATCGATACGCGCGTCGAGCAATGGACGAAATGGTCCGAGTTCGATACGACGAAATGGCAGCGACCGACGGGCGAGAAATGATGTTGGAAAACGCCGAGTGCCGGCCGAAATAGGCTAGGCCAGACCTAATGCAGACGGGCTGAAAGACCGTTGACCGCGCTTTGCCCGAGTGCTGCATTAGAGTGATCCGATCAAAAAGGGCACTTCATAGTTTTTGAAATGGACGACGTTGGAAACAGGCTCGTTCGCAAACTCGGATTGAAGCAGACGCCGGGCAAGGGTGCGATAAATGAGTTCGCAAAGCGCACACGCGAGTTGCAGAACGAAGGCCACACCGTTGATCAAGCTGCGATCATGGCGGCAACAGAGAAATTCCGGGCCGAATTTAAATCAGCTCATTACGCTTATCAGGGTGAGCCGATGGAAACGCTTCTCACCGACATCGAAAAAGTTTCGAGCGCAATGTTTTGGACAAGTATCGTCAAGGGGACAGGTTCTATTTGGTCGGTGATGTTTTCAATATTGGTGATCATCGCCTTTGTTTGGTTCATCGCATTGAACAGGAGTAATCCGATTTTGCGATGGTCGATCGCCGGTATCGGAACGATTGTTGCCCTTGGGTCACCAGGCGGATTGGCCTGCCTTTATTGGATTTTCTCGCCGGAATTTCGGAAGCAACATAGAGCATACCGCAGAGGCGGGCCGCCGCCGGGCGCTTGAAGTCTCTTTTGTTGCTCAATCGGCGTCGCCCGCGCAAAACTAATTCGGTGATCGGGGGTCGGTGGGGTCGGCAAGCTCGATCGAAGGGATAGTCAACCTTCGCAGCATTCAAAGTGGTGGTCTGACACTCGGCGCGGGGCAGGCATCATTGCTCGCCCCGCGTGGCGGTCGCACTGCATTTTCAGCGCGCGTGTCTTATGGTTGCGAAGTAAGCGGCGGCGGCCTAGCTGTCCCGGCGCGTCAGGCGCGCGGCGCATGGTGAAGAACGTAGATGATCGTTATGACCGATGTAGGTTGGCTGATTCTTGTTGTAATGGCCGTGCTTATTGTGGCCCTGGGACTTATCGTTTTTGCCCGGTTCAAAAAAACATGACGCCGATACGGCCGATGTGTCGGTCGCGCTGCTGATGGTCCTGATGTCGGAAAACGTCGAGTGCCGGTCGCGTAATGGCAGCGCGACTCTGGCGCAGCGCTTTCCGCGCGGCTAAGCTTCTTCGAACGCCAACTGTTTTGGCGTTGCAGACCGAGGGGATGTCATGCCGAAATTGGCCAGAGCCGTCGTAGCGGTTGCGTTTATTGGTGCAATGGCGATTGGTGGCCACTCGACTGTCAATGCGCAACCGGGTTATTACCTTCCACCACCGGGTTATTACGGTGGCGGAAATTGGAACGGTTGCCCACCGGGTTACACAGTACAAGGCGGAGCTTGCGCGCCGTATCGCGGGCCGCGCGGCGGGTATTACGGCGGCGGCGGGTATTACGGCGGCGGCGGATATTACGGCGGCGGCGGATATTACGGCGGTCGCAGCTGTCCGCGTGGCTACACCGTGCAAGACGGCGTTTGCAAACCGTATAGAGGTTACTAGCGGTAGATCGCCTGAACAAAAAACGCCCCCGGCATTTTGCTGGGCGCGGGGCAAGCGGATGCCGCCCCGCGCGGTCGCGCTGCATGGTGCTGATGCTGGAATGGTGGAGTATCGAGTTCCGCGCGGAATAAAAGAATGCTCAAATGACTTTTCGCTTCGGACAGTTTTATGAGTGCTCCGAAGATGGCCGCACGAGGCAGGTTATGGTTCTACACGCCAGCGACGATGGCGAAGAAGCCTTGCTGCGTTATATCGATACGCGCGTCGAGCAATGGACGAAATGGTCCGAGTTCGATACGACGAAATGGCAGCGAGCGGGGGGCGAGAAATGATGTTGGAAAACGTCGAGTGCCCGGTGAAGTAGCGCGGGCTATTGAATTGGCTCTACCTGGAACAGCCCATCCGTTGCCATCACCGCGTCCTAGATAGTCAACCGCTGCACCAACGCGCCGTGTGTTCCTTGGGGATCTCATTCGTGCCAGCACAGCGGTTTTTCCAATTTTAGCTGAGTCGCGATCGGCATGCAGAGAAAATGCGCGGGGCAAGCCGATGCCGCCCCGCGCCAATTAGCACTAAGCTGCTCAAGGCGGACTGTGCCTTAACGAGCCGACGAATATCGTCGACCATTTCCTCGGAACCGTAGCCATCTTTGTGATGATCGTGGATGGCAAGTTTTGCTGCAAAGTCCCCGTGCGATCTTGTGGGCGTGTTCAGTATCCGACGTTCTAACCCTCCATAGGTTTGTGAATGCCTTGGAGGGCGTGGACTCGGATTTCCGGCCGATACTAAATCGCCGTTAGCCCCATTGAGGCGGCGCCAAAAGAAATGAGCCCGACCTACCCCGGTCGGGCTCATACGTGTGTCGAGGGGGGGCGCTCGCTAACGGACCGCGGATCCCGCAGGCGAGCCTCCCATATAATACCCGGCACCGCCGCCACCGTAGTAATAGTTGGGCGAATATCCGGCCGGGGGTGCCACTGGAGCCTGGATGAACACGGAAGGAGAGCCGTTGTCCAACATTTGCGCGTCATGGGTGTTAGCGTAGAGCCTTTGACTAGCTCCGGGTAATCCCATTGCGTCGGCCGCCACCCCGCCGAACGAATTTCCAATTTCCCCATCTTGCCATTCAC
This sequence comes from uncultured Alphaproteobacteria bacterium, assembly GCA_963810085.1. GTDB lineage: Bacteria > Pseudomonadota > Alphaproteobacteria > Rhizobiales > Xanthobacteraceae > BOG-931. The sequence continues at coordinate 1,073,164 of CAWEMR010000025.1, read as the reverse complement.
CCATCTGGTTCAGTGTAGATGACTGTGCAAACCCAGAGGTTGGAGCCCCGGCAACAGCAATCAGGGTCGCGACGAATAGACCACCAAAAACCTTCGGTAACATTTTCGTCCTCCATTAATCCTCACCCGGCAAAATAACCCTACCGCCCCCGCCGCGCGGGGCTGTGACGTGCAACACAAAATTGCAATTTTAAGCGGGGCTCGCAAAATCGCCAAAGCCTGCGAATAGATCGCCGACTGCGCCGCCGGCAGCGGCAAAGTTTGAAGGGCCTTAGGCTGGTGTCGATGGTGAGGATGGTGTCGATGGCATTGTCAGGAGACCTTGTGTTGCGCGCTAGTCATCACGGCGCCCAACGCTGCAATTGCGCGAAATAAAAATCCGGGCGGGCGCCGGTTACGAGTGCGGAAAACATATCGCGGATTTTCACAAATTCATTGTTCCAGCGCTCCGGATCGGCTGCAACGGATTTCTGAAAGCTCGGCCATGCGAGCACTTCCGCCAAGAATGCATCGTGACTGCTCATGGTGTTGGAACAAGCTTCAACATCGGCACCACGTTTGGCTTGGCGAGATCGACGGGACCGCCTGGCTCACAGAGATAGCCCCGCATCTCCTCGGCGTACAAACGTTCGTCCGACCAATTCAGGGCCGCGTGAAGGACGTGAACCCGATAGGGCTCAGGAAGAGCGCGAAGAAGCCGGACGACGTGAAGAAATTCTGGTGTCATTATTGTCCTCACCGGTCGAAGCGCGAGCAAGCTAATCAGCAAGCCCCAATCTTTGTTCGCTTGTCGATCACCATCGAGTAGGCGTCTGTAAAATCCGCGGTCCTTTATGAGGCGGTCCTTCTCTTCACGAGCCCAGGCGTGCGATTTCTCGTCGACGACGCCGGACCTGATTTCCGCTTCTTGCTGTTCTGTTAAGGCAAACCTAGTCCGGAGGTCGGCGATGTGTGCGTCCCACATTTCAGCATTGCGCGACGTGGCCTGAGTATCGACATCGGCCTGGGATTGAACCGCGATTGCGCTGGGCCATCCGCGAGCGTGAAGACCCGACCAGCGCTGGCTAGCAGGGCCGGTGACGCCGCGCTCACGTTCCGCCTTAAGAGCTGAATAAAATTCCTTGTCGGACTTGAGCGAATCGATCTCCGCCCTCGCAGCCACCGCCTCGGGTGCATGGAAGGCCGGCGGTGCAACTGGAAACCCGGCCGGCTAACACGACGGCGGAGGCGGCGCCGCCGGTGCGGTGCTGCCATTGAGCAGCTCTGACGCGCCGATCGAAGGTGCGGCTGGCGCTGATGGTGATGCTACGTCGCTCATGCGGCCTCCACATCGCTCAGTTCAGGCACGGGCGTACTCTCCAGTTCCTCGATCAATTCGCGGCTGGACTTTTCGACCTCCGCGGCGAAATTAAACGGCACCCGATTGACCAACTCTCGGATTACACCGGCCGTCATCCGCTGTTTGCGCATCGACGACAGCGGCTCAATTCGCATCGCGCGAAGATAGCTAAACCGATGTGCAGGCGGCATGACTTCGGGCCACGTTCGGCAAAGACAGCGCGTCCGCCGCTTCAAGCGCAGCCACAGCTTCGGCCAACTGTTTTGTCAGGTCGTCGACCCGCTCAATCGCGGCCTGACGGCGCGGGACTGCTTTCTTGACTGCCGCTATGCAGGCCGACTTCTGTTGCTCACGGCTGGCCCGCTCTTGCTCGCGCAGACGACGCTGTATAATCGCGATGCGATCGTGGTGCGCCGACAAGCTTGCTTGCAGCCGGACAATCTCGGCATCGATTTTGGCGACGTCGGCGATATATTCGTCGGCATCGGCCTGTTCGATCTTCGTCGCCCGCTCATGCCGTAGCTCGGCGATGCGCTCCTCGGTTTGCTGTATGGCCGCTTGCGCAGCCTGCAGGGCAATATTCGAATCCATTTCAATCTCCTCTAGCTCGTGGCCAATGCTGAGCCGTAGCCCTCAGCGAGCGAAGACAGGCCGACCGGCAACTGCTTCGACGACGCGAGATTCATCAGCCTTTTTTTCCGTTGGTGTTCTGTTTCTCCGGCAACCTGATCGCCAATGCTTGGGCCACCGATCAGCGAGCTAGCACCGGGCATGCCGATTTGATTTGGCATCAGAGGACCTTTCCGGCACGCGCAGCGGCGGCCGTTTTCTCGGACATCAAGCCGCGCGCAACAAGTTCCTCAGCGAAGTTTTCCTGATCGACGCTCTTGTTGGCGCATAATTTCAGTACCAGTGCCCTCGCTTCGACGCGGCCGTTCTCGGACCATATGCGCCTGACGTGTTCGGCGAGTTGCCATTCAACAGACTTGCAGCCGTGCCAACTTCGATCGGCAAACCTTCAATGATGGGGCATCGACGCCGAACACACGGTCAACTTCCCCACGCGTGTTTGCCGGATCACGCGATGGTAGTCCCCCAACGTGGTTGTGCATGCCAGGCGTCGTAGGATTTGCGGTGTCGATCATCGTCAAAACGCCCCCAGATCGCCAGCAGCCGCGCGCAACGTGTCGCGTGCAACGCAATTGCGGCCTGCTTGGCTTGTTCGGCGGCATATAGGCTGTTCCGCTTTGGCGAGGTTGGCGGCAGCAACAGCGGCCGCGAGCGTGGCGTATGAGCCGGATTGCAGTTTGTAGCCAACAACCGAGTGGCGGCGTCGATCGTGACCTGAGCGGTCAGGACGGCGGCCGACACGGTCACCGCTTTTATAGCACCGGCCGTGGCAACCGACGTGTTGTAGGTCGTCGCGCGCCGCTCATCTCTGAAACAGCCCCTTACGGCCGGCGAATTCCGCCAGCGCCTTGCGCCGAACTTCGCTTGCGGCAAGTTGCTTTTCCATCCGAGCAAGCGTGCGTTCGTAGTCGGGCTCATCCTTGCCCCACTTGCGATAGGCTTCGACGCTCTGCGAGGTCTGATTATTTTCGCTGCCCCGACCCTGTTCGACAGGATTGCCCTTGGCATCGCGCCGGAATCCTTCGCCAAAGACATTTGCCTCGACGGCGGCCGCGTACTTGTCGAGCCAGTCCGGCGGCAACAAGCCAGCTTCGATTTCTTCACGGATCTCAGTCAGCTCGGACTGGCTCAGGGTGATCGTTGGGACCCGTATTGGGTCTATGACTGCGGTCGGCATGGTCTATCCTTCAGGTTTGGTTGATCGCCAGGCGATTGCCGTAGCGCGGTGAATGTTTGCGGGTGTTATCGTGAGCAAGCGCTTCATCGGAAACTCACGGTCAAGTCAGGCGCTGCTGTCGCCGTGACGATCGTCAACCCGGTCCAGAACGCGACGTCGAAGGTGAAACAGCCCGTCACACTGGCAAAGCTCGTGATCGTGGCAGATCTTCGTTCCGCTTGCCGCCGAATTATCGTAGATCGTGGCAGTACCGGTCGCGGCAGGGGTGTTAATGCAGACCGTGTGCAGATAGCCGGGCGTCGATTTCAGGACCGAAGTTTTGTCGGTCGTGATGTTCGCGTAGCTAAAGATGAGCGCAGAATCCTGCGCAGCCGCGGGGCTCGCGAGCGCCAGGCTAAGGATGATAAGCAGCCGCTTCATGCTGCCGCCCGGTCGCGTTGCTGCACCCGCTCGCACGCCCAATCAAGCAGTGCGCAGCGAATGACCGCCCCAAGCGAACGCCGCTCCTCGGCAGCCGCGCGTTCGACTTCGGCGCGCAGCTCCGGCGTCATCCGTACAGTGATTTCCTCGTTGCGTTTTGACATGCGCGATTGGGCATGAGGGCAGGTCGCAATCGCGGCAACGCACCGCTTTGCACCGGAGCGGTGAAGAGGGTTTCAGGAGATGCCCGCCGCAATTTCTGAAACGCGCGCGCTGTTAGGGATTGGAGTACGACGATTTCGACGGCGACGCCAAATTTCCGGGGCCGGCGGTGCCCTTTCGAGGGTTTCTTGGCCGATTTGTGCAGGCCGGACGTGACCAGCGCCGGGCAGCGCAGCGACAACACGATCGGCAAGCGGAGGGTGACCGTCCCTCGCGCGTCTATCTATACATTCAGAGTGAGAGCCTAGCTTAGTCCAGGCGTGTAAAGGTCCGGCGAGGGAATAGCCCCGCAATCGAGTCAGGAGGGCCGTGGATTCGATTTGCGTGCTGGACGCCCGACTGTCGGTGCTGAGCGGCGAACAAATCCACGGTGACGCCAGTGGCTTTCTGAGCGGCGTTGCTTACGCGGGACTAGGCGTGACCGGATGCGATCGAGCGCCGCGGCATCCTCGACGGCGAGGAGCTGAATACCGAGCGCGCCCATGATGGCGGCGAACGACATCGCGCCGAGCCGCTTCGAAGGATTTGGTCCAAGCAGCTTGGCGGAGTACCCAGAACAAACGCCACTCAAAGAATCGAGCGTCTCGAAAGTGATTGATAGTTCGGTCATTCGCGCACGAGCAACGTCGAGCAAGTCATCGTAGCCGCGGACAATACCGAGCGAAGGCGTGGCGGCCATTTCGAGCCCCGAACGGATGCCACAACCGTTTACCCGCACATGGATTCGCCCACAAGCATCGGGCCTTTCATCACCAACACCGGGCAGCGTCAGTTGTTTGTCAGCATCATTCTGCCGCGAACGGTGTGATTTGGGTGTCGATGTGCCGTTTGTTGCCGAGGATTTTGCAACGTCGGGCAATGGATGAACCGTTGAGGAGATTTTGCGCATGCCGGCTAATCCACCGTCCGGCGCAGGAAGTCTGGGATATCCCTCACAGTCCGCAGCAGCCACGCCCTCCGCCAGCATGGGAGTGGTTAAACTAGTTATGGACTGGATGGGTGGTCCACTGGCTGATTGCGGCTCAGTATGGACTGGATGGGTGTGTCCACCTTCGCGGGTTTGCTACTGGACTGGATGGGTGGTCCAGGGGTGGACTGGATGGGTGGTCTTCACTCTGGACTGGATGGGTTGGTTCCGGGATTCGTTTTGGGCTTTTGCTCCAATAGAGCCGATTTTTTTCAGCTGTAATTCTGGGGCTTTTCTGCTCGTGGAAGGCCACGTCCATCCCATCAGTCTCAAAATCCGCGCGTTGGCCACTTCACCGAGATATGAAGTTTCGGTCAACCGCCAGTGTGGTGCTTTGCCTTTGCCGTCGACGCCAAGATGACCAGGCATGATCATGACGATGAAGCCGTTATATTTCAGCTCGCGGAACCATCGCCGCACGCTTTCTCTGTGACTATGCGGTCCGAGTTCGTCTGCCGCATCGCGTGTCGATAGATAGACGGCGTTGCCAAGTTTGCTGTTGTATCGGCTCTTAAGCGCGATATAGAGCGACCTGGCACCATGTGACGTTGCCCGCCACGCTGCGCTGCCCGTCGTATGTTTCAGCACCGGGACAAACGGGCCGCTGATCCTGCCTTTGTCTCTGCGATTGCTCACGCCGCCCTGCCCTTCGCCTTGGCATAGGCAATGTTGCGCGAGCGCACCCACGACAGAACTTCCGGCGTCGGCTCGATCGGCTGAGCGGAGCGCGCGATCGGCCAGGTGCCGAATTTCTCTTTGAACTTGAATGCAGCCCAGCCCGGCTTATAGCCGCGGTTGACCGCGATATGCATCAGCATCCCATGCCAGCGCATCTTCTCGTTCGGATCGGACGTCGACGTCACGGTTCGGCTGGCTCGGTCGACCAATGACAAGTTGCCATCAGCGAACACGATCGGCCTTGGGCGGCCGCTGCGGAAGGAATCCGCAGTTCTTGCATGCCTCGCCGGCAATGCGGATGCTCTTGCACTGGCTGCACTCGACCAGCCGCGACGAATAGCCGGACCGCTCGCGAGATTTGAGGCTCGGGTTCACCGCGCGCATCTCTGGATCGAGCGTCCAGTCGACACGATCCTCGACGAAGCCAAGGCGAAGCGCGGCGCCGGAATGGTCGAGCACGATCGCGTTCGACTTGCCTGGTGCCGGTCGAAGCACGCGGCCGACCATCTGCAGATACAACCCCGTCTTGCGCGTCGGCCGCGCCAGGATGCAGCAGGACACCTCCGGCATGTCCCAGCCCTCGGTGAGGACCATGCAGTTCGTGACGACTTTGGTCTGGCCAGATGCGAGTCGGGCAAGGATTGCATCGCGCTCTTGCTTGGGCGTGGCGCCGTCAACATGCTCGGCGGCAACACCGGATCGGACAAACTCGTCGCGGATATGCCGGGAGTGCCCGACGTTGACGGCGAAGCAGACGGTTGGACGGTTGCCGGCATGCTTATGCCAGTGCTGCACGATGTCGCCTACGAGGTCGGTCTTATCCATGCGCTCGGCAAGTTGGGATTTGACATAGTCGCCCTGCCGCGTTTCGACGCCGCGAAGATCTGGATTGATCGGCTCCCCCCTGCTGTCGGCGGGCGCGTAATAGATCGGTGGGACAAGGTGCTTCTGCGCGATGAGCTCGGCGACCGGCGGACACTCGACTATCGCGTCGAAGATCCCGCCAAGCCCTCGGCCATCGCCGCGGCATGGGGTGGCGGTTAAGCCGATCAAGGTCGCGTTGGGATATGCGTCGATGATCCTACGATAGCTATTAGCTGGCGAATGGTGACACTCATCAACGACGATGATGTCGGCGGGCGGCAGCTGCATCCGATTGCCGCGGACGGCTCGGGCGAAGAGTGTTTGGACGCTCGCGACCTGCACTGGCTCGTCCGGCCGCGTCGGTAAGCCGGCCGAAATGATGCCGTGCGGAATATCGTAGGCGTGAAGCTTCTGCGATGTCTGCTTAATGATCTCAATGCGATGGGCGAGCACGAGCACGTGCTTTCTGTCAGTGCTCATTGCCGCTCACCTATTGCCGCATTGATGATGGCGGCCGCGATGACGGTTTTGCCGGCGCCGGTTGGCGCGACCAGGATGATGCGGCGCTTGCCTGCGGCTATTTGCTTGCCGAGCTCGGCGATGACATCGATCTGGTAAGGGCGCAGGTCAGTCATGACCGCGCCTCCGCACCATTGAGCGGCTCGACCGGTATGCCTTCGAAGGCTTCGGAGATGATTTGGCGGACTTCGGCCTTACCGATGTCGTCGGCAATGCCGCTTCGCCTGGCGTACAGCCGCAATTTCGCGGTGACTGTTTCGCAATTTAAATAGCCGTACTGAAACAGAAATCGGCCGGTTCGCGCCTTGGCGATTAGGTTTTCTTGAGGTGATTTCACAGCGAGCTCCATGGGGGCGCTCACAGTGCGTTGTCCGAAGTAGGAATAAGGCTAGATCAGCGATGTCGATCCCAATCGGCTTCGCATCTCTACCCCGGCCCGCTACGGATGCACTGGCGGTGCCGGGGTTTTTTATGCGGCGCGACGAGAGCGAACGGGGCGCTGCACCTGACTGCGCAGCCATTCCTCAAAATCGTCTTCGGGATAAAGGATCGTCTTTCCGAACTTGATCCAGGGCGGCCCAACTCGCTGCTCGCGCCATTTTGCCAATGTGCGTTCGCAGCCATAGCCGGTTTTTTCTTTGAGCCGCTCGGCGAGCTTTTTAGCGGTGCAGTGCTTTTCGAGTGCGGTCATGTGCAGCATCTCCGTTGTTGGATGCCGCACCGTGCTGTTAACTGACCGCTTACTGCACGCGGCAACGGCGGCAATGCCGCCAATGCCTTATTTTTTCAGACCGGCTGCGCTCAGGACCGTTTCGAGACTTGGCGCTGTAAACGGGATGTTTTGTTTTCTGCAATCATCTTTAAGCCAGTCGAGAACCTGACCTGCATAGCTGCTTGGGCAGCAAGGCAGGGCGCCGCGGCAACCCTTCCGGCCATAGGGCTGCAATTGCTTCCTTGGCGCGGTGCTCGTTTGTCTTGCGACCTTGGATCTGCCGATTCGCGGGATCCGCGACGCGGCCTGCTCCGGCGCCTGTCGATAGAGTCAATCCAAAAGGTCGTCCTGCGTTTAAGAGCATTCTTTTTTTACGCGGGACTTCCGAAGCGGTCGGCTGAAATCCTCCGCGCCCCTTTCGACGAGTTCGTACCTCGCCCGAAGCAATGGCGGCCTTCACAAGCGCCTCTGATCTGCCGGTGCCGCTTTGCCTGTGCTGTTTGACCAATGCAGTGGCCTCATGAACTCGAAGCCATCTGTTCCGTCGACATTTGGGTCGCCATGACCGTCAGCCTTTAATATCCATGACTTTAGCACCCTGCTTGCCGGCATTGGTGATGACGGTGGTGATCTTCTCGGCCGCCTCACGCACCGGATCATCGGCAAGGTGTGCATATCGCTGTGTGGTGCGGGCCTGAGTATGCCCGAGTAGCTTGCCGATGATCGGTAGGCTCAAGCCGCCACCGGCTCCAACGCTCGCGAAGGTGTGGCGCAGATCGTAGACACGGGCATCCTGGCCAAGTCCCGTTTCCTTTCGGACGAAATGCCAAACGTGCCACAGCGCTGCCAGCGGCTTGCCGGGCTTGTCTCCCGGGAACACCCATTCTCCTTTGTGCTTCTTTCGCAGCTGATCGATCAGTTCGATCGCGGGCGGGCTCAAGGGTAGCTTGTGAACCTTGCGCTGCTTCGTATGCGCACTCGGCTTGATCCAGTAGCCGGGCTCCTTATTGAATTCGGTCCATTGCGCATTCATTGCCTCGGCAGGCCGACAGCCGGTCAGCATGATCAGCCGAACGCAATCGGCCGCAACGCCGGGATATTTCGCGAGTGCTTCGCTGATGGCCGCGAGCTCGCCCTGACTGAAATACCTTTCCCGGGGGTCCTCGGCATTTCGTTCAAGCCCCTTGAAGGGGTTTCCCTGAGCCGCATCACGCCAAGGCCGGTCCTCATCGACGCGGCGTCGCAAGGCCAGCGAGAACATTTTGCGGGCCACGGCGGCGACACGATTGGCCCGGACCGGGCGTCCGGAATTGGTGATCGACTTGTGCAGCGCCTCGGCATCGACGTTGTCGACGTCGGCGACCTTCCGATCCTTCCCGAGGAGTTTGCCGATCTCCTCGAGCATCTTCTTCTCATCTTTCGCCCTGCCCTCGCCCCTCGCGGTCTTGGTCGGCAGGTGTTCCTTGATGTAGCGATCGATAAGTTCCTGCACGGTCGGCGCGTCTCGGTGTTCCCTCTTATCCCGGGCCGGATCGTGACCGCGGTCGATTTCTTCCTCTCGAAGCCGTTTTGCCTCTGCACGCGCTGCCTGGACGGTCCAAGTCGGCCATTTTCCGATGGTGTGTCGCCGCTCTTTCCCGTCCACGCGGTAGTTCAGGAAGAACGATTTTGTACCGCTCTTGTGGATCCGCAGCCCAAACCCTGTCGGCGCCTTATCGTGACCGTCCCAGACGATGCCCGGTTCCGTGCGATTTTTTACCCAGTCAGACGTTAGCTCAATCATGGCCCGCGACCCCGCGTCAGCGTTTCGTCAGTGTGCCGAAAGGCGACCACCTGCTGCAAGGTGCGGCGAATATCCGCTTACGTCAACGAGTTTCTGCTTGATGTACGGATGTTTTTTGAGGGTCGACCGGAAAGCGAGTCAAGCGTCAAAGACTTAGGGTGTGGACGTCTGGGCGGTCTGCAAAACCGTGTACCCCGGTTCAATTCCGGGCGTGGCCTCCAGCCTTCGCTCGCGCAGCAAGTGAAGGCTGCCGCGTGGCTAGTGAAAGGATTTGGCGCAGCGAAGGCGGGCCGACGCGAGTTGCCGCGAGCTACGGCTCGGCGAGCCAGCCAAGGCAAATCAAAGGCAAGTCCGACGAAATTTAGGGCGTTTCACGCTTTCAATGCCGGACCGGCTTTGTTATACGCGCACCACACGAGCTTGAGGCTTTTCCCCGGTAGCTCAGTGGTAGAGCAACCGGCTGTTAACCGGTTGGTCGCTGGTTCGAATCCGGCCCGGGGAGCCAAATAAATCAAAGACTTAGACTGGCAACCATAAGATCAAATCGCTTGCAAAAATGGGGCTGGGGCAGCAGATGGGGCAGCAGAGCCCGCTGATGCTTTTAGAGTTTGACCCCCATGGGGGGTCACCCGCGCCGAAACGCGATGGGCGAGGCTTGGCAGGCGGTAAAGCGAGGACGGCCGTCTCCTAATCTTTCTGGTGAGCTAAATCCAAACAATCCGGCTCCCGCACAAACTGGCACTCGAGAGCGTGCTGCAATTTGCGCACGAGATCGATTTCCATCGAGGCGTTTGCTTCGATGGCGGTCGTTGCCGGTTTACTCACGGGGCTTTGTGTGGTCGGCCTCATTTTGTTGCGTTGAACGCTCGCAATAGTCGAACAGCGGTTCGCCGATGAACGCCCGACGCTTTCCCCCGCCCTGGGAAGTCGAAGAGACATCCGCCTGCTTTATCGTGAGGGATCAGAGCGCGGACAGGAGCTCGCATACATCTATTATGAGGAAGAGCACGGCAGGCGATCGGCGGCTAAGCTACTCTCTAAAGACGAGGCGCGGCGGATTGCTGCTAACATTGCGAAGCTGCCAGACCTGTTGATGGGGGGCGCGAAGGCATAAACATGACGCTCACGACGGACATCAACGATGGCAACGGCCTCAGTGCCAAAATGAAAGAGCCCGCCTATCTGTTTTCAACCCTCGACGGGCGGGATAACATATTCGGCGTTGCTCACTGAGCGCGCAAACGGACGCCAGCACCAATGACCAGGAAAGCTTTTACCATGAGTGAGCCGCCCGTCCTCGACGATGACGACGAAGACAAGGACAAGGACAAGGAGAAGGACAAGGAGAAGGACAAGGACGAAGACGATGATGATGACGACGATGATGACGATGATGATGACGATGATGATGACGACAAAGACAAAGATGACGATAAAGACCACGACGATGACGAAACAGACAAGGCGTGACGTGACGATCCCTGACGACGCCGGGCAATTAAGAGCGCGGGCGAGCGATCATGCCCTGCCCGCTGCGTCCTGCTTATCTACGCTTCGACGCCCATAGCGATTGCTCTCGCGGCCATTCCCAAGAATGCACACGCGGCCTCGATGAACAATGTTTCGTGGGTTGGCTCGCCGTACCATCCGAGCGTATTTTGATAAGTCGCATGGGAGCCGGATCGCCCTCGTAGGCGGTTGGCTATACATGCCACGTTCCGATGGTAAACCATTAGTTAACGTCTTCCACCGCATTGTGATCGACTGGAGATTTGTTTCTCGGGGCGCAATGCTGGCTGATGAGCAATACGGGCAAGAGGAAGAACAGCCCATCACGGATGAATTGTTTGCTGACGTTGTGGGCGCACCAAACCCGCTTGTTTGCATTGATGGCAAAGGTCTCGCCGGATAAACGGGCGATGCTCGCCATGTACTGTTATCGCCGAAGTCATCTCAGCGAGATCGGACTGGCCATTGCCGCAACTTGTGACGAAGACGATCTAACTCATGCAGGTGGCAGGGCCGGCGCAGACCTATTCAATAAGTCCCGACAGCGTCCGCCCGAGGCAAGTCCTGTACTACAGAGCTATCGCCGCAAAATCACACTCTCGAGGGGGCATCTGCGGGAAATGCCAGCGCTCGATTAAATATTGGTGTCGACTCGGCTTCTACACAGAAAAAAGAAGGCGGCTCAAGGCTTGATGAATTGGCAGCCTCGGCGATGATTATCGCTGGCGCGTTGCTCGCCATATACGCCATCTACACTTACTGGATCGTCCCTTAGCGGCGCCGCCGCTAAATCGCCGTCAACGCGCCATTCTTTTTGATACAATGCACTCGGCCTGGGCGCTCCTTCGTCCCTGTCGGTGTGCCCTGGCAAGTCCCGGCGCGCTGACGGGTGGCACGCGCCTTGCGCGTCGGGGCGCTTATCCGCGAAATCCTGTCGAGGGACTTGTTGGAGGAGAACGCTGCGGGGAACCCTCATCTTCAATTCTCGCGGCCGTCAGCCAGCCGTGTTGTTTGATCCATTCGGTGGCTTCGGGTTCGGAAGTAAACTTCCCCAAATAGTTTCTTCTGCCATTTGGCCAAATTACGCGAACGGCCCAACGCCCGTTTCTCTCAACCGCTATTAGTTGAGTTGCCCCATTTGGTCAGTATGCCCGATTGGACATCGTGTGCCGATCGCCCGCCCCGTTAGATCACACTGGTTGAGTGCTTGGCTTGCGATTGTCAGCACGCCAATCCTATTGGCGCTGATCTTGTGGCGGGTGTGGTAAGCGCGCGCTGGCTTCGTCGTCTACGGATTATGCGTCGCTCGGTATCGCTCGCCCCATATTTTCTGATAACGACATTCGATCGGCGACCAATCGGTTGGCACGTCAACAGAGACAACCAACCGTCCTTGGGTCGCTTGACACAGTTCAACCAGTTTCTCCCCAAACCGATACTTCGCTAACATCAATTACCAAGAGCGAATAACGTCGAGCATTCGTTTTCACCGTCGGCCACACGACCGCACATTATTACCCGGTTGCCAGTGCTACGTGGGTTGCTGACAATCGCTGCGTCGCCGTGTGCACCACTAGCATCGCCTGCGTAGTGGAGTCGACAAAGAGTACCCTAAAGCCTCGGGTGGGATGCCAAGCGTTTTCACAGTGTCCATATCGCCGGCAGAAAGGTCGCGACGCGGCACGCTATTCCGGCCCTGTATAACGTACGCGAGTATCCAGAAGCCGGCGGCCTAATGAGCTACGGAACCGTCGAGACAGAAGCGTTCCATCAATTTGGCGTTTAACCGGAAAACTCCTGAAGGGTGCCAAGCCGGTCGACCTCCCAGTCATACAATCAACGAAGTTCGAACTCGTCATCAACCTGCCCACGTCCCGAACTCTCGGTCTAGAAATTCCAGCCACACTGCTCGCGCGCGCCGACGAGGTGATCGAATAGTGACGTTTTTGCTGCATCTGCTCAGGTCGCCTTCTGGCCCTTAGCTGCCGCGCCAGCCGGTGACAGCCGCGGGGCAGCTTTTGGGGGCAAAGCGGACCCGCAGGAGTGGAGGTGCTTACGATTTAGGGCTACTACGTCACTTAGCGAGAGGTGGGGAAAAACAGCCCTCAATTCTGGCAGCAACCCCCGGCAATTGCCTCACCGCGCGACGCTCCCAGTGCACGCCGGCTCGCGCATTAGACCGGCATCGCCAACAGCGGCCCGGTGTTCTTCACGTTGCCGACGGCTTTGCCGACCGACCAGACCGCCTGACGGAACCGAGAGGATCAAAATCAATGGCAATTACTCAAAAAGAGGAAGCACGGGCACTTAGTGCGGACGAGCGCGAGCTGGTGGAAAAGTCCCACCATCCGGCACTGCAGGAAGTACCTGACGATGAGCTTTCCACTCTGGTGAAGCTGATGCGCGAGCGTCGTGAGAAGGCGAAGGCGCAGGCTGACCGGAAACGCCGCGAAATGCGCGGCAAGGCTTCCCCAAGGGGACGACACCTTCCAAAGCCGATGAAGGGTCCAAACTCAAGGTGGCTGTTCTCGCGATGGCCATGCGCCGACTTGACAGCGAGACCGAACGCCGCCGCCGAATGGCCGCGAAGACCTCTCTCGTCGAAAACGCAGAAAAGGCTTTGGCAATGAAGCAAGCTAGTGAGAAAGGCTCCGCCTTCAATAGCCGTCATGCACATGAGGGCATGCGCAACAAGCCAAGTCGTCGTAGGCAGAACCTGATCCGTCCGATGGAGCTTGGCCGTCAACGCAAGGCTGCAAGCATTGCACAAGCAAAGCGGGACGGACGCTAAGGCCGACCTCCTGGCCGGTAAGGGCATCCCGGTTCGCCGGAAAGGACCAAACGAGGGGACGCTGGCTTGTTACTTGAGCGATACCGAGAAACATCGGCATGGTCGCATCTCTCGGCTGCGACTTGCCGGCAGCGGGACAGTATCTTCATTCATGTGATCGCATCAGCCGGAACGCAGCCGTTCAAGGCGATCACGCAGGCAACGATCGAGGCTGGCAAAGAGCGCCGCAGCGGTACACCTGCACAAGCCCGCAATTTCCTCGACGCGACGCGTGGGCTATTCCGATGGGCTTTCAAAGCCAAGCATATCCGGGTCGATCCCACGTCGGCGTCGAGAATCCGCGACGGCCAAAGAATGACGGCTTAATTCCGTGGACCGAAGATCATGTCGCGGCCTTTGAGGCGAAATGGCCGGTCGGCACACGGCAGCGGGTTTTTACGAGCTAACAGTGGACGATCATGTCGCTCACGCCGCAATCGTCAAGGATTGCCCCGATGATGCCGCCGCGATCGAACGGGCAAGGCAACGCCTCACCGACGGCCGCATCATCGAGGTCTGGTCAGTCAATCGGTGTGTAATCCGGATGGAACCCCGCGGATTCAATTCGTAGCAAGCCGATGCCGTGATCCGGCATCCCGTTCGATCAGCTCGCGCGCGTCGGCGAGCGTGCGTAACTCCATGACAGTCGGGATTGTCAGCGGCCGAGGCAGCGGGCGCGATCCAGCCTGTGGTGATCGCTTACATCGGTGGTGCGACGCCATCGCGGCCGACATTGATCGCCGGCGCCGTAATCGTTCCGTCCGGCATCTTTTGTCCGGCCATAATGATGATTTGTGCGCCGGGTTTGAGGTCATCCATGTTGCCCGGCACGTACCGCACGACGGGGGTGTTTGGCGGCACGATGATCTTCTTCTCGCCGTCGGAATACTTCACCATCATGATCTGACCGTCGACGCTGGTTACACTCGATTTAACATCGGCATTGGTCATCGTACTGCCTGGCTCGCGGTCCCACGGAAAAAACCTTGCCGGCACGACGCCGCGTTGCGCGGCCATAAAGATATTGAGCCCAATCGCCTTCTGGCTGCCGTCTGGCTGCGGCATGGCAGTAACGCCGATATAATCTCCCGCTTTGATATCGGCGAGCGAAGCCTTGAGCATTGCGGTTAGGCGGGGATTGTCGGCGAGCTTAATCGTCAAGATATTGCCGTCACGTGACTTTACGGTCAACGTCTGGCCATCAACTTTGTCGATCGTACCGCGCACCCGCACGGTCTGAGGAGATTGCGCCACGGCCAACGAAGCCACAAAGAGCGCGGCAAACGCGCCCGCGCTGAATGTCCGTCCTGTCGGCATTGCCATTTGGTCCTCCCAATTTATGCAGCGTCACGATTTGGGGGGATCGCTTTTTGTAACCCCGAACACCGCTGCATTATTCCAGAGCGGCGTCTTATGTTGCGCTTAGCTGCCCCGAAGATCAAGGAGACGAAGACGATCCGGATAAACTTCCGGACGAGGCATTGAAGATCTGGCCGGTCGAAAAGGCGGTCGGCAATGTGAAGAACAAGGGATCACACTTGCTCCTCCCGGTATGATGTTGCGCGCCGCTGTGTTCCGAAAAGGAATGTTTCCCGAACAGGCAACATGGCCATTTGGCGGCATTGATAAATCGCTGTTTTTGTCGCTCCCGTTCTCATGGTTTTTTGAACACTCATCAAGTTTAGGGGGCGCCAGCTTCGGTGCTCCTCGAAACGCCTTAAGTTCCTCTCCAATAGGCGAAGTTGTTAGCTCAGCATTCGACGTATCTACCCCAGCCGCCTTCAGGCGGACAATCAGGCCTTTTTGTTGCTGCACAATGCGACGAGCTTCTAAGACAAGCTCCTTGGCGCGGTGAAGGTCGTTCTTATCATCCCGCATCGCTCTAACGGGACCTGAGCGCCTTACCCTTGCTAATCGCGATGCTCGCGTTTGTAACTAACGTAGTCGTCGATGTAATAAGAAAAGTGCCGTTGTGCCGATGACCGAGGTCCGGGGAATAAAGCAAGCCAGCGGGTGTTTTCACCTTATCAATTATCCACGTCGTAACGGGAGAACGCCTGTGAAAAAGACCTGCTTGAGTTTAGTTGCTTTGGTTCTGTTTGCTGCGCCAGCCTTTGCGCAAACGGCCCCAGCCAAAACTGCTGACACCTCTAAAGGAAAGGCGCTGGTCGATGCTAAAGGCATGACGCTCTATGCGTTCGACAAGGATGCGACTGGAAAATCGAATTGCAATGGTCCCTGCGCAACGAACTGGCCGCCACTGATGGCAATGGCAAGCGACAAGACGTCAGGCGACTGGTCCACCGTGAAGCGCGACGATGGCTTGATGCAATGGGCTTATAAGGGTAAGCCCCTCTACACTTGGTCGAAAGACACCAAGCCGGGCGATGTTACAGGCGATGGCTTTAACAGCGTCTGGCACATTGCCACACCGTGAATCGGCTTCTGGCTGCCGCGCCGGTCAGCAACGGCCGCGGCAGCTTTCGGGGTGAAAGCGACGCGGATACGATGCCGTACATGCTAGTGACCCAAAGCCGACATGGGGAGACAATCGCGATTGACGGTGCGAATGAGTGCTGGTTTCCTGGGTAAGAAACCACCAGAGAGTTCGCCAATAATTTCGTCAGCGCGCAGCCCATCGGGGGCAACGTGATGCTGACGCGCATGGACATGATTAAGTAATGAGACTGCGAAAGTCGCAAATTTAAATTAGGGGGAACATGACCACCGGCACCGTTGACAAGAAGCGGCTGATCTTTCCGGGGCTCGCAGGACTCTACGAGACCTTTCACCTGCAAGCTATTCCTTCATGCGCTTTGCCGCCGGCGCGGTATTGGTGCCTCACGGCATCCAAAAGATCATGCTTGGCACCAATCTCGCTCCTTACATCGACAAGCAGATGGGCCTGCCCTATCCGATGTTGTGGTCCTATTTGGCTATCTTTGCCGAGTCAGTGGTTGCGGCCTGTCTCGCGATCGGGCTCTTCACCCGCGCGTCGGCATTGATCCTCTGCGTCTACATGGCGGTCATCGTCATCTTTTTCCAATGGCAATTCGGTTACTTCTGGACCAACAAGGGTTATGAATACGCCTTGCTGTGGTTCATGTTGTATCTCGCCATTTTTTTCCGTGGCGGTGGCCGTTATTCGGTCGATCGGTTGCTTGGCAAAGAGTTCTAGTCTTATTTGGCAGCACGTCACGCCCGAGCTCGACAAGGGCTGCTGCCGGCGCCGACGCGGCAGACGTCGCCGTGGCGCTGCAGATGGTGCTGATGTTGGAAAACGTCGAGTGCCGGTCCAAATATCCGGCTCATCGCAAGAACGCATAGACCATCAGCCACGCCACGCTGATATAAATGCAGATCCCGAAAATGCTGCCGATGATGTTGCCGATCATCGCCGGCGTGTCGTCGCCTTCATCGTAAAATATGCCCATTGTTTCCTCCCCGACGGATCACCGCTCAAATTTCAACTGGCGAATGCTGCCGTCCCGCATATTTAAATCGGATATCATCTGGCGCGTGAGTTGACGCCTGCTCAGAGAAGCCTGCCATCCTGACTGCAACAGTCTTCGTACCTCAGATAACGCACGGTGCTGAGGCACGGCGGCCGCCCAATATTCGATCTTCTTCCCGTTTGTGGCGGCTACCACATAAACATCGCCATCCCATTCATCGGTCATAACAACAAATATGCGCCTTTCGCTCTCGGGCGCCAAGGTGTGAGTGCTGACAACGTGCGAGGCAGCGGATGCCGACACAAATTCGCATGATCATCTATACCTCGGTATATGGTGATTTACCCAACGACGAATAGAAGCCGGCTCCGATCGCGTTCTATTACGCTGCTAGTGAATTATCAGGGCGGTCATTGGGGATTAACAAATTCCACGGCACAAGGAGGATCGCAATGTTCTTTATTCAAGAAGGCTTCACCTATCGAAATTTCCTGATGGATGTGATTGCGGTGTTCGCATTCGTCATCTGGTTCTGGCTGCTCATTGTAATCTACGGCGACCTGTTCAGGCGTCATGACATCTCAGGTTGGGGTAAAGCGCTGTGGGTGCTGGCGTTGGTTGTGACCTCCTACCTTGGCATCTTTGTCTACCTAATCACCCAAGGGAAAGGTATGGCCGAGCGCAGCGCGCAGCAAGCTGAGCAGGCGCGCGACGAACTGCGACGCGTTATCGGCTTCAGTGCTGCAGACGAAATTACCAAGCTCGATCAGCTAAAAAAGTCGGGATCGATAACCGAGGTCGAGTACGGACGCCTTCGCGCCAAGCTGGTCTAATCGTCGGTTAGAGAGATCGCCGTAATTTGTCCGTAAGCATGCGCGGGCGCGCAACTCGCTGATTTGCTCCGCCGTGTCTACAACACCGCGCGTACCAATCACTGATCTGAAATCTGTGTCCCGGTAAGCGCGTATCGAGCGATGAGCGTAAAAAACCCGCCGAGGGATAATGAACCCCGGCGGGATTAGTACAAGGTTGAGTAGCCTCAGACAGTGCCAATCATCCGAGACTGCGGTTGATTTTCAATCCGTCTGTTCTGTCAAGCCATTCGGCGGCGCAAGCTACGCTTTCGCGTTGTCGTCCTTAGATGGCCTTCCGCGAGGAGCCAAATCCTTCTCTTCAATTCCGTTAGCTGTCATCCATCCGTGTTCTTTGATCCAGACGCTGGCTTCGCACTCGGAAGTATACTTGCCGAAATAGGCGTTTCTGCCATTTGGCCAAGTTATGCAAACGGCCCAATGCCCTTTTCTCTCAACTGCTGTTAGTTGGGTGCGGTCCATCCCGTATTATGCGGCTTTTAGTTGAGTGCCGTCGATACCGACGAAAAGCCCTGCACTGGCCTCCAAGAGCGGGTACGCCCGTTACCGACAACCTATACGGTCGTATCGTTCCTATCCGACATAGTACAGCGTACCGTCGCTTCGTCACTGACATATAAAATGGCGTCAGTGGCTGGGAGACGCTCCCGCGCGCTCCCGAGCGGTAGACCCAGGAGTGGGCTATGTCTCGGGCATTGATTGCGATTGTCGATGACGACGAAGCCGTGCGCGAAGCGACGAAATCGCTTATGCGATCTGCGGGCTACTACGCTTCCACGTTTGCCTCGGCCCACGAATTTCTCGAATCCGAACAAGTCCGCGACACATCGTGCCTCATCACCGATGTGCAGATGCCGGGATTGAGCGGCTTTGATTTGCAAGACCAGCTAGTCGCCCGAGGTCACTGCATTCCCACTATTGTCATGACTGGCTACCCTGATGATAACGTGCGGGCACGCGCCATGAAGGCCGGAGCGGTGGGCTTCCTCAGCAAGCCATTCATAGACGACGAGTTGATCGCATGTATCGACAAAGCCTTGAAGGCTGCCTGACACCAAGGCTTGGTTAGACCCGACGTACCCGCGCCGCTTTGGGTCAAAAGCTGCCGCAGCGTGGTCTGATTGTCGCGTCTGCTGTCCCCAAAAACTGCCGCGAAAGTCACCGAGCAGCGCGGCGGTTAAGGACCAACAATATCACCGTACATGTCGTGGGGAAGGACGCAGATATTCTGCGCGATGCAACGGGATTGAAGCCAGCCGGTTAGTGGCTGGTGCTTTCACCCGATTTAACAGGTGCCGCGCCCGTGCGCGGCAGAACGATCCGAAATTCGGTGAACTCGCCGGGCTCGGTATCGACCTCTATGGACCCGCCATGTTGCTTGACGATGATGTCATGGCTGATGGAAAGGCCAAGCCCGGTCCCTTCACCGGCAGGTTTTGTTGTGAAGAACGGGTTGAACAACTTCTCTTTCACCTCGGGAGGAATGCCGGTGCCGTTGTCGCGGATCGTGATTTCAACACTGTCGCCGAGGTTCTTAGTCGCGGCAGCGAGCATGGGCTCGTAACCCGCGCCACCCGTATCGGATTTGCGCTTGGTAGCTGCGTAGAACCCGTTTGAGATCAGGTTGAGCAGCGCCCGCGTAATCTCCTGCGGGAAGACATCGGCCTCGCCGGTGGCTGGATCAAAGGACCTCTCCAGGGTGATTTCGAAGCCCTGCTTCTCGGCGCGTGCCCCGTGATAGGCAAGATTGAGGCTCTCCTCGACGAGAACGTTGATATCGACCGCTCGGTGTTCTCCAGAACCCTGCCGCGAGTGCAGCAACATGTTCTTGACGATGGCGTCGGCGCGCTTGCCGTGCTGCACGACCTTCTGGAGATTGCCGCGCAAGGTGTCGGTCAGTTCGCTGATGTCGGCGCGTGTCTTGGCGTCGGCGCTCACGGCGGCCAGACTCTCCTCCAGTTCCTCGATCAATTCGACCGATACCCCTGAGAAGTTATTGACGAAGTTGAGGGGATTCTTGATTTCGTGGGCGATGCCAGCGGTCAACTGACCGAGCGAGGCGAGTTTCTCGGTTTGGACCAGGCGGTCTTGCGCGGTGCGTAGGTTCTCTAGCGACTGGGTAAGGTCGGTCGTCCGCTGGCGCAGTTCATTGAGCAGCCGTGTGTTCTCGATGGCGATGACAGCTTGGGCGGCGAAGTTTTGAACTAAAGCGATCTGCTTGTCGGTGAAAGGACGAACTTCCACACGATAGATGGCGAACGCTCCGACGAGTTCATTGTCCTTAAGCATCGGCACGAGCAATAGGGTCCGGGCACCGGCCACATCGACAAGCTCCGAAAATGTTGGATCGCCTTCGATATAGCTCCGTTCCATCCTGATGTCGCCAATATGAATGAGTTCCTTGGTTCGCGTGAGGCGTGTGAGCGGGACATCGGGATGAGTGTGGCGAACCTCCATGGTCCGGCGTCGCGCATCGGCGTAAGCCGACGACGCGCCGTGCAGCGCGGCGGTGCGAAACTCCCTGCCATCGTAAAGGAACAGATTGCCGGTCTTGGCGTCACATAGTCTGATGGCGTTATCGAGCATGGCGTCGAACACCGGCTCCAACTCGCCGGGTGACCTCGAAATGACACTCAGCACTTCCGAGGTCGCCGTCTGCTGCTCTAGCGATTCGGAAAGTTCACGCGTGCGCTGCTGTTCTGCTTCGAACAGCCGCACATTCTCAATCGCGATCACGGCTTGGTCGGCGAATGTGGTTGCAAGCTCGATCTGTTTGTCTGTGAATGGCCGCACGGTGCGGCGCGTGAGAACCATGACGCCCATCGGATTACCCTCACGCAGAAGAGGGACCCCCAGCATCGTGTGCACCCCTGACAGGCTTTGCCATTCCTTGAGGCCATATTCCGGGTCCTTCTGGATATCGGCAATTTGCACGGTTCGCCCTTCGGCCAGCACGCGGCCGGAGATCGAGCCCCGGTCGATTGGAATGGGATTTCGAGCCATGGCTTCGTTGTATTCCGGTGAAAAGCCATAGCTCGCAACCTGCCGCCAAGCGTCGCCGCTTTGCCTAGCGATACCCGCCATCTCCGCCTCACAGAGCCGGGAGGCCGATCCGACAAGAGTATCGAGCACGGTTTGCAGATCAAACGTCGAACGACTAATGACTTTGAGCACATCAGAGGTTGCGGTCTGCTGCTGAAGCGATTCGCGCAATTCGCTGAGCAGCCGCGTATTCTCGATGGCGATGACGGCTTGGGCAGCGAAATTCTGCACCAGCGCGATCTGCTTATCGGTGAACGGGGACCTCCTGGCGATAGATTGCGATGATACCGACTAGCTCGTTTTCCTTGAGCATCGGCACCGCGACCAAGGTACGGGCCTTCGCAAGCTCGATTGTGGCGCTACGCATCCGGCCCGTGCTGCCGCGGGTCGGGAGTTGGATTATGTCTTCGACATGAACCACCCGCTTTTTGGTGGCGACCTGTCCCATCGCGCTGTGCGCGTCGGGAGCAACGACCAATGGTTCGCTGTTCAAATAATCGCGATATGCCAGCGGCGCGCCGTGCGTCGCAGCGATTCGGAAGTTGTGACTTTCACGGAGCCAGAGGTTGCCGAATTTCGCCCCACAGATGCGTGTCGCATTTTCCAGCATGGCGCGGAACACCGGCTCAAGCTCGCCCGGTGAACTTGAAATGACCTTCAACACTTCAGAGGTCGCAGTCTGTTGCTCTAGCGACTTGGTCAATTCGGCTGTGCGCTGCTGCTCCGCCTCGAACAACCGCACGTTCTCGATGGCGATGACTGCCTGATCCGCGAAAGTCTCGATCAGTTCGATTTGCTTGTTGGTGAACGGCCTCACGACCGAACGTGTCAACGCGATTACGCCGATCGGATTTCCTTCACGCAACAGCGGCACGCCCAGCATGGTGCGAAAGTCGCCAATCTTTTGTGACTCGATCCACGCATATTCCGGATCGGCCAAACAGTCAGGCATGTGAACCGTACGGCCTTCTAGCGCGGTCCGCCCGACAAGGGTCCCGCGCCCCGGCTTGATAGGGCTGTGCAAGATGAATTGGCGAAACTTTTCGGAATAGCCGTGGTTGGCGGCCAGATGATAAGCGCTGTCCTCAAGACGGAAAATGAACGCGCATTCGGCCTCGCAAAGCCGAGCCGCCGACTCCACCAGCGTGTTGAGAACCGCCGGTAGATCAAAGGTCGAGCGGCTGACGACTTTGAGCACGTCGGCGGTAGCGGTCTGCTGCTGTAAGGATTGCCGTAGTTCGTTGAGCAGCCGCGTGTTCTCGATCGCAATGACGGCCTGGGCGGCGAAGTTCTGCACCACCTCGATCTGCTTTTCGCTGAAGAGGCGCACCTCTTGGCGGCATAATGTGATTGCGCCGATCAGCGCATCGTCCTTGAGCATCGGAATTGCGGCAATCGTCCGATAGCCACCAAGCTCGACGGCGCTAACGAGATATGGATCACCTTCGATGTAGGATTTTACCGCCTTGATATCGGCGATGTGAGCCACCTCACGGGTTCTTGCCGAGCAGCCCAAGAACGGAGTCTGGCGGTGGTCGCACCAGATTGCGCTTGCGCGCCTCGGCGTACGCGGGTGGTCCATTGTGTATTGCAACCGCGCGGAAAGCATCTGCATCTCGGAGGTACAGGGTGCCGAAGGTGGCTTCGCAGATGTGCGTCGCGCTCTCCAATATGGTCTGGAACACCGGCTCCAACTCGCCGGGCGATGAGCTAATAATACCCGCAATACCTCTGCTGTGGCGGTCTGCTGCTCCAGCAATTCAGTGAGATCGGTCGTGCGCTTGCGCAACTCGCTCAGTAGCCGCGTGTTCTCGATAGCGATCACCGCTTGTGCAGCGAAGTTGTTCACTAGCTCGATCTGCTTCTCAGAGAAGGGTTGGACGTGAACCCATGGAAATCGCAATCACACCAATAATTTTGTCTTCTCTCAACATCGGCATCGCTAGTATCGTCCGATGCATCCCCTTCATGACCACGGTGGTCCGTTGCCCAGTGATACTCAGGGTCAGCGAAAATATCGTGAATGTGTACGACGCGGCGCTCCACAACGGCCCGTCCTGTCGCAGAGGTGCGATCCTGGGGAATTGGGTTTCGTCTGACGACTTTTCGAGAAATTCGTCCGAGTGACCGTAGCTGGCGGCAACGCGGTAAACGTCACCGTCCTGTCTATAGATGAGACCTCTCTCGGCACCGCATACCCGCACCGCCTTCTCAACAAGACTATCCAACATAGGCTGTAAGTCGAACGTTGAGCGGCTGATGACTTTGAGGATTTCCGAAGTCGTCGCCTGCTGCTCTAATGCTTCGCGCAGTTCACGGGTTCGACCATCGAGTTGTCTTCTGAGATCGGCAGCGGAGGCGTTGCCCGCGCGTGAGCGCTTAGCCCTCTGCGCTCGGCGGCGCTTCGGTGCTATAGCCTTGCGAAGGCGCGTCTTTCCGGCCTTACCCTGTTTCATCGTCGCCCCGATCAACAGGTGAGGCGGCATTGTATATTAATTTATGTCGCGTCCTGAGGAATTTTGAACGGGGTTGATTGTCGCGATGGCCGCTTTGGGTCATAAGCGGACGCGGCCAGCAAAACTCTTGGCGTCCGCTTTACCCCCAATAGCGGACACCGGATCGCCGGTGCGGGATGTCCGCTAAGGGCCAGAAGCGAACTCATGCAAGCGGGTGAACGTTGCGGTTCACGCCGTCACGGCCTTCTGGGCCGCCGCAAAGACGTCGCGTGCGGACGTCGCACCCGCTACATGCTCCGTACCCTCGACTCCGAGGTCCATCCATCCTGCGTTCACGGCCTCAAACATTTCTTCGGCAGGTCCGGTGTGGCCCTTCGGGATGCCGAATTGCTCGAACGCTTCCGCCCACCCTGCACGCGGGACTGCAAAGGCTTTCACATCGAGATTCAGCACTTCACCCAATTGCTCCGCGACTTCATCCGCGGTGACCATCGAACCAAGCTCGACGACGCGCTGCCCTGACCACGCTGGCCCGGTCAAAAGGGTTGCGACCTCCGCGCCGATGTCGTTCGTCGCGACCATGGGCGATTTCCGGTTTGTCGGATTGTAGTAGACCGGTAGCGTTCCGCCCTGGGCGACCTGCAAGCCGTAGAGGAAGTTTTCGAAGAATGCACCTGCGCGCACAAATGCGATTGGCGATATCAGGTCGCGAAAACCTTGCTCCAGAAGCGACAAGGCCGTGATCATCCCAAGACCGCCGGTCCTGTTCGCACCCATCGACGAAAGCGCTACCACCCGCGGCGGCGTTGCCTTGGTGAGCGCCTCGACATAGTTCGCGATCACGCCCTTGGCTTCTTTGTAATCGGGCGAGGGGGCCCAGACAGCCGGCAACATGACAAACGCGCCTTCGACGCCTTTGAGCGCCCGCTCGATGGCTGCCGAAATCATTCCAATCACCGTCAACCAGTTCCACGCCCTGGTTCGCCCAGCTTGACGCCTTCTCGCGATTGCGGACTAGCGCGCGTACTTCCTTGCCGTGCGCCAACAGATGTTCTGCCGTTGCGCCGCCTACTTTTCCCGTGATTCCCATTACTAAAAACAAGCGTTTTCTCCTGAACTTGAGGGACAGAGCACTGCCCCTGATGGTTCAACGGACGAGCGGCAGAATGGCCCGGATACGGGGATCGCGCGCGTAGAGGCCGCCCCATGTCATCGCGCCCAGAAGCAGGGAAATGATTTCCGGCGGCGATCCCAACTCACCAATGCGGACATGGGCGCAGATGGCACCTCCCAAAAAGCCCGTCACTAGGATCGCACCGAGGACGGCGGTGGCCGGGATGGCGTAAAGGATGGCGCAGGCGAGTATGATCGGACCCACGACACGGGTCAGGTCCATCGCGAACCCGGTTTCCTGCAACATGCTCGCGATCTGTGCCGGCGCGAAAAGCTGAATGGTGCCGTCTGCCACCAGAGCGATAACGACAATCGCGCTCATTATCCGGCCGGCCCACAGGGCGCGATGCAAGGTCATAGTTTCAGGCACCTGAAACTTTTGCGCCGGCGGCGGCGTCGAAGTTCGCCGCGGCTGACGCAGATCGGAACCCGTCGACAGTTTTGAAGAGGCCGTCAACTCGGGAGTTCCTCCCATTGGGCAGGATAAATCGCCTTACTCAAGCAACGCGAAACCGGGTCGGGTGTTTCGTTACAATGCGTCCATGTGGCGTGGCAGGTGGTCGCGGTTAAGTTCCGAGCCGGCGCTTCTCGACGGCCTTTTGGATGGGGCCGAAAGTAACGGCCGCGAATGTCCGCTGTGGGTCAAAAGCCGACATGACAGCGTCAGTTCGTGATGTCCGCTATTACCCCGAAGGCGGACATTCATTGCGACTGATGCAATGTCCGCTGGGGGCCATAAGCGATGTTCCCGGATCGGACCTGCAAAACCGTTCAGCCTCCCTTCTTAGGCAAGGGACAAGAAATTCGTCTAATTGGGGATCACTGATCACTGAGCCGTGATCAACTCCACTGGCAGGCTGGCAAACTGCCGCAGGCTGTTGCTGAGCTTGCGCTGTGGTTCGCCGACGATGTCGATGCGCTCAAACCGCGTGGCGAGCGCCGTCACGACCATCTCCGCCTCGAGGCGCGCCAGCATCTGGCCGACGCACAAATGAATGCCGGCGCCGAAGGCAACGTGACCGGCGGCCCGGCGGTTGACGTCGAATCGCTCGGGTTCGTCCCAGCGGCGCGGATCGCGGTTAGCGGAGCCTAGGAGCAGCAATACCTTCGCGTCCTGCGGGATTTCGACCCCACCGATATCGACAGTGCGGGTGGTAGTGCGGAAGAACGTCTGGATCGGCGACTCCCAGCGCAGCGTCTCGTCGAAGGCCGGCCGTGCCAGCGCCGGCTTCTCGCGCAGCGCCTGCCACTGCGCCGGATTGGTAGCGAAGGCGTAGAGCGCGTTGCCGATGCCGACAATGGTGGTGTCGAGTCCGGCCGAGAGCAGCGAACGCACCAACAGCGGCGCCTCCTCCGCCGTGATCTCGTCGGTGTCGACCGCAGCCCAGATGATCGCGCCGAGTCCGGCGGGCGACAGCGCCTCGCGGGCGCACTGGGCGTTGATCCAAGGCACAACCTTTGCCGCCTCGGCCATGACCGCCTCGAAATGCGCGTTGCGCGGACCAAAGGCATTGAACACCATAGCGCCGTAGGGCAGCAGGTTTTCCACGCCCTCCCGGCCGAGGCCGACCGCCTTGGGAAACACGCTCAGCGGATAGGCCTCGGCGATGTCCGCGATCGCGTCGACCCGCCGGCGACCGACGAGCTCATCCGCAAGTTTCTCGGCCGCTTCCTTGAAGCCTGCGCGCAGGCCCGCCATCGGTTTTGCAGACAGCGCCCGGTTCATCACCGTACGGCTGCGCGTATGCAGTGGCGGATCGGCCTCGAGGATTAGGCTCGGCGGCCGCCATGGCTTGGTGCGGCGGAAATCGTCGATGCCGACCCCGGCCGCGGAGCTGAATGTCTGCCAGTCGCTCAGCGCCGCCTGCACTTCGGCATGGCGCGCGCATGCCCACAGCCCATAACGCTCGAGCCACACCACCGGCCCGGCTTCGCGCAATTCCGCATAAAACGGATAGGGTTCGGCGAGGAAATCGTCGGCGAAAGGATCGAGGGACGAAACCGGAAAGGCGGGCATCGCAAATCCTCGATGATGGACGCAGCGGCACCGGGCAACAGTGGGCAACTTTACGACGTTCGCCTTGACGCTGAAACACGACACTAGAGCATTCTTCGTGGGGTTGATTGCTCGCCAACGAAACTCGGCGCGTAATCTTGACCTCCAGCCCTGCCAGTCACGCGAGGTTTCGTCGGGGTTATTAACTGCCGCGGCTGCTGAGATTTGCGGCGTCCGCTTTACCCCCAAAAGCGGACATGTGCGCCGCAGCGAGGGATGTCCGCTATGGGCCAGGAAGCGAACTCACGCACCGCAGCAAAAAATCCGTCACTCAATCACCTCGTCGGCCGACACTAGCAGCTTGTCAGGTACGGTAAGGCCCAAGTCGTCAATGCACGGTGTCAGCCATGTGCCTGAGTTTGTCGGGATTACGCACGACATAGACGGCGACGACGCGGCCATCCTCAATCTCCAGGGCGGTGGTCTGGAGAATGTCTCCCCGCTCGATGGTGACGAACCCCGGCAGGCCGTTGATAAAGCCATAGCGCACGAGGCGAGACCTGCTCACGGCAAAGTCAGGCGCGAACGTCGCGAACAGCCGCATGACGTTGTCAAGTCCGGCGACCGGCGCCGCGTGAGCCGACGCCTTTCCGCCGCCATCGGCGTAGACGGTGACGTCCGCCGCGAGCAGCGCGCGCAGGTGCTCCATCTCGCCGTCTCGGGACGCGGCGAAGAAGGCTTCCGCGATCTCGAAGCCCTGTTCCCTCGGGACGGGATAGCGTGGACGGTCGGCGCGGACATTAACACGGGCGCGGCTCGCGAGCTGGCGGCAGGCAGCCGGCTCGCGGCCAATCGTGGCCGCGACCTCCTCAAAGTCGAGGCCGAACACGTCATGAAGCAGGAAGGCGGCGCGCTCCAAGGGCGACAGACGCTCCAGTGCCATCAGCAGCGGCAAAGTAACGTCGTCCAGCTCATCCTCGCCCGATTCCACAACTGGCTCCGGCAGCCAGGTGCCGACGTAGGTCTCGCGCCTGCGCTGGACCGACTTAAGTCTGTCCAGGCACAAGCGCGTGACGACTCGGCGCAGAAATGCTGCCGGCTCCCGCACGGCGTCTCGGTCGACATCGAGCCAGCGCATGAAGGCGTCTTGGACCACATCCTCCGCGTCCGCGACCGAGCCCAGCATCCGATAGGCGATGCGGACAAGACTTCGGGCGCAGCGGATCGAAGACGGCGCCGGCGTCCTGGCTCGACGCGGGTTTCATCAGGCCGCCTTCTTCTTATCTTCGGCCGGGTGGTCGGCACGAAAGCCGATCTTGATCCGGTTCCAGGCGTTAACTTGCGCGATCAGCAAGGTGAGCTTCACCTGCTCATCCTCACTGAAGTGCCGGCGCAGCGCCTCGTAAACATCGTCCGGCGCATGGGTTTCGGACACCAGCGTTAGAGCCTCGGTCCAGCCGAGCGCGGCCCGCTCGCTGTCGGAATAAAGCGCGGACTCCCGCCACGCGCTAAGAAGATGCAGCCGGTCCTCGGTCTCGCCGTACTTGCGGGCATCTGTTATGTGATGGTGGATGCAGAAGGCGCACCCGTTGATCTGTGAAGCCCGCGTCATCACAAGTTCTCTCAACAAAGGCTTCAGACCATTGGTCTGAATCGTTTTTCCGAGTTCTATCCAGGGCTGCATTGCTGCGGGGCTGGCGGTGAACGGATTCAGTCTCTGTGTCATCGTCATCTCCTTTCGGGGGTTTCTGGAGACATGACGAGTGGCGCCGGCAATTTGTGACATGCAGTCCCGATTTTTTCAGTTGGGGCTTGGGTCGACACGATGTTGGCCTGTGAGCGCGGTCATCCTCCCCCAATTCGACGATTAGCTCCGGAAGCCAAGGACCGACATAGGTCTCGCGACCGCGCCGGACCGCCTTGAGGCGGTCCGGCACAAGCGCGTGACGACTCGTTGGCGGCGGAGGGACTGCGACGACGCACCGCCTTTGGCGCATTGCGGCGCTTTAGCGTTAGCGTCTTGCGGTGTCGTTTAACTGGTTCGCCGCCTGCTCTGGAGCGCCGCCTCATTGCCTTCCCCAGGGCTCAGGACAAGGCATCGAATCGGCTCAGACCCAGGGTCAGGAAGGGGCTCGGACCGGCATTGTGCAACCGCTCAGTAAGGCACGCTCAATGTCCGCTTTGGGTCATTAGCTGCCGCGACCGGCCCCAGTCTTGATGTCCGCTTTACCCCCGAAAGCAGATATTCATTGCAACGCAGCGAATGTCTGCTTTGGGCCAAAACCTGCGGTGAGCAGTTGCAACAACAGGTGTCGTCACAAGCAGACCTATTCGATCACCTCGCCGGCTTCGGCAAGGAGCATCGGCGGCACTGTCAACCCCAACGCGTTTGCTGTCTTGAGATTGATCACAAAATCGAACTTGGTCGGCTGCAATATTGGCAGGTCAGCGGGCTTTTCGCCTTTAAGGATACGCCCTACGTAGACCCCGGCGTTCCGATAGCTTTCGACAACATTGGGACCGTAGCTGATCAGCCCCCCGGCAGTCGCGTATTCACGAAAATGATAAATAGAGGGCAGTCGATTTTGAGCCGCAAACTGGACAATTCGATCTCGCCGTGTATCGAAGAAGGGTGCTGCGGTGACAAGAACCGCGCCGGCGTGCTGTTGCACGAGTGATGTCAAGGCTGCATCCAATTCCGCATCGTTGTCCGCCCGTGCCACCAAGAGCCGCTGATTGACCCCTTTAGCCGCAAGTTTAAGATCGTCCACTTCTTGCATCGTCGGCGGGAATTGGGGGTTCACAAGTATTCCGATAAGTGGGACGGCAGGCACGAGTTCGCGCAGCAAACCGAGTTGCTTCGACTCCATCTCGCTGGTCCAAAGGGTAAAACCTGTGACGTTGCCGCCCGGTCGATTAAAGCTGGCGACGAGGCCGGCCTTGACGGGGTCGGCACCCATCCCAAAGACAACCGGGATCGTTGTGGTTGCTCGCTTGGCGGCGAGGGCCGAAACATCACCACCGATACCAACCAAGACGGCCACGTTGCGGCTCACCAAATCGGCGGCCAGAGCCGGCAGCCGGTCGTAATCGCCTTCCGCCCAACGATACTCAATCTTGATATTCTGACCGTCAGTAAAACCCACTTCCGCCAAGCCTTGTTGGAATGCAACGACGAGGTGCGCGGAATCCGCGGGCGCGCGACCGCTCATAAACCCAATCATCGGCAAGGTTGCCTGCTCGGCACGCGCCGCGAGCGGCCATGCCGCCGCGGTGCCAAGTAGCGTAACAAAGTCGCGTCGCCTCACGGTCCACCCTGACAGACTAGGATAACACACTATCACACAGGGAGACCGCATTGTGCATCACAGCAAAATCAACAAGCCGATGTCGCATATGGGTCATTAGCTGCCGCGACCCGCCCAACACTCGGCGTCCGCTGTGCCCCCAATAGCGGACATTGACTGCGCAGCTCGGAATGTCCGCTTTGGGCCAATAGCGGACATCGGCGCGTTGGCGCGGAGCGGCTATTTACGGTCTGGCTGACCTGAGTTTGGAAGCTGAGTTCGGTGGTGTTTCCACATTCCGTAGGGTGCAAAAATATAGCCCAGGAACGCCCAACCAATCATCCACGTGGTCGCCACCCAATACGGCAGCGGCACTAATGTCTTTGCCCAAAGCGGGGCAACCATTCCGCCAAGCCACACAAGCGCACCCATTAGAGCCTTACGCCAACCAAGGTTGGCCAAGACATAGGCTCGATAGGCTCGCAAATATTCTCCAAAATCCCGCATTTGTTTAGCTTAGCATACCATGGCCGCGCAGCGGGGCTTCCGCAGCTTCACCTGTGCCCGTACTCCGTGAAAACGTAATCGCGGTTCTTCACCAACGAGTGGCACGCGAACCCGCACTTCGCGTCGTGTCCCTGCGGCGGATTGTCCGCCGTAGTGGCGGGGCTGAACGTATCGGACGCCGCGTCGTAGTCGAATGAACCCCATCCCCATCCGCCGCTGTCCGCGAACCTCTTGCTGTCCTTCACCATGAAATCGGCGTTGAACTGAGTACCCGGCACCTTCGGCGGACCGGGGTACGCCTCTTGTGTTTTCGGGATCCAATGGATTTTCGCCATCTTGGCGCCGTTTGGGAAAGGCTTGCCGTTGCCGGGCACACCTGCCCGAAGGGCGCCCATCATGACCGGATTTCCCAAAATCGCGGCGAACTTGCCGCCGTTGTCGCTGATCGAGATGACCGACCAGTCCTCGTAGCCTTTGAACTCGGAGAACCCGAGCCCTCCCGGAACCTGCACGGCGTACTTGTCCGCGGAAATGGCGCTGCCGCCCAATATGGCTAGCCCTGCCGCAACGATGGTGACAATCGCTTTCGGTGAAATTCTCATCACTGCTCGCTCCTAACCGTTGAAGCCGAAAGCCTATCAATATTCGCTTGCTGTGTACCTGCCCCACGAACGGGAGGTCCAGAGTCGGGTCAAAAGCAGACATTTGCAGTGCAAAAAGGCATGTAGGCTTTACTCCCAAAAGCGGACATTGGCTGGGAGTTTATGAGTCCACGCCCTGTCCAAAACTACGATCAGTGACGTTCTGTCGAGGCTGGCGGAGTTGAGGTGCTTGGCCATGTCAGGTGCAACTAGGGATGTCCGCTATGGGCCAAGAGCGGACTCATGCACCCCAGCAAACAACATCCTTATTCAATTACATCGTCGGCAATGGAGAGGATACCCGGCGGAATGGTTAGGCCGAGCATCTTTGCAGTCTTGAGATTGATCACCAGTTCGAAGTTCGCGGACTGCTGGACGGGCAATTGGGCGGGCTTCTCGCCCTTGAGGATGCGACCGACATAAAGACCTACTAGGCTATAAAGCTCCACCAGTTTATTGCCGTAAGTCATAAGGCCGCCGGCCTCGGCGAACTCGCTTAAATAGTAAATCGCCGGGAGCCGCTGTTCTGCTATGAGCGAAACGAGTAGGTCACGCTGTGTGTAGAAGAACGAATCGGAGGCGACAAGAAGCGCGTCAAATGGTCTTTGCGCCATTCCCGCGAATACCGCTTCGAGTTCCGTTTCGTTGCTCGCGCTGATAACATGCACGTCTATCCTGACAGAATGGGCTGCCTCCTGCGCCGCGTTCAATTCGAAGTTGGCGCTCGGATTTGTAGGGTTCATGAGAAAGCCGAGGACGGCAATTTTCGGGACGCACTCCCGCAGCAGCTGTACTCGCTTGGCCACCGCGCCCCCTCCGAATATGGTGAAACCAGTGACATTGCCGCCCGGTCGGTTGAGGCTCGCTACCAATCCTTCCTTCACCGGGTCGCCGTTCGTGGTGAAAACGATTGGAATCGATTGAGTGGCTGCCATTGCGAACTGGGGCGAAGGTTGGCCACCGGTAGCGGCGAGCACCGCGACGTTTTGGCGGACCAGATCGGCTGCAAACTCGGCTAATCGATCGTAGTTTCCGTAAGCCCACCGGTATTCGACCGCGACGTTCTGGCCTTCGACGAAACCCTGTTCTTTCAGCCCTTGCCGGAAAGCAGGCACGAAATGGGGAGCAACCTCTGGCGAAAGGACGTTCATGAAACCGACGAGTGGCAGCGCCGGCTGCTGCGCACGCGCAGCGAGCGGCCACGTAGCCGCGCCGCCGAGAAGTATGATGAACTCGCGCCGTTGCATGTGCGCTCCGTGAGGACCACGCCCTGTGCAATGCCTAGCACTTTGTGACCGGCCAGGGAGAGAAATGGCACACAACTGGCCTCAGACTTGATCAGGCCCGATGCCCGCTTTGGGTCAAAAGCGGACACGGCTCAACGAAACGGCGGTGTCCGCTTTCACTCCAAAAGCGGACACGAAGGCGAAGCGTTGGCGCGGCAGCCAAGGGCCATTAGAAGACATATTGTGGGCTCCCGTCGGCTTGGGAAGTGGAGCCGCCGGTCGCGCTGAACGGGTTCTCCCAGCGCCCGGTGCGGTCAGGCGCTCTCCTTTGAGCGTAATATAAGGCTTATGCCGGGCACTTCCTTCGGACCGATGCTGAGAGTCCCGCTTGGTGAGGGCATCGATAGAGCAACGTCATAATCGGGAAGCTGGGACATCACGTCCCCGAAATTGGAAACGGTCATCGGGTAAGCGATCTCACGATTCAAGACGCCGGGCGGCGGCGGCCCGATACCGTTCTGTAGCAGCCAAGATTTTTGGATGATGATGGTCGTCGCGCCTGTCCAGTAGGGAAACCGGATCAGGGCGATGTGGCGGGGCCGGAGCGCGGCAATGGCCGACAAGGCTACCAGTGGGTCAGGGGCGTATGGCGGGCAACTCGCGATGAAAAGTGGGTCAAGGCTTTGGCCGCGACTAGCGATTACGGTGAGAATTAGGGCTTTGAACAACCGTTTCCTGAATTGGCACGATTTTCTAGGATCGGCGCGTAAAGTTGCGGTTCTTCGTCCTTTCTAAGGCTATTTAGGACAGCTTCCGAAAGCATTTGATCGTTTCCATGTTCGACTTCTACCGAGCGTCTGAAGGCCCTCTCCAAACTGTCACATCGACCATGAACAGCCGATATTATCGATGCTGCTGGCTCACAAGTTTGGACTGCAAACTTGATCGCGCCCGCGTTGAAACAAAGAAGTAGAACTTGGCCAGCGTCCTTAATTTTTTGCGATACGGCTTCTTGCCCGCATACAGCGGTTGCTGGGATTACGACGTTGAGAATTAGGTATGCCGCATGGGTACGATGCAGTTTATTGCGATTCTGCGTCCGCATTATGCCTCCCTCCTGTCGGAAAGCTTTGGCCGCTAGAGCCCCAATTTCTGCTTGGCGTACCTATCGTCGAACATTCTGATTCGGCTCCTGGGGAGAGGCGCGCCGGTTGCACGGTCAAGCAAACGATTTGGCGAGCGGAAGTAACAGCCTTTCGACGGCCGTGAATGCGCCACTGAAGTGAAGACACCCCATGCTAAAGAAGCATTCCCTTTGCAGGCGGAGTTTTTCTTCGTCTTCAACACTAAGCATTTGCATCACTGTTGGATGAGCCCATTTGGACAGCAGCTTATAGCCGACCGAAAAGTGATCTCCCATGCCGATCTCTTTCGCGACACTTGCTACCCGCATGTAAGAGGCATCTAGTTCCTCGATCCCTTCTGCCGCTGCCCGTTGAGCTAACTCTTGTTTTGCATTGACGAAGCGAGAAACGAAGTTAGCATCCTGTGCCGTTGCTTCTCCCCATTTTTGGAAGGCGTTGTACATGTCAGCCGCGTCGCGCCCCGCGTCTTCATAAAGACGTCGCACCTTCTCTATGCCGCCCATGCAATAGACGGCCCACACAGCTAACTCCAATAAGTTCCTTGCACGCCAAGCGACGAGCGAAACAGTATCGCCTCGCTTATCTCCGTTGGCTTCCTTTAGGAAATTGTATTCTGTCAGTGTGAGGAAGGTTAAACCCGAGAGCGTCTGAAGGTACCAAACGTCTTCGCGGCCAGCATAGCTTTTCGCTAGACGCTCGATGGCGTTATTTAAGGCATCCCATCGACCACATGTCGCGATTTGATTTGCAAGATTGACCATTCCAGGAAAAGGGTTCGTTTGATTATTTTTCATTGGAGTCAATCTGGCGTTGCGCATGCGGGCGTCTCCTCGACGGACCAGGGCGGGGGGAAGCGGCGAGACGAACTCACCGGCTCCGGCGGCTACTTGTCCTCCAACGGAAACGACGACCTCGAGTTTATAATCGCGAGCACGCCACGCAAATGCCGCTGGCTCAGGCGCATTAGACGCGCGCGCCGTCGTCAATTCCAGCCTGGGTGATCAAATCGGTTGTAGCCACTGCGTTCGCCCTCATACCCGCGGGCTGCACTCCACCGCGCTTCGGGCGGCAGGTCTGACGAAGTCACGATGATCGGAAACACATTAGTCGGCGGTGCATAGGCGCTCGCCTCATTCGCCAAGACAGCTGCTGCGCTGACCACATTACACAAGTCATCATGTGAACTGGAGCGCCCCGGGTCATCGACCGTTTCACGCCCGCCCGCGTGTAGCGTCCGTTCAAGCTGACTGAACTGCTTCCTCAGCTTTTCATTATCGAGCAGCCGCAATCTGCCACTCAAAATCAAAGGCAATACCGCCAGATAGAACTCCGATTTACTACGGCGGGCTGGCCAATATTAAATCCCGTTCCGCACAAATTCGGAGGCGGCGAAACCGCCACTAAAATGGTCGCCCTGAACAACCGTAATCCGGAAGCTGCGCAACACCTCGCAAAATTCGCGGACGGTCATAGCCGGATCAAACGGCGGGACCTTCTCAACCAGACGATCAAGAAAAACAGCCCCGTTCGCCCCAGATCGACAAATTGCCATCGCGAACGAGTCCGATCCCGCATGAGCGCCACCCGCCGCATCCACAAACGCAAAGAATCTAGTTGTATATTCGGAAATCGGTGGTCGCTGTATGACCCCCCTATCAGTCGCAGCTTCGAGCGCGTCGGGCGGAACAAACCCGGATATGTCGTCTCGCCATTCGCTCAAAAATTCTGCCCGGTTCTTCGCTGGATCGGCTGCCAGTTCCCGCGCGATGTCCGCAGCAGGCAGACTCGCATTCATTGTCGCGCTGGGCGCTAACCAAACCAATTCGTCGGCGTCGTCCTTGCCAAAGAACTGTTTGAATTTGTCGTACATCAAACCGCGCTTACGATACGTCGTACTGCCCAATACGAGATAGCCGCCGCCCGGTGCCGTCATTAGCGACGGTGCAGCCGCCGCAATCACTTCCTCGTCGGAGCTCGAACTCTCGCCATCCGATTTCCAGAAGCTTGCCTCGTCGCCGAGCACGGCAATAGCCGACCGGCCCCGGATCGTCCGGTGATCGTTTGTGCAGATTTCTAAAGCCGCGCCGCTGCGTAGCTCAATCCTCTCCTCAGTGCGGCGCACGACTTCACCCGCCAATAGTGGAGATTGTAGCAGTCCATCGGCGTAGCGCCGCAGCACTGCAGCCTGCTTTTTGTCGCAACCGATCAGCGCCACGACGGCCGGTTCGCCAGGTGCCATCAGCTTATGCCATTCGGCCGCCAATGCAGCGACCCAGACTGCGAGCGCAGCTAAGAATTGGCTTTTGCCCCCACGACGACCGACAAGCAAATATATGCGGCGTGACAGTTTAGCCGGTAGCGTCTTACGGCCGGTGCATTGGGTGAAGAGTGCCATCTCGTCGGCGTCCAGCGGCTCACCACTGATGAGCTTCGCCAGCACATGCCACGGTTTCCACGAAACACCACGAAAGCTCTCGCCTAATAACTTAGTATCGCGCAATGCGACTGCGAAGGTGACCGGTTTCATTGTGCGCCCTCGTTCAGCGAGTTGAGATATTCCTGCAGCGCGGAGGTTGCGGGCGCGCGCGCCGCTGCTCCGCCGCAAAGATCACGCCATGCGCGGGCGGCCAAGTTCTCGAGTTTCACGAGTTCAGCAACTGCAACAGTTTTACCCTGCACGAGTTGACCGCGCATCAGCTCGGCAGCCAGCGCCAACTCGGATGCGCGCTTCACCCTCGCGCGCATCGCGTCAGTTAGCGGCCCGGGAAGCTCGCCCTCCATCTCGGCGACGATGACCCGCAAACGCTTCGCCGCACGGCGTCGGCCATCAAGGCCAGTAACAGCGCCGGTTTTCCCGGCCAACCCGAGCCTAACTCCGGGACATTGCGGCCCGGTCTCGAGGGTAATTTCAGCGGCTAAAGTGCTCATCTTGCTGCCCTGATGCTGCCCACATAATAAAATGAGGCTTCGAATCCAGGGATAAAGTCCAACAAAATTGCCATTTAGTCAAATACGACCAACCGGTTGAGCATCGGGTGGTCTAGAGAAATAGCTGACCGAGAAAGCCCACTTTTTCTTGCACCCATAAGCTCACGTCAGGTGGTCGCGGACGGTGCTACGTGACAGGGAGTGACGCGGTTACAGATTATCGGCGTTAGGCTGCATACGCTCATAACGGAGAAGCTTGTCACTAGCTGTCACTCCGCCTTGAGGCTAAGTTTCGCGAAGCCGCGGTGGCCGGTATTACTTTCCCGTTTTTTGGTGTAGCCGCGGTCGACGAGCGTATCCGACAATAAAGCCGCGCTGCCGGGGCTGAGATTGCGGGTCTCGCACCACGCCTTCCATGACGCAAACAGCGCCGCAATGCGCGTGAAGGCGAACAGACCGCCGTCACAGGTGCATTCGTCGAGCCACTGCTGCAGATTGTCCTGATCGGCAAAATAGCTATCGGTTGCTGCCACTACCGTTTCCGGGGCTGCAAGGCCGATCCGCTGCCATTCAAGGCACCCGTCGAGACACCAGCGCAGTATTGCGGGCCACTCCGCTTTGAGCTTCTCGGCAAGCCGCGGGTCACGCTCGGCAGCCGGAATCTGCACCACAAAAGGCACCAGCAAAAGCCGACGCCGCATGGCTTCGTCGATGCTGGTCAGACGCGGCTTGTGGTTGCCGACGATAAAGAGTTTGAAGGTCGGGACGAAATCAAAATGATCCTGGCGCATAAATCTGGCGCTGATCTTGTCGCCGCCAGTTAACAGCTTGACCTTGCTTTCATCCCAACGCCGGCCGCGCGGCGTTTCCTGTGCAACGACCAGGCGCGCGCCATGCAGCTTTGCCAAGTCGGTAGGGTGGCGCTCGGTGTTGCTGGCAATAAAGGTGTTCATGTCAGCAACGGTCGCGTAATCGCCGAGTATCCCGGCGATTGTGTTGATGAAGGTGCCTTTGCCATTGGCGCCGGTGCCGTAGGCGAAAACAAATTTGTGCTCGATCGTCGATCCGGTGCAGCAATATCCAATGTAGCGCTGCAGAAAATCGCGCAGCGCGGTGTCATTGTCTGTCACGCGATCGAGGAACGCAGACCATAGCGGGTGCGGCGTGCCAGCTGGCGCCGCGGCACACGCGGCAGCCCTGGTGATGTAGTCGGCCGCATCGGGCGCTCGTCCAACGCCAGTGCGCAGATCAAAAGTCATGGCTGCGCTGGCCTCTGCTGCGGCCATAGCAAAAGGATCGCTATCCCACTGCGCCGGCGTTGCGGCTAGCCGGCGATCGGCCTTGGCCAACTTCTCGACGGCCGCCACGGTTCGTGCGCTGACCTTGGCCGAGATTTCCCGACAAATGCCACGCACCCTATCAAAAGTGTGCAGCGTGTCGTCTCGGGCCCAGCGCGTTCCGTCATAGGCGAACCATTGTCCCCAAGCCGCGACGTATCGGAGATTCTCGGCGTGCTCCTCGGCAAAGGCCAGCGCCAATCCGTCTTCGCCGGATTCGGTGACTTCATTTAACTCGGCGAGTTTTATAACGTTCTCACGCACCCGCGCGCCTCCGCAGCTCGCGGCCGGCAACCGATTTAACGATGCGCTCGATGTCCGTCTCGGGAAGCGGCGGTGCACACCTAGTTGCATTCCACGCCTGGAGGAGGCCGAGCGCGACAAACGGATCGATCCGGCGACGCAGCAAATGGCCAGCCAGTTTCGTAATTGTGCAGTCACGCGCACCCTCACCAACGCCGTCCGCAACGAGATTGCGCCAAGCCTCCGGTGGCTGCGGCGGCGTCGCGCCATTAGCTGGCGGCGCTACCTGATCGATCAGCCAATCCGGCGCCTTAGCAATCGCCGTTGCGGAATTGACGCTCCACTCATAGCGACAGCCGGTTGGGTGTATCGAGGGTGGCGCCAGGACGTAACCGCCATTGCCACGCACATCGATCCCAGGTGCGACCTTGCTCGCCGAATTGCGCACTGGCCTTTCCGGCATGCGGAAATAAGCGTGACGGCCGCGCGCGGTAATGGCCTCGACCGTACCAGGCAACCCGCCGTACTCCGCTTCGAGACGGCGCAGCTCGACTTCGGCATCTAACCCATCAACGTCGATTACGAAAATTTTAGATATCGCGCCGGTGGCAATGGCGATGTTGAACCGAGGCTCTTGCCGCCACCATTGTTCGATCGTGCCCAAATCTGCGGTGGCGTCTTTAAGGCCGTTCGCCGTAGCCGGCCGCTTGTCCTGCGGCCGGCACGGAAACACCGCCATGCCTCTCTGCGCGAGCGCCAGAGCGGTGGGGAGCATCATGGCGCGATCTCAAAACGGGATCAGGTCATTGAGCGCCACATCGTTCATGTCGGCCGCATCGTGCGGCGGCGGCTCCGGCATCGGCGGCGGCTCCGGCGTCGGCAATGCGCGCTGCGCAGGAGCGCGAACGCGAACGCAGTCGACGGTCTTGCCTCCCATTTGAGTCTCTGGTCGGGTAGATTTCAATTTTGTGTCCCGGCCAGTGATCAGTGTCGTCATTGCCGACTGCGTCGGCGACAGCGTCCCAATTCGTCATATTGAGCACCAAGGCTTTCTTGGCGCCGTGGAAGTAAAGAACAGTTTTGGCTGTCTCCCTTCCCTCCGGACTTTTCAGCGGTTCAAGCACCGCTCGCTCGATAGTGACGACGACAGGCCGGCCTTTCAGATCAGGTGCTTTCAAAAATTTCGACGGGAACACATCATCGCGTTTCATCTTTAGGCTCCGTTTGGGGTATTGCCGGAAAGCGCCGGCATGCTTACCGCCTCGCTAGTCGCTGAGACGGATATCGTCGCGCGTCTGGCGCGCATTCTCGTGGAACTGATCGCGCAGAAGCGTTTCAACTGCAGTGCGTGTAGCAGCGAAATCCGCCTGATCGCCGCGCAGCCAGGCACGTAACGCCTGAGCGACGAGTTGCATGATGGCGGTAGTAGTGACACTGGCCCGATCAATCATCACGCGGCCCTGGGGTCCGCCTTGGCCGCATAGGGCTCGGCGGCGCGATCCTTCAGCCACCGGTCAATGTCGGTTTCGATGAAGGCGATGCGATTCCCACCAAGCCGAATAGGCTTCGGAAACTTCCCAGCCTTGACGAGTTCGCGGAGCCATTCCTCGGAATACGGAATGCCCTTCTCGGGCTTCAAATCCTTGTAGGACAACATGCGCATGGTGTTTAGCCTCACTTGGGTTGCCTTCCCCAAGTGAGTGCCAGCGCCGCGCTCAACTTGCACGACATTAGCTCGCGAGATTTACGCCAGTTCGGCGATCAGATCACGGGTGAGTACAGGAAGCTGTGGATATTGCGCTCGGCAGTTCCAGTTCTCGACCATCCACCGAATGACGATCTTTCGCCATGCTGCGTTCTCGCTCGGCAGGCGCTTCAGTCGAAAAAACGCCTTGAGCTTCCGTTGCAGCGTCTTGTCATCCGCATTCACATTGCCGGCACCGCTTCGCGCCTTGGCTGGTTTAAGCCCAGCGAAAATCCCCACCATGAATTTAACGGCGAACTTTTCATCCTCGACCATCCTGCGAGCGGCGCGCAGAGGATGGCGCTTGCCACTCGGCTTGAAGCCGAAGACCCGGGGCAGCACGCGCCCAAAGTCGCCGCAAGCGGTTTTATCCGAGAGAAGGCGATCCGCGACCGCGTTCAAGTATGCGATCACATCTGCCGGGAACGGATCGCCATTCGCGATGCAAGTCTTGACCGTGCACCATATCCAGAGCGGATTTTTATCTGCGTTCCACAGATCGAGAAGTCCGCTTAAGTAATCGGTGTCTGACACGGCTATGCCCTCGCCGGGAGGTTCAGCTGGTTGTCTGGCGGCGGCTCGACCAACGACCGGACATGCGCGCCCCACCGCGTCAGCGCATCCTTCTTCTCCTCGAAATAGTCGTACACGTCGTAGGTACCGACAATGCCGCCGGCGACATGCGCCAAAACCGCTTCAGCGGTGTCGCGCGATACCCTCAGTTTCGACAGGCCGGACCGCAAAGTTCTCCGAAGATCGTGGTTGGTCCACGGCCGGAGTTGGACCTTGGCCGGATCGTCGCCCCGCATACGCGCCAGCGCCCGCAGCGAACGGAGCATCCGAGCGTTGAGACTTTTTTGACCTTGTCGTTCACCCACGCCGGCTTCTCACCGAAGGTCGTGGAGAACAGGAAGTCACCCGTCTTGAAGCGCGGCAACGCGTCGATGATCTTCCGTATCTCGCAAGTCAACGGGACGGCGTGCGCCCTCGCCTTTTCGTTTCGCGCCTTCATCCGTTCTTTCGGGATGATCCACTTTCCACCCTTCAGATCGAACTCGCTCCACGACGCATCCGCGCATTCGTTGAGTTTGAGGCCGGTCAGCAGCAGCAGCCGGTAAAACGGCCCGTAGGGGTAGCGCATGCGACCGGTCGCCCGCCAGAACGCGGCGATCTCGGCGTCGTCGAGGAAGCGATCAACTGGCATCTTCGGGCCGATTAGGTGCTTGGCGCTGAGATCGGCGCAGGGGTTCGCGGTCAGGCCGTACCGTTTCTGCCGGCGCACCCAACCGAAGAACATCTTGATAATGCCGAGCAAATTTCGCGCCTGCCCCGGCGCCGGCTTGCCCTGATGCTTGGCCGGACGGCCCCGCTTATGCGGTCGTGGCGGTGGTTTGATACCGAACGACGCGAGCATTTTCGCCGTGCCGGATCTCTTCACGCGGCCGACCACTTCTTCGATGTCGTCGTGCGTGATGGCCGAGATCGGCTTCTCGCCCCACAGCGGGACAAGCACGCGGTCGAACTCGCGCTTGACCTCGGCCCCGTTCCGCTGCCGCGGATGCTCCGGGTCGAGGCCGACTACTGCGCTCTCGATATAATCCGCTGCCGCCTGTCTTAAGGTGTTGTCCTGCTGGCGCTGGTTTTCGCGGGCAAGGCACTCTTCTTCAGCGGCAGGATCCTTGCCCTGCCCTATCAATTCTATCCAGCGCCTGGCCTTTTTACGGGCGTCGCCGAGGTCCATGGCGCCAACCCGCGCCAACTCCCGGCGCGTGTAGGCCGGCGAGCCCGGGAAGCGGCCAGCGAAGATGTAGGTCTGCCGGCCCTTGTCGGTGACCCTGACGCCGAAGCCGGGCACCACGGCGTCCCAATAATCTTGCCGGGTGCGCGGCTTCCCGTCCTTGGTTCTTCCCGAGACTTTGAGCGAGGCGATTTTCTTGTCGTTGAGCGTAATGCGGGCCATGCCGAAAACCCTCCGGGGCAGCAGTGGGGCAGCAAAAACCGGGTTTTGCCCTGCTGCCCCCACTTGGCCTCACTTACCCTCAATCGCCACAATATGCAATTAATATAGGATTATTTCTTATCCTCACTCACCTATACTTTTGCTCACTTGTGGCTATTTGGTCGGGCTGTTAACCGGTTGGTCGCTGGTTCGAATCCGGCCCGGGGAGCCAAATAAATCAAAGACTTAGACTGAAACGGAAGCCGCCAAGTTAGGCGGTTTTTTCGTTTGTGCAACGGTCTGTGCAACATTTTGCAAATCTCAGATCGCAAATTATTTTTCGGTGCGTTGCGGCGCAGACGGCGGGGCTGACACGGATCGGGCGGACGCGCCATATTAATGTCGTTCGTTTTGTTGCGTGAGGTGCGTCCCCTGTCCCGCCTGAATTGGTCGCGCTCTTTGCCGCGTACCCTAACCATCCCCGGCGTCATGAAGCTAAAGACGCTCGCCGAC
Source organism: uncultured Alphaproteobacteria bacterium (assembly GCA_963810085.1). GTDB lineage: Bacteria > Pseudomonadota > Alphaproteobacteria > Rhizobiales > Xanthobacteraceae > BOG-931. Next base: position 1,031,010 of record CAWEMR010000025.1, on the reverse strand, counting down.
GTGCGCGCGTTGATCGGGCATCTGCCGAGATCGGCGCGGGGGAAATCGACTTGGCAGCACGTCAGGTCTGAACTTGATAAGGCCGCTGCCGGTGCCGATACCGAGAGCGTTTCGGTCGCACTGCAAATGGTGCTTAGCTTGGAGCGTGTCGAATGTCGGGTCGGGTAGCTAGCCGGCGCTTCCCGCCGCCCTGGACGGTCGAAGAAACGGCGGCCTGCTTCATCGTGAGGGATCAAGGCGGACAGGCCCTGTCATATGTCTATTACGAGGAAGAGCCCGGACGGCGAGCGGCGGCGAAGCTGCTCAGCAAGGATGAGGCCCGGCGCATCGCGGCAAACATCGCCAAGCTGCCGGACTTATTGATGGGCGGCGCGAAGGCATGAATGCACCCGGCAATCCAGTCGGGGCGGGTGCACTGCTTCTGAGCCAATCCGACAACCTGTGACGCCCATCACGTCGCGCCCCATCTCACCGCGGAGGTGACTGCAGTCGAGGGCGACATATTTCCCAGGAGAGCCACAATGACTGCGATCAAAAAGACCGGTACGCGGCTTACTCGTTGGTTCAAGCAATTTCGGGAAAGGAATTCGGCCGCCTCATCGCTGGTACGAGCACAGCATGTACGACGCCTAAGGCGCGCCACCGATTTACGTAAGGAAAACTCGCCCGCTCGCGGTAAAACACCTCGGGCGGGTTTGCTTTATTCGCCCAGCACAGCCGCCCGAACTGGTCGCGCCCCCTGCCCAGTCCGCTGACAATCCCGACCGTCATGGACCTTTGTCGAACTGGCTAGGCTTGTTGGAAGGCTTATCCTCGTCTCTCATGCCAGCGCCTTCTTCCAGCCCGCGGCGCGGCGCAGTGCATTCACGGCCCTGAGCGATTCGCTCAGGGCCTTTTTGCCCTGGGCGGTGATCGAAAAATAAAGCCTACGCCGACCACCACGCTGGGCAGTCGCTTCGCCGTGCTTGGACTTCACAAAGCCCTTCTCGCCGAGCCGATCGAGAGCGGCGTATAGGCCTCCTACGGTAGGCTCGTAGCCGGCGGTTCGTACGATGTGGTCTTGGATCAAGACGCCGTAGGCGTTCGATTTCAGCGCCACGATGGCTAGCATTGCGTGCTGCACCAGGGTGGTCAGGCCCATGCACCGACTCCTATGATTTCTTCCGAAATATTGAAGAAATGGGACGGGCGCAAGGGCGGCCGTCGGCTCCGGCGCTGCCAGCTTCCGTCCATACGGTGCCCCCAACCACTTGCGACCGTGCCAAGCAACGGCGGGGGCCCATCGAAATCCAACCGTGATGACGTTACGGTCGCTCGCCGACATGCGCACCCTACTCAAAGCCGCAGAATATAAAAGCGCTGTTATGGCGCTATAATAAAAAGCGATGCGTGATTCCATCACACGACTCTACGAGGCGGCGCTCGCCTGCCAGCATGACGATGCGTCAACTTCCCGGACGGCGCGGCTGCTTCGTTCCGGTCGGGGTCAGGCGGCAAAAAAATTTGGCGAGGAAGCTGCAAATACGGCAATAGATGCGATCGACGGTGACGGCGATGCGCTCATTCTTCAAAGCGCCGATCTTATCTACAATCTTGTGGTCTTGTGGATTTCAGTCGGCATTGATCCTCAGACCGTCTGGAAACAGGTGCGGCGCAGTGAACGCTTTCTAGGCATCTCGCGCCACCGTCGCAAAAAGCCATGATGATGACTTAAGTTGTCGGACCTAGCGGAGCAAGCGGATGCCGGCGCTGCAGTTGGTGCTGATGTTGGAAACGTCGAGTGCCGGGTGAAATAATCCATGATGCTCAGTGTTAATGCTGGCGTGCGAGCACAGAGGAGTTTCAACATGAGAACCATGTTTTTCGTGCTGTCAGTCGCCCTCGCGACAGTTTTCGTCGGCGCACGTGCTGAGGCGCAAAACTATCCGTGGTGTGCGCTTTATTCAGGCGGCAGGGGCGGCGGGGCCATGAATTGCGGGTTCACAACATTTCAACAGTGCTTGGATACCGTGAGTGGGATCGGCGGATTCTGTCAGCTAAACGACACGTATCATCCACCAGGCAGAACGCCCTTGCGGCACAAGTCGCACGCTCATTACTGATCGTGTGGTGGGTGCGCGGGGCAAGCGATGTCAGATGCATGAAGCGATTTCTGATTTTCACGGCTCTCTTTCCGCCTCTCGCGTTGGTCATTTTCAACGCCCCTGATGTGATCATGCACCATGATTTCAGGTCACTGGATTTGGTGACGCTGTCACTGGCCTACACGTTCGCAGTAATCCCGGCCCTAATTTTGGCGGGTATCGATCAAGCCTTTCACAGTCTTGGAGGAACGACGATTGCGGGCGCGGCTATTGCCTATCTGGCTGCGCTCACTATTGGGTTTCCCTTCTTGGATTACAGGGCAACCCTGATGATTGGACTGATCGGAGCAATTCCAGCCGCGGTGTGTTCGTGGCTGTCGAGCCTTTCCAGCCGTATTGCGATTCGCAATGGCTGAGCGCGGGGCAAGCGGATGCCGGTCCCACCGAAGTTGTGATGCACAAAGCGGATTACGGGCGACACCACGATGAGGGTGTCGGGGTGCTTTGGGGCTCGTGGCGCCGCCCGTTGCAGCCACACTCACTCGTCAGCAATGAAACAATAGTGACGTAGGAATCTAAGAAGCAAATTAAAAGCTGGGCAGTTCGAGTCCCCACCCCGATTTTAGGTGCGTGACGCGGGCAAGCGGATGCCGCCCCGCATGGATGTCACCCGTTGCGGGTATTGCGGCAGGCCCACCCCAACAACAAAATTGCTCCCGCAAATATCAAAGGAACGATCCGGATGATATGCTCGCCGTTGCTAAGGCCGGAGACGTAGCTCCAAACAACCCACGCGACAATCAGGGCCGCGACAATGGCTGCCATCAAAAAAAGTATTGCCCCTAAGCGCGGCGCCATTTCATGCCCCACAACGCAGATGAACAATTATACCCCTCCTGGAAGCTCAGCACATCAGGGCGCGGGGCAAGCGGATGCCGCCCGCGAACTACCCGCCACGTCAGATCGGTTGACTGCTGCCGACGCTAAATCGCCGCCAACAGCCCACACCTTTTGATATACTGTAGGCGGCCGGGGCAATTTTGGCGTCCCTGTCGGTTGCCCTGGCCAGTCCCGACGCGCTGACGAATCGCGCACTCGCCTAGCGCGTCGGGGCGCTTAGGTGCATGCCGTCAGTCTGTGCCCGGCTTTTATTTGAGTGCCGTCGAGACAGTCGAGAACGTGGTTTTGAGTTTTGTGCCGAGGCCCTGCGTGACGGCAATAATGGCAACCGCGATTCCTGCTGCGATCAAACCGTACTCAATCGCAGTTGCGGCGGTCTCGTCTTTGAAAAACTTGATGATAAGGCGCATAGCCCCATAATTAAACTTGGAACCTTGTGATCGCCTTAACGCGGTCCAGCCTAATTCGCCAATGACAATTCAACTAAATTGCCGCACAAACTAGACAGCGCAGGTAACTGGCGGAGACGGATGGGATTCGAACCCGCGATACGGTTTGACCCGTATTCCGCATTAAGCGGATGCCATAAGCCACTCGGCCACATCTCCATTCTTCGGCTGTAACATGTGCTGGATGTTTTCACGATGGCCACGTCACTTTAGGGTTATCAGACAGCGTAAAAATCAACCCCTCCGCAGCGAACTTTGGCTCACGCCCAATCGGTTTCGGACTTCAAAGATAGACCGGAACCGCCTATCTATTGGCCTATGGTTTTGTTGCGTGAGCGTCCCCGTCGTACTCCGGGGTTTATCGAACCGTGCCTGCCGTCGCCTGCCCGCGTTCCGCCGTCAGGTCCCCTCTGGATTCACGAGATCAAGCACGACGGCTATCGCATCCTGGCGCGCCGTGACTCAGGCGGTGTGCGGCTCATCACCCGCAACGGACATGATTTCAGCGCGCGGTTTCCGTTCATCACAATGGCGGTCAATGCGCTACCGGTGAAGTCGTGTTTAATCGACGGCGAGGCGATCGTCACAGACGAGAACGGTCTTGCGGTGTTCGACAAGCTCCGGCGGTCGAGGACCAGCACTGCGGCGGTCCTATGCGCCTTCGACCTGGTTGAGCTCGACGGCGCCGATATGCGCGGACTATCGATCGAGAAGCGTAATCGCTTTCTCGCCAAGCTGATCAAGGGTGCTCACTCATCGATCGCTCTCAACGAACACTTCGACGCCGAAGGCGATCTCGTCTTCGATGCGGCCTGTAGGCTCGGGTGCGAAGGCATCGTATCGAAGCGGCTTGGATCGAGGTACCGCTCCGGCCGGTCGGATAGCTGGGTGAAAATCAAAAACCCGGCGGCGCCGGCCGTGCGGCGTGAGGCCGAAGAGGATTGGGCCCGTTGAAGATGAGCGAGCCGATCAAGGTCGAATGCCTTAGTTGCCGACACATCGGCCGCCTCACCGGGTCAGATTTGGTCCGACGCGGAATCAAACCGGAAGCATCAATTGCATCCTTTGTGAAGCGACTGCGCTGTGGGAAATGCGGGAGCCAAAGCGTTCGCGCAAGGCGTGAATTTCCGCACCGGAAGGCCGGCTGATCAAGGGCGCACGGGACGTACATCCGGCCTCCGTGCGCCCCCTCCTGCCAGCAACGTTTCCGCCGCTGTCAGATTACGCTTCCCACGAGTGCGCCGGATCGTCGCAAGCGCGGGTAATAGAAGGAGGCAAAGAATAAAAACTACCCAGCCAACATAATGCTGTTTACGAGTTCCAGAGGATTCCATGTTCACGTCAATCATGCCCTTGATCGACATCTCAAAGACCTCATTTCCTTGGTGACCGTACTTCACAGGCCGTCCAGATCGGACGGCTTTTTTGCTGTTTGGCAACGCCCTTGGCAACATTCTGCAAATCTCAGATCGCAAATTATTTTTCGGCCGAGCCGACATTCATTAGATCTAATATGGGGCCGGGTTCGGAAGACGCGCCGCCGGCCGTAACCGGAAACGGCATAAAGCCGATGCTGTTGCCGCCCCAACTCGGATGCTGAAGCGTCGCGCCTTTGCTTCCGCAGCCGGTGCAGCGAGCGCACTGACGTAACTTGTCGCTCGACTCATTAGCGCCCCACCGGATCACGGCGACGGCACAAGCAAATGGTGCGCTGTGCTGGCAGCGTTCGCAGTGCAACCACCACCAACAGCTAGTACGCTGCAGATCGCCGAGCGTCGGTCGCGGGCCGGGCGGCGTTTTGTGAGTTTTTCGGGACTGCCAATAGGCGAGATCGCGAAGGGAAAGATAATGGGGTTCGCCGCTCATGAACGAAATCAGATGGCGACTAAAAGAGCGGAGTCCAGCCGCTACGGCTTGGGGTTAGAAGGCCAAGAAACCGCTACGCAGGTTCGAGTAGCAAACCAGGATGGCTATGACCAAAAAAGAGCGGCCCCGGAGGGACATTCCAGGGCCGACAAGCAAAACAAGGAGGGAGAAGGGTTCGCCTATTCAAAGGTATCGTAATAGCGGCTTTGTCGGAAGGCATTCATCCAACGGGCAACCCGCGTCTTTGTGATCTTCACTGCTCTAGCCATGTCAGTCTCCTGCGGTGCTGCTGTGCCGAAACCATACGCAAACGTACCGCAGGCGGTGAGGCCTCGAAGTGATCGCCGTCACACATGGTCGCTTTGAGCGGACATTGCCCATCTAGGAGAATCTTCTTGCCCCGCCCGAACTGGTCGCACCCCATGCCCCGGCCGCTGACAATCCCGACCGTCATGGATCTGGTCACGCTCGCTGATGTGCGGACGCTAATCGGGCATCTGCCGAAAGAGACGCGGGCAAAGTCGACGTGGCAGGTCGTCGAGGCACGGTTAAACCAAGCCGCTGCCGGCTGCGACACGACGGAGCTATGGGCGGCACTGTAGACGATTCTGAGGTTGAAAAAAATCGAGTGCCAGCTGAGCAAAGACGATTTTAACTTGCCGTAAATCATCAACGGCTATTCGGGACTCGTTACAGGCTTCGGCATGGAAGTCCCGGCCTAACGGACGACACTGGGGCTTCCATAACCGGAGTTTGAAAGCGTGGGGATCTGCTCATGAGTTCCGGGAACCATGCCGCTAACGATCTCGATGCTGATTTTACTTATACCCCGCCGTGGGCCCGGCTGGTGCTCGATAGGACCGCTTATAAAGCTCCACCATGGGCGCGCGAACTGGCACTGTCTGCGCCGCCGGCAGCCATCACACAGCATGTCATTGATAGCACTGCTTACAATGTTGCGATTGACTGCGCGGCACTCTGTCTGATCGCGCTTGAATATCCGAAAGGTGATCAATTTCGCCAGCAGCTGAGAGAGGTGCTCCGCGAAGCGCTATATTTACGTGGCGCCCTCAACGATAACGAGGCCTTTGTTGACCGGTTGGAGGCCCGCAAAGTTGTTGAAGACGTCGCCGCGCGCGCAAGTGCAATTTCAAGCGACCGAATGCCGCCCATGGTGGTGCTCGATTGCGTTGCCGATGGTGCTGATGCTCGAAGGCAAGGCATCGAGTAACGGCTGAAATAGAAAGCCCGCCGAACCCTTGGGCCCGGCGGGTTGAGTTATGAAGACCTGTAACTTCCGGCAAACAATCGAGACAGTGAGCGGTTCCTTGCGTAGCGCGTCAACGGTTAGCACCTGCTTAACGGTGACCGCGGGCAAGCGGGTGCCGCCCCGCGCCATGAGTGTCAGGCCGCCGATCGGCGCAAAGCTGCTCACGGATGAACTGTGCCAAGCTTGGTCGCGCCCATTGCCGCGACATTTAACCATCCCGACGATCATGGATCTTGTCACGCTCGCCGACGTGCGCACGCTGATCGGCCATCTGCCGAAACAGTCACGCGAGAAGTTGGCAGCATGTCGCCGCCGAGCTCGATAAGGCTGCGGCCGGGGGCGACACGGCCGATGTGTCGGTCGCGCTGCAGATGGTACAACAATCCACCCGCGGCAGCGACCTCCCGCCACGGATAGACCGCCGGCACGTGGTTTTGAGCCGCTGCCGCAATCATCTGTGCGCGACTATTGAGTAAGAAGAAATCTGCCGTCGCGACGAAGCCGCCGCCCGGCTCGCGTCCGAGGTTGGTGATGACGGCTTCAAGGTCGGCAATGCTGTGAACGGCCGCCTGGATCGGTGTCACTTGCGAGGAGCGTGCGGCAGTCTCGAAATCGGGCATATAATACTTGCCGTGACCGGGCGCTGTGTCGGGGTTGAAGATCATGGCGGCACGCTTAAGTCCTGGCGCGATCTGCTGGAGGAGTTCCAGCCACTTGCCCGCGATTGACGCCTCCGAATGAATAAAGCCGGTGATATTGCCGCCCGGATGGGACAGGCTCTCGACGAAGCCCTCACCGACGGGGTCCGACACAATCGCAAACACGATTGGGATCGTTCCGCGTCTCTCGGTGCAATGCAGCCGTCACCGGGGTTCCACATGAGAGGATCACGTCCGGTCGTAGCTCAACCAGTTCCTTCGCGAACATACGCATTCGATCAACATTGTCGCCAGCCCAGCGAACCTCCATCTGCAGGTTGCGGCCCTCAGCCCAGCCCAACTCCGAAAGCCCTTGAGTAAAGCTGGAGAGCCAACCTTTTGCCCTAGCATCGCGTTCATCGAACGCCATCAGCACGCCGACACGTTTCACTGCGCCTTGCTGTGCGCGCGCCGCGAGCGGCCAAGCAACCGATGCACCACCGAGCGCGAAAATGAATTGCCGTCTTCCGATGCCGATTGCCATGTGCCCCGTCCGCAATGCGGGGAATGTTATCATGTCCCACGGGGCCTAGGGGATGTCCGCTTTTGGCCCAAAGCGGACATCCCGCACCGGCGATCCAATGTCCGCTATTGGGGGCAAAGCGGACATCGCGCAGGCTGCTTGTCATGTCCGCTTTTGACCCATCTGAGACATCATCATGTGTATAATTTCGATCTGAGAGGGCTTTGACGATGAAGCGGTTTGTGTCTATTGGCGCGATGGTGCTTGCGCCGATGTTTAGTGCATTCGCTGAGCCGCCGACGCACGCGGTTCTGACGCCCGGCTTTTACAAATGCTTCGACCTGCTTCGGCTTGAAAGCCTACAGCTTGACCCGAAAGACGGGAGCGTCCGCAATTGAAGCGGTCAAGAAGATTGTAGCCAGCAAAGGCCTACGGTCGGGGCCGTTCCAATCTGAATAATCCAACCCTACCGACACCGCATTGCACTGACCACAGCGGGATATGCGCGTGCTGTTTTCGCAGCCTGTGTTCGGTCCTTTTTTATTTGGCACTCGTCGTGGCGATTACCCTTTATCGATTTGAAAAACGTTGGTTCCAATTAACCTCTCTTTCCCGATATCTACAGAGGGTTATAGCGTCCGAATGTCACATCGTTATTGCTTATCAGATGGGAATGGCGAAGCAACTCAAAGGTGATCCCACGAACATACGCTCGTGGAAAAGAGAAGCGGTGTTGTTCTCGCTTTTCCTGGTCTATTGTGCGGGAATTATGATGTTCGTTGTTTGTTATGGGTGGGCGTTCTGAAAGAGTGGCGCCGTCCGAGCTGAGCACCAACAATCTCAGATTTTAGCAAGTTACGTAGCTCATTCGCCACACCCGCTTGACACATGATGAGCTGTTGCTGGCCTGAGCGGTCCAGCTTGTCAGACGGACTTTAAGTCCCGGCCCGTACCCAGGGCTTAAAGTCCGATCCCCGTAATGGCCCGCGCCCAGACCTACATCACAGCCGCCGTGTTTCTTCTTGCGCTTATCCTGACGATGGCGTGGTTGACATTTTTGGGCTGGGTGTTTCTTCGGTTGGTCGGCTTCCCATAGCTGCCGACGCAGCAGGTAACTGGCTGAGACGGATGGGATTCGAACCCACGATACGGTTTGACCCGTATTCCGCAATTAGGCGGATTGCCTTAAGCCACCCGGCCACATCTCCATTATTCAGCAGTAACATGTGCTGGAAGTTTTCACGATGGCTACGTCACTCCAATAAGAGACATCCCCGGTTTGCCCGGAGAACCCGTCAACTAGGTCACAGAGCTCCGATTTGAGACATGGTATGCTGCTCCAAATTGGGGCCCATACGATCCCGTTGATGCAGGCAAAATGGCAATCAGCATCGCGAGGCGACATTTCATCGCCGCGCTCGGCAGCGCGGCAGCCTGGCCACTCGCCGCGCATGCGCAGCAGATGGCATTGCCGGTCGTCGCATTCATAAACGGCGGGTCGCAAGTTTCCGGCGCGCTGTATGCCAAGACGTGACACTCGAGTACCACTGGCTCGAGAACCAATACAATCTCCTGCCGGCGCTAATGGCTGAACTCGTCCACCAACAGGTGGCCTTGGTCGCCACGCCCGGCAGCACTCCAGCTGCACTCGCGGCCAAAGCCGCAACAGCGACGATCCCGATTGTCTTCGGTGTCCCGCGGCCCGGCGGTAATGCGACCGCGTCCCGCAATCATGCGGTTCAACGTGTACAAATCTTCGCCATACCGTGGCTCCGGCAGCTCGTAGTCCAGCATCGCACGGTGACCGAAGTTCCTGAGCATGAGCCAATGCTTGCTCTTGTCCGTCGTCGAGGCGATTTCGGCGAGAGCATGGGCCTCGAACGTTTCGGGGATGTCGCCCAGAAACCTTGATGGATCGCGCCCCTCTGCGCTCAGAGCTTGCCGCGCACGTGCGACATAATAGCTCGCAGCGATGCGGTTTTCCGGTTCCTCGCCGCCGCCAAAGACCGCCATCACACCGAAAAAACTGTTCGCCCCCCGATGCTCGGGCTCATCCGACGCTACTTTCCGAGCCCAAATTCTCGCAAAGCGCAGTCAAAAGGTCGGGTCAGATCAGATCCTGGCAGCCCTTCAAATGAGTCTCAGTTAATCAAGCCTTAAAGGATTTCTCACTGAGAACCCGTTCGGATTGAAATCAAGGTAAAAAAAGGGTTAATATACCAACATACCCGTTTTAAATCAGATGTTGGTAATGAGTCTTTCTCGACGGAACTTTGTGCAAGGGCTCCTCCTGGGAGGCTGCCGCGTCGAGCGCGGTTGGCATGACTCAAAGCCGGCGCCCGATACCGCCGCTTCCTCAGATGGCTGATATTTCAGGCTTGGCTCCGCCCTCGGCAGCCTTGAACTCGCAATCTTTGGCTCTTGGCAAATTCTTTCCCTCCCTACTGGATACCGATGCGACGGAGGGTCCTTTCATCGCCAACACGCTTTCCAGCAAAGAGTCGTTTGCTGGCTTCATTCGAAGGGGCGAACCTGGGAATTCCGTCTTCCTGAGGAAGGCTGATGCCCGCGCCACCATTCCCTGGACACCGGTATTTGTCCGAGAAAACAACCTTTTGCAATTGCCACCGTCTGTGACACGTCAAATCGACTGCTCTGATCTTTTGGTGATGAACGAGAGCAGTACCCGCTATCCCGTCTTTGGCAACAAGGCGCGCAAATACGAGTTCCTGCTTCCGAACCTGAAGTGGTCCGGCTCCGAGCGTCTGGGGACAATAGGCGCAGTTTCCAGCAACCATGCGTTGCAATTTGCGCTGGCTAATCGCGTGGCTGATTTGACCGGCGATGGACAGCCGCTGAATTGTGTTCTGGACATGGTGCTCTTTGAAGTTCCGGGAGCCACCACGGACATGGCGCGCCTGGCGATTTTGCGGAGCCTAGTTCAGAACGTTTCTCTCGCCAAGAACGATGTCGAATTGGCGGGCGAGGCTACCTATGAATACGCGAGACACTGGCTGCATCCGGACACAGATTCACTCGTTCCGCCGGGCGGCTCGAACGAAGTGAGCGCGTTGGGACACATGAATGCGATCGCCGAGTTGGCACAGTTGCTCGATGCCGCTCAGGCGTGGAAAGCGCCGCCAGATGTAATTTTCGTCGCCATGGGGAGCGGTTCGACGGTTTTGGGCCTGCTCTTGGGCGTCCATCTGATGGGATGGAATACCAAGGTGGTGGGTGTGGCCGATCAGGACAAACCCTATCTGACGCGATGGTTGGTCAACCGGCAGCCCTTCGTTCCCTTTGTGGAGGGGAATGTTGCCCAACTCGCTCGCAGCACGGTGGAATGGCTGCACAAGATCCGCTTCCCAGGTATTTCGCCTGATGTTCTTCGCGTGATGCAACACGAGATTTTCGTGGCGGACTCCACCAGTTGGGAGCCGGGCTACGGCTTAATCGAACAGGCCGACGGTGAACGGGCGAAAGAGTTGAAAGAGGCGGGGCTCTGTCTTGATCCGGTGTTTACTTTAAAGGCTTGGCGATCGTTGCTCACCATGTCTCAAACGGGCGCGCTGAAAAATAAAAAGGTTTTATTCTGGAACACCTACAACAGCTTTGACTACATGCCGCCCCTTCTATCCAGTTTAGGATCACTTGATGCATAGCTACAGGTCATTGATTTGCTATATGGCTGCCGTCGTCTTTCTGTCAGTGGCGTATTTTGTATCGCCCATGTCGAGAGAGACCGTTTGGCAATTGTTTCCGGGTACTGAGGCGATGGCGCAGGCGAATCCGCTTGTCACGGCGCTGATGTTTTTGGTCGCGGCCACCGTCCTCGCATTTTTAGCATTTCCCTCGATGCCGATGATTTACATGGCGGCGGGTTTTTACATGGATGGATTCGGAGGAGGCGCAACTGTATTGCTCGGTAGTGCGTTTGGCGGTCTGAGCGCGTTTTTATTTTACCGGAAGCACTTTCGACGTACCTGGGTTCCCTTAAATCAACAGTCCGCCAGGAACATCTGGCTGACCTTGATCGGATTGCGCCTCTCACCGCTCGTGCCCGCGCCACTGGTGACTTTCTTTGCCGCGGGTTTTCATGTCTCACCCCTTCAATACCTAACGACTAGTTTGATAGGCAGTGCGCCGCTTGTCTCTGTTGTATTCGCAAATAGGACAACAAGGGCACCAATTCTTGTCCGGTGGAACTTTTTATTGGTGGCAATTTTCAGGATGTTTGATCATTTTAACCTTAAGCACGCTGTTGAGCGCGATGGGTCCTTGGAGATCGGTGCTAAACGAATTGAAGCAGCTGAAAGGCTTGTATAGATCAGAGACGCTTCCGTTACAGCCAGCATCTAGGCCGTAATCCTTACCCTTAAACCCCGGTTTTCCGGAAAAAGGGGTCCTACTTTATTATGTTGCGATATCTTATTTTTAATTTCGGACTTCTAGGGTGCGGGCGCTACCTCCTGAAATAAGGGAAAGCGCGCCTCCATGTACACGAAACGTTTCGTACTTGGGTTCCTCGGCGGCGCCATGGTCTTTTTGTTCATGGCCTCAAGCTGGGCAGCTGATCTTGCAGAGATCAAGAAGCGCGGCGAAATCCGCCATATCGGCATCCGCTACGCCAATTTCGTCACCGGCGCTGGCGACGGTTTAGACGTCGAACTCATGCAAGGTTTCGCCAAACGAATTGGCGTATCCTACAAGCTTGTCTACTCCGATTTTTATTCGGTGATCCGCGACCTGCTTGGCAAGGATGCGGCGCGCAAAAACGGCGAAGTCACGCTGACAGGCAACTATCCAGTCAAGGGTGACGTGATTTCGACCGGTTTCACTATGCTGCCGTGGCGCGAGGCCATCCTTCTATATTCCGATCCGGTTCTCCCGTCCCAGGTTCTGTTAGTGGCGCCAGCCGAGTCTGATCTCCAGCCGATCGAGGACGGCGCCGATCTCGCGGCCGATATCGCCAAGACCCGGAAGGCCATCGGATCCAGGAGCGTGCTCGTCATGGAGCGCACCTGCCTGGATCCAAGCAATTACGGTCTGGTCAATGTCGGTCTTGACTTAAAGGCCTATAATAAGAGCTCCAACCTGAATGAGATGGTTCCGGCCATGCTCAACAAGGAAGCCGAACTTACGCTGCTTGACGTACCGGACGCCATTCTCGATTTGCGCAAATGGGCTGGCAGGATCAAGATTCTGGGGCCGATTTCCGACCGGCAGATCTTGGCAACCGCCTTTCCGAAGGACGCGCCAGCTTTGCGTAATGAGTTCAACGCCTATCTGAGCGACATCAAGGCCTCCGGCGTCTATGACCGGCTCGTGGACAAATACTATCCCGGCATCCGTCGATTCTTCCCGGAATTTTTCGCCAAGACAACAAATTGATGCAGTCTTCGCTGATCAGTTTTAGTCGGTCCTTAGCTCCACATTGGCTCTCGATTGCGGCATGTGCCTTTCTACTGTCGATGTTATTCCTGATTGGCAATCTCTATTCGTCGCAAGTGGAATTACGGCAAGATGCCGATGCGCGTCTGGTGTCAATCGGTGAACTACGTGCCACCGAGATCGGCGAATTTTTGATCGAGCGCCGGCGAGCCGCCGAGCGGCTTGCCGGCAGCGAGGATATTGCCAACTATTTCAGCAATCTCGATCTCGGAATGTCCGTTAAATATGGACTCTTCGCCAATCTGGCTGCAATCGAGCGCCGCTTTCAGTTGACCGTGGACGGGGAGAAATATCAGGGCCAACCCACCTACCTGCGGTTGGCTTTCTTCGACCACAACGGCATGGTTCAAGTTGACGTCGGCGCGTCCGGTGCGCCAACACCTTCCCCGACGGGTAACTTGGCCGAGCCGAGCATTCAGATCGATGGGAAGCGCCGCCTAATTGTGGCTAGTGCGCCGGTGCTACAGAAGGGCAGGATGAGGGGAGCGGTGGAGACCGTGAGCAACCTCGATCTGCTTGCATCACTGGTGTCTACCAACGACCTCGGACAGCCGCACGAATTCCTGCTGGGAGATGACGGCGGGGTGCTGTTGCCGATCGAACGGGAGCGCTCACCGATTGTCGCCCAAGGCCGCGCCCTGGCTGCCGTTCAATCCGGCCGCGTCCAGGCTCTGTCAAATTTTGAGACTCCCGAACTGAAGGGATATCTCGCGCTGCGGTCCCCTATTGGGGGCACACGGCTTTCCGTCCTGCGGTTAGTGAGCGAGGATGAACTTTACGGCCATACGCTTTCGCCCGTCTCCGTGCTTTATATTGGCCTCTTCGCTATCATACTATTCGTATTGGCCATCGGCTTCGAACGAATGCGTCAGAATGCGGCGCGGCTGCAAATCAAATTCATCGAATCCAATCGCCATAGAACGGAGCTGGCCGAACATAACCTCGCACTCTCTCAAGAGATCAAGCGTCGCGAAGCTATTGAGACCCACCTGCAGCGGCAGAGCGAGGCGCTGGACAAGACCAATGCTGAACTGCGCATAGCTGCCGCCGCGTTCAATGCTCAGGAAGGTATGATCGTCACCGATGCCAAAGGCGTGATCCTGAGTGCCAATCGTGCCTTCCTCAGCTTGACCCGTTATACAATGGAAGAAGTGGTTGGACAAACGGCGCGCCTGTTCCGGGCTCATCGCCGCGATGCCGAGTTCTACCGGAGTATGTGGAATTCCATTCAAGGTACCGGCGGCTGGCAAGGCGATATGAATCTCAGGACAAAGAGCGGAGAACATTGCGCGCGTTGGCTTACCATATCGGCGGTAAAAAACGAGGCGGGCGAAGTTACCAATTACATCGGCTCCTATTATGATATTTCCAAACTCAAACACGCCGAGGAAAAGATCCGGGAACTGGCCTTTTTCGACCAGCTCACGGGCCTGCCGAACCGCGTCCTGCTGATCGATCGCGTGCGCCAGGCGCTTAATGCCAATACTCGCAACAAATCCTTCGGCGCTCTCCTCTTCGTCGATCTCGACAATTTTAAGACGCTGAACGACTTACTTGGTCACGACGTGGGTGATCAGTTGCTTAAAAAGGCGGCTCAGCGCATCTCCTGTTGTGTCAGGTCGGATGACACGGTTGCCCGCTTCGGTGGCGATGAATTTGTCGTTCTTCTCGCCAATCTCGGCACGCACAAGGCAAAGGTCGCCGCTTTGCGAGCCGAGACGATCGGAGAGAAAATTCTCGCCGCCTTCGTTGAGAATTTTCAGCTCGATCCGTATGAATATCCCTGCACACCCAGCGTCGGCGTGACTTTGTTTTCGCCTGATGACCGCAATGTGGACGAATTGCTAAAAAGAGCTGATTTAGCGATGTATGACGCCAAAACCGCGGGCCGAAACGGCCTCCGGTTCTTCGACCCTGTCATGCAGACTATGATTTCGGCTCGCGCTGCCCTCGAGGCCGATCTGCGAGAGGATCTTAAAAAGGATATGCTCCTGCTGCATTATCAGCCGCAGGTCGATCATGAAGGAAGGCTGCTGGGGGCAGAGGCTCTCGCGCGGTGGCCGCATGCGCATAGAGGCATGGTTTCTCCGAGCGAATTTATCCCGGTAGCGGAAAGCGCAGGTCTAATTCTCCCGCTCGGCGCCTCGATGCTGAAAATCGCCTGCTGTCAACTGGCCCGCTGGTCAGCCGATCCGGCGACCGAACATCTGAGTGTCGCGATCAATGTCAGCGCGCTGCAGATGCGTCAGAAGAATTTCGTCGAACAGGTCGGTGCGATAATCGAGCAAACCGGCGCCAATCCCCATCGCCTCAAAATCGAACTCACGGAAAGCACATTAGTCAGCAACGTCGACGACGTGATCGCCAAGATGGACAAACTGAAGGCGATCGGCATCGGCTTCAGCCTCGACGATTTTGGAACCGGCTATTCATCCCTCTCATACCTAAAGCGGTTGCCGCTCGATCAGCTCAAGATTGATCGCAGCTTCGTCAAGGATGTTCTTGTCGATCCCAACGACGCCGCCATAGCCCAAATGATCATCGCGCTTGGCAAGAGCCTCGGCCTATCCGTCATCGCCGAAGGCGTCGAAACCGAAGAGCAACATGCCTTCCTGGCGCGCCACGGACAGCTCAATTACCAGGGCTATTTGTTCGGCCGCCCCCTCCCGCCGGAAGATTTCGAGAGCCTCGCCCGAAGTTTCTCGCCGTATCGCGGTTCGAGGCAGAAGCGTCTCTCCATCGATCGGGATCATGCGCATGAAGTGTCTTTAGAAGAATTTCACGATCTTGGAGTTGCCAGGCGGGCGAGACTTTCCACTTAGATCAAGAGCCACGAAATTAACGGGCGCCCTAAGACCTGTTGAGATTCATCGGGAATTTATTACGGCTGCGGCAAGATAGATGTCGGCAGCGACCCCTCATCACCGCAGTTTCGATCGGGGTGTTGTGACGTCGACCTCCTGCATGGGAATTTACGATGCCGGCTGACTGACGGCGCCGGGGAGCCGGCACCATGATTCGGCGCAGCCTCCGCAGGGATTCCATCTGGACCGCTCATCGCTCTGATTGCGCCTCAAGTATTCCACCCCGCACCGCCGCAATGGCTTCGTGGAGCGTCGTGAAAATCCGCGCCTCGCCCATAGCCGCCGTGATGTGGTGTCTGTCCATGTCGGACCTAAGGTACAGACTGACACGTGCGAATAGAACAAATCCGAACTGAAGCGATAGACAATAAGGCCTGGTTCGGTCTCTTTGCCCGGTGTTGCGGGCGTCGGTACCCACCTGCCCGTCGGGTCCGGCGCAAGCATCATTGTGTGCGGGCTATAACTGCTTGCGACTGGCGCGCACCAATTCTTGGCAAGAACGCCGATGAAAACTGTATCCCAGATTTTAGTCGCCGTACCGAAGTATTTAGTGCCGTTTCACGGCCCCCATTATGCAATGTCATAGATGATGGCTATAATCGAACTGCAATCGACGATTGGGGGTCGAGGTGGCTAGTCCTAACAAACCAAAATTTAGAAATCGCCTCAAAAAATCACATGCGTTTTTATATATTGAGCATTGGAAGGAAGGAGAAAAGCCAATCAATTGGTTTGCTGAATGGCAGCATTTGACCGTTGAATTAAGCGACATAAGTTTTGGAATGAGCGAAAATATTGTAACGCGGCACTTCGGCCGAGACGAAGACAAAAATTACCTTGCTCTGTGGAATGAATTTGACACTCGCGATTCCGATGTTGTGGACCGAGTTCAGACGAGGCAGCGGAACTATATGCAAAAATTAGGTCCAGCATTTTCAACCATTCATTCAAACTACCGGAATTAGAACAATCAAATGTCATTTCTTCAACTTTTACTACGAAAGGGAATCGCTCAATTGCATTTATCCAGGATGGAGATGATGGCCATAGACAACAAACAACAGATACTGGCCGATTGAAGATTTATTCGTCGCCTCGAATACAACATGGCTATATATGGATTATTGATGAAGACGAACAAAAATGGGGGTCCTCTGAAGCGGTTGGAACGGCTTGTATCAACGTATACGTGCCATTTAATCAGGCCCTGCGATTACAAGCTCAATTGAAGCAGTCAATGAGCGACGGATTGACTCGACGCATTCAAGCTCAGTTGAGCGTCTTAGCTTTTCAGAGCGAAGTTGAACGAAGCCTCGGTGAGCCATATCACAGCCAGACTTATTCCTTCACCCGTGGCGCATTCAGTCCAGTGATGTTGCAGGGAGTTTCCATATTACAGTCTGAACCGACCGCTAAGGGCAAAGATGTTGCAAACAAATTGTTCCAAAGAGATGAGACATTATCTGGCCTACCAGAGAAGAAAGAGGCTCCCTCAGGTGAACAGCCAGCGCGGGGAAATAAGGCATTAGTCATTGCGCTATGGGCAATTGCAATTGCGATTCTTCTTCACGCACTTTAATGGCGGACGATAGTTCAAGAGGTCGCCCGTGGCTCTACAAGAGCTTTTATTAGAGCTTGCCATTCGCCGCCCTTGATCTCGTCAATCTGCTTGCGCAGCGTCTCGACACACTCAGCGAACGCTTCCGGCGATGGCGGCTCTATAGGTTCTTGAGGTCCGCCATTGGCCGCACCGCATTGACCGGCCCCGGCTCTTCCATACGGCGTATCAACGATGTGCTCCTTGCCGTCCCAATTCGGACACTCATTCAAGCAAAATATGAGACACGCATCGAATCGCGGCAGAGCAACCGTGAGCAACGGTCCAATTAGACCCATTGCGCCTATTACTCCTGTTCGATCCATTCCAGGGACTACGCTTCTACGTCGTCCGTCGCCGTTTCAACTGAAGCAGTGGATGGACTTTGTAAGGCGGATAAATAAGCGCAAACGAAAGCAACTCGCCAAGGATCGCGATGATTCCAATATTTGATCCCGAGTTGGGCCGCAGCGCGAGCAAATAAAAAGAGCCTCGCTGATTATCTAAACATCGCGGACATAACTTTAAGCACGATTCCCAGGCCGCCCAATGCAATTGCGGCATAACCCATTTGTGTCGAGTCACCGCAGAACAGCGTTGCTGCCGAACAAACACTGGTTGCCCAACCGTCGGAAGTGCCGGCTGCAGTGGAGGCTGTGAAGCTCGCGCCCGCGAGTATGAACGCCGCGTGCTTCATCGCGCGCGACAATGGCGGCCAAGCGCTCGCGTACTTCTATCACGAGCAAGAAGCCGGTCGGCGATCAGCAGCGAAGCTGCTGACGAAGGACGAGGCGCGCCGACTAGCAGTGAACTTCGCCAAGCTGCCGGACCTGTTGATGGGCCGTGCTAAGGCGTGAGGATCAGCTAATCCAACCGCTTCACTATGCGGCTGCGACCTCAGTGAGGCTTTGCTTCGCTCCTCGATGCGCAAAGTATCCAAGACCCAAGAGTCCGACAAACAGTATTGTCCAGGTCGACGGCAGCGGTGTGGCCGTGAGTGTCACGTTATCGAAATCAGCCTGGAGACCGTTGCTAATCAGATCGACGGTAATCGGCCCGTCGGTTTGGGCCACACCGATCGCCGTCCAAACGGACCAAGTTCCTAGTGAGGGGTAAGTGCCGTTCGCAATAATGGTCTGGGCACCGATTAGGAGCTCCACGGTGGGGGGCACATTGAAGACACCGCTGCCCCCATCGCTACGGGCACCTACGTCAACTTGGAGCGTGTATGTTTGGCCCGCCACCGCATTTCCCACACCCTGGGAAATTGTTCCGGCGTTCGCGTAAGCTACGGTGGGCCCGCTTGGTAGAGAACTAAAATAAAAATTGGTCGACCCGACGCCCCCGGGCTGCCATTGGCCGGAGTTCGGATCGCTACTGGTCCAGTCCGGGATCGCGGCCATAGAGTAACTGCCTCCTTGGCCATCAGAACTCGGAAGTCCACCGGCCGGCAGTATTTCAAACGAAGGATTGCCGACCGTTATCGAGCTGGCATTCGCGCTGGTCGATAGAAAAACCACACCAACAATGGCGGCTGCAGCAAATGCAGTCCTCGGTTTGAGCCCTTTGTTAATCTGCATGATTGCCCCGTCCAGACAGTGTGACTGCCGCACAACTGCGATTATTCAACCGCCACGAACTAATGACCGTCCGGAGCCCAGTAACTCCCCGTCCCCATTCGGCGATTTGATTGCAGCGTATCTGAGTCGCGAACGGCTCGTATAAAAAAGCACGCGGAAGAACGTAATGCACAGGAAAACGCCGAGCCGAGCGATTGCCCACCCCGGTGGCGGGCAGCGATCCCGTGGCTAATCAGCAATTTGAAATGGATCGCGCTGTCTGTCAGGGTGAACTGCAGATGGAAAACGCTGAGTGCCGGGCCACAGTAGCGCCGGCTGATAACACTAACGCGCGATCCGCGTTGCAGGCGCGAGGAGCGCTGTATAGTTAGAGCTAATTAGGCCGACCAGGCGGCCCCCATCCCCCGACAGGACCCCAGCCGCCGGGTCGCACGAGCCTAAACTGTGTCAACAACTACGGAGCCCCAAGCCGACTACGCTTGGGGTTTTTTTATACGTCCACTGGCGGTGACGACCGCAACGCGCTCGGCAGCGCTGCCCGATCTCCCAACGGTGGGGGATTTTGTGCCCGGCTACGAGGCGAGCAGTTGGCAAGGCATCGGTACACCCAAGGGGACGCCGTCCGAGGTCACCGAGACTCTCAACAAGGAGATAAACGCGGCCCTCGTTGATGCAAATTTCAAGGCGCGACTTGCCGACTTGGGTGGCATGGCGCTTCCCGGCTCGCCCGCCGATTTCCGCATACTTATCGCTGAGGAACTGAAAAGTGGGCAAAGGTGGTCAAACTCTCCGGCGCCAAGCCCGCTTGACTTCGGAAGCTACCAAATTCCAAACTTGAGTGATCGGCGACTCTGCCGGTGCGATGTCCGCTTTGGGTCGATTCTGTTGAAAAAGTCGAAAACGAGCCGACAGCAAAATTTTGCGATGCGACCGTCGAAATCTAATCTTCGTAAGCCACGGCCCTGTAAAGATCTTACGGAGGCTACCCGTCGAAAATCGGATTGATTAGGTGACCCCCCACATCATTTTCGGACTAGCGCACCGGTGCCTCTGAAAAAATCTGTTCGACCCCCCCCGAAAAACATTTTTCAACAGCATCGGCCAAGAGCAGTCACAACTGACTTTTACTCGATGAGCTTGTCGACACGGAGAGAAATAGATTGAGGGATCGCTAGCCCGAGAGATCGCGCCGTGTTTAGATTGACGGCCAAATCAAGCTTGGTTGGCTGTTCGACAGGTATATCGGTTGGCGCAGCACCTCTGAGGATTTTGTCGACCATGCCTGCGGCCCTAAAATACAGATTCGGATAACTCACAGCATAGCTCATCAATCCTCCGGCTTCGACAAAATCGCGCGATGGGTGAGTGGCTGGCAGGCTATTGCGGGCTGCTAAATCTACAATCATTTTCTTGTGCGTCTGAGTGAGGCCGTCCGCCCCGATGACAAGACCCCCTACGTGCTGTTGAACGGCCGATTCAAATGCGCGCAACAAATCCTCTTCGTTCCGTACATCAAATAGCACGACGTCGAGTGATAAGGCGCTGGCTGCTGCTTTCGTCTCATCCCATTCAGGCGGACTCATGGGATTGCCAATATTGTGAATCAACGCTAGGCGAGACAAATTCGGAACCAACTCCTTAAGGAGTTCGATACGCTTCCCGATCAATTCCTGGCTGATGGTACTCATTCCCGTGACATTACCACCCGGTTGCCGCAAGCTGTTGACTACGATCAGCGGAGCGCCAATGGCAGCCATGATCACCGGAATTTTCTTGGTAGCTTTCTGGGCAGCCTGAACGGCGGGCGTCCCCCTGGTAATAATAAGATCGACGTTCAGACGCACCAACTCTGAAGCGAGATCGTCAAATCGCTCATCATGACCATCCGCTGAGCGGTATTCGATGATCAGATTCTTCCCTTCTAGATATCCAGCGATTCGTAGTCCCTCGCGGAGCGCGTCAAAATTCGTGGAGTTCTCGGCGGCCGATATCGTTTCAAGAATGCCGATGCGATAAACTTTGACTTTTTGCGCACCCGCCTGCAAAGGCGGCGCCGCGGCCGATCCAACAATCAGAATGAGGAAATCCCTCCGCCTCATCCGCCACCTCCCGGCGAGTTACATCCCTATAAGCGAAGGCTAACACATTCGGGTCGCATCCGTGACATTAGACACCTGTTCAGCGAACCGAATAACCCGATGTCCGGTCTGGGTCGAAGCTGTTGAAAAAGGCAAAAATGAACCAGTCCAAATTTTCCGCTGTTCGTCCGTCGAAGCCGGATTTTCGTAATTCAAAGCGTCACAGTGACCTTGCGAAGGCTGCCGGTTGGAAATTGGACTGATTATCTGCCCCCCTACATCATTTTCGGACTAGCGCACCGGTGCCGCTGAAAAATTTTCTTTGCTCGCAAAAACGGACTTTTTCAACAATATCGGAGGCAAAGCGGACATCGCGCTCTCTTATTCGATCACCTTCGTCGGCGCGGGGGAGCAGCCAGAGCACGAACGTGATGCCAGGTCCCTTAGCAAGTCTCATGTTTCAGTAAAGCTCGTTCGGAATGCGTTGGCTGTATGCGATGTCGAAGGCGGCACTGTCTGTCTCCGGATAGCGCGCGGCGCGAATTGGCGCGTACCTATGTTGCAGCGCATCCGG
This sequence comes from uncultured Alphaproteobacteria bacterium, assembly GCA_963810085.1. Taxonomy (GTDB): domain Bacteria; phylum Pseudomonadota; class Alphaproteobacteria; order Rhizobiales; family Xanthobacteraceae; genus BOG-931. Next base: position 1,009,136 of record CAWEMR010000025.1, on the reverse strand, counting down.
TCTTTAAATCTCTTCCAAAGTCCTCCTTATTATTATTCCAATTATACTTTAGAAATAGAACTATACGAATTCCAATATTTGATTTTATCTTGACGTCATTGTTTTAAAAGTACCTAATACATAAACCTAAAGTAGTTTTGAACGTTTCTAAAGGAACGTTACAGTAAAGACGGGGCGATCGTGACACCAAGGTTGAATGTACGCCGGACATCCGTCGCGCGTGTACGATTTGGCTTGGTCGCGACGGCCGCGGTCTTACCGCTCGTCCTCTGCGGAAATGCGCTTGCCGGAGACACCGTTGCCGACGTTAGCCAGCCGGCGTCGAGCAGCACCGCCGATCAAGCCATTTTGCGCAAGCTCGAAGCCATGGATCAGCGGATCAAATTCCTCGAAGCGCAGCTCAAGCAAAAAGACGCTGCTCAATCGACTGGATCGACTCAGCCGCCATCCAGTGCTCCGAGCAAGGTCAGTGTCCAAGCGGGCGCGGCGAGGAAAGCTTCGGCCGCTGCGGCGTCTGCGGACTCGGCAAATGCGGTCCAGCCCTCCGATTTCACGACGGCCGCTGCGTCAAACTCGAGCCAACCTGCCGCTCCAGTAAAGCCGCTTGCCACGGCGAACGCTGCGGCGGCAGGCACGCTCACGGGCGGTGCGGGAAAAACGGGGGACAAGGCGATCCTTGGGCTCGTCGATTTGCCGGTGTCAGGTCTCTCGATCGGCGCCTATGGCGAGGTGCAATTCGGCTGGATGCAGAATCCGGCCGCGGGCGGCCAGTGGCAGCTTGGCTCTGACGCTGCGCGCCGCCTCGTCCTACTGCCGACCTACGCCATAACCGACAACATCATCTTCAATGCCGAGATCGAATTCGAGCACGCGGGCCCGGGCTTCGACAATGACGACAAGTTACACGGCACCGCCGAGATCGAGCAGCTTTGGGTCGACTTCAAGATCGCCGATCCGTTCAACTGGCGCGCGCCCGGCATCGATCTGGTGCCGATCGGCTACATCAATCAGCATCACGAGCCGACCGAGTTCTACAGCGTCTTTCGGCCGGAACTCTATAACGGCCTGATCCCTTCGACCTGGAAGGTGCCGGCGACCAGCGTCTACGGCACCATCGCGGACGGCGTAAAATATCAGGTGATGCTCAGTGCCGCCCAAGAAGATTTCGGCGACTCGTTCGACTGTCGCACCGATGCCAATACGGTTCCGATCGGCGGCGGTCCGACCCCGTGCACAGCCGGCGGCGCCTGGTATGCTCCCGGTATCGACGGTATCAATGCGCTGACATTTTCTAATCCGCCACTCGGCGATTTTCGCCAGCTATCCAACGCCGTGGCCGTTTCCGGCAGGGTTGATTTCACCGAGCCAGCATCGATGATCCCTGGCCTCGCCTGGAGCCTGAGCGCCTATTACACGCCCAATACCACGCCGCGCGGCGCGCATGACGACATGGGCAATCTGTTAGGCAATTCGTCTCTCGCTATGTTCGATGCCGAGTTCCGCTATCGCGTGCCGAATACTGGCTGGGAATTCCGCGGCGAGGGGGTCTATGTCACTTTCGGCGATCCGGCCAATCTGCGCGCCAACAACGACAGCGATCCGACCAACAATGTCGGCAAATCCATGTATGGCTATTCGGCCGAGGCTGCCTATCACATTCCGCTCGGCACCATCCTGCACAGCGAGTGGGAGGCTGTGCCGTTCTATCGTTACACCTATCAGAATCTCCAGACCGGTGGCTTCGCCGGTGCCGATCCAAACATGCCCACCGGCGCCGGGCAAACGCAGTTTCATTCCGCAGGCGTCGCGGTATTCCCTTCGCCAAATCTCGTGCTCAAGGCGACTTATCAGAAAGTGATCAATCGCACCGCGACTGGAGCGCAATCGGACTCCGTTCTTGGCGGCGTTGGATTTTTCTTCTAGTGCTGCCGCCCTGACGGCGGACCGAGCGCGCAATCATGGAGAGGCCGGTCAGATGACGGGATGGATGCGGTGGACGGCGCCGGCCGCGATGATGATCTCCGTGAGCGCGCCAGCCTATGCGGTTCAATACCTTTCCGTCGAAGACGCGCAAAGGCAGGCGTTTCCGTCGGCGCATTTCACCGAAGTGCAGCCCGGCCGTGTCTGGAAGGCGAGCACTGGCGGCGTCTTCGTGCTCGATCACGTGATCGGGAAACACCTCTATATCGATTATGCGGTTTCGATCGAGGGCGGCCGGGTTCGCCGCGTCGATATCCTGCAATACCGCGAATCTTATGGCGGCGACATCCGCAGCCCGAGCTGGCTCGCGCAGTTCGTCGGCAAGACCGCGGCGAGTCCTCTGCAGGCGGGGAGCGACATCCGAAATATTTCCGGGGCCACTTTATCGTCACTGCACGTGACCGAAGGCGTCAAGCGAGTTTTGGCAGCTTATGGTAATCTCCGATAGCGTTCGCCGCGCCCAGCCGTGGCTCGGCACTTTCGTCGAGATTGCAGCATCAGGCGCCTGCGATCTGCAGGGCGCCATTGGCGCGGCGTTCGAGGCCGTCGCGCAGGTGCATCGACTAATGAGCTTTCACGACGCGCAAAGCGATGTGAGCCGCATAAACCGTGAGGCTTTTGCCGGTGCGGTTGCTGTTCATTCCTTGACCTACCGGGTCATCGAAACGGCGCTTGAACTGCATCGGCGGTCGGCCGGACGCTTCGACATCATGGTTGCGCCGTTGCTGCAGCGCCACGGCCTGCTACCGGGCGACGCGAGTACGTGCGGCGCCGCCACGGAATTGACTCGCGTCACGGAAGCGATCGAGCTTCTCGGTGACGGTCGACTGCGCACCCACAGTCCAAGCGTCAAAATCGACCTGGGCGGCATTGCCAAAGGCTTTGCCGTCGACTGCGCCATCGCAGTTCTGCGTCGCCAAGGAGCCGCGCACGGCGTCGTCAATGCCGGCGGCGATCTTGCAGTGTTTGGGCCCGAACCCGAGAAAGTCCATATCCGCAATCCCAAGACTGCGGGCGAACTCCTCTGCACGGTCCAGATCGCGGAAACGGCGCTGGCATCGAGCGGCCGCATCTTTGATTCGCATCGTTCGGCTCATATCGGCGAGACCGCAGTTTTCGACCCGGACCTGCGCGCTCCGGTGCGCGCCATTGCCGGCGCCACGGTTTGCGCGCCGTCATGCATGATCGCCGATGCATTGACAAAAGTCGTCATGATTGCCGCCGAGGAGGCCGTGCCGCTGCTGCATAATTATCGGGCCAGAGCGCTCTTGATGCTGGAGTTTGGGGATGTCCGGATCACGCAGGATTGGCAGAGTGCCGTCCGCCTTGCGGCTTGACGAGCGCTTTCGTTACGGCCTCTACGCGGCTTTCACGGTGTTGTTCGTCACCAGCGCCGTCTGGCTCCTTGCCGACACAAAATTGGATTTGCCAAATGGGGATTTCTGGCAGGATTTGTCCGCCAAAATGCTCGCGATTTACGGCGGCACGGCGATGCTGACGCTCGTGATGTTGGGCGCACTCATTCCCATCCATATTCAACGCGCCTGGCGCGGTCGGCTCAACCGATTCACAGGCATAGCGATGATCACATTGAATGTCGTGCTCGTCGTCACCGCGTTCGGGCTCTACTACGCCGGATCGGACACATTGCGCGGCTGGATCAGCGACATCCACATCGCTGCGGGTCTCGTCTTTCCAGCGATCATAACTGTTCATATCCTGATCGGTCGACATCGGAAGCGCGTGCTCGGAGAATAAGACGCATACGTGCACCCTTAGGCTGCGAAGCGCGAGAAGCACCGCCGGAATGTCCGCTTTTGGCCCTTAGCGGACACCGCCGACCTTGCTGCCTCGCGTCCGCTATTGGGGGGAAAGCGGACGCGGCCGTGCGCGACAGGCGCGGCAGCTTTTGACCCAAAGCGGCCACCGGGCGTTGGAAAAGTTCAATTTGTCTTGTCGCGAGTGATTTGAGATTCAGCCACATCGCCAATCGATCTCCGATCCCGGCTACGCCGTTCTCCGCTCAACGCTCGTTCTTCATCGGACCGGGTATCCAGACCGCTACGGCGATCCTGACCTGATCGTAGTCGGCCGCCAAACTGCCATTCATCGGTTGCAGACGCTACGGCTCCTTTGGTCGGACCTGGTGCGTCGTGATTGGTGGTAGTGGTGCGCACCATCCAAAATCGAAGTGTCCGCTGCGCGGTCGCTTTGGATAGCGCAATAAAACAGCTCTTGCAGCGAGCGAGATCATGTTCGGATATCGAATGATGAGCGACCCTAGTCTTCAAAATCGCGTTCACCGTCGTCCATTTGAGATCGGCGGCCTTGCAAGGAATGAGCAATCCGTCGGGCGTCGCGGCCTTCATTAGAGGCTTAATTAATTCGATCGATGCGCCACAAAGCACGGATAGGGCGGCGACCGTTTCCTCGTATTTTCGCGCATTTGCGAATTGCAAAAGCATAGCCTCGTTCAATTGTTCTTCCCTCTTCATCGAAAGAACAACTTCCAACGCCTTAGTGAAGTCCCGCGGTGCTGTCACCTCCTGGCCGACCTCACTGCAAATTGCGCCAAGGACTCGGCGAATCTCTTCCTGATTTTCGGGGCTTGCCGAGGAGAAAAGACGTGCTCGTACTGCCTCGGTTGCTTTCAAAAGAAGCTCTCGCAAGAGCCGTATCGGAAGGTCCAGCCTTAGTCCGATTTTTTCGGAAAGAGCCTCGTCGGTTTCTCCCGCCTTTACGAGAGCCTCAAAACCGGCCTCGGAAAAGCGAGCGCCCGAATTGGTGGCCAGCCGGGATGCAACCTCTCGATTGCCGTGCGTAACCAGCACATCGGTGACGGCTTCTTCAAGTTCACGCCGCCCAGATATTGCCAACAGATGGTCCTGGCTTTTCGTCCGAGCAACTTCGATGAGATCATTTGCCGTGAGGCGCAGCGACTCCGCCAGCACCGGACCAGCGACGGATATCTCATCATGTCGCGCGAGGCTGCGGACGACATCAATGGGTGCGCTCGGAATGGGTGCCAAACGAGAACTGAGTTCAGCGAGTGCCTTGGTCTCAATTCGATTTATAAGTTTTCCAAGAACGTCGTCGAATAAATGGATTTGTTCTTCGTTCAAGCGGTCCGCTTCACCGAGAAAGAGGTCCGTGACGCGCCGTAGCGTTGCCACGCGTCTTTCCGCCGAGTGGCCATGAATTGCCTCTTCAAGCTCGGATATCAGAGCATTGCTAATAGCGGGCATTTAAATGCACTGCCTTAATATCGAGATTCCGGAATTTGCTACCAATGACGGAATTTAACCGCCGGAAGTTGCAAAGGCGTCAAAATTCATACTTGACGAACCATAAAGCCACTCCAATTGCGGCCGTTGGTGCGACGGCTGCTTGTGGCCCTTAGCGTACACGCCGACGCTTCGCCTTCGTATCCGCTATCGGCGCTAAAGCAGCCACGTCTTTGGGTCACGGCTTTGGGTCAAAGCCGCGAGTCCGCTTAGGACCCGCAGCGGACGCGGCCGTCAGCGACTCTCATGTCTGTTTTTGGAGGCAAAGCGGACCCGGCAGTCTCGGTTCATCATGTCCGCGTTCGACCCAAACCGGACCCGGTGGACCGCATCTGCGTTCTTGCCCCTAAGGCATAGTCGTCGGAGATGAAAACGGCTTTGTGGCATCGACCACAAACATCACCAGGGCATTCAAGTCGGTTGTGCCGCTGCTAATAATTGGACTGGTCGTGGCAGCTAGCCGAACTTTAACTGTTGCCATGTAAAATGTACCTCAATTCTTAAGAAATCGCCGAGTTGCCAGTGCACGATTTAACGTTCCTCGCGAACGAGGATGAGCATGTCTTCGGAAATTGCAAACACTATCGTCGATACGAATATTGGCAAATCAACAAGCGATGACGGTCACGGGTCGTCGCAAGCATCATTGGCACCTGATGAGGCTCCAAGGGATATAACTGACAAGCGCGCAACGCCACGCAGAGAAATCACGCGCAAAGTTCATATGGGTACTGGACTTGGTCCAAGCTTGGAATGCGAACTTAAAGACATTTCACAAACTGGCGCACGCCTGAGATTTAATGATCCCAATTGCGCACCGCAGGAGTTTTTGGTCAGGCTCAACGACGGCGTGGTGAGGTGGTGTCAAGTGATGTGGAGATCTAAGACCGAAATTGGAATTAGATTTATCAAAACACCAAATTCATTTGTGACAAAGGCAAAACTACAAGACGCGCCGGACGCAGAACCAATTACTCAGTCCGATAAGAGTGCCGAGCACTCGATGGACAAAGAGCACTCTGGAAGCGCGCCAGATCAAACCGTCAACAGCTAAGAATTATCTGAGGAACGGCGGTGCAGGAAACGCGCGAGTTGAAACTCATCGCCACGCGGTATTGTCCTGAGTACAGAACAGAAGCGAAGCTTTTTGTACAACACGTGCCCCGGTCCAGGCTGCGACGCCTTGTCGTGCATTACGCGAAAGGTGGTCTTGAGGGTCGCCCAGAGTTTACTGCGACGGTCCCCGCAAACTGGAGCGACCAAGATATCTTAGATTTTCTGGAACGTCCTATGGCTCCCCGCGGCAGATACCCCGCATGGGAAATTCCGGCCCGGTTATTTTTCAGTCCGAGGCTGTTCAAATGGTGGGCGGCGCAAAGACCCAGAACTCCGTTGCCGTGACTGCCCCGTTGCGCAGAAGTTTGCGTTGCCCCGTGATGTCCGCTTTTGGCCCAAAGCGGACGCGCCGAGCTTGCGTCTTCGTGTCCGCTTTCGGGGTGATAGCGGACACCGGGAATTAGTGCCGTCGCGGCAGCTAATGACCCATCTCGGACACCGGTGTTCAGGAAGGGGAGCCAAATAACTTCAAAGGTTAAAAGATCGAAACAGTCCGCCAGCTAGGGCGGATTTTCAATTTGGGCAACGCTTTGGGCAACAAATTCGATTGGTCGCGTCCGCTGCCGCGCACACTGACAATCCCCCAGCGTCATGAAGCTAAAGACACTCGCCGACGTGCGGACACTGATCGGTCATCTACCGAAAGCCACGCGCGAGAAATCCACTTGGCAGCATGTTGCGGCCGAACTCGATAAAGCCGCTGCCGTTGCCGACGCGGCTGATGTATCAGTCGCACAGCAAATGGTGCTTAGCTTGGAGCGTGTCGAATGTCGGGTCGGGTAGCTAGCCGGCGCTTCCCGCCCTCAGTTCGCGAAGTTGAACAGGTAATTAACCCCAACCGTCACCATTTGAACGTTGCGATTGCTGGTCGAGAACGTGTCAGCAACAGGAGCACCGGGGTAGGGAGCGTGACCGTGAGCGACTTGTTGCTCAGCCCTACGTAATCGTACTCGAATTTGGCAGTCCAATTATTAGCGAAAGCCCATTCTACGCCAGCACCTGCCACCCAACCTGTGTTGGTGTTACCGTTGCCGATGGAAACGGAACCGCCTCCTGGCCACATTGGTCAGAGTCAAATTATTGCTGCCGACCCAAGCACCGCCGCCTTTCATATAAACGAGCAACCGGTCCGCAGCGAAACCTACACGACCAGTTAGCGTCGTAAGCCACCTGCCATTATTACTCCCTTGCACGACGGCACCGACAGCGGCACCGGGGATCGCTGTTCCTCCCCCTGAATTGTTATTATTTGCGAACCAATCGAAGTCACCTTCGAGGCCGAGGACGACAGCGTTTATCTGGTAATTGAACCCGACCTGGGCGCCACCAACGAACGTGGCACTGTTATTAGCACCCCAAGAGAAAAGCCCATGACTGTCGGAGATGTTGCCGTGATTCCAGCCTGCGCCAAGATTGCCGCCAAGATAAAATCCAGTCCAACTAAACGGGGGTACCGGTACGAACACCGGAGCCTGAGGGGGCGGTGGAGCTGGCGGAAGGTCGGCAGCTTCAGCAGATAAGGAGAGGCCTAAAAGCAGTGACGCCGCCGTGAGAGAACAAAGTAGCGATTTACGCATGGTGGGCTTCCTCTTTTCCGCAGGACCATACCCCTCCCTTCAAAGCCAAAAAGTGTCAAAATCTAAGCAGGGGGAAAAACGTACACAGTGCGCCATAAATGCAACATGACGGCCCGGTCATGAACCTCCGGCGGCTTTCGGATTCGCACCCGTTTGTATTTTGCCCCGCATTCACACTCAAAATTGGACTTCAAGGGTTCTGCCATCAGACCGAATATGCCGCGTTCTGGGTAGCAAGACTCATCCCAGCCTGCGTTATCAGACTCCATTACCGCATCCGCGCGGTTCCTACACTGCTCAAAAAGTGGGCTTGATTCTTTTTTGCTCACCGCATGAATATTGGCTAGGGAGCAACGGTGTCGCCGATGTCTGCGTACAGGATTTATAAGCTAACTGCGGACGATCACGTAGCCGCTGCGCCAATGATTGTGGATTGCCCTGATGATACTGCGGCAATCGAGAAGGCAAGACAGCGGCTCGACCATCGTATCATTGAGGTATGGCAGGTCGACCGATGCGTGATCCGCATGCAGCCAATCGCCGAGCAGCGCCGATCCGGCTGATGTGTCGGTCGCGTTGAAGTTGGTGCTGAGCTTGGGAGGCCTCGAATATTAGCCGCATTAGGCCAGCTTAGCCAAACCGCATTATTGTGCCGCCGGTCACACTTTTGGTAGGAAATTCAGGTACTTTCAGTGTCATCGATCCGTCACACGGCGATGGAGGGTATGATGCTGGCAGAGATTTTTATGCTCCGTATGGAGGCTCTCGCGCGGCTCTCAAAGGACTTGGTCACTGCTTCCGGGCGGTTTGTCCCGCTGGATGCAGATGGGCCGCCTAAGTTTAAGAATGCAAAGGGCGCGCCCGAACGTTGAGCCTGCTGCAGGGCGCTTCGAGGGACAGGGCCGGCCAGAGTGCCCCCGGAGCACCTATGCGGGAGTAGGCCAATCAATAGCACTTGCCGTCGCACCAATCCGCCCACGAACTCGATGCCAAGCCGATCGCGAAGCCGGCAAGGACAACGGCGAAAATCGCCGCGTATCCGATAGCCTTGAGGTTCGTCACCATGATGCACCTCGAATGTGCTCGCTATTCACAGGCTGGAACTGTCTTTTTTATAGCGTCCATCTGAGGCGCATTTATTTCTATGGGGGCGGGCAAAAACACTACGCTCGGGAGGGCCTAAGATGGCATCGGCGAAGGAATTTCGAGAGTACGCGGACGAATGTATGGAATGGGCAAAAACCGTCACCAGTGATCGCGAGCGCGCTATCTTCCTCGACATGGCGAGGAATTGGCTTGAGGCGGCGAGCAAGGTCGAGGGTAGCAAGACAACCCATAAGCTACGAGCTAAGAGCCCGGAGCAAACCGTCGCAAGCTAGCGGCACGACGCGGGGCAAGCGCTGGCCTGGGAGACGGAATTACGTTTGTCTCGATTCCTTGCGCGCTTCTTCCGCCAGTCGATCCCACTGTGCGGCCACCTTCAGTACTGTATCGCGAGCTGAGCGTTGCATATTCTCGTCATGCGCACGAATAACCTTGTCCCAAGCGTCGGCTATCACCAGTAACTGCCTCGCAACGCTTGGATTTGTCTCGGCCGCGGCGCTGCGCCGACACTCAGCGGCATCTCGTTTTGCGCCTGAAATACCAAGCATTTTTACCCGCGTATTTGGGGACCTTAGAAGCCGTCCCCTTGGTCGCATTGAGCCTGCGCCCATCGCAAACAAATAGCGAATCCTTTGTTTTCACAAAAAACCCCAGCATTCTCGCCAGGGCTTAGCCGTGATCCCGTGAAGGCCACGAGCAGACTCATGCAGCGCTAGTTGGGCGGCGGCCGTTTAGGAAGCGACCGAGCATCGGTGCTTCTGGCGGCGTTCGGTGCTTCAGGCATTTTTGCTTGCGCTGCGTCCGGAGGCGGTTCAGCGGAAAGCCTGGCGATCTCGCTTTTTACCAAGTCACGGAATTCGGAATTGAATGGCGCTCGCGGATGTGAATTGTTGTTCGTTATGTATTCGATATTTGGGCCTATGAGCTTCTGTGATCCCATTCCACCAAAAGTCATCCATGCATTTGGATTGTAAATTTCGACAATTCTTCCCACTTTGCCGGTCAGAGGCGTATTGGTCGTAAATATTGAGGGCTGCAGCGCGATAATCGAATCGATGTAGTTTGTGTTGTTGGCTACTAAGATTGAATTGTTCGCGCCCAAGCTGTAGCCGATAATCAGGATGTGCGTTCCCTCAGGCTGACCCTTGATATCGTCAACGAGGGACGACCATGACGGATGCAGATATGTTACCACCTCAACATCCGGCATCGATTGGAGGTCGGCTACCAGTTCAACCAGCCCAGGCGCGGCAAGCGGTCCAAACAATGGCCAAAGGACCCCGATAAACGTCGCGGCATAGACTGGCGAGCAGACTAACGAACAGACTAAAGCGCAGAACAAGCCGAGAGCGATTGATCGTTTCTTCACCTGCTTAATCCCCCAGCGGCGGCAGGCTCAGATTGCACAGGCTCCGCTCCAGGTCGAACCGGAACTCGCATTGCAATCATAGCCCGTTTGTCCGGTGAAGGCGACCCCGGCGCAATGCGATGCTCCCGCGGCGCCATCGAGCGAGCTGCCACCCACGACCATCCTGCATGTCGCTTCGCTCATGCGGGCGACATCGTGCCTAGAGCGCTTCACGTTGCAGAATAGCGACGTGACGCGCAGCCGATTCCTTGGTCACGCGCTTGGCATCCGACGCAATTACGCGGTCCCAGAACGCGCCATAAATCACGTCATAGTCCCAAGGCTCGACGCGCGCCGCGATGGTTTGCGCGGCCTTGCCGCCGAGCGGAATGAAGTTCGGAAAACTCCACATGAAGCTGACAAATTTGCGGTCGGTCGTCACTTGCAGAAGATCGCCGGTGAGCAGCGCGCCCTTGCCGTCTGCGCCTTGCGCCCAGTGCAGCACCGTGCCGCCTTCGAAGTGACCGCCGGCGCGAACCAGCGTCAGTCCCGGCAATATCTCTTTGGTCTCGCCGTGCCATAGTTCGAGACAGGGACCGGCGCGCATGATCCAGCGTTTGTCGGCAGCATGCAAATGGACCGGAATGCCGCCGAAGGCTTCGCTCCACTCGACCATGGTGGTGTAGTAGTGCGGATGCGAGATGGCGATCGCATCGAGGCCGCCAAGGCTTTTGATGATCTCCACCATCGCGTCGTCGATGAGACCGATGCAATCCCACAGCACGTTGCCGCCGGCGGTGCGGACCAGCAAGGCGCGCTGGCCGATGCCGAAGGCCGGCGACGTGCCGATGCCGATGAGTTCCGCTTCGCGGCGAAACGTCGCCATATGCGTCACGCGCAATTTCGCCAGCGTCGTCCAAGCCTGGCCCGACGGCGGAATGTATTGACGCTCTTCGTTGCAAATCGCGCAGGCCTGAGGCGGCGCTTCTGAGGGCGCATATTGCGTTCCGCATGTGACGCAGATGAAAGCCTGTGCCATGCGATCTCTCCCTGGTGTTCGACGAATGCGGCAATGCCGAAGCTCGCCCGCGACGAACGATACAGGCCTGCGACACTTCCGTCGAAATGCTTTATCCGATTAGGCTAGGCTCCGCACCGCACGCAAGGATACCGCATGACGCATCATCGCTTGGACGCAGCGCCGGACACCGTTCACTGGGGCTATTTCGACGCGGCGCGCCAGCCGCTGCTGACGATCGAGAACGGCGAGGTGGTGACGATTTCCACCGTTTCCGGTGTGCCGGCGCAGATGCCGCCCAAGGATTTGCCGTTCAAGCTGCCAAAAGCGCTTTCCGACATTCATGCCACGCAGACGCCGCGGCTGCCGGGCCATATCTGCACCGGCCCGGTCGCCGTGCGCGGCGCCAAAGCCGGCATGACGCTCGAAGTCCAGATCCAGTCGATCGAGCTGAACTACGACTGGGGTTACAACATGATCCGGCCGATGACCGGCGCGCTGCCGGACGATTTCGGCGAGCCGCGCGTCATCCATATTCCGCTCGATCGGCAACGCATGGTGGGACGGCTGCCCTGGGGCTTGGACATCCCGTTGCGGCCGTTCTTCGGCGTCATGGCCGTCGCGCCGCCGGCCGGCTGGGGCATGGTCAGTACGATCCAGCCGCGCAAGAACGGCGGCAACATGGACAACAAGGAATTGGTGGCGGGGACGGTGCTCTATCTGCCCATCCATATCGACGGCGCGATGTTCTCGGTCGGCGACGGCCATGGCGCGCAGGGCGATGGCGAAGTCAATGTCAATGCCATCGAGACCGGCCTCATCGGCACGTTCCGCTTGAACACGCGCTCCGACATGCCGCTCGAATGGCCGATGGCCGAGACGCCGACGCATGTGATCACGATGGCGTTCCACCCCGATCTCGACGAAGCCGCCGTGATCGCGCTCCGCACCATGATCGCGCTGATCGGTAAGCGCTGCGGGCTGTCGCGTGAAGATGCCTATACGCTCTGCAGCCTCGCCGCGGACCTGCGCGTGACGCAGATCGTCAACCAGTACAAAGGCATCCACATCATGCTGGACAAGAAATATCTCACGGCGAAGCCATAAAACTTCACGCCGGCTGGAAGTTGACGCTCTGCAGGAGTTTTTTGGCGCGCACGATCTCGCTGGCGATAAAGGCCTTGGTCTGATCGATGCTCTCGGTCACCGGCTCGAGCAGCGTCGAGGTCAGCGAGGCGACGACGGTGGGATCGCGCATGGTGTCCTGAACGAGGTCGTGCACCGTCGTCTTGATCTCATTGGGCGTGCCTTTGGGGGCCCAGATGCCGTACCACGACTGGAATTCGAATCCCGGTACGCCAGCCTCCGCCATGGTCGGAATGTCGGGCGCGAGGACGGAACGTTTGGCGGCGGCGATGCCGAGAGCGCGCGCCTTCGTTCCTTCCTTGGCCGCCGGAATGAGCGCGAAGCTCGTGTCGATGAGGAGTTGCACCGCGCCCGCCATCAGGTCGAGCAAAGCCGGCTGCGTGCCGCGATAGGCCACCATGGGAATGGCGGCGCCGGTCCGCTGCAGGAAGTCGATCGTTGCCAGATGTCCCGCCGAGCCGGTTGCGGAGATGGCAAAATTCCAGTTGCCGGGGTCGGCCTTGGCGGCGCTGACGACGTCGCTCACGGTCTTCTGCGGCCGTTCCCCCGTCATGACGCAGACGAGCGGTGCGATGCCGGTGCGGGCTATGACTTCGAGATCGGTTTCCGGATTGAACTCTGCGGATTTCAGCACCAGCGGCATGACGGCGGTGTTGAAGGCGCTGGCGAGAAACGTGTAACCGTCGGGATCGGCGTCGATGACATATCTGGTGCCGATCAGGCCCGAGCCGCCGGTCCGGTTCTCGACGATGGCCGCGACGCCGAACTTTTCCTGGATGCGTTGGGCGACGAGCCGGCCGAGCGCGTCATTGGCGGCGCCCGGCGGCCACGGCACGATGACCTTCACGGTCCTGCCTTTCGCCGGCCACGCGCTCTGCGCGACAGCGGGCCTATAAATCGCCGCGCCGACGGCGGCAGTCGCTGCACCTTTGATGAGATCACGCCTGTTCATCGTTTCCTCCACTCTTAGGTCGAGCTCTTGGTGCAATCAGGAAGCCAGCGCCCGCATCTCGGCATAGAGGTCGCTCTTGCCCTCAAAGCCGATGCCGGGAAGTTCGGGCATGGTGATATGTCCGCCGACCACCTTCACGCTGTCGGGGAAGCCGCCGTAAGGCTGAAACAGATCCGGATAGCTCTCGTTGCCGCCCAAACCCAATCCGGCGGCGATGTTGAGCGACATCTGATGGCCGCCATGCGGAATGCAGCGCCGCGGTGACCATCCCGCCACATCAAGCACTTTGAGCGTGCGCTCGTATTCGACGAGGCCGTAGGACAGCGCGCAGTCGAATTGCAGCCAATCGCGATCCGGGCGCATGCCGCCATAACGGATGAGATTGCGCGCGTCCTGATGGCTGAACAGATTTTCGCCGGTGGCCATCGGGCCCGGATAATATTCGGCAAGCGCCGCCTGGAGTTGATAATCGAGCGGATCGCCGGCTTCCTCGTACCAGAACAGCGGATAGTCGCGCAGCATCTTGGCGTAAGCGATCGCGGTATCGAGATCGAAACGCCCGTTGGCGTCGACGGCTAGCTGGGCGTGACTGCCGATCTCCTGCAGCACCGCTTCGATGCGCGCTCGATCCTCCTCGATCGGCGCGCCGCCGATTTTCATTTTGACGACGGTGTAGCCGCGATCGAGGTAGCCGCGCATTTCGGCGCGCAATGCGGAAAGATCCTTGCCTGGGTAGTAGTAGCCGCCGGCGGCATAGACGAAGACGCGCGGGTCTGCTTTGCGGCCATGCCGCTCGGCGAGCAGGCGGAACAGCGGCAGGCCTGCGATTTTCGCGGTGGCGTCCCAGACCGCCATGTCGATCGTGCCGACCGCGACCGAGCGTTCGCCGTGGCCGCCCGGCTTCTCGTTCGCCATCATCGCCGCCCAGATCCGATGCGGATCGAGATTGCTGCCCGCATCGTCGAGCAGGCTTTTTGGCTCCGCCTCGAGAATGCGATTGGCGAAGCGCTCGCGGATCAATCCGCCCTGGCCGTAGCGGCCGTTGGAATTAAAGCCGTAGCCGATGACGCGGCGGCCGTCCTTCATCACGTCGGTGACGACGGCGACGAGGCTCGCCGTCATTTTGCTGAAGTCGATATAGGCGTTGCGGATCGGTGACGAGATCGGCTTGGTGACCTCGCGCAATTCCAGGATACGAACGGACATAAAACCTCCCGGGTCTAGATTCTTCGTTTGAGCATGATCTTTTCCGAAATCCGGTCTCCACTTTTCGGGATCATGCTCTAGATAGAGCTGCCGCCGCAGATCACGATTTGCTGGCCGGTGATAGCCCGGCCTCGGCGCTGAGCAGGAACGACGTCAGCGCCGCGACTTCATCGGCGCGAACGAAGCGGCCGTTCGGCGGCGTAGCGGCGCGCGCCGGATCGCCAAGCATCGGCGTTTCGGCGGCGGCGGGCGCGACGACGTTGACGGTGATGCCGCAGGGCGCAAGCTCCGCCGCCCAGGAACGGGCCATCGCAGACGATTTTTCTCGTCTGCATAAATGTGGCAGTGGCGACTGTGATCCATTCCTCCGTTGTGATGGGCGCAAACACAATACGCCCGCTCCTGGAAGATCAGCGACGCAGCAGAATTGTTCGTCGCGCCCTTTCGTTGTTATTGGCCCTCGTCGCCGTCTGGTTGTTTGTTTCGACAAAATATGCTCCGCATGGCTGACTACTCCGGCATGATCTCCGGTTTGTTGCCCGGGAATTTGGCGATGAGTGCCGGATCGATGTTGAGATGCTGCTCGACCATGGCGCGCGGGGTTCGCGCCAGCCAATCCGACAGCGAGACGTCCTCGAAGCGATCGCTGCGGAAGATCTCCAAAAACTTCAGATCGGTGTTGCCGGTGTTCTTGACGTAGTGGCCGAGCGATTTCTTCACATAGCCGACGTCGCCGGGCTTGAAATTCTGGGTGACAGCGCTCGGTCCGGCATTGAACACCGTCATCGTCGCTTCGCCAGCAATGTAATATTGCCACTCGTCGGCATTGGGATGCCAATGCATCTCACGCAAACCGCCCGGATGCACGATCACGAGCGCTGCCGCGATAGTGAGCGACGCCTTGAAATTGCGGCTGTCGGCGATGCGGACCTCGCCGCCCGCGGTTTTTCGGGTCGGTGCCATGCCGGCCAGTGAGAAGGTCGACGGCTCGGGCATTTTGCCGGCCGGGCCTTGCGCCTGCGCCTGCTCGTCCGCCAGCGGTCCGGGCATTTGGCCGGGGAAAATATAGAGCTGCCGCAGCGGAATTTTGGAAAACGTCTCGACCGGCAGGTTGAAATTCTGCGCCAATATGTCGGGTGGCGTATGGGCGAGCCAATCGGTGAGAAGAAGCGTGCTGTATTCGGTCTGATGGCCGTCATCGAAGGCAAGAATGAATTCGCCGCCGTCTTCGCCGATCCCCTGCAACGAATGCGGCAAGCCGGAGGGAAAGTACCAAAGCCCGCCCTCGCCGACGTCCTCGACATTGGCGCGCCCGGCGGTATCGATGGTCGTGACGCGAACGGCGCCCTTGGTGACATAGGCCCATTCGGCGGCCTGATGCCAGTGCAGCTCGCGGATGCCGCCGCGGATCAGGCGCATATTGACGCCGGAAATCTCGTCGGCGATCTGAAAATCGGATTGCGTGACCTGCCGCGCCCAGCCGCCGTTCTGAATGCGGCGCGGTGCATTGTTGAAGGAGGCCCAGAACAACGGCGAAGAGCCGACATCGGTCGGCGGCGGCGAGAAAGCACTTGGAAACTGCGAGGCGATCGCCGGGTTCTGCGGTCCAGGATCGGTGACGCTCGATGGATTGGCGGTCGTGTTGATCTGGCCTTGCGGGGGATCGTCGGGATTGCCGAAGCTTGCGGCATTGGCTGTTGAAGCTGCGGTCGCGACCGAGCCAATCGCGGCTGCGGCAAGTACACTGCGTCGAGACACGGCGTCCATAAGCGTCTCCTTCCGGCAAAGGGGTGAGTTACCAACTCGATCTTTGAGAAGAACTGACAGCGCGCGTCACCGGACCGGCAAACGATCCAACTCCGCGACAGGCGCAACTACGCACGCCGCTTCGCGCATGCATTGATACAACAGCTCTCGGCATAGACCCAGTACGAACGCGAAATTACGCGCCGCCAGCCCGATTCCAGCCGCGGATGCGGTCGCCGTAGACTTCCGCTCCAGTCGCGGTGACCACGACGGTATCTTCGAGCTTGATGAAACCGCGGCTCGGATGCTGCAGCGTGGTCTCGACCGACACCACCATGCCGGTTTCGAGCGGGCGATCGGCGTCATAGGCGTCGTAGGGAACGGGCCCGGAATTGGTGAGCCGCGGCGCTTCGTGGCTGACTAGGCCCATGCCGTGGGCGAGGAAATGGGCGTGGTTGTGGATCTTGGTTTTCTGCAGCACCGCGTTCGCCGCCGCATAGATTTCCTTGCCGAGGACGCCCGGCTTGATCGACTTCATCGACGCCTGTTCGACCGCCTCGACTTCGGCGAGGAGATCGACGAGCTCCGCGTCAGGCTCGCCGGCGATGCCCATGCGGCAGACGTCGCCGATATAGCCGTGATAATTGCCACCGGAATCAAGCGACAGGATATCGCCATTCTCCCAGCGCTGGTCGGACGGCGCCCGGTTCTGGCTGGCGCCGGCTGTGATCAGGCAATAGTCGAAGGTCAGACCCCGCATAGTCTCTTCGCGGCGCAGCGCTTCGGTCAATTCCGCCTTGGTTGCGCCCGGGCCGTGCTTGGCGATCACGGCTTGCATTGAATTGATCACCGCATCGGAGGCGATCTTGAGCATTTCAAGTTCGTGCGGCGTCTTGATCGCGCGCAAGCGTTCGAGCACGAACAGCGCGTCCTTGATTTCGCTCCCGGGAAAAGCCTTGCGCACCACTTCGTATGAATCGACCGGGATGAAGGCGAGCTCGGCGCCGATGCGCTTCGGACTAGGCGTGAGTTTCTTGGCATAGGCGACGGCCTTTTCCATGACGTCGACCGAGCCCGAACTGCTGGCGCTCACTTCGGACACCCAGAACGGGGTGTTTTCGTTCTGAAACTTTTCCATGCGGTGGCCGAAGAAGCCGGTCTTTTGCGGCTCGCCCTTGGCGTAAACAACGACCGGCAGGTAGCGGCTCAATCCCATCGCATCCATGGATTCGAAGAAGAAGGCGCGATGACCGCCCAGGAGGTACTGCACATTATGTTTCGATGTCACCAGCAAGACATCGAATCCCAATTCGTCCATCAGCCGGTCAAGCCGCGCGGTGTCGAACGGAGCGGCGCTTGGTTTTTTCGTGACGTCGAGCATGTCGGTCTCCTCCAAAACGTCGTGCGAATTGTGCCGGCCGGGCTTCGGCGACAACCCTAGCAAATCCGGCGGCGGCGATGTACCCGCTCGATTGCCGCCCTGCCCGCCGAATCCGCGCCGCGATTCGGCGGCGAAACGCGTAACGGCAGCTTGTCGCCGAGCCGACATCGAGGGTGCCTGTGTTTACGCGAAATTTATGCGTTTCGCTGTCGTTGCTGCACTGCGACACACTACGCTTTCACGTTGTCCGAAAGCCATTCGCCCTGCTAAGGATTACCAAGTATACTGGGGCAAAGAACAGCGCGCCAAACGCGCCGCTAGAGGGAAGAAGCTTGTGGAGACGAGGCCATACGACACGGAGCGGAATACCCGCCGTGGAGTTGTCATAGCGGCTTGCCTTGCGATCCTGGTAATTGCCGGAACTGCCTATTGGTATCTGTCGCAGGGACCCGATACCGCACGCGCGTCGCGCTCGGCGCGCAATGCCGTGCCGGTCACGGTGGCGACCGCGTCGCGGCAGGACGTGCCGATTTATCTGACCGGGCTCGGCACCGTGCAGGCGCTGTTCACGGTCGGCATTCATGCCCAGGTCGACGGCAAGCTGCAGGACGTGTTCTTCAAGGAAGGCCAGCGTGTCAAGAAAGGCGACGTGCTGGCGAAGATCGACCCCCGCCTCTATCAGGCGGCGCTTGACCAGGCCAAAGCGCACAAGGCGCAAGACGACGCGCAGCTGATCGCCGCCGAGAAAGATCTGGCCCGCTTCCAAACGCTGGTCATCCGAAACGCCGAGACGCAACAGAACGTCGACCTGCAACAAGCCAAGGTCGATCAGACCAAGGCCGGGATCGCAGCCGATGTGGCCGCGATCGAAACCGCCCAGACCAATCTCGACTACACCGACATCACGGCAACCACCGACGGGCGCATGGGCCTGCGCATGGTCGATCCCGGCAATATCGTGCATGCCAGCGACCAGGGCGCGATCGCGGTCCTGACCCAGACCGAGCCGGCCGTCGTCACCTTCACCTTGCCGGCCCAGACGCTCGACGATGTCCGCGAAGCCATGAAGCAAGGCGATGTGCAAGTCGCGGCTTACGATCGCGACAATGTCCGCTTGTTGAGCACCGGCACACTGTCAATGATCGACAATTTGATCGATCAGACCACCGCGACCTATCGCCTCAAAGCCACGTTCGGCAACGAGGACGAAAAATTGTGGCCGGGCGAATTCGTCAACGCGCGGCTCCTGCTGCAGACGCGCAAGAATGTCGTCGTCATTCCGCCGGTCGCCGTGCAGCGCGGCCCGCACGGATTGTTCACCTGGGTGGTGAAGCAGGACAACACGGTCGAGCCGCGCCCGATCCAGACCGGCGCGACCACCGGCAATCACACCATCGTCCTTTCGGGCGTCGACGACGGCGATCGTGTCGTCACCGACGGGCAATATAAGCTCGAGACCAATTCGTCCGTCACGCTCGCCCCGCCGCGCACCGCGACCAGCGGGGACGCTACGTGAGCATTTCCGAACCGTTCATCCGGCGGCCGGTCGCGACCACGCTGCTGATGGCGGCGCTTGCCTTTGTCGGCATCGTCTCGTTCCCGTTCCTGCCGGTGGCGCCGCTGCCGCAGGTCGATTTTCCGACCATCCAGATCACGACGACCTGGGCCGGCGCCAGCGCCGATACCATGGCGACTTCGGTCGCCGCCCCGCTCGAGCAGCAATTCGGCCAGATCGCCGGCATCACGCAGATGACGTCGACGAGCTCGCTCGGTGCTTCGACCATCGTCATCCAGTTCGATCTCAACCGGAACATCGATTCCGCGGCCCAAGACGTGCAGGCGGCGATCACGGTCGCGACCAAGACGCTGCCGCAGGCGCTGACCACGCCGCCGGCCTATAAGAAGGTCAATCCTTCCGACACGCCGGTTCTGCTGTTGTCGGTGCATTCCGACACGATTCCCCTCATCGAGGTCGATGACTACGCCAATATCTTCCTGGCGCAGCAGCTGTCGCAGGTGAACGGCGTGGCGCAGGTGTCGGTGTTCGGCGACCGTGTGCCGTCGATCCGCGTCCAGGTCGATCCCGGCAAGCTCGCCGCCAATGGGCTGACTCTCGAGGAAATCCGCGGCCAGCTCGTCACCTCGACGACCAATGCCGCCAAGGGTGTGATCAACGGCGACAAGATCACCTTCACCATCGCCGCCAACGACCAGATCACCAATGCCGACAAGTTCAATGATGTCGTGATCGCCTACAAGAACGGCGCCCCGATCCGGGTGCGCGATGTCGGCCAGGCGGTGGCTGAGCCGGTCGACCGCACCGTCGCCGCCTACCAGAACAACAAAGACGGCGTCATCCTCGCCGTCTTCAAGCAACCCGGCGCCAATGTCATCGAAATTGTCGAACTCGGTCAAAGCCCAGCTGCCGCAGCTCACGGCGCGCATCCCACCCGCCATCAAGGTCGAAACCCTTCTCGACCGCACCAAGACGATCCGCGCCTCGGTGTCCGATGTCGAGTTTACGCTCGTCCTCACCATCTGCCTCGTCGTGATGGTGATCCTGCTGTTCCTGCGCAATTTCTGGGCGACGCTCATTCCGAGCATCACCGTGCCGCTGGCGCTCGCCGGCTCGTTCGCGGCGATGTACATGATGAATTTCAGCCTCGACAATCTGTCGCTGATGGCGCTGACCATCGCGGTCGGTTTCGTGGTCGACGACGCTATCGTCGTCGTCGAGAATATCTATCGTCACGTCGAGAATGGCGAAGCGCCGTTCACGGCGGCGCTTAAGGGTTCGCGCGAAATCGGCTTCACCGTGCTGTCGATCTCCTGCTCGCTGATCGCGGTGTTCATTCCGCTTTTGCTCATGGGCGGCATCATCGGCCGCCTGTTCCGCGAATTCGCGCTGACGGTGACGGCCTCGATCGCTGTCTCGGCGCTGGTGTCGCTGACGCTGGCGCCGATGATGTGTTCGCGCTTCATGCATCGCGCGCCGGAAACGCATGGCCGCGTCTACCGCTTTATCGAAACCGGCTTCGACGCTCTGATTTCATTTTATCGGCGCACGCTCGACATCGTGCTGCGCCATCAGCCAATCGCGCTTGGCGTATTTTTCGCCACCATGGCGCTCACGGTGGTCATGGCCATCGAGATTCCGAAGGGCTTCTTCCCGATCCAGGACACGGGGATGATCCAGGGCTTCGCCGAGGCCGCGCAGGAGACTTCGCCGAACGAGATGATGCGTCTGTTGCACAATGTCGGCGACGTCCTGCTGCGCGACCCGGACATCGATGGCTTCGGCTCGTTCACCGGCTCGACCGGTGCGGCAAATTCAGCCAATACCGGCCGCTTCTTTATCGTGCTCAAGCCGCGCGACGACCGCAAGATCAATGCCTCGCAAATCATCGACCGGCTGCGGCCGCAGCTTGCCAGGCTGCAAGGCGTCAATCTGTTCCTGCAGCCGACCCAGGACATCAATGTCGGCGCCCGCATCGCCCGCGGCAGCTTTCAGTACACTTTGCAAGATACGAATATCGACGAACTGAACGAGTGGTCGCAAAAGCTTTTGGAAAAGCTACGCACCCTGCCGCAACTCGCCGACGTCACCTCCGATCTCGCGGCCAATGCGCCGAAGCTCCAGATCACCATCAATCGCGACCAAGCGGCGCGTTTCGGTATTTCTCCGCAGACGATCGACGACACGCTCAACGATGCGTTCGGTCAGCGCGAAATCACGCAATATTTTACGCAGCTGAAAACCTACTTCGTGGTTCTGGAAATCCTGCCTGAATTGCAGAAGGACTTGTCGACGCTGGACCGCATCTACGTGAAATCGCCGCTTACCGGCGGCGCTGTGCCGCTGACGTCGCTCGTCACGATCGACAGCGATGGCGTCGGGCCGCTCCTGATTTCGCATCAAGGGCAGTTTCCCGCGGTTACCATCACGTTTAACCTTGCGCGCGGCGTCGCGCTCGGCCAGGCTGTCGATGCTGTGAACGATGCCTCGCGCGAGATCGGCATGCCGTCAGCCGTCATCCCGACCTTCCAGGGCAATGCGCAGGCATTCCAGACGTCGTTGCGGAGCGAGCCGGCTTTGATCGGAGCGGCGCTGATCGTCGTCTACATCATTCTCGGCATACTCTACGAAAGCTTCATCCACCCGCTGACGATTTTGTCAACGTTGCCGTCGGCCGGCGTCGGCGCGCTGTTGGCGCTGATGCTCGGCCATATGGATCTTTCGGTGATCGGCATTATCGGCATCATTCTGCTCATCGGCATCGTCAAGAAGAACGGCATCATGTTGGTGGACTTCGCCATTGCCGCCGAGCGCGAACGGAACGCGGAACCGCAAGCCGCGATCCGCGAAGCCTGTTTGCTGCGTTTCCGCCCGATCCTGATGACAACCGCCGCCGCCATGCTCGCCGGCATTCCGCTCGCCATCGGCAGCGGCGCCGGCTCGGAAATGCGCCAGCCGCTCGGCTATGCCATGGTCGGCGGGCTCGCGCTCAGCCAGGTGCTGACGCTCTATACGACGCCGGTCGTCTATCTCTATCTCGACCGCCTGCAGACCTGGCTGTTCGGCGAACGGCGCGGCCCGCTCGAGGACGCCGAGGCCGAGGAGCCGGTCCACGCGGTGGCCGCGGAGTAGCAGCCTCCGCAAAATCCGCGCCACATGAACTAAGTACGCGCTTCGAAGATCATGTTGAACGGCGTTTCTGTCGCGCGCCGGAAGCGCGCGAACCCTGCCTCATTTGCGACCTGGCGCAACCGCCGTTCGCCGGCTTGCGCGCCGAGCCCAAGCGCCACTTCCTGCGACAGTGAAGCAGGCGTGCAAATGAAAGTGGACGCCCCGTAGAAGACGCGTCCGATCGGATTGAGATTGTCCTTGAGATTGTCGTGCGCGAACGGTTCGACGATCATCCAGACGCCGTCCTTGGCCAAGGTATTCTTCACATGCTTGCCCGCGCCTACGGGATCCCCCATATCGTGCAGACAGTCGAAGAACGCCACGAGATCATAGCCTTCCGCGGGAAAGTCCTTGGCCGTCGACTGCGCGAATGTGATGCGCTCGCCGACGCCTGCTTCCTTCGCCAAAACCTTGGCACGGTCGAGCGATGGGACGTGATAGTCGAAGCCGAAGAATTCTGACTTCGGATAGGCTTGCGCCATCACGATCGTCGAGGCGCCGTGACCGCATCCGACATCGGCCACTTTCGCTCCGGCCTTGAGCTTGGCTTCGACGCCGTCGAGCGCTGGAATCCAGTTTGAAACGAGATTGGCGTTATAGCCGGGCCGAAAGAAACGCTCGGTGCCCGAGAAGAGACACTCCGAATGGTCGTGCCAGCCGACGCCCTTGCCGGTACGAAAGGCTTCGGCGACCTTGGGTTCGTCCAGATAAGTCGCCTGCACGACGTCGAACGCGCCGGCGAAAAATGCCGGCGAGCCTTCTTCGCGAACGCCATGGCCTGCTCCGGCGAGAGCGAGAAAGCGTTCTTGTCGGCGTGATAATCGACGTATCCGGAGGCCGCCTGACCGCATAGCCATTCGCGGACATAGCGCTCGTGGAGGCCGGTCTTCTTGGCGAGTTCGGCAGAGGTCACGGCAACGCCGTCGGCCATGGCCTTGTAGAGGCCGAGGCGATCGCCCAGCAGAATGCTCGCTCCCGCGATCGAGGCGCCGAGATCGCCGACGAGCTTACCGACGAGTTCGTTCAACTTGTCAAGATTTGGCTCGCGCATGGTGTTTCCTCCATGAAGAGAAGCGCTGGCAGTTATCGAGATCGTGACCAGCTCGGTTTCCGGCGGAAGCCCATCAGATCAAGCGGGGCGGCGCTGTGACGGAAAGCACGCGTCGAGGAAACGGATTGCGCCATCTTGTCTCGGCCAGGGACCTCACTCAGCCCACAGCTCCTTGCTGGCGAGCTTCGCGCCTTTGGCGAGCGCATCGAGCTTCGCCCACATGATGCTCGGGTGAACGCGGCGATAGAACGGGCCTTGCGCGAAGCCACAATCGGTGCCCGCCAAGAGGTTCTCGCGCCCGACGAGCTTGGCAATCCGCACGATGCGTTCGGCGACCAGCTCGGGATGCTCGACGACGTTCGTCGCGTGGCTGATGACGCCGGGAATGAGGACCTGGTCCGTGCGGAGCTTTGCACTCTCCCACACCCGCCATTCGTGTTCGTGGCGCGGATTGGCGTTCTCGATGACCAGGGCGCCGACCTTCATGCCGAGGATAAGGTCGACGACATCCTTCAGCGGCACGTCGGAGGTGTGCGGGCCGGGCCAGCTGCCCCAGCAGACGTGATAGCGGATGCGGTCGGCCGGCAGGCCGGCGATGGCTTCATTGAGCACGTCGACCTGCAGCGCAAGCCATTTGCGATAGTCGGCAAAGCTGCCCGGCGGCACCATGCGGTCATAGGTGACGGCGGCGCGGGCGTCGTCGAGCTGCAGCACGAAGCCGGCATCGATGATCATCTTATATTCGGTGTGCATCGCCGCGCCGATGGCGCGGATCAGGTCCTCGTCGCTCTTGTAATATTCGTTCTTGCGGTCGGGGATGACGCTTGCGGGCGCCGCGACCGGAAGGAACGCTTCCTCGACTTTCACGGCCTTGAGCGCCGCTTTGAAATTGTCGATATCGCGATGCAGCTCCGCCTGGCCGGTATAGGCGATCGGCCCGGTGCACACCGCTTCGGTTGTCGTCGCGACATTTTCGCGCGCATCGAGCTCGGCATAAAACGCGGCGAATTTTTCGCGGTCGACGCCGCGCATGAACGGGTTGGCGCCTGACTCGATCGGCCGCCGTTCGAAGCCGCTCAAGCGCTCGAGCACATATTGCGACCAGCTGATCGATTTGCCGAACTCGCCGTCGGAGACAACGTCGACACCGATATCGGCCTGTTCGCGCACCACTTGAGCAACGGTGTACTTCAGACACGATTGATAAGCGGCTTCGTCGTACGGCTTGCCCCCCTGTTTGGCGCGGAGGAATTCCTGCAGCTCCGGCGGCCGGATCAGGCTGCCGACATGGGTGGTGAGAATGCGATCGGTACTACGCTTCATTTTTTCTTTCTCTGCACGTTATGCGGGTGAACTTCATTACGACCAATTGGCGCGTTTTCGTAGTGCGGCATTGGCAGCGGCGGCATCCGCGGCGATAGCCTCGACATCGAGCGCCGTCAGGTTGCCGTGCCGTTTGAGGATGCGGCCGTCGACCACCACCGTGTCGACATTGGCGGGTTCGGCGGCGGTGACCAGCATATGGGCCGGATCGCCGAACACGCCAAGATTGATGCCGCGTGTGTCGATCATAATGAGATCGGCGCGCTTGCCGGGCTTCAGCGAGCCGGTCTTGTCGCCGATTCCCATCGAGCGCGCACCCTCGCTGGTGGCGAGTTGCAGAACGCGGCGCGCGTTCAGCTTGAATTCGTTTTCGGCAATACCGTTCTCGACGTTTTGCGTGATCTTCATGATGCCGAACATGTCGGCATTGCCGGACAATTCGACGGTATCGACGGAGAGGCCGACGGGGATACCGGCCTCGAGGAATTTCGCCGTCTGCGGCAGGCCGAAGCCGATGCGCAGTTCGGTGAACGGCGAAATACTGATGCTCGCACCGGCGTCCACAACCGCCTTGATCTCGTCGGGCGTCGCCTTGTCGGCGTGGATGATCTGCATGTCGTTCTTGAGGAGACCCGCTTTGGCGATGCCGTCAATCTGGCCGATCGCCGGACGCGAGCCGCTGGCGTGCACGGTAATCGGCAAGCCGAGCTGCCGCGCCGTCTCGATTTCGGATTTGGACACGTCCGGCGGGATGGCCGTCGCCGGGTTATTGCCGCCCTGCCCGCGCCAGGCGAAACCGAGCGTGATCAGCCCGTCAGGGGACAGGTTGTTCCAGTCGCCGCGGACGCGCTTGAGATCGGCGAGATCCATCTGCTGATTATTCGGCATGCCCTGCGCAGAGCCGTAGGAGAAACGCGCCCGCAAACCCGATTCGCGCAGCGCCTTGAGGTCGGCATCGGCGTAAGCGGGGCTGCGAATGTTGTGACACCAATCGTGCACATGGGTAATCCCGTTATTGATCGCCTCGGCGCAAGCGAACCGCGTGCCTTGATACATATCGCCGGCTTCGTATTTCTGGCCGAGGATCGCGGTGGTCTTGAAATATCCGGTCTCCGGCTTGTCACCCGACATGCTGCGCAGAAGCGTGTTCCACATGTGCCAGTGCGTCTCGACCAAGCCCGGCAACACGATCATGCCGCGTCCGTCCATGACCGACGCGCCGGGCGCTTTGAGATTTTGCCCGACCGCGACGATCGCCCCGTTCGCCACATGCACGTCGGCATTGGCGATGTCGCCGGCCTCGTCCATTGTCATGACATAGGCGTTGCGGATGACGAATATGCCACGCGCCGGGAGCGGAATCGAAGCGCTCGACGATGCTGCCTCGGCCCCGCGGCCGGCAGCCGTAACGACGGCGAGCGCCGTGGCGGTGGTTAACAAATGGCGGCGGCTCATCAGCTTCATGTTCATCCTCCCCGACGCCGATTGCGGCACAGGCCTAATACAGCACCGAATGGAATCCGCAAACGCTGTGCGTGCCGCCGGTCGCGCAGTGGGCACGCTCCCATATCGTGGGCGAGAACCGATGGCTAAGGCAGGATGAAGGTTTGCAGGAGCCGATAGCTACGCGGCGGTCCTGGCACCGCGCCTGATCCCGGCCGCGGCGTCGGCGGCGCGTTTGGCGCGATCGAGGATCAGTTCGATCGAGGCGAGCTCAACCCGGTTGCGGCCGTTATCCTTGGCGCGGTAGAGCGCGTGATCGGCTTGCGCCAACAGCGCCGAGGCATCGAGCACGGCGTCGTAGCTGATAACGACGCCGATGCTCACAGTGGCGGCCACCGGCCGGCCGTCGACCTCGCGCGTCGCGTCGGCGAAACAGCGGCGGACTTCATCGGCGACCGCCATGGCGCGATCACGCGAGGCGTCCACCAATAGCGCCGCGAATTCCTCGCCGCCGAGCCGGCCGAACAGATCGTTGCGGCGCATGCAATTGCTCGCCACCTCGGCGAACACCTGCAGCACACGGTCGCCGACGGCGTGGCCGAAGCGGTCGTTAATCGATTTGAAGTTGTCGAGATCGAGCAGCATGACCGCCATCGGGCGCGGATCGGACGCCTGCCGCTTGAGCTGCGCTTCGCTGTCTTGCAGGAAGGCGCGGCGGTTGGAAATGCCGGTGAGCGGATCGACCAAGGCTGCCGTCCGGTGGCGATACTCGGTGCGCTCCTTTGCCATCGCCAAGAGGATAAAGGCGATCGAGATGGTGAACAGCAGCGCCTCGAAGCTCAGCACGGTGAGCCACACGCTCTCGAACACGCCGTTGTTCGCCGGCGACGACGACAGCATCGCGCCGAACGGCGTGCGCAACAGAAAAAGCGCGCCATGCGCGAACAGCATGAAGATCGCTGGCCAGCGCGAAACCAGGGGCTCGCTGCGGCCGCGCCAGAATTCGTAGGCCGTGGCCCAGGTATAGGCGGTGATGATGCCGGAAGAAAGCAGCGCGCGGACTTCCCAGGCCGAGGCGACGCCCGGCAAGCGGCCGGCGAAAAGCCACAACGCGGCGCCGCCGAACATCAGGATCGGCAGCGGCCGGCGGTGATCGAACACCCGCGCCCCGGTCCAGGTCAGCGCGAAGGCGATGAACAGCATCGCATTGGCAAGATCGATCGAGATCAGATCGGGCGCAGTGCCGTAGGTGCCAAACAGCGCGATCGAAGCGGCGCGCACCAGGTCAGCGAAGCCCCACCACGCCACAGCATGGATCGAGGTGTTCTGCACCCAGGCGAACAGCAGCAGCAATCCGAGGATCGCTTCCACATAGATCGTGACAAGGAATAAAGTATTGACGTCGAGATTTATTTGCCTTCGGCCAAAATCGCCCGGGCGGGGCAAGACGTGCTGAAAACACCTTCACTCTCTAGGCTTAGCGCCAGCGCGGAAAAGAATCCGTGAATAGACGCGCGGGGAGAACCGCTTTGCGGCCCCATGGTTTCGACAGCGTTGCGTAAAACGGCGGCATTTGACCAAGGCTTGTTTTCAGATCGCCAAGCCGTGTTTCCAAGTTACTTAGGCTTGTTTCCAAGCCGTTGATTATCTAGGGTTCTTTAGTCTCGCCGCGCTCCCGGGAAATCATAAAAATGCAAACACGCGACGGAATCATTGAGGCGATCGGCAATACCCCATTGATCAAGCTCGAGCGGGTGTCGGCTGAGACCGGATGCACGGTCCTCGGCAAGGCCGAGTTCATGAACCCGGGCCAATCGGTGAAGGACCGCGCCGCGCTCTTCATCATCGAAGACGCGGTCAAAAAGGGCGAGCTGCGACCCGGCGGCGTTGTCGTCGAGGGCACGGCCGGCAATACCGGCATCGGGCTTGCGCTGGTCGGCAATGCCATGGGCTACCGCTCGGTGATCGTGATTCCGGAAACGCAGAGCCAGGAAAAGAAGGACACGCTACGGCTGTGCGGCGCGGAATTGATCGAAGTGCCGGCCGTGCCTTATTCAAATCCGAACAATTACGTCAAACTTTCCGGCCGCCTCGCCGCGCAAATGGCGAAGACCGAAAAGAATGGTGCGATCTGGGCCAACCAATTCGACAACGTCGCCAATCGTCGGGCGCATATCGAGGGGACAGGCCGCGAAATCTGGGATCAGACCGACGGCAAGGTCGACGGCTTTGTTTGCGCGGTCGGCTCCGGCGGCACGCTCGCCGGCGTCGCTATCGCGCTCAAGGAGCGCAATAAGAATATCCGCATCGGACTCGCCGATCCGATGGGCGCCGCTCTCTATAGCTACTACACGACCGGCGTCCTGAAATCGGAAGGCTCCTCGATCACCGAGGGTATCGGCCAAGGCCGCATCACCAAAAATCTCGAAGGCGCACCGATCGACGTCGCCTATCAGATTCCGGACGCCGAAGCGGTGCCGATCGTTTTCGATCTGCTCGAACACGAGGGGCTTTGCCTCGGCGGCTCGACCGGCATCAATGTCGCCGGCGCGGTGCGGCTCGCCAAGGAGCTTGGACCCGGCCACACTATCGTGACCGTGCTCGCCGACTATGGTACGCGCTATCAGTCGAAGCTATTTAATCCGGCGTTCCTGCGCGAAAAGAAGCTGCCGGTGCCGGAATGGCTCGAGCGGAAATCGAACATCCCGGTTCCTTATGAGAAGACGTGAGGAATGAATTTCGGCAATCTGAACTTCCGAACTGGCGCGGCGTTAGCCCGTTGAGGTCAATCATGTTGAGAATAGACAATACCCCTCCTCCCTCGCCGACGAGCCGTTGGCTGGTCGCGACGGATTGGCTTGCCGAGCGATTGAACGATCCAAACCTCATTCCCGTCGACGGATCTTATTTCCTGCCGACGCAGAAACGCGACGCGCTGGCCGAATATAAGAGCGGTCACATCCCCGGCGCCGTGTTTTTCGATATCGAGGCGGTCAGCGATCATTCCACCGACCTGCCGCACATGCTGCCCGGTCCCAATCATTTCAGCGAAGCCGTCGGCGCTCTCGGCATCGGCGATGGCGACACGGTCGTCGTCTATGACTCAACCGGACTGTTCTCGGCGGCGCGCGTGTGGTGGACCTTTCGCCTATTCGCCACCAAATCGGTCTACATTCTCGATGGCGGCTTGCCGAAATGGATCGCCGAAGGCCGCCCGGTGGAGACCGGCAAAACCAAGCGGACGGCGAAAAAATTCACCGCCGAAATGAATGTCGGCGCAGTTGCGACGCTCGACGAGGTGCACATGGCGCTGACTGACGGTAGCGCCCAGGTCGTCGATGCGCGTTCGGCGGAGCGCTTTGCCGGCAGGGCGCCGGAGCCGCGGCCAGGTCTGCGCTTGGGCCACATGCCGCGCGCTTTCAATGTGCCTTACGACAAGCTTCTCGAGAACGGCCGGCTTGCCTCGCGCGAACAAGTCGCGGCCGCATTTACCTCCGCCGGCGTCGATCTCGACAAGCCGATCATCACCAGCTGCGGCTCGGGCGTGACCGCGGCCATTCTGAGCTTTGCGCTGGAATCGCTCGGTAAGGCGCCGAAGGGACTTTACGACGGCTCCTGGGCCGAATGGGGCGCGCGGCCGGATTTACCCATCGAGCGCGACAAGTAACAGTTGGTGCAAAGCCGTTCGCTTTTTCGTCATCGGCGGCGGCATGAGGCGCAAAACGATTTGCGAGGAATAATATTGCGTGCAAGATAATCTTTGAGGAATAATTCGGCCGCATTTCAGCCTATGATGCGGTCATGATTTTCCGTCAGCTGTTCGACAGCACATCCGGCACCTACACCTATCTGCTCGCCAGCCGCCAGGGCGGCGAGGCGCTGATCATCGATCCTGTTCTGGAGAAGGTCGACCGTTACCTGCAGCTCATCCACGAGCTCGACCTGAGACTGGTCAAAGCGGTCGACACCCATCTGCACGCCGACCACATCACCGGGCTCGGCGCGCTGCGCGACCGCACCCATTGCGTCACGGTGATGGGCGAACAGACCCATGCCGACGTCGTATCGATGCGGGTTGCCGAAGGCGATCGCGTCGAGATCGAGGGTGTGCGGCTCGACGTGCTCTACACGCCGGGCCACACCGACGACAGCTATTCCTACCTCTTGGCCGACCGCGTCTTCACTGGCGACACGCTGTTGATCCGCGGCACCGGGCGCACCGACTTCCAGAACGGCGATCCGCGCGCGCAATACGATTCCATTTTCAACAAGCTGTTGAAGCTGCCCGACGCCACGCTCGTTTTCCCCGCCCACGACTACAAAGGCGACACGGTTTCGACGATCGGCGAAGAGAAGCTGTTCAATCCGCGGCTCAAAGTGAAGTCGATGGACGAATATGCCGAGCTGATGAACAATTTGAAATTGCCTAACCCAAAAATGATGGACGTCGCGGTGCCGGCCAATATGCATGTCGGCCTGCACCAGGAAGAGGTTGCACGCAAAGGCTGGGCGTTCTCGGCGGCGGACGCGATCGCACTGCAAGGCCGGACCGACATTGCCATTGTTGATCTGCGCGAGAATAGCGAGCGCGAGAAGCACGGTGTCATCCCGGGCTGCCTGCACGCGCCTTATCCCGGTCTACAGGACGAAATCCGCGCCGGCGGCATATTGCACGAACTGGCGGTCGCGTCCGGTAAGCGCATCGTCTTCTACTGCGCCTTCGGCGAGCGCTCGGCGATGGCGGTGCAAGCTGCGCAGGACGCTGGGCTGAAAACCGCCTGTCATATCGCCGGCGGCATTGACGCCTGGAAGAAGGCGAACGGCCCGCTGGCGCACGGCTAGAGCTGGCGTTTTCAATCATCGTTGTTCATATGCCCCGAAAATCCCGCTTTCATGGGCGGCGACAAAAGCGAAAGCCGCAGCACGGTGTGCTGCGGCTTTGCTGAGTGCGTTCGCTGCAGGGAGGCGAAATTCAGCGGACGCCGGCAATCTCTGACTTAACGATGATCAGAGGCGCGAGCCTTCGCCATCGCCACCGAGGTTTTTGTCCTGATCGCGCATCCGATCGCCGCGGCTGAAGCCCGGACCGCCGTGGCCATAGCCTTCACCGAAGCGACGCCAGCTCTCGAAGCGCGGCTCGTGCGGCCGCAGCATGCGCGCCAGCACGGTGAACCGGCCCTTCTGCGCATCGTCGAGGCTTTGGTAAAGCGGCGCGCCGGCGTCGGCGACCTTCTTCAGTGCGGCGCTCCGCTTTGCCATATTGTCGGCGCGGCGCGCCAGCCGGTCGAATGGCGATGTGGCCTGTTGTTGGGACTGCTGTTGGGATTGCTGCTGATCTTGTTGTTTATCTTGCGCCTCTTGCGCCTTGATGCGGTCGATCCGCAACTGCGCCATGTCGCGCACCGCCTGTTCGAAGGCCGGCCAGTTCTTGGCCTGGTCGGGCGTGAGCTCGAGACCGGCTTTCATCGCCGCGATCCGCGCGTCGGTGAAGGCTGCGACATCCACGGCACTCGGCCGATGGCGGAATTCGGCGCGCTGACCGTCCCAGTTGAATCCGTAGCCATCGTGGCCGAAGCGTTGCTGCGCATAGACGAAACCCGAGCCGGCGATGGCAACAAGCACCGTCGCGGCAATGACCGGCTTTAACATGTGATCCTCCAAATTCCGAAGACATTCTGACTTGCACCAAATAAAGGACCGGCGCCGCGCTAATACAAGTTAAACATTCTTCAGGTGAACGCGTTTCCAGGATTACCGCTTTGTAATCTCGCCGGAACATGCATGGCACGATCGAAAGGCAATGCTTCAGTATTTCGTTAAGTTCGTCGCAAAAGATCGGTGCGACACAAAAAAGCCGCGCCGATTTCAGCGCAATATCTGTTGCAGGAATAGCCGGGCGCGCTCGTGCCGCGGATGATCGAAGAAATTCTTCGGCTCGTCGATTTCGACGATCTGGCCGTCATCCATGAAAATGATGCGGTCGGCGACTTGCCGGGCGAAGCCCATTTCGTGCGACACGACGAGCATGGTGATGCCGTCATTGGCGAGCCCGACCATGGTATCGAGCACTTCCTTGACCATCTCCGGGTCAAGTGCCGATGTCGGCTCGTCGAACAGCATGATCTTCGGGTTCATGCACAAAGCGCGCGCGATGGCGACGCGCTGCTGCTGGCCGCCGGACAGGCGGCCCGGATATTTTTGCGCTTGTTCGGGGATTTTCACTCGGGCGAGGAAGCGCATCGCCAGTTCCTCGGCGTCCTTTTTCGGCATGTGGCGTACCCGGATCGGCGCCAGCGTGCAGTTCTCGAGCACCGTGAGATGCGGGAACAAATTGAACTGTTGAAACACCATGCCCACATCGCGGCGCACCGCGAGGATATGCCTCGGATCGTCGGTGAGCTCGATGCCGTCGACGATGACGCGGCCGCGCTGCCAGTCCTCGAGACGATTGATGCAGCGCAGGAGCGTCGACTTCCCTCCCCCCGACGGGCCGCAAATGACGATGCGCTCCCCGCGCGTCACGGTGACATTGATGTCGCGGAGCGCATGAAATTCGCCGTACCATTTGTGCAAGCCGATGACCTCGACGGCGAGTTCGGGAGCGGCCGAACTCTTTCTGTGACATGTCAGGGCGGCTGTCCATCAAGCTCTCTTACCGCCGATGCGCGCGGGCGAGCCGCGCTTCGACGTTTCTGGCGTAACGCGACATGCCGTAGCAGCACACGAAATACACCGCCGCGGCGAAAGCATAGCCGGTAACGCTGGTATTCGGCGTCGCCCAATTCGGATCGACGCGCGCCGCTTCGATGGTGCGCAGAAAATCAAAAATGCCGACGATGAAGACCAGCGAGGTATCCTTGAACAGCGCGATGAACGTATTGACGATATTGGGCAGCGTCACGCGCAGCGCCTGCGGCAGGATGACGAGCCCCATCATGCGCCAAAATGTCAGCCCGAGCGCCTGCGCCGCCTCATATTGGCCGCGCGGCACCGAGGCGAACCCGCCGCGCACCACCTCCGCCATATAGGCCGAGGCGAACATCGCGACGCCGATCAGCGCGCGCAGCAGCTTTTCCGGTGCATAGCGCTCGGGAACGAACAGCGGCAGCATGACGCTTGCCATGAACAGCACGGTGATCAGCGGCACGCCGCGGACGAATTCGATGAAGGCTATGGAGAAAACTTTTACGACCGGAATGTGGGAGCGCCGCCCGAGCGCCAAGAGAATGCCGAGCGGCAAGGACACCACGATCCCGACCGTGGCAACGACAATGGTCACCAGGATGCCGCCCCACAGCGAGCTCGATACGCCGACGAGGCCGAGCAGCGGCACGCCGCTTAGCAGAACAAAGGACAGGATCGGCAGCACGATGAAGAAATAGAAGGCGCCGATGTCGCGGCGCGGCGCATGCAGCCAAGCCAGCCAGCCGATGCCGAAGGCCAGCGCCGCAAAGAACAGATCGACGCGCCAGCGCTCGACGCGCGGATAAAAGCCATAGACGAAATAGGAGAACCAGACGCGGATATAGGCCCAGCAGGCGCCGGGATCCGGATTGTCCGGCGACGCCAGGCACGCCTCGCGATTATCCGCCGACCAGATCGCGTTGAACACGAAGAAGCGCAGCAAGGGCGGGATCGTCCAGGCCAGGAAGGCCAGGCAAATCACGGTCAGCACGATATTGAAGGGGGAGGAAAACAAATTCTGGCGCAGCCAGCCGATGACGCCGCGGCGCGCCGAGGGCGGCGGCAGCGGTTCCGCCGGCGCCGTGCGCAGAAATGATTTTGCGGCACCCGTGGCCATGACCTAGCGCTCTACGATGCCGACGGCGTGCCCATACCAATTCATGAGCAGCGAGGTGAAAAGACTGATGGTGAGATAGACCGCCATGGTGACGGCGACGATTTCGACCGCTTGGCCGGTGATGAACAGCACGCTGCCGGTGAAGACCTCAAAGAGATCGGGATAGCCGATGGCGACGGCGAGCGAAGAATTCTTGATCAGATTGAGATATTGGCTGGTCAGCGGCGGCACGATAACGCGCATTGCTTGCGGGATAACGACGCGGCGCAGCGTTGTGCCGGGTGGCAGGCCGAGCGCCTGCGCTGCCTCGGTCTGGCCCTGCGGCACCGCGAGCAGGCCCGCCCGCACCACTTCGGCAATGAATGCTGCCGTGTAGATCGTCAGCGCGAAAAGCAGCGCCGCAAATTCCGGCAGAATTTCAACGCCGCCCTGGACATTGAAGCGTCCCATATTGGGGAAGCTGAACGTGAGCGGCGATCCGACCGCGTGAAATACCAGGATTGGCAAAACAACAATGAGACCGGTCACGATCCATCGGATGCGAAAACGTCTACCGGTCAAATCCTGATGTCGGCGCGCCCACATGCTCAGAAGCAGCGAAGCAATCACGCCGACGAGGAGCGCGGCGACCACGTAGCGGAAATCTTCGGCGAATTGCGGCCGCGGCAGAAACAGGCCGCGATTGTTGAAAAATACGCCGCCGGGAAACGCCATGCTGCCGCGCAGTTCCGGCAGCGCCTTGAGCACGGCGTTGTACCAGAACAGAAGCTGCAGCAGGAGCGGCACGTTGCGGATCAATTCGACATAGCCGCCGGCGAGGTGCGCGACGAGCCAATTGCGCGACAGCCGGGCGATGCCGATGGCGAAGCCGAGGATGGTCGCGAGCACGATGCTGACGCCGGCCACCAGAAGCGTGTTGAGAAGCCCGACCCAGAAGGCGCGGCCGAAGGTCGAGGTGCTCGGCGAATAGGCGATCAGCGTCTGGCTGATGTCGAAGCCCGCGACATTGTCCCAGAAGCGAAAGCCGGACGCGATATGGGCCGCGGCGAGATTGCGCGCGGCATTGACGGCGGCCGCATAAAACAGCCCGACGACGACAATAACGAGCGCGACTTGAAGGACAATGCTGCCGACGCGGCGCGCGCGGCGCGGTTTTTTAAGCGACCCTGCGCTCGGTCTTGCGATTTCAGCCATGGCTAAGGCCCGTGAAGCGTCATTGCGAGCGTAGCGACGCAATCCAGGTCGGCGCAGAAGGGCTGGATTGCTTCGTCGCGGAGCTTGTCATCGGGCCGGCCACTTCGGGCCGGACCCGTTGGCTCCTCGCAATGACGGATTCCAGGCCAAGACCAGCAACCGCACAAGACCTGTAACTGCAACGGCCGGCGAGCACGACGCCTCAGCGGATCGGAATACCGTATTGCAAGCCGCCCTTGGTCCACAGCGCGTTCAAGCCGCGCGCGATCTTCAACGGCGAGCCTTGGCCGACATTGCGCTCAAAACTTTCGCCGTAATTGCCGACGGCTTTGATGATGCGGACCGCCCAATCGTCGGTGAGCCCCATGCCGGAGCCGAATTTGCCCTCGACGCCAAGGAGGCGGCGAATATCGGGATTGTCCGACTTCATCTTGTCGTCGACGTTGCTCTGCGTCACGCCGAGCTCCTCGGCATTGACCATGGCGTAATGCGTCCAGCGCACGATGTCTTCCCAGTTATCGTCGCCCTGACGGACCGCGGGGCTGAGCGGCTCTTTGGAGATGATTTCCGGCAGGATGATATGGTCCGCCGGATTGGTCAGCCGCAGCCGCTCGCCGTAGAGGCCCGAGGAATCCGTGGTGTAGGAATTGCAGCGGCTGGTGTCATAGGCTTTCACCGCCTCGTCGGCCGTGGCGAAGGTCACGGTTTTGAGCGTCATATTGTTGGAGCGGAAGTAGTCGGCGAGATTGAGCTCGGTCGTGGTGCCCTGCTGCACGCAGACCGAGGCGTCGTTCAATTCCAACGCCGAATTCACCTTCAGCGATTTGCGCACCATGAAGCCCTGGCCGTCGTAGTAATTGACGTCGGCGAAATCGATGCCGAGCGAGGTGTCGCGCGACATGGTCCAGGTGGTGTTGCGCGACAACACGTCGATATCGCCGGATTGCAGCGCCGTGATGCGGTCGGACGCCGTCAGCGGCACGAGTTTGACCTTGGTCGGATCGTTGAAGATTGCGGCGGCGATGGCGCGGCAGAAGTCGACGTCGAAACCGACCCAATTGCCTTGCGGATCGGGCCGGCCGAACCCGGCCAGCGTGCCGTTGGCGCCGCACACCAGCTGGCCGCGATCCTGCACGGCCTTGAGCGTCGCCTGCGCCGACGCCGCTTGTGTTCCCAATAGCGTGCCGAAAGCAAAAATGAGTGCGAAGGCGAGTGCTGTAGCACCACGTTTCATGACATGACTCATAACCTTAGCCCTTCTGCATGAGGCGCGCGCTAAAGCCCCGTCCGCGGGGCGCGCATATGGCGAGTGATCCCAGCGATAAAAGCCGATCCAGGAGCGAAATGACAGTAGCGGCGGCATCTGAGAACGATCGCGTTGCAAGGTCAAGGGGTTGACGAAAAGCTCGTGTTGCCGAAGGTAGGGATGCGAACGAAAGGCGCACAACGGCCCGCTCTAAACGGCCGGCAAACCGTGCGCCGGAAATGCATCAGACAAGGCCCACCGAGACATCCCGGCATGAAAAAGAAGAGCAACGGCCAAAACTCCCACCGCGCGGCCACCAAGGTCGTGACCGCCGGGCGCGATCCCGCCTCCTACCACGGCTTTGTCAATCCGCCGGTCTATCACGCCTCGACGGTGCTTTATCCCAGCGCCGAGGATTTCGTCGCCCATCGCGCGCGCTACCAATATGGCCGGCGCGGCACGCCGACCACCGAGGCGCTCGAAACTGCCTTGGCCGAGCTCGAAGGGCCGCAATGCGCCGGCGTGTCGCTGTTGCCGTCGGGGCTTACGGCGATTTCCGCGGCGCTGTTGGCGGTGGTGCAGTCAGGCGACCATATCCTCGTCACCGACAGCGCCTATCAGCCGACGCGGAATTTTTGCGAGCAGGTGCTCAAGCGGCTCGGCGTCACCACGACCTATTTCGACCCGCTGATCGGCGCGCCGTTCGCCGATCTGTTCAAGCCGAACACCCGGCTCGTTTATCTCGAATCGCCGGGCTCGCTCAGCTTCGAGATGCAGGACACGGCGGCGCTGGCGAAGATCGCGCATGAGAAGGGCGCGCTGGTGCTGATGGACAATACCTGGGCGACGCCGCTCTATTTCCGCCCGCTCGACCACGGCGTCGATCTCGCCATCCAGGCCGGCACCAAATATATCGGCGGCCATTCCGACGTCATGCTCGGCACCGTGTCGGCGAACGCGGCAACGGTGACAGCATTGAAGACTACGGTGCGGCTGTGCGGCTTATGCGAGGGGCCCGACGACGTCTATCTCGGGCTGCGCGGCTTGCGCACGCTGAGCGTTCGGCTTGACCGGCATTTCGAGTCCAGCGTTGCGATGGCGCGCTGGCTCGAAGCGCGGCCGGAAGTGCTGCGCCTACTGCACCCTGCTCTGCCGAGCCATCCCGGCCACGCCATCTGGAAGCGCGATTTTTCCGGCGCGTCGGGGCTCTTCAGCATGGTGCTCAAGCCGGCGCCGCAGAAGGCGGTCTACGCCTTCCTCGACGAGCTCGAACTGTTCGGCATCGGCGCCTCCTGGGGCGGCTACGAAAGCCTCGCCATTCCGTTCGACTGCACCCCGGTGCGCACCGCAACGAAATGGGCACCGGGCGGGCCGACGGTGCGGTTTCATATCGGGCTTGAGGCGGTGGAGGATCTTTGCGCCGATCTTGAACGCGGATTTGCGGCGATGGAGACGGCGGCGAAGGCGTAAGATTTTGTCCCTACGCCGCCTCCGCCGCCGTCTTCCGATCCCGCATCACGAAATAAAGATTCCGCGCATAGACGAAGAACGAGAACGCCTGTCCAGCGATGAACACGGCGTCCTTGCGATAGAGCGCATAGACCAGAAGCAGCGCACCGCCGAAGATCGAGAAAATCCAGAACGCTACCGGGATGACGCTGTGGCCAGCGCGCTCGGAGGCGATCCACTGCACCACAAAGCGCATGGTGAACATCAGCTGCGCGATGAAGCCGAGCAGCACCCACCAATCGAGCCGGGTGATGAAGACGTCGGAGAGATAAGCGCCGACCGCGTGCGAGAGATCAACGAGCAAGGGTTATCTCCTGTGAATGCGCAACACGCTTCTTGCGCCGAATAAGCCACCAGACGCCGGCGAGATCGAGAATACCAACCCAGAGCCGGTCGAAGAATCCGTAATTCGAGACGCCGGAATGGCGCGGCCGATCGACCACGTCGACATAGCCGATGTCAAAGCCTTCGCGGCGGACCAGCGCCGGGAGAAAGCGGTGCAGCGCGTCGAAATATGGCAGCGACAGGAACAGATCGCGCCGGAATGCCTTGAGGCCGCAGCCAGTATCGCGCGTGCCGTCCTTGAGGACTGCGCCGCGCACGGCATTGGCGATGCGCGATTGCAGTTTCTTGAAACCTGAGGCCTTGCGGCCGACGCGCTGGCCGGCGACGAGGCCGACGCGCGGGGCGCCGTCTTCAAGCACGGCGATCATCTTTGGTATAAAAGCCGGATCGTTCTGGCCGTCGCCATCGATGGTGGCGACGATCGGCGCGCGCGCCATGGTGACGCCGGTGCGGATCGCTGCCGACTGGCCGCACGATTGCGCATGCCGGATTTGCCGCAGCCACGGCCGCTCCGCCATCAGCCGCAACAACTCCTGCTCGGTGCCGTCGGTCGAGCCGTCATTGACATAGACGATCTCGAACGCGCGCCCGGCTAAAGCCGACGCGATCTCGGCGACCAGCGGCGCGACATTGCCGGCCTCGTTGCGCACGGGCACGACGACCGATATCGCGGGACCATCGCGCCCGCTGCTTTGCGACACATTATGTTCGGACATGCCGGCAAGCTTCTAAATGGCATTGAGCTTGGGTTCAATCCGCCGAAATTTTAAGCGAATTCATATAGTTAGGACGCCGGCCCGAAAACGCCTCGTGCAAAGCCGCCTTGATCCGCCGTAACGACGGCCCCGGATAGGCGCGCAAATCGCGCGGGCAGAACAAAAGACGCCGCGCCGCAAACCAGCGCCGCAGCAGGAATGCGCCCGCGGCGCCGACCAGCGCGCCGGCAATAACGTCGCTTGGGTGATGCGCAACGACAAAGACCCGGCTCGCCATGATGACGATGGCATAGACCCACATGATCGGGCGCGTGCGCGGCCAAACCGCGCCGATGGCAATTGCGGCGGCGACCGCTGTCGTCGAATGGCCCGACGGCAGGCTGGCATATTCAGGCCGCCAGATGAACGGCCGGTAGTCGAACGGATGATCGAAGACGCCGACATAGGGTCGCGCCCGGCCGATCAGCCGCTTGACGATGGTGACGAACAGCCCCGGCACGCCGATCGCCAGAAACAGAAAGCCGAAGCGGGCGGCAAGCGCGGTGAGGACGCCGCGCGACATGTGCGACAGCGTGGGCGAAATCATGGCGGCCAGACACAGCACGCCGCCGCCGAACGAAATCAGAAACCAGCCGGACAGGCCGAAATCGGTGATCTTCTCGAAGGCATCGCGGAACCAGACCGGCTCACTGTTCGCCCAGCTGCTCGCCGCTGGGTCCAAGGCGAACATTGAAACCACGACCACGACGAGGGTCGCGGCCGACGCGACGACGGCTGGCACATGCGGCCGCACCATGATCCACGGCGGCGGCTTGGCGATGGCAAGCGTCCACGCCTCGAGGTTCTTCGCCGTGTTGCGGAGAAGCGCCTGCGAGAAATTGTCGGGGACGAGTTTCGGATCGCCACCGTTCACGGCGCGCTCGCCGATTGGAAGACCGCAATGGTGAGCGGCCTGCCAACACTGATATTGTAGCCGTCGATGCGCGGGCCGCGGTCGTAGTGCAGCCCGATCGCTTCCGCGCGCAGCGCAAAAGCGCGTTCCTGTTTGGCGTCGACGAAGGCGAAGCGGCAGCTCCCCAGCCGCAGAAAATCGGCAGCGCCTGCCGCGTCGGTGAAACGTATTGCCGTGCCGGTCAGGAACACGAGGCTCGGCTCTTCGTAACCGGCGCTGGCGGCCATCGGATGCTCGCAAGAGGCGTCTTTCAAGACTTGCGCCAGCGCCACCGCAGGGAAGCCGCTCGGACCGAGCGAAGGCACGACCACGCCATAAATGCCGAACGCCATCAGCACGGCTGCCGCGGCGGCACGCAGGAAGGCGCGTTCGGCACCGTCGTCATCGTACAGTTGCCAAGCGAACAAGCCGCAGACGATCGCACCGGCAAAGAACGGCCACGCCAGCAGCGCGAGATCGTGAGCGATGATGATCGCGCCGACGATCGCCAGCACGCTGATGATCCCGGGGACGAGAAACCACCAGACGATGCCGTGCACCAGCCACGGCCGCCGCGACAGCACTCTGGTCTCCACCGCGCCGGCCGTGAGAATGGCAATCGCGGGGTAGAGCGGCAGCACGTAGTGCGGCAGCTTGGTCACGACCAGTTCGAACACGATCCACGACGGCACGAGCCAAGCCAGCAGAAACCGCGCCGCGGACTCCTTGCGCACCGCCCAGACCGCAGGCACCGCCAAGCCCGCCAGCATCGAAGCGGGGAAGAAGGTGACGAAGAACAAAATCACGTAGAGTCCCGGCGGCGCGCCGTGAGCCTCTTTCGCATTCGCGACCTTGGCAAGCATGTCTTCGCCGACCGACGCGACCAGAAACTCGCTGCCGACGCGGGCGTAGATCGCGATAAACCACGGCAAGACGATAAGAAGAAGCCACAGCAAACCCGGCAGCGGGCGCAACGCCAACAGCCAGCGCGCGGAGCGATCGAGCACCGACAGTGTCGCCGCGGCAAGGCCGACGACCATCAGAATAAGCGGTCCCTTGACCAGGATGCTGACCGCGAGCGCGGTCCAAAATATCGCAAGCAGTCCCCATCCCGGCCGGATGGCGTCGCCGCGGCGCGACGCCAGATAAATGCGCGCCAGCACGCTCATGGCGAGAACGACCGTCAGCAGCAGCACGGCGTCGGTTTTGGCAAGGCGGGCTTCGCCGCCGAGAATGGCCGAGACGGTCATCATCAGGCCGGCGAGGAACGCGCCTCGCCGGCTGACAAAGGCGAGCCCGCACCAAAACGTTGCCAGCACCGCGCCGACGGCGCCGATCAGCGACGGCACGCGATAGAGCCAAATTTTTTCTCGCGCGTTGGGCACGCCAAGCGCACTTGCCGTGTTCACCACGGCTGCCTGCAGCCAATAAATGCCGACCGGTTTGCGGTAGCGCACGTCGTCCTGGTAGCGGATATCGACGTAATCGCCGGTCTCGATCATCTGCTTGGTGGCTTGCGCGAAATAGGCCTCGTCGCGATCGACCGGCGGAATCTGAAAAAATCCGGGCAGAAAGGCCAACAGAGCGATCAGGACCAGCGCAGCCGCGGCACGCCGGTTCGAAGCCGCGGCATAATCGAAGAACGCCGCAAAGCCCTTTGCGGGCCACGAAGACCGCGACGCCGCGCTGCTTGTCGTGCTCATGCCGTTCCGTGCAAACTCGCCTAATTCATCCGGCACTTGATGGGGCAAGCCCTCTTGTACCACTACCCCTCGATGAGCTTCCAGTTCTGGTAATAGATGAATTTGAAGCTTTGCGTGAGCAGACGGACGCCGGAGATGACTGTTCGCATGAGGGCCGGGAATGGCGTCGGGCGAACCATATCCACGAACAGGCAATAGCGCACCTGGTCGGTCTCGTTGACCGACTGATGCAGCAGCGTGTCATCGAATATGAAAAGCTTGTTCTCGCGCCAATAGCTGGTTTTGTCGCCGACGACGATATAGGCGGAGTCGTCACTCATATCGTTGAGATTGTACAAAATCCGCAACGATGCGCGCAGAAAGCCAAAATGCTTCGAGGTCAAAACCTTCTTATTGAAAACCGAAACCCCGATCGTCTGGATATATTTCCACGGCTGGTGAAACGCCGGAACATTCAAGAACGTGTCCTTGTTGACGCCGTACCAGCGGAAGAAAACCATCGTCCGCGGATGCTGCTTCGCGGCCTCCTCCAATTGCTCGACGAGATTGGCGGCCCTCGCTGCTTCGATCAGGCGGGTCACCTCGTCCTGATAGGCAGGCGGCAGATCTTCCAGGCGATAGACGCCCTTATTGACGTAGGGCAGCGACAGAAGATCCAACAGAGTATTGAACGGAGACAGGACCCAGGTCGGGAATCCGTTGCCGATGAAATACCGCCGCAGCGTCGATAACTCCAATCCTGTGTTCCGGCTGACGTCGTAGCCGCCGCAAACAACATACAAGATCGCGATTTTGGGAAAGAAATAGGCGAACGGGGCGAGCACACAAAGCGGAAACAGGATTCGCCGCAGCGTGTATTTCCATATTCGGGTTACAAGCGCTTTTCCCCTAAGAGGCTCGACAAGCGTCGTGCTCACAATACAACTCCCCAGCAATCCGTGACCGCCGTCCGGCCCGATCCTAGCAGGGATCGTGACGTATCCGAAAGACGCATCGTTCCCGCTGAATGGAACCGAAGCTCCTCATGTCGCTTCGGATTTATGGGCGCTAACTAGCCGTCGACAATAGTGAAATCCGCCTCACCGGGGAAGCTTTGCACAGCAACCCAAAACCCTAGTGCACGGTGGTCCCCGCCTCCGGCGTGATGGCCCCTAGCGCAGTCGGGGTGCCGTCGTCCACCCGCACGACGACGCTGGCGGCGGCGCCCGACCCATCCATCACCGTCACCCGCGAGAACCCGGGGCCCGCGGGATGAAAGAACAGCGCGTTTGCACCGCTGCTTCTGCCCTCGCCCGCGACCGGAACGCCGTTGACGAGGACGGTCAGCGGCGCGACCGCGCCGGTGACTTTCAGCGCGACGGGATCGGGCTTGCCGTCTGTCGCGGAGAGATCGAGACGCGCGCCGTCGGGCGGAAACATGATGCGCAGCGGCGGCTGCGCGGTCGCGCCCGCCAAGCGCCCCGGCTGAAAGTGCCGCAGCGGCGGCGGCAGCTTTGCATTCGATGCCACGACGACACCGGCAGGTGCGCGCGGCAAGGACGCGCTGCCGCTGAGCCGCGCGAAAGCATCGAACAGGATCGGCGCCGCGGCCTCGCGGCCGACCAGTCCCGGCACCGGCGCGCCGTCGGGCCGTCCAACCCAGACACCGATCGTGTGCTTGCCGTCGAAGCCGACCGACCAGGCGTCGCGATAGCCGTAGCTGGTGCCGGTCTTGAACGCGATGCGGCCGGCGACGCCGTTTTCCGGCGGCGGCGAACCGAGCAGCACATTGCTCACATACCAAGCCGCCGCCGGCTCCATCAGGCGGCGCGCTTCGGGTGCATTTGCATCCATGCTTGCTTCTTTTCGCTCGCTCAACGGCACGGCCAAACCGAGACGCGCG
Source organism: uncultured Alphaproteobacteria bacterium (assembly GCA_963810085.1). GTDB lineage: Bacteria > Pseudomonadota > Alphaproteobacteria > Rhizobiales > Xanthobacteraceae > BOG-931. Next base: position 965,447 of record CAWEMR010000025.1, on the reverse strand, counting down.
ATGCCGGCATATAGCTTCACCAGATCGGCGAGCTTGATGCCGACGCCGCCGAGCCCCATCGCCAGGCCTGGCGCCTGCCCGTCCGGCAGCGTCAGCGCGGCGCCGGCCTGCGTCAGCCGCGCCGCGAGCCGCGCCGGGCCGACGCGGTCAAGCACGGCAATGGCCGGGACATTGAGCGAGAATTGCAGCGCCTCGCGCACGCTTACGGTGCCTTTGAAGCCGAAATCGAAATCCTTTGGCGCGTAACCGCCGTAGCTTACCGGGCGATCCTCGATCAGCGTCTCAGGATGGATGAAGCCGTCTTCGAAGGCGAGGCCATAGATGAAGGGTTTCAGCGTCGAGCCCGGTGAGCGCACCGCCTGCGTCATATCGACTTGGCCGGCACGGCGGATGTCGAAATAAGCCGGCGAGCCGACATGCGCCAGCACCTGCCCGGTTGCATTGTCCACGGCGAGGATGGCGAGCGAGATATTTGACCCCAGCGTTGCGACAAGCGCGCGTTCCCGCTCGCGCGCGAGCTGCTCGAAATTATTTTGAATTGCAGCGTCGATCGTCAGGTGAAACTCGCGCGCTGCCGGGTCTTGCGCCATGGCCTGATCGGCGGAGTGCGGCGCCAGCATCGGCATCGGATGACGCGCCGTTGGCACCGGCTCGGATTTGGCGAGCGCGATCTCGTCGGCCGGCACCTTGCCGGTCGCCGCGAAGCGATCGAGCACGCGGTCGCGCGCCGCGCGTGCCAGATCGGGTGCGCGATCCGGACGGCGCGGCTCCGGCGATTGCGGCAAAGCGACGAGGAGCGCCGCTTCGGCGAGCGTGAGCCGCCGCGGCTCCTTGCCCAGATAAACCAACGACGCGGCGCGGATGCCCTCGATATTGCCGCCATAGGGCGCGAGATCGAGATAGAGTGTCAGGATCTGATCCTTGCTCAAAGCGCGATCCATCTCCACGGCGCGCACCATTTGCTTGAGCTTGCCGGGCAGATCGCGCGGATGCCGCCCCTCGACCAGGCGCGCCACCTGCATGGTCAGCGTCGAGGCGCCGGAGCGAAGCCGGCCGCTGGTTGCGAACTGCATTGTCGCGCGCATCACGGCAAGCGGATCGACGCCGTGATGGGTGCGGAAGCGCTTGTCCTCATAGGCGAACAGCACGTCGAAGAAACGCGGATCGACGTTGGAGACTTTCGCCGGCAGGCGCCAGCGGCCGTCGGCCGTGGCGTAAGCGCGCAAAAGCTTGCCGTTGCGATCGAGCACCTGTTTGGAGAATTCGAGACCTTGGCCGAGCGCCGCCGGGCCGAGAGAGTGGATCCACCACCACGAGGCCGCTACGAACATCAACGCGCTTACCAGCGCTGCCGTGATGAGTGCCCTTCCCCGCGTCATTGCGAGCGCAGCGAAGCAATCCAGGCGGCGCTGCCGCATCGGGATTGCTTCGTCGCTTGGCTCCTCGCAACGACGGGTTGAGGTCATTTGCCGGTCGTCACTTCCACGCTTTCACTATTGGTCCGCCCGAAGCGATCCGGGCGGTACATGTCCTCGACGCTGGCTTGCGGGCGGACGTATTTGCCAGGCGCGACCGCGCGCACGATATAGGCGACGCTGAACAACGCCGGATCGCCACTCTTGCGCTCGAAGGCCGCGGTGAAACGATCGTCGCGGAATTCCGTCGCCACCGGATCGGCGGCATCGGTGAACCACGGCAGAGTGCCGGTTTCGCCCGACGACACGAGATGCGGATTTTCGATCTCAAAACCCGCCGGTAGATAATCGGCGAGGATGACGCGGCCAAATTGCGGCTGGCCTTCCGTGATTTTCAGCACCACGACGAAACGCGTGTTCTGCTTCACCTTCGCCACGTCGATCGAATCGCCGTCGAGCGTGTAATTGAGCCGCTCGACCTTGAAGCCGTTCTCGGCGGCGGTCTCCGGCGTCACCGGCGCGCCGCTCACGGTCACCACCGCTTTCGCCGGATCGTCGCCGTTATTGGTGATGCGCAACGGGTCCTTCAGATCGGCGGCAGCAATGGTGCGATAGAGCGGCTGCGTCACCGCCTCGCCATTGACGTCGAGCGCGACTTTGCCGGCGTTCTTCGCCATGGCGCTGGCGGCAAGCAAAAGCCACGCGTCCTCCTGCGTCGAGGTTGGCTGCAAATAAGCGCGCGCCGCCTCCACCCGCTGCACGGCGCCCTGCACCGTCGCGCTCGAGGCACCGCCTTCGGAGGCGAGCGTCACCAGCGCGGCGGCGTCGCGCAAGGTCGAGCCGTAATCCTGACGGCTCGCCACATCGGGCAGCGGTTTCGGCGCGATATCCGCCAGCGCCGCGGCATAGACGCGCTCGGCGCGGGCGTGGTCGCCGACCATGGCGAGCGCAGCCGCGATTTGCGCCTTGGCAATCGGCGTCGTCAGCATGTCGAGCTTGGCATCGGCGAGATAGCGCAGATCGCCGATTGGGGCCGTGCCATTGCGCGCCAGCACATAGAGCGCATAAGCGAGATCGGTGCCGTCGTTCTTGCGCGGATCGGTGAGATCGGCGGCGGCGTTGCGCAGGCGATCCAACGCGAGTTTGAACGCGTCATCGGGCACCACGAATTTGCGCTCGCGGGCGCGCGTCAGGAAGTCGGTGACGTAGGAGTCAAGCCACACGTCATCGCCACCCGGACTCCACAGGCCGAACGAGCCGTTGCCGCCTTGCCGCGTCAGCAAGCTTTCGATGGTATCGCGGATGCGCTGGTCGGTATTGGCATCGAGCGCGACATGCGCTTGCGTGGCTAAATCGCTCATATAGAGGAGCGGCAACGCGCGGCTCGTGATCTGTTCGGAGCAGCGATACGGATAGCGGTCGAGAGCTGCGAGAAGCCCTGCGGCATCGAGCGCGGTCGACGAGCCGACCGAGACCGAGACGCTGCCGGTGCCGGGCACGAGATCGGCGAACATGTCGCCGGACAGTGCAAAGCTCTCGCCCTTGGCGATCTGCTTCACCGTACGCCGCGCCAGAATTTGCGCCGGCGGCCGCACTTGCAGCGTGTAGCTGCGCTCGAGCGCGTAACCTCCGGGCCCGCTGACGGCGACCTTTACGGCGCCGCTGCCGGCTTTGTCCGCCGTGATCGGAACCTCGACCGCGCCGCGCTCTTTGGCGCGCAAAGTGAGCTTCTGCGTCGCGCCCGCCCCCGCGATCACCGCATCGGCCGATGTCAGCGCGATTGTATAGTCGCCGGGCTGACCTTCGACATTGTCGAGATCGAGATGCACATTCGAGCGGTCGCCTGGCAGCAGGAACCGCGGCAGCGTCGCCGAGAGCACGACCGGATCGCGCACCGTGACGTCGGCCGTGCCCTGCCCGACCTTGTCCTTGCTCCAGGCCACCGCCGTGACGCGAACGGTGCCGGCGAAATCGGGAATGTCGAACGCGACCTCGGCCGCGCCGTCCCTGCCGACGCTGACGAGGCCGGAATAAAGCGCCACCGGCGGTCCGCTCGGCGGGCTGCCGTGCAGTTGCGCGCTCTCGTCGCCGCCCGAGCGGATTTCGCCGCGCGCGCCTTGCATGCCGTCGATCAATTGGCCGTAAAGATCGCGGATGTCGGCCGAGAGCGCACGCTGGCCGAGATAATAGTCGCTCGCCGACGGCGGTTTGTAATTGGTGAGGTTGAGAATGCCGACATCGACCGCGGCCACCACGATCCGCGCCTCTTCGCCGGACGCCAACCCGGAAACCTTGATCGGGACATGCAGCGTCGTATTCGGCCGCAACAGGCTCGGCGCATTCAAATCGACGGTGAGCGTTTTCGCCGTCTTGTCGATGGAGAACCACTGCACGCCAAGAGCGCGGCCCGGCATGCGCTGCGCCGGTGCGTCGAGCGGCCGGCGCAAGGTAGCGACGATATAGGCGCCCGTGCCCCAGTCCCGGCCGACCGGCACTTTCAGTTGCGTGGTGCCTTCCTTGACGGAGGCGGTTTGCGTGGCGAGGAGATGATCGCCGACGACATTGAGCGTGACCTGGCCGGCATTGCGCGCGGTGACGGCGACCGTCAACGTGTCGCCGGAGCGATATTCCGGCTTGTCGAGCGCGACCTGCAGCATGTCGGGCGTATCGGCCTTGGCGTCGACGTACCAGCCGGCGTCGAAATTCACCGACGTGTCCGGGCCGTTCGGATCGGCCGAGGCGACGTCGAGCCGATAGCGGCCAAAGCGCACCGGCAGTGAAATCCGGCCCGGCTTGTCGGGCGCGACATCGAGCGCGCCGTCGCCGACGCGCGTTGTGGTCTTGACCGGCTGGAAATCCCAGACGCCGTCGCGCTTGTAATACTGGTAATGCGTGTCGATGCGCAGCAACTGGTAGTGCAGCCCGCTTTGCGGCAGCGACTTGCCGTCTGGCGCGGCGACGATCACATCGAAATTCGCGCTGGCGTCGTCGGCAAGCGAACTGCCTTGGAACAGCGGCCTGATGCCGATCATATTGCCCGTGGACGTGATCGGCAGCGACAGCTTGTGCTCGACGGCGCGGCCGCCCGGCTCGTTCATGCGTACGGTGACGTCGGCCTGCAGCGGGTGCGTGGTCGAGGGCAGCTTGTCGAGATTGACCTTGAATGTCGCCTTGCCGCCGTCGTCGGTCGAGGGCAGATCGTCGAGCGTTTGCTTTGTCGCATCGACCTCGTCGTCGGCCAGGCCGAACTGGTAACCGGCAAAGCCCGGGCGCTCCTTCGCTGCCGAAACCGTCACGTCGCCGTCGAGATCGAGATTGGAGGCCGGCGCGCCATAGAGGAAGCGGCCGGCGACGTTCATCTCGACGGGCGTATTTTGCGCCAGATGATCGGCCTTCGACGTCAGATCGAACTCGATCCTGTCGGGCACATAATCCTCGACCAGGAAGGTGGTCTCGCCGATCGCCGGAAGCTTTGGATCGGTGAAGGCGCGCACATGCCAGGTGCCGGTCGGCGCGCTGGCATTGATCGGCAGCACCAGCGTGTGGCCGCCGAGGCCCTGGTCGGGGATCCGCGTGCGCTTGAACTCGACGCCGTCGGGCCGCTCGACGACGAGCGTCAGCGCCGTGTTGAGCGCCGCTGAGCCCTGCGGATCGCGCAACAGCGCGGTGAGATAGACCGTCTCGCCGGAGCGATAGACGCCGCGCTCGGCATAGACGAAGGCATCGAGCCCGGTCGGCGAAGGCCTTCCGGCGACGCCGCGATCGGTGAGATCGAAGGCCGACGATTGCAGATTGAGGAAGGCGTAGTCGCCGCTGGTGCCGCCTTTGGGATCGGCGGCGGCGAGGAGCGCGGGCGCAGCTCCGCCCTCTCCGTTCGCCAGGCCCGACTCGAACAGCGCGTGCCCCGCGGCATCGGTCTGGCGCGTCGCCAGCACTTCATTGCCGCGCGAGATCAGCTTGAGCTCGACGCCGCTCTTCGCATCCGTCGCCGCCAGCGAATTGACGAAGACGTGGATGCCGTCCTTGCCGGAAAATGCAGTGAGGCCGAGATCGGAAACGATAAACCACTGCGTCGCCAGCGAGTCGTAATTGTTGGCGATATCCTTCAGCTCTTTCGCCTGCGCCACCATGACATAGACGCCGGGCTTGAGATCGCCGGTGGCCTGATCGACCGGGAACGCGGTGGTGACTTCGGCATTGAGTGCCGCCTTCGCGTCGACGGCGAGACTGCCCTTCCAGATTTGGACGCCGCGCGAATTTTGCAATCGCTCGACATCGGAACGGCTCATGCTGGTCTGGAAATCGCCGGCGCCGAAGCCCGAGGTCGAGATCGTGTCGATCAGGTTGCGGTCGCTGATGCGATAAATCTCGACCGCGACGGATTTGGTGTTGACGCTGATGACCGGAATGCCCTGCTGACCGGTGCGCGGCAGCACATAGGCCGAAGTCGAAAAGCGCACCGACGGCTTGCGGTCACGCACATAGATGGCGAAATCCGACGATTTCGACAGCGTCTCGTGCACGACCGACGGCAAGCCGGCGCGCAGCGTGACCTTATATGTCTCGCCATGCGTCAGCCCTTCGACGCAAAGCTGCTTCTCCGCGACCGACAGCGCCGGCTTGTCGGTGCCGGCCACCGCGACGTAGGGCGAGAAATCGGTGCGCTGCGGGATGTCTTCCGAGAACTGGAAACAGGCGCGCGGCGAGACGGTGTCGGCATCGACCGTGTAATCGAGCACGCGGAAACCGTATTGATCGCGCAGCCGCTCATATTGCCCGCGCACATCGGCGACTTCGCGCAGTTCGAGCGACAGCCGCAACGCGTCGAGCGCCGGCCGCCAGATCTGGCGCTGGCTCAATAGCGTGCCGAGGAAGGCAAGGCTGTCAGCTTCCTGGTTGCGGTCGGTGGTGCGTTGATAGGCGATGTAGGCCGCGCTCGAGGCGCGTTCGAGCAGCATCGCGCGCTCGCTGTCATTGCCCGGGCGGATCTGCTGGATGATGTGGCCGAGACGGAGCCAGGTGCCGGCATCGTTCGGCGCCGCCGCCACGATCTGATCGAGCACCGCCATGCCGGTGCGGAAATCGTTCTTGGCGAACGCCGCGTCGGCGTCGCGCTTGAGCTGGTCGACCGGTTTTGCCGGCGTCCCGGCGTCGGACTTGATCTGCGCTTCGAGCTCGACCGCGCTACTGGTCAGGTCGGCGTTGGTGAACGGCTTGGTCGCGGCGGCCGCGGCGAAGCACGCAACGGCCAGGCAGGCTGCGGCAACCGCAGCCCCAAGGCCGGCGCGAAAAGACGACAACATCGGAAAGTCCTCCCAGGCGCGGGCGACGGCGGATAGCGGTATCCGGCCCGCATTGAAAATTTGAGGCAAAGATCGTGTCGAGGTCGTGGCCGAATCCGCACCGCCAAACTTAACGTTTTGCAATGCTTTGAAGGTAAGTCTGCAAGCAAGCATCGGCATAAAGCGTTAGTCGCCCGCGACCGGAAGCCCGTTCACGGCGGAGCACGGTACCGCCCTTTTCGGCGGTCGACCACGCGCCGTCACAAGGTTTTGCATTTACCGAGGCTTTTCGGAAATACATTCTATATAAGCTTCCTCCCCAACGGCCCCGTAGCTCAGGGGATAGAGCAACAGCCTTCTAAGCTGAAGGTCGCTGGTTCGAATCCAGCCGGGGTCGCCAACTAAATCAAGTACTTATGCGATTTTTCCGCCTCTCTGCTTCCCAGCCAAATCGGCCAGGGAAGCACATGGGAAGCATTTTAGATATTGCTTTATTAATTGATCGGGGGTCGAATGCGCAGCGGCCGACGCCACCGACTTGTATCAAAATCGACGAGTGCCAAGGAAAGGGCTATCGCTTGTTCATCAACCGCAGCCAGATACCGGAGCCGCTAAAGCGACCTCCTCGCCAATGGCGAGGGCCGCGGCAACCACAGCGTCAACGGTAACGGCGCTGCCCCATCGTTCAACTGCTAAAGTGGAGACGCCATGCGTCGCGTTCACATATTCAGAGGCTCCGTTCGGAGCAAGCTTAAGGGCTTTACCGAAGACGAAACCGGCGCCAACTTGCCCGCCGATAAAGGGCCCTGGCTCACGACCATATGGAAGTCCATTCTCGTTGACCCGAACAATCCGTCGGTGCGGATCGGCGTCGACGATCAGGCCATTCTCGACGGCCTCGTGGTGCAGGGTTATTACATCACCGCCGCTACGATTTAGATCTCGGAGACGGAGAATGCCGACGCTCCGATGTAGGACGCCTGAGGCGGGCCACCGATTTACGTAAGGAACTCGCCCGCTCGCGGTAAACACCTCGGGCGGGTTTGCTTTATTCGCCCAGCACGCGACGCCGCCGCACTTCGCGCATCTCGCCCGCGATGCTCATCGGCGACAACTTCACCAACTCAGCAAACGGCGCGTGCGGCCGACACGTCCGACATGATAGCGCCGGAATGAGGCCGGTCACCATCGTATCGGGATGCCGATCGAGCCGGCGCAGGTCGACGGATTGCGTGGTGCAGCAGCCGGGGCACCTCACCCACAAGAACCAGTGCTGAGCGGCGACGGCGGCGCCGATCGTCGGCGAAAACTGCAGCGGCGCCCGCTGGGCCTGCCGCTCATTCCATTCGGTCACTAGCCGCCGCGCATCCGCCCTCATCTGCGGATCGAGTGCGCGACGGGCCGCGGCTTGCTTGTCGGCCTCGCGACGGCGTTCATCGTCCATTTTGCGGCGGTTGAAGCCCATGGCTGGATGGTCGCCGAACGGGCGAAACTGTCAATGTCCGCTTTACCCCCGATAACGGACACAAGGCGAAGGGCTGGCACGTCCGCTTCGGGCCAATAGCGGACACCTTCAAACCAGAGAGTGTTTGAAATCAGTCATCAGATCGAACACCGTTTATCCCTACTCTATTCGATGTCGTGTTGTTGTTGCATTAAGATCACGGTTAGCTATCAACCGACATTTTGTCACGACGTCGTCATTCCCGGGATGTTTGCTTTCCGTTATTGAGAGAACGCAAATGCTCGCGGGGCGTGACATGCGGATCAACCGATTAGCTTATGCCGCTGTCTTCGCGGCAACTTCATTGAGCATGGTCGCCGTCCGAGGAGCGCGGGCTCAGTCCGCGGCAGACGCCCTCCGGCGAAATTGCCGCATAGATCGATGCAGGACGGCATGCGAATTGTGTCGCAGCGAGAGGTCATGTCGGAGGCGCGCAACATGAATCCGGCGTCAGATTTTCTTGCCCGTGCCAACGATTACTTGCGGCTTGCGCAGACCGCCAAATCAAGAAAGAAGCAGCACATTTATTTGGAGGCGGCGGAGGCTTGGTTGCGAGCCGCAACGGGTTGCATAAAGGCTCGCCAAGGTGCGTGCGTCCGGCAATCTTCCGAACCGAGCGTCACGTCTGCTGCAAGTAATCTCTCGCGTGCGCGCGCGAGCACTGTCCCACTGGCCGCGGCTGACGCCTGAATGGGACGTCAGCAGAAACGGTGGGCTTCCCACGCGCCGACGAGGTGATCGAATAAGAGAGCGCGATGTCCGCTTTGGGTCACAAGCGGACTCGCGGTCTGACCAAGAGCGCGGCTGCTTTGCCCCCGAAAGCGGACATTGCCCCGTGTCTGCTCCGCGATAGCCACATTAATTTCGTAGGGTTGCGTAGGAGTATCCCGTGCCCCGCCAGAACTGGTCGCGCCCGCTGCCCCGGCCGCTGACGATCCCAACCGTTATGGATCTTGTATCTTTCACGCTCGCCGACGTGCGGAAGCTGCTCGGGCATCTGCTGAAAGCATCCCGCGGGAAATTGCAGATGTATCAGTCGGGTGCTGGGTCAGTTTCGGGGCGCTTGAGTGGCTTGCCCTCGCATGGCAAAAATCGCACTCAACAAAGAGGGACAAAATGCTGAGAGCATCGCTGATTATTATAATGGCGCTTGGTTTGATGGGGTTGGATACCGCTTATGCCCAAAGTGGCCAAGGCTGCCAGCAATGGTGCCAGACCAATCGTTGCAACGGCGGGATGCAAACCGGCAATTGCCTGAGTAACTGCGTCGCGGCCTGTCAGCAGAAGATGTCCAAGCAACACAAACAGTAAGCAGTCACGCGGGGCAAGCACCCGCCGCCCCGCATCGGCTTATTCTGGTCCCCCCGAAGTCGTGATGCACAAATCGGATTACGGGCGGCACCACGATGAGGGTGTCGGGGTGCTTTGGGGCTCGTGGCGCCGCCCGTTGCAGCCACACTCACTCGTAAGCAATAAAGCAATAGTGACGTATGAATCTAAGAAGCAAATTAAATGCTGGGCTTGAGCCCCATCCACTGCACAATAATTTCGAGATTTACGGATATCTCTGCGACGCGTGCGGACCGATCAAATCCTTGGTCGTGCTTCGCTCTAGAACTCTCTTCGTTGCGTTACACTGATTTGTCGCCTGCCTTTTTCGCTTCCGCGCGACCGTTGACCATCCCCGCCGCAGCCGGCGCCGATCCGGCCGATGTCTCGGCCGCGCTGCAGGTGGTGCTCATGTTGGAAAACGTCGAGTGCCGAGTTGAGTAGCAAGGCGTCGCTTCCGATCCTATATGGAGGTCATGGAGGTTCGGCTCTCATGACGCTGGCGACAGACATCAACGACGGCAAGCCGTGGTCAGACATGGACGACGATGACTTGCGCAGCGAGGTCGCTGCGGGCGAGTTGGTCGAGCGCGCCGCAACTTTCCTTTGCCGAACGTCAGACGAGGTCGCGATCCGCGCGGCCGCTCTCGGACTGCGGTGGCAGGAGATGCTTCACTAAGGCGCCTGGACGTCACAGTGAGCGTTTCGAGGCCGAGCAAATTAACCGCGGATGGACGGACAGCACCGCAAGGGTGTCGGGGGGTATGGGGGGCACAGAAGCAGCACCATCCGTCCGAGTCCCCAACACTATCCGTCGGCCTTAGTTCCTGTACCGAGCAACCTAATTCGGTGCGACGCTTTGCGCGGAGTAGAAATGCCCCTGGGGGTGCCAACGCAAAGTTGATTCAAACTAGCCCATTATGTGAACCAGGATGGTAGCTACGTCATCTGAACTCACAGCGTAAATGTCACAGTGAGCAATTCGAGACAGTTTGCAGATTCTAGCCGATGCAGGCTCAGCAAATAGGAAGACGCCAACGCGGCGTTACCGGAGGCTGTCATGTCAGATGCCAGTGCGTTTCGGCTGTTAGCCGAGGAGGCCATGCGCGATTCATCCAAAGCTGCGTGCGAATACGATAGGCTAGCTTTGGAAGACCTTGCCTGCACCTGGGCGCGAGCTGCGTTGATGAGTGACCGGGTATTCGGATCGAGTTGGTTGCCAGAGCAATGGCGGAATGTAACGAGCAACGACGTTCAGTGAAACGCGCGGGGCAAGCGGATGCCGCCCCGCGGATACTCAATTTGGCAATAACTGCTCGAGCCGAGACCTACGGCGCCCCCGCCGCGCGCTGACCGTGGGGTGATAGAAAAGCTTTAAATGCTGCGTAACGCCTGTCCGCTGCTTTCTCAGTCGAGTACCGAGTGTCACGCCACTGCACTGCCGTCACTCGGATGCGGGCTTGCCCGATGACGCACGCAGCTTTCGCGGCGGCGCTCTACACGTTCGGCGTTGCGCGCGAGCTGTGCTGAGCTTGGAGCACGTCGAGTGCCGGTCGAAGTAACTAGACCATAAGCGAACTGTCGCGCATCTTCGGCTCATCGGGTTTATTTGCTTGGCGTGATCCGGCGCAAGACGACTTCGGCTATCTCAAGATCGTCGCGAGCAGCTCGCGCGTTCAGGCCTTTAACGACGCCCATCCGATCTTGTACCTCGCGATTTTGACTCATCTTCCACTTGCCTTTAAGCCGCGTGATGGCAAAGCGGAAACCTACAATGCCGCGCAACATGACCTCTATGTAGGTGTCGGGCGCATCTGACGGCGCCCATGGGTTGGCTTCGTTCCGCTCCTGTTGGGCAGTAAGCTCAGTTACGTGGCGGTATAGCCAGTCTTTCTCCTTCATCACTTCGGGACGACCGAATGCATGCACGACTGCAAAGTTCCATGTCGGGACGGCCTTACCGTGTAGGGCTTTCGAGGGATACCAGTTGGGTGTGATGTAGGCCTCGGGTCCCTGAAAGATCATCAGCGCCTCGTTGCCCTCAGCAAGATCGCGCCAATGCGGATTGGCACGCGCAAGGTGGCATTCGATGACGCCGTAGGGCCCATCGTCCTTAAGTACGGTCGGTAGGTGGCTGGCATAGAGACCAGCCGAGCCAGCAGATACGAGTGCAGCAAAGGGTCTCGCGCGCATCAGCGCATGCATCTCCGGTATATCCTCGACGCGAAAATCATCGGGCTGGTACATCCGATCACCGTGAGTTGGCGTGTGCCGGCGCGTTTGCCGCACTCGAATACTGAATACTATAGAGCCTTATGTCCGATTTCGCAGATGGGTTAGAAACTGCCGCGGATGTCAGCTTTGGGTCATAAGCTGCCGCAACCGAATTAAATCGTTATGTCCGCCTTACCTCCGAAAGCGGACATTGGCGCGCGAGCTAAAGTTCGTAAATATGGAAATGTTGGAGTGGTAATGTCACTTGCGCGTGAGGTCGCGGCTTCGTGAGTAGCCGGAGAGTACGAACTGAGAGAGCCTTTCCGGTGGATCGGGAGAATCATCATGACTAAGTACAGTCCAGAACTCATCCACACGATGCGTTCCGCACTGGATGCGGTGATGACTCAGGTTCCCATGAACCATGCAACGCCGGGATTAAAGGCGCGCCTGGCCGAAGTCATCCTGCAGGCTGCCGCGCAGGGCCTGACAAGCTACGATAGCCTGGTAGCCGCAGCGTCGGACCAGATTCAAACGATTATCTCGATGCTCACCTGATAGAAATCTATGCTCCGAAAGGGGCTTGGACCGGCATTGTGCGACTGCTCAGTAAGGAACGCTCAATGTCCGCTTTGGGTCATTAGCTGCCGCGAGCGGCCTAGCTTTTGGTGTCCGCTTTGGGCCACAAACGGACTCGTGCAGTGCCGCAAATTCGAGGAGTTTCGAGAGGGAAATCCGCAATTGGACACGGCGCAGACGGTTAGTGGCTGGTGCTTTCACCTGACTTAATAAGGAGCGCACCTGCACGCGGCAGAACGATCCGAAATTCGGTGAACTCACCGGGCCGCGTATCGACCTCTATAGAACCGGAATGTTGCTTGACGATGATGTCGTGACTGATGGAAAGGCCGAGACCGTGCCTTCGCCGGCCAGCTTTGTCGTGAAGAACGGATTGAACATTTTTTCCTTCACCTCAGGCGGGATGCCGGTGCCATTGTCGCGAATCTTGATTTCCACGCTGTGACCTAGGTCCTTGGCGTATCTGCCATGACTTATCAGCGCTACCGGTGTCCGTCACGCTCGCGGCAGGTGACTACACATCATCCTTATGGGACTGAATCCTTATGGGGACTGAAAGCCCCGTTTAAGGAAAGCGCAGAGTGCCGATGACCGACGTTCCGGGGAATAAAGCGAAGCCAGCGGGTGTTCTTACGTTATCAACTATTAAGGTCGTAACGGGAGAACGCCTGTGAAAAAGACCTGCTTGAGTTTAGTTGCTTTGGTTCTGTTTGCTACGCCAGCCTTTGCGCAACCGGCCCCAGCCAAAGCTGCTGACACCTCTAAAGGCAAAGCGCTGGTCGATGCTAAAGGTATGACGCTCTATGCGTTCGACAAGGACATGGCCGGAAAATCGAATTGCAATGGTCCCTGCGCAACTAACTGGCCGCCACTGATGGCAATGGCAAGCGACAAAACGTCAGGCGACTGGTCCACCGTGAAACGCGACGATGGCATGACGCAATGGGCTTATAAGGGTAAGCCCCTCTACACTTGGTCTAAAGACACCAAGCCCGGCGATGTTGCAGGCGATGGCCTTAATAGCGTCTGGCACATTGCCACACCGTGAATCCGGAGGCGCTTGGCACATAAGTGCATACGAAGAAGTTTTGCATCGGCGCTGGCTCGCAAGCAGCACACCGGCGGTAAGCGCGTTGCGCCGGCAGACGCACGCGATACCCATCGTCTTCGCGATAGTCACGGATCCGATGGGCTTGTTCATTTCCGAACGATCGACGCTGCCGGCTGCACCTCGATTAGAGGATCTGCGTGGCGATGCACGAGCTTCCATTGCCCGCCTTCCAGTCGAAAAATGCTTGTCACGCGAAGAGCCATAGGCCGAACCTCTTGCGTCCCTGCCAGGCGGATCTGGGTGCGCTCAATATCGACCATGTACGCCATTTCCGGCGTGACAACGGTGGATATATTCTCGATGCGGCGTTCGTCGTCGTCAGTGGCAAACCGCGCTGATGCCCAATCGTACCGTTTCTCGACCTGCGCGCTCCATCCCTTCTCAACACCGCCCCAGCCTCCGATGATCGTCACATCGTCAGCGTGCGAGCATAGCGCCTTAAACGGCAACCGATTTCCTCTGACGAACTCCTTCTGCGCTTGGTGATATTGTTCGACAGCGCTCTTAAAACTGTCCAGCAACGTAACCATTGCAATCGGTTCCTCCTCACTTTTGATCGGTCCGCCGAATATACCGACCCTCCTACACCGACGCATCTGATTGGATTGAACCGCCAGTGCCGCCGTATGGTAGAGTACGCGTCGGCCTGAGGAGCGGTCCATGAGGCGACGCGAACTCATCACACTTTTCGGCGGCGCCATTTCCTGGCCGCTCGCCGCACGCGCGCAGCAGGCTGGCCCAATGCGGCTCGTCGGCATACTGATGGGCTTTGCAGAGACGGATCCGGCTGCGCAATCTCTTGACAAGGAGTTCACCGACGAACTCACTAGGCTCAAGAACTGATTTAGCAGCCGACGAAGTTCGATCTTGCCGTCAATCTGAAGACCGCCAAGACTTTCTAAGCTTTGGCACACGATGCAGTGGCGGCGGTGTTTTCCCTATTACGTCGATCGGATCCTCAAAGGGACAAAACCTGCAGACTTGCCGGTTCCACTCGGATTGACCCTCCCGGAATTGTTCCTACAGCGCGCCGATGAGGTGATCGAGTGAAGCGCTAAGCGTCCGCTTCGGGTCAAAAGCGGACGCGGCCAGCAAAACTCTTTGCGTCCGCTTTAACCCCAATAACGGACACGGATCGGCGACCCGCCTACGCTTGGCGGTGCTATAATGCGCTGCATGAAAGTCGAAGAGATCGCCGAAGCAATCGCCAAGTTACCGCCGGATCAACTCGTCCACTTCCGTCGCTGGTTCACCGCATTCGAGGCGGGCCGCAGCGATCACGCCAAGGAGCTCGACTCCACCGCGACCAAACTTGGCCGCCTCGCTGGTCGAGCGTTTGCTGAATTGAAAAAGCGCGGAACGGAATCGTGAGCAAGAAAGACGTCGCGTGATGTCCGCTATGGGTCAAAAGCTGCCGCGCCTGTCGCGCACGGCCGCGTCCGCTTTTCCCCCAGTAGCGGACGCGAGGCAGCAAGGTCGGCGTGTCCGTTTTGGGCCAAAAGCGGACTCATGCACTGCAATAAAAAAATTGGGGGATTTAACGAGGCAGTTCTGCTACGCGACGCGCTCAACGCGGCTGTCGATTTCGCTGCGGAGCGTCCCGAAGTCGATGGGCTTGGTCAGCAGCGCCTCAGCCCCGTTCTCCAGCGCCTTGCGCTTGGTGTCGGCATCGCCATAGGCCGTGATCATGATGATCGGTACGTCCGGCCGCATGGCCTTCGCCTTGGGCAGGAGCTCAAGGCCGCTCATCCCCGGCATGTTGATGTCGGACAGGATCAGGATGAGAGACTGGCTTGCAGCATCAGCAATACGCTCCAGCGCTGTGGGGGCCGATTGGGCAAATTCCATCGTGAAGCGGCCCGCGCGCAGATCGCGTCGGAACTGCTGCTGGAAAAGCACTTCGACATCGGGCTCGTCGTCGACCACGAGAATAAGCAGGTTCACGCAGTTTCTCCCGACTTGGCAGTGGTCGAAGCGCCGCGCGGCAGGACGATCCGAAATTCGGTGAATGCGCCGGGCTGCGTATCGACTTCTATGGTCCCGTTATGTTGTTTCACGATGATGTCATGGCTGATAGACAGGCCGAGCCCCGTTCCTTCACCGGCAGGCTTGGTCGTGAAGAAGGGGTTGAACATCTTCTCGGTAACCTCAGGTGGAATACCGGTGCCATTATCGCGAATCCTAATTTCGACGCTGTGACCAAGGTCATTAGTTGTGGCGGTCAGTGTGGGCTCATAATCGCCCCCGTTCGCTTCAGCCCTGCGTTTGGTGGTGGCGTAAAACCCGTTCGAGATCAGGTTGAGCAGGACCCGCGTGATCTCCTGCGGGAACAGATCGGCTTCGCCAGCAGCCGGGTCGAAGGACCGCTCAATCGTGATATTGAAGTCTTGTCTCTCCGCCCGCGCCCCGTGATAGGCGAGATTAAGGCCCTCTTCGACGAGAGCGTTGATATCGACCGATCGATGCTCGCCGGAACCCTGGCGCGAATGCAGCAGCATGTTCTTGACGATGGAGTCGGCGCGTTTGCCATGCTGTACGACCTTATCGAGATTGCTTTGCAGCATACCTGCGATCTCATTGATATCTGCACGGAGCTTGCTGTCGAGGGGAGCGCTGTCGAGCGCCTCCCGTAATTCGTCAATCAGTTCGACCGAAACGGATGAAAAATTGTTGACGAAATTGAGCGGGTTCTTGATCTCGTGTGCGATGCCTGCTGTCAACTGGCCGAGCGAGGCGAGCTTCTCGGTCTGCACCAAACGGTCTTGTGCGGCGCGCAATTCGTTCAAAGATTTAGTCAATTCCTCGGTACGCTTTTGCACGTCCTCGAACAGGCGCACGTTCTCTATGGCAATAACCGCCTGATCGGCGAAGGTCTGCGCCAGTTCGATCTGTTTGTCGGTGAACGGCTTAACCTCGCTGCGCATCATCACGATGACACCGGTCGCCGCGCCCTCGCGTAACATCGGCACACCCAGCAGCGTGCGCACATTGCCGAACTTGGTAAATTCCGTATTCTTGTAATCTGGATCGGCCATCACATCAGGAATTTGAACTGTGGTCCCGCCTGCGACGGTTCGGCCAACAACCGACCCTCGTCCTATGGGAATGAGGTGCTCGGCCGCAAACAGCTTAAATTCGGGCGAGAAGCCGTACATGGCGACTGCCCCATAGCCGCCTTTCGCTGCGCGATTGATCGACGCTTTCTCGGCTTCGCAAAGCCGTGCTGCGGATTCCACGAGCGTATCCAGAACGGTCTGAAGATCGAACGTCGAGCGACTGATAACCTTGAGTACGTCGGCGGTGGCGGTCTGCTGCTGTAGCGATTGCCGTATTTCATTGAGCAGCCGCGTATTCTCGATGGCGATGACGGCCTGGGCGGCGAAGTTCTGAACTAGTTCGATCTGCTTATCGGTGAACGGCCGCACCTCCTGGCGATAGATTGCGATGATACCGACTAGCTCGTTTTCCTTGAGCATCGGCACCGCGACCAAGGTGCGGGCTTTCGCAAGCTCGATTGTGGCGTTACGCATCCAACTCGTGCTGCCGTGGGTCGGGAGTTCGCATTATGTCTTCGACTTGAACCACCTGCTTCTTGCTGGCGACCTGTCCCATCGCGCTTTGCTCATCGGGAGCAACGACCAATGGTTCGCTGTTCAAATAATCGCGATATGCTGGCGGCGCGCCGTGCGTCGCAGCGATTCGGAAGTTGTGACTTTCACGAAGCCAGAGGTTGCTAAATCTCGCCCCACAGATGCGTGTCGCATTTTCCAGCATAGCGCGGAACACCGGCTCAAGCTCGCCCGGCGAGCTTGAGATGACGCTCAACACCTGTGATGTCGCAGTCTGCTGCTCCAACAATTCTGTAAGATCGGTCGTGCGCTGCCGCAATTCGTTGAGCAGCCGTGTATTTTCGATCGCGATGACGGCCTGGGCGGCGAAGTTCTGGACTAGCGCGATTTGCTTGTCAGTGAAGGGACGAACATCCACGCGATAGATAGCGAATGCTCCGACGAGTTCATTTTCCTTGAGCATTGGCACGAGGAGGAGAGTCCGCGCGCCGGCCACATCGACAAGCTCAGAAAAGGTCGGATCGCCTTCGATATAGCTTCGTTCCATCCTGATGTCGGCAATATGAATAAGGTCCTTGGTTCGCGTGAGGCGAGTGAGCGGGACATCAGGATGAGTGTGGCGAACCTCCCCGGTACGGCGTCGCGCATCGGCATAAGCCGGCGACGCGCCGTGCAGCGCCGCAGTGCGAAACTCCTCTCCATCGTAAAGGAACAGATTTCCCGTCTTGGCGGCACACAGTCTAATGGCGTTCTCAAGCATAGCATCGAACACCGGTTCCAGTGCGCCGGGTGACTTCGAAATGACACTCAGCACCTCGGAGGTCGCCGTCTGTTGCTCCAACGATTCTGTAAGCTCGTGCGTGCGATGCTGTTCCGCCTCGAACAGCCGCACGTTCTCGATTGCGATCACGGCTTGGTCGGCGAATGTCTTGACCAACTCGACGTGTTTATCGTCGAACGGCCGCACCGTGTTCCTGCTCAACAGAAGAACACCGATGGGATTGCCTTCGCGCAAAAGAGGGATGCCGAGATGAGTGCGAAAACCGCCCCTTTGTTGAAGTTCGCCGAGATTGTATTCTGGATCGGCCAAAACATCTGGAATTTGAATTGGCCTGCCTTCCAAAAGTACACGCCCGGACACCGATCCGCGTCCAACGTTAAAGATTAACCCTTTGACGAACTCCCGGTACTCCGCGGTGTGGCCGTAGCTCGCCGCGGAATAGAAGCCCTGATCTCTTGGTCGAAGGATTTGAGCCATATCCGCTTCGCACAGCCGTGCTGCTGTCTCGACGAGTGTGTTGAGAACTGTCTGCAAGTCGAATGTTGAGCGGCTGATGACTTTGAGCACGTCAGCAGTGGCGGTCTGCTGCTGTAGGGACTCGCGCAATTCATTCAGCAGCCGCGTGTTCTCTATGGCGATGACGGCCTGAGCGGCGAAGTTCCGTACCAGTTCGATCTGCTTGTCGGCGAAGGGTCGAACTGCTTCGCGATAGATGTCGATCCCGCCAATAAGCTGATTGTCTTTGAGCATCGGCACGACGATGAGTGAGCGCGCCCCGGCAAGCCTTGCCGAGACGCTCGGCGCAGGCTCGGCCGCTTCGTCGGCGATGCGGATCACATCTTTTGTCAGCAACATGCGATCGAGACCACTTCCCGTAGGCGCCTTAAACGAACCACGCTGCCGGTGAAACTCGGTGAGTGCCGGTGGCACGCCACAAAGTGCGACCGCCTCAAAGGCATCGTTTTCATAGCGCCACAGCGTGCCACCCTTTGCGTCGCAAATCCGGATCGCATTCTCGAGCATGGCCTGGAATACCGGTTCGAGGTCGCCCGGAGAGTTACTAATGACGCGCAGCACCACGGAAGCGGCAGAAAGCTGTTCCAACGCCTCGTCACGCTCGCGGGCTAGTCGCGCGTTTTCCGTTCCATGGCTGCCATCAGAGGAACCGCGACCGCGCAGGGCCTTTGGCGCATTGCGGCGCTTTGGCGTTACCGCTTTGCGGCGTCGCATTTTGACTGGTTTGTCGCCTGCTCTGGAGCGCTGTTTCATTGCCTCGCCCTAAGCTCAGGACGCTTTATCGTATCGGCTCAGGCCAAGGCTCCGGAAGGGGCTTCGAGGTGCATGTGCAATCGCTCGGTAAGCTACGCTCAATGTCCGCTTTGGGTCACGTGTGGACGGCGCCCTGGCAAGAACTTTCTGACGTAGCTGCAGCATTGGTCGGGTGCGGTCACGTGTCCGGCCTGTTGATGCGGCAGGTATGGCCGCTGGCCCTAATGCTCTGCGCGGATCGGGTCCCAATCGAAAATACGCATTCGACTATGCGTTGACCCAAACGGGTTCTCCCGATCCCCGGAACGACCGTATCTGCATTACGTCGTCATGCCCTCGCCAATTGGTGTTGCCGATCTATCTCATGGCCTCCGTCATGCCGCCATTAACAGCTTCGGCTCTTTGTATCTGTCGCCGCGAACCATGATGGCCCAGGCCATCCGCGCGATCTTGTTGGCAAGCGCCACCGCCGCCACCTTGGCCGGTCGGCGCTCCATTAATCGTGCGAGCCATGGCCGGTTCCTGGTTCCGTGCTTCTGTGCATAGCGGATGACGGCTGTCGCGCCGACGACCAGCAACCATCGCAAGTATCGATTGCCCTGCTTGGTGATGCTGCCGAGCCTGTCTTTGCCACCGGTCGTGTGCTGCTTGGGCACCAACCCGATCCAGGCGGCAAAGTTGCGCCCCGATACAAACGCCTTCCAGTCGCCAATCTCGGCAACCAGAGCCGTCGCGACGATCGGACCGATGCCCGGGATCTCCGCCAGCCGCCGGCTCGCCTCGCTCGAGCGATGCCAGGCCAGAATGTTCTTATCGATGGATCCAACCTCGGTCCCGATCGCGCCGTACTGCCGCGCCAGCACATCGAGAATGCTGCGGGCGGCCGGGGGAATCCGGTGGTCTTTGGCGTCAGCGATGATGCGCAGCAGTTCTGCCGTTCCGTTGCGGCCCTTGGCCGACACGACGCCGAGTTCGGCCAGGTGCCCGCGCAGCGCATTGCTCAGCATCGTGCGCTGACGCACCAGCAATTGCCGGGTCCGGTGCAACATCAAGGCCGTCTGCTGTTGTCTGGTCTTGATCGCAACGAACCGCATCGAGGGTCGCGTCACCGCTTCGCAGATTGCTGCCGCATCGTTCGCATCATTCTTGCTGCGCTTGAGATAGGCCTTCACATAGCTCGGCGGCATCAGCTTGACGGTGTGACCAAGTCCAGTCAGCTCGCGACCCCAGTGATGCGCTGACGGACAGGCTTCGATCCCAACCAGGCACCGCGGCAGCTCGGCGAAGAACTTCAGCATCTTCGCGCGACTGACGCGCTTGCGGATTACCACCGTGCCCGCACCGTCAACCCCATGCACCTGGAATACAGCCTTCGCAATATCGAGACCAATTGTGCTAACCTCGCCCATGGACGGCTCCCCTCAATGTGGTTCGCTTAACGCAACCACCTTTGGCACATCGATGCCGTAGAGTGGGCGCCGTCCACAGCATCAAAAGCTGCCGCGATGGCTTTAACTGGTGGTGTCCGCTTTGCCCCCAAAAGCTGCCGCGGCTGTCGCTGATCTGCGCGTCCGCTAAGGGCCACAAGGAGACTCGTGCGCCGCAACAAAACAGGAGTGGCGCGCTTACCAAAATGCTGCCTTAATGATCTCGCAAAAATCTAGGGCGCGGGATCGGGGTCCTGCGCGGAAGGTCTGCCACCGGGGATCGTGGCCCTCTTCTGCCGTTCGGGAAATGCCTGTAGCTACGACGCGCCGGCGCGAGCCGGACTCTGCCAGCAGGCAAGGGGATTGGGACTCGCGGGGGAATGACTCTCAGCACAGGGTGGCGCCACGAGTTCGCGCAAAGCCGCGATTACGCGCGGAGCGACGCTATAGCTCTGCCGAGGGATTCGCTCGGCGGGCGGCTCGTCGGCAGCGCAGCGCTGGCGTGTTTCGCCACCGCCTATATCCTCTCGCAGCTCGGCGGCAACGCTACGCCGGACGCAACGCCACAGGATAGGCCCGCGGCTGAGGCGCACTCGTACAATGAAATGT
Organism: uncultured Alphaproteobacteria bacterium; assembly: GCA_963810085.1. GTDB lineage: Bacteria > Pseudomonadota > Alphaproteobacteria > Rhizobiales > Xanthobacteraceae > BOG-931. Next base: position 944,358 of record CAWEMR010000025.1, on the reverse strand, counting down.
CGGATGCACTGACCAAATATGCGCGGCGGCTCGCGACCGCCCGTGGCTACGATTCACTGATGGACGCGCGGCACCTGTTGGCCGCAACGGAGGCGAGCTTCGCGGCGCGCTTCGCCGCCACCGCTGTCCGACGGCGGCGACGCGCAGGAGACGGCGTCCGCCATATCTCAAGCCGCCGCCATAGATCCGCAGGCTCCGACCGCCGCGGCCGGGCCGCCGGCTGCGAAGGTCGCCGCCACGCCGCATTCGTCGCGCGCCATCCGCATCGCGCAGGCGATCCGCCACGTATCGAGTCACGCCGCCGCGGTCGCCAACAGCATCGTCGAAACGACCGGGACCGAGAAGACCTCGTTCTTCGAAAAATTGTTCGGCAATCCAAAACCGGTCGCGCTGGCCTACGGGGCGCCCGACGACGCCGGCCTGGTCGGAAACATGGCCGGCCGCTACGACCAGTGGACCGCGGTGTACGACATCTCCGCCCACAAGGTTTACCTACCGGACGGTAGCGTACTGGAAGCGCATTCGGGCCGCGGTAGCACGCTCGACAATCCGAGCCACACCAACGAACGCATGCAAGGCTCCACGCCGGTTAATGTCTATGACCTGAAACCGCGCGAGACCTTATTCCACGGCGTGGAAGCGATTCGGCTGATCCCGGTGGACAAGTCCCGCGTGTTCGGCCGCGGCGGCTTTTTGGCCCACACGTACATGCTTGGCCCCAACGGGGACTCGTTCGGCTGCGTCTCCTTCCGCAACTACGACGCCTTCCTACAGGCCTTCAAAGATCAGAAGATCAAACACCTGGCGGTGGTGGCGAGCCTTAGCTGAGCGCGCGTCCCGCGCTGGCCGCCGCGGAAATATCACAAGCTGCTGCGATGCACACTTCGAGGCCGCGTCGGGTCATAAGCTGCCGCGCCCGTCGCGCGCAGGCGTGTCCGCTTTCCTCCGAATAACGGACACGAAAGCGGACGGTCCGCGCTAGGCCAAAAAGCTGCCATGAGCAGGTGCAGCAAAAATTCGCTATCGAGGGCCAGCTTATTCTATGGTCTCTCCCATAAAATCCCGCCCGGAGGAGAAACCCAAATGGCGTATTCTTTGTATGACGCGGCTGTAACCCCCTGCGCCCAGCAGCTTGGCGCACTGGTTGGCATTATCGACAAGGCCGCCGCGCATTGTGCTGCCAACAAGATTGAGGAATCGGCCCTGCTGCAGGACCGGTTGTATCCCGACATGTTCTGCCTCGCCCGCCAGATCCGCCAGTCAGCGGATTTCGCTATGAATACCGGCGGCCGCTTAGCTGGCGTAACTCCCCCCACTATGCCGGCTGTGGACGACACCAGCTTCGCCGCCGCCAAGAGCCGCGTCGAAACCGCCCTAGGCTTCGTGAAGTCCCTGACTCGCGCGCAGGTCGACGGCGCGGAGGACAAGGTCATCGCCTGGACCGGTGGTGGCAACGACCGGAAAATGAAGGGCAACGACTATCTGCAGCAGTTTGCCTTGCCGAATTTCTTCTTCTTCGTAACGACGGCGTACAACATCCTGCGTCATCGCGGCGTGTCGATCGGAAAGCGGGATTTCCTCGGCCCGGTCAACTGGCTCTAGGGCGCCTCGAAGTTTTCGCTACTGCAACACGACATGCACGTGGATGTTCGCTTTGGGTCATAAGCGGACGCGGCGGCTTTAACTGCCGGTGTCCGCTTTACCCCCAATAACGGACACGAATATCAGCACGCCTTGACCTGTCTGTTCCGTGACCGCCAAATCAAGTTCGTATAGTTGCGTTGGAGTTTGAAGTGCCCCGCCCAAACTGGTCGCGCCCCCTGCCCCGTCCGCTGACAATCCCAACCGTAACGGATCTGGTAACGCTCGCCGACGTGCGCACCCTGCTCAAAGCTGTTACGGCGCTATAATAAAAGCCATGCGTGATTCCATCACACGACTCTACGAGGCGGCTGGGGAATTCGCTATGTGGTACTTGCTGCAAATAGCCGTGGCCTTCGCGATGATGTGCGTTGCAATCCATTTCAACTGGGCTGGCATCGTCGGGCCGCACAGCCTGGCGCCAGCCGCTATCGCGATATTCAGCGCGTGGGCAGCCACGAAGCTCGTTTCGCTTGTGGTTTCGCGGCTTCGATAAAGGTTACGGAGCCGTGCAATGTCAGATTTTAGTACCGACCCAAATCGCTCGATCGAGGAAATACTGAAAGACATCGAGGTCGGCGCATACAATACGTCACAGCACACAGCTAATTTTCTTGGTGCTGTGTTGGCTCCGTTTGCTGGTTTGCTGGTAAAGCTATCGCGCAATGCAGAGGCAAACGCCCAAAAATTGGAAGCGTATACAAGGCGATTGTACTGGCTGACCGTCGTTATAACGGTCCTGACCCTCATTGTAGCGCTCCTAACCGTTGGGCTCGTTGCTAAAGGATTTACCGAATAGGCCACCCGTCAGCGCCGCCGGCCGTTAAGGTTGCGAAGTAAGGTGAATTTCAGTCTCGCGTTGAAACCGTACCAGAAGTGGCATCAGACCTAGGGCATGGCGCAAAACAATAAGAGCTGGAAATGTCGAAATTGAACGTCGGCTGCGGCGCCGACATTCGAGAAGGATGGGTCAACCTAGACAGCAACGCACTTCCTGGCGTCGATATCGTCCATGATATTGAGACGTTGCCGCTTCCGTTTTCCGATGACACTTTCGAGTATGTGCTTTGCCAAGACGTGCTTGAACACGTCGAGTATATCCCCCTATTGCGAGACATCTGGCGCATCATGCGCAGGGGCGCGACGCTGCATATTCGCGTCCCCCATTTCACAAGCGCGAATGCTTATGGCGACCCGACACATAGAAAGCTGTTCAACGTCGAAACATTTGCGTTTTTCACCAAGGATCATCGTCGGAGCTACTATTTTGATTTTTCATTTTCTAAGAGAGAAAATCTCTACATTCATTTCGGGCCCCGACTGTTTCGCCCGTTTTCACGTTTCATCAATCAAAGTCGGCGCATGCAACGCCTGTATGAACTGTCGCCGCTGCGGGTGCTCTCAGCAACAAATGTGGAACTCGACCTAATCAAATGAACCGTCGTGGCGGGCACATTAGGAGAATTCTTCAAGGTAATCGCCCTCCCCCAGAAATGGATTCCACAAACCGTCACTATGGCGCGCGAGAGTGCTTTTCAGATCCGTCCCGAGCCTGAGCCCGAATTGATTAGGGGGAAGACTGAGCTTCGCTGCTGCGGCACCGAACGCTTCTGTTTGGGCGATGTGTGCGAGATGATCGGGCTGCGAATAGAAGTGGGGCTGCGGCTGTCTCACGCTGCAACACCCGCTTGACGCGCCGAAATGATGGTGAGCGGAACATCGGCGTCATCGTCGTGAGCCAGGGAAAGCAACACGCCAATGGCAACCGGGTCATCAATCACACGGTCGTTGATCGCATCGCGAATGACGCGATTGGCCGCACGCATGGCTTCCGGGCCGCCGGCCTCGCCCAGCGCGACGTAAAGCGCAGCTAAGACCTGTCCAATGGCTTCCATTTGCACGCTCCAGAATCAAAAAGCCGCGGGCTCGCTGCCAGCGGCTTAGTCGATCGTCTCACCTTGACTGATTTGCCCCAAAAGTGTCCGCGCTTTTGGCGGCTATCGAATTTTCGGGGGTCCGTATGGCGAGCCATGAGGGTATAGGAGCGGCGCATAGACGCCATTTGCCCATGTCCGTGGATAGTTGCCCGGGATCAAAGATGCTGACCCAAGCCATGCTTCGCCGGCCTCGGAGGCTCGCATAACCCACCTGTTGACGCGGCTTGTTGCATCGAGCGTGGCGCGATCTCGCTTACCGGCCTTGGTCTTTGCCCGAGCGCGCAGGCGTCCGCGCCACTCGGAATTGCCCCGACGTAATACCCCGTGCGGGCCCTCCAAATAGCCAGCGTCGATTGCTCGACGCAGGAACCATCCACCCAAGGTCGACTTGGATCTAGCTGCAGCCTCGATATTGCCGGCTACCTCAATCCGATTGGCAAGAGCGGTGTAGTGAACGCCCGTACTGTGGTGCTTTGCTTCCTCATTGAGCTTCGCGACGAACTCTCGGGTTTCGGGGGCGAGACCATCCACATAGGGCGAGATGTGCGCCGTGATCGCGCGTAGTCTAGCGATCTTGCGTTGAATGCTGCGCGAAGTTCGTTCCATTTTCTCTCCATGCCGGGCTGAACTGCGATTTAGCCATTCGATTGCCTCTAATGTTTCCCATGCGCTTCCCAGATTGTACGATATTTCCACTAATGCCGATTTAAACGCATAAACAGCCACAATACCATCAGTGTGGCTAGCAGTTGCTACCCCGGATAAGCCGCATAAGCTCGGCGCTTGGCACCCACACAACTGGACGGCCCTGCAATGACTCAGCGCGGCCCGTGGAGACGCCAAATCTGCGGACGGCTCTATGGATGCTCCAGCGCTGCCAGCGCGTGTACGACTCTGCGCGGGGGTAACAGCGCGGCAGTAGATCGCGGATCATCAGCGGGCGGCCGGCTGTTGCAACGAACGCGCGGCGGACATTGAGCTGCACTCGGCCGATGCGATCCGGTTTGCCCGCAGCAAGCAGGCCGGGGCGTCTACCGGAGGGCGAGGGGGCCATTGCCTACCCCTCACTGCGACGGTCAAGGAATGGCGGTATTCCCTCATCACACGCTGCTCGCCACGGATCGTTGCATTCTGGATGCAGCAGTGCCTGGGCAGAGCCATAATAGACTTGTTGCAAATCGCCAGATCTATTGCAGTGCTGACATTGTTCAGCGTCCCTTCCCCGGAATTCCAAAACATCCGCAACAGGCACAACAGATATTTCGGGCTCTGTTTTGCTTGTTTTGCTTGTTTCGGACTTGTCGGGTAGCGGGGGCAGGTAGCGGCGCCATTGGTCTTCCAGATCGGCGCGGGAATAGCCGCGAGGAGTAGCGGTGCCTACGCGTATGGTCTTGGGCTTCACATCATAGGCTCTTAGGCGCTTAGCGAGTCCGCGTTCGTCTAGTGGCTTCCCGCGCAGATCGCCCCAGGGGGCTTCTGGGAGGGCGAGTAGGCGATCTAGAACCGCTTTCGAGGGTAATTCGTCGTGACCTTCGAAAATGACCTTGATGTCGTTGAGCAAGCGAATGCCGAGGCTGGGTTCTGCCTGCCTAGACTCCAAAACAAGCGCAACAGCCGCAACACGAGCACGGCGCAGCCAGTCTCCTCCAATAGCGGCGGCGATAGCGAGCAGCGGTTCCCATACATCGGCGTCGCGATCTTGAATCTCGGTGGGCAGTGGCGGATATTCCACGGTGAACGACTTTGACCAAACAGCGATCAAATCTCTAATTCGGAAACCTCCCCCGCAGTGAATGCGGCGGCGATAGGGTTCAACCTGTTCGCCAGCGTGGCGGCGGCGCATCCTTATAATGATAGACCGCGATAGGATCGTGTCGGGTAGCCATCCCAGGCCGGCCATTGCGACGGCGGAGTACGCTGGGTAGTCGACCGTCTCCTGCGTCTTGCCTACGGTGATACATCGACCTGTGACCGCACCGCGGCGGTGGCCCGCGTTTAATAAGCCACGCAATTCCTCGTTCTCGCGCGCCTTGGGACCAAACACTGTGTCGATTTCGTCATAAAGCAGCGTCACACCCTCCTCGCTTCCGACTTTGCGAAAAAGATATGCCGGGCTGACATTCACGGCGGAGACCGGATTCGGAACCAATAGTTCCGTGATCTCAAGCGCACGGGTTTTACCTGAAGCCGGTTCGGCAGATAGAAATGCCAAGCGCGGCGTCGTATCCCATTGGTCCATCATGTGGGTATGGACACACCACAGAGCGTGTGCGAGGCGAGCGTTCTCACTTGGATAGCAGACGAACCGGCCAAGAAGGGCCATGAGCTCGGACATCATTCTCTGACCCCGCTTTGCGTCCGTATCCAGAGCAAGTCTGTCGAGGTCGTTGTTGGTGAGGGCCGTCATTGCATGGCCCCATAAGAAAACTCAGGTCGCAGAACGAAGGCGAGCAGCTCAAGATTGAACAGCCACGAAGTCGCTTCGTCGCATGAGATGTGCTGACGTTGAAGCGCGGTACCAATAAACCGCAACTTGTATGCAACAAGCTCGGCATGTCGCTCGGCGTCGTAGAGAGAGGCGAGCAGCAGGTCCGATCGACCTACATCCAGTTCGGTCCAAGGCGACCGGTTAATGGTGCGGGCCTGAGAAAATTCAGCCAAGCTCATCGGCCGCCGCCGCGGTGACCGTAGCGAGCGTGGTGCTCCTCAGAAGGCCGCGGGCCACGCGCAAACTTTCTCCGGTGAGGATCGGGCTGGGAGTTGTAAGGCCGGTTGAGGTATTCTTGCGGGTTAATAGTGCTTGCGCTGCTTGCCAATTTTGGCAGTTCTATATATAGATTCATGGTCCTTCCTATTGCCGGTGCCCTGCCAGGGGTGCCGGCTTTCTTTTGCCGGCGCGGCCTGTTCCTTTCCTGTTATCGGGGCTTATTAGGCGGTCGCTGGCATTCCTTCGCGGCAAAGCTTGCGGACATCGCCCGCCCTCTGGCCGTAGCGCCCGCGTGCGATCTGAACGCGCGGCAAGTGTGGGTGATATCGGATTGTTCGCTCAGATAACCCGAGCACCATCCCCGTCACTTTCGACGGCAGGATCGCGTCATCGGGCAGAGAATCGAAGCGTTGTAGAATTTCACGCAGTGCGTCGGTCATTTCGGCATCCCCTGGAAAATGGGCTCGATGCCGATGTAATAATGGCGTGGCCGCTCTAAGTCAGTGGTATCTGTTCGTCTATCTGCTGCCTGACCGGGACTTGAGCCACGCGCCGTACGTCACCACCGGGACACGCATGGGGCGTTTTTGTTCGTCGCCTAGAAAGCGCTTAAGTCTGCCAATAATTTTCTTGACGCTATCTGCATGTATCCCAAGCGCGTCGCCCACCTCTGCCGCAGCGCCCTCAAGTGTCTTTCCATCGTCGCGCAGAGACTTGACCGCCCAATAGATGTCCATGTCGCGCCAGAAGTCCGCGTGACCCTGGCTTCTCTTTTTCAGGATTGCCCGCAGCGGGCGGTGGTCGTAAGGCAGGGCTGGGCTCAAGGGCTCAAAGGTGTCGGCGAGCGCGTGCAAAAGCGCGCGGGAGGGCGGCACATGAGCGTTCTGCAATATTCTGCAGAGCGCTCGGCGGGCCTCGTTCTCTGACGGGGTTGATCTAGCAGAAAGGAACCCCCGCTTTTGCAGGTCGATCTTAGACTTGAGCGGTCGGAAGTCGCGGCTTCGATAGAACCCCTGCAGCAGCATGAGTGCCGCTTTTTCGTCGCTCTCATACGCCGCCCGCTCGTCATCATCGAGCGGCCGCCGATAATACGGATGGCGGAGTACATCGAAGTGCGCGGGCGCCATTGCTATGCCCGCTTCAACGGTACGACGGTGGCTTTGCGGCCCTCGACTACCGCCGTCAGATGCTCGGCCCAAAGGTTGAGGGCTTCGCGCTTCTCCTTGTCATAGGTCGCGCGGTTATAGATGCCGGCAACACCTCCCTTGTGTCCCGAGACGTGATTTACGACTGCCTCAATGATGTGTGGCTGCACGCCAAGATCAGCCATACGAGTGACAGCGGTGCGACGCAGATCGTGCGGGGTCCAGTGCGCCAGCTTCTGGCCAGCATCGGCAATACGCCCGTCAATCCTTTCCTTGGCTTTGCTCCAGCCCTGGAAGCCGGTGTCGTCGCGGCCGAATACGTGGGTGCGATCTTTGGATGTCTTTGGGAGAACAGATATGGCGGCATCGCTGAGCGGCACGAGGTGGGTGCGGCCATTCTTGGTTCGCTCGGCGGGTAACACGATTTGCTCGTCGCGTATTTCCTCGTGCCGAAGCTCGGCGATCTCGTTCGCGCGCTGCCCGGTGAGCATCAGGAGCTTGAGGACGGCCCCATAGTCGTCATCGTCACAAGCCTTCCAAATCGTTTTTAATTCGGCATCGGACAACACCCTATCGCGAGATTTTTCCTCCCGCTTGTTCGTGTAGGAAGCGACATTGCCCTCTGGGAGCCGTATACCCTCGCCGATAACCCAGCTGAAAAACGCACATAGGCTTGCTCGCACCCGATTGGCCGTCACGTCCCCGGCATTGGCAGCAAGCTTATTAAGAAGCTCAGCAATGTCTCGCTGAGACACGACGCCGATCGACTTCGAATGCAATTGCTTGGCGTGCTTGTTCAGGTGGCGTTTGACCTCGGCTTCGCTCCGCGGCCGCCATCTCGACTTCTCGGCTTCAAGATATTGTTTGACCAGTGCGCCGAATGTATTGGCCGCCTCGTCGTGAGCGGCCTTCCGATCCACCGCAGGGTTGCCGCCGACCGTTACCTGGGCTTCCAACAGCGCGGCATTATCCCTTGCTAGCTTGAACGGAACCGACTTCGCCGACCCCAGCCCCATGCGATACTGCGTTTTGCCGATCCGGTATTGATAGATCCAGGTGCGGGAACCGCCCTTGCGCAATCGCAGGCCAAAGCCGGCGACATCCTCGTTCCAGACCAGGCGCTCGTCCTTGCCGTCATCGATCTGGATCGTTTTGAAGTTCTTGGCTGTGAGCTTGTCGGTGTCCCGCATGACCATCCTGCCCGTTCTGGGAAGCATATGGGAAGCAAAATAAGTTCCGGTTGCTTCCACTGATGCCGAACTAGGCTGATGGTATGCGCCAAAAATCCCAGAGATTCAAGCCGTTCTGCTTCCCCGCTCCACAGATTTCCACTGATGCCGAAAATAAAAATCAGTCTTCTAAGCTGAAGGTCACTGGTTCGAATCCAGCCGGGGTCGCCAATGATTTCAACGACTTAAGTAACATATTTCAAACGTTTGTTTGACGCAAAAATCGCCTCGGGGTAACGCCGGGGGTAACATCGAACCGAAAAATTCGGGACGCGAATTCCGGACGCCGTTCGGTGACTAATAGCAGCAACAAAGCGCGCGCCAACGCTGCGTCTAAGATTTTGCCGGAAGTTTTTCCAGCCACGCCTGAAGATCCTTCGCCAATATGAGAGTCTTCTTGCCTGACTTCACGGCACGTAAACGTTAATCAGCAACCGCCAGATAAATTGAGCTCCTGCTCATTCCAACGAGCGCTTGAACTTCCTTCAAAGTGTAGGCCAATTTTTCGAGCGCCATGAAGCGTCTGGATCCCTCGTGCGAGATTCGTCCCGTTCCGGCCGCGCCTTATCATTCGCAGACTGACGCGATTTGCTCAGCAATATTTCCTCAAGAACGTCCACGGCCGCTCGAACATGGCGAAAGAGTTTTTGAACCCGTGGATCTGTTGCGTTCATCGAAGTGGTTTTTATCGACCTGTTTTCAGAGGCGCGGCGGATGGCTGTGAACTTCGCCAAGCTGGCGGACCTGCTGCTGGGTGGTGCCAAGGCATAAATGCACCCGGCAATCCAGTCGGGGCGGGTGCGCTGCTTCTGAGCCAATCCGACAACCTGTGACGCCCATCACGTCGCGCCCCATCTCACCGCGGTATGGGGACTGTAGTTGAGGGCGACTTATTTCCCAGGAGAGCCACAATGACTGCGATCAAAAAGACCGGTACGCGGCTTACTCGTTGGTTCAAGCAATTTCGGGAAAAGAATTGGCCGCCGCATCGCTGGTACGAGCACGGCATGTACGACGCCTGAGGCGCGCCACCGATTTACGTAAGGAAAGCTCGTCCGCTCGCGGTAAAACACCTCGGGCGGGTTTGCTTTATTCGCCCAGCACAGCCGCCCGAACTGGCCGCTCCCCCTGCCCCGGCCGCTGACAATCCCGACCGTAATGGATCTGACCACGCTTGCAGACGTGCGCGCGCTGCTCAGTCATCTGACGAAGGCAACTCTCGAGAAATCGACGTGGCAGCAGTTCCATCAGTCTCCGATCAGCCATTGCGCAACCATCGATTAGCCGAAATCGGATGCGGCAATACCTTGTCGGGATTAGTCGGGGGACTCATCCATGCGTAACTTAGCAAGTCACCAACGGCCACCATGCCCGTGCTGTGGCGAGTTGATGCACACAGGCCGTCTCGCTTCGCACCTTTGCGGATCACTCACGCCCACGTTCGAATGCTATCGCTGCGATGTAAGCGTGAAGCCGCAAGCATCAGATGAGGCGTCGATTAAGGTCGCGCTCCACTAGGAGCGGCTGACTTTCTACAGAAAAGAAACCCGCGGCCGGCGCAACGGGAAACGGCCGTGCTGAAAGTTATACGAGCGCCGCACTGTAGATAGCCAGCACGTCGGAAATCGACTTGGCAGCACGTCGCGAACGAGTTCGAGAAGGCCGCGGCCGGCGCCGATCCCGCCGACGTCTCGGTTGCGCTGCAAATGGTGTTGCAGCTCGAAAGGGTCAATTATCAGGCCGGCAAAGAAATTCGCTAACGGCGCAGCACTTTTAGCATCAGATCGACAGCGCTGGTTCCCGCCACTTCTCTTGAATGAAACTATCGATGAGTTGCTGGTTTCGCTCCACGGCGACCCGATCTGTCGCGAGCTTAATCTGTTTAGAAAGTTTGTCCCGAGTGCCTTCGTTCTTTACTGCAGGAACTGTGTCAGACGTTACTGTGTCGGACATTTTGTGATCTCCGTACGCAACTAACTACATCGGAAACGCCCGGACAAATCTCACATCATAGTTGTGACGATTTTGCGGCATTGCGGCCACGAAGGGAGGTGGGGCAAGCACACGCCGGCTCGGCGCGACAAAATGGTGCTCAGCATGGAAGGCGTCGAGTGCCGGCCGAAGTAGCGGGGGCCTATACCAACGTGTAACAGCGCGACACTGACGGACAGTGGCTATGGCGGCATGCCGCTTCGTAGTATTGGCCTGTGGCTGACCCTACGGACCCCAATCCCCCCCGACACCCCCTCCGTAGGAGCAGACATCCACACAATTAGGCCAACCGGACGGCTCCCATCCCCCGACAGGAATCCAGCAGCCCGGTCAGAAATCCTAAAGTGAGGGAACGACTACGCAGCCCCGAGCCGACTACGCTCGGGGTTCTTTTTTTGTGGCAACTCACGCCAACAAAAGAGGCCGCCAACCCACCAGAAGAGAGGCGGCGCCCCCTTTTGTGCCGAACCACTAAACCGACGCTCGTGCCAGTGCAGCGGTTGGATAAAGCGTATCTGAGTCGAGTTCGGCTCGCAGTCAAAATGCGCCGGGCAAGCGGACGCCGGCCCCACCGAAGTCGGGATGCACAATCGGGTTACGGGCGGCGCCTCGATGAGGGTGTCAGGGCTTTGGGGCTCGCGGTGCCGCCCGTTGCAGCCACCCTCACTCGTGAGCAATGAAACAATAGTGACGTATGAATCTAAGAAGCAGATTAAATGCTGGGCAGTGCATAGCGCGGGGCAAGCGGATGCCGCCCCGCGCTGCTGTGTGGCTGCTAAACAATCCGCTCCATTGCAGTGTGGATCGTACGAAGGAAGGCGTCTCGGCAGTTTCGATTATCGTCCAGGCGCATGTCCAAAGTACCCTTGTCCGTTTCCACGGTGCGCACGAGCGCTTGCACGCCAGATGCGGTGGTGGGAACTGTCTGCACCAATTCAGCCGTCGCGCGCCATGCGGCTTCACCCGCTCTGTCCGAACGCTGTTTCAATTTCTTCAATTCGGGATGATTTTTATTGTTGGGAGCGCGCCGTCCGCTTCTCGATGGGCTTCCTCATACTGCGACACAGCGTGACATGTGTCGCCGTGCCTCTCGTAGGCTTTCTTGTACCGCTCGATCGCCGCGAAGATCGGATCAGCCTTTGCAGGGCGCTGCGTAAACGACTTGACGGTCTTGCCCTCCAAGGCGACCGGCGTGACGCCCGCGAAGGCGCAGACTAGATCATCGAATTGACGCGTCCCCTGGTCCTCGGAGGTGCCGTCGCCCCACCGCTCAATCCAATCGAGCGAAAACGCCCTCGCCTGCACGGCCAGGCCAGCGACGGTCTGCGCTTTGTGAGAATAGATCATATCGACGAGCGTATGCATGCGGTCGAAAAGGCCATTCCAAACTATGTTTTCGCCCCCTCGGTGGTCTCAGCATCTTCTTCGGCGCTGTACTTGGTCCGTATCTTTGACCGCTTTTCTGCATGTGCGCGATATTCATCGGCGGGCACGCTTCCAAACTTGATGCGAGGTAAACCGGCACGTCTGCAAGCCGCCTCCCATGCGCGATGGCGCTCATCGTGCGCGCGACGGGCCACCCGGCGCGTCGTTGGTAGCGGCGCGTCTGGGCGTCTTGAACGATGCGCTGATCCGCGAATCCTGTCTAGGGACGTTTCGTCCTAGGTGCGCTAGAACGATGTATAGTCCTATCGCGTGTTGCGTTCTGCCATGAGAATTCTTGTTCGTCTGTCCGATGTGCCGCGCCGGCTACGAGATCGTCCGGCAAAAAGAGCCGCTGCCAAGCGCGCCAACCTGCGTCGATTGCGGTGAAGATTTGCCGTGGGGCGACGCCGGAGGTTGGTTCACCTATCGCCGTGTAGATCCGGACGATCCATCAGCGCGCAACCCGGTTGACTGATGCGGCGCTAAATCGCCGTCAACGGCGCCACTCTTTTTGATATAATGCATGCGGCCGGGCGTCCCTTCGTCCCCGTCGGCGGCGACCCGGCCAGTCCCGGCGCGTTGACGAATGCGCGCGCGCCTAGCGCGTCGGGGCGCTGATCCGCGCCCCTGTCTAGGGACGTTTCGTCCTAATCACAGGAGAAGCGCCCTACCTTTGAGATTGATCAATATCCCCTCGCCAAAGTCCGCTACCGTGCGAAATGGAATCAGCAATAGAGGCTCTTACGCTTTTTCTGGCCATGACGGCGGTCGGCTTTGTTTCGTTTATGTATATTTTCTTGTTTGGCGGCATTTTGTGACGCGCTCGTAGCCACCGTGAGCCACCGGCGCGTCGCTGTGCACTAACCTCGCTGATTTGCCCTGCCGTGTCCTACATCGCCGCGCGTACAAATCACTGATCTGAAATTTGCGAGCCCCGGTAAGCGCTTATCAAGCAATGGGCGCATCTATTGTGTGCGGGCGTACAAGCGCGAGCAAAAAGAAGCCCCACGTCCGGGGAAAAAGAGGGCGCAGAGCTAAGTTGCTATGGAGCGATTGCCCGAAGGCAACGCGCTCTACCCGATATAGCAGTTTCACGCGACAAAGGGGCGGTATTCGGAAGCCCGCAACTCCAGCCGGAGATTCACACTATAGTTGTGGAACGCAAGCAATTCGCGCGGTGAAGGCTTTGCTTGGCCTACCCCCTGCGCCCTGGCGGCCACACGCATTCACGTGGGTTGGGCGCTCCCCGCCTTTGTTCCGCTTTTGCCTCGGCGCTTCAGCAGCTCTTCTGGACGTTCTGCCACTTCAATAGCATCGTCTGCGCCGGGGCTAAATCTGATCACCGTATGTGCCCGGGAGATTTCCCAATGCATTGTCTGAGCGAGAGTCAAGTTCACCCAAACGACGACACCCTTTTCCACCGAACTCTTGCATTTAACCCATGTGGTCATGGCGCACCTTTTGCTCCGGCAAAATTATACACGTTGCAGGAATCAGCGCCGAGTAGTCTTAAAAGAATAGGCAGCACATATCAGCAAGCCGGCTGACTCCCCGCCCCGTCAGATCACACTGGTTGTGCTCGGTCGCACCGTGGGGATGGGGGCGGTCACATGAAATCGAAAATCACGCCGTTTATTGCTGCGTTGTTTGCGCTGCTGGCATCATTTGATGCACAGGCCGCGACCGTTCACATTGTTGGTGAACAGTATGGAACCACTACAGCCAGCTTTTGGGTCTCCGGCGTTGTCTCAAGTTCATCCACCATCGGCGGGCTGTCGCTCGGTTATTATCAACATCGGGTTTACGCCATACGATCCGATCACAAATAATCAGGCGTATTATCAATTGAATGCCGAAGTGAATGCTGTTGATGTGTATAATCTCTTTTCCCCCGATCAAGTGATCGTATCCAATCAAAATTACGGCTTCGGCATGTCGATACGAAACCTGCGCAAATTCATATAATTTCCGGATATTGCCTACTGGCCCAATTGATTTTGAACTCACCGTTGTTGGCCGTTTACCGACAAGCAGATTGACCTGATCACAGGCCACGATGGCAAGTGCCATCGCAATATTATCGTACATACGCTGCATAATTAGACCGCTTCAGTTGGCGGCCTCTTTCATATCAAACGGCCGATGAGATGTCTGCTTGTGGCCCATAGCGGACACGCGGACCGTCAGCCTTCGTGTCCGCTTTCGGGGGTAAAACGGACACGACGCAGGCATCACGCGATGTCCGCTAATGACCCAAAGCGGACGACGCATAGGTTCGCTGCCTGGCGGCTAGTCTCTTGTCCAGACCAGGATGCCGCGCATCACTTTGCCGTCAAAATTTGCGAAGGCCTGCGGTGGTGCTTCAATGTGTAGCTGATTACTCTCAATCCTGTAGTACCGCACTTGCTCTGTGCCATTCCACGATTCGTCCCCTGCAATGTCGACATTGATGACAACCTTGTTTCCCTCGGTTCGGTATTTCCCGGAATAGGTGAGCATCGACTTGAACGCGGCTGCTCGATCTTCATCAGTTTGTGTTGGTTTGCGGCCTTCGGCTGTCTGAATGACCATCCAGCGGCATCCGGTTACAACAATATAGCCGTTCGGATGCTCACCCCAGACGGGCTTTTGCTCCTTGGTCTCGACGTCCTCCATAAAGCAGGAAACGAGCTTCCAAGTCCCAACAAGCGCTTCGTTGCTGCTGCCCATCAAACGGTCTCACAGGGGTCCAAAAATAGCTATTCGGAGATTGCCTAGCGGCGCAAGCCCCTGATGCCGTGGTCGCAATGTCTGCCTGTGGCCCAGAGCGGCGGTTACCGCAACGCAGCGGTCAGGTCGCTATCGGGGTAAGAGCGGACATTGCCCGCTCTCCGTCGTTCGGTCGCGAATGACCCAAAGCGGACCTCGTCGAGGAGGTGCAACGCTTCAACTGGATCGGATGACAGAGCTTCGACTCCTTATCGCAAATCGGGGGATGATGAACAGCGTCAACGGCGAGCGCAGGCTGGTATAGGATCGATCCTGTGTGCTCCCAGGCACCACGACACGAGGGAAACAAACATGGCCGACATCTCGCCTGATCTGTTCATGGACGCTGTCGTCGCCTATCAGCAGACCGCCGCGATCAAAGCTGCTGTCGAGCTCGACCTGTTTACGGAGATCGCGAAGGGTAATGCCACAGCCGAGAGTCTCGCGCGGACGACCGGAGCGGCGGTTCGTGGCGTCCGCATACTTTGCGATTACCTCACGGTCCGTGGCCATCTCGAAAAGCAAGGCGACCAGTACCGGCTCACTCAATCTACGGCCGCATTCTTGGACCGAAGCGCCCCTTCCTGGATGGGCAGCGTCGTCGAGTATCTGGCCGCGCCCGAGATGATGGCCCTCTTCCTGGGCAATCCCGCCGCATATGTCCGAAACGGCGGCTCGATTGGGTTAGCAAACAATGCGCCAGATCATCCGATTTGGGTAAAGTTTGCTGGGGCGATGGGCCCGTCCAGGGTTCCTGTCGCAAAAAAAATCGCGTCCGAGCTTGCGGTCTCGTCTCCCCGCAAGGTGCTGGATGTCGCCGCCGGACACGGAATGTTCGGCATCGCGATTGCTCAAGCCGTCACGGACGCGCAGATAACGGCGGTCGACTGGCAGACCGTCCTTTCAGTCGCACGAGAGAACGCCGAGGCGGCGGGCGTGTCGGAGCGCTATCACACGTTGGCGGGGAGTGCGTTCGACGCTGACTGGGGCAGCGGGTTCGATCTGGTGGTGCTGGCCAACTTCCTGCACCAACTCGATCGTGACGCCTGTGTGACCCTTCTTCGAAAGGCTCGCAAGAGTCTCGTCTCCGGGGGGCGCGCTGTGGCTGTCGAGTTTTTGCCGAATGAGGACCGGGTGTCTCCGCGCTTCCCGGTCATGTTCGCATTTCAGATGCTTGGTTCGACGCCGCAAGGTGACACGTATACCGCCCGCGAATTCGAGGAAATGGGCCGCGCGGCAGGATTTGGAAAAGTGATCGCGAAGCCGCTGCCGCCCACTCCACAGAGCCTCGTTCTGTTCGAACAGGCATGATGTGGCTGGTCCGTAGCCGCTTCTCGCGTCACCACGGAAGCCACTGACGGCATAGTTGTTGTGGTGGCGTGAAACACTATCCGTGCAGAATAATGTCCGCTTTCGGGGGCAAAGCAGACATCCCAATTTGACCGCGCCGCGTCCGCTTATGACCGAAAGCGGACATCACAGCCACCAGAAATCGTTATATCCGAGCTTTTTAATCAATCGCGATTCCGGCGCGAGGAAATTGGGCCGCGGTTTATGACAACGAAAGTTTAAACTCAAATAAAGCACAAACGTTGAGTTGGAATGCCCGCAATACCCAGTCGACGCCTTTAGGGCTCTCATCGCGGTCCTGTATGAACTTGCAATCGTATGAAGGGTTGGAATGCCGAAACTTCCCGTGCCATCAGGCTGGCCGAACGGACAAGTGTCGAATGCGATTATCGATCAAAACCAAACTCCTCGTGGTCATCGGGCTCCTCGGGCTCGTGCCGATCGTCGGTATAATTTATCCACGACCGCACGCAGTTGATCTTGGATTTTGGCGCTAGGCGTGGCCTGCGGACAGCTGGCACGGCGGCAGCAAATCCGCGTTTTGCAACCTTACTCGGCCCTGATATTGGCGACCCGGATCACCTTTTGCCATTTCGCAGTCTCGGCGACGACGAGCTTTTGGAAATCGGCGGGCGTCAGCGACAGTGGCGTATCGCCGAGTTCGGCGATGCGCTGCGTGATCTTGGGATCGGTGAGCGCCGAATTGATCGCTTGATTAAGCGCGGCGATGGTCTCGGCGGGGGTGCCGCGCGGCGCGGCAATGCCGACATAGATGCTGGCGTCGTAACCCGGCAGGAATTCGGCCAAGGCCGGAACATCGGGCAACACCGCCGCGCGCGTCGCGCTGGTTACCGCCAAAGCCCGCAACTTGCCGGCCCTGACATGCTGGATCGACGACGCAAACGTGCCGAAATAGACCTGGACCTGCCCGGCAAGAAGGTCGACGACCGCTGGCCCGCCGCCGCGATAGGGCACATGCACCATATCGACGCCAGTCATGCTGCGAAACAGTTCCCAGAACATGTGCGGCGCGCTGCCGACGCCGGCCGAGGCCAAGGTGATCTTGCCCGGATTGCTCTTGGCGTCGGCGAGCAGTTCGGGAACGGATTTGTCCGGAAGCGCTGGATTGACGACGAGTATGCCGGCGCCGCGCGACATCGTCGCGACCGGAATAAAGTCGCGCACGATATCGAAACTGAGATTGTTGTAGAGGGTCGAATTCCAGGCGTCGGCCGAAGTGGTGAGGAGGAGCGTATAGCCGTCGGGCGTCGATCGCGCGACCTCCTGCGCGGCCAGATTGCCGCCGGCGCCGGGCTGGTTCTCGACGATGAATTGCTGGCCGAAATGCTCCGACAGCCAGCCGCCGATCAGACGGGCATAAGTGTCATTGATGCCGCCGGGAGGGAAGCCGGAAATGATGCGCACCGGCCGGGTCGGATAGGTTTGTGCCCGCGCGGGGTGGCAGACGGCGAAGCCCGCGGCGGCGGCCGCGAGATGCAGAAATTGGCGACGGGGAAGTCTCATGGCTTGCTCCCGAAGATGCCGGCCCGCTTATCTCAGCACGCCGCTCGGGGCATAAGCAATCACCTTGGGCCGCATCTTGGCCAATCACCCGGTGCGATCAAACTGGGCCATCACCCCGCGGGACACCGCTGGTAGGTTTTTAGATTGTCGAACGATCGCCCCATCGAGGCGTGATCCTTGTCCTGACGCCGGATGATAATATTGACGATTTGAGTTTGCGGCGGAATTGATGCGCTGGCGCACTGCGCGTGAACGGCATAATTCGAACCTTGCGGCGACGCCGTCTCCACGATCCATCCCACATCGCAGCTGCCAGCGCCGTCGCCGTATTTGGCGGTGTCAATACGGATATTGGATTTGTCCTTGGCCGTGCACTGCTCATCGGTCTGTGCCCAGGTTCCGATCAGATCGCTTGGAAACTCAAGGTGCCTTATTTCGTCACCGGCGGCGGTTTGCGGCAGGAACGCCGAAGCGGCCAAAGAAGCCGCCAAGCCCAGAACGGTCACCCTTTTCATTTTCAGCCCTCAGGTTGGACGATGAATGCAATTTCCGAAAACGGGCGCAGGCCTAATCCGCGTCAAAGCTTTGAGCCAAAGCGAAAATCCGCCGACTAAGGAACAAACCGACTATCACATCGCCGTAAGGGTTGTTATGAGTCGCTCCAACCCAATTTTATTCATTCTGTCGGGAAAAAGCATGATGAGTTTTCGCACGGCGCCTCACGCCGCCGTCCTTTGTGCCGTGGTGATTTTGGTCTCATTTCGCAGCCAGACGGTCTTTGCCGAGGATGCGCTGTCGGATCAGTGCCTCCGCTTCACGTGCCAAGAAAACTATTTGAGGTGCACCGGCGGCGGACATATGTCCGCGGTGATTGTGGAAGCCAATCCTGCGGTAAAGGGCTGCCCATCGCGGGTCACGGTTACCTATGACGGCGACAAGTCTTCGGCGACGCCGTTCCGCTATTACAGCTGCGGATGCAGGCACCCCGACATCGCGAAAATCACCAAGTAGAATACCAATCGATGACCGTCGGCGTTTGCCTACGCGTGCGCCGATACCGCGTTGACGCACGCGCCGCGTTTAATCTCGCGAAAAGAAACCAGCCGCTGCCGGCTTTCGTCCCAAAGCACGAGGCGCACGCAACGGAAGCTTTGCAATAGCGTCAACCGGCTTACGCCGCGAAGTTCGGGATGATCGCGGAGCACCCGCGGCAGACGGTAATACGGAATCCGGCTGCACAAGTGGTGGACATGGTGGACGCCGATATTGGCCGTGAACCAGCGCAGGACCGCCGGAAGATCGTAATACGAACTGCCGTACAGCGCCGCTTCTTCAAAGCTCCACTCGCCATCATGCGCCCAGAATGTGGTCTCGAATTGATGCTGCACGTAGAACAGCCAGACGCCCACCGAGCCGGCGAGGAGAGCTATCGGCAGGTGCACCAGCACGAAGGGCCAGACGCCGATGAACCAGATCAGTCCGCCCACAATAGCGGCGATGGCAGCATTGGTCGCCATGGTGCTGAGCCAAGGCCGCCAGCCGTTGAACAGCAGGCCCACCGGCAGCCTGAATTGCAGAATGAACAGATAAGCCGGCCCGATACCGAACATGACGAGCGGGTGCCGATAGGCTCGATAGCGCATGCGGCCCCAGAACGAGAGTGAGAGATATTCCCGCACCGTCAGCGTATCGACATCGCCTATGCCGCGCCGTTCGAGGTGGCCGGAGCTGGCGTGATGGACAGCATGGGTGCGACGCCAGAAATCATAAGGCGTCAGCGTCAACACACCGATCACCCGGCCGACCCAATCGTTGGCCAGACGATGGCCGAAAAAAGCGCCATGTCCGCAATCGTGCTGGATCATGAACAACCGGACGAGAAAGCCAGCCGCCGGCACGGTCAGTAACAGCGAGAGCCACCAGTAGCCGAAATACAGCGTTGCCCAGGCCAGCGCCCACAGCAAGGCCAGCGGCACAAAGGTAATCGCTATCTCGACGGTACTGCGAAGGTCATTCGGGTGACGGTAGCGCGCGAGGATTCGCGCCCAACTGCGCGCATCGGATGCCAAGTCAGGAAGAGCCGCGGTTCGACTGTCCAATTGAGCCCAATAATTAGAGGATATGGCAGCAAGTTCTGTGCAAAAACGGACAGTGACCCGCCGATTGGCGGCTGCCCTGTAACATCTGACACTTGCCTAGCACAAGTTTCCTATGTCCGAAACCGTACAATTCTATGGCGATTGCGGCAAAATGCTCCAAATCGGCGCTTGTGGTCCTCGGGGACATCACGATTTGCAGCGTCCCGCCGGATTCCGAGCCAAAGCGGCTTGCAGCAAAGGACCGTCGGATACGCGTGTCTTTATTTCTGTTTAGAAACCAAAGAACTTTTCGCGCAACGCGTCTTCGTATTTCTTCTTCGCGGCTTTGACTTTGTTGCGAAGTTCGTCTTCCGCGAAGTGCGCCCCCTCCCATTTGTCGACTTCGGCTATCGTATGATTGACCGATGCCAAAACCTCTTCCTCCTTGATCGCGGCTAGCCATTCCTCGACCGCCGCCTTATAGGCGCTCTGCATCTGGTCGAGTTCGGCGGTGTCGCTTTGCGTGTCCGCTTCCATTTCCGCCTCCGGATTGCGTCTCAAAATCGATCTTTTGCTTTAGCAATAGGCGCGCGCATTCAGCCCCAGCGATCTAACATCGCCGGGATCGATGAAATAATTGCGACGGGCGAAAACCGCCGATCAATATTTGCGGTCCGAAGTTCATAGAAGATGTGATCCTTTGCTGCCGTGCCCCCTGGCTTTGCCAGAATACGCTATTGCTGCCAGCGCATTGGCCACTATAATTTCGCCAAATAAACACCGGGGGGAAACGACAATGGCTACGACACGATCTTCACATCCACTCTTGTCCTGCACCGACGGCGTCGCAAACAGCTTGGCGGATGCGCTACTTCTTGTCGGGCGTCTTTTGATTGCCGCTGTATTCCTGATGACGGTGTGGTTCGCCTCTCCGACAGCCGGCTACCTCACGTCCATCAACTTTATCAATCCCGAAATTATGAGTCCGCTCGCCAGAATAGCCGAGTGGATTATCGTCGTGTCGCTCGTGCTGGGGGTCGGCACGCGCTACGGAGCATTGCTCGGACTGCTCTTCGTCATTATCGCGGCCGTGGCCGCCCATCGCTATTGGGGGTATCCGGAGGCGGCACAACTCATACAGTACACCTTGCTCAGCAAAGACATTAGCATCGCGGGCGGCCTCCTCGTGCTGTTCGTAGCTGGTGCAGGCCGCTTGAGCGTCGACCACATGCTTGCGGAATAATAGCAGAAGAACAGAACTTCGCCGCATCACGCTCGGTCCTCGCCTCCCGGCCCTGGCTTCGCGCCGGGAGGACACTGGCCGAGAATGATCATCCCGAGGACTTCGTCCTTGGTGACGTCGGCAACGCGCGCGGTGCCGACGACTCGGCCGTTCTTCATGACGCAAATCCGGTCCGCCAGATCGAACACGTCGTGAATGTCGTGGCTGATCAGGAAAATGCCGATGCCTTCGGCCTTGAGCTGCCGCACCAGTTCGCCGACCTGCGCCGTCTCCTGCGGACCGAGCGCCGCGGTCGGCTCGTCCATGATCAGGATTTGTGCGTTGAACAGGATCGCGCGCGCGATGGCGACCGATTGGCGCTGGCCGCCGGACAAGGCTTTGACGGGCTCCTTGAAACGTTGGAAATGCGGATTGAGGCGGCCCATCACATTGCGTGCCTCGGCCTCCATGGCGATGTCGTCGAGCGTGCCCCAGCGCGTGCACAATTCGCGGCCGAGAAACAGATTGGCGGCGGCATCGACATTGTCGGCGAGCGCCAACGTCTGATAGATGGTTTCGATGCCGTAGCGCTTGGCGTCGCGCGGATTGGCAATGGCCGCCGGCTCGCCCCGGATGGCGATGGTGCCGGAATCGCGCACATAGGCGCCGGACAGAATCTTGACCAGCGTCGACTTGCCGGCGCCGTTATGGCCAACAAGCGCCATGACTTCGCCGGCCTGCAGATCGATCGACACTTGATCGACGGCGTGAATGCCGCCGAATGCCAGCGAAATGTCGCGCATGTCGACGAGGGGAACGGCGTCCATCAGGTGCTTCTCCGCCGATACACAGTGTCGAGCCACACCGCGAGCACGAGCACAGCGCCGACCACGATGTTCTGCAACGGCGTATCGACGCCAAGCAGCACCATGCCGGATTGCAGCGACTGCATCAGCACCGCGCCGAGCATCGCGCCGGCCACGGTGCCGGTGCCGCCCGCAAGCGAGGTGCCACCGATGACGGCTGCGGCGATGACCAGAAGCTCGGCGAGCGTGCCTTCGGAATTGGTCGCCGCATCAAGACGCGCAATCGATATCGCAGCGCTGATGGCGGCAAGCAGCCCCATCAGCATGAAGGTCTTCATGACGACCCAGCGCGTGTTGACGCCGGCAAGCTTGGCCGCTTCCGGATTGCCGCCGATGGCATAGACATAGCGGCCAAAGCGCGTGCGCGTGGCGAGAAACGTCATCACGATGCCGACGGCGATCGCGATCAGCACTGGAATCGCAATGCCATGTGCCATGAACAGGCCGCCATCAGGCACCGCGATATGGTTGGCTTGCGCATAGCGGCGAACGCTGCCGACCGGCCAGGGATAGGCGTTGGAGACGGCGACGGCGCCGAGAATGAGCGCGCAGGCGACGCCGCCGAGAAGGATCTCGGCCGCCATCGGCCGCAGCGAAAAGTGAAATTTCTTCCGTTGCGCGCGGCCGTGCGCCAACAGCGCGACCACCGCGGCGCAGGCGACTAGGCCGACGACCCAGCTCCAGGTCGCGCCGATCGCGCCTTCCGGACCGCCGCCCATCAGCTTGAACCTTGAGTTCGAGCGGCGCCACCGTCTGCCCACTCGTCACCCACCAGGCCGCGCCGCGCCAGACCAAGAGACCGCCGAGCGTGACGATGAAGGACGGAATGCCGAGATAGGCGATTAGAGCGCCTTGAAACGCGCCGAGGACACCGCCGAGAACGAGCCCAGCGCCGAGCGCGAGTATCCAGGTCGCCGGATATTCGAAGCCGAGAAATTTCGGCAGCACATCGGCCTGGATGGCGCCCATGACCATGCCGATGAAACCAAGCATCGAACCGATCGACAGATCGATATTGCGCGTGACGATGACCAGCACCATGCCGGTCGCCATGATGGCGACGGACGACGACTGCACCGAGAGATTCCACAAGTTGCGCGGCGTGAGAAACAGGCCGCCTGACAGCAAGTGGAAGGCAACCCAGATCAGCGCCAATGCGGCCGCCATGCCGAGCATGCGGGTGTCGAGTTCGGTGGATTTGAGCAAGCGCGCCAGCACGTTCAATCGCAGACCTTGACCGTGCCGGGTTTTACGCCCTGGCAGACTTCGTCTTTCTTGATCCAGCCCGCCTCGATGACTACGCCAAGACTGTCCTTGGTGATCGGGACCGGCGCGAGAAACAGCGCATTCATCTCGACCTTCTTCGGGCCGCCGGAAAATTTCACCGTGCCGGGGACGTCGCCCATTTTCTTGCCGTCGGCAAGCAGCGCCGCGACCTCGACCGCCCTTTTGCCGAGCGCGCGCGAGTCCTTCCATACCGAGACGGTCTGGGTGCCGCGCGCGATGCGGTTGAGCGCCGCATGATCGCCGTCCTGGCCCGAGACCGGCACGGCGCCGGCGAGCCCCTGCCCGGCCAGCGCCGCGATCGCGCCGCCCGCCGTGCCGTCGTTCGACGCCACCACCGCATCGACCTTGTTGTTGGTCTTGGTTAGGATTTGCTCCATATTCTTCTGCGCATTGGCCGGCAGCCAGCCGTCGGTATAGGCCTCGCCGACATTTTTGATCTTGCCGGCGGCGATGGCCCCTTTGAGCACGTCCATCTGGCCGGCGAACAGGAAATCGGCATTGGGATCGGCCGACGAGCCCTTGATGAAGGCGTAATTGCCGTCCGGCTTCACCGCCATGACGGCGCGCGCCTGCATGCGGCCGACCTCCTTGTTGTCGAAGGTGATATAGAACGCATCCGGATTCTCAATCAGCCGGTCATAGCCGATCACCGGAATGCCTTCGTCGACGGCCTTCCGCACGGCGGGCGCGACGGCGGAAGAATCCTGCGCCAAGACGATCAGCACATTGGCGTTCTGCGCGATCAGGCTTTCGATATCGGTCAATTGCTTCTGCGCGGAGGACTGAGCGTCGGCAGAAATATATCTGTCGCCGGCGGCCGCGATTGCCGACTTCATCGCGGCTTCGTCGATCTTGTAGCGCTCCTCCTGGAAGTTCAACCAGGACACGCCAATCACCTTGCCCTTGGCCTGGGCTGAGGCGAAGGACAGCGACAGTGCCGCGGCAGCCAGCATGGCGGCTGCAAGTTTGTGCATGACGTCCCTCCCCGGTTTCGACCCGACGAGTGTGCCCGATCCGGGCGACGATTTCACGTGGTCGATGCGCCGATCATGCGGCCCGCTTCGATCCACCCAAGGGGCATGCTTGGCGAGCTCACGCTTAGTCTCAAGATGGGGGGTTCGATTCTCCCCTCGGCGCGAGTAACTTCGGGCCGACGCCGCAAAAGTTTTTGGGAGGTTGATTGCTATGAAAGCCGCTTATTTTGAGAAATTTGGCGAACCGGACGTGCTGCTATACGGCGATCTGCCGGATCCGGCGGACGCGCCCGGCGAGGTGATGGTTGATGTTCACGCGGCAAGCGTCAATGCCGCCGACTGGAAATTCCGCGCCGGGGCTTACGAGCGGCATTCGACGGCAAAGCCTCCGTTCATTCCGGGACGCGATTTCTCCGGCGTGATCAGCGCGCTCGGCGAAGGGGTTACCGATCTCAAAGTGGGCGATCCGGTATTCGGCGTTCTCAATGCCGGCCGCGAGGGAGCTTATTGCGAGAAGCTCGCTATCACCGCCGCAATCGTTGCCAAGAAGCCGGACGCGCTGTCGCATGTGAACGCCGCAGCCTTGGCGCTGACCGGTCTTACAGCGATCGATTCTGTGGATAACACGTTGAAGCTCAAACGCGGCGAGACGATCTTGATTCAAGGCGGCGCCGGCGGCGTTGCCGGTTTCGCCATTCAGTTCGCCAAACATATCGGCGCGCACGTGATCACGACGACAAGTGCAGCCAACCGCGACTATGTGAAGAGCCTCGGCGCCGACGAGATCATCGATTACAACACGCAAGACTTCACCAAAGTTGTATCCGGCTGCGACGCCGTGTTCGATACGGTCGGCGGCGATGTTGCGCAAAAATCCTTCGCGGTGCTCAAGCCGGGCGGCCGCGCCGCCTTCATCGCGTCCGGCATGGAAGCGCCGAAGCCGACGCGGAGCGACGTGACGTCGTTGCGGCCGCCGGTGGCGCGCGCGCGTGCGCCGCTCGAACGGATCGCCAAGCTGTTTTTGGACGGCGCGATCCGCGCGCCCGAGGTCAAGCTCTATCCGCTATCCGAAGCGGCGGAGGCGCATCAGCTCAGCCAGTCGCGGCATTTCCGCGGCAAGTTGATCTTCAAAGTTCGCTAGGGAGCAGACGCAGTTTCGAGCGACTGTTCCTTCGTCTCGACCGTGAAGCCTGCGGCGACGGCCGCGCCGATCAAGGCGACGACACCAAAATA
Source organism: uncultured Alphaproteobacteria bacterium (assembly GCA_963810085.1). Classification (GTDB taxonomy): domain Bacteria; phylum Pseudomonadota; class Alphaproteobacteria; order Rhizobiales; family Xanthobacteraceae; genus BOG-931. The sequence goes on along the minus strand of CAWEMR010000025.1, from coordinate 919,000 downwards.
GGAAAAGACCGCGACCAAGCCCGATCCGGTCAGGAGATAGGCCACAACATTCGGCCCGGTCGCCGCGGCAATACGCTGCCAAGCGCCGCCAACGGCGCTTGCGAAAGCGCGGATGCGGGTCGGGTAGATTTCGGCCGTGTAGAGATTGAGCCCGATCGCCACGGCAGACATGAAGAAGCTCCCGATAGAGACGAAGACCAAGAGCATCGTCGCGCTCTCAGCCCCGAGCGCCGCGAGAAGAAGAAGCGTGACGCCGCCGCAGAAGAGCGCACCGGTAAACCACCGGCGGCGGCCGATCTCGTCGATCGTGAATGCGCACAAAGCCGCGCCAACAATGCCACTGAGCTGCACGATCAGGCCGTAACTGAGCGCCTGCGACAGCGGGAGGTTGAATGTGGTGCGAAAAAGCGTCGGCACCCAGATATTGAGGCCGTAGATCGTCGAATAGCAGCAGAACCACATGGCCCACACGCCCAATGTCCGGGGGCGATAGGCCTTATCGAGCATCTCCAACCAGCGGCGGGGCGGCGCGCCTTCCGGCGTCCGCGCGACGCGGACCGGCAATTGCACCAGCGACAACTTTTTGCCGGACGCTTCGATCTGCTGCTCGATTTGGCCGACGATCTTTTCCGCCTCCGCCACCCTGCCTTGGCCCGCGAGCCAGCGCGGCGATTCCGGCAACAGGCGCGTCAGGACAACGGCGAGGAGCGCTGGTACGGCGCCGAGATAGAACATCGATTGCCAGCCGAGGCTCGGCACCATGATCCTGCCAAGCAAAGCCGCCGCCACAAGGCCGACGACAAAGACCAGTTCGTAAAGGATGTAGAAGCGGCCGCGGCCATGCTCGCGGGCGAGCTCGATAATGTAAGTCGTGGCGACTGGAACTTCGGCACCGAGGCCGATGCCCTGAATGAAGCGGAATGCCGCGAGCGATTGCGCGTCCCAGGCGAAGGCGCAAGCCAAACTCATCACGCTGAAGATCGCAATCGCGATCACGACCGTGTGCAAGCGGCCGAACATTTCCGCCGCCCATCCGCCGGTCAATGCGCCGACCAGTTGTCCGGCGAATGCGGCGGAGATGACCATGCCGACCTGCTGCGGCGACAGCTGCCAGGGCCCGACAATGGCCGGCACCGCAAAAGCGATCGCCAAAAGATCGACGGCGTCAAAGAAAGTGGCGATGCCGAGGATCAACCGGACACGAATGTGCCAAGACGAAGCGGGCAGCCGGTCTAGCCGCGCCGCGATCAACTCTGCCGCAGACACGGTTCCTTGAGCATGGACTTGATCCAATGCGGCATCCATTGCGGCGCCCCCTCGATAATTCTTTTTTATCCGCTCGCTTTTATAGCGACGTTTTCAGATTATAGCCGGATCGGGCCAGCCGTCGAACTCGTCGCTGCAAAACGGCCCGCCCTGGTACCAATCGCCGATCGGGTCGGAGGCAAGCCTTTGCTGAGCGGCAAGCGCGGCAGCGGCATAGTCCTCCGCGCGGCCGGTCGGACGATAGCCGTAGCGAAACGCGGCCTCGTTGTCCCACCAACTGCGCTCGTTGCCGGACGCGCCGAAGAAGATTTCATAACGCAGATCCTGGTGTTCGAGCCCGATCCGGATCAGCTGCACCAGGTCCTCAGGGCTCAGCCAGATCGCCAGCCGCCGGCGGTCGGCCGGCGCATCGGCGAAATTGCCGATACGCAAACAAGTCACGCGCAGGCCGTGCTTATAGGCGTAAAGCGCGCCGATGGCTTCACCGAACGCCTTGCTCACGCCGTAGCGCGAATCCGGACGCACCGGCTCGCCCGTGCCGATGCGGCGGCGCCGCGGATAGAAGCCGACGGCGTGGTTCGACGAGGCGAAAACGACGCGCTCGACCTTGTTGCGCCGCGCCGCCTCGAACAGATTGTAGCAGCCGACAATATTGGCGTTGAGGATGCGGTCCCAGGACTGCTCGACGGATTCGCCGCCGAGGTGAACGATGCCGTCGACGCCATCGACAATTTTTTCCACCTGCGCGAGGTCGGCGAGATCGGCCTGCATGAACGACGGCTCGCCCGCCAAATCCGCCGGGGCCCGAATATCGCTCCAACGCAGGTGCGGATAGACGCCTTGAAGGAGTTTGCGCAGCTGCGTACCGATCCCGCCCGCGGCGCCCGTCACCAGAACTGTCTGCATCATCCCTCTCGGATTTTATTCAAGACGGCTCGAGCACGCTCGTCGCAACATCGCCGAATTCGGCCGTCAGCTTTTGATAGCGCCGCCGGCTGTTGACGAGATGACGCCGCATCGCGGCGCGGGCCGCCGCTGGTGCAGCGGAACGAATGGCATCGAGAATATCCAGATGCTCCTTCTGAATGCGCTTGAGATAGGCGCGCTGATCTTCCATGCGCGGCAGACTTTGGCGGATGCTCTGCCGCGGAATGATGAAGCGCCCGAGATATTCCAAGAAACGCCGGAACTGCGAATTGCCGGTGGCTTCGGCGATGTTGCAGTGGAACGAGAAATCCTCGTCGACCGCCGACGAGCCGCGCTCGATCGCGCTCTCGATCATGCCATAGGCCTCGGCGATCTTGACGAACTGCGCCCGCTGGCCGCGCTCAGCCGCCAAACCGGCCGCTTCGATTTCGACGCCGGTCCGCAGCTCCATGATCTGCAGCGCCTCGTGCAGCGAATGCAGATCGCCGACTTCGATGCGGAACGGCCGGCGCGCATTGGTGGTGGCGACAAAAGCGCCGACGCCCTGACGCACGACAACGAGCCCGTCGGCGCGCAAACATGCCACCGCCTCGCGAACGACCGTGCGGCTGACACCAGTCGCCGACATCATTTCCTTTTCAGTCGGCAGCCGCGAGCCGGGACGCAGGCGGCCGCCGGTGATGTCGCCGGTGATCTGGGTGACCAATTGCTGCGTCAGACCGCGCGGCGCCGCGAGCGGCCGGAACGCCGAAATTTGCTCCTGCGAGGCTTTGCCGGACAAGCTTGACACCTGGCTGTTATATGGTCATCGTATGACCTGATAACAGGCCGATGCCGCAAGAGCAATGGCCACCGTCGCGACCTAACCGCGACGCGCATCACGGTTCTTCGTCAACCGAACCGGTGGGGAGGAAATAGCCATGAATCCAAGCATGAGCCGTCATGCGACTAGTCTTCGCCCGATCGTCAGCCGCCGCACGCTGGTCCGTCTCGGCGGAGCCGCGGCGCTCGGCGCGCTGTCGCGAAATCTTCTGCCGACGCCGGCGCGCGCGCAACAGAAAACCGTGCTCAAAGCCTCCGACGTTCACCCGGAGGGCTATCCCACAGTCGCCGCGGTCGAAAATCTGGGCAAGAAGCTCGAGACCGCGACCAATGGCCGGTACGGCGTACAGATGTATGCCGCGATGCAGCTGGGCGGCGAAAAGGAGGCCATCGAGCAGGCGCAGATCGGCGCCATTCAGCTCGCCCGCGTTTCCGTCGGCACGCTCGGACCGGTGATCGGCGATCTCAATGTGCTCAATCTGCCGTTCCTGTTTCGCAACACCGCGCATATGGAGAAAGTCATCGATGGCGACATCGGCGCGGAACTCCTCGACAAAGTCACCAGCGATCCCAAAGCCGGGCTTGTGGCCTTGTGCTGGATGGATGCCGGCGCACGCAACCTCTACAACACCAAAAAGCCGATCCGGACCATCGCCGATCTCAAGGGCATGAAGATCCGCGTCATCGGCAATCCGATGTTCGTCGACATGATGAACGCACTCGGCGGCAACGGTGTCGCCATGGGCTACGATCAGGTTTTCAGCGCGCTGCAAACCGGCGTGGTCGACGGCGCGGAGAACAATCCGCCGAGCTACGTCTTCGACAATCACTATACGGTCGCCAAATATTACACCCTCACCCAGCACCTGATCGTGCCCGAGATTCTCGTCTTCTCCCGCAAAACGTGGGACACAATGTCGAAAGACGACCAGAATCTGTTGCGCAAGTTCGCGCGTGAAGCGCAGCTCGACGAGCGCGATCTGTGGAATAAGTACGAAACGGCGGCACTTGATAAGGCCAAGGCCGCCGGCAATCAGATCATCCCCATCGAAGATAAAACGCCGTTCCAGGATGCGGTCAAACCGGTCTGGGATAAATACGGGCCGAAATTCGCCGACACGATCAAGCGCATTCAAGCGGTCCAGTAACCGCGATGGCTCAGCTCTATCGCCAGCTGATGGATGCGCTTTATCTCTGTTGTGTCGCCGTCGCCGGCACCGCCTTGGTGCTGATCTCCGCGGTCATCCCCTGGGCGGTGTTCACGCGCTACGTCCTCAACAGCGCCGCGTCCTGGCCGGAGCCGACCGCGATCCTGCTTACCATCGTTCTGACCTTCATTGGCGCTGCGGCCTGCTATCGCCGGCGCATCCACATGAACGTGGCTTACTTTGTCCAGCTGCTGCCCTCCCCGCTGCGCATCGCTGCCGAATTCGCCGCCGAGCTTCTGGTCGCGGCGATGGCGCTGTTCATGATGGTGTATGGGACCAAACTGGTCGAGGCGACCTGGTACAACACCATCGCCGACTTTCCCGCGCTGTCGGTCGGCGTGACCTATCTGCCGATCCCCATCGGCGGCGCGCTGCTGCTGCTGTTCGTTTTCGAGCGTGTGACCTTGGGCGCTCCGGACGAGCCCGCCGACATTCCGTTGCATTGAGCGGATAAGAGGACCCGCGCGTATGGATGTCGCCGTTCTCCTCATCACAATGTTCTTCTGCATCGGCATCGGCGTGCCGATCGCCTACTCGCTGGCGCTCGCGGCCATCGCCGGCGCGCTGTGGATCGGCATTCCGCTTGAAGCGGTGATGCTGAAAATATCCGACGGCGTCAGCAAGGTCGCCATGCTGACCATTCCGTTTTTCGTGCTCGCAGGCGCCATCATGGCCGAAGGCGGCATGGCGCGCCGCCTGGTCGCGTTTGCCGATGTGCTGGTCGGCTTCACCCGCGTTCGCGGCGGCTTGTCGGTGGTCAACGTGCTGGCGACGACGCTTCTCAGCGGCATTTCTGGCTCGGCGGTCGCCGATACGTCGGCCATCGGCTCGGTGATGATCCCGCAAATGGAGCGAAGCGGCTATCCGCGCGTCTTCGCCACCAACGTGACGATCACCGCCTCGGTGCAGGCACTGCTCGTGCCGCCGAGCCACAATGCGGTGATCTATTCGCTTGCGACCGGCGGCACGATCTCCATCATCAGCCTATTCATGGCCGGCGTGGTGCCGGGCCTCTTGCTCGGCTTTTCGATCATCATTCTTTGTCTGGTGATCGCCTATCGCGACGGCCATCCGCGCGGCCAGACTGTGCCGTTACGTGAAGCGATAAAGATTACCGTGGATGCCGTCTGGGGCCTGATCACGCTCTTGATTATTCTCGGCGGCATCCTCGGCGGCGTCTTCACCGCGATCGAAGCGGGCGCCGTCGCCTGCGTCTGGGCGTTCATGGTCACGATGTTCGTTTATCGCGACTACCGCTGGCGCGATCTGCCAGCGCTGGTGCATCGCACCTTGCGCACCGTCGCCATGGTGATGACGCTGATCGCTTGCGCCTCAAGCGTCGGCTACGTGATGGCGCTGACGCAAATGCCGGCGCGCATCACGGCTTTGTTTCTGACCATCTCCAGCGACAAGAACGTGATCCTGCTTCTGATCAACGTCATGCTGCTCATTCTCGGCTGTTTGCTCGACATGGCGCCGTCGATCCTGATCTGCACCCCGATCCTCTTGCCGGTCATGATCAATTTCGGCGTCAGCCCGGTCCATTTCGGCATCATCATGATGCTCAATCTCGGCATCGGGCTCTGCCATCCGCCGGTCGGATCGATCCTGTTTGTCGGATGCGCCGTGGGCAAGGTGAAGATCGAGCAAGTCATGCGCAAAATTTGGCCGTTCTACGCGGTCATGCTCTTGGTGCTGATGCTGGTCACCTACATCCCGGAGATTTCGCTCTGGCTGCCGCGCTTGCTCGGGCTGTGATGAGGTATTCTCTGTATTTTCAACAGCTTAACAGGGAGGTGCTATTTACACATGCGATCAGTGAGTTCAAGTTCGGCACCGCGTCGCAAACATCGGGGGGCATACCACCAAAGGCGCTCTAGCCGACTTCACGCGATAAGAGTATGTTTTTGCCAACGCCAATCCAAACGCAGAAAAAAAGGCGTACACCCGGAGGAAACGATGACAGAGTCACGCCTGTTCGACCATGTACGTCCAAATCGGCGCAGCCTCATCAAGAGCGCAGCGCTCGGTTCCGTCGCCGCCCTTGCCGCTCCCTACGTCAAAGACAGTTACGCCGCCGGCTCGTTATCGCTCGGCGTGTGGGACCATTGGGTCCCCGGCGCCAATGCCGCCCTGAACAAGCTCTGTAATGAATGGGGCGCCAAGAACAATTGCGAAGTGAAGATCGACTACATCACCTCGCAAGGCGAAAAGGACAAATTGACCGCGGCCGCCGAAGCCCAGGCCGGCACCGGCCATGACATCATGTCGCATCGCGACTGGAACGTCCGCATTCACCAAAACGTACTGGAACCGCTCGATGACGTCGTCGGCGGCCTGATCAAGCAATACGGCCCGATCAGCCCGGTCGCCGAATATCTAGCCAAGATCAAGGGCGCCTGGCGCGGTGTGCCGACCGCGATCGGCAGCCAGGTGAAGCCGTGCTGCTCGCGCTTCGATCTCTACCAACAGCACGCCGGCATCGACATCCGCGACATGTTCCCGGCCGACGAGTCGAAATACGACAGCGCGAAAATCGCCAACTGGAACTGGGACACCTATCTCAACTCGGCACAGAAACTCCACAAAGCCGGCTTCCCGGTCGGTCTGCCGATGGGCCAGACCAGCGACGCGGTCGACTGGGTCGGCGCGATGTTCAACTCCTACGGCGTAGTGATGGTCGACGACAAGGACAACATCAAGATCGATTCCGACGAAACCCGCGCCGCCATGGAAATGATGAAGAAGCTGATGGCGGTGAACCCGCCGGAGGTTTACGCCTGGGACGACGCCGGCAACAACCGCTGGCTCATTTCCGGCAAGGGTTCCGGCATCATGAACCCGCCGAGCGCATGGGCGGTCGCCAAGCGCGACAATCCGAGCGTCGCGGCGAACTGCTGGACCCATCTGATGCCGCGCGGGCCGAAGGGCCGCTTCGTCGGACAACTGCCGCAGTTCTACGGTGTGTGGTCGTTCTCCAAGAACAAGCAGGCGGCGAAGGATCTTCTGACCTACATCTCGCAGAAGGAATCGATCGCGCAGCTCGTTCAGGCCTCGTCCGGCTACGACCTGCCCTCGTTCAAGAGCATGTACGATCTCGATACCTGGAAGACGGTCGAGCCGCCGGTCGGCACCGTCTACAGCTATCCGCCGCGCGGCGACGAGCAGACGTCGATCGCAGGCGCGCCAGCCCGCTCCGAAGTCGGCGCGCAGATCTACAACCAGGCGATCAATACCGTGATGGTCGCCAAGTTCACGCAAGGCAACGAGAAACTCGACGACGTCATCAAGTGGGCGTCGAACGAGCTCGAAGGAACCTTGCGCGTCTAAGCGCGGTTTCACGCTTAGCCGAAAATGAGCATGCCGGCCTCATAGCCGGCATGCCCGATACCAGTGCCAGAAAAGCTGTTTGGAAGGCGAATAAACCGCTAATTCCGGAGGCCGGTCCAAAAGATCGGCAACGCAAAAATGGCAGATACCGTTCAGACATGGTCACCGGGGCTCCAGGTCGGCCTGCAATCGTCCCCTTTGCGCAGTTTTCGGCAATTCCTGCGCCGCCGTTCCTCCGTCGCCTTCTTCATGTGCCTGCCTTTGATGATCATCATCGTGTCGCTGGTGGTCTATCCGGCGTTTTATTCGATCTATCTGTCGATGCTGAACAAGGCCCAGACCCGCTTCATCGGGCTCGGTAATTTCAGCTTCCTGTTGTCGCGCGACGTGTTCCGCATGGTGATGGAACAGACGGCGATTTTCGCACTCAGCGCGGTGTTCTTCAAAGCGCTGATCGGGCTCATCACCGCGCATCTCATCAACAATCTACCCGCCAAGGGCCAGCGTAAATGGCGCGGCATGCTACTAGTGCCGTGGGTCATACCTCTGGCACTATCGTCGCTTGGCTGGTGGTGGTTGTTCGATCCCACCCACTCCGCCTTCAATTATGTCCTCTCCAGCCTGGGTTTCAATGAAGTCGGATGGCTAAGCGATCCTTATTGGGCCCGCTTTTCCGTGATCCTCGTCAATGTCTGGTACGGCGCACCGTTCTTTCTCATCATGTATCTCGCCGCGCTTAAGTCGGTGCCGGAACAGCTCTATGAGGCGGCCTCCATCGACGGCGCCAATGCCTGGCAAAAATTCCGTCACATCACGCTACCGATGATGCGCAATATCATCTCCATCACCGTGCTGTTCTCGCTGATTGTGACTTTCGCCAATTTCGACATCGTGCAGATCATGACCGCGGGCGGCCCGCGCAACATGACGCATGTCTTCGCAACCTACGCCTTCATGCTCGGCATCCGCTCCGGCGATTTGCCGCTCGGCGCCGCAACCTCGCTGTTCATGTTCCCGATCCTTGCGATCGCTGCGATCTTCATCCTGCGTGGCGTCCGCAAGCGCGGCAGGGAGATCGGATGACGACGGCAGCACTTGCCCCCCGCGCCGCGGGCACGGGCCACAGATCCAGCATTCGCTCGAGCCTGAGCCGCAACCGCCGCTGGGCGCTGATCACGTCCTACGTGTTCCTCGTGATTTTCGCGATCTTCTTTCTGATCCCGCCCTATTACATGATCGTCACCGCGTTCAAGAGCGACGCCGAGGTGGCCCACATGGCGACCAATCCATGGATCATCGCCAACGGCATCACGCTCGATCAGTTCAGGATCCTGCTCACCCAGACCGATTTCCTGATCTTCTTCAAGAATACCATCGTCGTGACCCTGTGCACGGTCGCGATCACGATGGTGGTCAGCGTGTTCGCCGCCTTCTCGCTCGGCCGGATGAAATTTTGGGGGTCGAGCATTCTGGCGACGGGCATCTTCCTGACCTATCTCGTGCCCGATACGCTGCTTTTCATTCCGCTGTTCCAGATCGTCAAGGCGGTCGGCCTGCTCAATTCCTATTGGGGCATGGTGCTCGTCTATCCGACGCTCACCGTGCCGTTCTGCACCTGGATCATGATCGGCTACTTCCAGTCGATCCCCAAGGAGCTCGACGAAGCGGCGCTGATCGACGGCGCCGGCCACATGCAGATGCTCACCAAAATCTTCATCCCGGTGGCGCTGCCGGGCATCATCGCTGCGATGATCTTCGCCTTCACCGTATCGTGGGCAGCCTTCGTCTATCCGATGACGTTCCTCTATTCGGCGGACCAGCAGGTACTGACCGTCGGTACGGTGACGAGCCTCATTCGCGGCGATGTTTACAAGTGGGGCATGCTGATGGCCGGCGCGCTCCTGGCCGCCGCGCCGCCGCTCGTGATCTACGCGTTCCTGATGGACTATTACATTGCAGGCTTAACCGCCGGCGCCACCAAAGGCTGACGAAGGGACTTTCCACAATGGCCGAAGTCGCATTGCGTAATGTCGTCAAGTGGTACGACGACGTCGAGGCGGTGCGCAGCATCAATCTCGATATTCCGGACAACGAATTCGTCGTCCTGGTCGGCCCTTCGGGCTGCGGCAAGTCGACGACGCTGCGCATGATCGCGGGCCTCGAAGAGGTCTCGGCCGGCGACATCTATATCGGCGGCGAGATCGTCAACGACCTGCCGCCCAAGGATCGCGACATCGCCATGGTGTTCCAGAACTACGCGCTCTATCCGCATATGAGCGTGTTCGAGAACATGTCGTTCGGGCTGAAGCTGCGCAAATTTCCCAAGGCCGAGATCAAGAAGCGCGTCGACAATGCCGCGCGCATCCTCGACATCACCGAACTGTTGGACCGCAAGCCCAAGGCGCTGTCCGGCGGCCAGCGCCAGCGCGTGGCGATGGGCCGCGCCATCGTGCGCAATCCGAAAGTATTCCTGTTCGACGAGCCGCTGTCGAACCTCGACGCCAAGCTGCGCGTGCAGATGCGCACCGAGATCAAGCGCGTCCATCAACTGGTGAAGACCACGACTGTTTACGTTACGCACGATCAGATCGAGGCGATGACGCTCGCCGACCGGGTCGTGGTCATGAACGGCGGCCTGATCGAGCAGATCGCGACGCCGCAGGACCTCTATCATCATCCCAAGACCCGCTTCGTCGCCGGCTTCATCGGCTCGCCGGCGATGAATTTCATCCGCTGCCGCGTCGAACAGAACGGCGTCGGCCTCAAGGCGCGCATTTCCGAGCGGATCTCGCTGCCCATCCCGACAGCACACACCACACGCTTCCAGGGCTTGACCGGCAAGGAGCTGATTTTCGGGCTGCGGCCGGAGCACATCACCGAGCCGCGGCGCAGCGACTGCGACCAGAACTGCGAATTCGACGCCACGCTCGACGTCGTCGAACCGATGGGTATGGAGACGATGGTCTATTTCACCGTCGACGGCCAGGAAATCTGCGGCCGGGTCGACCCCGGCAGTGCCAAGGGCCCGGGCGAGCCGATGCGGCTCTATGCCGATATGGACCGCATGCACCTGATCGACCCGCAAAGCGGCGCGGTGCTTTAGGCCAGCAAGGATTACGCAAATAAGAACGCCGGGGCGTTGCTGCCCCGGCGCTGTTGTATTTGCTCAACCGTTGACCTTATTCGGCGGCCACTGCCGGCGCGTCGTATTCGGCCGAGATATCCTGGCCGGTATAGTCTGGCATCAGCGCCGCCGAGATCAGGCTGATCAGCGCACAGGCCGCGATGTAGATCGCGATCGCATAGCCGGTGTGATAGGTCGCGAACAGCCAAGTCGCGATCAGGGGCGCCGGGCCGCCGGCGATGAGCGATGCGAGCTGATAGCCGAGCGATGCTCCGCTATAGCGCAGCCGCGGCGTGAACGATTCCGCGATCAGCGCTGCCTGTGGCCCGTACTGCATATCGTGCGGGATCAGCGACAGCACGATGGCGATGAACACCGCCGACGGAACCGCCGTATCCACCATGCCGAAATACAGGAACCCGAACAGGCCCATGGTCACGACGCCGATCAGATACATGTTCTTGCGGCCGATCTTATCGGAGATATGGCCGCAAAGCGGGATGGTGACGAAGGAGACGCAGGCCGCCGCCATCACCGCCCCGAGAATGAGGTTCCGCGACATGTGCAGCGTGCCGACTGCGTAGGCGAAAATGAATGCCGTGAAGACATAGAACGGCGCCTGTTCCGACATCCGCAGCAGCGCGGAGAGCAAGATCTCTTTCGGCTGCTTCCTGATGACTTCGAGCACCGGCGTCTTTTCGGTCTTCTGCTTGTCGAGCACTGCCTGGAACACCGGCGTTTCCATGATGCCGAGCCGGATCCACAGCCCGACGCCGACCAGGATGATCGAGAGCGCGAACGGAACGCGCCAGCCCCAGGTGTAGAATTCGTCCCCGGCATAGGCGCTGAACGCCAGGACGGCGAGGTTCGACAGCAACAGCCCGCAGGGCACGCCGAATTGCGGCCAGGAGGCGATCAGACCGCGCTGGTTGTGGCTGCGCGACCATTCCATGGCCAAGAGCACCGAGCCGCCCCACTCGCCGCCGACGCCGATGCCCTGGATCATGCGCAGCACGGTCAACAGCACGGCACCCCAGATGCCGATCGAAGAGTAAGTCGGCACGAAGGCGATCGCGAAGGTCGCAATCCCCATACAGAGCAGCGTCGCGATCAGCGTCGCCTTGCGGCCGATGCGGTCGCCGTAATGGCCGAAAATCGCGGCTCCGATCGGGCGCCCGACGAAGCCGATGAAGTAGGTTCCGAAGGCGAGCAATGTCGCCGAAAGAGGATCGTTGTTGGGGAAAAACAACTTGCCGAAAACTAGGCCAGCCGCGGTGCCGTAGAGGAAAAAATCGTACCACTCGATTGCCGTGCCGATCGTAGATGCAATGACGGCCTTGCGCAATTGCACACTATGTTCCGCTTCGGGCAATACCCCGACCGATGTTGCAGCCATAGCCATGGCGCCTCTCCCCATTTGCTTATTGTCCAACGGGACGAGCTCTACCGGCTCATCTCCTCATTGCACAATATACGCAGAGGCCGAGCGATGGCTATAGTCCTAACGTCGTGCCGTTAATGAGTGTGGCCCGGATTTTGATGCAGTGCAGCGCAACTCGAACGCGTGCCGACGCGCTCGATTCGGAGCAAATTAAGCCGAGGAAACCGTCTTATTGGCTGGGCTTGCTTGACGCCATCACGGTGACAGGCATCTCGCGATAGTAGTCGGCGAACATGCGCTTGAGATTGTCCACCTTCGGAGCATCGTTGAAGACGATGTAGGGATAGTTCGGGTGCGTCACGGCAAAGTCCTGGTGATAATCCTCCGCCGGATAGAATCCCATGAGCGGCTCGAGCTTAGTCACGATCGGCTCGCCGAAGGCCTTGGTCTTGTTGATCTGGTCGATATAGGCGCTCGCGACCCGCTTCTGCTCGTCATTGGCATAGAAGATCGCCGAACGATATTGCGTGCCGGAATCCGGCCCCTGATAGTTCAGCTCGGTCGGATTATGGCCGACGGAGAAATAAATCTGCAGGATTTTGCCGAGCGATATCTGTTGCGGATCGAAGGTCACTTGTTCCGATTCCGCGTGGCCAGTGCGGCCGGAACCGACTTCTTCGTAATGCGCCGTGTCTTTCTTGCCGCCGGCATAACCGGACACGGCCGCCGTCACGCCCTTGGTGTGTTGGAACACCGCCTGCACACCCCAGAAGCAGCCGCCAGCCAGAACCACGGTCTGCAATCCGCTGCCGGGCGGCAAAGTCTGGTCGAGCGCGGGCGCCGGAATTTCAACGGCCGGCTCGGCAGCGTGCACGCGGCCCGCCGTGAAGCCGAAGAACGGGATCAGCATCAGCGCGCCGACTATGGGCGCCATCAAGAGGCCGCGGCTATCGGTCTTTGCCTTCGCGCTGCTCTTCCGGTTTTTCCACTTGGCCATCGTCATCCCCTTTGAGCTTCGTCGCAAACCTTACTTGTGCAATATGTAGTCGCGCACGGCACGACACGCCACGTTGCCGAGGGGTTTTACGGCAGTCCGACGACGCCACGCCAATCACAAACCCCGCCACAGCGGCGCACGCCGCACTCACGACATCGTGTAGGGCGTTAGCGACTAGTTACCACGGGCGTTGTTCAATAACGGAATCTCGCTCACCGCTTTCGGCGCCGGCAGCGATTGCAGATAGGCGTAGATGTCGTCGAGTTCGCCGTCGCTCAACACCGCCGCCCGAAATGGCGGCATCGCGCCATTGGTCGTGCGCACGAAAGATTTGAATCCATCGAGCGGCAACTGGGTCCGGGCGATCACCCGGCCGTTGCTGGTCGCGACCGAGCCCTGACCCTCGAAGCCGTGACATTGCCAGCAGCCGAACTGGGTGAAAGCGACCTTGCCTTTCGCGGCGTCGGCCGCGGCAGCCATGTTCGTTCCGGCGAAGCTCACCGCCAGCGCAAAGAGCGCGACCGAAGCCGGCTTTACTCCCGTCAAACGCATAAAACGCATCTCCATTCCCCTCACCGCGGCTGTGTCACGACATTGACCAAAGCCGGCTGGCCGGTCTTGACCACGTTGACCGCTTCCTTGATCGCCGGTCCGAGATCGGCCGGATCGGTGACCGGTCCCTTCGCCCACCAGCCCATCGATTTGGCGAGATCGTGATACGCGATGTCCGGATTCATGATGCTGGTGCCGATCGGCGCCAGGTCGTTGCCGATATTGGCGACGCGGTTGCGGAAATTCGACATGCGTTGGATATGCATGACCTCTTGATGATAACCGCGATTGTTGTGCATCACCGCGAGCAGCGGGATCTTGTGGCGCGCCGCCGTCCACAGCACGCCCGGCGCATACATCAGATCGCCGTCGGACTGGATCGAGACCGAGAAGCGGCCGAGATCGCGATTGCCGAGCGCCGCGCCGACCGAGCCCGGCGCACCATAGCCGACACCATAGCCGCCCGACGCGCCGAGCCATTGATAGTACTTCTCCATCGGCCACAGCCGATTGGCCCAGTTGCTAGTATTGCCGCCGGTCGAAACCAGCGACCAGTTCTCGTCCTTGATCTGGGCGTAGGTTTCCATCAATAGCCGCGCGGTCGAGATCGGCACGGCGTCCCAGGCAATGGCCGCAGCTTCTTTGGTGGCCTGGAGTCCCTTGGTGTGGGCTTGGCGGATGCCGTCGCCGCGCTTGGCGATCGCGTCCTTGCGGTCGTTGCCGATGGCGGACTTCACCGCCTCGATCAGCGACGGCAAGGTCGCTTCGGCGTCGCCCGGCATCGAGATGTCGATGCTCTGGAATTGCTGGAAGTCTTGGTAGTTCGATTTGGTCAGCAGATCGACCGAGCTGATGCTGATCAGCTTGGTCCCCGGTTTGATCTTGGTGGTGACCTGGCCGAAGCCGTAATTGCCGTTGTCGGTGACGCCGTTCACCGTCCCCCAATAGTCGGAGAGCTCCATGCCGATGATGACGTCGGCCTGCGCGATCACATTGGCCGGCCGATTGAGATAATGGGTGTTGGGGAAGTTCATGCGGCTGCCCTGATCGATAACCGGGGCTTGCAGCAGTTCGGCGAGCTGAACGAGAAGATCGACGCCGTTTTGCGTCCGCGCCGCGCGGTCGACCACGATGACCGGATGTTCGGCATTGGCGAGCAGCCGCGCCGCCTCTTTCACCGCACCGAGATCGCCCTGCGGCGGCGCCGCGGCGAAGAATTTTGGAATATAAAGCGGCTGGCCGAAATCGCGGACCGCTTCAGTCTGCAAGCCGCCGTCAAGCGACATCACCACCGGGCCATAGGGCGGCGTGGTCGCGATCTTGTACATGCGGACGAAACTCTCCGCGAAATGCTGTGCCGAAACCGGCGTATCGTCCCACTTGGTGTAGTCGCGTACGATGGCGTTGATGTCTTGGGCGGAGTGGAAGGTCGGCACGCCAGGCAGGCGATGCGCGGCGTCCAAATCGTTGCCCCCGAGAATGAGAACGGGAACGCGGTCGCACCAGGCATTGTAGACCGCCATAGTGGCGTGCTGCAGGCCGACCACGCCGTGGACCAGCGTCATCAGCGGCTTGCCGGTCGCCTTGAAGTAACCGTGGCACATCGCGACGCTGGATTCCTCGTGCATGCAGGTGAGGAATTCCGGCATCGTGTTCTTGCCGTAGTTGATCAGCAATTCATGGATGCCGCGATAGCTCGAGGCCGGATTGGCAGGCAGATATTTGATGTTGAGCGTCTTGATGACGTCGACCATGAAGTCGGAGCCGGGCGGGCCGCTCTCTGTCGACGGGGTCGGCGCTTGCGGCGTTCCGCTCTCGGCGGCGGCGACATGGGCATTGGGCGGCAGCGCCGACGGCAGGCGCTGTTCGGGCTGCGGCGCGGCCGAGGCTGCGGCCATTGCCGCCGCGGCGGGAGGAACACTGCCGGCGGCGCCCGCAATCGCCGCGGTGGCGAGAAATTTGCGCCGGTTGAGTTTCGGAGAGGTCTTTTGGGTCGGCATCGTCATCTCCCTGAAGTCTTTTTGCACGCGCCCGGCGAAGCGCTCAGGCTTCGATACCACTCCGGATGCAGTCCTCAAAGCAGGCTTTGCCCGGTAAATCATAGCTGGCGGGCGAGACCTCGGGTCGGCGCATGGGTATGTAACTTGCGCGTAAACTTGGCACGTAAACTTGGCGACTAAACTTGGCCTCCGGCCGGCGAAGTCTGACGCCATGGACCGGCGCGAAACCGCGGATTAAGCATTTTTCCGTAATCATGCGCCCGCCGTCACTTTGGGCATCCCTCCGGCGGTGGGGAATGGGGACTGGGGGCCCTGAGCAATGCCGGCTAATCCCAAACTCATGGGTGCTCCGATGGGCGCTGCTGTGGGCGCCCTATCCGCGCGCGCGCCTTCCGCCGAGCTCGACCCGGCAGGCAATCCGAGCCGTGCGCCGGCGCGCAATCCGGCCCGCGGTCCCGCAATTGGTCCGACGCCGAACATCGCGGCCGAACGCGACGGCGCCCGTACTCCGCTCTGCTTCATCGTCGATAGCGACGCCAGCATCCGGCATTTCTTGTCGCTCGTTCTGCAGGGCAGCGGCATCGACACCGAAGAATTCGCCGACGGCCATACGCTGCGCGACGCGCTGCTGCAGCGTGCGCCCGATATCGTGTTTCTCGAAGTCGGGCTCGAAACCGCCGACGCCACCGACTGCGTCATGACGCTCGGCGGTGCGCATTATCGCGGGCAGGTGCAGTTGACCAGCCATCGCGGCCAGACTGTGCTCGCGCAAGTCAAAGCCACCGGCGAACAACAACACCTGCACATGTTGCCGGTGTTGAGTAAGCCCTTCGAAACGAGCGTCATCGTGAAAGTATTGCAGGATCTCAATCTCGGTCAGCGCCCAGCGCTTGCGGGACGCGTCGATCTCGGCGAAGCGCTGGCCAAAAACTGGATCGAATTCTGGTATCAGCCGAAGATCGATCTGCGTAAGAAACAGCTGGTCGGCGTCGAGGCTTTTGCGCGCGCGCGCCATCCGCTTCATGGCGTGCTGATGCCGGACGCGTTCATCCCGGCCGCCACCGAAGCCAATCTGGTCGCCTTGTCCGAGCTGGCGCTAGGCGAAGCGCTCAAAGCCAGCATCAATTTCGCCAAGCTCGGCGTCAGTCTGCGCATGGCGGTCAACATGCCGGTCAACGCGCTGAAAAAAGTCGCCCTGGTCGATATCGTGAAAAGCTTTCAGCCGCGGTTCGACAGATGGCCGGGACTTCTCATCGATGTCACCGAAGAACAGGTCGTCAACGATTTCCGCTTGGTGCGCGACATCGCGCTTCGGCTGGAGCCGCTCAACGTCAAGCTCGCGATCGACGATTTCGGCCGTGATTATTCCGCGGTGATGCGGCTCACCGAACTGCCGTTTGCCGAGCTCAAGCTCGATCGCAGCTTCGTCGCCGGCTGCGGCACCGACGCTGCCAGCGGGCCGCTGTGCAAGGCCGCGATCGAACTCGCGCACAGCTTCGGCAGCCTCGCCGTCGGGGTCGGCATCGAGCGGGCGTCCGACGCGCTGGCGCTGGTCAGCATGGGCTGCGACTACGGCCAGGGCTTTTTGCTCGGCCAGCCGATGCCGGAGGAGCGCTTCATCGCGCTGTTGCACCAGCGCGCATCAGGCGCGCAAGCGCGGCGGCTCGCGTAATCGAGCATGATTTCGAAAAGCGGAAACCGGTTTTCGGGGAAAAAGATCATGCTCAAAAGTAAGAGCTAATGCGTCCAGGCGCCGCGGCGCGTATAGGCGAAGTTATCCGAATATGAGATGTGCGCGCGCTTTTGCGGTGCGCTTTCAAACACCTCGTAGGCGATGCCGTTGCGCTCGCAATAGGCGATGGCTTCTTCCTTGGTGTCGAACTGCAGGCGCACTTGCTGCTTCATGTCGCCCGAACTGGTCCAGCCCATCAGCGGGTCGATGACACGGGGCTGTTCGGGCTCGAAATCGAGCACCCATTCTTGGGTCTTGGCGGTGCCAGACTGCATCGCGGTCCGGGCGGGTTTGTAGATCCGGGCGGTCATGAATGTTCGTGGCCTCGGGCTGCGGTCAGATCGGCACTATGCCGCAAGATAGCGTCAGAATCATTTCCGATTTCGGCCGATCTTGCCGGACAGGCAGGCATTTGAATCACGAAAGATGGTCGGGGCAGCAGGATTCGAACCTGCGACCTGCTGCTCCCAAAGCAGCCGCGCTACCAGGCTGCGCCATACCCCGCCGGTCGCGGCTTGGGATACATCTTTCGGCTGTGGCCGGCAACCCGGTGTCCTGGCTCGGCATATATGAGACGGCCACCGAGGCAGATTTACCCAAGCGCCGTCTCAAATCTGATTGAGCCGGAACACGGTGCCCAACCCCATCACGCCCCCTTGCCGAAGATCGAGCCGGTAACGCGGTCCCCCGCCTTGATGCCGAGCTTGTGCGCTGTGCCGGCGATGACTTCGAGCACGCCGCGGACCATGCCGCCGGACGGGATCAGCGTGTCCGTCATCGGCTTGGCATTTTCGGCGATACGGATGATGTGGCCGTCGGTGCTGATAAACAACATGTCGAGCGAGATGTAGGTGTTGTGCATCCAGAACGCGACCGGCTGCGGAAAGCCGAAGTCGAACAGCATGCCGTGACCTTCCGGCAGCGACTTCCTGTACATCAGGCCGAGCTCGCGTTCGGCTTCATTGCTGGCAAGCTCGACGGAAAACGGATGCACGCCGTTGCTGCTAACAATCTCGATCGTGTCTGTTCCGGCCGCCCGCGCCGGCGTGAACGCGCAGCAGGCGAGCAAAGCAATCGCAGCGAAACTGAGCGCTCGCACGAACGGCGCACGGGCGAATGGATGTGAGAGATAAGTGAGGAGCGCGGTTAGTGCGAGGCCGGCCCCAGCGACCCACCTTCGGGATGCACTTCGGCCGCCATCATGCCCTTCGGGCCGGGACCGAAACGCACCAGGACGAATTGCCCCGGGCGCAACTCGGTCAAGCCGAAGCGGCGCAGCGTTTCCATGTGGACGAAAATGTCGGGCGTCCCCTCCCCGCGCGTGAGGAAGCCGAAGCCGCGAAGCCTGTTGAACCATTTGACCTGTGCCCGTTCGAGACCGCTCGTCGGCGCGACTGTAACATGGGTTCGCGGCGGCGGCATCTGTGCCGGATGGATCGCCGTCGATTCGTCCATGGAGACGACGCGGAAGGCTTGCAGTCCCTTCGGCCCGGGCAGAACCTCGCAGACGACGCGGGCCCCTTCATAAGCGGTCTGGTAGCCGTCGCGGCGCAGGCAGGTGACGTGCAGTAGCACATCCGACATGCCGCTGTCGGGAACGATGAAGCCGTAACCCTTGGCGACGTCGAACCATTTGATGACGCCCGACACCTCGACGACATGAGATGTCGCTTCGTCGCCAACATGTGCGACGTCGGGACCAGAGCCCGATTTGTTGGATTTTGCTTCGATCCCGTCCGACGCCATGACGCCGAGGCTGCCGTTCTGTGCTCGCGCCCACTTCGGGCGCATCACGAATTTACGAATCTGTTGAATTGAAGATAACACCGGCCATTCGAGGCGAAAGGGCAAAAATGCAACAGTGCGATAAAAGCGTCATTGACCTGTGCACAAAGTCGATACAGCGCGCCCAATGGACTCGCTCAATGAACGATCAGTGGTTCGAGCACGGTGCCAATGTCCTGACGTACAACAAGGTCGGCAATGGCGTCGAAGTCGGTGGCTTCGCGATTGATGATGACAAGACGCGCGCCATGACGCTTGGCCGTCAAAGGAAAGCCCGCCGCCGGCCAAACAAGCAGCGATGAGCCGATCGCCAGAAACAGATCGCAGGACTGTGACAGCTCCTGCGCACGCTGCATTGCGGCATCGGGCATCGCCTGGCCAAACGAAACGGTCGCGGTCTTGATGAAGCCGCCGCATTCCGGGCAATCGGGCGCGCAGCCGTTGCCAGCGTCCATTCGTCCGCGCACCCAGCCGAGCTCGTAGCGCGCATTGCAATCGAGACAATGGGCGAAGGTGGTGTTGCCATGCAGTTCGATGACGTCCTGCGGCTTTATCCCCGAGGCCTGGTGCAGATTGTCGATGTTCTGCGTGACCACGCCGGGCACTTTGCCGGCGCGGTAAAGGCTTGCCAGCGCCAGATGACCGCGCCCGGGCCGTGCCGCGGCGAAATGCCCGTCCATGGCAAAGCGCCGCCGCCAGGATTTGTTGCGCGCCTCTTGGCTCGCCAAAAACTCATCGAAGGGAATCGGTTTGTTCTTGGTCCAAAGCCCGCCGGGCGACCGGAAATCCGGAATGCCGCACTCGGTCGAGATGCCGGCGCCGGTGAACGGGACAATGGTGTCCGCCTCGTGGACCAGTTCGGTGAGGCGCGCGATGGTGGTATCGAGGTCGGGCGCGATCATCGGTCAACCAAACTGTCCAAATCAAACCGCCCGATCCCGCCGTCCAAAACGACAGTCGAAAGCGACTGTCATAGTCGGGCTTCATACTCGGCCGGGCCTGTCATACATATTAGCAGTCGGCCCGCGACAGAAGACGGGCCGCCATACGCCCCTCATCGTCCGGCCAGCGGAGGTTCTCCCATGCGGTATCTGCACACAATGCTGCGCATACGCGATCTCGATGCAGCGCTCGACTTTTATTGCAACAAGCTCGGGCTCAAGGAAGTCCGCCGCCGCGTCGACGACAAGAATAAGTATACGCTGGTCTTCCTCGGCGCCGCGGAGGACGATGCCATCATCGCCAAAGGGCCGGACGGCCGCGCCGCGCCGCTGGTCGAACTGACCTATAACTGGAACAGCGAGGACTACGGCGAGGCGCGCTATTTCGGCCATCTCGCCTATGAGGTCGACGACATCTATGCGCTGTGCGATCGGCTGATGAAGGCGGGCGTCACCATCAACCGACCGCCCCGCGACGGCAACATGGCTTTCGTCCGCTCACCCGATAAGCACTCTATCGAACTGCTGCAGAAAGGTTCCCCGTTACCGCCGAAGGAACCTTGGGTTTCCATGCCCAATACCGGGAAATGGTGAGCCTTTGGCCCCCAACGGGCCGTCTGCCGCCTACCAACAGGCTTGCTTGCCGGTTTAGGCAAAGCTCTTTATATGTCGCGCGCCTTCGGGTACCGCATACCCGCGCGCCTCGCGCGCCATTAGCGCCCTTCGTCTAGCGGTCCAGGACATCGCCCTTTCACGGCGGTAACACGGGTTCGAGTCCCGTAGGGCGCGCCAATGATTTCAGGTACTTAGCGAAAGCGTCCGGCTTCGTGTCCAACAGGTGTCCAATAAGCGTCACTGGTGCGTTTTGGGGGCTGGCCGCACAGGCGGCCGTCCGAGGGAACGCATTGGCGACCAGTTTCCTGTGGATATCGGGCAAACCTCCGACTCTTTGAAATTTCGGCCACATTGCGGTCGTGCTTCAATGCAGGCGGGAGGGATAAGATTCGTCATCAACATACGGCAATGGCCGAGTGCGGCGGCGCTGGCCGCTGCTTGGGGATTTCATGGAAAGGCTTTTCTTTGCTGCCGTGATTGTCTGTGCTCTCGCCTCTGGCGTAGTCAGCGTGATGACCGCTCATTCGCAACACTTCCTCGCTGACTCTCGGGCGGCTCCCGCTGCTGATCGGCCGCAGGTCCGTTGATGAGACGCCCGCGTGCTTAATCTTGCGGGCGGCCAAACGAGGGCCCGATGGACGAGCGCATCGAAACGTTTTTGCACTTTGTCACTTCGGAAGGCGCTCCCCACGTCGGCGAAGACGTGCAAACGTGGCTCGCCAGCTATGAACGCGGGTTTCCCGACGTCAGCCGAGCATCATATTACGCGCGCGTCGTCGAAGAGATTGCGCGGCAAAAGGGGACACCAACGGAACGGCATTTGCGCGGCGTTCTCGCAGCCATGGACTCGGGATCGTCGATTCCTTCGAACGAAAAGTAGCGCCGGAGTTGATGCCTTCGCCTTGCCGCTTCCCCCCGCCCTGCTCGATCGAGGAGACGTCCGCGTGCTTCATTGCGCGCGACAGCGGCGGCCAAGCCCTGGCATATTTCTATTATGAGGAGGAATCTGGCCGGCGATCGGCGGCGAAGCTGCTGACGAAGGACGAGGCGCGCCGGCTGGCGGTGAACTTCGCGAAGCTGCCGGACCTATTGCTGGGCGCCGCCAAAGCGTAACGAGTTCTACTCGCCGAGCGCCGTTCGCCGGTGTCGCGCGCATCTCTTCCGATCGGCAGCCGCCCCGCCCGAACTGGTCGCGTGCGCTGCCCCGGCCGCTGACAATCCCGACCGTCATGGACCTTGTCACGCTCGCCGACGTGCGCACGCTGCTCGGCCGTCTGCAGTCAAAATCCCGCGACAAATCGACTTGGCTACCAATCGAAGGATTAATATTAAATCATTTTTCATGAACTAGCCGCCAGTGTTGACAAACAAAAGCGGAGCTCACCATGAAAGCTTTCGTTGTTGGTGCGGCATTATTGACCTCGTCTGTCACTCCGGGAGCCGCCGAAATAATCCGTATGGTGGGCTCAACTACTTTTACGTCGGAAGTGATGATTCCACATCAGTTCGAAATCCAACGGGCATCCGGGCAATCAATTATACTTTTGCCGAACCGATCCAATCTCGGCATCTACGGTCTTTTCCAAGGCAATCAAATCGCGATGATCTCATCGTCATTGGAGAGCATGATTGACGGGCTGAGAAAGGCCAAACCACAGTTGGATTATAGCCGGCTACAGATTTTCAATATCTCAAAGACCCGTGTGGCGTTCTCCGTGCACCCTAGTAATCCGGTCAAACACGCAGACTTGAAAACCGTGAGCCGTATCTTGACAGGTGAACTTACCAACTGGAGCCAACTTGGTGGGAATGATCAACCGATCACAGTCGTCGCCGTTCGCGCAGGCGGCGGCGTGCAAGCAGCCATCGAGTTCTCAACTCGACATTAGATTATCGGTAAAGGACCCAATACTTGTGCAGGAAAGCGCTCAGGTCAATACGGTCGTTGAACAACTACCCGAGACTTTGGGCTTGGCACAAATCGAAAATCTTAGGAAGAGCGGAGCGGCCGAGCTGACCACCGACCGACCGATTGAGCAGGAACTCGATTTAGTAACATTGGGAGAGCCGTCAGCGGCGGTATCTTCCGTAATTGAAGCGACCAAGAAGATTGTAGCTAGCAAAGGCCTACAGTCTGGGTCGCAAACTCAATAATCAAACCCCGGGGCAAGCGGATGCCGCCCCGCGCTCCTCATGATCACTGCCGCGTGGCCATCACCTCGTTAAGAGCGTCGCATCCTCGATCAAGATATTCGATCGTTGTCATGACCGAACCTCTTCCGTTCCCATGGCGATCGCCTCTGCGTCCAAGCCGGCGCGCACCGGCTCGGGAACAACCCCTGTCAACGCGCATACTGCTTCTAGGATCGCCGCCAATCCGGCTCACGATCAAGCCACTGGGGTTTACGAGACCGTGAACTGCATTGCTTGCATGCGGGTTCATTTGGTCGATTTAAAAGGTGGTAAGGTGCTGGGCACCGACCAATAGTCGCGCTAACGCGATGCACTGCCGCCGCTAAATCGCCGTCAACAGCGCCACTCTTTTTGATATAATCCACGCGGCCGGGCGTCCCTTCGTCCCCGTCGGCGGCGACCTGACCAGTCCCGGCGCGCAGACGTACAGCATGCGTCTTGCGCGTCGGGGTGCTTGGGTGCATGCCGCCAGTCTGTGCCCGGCTTTTATTTGAGTGCCGTCGATACCGACGAAAAGGTGGTGTTGAGTTTGGTACCAACACCCTTGAGCACCGTGATAATGGCGACCGCGATACCCGCCGCGATCAAACCGTACTCGATCGCTGTAGCGGCGTTTTCGTCTTTGAAAAACTTGATGATGAGACGCATAGCCTCATAATTAAACTTTGAACCTTGTGATCGCCTTAACGCGGTCCGGACCAATTCGCTAATAGGCAATTCCACAGCTATACCGTGCGCAACCCGGTTGACTCCCCGCCCCGTTAGATCACAGTGGTTGTGCTGGGCGTCACTTCTTTTACTTAGGTCCTTACACCGCCAAATGCGCCTCTCGAAAAGCGCGGCGGTACAGCAGCGGACGGACTTCCACGCGCCGAACAGCACGCCGCAGATTGCCAGCCACGTAATTAGAATCCTGCGCACAGTCATTCGCCTAGCTGTTGAACCGAGTTGGAACGCGTTTACCGACGCTGAAACGCTCACTCGCACTCAACGCTGACGGTTTAGGCAAATGCTCTGAAAATCGGAGCTTTTGAGTTAGGACCGCCGAAAGTTCTGACGCCCTTCAGTGTGCCGGTTGTCACCGATGAGTGAGGAGCGATCGCAAGGGGAGACTGCACATGCTTTGGCTGAAGTCCGACGAACAACGAGAAACGCCACGCTACCCGCTTGAACGTCTGGCAAAGCTCCAGCCCACGAATGGAGATCCATCGAGCTACTGTCTCGTGACCGACATTTCGGGCGGCGGCGTACGGCTCACTGGTTTTAGCTCTCCTGTCCCTGACGAGTTCGTGCTGTTGCTGGCCGGCGACGGCCCAGCCCAGAACGGCACCTATCATGTGATCTGGCGGCTCGGATCTGATGTGGGCGCCAAGCTCTTGGAGCCCGCCGTTCCTGATGCCTGATGGTGTCATCACATCAAAATCCGAACGCGGCTCGCGTGTAATTTTGAAATTCCCGGTCGGACAAACCACCGAGATTGGGTGGCGGCTCAGCGCTGAACTTTCCGCTGGCGCCACGGATTGCCTGAACGACTGCTAGTCTGTCCGCCGTCACATCCTCGTCGATCCGCGGACGGCTAGCTTCTTGATGCATTTTTGCGAGCACCTTGCGCACGTACGCTTTGCCATTCGACCGATAGGTTTGGGATTTGGGAAAGTGTTCTGAAAGAGCTGGCGCAACTCGGCATGGATGTGCCCCTGAGCTAGCAGGCGCTGCTTCGGATCTATGATCAACAACGCTGCTTTGGCGAGTTGCTCGCCGTGCGCCATGATTGCGCGTTCAAGCTGTGTGCGCTCTAACGGGCCGAGCGGATTGTAATATTGAGCCTCCCACGCTCTCGTCAGTTCAGGGTCGCGAGTGGCCTCGGCAAGTAAGTAATTTTCTACGTGGTTTGAGGGCACAGCGCCAATGGGTGGCCGGTAGTCGCTGCCTGGATGAAGCTCCAAAATTCCTTAGCGATCATCTGCCGGTCGTAGACCTGTCCGAAGCAATAGCCGTATTCGCTTATGAACGACACATCGGGGATCGACAGTTCGAACGCGGCTCCCGGGACGCCGTAATGCGTCGGAGATAGCCACAGGTCTTGTCCCGCGTGATCTTTGGCCCGGTCCAGAATCCGGCTCCTATTGAACGTATCTGGCAGCGCGCTAAACGGTAGCACGCGCATCTCATCCGATATCTTGACCTCTTCTTTGACGGAGAAGCCCCAGATCGCGACCCGAAGGTGCGCTTCCGCCTTTTGCGTGGTCAGGAGTTGGATGAGCCAGTCGGCTGCAAACGGCAAATCCTCGATCCACTTCGTCCCGTCTCAATGATTCCGCTTGTCAAAAAATCTCGGCGCCAATAGCGATGACGTTATGATCGGCGCAAAGGAGCCGTTGAACAGGATGTTGCCTGCCACGGCCTCATAGACTTCGCAGCGGTCAATGGCCAAGGCCAGGTCGTCGAGAATGTCTTTCGGCGTCGAGCTTAAGAGCGACGGCGTCGGATGGATTTTCTTGAAAGCTTGGTCTGCGCGCTCGATAGCTGCGACGAGAATTTCACGGTCCTTTTTGTGAGGCAAATCGTCCTCCGCTCGTCCATGCAATATGATCCGTTTGTCCCGCCAAATGCATGACTGTGTAGCATGAACGGTCCATCACGGAGATAGGCCGACATCTGCTTTGGGTCAGACGCGACCGAGCGCACTCAGGACCAAGGTCTCCCGATGTCCGTTGTGCCCCCAATAACGACCGGATTTTAGTCGCGCTGCAATCGGTCGAGATGGGCCAATAGCGAACTTCAGGCGTCTTTGGCGAAATTGAACGGGCGCTCGTAGAACGCAATTGGTCATGGTGGAGTCCTATCGGCCGAGAACGAGGTGAGTGGCATGCTCGGTCGCCCGATGTTCGGTGACGCGATAGCCGAGCGCCGGCAGATCGATCCCGGCGAACATCGCTTCGCCTTGCCCGAGCACGACCGGGGACAAGGCGAAATGCAGCTCATCGATCAGCCCGGCGCGAAGATATTGACGCACCGTCTCGACGCCACCGCCGATCTTCACGTCGCGCCCATTGGCTGAGTGTTTCGCCTGATCCAACGCCGCCTCGATACCGTTGGTCACGAAGATGAAGGTGGTGCCACCTTCCATCACGATCGGATCGCGTGGATGGTGCGTCAGCACGAAGGTCGGCGTGTGATAAGGCGGGTTGTTGCCCCACCAGCCTTCCCAGCTCTCGTCCGGCCACGGACCGCGGATCGGCCCAAACATATTGCGGCCGAGGATGAACGCGCCGAACCCGTCCATCGAACGATGTGCGTAGGCCTGATCGACTCCGTCCGAACCGCCGTCCTTACCGACCATTGTTCGGAACATGCGCGTATCGAACAACCACGTATGCAGTTCATGCCCACGCTTGCCGAGGGGATTTTCAAGGCTTTGCTCAGGGCCTGATCCGAAACCGTCGAGCGAGATGGAAAAGCCTGCAACGCGTACTTTCGTCATAGCGAACTCCCTTTCATATCGGCCATTTATCTGATTGCAGGCAATGTGTCCGTTCCGGGTCATTTTCGACCGATCCGGCCAGTTTCGCCTGCCCGTTCATGTCCGCTTCGCCTCGAAAGCGGACGCGTTCGCCGTCAAAATCCGATCTTGTCAATCCACTTACGCAAGAGCGGCACGGGGAAGCCCTCGCCGTAGCCTGCGGCAACAGTCCGTTCCTCATGGCCTAGCAGCGCCCAACGCACATCCTCCGGGCACCCGGCGGCCCGCAGCCGATCCTGTGCGCGGTGCCGCAGTGAATGAACCACCTTGCGCGGATCGGCGATGCCGACTTCGCGCAAAAACTTGTTCAGGCGTTTCGATGCCGCCGCTGGCGTGCCAACGAACAGCTTACCCTTGATGGACTTCGGCAGATGCGCCAGTACATCGGCGGGTAGCGCAACGCGGCGCAAGCTCTGTTCGGTTTTCTTGCCGACGATGACATGGCGAACGCCGCGTTCGGTCGCCTCACCGTCAATCTCGAATGCTTCGCTGAGCCGCATTCCCGTGGCCGCCAGCAGGCGGAACAGCACTTGGTCACTCTCATCGAGGCCGCCAAGGCTGCGCTTCGCCTCCTTCATGTCGGCTTCATTGAGCGGCAAACGCCTCTGCTTGTCGTCGCGCTTTGGAACGATGCTGGAAAAGGGATTGAATTTCAGCTTGCCTTCACCGATGGCGTGATTGACTGCCGCAGTTAGCCAGCCAGTCTTTTTCTTGATGGTTGCCGACTTCAATTCTTGCGCCTCGAAGTGCTGCACAAGCTTGCGGCCATCGTCGCGGTCGCAGTCTTTAAGCGGCTTGTCGCATAGTGACCGAAACAATGCCCACACGGCGCGGGCTTCGCGCTCGAAACGGCCTGTGATGTTGGCGTGTTTCAGATACCTCTCTAAGATCGCATCGTCGCTGCTTTTGACGGCCACTTTCGGACGGTCGCCGTACATATCGACCACGGCTTGCTCAAAAGTACGGTTCAACGGGCCATGCCACTTATGGGTAACCTCGCCGTTCGGTTCGCTCCGCGTGATCGCACCGTTATGGCCGATGTAGAAAAGCTCTTTGTCGGTTGCGATTATCTCGCCACCGTCCGGCGCGACGTGCTTGCGGCCGGGTTCAAGCTTGTGTTTCCACACCGTTTCTAGTCGCGGCCGTGCCGCCAGTAGCGCCGCCTTGTGTTGGCCCATAAGCTTCGCGGCGAGGCTTTCCGCTTCCAGCTTGTCGGACGTGCCGAGCGATGCGATAACGTCGTGGCCCACAAGCTTATCGGACTTGTCGAGCGACCTAAGAACATCGAGGCTCGCCTTTTGAAAGCGGACATAGAAATTCGGCGAGCCGTTTTTGCGAAAAAGATAGTCAGCTTTGCGTGCACTCTTGGGCATGGGGACTACTCGCGTTAGGGACACTGATTAGGGACAGCATACAACAGCGAAGAAAGCCCCGTAAAACGCTACTTACTACAATGGTTTACGATCGCTCAATGTCGTGGTATTTCCCTCCCGTAGGGCGCGCCAAGTATAAGAGAACTCCCGTCATTACTGAATAACTAGCAACTTCAAACGCTTCGTCCTGCCACGGTGGTATAAAACGGTGGGATGATTTATGCGTATGCTGATGGATGTCAGCAAGAACCAACACGGGACCTACTACGCAATCAAGAAGGTGCCCGCGCGACTTGAGCAAGCGAGACCAGGGCGAGCCGATTGAGACGCCGGCTTTACCTGCTGTCGATCTAACACAGCCGCTCAGTCGAGAGACGCTATTCGATCATCTCGGCAGTGGCAAGCAACGTCGTCGGAATTGCAAGGCCAAGCGCTTTGGCGGTCGTGAGATTGATAACAAGCTCGAACTTGGTCGGCTGATCGACGGGCAGATCGCTGGGCTTCGCCCCACGTAGAATCTTGTCCACATAGTCTGCCGCATGCCCGAACCGTTCCGTGTAACTCGGTCCGTAGGACATGAGCGCGCCGACTTTGACAAAATCGCGTGTACTGAAAATCGTCGGCAGCTGTGCTTCCAGTGCTGACGAGAGAATGCTTGTGCGATTTGCAACAATGAGTTGATCGACCGCAACATAAAGCGCGTCCGCTCGGGTCTTAAGCGCCTGAAGGGCGGATGCGATATCCTCGGCACGCTGGATCACGAGTGGCACGACTTCGAGACCGAGCATACGTGCTGCGGCCTGGGTCTCGCCCATTTCGAGGACGGGTTGGGCATTGCCAACATTGAACATGATTGCCAGGCGGTGCAGCCCAGGGACAAGTTCTCTGGCGAATTCTAGTCGCTTGCCCGCGAGTTCATTCGCCTGGATCGATAGGCCAGTGACGTTGCCTCCCGGGTGTGCCAGGCTTGCGACCAAGCCGCTGCCGACCGGGTCGATTGCCACTGCGAAGACAATAGGGATAGATGCAGTCGCCTGCCTAACAATGGGGACGGCGCTCCCAACTGTGGCAATGACGTCAACCTTGAGACGGACAAACTCGGCTGCGATCTCGGCGTAGCGCTCGGTCCGGCCTTGTGACCAGCGATACTCAATCGCGACGGTGCTGCCCTCTATCCAGCCAAGCTCGCGCAGGCGCGCAACAAAGGCATCCGTCCATGGACTAAAGGCCGAAGAATCTGCTCCCAAGAACCCGATGATGGGCAACTTGCCCGCCTGCTGCGCTAGCACAGCTAACGGCCAACCCGCTGCCACGCCGCCCGCAAGCGTTATGAATTCGCGACGTCGCATCTGCCGCCCCCGGCCAAGATCACAGCAAAAGCTATCACGTCCGGACAGCCCTTGTGAGTGGCATAAAGCGCGCCAATAGCTCCGGGCCGTGAGGGGCACTGATGTCCGTTATGGGTCATAGCCGCCGCGATGCTGTCAACATGAGATGTCCGCTTTACCCCCCAGCGCCCGCTGAACTCACAAATTCGTCATGAAGCGGCAGGGCACACAATACCGAAATCTCTCGGGCAAGAATGTTTGGAATGGAATAGGCAAGCTCGCTGCTCACGATGACTGAGCTTGGCCAATGATCGGCCCCGCGCCGTACCAAACGGTCCGGTCCATCTCGGCTTGAACCGACACGACGCTGACTAAAGGAAGATCTGAAGACAATGGGTTCTCGCCGGAGCGGGCGATCGTCTCGAGCGGATATGAGCCGATACAAGCTTCGACGGTCCAGGCCGTTATCTTGCCGGGAAAGCTATTTTGTAACGCCTTCAAGGCCTCTGCCGCCGAGCCTAATGTCAGCGCGTGCTGGAAAGACCGATCGGCGGCGGTGAACGCCGATTGCTGCTCGGGCATTCGGGTCTGCGTAATGGCTCGCCGTACCCAAGCTCCCTTCAAAGAGAGCGAAAGGCGAACTACAAACCGCGCACCGAGAGCACCATCAAGACGATCGCAACGTAGAAAGGCGCTCGGACGCGCGAGATCGGGATTGACGCCGACGAAGACTTCTTCGGCACCAGCAAGCCGCGCCCGCGCCTCGATGCCAGCCACCAACCGGCGCGCGTCACTACCGCCGTCGATTGCTTCCAGACAATCGCGCGCCAAGGCATCGGCGCGGCGCACAAGGTTGATCTCGGCGTCGTCGACGTGAAGACGGATCGAGCGGAACAAAGCGGTGGCGTCTTCAAGAACGATAGCGTTGTCTTCGCCGGCAAGCGCGCCGGCCTGCGCCGTTGGCAGCAGATCGAGCTCCAAAACACCGACTCTGTCGACGGCGGCTTCCGTCAACTTGCGCCGAATGGCAGCGGCCGGTTGCGGCGTATTCTCGATCGCGCCGATCGGCATGACCGACCGTATCCATTCGGCGACGCGCTTGGACAGCGCGGTAGCGAATATCGGTTCGCCCGCTGCAGGCACAAACAAGAGGCCTTCGGACCAGTACGGCGTGAAACCGGACAGGAATGTTGCCGCCGCCGGACGGGCAATATTGGTGTAGACGATCAGTCCGCCGAGACCCTCGCGCTTCAGGCCGGCCTGCAAGCGTGACAGCCGCTGTTTCAAAGCCGCAAGCGGCAGATCAGCCTCGTTCCACCCCATCAATCCACGGCGCATAACGGCCTCACGCTGAAAGCAGATTGCGCGGCATCGCGCCCAAGGATTCGTGGCCGTCCGCTGTCACGATGATCGTATCGCCTAGCACCAGGTACCCGACATCGGGGTGATAGGTGTTCGGGTGCACAATGATCGTCATGTTCGCGGTCAGCGGCGTGGTGACGTCCTCGAGCACATGCGGCTTCTGATCCGGGAACAGGCCGATGCCGTGGCCGCGCACGCGGGTATATTCCGAGGTGACATATTGGCCGAGGCCGTGGGAGCGGAACACGTCGTTCTCCGCTCGCGCCACCTCCGATGCCGTAACGCCGGCGCGCACCGCCTTCAGCCCAGCATCGAGCGCCGCTTGGAACACGCCGAAGCTCTTCACTTGCAGCTCGCTCGGTTCACCGACCACTAGCGTGCGGCAGATCTGCGCGAAATAGCCATCGACGCAGGGCGTCAGTTCGGTGGTGACGAGGTCGCATTCTTTGAGGATCTTGCCAGACGGCGGCGCCATGCCACGCACTTCGCGGCCGCCGACGCCGATGATCATAAAATTTTCAGTGACGCCTTCAGAGCGGTAGAACCGCTCGATCTCGGCGATCAGCTCATAGTCTTTGCGGCCCGGTCGCGCCGCGGCCCGGAAGATCTCGTAGCCGCGGTCCGCGAGTACGGCGGCGCGGCGGACGTGGACATGCTCCTCAGTCCGCTTATCCATGAGCAACTGTTCGATCAGCTTGCCACCATCGGACAGACGAAGCTCTTCCGCATGGCGCGCTAGCCCATAAGGAAGAAGATCATAAGGAGCCGCCGCGACCCGGCGATTACCAGCTCTGCGCAAGAAATTCTTCGCCTCTGCGACGAGATCGTGTGCTGAAACAACGTCGTGGGCCGTCTCGGCGCGGGCTCGATCCGCCTCGGCCGGGTCGCCGAGTAATAATGTCACGCTGCCGTCGCGGCGAAAGAGCGCGAGCCCCTGTCCTTCGACAATGCCGAAATCGCTGGCATAGCGCAGGTAATCGGCGTGCCAATTGTTGCCATAGAGCAAAAGCGCATCGGTATCCGCCGCCTCCATAGCTCGGCGCAGATCGCCGATCCGCACGCGATAGGCAGCCGAGACAGCGGCTTTGTGGGGCGCGGTCATGCGATGAACCCGTAATTCCTATCGGCCTCCTCTTTCGACACAAAGCCCTCGGCCAAGTCGAACAGGATCGCCTCGCGCGACCGTTTGATGGGATCGCCGTAGCCGCCGCCCCCCGCGGTATAAAAAGTCACGATGTCGCCCGGCCGAAGCGGAATTTGTGTGCCTTTGAGAACTTTCTCTTCCGGCGAACCGTCGGCGCGGCGGATGATCGCGTAATTCGACCGGCCCTCGGTGCCACCGTGCAAACCCCACGGTGGAACCTTGGTCCGCTCGAAATTGATGTTGACCTGGCAAGGAACCAGACACTGATAGCCAAGCGCGACGCCAAGTCCGCCGCGGTGTTGACCGGCACCACCACTGTTCTCGCGCAGCGCATGCGTCTCGATCAGAAATGGATAGCGAATCTCCTGCAGTTCGACCGGCGTGTTGCGTACGTCACCTTGGCAGACTGAAACCGAGGCTGACTCGCCGTCTTCGTGCGGACGGCCGCCCCAGCCGCCGCCGAAAATATTCATCAGCAGAAAACGGCTGCCATCCTCGCGTGCGCCGTAGAAGGAGCAGCCGCCCATGTCGCCCTTATGCGCGGCCGGAATCTTGTCCGGCATCGCCGGCGCCAGCGCCTTGAGAATCGTGTCGATCACGGTCGGCAGCGCTATGCTCCATAGGCCCAGTGCCGCCGGCGGCTTCGCGCTCAGCATGGTGCCCTCGGGCAGAACAACATCGAGGGCGCGAAAGCATCCTTCGTTGACGTCCAGATCGGGCGAGGTGAGACACTTGAACGCCACACGGGCGGCCGCGATCCCGCCGGAGCGGCCGGAATTGATCGGGCTCTGGGTCTGCGGGTTCATCTCGGAAAAATCGACCGTCAGCTTCGAGCCCGTCACTTCGACGCGCACCTTGATGCGCAGCGGCTGAGTGAGATTGCGGCCGTCGTTATCGAGTAGGCTTTCGGCCGTATAGATCCCGTCGGGTATATTTTCGACCACCTGACGCACCGCGTTGTCCGCCTGGTCCCAAATCTGTGCGATGCAGGCCTCGACGGTCGTGCGTCCATAGCGATCGAGCAGTTCGCAATAACGCCGGGCGCCAAGCTGGCAGGACGCGATCTGCGCGCGCAGATCGCCAAGACAGGAAGCCGGAAAGCGGACGTTGTCATTGATGATCTGCCACAGCGTTTCGTTGCGTCGGCCTTGTTCGAAGATCTTCAGCGAGCGCATCTGAATGCCTTCAGCATAGATCTCGGTCGTCGCCGAGGAGCCAAAGCCGATGCGGGCGCCGCCGATATCGACCCAATGCGCCCGGTTTGCGGTGAAAACGACGAGCTCGTCATTGTGGAAGACCGGGCAATAGATCACGACATTATTGAGGTGCTGCCCGCAAACCTCGCCGTAATTCATGATCAGTACGTCGCCAGGCTTGAAACCGTCGAGACCCCAGCGCTTGATGCCATCTTCGACAGCGACGCCGAGATCGGCGAGAAAGATCGGCAGCCCGCCGCGGTTCTGTGAGATCATCCGCCCCTGGAGATCGATCAGGCCGCAACAATAGTCGCGCACCTCGTAGATCATCATGTTGTAGGCGGCCTTGCACAAAGCATTCGCCATCTCGTCGCCATAGGCAACGATGGCGTTGCGCACGACTTCGACGGTGACGGGATCGGCTGCATCGTTGCACATGCGGCTCAGGCCTCGTAGGCAAGATCGATAATGAGGTGACCGGTCGGGCTCATCGTCACGCGATCACGAGGATGAATGAGGATGGTCGAGTTCGGCTCTTCGATGACGGCTGGACCGACGACGATAGCGCCGGGCTTCAGAGCGGGGCGCCACAGCACGCGCGATTCGACCGGCGCCGCGGCATTGCCGAAGATCACTTTCCGGCTTGTCTCGGCCGCTTGTTCGGCCGGCCACCATTTCTGCGCCATCCATTCTTCGGCAATGGTGTCGGCGCGCGCCGAGGCCAGGATGAGCCGCAGGTTCACGATTTCGATCTGCTCTTCGACGGCGGCCTGGCCGTAGCGTTTGTCGTGCTCGAGGTGAAACAGGTCACGCAGCGCCGAGGTGTCGCCGGTCAACATGCCGGCGTCGTCAATCGGGATCGGCAATACATGCTCCTGCCCGACATAGCGAAGGTCCGCAAAAAAACGGAAGTCGGCGCCCCGCCCGGAAACGCCGTCGCGCTCGAGCTGGGCGCGGCCCTCGTCGGCAAGCTCGGCAAGGACCGCTTGCGTCGCCGCAGCATCGAGCGAGCCGATGCGGCCAATGAAAGTGCGGACGAAATCTTGGCGCCACGACGCCATCAGCATGCCGAGCGCCGAGAACGTGCCCGGCACTTTGGGGACGATAAGGCGCGGAATGAAGATCTGCCGCGCAATGTTCACGGCATGCAGGGGGCCTGCGCCGCCGAACGCGATCATCGTCGTGTCGCGCGGATCGACCCCTTTGTTGACCGACACGGCGCGCACCGCGAGCGACATGGCGCTGTCGGCGATAGTGGCAATGCCGAGCGCGGCTTCTTCGATGGAGAGGCCGAGCGGCTTGGCGACCCTTTCATGTACGGCCTTGCGCGCCGCCGCGACGTCGAGCTTCATGCCGCCATTGAGGAAACGGTCCGGATTGATCCGGCCGAGCACCAGATCGGCGTCGGTGACCACCGGATCGAGCGAGCCCTTGCCGTAGCAGGCGGGTCCTGGATCGGCGCCGGCGCTCTTTGGACCGACGTGGAGACCACCGCTCTGATCGACCCAGGCGATCGAGCCGCCGCCCGCGCCGACCTCGACGATATCGACGACAGGCAGTTGCATCGGCTGGCCGCTTGCCGGCGTGCCGATGACATAGCCTTCCTCGACGGCGGGCATGCCGTCGGTGATCAGGCTCGCCTTGGCGGTGGTGCCACCCATGTCAAAGCCGATGCAGCGGGCGATGCCAAGATGCAAAGCAAGGCGCCCCGCCCCTATCATGCCGGCGACCGGGCCCGATTCCATCATCGAGACCGGCTCCTCTTGCGCCTTGCGGATCGACATGGTGCCTCCGTTGGAGCGCATCATGTTCACCCTGCCGTCAAAGTCGGCGCGGCGCAGATGAGTCTCGAGCGTGCTGAGATAAGCCCGCACGCGTGGTCCGACATAAGCATTGAGCACCGTCGTCGACGTCCGCTCATACTCACGAAACTCGCGCAGGATTTCGTGCGAGAGCGTGACGAACATATTGGGATTAATGCGCCGAAGCACGTCGCCGGCGCGGCGCTCGTGCGCCGGATTGGCATAGGAATGCAAGAAACAGACCGCGACCGCTTCGACTCCTGCTTCACTTAGCCGGTGGGCAATGACTTCGACCTGCCGTTCGTCGAGCGGCCGTATCACCTCGCCGGCTGCATTGAGCCGCTCCTCGATCTCGAAGGTCATTTCGCGCCGCGTCAGCGGCTGCGGCCTGTGAAAGAACAGGTTGAACGCCTCGATACGGTTACTGCGGCCGATCGCATAGACGTCGCGAAAGCCTGTGGTCGTCAGCAGCGCGGTCCGCGCCCCTTTGCGCTCCAGCACCGTATTGATGGCGATGGTCGAGCCATGTAGCACTTCGGCGAGCAGACGCGGATCGCAATCGGCCAAGCGCAGACTTTCGGCAACGCCGGCGGTCGGATCAGCGGGCACGGTCGAGGTCTTTGAGGTTACCAACTCCCCGTCAATGACGCCGACCAGATCAGTGAACGTTCCGCCAATATCAACGCCAACAATGTTCATCAATGCAAGTCCGTCAGCTTGTTTGCAGGCTGTCTGGTATGGTCACATGCTGGCTTTAACCGGCACGAACGCGGTCGTGAACAAGGTCTTGTCGTCCGGAATCTCTTTCAGCAAGCCCATCTCGATATAAGATTGTTTGAGAACGGCGACCGCCTGCGGATCGAACGTGCCGTCGGTCAAAAAATATCCGATCTGCTCATCATAAACGCGCGCTGCCACAGTTGGATTGAGGCCGAGTACTTTCGCCGAAATCTCGACCGACTTGTCCTTGTTTTTCTTCATGAAGGCGATCGTGTCGAACCAGCCCTCCAGAAAGGCGCGCACCGTTTGCGGCTGCTGTGCAATAAATTCATCGCGCGCGAAAATGACGTGGGTGATGAAATGATCGACGAACTCGGTTGCGGTGGTGATGACGCGCCACTCCTTGGCGTTCTCCAGTGAGTAGCCTATTTCGAGCGCACCGATATAGCCATCGAGCTGATGGGTTTTGATCGCGGCACGCGCCGGCGGCATGCCGCCGATCGGGACGATGTCGATGCCGTTGCCGTCCCAGCCTTTTTTCTCGTTGATGCGTTGGCCGACCCACGCCGTGAGCGAACCGACGGTGGTAACGCCGAGCTTTTTGCCTTTGAGGTCATCAACGGTTTTGACGTCCGAGTCGTAGCCGACCATCACGGCTATATTGCGCGGCAGACCGTACATGGCCGCCACCGCCTTCGCTGGCACTCCCTTGGCGCTAAAGGCCATGCCCGGTCCGCTGCCGATGCCCATATCGACGCTGTCCGAGACCAGCAATTGCTGCAGCTTGGCATCCCCTGAGGATGCCGAGGCCTCGATATCCAGCCCATGCCTGGTGAAGATCCCCGTCTGAATGCCAATATCGAGTGGCGCGAAAGCCCAGGCAAATGGCACCACCTTGGCGACACGAAGCTTTTGGGCGGTCGCTGCGGGCGACAGCCCCGCTGCGAGCGGAATCGCTGCCAGGCCAGACAACAGGCTTCTGCGGGATAACCCTTTCATCGCTTCCTCCCTGCATTTTCCGTCGCGTGAGGCTTGTAACGATCATCGCAGAGTTTCCCGACTATTGCACTGCGGCACGAGGCGGGCCACGCGTTGACCGGGAATGACCCGGCGACTAGAATCTCCGCAAAAGACGCCGCTTCGTCAGGAGTGCCTCGTGCATATCATTGACTCACATTTCCATTGGTGGCCGCGTTCGATCTTCGACAAATTGTGTCAGCGTCGGGACTTCCCGAGAGCGCGCGTCAACACGCGCGGCGGCTACGACTATATGCGGCGGCGGGACAGCAGCCAGCATCTTAATTCCTGGGCCGAATGGTTCGATCTCGACAAGCAGTTCGAATACATGGACAGCCTCGGCCACCAGGTCGACGTGGTGTGCTCGATCGGGCCCTTCTCGGTGGCATTCTCAGACATGCCGCTCGCCGAAGGCCGCGACTACGCGCTGATGTGGAACGAGGAAATGGCCGGCGCGCAAAAGAAATATCCCGGCCGCCTCTGGGCCAGCGCTGCAGTGCCGCTGCAGGACACCCGCGCCGCAATCGAAGTGGTCGATGACGCGGTCAATCGTTTGGGACTGATGGGCGTCAATCTGCCAGGCAGCGTCGGCGACGATGCGCGGATCGATTCGGAAAGGCTCGAGCCATTTTATGCCCATGTCGAAACGCTCGGCCTGCCATTGTTCCTGCATCCGACCGACGTGATCTTCCAGGACACGCTCGACGGTTACGACGGCGCCCTGCATTTGAGCCTTGGCCGCGTGATTGAAGTCAGCGTCGCAGCGATGCGGCTCATTCTCTCCGGCATGATGGAGCGGCATCCCAAACTCAAGATCGTGATGTCGCACACCGGCGGAAGCCTGCCGTACCAGGCCGGCCGCATGGACAAGAACTCCAAGGCGGCGAAACTGCCGCGGCCGGTGACGAGCTATATGAAGCGGATGTTCACCGACACGGTGTCCCCGCACTCCGCCGGCATCAAGTTCGCGATCGATTATTACGGCATCGACAACGTCATGTACGGCACTGATTATCCATGCTGGGATCCGGCGCCGTGCCTCGAACTAATCGACGCGATCGAACTATCGGATGCCGACAAGCAGAAAATCTTTTACGACAATGCGCGGCGTATTCTCCAACTCGAGGATCCGGCACCGGCGAAAGAACAGCGCGAGCCGGCAATGGTGTGATCCGCTCGCCTATTGGCGGGCAGCGACGGCCTATTGGGGCGGCGTAAACTGTTCATCAATGCTTTCCCATTTGCCGTAGCCGACCAGGTTTTTGTAGTCTTCAAAATCCATGCCGTCATTGCGGTGGGCGAATTTGCCCGTTTTCATGTCGATGAGAACAGCTTCGACCGCCTTGGCGGCATGCATGAGGGTATCGAGCCCGAGCACCGCGCAATTGAAACCGAGTGCGGCCAAGTCCTCCATGCCGAGGATCGGGGTGTGACCGCCCATCAGCGGATTGCAGATTTGCGGCACGTCGAAAGCTTTGCCGATGATCTCGAGCTCCTTCACGCTGCGCGGCGCCTCGATGAAGATGCCATCGGCGCCAGCCCGGATATAGCGCTCGGCGCGCCGCATGGCTTCGTCCAGATCGTAGACCGCGCGCGAGTCCGTTCGCGCCAAGATCCATGTCCCGGGATTGAGACGCTCCGCGCACGCGGCCCGAATCTTGGCTTCGGCCAATTCGGTCGGCACGACTTTCTTGCCGACCATGTGGCCGCAGCGCTTGGGCCATTGCTGATCTTCGATCAGGATCGCGCTCACCCCCATGCGTTCGTAGCTTTGTACGGTGTGGACTACATTCTTGACGTCGCCGTACCCGTCATCGCCGTCGACAAATACCGGCAGATTGCAGGCCGCCATGATGTCGCGCACGCAAGCCGAGATTTCACCGAAGCCCTTAAGGCCGATATCGGGCACGCCATAGCGCGCCCCGACCGCCGGGAAACCGCCAATGAAATAGGCGTCGAAACCGATCTTCTCGATCAAGCGAGCGCTCAGCGCGTCGTGCGCGCCAGGCACAACAAGGAAGCGCTTCTCCCTCACTGCCGCGTCGATGATCTGCCGAAAGCTTCGGGACATTGAGCATCTCCCGCGAATATTGGTTGGACTCAGTCTGGCCCCGACTTAAATGCGAAATCCCAAGGCGAAGCTAGCATACGGCTCTGCAGCTGCCATGATTTTTGTCGATCCGATTGTGCAACCGATGTCGGTGGACCGCTCACGAGTTGGTTTGCCGCAACGACGCCAAAGCCACGCTCTCATCCGCACCAAGACGCTGATCACATCAGCCGAGCTGACGGCCGCGATCAATCGCGAGGTCTGAGATGGGTCAAAAGGCGAAGTCCCCTATGACCAACCATTAAGTCCGCTTAGCCCCGCAACAACGGACAACCCTCAGATAGATAAGTTGCCGTCGGTGCGGAGACACGGCTCGCATTAGTGCGGACACTGGTCACGATAGGGCTATTTCAGTCCAGTCGGTTAACCTTTCGTTAACCGACTTTAGTCCACCTTGGAGCTATGGACCTTGATGCCCCAAACCCGCGCTGCCCTTTCTGCGCCGATCAAATGCGCTTTCGCCGGATTCCACCTGGTCACGGTGAGCGAACTGCAACGCAAAGCTTTGAATGTGTGAGCTGCCGTGTCGTCATGAACGTGCCACTTCAGGCTGTCGGTTGGGACATATCCGCGGTCGTTCGGTGAACAGCCATGAAACTAAAGAAACTAATAGTGTTTCTGGCCGCGACGTCGATGGCGCTTGGTTCTCTTATCGATGTTTTTTTCTACGGCAACATTTTCGGGTAACACGGCTGCAGTAAAGAGCAGGCCGCCGATCTGCTCGAGCAAGCTGGCGGTAGCCTGCGCGTTGCGCTGGATCTGGCCGAGGGTCGCGCAAAGGCTATCGCGCAATAGGCCGATGAGGTGATCGACACCTAATTTGAAAGCACATTTCCAATCGATCGCACGGCACCCGCCGCTGCTCGCCAAAAATAGGACAGACTGAACGGTCCCACACGATCGCAGGGATCACGAAGGTCATCTCGCCACGGCATCGTGAGAGTAGTCTTATCCAGCTTGTGACGGCCTGCCGCGTCGAACTAGATCGCCCTTTTCAATTCTCACGGCCGTCAGCCAGCTAAGTTTTTCAACCCACCGGCAACTCCTGTGCGGAATTAAACCGACCAAAATAATGACACGCGCCGCTGGGCCAAATTATGCGAACGGCCCAGCGTCCCGTTCTCTCAACGGCTGTTAGTTGAGTCCGGTCCATTCCAGCAATATGCCTGATTCGGACCCGGCCAGGACGACGTTCTAATTAGTTCGGAAAACGCGAACGAAATGCAATTATCGCTGCGAACTACCCACTGACTCGCAGCAACTGCGATTGGGCGCAGCAACAACGCGAGCAGTTTGATCCTACACGACGGTACGTCGACGATATTTGGAACGATCTGGCTGCTGTGGCCGCCTTGGAATATCGCAATAGAACCTAGCTGACCCCGGGGATTGACGCTCAGCCTGCAAGGAATAAATACCTAGTTATACCTTGGTAGAAACATTCACCCACTATTATTTCCTGTGAAATAGAGTTTTCTTTCTATGGAAGGAAACAAGTGTTATTCTTGCTACGTTAGAGGCAGAAATGCAATCTCACCCTCGCGCCGATATCGTCGCAAACCAACCGCGTGTTGTTACACAAGCCGCTCTCCGCGCGGCTGATCGATTGCAAATCAAGAACACCGTGCTGGCGAAAATCCTGGGAGTTTCGGGACCAACAATTTCACGAATGCGGAAAGGCAGCTACGAGCTCGAGCCAGAGCAGAAGGCCTTCGAGTTGGCGGTGATGTTTGTGCGTTTATATCGATCACTCGACGGTATTGTAGCAGGAGACGATGGCGTAGCTGCCGATTGGCTCAAGAACTCTAACACCGCTCTCGATGGCGTTCCGCTTGATATAGTGCAGTCCGTTTCTGGGCTTACCAATGTCATCCAATATCTCGATTCGCGACGCGCTGTCGTCTAGCAGCAGCCTATTGTCCGGTCGCGCTTGGCGCATCGTTGAAGCTCAGAACCAGATATCTACAACCAAGCTCACAGACAATGCGGACGATCAGCACGCGCTGGAGCTCCTGATTGAGCAGACCAAACCCTCAGTGCCACCCGAATGCCGCCATCTACATTTCCTCCTGTCCACACCTTTTCGTTATGGCGCACCTTACCCGAGGGGATCTCGGTTCAGACGATCAGGTCTTACGTTAGGCGTTTTCTACGCATCGGAGCACGTTCACTCGGCCATGGCCGAACTTTGCTTTCATCGCCTTTTATTTTTCTCGGAATCGCCAAATACAAAGTGGCCCTCAAACGCTGGTGAGTACACGGCCTTCGCTATTGATTATTCCGCCCTTTCAATTGATTTGACCAAGCCGCCTCTTGATTTAAAGAACAGGGATTGGACGCATCCAACGACTTACGATAAATGCCATGAGCTCGCAGATCTTGCCCGCACTTCAAGCGTAGAACTTATAAAGTACGCTTCTGTAAGAGATCCAAAGCACAGGCTAAATGTAGCGATTCTCTCATGCAGCGCATTTTCTAGTTTCGAGCCAATTGCTCAACAGACGTGGCGATTACTTCTAAGCGCCAACGGTGGAAGAGCTCTTTGTGAAATGCCGAGGGATTCAATTGATTTTGCTCAGCAACCATTCGAAAACGATCCACGAGTCAGGGATATGCGATGGGATCGCTAAACAAGGGGACAGCCTACTCGGTCGTAGCCCCGCACCGACTTTCATCTTAGGCTTTCAGCTATGACACGCGAACGACGGCTGCATTGGCCTTACTCTTCTGGCGCGGTGCGTTTTTTATGCTGTGTAGGGGTGTTCGTTGCGCAACACCTAACATCCGCGGCTGCACAGGACATTCGCGGTTTGGAAATCTGCACCGCCGAAAAACAGATGGAGCGTCGTACCGGGTGCCTGCAGGGCAATGTCGAATTTCTTCAGCAGGCGCTGACAAAGCTGGCCCACGAGACGCAGGATAAGATGGCTACCGCCGATCACGATCTCGCCGCGGCCAGAGCCGAAGTTGCTGAACTTAAATCTACAGTGGCGAAGCTGAACGTCGAGCTGACGCGAATGAAAGCGAAAGCCGAATCCAGCAGCAGGAAATAGCACGACATGGGGCTGCTTCCGAGAACTCTATCGCGACCACAACGGGCGCCTGGATTTGCTGCAGCGCACACACTATTACACCGAAACCGGACAGGAACGGGTCACATTCCCGCGTCCACTGAGGGCCACTAGCGGACTCATGCATCGCAGAAAACAACATCCCTATTCGATCACATGGTCGGCTGTAGCGAGTACGACGGCTGCAATTAGTGGCGTCAGCTTTGCCCCCAAAAGCGGCCGGGCTGTCGCCGAGCGGGGCGGCTAAGGCCCAATTGGCGACATCGCCCCGCAGACCTCAGGGACAACTCGCGTGAGTGGGCACCGAATAGCAACGGCGCATGCTCTGGGGATGGCGCGCGCAATCGCCGTCGACCAACCACAGCTCGCACTCATTTAGACGGTGCGTACTACAGGGCCGATATAAACAACTTTTTGGCCTGATTTCGCGAGATGCGCGGCCCGATCTGACGATATTGCGGCGTACCAAACCGGAATGGCTGCGGGGCTAATCCAGGAGCATCTGAATGGTGGTGCGCGTAAGCGCCGCGATTTGCGGCGCCGCTATTTTATTTGCCGTTTCGTCGGCTGCGATAGGTCGAATTGAGCTCCAGTCCGTTCATTCGTTGGCTCCCGATAAAGCCGCCGACGGCGCCGCGATCGTTGGCGCAGCGTCAATGTACAATCCGTTCCGTCCCGGATGGCGAGAAGGCAGCCCACAAACAGCAACGGGCGAGCGCTATGATCCATCCGCGTGGGCGGCTGCGATCCAAACTGGTTTGCGCGAGATATTCGGCGGCGTGCGCCATGGCTCAAGGTCCAGCTATGCCCTCGTTGAGGGTCGGGGCAAGCAGGCCATTGTCAAAATAAATGACGTAGGACCGCTGACGCGCGGTCGTGTCATTGATTTCAACGAGCGGACGATGAGCTATTTCGATCCAACCCTGCAGCTGGGTGAGATCAAAAACATCAAGGTGACGCCGCTGCGCGGGGGTGATTGGACACCCGGGCCAGTCGCCGAGAAATAATCGCAGCCTCGTCTCCCTGTGGGTTGATGCCCAGCAAGGTGGTCTTCCGTCAGTTTTTTGATAAATTTCGATTCGGTCGTGACGCGACCTGCTCGGTGTGTTTTGGCAAGTCCCGGCGTGTCATTTCCGCGGCACGCTGGGGTGCTTCAAAGTTGCGCCGATGGGGCGCCGCGGATCAGTTTGCAATTTGTGAACTTCCCGACTAATTGCACTCAACTAGACTGCATGGCTTGAGTGCAAAGACCGCGATGACCGGCACGATCGGCATCATATTAACGATAGGGCCTGCAAGGCCGTTAGTGGAAGCGGCGCGATCAGCCGCCAGCGATCCTGTGGCCTTTAACCTCGCCTCCATTGTTTGAGAGCTAACTTCCGACCGCGATTTGAAAGGCAAAGTCGGATCGATCGGCCGCCGCCGGGCCTCCTTGGGCCGGGTATGCACGTAAGGTGCCGCAGCGTAGCCATTTCGATACGCAAATCCTTCGACGCATTTGGATCGCTCATCAGGCGCAGCATGAAATCGCAGGCTGCGCGTCTCTCTGCTAAGCCCGATCGCTTGCTATTTCGTTACTATTATTCGCTATTCAGTAATGAAAGCTGTGATTTCTATAAATACAACTCGTGATGAGGCAAACCTTGCCGCCCTCACTGCCGACGCTGAACCGGCGCGCGCGGTGGCGGTGGTGCCGCGGCCTGCAGCACGTAATTCAGCACCTGCGCCTGCAGCGACGGCGCGGTGTCGATGCTGAGATGATCGATGCCCGGATCGCCGCTGAGATCAACATTGGAAACGGTGCCGCGCGAGCCGGGCGCTGGCGCGATCATGAAGTGCTTGGTGTAGTTGATCGCGGTCGTAACGTTGGCCGGAATTTGATGCGGCTCGGTGCCGTCGAACAGCACCAAAAGCGCGATCGGGATGTTGTAGCGCGCTAGCGTATTGGCGACCTCGCAGATGGCATCGGCGCCGAGCGAATGGCCGATCAGCACGATCGGACCACGGCTGCCGGAATTGTAAGTCGTCAGGATCCGGCTGGCGATATAGTCGGCGTCGGCATGGTTCGCGACCGTCGCCGCAATTCCATCGGCCTGGAGCTTCCCGGCGAGGTCGTCCATGCCGAGCGAGAAGACGTTGAGAAAGCCGCGCAGCAAATAGACTTGCGGCGGACCTTGTGGCTGACCCTGCGCTTGCGGAGATTGGCGCGCCGCCGGTGGCTGCGGCCGAACCGCATTTTGCGCGATGCGCTGCGCGCTTTGCTCCGCGATAGTGACCGTGGCA
The DNA here is from genome assembly GCA_963810085.1 of uncultured Alphaproteobacteria bacterium. Classification (GTDB taxonomy): domain Bacteria; phylum Pseudomonadota; class Alphaproteobacteria; order Rhizobiales; family Xanthobacteraceae; genus BOG-931. The sequence goes on along the minus strand of CAWEMR010000025.1, from coordinate 875,198 downwards.
CTGCCATCGGACGGAGCTGGTTGAAGCGGAGTTGCCGCGGCCGCGGTCAACGGCGCCAGCAGAAACCACGCCGCTACGAGGCAAGAGGTAATTCTCAGCATTTCAGGCTCCAATCGCGATGCCGGGGAACGATAGCCCGCCCTCTGTCAAAAAGCAGCCCGCGAACGTGGCTGCGCCGTTCATGAGCTTCGCAACCTGTGTGCCATTATACCAGTGGTTGGCGTGATTTGATTTAGAGGGCCAGTTTCGGCCCGCCTCGCATCTTCAGGCAATCGGATAATGTCCATGGGCCTGCGCCTAAGATCACAAAGCTACGAATACAGAGCAGTCGCTTCTGCAATAGCGCTGACGATCTTCCTGCTCGCGCCGCCGCTCTATTTGAAGAGCTGGCTCGTGCCCGGATATGAGTTCGGCACGGGCGGATTGTCGATCGCGCTGATGTGGGCGGCTTCCGCCGCCTTCTTCGCCGCGCTGGATCGCTTTAGCCTGCCGGATGACTGACTAAGCAATCCTGAGAGTGCGAAAATCGGTGTCGGGCGCGCGGACGACGCGATTTCGGCCCTCGTTCTTTGCGTCGTAGAGCGCTTGATCGGCTTCTCGAAGTAGGTCCGGCCCCGTATTATCGCGGTCTATCCGCATGCAACTGACGCCGACACTGATTGTAATCGGACCGTCGATTGAGTTTGCATGTGGGATCGCTTGCGCCTCAACAGCCCGGCGAATGTTCTCAGCAACGAGGCCGGCGCCGAAACTGTCCGTCTCCGGCAGAATGACCGCGAATTCTTCGCCGCCGTACCGTGCGAGTAGATCGCCAGGACGCTGAACGACTTCGGACATCGCTCGCGCCACGCGCCGAAGACACTCGTCGCCAGCCTGATGGCCATAGCAGTCGTTGTAGCTCTTGAAATGGTCAACGTCAGCGACGATGACCGCGACCGATTTCCGTGCGCGTTTCGCCCTGCGGCACTCGCGGTCGAGCGCGATATCGAAACTACGCCGATTTGGAACTCCGGTCAGGGCATCAGTGGCGGCAAGCTCCTTTAAGACGGTATTGAGTGCTTGCAGCTCTTCTTCTGCGGCTTTGCGATCCGACACATCCCGGATCATTGCGACTATTCCGCTGGGAGCGCCGTTTGCCGGATCGCGAACCAGCCGGAAGATGGTCTCAAGCCAAATGTCGCTGCCGTTCTTGTGACGACTCTGGTGGATCAAGGTCGCCGTCTCTTGCCCCTCGCTCAACGCCTTCAAGATGTTCTTCAGCTCGGCCGCGTGATCCGGATGAACGACGACTTCGCTAACGCTGCGACCCACGAGCTCCTTCGGCTCATAACCCAGAACCTGTTTCATGGCGGGTGACACGTAATGCCTCACGCCGTCGAAGCCCAGTCGCACCACCACGTCGCCGGAATTTTCGGCAAGCAGCCGGTACTCCGCCTCGCTCTCTTGCAGAGCGCACTCGGCGTGGGATCGCAAGCGAAATTGAATGACGATGAGGATGCCCATGGCAACGAGCACGAGCGATAAGATGCCTGTGATAAGAATGTCGGACTTGACCTCGCCGCGCCAGGACGCAAGCATTTCGTCTTCCGCGAGCGCCACATTGATCACGAGCGGAAATCCGGCGACTTGCTCATACGCGATCCATTTGATCTGGCCGTCAAACGGCGAATCTACACGGGAATAATCGGCCGGTGCCATTCGCAGCCATTCAAACAGGGGGAGTTTGGTCGAATAGTTGCGACCGATATTTGCCGCATCGAATGGCCGGCGCACGAGCAGCGTGCCATCGGTGCGGAACAAACCGACGCTGCCACGACTGCCTATGGCGAAAGTCTCGTAGAACGCTTGAAAGAACCCCAGATCGATCGCGACAGCCGCAACGCCGGCGAAGCTCCCGTCGGGATTGCTGATACGCCGCGTCAGCAACACCGTCCAACGGCCGGTAGCTCGTGACACGATAGGGGTGTTGATGCGGAGTTCTTGATCCGGATGGGACTTATGGAATTGGAAGTAGTCCCGATCGCTGTTGTTATAGCTTTGTGCCTTGCCGACAGAGGAGAACTTCCACTTGCCGTCTTCGTCGAGAACGACCACCTCGCGGAGCTGTGGGAGTTCGTGCGTGTATGCCGCCAGCAATTGATTGAAATGGTCGACTTGCGGCGCGTCGCCCTGACCAAAGCGATTAACGACGTTCGACAGGATAATTGCCCCGCTTTCGATGGTGCGCGCCGCGTGCTCCGAGAGCGAGTGCGTGAGATTTTTAATATCGACTGCGCCGCGGGCCAGCCTGTCCTGCCGTTCTTGCCATTCCTTCCAAGCCACCAGGCCCCATAGGCTGAGCAATGTGGCGCACAAAAGCACCACCGCCAGCGCCGTGCGCGAGCGCATTGCCCGTTGTAGAGGCCGAATACTCACGACAACCATCTCCCCACGCGATCCGACAGGCGGACCACGCACCCCGATCCGCAGGCTAACAGCGGGAGTTTACTGTTGCCTCTCGTCTCATGGCGAATTGAGAAGATTCTTTGCCATTGTTAAATTATCGTGTTGCACGCAGTGGCCCGCCACGCGCAACAGGCCCAACTAACGCTTGGTTTCTTGCGATCTGAGAGCTCCTTAACCTCGGTTAAGTTGCCGTCCTTCCCAATTACAATTTCACGTATGACCAACAGGGTGTGCCGACAGTCCTGTGACTATTTCGGCTCCTTGCCCGTATAGCGCAGGATGAAGAGCCCCCACTTGTCATCGTTCATATAAATGTTGCCGCGGGCGTCGACGGCAATCTCCTCGCTCCAATCGACCTTAGAGGCGTGCGCGCCGGTCTGCTGCGCAAGGCCGGGCCGCTCCGGCGGCATGAAATAGCCGACCTCCTTGGGCAAACGTGAGTTGCTGATGTCGAAGATGCGCACGCCGGCATTGAACCAGGCGACAGTTATCAGCTTGCCGGGCTTCTGAATTGCCGGATTATAAATCTCCTGGCTGACATTGTGCGGCCCGAAGCGGCCGCCCTTGTCGCAAAAGTCTTTGTAGGGCGCGTCCTTCGGCGGCACCGGCGTCGGGAAGATCGAGATCAGCCGAGGATGCGCCGGATTTGCATTGTCGATCATGCCGGAGAAGTTCAGGCCGTCGTCGGCGCAACTCTCCTTCTGCGCTTCCGAACTGACGTAGAGCAGATTGCGGTCCCAGAGCGGCAGCACGGAGTGCACCGACTGCGTGCCGACGCTGGCGAAGGGCTGGGTGATATGCAGGCGCCCGATCAGTTTGGGATTGGTCGGATCGCTGATGTCGAGATTGACCATGTCGGGCGTGTACGGCAGCGACGCCATTTTGCCGTCAGGGCTGACATTGACCGGGCCGTGAAAACCTTGCGGATAAGGCGACGGCGGCTCGCCGTCCTTTTGCCCCGGCTGCCACCATTTGCCGATATCCTTGGGATGCGCCGGATCGCTGACGTCGAGGATCACCATGATGTGGTTCTTAAAACCCGGATAGCTCGACGAGAGATAGGCGTATTTGCCGCCGGGATAGGAGTTGCGGTGGGCGCCCGTGTCGCCGCCCATCCACGAGCCGACTTGCTTCGGATTTTCCGGATCGGAAATGTCCCACAGCAGCACCGCCGGCAGAGGATTTTTCTGCGGCGTAAAGCTGTTGAGCGAGGTCAGCATCAGGTTGTCGTGCAAGGTGACTTGCGAGGTGATGATGCTCTTGTCGTCGGTGACGTAAGGAATGAATTTCACATAACGCGGGTTGGCCGGATCGGTGACGTCGACGATGCTCCAGCCCTGATTGAACGAATGTCCCGTGTAGAGATACCACTTGTCGTTCGCGGTATGCTTGATGGCGATCTTAAAGCCGCCGAACTTGCCGCCGAGCGAAGAAAATCCGATCTGCTTGATGTTCTCCGACTGCGCGCCGGGCGGAAATGGATCGGCGAGCGCTGCGCCAGATGCGAATGAGAATAATGACAATGAGAACAGTGAAATTGCCGCGAAGGCGCAGAGACGCGATGTGACCCTAAAGCTCATGAGATCTCCTCCCGATATTTTTGCCGATATTTTTTGCCGATATTTTTTAGGCGATAATCGGCGCAGGATTATTGGTAGACCGTATGGATACGAACGATTTCAGACTTGCGCAAGCCGGCAGCGCCTTGCCCTTCCGCGACAGGCCGACTATCTCACACTCTCCGCAAGTGGAATCCTGAAAATATGCCCGACGCCCTGAAGCTCCTCGCCACCCGCCGTTCGTTCAAGCCGGTCGAGCTGACCGGCCCTGCCCCGACGGCCGCCGAGATCGACCAGATCTTGACCATCGCCTCGCGGGTGCCGGATCACGGCAAGCTCGCGCCGTGGCGTTTTATCGTGTTCGAGGGTGAGGCGCGGCAAAAAGCCGGCGCCGCCATCGCCGATGCGTTCAAGGTCAAATATCCGGAGGCGAAGCCCGACCAGGTCGAGGCCGAGCGCGGGCGGCTGACGCGCGCGCCGCTCGTCGTGGCGGTCGTGAGCCGCGCCGGACCGCATGTGAAGATTCCGGAATGGGAGCAAGTGCTCTCGGCGGGCGCCGCCGCCATGAATCTCGTGCTCGCGGCGCATGCGCTGGGCTATGGCGCGAGCTGGATCACCGAGTGGTACGCCTACGATCGCTCAGTGCTCGACGCGCTTGGCCTGCAACCGCACGAGCGCATCGCCGGCTTCGTCCATATCGGCCGGCCGCCCGGCCCGCCCGAGGACCGTCCGCGGCCGCCACTTGCCGAGATCGCGACGCGTTTTTCGGCTTAGCGGCCATCGTCGCTCAACGGCCATCGTCACTTAGGGGCCATCGTCACTTAGCGACCATGGCCCGGACGACCAAGCGTCATCCAGAGGCCCGGTCAGCGATACGAATATCGATGCCAATGATGGTGGTAGCCGAGCCGCGCGCTGTACGGCAGCCAATCGCCGCGTCGCGCCGCCAGCGAGCCGCTATAGGGCTCGCCAAACGTGTCGCCCGTCGCCGGACCATTCGGTCCATAGTTTCGCTGGCTCTGCGCCAAGCCTATCGAGGTCGTGCCCAACAGCACCGCCAGAACGAGGATGAGTTTTCTGGTAAACATCTCTAATCTCCTGACCTCTTCTGTCGAAAACCACACGAGAGAGCTGGCGTTCATTCACAACATCGTGCTCGGCGCGTCGTATCATCCGGCAAACCGGGCATCGGACTGCGCACCGCAATTCTGCCGGGCAAGACAAGAACAATTGGGGGTTACGGCCGTGGTGGACATGAAATCCGAAATTCGTGACGGCATGCAAATCGATTGGGACGCGCCGATCGAAATGGATGACGGCGTGGTGTTGCGTGCCGATGTGTTTCGCCCGGTCGGTGATGGCAAATATCCCGTTATTCTCAGCTACGGGCCCTATGCCAAGGGGCTGTCCTTCCAAGAGGGCTACCAGAGCAATTGGGCGCGGCTCATCGAAGCGGCGCCGGAAGTGCTTGAAGGCTCGAGTAACAAATATCAGAACTGGGAATTGGTCGATCCGGAGAAATGGGTGCCGGACGGCTACATCTGTCTGCGCATCGACTCGCGCGGCGCCGGACGTTCGCCCGGCTTTCTCGATGTCTGGTCGCCGCGCGAGACCATGGACCTCTATCAATGCGTCGAATGGGCGGGCTTGCAGCCGTGGAGTAACGGCAAGGTCGGCATCAACGGCATTTCCTATTACGCGATGAACCAATGGACGGTCGGCGCGCTGCGCCCGCCGCATCTCGCCGCTCTGTGCATCTGGGAAGGCTCGTCCGATTATTATCGCGAGCTCGCCCATCACGGCGGCATTCTCAGTGACTTTCTCAATAGCTGGCATCCGCGCCAGGTCGGCAGCGTGCAGCACGGCGTCGGCACGCGCGGCGCCAAAAGCGTGGTCACCGGAGAACTGGTTGCCGGACCGGACACGCTGCCGGAATCCGAACTTGCAAAACGTTGCGCCGATTTACCGGGCGAAGCCAAGCGGCGCAAACTCATCGACGATTATTACGCAAGCCGCACGGGAGACTTCGCCCAGATCGAAGCGCCGCTGCTTTCCGCCGGCAATTGGGGCGGCATGGGGCTGCACACGCGCGGCAATTTCGAGGGCTATTTGCGCGCAGGCTCCAAGCAGAAATGGCTCGAAGTCCACGGCGACACCCACTTCACTCATTTCTACAGCACTTACGGCGAGGCGCTGCAACGGCGCTTCTTCGGCCATTTCCTCAAAGGCGAGAATACCGACTGGGATAGGATGCCGCCGGTCTCGCTCAATATCCGCCATCCCGACGAGAAATTCGTGCTGCGCGCCGAAAACGAATGGCCGCTGGCACGCACGCAATGGACCAAATATTTTTTGCAGCCCGATGGGCTCGGGCTTTCGCCGCGAGCTTCGGGCACAACGGCGACGCTCGACTACGACACGACCGGCGACGGCCTCACCTTCTCGACGCCGCCGATGACCAAAGCCGCCGAGATCACCGGCCCAGTTGCGGCGAAACTTTGGGTCTCTTCGCAGACCAGCAACGCCGATCTCATCCTGGTGCTGCGCGTCTACGATCCAAGCGGCAAGGAAGTCACCTTCATCGGTTCGAACGATCCGCGCGTTCCTGTCGGGCTCGGCTGGCTGCGTGCCTCGCATCGCAAGCTCGATCCGCAAAAATCGCTGCCCTATCGGCCGTGGCACACGCACGATGAGGAATGGCCGCTCCAACCCGGCGAGCCGGTCGAGCTCGACATCGAGATCCTGCCGACCTCGATCGTGGTGCCGCAGGGTTATCGGCTCGCGCTCACCGTGCGCGGCAAGGATTACGAAGTCGACGGCCGCGACATCCGCCCGCCGAACGCGCCCTACCCGATGAAGGGGATCGGCCCGTTCCGGCATATCGATCCCGACGATCGGCCGGCGAAAATATTCGCAACCCGCAACGCGCTGCATTTCGCTGCAGGCCGCGAGCCTTATCTCTTGTTGCCGATAATTCCGGACGTGTAAGCTTCGGAAACGTTCCGACCGGGCTGCCGGAAAAAACAAACGTCATAGGGAGAAGCGTATGCCGCGGCATTTGCAGAGGCGTCTTTGTAACATTGCAGCCGCCGTGATCAGCCTTCTCTCGGTCACAACGTTTGCCGCGACGCCGGCCTCGGCGCAGGATTATCCAAGCCGCACCGTCACCATCATCGTGCCCTACCCGGCCGGCGGCCCGGTTGACGAAAGCGCGCGTACCTTGGCGCAATTTCTGTCCGAAAAGCTCAAGCAGAATTTCATCGTCGAGAACGTTGCCGGCGGCAATACCATCGTCGGCATGGAGAAGGTCGCGCGCGCGACCGCGGACGGCTATACGCTGTTGTTTGCCAATCTGCAGGTTTCCGCCAACGTCACGCTCAACAAGAATCTCCCCTTCGACACCGTCAAAGACTTCGCCCCGGTGATGCTGGTCAATCGCAATCCGCTGATCCTCGCCGGCCGCACCACGCTCGAGCCGAAGACGCTGCCGGAACTCGTCGCCCTGATGAAGAAGCAGCAATTGAAGGCGGCCATTCCCGGTTACGGCGCGACCGGACATCTGACGACGGCGCTGTTCGCGCAGGAAGCCGGCGCCAAGCTCGATCTGATCCCCTATCGCGGCGCGGCGCCCGCCATCACCGATCTCTTGGGCGGCCATGTCGATCTGTTTTTCGGCACACCGCAATCCTTCGTGCAGCAGGTGGCGACGGGAGCGCTGCGGGCCTTTGGCGTCACCGCGGCCAATAAGCTGCCGGAATTCCCCAATGCTGAGAGCCTGTCCAAAATGCTCGGGCCGAAGCTCGACATTGTCTATTGGCAAGCGATGTTTGCGCCGGGCGGAATGCCAGAGCCCGCGATCAAGACGCTCAACGGCGCGCTGCAGCAGGCAGTGTCAGATCCCGCGATCGTCAAGAATTGGGTGGCGCAAGATGTCTCGGCTTTCCCGCCGGATCAGCGTTCGCCGGCTGCGGCCACGGCGTTCCTCAAGAGCGAGATCGCGCGCTGGGGCCAGGTGATCCGCGACAACGATATTCACGTCGAGCAATAATTGCACTCGCGGCTTTGCTATTGAGACTTGGCGTTGGCGGCCTGCCGGCGCGTTCGCTTCGCGGCCGTAGCCTCTATTGGCCCGATTTCCGCCTCGAACAGTGTCATCACCGCGGCGCGGTCGAGCTTGTCGTTATCATTGCGAGGAATTTTGTCGACCGCCCGAATGTAAGTCGGAATGGCATAAGGCTCCAGCTGCTCCGCCAGAGCCGATCGCAGAGCGGTTTCATCGAACTTACTGTCAGGACGCCGTTCGATGTAGGCCACCAGGGAGTCCTTGCGCTTGAAGACGCAAACGACCGGCCATCCCGCCTTGCGGATTGCAGCCGCGACTTCATCAAGCTCGATGCGATAGCCGTGAAGCTTGACCTGAAAATCTATACGCTCCCTGAAGAAGACGTGCCGGCCATGCCGCTCCGCCCAATCGCCGGTAAAGTAGCCGCGGACCCGGCGATCGCCCTCCTCGATCGTTCGAAAAGACTGCGCCGTTCGATCCGGATCGTTCCAGTAACCCACGGCGAGTTGCGGGCCCGCGATGACGATTTCGCCCTCGTCTTCGTGCGCGCCGCCGTTGAGAAATATTTCCATGTTGGGAATTGTATCGCCGAGCGCGACCGACGTTCGGCACGCATCGGCATATTGGCCCGCTTTCAGGCGCAGCGAAGTGACCGACACGGTCGTCTCGGTGGGACCGTAGGTGTTCTCGATCTCCGTGTCCGGGCAGACCGCAAACAGCGCGTCGAGATGCTCGCGCAGCAGGGGCTCGCCGCAAAAGACAAACTGCCGTACCGATCCGAGCCTTTCGCTGGTGACCTCGCCGGCCTGCATCATCAGGCCGACGACGCTCGGCACCGAAATCCAGACCGTCAACCGATGGCGCGCGATGAAGCTCGCCGGACGCAACCGTTCGCCAGGGCTGATCAATGGATAGAGCGTCGCCCCGGAGCACAGCGCTCCGTAGATTTCCATCACGCTGACGTCGAACGCAATGGTGGGGTGTTGCGAGACCCGATCGCCGGGCGTGACCCGTAGCGAACTCATCCTCCAATCGACGTAGTGGTCGAGCGCAGATCGAGAAATCACGACGCCTTTCGGAACGCCGGTGGACCCGGAGGTGAAGATCACATAGCCGAACTCGTGGCGCGATCCGCGGCCGATAAGGAGCCCGCCTTTGCTCAAATCCATCGGGTCGACGACGATCGCGCCGGGACAATTCCGCGCCAGTAGCGCCGCGAGATCGCGCTCGCCGACGATAAAATCCGGCTCGACCATCTTTACGATACGGCCCAGCTTTTCGTTTGGTGAATTCAGGTTCAATGGTGAATAAAAGCCGCCGGCGAGGCCGGCTGCCAGCATGGCAGCGTAGGTGTCCGGACCTTGCGACAGAGCAACGACGACTTTTGGCTGCGGGCGGCGAGAAAAGATCGCGGCGAAACGGCGCACGCGATTTTCCATGTCTGAATAGTCGCACATCATCTCGTCTGTCACGACCGCGGGACGAGAAGGCTCTTTTGCCGATTGATGCAGAAATAGATCGATGACGTCGGATGTCGGCATGGTATTTCGCTACTCAATCACCTCTGGGGCTGCGACGTTTGAGAGTTCTTATCCGAACGCCGACGCGGGTTCGAGCCTCGCGAAGTTGCATCAATCAAACAATCAAATAATTCTGAATTGCGCTACAAAGTCTGATATGAGGGCCGCTGTCAAGATTGCAGCGTGGACGCAGCAAAGCGTGGAGTTCGGCTTGCCCGACGTTAACCTTGGGGAAATTGAGGCGCTTTTGGTTGCTCATCCGCTGGTCGCGGGCGCAAAGGCGGAGCTGCAAAACGAGCCTGACGGCTTGGTTAAGATTGTTGCCTGGGTCGTGCCGGCCGCCAACGCCTACGATGTCCCGCAAAGTTTAATGACCGAATACACGGAAACGTGGCGCCGGGTCCACGATGCCAAATATGAGCAGCCGCCAAGCGATCCGATGTGGGATACAGGCGTCTGGATCGATAGTTACCGGATGGAACCGATTCCACAGGACGAAATGCGGCGGTGGACGAATGAAACCGTCGCACGCATCCTTCGGCTGCGACCCCGCCGCATTTTGGAAATAGGCTGTGGCTCCGGTCTCCTGCTCTACCGGCTCGCGCCGCATTGCGAGAAATATGTCGGCCTCGATTTCTCCGAGCGCGTCATTGCGCGGCTCGCCGCCGACATCGAACGGCGACCGGCAGAATTACAACACGTCAAGGTCCTTCATCGCGAAGCCCAGGATCTCGACGATTTCATCGGCGGCAACTTCGATCTTGTCGTCATCAATTCGGTGGTCATGTACTTGCCGACGGCGGCATACCTCGAATTGGTTCTTGATCGCGCCATGCAAACTCTTAGCGCTGGCGGCCGAATTTTTGTCGGCGATGTTCGCGACCGTTCTTCGGCGAAGCACTTTCATCTCAGTGTCGCCCTTGCCGGCCTCCCGGCAAATTCAAACGCCGAGCAATTGAGAGCCACGGCAGCGCGAGGCCTCTCGATCGAAAAGCAATTGCTGCTTCCGCCGTCATTCTTCACCAACTTCGCGGCCCGTCATCCGCGCATAGTGGGGGTGCGGATCGATCTGAAACAGGGCTCCGATCGCAACGAAATGAACCGGTTTCGCTTCGATGCGACCCTTTCAACCGCACCTGCTTCCGGAGCGGATACGATCGAGACGGTTGATGGGGAAATGCTGGGTCTCGACGAAATTCGGCAGCTCTTGAGCGCGAGTCCGAAACGCCGATTGAAAATCTGCGGCCTGAGCAATGCAAGGCTTGAGTTCAGAGGCAGCACTATTGTCGCTCCTGTCCAACGGAGAGCAGCGCAACATCGACGACCTTTTGAATTTACCGCCCTCTAAAGGCATAGATCCTTCGGCTGTGGCGGCTGTCGCGGCGCAAAGCGGTTTCGATTTCTGTTTACAACCGGTTGAAAACTTGGACCCCACCCGCTTCAACGCGATCTTGTGGGCGGCTGATAAAACGGAGCCGCGCATTGTCTGGGAATTCAAAACCGACGGCGCTCGAGCTGATGTGGGCGATGATCTCAACGGCCAATTCCGACTGAAACTCGAGCGAAATCTCGCCGGGACCCTTCGCTCACTTGCAGCTGCACGCACCGGACAGTCTGCCAAAGTCGAGATCAAAGTAGTGCGCGAGCTCGGGCGAACGCGCCAAGATATGTCTTTGGCCTAGCAGCATGCGAGAGTGGGTGGTTTCAGGCTTTCCAACATGACCGATCTACACGTCACCGACGACGCCGGCACCACCGATCGCCCGTCTCTCCACTCGCATGCGTCTCGAGAACAGGCCGAGCCGGATGCGCTCGTCAAACAAGCCGCCGATCTCGAGGCAGCTTCCTTGTTCGATCAAGCGGACGAAATGATGCGCCGCGCCATCGCGCGGTCGCCTAATGACGACTCCTTGTTTGCGAAATATACAAAAATGGCATTGCAGCGCGGCGACTGGCACGGCGCGCTGGAACGCGCCGCGCAGATGCGCGAGCGTTGTCCCAACGCAGCAGCAGGTTATAGCGATGGATTGGATGCTCTGAGAAAACTTAATCGGGTCGACGAGGCGAACCTCCTCCTGAAGGAAGGCACCACGAAATTCGTTAATGAACCTTGGCCGCTTCACAACGCGGCATTGCTTGCGGAAACAAGGGACGACACGGCCGCGGCAGAGGAGTGCTGGAATGCGCTTTGCCGGCGGTTTCCGGATAACGCGGACGTGTGGGCGCAGAAGGCCGGCTTTTATCGCCGCTGTGGACGCCTGGAAGGGGCCGACGACGTGCTGTCCAAGGCCATCGAACGTTTTCCCGGCGACTTCACTCTCCATATTGCGTTCGGCCAAGTCGCCGGCGAGCGTCGCGACTGGGAGGAAGCCGACCGAAGATGGACTGCCGCGCGTTCGCTGTTTCCAAAGAACTCATTCATCGCCTTGCAGCATGCATTGGTGCCGGTCGGCACACCGGTATGGAAAAACAAGAACTTCGATGAGGCCATCGCAAGGCTTACCAATCTTACGCAGCAATTTCCGGAATCCGGACCGATCCAAGAGGCTCGCATCAGGCTGCTGCGGATACGCGGTAGGCTTGACGACGCGGCCGCGCTGGCGGCCGCTTTGATGGACCAATTGCCGCAGCAAGCCGGGATCGGACTTGAATACGCCCGGGTTCTGATGCTGCAAAACAGGAACGATCAGGCGATCGCGTGCCTTACCGACTTGAAGCAACGGTCACCCGACAGCGTGCCGGCATATGTCGAACTCGCCGCGGCTTTGTCGCGAGCCGGCCGGTGGGACGAAGCGGAATCGATTTGCAAGCAAGCGACCACCCGCTTCCGGTCCCCCCGTGGCTCTCTCATCGAATACGCCAACATTGCCGTGCGCCGGGCAGCATGGCGCGAGGCGTTCGACCGCTGGCAGGAGGCTATGCGGCTCCATCCCGCCGATCCGGAAATCCGCAAGGGGATGGCGACAACACGCTTGGCTCTCGCTGCGGAAATCGAGGCGAACGGCGGCGACCTTTCGTTGGTGGAGAGGCCCCAGAGCGAAGATCAAGGTTCAATAGCCGACCTTCTGATGAAGTTTGAAAGCCTCGGAGCGCCCGTCTGGGGCTGTGAATTCGGTTTCGTCCAGCGGAAGTTCGGCGCCGAACCCATCAGCCTGTTGCGTTGGGCAAGCGTCAACACCCGTCGGCTGATCGAAGCATTGGAATCAAGGTTTGAAGGCGTGGGTTTGCCCGAGCAGACGACGTTGACCGTGCCCGTCGATACGCAAATAGACTACCACACGCGCGACACGCGATATTGGATCGAGCTGCATACTTTCGTGTATCGGGGAGATGCGCCGGACGAGAAGAAGCTGCTCGAGCAGTCTTGCCCCCGCGTCCGATACTTGCGACGCAAGATCATGGAGGATCTTGAATTCGGGAGATAAGATATTCGTCTTCCGGCCAGGCACTCCGGCACTGACTGTCGAGGAGCTCGATCGCCTCTACGCGGCAATGCGCAGCTACGGCGACAACACTCTGTTTTACGTCATCTGCGGCGACCCTAATCACCGCGCCGGCACCGTCGAGATCGTCAAGCCGGGCTTGATGATCGGCTTTCTCAGTAGGTTAAGCTGGTCACCGCAGACCGGCGTCGGAACGCCGGATTTCAGCGGCTGGGTGCAACTTTGCGCCGAAGCCCACCGCGTCCATACGGCCGCCAATGCCGGTCATTTAGCCGCGGAAAACACTGTTGCGGTCATACCGAGCACGGTGGTCGCGCGGCGTGCCGCGGTCGCGGCGGCTCCCTTGCCGTCGCCGGCCTCGATTACGCCACCTCGCGATACGCTCCCGCCCCCTGCTCCCAATTCGTCACTGCAAAGCGGCGCGGACCCCGAGGCGCTCATGAACAAGGCGTCTCAGCTTGACGCCAACTGCCAGTTCGACGAGGCGGACGAGGTCATGCGCGCAGCCATGGTCTCGTTTCCCAAAAATGGGTCGATATTTGCAAAATACACAAAGATGGCATGGCAACGCGGCGACTGGCATGGCACCGTCGAGCGTGCTGCGGAAATGCGCGCGCGTTTTCCCAACAATCCTATCGGTTACAGCGAAGCCTTGGAGGCTCTCCGCGAACTCAACAGGATCGACGAGGCCAGCGCGTTTCAGAAGGAAGCCGCCGCGAAATTCCCGAACGAGCCGTGGCCACTACGGAGCAGCGCCACGCTGGCGGAAGCTCAACAAGACGTCCCTACAGCCGAGAAATACTGGCAAGACCTGCACGAGCGCTTTTCGGATCGATCCGACGCCTGGCTGCAAAGGGTCGGCTTCTATCGTCGTTGCGGGCGGCTCGAAGCCGCCGATGAGCTCATCCGCAAGGCAATGGACCGCTTTCCCAATGAACCCCGCGTGCATCTCTTGTTCAGCCAGGTTGCCTTCGACTTCGGCGATTGGACGGAAGCGGCCAAACGATACAGCGTAGCGCGCGAGCTTTTTCCGAACAATTCGATCGTCGCCTTACAGCATGCCTTGCTGCCAACCAGCATGCCGGTGTGGAAACTTAAAAACTTTGATGAGACGCTCGCACGGCTGGAGAAAGTGCAGCAGCAGTTTCCGGATTTCGCGCCGGCGCCTGCTGCGCGGATAAGAATGCAGAGGTTCCGGGGTAATCTCGACGAGGCCGCGGCGCTGGCGGTCGAACTGATCAATCAATCGCCGGAGCAGTCGAGCACAAGGCTGGAATATAGCCGCGTCCTCGTGCTTCAAGGCCACAAAGACCAGGCGATCGCGTGCCTGAGAGACTTGATACGGCGGATGCCCAACACCCTGGAGGCCTACGTCGAACTCGCCGCGGCGCTGTCACGTGTCGGGCGACAAGACGAGGCGGAAAATATTTGCGAAACCGCGATCTCCCTTTTCCGGTTCCGGCGTGGTCCCCTCATCGAATACGCCAACATCGCAATGCGCAGGGAGGATTGGCACAAGGCGGTCGATCGCTGGCGCGAGGCGATGCGTCTTCTGCCCGCCGACACCGAAATTCGCAAGGGGCTTGCGAGCGCGCGATTGGCGCTGGCTGCCGAAATCGAGACCAAGGGCGGCGACGTCTCATGATTGGAAGCGAATGAGAGTGAAGACCACAGATCGATCTCCGATCTGATAATGAAGTTCGAGAGTCTTGGTGCGCCTGTCTGGGGCTGTGAATTCGGCTTCGTCCAACAGAAATTCGGCGCGGAGCCCATCAGCTTGCTGCGTTGGGCAAGCATAAATACCCTCCGGCTCATCGAGGCATTGGAGCACCGATTCGAAGGAACGGGCGACTCCGGACAGACGACTTTGCATCGGCCCGTCAATATGCAGAGGGACTATCACACCCGCGACACGCGGTTTTGGATAGAGACGCATACATTCATGTTTCTTGGTGACGTTTCCGAGGAGAAGCTCCTCCAGCAGTACTGCTGCAACCAGTCTGGGTGGCGGACGCCTTCATCTGGAAATGTATTTTCGGCGGGCATATGTTTTGCCCGTATCATTTGCCCCTGTATCTCGCCCGCCCAGCCGGGCTTGACGGCCTTCCAATGGAAAGAGTTCAGCGATGACAGAGTCTGAGATCTTCACTGAGTTGGAGGAGATCTTCCGCGACGTTTTCCTGACTGACGATATCCGCCTCAGCATGAAAACGACAGCCAAAGACATTCCCGGGTGGGACTCATTCAAGATGATCGAAATCTTTCTCGCTGTGGAAGATCGATTTGGCACCAAAATGGAAACCCGCGATATCGATCGCATGAGAGATGTCGGCGATATGATTGCCAGAATTTCCGACAAACTGCCGAAGGCGGCCGGCGGATAGATCCGATCGCCGCCGGTCCTTCGGCAAGGCCCTATCCCGGACCGAAAAACCTGTCCCAGATCCGGCGATCAAGTCGCGTCATCTGCGCGATCATGTCGAAGGTCGTGTCGGTCGCGCCGAGATCGCGAAGCGCGTCCAGGCGTTTCGCCGGATCGGAGGCGCCGACATTCACCCTGATTTCGGAAAGCGATTTTTTCAATTTGCGGCCGGCGATCCGGCTCAAATCGTATTCGAGGGCGGACAAATCGTTGACGGCATAAACGCCGTCCAACGCGGCCATATTCTTGAGTGCCTGCTCCACGATTGCGTCATCCGAGAATTTCTGTTTGGCGTGCGGCGTCGTCAAGTCCTGATAACCCCGGAATGTCCGGCCGGCAAAATAATACGAGTAAAAATTATTGTAGTGATTGTTGATGAAGGCGCGGAATTCCGGCCTGTTCGGAGAGAAATATTCATCACAGCTCCACTTCAACGCCGCCTTCTTTCCCAGATTCCACGGCTGATTGATCTGCTCCTCGGTCAATCTTTTCGCGTCCTCGCGCAAAAAGAAATAGAAGCTCAAAATACGCTCGGTCGGCTCGCGCAGAACCGTAAACACGAATTTGGGATAGGGCACGCAATCGAGCATAGCCCAGTCAAAATGCCCCGAGAATACACGAGAACTCTTGATCTCCTCCAACGAGAGAAGCAACAGATCTTCGTTGACCCGGACCTTGGACACACCGTCCGCGCCAAACAATTGGATCAGTCCGGCATGCACCGATTGACCCGCCGTCTTCGGAATATGAAGAAACACAACGCGCGTATCGAACGCCATCCCCTCTCCCAATTCCTCAAGGGCTTTTGAATAAAAAGGTCCGCCCGCCACGTCAGCTTGCCGCGTAAAAGTCTGACATGAACCGCCGTCTTGAACAATCGCGGCCCGCAAAGGGTGACCGACAATGCTTAACGTCAAGGAAAGGACGCATCGACGAACGCAGCGAGCAGTTGGATTCGCCAACTTGCAGACCGCCGTCACATTCGGCGATAATATCCGTGACGGTGTCGACACACGACCCATTCGCTCCGGAACACATGGTGAGGCTCTCTGACCGATGACTTTTGCTGAGAACATTCGGCTCGTCATTTGGGACCTGGATGAAACCCTTTGGCAGGGCACTCTCGAGGAGGGCGACGTTGTCGTCCCCGACGCGACCGCTCAAATCGTCATCAGTCTGGCAAGGCGGGGTATCGTGAGTTCGCTGTGCTCAAAAAACGATATTAACGCCGTTAAAGCCAGACTGGAACGAGGCGATCTGTGGAAATGGTTTGTATTCCCGACATTCGCGTTCGCGCCTAAGTCAAACCTGATCGGCCCGATGATTGAACAAGTAGGGCTTCGGCCGCAGACGGTGCTCTTTATCGACGACAACAACCTCAACCGCGCAGAAGTATCGGATCGGGTGCCGGGGATTAACGTCGCTTCTCCTGAGGTTATTGATGCGTTGCTCGACCACCCCCAGCTACAAGGAAAGGATGACGCCTCGCTCTCCAGGCTTAACCAATACAAAGTATTGGAGCACAAGCAGTCCATCCTTGCGAAATCGGACAGGCCCGACGAATTCCTGCGTGGCTGCGAAATTGTCATATCGTTTCACACCGATATCGACCCACAATTTCCGAGAATCCATGAGTTGGTCAACCGGACCAACCAGCTCAATTTCACCAAGGAACGATGGGCTGAAGACGTCGATGCGGCGCGAGAGGAATATTTCGGCGCCTTAAGCAAGGTTCACACACGTCACGCCTGCTACATCAAGGTCCGGGACAAATTCGGCTATTATGGAATCTGTGGGTTTTACGAAGTGATTCAACCCAATCGCGCAATACACTTTCTTTTTTCGTGCCGTGTGCTGAATATGGGAGTTGAGCAGTTCATCTATCAAAAATTACGATTTCCGTGGATTAAGATCGTAAATCCCTGTGCCGGCCGGCTGGAAAAAAAGAACCTTGTCGACTGGATTACTGTCGTAGAGGACGCCGAGCCGACTGACAGGCGCGTGCCTCCGCGATCCGACGCTAAGATTTGTGTTCGCGGTCCTTGCGAGCTTATGCAGTCGGTTCACTATCTTCGGCCATATTTTGAAACTCTCGAAGAGTTTCAATTTCCAAAGAGCGGATGGGGAATATATCGTTCGCTCATCCGCTATCTGATTCTGGCCGACGAACTTGCCGATCACGACATCGACAGCATGGAACAGCTGGGTCTGCCCGCGGACTTCGGCGGCTTCGACTTCGGCGCTCCCCCGTCAAGCTTTGTGTCCGGAAACGCCGATGTCGGAATATTTAGTTTTGCCATGGATACCGAGGTGTCCTGTTACAGACACCGCGCCACCGGACTGGTTGTCCCCTTTGGCATCGAATTATATAATCGTTCCGATCTGACGAGTTTACCGTTCGGCGTCGTACACGCCCAAAAGCCGAATCTGAGTTCCGGCTCACTTCGACGCTTTCTGCCGCGAATTTGAGTTTAACGGGTCTTTCGATTGGCAACTTTTTCGAACGGATCTCGCAAAATTCAGGGCGAAGGTGTTGCGCATCGGCAAGCCGGTCATCGTTGTCGAACCGTTCGATGACCTGGGCAAGCGCAATCACGTAAAGTATCGCTCCAACGCGTCGGTCAACGAAACCGTACGCGAATTTTTGAGTCCACTCGGACCATTGGTGCGCTTCGTCAGATTTTCAGAATGCGTCGAAAACGCCGACAAACAAGTCGAGGTGAATCATTTTCAACGCCAGGTCTATGTGCGCCTGGCCGAGATTTTACGGCGGAGCATTGACGATACCCTCAAAGAGGCTGGGAGCCCCTATCACGAGCCGGAAAATCTGCCGGATTCGACGACCGTCAGATTGGCATGATTGAATTTTTGAATTCTACGAATTGCGCTGCAAGTCTTGCCTGTTTTATGAAGTCTTGCCCGTTACTTGCTATCCGCGAATTTATCGTCGGCCAACACGACTTGAGGACGGATCAAAAGGAATAGGGTGTGGCCGACGACGAGTATTATCGGGACAATCTGCGCGCATTGGTCACGAGGATTCCGGCACCGCGCGCGGTGGCGATCCTGTTTCACGGCGGCGGCTGGGTCGCGGGCGACCCGCATCAATTCGATTTTCAACGGCAGGCTTTGGCCGCAGCGAATATTGCGTCAGCCAGCATCGAGTACCGCGTGCGGCAGCGCCATGGAACTATGGTGGACGCGGCGGTTGCAGACGCGATCGATGCCGGGGCCTATGTCGCGCGCGAGTTTTCCGGCGTCCCGATCTTTTGCTGCGGGGCCTCGGCCGGCGGCCTCCTCGCCATCCACTGCGCTATTCAAAGGCCGACGGCCGGCGTGGTTCTTTTCAATCCAGTGTTGGATCTTTCGGCGGAACGCGGCTTCAAGAGTAAAGCCGTACCCCCCGGCGGGGACGTTGGCCTTTCGCCACTTCACATGACACCGTCCAGTTTCCCACCTACGCTGATCATGCACGGCACGAACGACAGTGTCGTTCCGATCGCAGCGAGCCGCGAATTCGCAGACAAGCTGAACGTTATCGGCAGCCGCGCAACAGTGCTCACCTACGACTCCGCCCCGCATGGTTTCTTCAATCTCGAACCGGCACGCACGAAAACCTGCCGCGAAATGCAGACATTCATTCTCGATGCGATTTAAGGCTTGCGCGATGCGATTTGAGGCTCGGCTGTCCAGCGAAAGGCGGTCAATACCCCATTTACCTTTCGGTGCGATTTCGCAAGGCGCGTCGAAGCGTCACCTCGTCCAGCCCGGTTCAGTTGGAACCAATCGCAACTTGTTTGTTCCAAGTCTATTAACAGCCAAACCAAAATTTGGTCGAAATTTTTCACGACAACGTTACCATGGCCACAGGTAGAGGGACTGCTTGGTGCCCCTGTTATTTGATCGCATAGGGTTTGCGGGCAAAATCAAAAAAGCATGGCGCTCAAGGGACATGTCGACGGATTAGAAGGCTGTTATGTGCTGGGTTGGGCGTATTCGAATGATGCGCCCGCCGGCTGCCTCGTATGTATCGAGGATGGTGACGGCCAGTTGATCGCAAGCGGCGAAGCGACGGTTGCCCGGTCGGACCTCGTCAAGCTTGGCTTTGGCAATTCCAGCTTCCGCATTTCGCTCGGCAACATTCACGAGACAAAGGCGCTTCGTATCTTCGTTAAGGGTACTGAACTGGCCGGATCCCCTATCCAGGTCGGTCCCGGGCGCTATGACGGCCAGGTGTGGGTCGCCAACGGCTTCGTTCGCGGTTGGATCTCGGAACGCGTTTCGAAATTCGATCCTCCCGTCGTGCGTGTCATCGATCAGGACGACGAGGTGGTTTGCGAAGTTCAATCTGAATTCAGCGACCCAGATTTAGATCCATTCTTCAGCCCTGCCCGCTTTCAGGTCCCGCTCGCCAATGCGTATTTCGGACGGCGCGACATGGAGCTGCGCGCATTCGTCAATGACGTGCAATTCGCGCGCACCAATTGCAGTCTGACGTTACGCGGCTGCTTGGATCATGTTTCGGCACAGCGATGCGCCGGCTGGCTCAATTCGCCCGAAGCTCCACACCGCAAATTGGAAATCGAGATTTATCGCAACGGCGAAATCGTCGCGACGACTCAGGCCGACCGACCGCGCCCCGACCTCCGCAGTAAATTCACAAACTCGTGGCAATGCGGGTTTGAAGCTTTGTTGCCGCCAAGCGAACAATTGCGGGCGGAGCTGACGTCGCTGTCGCTGCGCTTGCGTGGTTCCGAAACTGAATTGTTCGACGGGCCTTATCTTATCAGCGACGTTCCGGCGTCGATAGCCGCCGCACGCAAGGCCGCAACCTTGACGCTCGACGCATCAGGCAGGCTGAGCGCCGCGGAACGCTCGCTCGTACAATCCGCGCTTGCCGATTACATCAACCAGCGCCGCCGTTCGACGGACTTGGTGACCTACGCCAGAAGCGACGCTGTGGAGACAGCATCCGCCACTGCGCCCCCAGGCCTCGCTCTGTACGCCGATTCACCTGCACCGGCTGAGTCCACTTGGCCGCGTCTTAACATTGTTATCCCGGTCTATCGCGACGCAAAGATCACGCGTACCTGCATTGACAGCGTGCTGGCGCACCGCTCCACCGCAACCGACCGGCTTATTCTCGTCAATGACTGTTCGCCTGACGCCGATATGGCCGACGTTTTGCAGCGATATGCCACCGGCGCGAAGAACGTGACGCTCCTCACCAACGAGACCAATCTCGGCTTTGTCAAAAGCGTCAATCGCGCGCTGAAATTTTGCAGCCACGGCGCCATCGTGTTGCTCAATTCCGACGCGCGGGTCTTTGCCGGCGGCTTCGACGAGATGTGGAACGTGGCCAAGTCGTCGCCCGACATCGGCACAGTCACCGCGATGTCGAACAATGCCACGATTTTTTCCTATCCGCATCCGGGCCTTGTCGACATCGAGCTTGCCGACGCAAGCTGGGAGCAGCTTGCGGCGATCGCGCACAAGGAGAATACCGGAACCGCGGTCGACGTACCTACCGCGCACGGCTTCTGCATGTTGATCACGCGGCGGGCGCTGCAACGCGTCGGCGTCTTCGACGAAGCGTTCGGCCGCGGCTACGGCGAGGAAAACGACTTCTGCGCCCGCGCCGCCGATATCGGTTTCCGTAACGTGGCTGCCGGCGGCGTTTTCGTCGAGCATCGAGAGAGCGTTTCGTTCGCCGAGGAAAAGCTCACATTGCGAAAGGCGAATATGGACCGCATCAAACAGATGTATCCGGAATACATGTCCTTCATCGAGGACTTCGAGCGCCACGACCCGCTTCGCGGCGTGCGCTGGCCGCTCGACGCGGCGCGTCTTAAATCTGCGTCGGATAAAGGACGTTCATTCGTCATGGTGATCCAGCACTACATGGGCGGCGGCACCAAGAAGGCGGCGAGCGACATCGAAGCGGCGGCTGGCATCGAAGAGACCGATAAGATTACGCTCCTCTGCCGCGAGGACGGCTATCTGGAAATTACCGCGACGGATCCCGTCATTCGCGCGGTTTTTGCCGCGGATGAAGTCGAGCCCATATTCAGGCTGCTGAATGCCGCAGCGCCGCGTCTTGTCGTCGTGCATCAGGTGATCGGATTCTCGGCCGCGTTTATCCGGCGGCTGGCGCACTGGGTGCGCGATTATCGGTCCACGTTCTACGCCCACGATTACTATGCGCTGTGCCCGCGGGTGACGCTGATCGATGCCGCACAGCGGTTTTGCAATGTAGCTTCGGCGGAAGTGTGCGACCGGTGCGTGGCGCTCGGCGCCGAGCACGAGGCATCGCGGCTGTACAAATTGCCGCTGATCGAGCATCGGGCCATGTTCGCGGAATTCCTGCGCGGCTTCACCCATGTCGTAGCGCCCTCGGAAAGCGCTGCCGGATATTTGCAGCGCCAGTTTTCCGATTTGGCGGTCGAGGTCCTGCCCCATCCGGATTCGCAAATCGAGTTTGCGGCGGCGCCACGCCGTGGCAATGACAATGAAATCGTACTGATGGGCGCCATCGGGGCGCACAAGGGCTCCGCCATATTGCTGGACCTTGCGCGGCGCGCGCGCATGACTCGTCCGCGATTGAGCTTCCGCGTTATCGGTTACACGAACATCGACGCGAAACTGCTGGACGTCGGCAATGTCACGATCACCGGCAGCTACGAACAGGCTGATCTCCCACGCCTCATGGGAGAGACAACGGGACGGCTCGCACTGTTCCTGCACAATTGGCCTGAAACCTATTCGTATGCGCTTTCCGAAGCAGTCGCCCACGGATTTATCCCGCTTGTGCCGGATATCGGCGCGCCGGCCGACCGCGTTCGCCAGGCGGGCTTCGGCGTAGTCTTTCCGTTTCCGCCGGATGTCGAACACATCCTGCAACTCCTCGACAAGATCGCAACCGGCGGGCAAAAGCTGTGGAACCAAGGTGGGAGCCCGGCGAATTTCCGCGCGGCCCCCGCCACACTGACCCGTCTTCAAGAACTGGTATCGGAATCCGCTGACGTGTCATCTCCGGCAACGACGCGTGTCAGGCTTGCCGTGGGTGCGGGAAGTGGAAGCCGCTGACATTAGCATGTTCGTTATGCGCCGGCGTGAAACGCCCCATGCACGGCCGATTGACGCTTCGCTCCGCAGCGGAAGAAAGCTATGCTTAAGCGTCCGAGCCGATAGATGCCGGCGAGCGTAACCGCCGCGGGCCCCGGGGGCGAATTGGAATGAACCAGCAGGCTGGGCGGCAGGATTGGTGGCGCGATCAAATCCAGGCTGCGGTCACAGCAGGAAGTCATGCCGAATAAACCCCCATTCGCACTGATCCCGTTCACCAACAAACTGAAGCAGCGTTTGCGCGATCTCGGCGTCGAGACGCTGTTTGACCCCGGCCAGGTCAGGTATCCGAACAATATCGTGCTCGAGCCGCCGTGCAGCCTCAAGTGGCTGAGAATCGAGAGCGAACTCAAGCTCGGCGCGTTCAGCTATTTCGTCTCGGGCTATTGCTTCGCCAGCGAGATCGGGCGTTATACCTCGATCGGCGAAGAAGTGAATGTCGGCCGCCAGGATCACCCGATTTCCTGGCTGAGCACGAGCCCGTTCCAATATCTCAACACGCCATTGTTCGACATCGGCCATAATTTCGAAGGCGCCGAACAGTTTCACCGCTATCGCAGCCACCTTGTCGGCGTCGTGCCGGGGACGGTGCTCAAATACACCACCATCGGCCACGACGTGTGGATCGGGCACGGCGCATTCATCCGCGCCGGCGTTACCATCGGCACCGGCGCCGTCGTCGCGGCGCGATCGACCGTGGTGAAGGACGTGCCGCCCTACGCGATCGTCGGCGGCAATCCGGCGCGGGTGATCCGCAACCGTTTCCCGGATAAAATGATCGAACGCCTGCTGGCAACGCGCTGGTGGCGGTTCGCGCCGTGGCAATTCGATCAGGTCGCCTTTCACGAATTGGATAAATCGATCGATCGCATCGAGGAAATCGCCGCCACCGCCCAGCCCTACGAGCCCAAGCTTCTTCTTCTCGACGACATCGCCGCGGAAATCGCGGCCTAGCCACCACGTTGTTCGCTGCAGCTCGCCGGTTCCGTTCCCGACTGCGCGAATTTTATTCAATCGCAGAGATCGGCGCCTTCTGCTTCGCCGGGGACGTGTTCTGCGCGTGCGCGGCCAAGGCGGCGAAAAGGAAAGCAAGGCAAGCCGCAATGAGACAGGTCGCCAGCGCCGTTTGCTCGACGTGTTTCGTCCGCATGACGATCTCCGCTGTTGAAAAAACCGGCCCGCTGTATTGGGAAAATAGCGACGCGCCGCCCTCCTTATGACGCAACTGCGGACGCACCGGTTCCTTCCTTTCCGAGAAAAAAGCGCGTGCGGTGCGGCGTAAACCGCCGCAGCGCAGCACAACTTTTTCTGCGCATGTGCCGTCAAATCGAGCAATCCGTCACGTCGCTGCCACAGAGTCACCCTAACGTCGTCCGCGGTGGAGGGGGTCGTACAGGGAGAAAGCTCATGTCTCTGCAGACCCAGACGGCAACACGGGCGAGCTTGGTTACCTACAAAAAGAACAACTGCCCTCAATGCGGCGAATGGCTCCTAGCCCCTGATTGGTCCGAATATTTAGATACGCGATGCGTGCGACACACCTGGTCCTGTGAAGCTTGTGACTATCAATTCGAAACCGCGGTGTTCTTTGCCGACGCGGCATAGTCGCCAAGGAATTGTCAGGGAAATTGATCGTTAAAAAGATTGCGGCGTGTAGCCGTACGGGACGGGGTCAGCAGCTCCTAAAACTCTCTACTGTCGTGGCGGATAAGCATGCCGCCGCCCGCTAAAATCTTCGACCATCGAGCAATCCGCATTCAGATAGGTCGGCCCGACCGGCGATTTGCCGTAGCCGCCCGGAATATCAAGCACATAAGACGGCTGGCACAGGCCTGAAATGCGGCCGTGCAACGCCCGCATCAATTGCTGGCCTTCGACGATCGTGTTGCGGAAATGCGCCGTGCCGGGCGCAAGATCGGCATGGTGCAGGTAGTACGGCTTGATCCGGCACTCGACCAAGGTCCGCATCAGCGCGCCTAGCGTTTCCACATCGTCATTGACGCCGCGCAGCAGCACCGACTGCGACAGCATCGGAATGCCGGCATCGATGAAGCGCGCGCAGGCAGCGCGCGCCGGCGCGGTCAATTCGCGCGGGTGATTGGCGTGCAAGACAACGAACGTCGCCTTGTCGCCGCGGAGCGCGTTCACCAAAGCCGGTGTTATCCGTTCCGGCGCCACTGTCGGCACCCGTGTATGCACACGGACGACCTTGACATGGTCGATTGCACCAAGCCGCGTCATCACATCGGCAACGCGGCGCGGCGACAGCACCAAAGGATCGCCGCCGGTCAAAATCACTTCCCAGATTTGCGGCGTGCGCACGATGTAGTCGAGCGCACCCGCCAGCGCTCGGCGCGACAGCCCGCCTCGCCCCGGCCCGACCATCTCGCGGCGGAAACAGAAGCGGCAATAGACCGCGCAGGCATTGACGAGTTTCAGGAGCACGCGGTCGGGATAACGGTGCACCACGCCCGCGACCGGGCTATGCGCATCGTCGCCGATCGGATCGCCATTTTCCTCAAGCAGTTGCTCAAGTTCCCGCACATCGGGGAGGAACTGCCGTGCGATCGGATCGTGCGGATCGGTCCGATCCATCATGTCGGCGACGGCAGGCGTGATGGCGACGGCATAGCGCGCGGCCACCTGTTGCAGCGCAGTGAGCCGATCCGAATTTGCGACCGACGCGTCGGCGAGATCGCCCGGGGCGCATGGCACTGTGGTGCGAATGGCTTTGGCGGCGGTCATTCCAAGGTCTCCTTCAACGGCGTCCACAGCACCTGGTCGATCCGCGTCGCTCCCGCGGCCAGCATCACCAGCCGGTCGAGCCCGAGCGCCACACCGCTTGCCTGCGGCATATAGGCCAAGGCGGCAAGGAAATCCTCATCGATCGGATAGCGCTCGCCATAGATGCGCGCCTTCTCCGCCATCTCGTGTTCGAGCCGGACCCGCTGTGCCGCCGGATCGGTGAGCTCGCCAAAGCCGTTGGCAAGCTCCACGCCGCAAACATAAAGCTCGAAGCGCTCGGCGACACGCGGATCGCGCGCCGGGCGCGCCAGCGCCGACAGAACCGCGGGATATTCGTCGAGAATGGCGGCGCGGCCGATGCCGAGCTGGCCCTCGATCCGCTCCACCAGGACTTTGCTGAAAATATCGCCCCAATGATCGTTCTCGGCGATGGCTATGCCGGCCATCTGCACGGCGCGGGCAAGACGATCCCGATCCGGCGCTCCCTCCGGCAGCGTCGCCAAGAGATCGATGCCGGCGAAGCGCGTGAACGCCTCCGCCACCGTCACCCGCTCGGGCGCGGCGAACGGATCCGCGCTGCGGCCGCGAAGCGTGAATTGCCGGACGCCCGCGATCTGCGCCGCCGTCTGCACCAGCGCGGCACAATCCGCCATCAACGTCGAATATGGCTCGCGCGCGCGATACCATTCGATCATCGTGAATTCGGGATGGTGCAGCGCGCCGCGCTCGCGATTGCGAAACACTTTGGCGAATTCGACGATGCGCGGTTCGCCCGCGGCCAATAGTTTCTTGCCGGCGAATTCCGGCGAGGTGCGCAGGTAGAGCGGCGACGCCGTGCCGTCCGGCGACTTCAGCGCCGTCGCGAAGGCGTGCAGATGCGTCTCGTTGCCCGGCGAGATTTGCAGCGCCCCGGTTTCGACCTCGACAAAGCCGTTATCGGCAAACCAGGCCCGCAGCCCCGCCACGATGCGGCCCCGCGTCAATAGGATCGGCCGGCGGTCGGCGTGCACATGGGGGGCCCAAAAGGGCGAAGAACCGGATGATTTCTCAGGCATAATCCTTGTCTAAATGCTTTTGCGAAAATAACTACCGGGTGCGGTGGATTTGCGCCTCGAAATCAGTATGTTGCGTCGCGAATCCGGGCCCAGGTCCTAACGACCCTGCTCCCCATACCCCAGTTTCCAAGCCCCACCCAGGCACCCATCTAAGGATTTTGTCCCGTGAAAGTAATCGCCAGCTCATTGCGCAAAGGCAATATCGTCGAAATCGACGGCAAGCTCGGGGTCATCATGGCCGTCGAGAACATCCACCCCGGTAAAGGCACGCCCGTTACTCAGATGGACGTGCGCCGCATCGCCGACGATGTGAAGCTCTCGCTGCGCTACAAGACAACCGATCAGGTCGAACGCGCCTTCGTCGAAGACCGCAAGTTCCAATACATGTATCAGGACAGCGACGGCTTCCATTTCATGAACATGGAAAGCTACGACCAGGTCGCAGTGCCGGAAGATATCATCGGCGATCTCAAGGCCTATTTGCAGCCCGAGATGGAAGTGACCTTAAGCCTGCACGAAGCCACCCCGGTCGCGATCCAATTGCCGCCCAAGGCCATTCTCGAAGTGGTCGACACCGAGCCCACGGTGAAGGGGCAGACCGCCTCCTCGTCCTATAAGCCCGCGGTCCTCTCCAACGGCGTGCGCACCATGGTTCCACCCTTCGTGACCACCGGCACCAAGATCGTGGTGATGACCGAGGACGGCAGCTACGTCGAGCGCGCAAAAGAATAGTTTCGTGCTTCTCAATTTCCGGTCTCTATTCTGAACATCCGTTCATTGCGACGGCGATTCCGCGGCGTAAAGGACCTGGCGCGGCTTGATACCGCTTGGCACCGCTTGGCAGAACGCGCGTTGGTAGCGATAGTACGCACTCCTGATTTTTCGGATTTGTGGCGTGCGCATATCGGTCGACGTTTGCACAAGGCTGCTTGCGGTTGGGCTCGCGACCGGGCTTCTCGGCACGGCGTTTATTGGCTCGATCGAAGAAGCCCTGGCGGAATGCAAGCCGGGCCATTTCAGGCCGCCATATTTCATCAAAACGATGGGCCAGTGTGGCTTTGACTCCGAAACGCTGAGTTTTCGCGGCACGTCCGCGCAACAGGCCATGTGCCTGATGCGCGGCATGGACACGACGCGAAATCTCGGTCCGACCTTGGAGGGCCTGCCGCCGGGGCTGGCAAGACGTGTCGGCGAAACATCCGGACTGCCTTCGCGTGAAGTCTTAAGCTCCTATTTGTCGAAGCTCGATCTGGAATGGAGTTTTGCCGCCTATCTGTGGCAGCCCCTCTCGCAAGCGCGCGACAACGACCCCGATGCGCCGGCGGCGAAGTATTTCGTGATCCACGACACCAGCGGACCGTATTACGGCCATCGCGCTTTTCCCGACGACATCAACGTCAATCCGAAGGTCAACAATCTGCGGAGCTTTGCCTGCGCCGACGAATGGGGCAAGGCGCATGTCGTGCTCAACCGCATGGGCGACATGCTGCTTAATCACGACTTCTCAATTCCGTGGCGTGAAACAAAATTCGAGCAAGCCGCCGAGTTCGGCGGTCAGCTGAAGGGGCTGTTTGTTCACATCGAGATGATCCAGCCGCGCCGCGCCGGCTCAGGCGGCGGCGACGGCCATTCGCCCGATCCGGCTTTCACGCAGGCGCAATATGATCGTCTGGCGCTGCTCTACACGATCGCGAGCGTCCGCGGCGACCGATGGCTCATCCCGACGTTTCATGCCGCGCTTGATGCCGATATCCGCAACGGCCACGACGATCCGCTGAATTTCAAGGTCGACAGTTTTGCCGACAGCCTCGATCGGCTAATCGAGAAGCTGCGCGGGTCGGAGCAGTTCCAGGCCTCCAATTCCGCGACGGCGACCGACGCGCAGTCCGACAACCCGCGGCCCGAGAGCGACGGGATTTGGATCGACGCACAATGGGACAATCCACGAAAGACCGGAACGACGACGGATGCATCGGCGAATAATCCGCCGAAGTCGAACGTCGCGGCCGCGACGGATAGCGCACCGCTGCCGGACGCCAATAGCGCGCAAGCGAATTCCAATTCCGCTCCCAATCCTGCCGCGGCGCCGGGCGTGGCGTCAGGCGCAGCGGAGAAGTCGCCACCGCCAGGTGGTCAGCCAAGCTCTCAGGCAAACACTCAGACAAATACTCAGACGGGCGCGCCGCCAAAGGCCAGGCTTGCCGCACGCGAGAGCGAAACTCCCCACGAACAAAAATCGGCCAAAAAATCGATTCAAAAACCAGCCGATGCCGTAGTCTGCACGACGCATCGCGGCAAAGGCCGTCGCCAGAGGACCTGCGAGCCGGATAGTAGCGGGGATATCGCGCGGCCTCGCGGAGGCGACCACCCGCATCATGCGCGGGGCTCTTCCCGGCACCACCGGGCTTAAGGAAAATCAGCGCCAATTCGGCATGGACCCGGCCGACGGCTATGCAAGTGCAGGGCTCCTCGCATGGCGCGCGGGATGGCCCGCAGGCTTGTGAATTGGCCCATGATCCTGTTGGATGCGGCCCATCCCAACCGTCTTAAGTCCGCAAAGTGAGGAACGTTCATGACGCCGCCTAAATCCGCGACCGCACACGCCCCAATCGCTGCCGACCCGGCGGTCGCCGCCGTCGAGCGCCCGACGCCGACCGGCGCCAATGCTCCCGGTTTCGGCTCGGACGTGATCGCCGACGCGCTGAGCTCGCTCGACATCCCTTATATCGCGCTGACGCCGGGCGCGAGCTATCGCGGGCTGCATGACAGCATCGTCAACTATCTCGGCAATGCGAAGCCGCAAATGCTACTCTGCCTGCACGAGGAAGCGGCCGTCGCCATCGCCCACGGCTACGCCAAGGTCACCGGCAAGGCGATGGTCACCGCGGTGCATTCCAATGTCGGGCTGATGCATGCGACCATGGCGATGTTCAACGCCTGGTGCGACCGCATGCCGATAGTGGTGCTCGGCGCCACCGGTCCCGTCGATGCCGTCAAACGCCGGCCCTGGATCGACTGGATCCATACCGCGCGCGATCAGGGCGCGCTGGTGCGCGAATATACCAAATGGGACGACCAGCCGGCTTCGCCGGGCGCGGCGCGCGAGGCCATTCTGCGCGGCACCTGGATCGCCAATACCGTGCCGCAGGGCCCGGTCTATATCAATTTCGACGCCGAAGTGCAGGAAGCGAAAGTCACCGAGCAACTGCCGCCGATCGACGTCGCCCGCTACATGCCGCAGATCTCGACCGCGGCGCCGGCCGAGCAAATCAAGCAAGCGGCGGCGATGCTCAAGGGCGCCAAGCAGGTTCTGATCCTCTCCGGCCGCGCCTCGCGCGACCCGGAAATCTGGAAGGCGCGCGTCGCGCTCGCCGAAGCGCTCAATGCGCGCGTGCTGAGCGATCTCAAAATCGGCGCGAGCTTTCCGACCGACCATCCGCTCTATTTCGGCTCGCCGCGCGCGGTGTCGCCGGAAAGCGTCGACGGGCTCAAAGACGTCGATGTCGTTCTCAGCCTCGACTGGGTTGATCTCGCCGGCGCCTTGCGTTGGTTCGGACCGTCGCCGAGCGCCAAAGTGATTCAGATTTCGCTCGACCACCGTATCCACAACGGCTGGAGCATGGATCACCAGGGATTGCCGCCGGTCGACCTTCTCCTCTCCGCCGATCCCGATCTGGTCGTGCCGGAACTGGTCAAGGAAATCGGCACCAGCACCAAGCCGCACGCGGTGCCGAGCCCGCGCAAAATCTCCGACAAGGAGCCGGCGGGCTTCACCAACGAGAATATTGCGCGCTCCCTGCGCAGGGTCCTCGGCGACCGGCCGGTGACCTACACGCATCTGCCGCTGTCATGGGACGACAGCTGGATGCCGTTCCGCCATCCGCTCGACTTTGTCGGCTCGGACGGCGGCGGCGGCGTCGGCGGCGGCCCGGGCATTTCCGTCGGCGCTGCGCTGGCGCTGAAAGGATCGGGACGGCTGCCGATCGCGATTTGCGGCGACGGCGATTTCCTCATGGGCGTCACCGCGGTGTGGACCGCCGTGCATTACAAGATCCCGCTGCTCTTCGTCATCGCCAACAACCGCTCGTTCTATAACGACGAACTGCATCAGGAGCGGATGGCGCGGGCGCGCAATCGGCCGGTCGAGAACAAATGGATCGGCCAGCGCATGTCGGATCCCGACGTCGATATCGCCGCCATGGGCCGCGCCCAGGGCGCCGTGGGCTTCGGTCCCGTTACCAAAGCGGGCGATCTTCCCGGCGTGCTGCAAAAGGCCATTGCCGAAGTCGAAGCCGGCGGCGTCGCCGTCGTCGATGTGCGCGTCGAGCCGGGCTATACTGCCGTCATGACCGCCGCGATGACCCGCGCCGGCAATTAAAGAAACGCGATGTCTGTGGCTGCGACGAGCGATCGCGTCGTTCCGGTTTCGGAAACCGAACCCGCGATCCTCGTCGTCAACGACCTCGTCATGCGTTTCACCACGGGCGACGGCGACATCACCGCGCTCGACCACGTGTCGTTCGACGTCAGGCCGAGCGAATTCTTGGCCGTGATCGGGCCGTCGGGCTGCGGCAAGTCGACTTTGTTCAGCATACTCGGCGGTTTGCTGAGCGGCTATCTGGGCAAGGTTACGGTCGGCGGCAATACGATCGTTGGGCCGCATGCTTCCATCGGCATGGTGTTCCAGGAGGAATTGACCTTCCCCTGGCGCAACGTCACCGACAATGTCGCCTTCCCGCTCGAAATCGCCGGCGTGGCCAAAGCCGAACGGATCGAGCGCGCGCGGCACTTCATCTCCATGGTCGGTCTCGACGGTTTTGAGAAGCGCTACCCGTCGGAACTGTCCGGCGGCATGCGCCAGCGCGTCTCGATGGCGCGCACGCTCGCCTCCGAGCCGAAGATCCTGCTGATGGATGAGCCGTTCGCCGCACTCGACGAACAGACGCGGCTCCTGCTCGGCGACAAGGTTTTGCAAATCCAGCAGCAGCTCAAGCAGACGACACTGCTCATTACCCACAACATCACCGAAGCGGTGCAGCTTGCCGACCGCATTCTGGTGATGACCTATCGCCCCGGCCGGGTGAAACGCATCGTCGATATCAAGCTGCCGCGCCCGCGCTCTTCCGAGATCGTGTCGAGCGAGGCCTTCGGCCGCTACGTCGCGCAGATCTGGAGCGATCTGCGCGAGGAAGCAAGCCGCGGCATGGTCGACGACGAGGCGCGCAAGCTCAACGCCCAGCATCCACAAGACCAGCGATCATGAATACGGCCCGGCTCATCGCGCCGCGCTGGCTGCCGCCTTTTGTCGGAATAGGTTCCGGCGTGTTGGTCCTCGTGGCCGTCGAGCTTCTCGTCCGCTTAGGCGCCATCAACCGCTTTATCATACCGCTCCCCTCCGACGTCATCGCCAGCTTTACCCGCGTCATCGCCGACGAAGACATTCCGCACCGCGTCGTGCAGACGGCATGGGAATGCCTTGCCGCGAGCCTTCTGCTCACCGTTTTCGGCGTCACGCTCGGCGCGCTGATGCATCGGGTGCGGCTCTTCCGGCTGGCCTGCGAAACCTGGGTCGCGGCCTTCGCCTCGGCGCCTCTGGTGCTGGCCTATCCGCTCTTTCTCGTTCTGTTCGGGAGGAGCACGACGACCATCATCATGCTGGCGTTCCTCGCCGGCCTGCCGCCGGTGATCCTCAAGACCGTCGAGGGCCTGGCCGCGACACGCCGCGTCCTGATCAATGTCGGCAGAAGCTTCAAGCTCACGCCGGCACAGCAGTTTTGGAAAATCCTGTTTCCGTCGGCACTGCCGACCATTTTTGTCGGCATCCGCCTTGGCATGATCTTCGCGCTGATCAATGTCGTCGCCGTCGAGTTCCTGATCAATTTCGGCGGGCTCGGCCAGCTCATCAACGAGCTCGCCGAGCGCTACGATCTGCCGGGCACCTATGCGGCAATCTCGTTTGTCATGCTGGTCAGCATCGTGTTCTTCATCGTCACCGAAAGAGCCGAGCGATGGCTGAGATCGTAAGGCGCGCGCCGGCTGAGAAACCGTGGTTCAGCGGGGTGACGCTGTTGCGCCTAGCGATCGTTCTGTTCGTGCTGGTCGCTTGGGAATTGATGGCGGATTTGGGTCTGTTCTATCGCGGCGTCGTGCCGTCGCTGGCGGCGATCGGTGCTGCGCTCGCCAAGCTGCTTTCGACCGGTGATTTTTATTGGAATCTCGCGATCACCGCGAGAGAGATCGCGATCGGGCTTGCGATCGGCGGCATCTGCGGCGTCGTCGCCGGGCTGGTCATCGGCGCCAACCGCTTCATCGCCCGGGCTTTCGAGCCCTATCTCTATTATCTCGGCCCGACGCCGAAGATCGTATTCTTTCCGGTGATGATCATGTGGTTCGGTGTCGGCGGCGGCTCGAAGATCGCGATGGGCGCCGTGTCATGCTTCTTCCCGATTGCGCTCAGTGTTGCCGCCGGCATGCGCCAGATCGATCCGGTCCTGATCCGGGTCGGCTTAAGCTTCCGCGCCAATCCGTGGCAGATGGCAACCAAGATTTATCTTCCGGCGATACGCCATCCGATCATCAACGGCTTGCGGCTCGGGCTTGGCGTCGCGCTGATCGGCACGCTGCTTGCGGAAACCAAGCTCTCCAATCAAGGCCTCGGCTTCCTGGTCATTCAGGCCTACAACAATTTCAATATGCCGCTGCTCTACGCCATCCTTGTCGTGCTGTTCGTGCTGGCGATCGGCGTCAATGCGCTGGTGGCGCGGTTCGCCCGTCTCGACGAGATCAGACAGAAATAGCAATCACCGCAAGATTTCATGCAGGGAGAAAAACCATGAACACTGCAGTTCCCCCCAAATCGCTGAAGGCTCAGCCGCTCAATCTGCCGCAACACCGCGACGCCTTTTACGGCGGCAAGTGGCACAAGGCCAAATCCGGCCGCGCCGCGGACACGATCAATCCCGGCACCGGTGAATCGCTCGGCCCGGTCGCCGATTGCGGCGCAGCCGATATCGACGCCGCGGTCGCCTCGGCCAAGGTGGCCTTCCCGGCCTGGCGCGATACGCCGCCGCTGGAACGGGCGCGGCTCCTCAAGCGCATTGCCAACGTGCTGCGCGACCACGCCGACGAATTGGCGCTGATCGACGCCGCCGATTGCGGCAATCCGGTCGCCGAGATGGTCAAAGACGCCACTATCGCCGCGGCGCAGATCGAGTTCTATGCCGGCCTCGTCACCGAGATGAAAGGCGCCTCGATCCCGATGGGACCGGGCGTGGTGAACTTCTCCGTGCGCGAGCCGCGCGGCGTCGTCGGCCGCATCATTCCGTTCAATCACCCGTTCATGTTCTGCGCCGGCAAGGCCGCGGCCCCGCTCGCCGCCGGCAATACGGTGGTGATGAAGCCGCCGGAACAGGCGCCGCTGTCCTCGCTCCGCCTCGCCGAGCTCATCGGCGACATCCTGCCGCCCGGCGTGTTCAATCTGGTGCCCGGCGGCCGTGAAGCCGGCTCCTCGCTCGCCTCGCATCCCGACGTCGCCATGATCGCGCTGATCGGCTCGGTGCCGACCGGCCGCGCAGTAATGAAGGCGGCGGCCGAAACGCTCAAAGCCGTGATGCTCGAACTCGGCGGCAAGAATGCGCTGATCGCCTTCCCCGACGCCGACGCCGAGGAGGTCTCAGACGGCGTCATCGGCGGCATGAATTTTACCTGGTGCGGGCAATCCTGCGGTTCGACCAGCCGCGCCTTTATTCACGAGAAGATCTATGACGCGGTCCTTGCCAAGGTGAAGGCCAAGATCGCCCACTACAAGCCCGGCATCGCCACTGATCCGGCCACCACGATGGGTTCGATCATCTCCAAGGTGCAGCACGAGCGCATCCTCGGCTTCATCGACAGCGCCAAACAGGAAGGCGCCCGCCTGCTCACCGGCGGCGGCCCGCCGTCCGACCCGGCCCTCGCCAAAGGCTTCTTCATCGAGCCGACCGTCTTTGCCGACGTGCAGCCGACGATGCGCATCGCG
Organism: uncultured Alphaproteobacteria bacterium; assembly: GCA_963810085.1. GTDB lineage: Bacteria > Pseudomonadota > Alphaproteobacteria > Rhizobiales > Xanthobacteraceae > BOG-931. The sequence goes on along the minus strand of CAWEMR010000025.1, from coordinate 840,804 downwards.
CGCGAGGAGATCTTTGGCCCGGTGCTCGCGATCTTCAAATGGAGCGACGAAGCCAAAATGCTCGCCGAGGTGAACGCCGTCGAATACGGCCTCACCGCCTCGATCTGGACCAATGACCTCTCGACCGCCCACCGCACCGCAGTTGCGGTGCAATCGGGCTTCGTCTGGGTCAACGAAGTCTCAAAGCATTTCCTCGGCGCGCCGTTCGGCGGCTTCAAGCAGTCCGGCATCGGGCGGGAGGAATGCTTTGAGGAACTGATCGCCTATACGCAGGAGAAGAATATTCACATTCGGCTCAAGCCGGCCAAGTAACGGACTAAGCAACCGGCTACGAGTTCTAAGCAGCGCCAGCACAACTGCGCGCTGCGACATGGAAGGCAACATGGGAGGAACGTCATGCGCAGAAAGCAGCGCGGATTTGGCGCGTCCACACTCGAACAGGTGGCCGGCAACGGCCTTCTTCACCGCCGTGCACTTCTCGGCGGCGGCATGGCTTTTGCCGGCGCGCTGACGGCGGGTCCGGCGCTGACATCGGCCGCAGCCGAGCCGCTCGATGAGCCGGACTGGAGCCTCGTGCCGGGCGACGTGACGCCCGCGCTGCAAAAGCCGTCGCGTTTCGAAGCCAAACTCGTGCGCACGCTCAGCAACCAGAAAGGCGAGGCGCGCACGCAGCATGCCCGTGCGCCGTTGCAGATGCTCGAAGGCACAATTACGCCGAACCCGGTGCATTTCACCATTCTGCATTCGGGCATTCCCGATATCGATCCGGACAAGCACATGTTCGTCATCCACGGTCTGGTGAAACAGCCGCTGGAATTCACCGTCGACGCGCTGCTGCGCTACCCGATGGTGACGCGCAAATATTTCGTTGAATGCGGCGGCAACAGCGCACCGATGTTCTCCCCGGAACCGATCCAGGCCACCGTGCAAGCGCTGCATGGGCTCACCTCGTGCGCCGAATGGACCGGCGTGCCGCTCTCGATCCTGCTCGATGAGGCCGGCGCCGATCCGGCGGCGAAGTGGCTCATCGCCGAAGGCGCGGATTCGCTCGCGGTGTCGCGCAGTGTGCCGATGAAGAAGGCCACTGACGACGCCATTGTCGCGCTCTATCAGAACGGCGAGCGGCTGATGCCCGGCAATGGCTACCCGATGCGGCTGCTGTTGCCCGGTTACGAAGGCAATATGAACGTGAAATTCCTGCGCCGGCTCAAAGTGGTCGATCAGCCGGCCATGACCTATTACGAGTTGCGCAACTACTCGCCGCTATTGCCCGACGGCAAGGCTTACAAATTTTATTTCGTCAACGAGGTGAAGTCCTTCGTGACGCGGCCCTCGTTCGGCTACAGCCTCAAAGGTCCGGGATTCTACGAGATTTCCGGCATCGCTTATTCCGGCATGGGGCGCATCGAGAAAGTTTTGGTCTCCGCCGACGGCGGCAAAAGCTGGGGTGACGCCGCAATCGACGGCCCAGTCAGTCCGAAGGCGTTCACTCGCTTTCGCATGCCGTGGCGGTGGGACGGCCAGCCGGTGACTCTGACCAGCCGAGCTTGGGATGAGACGGGTGCGGCGCAACCGTTGCGCGCCGACTTCATCGCGGTGCGCGGTGAAGCGAAGAAAGTGCCCAATGTGCTCGGCTTTCCCAACCAGCATTACAACAGCCTCACATCATGGGCGGTCGACGGCAGCGGGGAGATCAAACATGTCTACGCTTAAGATCCTCGCGTTCGTCGCATACACAGCAATTGCGATGGCACCCGCGGCACTCGCCGGCGACAAACCGGGGTTGGGCAAGCCGATCTCGGATGCCGACATCAAACCGTGGGATATCTCTGTTCTGCCCGACGGCACCAACCTGCCGCCGGGGAGCGGCACCGCGGCGCAGGGCGCCAAGCTCTATGTCGACAAGGGCTGCAACCTTTGCCATGGCGACAACGGCAAGGGTGGGCCGAGCAATGTATTGGTCGGAAACCCTCCCCTCACCGCCGACGGCATCGCATCGCTCAAAACCATTGCCAATTTCTGGGCCTGGCCGACAACTTTATTCGACTATATCCGCCGCGCCATGCCGTGGCCGACGCCGCATACGCTCAGCGACGACGAAGTCTATGCGCTCTGCGCCTATCTGTTCGCGGCCAATAATCTCATCCCCCAGGACGCGGTGATGAACGCGCAGACCTTGGCGAAGGTGAAGATGCCGAACCACGACAACTTCATCATCCGCTTTCCGGATCGAATTTAGCGCCGTTCACTGCTACAGCTTGAACGTCTCGTAGGTCGCCGGGTGAAACAATTCGTCGACCGCGACGCGGCGCGATGACAGGCCCTCGGCGTGATGCTGGCCGAGGAAATAATCCAACACTTTGCGGTTCGGCCCGACGCCGTAGGACCAGAAGTCGTGGCCCATCAGATCGCGCGCTTCCTTCAATCGCTCCTCGACGAAGGGCAGCGTCACTTTGGTGGCGGACGTATCCGACAGCTTCTTCAAGCCCGCTTCCTTGGCGGCTTCGAATGCCTTGTACACCGCGCCGGGCAGCCACGGATGTTTCTCGGCTAATTCGCGGCGGATGCCGAGCACATGCATGATCGGAAAAAAGCCGGTGCGCTTGAAATAATCCTTCGCGACCGCGACCGGATCGGGAAACAGCCAGCCGATATACGGATGGCCCTTCTCGACCAAGCTCGGCGGCCGCGGCGCGATAAAGCCGTCGATCTCGCCGTCTTCGAGCAGCTTTGAAATCGTCTTGCCCTCGGGCGCATTGTCGAGCTTCACGCCCGGCGGCAGATTGACCGTGATCTTTTCCGGCCGGCCCGCCTCCTCGATGCCGCCGCGGATCCAGTGAATGTCGGAGCGCTTGACGCCGTAATCGTCCTCGAGAAACGCGCGCGCCCACACATTGGCCGTGAGCTGATATTCCGGCACGCCGACTTTGCGGCCCTTGAGATCGGCCGGCGTCTTGATGCGGTCGGTGCGGACGTAGACCGAGGTGTGGCGAAAGGCGCGCGAGACGAAAGCCGGCACCGCGATATAGGGGCAATTGCCCTGCGCGGTCTTCACCGTATAGCTCGACAGCGACAATTCGCAGATGTCGAATTCGGCGGCGCGAAAGGCACGGAAGAAAATCTCCTCCGGCACGAGCGTCATATAGACCGGATCGACGCCGTCGATCTGGACACTGCCGTCGATCAGTGCGCGGGTGCGGTCGTAATCGCCGACGGCGACGGAGAGATTGAGCTTGGCCATTTCGCTTCCCTAAATTGCATTAGGAGACACATTTTGCGCTCCCAGATAGCCGCTCGGGAGGGCCCATGCCAAGATGCCGGGCACAGCGGCACTGAAATGCATCTCTCCGCTAGCGTCCCGCAAAGGGCTCAGCTGGCGCAATGTCTGTGATCTTGAACTGCACGCTCTCCTCGCCCTGCCAGCGGTCGAGCGCGAACGATCCCGCGGCATGAACCTGCCGGCCGCGGCTGTTGCGGAGCGCCGCGCCGAGCTTGCCGCCCGAGGCGCGGAAGGCGATGGCGTTGACGCTGGTGCCGTCGGCCGATTTCAGCCGCGCGCGCACATGTGCCTGACCGACCTCCTCGGCATAAGTCACGGTATGCGCCGGTAATGCGATCACGGGCTCGGGATTGCCTGAGCCGAACGGTCCGGCGCGGCCGATCATGGTGACGAGATCGGCATCGGCCGCCGCAGCGGTGACGGCGCCGTCGATGAGAAGCCCGCTGGCGCGCCGCGCGATTTCGACATCGGCGGCGAGCGCTGCTTCGAGATAGGCCCGCCATTCCGCAAGCGCGCCTTTGCGCAAAGTCACGCCAGCCGCCATGGCATGGCCGCCGCCTTTGAGCAAAATTCCTTCGCTCACCGCGCGCCGCACCGCACGGCCGATATCGACGCCGGGCATGGACCGGCCAGAGCCTGTGCCGATGCCGCCGGGCTCGAGCGCAATGGCAAAGGCCGGCCGGTTGAATTTTTCCCGCAAGCGCGCCGCGACCAGACCCACGACGCCGGGATGCCAGCCTTCCGCCGCAGTGACCACGACCGCGCCCTTCTCCTCGATGCCGAGTGCTGCGATGGCCTCGGCTTCGGCTTGCGCCAGCGTGTCCTGCTCGATGGCCTGGCGCTCGCGATTGAGCCGGTCGAGCTCGGCGGCGATTCTCGCCGCTTCGATCGGATCGTCCTCGAGCAAGAGTTTGACGCCGAGATCGGCGCGGCCGATGCGGCCGCCGGCATTGATGCGCGGCCCGAGCAGAAAGCCGAGATGCCACGCTTCCGGCGGCGCCGACAGCCGCGCCACATCCATGAGGCTGACATGCCCCGGCCGCTCGCGGCGACGCAGCGCGATCAAACCTTTGGCGACGAAGGCGCGGTTGAGGCCGATGAGCGGCACCACGTCGGCCACGGTGCCGAGCGCGACGTCGTCGAGGAGCGCCAGCAGATCGGGCTCCGGCCGGTCCGCGCGCCAAAAGCCCCGCTCGCGCAGCACGCGGTTGACGGCAACCACCGTCATGAATGTGAGCCCGACGGCGGCGAGATGGCCGAGACCGGAAAGGTCGTCGCGCCGGTTCGGATTGACGATGGCGACGGCCGGCGGCAAGGCCTCGTCGGCCTGATGGTGATCGACGATGACGACATCGACGCCGAGCTTCTTGGCTTCTTCCAGCGGCTCGATGCTAGTGGTGCCGCAATCGACGCAGACCAGGAGCGTCGCGCCGCGCCCAGCAAGCGCGCGCACGGCCTCGACATTCGGGCCATAGCCTTCGAACAGCCGGTCGGGAATGTGGATGATCGGATCGATGCCGCTTTGGCGGAGAAAGCGCGCCAAGAGCGCGGACGATGTCGCGCCATCGACGTCATAATCGCCGAATATGGCAATGCTCTCCTGACACTCCACGGCATCGGCGATGCGCGCCGCGGCCTCTTGCATCGCGGTCAGCACATATGGATCGGGCATCGCCTGTTTGATCGTCGGATCGAGAAACGCTTCGACCGCATCCACCTCGATATTGCGGCCGGCGATGATGCGCGCCAGCAGTTCGGGAAGATCGTGGCGCTGGGCGATGGCGAGCGCGCGCACGGTGCCGCGTTCGTCGAGCCGGTCACGCCATGCGCGTCCGGTCGCCGAATTCTCGACGCCGAGGAAAAGGCGAGACTCAGCCATTGCGGGATTGTAGAGCGAATTACGCCGCAACGCCGTCGTTGCGCGCCGGTTCGCCGCTGAAATATGAACTCAAGAAAACTTATCAAGCTTGCGATGCTCGGCCCGGATCCAGCGCACCGTGCCGGTTGCCGAGCGCATGACCACGGTCTCGGTTTCGATCACGCCCCTGCCGAACTTCACGCCGGCGAGCATGCGGCCGTCGGTAACGCCGGTCGCGGCAAACAGACAGTCACCGCTCACCATGTCCTCGATCTCGTATTTCTTGCGCGGGTCTTTGATGCCCATTTTGGCGACGCGCTCGCGCTTCTCATCGGTGTCGACAATGAGCCGGGTCTGCATCTGCCCGCCGATGCATTTGAGCGCCGCGGCCGACAGCACGCCTTCCGGCGCGCCGCCGATACCGAGATAGATGTCGATGCCGGTCTTGTCCGGATCGGCGGTGTGGATGACGCCGGCGACGTCGCCGTCGCTGATCAGGCTCACCGCGGCGCCGATTTTGCGCACCGCCGCGATGATATCGGCATGGCGCGGACGGTCGAGAATCATGGCGGTGATTTCCTCGGGCTTCACGCCCTTGGCCCTGGCGAGATTGAGGATGTTCTCGTCCGCCGGCGCGTCGAGATCGACGACGTTTTTCGGATAGCCGGGCCCGATGCCGATCTTGTCCATGTAGATATCCGGCGCGTGCAACATGGTGCCGCCGGCAGCGACCGCCAACGTCGCGATCGCGCCGGGCATGTTCTTGGCGCACAGCGTCGTGCCTTCCAGCGGATCGACGGCGATATCGATTTTGGGGCCCGATTTGTTGCCTACCTTTTCGCCGATGTACAGCATCGGCGCTTCGTCCATTTCACCCTCGCCGATCACCACGGTGCCGTCGATCGACAGCCCGCCCAATTCGCGGCGCATGGCGTCGACGGCCGCGCCGTCTGACTTCTTTTCGAGCCCGCGCCCGCGCAGCCGCGCCGCGGCCACCGCCGCCAATTCGGTCACGCGCGCGATCTCGATCGTCATGATGCGTTCGATGCCGGGATGCGAGCGGGCGGGCTTTGTGGACATGAGAACAATCTCCATAGACGCCTGAGCGCGGCGAATGAAATTGACGATTTAGTTCTTCTCGATACGGATGACTTGCGGCTTGCCGTAAACCACGCGGTCGCGGCGCACCGCGGCGAGCGCCTTGTGGACGGCATCTTCGCTGGTGGCATAGGTCGTCATGATGACGGGCACCGCCTCGCCGGACCGTCCCGGCGCCGCCGCACCGGCCGAGCCGACCGGGTGGCGCTGCACAATAGATTCCAGCGATATTTTCTGTTGCGCGAGGCGATGCGCGATGGTCGCTGCGGTGCCGGGCCGGTCGCGCGCCAGAAGCCGGATGTAATAGCCGCCTTCGTGGTGCTGCATCGGCGCCTTGCGGATCGGCGTCATGCGCGAAACCGGGAGGCCGAATGGTGCGCTGCGCACCCCGCGCGCGATATCGGCAAGATCGGCAACAATGGCAGAAGCCGTCGCCACGCCGCCCGCGCCAGGGCCGACCAGCGTGATCGGCGCGATGCCGATGGCATCCACCGTGACCGCGTTGGTGACGCCCATCACCTGGGCGATGGCGGAGTCTTTCGGCACCATGGTCGGATGCACGCGCTGTTCGATGCCCTCTTCGGTCTTCACCGCGACGCCGAGCAGTTTCACCCGATAGCCAAGCTCGCTCGCGGCATCGAGATCGGCCAGCGTGATGGACGAAATGCCTTCGACATAGACCGCCTTGGGATCAAGCTTGGTGCCGAATGCCAGACTGGCCAGGATCGCAAGTTTTTGCGCGGTGTCGTGGCCCTCGACGTCGAAAGTCGGATCCGCTTCGGCATAGCCGAGACGCTGGGCATCGCGAAGGATCTCATTGAACGGAAGCCGGTCCTGTTCCATCCGCGACAAGATGTAATTGCAGGTGCCGTTGAGGATGCCGTAAATGCGCGAGAACGACGCGCCGTTGAGGCCCTCGCGCAACGTCTTCACGATCGGAATGCCGCCGGCGACGGAGGCTTCGAAATTCAGCGCCACGCCTTTGCGTTCGGCCAGCGCGGCGAGCCTTTGACCCTGCGCGGCGAGCAAAGCCTTGTTGGCCGTCACCACGGCCTTGCCGGCGGCGAGCGCGGCCTCGACCGCGCTTTTCGCAGGATCGCCCGCGCCGCCCATGACTTCAACAAACACATCGATCGACGGATCGCGCGCCAAGGCCACGGGATCGCCGACCCAGCGAAACTTTTTCAGATCGAAATCGCGCTTCTTGCTGCGCGAGCGCGCATTGAGCGCGAAGATCTCGATCGGCCGGCCGCACCGCGCCAACAGCTTGTCGCGGCCCTCTTCCAGGAGATGCACGACGGCGCTGCCGACGGTACCAAGCCCGGCAAGACCGACTTTCAGCGGTTGCGCCATAACGCGTCGCCCGAATGGGAGAAACGACGCCCGACTTAACGCCGCGTCGCGAGGGGAACGACGTTGTGCAGCATTTCCGGCCCTGTTTCAAGAAAGCGCCGGATATTGCGCGCCGCCTGGCGGATGCGCTGCTCGTTCTCCACAAGGGCGATGCGCACATGGCCTTCGCCGTGCTCGCCAAAGCCCTCGCCCGGCGATACCGCGACGGAGGCCTTCTCGACCAGCAGCGTGGAGAATTCGATGGTCGAGAGCGTGCGGAACGGGTCGGGGATCGGCGCCCAGGCGAACATCGAGGCCTTGGGCGGCGGCACGTGCCATCCGGCCCGGCCGAAGGAATCGACCAGCGCCTCGCGACGCTTCCGATAGATCGCGCGCATTTCATGGATGCAATCGTCGGGGCCGTTCAGCGCCGCGGTCGCCGCCACCTGGACCGGCGTGAACGCGCCATAATCCAGATAGGATTTGACCCGGCTCAGCGCGGCGATGACGCGCTCATTGCCGACGGCAAAGCCGATGCGCCAGCCGGGCATCGAATAGGTCTTCGACATCGAGGTGAATTCGACCGCGACATCCATCGCGCCCGGAACCTGCAGCACCGACGGCGGCGGCTCGTCGAAATAGACCTCGGCGTAAGCGAGATCCGACAACACCAAAAGCGAGTGCTTCTTCGCAAAGGCGATGAGCTCACGATAGAAATCGAGACTGGCGACGCAAGCCGTCGGATTGGACGGGTAGCACACCACCACCGCGATGGGCTTTGGGATCGAATGGGAAACCGCGCGTTCGAGCGCACCGAAAAATGCGTCATTGGCTTCGACCGGCACCGAGCGGATCGCGCCGCCGGCCATCAGGAAGCCGAACACATGGATCGGGTAGGTCGGATTGGGCACCACGATGATATCGCCCGGCGCGGTGATCGCCTGGGCGACATTGGCAAAGCCCTCTTTCGAGCCGAGCGTGGTGACGACCTGCGTCTCGGGATTGAGCTTTACGCCAAAGCGGCGCGCGTAATAGGCGGCCTGCGCCTTGCGCAGTCCCGGAATTCCTTTCGACGCCGAATAGCGGTCGGTGCGCGACTTGCCGACGACCTCTTTGAGCTTCTCGACGACATGCGCCGGCGCCGGCAGGTCCGGATTGCCCATGCCGAGATCGATGATGTCGGCGCCGCCGTTGCGAGCGACCGCCTTGGCGCGGTTGACCGTCTCGAACACATAGGGCGGCAGCCGGCGAATACGATAAAATTCCTCCATGGGGGTCCCCGCGGATCGTCTGTTCGATTGAGGGCCAATTCTGGGCCCGATTCAGAGGTTTAAGGGCAGAATATCACGGCTTGGGTTCAGCACCAGCGGTTTGAGCGCTGGCGGTGGTAGCCGGGGGTGCGGCACCAGCCTGCTGCGCGTTCACCTTGCGGGCCGCGGCCCTTCTCTTCACGGCCGACTCTGCCGCCGTGGAATTGCCCGATGCGCCCGCCGCCGGATTGGTTGCGGCTTTGGCCTGGCCCGCGCCTGGCGGCGCGCCGGCGTTCAAATGATCGCGCGCCGTAATGAGATCTTCGGTCGCCTTCTGCACTTGAAGCGGGTCCATCGGCGCTTCGGTCCGCGGCGGCGGCAGATCATGGACGGCAGGGAACAGCGACGGATATTCGGCCCCGGGCGAGCAGGCAGCGACCAGCACGCAAACAGCAGCGGCAAGCGCCACACATGCCGCGTACAAAGACGTCGCCGCGCACAAAGACGCCAATCGCGCAGGCACAAAGCCCGCGCGCATGCGCGTCCTGATACGTCGCCACAGCTGCACGCTCAGTCTCCGATATCCCCTCAGAAGGCGTCCCGTCTCGGCCGTTTTGGTTTCGACCTCGGTCGTCGGATCGCCTCGCCACCCCTTAAAGTTTCAAAAAGCTCAAGTCTTCAATAATTTAGGACAATCAACTCAGACATCACACAAGCCGTCAAGTTAAAATGGTAATATGTCGAAACAAGGACCGCGCCACGCATCGATGCCAAAAGCGGCGAACGAACAAGCACGCCGGGGGGATGCGACACGAATGCTGCAATAAGCGTTGTCTAATATGTGCGGGAGTTGATAAGCCCAATTTTGCCGGAGGGAACGAACCCTCCCGCCAGTGAGGAACGGCGTGCGAGCTTCATCGCCAGAACCGGAAACACCCATGGCGCAAGACACGGTGTCGGACCTCGTACAAGGCACCGTGACGGCACCGGTGCAACAACTGGTGGCGCAACCACTAACGCAAGAACCTACGAGGCTTGAACCTCTGCAACCGGAGCCTGCGCAAGAGCAACAGGCGAAGCAGGCTGCGGCCGATGCCGACGCCACCGACAGTCTCGCGACCGGCGCCAAAATCGGAGCCGTCGATATCGAGCGGTTTTCGCGCAATCTGGCGCGCTTAGTCGAAGAAGGCGGCCGCGCGCTTGCGGCCTATCTTCGGCCGCGTGAACAAGGCCGCATCACCGACGAGGTTACCGAGGAGCTCGGCGAAATCGTCAAGACGCTCGGCCACGTCGCGCAATATTGGCTGGCCGACCCGCAACGCGCCGTCGAATTGCAGAACCGGCTCGGCAATGCCTATCTCGAGCTGTGGGCGGTCGCCGCGAAACGGCTGACCGGCGAGGCTGTTCCCGACATCGTCGCGCCCTTAGCCGGCGACAAGCGTTTCAACGATCCGGAATGGACGTCGAACCAGTTCTTCGATTTCCTCAAGCAGCTTTATCTTCTCACCTCGCAATGGGCCGACAAGCTTGTCGCCGACGCGGCCAATCTCGATCCGCACACCCGGCAAAAGGCGGAGTTTTACGTCCGCCAGATCACCAATGCGATGGCGCCGACGAATTTCGTCCTGACCAATCCGGAGCTGCTGCGCGAGACATTCGCCTCGGGCGCCGAAAATCTGGTGCGCGGCATGCGCATGCTGGCCGAGGATATCGAGGCCGGCGGCGGCGAGCTCAAGATCCGCCAGTCCGACGCTTCGATGTTCGAGGTCGGCCGCAATCTCGCGGTCACGCCGGGCAAAGTCATCTTCCAGAACGAGATGATGCAGCTCATCCAATACACGCCGACGACGGAGACGGTGCTCAAGCGGCCGCTCCTGATCGTGCCGCCCTGGATCAACAAATTCTACGTGCTCGATCTGACGCCGGAAAAGTCCTTCATCAAATGGTGCGTCGACCAGGGCATCACCGTTTTCTGCATCTCCTGGGTCAATCCCGACGCGCATCTCGCGCAAAAAACCTTCGAGGATTATGTCCGCCAAGGCCCGCTCGCCGCGCTCGACGCTATCAAAGAGGCGACCGGCGAGGAGAAGGTCCATGCCATCGGCTACTGCGTCGGCGGCACGCTGCTTGCGGTGACGCTGGCGGCCATGGCGGCGTGGCGCGACGAGCGGATCGTATCGGCGACCTTGTTCGCCGCCCAGGTGGACTTCACCCATGCCGGCGATCTCAAAGTGTTCGTCGACGAAGACCAAGTCGCCGCCATCGAGCAGAAAATGGCGGAGCGCGGCTTTCTCGACGCCGGCGCGATGGCGGGCGTCTTCAACATGCTTCGCTCGAACGATCTGATCTGGCCCTATGTCATCAACAATTACATGAAGGGCAAGGCGCCGTTCCCGTTTGATCTGTTGTACTGGAATTCCGACGCCACGCGGCTGCCGGCCGCCAATCATTCGTTCTACCTGCGGAATTGCTACCTCGACAACAAGCTGTCGAAGGGCAAGATGGTGCTCGGCAACACGCTGATCGATCTCAAGGCGGTGACTATTCCGATCTACAATCTGGCGACGCGCGAAGATCACATCGCGCCGGCGAAATCGGTGATGGTCGGCTCAAAATTGTTCGGCGGCGATGTGCGCTTCGTCGTATCGGGCTCCGGCCATATTGCCGGCGTCATCAATCCGCCCGCCAAGCGGAAATACCAATATTGGACCGGGCCGAAACCCCGCAATGCCGACATCAATGGCTGGCTCGACAAGGCCAAGGAGCATCCGGGCTCGTGGTGGCCGGATTGGCTGTTATGGATCACCCGGCAAAGCCCGACCGAAGTGCCCGCGCGCATGCCCGGTTCCGGCGCGTTGAAGCCGATCGAGGACGCGCCGGGAAATTACGTGAAGGTTCGCGGCTAATCTCAGGCGCGTTGTCGCTTACGGAAACAGCGCGACCTGTTCGAGGCCTGTCGCTTCCGGATAGCCGAGCATCACATTCATGTTCTGCACCGCCTGGCCCGAGGCGCCCTTGATCAGATTGTCGAGCGCCGAGCCGACAATGGCGCGGCCGGGGATGCGGTCGGCGGCGACGCCGATAAACGTCATATTCGAGCCGCGCACGTGCCGGGTCTGCGGCACGGGGCCGAACGGCAGCACATGGACGAAGGGCTCGTTCGCGTAAGACTTTAAAAGTATCGCATGAAGGTCTTGCGGCGACGCTTTGACGTCGCGCACATAGATCGTTGACAGAATGCCCCGATTCATCGGCACCAGATGCGGCGTGAAGGTCACGACCACCTCGCGGCCGGCGGCCTTGGAAAATTCCTGATCGAGCTCGGCCATGTGGCGATGCCGGCCGACGCCATAGGCGTGAATGCCTTCAGTCACTTCCGAGAACAGCATCTCCTCCTTCGCCGCGCGGCCCGCGCCGGTCATGCCCGACTTGGCGTCGATCACGATCTCGTCCGGATCAACCGCCTTCGCTTTGAGCAGCGGGATCAGCGCGAGTTCGGCGCAGGTCGTGTAACAGCCCGGATTGGCGACAAGCCGCGCCGCCTTGACCTCCGACCGATAGATTTCGGTGAGACCGTAGACGGCCTCCTTCTGTAGCTCCGGCGCAAAATGCTCGTGGCCGTACCAGCGCGCGTAAGCTTCCGGATCGGCCAGCCGGAAATCGGCCGAGAGATCGACCACCTTGGTCGCCGGAGCCCGCGCCAGCAAATCCTTGATCACCTTTTGCGTCGTGCCATGCGGCAGCGCGCAGAAGGCGAGATCGAGCCCGAGCGATGTCCAATCGGCCTCTTCGATCGAGGACAGCACCGGCAGCGGAAATGGCGCGAATTGCGGAAACACGTCCGACATCGGCTTGCCGGCGCGGCGGTCCGCCGTGAGGAGGACGATTTCCGCATGGGGATGCCGCAACAGGAGCCGCACCAGTTCGGCGCCGGTATAGCCGGATGCGCCGAGGACGCCGATTTTCGCTTTCGCAGACATGATTGGACCTTTGCTCTTTCAGATAAGGCGTCAGGCCGGAAACCGCGGAAGACTATCAGGATGGAGAAAACTTAGAATGACGGCCGCGGAACCCGGCGGCACGTATATATCTACGCGCGAGCGCGCATCCGTGCCGTGCGACGACGGCGGCGGCGCTTGGCGGAAGCAATGCTGGCAAACGGGGCGCTCATGGCGGGCATATAAGGCCCCTGTTTTGGGCCGTCAATGCGCTCATTTCGGCGCGCACTTCGGCACTCATGGTTTTGCCGTCTCGGTGGCATAGTCGAATGTTCAGCCGGAAATGATTCGGCCGCTATTGCACGCCGTCTGCGGCGCGCCACATGGATGAAACTCAAGGATAAGGACTTCAGGGCAAGCCGTGGGAAAAACTGCGAAATCGTCCAAGCCTTCCAAGTCCGCCAAGGCTGCATCGAAGCCGGCGGCAAAGACCGGCGACCTGTTTGCCGGTCTCGCCGAAAACAAGCGTGGCGCCAGCGCCCGACGCAGCGCGGCGGCGCCGTCGCGAGGCTCGTCAGCCGAGGCGGGTTACACGGCCCGCCATATTGAGGTGCTCGAAGGGCTCGAGCCGGTCCGCCGCCGCCCCGGCATGTATATCGGCGGCACCGACGAGAAGGCGCTGCATCATCTGTTCGCCGAAGTCATCGACAATGCCATGGACGAAGCGCTCGCCGGCCACGCCGACTGGATCGAGGTCGAGCTCGAAGCGGACGGCTTTTTGACCGTCACCGATAATGGCCGCGGCATCCCGGTCGATCCGCATCCCAAATTTCCGAAGAAATCCGCCCTCGAAGTGATCATGTGCACGCTGCATGCCGGCGGCAAATTCGACTCCGAAGTTTATGAGACCTCAGGCGGCCTGCACGGCGTCGGCGTCTCGGTCGCCAATGCTTTGTCTGACCGCATGGAAGTCGAAGTCGCGCGCGGCCAAAAGCTCTATCGGATGGCCTTCGAGCGCGGCAAGCCGAAGGGCAAACTGCAGGATGCCGGCAAGGCGCCGAACCGCCGCGGCACCAAAGTGCGTTTCCACCCCGATCCGCAAATTTTTGGGCCGAAGGCGCATTTCAAGCCGGAACGCGTGTTCAAAATGACGCGCTCGAAGGCCTATCTGTTCGGCGGCGTCGAGATCCGCTGGTCCTGCGCGAAGGAGCTCTTGCACGGCGTCGAGGACGTACCGCAACAGGCGACATTTCATTTCGCCGATGGGCTCAAGGACTATCTCTCAGAAACGCTCGCCAGTTCGACCTTGGTGCATCCCGAAATTTTCTCAGGCACCGCGAAGAAGGCCGGCGCGCATGGCGCGGCGCAATGGGCCGTGGCCTGGACCGCCGATGCCGACGGTTTTCTCAACTCCTATTGCAACACCATCCCGACGCCCGACGGCGGCACGCATGAATCCGGCCTGCGCACGGCACTCACCCGCGGCCTCAAGGACCATGCCGAGCGCGTCGGCCAGGGCAAGCGCGCCGCGGCGATCACCTCCGACGACGTGATGGTCGGCGCCGGCGCCATGCTGTCGGTGTTCATCCGCGAGCCCGAGTTCCAAGGCCAGACCAAGGACCGGCTCGCCACCGCGGAGGCGCAAAAGATCGTCGAACAGGCGATCAAGGACCCGTTCGATCACTGGCTCGCCGGCAATCCGCTCCAAGCCAACAAGCTGTTCGACTTCGTGGTCGAGCGCGCCGAGGAGCGCCTCCGCCGCCGCCAGGAAAAGGACATTGCGCGCAAGAGCGCGGTAAAAAAGCTGCGGCTGCCCGGCAAGCTTGCCGATTGCACCAACAGCGCCGCCGAGGGTTCGGAGATTTTCGTCGTCGAGGGCGACAGCGCCGGCGGCTCGGCGAAACAGGCCCGTGATCGCGCGACGCAGGCGATCCTGCCGCTGCGCGGCAAAATCCTCAACGTGGCGTCCGCCGGCAAGGACAAGCTGGCGGGGAACCAGCAGCTTGCGGATCTGGCGCAAGCGCTCGGCTGCGGCACCGGCGTGCATTATCGTGACGAGGATTTGCGCTACGGCCGCGTCATCATCATGACCGACGCTGACGTCGACGGCGCCCATATCGCCTCGCTTCTCATCACGTTCTTCTACCGGCAGATGCCGCAGCTGATCGATCACGGCCACCTCTATCTGGCGGTGCCGCCGCTCTACCGCCTCTCGCACGGCGGCAAGAATTTTTACGCCCGAAACGAAAAGCACCGCGACGAGATTCTGAAAAAAGAATTCCACGCCAACGCCAAAGTGGAAGTGAGCCGCTTCAAAGGGCTCGGCGAGATGATGGCGGCGCAGCTCAAGGAAACCACTATGGACCCGAAGAAGCGCACGCTGCTTCGCGTCATGCTGCTCCCCGACGACCGCAAGGACACGGAAAAGTCCGTCGAGCGGCTAATGGGCACCAAGGCCGAATCGCGCTTCGAGTTCATTCAAGAGCGCGCGGAGTTCGCCGACGAGGCGGCGCTGGACGTCTGATCTGCGCAATCGTCGTTGCCCAGATCATCATTCTTTCTGAAACAGCTTATCCGTCGCGGTGATCAGCCCAATGTCGGGATGCGCGGCGCAATATTCGCCGAGCTTCTTGGCGTTGTCGACGAACCTGGTGGTGTCGATCACCGGCGGGTCGTCCTCGTCTTTGTAATAGCCGTCGAGCCAGGCCAGGATCACGCCGATATCATCCTTGTTCGCGGAGACGAATTGCTGGCAGGTCCAGGTCGAAAGATCGATATCGGCGGCCAAGACCGGCGTTGCCGACGCCAACAGCGTGGCGGCAATCGCGGCCGCGAGAAGCTTCATGGAGTTCCTCCGAAACCGGCGGAAGGAATTTTGCGCTGGCGCCGGTGCCGAGTAAAGACGCGCGGCGCTATTCTTCGAAGTGCAGGTTCGCGGCCTTGATGATATCGACATATTTCAAGATGTCGGCATCGACGATGCGCCGGAAATCGTCGGGCGAGCCGCCGCCGGGATCGGCGGCCATCGCCTTAAGCTTCGCCGACACGGCGGGGTCGCGGATCGCTTGGCTCAGCGCCTTCTCGAGCTTGGCGACGACATCGGGCGGCGTCGCGGCAGGCGCAAATACGCCGCTCCACAGATGAACGTCGACGCTCGGAAAACCCTCTTCCGCCATGCTCGGCGTGTCGGGCAATTCCGGCGTGCGTTCGGAGCCGGTGACGGCAAGCGCCTTCACCTTGCCGCCCTTGACCTGCGGCACCGTCGGCGGACCGTCGGCAACGGCGATCATGGTCTGGCCCTCCATGACGCTTAAGATCATCTCGTTGCTGCTCTTATAGGGGATCATCACGCCGGGCATGCCGGACTTTAACTTCAACTGCTCGGTCGCGATGGTGAAAGCGGGCGACGTGCTCGGATAATTCGCCTTCTCGGGATGCGCCTTCGCCCAAGCGACCAGTTCTTTGACGTTGTTCGACGGATTGTCGACGCCGATGACCGCGATCAGGGGAAAGCTTGCGATCATGGCGAGCGGTGTCAGCGTCTTGGTCGGGTGATATTTGAGATCGGGATAGATCGCCGCTGCGATCGACATCGCCCCGCTCGCGCCGATCAGGAGCGTGTAGCCGTCGGCCGGCTGGTTTGAGACATATTCGCCGGACAGCCGCCCGCCGGCGCCGGGCCGGTTCTCGATCACCACCGGCTGCCCAAGGATTTCGGAGAGTTTTGCCCCGACCAAGCGGGCGAAAATGTCGTTGCCGCCACCGGCGGCGAAGCCGACGATCATGCGGATCGGCCGATTGGGAAAATCGCTATCGGCGCGGACCGGCGCGAGCGACACCGCTAGCACAGCCGAAACAGCCAGCGCGGACATAATCGCTGCGCGCGCAAATTTACCAAAACGCATCAGTACTCCCTCCCTCACACAGCCCACATGCAAACCACGTCCTCTTCCGCGCCGCGGCGCGGACAAGGCTTCTCGCCGCAATCGTTAGCACAGCCAAATCGCTTGCGCTTCCCCCTTAACGTCGCGCCGCGTCGGGCGCCGGCCGGCCGCTTACCAGCGCATCCAATCGACCAGCGCCTTGTTGACCGCCTCCGGTTTTTCGAGCGTCGACAAGTGCCCGCTGTCGGGGACGATCACGAGGCGCGATCCCGCGATGCCGGCCGCGATCTCGCGCGCCAGCTCCGGCGGCGTCGCTTCGTCGCCCTCGCCGACCAGCATCAGCGTCTTGCACGAGATCGCCGGCAGACCGGGACGCGAATCCGGCCGGCCGAGGATGGCCTGTTGCTGGCGCAGATAGGCCTCGGCCCCGGTCTCGTCGACCATCATGCGCACGATGTTTTTCAGCGCCGCGTCGTTATGGCGGTTGCGATGCACGTAGAGCGGATAAGCGAGATCGAGAATCTCCGCGTAACCGCCGGTCTTGGCTTTCGCCATCAGCACGTGACGTCGCTCGGTCTGTTCGGGCGTGTCGGCGCGCGCTCCGGTGTCGAGCAAAGCAAGCTTTGCGACGCGCTGCGGCGCCTGGCGCATGATCTCGAACGCGATATAGCCGCCCATCGATAGACCGGCGAGCGCGAAGCGCTTCGGCGCCTCAGCCAGGATCCGCCGCGCGATCGCCGCCATGCTGTCGTCGCGCCGATGGTCGGCAATCGTCATCGGTCCGAACGACCACAGCACGGGAATTTGCTCGGCATAGAGCCTGGGCGTGCAGGTCAGGCCGGGAACGAGAACGATCGGCAGGCTGTCGGTGTCCGGCATTTGTCATTCCTGTGACGGTTCGGGACAGGGTTTTGCGAAAAAACGATGGAATCCGTTTAACTTAGTGCATTGCAAAAGGCCATTTCAGGTTGACTTTCGGCCAATCGATCCTATGTTGCGCGCAACGCAAGTTAGGGCAGATTCGACCGCCTAGCGCGTTTCCCCTGCTTTAAGCCGCGTTTGAATCAGAAACCGAGCTGACAGCAGTCCCATTAGAGGGTTGCGGTCCTCATCGAGGGTTTATGTCGTTTTCTCATCTCGGCTTGTCCGAAAAAGTTATAGCAGCTGTTGCGGCCGCTGGTTACAAAGTTCCCACTCCCATCCAAGATCAGGCCATTCCGCACGTGCTCGCCCGGCGCGACGTGCTTGGCATCGCGCAGACCGGCACCGGCAAGACGGCGGCCTTCACTCTGCCGATGCTGACCATGCTGGAAAAGGGCCGCGCCCGCGCCCGCATGCCGCGCACCCTCATCCTCGAGCCGACGCGCGAACTCGCGGCGCAGGTCGAAGAAAGTTTTGTCAGATACGGCGCCAAGCACAAGCTCAACGTCGCGCTAATCATCGGCGGCGTGTCGTTCGACGATCAGGACGCCAAGCTCATGCGCGGCGTCGATGTGCTGATCGCCACCCCCGGCCGTCTCCTCGACCATTTCGAGCGCGGCCGTTTGCTGCTCAACGGCGTCGAGCTTTTGGTCATCGACGAGGCCGACCGAATGCTCGACATGGGCTTCATCCCCGACATCGAGCGCATCTGCAAACTCGTTCCGTTTACGCGGCAGACGCTATTCTTCACCGCTACGATGCCGGCGGAAATCCGCCGCATCACCGAACAATTCCTGCACAATCCGGTTCGCGTCGAAGTCTCAAAGCCTGCGACGACGCTCGCCACCACGACGCAATTTCTCGCCAAGTCCGGGCGCGAACCGCACGACAAGCGCGACACGCTGCGCCGCCTGATCCGCGGTGCGGAAAATATGAAGAACGCCATCGTCTTCTGCAATCGCAAGCGCGACGTCGCGACCTTGTTCCGCTCGCTGCTGCGCCACGGCTTCTCGGTGCAGGCTTTGCATGGCGACATGGATCAGTCGGCGCGCACGGCGGCGCTCGAGCAATTTCGCAAGAACGAAGTCATGATCCTGGTCGCCTCCGACGTTGCGGCGCGCGGCCTCGATATTCCGGACGTCAGCCACGTCTATAATTTCGACGTGCCCATTCATGCCGATGATTACGTCCACCGTATCGGCCGCACCGGCCGCGCCGGGCGCAGCGGCGCCGCGATCACCATCGTCGCCGGCAGCAACGATGCCAAGGCGGTCGCGGCGATCGAAAAACTGATCGGGCAACCGATCCCGTTCATGGACAAGGTGCCGGGCGAGCCGGCGCCGTCCCGCGAAGAGCCGCAACATGCTTCTCGCCCATCACGCAACTCTGCCGCGCACAACTCTCACGGGCGATCCCGTGATCGTAGCCGCGATAACAGTCATGGCCACCGCCACCAATCGCATCGTCCGGCGGCGGCGCGCAGCGACGAGGCAAGGCCGCGCAGCGACGAGGCAACGCCGCGCAGCGACGAGGCAAGCCCGCGCAGCGATAATGCAAGCCCGCGCAGCGATAATTCAAGGCCGCGCAGCGATCATGCGAGCCCGCGCAGCGATCATGCAAGGCCGCGCAGCGATGACGTAAGACCGCGCCGCGCGCCGCAGGTCGCGCGTCCGCACGCAGACGAATCCAACTCTTCTCACCTTCCCGCCTTTCTGCTACGTCCGGTCCCGGTTAAAGCTTAGATTCGCTGGGCGGCACGTTGCCGCCAAATCCGTTTACCGGTCCTCACGGCTATCCCCTAGTTTCCTGCTATATCGGCGTCGGCGGCCATTTGCCGCGTGCCGTTTTGGAATTCCCAGTGCGATTGGAGACAATCGATGGACGTGCCCCAAGACGAGCACGAAAGAACGCTCTCTTTCGCGGAAATCGCGCTTGGGCAAATCAAGGCACTGGGCCAGTCGGCATCGCCGCGGAATTTCGAGATCTGGTACAACTACGCAACCGGCTACAACCAGCCGCTCAATCAACTGATCAACGAGACGCTGGCGAAGAACGGCACGCTCAGCGAGACCGATCTCGAACAGATCTACGACACCTATCTTTCCGACAGCCGCTTCGGTGAGCGCATCGACACAGTCGGCACGCGCGTGCTCGACGAGATCAAGCATGTCATGTCGACGATCGACGCCGCGGCGGGCTCGGCGACGACTTATTCGAAGAGCCTCAATCTCGCGAGCGAGGAGCTTGCGCAAGCCAAGGACGGCGAGGCGATGCGCACCGTCGTCGAGCATCTAGTCCAAGGCGCCAAGGACATGGAGTCGAGCAACAAAAGCTCGAAGCGCGGCTCGAAGCCTCGCGGCAGGAGATCGAGCAGCTGCAGCACAATCTCGAGGCGGTGCGCACCGAAAGCCTCACCGATCCGCTCACCACGCTCGCCAACCGCAAATATTTCGATGCCGCTCTCGCCCAGGGCATAGCGCAAGCCGCGGCGAAGAACGTGCCGCTGTCTTTGTTGATGGCGGACATCGACGATTTCAAGAGCTTCAACGACCGGTTCGGCCACCTCACCGGCGACCAGGTATTGCGTCTGGTGGCGCTGTCGGTGAAGCAGAATGTCAAAGGCCAAGACGTCGTCGCCCGCTATGGCGGCGAGGAATTTGTCATCGCGCTGCCCGACACGCCGTTGCCGGCGGCGATGGCGATCGCCGAAAATATCCGCCGCTCGGTCATGACCAAAGAGCTGATGATACGCTCGAGCGGCGAACGGCTTGGGCGGGTGACGATCTCGATCGGCGTCGCCATGCTGCGGCCGACCGACAATGCTGCGCTCCTGATGGAGCGCGCCGACAAGTGCCTTTACGTGGCCAAGCGCAATGGCCGCAATCGCGTGATCGGCGAGACCGATCCGCAAGCCGCCGCCGCCGAGACGACGACGCGCGTGCGGGTGGCGTAGCCGCTCTTACGTTTTTAAGCCCGGATGCCGGCAACTTTAAAGAGCTTCGCGCGCGGGCTCGATCTGCACCGACTCGCCGCAGCCGCAGGCCGACGTCTGGTTCGGATTGTTGAAGACGAACTGCGCCGACAGCTTGTCGACCTTGTAGTCCATCTCGGTGCCGAGCAGGAACAGCACCGCCTTTGGGTCGATCAGGATGCGCACGCCCTTGTCCTCGATCACCTCGTCGAGCGGATTGATCTTTTCCGCATATTCCATGGTGTAGGCCATGCCGGCGCAGCCGCCGTTCTTGACGCCGACGCGCACCGCCGCGATCGACCCCTCGGCCTTGGCCATGACGGCCTTGATGCGCGTCGCCGCAGCTTCGGTCAGCCGCATCACTTGAGGTCTCGGCCTGGCAGTCGCCATTTTCACGTCCTTTTCACGTCCTCGCCCGCATCTGTTCACCAAGGCCGATGCGGCATTTACGACCCAGAATAACTCAAAAACACTAACGGCCTTTGCATCACTTCATCTAAGGCCCGCGGGCTTGAGCCGCAACCGCGCACCACTTCACCACATATTGAGGACGGCGCGGGCGTCGTCCGACATGCGGCTCGGATCCCACGGCGGATCCCACACGATCGTCACTTTGGCCTCGCGCACGCCCGGAACACCGGCGACCGCATTCTCCACCTGGGCCGGCAATTCCGCCGCCGACGGGCAGTTCGGCGTGGTCAGCGTCATGTCGATACTGACCAGCCGGTCGTCGCCGACATCGACCCGGTAGATCAGGCCGAGCTCGTAGATATCGGCCGGAATCTCGGGGTCGTAGACGGTCTTGAGCGCGCCGACGATCTCGTCGGTCAGGCGCGACATTTCCTCGGCCGGAATGGCGGACGGCTTTTCCGCGGCTGGCCTTTCGGCAGTCGCGGCGGCGCTCGTCTCGTCGAGTTTCACGTCGTCAGTCATGTGCGAAACCCTCTAGGTGAAGAAAGCCTGCGCCTTGCGCAGCGCTTGTGCAAGGCAGTCGATTTCGTCGCGCGTATTGTACATGGCAAACGAGGCGCGGCAGGTCGCCGTCACGCCGAACCGGTTGAGCAGCGGCATGACGCAATGGGTGCCGGCGCGCACGGCGACACCGGAGCGGTCGATGATCGTCGCGACGTCGTGCGGATGCGCGCCTTTCATCTCGAACGACACGATCGGCCCCTTGTCTTTGGCATTGCCGATGATGCGCAGCGAATTGATCTCGCGCAGCCGGTCATGAGCATAGTGCACAAGCCCGGCCTCGTGGCTGCGGATGCGCGCCTTGCCGACCGAAGCGACATAGTCGATCGCGGCGCCGAGCCCGATGGCCTGCACGATCGAGGGCGTGCCGGCCTCGAATTTATGCGGCGGCTCGCCGTAGGTGACGTTGTCCAAAAACACTTCCCGGATCATCTCGCCGCCGCCGTTGAACGGCGGCATGGCGACGAGATGTGCGTATTTGCCGTACAGCACGCCGATGCCGGTCGGGCCGTAAAGCTTGTGCCCGGTGAAGGCGTAGAAATCGCAATCGAGGTCCTGCACGTCGATGTCGAGATGCACCGCGCCCTGCGCGCCGTCGATCAGCACCGGAATGCCGCGCGCATGGGCGATGCGCACCACCTCTTTCACCGGCACCATGGTGCCGAGCATGTTCGACATTTGCGTGATAGCGACAAGCTTGGTGCGCGGCGTGAGCAGCTTTTCGAATTCGTCGATGAGGAAATTGCCCTCATCGTCGACCGGCGCCCATTTGATGACGGCGCCCCGGCGCTCGCGCAAAAAATGCCACGGCACGATGTTGGAATGGTGCTCCATGATCGAGAGCACGATCTCGTCGCCGGCTTTGATGCGCTCGCGGCCGAACGTATAGGCGACCAGATTGATCGCTTCCGTCGCGTTGCGGGTGAAGATGATCTCTTCCTTGCGCCCGGCATTGAGGAACGCCGCGACCTTTTCGCGCGCGCCCTCATAGGCCTCGGTCGCCTCATTGGCGAGATAGTGCAGGCCGCGATGCACATTGGCATATTGCGTCGTATAGGCCTGATGCAGCCGGTCGAGCACCGCATTCGGCTTCTGCGCCGACGCCGCGTTGTCGAGATAGACCAGCGGCTTGCCGTAAACCTGCGTCGCCAGGATCGGGAAATCCGCGCGGATGCGGTTGACGTCATAAGCGCCGTTGGTCGTCATGCCACTGGTCGTCATGTCGTTCATTTCGTTGCCGGCCCACGTGTCTTAAGCCAGGCCGCGACCGATTCCATCAGGGATTCACGGAGCCCTGCATGTTCGATGCCCTCGATCGCCTCGCCGAGAAACGCCTGAATCAGAAGCGACTCGGCCTCGGCTTCCGGAATGCCGCGCGCCATCAGATAGAATTTCAAGTCGTCGTCGAGCGAGCCGGCAGTGGCGCCATGCCCGCATTGCACATCGTCGGCGAAGATTTCCAGTTCCGGCTTGCTGTCGGCCTCGGCGCGTTCGGACAACAAGAGCGCCTTGGTCATCATCTTGGCGTCGGTCTTCTGCGCGCCCTTGCTTACGACGATGCGGCCCTGGAACACGCTATGGGCCTCGTCGTCGAGCACCGCCTTGAACATTTCACGGCTCTGGCAGCCCTGCGCGATATGATTGGCGACGAGCGTCGTGTCGGCGTGCTGATGACCTTTGATGACGGTGGCGCCACGGATACCCGCCACCGTTTCCTCGCCGTCGAAGCGCAAGAACAGCTGATTGCGCACCACGGCGCCGCCGGCCGTGAAGGTGAAGGTATTGAAGCGCGCCTTGGCCCCGATCGCCGCCGCCAGCGTCGAGACATGCAGCGCCTCGGCACCTTCGGCGACGATCTTGACGTGATCGACATGGGCGCGGTCGCCGACGAACAATTCCAGCGCAGCGTTGACCTGGTAGTCGCTGCCGGACGGGCCTTCATGGCTTTCGATCAGCATCGCGCGCGCCCCCGGCTCGACGACGACCAGCGAGCGGATGAAACTCGCGGCCGGCTTTTCCGAAGAGACGAACACGAGATGCAGCGGCCGCGCGATGGTCGCGCCGGCGGCGATGCGGATCACCGCGCCGTCGCCCATCAGCGCCGTATTGAGCGCCACGGCGACATCGCTTCCCGGCGCCAACTTGCCGAGATGACTGGCAAGCGCCGGATCGTTGTCCGTCAGCGCGTCGGCCAGCGAACCGACGCTCAGTCCCGCTTCCAATTTTGCGACATCCGACAATTCCGCAACAAAGGCGCCATCAACAAACACGAGCCGCCGGGCATCGAGGTCACCGGCCACCGCCCCCGCCCCTTTGGCACGGGCTTTGGCTGCCGCGTCGGGCGGAGCAGCGAGGGGCTTGGCGTCGCGCATCAGCGCGCGCAAGTCGGTATATTTCCATTCCTCGACGCGGCGATGCGGCAGACCCGATTTGGCGAACACGTCGAACGCCGCTTCGCGCTGCGCGGCAACCGCTTTGTCACCGGGCAGCCGGCCGCGGGCCTGCGCGAAGGTCTGCGTCAGCGCAGTCTCGGCCGCGGTCTTGATCGTGGGGATTGCGGTAATTTGGGCAGTCACGCCGCAGCCTCTTCCTGATATTCGGCATAGCCGCGCGCTTCGAGCTCGTGCGCCAGCTCCTTGCCGCCGGTCTTGACGATGCGGCCGGCCGAGAGCACGTGCACGATGTCGGGCACGATGTAGTTGAGCAGCCGCTGATAATGCGTGATGACGACGAACGAGCGCTCCGGCCCGCGCAGCCGGTTGACGCCGTCGGCGGCGATTTTCAGCGCGTCGATATCGAGGCCGGAATCGGTTTCATCGAGGATCGCCAGCCGCGGCTCGAGCAGCGCCATCTGCAGCACTTCGTTGCGCTTCTTCTCACCGCCGGAAAAGCCGACATTGACGCCGCGGCGCAGCATCTCCGGATCGATCTCGAGCTTGCGGGCGGCGTCGCGTACGGTCTTGAGAAATTGCGGCGTCGACAGTTCGGCCTCGCCGCGCTTCTTGCGCTGCGCGTTGAGCGCCGTGCGCAGGAAGGTCATGGTGGCGACGCCGGGGATTTCCAGCGGATATTGGAAGGCGAGAAACAAGCCGGCCGCGGCGCGCTCGTCGGGCTCCATCTCGAACAGATTCTTGCCGTTGAACAGCACCTCGCCCTGCGTCGGCTCATAGTCGGCTTTGCCGGCCAGGACGTAGGCGAGCGTCGATTTTCCCGAACCGTTCGGGCCCATGATCGCATGCACCTCGCCCGCATTCACGGTGAGGTCGAGACCCTTTAAAATTTCCTTGCCGTCGATCGCGACGTGCAGGTCCTTGATTTCAAGCAACGGCATCGAACCGCTCACCCTTTCATCCGATTTATAGTTCAAGAGGACCGCTTCGGACTTTAGCCGACCGATCCTTCCAGCGAGACCGAGATCAGCTTCTGCGCCTCGACCGCGAATTCCATCGGCAGCTGCTGCAGCACGTCCTTGACGAAGCCGTTGACGACGAGCGCGGTCGCCTCTTCGGCCGAGAGCCCCCGCTGGCGGCAATAGAACAGCATGTCGTCGGAGATTTTCGACGTCGTCGCCTCGTGTTCGAACACGGTCGAGGAATTCTTGGCCTCGATATAGGGCACGGTATGCGCGCCGCAGGTGTTGCCGATCAGAAGCGAGTCGCAATTGGTGAAGTTGCGGGCGCCGGTCGCGCGGCGGTGCGCGCTGACGAGCCCGCGATAGGTGTTGTTGGAATGCCCGGCGGCGATGCCCTTGGAGATGATGCGGCTCGTCGTGTTCTTGCCGAGATGCAGCATCTTGGTGCCGGAATCGACCTGCTGATAGCCGTTCGAGATCGCGATCGAATAGAACTCGCCGCGTGAATTGTCGCCGCGCAGGATGCAGCTCGGATATTTCCAAGTGATCGCCGAGCCGGTCTCGAGCTGGGTCCAGGAAATCTTGGCGTTCTTGCCGCGGCAGTCGCCGCGCTTGGTGACGAAATTGTAGACGCCGCCTTTGCCGTTGGCGTCGCCCGGATACCAGTTCTGAATCGTCGAATATTTGATCTCGGCGTCGTCGAGCGCGATCAGTTCGACAACGGCGGCATGAAGCTGGTTCTCCTCACGCACCGGCGCGGTGCAGCCTTCGAGATAGCTCACATAGGAGCCCTTGTCGGCGATGATCAGCGTGCGCTCGAACTGGCCGGTATTGCGCTCGTTGATGCGGAAATAGGTCGACAATTCCATCGGGCAGCGCACGCCCGGCGGCACGTAGACGAACGAGCCGTCGGAGAACACCGCCGAATTGAGCGTGGCGAAGAAATTGTCGCTGACCGGCACCACCGTGCCGAGGTACTTCTTCACGAGTTCCGGGTGCTTCTGGATCGCTTCCGAGATCGGCATGAACAGCACGCCGGCCTTGGCGAGCTCGGCCTGGAACGTAGTGGCGACCGAAACCGAGTCAAACACCGCGTCGACCGCGACCCGGCGATAGCCGTTGCCGTTCTCACTGCCATTTTCTTGGCCCTCGCCGTCGAGGCCGGCATCTTCGCTCTTCTCACCTTCCGGCCTCTGAATGCCGAGCAGCGCCTCGCGCTCGCGCAACGGAATGCCGAGCTTCTCGTAGGTGCGCAGAATTTCCGGATCGATCTCGTCGAGCGATTGCGGCGCCTTCTTCGGCGCCGAATAGTAATAGAGGTCCTGGTAGTCGATCGGGCCGTATTCGACTTTGGCCCATTTCGGCTCGCGCATGGTCAGCCAGCGCTTATAGGCATCGAGCCGCCACTCAAGCATCCATTCCGGCTCGCACTTCTTCGCCGAGATGAAACGCACCGTGTCCTCGGACAGGCCCTTCGGGGCCTTATCCGATTCGATCAGCGTCTCGAACCCGTACTTGTACTGGTCAACGTCAATGCGCCGGACCTGGTCGACGGTCTCTTGCACTGCCGGCATTCGTCCCTCCGCTCACGGTTTCAAGGACCGCGGGTTGGATTAAGTCGGTTATGGTCAGGTGTGCCTGCTTGCGGTCACCCTACTTGTGGTTGCAGCGCTTGAATCGTTCAAATCACCGCGAATTCAGTCAGCCATCCAGTCAGTTAGGCTGGCCTCACGCGGCTATGCCGCGCTGTCCCTTAGATAATGCAGTTGCGAGCTTTCTCCAAGCGTTCAGGAGCCTTTCGACGTCGGTTTCGGTCGTTTCCCAACCGAGGCTTAAGCGCACCGCCCCGCGCAGCAGCGCCGGCGAAACCCCCATGGCGGCAAGGACATGCGAGGGCTGCACCTTGCCCGACGAGCAGGCTGCCCCGGACGAGACGGCAATTCCTTCGAGGTCGAAGGCGATGACGGCGGTCTCCGCCTTCATGCCTTCAAGGGCAAATAGCGTCGTATTGGGCAGCCGCTCGGCCTCATGGCCGAAAATCGCCGTCCGGGGAGCAATCGATTGCAGGCCGGTTTCTAACCGGTTGCTGAGCGCCAGCATGCGCTTGGCCTCGGCCTCGCCTTGTTGGCGCGCCGCGGCAGCGGCGGCCCCGAAAGCGGCGATCCCGGCGACATTTTCGGTGCCGGCGCGGAGCCCGCGCTCCTGGCCGCCGCCGCGAATAAGCGGATCGGCCAAGTGAAGATCCTCGTTGGAGCGAACCAGAGCGCCAGTGCCCTTCAGCCCGCCGATCTTGTGGGCTGACAACGTCAGCAGATCGGCGCCCAACGCACCGATATCGCAAGCAATGCGCCCGGCGCCCTGGACGGCATCGACGTGAAGGAGGCCGCCCGCCTCATGCACGATCGGAGCCGCCTCAGCGACCGGTTGAACGACCCCCGTCTCGTTATTGGCGAGCATCAGGGAAACCAGAGAACGCTTTGATTTTGCCACTGCCTCGGCCAGCGCGGCCAAGTCCACCCGGCCCACGGCATCGACCGGAATATCAGCAACCGTCTCACGGGCAAACCGACCGCCGGTCCGCACCGAGGCGTGCTCGATCGTCGACATCAGCAGCCGGTCGCGCGGACGCTTGTCCGCGGCAATCTCCCACGCCGGCGACAGCGCCAGCATATTGGCTTCGGTGCCGCTCGACGTGAAAAACACGTCGGATGCCCGCGCCCCGACCAGGGCGGCGACCTGTTGGCGGGCGTCCTCGACCACGCGACGCGCCGCACGGCCCTCGGCATGAACCGAGGACGGATTGCCGGGGAGCGCGAGCGCCTCCTCGACAGCCCGGCGCACCTCGGGCCGTAACGGCGCAGTGGCGTTCCAATCAAAATAGCTGCGGTCCGACATATATGCCGTGGCTGTGCTGTGGCTTGAAACGATTGCTTCTTTGCCGAGGCCGGTCCCGGGCCGGTTCCCGCGCGCAATCGCTGCGCCATCCTATCGTAATGCTTGCTTTTTGGCCCCCGGCTCGTGCTAGAAGTCGCGACCCAAAGTTTTTCGCCGCCAAAGCGCACGTCGCCAGTACCAAAAAATCAAAGTGCTATTAAGTAGTTACGTGCAGCTTTTGATGCCGTCAAGCAAGACTGAATTGCCGCGCCGCAGGCGCCGGCTCTGATCGAGGTTTCCAAAATGCCCGAGGTTATTTTCACGGGGCCCGCCGGCCGCATCGAAGGCCGTTATCATCCGGCGCGGCAGAAGAACGCGCCGATCGGCATCGTGCTGCATCCGCATCCGCAGTTCGGCGGCACGATGAACCATCAGATCGTGTACCAGATCTACTATTCGTTCGTGCACCGGGGCTTTTCCGCGCTGCGCTTCAACTTTCGCGGCGTCGGGCGGAGCCAAGGCGGCTTCGACCACGGCATCGGCGAATTGTCGGATGCGGCGTCGGCGCTCGACTGGGTGCAGTCGGTCAATACCGAGGCGCGCAGCTGCTGGATCGCGGGCTTCTCCTTCGGTGCCTGGATCGGCATGCAGCTTCTGATGCGCCGGCCTGAAATCGAGGGCTTCATCTCGATCGCGCCGCCGGCGAACCTCTATGATTTTTCGTTCCTGGCGCCCTGCCCGTCGTCCGGTCTGATCATCCACGGCGACAAGGATGCCGTGGTGCCGCACCGCGACGTCACGACCCTGGTCGAGAAGCTCAAGACGCAAAAGGGCATCGTCATCGAGCAAAAGGTCGTTCCCGGCGCCAATCACTTTTTCGACGGCAAGGTCGAGCCGCTGATGACCGCCATCGGCGGTTACCTCGACAAGCGGCTCGGCAAGACCGGCAAGGCGACGACCGCGGCCTAATTAGTCCGCGCTTGCAATCTGCGCGCCCTCACCGTTCAATAGGCTTTAATAACAAGCCACAACGGACGAGTGAGGGAGAGCGCCATGCGCGTCACGCGTCATATTGCCATCTGTCTGCCAATCGCCGCCACGGCATTGGGCTTCGGACTGAGCTTGGCCGCGGCGCAAAGCACGGCCCCGCAAGACGCCTCCAAGCAAGACGCCACCAAGCAAGACACGATTAAGATCGGCAT
Organism: uncultured Alphaproteobacteria bacterium; assembly: GCA_963810085.1. Taxonomy (GTDB): domain Bacteria; phylum Pseudomonadota; class Alphaproteobacteria; order Rhizobiales; family Xanthobacteraceae; genus BOG-931. The sequence continues at coordinate 811,872 of CAWEMR010000025.1, read as the reverse complement.
CGTCATGCCGATGACCGGAACCTCGGCCGCGGTCGGCCGGGAAATTTCCGACGCCACCAAGCTCTATGTCGCCCAGCATGGCGACACCGTCGCCGGCAAGAAGATCGAACTGATCGTCAAGGACGACCAGAGCGTGCCGGACAATGCCAAGCGGCTGGCTCAGGAATTAATCGTCAATGACAAGGTCAACTTTCTCGGCGCCGGCCTGACGCCGAGCGCCATGTCGATGGCGCCGATCGCGACCGAGGGCAAGGTCCCGACTGTAGTTATGGTCTCGGGCACGTCGGTGGTCACCGAGCGCTCGCCCTATTATGTGCGCACGAGTTTCACGCTCGGCCAGCAATCCGGCATCATCGCCGACTGGGCGCTCAAGAACGGCAGCAAGAAAGCGGTGTCGATCCTGTCCGACTGGGCCCCCGGCGCCGAGGCCGGAAAAGTCTTCGAGGCGAATTTCACCAAGGGCGGCGGCCAGGTTCTCGATACGCTGAAAGTGCCGCTCGCTAATCCGGATTTCTCGCCGTTCCTACAGCGCGCCCATGATCTCGCGCCGGACACGCTGTTCGTCTTCGTTCCGGCCGGACAGGCCGGCACCTTCGCGCGGCAATTCGCCGAGCGCGGCCTCGACAAATCGGGCATCAAGCTGGTCGGGCCGGGCGACATCGTCGACGACGACGATCTGCCCTCGACCGGCGACGCGCTGGTCGGCGTCGTCACCGCGGGCATGTATTCGGCGGCGCATCCGTCGCAGCTGAACAAGGATTATGCCGCGGCCTATCAGAAGGCCACCGGCCACCGCGCCAACTTCATCTCGGTCGGCGGCTATGACGGGATGAATTTGATTTACGAGGCGCTGAAGAAGACCGCCGGCAATACCGACGCCGACACGGTCGTCGGCGCCATGAAGGGCATGAAATGGGAAAGCCCGCGCGGCACCATTTCGATCGATCCGCGCACCCGCGACATCGTGCAGAACATTTACATCCGCAAGGTCCAAAAGGTCGACGGCCAGCCGTGGGCGATCGAGTTCGAGACGTTCCCCGCGGTCAAGGATCCGCTCAAGGAAGCCGCGGCGAATTGAGTCGAGATTTTTCGTTTGGGCATGATCTTTTCCGAAAACCGGTCTCCTCTTTTCGGGATCGTGCCCTATCCGAACTGGCTCGCGCCGTCATGGAGCGAGAAGGCAACGCGGCACGGCCGGTTGGAGCGATTGCTCCACGCGTGATTGGTGCCGCGCTGCACCACCGTATCGCCGGCCTTGAGATGGACCTCGGCGGTGTCCAAGACCAGCGTGATCTCGCCTTCGAGTACGAGGCAGAAGTCGAGCGTCTGCGTCATCTGCATGTAGGGGTGCGGCGCCTTTGCCGAATAGGTGGAAGCCGCCGGCGATCCCATCGCACGGAAATAAGCTTCGACCTCGGCTGAGCCGATCTTGCCGCGGAACGCATCATTCGGCGGAAACGTCACGATGCGGCAGACCGAGCCGCCGCGCGGCGGTTGGAGCGTGTGCGGATGACACAGAACGGCGTCGCGATAAGCGCCGATCTGCGGTGGCGAGGCATCGGTCACCCACATGCGCTCCGACAAGAATCCCGGCCGCGCCGGGTCGTTCTTCCTATCCGGTGAAGACCCATCCGCGACGGCGAGCGATTTTCCTTCGCCGTCGTCGATGGTCACGATGCGGCGCACTGGCTTGACGTCGCTTTCCATGATCGCGTCCTAGACTTTTTGTTCGTGTTCGAACGTAGCGCCCATCATGACGAAAGCCATCAGGCTGCGTTCGTTGAGATTGGTCCAGCCATGCCAATTGCCGAGCTGCACCACGACGTCGCCGGCCTTCATGGTGACATTGCCGCGATCGAGCAGCAGCGTGCGTTCGCCCTTGAGCAGAATGCCGTAGTCGACGGTGGCGGACTTGTGCACGGGCGACGAGAAGAAATTCTGCCCGCCGCGATCCCAGACACCGTCGGGACGCAGCCGCGTCGGACCGAGCGGTTTATAGGCCGGGTCTTTCGCTGCATCGTAATCGGCCGGTTTGACGTTCGACTGCACGATGCGCAAATGCCCGCCGGCCGCGGGCGGCTCGAAGTGAAACGGCAGATCGCCGTCGTCGCGCGTGCCGGAAATGATCGCCGGCGCCGTTTGATACACCCAGATATCGGTCATGCAGGTACCGCGGCTGATGGCGCCCGGATTGACATTCGGCGCCGCGCTGTCGAACAGCACGCAGGAGCGGCCGTATTCGTCGTTACCGGTCACCACGCGCCGGATCGGTTGCGGCTCGGGCGTGATGTCATTTCCTGCCTGCACATCTTCCTCCCTGCATGTCTCCTCCTTGCATTTCTCGTTACGTGGCGGACCGTGCCACGCGCGTTGTAATCTATCACTCAGCGTCTATCATCCGCCAAGACTCAGAACCATAAGACCGGCAGAGCGCATAAACGCCCCGGCACATGATGGAGGGAAATTTGCTGCGATTGCGGATAGCGGTGTGGGCAATCGCCCTCGCCTGCGCACTCAGTCCGCCCCCGGGATACGCCGCCGATCCGGCGCAAAATTTCCCCGACCACGCCATCAAGATCATTGTCGGTCCAAGCCCCGATGTGTTTTCACGCATTGTCGGCGAGCGCTTGCAGCAAGTGTGGGGGCAGCCCGTTATCGTCGAGCCGCGGCCCGGCGCCGGCGGCAAGATCGCCGCCAATGCGGTGCAGAACGCGGCGCCGGACGGCTATACGCTTTTGTTCGCGACGCCGACTTACACCATCAATACCGCGATGAAGTTCGCCTCTTACGATCTGCTCAATGATTTCGCGCCCGTCGCGCTGTCGGGACTGATCTCTTATGCGCTCGTCGTTCACCCGAGCGTGCCGGCGAAGTCGGTCGCCGAGCTCGTCGCTTATGCCAAGGCCAATCCGGGGAAACTGAATTGCGCCTCCGCCGGCATCGGCACCGTGCCGCAGATCGCGTGCGAATATCTCAATAAGCTCGCCGGGACGAACATCATTCACGTGCCGTTTCGCGACGTGAATTCAGGGATGGTGGCGACCGTCGGCAATACCACGCAGATGTTCTTCGGCGTCGCCACCAATGCCAAGCCGCAGATCGAAACCGGCGCCTTGCGCGGGCTTGCGGTCTCGACGCCGCGGCGTTCGCTGCTCCTGCCCGATCTGCCGACGATGATCGAATCCGGCTATCCGACCTTCGACATGCCCGGCTGGGGCGGATTTCTCGCGCCCGCCGGCACGCCGCCCACCGTCCTCGCCAAATTGAACCAGGAAATTCAGCTCGTGCTGGCGCTGCCCGACGTCGAACGGCGCATGCTGGCCGCCGGCATGGAACCGTCGCCGGCGGTCGACGCGGCGCAGGTCGGCACCTTCATCAAGCGCGATCTCGATCGCTGGGCGCAGTTCGTCGGCGCTGTCGGTTTGGAAAAGCTGAGCAGCGAAAATTCAGTGCACTAATTCAAGGCTTCACCAGCACGCCGCCGGTGAGCGGGCGTGGCGCGCCGGTGGTGCCGGGAAACGTGATCGGCAAGCCGCGCAGGCTGCGCACCGCGAGATAGGCGAAGGCTTGCGCCTCGAGCGAGTCCACCGACCAGCCGGCAGCATGCGCCGTCTCGACATAAACCGTGTGGGCCGCATCGGCCGGTGTAAGCCGTTCGGCGAGCATGCGCATCAGCGTCGGATTGCGGGCGCCGCCGCCGGCGACGATCCAGTTTTTCGGCGCGCGCGGCAACAGCGGCACGATGCGCGCCACCGCCGCCGCCGTGAGCGCGGTCAGCGTCGCGGCACCATTCTCGACGCCGATGCCGTCGAGCGCATCGCCGGCCCAGCCGCGAAAATCATTGCGGTCGAGCGATTTCGGCGGCGGCAGCGCAAAGAACGGATGCGCCATCAACCGCGTAACTATGTCTTCGTCGACCGTGCCGGCCGCGGCCCGGCGGCCGTCGATGTCGAGCGGCTTGCCAGTCCGCACGCGCAAAAAGTCGTCGAGCAAGGCATTGCCGGGCCCGGTATCGCAGGCGATCAGCCTATCGCCGTCGATGAAGGTGACGTTGGCGACGCCGCCGACATTGAGCACCGCGACCGGCGGCTCGCGGCGCGATTGCCGCACCAAGGCTTGATGAAAGATCGGCGCCAGCGGCGCACCCTGCCCGCCCGCCGCGACATCGGCGGCACGAAAATCGTAGACGATGGGCATGCCAAGCCGCTCGGCCAAGACGCGTCCGCTGCCGATCTGCACCGTGAGCCCGCGCTCCGGCCGGTGCAGCAGCGTCTGACCGTGAAACCCCACCGCCGCCAAATCAACCGGCCGTAGCCCGTTGGCGTTGAGGAACGATTGCACGGCTTCCGCATGCGCATCGTTGACCAATTCCTCGGCCGTCGCGATGATATCCGGGCGCGCGTGGCGCTCGGTGAGGTTCACCGCGGCGGCCGTGGCGCGGCGCAACAAGGTGCGCTCGTCCTTGGCATAGGGCCGGCAGGCGGTCGCGCCGAAGCGCGAAATCTTCTCACCGTCGGTATCGATCAAGGCGACGTCGACGCCATCCTGCGAGGTGCCGCTCATCAGCCCGATCGCCAAAACCGAAGCCGCGGCGGCGGGCTTGGCGACGGAGGGCGAATCGAGCGGCAGGTCGAGTGTCATTTGCTCAGACATTCGCGTCCCTTAAATGCGTTTCTTAAATAAGCCGTTTAAATGCGGCTTTTACATATCCGGCCTTTTGCATAAGACTTTTGCACCAGCCGCGGGACCTGTTACACCAGCCGCGCCTCAACCCCCAATTACGCCTGAAGTTGATGAGCGCTTACAAGTCCGATTTCCTCAACGTCCTCGCCGAACGAGGCTTTATCCACCAGGTCTCCGAACCGGAGGCGCTCGACGCGCTGGCGCGTTCGTCAACGATCACGGCCTATATTGGGTTCGACTGCACGGCGCCGTCGCTACATGTCGGCTCGCTGCTCCCTATCACGCTGCTCTACTGGCTGCAGCAGACCGGCCACCAGCCGATCACACTGATGGGCGGCGGCACCACGCGGGTCGGCGATCCGTCGGGCAAAGACGAGAGCCGCCGGCTTCTTACCGACGCGATCATCGACGACAATCTGAAAAGCATTCGCGAAATCTTTTCGCGCTTCCTGAAATTCGGCGACGACAGCGGCAAAAGTTCCGGCAATGCCGCCATCATGGCCAACAATGCCGACTGGCTGAATTCTCTCAATTACATCGACTTCCTGCGCGACATCGGCCGGCACTTTTCGATCAACCGCATGCTGGCCTTCGACTCGGTGAAGCTGCGGCTCGAGCGCGAGCAGGAACTGTCGTTCCTCGAATTCAACTACATGATCCTGCAGGCCTATGATTTCGTCGAATTGCACAAACGCTACGGCTGCGTGCTGCAGATGGGCGGCTCCGATCAGTGGGGCAATATCGTCTCCGGCATCGATCTCGGCCGCCGCGTGGCGAATGCGCAGCTCTTCGCGCTGACCTCGCCGCTGATCACGACGTCATCCGGCGCCAAGATGGGCAAGACCGCGGCCGGCGCGGTGTGGCTCAATGCCGACCAGGTGAGCCCGTACGAATATTGGCAATATTGGCGCAACACCGAGGACGCCGATGTCAGCCGCTTCCTCAAGCTGTTCACCGTGATGCCGCTTGCCGATATCGAGCGGCTCGCCGCGCTCAAGGGCGCAGAGATCAACGAGGCGAAGAAAATTCTCGCCACCGAAGCGACAGCGCTGGTCCACGGCCGCCAAGCGGCAGAAGACGCGGCCGCAACCGCGCGCACGACATTCGAGGAAGGCGGCCTCGGCGCGAGCCTGCCGAGCGTCGACATACCGCGCGCGGACATCAAGGCCGGCATCGGCGTGCTCTCGGCCTTCGTCAAGGCGGGGCTCGCCTCGTCCAATGGCGAGGCGCGCCGCGCCATCGCCAATAACGCCATCATGGTCAATGACACGCGCGTCACCAGCGACAAGGCGACCATCGGCGAGGCCGACGTGACGGCGGACGGCGTGGTGAAACTCTCGCTCGGACGCAAACGCCACGTCCTGCTCAAGCCGGTGTGACGGCGGATCTCAGGACCGGTCTTTAATGATTGGCATTGGTGGCGTTGACGCCGCCATAGCTGTTGTCAAAGGAACTCGTGCTGCCGTCATCGGCATCCGCCGGCGGCGGCACATAAGGCGCGGTCGACGGGAATTCGAACACCTTGCGCAACAGGCCCGGCGCCAGCGCCGAGAGCGGGTTGACGTGCAAGATCGGCGAGCCCGGCTTGCCGACGACCTCGTAAGTGACGCCGAAGACGCCTTCCTTGTCGCCGCCGAGAAACAGGCCCACCACCGGAATCTGGCCGAGCAGATTGTTGGCGCCGTAAAGCGGCACCAGTGTGCCGCGCAAATGCACCTCATCGCGGCCGTAGTCGATCATGCCGTCGATCGTGCCGCCGAGCACGGGGCCGCGCACCACGCCGTCGCGCAAAGTCAGCCGGCCCTGCGCGCGGGTGAAATCGACCTTGGCGCTGGAGAAGTCCATGTTGTTATTGGCGCGCGGCGGCTGCGGCCCGCCCTGCACCGCCTGCTCGAGCTGCGACTCGTCGTGCACGGAGAAATTCCGAACGGTGACGGTACCGAGCTGCGTCGGATTGCTCGCCGACGGCGCGTCGATCACCGTTTGCATTTGCCCACCCGTCATCCGGGAATAGACGTCGTTGAAGCGAAACAACGCGCCGGCATCGCTGGTCTCGAGGTCGACCACCTGACGCGCGCCGGCACGGCTTCTTAAATCGCCGGTCAATGCGCCGTTACGGCCGATCTTGGCGTTGAGACCGAAACTGCGAACTTCGCCGTTGCGGCGCGACATCTTCATCTCGACGCTGCGCAGCGCCTCGCCGTTGAAGCCGAGAATGGCGCCGAGCTTCATGTCGAGATCGACGTCGGGCGTCTGACTGCGTCCAGGCTGCTGCGGATTGGATTGCGGGCCAGACTGCGGGCCGGCCATGGCCTTGACGAAGCCGCGCCCGTCGTAAGCGTCGCCGCGCATCACCACGTGGTACGCGCCGTCAGGCGTCCGATCTACTTTGAGGCTGGTCCGGTCGCCGTCGGAAAAACCGTAGGACGGGAAATTGGCCGAGACGAGGCTGCCCGATCCGTCGAGATCGACGGTGCCTTTGACGCCGCCGCCGGCGCCCTCGATCAACAGGTCGTCGACGCGGACCGATTGCGGCTTGGTGGTGAGCGTGAACGTGGCGCGCGCCGGCTTACCGGATTGCTTGACCCAGCCCGGCAAGAAGCCATCGATTTGCGCGGGCGTCAGATCCGCCGTGACCGAGAAGCGGCCGTCGCGGTCGCCAGTGGTGCCGACGCGGCCGATCAGGTCGATCGGGATCGAGCCGCTGATCGTGCTGCCGGGATCGAGCGCGAGATTGTTGCGCATGGTCTCGTCGAGCATACCCTGGATGTGGACATCGGCGGCGTCGTCGGCCCGCATTTTCTTGTAATCGAGGCTTGCCGGCGTGCCGCCGATCTTCACGTCGCCTTTGATGGCGAAGCCTTGATTATTGGCGACGACTTTCAGCGCCGCGGCGTCGACCTTCTGCCCCATGATCATGCGGTCGGCGGAAAAGTTCGTGGCGTCGACATTGATATTATAAGCGGTCGAGCCGGGCGGCAGATTGGGCTTAAGCGGCATGGCGAGCGCGACGAGCGCACTCATATTGCCACGGGTCGTCGCCGGATCGAACGGTACCCCGGACGAGTCACGCAGCCGGTCCATGGCCAAGAGTTCGGCGGCAGCGGGTACCGGACCGTCGATCTTGAAATGAACGTTGGCCGGCGGCTCGTGCGGCGCGGTGTCGGGCACTTCAAACAAACCCGACGAGAGAACGAGCTTGCGCCCCGACGGCAGATCGGCGGTGGCTTTACCGACCGCGATCTGGGCGTCGCGTCCGACAATATGCACCGTGAGATCGGCGTCATGGAGTGCCGGCAGACCCTGCACCGGCGTCACCACGCAATTGGTGGCGAGCGCATCGACCGACAGTCCGTCGTCGGGCAGCGGCGGCCCGCTCGCCTTGAGCGTATTGAGCGGCGCGTTCACGGCAATGACCAGACGCTCCAAATTGCCGCTGACAAGATGCTCGTCGAACCAGTCGCGCACCTTCGGCGAGATGAAGTTCGGCCACAGCCGCTTCATGGCGTCGGCCGGCATGCGCGTTCCGGCGACGCCCGCGGTGAGACGCAGATCGCCGGAGGAATAATCTCCGGTGCCGGACATGGCGATGCCGAGGTCGTTATTGCCGAAGTCGCCGCCGTCGACGGTGATGCGTTTCTTGAGCGGATCGAACTGGCCGCTCAGCGCGATGCGGTTGAGGATCAGTGGATTGCTCTGATCGCCGGACGAATTCAACACAATGGTGCCGCCGCCGAGCTTGAAGGTCCACGGCCCGGGCGATTGCGGCGGCGACTGCACCTCGCTGATCAGCGTGATGCGGTTGCCGCCCGACAGGATCTGGAACGGCACCGATAGCAAGCGGCTTGCGGCATCCCAATTGACCTTGAATTCGGCACGGTCGATGTCGATGCGGCCGTCGGAATCGTCGGAGTCGCTGATATAGCCGGCATCGGCGACGATCCGGCCGGCCAGCGTCTGCGGCACGCCGTCGGGGCCGATTTCGCCGCGCAGGCTTGCCGACAGCGGCAGGCTCGTCTGCAGCGATCCGTCGTCGATCCGGGTCGCCAAAAGCAGGTCACTGGCCGCGACTTGGCGAGCCTCGAAGGCAACGCTGCGATAGCCGTCCCGGGTTGGCTTCATCGACGCCGTCATGGCCCATGGATGATCGGCGGTGTCGGAACCGACGGTCACCACCATGCCGCCGCCGCGCGGCCGCTCGACGCTCAGCGTGATGTTATGGAAGGTCCGTTGCTTGCCGGTGCGCCGGTCATCGACGGTCAGGCTGCCGTCCTTCAATCCGAGCTCGCGAAGGTCGTGACCGTCCAACCCGGACTCGCCGATGCCGTCGATCCAAATCAGCAGCGCGGCCATGGTCTCGCTGGCGCGGCGCTGCGGAACAATCCGCGCTTGCGCGGCGGACAGGCTCGGCGCCGGTGCGGCGCCGCCGAGCTTATCCTGCCGTGCGCCTTGCGTGACGCCGAGCGCTGGCGCGCTGGCGCGGCAACGGGAACCGTCGCCGTCGCCAGCGGGTGTTTGTCGCCGCCCGACGCGAACACGGTGACGTCGCCGTTCTGCTCGATACGCACGGAGAGTTCCGCGCCGACGAGATTGAGGCTCTCGGCGCGCACATGGCCGCTCAGCAGGCTCAGGCCGGAGATGCGGATTTCCGCTTTCGGAGCGCTCGCGACCACGGTGCCGTCGGGATCGCGCACCACAATATCGCGGACGCGGACCGCGGCGCCGCCATTCTCGGTCCGTTCGATTTGGGTGCCGCCGACTTCGACGCGGTCGCGGCTACCAAAATTGTCGGCGATGGCGGCGGCCAGCCAGGGCGTGAAGGCGTCAAGCTGGATCGGCCCGCTCGCAAGGCGCCACCACAATCCGCCGAGCGCGAGGATCAATACGCCGGCCAGGATACCCGATCCGATTCCGATGCGCCGTATCAGCCGGCGATGCCGCGCCAAAACGCGGCGATAGGCAGCCAGATACCGGCCATCACCCGAACGACCGCCGCGGTGAGCCGCCGTAAGGCTGCCCCGGCGTCGCGGATGCACGAGCGGCTCCCATCTCGGGACGGCCGCGCTTTGCCTATCTTGGTTCGCCATGCCCGCTGGGGCGTCCCCTCGTCCGTGCCGTCGTCGCAAGTGTAGCAGATCAGTGAACGACTTTTCGGCCCGCAAGCGGTCGACACCCCGGCTCGCGTGCGTATTCTGGCCGGACAGGATGCCCCTTGGAAAGCGACGAAAGGAAGGCACATGGTTGATACGACGGCCGAAACTCCTCAGCCTGGCGACAAAGCGCCGGCCTTCACCCTGCCGCGTGACGGCGGCGGAACCATCGCACTGAAGGACTTCGCCGGGCAAAAGCTCGTGCTGTATTTCTACCCGCGCGCCGATACGCCCGGCTGCACCAAGGAAGCGATCGAATTCTCCAAGCTGAAAGCGGCATTCAATCGCGCCGGCACGGAGATCCTCGGCGTCTCCGCCGATCCGGTTCCCGCGCAAGACAAGTTCAAGTCAAAGCATAAGCTCTCGATCGCGCTCGCCTCCGACGAGAAGCACAAGATGCTCGGCGCCTATGGCGTGTGGCAGGAAAAATCGATGTATGGCCGGAAATTTCTCGGCGTGGTCCGCGCGACTTTTCTCATCGGCCCCGATCAGCGCATCGCCCAGGTCTGGCCCAAAGTGTCGGTGCCCGGCCATGCGGAAGCAGTGTTAGCCGCGGCCAAAAGCCTGTGAACCGTCGCCATCCACGTATGTCGATACCACTTCGGCGACTCGGGTTCGGTTCGTTACCTAAGTGTTTACTGAAGTCGGCAAAATCACTTGCGAAATTTGCTGATTATTAACCATAAGAGGCTGGAATCCGCTCCCGACTTGGGTGGGAGCGTCAATGTCGCAGTGGACCGCGTCTCGGCAGCAACAGGCCGTAAGACCAAAGCACTTTTCGCAACATCATAGCCCGCAGCACACCGCACCCTATCCGGTGCCGCACGCGGCGCATCATCACCATCCTGCGCAACATCCGTCCCCGCCGCATAAGCCGCCACCGCGCGACGGCGGACAGCGGGCAGAAACGAAAGAACGCGGTTCAAATCAAGCGGCGGGACGTTCCGGCTACACGTTCGCCCATGCCGGGCGTCAAGTCCGGCTCGGCCCGATCGCGTTCTGGATTGGCGTCGGCACCCTGGTGATCATGGCCGGCTGGTCGGTCACCGCGGCGACTTATCTTGCGTTCCGCGACGACGTGCTGCGCACTTTGATCGCGCACCAGGCCGAACAGCAATTCGCCTACGAAGACCGCATCGCCGAATTGCGCGCCCAGATCGACCGCACCACCAGCCGCCAATTGCTCGACCAGGAGCAGTTCCAGCAGAAGCTCGACGATTTGACGCGCCGTCAGTCGACGCTCGAGCAGCACGCAACCGCATTGGGCGCCGTGACCGATCCGGTCACCACCGGCTCGATCAAGACCCCGACGTCGCTGCCGCGCGGCAACCGGCAGTCCAGCATCAGGGACAGTCTCGGCCGGGTCGAGGCATCGCTCGATCGTGTCGAGCAACGGCAAACGCTGGCGCTGAATCAGATGGAGAACCGCTACGAGGGCAAAGCCCATCTCGTGCGCGGCGTGCTCAGCCAGCTCGGGCTCAAGCTCGATACGCCGACCGCCATCGGCGGCCCGTTCGTGCCGGTGAAGCTTCCCAGCAATGAAAGTTTCGACCGTTCGATCATGCGGGTGAATCTCGCACGCGCCGACGCCGACCGCTTGAGCGCGACGCTGGTCGCGGTGCCGGTGCGCAAGCCCGTGACCGGAGACATCGATCTCTCCTCGCCGTTCGGCGTGCGCATGGACCCCTTCGTCCATGAAGCCGCCATGCATACCGGTCTCGATTTTCGCGGCGACTCGGGCGAGCCGATCCACGCCACGGCGGCCGGAACCGTGACCGTTGCCGGCTGGACCGGCGGCTATGGCAAGATGGTCGAGATCGAGCACGGCAACGGGCTTGCCACCCGCTTCGGTCATCTGTCTCAGATCGACGTCAGCGTCGGCCAAAAGGTGCGCATCGGCCAAGTGGTCGGCCGGCTCGGCTCGACCGGCCGCTCGACCGGCCCGCATCTGCATTACGAGACGCGCATCAACGGCGAGCCGGTCAATCCGCAGAAATTCCTCGACGCCGGCGATAAGCTGTTCGGCGGGTAATTTCCTACTCCACATCCTCGACTTGCGCCGGGCCGGTGCCGAAGGCTTTTTGCGCGAGCGCCGCTTCGGTGAACTGATCGATATCGCCGTCGAGCACGCCGCCGGTATCGGACGTCGAGACGCCGGTGCGCAGATCCTTGACCATCTGATACGGCTGCAGCACGTAGGAGCGGATTTGGTGGCCCCAGCCGATATCGGTCTTAGCGGCCTGATCGGCGGCGGCCTGCGCTTCGCGCCTTTTCAATTCGGCTTCGTAGAGTTTCGCCCGCAGCATCTGCCATGCCTGAGCGCGGTTGCGATGCTGCGAGCGGTCGTTCTGGCACAGCACGGCGATATTGGTCGGGATGTGGGTGAGGCGGATCGCCAACTCGGTCTTATTGACGTGCTGGCCGCCAGCGCCGCCGGAGCGCATGGTGTCGACGCGGACGTCGGCTTCGTTGATGTCGATTTTGATGGCGTCGTCGACGACAGGATAGACATTGACGCTGGCAAACGAAGTGTGCCGCCGCGCGTTGGAATCGAACGGCGAGATGCGCACCAGACGATGCACGCCGTTCTCGGTCTTGAGCCAGCCATAGGCGTTGCGGCCCTTGATCTCGATGGTCGCCGACTTGATGCCGGCCTCTTCGCCCTGGGTCTCTTCAATAATGTCGACCTTGAAGCCGTGCTGCTCGGCCCAGCGCGTATACATGCGCAGCAGCATTGAGGCCCAGTCCTGGCTTTCGGTTCCGCCGGCGCCGGCATGCACTTCAAGATAGGTATCGTTATTATCGGCCTCGCCGGAGAGCAGCGCCTCGAGCTCACGGCGCGAGACTTCCGCCTTCAGCCGGCGCAGCGCGTTCTCCGCCTCGCCGATCACGGCTTGATCGCCCTCGGCGTCGCCGAGCTCGATCAACATCACCTGATCGTCGAGATCCTGTTCGATGCGGCCGAGCGCCGTGAGCTGCTCGTCGAGCGCAGTGCGCTCCTGCATCAGCCGGCTGGCGCGCTGCGAATCGTTCCAGAGATTGGGGTCTTCGGCCTGCTTGTTCAGCTCGGCGAGCCGGGCGCGCGCTTTGTCGACGTCAAAGATGCCTCCTCAGCAGTCCGAGCGACTGCTTGATGGCTTCGACAATGGCCGTGATTTCCGCGCGCATGATGCTGTTTCCGCTAGGCCATGTAATGGCTTATGCGGCGCGCTGCAAGTTCCGCGCGCAACCCGTGATGACCGCCTCGACAATTATCAATAAAGGCCGCCGGTGCCGGTGCGGACCACATTGCCGGCGTCGGGCGGCGCCTGCTGCGATACCGGCGCGCCGTTTGCCGTGTCGGTGCCGATTACCGAGTAGCTGTCCGGCGGCGCGGTGCCGGGCTTGAAGGCTTCGAGAATGACCTTCGGGTCGCCCGGTCCGGCGCGCATCCCGGAATGGGCATCGACACGGATGAGCTTGATGCCGGGCGGCACGGTGAACGGGATCGGCGGCTTGTCGGCGAGCGCGATTTTCAGGAAATCGCGGACAACGGGGGCGGCGAGATGGCCGCCGGTCGCGAGCCGTCCGATATGGCGCGGCTTGTCAAAGCCCAGATACACGCCGCACACGATGTCGGGCGAATAGCCGACGAACCAGACATCTTTCTCGTCATTGGTGGTGCCGGTCTTGCCGGCGATCGGCTTGCCGACGTCGCGCACCACGGTCGCCGTGCCGCGCTGGACGACGCCTTCCATCAGCGAGGTGATCTGATAGGCCGTCATCGGATCGATCACCTGTTCGCGGCGGTCGACCAGCGTCGGCTCGCCGTCCCATTTCTTGGCGTCGCAGCCTTGGCATTCGCGCTGATCGTGCTTGTAGATGGTATGGCCGTAACGGTCTTGGATGCGGTCGATCAAGGTGGGGATCACGCGGCGCCCGCCATTGTCGAACATCGAATAGGCGGTGGCCATGCGCATCACGGTCGTCTCGCCGGCGCCGAGCGCGTAGGACAGATAAGGCGGCAATTCGTCATAAATGCCGAATCGCTTGGCGTATTCGGCGATCAGCGGCATGCCGAGGTCCTGGGCGAGGCGGACCGTCATCACGTTGCGCGATTGTTCGAGACCGAAGCGCAGCGTCGACGGGCCAAAGAACTTGCCGCCGTAATTTTCCGGCCGCCAGATGCCGCCGCCCTGCCCCATATCGATTTCGATCGGCGCGTCCATGACGATGGTGGACGGCGTGTAGCCGTTGTCGAGTGCCGCGGCATAGACGATGGGCTTGAACGACGAGCCCGGCTGCCGCAACGCCTGCGTCGCGCGATTGAACTGGCTCTGGTCGAAGGAGAAGCCGCCGACCATGGCCAGGACGCGGCCGGTATGCGGATCCATCACCACCATGGCGCCGGAGATTTCCGGCACCTGGCGCAACCGGTATTGGCCCTGCTGCTCCAGCGGATCGACATAGATCACGTCGCCGGCCGCGAGCACTTGGCTCACTTTCTGGATCGCCCTGCCGGCGCCCGGCCCGGTTGCCGGTTTCGCCCATTTGACGCCGTCGAGCGGAATGAGACCGATCTCGCGGTCCTTGACCACGGCACCGGAAGGATCGCGCGCCGGCTGCAGCCCGATGCGCGCCGATTGATCGTCGACCTGGAGAACCACCGCCATCCGCCACGGTGTAATGTCGTCCAGCGCCTTTATTTCGGCCAGTTTCACGCCCCAATCGCCGCTGACGTCGATCGTCGTGACGGCGCCGCGATAGCCGGTGCTTTCGTCAAAATTGACGAGCCCGTTGGTCATGGTCTGGCGCGCCACCAGCTGCAGCTTCGGATCGAGCGTGGTGCGCACCGACAGCCCGCCCTCGTAGAGCTTCTTCTCACCGTAATTGTCGTAGAGATAGCGGCGCACTTCTTCGGCGAAATATTCGGCGGCGAAAATATGCGCGCCGGTCGGCCGCACCGTGACGTCGAGCGGCGCCCTCTTCGCCTGATCGGCGGCATCCTGCGTGATGTAGCCGTCCTCGGCCATGCGATCGATGACGTAATTGCGGCGCACGATCGCCTCGTCGTGACGGCGGAACGGATTGTAATTGTTCGGCCCCTTCGGCAGCGCGGCGAGATAGGCGGCCTGGGCGATCGTCAGCTCGTGCACCGACTTGTCGAAATACAGAAGCGAGGCTGCTGCGACGCCATAGGCGCCGAAGCCGAGATAGATTTCATTGAGATAGAGTTCGAGGATCTTCTGCTTCGAATAGGTGCGCTCGATGCGCAGCGCCAATAGCGCTTCCTTGATCTTGCGCTCGAACGACACTTCGTTGGTGAGCAGGAAGTTCTTGGCAACCTGCTGGGTGATCGTCGAGGCGCCCTGCGGATGGCCGCCGCGGCCATAATTCTCCACATAAAGCAAGCCGGCGCGCATGACGCCTTGGATATCCACGCCGGGATGGCTGTAGAAATTCTTATCCTCGGCGGCGACGAAGGCATTGGTGACGAGCTTCGGTATCGCCTGGATCGGCAGGTAGAGGCGGCGCTCCTTGGCGTATTCGGCAAGCAGCGATCCGTCGGCCGCATGCACCCGCGTCATCACCGGCGGTTCATAATCCTGAAGCTGCGAGTAGTCCGGCAAGTCCTTGGAATAATGCCACAACAGACCCGCCGCGCCGGCGACCCCGGCAATGAACAGGATCGTCCCGGCGGCGAACAGAAAGCCCAAAAAGCGCAGCAGTAATTTCACCGCAACACCGTTTCCAGTTTCATCATGCCAGTATCATCAAGCGCGATCGCCAAGAGTTCCCGGCGCGGCTCAAGGCCGCGCACCATCCGCAACTTATTTAATCGGAACGACTCACGCTTCCGCGCGTGCCAACCTAGTGTGCCAGTATTGGCCGAAACCCGCCAGAGTCCGTACATATCATTGCGTTCGTCGCTTGGTTTTTTGTTCAAACTGAGGCCATTGGGGCACATTCGGGCACATCGGATCGAGCATTGGGGCCGCGCATCGGGATACCGCGCAAAAGTCCCTCATTCTCGCTCAGTTGCTCGCTCAGTTGGCGCGGGCACCCGCGGTATGGGTCGAGAAATAGCCGTCGATCGCGTGTGCCATGCAGTCCGCCGTGTGGTCGCGCCACGCATTGGACAAGAGCGACTGCAGATCCTGCTTGTTCGACACATAGCCGAGCTCAACCAGGACCGAAGGCACGTCCGGCGCGCGCAGCACGCGAAAGCCCGCCGATTTTACCGGATCCTTATGCAGCCGCGCGGTGTCCTTCATCTCGCTGACCAGCTTGTGCGCGAACTGCACCGAGAAGGTCTTGGTCTCGCGCTGCACGAGGTCAATCAGGATGCCGGCCACGTCATCGGGCTCGGACTTAAGGTCCACGCCGGCGATGACGTCGGCCCGGTTCTCCTCTTCGGCAAGCCGCGCGGCGGCAGGATCGGTCGCCGTCTCCGACAATGTATAGACCGTCGCGCCCTGGGCATCGCCCTCCTTGCGCGGCAATGCATCGGCGTGGACCGAGACAAACAAGGCGGCGCCGGCGCCGCGGGCGATGCGCACGCGGTCGGCGAGCGGGATGAAGGTGTCGTCGCTCCGGGTCATCAGCACGCGGTATTTGCCGGTCTTCTCGATGCGCTCGCGCAGGCGCTGCGCCACATCGAGCACGATGTCCTTTTCCGCCTCGCCGCTCGCCGCCTTGGTGCCGGTATCGATGCCGCCATGGCCGGGATCGAGCACGACTAAAGGTCGCGGATCGGCGGAATTCGATTGCGGCACATTCGCGGGCGGCAAACTCGGATTATCGGCGCGGGCAAGCTTTTCGTCGGCCGCGATCTTGCGCAGGTAGCTGTCGCGGTCGGTGGCGACGAGGTCGAGCACCAGCCGCGCTGGGGCGCCGTCGGCGGCATCGACCATGAAGGCCTTATCAACCCGCACCGGCTTGCTGACATCGAGCACCACGCGCGAGCCGCCCGCCATGACCAGGCCATAGCGGAAGGTCTTGACCAGACCTCGCCCACTTTCTCCGGTATTTGGCGGAAGTTGAAAGCGGATTTGCGGAATATCGACGACGACCCGGTAGGGATCGGCCAGGGTAAAGACGTGCAAATCGATCTTGCGGTCGAGATCCATGACGAATCGCGTCTGCGACTCATCGCCGCCAAGTCGCGCGTCGGTCGCCACCGGAAACGAGTCGGATGCCGGCAGGTTCGCCGAGCCGTCCGCCGCGACGGCAGCGCCTGCAAGAAATACACCGAGAAGCGCCCAGCCCGCGGCTCGGACAGCCATCGGTTTCCACCCCATTCTGCCCCCTTACTTCAATAGGCGCGCGTGGTTAACTCAAACTTAAGCTTCGGCCGGCAACCGGCACCGGACCGTCGTAATTCACCACCATCCTGCCAAAGCCCACAGATGACTTGCCAATTCCCCTTCGGCGGCCTTAGAAAGAAGGTGCTGACGGTGAAAGGTTCCGGTTGTGTCGCGTTAGGGCATCCGGTTGCGTCCGCCTAAGATTGGCTCCCGGAGGAAGATGACCGGAGCAAGGCGGACGGCGGGTTTGGAACCGCTCCGGCGCTGTTGCTGCAACGACTACCCGCTCGATCGACAAGTAGCTCAATCGACAGATGGTTGTATCAGGCGGCGGCGCCACGAAGGCGGAACGAACAGGCGACGCCGATACCCTCGAATATTGAGGACAGCCGGAATCTTGAGCGTGGCGCAAGTACCAGGACCAAGCCACTTCGTGGTGCAAAACCGCTTCGTGGTGCTCTTGGGATGGTGTCACGCCGTTAGCGTCTAGCGGAATTGCGGCAGCGCCCGACGCTGTCGCCTCATCGCGGTTTGGAGTTCATGTCCGAGGCGCAAGTTCAAGTCCGATCAACGTGGCGCGGTAGCTTTCAAACGCTCGCCGGCATGCGGACCTCTCTCGCTTTGCGGTCTTCGGATTTCCGATCCGTCCCCTTCACCGACAATCGGGCTCGTGCCCTCCTCCGACGCCAACTTTCCCTGCAGCTACCACTGCATGGCGACGCGGAGCGAGCCGGCATGCCGGCCCTCATGAGATTTACCCATGGCCAACAAAATGCTCATCGACGCGACCCATCCCGAGGAGACCCGGGTGGTCGTTCTGCGCGGCAATCGTGTCGAAGAATTTGACTTTGAATCCGCGCAACGCAAGCAACTCCGAGGCAATATCTATTTGGCGAAAGTGACGCGCGTCGAGCCGTCGCTGCAAGCCGCCTTCGTCGATTACGGTGGCAACCGCCACGGCTTCCTAGCCTTTAGCGAAATTCATCCCGACTATTATCAAATCCCGGTGGCCGACCGGGAAGCTTTGATCGCCGAGGAGGAACGCGCGCAGCGCGCCGCCGACGACGAGGTCGATCGGCGTTCACGGCGGCATCGGCGCCAGCCGGCGCATCGGTCCGGGCGCCGCGACCAAACAGTGCAGAGCGATGTCGCCGAAGCGCACGGCGACAATTCAGCCGCCGAGGAACATTTCGAAGAGGCGCATGGTCGAAGAGCGCATGCGACGAGTCGAGCGAAAACGGCGATGCTGACGTCGAAACGCTCGGCGGTGCCGATGGCGCGGAAGGCGCGCCGCTTGACGACGCGGAGCCCTCGCCCGTTGCCGTTCGGCCGATCTCGTCCGATGCCCTCAATGCCGCGGACGAGGATGCCGAAGCGCATGCCGAGGCCGACGATGAAGCGGATGAACCGCTCGAAGTTCTGGCGGAATCGGCAACCGAGATAATGGGACGCGATGGGTCCGAGTCCGAACGCGCCGAAAATGGCGACGCCGAGGACGGCGCCGCGCTCGGCGAAGATGTTGCCCGCACGTCGCCCGCCGAGAATGGCGACGCCACGACCGTCAGCGAAGTGCATGAGCACGACGAGGACGGCGAAGCGGCGGAAGAGGTCGTTGAATCGGTCGGCGGCTCCGACGCGCTCGAGGAAGTTCCCGACCGCGCGCTGCGTTACCGCCGCCAGTACAAAATCCAGGAGGTGATCAAGCGCCGGCAGGTCATGCTGGTGCAGGTGGTCAAGGAAGAACGCGGCACCAAGGGCGCGGCGCTGACGACTTATCTGTCGCTCGCCGGCCGCTATTCGGTGCTGATGCCCAACACTGCGCGCGGCGGCGGCATCAGCCGCAAGATCACCAGTTCCGAAGATCGCGCCCGGCTCAAAGAGGCGGCGGCCGAGCTCGAAGTGCCGGAGGGCATGGGCGTGATCCTACGCACCGCCGGCGCCAGCCGCACCAAGATCGAGATCAAGCGCGACTTCGAATATCTGTTGCGGATGTGGGAGACGGTGCGCGACCTGACGCTGAAATCCACCGCGCCGAAGCTCGTCTACGAGGAAGGCTCGCTGGTCAAGCGCTCGATCCGCGATCTCTACACCAAGGACATCGACGACGTGATCGTCGCCGGGCCCGAGGCCTATAGCGAGGCCAAGGACTTCATGCGCATGCTCATGCCGAGCCATGCCAAGAACGTGAAACCCTACGCCGATACGCAGCCGCTGTTGTCGCGCTATGGCGTGGAAAATCAGCTCGACGCCATGTTTTCGCCGGTCGTGCAATTGCGCTCCGGCGGCTACATCGTGATCAACCAGGCCGAGGCGCTGGTCGCCATCGACGTCAATTCCGGCCGCGCCACGCGCGAGCATCACATTGAGGATACCGCGCTCAAGACCAATCTCGAGGCGGCCGAGGAAATCTCGCGCCAGCTGCGGCTGCGCGATCTCGCCGGCCTGATCGTGATCGACTACATCGACATGGACGAGAAGCGGAACAACCGCTCGGTCGAACGGCGCTTGAAGGAATGCCTCAAACACGATCGCGCGCGCATCCAGGTCGGCCGCATTTCGCATTTCGGGCTGCTCGAAATGTCGCGCCAGCGCATCCGCACCAGCGTGCTCGAAAGCTCGACCGAGAAGTGCCCCTATTGCGGCGGCTCTGGCCATGTCCGCTCGGTGTCGTCGCTGGCGCTGCAAGTGTTGCGCGCACTCGAAGAGCAATTGATGAAGGGCGCCACCCACAATCTCATCGCCCGCACCCGGCCCGATGTGGCGCTCTATGTCCTCAATCAGAAGCGCGCGCATCTGCGCAGTCTGGAAGAGCGCTTCGCCATCACCATCACGATTTCGGCCGACGAAACGGTGACGGCGCCGCAGGCCTTCATCATCGACCGCGGCGAACAGGTGCATACGCCCGAAGCAGCGAAGGCGCTTGCCGAACGCACGCAAGCCGATGCCGCGCCGCTCGAGGACGAGGACGATCTCGAAGACTTTGTTGCGGCCGAAGACGAAGCCGGCGACGAAGCCACCTCGCCGGCGACCGTGCCCGAACAAGGCGAAGGCGGCGTGCGCCGGCGCCGGCGCCGGCGGCGCGGCCGCGGCGGCCGCAACGGCAGCGATCAGACCTACGGGCCGCCCCGCGACCCGGACCAAGAGCAAGGCGACGAGCAGGCTCATGAGCCCGCCCGCGAACATGTCGCGATCACCGGACCGGCCGATGATTTTGCCGAGGACGACGAGCAGGACGCAGCGGCGCCGGACGAGTCCGGCGACCAGCAAGGTGAGTTTGCGCCGCAAAATCGCGGCGAGAACGGCGAGCCGCAGCGCGACGGCGGCGAACGGCGGCGGCGGCGCGGACGGCGCGGCGGCCGGCGCAACCGCCACCGCAACGGCGAGGGTGGCTCCGACCGCGAACGGCAAGATGCCCGACAAGACAATGGGCCTGATGACCGGCAAGTATCCGTATCCGAGCATGGATCCGAACACGGCTCGGAGACCTTCGCTTCGGCCGAGGAACTGATCGCGCCGCCGTCGACCGAGCCGGAACTCAGCAAAGCTGTTGCCGATCTCGACGAGGCGCCGCGCGCAGCCCCGCCTTCGCCGCCCGCCGAGGCCGAGCCGCCGCGCCGGCGCTCGACGGTGCGCGAACGTGCGCCGGCCGTGAGCGGCGAAGATGCGGCGGCGATATCCGCGCCGCCGGTGCCGCAACCCGCGCCGGAGCCGACCGTCACCGAGGACAATGGTGCTGCGGCAGGCGATCAACCGCGCCG
The DNA here is from genome assembly GCA_963810085.1 of uncultured Alphaproteobacteria bacterium. GTDB lineage: Bacteria > Pseudomonadota > Alphaproteobacteria > Rhizobiales > Xanthobacteraceae > BOG-931. The sequence continues at coordinate 790,995 of CAWEMR010000025.1, read as the reverse complement.
TACCGGCTGGTGGTCCCGCCGCTTCGCCGGCGGTTGATCCACAATGGAGAGCGGCTGGGTCGACGGTGACGCCGAAGCCATCGTCGCGCGCGGGGCCAAATCGGGTATCGACCGCGATCTGGCGCTCCGCGTCTACACGACCCGGCTGCTCGGCCGCGATCCAAAGCTGGTGCTGCATGGCGGCGGCAATACGTCGGTAAAGATGAAGATGCGCGACCTCTTCGGCGAAGAGGTCGAGGTGTTGCGCGTCAAATCCTCCGGCGCCGATATGGCGACCATCGAGCCCACCGGCTTGGTGGCAGTGCGCCTTCAGCCGATGCGCAAACTGCGCGCGCTCGAGACAATCGACGACGAAGAGCTGGTCGGCCTCGAACGGGCCAATCTAATCGATCCCGCGGCAGCGAATCCTTCTGTCGAAATGATGCTGCACGCCTTTTTGCCGCACAAATATATCGACCATACCCACGCCACCGCCGTGCTCAGCGTCATCGACCAGCCGGACGGCGAAAACAAATGCGCCGAGATTTTCGGCGGCCGGCTGGCCTTCGTGCCTTACCTGATGCCCGGCTTCGGCCTGGCGAAAAAGGCGATCGACGTTTTCGACAAGGCAAAGCCTACTCACGGCCTGATCCATGGCCTGATCCTGAGCAAGCACGGCATCGTCACGTTCGGCCAAACAGCGCAAGAAGCTTACGAGCGCATGGTCGAGATGGTTTCGCTCGCCGAGGATTTCATAACGCGCCATCGCAAATCGGTCGGCGCCGCCGCTTCGGCCGACACTGCGGCCGTCGCGCGCATCGCGCCGCAAATAGCGCCGATCTTGCGCGGCGCGTGCAGTGAAAAGGACGACAAGGCCGAAGGCGCCTGGCGGCGGCTTATTCTGGAATTTCGTGCCAACGGCGCCATCTTGAATTTCGTCAATGCCAAGGATTTGGACCGCGTCAGTCAGACAGGCGTGATCACACCCGACCACACCATCCGCACCAAGAATTGGCCGCTGGTTCTGCCGATAGCCGACGCCGCCAAGCTCGACGACTTCGCGCGCGAAACGCGCGAGCGCGCCAATAAATTTGCCGCGTACTATCGTCAATATTTCGAGCGTCACAACAAACGCTCAGGCGGCGCCAAGCACGAGCTCGATCCCCTGCCCCGTGTCGTGCTGGTCCCGGGGCTCGGCTTGTTCGGCCTCGGCCGCACCAAGAACGACGCGGCCATCGCCGCCGACATTGCCGAAGCCTGGGTCGAGGGCGTCAGCGATGCGCAAGCGATCGGCAAGTTCGAATCGATTTCCGAAACCGACATGTTCGATTGCGAATATTGGCCGCTCGAACAGGCCAAGCTCGGCAAGCGTGTCGAGCTCCCACTGGCCGGCCTGATCGCCGCCGTCACCGGAGCGGCGGGCGCCATTGGCGCGGCGACGGCTAAGGCTTTCGCAGGGGCAGGGGCGGAAGTCGCGCTGCTCGACGTGAATCTTGCCGCCGCGCGCGAACAGGCGAAAGCCATCAACGCCACGGCATTGCCCATCGTGTGCGATGTGACCGACGCCGACTCGGTGCGGCTTGCCTTCGAGTCGATCGCCAAAAATTTCGGCGGCGTCGACATCGTGGTGTCGAATGCCGGTGCGGCGTGGCAGGGCCGCATCGGCGAGGTCGATGAAGAGGTTTTGCGCAAAAGCTTCGAGCTGAATTTTTACGGCCATCAACGCGTGGCGCAGGCCGCCGTGAAAATCATGCTGGCGCAAGGCACCGGCGGCTGCCTGCTGTTCAACGTGTCCAAGCAGGCGGTCAATCCGGGCCCGAATTTCGGTCCCTACGGCCTGCCGAAAGCGGCGCTGCTCGCACTCACCCGCCAATATGCGCTCGATTACGGCGCAGACGGCATCCGCGCCAATGCAGTGAACGCCGACCGCATCCGTTCGGGATTGTTGACCAAGGACATGATCGCCTCACGCTCCAAGGCGCGTGGGCTGTCTGAGAAGGACTATATGAGCGGCAATCTGCTCGGCCGCGAGGTCACTGCCGAAGACGTGGCGCAGGCGTTCTTGCATCAGGCGCTAGCGCTAAAAACGACGGCGGACGTTACGACGGTCGACGGCGGCAATATCGCGGCCGCGATGCGATAAGCGCGGCTCAAGAGGCGCGCGCGACCCGTCGATGCACGACGATGCTCGGCGGCAAGCGGCGGCCGAGTTTCGCGGCGTCGAGCGAGCGCCGCACCTCGACCGCGTCACGAGAAAAGACCAGCCCATCCGGCGGCGTGAACTCGCAGCGGGCGCAGCCGATCGCGATGTCAGTCTGGATCGGCCAGCCCACGCGCACCCCCTCGATGCCGCAGCGCGCAAATTGACCGCATATTGTGACAATTTGCCTTTTGTCATTATGACACCCGCGTCACGCAAGATCGCCGCGCGTCGCTCCGCGCGGCATCTGTTTCTTTTTTGCTGCTCTTGCACGCAAGCACGCTGAAGAGCGCTCAGCCGCTCAACACGATCGCCGTCTTCGCCGCGTTCCGGCACGCAATCTAAATAATGTGAAGATGGTCCAGCGAAGCAGTCGAGTTGCCGTGCTCAATCCGCCGACAAAATCACGTTCTTCAAAATCGGGTAGATCTGCGTCTCCCAGCGCTTCCCGGAGAAAACGCCGTAATGGCCGACGCCGGCCTGCATGTGGTGGCGCTTGAGATAGGGCCGCAGCTTGTTGCACAGATCGTGCGCGGCCACCGTCTGACCGACGGCGCAGATATCGTCGCGCTCGCCTTCCACCGTGAGCAGCATGGTCTTTCTGATGGCGCTCGGGTCGACCTTCTGACCGTGCCATTCGAGCTGGCCGAGCGGAAGCGCGTAGTCCTGAAAGATCAGCCGCACGGTTTCCAGATAGAACTCCGCGGTGAGATCGAGCACGGCGAAATATTCGTCATAGAACGCCTTGGTGACGGCGGCCTTTTCCACCTCGCCATTGGCGAGATTTTCGTAAAGCTCCTTATGCGCCTTCACGTGCCGCTCGATATTCATGCTCATGAAAGCGACGAGCTGCACGAAGCCCGGATAGACGCGGCGGAAGGCGCCGGGATAGCGCAGCGGCACCGATGCGGTGAGCGTGCGCTCGAACCAGTCGATGGGCTTCTTCCTGGCGAGCTCGTTGACCGTGGTCGGATTGACGCGGGTATCGATCGGCCCCGCCATCAGCGTCATCGACCGCGGCTGCGCCGGATTGCCGGCCTGCGCCATCACCGCGGCGGCGGCGAGCACGGCGACACAGGGCTGGCACACCGCGGCCACGTGCGAGCCCGGACCCATGGTTTCGAGGAATTTGATGACGTGATCGGTATATTCGTCGACGCCGAAGCGGCCGGCGGTCAGCGGCACATCCCGGGCGTTATGCCAGTCGGTGATGTAGACGTCGTGGTCGGGCAGCATGGTGCGCACGGTGGCGCGCAGCAGCGTCGCGAAATGTCCCGACAGCGGCGCCACCAAGAGCACGCGCGGCTGCACTGTCGCGACGTCTTTCTTGAAATGCAGCAGCGTGGCGAACGGCGTGGTCAACGCCGCCTCCTCGCGCACCTCGACTTCGCGGTTGCCGACGGTGACGGAGTCGATGCCGAACGGCGGCCGGGTATGGGTCAGGCCGGCGCGGGAGATCAGCTCATAGACCGCGGTGAGATTCCGCATCGCCGCGTGGCCGTTGAGCAACGGCGGGCCGCCGGCATTGGCGGCCATGCCGGCCCAGGCTCGGACCGGCGTCATAATGTCAGACTGCAACTGATAAGCGAGATACAGCATCCCGAGGTACGGTTCGGTGTCCACGGGCGCCGCGTGCCGCTGACCGGCACCACTCGACCCCCAACGTGGAAAGGCTAGTGCATTTTTTGTTGCGCTGCGACAAGAATATGAACATCCTGCACAATCGGGATGGGCGTTAAGGTTGCCGAAGGCGGGGCGGCAGCCAATGTTGCGCAAGAGATGCCGATCCCTTAGACGTTAAGTGTTTGTGTTTAAACGTTAAATGTTTGATTGGGCTCGTAATTCAAAAAGAGACCGATGGGATGTCCAAGGCCACTCTGACAATCGCCAGCAAAAACTACGGCTCCTGGTCGCTGCGGGGCTGGTTGCTATGCAAAATGGCCGGCATCGACTTCGAAGAAAAAAGTGTGTCAACCGACGACCCCTCGACACGCGCGGAATTACTGCTGCTGTCGCCGTCTTTTCTGGTGCCCGGCCTGGTCCATGACGGCATGAAGGTCTGGGACACGCTGGCGATCGCCGAATATCTGCACGAGATCGCGCCGCAAGCCGGAATTTTACCCGCCCACCAGGGACGACGCGCGCATTGCCGCTCGATCTGCGGCGAGATGCATTCCGGATTCAGCAATTTGCGTTCGGCGCTGCCGATGAACATCAAAGCGCGTTTCCCAGGCTTCAAATCCTGGGCCGGCGCGCGCGGCGATATCGAGCGCATTACCGCGATCTGGCGCGAATGCTTGAGCGAATATAAAGGCCCTTATCTGTTCGGCGCGGCGCCGACCGCGGCCGACGCCATGTATGCGCCGGTCTGCTCGCGATTCACCACCTATGACGTGGCGATCGATCCGTCGTCGCAAAATTATTGCAACACGATCATGACGCTTCCCTACATGCAGGAATGGATCGCCGCGGCGAAGGTCGAGCCGGACGAGCTTGAAGAGCTCGACGTCGAGTTCTGATCGCAGACAGCCGCGGCTTTCAGTCCCAGTCGATCGTGCCGGAATAGGCAAAATTGACGACGCGCCCGTCGCGGCGGGCGAGCGCGGCAATGGTGCCCATCTCCATCTCGTTGAGCCTGAAGTCGAAGATCGAGGCGTTTTCCGTCAGGCGGTCGAGCTTGCTGGTGCGCGGAATGACGACGATGTTCTGCTGCACCAGATAACGCAGGCAGACTTGCGCCGCGGTCTTTTTATGCGCGGCGCCGATAGTGGCGAGCACCTTATCGTTGCGCGCATTGCCACGCGCGATCGGGCTATAAGCGACCGTCGCCATGCGGTGGGCGCGACACGCCGCGATCACTTTCGATTGGTCGAGATAGGGATGGCATTCGACCTGGTCGCAGATCAGCGGCTCGGCTGAAATCCGCGACGCTTCTTCGATCATCGCCACCGTGAAATTGGAAACTCCGATATGGCGCGCTAGCCCGTCGCGTTTGACCTTGCATAGCGCGCCCAGCGTTTCCGCAAGCGGGATCTGCGGATTGGGCCAGTGCAACAGAAGAAGATCGACCTCGCTGAGCCGCAGCCGCACTAGGCTGTCGCGCGCCGCGCGTTCGAGCGCCAGCGGCGCGAAATGCGCGGGCCAGACTTTGGTGGTCAAAAAGAACTCGTTGCGCTTGACGCCGGAGCCGCGAATGCCCTCTCCCACCTCGCGCTCGTTGTCGTAGATTTCTGCGGTATCGATGTGGCGGTAGCCGAGCCGCAACGCCTGCTCGACCACCCGCGCGCAGGACCGGCCGCGCAGTTCCCAGGTGCCAAGACCAACCAGGGGAATTTTTGCTCCCTTGGCCTCGATGCTTGGTATCGGTGCGATCGAATTCACGTTAGTCCCGGTTCAATCCCATTTCGGCGCTTGCGGCGGGCTGACGATGCGCGCATCGGGCCGCCTGAGCTTGCCGATTTCCGCCATCTCGGCATCGCCCAGCTTGAAATCGAGGCTGCCGAGGTTTTCCGCAAGACGCTCGCGTTTCGAGGTACGCGGAATCGGAATGATACGCTCTTGTTCGAGAAAGCGCAGCGCGACCTGCGAGGCGGTCTTGCCGTGGGCGCGGCCGATCTTTTGCAGCGTCGCGTCGCCCGGCACTTTGCCGCGCGCCAGCGGGCAAAAGCCGACGATGGCCATGCCGTGACGCCGCGCCGCGGCGATCACCTTGGTCTGATCGAGATACGGATGCGCTTCGATCTGCAGGACCGCGATCGGCTCGCTGGCGAGCGAGGTTGCTTCCTCGATCATGGCGATGTTGAAATTGGCGACGCCGATATTCTTGGCAAGGCCTGATTTCTTGACCTTGCACAAGGCTTCGATCGAACCGGCAAGCGGGATTTGCGCGTTGGGCCAGTGGATCATCAACAGATCGACCCACGGCAAACCAAGCTTTTCCAGGCTTTCATCGACCGAACGCTCGAAATCGCCCGGCGCCAGCCGGTTGAACCAGACTTTCGTGGTGAGAAAGACATCCTCGCGCTTGAGGCCGGAGCCGCGCAGGCCCGAGCCAACCTCGCGCTCATTGCCGTACATCTGCGCGGTGTCGAGATGCCGGTAACCGAGCTGCAACGCCGCCTCGACGAGTTCGACGCAGAGATCGTCCTTGAGCGTCATGGTCCCGAAGCCAAGCGCCGGAATGCGCGCGCCATGACTTTCGATCACAAGACTTTCAATCACTTCCATCCCTTACCCCTTGTTACTCACATTTGGCGCACCGGCGCAGCAAGAAGCATCCGCTATTGCGCGCGGCAATTCCAGCCCAATGCGGCAGGTGCATTTGTGTTCCGCGCCAAGGCGTTCGGCGGACTTAGCGCGCTTTGCCCAGGACTGCGAACGCGGCCTCGGGGGCCTGCTCAATGACCTTGAGCAGTGCCCGCGCCGGTCCGCGCGGCGAGCGCTTGCCCTGCTCCCAATTACGCACCGTCTCGACCGGAACGCCGATCCGCGCCGCGAAAGCCGCCTGGGTCAGACCGGTCCGGCCGCGCACATTGCGCGCATAGCTCGCGTCCTCGTGCCGGGTCGCCGAGGCACGCGCGCCGTTGCGGGCGGCGGTGCGTATGGCTTGCGGATCGGTGGGTATGGCGCGCTCGCTGCCGTCCGGCAGAATCTCGACCAATCGTCCGTCCGCTTTTAGACGTACGCGCAGCATGGCGTTTGCTCCGGTTTTTGCCCCGGCATTGGGCCGCAAACACCATAACTGATTCGTCGTGGATTCAATGAGTTAGTGAGCCAAAAGCGTGCTAAGAACTCGGCCAATGAATGCAAAAATCGTGCAATGGCCGAGTAAGCTAATGCGCAACTCGATATTCGGATCGACGCCGCCGACCAGAGCCTTGCCCGTGCAGAACCTCCAGATCGACGCGCAACGGCTTTGGGACTCGCTGATGGAAACGGCGCAGATCGGCGCGACGCCCAAGGGCGGCGTTTGCCGCCTCACATTGACTGATCTCGACCGGCAAGTGCGCGATTGGTTCAAGACGCAATGCGAAGCGTTCGGCTGCAGCGTCGGCATCGACGACGTCGGCAACATGTTCGCACGCCGGCCGGGCAAGAATCCCGCCCTCGCCCCGATCGCCATGGGCTCGCATCTCGACACCCAGCCGACCGGCGGAAAATTCGACGGCGCGCTCGGCGTCCTCGCCGCGCTCGAAGCGCTGCGCACGCTGCACGATCTCGGCTACGAGACCAACGCGCCGATCGAGATCGTCAACTGGACCAACGAGGAAGGCTCGCGCTTCGCGCCCGCCATGCTCGCCTCCGGCGTCTTCGCCGGCGTCTTCCCGGCCGACTACGCACACGCGCGCGCCGACCGCGACGGCAAGACCTTCGGCGATGAACTGCAGCGCATCGGCTATAAGGGCGACGAAAAAGCCGGCCGCCGCAAGTTTTCGGCGATGTTCGAACTGCACATCGAGCAAGGCCCGATCCTCGAAGACGAAGGTTCCATGATCGGCGTCGTGCAGGGCGTCCAAGGCATCCGCTGGCATGAAGTCACGGTCAAAGGTCAGGCCGCCCACACCGGAACGACGCCGATGCCGCGGCGCAAGAACGCGCTCATCGGCGCCTCCCGCGTGATCGATCGCATCGACGCGATCGCCCGCGAATATCCGCCGCACGCGGTCGGCACCGTGGGCCTGATCGAGAACCGGCCGAACAGCCGCAACGTCATTCCCGACGAGGTGTTTTTCACCGTCGATTTCCGCCATCCGGAGGAGGCGGTGCTCGACGCCATGGAGGCGAAATTCCGCGCCGCGCTCGCCGAAATCCTCAGACCGCTCAACCTCACTTATGACGAGAGCGGGATATGGGCCTCACCACCGGTGAATTTTGCGCCCGAACTGATCGATTGCGTGCGCATCGGCGCGGAGAAATCAGGTTTCGCCGCGCGCGACATGATTTCCGGCGCCGGGCACGATGCCGCCTATGTCGCCCGCGTCGCGCCGACCACGATGATCTTCGTGCCCTGCCGTGGCGGAATCTCACATAACGAAGCGGAATCGACGAGTTTCGACGAATGCGCCGCCGGCGCGCAGGTCCTGCTCAACGCCGTGCTTGAATTCGACCGGCGGCTCGGTTGAGCGAGCGCGCGGCAATCGCGTGATCGCTAGATGTTACTGAAGAACTGAAGCAGCACCGCGCGTCGCGCCGTCTCGCGGGCTTCGCAGGCGCTCCCCATGGATTGCGCCATCGTGCCCCGGATCTTGTCCCAGTAGAAATGGCAGGTGGTGTCGCGATAGGCGATCCAGGCGCGCTGCATGGCGCGAAGTTTTTCGGTCTGATCGTCGTCGAGCGTGGCGAGAAGCTTTTTGTAATTCTCATTGAGCAGATCGTCCCAGATCGCCGTCTCGGTGCGAAAGCAGTTGGCTGTGGCGACATCGGACTTGGTTTCGGGCCTATTAGTGCAGGGCGTGGCGACCAGATTGAACGGGCATTGCTGTTCGATCTTCTCCAGTTTGTCCTCGTATTTCGCCGCGCAAGCCCGGATCGCAGCGACTTCTTTTTCCGTCGGCTTGGGCGTCTGGGCGAAGCTGGATACCGGCATGACCCAGGAGAAAAGGATTGCGAGAACTGCAACGATGCCAAGCTTCATTTGCCTCACCGCGTCTTCTCGAAAATCTCGCGCCCGATCAGCATGCGGCGGATTTCGCTGGTGCCGGCGCCGATTTCATAAAGCTTGGCATCGCGCAACAACCGGCCGGCCGGATAATCGTTGATATAGCCGTTGCCGCCGAGACACTGGATGGTTTCAAGCGCCATCCAGGTCGCGCGCTCGGCCGCGTAAAGGATGGCGCCGGCGGCGTCCTCGCGCGTGGTCTCACCGCGGTCGCAGGCCTTGGCCACGGCATAGACGTAAGCCTTCGCCGCATTGAGCGTCACATACATGTCGGCGAGCTTGGCCTGCATGAGCTGAAAACGGCCGATCGGCTGGCCGAACTGCGTGCGCTGGTGCAGATAAGGAATGACGATGTCGAGGCAGGCCTGCATCACGCCAAGCGGGCCCGCCGCCAGCACGGTGCGCTCGTAATCGAGGCCTGACATCAGCACATTGACGCCGTTGCCGACCACGCCCAACACATTCTCGGCCGGCACCTCGCAATCCTCAAAGACGATCTCGCTGGTGTCGGAGCCGCGCATGCCGAGCTTGTCGAGCTTTTTGCCGGTCGAGAAACCCTTAAACCCGTTTTCAACGACGAAGGCGGTGATGCCGCGAGCGCCCGCAGTGCGGTCGGTCTTGGCGTAGATCACAAGCGTGTCGGCGATCGGCCCGTTGGTGATCCACATTTTCGAGCCGTTGAGGAGGTAGCGGTCGCCCTTCTTGTCGGCGCGCGTGCGCATCGAAACCACGTCGGAGCCGGCACCCGGCTCCGACATCGCCAGCGCCCCGACATGGTCGCCGGAAATCAGCTTGGGCAGATAGCGGCGCTTCTGCTCCTCGCTGCCGTTGCGCCGCAACTGGTTCACGCACAGATTCGAATGCGCGCCGTAGGACAGGCCGATGGCGGCGGAGCCGCGCGAAATCTCCTCCATCGCCACGCAATGGGCGAGATAGCCGAGCCCTGCACCGCCCAATTCCTCCTCGACCGTGATGCCGAGAAGCCCCAGCGCCCCGAGCTGCGGCCATAGTTCGCGCGGAAACTTGTTGGAACGGTCGATCTCGGCGGCGAGCGGCGCGATTTTATCCTGGGTAAAATCGCGCACCGTCTCGCGCAGCATTTCAACGTCGCTGCCGAGGCCGAAATCGAGGCCCGGTAAGCTGTTGGTCAGCATTGCGCGCTTCCTCCCATCGCCGCCTACGATGGCCGCGCGCGGCGAATGCCTATAGATAGCCGCTCACGGCGGGCCTGTCAGGATGCTGCAGATGAGCCGTCGGAGCGCCGGGCGCCGGCGCGCGCCGCGGCGTGGCGGGCCAGGATCTTCTCGATCGCTTCCGCCGGGCAGGCTTTGGCGAACAGGTAGCCCTGCATCTCGTCGCAACCGGCAAGCCGCAACAGCACGCGCTGTTCGTTGGTCTCGACGCCTTCCGCCAAGACCTTCATGCCGAGCGCATGGCCGAGCGTGACGATCGACTGGATGATGGCGCCGGCATTGCCGGTCGTGCCGAGCGAGGCGACGAAGCTGCGATCGATCTTGAGCCGGTCGAACGGAAATCTCTGCAAATAGTTCAAGCTCGAATAGCCGGTGCCGAAATCGTCGAGCGCGGTGGCGACGCCAAGCGCGCGCAACGCCTCGAGCTTGACCTGCGTCTCTTCCGGATTGTCGATGAGAACGCCTTCCGTCACTTCGAGGACGACGCGGGACGCCGGCATGCCGGTTTCGGCCAGTGCGGTGCGCAGCAGTTCGACGAGGCCGCGGCTGCGGATCTGCACTGGCGACAGATTGACCGAGACGAACAGGTCCGGCCAGCGCACGCCGTCGCTCAGCGCGCGCCGCAGCGCGATTTCGCCGAGCTCGACCATCAAGCCACTTTGCTCGGCGAGCGGAATGAACACCGACGGCGGGATGGCGCCGCGCGTCGGATGCGTCCAGCGCAGCAAGGCTTCGACGCCGATGACGCCGCCGCCTTCGGCCGCCACCACTGGCTGATAGTGAACCTCGAACGCCTCGTTGCGGATCGCCGTCTCGAGCTCGCGCAGAAAGAACCGGCGCTCCGAATGCTCTTCCTGGATTTCCGGCAGGAAACGCCGCACCGTGCCGCGTCCGGTGCGCTTGGCCGCACGCAAAGCCAACGCCGCGCGGCGGTTCAATTCGTCGCCGGTCGAGCCGTCGTCCGGCGCTTGCGCGATGCCGATGCTGACGCTGATCTGCCACATCTGATCCATGAAGATCGGCGCGGCGAGCGCAGCAGCGATGCGGTCGGCGAGCTCGGTCGCTGATTGCGCGTTCTTGCTGCTGACGATGACGGCGAATTCATCGTCCTGAAAACGCCCGAACAGCGCGCCGTCAGGCAGCCAAGCCTTGAAGCGCTCGACGATGCTGACCAGCATCGTGTCGCCGCCGGCCCAGCCGAGCATGTCGTTGATATCCTGGAAGCCGTCGATATCGACGAGCGCGAAGACGACAATCCCGTCCCGGCGCGCCGCCGTCACATCGTCGAGCCGCTCGAGCATCACGCGCCGGTTGGGAAGCGCGGTCAGCGGATCCTGGGTGGTGAATTTGCGGACCGACTCGGCGCTGCGGCGAAATGCTTTGGCCAACCGCTGCGTAGCGCCGAACGCCAGCGCTGCCGCGAAGGCAAGCGCCAGGCCGAACACGCCGACGACGCTCCACAGCCAATTCATTGAATGAATGAGCGCGCGGTCGGGCCGCCAACTGAACCAGCCGACGATGCGGCCTTGCGCATCGTGCAGCGATTGCATTTCGCGTTCAGCGTCGGAGGTTGGGTCGGCATCGAATCGCAGGTCGTTCAGTCCGGTGCGGCGTTCGAGGACGACGAGCTGGCTGTTGTCGAAATGATCGACATCGCCGAACACCGCGTGAAGCTCGCCGAGCATGGTGTCCAGCGTCTTATGCCGTTCGGTGGTCTGGCGCGCGGCGTTGCGCTGCGTGGCGGATAGGCCGGCCGCGGCGCAGGCGATGACAGCCAGCGCGAGAATCAGCAGCAGGATTGTGGTGATGCGCGCGATGTTGCGGCCAGGCCCTGATAAACCAGCCCGCCTGCCCGATCGCCGCCATGCCCACCGACTTCGGGCTTCTGGAGCGGCCGTCATTCCCACGCCCCCACGCATACTCATTACGGGCGGGAGCTTAGGCGGTGCTGATTAACGGCCAGGAAAAGCCGGTAACTCGACGGATTTTGCCCGAGCGTGGCGTTTTGGCACTAGTTATCAACACGATATGCCCGCAAAGATGCGGCCGTTCACGGTCTGTTAACCAAGGGAACTGGTAATATTGGGCCAGGACCTTGCGGGTCCTGTGGGTCAGGGCTGGCGGTCCCGGCGAAGTCGCCGAGTTCCGAGGGTGGGATGCGAAGCTTTGGGGCAAGCTTTTTGGCCGCGGCGCTCGTCGCCGTGGTGGGCGCTCCGTTCGCTGCCGTTGCGGCGCGGGCGGAAAGCGGCGTTGCGGCATCAGGCGCGCGCATTTCTTTGCCCGTTCCTCCTCAGGCCAGCATCCGCATGGCCGTTCAGAACAGCACGCCGGTAACGAACAACACGCCCGTGCCGCTTCAAGTTGGCGCGCCTATGCATTCTCAAGATGGCGCCGCCGCATCCAAGCAAGATGGCGCGACGGCGCACAGCCAAGACACCACGCAACACACCGCTCAAGACATCGCGAAAGACGCCGCGCCCGCGCCGGCCGGCGCGCAAAACTGTCCGGGAAATCCGAACGCGCTCGGCACCAGCCGCGTGCTCGCCATCGATCCCGCCGACTACAAGCGGCTCGGCCACATGCAATATCCGGAATCGCTGCCGCTGCAGGATAAAGAGGTGGTGATCACCTTCGACGACGGGCCGCTGCCGCCCTATTCCAACCAGGTCCTCGATATCCTCGCCTCCGAATGCGTGAAGGTGACCTATTTCCTGGTCGGCGAAATGGCGCGCGCTTATCCCGCCGTGGTGCGCCGCGAATATGAAGCAGGCCACACGATCGGCACCCACAGCGACCACCACCCGATGCGTTTCGGCGAGATGCCGATCGAGCGCATGCGGGCCGAGATCGACGGCGGCATCGTCAATGTCAGCGCGGCGCTTGGCGACACCAAATATCTGGCGCCGTTCTTCCGCCTGCCCGGCCTCGATCGCTCGACCACCGTCGAAGACGAGCTTGCCGCGCGCCATCTCATCGTTTTCTCGTCCGATACGGTGGCCGACGATTGGCGCCATGTGTCGCCGGAGCAGATCAAGTCGCTCGCGCTGAGCCGCTTGTCGAAACTCGGCAAGGGCATTTTGCTGCTGCACGATATCCATGCGAAAACCGTGGCCGCGCTGCCCGGCATTTTGAAGGGATTGAAGGACAACGGCTTCCGCATCGTTCAGGTGGTGCCTTCGGCGTCCTACGAAATCGCGATGGCGAAAAAGCCGAAAGCGAAGATGCTGGTGGCATCGGCGCTGCCCGATGAGCTAAAGATCGCGGCCGGCATCGGCAACGCCGGCACGCCGCCCGCTTGGCCGCAGCCCGTCGCGCTGTCTTCGGAAAATCTCAAGCCCGACGACGTCGCGCTGCCGGCGCCGGACGCCTCGGCGTTCGAGCCCGACTCCGGCGTCGCCGACGACAGCGCCAATGTGCAGTGGCCGGAACAACCGAAGCCCGTGGCGTCGTCCGACGAGGACAGCAGCGAAAAGACCTCGAGCATTGAAAAGACCTCGGGGCATGCGCACCACAGAAAGCGCGATACCGATTCAGCCGAGCACGAAGGGTGGCACCACCGTCACCAGCGCGCCCGTTCCGGCGGCGACGGCCATAAGGCCGATCTGGTCACCAAGATCAAATCGTTCGCTTCGCTCTTCACGCCGGCGCACTGACGCGCGCCGGACGGAGCCGAAGTTCTAAAAACGTAGGCTGGTGCGGCCGAGAGGACTCGAACCTCCACGGGTTGCCCCGCTAGCACCTCAAGCTAGTGCGTCTACCAATTCCGCCACGGCCGCATGTGGGGAGGACGCGCGTCAGGCCGACGCGCGACGGCGCCGATGTAACAGTTAGGCAAGGGTCGAACAAGGGCTGAACAAGGGCCGGACGGCGGTCCGGCGGGCGGCCTGTGGACGTTGCGGATGCGGCGGCCAGGCGCGAAAACCTGCGATGTATCAAAACGCTAGGCGCCTTCAGGGGTTCGCGCCAGGAGTTGAAGGACCTCGACGGCGATCTTGTTGCCGGAGACGACGACCGTGCCCTTCGCCACCGGGAAGTTATTGGCAAGGATGCGCACCGCGTCGTCCTCGGTCGCATCGAGCTCGATGATGGCGCCGCGGCCGAGCCGAAGCACCTGGTGGATCGGCATCGACGTCGTCCCCAACACCACCGCAATATCGATCGATACATTATCGAGAGTCGGCACTTGGCCTCCTATTTAACAGCTGACGCCTCTTGTCTTTGGCCCCCGACATCGTCGGCCGATATTCCCCCGGGAATCGGCTTGGCGCTTGGGGGCGATGGTCCCCGAAGTGTCACCCCGCTATGGTTACAAGGTGGTTAATACGCGCAACGATCTGACGATTGGCCTCAAACCCGCCGCCGGCGCGGCGCCGGTCGAGTGGCGCGTGAGCGACGGCCTCGTCGACTATGACAGCGCGCTCGCCGTCATGACGGCGCGCGCCGAAGCCATCGCGCGCGACGAGGCGCCGGAACTGGTCTGGCTGCTCGAGCACGCCCCCCTCTACACCGCCGGCACCTCGGCAAAGCCCGCGGAACTAATCGACGCGCGTTTTCCCGTGCACGTCACCGGCCGCGGCGGCCAGTTCACCTATCACGGGCCGGGCCAGCGCGTCGGCTATGTGATGCTCGATCTCAAGCGCCGGGCGCCGGATGTGCGCCGCTTCGTCGCCACGATCGAGGAATGGATCATCCGCACGCTCGCGTCGTTCAATGTGCGCGGCGAACGCCGTGACGATCGCATCGGCGTGTGGGTACCGCGGCCGGACAAGGGCACGAGTAATGGCGGCGGAGCGAGCAATGGCGGCGAAAACTTCGAGGACAAGATCGCGGCCATCGGCATCCGCGTGCGGCATTGGGTGACGATGCACGGCTTCGCGCTCAACGTCGAGCCGGACTTGACGCATTTTTCCGGCATCGTGCCATGTGGCGTCGCCGATCGGCGCTGCGGCGTCACCTCGCTGGCCGATCTCGACGTCACGGCCGCGATGCCGGATGTCGACCTGGCGCTGCGCGCGGCCTTCGAGCCGTTATTCGGCGCGGTGTCGAACGCTCAGGCCGTCCCCAAGACCGAGAACAATTCGTCGTTGCGGCGCAGCTTGACCTCATCCGGTCTCGCCTCGCGGTGATCGAGCAGATCGACGCGGGCGCCGCCCGGGCCGGTGCGGCAGGCTTCGATCATCGCTGTCACGGCATCTTCCGGGCCGATGAAGACCGCCTCGACGCAACCGTCGCGGCGGTTGCGGACCCAGCCGCGCAAGCCCCGGGTGAGCGCCGTATATTCGGTCCAGGCACGAAAGCCGACGCCTTGGACGCGGCCGCGGACAAGGACATAGCGGTGAGTGCTCAATAAAAATCTCCGAACTTCGGGTGGCCGGCGCCACCCGGCCCGCGCGGCAGCCATTCTTCCAAGGAAGCAATGTAGTCCGCCGGTAGTTCCAGCGAGCGCGCCGCCTCGATCACGACTTCCATATAACCGGGTCGCGCCTGACCTGCCGGGCTCTCGCGCGCGATGTAAACCAGCGCCGGCAAGTGCTGGCCATTCTGCCGAACCGGCAAAGTCTCGGCGCGATAAAGTCCGCCGCCGATATTCTCCCAAGCGTCGAGCGTCACGCGGTCGGGCGGCGTGAGCCGCCACACCCTGCCGTAGACCGACGTTCCCGCCGACGGCGCGACCGAGGCATAGCCGTCCGCGGTGACGACAAAGCGATAATTCTCCAGCATCGCCACGCCGACCGGCTCAGCCGCCGGCGCATGCCTGCGCATGATGGCGCGGTGCATGTTGGAGCCATAGGCGAAGTGCAGCATTACTTCTCTTCCAAGACTTCCACGTCTTCCACCTCCGCCGCGCTCGGCTTCCTGGCCACCCACAAGGAGAACACCAGCGCCGCGACGACGGGCACAAAGGCCATCACGGCCAGGATCGCCACGATGACCCAGGTGAGGTCGTATTGGGCGGAGCCAGCGAGCGCGCTGGCGACAGTGAGAACCAGCAACAGCCAGAGCGCGCCGGCCGCATTGGCGTCCCCCATCGGCACATTGGCGGTGGTGAGGAAGCCATCGGCGACGATCAGGAGCAGCACCACCGACAGCAGATAAAGGAGAGCGATGGCCACGGCCAAGCCGCTCGATCGGCCGGCATCGTGCAGGCGCTTGGCGTGCAGGCTGAACCAGATCCAGACCGACAAAAGCTGCGCCGCAATGAACGGCCACAGCCCGCCACGCCGCAGCACGTCAGGCGTCGTGAGCAGGTGCGACGCCGCGCCGAACAGATAAACGCCGATCGCGCCATAGATGAAGGGCTGCGGCTTGAGCCGCCCGCTGGGCGACAGCAGAAAGCTTAGGGCCTGCATCTGTCCGTTTCCCGTCGTCCTTCGAGGCTCGCTGCGCTCGCGTCTCAGAATGACGGGTAACTTAGGCGAATTCCATTATCACTGCGTCAACGGCGACGCTGTCGCCTTTTTTGACCCGGATCGTCTTGATGGTGCCGTCGCGCTCGGCGCGCAGGATGTTTTCCATCTTCATGGCCTCGACCACGGCCAGCGTTTCGCCGGCTTTGACCTCCTGGCCCTCGGCGACGGCGAGCGAGACGACCAGCCCCGGCATCGGACAACGCACCGCCTTCTCGCTGCCGGAGAGTTTCTTGAGCGGCATCAGCCGGGCATATTTCGCCTCGCGCTCGGTATAGACGTAAGTCTTCACCTCGATGCCGCGATAGGCGAGTTCGGCGCCGTTCGGAATGGTGCGCACATGCATCGCGACCGGCGTGCCGTCGATGGTGCCGGCCCAGACCGGCAGGCCGGGAATCCAGTTCGACACCAGCACGTGTCTGGCGCCGTCCTCGAAGGTGACGATGACGGCTTTGCCGTCATGCTCGACGTCGGCTTGAACTTCGTCGGCGCCAAGCCAGATCGCGCGCCGCCGCTCCCGCGTCAGCGTGGCGTTCAACTGGCCCGAGATTTTGCGTTTGCGCTCGCCGAGTATGTGATCGATGGCGGCCGCCACGGCGGCGATGTTGCGCGCCACCGCGCCTGTCGGCGGCACGCGTTCGAAGCCGCCGGGAAATTCGTCGGCGATGAAAGCCGTCGACAGCTTGCCCGAACGCCAGCGCTGCTTCTGCATGATGGCGGCGAGAAACGGGATGTTGTGGCGGATGCCTTCGATGGTGAAAGCATCGAGCGCGACAGCCTGCGCGTCGATCGCCTCGAGCCGCGTTTTGGCATGGGTGACGAGCTTGGCGATCATCGGATCGTAATAGAGCGAAATCTCGCCGCCCTCGGTGACGCCGGTATCGTTGCGCACGGTGACGCCGTCATGAGTGCCCTCGGCCGGCGGGCGATAGCGCACCAGCCGCCCGATCGAAGGCGCGAAATTGCGATAGGGATCCTCGGCATAGACCCGGCTTTCGACCGCCCAGCCGTTGAGCTTGATATCGCCCTGCTTGATCGACAGCGGCTCGCCGGCGGCGACCCGGATCATCTGCTCGACGAGATCGATGCCGGTGACAAGTTCCGTCACCGGGTGCTCGACTTGCAGCCGGGTGTTCATCTCCAAAAAGAAGAAACTCTTGTCCTGACCGGCGACGAATTCGACGGTGCCGGCACTGTCGTAACCGACCGCCTTGGCGAGCGCGACCGACTGCTCGCCCATCTTTTTGCGGGTGGCTTCATCAAGCAATGGGCTCGGCGACTCTTCGAGGACTTTCTGGTTGCGGCGCTGGATCGAGCATTCGCGCTCGCCGAGATAAATGACATTGCCGTGTTTGTCGCCCAGCACCTGGATTTCGACGTGGCGCGGATCGGTGATGAATTTCTCGATGAAAACGCGATCGTCGCCGAAACTCGATTTCGCCTCGGAGCGGGCGCGGGCGAAACCCTCCGAGACCTCGTCGCGTGAATGGGCGATACGCATGCCTTTGCCGCCGCCGCCGGCGGAGGCCTTGATCATCACCGGATAGCCGATCTCGTCGGCGATCTTGGCGGCCTGCTTCTCGTCCTCGATGACGCCGAGATAGCCGGGCACGGTCGAGACCTTGGCCGCGGCGGCAGCCTTCTTTGACTCGATCTTGTCGCCCATCGCGGCGATGGCTTTGGGGTTTGGGCCGATGAAGACGATGCCGGCTTCGGCGAGCGCGGTGGCGAACGCTGCGCGCTCGGAGAGGAAGCCGTAGCCCGGATGCACCGCTTCGGCGCCGGTCGACTTGCAGGCGGCAACGATCTTGTCGATGACCAGATAGCTTTGCGCCGCTGGCGGCGGTCCGATCAGAACGGCCTCGTCGGCCATCTCGACGTGGAGTGCGTCGCGATCGGCTTCGGAATAGACCGCGACGGTTGCGATCCCCATGCGCCGGGCGGTCTTGATGATGCGGCAGGCGATCTCGCCGCGATTGGCAATCAGGATTCGCTTGAACATCGGCGACTATGAATTCCGCGGACCGGCCTTTTGGCTTTGCGGCGCTGCAGCGAAAATGTCAATGCGGCCGCACTGGAGTTGACACCCCAGCGGCGGCACCTCAGTCGACGTGAACGTTAGCCTTCTCGATGATGACGCGATAGACGGCAAGTTCGCGTTTGATCTTGGCGGCAAGCTCGGCCGGGCTCGACGGAATGGTCGACACGCCACCGGCGGCGAACTTCGCCTTGACGTCGGGCATATTGAGGATTTCGACCACTTTGGCATTGAGCTTGTCGATGATCGGCTGCGGCACCGCCTTCGGCGCGAGAAGCGCGGTCCAGTTCGAGACATTGATGTCGCCGGCACCCTGCTCCTTGAGCGTCGGCCATTCCGGATTGAGTGGCGAGCGCGCGATTGAACCGACCCCCAGCACGCGGATCTGACCGGTCGGCACGTAGGGCGCGGCCGACGAACTCGCCAGCACCCCCAGCGGCACGTCGCCGGCCACCAGCGCCTGCGCCGCCGGCGCCCCGCCTTTGTACGGAACATGGACAAATTTAGTGCCGGTATTGAGCGCGATCGATTCCAAAATCAGCTGGTTGACCGTGCCGTAGCCGGGGCTCGACACACTGAGCGTGTCCGGCTTCGCCTTGGCGGCCGCGATCATATCCGCAAGCGTTTTGTACGGTGTATTGCCATTCGCCGCGAGCACAACCGGCGCATCGCTGACCGCCGTGATCGGCGCCAGATCGCGATCGACGTCATAGGGCATGTCCTTGAACAAAGCCGGATTGATCGCAACATCGCCGACGGTCACCATCACCAGCGTGTAACCGTCCGGCGCCGCTTTCGCAGCATCCGCCACCGCGATGAAGCCGTTGCCGCCCGGCCTGTTCTCGACGATGACTTGCTGGCCGAAAGCATCGGTGAGCTTGCCGCCGACCAGCCGCGCCGCAATGTCGGAAATGCCGCCGGGCGCGTAAGGCACCAGAATGCGGATCGGCCGCGTCGGATAATCCTGTGCTCGCGCCGGCGCCACGGCGAGAACCACAAGCGCAATAACAAGACCGGCGATCCGCATCGGCTAATTCCTTATTGTTGTATCGCTAGTGCCGCCATAACAGGAACGCGACGGCAAGCGCGAGAATTGCGGCAACGCCCTGCCAGACTCGTACCGGAGCGCGCTCATAGAGCGTCTGCGGCCGGCGTAGGCCCACCGGCGCGCGCGCCGGACCCGCCTCCATCTCGACGGCAAATTCCATCACGTCGCGAAACCGCTGGGCCGCATCGAGCGCGATGGCGCGGCCGAGCACGGCTTGGAGCCACGCCGGCAAATCGGGACGCAGTTCGCCGAGCGGCGTCGGCCGGCCGCGCCGTGATGGGCTCACGGCATCGAGATTGCCGTAGGGGAATTCGCCGGCGAAGGTCCGGAACATGGTGACGCCGAGCGCGTAAACATCGGTCTGCTCATTGCCGCGTTCGCCGGCCAGCATTTCCGGCGCCATATAAGCGAGCGTGCCGGGAATATCCTCGGGCGGAAAATCCTCGAGCCCGGGCACGCGCACCACGCCGAGATCGATCAGTTTGAGCGAGCTCTCGGGCTCGAGAATGACATTGTCCGGCTTGATGTCGCGATGGATTATGCCGGCGCGGTGCAGCGCCGCCACGGCACGCGCCAACTTGATGGCGATGTTGCGCCCCTCCTCCAGACCCACCTGCGGCCGGCGCGCGATCCGGTTCGACAACAGCTCGCCCTGATAGAGCGGCATCACGGTGTAGAGGCAGGTTTGCCGGCCCGGCGGCAATTCGACGACGCGGCCGACCCAGGGACTGTTAATTCGCGCACCGACCCAGGCTTCGCGAACGAAGGCGGCGTGATAGGTGGAGACCGCAGCGACCTGGGGTTTGGGAAATTTCAACGCCACCTCGCCGCCCTCGACCTCGTCGAAGGCGCCGAACAGGCGGGTATAGCGGCCGTCCGACATCAGCACTTTGAGCACGAAGCCGTCGACGGTTTGGCCGTCGATCGGGGTTGGGATCAGCGGCAATTGCATGATGTCGGCGCCGACATCGGCAGATTCAGCCGTCGGCAGGTCGACAACGTCGACGACCAGCGCCGTGCAATTGTCGGTGCTGCCGGACTGCAGCGCCGCCGCGACCAGCGCACGCGCGGTATCGTCGGAGGCCGAGCGCTGGCGCAGAATGTCGGTGATATGATCCGGCGTCAGATAGGCATGCACGCCGTCGGAGCAGAGCAGAAACCGGTCGTGCAGCGCCACCGGCTGGGCGGCGTAGTCGAGCCGCAGTTCGGCTTCGACGCCAAGCGCGCGGTTGAGAATATTGGATCGGCTGCCGGTACTTTCGCGCACATGATCGGTGGTCAGTAACGACAGGCGGTCGCCGCGCAGCCGATAGGCGCGCGAATCGCCGACATGAAGGACGTGCGCGAAACGCCCGCGCAGAATCAGCGTGGTGAACGTGCACCCCATCCCGGTGAGCTTGTTGTCGCGCTTGGCGAGCGCGTAGATCCAGCCGTTGAGCGAATTGAGGACGGTCGCCGCCGCGCGGCGCACTTCCATGGTCTCGGGCATGTCGCAAAAGCCGTCGAGAAAGCCGCGCACCGCGGTTTCGGCGGCGACACGGCCGCCCTTCGAGCCGCCGATCCCGTCGGCGACCGCCGCAACAATGTCCCGGCGCGGCTTGGGCAGTTCATAGCCGAAGACGGCGCCGCCGAAATCCTCGTTGCGCTCGCGGGGTCCGGTCTCCGAGGCGAATCCAACTGTCGCCCTGACAGGAGAGAGCAGCCGCTCAGCCATTCCTACCGCTCCGGACGTGGCCGAGCGGTAGATAATGCGATCTCCGATGCGACGGTGTGGCGGAGCTTAGTCCCGCACGCGCTCTTTCAATCGGCCAATTTGCAGCGATCATAGAGAAAGGAGCCACCGGTGCTTGACGCCAGGACCACGGTAAGGTCTCCCGACTTGCGATCAAGCTTGAAGAATTGCCCATCCGTAGTGTGCCACGAAATTTGGCCGTCGCTGATACTCGCGGGAATAGTATCAACCGTGCTGTGTTCGTAGTCGATATTGATCTGCCAGCTCGCGCCGCTGGAGTTATTGGTGCAGGTGACCGCCTTCGCCCCGTGTTGCGCATGACTGCTTGTGGAGGCGGCAAGGACAAGGGCCAGTGCCCCAGCGATGACAGTCAGTGGCCCAGTTGCTGTTAACGCTCTCGACATTTTCCTGCCTATTTTATGATCACTGTGCAGAGTTTCTAGTCACAAATTGCCCCATCTGGCCCCAAGCCTCGCGGAAAATGTAGCCAGCTAGTGTTTGATTAACTGGCATAAGAATTGCGAACGATCAATCGTTCGCCCGTGCGCCCCCGGCGCATTTAGGGCATTTTTGGGGGAAGGCACATGGCACTCGTTGCAGCACCACAATGGCTGGATACTGGTGATAATGCTTGGCAATTAGCGGCAGCTACGTTCGTCGCTTTGCAAAGCATTCCCGGTTTGACGGTCCTCTACGGCGGCATCGTCAAGAAGAAATGGGCGATCAATTCCGCTTTCATGTCGATCTACGCGTTTGCGTCGGTCATGGTTGTTTGGGTTCTGTTCGACTATAATTTGGCGTTCGGGCCGCAATGGTTTCCATTCATCGGCACGCCGGGACTAGGAACATCGGCCTCGTTCACGTTGCAGCAAGCAACAATTCCGGCCGCGGCATCGGGCATGCCACCTATCGCCTTCCCGATGGCCACTCTGATGTACTTCCAGTTCGTGTTCGCGGCGATCACGGTCATCATTCTGGCGGGTTCACTTCTCGGCCGCATGAACTTCACGGCCTGGATGATCTTCTGCCCAGTGTGGATGACGCTGGTCTATACGGTGGGCGCGTTCAGCCTCTGGGGCGGCGGCTGGCTCGCGGCTATGGGCGTGGCGGACTTCTCCGGCGGCTACGTCATCCATCTCGCCGCAGCAACGTCCGGTTTCGTTGCCGCGGCCGTCATTGGTCCTCGCCTTCAGGCGGACCGCGATCAGTTCCCGCCCAACAGCTTGCTGATGACCCTCGTCGGCGCCGGCATCCTGTGGCTGGGCTGGAACGGCTTCAACGGCGGCGACCCGTACTTCGCCAATGCTGACGCCGGCGCTGCGGTGCTCAACACCAATACGGCGACCGCTGTGGCGCTCCTGGTCTGGACGCTGATGGACAAGATGGCCTACGGCAAGCCGTCGGTTCTCGGTGCCGTCAACGGCATGATTGCCGGTCTGGTCGCGATCACTCCGGCCGCCGGTTATGTGGACGGCGTCGGCGCGATCATCATCGGCGTCTGCGCCGGCATCATCCCGTGGCTCTCCATGAACAAGTTCCAGAAGCTGGGCTTCATGATGAAAGTCGACGACGTGCTGAGCGTGTTCTCGACGCACGGCGTGGCGGCTCTCACCGGCGGCCTGCTGACTGGTATTTTGGCGAACCCCGATATGCTGGTCTATATCGGCACCGACAAAGACGCACCCGGTGTCAGCATCACCGGCGGCTTACCTCAGCTCCTGCTTCAGGCTGAAGGCGCGGCGTTCATCATCGTGTACAACGCGATCGCCACGTTCATCATCCTCAAGATCATCTCGATCTTCGTCAGCCTGCGCATGGACGAGGCGACCCTGAAAGTCGGCGACGACGCGGTGCACGGCGAAACCGCTTACGCGATCGGCACCGAAGGCGAATAAAAAAACCGGGGCGAGAAATCGCCCCGGTTACCTCCTTCGCTTGCGGGCTTTGATGGCCGCCCGCAAGTTCGGGTCCGCGCTTCTACTCCTGTCGCGCGGACCCTTTGGCGGCCCTAACCGGGCCGCCCTTTTTTTATTGATCAGCGATTTTACCCAGGGTGCTGATGTGGGTGCCGATAAGAGCTTCGCCTGCCCCGGCAATCACGCGACGGAATTGCGCTGGTCACACAAACGTCATGTGGCGCGGTCACAACACCGGCATCCCCTTTCCGCCCTTTTGCCGGGAGCTTGTCCCATGCGACCGACGCTTTTCCTCGGTACCGCAATCCTGCAACTCCTTCTGGGCGCCACGGCCTTCTCGCAAATGGCCTTTGCCCAAGCACCGGCCCAAACACCGGCCGCGCCGCCGCACAATGTGGTGCTGTTCATTGCCGATGGCCTGCGCGCCCGCATGGTCGACGACACGACCGCGCCGACCATGGCTACGATGGCGCGCGAGGGCGTCAGCCTTCGCAACGGCCATGCGCTGTTCCCGACCCTCACCACCGCCAATGCCTCGGGCATGGCGACCGGCCACCAACTGGGCGATACCGGCGATTTCTCGAACACGATTTACGCTGGCTTCCCGGTTCCGGGCGCCAATAGCACTTCGACGCCGTTCCTGGAAAACGACGTCGTGCTGGGCGACGTCGACGAGCATTTCGCCGGCAATTATCTCGACGAGGCGACCATCCTGAAGCTCGCCCGCGACAAGGGCTACAGCACCGCCTCCATCGGCAAGGTCGGCCCGGTGCTGATCTTCGACCCGACCGAACGCACGGGCGAGCAGACCATCATCGTCGACGACGCCACCGGAACGCCGAAAGGCATTCCCCTCTCCGCCGATCTGTCGCAACGGCTGCAGGCGGCCAGTCTTCCGGTCGCGGCGCCGGGCCGCGGCGCCAATGGCGCGGCCGGCAATATGACCACGCCCGGCACGACCGTCGCCAATGTCGTGCAGCAGGATTATTTCGCCGCCGTGGCGACAAAGGCGGTGCTGCCGCTGTTCAAGGAGCGCAACAAGCCGTTCGTGCTGGTGTTCTGGTCGCGCGATCCCGACGGCAGCCAGCACAATCAGGGCGACAGCCTCAACGCGCTCGTTCCCGGCATCAACGGCCCGACCTCGCTCGCCGCGATCCACAACGCCGACGACAATCTGGCCCGCCTCCGCCAGGCGCTCGGCGACCTCGGCCTGCTCGACACCACCGACATTATCGCAACCGCCGACCACGGCTTCTCGACCATCGCCAAAGAAAGCCAGACCAGTTCGACAGTGAAACAGAAATTCGCCGACGCGCCGGAAGGCCGCCTGCCGCTCGGCTTTGTCGCGCTCGACCTGGCGCACGCGCTGAATATGCCGCTGATCGACCCCGACGACGGCTTCAAGGCCATCGGCGACAACCAGCACACCAAGAACGGCAACGGCCTCATCGGCGGCGACAAGGACAAGCCGAAAGTCGTGGTCGCGGCCAACGGCGGATCCGATCTGGTCTATATCCCCGACGGCGACAAGGCGCTCGCCAAGCGCGTCGTCGATGCGCTGCTCACGCAAGACTATGTCAGCGGGCTGTTCGTCGATTCAAAGCTCGGCAAATTCCCCGGCACTTTGACGCTCGACGACATCGCGCTCGAGGGCAGCGCGATCACTCCGCATCCGGCCATTGCCGTCAATTTCCGTTCCTTCGACACGGTCTGCGGCGAGCCGGTGCGCTGCACGGTGGAAATCGCCGATACGGTCCTGCAGCAAGGCCAGGGCATGCACGGCTCGTTCAGCCGCGGCGACACCTGGAATTTCATGGCCATGCAGGGTCCGGACTTCAAATCGAAATTCGTCGATCCGGCGCCGGCCAGCAACGCCGATCTCGGCCGCACCATCGCGCAACTGATGCAGCTTGACGTGCTCGACAAAGGCTCGCTTCTCGGCCGGGTGCTTGCGGAAGCGCTGCCGAACGGCGCCGTGCCCGCGGTGACCAGCCGGGTTATTGCGTCCGAACCGGCCGCTAATGGCCTGGTAACGGTCGTAGACATGCAGCTGGTCGGAACGACGCGCTATTTCGATGCGGCGGGCTTTCCGGGCCGCACGGTGGGGCTCACGGCAACGGCATTGCCGAACGCCACCCAATAACCAGCTGCCGAGTGAAGTCGGGTTAGACCCTGATCAGAGAGCGACCGACGCGTCGCCCCTCCGCGGCGATCCAGTCGAGGATGGCGACGTCAACGTCCTCGAAGCTGTCAGGCAGATACCGGCACGCAGCCGCTTGCGCGACAATAATCGGCGAACGCGCAATCGCTAAAGCGAGCGTTTCAATCTCGGCGCGCTGCTCGATTGTCGCCATTTTTCTTACGCCTCCAGTCCAATACCAAAACCCGATCGGCCGGCACCAGTTCCATATAAGTCGCAGTCAAGCGCCAAAAGGTTCTAAGCAGTTTGAAGCTCTAATGTGAGGGTGGCTCGCAAAGGGCGGAGTTAGGGCAATCTAGCGGCATGCCGGTTAATCCCGCTATTCCTGCGGCAATGCGGGTTGCCGGCGTTGAAAATCGGCGAAGATGGTTTTGAAAATGTTCAACCCGGATTGGCGGGGCCACAGGCGATTTTTCCGCCAAAGTCCGCCGATCAAGCGGGTTTGTTCTTTCATATCAAGGCAATATTACCGGCGCCCACCCTGGCGTCGGCGGCGGCTACCCCGTACATAAAGCGGGCAATCCCTTTAGCCGGCATAGCCCGCGAAACATCGACCCGCTTTAATGGAGGTTTCCATGACGCTTCAGATTGGCGATACCGCTCCGGATTTCGAAGCCGAAACGACCGAGGGCAAAATCCGCTTTCACGACTGGATCGGCGACCATTGGGTGGTGCTGTTCTCGCATCCCAAGGATTTTACGCCGGTCTGCACCACCGAACTCGGCACCATGGCGCGGCTCAAGCCTGAATTCGACAAGCGCAGCGTCAAGATCATCGGCCTCTCGGTCGATCCGGTCGACAACCACAAGAAGTGGGCGAGCGACATCAAGGACGTGGTCGGTTTCGCGCCCAATTACCCGATGATCGGCGACACCGATCTTAAAGTGTCCAAGGCCTACGGCATGTTGCCGGCCTCGACCAGCGGAACGTCCGAAGGCCGCACGCCGGCCGACAATCAGACCGTGCGCAACGTGTTCATCATCGGGCCGGACAAGAAGATCAAGCTGGTGCTGGTCTATCCGATGACCACCGGCCGCAACTTCGACGAAGTGCTCCGCGTCATCGATTCGCTGCAGCTCAATGCCAAGCACCGCGTGGCGACGCCGGCGAATTGGAAACAGGGCGACGACGTCATCCTGACCGGCGCGGTGAGCGACGACGAGGCGAAGAAGCTCTACCCGCAGGGCTGGAAGACCCCGAAGCCCTATATCCGCGTCGTGCCGCAGCCGCGGTAGCAAGTCGTTGCGGTCTCTGCTTTGATTGTGGGAGCGCGGTCTCGGCCGCGCTCTTTTTATTCGGCCCGGGAGAGACTGCGATGCTTGTGCTGTACCACGCCGCGCATTCCACATGCAGCCAGAAGGTGCGGCTGGTGCTGCACGAAAAAGCCGTCGAATTCGAAGAAGTCCGCATCGATCTGGGCAAAAAAGAGCAGCTCAAACCCGACTATCTCGCGCTCAATCCGAACGGCGTGGTACCGACGCTGGTCGACGACGGCGTAGCCATCGTCGAGTTCGAGCGTGATCTGCGAATATCTCGACGAGAAATATCCGCACAACCCCCTCGTTCCCTCGGGCCTCGTCGAGCGCGCACAGATGCGCGCCTGGATGCATTACATCGAAGAGGTCGCGGTCGGCGCCATCCGCGTTCCCTCGTTCAATCGCGCCTTTCTCTACCGCTTCGAAGGGCAGGATCAAAAAGCGTTCGAGGCTCAGGAAATAAACCCGCGCCCGGTGCGCAAGGAATTGTTTCAGCGCATGGGCTCGCCCAAGGGCTTCTCCCGCGAGGAGATCGACAAATCGCTTGGCGAGCTTGCGGAAACCTGCCGGCGCATGGACGAGGCGATTGCAAAAAAGGGACCGTGGCTGATGGGCGAGCAATTCACGCTCGCCGACGTGCTGGTGATGCCGAGCATCGACCGCATGGCCGATCTCGGCCTGTCGTCGATCTGGGAAACGAAATATCCCCGTGTCACCGCATGGTACGAACGGCTGAAGGCACGTCCTGCATTCAAGGCGACTTATTATCCGGGATCGCGGGTGTCGGACTTTTTGCAGCTGCGCCCGCTCTACGCGGCCGCCAGGGAACAATAGCCATGAGCCGCACGATGAATTCCGATGCCGAATTGCAGCCGCCCTTCGCCGATTTCCTCGGCATCAAGATCACCCATGTCTCGCCGGACAAGGTCACCGCCGAGCTTGTGGTGCGCGAGGATCTGGAAAACCGCAACGGCACCCTGCACGGGGGCGCGGTCATGGCGCTCGCCGACAATCTCGGCGGTACCGCGACGATGGCGAACCTGCCCAAGGGCGGGCGCACCGCGACCATCGAGAGCAAGACCAATTTTTTCGCCGTCGTCCCCGCCGGCGATGTCGCACGCGCCGAATGCACGGCGCTGCACAAGGGCCGCACCACGATGGTCTGGCAGACCCGCATTACGCGGAGCGACGGCAAGCTCTGCGCGCTGGTGACACAGACGCAGATCGTCATTCTACCGGAGAAAAATTGAACCGTAGACCGACGCAGCAAAACCCGAGCCGGAACCCTAGCCCTTCGCCTTCTCCGCGCCCAGCATCGACTGCATGATCTGATCGGAAATGTCGCGCACGGCGCCCGGCGAATGCGACAGGAACAGCGTATTGGTCTTGTCCAATTCGCCGATCGACTTGATCGTGTCGAAATATTGTGTGACCAGGACGAGCTGCATGACTTCGGAGGTCGAGGCGCCGCCGATCGCTTTCTGAAATTGCTCGATCGAGCCGCGCAGGCCCTCGATGATCGCCTTTCTTTGATTGGCGATGCCCTGCCCTTGCAGCGCCTTGCTCTCGGCCTCGGCTTCGGCCTTTTTCACTACCAGGATTTTCTCGGCCTCGCCGCGGGCCGCGGCCGCGACCTGTTCGCGCTGCGCCGCGTTGATGTCGTTCATCGCCGACTTCACCTTGGCGTCGGGGACGATATCGGTGACCAGCACATTGACGATTTCATAGCCGAACGCCGCCATGTCGACATCGAGCTCCTGCTTCACCGCGGCCGCGATGCCGGATTGGCTGGCGAAGACCTCGTCGAGCGTCATGCCGGGGACGTGGCCGAGGATGACCTGCTCCACATAGGACTGAATCTGCTCGACGGGATTGGCGAGCTTGTAGAAGGCGTCGAAGACCTTGTCGGGGCGCACTTTGTTTTGCACCGAAATCGGGATCGTTACGAAGACGTTGTCCTTGGTCTTGGTCTCCATCGTCAAAGTGATCTGATTGACCCGCAGACTGACCTTGCCGGCGATGGTGTCGATGATCGGCCATTTCCAGTTCAAGCCGGGCTCGGCGGCGCGCAGAAATTTGCCAAAGCGCGTGATCACCGCCACCTGCGCGGTAGAGACGGTGAAGAAGCTGCCGAGCACGAGCGAGAGCAGGATGAAGAGGAAGATCGTATAAAAGGTCCAGATCACGACATCCATGGCAATACCCTTCCTGGTTTCTTTCGCCCGCAGCGGCGCGCGGACATTTTATGACTTAAGACTTGTTTGAACTCGCCGACCGGAATTCGCGCGGCATGCGCCGCTCATTAGTCAACGGTTTTCCGGAAAAGTTCAATCGGTTCGATAAAATTCGACTTTGACGAGCGCGGGCTCGCGGTGACCGGTGCAGACGACAATGTGCTTCGTCAGCCAGGCGTAGCGTTCCGCACTCGTCTCAAAGAATGTGGCGCCGCGAAAGTAGAAGCTGCCGCGCGCGA
Organism: uncultured Alphaproteobacteria bacterium; assembly: GCA_963810085.1. Taxonomy (GTDB): domain Bacteria; phylum Pseudomonadota; class Alphaproteobacteria; order Rhizobiales; family Xanthobacteraceae; genus BOG-931. The sequence continues at coordinate 761,895 of CAWEMR010000025.1, read as the reverse complement.
CCGGACGGCCAGCAGCCAATTCCGCCATGACCTCGGGCGGCCCGTGCCGCAGCGCCACATTGCGCACCGCGATCAGCGCGCCGTCGTCGGTGGAGAGCACGTAACGCGCCTCGAGCTCGGCGACCCCGTCGCTGCGAATGATCTGCCAATCGGCGCCGCCGGCGAGAACCGTGCCGCGCATGTCGGGTCCGGAAAACTCGCCGCCAGTGATGGGCACGATGCGGCGGCGGCCCTTGCCCACCTCACCGAGATCGAGCGGCCCGTCGACCGTGACGCGGGCCGCGAAAATGAAGTCGAGCCGCGGCGCCGGTAGTTCGGGATTGGCCATTCGATCCTCCCCATTCATCGTCGTTTTATGTATCGTCCGCGGCGGTATTTCCGCCCGAACGAGATTGAGGACCATCATGGATGTTCGCGCCGCCGTGGCAACTGCGCCCGGCAAGCCGCTTGAAGTGACGACCGTGCAACTCGAAGGCCCGCGCTCAGGCGAGGTCTTGGTCGAGATCAAGGCGACCGGGATCTGCCACACCGACGAATTCACGCGCTCGGGCGCCGATCCAGAGGGCCTGTTTCCGGCGATCCTCGGTCACGAAGGCGCCGGCATTGTCGTCGATATCGGGCCGGGCGTCACCTCGGTCAAAAAGGGCGACCACGTCATCCCGCTGTACACGCCGGAATGCCGCACCTGCCCGTCGTGCCTATCGCGCAAGACCAACCTCTGCACCGCGATCCGCGCGACGCAGGGCCAAGGCGTCATGCCCGACGGCACGTCGCGCTTCTCGCTGGGGGCTGAGAAGATCCACCACTATATGGGCTGCTCGACCTTCGCCAATTTCACCGTGCTGCCGGAAATCGCGGTGGCGAAAATCCGCCAGGACGCGCCGTTCGACAAGGTCTGTTACATCGGCTGCGGCGTCACCACGGGCATCGGCGCCGTCATCAATACGGCGAAAGTCCAACCCGGCGCAAAGTGCATCGTGTTCGGGCTCGGCGGCATCGGGCTCAACGTGATCCAGGGCCTGCGGCTGGTCGGCGCCGACATGATCATCGGCGTCGATCTGAACCCGGAGAAGAAACCCTGGGGCGAGCGCTTCGGCATGACGCATTTCGTCAACCCGGCCGAGATCGGCTCTGATCTTGTCGCCCATCTGGTGAATATGACGAAGCGCGGCGACGACCAGATCGGCGGCGCCGACTACACGTTCGAATGCGTCGGCAACGTCAAGCTGATGCGCATGGCGCTGGAAAGCTGCCATCGCGGCTGGGGCGAAAGCATCGTCATCGGCGTCGCCGGCTCGGGCCAGGAGATCGCGACGCGGCCGTTCCAGCTCGTCACCGGCCGGGTGTGGCGCGGCAGCGCTTTCGGCGGCGCCCGCGGCCGTTCGGACGTACCGAAAATCGTCGACTGGTATATGGACGGCAAGATCGAGATCGATCCGATGATCACGCACACGCTGCCGCTTGCCGACATCAACAAAGCGTTCGATCTGATGCACGCCGGTACGAGCATCCGCAGCGTCGTGGTTTATTAGCGTATCGCGACGACGGCGCTCACTTCATTCCGATTTGAAACGGTCAAGCGAGGCTGCAAACGTCGTCGCGCAGGGCTGCGCTCACGCGGGCGATGACGCTGTCCCACCGGCGGCTTTCGTCTTGCCGGAACAAGCGGGCCGTCGGATACCAGGGACTGTCATCGCGATCGAGGAGCCAGCGCCAGTCGGGGATGAAGGGCAAGAGCACCCAGACCGGTTTTGCCAGCGCGGCAGCAAGATGGACGACGCTCGTGTCCACCGCGACGACGAGATCGAGATTTGAGATCAGCGCCGCTGTGTCGGAGAAATCCTTCAATTCGTCGTCGAAATGAATGATGTCGCCGCGCTCGCGCAGCGTGGCCGCGTCAGCGGCGCGAACATCGCGCTGAACGCTGACACAAGTCGCGTTCAATCCGGTCAAGACTTGGAGGAAAGCGGCAAGCTCAATCGAGCGGTTGTGATCGTTCTTATGCGTCGGGCGACCGGACCAGGCTAGCCCGATGCGCGGACGGTTTCGCAAGCCGAGGCGCTCATTCCAACGCATCACCGCCTCCGCCGCGGCGTGCAAATACGGCGTCGCCCCTGACACCGCCGCCAGCTCCGTTGCAAAAGCGCGCGGCAGGCCGAGCAAAGGACAATGCAGATCGAATTCCGGCAGCGGCTCGCCTAACGATATGATCTGCGCGACGCCCGGAAGCGCGGTCATCAGTGTGCGTAGCGGTTCCTGCACTTCCAGAATGACATGCGCGCCGCATGCCGCAACCTCCGGCACGTAGCGGCAGAACTGAATCGTATCGCCAAAGCCCTGTTCGGCGTGCAGCAGAATGGTCTTGCGGGCGATATCATCCGAACCGGTCCACAGCGGCTGCGGGAAATTTCGCTTGGCGCTGCGATGCTGCTCGGTCTCCCATCGCCATTCGTATTTGTCCCAGCCGCGCTCAAGATCGCCGATTAGCAGCCGGCACAGCGCCTCATTATAATGAGCGTCGGCAAAACCGGGCCGCGCGGCTTGCGCGCGGCCGTAATCGGCAAGCGCCTCATCGAAGCGCCGCAAATCCTGCAAAGTCACGCCGCGATTGGCCAGCGCCTCGGCATAATCCGGCCGCAGCGCCAGCGCACGGCCGTAGCTTGCGAGCGCATCGTCAAATCGTTTGAGCGAATGCAGCGCGTTGCCGCGGTTATAGTGCACCTCGGCACGGTTCGGCATCAGCGCAAGCGCGCGGTCGTAAGCGGCAAGCGTCTCATCAAGCCGCCACAAGGCGTGCAGCGCGCCCCCTCGATTGAGGTGCGCTTCGGCGAAATCCGGCCGCAATGCAAGCGCGCGGTCGTAGCTCGCAATCGCTTCCTCGAAGCGTGCCAGACCATGCAGGGCATTGCCGTGGTTGCAGTGCGCCACGGCAAAGTCGGGCCGCAGCGCAAGCGCCCGATCACAGTTCAATAGCGACTCCTCGAAGCGCTTCAATTCGCGCAACACAACGGCACGATTGGAGAGCGCCTCGGCATAATCCGGCCGCAGTGCAAGCGCGCGGTCGTAGTTCGCAAGCGCTTCGCCGTATCGCTGCAGCGCATTGAGCACGATGCCGCGGTTGTTCATGGCGAAAGCATTGTCGGGATTGGTCGCGAGCGCGCTTTCGATGTGCCGCAATGCTTCGGCGTGATGGCCGCACTGATAAAAAATGACGCCCAGCAAATGCAGGCTGTCAAAATGATCGGGTTTGATCTCCAGAATTCGCCGATAAATTTCCGCGGCGGCGTCCAATCGGCCGGCCTCGTGCAGGGCGACCCCCTCGGCCAGCACCGAGGCGACGTCAAACGTCGGCGCGCGTTGCGTCTGCGCCGGATTATTCGACGCCAGCTGCGAAAGGACGTCCACGGTCTGTTTCATGGAAACGGCGCAAGTTCGACCGCTCCATTAACAGGCGGAGTGCGATGATTCGTCAATCGGAGCGGCCGATCATTCGCCCTGAATGTTCTCGGCCTTGATGAGCGGCCCCCACCGCGCGACGTCGGTAGCATTCATGGCGGTAAGCTCCTCGGGCGTCGAGCCGGCAGCAGAAATGCCGAGCGTCGCGTATTTTTCTTTTATCGCGGGCTCGCCGAGCATCGCGACGCAACCGGCATTCATCTTCTTGACGATCTCGGGCGGCGTGTGGGCCGGCACATAGAGCGCATACCACGACACGGCCTCGTAGCCCGGCACGCCGGATTCAGCGACAGTCGGAAAGTCCGGTGCGATCGGAAACCGCTTGGCGGACGTCACCGCGAGACAGCGCACCTGCTTGCCCTGCACCGGCCCGAGCAGCGAGCCGGTGGTGTTGACCATGGCGTCGAGCCGGCCGGCGAGCAGATCGGTCATGGCGCCGGCGGCGACGCCGCGATACGGCACATGCGTGATGTCGATCCCGGCCATGCGTTTGAACAATTCGCCGGCGAGATGCGGCACCGAGCCGACGCCGGGCGACGCCCAGCTCACTTTGCCCGGATTGGCCTTGGCAAAGGCGATGAAGTCCTCGACCTTCGCAAACGGCGATGAATTCGGCACGACGATGAGATTGGGATAAGTGCCGACCAGCGAGACGGGGGAAAAATCATGCACCGGATCGAAGCTGAGCGAGGCAAATAGCAACCCGCTGACGGCCGGCGCACCCGCCGTGATCAGCATGGTGTAGCCGTCGGGCGGGGCATGCGCGAGCGCATCGAGCGCGATGCGGCCGCCCGCGCCGGCGCGATTTTCGACGATGACCTGCTGGCCGATCAGCTCGGACAAGCGGTTGGCGACAATCCGGCCGGCTGAATCCATGCCGCCGCCGGGCGGGAAGCCGACTTCAAGCTTGACGATGCGCGACGGCCAGTCCGACGCGCCGGTATCGGCCCGGACGGCGGAAGCCCAAGAAACCAAGCCAGATGCCAAGCCGATTGGTGCAATGGCGGCGGCTCCGCCGAGCTGCAAAAAACGCCTACGTACAAACTTCACGATCTCACTCCTCTTTCCCCGGCGACCGCCGTTTTTTTATCCGCCTTTGAGATTGGCGGCTTTGATGATCGGCCACCACTTGTCGGCCTCGGATTTTTGCAACGCGCCGAGCACTCCCGGCGTTTGCTGATCGCGCGCCGACACCTGCTGGCCGAGCTTAGCGAGCTTGGCCTTGAGGTCGGGATCGGCCAGTGCCGCAACGGTCGCTGCATTGAGTTTCCCGATAATGTCTTGCGGCGTGTCCTTTGGCGCCCACAGTCCGAACCAGATCGAGACATAGAAGCCGGGCAGACCGGCCTCGTCTACCGTCGGCACGTTTGGCATTCCGGGGTGCCGGGTCTTCGCTGTGATGGCGAGTGCATTGACCGTATTGGCCCCGACCTGCGCCACGAAATTCGACGACGGCTCGATCATCATGTCGATCTGCCCCGCCACGAGATCTTGCACGGCGGGTCCGTCGCCGCGATAGGGCACGAATTGGAAACTCGTGCCGGTCATCTTCTGGAACGAAAGGTCGGCGAGATTTCCGGTCGAACCGGCGCCGGGAATTCCCGCGGTCGCCTTGTCCGGATTGGCCTTTAGCCAGGCGATCATGTCTTTCAGGTTTTTCACCGGCAGCGCATTTTTCACCGCGATCAACAGCGGCTCGTAGCCGAGCTCGGCGATCGGCGCCAGATCGGCCAACAGATCGAATTGCAGCGGATAGAGCGCGCCGGACAGGACATGCGTGGTCAAGGTGCCGATGCTCAGCGTGTAGCCGTCCGGGGACGCGTGAACGACCCGCCCGACCCCGATGCTGCCGCCGGCGCCGGCGACATTCTCGATGATGACCGGCTGGCCGAGCGCGTTTTTCATGCCTTCGGACAGGATGCGCGCGAAAATATCGGTGCCGCCGCCCGCGGCGAACGGCACCACCATGGTGACGGGCCGCGACGGATAAGCGTCGGCCCGCGCCACCCTCGACAGCGCCGGCAACGCGACGCTGCCGGCGGCCAAATGCAGAAATTCGCGGCGGCGAAGTTTTTTCGTCATCGCCGGCTCATTCCGGCTTGAGGTTGGCAAACTTCACCACCTTGACCCACTTCTCGGTATCGGCGGCGATGAATTTGGCAAATTCGGCCGGCGTATTCGGCGGCATAACCAGCCCGCCGAGATCGGTCAGGCGTCCTTTGATGACCGGATCGGCCATGGCATCGTTGATGGTCTTGTTGAGCACGCTGATGATCGGCGTTGGCGTGTCCTTCGGCGCGCCGAAGCCGATCCAACCGAACGCTTCGTAACCCGGCAGAAATTCCGCCACCGCCGGCACGCCGGGCAGAAAGTCGACGCGCTGCGGCGTCGTCACGGCAAGCGGCTTGAGCTTGCCGGCTCTGATATGCGGCAGCGATGACGGCGTGACGTCGAACATCACCTGCACCTGGCCGGCGAGGAGATCGACGATCGCCGGCGTCGAGCCGTGATAGGGCACATGGACGAGATTGACGCCGGCCATGTATTTGAACAATTCGCCGGCGACATGTTGCGGGCCGCCGATGCCGCCCGACGCCATGTTGATCTTGCCGGGATTGGCCTTGGCATAGGCGATGAATTCCGGAACGGTTTGCGCCGGAAATGTCGGCAGCACTTCCATGACCAGCGCAACGCGATCGATGATCGCTATCGGCGCGATATCGCGCATGAAGTCGAACGGCAGGTCGGGGAACATCGCCTGATTGATGGTGTTTTGCGAATTCACCAGCAGCATTGTGTAGCCGTCGGGCGCCGCATGGACGACAGCCTCGGTCGCGACATTGCCGGTGGCGCCGGGGCGGATGTCCACGACAAATTGCTGGCCGAGATGTTCGCTGAGATATTGCGCGATGAGGCGAGCGGCGATGTCAGATGAACTGCCCGCCGCCTGCCCGACCAACATGTGAACCGGCCGCGTCGGATAATCGATCGCCGGATGATCTAGAGCTAGGGCGCCGCGCGGCGCGAACGGCAAAGCCGCGCCCGAAAGCGCGAGTTTCAAGAAGCCTCGGCGTTCCACGTGTTTCCCCCATTATGCGGATGCGTCTGGTGCCGCCTGTGCCGGCGGCTTGCCATTAGCTTAGCGCGCTTTTTCGGGCTTTCCGAGGGGCTGTCGGCAGGAGTGGCCGCCCTGTGGCGACTTGACGCCATCATGCCGCCAGGAGCGCGTCGCTCTACCCTGCCGCCTACCCTGCCCCTTTGCGGCGGGCGGCCGTGAGCGATTGCTGCAGGCGCGCCTCGCGCAAAAACAAAAACAGACCGGTGGCAACGACAATGCCCGATCCGACGAGCAGGCTCGCCGAAGGCACGTCGCCCCAGAAGACAAAACCGAAAGCAAGGGCCCAGACCAGCATCAGATAATAGAACGGCGTCACCGCCGGCGCCGGCGCCAGTTGCAGCGACTTGGTCCACAGCCATTGTCCGATCGCGTTGACAAAGCCGGTGCCGAACATCAGCGCGGCGTCGACCAAAGACGGCGTGCGCCAGCCGAACAACAGCAGAAAGCTGTGAAAAAACGCCAGTACGGTCAGCATCCACATGACCAGCGTATTGGGCGATTCCGTTCGCGTCATGCCGCGCACCGCGACCGTCACGGTGCCGTACATGACGGCATTGATCAGCGCGAACAGCGCGCCGAGCGTCAATGAATTGGCCCCGGGATTGGTCACGATCAGCACGCCGAGGAAACCGATGACCAGTGCCGTGCCGCGCACAAAGCCCGCGGGCTCCTTGAGCCAGACGATCGACACCACGGCGGCGAATAACGGCGCCGAAAAATTGATGGCGACCGCGCCGGCGAGTGGCATCAAGCTGAACGCCAGAAGAAGCGCCAGTTGCGAGATCGACTGCGACAGCCCGCGCGCCAGATGGTCGCGCGGCCGGCGCGTGGCGAACACCGACAGCCCGGTGACCGGAAGGATCACCGCGGCGCCGCCGATCAATGACGCGAGCGAGCGGAGAAACAGCACCTCGCCGACTGGATATTCCGCAACCAGCCATTTGCTCGCGGCCGAGGCGCCGGCGAACAGCACGGTGGCGGCGATCATCATCAGAATGCCCGACGGCACGTTGTCGGCGCGGCCGGGCGTCTGCTTGGCTTGGCCGGCGATCGATCCGTCGGCAATGCCAGCCTGCTTGGTGACGTCGTCCATCCCCGCCCGCGCTTATGATTACGCACCGTTTACGGCGGTCTAGGCCGCTCGGACCGCAATTGCAATCGAGCGGCAGCATCGCTCCCTGCGCATGGCGGATGGCGCATGACGGATCGCCGGGACGTGAGCCCCCGCGCCGCGCGGAACATTTCGCCAATGCCCGGGTTCAGCACATCAGGAGCCGGTACTCCTCAAGGAGCTTCTCCCATGTGCGATTATAGTCTGCATCTCATCGCTTCGCGGCCCGCAAAGGTCGCCGATCGGCTTGTGTCGACGGACTTCGCCACCTCGATCACGCGCGGCTTCTCCGCAGCCGGGCAACCCGGCGTCGCTGTCTGCCTGTTGCCTGGCACCGAGATCGCCTTCGACGATGCCGTTCTCTACGATCGCGCCTTCAGCATGTTCGGCAAGGCGCGCATCGAGCACCGCGTCGCGCGCTTTCGTCAGCTCAATATGGACGATCCGCACGTTCATCACGACGCGCTGGAATTTCCGGACGGTCAGATCGTGATGGTGACGCGGCTTTTGCTGGGCCAAACCGCGAGCGTTCTGCAACTACCGGCATCATCGCACGAGCGTGACGGCGCGGCCGGTGAAGCGACCGAAAGCACGTCCCGCGATTTGCAACCCGACCTGCAAGTGCGCGATCCCGAACCGATCGCATAGTCGCGGGCGTCAACGGGCGACACAGAACCTGACGACATGGAATTGGCGCGGCGAGGTCAACCTCACCGCCGCGACCGGAGTTTGCCGCGACGTTATTTGTGGTGCTGCCGCAAATATTCGTGCAGCGAGGCGCTGCCGGTTTCCTTGAGCAAATTCTTCAACATCATATCCTTGCGGCGGCCCTTGGCGAAGCTTTCGCCGTACTCTTTGCGTAACGCCGCCACTTTGGTGTTGCCGTGCTTGCGCTCGATTTTGCCGCTCTTGTCGCGGTGCCGATTATCGAGGCCGCGTTTCGACTTCGCCATCTTTTCCTCCCGCAAGAATTTTATCAAAATCGCCCGCGCAGGTTCTGCGACCAAGCGTGACCGCAGTTTTTACGAAGTCATATGAGGGCGCAAGCGCGGCAGACCGTGTTTTAGGCCGCAAAATGGGTCCACAACCGCAAAGCGAAGCCACCGCCGTCGGGTGACTTTTTCGGCGAAGCCACTATTGTGCGCGTGTCACTGTGCTGACTTGGCGCTCGTAGCTCAGCTGGATAGAGCATCAGACTTCGAATCTGAGGGTCGGGAGTTCGAAATCTCTCCGAGCGCGCCACAATTCTCAAAAAACATCAATGATTTACTGATAGTGCGCCGACCCACTCCATTGCGGGAGAAATCCGTGTCCGCGCGGTCTCATCTACAATCTTGTGGTCTTGTGGATTTCAGTCGGCATTGATCCTGAGACCGTCTGGAAACAGGTGCGGCGCAGTGAACGCTTTCTAGGCATCTCGCGCCACCGTCGCAAAAAGCCATGATGACTCAAGTTGGCGGACCTAGCGGCGCAAGCGGAACGCCCGCGCTGCAAATGGTGCTGATGTTGAAGCGTGTCGAGTTTGCGAAGGGCTAGCGCGCGGCAAGAGTCATGGCTACTTCGGCTTCTTGGGGCGTCCGACTATGCGATATTGCAATAGAAATTTGCCTTCTCCTGGAGGTAGAGGCGTCGTGCAATACCCACAAAATACCGCATGAACCCCGACCACCTTTGAGATTTGCACTCTCTTGTGGCCCCGCATTCGGGACACTCAAAATTGGATTTCAGAGGATTTCCGGCCACCTGGCCGAATATGCCGCGTTCGGCCTAAGTCGCAAGAGCTATTCCGGCCTGCCTTAGCGGACTGGTACCGAAACCGCATCGGCCGCGCGTCGGGGGCAGCCGGTTCCTCCACTGCTCAAAAAGCGTGCTTGATTATTTTTTGCTCGCCGCGAGAATAAATTGGCTTGGGACAAGGTGTTGGCGATGTCTGCGTACAGGTTTTACGAGCTAACTGCGGACGATCACGTTGCCGCGGCTCCTACGATTGTGGATTGCCCCGATGATATTGCGGCAATCGAGAGGGCAAGACAGCGGCTCGACCACCGTTTCATTGAGGTATGGCAGGAAAACCGCTGCGTGATCCGCATACAGCCAATCGCCGACCGGCGCAAACGCGGCTGATGTGTCGGCGCGCGCGTCTCGCTGTGCTGAGCTTAGAGCACGTCGAGTGCCGGTCGAAGTCTAGACCATCGCCATCATGTTTCTGACGTCTTCCGGTTGGAATGGCTTGCGGATCATGGGAAAGCCGTGGCTCGCGTCGACGTGCGCAGATATGACGATTATCTTCAAATCATCACGCATCCGCGTCGCTGCTCGGGCGAGAGCAATTCCATCCATACCGGGCATGGCGACGTCAGTGATTAAAACCTCAATCCGCTGTTCGGCGGCCAGCCTGTGAAGCGCATCCTCTGCATTGGAAGCGGTAATCACTTCGTATCCGAGGTCTTGCAGCATCATCGCCGTGACATCGAGAAGAAGAGCATCATCATCGACTAACAGGACTACGCGAGACACTAGTCGCCCCCCGATTATCTCTCCTGCGCCGTTGGCGAATAACTTCGCGCGCAGGCTGCGGAGCCTTACATTCGGTCAACACGGGGTTCGAAGGTTTAGTTCCTCGGCATACTCTGAAGGTCGATCAGGGATTTCAGATCAGGCGTCCTAGGCTGGCTCGGGCTCATCCAGCTTCCCGTCACCCTGCTTGGCTACGGGAATTACTGCCCCACGAATGGGTAAACCACCGTCGAGTCGGGACGCGGCTTGCAGCCAAATCTGCGCGATGCTGAGGTAGCTGGCGCGATTAGCATCGGTCGATGCCTTGGCTGCCCATTCAAAGCATTCTTCGGCAAATTTGCGATATTGCTTGGCTGTATGCATCGGCGTGCTTCACTGCTCACAGGCGGGAGCACTACCGAACTCTCAGCCACCGACGCCTGACCAAAGATCGTTGTCGGTGATGACCTGCATGTGGCGTGCGTGCAGGTGCAAACCTAGTGTCAAAAGACACACCTCCGTAAATTAGACTGGGAGCCGCGAGGTGAAGCTTTGCTTGGCCTGCCGCGCTGGGTGGGTTAGGTTCTCACAACATCGCGCCCGAGAACGCGACCCAGTTATCAGCCCTGATTAGACGGTGCCGGCATCGCGGGCCCGTCATTTTTTTTATTGATGTTGTGGCGCTCCCGTCTATTACGCTTTCCCCTCAGCGGCCATTTCGCGCAAAACTATCTCAGCCATACGCTTTGCAGAATGCGCACCAATACGTGCCGACTTGCTGCCGCCGCTGAACGAATTGACCGTTACGATGCCATACGAGGCGCTATAAGTAGCCCTGATGTGGCGGCCGTTGAAATCAATAATCACATCTTGCGAAACTATCAGATCGTCCTTCGACATATCTATTGCCGTCCTTGAAAACCTGCCGCCAGTGTTCCTCGCGCATCTCGACAGCGATGATCGTGGGCGACAGCTTCACTAATTCAGCAAACGGCGCGTACGGCGCTCCCGCCGCGCGCTGACCGTGGGGTGATAGAAAAGCTTAGGTCGCGCCGGCGCTCTCCGGCCACTTCTCTTGAATGAAACTATCAATGAGGTAGCAGTTTCTGTCCAAGGCGAGCTGATCTGCAGCGCGCTTGATTTGTTTAGAAAGCTTCTTCTGCGTGTCTTTCTGGGTATCTTCCTCTGGCACCAGAGGAGTTTCTTCGCCGGTGAACGCGGAACTCATGCACAAACTCCATTCGCAACTTAGCGATCGCCCGAAGCATAGGTGAAACGGACAGGCGCGAGCAAACAAAAAAAGAGCCCAACCGGGGAAGGCTGGGCTCTCTACTCAGGGATTCGCGGGGACAAACATACAGCCGCTTTTGTTGATCTGTCCTGACAGTCCAAACAATAGGCAATCCACAGGCAAAAAATGCAGGCGTCATGCGTAACCGCGCATTAACGCCGCGGCGATACGTTTCAATTCTGCTGGAACGATGTACCGGGCTCTCCAGGCGGAAACAATGCAGCAGTTTTTGGTATTTATCGCGATCTATGTCGGCACTCTCGCGGCCATGTTCGTGATGTTCGGTATATCTCGACGTGGATCAAAGAAAGATCACTCCGTCCCCTCAAAGACCCGCGCAAGTTCGGAACATTCGGCCGTAGAGCTCCCAGAGCCGGTTGACTCCCCGCCCCTTTAGATCACACTGGTTGTGCTGGGTCGCACCGTGTGGGGATGGGGGGCGGTCACATGAAATCGAAAATCGCAGCGTTTGTTGCTGGCGTATTTTTGCTATTGGCACCAATCGGCGCGCGTGCGGCGACATACAATATCAATCTGAATACAGCGCCTGGCGTTCCTGGGACGGCTGGGTCAGCTACATGGATTGGCCCCCGCTACTGCTACAATAGTGTCACCTACTCGGCGATTTATTCCGTTGTACCGGGTAGCACTGTTGATTTTGGGACCGTAACTACGCATTCGTTTGGGCCGATCGGAACGCCTGACCTCGCTCGTTAGAGGCCCCTAGCCAGAAGCGTCTGAGCCGCCCTGCTGCACCAACTCGAGGGTGATGCCCTCGGGACCCTCGAACAGCCGCAGCTTTCGGTTGATGTAATCCATCTCGTCGCTCAGCATGGTTACGCCGTTGGCCACGAGGTGCGCGGTGGCCGCCTCGACGTCGTCGACACGGAACGCGAGGTGGTTGAAGCCCCGTTGCCGCAAATTCGTCGGATGCGCACCCGGATCGGTCCCTGGGGCCGGGTCGAACTCGAGCAGCTGGATCTCGAAACGAGGATCCGCTCCCTCGAGTGCGAGGGTGATGTGCTGCGCTTTCATGCCCGGCATGCCCATGTACCGGGCGGGAAGGCCGCCGTCGATCGTCGCGACGTGCTCCTTCCGGAAGCCGAGGAGCGCGAAGAACTCGATCGCCGGGCCAGCATCGGCCACCGCGATAGTAACATGATCCGGATTGAGAAACATCTCACGCCCACTCATCAACGTCGTGCATTCAGCCGCGCCGCTTCACCGTTCGGCGCGCGCTCAGGCGAGGTAGGTGCCGTGTTCATACCAGCGATAGGGCGGCTTGCTGGCTTCGCGAAAGTTCTTGAACCAGCGGGTGAACTGCTTGGTGCCTTTTCGGATCGTCGCCATGAAAACCTCCCGAGGAAAACTCATGTCCCGATAGTGGAAAGGTACGCGGCTGGCACCTGCCGGGAGTTGATGGCGATCACACTTTGACGTTTTGGCTACGTGGAACTCGCGAAACTGTCGCGACAGCTGGGGGCGAACTGCGCGAGGAGCACAGGGGGCGGGTACTTGGCGACTAAGCAGGGCTTCGATTACGGGAACTCTAATGTCTGAAGTTGGCAAGAATTGATTTTTGAATGCATTGGCGCAGATGCTGGACCAATGGGTGAGCCAGCGATTCTCTCTCATCGATTGGAGAAGCCGACCACGCCTTATCAGCGATTGCTTGATCGCGCCGCCAGGGCGCGCGAAATTGCACTGATGCTTTCGAAAGCGGATGCAAAGGTCGTCGAGGCCTATGCCACCGAATGCGAAGCTGAAGCCATCCTGCTGATCGAAGAGCAAAGAGTGCGGATCGCAGCGTAGCCGTCTTGCAAGTAGCCTCGAGGCCACCAACTATTTCGGCCAATCAAAAGCCAAAAGAAGCCCGACGCAGCCTCACTTAAAGCGCTTTAGCGCGGTGCGGCACGCCGGAGAGATGCGGCTTTGGCTGGCGAGCAGACAGTGCACAACGCGGTCGCGGTCAGGAATGAATTGGCCGCAGACCGCCACGGCGTCACTCATGCACGCATAGTGATTGTCTTGGTCTTGGGCGCGCGAAGGAGAAGCCGCAAGTTGAGGCACAAGGCAAAAGAGCGCAAGGGCTGATGCGTGATGGAGGTTCATGGGCCTTTTCCGATCTCTGGCAAGTGACCTGCGAGAAGCAAACGATAGATAGGCTTGCGCGGTGCCACTATTATTCACAACGTTCGGAGGCCCATACGTTGGTATAACGGCTGCGAGTTTATTAGGCGTGGTCTATGTGGGGTGTGTGTGACGGGCCCCTCGAATGCGACGATCAAGGACGGTCATCGCAATTTAATCAGCGTCGGCAGGAACCGGTAAAGTTACGGATTTGGATGGGCGACGCCGCCGTCACTTGGCCCCCCGAAGCCATTCCCGTCCCCGACCTGGTGTCGCCCGTCCACCACAACATAAACATACTTGCCTGGCGTATTAGGTTCGCTTGAGGGAGGCCGCTCATGCCACTTACGGGGCCAATCCCGGAAGGCCGCAGCTTCTTTTGCAAACACTGCGGAGCCCTTTATGGGGTGACATATTCGCGGCGTTCGGACAGTGAGCGCAATTCGGCAAAATGTGCGGTCTGCGGACAAGTCATGGCAGAGTGGAATTCAACCAACGTTCCCAACTTTAAGCTCGTTCACCGGCCTGACGATGCATAACCATTCGTGCTCCGACATAAGGTAGTTTATGAATAATTTAGCAACTACTCGTAATCTGTTGAGATCTTTGGGCATTCCCTCATGCCCCGGAGCGCCCCTATGTCTCAGGTTTTGATTGCGATCGTCGATGACGATGAAGCTGTGCGCGAAGCGACGAAATCACTCATGCGATCTGTGGGCTACAACGCTTCCACGTTTGGCTCGGCCGACGAATTTCTCGAATCCGAGCAAGTCCACGATACATCATGCCTCGTCACCGATCTGCAGATGCCGGGATTGAGCGGCATTGAATTGCAAGACCACCTAGTCGCCCGAGGTCATTGCATCCCCACCATTGTCATGACTGGCTATTCTGATGATAACGTGCGGGCACGCGCCATGAAGGCCGGAGCGGTTGGCTTCCTCAGCAAGCCATTCATGGAGGAACACTTGATCGCATGTATCGAGAAAGCTTTGAAGGCTAACTGATACCAAACGATCGTGGCTGGGGTGGTTTGCTCATTGCCTCCAGAGGAACCGCCGCATCAATCAGCCCATCATCATCGACTGCTACGCAATCATTTCGGTTCGTGGTCGCGTATCACCATCGAGCCTTTGCGCAGCGTTAGGCGCTGACCCGGGTATTCGCAGATGGCAGTGTCGAGCGCAGCGTGCGCGATCGTGACTGATACTGACGCTGCCAGAACCCATCGAATGTGCTGTGCGTGACGATCCCACAGCTCTACTCGAAATGCGTTGACCGGAAAAATTTCGTGCAGATTGGGATTGCCCAGTTGGCGCAGCAGTTCATCAACTCGAAAGTAGCCTGCGGAGGATGCGCCCCACAGGTCCTTGCAGGCTGCGCGCAATTCTTCCGGCAGGCCGAGCGTATACAGCTGGCCTTCCATATCGGAGGCGTCTGGCGTCGTAAGAACGAACAGTGAACGTGGGCAGGCTCGAAGTCAAGTAGAATGGATTTATCGACAGTCGTTGTCCCCGTTGCGTAGGAGTATGTCGTGCCGCCGTCACGCCCAGTATTGGAAGGGTTACCTCAAGCTCGCTCTCGTTTCTTGTCCTGTCGCGCTGTACTCGGCATCGTCGTCGAGTGAACGCGTGGCGTTTCGACAGATCAATAAGAAGACAGGCAGCAGACTTCGACAACAGCTGGTCGATGACGTGACGCGCGAGCCCGTGGAGAGCCAAGACAAAGGTCGTGGCTATGAATACGACAAGAACGCCTATCTCGCCGTGGAGGATGATGAGTTCGACGCGATAGCGCTAGAGAGCAACCACACGATCGAGATCGACAAGTTTGTACCGCGCACGCAAATCGACGAGCGCTATCTCGATAGCCCCTACTACATGACGCCGAATGATCACGTCGGCGAGGAAGCGTTCGCGGTGATCCGTGAAGCGATGCTTGGAAAAGGCGTGGTCGCGCTAGGTCGTGTCGTCGTATCGAAGCGTGAGCGGGTCATCATGCTGCAGCCTTGGGACAAAGGGCTCTTGGGCGCGACTGCGCTATGCATACGAGGTGCGGGATGCGAAGGAGTTCTTCGATGATCTTCCAGAAGTGAAGATCGCGCCCGACATGCTCAAGCTCGCCGAGCACATCCTGACGTCGAAAAAGGCTGACTTCGATCCCACAGAATTTGTTGATCATTACGAAGAAGCTGTTATCGAGATGCTGCGCAAGAAGCAGGCGGGCATTTCAATCCCAAAGGGGCGCGCGTCGGAGCCTTCGCGCAATGTCGTGAACCTCATGGACGCGCTCAAGCAGAGCATAGCAGCTGACAAGAAGAAGCCCGCGCCCAGGAGCAAGAGGCGCATTGAGGGTCAACGCGAAATGCTGCTGCCGATTTCAGGCAAGAAGGGGAAGGACGCTGAGGCCAAGCCTGTCACGCGAACTGGCACGCGCCAGAAGCGGGCGGGTTAGGAGCGACTAATTCCGCTCTTTGGCGAGGCTCTTCGTAAAAGCCCAGGCGATACTGTGATTTGCATGACGCGATTGGGGTACCAACCCAGGGTCAAGCTCAGGCCCGAGGAACTTGCCTCCTTGAAAGAGGTCGGCAACGGATCCTTGCGGCTCACTATCCCAGATGAGCATCGAGACCACCTAATCGCAGTCGGATATGTCAGGGAGGTTGTGAGCCGTTCGCGCGGCATCAGCACTCTTGCGCTGACGGGTGCGGGGTTAAAGCGATTAGCTTCTGGTAAATGACTGACCGCGCCTGCAATAAATGAGCCCCAACAGAGGGGATGTTAAGGCTCAGCTTCGACAGGGACTCAAGTTGCAACGCCAAATTATCCCACGGTTATCATGAAGCCTATGCGACAAACCCGTGTCTGTAGACATACTTCACGAGCTCAATGGCGCCTTGACGCCATTGCGTAGCCGTCGGCTAGTTCGCAAGAGTACCCGGACTCGCGAAAGACTTGAACGATATGTTCGGCAATTCGTAGGCGTTCCTCGAATTGCCGCTCTTGCGGAGATGATCCACCAACGGTCGGCGGCTCGGGCCACTGCGCCGCCCCGGCGTTCTGATTGCGTTTCATTGCTTGCCCCAGGCTGCTCCTGAGAGATACTAGCAAGACGCGTGTGTCGTACACGATACAAAAATGTGAAAGTCACAGGCCAGTAGGAGGCCTGCCCCGGCCTGCAAGCACCGTTCGCCCGTCCCGGGGGGTTCTCTTGGCTGAGCCGATATTTAATTGCCGCGTTTGGCAACGTGGCGCTAAGTGGCGTTGGCGATGCACGAATGAGTTTGATGTCGTGCTCGCGTCTGGGGTCGCCGAGAGCGAGATAGCAGCTAGAAATGCAGCCGTTTCGCATTGTCTCCAATTCTTGTTCAACCCCTCCGCCTCAGTCGCGGGGTCTCCAACGCGATTGCCGATATTAAACTAGCGAAATCGTGGCTGGGTGGTTTGCTCCTTGCCTCAAAACGGAACCGCCACATCAATCATCCCCCACGCCCCGGCCATATCTGTTTGGAGGTTCCGTTTGGGCGCAACCACAATCATTGTCTGCGAACGTTGCGCGCTGCGCTTGGCCTTAGGGGACCTCATCAATAAGCCAACGCCGAGACCAAGCCTAAGTTGGAGTGCCCGTGGCTACTGAAACGGGCAGTAGATCGGTGAATAAATCGAAACTTCCCATAAGCGTCCTTCTTGGTCTGTCCCCGCTCTCTTGGATCGCGCTCGGCCTGCCCAAGATTGAGTTCATCTCGATGACAGTAGCCTGGTTTTGAGCCCAAAAAATCACAATGTAATGGCCGTGCTGCTGTTCATTTAAGGAAGGCTCGTCAGGTCGAGTTGGACCCGACCACGACTATCTGCTCAACGCCGTCGTGAATGAACGCGGCCACCTCCGTCATTCCCATCTTGGCGTGCGCTCTCCGCGAAACCTGATTGTCGCGGCGGATGAAGGTAATGCTGTCTCGGCCCGGAAAACGCGCCCGCAATGCATCGAACAAAGCTCCAGCAAGACCTCGTCCGCGCTCCGATCGAGCAACGCAAATTGGGCCGTACAGGTAGCTATTCGGCGGTGGCGCGTATGCTCGTAGCATCGCCTGGACGACTGGCACGTGCGCTTGTGCGGAAAGTTCGCCGGAAACTACATAGCCGGCGATCTTATCATCGCGGCGTGCCACCACGATTGCCTCGTTGGCAATCGCTGCTTGGATCCATTCATGCGGGAAGCGCGCTGACAATATGCCGCCGCGGTCGGGTTGATTGGCGTCCTGCAGCGCAAGGAGACCGGGTATGTCGGGTGGAATGGCGACAGCAATCTCGTAACCAGCAATCATTGACTGCCCCCTCTCGGCCGGGTGAAAAGCGGTAATGCCCACGACATAGGATATTGAGACCGACTGTCGAGCTGTGATTTCAAGCCCCTAACTGAAAGGCTCGAATTCCCCGACCTAGTAGCATCGCTCCACCGTTTGGCGGAGCCCCGTGGAGCGATGGGTATGGGTCCATCGATGTTCTCACACAATTTGCGAAGGGGTATTGCGCGGTCAGAGGCAAGCAATTTTGGGGGTGGGTGCCCCGTCGCCGAAAATGTAAAACACTCGCCGCGCTCGAAGCGAGGCACGCACTGAACAACAATCGACAGCACGATCAAGCAAACAACAAACAAATAACAGAAGCGCTGAGCGATTTAATTATCTGCTCCCGTTCGCTCGTGATATGATTGCCGTGCAAATAAAAGCGAGCCTGGAATGCGTTGACGACCATTCCAGGCTCTAACCCACCAACCGGGAGGAGCACTAATGGCTGAGGGTACTCTAAGCTTACCCCAAACCCCGACTACAGCCCAAGCGCAGATAATGAGCAGAGCCGCTATCATCCTGGCTCAACGCGAGGCAATCAAAGCTGTCACGCGACAGATGCGGGCGAAGGGACTGAAGATCGCGCAAATCCCGTACAAGCTCATCGTCGCGGCGGCGGATGAGTATCTAGCCGATCATCGCGAGCTGATCACCAACGCGAAAGAGACCGTTCTCCGCTGGCACGCGGAGGGTATGTTTGGACCGCGAGGAGGCATTCGCAGCCGTTCATAAAAGAGACATTGAACAGTCCCGGGATCGAATGGAGCATATCTAATGGCAAATTCATTCCTGGCGGTGATCGCGCCAGCCACTGAAAATCGAACAGTAACGCCGTTGCGCCTGCCGAACGCAGCGCTGCGAACACGCGAGCGATGAGGTAACAGGCAGGGTCATCGCAACGCGCTGATGATGCTACTCGCGTTTAGACACGGACTGCGGGCGGCGGAGGTTTGCGATCTTCGCTGGGAACAGATTGACTTTGCTACCGCCGCCCTGCACGTCCGTAGGGTCAAGAACGGCACGCCTGCTACTAATCCGCTGACTGGTCGGGAGCTGCGGGCGTTGCGCCGCCATCAACGCGAGAACGGGCGCTCGGCGTTTGTGTTTGTGTCGGAGCGTGGTGCGCCACTCAGTGCGCAAGGCTTCTCAAGGATGGTCGAGCGGGCTGGGCGAGCTGCGAAGCTGGGGATTAAGGTGCATGCTCACATGCTCCGCAATGCTTGTGGCTATGCGCTAGCGAACGCTGGCCACGACACACGCGCGCTGCAAGCCTATCTCGGCCACCGGAATATCCAAAACACAGCGCGCTACGCCGCCCTAGCGCCGGATCGGTTCAAGGGATTTTGGCGGGACTAACTTCGCGATCCTCGATTGCCTCAACCTCGCCGCCATTCGATGGAAGGAGGGCTTAAACTGAGCGCGAATCGGCCAGGGATAGAGCCCATCCGCTCCGCAGGGATCAATGGCTATGGTGACTTTACTATGCTGGGCTATCGCGCTCGCAGGCGCATCGCTGGGCGGCTGCGTTAGCTTTCTATTCTTCGGTTGGCTTCAACGATTGAAGCGGAGAAGCGACCCTAGCCAATGAGGCTCGGGAAGGTGAAGGTGTTAGCTCGCCACCCCTGCCCTAAGACGGAACCGCCAAGTAAGAGACCATCCCCCCGTCAGCCATTGCACGCCCCTGGCCTAAATACGCGTATGATTACGCGGATTTAATGCACACACCCATTGTGAGTGCAGATCGCGAAGTATACTTGAGCAAATATCAGGCCAGCCGGACGGCAAACCCATCCCCCGACACCCTTGCCGCCCGGCCAGACGTGCCTGAGTTGAGGCAACGAACTCCCAGCCCCGAGCACATATACTGCGTAGCCCGGGGCTCTTTTTTGTGGCAAAAGACGGGCTTAATTGGCGCCCCTTCATTTGCTCGGGGTAATGTCGATCGCACTGCCTTCGATCTGCCTAACCTCGCGACTGCGTTCGATCGCCCTATCAAGCATCGTCGCGAAATCTTGACCATTTCATGTGACCGATCGCGACAGCGCCCAGCCGAGGATGTTCGTGAGGCATTGCCTCGATAGCGGCGCGCATCCGTCGTGACATTGGCTGTTTCACGCTGCGGTAGACACACTGCAGGAAGTCGAGCGATGTTTCGCCAAAAGCGAGTTCGATAACTTCTGCCTCCCCTCGATCGCAGCACTAGCTCTAGCGAATGTCGGCGTTATTTCATTCATTCCTGTTCTTCCTAAAACCGCTTAGAACCTCTCAAGCCGCTTAAACCTCTTAGTTCTCCAGCTTTCCCCAAATGTTTTTAGATTAGAAAACACTCTCAGAGGCATTCCCTAAGCGGCACCGCCTTCGCGGCACTTTCTAAGCGGTTTCATTAAATTCTAAGCGGTACGCGGCACTGGGTAAGCGGTTTGCGCGTGGGGGTAAGCGGTTCGACGCCGCTAGCTATGGCGTGCCAGGGCTCAAGTCGACCAAGCCGGTTTCTTGGATTGAACGCCTGCGCTCGATCATTGGGTTGCACCATTCGAACCGGTCGCGGTCGCTGACCAGCACCAAAGTCCGTTCGACGCCCGTTTTGTCGGCGCCAAAAATTCTCATTACACGTCCCCCTCCCTTTTGCGTCTGATCCCTGGGTAACACCGCTTGCCTCCACTGGCCTGCGTTCTATTCCCGCTCTTTAGCCAAGCCCACTCAGAGAGATCGTTGATCCCTTGGATGAGCTTCTGTTTAGGGTAACTCCGGACCAAGTTCGCGTGACCCGTCGCGTCTGCCCACTGAGTAAAGGCGCTGTAGAACGCCGCGCAGGTTGGGCCTTCGGCTCGATCATCCTTGATCCAATTGTCGTGCATGAACTCTGCAAGCGGGCTGGTCCGCGCCAGCACGCGTTGCTCTAGCCCTGCGGTTGCTGCTGGTTGGATAAAGTGACCGCGTTCAAGCAAAGTCTTTAGCGCAGCAACACATAGATTGGCGATCCCAGGCAGCTCGGCATTGAGCGACGATTCGAGGTCGGCATCTTCCTTGCCCATGAAAGACTTCTTGAAGTAAACATTGATGAACCGCGTCGGCAACACATTCGCCGTGTCGCCAAAGTTAGGAATGTCGTTTGAGATAACAATGAACTTCGTCGCCAGCCGCCGCTCCCAGTGATCCTTGTATTTCCGCCCGAGCGATACGTTGTCCCGGCCTGAACTACGATCCGGCGAGCGACTTTGCGGCCGTTATTCCGCTAGGCATTTCGCCGAACGTACTGGTGGTCTCACCCGCCAAGGGCTTCAAGAGGGTCCGCGATCTCCTCGCAGCCGCCAAGGCCAAGCCGGAGGGGTTGACTCTCGCGTCGGCCGGTTATTTGCCCCCACGAAGACCCCGCCGGCGATTCTCGACACGCTGCATGAGCAAGCCTTCAAAGCGCTGCAAGTACCCAAAGTGCGGGATAAGCTGTCCGCCCTCGGCGTTGATGCGATGGTGATGACACGGGCCGATTTCGGCGCCTACATCGAACAACAATTCGCCGTCAACGCAGCCTTGGTCAAAGCGATCGGTTTGAAGCTCGAGTGACTAGCGTTGAGCTTTTGCTTGAACGGATCAATCAGGGAGAGCGAACGTCGTCCGCAACGCCGCGAGAGCGCGCGCGAGCACATTCTCCCAATTCTGCGTCCCGTCCTGGCGAAACAAGCGGGCCGTCGGATACCACGGCGTAGCTTCGCGATCGACAAGCCAGCGCCAATCGGCGACGAAGGGTAACAGAATCCAGACCGGCTTCGCCAAAGCGCCGGCAAGATGGGCCGCGCCGGTATCCACCGAGATAATAAGGTCCAGGTTCGACATGAGGGCAGCCGTGTCGGAGAAATTCTCCAACTCTTCGCCGAAATGGACAAGATTGCGGTGGCGTTGCACGACCGTGGCGTCGGCGTCGCAGAGGTCACGCTGCAAGCTCACATAGGAGAGGTTGAGAGCCAAGAGCGGCGACAGAGCATGCAGCCCGATCGATCGGTTATGGTCGGCCGCGCTGCCGGACCAGACCAGGCCGACCCTGGGGCGGGCTTTCGCACCTAGCCGCGCGCTCCAATTCGTCACCGAGTTGGGGCATGCATGCAGATAAGGCGTCCGCGACGGAATGCTTTGCAGTTCCGTGCCAAACGCACGCGGTAGACTGAGCAACGGACAATGAACATCGAAATCGGGCAGCGCATCGTCCGTCGATAGGATTTGCGCCATACCCGGCAGCGTATTCATCAAGGCGCGGAGTGGCTCCGGCACTTGCAAAATCACGCGTGCGCTGCGCTCCGCAACCCGCGGCGCATAGCGGCAGAACTGAATCGTGTCGCCAAAGCCCTGCTCGGCGTGAAGCAGTATGGCCTTTCCGGCAAGATCATTCGATCCGCGCCACAACGGTTGGCCGAAGTTGCGCCTGCTGCTTTTGCGTTCACCCGTCGCCCAACGCCATTCGTACTTCTCCCAACCGCAGACGAAGTCGCCAGCCGCCAAACGGCAGCACGCCTCGCTGAAATGAGCCTCGGCATAGTCCGGTCGAATTGCGAGGGCGCGAGCGCAACTCGCCAGCGCTTCGTCGAAGCGTTTCAACCCGTAAAGCGTCACGCTTCGGTTGTGGTGCGCCTCTGCGTAGTCCGGCCGTACCGCAAGGGCGCAGTCATAGCTCGCCAGCGCCTCGTCGAGCCGCTTGAGTCCGTACAGCGCATTGCCGCGGTTGCGGTGCGCCTCGGCGTGGTCCGGGCTTATTGCCAGCGCGCGGTCACAACTCACCAGGGCCTCATCGAAGCGCTTCAGGGCGTTCAGGATCACGCCACGATTGGAGAGCGCCTCTCCATAATAGGGCTGCCCGGCAAGCGCGCGATCGCAGCTCGTCAGCGCCTCGTCGAACCGCTCCAGCGCCTGCAGCGTCGCGGCTCGGTTGCACAGCGCCTCGACATAGTCGGGCCGCACTGCGATGGCGCGCTCGTAGCTCTCAAGCGCCTCGTCGAACCGTTCCATCGCCTGCAGGGCGACGCCGCGATTGCAGAGCGCCTCGGCGAAATCCGGCCGCAGCGCCAGCGCCTGATCGCAGCTCGCCAGCGCCTCCGCAAACCGTTTCAGCGCGTACAAGGTGTTGCCGCGGTTGCAGAGCGCTTCAGCATAGGATGCTCGGAGCGCGAGAGCGCGGTCATAACTCCCCAGCGCCGGTTCGAATCGCCGCAGCGCATGGAGCGCAGCGCCGCGATTGCAGAGCGCCTCGGCATGGGCCGGCCGCAGCGAAACGGCGCGGTCGTAGCTCGCCACCGCCTCCTCAAACCGATTCAGCGTCTGCAGGGTGTTGCCGCGATTATGGTGCGCGTCGGCATAATCCGGCCGCCGCGCCAGCGCGCGGTCGTAGCTCGCCAGCGCCTCTGCGAACCGCCTCAGCGCAGTGAGCGCGGTCCCGCGATTGTTGAGCGCGGCGACATCGTCGGGATTTAACGCAAGGGCAAACTCCAGTTCCCGAACGGCGCCGGCATGATCGCCACGCTGGTGCAGTATTATGCCGAGCAAATGATGGCTGTCGCAATGATCGGGATGCACCGACAGAATGTCGCGGCAGATTCTCTCCGCGTCAGCCAATCGCCCGGCGCGCTGCAGCAGCACGCCCTGGCCAAACAACGATACCAGTGCAGGTATCGCTTGATGCCGATGGTTAACGGTTTCAGGCGCGTGCGCGACGGAAAGATTCGGTCCTTTGCCCGCCGCTACTTGAGAAAATCTAGGCACGATCTCCCCGCCCGTGAAAATTATTTCAGCGACGTGCTGATCAATCGAGCGGTGGCGACGAAATCGTTCGCCAAAATTCGCGCAGGCATGCGCATCGAGAACTCTATTTGATCGCCTTTCAGATGCCGAGCTGTTCCCCGGCACCCCAAAGCCAACGATAAAATCCACAAGTTGCAAGTACGATAAATAATGCAGTTGCCACTTTGCTAAGTAACGCGGTTGTTAATTTGTTAATGAGGCCCTTCGGAAGCGGAATTGGCACCAATGATCAAATTATTGGCCTGCGAAAACAAGACAAATGCAGGCGGTCTCGCTAATGGGAGCGTTCGGGAAAACGTCGGGGGAAAGAAGCGAAGCATCAACGTTCGCTCGAGCAACCAACTAGAGGCGGCCTTAGACGGCGGCCTTTTTTTCGTCCCCGCCAACTCGGCGCCACTGCCGATTGTCCTAGTGCAAACAATGCCGAAAATCATGATCCGTTGTCCGATAGTCGGAATAGCCGTCCCAACGGGGCTGACCACAGAAACGATCAAGTTCGAGTCACTGTCGAGCGTCACGATACCGCTGCGATGTCCTGCCTGCCGGAAACTCCACAAATGGGAGCAAAAGGATGCGTGGGTGGAAAAGTACACCTGAGGCGACCGCAACCTTCGAATCTGGGGGGTTGGGAGTTCGAATTTCTCCGAGCGCGCCAGCGGCATGTCCGCCTTGGGTCGAAAGCGAACGTCGGACTGAGCCCACGCCTTAGTCCACTTCCCAATCAACAGCAGACATCAACACAAATGGAGGCCTACGGAGCTTTTGCGGGTTCGGCCCAGGCTGGAAGGCGCCATCGCTCGAGCAGCTTGCGCATAAATGCTCCCAAGATATTGCAATAATCGTCGGTCCAGGCTTGAACGTCTGATTCAAGCTTCAGCTTATGCCAACCCGGACGGGCCAGAAGCTCATAAAGCTGTTGCGCCGGCGCACGAGATGCCGGGGGCGACGCGAATTCGGCTGACCACGCCTGCGCCTGACTGTGCAGCGGCAGGAATGGCTCTATGAGCGTCGGATAAGAATGGGAACATCGCCAATTGGCTCAGTGACTAATATCCGATGCCGAAGCCGTCGAGCACAATCGTGATCCCAAGGCGCCGGTTTCGCGCTTTGTTTCCTCACGAGAAAATATTTTTCACACTTTCGCGCGGCTGCAGCGGTCATTCTATGCGCCACAACATCCTGATGGCCGGCGGTTGCCAGGCGCGGCCATGTGGAGCTAAATCCTTTAACTTCTCACCTGCAGATCGGAAGTTCGAATCTCTCGGCGCACGCCAGCAGCTGCAGAACTTCCCCGGCAACTTTATCTCTCGGACGCGGAATTAGGACACACGGATGGTTTCAATTGAATGGCACGCGCGGTTGCGGCGGTCGCCGCTGTCGAGCTGGGTGATCGAGCTTCGAGATCGGGCCGATTATCGGCGCTGGCGGCGCGCCAATGTGGCGGGCACGACCTGTCCGCTGCAAAAGCGATACGCGATGCGCGATTTGCTTCGCGCCCACAAACTGGACCTCGTCGTCGAGACCGGCACCTTTCTTGGCGACATGGCGACGTTTCTGTCGCGACACGGTTGCGAGGTCATCACGATCGAGCTCGACCCGAAACTCGCGGCGCTGGCGCGGCGGCGTTTCAGCGGCAGTAAGCGCGTTCGCGTGGTTGAAGGCGACAGCGGCACGCAGCTGCCGGCGGTCGTCGAAAAGCTTATCCGCCCTGCTCTGTTTTATCTCGACGCGCACTATTCCGGCCCCGGCACCGGCAAGGGCGAGCTTGAAACGCCGATTTCGGCGGAGATCGATTTCATCCTGTCGCGGGCACCGGCCGGAAGCATGGTAGCGATCGACGACGCGCGCTGCTTCGGCACTCTGCCCGACTATCCGCCGCTGCAGGACCTGCTCGGCGCGCTGCAGGCGCGTGGCGTAACGGATCCGCATGTCGCCGACGACGCCATCGTTTTCTCGGTGCCCAAGTTTTCGGTGCCCAAGGCGTCATAGCGGGCACGATAGTGCCGCCGACTGTTTTTGCGCGCTGCAGCGAAGTTCCACGTCATGACTGTCCGGCCCACCCGGTATTCCTGCCGCGCGGGAACGAGCGTCATCGGCCGCCGGTTATCGTCAAGATGAACGATGGACGGAGGTCCTCCATGTCTGACTATCGGAACTCGGATTTTGACCCGCTGAACCCGGAAGATCCCTACCGCCGCAATGCCATGATGGATCCGGACGTGCGGGCGGCGAATGCCATTTGGGGGTGGGTGGCGGCCGCCGTATTTGTCGTCGTGGTGCTCGCGGTCGTCTTCGGCATGGCCCATCAGCCGGGACAAGTTGGCACCAACACAGCGTCGAATGACATAACCGCGCCGCCGGCCGCCACGCGCATGGCGCCGCCTGTGACTTCTCCGCTGGCACCGCCGATTAGCGCTGCGCCGAATGCAGCTCCCACTGCCCCGGCACAGCCGAACGGCGGGCAGTAAACGAGCACACCTGCGATGAGCGGAGAACCGACAGCCCCGGCCTCGGCCGGGGCTGTTTCCCGGAGGGTAAGCGGGTTGCTAGAGCGCGAGCGGGCGCGGCGGCGCAGGGTGCGTGAAGCTGACAAATCTGGCGCCGACTTCGTCGCCGAAGCGCCAGACCACTTGGTAGTTGCACTCCTTGGCAACGCCGTCCGCGGACAAGATCAAGACGAAGTCATCGGGAACGTCGAAGCCGTCGACCTTAAGCTTCACGCCGCCGGTCGAGATGTCGGCAATGACGCAATCGCGCGGCAATGCGCCGGCCCCGACTTGAATTTGCGCCACACGATCGATCGCAGGCCGCTGCGAATGGCGCCTGTCGGCAACCTTCGGTGCATGCATAAGGGCTGACCCGCGTTGCGGCCGCTCGCCGTCGCGGCCGTATGACGAAAGTCGTAGCGTGTCCGCCGGAGATTGCGATTGGACTAAGTAACAGATGCAAACTTTCTGCAGGTTCGACGAAAATGCGCGCGCAAAACGGGACCTCACTAGGCCGCGTTGCGCGCCCGAATACCAGCCACAGCTCCGCTGTCAAGCTTGAACGAGGCGATCCGCTCCTGCATGTCGTGCGATTGCTGCTCAAGCGTCTTAGCCGTCGCGGAGTTCTCCTCGACCAGCGCGCCGAGTTGCGCTGCGTCACCTCGTCCATTTCGGTGAGCGCACGGTTGATCTGCTCAAGGCCGGTCGACTGCTCGGCGCTCGCCGCCGCGATGCCGGACACGATATCCGCCACCTGCTTGATCGAGTCGACGATCTCGCTCAGCGCCGTGCTGGCGCGGTTGACCAGGCCGACACCCTCTTGAACGCGATTCGAGCTCTTGGCGATTAGGTCGCTGATGTTCTTCGCCGCTTCCGAGGAGCGTTGCGCGAGACTGCGCACTTCCGACGCCACCACCGCAAAGCCGCGGCCGGCATCGACCGGCGCGCGCTGCTTCGACAGCCGCGTTGAGTGCCAACAGGTTCGTCTGCCGCGCGATCTCGTCGATCACCGTGATGATGTCGGAGATCTGGCGCGACGATTCCTCGATCCGCGACATCGACGTCACCGCCTCGGCCACGACCTCGCCGCTGCGATCGGCGACGCCGCGGGTCGAATTGGTCAGCGTGTTGGCTTGCTGGGCGTTTTGCGCATTGGTCTTCACCGTCGCCGAAATCTTTTCCATCGAGGATGAGGTCTCCGCGAGGCTTGCGGCCTGCTCTTCAACACGCTGCGACAGGTCAGTGGTGGCACCCATCGCCGCCGAAACCGCGCTCCTGCAATTGCGATCGGCACGCCTCCTCGCCGCTTGAATTCGAAGTAAGCTACGCGACGTGGCCCGCCACGCGCGTTGGCGATTTTTTGGAGCAATCGGCCGACCCGATTCTGCAAACCCTCTTGAGCGTAAATTCGATAAGCGCAAACTCATAAAAACCCGCTAAGTGGTAAGGGTTGCGCCGTGTGAATGTGATGTGACAGATTTGTTGCGACGTTGGTTTTCTGCTGCGACAGCGTTACCGTTGTCAAAATAACAAAGATGAGGAACACACAATGGCGAAGACGCCGGATTATTTTGCCGGAAAGACCATCATCATCACCGGCGCCGCAAGCGGCATCGGCCGCGCCACGGCTGAGATTTTCGCGCGCGAGCACGCCAATGTCGTTTGCGCCGACGTCAACGAGAGCACGGTGCGCGACGTCGCGGCCGCCGTGAACGCCGCGGGCAGTCAGGCGCTGGCGCTGACGACCGATGTCACCTCGCGCCCGCAAGTGGGCGACATGGTGGCGCGCGCGATCGACGCTTTCGGCAGCGTGCAGTTCCTGTTCAATTCGGCCGGCGCCGCGATCCGCCGGTCCAGATTTCTCGACATCGACGATGCTCTGATGAAGAAGACGTTCGATCTCAACGTCAACGGCACGCTTTACGCCATGCAGGCGGTGCTGCCGCACATGCTCAAGAACAAGCTCGGCGTCATCGTCAACATGGCGAGCATGGCGCATCGCCGCGGCGGCCCGGGCTCCTCGATCCACTACGCCGCAGCGAAGGGCGCGGTGGTGACGATGACCATGGGCGTGGCGCGCGAATTCGCCACCCAAGGCATCCGTGCATTGTCGATCTCGCCGGGCCCGGTCCAGACGCCGTTCCAGGACGCGGCCCAATCCTCGCCCGAGCTCGTCGCGCGGTTTCTCGACGACGTGCCGATGAAGCGCTTCGGCAAGCCCGAAGAGATCGGCGAACTGGTGCTGTTCATGTGCTCGGACGCCTGCCCGTTCATGACCGCGGACACCGTCTATGTGAACGGCGGCGGCGGCTGGCGCTAGGCCGCGGCGGCACCTTTCGGCCTCCAGTTCACCAAAAATACGCCGGCGACGCAGACCGCCATGCCGGCGAGCGCGAGCGGCGCGAGCCGTTCGTCGAACAGAAGCCACGCCATCAAAGCCGTCACCGGCGGCGTGAGATAGAACAGGCTGACCACCCGGGTCGCCGCGGCGCGGCGGATGAGAAAATACAGCAGCCACACCGCGCCGAACGATAGAACCAGAACCAGCCAGCCGATGGCGAAGACAAATTGCGGCGTCCAATGCACGGCGCGCGTCTCGAACGCAAAGGCGCCGAGCGTGAACATGACGAGCGCCGCGGCATATTGAATGCACAGGCCCGGCCGCCAATCGATGCCGCCGCCGAAGCGTTTTTGGTAGAGCGTGCCGACGGTGATGCCGAGAAGCGCGACGACGCCCGCCGCCCAGGCAAACGGCGTCGCGTTCCCCGTCGTCGCCTTGTCGCGCATGATCAGATAGACGCCGGCGACGCCGAGCGCGAGACCGAGCCATTGCAAAGCGCGCACGCGTTCACCGAGCCAGCGATTGGCGAGCGTCGAGGTGAGCACCGGCTGCAGGCTGACGACGAGCGCGATCATTCCGGCCGACAGGCCGTTCTCGATGGCGACAAAGACGCCCCCAAGATAGCAGCCATGTATCAAGGAGCCGGTGATGGCGCTGTGCACCATGCCCTGCGGGTTCGGCCATTTCGGCTGCGTGAGGAGCGTGATCAGGCCGACCAAGACCACGGCCGCCGCCATGCGCAGCGCCAAAAAGGTCAAAGGCTCGGCATAGGCCAGGCCTAATTTGGCGCCCACGAATCCGGAGGCCCACAGCACCACGAAGACGCCGGGCACCGCGAATGCGGCCATATCTTCAAATTCGCGCGGCATAAATCGGGCTCGGCGGAAAGCAACCAAAAAGGGCCGCAGCACTAGCCGCTGGGACGATGGCCGTCACCACCCATTCTGTGCGCGGCAGATCTGCAGTATTCGCCGCAGTATTCAGCTGCAGTATTCAGCGCTTGTTCCCGAGAGCTGCGCCCTGCCCTACGCGCCCCGTTCCTCGACCATGGTCAGCATGTCGCGCGTGCGCGTGACGCCGTTCGGCCAGGCCTGGTCGAAATCGGCGACGAGACCCTTGAAGCCGTCCGACTTCAGCGCTGCATCGAGCCGCGCCATGTCGGCGAACTGATAGACGGCGTAATGCACGCCGGCATCGGCGACGCTCCAGAACCGCCAGCATTGCTCGGCCTTGAACTCGGCGAGCGCCATCGGTAGGTGATGCTCCGAATACCAGCTGTCGAATTTCTGCCGCAGCGCCTCGACGACCACGGAGCGGACCATGAAATAGGCCTTGGCTGTGGGCCGCGGCATCGACGTTCATTGTCTCAACATTTGCCGGTTACCGTCTCGCGGCCGTCGGTCTCGGCTTGGATGCGCAGCGCTTTGGTGAGGAGACCGTTGGCGTAGTAACTGCCCACCGTATAAGTGATCTCGACGATCTCCTGCGTCGAGAAGAATTTTTGCAGACTAGCGAATGTCGGATCGTCGACATCGCCGCCATGCGCCATCTGCTCGACATAGCCGAGCGTGGCGCGCTCCCTATCGTCGAACAGGCTTGAGACCTGCCAGGCCGGCAGCGCCGCGATCTGCGCATCGCTATAGCCGCACATTTTCATCAGCGGGATGTGCTGATTGATCTCGTAGGTGGAGCCGACGATCTGCGCTGTGCGCATGATGATGAGTTCGAGCACGCGCCGCGGCGTCTTGGCATCGAAGCGGATGGTGAAGGCCATGGCGCTCGCGGCGCGGGTGAATTTCGGCGCGTGGCCGGTGGCGAGCTGCAGATTGATGACGGCGCCGCCCTGGGCGCGCCGCTTGTCGAACATCTCCTGCAAGATCGGATCGAGCGGCTGCGGCAGCGGCGGCAAGCGCGAGATCTGCTCTTGTTCGACCGGCGTCTTCTGCTCCTCGGCACGCAAAGAACCTGCACCGACAAGCGCCAGCACGGTCGCGCCGGCTAACGCAAATTTTCGTATTTCACTTCCCAGAAACATGCGACTTTCCCGAACCATTCACTCACCTCTGATGCCGGACGCTTTGATGATCGGCCACCATTTGTCGATCTCCGCCTTGGTGAACGCGGCCAGCGCCTCCGGCGTCTGCTGCGCGCGCGGCGCCACATCGAGCCCGAGATCGGCAAAGCGCGCGCGCACGGCGGTATCGGCCAGCGCCTGCACCATGGCGGCATTGAGCTTGCCGACGATGTCGGCCGGCGTGCCCTTGGGCGCATAGAGGCCGAACCAGCCCGAAACGTAAAGGCCGGGCACGCCCGCCTCATCTGAGGTCGGGATTTCCGAAATGGAAGGAGAGCGTTGCGGCGACAAGTTTACAATCGCCTTGAGCGTGCCGGCGCGGACTTGCGGCAAGGTCACCGCGCCCTGCGCGATCATCATGTCGACCTGGCCGCCGATCATGTCAGTGATGCCCGGCGCCGCGCCGCGATAGGGCACGAACAATAATTTCGTATCGGTGAGTTGCTGCAGCAACAGCCCGCCGATCTGGCCGCCGGCATTCTGATTGACCAGCTTGGCGTCGCCGGGATGCGCCTTCATCCAGGCGACCAGCGATTTCAGATCGTCGGCCGGAAACGATTTGCGCACGACCAGAAGCTGCGGATTGAACGAGACGAGCCCGATAGGCGCGAAGTCGGATTGCAAATCGTAGTTAAGATTGTAGATGATGCCGCCGACATGGGTGTCCCACTGACCGATGTCGATGGTGTAGCCGTCAGGCAAAGCGCGCGCCAGCCGGCCGACGCCGATCGAGCCGCCGGCGCCGCCGACATTTTCCACGATCACCGCCTGGCCAAGCGCTGTCCCCATCTTGTCGGCCAAGATGCGGCCGGCCACATCCGTCGAGCCACCCGGCGGATAGGGCACGATCAGCGTGATGGTGCGCGAGGGGAAATTGTCGGCGTGCGCAAAAGCGATCCACGCAAAAAGAGCGATCCATGCGAACAGAGCGAGCGCAAGTGTGGCGAAGAGCCTTCGCATGTTTCCATCCCCTAATGATTGTCATCGTTGCTTGCGATGATAGTCGACGATACCGCCGCCGGTAAGAGGCGCTTGAATTGGGTAAGCGCAGCGAAACCCGCCATGCCGCGAAGCGCCTTAAGTCGTGCGATGGGCTTGAGCCTAGAAAATACTACCATAACGTGTAGGCATGAACTAGCAGAACGTGAACCAACGACGTGAACCAGCAAACTTGGGAGGATCAATCATGTATCGTCTCATAGCTGCCGGCTGCTCGTCATCGCCGCTTGCGTCAGCGCATGGGCACAGAAGCTGCCGGACGTCGGCCCGCCGGTTCCCTTGCCGGTGCCTTCCTACTGGGTGAACGGTTCGCAGTTGAAGTTCTACGCCATCGACGAGCATGGCAATTTCAGCGGCGTGTTCGTCAGCCCCAGCGCGCCGCCCAGCTGCAAGTACCAGACCTTTGAAGCGCACGGCGGATTTTTCTTTCCGCAGATTGAACTGGACGCAGGATTGCCACGGCAGGACGCTGCGGGTCGGCATTTTGGTCCACGGGCATAAGGTCAAGACCGAGTGGAGTTTCATGACGGAGACGCCCGATGGCACGCTGCACAACACCAAGCGATGGGGCTTTGAGACTTTTCGCTTGCAGCCTTGAGATCGGTCAGGAAACGCTAGTTCTTGGTTTGCGGACACGCCCGGTCAGGCAGGCGTGAATCGCACACCGCGACCGAGCGCAGATATTTCATCCACTGCACCACCTGATCCTTCGACGGCGTGAATTTGAACGCCTTCTGCACGACATAAAAACTGTCGTTGCCTTGCATCGTCTTGATCCAGGTGATCTCAGGCTTGCCGCTCGCCGGATTCTTCGGGCAGTTCAAGAGCCACACCGTGGCCGGGTAACCGTTCTCGTCGCCGCTCGCGACCGAACTCGACGTGGCGCCCGGACAGACAGCAAGCCAGCCGCTCGCCAGCTTGGCGGCAAACTGCTCTGGCGTCGCTTTCAGATTATAGTAGATCTGCACCGTCACCATTTCCGTCCAGTTGCCGACGGTTTCGCCCGTCGGCACCATCTCGTTCATCAGGCTGTTGGGCTTGTGCTCCTGAAAGTCGATCTTGTATCCGGATGGGACTTCGACCAGCAGATTTTCGTTGACAAGCTGTGCTGACGCCGTCCGCGGCGGCGCTGATGCGAAAAGAATCGAAAGCCCGAATACACGCCATATGGCAAACTGGCTGAGCTTGCCGCTCACAACGCCAGCCCCGTGACTATCCCCAGCCGCAGGCACTGTTCGTTGGAGAGCCTCGTGGCCTGGTGGGTCTTGGCGTTGCGGTCGATGGTGCCGATAATCTCCGGACTGATGCCCATCTGCGCCAGATAGAGTTCGATCTGTTCGTTGTAATAGATGCCCAATTCCTGCTTGAAATCCTGGGAGACATTGGGGGCGAGGTGGCTCTTGATCTCGATCGGAGCGATCATGACTTGTCGGCCGGCAGCGAGCGGTGCACGGCCCGCGAGCACGATCACGCAGGCGAAATCGCACTCGACGGCCGACGTATCGAGCCTGGCGTCGAGCTGCTGGCCGGAGCGCTTGAGCGCGAAGCAATCGGCCTCGGTCGCATTGGCGCATTTCGCCACCAGCGTCGTGCCGACGCGAACATCGAGCCGGCGATCGCGGATGATCTTGCCGAGCGACATCGCCGTCTTGAAGTCAGCCTCGCCCCAGAAATCGAGCACGATGGGCCGCTTGTTTTGCCCGAACCGATCGAGGAACGTGAACAGCCGCTTGAACGTGTCCCATTGGATGGCGCCTTCGGCCGCGATCCAGTCGGTGCAATTGGCGCCGCAGGCTTCTTCCCCGCCGTGCACGGCATAGAAAATCATCGCGTCCTGCGGCGAGGCGACACCGCCAACCGGAGGCCGCGCCGCATCCTGCGCACGCGCGGAAGTGGCGCATAAGGTCGCAATAATGAGTGTGCTGAAGAGACCCGACCGCGACATTCCCACACCAGGAAAATTATTATGCCTATACCGGCAAATTATCGTGCTTGCGCCCCGGCAGTTCCACGGTCTTGCCGCGCAGCATGGCGAGCGCCCGCGCGATCCGTGAGCGCGTAGCATGCGGCATGATCACGTCATCTATATAACCGCGCTCAGCGGCGATGAACGGCGATAGAAACCGCGCCTCATATTCCTTGGTCCGCGCGGCGATCTTATCGGCGTCGCCGATATCGGCGCGGAAGATGATTTCGACCGCGCCCTTGGCGCCCATCACCGCGATCTGCGCCGTCGGCCAGGCGTAATTGACGTCGCCGCCGATATGCTTTGACGCCATCACGTCATAGGCGCCGCCGAACGCCTTGCGCGTGATCACGGTGACGAGCGGCACCGTCGCCTGCGAATAGGCAAACAGCAGCTTGGCGCCGTGCTTGATCAAGCCGCCATATTCCTGCGCGGTGCCGGGCAAGAATCCCGGCACGTCGACAAAGGTCACGATCGGAATGTTGAAGGCATCGCAGAAGCGCACAAAACGCGCCGCCTTGCGGCTGGCGTCGCTGTCGAGGACGCCGGCGAGCACCATCGGCTGATTGGCGACAAAACCCACGGTGCGGCCGGCGATGCGGCCAAAGCCGATGACGATGTTGCGGGCGAAGGTTTCGGACAGTTCGAAGAAGTCGCCCTCGTCGACGACTTTGAGGATCAGCTCCTTGATGTCGTATGGTTTGTTTGGGTTCTCGGGCACCAGACTGTCGAGCGACGGCTCGATGCGCTCCGCCTCGTCGAACGACGGCCATTCCGGCACGCCGGACGAACAATTCGCCGGCAGGAAGTCGAGCAGGCGGCGCATCTGCAGCAGCGTCTCGACATCGTTGTCATAGGCGCCGTCGGCAATCGAGGATTTGGTGGCATGCACCGAAGCACCGCCGAGCTCTTCGGCGGTGACGATCTCGTTGGTCACCGTTTTCACCACGTCGGGCCCGGTGACGAACATGTAGCTCGTGTCGCGCACCATGAAGATGAAATCGGTCATGGCCGGTGAATAGACGTCGCCGCCGGCGCACGGGCCCATGATCACCGAAATCTGCGGAATGACGCCCGAGGAGATGACATTCCGCTTGAACACTTCGCCGTAACCGCCAAGCGCGGCCACGCCTTCCTGGATGCGGGCGCCGCCGGCATCGAACAGGCCGACGATCGGCGCCCGCGCCCGCATCGCCATGTCCTGGATCTTGATGATCTTCTGCGCATGGGTCTCCGATAGCGAGCCGCCGAACACGGTGAAATCCTTGGCGAAGGCGAACACGGTGCGGCCGTTCACGGTGCCGAAGCCGGTGACCACGCCGTCGCCAGCGATATGCGATTTCTCCATGCCGAAATCGGTGGAGCGGTGCTCGACGAACATGTCGAGCTCCTCGAACGAGCCGCGATCCATCAAGAGCTCGATGCGCTCGCGCGCGGTGAGCTTGCCCCGCTTGTGCTGCGCCTCGATGCGATTGTCGCCGCCGCCGCGCCGCGCGCTGTCGCGACGGTCTTCGAGCTTGTCGAGAATGTCTTTCATGATCCGCTACTGGCCCGCTGCTGCGGCCCCCTTGCTGCAATTTGCCGGCCGGATGGATGTCACGGGAGTCATAGCAAGAGCCGGGCCAAGCGTCATCTTTTCGTCCTGCCTCGTCCCCACGAGGAAGAGGGCATCGGCGACCAACTTGTCCGCAAAACACTGCTATGACGCTCTTTTTCTTGCCCGCGAGGCGCGAGTAGTCAGATAAGCCGTCATGTCGATAAAATTTTTAGGAGAGCCGTAAGGCAAAGTTGCAAGAGCTGATCTATGCAAGCCCCTGTGAGTGAATGGGAATTGGAATGGGAATGGGAGTTTTGAGGTGGAGATCGCGTTTCAAAAGGGGTGATTGGTATGCAGAAGGGCGTGCTGATTGAAGGGGCCGAAATCCCCGGGAATGCGACTGAGCCAAGCCGCGGCTTACGAAACCTGACAGCGTCTAGCGACGATATCCGCGCTTTTCTGGCGTTGTGTCTGGCGGCGTGTTTGCTGTCGGTTTATGCAGTCCCCCGTGTGACCGGAGCTATGTCCATCTGAAAATCGCAGACTAGCCGAAGCTTCACACGGCGCGCTCGCGGTGGTGCGCGCCACCTCTGGGCCGGGGCATCGGATGCCGGCCCGCGAAGAACGCCGATGCGCGGCGTCCTCCATGGCGCCGGACTCACAGACCCCTGAATCAAGGCGTCGCAATTCCGACGTGATCCGGCCCCTATATCGTCGTGGCACCGTCGCGTGAGAGAGCGTTCACCCCGTGTCGCGAGGGGACCGCTTTGGGTCGACGGCCAACATCCCGGCTCTCCATTCGTCGCTGATAGCGGCCCATTCGCGGCTCATAGCGGCCGTCGGTTCAGAGTGAGCGATTTTGCTCAGAAACTACCGAGCGCGCGTCCATTCTGCGGTGTCCACGGCGCGATCCCAATCCAAAGCGCACAGCAAAACACCACTCCGCACCCCCTAACCGCATTCGTCACCAAAATTCGGCGATAGCTCTCGCTCTCAAATTCACCAACAGGAAGAGAAGAACAAGATGGCTGATCCGCGGTTCTTTCGGCGCTTGGGTCCTTTTCGCCTCGGCGACATTGCCGAGAAGGTCGATGCCGAGCTCCTGGATCAGTCAACCAGGGACATCATGATTTGCGATATCGCGTCGTTGGAAACGGCCGGTCCCGGCGAGCTTAGTTTCTTCAATCAGTCACAGTACGTGAATGCCTTTCGCGCGACCCGCGCGTCCGCTGTCGTCACGACCCGGGACTTAGCCCAGAACGGACCTGGTGAGGTATGTCTCATGAGCGTGGCCGAACCACAACTGGCTTTTGCCCGGATCGGCCTTCTGTATTATCCGTCTCATCGACCGGAGCCGCAGATATCCGCCGATGCGCGGATCGATCCGAGTGCGGTCATCGGCGAAGGCTCGCGAATTGACGCGGGAGCCATTGTCGGCGCCGGTGCAGAAGTCGGGCCTGGCTGCCACATCGCTTGTCACGCTGTCATCGATGACGGCGTCGTTCTTGGCAACGACTGCGTCATCGGAACAAACAGTTCTATAAGCCACGCCATCATTGGCGCCCGAGTCCGGATCGCGACCGGTGTCAGCATTGGCGGACAGGGTTTCGGCTTCGTGGCCACGGCGAAGGGGCGATTGCGCATTCCCCAGCTTGGCCGTGTCGTGATCGAGGACGATGTCGAGATTGGTGCGAACTGCGCGGTGGACCGAGGTTCGACCGGCGATACCGTCATCGGCGTGGGCACTGTTCTCGATAACCTCGTGCACATTGCGCACAATGTCCGTCTTGGACGGCATTGCGTTATTTGCGGCCAGGTCGGTATCGCAGGCAGTACCGTCGTCGGGGACGGCGTCATGATCGGCGGACAAGTCGGCATCAGCGACCATCTCCACGTCGGCTCAGGCGCACGGATCGCCAGTAAGAGCGGTGTCATCCGCGACATCAAGGAAGGGGAAGCAGTGGGCGGCTATCCGGCCATGCCGGTACGTGAATGGCACAGGCAGACCGCAGCCGGCATCCGGCTTTCCCAGCGGAGACCGGGGAGCATCGCCTTGAATGGCAAATGAACGGAGCAGCGCGCGGCGACGAGGCGGTAACGCCCGCAGCCTCCTCCGCCAAGGCGCGCCTTTTCGGGTCGCAGCTCAATCGGGGCTTATGCTATGATTTCAACAACGGCGCATGTGGTACGCGATGGGGAGGGTTTCATGACAATAAGCCTCGGCGCTCGAGCGCCAGCTCTTTTTGCACTGTCATTCGCGGTGATTGTTGCATCGTCCGCCTTCGCCGCCGACCAGGTCCCCGACATCAAAGGCAAGTGGACCGGCAAGACCTATACGATCGTCGCCGGCAGCGGCGGCCATTGGCCAAGCAATAAAGGGACGTTCGACAAGCCCGGCCTGTTCGAGAAAGACCTTACGATCGAGGTGACGAACCAGGAAGGCCGGCGGTTCTGGGGCAATCAGACCTTCATCGGCAACGGCGAGACCACGCAGGAACCGATGATCGGCGAACTGACGGGCAAGGGTAACAAGACCGTCGTCCTTGTCGACACCGACGGCTATTTGAACGGCCAGCTCGTCGACAAGAACACGCTGACCTTCTGCTACACCCAAGCCGGCGGCAGGGACCCGTCCAGTGTCGTGAGCTGCACCGAGATCAAACGGCAGCACTAGCCTTTCGCCACCTCCTCTACCGCCGCGACAATGCCGGCATAGCCAGTGCAGCGGCAGAGATGCCCGCTTAACACCTCGCGGATTTCTTCCGTCGTCGGCCGCGGATTGCGCGCGAGATAATCGGTAAACGACATCAAAATACCCGGCGTGCAGAAGCCGCATTGCAAAGCGTGATTGTTGCGAAACGCCTGCTGCAATGGATTGAGTGTGCCGTCGGGCGCGGCGAGCGCCTCCACCGTCGTCACCTCGCGGCCCTCGACCTGCACTGCGAGCGTCAGGCAGGAACGCGCGGCGACGCCGTCGATCAGCACCGTGCAGCAGCCGCAGATACCGTGCTCGCAGCCGACATGGGTGCCGGTTGCGCCGAGCGCGTGGCGCAGGAAATCAGAAAGCAGCATGCGCGGCTCAGCCTCGGCGGAAAGTTTTTTGCCGTTGAGCGTCAGCGTCACGCGCGCCTTTTCGCTGCGGTTCACGCGGCGCATTTTTTGGCCTCTTCGATCACATGCGGGCCGAGCTTGCGGAACAGATTCCGTCGCAACGCCGCCGAGGCATGCAAATCCTCGTAACCTTCCAATTCTTCTGCCCATTCTCCCACGAATGCGCCGACAGCGGCCGCCGCGTCGCCATTGATACTGCGCACCATCGGCCGCCCCGCCATGCCGCCGACGCCGACGCGGATCGACTTGTCCTTCTCGATCGCCGCGGCCACCGCGATGATGGCAAAGTCGCCGTGGCGGCGCGCCACTTCGTGAAAGCCAACGCCCTGGCCCGGCATGACTGGAAAGCGCACCGCGGCGATCAGCTCGTCCGCCTCGCGCGCGGTCGTCAGCATTTCTTGCTGAAACTCGCGCGCCGGCAGCACGCGCGTGCCACGCGCCGAGCGTAGCACCACCTCGCCGCCCGACACCGCGAGCGCCAGCGGCAGCTCGGAGCTCGGATCGGCATGCGCGATCGAGCCGCACACCGTGCCCTTGTTGCGGGTCTGAAAATGGCCGACCCAAGGCAGCGCCGCGGCGACCAGCGGCAGTTTTTGCTTGAGCTGCGGCCACGCCATCAGCTTGTTTTGCGTGACCGCCGCGCCCACTTCGATCTTGTCGCCGAGATCGCGGATGACATCGAGGTCGGCGACCCGCGAAATATCGATCAGCAGGCCGACATCGATCAGCCGCAGATTGAGCATCGGCAACAGCGACTGGCCGCCGGCCAAAACGCGCGCGTCGTCGCCATAGTCGGCGAGCATCGCCACCGCCTCCTCCGCCGTGTCCGGCTGCACATAATCGAAAGGTCTCGGTTTCATTGACTTGGTATCACAGCTTTGCGCTTTCCTTGTCGCCTTCCATCATGTCGTGGATGCGTTGCGGCGTCGCCGGCAGCGGCACGTCGGCAACGCCGAGCGCATCGGCGATGGCGTTGGCGATACACACCGGCGTCGACATGCAATTGCCTTCGGCAAGGCCCTTGGCGCCGAGCGGCGTGAGCGGCGACGGCGATTTATAATGCAGGATTTCGAGCGCGGGGATTTCGCTCACCGTCGGCACCAGATAATCCGCGAACGTGCCGGAGAGAAACGCGCCCTCGTCGTTGTAGGAAAATTCCTCGTACAGTGCGGCCGCCACGCCTTGCGCAAAGGCGCCGCGGATCTGGCCGGTGGCGATCATCGGATTCATGATGCGGCCGGCATCGTGCATCGACACATAGCGGTCGACGCGGACCTGATAGCTCAGCGGATCGATCTCGATGCCACACATGTCGAAGATGAAGCCGTAGGTGAGCGAGGTGTTGATCTTGTCGTCATGGGTCGGCGCTTCGAGCTCGGGCGGCGTCCAGATGCCGGTTTCGCTCAAAGCCGGCGCCATGCCGTCGGGCAACAAGGTCGGCGCCCAGTTCGAGGTCGCGGCGACCCGAGAGAACGGCAGCGCATTGTCGGGATTGGAGCGGCTTCTGACTTTGCCGCTGCTTAGCTCCACATCCTCAGGCAATACGTTAAGCTGCTTCGCGGCGATGGCTTTGATCTTGTCGCGCATCTGCCCCGCGGCCATATGGGCCGCGACCGCGGTGCCGCCGGCGAAACGGCTCGAATAAGTGCCGGCCGCGATCGACCACTGATCTTTCGCGGTGTCCAATTCGAGCACGACCTCGACGTCGTCAATGGACAGCCCAAGCTCGTCGGCGACGATTTGCGCCAGCACGGTTTCATGGCTTTGCCCCTGCACCGTGACGTCGGCCGTGATCGTGACGGCGCCGAGCGGATCGATATTCACCGTCGCCATCGACACCGCGCCGTTTTTCGGCCCGGCCTTCTCGCGCGTCTCCGGCGTCAACAGCGTCGAGAGATAGCCCATATTCGACATCGCCGGTTCGACCACGACGGCAAAGCCGATGCCGTATTTGCGGCCCGCCGCGCGCGCCCCGTCGCGCGTTCGCTTAAGCTCGTCGAGCCGCCCATTGCCGACCGTCGCCGCGACGGCGCGCGCGTAATCGCCGGAATCGTAAAGCGCGCCGGCCGCGGTGCGATATGGAAATTTTTGCGTCGGGATGAGATTTCTTCGGATCACATCGAGCGGATCGAGTTTCAGCTCCACCGCGATGCGCTGCATCAACCGCTCGACGGCGAGATAAAGCTGCGGCCCGCCGAAGCCGCGAATAAGGCTCGCCGGCATTTTATTGGTGAGGACGCAGCGGTTGATCACGTCGACATTTTCGATGTCATAGGCGCCGGTGACCGCGCCATGCATGCGATAGAGCGGACCCGGCATCGGCGCGCGCAGAAACGCGCCGTAATCCTCGAGCTGATCGAGCTTCAGCCCGAGAATGCGGCCGTCCTTGGTCACCGCCGCCTCGATCGCGGTGACACGGTTGGGGCCGGAGCTTGCCGCGACCAGATGTTCGATGCGGTCCTCGACCCATTTGACCGGACGCCCGGTGATTTTCGCGGCGAGTGCAATCAGCACGACATAAGGAAACACCGAGAGCTTGATGCCGAAACTGCCGCCGGAATCCGGCGGGATGCGCAAGCGCAATTTCGGTCCGGCGACGCGCAGCGCGCGCGCCATCACCGGATGCATCGAAAACGGCCCCTGAAAATTCGCCAGCACGTCGTAGCTGCTCTTGGCGGGATTGTGCTGGGCGACGACCACATAGCATTCGATCGGCGTGAAGGACTGGCGCGGGAACGTCACCGTGGTGGCGATGCGATGATCGGCGCGCGCGAACGCGGCTTTGGTGTTGCCATAAGCGAATTCGCGGACATGGATTTCGTTG
This sequence comes from uncultured Alphaproteobacteria bacterium, assembly GCA_963810085.1. GTDB lineage: Bacteria > Pseudomonadota > Alphaproteobacteria > Rhizobiales > Xanthobacteraceae > BOG-931. Next base: position 720,820 of record CAWEMR010000025.1, on the reverse strand, counting down.
GTCAAGGCCTGCGGATGCAGCAGCGGCGCCGCGCTTTCGCAAGCCGCCAGCGGATCGATCACCGCTTCGAGCGGCGCATACTCGACCTCGACCAGTTCGGCGGCGTCTTCGGCGATATAGCGGCTCTCCGCGACCACGAGCGCCACCGGCTCGCCGACATAGCGCACGCGCTCGACGGCGAGCGACCATTGCTGGATCGGCGACTTCACCACCGCCATGAAGGGGTCTGAGAGTTTGCGAATATCTTCGCCGGTGATCACCGCCCAAACGCCGTCATGCGCCAAAGCCGCCGCGGCATCGATGCGGACGATCTCGGCATGCGCGTGCGGCGAGCGCACCACGTGGGCGTTTAGCGTGCCAACGGGAACCGGCAGATCGTCGGCATAGCGGCCGCGGCCCGACAACAGCGCCGGGTCCTCCTTCCGTAGCATGGACTTGCCGAGCTGTGCTGCCATTTTACTTTCGCCGACCTCCCCTTTTTCTTCTTGTGTACATCCGCCGCCGGGGGATGTCAGCACAGGCGACTTCAGGCGGCAATCTCGCCGGAGAGCACTCGACGGATGCGGCCCGCAACAGTGCTGCGCTCCGCTTCGCTCATATCGGCCGGGAGCTTGGTTTCGAAAGCGATGCGCGCCGGCCGCTCGAACACCATGAGCCGCTCGCCAAGCGTCAAAGCCTCGTCGATCGAGTGGGTAATGAATATCGAGGTGGCGCCGGTTTCCCGCAACAGGTCGCGAAACTCCTGACGCAGCGCATTGCCGGTATGCTCGTCGAGCGCACTGAACGGCTCGTCGCACAGCAAGAGGCCCGGCCTGCCGGCAAAGGCCCGCGCAATCGACACGCGCTGGCGCATGCCGCCCGACAGCGCGTGCGGATATTCGTTTTCGTGGCCGGAGAGCCCAAGCCGCTTAAGCCAGGCCGCAGCGATGTCGCGCCGCTCGCGTTCTTGCACTTTGTTGAGTTCCATGCCGAGCGCCACATTGTCGAGTGCCGTGCGCCAGGGCATCAGCCGATCGTTCTGAAAGACGATGCCGATCTTGCCGCGAAACCAGTCGAAGTCGCCGTAGGGATCGTGGCCCTGGACGGCGACCCGGCCGCGCGATGGGCGAATGAGGCCCGAGATCAGGCTGAAGGTCGTCGACTTGCCGCAGCCGGTCTTGCCGAGGATCGCGACCAGCTCGCCGCGGCCGATGGTGAAGCTCAAATCGCTGATCGCCTCGAACGGCGCGCCGCCGCCGGCACGGGTAAATGTCTTGCCGACATGGGCGAATTCGATTTCGGGCACCGCGCTCACAGCGCATGCTCCGCGAAAGCCCGATAGCGCAGCACATGCGCTTCGATCAGCGATATGGCGCCCTGCACGACGAGGACGAAAAGCACCAGCACCAGCGTCCAGGCTATCGCGCCCGCCATGTCGAACAATTGCTGCTGCTCGAGCAATTCGTAACCGACGCCGCCGGTGGCGCCGACCAGCTCGGCGACAACGACGACGCGCGCCGCATTGCCGAGATTGACCTTCCAGGCGGTGAGGATGCCGGGCAGCACCGTCGGCCAGATCAGCGTGCGGAACAGATCGCGCCGCGTCGGGCGGAACGCCAGCGTCATTTCGAAGAGGTCCTTCGACATGGCGCGGTAGGCGTCGAGCACCTGGAACGTGAAGGCGGGCAGCGTCGTCATCACCATGATGAAAAAGATGCGGAATTCGATGCCGCGGAACCAGATGATGGCGATCACCACCCAGGACAGCGCCGGGATGCCTTGGTTGAAGTTCAACAGCGGATAGGCATAGCGCTCGAAACTCTGCGACCGCGCCATGGGCAGCGCCAGCAAGGTGCCGAGCACGAAAGCGCCGCCGAGGCCGGCAAGGATGCGCGCGCTTGTCGCCAGCGCGTCGCCGATCATTTTCCAGGACGAGAAGATCACGACCAGCCGCGTGGCGATTTCCGGCACCGACGGGAACAGAAAATGCGGCACGAACAGCGACACAAACTGCCAAATGATCGCCAGCGCGGTCAGCGCGATGACCGTCTCGTAGTGAAAGCCAAACACGGTGCTTATGGCAGTTCTTTTGGCGGGCTGCGGCGCATGCGCGTCGTCGCCGTCGGACGGCGCCATCACTCCATCTCGCCGCGATAGATCGACGAGGCCGGCGGCATATCCTTGAACAGGCCGACATCGATGCCGGCTTTGTAGGTCGCCTCGATCTGCTTCTCGATCTTGCCGGCCGGCTGTAGATTCAAGGCGAGCCGCGAATTGTCCTTCATCAGCGCCGTGATGGCGTCGCGTTCGGCATCGCTTTTGAGCGACGCAATCAGCGGCGCCGCCGCGGCCGGATTGGCCATGACCCAGGCGGCGGCCTGCTTATAGGCGCGGTAGAGCGGCGCCACCTGATCGCGATGCGTATCGATCCATTCCTGGTGCGCGGCAACCCCGAGATAAGGCAGCGTGCCGCCGCCGGAGAAGTCCTTCCACACTCTGGCGATGTCGAGATCGATGCTGTGAATTTGCGGCATCACCGCCTTCACCAAAGTATAGGCCGGCTCCCACAACTGCACGGCGTCGGCACGCTCGGCAATCGCGTAGCCGACAAGCCCAGGGGTCGCCGTGTTCACCACCTGAAACGAATCCGGGTCGACGCCCTGCCGCTTCGCCAGCCATGCGAACATCGTGTAATTGGTCGTGCCCTTGGCGGCGGCGAGCTGTTTGCCCTTGAGATCGGCGAGCGTCTTGATCTCGGGATGGCTCGTCACCACCGTGCCCCAATAATCGAACAGGTTGAACAGATAGCTCGTCTTGATGCCGCGCGTGGCGCCCAGACCGAGAATCAAGACCGACGCACTGCCGCCGATCTGGAATTCGCCGGAATTGAATTGCGCGGCATAGGCGTCCGGCGGGCGTTCGACGAAGGTAATGTCGATGCCGTTTGCGATATCGTATTTTTGCTGCTTGATGACGGTAGGAAACACCGCACCTAGCGAGGGCGGACTGAACACGACGATGGTAATCGGCACCGGGCCGGCGGCGCGGGCGCTGCCGCCGGTCGTCACAAACGCTGCGAGAACCGCCACGGTGGCAATAGCGAATTTCTTCATGTCCCCCCTCCCGGCCGCCATGCGCCTTGTTCGTGAAGCCGCACCGGCGTTACAAGCCTGCGCTGCGTTACAAGTCTGCGTTACAAGTCCTGGGCATGGTGCTAGATAAGGGCGCGCCGTTCAAGCCGCAGACAATCGAGTCGCGGCCCATAGGCGGTGGCGAATTGCCTCGCCTGACAGGAGCCGACACGACGGTGTCATCTGCCGATCTCACGGGCCGCAATTTTCAACGCATTCTGCTGATCAAGCTGTCGGCCGTCGGCGACGTTGTGCATACGATTCCGCTTCTCAACAAGTTGCGGCAGCGCTATCCGGCGGCGCGGATCGACTGGCTGGTGACGCCGGCGATCGCCGAACTGTTGGCGCACAATCCCGCCATCACCAATGTCATCGAATTTCAGCGCCAGGAATGGTCGGCGCCGTGGCGGCTGGCGCCGTTCGTTAACGCCGCGCGGCTTATCGCGACGCTCCGCTCAGTCGAATACGATCTGGTGCTCGATCTGCAAGGCCAATTGCGCAGCGGCGTATTCGCCTTCACCTCCGGCGCGCCGGTGCGGATCGGCTTCGACCGGCCGCGGGCCGCCGTGTGGCAGGCCTCGCCGCGCAACATCCCGGACGATGCGCGCCGCCACGCCTGGCAAGGTGCGCGCGAGGGAAGCTTTCTCGCCTATACGCATCACGTCGACCTGCCGACGCTCGATATCCATCCGGTCGAGCGTTATCTGCGCTTCGGGGCCATGCTCGGCCTCGGCGACAAGGCCGCCGATTTCTCGTTTCCGATCCCCGCGGAAGCCACCACCCGCATCGACGCTTTGCTGGATTATTACGAAGCCGCGGGTGCGAAACTCGTCGTCATGGCGCCGGGCACCAACTGGGAAACCAAGCAATGGCGCAGTGAGGCCTTCGCCGAAGTCGCGCGCCACTTTCTGGAAAAGAAATTCGCCGTGGCCTTGATCGGATCGGACCGCGAGCACGCCATCTGCGCGCAGGTCGCCGAGCTTGCACCGGGCGCGGTCAACCTCGCCGGCGAAACCACCCTACCCGAACTTGCGGCGCTGCTACGCCGCGGCACGATCTGCGTCAGCAACGATTCCGGACCGATGCATCTCGCCGCAGCCCTCGAGCGGCCGGTCGTCGCCGTCTTTGGCCCGACCGATCCGATCTGGGCCGGGCCTTACCGGCGCGATGATGCGGTGCTGCGCGCGGACCTGCCCTGCTCGCCGTGTTATCTGCGGCTCTTGAGCCGCTGCGCGCATAACCACGACTGCATGAAGAACGTCGCGGCGAGCGCGGTGATCGAGCGCGCGGAAAAGGTTATCGCAGCCCTGCCGGCCCGGCCGAAATCGCCGTCACCGGGCCGGAGCTAGCGGCTTCATGCGCTTCATCCTCGGCCTCCTGTCCGGACTTCTCGGCATGCTCGCCGGCTGGTTCGGGCTTGCCTTTCTGGTGGTCAGCCTCGCGGGTCCGGACCGAGATGGCGGCATCGCCATGGGTGCCTTCTTCGATATCGGGCCGATCGGCGGTCTCGTCGGCTTCATCGCCGGCGTATGGCTGTTCATCAAGATCGGTGTCGTCCGCGATAGCGCACCGTCGCCCGACGCGGAGCAGTGCGGCGCCTCAACCCGGCCGAAGACGCGCATTTCGCGCCCCTTTGCAGGTGCCGTTCTGGTTCTCGCCGGAGGCCTCTCCTGGTGGGCCTGGTACGAACTCATCCGTTCGCCCTACCTCACGCACGGCTTCATGACACTCGACCTGCAGTTCCGGCTTCCGCCCGGCATGATCTTGCCGCCGTCCAGCGAGGATGTGCAGATCGCCGTTGAGGAAGGACAGGCGCATGCGATCGTCACGGTCGGCGAAAGCTGGCACGGTCACGACGGCGACCGCCCGGTGATCATCGCGACCGCCTCGCGCATGAATAAGACGAGCCACCGTGTCGTTAGCCTCGCTTTGCCCGGCGTGCCTGAGCAAAACTGGCGGCTCGATCTCTCCTCCGATTCGGATCCCACACCCGGCTACTCGCCCTGGCGCCTTTCAAGCGGCGCTTCGACGACAAAGATCGAGATGAACTTCCGCCTGCGCGCCGACCGTTAAAAATGGAATAGTTGGACGGACGCACGACCCCATTCATTCGCGGCTGCGCGCCTTCGCCCGCTGCACCACCCACGCCTTCATGTAGCGGTAATAGCTGCCCTCAGCATTGGCGACCGCAAGCAGAAAACCCTCCGCGCCGTCAAGAAAGCCGAGCCGCAGTACGTAGCTCTTGAGGAACGCAAAAAAGCCGTGCGCGATGCCGGTGATGAAGGAGACCTTTCGCCCTGAGGCACCCAGCGCCTGCGCGCTCGCGGTCGAATAGCGATCCATCCGCGACAGCGCATCTTCGAGCTTGAGAACCGGATGATGGATCAGCGGCTTGTTGAGCTTTTTTACTGTGCCGTCGCAGATGACGCGCTCGTGCACTACGGCGTCGTCGAAGCGCGCTTTGCCGCGGCGGAACAGCCGCAACACATAATCGGGAAACCACCCCGAGTGCCGCATCGGCCGGCCGCAGAAGCTTGAGATGCGCGGCAGTTCAAAACCGTCCGCGCCGCCGCCGGCCATTGCAGTCTTGATCGCATCCGCAAGTTCCTGAGTCACCCGCTCATCGGCATCGATCGACAGCACCCAGTCGCCGGTCGCAAGCGAAAGCGCATAATTCTTCTGCTGCCCAAAACCCTGCCATTCGTGATGCTCGACGCGCGCGCCCTTGCCGCGGGCGATCGCCGCGGTGCCGTCGGTCGAGCCGCAATCGACGACGATGCGCTCGTTGCAGAAGGCGAGCCCGTCGAGACACTCGCCGATATTCGCCGCTTCGTTGCGGGTGACGACGATTGCGGAGAGCTGCGGCATCGCAGGCGGAGGGCTCAATTCCAATACGGCGGATAGCCGGAATTCTTCTGTTCCGCCGCCAGCAGCCGCAGCATCGCCGGCCATTCGAGCACGCCGTAAGGCCGCCGCGCGCCGGGTTGATAGAGATGCGCGGTATGCGCCAGCACGTTCTCGCCGGGCATCGTCAGTTCGGTGCTACCCGCCAGGGCGTCGACTTGCGACCGGCACGACAATTCGAGCTGATACATGGTGTTGAGCGCCTGCTGGATAGTGGCGCCGCAGGTGAGGAGCCCGTGATTGCGCATGATCATCGCATCGTGCGGCCCGAGATCGGCCACCAGCCGCTCGCGCTCGTCGGTATCGATCGCCGGGCCTTCGTAGTCGTGATAGCCAATATGACCGACGAAGCGGATCGACGTCTGCGACATCGGCAGCAGCCCGCATTTCATCGCCGCCACCGCCATGCCGGCGCGGGTATGGGTGTGCAGCACGCACGACACGTCGGGCCGCGCCTTATGAATGGCGCCGTGGATCACATAGCCGGAGACGTTGATGCTGTAGTCGGTGTCGGGCTTGGCGATGATGTTACCCTCGACATCGATCTTGACCAGGCTCGACGCCGTGATCTCCTTGTAAAGCAGGCCATAGAGATTGATCAGCAGATGCTCGGTGCCGGGAATGCGCGCCGTGATGTGATTATAGATGAGGTCGGTCATGCCGTAGGCGTCGACGAGGCGGTAGCAGGCGGCGAGATCGAGCCGCGCCTGCCATTCTGGCTCGGACACCTCGTTGCGGATCGACTTGAAGTCTGTCGCGTAATTCACGGTCGTTTCTCCCTTCCTTTCAGCATAGCTTCCTAGCCGGCCCCTGTCAGCGTCGTGTCAGCGTCATGTCGGAGGCCGAACTCAGGTGAGAGTGTCACGCGAGCGGCCTGCTAAGAAGTCAGTTAAGACACGAGTTAAGACATTACTTTAAGAACGGACAAGCCAGATGCCGGGCAAAATCGAAGACATTCTCCGCAACCACGCCAAGGAGAAGCTCCGCCGTGGCGAGGTCATCGCCTCCATGATCGTGCGGCTCACCCGCAGCCCGGAGATTGCCCGCATCGCCAAGACCGCCGGTTTCGACAGTCTTTACGTCGATCTCGAACACGCGAGCTTCTCGCTGGAGACCACCGGCCAGATCTGCATGGCGGCCCTCGATGCCGGGGTCACGCCCTTGGTGCGCGTTCCGGGCGTCGGCGATGTATCCCGCGTGCTCGATGCCGGCGCGCTCGGCATCATCGCGCCGCATGTCCGCTCGGCCGCCGAAGCCCGCACCTATGTCGTCGCCGCAAAATTTCCGCCGCTCGGCGAGCGCTCGGCCGCGGGCCCCCTGCCCCATTTGCACTACGGCGCGTTCCCCGTCGCCGAAGCGGACGCCGCGATGAACGCCGCAACCATGCTGGTCGTGCAATTCGAGAGTGAGGAAGCACTCACCAAGGCCGACGAGATCGTCGCCGTCGACGGCGTCGACATGGTGCTGATCGGCTCAAACGACATGCTCGCTGACTGGGGCCTTACCGGCCAATACGAGCATCCGCGGCTGCGCGCGGCTTACGCCAAAACCATCGACGTCTGCCGCCGCCACGGCAAACATGTCGGCGTCGGCGGGCTGTCGTCGCGGCCGCAACTCGCCGCGGACTTTGTGAAGATGGGCGCGCGCTACGTTTCGACCGGCACCGACTTAAGCTTTCTGCTCGCGGCCTGTACCGCCAAAGCCAAAGAAGTGCGCGAGATGGCGACGAGTTAATCGTAATCCGTCACCCTGAGGCGCGAGCGAAGCGAGCCTCGAAGGGCGACGGCTCCAACGCCTCGGCCGTATCCTTCGAGGGCTGCTTCACAGCCACCTCAGGATGACGGGTCACGAGGGCTTAGCCACCGCAACGCTCTCGCCTGAACAAGCTTCGCGTCGAAGCGCACCGCACAAACGATCAGCGCTGCGCCCGCCACAATTAGCGGCACCGACAGCACCATCCCCATCGTCAGCCCATGCGTGAGATCTTCCAATTGCGCATCCGGCTCGCGGAAAAATTCGCAGACGATGCGCGCCACAGCGTAGCCGATGCAGAGAATCCCCGACGTCAGGCCGGGACGTTTGAAGGCGCCGTTGCGGACAAAAATCGCCAGAATGAAAAACAGCAACAGCCCCTCCAACGCCCCTTCATAGAGCTGGCTCGGGTGCCGCGGCAGATCGTCGACATCGGGGAAAATCATCGCCCACGGCACGTCAGTCGGGCGGCCCCACAGTTCGGGCCGGATGAAATTGGCGATGCGGCCGAGAAAGATTCCGATCGGAGCAGCGGACGCAAAAATGTCGCCGATGGTCAGGATCGAAACCTTCGCCTGCCGCGCGACAAACCAGACGGCGAAGAGCGCTGCGATAAAGCCGCCGTGAAACGACATGCCGCCGTTCCAGAGCTGAAAAATTTCGAGCGGATGCGCGGAGTAATTACTCCATTCGTAGAAGATCACCTGGCCGAGCCGGCCGCCGATGACGATGGCCAGCGCGGCGTACAGCACGAGATCGTCAATCGCATTGAGCGTCGGGCGCGGCGTGGTTCCCCACAGCCGGTCGCTCCGCACCAACAGCCGCGCATAGAGCCAGCCGCCGGCGAGCCCGCCGATATAAGCGAGCGCATACCAGCGGATCGGGAACGGCCCGATATCGACCGCCACCGGATCGATCACGGGATAGGGAATGACGGCTAACGCCATTGGATTTGGAGGCCCATGCGAACACCGGCCGCTGCCCATATCGCGAAACCATAATCCCGCTATGATGACGGAAAGACGAAGCTGCCGGCGGGCCGAAGAGAACACTTGGGAGGACGTGAATGACACGCGAAAATGTGAGCATTGTCAGGAGGCTCCCACTCACTTTTAGCTTCCTACTTGCGCTCGCTTTCCCACTCACCGCAGCCCCCGCTTCCGCCGACGACTACCCCTCCCGCTCCATCCGTCTGATCATCCCGTTCCCGCCCGGCGGCTCCAACGACGTGGTCGGCCGTATCATCGCCAATCAGCTGGGCAGGAGCCTCGGGCAGCAGGTCTTTGTCGACAACCGCGCCGGCGCCGGCGGCGTCGTCGGCTCCGATCTTGCGGCCAAGGCGACACCTGACGGCTATACGCTCCTCGTCATTTCGATCGCGCATGCGGTGGATCCGTGGCTCTACAAGACGCCGTTCGATCCGGTGAAAGATTTCGTCCCCGTCAGCATTTTCGCCACCGGCACCAATGTGCTCACCGTCAATCCGAAACTTCAGGTCAACTCGGTCCAGGAACTGCTGGCTTACGCCAAGGACAAACCGGGCGTGCTCAATTACGCCTCCGCCGGCATCGGCAGCTTCCAGCATTTGAGCGGCGAATTGTTCAAGCTGATGTCGCATACCGACATTCAGCACGTGCCGTATAAAGGCGGCGGCCCGGCGATGCTCGCCGTGATCGCGGGCGAAGCTCAGGTCATGTTCTCGTCGATCGTGCAGACGGTGCCGAGCATCCAAGCGGGCTCGCTGCGGGCGCTCGCCACCGGCGGCGAGAACAAGAGCCCGATCCTCCCCGACCTGCCGACCATCGGCGAGTTCGGCGTGCCGGGCTACATCGCCACCAATTGGTGGGGCGTCGTGGCGCCGGCCGGCACGCCGCAGCCGATCGTCGACAAGCTGCACGCCGCGGTCGCGGAGGTGCTCAAATCCACCGACACGCAAAAATATCTCGCCAATGAAGGCGCGGCGCCGGTGGCGATGAGCGCGGCCGAATTCGGCACGTTCATCCAGGTCGAGATCAACAAATGGGGACCAGTGGTCAAACAAGCCGGGATGAAGGCGGAGTAGCGCAAAGCAATAGCGGCGATCAAATGGGCGGCGGTCAAATGAAAGCAAAACTGATTACGATCGTCGTCGGCGTTTTCATCGCGGTCATCTCATTGCTGCCGCTCTGGATTGTCGAAGAGCGCGATCCCCAAGCGATGCCGGTAGGGCTCGGTCTGCTGACATTTGCCGTAAGCTTTGTCGGCGGCCTGGTCGCCCTGATCGCACTCATTCGGCTGGTGATCCAGGGTTTGCGGGCCGCAAAGACACCCTCCTGATGAATGAACAAGAATGAATCTGCCTCCGGACTTGCCGCTCTATCTCAAATGGGCAGGCATCGTCGTCTTCGGCGCTCTGCTTGCGATCGTCGATTGGCGACTGATCGGACGTCCCGTATTCGCGGTGCTCCTGGTCTCCGGCGTCGCCGCCGGCTTTGTCATTGAACAAGTCAGCCCTTTCAGTTTCGGCGCGACGAGTTACTTCATGGAGGGCGTGCTCGTCTCCGCCGGATCGGCGCTGGCTTTGATCGGCTATGTCGTTGCCGCCGTCGGGCAATTGCTTTGTTCAAGGATCGGAAGACCGTGAGGCGTCGAGAATTCATCACCCTTTCTGGCAGCGCGACACTGTGCTGGCCCTTGGCGGCGCGGGCGCAGAAGGCCGACAAGGTCTATCGCATCGGTTATTTGAGTTTGGGCTTCCCCGTGGCGGCGCATCCGCGCTAGTGTTGAAAGCGCGGTAGCCAAATCCACACGTCCAGCGCCACGAGCGCAATCATAACCGCTAATGAGCCGGCTAGCACGATTGCCATCTTGCAGGCCTCCTTTATTGCGGGACTCGCTGCCTTGACGGTCCTCGTGACAGCAGAGCGAAAAGCTCGGTCGCCGCGCATTTGCATCGGCGTTGTACGTCCAACAAAGCTTACGGTCATCGGAGTCCTTCCTTTTCTTATTTTTCAAGACCCGCTTGGTATTCCTCCCGAGAGCAATGTACACCGGCGGCGCAGCTTCTTGCCGCGACTCGCTAAATTCTGCTTTTTTGTAAGTTGGCCGTTGCCGTATAGGAATTCGAGAGTGAAGCCGACACATTTTTATAAACACCAAATAAGAGATTGGCGATGCGCGCGGCTCAGAGCGACGCAGCCATGCTGCCAATGGGATGTCTGCTTATGGCCCTGCGCGACGTCGGCCGAATTCGGCAACCTTCATCCAGGCCATCCGGTCGCCCAGCGTCAATAGATGCGGCGTCAATGAACGAAGTGAAAAAGCTGTGCCTTTGAACCAGAGCGGAACTGGAAGTGCGGCATTCATCCCGCAGGCATTTCTCCGCCCTTGGCCGGTGGCTTCATCAGATTATTTCTGAGTTCGCCGTAACAGGCGTTGCGCTGCGCTACGTCACCGAACGCACTACACTTCTCAAAACTCGGGCTGCCGATCACCCATAGGCCCGCGATGAGCAATCCAAGGCACAATATCAGGAGCGAAAGATTGATGCCAAAACGATCCGCCAGATCCTCGGGCGTCTCGGATTCGTCTTCGTCCTGCGCCTCATTATCAAGATGCCATTCTTCGTGCATGGCATGCTCCCACTACGATAGGCTTTTGATCCTCAAAATAGCATTTTCCAGATAAAAATTCGATGTGGATCGAGCGTCGATCGTATTGGAAACCCGTAAAGGCGATGACAGCCCCGTATGCGGCGGATGTCCGCCGCATCCCGGTCAATAGTCGTTTTGCGGCAAAGGGGCTGCTGCCGGATCGATCGGCGGCGGCACCATAGGCGGCGGCGGCGGCACGTTCGCCGGAGCGAAGGCGGAGGGATCTTGAAACGGTCTGAACAGTGGCGGCGGTGGCATCGCCGGCGCCAGCGCTTGCGGGGCGCAATATCCACCGACGCCGCTGACGGATTCTTGGCACATTTCCATCGTCGTGAAGCTGCAATCCATCGGGGCGGCGTCGTTATTGTAAGTGGCGCAGAACTGTCCTTGCGCCGGCGTGCCCGTGCCTTGCGCGTGCAGCATCGACGGCATGAAAAGGCCGCCCAGCATTATGATGGCAAGAGCCCTCATTCGCGCCTCCAAATCTAGATATCACGATTTTTCGGTGTCATGTCAGCAGATGTCTTTGAGTGCAAGATGGTGGTGAGCCGAAGGGCGCCTAAAATCGAATATTGAAGCTCTAGTCGCGTCGTATCGTCGACCGCACAAGCGTCTCCAGTGTCGAAAGCAACAACTCGCCACCCCCCCCAAAAGATCAATGCTTCTTGGTTGCTCTCGCACACCGTGGCCTTCAAAGTCGAGCTTTTGCTCCACGTAAGCTGCGGAAAGCGTGGCAAGGCCATTCGCAAAAGCTTTGGCAACCGCAGCCGGAAGAAAAATACCGTTGGTGCGGAGCAAAAGCCGATCTTCATAGATGGCCGCTGCCAACCCGCTGAACGAAAGAGTGATTCGTGTATTTGCGAATATATTATTCGCAGAGCACTAGTTTTCGGCTGAAAAAACCATAGATCAGTAAAGTAGTTTGAGTGATGAACATTCAAATCATATTTCAGAAATTTTGGAGATTTACATGAGCCAGGACAACAAGGGCCAGCCACAGCAAGGCACCCAGACCGACAAGCCGGGCCAACAGCAGGGTCAGCAGCCCGGCCAAAAGCCAGGGCAGCAACAGCAGACCCAGCAGCCCGGTCAGAAGCCCGGCCAGGATACCAACAAAGATACAAACAAAAGCTGATTTCGAAGAGGACCCCGCTATTCGGCGGGGTTCCCTTTTTCTGTCGCGCTAAAGCGAAACTCTCCAAGGCGAGGGAGGAACTTCGGCATGGCGGCACGGATTGCGCTGGTCGAGGACGGACCCGGCTCGTACCGGTTCACATTCACTTCGAAGCGCGGAGAACTGTCCGGTCGCGTAGCCGTGGGTATCGAAGGCCCGCCTGACAAGCGGTCGGACGACGATAGAGAACAGGCGGCCAAGAATCAGATTTTGGCCCTCTCCAGAGAATTCGCGGAGGCTTGCGGAGAATGACTTCCACCGACATCAGCACCGACGACGTATTCGACTACGGCACCAGCGCCGAGCTGTTCTCGTCGAGAGGCAGTCGTGGCCGGTTTCAGCCGCTCAACTACAAGCGCTTCGCATCGGCTGCCGAAGCCATCCGTTTTGCCATCGAAGACCTTCCGCCGCAGTGCCTTGTCGGCACTTATCTCGAAGTGGATGATTTAAGATACGAGAGCGCGGGAATCCGCCGCTTGTACGCGAGCGCGCACTACCCGCTGCCACGAAAGGCCGCGGACGCGCTCGTATGATCGCGCGTTCGCTCAATGAGACCGTCGTGTTCAGCAAGCCCTTCCTATTGCGGGGCGTCGATCGCACGCTTCCGGCGGGAGACTATCGGGTCGTCACCGATGAAGAGCTGATCGAGGGAATTTCTTTTCCGGTCTACCGGCGAGTTTCGACCATGATCTTCGTACCGGCGACGCAAGGGGCATTATCGGTCGAAATGGTGGCGATCGATCCGCTTGATCTGCGAAGCGCTCTGGAGAGAGACGCTGTTCCGTAACGGACAGCGCGAGGCCGCATTCATTTGACCATCTCGATAGGCGGCACACCACCGTCCACCGCAACCGGCGCCCGGTCCACCCAATGAAGCCGCGTCTATCGTTGGCGGCTTTTGCCGCACTCATCACGGTGTGCTTGGCGCCGCACGCCGATGCGGGCTGCGTCATTTCGCCGGACGGAAAATCAATCGACGTTGTCACGGATAACGGCGCCGGCAACGAGAAAACCTGCCGGGTGTCCTGCCAGGTTGGAACCAGGATTGGCGTGGTGCAGATCTCCTGCGGCGGTCATGCCCCGCCCCTCGCCAAGGCGCACTCGTTGTGCAGCTTCGCAAAGCCGGAGCACTGGTACGAGAATGTCGTGTCCTCGGAAGACACCTGTACAGGTGATGACGCCGCTTCGGCAGGAGCCGCTCCCCCATCGAAGAACGCACCGACACGGTGATTAGGTCCGCTTGTGCCCCTTGGCGGACGCGCCACTCGGCGACAGCCGCGGCAGCTTTTGGGGGCAAAGCGGACATCCCACGTTGACAGCACCGCGTCCGCTTATGACCCAAAGCGGACCTATGGGTTCGCTAGTGCAACAGCCTGCAAATGCTCGTTCAGGATATTCCCCAGTTCAGAAGGCGGCTGCCTGCCGAAGCCGCAATACGCGCCCAAACCGAACTCGGACAAATATTTGCGTGCTACGGCGATCCTTTCCTTAAACCGCGACATGTTATGGATTGCTCCAAGATAAACACGGGCGCCTTGCGGCCGAAGATCGCCCAGAGGCGCAAAGAACTGATCATCGCTGCGATCTAGGACGGGGATGTGAATCCAGTCGACCGGCCGCCCGGAAGCTTCAACAAAGGCGTTGGCAAGTTTCACTGCTTGGCCGAGATCATCCGGTTGGAACCGAGGCCACCCGCCGAGCGTGCCAAAGCAAAAATGATAACCGAGTGCAACATCCCGCGGAATGTGAGGCGACAGGTTGCGTACTTCTGAAAGATTCCTGTCGATTGCGCCTTCAAGAGGAAAACCTGGAATAGCGCCGTAAGAATCCTGAATCTCAGTCGAGCAGTCCCACTGGATTGCCAGATCTTTCGCCGGGATCTTATCAACAATCATGGCGATCTCGGCACGTGTTGCGGCCTCGTATCCCGGCCTAATCCTATCAAGGTCCTTAGGATTCGGAAAAATCCGTGGCGGTAACACGCTGTTGACCATCGGTATCGACACCTGGAATCGCAAATGGGATGGCAATACGCCTCTCTCCTTTAGCGTATTGAACACGAAATACGAATTGATGGCATCGCGCGCGTATCCGAGTCGCCAGCCCGGGTCGCCGAAGCGAACTTGTTTGACTTCATCTTTAACCTTGAACCACCAGGCATCAGCCGCATTACGCGGATGCTGGCGCTCAACGCCATTTTCGTCCGGCGCCGGGCGTTGAACAATTTCGAGCTCAGGATGTGCCGCTAAGACTTGATAATGGACACGACTGATCCAATGCCGTCGCGGACCGACTTCGCCATCGGGCATCGCGAAAAGATATTTGCCCAGAGGTGCTCCGAAGGATTGAAAGACCTCTTGTGGGGTGTCGAAGGGGATACTACCCACCAACAGAAGCTCGCCACTCATATGTATCCCTCGGTCACTTGCTGGCATTGCGCGTCACTATACACTGGCGACAACGGAGGAAACCATGGTGGGCAAGTTACGGGCGATTCTGATCGTTGCGCTGGGCTGCGCCACTGTTTCAATGGCCGGCTGGGCAAATGCTGAGACATGGCCGAGTCGCCCAATCAAGTTGATCGTTCCTACCGGACCTGGCGCCGCAACCGACGTGATGGCGAGGCTTATTGCGGACGATGTGTCGCGCGCGATCGGTCAGCCGATGTTCGTCGAGAATATGCCGGGAGCGTCGGGCATCTTGGCACACGAGACTGCCGCACGCGCAACACCGGATGGCTATACACTTCTGTTTACCAACACCTCGGGCATGGCCATCAATCTTATCTCATTTAAGCAGCTGCCGTATGATCCTACGCACGATTTTGTCGCTATCGCCTTGGTCTGTGATCCCGCTCCGCAGATGCTTTCCGTGAATGCGGACTTGCCCGTCTCAACGGTTGGTGACCTAGTCGCATACGCAAAATCAAATCCGGCTAAGCTGTCGATCGCTTTCGACAATACCGCTGGCGCTGCCGCATTCGCTGCAAAGCTGTTCAACAAGCGCGGTGGCCTCGGTCTCGTCGAGGTGCCTTATCGGTCCAGTGCGCAAATGATCCAGGATGTCGCAAGCGGGCTCAACCAAGTCATGATGAGTTCAATAGCGGCAGCTACGGCTGTCGTACAAACAGGAAGGGTGCGCCAGCTTGCCGTCACGTCCGACAAGCGATTTCCAGGGTTGCCCGACCTGCCAGCCCTAAAGGAAATTGTACCGGGTGTGGTTATGAACGGATTTTTCGCCATCGTTGCGCCGGCGGGCACGCCTAAAGGGGTGATTGCGCGCCTTAACGCCGAAATCGGGAAGTATGTTGAGAACCCCGATATACAGAATCGGCTGCTGTCGCTGGGTCTTGTCTCTGCCGGAAATAATTCCCCCGAATACTCCGCGGACATTATCCGTCAAGAACAGGAACAGTGGCGGGCCTTCGGAAAAGAGCTGAACGTTGAGCCACAATAACAACGAAATAACCAGGCCGCTTCTGGTTTTCCGACTTTCTCATGAGTCCGGAAATGGCTGCGGGCGCAAGACCTGCCGCAGAGCTCGCGCGTGCCGCGGCGATGCCAAAGCCTGCCTGAAAGCGGCGCTCGCCCGCGTGCCGCACAATGTCCAGTGGCGCGCGCGGCAAGACGTGCTCGATGCGACGCCGCGCAATATCGGCGCGCCCGAGCGCGCGGCGCGGCAATGCATGCCGGCGGATTTTTGTGAGTAGAAAGCTCTTATTGCAGCCGCGCAGGCCGCTAAAAAGTATCCGACCTGATTTCGCAAAGCAGCCGATAAACGCCGATCGTGATGCCCTGGAAGGAGGCCGCAAGGACCAGCGCAAGCTTTTCTGCGTCCGCAACACGTAGCGTTTCAACTAGCAAACACGCCTGGAGCTTTTTATCTCCGCCACGTAAACGTTCTTCTTCGGAAACGGGGAATTCACGCAAACTCGCGGCAATCCATATTTCACCGCAGGCTATGGCGCTTTCTGCCAACGAAGTCTCGATCGTATCCTCCAGCTGTCCTTCGTTTGGGCATTCGTCAAACCGCACCACGACCGCCGTGCTCCCGCGCATGGTCCCACGTCGAAAAGTGCGGTTACAGACGGTTCGGTTCATGTCCTTGAAGATTTCGGACATGACGATGCGCGTCATTGGCGTCGGATGGTCAAGCCGCTCTAGGTAGGCTGTGGATTTGAATGTTTCGGTTGATTGCGCGAGGTAAAAATTGAAATAGCGCGGCTGGCCCGATACCGCTTCGTAACGGCGTCCAAGGAGGAAGCCTGGCACAGCCATCCGCTCCGCCAGATGTTCATGCTGGAACCATTCCTCGAACTCGGCCTCCCGACCAATTGCGACGTTATTAAATATTGCAAGAATGCCGGGCGATGTATCAGCCTCATGTTGGCCCATGGTGCCCCCAGTAGCGAATAGCTCGCGCGGACGCGAAGAGTGCGTTGAGCTTGCCGGCCACCATTTACGAATCCGGTGCGCCTATCTCAAGTGCCTGACGCAACGCCGCGACATCCACCTTCCGACCGGTGAATAGGTCAAATGCGTGGATCCCCTGATAAAGAAAGAGTTCGTAGCCGCTGAGAATATTGACGCCAACTTCCCTGCTCTCTTTAAGGAATATGGTCTCGAGTGGCGTGTAGACCGCATCGCAGACCCATTTCCGGCCTTCGAGCGGGATACCGCCGAATGCGTTGCCGCCATATCCAACCATGCCCGCTGGCGTGCAATTGATCAGACCGTCGGCATCCAGGCAGGCTTGCTGAAGAGTCGACGCAACGTGAACGGACATTGCCGGCTGCCCCTTCTGCAGAGCTTTGGCCAACGCGCACGATTTTTGCGCGTTGATATCAAACATCCGCAGGGACTTCGCGCCCAATTTGGCGAGTGCAAACGCAATCGCTTTGCCTACCCCCCCGCTTCCGGCCATCGCGACAACGCGGGGCGACATGTCACCGAAACGGGCTTTAAATGCGGCGATGTAGCCGGTGTAATCCGTGTTTAGTCCCGTCGCTCGTTCGTCAAACAATACTGTATTGCACGCGCCGATTGCCTTGACGGTGGGATCCTCGATCGTGGCCAACCTCAAGACTTGCTCTTTGTAGGGATGAGTGATGTTGAGGCCGCGAAGACCGTCTGCCTTTGCACGAGCGACGACTTGATCGAGTCTGAGCCCGAGGTCCCTCGGAACCAGCCGTTCGTACACGACGTCGATCCCGCACAGTCGCGCTGCGGCATGATGCAAGTCGGGCGCGCGTGACGCGGCGATATTGTCGCCGATCAGGCCTAGTCGGATTGTTTTCAAATCTTCGGCCTTCAAATAGGAATGGCGGCCTGGCCGGTAGACTTAGGATGCTTGGCGACTGCGGGTCGGTGTGTTCCCAGCAAACCCGGTGGAGCGTGCGAAAGCGTGTAAGCCACACAGTCCATGATGTGGGTTGCCAAAATCATCTGCGCGCCTTTAGCGTCACGCTTGAGAGCGAACTCCATTAACTTCTGATGCTCCACTGCAGCACGGTCGCGGAAAACCACGGCGATCATCAGATAGCGCACGTATTTGTCGAACACCGCAGCGTGCGAATCGAGCAACACCCGTGAGCCGCAGGCTGACAGCAGCGCCTGGTGAAACTCGGAGTTGTAGCGCTTGAGCATTTCGAGGCCGCGGGCGTCACCAGCCAGCGTGCGCCTTTCCATGGACGCGAGCTTATGGTGCGCGGCGACGACGCGGCCTTCCCAGTCCATGTCGCCGAGCTGGAACGAGCGCTGCAGGGCGTGGCTCTCCAGCAGCAGGCGCAGATTGGCGAGTTCCTTGAAATTCTCCGCCGACACCGGCGCGACCTCGAAGCCGCGGGCGCTCTCGGCGACGATCAGGCCTTCCGAGGCCAGACGGTTCAATAACTCGCGCAGCGTACTGATGCTGACGCCGTAATCGTCTTTGAGCCGGCCCAATTTGAGCTTTTCCGAGGGCGCCAGCCGGCCGAAAACGATGTCGTTCCGCAGCCGTCGGTAAACCCGCTCCCCCGCCGTTTCCGCCCCGTTATTCCACACCATTATGCGTCATCCGACTATTGCAGGATCATCCGACGATCCGATTTTCGACCATTGAGGGCCGCCAATCAAGTCGCCTAACTCCTCGGCAGAAACGCGAAAAACAGGGAGGACCACCATGACCTCAATCAGCCGCCGTTCCGTCCTGGCCGCGGGCACCTCGGCGCTCGCGCTCGGCGCCACGTACCCGGCCTTCGGCCAGGGCAAGCAGAAGCTGCGCTTCAGCTGCGCCTTTACCGAAACCGACCCGCGCGCGGAGGCCTACAAGTCCTTCGCCGCCGCCATCAACGACGACTTCGAGTTCGAGCCATACTGGGGCAACACGCTGTTCAAGCAGGGCACCGAGCTGGTCGCTCTCCAGCGCGACAATCTCGATCTGTGCAATCTCGCGCCGGCCGATATCTCCAAGCAGATTCCGGCCTGGTCGCTGATGACATCGGCTTATCTCTTCCGCGACGCCGACCACATGAAGAAAACCTTCAAAAGCGACGTTGGTCGCGAATTCATCAAGCTGGCCAAGGATCAACTCGGCGTCCAGATCATCACGCCGGTCTATTTCGGCTCGCGCAGCATCAACCTGAAGCCCGACAAGAAGATCACGACGCCCGCCGACATGGCCGGCATCAAGCTGCGCATGCCGCCCGGCGAATTCTGGCAATTCCTCGGTAAGTCGCTGGGCGCCAATCCGACGCCAGTCGCCTACGCCGAGCTCTACACGGCGCTGCAGACCGGCACGGTGGACGGCCAGGACAATCCCGTCGTCGCCAGCAAACTGATGAAGTTCGACGAGGTAACGACCCAGTTCGTGCTCACCCGCCACGTCATCGCCTATGACGTCATGTCGATCCGCTTGAAGATCTGGGACGCCATGAAGCCCGAACAACAGGCAAAGTTCCAGGCCGCCGCCGAAAAAGCGATGGACGAAAACACCGAGCGTTTTAACAAGCAGGAAGGCGAAGCGATCGAGTACTTCAAGAAGGAGGGCAAGAAGGTCTACGAGCCGGACCAGAACGCGTTCCGCACGTTTGCGCAAAGGCGCTACGTCGAGAAGTATGGCAATGACTGGCCGAAGGGCGCGCTTGAGCGCATCAACGCCATCAATTGATCGCCTTTCCTCGCAGCCTCGCGTTGCGAATGTTTGGCCGGTTGGACATATCGGACCGGCCGGACGCGTGACTGAAGCCCGGAGCGTTCGATGAAATCAAAACTGCTCAGAGCAGCGCGATGGCTCCGGCGGCGCGCCGAAGACGTTTCGGTCGCACTGCTCTGCATCATGTTCGCGACCTTCATCGTGCAGATATTCGCACGCTACGTGCTCAACAAGCCGACGAGCTGGTCAGAAGAGGTCATCATCACCACCTGGCTGTGGACGGTGCTGTGGGGCGCGGCCTTCCTGCTGCGCGAAACCGAGGAAATCCGTTTCGACATCATCTATTCGCGGGTCTCGGCGCGCACGCGCCGCATCTTCACTGTACTCACTGGCGTTGCGCTCGTTGCGCTCTACGGCATATCGCTGCCGGCCGCCTACAACTATGTCAGCTTCATGAAAGTCGAGCACTCAGCGTCGCTGCGCGTGCCGATGAACTGGCTGTATAGCGTCTTCATAATCTTCAGTGTCGCCTGCATCTGCCGATATTGCTGGCTGATCTACCGGGCGCTGGGCGGCGCCAGGTCGCCCGAAACCGATCCAGCAAAGCTCGCTGACTGACGATGTCGCCGCCCTTTGCCTTGTGCATCCTTGCCATCGCCCTTCTGGGCGCACTCGGCCTGCCGATCGGGCACGCCATGATCGCCTCGTCGATCCTCTATCTCCTGCTGTCGGGCCTCGATCTCGGCACCGCGGCCGAGCAGATCCTCAACGGTTTGTTCAACAGCTACGTGCTGCTGGCGATCCCGCTTTTCATCCTCGCCGCCGACTTGATGAATATCGGCAGCCTGACCGACCGGCTGCTTCAGTTCTGCCTCGTGCTGGTCGGCCGATTTCGCGGCGGACTGGGCCACGTCAACGTCATCGCCAACATGATCTTTGCCGGCATGTCCGGCTCGGCGATCGCCGACGCCGTCGGCATCGGCCGCATCATAATCGGCATGATGACCAAGGACGGCCGCTACCCGGTCGCATATGCCGGCGCCATCACGGCCTCTGCCGCCATTATCGGTCCGATCATCCCGCCGTCCATTCCGATGGTGCTTTACGCGCTGATCTCGGATGCCTCAATCGGCTATCTGTTCCTCGGCGGTTTCGTGCCGGGCTTCATGCTCGGCGGCGGTTTCATGATCATGAACTCGATCATTGCGCGACGGCGCCATTATCCTGTCGAGCCGGCAATTCCGGCGCGCGACTATCCGCGCATCACCGTGCGCGCCTTTCCGGCGCTGATGCTACCGGTGATTTTGCTGTTCGGCATCTATGGCGGCGTCATGACGCCAACCGAAGGCGCGGCGGCGGCGGCGGCCTACGCGCTGTTTGCGTCCACCGTGCTCTATCGCACGGTAACCTGGCGGCAGCTCTACGACGCCATCCTGACGAGCGGCAAGGCGACGACCTCAATCGGCATGCTGATCGCGGGCGCGATGATCTTCAATTATGTCGTGACAATCGAAAACGTCCCGGCGGCGCTCGCCCGCCTGATGAGCGCGCAGCATTTTTCGGCGCCGATGTTCCTGTTCGTCGTCAACGTCATCCTGTTTATCCTCGGCTGCCTGCTAGAAGGCAGCACCATCCTGCTCGTCATCGTGCCGATCTTCATCCCGACCGCCAAGGCACTGGGCATTGACCTGGTGCATTTCGGCGTCGTCGTCGTCATCAACATCATGATCGGCCTGCTGACACCGCCCTACGGGCTGCTGCTATTCGTGCTCGCCAACATGACGAAGCAGCCGCTCGGCGCGATCGTGCGCGAGGCGGCCCCGTTCATGCTGATGGCCATTCTGGTGCTCGTCATCGTCACCGCCGTCCCGGATTCAATTCTCTGGTTGCCGCGGCTTATGGGATACAAAGGTTGAGGTCTCACCAATGAAACCGATTTACGTCTTGAACGGCCCTAACTTGAATCGCCTGGGCAAGCGCGAGCCTGAAATCTACGGCAAGGCGACGCTTGCCGATGTCGAGCAATTATGCCGCGGAGCGGCTGGCGATCAGGCTATCGAATTTCGCCAATCCAACAGCGAAGCCGAATTGATAGACTGGATTCATGAAGCTATCGACGAGGGAAGCGGCATCATCATCAATCCCGCCGCGTTCACATTTACATCGATTGCAATCCTCGACGCGCTCAAAATGTTCAAAGGGCCGATCATCGAGCTCCACATCTCGAACATTCACAAACGCGAGCCGTACTATCACCATTCTTACGTTTCGAAAGTGGCAACGGCCGTCATTGCGGGCCTTGGGACGGACGGATACCGGATTGCCACCGGTTCGATGTTGGCGCTGCTGAAATAAGGGGCGGCGATGCGACGGTGATCGCGCCGCTTTCCGATAACGGCTTCTGGCCCTTCTTGGACATTGCCTTTTGACGCGCCGACGTCCGCTTCGAAGCGAGAAGTGGACATGGTGAGCATTGCTTCCGAGAAGAGCGGTTATCGGAAGCAAATTGGCTCATTTGCTCGATGATCTGGACACGAGCCCCGCGTGCGGCTCGGTTCGACCGGTCGTCGCTGTCTCTCCCGAGCGTGGACAATTCTTCAGCAGACGATAACATTGATGCGTGTTGGACGGTGAGAACCAATCCGACAGGTGCAAAAAAACGACGGGGAGAGCGACAGTGAAGACGATCGTACGCCTTTTGATGACGGCCGCGATCGCATTTTGCATTCCGGCTTATGGTCAGGCGCAGACATATCCGGCCAAGCCGATCAAGATCATCGTGCCGTCGCCCGGTGGCGCCACGACAGATACCTTGGCGCGCATTATTGCCGAGAGGCTTCAGGAGAAATGGACCCAGCCGGTGATCGTCGACGACCGCGCCGGTGCCGGCGGCAATATCGGAGCCGAAGAGGCAACCAAATCTGCGTCAGACGGCTACACTCTGTTTTTCTCCTATCCGGCACCCCTTGTCGTGAACAAGGCTCTTTATACGAAGCTCTCTTATGATCCAGACGGCTTCGTTCCGATCTCGCTCGTGGCCATCGTGCCGCTTGTGCTTGCCGTCAACCCAACTCTGGCAGTGTCTGACGTCCAGCAGTTGATCGCCTTTGCAAAGACGCATCCGGACCAATTGAATTATGCCTCACAGGGCTACGGCACGACAGGCCACCTTGCCGGCGAGCTATTCAAATCAATGGCGGGGATCGACATCGTTCACGTCCCGTACAAGGGCAGCACGCCCGCGCTCACCGATCTTCTCGGTGGTCAAGTCCAGATGATGTTCATCGAGCTCAGCACTGTGATCGGCCAAATCAAAGCGGGGAAGCTGCGTGCCCTCGCCGTGGGTAGCGAAAGTCGGAACCGGTTCCTGCCCGACGTACCGGCAATGGCTGAGGTGCTGCCAGGATTCCAGGCGTCAACCTGGTTTGGGATGGTCGCTCCGCCAGGAACGCCGCCGGAGATCGTCGGCCAACTCTCGTCAGCCGTTTCCGAAGCGATCCATCAGCCAGATGTGGCCAAGCGGTTCGCCGACATGAGCGCCAATGCGGTCGGCGACACACCCGCGGAGATGGCGGCTTTTCTTCACCAGGAGCGCGAACGCTGGGGCAAGGTGATCCGCGCATCCGGAGCCAAAGCGGAATAGAACAGAAGACGTCAATGTTGTGTCTAGTCCCGCTTCTCATTCGATCTAAGCCCCATCCGCGCCAAACGGGGCAGCACTTCGGCGCAGAAATACGGCGCCTCTTTGAGGTAATTCACGAAGGAGATCGCGATGCCGCGCACGCCAGCACGGCTGATAGCGGCGAACTCCTCGGCGACCCGGTCTGGCGTTCCAACAAAGGGATAGCCGCCGATCCCGCTCACCGCTTGCAACGCGCGTTTGGCAGAATATTCGCCCGCAGCGGTGTTTTGCGGCGTGATGTTTTTGAGCGCGAGCATTTGCTCGATGGCGGGCCAGTCGGCGTTTTCGACGTTGGCGTGGTGGTGGTAGTCCTCTGCCTCCCGTTGCGTGGGCCGACAGATCACCTGTCCCTGAGTATAGACGTCGATATCCCGGCCGAATTCGCGCGCCTCGTCCTTGATGCCACGGACTTGCTGCACGATCCGATCGAATGCAGTCACATCGATTGTGTCGTCCGCGGTACCGGCGAGTGCAAGTCGCAGCGCCCCGGTTGATGTGAAGAAGGCGTCGCAATTGCGTAATGCGAAGCTTTGCCCGGCGCCGGACCTCCCGGCGTTCATAATCACCGGGCGGGCGCTGCCAAATGGTTTCGGCTTGGCACGCACCCCGGCAAGCTTGAAGAATTTGCCATCGAAATCGAATTCATCGTCCGACCAGGCCCGCTTGACCACATTGATCCACTCTTGAGCAAACTCATAGCGGTCCGTATGCTCGCGCTGCTGCACCCCGAACATTGCGAATTCATCTTCATTCCAGCCAGCGACGATGTTCAGTCCGAAGCGGCCTCCACCGATGTGGTCTGCAGTGACAAATTCCTTGGCAGCGATAAGCGGGTGAAACAGTGGCGCATGCACAGTCCCGAAGATGGTGATCCGCTGCGTAGCTCCGAGCAGGCCACAAGCCCAAGTCACAGTCTCGAGCGTCGTGCCGTGAAAGTCGCTGCCGCCGCCATAGCCCTTCCAGCGGCCGATCGGTAATAGAAAATCAATGCCGGCCTCATCAGCCATGCGTGCAAGCTCAAGGCAATCCGGCCAACTGGCGAGCCAGCGCTCCGACACCAGCGTCGCGGTGCGTGCCGACGAGCAATTCATCCCGAAGAAGCCGATCTTAAACGCGTTGGCGTTGTGCATCTCGCGGCGATTGCGCAAAGATCCGTTTTGGCCAGGCAATGACATGTACCCTCCTCGTTAACGCCCATTTCAAGATTTTTGCCGGGCTCAGACAAGCTAAATCTGGTCAAGGCAGGCCTGCGGTCCTTGGCATCGCCTCGTGGTGGGGGCTCAGGATGACGGACCGGGGATGACGCGCTAAAAACGACAGATGACAAACCAATTCATCTATCACTCCGACCCGGTGCGCATCGTGTTCGGGCCGGGCTCGGCGACGGCGCTGCGCGCCGAAGCTGACCTGCACAAAATGTCGCGCATCGTCGTGCTGTGCTCAAAGACGCGCACCGAATTCACCCGCCGTGTCGTCGCCCCGATCGCGGAGCACTGCGTCGGATTCTGCGACACCGGCGGGCAGACCATGCCGCGCGCGGCGTTCGAGCACATCCTCGCCGAGCTCAAGCGGCTTGATGCTAACGGCTTCATCGTGGTCGGCGGCGGGTCGCCGATCGGGCTCGCCAAGGCCGCCGCGGCGATGACGAAGCTGCCTTACATCGCCGTCGTTACCACCTATTCCGGCTCGGAAATGGCGGCGCGCTGGTATATCGGCGTTGCCGAAAACCGCATCTCCGGCGACGGCCCCGATGCGCTGCCCGCAACCGCGATCTACGATCCAGAATTGACGCTTGACTTGCCCGCGCGCGTGTCGGCGGCGAGCGGCATGAACGCCATGGCGCATGCGGTCGAGACGCTCTACGGCGTCGACACCAATCCCGTCGTGCAGACGCTTGCCGAAGAAGGCATTCGCCTCCTCGGTTCGGGCCTGCCGCGGCTCGTCGACAACCCGCGCGATCTTTCCGCGCGCACCGACGTGCAATACGGCGCCTGGCTCGCCGCGAATTTTCGCGCCGAGGTCGGGCTCGAACACGCCATCGCGCAGCGGGTGCGGCAATGGTTCAATCTCGAACACGCGCAAACCCACGCCATCGCCACGCCCTACGCCATCGGCTTTAACGCTTCGGCGGCGCCGCAAGCCATGGAGCGCATCAAGCGCGCGCTCGGCTCAAATGACGCAGCACGCGGGCTTTACGATCTCAATCTCCGGCTCGGCCTACCGACCGGCCTGAAAGATGTCGGCCTGCAGGAAAAGGATATCGGCAAGGCCGTCGAAGTCGTCGCTGCGGCGAAGATCACGCATCCGCGGCCTGTTTCCAAAGAAGACCTGACGAATATCATCACGCAGGCCTATGCCGGCGCGCCGCCAAATTTCTGATGGGGCGTGTTTCTGAGGGAAGGTTACGGCGGCCCTTCGTTGGCGGACTTGTACGCCAGGAACAGATACATGCCGAGCAGCGTCGCTTCGATCATGACGACGAAGAGGCTGCCGCCATAGACGTTCGGGAAAAACACCTCGACCGCCGCCATCGAGACCACCGAGGTCAGCCACACCACGGCGCCCCAGGCGGCGGCGAGCCAGAGCCCGACCGCGGCGACCAGATCGAGCACGGCAAAAAACACGGTCGCGGTCTGCCAGGCGATGGTGTGGGCCTGGAACGTCTGATCGCCGCGCACGCCGATGCCGCAGACTTGCGACCAGTGATACAGGCCCTTGACCATCGACACGCCGGCCATGATGCGCAGAAACAGGACGAGAAATTCGGTCCAAGTGCCTTGCGACGCACCCTTTCCGACCCGCACCGGTTCGAGCATGTCGCTCGGCCGGGTCGGCCGGCGCTGTGATTGATCGCTCATGGCTTGGAGCGATAGAGGGCCGGCAAATCGCCGTCAACGCCGGCGGCAGCACGACCGTTTTGGCAACCGGTACCTGCGGTTACGCGAAGTGGCGGATAAGCCCTGGAAGGTGTAAAAGTAGGGCACCGACGGAATGCGCTGGAGCCTCAACAATGGCCATTAAATTCGGCCGCCCGCTGGAAAAGACCCGACTTGTGCCCGTCGAAACCGCGGCGCCGGCCGACAAGCTCGATTTAGCCATCCGGCCGCGCCGCAATCGCCGCGCCGAATGGTCGCGGCGCATGGTGCGCGAAAACGTCCTCACCGCCGCCGACCTGATCTGGCCGCTGTTCCTGGTCGAAGGCACCAATGTCCGCACGCCGGTCGAATCCATGCCCGATGTCGAGCGGCTCTCGGTCGACGAAGCGGTGCGCGCCGCCGAACGCGCGGCGAAGCTCGCGATCCCCTGCCTGGCGCTGTTTCCCTATACCGCGCCGAGCCTGCGCGACGAGGGCGGGTCCGAGGCGCTCAATCCGGACAATCTGGTCTGCCGCGCCATCCGCGCCATCAAAAAGGAAGTGCCGGAGATTGGCGTCCTCTGCGACGTCGCCCTCGACCCCTATACCAGCCACGGCCATGACGGGCTGCTGCATGACGGCGTCATTCTCAACGACGAGACCGTCGAGGTTCTGGTCAAGCAGGCTTTGGTCGAGGCCGAAGCCGGTTGCGACATCATCGCGCCGTCGGACATGATGGACGGCCGCATCGGCGCCATCCGCGCGGGCCTCGATGCGGCGGGCTTTCCCGACACGCAGATCATGGCCTATGCCGCCAAATATGCGTCGGCCTTCTACGGGCCGTTCCGCGACGCGGTCGGCTCGAGCGCGACGCTGATTGGCGACAAGCGGACGTATCAGATGGACCCGGCCAATACCGACGAGGCGCTGCGCGAGGTGGAACTCGACATCGCCGAGGGCGCCGACATGATCATGGTCAAGCCCGGCTTGCCTTATTTGGACATTTTGCAGCGGGTCAAAGGCGCCTTCGGGATGCCCACCTTCGCCTATCAAGTGTCCGGGGAATATGCGATGATCATGGCTGCCGCGGGGAACGGCTGGCTCGACGGGGACAAGGCGATGACCGAGAGCCTGATCGCTTTCAAACGTGCCGGAGCCGACGGCGTACTAACCTACTTTGCCCCGCGAGTCGCGGAGCAATTGAAGAAGGGCGGCGTTTAACAGGCGTGGTCCCCAGCAGGTTTCTGAAAAGGATCACGCAACCAGTGCCGACCGCTGCCGCCCGGAACAGATCGAGGCGGATGTGATGCGTGAGTACGACGACCATATTCGGCTTTACACGCCGATCCTGCAGCGGATCATCATCCTGGTGGCGGTGATCATTGCGGTCCCTGTTGTCTTGTGGACCATCACCGCCTTCGTCCGCGCTTACGTCGCCCCGCCGCAACTGCCGATATTCCGGCCGATCGCGGCGAGCCCGGCGCCCGCCCCGCCAGCGCCTCCGGTCCAAGTCGCCGCCCAAACCGCCAACACGACAACCGCAAGCGACGCGCGCGGGCCGATACTCGATATCAAAAAGCCGGCCGGAAGCGATGCTTCGCAGGCCAACCCGCCCGCGCCGCCGCCCGCGACCCAACAGATGGCCAGCACCACAGCACCGCCGCCCGCGCCGAGTGCAGCTGCGTTATCCGAGTCATCCATGTCCGGGCCGCCCGCAGCCGCCGGAATGCCGCCGCCGCCGTTTGCGGCGACCCGCAGCCTGCCCACCACCACGGCCGCGCCGGCCAATGTCGCGCTCGCCAATGTCACGGCGCCCAATGTCCCAGCGCAGTCGCCTCCCGCTATGGCCTGGCCCAATCCGGCGACCAATGCGCCGACGAATTCCGGATCGAACGCGCCGGACGCCGTCGCGTCGCAGGAGCAGACCGCGGCAAACGACAGCGCCGCAGACGACCTGCCTCCCGGCGAGCCGCTGAAGGGCAAGATTCCCCTGCCCCCGCACCGGCCGAAGCTGGCGGCTTTGACCAATGTGGCGCTTGCCGGCGGACCCGTGCCGGGCGTTGTGACGCCGGCCGGCTTCCCGCTGCCAAGAGCGCGGCCGGCATCCGCTCCCGAGCCCGCGCCGGTCACCGCCGCGCCCTATCAGCACTATGATCCATCAGAGATCCACTAGAGGTGGACCTTGGCGATCGTGCTCCGCGCGCTCACTCGAGCGCCGCGCCGCCTTCCATGCGCGCCGGCTGATAGCCGTCCTCGGTGAGCGCACGAAAAATTGCGTCGGCATGGGCGGCGTCGCGCGTCTCCATGGTGACGTCGAGCTTGGCGCCTTTGGCCGGCACGTCGAGAAACAGGCGATGATGCTCGACGCCGAGAATATTGGCGCCGAGCTCGCCGAGTCGGCTCGCGATCTGGCCCAAGACGCCCGGCCGATCGGGAACGGCGAGACGGAGCGAGACGATGCGGTTCTCGCGCTCCAATTCGCGCACCACAATGGAGGCGAGGATGCGCGGATCGATGTTGCCGCCGCACAGGATCAAGCCGACCTTGCGGCCGGCAAAACGCTCGGGCTCAGCCAGCATCGCGGCGAGACCGGCCGCGCCAGCGCCTTCCGCCATGGTCTTCTGCAAGGTCAGGAACGCGTTGACAGCGCGCTCGATCAGCGCTTCCTCGACCAGGACAATGTCGCTGACCAGTTCGCGCACGATCGGCGGCGTCAATCCGCCGGCTTTGCTCACGGCGATGCCTTCGGCGAGCGTCGCGCCACCGCAGGCCCGATTGCCATCGTGGAGCGCATTCCACATCGAGGGATAAAGCATGCTTTCGACGCCGACGATCTCGGTCGACGGCTTGCGCGCGCGTGCCGCAATCGCAATACCGGCGATCAGGCCGCCGCCGCCTATCGGCACGATCAGAACGTCGAGGTCCGGGACGTCGTCGAGCATTTCGAGCGCCAGCGTGCCCTGCCCGGCGATGATGCGCGGATCGTTATAGGGATGAACCCAGACCAGGTTTTTCTCGGCGGCGATAGCTTCGGCGCGGGCCTGCGCCTCCATCACCGTCTCGCCGGAGAGCACGACGCGGGCGCCGAGCGCTTCCGTCGCTTTCACCTTCACGTAAGGCGTCGTCACCGGCATGACGATGGTCGCCCGGATCGACAGCCGCCTGGCATGATAGGCGACCGCCTGGGCGTGGTTGCCGGCCGACATGGCGATGACGCCGCGGCGGCGCTCGTCCTCCGTCAGCGCCGCGAGCTTGACGCAGGCGCCGCGCTCCTTGAACGAATTGGTGACCTGCAAATTCTCGTATTTGACATAGACGTCGGCGCGCGTAAGCGCGGAGAGCGGCGGCGCCGGAAGCAGCGGCGTGCGCAGCACATGACCGGCGATGGTGCGCCGGGCGGCTTCGATATCGGCGAGAGTGATCTTCAAAACGCATTCTCCGGGCATGCGGGCAATTCGCTCTCAATATAAAAAGCCGAAACCTCTTGCTTCGGCGATAGGCGTTCGCCACCTGCCAGGGCATTATACAGCCAGGTTGAATATTTCAGGCACGATACAGGCACACTTGCGATGACAGACACTGGCCCATCCTCTGGAATGAATTCCGGCACCAGCGCCGGACGGATCGGCATCGGCGTCGATGTGAAGCCGCATGCCTATGACGCCGCCGCCAATCCCGAACTGTTCGACGGCGTTTTGGCGCGCCGCTTCGTCGCCTTTGTCATCGATGTCATCATCCTTGCCATCCCTCTGATCGTCGCCTGGGTGTTCATTTTCGTGTTCGGCATTGTGACGCTCGGCCTGGGCTGGGCGCTGTCTGGGCTGATGTCGCCGATTTCGGTGGTGTGGGCGCTGTTCTACTACGGCTCGACGCTCGGCGGCCCGCACTCGGCCACGATCGGCATGCGCGCCATGGAAGTCGAAATGCGCACCTGGTACGGCGCGCCGACCTATTTCCTGCTCGGCGCGGTTCATGCCGTGGTCTACTGGATCAGCGTCAGCGTGCTGACGCCGCTGATCCTTCTAGTCGGCTTCTTCAATGCGCGAGGCCGGCTCCTGCATGACATGCTGGTCGGCACCGTCGTCATCAATAATGCGGCTCGGGCGGCGTCGCTGCGCGCCCGCATGAGCCGCTAGTGGCAGGTCCGGCTGCACAACCGGCCGGTAGATTTGGCTCGGAATTGCCTTTGACCTTGGGCCGCCGTCGCGCAATCTTATGTGGCGCCGGATTCGGTCCCGGCGGCGATGTAACGCTGTAACGCCTCGTGACCCAGCACCCGCGCGACACACCGCAGTTCTACCTGACCGCCCCCTCGCCCTGCCCCTATCTGGGCGGCAAGGAGGAGCGGAAGGTCTTTACGCATCTGGTCGGCGAGCGCGCACCCGAGCTCAACAATATCCTGACACAGGGCGGCTTCCGCCGCAGCCAATCCATCGCCTACCGGCCGGCCTGCGAAGGCTGCCGCTCCTGCGTCTCGGTGCGGGTCGTCGCCAAGGATTTTTGCCCGACGCAGAGCATGCGCCGCATCGCTCGCCGCAATGCCGATATTGCGAGCGAAATGCGCATCGCGGTGCCGACGTCGGAGCAATACGCCATCTTCCGCGCCTATCTCGATTCTCGGCACCGCCACGG
Organism: uncultured Alphaproteobacteria bacterium; assembly: GCA_963810085.1. Classification (GTDB taxonomy): domain Bacteria; phylum Pseudomonadota; class Alphaproteobacteria; order Rhizobiales; family Xanthobacteraceae; genus BOG-931. The sequence goes on along the minus strand of CAWEMR010000025.1, from coordinate 689,949 downwards.
CGGCATGGCCGACATGACGGTGCTCGACTACGCCATGATGGTCGAGGACAGCCATATCGAGACGCGCATCATCGAATATCGGCGCCGGGTGTCGGCGGAAGCGCCGCAGCGCGGCGGCGGCGATCTCCTCGCCCTCGCGCTGACCGACGTGCTCGGCGACGGGCTATCCATGGTCTATTCGTTTTTCGAGCCGGACGAAGCCGCCCGCTCGCTCGGCACCTTCATGGTGCTCGACCACATCGCCCGCGCGCAGCGCATGGGCCTTTCCTACGTCTATCTCGGCTATTGGGTGCGCGGCTCACGCAAGATGGATTATAAGAGCCGCTTCCTGCCGCAAGAGCGCCTGATGCCGGACGGCTGGGCAAGAGTTGAGCAGTGAGTTGAGCAGTAAGTCGAGCAGTGAGTTGAACAATCATTACGTAGCGATTTGAGTAGAAGCCGGGGAACACAGATCATGCGACATCCAAACCGGGCGTGGCTGATCGCCGGCGCTCTCGTTTTCGCTGTGACCGCCGCATTGGCGCAAAGCGCGCCGGCGACCAGCGCCGATACGGCAAAGGGCAAGGCGCTCGTCAATGGCGACGGCATGACGCTCTACACATTCGACAACGACAGCAAGGGCAAGTCGAATTGCAACGGCGCCTGCGCCAATGTGTGGCTGCCGCTGATCGCGACCGTCGATGCCAGCGCATCGGGCGATTTTTCGTTGATCACGCGCGGCGACGGCCGCAAGCAATGGGCCTACAAGAACAAGCCGCTTTACAGCTGGAGCAAGGATTCCAAGCCCGGCGACACGACCGGCGACGGCGTCAACAACGTTTGGCACATCGCCGCGCCCTAGAGCGAAATTGCTTTAGGTTGAATCAATTGTCGCTCTGGCATTTTTGATGGCGCATGATCTTTTCGGAAAACCGGTTTGCACTTTTCCGGATCATGCCCTAGATCGACAATTCCTTGAGCGACTGCAAAGCGTAGAACTGCACCGGCTCCTTGCGCCCCTTGACCGGCGCTTCAAGCAGTTCGCAGCCATCGAGTTTGAGGCCCGCGGCGTCGGCCGCTTGGCGCGATAGAATGACGGGGCAGCCATAGTCTTTGCTCAGGCTTTCGAGCCGCGCGCAGGTGTTCACGGTGTCGCCGATCGCGGTGATGATCTGCGAATGCGGCGGCCCCATCGCGCCGACGATCGCCTCGCTGAAGTGAATGCCGATGCCGATCCGCAGCGGCTCGCGCAGGTCGGTGCGCAGCGCATGATTGAGCGCATCGAGCCGTTGCAGCATGGCACGCGCGCCGCGCAGCGCGTCGGCGGCGCCGGTTTTCGGATTTGCCGCGGTGAGGCCGTAAAGCGCCATCAGCCCGTCGCCGGTGAATTGCGAATAGTGCCCGTTGGTCTCGATGAGCGCCCGGGTCATCTCATAGAAGAACTGATTGAGAATGAACAAGACGTCGTAAGGCAATCTCGCCTCGCCCAACGTGGTCGAGCCGCGCAGGTCGACGAAGACGACGGTGATCAGCCGCTCGCTGCCTTCGAGCCCGCCACGCGTCGTGCCGTCGGCAGCGCTGGCATCGGCGGCGAGCACGGGCATGACGGCGATGTCGGTCGTCGGGCGAATCTGACAGGCGAGCCGCATCCCAGCAGAGGCGCCAATGCGCGACAGCGCCTTGGCTTCCAAAGTCGACGGTGCCGGAAGCTCGTCGAGCCCCTTGGTGACCATGATCCGGCACGTGGTGCAGCGCGCCCGGCCGCCGCAGACCGATGCATGGGCGATGCCGTTGGCACGCAGCGTTTCAAGCACCGTGGCGCCTGCCAGGATCGGCATGCTGCGTCCATTGGCGTGCGCCAATATGGGCGGGCGTTGGCTGTGATAGTACCAGTTGCGCAGTCCACGCCCGGCGAACGGCAAGAGCGGCAGCGCGATGGCGAGGATCCAGCCGATATCCGCCATGCGGTCGATTGCCGCCATGGCCTCGTCGGTCACATTGGCGTCGGCCAGCGACGAATTGACGAAATCAGGATCCTTCGCTTCGCGCAGCACCTGATTGCCGCCGGTGACATAGCCGGCGAGCGCCAAGGTCGGCAGCAACAAAGCGTAAGTGAACAGGAACGGCCGCCATCTCGGATACCACGGCCTGACGCGCAGCCAATAATGGATGCCGATACAGGCATGAATCCACACCGTCACGACCGCGAGCATCTGCACCGCGGCCAGCCACGGCATCACCAGCCATTGGGCAATGAACACGGTGTTGTAATAGGTCGTGACGTCGAGGACATGTTCGGCGATGCGCGTCGCCACGACGTGAAACGTCAGCAGCACGGGGATGCAGAGCCCGAGCAATACTTGCGTCCATTCCCAGCGGCTGAGCCGCAGCGAGCGGCGGACGTAGATCGACCATAGGGCGTTGCTGTAGTGGATGAGAAACGCCGTCGACAGAATGATCGTCCCGGTCCAGCCGCGCCACGGATACATCAGAATACGGCGCGCCGCCTCGGCGTCGTCGAAGGAAATCAAAAGGAAGCAGTGCGCCGTGAGATGACAAATCACGAAGCTGAGCATGGTCAGCGCGCTGGCGAGCCGCAGCCAGCTGCGCCAGTTCGATCCTGAGCGACCGCCCAGTGTCATTCTGTTCGCCGCACGCGTTGGATAATAAGTCCCTGCACGTTATCCTGATCGCCCGTAGCGGCAAGAAATTCCCGGCACGAAATGCCGGCGCAAACGTTCTTGCTGAACGGGATTATAGACGGTCTTTGCCGGCGAACGAAATCCGCGCAGCCCTGGAAATGCTTTGCCGGGACGAGCAGTTACGCGGCTTCGACCGTACGCCCCGATTCCTTGGCCAGCAGTTGGGCGAGTTCACGGGCTGGCACAGGACGGCTGTAGAAAAATCCCTGCACATCGGTGCAGCCGAGGCGGCGGACGATATCGAGCTGCTCGCGCGTCTCGACGCCTTCGGCCGTCGTCGTCATGCCGAGGTTGTCGGCGAGGCCGGTGACAGCGCGAACGATGGCGTCGGATTCCGAATTGTCACCCAATCCTTTAATGAAACAGCGATCAATCTTGATCTTGTCGAACGGAAAACTGCGCAGATAGCTCAGGGAAGAAAAGCCGGTGCCGAAATCGTCCATCGAAATGCGGATGCCGAGTGCGCGGAGCTGATGTAGCGCGCGCAAATTGACCTCGCTGTTCTGCATCATCATCGCTTCGGTGATTTCCAGCTCCAACCGATGTGCCGGCAGCCGCGATGACGCCAAAGCGCCGAGCACCGCCGGCAGCAAGCCATTGCTGCCCAATTGAGTTGGTGACAGATTGACAGCGACGCAGACATTGGCCGGCCACTTGGCCGCGTCCTCGCAGGCGCGTCTGATGACCCACTCGCCAAGCGATACGATCAGTCCGATCTCCTCCGCAACCGGAATGAATTCGGCCGGTGAAACCATGCCTCGTTCCGGATGGTGCCAGCGCAGCAGCGCCTCACAGCAGCGCGCCTGGCCTTTGTCGAGATTCAAGACGGGCTGATAATAAAGCTCGAATTCGCCGTTGTCGTAAGCCCGACGCAGCGCGAGCTCGAGCGCGCGCCGCTGCTTTATGCGAGCGTCCATATCCGTTTCGAAGAAGCTATATGCGCCGCGGCCGTTTGCCTTGGCGCCGTAAAGCGCCATGTCGGCATTCTTCAACAGCTCGTTGGCATCGGCGCCATCGTCGGGCGCAATCGCAATGCCGATACTGACGTCGATCATCGCGAGCTGACCTTGCAGATCGTAAGGCGCCCTCACCCGTTCGGCGATACACCGCGCCAGCCTTTCGGCATCTGTGGCGCTCGCAATACCGGTCTGTACAATACAAAACTCATCGCCGCCGACCCGCGAGATCGTATCGGTGTCGCCGACGCAGCCGCGCAGTCTTTCCGCGACCGCCATCAACAGCTCGTCGCCGGCCGGGTGTCCAAGCGAGTCGTTGACGTTCTTGAATTGATCGAGGTCGACATAGAGGACGGCGAGACGCTGGCCATTGGCCACGAGCTTCAGCGCCTCGTTCAACCGCTCGCGCAGCAGGACCCGGTTCGGCAGATCGGTCAACGGGTCATGGCGCGCCATGTGGGCGATCTTCAGCTCCGTCTGCCGCCGCTCGGTAATGTCCTCGTGGGTCGCCACCCAGCCGCCGCCGGGCATAGGCTGGCGGACGACCGCAATGGTGCGGCCGTCATCCAGTGTGACGAATTGCGTGTTGCGGAGCTCGGCTTTGATAGCCGCGACGATATTGGCGACAAAGGGCTTGGGGTCGCCGGCGAACGTTCCGTTGGCGATACGCCGATCGATCACATGCTGCAGCGTATCGCCCGGCTTGATGCCTTCCGCCTCAAGACGGTACATCGTGATGAAGCGCTGATTGCAGATGACGAGCCGCGCGTCGGCGTCGAACATCACGAGACCTTGCGACATATTCGAAATGGCGGCGTCGAAGCGCGTGTTCTGCGCTTGCAACTCCACCTCCCGCTCTCGCAGCTCCTTCGTCCGCTCGATCACCGTCTGCTCGAGGCGCTGCTGGCTCGCGTCGATCTCCTCGATCATCAGAGACATCGAACGGTCTGTCCGACGCCGGTCGCGGTCGGATTCCTCGTACGCCGCGGCGACAAGGCCGCAAAGCCTGGTCAGATCGACCGATCCGGCTTCATCCTTTGCCTTGGCAACTTGCTGTGCGAGAAGCTTGTGCACGAGGATTATCTCCTGCAGGCGAGCCGTCTCAGGCGACTTCGGCCAGCGTCGTGACCGTCATCGTCTGGTTGTGAAGCTCGCAATTGCCGGATTTGGCGTGCGGCGAAATCTCACCATACGAATAGAACCCAAGGCGCAATGTGTCGGGACCGAGTTCCGCACCCGCCGCCTCGACCTCTTCCACGGTGCGTTGGCCCATCAGCAAGCGCCGGCCAATGCAGCTCACGAGAATCGAGAAGCGTTGGTCGCCGGCTTGTTCAGCACAATCTTTCGCCGCCAATCCGCGGCGCGCTTGCCGTGCCGCGTCGGCGGCGCCGGCCGCGAGACGATCGAAGTTGCCGCGCATCAGCTGAGCCGTCCAGCCTTGTGGAACGTCGCCGGCAAAGGTCATCGACCGCGCGGCGCGGTCGATCGCGAGCACGGTACGCACGACCGCGAAATCCGGCGATTGCGCGTCGTAAACCTGGATTGGAAACAACAGAGCAGAACTCGGCAGCCCGATCGACTCGTCGGGCCCAAGGTAGCGCTCATAAAGATCGAGCGCCGGTTCCCCGTCGAGTTCGAACAAGACATTGCCCGCCGATTTGGTGACTTGGCGGCGCGGTCCAAATAGATCCCAGCCGCCGGCGCTGCCGTGGCCGACGCGGATAGCTCTACCGTAAAAGCCCAGTCCCACGACGGTACGCGCACGCGGCGCGCAATCGCCGCCGACCAGCGTTTCCTTGAAGTCGGCGCCATCTCCAGCGAGACCGCCGGTCAACGGAATTTTCGGGCCGATGGCTTTACTGATCCCAGCGACGAGTTCGCTGCCATTGACGTTCAGACCATCGGACAAGACGAACACGCCGGCGAGATCGTCAGCATGGAGCGCGCGTCCGACCGCCTCGCCACAGGCGCGCGAGTGGCTGGGATCGTTGATTTGCTGGTGGCTTAGCCGGAGCCGGGTTGCGTCGAACTCTATCGCAGCGGCGATGATCTCATCGTCATTGACATCATTATCGTTGATTTGTCCGCCGGTGCTGCAGCCGAGAATATGCGCGTGCGGAAATCTGTCACGCAGTTCCTCATAGCGTGCGCCACAGGCCAGCGCTTCGCGGGTGCCGAAATAAAGCACGAGCGAGGCTGCGTCCGCGAGCTCAGCAGTCCAGCCCGCTTTCTTATTCCAAACAATTTTCTGCGCACGCATTTGGCGAAAATCGCCCCAGCTTCAAAATCGTTAAAAGTGGCCGGAGCACGCTAGATGCGGCGACTGAATATTTGGTTAGGTCCCGCGTATTTGTGCAGGCACGACCGCAATTTGGCAGACAGTATTGATGCTTTGCTAATATTTACCCAAAACTTGTCGGTGTCCGCGCGCTAGTCTTCCTCGGATTCTTTGCCGTTGGCGACACGGCTGGCCATGGTTTCAAACCTGTTGCTCTTCGGAAAGCCCTTGGGCGCGAGCCGGCCGGCATCGGCGCGGTTACCGCGCCAGTCGGACAGCTCCTTGAGCGTGAGCGAGAAGACGCGGTCCGCGGTATCGGTCCAGCGCAGCCCGGTCTCGACCTCGAATGTCTTGATGTCGGACAAGCCGCCGTCCTTATAACGCTGCAAGCGCACGCCGCGGCCGCGCGTCATTTCCGGCACCTGATCGCGCGCGAAGATCACCATCTTGCGGTTTTCGCCGATGGCCGCGACGAATTCGCCTTCGACCGGCGCGAGCGCGCGCGCCTCGTCGGGCGGCTTCACGTTGAGCACCTGCTTGCCCTTGCGGGTATTGCCGAGACACTCGTCCTCGGGAACGATAAACCCCGTGCCCTGCTTGCTGGCGACGATCAGCTTGCGGCCGCCCTGATAGCGGAACACGGTGACGATGTCTGCCTCTTGCTCGAGTTCGGCGAACAAGCGGATCGGCTCGCCGTGACCGCGACCGCCGGGAAGTTTTGAGGCGTCGATCGTGTAGAAGCGGCCATTGGTGGCAAAGACCAGAAGCTTCGACGTAGTCTCGGCGGAGAAGGCGAGCTTGAACCCATCATCGGCTTTGAATGCGAGTGCCGAAAGATCGGCGACCTGCCCGCGCAGAGCGCGGATCCAACCTTTCTCCGACACAACGACAGTGATCGGCTCACGCTCGACCAAAGCCTCCTCGATTGCCGCCTCGTCATGGGCCGGCGCCTTTGCAAAACCGGTGCGGCGCTTGCCGATCGGCGTTTTCGGCCCAAACGCGTCGCGCACCTCGCGAACCTGATCGGCGATCCGCTTCCACTGCTGTTTCTCGGAGCGCAGCAATTCTTCGATCGATTTCTTCTCGGCGCGCAAATCCTTGTCTTCCTTGCGGATCTCCATCTCCTCGAGCTTGCGCAGATTGCGCAGCCGCATATTGAGGATGGCCTCGGCCTGAACGTCGGTGAGTTTAAACGTCTTGATGAGTATGGGCTTCGGCTCATCTTCGGTGCGGATGATCTTGATGACCTTGTCGAGGTTGAGATAGGCGACCAGATAGCCGCCCAAGACTTCGATCCGGTGCTCGATCTGCGCCAGGCGATAGCGCGAGCGGCGCAACAGGACTTCGCGGCGATGGGTAAGCCATTCGCTGATCGCTTCGGCGAGTCCAATGACTTTCGGAATGCGGCCGCGCACCAGCACGTTCATGTTCAAGGGCACGCGGCTTTCGAGCTCGGTGAGCTTGAACAGGCTCTCCATCAACAGCGCCGGATCGACCGAGCGCGAGCGCGGCTCGAGCACGATGCGCACGTCTTCGGCCGACTCGTCGCGCATGTCGGCGAGAAGCGGCAGCTTCTTTTCGTTCATCAGCTCGGCGATGCGCTCGATCAGCCGCATCTTCTGCACTTGCCACGGAATCTCCGTGACGATGATTTGGTAGGTGCCGCGCCCGGTCTCTTCCATCTTCCAGCGCGCGCGAACCCGGAACGAGCCGCGGCCGGTCACATAAGCTTCGGCGATAGCCTCGGGCGGATCGACCACGAGACCGCCGGTTGGGAAATCGGGGCCGGGCACGAATTTCAGCAAAGTCTTGGTGCGCGCATTGGGCTGTTCGATCAGATAAAGCGCGGCGTCGCATAGTTCGGCGACATTGTGCGGCGGAATCGATGTCGCCATGCCGACCGCGATGCCTTGCGCACCGTTGGCGAGCAGATTCGGAAATGCCGCCGGCAGCACCACCGGCTCTTGCGACACGCCGTCGTAGTTCGGCCGGAAATCGACGGCGTCTTCGTCGATGCCGTCGAGCAGAAGCCGCGCCACTTCGGTCAGGCGCGCTTCGGTATAGCGGTAGGCGGCGGCGTTATCGCCGTCGATATTACCGAAATTGCCCTGCCCATCGACCAGCGGATAGCGCGACGAGAAATCCTGCGCCAGCCGCACCAGCGCGTCATAGATTGCCTGATCGCCGTGCGGATGGAAATTGCCCATCACGTCGCCGACGATCTTTGCCGACTTTTTGAACGCGGCGCCCGGATCGAGCCGCAGCAGCCGCATGCCGTAGAGGATGCGCCGATGTACCGGCTTGAGCCCATCACGCGCGTCCGGCAGCGCGCGATGCATGATGGTCGACAAAGCGTAAGCGAGATACCGCTCCTCGAGCGCTTCGCGCAGTGCGATCTCCTGCACGCCGTTCGGTTCGGGAGGAACTACTTTCTTGTTCATCAGCCGGCTGCGTTTCTCAATCCATATTTCCCGATTCCGATACGTGCGAATGCGCAACGCGTGGTGGAGCGACGCATGCTGACGCGAATATTGGAATCACTCGGATACTAGCAACATTAGCTGAACCAATGTGGCAGTGGCTCTGAAAATCTCGCCGCGCGATCGCGGCTTGTGTTTTCGAACTCAAGGAACACGGCCGTGCCGGATTGCGGCATCTGAACGCGCAATGAACGAAAAGTGCTGCAACGTGAAACATAATTAATCCCGCAAGATCAACAACATCGCTAAGATGATCGCGAGCACCGACGCACGCTCCCTCGGTTCGCGCCGGAACGTTACGGAGGACTAGCATGCGTAAGACTATGCTTGCAGCCGCGGCTGTCGCGGCTGTGTTGTCGATCGGAGCGACCGCGAATAAGGCCGCTGCGATGCCGACGGCGGCGCCGACACAACTCGGCCTCGCGACGTCCGCTGACGCCAATCTCGTCCAGAAGGCTGCAATCGTCTGCGGCTATTACGGCTGCCGGCGCGTGTGGTGGGGCGGTCCCTATTGGGTTCACCCCTATTGGGGCTGGCACCGGCACTATTGGCACCGCTGGTAACCTGATCGCGGCGGTCGCATACTAGGGTGCCATCGCTTCAACCTGAACGACGGCGCTCCAGAAGCCTCAAATCCACCGCAGCCTTGAATTCGCACCGTGCCCGCGGCTGCTGGACGGGATGCGACGTCAAGGTAAAGTGCCTTGAGTGCGACCTTGCTCATAATTCTGCGCATTCGGATTTGAGACCTTCCAGGAGTCGACCGATGCGCAAAGCACTATTTGCGGCATGCGCCGCGGCGGTAATTCTCTTCCTCGGAGCGCCTGCAGACCGAGCGGCCGCGATGATGATTGCGTCACCTTTTGCAATCGGCATCGCCGCTTCGGAATCCGGCCCGGTTCAACAGGTGTATTATCGGGGATGGCATCATCACTACGGGATGCTGCATTACGAGACATGGCGGTACCACCCCTCCTGTGGACCATTTTTGTACCGCCAAGACGACTGGCCCTGTGGCTACGGATACAACCCGGGACCCTATTGGGGATTGGGTGGCTATCTTATTTCCTGGTACATGTAACGTCCGCTTGCGGCGGAGCCTGCGCAATCATTTCCAGGCGCTAATGCGTCACGCGTGAAAGCGCGGTCACGAAGTGCGCGCGCGCTTCCGGCAGCGCCAGTCCGCGCGGACTGAATGCGTGGCGATCGAGGAAAAACCCTGTCAGCGAGAACGCGTCGGCGAGATCGCTCGCCGATTCCGGTTCGGCGCCGGTACGGAGGAATGCCGGGAGCCGGAGCAATCTGTCGCGATAGGCCTCGCCGGCGTCGCGCGAGACCGCGCGGCCCGACTTCGGCGACACGTAAATCAGATCCGCGGTGGCGCCGGTCGCCGCGCATGAGCCGAGATCGAGCCCGAATCCGAGCTCGGCCAAGAAATCAAGCTCGAAACGCGCGATCATCGGCGCCGCGATACGCGGATCGCCAAGATGATCGAGGATCGTTTCGAGCGCGTCGTAGATCGCGGCATGCGGTTCCCGCTCGGCAAGCAAGCGGCACAGAGCCGCAAGATGCGTCACGCCGTGAACGGCATGCGCCGCGGACAAGAAGGCCGCCGCACGCAAATTGAGACCCTCGACGGTGTAATTGCCGAGATGCTCGTCGAGCCGCGCCCGCCAGGTCGCGCGCAGCGCATTGCCCGGCTGCAGCACGCCGCGCTGGCGCGTGCCGGCGCCGCCACGCACCAATCCGAGATGCCGGCCGTGCCCGTGCGTCATCAATTCGAGAATGACGCTCGTCTCGCCGTGGCGTTTGACGCCGAGCACGATGCTGTCGTCGGTCCATTCCATAGAACGTAAAGTACCTTGGGCGTCATTATTCCTTCGGGAATTCCAGTCCCATTTCGCGGTAACGTTCCGGATCGTCGCCCCACCCTTCCCGCACTTTGACGTGCAGGAAGAGGTGGACCGGCTGCTCGACGGCAGCGGCGATGTCGATGCGCGCCGCGGCCCCGATCGCCTTGATCGCCTGACCGGCCTTACCGAGCACGATTTTGCGCTGGCTTTCGCGCTCGACATAGATGGTCTGCTCGATGCGCACCGATCCGTCCCGCAATTCCTTCCAGACTTCGGTCTCGACCGTGGACTGATAAGGCAGTTCCTGATGCAGCCTCAGATAGAGCTTCTCGCGCGTGATTTCAGCGGCGAGCTGGCGCATCGGTGCATCGGAAATCTGGTCCTCGGGATAGAGCCACGGACCGGACGGGACATGTGCCGCGAACCAGGCTTTGAGATCGCCGACGCCGTCACCAGACAACGCCGAGATCATAAACGTCGCGGCAAACGCCGCGCGCTCGTTGAGCTTTTGCGTGAGCGCAAGCAGCGCCAGCTTGTCAATCAGATCGACTTTGTTGAGCACCAGCACTTTCGCCGGGCGGATATCGGCGAGCGTGCGCAGGATGGCGTCTTCGTCGTCGGTGAGGCCCTTTCTGGAATCGATCAGAAGCGCAACCAGGTCGGCATCCTGCGTCGAGCCCCAGGCGGTACCGACCATGGCGCGATCGAGCCTGCGCTTGGGCGAGAAAATGCCGGGCGTGTCGACAAAGATCAGTTGCGCAGCGCCGGTGACGGCGATGCCGCGAATGAGCGTGCGCGTCGTCTGCACCTTCGGCGTCACGATCGACACCTTGGTTCCGACCAGCGCATTGATCAGCGTTGATTTGCCGGCATTGGGCGCGCCGATCAGCGCCACGAATCCGCAGCGCGTTGCTTGCTCCGGCGACGGAGCCATCTCTGAGGGATCAACCATGGCGGCGCGTGCGCTCGACGCCTTCGCGAACCAGCATGACGGAGGCCGCCGCCTGCTCGGCGGCGCGCTTGGACCGGCCGAGGCCCTCGGCCGGCGCGAAGGCTGGAAGCTGAACGGCGACGCGGAATTCCGGATCGTGGTCGGGTCCGGAGCGCGCCACCTCGCGATAGGCCGGCGTCGGCAGACCGCGCGCCTGCGCCCATTCCTGCAAGACGGTTTTCGGATCGCGCAGCGGCTGCGTCGTCGCTTGCATGCGCGCTTGCCAGAGCCGTTCGACCAGTTCCTCCGCGGCCTTGTAGCCGCCGTCGAGATAGGCCGCGCCGATCACCGCCTCGCAGACATCGGCCAAAATGGCGAGCCGCGACCGCGCGCCGGCATTGGCTTCCGATGACCCGACCCGGATGGCGGGACCGAGATCGATGGTGCGCGCGATTTCGGCGCAAGTCTCCTTGCGCACCAGATCGGCGAGCCGGCGCGACAACTCACCTTCGTCGGCCTTCGGATATGCCCGGTACAGCATGTCGGAGATGACCAGACCGAGCACATGGTCGCCGAGAAATTCGAGCCGCTGATAGCTACCGGCGCGATTGCGCGCGCCTTTCAGCGCGGAAATATGCGTTATCGCGCAGTCAAGAAGCGTGCCGTCGGTGAAGCGATAGCCGATGCGATCTTCGAGCGCGGTCGCGCTGCGTTTCCGGCGGCGACTTTCCTTCGGGGCGGCGGCGCTTGCCGCCGGCGTAGCGGCGAGTTCTCCGGCCGGCGCTTCTTTGCGCGCGACCACCGATTTGGCTTTCTTGCGGCCACTCATCTCACCAGCTTGAATAGCCGCTCCCACCGCACCGCCCAGGGCCAGCGCCAGACCTCCCAAGCGTGGGCATCGTCGCGAATGGAAAAGAAAATCACTTGCGCCCGGCCGATCAGATTTTCGAACGGCACATAGCCGACTTGGCTGAGCACGCGGCTATCCGTCGAATTGTCGCGGTTGTCGCCCATCATGAAATAATGGTCGGGAGGCACCGTATAGACCGGCGTGTTGTCGTAGAAACCGTTATCGGTGAGATCGAGTGTGTTGTAGCTGACGCCGTTCGGCAGCGTCTCGCGGAATTGTTTGACGCGCTGCACGACACCGTCTTCGTCGGTGATGAAGTCATCGATGCGCTCGCGCGGCACCGGCTGGCCGTTGATGTTGAGCACGCCGTCGATCATCTGGATCTTGTCGCCCGGCAATCCGATGACGCGCTTGATGTAATCGATCGAGTCGTCTTTCGGCAGGCGGAACACCACGACGTCGCCGCGCTGCGGCTCCCGGCTGAGAACGCGGCCGGAATAGATCGGCGGCGAGAACGGGAACGAGTAGTGCGTGTAGCCGTAGGAATATTTGGAGACGAACAGATAATCGCCGACCAAGAGGGTCGGGATCATCGAGCCGGATGGAATATTGAACGGCTGAAACAGAAACGTCCGGATGACCAGCGCGATAATGAGGGCATGGATGACCACGCGTACCGTTTCAGCGAATCCACCCTCATTTCGCTTCGAATCTGTCTCCACGCTCATCGGCCCGTCATCTCGCATCGAAAGCGCCCGCCATCGGTCTTGTAACCTCAGGCGCCGCCGCAAGCAATTGCGCCGGGGAATCCGACGCGGCCGAGGCGAGTGTGAGTTTCCTCAGATATACCATGCGTTTACCGCCAGTTTCCGCACACATTGCACAACCAATTATCAGTCATCCAGGAAGACAAATTCATTCGGTGACGCTCAAACATAGCGCCGGAAGACCGCAGCGAAAGTAGTCCTACCCCTCGCCGATGGCGACGGCCGAAATGACAACGAAGGCATGCGCCATGGGTCCTTCGTCGGTAATGGTGAGATCGATCCGCGCTTCATAGCCTTTGGGCGTAATCGCCTGCAGGCGGCGTTTGGCGCCGCCGGTGAGTTCCAGCGTCGGCCGGCCAGACGGCAGATTGACAACGCCCATATCGCGCCACCACACCCCGGCGCGCAGCCCGGTCCCGAGCGCCTTGGCGCACGCCTCCTTGGCGGCGAAACGCTTGGCATAGGTCTCGACCCGGTTCCGCCGCTTCTCCGCCTTTGCGCGCTCGATCGGCGTGAAGACGCGGTCGATGAACCGGTCGCCGTGCCGCTCCAGCACCTTGGCGATGCGGCGGGCGTCGGAAATGTCCGATCCGATGCCGAGAATCATGATGCGGTTCCGGTCAAGATTTGGTTCCTATCCGAGTGCGGCCGCGATCCATCGCGGCGCGCATCGCGCGCACGACCGAGTCGAGGCCAGAATAGACGGCTTCGCCGATCAGGAAATGGCCGATATTGAGCTCGGCGATCTCGGGCAACTCGGCGATCCGTTCGGCGGTGATGAAATCGAGCCCGTGCCCGGCATGGACTTCAAGGCCTGAATTCTTTGCCATCGCGGCGCCGCGGACGATGCGATCGAACTCTGCTGCGGCAGCGGCGGCATGACCCGCCGCCAGTGCGTCGCACCAGGCGCCGGTGTGAATCTCGATGACCGGAGCGCCGACGGCGACCGCAGCCTCGATCTGTTTCGGCTCGGCGGCGATAAACAACGACACGCGAATGCCGGCCCCGGCCAGTTCGCTGACCGCGGCCCGCAAACTATCGTGCTGACCCGCCGCATCGAGCCCGCCTTCGGTGGTGCGCTCCTGGCGACGTTCCGGGACGATACAGGCCGCATGCGGCCTGAGCTTACCCGCGATGCCGACCATCTCCGGCGTTGCCGCCATTTCGAGATTGAGCGGCCTGTTGATGCGTTCCTTCAGCCGGGCCACATCGTCGTCGACAATGTGGCGGCGATCCTCGCGCAAATGCGCGGTGATGCCGTCGGCGCCGGCGGCGATGGCGATCTCGGCGGCCTTGACCGGATCGGGATGCCGGCCACCGCGCGCATTGCGAACAGTCGCGACGTGATCGACGTTGACGCCGAGACGAATTGCGGGAGCTGCCATGCTTACCCGTTCACGCGTTCGGCATTGGCGACGACTTTCTTCGCCCGCAATTGCGAGATGATCGAGGTGAGGTGCTTGAGGTTATAGACTTCAAGATCGATCGTCAGTTCGGTGAAGTCGGGCGATTGGCGCATCATCCGGATATTGTCGATATTGCCGTCGTGCTCGGCGATCACTTGCGTGATCTGGGCCAGCGTTCCCGGCTCGTTGACCGATTGCACGGTGAGGCGTGCTGGAAACCGCTGCGGCGCCTGATCGTCGACATCCCAGCGCACGTCGAGCCAGCGCTCCGGCTCGTCTTCGAATTGCTTGAGCGCCTCCGATTGGATCGGATAGATCGTGATCCCCTCGCCCGGCGTCATAATGCCGACGATGCGGTCGCCGGGCACTGCGCCGCCTTGCGGCGCAAAACGCACCGGCAAATCGGTGTTGATGCCGCGGATCGGGATCGCCGCGCCGTTTTCGCCCTCTTCCGGAACTTTGAACTTCAGCGCCTTGGCAAACTTCAAGCCGAACCAGCCGCTCTCCGCCTTCGGCGCGACCGGCGTCACGCGCTCGTCCTTGTAATCGGGATACATGGCGCGGGCGACGTCGGAGGCTTTCATTTCGCCGCGGCCGACCGCCGACATCACGTCGTCGATCGAGGCGCGCGCCAGCCGCGGCAAAGCGCCTTCGAGATTCTCGTCGGAATACTCGATCTTGGCGCGCTGGCAGAGCTTTTCGACGATGCGCCGGCCAAGCCCGGCGTATTGGTTGCGCACGGCGTCCCGCGTCGCCCGCCGGATGGCGTCGCGCGCCTTGCCGGTCACGACGATGGATTCCCAAGCCGATGGCGGCGCGGTCTGTGCCTTCGAAGTCAGGATCTGAACCTCGTCGCCGTTTTGCAACGGCGCGGACAGCGGACCGATCTTGCCGTTGATCTTGGCGCCGATCGCCATATTGCCGACATCGGTATGCACCGCGTAAGCGAAATCGATCGGGGTGGCGCCGCGCGGCAGAGCGATCAGCTTGCCTTTCGGCGTGAAGCAGAACACCTGATCGTGGAACAGTTCGAGCTTGGTGTGCTCCAAGAACTCTTCCGGGTTCGAGCCTTCGGCGAGAAGCTCGATGGTGCGGCGCAGCCACGCATAGGCGCTCGATTCCCGCGACAGCATTTCCGTCGGCGAGCCCTGCACGTCCTTATAGAGCGCGTGCGCGGCGATGCCGTATTCGGCGATCTGCTGCATATCGCGGGTGCGGATCTGCAGTTCGACGCGCTGCCGGCCCGGACCGATCACGGTCGTATGCAGCGAGCGGTAATCGTTCTGCTTCGGCGTCGAGATGTAGTCCTTGAACCGCCCCGGAACGACCGGCCATGTCGTGTGCACGATGCCAAGCGCCTGGTAGCACGCGACGAGATCGTCGACGATGACGCGGAAGCCGAAAATATCCGAAAGCTGTTCGAAGCCGACCGCCTTGCGTTCCATCTTGCGCCAGATCGAATAGGCTCGCTTGCGCCGCCCGGAGACCTCGGCGGTGATGCCGCGATCAGCGAGCTTCTTGGCAAGCTGCTGCTCGATCTCGGTGATCCAGCCGCTCGATTTCGCGGCGAGAGTCTCGAGCCGCTCGGTCAGAACCTTATAAGCGTCGGGATTGAGCTCGCGGAACGCCAGATCCTCGAGCTCCTCGCGCATCTCCTGCATGCCCATGCGGCCGGCCAGCGGCGCATAGATTTCGAGCGTCTCGTCGGCGGTGCGGCGGCGCGACGACGGCGGCTGGTATTCGAGCGTACGCATATTGTGCAGGCGATCGGCGAGCTTGATCAGCAGCACCCGCACATCGTCGGCGATCGCAAGCAGAAGCTTGCGCAGGTTTTCGGCCTGTTTGGCTTCCTTGGAGACGAGATCGAGCCGCTTTAATTTGGTCAGGCCTTCGACCAGGGGCCCGATCTCATGGCCGAACAGCCGGTCGATCTCGGCGCGGGTGGCGTCGGTATCCTCGATCGTGTCGTGCAACAGCGCCGCAGCGATCGTGGCGTCGTCGAGCTTCAGCCTGGTGAGGATGGCCGCGACTTCGAGCGGATGCGAAATATAAGGATCGCCGGAGGCGCGCTTCTGCTCGCCATGCGCGCGCATGGCATAGACATAGGCGCGGTTGAGCAGGTCCTCGTTGGTGGCCGGATTGTATTTTTTGACCTCGTCGATGAGGTCGTATTGCCGCATCCGCGGCTTGCGCGACTTGGCCGGCGGCGCTTCACCGCCATCCGCCGGTATGAGGCTCGGCGCGCGCGCCAACAGCTCCCGGGAACGGGGCTGATTCTGCATACGCGGCAGGTCGATCGGCGAGCGAGCCATGACGGTCCCGTGGCGCGGCCGACCCGGCTGCTCGCCAGATTCGGCCGATACTGCTCACAAAGATATCATGGAGTGCCGCGCGCGCCACAAGGCGCGCGAAACTTAGGCGCATTCCGCGGCAGGCAAATAGCGGCCCGGCGCGCTGCAATGCAAAACTTCCCCCGAAACGGGGACATTGCGGAGAGTCTTACTCTTCCTCGTCGCCGACATCCGGCTCGGGCTGGCTTTCGGGGGGCGTGAGACCCTCGAGGCCCTTGAGCAATTCTTCTTCCGTCATCCGATCCGTGGTGACGTCGGTATCGTCGACATCAACCCCGGTCCCAGGGGCCCCGATCAGCGGCACGGCCTCGGGTTCGGGCTCGTCGACCTCGACATATTTCTGCAGGGAATGGACGAGTTCCTCCTTGAGGTCCTCGGGCGAAATCGCCTTTTCCGCGATCTCCCGCAACGCCACAACCGGGTTCTTATCGTTATCCCGCTCGACCGCAATCTGGGTGCCGGACGAAATCATGCGCGCGCGGTGGCCGGCCAGCAGAACGAGATCAAAGCGGTTTTCGACCTTGTCGATGCAATCTTCAACGGTGACACGGGCCATTTAACGATGTTCCTGTGGCTCTGAGCCTTAAGACGGGCCTCAAATGCCGGTCTAATAGGCGAGGTTCCCGCTCTGGGACAATGTCCTTAATGTTGGGCTTTAAGTAACGTCCGCGGCCGGGATACGCAAGCCCGATTTCCGCAAGCCGATTTTCGCCGGCCCCCGCAAGCTCGGCCCGACAAAAGGCCACGATGAGTTCCGAATTTTGCCATCGGAGCGCTGCCGATATTTAACTTGGCGGCTGCGGCCGGCTCTGTTACCCCAAAATTCAGGAACCGGTTCGCGGCGTTCCGAATCATACTTTCGCAGATGCCGCGACGGCGTGCCGCAAGGAGTTTTATCCGCGCGAGACTTACCACCGTACCTAGACTTGCCACGGCACAATGTGGCGATACGACGTGGCGATAAAGCGTCTTGGCGAATAGCGCTGCGTTGCGGAGAGCATTTGGGCCGTCGAACCATTCCGTTGACGACAAGATTTATAAAACGCCGGCATCGTTCATTGCAGAGTCGATCCGGTTTGATCACGAAACCCGACATTCATCGCGAGAAAGACCATGTCCGCACAAATCGAAAAAATCGCATTGTTCATTGACGGCGCCAACCTTTACGCCACCGCAAAGTCGCTCGGCTTCGACATCGACTACAAGCGGCTGCTGCGCGAGTTCCAATCGCGCGGCTATCTGGTGCGCGCGTTCTATTACACCGCCGTGATCGAAGATCAGGAATATTCCTCGATCCGCCCGTTGATCGACTGGCTCGATTACAACGGCTACAGCGTGGTCACCAAGGCGACCAAGGAATTCGTCGACCAGACCGGCCGCCGCAAGGTCAAAGGCAATATGGACATCGAGCTTGCGGTCGACGCCATGGAGCTGGCGCCGCATATCGACCAGATGGTCCTGTTCTCCGGCGACGGCGATTTCCGTTCGCTGGTCGAGGCGGTGCAGCGGCGCGGCGTGCGCGTCATCGTGGTGTCGACCGTCACCACCCAGCCGCCGATGGTCGCCGACGAATTGCGCCGCCAGGCCGACCAGTTCGTCGACATCATCGAGTTGCGCTCAAAGATCGGCCGCGATCCGAACGAGCGTCCTGCCCGCGAGCCGCGGGAGATGCGCGAGCCCAGGGAATCGAGGGAGCCGCGCGACGCGCCGCATCACACACCGCAATTTCTCCAGCGCAGCCCGACCTCGCAGCGCGTCGAAGTCGAAGACGAGTTCGAAGACGAATAGCTCCCATGACGCGCCCGAGTCGGGGAAGTGGCTCGCCTGGCCGCGATTGCCCGCGTTGCCCACGGCTTGTCGGTTTTCGGGAGCATTGGCGCGAGCTCGAGCCGGAATGGTTCAATGCGCCGGTGGACTCGTTTGGCCCGGCCGACGCGCGCCTTCTCGTTGTCGGTCTCGCGCCGGGACTGCGCGGCGCCAATCGCACCGGCCGGCCATTCACCGGCGACTATGCCGGCGACCTGCTCTATTCGACGCTGCAGGAGTTCGGCTTCGCGCGCGGCACCTATGACGCTCGCCCCGACGACGGCCTTGAACTCATCGATTGCCGCATCAGCAATGCGGTGCGGTGCGTGCCGCCGGAAAACAAGCCGACGCCGCAAGAGATCACGACCTGCCGCGATTTCCTTCAAGCCACGATCGAGGAAATGCGCAAGCTTGCCGTCGTGGTCGCGCTCGGGCGCATCGCGCACGAGACTTTCGTCAGCTCAAGCGGCGCGCGCCGCGCGCAATTTCCCTTCGGCCACGGCAAAGCGCACGCGATCGGCGGCCTGACATTGATCGATAGCTATCACTGCTCGCGCTACAATACGAACACGGGCGTGCTCACGCCCAAGATGTTCCACCAGGTGTTCGCGCAAGTGCGCGAAATGCTCGACGCCTGATTACGCGAAGATCGAGCTTTCGTATTCGCCGCTGCCCATTTCGCTGCGCGGGAAAATGCCGTGCTGCTCGATCCATTCGAATGATTCTTCGAATGTCTCCTTCGAATACGGCTCGAATACCAGCCGCTCGCCCGGGCCCCAGCGGCGGGTATCCATCTGGTCATGGAAGCGCGCCGGAAATTCCCGCTTGTAGTAGTGGGTAAACAGCTCCGGCCGCAGATCGATGTCGCGTTGCGCGCGGCGCAGCGCCCGGAAATATTTGCGGACGTCTTCCGGTTCCGGCGTACCGGTGACCATCGAGGCCATCATGAACGTCGTGTCGATGACTTTGCGGAAGCCGAGCTGTTCGAGGAAATAATACGGCCCGCTGAACAGCGACGCCGCCGGCACCTTGCGGTCGACCAGAAGCTCCATGCGGCTGAACAACAGCCCGTCCTTGAACGACAGGTTGATTTGATCGGGCTTTAGATACTGCTCGAGGCCCTGAATGGTGGCGTAGTGGCTGCCGGATTGATAGCCGACCGAAATCGGCACCCCGGCAAGGTCGGACGGCGTCTTCACCGCCGATTCCGGCGGCACGAACACGCCGCAGGGCGAAACGGAGTAGGCATCAGGGTAGAGCTTGCCGTGGCCGCTCGACGCCGCGACATTCACCGTCCAGTGGCAGGCGCCACTGACGTTGCACGCGCGTCCCGCCTCAAACGTCTGATAAGCGCCGACCTTGTTGCCGATCTGGTGGCCGGTGCCGGAACTCGAATCCATGGTCTCACGGAATTCGTAGTCGAGACCCTCGGCGGCGAAATAGCCCTTCTCCTCGGCGACCCATTCCTGCAGCCGGAAATGCGGCGCAACGACGAATTTCGACGTGTCGGTTTTCGAGATGTCAGCTTTCGACATGGCCTTTCCTCCGCAACAGACACCGTTAGTCGGCGCCATTTCACTCATCCTAGCGAGAGGAATTGGTTTGATAATCCGGACGGATCGAAATAGATTGTCAATAGATGATTGACAATCATACGCCAAATGGATCGTTTTGAGAACACAAGAGTTTTCGTCGCCGTGGTCGAGGCCGGAAGCTTTACCGCGGCGGCCGAACGCCTTGGCGTGTCGCGCGCCGCCGCCAGCAAGCACGTCTTGCAGCTCGAAGAGCGCCTCGGCGCCCGCCTGCTCAATCGCACGACGCGGCGGGTCAGCCTTACCGAGGCCGGGCGGGCATTCTACCAGCAATGCCGGCGCATTCTCGCCGAGCTCGAGGAGGCCGAACGGTCGGCCGCCGAGTTGCACAACGAGCCCCGCGGCGAATTGCGCGTCATCGCGCCGACGAATTTCGGTCTGGCCGAGATCGGGATGGCAATCACCGACCTCGTCCTCGCCTATCCGCGTCTGCGCATCAATCTGACACTGAACGACCGCGTCACCGATCCGATCGAAGCGGGCTATGACATCGCCATCAGCGTCGGGCGGCCGCATGGCACGTCCTCAAGCTTGATCGCGCGCAAGCTCAATAGCTCGCGCCGCATTCTTTGCGCAGCCCCGGACTATCTGGCGCGACGCGGCACGCCGCAGCAGCCGGAAGACCTCGCCCAGCACGCCTGCCTGACCTACAGCTATCTCGAAGCGCCTGACGAGTGGCATCTCATCGGCAATGACGGCGAGCGCGTGGTGAAGGTCAGCGGGCCGATCGTGACCAGCCATCAACAAGTGCTCAAGACCGCGGCCGTGCGCGGCCTGGGCATTGCTTACGGTCCGGTCATTTTCTTTCGCGACGATCTCGACGCCGGACGCGTCGTCCAGGTGCTGCCAAAATTCAAATTGCCGGAAGCGACGATTTACGCGGTCTATCCGGCGGGCCAGCAGCGTTCCGCCAAGGTGCTCGCATTTAACGATTTCATGACCCGGTATTTTGCCGCAACCGGCGCAGCCCAAAAATGAGCGCCTTAGAACGCGCCTCGTTACACACTGGTCACGAAGGTCAGCTGGTATTAAACTGAGGTCGCGTCCCGATCTGGTTGCTAAACCATAGCAAATGCGAAACCCGATGCTTGACACGCCTCCCGTGGCCACCGCGGCCGAACTCGTCGAAAAACAGCTGTTCATGCTTTTCCCGACGCCGATGTTTACGGGAAAGTTGGCCGATATGAGCGTGTGCGACCGGGTCGAGAAAACGGCCCGGGAGTTGCAGAAATCGGGCAAAGGCAGGTCGGCTCCTGAGGGGGCGTTTCCTGCCTTCATGACAGAAGATGACCTCCACACCCTCCCTGAGATGAAAGAGTTGGTTGACGTGATTATGCGGGAATCCGGAAGAGTTCTGGACGCCTACGCCGTTAAGCGGGACTCGCACTACATTACCAACATGTGGGCGAACATCACTCATCCGAATAGCCGTCAGCATATGCACGTTCATCCGAACTGCCTGCTCAGCGGCCTGGTCTATATCAAGGCGCCGCCGAATTGCGGACCGACGATGTTCGCTTCACCGCGCCGGCTGACGAAAAATCTCGAACCAAGATATCTGGAAAAGAACGACCTCAATTCGGACTATTTCATTATGCCGGCGGAGAAGGGCCGCCTGTTGATCTGGCCCAGCCACATTCCACATGCCGTCGAGCAAGGCACCGCCAACGCGGCCGAAGACCGGATTGTCGTCCCATTCAACATCATGATCCACGGGCTGATCGAACTGTTTACGGCGCGTCTGGACTTGAGTTGACGATCGGCACCGTAGGCGCAGCCTGAAATCGCGCTGCCCCCGAATGCGGAATGTCCCTCCAATCCTCCGTCGCGGGGGTGACTCCCCTTCGCTGACCTAACACCGGCTTGAACCTGCTTTGTGCCTAGGGGCACCCTGAGCCGTAGGAGGACCAGCTTTTGACGATCCAGTTGGCGCGATCGGTTGGCGGAGTAACCATGGAATTGCCGTAAGTGGGCAAAGCTGAAATCAGAACGCGGCAGCCGGCTCCGCCAGTTTGGTTCCCTGAAAAATGGTCCCACTGAAACTCCATGCGGCCATTATCGCTGGACGCGAAGTTGCCGGATGGCGGTCCGAACCGATCAGCGACCTCTGACAAGGAATGCCCGACGTAAGGATCCAGCAACATTGCCGTCTGCTGAGCACGGGTCGACGAACAGCCGCTGATCACAACATAAAGCAACAGAAAGAGCGGATTAAATGGGGCGCATGGCCCTAGCCGCGCAGCCATGCAATGACCTCTTCCGCATTCTTGTCCGGCGGAAAGACCGGATAGAAAACTTTGACAATCGTTGCGTCGTCGATCACCAGCGCCATGCGCTTGAGCAGCGTCATGCCGGACGTCGTAAACGTCGGCAGCTTGATGGCGTGCCCGAATTCGAGATCGGCATCGGACAGGATGGCGAAGGGCAGATGCAGCCGTTCGGCCGCTTCGCGCTGATAGGCTGTGGCCTGCGTCGACAGGCCGTAGAGATGCGCCACGCCGAGCGCTTTAAGATCGGCGAAATGATCGCGAAAACCGCAGGATTGCGGCGTGCAGCCTCGCGCCCCGGGAATGGCGTCCCAGCCCTCGGGAGCGTCGACGCCTGGCACTCCGGTGCGCGGATAGATGTAAAGAACGGTGCGACCCTTCAGCTTCGATAAATTCACGGCGGGGCCGCCGGTTGCGGCGAGCGCAATGTCAGGCAGCTTCATGCCGGTGAGGTGCCGCGCGCCGCCGTCGTCCTGCGGGGCCGGAATGCCGGGCGGCAGGACTGTCGGATCGTGAGTACCAGGAGCCTCGGCCATTTATTTCTCCTGAGGAAGGTATGACATGAACTCCATCAACGAGCCGTCCGGATCGCGGAAATAAACGCTGGTCCCCGCACCCTTAGCGCCGAAGCGCTGCATCGGGCCGCTCTCGATACGGATACCGTGGCGGTCGAGATGCGCGACCGCGTCGGCAATCGGCCCCATCCATTCGAAACAGAGATCGCTGTTGCCGGGCGCCACGGGAAGCCGCGCCACTTCGGCCGGTTTCACACCGGGACCATGGACGTTGAGCTGCTTGTCGCCGAAGCGATAGGCAAATCCGACCGGCCGCTCGACCAGCGTGGCGCCCATCACCGTCGTATAGAAGGCGTTGGAACGCTGCCAATCGGAAACATGGATCACGCAATGGTCGAGTTTGGTCGGCAACATTCCGTTTATCCCTTCTGCCGCATCAGCCGGCCGCGCTCGCGATCCCAGGAGCGCTTCTTCTCGGTGTCGCGCTTGTCGTAAAGCTTCTTGCCTCGCGCCAGAGCGAGCTCGATCTTGGCCCGGCCGCGCTCGTTGAAGTAAAGCTTCAGCGGCACGAGCGTCATGCCTTCGCGCTCGACGGCGCCGACGAGCTTTTCGATCTGGCGCTTGTGCAGCAGCAATTTGCGCGGCCGCTTCGGCGCGTGGTTGAAGCGATTGGCCTGAAGATATTCCGGGATGTTGGAATTGATCAGCCAGATCTCGCCGCCGCGAGCGTCGGCGTAGGATTCCGCGATGGTTGCCTTGCCTTGACGCAGCGATTTGACTTCGGTGCCGGTCAGCGAAACGCCGGCCTCGAACGTCTCGTCGATAAAATAGTGGAAGCGCGCTTTGCGATTGTCGGCGACAACGCGGAGCTTCTTGTCATCCTTAGCCGCCATCATTACCGCCTGTGCCGCCCTCTCTCGCTCAGCTCTTCTTCAGCGCGTCGCGGATTTCGGTCAGCAGCTGCACTTCCGGAGACGGCCCCGACGGCGCCGGCGGCGCCTCCGGGGTCTTCAGCTTGTTGATGCCTTTGATGCAGAGAAACAGCACCCAGGCGACGATCAAGAAGTTGATGCCAATGGTGAGGAAGCTGCCCCAAGCCAAAACCGCACCTTGCTTTTTCGCTTCGACCAAGGAGCTCGCCGTCACTTTCGACGACAGCGGCAAATAATAATTGGAGAAATCGAGCCCGCCGGTCACCGCACCGACGAGCGGCATGATGAGGTCGTTGACCAAGGACGTAACGATCGCGCCGAACGCCGCGCCGATGATCACGCCGACGGCGAGATCGACGACATTGCCCCGCATCGCGAATTTCTTAAATTCTTCGAGCATAAGTCCCATCCCCTGCTGTGATCGATCGGGAGCTGCCCGTCCCCGCCCGGCGAGGACGAATTCTCAGTCGCACGGCGAAAATGCGCGGCCAAAAAAATGCACGGGCCTTTGTCAGTTGATCAGGCCGGCGTGCACCATGGCTTCGCGCACGGCGGCCTGGGCCTTCTCGCTCGCGGGCACCATCGGCAGACGTACCGTCGTCGTGCACTTGCCGATCAGCGACAGCGCGTATTTGATCGGCGCCGGCGAGGTCTCGACAAAGAGATTGATGTGGAGCGGCGCGAGCTTATCCTGAAGTTTTAATGCCGCGGCGTAATCGCCCTTCAGGCACGCCGCCTGGAATTCGGAGCACAGGCGCGGCGCCACGTTCGACGTCACCGAGATGCAGCCGTGGCCGCCATGGGCCATGAAGCCCAGCGCGGTGATGTCCTCGCCCGACATCTGATTGAAGTCCTCGCCCATCGCCGCGCGCTGCTGCGACACCCGCGCCATGTTCGCGGTCGCGTCCTTGACGCCGGCGATGTTCTTCAGCTCGTAGAGCCGCTTCATGGTATCGACCGACATGTCGATCACCGAGCGCGGCGGAATATTGTAGATGAGGATCGGAATGCCGATGGCGTCGTTGATCGCCTTGAAGTGCGCATAGAGCCCTTCCTGGGTCGGCTTGTTGTAGTAAGGCGTGACGACGAGGACCGCGTCGGCGCCGGCCTTCTCCGCATGCCGGGCGAGATCGATGGCTTCCTTGGTCGAATTGGAGCCCGCGCCGGCGACGACCGGCACGCGGCCGCGCGCCTGCGCGACGCACCATTCCACGACCTTGTTATGCTCGTCGTGGCTCAGCGTCGGGCTTTCGCCGGTCGTGCCCACCGGGACGAGCCCGTTGGTGCCCTCGGCGATCTGCCAATCGACCAGGTCGCGGAACGCTTTCTCGTCCACCGAGCCGTTCTTGAACGGTGTGACCAGCGCGGTGAATGAGCCTCGAAAGCGTGTCTTGGCAGCCATGATACGATCCCCGGCACGTCGCCCATAGAGCCGCATGTTGCGGCGATGGACTGGCCATCAAGCATAAATATCGCCTCGCGGCGGCTCATGAAAGCCCCTCCCGCAGAAGGCCCCCGTTAATGGTGGACAGAAACCCCGATTTTGGGATGAAATCTTTCGCGAGGAAGGGCGGGTGAGGCGAATTAGGGCACTCGGCCGCCTCCGTTTGTGGGCAACCGCGTCTACCCTAACGACTATTACATTCCGCGGGGGCAACCCTTGGCCGTTGTTACCGAGGTTTTCCCGAATTTCGCAGCGGCACTCGCGGCCTGCGGACCGGGCTACAACGATGGCGATATCGCCGACGTCATTGCCTACAAAACCTCGCTCGCGATCGACCACCGCCAGCTTGCGCCGGAACAGGTAATCAATTCGATCCTCGCTCTTGGCATTTCCGCTGCCGAGATAACCGACCGGCCGCTCAGGGTTCTCGATTTCGGCGGCGGCTGCGGCTTTCATTATTTCAGGGTGACCCCATCGATACGAACTCCATTGCGCTGGGCAGTCGTGGAAACTCCGACCATGGCGGAGCGCGCTGCGAAAGTCGCAAATGGCCGCTTCGACGTCTACACCACGATCGACGAGGCGTCAGCCGCCCTGGGCCGAATAGATCTCGTCCATGCGTCGAGCGCGATCCAATATGTGCCTGATCCGCTGGAGACGCTAAAATCGCTCGCCGCGCTACGCGCGCGATATTTTGCGCTCGCCCGCCTTCCCGTATGGGGGATGCCTCAAACCGTCGGCCTGCAAAGATCGCCGCTGTCCGCCAACGGCATCGGCCCGATGCCGCCGCATATCGCCGACCGGCAGATCACCTACCCTGTGACCTTCGTCAACTTCGACGACGTCATGCGCATTCTCCCGGCGTACGAGATTGCGATGTCGATGGCCTCGCCGAGCTCGATATACGAATTTCGCGGGCAACGCGTGCCCGGGATCAGTGTGATATTCCGTGCGAAAGAAATCGTGGCAGGCGCCGGCGACAGCACCGCCTAGTTTCCAGTTGTGTTTGCCGCCGGATACCGAATGTCGCTCTTTGCCGCCGCCAGGGCCGGAAAACGCTCCTGAAGCCTACGGCGCTCTTGCTCTAGCATCCGCTCGTACGGCTTGATGACGTTTTCGAGCAGTACCGCCTTGCTGCGCCCGCCGCGCGACGAGGTCGGCGCGCGCACCGTGCCGTCCGGCAAAAGCTGGGTCGAAGCAAAATGATAAAACACCAGCGGATCGTCGTCGATCGTCACGATGTTGTTCTTCACCCGCATCATGTAGCCGTTGACATTCCAGATCGCGAGATTGAAACCCTTGTGTTCGATGATCTTCAGTGACGGATAGCGATCCGGCCAAGTGTCGAGATATTTTTGATCGCCGAACTTCCCGTCTTCCACCCTGTCGTAGCACCAAGCCGCGCATTCGGCTTTGTAGGTGTTTAAACAATCGAGCCCTTCGGAGCAGCGGCTATAAGTGATCCAAGCCACGTTGAAGCGGCCGAAGACTACGTGATTGCGATAATCAAATGAAAAGCGATGTGGCGTGATCGCAACCGACGCCTTCGCCGAAAGTATCGATCACCGGCCGCGGCGAGGTGAAGAAATAAAGGTCGCCGTCGATATAGGTGATGCGGTCTGCATCAGTCTTGTCAAACAGATAGTGCGGCAAAAACGGCGATAGCGTAAAATAGTACTCGATCAGCTTTCGCGACTGCTTGAGCGAGGCAAGCTCGGGGTAAGTCGCCTCCAGCGTCGCCAGCGGAATAACCTCGACATTGGGTAGAGCGAGGTCGTTTAAGATCGTTTCGCAAAGCTCCGACAGCGCGAGCACGTAGATCGGCGACTGATCGTAGCGGCGCAACAACTCGATCATGAGCGTCGCGCGGCTCAGATAGTTATGATCGAAATAGGTGCAGTAGATCTCTTTCACCGCCGCCTCGGCCGAACTACCCGGCGCGCGCATAGGCGCGCTCGATCAGGGAACCGAATATCTGTTGCGCATATTGCCGCGCGGCCGGGGTCAGAACCTTCTCGGACGATCCGCCGTGCATTCGTCCGACGAAGCGATGGCCCTGAGCGTAGCCCCTTGCCAGGGCCGGCCGATAGAACACGCCCGCGACCCGGCCGTTGATCTCTTGTGCTTCCAATTTGCGCATATTTTCGGGCTTGCCCGCTTCGACCGCCGCGGCGATGCGCGCATCACTCACCTCACGGCCGAGGAAGTTCGAAAATCCGGCGAAGCTCTTCGAACGGCCGCGCCTTAAGTCGCTCGTAGCGTACCACAAGAAGCGGCAGTTCGGTTTGATCGAGCCAGGACGCGACATTGGCGTTCCAGCTTCCCGCCCAGGGATAAATCAGGCCTCCGGTAGTCAGCCAATGCTGGCAGAACCGCTGGAACATCGCCTCGCGCTGCGCGGGCGACGCATCCAGCAAACCATCCTCGCCCATCAAATGCTTGAAATCCCAGACCGACATCATCACATCGACGGGATCGCGCAGCAGATAAACGGCGCGCGCCGCGCGATCACGCAGCGGAATCCGCGCATTGTAGGAAAAATAAATCTTAAGATAGCGCGGCTCTTGGCCGAGCGGCGGCACCCGCGCAACGCTCTCATGAACGTCGAAAATGTAATTGCTGTCGATCAGGCGAACATCCTGCGGGCGGTCGAACAGAATATGGAACAGCATGAAGTTCAGATAGGTGATGCCCGACTTCGGGAACGCCGCGATGTAGGAAATGTCTTTCACATCTAACTCGCTGACATCTCGCGCAGGTCGCGTCTCCCCGCGGGCCATGAGGCGCGGATTTATACGCGCTCAAGGCCCGCCTTGGAAGCCGGTTTTGGTCGACCGCCGATCGGCTGATATGGTGAGAACCCTGGCTGTCAGTCGGCACATAACCGGTGAAATTGCATCGCAGCTTGCACCATGCAGAGAATATTCGTCGCGAGGCGGTGAATTTCCTCAAAACGTCGCTGCGGACACTTTGACGTCGTACTGTGGACCCAGTCTAATGGAGCGCGATTGTGAGAAGTCTACATTACGCCTGAAAGGCCGCAAATCGTGGACCGTGCCTATCGCGACGGCCGCCTCGCCGGGCGGGTCAGACGCAGGCCAACACTGGCCCCGCTTTCGCCGTAAAACTGTAAGCTGGTGCACGGTGATTCACCGGTTAGGATTTTCTCAATCTAACCGGAGGAAAAGCTAACCGGGACGCCACGTGGCGGGAGAAAACGTGCTGGGATTTCGGCTCATTATCCTGCTTGCCGCCGCGCTTGCCACTTTGGGCATCCTGACGCGCGGCGTTGTTGTGACGCAGGCACTGGCGGCATCTCCGACGACCGCAACGTCGTCAAATCCGGTGCCCCTGCCGACGGCGCGGCCGGGAAGCAAAGACAGCAAAACAAGCGGTAAGACGAGCGCCAAATCCGACAGCAAGACTGGCGGCAAAACTGACGCCAAAACAAGTTCCAAGGCGGGCATCAAAACCAGCGCGGCGCCGGCGACGAAGCTTTCGACCGAAAAGCCCGGCGCACATAAGTCATTGCCTGCGATTCGCGGGTCCTTAGCCACCGGCGCGATGCCTTTGGTTCCGGTTTCGGCAGCCCCCGGCAATGTTCCGCTGCAGCCGCCCCCGGCCGTTCCGCAGCGGCCGGTGCTGCCGTTCGCGGCGGCGACAACGTCGTCGACCTCCCCGATCGACATCACCGCCGTCAAACAGGCGATCGATCTTGTCGGCAAGAACCGCGCCGACGACGCAACGAACGTCGAAGGCACGATTTCCGATCCGCTCGCCCGCAAGCTCGTCGAATGGGTGATCTTGCGCAGCGACAGCGGCACGACGGACTTCTCGCGCTATGTCAATTTCATCGCCGCCAATCCGAGCTGGCCGAGCGTGGCGACATTGCGCCGCCGCGCCGAAGGCGTGATGTGGGAAGAGCGCATCGATCCGCAAACCGTCATCGGTTTCTTCCGTGCCGAACCTCCGCACACCGTCAAGGGGCATTTCGCGCTGGCACGGGCACTCATGGCGCAAGGCGACAGCGCCGGCGCCGCAGCGACCCTGCGTGAGACCTGGCGCAACGATGGCTTCTCGGCCGATCTTGAAGCCCAGGGCCGCGCCGCTTTCGCCGGCTTGATCACGCCGGACGACGATGCCGTGCGCATGGATGCGCGGCTCTATGTCGATGATGACGATGCCGGATTGCGGGCGGCGCAGCATTTGAACGCAACCGCGCTCGCCGTCGCCAAAGCACGCGCCGCCGTCATCAATCAAGCCGACAATGCCAGGGCCCTGCTCGATGCCGTGCCCGAGGCCGCGCGCCACGACGCGGGTTACATGTTCAGCCGCATCCAAACACTGCGGCGCCAGGACAAGATCACCGAGGCCGCACAATGGCTGCTCGCGGCGCCGCGCGATCCGGCAAAAGTCGTCAATCCGGATCCGTGGTGGGTCGAGCGGCGCCTGATTTCGCGCAAGCTCCTCGATCTCGGCGACGCGAAAATGGCCTATGACGTCGCCAATGGCGCGGCGCCGCCGATCAGCGACAATTTCCGTGCCGAGCAGCATTTCACCGCCGGCTGGATCGCGCTGCGGTTCCTGCGCGAGCCGGGCATCGCGATGGCGCATTTCGCCCGGGTCGCCGACGGCGCGACCAGTCCGATCACTTTGGCGCGCTCCTACTACTGGCAGGCTCGCGCGGCGGAAGCGTTGGGGCGCGAACAGGACGCGCGTTCGCTGTTCGAAGCGGCCGCGCATTATCCAACCGCGTATTACGGGCAGCTGGCGCGGGCGAAACTCGGGCTCGACGAAGTCACGCTGCGCGAGCTGCCGGCGCCCGCCCCCGACAACCGGATGCTCGAACTCGCCCGCGTCTTCGAGATCCTCTACGCCATCGACAACCGCGACCTCATCGCCTCCATGGCCGCCGATCTCGGCGACAAGGCGACCGATATCGGCGCGCTGGTGACGCTCGCCGACATCGCTGCGCGGCACAACGACGCGCGCGCAGTGCTCCTGATCGGCAAGCCGTCGCTCAGTCGCGGCTATCCGATGGAACGCTTTGCGTTCCCCAATTTTGGCGTGCCGAATTATCAGCCGATCGGGCCGCAGGTCGAGGCCTGCGTGGTCTATTCGATCGTGCGGCAGGAAAGCGCCTTCAATCCGCGCGTCGTCTCCAGCGCCAACGCCATCGGGCTTATGCAAGTGACGCCGGCCGCCGGCCGCGACACCGCCAAGCGATTTGGCGTCATCTTCGATCAGCGCCGGCTGATGAACGATGTCGTCTATAACGCGCAGCTTGGCAGCGCCGAACTCGGCAACGATATCGCGAGTTGGCGCGGCTCCTATATCCTCGCATTCTCCGCCTACAATGCCGGGCCGCGCCGGGCGAAGGAATGGATCGAACAATACGGCGATCCGCGCGATCCCAAAGTCGATCCGGTCGACTGGATCGAGCGCATCCCGATCTCGGAAACGCGCAATTACGTTCAGCGCGTCATCGAGAACATGCAGATCTATCGCGCGCTGATCGAGAACAATCCCAAGCTCATGATCGAAGCCGACTTGCGCCGCGGCGGCTAAAGCCGGCTTCGCGCTTACGCAATCGCAGCGAAACGGCACAGACATCGACGCGACACTCATTCGATCTGGATCGGTCGTGTCCTGTCTAACGGAGCTTGGGCCATCCCCTGCCCCCGATACCGTTGCCACATCATCGTATAGGCCGATTCGAAGGCCCGCGCGGAGCGTGCGGTGTCGAACAGGACGCAGGTATCCCGGTTGCGCACGATCTTCTCCCTGATGCGCTCGAGGGAGGCCGGATCGTGCGCGAGCTTAAATGCCAACGCTTCATATTCATCAGGAGAGCGAGTGATCAGTTCGTCAAGGCCGATGGCTTTGAGCGCGCTCGCAGCGACACGCTCCACAAAGGTCGTACCAAGGCAGGTGAGTATGGGAACGCCGGCCCAAAGCGCGTCACATGCGGTCGTATGGGCGTTATACGGCAAGGTATCCAGGCACAAATCCGCCAGCCGGTGGCGCGCCAAGTGATCCGCCGACGTGGTGCGCGGGGCAAAGATCAAGCGCTGCGATGAAACGCCGCGCTGCTCCGCCTCCCGGCGCAGATTGGCCGAAGCGGCCGGATTCTCCTCGATCATCCAGAGAACGCTGTCGTTCGTCCGTCTCAGCAAATTCATCCAAATATCGAAAACCTCTGGCGTGATCTTGTATGTATTGTTGAAGCAGCAAAATATGAAGGCATTCTCCGGCAAACGCACATTCACGACGCGTCGGCGTGCGTTCGGAGATCGGTCGCCGGTTGTCGTTGGCCAGATAGGTCTGCGGCAGCCAGATCACTTGCTCGCTGTAATGCGAGCTCTGACCTTCGGGAACGATCGTCAAATCGGCAATCATATAGTCGATATAGTCGGCGGCCATGGTGCCGGGAAAGCCGAGATAGTTGACTTGAATCGGCGCAGGGCGCCGGGCAAAAACGCCGAGCCGGTTATTCCTGGTAAAGCCCATGAGATCGACCGCGATATCGATCTCGAGCCGGCGCACGAGCTCGGCGATGTCCTCATCGCTCTTTTGCCGGACATCGATGAAATGCTCGAAGGCATCCGTCAATCGATGGCGCATCGCGGTCGTTCGATCCGGCCCGAACGATAGTGCCGTTATGTCGAAACGCGACCTGTCGTGCTGTTCAAACAGACCGGCCAATAGCGACGCCATGGCGGTCTCGTGAAAGTCGGCGGAGAGATAGGCAACGCGAATGCGGTCGTGAGCATAGACCTCACCGCGCCAGAGCGGCGGGAAAACCGGCTGATCCCGTATATACTGCGTGGCGCATTGCAGCTGATCGGCTGTCGATGACGGTATTGCCAAGGCCGTAAAGGGAGTTGTCGACGACTTCCGCTCCCTCACCATTGTCAGAAGGTCCGCGACCTCCGCTGCCAAATTCGTCCAATCGCACATGAACAATTTCAAGAACAGTCGCGCGCCGGCCGCGTAGTTCAAGTCCGCCTTTAAAGCAACCGCCTTGTCATAGGCCGCCAATGCTTCCTCGCATCGCTTGCGCTCGGTCAGGATATGGGCGCGACCAAGCCATGCGGTGGCAAGATCCGGCTTCAGGATCAGCGCCTTGTCGTATGCGGCCGAAGCGTCGTCGTAGCGCCCAAGCTCACTCAAAAGATTGCCACGGCCAAGCCAGGCTTCGGCAAGATCGGGCCTGAGCGTCGCCGCCTTGTCATAGGCCGCAAGCAACTCGTCGTAGCGCCTGAACCTGGAAAAAACATTGCCGCAGCCGAGCCAAGCCTCCGCAAGATTGGGCATGAGCGCCCGCGCCCGATCAAAGGCTAGTGAGCGCGTCTTGATATCTCCTGAGCTCGATCAAGACATTGCCGCGGCTAAGCCACGCTTCGGCAAGATTAGGCTCGATCGCAAGCACGCTATCGACGCCTTCAAGGGCGTCATCCTGGCGCCGGAGATCCGACAGCACCTTCGCGCGCGCCAAGCGCGCTTGAGCAAAATCGGGTTTAAGGGCGATCGCGCGATCGAAGCTCACGATCAACTTGTCGTAACGCCCGACGGCGAAAAGCGCTCCGCCGCGATTGAACCAATCCTCGGCGGAACCTGGCGCCAGCGCCAAAGCGCGCTCGTAACTCTCAATTGCCTCGGCGTTGCGGCCCAGATCGATCAGCAAATCGGCGCGATGGGCATGCGCCGGAGCAAGATCCGGAACGACCGCGACGGCGCGATCGAAAGCCGCCAAAGCTTCCTCATGGCGTCCGAGTCCGCTCAATGCACGCCCCAAGAGGACGTGTGCGCCCCCGTGCCGCGGATCGTGCGCCAGTGTTTTGCGGGCTAGCTCTATTCCCTCGGCAAAACGGCCATGCTGACAGGAGATCAAGCCGAGGTAATAATTGGCATCGGATGGGTAGCGTCAGCGCGAAGGATGTCCGCGTAACGCGCGGCGGCTTCGGCGACGGCGCCACGCCGGTGTAAGGCCAACGCCTCCTCAAGCAATTCCGTGGTCGACGAAACCGGCATATTTGGCCAAGGCAATCGGTACGCGCATTCATGTCAAACAGAATTCCGCCGTTTGTTCAAGAGATTGTGGTCGCGCGCTTTTAGCCATCAAGCCATTGAAATTATTGCATAAATTATACATCGATCGGGGCTGCGACGGTCATTTGCGCCGCTCCATCGCGGCCGTTACATTAGCCGCACGCGGATCGTCGCGCCGCATAGCGCGCAGCAATCTTTGGACACCGGAATTCCGTCTTAGCTGAAGTCCGTCAGCCGCTACGAGCGCGACATCGAACATGCAAAACAATATTCACGGTGACGGCAATCCGCGCAGCATTTTTGTCACCGCGCAGGACGGTTTGCGGCTGCATGTGCGTGAATATGGGTGGCGCACCGCACCGACGCTCCCCGTCGTCTGCTTGCCGGGTCTGACGCGCACCGTCAGCGATTTCGATGCGCTGGCGCCCGGCTTTGGCAAACGGCGAGCACGGCCGCCGCGTCATTGCCATCAACTCGCGCGGACGCGGCCAATCCGACTACGACAGAAATCCGGAAAATTATAACGTGGCGACCGAGCTCGGCGATGTCGTGACCATCCTCGCGGCGCTCGGAATCGGCCAAGCGGTCTTCGTCGGCAGTTCGCGCGGCGGGCTCCTCACCATGCTGCTTGCTGTTGCCCATCCGACCGCGATCGCCGGCGCCGTGCTGCATGACATTGGGCCGGTGCTCGAGCCAAAGGGCCTCGCCCGCATTAAAAGCTATGTCGGCAAGCTGCCGCAGCCGCGCAGCTTCGCCGAAGGCTCCGAAATCCTGCGCCGCTTGTTCAGTGCTCAATTCCCGAAACTGACGGCCGAAGATTGGCTCGCCGCGGCGAAGCGCAGCTGGAAAACGAATGACGGCGAGCTTGTGCCGACCTATGACGTGCGCCTGGCGCAGACGCTGACCGAGATCGATATCGAACGCCCATTGCCGCCGATGTGGGCCGAGTTCGACGCGCTTGCGCGCGTGCCGGTGCTCGTCATCCGCGGCAGCAATTCCGATATCCTTTCGGCAGAAACGGTGGCGAGCATGAAGGAGCGCCATCCGGCGATGGATGTTATCGAAGTGCCCGACCAAGGGCATGTTCCCGTCCTCGCCGGCGCGGACCTGCTCGACCGCATCGCCGCATTCGTTGCCAAATGCGACGCGGCGGCGAATCGGATGGAGCCGGAGCGCAAAGGCGCGGGATCCGATCCGCAGGCGGCCCCGCCGGAACGATGGGGACAGCGTTGGCAGTGAGTTTCGCGGACAACGCAATATTTCAGCGCGCTATGGCCGCGCTGCAAGCCGGAAACTTCAAAGACGCGGAACGCCTGTTCAAAGACGTCTTGCAAACGCAGCCGAAGCACGTCGCCGCGCTCAATCTGCTTGGCGTCGTGCTGACGCAACTCGGCAAGTTTACCGAGGCCGAAACCTATTTGCGGCTCGCCTTGCAGGAATATCCGAAATCAGACGCCACGCTGCACAATTACGGTATCGTTCTCAAGGCGTTGCACAGACCTGCTGAGGCGTTGGATCGGTTCAGTCAGGCGCTAGCGCTCAACCCCCGCGCCGTCGAAACCTGGAACAATCGCGGCAACGTGCTTTTCGAACTTAGGTGTTATGACGATGCCATCACCGCTTACGACAAAGCGGCAGCGCTGCAGCCGAACTTCATCGAGGCAATTTACGGCCGCGGCAACGTCTGCGCCAAACTGGGGCGCTACGACGATGCGATTGCGGCCTATGACGAGGTGCTGTCTTTAAAGCCCGATCTCGCCGAAGCGTGGCTTGGACGCGGCAATGTATTTGTCGGTCTCCGGCGGTACAACGACGCGCTCACCGCTTTCGACGAGGCCTTGGCGTTGAACCCGAGCCTGGCCGGAGCTTGGCTTGGGCGCGGCAACGTTTTGACCGAATACAAGCGCTCCGACGATGCGTTTGCCGCTTATGATAAGGCGCTGTCGCTCAAGCCCGATCTTGCCGAGGCATGGCTCGGCCGCGGCAATTTGCTGACCGAGCTCAAGCGGCACGACGATGCGCTGATCGCTTACCGAAACGCGCTGGCATTGCAACCGGCCACCCCCGAAGCTTGGCTCGGCCGCGGCAATGCCCTGACCGAACTGAAGCGATATGACGACGCGTTCGCCGCTTATGGGCGGGCCCTGGATTTGCAGCCCGGTTTCGCCGAAGCGTGGCTTGGATGCGGCAATGTGTCGGCCGGTCTGCAACAGTATAATGATGCGCTTGCGTCATACGAAAAAGCCATTGCGCTTAAGCCCAATCTCGCACGAGCGTGGCTCGGCCGCGGCAACATGTTCGCGCACTCCGCGCGATTTCAGAATGCGAGCGCTTCCTATGACCAGGCGCTGATTTTAAGCCCTGACCTTGAATACGCAGCGGGCAATCGTCTTCATGCGAAGCTGCGCATCTGCGATTGGAGTGACTTGGACGTGGAGACATCCGATCTATTGTCGGCAATACGCGAGCAGAAGAAAGTAAGTCATCCATTTTCCGTTCTATCGATACCATCGTCGCCAGCCGATCAATTGCAATGCGCCAGATGCTACCTTGCTTCGGAACTGCCGTATTTCGCGCCGATTTGGGACGGCCGAACCTATTCGCACGACAAGATCCGTGTCGCCTATTTGTCGTCCGACTTGCGCGATCACCCCATCGGCTATCTGACGGTCGGCCTGTTCGAGCAACACGACAGATCGCGTTTCGAAGTGACCGCCATTTCGCTCAGAGCGGAGCAGAGTTCGGATTTTAGCCGCCGAATCAAAGCAGCGTTCGACCAATTCATCGATTGTCGGTCGCAGAGCGATCACGAAATCGCCGAGCTTATTCGGCAACTTGAGATCGATATCGTCGTCGATCTGAACGGCTTCACCCAAAATGGGCGCCCGGGCGTTTTCGCGCGGCGACCGGCGCCCATTCAGGTCAATTATCTCGGCTATTCCGGCACGATGGGCGCGGATTACTTTGATTACATCATTGCCGACCCGACCGTCATTCCCGAGCAGCAATTCGAATTCTACAGCGAAAAAGTGATCTGGCTGCCCAACAGTTTCATGGTCAACGACGATGCGCGCTGCCATCGCAGGGCAAACGCCGACCCGCAGCGAGCTAGGCTTACCTGAAAATGGGTTCGTATTTTGCTGTTTCAATCAGTCGTACAAGCTAAATCCGACGATCTTCGATGTCTGGATGCGGCTCCTGAAGGACGTCGACGGCAGCGTGCTATGGATGAGGGAGGACGACGCGACGGCACCCAGGAACCTGCGCCTTGAGGCCGAGCGTCGGGGTGTGGCGTCCAAACGCTTGGTTTTCGCTCCGCGCGTCGCCGACATAACGGAACATCTGGCGCGGCAACGGCAAGCCGACCTGTTTCTGGATACGTTGCCTTACAATGCGCATACGACCGCGAGCGACGCTCTTTGGGCGGGCCTGCCGGTTGTCACCTGTCTCGGCTCGACATTTGCCGGGCGGGTCGCAGGCAGTCTTTTGCGGGCTTGCAGCCTTCCGGAACTGATCACCGAGTCGTTGTCGGAGTATGAGGCCTTGGCGCTCAGACTCGCGCGTGAACCGGAACTTCTCGCATCGCTTAAGGCCACGCTGGCGCGCAATCGCGATACCTGTCCCCTGTTCGATACTCGGTCCTTTGCCCGTCAGATCGAGGCCGCCTATCACAGGATATGGCAAGAGAACCGGAACGGTCTTTCGCCTAAGAGTTTCGCCGTTAGATCCAGCGACTAGGCTGAGCTGCACGTCTGAATAAAAAACCCCGGCGGGCAAGCCCGCCGGGGCTACAACACGATCGGTTGTAATTATGCGATCAAGGCAAGAAGTCCTTGTGTGCTCGGAAGCGCACCGACCACGTGTGCCCGTTTGATTCGGTGTAAGTTCGCCGAACCGAACGAGTAGCCGTGAGGGATTCCGTCCGCCGTCGATGGCACTCTTAAGATCATCGTACAGGACGTCCACGCCCATGTAGAACGTCTTCGTCACGTTCCACTGGGTACGGGTACCAACTGCCCATGTCGACCAGTTGTTGTTACAGCCAGCTGCGGCAACAGCGCCCGAACCGGCACCAGCACCGTTGGCGCAGACCGTTCGTGCTGGACGCCGAGCACAGCATGGCGTTGGCGGCCGCATCGTATCTCACCGCATACCAAGTGCCGTAAACCGACGTCTGCCATGCCGGCGCGAAGCCCCAATGATGTTCGTAAGAAGCATTGATGCCGTAGGCGGTAGTCTTCTGGCAACTGGTCGTGCCGAATGGAGTGAGAGCCAACGCCAAAGCCACCGTAGACGCAGTCGCTGAGCACGCCGAAGGCCTCTTTCGAGCCATTGACTACGCCCCAGTTGAAGTTCGGCGTGAACAAGGCGTACCGAGCAGCACCTTCAGTGTAGTTGCCCTGCGACTTGGAAGTAGTCGCCTTCGCCGATCATCGGGAAGTTCAAGCGCAAGCCCGCGCCCGCCGCCCAACCCCACGAGTCACCAGGGCTGGCGCCGCTGAGGATCGAAGGAGCGCCGCTCGACGTCGCCGCTATAGTAGGTCGGGTTGAGCTCATGCAACGCGCCCATGATCTGCGCGCCGCCCCAGGCCTGGTCGACCCGCAGATTGCCGACGATATCGCCAAGCTGCTGTCCGCCGTAAGCGCCATTGCCCGGGAACACCGCGGCGCCGCCGCTCACAAGGATGGTGAGTCGACTGCGCCGCCGGTACGCGCCGGTGAGCGTATTGAAGTAGCTTCCCGGCACGATGCGTGCCAGCGCCGTTAGCAAACCCGGCGCTGCCATCAAAGCCAATAGCCACGGTAGTGGCGTCGATGATCTGCGTCGTACGACGGGTTTCCATCGCCAACGTCGCCGATAGGCCGTTGCCCAGCTGCGCCGTATAGCCGAACACCGTCCAGCCCGGATCGCCGGTATCGGAACCGCCGGTACCACCGAACTGATAACCAGCAGCGGCAGCTGCTGAAGTAATCGTAGAACGACTGGCTGATACCGCCAGTGAACCCAGCAAACTGAATAAAGGCGCGGTTGGCGCTGAACTGGTTTGCCGCCGTATTCAGCCCAAGATCGTTCGTGCTGAGGCCCACCGCAATGTAGCCGCGCGCCGTGCCGTAAGCGGTTTGCTCACGGGCATCCGCCGTGATGTAACCGCGGCCACGGAACGCCATATTGTTGGTGCCGCGCTGTTGCAGGTTAGCGCTCATTGGGTTCGTGGAGAACGTGCCGTTCATCCCCCAACTCGCTTCAGCGCGAACCCAGCCACCGATCTTCAAGCAAAGATCGGTACCCGGCATATAATAGAATCCTGCCCCGTAGAGACTGCAGACCTTCACGTATTCGACCGGCTTGGCCTTGACGGGAAGATCAGCTGCCTGACCCGCTGTCACCGCAACTAAACCAGCTGCGGATCCGAGGAGGAGGCTTTTCACCATCTTCATTTGAACCTCCAGTTGTTTGCCGTGGGAGGGTTCGCTCCGTCGGGTGGCATACACCCCTGGAAAGTCCCCTTTGGTCCCCTAAACCACCCGGTCTTCTCACTTTGTCCCGAAAACACCGGACGGTCGACTTGGGGTTCCCCCCTCCGTCGCACCATCACATTAACCAACGAGTTCCCCCGTGCAATGAGGAACTGCCCAAGTCACAGTCCGATCAGACCGATTTCGGGGAGGTGTTGCGCAAAAAACACGCAGGCGGTGCTGCTTGGCTGTGCGACAGGGACATGACGGACGTCTTTCGTCCGAGATAATTTCTTCTATGATATCATATCCTTATTCGGGTGGATCAGGCGTCGCCAGGTACGCCCTGAAAATGGCGTCACATCATCGATTGTCGCCCTTGGTGGAAGTGGCTCTGGAGAACATCGAATGCCGGAATCGCCGATTTGGCCTTGCCTTCGCGGCGCACGGTCGAAACAGCCGACGTGAGATTCTCGTTCGAACACCGGAATTGGCGTGACACTCGCACTAAATACCTTGTCCGCCGTTTGGCGTATTCGAGACGCTGACGTGAAAATGCTGAGTTTGCTTGCGGCCGCCGGAAAAATTGACTTCGATTTCGAACTCGTCTTTGCCGTTGAAATCTTGCACCGCGCGATAAATGGCGACAAAGGCCGGCACGTCGGTCGCCAAACACTGCCTGAAATTAGTGGCTTTGAGCGTGGCGCGCCGCACAGTGATCGTGCCATGCGCCGGCGGCGTCACCAGACGAATCGCCGGCAGCGGACCGGATGTGCAGTCCGGCTTCATGCTCGTGTAAATGCCGACGCGGACGTCGCTGCCAGGCATCGCTTGCACATTGCGATCGACCGAAGGTCCCGGCGAATTTTGCGCCGGCGCGTCTGAAGGTGCCGGCGATTGCGACGGCAAAGGCGGAGTTGATTGCGCCGGAGGAGTTGATTGCGCCAGTGGCTGCGACGGCGTTTGCGCGCCAGCGTTCGGTACGCAAACTTCCTGCGCATCGCGCACAACAGCAAAACTGCAGCGAGCCAATTCCGCGTCATGCCTATTCAACTCTTCTGCGCGCAGACCGACATGCGCGATGCGTGAGATTGCGAACAGCGAAATCCAACATAGTGTCGCGCGCGCTTCGTCACCGCCGCCTTGACCGCCATCTGGGCCACGATTTTGCGTCACGTTTTTCGCGACGCCGCAAGCGCGACGATAGCGTGGCAATATTGAGTCCCGACGCACCCAATTTGAAGTTCTTTAATTGACGCATAAATGCTGAAACTATAAGCATTTCCGTGACCGGAGAGGTGGCCGAGTGGCTGAAGGCGGCGGTTTGCTAAACCGTTATACGGTCTAAAGCCGTATCAAGGGTTCGAATCCCTTCCTCTCCGCCAGGTTTCACGACCAAATTTGGCGACTAAGGTTTCGCAACCCACGTATTCATCAAGCCCCTGATCGGGACCCATGAACCGGGACCAACGGCAAGGCTCGGGGCCACCCGGCGCAGAATCATCGGCCGTGGCGAACGCGACGGCCACGATTGCCGATCAATTCAGCGCGGCGGTGGCACATCATCGGCGCGGCGCGCTCGCTGAAGCCGAACGCCACTATCGGCAGATCCTGACCCAGGTTCCGGCGCACGCGGACAGCCTGCACAATCTCGGGCTGATCGCGCTTAACGCCGGCGACGCGACATCGGCCGTGGAACTGATCGAGAAGGCCATCGCCGCCGACAGCCGCAAGGCGGAATATCACTACAACATCGCGCTGGCATGGCGCGCGCAAAACAGGCTCGATCGCGTGGCAGCGCATCTCGAGCGCGCGATCGAGATTCGCGGCGATTACGCGCTCGCCCATCTCAATCTCGGCAATGTACGCCGTGAGCAGGGCCGACTGGCCGAAGCCATCGCCTGCTACGAGCGTGCGCTGGCACTGGCACCGCACTCCCCCGCGGCGCGGTTCAATCTCGCCAATATGCTGTCGGAGCAGCGGCGCTGGGACGCGGCGGCGGCAAATTATCGCCAGGTTCTGGCGCTCGAGCCGAACCACGCCGAAGCCCATGCCAGCCTGGGCGCGGCGCTGTCGGCGCAGGGTCAACCTCACGCGGCCATTCCCCATATCGAGCGCGCGCTGTCGCTTAAACCGGATCTGGCAGGCGCCCACGAGGAACTCGCCAAAGCCTATATGTCGACGGGCGACGTGCGATCCGCCGTTCTGGCCGCCGGCCGTGCCCTCGAACTGAACGAGACGGCGGACGGCAAAGCGTTGTTCGCTCAATGCGTAACCTTTGCCAATTTCACGACCGACATCGATGGCCGTTTCCGCAAGCTGGTCCGGCGCGCATTGCTGGAGGCTTGGGCCGTGCCCCGCGAACTCTCCGGAGTTTGCATCAGCCTGATCAAGCTCGACAGCCGCATCAGCGAAATGATCGCACGCGCGGACAAAGCCTGGCCGGCACGGCTCTCGGCCGAGGAGATTTTCGACACGATATCGGCCTTGGCCGATGACGATTTGCTGCGCGGTTTGCTGGAATGCGATCCCATAACGGATATCGGCCTCGAACGCCTGATTACCAATGTGCGTCACGCGTTGTTAGGTGCGGTCGCGTCGAAAGAATTGCAAGACAGCCGATCCGCCGAGCGCCTGCTCGGCTTTTACTGCGCCATAGCGCGGCAGTGCTTCGTCAACCAATACGTCTTCTCGCTGACCGGGGACGAAAACGAGCGGGCGACGCTCTTGCGCGGTTCGATCGAAGAGGCGTTGGCGAACAACATCGAGATATCGCCGCTCCGGCTTGCCGTCGTCGGCGCCTATTTTCCGCTGCACACTTTGCCAGGCGCCGAGCATTTACTCGAAAAATCCTGGCCGCCGCCCGTCGAGGATTTAATCGTCCAGCAGATCAAGGAACCGGCGGAAGAACGGCGGATCGGAGCTACGCTCCCCGCCCTCACCGGCATCGAGGGCGAGGTCTCGCGGATCGTGCGCCAGCAGTACGAAGAAAACCCCTATCCGCGGTGGATCAAAGGCGGGCCGCCGCTTCAACCGGCGATCCTCGATCGACGGCCCAAACCTGTTGCCGACGTCCTCATCGCGGGCTGCGGCACGGGAATTTTCACGACCGAATTCGCCAGGAAGGCGCGCGGCGCCCGCTTCCTCGCGGTCGATCTGAGTCTCTGCCAGTCTGAGCTACGCCAAGCGCATGGCGCAAAGCTTCGGCTTGACCAATGTCGAATTCGCTCAGGCCGATATCATGAAGCTTCATTCGCTCGGCCGGACCTTCGACTTCATCGATTCATCCGGTGTGCTGCATCACACCGCCGATCCTTGGGCGGCCTGGCGGGTTCTGTTGTCGCTGCTCCGCCCGGACAGCACGATGCAGATCGGTCTCTACAGCGAGCTTGGCCGGCGCAACGTCGTCGCGGCCCGCGCGCTGATCGCCGAGCGCGGCTACCGGCCGGTGCCCGAGGATATTCGGCGCATTCGCGAAGTGGTCGCGAGTGCCGAGGACGGCTCGCTTTTGAAATCGATCAGCCAATGGAGCGACTATTTCACCATCAGCGAGTGCCGGGACCTGTTGTTCCACCCGCAGGAACACCGGACTTCGCTGCCCGAAATCAAATCATTCCTCGCAGCGAACGGCTTGCAATTCGCCGGCTTTATCCTCGACGCCTTGACGTCTGATCTGTTCGTCAGGCGATTCCCGGAAATCGCTGAGCTCACCCACAAAGCGCGTTTCGACGCGTTCGCCGATCTCGACCGCTGGCACATATTCGAAACCGAGCGGCCCCAGACTTTCGTCGGCATGTACCGGTTCTGGGTGCACAAACCAGGCGCGCCCTGGTGAATGAGCGCGCCCGGATTGGTGATGATGTGAATGCGGCTTAGGCCGCCAGCGCGGACGTCGCGGCCGCAGCCGCCACCATGGCGGGCACCGCCGGCACTTCGTTGCTGCGCAGCCAATCGCGCGCCGCGCGCTGTGCGGCGCCGATCTCGGCATCCGACATCTGGCCGGCGACTTCGCGCCGCAGCCGGATGGCGTCGGTATTGCCTTTCATCGCCGCGAGATTGAACCATTTATGCGCGGCGACGAGATCGACCGGCATGTCGCGGCCGATTGAATACATCATGCCGAGCTCGAAGAGCACGTCGCCTGCGGCGGGCCCTTCGCCGAGCGGCGCCATCGTGCTGTCGAGAATTTCAAACCGAGCCATTACACACTCCCCTGTTTACACCTCGAGACCCCAAAGTGCTCTCGCGTGTTCATCGGCTTTTTCGCCCCAGCCGACATGCGGATAATCATCGGAAGATTTGAATGGTGGTTTAAGCAATGCGATGAATTGAATCTGAACCGCGGCCAGCTAGCGCGCGATTTTCGGCAACACGTCATTAAGGAACGCACCGCGCTTTGGCTGGTTGACCGCCGGTCACAATTGCGGTTTTACCGCGACTTTATTGGACAACTAGGCAATCCGTGCCGCGTCGTTTATGGTCCGCCGCGCCCGCCACCCAACAACGAGGCAGCAATGAAAAATTACCGTAAAGCGGCGTTAGCGCTTTGGCTTGCGATGATCGCGTTTTGCGGCGGATCGCAATTGACCAGTCCTATTCTCAGTCCCGCGCTCGCCGCCGATCCCCTAGGCACGTGGTATACGAGCGACAAAGACAGCCAAGTGCGCATCACCAATTGTGGCGGCGCGCTCTGCGGTACATTGGTATGGCTGAAAGAGCCGAACGATCCGGCAACCGGAAGGCCGAAGACCGACAAGAACAACGCCGACACGAGCAAGCAAAGCCGGCCGCTCATCGGCGTGCCGATTGTGCTCGGCATGAAGCCGAGCAGTACGCCAAATCAATGGTCCGGCAACGTTTACAACGCCTCGGACGGCAAGACTTATAGCGGCTCCTTCACCATGACCGACGCCAATTCTGCGGAGCTGAAGGGCTGCGTGCTCAGCGTGCTGTGCAAGTCGCAGACTTGGACGAGAGCCAAATAACTCAGCGTGGGCTTCGGCGTGGATCCAAAATACAAGCCAGCCAAAATACCTCAGGTGACGGAGCTGCGGCAAAGGATTAAGACAGTCCGCGTAGGGTCGGGATCGCCATCTTGATAACTGGTTGGAAAATAAGTGTTGGGGAGCACGATCGCCTTTTCTGAATAATTTGGATATTGAGCCTCAGGTACAACGATTTGATCAGCAACAATGTAGTCAATGTACTCTGCGCCCATAGTCCCGGGATAACCGAGATGGCAAATTTGAAGTGGAGCGGGGCGCATGGCAAAAACATTCGTTCGCGCCATTGCCGTAAAGCCCATCAGATCAACTAAGATATCTATCTCCAATTCCCTTACCAAGTTGGCGATCTGCAAATCATCCAGGGTCTGAGCCTCAATAAAACGGCCAACGGACTCCATAACTCGCCTGCGTATTTTCGAACGATCATCAGGTCCGATTGAAATAGCCGTGATATCAAAACGGGATTTATCATGCCGCGCAAAGACTCCGACCATTAATTGCGTCACGGCGTGCTCACGAAAATCAGCGGAAATATAAGCGACCCGAACCCGATCATGACGGTACCGATCGCCACGCCATTTAGTATTGCTAGAGGGGGGGATGCTGTCGTCGATCCAGAGCCTA
The DNA here is from genome assembly GCA_963810085.1 of uncultured Alphaproteobacteria bacterium. GTDB lineage: Bacteria > Pseudomonadota > Alphaproteobacteria > Rhizobiales > Xanthobacteraceae > BOG-931. The sequence goes on along the minus strand of CAWEMR010000025.1, from coordinate 645,701 downwards.
GCGCATTGCAGCTGCTCTCGGGATGATGAAAAGATTGAGAGCAGCGGAAATGGCTGGGTGTTCACCTTTCCACTTTTAGCGGAAGAAATAAGGTGCGCACATTCGGCATCAAAGTTGCTCCAATCACAGAGGAACATTTTTGAATGAAGACGAAGACCTTCTAGCCCAGTCAAATCAGGCTTCAGTGAGAGGGCCCTGTCATAGGCGGCAAAAGCCTCTTCATTACATCTCAGCTCTACAAAGGCATTTCCACGACCAAGCCAGGCCTCTGCCAAGTCGCCCTTTTTCGCAATCGCCTCGTCAAAGGCGATAAGCGCATTTTCATATTGCTTGAGCGCCACATGAATATTTCCACGACCAAGCCAAGCCTCCGCTGAGTCACGCTTTGATGCCGTCGCCTTGTCAAAAGCGACAAGGGCCTCGTCATAGCGCTTGAGCACCACAAGGACATTTCCTAGACCAACCCAAGCCTCGGCGAGATCGGGCTTTAGTGCAATCGCCTTGTCGTAGGCCGCAGTGGCGTCCTGATAGCGCTTCAACTCTAGAAAAATATTTCCACACCCGAGCCAAGCCTCTGCAAAACCGGACCTGAGCGTAATCGCTTTGTTGTATGCAACAAGGCCTTCTTCATACTTCTTGATCTCGTGGCACGCATTACCACGACCGCAATATGCATCCGAGTAATTAGCACTAAGCGCGATTGCCCTGTCGTAATCGCGAAGCGCAGATGCAAATTCTCGTTTTCTGAATAAAGTATTTCCTCGATTGAAAAATGCGATAGAAACATCTGGCGCTAGTTTTACCGCCATATTATGACTCGAAAGAGCTTCGTCCAGCCTTCCGAGCTCCATCAAACTAATCCCGCGATCGCAATAAATTGGTGCGGACTTGTCAAACAGCTTCAGCGCCGCATCAAACTGATCAACGGATTCCTGGTATCGCTTTTGTTTGCCCAAAAATAATCCGTAATTGTGCAAGAGTGGCGGGTATTTCGAATCAATTGAGAGAGCAGCCATAAAAAAACTTTCGGCCGCTGATGGATTGCCGTTCTCCGAACATACTATTCCCAGCATGTGGAGTGCATCGAAGTTACCGGGCTCCTTCGAAAGGATCCTGCGGTAAAGATCTTCGGCCTCCTTAAACCTCCCATCCCGTTGAGCGCTTAGTGCTTGCTCGAAGGCTTGCATAATACCCCACACTTGCTCTATTGAACGGCACGCGGATTTCGGCAACTCCAACAAGTGCGATGTGTTTTCATCCATCAGGGTCTTTGAGGATCTTAGTCCGGGTTCCAGAAAGTGGCGCTGGCTTTCTTTTATCGACTTTCTCCGTAGCGGCAAAGACGAATTGGTTTCGCGATCGCCGCACTTCACTTCCGATCGACAGCAAAACTTTCTGGCGGTTCGCCACGCTGAGTGCGCTCCCACATCGCGGCATAGTGCCGCCTCGATGTTGCGCGTGAAGCGCTGCAGTATCGAATAGCGGCAACTTTCGCGGTTGCGCGCGAGCTTGGCCTTGATCGCGCCGAGTGTATCGGGCTCGCGCGCCAGCTTGAGCGCTAGGCTTTCGTAGTCCGTCAAAGACTCCACCACCAGTTCCGGAAGTTCGACAGCGCGAACAAGGCTCGCCGCCACCCGCGCTGCAAAAGTCGAGCCGAGATACGTCACGACCGGCACGCCCGCCCACAGCGCGTCGTTCGCGGTGGTGTGTGCATTATACGGCGATGTGTCGAGGAACAGGTCGACGAGCCGCTGGCGCGCCAAATGATCAGCGACGTCCGCCATTCGCGGCGCGAAGATCAACCGCTCCGCGACAACGCCTCGATGTTCGGCCGCGCGGCGCAAGTTTGCCTTTGCCCCTTCGCTCAGGTTGCTCAGCCAAAGCACGCTGCCGTCGATGCCGCGCAGCAGGTTCATCCAGACCGCAAAAACCTCGGGCGTGATCTTGTAGGCATTGTTGAAGCAACAGAATACGAAGCCGCTTTCCGGGAGGCCGCATTCGTCGCGCGTCGGCGTGCGCGTGGCTATCGCGCGTTTGTCGTCGGAAGCCATGAATGAATCGGGAAGAAAAACCACGCGCTCGGAATAGAAGGCGACATGCTCCGGCGGGATGACGGTTTGGTCGGCCAGGATGTAGTCGATATAGCTCGCGCCCATCGTGCCGGCATAACCGAGATAGTTCACCTGGATGGGCGCGCCGCGATGCGCCAACACTCCAGGTCGCGAATTTTCGGTAATGCCACTCAAATCCACCGCGATATCGATTTCCAGATCGCGAACAATCTGTGCGATTTCCTGGTCGGTTTGATGGCCGACATCCATAAAGCGATCGAACGCGCCACGTAAGCGCGATTGCATGTCGTCGCCGGTCGGCGGGCCGAACGACAGCGCAGTCGTCTCAAAGCGCGCTCGGTCGTGAGATTCGAACATTCCCGCGGCGAGATAAGCCACTGCGTGATGACGAAGATCCGGCGACAGATAGGCTATTCGGATGCGGTCATGGCGATAGCGCTCGCCGCGCCACAATGGTTGCACAGCCGGCGAGCGGTCGGCCACGTAAAGCTCGGCGCATTTCAACTGGTCGCTTGCCAATGACGACACTGCGAAGAAACGGAACGGATCCGAACGCAGCGCCCCCTGTCTGATCTCGGCGGCCAGATGCGCACGTTCCGCCTCGAAATCGCTCCAGTCACATAGCGTCATCTTGGCCGACAGGCGCGCGCCCTCGGCATAGGGCAGGTCGGGTTTCAGGGCAAAGGCCTTGGCGTAGGCGTCGTAGGCTTCTTGCTCGCGAGGCAGCCGCGCCAAGGTCAAGCCGCGGCCAAACCACGCGCCGGCGTCCTCGGGCTTAATAGCGATCGCCCGGTCGTAAGCCGCAAGCGCCTCGGGCATGCGCAGCAATTGATACAAGACCTGGCCACGGCCTAAGCAGGCGTCGACATAATCCGGTTTGAGGTACAGAGCTTGGTCATAGGCCGCCAGCGCCTGGTCATAGCGTTGCATACCCGCGAAAGCGTTGCCGCGGCCCAAATGGGATTCGCTCAGCGTCGGCTGCAGGCCGAGCGCACGATCGTAGCTTTTGAGAGCTTCGTCGTACCGCTTGAGGTCGAACAGGACATTGCCGCGGTTGCTCCAAGCTGCGGCATAGTCAGGGCTGATCTTGATGGCGACGTCGCAATGCGTGAGCGCCTCGTCGTTCTGCCCTTGCTGGCGCAGCAGGATGCTCAAATTGCTGTGCCCGAGCGCCGATCTTGGATCGGCCGCCAGCGCCTTTTTGTAGGTCGCGACCGCGGCCGCCTGGTCGCCGAGCTCGCTCTGGATCCGGCCGAGATTGATCAGCGCTTCCGGCGCGTTCGGCCGCACACGCAGCGCATCCCTGATGCGGACCAACCCGGCGGCGAAATTTCCGCGCTGCGCCTCGATCAGGCCGAGCATGTGCAGCGCCTCGAATTGCTTTTTGTCGGCCTGCAGCACCATTTTATAGAGGAACTCGGCCTGCGCGATATTGCCGGCCTGATGGGCCGCAATAGCACGCGCAAGTATCTGTTGCGATTGAGGAATTGAGGGCTGCATGGCGATCGGCGCTAAGTTACAGCAGTCCGCCAAGGAAGGAAATGTAAGAAGCAAATTGGCCTCAACGCGCGCGCTGACCAAACAGCACCCCGCGTACTTTCGGATCGTTCATATCGACTGCGGACGCCGCGTCGACGCGGATCGCGAAAGCGCGCTTGACCGCCGCACGCGCACGGATCGTTTCGAACCAGCGCTTGAGGTGCGGAAATTGCGCGAGCTCCTGGCCCTGGCGCTCGGCGAGGCGCACCCAACCCACGCAGGCCATATCCGCGATCGAATAGCGCCCGGCAAGAAACTCGTGCTTGGCGAGTCGTGTATTCATGACGCCGTAGAGGCGATTGACCTCATCGCTGTAGCGCGCGATCGCGTAATATATCTGTTCCGGCGCGTAACGGCGGAAATGCGTCGCCTGCCCCGCCATGGGACCAAGCCCGCCGACCTGCCAGAACAGCCACTCTTCGACGGCCGTTCGCACCCGCTCATCGCGCGGATAGAATTTCCCGGTCTTGCGGCCGAGATATTGCAGGATGGCGCCTGACTCGAAGACCGAGATCGGCCGCCCGCCCGGCCCCGCCGGATCGACGATTGCCGGCATGCGGTTGTTCGGCGAAATCGAAAGGAAGCTTTGCGTGAATTGTTCGCCCTTCGAGATATCGACGGGACGCACGACATAAGGCAGGCCGCATTCCTCCAGCATGATCGAAATCTTCCAGCCGTTCGGCGTCGGCCAATAATAAAGTTCGATTGGCCTGTCCCGGCGCGGCGCACCGCGGACGCGCTGCCGCACGGCCTTTGCCTTAGTTTTACGCGGGGTGCGCATCATCGTCGGATGATCCGGCATCGCATAAAAAAGGCGCCGGGATTTGCTCCACAGCGCCAAAAGAAAGTCTCAAGAGGATATCCGAGGGCGTCGGCGAGATGGTTGAAGGATTAAGTCTGCCGGCAGAGTGCCGGAGCGAGATCGGGCTTTGCCCTTTCTCGTCGTCACCATCACGTGGAGTAGTTGCGATCGTGAAGCTTACGCCTCCGTCCCGCCGACGCCCCCTGGGGTTCACCGGAGCCGGCCAGCCCAGAGAGATCATTACGACCCCCTCGACATCGGCCGGTCCGTGTGACCCGATCTTCGACTCATGAGAAATCGAAGACCGAAGACGGCGTCGACTACTTCTTCTTCCGAGTGGTCTTCTTTGCCTTCTTCGCCTTAGCTTTCGCTTTTCTCTTCTTCGCCATTGCTGCCCTCCTAGCTTGAGTGGGTGGCGATATCGGTACAGTGCAGTCGCGAATCGATCCGCACTACATCCCGATTACTACAGCGAAAAAAAAATAACAGTGACTCCACTTAATTTTGTGTGTAGACGCCGCGTCCCGTTGTTGCGCGCGACGCACAAACGCGCGCAGCGACTCACGGCAGCAGCCGAAAAGATTTTTTGCTCGCACGATTGCGCGCGAAATTTCTGCAGCGTGAGAAAGTGCCGATGAAATGCGGCTTTTTGTGTTTACTGATTTCTAAATTTGCGCCGCATCGGCGATTTATCGGCGCCATCTGCAGGCGTCTTTTCAGGTCCGGCGATGCGCCGCCGCAGCCGCCTTCGTGACCTGAAAAAAAATTATGCACCGGTCGTGTTTCTGGGCGTGTTGACGGGTCGCGTGAGGCGCAAAACGCGCGAATCGGCGCAGATTCGATTCGCTGATTCGGCGTGCGCGACCAGATTCCGGGAGGCGAGCGGCGTCGCGGCGCATCGCGTTGCGGTCCGATTCTCATCTCCGGGGGCGCGCGCAGCACGCATGCTCGGCACCTGCTCGGCACCTGCGCGATGCTCGCGCCGCGGACTTTAGATCCCGATCTTCTTCCTCAGAAGATCGTTGACGGCCTGCGGGTTCGCCTTGCCGCCCGACGCCTTCATGACCTGGCCGACGAACCAGCCGATCGCTTTCGGGTTGGTTTTGGCGTCGGCGACCTTGTCCGGGTTCTTGGCGACGATCTCGTCGACCACCCTTTCGATCGCCGCGACGTCGGTGACCTGCTTTAGGCCGCGCGCTTCGACGACAGCCCGCGGGTCGCCGCCCTCGATCCAGACGATCTCGAACACGTCCTTGGCGATCTTGCCGGAGATCGTGCCGTCGCCGATCATGTCGAGAATGGCTCCGAGATCGTCGGCGGAGACGGGCGCTCCCGCAATGTCCTTGCCTTCGCGGTTGAGCCGGCCGGCGAGCTCGTTGATCACCCAGTTGGCGGCAAGTTTTGGATCGCGCCGCGGCGCCGTGCCGGAACCGACAACGACCGCTTCAAAGTACTCGGCGGTCTCGCGCTCGGCGACGAGCACATCGGCGTCATAGGCCGACAAGGCGTAGTCGCGCATGAACCGGGATTTCTTGCCATCCGGCAATTCCGGCAGGTCCTTTTGCAAATCGGCGACCAGCGACGGCGACACTTCGAGCGGCAAGAGATCGGGATCAGGGAAGTAACGGTAGTCGTGCGCCTCCTCCTTGGAGCGCATGGAGCGCGTTTCACCTTTATCGGGATCGAACAGCCGGGTCTCCTGCTCGATCTTGCCGCCGTCCTCGATGATCTCGATCTGGCGGCGCGCCTCATATTCGATGGCCAGGCCGATGAAACGGATCGAGTTAACGTTCTTGATCTCGCAGCGCGTGCCCAGCGGCGCGCCGGGCTTGCGTACCGAGACATTGACGTCGGCGCGCAGATTGCCCTTCTCCATATCGCCGTCGCAGGTACCGAGGTAGCGCACCACGCTGCGGAGCTTCGCCACATAAGCCTTGGCTTCGTCGGCGGAGCGCAAATCGGGCTTGCTGACGATCTCCATCAGCGCCACGCCAGCGCGATTAAGGTCGACAAGCGACATCGTCGGATTCTGGTCGTGCAGGGACTTTCCGGCGTCCTGTTCGAGATGCAGCCGCTCGATGCCGATGCGCACCGTCTCGCCGTCAGGCAGATCGATGACAACTTCGCCCTCGCCCACGATGGGCGACTTGTACTGGCTGATCTGGTAGCCCGGCGGCAGGTCCGGGTAGAAATAGTTCTTCCGGTCGAACACCGACTTCAAGTTGATCTTGGCGTTGAGCCCGAGCCCGGTGCGCACCGCTTGCCGGACGCATTCCGCGTTGATCACCGGCAGCATGCCCGGCATGGCGGCATCGACCAGCGAAACATGCGAGTTGGCCTCACCGCCGAATTCGGTCGAAGCGCCGGAAAACAATTTGGCCTGGGAACTGACTTGGGCATGGACCTCCAACCCAATGATCACTTCCCAGTCGCCGGTCGCGCCTTTGATCAGTTTGGACTTTGGTGCCGGTGCGTCCATCGTCGTATCCGTCCCGTTTCCGGTGCGGTTACGCGCTTCCACCGCAGAGGGCAAGCTTGGACAAAGGCCTGGATAATGACCTGGATAATGACCTGGATAATGACCTGGATAAAAGCCGGAATCTACCGCTCCCGCTTCAGCGGGAGCGGGCCGGAACCGGCGTCAGCACGGCCTGAGCCTTAGCCACCGCACTTGGTGCTGCAGAACGTGCCGTAGCAGGGGATGATTTTGGTCAGCACCCCATTCGAGCACAGCTGCTGCGAACACCAATTGGTCGCAGGATCGCAATTGAAAGAGCAGAACGTGTTGCTGGCGACGGCGCTCTTCTCGAAGGCGCAGGCGCCGGGCGGCAGTTTCATGGCCTTTGCCGAGGCCACCGAAAAGCTTGCCGGCAACGCAATCAAGCCGGCCAACAGCGCCACTTTCACAACGGACATCACGCGCATCTTAGTCCCCCGTTTCAAATTCAGTGCCCCCGCCCCCTGATGAGGTAACATTTTACATTGCCGTAACGCTTGCGCAAGCTGGCGGCGGCCCCGGCTATGCGCGACCGGCTATCCTCATCGTAAAACTCGCATCCGACGGGCGCAAGACGCCCGCCTTCGGGGCTACGTGCGAAGCGTTATGCGGGAACTGTCTACTTGCCCTCGCGCCAGATGCCGAGCGCCTCCTGCGCCGGGCGATCGGAAATCGAGAACAGCACCGACTGCTTGGGCGCATTGTGCGTGTAGCGCTTCCACGACGGCACGACGAAGACGTCGTTTTGGCTCCATTCGAGCACCTTGCCGTCGACGGTCGTCGTGCCCTCGCCCTCGACACAGACAAAAACGGTGCCGTCGGTTGCGCGGTACGGCTCGCCCTGAAAACCTTTCGGCAGCATGGCGAGGCAGGCGCTCATGGTCGGCAGCACCGGGCCGCCGGTCACCGGATTGGCGTAGCGCACCCGCGCGCCGTGGCGCTTGTCGATATCGCCCGACTGCATCATGCGCTCGATGATCGGGCGCGTGCGGGCATAGGTGTAATTGATGACCGGGCTGCGGTTCATAATCGCCGTGCCGTCCGGTAGCACGCCCGAGCCATAGAACGACAGTGAGTCACCGTCCTTGCGGGTCGTTTCCTGCGTCGCATCATCGAAATGCTCGGCGAACGAGGCCTCGTAGAAATTGACCGCGGGAAAATCGAGCACGTCGAGCCACAGCATCGGCTTGTCGGACGGATTGCCGTGATCGTGCGGCGCCCAGTTCGCGGTGATGACGAAATCGCCGGGCGCCATGAACGCCTTCTCGCCCTCGACCGCGGTATAGGCGCCCTCGCCGTCGAGCACGAAGCGGATCGCCGAGGAGACATGGCGATGGGCCGGCGCGACTTCGCCCGGCATGATCATCTGCACGCCGGCAAAGAGCGTATTGGTGATCCGCGACTCGCCGTGCATCCCCGGGTTTTCCAGGATCAGCACGCGGCGCTCGGCTTCCTCGGCGGTGATCAGACCGCCGGATTCCATGACCAGCGATTTGACGTCGCCATAGTGCCAGACATGCGGCCGCGTGCGCGTCACCGGCTCATCGGTGACGACCGACTTCATGACCTTCCACAACGGCGCCATGTCCTTCTTGGCGATCCGCGCATAGAAGGCCTCCCGCATCGCCTCGATATTGTGTTTCGGGCCGGGGCTCTCAGCTATGGTGCTCGTTTGAGTTGCGGCGGCGACCGCCAAATTTTTGGCCGACACTGGTTTCCTCCTGAGGAACTGGAAATTGCTTGCGGAGACTATAGCCAACGCGCCGGCCCGCGAGAATAGCGAGCCGAGGGAGCAAACAGCGGGGCTGCCATGCGAGCGGCGGGCCCGCTACCTAAGTGTTAACATTGCCGCCGTCGACCGCGATGGTCTGGCCGGTGACGAAGTCGCTGTCGGCGCTGGCGAGGAAGACCAGCGCGCCGAGGAGGTCCTGCGGCTGCTGGTCGCGCTTGAGCGCGCGCGACGCCACGGCGCGGGCCCTCGCCGTTTCGACGTGCTGCGGGTTTTCCGCGATCACCGTCTCGCTCATGGTGAAACCGGGCGCCAGCGTGTTGACGCGGATGCCGTGCTCGCCGAGCTCGCGCGACAGTGCCCGCGACATCGCCAGGATCCCGCCTTTGGACGTGACGTAGTGTAGCATCCAAGAGATGCCGCGAAACGCGGTACCGGACCCGATATTGATGATCTTGCCGTAGCCTTGCGCCTTCATGTGCGGCACGACGTGTTTGACCATCAGGAACGGCCCGCGCAGGTTGACCGCCATGACGCGGTCCCAGACAGCGGCGTCGATATCCGTGCAGCTCTGCTCTTGCAGCGGCGCAAACAGCGCCGCGTTGTTGATCAAGACATCGATCTTGCCGAACCGATCCATCGTCTTGGCGACCAGCGCCTTCACTGCCCCTTCGTCGCTCACGTCGGCGATCTGGCTTGCCACGGAATTCGCGCCATGCGCGCGCGCCAATTCCTCGGCGAGGTCCTTGCCGTCGGCAATGTCGGCGATCATCAGGCGCGCGCCCTCGGCGGCGAGCGTGCGCGCATAATGCACGCCGATGCCTTTGGCGCCGCCGGTGAGTATCGCCACGCGACCGTCGAGACGCGCCATCAGCCTACCCTCCCGCCTCGAAAGTTGCTCAGCCTTTGCCGCCATGCGCGACAATGAACTTCGCGAAGTTCGACAGCTGCTGTTTGACCAAGTCGATCGTCGGCTGATCGGTCAGTTCGAGGGTCTTTTCGTCGAACTTCTTGGCCGAGAAGTTGACGAAGACCTCGGGCTTGCCCAGCAGAAACGCATCGAGCGCGGTCAACGCCATGCGTAGCGCATATTGCATGCGGGCACCGCCAAGGAGCCCCCCTGAGCAGGATTGGAGCGCCATCGGCTTGTCCTTGAACGGAATATCTTTGAGGCGCGACGCCCAGTCGATCGCGTTCTTGAGCCCACCGGGGATACCCCAATTATATTCGGGTGAAACGACGATAACGCCGTCGGCGGCGCGGATGGCATCGGCCCAGGCGTCGACATCGGCAGGAATGCCGGAGCTGTTCTGAATGTCGAAATTGTAGATCGGCATCTTGTCCCAGGCCGGCGCCGGCGTGATCGTCATTTGCGCCGGCGCGAGCGCCGGCAATGTGCGCGCTAGCGCCGCATTGTAAGAGCCTTTGCGCAGGCTGCCGCAAATGCTGATGACGTTAAGTGTCGAACCGGCCATGGTGTGATCTTCTCTCGCTATCTTGCGCCCGCAGAGCGCAGCTTCGCGGGCCAAGATGACTTATGGCCTGGATTGTCGCAAGACACGTCCCAAGACACGTCCCAACGCTTGTGACAAAGGGGTTTGGCTTGCGACGAAGGACTTTTCGGCGTCGCGGCTCGTTATCAATTATTGAGGATCGCAATGTCCTTCGCCGGCCGCCGCGCCGGCAGCGATTGCACAAAGGAATAGATGTCGGCGATGTCTTTGTCGGACAATAGCGCATCCGAGAACGCCGGCATGTCGTTGACCGGATTGCGTATCTGACCTTTGAAGCCGTCGAACGGCAAAGCCGTCTTGGCCAGGATCGGCGCCGGACCGTTATAGGCGCCGCCTTGTCCGGAGCGGCCGTGGCAAGTGAAGCACCCGTCGGTGAGGTAGAGACGCTTGCCGTTTGCGGCATCGCCCGTTGGGGCGTCTTGCGCCTGCGCCGCCATCGGCGCGCAAACGGCCAATACGGCGGTCGCCAACGCGAAACGCGCGATCTGTTTCACTGAATACATCGCAGACACTCCTCAGCGCGGATCGGTGACGACGTCGACGACGGCCGGCCGGCCGCTTTTGACCGCGGCGATGGCGCGGGTGAGCGCTGGCGCGAGGTCTTTTGGATCGGTGATCGGCCCCTCGCCGTAAGCGCCCATGCCGCGGGCGACCGTGGCGTAGTCGATATTCGGATCCTTGAGCGTGGTGCCGATATCCATTTTCGACACGTCGCGGCCATGCCGCGCCGCCATCGCCACCAGGTACATGTATTCCTGGTGATAGGCGCGGTTGTTGTGCACGATGTAGAGGATCGGGATCTGATGATGCGCGGCGGTCCACAGCGCACCGGGATTGAACATGAAGTCGCCATCGCCGCCGAAGGCGACGGTGAAGCGGCCGTGCTTCTTGTTGGCAAGCGCCGCGCCAAGGGAAGCCGGCAGATTGTAGCCGACGCCCGAGCCGCCGGAGACGCCGTTCCACTGGTACGGCTTCTTGAAATCCCACAGCCGGTGCGGCCAGGACAGCCGGATCGCGGTGCCGACCACCGACCAGTCCTCGTCTTTGATCTGGGCATAGACTTCGGCGCACATCCGCGCCGTCGTGATCGGGCTTGCATCCCAGCCGATGGTCGCATCGTTCTTCGACTGCTCGACCATGGCGAGATGCGCCGCCGCGAGCTTTTTGCCGCGCGCGTCGAACGCCGCCTTCTTGCCGTCGTCAGTCAGCCGCTTCACCGCTTCGGTGAGCGCCGGCAGCGAGGACTTGGCGTCGCCGGCGATATCGAGATCGATATCCTGCCAGCGGCCGAAATCCTGATAATTGGATTTGAGGTAGAGGTCGCGGGTGCCGAGCGTAATAAGTTTCGCGCCGAGCTTGGTGCCGGGCGTCGAGCGGCGCACGATGCGGTCGCTGAAATGCGTCAGCGTGCCCCACAGGTCGTTCATCTCCATCGCCAGGATCACGTCGGCCTGGCCGATCGCGGCTCTGCGAAAACTCTGGTTGAGCAGATGCCGCGACGGGAAATTCATGCGGCCGGCATTGTCGATGACGCCGCATTGCAGCGCTTCGGCAAGCCCGACCAGGTTCGCCATGCCGGCCGGCGTGCGCGCCACGCGATCGCAGACGATGACCGGGTTCTGCGCTTCGACCAGCAGTTTCGCCGCTTCGGCGATGGCCCCGGAATCGCCTTGCGGCGGAACAACCGGTGCGAATTTTGGAATGCGTAAAGCTTCCGGATCGGGGATCGGGTTCTCTTGCAGTTCGGCGTCGAGCGCGATGAAAACCGGCCCCATCGGCGGCGTCGTCGCGATCTTGTAGGCGCGCACTGTGGACTCCGCGAAATGCGTCAGTGACGCCGGCTGGTCGTCCCATTTGGTGAATTCGCGGACGATTTGGCCGATATCGACGCCGGAATGCAGCCATTCGGCACCGGGCGCGCGCTTGTTCGCCTCCATGATGTTGCCGCCGAAGACCAGCACCGGGACGCGGTCGCACCAGGCGTTGTACATCGCCATGGTGGCGTGCTGCAGGCCGACGACGCCGTGGCAGGCCATCGCCATCGGCTTGCCCTCGATCTTGGCGTAGCCCTGCGCCATATGGACCGCGATGTCCTCGTGCACGCAGGTAATGATCTCGGGCTTGTTGTTGGAGTGATTGACGACGGCTTCATGAAGGCCGCGATAGCTCGAGGCGCAATTGATCGCCAAATATTCGATGCCGAGCGAATTGAGCACATCCGCCATGAAGTCGCCGCCGCTTGAGGTCTGGTTGGCCGGATCGTTCGACGGCGCCAGCGTCTCGGCGGCGGTTTGGATCGGCCCGGGGACCGCGGCCTTCAATTGCGGCTGCGGCGCGGCCGGAACGGCATTGGCCGCAACCGGCGGTGCCACCGCAGCGGCGGCGCCGACAAAGCCTGCGCTTTTGAGGAAGTTACGGCGGCTGGAATCGGACGATGAGCGGCGTTTCGACAAGGCGTCCTCCCGGCTGGCCAAAACGGCCAATTCGATTTTTTGTTGCCGGAATCTTCGCTGTCGGACTCCCCAGCGTCAAGCGCATTCGGGCCGGGGGCAGCTATGCGGATATATCTTTTGCGCGTTCGTGCGCGCTAGTTGCTTGCTGAATTCACAAGCGCAGGCGCGACAATGTCTTTCCAGCTTTGCGGACCCGTTTTGAGCTCGCCGTGGCGGCCCATGAAATCGGCCACGGTTTTGACACCGTAAACAGCGCTGCCGAATTCGTCCTTGATGTCCCTGATCACGGCTTCCATCGCCGCGCCATTCATCACGTCCGAAGGTTCATGGGTCAGGTAGATTTGTGCAGCGCGGCGCGGATCGTCGTGAATAATGCGCGCCGCTTCATCCATCGCTTTTTCAACGACGCCCGGGATCTGCGGCTGGGCGTCGATATAGGCCTTGGGCGCGCCGAGCATCAGAAACGAGGATTTGCCGCCCATGACGTCCGACGAGACGAGCACGGCATGCACTTTGGTATCGCGCAGCGCCAGCTCGGTATAGGGCGGCGAGGCAAAATAGGCCTTCACCTGCCCCGTGCCCTCGACCAGATCGTTGATCGCATCCGCATGCGACAGCGCGACGACTTGGCTCTTCAGCCGGTCGTAGCGGCTGAAAGCCTTCTCCGACTGCAGCTCCAAGACGTACATTTGCGGCGAGGTCAGCGTCGGCATCGCGATCTGATCGGTCGGCTTGAGGTCGGCTAAGGACTGCATGCCCGGTTGGTTGCTGAGCAGAACGAGCGGCAACGACGTCATGCCCGACACGGCAAAGACTTGCTCGGGCCGACCCCTGCCCTCTTCCCACGCCGCAAGCAGCGGTGCTATGCCGAACGGCGCGATATGGATCGCACCTGAGGCGAGCGCGTCCTGCGCCTCGGCCGCGCTGGTGAAGCGTTGAAAATCGGCCTTCACGTCAAGGTGGGCATCCTTGCCGTACTTCTCGACGAGTTTCAGGTCTTCGCAAATATAGATCGGCAGAAATGCAAGCCCGTAGCCGATGCCGATCTTGATCTGATCCTGGGCGCGCGCGGGCGGCAGTGCCGAAAACAGAACAAGCGCGGCGGCAAAAAATCGCAGCGGCTTACGCAGCCGCCGCAGTCGTTCTCGTCGCCAGCGCGACATGCCGCTCGCTCCAAAATCCTATTCGTCGGCGATCGGATTGCGCAACGTGCCGACGCCTTGGATTTCCACGTCGACGGTGTCGCCGTTCTTCATCCAGACCGGATTAGGCTTGCGCGCATGGCCGACGCCCGACGGCGTGCCGGTGAAAATGACGTCGCCGGGTTCGAGCGTAATGCCTTGGGTAATGTAGACCAGCATCTCGACCACGGGAAACATCATGTTGTCGGTATTGTCCGACTGCATGACGTTACCGTTGAGGCGGCTTTCGATCTTCAAGCCCTTGGCGCCATCGGACAATTCGTCGGCGGTGGCGAGCCAGGGACCGAAGCCGCCGGTTCGATCAAAATTCTTGCCCATGTCCCATTGCGTGGTCTTGCGCTGAAACTCGCGCACCGAACCTTCGTTGCCGCAAGCGTAGCCGGCAATGCAGGATGTTGCGTTGGCGGGCGTCAGATGCTTGGCGCGCTTGCCGACGACCAGAATCAATTCGGCTTTGTAGTCGAGCGTCTCCGAGACTTTCGGCCGGACGATCGGCTGGCCGTGCGGCACCATCGAGGTCAGGCCGCGGAAGAAGATCGTCGGAAATTTCGGAATATTGTCGCGCTGCGAGCCTTCCTTGACGTGTTCGAGATAGTTCAAGCCGAGGCAGATGATCTTGCCGGGCTTGCCGACCGGCAGCGCATATTTGATCCCGCCGAGCGGCTTGCGCGCGCTTGCCAGCGCGCCCTTGGCGATGGCGGCGAGTTGTTTGGTATCGCCGTTGTTCTTGGCCAGCCATTCGCCGAGATCGCTCGGCACTTTGCCGTCCACGGCCTGCAGGTCGACCACCTCATCGCCGTCGACAACGCCAAGATGCGGGCCTCCCTGCCCTTCGAACGCAACGATTTTCATGTTTTCCTTTAGGGTCCACAGAAACGCCCCGCGGGCGGGCGGACTATATCGGGCCGCCTCGCGGCAATCCACCGGGGCGCGGGTCACATCGCGGCGCTAAGAAAATGCTCCTTCAGCCGCTCGCGCGCAGCAGTTGCGGCGCGCAAATCGAAGCCGTTGACGATGGCGAGGCGAAAGCCGCCGGGCGGCATGGCGTGTTGCTCCGGCGCGCGGTCCTCGTGGAAGGTGATTTGCACGCTGGTGACGCCGGGGATGCGCTCGACGTCTTCGACCAACGCGGACGGCGGGTGCCGATAGCGCCGGCCATTCGGCCCGAACAGAACAACGCTATAGCCTTCGCTGCGATCGTCGTCTTCGAATTCCCATTCGCGCCGCTCATAAAGACCGACCACGGCATCGACCCAGCCCGGACCGTAAAGGTCGGGCCATTGGTCGGCGAAACGCAGATGCGCCTCGATGATCTTTTGACCGATGGTTTCGAGATTGAGCATCCCGGTATAGCCGGGCAAATGTTGTTCGATCCATGCGCCGCAATAGGCTTCGAGATCGGGATCGGGCTCGGCATGCACGATCCAGGAATTGAAGGTGCCCTCGCCAGCGGGTTTACCGGTGACATGCCGCCACCAGCGCGGCTCGCCGTCGACCACCGCGATGTCCGACGACACATGCCGACCTTCGAGCAAGGTCATCCAGAAATGGCCGGGCTCATAATGCAGGTCGTAATCCGCTTGCGATTGCAGGATGCGGCTGCCGACGCCCATGCCGCGAAGATTGATGACGGGTTTGGAGAAGATCGGAAAACACGGCGGTTGCGTACCGTGCGGCCCGGCTTTGAGATCCTGGCTGAGCGCTACGGCGAGCTTGTTGTAAACCCAGCGCTGCGCCGGGAACCACTGCCAAGCGTCGCAGTCCTCCGTCGGGATATTGGCGTCGGTCTTGACGTGCGCGAAATATTGCAGGCGCCAGGGATCGGCTTCGCAGATCGGCATAACCGTTCCCCCGAGGACCTACCTCGGCATCATTCGTGCGGCCGTTTGTCCGCTTGCGCACCGTCGAATTTCAGCGCCAGCACGCCGAACATGCCGTCGGTCCACGATTTGAGCGGCGACCAGCCGGTGCCGCGCGCCAGCGCCGCAAACGACTCGATGGTGTATTTATAGCTGTTCTCGGTGTGGATCGTCTCGCCGGCGCGGAAACTGATCGCCTTGCCATTGACCTTCACCTTTTGCCGCTTGGTGCTGGCAAGGTGCATTTCGATCCGCTTCTGCTCGCCGTTATAGCAGGCGTGATGCTCGAAGGCGGAGAGATCGAAATTGGCGCCGAGCTCGCGATTGATGCGCGCCAACAGATTGAGGTTGAACTTCGCGGTCACGCCTTCGGCATCGTTGTAGGCCGGACAGAGGATCTTGATGTCCTTGATGAGGTCGACGCCGATCACAAGGATCGCGCCGGGGCCGAGTGTGTCGGCGGCGTGGCGCAGAAACTTGGCCGCCTCGTGCGGCTCGAAATTGCCGATGGTCGACCCCGGGAAAAAGCCGACGCGCGGCAGCTCAGCGATCGGCGCCGGAATTTCGAAGACTTGCGTGAAATCGGCGACCACCGGATGCACGGCCAGATGCGGAAAATCGCGCCGCAGCTGCGCCGCGTCGTTCTGCAAGAAGTCTCCGGATATATCGACCGGCACATAGGCTTCCACCGTGGCTGCTGCGCCGAGCAGAATGCGCGCTTTTTTGCTCGAGCCGGCGCCGAACTCGATCAGCGCGCAATTGGGCGGAAACAGCGAAGCGATCGCCGGCGCGTGGTCGCGCAACAGCGCCATCTCGCAACGCGTCGGATAATATTCCGGCAGTTGCGTGATGCGCTCAAACAGCGCCGAGCCCGCAAGATCATAGAAATATTTCGGCGGCAGCCGTTTCGGCCTTGCCGTAAGGCCTTCGAGGATGTCGGTCGCAAACGAATCCGTCGTCTCGACGGACGGCGCCGCGCGGAGCGCGGTTTGCACTGCTGTGGCCATTTTCAGCTCTTTGGGGTTTGCTCAGTGTTGGTATTCCGCGAGCCGCAATCCGGAGAATTGCCAGCGCGCCGGCGGATAAAAGAAATTGCGATAACTCAGCCGCGAATGGCCGACCGGTGTCGCCAGCGACGAGCCGCGCAACACCATTTGGTTCACCATGAATTTGCCGTTGTATTCGCCAAGCGCGCCGGGCGCCGCTTTGTAACCGGGGTAGGGTGAATAGGCGCTGCGCGTCCATTGCCAGACCACGCCGAAGGCGTCGTTCAGCGCGTTGGCGTTGGCCGCGACCTCCCACTCGCCCTCGGTCGGCAGGTCCTTGCCGGCCCAGCGCGCGAAAGCATCCGCTTCATAATAACTGACATGACATACCGGCTTTTCCGGCTCGACACAGCGCAAGCCGCCGAGCGTCATCGCAAACCACGCGCCATCGACCTTGCGCCAATAGCCTGGCGCGCTTAGGCCTTGCGCCTCGACCGTCGCCCAGCCGTCGGACAGCCATAGCGTCGGCGTCGTGTAGCCGCCGTCGGCCATGAATTCGAGCCACTCGCCATTGGTGACGAGCGACGGCGCAAGCCGCACCGGCTGCAGCAAGACCTGATGCGCCGGCTGCTCGTTGTCGAAACAGAAGCTGCCGCCATGGTCGATGCTGTGGTCGATGCTGTGGCCGATCGTGTGGATGCCCGCGAGCGGCGCGCCTGTCGCGGAGCGATTGCTGATCTTCGGCCATTGCCAATCGGGATCGTAGGCCGGATGAGTTTCGTTGAAGGAAAACGCGTGCAGAATATCTGTGAGCAACAATTCCTGGTGCTGTTGCTCGTGCTGAAGCCCAATCTCGATGATCGGCATCAGCTCGTCGAAATTCTTCGTGGTCACGATGAGGTCTGCCACCGCGGCATCGACATGCGCGCGATAGGCTGCGACCTCGGCAACAGCCGGCCGCGTGATCAGACCGCGTTCCGGCCGCGCTTGGCGCGGGCCGGCGGAGACATAATAAGAATTATAGAGAAAAGCGAAGCGCTCATCGAAAACGCGATAGGCTTTGGCGTGAGGCCGTAACAGGAATTGTTCGAAGAACCATGTCACATGCGCCCGATGCCACTTGGTCGGGCTGGCGTCGGCCATCGATTGGACGACCTGGTCTTCCGCCGAGAGCGGCGCGGCGCGGCGTTCCGTCTCGGCACGGACCACGCGGAACGAATCAAGCCAGTGCCGACGTAAATCGCCCGCCGAATGCTCGGCTTCGATGACGTCATTCCCGGTGGTTATAGGAACCACGCCAGCCGGCGGATCAGCGGGCCGAACACGCGTGGAAGCGGCCGATTGTGGCATGATAAAAGTCCGCAAAGGACGGGATTACTTAAGAACTTCAATGGCTGGGAAGATAATCAGTCCCCGGCACGTTGGTTCCATAGATGAGCGGTCTGCCTCAGACTGCAATGCGAATCGAACCCATCTAACGCGCTTGTGATCGCACCGCCAAGCCCGGCCGAAAGCTGCGGCAAGGTTGTCGAAACTCAGATCGCCGACGTATGGTCTGGCGCATCTTTTGACAAGTGCCTGACGGCAGATAGGGAATTGATGATCAAGCGGGTGACCAAGAAACCGAAAATCGGCGTGACGAAAACCATGCTGCCGCGCGAGCGCAGCGACTATTCGGCAATCGTCGATCGCCCGCCGCTCAAGCTTCCCGGCGGCGCACGCGTCGTGTTCTGGACCATCGTCAACCTCGAAGTGTGGGACATCGGCAAGCCGATGGCGCGTCAGGTGCTCAGCCCCCCGACCGGCGAGACGCAACTTCCCGACGTGCCCAATTGGAGCTGGCACGAATACGGCATGCGGGTCGGCGTGTGGCGCTTCTTCGATCTATTCAAGCGCGTGAAAATCCGGCCCACGCTCGCAATCAACGCCCGCGTCTGTGAGGACTACGCGCGCGTCGCGCAAGAAGCAAAGAAAGATGCTTGGGAATTCATGGGCCACTCTTATCAGCAGGGGCCCATCCACAAAGAGCCCAACCAAAAAGCGATGATCAAGCGCTCGCTCGATGTGCTTGAAGACTTTTGCGGCAAGCGGCCGGTCGGCTGGCTCGGCCCGGGCCTGACCGAGACGCTGGAAACCCCGGATCTGCTCGCCGCCGCCGGCATCAAATATATCGGCGATTGGGTCTACGACGACGAGCCTTCAACCATCCGCACCAAAAACGGTCCGCTCACCACGTTGCCCTATACGATGGAGCTCAACGACATCCCGATGATGGCGGTGCAGCACCACGAAGCCGATTATCTCTTAATGCGTGCTATCGATCAGTTCGACCGGCTTTACGCGGAAGGCGAAAAACGCGCCAAAATCTTCTCGCTTGCGATCCACCCTTATCTGAGCGGCCAGCCGCACCGGATCAAATATCTCGAGGAAATTTATAATTACACGCGAAAGTTCGACGGTGTCCTCTACTGGACCGGCGCGGAGATTTTGGACTGGTATTTGCGCAACCCGGCATAGCAGCCGTGAGCGCCAAATTCTCGTGGTGACGGGAGGTTTTGTCCGAACGCTCGGATGATCTGACCCTGCCGAGGGGTATTTATGTTGCAGGCGACATTTCATGCAACTTTGGTAGTATAGGCGATCATCAAAGCCGGGGGCGAGGTCTTTGGTGCGAAACGAAACGGAGCGGCAGCTTCTCCGTGATTTTTTCGGGGAGGCGCCGGGATTTTTTGTCGATGTCGGGGCGAACCATCCGTTTGATGGGTCGCAATCCTGGCATTTGGAAGAGCGTGGCTGGAACGGCATTCTGGTCGAACCGCAGCCGGATCTGGCCAAAGAGCTGGCGCAGGCGCGCAAGGCCAAAGTCTTCGCGGTCGCCTGCTCGTCGCCGAAGAATGCCGGGCTGCGGCTGCCTTTTTACGTCGTCGGGCCGTTGTCGTCGCTTGACCGAGACGCCATGGCGCCCGGCGCCGAGGCGAAGACAGTCGTCGAAGTCCCAATTCGGACGCTCGACGATATTCTTGTGGAGAGCCATGCGCCGCAGCCGATCGATTTCCTTTCGATCGATGTCGAGGGTCACGAGACTGAAGTGCTCCGCGGACTGGACATCTCTCGATGGCGACCGCGTCTCATTCTCGTCGAGGATCACGTCAGCAATCTGAGCACACATCGATTTATGAAATCGATCGGCTATCGGCTCGTACGCCGAATCGAGTTCAATGGATGGTACGTCCCGGCCGACTCATCCATAAGCTTCGATTGGGCAGATCGCCTGCGGATATGGCGCAAATATTACCTCGGCTTACCGTTTCGCATGATCCGTGACGCATCGCGCCGCGCGCGTCGGCGTTTGACCGACTGAAAATGCACGGCTGGCCGACGGCAAGGCGCTGACGTCAGATAACCTGCCGGCATCGCTGCTCCTGCCGATGGGGCGGCTCGGACCGGCTTTTCTCGTCTACCAGAACTTCCAGGTCTATCTGCAGTGGAACAATTCGCTGGTCTATTCGACGACCGCGGCCTATCTCGCGACTCGCATCGCCGGCGCCGCGCCGCTTCGCCGCGGCAATCCACCGCCGTCGCTTCCTTTCGCCGACGTCAAGGCGATGCACGGCATGCTGGCCCATGCCGGTTATAACGTCGGCGCGATCGACGGTTTTCTCGGCCTCAAAACGCGGCAGGCGGTCAAGGCGACGCAGCTCAAATACGGCCAGCCCGCCGATTCCTATCCGACCGCCGAACTCCTTGCCCGCATGCGGACAGGGTGTTAACGCGGATTGTTTCGGCAGCAGCGCATTCTATCCGGCCGATATGCCGACATAATAATGTGCGATCCACGCGGGTTGCCGTGGACGAGCCTTAAGGCTTGGTGTTACACGACGGCCGGTTGCGGCGGCGAACCGGGGGCGGCATCCTGTTTCGGGATGAAAATCAGGATGCTTTCCAGCCTTGCTTGCTGTAGGCGCTTGATCGCGCCGGGCGCGGTGACGCAAGATTCTGAAAAGACAGCATTTTTTCTTTATGCCGGAGGACAAAGAGCGGGCCCGTACCGCAGCGGATAATCCGGGGTTCCGCTGGGCAAAATGTAATAGTGTTACATTATGGGGACATATTTCCCCGACAGTGTGGACGTCCGCGGCCTGGTAGGTGACGCCGCGATGGCAAAAATGGGACGCGAATTGTGAAATACGAGATGCAGCAGACCGCGCGCGCAAGATGTCTCTGTCAGCGCCAAACACTTGGGCGCCGTTTCCGCGTCGTTTCGTTCGCCGCCGTCCTGGCTTGCACTGTTGTGTTTGGGCTCGGCCCTTCGGTACGGGCGCAAGACAATTCTACGCCCGCGGCATCCGCTCCGGCCGCCGCCGCGCCAGCGGCGCCCGCAGCGAACCCGCCTGCCATGAGCGCACCGAGTGTTGCAACTCCTGCCCCGGCCGCGCCGACGCCAGCCTCAATCGGCACCGCGCAACTGCCCGAAGATCTGTCGCCATGGGGCATGTTCCTCAACGCCGACATCGTCGTGAAGATCGTCATGATCGGGCTGTTGTTGGCGTCGATCGTGACCTGGACGGTGTGGCTCGCCAAAACCTTTGAATTGCGCAGGGCGCGCAGCGAAGTGCGCCGCGATCTTCGCATCCTCAATGAATCGGCGACGATCGCACAGGCCCACGAGCAATTGCGCGACGGCAAGAGCGCAGTCGCGCTCCTGATGCAGTCGGCTGCGCAGGAAATCCGCCTCTCCGCCAGCTTGCGCGCCGAAGGCTTGAAGGAACGCATTGCACTGCAGCTCGAGCGCATCGAGATGGCCATAAGCCGGAAGATCTCCCGCGGCACCGGCGTTCTCGCCACCATCGGGTCGACCGCGCCGTTCGTCGGTCTATTCGGCACGGTGTGGGGTATCATGAACAGCTTCATCGGCATTTCGAATGCCCACACGACGAACCTCGCCGTCGTGGCGCCCGGCATCGCACAGGCGCTCCTTGCCACCGCCTTCGGCCTTGTCGCCGCAATCCCGGCGGTCGTGATCTACAACGTGCTGGCGCGCCAGACCCAGCATTATCGTGCTTATCTCGGTGACGCCTCGGCGCAGGTGATGCGGCTGGTCAGCCGCGACCTCGATCGCGCCAAGCTGCCGTTGTCGCAAGCCGCCGAGTAATCGGAGAGTTAGCCCGATGATTCGCCTCGATCACGGCACCGACGAACTCACCGAAGTCCATGACATCAACGTCACGCCGTTCATCGACGTGACGCTGGTGCTGCTCATCATTTTCATGGTAGCGGCGCCGCTTGCCACCGTTGACGTGCCCGTCGACCTGCCCTCCTCCACGGCGCAGCCGCAGCAGCGGCCGCCAAAGCCGATCTACATCTCGATCAAAGCCGACGGCAGTATCGCGATCGGCGATGACCCGGTCACGCACGAAGCGTTTCCCGACGCGCTCGCCGCCGCGACGCATGGCGACAAGGACCAGCGGCTGTTCGTGCGCGGCGACAAGGCCGTGCCGTATCAATATGTCATGCAAGTGATGAACGCGCTGCGCGACGCCGGTTACCTCAAATTGGGGCTGGTTGGCATGGAAACACGTGACGCAAAATGATTGCGCGGGCGGCGACCTGGATCGACGATGAAGATCCGCGCGAGATGCGGCGCTGGATCGTAGCCGCAGCCATCGTGGTCGTCATTCACGTCGTCGTGCTCTGCCCCTATATCTACCTCTATCATCCGGAGGAAATCGGCGACGACGCGACCCCGATCTCGCTCGATATGTCTCCGTCCGACGATACGGTCGATCAGGCTGAACTCGCGCCGACCCCCGATCAACCGCCGCCGCAGGTCGAGCAACCGCCACCTCCTCCACCGCCGCCGCCCGAACCACCTCAAGCCATCATCGAGGCGCCGCCGCCTCCCCCGCCTCCGCCGCCGCAAGTTGTTGAACAGCAGCAGGCCCAGCCGGCGCGCACCAAGGGTGGCGCGCCGCGCGTGGCGCCTAGTTGGGCGACCGCCGTCAGCAGACGTCTCGAACAGTTCAAGAGGTATCCGGCCAAAGCGCGCGATCGTAACGAAATCGGCGTCGTCCTATTGAGCTTCACCGTTGACCGTACCGGTCACGTGCTCGCGCATGAAATCGTGCAGGGCTCGGGCTACCCCGAACTCGATGCCGAGGCGTCGTCGATGATCGAGCGCGCTCAGCCCTTGCCGCCTTTCCCGGACAGCATGACGGAGGCGCAACTCGATCTGACCGTTCCGGTCCGCTTTTCTCTAGAGCATTGATCTTTCACGACCGTTTTTCATTGACACCCCAGGTTCCATCATGCGCAGCAAGCCATGTCTGACTTCGACCGACGTAAAGAAAATCCTCGACGCCTGCGAAGCCGAGGCCATCAGGAATAAATGGGCGGTCTCGATTTCGATCGTCGACGACGGCGGATTCCTGCTCGGCTTCGCGCGCATGGACGACGCCTCGGCGATCACCGCCGAAGTCGCCACCGGCAAAGCGCGCACCTCGGCCATGACCAGGCGGCCGAGCAAATTTTTCGAAGATCGCGTCAAGGAGCGGCCGGGCTTCGCCAGTTTTCCCGCCGGAATTTTGATCCAGGGCGGTCTGCCGATCATGCATCAGGGCGAATGTGTCGGTGCGATCGGCGTGTCGGGCGTGCAATCGCACGAGGACGAGCAGGTTGCGCAAGCCGGCGCCAACGTGCTCGGATAGGTTGCTGAAGCTAAAACTGCAGAGTCCCGGGCCCTCGACCCGCCGGGACGACGGACGCGCGTGAGGCAAAATGCTCCTCGGGGCGGCAACCGGGCGTGCGCCCGAGCGCGGGCCGAGCGCAGTCGCAGCCGGACGCGCAAACACTCGCCGACCAGGCGATCCACCGTCTCGATCTGCAAACCGAATTGCGCCGCGAAGCGGAGCCCTACTCGGCTGCCACCGCCATCTCTTGCTCGGCCGTCCGCCTGGCCGCGGGGTTTGGAATCCGCAAGCCCAGCGCTGCGACGATCGCCGACACCAGCGAGAAACAGGCCAGCGCATAAAGGCCGCCGGCGAAACTGCCGGTGTAGGTTTTGGCCCAGCCCACAATGCTCGGCCCGAAGAAGCCGCCGAGATTGCCGACGGCGTTGATCCAGGCGATGCCCGACGCCGCCGCGGTGCCGGTCAAGATCATGGACGGCATGGTCCAGAACGGGCCCTTCGAGCCATAGAAGCCGATCGCGGCAATCGACATGCCGACCAGCGCCCAGACCGTGCCGACAGTTGCGCCGGCGATGACCAGGCCGGCGGTTGCGGTGGTGCAGGCCCAGAACAGATTCCAGCGCCGCTCGCCGGTGCGGTCGGAGAACCAGCCCCAGACCAAGAGCGCCACCGCGCCGCAGATATAGGGGATCATGCTGACCCAGCCGACTTGCATATTGGTCAGGCCGAGTTGCTTGACGATCTGCGGCACAAACAACAGCATGCCGATGCTGGCGCCGACGATGCCGAAGTAATTGAGGGTCAGCAACAGAACCTTGGGATCGAAGAACGATTGCCAGACGCTGACTTTGCGTTTGGCTTCGATCAAGCTGCGTTCGGTTTCAAGTGTTGAGATGAGCCAGCTCCGCTGGTCGTCGCTCAGCCAGCGCGCGAGATGGGGCCGGTCGGTCACGAAGAACAAAATGACGATGCCGACCAGAACCGTCGGGATCGCCTCGGCGATGAACATCCATTTCCAGCCGGCGAGCCCCAACACGCCGTTGAAGCCTTCGAGAATCCCCGTCGAAACCGGTGCGCCGGCCGCGACCGCGACCGGCAGCGCGATCATAAAACCCGAGACGATGCGGGCGCGGTGCCAATCCGGGAACCAATAGGTAAAGAACAGGATCATGCCCGGGAACAGGCCGGCTTCGGCCAGCCCGAGCAAAAAGCGCATGGTCAGGAAGCTCCACGGGCCGCTGCAGAAGGCGGTGGCGCCGGATATCACGCCCCAGCTAACCATGATGCGGGCGACCCAAATGCGTGCGCCGAGCTTTTCCAGAATGATGTTGCTCGGCACTTCGAATAAGAAATAACCCCAGAAGAAAGCGCCGGCCGCCATGCCGTAGATCGCTGCGTCGATGCCCAAATCCTTGTTCATCGTCAGCGCCGCAAAACTGACATTGATGCGGTCGAGATAGGCAAGGAAGTAAGCCAAAATCGCCAGCGGCAAGATCCGCCAATACACTTTGCGCATCGTTATTTGTTCGAGCGCGTGAGCCTGCACGGCCATTATGTCCTCCCAGGATGTTTTGTTCGCTATTTCCCCTTTTCTATTTTGTCCTCAGCATACGCCCGCTACGGCCACAAGCAACGGAAGAAAACGGCGCCGGCAAGCCAACGCCGCGTTGCAGCATTCTCAAAAAAACAATCTCGGGCGTGGCTCGGGCGCCTTTAGTCCAACCCGCTGGCGCGCGCCTGATCCTTCGCCATCACCGCCCAGTCGTGCTCGGCTTCGCCGTGTGCGACGGCACCGACAAGCCGGTCGCGCCAGACGTTCCCACTGGGAAGTGGCACACCGACCGCGCCGCCGGCCTCGAGCGCGAGATTGGCGTCCTTCAATCCCAAAATGGCGCGCTGGCCGGCCGGAAGATAGCGTTCCTCGGCGATGAGCTTGCCGTAGATCTTGTAGGCCGAACAGGCGAACAGCCCGTCGGTCATCACGTCATAAAACACCTCGGGAACGACATTGTATTTGCGCGTGAGCGCAAAGCCCTCGCCCATCGCCTCGATGGCGCAGCCGAGCACGAAATTATTGGCGATCTTAATCGCTGCCGCGGCGACCGGATCGGCGCCGGCCTCGAAGGCGCGCCGCGCAATCGCGTCGAACAGCGGCCGGCAGCGATCGAGGCTTTCTTTGGCGCCGCCGAGCACCATGCCGGCTTGGCCCGAGGCGACGACTTCCGGCCGACCGAGCATCGGGGTCGCAATCAAAACCTGCTCTGCGTCCGCGTGCAGTTTCTTGAGCGACTGAATAATTGTGACGCTGTGCGTGCCGGCGCAGATATGAATGCCTGCCTTCGGCAGGGCCTTCAAAAGCCCGTCTGAGCAAACGACACTCGCAAGCGCCGCATCGTCGGCAAGCATAGTAAAAACCGCCTCGCCGTAGTTCGCCGCGGCGGCAATCGAGTCGAGAGGCTTGGCGCCGAGTTCGGTCAAGGCTTTGAGCTTGTCGGCGGTGCGATTGTAAACGCCGACATCGTGGCCGGCGTCGATCAAGCGGCGCGCCATGGCCTGGCCCATGCGGCCAAGCCCGATGAATCCGACTTTCATATTTTTCTCCAAACCTAGACCAACTGCCCCTTCACCCAATCGAGCTCGCGGCAGACATAATCGACGATATCGCCGGTCTTGAGATTGTCGGGCAGCACGTCCCAGGTATAGGTCTCGATTTCAAGCTGCCGCGACAACGGCTTCTTCTTGTGGAAGGCCAGCGCGTCCTCGATGGCAAAGCGCGTGGTGCGGAAGGGACCCAGATCGTCGAGAAACACCGGGACGTGGAAATGGGTGCGCCATTCGCGCGGCCCCGGATTTTTCTCCCAGGCCACGAACGCGTCTTCGAGATTGAGAAAGCGCGTCAGCTTGCCGTCCTTCTTCTCGACGGTCTGGGTCAGATAAATCGTCTGCGCATAGCGCTTGAGCGTATCGACGATGGATTGCGTCACGTCTGGCATGTGGAGTGCTGCGGCTTCCTGCAGCTTGAAGATCGGAATGCCGGCGTCGACCAGCTTCTGCAAATTCTCGGAAATGTTTTCATATTCGATCGCCTGATGGCAGATATCGAACACCACGCCGAGATGCCGGCGCAGCGCGCCATGCGCCTCCGAAATCGGAATATGCGCCAGCCTGGCGACGGTCTCGGCTGCGGCGCCGGAATAAAGATGATCCGTGAAGTAAGCCACCGCCTCGTCAGTGGTTTCGAGGAAGCAATAGGGCTCGGGCTCGAGCGCCAGCGTCACGGTGCGGCCGGTGCGCTGTTCGAGACCGACGAGATGCGCCACCACGCGCATGACGTGGTCGGTGTAGCTCGCAACGATGGCATCGCCGGTGACGCGCGGCTTGAAGCCGAGCGGCGCGCTCTGGATCGACGGCGAGATTTCCTTTGGGCATACGTCGGCCAGCACGTCGGCGACATTCATGGTGTAGCGCGTGCGTTCCTCGGAACGCCAATCCGGCTCGTAGACCTGCTCTTTCACCACCGTGCCCTTGAAGGCACCATAGGGAAAGGCGTTGACGGTGTAGAGATACATGTCGTTGTCGCCGAGAAACTTTTTCAGCTTCTCGCGCTCGTCCTTGCTGTTGACGAGCGTATGCGCCGAATCCGCCGACAGCCGCAGCGACACGCCGAACGGCTTGTTGCCGGCCACCCGCGCTTTCACCTTGGGGACATAAGTATTGAGCGACGCCCACATCTGCTCCCAATTGTCGCCGGGATGCACGAGCGTCGAATAGGTCAAATGGCCGAGGCCGTTACCGAGATCCATAGTGCTTTTCCTGCCCTTGTCAGTCCGCCGACTTAGATAGCCAAAATTCGAAATCGGCAAGTCGATTTCAAGTCGATTTCGGTTGGGCGACGGCCCTCGTTCCGCCCCCGTGAAAACGGGGGCGGAACGGCACTACCGTTCCCGCCGCGCATACGCGCCTCGAGTTTGCAAATGGCCGCCACGTTGGAAGTGCGAAGAAGATCAGCGCTACAGAAAAGAAGGGGTGGTGCCTGCTTTTTACTGTCCGCTACGCCTACTTCGCCAAGGAAAGAATAAAGGAAGCGGAACGCTGACAGACGCAGCGTCTCAATATGCCGTGCTGCTGGCACGGCCGCGCATCCAGCGGGATGCGCACATCTATCGGCGTTCCACCGCGGCTCTCGCCTAAGGGAGTCGTCGTCCCAAAGGCTCAGCTCCAGGCCAGGCTTCCTGGGACGTGGCCGGAGCGTTGATCCTGTAGTCGTACCCCTTCCGGGGGCAGAACCAACGCCGTTTTTGCGGGCGTTACCCGCCCCAACCTGTCCCTAGTCCAGCGATGCACCTCGCGCCCGGATGGCTGATGCCCGAAGCTGCCCGGAGCGGTTCAACACCGCCCGCGGGCACCGCCCTCGCTCCCGTGCCCCGGTTTGCCTCCGGGGCAGGTCCTTCACGTGAGCGAGAATCAATGGGAGTCCGTAACTAAACAGGTGACATTTGTCAAGTAAGAGTCTCAAAAAAAGAGACGGAGCGAAGCGAACGCTTGATGTCCACGCTTCCTTCAAAAGCGGACATTGGCGAGGATGATTGGCGTGTCCGCCAAGGGCCAGAAGCGCACATTCCAACAATCTTGAAATATGTGACAAACAGGGCTTTGGGGCGTGTTATCGTTTGAAATGCTCTGGCGCGTGACTCCTACAAAAGAGTCCGATGGCTTTTTTCTACACAAGACGCAAACTCACTTTCGCGGTCAGCGCCGCAGCCCTTGCATGGCCAATCGGAACGCGAGCGCAGCAGCCGAGCAAGATCTATCGGGTGGGGCTCCTGAGCGGCGTCGGAGCGGTTGCTGCGACCGACGAGCGTCGTAAGTCCCTCCTGTCTGTTCTGGCTGCGAGCGGCATCGTGGAAGGTCAGAACCTCGTTTTCGTACAACGTTTTGCGGAGGGGCATATCGAACGGCTGGGCGTCCTCGCGACCGAGCTCAAGGCCGCGAACATGGATGTCATTGTTACGCTGGGGTACCCCGCTGCAATGGCGGCCAAGATATCAGCTAAAGGCGTTCCGATAGTTGTAACTGGCGCAGGTGATCCAGTCGCGACCGGCTTGGTCGACGGACTGGCACGGCCCGGAGGTGATCTTACCGGGGTGACTGAGTTGTCGACGGACCTAAGCGCCAAACGCCTCGAAATACTTAAAGACGCCGTGCCAAACCTCCGACGCGTGGCCATGTTGTGGAACGCTGGCGACCTGGGAATGACGCTTCGATATCACGCGGCTGACGACGCTGCTCGCGTCCTCGGGGTAAAAGTTCAGGCCTTGGGCGTTCGCGAGCCCGACGACTTCAACGACGCTTTTGCTCGAGATGACACGAGAGCCGCCCGACGCGATCCTGATGGTATCTGACGCCTTGACGGTCCTTAATCGCGGACGCGTCGTGCAATTTGCCAACGCTAATCACCTACCGACAATTTTCGAAAACGGTTCAATAGTCCGCGACGGCGGTCTGATGTCATATGGTCCGAAGCAGAGCGAAATCGGTGAACGCGCGGCCGAACTCGTGGTCCGTATTTTACATGGCGCCAGGCCTGCCGATCTTCCGCTTGAATTACCGACACGCTTCGAATTCCTCATCAATCTTAAAACCGCGCAAGCGCTCGGGATCACGCTCCCACCGGCACTTGTTTCCCGAGCCGACGAGGTGATTGAATAAGGCGCTGAATGTCCGCTTTGGGTCAAAAGCTGCCGCGCCTGTTGCGCACCGCCGCGTCCGCTTTCCCCCCAATAGCGGACACGACGCAGCAAGGTCGGCGTGTCCGCTTTGGGCCAAGAACGGCCTCCCGCGATGCACAAAGAAGCAGCCCGCCGGATGGGGCCCGACTGACATCTCGCGACTCCCGATCTTACCAGCGGTGGTGATGGCTCTGGCCGTTGTTGGCCTCGCAGCTGCTCAAAGACGCGATACTGCCTCTTTGGGTGTCAGCTTGCCTTAGGGGATAAATCATAAATGCGCTCGGCGACCGACACTCCTTACCGGGTAAAGGGAAAGATTACGTGGCTCGATCGATCTTTCTTCCCTTGCGGGAAGCGTCGAAAAGAGTGGAATATGTGCCTCATCATTCGCCCCGGCATTGTCGCCGACAAGAAAGTCCGGGCTAAACGGGAGAGGGAACCATGCAGCGCAAGGTTATCCTATTGGCATTCGGGCTGGCCATCATCGTTGGGCTTGGTGCGTCGAGCGGGCACGCCGCTTCGATCCTCGACGAATGGTCGAGCGTGAAAGCGCCGCCGGAGCCGCCGCCGGTCAAGGAAGCGAAGCTCGATCCCAAGACTACCGCGCTGCTGATGCTCGATTTCGTCGCGCCGATCTGCGGGCATGCGCCGCGCTGCGTCGCCTCGCTGCCGGCGGTCAAGAAGCTGCTTGACGTTGCGCGCACACACGATGTGTTCGTGGTCTATACCGGCATTCCCAATCTGCCGGTGTCTGCCACGATGCCGGAGGTCGCCCCGACCGGCAAAGAGCCCTACGTGCAATCCTTCCTCGACAAATTCCTGAACAGCGACCTCGAGAAGATCCTCAAGGATAAGGGCATCAAGACGGTCATCACCGTCGGCGTCTCCGCTGTCGGTGCGGTAATGAATACGGCGAGTCACGCGGCGCAGATTGGCTTCAACGTCGTTGTTCCGGCTGACGGGCTGTCGGCGCCCAACACCTACTTTGAGCAATACGCAGTGTGGCAGCTCACCAACGCGCCGGTGATCCCGCCACACATCACACTGACCACAATCGACATGGTGACATTCTAAGGCAACGCTGCGCCGAGCGCGCTCGGCCTCATTGGACCGGAAATGTTTCTCGCCCACGCCGACGGGGTGATCGGATAACTAATTGGGCAAACATCCTCGACCGCTGCGATGCACACCCCGCTTCCGAGATGGGTCAAAAGCGGACTCGGCGCGGTCAAATTGGGATGTCCGCTTTACTCCCGAAAGCGGACATTGGATCACCGGTACGGGATGTCCGCTAAGGGCCAGAAGCGGACTCATGCACTGCAGCAAAAATATCCTGATAGATTTACACGTCGGCTTTGGGCCAGCAGCGTGACTGGTTGGGTCTTTGCGGGTTAGGATACGCGGATGGGGAAGTCCTGCCGCCTCGTCCTTGCCCTCGTCCTGCTGCTCCTCACCGCCCCCGCGCTCGCCGCGCCATGCGGCGGCGACTTCAACGCTTTCCTGGCCGCGATCGCGCGCGACGCGCAGGGCCAGGGCGTCTCGCGCGCGGTCATCGACCAGGCCTTCGCCGGCCTGACGCCCGACCTCGCAGTCCTCGCCTTCGACCGCCGCCAGCGCGGCATGTTCCACGCCAAGAGCTTCGAGGAATACGCCGCCACCCGGGTCATCCCGGCTCGCATCAGCCGCGCCAGGAAACTGATGCAGGTGCACGCCGCGCTGCTCGGGCGGATCGAGCAGCAATTCGGCGTGCCCGCGCCGGTGATCGTAGCGATCTGGACGCTGGAAAGCGACAACGGCACCGGCGACATGGGCAAGCTGCCGGTGATCCGCACGGTGGCGACGCTGGCGCATGACTGCCGCCGCACCGAGCTGTTCCAGCGCGAGCTTATCGCCGCCCTGCAGATCGTCCAGCGCGGCGATCTGCCGTTGCGCGATCTCATCGGCGCCTATGCCGGCGAGATCGGCCAGACACAGTTTCTGCCTTCGTCGTACATCAAGTACGGCGTCGACTACGACGGCAACGGCCATGTCGATCTGCGCCATTCCGTTCCAGATGTGCTGGCCTCGACCGCCAATCTGCTCAAGACCAATGGCTGGCGGGCCGGCGCGCCGTTTACCGCGGGCACGCCGAATTTCGAGGTGGCGATGCGTGAGTGGAATCACTCCGAGGTCTACCGCAAGACCATCGTGCTGATGGCGCAGCGGCTGGGCGGCGGGTGACGGTGCGGGCGAGCGCCGACGAAGTGATTGAGTAAACTAAGATCGGGATAGCTGAACGCTGCCCATGCTGCATCGCACCGATGCCTCAGGGCGAGCGGTCGATATGGGTCAAAAGCTGCCGGACCGGGCTGAGGTTTGGTGTTCGTTAAGGGCCAGAGGGCGCCACTCGGCGGCGCCGATATCGCGGAGCGCCAAATTAGATCAGAGTTGTTTTGGCCGTTCCACAACATTGGTCCAAAGCTGACGCAAACCATCGACGCCGCCGGCGGTCGAGCTCCAAAGGGTCGCGTCGCCCACGAACAGATCTCCGGCAAATATGCCAGGCCGCGATTGGAGCAGGGCATCGAATGTCGTGCGCCCATTGCGGGTGTAGGGATGGGGTGGAGCTTTCAAATCGATCTTTTGCCGAACGAGGACATCCAGATTGGCGACGGCGCCCTGGAGACGTTCGAATTGCGGCAAGTGCGGGTGAAGATTGAAGGTATCAACGCCTCGCAGCAGGCGAAGACGATCGAGTTCGCTCTCGGCCTCGATCGCAGCAGGGGATCCGTCGGTCTCCGCGGCGGGATGCAGCCCGAAGCGGTTCTCCACGCCCACACCTAGTCCTGCCAAAAGCGAGCGAGCGAATCCGCCAAAGCGTTGCTGGGGCGGAATTGTCTTATCGCCATGGTGGAGGAAGTCCGCTATCTGCCGTTCCAATCGCTCGTCATGCGGCAGATCGGGCACGTCACCGATATCGTGGTGGGGACAGATAAAGACAAGATGGTCCGGGTGCGCGAGAAACCGCCGAACAGCTTCCACTTCGGCGGCACTTGCATCTTGGCGGGTGCGAAGCGAGTCAAAGCTGATGATGATGAGCGTGTCGGCTGCATCGAGAAGAGCCGCATCGAGCCCGGTCTGCGCGCCATCGTCGGCCACCCGCTCGATCTCGACCACCGGATGACCGGTCTGTGCGCCGGCTTGTTCTACGAAGGCGACGAAGTTTTGCTTCATGATGTGATCCAAGAAGCCGCCGATACTTTGGTCAAAACGAGCGGGGTCCGACAACGCCTCCAATCTGGGGTAGAGCATTCGTCGGCTCTCAAAGATTGTCGGAAATCGGTTTTCGATAATTCAAGTGGCGCTGCGACCTCTCCGGGTCGGCTCCATGCGTAATAAATGACTACTTTTCGGCCAGCCTTCCACCTCTCCAGCGCGGTAATCGCTCGAGCCTCAGCGAAGCAAGCGGACGCAATCTTGCTCATTAGCCTAGTCTGTAAAGAGGCATCCCATCAATGATGCAAAGTCCGCAATGGGTCATTAGCAGCCGCGCGCCTAGACGAGGGGCGCGTCCGCTTTGCCATTAACGGACACGGCAAGCATTCAGCCGCGCGGCAGCTTTGCCCCCGATAACGGACACCGATGCGGAAGTTTGTCGCGTCCACTAAGGGCCAACAGCGGAAATTCTGGTACGGCCTTCTGGGCTCGGCTTATTCGATCACCTCGTCGGCGCGCTGCTGCATTTGCAACGACACATCAAGACCCAAAGCCTTCGCGGTCTTGAGGTTGATCACTAACTCGTACTTGGTCGGCGCCTGCACCGGCAGGTTGGCTGGCTTCTCGCCCTTGAGAACACGATCGACGTAAGCGGCGGCACCCTGCTGCTGCTCCACCGTATCGAATCCGTAGGAGACGAGGCCTCCTTTTACAGGGTCGAGACGGAACGGATAGATCGCCGGCAGACCCAGACGGGCGGCTAGTCCGGAGAGCACTTCAGTGTTCCTTGAATTGAGCGGGTTCGGTGTCACGATGAGACCGCCGTTCGGTTCTTGAGCGAATGCAGTGAAGGCAGGTTCGATGGCTGCCAAATCCTGGAGGTCCATCGCAGTGACCGTAACCCCCATGGACGCCGAAGCAGCCTCGGCCGTCTGCAGAAAGGCGACATTAGCGGCAATCTTCTGGCTGTAGACGACGGCCACCCGGCGGACACCGGGCGCAATCTCCTTGAGCAGTTCGAGCCATTTTCCGCCGATCGCGGTTTCAAAGTTCTGGAAGCCGGTGACATTGCCGCCTGGGCGCGCCAGGTTTGCTACTAGGCCGCTACCCACAGGATCAGAGACGAGGACAAAGACGATGGGGATGGTCTGTGTTGCTTGTTTCAGCGCCGCCAGACCCGGATTGGACCAAACATAGATCAATGCAGGCGCACTTGCGACAATCTCAGCGGCACCGGCACGAATTCGGTCGATGTTTTGAGTCGTGAAATGCACATCGAACTGAATGTTACGGCCCTCAATCCAGCCAAGTTCACCGAGCCGGTGCTTGAATGCTGGCCAGAGATCCCGCACTTGAGGATCGTTTTCATTCTCGAAGGGAATCAACACGCCGATCTGCTGCACGCGGTCGGCCCGCTGTGCGCGGGCCACAAGGGGCCATGTCGCCACCGTACCGCCGAGAAGCGTTATGAACTCGCGCCGCTGCATGTGCCCCGCTTAGGACCACGCCCTGTCCGGTTCCTGCAGCTTAGCATTTTGCAAGCGGACTGGGAGTGATGAAGTAGATTGGGGGCGCTGGTGTCCGAAACTAGGCAATCCAGAACGGCTTGGCGGCCTCGAAATCTGTGTGCTGTCGAGTAACACCGATATCCGCCAGGCCGCGATCGCTCAGGTCCCGCAGGTCGGCAGAAGCGACATCGCAACCGCCAACAAAGACCTGCCTCACAGCTTCACCGAAACTCGTCGGGAACTTCAGCACTATCTTGTTCATGGCGACCTCCGTCTCCGGAAAAGCTACCCTACGCCCTTGGCCGCCGATCTATGTGACCTTGAACACAAGATTCCGGAATGTGGGGCATGAAAAAAGCCGCGGGGGAATGCCGGGGGCTCAGTCGGTCTAAGGAAAACGTCGCAAGGCGTACCCTAGTTGCCGAATGTGACTGTCTCATCACGGTGAGATTTGAGAGTTCTCAGCCCCGGGGGGCGCTGCCAAGCCCTGCGATGAACTCGCCGCCTCATGAGCCCCTTTTTTCCGACTGGAACTGAGGCGCTATCACATCGTCAAACGGTAGCCGCGTTGGGCATCACAGCAAAATATGAAATCATTTGTCCGTTTAGGGTCATTAGCAGACATCGCGCTTCGTTCGGCCCAAGTCCGTTTTGCCCCCTAAAGCGAACATCAGGATAAACGGCGGCGACGCGCGCGACCCCACTGTAGGGAATGGATGTCGCTGAACTAAGCGAGGGACATAACCACGACGGCAAAGGCAAAGACTATGAAGCTTTGCGCAAGCCCGATGGGTACCACTGCTCCCAGATCGGTGCTGGTACTGACAGTGAAATCCCGTCCGCGCAAAACTCGTTGCAAACGAAGTGATCGCCTACTCGCCAAGCCTTCATACCTTGTGCAGCCATCGCGAGCGGTTCGCCGCAGCAGGTGCACACAGAGGAAGTGGCGGCTCGAAGTGATTGACCGGCCATGCATTGCTCTCCTCCAAAAAGGGAGACAGCATTCCCGGTCCAATAACATCGCTGTTCGCGTCTGCGATTCTCAAGACCAAAAAATAAGCAGATCGTACAAAAAAGCCCCAGCGTTGGAGGACGCTGGGGCTTAACCAGATGCTGGTGAATAATTTATGTCGGCTTCCTCAGGTAAGGCGATGTCCGCTTTGGGTCATAAGCGGACGCAGCGCGGTTAATTTGGGATGTGCGCTTTACCCCCGAAAGCAGACGCCGCAGCCGCCGACCGGCGCGGCAGCTAAGGGTCAGAAGCGGACATAATGGAGGGAGGGTCACATTCCTCCTCATGGCTTGCCGAGCGCGGCCGCCGTGCGAGGAAGAATAATCTTGATTTCCGTGAAT
This sequence comes from uncultured Alphaproteobacteria bacterium, assembly GCA_963810085.1. Taxonomy (GTDB): domain Bacteria; phylum Pseudomonadota; class Alphaproteobacteria; order Rhizobiales; family Xanthobacteraceae; genus BOG-931. The sequence continues at coordinate 610,577 of CAWEMR010000025.1, read as the reverse complement.
TCGCCGGACTGGGTGTCGACCTCTATAGAGCCGCAATGTTGCTTGACGATGATGTCGTGACTGATGGAAAGGCCTAGCCCAGTCCCCTCACCCGCAGGCTTCGTTGTGAAGAACGGGTTGAACATTTTCTCCTTCACGTCGCGGGGTATGCCGCTGCCGTTGTCGCGGATCCCGATTTCGACGCTTTCGCCGAGATTTCGGGTCGCGGCAGTAACGGTGGGCACGTAGTCCGGTCCATTCGCCTCGGCCTTTCGTTTGGTGGCGGCGTAGAAGCCGTTCGAGATCAGATTGAGCAGTACGCGTGTAATGTCCTGCGGGAACAGATCGGCCTCGCCGGCGGCCGGATCAAAGGACCGCTCCAGGCTAATATCGAAACCCTGTTTCTCGGCCCGGGCGCCGTGATAGGCGAGATTAAGGCTCTCCTCGACGAGAGCATTGATATCGACCGCCCGATGCTCGCCGGAGCCCTGCCGGGAATGCAGCAGCATGTTCTTGACGATCGAGTTGGCGCGCTGGCCGTGTTGCACGACCTTGACGAGATTCCCTTGCAGCATATCCGCAATCTCACCGATCTCTTCGCGCAGCTTGGCGTCGAGCTGCGCGCCGGCAAGCGCCTCCCGCAACTCATCAATCAGTTCGACCGAGACGGCCGAGAAATTATTGACGAAATTGAGCGGGTTCTTGATCTCGTGCGCGATGCCGGCGGTCAATTGACCGAGCGAGGCAAGCTTTTCCGTCTGCACGAGACGATCTTGTGCCGCGCGTAAATCATCCAGCGATTTCGACAGGTCGTCAGTGCGCTGGCGCAATTCATTGAGCAGCCGCGTGCTCTCGATGGCAATCACCGCCTGCGCCGCGAAGTTTTGCACCAGCTCGATCTGCTTATCGACAAACGGACGAATCTCCACGCGATAGAGCCCGATAACTCCGATCAGTTTGTTATCCCGCAACATCGGGACCGCAAGGAGCGTACGAACGCCGGCCAGATCCGCTGTATCGACGACGACCGGATCACCTCCAGCGTAGGCCGGCGTGGAACGCAAATCAGGCACGTGAACAGTCTCATGAGTGTCGAGCACTCTCTTCAATGGTGCATCAGGGCCGGGGAAATACAACGATCCAAACTTGGCGGCCCATGCTGGTGAAGCACGATGGAGGGCGGCCGCTCGCATTCCATCGCCTTCTCGCAGCCAAAGCGTGGCAAACTTTGCATCGCAGATGCGGGTCGCATTTTCCAGCACCGACTGGAATACCGGTTCCAATGCGCCTGAGGACGCGCTGATGACTTGCAGCACCTCCGAGGTAGCCGTCTGCCGCTCCAGCGATTCGGACAGATCGCGATTATGCTGCTGTTCGGCGTCAAACAATCGCACGTTTTCGATGGCAATCACCGCCTGATCGGCGAAGGTAACCAACAGCTCAATGTGACTGTCGTGAAACGGCTGAACGGTGACTTGGCTTACCACAAGTATGCCGATCGGATTGCCCTCGCGAAGCAGCGGCACACCGAGGTGGGTGCGAAACCCGCCTAATCGCTGGGTCTCCTGCAGGCGATAGTCCGGATCGGCGAGAACATCGGCGATCTGGACCGGCTTGCGCTCCAGCAGAACTCGTCCGACCACGCCCTCACGACCCGGCGCAAACGTCAGTGTTTCGAGGTACTGATTGTATTCCGGAGTATGGCCATAGCTCGCCGCGGGATAGAAACTATGCGCGCCTGTGCTAGGGCGCAGGATTTGCGCTTTATCAGCTCCACAGAGTTCGCCGCCGATTCAACGAGGCTATTGAGAACAGCCGGCAAATCGAATGTTGAGCGGCTGATAACTTTGAGCACGTCCGCTGTAGCGGTCTGCTGCTGCAGCGATTTACGTAATTCGCTAAGCAGCCGCGTGTTCTCGATGGCGATAACCGCTTGGGCGGCGAAATTCTGCACTAGTTCGATCTGATTTTCGGTGAACGGTCGCACCTCCTGACGGTAGACGCCGATAGCCCCGATCAATTCACCATCCTTTAGCATCGGCACAACTAAAAAAGTTCGCGCACCTCCGCGCGCGATGATCGGCTCGTTCGGATATTCCACGGTGACGTCGACGATATGGACGAGCTGTTTTGCACGGGCGAGGCGATCAAGGATTGGCGCAAATTGACGAGGTATAACGGGATCGCGTTGCTGAGCATCAACCATTGCCGCCGGCGCGTTATGCAATGCAACCCGCTGGAACGCATCGCCTTGGTACAATAGCAAGTCTCCGAACGCAGCCGCGCATAGGCGCGTCGCATTCACCAGCACGGCTCGAAATACCGGTTCTAACTCGCCAGGCGACGAGCTGATCACGCGCAAAACTTCCGCCATTGACGTTTGCTGCTCCAGCGATTGCCGCAATTCGTTGAGCAGCCGCGCGTTTTCAATGGCAATGACGGCCTGGGCGGCGAAATTTGAGAGCAGTTCAACTTGCTTGTCGGTAAACGCACGCACTTCTTTGCGGTAAATAACGAAGACCCCGACCGGCTCATTTTCCTTAAGCATCGGCACCGCGATCAATGTGCGCATGGCCGCCACTTCGACGCCGGCAACTGCCAAAGGCTCGCCGTCGAGGTACGCCTGACTCGCGCCGAGGTCGGCTATTTGGACCGGCTGCCGAGTTTTTGCGGCACGTACCGCAGGGAGTTCGGGGCCAAGACGGAACAAAGTTCCGCACTTGAACTGGTCCACAAAAGCTGCTGGCAACGGACCGTGAAACGCGGCGGTGCGGAGATCTTCGCCTTCGCAGAGCCACATGATGCCGTAATTGGCCTCGCATAGCCTCGTGGCGTTAGCCAGCAGGGCCTCAAATACCGGCTCCAGCTCGCCGGGCGAACTGCTGATGACGCGCAACACATCGGATGTCGCCGTCTGTTGCTCCAGGGAGTCGCTAAGTTCTTTCGTACGTTGCTGCTCAGCCTCGAACAACCGCACGTTCTCGATGGCGATCACTGCCTGAGCCGCAAAGTGCTGCACGAGTTCGATGTGCTTATCAGTGAAGGGGTTCACCTCCTGGCGGTAGATGCCGATGGCGCCGATTAGCTCGTCCTCCTTGAGCATTGGCACGCCCAAAAACGTCCGGGCGCCACTGGATTCGACGAGGGCGACCATGCGGGCATTGCGTTCTAGATAGGACCGCTCCGCAGCGAGGTCGGCAATGTGAATGATCTTTTTCGTTCGATTAAGCTCGGCGAGCGGACCGTGAGGGTTGTCGAGGGGCACAAGCTTCAATCCGGGCTTAAGCCAATCGGGATGAGTGGGCGCAGCGCTTTGCAGCGCAACCGTGCAAAAATCATCTCCTTCCTTAAGGAATAAATGACCGAATTTAGCTTCACAGATGCGAGTCGCGTTCTCCAGCATCGCATTGAACACGGGCCCCAGCTCGCCCGGTGATGAACTGATGACCTTGAGCACGTCGGCGGTGGCGGTCTGCCGCTCCAGGGCGTCGCTGAGTTCGCGTGCGCGTTGCTGCTCTGCCTCGAACAGCCGCACGTTCTCGATGGCAATCACCGCCTGGTCGGCGAAGGTAGCCACCAGTTCGAGCTGCATTTGATCAAATGGCTCGACTCGGGTTCGCGTCAAAAAGAGAACGCCGATAGGAATTCCTTCGCGCAGAAGCGGAACGCCGAGCGCGGTGCGATAACCGCCAAGTCGAAGGACGCCGCTCAAATTGTACTCTGGATCAGCCCGAACGTCGTGCACATGAACGGCTTTTCCTTCGAGTAGGGCTCGGCCGACAATAGTTCCGCGACCCGGCTCGATGAACACGCTCTCCAGATAGGCCTTATTTTCCAAATATTCTTTGTGCCGGGATTCCACGCCATAACTGGCGGTCAGACGATAGCCGCCATGCGCTGACTGCCAAATGTTGGTCATCTCCGCACCGCATAGCCGGGCGGCCGATTCGACGAGCGTGTCGAGCACATTCTGCAGATCGAACGTCGACCGGCTGATGACCTTGAGCACGTCGGCGGTGGCCGTCTGCTGCTGGAGCGATTCGCGCAATTCGCCGAGCAGCCGCGTGTTCTCGATGGCGATAACCGCTTGGTTTGCGAAATTTTGTACTAACTCGATCTGCCTGTCAGTGAATGGCTGGACTTGAACCCGCCGAATTACGATCACGCCAATAATTGCGTCTTCCCTGAACATCGGCACCGCGAGGATGGTTCGATGCATCCCCTCTTCACCGCGGTGATCCGCTCCCCAGCGATATTCAGGGTCGGCGAGGATATCGTGAATGTGCACGACGCGGCGCTCCAAAACGACTCGCCCCGCCGCCGAACTCCGATCCCGATGGATCGGGTTTCGTTTCGAGACATTTTCGAGAAATTCAGCCGAATGGCCGTAGCTGGCCGCAACGCGATAAACGTCGCCGTCCTGTCTGTAGATAAAACCTCTCTCGGCGCTGCAGAGCCGCACCGCTTTTTCCAACATGCTTTCAAGCACCGGCTGGAGGTCGAAGGTCGAGCGGCTGACGACCTTAAGGATCTCTGAAGTCGTTGCCTGCTGCTCCAATGCTTCGCGCAGTTCGCGGGTGCAACGAACGAGTTGTTTCTTGAGATTGGCAGCGGAGACGCTCCGCGCCCCCGTTCGTTTGATGCCTTGCTTGACCTTTGGCGCCCCGCCGCGCTTCGGCGCGATAGCCTTGCGGAGACGCGCTTTTGCGGCCTTAGCCTGTTTCATCGTCGCCCCCGATCAACAGGTGAGACAGGACTATATATTCTATTGCGGCGACGTCCCTGAGGTATTTTCAACGGGTCTGACGAATGTCGCCATTAACGGTTTGGGTCATTAGCTACCGCAGCAGGGCCAAACTGGATTGTCCGCTCTGCCCCGAAAGCTGCCACGACAGTCGCTGTTTGGGGTGGCAAAACTGATTGCCAACTTATGCAGCGCTACGCGCGCGCATACAGAAAGACCGCCTCGCGGCGGTCTATCCAAATTCAGATCAAGTTTTTTTCAGGCAAAATCCCGCCTCTCGCTTCGGCCGCCTGCCAATCGGACCGAACGCAGAGTGGTCGGTAGCTGAAAGCGGTCGTCGCATGTGCTTAAATACACCGACCTGGTTATTGCAGGTGGCTCGACTCGACGTTCTGATTGGATTTCTCGTCCTTGTTCGCTTCGTGGTGGCCTACTGCGCAACCAACGGCAGCCCCTGCCAGGCCATGATGTCCAGCGAGATGTCCGGCAACGCCGCCCACAACCGCCCCTTTGATGCAACCCTTGGCGTCGGCTGGAAAGATATTGAGCGACAAAGCCACAGCCAACCCGGTGACGCATACAATGTATTTCATGGGAGTCTTCCTTTTTACATCAAGTAACGATGATCTTCACCTATAGGCGCCGTGAAAAACTGCCTCGCATTCCGCCCGCCAGGAGCGAAACCAGGAATAGAACCAAAGCGACAACACAAACAATTTTCGCGATGCCTACCGCGGTACCAGCAATTCCACCGAATCCAAGCAACCCAGCAATTAAAGCGATGATCAGCAATGTAACGACGAGGTTTAACATGTTCCCTGCTCCGTTTGGTCGACCGATGACTCCGGGTAACCAGTTGTTCCTGACTCAAGCCCGCCGCAATCTTAGGTGCCGTCTCGAAGACACATTGGCTGCGAAGTCGGCTAATCGGAATGCTTTGGAGGCTTGGCCGGTATCGGACGAGATACGTCCCCAAAGCAAGCCGCGGCGCCCATCATCGTGGACCAGAATGTAACTCACAGAAGTACAGGCATGACCATTATCTCTTCTACGGATGGGCCACTGTTGAGCTTCCATAGAATAACGTCTCTGCATTCCCGCAGTTCCCGGATTTTCTTTGGTCAAGCCAAGGCTTGTCCGAGAAAATAAGCGTGAGTACGTGGAACAAACAGTCGCTTAAAGAATCTTCGCGATCGGCGGCGAATTGTTGCGACACCGCGGCGCGTATTTGAGACGGCATCGATTCGCGCGGAGAAAACAGCCGGCGCGAGCGAGACTAGCTCGGTGAAACGAGTGCGCCTTGGTCACGCGAGCGACCGTGCTGCCAACTAGCCGCCGCGGCGAGGCCAAATTGGAATGTCTGCTTTGCCCCCGAAAGCTGCCACGGCTCACGCCGGCTGGCGCGGCGGCCCCGCGTCCCGTTATTTCACGAATGGGTCTCGCTGCTTCGCATGGCTCTGGCGCTTATGCGCGTTGAGCGCCCATCCGATAAAGCGGACGACGACGTAGCCGACAATTCCCGCAGGAACGGAGACATACCATCGCGCGTCCAGCCCATTTTGAATGGCGAACGTGATCGCAACCCCAACGAGGATTGCCACGATCCTGACGTCCATGATTGGCGCTCCTCCCTTGGCACGCCACACGCCCATAGAGAATAATAAAAAAGCGACTGCGGCAAAAGCACGATTCTCTTGCGGGCCTCATTCGCGGGGTCGCCAACGCGATTGCCAATATTCAACCAGCGATCGCCAATATACCAACGCGGCCACGACAGCCGCCAATACCAGCGTTGCGACCATCATTTGAAGGACCACAAAACTGGACGCATCTCTGCTGACAAACCAACTCGCAACATCAGCGCCAGCATTCAGGAGCAAGTCAGCGGGCCAAGTGAGCCAATCGAGCATGACAGCCTCCACGGTAACGTTGCTATCGCAATAATTTTTCCGCTATTGCGCATTGATTTTCGTCAATGCAGTTCCAATCCAATGCCATCTCCAGCTAAGTTTATGATGGCGGTCGAGATGTGTCTATCGAGTAACAATGTCGCTTATGGGTTAAAGCGGACATTGCGGCACACCGGCATCCAGGAGGAGTGTCATGACGGCCCGTAACAGCTCTCGACCAATTGCGCGGGTCTTTCGGGCAACTGCCGCGCCTGGATGCCGGGATGAACTGCTGCAAAGATTTCACTCCTCGTCTGCGGCTCTGGTCAACAGCAAGATGGGGTGCCTTAAATATCGAATTCTCGAGCCAATAGACGCGTCGGCGCCCGAACTTGTGTTCTAGTCCATCTGGCTTGACCTCGACGCGGTCAAGGCGGCGTTTGGCGACGCGTGGCAACAATCACATCTGCCAGGGGGTTACTCCGCACTTATGACGGCCTACTCGGTTCACCATTTTCTCGTTAGCGAGAGTTCGACGACAAAGTCATTCGCCTCTGCGCTTGGGACATGACTCGGACATCGCGGAATGTCCGCTGAGGGCGGAACGGTCGAAGAACTATGGCGTAATCGCCGCCCCGGCTTATTGCGCCCTGAGGTTTGTCTTACCCAAGCTGATTTCAGGCCTGCGGAGACCCATCGCAATCCAGGCGGCGATCAGTTTCAACATGAACTTGCCGGAGCGACCACTATAATTCGGCGCGTCATCGGCAAGCCGGGCGCCGACGCGTCGCTCTTTTGTCATGACCCGCATATCAAGTGACGGCACAGCTTTGGGAAAACGGTTCCGGTATATCGATAGCCAGTGCCCTTTGGTGAAATCGAGGAACATTGCCGAATTGCAGCACGTGGCAACGACTCGTCGGGTCGGGGAAGCAGGCTTGAGCCGACGCTCTTCAAGATACTCCTGCCCTATAACGAATTGCACTCGATCCTTTCGATATAGGATAAGGCCCGTTCCACTATCGGGATCAAGCACGGGCGGAGCAGAAGCCACCTGCTCGAATTGACGCCCCGCTTCTTGGCAACTAGCGCAATAGCAGGAGACGGAAAGGATCGGCGGCCCTTCCGCCTCGAACTTCACCTCGCCGCATTGGCAGGTCGCGAAAAGGCGCTTGTGCTGCTTCTGGTTCACTGCGCCTTCCCATTCTTGGGCAGCATTTAGGAGGCTATTCTGTCGGTAATACGAAACGTCCGCAACGGGTCACAAGCTGCCGCGGCGCGCTGAAGCTCTGATGTCCGCTTTACCCCCGAATGCCGCCGCGACAATCGCCGCCGAACATGTCCGCGGAGCGCTCTCGACGCGCCTCAACACGCCGGGCACCCGCAATCGACGCAAGTTTGAGAATTTGCTATTTGCGGATTACCTTCGCGGTAGCGCATGATTTCTGTCCGACATATCCGTGCGCACCGTTTTGTGGGGAGGCAGAGGATGGCAGGCATGGCGGCACGTGTGGCGATTGCCGGCGGTGGGCTCGCGGGATTGGCCGCGGCGCATGCGCTGGCCCAGTTCGGGATCGAGGCAGAAGTCTTTGAAGCAGCGCCCGCCTTGGGCGAAATCGGCGCGGCGGTAAATGTTGCCCCGAATGCGACACGGGCGCTGATTGCCATCGGGCTGGGCGAAAAGATCGCCGCCGTGGCCAATTCCTCGCCGGGCATCTACACGCGGAACATGCAAACCGGCGAGTTTCTTGAATTCAACGACCGGCGAAAAGCCGCCGCTCGCTACAGCGCGCCTTACTATACATTTCACCGCGCCGACTTGCTGGGTGCTTTGGCGAGCGGATTGGATCACCGCCGGATCCATCTGGACCATCGCCTCGTCGGGCTCGAGGAGCAAAGCGAAGGCGTCGTGCTCGCCTTCGCCAACGGCGCCAAGGTCGAAGCCGAGTACGTGATCGGCGCCGACGGCGTGCGCTCGGTCATCCGCCATGTGCTCTATGGGCAGGATAATCCCACTTATACCGGGCAAATGGTCTGGCGCGCGCTGCTCAACGGCAGCGACGTTCCGCGCGACGTGCTCGAGCCGACCGGACATGTCCAATGGGTCGGCCCGCGCTGTCATCTTCTGGCCTATTACATCCGCGGCGAGAAGCTGGTGAACATCGTCACGCAAGAGGATACCGACAAATGGGTCGAGGAAGGCTGGTCGACCCGCGGTGACCCGGACGAAATGCGCTTGAGCTTTCCGAACCCGGAGCCGCGGCTCAAAAAGCTCCTGAGTATCGTCACGCAATGTTCGAAATGGGGTCTGTTCACGCGGCCGCTGACGGAGAATTGGGGCCGCGGCCGTGTCCAACTGGTCGGCGATGCGGCGCATGCCATGGTGCCCAATGCCGGTCAGGGCGCCTGCCAAGCCTTCGAGGACGCGTATATTCTCGGCCGTTGGCTCGGCGCCTGTAGCGATCCAGTCGAAGCATTCGCGAATTTCCGCCGTACCCGTATTCCGCGGGTCCACGCGGTGCAGCGTCTGTCGCTGGCCAATGCCCGCTTCAAGCACATGCGCGACAGCGCCGAACAAAAGGATCTGATCAATTCCGGCAAAGGCAGCGTTCACGGCGCTGCCGAATGGGTCTGGGGATATGATCCGGTCAGCGACTGGGACAAACACCCGATCGTTCCGGCCATCTACGCCGATGCCGGCTCGGTTGCGCCGGCATAGTCAGCCTCGATGTACGGACGAGTTCGCGATTTTTCCGCGCGTCTCCCCCACTTCCAAATTGAGTATTCAGCCCGTGCCGGCCGTCCCGATCCGAGCTGACACGTCAGGGAGTCCAACCATGCAAAACGCGTCCGTGGCCTGCACCACGCTTTTCATCGCGGCCATAATGTTTGCCGTCCCTTGTTATGCGCAGAGCAATCAAGCGGACGACCCGGACGAGGCTCGAATTCAAGATGTGATCACCGCGAGCCATATCCTGACCAACGAAGGCATCCTCGACAGTTTCGGCCACATCAGCGCACGCTCGGCAAAAAATCCCGACCATTTTTTCATGCCGCGCGCCATGCCGCCGGCGCTGGTGTCTCGTGCCGACATCGTCGAAGTCGGGCTCGACTGCAAACCGGTCGCTTCCGACGCGCCGCGGCTCAATGGCGAGCGCTACATCCATTGCGAAATCTACAAGGCGCGGAGCGACGTGCAGTCGGTGATCCACACCCACGACTTGGCGGTCATTCCGTTCGGACTCACCCGAATTCCGCTGAAACCGGTAGTGGCACAGGCCGGTTTCCTGCCGCCGGAAACGCCGCTGTTCGAGGTTCGCGAGGCCAACGCCTCAGAGAAGAAGCGCGGCATCCTGGTGCTTAACGCGGATTTGGGCGACGCGCTGGCGAAAAAGCTCGGCGCCTATCCGGTCGTTTTGATGCGCGGCCACGGCGAAGCGGTGGTGGGACATTCCGTGCGCGAGGCCACGGTTCGCACCCTCTACACCCATATCGACGCGCTGGCACAGAGCGCGGCATTGGCGCTCAGCCCGAATATCACCGCGCTTGATGACGCGGAATTGGCGACCAATGCCGCGGAGAATTTCGACGCCGACCGGCCGTGGCAAAATTACAAGCAGAGATTGCCGGCGGGGCGATGATCATCAAACTCTCCCAGCCAAAATGCGTGACGGAGATTTTGAAGCAGGAGAAACTCGTCATAGAATGCAAGTGCGGTTCACCGGCGCCAGTTCTTGATCATCCGGACACCGCCTTCGGGAGGACACTTTGAAACTGAAAATAGTCACGGTCCTGGTCGCGCTCGGCGCGCATCTGCTGTTGCTTCATGGCGCGCAAGCGTTCCCGGACCGGCCGATCAAGCTGATCGTAGCGTCGCCTGCCGGATCGCCGCCTGATGTGATGGCGCGGCTGCTGTCGGATAAGATGGCGGGTGTTCTCGGCCAGCCCGTGGTGGTGGAGAACCGTCCCGGGGCCGGCGGCACCATCGGAGCCAAAACGGTCCTCGCCGCGGAGCCGGACGGTTACACGATGCTGATGGGAAGCACGAGCACGCTTCTCATCGCGCCTGGGGTCTACAAGAATGCCGGCTACGATGCCGGATCATTTGCGCCGATCGCTCGTGTCGCCGACACCAGCGAGGTTCTCGCCGTGCATCCGTCAGTCGCCGCCAAATCCGTGGCCGAATTAGTTGACCTGGCGAAGCACCGGCCCGGTGAGTTGAACTATGCCTCGGCCGGGAATGGAACGCTGCCGCACATTGAAGGCGAACTGCTGAAGGCAAGTGCCAAGATCGACATCAATCACGTTCCTTATAGCGGCGGCGGTAATGCGCTGCTCGGTCTCCTCGCCGGACAGGTCCAGATCATGTTCTCGGTCGCGACGCAGATGTTGCCGTATATCCAGGAAGGCCGCCTGCGGGGGCTGGCAATTTCAAGCGCGAGCCGCAGCAAGCTGGCACCGGAAATTCCGACCATGGTCGAGAGCGGTTTCGACCAGTTCGTCACCACGTCGATCAACGGAATTGTCGCTCCGCCCAATACGCCAATCGACATCAGACGGCGGCTGAGCGAGGCCGTGGTTGTCGCGCTCGCCTCGGCGGAGGTTCAGCAGTCATTATCGAAAATGGGCGGCGAGGCGCGGCCGTCATCGCCGGAGGAACTCGCGGCTTACCTCACCGGGGCACAGCGGCACTGGGCCGACATCATAGCGGCGACACACATCTCGATCGATTGAGAGCCGCAAACCCGCCGCCATTGCCGTTTCACGCTGAGGTCGTTTCACGTTTCATGCCGGGCTTTTTCGCGCGCGCGCGGGCGCGCGCGAGGCCTGTTCCCTTCGCCGGTGAAGCCCGATAAGCTTTCGCTATTGTCGACCCCGATATGCGCCGCAAGAATGCTCAAAGAAACGCCAATAGGAAACGGCTAGGAAATGCTTCAGGAAGTCAGCGCGCCGCAAGGTTTTGCCGGCGGCATCGCGTCCCTTGCCGACGATCAGCTCTACGCGCTGCAAAATCCGTTTGCGCTTGACGGCCGGGTCAGCTGCTATCCGGCGAGCGCCCGCGGTTTCTCCGTCGTCAACAGCTACTTGCTGACGCAGAACGATGCCGCGATGCTGATCGATACCGGCTTCGGTAAGGATGAGCCGGTGATCCGCGGCCAGATCGAAGCGCTGATCGCGCCGGGACTGCCATTGTCGATGTTCCCGCTGCGGCTCAACGAATTCATGTCGATCAACAATGTCGAGAGCTTCGCCGGACATTTCAACGTCGAGACCTGCTATACCAGCAATGTCGACGCCGCGCTGTGGTTCGATTTCGGCGCCAAGGCGGAAGGCCGCGACATCCTCAAATCGATGAAGGTCACCGCGGTGACCCGGGCCGACACGATCGAGCTCGGCAAAACCGGCCGGGCGATCGACGTGATGCAGGCGCCGATCCGGCTGATCGCCACGCGCTGGCTCTATGATCGCACCACCCGCACATTATTCTCATCCGACATGTTCACGCATGTCTGGCGCGATACCGCGACCGGGCCGTGGCTGGTGCAAGTGACCGACGAGGATTCGACCGACGCCGATTCCACGTCGCTGCGCGATGTTCGCTCGTTCATGCTGAACACGCGCTATTGGTGGCTGGAAGGCGTGCCGACCAACTCGATGCGGCGCGGTATCGGCAACATATTCGACAAATACGACATCGAAACCATCGCCCCCGGCTACGGCTGCATTCTGCGCGGCCGCAGCGTGGTTGAGCGACACTACCGGATGCTCGATGAATTTTTGAAGAGCTGCGACAAGAGCGTGGCGGTGTCACGCTACGTCACGCGCGACGAGGAACGCTGAGATCATGCTCGACAAGATTGCGGCCAACCGAATGCCCCGCGAAATCGCGCCCGGCGTATTCTGGATCGGCGACTGCCTGGAGCAGCGCCACAAGGGCAAGATCTATCACGGCTACAATGCCGCCTTTCTGGTCGCCGGCAACGACGCGTCGATCCTGGTCGAAACCGGCCATCCCAAGGACTTCCCGGTCGTCGAGCGGCACCTGAACGAGCTGTTCGCCCGCGGCGTCGCGCCGCTGAAATATCTGTTCGTCACCCACCAGGAGACGCCGCATTGCGGCGGTCTTGGCCGCATCCTCAAGACATTTCCCGACGTGCTGCTGTGCGGCGACGTTAGCGACTACCACCTCGCCTTCCCGCAATACGAACACCGCATGCGGTGGATGAAGGAAGGCGACGAGATCGACCTCGGCGGCCGGACCCTGATGGCGGTCGAGCCGGTGATCCGCGACCTGCGCACCACGTGGTGGGGCTTCGACACCGGCGAGCGCGTGCTGTTCCCCGGCGACGGCTTCGCTTACAGCCACTATCATGAGGACGGCCATTGCGGCCTGGTCGCCGAAGAAGCGGTTTCACTCGATCTGCCGGACGTCTCGTCGACATTCGCGGACCTGGCTTTGTTCTGGACCAAGTTCGCCGACATGGATGTGTATTGCGACCGGCTCGACCATTTGATCGAGCGGCTCGGCGTCAAGACCATCGCGCCGACCCACGGCCTGCCGATCACCGACGTGAAAACCACGGTGCCGAAGGTTCAGGCCGGACTGAAGGCCGCCGCGCTCCTGCCGGAATCCGGCACGAACGAGAAGGCGCCGGTCGCCGGCGCAACAGTGCCGGCCGCTTGAGCGGCGCAAACGCCCGCTACTGCGCCGCGATGTGGTTGGCGTGGATCACGTCGCCCCAGAGCTTGATCTCCCGCGCCAGCAACGCGCTCGCCGCCTCGGGCGTTTCCTCGTTGGCCGCGAATTCATCCATGCCGCCATCGGCGAAGGTCTTTTGCACCTTGGCGTCGGCGAGCGCTGCGCGCAGCGCGGTATTGAGCTTATCGACGATCGGACGCGGCGTGCCGGCGGGCGCGAGCAGCATGTGCCAGAAATCGATGTTGAGCTTGTCGTAACCGAACTCGCCCATGGTCGGCAGGTCCGGCAGGCCGGCGAATTGCTTCCTGCCGATGACGGCATAGGCTTTGAGCTTGCCGGCCTTGACCATGGGCCCGGAGACCACCGCCGATTGCGATTCCAGATCCACCTGGCCCGCCAAAAGATCGACCAGCGCCGGGCCCGCGCCACGATACGGCACCTGCGTGGCTTTCACGCCAAGCTCCTGGGCGATCAGCACGCCGGCCAAATGACCGTATGAGCCGACGCCGGGATGCCCGATTTGAATGTCCCGTCCGGGTTCTTTCATCCAGCTCAAAAGCTCTTTGAAGTTGTTCGGCGGCAGCGTCGGTCGTCCCGCAAGCATCGAAGCGGCGGTGTTGATGAGGCCGATGGTGACGAAATCCTTTTCGGCATCGAATGTGAGATTTGAATACATCGACATGCCCGCCGCCAGCGCGACCTGATGTATCAGCAACGTATAGCCGTCGGGGTCGGCGCGGGCGGCTTTGGCGGCGGCAATCATGCCGCCGGCGCCGCCGATGTTCTCAACCACGATTGGCTGGCCCAGCGATTGCTCCATGGGATTTTGGATGATGCGCGCGATCGCGTCGGTCGCTCCGCCGGGCGCGAACGGCACCAGTAACGTGATGGGGTGATTGGGATAAGTCTGCGCGCAAGCGGCGCCGGCTGCCAGAAGACATGCGGCGAAAAGCGCCGCCGCAAGCGCGCGGGCAAAAACCACGATTCCTCCCTGGGCCGCCGACGATTTTTGTTTGGCGGCGAGTGCCAGCATATTCACCTTTTGTCCGCCCGTTCGCAAGATGGTTCGCGGCGTGCGGGGCTTCGGTGGTCATAAGCTGCCGCGCCGACCACCGAGCCGTGCGGCTGCTATACAAAGCGGACACGAATTTGGAAGGCACCCATGTCCGCTAAGGGTCAAAACCGGAGTTGGGATTGCTTATTCTATCACTTTGTCCGCGCGTACGAGCAGCAACGCCGAGACGTCAAGACCGATCGCCTTTGCCGATTTGACGTTGATGACCAGTTCGAAAGTTGTCGGCTGCTCAACAGGCAAGTTGGCCGGTTTGGCGCCTCGCAAAATCTTGTCGGCAAGCGACGCCGCCAAGCGAGACATTTCGGAATAGTTCGGCCCGTAAGACATCAGACCGCCGGCCTCGACGAATGAACTATCCTCGAACATGGAGGCGATCTTGTTGACGCTGACAAAATCGATGATCTGAACGAAATGCTGGCGCGTAAATGCTTCCGTCGTCACCAGGAGTGCGTCTGGCCGCGAATTCAAAAGCTCGGCAAACGCCGCTTCCAACTCATCGGGATTGCGTGGTCCCACGGTGTGCAGCGGCACCTGTAACTGATCGGCGGCGATCTGGGTTTCATGGACACGTTGCGCCATGCCGGGATTTGATGAATCCCAAAGAATTGCGATGCGCGCAATTTTGGGATTCAGGGTACGAAGGATTTCGAGCCGCTTGGCACTCAGTTCCGGAGCCATCAGTGAGGTGCCGGTTAAATTTCCTCCAGGCCGGTCAAGGCTTGCGACCAGACCAACGCCAACGGGGTCGCTATTGGCGGCAAGGACGATGGGTATCGTGGTGGTCGCTCGCTTGGCAGCAAATCCCGCGGGCGTCCCGAAGGTCACGATGACATCGACCTGGCGCGAGGCCAGGTCGGCCGCAAAATCTTGCAGCTGTTGGGGATTGCCTTCCGCAACCCTGCGCTCGATAACAAGGTTCTTGCCTTCCACATAGCCGAATTGGCCGAGGAATTTGACGAAGTTATTGATCAAAGGCATCAGGCTGCTGCCGGTGACCAGCAGCCCTATTTGAAAGTTCTGTTGCGCACGCGCTGCCAGCGGGCAGCCCAACGAGACGCTCGTCACACAACCGAGGAGCGCTATGAACTCCCGTCGCCTCGTGAGCTCGTCCTCCGGTCGCGGGACACACCCTACCACATCGTCGGCCGAGGAAATGTCGCCAGGCTGGGTCAGAAGGGGTGCTGATGTCCGCTTCGGGTCAAAAGCTGCCGCGACGGTTCAAGCTTCTGGCGTCCGCCTTATCCCCGAAAGCTGCCGCGAGAGCCGTCGTCGGGCCTTCGGGGGTCTTGCAGTTGCACCAATCTATTGACAAAAAGATTCTTGATCCACTCAATCTCATTTTGAGCATTTGAAAATCCGCCGTCACCCTTCAAGTCTCTACAGATCTCGCGGGCCGTCCGTGTTCCATCGCTGAGTTCAAGGATCCGCGCTGTAGCGCCATCGATAAACAACGGGCCTTGCGCGCCACCCTCTCCGGCAAATGCAACCACATAGCTTGGACCGGGCTTTGGCTCCGCGGGGAGCTGCGCAGCAGTACGCAGTCCATGAAACTGCGAAATATCATCATTGAATTTAAGAAGCCAAGCCGAGGATCGCGGACCGGCAGCAAGGCCGCGAAATCCGCATCCTCAATTCCCCACCGACTTATTTGAAGCGAAAACAAAGGATCGGAGTAGACTGCCTGATCGGAATTCGCCGTCTCGTTCTCCGCGGTGGCGATAGCAACCTCGACCCGCACGGCCAATGCAAGGGATTTAAGGCCAGGACAACCTTTGCGCATATCGTGCTCGATGATTGCCAGCACCTCGCGCGCAGTTGCGAGATCAATTGGTTGGTCGACCTTCGGTAGATCAGTCTCGCCGCGGGGCGCTGTTCGCGCCCGCCGACGAATCTCGAGTGAACCCCCGCGCGCCGGCGCGTCCGCTTTAAAGGTAGTTGGCGTACGCATACGAAGCAGGACGGCGCGTGAACTTCGGCGTTCAAGCCGACTTCCCGACCAATGAGTTCCTCGCGCACGAGCGCACTTTCAGTCGACACGAACCAGCTGCTCTTCACGTTCGCGTGGATTGAGATAAGTGAAGGGCAACCCAACGAGCAATACTCCGCCGACCACGTTTCCGGCAGTGCTGTAGAGCAGGTTGTGCAACGCATCGCCGACGGTCAGCGTCCCTCCGCCAAGAATCGCCATCGAGAACGTCCCCATGTTGGCGATCGAATGTTCGAAGCCGAGATAGACAAAGATGAACACGATCAGAAGCAGGACCAGGATTTTGGCAACTTCCTCCTTGCAGCGCAGTGCTACCCGTACCGCCAGACAGACAATCCAGTTGGCCAGAATTCCCTTGAAGAAGATGACGCTCCCGGCTTGGTGTGCCTTTTGCAAGGCGCCATCGAACAGGGCGTGATCGGAAGGCAGTTGGCCAAGGGAGCCTGCACCGACCAGCAGCATCGCCACGAGGATCGCGCCAGCGAGATTACCGAAGTAACAGGAGATCCAAAGCAGCGCGGCTTGGTTCCAACTTGTCCGCCGCTCGACGGAAGATACGGTCAGGTACATATTATTGCTGGTAAACAATTCGGTATTCGTAAAAATTATTATGACCAGGCCGACGCCAAAAAATCCCGATGCGATCGCCGCCCCCACGGAAATGTCGTGAAGGTTTTGCTTCAAGACCCAATATACGAACACGACCAGGGTTAAGCCCATTCCTGCGCCTACTGCGCGCAGCATGTAGCGCAACGGATCGTCTTGCAGCATGTTGACCTTGCCGAAGCCTGCGTCTGCAGCCTTCTCGACATAACCACGATCAGTCATCATCACCTCCTCTTCGTTCAGGCACCGTCCGCCATCAAACACTGATCAGGCAATCGCCCGCAATGATGCAACGGCCCGGCCCATTTTTTCATTAAAGCGCCTGACCGACGGGATGAACAAAGCGGCGCCGCGGCAACCAATGGCCGATGATGGACATTGCGAGGGAATTCAGGATGGTGTGATTTCGCCCACTTGCTCAACAAGATGCGCACGCGACGGTCCCGGGTCAAACCGATCGGCAAAATATTGCGTTTCGTGGGTCACCAGTCCTTCGCGGAATTCCATGATGCTGACCGCGTAAGACGGTACGCCGTCATAGCTAAGTACGAATTCAGTGACCCAGAGATCGCCGCCGCCGATAATTCGCCGGACCGTAAAACGCTTCTTGTTTGGCTGGACGGTTCGGCTCTCTTGAATGTTGTGCCGGCCGCGGATCCGCTCGCCCGATTGCGGATAATCAAGCACCGCATCCTCGCAGTAGATTTCATGTTCGACTTTGAAATCGCTCGCGTCCGAAGCATCCCAATGGCGCTCCAGCGCCGCCCGCACGGCCCGATCATCCATCTCAATCTCCCACCTGCGCTTCCGGCTTATTGACGTTTGCACCGCCGGAATGTCCGCTTTAGGTCAAAAGCTGCCGCGACCGCCGCAATTTCGAGTGTCTGCTTTACCGCCATGAGCGGACATAACAGTCGCCGACTGGGGCAACAGCTAAGGGTCAACAGCCGACATTGCGAGCCCGGCATGATCTAAAATAAGAAATAGGCTATCGAGCCGTATCTAGCTTTCTCGACGCCAAATCGCACGGGTGGGCCCCATGCTCTTGTTCCGGTTTTCCAAGATCGCGATGATCGCCGCACTCGCGGCTTTCGCATTCATAGTCACTTACGACAATATCGTCGATTACAACTCAAACTACGACTTCGTCTGGCACGTCCTGAGCATGGACACGACGTTCCCCAAAAATGAATTGATGCATCGCGCGATCACGGACAAGCGGATCTGGACGGCCGCTTATGCCGTGATCATCGCGGTCGAGGGATTGACCTGCCTTCTCCTCGTGGTCGGCGCACTGGCCTTGCTGGCGCGGCTCACGGCGCCGGCCGAGCGCTTTAACCGCGCCAAGGTCTGGGCCGTGGCCGGCTTGACCGTCGGCTTTGGCCTCTGGTTCTTCGGCTTTCTGGTGGTTGCGGGCGAATAT
Organism: uncultured Alphaproteobacteria bacterium; assembly: GCA_963810085.1. Taxonomy (GTDB): domain Bacteria; phylum Pseudomonadota; class Alphaproteobacteria; order Rhizobiales; family Xanthobacteraceae; genus BOG-931. Next base: position 592,174 of record CAWEMR010000025.1, on the reverse strand, counting down.
TTTGCCATGTGGCAATCTCAGATCTGGAACGGACAACAGGCCGCGTTCCGCATCACCATGGTGATCCTCGGCGTGCTGATTTTTGTCACCCTGCCCGATCGCGACACGGTGTGATGCCCGCTCCAGGTCATGAGCGTTTCCGTCGCAGACGACTTCAGTTCGTTACAAACTTTCTCAAGGCCATTTTACCCGCAGCCGTAAATCCGGCAAAGACGTGACCCTGGTCGTCGGCCGCGACTTCTTCTGCCGATCCAATGCCGGGATCTGTCAGCGGGATGAATGCAGCGACTTTCCCGTCCTTGATACTTCCGATGCGAATTCCCCGCTGGAAGCCTGGATTGGTTTTGTCGTCGGACTGCGAGTCCGCGACATAGATCGTGTCGTTCTTGTTGATGAACACGCTGCTTGGACGACCAAACTGCTTCCATTCGGCAATGAATTTGCCGTCTTGGCCGAAAATCTGGATGCGACTGTTGGAACGATCGGCAACATAGAGACGGCCGGCCGAATCCATGGCCAGACTGTGGGGCACGTCGAACTCGCCGGGCCCAGAGCCATGTTTCCCCCACGCCATCACGAATGTGCCGTCCTTCGACAATTTTACGATCCGATCGTTGGTTTGATGGCCCTGCATCACGCCATGCCCGTCGGCAACAAAGATGTCGCCGTTCGGCGCTGTGATCACATCAGACGGGGTATCGAACATCCCCGGCTCATTGCCGGCCTGGCCCGGCTTGCCCAATGTCATGAGCACCTTGCCATCGGGCGAAAACTTCATGACGGTGTGACCCTTGCCGTTTTCGCCGCGCCCATCGGTGACCCACACATCGCCGGCGCGATCGACAAAGAAGCCGTGCGGCCAATTGACTAAGCCGCCGCCGAAATTGGCAACGACCTTGCCGTCCCCATCCAGCTTCGTCACGGGGTCAAGCGTCGAACCGACGCAGGTGTCGGCTCCGCAACGATCGAAAACCCAGAGCGTCTTGCCATCGCTATGGTCGATTTCGACGCCAATGGGAGCGCCAAGCTTGCGTTCATTCGGAAATAAAACCGAGAGTTCCTCCAAGCGATAGGGATTTGCTGCACTGTTCGGATCGGCTTTGTCTTGGCCGTAAAGCAGTTTTCCGCTAACGCCGATCACAATGACCGTTGATAACCCGAGCACGCTAAGTGACCGAACGACTTGGCTCATCAGATCCTCCCTTAGCTTTTTCTTGATCCTGCTCTGCGGCACCGCGAGCTGGAAGCCAGCTCACAGCGGACATGGCAGCTGCAAACACGGCTGCAGCAATTGTAATGTCGGCTGGGGGTGATGAGCCGGCGCCACGACTGCACTGCTGGCAGGGCAGCTATTCTCCGATAGCGGACGCCAAGATGGAACTCGGCGCGTCCGCCAACGGTCAGGGTGCAGACACCAGGCGGCTGGCGTTCCGGCTGACGATGGGCTTGCGCAAGATGGGAGGACATTGGCGCATCACGCACGCGCACCATTCGTTACCCGCATTATCAACTACGGTGACGAGCCGATGCCAGTCTCGCGATCTCGGCAGGCGCTTGCTCGGGAAACGGAAAGACCGAGCTGACATTGATCTCGCAAAGCACGTAGCTGTCCTCGCCCGATGCTGCGCGCGGTCCATAGAGAAAGTCGGCATCCCAAATAATCGGAAGTGATTCCGCGTCAATATCCAACAACCGCATCATCCGCGGCGTCCATTCCGTCTCCATTTTTGTCCTGAGTGCTTGAAATTGTGGAACGGTCGCGGGGCCCATGATGCGTGGACCTGGCTGAGCAGCAGGCGAATCCGGACCTTCGGGCGGCGGCGCGATCAGCGCCCTGATGAGCTGGTGACCAAAACCGACGACCTTGTCGGCGCCCATGTAGCAGCGGATCATGCCTTCGGGCAGCCTCGGCTGAAACGGCTGGTCAACGATGCATCCGTCGCCAGCAAAATACGCCTCGCACCGGCGCATGAAATCGCCGAGCGGCAAGTCTTCGGGAACGGAGCCGCGAGGCGCATGCAACACCCGCACCGCTGCGTCAGTGCTCGCGCTCGCGGCAAGTTCGACCTTCCACACGCCCTGCCCGCCGTTGCCGCGATTTTGCTTGAGAACGCGCGGGCCCGACATTCGCAGCGTCGGCGGAAAATGCTCACGGAACTCCTTGGCATTGCCATAGAGACGTGTGTCAGTGCCCCAACCGAGATTTTTCGTGCGATGAAGAACCTGCTTCACGCCCATCTTGAGAATGACGTCAGGATGGGCACTGACCCAGACTCCTTTGGACGCAACATCCCGCAACAGCGCGTCGAGCGTCGTTCGATACTGGTCGTCGTCGATCGGATTGACCCAGACCAGCACGCCATCGAGCTTGAGAAGCTGATCGCGCACTTCGTCCGCCATATCGTCGGCATAGACCGCGGGCTCGGCATAGACGCCGACTGCGCCCAGCGCCTCAAAGACGCGGCTGAGCCGGTTGTTTTGCGGCGTCGCGTTGCGCCGAGTCTCGCGATCGCCGCGCCAAAGCAGCGCTACCTTTGCAGTCATTTCGACCTCCCGAAACAGCCGAATTCAAAGTCCGTGCGGAGGGATGAGAGCGAACCCGGAGAGCAGCAAAAGCACCAGGATCACTTTGCGAAACGCTGCATCGTCGAGTGTTCCATAAAGCTTGAAGCCAACCCACAGGCCCGCGATCATTGCCGGAAGTCCGAGCAGGTACAGTCGCAGCGTGTCGGCCGTGATGGCGCCCGCAATGCCCAACGAGATGATATTCACGACGATGGCCGCCAGCAGGACCGGCTGGAAGACCGCGCGCTGCACGTCCTTCGTCCAACCACGCAACTGACACCAGACGGTGATGATGAATCCCGGCAGTCCGGTCAGACCGGCCAGAATGCCGTTCAAAAATCCAATGCCGGTATCGGCTGGCACACTGTCCGGTACCGGCTTGAGTTTCGGCTGCATTAAGCCGTAGGCGCCGTAAATCACCAGCAGCACACCGACGCCGCTGCGCAGATAGGCCGGGTTGATATAGGTGAGCAGCATCGTTCCGATCGGAACGCCGATCGTGCCGCCGATGATGAACGGCGCGATGTTGTGCCACGTCAAGGCGCGCCGCAGCTTCCAAACGCCGTAGCCTTGGGTCAAAAGGCCATAGCCAACGATCAGCGTTGTTGTTTGTATCGGCGTCAGCACATGTAGCCAGATGCCGGAGACTACAAATCCCATGGCAAACCCGGCCAGACCGGATGCGAACCCACCGATGAACGCGGCAAGCAGAAAAAGTCCAAGAAACAAGCTGCTACCCATGACGGCTCCCTTCCAAAAATGGAAGTGAACGGCGCTTGGATGGCTGTTCCATCTCTAGGGGAGACCGCGATATCCCCTGATCAGCGATTTTGGCTGCAACTCAGCGTGTCATGCCCGGCAAAGATCAATCTCCTCCTAGCGAAGGAGACGGCGCTTGGGCTTGGTGAGCCTTAAGGAACGGGGCGACCGTCGAAGCCCCCTGACTTTCCAATAGCGCAATATGTTTGGGCTTGCAAATGCCGGGTCAGCAAAAAAATGCAGGTTGGCGGCCAAGCTTTTGCGGTTAGAGCCGTCGTCGCGACAACGCTCACTCGATCTTGACGCTCGCCGCTTTGATGATCTCCCCCCATTTGGCCGAATCCTTGCGTAGATATTCGGCAAAAGCATCGAGCGGTCCAGGTATCGGCTGCACCGCAAAGCGCTCGAGATACTTCTTCTGGAATTCGGGATCGCCGACGATCTTTTGCACATCGGCGTTGACCTTCTTGACGACGTCGGCCGGCGTGCCCGCCGCGGCAAACAGCCCGAATGATACGCTCGCCTCGTATCCCGGAACCGTCTCGGCGACGGTCGGCACATCGGGGAACTGCGGCACCCGCTTGTCGCTGCCGAACGCGAGCATCTTGAGCTGTCCGGCGCTCACCGAACTCAGCGCCACGGATGGGCCCATAATCACCGCGTCGATGTGTCCGGCTATCACATCGGTCAGCGCCGGCGCCGAGCCACGATAGTGCACCGCCGTCATCTTGATGCCGGCGAGACTTTCCAGCTCCAGCCCGGCAATGTGCAGCGCGGTGCCGACGCCAGCGGTGCCGAAGGTCAAGGCCGCGGGCTTCTTCTTGGCGAGCGCGATCAGGTCGCTCACCGAATTCACCGGCAGCGACGGATTTACCAGCAGTGCCGTCGGAATGGTCCCGTAGCCGGCGACCGGGACGAAGTCCTTCACCGCGTCGTAGCCCAGCTGGTCTTTGCCATAGAGATGCGGTTGGGTCGTGTAGAAGCCGATCTCCGAAGCGAGCAGCGTGTAGCCGTCATGCTCGGCCCGCAGCACATATTGGGCCGCGATCGCGTATCCGGCGCCGCCCCGGTTTTCAACGATCACGCTTACTTTCCACATCTCCGATAGACGCTGCGCAACGGCGCGGGTGACCGTGTCGGTCAAGGCGCCCGGTGCCGAGGTCACCACGATGGTGACGTTGCGGTCGGGATAGGTCTGGGCCAGGGCGGCGGGGCTTGCGATCAGGCAAGCGAGCAGAACCAAGCGGCTGAGCACGGCGGTCATCGCTCCTTCCGATTTCCGAGTTCTTATCAACGCCGGAGATGGTCGCTCGCCGTCGGAACTCGGCCAGAGAGCTCCAACATAAATTCAGTCTGCAATCCAGTCCGCGTAATCGCAAGCACTAACGTCCTATGGGACCGTCCTTGAGTTCGAATGCCGCTCAGGCAAAATGACGGCATGCAATAATGGCACCTTGGCGCTACGACCAACGCTGTCTCGGGGTCAGAGCCAAGTCAGAGCCAGGATAGGGAGTGAGACTGATGATCCAAGTACGGCGGCTGGCGCATGCCACGCTTTCCACGCCTGATCTTGCCAAGCAGGTCGATTATTGGACCCGTATCGTCGGGCTCAACGTCGTGGAGCGCGACGCGCGCCGCGCGGTGCTTGCGACCAGGCTCGGCCAAGAAGCCGTCGTCCTGGAAAGCGGCGACCATGCCGACCTGTCTCGCATCGCCTTTCAAGTTGCGCCCGGAAGCGATTTCGACAGCATGGGCTCAACGCTGAAGAACGCGGGGCTTCATTACGAACTGCGTTCGGACCTGACGCCCGCGGTGAAGAAGGCGCTGACCCTCACCGACCCGAAAGGAACGGTGGTCGAGATATTTGCCGAGTGCGGCTTTCACCCGGTCGCTGCCGCCGAAGGCGGGGTCAATCCGCTCAAGATCGGGCATATCGCGTCGCGCGTGCAGGACGTCGAGAAAATTGCCAAATTCTATCAGGAGGTTTTGGGCTTTCGCGTCTCGGATTGGGTCGGCGACCACTTCGTCTTCATGCGCTGCGGCGTCGACCATCACACCGTGAATTTCGTGCGTTACGACACGCAGCGCCTGCACCACCTCGCCTTCGAAGTGAAGGATTGGACCGAAATCCAGAGGTCAATCGAGATTCTTGCCCGCAACAAGATCCAGCTCGTGTGGGGCCCGCTCCGCCACATCGTCGGTCACAATATCGCGGCCTATCACCGCAACAGCGACGACCTGCGCGTCGAGTTCTATTGCGAGATGGACCTCATGTACGATGAGGTTCTGGGTTACTGGCAGCCGCGCCCGTGGCATGAGGAGACGCCGCTCTATCCCAAGCATTGGCCCAAAGAGACATGGCGCAGCGCCTGGGGTTTTGGATCGTTCGGCACGTTCCCGGGTTACCCTTAAAGCTCGCACGCTAAGGGGCAGAAGCAGATATCAGCGCAGCACAATAATCGCGCAGAGCGTTAAGGAACCGCACATCGACTTTCGGCGTTGGCGCAAATAGCACACGGCGGAAGGCGAGTATTGTGAAGGCGCGCGCTGATCTGTTTCGGGCCTGCGCCCGTAAATGTTGTGAGGCTGCCGAAAACGCCAGAGACCCGAACATCAGGCAAGCTTATTTGGAGCTTATGCACGGGTGGCGTGAACTTGCCAATCAGATTGAAAGTTTCAGATCGCGACCGGTTGCGGGCGCAAAGCCCCAAGTGACGAAGCCCAAGGTGACAAAGCCCAGGGTAACCCTCGGCGAGCCGATCTCAGAGTCCGCCTGGGGTAATGTCTCAGTTTGAATTTGAGGGTGTTGACGCAATTTGTCCGTTGTCCAATCGCGCAACTGGCGGATTACGCTCCGCTAATCCGCCCTATCTGCTGGTTCGATCTTTCAATCGTTAAAGCGCGGACCAGCTTATTAAATGGGAGGGTTATCATGCCTAAGAAGCGTAAGACGCAAGCCGCTGCCGGCCAAAAGGCCTTGCCGCACGTCATATTTGCACCGCATCAGAAAAAGAAGGGGCGCATCACGCTGTTCTCCATAACCAAGACGGAATCGATCGGCGCAACGGTGGGCATTCAGTTTGTTACTTTCGAATACCAAGATCTGGGAGGCCCCAGCAATCTGTTGCCTGGGTTCACACACAGGGCGCACGAGCGGCTAAGATGGCCGAAGGAGGCGGGCGCGGCCGCCGTTTTTCTGTCCGCCTTCGACGTCGGGTTCTATGACGAGAAAGCAACCTCGTCGATCATTCCCTCGGCCGGCTGGTCATCAGTCTGGGCTTCACGAACGATAACAAAACCATCAACTGCGATTTTTACCTGCGCAACTCAAGCACGAGTGAAGGCGTCAGGATGTTTGCCAGTGGCGTGGTGCTATATTTCGCCGCTTAAGGCTGCGTGAGTGCGGCAGGCGGACAGTTATGAACTGGCGGCGCGACCGCCTCACGAGCTATTTCTGGACGAAGAAGAAATCCTCGTGGCCCGGCAGTGAGCCGTAGGTGTAGGGCTCCTGGCGGCCGGCGGTGGCTTCCAAGACGTCATCGCGGACGAGACGAAACAGCTTGTTGATCTCGACATTGGGTGTGGCGAGGCGCTGCACCAGAGCGATCGCGAACGGACTGTCGTCGCCCTGCCCGTCGAGCGCGGTCTGGCCATGCTTGGCGGCGTAGACGACCAGCGTGCCGGCCGGCACCTGGATCGCGCCGAGGCCGTGGTCAACCCCGCGCGCCGCATAGGCGCCGCCCCCGGTCGAGGCCTGCGTCAGACCGACGTCGAGCGACGCCGTGCGGTGCAGCTGCGCCAGGAACGGATTGGTGCGACATGCGTCAAGCAGCACGAGCTTGAGCTTCTTGGCGCCGTCGACGGACGCCATCACCTGGTCGAGCTGCACCGTTTCAGCCATCACGTCGCGGGCGTCGGCGAGCTTGGCATCCACCGGAATGAGAAAGTTTACGCCAAAGGCTTCCATGCCGTGGCCGGAATAATAGACCAAGGCCCAATCGGCTTTCGCCGACTCGGCCGCGAAGGCGCGCAAGGCGGCGATCATCTTGTCGTGCGTGCCGTCCTCGATGAGCGTCACCTGGTCGAAGCCGACCGCGCGCAAGGATGCGGCAATCACCTCGGCGTCGTGTTCCGGGTTCGTCAACACGTTAGCGTTTTTGTACTGGGCATTGCCGATGACGAGCGCGATGCGGCGGCCCTGCGCGGCTGCGGCCGCAACGGGTGCCGGCGCGGCCACGGTCGGCGTCGGAATGGAATCCGGCGAAGTGGCGCGCGCGGGCGCTGCCGGGATGACCGGTTGTGGCGCGCCGGATTCGAAGGCCGCGAGCCGCACACGCGCGGTCTCGAGGCTTTGCCCGGCAATGTCGCCCTTGAACTGGCTCGGTGAATTCAGCGCCTTTTCATATTCGGCGCGGGCGCGCGCGATATCGCCCTCTTTCTCGAAAGTGAGCCCGCGGCCGACCAGCGCCGGGACGTAGCCTTGCGACACTTTCAGCGCCTGGTCGTAATCGGCGAGCGCGCGATCGAACGCGCCGCGGTAGCGATAGAGATCGCCACGGGTGACGAACGGCAGCGGACTCAGCGGATCAAGCCGCACCGCTTCGTTCTGATCGGCGAGCGCGCGGTCGAGATCGCCCTTCATCCGCCAGATTTCGCCACGGGTGGAATAGATCGTGGTGTTCTTCGGATCGCGGCGCAGCGCCTCGTTGACGTCGTCGAGCGCGTGGTCGAAATCGCCCTTGGCGCGCAAGGCGACGGCGCGGTTGTTGTAGGGCGCCGCCAGAGTCGGCGCGAGACGGATCACTTCGCCATAGTCGGCGATGGCTTTGTCGTAATCGCCCTTGTCGACATAGGCGGAGGCGCGGCCGTTATAGGGAAAGGCGAAATTCGGATCGAGCCTTATCGCCTCGTTGAAGTCGGCGATGGCGAAGTCGACCTCGCCCTTGGCGCGCCAGGCATTGCCGCGGCTGTTATAGGACTTGGCATAGGTCGGATCCGCCTTCAGCGCGGCGTTGAATTCGACGATAGCGTCGTCGTATTTGTCCTGCAGAAGGAAGCCGACGCCGCGGTGATGATGGCCGAAGGCCTGCAGATCCGGCGGCAGATTGGCGGTGTTCAAGATGCGGGTGCAGGCGGCGACTTTGACGCTCGGAGCGGTCATCTGCTCGCAATCGCTCTTGTCCTTGTCGGCCAACGCCGCCGCCGGCACGACACAAAGCGCCGTCAGAGCCAAGACCACGGCAGATTTGCGCGTAAAGCCCATCGCCGGTCTCTTGCAGCGTGTCAGTGAATGTCGGGATCGAGGGTTTTGGCGGCGGCGATGTCGGCATCGCCGCCTTTGGCGTCGCCGCTCCTGGTCTTGGCAATGCCGAGCGCGTGAAGTGCTTGGGCGTCCTTGGGGTCGAGCTTGACCGCCATGGCGAGGTCGGCGACGGCCTTCGCTGTGTCGCCGGCGTTGAGATAGAGCGTGCCGCGAAAAAGATATGCGCGCTCGAGGTCGGGCCGCCGGCCGATCGCGGCGTCCAAATCGGCGAGTGCCGGGGCGGTCTTGTTTTGGTCGATATAGACCGCCGCGCGGCTCACATAGGCATCGGTGTTGGACGGATCGAGCTTGATCGCGGTGCTGAAATCCTCAATCGCTTTGCCCAACCGGTTCTTGTCGTCGCTTTCGACGACGCCGCGGTTGAAAAAGGCATTGGCAAAAGTGTGATCGAGCTTGATCGCCGCCGTGAGATCTGCGATCGCCCGGTCCGGCTGTTTGAGGTCGGCATAGACATTGCCGCGGCTGTTGAAAGCCACCGCGTTGTTTGGATCGAGCTTGATCGCCGCATCGAAGTCGGCAAGCGCTTGTGCCGAATTGCCCAACTGCCGGTAGGTGATGCCGCGCGCATTGTGCAGATCGGAATTGTTGGGCTTCAGCGAGATCGCCCGGTCGAAGTCCTGCAGGGAAAGATCGTAATTCTGCATGGAACGATAGGCGATGCCGCGGCCGCTCAGTGCCGGCACCAGCGTCGGCATCAGCGCCAGCGCCTGGCTGTAATCGGCGATGGCCGCTTTCATATCGCCGCCAACACGGGCGGCGTCGGCGCGGAAATTATAGGACGCCGCGCGATCGAGCACCGTCGCGTCCGGCGCATCGATGATCCGCGAGCAGGCCGCGACAACATCGGCATTGGCCGGCAGCGCGGCGCAGGCCCTCTGGTCGGCCGTCGGCACGAAGGCCGCGGCTGCCGGAGCGGCCGAAGCGCTGGCAAGGGCGAAAATGAGGGCAAAGCGAAACACGGCCGATCCTCAGCTGGTTCGAACATCCGCCCTTTTGACGCGGCGGCAGCACCGCCAGTTCGTTCACATGAATATATGTATTACTTTATATATTCGACGTTGCCCGACGCCGCCGAGCGGACGACGGCTTCGGTCACGGCGACGCCATGGATCATCTGATCGTAGGGGATCGGAAAAGCCGACCCGCCTTCCGCGGCTTTGGCAAAGGCTTCAAGCGCGGCGCGCGAAATATCCATTGTCTGCGCCTGCCAGGTCCTGGCCTCGCCCTTGACCGGCTGATACTTGCAGGCGCCGAACAGCCGCGTGCGGCGCTCGTCGGATGAGGCGCCGGCGACGTGGGTGACGCCTTCGAGGCGGAGCCAGCCTTTTGAGCCAAAGACCTGGAACGAGAACCCTGGCCCGGTCGTGGTCATGGTGCCGAGATAGCCCGACATCCCTTCCTTCATGCGAAACAAGATCGAAGTGGTGTCGTCAGCGTCGATCGCTGCCGCCCGCCGGAAGCTTTGCGTGAAGACGTGATCGATCGGGCCGCACAGATCGATCATGGCGTCGACGGCATGCACGCCCATGGGCATCAGACCGCCGCACGGCGTCTCGGCTTTGTCGGCGCGCCAATGGTTCGGATCGATGAACAGCACATTGGGGAACGTCATGGTGGCTTCGACGTGCAGGATGGTGCCGAGTTCGCCGGTGCGGATCATGTCGCGCAGCTTGATCATCTCGGGATGAATGCGGCGGTTGTAGCCGAGCGCGAGCGTGACGCCGGCTTTCTGCACGGCGGCAACCGCGCTCTCGGCTTCCTGTTTGGTGAGCGTGAACGGCTTCTCGCAGTAGATGTGTTTCTTGGCCGCCGCGGCCGCACTCACTTGCGCGCCGTGCATGGAATGCGGCGTCGCCAGAACCACGGCGTCGATATCCGGATCAGCGAGCACGGCCTCGTAATTCGCCGCGAGCTTAAATCCGCTCTTCTTGGCAAAGCCCTCGATGTCCGGCGTCACCGTGCGCGTGGCGCCTGAGATGAAACGGATGACGTCGCTCTTCTCGGCGGCCTCGACGAGCGTCTTGCCCCACCAGCCAAGACCGACAATGGCTGCGTTGATCATGCGCGCAAACTCCCCTGAAAAAACGATCTACCAGAAGACGATGCTGCCGCGGTAATGCATCGCAACGACCAGGCAGCAGATCGCCCAGAACAGGCAATATTCGCAGCCGCCGATATTCCACAGCCATTTTCCTTCGGTCACTTTGTGCACCTGATAGCCAGCAAAGAGTAGATGAAAGCAAGCGATGACGCCGGCATAGAACGGCAGGACCGCGAAGATCAGCCCGATGGCGAGGCAGGTCTCGATCACGCAAGCCGTATACATCCATACCGCCGGCGGATTGAGCTTGGCCGCTTTGAAAAAGCCGAGCGCTTCGGGCACGAAGAATTTGGCGTAGATATGCGGGATGAAAAACAGCCCGCAGATCAGGCGCAGGATGTTGAATTCATTGGTGAGATCGAAGTTTGCCGTCAGGTAGGACATTGTCTTTCACGCCCTTGCATTTCCCCGCCTCCTCTTAGCCTGATCGCCGCGAGATTGCCATTGGGCAAGCGGCACCAACGCAATCCTCGCTTTTCCTAGGCATCAAGCTCCTTGAAATAGCGATAGATGCCCCATTGGCTGAACGGAATGCGCCGCTCGGAGGCGAGATAGGTCTTGATGCGCGGGCGCTGCGCCACGCGGTCGTGCAGCCCGATCAAGCCCGGGATCTTCTTCTCGAAACGCTTCATGCGCTTGGGGAAGGCGTAACGCAGGCCCTCGACGATCTGGAATAACGACAGATCGACATAACTGAGCTTGCGGCCGACCGCGTATTTGCCGCCATTCTTTTGCAGCGCGCGCTCGAAATAGCCGAGCATTTTCGGCACCTGGTAGCGCCAGAAATCCTTGGTGCGCCGCAGCGCCGCGGGCTTCTGCTCCTCGTAATAGAGCCAGCCCGAGACCGGGTGATGAGTGTCGTGGATGCGCACGATGAGGTCGGTGATCGTGAGCTGCAATTGATGCGCCCATAGCCGTCCCACCTCGTCGCGCGGCGCAAGACCAAGCCGCGGGCCGAGATAGAACAAGATCTCGGCGGTGTGGGCGATGACGAGCTTGCCGGCTTTGAGAAACGGCGGCGCATAAGGCGGAAGCGCGGTGCCCTTGCCTTCGAGCAGCCGCATCATCTTGGCGATGCCGCTCTTGCCGCGGCGCGCGACATCGACATAGTCGGCGCCGGCTTCTTCCAGCGCGAGACGGACGAATTCGCCGCGGCCCTGAATGCTCGGCCAATAATAAAATTCGTAGCGCATCGCTTCGCTCTGCTGTTGCCGAGCTAACCGACAGGCGCTTTGTATTGCTCGTCGGTCACATGTTCCATCCACTCGACATGCTTGCCGTCGAGCGCTTCCTGCATGGCGACGTGAACCATGTTGGTGTCGGGAGCGGCGCCGTGCCAATGTTTCTCGTTCGGCGGAATCCAGACGACGTCGCCGGCGCGGATTTCGCGCACTTTGCCGCCGAAGCTCTGCACCCGGCCCTTTCCGGAAATGACGAACAATGTCTGGCCGAGCGGATGAGTATGCCACGCCGTGCGCGCGCCTGGCTCGAAGCGCACCATGCCGGAACGCACGCGGGCCGGCGCCGGCGCCTCGATGATCGGCTCCTGCCAGACAACGCCGGTAAAGCTATCGGCCGGCCCGCGGCGCGACGGCTTAGAGCCACAGGGATGAATGTCCATTTTCGTCTCCTCCTGATTGCGACCTTCATTGGCGTAGCGAGTGGTCGGCGGGCGGTAAGATAGTGGAAATTCCGCCGATTGTGCACGACGTGATCCAGCCGCGATTGGGCGCGATCATTCACCCGCAATGGAGAGGAGAATACCGATGGATCGTCGCACCTTCGTCAAGATGGCGGCTGCCGGCGCAGCCGCTCCGCTCATTCAAACCGGCGCATATGCTCAAGCCGCGCCCAAAGTGCAGAACGTCGTTCTCGTGCATGGGCTTTTTGCCGACGGATCATGTTGGTCGCAAGTGATCGCACGGCTCCAGGCGAAGGGTCTTAGGGCCACGTCGGTGCAGAACCCGTTGACGACGCTGCAAGAGGCCGTGGCGTCAGCCCGGCGCGCGCTGGCTCAGCAGCAAGGTCCGACAGTCATGGTCGCGCATTCATTTGGCGGCATGGTCCTCACCGAAGCCGGCGTGGACCCCAAGGTTTCGGCGCTCGTCTACGTCGCGGCGCGGGCGCCGGACGCAGGCGAAGACTACACCGCCTTGGCCAAGCAGTTTCCGACACCGCCGGCCTCCGCCGGCATCGTTTGGTCCGGCGATTATGGACAGCTGAGCGAGGAGGCATTCCTGCGCGACTTCGCGGGCGACGTGCCGGCGGACCAAGCGCGTGTTCTTTACGCCGTCCAAGCGCCGTTCCAACGCATTTTGCTGGCCGACAAGACAACGCAGGCCGCCTGGCGATCAAAGCCGAGCTGGTACGCCGTATCGACGGAAGACCGCACGATCAATCCCGATCTTGAGCGGTTCATGGCGAAGCGAATGGGCGCGAAGACGATCGAGGTGAAAGCGAGCCACCTGTCCCTCATATCGCAGCCCGACACGATCGCAAATCTGATCCTCGATGCGGCCGGACAGGCTTAGGTCGCGAGGCTCGCGGTTTTCCGGCGGGCGCGCTAATATCGCCAAGCTGGTGAGCGGGACTAATGTCGAGCATAGCGGCCCACATTGCAGCCCACCGTCCGCGCCTGTCATGGCGGCGGAACGTGCGCGCTATAGCGGCGCTCTGCCTTGTTGTTGCTTATGGTCTTGGGCTCGGCGCCTGCACGAAGTGCGACGTGCCGAACTGGACGCCCAATCAAGCGGCGCCGCGCGCGTGCCATGACGGACCCGCGCCGCAATAGGGCGAGCGTCCAGAAGTCGCCCGCGCGAATAATTAGTCTGTTTTATCGAAGGCGCTGCTCTTTGCCTCGCCAAGACCTGTGCCAAGACCTGTGCCAAGCGCGGCGTTGGCGTCCAAATCGATATCCGGCAATGCTTCGTTTCTCAGGCGGCCGTAAGCGTCGGCCAGTTGCCGCGGCGACATGTCGGCGAAGGCCGCGGATCGATCGGCGCGCCACCACGTCCAAAACAGGCGGGCCAGCATCAAGATGAGCGTGACCTGAAAGATAAGTCCGAGGAACGACGCCGCGCCGGTCAGTTCGTTCGTCATGCCATGGCCGAATACCAGCCCGAGCACGCCGGCGCCCAGGAAGCCGGCGGAAAAGCCGCCGACAACGCCGGGCCGATTGAACAATCCGCCAAGCGAGCCCCCGGTCGGCTGCGCAACCCAGGTTTGTTGGGCAAGCCCTGTCATGTCGCCGACAATGCCATTGCCGCCGAAGCCGTTGTCGAGAAGCGCCCCGCCGAACGGCAGTGCTATGAACCGCGCCAGGTTGCCGCCGAACTTCCATTCGCTTTTCAGGCGCGCGTCGGCGCCCTCGCCCGAAATCAACAAGCTCATCGTCAAAGCGACGAGCATGGCCAACGAGCGGTACCAAGGTAACTGGAACCTAGGCAGCTGGAACGATGGCGCGAACGACGCCATGGCGGTGTGGTTGCAAACGAAACAATTCACTTGCAGTCGCCCCTTAATTATGCGGCGCATCCGGCGAATGACCGTGCAAATCACCGCGCCGTGTATCTAGGCCGATGGCCACCCCAGCCGGTCTGTCGCAAAGCGTCGCACGCGTTCGTGTCGCACCCTACGGCCATATACGGGCGAAACGCAAAGACGGCCTAACGCGGAACGGACCTTATCGCGGAACAGACCTGCGAGTTCCATCTGTCGTCTCAGTATTTTGGGCCTTATTGGGCACCCAGCCGGACCGGCCCGCGCACGCTTCAGGCCGCAAGTGTTTCCTTCACCGCATTGACCAGCTGCTTGAGCGTGAAGGGTTTGGCCAAGAATGCAAACTGGCCGTCCGCCGGCAGATGCTTCTGGAACGCATCCTCGGCATAGCCCGACACGAAGATGATCTTCAAAGTCGGGTTGCGCGTGCGCAATTCGCGAAGCAGCGTCGGTCCATCCATCTCCGGCATCACCACATCCGAGACGACCAGGTCGACTTGCCCGTCGGACTTCTCCAGGACCTCGATCGCCTCAACGCCGTTGCCGGCTTCCAGGACCGTGTAGCCGCGCGAGGTAAGCCCTCTGGCATTGAGCTGACGCAGGCCCTCTTCGTCTTCGACGAGCAGGATCGTTCCCTCTCCGGTGAGGTCGGCGCTCGCGGCGCGTTTGCCTTGTTCGGAAGCGGCGCCGCCAACCAATGCCGGCGCCGCAATCTCGGCGGCGCGTTCCGCCGCAATCTCCCGGGCGACTTCTTGCGCGGTCGCGACATGGCGCGGCAGAAAAATGCGGAACGTGGTGCCCTCGTTCTCCATCGAATCGACATAGACGAAGCCGCCGGTCTGTTTGATGATGCCGTAGACCGTGGAAAGCCCGAGGCCGGTGCCTTTGCCAACTTCTTTGGTGGAGAAGAACGGCTCGAAAATCTTGTCGACGATTTTGGCCGGGATGCCGGTGCCGCTGTCCACCACTTCGACGAGCACATAGTCCGCCGGCGGCATGCCTTTGGCGTGGTAGCGTTCGCTGTCGTTTTTGGTCACGTTGGAGGTGCGTACCTGCAAGCGCCCGCCGCCCGGCATGGCGTCGCGCGCATTGACCGCGAGATTTACGATCACCTGTTCGAACTGCGAAATATCGACCTTGACCGGCCACAGATCGCGGCCGTGCACCACGGTCAGGGCGACCTTTTCGCCGATCAGCCGCCGCAACAGCATGGTGAGGTCGGAAAGCACTTCGCCGAGATCGAGCACCTGCGGGCGCAGCGTCTGCTTGCGCGAGAACGCGAGCAGATGCCGCACCAGGCTCGCGGCCCGGTTGGCGTTCTGCTTGATCTGCATGATGTCGGCGAAAGACGGATCGGTCGGCTTATGCGCATTGAGCAGGAAGTCGGTCGCCATCATGATGGCGGAGAGCACATTGTTGAAATCGTGGGCGATGCCGCCGGCAAGCTGGCCGACGAGCTCCATTTTCTGCTGTTGCGTGACCTTATTCTCGAGCTCGCGTTGCGCGGTGGTCTCGAGCGCATAGACGATGGCCGCTTCCTGGTCGCGCTCCTCTTCCTCGACCGCGGTGACGTAGAAGCGCCCGAACCGCTCGCTGTCGCCGACCAGCATGGCATCGACCGGCGCAATGTCGCTGTTGCCCTGCGCCGCCTGCGCGATCGCGGACGCGAGCGCCTCGCGGTCGCGTTCGACGACGCCGACGACGATCGAGCGGTCGACGCTTTCGCCGGAGTTCCCGCCATGGACATCCCCGCCTCTCGCACCATGGAACAGCCGCGCGAATAGCGGATTGGTGCGCACCACCCCGCCATGCTTGTCGATGGTCGCGATCGCCATCGGCGTGTGATGGAAGAACCGCATGAAGCGGATTTCCGCGGCGCGTTGCGGGTCGGTGCCGTCATCGCGGGCGCGGTTGATCACCAAGGTGCGCGAGGCGCCGGGCGTGCCGTCGGCGCCATAGGCGAGCTTGTGAAACACCCGCACCGGCAGCGTGCGCCCGCTGCGCGTGCGCAGATCGAGGTCGAGCACCTCGGTCTTGACCTCGCCGGGCGCCGCCCGCAGCGTGGTGAGCAAAGCGGCGCCGTCGCCGGCGACCAGATCGGCGATTTTCAAACCGCCCAAGCCGACCTGGGCCAGATCCTGATCGAGCCAATTGGCGAGCGTGGCGTTGAGATAGACAATGTCGCCCTTGTCGTCGACCGAGAAGAAGCCGGCGGGGGCATGATCGAGATAGTCGATGGCGTGCTGCAATTCCTGAAAGACATTCTCCTGATGCGCGCGCTCGCGCGTCACGTCGGACAGCGACCAGACCGTCAGCCTGCCGTCGCGCCGGCCGCTACCGAGCGGCCGGACCCGAAACCGCAGCCAGCGCGCCGGCCGGCCTTTACTGCCGGCGACGCGGACTTCTTCCTGCAGGCGCTTGCCGTCGCGCGCCGCTTTCAGCAGCCGGTAAATGGCCTCCGACGCATCGGCGTCGCCGATGAAGGCGCGCTCGACCGGCCGCATGTCATTTGGATCCGACGCATCGGTGAGATCGAGATAAGCGGCATTGGCATAGACCACATGGCCGTCGCTGCCGGTAACGACAATGCCGTCAACGGCGTTGTCCACCACCGACTTGATCACCGGATGGCCGCTCCCGGCCGCCGAGACCCGCAAGATGCCGCAGGCCAGCGCGAACAGCGAGAACACGCCGACCGTAGCAAGAACGGCCAAAAACGCCAGGATGTAAGGCTCGGCATCGCTGCCGCCGATCATCACGATGCCGGTTGCGGCGGCGACCAGCATGGCCGCAACCAGGAGCACCAGCACGATGCTGCCGCCGCGCGCCGTCGTCGCGGCACTGCGATCGACCGACCGGCGCGCCGCGGTGGCCGGCGCCTCGACCAGGGACCCAACAGCCTTCGTATCGGCACTGCCGGACGCCGTCATGATCACCTATGCCCTGCGCTTCGCACCTTTTCGGTGCCTTTTTCACTGCCTTGCGTCGCTGAATCGCGCAAGAGATTTTAGCGAAAAGGGGCAAAATCATGCATCAAGTTCGTCCGCCCCAAATCACCCAAGCTCGTCTGCCCGCCTAAGTTCATTTGCGGAAGGCTCCGCGCAGCCGCATGACGTAGCCGATGATTTCGGCGACCGCACGGTAGTGCTCCTGCGGAATCTCCTGGTCGATCTCGACGGTCGCATGCAACGCGCGCGCCAAGGGCGGGTTCTCCATGATCGGGATATTGTGTGCTTCGGCGACCTCGCGGATTTTGCGGGCGATCAGATCGGCGCCCTTGGCGACGCAGACCGGCGCATCCATGCCGCGCTCGTACTGCAAGGCGACGGCGAAGTGGGTCGGGTTGGTGATCACCACCGAGGCTTTCGGCACCTGCGCCATCATGCGCTTTTTCCCGCGCGCCTGGCGCAACTGCCGGATCTTGCCTTTGACGGCGGGATCGCCTTCGGTCTGGCGGAACTCCTCCTTCATCTCCCGCACCGACATTTTATGCCGGTCGTACCATTGCCGGTACTGAAACAGGTAATCGGCCGCCGCTACGACCGCGAGGATGGCGACGATCGTGCCGAGCGTCTGCATGCAGAGCGAGCGGGCGATGGGCAGGATCAGCGCCGGATCCACATCGATGAGGCCGGCCATGCGACGGCGTTGCGGCCACAACAAAGCGCCGATGACCGTGCCGAACAAAGCGAGCTTGGCCAAGCCCTTGGCGAAATTGGCGAGTGCCACTTTCGAGAATAGCCGTTTAAGTCCGGCTATCGGCGAGATTTTCGACAGTTCCGGCTTCAGCGGCTCGAACGAGAAGATGATGCGGTGCTGAATGATCGTGCCGGCAAAGGCCGCTAAGGTGAGCAGCAGGAGCGGAATGCCGAGCGCCACGAGCAGGGTTTCGGCAAGCGACCGGGCGAGACCGACCAGGGCCTGCCCATCCATCGGAATTTGCCAGGAATGCGCGAGCAAGCCTCGCATCGCCGCCTGCAGCGTGACCGCGCTCGGACCGGAAAAGATCATCAGCGCAAGCGTGGCGCCGCCGATCATGAACCAGGTGCTGACCTCGATGCTTTTGACGACGTCGCCGCGCTCGATGGCTTGGTCGAGCCGTCGCGGGGTCGGGTCTTCTGTCTGTTCGGAGTCGTCTTGGTCTTCGGCCATCGCGATTTACATTTTTCGTCTTGCTCAGGCGTGCGGCGCGATCTCGTGCAGCACCCCGCCGACATAATCGAGGAACAATCCCATCATCGAGCCGAGCACCAGCACGAGAAACAGGAATCCGACCATGATCGATAGCGGCAGTGCGAGGAAATAGACCTGCATCGCCGGCATCAGCCGCGACAGCACGCCGAGCCCGAGATTGAACAGAAGCCCGAACACCAGAAACGGAGCCGAGATCTGGATGCCGATGCGGAACGCGCCCGACACCGTCTTCGTCACCAGCGCCGCAACGTCTCCGGTCGAGGGCACTTCGCCGGGCTCGAACAAAGCGTAGCTGTCGTTGAGCGCGGCGAGGACCAGGTGGTGCATATCGGTGGCGAAGAACAAAGTGATTGCCAGCATGGTGAGGAAATTGGAGATGATCATGCCCTGCTCGCCCTGGCTCGGATCGACCGCGGTAACGAAGCCCAAGCCGAGTTGCTGCGCGATGACCGAGCCCGCGACTTCGAGCGCCGATATCGTCAGGCGCGCGGTGAGGCCGAGCACGGCGCCGATCAGGATCTCCTCGACCACCATGACGATCGCCGGTCCGAGCGCGCCGGCATCGATGTGGTAGGAATTGCGGTGCAGCGGCACCAGCACGGCGGCGAGAATGAGCGCGATTGTCAGCCGCATCCGCGGCGAGATGCCCTGCTCGCCGATCCCCGGCAGCAGCATGATCATGGTTCCGGTGCGCGCAAAGATCAGGAGGAAAGTCGCTCCGAGCGCCGGGAGAAACGACACGTCGATCGTCACGATTGCGCCCGCTCAGCCGTTGGTGATGTGAGCCGCGATCCGGATGAAATTCGAGTGCAACCTGTCGGCCATGAACGGCAGCGCGATCAGCATTGAGAGAAAGATCGCGATGATCTTCGGCACGAAGACCAGCGTCGTTTCCTGAATCTGCGTCAACGCCTGCAGCAGCGAGATGATGACGCCGACGATCAGCCCCACCAGCATCGGCGGGGCGGAGACCAACAGCAGCGTGACGATCGCGTCGCGCGCCACGTCCATGACTTCAGGTCCCGTCATCACTGTTATGTGCTCCCCTACCCCGCCTCATCATTCGCGAACCACGCTATTCGCAGGCCGCGTCCGGCAACCCCGAAACGGTTTCAGATCTGCATCTTCAAGATGTCTTCATAGGCCGCGATGACCTTGTCGCGCACCGAGACCATCGTCTGCACGGCGGTTTCGGTTTCGGCCACCGCGGTCACGACGTCGACCATATTGGCTTTGCCGTTGGCCACGGCCTGGGCCTGCAGGTCCGATTTGTGCGCTGCCTCGGAGACGTTATCGATGACGTTTTTGAGGATCGCGCTGAAATTCGCCCCGGAGCCCTGCGGCGAGCCAAGACCTGCACCAAGACCCGCACCAAGGCCACCGAGGCCGTTGGCGATGCTGGCGGTGTCGGTGCCCATCCGCGCGAGCGCGGCATAAGCATTGGCGGCGGCGGCTGTCGGTATGGCCATGACTTCGTCCTTGGTCTAGTCCTGGTTGCCTAGCTCTTGATGATGTCGATGGTGCGTTGGACCATGCGGCGCGTGGCGGTAATGACGTTGAGGTTGGCCTCATAGGAGCGCTGCGCGTCGCGCAGGTCGGTCATTTCGACGAGCGAATTCACGTTCGGATATTTGACGTCGCCGGCGGCGTTTGCTGCCGGATTGCCGGGCTCGTGCCGGACCTGAAAATCGGAATTGTCGGTCTGGATCGGGCCAAGCTCGACGACATCGGCGCCGAGCGAGCGGTCGAGCACGGTGTTGAAGGTCACGATGCGGCGCCGATACGGATCGCCGCCGGCGGTCTGCGACACCGAATCGGCGTTGGCGATGTTCTCGGAAATCACCCGCATGCGGCCCATCTGCGCCCGCAGGCCGGTTGCCGCGATGGAAAGCGATTTAATGAAGTCCATGACTTAGGCCCATGAGTTAGTGCGCGCTTTTCGGGGTCATGCCCTAGCCTCGATCGAGCGCTATTTTGATGAGCCCGAGACTGTGGGTGTACATCGACGTCACCGCCTCGTAGTCCATCTGATTGGACGCAACCTTCATCATTTCGTCTTCAGGGCTGACGGCATTGCCGCGCGGCCTGATTTCGTAGCGGGTCTTCATATCGGCCGCGAATTGGGTGTCGCCGACCTGGCCGACGATGTGATTCGGATCGGTGCGCGCGAGCCCGATCGACGAGGCGACCGACAAATCCCGGCTGAAATCCGGTTGCGTCAGATCGCGCGCCTGATAATTTGGCGTATCGGTGTTGGCGACGTTTTCGGCCAAGACCTGCTGGCGCGACTGGTGCCACTGCATGCGCGTGCGCAGCATCGAGAGAATCGGGATGTCGGAAATCGGCATTGGCTTTGGTCCCCGTGGCCAAAAGAGCGAGCAAAGGAGCGAGCAAAAGGCGCCATTGCCACTGGGCAGACTTTGCCGGGTGTATGGTTAATGCCTGGTTAAGGCCCGCTTTGAGGCCGTTTTGCCATTAAACCGCCGTTTACCATGAGAATGCTTCATCCATCGGCTTTGTGATGAAAATCGGCTATTCCTATTAATTGTTTGTTAGTAATCACGGCGGCAAATGTTTCCGGCGCTGTTAACCTTTTTGGGGGACCCAATAGAGCGCCGCGGCGAAACGGGGAGTACGGATGTTGGATAGTCTGTTCGGAGCGGAGATGCCGCTCGCCGTACGCTTCTTCCTGGCATTTCTCATTGTGCTGGGCTTGATCGGCGCGATCGCGTGGGCGTTGCGACGGTTCGGCTCCGGCCGCTTCCGCGACAGCGCGCGCGGGCGCCAACCGCGGCTGGCCGTGATCGATCACGCCAGCGTCGACGGCCGCCGGCGGCTGATCCTGGTGCGGCGCGACAATGTCGAGCATCTTTTAATGATCGGCGGACCGACCGACGTCGTCGTCGAGCCCAATATCGTGCGCGCGGTCGCATCGCCGCGCGACGTGCCGGGGACGCGCCCCGCTGCCGGCATCGAGTCGCTGCCGCGCGCCATTCCGCTTCCGGAGAGCGGGTCGAACGGATCGTGGCCGCTGCAGCCGGAACCGGCTCCCAGCTTGCGCCCGTCACCGAGACTTGAAATCGTCACCAAGACTTGAATCCTCACCAAGACTCGAGCCACCGCCCGACGAATTGCCGTTGCGGCCGTTGCAGCCCGCCGAGCCACCGCGCCCGCAACGCGACACGCTTTCGGCGCTGGCCGACGAACTGGGGTCCCGCCCGGTTCCACAGCGCCGCTCCCCGTTCGCGCGACCGCGGCCGGCTGCGCCGCGAGCGGAAGCCGAGATGGAGCCGCACGACGACAGCAGTCCCGAGATTCATGCCGAGCCGCCGACCCCGGCGCCGGTGATCATGCCGCCTCCGCCGCCCGCAGCTCCGCCCCCTGCCCCGCCTTCCGCCGCGGCGGAAGCCGATCAAAGTCTTGCCGACATGGCGAGCCGGCTCGAAGCGGCGTTGCGTAAGCCAAGCGCGCCACCGGAGTCCCGGCGGCAGATGGCACCGCCCACACCGCCGCGCGCGGCACAGCCTTCCGAGCCGCCGCATCCGACCGACACTTTGCCGCCGCGCGCGCCGCGCTCCGCCGAGCCAAGACCTGCCGAGCCAAGACCTGCCGAGCCAAGACCTGCCGAGGCGAGATCAGCCGAGCCGAAGGCCGCGCCGCGCCCGGACGCCAAGCCGAACCCGGGCGGCAAGACTGCGCTTTACGATAGCCTCGAACAGGAGATGGCGAGTTTGCTAGGCCGTCCGACCAAGACCTGATGCTCGCACCAGGAGGCCGCCGCGTTCGGTGTATCACCGGGGCGGCCTCTGTAGCGGCCCTTTTGTTCATGGCGACGCCACTCGCCGCGCAAGATATCAGCATCAATTTCGGTCAGGGCGCCGGCGGTGGCGGCGGACTGAACGAGCGCGTCATTCAGCTCATCGCGCTGTTGACGGTGCTGTCGCTGGCGCCGTCCATTCTCATCATGATGACGTCGTTTACGCGGATCGTCGTTGTGCTGTCGCTGTTGCGCACCGCGCTCGGCACCGCGACGGCGCCGCCGAACTCCGTCGTCATCTCGCTGGCTTTGTTCCTCACCGCCTTTGTGATGGGGCCGGTGCTGACCAATGTCTATAATGTCGGCGTCAAGCCGCTGGTGAACAACGAGATCAGCGTCAACGTCGCCTTCGACCGCGCCAGCGTGCCGTTGCGCGGCTTCATGGAGAAGAACGTCCGCGAGAAGGACCTGCAATTATTCATGGACATGTCGGGCGAAAAGGCGCCGGACAAGCCGGAAGACTTGTCCATGCGCATCCTCATCCCGGCGTTCATGATTTCCGAGCTGCGGCGCGCTTTCGAGATCGGCTTCCTATTGTTCCTGCCATTCCTCATCATCGATCTCGTGGTCGCTTCGGTGCTGATGTCGATGGGCATGATGATGCTGCCGCCGGTCGTAGTGTCGCTGCCGTTCAAGTTGATCTTTTTCGTCTTGGTGGACGGCTGGACGCTGGTCGCCGGCTCGCTCATTCAGAGCTATGGGACGTGACCCGGCAAGCGACCAATCGCCGATAATTGACTTGGTTCGGCCATCCGCTAACTGCGACCGGCGGCTATTATGCCGATTTCCTCGGCCAGACGCCCGCGTCCTCAAGCTCCTTCATCGCCGTGTCGGTGAATTCGGCCTTCGGACCGTCACCGCCGATGACGAACATGAGGATGGCCTCCTCGCCGGAGGGGCCGGGCGAGACGTTCTCGAAGCGCCGGATCGCGCCTGGCGGAAACGAAATGACGTCGAGCGGATTGAGATCGACTGATTCGACCTCGCCGCTTTCGTTCTCCCAGCTGCATCGCCAAACGCCGGTCATCGGGATGAACGTCTCGTTGGTGTCGTGATTGTGCATCATCGGGCCCTTGCCCGGCTTGGCGCGGCAATAGCCGAGGTTAAAGCCCTCGGAGATGGGGATCGCCGACAGCCGCGACGCGTCGTCGCCGACCGGCGAGGTCACGGCGCCGCCGGAATCCTTGGGCGGCTGAAAGCCGATCACGTTATAGAGTGTGCGTTCGCATTGCGGCGCCTTGCTGTCGGGAAGCCCGCCGTCGGAGCCTTTAAGATCCTTAAACCTCGCGATGCGCTTGGTCATATCCGACCGTGAAATCCCGAATCGCGGCAGCGTTTCCATGACACCTCTCCTGTTTCACTTTTTCGGGCGTTGCACTTGTTTCATGGCCGAGCATGCGGCATGCGCAGGACCGGCTTGACGGCGATGCCGGCCGAGGATTCCTTCGCGGCGATATTGATGTCGGCAAAGTCGTAGAATTTGATCATCTTCTCGATCGGGAATTTGCCGTCCATGACGAAATCGACAAGCCGAGGGATGAATTCCTTCGGAAAGCTGTCGCCTTGGATCACGCCGCGCACCACCCGGCCTTCCTGCAGGAACGGCATTTCAAACGAGACCTCGTTGCCTTTGCGGGCGCTGCCGAGCAGCACGCAGGTGCCGCCCGGCATCAACGACTCGATCGCCTCGCGAAAAACCGCCGGCAGTGCTGACGTGTCGATCGAATGGCGCACGCCGCTCCCGGTGATGGCGCGAACTTCCGCGACGGCGTCGTCGCACTTGCCGTGATCGATTGCATGCGCGGCGCCGAGTTCGCGAGCGAGAGCGAGCCGGTGCGGGTGCACGTCCACGGCAATGATGGGATCGCAGCCGGCGATCTTTGCCGCCATCACCGCCGACAATCCCACCGCGCCGGCGCCGAACACGGCCAAGCCGTCGCCCGGCTTCGGCTTCATGACATTAAGGACGGCCCCCGCCCCGGTTTGGCCGCTGCAGGCCAGCGGCCCCAAAAGCTCGAGCGGCGCATCGTTGCGGACTTTGACGGCGTAACGCTCCTGCGTCAGTGCAAAAGTGCCGAACGAGGATTGCTGAAAGAAGGCGCTGTAAACCGGCGCGCCACCTTTCGACAACAGGGTCGAGCCGTCGGCGCGCGTGCCACTCATCTTCAGGCCGAAGGCGTGCACGCAATAGGAATGCATGTGCTGCCGGCAATTGTCGCACATGCCGCACCAGGGAAACGACATCACGACATGATCGCCGGGCGCAATGGAGCGGACCGCGCTGCCCACGGCCTCTACCACGCCCGCGCCCTCGTGGCCGTAAACGCCGGGATAGGGTGAAGCGTAATAGCCGTCGCGGCCGTGCAGATCGGTCTGGCACATGCCGCTTGCCACGACGCGGACGATCAGCTCGTCAGGACGCGGCGCACACAGTTCCACGGTATCGATGACGAACGGCGCCGACCTTTCGTGAACGACGGCTGCCTTGATCTGCATGATCCGTCACGCGGTCATTTCGCAAACGGCGCCTGAAGATCGCCGTCCTTGTATTCCGACGGATAGAGTATCACCTGTTTTCCGCTCGCGCGATATTGATCGAGACCGTTGCCGTCGACATTCTGGAATTGCACCATCAACAGGCGCGGCTTTGCCCATTCGCCCTTCTCGTCGAAGCGGATATTCCCGACAATAGTATCGAACCCATTCTTATGGATGTAGTCGGCGAGCTTGCTGTCGTCGAGGTTGCCGGTCGCCTTGACGGCCTGTTCGAGCACTTGCATCGCGGCGAAGGCGAATGGCGGCTGATAGTAGCCGAGCGGATCGGTGCCCTGTTGCGGCGCGCGCGCTTGATAGGTCTTCAAGAACTCCTCGATCCCCGGGAACTTCATGGTCGGGCTCGGCACGTAGAGGTGATAGTTCACGACGCGATCGAGCTTCTCGGCAAGCTGCTGGATGAAGGTCGCATATTGCAAACCGACCATGGCGCCGCCGAACAATTGTGTCTTCAAGCCAAGCTCGGTCGCGGCGCGCACGAGGCCGACCGAGTCGAGCGGGTATGACGCGACGAAGACGAGATCCGGATTGGTCGCCTGGATGGCGTGCACGATCGGCGTATAGTCGGTGGTTGTCGGGGGGTAGCTGCGATCGTAGACGATATCGAAGCCGTCCTGCTTGGCGACGGCCCGGGCGCCGGTCATGACATTGTTGGAGAACTCGGAGTCGGCGCCGACGATGGCCACCGTCTTGGGACGCGGCGAAATCGTCTTGGCCACCTCGAAGAACGCGTGACCTATCACGCCTTTGGCGTCGGGACCCCAGGCGGCAGTCTGGAAGTAGCGCGGATATTTGAACGCGTCATTGCTGCCCAGCGCCACCAGCACCATCACAAGCTTTTGGTGCTGCATGATCTCCGGCATCGCGGCGACGATCAGATTGGTCGCGGCGCCCATCAGGAGATCGACTTTGTCGACGTCAAGGAGCTTGGCGTAAATGGCGGGGATCGTGGATGCGCTGGACTGATCGTCGTAATAGACGAGTTGCACCTGACGGCCCAGCAATCCTCCCTCGGCGTTGATTTGCTCCGCCCAAATTTGCTGGGCGAGTAAATTGGCCTTGCCGGACGAGGCCAACCCGCCGGTCAACGAAGCGCTGAAGCCGATCTTGATCGCATCGGCGGCCTGCGCCGCGACGCTCCATGACAGCGCCAGAACGGCGACCAAGGCGACGGTCCATTTCAACGACAAAGACGAGCACCACCGTGCCGACCAGACGCTCATAGCACCCTCCTCGGATTCGACATCTCGAACGACGTCTTGTTGTGAAGAGGAGTTTCAGCGTCACCAGAGGCACTGTCAATCAGTGCACGACGACGCTTCGCGCACCGCAACGGAATTCGTGGGCAGGCGCCCGCTCGCCGCGCCTCGTTTGCCGCGCTGCAATGACTTTCAACAATGAATAGGAGGCGGCTCGTTCCGGCTAAGGAACGTGATTTTCCAACGCGGCAGTGGCGAAGCCACGTCCCGGCTGGGCTTGGGCGGATTGCGCCTTCTTGGCGGAAGACCCGATCGTCGGCGGTTTCGCTATGTTCTGCGCGCTGCGTCCGCTGGGTTTGGTCGGCGGCAAGATCGGCGCGGCCGGCGTGGCTCCCGGTTGTTGCGAGGAGGCCTGAGGCGGCGCGGCGCCGGACGGCTTGGCGGCCATCGGCCCCGATCCTAGGGGCGGCGACGTCGTTGAGTCCGGATAGCGCGCTTTCATCTCGCGCAAGAAGCCTTCGAGCGTATCGATGGAAGTTGCGGCATGCGCGATGGCGGCGAATTGGTCGCCGCTCGAGCCAAGCGGCGCCGACACGACCTCGAACACCCGCGCATCTGGCGTCTCCGCCATCTTGGCCGCATATTTCTCGCGGAAACGGTCGAGCCCGATCGTATCGCTGGACAGCGCATAGCCGATTTCCGCGCGCAAAATGTCCTGCTGCTCGACGTCGCTCAGGGGTGCAAAGTCCTTATAGCGCTCGCCATACATCAGCTCGATCTGCTCGGCCGACTCGTCCCAGTGTTTCGCCGACCAGAGAATATCGGAGCGCAGCCGGGTCACTTCGCGGCCGTCGAGATTGGCGACGACTTCGAGCGCCAAATCCGGCCGGCCGGTGTCGGACAGCGCTCGGCCTTCAAGCAGCAGGCGCTGGCTGCGCAACTCATCCGACACATTGGCCGTGCGCGTGCCCCGCAAGACCGCGAGCGCCCGGTCGGATTTCTTGTTCATCAGATAGATCACCGCGAGACGCGTCGCGATCTGCGCCCGCGCGGCGCCCTGCAGGCGGTGATCGACCTGATATTGCAGGAGATCCGCCGCCTGATCGAGCAGATCGACCGAAACCAGGCGATCCGCAAGCCGCCGGATCATTTCGTCGCCGCGGCCGCCGACCGGGGTCAATTCGCGGAAATCGTAGAACAGAGCCAGCGCGTCGATCGGCGGCATCCCGTCGCCTTTGCCGGTGAGGAACAGCGAGTCGAAGGTCGCTGCCGCCTCGTCCTGGATCTGGCGCGTCATCGCCGAATTCGGATGCGCCGCCATGGCGCTGCGCATCACGTAAAACGCATCGCGATAGCGGCCGTCCTCGGTATAGAGATGCGCCAGCGCTTTCAGCGACTCGATTTCGGTCTCGTCGCCGCGCCAGATCGTGGTGAGCGATTCAAGCTGCGAAATGACGTCGTCGCGCTTGATATCGCCGAGCGAGAAGCGCAGCAGCGTTTCGCGCAGCCGGCCCTGCGCCGCAGCCGGACGATCCCATGAATCCGCCGCCGTCCGATAGGCCGACAGCGCGTCCTCGGTGCGCCCCATGCCTTCGTCGAGCCGGCCCATCAAGACGGCGATGGTCGGCTGCATGTCGCGCGGCACCCCGATGGTCTGGAAATCGTTGAGGTCGGCCGCAGCGCCGTCGAAATCGCCAACTTCGATCGCGGAGCGCATTTCGTCCCTCAGCGCGACGCGCTGGAGTTCGACCGGCAGCGTCGCCACGGCCGCTTCCACACTCTTGAATCCTTGCCGCGCCCTCGCCCACTGCCCCTGCAAGGCAAAGGCCAACGCCCGCCACAGCGGCGCGTCGTACTGGTCGCCGACGGCAGGATTGGAAAGATCTCTGAGCGCATCGTCGGGCCGATCCATCATCACTTCGGTAATGGCACGCAGCACGATCGCGGAGATATTTTCGGTCGCCGGCTTGTCGGCGGCCAGCGCCACATCGAGCACGCCCTTGGCTTCCGAATACAAGCTGCGGGCGAGATAAAAGCGCGCCAAGTCGAGCCGCGGCGTCATGCGTTTGTTCTGCGGCGCTTGGGAAGCTGCAAAGATCAGACCAGCCTGCCGGTCGATGAACGACCCTTCGCGGTCGGAGCCCCAAATCTGCGAATTGAACGTGGCCGCCCGCGGGCCGCGACCATGCAACAGGGTCTGCAGTGCCGGCGACAGCGTCAAACCGGAGGGGAGATCGACCACGACTTTGTCGCCGGCGAGATTGACCGTGAGGTCGTCGGCCAACGGCGCGATCACAACGCCCTGCGTCGAGGCGAGCACGCGGAATTCGATGAATTCCTGGGTGTTGATGAAGCCGCGCTCGGGGCCAAAGCCAGTGACGACGAGTAGCTTGTCGCCGACATCCGGATCGGTCAGCCGGTGCAGGTGTTGCGGCTCGTCGAAACCGATCGAGACGCTCGATCGATTGGGACCGACCATATTGCGCGTGATTTCGAGCGCGTGCGGCGGCTCGAGGATGGAATCGGCGATCTCCAACGTCCACATCGCGCCGTCGGGGGCGATAGTTGCAAGGTGCGGGCGGTCGAGCTTGAGCCGCACGATGTCGGCGTCGTCGGTGTGGGTAAAATTGTAGCCGCGAATTGTCCGGCTCGGCTCGTTGTCGAGCGCGCTCAAGTCGATATTGGCCGTCGAATCGAACACCAGCCAGAGTATGTCGGCGCGATGAAAGACCGCGGTCGGAACGCCGGTTTTGAACGGGAACGACAGTTTGAGCTTGGCCCCGTCGCGAACAAGCTCGACGTCGATAGTGCCGGCCGCAAGATTGCGCGGAGCCGCCGCGGGGCGTGGCGCCGCGGCGTCAGCCGATTTGTTGGCCCCCGCGACGGCGGCAGCCGGCGCGGCGGATTGCGGCGCGGGCGCGGGAACCGTCGCCGCGACCGGCGGCGCTACAGGTTGCGGCGCCGCGGGTTCCGGCGCGGGACCGGCTTCCGCGACAGGCGGAGACGCTGGTTCTGCAGCCGGTGTCGGAGCGGCTTGTGCGACCGGCGCCGGTCCGGGCACGGGAAGAGCTTGCGCAATGGACGGCGCGGATTGCGGGGTCGAGTCTGACGCAGCAAGCGCCGCGCTCGGCGGTGCGGCTTGTTGCATCGGCGCCGGCGCAGCTTGTGCGGCGATGGGCGGAACAGATTGCGGAACGGGTTGCGGCGCAGGTACGGCAGTGGCTTGCGCGACCGGAGGCGGCGCGGGTTGTTGCGGCGCCGGCCCGGCGGCGGCTTGTGGCGGCGGGGCGGGCTGCGGCGCCGGTACAACAATAGCCTGGGCAACAACCGGCGCTGCGGGATTGGGCAAAGCGCTCGACGGGCCCGTGCGCCGCGGCGCGCGCGGCTCGACCGGCGGCGCCGGCGGCACAGCTGGTTGCGGACTGTTCTGCATCGAGGCGCCCGACGCCGCCGCATGGATCCCCGCCGCCGCGGCTTCGGGGCTTGGCGTCCCTTCGTTGCCGGATTTCGTCAGCGGCACCGCTGCGGGTGCCGCGCTCTGCGCCGTCGCGCCGTCGGGCTTCACGACATCGACCACATAGCCCTTCTCGTCGCGGAAGGTGCGCACATCGACACTGGCGCCGAAGACAAATCGCACCAGCGACGAGTCTTGCTCCAGCTCGCTATTGATGGCTTGCACGCCGCTCGGCAACGCCGACTGGACGTCGGCAAGATCGAACGTCAGGGGCGCGGCGAAATTCAGCACCAGCCGATCCTTGGAGCGATCGGCGGACACCGCGGTCTGCCCCGTCACGTCGAATATGTAGCGCGTGAACGTGGGCTGGCTGGCGACATGTACGCGGATCGGCGCCACATATTTCGCCTGCGTCAGCTGGCGCTCGCGCTCCAATTGCCGTTCGGCATCGCGGGCGCGGCGCGCGAGCTCGCTGACGACATCTTGCGGCAGACTCGGCGGCGGGCCGGTCCAGGACGTCGGCAGCAAATCGACGAACAGCTTTTCGCCGGCGCCCATCATGTTGACGGTCACCTCTTGCGACAGCGCCATGCGGATCGCGCCGCCGTCGGGGTCGCGCCGCGCGGCGCCGACATAATCGGGCGCCTGCTCCGGCACCCGATCGATCGAGACATCGATCGGCTGCTTGAAGGTGATGATCAGCACGTGACCGGAAAGCTTGGTGGTGGCGTCGATGAATTCGGCGGCGCTGAAAACGAGCCTGGCATAGCCGTCGCTCGCCGTGACGGTCAGCGTCGCTTTAAGCGGCGCCGCTGCCGGCGCGGCCGTAACCGGCCCGACCGGCGCGGACGTTACCGCGGCGAAGAGCGCCACGGCTCCTGCCGAACGGGCGCAGCGCCGAAAATATCGACTGAGGCGATGGCCAACGTTCCGGATGGTGCGACCGCACGCCATGAAGCACTCAAACTCACTCAACAGAACGCAACCGACACGCCGCGCCAAACGGACGCGGCAAGAACAGGACGCAGATGCGGCCGAAACGTCGCCCCGACGCCAGCCCTGCGCTCACTATAGGCGGGCGTGCTTAATGGCGGCTTAATCCAATTATTTCAGATGGTTAAGGACTTACCCGGGGCCCGGCGCGGGCGCGGCGATGCCGAGAGCGCGCCAACGCGGAATCGCCCGATGCGTCGTTCCCGGCGCCGCGCCATGCTATTGCGGTGGCTCAAGCACCAGCCGCGCAATCACACGACAGGGTTCCATGCTACGCACCTTCCCCCTCGATCACGCCGCAACCTCGCTCTCGCACTGCACCTGGATCGACCTCATCGATCCGAGCGACGAAGAACGATCGACCGTCGAAAAGACTTTCGGCCTGCGCGTACCGACGCGCGAAGAGCTTGGCGAGATCGAAGCGACCAGTCGGCTGCAAATCGAGGATAGTGCGCTCTACATGACGGCGCCGCTGATCCTCGCCTCCGGAAACGAACCGTGGATTCCGCAGCCCACCGGGTTTGTGCTGGCAAAACACGTTTTGCTGACCGTGCGCTTCACGCCGTCGCAATTCTTCGACACCGTGGTCAAGGAGATCATCGGCCATCAATCGTTCGCTGCCGCATTTGCCTTCGTTCGCATTCTCGAAGAGCTGGTTGACCACTTGGCGGATCTCCTCGAAGGCAGCGGCAACGACCTCGACGACGCTTCTCATGTCATTTTCCGGCCGGGCAAACGCGCCAAGCTGTCGCACGAGACCTCGCTGTTGCGCGAGTTGATGATCCGCACCGGCCGCACCAGCGAGCGCATGGCGCGCATTCACTATACGCTGGTGTGCCTCGACCGCATGGCCAAGTTCACCCAGGAACGCGGCCGCGAATGGATCGCGCAGAATCTTTGCGGCGAGCTGCAATCGGTGTCATCGGACATCGCTTCGCTGGTTCAGTTCGCCGAAGGCTTGGTCAGCCGGGTGCAGCTGCTTCAGGATGCCGCGACCGGCATCATCAATATCGATCAGAACGAAGTGATGAAGGTCTTGACCATCGCGTCGGTGGTCGGAATTCCTCCGGTCCTCGTCGTCGGCGTCTACGGCATGAATTTCAAGAACATGCCGGAATACGATTGGAGCTGGGGCTATCCCTATGCCTTGGCGCTGATGGTCGTCACGGCGTTGCTGCCACTGATCTGGTTCAAGTGGAAAGACTGGATCTAGCGAGTCAGGGCTATTTCGGCGTCGGCTGACCGGATATCTTCGGCAGATCGGCCGGGCTCACCCCCGGCGGCGGCAGCTGCTGGGCCTTGCTGGCAAGCTCGACCGTCAAGCGCTGCGCGACGTCCGGCTGCATGAGCGCGAGAATCTCCGACATCGTGCGTGGGTTGATCTTCGAGGCGACATCGACCAGCACGCCGTCGTCGAGACCGTTGAATATTTTCGCGGCGTCGCGCGGCTTCATGTTCTCATACATCGTTATGAGACCCTTCAGCCGCGCATTCTCGGCCTCGTTCTTCTGCTGCGTCTCGATTATGATACGCGCTTCGGTGTCTTTGATCTCGGTGAGCTGCGAATCCATGCGCTTCTCGGCGTTCTGAATCAGGCTCTCGCGCATATCGAGCTCGCGGGCGCGCGTATCGAGCTCCTCGCGGCGCTGCTGCAGGCGTTCGAGAATGGCGCGCTCGGCGCCGGTCGGGATCGGCGGGCCCTCGGTCGAAATCACCGTGCCGCTCGGCGGCATCGGCAGCTTCGCATCCTTGCTGGGCGGACCGGCCGACATCTTCGTATCCACCGCACCGCCGGCGTCCGGCTTTGTCGCAGGTTTGGCGCCTGGTTTGGCATCGCTTACCGGCGGCTCGGGGATAGAGCCGGTAATGTCCTGATTGTTTCTGTCGACCCTCACGCTGTTGCCGGAGCGCCGCGCCACGATCTGGGGAAGGTTTTGCAGTAGGTTCTGCGTTGACGCCGCAGTCTTGCCGTCGGGGAAGTTGAACATCTGCTTCGCCCAGGAATCCCGCGATCCGGTTAACGCCGTCGCGCCGGGGCCCGATCGCACGACCGGCGCATCGGTGCCCCCGTCATTGCCGGCGAAAACATAGGGGCTGTTGAGCACGAGATCGGCAGTCTTCAGCGCGAGCAGACAGGCACTCGCAACCAATGCAATCGGAATGAGCCGCAGATCACGAATGAACCGCATCATGCCGCAAGACCATGCACCTTCATCCGCAGCCGTTCGGCAAAAGCCTGCGCCGCCGCGGCAACCGCCTGTGGATTGAGCTTGGAGTCCGTTTTGGCGTCGCCTTTGGAGCTCGCTTTGGCCTCCCCGCGCCGCGTCTCCCCGATCGCCGCGGCGGATTCATCGACGCGACGCCCCGCACTGGCGATCTGCGAGAGCCGGCTGACCAGATCCTTGCCGGATACCACGGCGCGGTCGATCTCGATGGAGAGGCGTTCGGCCTTTCGCAAGCGTTCGCCGAGCCCCATGTCGCATTCGTGCACGGTGATCTTCAATCCGCCGATGGCGCGCTCGGCAATTTCGGTCGCGGTGACCAGTTCCGATATTGTCGCGCGCAAGGACTGTTCGTCGGCCTTGAGCAGCTTGAGCCTTCGGTTGAGCATCATACAATAACCGATTGTCAGCACGAGCAAGATCGCGACCACGCAATCGATGATCATTCCAATGCCGTTGCTCACGGTGCTTTGGCTCATGGTGTCTCCATCCGAGTGCTCGACCCGCCCGATGCTTCGAACATGGCGAAGGTCATGTTTGGCTTGCGCAGGGGTTTGCCGACGCGCACGGCGACACGGTCGCCGACGCGACCCATGCGGCCTTCTGTCAGAGTGACGTCGCCGCAGCGGACGATGACCGGCGCGTCCGATTTGAGCTCGAGCATCAGCGTGTCGCCGACGTCGAGCCTCATAATCTGGTGGAGCGGCAGCCGCGCCTCGTAAAGCACTGCGTCGACTGAGATTTCGGCTTGGCCCAATTCGGTGGCGAGATGGCCTTCCCAGGTCGGATCGCGGCCGAATTTTTCGCCCATGAACATCTGCAATAGAACGTCGCGGATGGGTTCGATGGTCGCATAAGGCAGCAAGAGCTCGATGGTGCCACCGCGATCTTCCATGTCGATGCGCAGCCGCACCAGGATCGCGGCATTCGCCGGCCGCGAAATGGCGGCGAAACGCGGATTGGTCTCCAGCCGGTCGATATTGAATTTCACCGGCGATAGCGGCCGGAACGCGAGCTCGGCATCGGCCAGCACGACCTCGATCATGCGCTTGACGAGGTTGGTTTCGATCGTCGTGTAAGGCCGGCCCTCGATGCGGATCGCGGTCTGGCCGCGCCTGCCGCCGAGCAGCACGTCGATGATCGAATAGATCAGGCTCGAATTGACGGTGGCGAGGCCGAAATTCTCCCACTCCTCCGCCTTGAATACCGCAAGGATCGCCGGCAGCGGGATCGAATTGAGATAATCGCCGAAGCGCACTGAAGTGATGCGGTCGAGCGAGACTTCGACGTTATCGGAGGTGAAATTGCGCAGGCTCGTCGTCATCAGCCGGACCAGCCGGTCGAAGACGATTTCCAGCATCGGCAAGCGCTCGTAGGAGACCATCGCCGAGTTGATGATCGCGCGGATGCCGGAATTATCGTTGAGCGAGATATCGGCGAGACTGAAGCCGAGCAGCGAGTTGATTTCTTCTTGCGTCAGAACGCGTTCGGCGCCGCCTTTATTGGCTTGCATGAACTGGCTGTCGTCGGCCATCGCGCCCCATTGCGACGCCATCTCGTCGGCGGAATTGGCTGCCGCCGCGGTCGCCGCCTCGGCCTTCGTTGCCGGGTTCTGTTCGGCCTCGAGCGCAACGCCCCACTCGGCTGCGAGCGCATCGTGGTCGATCTGATCCTTCTCAGCCATTGGCGCAAATTCTCAAGCCTGGATCGTCACTGAACGACGATTTCCTTGAACAGAACGGCGTTGATGCGGCTCGGCGCGATCGCAGCATTGACGCGCCGGGTCAGTTCTTCTTTGAGTCGGTAGAGTCCGGCCGAGCCGTCGAGGTCGGTCGGCCGCAATTCCCGTAAATAGGTCTGGAACGTATCCATCAGGCGCGGCATGACGGGCTGGATTTGCGCCGACATTTCCTGGTCCGCCAGTTCGAGCACCACCTTCACCTTCAGATATTGCGTGCGCTCAGTGCCCCCCGAGGTCGACAGGTTGACGAGAATTTCCGGCATATCGAGGAATGCCGGCGGCTTGATCTGCGCTGCGGTCGCGGCGGCCTCCTCGCTCTTGCCGGCGAACAAGAAGTGATAGACGCCCCACCCAGCGCCGCCGAGAACGACGAGCCCGCCGACAGCCATAATGATGAGCTTGAGCGGAAGCTTCCGTTTGACGGTTGCATTGCCGTCTTCGTCTTCGGCGACGTCGGTATCTGTCTGCGCTTCGTTCGTTGCCATTACCGCTCCCGCTAGCGTGGAGAGCGCACGCAGCCGGCCGGATCAACGCAGTACAAGGTTGCGGGCGCTACCTGACGCCAGCGGATGCGGCGCCGTTCTTTCCGAAGCTAGGCAGGAATGGTTAACGGATACTTGCCACGGCCGCTCAAGCGGGAATTTTTTGCCGGGTGCGATGCCCTAAGCGGCCTTTTCTGCCGGCTTGCCGAAACGTCACCCTACCATTAAGCGGTTGATTTATATCAAGTTTTATCATTTAGCCGCGGTGGCACGGCTTCTGCAATTAACCATATTGCTCCGCTGGCTTGGGAGAGCCAAGGGAATGCAACGGAGGCTGCCGGAGCCCGGCACCTCCGCCACAAAAGGGAGAATCTTGCGATGGAGAACGCCCTCCTCGTCGGCCTGTCGCGGCAGATGTCGCTCGGCGACCAACTCGACAACATCGCCAACAACATCGCCAATATCGACACCACCGGTTTCAAGGCCGACAACACGGTGTTCAGCGAATTCCTGATGCCGCGCGCCAGCGACCAGAATTTCAACGGCCGCGACCGCCGAGTCAGCTTCGTTCAGGATCGGACGACCTATATCAATATGGCTCCGGGTGCGCTGGAGCGCACCGGCAACCCGCTCGACGTCGCCGTCGACGGCAATGCCTATTTCGTCGTGCAGACGGCGCGCGGACAACGCTACACGCGCAACGGCGCGTTTCAGGTGAACGGCGCCGGCCAGCTGGTCACCAGCAACGGCGATCAGGTGCTCGGCAGTTCCGGCCCGATCACCTTTCAGAGTACCGACCATGACATCGTGATCAGCTCGAGCGGCATCATCACGGTGCGCGAGGGCAATGCCACGATTGATTCGCAGCGCGGCAACCTGCAGCTCGCGAGCTTCGCCAATCCGCAAGCGCTGCAGAAGGATGGCGCGTCCACCTTCAAGGCGCCGCCCGGCGTCGCTTCCACGCCGGCGTCCGCCGACACCCGCGTGGTGGAAGGCATGATCGAAAAATCAAACGTGAATGGCGTGGTCGAGATGGCGCGCATGATCCAGATCACGCGCAGCTACACCGACGTCGCCAACCTTCTGTCGCAGGAAGGCGACCTGCGCAAAAACGCGCTGCAACAGCTGGCGCAGACACCGACTTCGTAGCGCTCGCGTTCGAGCGCGTGAATCTTTGGGCTTGAGTTTTGGGGGACTGTAGAAAATGCGTGCTCTCGATACCGCAGCAACCGGCATGGCGGCCATGGACCTTCAGGTCCAGGTCATCGCCGGCAATATCGCCAATCTCAGCACGACCGGCTTCAAGAGCCAGCGCGCCGAGTTTCAGGACCTGATCTACGAGCATGTCCAACGCATCGGCGCGCAAGCGTCCGATCAGGGCAACATTCTACCGGTCGGCATTGAGCTTGGTTCCGGCGTGAAGACCGTCGGTACGCCCCGTCTCATGACGCAAGGCGCGCTGGCGCAAACCGGCAACCAGCTCGACGTTGCCATCCAAGGCGACGGCTGGTTCAAGATCCAGCTGCCGGACGGCACGTTCAACTATACGCGCGACGGATCGTTCCAGCAGGACTCGCAAGGCCGCATCGTCACTGCCGAAGGCAATGTCGTTCAGCCGACCATCACCATCCCGCAAAACGCGACCGGTCTGACCATCAACAATCAAGGCCAGGTCTCCGTGGTCCTACCGGGCAGCACCACGTCGTCGATTCTCGGCCAGTTCACGATTACGCGCTTCACCAACAATGCCGGCCTGCAAGGCAATGGCAGCAATCTGTTCTCGGCGACGGTGGCATCCGGCACGCCGCAAGACACGCTCGCCGGCACCAACGGCGCCGGGACCTTGCAGCAGGGCTTCCTCGAACAATCCAATGTCGAGGCTGTCACCGAGATTTCCAATCTGATTCAGGCCCAACGCGCCTACGAAATGAACTCGAAGGTCATCACCGCAGCCGACGAAATGCTGCAAACGACCGCGCAACTGATGCGCTGAGAAGGACTGCCGAGAAGGATAGCTGAGAGAGAGTTTAGCCATGATCAGCCACACGATCCGCCAGACCATTGCAACGCTCACGATGCTGTCCGCGCTCGGCGGCGCCGCCGCGGCGCAAAGCGCACCGCCGCCGCCGGCGCTGCGCGCCAGCGTGACGGTGACAAGCGACGTCGTCCATATCGGCGACCTCGTCGAGAATGCCGGCCCGGTCGCCGACATCCCGATCTTCCGCTCGCCCGATCTCGGCACCACCGGCGCCGTCGCCACCGATCGCATCGTCGCCGCGATCCGGCCGCACCAGCTCATCGGCATCGATACCCGCGGGCTTGCCGAAGTCGCCGTCACCCGCTCCAGCCGCGCCATCACCGCGCAGGAAATCTCCGGCCGTGTCGCGCAGGCGCTGGCCGGACAATACGGCTTCGGCGACGCCCACAATATTCTCGTCAATTTCGACCGCGACGTGCGCACGCTGCAAGTCGAGTCGGACGCCACCGGCGAATTGCAGGTGCTCGGCATCGCCTACGATCCGCGCACCGGGCATTTCGACGTCACGTTCGGCCTGCAGTCCAGCATCGAAATGCACAGGCAATCGACGCACTATACCGGCACGGCGATCGCGACGGTCGACGCGCTCGCCGTCGATCA
The DNA here is from genome assembly GCA_963810085.1 of uncultured Alphaproteobacteria bacterium. GTDB lineage: Bacteria > Pseudomonadota > Alphaproteobacteria > Rhizobiales > Xanthobacteraceae > BOG-931. The sequence continues at coordinate 554,635 of CAWEMR010000025.1, read as the reverse complement.
CCCGATCGAGCGCGGCCAGGTCATCAAAGCCTCCGACGTCACCGTGCTGCGGCGGCCCAAGACCGATGGCGGCGCCGTGACCGACATGAAGGCCGTGGTCGGGCTCGCGGCGAGGCGTCAGCTGCAGGCCAACCAGCCGCTCAATGCCGCCGATCTGATGAAGCCGGAAATCGTGTCCCGCGACCATACCGTGACGATCATCTACCAGGCGCCCGGCGTGACGCTGACGCTGCGCGGGCAAGCGCAGGACGCGGGCGCGCTCGGCGACACGATCAGCGTTCTCAATATCGAGACCAAGCGTGTCATCCAGGCCGTGGTGTCCGGTCCCGATCGCGTCAATGTCGGCGCCATCACCACGCGCGTCGTCGACAATATGGTGGTGCAGCCGCAGTAGTCGCGACGGCAGATCGCCGAGTGAGTCGCGAAGGTGAAAGGTAGTACGATGTCCAAGAGCGTTTTGTCCAAGAGCGTTTTGCTGCGTTGTGCCTTGTTGTCGTCGGTCGCCATTTTCAACGCGAACTGTTCCGCAATCGACAAGCTGGCGCTGATCGGCACGCAGCCGCCGCTTTCGCCCATCGAGAATCCGACGACGAAGCCGGCCTATAAGCCAGTCCAGATGCCGATGCCGGTGCCGCAACCGGTCACGTTCAATCCCAATTCGCTGTGGCGGAACGGCTCGCGCGCCTTCTTCAAGGACCAGCGCGCCCACCAGATCGGCGACCTCCTGACGGTGAAGGTCAACATCAACGACACCGCGCAATTTCAGGATCAGACGCAGGTCTCGCGAACGGCCACGCAAGACAACGAAATCACCAATTTCCTCGGCGCCAATAGAATCAACAATCCGGCCAAGGCCGTTTTGCCGGGCTCGATCATCACCGCGGACAGCAATTCGCAAAGCAACGCCAACGGCTCGATCAACCGCACCGATCAATTGGTGACCAACGTCGCCGCAGTCGTGACGCAGCTCCTGCCGAACGGCAATATGGTGATCGAAGGCAAGCAGGAAATCCGGCTCAACTCGGAAATGCGCGTTCTCGTCGTCGCCGGCGTGGTACGCCCGGAAGATATCGAGAGCGACAATACGATCGATCTGCCCAAAGTCGCCGAAGCGCGCGTCGCCTATGGCGGCAAGGGCACATTGTCGAGCATTCAGCAGCCGCCGTGGGGCAACCAGGCGCTCGATATTCTGTTGCCGTTCTGATTTCGGTCTAGGTCCAGTCAGGTTCTTTGGCTCCCCGGGATTGACGTTGCGCGCGGCGTAAATCCCGAACGACGCGGCCTCCGACAGCTCCCGCCGGAGGCCGCAACTTTTTCGCCCTCGCCTCTACGTGCCGCGAATTGCGATGCTGGAGCTCAAACGAGAGATTTTGCTCCCAATCCGATGCGATAGAATTGGATCAGGGTCTAGGCCGAGAGTTTGTGCGCGGAGTTGGAAAATTTTGCGCGCAGTTCTCCGGACAAGATCTCGATGACGCTGTTCCAATCGCCGAATTTCGACTGCCTGAACAATTGCGCGGTGGGATACCAAGGGCTGTCCCGCCGCTCGCGTAACCAACGAAAATCCGCGCCGAACGGCAGCAGCACAAAGAGCGGCTTACCCATCGCGCCGGCCAAATGCGCCACTGCGGTGTCGATCGAAATCACCGCGTCCAAACTCGAAACAAGAGCGGCCGTATCGGCAAAGTCGCGAAACCCGCGTGCGATTCGGGACAAGCTTGGATAAGCTCGCAGAATTTCACAATCTTCGTCGCGAATTCGGTGTTGAAGACTGACGAAATCGATATCCGTCACATCGAACAATGGCGCAAGCGTCTTCAAGCTCACCGACCGGTTGACGTCGTTGTCATGCACGGGGTCGCCGGACCACACAACGCCGATGCGGAGCTGCCGCTGCGGCAGAAGTTCACGCCAGAGACGAAGGTCGTCATCGATGGCGTCGACGTAAGGCACCGATGCCGGGATCGTCGCTTGCTCTGTCGCGAACGCCAGCGGCAAACTGATGAGCGGACAATGCAGGTCGAAATGAGGCAACGCCTCGCCGCGCCCGATCACGGCATCGACTCCCTTGATGCCTGCGAGAAGTCGAACCAGTTCGCGCTGAACTTCAAGAACGACCCTGGCGCCGCGCTCGGCCACAAGCGGCGCATAGCGCACAAACTGGATGGTGTCGCCGAAGCCCTGCTCGGCATGCAGCAGGACGGTCTTGCCTTCGAGCGAACCATCGCCCAGCCAAAGGGGCGCGACGAAGTTTCGCCGTTGGGAGGACAGGTTTCTGGTCTGCCAACGCGACTCATAACCGCGCCAGCCGGCGCGAAAATCGCCCAAGGTCAAGCGGATGAGGCTCTCGGTGAACCGTGCCTGGGCAAAATCCGGGCTGTTCGCCAGTGCGCGGCTGACGCCCATCAGCGCCTCGTGCGGCCGATCGAGTTTGCACAGCGCAATGGCGCGATTGGTCAAGAGCGCGGCGTTTTCCGGCGTGACGCTCAGTGCCCGGTCGTAGACATCGATCGCCTCGGCGGGACGATTGAGCTTAAGCAGCGCATTGCCGTAATTGCCCCGCGCATCGAGGAAATCGGGATCGGCGGCAAGCGCGCGGGCAAAGCTTTCGAGTGCCTCGGCCGTGCGGCCGAGCTCCAGCAAGGCCACTCCGCGCAGATTAAGGAGTTCGGCATTGGCCGGTTCGAGGCGAAGGCCTTCCTCGAAACTCGTCAGCGCGTCCTTGAGCCGACGCAGATAATAGAAAACCAGACCGAGACTCGCGAAACCATCGGCGCGCTGGCCGTCTACTCTCAGCGCCCTCTGAATGAGCACAAGCGCGGTGTCGAAGCGGCGGTATTGGCAGTGCAACTGTCCGAGACCATGCAGTGCATCGAAATTTTCCGGCTCGTCTTGCAGCACCGCGGCGTAAATCCGGTCCGCTTTGGCGAGGTCGCCGGTTTCATGCGCGTGTAGCGCACGCCGCACCAGGCGCGACGGATTTTGCGATGAATGCGACGGTGAGCGTTGTAGCGAGCCGCTTGGCATGACTGCGTGCAGGCACCCGGCTTGCAGGCGCGGCACAAAGGGGTGAGTTCTTCGCCGCCGGCCCGTTCCTTAACGGTTGGTAAAGGGATTTGGTAAACAAAAGCTTAAAGACGCGCGTCGCGATAGCGCGGCGCCCCCGGCAATGGCCGGAAAACCTATTCGTCGCGATAAACGCGCTCACGCCGTTCGTGGCGCTCTTGCGCCTCGATCGACAACGTGGCGATCGGCCGGGCTTCGAGCCGCTTGAGCGTAATCGGCTCGCCGGTTTCCTCGCAATAGCCATAGGTGCCGTCCTCGATCCGCTGCAGCGCCGCATCGATCTTGGCGATCAGCTTGCGCTGGCGGTCGCGGGCGCGAAGCTCGATCGCCCGGTCGGTTTCCGAAGAGGCACGGTCCGCGAGGTCGGGATGATTTTGATTCTCGTCCTGGAGATGCTGCAGCGTCTCCTTGGCCTCTTTGAGGATGTCTTCCCGCCAATCGAGCAGTTTCTGGCGGAAATACTCGCGTTGGCGGTCATTCATGAAGGGTTCTTTGTCAGTCGGCCGGTACAGCTTGTCGTCGGTCCGACCGTTTAACACGTCGGTTTTACCGTTCTTATGTGGCGTATCGGCAGTCCGACCGTTCTTGCCTTTAAGCAATTGCATCTGCGTCTACTCCCACCCACGCTCGCGAAGTCGCCCTCGCGCGGCGGCTTATATCCAACGTCAATGACAGTGACAACACCGATCATTTGACTGGGCGAAAGCGGGATTTCTTCCCCGATTAGAGGCGGTTACTGCGGTTCCAGCGGGGATTAAAGATTCCCCCGGGGAACCAGTTCCGGTTCCGGCCCCACCCTGCCCGCACCGCAGAATCAGCAAAAATGCAGAAATTCGCGCGCTAGCCGGCCTTCAGGGGACGCCGGCTTTGGCGAGTTCCACCGCCACCCGCAGGTCGATCTCCGCCATGACTTGGTCGAGCCGGTCGTCGCCCGTCGGCTCATGGAGGTCGGCGGCCACCGATTTCAGCCGCAGCATGGTGGCCTGGTCGAGCGTGCCGGCGAGGAATCCGAGCTTCAATTCGTCGAGCGCATCGAGCGCCCGGCGGCCGAATTTGACCGCGCGGCGCTTGCGCTCCACCGGATCTTCGACGCCTTGCAGCGCGATCAGCGCGTCGATTCCGCCCAAAGTCCGTAACGCCATGGCCGCATTCTGGGCTTGCGGCGCTTGCGTTCCCCCGAGCGAAAATGTGCCGCCGGACGACGACCGGGCCGCATTCGGGGCGGCGGCGAGCGAGGTGCGGTTCGGTGCGGAGACGCGCATACATATAAAGTGTGCCTCTTATGGTTAACGGGGGGTAAAGGCGGCAAGAATTGCCGGATACCGGCAACGGATGCTGGCCGCGGCCGCATGGCGCCGCCACACTCACAAAAATAATCAAATTATTCCAATGCCTTAGATGAGATGCGACGGTGGCACGCAAATCGCATTGCTAGTCCCGTCCGGCCTCTTGGGGAGCAAGAGCGCCTGACCTCTTGGGGAGCAAGAGAATGAGTAGGACTTTTCGAACAGCGCTTGCCGCGCTGCTGGCCTTAGGTTGCGCCGCATCGCCGGCGGCGGCCACGTCGCGCATTAAAGACCTCGCCAGTATCGAGGGTGTGCGGCAGAACCAGCTTATCGGCTATGGCCTGGTCGTCGGCCTCAACGGCACCGGCGACACGCTCAACAACACGCCTTTCACCAAGCAGTCCTTGCAGGCCATGCTGGAACGCTTGGGCGTGAACATCCGCGGTCAGACCATCCGCACCGGCAACGTCGCCGCCGTGATGGTGACAGCCAATCTGCCGCCGTTCGCCACGCAGGGCACGCGGATCGACGTCACCGCGTCGGCCATGGGCGACTCCAAGAGCCTTGAAGGCGGCACGCTTCTGGTTACCCCCCTGCTTGGCGCCGACGGCAATGTCTACGCGGTGGCGCAAGGCTCGCTCTCGATCGGCGGCTTTCAGGCCCAGGGCCAAGCCGCGAGCATCACGAAAGGCGTGCCGACCGTCGGCCGGATGCCCAACGGCGCCATCATCGAACGCGAGATCGAGTTCGCACTCAACAGCGTCGGCCAGTTGCGCCTGGCTTTGCGCAACCCCGACTTCACCACGGCAAAGCGCATCGCGGTCGCCGTCAACGATTATATCGGGGCTCCGGTCGCCGAGCCGCTCGATCCCTCGACGGTGCAGCTCACGCTGCCGAAGAAGTTTCCGCAGAACGTCGTCGCCATGCTGACCGAAATCGAGCAGCTTCAGGTCGAGCCCGATGAGTCGGCCAAGATCGTCATCGACGAGCGATCCGGCGTCATCGTCATCGGCCGCGACGTGCGCGTGTCCACCGTCGCGGTGGCGCAAGGCAATCTCACGGTGACAATCTCGGAAACGCCGCAAGTCAGTCAGCCGGCACCGTTCTCGCGCGGCCGCACGGTCGTCGTGCCGCGCACCAATGTGGGCGTTCAGGAAGAAGGCAAGCGGCTCGCTCTGGTTCACGAAGGCGTGTCGTTGCAGCAGGTGGTCGACGGGCTCAATGCGCTCGGCATCGGGCCGCGCGATCTGATCACCATCCTGCAAGCGATCAAGGCCGCCGGCGCCATCCAAGCCGATATCGAGGTGATGTGATGTCGAGCTTGAACCCCGTCGACTTCGGCGCGTCCCTCAACGCCATCGGCAATGCCGGCAGCGCTCACGCTCAATCCGCGCTTAAGGTCAAAGCGAAAGCTAAGGACGCGGCGCAGAATTTCGAGTCGATGTTCCTGAACAATATGTTCCAGCAGATGATGACCCATATCGACGGCGAAGGACCGTTCGGCGGTAGCGGTGCGTTGAAAATCTGGCGCTCGTTCATGACCGAGCAATATGCCAAGTCGTTCGCCAAAGCCGGCGGCATCGGGCTCGCGCCGAAGATCTACGACGCGCTGCTCAAACACCAGGGACTTTCCAACTCATGACGCCCATCACAACGCAAGCCGAGGCCGAAAAGGCGATCGGCGATCTGGCCGCGCTGATTGAAAAGCTGAGCGGCTTCGTCGAGCAAGAAACGGCGCTGGTGCGCGCGGGTCAGCTGCGCAACGCATCTGCGCTCGAAGCGGCCAAGGCGCAACTCGCAGGCCAGCTCTATGTGGCGGCCGAGCGCCTAAAAACCGACGCGAAGTTTTTCCACGAAGCGGCGCCCGCACGCTGCGCCGCGCTCATCAAAATGCAGGACAGCTTCCGCGCGGTATTGCAAAAAAACATGATCGTGCTGGCAACGGCGCATTCGGTCGCCGAAGGCATCATGCGGCGCCTGTCGGGCGATCTTGCCCGCAAAGCGTCGCCGCAGATCTATGGCGCGAGCGGCCGAGCCGCGGCGCCGAATCCCGGTAACGGCCGGCCACTCGCCGTCAGCCGCTCGCTGTAGCGCAATATTCCCTGCTTCAAATAATCTGAGCGCTCGCCGGCTTTTTTGCTTGATGGGCCGCCGCAGCGTCGGCGAGCTCGCGGCGCAAGCGTTCGAGCGGGCCGCTCCAGTCGCCGATCGCCGCCTGCCGGAACAGGCGCATGGTCGGGTACCAAGGGCTGTCGGCGCGATCGAGCAGCCAGCGCCAATCCGACGAGAAGGGCAGCAACAACGCAACAGCCTTGCCCATGGCGCCAGCAAGATGCGCGACCGATGTATCGACGGAAATAAGCAGATCGAGCTGCGCAAGAACCGCAGCAGTGTCGGCGAAATCCTTGAAGTCCTGGCCGAGCGAAAGGACGTGATGCCGGCGCAGGATCGCCGCCTGTGGCGCGCTGACCTCTTTCTGTACGCCGATGAAGTCGAGATCCGGCAGCGAAAGGATCTCGCTAAATCGCTCGATCGCGATCGAACGGTTGTGATCGCTTAGATGCATGTTGCTGCCGGCCCAGCATATGCCGACGCGCAGCCTGCCGTTCTGCAGCAGTCTGTTGCGCCACGCGGCGAGGCGCGCTTCATGCGCACGGATGTAAGGGGTGTTCGTCGGTATGGTCGGGAGCTCGGTCTGGAAGGCCAGCGGCAAACTGAGCAGCGGACAATGGAAGTCGACATCCGGCACCGGATCGCCGTCGCCGAGGACTGATGAAACGCCGGGAACGGTTGCGGCGATCGCCTTGAGCGGCGACGGCACCTCAAGGATCACGGTGGCGCCGAGCGCAGCAACAAGCGGCGCGTAACGCACGAAATTGATGGTGTCGCCAAAACCCTGCTCGGCTTGCAAGAGTATGGTCTTGCCGCTGATCGGCTGCGTACCGAGCCACAGTGGTGCGGTAACGTCCCGTTTTTTTGGCGCTCTCTCGGTCCACCAGCGCCACTCGTATTCGCGCCAGCCGTGCTTAAAGTCGCCTAGCCGCAAACTTACGAGACTGGCTTTGTGATGCGCTTCGGCGCGCTCCGGCGCTATTGCAATGCCCGCGGCAAAGCATTCCAAGGCTTCCTGAAACCGGTTCAAGGCAACCAGCGCACTGCCTTTGTTGATGTGAAGCTCGACGATCCGCGGCGCGATAGTGAGCGCTTTGTCATAGCAGGCAATTGCCGCGTCGGGACACCCCAGCCGCACATAAAAGCCGCCGCATTCGTTCAGAGCGTCGGCATCGTCGGCCTTCGTCGCGAGGACAACTTCATAGGCGGCCAGTGCTTGCTCATTGCGACCGAGACGCTTGAGCGAAGCGGCGCGATTTTTGAGAGCGTGGAGATAGTCTGCATGATTGGCGAGCGCATCCTCAAAACATGCAAGCGCCTCCTCATGGCGGGCCAGCGCGGCGAGGATAAGTCCGTAATTGTTCAGTATCTCGGCCGATCGTGGCGCTCGCTTGAGCACGGCACCGACGAGCCTGAGCGCCTCGGCATTTTGTCCCTGCTGATGGCGCAACAGACCGAGGAGATGCAAGGTATCGAAGTGCTGGGGATCCGTGGCGAGGATTGTACCGCAGATGGTCTCGGCGTCCGCGAGCCGGCCCTGCTGATAATGCGTAAAGGCCTGCACGACGGGGTTCTCAGGTGGCGGCAAAAAGCCCGTCTGCGCCTGTGCCGTCCTCACCCCTGCCTCGCGGGACGGCGGCTGGCGTCAATCAGCTCCTGACGCAGCCGATCGAGCGGACTGTTCCAATCGCCCATCGTATCTTGCCGATATAGCCGCATGGTCGGATACCAGGGGCTGTCGGTGCGATGAAGCATCCATCGCCAGTCGGGCGCGAACGGCACGAGAAGCGCGACGGGCTTGCCCAATGCCCCGGCGAGATGCGCAACCGACGTATCGACTGTGATCAAAAGGTCGAGCATTGCGACGACCGCGGCGGTATCGGCGAAATCCTCAAATTCCTGGCCCAGCTGGAGAACGCCGTGCTGCTCGAGGATCGCGGCCTGTGCTTCGCTGACGTCCTTTTGCACGTTGATGAAGTCGACGCCGGGTACGGACAATAGCGACGCGAATCGCTCAAGCGGAATCGAGCGGTTGCGGTCGTTCAAATGCACGCTGTTGCCGGCCCACACGATCCCGACGCGCATCCGGCCGTTTTGCGGCAATCGCCCGTGCCATTTCTCGATCCGCTCGCGATAGGGCGAGAGATAAGGGATGTTCGCCGGAATGGTCGTAAGATCAGTTGCAAATGCCATGGGCAAGCTGAGCAGCGGGCAGCACAAATCGAAATCCGGCAGAGATTCTCCGTCGGTGACGACGCCCGACACGCCGGGCACGGTGGCTGCAATCTCTTTCAGCGGCTTCTGCACGCCGAGGATAACCTTGGCGCCGCGTTCCGCGACGAGCGTGGCGTAGCGGACGAAGTTGATAGTGTCGCCGAGGCCCTGTTCGGCAAGGAGCAGGATTGTCTTGCCGTCGAGATCCTCCTCGCCGCGCCACTGTGGCTGCTTGAAGTCCGAAGGCCTCCAATCAACACCTTTCCTCCCCCAGCGATGCTCGTACTGCTTCCAGCCTTGGCGAAAATCGCAGACGCAAAGCCGCGTGACCGCGGCGTTGAAATTGGCTTCGACATGGTCCGGCTCGAGCGCGAGCGCTTTGTCATAGCTGACGAGCGCCTCGTCCAAGCGCAGCATTGTCCCCAACGTGTTGCCGTAATTGACGTGCGCGGAGACGAATTCCGGATTAACGCGGAGCGACGCCTCGTGGCAAATCAGTGCTTCCTCCGGTCGATGCAACAGGGTCAGCGCGACGCCGCGGTCGGTCAACGCAATAGCATGATTGGGATCGAGCCTTACGACCTCGTCGAATGTTTCCAGCGCGTCAGCATAGCGTTTGAGCTTGATCAGAGCATTGCCGCAATTGGTCAGCGCGCTGACATTGTCAGGATCGCGAGCCAGGACGCTTTCGAAACTCGCCAGCGCTTCGTCGAAGCGCTCAAGCTCGGTCAGTGCCGTGCCGCGATTAATCTCGATATCGATCCGGTCCGGCGCCAGCGCCAGCGCGCGGTCGTAGGTCTCCAGCGCTTCCCGATAACGTTTGAGCTTGCCGAAAACGACGCCGCGACTGTTGAGCGTGTCGACATGGTCCGCGTCGAGCGACAGCACTCTGTCGCAGGCCATGAGCGCCCCGTCGTACGACTTGAGTCCGGCCAAAGCATTGACGCGGTTGTACAGGGCTTGCAGATGGTTCGGCTCGAGCGCGAGAACCTTATCGTAGCTTTCGATCGCCTCGGCATGCCTTTTTAGGGCAAACAGAACCAGGCCGAGATTGTTCAGTGCATCGAGACGCTGCGGCTCGAGCGCAAGCGTCGCGGCGTAGCTGTCCGTCGCCTCCTCCAGCCGCATCTGCGTCAGCAGGACATTGCCGCGATTGTAAAGCGCGTCAGCGTAGCCCGGCCTAGCCTTGAGCGCGGCTTCGCAGCTGTCCAGCGCCGCATCGGCCCGGCCCAGTTTCAGGAGGGTCACGCTGCGATTGCTGAGCACCTCGGCATTGGCCGGATCGACGGCGAGGCCTGCGTCATAGGCGGCGAGCGCCTCCTCGTAGCGTTCCAGTGCCGCCAGCGTGTTGCCGCGGCGGTTGTGCGCCTGCACATGACGCGGCTGCAGTGCCAGGACCTTATCGTAATCGGCCAGCGCCTCGGGGTGCCGCGCCAATGCCGACAGCGTGTTGCCGTGATTGTAAAGCGCATTGACGTGGTCGGGCGCGAGCGCGAGCGCCCGCTCGTAACTTGCCAGGGCCTCGGCATGGCGGCCGAGATTCTTCAAGGCGTTGCCGCGATTGTAGTGCGCGCTGGCGTCCTTCGCGCGCACCGCCAAGAGATTGTCGAAGGTGGCAAGCGCCTCCTGGTGGAGTTTAAGAGCGTCGAGGATGACGCCGTAATTCATCAGCGCATCGGGCGATCGGGGCTGCGCTTCGAGCGCGGCCTTGACCAGGCGCAGCGCTTCGACCGAGCGGCCCTGCTGATGACGCAGCACGCCGCCGAGATGCAGCGCATCGAAGTCGCGGGGAGCGGTGGCGAGAACGGAGTCGTAAATTCGCCCCGCTTCCTCGAGCCGGCCTTGCCGATGCAGCGCCAGAGCCTTCTGAATGGAATCAGCCGTTTTGGGGAACGGCACCTTTGCGGGATTGCTCATATTTGTGTCACCGGAAGGCACGCGGCCGTCGCTGCGGCATCGCAATCCCGGCTTTCGAGCGATTTGCGTGTCGAACCGCCCACGATCTCGCCGCACCGGAGCAACATCGGCCAAGATGGTTAACCAAATGTAACCGCGCGAAGGACACTGAACATTAACCGAGATGCGGGCATGGTAAGAGGAGCGCGGGATTGACCCGGCAGGAAACCCGATCGAATGAGTATCGGTGGCGTCACTTCGTTCTGGCAGCAGGATCAAAACTACTGGAGCCCGTCGCAGGGCTGGGGTTCAACAATCTCGGCAACGAATTCGTTGATCAATGCCATCGGTGCGGCCGAGACCAATCAAGGCAAAGGCAGGGCCGCGATCGCCAACGGCGAAGCGCTGGCCCGTGTCAATAACCAGATCAAATCTGGCATCCAGGATTACATCAAAGCCGTGAACGGATCATCGACCGGGTCGTCTTCTGGGACCGAGGCCGAACCGGCAACCGCGACGTCAACGAAGGCGGTCTCGGTCTCGACCACGCTCTCGTCACTCGGCGTTTTGCAGGGCGGCTCGTTCTATGTGACTTCCGGGAAGAACACGACGACCTATACCTCGACGGGCAGCGACACGATCGGCGACCTGATCAGCACGCTCAATACCAATCTGCCGGGCAATGCGCAGGTGACGGCCTCCATCAACAGCAAGGGCAGACTGGTCATCGCCAGCAAGAACACCACTGACCAGATCAGCATCAGCGGCGTCTATGCTTCGAATTTCGGCTATGCCGTCGGCAATCAGAACTTCAAGCCGACCAAGGCCACGGCCCCAGCTGCAACCTCGTCGACGAGCACGACGAGCTCCAGCAAAATCACATCGACCTCGACCAAGAGCAGCACGGCGGGTCTGCCGAGCGCTTTCACGCTCAATGCCACCACCGCCGCAACGCTGCTGGCCTCCTCCGGCGCCAGCGGCAGTCTGGTCGATTTGATAGCCTGACCGGCCCTCGCCGCAAGCCGAGCGGAATTGCTCTAGCCCGCCTTTTGATGAAGCCTGGTCTTTTCGGACCTGCCTTCGCCCGCCGAAGCGGGCTTCGCGAAGGCGAGAAGCCGGTTTTCGCTTTTCCGGATCGTGCTATGGGTCGGCATAAATTGCGACGCCAGATCGCCGCAAAAAGCCATCGGACCGACATGCTGAAGCTTGCTGTCAAGATTGGCCCAGATCTCGCCACCCATATCGGTCCAGCGTTTGCAGAAGGCGAAATCCTCGCTCAAATAGGTGCCGTCGTCGCCGATCATGCATTCGAACAATGCGAACCGGTTGGCGCTTGCAGTAGAGGCATCGACCGAATGGTCGCGCTTGAAGCGAAGGTCCGGGTAGTGCGCGCACATGCGCTCTAGCGCCTCGCGCCGGATCATGAAGAAGCCGGTGCCGGCGTAGCGGACTTTCAGAAACCCGGCCTGCTCCGTTACCGCGCTCGGATCGTCGACCTCGAAAACATATTGGAAAGCCGCCGCCGGTTGGGGGCGATTGGCCGCGGTCGTCTCTTTGACCTTGGCCCAGTCAATTCGCTTGATCGGATAGACCGCCGCGCACATGTCGGCGCCGCATTCGATCAGCCGCAGCACCTGTTGCGGCTCAAAACCGATATCGGCGTCGATGAAGAGAAGATGCGTTGCGCTCGGATCATCGAGAAATTGCGCGACCAGGCTTGCCCGGGCACGGGTGATCAGCGCGTCGCCGTCCTTGAATAGAATCTTGAGGTTGAAGTCGCTGTAGGAGCGGACCAGCTTTTGCAGCTTGAGCAGCGATGCCGCATAAAGAACGGAAATCTGCCCGCCGAAGCACGGCGTGGCGACAACGAGATTGACGCTCGGCGCCGTGGCGGCGATCGGCGAATTTCCCGGATCATCGGCGATGCGCGGCGTCGAGGCCGTTGTTTGTGGCTTCACGGTTTCGGATACCTTCATGTTGCTCTGCTGATCGGCGGCGCGAGTAAACCGGCTTTGGCGGAACACTCGCAGATCGTGGTTAACCAATCGCGAATGATCGCGCTGAACGCCTCGTTATCGGCCATTGAGAGTGCTGGTAGAATCGCAGCAACCACGGCGTTTTTCGCGACCTGTAATCCACATTAAATGCTTGGGTTGCAGCGCAAAATCGAGCGCGAGCAAAGACAGCGCTTTACGCGTCTTTAAACGAATTGCGGCAAACCTTCGGCAGCCGATCGCACCGATCGGACCACGTGAACTCGCGTCTACAGAAGTAGCGCCGGTCCACGCCAGTACGGCCTGTAACCAGAAGGGTAACACTATGTCTGACATCACCTTAACCTCGGGCATTCGCTCGAACCTGCTCGCTCTTACGCAGACGTCGAACGACCTGACCACCACCCAGGAAGCGCTCGCGACCGGCAAGAAGGTCAACTCCGCCGCCGATAACCCGAGCTCATATTTCACTTCGCAGAATTTGACGCAGAGCGCCAACAACCTGAGCGCGCTGCTCGACCAGATCGGCCAAGGCTCGCAAACCATCAACGCGGCCACCGACGGCCTCACCGGCCTCACCAGCCTGCTCCAGCAGACGCTGTCGACGGTGCAACAGGCGCAGTCTTCGAACTGGAGCGTAGCGGCCACGTCAACCAGCTCGGTCAGCCTCGCCGCGACCGCCAACGTCGGCCTCGCCGCCGGCACGCTGACGATCGACGTCGGCGCATCGACCTACAGCGTCACCGTTGCCGCCAGCGCCACGCTGGCCAATGTCGAGGCCGACATCAACGGCACGACCGGCCTCGGCAGCACCGGCGCCATCACCGCGACCGACGACGGTTCGGGTCACCTGATCCTGACCGCCAACAACGCGCCGATCGGCTTCACCGTTGCGGCCAGTGCCACTTCGCTGGCGCTCGGTCTCACGACCACCTCGACCACCAACAACGTCGCCATCGGCTCGAGCTCGACGCGCACCACGCTGCAGGGCAACTTCAACACGCTGCTCACGCAGATCAATCAGCTCGCCTCCGACACGGGCTATAACGGCGTCAACCTGCTTTCCGGCGACAGCCTGACGATCAACTTCAACCCGACCGGCACCAGCGCGCTGACGATCACCGGCGTGACCTTCAATTCGGCGGGCCTTGGTCTGTCGGCGGCCAGCGGTTCGGGCGCGACGTCCTTCCAGTCGGACAGCCAGCTCTCGAGCCTCGTCGCAAGCATCAACACGGCGCTCTCGAGCGTGCAGAGCCAGGCCGAAACGTTCGGCACCAACGCGTCGACCATTACGACCCGGTCGAGCTTCGAAACGGCTTTGATCAACACGCTGCAGACCGGCGCCGCCAACCTCGTCGTCGCCGACCAGAACGTGGAAAGCGCGAACTTGCTCACCGAGCAGACCCAGCAGCAGCTGGAAATCTCGGCGCTGTCGATCGCCAACCAAGCCAACCAGTCGGTGCTCAAACTGTTCGGCTAAGTCAGTCTGGTACAGGCCTTTATGTGACAGCGGCGGGGCGAAAGCCCCGCCGTTTTTCTTTTTGTTGCTCTTTTTGGTGTTTCTCAGCCGGGCGAAAGCCCGGTTTTTTTCTTTTCAAGACAGCTACTTAGATCCGCCGACCGCTTTCAATCCGGATCTCTTCGGCGCGGTTAGCTTTCCTTTAACTATAATAAGTAACCATGTTCCCCGCAGTAAGGATTCGCCGGAAAGCTCGAACTCAAGCCGAATGAGCGTTTCGTGCTCGGCAGTCGGCACGGCCTTTAACCAGAAGGTAGAACGATGTCTGATATTACTCTCACCAGTGGCATTCGGCAGAACCTGCTGTCGTTGCAGCAAACCTCGACCGACCTGACCACCACTCAGGAAGCGCTGGCTACCGGCAAAAAGGTCAACTCCGCCGCCGATAATCCGAGCTCTTATTTCACTTCGCAGAACTTGACCGAAACCGCCAATTCGTTGAGCGCGCTGCTCGACCAGATCGGCCAAGGCTCGCAAACCATCAACGCGGCCACCGACGGCCTCACCGGCATCACCAGCCTGCTCCAGCAGGCGCTGTCGACGGCGCAACAGGCGCAGTCCTCGAACTGGACGGTAGCGGCCACGTCAACCGGCTCGGTCAGCCTCGCCGCGGGCGCCAACGTCGCCCTCGCCGCCGGCACGCTGACGATCGACGTCGGTTCGTCGACCTACAGCGTCACGATTGCCGCCAGCGAAACGCTGGCCAATATCGAGGCGGACATCAACAATACGAAGGGCCTCGGCAGCAACGGCGTCGTCTCCGCGACCGACGACGGCTCCGGTCACCTTCTCCTCAGCGCCACCAACCCGCCGATCGGCTTCACCGTTGGGGCCAATGCCATCTCGCTGGCGCTCGGTCTGACGACCACCTCGACCACCAACAATGTCGCCATCGGCTCGAGCTCGACGCGGGGCACGCTGCAGACCAACTTCAACGCCCTTTTGACGCAGATCAATCAGCTCGCCTCCGACTCGGGCTACAACGGCATCAACCTGCTTTCCGGCGACAGCCTGACGATCGACTTCAACCCGACCGGCACCAGCACGCTGACCATCGCCGGCGTGACCTTCAATTCCTCAGGCCTTGGTCTGTCGTCGGTCTCCGGCACAGGTGCCACGTCCTTCCAGTCCGATGCCCAGCTCGCCAGCGTGGTCGCCTCTATCAACGCCGCACTTGCGACCGTGCAGACCCAGACCGAGACGTTCGGCACCAACGCGTCGACCATCACGACCCGGTCGACCTTCGAAACGGCCCTGATCAACACGCTGCAGACCGGCGCAACCAACCTGGTCGTCGCCGACCAGAACCAGGAAAGCGCCAACCTGCTCACCGAGCAGACCCAGCAGCAGCTGGAAATCTCGGCGCTGTCGATCGCCAACCAAGCCAACCAGTCGGTGCTCAAGCTGTTCGGCTAAGTCAGTCTGGTACAGGCCTATACGTGACGGCGGCGGGGCCAACACCCCGCCGCTTTTTTTGCGCGCTTGGGGCTCAAGTCTCTCGTCGTGTTGGCCGAAGCAGGCGCTCCGGTGCATCGCGCAATCGCCAAGCGCCGCCGCCGATCGGTTAGACAAGCGTTAACCATGTCGCGCAACGATGCGTGCGCGCAGCGAGGATTCGCAGCGAGGATTGACCTGTGGCCCTGAAAATCGAGCTTAAGCCGAACGAAAGGATCCTGCTCGGCGACTGCGTCGTCACCAATACCGGTCCGCGCACGCGTTTACGAATCGAGGGACAGGTCCGGATCCTGCGCGAGAAAGACATCATGACGCTGAGCCGCGCCGACAGCCTGGCCAAGCTCGTCTATCTCGCCGTCCAGTTCATCTACACAGCTAAGAATCCGAAAGAGCACCACGCGCTCTATTTCCGGTTGACCGATCAATTCCTCAAGGCCGCGCCCGGTGCAAAGCCCATTATTGCAAGCATCAACAACCTAATCTTAACAGGCGAGCCATATAACGCATTAAAGGAAGCGCGCAAGCTTATTGCCTACGAAAAGGAACATCTTAAGATGCACCACGCCGCCAACGCCTATGCGAAGACCACGGTGGAAACGGCGTCGCCGCGTGCGCTCGAGGCAAATCTCTTGTTGCAGGCTGCCGCGAAATTGCAGTCCGTTCACGATTCCTGGTCCGACAAGCCGCGTGGCCTCGATGATGCGCTGCTCTACAATCGCCGGCTATGGACGGTCTTTCTTGACGCGGTGACGAACGACAGCAACCTGCTGCCGAAGCAAACGCGCGAGAATATCAGGCGGCTCGGTGTTTATGTCATGGCGGAAACATTCGCGCTGATGACTAAGCCGAAGCCGGAACACCTCAAATCGATCATCAAGATCAACCGCGGCCTTGCCGCGGGCCTGCGCGACAAAAACTGAAATATAGCGTCACGCGTCCAAACTGCGGCCAACCAACAATCTTCATCGTCTTTGCGGCAGCGGATTTCTGCGTCGCAGCCGCGCTCAAAGCATTTTGCGCGCAAGCCTGACGCCGGCGTCGCGCCGGACTAGGCGCGATACAAGCCCGCGATAAGCCCCAAAAATGGGCGAATGGTCAGGCGGCTCGCGGCATGTCCAAGCGGAGCCTGCTGCGCAGATGCGGAATGCGATTTACATCCATTCTGCCGGCGAGGCTGCGCATATAGAACAGCTCTTCCTTGGTGGCGATGCCGAACGCGGCGAATTGGCGTTGCCCGTCGCGGAAATCGCTGTCTGACACCGCTTCTTCGAACAGATCGAGCCAGCCCGATCCCTCGACGGCGCCGTCGGCGCCCTCGTTGAACATCATTTTGTCCCGGTCTCTGATGCAGATCGGCAGCTGCGCAGGATAAAGGTCGTACAGCGCCCGCAACGGCACTTTGCCGACCGGCGCCGCATTGCCGGACCGTTTCACCAAGGCCGATCTGTCAAGCGCTGCCGCGTAATTGACGACCGTTTGATCCAGGAACGGCTCGCGGATCTCGAGCTGGAATTGCATGGAGCAGCGATCGACTCGTTGCAGGTTTGCGCGATGCATCATGCCGAGACATTGCGTCTGCAGATTGCGGCCAAGACCGTTCTGCTGCGCGAAGGCGTGTTCGAGCGGCGCATAGCCGGCGAACAGTTCGTCGGCGCCTTCGCCGCACAAGGCGACGCGGAAACCGTCCTCGTGGATGCGCTGCGACAGGAGATAAGTATGCAGGCTCGAACGAATGACTGCCGGCTCGAACGTCTCCACCGTTTCGACGACTTTGGCGATAAGAGGAAGCGTCTTTGCGCCATACGCTTCGATCTGCACCTCGCGCAGATCGAGGTCGGCCTCCTCCGCATAATACTTGGCAAAAAGGTAATCCGGCGAGCCGCAGCCGACGGCGATATAGCCGGGAATATCGGAGCGAACGCGCCGCGCATAGTGCATGACCAGCGTGGAATCGATACCGCCGCTGAACAATGCTGCGACCGGCAAGTCCAGCGGCACGCGGATGCGCACGGCTTCCGCGAGCAAACGGTCCAGTTCTTGCGGCGAGGCGGCGCTCGCGGCCGCCGGCGACGGCAGGCGGTAATGGGGGCCGCAAAAATCGTGGGTCAGCGCATAGCCCGGCGGCAGCAACAAGACATCGTTGTCCGTCACATCCAACAGCGGCTTGATTTCCGAGCAGAACAAAAAGCCCCTGGGCGC
This sequence comes from uncultured Alphaproteobacteria bacterium, assembly GCA_963810085.1. Lineage (GTDB taxonomy): Bacteria > Pseudomonadota > Alphaproteobacteria > Rhizobiales > Xanthobacteraceae > BOG-931. The sequence goes on along the minus strand of CAWEMR010000025.1, from coordinate 536,894 downwards.
CTGGACCACATAGAGCGGCTTCACGCCGAAAGGATCGCGCGCGGCGAGAAATTCGCCGGTCGCAGTATCGATCGCAACGAAAGCGTACATGCCGGCAAGCCGCGTAATCCCGGCCGGGCCGAAGACCCGCAGCACATTGGCGACCACTTCCGTATCGCAGTTGCTGCGGAACGCGACGCCGCGCGCCTCGAGTTCGTGGCGCAGTTCGACGTGATTGTAGATCTCGCCGTTGAACGAGACGAGGAAGCGGTCGTCGAAAGACGCTTTCGGCTGTGCGCCGTTGGCTGCGTCGACGATACGCAGCCGGCGCGTGCACATCGCGGTGGCGGCGCTGATCCTGATCAGAGGGTCGGTAACGTCGCCGCGATGCAACATGCCCGCGATCAGCCGCTGGACGGCCGTTTCAGCGCCATCCCAATCGATGGCCACCGCTATGCCGCACATTTCGCCCCCGAAAGCATCAAGACCTTGAAAACCAAGGTAGATCGCCATGGTTAACGGTTCGTTTGCGGACCGCCGTTGTAAGCATTTTGTTTACCATCACTTTCTAGGCTCCATGGCGCCTCGAAAGCGCGGGCCTTCCGGCGGCGCCCGGGGCGACGCGAGCCATCAGGAACGCACGATGACCGATGTCGGGGCCGAGGCAGCGGATCTGATCGCCGGCGACGAGCTAAAGGCTGCCGCGCTGCAATTCACCGGCGAAATGCGGGCGAAGGTCGAGCGTGAGCAAAACGGCCTGCACAGCATCTTCGACAGCTGGTTCACCCGCGTTCTCACCCAGCTCATCGATTTCGACCCGGCCCGCGCGTGGGAGGACAGCGTCCGCGAGAATGCCGCACGCGCGCCCGCGCAATTTCAGGGTCTGGTCTGGGACCTGCAGCGGCTACGGCTCTTTCTCGATCGTTGGCGCCAGGGCCGTTTTGTCGAGTTCTCCCGCCGCGAGCGGTCGGGGGCGCATTATCATCCGCGATTTGGCACCGAATTCGGCGTCGACGTGCTGCTGACCTGCCAAGGCGCTCCGGCGCTGATGCGCTGGCGTGGCGTTCCGCTGATGAAGAACGTTTTCGACTTCGCGATGTATCCCGCTCTTATCGCCGAGCTGCGCCCACGCACCATCTTCGAAATCGGTTCGGGACTTGGCGCGAGCGCAAGCTGGCTCGCCGATCACCTCGCCATGAATGGCGTGGACGGGTGCGTTCACTCGGTCGATCGAGTTCAGATCGCGGCAAAATACCCAGGGGTCAAGTTCTACCAGGGGGACTGCGCTGATCCGCCGGGCCTCTTCAATCCCGAACTGCTGGGCTCGGAGCCGCATCCTTGGCTCGTGATCGAAGATGCGCATCACAATGTGGCCGCGGTGATCGAGCGCTTCCACGAATTCTTAGAGTCTGGCGATTATCTCGTCGTCGAAGACAGCGACGTCAAGCGCGAGGCGCTGCGAAGCTTTCTCGGCGCGCATCCGGGCGACTATCTGGTGGATACCCGATTCACCGATAATTTCGGCCGCAACGCCACCTGTGCGGCCGATTCGATATTTGTCAGAACGAAGCGGACAAATAGCGAAACGGCGGATGGCGAGTAGTGCGGCGAGCTAACTCGCAAAATCGCCGCTCGTCGCCTCGCTATTATCCCGTCACCGGCGCGAGATAGTTGACCAGGCTGAGCTGCGCGAGCCGCGCCGAGACCGACATCGACGCCGAAAGGCTATTCTGCAGCGTCATAATTTCCTCGCCGATCTGGGTCTGATTGACGCCATCGACATTGTTCAAAATGTTGCTCAAGGTCGTCTGCGTTTGCGTATTCAGCTGCGTGGCATTGCTCACCACAGTCTGCGCATTAGCGAGATCGGATTCGATATCCTCAACCGATTGCGTACCTGACGGCGGATTGAGATTGGCTTCTACCTTTTGCGCCAACACCTGATAGCTCGCATTCGCGTTGGCATTGCTCGGCAAATATGTCGTCGCCGCCAACACCGCGACATTCTTGAGCACATTGGTGATGCCCTGTTCGTTGGCACGCAGGCCGTAATCGATAGTCGTCGAGGGACCGACCAGTGCAGTCTGGGTCTGCCGCGCCGGTGTCGCGCCGTTTTCGCCGGTGTACCAGATCACGGTATTCGCCGCCGTGCCGTTGGTCAGGGACATGGCCGTCGCATAATTATTCCCGGCACCGGGAACGACGATTTGCGGTGGCTCCGAAAAGAAATTGTTGCCCGCCGCTATCGCGGAGGCGGGCGGCAACGCCGTCTGCGCGAGATTGGTAATGGCGCCGGTCAGTGCATTTTGCAGATTCGTCGCGGTGGCCGCCGGCGTCGCCCCGATGCTGAACTGGTCGGTGCCCGGCGTGGCGGACGATGTCGCCTGAAGCGTAAGATTCTGGGTGCTGCCGTCGGGCAGCGTGAGCTGAAACGAGATCGTGTCGCCGTCGTTTGGATTGGAGCCGAGAGTGACCGATATCGCAGGCGGCGAGCCGGACGGACCGGTGGTGACCGCGCCGGTCAGGCTGGGATTTACTCCCGTAAGCTGAAAGCCGAACGGCGACCCGTCCTGGCTCAGCGTCACGGTGCTCCCCGCCGTTGCCACACTCAGCCGGCCCGTGCCGCTCGCTCCGAGATCGGCCTGCTCGCGCTCCGAGATGATCTGCGTGAGCCCCGCTTGGGCGCCGGTGCCGTTGAGAATGGCGCTGCTGGTCGCCACCGCCGGCTGGTTCACCGCGCTGCCAGAGAAAATGTAGTTGCTACCGACCTGGGTATTGAGCAGCGAGAGAATCTCGTCGAGCTGACTTTGCGCGGCGACTTGCACCGTGGTCTGCCCATTGGCGTTGAGATTGAAGCCAGGCTTGTCGGTGACCTCTTGCTGGACCGTGTTGGCGAGGCTGCCGATCTGTGTCAATGACGATTGCGCCACGTTCAGCGTCGTGCTGACGGTCGATGTCGTGTTGCTGTAACCGTTGATTGCCGCGAGCTGTGCATTGAGCGCCACCACCATGCCGGCCTGCGACTGCAGGCCGGAATAAGTTTGCGTCGCCTGCCCGGTGCCAAGTTCCTGGGCGAGATTGTCGAGCTGGTTCATCATATTGGTCTGCGTCGCTATCGTCGCGGCGGTGACCGAGCCGGGTCCGGTAATACTCATGATTCAGCCTATCCGCCGCCTATGTGCAGCAGTGTTTGCATCATACTTTGAACGGTCGACATCACTCGCGCATTGGCGGCGTAGGCATTCTGCAAGGCGATCAGGTTCGACATTTCGGTGTCGATACTGACGCCGGATTGGGTGTTGAAGCGTTGCTGCAGCGCGGTCAGAACCGTGTCCTGGCCCTGCTGCAGATTGGTGGCGGCATTCGCTGCCTGCGCTTGGACGGTGACGACCTGGCTGAGATACTGCGCCAGCGTGCCGCTATAGGGTGACTGCGCCGTGCCGATCCCGGAGCTCGAAGAGTAGGTGACCGAGGCCGTGGTCATCTGGCTCAGCATGAAATTCGGCCGGGTCGCGTCACCGGCCGTCGTCGTCGGCGAATAGGCAACCAGGTTCACGGGTGAATTGATGAGCGCGGTATTCACACCGATGCGGCCGGCCAGTCCCGTTGTTTGCGAGCCACCGGCGGCTGTCAAAGCGCCGGTAATGGGCTGATTGCCGTCGGCAAACAATTGCAGCTGTGGGCTGCCGCTGGTGAGCGAAGTCATGGTCGACGTGGCCGACAATGCATTGACCACATTGCCGCTGCCATTGGCGTTGACGACCTGCAACAGGGTGCCTGAAGGGTTCGAGAATTGCAGGTCCGAGCCAAACTGCAAATTGAGCTGCGAGACAACCGAGCTTATGCCGGCGGAAAAATCGATGCCGATCGTCGTATTGTTTGGATTTGAGGCCGAGGTCTGCTTCGGCAGCGACATCCCCGACGGGGTATCGACGACGGTGATCGTGTGCTGCACATTGCCGCTGTCGGTATAGGTGAACTGGGCCGTATTGCCCGGCGACAGGCTGCCGACGTCGACGTTGAATCCGTTCAAACCGCCGGAAGTGACCGCCGTTCCGCTGACGGTCTGGTTCGATAACGCCTGCGACGTTTGATTGGCAAACTCGTCAAGCTGAGCTTGCGCCTGCGGCAGAATCGTGTCGCGCATTTGCAGATAGGCGCCGATCTGGCCCGATTGGATGGCGCCGTCGGAAATCACATCGTTGGTCGCGCCGCCCGGCGCCGTGAGCGTGATCGTGCCGGCGCCGTCTTGGCTCGGATTGGCGCTCCACAACGACGTCGCCGTCAGCGTGCCCGCATTATTGAACGACATCTGCGAGGCTCGACCTGAGCTCACGAGCTGCAGCCCGGTCCCGGTATAGAGCGAGACTTGATTGTTGGAACCCTGCACCACGTTGACATTCATCAGCTGGGTGAGCTGCGTAATGTCCTCGTCGCGCTGGTCCTCGAGTGCCGCCGCGGCGCCGTCGGGATTGGAGCCGGTGCCTTCGAGCTTGGTGTTGATATCCGCGACATTCTGCAACAGACCGTTGGCGGACTGCACGTCATTGGCGATGCCGGCCTCCGTCTGCGTACGCAGCTGCTGGATGCCGGTCGTCATGGAATTGAGATTTTGCGCCAGCGCCTGCGCCGCGGTGATGACTTCACTTTGATTGGAATATGAGCTCGGGTTCGTGGACAGGGACTGCAGCGCAGTCGTGAAACCATTGAAGGTCGCATCGAACGATGTCGACGATCCGGGCGTGCCGTAAATATTCTGAAGCTGCTGATAGAGCTGCGCGACCGTATCAGCGTAGGAACCGCCCGACGTCTCGGTCCACAACTGACTTTGCAACAGTGTATTGAGATTGCGGTTGATACCGTCGCTTTCGACGCTGGTCCCCGCCATGCCGGCGGTGCCGAGCTCGGACTTGTTGACGGACTCCTCGACATAGCCCGCGGTATTTGAATTGGCGACGTTGCCAGCGATGACCGAGATGGCCTGCTGGGTGACACCGATGCCCGCTAACGCGGCGGACAGCGCCTGATTAACGCCCATGGTTGCCGCCGTTCACGCGGCTTGCCGCTTAAGCGACAGCCGCATCGTTATTGGATGACCGTAAGCAGACTCTGGATCATCTGGTTAGCGGTCGTCATGACGCGGGCATTCGCCGAATAGGCCTGCTGCGCCACAATGAGTTGGCTGAACTGGGTGGCGATATCGACGTTCGACGATTCCAGCGAACTGCCTTCGATACTACCGGTCGCCGAAAAGTTCGGCGGACCCGATTCCGGCGTCGCGGCATAGGCGCCGCCGTTGAGGGCCTGCAACGAGTCGGCGCCGTTGAACGATGCGAGCGTGACCTCGGCGAGCGGAATGGTCTGGCCATTCGTGAAACTGCCGACAACGCGGTTCTGGGTATCGACGGCGACCGATTGCAGGGAGCCCGCGGCATAGCCGTTTTGCTGCAGATTGTTGACCTGGACGGCGCCGCTGGCATTGGCGAACTGCGTCAGGCCGTCCGTGCCGACCTGAAGCTGAACATTGCCAAGATTGTCGCCGTTCACCGTCAGGCCCGGAATCGTGAGACTGGTGATTTGCGGAGACATTTCGCCGCTCGAATTGAACGCGAACGTGGTCCCGACATTCGTCCAGGCCGAATTGGTCCCGCTGGCCGCCGAATTGTTCTGATAGAACAATTGCCACGAACTGCCGGCTGGACGAACTGCTCACTTGCGCCCAGCGGAACTGCACGTTGACCGGATTGCCGACCGAGTCGAAGGCGGTGATGGAACCACCGTCGACCGATTGACTGTCGAAAGTCGAGACATCGTTGGCGATCACTGTGCCGTTGGCCGGCAGAGCGGTCAGATTCAAGATGCCAAATTTTGCCGCGGAAGCGGTACCGCCGACCGCAATACTGGCCGTTGGGCTAATCGCCGCCAGCGAAACATCGCCGGTGGCGGTGTCTACGGTTCCGGTGACGCCGGTCAAGCCGGCGACCGCTGTCTGCAATTGGCCGAGGGTTGCGACCTGACTACCACCACCGGTGCCGAAGGTGATCGTCTGGGTCGCACCGCCGCCCACGACGACGGTCAATGTCTGTCCCTGCGCGACCGCGCTCTGGGTCAGAAGATTGACGGGCTTGAACGAATTGTTTCCGGCGCCGAAGCCGAGGTCGGTGGCGTCGGATCCGGTCGCGGTCACGGTGATCCCGGCGACGTCATTATTGCCGGTGAGGACGAGATTCCCGCCGCTGAGCGAAGCGGTGACTGCCGCCGTGCCGCCATTGATGGCGGTGATCAGATTGCCGACGGTGGCCGCGCCCGGCACAACGTATGACGTTGTATTGGTGCCGTCATAGATCGAAATCGAATCGCCGGTGCCGATGCCGAGGCTGGCCAGCGTCGTTCCGGCTGCTAGTCCGCTCACGGTACCAGTCCCCAGGGCCGGAGCGTCCGGTTTGAGGCTGGCCCCGCTCCCGACGATTTGCGCAGCAACAGGTGCGCCGGCGAGCGGATTGGCCTCAAAGCTGTTTGGACTGATAACGCCCGATTTGGGCGTCGCCGGCAGGTTCGCCTGGTAGGTGACGGATGTCGTCGCGACCGCCGGAATGAAATTGTTGTTGAATTGCAGAACCTGGGGAACGCTGCCCAGGGGATTGCCGGTGGTCGGATCGACCGGAATACCCTGTAGATAATATCCGGCGCTGTTGACCAGGTTGCCGCTGGCGTTCATCGTGAAATCGCCGGCGCGCGTGTAGTCGTTGATGCCGGAGAAGGTCGGTTGGTTGTCGACAAACCCCGTCGGCTTCGCGACCACGAAGAAACCGTCGCCATTGACGGCCATATCAGTCGAAACCGAAGTGCTAGTGATCGAGCCTTGCACCGTGTTGGTGGCCACGGAGCGCGCGGTGACGCCATCCGGCGTCTGCAAGTTGATCCCGGCCTGGTTGACGAGATCCTGAAAGGCGGTGTCGGTCTCTTTGTAGCCGGTGGTCTGCGAGTTAGCGATGTTGCCGGAAATGTTCTGCAGCGCGAATGACTGTGCCTGTAGACCCGCCACTGCGGTGGTCAAAGCATCGAAGATACCCATGACTTGTCTCCAACTCGATCTCAACGCGACGGCGGCGGGCCAAATTCGCAAACCACGGGCAGCCGCATTCCCACGCAGCAATGCAGCAAGCCGCGTGCCATGAAATTAGGCGATATATTTCAATGTCTTATGCGGGCGATGTGGATTCGGCCAGGGTGAGATATGCCGGTCTTCCGGCAAAAATTGCCGAGACACCGACAAATCTATGCCGGTGCGACGACCTCACGCGCGGCGCGAAATATCGGCGCCTTGTGATGGCCGACTTCGCCATGATCTAATCGCTTCACGCACAAAAACCGGCATCACCACGGAAAGACTGTTCATGCGCTTTGAAGGCACCAGTGCCTATGTCGCCACCGACGATCTCAAGGTCGCGGTCAATGCCGCGATCGCTCTGGAGCGGCCGCTTCTGGTCAAGGGCGAGCCCGGCACCGGCAAGACCGTGCTGGCGATCGAGATCGCCAAGGCGCTGTCGGCGCCGCTGATCGAGTGGCACATCAAGTCGACCACCAAGGCGCAGCAAGGGCTCTACGAATACGACGCGGTGACGCGGCTGCGCGACAGCCAATTGGGCGACGCGCGCGTCAAGGATATCCGCAACTACATCAAGCGCGGCAAATTGTGGGAAGGTTTCGTTGCCGACGAGCGGCCTGTCCTCCTCATCGACGAAATCGACAAAGCCGACATCGAATTCCCGAACGACCTCCTCCAGGAACTCGATCGCATGGAATTCTTCGTCTACGAGACCGGCGAGACTATCCACGCCCGGCGCCGGCCCATCGTCGTCATCACCTCGAATAATGAGAAAGAATTGCCGGACGCATTTCTGCGCCGCTGCTTCTTCCACTATATCCGCTTTCCCGACCCCGACACGATGCGCGCCATCGTCGAGGTGCACTTCCCCGGCATCAAACAACGGCTGGTCGCGGAGGCGCTGAAGCTTTTCTACGAGATCCGCGACGTACCCGGCATGAAGAAGAAGCCGTCGACGTCCGAACTGCTGGATTGGCTGAAGCTTCTGATGGTCGAAGACGTTTCGGCGGAAACGCTGCGCGAACGCGACCCCAAGCGTCTCATCCCGCCGCTGCACGGCGCACTGATCAAGAACGAGCAGGACGTGCACCTGTTCGAGCGGCTGGCCTTTATGGCGCGGCGCGAGGGGCGCTAAAGCGCGATCGCCTCATATCGAATTGATCGACGTTCCAGCATTTTGATGGAGCATGATCTTTTCGGAGAGCCGGTTTCTACTTTTCCGGATTGTGCTCGAAATCACCACAACGGGTGCATGGCGAACGAATAGGTCGCACCAAGACCGTAAGTCCATTGGTTCGGCGAGCCGCGTTGCGTCACCAAGGGCGAATTGGCGGCGGAATCGGTGAGCCGCTCATATTCGACGAAGCCGTGCGCCGACCAGTGATCGTCGATGAAATATTCAAGTTGCGTGCCGGCGCCGTAGGAATAGAGGCCGCCGCCGGCGTGATAGACCGGCAATTGCGGCAGGCCGGCCTGCACCGAGCCAATCGATTGCGCGATGGTGATGCCGAAATAGGGATTGATCGCGGGCGCCGATTTCAAGGTCACGCGCGGCCCGGCGGACCACCGAAACTGCCCGAACGGAACGATGGCGTCCAAGAACGCATCGCCGGTCGTGCCGCCCTCGCCGCCAAAGCCCTGGCGCACTTCGGTGCGCAAGCGCAGCCATTGCACCGGCCAGTATTCGGCATAGCCGCCCACCTGGAGCGTGTAATCGACGTTGCCGAGACCGACGGTCGCGGCATAGTCGGCGGCCCTGCGGTTCTGTTCGATTTTGAAGGCCGGGCCGAACTTCAACTGGCCGAGATCGAGGACATCGAAGCCGAAACTGTCGCGCGGCCCGAAAAAGGGCGGCGGCTCGCCGGCATGCCGGAAGCCGATCAGCGGCCCAAAGGTCAATTTGTATTTGCCACTGGCGCCCGGAAAGGCCGGAACGATGCGGCTCTCGATGCCGACCGTGACGATCCAATCCGGAACCGGCGGCGTGTAGGCGACCGGCGCAGGCGCCGACGCCGGCTGAGGGAGATCAGCGGCGGCGGCGAAACCCGGGGCGATGACACTTAACGCGGCAATCACACATCGCCATCCGGCCGCCATTCGCAATGCTCCAAGTTCATATCCCGGAAGACCAAGCGAAGCATAGAGGAGGAATGAAGGCAGCGCGAACGATTGGAGGGCCCGCTCATGATTTTCGCCAGCACCTGTTACGGATTTGTCGGCGTGCCGGAACTACACGCTTTGACTTGGCTTTTCGCTGCCTGCCGCCGGTTCGAGTTGCGCGTTTTCGACTGGCTCTGCAGCCACCGCCGGCGGCGCAATCGAACCGGCGGCCGCGTCCTGTTGCGTTTCGCCGGCTTGATTCGCCGCCGCCTCACGCTCCGAGCGGTCGGCGCGAGTGTGCTGCGACGCCTCCGCCGCCAACTCGGCTTCGCGCGCTCTTTCGAGAGCCTGACGATGCTCGCGGGCCATTTCGCGCGCTTTGGCGCGGCGCTCGCCGACGGCGGCATGGAGGCGCTTCGCCCAGCTACGCACTTGCGCGGCCGCGCGCCCCAGCGTGCCGCCGGCCCAAACCAGCTCGAACGGCGTGAACTGGCGCCAGGTTTCGTCGCCGTCGACGATCGCGCGCGCGATAATATTGCCGGCCATGGCGGTGGTGTTGAGGCCGTGCCCACCAAAGCCCGAGGCGAGCCAAACGCCGGGTCCGAGTTCGCCGATCTGCGGCATGCGGTGGATGGTCAGGCCCAATGTGCCGGACCATGCGTAGTCGACGGCGACATCGCCGAGCTGCGGATAGGTCTTCTTGATGTCGCCGGTCAGTGCTTTGACATAATGGTGCGGGTTTCGCGGCCATGCCGTCACACGGCCGGACAACATCAAGCGGTCGCCGCCGACGATGCGATAATGATTGTCGGCGTGATTGCTGTCGCTGATGCCGCCACGATAGCCGACCGCCTGCGCCAGTGCTTCGCCCAGCGGCGCCGTCGTGATCACGTAAGTCGTCATCGGCACGAGCGTCGCTGCGACGCGCGGCATCAATGCCCCGAGCTGCACGTTGCCGCACAGCACGACGTGATTGGCACGCAGCCGCGCGCCGGGGGTGACGACGCGCTTGCGCACGCCGGTCGGATCGATCGACAGCGCCGGCGTATTCTCGAAAATGCGCGCGCCGTCGCGCTCGGCGGCGGCAGCAAGCTTGAGCGCATAGTTCAGCGGATGGATCGTCAATGCGCGCAGATAATTGATGGCGGAAAAGTAACGCTCGCTGCGCAATGTGCCGCGCACGCGGTCGGTCTGCCAGCCTTCGATCTCGCACCCCAACTCGCCGAGCAGTTGGACTTCACGGACGAATTCGTCGCTGTTGTCTTTTTTGGAGACGTAAAGCCAGCCGTCTTGCGGATCGACGCCGCTCACGCCGTTGACGCGAACGGCATCGCGCACATAGTCGAGGCCGGCCTGCGACAGCACCCAAAGATCCTTGGTGCGTTCGAAGCCGACGCGAGCGATCAATCTATCGGCATCGGCGCCAAAGCCCGGCAGCACGAAACCGGTATTGCGGCCCGATGCATTGGCGGCGAGACGGCCCGCCTCCAGCAGCACGACCGACCAGCCGCTGCGCGCCACTTCCCGCGCCGCGGTCAGACCGGCGAGCCCGCCGCCGATGACGCAGACATCGACGTCGAGATCGAACGACAATTGCGGCCGCTCGGGCGCGTCGAGCTTTGTCGCGGCATACCAAGAATTGCCGTAAGCCCCGGTAAGATTGTCGTCACTCATCAAGACGGTATCCGACTGTGGCGGCGTGCCGCCGCCAACCCGGCAACCGGCATGGCCGCCGGTATGTACGGACTTTAGCGCGCCCGTACTAGACACCTTAAGCCCGGGAAGCGACATTACCGAAATGCGCCGATTGATGCTGCTGCGGCATGCCAAGACCGAACGCGCCGGGCCGGGCGAGCGGGACCGCGACCGCAAACTGATGAAGCGCGGCCGCAACGACGCGCCGGTGATCGGCGCCTACATGGCGCATCATCGCCTGGTTCCCGACCTCGCGCTGGTCTCGCCGGCCACTCGCGCACGAGAAACCTGGGCGCTGGTTGCGCCATGCTTTGCCAAAGCGCCGAAGATGGCGACGGACGATCGCATCTATAATGCCACGACCGCCCAGCTCGCCGACCTCATCCGCGAGACCGGCGCAGCCAAATCGCTGCTCCTCGTCGGTCACAATCCGGGTTTTCACGAACTCGCCGTGCAATTGGTGGCCTCGGGCGACGTCGACCTTCGCGGGCATCTCAACGGAGGCCTGCCGACGTCCGGCCTCGTCGTCATCGATCTGCCGATCGATGACTGGTCGCTCTTGCATCCGCATGCCGGGCGGCTCGAGCGCTTCGTGACGCCACGCCTCCTCACTGCCGCGACTGAGTGAAACAGAAAAGGCGCAAACCGAATAAATTCGTTCAGCCGGCCAGCGCCGCCAAAATTCGCGCCCAGCTGCGGATGCCTTTGTGGAAACACCGCAGATCGAACTTTTCGTTCGGTGAATGCACGCGGTCGTCGTCGAGCGCGAAGCCGACCATCAGCGTGTCCATGCCGAGCACGGTCTTGAAATCGCCGACGATGGGAATCGAGCCCCCGGCGCCGACCGTGACCGCCTTCTTGCCCCACTCCTCGGCGAGCGCGGCGCGCGCCTTGTTCAAAGCCGGATTGTCGAAGGCGACTTCGAAGGCCGGGTTGCAGCCGAAATTGCCGAACTCGGCGCTGCAATCGCCGGGCAGCCGGGCGCGGACGAAATCGCGGAAAGCCGCGCGGATTTTTTCCGGATCCTGCGCGCCGACCAGGCGGAACGACACTTTCGCGCTCGCCTTGCCGGGGATCACGGTCTTCGCTCCCTCCCCGGTATAGCCGCCGATGATGCCGTTCACCTCCGCCGTCGGCCGCGTCGATATCTGCTCGATCAGCATGCGGCCCTTCTCGCCGGCCGGAATTTTCAAGCCGACGGGATTCAAAAACTTCTCCGGCGTCAGGCCCAGCCCCGAGAGATCGGCTTTGATGTCGTCGGGCAATTCGTGGACGCCGTCATAGAAGCCCGGGATGGCGACCGAGCCGTCCGGCTTGTGCAGCGCCGAAAGAATGTCGGCGAGCACATGGATGGGATTGCGCGCCGCGCCGCCGAACAGGCCGGAATGCAGATCGCGATCGGCACAGGTGAGCTTCACCTCTTCGTAAACCAGCCCGCGCAGCGAGGTGGTGATCGACGGCGTCTGCGCGTCCCACATGCCGGTGTCGCACACCAGCGCCAGGTCGCGCTTGAGTTCCTGCGCATTGTCGCGCACGAACCCGAACAGATGTTTTGAGCCGCATTCCTCCTCGCCCTCGATCATCATCGTGATATCGAGCGGGATTTTGCCGGTCACTGCCTTGAAGGCGCGGCAGGCCTCGATGAAGGTCATCGCCTGACCCTTATCGTCGCAGGCTCCGCGCGCGACGATGATCTTTCGCCCGCCGTCGAGCGTCTCGATGCTCGGTTCGAACGGTGGTGACTTCCACAGATCGAGCGGGTCGACCGGCTGCACGTCGTAATGGCCATAAAACAGCACGCGCGGCGCTTTGCCGTTCGCCGCACCATTGCCGCCCTTCTCGCTGCTCTTGGCGATGACGACGGGATGCCCCTCGGTCGGGCGCACGCTCGTCTCGAAGCCGAGGCCGGTGAGATCGGACGCGACGAACTCCGCCGCTTTGCGGCACTGCGGCGCATAAGCCGGATCGGTCGACACCGATTGAATGCGCAACAGCGAAAACAGTCGGTCGAGACTGGCGTCGAGATCGCGGTCGACGCGATCGAGCACTGCGGGAAGAATTTCTGATGCTGTCATGAGTGTCACCGTTTCAATACGCCGCCGAGCGTGCCGCGCACGACGGCCTTGCCGATCGTTCCCGCGGTCTTGCCGCCGGTCGATTTGGCGAATTCGGAAGCCACCTGGGTGGCAACGCCGGCGACCACCGCGCGCGCCACATTACGCGCGACCTGCTGCGAGGTGGTCAGGACTTGGCCGGGCGGGCGCCCGATGCCGAACAGGTTCTTGAACCATTGGCCGATGCGATGAAAGAACCCGATCTGCGCGGGTGCTGCACCGCCGTCGCCTGAGCCGCCTGCCGCGCCGGGAACGCCCTCGCCGGGCGCCGGCAGCCCGCCGCCCTCCTGCAGCCGCTTCTGCAGAATCTCGTAGGCCGAATTCGGATCGATCGTCGTATCGTATTTGCCCTTGAGCGGACTCTTGTCGATGACCGCCTTGCGTTCGGCGTCGGTCACCGAGCCGATCCGCGCCGCAGGCGGACGGATCATGGTGCGGTCGACCATCGACGGCGTTCCGGACCCTTCCAGAAACGAGACCAGCGCCTCGCCTTTGGCCAATTCGGTGATGACCTGGCCGGTATTGAGCTTCGGGTTGGGCCGAAACGTATCGGCCGCGGCCTTGACCGCCTTCTGATCCGCCGGCGTGAATGCCCGCAGCGCGTGCTGCACACGATTGCCAAGCTGCGCCAGCACCTTGTCCGGCACGTCGACGGGGTTCTGAGTGACGAAATAGACGCCCACGCCTTTGGACCTGATCAGGCGGACGACCTGCTCGACCTTGTCGAGCAATTCCTTGGGCGCTTCATTGAACAGAAGATGGGCCTCGTCGAAGAAGAAGACGAGCTTCGGCTTCGGCGGGTCGCCGACTTCCGGCAATTTCTCGAACAATTCGGACAGAAGCCACAACAGGAAGGTCGCATAGAGCCTGGGGCTCGCCATCAATTTGTCGGCGGCGAGGACATTAATGTAGCCGCGGCCGCTGCCGGGGTCGGTCCTAATCAGATCGTCGATGTCAAGTTGCGGTGCACCAAAGAATTTGGTGCCGCCCTGATTTTCCAGCACCAAAAGCTGCCGCTGCACCGCGCCGACCGCGGTGACCGCGACATTGCCGTAGCGCGCGCTGATCGCTTTGGAATTCTTCGACAGGTAGGCGAGCAGCTCGCGCAGGTCCTTAAGGTCGACCAGGCCCGAACCGCCGGCCGCCTTGAGCTCCGGATCGTCGTCGGCATAGCGGAAGGCAATGTTGATGATGCCTTCCTGCACGTCGTTGAGATTGAGCATCCGCGAGACCAGAAGCGGCCCCATCTCGAACAAAGTGGCGCGGATGGGGTGGCCTTTCTCCCCGAACAGGTCCCAGAACACGACGGGAAATTGATCGGGCGAATAAGAAAAGCCCAATTCGCCGGCCCGTTTGACGAAATCGGGCCGCGCCTCGCCGCGCGCGGCAATTCCCGAAAGGTCGCCTTTGACGTCGGCGGCAAAGACCGCAACGCCGGCCCGGGACAGGCCCTCAGCCAGCACCTGCAGCGTCACCGTCTTGCCGGTCCCGGTTGCGCCGGTGGCAAGCCCATGACGGTTGGCGAGGGCTAATGTCAGATATTCGTCGCGCTCGCCCTTGCCGACAAATATTACGCCGTCGCGATCGGGACCGGTCATCGTCGCTTCCTTCGCCGTTGCCGGCTGATGGATTTTTATAGTCCGCGGCCGCCGCCGTTGCCACCGGCGTCTCCGGCGGGTCGCCGCGTTGCCGCTTTGCAACGCCCATCCGATTTTCGACACACGCCTGCAAGCGAAACGTCGCCGAACATCAACACAGCCTTGTCACCCGCTGTTTGTATCTTCATTATGGCAAGAACCCGCCGCCAGTGCGGGAGGGCGAGGGGACAATGGACGAACTGATCGCGCGCCTCGTCGCCGATATCGGGATTGATCGTTCCGCTGCCGAAAGAGCCGTCGGCATCATTCTCGAATTCCTGGTCAAGGAAGGACCCGCCGACAAGGTGCGGCCGCTCTTGGCCAAGCTCCCCGGAGCCGAAGTTTTGATTGAACAAACCGCGGGCGAAGGCGGCAGCGGTCTTATGGATGGAATAATGGGCGGGGTGATGGGCGCCGGCATGCGCATGATGTCGGCGGGGCTGAGCATAGGTCAGGTGCAGGATATCGGCCGGACCGTGCTGGCCTACGCGGGTGAGAAGGCGGGCGACAAGGTGGTCGGCGAGGTCGGCGCTGCAATTCCGGGTCTCTCGCAGTTTGTTTGAGTACTTGTTTGCGAGCGGGCGTTTAGCACGACGACGACATTGCGGTTGAGGCTGCGGGGGCTGTCGATGGGGTATCCTATTACCGAGATCCAGGGGATCGGGACGGATATTGCCACGATTCTCAAATCGGATGGGATCCGCACTACCGTTGGCTTGCTGCGCTTGGCCAAGACGCCGAAGCAGCGGCTCAAGATTGCCGGCAAAACCGGCGCCGCCGAAAAATGCGTGCTCGACTGGGTGACCGCCGCCGATCGTATGCGCATCAAAGGCGTCGGCTGGGAATATTCCGAACTGCTGCGCGCCGCGGGCGTGCGGACCACGAACGAACTGCGCTTCCGCAATCCGCAAAAGCTCGCCGCCGCCATGGCGGACATCAACGGCAAGCGGAATTTGGTGCGTGTTCTGCCGTCGGTGAACACGGTGACGCGCTGGATCGAAAGCGCGAAAAGACTGCCGCCGCTGATTTGCTATTGAGCGCGGGCCGGCGCCCCATCTTGGTGCCGCCACAGCCCGCCGCTTGACTCCCCGCCATTGACCGCGCAAAGCGACGGCCAAAAGAACGGCCGTTGGAGCGGCCGGTGGGACCAGCCAAAAGAGCTTTTAGGAACGTTTCACGGATGGCCAACACAGCGGCCACAGGCGCAATCCATAGCGCTCCGTCCGCACCGAGCGCCGCAACCAGCGACGGCGTGCTGACGCAGCTTTTAGCCAAAGCGCGTCCGCTCGGGCGTCCGTTGATCATGGCCGTTCTCAATGTCACGCCCGAACTCCTTCTCCGACGGCGGACAATTTCTCGAGCCGGCCGCCGCCATCGAGCATGCGCGCCGCTTGGCCGCCGAGGGCGCCGACATCATCGACATCGGGGCGGAATCGACCCGGCCCTATGGCGGCGTGCGCCCGGTATCGGCGCAGGAAGAACGCGAGCGGCTTGAGCCGATCCTGCCGGCCGCCGCCAGCATTGGCGTCCCGGTCTCGATCGATACGATGAAGGCCTCCGTCGCGGCCTGGGCGCTCGAAGCCGGCGCCGGCATCGTCAACGACGTGTGGGGCCTGCAGCACGACCCCGACATGGCGCGGGTCGTGGCCGAGCACGGCGCGCCTGTCATTATCATGCATAATCGCGAGACCGCCGATCCGGCAATCGACATTATCAAGGACGTGACGGAGTTCTTCTCGCGCTCGCTCGAAATCGCCTGGAGCGCCGGCATCGCCCATGACCGTATCGTACTCGACCCCGGCATCGGTTTCGGCAAGACGCCGGAACAGAGCCTTGCCTGCCTCGCGCGGCTCGACACCTGGCGCGGCTTCGACGCGACGCTCCTGGTCGGCGCCTCGCGCAAGCGCTTTATCAGTTCGATTGTGCCGTCCGAACCGATGCAGCGGCTCGGCGGATCGCTCGCCGCGCATCTGCTTGCGGCCGAAAACGGCGCGGCCATCATCCGCGCCCATGACGTCGCGCCGACATTGCAGGCTTTCGCGGTTGCCGCCGCCATCAGGCAGGCCCGATGAGCGACGCGATCTTCGTAAACGGTCTCGCCTTACACGCCTATCACGGCGTGATGCCGCATGAGGGCAAGGTCGGACAAACATTCAAGCTCGATCTTGTGCTCAGCATCGACCTTGCCGCGGCGTCGCGCAGCGACAAGCTCAAGGACACCGTGTCTTACGATCTGGTGGTGAAGACCGCGAGCGAGGCGTTTTGCGGCCGCCGCTATCGGCTGGTGGAAGCGGCGGCCGGCGCCGTCGCCGAGGCCGTGCTCGCGCGCTGCCCGACAGCTCGCAGCGTCCGCGTCACCGTGCACAAGCCCCACGCCCCGATCGCCGCGACCTTCGACGATGTCGGCGTCATCGTAGAGCGTGTACGCTCGCCCAACCATGCCTGAGCCGGCTTTGGCGCAAGCGCTGATCGCGCTCGGCGGCAATGTCGGCGACGTGCGCTCGACTTTCGATCGCGCTGTGACGCTGTTGTGCGACGGGACCGCCGTGCAGCTGACGGCACGCTCGTCGGACTATCGCACGCCGCCCTGGGGCGTCACCGACCAGCCGCCCTTCGTCAATGCCGTGATTGCCGTGTCGACCTTGCTGACACCGCACGGTCTGCTGGAGCGCGCCATAGAAGTCGAACGTGGGCTCGGACGCGACCGCAACCGGGAGCGCCGTTGGGGGCCGCGCACCATCGACATCGACCTGCTCGCCTATGACGATGTCGTTTTGCAGGACCCCGACCTGACGCTGCCGCATCCGCGCCTGTTCGAACGCGCCTTTGTCCTGGTACCGCTGGCCGAGATCGTGCCCGACCGGATGATCGACGGCATCCGCGTTCGCGATGCCCTGGCCAAGGCGGAAACCCGCGGTATCGAGCGATTGCCGCGCTGACCCCCTTCGCCCGCGAATATTCGCGGCACGCCACTTGCACGTTTTGACATAATGGCTATTCGGGCAACCCGCATATTGGCCCGTCGCGCCCGGCGTGGCAGTTTATGACCAGGATTGGACATGACCGAAACCCTATCGCTTGCCGGCGATTTTGCGCCGGCGACGCGTGCCGACTGGCGCAAGCTGGTCGATGCCGTGCTCAAGGGCGCGCCATTCGAGCGGCTCGAAAGCAAAACCTATGACGGGCTGACCGTCGAGCCGCTCTATGAGCCCGATCGGTCGGCGCATGTCGTCGCGGGCCGCGCTCCGGCGGCCCCCTGGACGATCCTGCAGCGCGTCGATCATCCCGATCCGGCGGCCGCCAATGCGCAGGCACTCGACGATCTGGAAAACGGCGCCACCGGGTTGATCCTGATTTTCGCCGAGTCGATCAGCGCCAATGGCTTTGGCCTTGAGCCCGCGCCGGCTGTGCTCGCCCGCATCCTCGACGGCGTCGATCTCGGCGCCGGCATCGCCGTGGATCTTAATCTCAGCCCCTCGTCCCGGCACATCGTTCACGACATCGCCGCTTTGGTACAAAGCTGCGGCACGGCGCCAGGATCGACTGATATCCGTTTCAGCATCAATCCGATCGGCGGCTTTGCCGCCTGTGGCACGAGCCCGCGGCGCTGGCAAGATCTCGCGCCCAATTTCGCGAAGATGATCCGCGGCCTCGCCGACGACGGGTTTCGCGGCCCGTTCGCCGTCGCCGACGGCCGGGTCATTCACAATGGCGGCGGATCGGACGCGCAGGAACTGGCCTTTGCGCTCGCCAGCGCCGTCGAATATCTCCGCGCGCTCGAAGCCGGCGGCATGACGCTCGATGCGGCGCGCGACGCCGTCTACTTCCGGCTGTCGGCGGACGCGGACCAGTTCTTCACCATGGCGAAATTCCGCGCGGCGCGAAAATTATGGGCGCGCATCGAAGCGGCCTGCGGGCTTCTCCCAAAGCCGGTCATGGTCACGGCCGAGACCGCGTGGCGGATGATGACGCGGCGCGATCCTTATGTGAACATGCTGCGCAACGCGGTGGCGGTCACCGCCGCGGGCCTCGGCGGCGCCGACGCCATTACCATGATGCCGCACACGGCGCCGCTCGGATTGCCCGACGCCTTCGCGCGCCGCGCCGCACGCAATACGCAGTTGCTGTTGCTGGAAGAATCCAACCTGGCGCGTGTCGGCGATCCGGCCGCGGGCTCGGGCGCGCTCGAGGCCATCACGCAGCAGCTTTGTGCCGCCACATGGTCGCTGTTTCAGGACATTGAAAAGTCAGGCGGCGCCTGGGCGGCGCTGGAAAGTGGATCGGTGCAGAAAAGCGCCGCGGCTGTGCTTGCCGAGCGCCAGAAAGCCGCGGCGCGCGGCAAGGATATCATCACCGGGACGAACGCCTATCCGGACATTCATGAGACGGCTCCAGCGGTCCTTAAAGTTGCGCCATGGCCGGCAAGGAAGAACGGTGCGGCAGCCGCAAGCGTTGTGGCGGCCGAGCCCTTGCCGCGCATCCGGCTTGCCGAACCGTTTGAACTGTTGCGCGACCGCTCCGACGCAATCCTCGCCAGGACCGGCGCGCGGCCCAAAGTTTTTCTTGCCAATCTCGGACGTCTCAGCGACTTCACCGCACGCGCGAGCTTCGCCAAGAGCTTTTTTGAAGCCGGCGGCATCGAGGCCGTGACCAACGACGGCTTCGCCAGCCTTGAGCAAATGATGGCGGCGTTTAAAGCGTCTGGTGCGCCGCTCGCCTGCCTGTGTTCATCGGACGACGTTTACGCGCAAGAGGCCATCGCTGCCGCGACGGCGCTCGCGCCCCTGACAAAGCATCTTTATCTGGCCGGCCGGCCGTCGGAGCAGGACGTCTTGAAGGACGCCGGCGTCGGCACATTCATCTATGCCGGTTGCGACATGGTCGTGCCGCTCCAGGCTGCGTATCAGACGCTGGCCGGCTGAGCACCCTTCCGACGAGAGCCTTGCGAAGGTCCCCCGTGCGTTATGCTGCGCTGCGTGATAAGCTTGCGCCGCCGGATCAGGTGATGAGATGAGCCAAATCCCGGACTTTACGCAGGTGGCTTTCGCCGACGCCCCGGTCGCGCCGTCAGGCCCCGCCGCGCCGTGGCGGACGCCGGAAGCCATTGCGGTCAAAAGCAATTACGAGGCCGCCGATCTCGACGGCATCGCGGCGCTCGACAGCTATCCCGGCATCGCGCCGTTCCTGCGCGGCCCCTACCCGACCATGTATGTCACCCAGCCCTGGACCATCCGGCAATATGCCGGCTTCTCCACGGCGGAAGATTCCAACGCTTTCTACCGGCGCAATCTCGCTGCCGGTCAAAAGGGCCTCTCGATCGCCTTCGATCTCGCCACCCATCGCGGCTATGACTCAGATCATCCGCGCGTCTCGGGTGATGTCGGCATGGCAGGCGTCGCCATCGATTCGATCTACGACATGCGCACGCTGTTCGCCGGCATTCCGCTCGATCAGATGTCGGTGTCGATGACCATGAACGGCGCCGTGCTGCCGGTGCTGGCGCTTTATATCGTCGCCGCCGAGGAGCAAGGCGTGCCGCCGGAAAAGCTCGCCGGCACCATCCAGAACGACATCCTCAAAGAATTCATGGTGCGCAACACCTACATCTATCCGCCCAAGCCTTCGCTGCGCATCATCTCCGATATTTTCTCCTACACCTCGGCGCATATGCCGAAGTTCAATTCGATCTCGATCTCCGGTTATCACATGCAGGAGGCCGGAGCGACGGCGGATCTCGAACTCGCTTACACGCTCGCCGACGGCGTTGAATATGTCCGCGCCGGCATGGCGGCAAATCTCGCGGTCGACCGCTTCGCGCCGCGGCTGTCGTTCTTCTTCGGCATCGGCATGAACTATTTCATGGAGATCGCCAAGCTCCGCGCCGCGCGTGTGCTGTGGGCGAAGCTGATGAAGCAGTTCGACCCCAAGGACAACCGCTCGCTGTCGCTGCGCACCCATTGCCAGACCTCGGGCTGGTCGCTGACCGCGCAGGACGTCTTCAACAATGTCACGCGCACCGCCATCGAAGCCATGGCGGCGACGCAGGGCGCGACGCAATCGCTGCACACCAACGCGCTCGACGAGGCGCTGGCGCTGCCCACGGATTTCTCCGCCCGCATCGCGCGTAACACGCAGATCGTATTGCAGCGGGAAAGCGGCACCACGCGTATGATCGATCCTTGGGGCGGCTCGTTTTATGTCGAACGGCTGACGCATGATCTCGCGGCGAAGTCGTGGAGCCACATCCAAGAAGTCGAAGAGCTCGGCGGCATGACGCGTGCCATCGAGGCCGGCCTGCCAAAGCTCCGCATCGAAGAGGCGGCGGCCCGCACCCAGGCGCGCATCGATTCCGGCGCGCAGGCCGTCATCGGCGTCAACAAATACCGGCCGCGCGACGAACAGCCGATCGACGTACTCAAGGTCGACAATGCGGCGGTGCGGCAATTGCAGATCGACAAGCTCGGCCGGCTCAAGCGCGAGCGCGATCCGAAAATTCTCGCCGAGGCGCTCGATTCGCTCACCCGCGATGCCGGAGGCGGCAACGGCAATCTCTTGGCGATCGCAATCGACGCCGCGCGCGCCAAGGCGACGGTCGGCGAGATTTCGCTGGCGCTGGAAAAAGTGTTCGGTCGTCATCAGGCGGAGATCAAGGCGATCTCCGGCGTCTATAAGCGGGAGGTCGGCATGACCGACGCCGTCGAACGGGTGCAAAAGCTCGTCGCCGAATTCGAAGACAATGAAGGGCGCCGCCCGCGCATCCTGGTCGCCAAGATCGGCCAGGACGGCCATGACCGCGGCCAGAAGGTGATCGCGTCCGCCTTTGCCGATCTCGGCTTCGATGTCGATATCGGCGCGTTGTTCGCGACGCCCGCCGAGGCCGCGCGGCAAGCGGTCGAGAACGACGTCCATATTCTCGGCGTGTCCTCGCTTGCGGCTGCGCATCTGACCTTGGTGCCGGAGCTCAAGGCCGAGCTCACCAAACAAGGCCGCGGCGATATCATGATCGTGGTCGGCGGTGTCGTGCCGCCGCAGGACTACGAGACGCTGAAATCAGCCGGCGCCGAGGCAATCTTCCCGCCCGGCACCGTGATCGCCGAAGCCGCCGAGGGGCTGCTGCACGCGCTCAACCGCCGACTTGGGCATACCAAGGCGGCGGCTGAATAATTGCGCGAATGATCTAGCCCGCCACCGTGCCGAAATTCGACGCCAAATTCTCCGCCCCGCGCTGCGACAGCGCGAAGATCGTATAGGTCGGGTTCGGCGCGCCGCTGGTCGGGAAGATGCCCGGCCCGGCGATCCACAGATTGGCGATCTCGTGGGTCTGGCCGAAACTGTTGGTCACCGAGTTCGCCCGCGCCGTGGCCCATGATGGTGCCGCCCATCAGATGGATGGTCGGCATCGGACCCTTGTTCGACCACACCTCCTTGGCGCCGGTCGCCTTGGCGATTTGCAGGCCCTTGTCGAAATTGGCGTTGAATAGCGCGACGGCCTCGTCGTTGAAGCCGTGGGTGATCTTGCCGAGCGGCATGCCGAACTCGTCCTTGTCGCTCGCCAGTTCGATGCGGTTGTCGATCGAGGGCATTTCTTCGGCGAAAGCGTTCAGCCGGGTATAGCCGCGCGCCGCCCGCTTCATGAAGGCCGCAAGCTCCGCCCCGAACAGATCGAGACGGGCATTGGCGACGCCGCCGAGCGCGCTATAGCGCTGCGCCGAGCCCGCGACCATGAAGGTCGAGCCGAATGCACCTTTATCCTTGTGCGCATTCTTGTCGTAGAGGTCGTAGGAGAAATACTGCGCGGCGATGGTGCCCATATAGGGCTGCAGGTCCTCGTCGAACATCGCCGAGGTCCCCGACGCAAAATGCGCCGTCAGATATTTGCCGAGCAGCCCGCTCGAATTGGCAAGACCGTTGGTGTGCTTGCCGCCGGCGGAATTGAGCATGATGCGCGGGTTCTGCGCCGCCCAGGCGGCGAGCACCACGACGCTTGCCTCCTGCACCTGCTTCTCTTTCTTGGCGTCGTAATATTCGACGCCTGTCGCCTTGCTGCCGTCCGCGCTCATGAGAACGCGCGTCACCGTCGCATGCGCCCGCACCTCACCGCCGGCTTTTTTGGCGTCGGCGAGATAAGTGACAAGCGGATTGGCGAGCGCGCCGATCGGACAGCCGACATGACACCAGCCGTCATAGATGCAGGCCGGGCGGCCCTTATACTCGGTCGAATTGATGCCGACGGCGGCCGGCGTGAGCCGCAAGCCGCTCGCCGCAAAGCCCTTCTTCCAAGCATCGCCGCCCGGAAAAGTTTTCATCGCCGGCATCGGATAGGGTTTTCCCGCCGGCCGCCAGACTTCCTCGGCCTTGGCGTCGCCGGAGACGCCGACATCGTCGGCGACCTTGTCCCAGTACGGCGCGATGTCGGCATAGTCGATCGGCCAGTCGAGACCTTTGCCGTAGGTGCTCTTGACCTTGAAATCGTTCGGCATCAGGCGCGGGAAATTGGCGAAATAATGCAGCGCGGCGCCGCCGACGCCCCAACCGGCCTGATAGACAAAGCCGTAGGGATTCTTGCCTTCGAGCAGGAACGGCGGACCGGCGGGCTTGACGCGGCGGCCCCAGAAATCCGAACTGATCAGATCGGTGAGCTGCCAATCGGGGCCCGATTCCAGCACCACGACCTTCTTGCCCTGCTTCGCCAGAACCGAAGCGTAGACCGAACCGGAAGCGCCGGCGCCGACGATGACGACGTCAACTTTTTCGTTTGCCATGATGCGCTCTCCTCACCAGCTCTTGGTCGGTGCGATGTGGGCCTGGTACGGCACGCCGAGATTGGCGTAGCCGTCCATGGTGCCGTAGACGACGTCGACAGCATCGGTGCGAAGAAGGAAATAGACAAAGCCCGCGCCGGGGCCTTTCCAGTTGTCGAGCTTGTTCTGCCGCATCAGGTCGACGAAGTCGTGCTGCTCGGCAGGGTTAAGCTTGGCGAAACCGCGGCCGTCGAATTTGGCCGCGCTGGCGCCGTCGATCGCGCCGAGCGCCGCGCGATAGAAATTCGCATAAGGCGGCCGTACATTCATGATGCGCGCTTCGAGCAGCGCGTCTTCCGGCGCGATCGAGAGCTGCTGATCGACGAAATTGGTGATGCCGGCACTCTTGGCGCCCGGCACCAGCGTTTCGCCCATGGCATCGAGCGTCGCCGCTTGATCGGGCGTCAATGTACGCAGCGGAACGTTCTGGGCGTGGGCCTGACGCGGCGTCAGCATCACTTCGGCGCCGCCCACCGTAAACGCAAGCGCACCGATAGCCGCGCCCTTCATGAAGGCGCGTCGTTGAATGTCGTCCATGGATTTTTCCTCCCGCTTCGGCGTTGTCGATCGCCGTTCGCAGCGGGCGGGATTCAACGCCGAAGCGGGAGAGGAATCAAGCGGGCTTGGCGCACCCAGCCCCGCGAAAATCGGAGAGAAATGTCAGTCCGCTTTGGCTTCGGCGTGCGGCAGCGCGGAGACCGGTGCGTTGCCCGGCGGCGGCAGCGGCAGGTGCGGCCTCGTCGGCGGGCGCTCGATCGGTGACGGCGGCGTGCGGCCGAGCGAGGTGAGGAAGGCGCGGAATTTCGGATTGACGGCGAGCGCATCGCGGCCGGCCGAGATCAGCATTTCGACTTGATCGGGCGGCAGAACGAGCCGCGTCTCAACATGGTTGAGCGCCGCCTCGCGCTCCGGCCCGAGTTGATCGAACGCGATGCGCCCGATGAAGAACTGCACGTCCTGGCAATTCCATCCGGGGGGCGCGCCGTATTTGCGGCGATCGGCTTCGGGCAGTCCGCAACGCCAACGCACCAGGCTATTCTTCCAGTCATTCATGGTCGCATCGAAGGCCGAATAACTGCCGATCGCGCCCGACCCGGTGGCGGTGTCGGATGTCGCCATGATCAAATCGACGCCGGACGGACCGGGGATGGTCTGCGCCCACTTTCCCGACGGCGCCTTACCGGAATCGACGACAAGAAATAAGAAACGCCGCAGCTTGACCGCTTCCTGCGGCGCCAGCGGACCGTCGGGCGTAGCGGAGGCAAGCCGCGCAATGGTGAAGCCGGCGAGCCCGTAATTGTCGACCAGTCCACCGTCCAGCAATTTTACGTATTTGATCTCGCCCGAGCGATAGCGCTCGAGCGCGTCGGCGTAGGACTTGATCAACGGCGCGGAATTCGGGTTGTTGTGCACGCGCTGCACCCAGTCCGGCAAGCCGATCGGACAACCGCCAGGAAAATTCTGGATGACGATCGGCGCGAACACGACCGGCACCGCCGCCGACGCCGCGACCCCCATGGAGATGGGATAGCTTGTCAGGTCGCTGCACAATGCGCTGAACGTGACCGGCGCGAAGATGAAGGCGGTGCGATTGTAGACGTCCGAGGCGTTGATCCAGACGCGCGGCCGGCGCCCGCTGAGCAGCTCGCGGAACGTGGCGTGGTTGAACAAATGCGCGTCGAGCCAAACAGGAAACGCCGAGGCGTCGTTGACGCCGCCTTCCAGGCCGCGCGCGATATTGAGGAGGCTGAGATTGGTCTGCAGCGACTCTTCGCCGTTGGCCAGCAAAAACCGCTGCTTGAAATCGGCGTAGCCTTCGCGTCCACGCAATCCGTAATAGGCGGCAAGGATCGAACCGCCGGAAACGCCCGAGAGAAAGTCGAGGCGCTCGAGCAGCGATACCGGGCCGGTACGGGTCGGCACCCGGGTCTGCTCGAAACCTTGCAGCACGCCGTAGGAGAAGGCTGCCGCGCGCGTGCCGCCGCCGGAGAACGCCAGCGCCACAACCATATCGCCGTAATTGGTTTGAACGTCGCTGCCGAGCTCGGCTTCGACCTGCCGGGGGTCGGCCGTCAGCCGGGCATTGATCGGATCGTTGTGGATACTTGCGCAGCCAGCCAACAGGGCAGCGCTCGCAAAAATGCGCCCTGCGCGGATCGCACGCTGAAGCCAACATCCAATCATTTACAAAAGGTTATTGGCGCACCCCTGTGCCCCGTCAAGCAAGGCCAAGCCCAAGTGAAAAGTAAGACTTCTTTAAGGTTAACAGGGAAGTAGCTGGCTCCGGTGGGCGTTTGTCTCAGCCGCGCAATGGATGTGAGCGAGAACGGTAGCGCGCCACCCGCGGCGATCGGCAATCTAACAACGTCGCGGAGATTCTCTAAGTTGGTTCAATGTGTTGTGGCGACGCGCCGGCTTCGAGGCCAAGAAAGTCCCGGTTTCACGGACGTTCTCACTCAGAATCGGGCGCAAACCCGCGTCAATGCGTGACAGGTGCGTGACGAGCCGGTTTCGGCGCCTGGGTGCGGACGCCAAACAGAGAGGCTCGAAGGACCTGCCGGGGGTCCGATTGGCGACCCGAAACGACATTGCCAACACCAAAATGCACCAGGGGGAACACTTGGCCCTTCCAGATTCCCTTCGAATCTCTGATACTTGCCTCTCCCCTCCCCAATTCATCCCCACTATCCCCACATTTAGTGGTTGATTCAGATTTTCATACTAAGTCTTGACGCGCGCGACCGGCTTGGCCTAGCTTTCGAAAGTTCGGCGCGCAGGTAAGGAAGTCAGCCGGGCTCCCCAAAAAAGGGTCTTGCGGAAATGCTCCGCGCCGCCTCTGGCGGGCGCGTGGGATTTGCTGACCCTCGAAGGCGCCTGGACGTCGGAAAGCAAAACGCGGCTTGCAAAGCCGGACAGCGTGGGTGGCGAAACAGAGATCAGGGGTGAGGCCGATGCGGCAGAGCGTGTTCTGTCGCGTCGCGGGGAAGCTGTCGGCGTCCTATATTAAGCGGATGATCCGCAGGGCGCCGATGTAGAGAAAAATGCAAATCAAAGGGGCAGAAAATGCGGATTGAGCGGCGCTTCACCAAAGAGGGACAATCGCCATACGCGGACATCGCGTTCCGTCTGACCACGAGCGAGATCCGCAATCCGGACGGTTCCGTCGTGTTCCACGCCGAGAACGTCGAAGTGCCGGAGCAATGGTCGCAAGTCGCCTCCGACGTGCTGGCGCAAAAGTATTTCCGCAAGGCCGGTGTTCCCTCGCGCCGCAAGAAGTTCGAGGAGAACAGCGTTCCGTCGTGGCTGTGGCGTAGCGTGCTCGACGAGACCGCGCTTGCCCAATTGCCCGAAGCCGAGCGCTTCATCGGCGAGACATCCGCCAAGCAGGTGTTCGATCGGCTGGCCGGCACCTGGACCTATTGGGGCTGGAAGGGCGGCTATTTCTCCTCGGAAGCCGACGCGCAGGCGTTCTTCGACGAGCACCGCTACATGCTGGCGATGCAGATGGTGGCACCGAATTCGCCGCAATGGTTCAACACCGGCCTGCATTGGGCCTATGGCATCGACGGCCCCGGCCAAGGCCATTTCTACGTCGACTTCCAGAGCGGCCAGCTCAAAGCGTCGGAAAGCGCCTATGAGCATCCGCAGCCGCATGCCTGCTTCATCCAGTCGATCGCCGACGACCTCGTCAACGAGGGCGGCATTATGGATCTGTGGGTGCGCGAGGCGCGGCTGTTCAAATACGGCTCCGGCACCGGCTCCAATTTCTCGAAATTGCGCGGCGACGGCGAACGGCTGTCCGGCGGCGGCAAGTCGTCGGGCCTGATGAGCTTTTTGAAGATCGGCGACCGCGCCGCGGGCGCCATCAAGTCGGGCGGCACCACGCGCCGCGCCGCGAAGATGGTCATCCTCGACGCCGACCATCCCGACGTCGAGACCTTCATCGACTGGAAAGTGGTCGAAGAGCAGAAAGTCGCGAACCTCGTCACAGGCTCCAAGATCAATCAGCGCCACCTGCGCGCGATCCTCAAAGCCTGCGTGAATTGCGAAGGCCCGGGCGATTCCTGCTTTGACCCTGAGAAGAATCCCGTGCTCCGCCGCGAGATCAAGGCGGCACGCAAGAACCATGTGCCGGACAATTACATCCGCCGCATCATCCAGTTCGCCAAGCAGGGCTATACCGACATCAATTTCCCGATCTACGACACCGATTGGGATTCGGAAGCCTATCTCACGGTCTCCGGCCAGAACTCCAACAATACCGTGCGCGTCACCGACGAGTTCCTCAAAGCGGTCGAAGCCGATCGCGATTGGGACCTGTTCTGGCGCACCAAGCCCGGCAAGATTTCGAAGACCGTGAAGGCGCGCGATCTGTGGGAAAAGATCGGCCATGCCGCCTGGGCGAGCGCCGATCCGGGGCTGCAATTCCACACCACGATCAACGACTGGCACACCTGCTCGGCGTCAGGCCCGATCGTCGCCTCCAATCCGTGCTCGGAATACATGTTCCTCGACGACACGGCGTGCAATCTCGCGTCGCTGAACCTGCTTGCGTTCCATACGCCGGCGCTTCCTGCCGCCGCAAACGGGCAGACGCTCAAGAGCGAGCTCTATGACGTCGAAGGCTATGAGCACGCGGTGCGGCTGTGGACCATCGTGCTCGAAATCTCGGTGCTGATGGCGCAATTCCCCTCGCGCGAGATCGCGCAGCGGAGTTTTGACTTCCGCACGCTCGGGCTCGGCTACGCCAATGTCGGCGGGCTTCTGATGTCGTCGGGCATCCCTTACGATTCCGAAGCCGGCCGCGGGCTGTGCGGCGCGCTCTCCGCCATCATGACCGGCGTGTCTTATGCGACGTCGGCCGAAATGGCGGCCGAGCTTGGCGCGTTCCCGCGCTATGCCGAGAACCGCGCGCCGATGCTGCGGGTGATGCGCAATCATCGCCGCGCCGCTTACGGCGAGCGCACCGGCTACGAGCAGGTGACAACGCCGCCGGTGCCGCTCGATCACAAGGCCTGCCCCGACCGGAAACTGGTCGAGCATGCCAAGTCGGCGTGGGATCGCGCGGTCGCGCTCGGCGAGGCGCACGGCTATCGCAACGCGCAGGCAAGCGTGGTGGCGCCGACCGGCACCATCGGCCTTGTCATGGATTGCGACACCACCGGCATCGAGCCCGACTTCGCGCTGGTGAAGTTCAAGAAGCTCGCCGGCGGCGGCTATTTCAAGATCATCAACCGCGCGGTGCCGGAAGCGCTGCGCGTGCTCGGCTATAGCGAAAGCGAAATTGCCGAAATCATCGTCTATGCCGTCGGCCACGGTTCGCTCGGCCAGGCTCCAGCGATCAACCACACTTCGCTCAAGGCCAAGGGTTTTACGCCCGAGGCCATCGAGAAAGTGGAAAAGGCACTGCCGACTGCGTTCGACATCAAGTTCGCCTTCAACAAGTGGACGCTCGGCGTGGAATTTCTGCGTGATGAACTCGGCGTAGACGCCGAGGATTTGGCGGCTCCCAATTTCGACCTGCTCGCCCATCTCGGCTTCACCAAGCGCGAGATCGAAGCGGCGAACGTCCACGTCTGCGGCGCCATGACGGTCGAAGGCGCGCCGCATCTGAAACCCGAGCACTATGCCGTGTTCGACTGCGCCAATCCGTGCGGCCGCACCGGCAAGCGCTTTCTCTCGGTCGAAAGCCATATCCGCATGCTCGCGGCGGCGCAGCCGTTCATTTCCGGCGCCATCTCCAAGACCATCAACATGCCGAACGACGCCACCGTCGAGGACTGCAAGGCGGCCTACGTTCTGTCGTGGCGGCTCGGGCTCAAGGCCAACGCGCTCTATCGCGACGGCTCAAAACTGTCGCAGCCGCTGCAGTCGCAGCTCATCACCGACGATACCGAGGATGACGACGTCATCGAGGCCTTCCTCGACAAGCCGGCGACGGCGCGCGCTGCCGCCATTTCGGAAAAGGTGGTGGAGAAAGTCGTCGAGCGGATCGTCGAGATCAGAAGCCGCGAACGCATGCCCGACCGGCGCAAGGGTTACACCCAGAAAGCCGTGGTCGGCGGCCACAAAATCTATCTGCGCACCGGCGAATATGACGACGGCAAGCTCGGCGAGATCTTCATCGACATGCACAAGGAAGGCGCGGCGCTCCGCTCGCTCCTCAACAATTTCGCCATCGCCGTGTCGCTCGGCCTGCAATACGGCGTGCCGCTCGACGAATATGTCGATGCCTTCACCTTCACCCGCTTCGAGCCGTCCGGCCCGGTGCAGGGCAACGACACAATCAAATACGCCACCTCGATCCTGGACTACGTGTTCCGCGAGCTGGCGGTGTCCTACATGGAGCGCTTCGACCTCGCCCATGTCGATCCGAGCGGCGAAGGTTTTGACGCACTCGGCAAAGGCGTCGAGGAAGGCAAAGCTGCGCCCGAAGCCCGCTTCGTCTCGAAAGGCCTGACCCGCTCGCGCACCGACCGTCTCAAAGTGATGGACGGCGGCGGCGGTGACGCGACCTCGTCCACTGTCGGAGGAGCATCGGCTGGAGCGATCTCGAACGTGACCGCGTTTGCCGGCTCCGGCGCGCGCGGCGAACTCGCCGGCGCGACCGCGCTCAAAGCCGAGCCCGAGCAAAAACTCTCACCCGCGCAAGCGCTCGAGCAACGCGCCGACGCCCGCGTTCACGCCAAAGCAGCAGCCGCCGAACGCCGCGCCGAAGCCAAAGCCAAAGGCTACGAAGGCGAGATGTGCGGCGAGTGCGGGAATTTCACCTTGGTGCGGAACGGCACGTGTTTGAAGTGCGATACGTGCGGGTCGACGACAGGGTGCAGCTGAAAGGCGCAGCGATGTCCGGTGTCCGCGCTTCTCCACGAGTTCCTACGCGCCGGCTACCGGCAGCCTGAGCCGAACGACGACCAACTGTCGATCCGCCATTTCCAATACTCTTCGGGTTGGATCGGGTCAGCTCCGAAGGTCTGCAAAGGGGCCGTCGCATCTCGCGGGGCACGCGACGCCGCCACCAAGACCCGGCAGCCTGTTAGGCCCGATTGATTCGCGCCGAAACTGTCCCACTGGTATGTTGTCGACACGGTGCTGGAAGCGAAGTTGCTGGATGGCGGCCCGAAACGGTCGACGACCGCGGACACCGGTTGGCCAATGTAAGGATCAAGCAAACCTGCCACCTGCTGGGGGTGCAGGGATGAGCAGCCGGTGGCTGCGATGCAAGCGTAAGGCCAGGAACGCATGTGGCTACTTGGCGACAACGGCGTCGCGCGCCTTGGCGACGACATCCGGCGGCAGCCGGTAAAGCTCGGCAATCAGTGCATCGATATCGGCGCCCGACACCGAATTGATTTCGATGCCGTTGTTTTGCGACTCGCGACGAAAATCCGCATTCTGCATTGTTTGATCGAAGGCGATGCGGAGCGCTTGTTTGCGATCCGGCGGAAGGCCGGGCGGTGCGACGAACGGCCGTCCCGTGACCTGCCGGCTGAAGACGAGCTTTAGGATCTGCCGCTGCTCGTCGTTTTGCGCCACGTCGGTGATCAGCGGCACATGCGGCAGGTCTGGCGCCTTGGCCAAGGCCATTTGCACGAGGACATTGAGCTTGTTTCCCGCCACCCAGTCGCCCTTCTCCCATTTGATGCTGGCCCAGGACCAGCCGCAGCGGCCGTCGATCTCGCCGCGCTCCATGGCGAGCGACAATTCCGGCGTGCCGGGATAGCCGGTGACCAGCCGGTCCTTCACGCCGAACAGATTGCGCAAGACATTGGCAAACACGTCGGGGTCGGAGCCGGAGCCGGCGCCGCCGACGGTGAACGGCGTGGTGAGCGCATCCCGCCAGGTCTTCACCGCCGCGCCGCCATAGGTGACGCACAGGCTCACTTCGTTGGCCGCGCTACCCAGCCAGGAGAATTTGCTCGGATCGAACATGACATTGCTGGCGCCGATCAGCGGCTCGGTCGCCATGCCGCGGGCAATGATGCCGAACTGTGTGCCGTCGCGCGGCGCGACATTGTACAGCCGATTGGCCAGCATCAGCGTGCCGGCGCCCGGCTCATTGACGACGACGATATGAGGATTGCCCGGAATATAGCGCGACATGTGCCGCGCCGTGATGCGCGCCAGCGCATCGTAGCCGCCGCCCGCGGTATAACCGACAAAGAGCATGATGGTCTTGCCCTTGTAGAAATCGGCAACACTATCCGCTCTGCAGCCCGCTCCCGGCGTGAGGCTTGTTATGAGGCACAGGATCTGAAGGAAAGCCTTCCGCATCTCAGAATGCCTTCGCCGGTTTCTCCGCCCGTGAGATTGCATTATAGCACCGGCAATTGCACCCCGCGCTCGGATGAGCGCAGCGCACGGCGTTGCGGAAGGCGTACCAGCGCTCCGCTAACCCAGCGGGTTCTTGCCGGCGGCGTGCATCGCCGCGCGATAGGCAAAGACCATCCCGGGACCGAGCGTGGTGCCCGGCCCGGGATACGAGCCCGCCATCGGCGACGCCATATCGTTGCCGCAGGCATAAAGGCCGGGAATGGCGCGGCGGTCTTTGTCCAGCACGCGGGCGTCAGCATCGGTCGAAAGGCCCGTACTCACCGCGATCTCGGCGGGCCACAGCGCGACGGCGTAATACGGCGCCCGCGCGATCGGCCCAATGCAGGGATTGGGCGTGTGGCTCTCGTCGCCGTTGAAGCGGTTGAGCTCGGTTTCGCCCTTGCCGAAGTCCACATCCGTGCCGGTCTGCGCGAAGGGGTTATAGCGCGTCACCGTCGCGCGCAGCGCCGGCGCATCGACGCCGATCAGCGTTGCAAGCTCTTCCAATGTGTCGCCGCGCTTGAGGTATCCCGATTTGACGAGACCCGAGAGGTCGCGCATGCCAGGATAGACGATGCCGAGACCGTATGTCTCGATGAACGCCGCGTCGCAGATCAGGTAGCTGGGAATCGACGGCGCGCGCGCATTGGCCTCGAACATGGCCAAGACGAAATCGTGGTACGACACCGCTTCGTTGACGAAACGCTGGCCGGCCTGGTTGACGGCGATCACGCCCGGCTTGGCGCGGTCGAGCACCAGATGTGGAAACAGGCCCTTGCTGCCGTCGGCATGCACGGTGAGCGATACCGGCGTCCATAGCCCGCTCTGGCCGTGCTCTTCCGGCGCGATGCGCGCGCCGAGCCGCTCGCCGATCGCAAGCCCGTCGCCGGCATTGAACTCGCTGCTCAGCGAGTGGACCGGCACCGGACGCGGCATGAAGGCTTCGCGAAAACGCTTGTTATGCGCATAGCCGCCAGTGGCGAAGACGACGCCCTTTCGCGTCTTCACATAAGTCTCTTCGCCCGCGATCCTGACCTTGGCGCCGAGGACGCACCCGTTCTCGTCGACGACATCGGCGATCGGCGCGTCGAACAGAATTTCGACGCCGCGCTTTTTGAGACTGAGAAACAGCCGCCCGACGAGCGCATTGCCCATGACCAGCCGCGTGCCGCGCGGATAACGGGCGCGATCGGCAAGGTAACGCGCGAACAGCTTCGCCGCGTGGCGGAAATTGGCGAACGACTTGAAGCGGCCGACCAGCGGCGCGATGTCGGCCTTGCCGACCATCATGCCGCCGAACACCATGAACTCGCGGATCGGCGGGCGCAGCCGCGCGAAATCGGCGCCGAGCAGTCGCCCGTCGAACGGCTGCGGCACGATCGCACGCCCTGTCACCGCGGCGCCCTTCATGTTGCTGCGATAATCGGGATGCCGTCCGCACGGCAGGAATTTCAGCTCGCTATTGTCTTCAAGATAGTCGATCGCGATCGGCCCGGTTTGCAAAAACGCCGTCCGCAAATCCCGGTTCACCTGGCCGCCGATAAGCGCATCGAGATAGTCTTCGGCTTTCTCCGCACTATCGTCGAAGCCCGCCTTGCGGCTCTGATGATTGCCGGGAATCCAGAGCGTGCCGGCCGAGGTCGCGCCGGTGCCGCCGACTTGCCCGGACTTTTCACAGAGCAGCACCTTTAATCCTTGCAGGCTTGCGACCAGCGCCGCCGTCATGCCGGCGGGACCGGCGCCCGCGATCAACAGATCAACCTCGCGTTCGCTGCTCATCGCCCTAACCCGCTCGCTTGCCCGCGCACCGCGCGCGGAGTGACGGCCTGCCTTGGCCAGGGCCGGCAGGGATATTATTTTCTACGCTTGGCCAAGACTACAGCCAGAAAGACTACAACAACGAAGACCATCGACGCCCATTTGAGTTTTCCGGCATAGCTTTCCGGGCATGGCATGGCATGGCCTGCCCTGCTCTTCTAGGCTAGTGTCCCGCCCTACCCCACAGGAGAGAA
This sequence comes from uncultured Alphaproteobacteria bacterium, assembly GCA_963810085.1. Taxonomy (GTDB): domain Bacteria; phylum Pseudomonadota; class Alphaproteobacteria; order Rhizobiales; family Xanthobacteraceae; genus BOG-931. The sequence goes on along the minus strand of CAWEMR010000025.1, from coordinate 503,135 downwards.
CAAGAATGCGAGCTTTGTCGCGCCGCGCCGCACTCGCCGCCGCGCTTTCCGTTGTCACTGCAGGAGTTCTTGGCGATGTCTGATACGGCCGACGCTCAGCCCGTCACCACCACGCCGTCGGGCCTGAAAATGATCGACACCAAAGTCGGCACCGGCCCCTCGCCCAAGACCGGTCAGACCTGCGCGATGAATTACACCGGCTGGCTTTACGAGAACGGCAAGAAGGGCGCGAAGTTCGACAGCAACGCCGATCACGGCGGCACGCCGTTCGAGTTTCCGATCGGCCAGCATCGCGTCATCGCCGGCTGGGACGAAGGCGTCGCCACCATGAAGGTCGGCGGCAAACGCACGCTGATCATTCCGCCCGAGCTCGCCTACGGCTCGCGCGGCGCCGGCGGCGTCATTCCGCCGAACGCGACGCTGATCTTCGACGTCGAATTGGTCGGCGTGAAGTAACGCGGCAAGCGTAGCCCGCACCAACCGCCCGGATCGCGTGTTGCGCAATCCGGTCTGCGACACCAACGCCGGTTTCGCGCCGCAATCCGGGCCACAATCCGGGCTACCAGTGAGCCGATGCCCTCCGCCAATTTTCACCTTACCACCGACTGGAGCCTGAACGCGCCGCGCGAAGCGGTGTGGCAGGCTTTGATCGCGCCGGAAGAATGGCCGTCGTGGTGGCCCGCAGCGAAGAAGGTCGAGCGCATTGCCGAGGGCGACGAGACCGGCGTCGGCGCGGTGCGCCGCATGAGCTGGCGCACGGCGCTGCCCTATACGCTCACCTTCGACATGCGCACAACGCGCATCGAGCCGATGACACGGATCGAGGGCGAAGCCGAGGGCGAATTGAGCGGCATCGGCCGCTGGTCGGTGTGGCCGGACGGCCGGCGCACCCGCGCGCGTTACGAATGGATCGTCGAGGTGAAGGAACCGCGGATACGGTTCCTCGCGCCGCTGCTGCGGCCGGTCTTCGTGTGGAATCACAACACGGTCATGGGCTCGGGCTTCAACGGTCTCGTCGCCAAATTTACCACCCAAGGCACGAGCCCGGCCAAAGGTGTGAACGCCAAGCCGGTGCGAAAGATTTGACCAGGCGCCGTTCTTGCGGGAGCGCCAGGCCGGCAATGTTGCGCCGATCGCGGCTGCGGCCGCGTTTCCTTAAGTTAACTTTAAGTGAGGCTGTAGGATGCTTGTGCTCTCGCGCAACTCACCGCGCGGCGCCCGGACTACAACCAAAACGCGTAATTTTTGCGTGCCAAGAAATTGGGTCTCGGCGCTTCCGGCGAATCCGCGAAACCGCTACGGTCGGCGGGAATTGGAATAAAATTAGGGCTCAAACACGATGACGCCTGCCGCGCAGTCGCTGCTGACGGAACTCGACCAGGCGCTGGTCCGGGCCCCGGACCCCTGGCGGCGCGAAGCCTTGCGCCAGATGATCGATCTGTTCCTCGTCAATGCCGACGCGTGTGATACCACCCTGACCGACGTGTTCGACGAGGTCTTGTTCCGGCTCATCAAGAAGAGCGACCGTGCGACGCTGGCGGAAGTGTCCGCAGCGCTTGCTCCCGTGCAAAAAGGCCCGGCCAAGGTTCTCGGCACGCTGGCGCGCCACAGCGACTCTTCCATCAGCGGCCCGGTCATCGCGCTGTCGCCATCGCTGCGCGACAAAGATCTGGTCGACATCGCCGAAAAGGCCGAACAGCGCATGCTGATAGCGATCGCGGCGCGGGCGCGGATCGGGGAATCCGTCACCGACGTTCTGCTCAAGCGCGGCAATCGCGACATCAAGCTTCGGCTGATCAACAACCCGAAAGCCAAATTGTCGGAGGCGGGCTTCGCCAGAGTCGTCATCGGACTGAACGGCGACAAGCAACTCGCCGCGGCGATTGCCAAGCGCGATGACGTGCCGCAGGAATTGCGGATCTGGCTGGACCAGGCGCTCGAAGGCTAGCTCGCGTCACCTATCAACATGATATTGCTGCAACGCACTTCGCTTGCGCGGCGATGGCGGCTATCATTGTTGTCGATCCGAACATTGGAGCGATGGGCCGTGGCGCGCAGCAATCTGGTTTATCTCATCATCGGCGCATTGGTGGTTGCCGTCGCCGTGCTCAGCTATCAGCTCTACCAGGATCGTCATCCGCCGCAGGGCATGTCGATCAATTTCGGACCGAACGGCGTGTCGATCCAGGGTGGCGGCAAGTAACTGCAGCAGCAAGTAACTGCAGCAGCAACTAACGACGCTGCAGGCCACGGCCGCAGCAAGCAGGACCGCGAAAGCCGCAAGCCTCCTCTGCCGTAATCGCTTCCAAAACAGGCTGAGACGCCGGAACGCGCGCCGTTCTGACGGGTTCACCATTAGCATTTGGCCATTTCGCCGAGGGTGGGTGAGGTTTCCAACTTTTTTGGAGATCCGAAAATGGACCGGCGCGATCAGGAGCTTTTGGACAAGCAATTGCGCAACATCCCCATTGCTCAAAGAAACGACGGCGTCGTGATTCTGGCGCTGCTGGCGGTGTTCTTCTCCGGCATGGCGTTCGGCGGCTTTTTCTACGCCTATGCGCAGGGGCCGATGCAAATCGCTGCCGCGCCATCGGCCCATGCGCAGCAAGTCGCCGCCAACGAAGTGCGATTTTTCGTGCCGCAAGGAAGGCCGCCGCAGGGAAGCGCGCGGCAATAACGCGCGCTGCCGCCCTATCCAATTTTATTCTTCCGGTTCCGTTGTGAAGAACAGCGGATAGCCGTTCATCTTGCCGAGCTCGGTTGCTTCCTTGGCCTTGGTCTCGGCGACGTCACGCGTGAACACCGCGATGACGCAGGCGCCGCGCTGATGCGCCGTCATCATCACCCGATAGGCTTGGCTCTCGTTCATGCGGAATACGGCCTTGAGCACCTGCACGACAAATTCGCGCGGCGTGTAATCGTCGTTGAGGAGGATCACCTTGTAGAGCGGCGGGCGCTGCGTCTTGGTGCGCGTTTTGGTGCGCGGCTTTTCAATCGTTTTGGTCATGGTGACCTCAAAAGATCCTGTCAACCTCAAAGAATCCCGGCGAGATCAAAGAATCCTGGCGACCTCAACGGCGGTCCTGCTGTCTTGAGACTGTCTTGCGAAAACATCCCAGCCGTCGTCAAAGCCAGTATAATCGAAGCGGCATCCGCGCCCAACGCGACAAGCGGGAGGTATCCGCTTGGGAACTTGCGCTGGGGAACCGGCTTGCCTATGTGGCTTTCACGGCCGCAGGTGCGCGCATCTGAGCGCACGACATCATTGCGACACTTGTCACTATTGGGAGAGTTGTCATGGGCATACTCTGGGTCGTCATCATCGGCTTCATCGCCGGCATCATCGCGAAGTTCATCTCACCGGGTCCGAATAACCCCCAAGGGTTCATCCTGACCACGGTGCTCGGGATCGCCGGCGCGTTCCTCGCCACCTTCATCGGTCAGGCGATCGGTCATTACGGGCCGGATCAGGGCGCCGGTCTGATCACTGCCACGGTCGGCGCCATTGTCGTGCTGTTTATCTGGCACCGCGTGGTAGCGATGCGCGCGGCGCGTTAGATCCGACCGCGAAAGCTGACGCTGGTTATCGTCGGCCGCGTCATAGGGCGGCGCGGCGTGCGGCGCTCGACGACGACAGTGCGCGGCGCGCCGCTGCGTCCGGCAATGGTGAAGCGGGCTGATTCCCGGTCCTTGCGCTGACCGTTTTTCAGGACGGCGGTCCGCGCCTCCTCGGCCGAAACGGCCATCAGCGACATCACAATCTCGACCTGGGCGTCGATGTCGTCTTCCGCGAGTCCTTGAGCTGCAAGAACTGCGTCATTGATGGTCGGGGGGTCGCGCCGTACCCGTCGGCGGCCGTCCTTCGTATCCCATTCTTGGCTCATTCTCTGCACCCCTGATTACCTGCCGCCTTTCCGGCGTTCAGCGCTTTGATTCCGTATTATCAGCTATTTACCGCAATGCAGCAAGTACGTTTGTGCGCCGCACTCACCGCAAAATTAATGCAAAAGGTCAACGCGCGCGGCATGTTTAACGCCGCGGCGCGCCGATCGTCGTCCCGATATGTGTGAAGGAAGAGCCCGCTACCGCCCGCCTCGCGCAAGTGTTACCGGCGAGGCGCCACGTGGGGTAGGACGGCTTCCTGAGGGACTACTTGCGAGCCGGCATTTCGCTGAACAGCACGCCGCCTTTGGCTTTCGACGTCTTCGCCGTTTCGACCAGCGATACCGTCACCTGTTCAGGCGTCGTAGCCACGTTCTTCACCACCGCATCGGTAATGTCTTTGACGAGGCCGCGCTTCTGCTCGATCGTGCGGCCCTCCAAAATATAAACGACGACCTCCGGCATGAACTCCTCCAATGTTATGCCCTCGCCTCACCTGCCTCGAATTCATGCGCAGGACCGGCGACGGACTGACAATCGGGCAAGTACTAGCCGAAAGCTCCAGGGAAGGCACTAGAGCGAGCTAACACAATGATGCGCAGAACCTCTGCAATTATAACCTGTGCAATTGGCGCAATAGCTCTCGGTTTCGCCGCCGCAATAACGGCGACAGGCCGTCCGCTTTAGTGTGGGTAATACGACGTCCCAGCGCGAGCGCTGAACAGATGCCGCAGCGTCCTACCGATGTCGGGACCGTTTGCGCCATAGACATTCGCCGTATGGTGCTTGGTCTTCTTCGGCTGCTGCGGCCCGACGAATGTTTGATCGTCTAAGGTCACGTCGTTGGTCACCGCGGGCGCAGGCGCTGCTGTAGCCGGCGTCGGGACATCGGACAGCGTAGCGACGGCCGGTTGCGGATAGAACACGACCTCGGCGTCGTTAGCGCTATCGCGCGGCGTGGCGGACGCTTGCTGGGACGCCTGGGTCGCGGGCGCCGCGGCAGGATGCGCCGTATTATCCGGCTGCGGCATGCCGGGTGCCGCAGTCACGACGGGCGCCGGCGCGACTTTGGCTTCCGAAACCCTGGGGACTGCCACCGAGACAGGCACGGCGATCACCGCCGACGCCGTCGGAGCGATGACCTGATGAGGCGCAATGGCCTGGGGTGCAATAGCCTGAACCGGCGCAGCTTGTGCGCTGGTGACGATCGCATGCGCGGCGACCGAAACGTGTTCGCCTTCGGCTGAGGAATGGTCGACCAGGGAGAGCACCACACCCGCGCCGGCGGTGGCACCCACGACGGTCGCGACCAGCACGACCCGGATCGTGCGCAAAATGCTCGGGGCTGGAGCGAGATAACCCCATTCCGGACTGAAATTCCCGGTGGAACGCATCATTTCTCTCACAAAGCGCAGCGAAAAGCGAAACGCCATTGCGAACATGAACCGGCGATATAGGACCTGTTCTTGCGGATGCTAGCCCGAATGCAGTGGTCTGATTTCCGGTGGCCTGCCCGCTGAACCCCTCGCCCCGGAGCCAATTCCCGGCTCCGGCAAGATATGGCTTACCGACCGTAACTTTGGCCGGCAAGCCGCGGAAAGTGTGAAAAACGGCGGCTGTTGCCAAACGGCATCAGATTGATGCGCGTAGCGGTAACAGCGTAGCGGATCGCCGCCATCGCCGGACTAATTCGAACCGAATTGTCGCGGCAGCGAAGCCGACGGCGTCAGAGCGCCGCCGACGACTGTGAACATATCCCCAATCGCCGAGACGGCATGGCGGGCGCCGGAGACGACACGGTCCTTGAGATCGAGCGTCTTCGCGAGAAGCGAGTTGGGGTCGCTCGCCAGCCGGTCGGGCTGAGCCCTGTCTTGAGACGCATTCGGATCCGGCTGCGCAATCACGAACGGCGCGCGCGGCGCCGGCACAGGCATGGGTACCGCAGCCGCCGCCAAGACCTGCGACTTGGCGCGCCACACGATCGGCTTCGCCGCGGCCACCACAGCGCTGCGGCGCGACGCGGCGTCAGCCATAGCCTTGGTATCGGCGGGCTTGGTGTCCGAAAGCGCGATGGCCGGCGTTGCGGCCAAGGTCTTGGTATCCCCGACCTTGGTGTCAACCAGCTTGGAATCTTCCTGCGCGCGCGCCAGGTCGGCATCCTCGCCGGCGACGCGGGACTTTTCCGCTGCCATCTGGCTCTTGAGATAATCGACGATCATGGCGTGCTCGTCGCGGACCAGCGCCAACATCTCGGCCGAAGCCGGGGTCACCTGCTCGAGCACCGGCTTCGGCGGGGTATGGCCGAATTGATACTGGGTGAACAGGAACCCGCCGATCACGCTCGCCAGCGCCGCCGGCATAATGTCGAGCACAAACTTGCCGAGGAACCGCGCCAAGAACGGCACGCCTTGCGCCGTCACCAGCTTTCCCGCTACCAGCTTGCCCGTCTCCGAATTCGCTTTGACCAAGTTCCGCTGCATGATCTTGCCCTCCTGGAGTGATCCGTTCGGCTGCATCATCAGGCCCCGTTTTTTCAAACGCGTGATTGAATTTCAAACATCCGTTCTGGGCAGCCCCTGGCCCGGAAGAAGGAATTTTTGCGGCATTCCCGGGATATTCGGGAGTACCAAAATGGCGGCAAGCAAGTCCCTCCCTAACCGCCCAGACCGGCGACGACCCAGCGGCTGACCGACTGGGCCAGCCATTCGACCATGGCGTCGTCGATTTCGAGCCCGATCGGGGGCTCGCTGAGCCGGTCGCGATTGCGCAGAAACACGCCGCATTGGCCGATGAGCCAGATCGAGGCCACGGTCAGGGTGCGGCGGTCGGCATCGGGCATGAAGCGGCGCACCAGATCGGCGGCAAGCCCCATGAACGGCGCCGCCTCCTCGCTCAGCATGCTGCGGAAGACCGCCGTCGGCCGCACCGTTTCCCAATTGAAGATGCGCATGTGGCGGCTGGATTCGTCGCGCGCCATCAACGGGCGGAGCTGGCGGCGGACGAACGCGCCGAGCGCCTCCTCTCGCGACATGGTTTTGATGTCTTGGGCGTGGCCAAGCTGATCGTCGGTCATGCCGCGGAACGCCGCCCGCAGCACCTCGCGATAAAGCCCGTCCTTGCCGTCGAAATGGTAGTTGATGGCGGCCTGATTGACGCGCGCCTTGGCGACAATGGCGCGGATGCTGGTGCCGTCATAGCCGCGCTCGGCGAACAGCCGTCCGGCCGCCTTCATGATGCGGTCGCGGGTGACTTCGGAAGGTCGCGTCATGACTTGTTGGGCATGACTGGTTTATGTCCCGTTTCTTTTTCAAACGCAGGTTTGAATTCCATAGACGTTTAGCACGGCCAAAGCAACCGCTGTTCGGCGAGGAGGCCGGGGCCGAGCACGTTTATGTGATGGAACCGGCCCGCGCTTTTGCAGTCTGCCTTTTGCTGTCGGCCACGGCATCGTAGAAATCTCCGGCCGGCAGCCGTCCGGTCATCAACACCTGTCGAGGGAGGGGCCGCGGGGGCTCGCAATAAACATGGTCGCAACAAACATGGCTCGTATCGAAGACGTCAAAAGAGAAAATCTCAACGCCCGCCAGCAGCAGCTCTACGACAACATCATGCGCACGCGGCCGCGCGGCACCTTAAGCGGTCCGTTCTCCGTGTTGATCCATACGCCCGACATCGCCGAGCCCGCCGACAGCCTGGCCAACTGCTTTCGTGTTTCGCCGAAACTCGACAAGCGGCTGATCGAATTGATCGTGCTGTTGATGTGCCGCGACGCCACGGTGAAATATGCATGGTCGGTGCATGAACCGGTCGCCCGCACGGCGGGGCTGAACGACCAGACGATCGACGCCATTCGCGCCCGGAAGCGCCCGGACTTAAAACGCGACGACGAAGCGCTGATCTACGACGTCGTCACCGAATTGCAGGCGACAAAAACGCTCAGCACGGCAACTTTCGACCGCGCCAAATCGGTGCTCGGCCGCGATGGCCTGATCGAAGCGGTGAGCTGCGTCGGCTTCTACGGCTTGATCGGACTGGTGCTGAACGTCTTTGATATTCCGCCGCAGCCGGGCGGCCCAATCCTGACCTGAGAACGACCATGATCCGAATAAGTTGAATCGGATCATGGTCTACCTTTTTCGTTGGAGCATGATCTTGTCGGAAAACCGGCTTCCACTTTTCCGGATCGTGCTCTGGCTTGAGCTCAATCGATCATGCCGCCGATGTAGAACCCGACGCCTAAGAGCAGCAAAACATATTGCGGCAGCAGCACCGATTTCAGCCGCAACGAGCGGCGGCCGAACAGCGCATAGCGCGCCTCGGCCTCGAAATTGGATTGGCCGGGCCGCCGGGCCTCTTGCACCAGCGGAATGAGCGCGAGCGCGGCGACGCCATAGACGGCCGACAATGTCAGGCAGAGCATCGCGCCGACGCGAGGCACCTCATTGGAAAAATCCACGCCCGAGGCCACCCAGGCGAGCAGCGCGACGGTCACGACAAGCATGAAGATGCAGCCCTGATGGACGAATTCGAGCGCTTTGGTGTGCGCGTCTGGCGGTACTCCATTCATGCGCAATTTCCTTGATCTAGGTGCGGAGAACCGGCGCCGCAGCGCGCGCCGCGCAGCAAGGCGAGGCCCGTTCCGCTACAGCGCGGCGGCGTGAGCGATGGCGGGGGTCTTGGTGCGAACCTTGGGGCTTGTTCGGGCTTCGGATTTGGCGGCGCTTCGCGGCTCTGCTTGGTCGAGTACGGCTGCGCCGCGCGGCGTCAACCGCACTGTGCGCAACCCCACTGAACAATTGGCGTTGCTCTCGAGCCGAACCAGGCCCTCGATGATGGCGTCCTCCCAGACCGAAAGCCGCGGACAGGAACTGCGCCATGCCTCCATCGTCTGTGCATAGTTGCGCGGCCGGTCGGCCACCCAGGCGAGGAACTGGATCATGATCAGGCTTGGCTGTTCCGACATCGTGGCCTCCATGACGGCCCGAGCAAACGGCGCGGTGACTCGCGCATTATAGGGCCGGACGCGCCCGGATGCAGCCACCGCGAAAAGACATTGTGCATTGCCGTGAAAGGTGGGATCAATTCCGGGACTTCAAAGCGGGGATTTTCATGTCCATCCTCATCAGCCTCCTGATCACCTTTCTCGTCATCATTCTCGTCCTCTATCTCGTCAACATGCTGCCGATCGACGGCCGCGCCAAACAGATCGTGCGCGTGATCGTGATCATTATCGGCGTGCTGTCACTGTTGAAGTATCTAACCGTCTTCTAGCATCGGCCTCGCCGCTTTGCGCCGCATCGAAGGCTACGTCATCGTTTCGGCCGACGGCATGCTGGCCGACACCAAGGGCCAGATGCCAGCGTCGATCAAGAACGACGCCGATCAGCATTTCTTCCAAGGCAACCTCGACCACGCCGCGGCGATCGTCCACGGCCGCCACTCGCATGAAGGCGGCCCGCGCGCAGCCCTACGTAAGCGGCTCGTGGTGACGCGCCGGACCGCGGCGCTTGCTCCCGAGACCACCTATCCGAACGCGCTCCAGTGGAATCCGCTCGGAGCGTCACTCGACCAGGCTTTGCAGGAACTCAATGCCGCCGACGGCACGATCGCCATCATCGGCGGTCCCGAAGTGTTCAGCATGTTCTTGCCGCGCTACGACAGCTTTCATCTGTCCCGCGCCGCGCATGCGCGGATTCCCGGTGGACTGCCGCCCTTTACCGAAGCCGGGCCCGGCACGACGCCGGAGGACGTACTGGCGCGCCATGGCCTCAAGCCGGGCTCGAGGCGCGATCTTGACGTCGCGGCCGGCGTGACGCTGGTGACTTGGACGCGCTAGTTTCGGAGCGGTAGTTTTAGACCCGACAGTTTCGCGCCCGAACTTATTTCGGATATTGCACCAGCTCTTTGACCTGATCCGGCGTCAGCGGCGCCGCTAGGAATTTTTGCGTCACGGCGTCGGCCATGACGCCGTCGAGGTCTTTGACCTCTCCGGTCTGCAGCGCTTCCTTCGGCACGAGCTTGACCACCCGCTGCACGATCGTATCCGGCAGCCCGGAATATTCGCCGTAGATCTTCAAGGCATCTGGACTGGAATACATCCAATCGACCGTCTCGCGATAAGCCTGCATGAAGCGCACGATGGCGTCGTGCTTGCTCGCCAAGGTCGGCGCCCCAATCAGGTTGACGCGCACCACGCGCGTGCGCAGCGCCGCGACGTCGGCGCCGGTGGCGACAATGCGCGTCTTGCCGGCCTCGACCAGATCGAGCCCGAACGGCGCCGCCCCGAACCCGACATCGACTTGCCCCGTCATGGTCTGCGTGATGGTGGCTGCGATATTGCCGGTCGCCTGCGGCTTCGCGGTGAGGTGATATTGCGCGATCAACGCCAGCACTGACGCATGGCTGGACGAGCCGACCGCCGAAAACGCAATCGTCTTGCCGTTGAAATCCGCAATCGTCTTGATCGGGGAATCGGCTGGAACATACCAATAGAGGTCAGGCGCTCCGGTCATTTCGCTCGACAGAATGCGGATCGGCGCACCCTTGGCGAACGTGCCGACCGCGGCCGAAACGCCCGAGGCAACGGCGATATCGATGCTGCCGGCGATGACGGCCTGAATCGATTCCGGGCCGGCCGCGGTGTAGAGGATATCGAGATTGAGTCCGTGCTTTTTGAAAATGCCGCCGCGCTGGCCGAGCTCGACGAGGCCCGCGTCCCAGGCGCCCTTCTGCGGGACCGCGACTTTGAGCGTGTCGTCGGCGACGGCCATGCCGCCGGTCGCGACAAGCGACAAAAGACCGAGAGCGAGAATGACCAGGCGCCGCATATTTCCCTCCGAGGGTTTCCCGAACTTTAAGCGTTTCCCAAACCGTCTTATGATATTGCCATGACTTTACGCCCGGCTCCCGGCAGTGCAAGGCACAGTACAAGGCAGGTTGTCGCGCTCGATTACGAAATCGCGCAGGAACAGGCGTCGGCGCTCGGCCGGTTGGGCCGCGCGCTCGAGGCGGCGCTGGCCGCGCTCGCCGAATTCGACCGTGTGGCTCCATACGACCGGGGGCAAAGCTCCACCGCGGGCCCGGCTGCGGACCGGCTCGCCGGCCGTCTATCCGTCGAAAGCCGTACGCTGCGCGCCAGGCTCGTGCAGGATGCGAGCCACGCGCTCTGGTGCTTCATGGTCCAGCGCGAATCCTGCGGGTTGCGCGACCCGCGGCCGGTGATCCGCGACTATCGGGTCCCCGCGGAAGTGCAAAACCGGATGGGCATATTCACCGGACCCGTAGCCCGGGGACGGCCGGCGCCATAAGCGGTCTTTGCCGGCGCGTTAACCTCTTGGGCGACGGGCGATGCACCCGGCAAATGCCCGCGGCAAGGCTTTATTCACCGTTTTCGATGCATTGTTGGCGTTAATTCAACGGCGTTGCGGCATCCGGAGTTGAGTTGTCATGCGTAGCCTGCCCCTGCTCGACGAACTCGAAGCCGCGCTGACGTCGGGCAGCATCCCGCGCCGCATCGACATTCTCGCTCGCATCACCGACCTTTTCATCAACAACGCCGAAAACTATTCCGAAGAGCAGATCGGCGTATTCGATGACGTCATGGCGCGGCTGGTCAACACCATCGAGACCAAGGCCCGCGCCAAATTGGCGCAGCGGCTGGCGCCGATCGCCAACGCGCCGTCGAATGTTATCCATATGCTGGCCTTCGACGACGATATTGAAGTCGCCGGCGCGGTGCTGACGCTGTCCGACCGGCTCGACGAGCGCGACCTGTTGATCAGTGCCGGCACCAAGAGCCAGAAGCACCTATTGGCGATCTCGCAGCGCCGGGCGCTCAGCGAAGCAGTGACCAATGTTCTCGTCGAACGCGGCGATTGCGACGTCGTCCATTCGGTGGTGAAGAATACCAGCGCGCGTTTTTCCGATGCCGGCTTCCGCATGCTGGTCAATCGCTCGGCCGACGACGACGCGCTGGCAACCGAAGTCGGCCTACGCAGCGACATTCCGCGGGCGCATTTTTTGGTCTTGCTCGAGAAGGCCTCGGCCGAGGTGCGGACCCGCCTGTTGGCGGAACATCCGCAGGCCACGACAGAAATCGAAGGCGTCGTCAGTGAAGTCGCCAGCGGCATCCGCGAGGAGACCCGCAGCAGGTCGCCGGATTTCGCCGCCGCCCAGGAAGCCGTCGAGCGGCAAAACCGCATCCGCCGGATCGGCGAAGCCGAAGTCTATGAATACGCGCGCGACCGCAAATTCGAGGAGACGGCAATCGCGCTGTCGATCATGTGCGACACGCCGATCGACGTCGTCGAGCGCGCCTTGCTCGATCCCGGCGCCGAGATCATTCTCATTCTCGCCAAGGTCGCCGACCTGTCCCAGTCGACGACCAAGGCTATCCTCTTGCTGCGCGCCGCCGATCGCGGCATGTCGGCAAAGGACCTCGATCAGGCGCTGACGAGCTTCAACAAGTTGCAGCCCGATACCGCCCGGCGCGTGCTCAGCTTCTTCCGCGCCCGCGTGAAGAAACCGATGATGCAGCCGAACTCGCCGACCGCCATGACTGGCTAAGCGGACCGGCTAAGCGGACTGGCTATCCGGTTAAATTCGGAAAATCGGTTGTCGGTGGCTCAGTACGAGCAATAGCCCGGCCCGACGCCGATCCACGAACCGTTCGGATAGCGGTAATAGCAGCCGCCGCGCCACCAATAATAACCGCCGGCGCGCCGTTGCGCTTCCGAGGCGATCACGGCTCCCGTCGTTGCTCCGATCACGGCGCCGGCGACCGCGCCGCCGGTGCCGCGGCCGACCGCACCACCGATGATGCCGCCGATCGCCCCGCCGACGATCGCGCCGCCGATCGGGTCCTGCGCCGCAGCCTGCTGCGCCGGCATCAAAGCCGCGAGCGCCAGAAACATCGAGGCTCCCAACATGCGCTTCATGCTCGTTCTCCCTCTCCCTCTCTCTGCTTCACACACCGAACTTGCAGATCGGTGCGGCCGAATCGCAAAGCCATTTCGCCCATGTTCCTGACGGCATCATAGATCAATCGCGGGCAAAAATATCAAACAACGACGGGCGTGCTCAGCGGGTTGCGTTCGACGACGTGCGGCGCGGCTCAAGTTCGTTTCGCTGCGCGCCGGGAACGCAGATCGTGACAAAACGTTAAAGGTTTTCTCGCAGAATCCACTTGACTATATATGGGTTGTATTTATGTGGGGATTTAGCCGCTATTGGTCGGTTCGCGTGGACTGATCGAGCGGCTTTCGCTTTCCGTGGCGCCGGATTACCGGCATCTCGGGTTCTTAAATCTGGTTGGGGAGGACGGCATGAGCCAGAACGCCCTCTTGCGATCGGTGAAGGGCTTGGGGATCCCAGGTACCGCCCGAAAGGAAGACAAGAAGACCAAACTGAAAGTGGCGTCTCCGGCACCGGAGGACGGCCGAAGCTTTCAGAATTCCGGTCTTGCAACCCCAAAAATTGCAGGCGACCCGCTCGGCAAGGATCATTTCGCCGTTCGCAACGGCGTGCGTTGCGCCGGCGTGCATCTGATCGTCGATCTGCACGGCGCCAAGCGGCTCAACGACATCGAGCATATCGAGGCGACGTTGCGGCGCTGCGTCGAGGCGGCGAGCGCCACGCTGTTGCATATCCACCTGCATCATTTCCAGCCGAGCGGCGTGTCCGGCGTGGCGGTGCTGGCGGAAAGCCATATCTCGATCCACACCTGGCCGGAGCAGGGTTACGCCGCGCTCGACGTTTTCATGTGCGGTTCGGCCGATCCCGATAAGTGCATCCCGGTTTTGCGCGAGGCCTTTTCGGCAAAGCGCGTCGGCGTGAACGAGCTGCTCCGCGGCCAAAAAGGCTGATCGGCCTGGCAAGCGCGATTTGAGCGGCCGGGCCAGACCTGGCCGTTTTGTTATGGGGAGGCCACATTGGCGAAGGAATTGCCGGAGAAGCGCTGGATCGCCGAAACGCTGTTCGACGCGCTCGGCTTCCGCATGACGTTCCAGGTCGACAAGGTGCTCTACGAATTGCAGACCGAGCACCAGCACCTCGTTCTGTTCGAGCAGGCGTTTTTCGGCAAGATGCTGATGCTCGACGGCGCGACGCAAATCTCCAAGAAAGACGAATTCATCTACCAGGAAATGATGTCGCATGTGCCGCTGTTCGCCCACGGTCATGCCCGCGACGTGCTCATCATCGGCGGCGGCGATTGCGGCATCGCCGAGGAAGCGCTCAAGCACAAATCGGTCAAGCACCTCACCCAGGTCGAGATCGACCCCAAGGTCGTCGAATTCGCCAAGGAGCATTTTCCCGAATTCACCAAGCCGGTCTTTGCCGACAAGCGCTTTGAATCCATCATCGACGATGGCGCCAAATATGTCGCCAAGATTGCCACCAAGACCGGGCGCCGCTTCGACGCCATCATCGTCAACTCCACCGATCCGCAAGGGCCGGGCAAGGTCCTGTTCGGCGAAAAGTTCTATGCGAACTGCCGGCGCTGTTTGGCCAGAGGCGGTGTCTTGGTGACGCAGAACGGCGTGCCGTTCTTCCAGCAGCGCGAATTGACGTCATCCATCGCGAAGTTCCGGCAACTGTTCGCCGACGCCAGCTGCTATGTCGCCGCCATCCCGATCTATGTCGGCGGCCACATGGCGATGGGATTTGCCAGCGACGATAAACGGCTACGTCGGCATACGGCGAAAACGATCGCGCAGCGCTATCGCAAGGCCGGCAGTTTCAAGACCATGTATTGGACGCCCGAAGTCCATGTCGCGTCGTTCGCGCAGCCGCGTTTTATCGCCGATGCAGTGACCAAAGCCGGCAAGAAAACGCGCGCAAAATCGTGAATGGCGGCTGTCGCGGCCTCTCTTTAGGATAGGCCCGCACAACGGTGTGAGGCAAAATCGCGAGGCCTGTCATGAGCTTCTTTCCAGCCAAAGATCCGACTTTCGGCGACGCCGGCTCGAGCGACGCCATCGCGCAAGTGATCGTGCCGCGCACGGTCGACCTCGGCGGCTTCCAGGTGCATCGCGTGCTGCCGTCGGCGCGCGCCCGCATGGTCGGGCCCTTCATCTTTTTCGACCATATGGGCCCGGCGATGTTCCGCGCCGGCGACGGCGTCGATGTGCGGCCGCATCCGCATATCGGCCTTTCGACCGTAACGTATTTGTTCGACGGCGAGATCGTGCATCGCGACAGCCTCGGCTCGGCGCTGCCGATCCGGCCCGGCGCGGTCAATCTGATGACCGCGGGCCGCGGCATCGTGCATTCCGAGCGCACCGCCGCCGATCACCGCGACGGCGGCGAGCCGCTGCACGGCCTGCAATTATGGGTCGCGCTGCCGGCCAAGGACGAAGAAACCGCGCCGGCCTTCGCCCACACCGCAGCCGCCGATATTCCCGAACTGCGCGACAACGGCATGAAGCTCCGCGTCATCGCCGGCACGATGCACGGCCTGGCGTCGCCGGTCGAAACCTTGTGGGAGACCATTTTCGCCGAGGCGCATCTCAAAGCCGGCACGGTTTTGCCGATCGGCCCCGAGCACGAGGAGCGCGCGCTCTATGTCGTCGCAGGCGAGATCGAGATCGGCGGCGACCGTCACGGATCGGAGCGGCTCTTGGTGCTCAAGCCCGGCGACCGCGTCGACGTGAACGCCGTCAACGACGCGCACATCATCTTGGTCGGCGGGGCGCCGATGGACGGCCCGCGCCACATCTGGTGGAATTTCGTCTCCTCACGCAAAGACCGCATCGAAGCCGCCAAAGCCGACTGGAAAGCAGGCCGCTTCGATATCGTGCCGACGGACAACACGGAATTCATCCCGCTGCCAGATTAGATCGACCGCAACACCCTCGCCGGTGCGGCCTCTCCGGCGGCCTCCCAAAAGAGGACAGAATCCAAATGACCGCCAGTTCTCGTGTTCGTTTGCTGTTGATCGGCGCAATGTGCGCAGTGCTGACGGCGAGCGCGGCTCCAGCGCGGGACGCCTCCGACCTCGAACGCGCCTTCCGCATCATCGCCGGCAAGCAATTCGTCGATCTCACCCATTCGTTCGGGCCGCAGACGCCGGTCTGGGCGGGGTTCGGCCAGGCCAAGTTCTCGCCGGCCGCGGACCCGAAGACCGGCGAGCCTTACACCATCGCCAAGGACGAATTCCGCGCCACCTATTATCAAATGGTCGGGCAATACGGCACCCACGTCGATCCGCCGGCGCATTTCGCCGCGAACGGCATCACCATGGATCAGATCCCGTTGAAAGAGATGATCTTGCGATTGGTCGTGCTCGACGACACGCCGTATCTCGCCAAAGATCCGAACCACGCTTTCTCGATCGCCGATCTCAAAGCCTGGGAACGTGAGCACGGCCGGGTGCCGAAAGGCGCTTTCGCCGCGCTGCGCACCGACATGTACAAGGACTGGGACAGCAATCCCGAACGTTTCAAGCGCCAGCCATTTCCCGCGTGGTCGTTCGAGACCATCAAATACCTCTATGAGCAGCGCGGCGTCACCGCGACCGGCCACGAGGCGATGGATACCGACATCACCGACAAAATGGATTCGGAAACCTACATCCTGCAGCACGGCCATTTTCAGATCGAGGTCATGGCCAATCTCGACAAAGTGCCGGAGACCGGCGCGCTTATCGTCGTGACCTGGCCGAAAGTAGAAAAAGGCCTCGGCTTCCCGGCACGCGCTTTCGCGGTTTTGCCGTGAACGCGGAGCCGCCACCGTGCGACCTATGCGTTAGGCGGGATATCGGCCGGGAATAAGAAATGATGAATGTGAAGTACGACGGCGCGACTTTCGCGGCAGCGATTTTAGTGGCGCAGATTTTCGGGCCGAGTTTCGCCTCACCGACCTTGGCCGCGACGGCGCTGTCGGTCAAAACGCATATTGTCGAGATCGGCGTCGATGTCGATGACGCTCTGAAAAGCTATCCAGGCCTGTTCGATAATTGCGTCGCCGAGGGCAAGACCTATGCCGCCACAAGACGCATCATGACTACCCGCCGGCGTTTCGCGACGGCACGGCATGGACTTACGATCGCGGCTACGAGCTCAGCTCGGCGATAGGCCGCACCATCAGCATCGTCCGCAGTGACGATACGTTCGAGGGCGGCGCCCATCCCAACCACATGGTCGACGCCATCTTGTGGGACAGCCAGGCGCAGAAGCGTATCTCGATCCGCCCGTTCTTCACCGAGACGACAACGGGCCGACGATGAACGCGCTTGCCGCCGAGGCGAAGCTTGCGGTCGCGAGCGCAAAGATCGCCAACGGCATTCCCGCCGGCACCGACGACAAGCTCCGGCCCAATATCACGCCGGCGCAATATCTCCGCGAGGACACGTTCATCAATGACGGCATCAAGCCGGCTTTGCTGAAGCTCGGCCCGGTCACGCTCGCGCCTTCGACCGAAGCGGGCAAGAGCTCCGGCCTGACGTTTCACTACGGGCCCTATGCCGTCGGCCCTTATGCCGAAGGCGCCTATACGGCCTTCGTGCCGTGGACGGTCTTCCGGCAATATCTGTCGCCGGAAGGCACGGCGCTCTTCGGCGGGATGCGGCCGAAGAGCGATGCCGATAAATGGTAATCACGCGGCGTGGCGCTGCGCCTTGGTCCAGGCCTCAATCTCCCGCTCGGCTTCGGCCTTGGCGAAGCCGTAACGCTCGCGCAACCGGCCGACCAGCTCGGAGCGGCGGCCGGCGATACGCGTGATATCCTCATCGGTGAGCTTGACCCAATTGTTGCGCACTTCCCCCTTGAACTGCATCCAATTGACTTGAATCTGATCCCAGTTCATCGATTGTCTCCTGTTCGAGGACGCAACGACGCCTACCGCGCGTCGTTCATGAACCTGCTGATGACAGCCGCCCGATGCGGCCTCAATTCGGCGATATCGGGGTCATTCGGCGATGAATTTTGGTCTGGATCGGGCGGTTTAGGTTGTCAATTCGCTATCCTAAATCGAGCGGCGTGCGTGGCGCTTTCCATGCACGCCGTTAAGGAACATCGAATCAAATAGACAACTCAATGTGCAAAACCATGTGCGCAGAACATCATGACACCGCCCGCACCGCTTCCTGACATCGAACGCCTCGCGCGCGACATCCGCTCAGGCGAGCGCACCGTGCTGTCGCGCGCGATCACGCTGATCGAAAGCAAGCGCGCCGATCACCGCCGCTCGGCCGCCGCGCTGACCCAGGAGCTGTTGCGGGACACCGGCAAAGCCGTGCGCGTCGGCATTACCGGCGCGCCGGGGGTCGGCAAATCGACCATGATCGAAGCGCTCGGCAGCATGCTCACAGGGCAAGGCCACAAGGTCGCGGTGTTGGCGGTCGATCCGTCATCGCGGCGCACCGGCGGCTCGATCCTCGCCGACAAGACGCGCATGGCCAAGCTTGCCAATGACGACAGGGCCTTCATCCGCCCCTCCCCGTCTTCGGGCACGCTTGGCGGCGTTGCGGCAAGAACGCGCGAGACCATGCTGTTATGCGAGGCCGCGGGCTACGACATCGTGCTGGTCGAAACCGTCGGTGTCGGCCAGTCGGAGATCGCGGTTTCCGACATGACCGACTTCTTCCTGGTGCTGGCGCTGGCGGGTGCCGGCGATGAATTGCAGGCACTGAAGAAGGGCGTCGTCGAGCTCGCCGACATGATCGCGGTCAACAAAGCCGACGGCGACAATCTCGCCCGCGCCAAGCTTGCCGCCGCGGAATACAGCGCGGCGCTGCATATTCTCTCGCCGCGCTCGCCCAACTGGTCGCCGCCGGTCATCACCTGTTCGGCGTTCAAGAGCGACGGCGTCGAGCCGCTGTGGATGTATGTGCTCGATCACCGGCAAAAACTCACCGCCTCGGGCGAGCTTGCGGCGCGCCGCGGCGAGCAGCAGGTGAAATGGATGTGGACCATGCTCGAAGAGCAGCTGTTCGAGCCGTTGCGTTCGGATCGCGGGTTAAAGGCGGCCTTGCCGCGTATCGAGGCCGAGGTCGCCGCCGGGCGGCTGGCGCCGGCCAGCGCCGTCGAAGAAATCGCCGACATGCTCGCGGGATGAAGATGCGCGTGCTCGTGACCGGCTTTGGCCCCTTCCCCGGCGCGCCGTTCAATCCAAGCGCGCGCTTGGTCATGGCGCTCGCCCGCCGGCGGCGGCCGGCTTTAGCCGGCGTCGAACTCGTCACCCATGTGTTTGCGTCCAGTTATGCGGCGGTCGATCGCGATTTGCCGAAGCTCTTGGCGGCCGAACCGGACGCGATTTTGCTGTTCGGCCTCGCCGGGCGGCGCCATCACCTTTGCGTCGAGACGCGCGCGCATAACGCCGCCACACTGCTGTTTCCCGATGAGGATCGGCGTAAACCGCAGCACAGAATGATCGCGCTCGGCGAGCCATCGTCGCGCAAAGGCAATGCGCCGTTCATGCGGCTGCTCAGCGCGGCGCGAGGCATCTTTCCGTCCCGCCTGTCGCGCGACGCCGGACGCTATCTGTGCAACTATGTCTATTGGCAAGCTCTGCGGCACGCGCGTGGCACCCGCCCGCTGGTTCAGTTCGTTCATATTCCGCCGGTGAGGATCGGACCGCAACGCCCGCGAAAGCGCCGCCGTCATTCGCCGGCGCGATTGGTTTGCGCCGCCGAAGCAATCCTGATCGAGCTTGCCGCCGCAAGCCGCCGCTAATCGGCGCCGCGAAGCACGGGCTCGGTCACTCTCACCGCGCCAACCTCAAAACCACTCCAGTTGCGCAATACCGGCTGCACGAAGGGCGCAAGCGCGGCACGCTCCGCCTCGCCCATCGGCAAAAAACGCGCGATTGCCGCCGCCATGATCGCCTGCGCCGCGCGGCCGGCGCCGTCGTCGCATTTGATCGCGATGCCGAGGCCTTGTTGCGGCAGCGCGCCGCAATAGACGCCTTCGGCGCCGGTTTTCACGAAGACGCGCGCGCCGAACATCTGCATGATCTCGGTGCAGAAGCGGCCGGTCCCGGCGACGTGCCACGGCTTTTGCGCGCAGGCCTGGCGCAAGCGCGCGGCCGCGACAGCGCGTGCCGGCGCAAGGCCCTGCCCGGTGCCGAATTTGGCGAAGCCGCGCGCAAGGCTGTCGAGCGGGATAGCCCATGTCGGCACCGAGCAGCCGTCGATGGCGCGGCGATCGTCCGACAACACGGCACCGGTGAAATCCTCGATCACGGCGCGAACCTCGCGCTGCACCGGATGCTCCGGCCGCCAATAATCGGCGTGATCGAAGCCCATCGCGCAGGCGAGACAAAGAAAGCCCGCGTGTTTGCCGGAGCAATTGTTGTGCAGCGCCGAGGCCGTAACCGTTTTCGCCAGCGCGTAAGCCGCCGGCTGCGACATCGGCCAATGCGCGCCGCAGCGCAGCGCCGATGCCTCGAGACCGGCCGCCGCCAGCATGCGCTCGACACCGGCGACATGGGCCGGCTCGCCGCTATGGGAGGCGCAGGCGAGCGCAAGCTCCACAGCGCCGAAACCATAGCGATCGGCCGCGCCCCGTTCGACCAGCGGCAAGGCTTGAAAAGCCTTGATCGCCGAACGCGGAAACACCGGCGTAGCCACGTCGCCGACGGCAAGCACCATTTTTCCGTCGGCATCCGCCACGGCGACAGCGCCGCGGTGGCGGCTTTCTGTCAGCGCGCCCCGCGTCACTTCGACGAGAACCCGATTACTCATGTCCAATCATCGGCACATCTACCTCGCCGACCGGCATCGACAGAGCCGCAGCGCGACGCCCGCAGCAAGGTTGCGTCGTCACGATAAGCAGATATCGATCGGAGGTTGAAGCCGCGTCCGCCTCGGACTTTACGCCGTGATGGCGACGTCGGGCGGCTCGACCGATGCAGTCAGATGCGGCTCGATATCCTGCGACCCACCAAGCTGCTGCTCGATTTGGCCGATGACGTGTCGCGAGAACGGACCGAGATGGAGATAGCAGGCGGTCAGCAGGACGATGATCCGGGCCCATTGCGGATTTTTCGTCGCGCATTCGATGATCGTTCGCCTGAACATGTCCTGCGCGCCTGGCAGCCTGGACACGACGCGATGGACAACTTCCAGCCCGCCAAGCTTACTTCTTGAATCGTTGGCGCGCTTTTGACGATTTGGGTTCGAGGCGCCGAGCAGATGCGACAGGCGCTGCAAGCGGCCCGCATAGGCAACCGGATCGAAGACTCGTTCCAGAACTTGCTTGTAGTCCGAGAGGATATCGTGCCGCGGCCGCAACGTGTCGAAGTTCAAGCCTTGCGTGCACTGATCCATGCCGGCGGCAGGATCCAACAACAGATCCGGATGCAAACGACCTTCCTTGGCGAGCCGGCGCGTGAGTTGGGTGTTCGGCAACGCATAAAGCAAGCCCACCATGGCGACCGGAATAGCGGCCTCCTCGATCAGCTCGACGATACCGTCGGCAACCGATCCCCGCTCGCTGTCGAAGCCGATGATGAACCCCGCAGTCACGTAGAGTCCGGCGGCGTAAATCGTATGGATGCTCTCGGCAATGTTGCGCCGCGTATTCTGCTTTTTCCGCATCGCGACCAGCGTGGCGGTGTCTGGGCTCTCGATGCCCATAAACACGCCGATGAAATTGGCTGCATTCAACAGCCTTAACAGATCCGCATCGTCGGCAAGGTTAAGCGATGCCTCGGTGGTGAACTCGAACGCGTAGTCGTGCTGGTCGAGCCAGGTCTTGAGTTGCGGCAAGAATTCCTTGACCGCCTTTTTGTTGCCGATGAGGTTGTCGTCGACGAAGTCGACATGGCCGCGGTAGCCGAGATCGTACAGCGTTTGCAGTTCACGCAGCATTTGCGGGATGGTCTTGGCGCGGGGCACGCGGCCATAGAGTTCGATAATGTCGCAGAACTCGCAGGTGAACGGACAACCACGCGAGAATTGCACGCCGATGTAAAGGTAATGTTCGACCTTCAAGAGATCGAAGCGGGGCACCGGGCTCTTGGTCACATCGATCGTAAACTTTTCGGCTTCGAAGACACCCTCGCGATCGCCGGCGTCCCAGGCCGCGATGAATTTGTCGATGATGCCTTCGGCTTCACCGAGCACCTGGAAATTCGCCTTGCTGTAAAGCTCGGGAACGGAGGTCACGCCCGGCCCGCCGACGACGACCGGCTTGCCGCGCGCCCGGCATAGATCGATGATTTCGATGGTGTCGAAATATTGCGGCAGCATGCCGCCGGTCATGACCAAATCGGCCCAGTCCAGATCGCCGTCGGCCAAATTCTCGGCGTTGCGGTCGATGAGCCGGACGGTCCACTCAGCCGGCAAAAGCGCCGCGACCGTGATCAGGCCGAGCGGAGCCGTCGGGTATTTAGCGCCGAAAAGCTCACAGGCCGCCCCGAAGGCCCAAAATGTCCCCGCCCCAAAACGTGGGTAAATCATGAGGACATTGCACGAACGCGGTGACAGCATGAATCCCCAATGAGTCCCATCGCACGGCGCGATAAAGGCCGTGCCTGTTGCGATTTTCAATACTGACTTGCGTCCCGCCGGATCCCCTATATCCCTGTGGCGGTCGACCTGAGGCCAGTCCTAACAGTCTTCGGCCTCGTAAGATAGGGGCCGCGCCTTGACCGGACGGCGGGAACTTCTTCAATCTACCATCCATCATGCCTGCTTTCTCGCACCAGCTCACCATTATCGTCCCTGTGCTCGATGAGGCGGCGATCATCACCGGCGCATTGCAGGCGCTTGCGCCGTTGCGCGCGCGCGGGGCCGAAGTGATCGTCGTCGATAGCGGATCGGGCGACGGCACGCGCGATCTCGCCATGCCGCTTGCTGACAGAGTCATTGTCGCACCAGCTGGCCGGGGGGCGCCGATGAATGCCGGCGCGGCGCTCGGCTCGGGCGACGCCTTCCTCTTTCTGCACGCCGACACGGCGTTGCCGGACAATGCCGACAGCCTGATCGCCGCGGGGCTCGAACGGCGCGCCTGGGGCCGCTTCGATCTGCGCATTGCCGGACGGCACCCGCTTCTTGCCGTCGTCGCCCGCATGATCAATTGGCGCTCGCGACTGACCGGCGTCGCCACCGGCGATCAGGCGATTTTTGTGACGCGCGACGCGTTCGAAACCGTCGGCGGATTTCCTGATCTGCCGCTGATGGAGGACATCGCGATCTCGCACCGGCTCAGGCAACTTTGCCGGCCTTATTGCATCGGCACGCCGGCCGTCACGTCGGGGCGGCGCTGGGAATATCACGGCGTATTCCGCACCGTGCTTTTGATGTGGCGGCTGCGGCTTGCCCATTATCTCGGCGTTGCGCCGGAATATCTCGCTTCGCGCTATCGGCCGGTCAGGCCGTCAGCCGCGCAGAGCGGCGCCGGCCCATAGTGGCGGCGCCGAACGGGCATATTGCACCGGCCGCGCCACTTCGGCGCCGAGCGTTTGCGCGGCGTGCCAGCCCCAATGCGGATCGTCGAGGAAGCCGCGCGCCAAGGCGACCATGTCGGCCTTGCCCTCGGCGATGACGGCCTCGGCCTGTTTCGCACTCACGATCATGCCAACGGTGCGCACCGCAATGCCGGTCTCCTTGCGCACGCGTTCCGCCACCGGCACGTTGAAGCCGGGGTCGTTCGGCCAGCGACTTTCGCTCGTGATATTGCCGGATGAAATGTCGACGTAATCGAGCCCCGCCTCTTTGAGCGCCTTGGCGAGCTCCACCGCGTCATCGCCGGTCAGGCCGCCGTCGAGCCAATCGGTGCCGGTGATGCGGGCGCCGAACGGTATGTTGCGCGGGATCGCGGCGCGCGTCTCGCGCGCGACTTCGAGCGGAAAGCGCATGCGGCCGGCGAGCGAGCCGCCATATTCGTCGTTGCGCTTGTTGGACAGCGGCGAGACGAAACTGTGTAACAGATAACCATGCGCCAGGTGCAACTCGACGGCGTCGAAGCCTGCGCGCACCGCACGCTTGGCGCCATCGACAAAGGCTTTGCGCACGCGCACCATATCGTCCTCGTTCATGGCGCGCGGCGTGTGCCAGCCGGGGCCGAACGGCAGTGCCGACGGCGCGATTGTCGGCCAGGGATCCTCGTTCGGGCCGAGCGCCTTGGCGCCTTCCCACGGGCGCTGCGACGAGGCCTTGCGTCCAGCATGGGCGAGCTGGATTCCAAGCTTGGCGTGACCGATGCGCTTGCAATGCAACACAATGCGCGTGAGCGCATCCTCGCAGTCATCGGAATAAATCCCCATGCAGCCATGGGTAATCCGGCCGTGCCGCTCGACATGCGTCGCTTCAAGCACCAGAAGGCCGGCGCCGGAATTGGCCAGCATGCCGAGATGGGTCATGTGCCAGTTATTGGCAACGCCGTCATCGGCGCTGTACTGGCACATCGGCGCGACGACAATGCGGTTCGGCAACGTGAGATCGGCAAGCTTGATCGGCGAGAACAAAGCACTCGGCATCGTTGGCTCACATCTGTTGGGGATTTGCAGGGAAATAATCAGGAGCGCCGCGCCAAAAGAAGGCTGGCGCGCTCGCTCCCGGGTGGGTTCAGATTGTGGATAACGCGGCAGCGGGCTGAAAGTCCAGTCCGGCCCGGAGCTTAATCAGGTCAAAATCTAATCGGGCCCAAATCTAATCGGGCCAGCGCGTCGTCGGCAGCTCATTGACCCGCAGCTTTGCCGGCGGCAAGTCGGCCTCGCCGTGCGGCTCCGCGTTCGACGTTAAGCTCAGCGGCACCAAACGGTTAGGCAGCACGCGATGCGGCGTCAGGACGTTGCCGAGAAGCGGCGGATCGTCGCTCTGCGGCGGCAGGCCGGCGAGCGCGGCCCATTGATCGCGCAAACCCAACACCTTGCGCATTTCCTCCAAAAATTCGGCTTTGCTGTAGTAGTGCCGCCAGCGCCCGGTGTCGCACAGCTCGATGAAATTCTCCTGGCGACGCTCGATCAATGCGAGCCATCTGCGCGCGATAGTGTCGTACGGCCCTTGTCCCCGTTCCGACATGTTGATGAAGCCAGAAGCGCCTGTGAAATCAGCGTTTTGCATAATCAGGATGACGCCCTGATTCGGCAATCAAAATGAATGCCGTTTCACCAAGAGCAATTTCTTGACTTTCAGTTTGTGGATAACAGCGTGCACAATTGATTCGAGTATCTGAACAGATCGATCAAATCAGGACGGGATTTGTTGCTGTCAGAGCCGGACACGCAGCCGGTTGGCCAGTTCGCCGACAATGCCGCGGCGGAACACCAGGACGCAGATGACAAAGATGGCGCCCTGGATCACCAGCACCCATTGGCCGAACGGCGCCAGATAGTTCTCCATGGCGACGATCAGGAAAGCGCCGACGATCGGCCCGAACACCGTACCGAGACCGCCGACCAGCGTCATCAGCACGACCTCGCCCGACATGGTCCAATGCACGTCGGTCAGCGAGGCTAGCTGAAATACCAAGGCCTTCATCGATCCGGCAAGCCCGGCGAGCGTCGCCGACATCACGAAGGCGACGAGCTTGTAACGGTCGATATTATAGCCGAGCGAGACGGTGCGCTGCTCGTTCTCGCGGATGGCGCGCAGCACCTCGCCGAACGGGGAATCGATGATCCGGTAAATCAGAAAGAACGCGCCAAGCACGACAACGAGAACGAACGCATACATGTTCATTTCGACATTCAGATCGAGCATGCCGAACAAATAGCCGCGCGGCACCGCCTGGATGCCGTCCTCGCCGCCGGTGAGCTTCACGCGCAAGGCGACGAGATACATCATCTGCGCCAGCGCCAGCGTGATCATGGCGAAATAGATGCCCTGGCGGCGGATGGCGATGACGCCGGCAATGACGCCGAGGCCTGCGGCGGTCGCCGTGCCGACAAGGAGCGCAAGCTCGGGCTGCAGACCCCACGACTTGGCAGCGTAGGCGCACAAATAGCTTGCCCAGCCGAAATAAAGCGCATGGCCGAACGAGACCAGACCGACATAACCGATCAGGAGATTGAAAGCGCAGGCAAACAGCGCAAAGCACAGCGCCTTCATCAGAAAGACCGGATAAAGGACAAAGGGCGCGGCAATCAGGAAGGCCACCATCAGCGCGCCCGCCACGGCGAGACTCCATGGCGTGTCGCGCTGGATCGGCGTCAGCGGGGCTTCGGCGGCGCTCGCCATCAAATGCTCCGTCCGAAGAGGCCGGCCGGCCTGATCAACAGCACGATGATCATGATGGCGAAGATCACGGTGTTCGAGGCCTCCGGAAAAAACACTTTGGTGAGGCCCTCGACGATGCCGAGCGCGAAGCCGGTCAGGATCGCGCCCATGATCGAGCCCATGCCGCCGATCACCACGACCGCGAACACGACGATAATGATATCGGAACCCATCTGCGGCGACACATTGTAGATCGGCGCCGCCATGACGCCGGCCAGCGCCGCGAGCCCGACGCCGAAGCCATAAGTCAGCGTCACCATCCGCGGCACGTTGATGCCGAAAGCGCGCACCAGCGTCGGGTTCTCGGTGGCGGCGCGCAGATACGAGCCGAGCCGCGTGCGCTCGATCGCGAACCAGGTGCCGAAACACACAACCAGCGAAAACGCGATCACCCAGGCGCGATAATTCGGCAGGAACATGAAACCGAGATTGTGGCCGCCGCGCAGCGAATCCGGGATCTGATAAGGCTGTCCCGAGGAGCCGTAGTAATTGCGAAACACGCCCTCGATGATCAGCGCCAATCCGAAAGTGAGGATCAGCCCGTAGAGATGATCGAGATTTTGCAGCCGTTTGAGAAACAGCCGTTCAATCACGATGCCGGTGGCGCCGACCAGAATCGGAACGACGACCAGCGCCACCCAATAATTCAGACCGAGATATTGCAGCAGAATATAGGCGGTGAAAGCGCCCATCATATACTGCGCGCCGTGCGAGAAATTGATGATGTTGAGCATGCCGAAAATGACGGCGAGCCCGAGGCTCAACAGCGCATAGAACGAGCCGTTGATCAGGCCGAGCAGAAGCTGACCAAACAAAGCTTGCGAGGGAATACCGAAGATTTCGAACATGGAAATTTGCCCGGTTCGCCTCTCCCCGCTCGGCGCGGGGAGAGGCGCTTTTTCTTAGTTAGTCACGAGCGGGCAATTGCCGTCCTTGAGCGGACGGAAGGCTTCGTCGGCGGCAATGGTCGCCCGCAGCTTGTAATAGTCGCCCGGATATTTCGATTCTTCGGGCTTCTTCACCTCGAAGAGATAAGCCGGGTGAATGTTGCGGCCGTCGGCGCGAACGAAGCCTTTGCCGAACAGCGGATCGTCGGTCGGGATTTCCTTCATCTTGGCGACCACGGCCTTGCCGTCGGTCGAGCTCTTCAGCGCCGCGACCGCCTTGAGGTAATGCGTGACGGCGGAATAGACGCCGGCCTGCACCATGGACGGAAATTTACCCGGCATCTGCGCCTGCCAGCGCTTGGTCCAGGCGCGATTGGCGTCGGTCATGTCCCAATACCAGGTCGAGGTCAGGACCAGGCCCTGCGCCGTCTTCAGCCCGAGCGAATTGACGTCGGTAATGAACACAAGCAAGCCGGCGAATTGCTGGCCGCCCGTGGTGATGCCGAATTCGGCGCCCTGCTTGATCGAGTTGATCGTGTCGCCGCCGGCATTGGCGAGGCCGATGATCTTTGCTTTCGAGGCCTGCGCCTGCAGCAGGAACGACGAGAAGTCACTGGTGTTCAGCGGATGGCTGACACTGCCCAGCACCTTGCCGCCATTGGCGAGAACGACCGCGGTGGTGTCGCGTTCAAGCGCATGGCCGAAGGCGTAGTCGGCGGTGAGGAAGAACCAGGTGTCGCCGCCGGTCTTCACCAGCGCCTTGCCGGTGCCGTTGGCGAGCATCCAGGTGTCGTAGGTCCAGTGGATGGTGTCCGGCGAGCATTTCGGCCCGGTGAGATCGGAGCTCGCCGCACCGGAGACCAGGAAGACCTTGTTCTTCTCGCGTGCCACTTCATTGACGGCGAGCGCCACGCCGGAATTCGGCACGTCGACGATCATGTCGACATGGTCGACATCGAACCATTGCCGCGCCAGGTTCGAGCCAACGTCGGGCTTATTTTGCATGTCGCCCGTCACCATCTCGACCTTCATGCCGTGCGCCGCTGGATTGAAATCCTCGATGGCGAGCTTGGCGGCGGCGACCGAACCGGGGCCGCCGAGATCGGCATAAAGGCCCGACATGTCGCTCATCACGCCGATCTTGACGGCGAGGTCCTCAGCCCGGGCGGCCGTGCCGATCAGCACAGCTGTCGCGCATAAGCACCACTCCTGCAATTTTCATTTGGCATCTCTCTCCATGTTATAGTTCGAAGTTATCGTTCGATTGATTTTGCGTAAGCCTCAGTTACTCGTCAGCATCGGACAATTGTCGTCCTTCATCGGGCGGAACGCCTCCTCCGCGGCGATGGTGGCGCGCAGTTTGTAATAGTCGCCCGGATATTTGGATTCTTCGGGCTTCTTCACCTCGAACAGATAGGCCGGATGGATTTTGCGGCCGTCGGCGCGGATATAGCCCTTGCCGAACAACGGATCGTCGGTCGGCATTTCCTTCATCTTGGCGACCACGGCCTTGCCGTCGGCAGCGCTTTTGAGCGCGGCGATCGCCTTCAGATAATGCAACGTCGCTGCATAGACGCCGGCCATGGTTCATGGTGGGGAATTTGCCCGGCCGCTCGGCCTGCCAGCGCTTGGTCCAGGCGCGGGTCGCGTC
Organism: uncultured Alphaproteobacteria bacterium; assembly: GCA_963810085.1. Lineage (GTDB taxonomy): Bacteria > Pseudomonadota > Alphaproteobacteria > Rhizobiales > Xanthobacteraceae > BOG-931. The sequence goes on along the minus strand of CAWEMR010000025.1, from coordinate 474,553 downwards.
GTTCATGTCCCAGTAAAAAGTCTCGGTGAGAACCAGGCCCTGCGCGATTTTGAGCCCAAGCGCTTCGACGTCGCTCGATGTAGAACAGCAGGGCGGCAAAGTGCTGCCCGCCGGCAGTGATGCCGAATTCGGCAGCCTTGCTTGATCGCATTGATGGTGTCGCCGCCGGCATTGGCGAGCCCGATGATCTTGGCTTTCGAGGCCTGCGCCTGCAGCAAGAACGACGAGAAATCGCTGATTATTGAGCGGATGGCTCACGCTGCCCAGCACCTTGCCGCCATTGGCGAGGACGACCGCAGTGGAGTCGCGTTCGAGGGCGTGGCCGAAAGCATAATCGGCGGTGAGGAAGAACCAGGTGTCGCCGCCGGTTTTACCAAAGCGCCGGCGGTGCTGTGGGCGAGCATCCAGGTGTCGTAAGTCCAATGCACGGTATTGGGCGAGCATTTCGGGCCGGTGAGATCGGAGATCGCGGCGCCCGAAACCAGCAAGACCTTGTTCTTCTCCCGCGCCACTTCACTCACCGCGAGTGCGACGCCGGAATTCGGCACGTCGACGATCATGTCGACGTGATCGACGTCAAACCATTGCCGCGCGAGATTGGAGCCGATATCAGGTTTGTTCTGATGGTCGGCGCTGATGATCTCGACCTTCATATCGTGCGCGGCGGGGTTGAAATCGTCCACCGCCATTTTCAGCGGCGACCACGCGAGCCCGCGCCGTTGTCGTCGGCGTACAGGCTCGACATGTCGGTGAGCACGCCGATTTTGACGCTGGTGTGTCTGCGCGTGCCGCCGCTCCCACGATCAGCGTGGCGGCCGCAAATGCGATATAGGCTCCAAACCTCATTGCACACCTCCCTTTTCGCATGGGCTTTCCTTTCGCATGGGCTTTTTTGCCCTTTTGTCGGGTATATCAAACTCCGAGATAGTCGTGCAGTTTATCCATATTGGCCTTTAGTTCAGGGGTCGTGAACTGGTCAACAATGCGGCCGGTTTCCATGACGTAATGACGATCGGCAACCGTCGCCGCGAACTGAAAGTTTTGCTCAACGAGGAGAACGGTGAAACCTTGCGCCTTCAAGGTGCCGATGGTCTGCCCGATTTGCTGGATAATGACGGGCGCCAGCCCCTCGGTCGGTTCGTCGAGCAGCAGCAACCGCGCGCCGGTGCGCAGGATGCGTCCGATCGCGAGCATCTGCTGCTCGCCGCCCGACAATTTGGTGCCCTGGCTGTTGAGCCGCTCGCGCAGATTGGGAAACAGCGCGAAGATGCGATCAAGGTCGAGGCCGCCGGCGCGCACTTGCGGCGGCAGCAGCAGATTCTCGCGCACGTCGAGGCTCGAGAAAATTCCGCGCTCTTCCGGACAGAACGCGATGCCGCAGCGTGCGATCACATCGGATTGCAGGCCGATCGTTTCACGGCCTTCGAAGCGCACCGAGCCGGTGCGCTGGCGGACGATGCCCATGATCGATTTCAAGGTCGTCGTCTTGCCGACTCCGTTCCGCCCCAGCAGCGTCACCACCTCGCCCGGCTGCACCTGGAACGTGACGCCGTGCAAAATGTGCGACTCGCCGTACCAGCTCTGGAGGTCTTTCACGGTGAGCATGGCTTCAGACATGGCGGCCCTATGCGTGTCCGGTCCCAAGATAGGCTTCGCGCACGGCGGGATTTTCCGACACCGTCCGATAGTCGCCTTCCGCCAACACCTGCCCGCGCGTAAGCACGGTGATGCGGTCGCAGAGATCGGCGACGACGCTGAGATTGTGCTCGACCATCAACACGGTGCGCGTCGCGGCGACCGATTTGATCAATTCGCTGATGCGTTTGATGTCTTCGTGGCCCATCCCCGCCATCGGCTCGTCGAGAAGGAGCATGGCGGGGTCGAGCGCAAGCGTCGTTGCGATCTCGAGCGCCCGTTTGCGGCCATAGGGCAATTCGACCGCGAGCACATTGGCATACGACGCTAGGCCGACATCCTCGATAAGCGCCAAAGCGCGCGCGTCGAGCGCATGCAGCACGCTTTTGGAGCGCCAGAAATCGAATGAGCCGCCGCGTTTGCGCTGCAGCGCGATGCGCACATTCTCGATGACGGTAAGATGCGGAAATACGGCCGAGATCTGAAACGAGCGCACCAGCCCAAGCTGCGCCACGTCCGCCGGCCTGAGTGCCGTGATGTCGCGGCCGTTGAACATGATGCGGCCGCGCGTCGGGCTCAAGAATTTGGTCAACAGATTGAAGCAGGTGGTCTTGCCGGCGCCGTTCGGGCCGATCATGGCGTGGATAGAGCCGCGCGTGACGCGCAGGTTCACCCCACGCACCGCAACGAAACCGGCAAAATCCTTGGTCAGGTCTTCGGTTTCGAGGACCGTATCACCAGGCACAACAGATTTCCCCCACGGCGGGCATTGTCTGCATGTTCCTTACGTCCGTAAAGAGGACGTGCCTACGCCTTTAGGCGCGTGATTGCCGCAGCTGGCGGCGGCGGAACAGCGGAACCGATGGGGCTCGTCCCACCCGAAAAAAAGGCGACCCGCCCGGTGGGGACGAGACCGGGCGGGTCTGATAAATCGGCGCTGGCGTCGGGGGAGAAGCGCGCCGATGGCAGCTCAATCTTGCCACCGCATATTGGTCGTGCCACACGCCCGAAAGGTTCGATCAGGGGGAAGCCGAATTTCTAAGAAAAGCCCGCGGTAAATATCTACCGCCGGGGCGCGGCCTGGCGCCTACTGGCCGGGCTCGGCGGTCTCGACGACGCGGTCCTGGCGCATGCGGGCGACGATGCGCGCGAGTTCCTCTTTCGCCAACGAGCTCATTGCAACCCTGACGCGATAGAGTCCGCCGGGCGTAGGCCCGTCGACCAAGGCGGCCTGATAGTTCTGCAAGAAATTCGTGATTTCGCCGGCGCTGGCCTGGCGGGCGAAGCGCACCATGGCGAAAGTGCCGTTCTTGTGCGCGGCGCCCTGCCCTTCGACCTGCACCGCGCCTTGCGGCTTGGTGAAAATGTCGACGATTGCGACCGCCTGCAGCGCAATGGCGAGCATGGCGAAGGATGCCGCTACCGCCATGGTGCGCGGCGACAGATTGGCGAAAAATCCGGTGAGCCAGCCGGCGATCGCGCCTGGCGCTCGCTTGCGCGCGGCCGTCGCCGCCTCGGCATCGATCGCCGCCATCAGCCGGTCCGCCGCGCGCGGTGTCGGCGCGCCCAGCGTTTCATTGAGATGAATGGTTTCGACAAGCTCCTCGCGCACGAGGTCGACGTGCCGCGCCAGCTCGGGATCCTTGCGCAGCGCCTCTTCGACGCGCTGCCGGTCGCGGCGGCGCAGCGTGCCGGCCGCATACCACGGCAACAGCACCTCGACATCCGTCGGTTCGTCGTCTCGGCGCGGATCGCGCGCCTGTTCGCTAAGCGTCATGGCCAACCTCGATCTATTCCTGCCATTCTGCAGAGCTCTCCCAGCTTCTTGCGCGCGTAAAACATGCGCGTCTTCACCGTGTTTTCCGGAATACCGACGATCCGCGCCACCTCTTCCACGGATTTCTCGTGGTAGTAGACGAGATCGATGATCTCCCGGTGTTCGGGCGAAAGGCTGGCGAGGCACTTCCGCAATTTTTCGCCTTTGTCCTGCTTGGTGACGGCACGCTCAGGGTCATCCGCAGCATCCTCGATCGCTTCCGCCGTCTCCGCGTCAAGCCCGTCATCGCGCCGCTTGCGCAATAACGACAACGCCTTGAACCGTGCGATGGCGATGAGCCAAGTCGATACGGCGCTTCGGCCTTCAAAACGGTTGGCCTGGCGCCACACGTCCAGGAACACATCGCCAATGACGTCTTCCGCCGCCATTTCGTCGCGCAACAGACGCAGCACAAACCGATAAATGCGCACATGGTGCCGCGCGAACAGCACTTGCATCGCAAGCCGGTCACCGCGTGCGATCCGCCCGATCAGCGCTTCGTCTGCCGGTGCTTGCATCGCCCTAGGGCCAACTCATGGAATTGGTCGCGGTGTGTGACACTGAGGTTCAATTGCCTGTGAGGATTTATGAGGCTACGACATAGCGTCGGGAACTCGAGGAATTATTTCGTCTTCTCATAGACTTAGGCCATAGACTCTGCCATGGCCATGCCCCCATGGAGCCAAATTGCCCCTGTTTGGCCCCCTGATGCAAGCTCCCGGTAAGCTTCCCGTAAGGTCGGTCAAGCGCTGGACGCATGCTTCGGCGCATGCTTTGGCCACAAGCCTTTTCTTAGGCAAGCCATAGCCAACTACCGGCGCGACCCCGGCTGCGTGTCACCGAGCGGCTTCTCCTCGAGCAGGACGATCGACAGGAAGGCGACGCCCAACGTGATGGCGGCGCCGAGGAAAACCGTTGTGAAGGTCTCGATCGACGCCGCGCCGAGGAAGCTATGACGGACGCCATGGCTGAGCGCATCCAGCGGCGCCCCGACCGGCGCTTTGGCCAATACGATGGCGCCGAATATGGCGACCAGGATCGTGGCAATGAGCGTGCGCGCGAAATTCATGGTGCCGAGCGCCGCGCCCAGATCGTGGCTCGGCACGGTGTTCTGCAGCGCCACTTGCGTCAACGGCGCCGTCGGGCCCCAGCCGGCGCCGATCAAGAATAGGATGATCTCGAATTTCAGCGACGTCATGGTGCCGGCGGAGAATGCGAGCACGACGACTGCCCCGATGCCGACGAGGAGAAAGAAGAGCGGCAAGATCTTGTAATGCGGCACCCGGCCGAGGAGCTGGCTGGACAATCCCGCGCTGGTATTGAGCGTCACCATCAGGATCATCAGGCTCAGTCCCGCAGACGTCGGCGACCAGTCGAGCGCGCTCTGCAGATACATCGGCAAAAAGATGGTGAGGCTCACCATCCCGCCCCAGCCGAACGAATGCGCCGCGATGGTGAGCCGCGCCGTCGGATCGGACAGGATGCCGATGGGAATAAGCGGCTCGGCGGCGGTGCGCAGTCGCACGACAAATCCTACACCGAGCACGAGCGCGCAGGCGAGCAGCGCCAGAACCGGCGAAGACAGCCACGGATAGCGCACGCCGCCGAGATTAAGCGCCAGCATGAAAGTCGAGCTTGCCGCCATCACCAAAAGCGCGCCGGCAATGTCGAGCCGGTGCGGCCGCTCGAAGCGCGGCAAGCGCCGCAGCACCGTCAATGTGATCACGAGCGCCAAGACGCAGAGCGGAAAATTCCACAGAAAGATCACCGGCCAGGACAAATGCTCGGAGATCCAGCCGCCGAGCGCCGGCCCGCTGGCGCCCGCACTCGTAAACGCGATCGAGAAATACATGTAGTACTTGCCGCGGTCTTTCGGCGTCGCGATATCGCCCAAGACCATGTTGGCGGTGACGGTCAGCCCGCCGGCGCCGCAACCTTGCACGACGCGGCCGCAGATCAGCATCAGCATGTTGGGCGACGCCGCGCAGATGAGCGAGCCCGTCATGTAAACGAAAACGCCGATCAGCATCGCGGCGCGACGGCCATGAATGTCGGCGAATTTACCGTAGAGCGGCGTCAGCGCGGTCGAAGCGATCAGAAACGCCGTGATCAGCCAGGGCAGATTGTGCACTTCGCCGAGGCTCTTGCCGATGGTCGGCAGCGCGCTCGCCAGGATCGATTGATCGACCGAGCCGAGGAACACCGGCAGCATCATGCAGATGACGATCAGCCGTTTGTCGCGGTGCGTGATGTCGCGATGCGTCAGCGCCCAGGCATCCGCACGGCTTGGCGACACCGCGGGCGCGGCGCAAGGCGCTTCCACGCGAGCGGCGCTGCCGGATTCGCCGATCGTCGCTTCGTTCGCCGCGGCGCTTTCGTTGCGCTCGTCGTTCATGCGGTGCAATTGCCGCAGCGCTCTTTGTGGCGCAGCGTCCTTCTCCCGGCTGAAATGCGGGCCAAGCAGTAACCGCAAATGCCGACGCTGTCATTTACCGTTACGATGACTATTGGCAAAGCTCGTATGCAGCGGGCGGCATAAGCTCACTGAAGGGAGATCGCCATGACGAGACGCAAATTGCTCAAGTACGGCGCGCTGGCGAGTTTCACGGCGTTTACATCGTGCTCTTGGCTTGGCCGCGCGCTGGCGCAATCGGATTATCCAACCAAGCCCGTACGGCTTGTGGTGGACTCCGCTGTTGGCAGCGCCAACGACGCCACCGCCAGAATTCTTGCCGACAAGCTTGGCCAGATCTGGAACCAGCAGGTCGTCGTCCTCAATCAACCCGGAGCCGGCGGCGCGATCTCGGCGCGTGTTGCCGCGCAGTCCTCGCCCGACGGCTTCACATTGTACATGCCGGCGACCTCGGTGTTTCTGGCGCTGCCCGGAGGACCCGGCGTGGCGCCGAACCTGCCGGTCGAACTGCCGCGCGACTTCGCCGCCATCGGCCTTGTGCTGCAGCAGCCGATCTTTATTGCCGCCTCACCCAAGTCCGGCATCAATTCGATCGCCGACCTGATCGCTCGCGCCAAGGAGAAGCCGAACGAATTGTCCTATGCGGCGACCGGGCGCGGCAGGCTCACGCATCTGACGATGGAACTGCTGCAGGAGCGCGCCGCGGTAAAGCTGCGGCTCGTCCCGTATGCCGGCGGCCCGGCGCAAGCAATAGGCGACGTTGTCGCCGATCGCGTCGACCTGGTGCTCGATGCCTATGCCGGTCTCGCCGGCGCCATGCAGGGCGGCTTGGTGAATATGCTGGCGTCGACATCGACGCAGCGATTGCCTGGCATGGAAAGCCTGCCGACGGTCGCGGAAACGCTACCCGACTTCTTTGTCGGTGCCTGGAACGTCATGGTGGCACCGACCGGCACGCCCGACAGCATCATCCGCAAGGTCAATTCCGATCTGCGTATCGCGGTGGAGGACAAAGAAGTTTCAGCGAAGCTCGCGGCCAACGGCGCCTTCACGCGCTACATGACTCCGGAAGAGACCATGGCTTTCACCCAGTCGCAGCAGACGATTTGGCGTCCGATCCTGGAGAAGGTTGCCCGTGAGGCCGAGTGAGCACGCCGCTTTCGACGACCTTGGACATTGCGGCACTGTTCGCTAACATGACCTATTGCCGGTGCGCCGTAAGCGCATCAATCATCCGGAACGCGCTTCCGGAATACGCTGCTTCCAAGTCTCCTCACCCGGCTTGCGCGGTGCCGCCACATTTAAAGGAATGTCGTGAAAATTAGCGCACGCAATCAAATCTCGGGCAAAATCGTCGAAGTGAAGAAGGGCGCCACGACGGCGCATGTCCGCCTCGAAATCGCTCCCGGTCGAATCATTACCGCATCGATCACCAACGAGGCCGTCGACGATCTTGGCCTCAAGGCGGGTGACCAAGCCATCGCCGTGATCAAGGCGTCCGACGTCATGATCGCGATCGATTAGGCCCAAGAAATTGGGACCAAGAAGTTTGGGACCAAGACGATCGGGACAATCAGGACAGTAAAGTGAAATCTGTCATCATCGGACTCGTCGCCTGCGCGATTGCCGGGCCTTGCCTCGCACAAGAGCCGGTCGGTTGCGACAAATTCAAATGGCCGCTCGACAAGGAGCGCGCCACGCTCAACGGCACGGATTTACCCAAGGTCGTCTCCGGCGGTCGCGTGACATGGCCGATTCCGTGGGCCACGATCGTCGCGCTCGTGCCGTTTGCGGACGCTAAGCTTCCGGTGGCGCCGGAACGTGCGCCGAAATCGCCGACGTCGTTCGCGGGCTTCGTTCAGATTGCCGCCCCGGCGCGGGCCGGCACCTACAAGATTACCTTGTCGTCAGAGGGCTGGATCGATGTCATCCAGGACGGTCACGCCGTGAAATCCGTGGCCTTTTCCGGCGCCACGGGTTGCGACAGCGTCCGCAAGAGCGTGAAGTTCGATCTGGCGGCGCAGCCGCTCACGCTCGAACTCAGCGGCGTTCCCGCCGACACGATCCGAGTCGTGGTCAGCGGCGAGTGAAAGCGACGATTATTGCTTCAGCGTATTGGCGACCTTGAAGCTCGCCTCGGTCTGCGACTTGATGTGATCGAGCGTCACGTCGGGCGCGAGCTCGATCAGCGTCAGCCCGGTGCCGGCGCGGTCAAGCGTGAACACGCCGAGATCGGTAATCACCATGTCGACGACGGCGGCGCCGGTGAGCGGCAGCGTGCATTGGCGCAACAGCTTCGATTCACCCTTGGCGGAATGCTCCATGAGCACGACGACCTTCTTGACGCCGCCGACGAGATCCATGGCGCCGCCCATGCCCTTCACCACCTTGCCCGGGATCATCCAATTGGCGAGGTCGCCGTTCTCCGCCACCTGCATGGCGCCGAGAATGGCGATGTTGATGTGGCCGCCGCGGATCATGCCGAACGAGTCCGCCGAGCTGAAATAGCTCGTGGTCGGCAGCTCGGTCACGGTCTGCTTGCCGGCATTGATCAGATCCGCGTCTTCCTCGCCCTCGAACGGAAACGGCCCGGTGCCGAGCATGCCGTTCTCGGACTGCAGTTGCACGCTGATCCCATCCGGAATGTAATTCGATACCAGCGTCGGAATGCCGATGCCGAGATTGACGTAAAAGCCGTCTTCCAATTCCTTGGCGGCGCGCGCCGCCATCTGCTCGCGTGTCCAGGGCATAGCCGTTTCTCCTAAGCTCGCTTGCGCACGGTGCGCTGCTCGATACGCTTGTTTGCGTTCGGCACGTGAACCAAACGCTGCACGAAGATTCCCGGCGTGATGATGTGATCGGGGTCGATCTCGCCGGGCTTCACCAGATGCTCGACTTCGGCCACGGTGACCTCGCCGGCGGTTGCCATCGGCGGATTAAAATTGCGTGCGGTCTTGCGGTAGACGAGATTGCCCTCGCTGTCGCCCTTATAGGCGTGCACGATCGAAAGATCGGCGACGATGCCGCGCTCCATGATGTAACGCTCGCCGTCGAACACCTGCTCGGGCTTGCCTTCGGCGATCTTGGTGCCGACGCCGGTCTTGGTGAAAAAGGCCGGAATGCCGGCGCCGCCGGCGCGGATGCGCTCGGCCAGCGTGCCCTGCGGATTGAACTCGATCTCGAGCTCGCCGGCGAGATATTGCTGCATGAACGTCTTGTTCTCCCCGACATAGGAGGAGACCATCTTCTTGATCTGACGGGTGTCGAGCAGCATGCCCAAACCGGCGCCGTCGATGCCCGCATTATTTGAGACGACGGTCAGGTTCTTCACGCCGGAGTTGCGGATCGCAAGGATCAAGGAATCCGGGATGCCGCACAGGCCGAAGCCGCCGGCCATGATGGTCATGCCATCCTTCAGCAACCCGGCCAACGCGGAACGCGCGTCGGCATAGACCTTGTTCATGCCCCCTCCATCTCACCCGGCGATTGTCTCACACTTTAATGGCTCATACGCATAACGGCACAGGCGGAAACGTCAACCGCTGGTCGGATAGGAATAGGTCGTCACGATCGGAAGCTGGATCTGCGGATGCGGATAGTAATTCCACGCCACATACATGGCGGCGAACAGAATGGCCGTCAGGAGCGCGCCACCGACGCGGCTGCCTAACGAGATGACGTTGCCCACGATCGCGGCAACGAACACGAACGCCCCCATGATGGCGACGTAGAGCCAATTCACGGCTGACCAGTCGATAGGCATCGTTTGCTCCTTAGTGACCGCTTGTCCGATTCAACAGCGCGTTGCACGAGTTTAGCCGAGGTCGCGCTGCCGCGCGACACCCAGTGTCGAACGCCGAGCCGCCGCGGGTAAATTCGCCGTTCGGCACGGCTTTCGGACCGCAGCCGCCCTCGCGCGCTTGCATCCGGACCATGGGAGCTGCAACTCCACCGCACTAGCCGACGCTTCGGCCGAAAAGATATAAGGCTTGCGCAACCCGCCCGTGACACGGTCCACGATATGGCCCACGACACGGCTTGAGCCGCCCCGCCGCCTGCCAACCGGCAACCACGATCCATCGCTGCACATGACCAATCTGCTCATTCTGCTCACTTTGCCCGAGAACGTCCGCCATCAATACCGCGACCGGCTCAAGGCGCGCTTTCCGGAACTTAAGATCGATATCGCCGATCATCACTCCAAGGTCGCGCCCCATATCGCCGAGGCCGATGCGCTTCTGACTTTCGCGCCCATGCTCTCGCCCAAAGTGTTGCGGGACGCCGCCCGGCTGAAATGGGTCCAGGCCCTGGGTACCGGCGTCGACAACCTCATCGATCAGGACGCGCTCCGCAAAGACGTCATCGTCACCAACATTCACGGCATCCACGGCCCCCCGGTCTCGGAGGCGGCGCTCAGCGCGATGCTGGCGCTCGCCCGCGATCTGCCGCGTGCGGTGCGGCTGCAAGACGAGAAGAAATGGTTTCGCTTCCCGGCGCAGCTTCTGCACAACAAAACCGTCGGCATTTTCGGCGTCGGCGTCATCGCCGAGGCGCTGGCGCCGAAATGCAAGGCCTTCGGCATGCGCGTCGTCGGTATCAGTTCGGCGCCGCGCCCAGCGCCTGGCTTCGATGAGATGCGGTCGCGTGATGAGCTTCTCAAAGTCGTCGGCGATTTCGACTTCTTCGTGCTCTTGACGCCGCTCACCGAAAAAACGCGCAACAGCGTCAATGCCGACGTGTTCGCGGCGATGAAGCCGACAAGCTTCCTCATCAATCTCGCGCGCGGCGGCGTCGTCGACGAACCGGCGCTGGTCGAGGCGCTCAAAAGCAAGCGCATTGCCGGCGCCGCGCTCGACGTATTCTCGCAGGAACCGCTGCCGCCCGATCATCCGTTTTGGACGATGCACAATGTGATCATCACGACGCACCAGGGCGGCTTCTGCGACGTCTATGTCGACTTCGCCTTGCCGGTCATCGAAAAGAACATGCAATGCTTTCTCAAAGGCGACACCGGCGGCATGATCAATGTGGTGGCGCACTAAAAAGGCCGCGCCAGGAGAGGATAGAAATGGAAAAGCTTCCCGAACGCCTGCAGACGCCGATCTCGACGGCCGAGCTTGAACGCCGCTGGGCCGCGGTGCGCGCCGCCATGGAGCGCGACAAGATCGACGCGCTGCTGATGCAGAACAACAACGATTACATGGGCGGCTACGTCAAATATTTCACCGATCTGCCGGCGACCAACGGCTATCCGCTCACCGTCGTGTTTCCGCGCGACGACCTGATGACGATGGTCAGCCAAGGCCCGTTCGGCGGCGTCAGTCATCCGGCGGAGAGCGGTGACGGCACGCGCCGCGGCGTCAAGCAATGGCTGACCACGCCGAGCTTCGTGTCGTGCAATTACACCGCGAACTACGACGCGGAACTGGCGGCCAAGGGACTGGAACCCTACGCCGGCGGCACCATCGGCCTTGTCGGCACCGCCGGCATGTCGTTCGCGCTGGTCGACCATCTGCGGAAGGGACGCTTTTCCAATACGCGTTTCGTCGATGCCACAGATCTGGTCGACACGATCAAAGTGATCAAGAGCGCCGAGGAACAGGAATTGATCCGACGCTGCGCGGCGATGCAGGACGGCGCCATGCGCGCGGCCTTCGCCGCCGTCGAGCCCGGCATGCGCGATCGCGATATCGCCGCCATCGCGCAATGCTATAGCCAGCGCCACGGCAGCGAGAACGGCATCTATCTGTGCGCCTCGATGCCGGCCGACCAGCCGGCGCAATTCAGCCAGCGCCATTATCAGAACCGCGTCATCAAGGAAGGCGATACGCTGGCGCTGCTCGTGGAAGATTCAGGTCCCGGCGGAATGTATACCGAGCTCGGCCGCTCCTGCACCGTCGGCAAGGCGTCGGACGAGATCAAGGAGGAATTCGCCTTCGCGCTCGAAGCCCGCAAATTCAATCTCGGCTTGCTCAAGCCCGGCGCCGCCTGCAAGGACGTCTTCGCCGCCTACAACGAATTCATGCACAAGAACGGCCGGCCGGAAGAGAAGCGCCTGCACTGCCACGGCCAGGGCTACGATCTGGTCGAGCGGCCTTTGATCCGCAGCGACGAGCCGATGCAGATCCAAAAGGACATGAACATCGTGGTGCACCCGACCTATATCCGCGGCCACGTGCTGTCCTGGGTCTGCGACAATTATCTGATCGGCCCGAACGGCCCCGGCGAACGGCTGCACCGCTTCCGGGAGGAAATTACCGAACTCTAAGGCTCTGTAGGCACCAAGAAGGCCGATTTAACCAACAGATCGCATTGCGGCGAACGGTCAGGTTGACTGGGCGATGCAGCACTGCTGCCATATGACGGCCATGTGACACCTACATGACCTCTATGTGAGCCCTTTTGGGCAAAAACCACGAAACGACCCAAGGACGTTCGAACATGAAGCTCAGAGTTATTGCCGCGCTCGCCGCGGTGAGTTTTGCTTGTGCACTTCCGGCACGCGCCGACGACTTCCCCTCGCACCCTATGACCATGATCGTCCCGTTCGCCGCCGGCGGCCCGACCGACATCCTCGGCCGCGTCATCGCCGGCCGCATGAGCGAGATCATGGGCCAGACCGTCGTCGTCGAAAATGTCGGCGGCGCCGGCGGCATGACCGGCGCGGCGCGCGTCGCCAATGCCACACCCGACGGCTATCAGTTCGTGCTCGGCACCGTCGGCACTCACGCCCAGGGCCAGACGCTCTACAAAAGCCCGCTCTACAATTCGGTGACCGATTTCACGCCGGTCGTCCTGATGGCCGATGTTCCGGTCGTGCTCGAGACGCGCAAGGATTTGCCGGTCAATAATTTCAAAGAATTCGTCGCCTATACCAAGGCGAACCAGAGCAAGATGCAGTTCGCCTCCGCCGGCGCCGGTTCGGCGACGCATCTCGGCTGCGTGCTTCTGAACCATGTCATTGGCGTCAATGTTACACATGTGCCCTATCGCGGAACCGGGCCGGCCTTGCAGGACCTCGAGGGCGGCCGCGTCGATTATATGTGCGACCTGCTCACGACGGCGAAGCCGCCCATCGACAACGGCGCGGTCAAGGGCTTGGCGATTTTCGACACTAAGCGTTCGCCGGCGCTGCCCAACGTGCCGACCGCGGCCGAGCAAGGCACACCCAATCTGGTCGCCTATACCTGGAATGCGATCTTCCTGCCGAAAGGCGCGCCGGAGCCGGTCGTGGAGAAAATTCACGATGCCGCGCTCGAAGCGATGCATACGCCCGCGGTGCACGACAAGCTGACGAGCCTCGGCGCGGAAATCGTCTCCGATCAGGATGCGACGCCGCAACATCTCGGCGATCTGGTCAAGAGCGAGATCGCCAAATGGGCGGTGCCGATCAAAGCGAGCGGCGTCACCGTCGATTAGCGCAAGCCGTCACAGCAGCCGACAAAAAAAGGCGGCGGGGTAAAACCCCGCCGTTTTTTGTCTGCTGTTTGCGCCAAAGAATCCGCAATTGCGTCACCGTGAGGTCACCGCGGCATTGCTCGATGCGTCCGGGGCGTCATCCCGCCGCAGTAACGGAGGACGCAATGCTGCGTATTCGCATCGTCGTCATGGCGGCAACCACGGCCATCGCGCTTGCTGCCGCGGCCGGCGCCGCAGCCGCGCAGAGCGCAGGCACCGATCAAGCCGGCAAGCCGCTGTCGCTGCTCCATCCCATCAAACAAACTTCGGCGACGACACCGGCCGCGCACGCCGATAGTTCCGGGATTGTCGCCAAGAAAGCCAAAATCAAAAAAGTCGCCGGCAAGAAACACAACGGGATCACGGCGAAAGTCGCCGACCCGCCGCCAGATTCAGCGCAGAGCTCCGCATCCGCCGACGCGTGGCTGGCAGCGAGCGCGACACCGGCAAATTCCGTTCCGGCAATACCGCCCGCGGGCACCGCGCCCGCATCGCAACCTAGCAACGCGCCGCCGGACAATGTCCCTGCAAACGACGCTTACACAGCGCAGACCGGCAAGACGCCGCCAGACGACAGAGCTTTACCGAGTACCGTGGTGGTCGGCGGCCAGACCGTGCCAGTGGCGGCGGCCGATCAGGTCAATGAGATCGATCTTGCCGCCGACAATACGCCGCCCATCACGCAGCCCAATTCGCAGACTAAGGAATTGACGGAGCCGCGAAGCGACCGCGCCGATGTCATGGCGGCGGCCGATGCCATGAATCAAGCGGCAATGGCTCAAGCGGCAATGGCCCAAGCTGCAATGGCTAAAGCGATGCCGTCACGCGCTGCGTTTGTTGCGTCTGAGCCAGCCAACGCCAGTCAGAACGCGAGCGACCAACCCGCAAACGACCAAAACGCCGGCGCCGCTCAAAATGACAGAGCCCAAAATACCAGCGCGCAAGACACAAGCGCCGTCGGCAGCGCTTCATGGATAGCGCAAGTGCTCGCCGCTCTCGGCGGCGCGATTGCCGCCGGCACGGTCGCTTGGTTTCTGATCGGCGCGGGACCGGTGCGGACTTACGGCTGAGCGCCGCACGGCGCGGAGCCGGCGATGAGCGGCTACTCGGCCGCTTGTGAAATGGACTTGGCGTCTGCCTTCAAGGATTTGAACAGCCCGAAAGCGTCCTTCGGCTTCATGTTCTTGTGCACGACGGCGCCGACGGCCGCGATCATGGCCTGCGGCGCTTCGGATTGGAAAATATTGCGGCCCATGTCGACGCCGGACGCGCCTTGCTGCACGGCGTTGTAGGCCATGGTCAGCGCGTCGAGTTCGGGCAGTTTCTTGCCGCCGGCCATCACGATCGGCACCGGGCACGATGCGGTGACGGTCTCGAAGCCTTCGTCGACATAATAGGTCTTCACGTATTGCGCGCCGAGCTCGGCGATGATGCGGCAAGCGAGGCGGAAATATTTGGCGTCGCGCACCATGGCCTTGCCGACGGCGGTGATGCCCATGACCGGCACGCCTGAGCGCAGGCCGCCATCGACGAGCTTCGTCATATTGTGCACCGAGCGCGTCTCGTGCTCGCCGCCGATAAAGACCTGGATGCCGACGCCGGCGGCGTTCAAACGCACCGCATCGTCCATGTCCATGGCGATCTGTTCGTCGGACAGTTCTTCGCGCAGGATGCTCGGGCCGCCGGAGGCGCGCAGCACCATCGGCTTCTGGCATTCAGCGGGAATGACGGTGCGCAGAATGCCGCGCGTGCAGAACAGCGCGTCGCATTGTGGCAATAGCGGCACGATTGAGAGATCGATGCGCTCGAGCCCGGTGGTCGGGCCCTGGAAATAGCCGTGGTCGATGGCGAGCATCACGGTGCGGCCGGACGCCGGGCTGAACACCCGTGCCATGCGGTTCTTCATGCCCCAGTCGAGCTGATGGGCGCCTTTGAGATAAAAGCCCGGTGTCTGCTGCGGCTGATCCAGGGAGTAGCGTTCCCCTTCCTTGTCGGCTTCCGGCATTAGTACCCCGCCTGATGTGATCGATGTCTATAGCGCGGGGCCGGGCCCCGAGCACGTTGCCAATAGGGATTGTGCTGACAAAACCCGCGGTTGCCGGCCAGCACATTGGGCGTGCATTCGGCGACCGATTGATATTCGCACTCCCACATGATGTTGCCGGCACCCTGATCGACGACCGCGCACCACGGCGCGTTGCCGTAAGTCGAGGCGCGGCTTGCCGAGACGCCGAAACTTATCGCCGCTGCCGACAACAGCGCGGCTGTAAATGTCAGTCTGATCATGATTTTCACGGCGCCACTTTAGGCCGCCGAGGCTTCGCGCGCCAACCCCGAAAACCAAGGCAAAGGACCGGCTCGGCAACAGGCCGGCACTACCAGTTGGGTGGCTTCCGTGAGGCTTTCGCAACCTGGGGTCTCTTGGCTTTGTTCTCTTTTTGTTCTATGGTAATGTCTTAGAACATACAGTGAACATATGTGGCTTATGCACTGCCCATACCTGACCAGTACCTGACCAGTACCTGACCAATACCGGGGTTTTGCACGGCTTATCCCACGATTAGAGCGCGTCCCAGAGATAGTTCAATGGCCTACATGAACGCTCCTTCCCTTGACCTTGCCATTGACCTTGCAAGGGCGCGAAACCGCGCCAAAGCGCTCTCGACGGCGCGCCCTACTCTCCTTGAGGAATTGCGCCGTCTGCTGCCCGGGGCGGACGATATCCACAGCACACTCCCTTTCGGCCTACCCGCTCTCGACACCCATCTGCCGCACGGCGGCCTGTCCTGCGGCGCCCTGCATGAGGTCGTCCCTGAAACGGCAGGCGCGCACGCGGCTGCCTTCGGTTTCGCCGTGGCCGTGCTGGCGCGCCTGCCGCCGGGTCGCCCCCTCATCCTCGTTCTGCCGGCCTATGGGCAGCGCGAACATGGCCGGCTGTGCGGACATGGCCTCAACAGCCTCGGTCTCGACCCGGCGCGCGTCACTTTGGTCGAAACGGCGCACCGCAAAGAAACCTTGTGGGCCGTGGCGGAGGCTTTGCATTCGGGCGTGCCGCAAGCGGTCGCCGGGATGATCGACCGGCTCGATCTGAAGACCAGCCAGAAGCTGCATCTTGCCGCGAACGACACGGGTCTGCCGCTGCTTCTGATCCGGCCGGCGCAGACACTCGAAGCCAGCGCCGCCGCCACGCGCTGGCGCATCGGCACGGCGGAAGCCGCGCGCGACCGTTTCGGGCTTATCGCGCGCCCGCGCTGGCATTTGCAGCTTGAACGCTGCCGCAACGGACGTCCTGGCGAATGGAAGGTGGAGTACGATCATGTCACGCATCGTTTCAGTTTGGCTGCCGCGCTGGCCGATCACGCGCTTTCTCGCGGCGCAGGCGATCGGCCTCTCGCATACGCACGGATCGCCTCCACAGGTCGATCCTGACCGGCCGTTCGTCCTCGCCGTTGCCGCGAGCGGCGGCCTGCACATCGCCGCCTTGAACGCGGCGGCCGAAGCCGCCGGGCTTGAGGTCGGTGAATCACTGGCCGACGCGCGCGCCAAAGCCGACAGGCTGCAGGTGCGCGCCATCGATGCCGCGGCCGACGATGCCGCACTGCGCCGCGTCGCCTTGTGGGCGACGCGCTACACCCCGACCGCTTCGCCGTGGGACGAAGAGAACGGCGCGGATGGTTTCTTCCTCGACATCGAAGGCGCGGCGCATCTGTTCGGCGGTGAGGAGAAGCTGATTGCCGATCTGGCCTTGCGGCTGAAAAACTTCGGCCTGCCGGCGCGGCTTGCGGTTGCCGCAACGCCCGGCGCGGCCTGGGCGCTGTCGCACTTTCACGAAGCGCCGTTATTTGTTTTGCCGCCGGGCCATGAAGCTTCGGCGCTGGCCGATTTGCCGGTTGCAGCGCTGCGGCTTGCTCCGGAAATCCGCAACCTCCTGCGCCGGCTTGGTTTCAAATCCGTCGGCGCATTGATCGACAAGCCGCGCGCGCCGTTTGCCGCACGGTTTGCCGCGCAACTCCTGCGCCGTCTCGATCAGGCGCTCGGCCTTCTCGACGAGCCGCTCAAGCCGATCGTCGCGCCGCCGGTCTACCACAGCCTGCATTATCTGCTTGAGCCGATCGTCACGCAGGACGCCGTGATCGCCTGCGCGAGCCGCCAGATGCAGGCGCTAGCGCGTGTGCTGACGCGCGACGATGCCGGCGCGCGCGCATTGCGGCTTTGTCTCTATCGCGTCGATGGCGCGGTCGAAACCGTCGATATCGGATTGACTTTGCCGACGCGCAACGTGGCGCATGTGGTGCGTCTTCTCGATCTGAAACTGGCAACGCTTGCGGCAACACATGATACCGGTTTCAGCTCCGAATTCGGTTACGAGGCGATCGGTCTTGCCATCACCCGCGCCGAACCGATGCCGGCGCGGCAAATCGAGATCACTGCCGCCTCCCCCTCCCATCCCTCCCCTGCAAGCGGGGGAGGGTCAGGGTGGGAGGAAAGCGACGCCGCGGAACGTTATGCAGGCTTGATCGATACGCTGCGCCAGCGTCTCGGCCCGCAGCGCGTGCGGCGGTTCGAAGCGGTGGCGAGCCACATTCCCGAGCGCGCCGAAATTTTGGCGACTGTCGGCGGCGAAGAAGAAGAACCGGCATGTGAATCAGCATGGCCGCTTGCTGAGGAAAAAACGCGCCCGCTCCTGCTCTTGCCGCAGGCCGAGCCGACCGAAGTCATGGCGCTCGTCCCCGATGGCCCGCCGCGGCGTTTTTGCTGGCGCGGCGTGACCTATTACATCGCCGGCGCCCAAGGCCCGGAACGCATCGGCGCGCAATGGTGGCGCAGCCCCCTCCCTTTCCCTCCCCCGCAAGCGGGGGAGGGTTGGGAGGGGGCTCCGACACGCGACTATTACCTCGTCGAGGATTTCAGCGGCCACCGCTTCTGGCTCTACCGCGAAGGCCTTTACGGGCGTGAGACGACGGATGCGCAATGGTACGTGCATGGCTTATTTGCGTGAGTTGAACGATGCGTGCGTATGCCGAACTCGCCGTCACGACGAATTTCTCCTTCCTGCGCGGCGCCTCGCATCCGCGGGAAATGGTGGCGAGCGCCGATGCGTTCGGGCTTGCCGCCATCGGCATCACCGACCGCAATTGCTTTACCGGCGTGGCGCGCGCTTATGACGAGGCGAGAAAAAGGAACATCAAGCTTCTTGTCGGTACGCGCCTGGTGACGATCGACGGTTTCGAGGCGCTCACCTATCCCACCGATCGCGCAGCTTACGGGCGTCTCTGCCAGCTTCTAACCAAAGGCAATCGCAAAGCGAAGAAAGGCGAATGCCATCTCGGCTTTGAGGATATTTTAGATGCGAGCGACGGCCAGATTTTTATTGCGGTTCCGCGTCCGGCAAACGAGTCTGACTTCACCACCCGCCTCGCCGCTTTAGCCCGCGCCGCACCGGGCCGCACTTTCCTCGCCGGCGTGCATTATCATCGCGGCGATGAGCCGCGCCGGCTTGGTCTATTGGCCGAGCTTGGCGAGCGCACCGGCGCGCCGCTCGTCGCCGTCAATGACGTGTTTTATCACGCGCCGGAGCGGCGGCCGCTGGCCGATGTGCTCACCTGTGTGCGCGAAAAATGCACGCTCGCCGAAGCGGGTCTCAGACTCACCGTCAATGCCGAGCGCCACATCAAGCCGGCTTCCGAAATGGCGCGGCTGTTCCAAAAATTTCCTGATGCGATCGCCCGCACCGTCGCGATCGCGCAAGCCTGCCGCTTCTCGCTCGATCAATTGAAATACGAATATCCCGACGAACCGGTGCCGCCGGGCAAGACCGCGCAACAGCATCTGACCGACCTAACCTGGACCGGCGCGGCAAAGCGCTATCCCAAGGCGCGTTTTCCCAACGGCATTCCTCCGGAGGTCGCCAAGCGGCTGAACGACGAATTGGCGCTGATCGAAGAACTCAAATACGCGCATTACTTTCTCACCGTGCATGACGTGGTCGCTTATGCGCGGGAGCAAAAAGATATTCTGTGCCAAGGCCGCGGCTCTGCCGCCAACAGCGCGGTCTGCTATTGCCTCGGCATCACCGAGCTCAATCCGGCCGAGAGCGAGCTTCTTTTCGCCCGCTTCATTTCGGCCAACCGCGGCGAGCCGCCCGATATCGACGTCGATTTCGAGCATGAGCGGCGCGAGGAAGTCATCCAATACATCTACGAGCGCTACGGCCGCCATCGCGCGGCGATCTGCGCCACCGTCATTCACTATCGCTCGCGCCGCGCCATCCGCGAAGTCGGCAAAGTGATGGGACTGACGGAGGACGTCACGTCTGCGCTGTCGAAAACCGTGTGGGGCTATAGCGACGGCGGTCTGCCCGACGATCACATCCGCCAGGCCGGGCTCGATCCGGCAAATCCGGGAATCCGCCAGGCGGTGGCGCTCGCCGACGAATTGATCGGTTTCCCGCGCCATCTCTCGCAGCATGTCGGCGGCTTCGTGCTCACCCGCGGCCGGCTCGACGAGACGGTGCCCATCGGCAATGCCGCCATGGCAGATCGCACCTTCATCGAATGGGACAAGGACGACATCGATACGCTCGGTTTGATGAAGGTCGATGTGCTCGCACTCGGCATGCTGAGCTGCCTGCGCCGCGGCCTCGATCTTTTGCGGAAGCATTACGGCAAGGATTACGCGCTTGCGACCATTCCGAAGGACGGAACGGAGGACGCTCCGGGGGTCTACGAGATGCTGTCGCGCGCCAACTCGGTCGGCGTGTTCCAGGTCGAGAGCCGCGCGCAGATGTCGATGCTGCCGCGGCTGAAGCCGCGATGCTTCTACGATCTCGTTATCGAAGTCGCGATCGTGCGGCCGGGACCGATCCAGGGCGACATGGTGCATCCCTATCTGCGCCGCCGCGACGGCATCGAGAAGGAGCATTACCCCTCGCCTTCCCCCGCGCATGGACCGGCCAACGAATTACAGGAGGTGTTGAAACGAACACTCGGCGTGCCGCTGTTCCAGGAACAGGCGATGCAGATCGCCATCACCGCGGCAAAGTTCACGCCTGACGAAGCGGACGGGTTGCGCCGGGCCATGGCGACGTTCCGGCACACCGGCAAGGTCCATCTGTTTCGCGACAAATTCATCAACGGTATGGCCGAGCGCGGCTACGACCGCAGCTTCGCCGAACATTGCTTCGGCCAGATCGAAGGCTTTGGCGAATATGGCTTCCCGGAAAGCCACGCCGCAAGCTTTGCGCTCCTCGTTTATGCCTCGGCCTGGATCAAATGCCGCTATCCGGACGTGTTCTGCACCGCCATCCTCAACAGCCAGCCGATGGGCTTTTATCAACCGGCGCAGCTCGTGCGCGACGCGCGCCAACACGGCGTCGAGATCCGCGGCGTCGACGTCAATTTCAGCATCTGGGATTGCACGCTCGAACCGAGTGCAGAAGGGAAGCATGCGGTGCGCCTCGGCTTCCGCCAGATTCACGGTCTCAGCGAAGACGAGTTGAAAAAACTCGTTGCCGCGCGCGGCAATGGCTTTGCCTCGATCGAGCGGCTCGCGGCGGTCGCCGGCATTTCGCGTTTCACCATCGAACGGCTTGCGGAAGCGGATGCGTTCCGTTCGCTCGGCCTCGACCGACGCGCGGCTTTATGGGCGGCGCGGCGGCTCGACATGATCGGAGCCCGTCCGCGCCAAACAGCTTCAGCAAATGTGGCTGCCGCCGACACAGCCAATACGAATTCCAGCACCGAGGAAGCGCTGCCGCTGCTCACGGCCCATCTGAGCGACGAGCTTTTCCCGGAACCTGAAGTCACGCTCCCCGCCATGCCGCTCTGCGAGCATGTCGTGGAGGATTACGTGACGACCGGATTGTCGCTCAAAGCGCATCCGGTGCGGTTTTTCCGCGATCGCCTCGCCGCCCTGGGCGTTGTCCACAATACGCAGCTGCGCAGCGACGCCTTGTCACAGGAACTCATTTGTCACCGTCGCCGGCCTCGTCCTGGTGCGGCAGCGGCCCGGAACCTCGAGGGGCGTCGTTTTCATGACACTCGAAGACGAGACCGACATCACCAACATCATTGTCTGGCCGAAAGTCTTCGAAAAAAACCGCCGCACCGTGATGACGGCACGTTTCCTCGCCGTGCGCGGGCGCCTGCAGCGCGCCGGTCTCGTCGTCCATGTGGTGGCGGACAGCTTCGTCGATCTGTCCGCCGAACTTGCCAAATTGCGTGACGGCGATCTTGCCCTGCCGGCGGTGTCGTGTCCGTCACACCAGGAGGGCTCCTGGCGCATGCTCAAAAGCCGCGATTTTCATTGAGGGCCAAGCCTAGGAGTGACGCATGTGCGGACGCGCCAAACTTCCCGACGATGTTTCCGAAATCAAACTCGATCTCAAGATCGACTTGGACGAGATCGGCGCTTACCAGCCGCGATGGAACGCGGCGCCGACGTCCAAATTGCCGGTCGTCGTCTCGCGAAACGGCGAACGCACGCTCACTTTGATGCGCTGGGGCCTCGTGCCGGGCGCCACCCGGTCTTGGACGCAAGCCCTTAAGATCGGCCGTTCCACCTTCAATGCCCGCGGCGAAAGCCTCGATACGCGCCCGGCTTTCCGCACCGCCTGGCAAGCGGGCCGCCGTTGCCTCGTCATCGCCGACGGCTATTACGAGTGGCGCACCGCCGACAAACAACCTTTCGCTGTAGGCTTAAGCAATCGCGGACCGATGACCTTTGCCGGCCTGTGGGATTCATGGGCCGCGCCGGAGGGCGGCACGATCAAATCCTTCGCCATCATCACCACGACCGCCAATGAGCTTCTGCAATCCTTGCATGCCCGCATGCCGGTGCTGCTCACCCCGGAAGCCTGGGCCCCTTGGCTCGGCGAAACCGCGACGCAACTCAAGGCCTTGCTCAAGCCTTATCCCAGCGCTGGCATGGCCTTTTGGCCGGTAGACCGGCGCGTCGGCAATGTTCGCAAAGACGGTCCCGATCTATTCGCCCCGCTCGGCGCGACGAATTAGGCTCTTCCGGGGTTATTGCTCGTGCGGCTATTTACCTGCTGGGTTGTTACTTGCCCCACCGATCAATCGGAATAACCGGATCGGCCATTAAATATAGTCGAAACCTATCCGCCGGCATCATCGGGCCGTCATACATAGGAGTTGCACGCCTGCGCGGTGACCTATATCGTTTGGTACCTGCCCAACGCGGGGTCTCCGGCGTGCCGAAAACCGTGGCAGGGGGAAAACGGCGGGAGGCCCGCGACCGGTGCAGTTGTGACACCAGCGTTGCGACACCTGGTCGCTACGGAACATCTCGTCACTTGTTGTAGTTCCTCGTTTCGAACAATATCGAGACGAGTTCCAGTCAAAGGCCCCGAAGCGGTGCCGGGAGGAAAAATTGCGGCCTTCCACCAGCCCTCTCCGCGAGTTGATGGGCAAGCGGGATTTCTACGCCGGCGGCCTCATGGTGCTGCTCGGCCTCGGCATCGCGCTGAAGGGCTCGAGCTACCGCGCCGGCACCCTCATGCATATGGGACCGGGTTTCCTACCGACCGCGCTCGGCGTGATCCTCGTTCTTCTCGGCATTGCCATCGCAGCCGCGGGAATGTCGCCGTCGACTGACGGCCATTCAGAAGACCAGGGTATTCTGCCGGAGCATCCGCAATGGTGGGCCTGGCTCTGTATTCTCATGAGCCCGATCTGTTTCATCATCTTCGGGCATTACTTCGGAATGGTCCCGGCGACATTCTCATGCGTCTTCGTCGCCGCAACCGGCGATAAAAACGCGACGTGGCTGGGCACGTTCATCCTGGCGGCCGTCGTGACCATTTTCGGCGTCGGACTGTTTTCTTACTTCCTCCAGGTACCCATGCCGATTTTGACGTGGAGGGGCGCACTGTGATCGGGACCGCACTCACCGACCTCTGGTACGGCTTCGGCGTCGCGCTCGAGCCGCACAATCTGATGTTCTGTTTCATCGGCGTGCTCGTCGGCAACATGGTCGGCGTGTTGCCGGGCATGGGCCCGCTGGCCACGATCTCGATCCTTCTGCCGCTCACTTTCGGCATGAAGCCGGTCGCCGCCATCCTGATGCTCGGCGGCGTCATGTACGGCGCCCAATATGGCGGCGCCATCTGTTCGATCCTGCTCAATTTGCCGTGCCACCCGCCGCACGCGGTGACCTGTCTCGACGGATTCCCGATGACCAAGCAAGGCCGCGGCGGCGTCGCGCTCGGCCTCACGGTGTTTGCTTCGTTCGTCGGCGCCTCCTGGGGCATCACCGAAATGATCTTCCTGTCGCCGCTCCTGGTTCGGGCGGCGTTGCAATTCGGCCCGGCCGAAGTGTGCTCGCTGATGTTGCTCGGTCTGCTCGCCGGCTCGACGCTGGCGCGCGGCTCGCCGATCAAGGGCGTGGCGATGACGGTGCTGGGGCTGTTCCTCGGTTCGGTCGGCACCGACCTCGAGACCGGTTCGGAACGCTACACGTTCGGCATGACCGAACTCGACGACGGCATCGAACTGATCGCGCTCGCGCTCGGCCTGTTCGGCATCGCCGAGTTCATGAACAGCGTCAATCAGGTCGCGCCGATCAACACCAAATATACCAATGTCACTTTCAAAGACATGCGGCCGACCAAGGCCGATATGAAACGGGCGTTCTTCCCGATGTGGCGCGGCACCATCATCGGCAGCCTGTGTGCGCTCATTCCCGGCACCGGGCCGACGATTGCCTCCTTCGTCGCCTATGCGACGGAAAAGAAGATCTCAAAGCATCCGGAGAGATTCGGCACCGGCCTGATTGAGGGTGTGGTCTGCCCCGAAGCGTCGACGCACTCCTCGGTGCAGGGCGACTTCATTCCGACCATGAGTCTCGGCATCCCCGGCGATGCCGTCATGGCGCTCCTGCTCGGCGCCTTGATGATCCAAGGCATCGTGCCGGGCCCGCAGCTGATTTCGCAGCATCCCGACATCTTCTGGGGACTGGTTGCCAGTTTCTGGATCGGCAACATCATGCTGGTGCTACTGAACGTGCCGCTGATCGGCATCTGGGTGAAGATGCTGGCTATCCCCTACAAGTTCCTCTACCCGAGCGCGATGTTCTTCGTCTGCATCGGCGTCTATGCCGCCAACAACGACTTCTTTCAAGTCGGCGAAGTCGCGGCGATCGGCCTGTTCGGCTACATCCTCCTCCGTCTCGGCTACCACCCGGCGCCGATCCTGCTCGGCTTCGTGCTCGGCCCGCGGTTCGAAGAGAACTTCCGCCGCGCCATGCTGATCTCACGCGGCGATATGCTGGTCTTCATCGAACGGCCGATCAGCGCGGTCTTCGTTGGGCTGTGCGTGCTCTTGATCGGCTCGCAGATCTATCTGCGGATGAAGGGCTCGAAACCACCGATCGAGCCTTCGCTGCAAGGGCACGGCGACGGCGCCCCGGCTGTTGCGGCGGAGATGCGCACTCCCGCCGAGTAGTGCGGAGCAAATCGCAATCCGGCAAACAATCAGGGCACGATCTCGGAAGAGATCGTGCCCTTTTCGTATTTCAGGCGTCGCGCTATTTCAGCCGTCGCGCAATCCGCGCTCCAGCACGCGGGCAAGGCGATCGGAAAACAGTTTCGCATCGGCCGGGCGGTCGCCGTCGAGGAGCCGCGCCTCGTCGAACAGCAAATGCGCGGCGTCCTCCTTGAAGCCCTGCTCGCCGGCGCCCAACGCCGCGAGCGCGATCACGAGCTTATGGTGCGGATTGACCTCGAGGATGGGCTTAGAGGCCGAGGTCAACCGTCCGGCATTGGCGAGGAGCTTTTCCAGCGCGCGGTCGGGACCGGTTTCGGCCGCCACCAGGCAGACCGCGCTGTCGGTGAGGCGCTCCGACGCCCTCACCTCCGCGACCTCGTCACCGAGCGTCGACTTAAGGAAGGCCAGGAACTGCTTGACCGTCTCCGCGATGTCCGGTGTCGCCGCTTGCTCCGCATCGAGAAGCGGAGTGAGCGCCAAGTCTGCCGCCCCTTGCGTGACCGACTTGAACGGCTTGCCGTCGAACGACACGCCGGGCATGACCCAGAACGTGTCCACCGGATCCGGCAATACCAGCACCTCGATGCCGCGGGCGCGAAACCCTTCAAGATGCGGCGAGGATTTGAGCCGCCCGATCTCGTCGCCGGCGAGATAGTAGATCGCGGTCTGGTTGGCTTTCAGCGCCGCGGCATAGTCGGCAAGGCTGCGCCAATCGTCGCCGCCCGCCGTGGTCTTAAAGCGCGCCAGCTTGAGCAGCGCATCGCGGCGCTCGAAATCCTCGTAAATGCCTTCCTTGAGCACCGCGCCGAAGACATCCCAGATCTTGGTGTAGGTCGCAGGTTCTTTGTCGGCGAGCCGTTCGAGCTCGGAAATCACCCGGCCGGTCACGCCTTTTCTGATCGAAACGAGAAGCGGGCTTTCCTGAATCTTTTCCCGTGAAACGTTCAGTGGCAGATCGGCTGAGTTGACGAGCCCGCGCACGAAGCGCAGATAGCGCGGCAAGATTTCCGCATCGTCGGTGATGAAGACGCGCTTGACGTAAAGCTTGATGCGGCCCTTGCGGTCCGGGTCGAACAGATCGAACGGCCGCGAGCCGGGCACGAACAGGAGCGCCGTGTAGTCCTGCCTCCCCTCCGCGCGGTAATGAATGGTCAGCGCCGGCTCGTCGAATGCGCCGGCGATGCCGCGGTAGAAATCGGTGTAATCGGCCGGCTTGATCTCTGATTTCGGCTTCGCCCACAGCGCCGCGCCGTCGGTGATCTCGCTGGATTGCGCGCCGGGCTTGTCGACCACCGCAATCGGCACCGGGACATGGCCGGATTGCTCCTTGACCAGCCGTTCGATGGTGGAGCGCTCGGCATGGTTTTTCGCGTCGCCCATCAAGTGGAGAACGACGCGCGTGCCCCGGCGCGGCGCGGCGGCGTCTGCCGGCGATACTTCGAATTCGCCCTTGCCGTCGGAGCTCCACTGCCAGGCCGCGTCCGCCCCGGCACGGCGGGACATGACGTCGACGCGCTCGGCCACCATGAAAGCCGAATAGAAGCCGACGCCGAAGCGGCCGATCAGCGGGCTCGCCTCCGCTCCTTTTTCGTCCTTGTCGCCTTGACCGCTCTCGCCGCCTTGGTTCTCTTGCGCCGCTTCGACTTTTTCAAGGAACGCCTTAGTGCCGGATCGCGCGATCGTGCCGAGCGCCTCGATCATCTCGTCGCGGCTCATGCCGATACCATTGTCCTCGATGGACAGCCGCTTGCCCTCCGGATCGAGCGCCACAGTGATCTTGAGCTTGACGTCGTCACCAAGCAGCGCCGGATCGGAGATCGCCTCGTAGCGCAGCCGCTCGCAAGCGTCCGCCGCATTGGCGATCAGCTCGCGCAGAAACACCGATTTGTCGGAATAGACCGAATGCACCATCAGGTGCAGGAGTTTCGCGACATCGGCCTCGAACGGCCGACTCTCGGTTTTCCCTTCCGCTTTGGCTTCTTCGGCGACGGTCATGGCAGCATCCTTAAACGACTCGTATCGGGCGAGCCCTGTCGGCACCGAAATGGCGAGAAATCGCCGCCGATTTAAGGGTGTTGTAAGAGCCCCGCCGTCACGGCCGCCACAGTCACCATGGCGTCTCGGTCAATTGTTGCTGGCGATCGGCCCTGGTGACCAGTCGTCGCCAAGCAGCGGCTTGACCTCGACAGGGTAGATGAGGCCGAGTTCAAGGCTGGGATCGAAATAGCGCATCGTTTGTTCGTTGAAGTCGATGATGCGGCCGCGTTCGAGCGGTCCGACATCATTGATTTTGACGATCGCCCGCTTATCGGCATTGACAACAAGCGCAGAGCTCGGCCGGTAGTCCTTGCCATAGCGGACACCGCCGAACATGTCACGTAAGTCGATCTGGATCGCGGCGGTCCAGGCACCCGGATCATACGTTTCGCCGGAAGCTGTCTCCAAGCCGCCGGAGCGATAGCCCGGCCGATAAGGATTGTAGGTCGACGCCGTACCCAAGATTGTCACGCCGCTGACCGCTTCTTTCAGTTTGCTTTGCCCGCGCGCCATCGCCGCCCTTGCTGCGCGCCAGGGTTCGGCCCGAAGTCTGGCCCAAGGGTCCCATGACTGCCATGACTGCCATGACTCTGACAATGATTCGGCGGCAACGCTTTGCTTAGCGCCGCCGGATTTCACGATCTAAGAAGACGTGAAACAGATAAGCATCATTACGACGACGCAAAGCGCGGCGCCAAAGCGCACCACCATTCAGATTCTCCCGGCTGATCCCCGACAAAGGGCGCGGATTAATAGGTGGCGCGTGGTGCAATTAAGGCGAGAGTTGGATGATTTACAGATTATCCACGAGCGCGATGGAACTCAGAGCGCCGATCTGAATCTTCAGACCGGCAGGCGGACATTCGCCCGCAAGCCGCCGAGCGGCGAATCGCCGAGCGTGATGTCGCCGCCATGCGAGCGGGCGATGTCGCGGGCGATGGCGAGGCCGAGGCCGGTGCCGCCCTCGTCCTGATTGCGCGCGTCGTCAAGCCGCAGGAACGGCTTGAACACATCGTCGCGCATCTGCGCCGGGATGCCCGGCCCGTCGTCGTCCACCGTGACGTTGAGCCAGCGGTGATCGCGGTGACCGGTAATGGCGACGGTCGAGCCGAAGCGGCCGGCATTGGACACGAGGTTGGCGAGGCAGCGCTTGAACGCCGCCGGCCGCACCGTGACCTCGGGCGGCCCGTAGAAGCTTGAACTGGCGCGGTGGCCGTGCCGCTCGGCCTCGAGCTTGAGCTCGTCGAGCAAAGCGGCGATGTCGGTCGGTGCCGACTGCTCGCCCATGTCGCCGCGGGCGAAGGCGAGATAGGCCTCGAGCATCGCCGCCATCTCGTCGACGTCCTTTTTCATGCCGTCGATTTCCGGCGTGTCGCCGAGCAGCGCCAGTTCGAGCTTGAAGCGCGTCAGAATGGTGCGCAGGTCGTGCGAGACGCCGGCGAGCATCGTGGTGCGCTGCTCGATGGCGCGCTCGACGCGGCCTTTCATTTCCAGGAACGCGGCTGCGGCCCGGCGCACTTCGCGGGCGCCGCGCGGCCGGAAGTTTTGCGCCTCGCGGCCCTTGCCAAAAGCTTCGGCGGCGTCGGCGAGCCGCACGATCGGCCGGATCTGGTTGCGCAGGAAGGCGATGGCGATGGCGAGTACGACGAGCGAGGTCATCACCATCCAGACCAGGAAGATCCACGAATTCGGATCGTAGACGTCGGCGCGGCGGGCGAAGACGCGCATGATCGTGTCGTCGAGCTTGATGCGGATTTCCACGATCGACGAGCGGCCCACCGTGTCGATCCAGAACGGCAAGCCAATCTGCTTGCCGATCTCCTCCGACAGCGCCTCGTCGAGCTGCGAGAAGAACGGCTTCGGTCCGGGCGGCGGCAGTTGGGCGCCGGGCAGGAAGTCGACGACGAGGCCGAGACGGTCCTGCGCGATGCGGCGCAGCTGCGCGTGGTCGGGATCCTGCGGATAGGTCTTATAGACGTCGATCAGGGTCCCGATTTCCTGCGTCACCGCCGACGACAGATAGGTGGTCACCAGAATTCCAGTGCCGCTCCATAAACAAAAAGGCGACCACCGATTGCAGCACCACCATCGGCACGATGATGATCAGAAGCGAGCGGGCATAGAGCCCCTTCGGCATGACCGATTTGACGAGGCGGCCCAGACGGTCCCAGGGTCCCACAATTGGGCCGACGATCGGACGCGTCGCCGCGGCGACGACGCCGGCCACGGCATTCGCCGCATCGGCCAATTGGCCGGCGGCGTTGCGCAAACGTCCTATGCCATCGTCCAAGCTTGCCATTCTAGCTTGCCAATCTAGCTTGCCATGCTGTCGCTTAAGCCGTCGCGACCAGCCGGTAGCCGATGCCGCGCACGGTTTGCACGATCAGCGGATTGGACGGATCGCGTTCGATCTTGCGGCGCAGCCGGTTGACCTGCACATCGACGGTGCGCTCGCTCACCGCCTCCCCGGTCCCGGCGAGCGCCTGGCGCGGCACCGTCTCGCCGACGCTCGTGGTCAGAACCCGCAGCATGTCGCGCTCGCGATCGGTGAGCCGAATGATCTCTTCGCCCTTGCGCAATTCGCCGCGCAGCAGATGATAGACAAACGGCCCGAACCGCACCGATTCGACCGGCACCGCGCTCGGCGGCCGCGCGCGCTTGAGAATATTGGCGACGCGCAGCGCCAGCTCGCGCGGCTCGAACGGCTTCGACAAATAGTCGTCGGCGCCGATTTCCAGCCCCTTGATCCGGTTCTCTTTCTCGTCGCGCGCAGTCAGCATCAGGATCGGCACCGTGGAGGTGGCGCGGATGGTGCGCGCGAAATCGAAATCCGCTCTCGCCCGGCATCATGACATCGAGAATAAGCAGATCGAATTTCAAGCCGGCGAGTTTTGCCCGCGCATCGGCCGCCGTCTCCGCGGTCGAGACGCGATAGCCCTCGCCGAGCAGGAAGCGCGACAGCAGCGCGCGAATGCGCCGGTCGTCGTCGACGACGAGAAGGTGCGGCGCGTCGTCGGCCGGGTTTTGCGCCGGCTGTTCGGCGGGCTTTACATCCGTCGAGTTCATGACGCGTCGTCTTTGCTGCGCGCGCCGACGCGGTCAGCATGCGCGATCAGCCGCAAGACGCGGTCGCGATCTTGGGCGTCGATCATGCCGGCAAGAAAGCGCCGCGCCGCCTCGCGCGCATCGGGGCCAAGCTCGGCGAGCACACGCGCGATGCGCTCGGTTTGCAAGCCGACGAGCTTCGTCGCCAGCGCCTCGCCGGCAGGCGTCGCATAGAGCAGCCGCTGGCGGCGATCATTGGCGCCGGCCTTCTGCACGACATAGCCTTCGTCGATCAGTTGCTTGAGCACGCGGCCGAGCGACTGCTTGGTAATCTTCAAGACGTCGAGCAGTTCGGCGACTTTCATGCCCGGGTTGCGGTTGACGAAATGCAGGACGCGATGGTGCGCCCGGCCGAAGCCGAGCTTTGCCAAAACCTCATCGGGATCGCCGACGAAGTCGCGGTAAGCGAAGAACAGCAGCTCGATGAGATCGAAATAGGGCTCGGCCGCATCCTGCGTGGGTTCACGCGCCGCTGCGGCGGAATGAGATGTGCTCACGATGGTGATATCGGCCATTTAGGTCAGTTATATTGACATATTTCGGATTGGTTGTTAACCTCCGAGCACGATATCGTTTCGCAACCGGGCCGCCCCGGACGTTACGCAGAGCGCCGTCGCACGCTCTGATGGCGCGTCTTATAGGAGTGGGCCAGACCATAACGGGAGTCCGCTCCCGACGCAAAAGTCTACGGCCTATCCGCGCATCGCCGGCGGAATCATCGTTACCGGCGGTATCGTGAGCGGATCGGGCTATCAAGGGAGGCTCCGCGAGGAGCGCTAGATCATGGCAGTGCCGTTTGACGAACGCTCCGACCTGATCTGGTTCGACGGCAAGCTCATTGCGACGGCGGACTGCAAGATCAGCGTGCTCACCCACGGCCTGCATTATGCAAGCGCCGTGTTCGAAGGCGAGCGCGCCTATGGCGGCGCCATTTTTCACAGCACCAAGCATTCGGAGCGGCTGAAGAATTCGGCAAAGATCCTCGATTTCGACATTCCTTATAGCGTCGCCGAGATCGACGCCGCCAAGCGGCTGGTTCTGGAAAAGAACAACCAGAAAAACGCCTATGTGCGGCCGATCGCATGGCGCGGCTCCGAAGCGCTCGGCGTCTCGGCGCAGAACAACAAGATCCACCTCGCCATCGCCAGTTGGGAATGGCCGAGCTATTTCGATCCGGCGCAGCGTTTGAAGGGCATCAGGCTCGACCTCGCCGAATATCGGCGGCCCAATCCGAAGACGGCGCCCTGCCTGGCCAAGGCGGCCGGCCTCTACATGATCTGCACGATCTCAAAACACCGCGCCGAACAGCGCGGCTATGCCGACGCCATGATGCTCGACTGGCAGGGCCGCGTCGCCGAATGCACCGGGGCGAATATCTTCTTTATCAAGGACGGCAAGATCCACACCCCGATTGCCGATTGCTTCCTGTCGGGCATCACCCGCGCAACCGCATTGGAGCTCGCGCGCAGGCGCAATATCGAGGTGATCGAGCGCCGCATCATGCCGGAAGAGCTTTCGGGCTTCTCCGAATGCTTCATCACCGGATCGGCCGCCGAAGTGACCGCCGTCGCCGAGATCGCCGACTGGAAGTTCACGCCCAGCCGCATCACGCAGCAGCTGATGGACGACTACACTGCGGAAGTGCAGCCGAAGGGCAAGGCCGCGGCGGCTTAAGTTCTCACACTAATGACGGCACAAAGCAACCCGACGGGTGATGGCCCGTTGGATTGCCTTCATCTCGTGACGGCTCAAGCGCGCCAGAATGGCTTGCTCGCTTCGTTGATCGCGTCAACGCGCGTGATCCCGGCGTCGCGCAGGGCCCTATCGCACAGGCTGGCGAGCTCGCGCCGGCTCTCAATGCGACGCAGCCACTCGCCGATCAAAGCCAGTAAGCCGAGAATATTGTCCCCTTTCCGCGGCCGAACGCCGTGATGTGTCCAATGCAGAGCGCTCATATCTGTCTCCTTGCATATTTGATTGCATGGGGATGCGACCTGGATCGTCGCCGCATCCGAAGCGACCCGATTTCCGATCAAGTGGTGGTGTCGTAAAGCGAGCCGAGATTGGCGATTCCCGGCGCCACGGCGAAGAAGAACGCCGTGCCGACAATGACCAGCGCCGCAAACAGCGCGCCGGCGATCAACAATTCATGGTTGGCATCGGAACGACCGCTGCCGCTCACGGCGGGCACCGAAGTCATTGTGCGTGCAGAAATCATGTCCTGCTCCTTTATCTGTGAGCGCCAGTATGGCGCGTTGGGATCAATTTATGCTTCGGGCGTAGCCGAATAATCAGGCTTGCCGTAATCTCATCTATCACTATTGGTGATATATGGTGGACCTGTGCCCGACCTGCGGACCCTGGCGATCTTCGTGAAAGTGGCGGAAAAGCGTAGCTTTGTGCGCGCTGCCACCGATCTCGGCATCACCCAATCGGGCGTCAGCAACGCCATCAAGCGGCTCGAAGATCAGGTCGGCACCCCTCTCCTCGTCCGCACCACGCGCCGCGTCAGTTTGACCGAAGACGGCGCGGCATTCTTCGAGCGCTGCCGCCAGGCGCTGGCGGCGATCGACGAGGCCGAGCTCGTGCTTAAGCGCGCGCAGATTAAGCCGTCGGGCACGCTGCGCATCGACGTGCCGGTGGCGTTCGGCCGGCTCAAGCTCGTGCCGCTGTTGCGTCCATTCCAGGACGAATATCCCGACGTGCGGCTGCGCATCACGTTCACCGACCGCTATATCGATCTCATCGAGGAAGGCGTCGATGTCTGCATCCGTTTCGGCGCCATGCAGGATTCAAGCCTGATCGCGCGGCGGCTGACGACAACCCAATTCAATGTCGCCGGTGCGCCGAGCTATTTCGCCAAATACGGCCGGCCGAAAACGCCCGACGATCTGAGCAAGCACAATTGCCTCGCCTTTGCCGCGCGCGACACGCGGCAGATCCGGGATTGGCGCTTCACGGTCGATGGCGACGAAGTGACGGTCACACCGAACGGATCGATGAGCTTCAGCGACGGCGCCGCGCTGTGCGAAGCCGCCGTAGACGGTTGCGGCATTGCGCAATTGCACACTTATTATCTGGACACCGCGTTCGCACACGGCCGTCTGGTGCCGATTCTGGAGAAATTTTATCCGAAGATCGACCCGATCTCGCTGGTTTATCCGCAGACGCGGCACCTGACGCCCAATGTGCGCGCCTTCGTCGACTTCATGGTGGCGCGATTCAAGTCTTCGGCTCAGAGCGAGAGCTAATATTATTTCGCCGTTTCTCGCCGCGGCGCCGGTGACCAGCGCTCGGCCGCGGAATCGTCGCTGGTCTTGGGCTCGACCCAGGTCTTGACCAAGGTCTTGCCGCTCGCCTTCTCGACCTGCTTCCAGAACGGCGCGCGGGTTTTCAGATAATCCATGAGAAATTCCGCCGCGGCGAACGCCGCCTGGCGGTGGCTCGACGCGGTCGCCACCATGACGATGTCCTCGCCCGGCGCGATCCGCCCGAAGCGGTGGATCACGGTGACACCGAGCAGCGGCCAGCGCACGCGGGCCTCTTCGACATGGCGCGCGATCTCGGCTTCCGCCATGTTGGGGTAATGTTCGAGCGTCAGCGCGGCGATTTTTTCGCCGTTCTCGTCGGCGCGGCAGATGCCGGTAAACGTCACCACGGCGCCGATATCGGTGCGCCCATGCGTGAGCTGCTTCGCCTCGGCGGCGACGTCGAAGACTTCACGCTGCAAACGGATGGTCGTGTTCATATCCGAAAACTTCAGCCGCCAATTACCCACCCGTCATGGGCGGAAAAAATGCGATCTCGCTGGCGCCCGCGATCCTCGCATCGCCGCGCACATGCGTCTTGTCGATGGCGGCGCGGATCACTTTGGGGTTCTCGAAGGCGTAGGCGTAGCCCTCGCCTCTTTCGGTCAGCCACGCAACGAAATCGGCGACCGTCGCTATGCCTGAGGGTGGCTCGATATCTTCTTCCGCCAGGCCGACCCGTTCACGCACCCAAGCGAAGTAGCGAACCTTCACGCATCCTCCTGATAGAGATGATGCAGGCCGGCATAGAGATAATCCCAGCCGGTATAGAGCGTCAGCAGCGCCGACAGCCACAACAGCACGATGCCGATCTGCGTCACCGCCGGCACGATGGCGTCGCCGGCCTCGCCGCAGATGAGAAAGCCGACAGCGACGAGCTGCAGCGTGGTCTTCCATTTGGCGAGCCGCGTCACCGGCACGCTGACGCGGAGTTCGGCGAGATATTCGCGCAGGCCCGAAACCAGGATCTCGCGGCACAGGATGACCACCGCCGCCCAGAGCGACCAGCCGTGAATGGTTTTTTCGGCGCCGAGCATCAGCAGGCAGGAGGCGACCAGAAGCTTGTCGGCGATCGGATCGAGCATGCGGCCGAGCGACGACTGCTGTTCCCAGATGCGGGCGAAATAGCCGTCGAGGAAATCCGACACGCCGGCGGCGATAAAGATGCCGAGCGCGACCCAGCGCAGCCACAGCGGCCCATGCAGAATGTTCTGCCAAAACAGGAACCCGACCACGAGCGGCACCGCGACAATGCGCCCGTAGGTGAGAATATTGGGCAGCGCCAGCGGATGGACGCGCACCCGCCCTGTTACCGGACCCGTGGCCGGCGCCGGCCCAGTCGTCGTGGTGGACGAGTTCATCGCGCCACCATAGCGCCGGTAAGCGGAAACCGACAGGGCAAAGCCGCGCATTGAAGCGTTACACACGTCAATGTTAACGCCCAAGTTGTGCGCATCACGATCATTCGACAGTCATCTTCGAAAGCCGATCTCGCCGGAACATGTGATTTTATCGGAAAACCCGCCGCCACTTTTCCGGATCATGCTCTAAGCCGCCCCCTCATGAAAAAACTCGTAAATTCGGCGCGCTGTTTCGGCGCTAATGCCATCGACCTGCATCAGGTCGGTGACCGAGGCGCGCTCGATGGCTTTGAGCGTGCCGAAGTGATGCAACAGCGCGCGCTTGCGCGTCGGTCCGATGCCGGCGATCTCTTGCAGACCGG
This sequence comes from uncultured Alphaproteobacteria bacterium, assembly GCA_963810085.1. GTDB lineage: Bacteria > Pseudomonadota > Alphaproteobacteria > Rhizobiales > Xanthobacteraceae > BOG-931. The sequence continues at coordinate 439,554 of CAWEMR010000025.1, read as the reverse complement.
CCTCGCGCAGGTCCCGCGTACGCCGCGCCCGGTGCGAGCCGATGGCAAAGCGATGCGCCTCGTCGCGCAGCCGCTCGACGAAATAGAGAACCGGGTCGCGTGGCGGCAGCTTGAATGAGTCGCGGCCGGGAAGAAAGAAGGTCTCCCGCCCCGCATCGCGATCTGGTCCCTTGGCGATGGCGACCAGCGGCATGTCGACGCCCAGGCCTGCGAGTACCTCGCGCGCGGCGGCGAGCTGGCCCTGCCCACCGTCGATCAGAACGAGGTCGGGCCACGGCGAGGAATCTTGTTCTTCAGCTTCGGGCGATATCAATTCATCTTCCTCTCGCGGTGGCGAAGGCAAACCGTCATCGGCCAGTTCGTGCCTGCCCTGCTCGTCACCGCGCTCCGCACGCGGCGCGTCGGCGAGAAGCCGTTTGAAACGGCGCTCGAGCACTTCGCGCATCATGGCGAAATCGTCGCCTGGCGTGAGCGAGGCCGAACGGATGTTGAATTTCCGGTATTGACTCTTCTGAAAGCCTTCGACACCGGCGACGATCATTGCTCCGACGGCATTCGAGCCTTGGATATGACTGTTGTCATAGACCTCGATGCGGCGCGGCACCCGCGGCAGGGTGAAAGTCTCGGCGAGCTGCCGGAGCAGCTTTTGCTGTGAGCTGGTCTCGGCAAGCTTCCGGCCCAAAGCCTCGCGCGCATTGGCGAGCGCATGCTCGACCAGATCCTTCTTCTCGCCGCGCTGCGGCACCGAGACCTCAACCTTGTGGCCGCTCTTGGTGCACAGCGCTTCCGCCAGCAGTTCCCCGTCCTCGATCTCGTGCGAGATCAGGATCAGCCGCGGCGGCGGCTTGTCGTCATAGAACTGGGCGAGAAACGCCGACAGAACCTCTTCCGGCCCGACCGCGCGGTCGGCCTTGGGAAAATAAGCGCGGTTGCCCCAGTTCTGCCCGGTGCGGAAGAAGAATACTTCGACGCAGGTAAATCCGCCCTGCTGATGCATGGCGAACACGTCGGCCTCCTCGACGCCGCGCGGGTTGACGCCCTGATGCGACTGGATCGCCGACAGAGCCGCCAAGCGGTCGCGATAGATCGCGGCCCGCTCGAAGTCGAGCGCGCCCGACGCCTTTTCCATTTCTTCCGCCAACTCGTCCTTCACCGCTTTGCTGCGGCCGGACAGAAAGGCGTTCGCCTCGCGCACCAAGGCCGCATATTCGGAAAAGTCGATCTCCTTGGTGCACGGCGCCGAGCAGCGCTTGATCTGGTAGAGCAGACACGGCCGGGTGCGGCTCTCGAAGAACGGATCGCTGCACGAACGCAGCAGGAACGCGCGCTGCAGCGCATTGACGGTGCGGTTGACGGCCCAGACCGACGCGAACGGCCCATAATATTGTCCCGGCCGCGTGCGCGCGCCGCGATGCTTGAGAATCTGCGGCGCCCAGTGGTTGGACGTGATCACGATATAGGGAAACGATTTGTCGTCGCGCAGCGTGACGTTGAAGCGCGGCCGCAGCCGTTTGATGAGATTCGCCTCGAGCAGCAGCGCCTCGGTCTCGGTGCGGGTGACGACGAATTCGAGCGTGCGGGTCGCCGCGACCATGCGCTCGATGCGGGTATCGAGCCCGGTCGGGCGCGCATAGGCGGCGACACGCTTCTTGATGTTCTTTGCCTTGCCGACATAGAGTACGTCGCCGCGCGCATCGATCATGCGGTAGACGCCCGGCCGCGACGGCGCTTGCTTGACAGACTGTACGATCGCGGCGCGGCCCGCCGCGAGCGAGCCCTGCCCCTCCTCGCAGCCAAGCGTGGCCGCGTCGTCGTCCGGCGGCGGCAGCGACTGCTCGTCGTCGTCCTCGACGGGCTCGATCTCGGGCGCGATCTGCGGCGCTATTTCGGGCTTCGGACCACTCATATTTCGAAAAATCCGCGGCGGCGCCCGGCAACACGCGTGAAGCACCGCGCTTTGTCAAATATACAGTTTCTTAACGATATCAACTTGGAACTACTTAAGGATTCAGGACTGTTTAACTTAAACATCGCGATAAATTCTTCAGACCGGACCAACGGCTTTCAGACTTTCTTTGACGTCGCAAAGCGCTTCTTGCGCCAACGCGCGTCACACCTTCCGCCCGATTCCCGTTGGGGAGACCATCATGAAGAAGACTGCTCGCAGCTCAGCTCTCGGCACGGCCCTGTTACTCGCAGCCGCGGCTACGACCGTCACCGGCGCAGCCCGGGCGGCCGATCTTCCCGCCTATCAATACTACACGGCACCCGCGCCGCTCGCTTATAGCTGGGCCGGGCCCTATGTCGGCGCGACATTGGGCTATCAATGGGGCGCGGTGGACAACAATCCGACGCGCCCGACGGGCGTGGCCGGTGGCGCCGAGGTCGGCTTCAACTGGCAGCACGGCAATTTTGTTTACGGTGCCGAGGCCGACATCAATCTCTCCGGCGCCGACGACACCTTTGCCCCTTGGCAATTCTCCAATCCGTGGTTTGGCACGCTGCGCGGCCGCGCCGGTATCGCGATCAACAATGTGCTCATCTACGGTACCGCCGGTCTCGCTTATGGCGGCCTGACTGCGGAGACCGCCGGAAACCTGTCGGAAAGCCATACCAGCTTCGGCTGGGTCGCCGGCGGCGGCGCCGAGGTCGGCTTCACGCCACACTGGTCGGCGAAGGCGGAGTGGTTGTATCTCGACTACGCCGATCGCAACTTCTCGGTAACCGGCACCAGCAACGGCCTCGCCACCAATCTCTTGCGGCTCGGCGTCAATTATCACTTCTAGACTTGATTTCGGCGGTGGAAATTCGCGCGCCATCGCGCCGGCGCAATGGTTTCACACAGTCAAGTTCGAGGACCACAACTATACATTTACAGTTCATTCATCATATTTTTGCCGACCTTAAAAACATAATTAGTAATAACCGTGGCGACGCCAAGTGTAATTTCGCCACAATACAGACACGACGTAGAAGATAGCTGTGTCTTTTCTACACTAGCGTAAAAATCTATTCTGAATACTATGCGCCTACCTACACTACGGTTTGCGTTTTTGGAGGACTACAATGAAGCGTTTGTGCCTTGCGTTGATCGGCCTGGTAGCGCTGGCGGGTTCGGCTGCAGCCGCCGATCTTCCGCGCCCGGCGCCGGCTCCCTACTACCCGAAAGCTCCGGCCTACCTACCCTATAACTGGACCGGCTTTTACATCGGCTTGAACGGCGGCGGCGCGTTCGGCAGCTCGGCGTGGGATTCGACCGGCAGCCACAACATTTCCGGCGGCCTCGTCGGCGGCACCATCGGTTACAATTATCAATGGGGCCAGGCGGTGTTCGGCGTCGAAGGCGACATCGATTGGGCCGACATCAACGGCACGACCAACAATCTGTGCCCGGCCGGCTGCAAGACGAGCGACACATGGCTGTCGACGGTGCGCGGCCGGATCGGCTATGCCGCCGACCGTTTCATGCCCTTCATCACCGGCGGCGCAGCGTTCGGCGACGTCCGCGCTTCGACGCCGGGCTTTGCCACGGCGAGCTCGACCAATGCCGGCTGGACGCTCGGCGCCGGCCTTGAAGCGGCGATCACCCAGAATTGGACTGCCAAGGTCGAATATCTCTATGTCGATCTCGGCAAGTTCAACTGCGGACTGAACTGCGGCGCGGGCTTGGTGACGGACAACGTTTCTTTCAAGACCAACATCCTGCGCGCCGGCGTGAATTACAAGTTCTGATCCTAGTCGGATTTTATCGGCGTCAAACGCCCCGGGGCCTCGCCGCCCCGGGGTTTTTATTTGCGCCGTCTTCAGACGGCGGGCGTCTCGCCGCGCAAGATCTTCTCCAGCACCGGCATGTCGATATTGCCGCCGGTAAGAATAAGTCCCACGCGTTTGCCGGCGTAGCGGTCCTTTTCTTTCAGCAGCGCCGCAAGCGGCGCCGCGCCCGCGCCCTCGGCGAGATTGTGCGTTGCCCTGTAATAGAGACGGATCGCTTGCGCGATCTCGTCCTCGCGCACGCGTACGACGCGGCTGGCGCCTTTGCAGATGATTTCGAGGGCTTGCCGCGGCGGATCGCGGGTTGCCACGCCGTCGGCGAAAGTCGCCGCCGCGTTCGTCGTCACCGGGTGCCCGGCCTCGAACGACAAAGCGAAGGCCGGCGCATTGTCGGCGACCACGCCGATGATTTCGGTCTTGAGGCCGAAGAGATCGCGCACCGTGATCAGGCCGCAAATTCCCGAACCCATGCCGATCGGAACGTAGACCGCGTCGAGATTGGGCTGTGTCGCAAACAATTCATGGGCATAGGTGGCGACGCCGGTGACGAGATCGCGGTGAAACGAGGGGACGAAATGATAGCCGCGCCCGTGCTGGATCGCGGCAGCGACGGCGCGGCTCTCGTCGAAATCCTTGCCGGCGGTGATGATCTCGCCGCCGAATGCCGCCATCGCGGCGTTCTTCTCCGGCGAATTGCCCTCGGGCACTACGATCGCAACCGGGATGCCGTTCCTGGTCGCGGCGGCGGCGATCGATTGGCCGTGATTGCCGCGCGTCGCGGTGACCAGGCCGGTGATCAGACTCTTGGCCTTTGCGCCGCCACGCACCAGCGCATCGACATAGACCAAACCGCCCCGCGCCTTGAACGAACCGGTCGGCGTGTGGTTCTCGTGCTTGACGATAACCTCGGCGCCGGCCGCCGCGGCAAGGAGCGGCCAGGCATGCGCCGGGGTCGCCGGCACGAAGGCGCGAACGGTTGCTGTGGCGGTCTCGAGTTCGTCGAGCGTGAACAGAGGCATGACGGGCAACACCTAGAGCATGATCCCGAAAAGTGGAAACCGGTTTTCGGAAAAGATCATGCTCAAATGTGAAAACTCGACCGGCGCTGGCGCACCGGCTGCGAGTTGAAGGCGACGATCGGCGAATATTACGCCGTCACCTTGGTCGCGGCATAGGCCGGAACGCGCGCCGAGAATTTGTCGAGCCAGGCGACGAGGCGGGGATGATCGGCGCGCCACTTGCCGTCGAAACGCAGATCGCGATAGCCGAGCGCGCAGGCAAGCGAAATCTGTCCGACATTCGGCAGCATGCCGGCATCGAGCTCGGGCGGCGCGGCCTCGAGCGCCTTGAGGCCGCGCGCGACCTTGCCGATCTGATGCTCAACCCATTTCTCGACGTGATGCTCGGCCGGACGCCAGCGCGCCTCGTAGACCGTCAAAATCGACGCGTCGAGGATGCCGTCGCATAAAGCCTGCAGGCGCAGCGCCGCGAGCCGCGCCTTGGTGTCGCGCGGCACGATCTTGCCGCCGCCGGCGCGGTCGTCGAGATAATCGAGGATCACACGGGAATCGTAATAGGCGACGCCGTCTTCGGCGATCAGCACCGGAATTTTGCCGAGCGGATTTTGCTGACGGACGCTGTCACTGGCGTCGGTCGGATCGGCCGCTTCGATTTTCACTTCGTCCTCGAGGCCGAGCAGCGACGCAGCGATCCGCACCTTGCGCCCGAATGGCGAGGGCGGCGATGAACGCAGGATCATCATGGAGGCACCTGTATTTGGAATTTCCGGATTCAAGGATTTTGAATCCGGGTTGTTGGATCGCAGGCTCTTGCCAGAGAAATCCCGGCACGACAATAGCGCAGCCAATTTAGGAACAAACAAAAACACCGCGGCTCACGGCGTTCCCGCCCGCTCCTTCCATTTTGCGGCGTCCTTGCAGACGCCACGGCTCGTCGCAGTCGCGTCGCGTCAGCCGGTGACGACGAGATTTACGGCCTTTGGACCCTTACCTTTTTTATCGGGTTCCACGTCGAAGCTGATGCGCTGCCCCTCAACAAGCGATTTCAGCCCCGCACGTTCAACGGCGGTAATGTGGACGAACACATCGCGGCCCCCGTCGTCAGGCTTGATGAAGCCGTAGCCGCGTTCCCCGTTGAAAAATTTGACCGTACCGGTCATTGCCATTGACTCACTCCCCAGTGGTTCGTTCACCGCCACCCCCACGGCGCGGCGGCCAGCCAAACATTCCACACGGGTGAAGAGTTTTTGAGCCCAGATGGCTCCAGTCACTCCGCCGGCCCCCACAGGAGGCGGAACGTCTCAGCTCAGCAATGGAACAAGTAAACTAATTTGGTGGCGTGGAAAAGTGGGAACGATCAAAGCGATGTGCAACTTCAGTCGCAACTTAAGAAACGGATCCAATATTATCCGCGACCGGCGCCGCTCGGTCTAGGACCCGTCTTGCGCCAGCCAGTCCAACCGGTGCGCTGCACCCGGGAGCAACAAATTCGCAAGCGCGGGAAGAACGCTGCGCATCTCGCGCTCCAAAACATGGGGCGGATTGACCACAATGAGCCCCGAACCGACGAGACCGGCATCCGTGCGCGGTGCGCCTAGCATCATTTCGCAGCGCAATATTTTTGGTATTGCGAGCTTGCGCAGCCGCCGCGCCAGAGCGTCGGGCGCATCGCGCTCCTTTATGGGGTACCACAGGACATAAATGCCGGTCGGCCATTTGCGGTAGGCCTCGGCAAAAACTGCGGAAAGCCGCGTGAAATCAGCCTTTTCTTCATAGGGTGGATCGACGATCACCACGCCACGGCGCTCCTTGGGCGGCACATTGGCGTTGAGCGCCATCCAGCCGTCGAGCGCGAGCACTTTGGCGCGCGCCTCGCTTTTGAGCACAGCTTGGAGCAGCGCCGCCGCGCGCGGTTCAAGCTCGCAGGCGATCAGCCGATCCTGCCGGCGCATCAGCGCGAGCGCAATCAACGGCGAACCGGGATAGAAGCGCAGATCGCCGCCGGGATTGAGCTTCGCAATGAGGTCGAGGTAAGGCGCGAGCAGCGCTTGCGAGGCGTCCTTCTGTACGACTTTTTGTTCATACGTATTTGTACGTATAGCGCCGAAGACCCGCCCGATACCGTCGCGCCATTCCTGCGCGCGGTCGGCCTCCGGTCCAAACAAATCATAACGGCCGGAACCGGCATGCGTGTCGATGACGCGAAAGGCCGACGGCTTCTGCCGCAAATAGTCGAGGATGCGGCTTAGCACGACATGCTTGTGCATATCGGCGAAATTGCCGGCATGAAATGCGTGCTGATAGTTCATCCGGCGAAGATTCAGCCGCCGCGCACCGGCGGCATGATCAATTGATCGCGGCGGCAAGAGCGCTTGGCGACGTCGGGGCAATCGCGGAATTTCAGATCCTTGGACAAGCACAGCCGCACTTCGCTCATCCGGTTCCGAGAGCATTCGACCGCGATGCCGTTTGGCGTCAATCCGGGATTGGCCTTGATGAAGGCATCCTCGACCGCACCGGGCGTGACGGTGAGCGGCTCTTTCAGATCGCTGTATGCGGGCGGAATGTTCACCGCGCCGCGCGCCTTGCGAATAGTGTCGAAATAGGATTTCGCCGAGAGACCGGAACAGGTGCCGTGCTTGTCCCACTCATTATAGATGAGACGCGGCGCCGGCATCAGGTCGAGCATGGACGAGACGATGCCATGATAGAGCCGCGGCGACGGATCCTGGCAATATTCCGGAAAGCCTCGCTCATATTGCGGCCACAGCCCGTGCACGACGAAGGAAAAAGGCCGCGCGCCGCATTGCGGTCCGGAGTAACGATTGCTGTCTGCCGCCGCGGCGCAGAATGACGGCGACCACGATAGCGAGAGCACATAAAAATCGAACTGGCCTGGCTGGTTTTGATCCGGACTCTGCGCCAGCGCCGGCAAGGAAAAGAAGACAGTGAGCGCGCCGACGACCAGCGCGCTACGCCCCGCACGGCAACCAGCATGTCGGATCAAATTGAGCATGATTTTCCCCGCACCGGGGCCGATGGAACTTTTCGCATCGACTCGAACGAATGACGAACACGGAACCGAAAAGCGGCGACAATGTTGCCGCCTCAGGGTTTCATGAAGGATAGCCGGAATTTGACTGCCGCGCGGCTGGAAATGCGGGCGGCGTCGCATATAGTTTGGCGACTGGCGTGGCATCACGTTTCGCGTTGCGTCGCCCTTTTGATCCCATCAGCTGCGGAAAGGCATGGCATGGCCGTTTACCGCCTGTTCAAGAACAAAGCGTTCGAGCCGGAAGCGATCTCGACCATGACGCGCACCTATGCGGAGGTCTGCCAAACGCTCGGCTTGAGCGACAGCGATCTTGCCGAGACCGGCGACGATACCAAGACGATGGTCGCCAAAACGATGGTCGCCAAGGCCGTGATCGAATACGCGCAGCGCGGTGCGCGCGATCCCAACCGGCTGCGCGACTGTGTGCTGCAGGCGCTTGGACAATAAACTGCTGCAATAATTCGATTACGGCTTCGCCGCGCGGCACCGCGGATTGTAGGCCCAGTCGCGGTCGAGCCCGACGACACAGAAATTGACGCCCCAATCCATGCCGATCATGCCGGTATCTTCGGCGATCGAGTAATACATCGGGTGCTTGGCGCCATCGTTGATCACGGCGGTGCCGCTGCAAAAGCGCCGCGGAATGGACTGCGCCGCCCACGGCATCACAGCAGTTTCCTTGATGTCTTCGACGCCGACGATTCGCAGTTCCGAATTCCAGAAGCCGAATTCCTTGGTACGGAACTGCGCGAAGATGCGATCGAGCGCCGCCGGATAATCGCAAGCAGGCATGACACGCTCGTAGCGCGGCCCCGACATCCAGAACGTCTTTTCCCACCAGCCCGCCGCGCGCGCCTGCGAGGCCGCCATAAAGCTGAGCGCAAGCGTAAGGCTCAGCGCGGTCCACGCCATCCCGCTGGACCCCAAGCTCGACAAAGCCATCTTCGACAAAGCCAATTTCGACAAAGGCTTGGACAAAGCCGTCTTCGACAAAGAAGCCGTCTTCGGCAAAGGCTTGGACATGGCCCTTTTGGCCCCTCTTTGACGTACCCCAAATAACCGTGCCGCGCCCGCCGCCGCCGGTCAAGGGCAACCCAGCCATATCGTCGAACTGTGGCTTCCGGGTCGCGCGTGGTCCGGCCGGGCCGTTTGGCGCCCGGTATCCGACCACAAAAACGCGCGCGGGTTTTTTGCGGTGTGGTACCACTCTCCTGTCCGTCGCGTTTGATTCGTGATGTCAGCGTTGTGTCACAGAGAAATGACGCGCTGTCGCGGCGTCCTCCGTCATGTTCACCGTATGCGTTTTAAGGATCCGGCGTGCAGACACGTCGATCGTCGAAATATGTCGACCATTGGGGGAGATCGCGATGGGTGAGGTGCACCAGCTTCAAACAGCGCAGCCGGCGTTCGGGCTTTTGGCCGCGGGACGCCTGATGACGGAGGTGTTTGCGCCCTGGGTGCAGGATCTGGCGCTGCTGGTGGAAAGCGTGGAATCGACGCGACCCGCAAGCGCCCAGCCCGATTGGCAGCCCGGCGCCATCGTGCGGCTGCCGTTTTCCAAAAAGGCCTGTTGCGACGGCGACGTGGTGTGCAGCCAAGCGCTGATGGCGCTCGCCGATACCGCCATGGTGATCGCCTGCTCGGCGGCCTGGAACGGCTACCGGCCGATGAGCACGATCGACCAGACCACCCACTTTCTGCGGCCGGTGAATTTCGACATCATCGCCGACGCCCGCGTCGTGCGTATCGGCCGCAATACCAGTTTCGGCCGGGTTATGCTGCTCAATGTCGTGGATAAACGGCCGGTAGGCATGGTGGCCAGCGCCTATTCCATGCTGTGACGTTTTCGCTACGCGACGGCCAATAATGGAGCTCCTTGGCGGGGCTTTCCACGGACCGGGTTCCGCCGCAGCTGCTCATGCTCTAAGCTCTCCCCAGTCCTGTAGGGCGGGAGGCTCGTTGCCATGGTTCGGAAAGTCTTGATCGCGCTCGGTGTCGTCCTGGCCACCGGGAGCATCATATTGGCCGCCGGCCAAATGGCTTTTTCCAGCGGCGGCCGATTTGCCGGACCCGGCCTCGGGATCACCGGCAACGACACCGGCGGCATCTTCCCCTACACGCCCGATGTCGAACAGGCCTATGAGCAAATCGCCTCGGATTATTGCGCCCGCTGGGGCCGACTCTCACACGTGACGAGCGTGCATCGCAAATACGGCGACTATGTCAGCTTCGTCTGCATCGACAGGCCGTACATGATCCACTGACGTGTGGATCGTCATTGGAGCATGATCTTTTCTGACCTTCCTTCGCCCGCCGGAGTGGGCTTCGCGAAGGCGGGAAACCGGTATTCCCTTTTCGGGATCATGCTCTAGCGCCAATCGCCAAGCACCGCCTGCACGACGGCAAGCGCCGCGACCGCTGCCGTATCGGCGCGCAGAATGCGCGGGCCGAGCGATAGCCGCGCCACATTGGGCAGATCGAGCAGCGCCGCACGCTCGTCCGCGGCGAACCCGCCTTCGGGGCCGACGAGCACCGCGAGCAGCGCCCGCGGCGGCACAGTCTGCAACGCCGCCACGGGATTGGCGGTCTCAGCGTCTTCATCGCAGAACACGAGCCACCGCGCCGGGTCGCGTTGGGCCATGTACTGCGCCAGCGCGACTGGCGCCTCGATCTCGGGAAGCGAAAGAATGCCGCACTGCTCGGCCGCTTCGACGGCGTTGGCGCGCATGCGCTCGAGATTGACTCGCGCCACCTGGCCGTGCCGGGTGAGGATCGGCCGCAACCGGGAGACCCCCATTTCGACGGCCTTCTGCACCATGTAATCGAGGCGGCCCGATTTGAGCGGGGCGAACAGGTAATGCAGGTCCAACGCCTTGGTCTGCGGGCGCGTCCGGGCGGTGACGGCGAGCGTGGCGGCGCGCTTACCGCCGTCCGCGAGGCTTGCGCTCCATTCACCGTCGTGGCCGTTGAAGACCAGGACCGGCTGGCCGGCCTTGAGCCGAAGCACATGAGTGAGGTAATGCGCTTGGGCGCGGTCGAGTGCGAGGCTCGCCCCTGGCGCGAGCGGGGCATTCACATAAAGGCGCGGGCTTTTGAAATCATAGCCGGACATGGTTTTAGCCAGAGATGGTCTTAGCCAGAGGTCGGTGTCGCCGAATCGGGGTGAATACGGGTTTCCGGCCGCTTCGGCCTTCCGTTAACCCCTTAGAGCATGATCCGGGAAAGTCGAATCGGGCCCCGCCGCAGCTGACTTTCCCCCAAACCGCGAGCGCCAACGTCGCACCCTGTGCTTTGCGGCAGCTTTGCCGCCATCTCGCCGAATTCAACGAGCCTTTAATGCTGACCAAATATGAGGCAATGTCACCGGGACAGAGTCTTGTGGGGCGAGGTCTTGTGGGGCGATGTCTTGGACCCGGCACCACGGCAACCTAAAACAGGTTAGAGACCCGGCACGTACGGGTTCTTATGGCTGGTTCTTGGAGAGGGCTTATCATGAAGCGCAGCCTTGCCATCGCAATGGCGCTATTTGCCCTGAACGCGGGGATGCTGGCGTGGACGCCGCCGGCCTTAGCGCAGGACGCGTCGCAATGCGCGCTATTTCCTGCACTGAGCGAGACCGCGAAGAAAAGAGCGGCCGTGGTGCAAGCCGCCATCAATGCCAAGGTCGACCGCAAACAGGTCTGCGCCCTGATGGGTACTTTCGTCGCCGCCGAAGCAAGCGTCATCAAATTCCTGGAAGAAAATAAGGTGTGGTGCGGGGTGCCCGACCAGGCCATCACGATTTCCAAAACCAATCACGAAAAGTCGCTGAAATTCAAAACCATGGCCTGCAGCGCCGACGCCGCGCCGCAAGCCAAGCCGCCCTCGCTCAGTGACGCCATCAAGACGCCGTCGGTCGATTCGGCGACGAATACCAAGACCGGCCACGGTACTTTCGACACCTTGACCGGCAATCCGCTGGCGCGATGAGGCCTGCGGCAACGACGCGGACAAACACCTCCCCTGCGGCAGGCTCGGTTGCGGATGCAACCGGCAACTGGGTTGACACGATCGCGCCGGGCTGGATGCGCCCCTATCTGCGGCTGGCGCGGCTCGACCGGCCGATCGGTTCCTGGCTCCTGCTCCTGCCGTGCTGGTGGTCGTCCGCGCTCGCCGCGGTCGCCGCGCATGCCAGAGGACCGAGTCCGTGGCACATCGCGCTGTTCTTCATCGGCGCATTCGCCATGCGCGGCGCTGGCTGCACTTGGAACGACATCGTCGATCGCGATCTCGACGGCAGCGTCGAGCGGACGCGGTCGCGGCCGATTCCGTCGGGCCAAGTGAGCGTCGCGCAAGCCGCGCTGTTTCTGGTCCTGCAAGCGCTGGTCGGCTTTGCGGTGCTAATCAGCTTCAACAGCTTCACCATCGGGCTCGGCATTACCTCGCTCGCGATCGTCCTGGTTTATCCGTTTATGAAACGGATCACCTACTGGCCGCAGATCGTGCTCGGACTCGCGTTCTCCTGGGGCGCGCTAATGGGCTGGGCGGGCGCGTTCGGCCGGCTCGATTGGCCGGCGCTTTTGCTTTACGCCGGGTCGATTTCCTGGGTAATCGGCTATGACACGATCTATGCGCATCAGGATCGCGACGACGATGCGCTAATCGGCATCAAATCGACCGCCTTGCTGTTCGGCGAGCGCACCAAGCCGATGCTCGCTTTGTTCTACAGCCTCGCCGTGATCCTGATCGGCGCCGCGGGCTATGGCGCGCATGCCGGCTTTGTCTTCGCGCTCGGCCTTTTGGCCTTCGCCGCCCATCTCGGCTGGCAGATCGCCCGCCTCGATATTTCCAATCCCGACAATTGCCTGGCGGTATTCAAGTCGGATCGCGACGCGGGCCTGATCCTGTTTGCCGGCCTCCTCCTCGATGCTGCGCTGCGGCACCCGATTTGACGGTCTGACCATCGCCCGGCGCATCCCCGCCCCGCCTCGATGAGCCTTGTGCAAGCCTGGGTGGCGGGCGCAAACTGGCGGGACTCTGCACAGGAAAAAGAACGCAGAGGGAATGACGTTAGGGAGCGAGCAATGAAATCAGTCGTCATGCTGAGCATGACCGCGATGGCGGTTGTGCTGGTTCAAGGCACATCTTCGGTGCGCGCAGACGATCAGGCATCCGCAGCCATTGCCGGACAAGTCTCATCGCAGGCCGAAGGCCCGATGGAAGGCGTCGTCGTCACTGCGCACAAGGACGGATCCATCGTTTCGGTCAGCGTGACTAGCGACGCCAAAGGACACTACGTCTTCCCGGAGAACCGGCTCGAGCCCGGTCACTACACGCTCGCCATCCGCGCCGTCGGCTATGACCTCGCCGCACCGGCATCGGGCGACGTCGCCGCTGAAAAGACGACCACTGTCGATCTCAAGCTCGACAAGACCAAGAACCTCGCCGGCCAGCTCACCAATGCCGAATGGATGATGAGCTTCCCGGGCACCGAGGAGCAGAAGGCGTTCTTGCTCAACTGTGTCAGCTGCCACACGATGGAACGCATCGCACGCTCGACGCACAATGTCGACGAGTGGATGCAGGTGGCGTCGCGCATGATGGGCTATGGCGCGGTGAGCCAGCCGGTGAAGCCGCAGCCGATGCTCGACCGCTCGCGCGCCGGCAGCCCGGAGCAATATCGCCAGGCCGCCGAATATCTCGCCAGCATCAATCTGAGCGCGGCGGACAAATGGACCTATGAGCTGAAAACGCTGCCGCGCCCGACCGGCCGTTCAACGCGCGCGATCGTCACCGAATACAGTATGGGACGGCAGACGACCGAGCCGCACGACGTGCAGGTCGGCAACGACGGCAATATCTGGTACACCGACTTCGGCGAATTGTTCATCTCGAAATTCGACCCGAAGACGCTCAAGCTCACCGAATATCCGATCAAGAAGTTCAAGCCCGACGCGCCGGTCGGCTTGCTCTCACTCGAGCCCGACAAGGCCGGCAAGTACTGGTTCGACACCATGTACCAGGGCTCGCTCGGCAATCTCGATCCGAAGACCGGCGAGGTCGCCTATTACCCGCTGGCGCCGGAATTCAACGACGTACGCGTGCAATTGAACTTCGTCGGCCTGCGCCACGACGTCGACGGCAAAGTGTGGACCAAGAGCGTCGGCACGCAGGACATCTTCCGGCTCGATCTCGCCAGCGGCAATTGGGAGAAATTCCACCCGACCGACGGGCTGCCGCCCGGCCGTCCTTACGGCATCTACCAAGTGATTTCGGACTCCCATAACAATCTGTGGATGGCGGAATTCAACGACGGCCATCTCGGCAAGATCGACGCCAAGACCCTACAGGTGACCTGGTACACGCCGCCGACGCTGCATTCGCGGATGCGGCGGCTGGAGATCGACGACCAGGATCGCATCACCATCGCCGAATATCGCTCCAACAAGGTCGCGGTGTTCGATCCCAAGACCGAGCAGTTCGCCGAATACAGTCTGCCGCCGTACACGTTCCCGTACCGCGCGCAGTTCGACAACAACGGCGAGCTCTGGGCTTCGACTATGAGCACCGACCGCGTGGTGCGGCTCGACCCGAAGACCGGGACCAGTGTCGAATATCTGATGCCGGGCGACACCAATATGCGCACGGTGGCGCTCGACAATTCGACGAGTCCTGTGACGTTCTGGGTCGGCGGCAACCACAATCACTCGCTGGTGAAGGTGGAGCCGCAGGACTGAACGGGCTTCGAAGACTCATCATTCAAGACGTCATGGCCGGGCTTCGTCCCGGCCATCTCGTTTCTGGGGCGAGGCCTCGACGGCCGTCATTTGCGAGCAATGAAACCCTCAATCAAAAATTCGTATTGTCCATAAAAAATATGATAGATGCGGCCCATATAGCGCCTATGGGCGCGAATCGCTGCGGCCATGCACGAATAGGCCTGCTGGGCCGCCATGGCTTCGCCGCCCAACATTGTCGGCAATAGATACGCGCCGGCAGCGACGGCACCGGCTATCGCGGCGCTTGCTTTGAATGCTTTCGCTTTCATGCTCCCTTCTCGCGCGCGGCCATGCTGGCTTCAGCCACGAACAGGACGGTCAGGACACATCCAATCGGAACAGTGTTCCAGATCGCTTAAAGGCATGACGCGGAGTTTATTGGAATCGATTCAATCGGAAGCGAGGGCGCTCACCGCCCCCCTATCCAACGTGAAGAGGTGCTGCGGCTGCCCGACCCCGCGCAACGCATAGCGGCCGACGGAGACCAGCGGGTTCTGCTCCGGCCCGAGCGATTCAAAGAAGGCGGAGGAGAACAGGATCGGCTGATCGACCAGCCGGCACATCGCAGCAATCCGGCTGACTTCATTCACCGCCGGCCCGATCACGGTGAAATCGAGCCGCTCGCGGCTGCCGAAATTGCCGTAGACGACTTGGCCGCAATGCAGCGCCAGATAGAGGTCCGTCGCCGGCAGCCCTTCGGCAAGCCGCCGGTCCTTGAGCTTGCCGGCGCGGACCATCGCTTTTTGCGCCGCCGCCAGTGCGGCGCGGCACGCGGCGGTGCGATCCTCGCCGGTGAAGATCGCGAGCGTGCCGTCACCGATGAGCTTGAGAACGTCGCCACCCTTCTCGTGAATCGCGGCGATAACCGTCTCGGCATAGTCGTTGAGAAAGGGAATGATCTCCTCGGTCTCCGCATGGTCGCAGATGCGCGTGTAATCGTGCAGATCGCTGAACCACAGCACGGCCTCGATCGAGGCCGAGATGCCGCGGGTGATGCTGCCTTTGAGCACACGCGCGCCGGGATCGCGGCCGAGATAGGTCTCGACCAGCGTCTTGGCGATGCGGCCGAGCGTGTCGGACTTGATCGCGAGCGCCAGCGACGGCGTGAGCCGGCGCAGCGCCGCGACCTGCCAGTCGGAGAAACCTTCCGGCGCGTCCGTCGACCACGACGAATAGACGCAATCCATCTCGCCGATGATGGCGTCGGCGCCGAAGCGGTCGACCACCGCAACGAATTCGGTCATGCCGGCCTGAAACAGATCGGTGAAGACCGGAAACTCGGCGATTGTTTGCTCGTTCAGCCGCCGCCGCAGCATCGAACCGCCGGTCTCGACCAAACGATAAAACGGGCTCTGCTGCCAGCGCGCCATCATCTCGCCGTCGCTCACCGGAGCGTATTCGGAAGCCGTGGTTTCGGCCTTGGCGGCGTGCCAGACATAAGCGCGGCCGCCGTAAGTCGGATGCAGCGTATCGATGAACACTTGCGTACGCACCAAGGGCAGGCCCTGCGCGAGGAGGCGCGTGCAAAACTCCGACACCAGCGTGGTCTCGTCGAGGCCGCGCAGCCCGGCATCGCTGATCCAAGCCGCCAATTCGGCAAATTGGGCGTCGTTCATACTCACTCTCTTGGGGCTGATTTTACCATCGCACGGTCGAATCCGGAATTTATGCTCTCGACTGGGCGAGCGATACCGCAGACAATGGGCGAGTTCTGGGGGCTGGTTCTGGGAAACTACGCCGTCGGCCGCACAATAAGAGACTCCCAGTCCGCTCAACGCATCTTACGGCCTGTGAGGTGTTGCCGTGGAAACCAATCGCTCAAAATGGCGCGTGGCCGTCATCGCCGGCGCACTGGCCGCGGCGCTGAATATGACGGCGCCGGGCTCCGCGCAGGCGCAGGGGTTTTTTGATTTCCTCTTTGGCGGCCCGCAGCAGCGGGCGGCGCCGCCGCCTGAATACGACGCCCATCCGCCGCCGCCGCCGGGGATAGGACGGATCGCGCCTGCCCCGCTTGGCCAAGAACGTGTCAACGAGAGCGCCGGCAGCACCGGCCATGGAGTGGCGTTCTGTGTCCGGCTGTGCGACGGCCAGCACTTTCCCTTGGAGAGAATAGCTGGAACGCCGGTGGAGACCTGCAAGGCGATTTGTCCCTACAGCACCACCAAGGTCTTTTTCGGCAGCGAAATCGCAGGCGCCGTTGCCGAGGACGGCCAGAAATACACGAGTCTCAACACCGCTTTCATCTACCGCAAGCAACTGGTCGCCAATTGCTCCTGTAACGGCAAGGACGCTTTCGGTCTTGCGACCTTCGACGTGAAGAACGACCCGACGTTGCGTCCAGGCGATATCGTTTCCACCAAAGACGGCCTCCTCGACTACACTGGAAGATCCGGCCAGGCGGCGGGGTTCGCGCCGGTCAATCCGGCGACGCTTCCCCCCGACATCAGTCCCGGATCGTCACAGGCGCGGCCGCTGCCAAGCACGCCGCCGGCCGCCGACGACAAGTCCGCTACTACTGCACCAACGGGGAAGCCGCCGCCTCAGGCCGCGCCGCTAGGCGCCAATCCTCAAGGCCGCAACGCCAGATAACCGCGAATCAGCACGCGTCGTATAGAATGTCCCTGAGGGGCACGCCCCTACGGAGGCGGTCTATGCCGTCGTTGCGCCTGGGCCTGATCATGGCGGCAGCGGCCCTTGGTCTGATGTCGAGCGGCCTGTTGTCCTGCGCCAGGATGAGCAGCAGCCTTGCCAACAAGGACTACACCGCGCTGAGCGCGAAATTGGCGAAGGACATGTCGGAACGCGACGTCGCGACCACGGTCGGCGCGACGCCCGACAAGGCCGACTTGATCACTTGCACCGACCACGAGGGCAAGCAATGGCAATGCCGCACCTGGATTTACGCCGGCGGCAAAGCGAAGAACAATTTGCGGGTGGTGTTCTATCAGGCCGATGACAGCACTTGGCGCGTCGTCAGCTGGGATATGTACTGAAATCGCGAGCGTGGCCGAATTTAATTCCGCGCGATGATCTCGCGCTCGCCGCGATGCACGGCGGGCTTGTCGGTGGCGATGCCGAGGCGGCGGCGCAACAGGCGGGCCGAGCGGCGGCGGCCGATCGCGGTGCGGCGGCGGCGGCGCCAAACCGGCGCCTCGACGCGCACGGCACCGACCCGCGCAAACGGCTCGCGCAGGCTGCCGTCGCCTTCAGCGACCAAAAGAGGAAGGCCAAGGACGCGGCCCCAGCTCTGCCATTCGGCGACGATGTCGTCGCTTTGCGGTGATGCGAACAGCGGCAGCGACAAAGCCGGATCGTCATGCTCGAGCACGACCGCGATTTCAGTCGGCAAATTGGAAGGATCGGCTTTATCTGGACCTTGAATACGGATGGCGACGCCGCGGAACGCCGCAACCGGCACATTCACGGCCATGCGCATGCCGCGCACTGAACGCCGCAGCACCACACGCTCGCGGTGCAATTCGACGATGCGCCGGTGTTCGTCGGCTGCCTCGTCGGCGGCCTCGAAACGCACGGGCAAAGAGAAGGGGTCGAGCCGCTCACCGCGGCTCGACCCGGCAGTGATCCTGCCGGCTTCCATTTGACGCCTCAAAACTCAAGCTCCCCCCGGACTGTGCCGCCCGGTTGCCGCAACCATGCCAGAGTGCGGTCGCAATGAGCTTAAAAACCCTGGTTAAAGGGGAGTAGCGCCACGCCGAACACGTCGCATGATTGACGAGTGGTTGCCGCGATGCCGCCATTTTTCGGCAATGCGGGTTGCATCGCGCCCGCCGAGCGCACATCTTGCAGGTGCTGTTACTGATCGCGCAAATCCTGCGAATTGGCGCGAGCTTGTGCCGCTCACCGTCCCTCATAAACCCCTTGCAAACCGAAAATGTCATCGCTCCTCGATCAAACTGCCCTCGCCGATCTTGCTGAACGGCTCGTTGCCGCCGCGCGCCGCGCCGGCGCCGACCAGGCCGACGCTGTCGCCGTGCGCTCGGTCTCGTTGTCCGTCGATGTCCGCGACGGCGCGGTCGAGGAATTGCAGCGCGCCGAAGGCGACGATGTGGGCTTGCGCGTCCTCGTCGGCCGCAAGCAGGCCGCAGTCTCGACCAATGACATCAAAAGCCAAGGTTTCAATGGCGGTGGCCTCGATGCACTCGCCGAACGGGCCGTCGCCATGGCGCGAGTGGCACCCGAGGACAAGTTTGCTGGCCTCGCCGATCCGTCGCTCCTGGCGCGCGAATTCCCCGACCTCGATCTGCTCGATCCGGACATGCCGAGCGTCGATGTACTGGAAAAGCGCGCGCGGCTCGCCGAGGCGGCCGGGCTTGCCGTGTCCGGCGTCTCAAAATCCGGCGGCGCGTCGGCCTCGGCCGGCATCGGCGGCATGGTGCTGGTGACGTCGAGCGGATTTCAGGGCACCACCATCGGCTCGCGCCATTCGATCTCGATGGCGGCGATCGCCGGCGGCGGCACCGGCATGGAGCAGGATTACGATTACACCTCGACGCTGCACGCCTCGGATCTCGATAAAGCCGACGACATCGGCCGCCACGCCGGCGAGCGCGCGGTGGCGCGATTGAACCCGCGCAAGGTGGCGACGCGGAAAGTGCCGGTGGTGTTCGATCCGCGCATTTCCGGCACGCTGGTCGGCCATCTGGTCAGCGCCGCCAATGGCGGCTCGATCGCGCGCAAGACGAGCTTCCTGCGCGAGAAGCTCGGCGAACAGATTTTCGCCAAAGGCATCGACATCGTCGACGATCCGCGGCGCCGGCGCGGCCAGCGCTCACGCGTGTTCGATGCCGAGGGCGTCGCCACGCGGCAGATCAAGATCGTCGAGAACGGCGTGCTCAAGACCTGGATCCTCGATAGCGCCACCGCGCGCGAGCTCGATCTGAAAACGACAGGCCATGCGCAGCGCGGCGTGTCGTCCGTGCCCTATCCGAGCCCGAGCAATCTGCATCTCGAGCCGGGAGCAAAAAGCCCGGAAGAGCTGATCGCCGAGATCAAGGACGGCTTCTACATCACCGACCTGATCGGCTCGGGCGTCAATATGGTGACGGGCGACTATAGCCGCGGCGCGTCCGGCTTCTGGATCGAGAACGGCGAGCGTACTTATCCGGTGAGCGAGGTCACCATTGCCGGACATCTGACTGAGATGTTTGCAAGCCTCACGCCGGCGAATGACCTGACGTTCCGCTACGGCACCAATGCGTCGACTTTGCGCGTGGAGGGCCTGACTGTTGCAGGCCACTGAGGGCGAACTGACGAACGCCGAGGCCGGCGATCCGGCGCGCCAGATCGAGCAACATGCCGAGCAACTTGCCTCAGCCGTCCGCGAAGCCGGTTCGCTGGCGCTGTCGCTGTTCGGCAAGCCGATCAAAACCTGGACCAAGGGGCCTGCGCTTTCGCCGGTCAGCGAGGCTGATATCGCCGCCGACAATCTGTTGCGCGAGCGGCTGACCGCGCAAAATCCGAACATTGCCTGGCTGTCCGAAGAAAGCATCGACGATCCGGCGCGGCTTGACGCCCGCTCGATCTGGATCGTCGACCCGATCGACGGCACCCGCGCCTATATCGGCGGCTTGCCGGACTGGGCGGTCTCGGCGGCTTTGGTCGAGAACGGCCGGCCGGTCGTGGCCTGCCTCTATGCGCCGGCGCTCGACGAGTTTTTCATCGCGCGCGCGGGCGGCGGCGCGACGCTCAACGGCAACACAATCGTGGCCAGCCCCGGGACTGGCGTCGAAAACGCCCGAATCGCCGGGCCCCGAAAGCTCATGGAGCGGCTCGAAACCATCGCGCCGCCGCTTTCCGTCATGCCGCGGGTGCGGTCGCTGGCGCTGCGGCTGACCCGCGTTGCGCAAGGCGTTTTCGACGCCGCCATTGCCGGCGGCAACAGCCACGATTGGGACCTTGCAGCCGCCGATCTTTTGGTGCACGAAGCAGGCGGTACACTGACACCCGTTGGGGGCGGGACAGTGACTTATAATCGTCCCGTGCCGCGGCATGGGATGCTCGTCGCGGCCGGCCGGGACAGGCACGCGGCACTCATCAAACTCCTCGGGGATGGACGCCTAGCGTCATCGTAGCATCGCGGATTGAGCGCGCGGATCAAACATCATGTCGGACACCCAACCCGGAAAGCAGTTACTTCACCTCGTCTTCGGCGGCGAACTCGACAGCGTGTCGAAGACCGAATTCAAGGACCTCGACAAGCTCGACATCGTCGGCGTCTATCCGAACTATGCCACGGCTTACGTGGCCTGGAAGGCCAAGGCGCAAGGCACGGTCGACAATGCGCAGATGCGCTATTTCATCGTGCACATGCATCGCTTGCTCGAGCCCGAAGCGCCGAAGACGTAAAGCACCGGGACGACGGGATGCGAGTATGGCGTCAGATCGGACGGCAGCGTTGGGCCAAGGTGACCATCGGCGTGGTTGCCGCGGAATATCTGCGCTTCGTCGGGATGACCACGCGCTTTGAGCTCGAGCCCGCCGACATCTTTGCGCGCGGCGAAGCCGACATGCCGATCATTCTCGCCTTCTGGCACGGCCAGCATCTGCTGGCGCCGGTGGCGCGCCAATCCAATCACCGCGTCAATATGCTGGTGTCGCGCCATCATGACGGCGAGGTTAATGCCATCGCCGCGCAACGGCTCGGCGTCGGCACCATCCGCGGCTCGGGCAATCACGGTGGCGGCTTCGTGCACAAGGCCGGCGTCGCCGCCTTTCAGGCGATGGTGGATTCTCTCGCCGACGGCAGTTCCATTGCGCTGTCGGCGGACGTGCCGAAAGTGGCGCGCGTCGCAGGCCTCGGCATCATCAAGCTCGCGCAAGCGTCCGGCCGGCCGATTTATCCAAGCGCGATCGCGACCAGCCGGCGCTATGTGCTCAACAACTGGGACCACACCACGATCAATCTGCCGTTCAGCCGCGGCGCGGGCGTTGCTGCCGAGCCCCTCATCGTTCCGCGCGACGCCGACGACCCGGCGCTCGAAACGGCGCGGCAATTGCTGGAAGCGCGGCTCAATGCCGCGACACAACGCGCCTACGAAATGGTCGACGGGAAAGATTGAGATGCGCCGTCATTTGGAGCCCAATGGATTTCTTGGCGGCGCGCACATTGCGCCGAACCCATCGTTGTTTGAAAATGCCGGTACCGGTCGCGGTCCGTCTGCGAGCTGAAGACCAATGCCGGGAGGAATGAGTTTGGCCAAACGTCTGCCGCTTGCCTTGCGCCTCTATCAGTTTGCGTCGGCCGCCGGATCGCCGGTGGCGCGGCAGGTGCTGGCGCGGCGGCTCAAGCGCGGCAAGGAACATGCCGAGCGGCTGTCCGAGCGGCGCGGCGAGCCGAGCCTTGAGCGGCCGCCGGGGCCGCTGATCTGGGTGCATGGCGCAAGCGTCGGCGAGATGCTCGCCGCGGTGCCGCTGATCGAGCGGCTGCGCGCGCAGGATTTCGCCGTGCTCGTCACCTCGGGCACCGTGACGTCGGCCGCGCTTGCCGAGCAGCGCCTGCCGGACGGCGCGATCCATCAGTTCATTCCGCTCGACGCGCCGCGTTTCGTCGAGCGTTTCCTGGCGCACTGGAAACCCGGACTGGCGCTGTTCGTCGAATCCGATCTGTGGCCCAATCTCATCTTGTCGTGCGCCGAACGAAGAATTCCCATGATCGTCATCAACGGCCGCCTGTCGGAGCGCTCGTTCGGACGCTGGCAACGCGTCCGCGGCGTGATCGCGGCGCTGCTCGGGCGTTTCGATCTGTGTTTGACGCAATCCGCTGCCGATGCCGAGCGCTATGCCGAACTCGGCGCGCCGCGGGTGTCTTCGACCGGCAATCTCAAGCTTGACGTGCCGCCGCCGTCGGTCGACGAGGCATTGCTCAAGCGCATGCAAGAGATCATCGGACAACGGCCGGTGATCGTCGCGGCTTCGACGCATGCCGGCGAGGAAACCGCCATTATCACCGCGCATCGGCGCTTGCGCGCGAAATTTCCGACGCTGTTGACGATCATCGTGCCGCGACATCCGGTGCGCGGCCAAAGCATCGCCGACATCGCCGAAGTCGCCGGCCAGCCGGTGGCGTTGCGCTCGCAGCGCGGGCAGCCGATGCCGGATATCGGCGTCTATGTTGCCGACACATTAGGCGAGCTGGGTCTGTTCTACCGCCTGGCCCCGATCGTGTTCATGGGCGGCTCGCTCGCCGAGCATGGCGGACAGAATCCAATCGAGGCGATCAGGCTCGGCGCCGCCGTGCTGCACGGCCCGCATGTCTGGAATTTTGCCGAGATCTACGGGACACTCGACGAGGCGCGCGGCGCAGATCTGGTCAAGGACGAAGAGGCTTTGACCGACCGGCTCGGTGCCTGGCTTGCTGACGCAGCCGCGCGCAAGACGGTCGCAGAAGCCGCGGCAAAAACTATCGCCCAGCTCGGCGGCGGCTTGCAACGAACGCTCGCCGCGCTCGATCCCTATTTGATGCAGCTTCGCCTGGAGCAGCCGGCATCCTAAACTTCGGCGGAGTCCGGCAGTTCTGTTGGGATCGGGGTCTATTAGGATAACGCAATGCGTGAGCCCGCGTTCTGGTGGCAGCCCGGCACGGGCGCCTTGCTGCAGCCTTTTGCGGTGATCTACGGTGCCGTGGCGGCGGTGCGGATGAGCTGGCGCGGCCGCAGCGCCGGCGTACCCGTGATCTGTCTCGGCAATCTCACCGTCGGCGGCGCCGGCAAGACGCCGGCGGCGCTCGCGGTGGCGCATCTGCTTCACGCCGCGCATGAACGGCCGTTCTTTCTCACCCGCGGCTATGGCGGAAGGCTTGCCGGACCGCTGCGCGTCAACGCGGCGGTCCATCACGCGGCCGATGTCGGCGACGAGCCGCTGTTGCTGGCGCGGCTGGCGCCGACCATTGTCGCGCACGAACGCATCGCCGGCGCGCAATTCGCGCAATTCGCCGGCGCGAGCGTCATCGTGATGGACGACGGATTTCAAAATCCTGCGCTCGCGAAAGATCTCGCCGTGATTGTCGTCGACGGCCGCCGCGGTATCGGCAACGGCCGCGTCATTCCGGCCGGCCCGTTGCGCGCGCCGCTCGGCGCTCAGCTCGATCGGGCGCAGGCGCTTGTCGTCGTCGGGCCGGTTGAAGGCGCGGCCGATATCGTCAAGCGCGCCGAGCAACGCGGCATAGCGATTTTCCACGCCCGCCTCGAGCCGGATCGCAATACCATCGCCGCCATCGGCAAGCGCAAAGTGCTGGCCTTCGCCGGCATCGGCAATCCGGATAAATTTTTCACGACGTTGTCCGAGGCCGGCGTCGCGATCGCCGAGCGTATCGGCTTCGACGACCATCACCGCTTCACGGCGGCGCAGGCGCAGAACCTGTTGACGCGGGCACGGGCGGCAAATCTGATGCTGCTGACCACCGAAAAAGATCTGATGCGGCTTGGCGGTGACCCACACCTCAAGGAGCTCGCCGAACATGCCAGCGCATTGCCGGTACGGCTTGTCGTCGACGCGTGGGATCCATTTCGGCAGATGGTGCTCGGCGCGGCGAAACGCGGCTGAACTACTTCTTATATCCGGCGCCCGCACCTTGGCGCTGCAGCACCGCCTCCGGCGTCGCATAGGGCTCCTGAAGATCGACGCTCCAGTAGCGCAGTTCCTCGAGCGGAATCGGCGCGCCGGTCACGGCGCAGCGCACGAAGGCGCCTGGCCGCACGATACGGAAATCGCCGTCGAGATATTTGATTTCGGCCTCGCCGGGCATCGGCTGCGGGCGGTCGGTGCGGTTGAGCAAATATACCTCCGGCAGATCGGAACGTTTGGCACGATAAATGGCCGCGATTCGCAACATCGGACCGGCCCGCAATTGCCGGGCGAACCGGTGACGAAACCGCAACATAATCACTCCGCCACCGGGACGAAAGCCACTTCGCCGGGTGCGACTAGCCGTCGGCGGCGGGGGCTGTGATAGTGTATGGGTGGGGCGCTTCTTTGGCGCGACGCGGTACCAAGCTTGGCACGGAACCTCGCAGGCGTGATCTTCAAGACGCTTCGTCTCGCTTTCGGCGCCGCTCTCGCGATCGCCATCGGGTGGACGGGCGCCTCGGCCGCGCCCGAGCATGTCGATATTTCCGCGGGCGGCGTGACGCTGCATGCCTCGCTGTACCGGCCCGACGGCGCCGGACCGTTCCCGGCGGTCGTGGCGCTGCACGATTGCAGCGGCCTCGTCCATCACCGCCTCGTCACCGAAACGCGGCATTACGTCGAATGGGCGCGCCTCTTGGTCGGCAGCGGCTTTGTCGTGCTGTTTCCGGATTCCTTCGGTTCCCGCGGCGTCGGCTCGCAATGTCGCGAGCGGAACCGCAAGGTGCATGCGTCGCGCGAGCGCGTCGCCGATGCCAATGCGGCGCGGCGCTGGCTGCAAGCGCAGAATTACGTCAAGCCCGATCGCGTCTCGCTGCTCGGCTGGTCGAATGGCGGTGTCGCCGCGTTGTGGGCAGTACGACCGACCACCGCACCGCATGACGGCAGCACCGATTTCCGCTCGGCGGTCACGCTCTATCCGAGCTGCCGCAAGCTGCGCGAAACGGCCTGGAGTGCCCGCGTTCCGACCCTCATTCTCATTGGCAGCACCGACGATTGGACATCCGCCGCGGTCTGTCAGCAGATGGTCGCCGGCGCGCATGATCGTAGCGCCCGCGTGCAGATCGTCGTCTACCCGGGCGCGCCGCACGAATTCGACCGCGCCAATTATCCGCTCAAGCTGCGCACCGGCCTCGTCAACACGGCCGATCCGTCCGGCCGCGCGCATAGCGGCACCAATCCGGCCGCGCGCGCCGACGCGCAGAAGCGCGTGCCGGAATGGCTGGAACGCTAAAGGCGATGCAAAAGATATGCGCAACCTGACGCGAGAGCGGCGCCATCGCGTGGCCGCGCGCATACCAAGCCTCGTGAAAGGCCTCGTCTAGAACAAACTGCCTTGGCCTGAGCCGCCGCGCCGGGTCCGTGGCTTGCTCGGCTCGGCTGTGGGCTTATCCGGCGATGTCGCGGCACCATCGGCATGGGCGCCGACGCGGCCGTCGGCGAATTCGATCTCGATCGGCATGCCGGTGCTGACGGCCGAGGCGGTGTGCAGCGGCCGGCCGGCGGCGTCGCGCACGAGTGCAAAGCCGCGCGCGAGCACACCGCGATAGGAAAATGCCGCGAGCAATTGGGCGCCGCGCTCGGCGCGCGCCTGGCGCACGGCGATGAACTGGCGCATCGCGCGCCGCGCGCGCTCGCTGAACGCGTTGACGCGCTCGGTCTCGCGCGCGATGCTCGTGCGGTGAACCTGATTATTTGCCGCCACGCCCGCGCGCAGCCGTGACGCCAATCCGGCATAGCGCTCGCGCCGGCGCTCGATATTGGTGCGCAGCACCTGCGGGCCGAGCCGCCCGGCGATGCGGGAGAACTCGACGCGGTGAATTTGCGCATTGGCGTGCAGCGCCCGGCTTAATCGCGACGCGGCATGATCAAGGCGCTGCCGCGGCACCGCCAGGACTTCGTCGGCGTTGGGCAGCGCACGCGCAGCCGAGCGCAATTCGCTCCACCGCGCTTCCTGGCAACGTCGCCAGCAGCCGAGCACCCGCCGCGCGAACGAGTCGACATTAAGCAGCAAATCGGCGCGCACCGGCACCGCCATTTCGGCGGCGGCCGTCGGCGTCGGCGCACGCCGGTCCGAGGCGAAATCGATAAGCGTAATGTCGGTCTCGTGACCGACCGCGGAAATCAGCGGCACGAAGCTTGCGGCCGCGGCACGGACCACGATTTCCTCGTTGAACGACCACAGATCTTCAAGCGAGCCGCCGCCGCGCGCGACGATGATGAGATCGGGCCGCCGCGGCAAAAGTCCCGCCGCTTGTTCCGGCAGCGCGTTGAGGCCGTCGATGGCGGCGGCGACTTCGGCGGCCGAGCTTTCGCCCTGCACTTTCACCGGCCAGACCAGGACGTGACGCGGAAAGCGGTCGGCGAGCCGGTGAAGGATGTCGCGAATGACGGCGCCGGTCGGCGAAGTCACGACGCCGATCACTTCCGGCAGGAACGGCAAGAGCTGCTTTCTCGCCTCGTCGAACAAGCCTTCGGCGGCGAGCTTCTTCTTGCGCTCCTCGAGGAGCGCCATCAGCGCGCCGACACCGGCCGGCTCCAGCGTGTCGATGACGATCTGGTATTTCGAGGAGCCGGCAAAGGTGGTGAGCCTGCCGGAGACGATGACGTCGAGGCCCTCTTCGGGCTTCATCCGCATACGAGTGAAGGTGGCCTTCCAGATCACCGATTCCAGCACCGCCTTGTCGTCCTTGAGGCGGAAATAGACATGACCGGAGGGCGAAGCGCCGCGGAAGCCCGACACCTCGCCGCGCACCCGCACATAGCCATAGGCGTCCTCGACGGTCTTCTTCAGCGCCAAGGACAACTCGGAGACCGACCATTCCGGGATATTGGCGAGCGGCGCGCCGCTCTCGGGGTCGATTTCTGCAGTGATTCTGCCCATCCCCTTATCGTATACGATTGGGCGGCTGAGCGGAAAACACCCGTCTCGCCCGGAAAAAACGGGGCAAGAAACAAGGCAGGATAAGCGGTTCCCTCCCCTTGTCCTTGCCGCCCCTGCCCGCTAACCCACAGCGCAGCGGACGGGTCCCCCATGAACATTCTCATTCTTGGCTCCGGCGGCCGCGAACACGCGCTGGCCTGGAAGATCGCAGCGAGCCCGCTGACGGAGAAGCTTTATTGCGCGCCCGGCAATGCCGGCATCGCGCGCGAAGCGATCTGCGTCACGCTCGATCTTGCCGATCATCCGGCGATGATCGCTTTCTGCCGCACCAACCACATTGATTTTGTCGTCGTCGGACCGGAGGCGCCGCTCTGCGCCGGCATCGTCGATGATCTCGAAGCCGCCGGCATCAAGGCCTTTGGTCCGAGCAAGACCGCGGCGCGGCTCGAAGGCTCCAAGGGTTTCACCAAAGATTTGTGCCGCGACAACGGCATCCCGACGGCGGCCTATGAACGCTTCACGGCTATTGCGCCGGCAAAGGCCTATCTGCACGCGCGGGGCGCGCCAATCGTCATCAAGGCCGACGGCCTTGCCGCCGGCAAAGGCGTGGTCGTGGCGCAAAGCCTCGGCGAAGCCGAAGAGGCCGTCGATATGATGTTCGCCGGCGGTTTAGGCGAAGCCGGCGGCGAGATCGTGATCGAGGAATTCCTCGACGGCGAGGAAGCCTCCTTCTTCGCGCTGTGCGACGGCGCGACCGCGATCGCGCTCACCACGGCGCAGGACCACAAGCGCGCCTATGATGGCGACAAGGGTCCGAACACCGGCGGCATGGGCGCCTATTCGCCGGCACCCAACATCGACGATGCGATGGCCGCGCGCGTGATGCGTGAGATCGTCGAACCGACGCTGCGGGCGATGCGGACGATGGGCTGCCCTTACAAGGGCGTGCTCTATGCCGGGCTGATGATCAGCGCCGATGGACCGAAGCTCATCGAATATAATGCGCGCTTCGGCGATCCGGAAACGCAAGTGCTGATGTTGCGTCTGAAGTCGGATCTGGTGCCGGCGCTGTTGGCGTCGCGCGACGGCATGCTTAAAGCGTTCGATCTGCGCTGGTCCAACGAGCCGGCGCTCACCGTAGTGATGGCGGCGAAGGGCTATCCCGGAGCCTATGCACGCGGCACCGTGATCGAAGGCCTCGACGAAGCGCGCGAAGTCGAAGGCGTGGAAATTTTTCATGCCGGCACCAAGGCCGAAGGTGGAAAAATTCTCGCCAATGGCGGCCGTGTGCTTGATGTCTCCGCCATCGGCAAGACTGTGCGCGAAGCGCAGGCGCGCGCCTATGAGGCGGTCGCACGCATCCGCTGGCCCGAAGGCTTTTGCCGCCACGATATCGGCTGGCGCGCGGTGCAACGGGAGAAAAAGTGATGCCCGATCTCGCCGATCTTTATCCCGGCTATGCCTCGCGGTTCATCGATACTTCGGCGGGCCGGATTTTCGTCCGCGTCGGCGATGGCGGCAAGCCGCCACTTCTCTTGCTGCACGGCCATCCGCAGAGCAACGTGATGTGGCATCGCGTGGCGCCGCTCTTGGCGCCGCATTTCACTTTGGTGCTGGCGGATCTGCCCGGCTATGGCTGGTCGGCAGCGCCGGAGGCGGACGACGCGCACGCGCCCTATACCAAGCGCGCCATGGCGGCGGCCATGATCGAGGTGATGAGCGAACTCGGCTTCGCCCGCTTTCGTCTTGCCGGCCATGACCGTGGCGGCCGCGTCGGTTACCGTCTCGCACTCGATCATCCCGGCCGGCTCGAACAGCTCGCCGTGCTCGACATCGTGTCGACCTGGGACATGTGGCATCGCATGAGCGCGGCGCTGGCCTCGCGCGCCTGGCACTGGATGTTCCTGGCGCTGCCCGCGCCGTTTCCGGAGACGCTGATCGGCCACGATCCGACGTTCTTTTTCGACGCGCGCGCGCGAGCGGGCGCCAATGCAAAAACCGTCTCGGTTTTCGATCCCCGGGCGCTGGCGCATTATCACGCCGCCTATCAGGACCCGATGCACATCCATGCCATGTGCGAGGATTATCGCGCCGGCCGCACCACCGATCTCGCGCATGACGAGGCCGATCGCGCCGCCGGCAAGACGATCGGCTGCCCGGTGCTCGCGCTATGGGGCTCGAGCGGCTTGCCGGCCAATGCCGAGTTTGACCCACTCGCCTGCTGGCGCGACTGGGCGCCGGATCTGCGCGGCTCTGCCGTCGAAAGCGGGCACTATGTGCCGGAAGAAAATCCCACGGCGACCGCGCAGGCTTTGCTCAAATTCTTCCGCGGCTAGATTTCGCGCGAGCATGCTCTAGACTCCGGCGCGATGACGGTAAGCGATCGCCAGAACGCCTTTTCCGGCACGCGGGAAGTCGCCCAGCGGCTGCGCTTCGATGTCGGCCGGCTCGAAGCCTATCTGCACGACAAGGTGCCGGGTTTTGCCGGGCCGGCCGTGGTCAGCCAGTTCAAGGGCGGCCAGTCCAATCCGACCTATCTCATCGAAACGCCGTTGCGGCGCTACGTGCTGCGGCGCAAGCCGCCGGGAAAATTATTGCCGTCGGCGCATGCGGTCGACCGCGAATTCCGCGTCATCAGCGCGATCCACGCCCAAGGCTTTCCGGTGGCGGAGCCGGTGCTCTATTGCGCCGACGACACCATCATCGGCACAGCCTTTTTCGTCATGGCCCATGTCGAGGGCCGCGTGTTTTGGGAGCCGCAGATGCCCGCGTCCAATCCGGGCGAGCGAGCGAGCGTTTACGACGCCATGAACGCGACGCTGGCGCGGCTGCACAATTTCGATCCAGCCGCGATCGGCCTTGGCGATTACGGTCGCGGCGAAAATTACGTGGCGCGGCAAGTCGAGCGCTGGTCGAAGCAATATCGCGCATCGGAGACGCAACCGATCGAGGAGATGGAAGAGCTGATCGCCTGGCTACCGGCGCATTTGCCACCGCAGCAACCGCCGCGGCTGGTGCATGGCGATTACCGGCTCGACAATATGATTCTCGCGCCCGACGAGCCGAAGATCGCCGCCGTGCTCGATTGGGAATTGTCCACGCTTGGCGATCCGCTGGCGGATTTCTCCTACCATTTGATGCAGTGGCACATGCCACATTCCGAAGCCGGAACGGGCTCACTCGTCGGCTTCGATCTCGCGGCGCTCGGGATTCCGTCGCTGCAAATTTATGTGGAGGCTTATTTGGCGCGCACCGGGCTCGATCCGCGATCGCATCTACCGGTCTATTTCGCCTATAATTTCTTCCGCCTCGCCGCCATCATGCAGGGCATTGCCGGCCGCGTGCGCGACGGCACCGCGACCAGCGCCTTTGCCGCAGCCAAGGCCGAACTGGTGCGGCCGCTCGCCGCCAAGGGATGGCAATTCGCGCGCGAGTCAAATCGTGAGTAAGCCGGCATGAAAACCTTCGCTTTGGCGCTCGGCGGCGGCGGCGCGCGCGGGCTTGCGCATATCGCCGTGGTCGAGGTGCTCGACGAGATGGGCGTCAAGCCAGTGGCGATTGCCGGCACCTCCATCGGCTCGCTGATCGGCGCGTCTTATGCGGCGGGCATGACCGGCAAGGACATTCGCCGCCACGTCATCGCCTTCGCCCACGACTGGAGCAACACGCGGCGCCGCCTGATGACGACGCGCGCCGGCGGTTTCGCCGATCTGTTCTCCGGACGCCTGAGCCAGGCGACGCAGATGGACGCCGAGAAATTCTGCGAGCAGTTCCTGCCCCGCCAGGTGCCCGGCGACTTTTCCGCGCTCAAAATCCCGCTGATTGCGATGACGACCGACCTGCACCGGCGGAGCGAGACACCGATCACGTCCGGCGCGCTGCGCCCGGCGCTGGCGGCTTCGATCGCCATCCCCGGTCTGTTCCGCCCAGTGGTCATCGACGGCCGGGTTCTCATCGACGGCGGCACCACCAATCCGATGCCGTTCGACAAGCTCACCAGTCTCGCCGACCGCATCGTCGCCGTCGATGTTCACGGTATCCCCGAAGCGGACCGGGTCGACATCCCGAACTCCTGGGAAGCGGTTTACGCCGCGGCGCTGGTGATGGGCGGCGCCATTATCGCCGCCAAACTGAGCCATGCCGCGCCCGATCTCGTGATCCGGCCGAATGTCAGTATTTTCCGCACGCTCGGCTTCCTGCAGGCGAGCGCCATCATCCGCACCGCCGAAGCGGTGAAGGACGACGTGAAGGAACGGCTGGGCGAACTTCTCAAATGATTAGCGCCGCTCCTTGAAAAAGTTCTTCAACAAGACGGAAGCCTCCGCTTCCGCCAAGCCGCCATAAATCTCCGGACGGTGATGGCAGGTGGGCGAGGAGAAGAATTGCACGCCGTGATCAACCGCGCCGCCCTTCGGATCGGCCGCCCCGTAATAGAGCCTGCGGATGCGGGCAAAGGATACGGCGCCGGCACACATGGCACACGGCTCAAGTGTGACGTAGAGGTCGCACGCATCGAGCCGCTCGGAACCGAGGAAACTCGCAGCCGATCTGATGGCCAGAAGCTCGGCATGCGCGGTCGGATCGCGGTCGGCCAACGTGCGGTTGCCGGCCCGGGCAACGACCTCGCCGTCGCGGACGATCACGCAGCCGACCGGCACCTCGCCGCGCTGGCCGGCGGCGCGGGCTTCGTCGATTGCCATGTCCATGAAGGATGACATGAAAGATAAGTTGGTCCCCTGTGGCGCACTCTGCTATCAGCCGTCAGCAAAGGACGAACTATGGACGGCAACAGCGACCAGCACAAATCCGGCGAGCGCATCGCCAAAGTGATCGCGCGCGCCGGGCTTGCCTCGCGGCGCGAGGCCGAGGACTGGATTGCCGCCGGCCGCGTCGCCGTCAACGGCGAAGTGATCCGCTCCGCGGCGCTCAACATCACCGAGCGCGACCGCGTCAGCGTCGACGGCGAGCCGCTGCCCGCCCGCGAGCGCACGCGGCTCTTCCTCTACCACAAGCCGCGCGGGCTGATCACCACGCATGCCGATCCGCAGGGCCGGCCGACCATCTTTCAGAAGCTGCCGAAAAACCTGCCGCGCCTGATCAGCGTCGGCCGGCTCGATTTCAACACCGAGGGCCTCCTGCTTCTCACCAATGACGGCGCGCTGGCGCGTCAGCTCGAACTGCCGGCAACCGGCTGGCTGCGGCGCTATCGCGTGCGCGCCCACGGTTCGATCGCGCAGGACAAGCTCGATGCGCTGCGTGCCGGCATCACCATCAGCGGCATCCACTACGGCGCCATCGATGCCACGCTCGAGCGCATGCAAGGCTCGAATCTGTGGCTCACCTTCGCTATTCGCGAGGGCAAGAACCGCGAGGTGCGCACCATCCTGTCGCATCTCGACCTTGAAGTGACGCGGCTCATCCGCGTTTCGTTCGGCCCGTTTCAGCTCGCGGAGCTTGAGGAGGGCGAGGTCGAAGAAGTGCGCACCCGCGTGCTGCGCGAACAGCTCGGCGAGCGGCTGATCGCCGTGGCGGAGCTCGATTTCTCCGCGCCGGTCACGGCGCGGCAGGAGCCCGATACACTGGCGCAGCCGGGGCCGCGCTCGCACCGCGGAGATCGGCCGCGCCTCGCGCCGTGGTCGAAAAAGCCGGCTGAAAGACCCGGCATTGAAAGACCCAAGCCAAAACGAAGAAGCAAGGGCGCTGAGCACGCTTGGCGCGCGCATGACGACGAGCAGCCGACGAAAAAGCTGCGCCGCAAATTTCGCGGCGAACGCAGCGATGAATCGCGGGCCCCACCCGGCGGCAAGGTGCGCGCGGATTCGCTGACGGATCGCAAGGGCCGGCGCGTGCATGTTGAGCGCTATGGCGAGCCGCCGGTGCGGGAAGCGCCGCGCGAAGAATTTCCAAAGCGCGGACGCTCCGATAAGCGCTTTGGTGAGCGATCCGGCGGGCGTCCAGGCAAGCACGCAAGCAAGCACGCCGGCAAGCCCGCAGCCAAACACTCCAGCCGCCGTCGCGCACCGGATCGCGCCTCCGGAGCTCGCCCGCGTAGCCCCAAGGGTCGGTAGATATTAGGCGGAGCATGATCTTGTCCGAAAACCGGCAGCCGCTTTTCGAGGTCACGCTCTGATGCGCGTGGTTGGCGGCAGGCTGCGTGGACGAACGCTCGCTGGCCCGAAATCGCAAGGGATAAGGCCGACTGCGGATCGCTTGCGCGAGTCGCTGTTCAACATTCTGCTGCACGCCTATGGCGACCCGGTTGCCGATGCGCGGGTGCTCGATCTTTTTGCCGGCATCGGCGCGCTCGGCATCGAAGCATTGTCGCATGGCGCAGCTTTCGCGCTGTTGGTCGATGACGGTGCGCAAGCGCGGGCGCTGCTGCGCGAAAACACGACGACACTTGGGCTCGGCGGCGTGACCAAAATCTTTCGCCGCGACGCGACCAAGCTCGGCCCGGTGGCGCCGCTCGAGCCGTTCTCGCTCGCCTTTCTCGATCCGCCCTACGGGCAAAGTCTCGCCGAACAAGCGCTCGCCTCGGCGCGCGCGGGCGGCTGGTTCACACCGGACGCGCTAGTCATTGTAGAAGAGGCGACAAAATCCGCCTTCGCAGCGCCGGAAGGATTCTCCGAACTCGAACGCCGTGGCTATGACGATACGGAGTTCGTAATCCTGCGCGCCGCGTCATCCTGAGCGCTATTGAGAATCCGCGCTGATCCCGGCGGCGTGGACGACCTTGCCCCACCGCTCCACCTCGGCGGCGAGAAACGTCACCAGATATTCCGGCGTGCGCCGCTCCGGCGCTGCGATCTCGAGGCCGAGATCCTCGAGCCGCGCGTGGACGGCCGGATCGTCAAGCGTATCGCTCATCGCTTTGTTGAGCTTTGCCACGATCGGCCGCGGCGCGCCGGGCGGCAGGAAGAACGCATTCCAGACGCTCGCCTCGACACCCGGCAGTCCCTGCTCGCCGGTGGTCGGCAGATCGGGAATAATCTTTACGCGATGCGCCGACATCACGGCGAGGCCTTTGACGGTGCCCTGTTTCGCCAAAGCGGCGCCGGTCTGAATGGTGGAGCACATGTAATCGATACGGCCGCCGATGAGATCCTGCTGCACCGGCCCCTCGCCGCGATACGGCACATGCGTGACATTGACGCCGATCGCCATATTCAGCAGCACACAAGGCAGATGCGTGCCCGAGCCGACGCCGGCCGAGCCGAACTGCATCTTGCCTTGATTAGCCTTCACGTAAGCGATGAAGTCTTGCAGGTTTTGCGCCGGCAGATCCTTGCGCGCGATGAGAATGCGCGGCGATTCCGTCGCCAGCCCGATCGGCGTGAAATCGGTCAGGGAATTATACAGCGGCGTCTTGTAGAGCGATTGGTTATAGGCGTGGGTGCCGCTATTGCCGATCAGTATGGTGTAGCCGTCGGGATCCGCTTTGGCGACGCGCGCGCTGCCGGCCATGCCGGCGGCGGCGCCGACATTCTCGACCACGATCGGCTGACCGAGCAATTCGCCCATGCGCTGCGCCTGAATACGGGCCGAGAGATCGACGCCGCCGCCCGCCGAGAACGGCACGATCAGCGTGATCGGGCGGCTCGGCCAATCGTCGGCATGAACCTGCCCGGCGACCAGAACCAGGGTGCCGACAAACAACACGCGCGTCATTTTCATATGTCAGCGCCTTCCAAATAGCCGCTCGATGTCGGTGAGTTTGAGCTCAACATAAGTCGGGCGGCCATGATTGCATTGGCCGGAATTTGGCGTGTCTTCCATTTCGCGAAGCAGTGCATTCATCTCTTCCGGCTTCAAGCGCCGCCCGGCGCGCACCGAGCCGTGACATGCCATCGACGAGGCGACCTGCATCAGCCGGCGTTCGAGCGGCAACGTCTCGTCCCATTCGTTCATATGTTCGGCGAGATCGCGAACGAGGCCGGCGCCGTCGATCTCGCCGAGGAGCGCCGGCGTTTCGCGCAGCGCCACCGCGCCCGGTCCGAAGGCTTCGAGCGCGAGGCCGAAGCGCAACAGCTCGTCGGCGCGCGCTAACAGCCGTTCGACATCGGCTTCGTCCATCTCGACGATTTCCGGAATGAGCAGGATCTGGCGCGGCACGCCGCTGGCGTCGAGCGCGGCTTTGAGCCGCTCGTAGACGATGCGCTCGTGGGCCGCGTGCTGATCGACGATGACGAGGCCGTCGCGGGTCTGCGCCACGATGTAAGTCTCATGCACCTGCGCGCGCGCCGCGCCAAGCGGGTGATCGAGCAGTTCCGCGGGCGGAGCTTCGGCCGCCTCGGCAAAGCCTCGACGCAAATCCGCAGCCGGGCCGCCGACATCGAACGCCGCCTGCGCCGCTTCGGCAAAGGCGCCGCCGCGCAACGGTGCGAAGGGCCGCCGTGTATCGCCCGGTCGCGCCGGCGAACGCCGCCAATCCCAGCCGCGCTGCGGCGTGACGGCGGAGCGGAAGGCAGCGATCGCAGCTGAGCCGCCGGTGGTCGCCGCGCGGGTGCCTTCGCGCGCCAGCGCTGCCTTTAGCGAACTCACGATCAGCGCGCGGACGAGACCGGCATTGCGAAAGCGCACCTCGGCCTTGGCCGGATGCACGTTCACATCGACCTCGGGCGCCGGGAGCGTCACGAACAGAGCTAGCAACGGGTGGCGATCGCGCGGCAAATAATCGGCGTAAGCACCGCGCACCGCGCCAAGCAGAAGCTTGTCGCGCACCGGGCGACCGTTGACGAAGAGATATTGGCCGAGCGCATTGGCGCGGGTCAGCGTCGGCAGCGCGGCAAAACCTTCGATGACGACGCCGTCGCGTTCGGCGCCGATCTCGACGGCATTGGCGCGGAATTCGGCGCCGAGCACGTCGCCGAGCCGGGTCAGCCGCCCAGTCGCGCCGGGCAAGGTCGCGGCAAAGGTCACCGGCGCGCGTTCTTCGCCGGACAGCGTGAAGGCGACGTCGGGCCAGCTCATGGCAAGCCGCCGCACCACTTCGCGCACCGCCTCGGCCTCGGTGCGGTCGAGCTTGAGGAATTTGAGCCGCGCCGGGGTCGCGTAGAACAGGTCGCGCACCTCGACGCGGGTGCCCTCCCCGAGCGCCGCCGGCTTCACCTCGGACTTTGCGCCGGCGTCGACCTCGATGGCCCAGGCATGCGGCTCGTCAGCGTGGCGCGTCGCGATCGAGAGCCGCGCCACAGCACCGATCGAGGGCAAAGCCTCGCCGCGGAAACCGAGCGTGCGGACCGAGATCAGATCGTCATCGGCGAGTTTCGAGGTGGCATGGCGTTCGACAGCGAGCGCCAGATCGGCCTGGATCATGCCGGAACCGTCATCGCCGATGCGGATGAGGCGGCGGCCGCCGCCGTCGGTGAGGACATCGATGCGGCGGGCCCCGGCGTCGAGCGCGTTTTCCACAAGCTCCTTGACCACGCTCGCCGGGCGCTCGACGACCTCGCCGGCGGCGATGCGGTTGACGGTAGCTTCGGAGAGCTGGCGGATCAGCATGATGACGGGCTTGATGACCGGCTTGATGACCGGCTTGATTACCGGCATAGGCCGCGATTCGATCCAACCGTAGCCGGGATTGAGTGCGGGCGAAATCCGGGGCAGATATCCCCACGAGCAGTTGAAGAGTGCTGCAGGAGTATGGAATGACCCGATTTCTGCCCGGCGCGATCCTCGCCGTTTTCGGCGCTGTGGCCTATGTCATCGGCTGCCTGCTTTATCTCGCCTACCGCCGGGAAAAGGACCCGGCGCGCAAGAACAGGCCGCTGATGATCTATGGGATCGCGATGATCATCCTCGGCATTATCGCGTTCGGCGGCGGGCTCTACACGCTCGAAGTCAACGAGATTCACGTGCTCAGCCACTGACGCGGAGCCGCAACACCAAGCCGCGCGCTAATCGAATGCCGGTTTGCCGCCCCGCAGCCGCTTGATGCCGGAGCGGCGCTTCTTGCCTTCGATGCGGCGCTCGCGCGACGCCTTGGTCGGCCTGGTCGGCCGCCGCTTGATGGGCGCCACCGCCGCCTGACGGATCAAATCGAGAAGGCGCTGGAGCGCATCGTCACGATTGCGCGCCTGGGTGCGGTGGCGCTGCGCGATGATGACCAGGACGCCGTCCCGCGTCAGCCGTGCGCCGGCAAGCCGTTCCAGCCGGGCGCGCACGTCGGGCGGCAGCGACGGCGAATGCCGCACGTCGAAGCGAAGCTGCACCGCGGTCGAGAGCTTGTTGACGTTCTGCCCGCCCGGCCCGGAGGCGCGCACGAATTGCTCGTCTACCTCGCGCTCGTCGATGGCGATCTTGGCGGTGACCGGAATCATGAGACGAACGCAGCACTCCCTCTCTCCTTGGGGAGGGGAAGAATGTTCAGTTCGCCGTCGACGTGGTGGACGCCACGCCCTGCGGCTTGCCGACCACCGTGACGAGGAGCCCGTTGTCGAGCAGGCGCTTGGCGACGCGCCTGGCGTCGTCGAGCGTCACTGCGCCGATCATTTCCGGCCGTTTGCTGAAATAGTCGGTGTTGAGACCGTCGAGCTGCAGCTGCACAAGAAGCGACGCGATCTTGCTCGACGTGTCGAGATTGAGCGCAAACGAGCTGTTGAGATAGTTCTTCGCCTCGGCGAGCTCGGCTTCGGTCGGACCGCTTTCGGCAAAACGATGAATTTCCTTTTGCACGAGGTCGACCGTTTCATTGGTGCGGTCGGTGCGCGTCGCCGTGCCGCCGATCAGCACAGCGGAATGGTCGAGCCAAACCAGGCTGTCGGAGATCGAATAGACCAAGCCGCGCTTCTCGCGCACTTCTTGATAGAGGCGCGAGTCCGACGAGCCGCCGCCGAGAATGTGATTGATGAGATAGGCAGCCATGAAATCGGGATCCTTGCGCGCGATGCCGGGACCGCCGAAATCGACCACCGTCTGCGGCACGTCGAGCGAGACATCGATGCGGCGGCCAAGCCCCTGGGGCGTCGCAGTCTCGACCGGGACCAGATCCGGCTTTTCCGGCAGCGCGCCGAACACGCGGTCGAGGATCGGCTTCAAGGTCTCGGCGTCGATATCGCCGACGACGGCGACCTTCAAATTCTGCCGCGCCAGAACCTTGTGCGCGTAGGTTTTCAGATCATCGACGGTGACGGCCTGCAAGGTCTCTTGCGTGCCGTTGACCGGCCGGCCATAAGGATGGCCCGCGAACGCCGTCTGCCACCAGCGCTGGCTGGCGATATCGCCGGGGCTCGTCGTCTGCCGCCGCAAGATCGACAGAAGCTGGGCGCGGTTGATGTCGACATCGGATGTGTCGAAGCGCGGCGCGGTCAGGGCGAGCCGCAGCAAGTCGAAGGCCTCGTCGCGATTTGCCGTCAGCGTGCGCAGCGCGCCGCGGACGCTGTCGCGTTCGGCGTTGAAACTCATCTCGATGGCTTTGCGCTCGAGACGCTCGGCGAAAGCCTTGGAATCGAGGTCGCCCGCGCCTTCATCGAGCAAAGACGCGACGAAACTCGCGGTGCCGGCCTTGCCGGGTGGGTCCTGAGCCGCGCCGCCGGCAAACGCAATGTCGACCGCGATCATCGGCACTGCCGGTTCGTGAACGAGCCAGGCGACGATGCCGCCGGGACTGACCACGCGTTCGATCGTGGTCGCTCCGGCAGGCGCGGCGAAACCCGCGAGCACGAGCGGCACCGCCAATGTCGTCACAAAGCGCCGGAACACGGAGCGGGACGAAGCAGGCGCAAAAGCGTTCACGAATGGCTCTCCTCGGGCTGCAGACTTTTGACGAGATAGCCCGTCACCGACTGGCGTCGGTCGAGCCACGTACGGGCGGCTTGTTGAATGGCGTCGGGGGTCACGGCGCGGATGCGGTCAGGCCAGGTGCGGACCGTGTCGACGGTCTGGCCGGTCGCCAGCGCCGAGCCGTACCAGCGCGCCAAGGTCGCTTGATTGTCCTGGGCGTAGACCGCGTCCGCGATCAGGCGGTTCTTGGCGCGATCGAGCTCGTCTGCGGTAACGCCGTGCGCGATGACGTCGTTGAGGACGGCATCGATGCCCTGCTCGACTTCGTGCAGGGTCACGCCGGGCTTGGGCGCGGCATAAACGCCGAGCTTGGCGTAGTCGAGCGCGGTGCCGGAATAGAAGGCGCCGGCGGTGAGCGCCACGCCTTTGTCGACCACCAAGGTGCGATAAAGCCGGCTATTGGCGCCGCTGCCGAGCACATGGGTGAGGACGTCAAGCGCCTCACTCTCACCGGGCTTGGCGGTGGTCTCCGACGGCGCGAGATATTCGCGGCTGACGCTCGGCTGCTCGACCCGCGGGTCGGCCAGCGTGACGGTGCGCGGCGCTTCCTGCACCGGCTCGGTCGGCCGTTGCCGCGGCTTGATCTCGGTGCGGACAGCGACCTTGCCGTAAGTCTCTTCGGCAGCGGCTTTGACGTCTTCCGGCGTGACGTCGCCGGCGACAATGACGATGGCGTTGTTGGGCGTATAGAAGCGCTTGTAGAAGGCGAGCGCATCGTCGCGGGTGAGCTTTTCGATCTCGTGCCGCCAGCCGATCACCGGCCGGCCGTAAGGATGATTGAGATAGAGCGCGGCATCGACCTGTTCGCTCAACCGCGCGTTCGGATTATTGGCGACGCGCATGTTCTGTTCTTCGAGCACGACATTGAGCTCGGGCTTCACGACCGCGTCGGTGAGTACGAGATTGGTGATGCGGTCGGCTTCGAGCGCCATCATCTCCTTAAGGCGCTCGCGGGGAACGCGCTGGAAGAACCCGGTATAGTCGCTGGTGGTGAACGCGTTCTCCTGACCGCCGATCGCGGCGACGTCCTGCGAGAACGCCGCACCCGGATGCTTCTCGGTTCCTTTGAACATCAGATGTTCGAGGAAATGCGCCAGACCGGATTTGCCGGGCGTCTCGTCGGCGGCACCGACCTTGTACCAGATCATATGGGTGACGACGGGCGCGCGATGATCGGGAACCACGACGACTTCCAGGCCGTTGGCGAGCTTGAACTCAGTCACTTCGGGGCCGGGTGCGGCGCGCGCCGTGCCGGCCAAGGCCGCGAGCGCGGCAACGAGCATCAGAGCTTTCAACAAAAGTTCCCTCCCGCGAGCAAGTTTTCCTGCCGCAAACAAGTCTTCGGCTTCACGCGAGCAAGACGCGTGCCGAATTGCGTTCTACGTTACGCTTAGATGAAAGCCCCTCACCGCTCAGACGGGGCTGCCGTTACGAGCCGAAAATCGGTTCGCGCTCGGATCGTTCATGACAGCATGATCTTTCCCGACCTTCCTTCGCCCGCCGCAGCGGGCTTCGCGAAGGCGGGAAACCGGTTCCCACTTTTCGGGATCATGCTCTATCGCGTCGGCTCCATGCGCTCGCCCAGCGTCTGCGGAACGTAGGCTTTGTGCTCGGGCACCAGACCATAAGGCTGATTCGGCGACGGCGTCTGATAGCCCGGCGGCGGATCGGTCAAGCTTGAGCGCGGCGGCTCGCCGGTAAAGGTCGCGTATTGTTCTTTCTTCATGAAGTCGAAGCTGAAAATGCTTTTCTTCGGCTGGTTGACCGGCTCGCTTTGCTCCGGCGTGCCCGGCGCGGAAACGGCCCGGGGATCCTGGCTCACGCGATTAAGCTCGTCGGGACGCAGCGCCCGATCGGCTTCGGCGGCAGCGTCGTATTGACGGATCACCGGCTTGTCGTCGTCCTTTTTGGCTTTGCGCTTGGCGACGTCGGGATCCTTGGGCCAATTCGCGGCGGGCACCGTTGACGGCAGCGGTGCCGGCAAATTGCGGCTGGGCGGCACCACAAGCGGCGAGCGCTCGCTGTAATTGATCTCGTATTCGGTCGAGCCGGGATTCTTAAGCCCGAGCGTCCGCATGAACTTGTCGGTGAACGACTCGTCGTCCTTGAGGTCGTCGCCGGCGCGGGCGAGAGATATGTTGGCGCAAACCACGAGCGCCACTACAGCAACGCCAATGATACTGGCGACGTGAGTAAATTTCATCCGGCGCGCTATCCGATCCTGCGGCATGCTCTCACCCCGAACTGCCTGCATCGAAGTCACCGATGCACCCCGCCGACACACCAGGACCCGGTTGGCGGCTACGCCTCACGGCCCTGTTAAGCCTTTGCGGAAAGTCCCGCCTTAAAACCCACCCCGGTCTAGGGTTTTATATATGCGATCAGGGCGCTTTTACGGCACCCCGGCCAAGCAAGGATTCATACAGAAGTCCCACCACCCCGGCAACAATGGCCACATCCGCGAGATTGAATACATACCAGCGGATGGTAAAGCCCGCCGTATCAATATGGAACAGCACGAAATCCATGACGCCGGGCCAATGCAGCCGGTCGATGGCATTGCCGACGGCGCCGCCGATGATCAGGCCCAAGGCTGCGGCGGTGAGCCGCGTCTGCGCCCGCGTCAGCCAGACCCAAAGAAAGACGACCGCCACAACCTTGAACGCGAACAGGCCCCATACCCCGGTGGTACTCTGCTGCGGGAACAGGCCGTAGCTGATCCCGGTATTCCACGCCAGCACGAGGTCAATGAACGGCCCAAACGCAATGGCTGAGGAATCGCCGAGATGAACGGCGAGCAGCAGCCAAAACTTCAAGGCCTGATCGGCGGCGCAGGTGAGCGCCGCGACGAGGAGCGCGAATGCGCTCCAGCGCCCCCACAAATAGGAACCGCCCGCGTCAGTCTGCGCCGCGTCTGACAAGGACATTCTCCCCAGTTCTGCCCTATTCGGCCGCTTTGCGCATGGATTCCCATTCGCGCAGCGCCTGAGCGTCGCGCGGCGTGACGTCGGGAAATTGCGGATCCTCGCCCAACACCGGCGAGATTTTCCAGGACCGCGCGCATTTCTTGCCTTGCGCCAGTTCCGGAACGACGGCAACGCCGGGGACATCCGGGAGCCGGAAAGCGTCCGCGGGCCCCTCGCCTTCCACCAGCGCCGCCCCCGACGTGATGCAGACTTCGGCGAGATCGACGTCGACGACGGCGGCAAAGAGTTCCGGATCGGCGATATGGATCAAAGGATGCGCTTCGAGCGATGAGCCGATGCGTTTGCCGGCGCGTTCAAGTTCGAGTGCGCCGGTGACGACGCGGCGCACGTTGCGCACTTTGCGCCATTTCTCGGCAAGCGCCTCATCGCGCCACCCTGCCAATACTTCGGGAAACGCTTCGAGATGGACCGAAGCGGCATCGGGATAGCGGGCGAGCCAGGCTTCCTCGGCGGTAAAGCACAACAGCGGCGCCAGCCAAGTGACGGTGCAGCGGAACACATAGTCGAGCACGGTGAGGCAAGACTTGCGCGTCGTCGAGGAATAAGGGTCGCAGTAGAGCGCGTCTTTGCGGATATCGAAATAGAAGGCCGACAGATCGACCGTCATAAAGGTGTTCAGCGCGGCGAAGATGCGCTTGTAGTCAAAATCCTCATAGGCCTGTTTCACCAGCGCATCGAGTTCGGTCAGGCGGTGCAGTATCAAGCGCTCCAACTCCGGCATGCGCTCGGCCTTGACGCGCTCGTTGTCATTGAAATGCGCCAGATTGCCGAGCATCCAGCGCAGCGTGTTGCGAAGCTTGCGATAGGCGTCGACCGTCGTCTTCAGGATTTCCGGTCCGATGCGCAGATCGTCGGCATAATCGGCCGCGCACACCCACATGCGCAGAATATCGGCGCCAGATTGTTTGATGACGTCCTGCGGCGCGGTGACGTTACCGAGCGACTTCGACATTTTGCGCCCGTCCTCGTCGAGCACAAAGCCATGGGTCAGCACGATATCGAACGGCGCGCGGCCACGCGTGCCGCAGCTTTCGAGGAGCGAAGACTGAAACCAGCCACGGTGCTGGTCGGAGCCCTCGAGATACATCACCGCTTCGTCACCGCCATCCGCCTTGCGCTTGATATGGGCGAGGCTCGGAAAGTGCCGCTCATCTTCGAGCACGAACGCATGCGTCGAGCCGGAATCGAACCAGACGTCGAGGATGTCGTCGACTTTCTGCCAGCCGTCATTGCCGAGCTTGCCGAGGAAGCGCTCGCGCGCGCCGGGCGCGTACCAGGCATCGGCACCGTCTTGCTCGAACGCCTCGACGATGCGGAGATTGACGTCCGGATCGTCGAGAATGTCGACCGCGCCGTCCGGCTTTTCCTTGATGAACACCGTGATCGGCACGCCCCAGGCGCGCTGGCGCGAGATCACCCAATCCGGGCGGCTCTCGATCATGCCGTTGATGCGGTTTTCGCCTTGCGCCGGCACCCAGCGCGTCGCCTTGATCGCGTTAAGCGCGCGATCGCGCAGCGTATCGTGATGCTTGTCGATGTCCTTATCCATCGCAATGAACCATTGCGGCGTATTGCGAAAAATCACCGGCTTCTTCGAGCGCCAAGAATGCGGATATTGATGCTTGAGCCGCCCGCGCGCGAGCAACATGCCGGCGTCGATCAAAGCCCTGATCACCGCTTCATTGGCGTCGCCCTTCTCGCCTTTGTCGGTGAGCACACGCTTGCCGGTGAAGCCCGGCGCCTGATCGGTGAAGCGGCCGTCGGCGTCGACGGTGTAGGGGATATGCGTGTTGACGTTTTGGGCGGCGAGCTTTGACGCATTCGCCGTCCAGACATCGAAGTCCTCGCCGCCATGCCCGGGCGCCGTGTGCACGAAACCGGTGCCGGTATCGTCGGTGACATGATCGCCGGCAAGGAGCGGCACCTTGAATGCGTAGCCTTCGTTGAATTTGCTCAGCGGATGTGCGCAGACAATTTTGGCCAGATCGCCGGCTTCGATCTTTCGCAGTCGCTTATAGGCCGTCACGCGCGCCTGACGCAGCACATCGAGCGCGAGCTTGTCGGCGAGAACAAGCAAATCGCCGCTCTTCGCCCAATTGTCCAACGGCGCATCGGTGACTTGATAGAGACCGTATTCGATGCGCGGCGAATAGCTGATGGCGCGATTGCCGGGGATCGTCCAAGGCGTCGTCGTCCAGATGACAACCGAAGCTTCGGCGAACTGGCGGTTCTCGGCGGCACTGCCGCCGGTCGAAGCGACGATCGGAAACTTCACCCACACCGTATCCGATGTGTAGTCCTCATACTCGACCTCGGCCTCGGCGAGCGCGGTCTTCTCGACCACCGACCACATTACCGGCTTACTGCCGCGATAGAGCGTGCCGTTGGCGGCGAACTTCATCAGTTCGCGCGCGATCTGCGCCTCGGCGGCGAAGTCCATGGTGGTGTAGGGATGCGCCCAGTCGCCGACAACGCCGAGGCGGATGAATTCGGCGCGCTGCACATCGATCCAGTGCTGGGCGAATTGGCGGCATTCCTTGCGGAATTCCACGATGGCCGCCGGGTTCGAAAAATCCGGCTTGGCCTTGCCCTTGGCGCGGTAATTCTCCTCCTCGATCTTCCATTCGATCGGCAGGCCGTGGCAGTCCCAGCCCGGCACATAGTTCGAATCGAAGCCGAGCATCTGCTGGCTCTTCGTCACCACGTCCTTGAGGATCTTGTTGAGCGCGTGCCCGATATGGATGTTGCCGTTGGCGTAAGGCGGCCCGTCGTGGAGAACGAAGCGCGGCTTTCCTTTGGCCGCGGCGCGCAGCGCGTCATAAAGGCCAAGCTTCTGCCACCGCGCCAAAATCTCCGGCTCCTTCTGCGGCAAACCGGCGCGCATCGGGAAATCGGTCTTGGGCAGGAAGAGCGTCTCGGAATAGTCGCGCGCTTTGGCGCTCGGGTCGGTCATGCGGGCCTTCTAACAAGCCGGTTGCGGTGCGGAAAGGGTCTATGGACCGGCTCCAGGCCCCAAGCCGGGGAACCGAGCGCTCTGAATTGGCGTTAATTCAAAGAGATATTGTAACGGC
This sequence comes from uncultured Alphaproteobacteria bacterium, assembly GCA_963810085.1. Taxonomy (GTDB): domain Bacteria; phylum Pseudomonadota; class Alphaproteobacteria; order Rhizobiales; family Xanthobacteraceae; genus BOG-931. The sequence continues at coordinate 394,586 of CAWEMR010000025.1, read as the reverse complement.
GGTGGTCGCGGGGCGACGGAGGGTCTTTGTGGAATATATCCGGGCCAGACGCGAAATCCGCCATGCTTTGGTGATCGGTGATCCCTCGCCGGTCAACAGCGTTCACAATATGTGGGCGGGGGTCGGCCAAGCAGCCACCATCGGCATATTCCTGCTCCTGTTTGGCGCCTTTCTTTACGTCGGCCGCCCCTTCGTGCTGCCCGTCCTGGCCGCGGCTGTGGTCGCGTTGACGCTGGCGCCGATGGTCAAGGCGGCGAAGCGTTTCGGCGTGCCGCCCGCGATTACGAGCCTTCTCATTCTTCTGGTCGCCGCGGGCGCGATCAGCCTGATTACAACTGCGATCGCCGGACCGGTCAGCCAATGGATCGGGCGGGCGCCGGAGATCGGCGCCAGCATCAAGCAAAAACTTTCCGTGCTCGATGCGCCGCTCGCCTCGCTGCACGAATTGCAGAATTCGCTGTTCGGCAACGAAGGCTCGCTGAGCGTCAACGAACCGGCATCCAACGTGGTCTTCCCGGTTGTCGCCTTCGTGACGCCGGCGGCCGGCGAACTGTTGCTGTTCCTGGCCACGCTCTTGTTCTTCCTGGTCGGACAGGCCGATCTGCGCAATCACGCGATGGCAATGTTCAGCGATCGTGACGCCAAACTGCGCTTTCTGAAAATCATGCGCGATATCGAGCGCAATCTCGCCGGCTATCTGACGGTGGTGACCATGGTCAACACCGTGCTCGGGATGATGGTCGCGCTCGGCGCGTGGCTGATCGGGCTGCCCAATCCCGTCATCTTCGGCGTGTTGGCGGGGCTGTTGAACTACGTGCCCTATGTCGGCCCCGCGATCATGGTGATCGTGCTGTTCGGCGTCGGCCTGGTGACATTCCCGTCGCTCGGCCAAGCGTTCATCGCGCCGATCGGTCTCGTCGCGCTGACGACGACCGAAGGACACTTCATCACACCGACCATTGTCGGCCGCCGCCTGACGCTCAATCCGCTCCTGGTATTTCTGGCGCTGGCATTCTGGACCTGGATGTGGGGACCGGTCGGCGCGGTGCTCGCCGTGCCGCTGTCGATCATCGGCCTTGTCATTTTCAACCATTTGATTCCGCCCGAAGATGTTCGCTTGCCGGAATAAAGGCCTTCCGGCCATTAATCGACGTCAATGGAACTTTCGCCAGTCCGTGACACTTATCCGGGCAACCAGTTCCGTCAAATCATGGAGTTAAGTATGAGCACCGCTTCAACGGCCACGCAAAATATTCGCGATGCAGCCAAAGACACCGTGCGCGACGCCCGCGAAGGCGTCCGCGACATCGGCAAGGCCGCCGCTGATGCATCAGGCAACATCCAGGACGACCTGGAGGCACTGCGCGAGGACTTCGGCAGGCTCGCCGAGCAGGTTCGCGAAATCCTCGCCACACGCGGCACGGCGGCGTGGCAGCGCGCCAAATCGAGCATTGACGATGTCGTTTCCGATGCCCGCGACACGGGTCGCGACGCCGCTGGAGCTGTGCGTGACGTCTCCGACAACTTTGTCGATGCGATCGACGAGTCGGTGAAATCCCGCCCTTACACGACGCTCGCGATCGTTGCCGGTCTTGGATTTTTGTTTGGCGCCACTTGGCGGCGGTAAAACCCAAGATACACAACGCTGAGCGGAGCGTCCGATGCTGAAAAGCCTGATGCGTGAGATCACGCTGTCGATCCAGGCCAAGAACGGCATCAGCCCCGCCGTCGTGGTCTGGACCGTCGTAATTGCCTTCGCCTCGCTGACCGCCTGCGTGTTCCTCTGCGTGGCCGGCTATGCGTGGCTGTCGCTGCGTTTCGACAGCGTCATCGCCGGCCTGATCATGGCCGGCATTTTCGTTGTGGTGGCCTTGATCGCGGCGCTCATCTCGGCGCTCATCCGTCGGCGCGTGAGAGAGCGCGCCATTCTCGCACGCGCCGCGAAGGCGCATTCACCATCGTGGCTGCTCGATCCGAAAATCCTCGGCATCGCAGTGGAAGCCGGCCGCACCATCGGCTGGCAACGGATTATCCCTGTCGCCCTCGTCGGTTTCATGGCAGCGCAATGGGCGCGCGAGCACCGCGAACACAGTAAGCAGCAGTTCTAAATCGGCGGAAACACGTCCCCCGCCCGCGCCAAGGCTTCGCGCGCCAGCCGGCTATCGTCGTTCATCTGCCGCACCAGATCGGCGGCGGAAGCGAACGCCTTTTCGTCGCGGATCCATTCGACGAACGCGACGTCCATCGACTTGCCATAGAGATCGTCGGAGAAATCGAACAGAAAGATTTCGAGCAGCACCGCCCCGTTATCGAAGGTCGGCCGCCGCCCAAAACTCGCCACGGCGTCGTAACGCCGGCCGTCGACGGCGGCGCGCACGGCATAAATGCCGTGCCGCAGCCCGCACGCCGGATCGAGCGCCAAATTCGCCGTCGGAAAGCCGAGCTCGCGGCCGCGTTTGTCGCCGTGGATCACCTCGCCCGACACGAACCACGGATAGCCGAGAAACTCGGCCGCCTTGTCGGGCTGCCCCGCCTCAAGCGCTGCACGGATCGGGCCGGACGACACCGGCCGTTCGCCGTCGCGCAATGGCGGCACGATATCGACGGTGAAGCCGCGCGCGTTGCCCTGGGCGACCAGAAAGTCCGGCGAGCCAGAGCGATTAGCGCCGAAATAGAAATTAAACCCGATCACCGCCCCGCTCACGCCGAAGCGCTCGACCAGGATCCGCGACACGAATTCTTCCGCCGTGAGCTTTGCCAGCGCCGCGTCGAAGGTCAGCACGATCGCGCCGTCGAGCCCGGTCGCGGCGAGAAGGCGTAGCTTCGCCGTCTCGTCGGTCAGCCGGAACAGCTTTTCGCCGGGCTTAAAGAACGCCCGCGGATGCGGCTCAAAGGTCAGGACGGCCGCCGGCCGGCCGAGTTCCATCGCACGGTTTTGCGCGGTGGAAATCACGGCCTTGTGGCCGCGATGGACGCCATCGAAATTGCCGATGGCGACGACCGCGCCACGCAGGGCGGCATCGGGCGCGTTATCGCGCACGACGCAAAAATTCTTTGGCCACATCGGCGTTTCGTGGTTAAGAAATCATGGCTTTGTATTGATGCCGTAGGTGCTTGGCGACACTGGCAAAGTCAAGCACTGCCACCGTGTCTTTCCGGGAGCGGGCGCCACTCGTCCGCCGCAAGACTTAACTCATTGTTTAACCACACAATGTAGGTTCGCCGGCTGTGGTGGACGCCGGGGCGCGGGACAGCCTCGATTACGATTGGCCGCAACCAATCGTGTAAGTGAGAGAGCAGAGCGATGGCGCTCGATCCGAATATGTCAGTGCTGGTCGTCGACGATTACAGCACTATGATCCGCATTATCCGCAATCTGTTGCGCCAGCTCGGCTTCGTCGATGTCGATGACGCGAGCGACGGCGCGTCGGCGCTGCAAAAAATGAACGTCAAACGCTACGGCCTGGTGATCTCGGATTGGAACATGGAGCCGATGACGGGCTACGACCTGTTGCGGCAGGTGCGCGCCAATCCGGAGCTCGAAACCACGCCGTTCATCATGGTCACGGCCGAATCCAGGACCGAGAACGTGATCGCGGCCAAGAAAGCCGGCGTCGACAATTACATCGTCAAGCCGTTCAACGCCCAGACCCTGAAGGCGAAGATCGAAGCCGTATTCGCCGACAAGCAGGCGACCGCCTAAGCGCACCCCGCGCGCCTTACCATTTCAGTCCGCTCATCACCGCTTTCGGCGCGACGCCTGCGTCGGCGAAGACTTTGTTGAGCGCCGCAAGATCGGGCGCGTCGCGTGAGCCATAGTGCTCGGCATGAAGCCCCGAGGTGACAAACATCACGTCGAGACCGAAAGCGGCGGCGCCCTTGAGATCGGTACGGACTGAATCGCCGACGGCAAGCACGCGATCGCGCGCCGGTATCTTGCCGCCGCGCAGCGACGCAGCCGTCGTCAACGCCCTGTCGTAGATCGGCGCATGCGGCTTGCCGCAATAAAGCACCTCGCCGCCCAGTATCGCATAGGCGTCGGCGAGCGCGCCGGCGCAATAGACCAGGGTGTCGCCGCGCTCGACGACGACATCGGGATTGGCGCAGACCATGAACAGCGCGCGCCCCCGCATCGCGGCCAGCATCTCGCGGTAACTATCCGGCGTTTCGATCGTGTCGTCGAACAGGCCTGAACAGACCACATAATCGGCGTCCTCGAGGGCTGCGAAAGTCACGTCGAGGCCGGTGAAGATCGAATGATCGCGCTCGGGCCCGAGATGAAACACGCGCTGGCCCGGTCGCTGCGCGACAATGCCGCGCGTGACGTCGCCCGAACTCGTGATCGCGTCGTAGACCTTTTTCGAAATGCTCATGCGGTCGAGGATGCGGATGACCGCTTCGCTGGCCCGCGGCGCGTTGGTGATCAGGATCACCGTGCCGCCGCTGGTGCGAAAGCGCCTCAGCGCGTCGCAAGCCTCGGGAAACGCGGCCATGCCGTTATGCACCACGCCCCAGATGTCGCAGAGCAAAACGTCGTAGTCACGCGCCAGGGGCTCAATGCGTTCGATGAAATCTGCCAAAGGACTATCAGCGAATGTGGGACTATCCGGCGACTGTCGGCGACGATCAGACACGCCGGCTGAAAGCGCGGGCGAGTTGAGCAAGGTTGCCGGCAGGCGCCGCGGGTGTCGGGGCCGGCGGTGGCGCATCGTTTGCCGGCAGCGCTTGCGCAAACGGGGATTCTTTTCCGGTATCGCTCACGCCCTGTAACGCCTCGGCGCGCACCGGACGCGGCGGCGAGAACAAAACGCCCTGCCCGAAGCGGACGTCATAGTCGAGAAGATCGACCACCGTGCTCTCGGTCTCGATGCGGTCGGCGATGAGATCGATGCCGAATCGTCCGAGCAGGTCGGAGAAATCGGCAGGATGAATGTCGGTCGAGGCCACGCCGACGCGATTGAACAGCAAAGCCGCCGGCGCCTTGACGAAGCGGAAGCCGCGCTCGTTGAGCTCGCGCGCCTCGACACGCAGGTCGGTGAGATTGTCGATCGAGAAGCGGTAGCCGCGTTCGGCAAGCGCGGCGAGGCTCTCGTGCTCGATCGGGCCCATGGCGCGCACTGCGCTTTGAGTGAATTCGAACACCAGAGCCGGCGCGATGGCGCGGTTAGCCTCCATGAATTCCAGAAATTTCGAGAACCCGGCATCGGTCAAAGTCGCGCCGGAAATATTGCAGAACAGGCCGACGTCGCGGCTCTTGAGCAGAAGCCTCCGCACCACCTGCACGCAGCGCACGACCGACAGATGATCGAGGCCCGGCATCAGCGAGCCGGCTTCGGCATAGTCCAAAAAGTCGTCGGCCGGGACCAGATCGCCATTGTCGGCTTTCAGCCGCGACAGCGCTTCGTAGTACCGCACCTTGCGCTGCGGCAACGTCACGACCGGCTGCAGGAACAGCTCAATCCTACCGCTGTCGATGGCGCGGCGGATGGCGGCGATGATGCCGTCACGGTCCAATCCGGCGAAGGCCGGAACTTTGCGATCGACGAAGGGGGGTGGCAGTGGTGCCGCGGGCGGCGCCGGCGCGACTGCCGCGACCGGCGTTGCCGCGGCGGAACCGGGCGCGACCGAATGCGCGGCGGCGACCGAAGGAGCAGCTGGCGCGGTCGGCGCATGCTTGGGCGCATGGACGGGTGCCGAGTGCACGGGTGCCGAATGGACAGTGCGGCGCTCAAGCGCGAGCGCCGTGTTGTTGATCGCCACCTCCTGACTGGCAACGGAGTCGGCAAGCTCTTTGACCAGCGCCGACAATTCCTCGATTTCGGCGGCGAGCGGCTGGGCTGTCGCCAAGGCGCGGTCGACGACGGTATCGACCTTGACCTCGACAGTACTCAGCCGGCGCCCGAATTCGGCCAGTTGCCGGGCGAGATCGCCAGAGCCCCGCGCCAAATTGGCCAGCTGATTGCTGGCTTCCTGCCGGTCACGCTTGCGAGCGGCAATGGCGTTATAGACCGCAAGCGCGGTCAGCGTTCCGAGCGCCACCAGCGCCGACTCGGCGCCGGTGAAGCCAAAGCGCAGATAGACCACAAAGCCGAGCGAGCCGGCGATGAGCACCATGCAGGTCGAGATGAAAATGGCGCTGATACGCACCATGCCGGAGAACCCCTCGATTCGCGGCCAAGCGATAGCAGTGTCCACAAGCGCCGCAAGTCCGCAAGTTTTGCTACCGCCAAACCGTGACAAGGCTGGGCATAGCTAAGCTTTTGCCGTGCTTTTATAACCCAATCCGATGAGCGCAGGTGAGCACCCTGACACAGTTTCCGCCGCGGCGGCAAAACCGGCGTTCTTTTCCGGCACCTTAAGCTTTATCGAGCGCCGGCCGCAGGCCGCCTTCGGCGGCTTCCTCCTGCTGCATTTCGCGGTCTGGACCGCGCTGCCGGCGCTCCTTTACGCCAATCTGCCGCTGGACCTGATCGAGGCCCTGACCTACGGCCGGGAATGGCAGCTCGGCTACGACAAGCTGCCGCCGGTGCCCTGGTGGCTGGTCGAAATCGCGCATCGGCTGGTCGGAGCGAACGCGGCCTATTATGCGTTGGCGCAGGCCTGCGTGGTCATCGCCCTTGCTTTTGTCTTCGCCACGGCGCGGCCGCTCGTCGGCGCCGCCGGCGCGCTTGTCGCCGTCCTCATCATCGACGGCATGCATTACTTTCAATACACGGCGGTGAAATTCAATCACGACGTGATGCAGCTGCCGTTCTGGGCGCTGGCGGGCTATGCCTTTCATGCGGCACTCAAGCGCGGACGCCTTGGCCACTGGGTCCTGCTCGGTGTCGCCTTCGGCGGCGCGCTCTGGGCCAAATATTTCGTCGTCATGCTGGCGCTGCCCTATGCGCTGTTCATGCTGTTCGACCGAGACGCGCGGCGCGCCTTCGCCACGCCCGGGCCGTGGCTCGCGCTGATTGTCGCGCTTGTCATCGCCTCGCCGCACGTCCTCTGGCTGTTCCAGACCGATTTTCTCCCCTTTGCCTATGCGAGCCACCGGGCCACGCCTGTGCGCGGCTGGTTCGATCACGTCTTGCATCCGGCGATATTTACGGCGAGCCAGGTCTTCTTTTTGCTGCCGTCCCTGTTCATTGCCGCAGCGCTGTTTTGGCCGAAGCCGAGCTCCCATGTGGACCGCGCCGACGCCTTCGATCGCCGCACCGTCACGCTCCTCTCCTTTGGGCCGGCCCTGGCGATGATCGCACTGACCGCGGTGAGCGGGCGTGGCGCCGTCGCTATGTGGGGCTATCCGCTCTGGCTTTTTGTCGGCCTGTGGCTCGTGATGCTCGCGCGCACCGCATTCGATGCGGATCGCATGACGCGCATCATTGCCGCCTGGGGTGTGGTATTCGTGATCTTTATTGTCATTTTCGTCGCCAATTACGCGGTACTGCCCTTCATCGATCACCGCTATCGCGCCGTGCTGTTCCCGGGCGATGCGCTCGGCTCGGCCCTCACGCAACGGTTTCGCGCCGCAACCGGCACACCGTTGCGCTACGTCATCGGCTCGATGTGGGACGGCGGCAATCTCGCGCATTATTCGCCCGACCAGCCGCGAGTGCTGATCGATGGATCGCCGGCGCGGGCGCCGTGGATCGATCTCAACGATCTGCGCAGCAACGGTGCCGTCGTGGTGTGGACGCAGGGCGACCCCGCACAGCTTCCGGCGCAATTCAGTGCCGTAGGTGTCAATGCCACGATCGGCGCGCCGTTCGATCTGCCGATGCGGCGCGGCTCAGGCATGGTTCATGTCGGCTGGGCGATCGTAAAGCCGAAGTAGAATTCTCCATCATCCAGAGGTGCGAGCGCAGCGAGCCTCGAAGAACGACGGTTTACGCCACAGCTTTGATCGCTTTTCCCACTCCGTCGAAAATCTCGCCGATCTGCGCCTCGCTGACAATCAGCGGCGGCGACAGCGCGAGCGTCTCGCCGGCAACACGGATCATGACGCCTGCGTCATGGAAGCCGCGCTCCATTGCCTCATAAGCGCGCAAACCCGGCGCGGCCGAGCGTGAGGCGAGATCGATGCCGGCGCAGAGGCCGATGGTGCGGATGTCGAGCACGTTCGGCAGGCCCTTCAGCGTCATCGCGGCGTCGGCAAAGGCCGGCTCGATCGCCTTGGCGCGCGCGAACAAATCCTCCTCGCGATAGAGATCGAGGGTGGCGACGCCGGCCGCGCAGGCGAGCGGGTGCGCCGAATAGGTGTAGCCGTGGAACAGCTCGATGACGTGTTCGGGGCCGCGCATGAAGGTTTCGTAGATGCCATCGCGCGCGATCACGCCGCCCATCGGCACCGAACCCGACGTAATGCCTTTGGCGAACGTGATCATGTCCGGCAAGACGCCGTAACGCTCCGCGGCAAAGGCATAACCGAGGCGGCCGAAGCCGGTGATGACTTCGTCGAAGATCAGCAACAGGCCATGCTTGTCGCAGATCGCGCGCAGCTTTTCGAGATAACCTTTGGGCGGCGCCAACACGCCGGTCGAGCCCGCCATCGGCTCGACGATGACGGCGGCGATGGTCGAGGCGTCATGCAATGCGACGATGCGTTCGAGCTCGTCGGCGAGATGCGCGCCCCAGGCCGGCTCGCCTTTGCTGAACGCCTGTTGCTCGCGATTGTAGGTCGCCGGCAGATGATCGACGCCAGCCAATAACGAGCCGAACATTTTGCGGTTGTTGACAATGCCGCCGACGGAAATGCCGCCGAAGCCGACGCCGTTATAGCCGCGTTCGCGGCCGATCAGGCGGGTGCGGCCGGCCTCGCCGCGCACATTATGGTAGGCAAGCGCGATCTTGAGCGCGGTGTCGACCGCTTCCGAACCGGAATTGCAGAAGAACACCCGGTTGAGATCGCCGGGCGCCAGCGCCGCAACCTTGTTCGCCAGCTCGAACGACTTCGGATGCGCGTATTGGAAGGCCGGCGAATAATCGAGCTCCTCCGCCTGCTGCTTGATCGCGGCGACGATCGGATCGCGATTGTGCCCGGCATTTGTGCACCACAGCCCTGCGGTGCCGTCGAGCACGGCCCGACCTTCGGGCGTCACATAATGCATGTCCTTGGCGCGCGCGATCATGCGCGGCCGGCGCTTAAACGCACGGTTCGGCGTGAACGGCATCCAATAGGATTCGAGATCGTTGGGGATGGGGGCTGTTGCCGGCATGAATTGTTCCGCCATGCCCGGTCCCGCCGGGCTTCATATCGCGGCAAAGCCCGTCGCTTGCCGCTGTGGGGCCCGACTGCTACCACCGCGCCGTCCGGAAAGCACGGCGCAATTCGCGACCAAATCGAGACCCAGTCGAGACATTGACCACACATGGCCGACAAATCCGAAAAGTCCAATAAGCTCAAGGCGCGGCTGCCCCGCGGCCTCGAGGACCGCACGCCGGGCGAGCTCGCGGCGACGCGCGGAATGATCGAAAAGATTCGCGCGGTCTACGAGCTCTATGGCTTCGAGCCGGTGGAGACGCCGGCTTTTGAATATACCGACGCGCTCGGCAAGTTCCTCCCCGATCAGGACCGGCCCAACGAGGGCGTGTTCTCGTTTCTCGACGACGACGAGCAGTGGCTGTCGCTGCGCTACGACCTCACCGCGCCGCTCGCCCGCTATGTCGCGGAGAACTTCGACACGCTGCCCAAACCTTATCGCTCTTATCGCGTCGGCCATGTTTATCGCAACGAAAAGCCCGGTCCCGGCCGCTTCCGCCAGTTCATGCAATTCGACGCCGACACGGTGGGTTCTGGTTCACCGGCGGCCGACGCCGAAATGTGCATGATGGCGGCCGATGCTATCGAGGCGCTCGGCATTCCGCGCGGCAGCTATGTGGTGAAGGTGAACAACCGCAAGGTGCTCGACGGCGTGCTCGACTGCATCGGGCTTTCCGGCGAAGCGAATGCGAGCAAGCGCCTGACCGTGCTGCGCGCCATCGACAAATTCGACCGGCTCGGACGCGATGGCGTCGCCGCATTGCTCGGCGAAGGGCGCAAGGACGAGAGCGGCGATTTCACCCGCGGCGCCGGCCTCGACGCCAAGCAGGCGCAAAGCGTTATGGCTTATATCGAGTCGCCATTCGACGATCGCCACGGCGATGTCGAGACCGGCTTGGACAATTGGGGCAAGGTGATCGGGCTGAGTTCGACGGGAAAAGAAGGCATCGCCGAGCTCAAGCAGATCGCGGCGCTGGTGCGGGCCGCGAATTACGGCGCGGACCGCATCAGCTTCGATACCAGCGTGGTGCGCGGCCTCGAATATTACACCGGCCCGGTGTTCGAAGTTGAACTGACATTCGCGACCGACGGCAAGGACGGCTCGCCGCGCTTCGGCTCGGTCGGCGGCGGCGGACGCTATGACGGCCTGGTGTCGCGCTTTCGCGGCGAGCCGGTGCCGGCGACGGGATTTTCGGTCGGCGTGTCGCGGCTTCTCGCGGCGCTGGAATATCTCGGCAAGATCGAAACGGCCACGGAACGCGGCCCGGTCGTCGTCACCGTGTTCGACAAGGACCGCATTGCCGATTACCAGAACATGGTGGTGTCGCTGCGTAGCGCCGGCATCCGCGCCGAGCTTTATCTCGGCTCCGGCAAATTCGCCCCACAGATGAAATATGCCGATCGCCGCAATTCGCCTTGCGTCGTCATCCAAGGCTCCGACGAAAAAGCCAAAGGCGAAGTCACGATCAAGGATCTGATCGTCGGCGCCGAACTGGCGAAACTGGAAAAAGGCCGCGACGAGCATTTGCAGAAACAGGGAGAGGCGCAGCGCGCGGTGCCGGAAGCCGATCTCGTCGAGGCGGTCCGCGACGTGCTCACCCGCCACGGGCTCGCGTCATAGCGCTATCCCCGGAATTTTTTTGCCGCTAGGGTGTTCGCTACTCTCGGGGAAGCCCTCGGGCGGGGTTCGGGCGGTGGACAAGTTTTTCCGTAGGCGGCTGTTGCAGAAGCGCATCATTGCGCTGGCGGCTGCCTATGCAATCGCGCTGTCCGGATTGATTGCCAGTTTTGCCGGCGCGCAAACCGCAGCGGCGCAGCCCGGCGGGATTATCTGCCACACGGATATCGCCGGCCAGCCCGCACCGGCCACTGACGGCGGCACTGGCAAAATCTGCAATGATTGCTGCGCCGGCTGCCTGATGCTGACGGCGGCGCTGCCGCCACCGCCGGTGACCGCCGTTGCGATATCGCGGTCGGTGAGCGAGCGCATCGCGCCGCCCACGATCGTCGTTCTCGTCTCCCGGCCCGAAACCAAATCCCATCGCTCGCGAGCGCCTCCACTGACGGCATGACGCCCGGCTGCCGCATTCGCGGCAGCCGCAGTCCTCATGCCGCAATGGAGAATTACTATGCCTCTCGCCTCGTGGTGCCCGCGCGCTTATGCGCTTGCGCTCCTCTTCGCCGTCATTTTCGTGGTCCTGCCCTGCTCCGACGCCTTCGCCCATTGCTTTGTCGGCGACAAGATTCTTTCCGGCAACGCTCGCCACCGACGATCCGTGCGTCGCGGACGAGATGTCGTTGCCGACCGTGTCGTGGTCGAAAACCGCCGATGTCCCGCCGGCAACCGAATGGGATGTCTCGGCGAGACTTTCCAAACGCATCACCGAGGATTTCGGCATTTCGGTCGGCGAAACCTGGAACGCAAATCCGCGGCCCCGGTGGCCCGACCATGGCCGGGTTCGACAACCTCGAAACCACGGCGCAGTACCAGCTCCTCAAGGACGCCCCGCACGAATTGGCGATGCTCCTCGGCCTCATCGTCGATTGGGGCAGTACCGGCGCCATCAATTCCGGCATAGCAACACCCTATGGCACCCTCACCCCGACTTATTATTTCGGCAAAGGCTTCGGCGATCTGCCCGACCAAGCCGGATGGCTGCGCGCCTTCGCGGTGACCGGACAGGTCGGCTATCAAATTCCGACGCGATCCTTCGACGTCATGCAGAATGTTTTCATTCCGCAGGTGCTGGTCTATGGCGGGTCGGTGCAATACAGCATGCCGTACCTGAAATCGGAGATTACGGACTATCAGCTCCCCGATTTCATCAATCATCTGATCCCGATCGTCGAAGCGCAGTTCCAAACGCCGGTCGGCAACAATTTCGGCAACAGCTTTGTCACCACCGGCACCATCAATCCGGGCGTGATCTGGGTCGGCAGCTATTTCCAGGTCGGCGCCGAAGCGACAATTCCGGTCAATAGCGCGAGCGGCCACGGCGTTGGCTTCCTCGGCCAGCTGCACCTATATCTCGACGATATGTTCCCGACGACGATCGGACGGCCGCTGCTCGGCTCGAGCACCACAACTCCCCGCAAGCTCTTCTAGAGAGGCATGCCATGCGAACGCTTTTCACCATCGTTGCACTTCTCGTTTTGGCGCTCGGCGCGCCTGCGGCGCGCGCCCACGCTTTCCTCGATCACGCAAGCCCGCTGGTCGGTTCGACGGTCGGTTCCGCACCGCACGAAGTGGCGCTCACCTTCACGCAAAGCCTGGAGCCTGCCTTCAGCACCGTCACGGTGACGGATGCGAACGGCGCCGAAGTCAGTCAGGGCAACGCGGCGGTCAGCGGCAATACGATGCGGGTCGGGCTTAAAGCGATGGGCCCGGGAAGCTATAAAGTGCGCTGGCATGCGCTTTCGGTCGACACGCATTCGACTGAGGGCAGCTTCACGTTCCACGTCGGCGGAAAGTAAAAGCAGATCGCAGCGTCCGGCTCGGCCGATCCGATGATTTATGTGCGCGCCATCCATTTCGCCGCGACCATCATGGCGGCGGGCGTGGTCTTCTTCATTGTCTTCGTCGCCGCGCCGGCATGTCGCGCGGCGCGTGACGACACCCACGTTCGCGCCGCGCTCTGGCCGCGCCTCGCTTTCATCGCCTGGTTCAGCCTTGTTCTCGCCGTAGGCTCGGGCGCCGTGTGGCTCGTGCTCACCGCGGCATCGATGAGCGGTGAGTTGCCGGCGGATGTGTTGTCCGGCGGCGTGCTGTGGACGGTGCTGTCGCAAACCAATTTTGGATTCGATTGGATGACGCGCCTTCTTCTCGCGTGTCTCCTCGCCGCGACATTCGTGCCCCTTCTGGCGGCGCAGGATCGAGACGCGGCTTGGACCGATGCCGCGGCAGTCATCTTGGCCGCGGCGTTTTCCGGCACATTGGCCTGGGCCGGCCACGCCGCCGGCGCCGAGGGCGTTGAAGCCTTCGTCCACCCGGCCGCCGATTTTTTGCATCTGGCCGCGGCGGCGGCATGGGTCGGGGCGCTTATTCCGCTCGCGCTGCTGCTTGACGCCGTTGGCGGCAAGGACGCGTCCGTCACCATCGCGCGCACGGCGACCTTGCGTTTTTCCACGCTTGGCCTGGTCAGCGTCGGAACGCTGCTGGCGACCGGCACGATCAACACCTGGTATCTCGTGGGCAGCATTTCGGCGCTGGTCGGCACGTATTACGGCCAGCTGCTGCTGGCGAAGATCGCCTTGTTCGTCGCCATGGTCGCGATCGCCGCCGTCAATCGGCTGCGCTTCACGCCGCGCCTTGTGCACGGCGCGAGCATGAGCGCGACGCAGGACGCAATCCTGCAATTGCGCCGCAACGCGGCTGTTGAGGCGCTCGCCGGCGCCGCGATCATTTGCATTGTCGCCGTGCTTGGCACCGAGCCGCCCGCCATCCACGCCGCCCACCATCATCCGGCCACTGGCGCCATTCCCGAAGACGCCGCTTTCGTCCACATCCATACCGAACAGGGCATGGCCGACGTCATGATCAGGCCTGGCCGCGTCGGCGAAGCACGCGCGACGATTCATCTGCGGAACGACGATGACATGCCGCTTGATGCGCACGAGGTGAAATTTTCCATCACGCCCCCGTCGGGCGGGAGCAACCCTGAAGCGCACGTCGCCGTGAAAGACACCGATGATGCGTGGCAAGTCGACGGAATCGAGCTTTCGCAACCGGGCAACTGGACGGTGACGGTTGACGCAACGCTTGGTCCCAACAACCATATCGTCCTGAGCGCTCCGATCGTGATCGAAGCCGGACCGTAGAACACTCAAAACTGCGTGTACAAACGGAAGGCCACGAGCGAGACCGGGCCGCGATCGCGATTATAGGACGGATTGGCGACGAACTGATAATCGAGCGTCGCCTGCCAGCTGTAGATCGGAAACGCATAATAGGTCTCGATGATCTGCTCGAGCCCTGGATGCGGCAGCAGGCCGTCGCCGACCTCGATGCCGATGCCGCCGGCATTGAGATAGGCCTGATGCGCCGCAGAAATACCGTTGACGACGCCAGCCAAACCGAACGTGTCGTCCGCACGGCCCCATTGCGTGCCCTTGAGCTGAAATCCGGCCGCCACGGTGCGGTCGATATCGGTATAGACGTCGGGCTCGACGTCGCCATTGGCGACGCCGGCACGCAGGAAAACGCCGAGATCGGAGGTGATCTCCTGTTCGGCATTCATGCTGATACCGCCGCGGCTGCGGAACTGCCGCACCGGGGTGGTATCGGCGCCGACGCCGAGCGCTTGCGCCAGCGCCACGGCGTCCTGAAAGGTGCCGAGCCGGGCACGCGTGAGAAAGCCGGTGACCGCGATCTTGCCCGGGTGCGACCACAACTCCCAGCGGCGCTCGATCTCACCGATCCACTGGAATTGTCCAAAGCTCGCGTCGAGATCGGTGCTATTGGGAACGATGGGAAGATCGAACACACCGCCGCGCACGGTCCAGTCGCCCTGATACCATTCGGCAGCCGCGCCGTAAGTATAGCCCCAGGCATCGCCGGCATAATCGAATGTGCCGGTGTCGATCAGCCCCCAATTCATGAAATCCTTGCGCGGGTTTGTCGCGTATCTGTTCTGATCGAACATATCGGTCGGGGCAAATTTGCCGACGGTGAAAACCAGCCGGTTCGCGGTTTGCGAACCGGCGAATTGATTTTGGTCGCCGTCGATTTTCTCGATGTCGCCGCCGAGATCGATGGTCTGCCGCAGGAACGAGCGCTGGATGCGCGCATAGGGCGGCGTCGAACCCACCTTGTAGGCGGCGCCGCCCGGATAGCCGGCAACGCCGACCGAATTGCTCGGCCCGAAGCCCTGATCGATTTCCGGATTGACCCAGAATTCGGCGCCGTCCCAGAGTTTGACGCCCGCAAAGAACATCGTGCCCCAGGCTTCCCGGCCCTGATTTGAATCCAGGCTATTCATGCCGTGATAAGGCGCGCGAAACGGCGCGACATATTGCTCGACGAAGTTCATCTGTCCGTGCAGCGCGAAGCGGTCGAGCTCGAGCGCATCCGGCGCTTTGGTGAAAGCATCGGGGCCGATGCCATTGGTGCCGAGCTTGTAGTCAAAGCCGACGCGCACGGTCTGGGTGACAAAATCGGAATTGAAGTGCTGACCGGCCAGCGGAAAGGTAACGCCGCGGCTGCCGTAATCGGTAAACAGATATTCGAGCCGTGCCATCCAGCTCTGCGTCAAGGCGACTTCGACGCCGGCGCCGGCCGCGCCGCCGACGCGCGGCACCATGAACAACCGTTCCACCGTCCCCGGCGTTGCCGTGCCGCCGGCCGGTACGCCGGCGAGCTGCGTGCGGGTGAATTGGTCGAAGCTCCAGGCGAAGCCGCCGGTCGCATAGAACAGCCAATGCCCGCTCCCAAAATTGGGCGAATAGCCGACGCGGCCGCGCAGCGTGCCGAAGAACTCGGCCTGGTCGGCATAGGTGCCGAGCCCGGTCGCCGGCGACCCGAATGTCGCCGTCCCGCCGACCGTGCTTGGCGAAAAGCTCGGGATTGACACGTCGGCTTGCCAGCCGACCACCCAGCGCGAGGCGAGCATGCGGTCGTAGCCGGCCTCCAGGCCGAGAAAGTAACTGCCGGTGCCTTTGAAGGCGTTGTACGAATTGTAAAGGTCGAGCGTGCCGGCGAGTCCGGATCCGGGTCCAGGCGAACTCGACCAGTTCGACGAGCCGGACGCATAGCCCAGATGACCGCCGACATAATACCCGGTCCAATCATAGGCAGCCTGAGCCGCGGGCGGCGGCGCCTTGGTCGGAAGTGAACCGGAGAGATCGGCTGCATGGGCGGGAGCCAAAGGCGCTGTCAAAAGCGCAAGCAGCAAAACGCCGGCAGCGAACAAGTTTTTCATCTGCGCCCCGTCGGCGCGAAACTAGCATGCTACGGGAGCGCGACCGGTCCCGTTCGGGTAAATCCACAAATTTTGCCGGCGCCGTTGCGCGCAGGACACATTATGACAGACCCAACGACACATTATAACGTCACATCTTGCTCGAGATTGTGGATCTCATTCGCTGCACCACGCTCGGCTCGATTCAATTGCCGACATCCGCCGGGCCGCGGCATTTCTGCGTAGCGGGATCGCGGACACGCTTCGGCCCGCATCCGCCGAGGACCTGGCCAGACGACAATCCGGCGTCAGATGTAACCGGCGGTCCCGCCCTGATGATTTTCGGCCAGGGCCGGACATAGCTGCCTCGGGCCGTCGCTGGCGTGGGTGCCGCAAGCGCCAATACCGAGAGAACAAGAGCAGTGGAGCGCCGCATAAAAGCCTCTACCCTTGGGTTACATTTCCTCTCACAGCTTCTTCGATATACCAAAATAATAGCCCCGGCGCGGACCGAATTGCGAGGCAAACACGCCGATGCCGCTGCCGTTCCTGATCTGATAAATTTCGTCGGCCAAATTGACGACATCGAAGCGCAGCGTCAGCGGCTTGTTGTCGGGCATGGCGAATTCGCGCGAGATACCGGCGTTGAACTGCTCGTAGGGCCGCAGGCTCGAGATATTGGCATCACCGGTGCGCAGTCCCGAGCCGTAGATCATGTCGGCTGAGACTTTTGTTCCGCACCACGTCTCCCACCACCTTTCGGCTTGCATCATCGAGCGGCCGCAAAATTGATAGGAGGCGCCGGCCGAACCGGTCACGAACTGGTTGTGGTCGGTGAAGATCCAGTGATTTTGAATATATTGGAACTCCGTCAACCCGCCGAGAGCAGGCACCGACGTGACATTGTCGAACAAAAATTGATTCGTAACCACCTGGGTAGCCTTCTCCTCGCTGACGGCGACATTGGCATAAGCGTCGAAATGGCCGCTGTGGAATTTGGCGCTGAGCTCGACGCCTTCGGCGAGGCCGTGGGCATAATTGAAGCCGCTCAGCAACAAGGCTTGGCCGAACTGGCCGTTGTCAATCAGATCCTTGGCGATCTTGTAATAGCCGTCGATGCCGACATTGAGCGTGGTGCAATCTTGCGACGACGCCGAATAACAGCTGAACACAAACTTCTGATCGACGCCGGCATCGAAAACATGCGACCGCTCCGGCAGCACCGGGTTGGTGCCGCCACTTGCCGGTGCCCCGGTCGTGCCGTTGAACAGCGCAATATTGGCCGGCGCCGCCTCGACCAGAACCGGCGGCGTGAAGTAGCGCGCATAGCCGATATGGAAGGTCGTGTTCTCGAACGGCTTATAGGTGAAGCTCAAGCGTGGGCTTAATTGGCTGGCATCGACGAATTGCCACATCTGGTCGAAGCGGAGCCCGGCATTCATCGTCAGATTGTTGGTGATCTTCCACTCGTCCTGCGCATAGACGCCGGCGAGCCAGCCGAGCTTGTTGACGTCGTCAGCCACGGCAAAAGGCGGTTCCACAGGAGCACCGCCTCCCGGGGTCGCCTCGACCAGCGAGGTATTGTCGACCCAAGCCTGTTCAGCACTGACTGTGAAGCCCATGCGCAGCGTGTGCGCCGGCGTGAGCACATAGGACGCGTCGCCCTGGACGCCGTTGGTCACCGATTTTCGGCTGATATCCGAGGCGATGCCATTCAACAGTAGGTCGCCGATCGGATCGGGCATGAAATGCAAATTGTCGTAGCGCGTGAAATAGGAGAATTGCCCGTCGAATCCCGGCGTCGATCGTTGCAGGGCCAGCACGGCGAACTGCGTATCTTCGTTCTGCCTTTCGTTGAGAAACACGGAATTGAAACTGGAAACCCCGAACGCCGACATCGGCGGCGGACCCGGCGAAAACAGCGGCGCGCCTGGCACGTTGGGAATTTGGTAGCTTGCCGTCGAGGTGCCGGCAATGAGGCTCAAGCGCGTCCACGGGTCGACGAAGGTCGATAGATAGGCGAAGCCTTTTTCCTGCTGCGAGAAGTCGTGAATGGCGTTGAGCGTCGGCAGCGGATTTTCGATGCCCTCTCTGGTCTGCAAATAGCGGCCGGTGAAGAAATATTGCACGCCGCCGTAGCAGGTCGAGCTCGCGGACGGTTTTGGCGCCGCCGTCCCCGACGGGCAGTTCGATCCAAACGTCCCGCCATATTCGATGCTTGGATTGATCGTGCCGCGGCTGCCGCCGTAATAGCTGATGCTGCCGGAATTATTGAAAAGGTCGGTGCGCGTCGTGATGTCGATGAGGCCCGTCGTGCGCAGTCCGTACTCCGCCGGCAGCGCGCCGGTGATCAGCGAAATGCTGCCGATCCAAGCGCTGTCGATAAAGCTGGAGAAGCCGGTGACGCCGTCGGGCATCATGACGCCGTTGATGCGGACTTGCGCATTGGCGTGATCGTTGCGGATATGGAGCGAGCCGCTCGCGGCGGAATCCTGCGACACGCCGGGCGCTTGCAGCAGCACTTTCTCGGCTGGCGCGTTGGTGCCCTGCGGCATCGCCTGAATAGCTTGGTGGCTGATCGTGTCGGATGTCGTGCCCGTCGTCGTGAACAGATTGCTGCGCGCCTGGTCGAAATTATCGTTCGCGGCCTTTTCCTGTTCGCCGGCCGTCACCGGCGTGCCGGGCGGCGGCGCGACGTGCTGCCGTGCGGGCTGACTCGGCACCACCGGTTTGACATGTGACGCAACCACATTGAGTTGAGGAAGAGCCACTTGCGCAGGCGGCACTTGCGGCGGCGTTAGCGCGGGGGGCGGCGTTGGCGCCGGCGCTTGTGCCGGCTGTGCCGACTGAGGCGCAGCGGGCGCCGCCTGGTTTTGCGGGCGGCTGATCCTGTTGTGGGGGCTGATCCTGTTGTGGGGGCTGGGTTTGCCCGCGCGCCGCCGAGCCGACGGCGAGCAGCGCCAGTAGCGCCACTCCACCAAGGGCATTCGCGCGAAGCGCCCGGTACACGTGAACTGACATGAAACTCCACTCGTAACTGCTGCAAGAACTGGCGAAACGGCCGGATCATGGGCAGTCGGCGGTCGCGGCTCTTCACGTGATATGGACTATGGAAGAAATGCCGCGTTAGGTCTTCGGAAAATCGCGCGCGCGAAGAGACAATGCGCGGCGTTGCCGAAAATCAACACCGACCGCTTTTCAGGCAGCAGGTGGGGCGCGAGATCGGAATAAGACATGGCGCGGCGCGCTCATGCCTTGGTCGGCGCTATATGTCAGCGCGACGCGTTCGAAACCGATCGGCAGCGGCAGTTGCGGCGGCTCGGCTATAAACGACGTCGAGGTCAGAAAGATCGAAGCGCAGATGGCGCAATAATCGTCATCGTCGCCGGAATTCTGCGCCGGAAGCTTCTTCGATGTGTCCGCGAGCGTGACGTGATGGGTGGTGACGGTGGTTGCGCCCAGGGACACGCCAAAGCCACGAGCCGCAGCGTTGAGATGCACATTCCCGATATGGCCCTGCCCGACATGGATGTGCCCGAACGACAGCACGAGTTGCAGCACAAGTGCCGCAAGCCCCGGCCACGCACCATATCGCCTATGGAACCGAACCCATCCCATGATCGGCATGCTAATGTTACAATGTTACATTTGGCAAGAGGCACCACGTATCCGACACATCTAGAATGTGGCGGCAACGGTCAGCCGTACCGCGAGCGGTTCGATCGGATGCAAAACATAGTCCATCACGCCGTTCTGGCAGACCGCCGCGGGTGTAAGCGGCGGCGGCTTCGTAACATTGCACAACGTGAACAAACTGTCGGTCCTGAGCAGCGAACCGTAAGCGTAGGTCGCCTGATCGCTGCGTGAGTTGAGCAGGTTCAAGCCATCAAGCTGTATGCGCCAGCCATTGTCGAAGCGATAGCCGATCTGGCCGTTGAAAATGCTCAGCGGTGCCGAGCGAAAGGCGTTGTCCTCGGTGAGCGGCCGCGAACTGATATAGCGCCAGCGCAAATCGCCGAACCAGCCTTTGGCTTCGCCGAGCGTCACACCCGCCGAAGCCACCATCCACGGCGCGTTGTCGACATAATTGCCGGGCGCGTTACCGATCTGCGATTGCGGAAATCCGGCCAGCGATACGTAGAGCGCCTCTTGCGCGTCGTCGAATCCAAGAAAGCGCGCCCGCGTCAGCGCCAAATTGGCGTCGATGTGAATCCATGACGCCGGGCGGTAGTCGTTGGTGAACTCGACGCCGGTGCGTACGCTCGGCCGGCCCGGCGTTGTGGTGCCGGTATCGCCACTGAAGAACAATTCGGAGTCCTGATGCAGATAGAACAAGCTCACCGAGCTATCGAGGCCGGGAACGATCTTGGTGCGAACGCCGACTTCCGCGCCGCGCGATCGCACCAGTAAAGGTGACGGGGATTCCGGCGTCGACGGATCGCCCGGCACTTCCGAGATCGTCACGCTGCGCGCGTCGTTGCTGTGATAGCCCATGCCGGCGCCGATAAAGAATTCCGTCTTGGCGAATGGGCCGAACACTATTCGCAATTTCGGACTGCCGATGGTGGCGGAGGTGCTTCCTGAATTCGCGGTTTGCAGCGTCGAGTTCACCGAGGCGGCATAATAATCGCCGCGCCAACCGAGCGTAGTTCGCAGCCAATCGGTCCAATGCACGGTGTTCTCGACGTAGATGCCGGCGTTCCCCTCGTTGACGTGATCGGCAAGCACGCTCGATAGGAGTTGCCGCTGCACCGTGTTGGTCAGCGCGAGATTGATGTCGTCGTAACGCGATTGGATGCCGAACACGGTCTCTGTCGGCAGATTGAACAGTGTGCCGTTGATCGTGCGCGAGGTGCCGGCGCCACCATAAACGCGGCCGTCGTGCTGATGGAATTGATCGCCATTGACCGGATCAGTGAGAAACCAAGTGAAATTGTTGTAGAGGTCCAGCCCGTATTTGACCAAGTACGCATTGGATTTCCACGCGCCGTCGTCCAGCGATTGCGCCATGCGCGCCGACAGCGAAAAGCGGTTGGTATCACCGCCGTCGGTCGGGTCGAGGTCGCCGTATCGGCCGATCAATCCACTCTCGATTGCCCGCGCCGGTACCTGGTCGGTCGACGTCCAAGTGTTCGAATAGGCCATCGCTGAAGCTGAAAAGCCGTCGGTGGCGGTGCCTTGGCTGTAGCGCAAGAGCCCGCTCAGTTTCCGCACATTATCCGGCGTCGCCCACGGGCCGTCGTATCTGTTGACCTCGCCGGCATAAAGTAGCGAGCCGCCGCCGAGCCTGGTCGAACCCATGGTGAAATATCTTTGGTCGCCGAAGCTGCCGATCGTGGCTTGCGCGATTTTCTTGTCGACGCTGTCCTTGAGATCGATGAACAGCGACCCCGCAGTGGCGAAATCGCCGACATCGGCGAAGTACGGCCCCTTGCGGATATCGAGGCTGTTGACGGTTTCCGGCATCAGCCAGTTGAGATCGGCATAGCCCTGCCCGTGCGCATGCGTCGGCAGATTGATCGGCATATCGTCGACAAAGATCGCCAAGTCGGTGCCGTGATCGAGATTATAGCCGCGTAGGTAATATTGATTGGCCTTGCCGCCGTCGGCATGCGCGACGACAGCAAGTCCAGGCGCGGCTTCGAGCACCTCGCCCGGCCGCGTGACGGCGCGATTGTTGAGGTCGCGCCCGGAAATCGTCATCTGGCTCGCCAGGGTCGGCGGAACTGCCGGACCGCTGCCGGTGTTCGGCGTGACGGCTCCGTCGGCCGGCGCCGACGCAGCCGGCACAGTCGCCACAGCACTCGGCGATCGCACGGGCTTGGCGGCGCGAGACTTGGCCCGCTTGGCCGCGGAAACTTGGATGGTGGGGAGCATGGTGCTGCCTGACGGCGGCGGCTGCGGGGGCGCAGGCGCCTGCGGCACGGTTTGCGCCCATGCAGTCACACACAGCAACGAGAACAGCATTCCCATCGCCGCGAACAGGCGCGACGCCATCTCCCTCAGCCCTACAATCGATGACGGCATGAGCCGCCATCAGCCCGGCCACGCCCGGCGGCAACGATCCGTACCATGCGACGCCAGTATGACGATGTCAATAAAAGTACATACTGGCGTCCGGAGACCGCGACGCCGCGCCGGTTCTGCTAGGATGCGCGCGCGCCGTTCAGGAGACAGCGATGCAGCGCCTGACCATCACCATCGACGACGAGCTTGACGCCGAGCTCGACCGCTACATGCGCGCGCGCGGCTACGGCAACCGCTCCGAGGCATTGCGCGATCTCGCCCGCGCCGGATTGCAACAGGCCGCCGTCGAAGTCGGCGGGACGCGGCCCTGCGTCGCCGCGCTGATCTATGTTTACGACCACGCGGCGCGTGATCTGCCCAAGCGCCTGACCCACGATTTCCACGAGCGCCACGATCTCGCACAAGCGACGCTGCACATGCATCTCGACCACGAGAACTGCATGGAAGTCACCGTGCTGAAGGGACGCGGCTCGGACGTGCAGGAATTCGCCAATCACATCATCGCCGAGCGCGGCGTGCGTCATGGCCATGTCGTTTATCTGCCGGCAGACGGCGCGCACGATCACGGTCATGGTCACAGCCACACGCACGATCACGCTCCGCGCGCCCGCGGCGCCCCGGCATCAAGGCCAAAAGCCTCGCGATCGTGAGTGTCGAGATTTGGAAAAGGTCGAACGACGGCTAACTTGCGAACGGTGCGGCCAAGAATTCGGCTGTTCGCGCGATGCCATCGGCGAGTGCTGGTGCAACGCCGAGGCCTACCGTCTTCCCCTGCCCGCGCCGTCAGAGCCAGGGCGTGTCGGGGACTGTCTTTGCCCGGCCTGCTTACGGGATGCTGCGGCCAAGGCCGGCATGACGCCGGGCACGGCCGAGTAAGTGTCGGCCGCCGCGGGCCTCGCCCGACCGCCGCGGTAGTTTCCGTTAATCATCAGAAGCTCTTGATTTCGCAGCCGTTAACGGCCCGCCACAATCTTCATCGAATAGCGACGCTCGCCATGCTAAATGGCCGCCGCAACGAGTGATGACAATGTCGAGCGTGCCACCGAACTTGTCGCCGAGCCTGCCGCGGAGCCTGCAGGCGACCCTGCCGGACCCGCGGGCGGAGGCGCTTGTCTCAGCCTATACGCGCCGCGCGGATAATCCCTATCTGCGGATCGAGCCGCCGGTGCTGCAGCCCGCCGAGCCGTTTCTCGATCTCGGCGGCGAAGACATCCGCCGCCGCATGTTTCTCACCACCGATCCGGACGGCCGCGAATTGTGCTTGCGGCCGGACCTGACGATCCCGGTGTCGTGCGCGTATTTGGCGTCGCCCGCCGCCGGCAAGCCTGCGGGCTTCTGCTATCTCGGCCCGGTGTTTCGCCACCGCGAAGGCGCGGCGGCCGAAATCCTGCAAGTCGGCATCGAAAGCTTCGGCCGGCAGGACATGGCGGCGGCCGACGCCGAAATGCTCGCGCTCGGGCTCGAGGCGACCAAGCAATACGGCGTCAGCGCGCCCGAGATTCGCATGGGCGACGTCGCTTTGTTCGGCGCCTTCATCGACGCGCTCGATCTCGCGCCGGTGTGGCGGCGCCGGCTGAAAAAAGATTTCAACCGCAAGGCGTCGCTGGCGCACGATCTCGATCAACTCACGCTGGCGCCCGCCAACGGATCGAAGGAATATCAGGGCGTGCTTGCGGCTTTGGCCGGCTCCGACCCCAAGGCCGCGCATCACCTCGTCACCGACCTGCTCTCGATCGCCGGCATCGCCACGGTCGGCGGACGGTCCGTGGCCGAGATCGCCGACCGTTTCCTCGAACAATCGGCGATCAACGCGCCGACGCGGCTGCCGCGCGACACCCGCGCCCTGATCGAACGCTTCCTGTCGCTCAAAGGCGATCCCGACGAAGCGGCGAGCGAACTGCGCGCACTCGCCGCCGATGCGAAAATCGTACTCGGCCCGGCGCTTGATCTGTTCGAGACCCGCACGGGGTTTCTCGTGACCCGCGGCATCGATGTGCGCGCCATCAAATTCTCAACCGCGTTCGGCCGCCGCATCGATTACTACACCGGCTTCGTCTTCGAACTGCACGATGCGCGCGCGCAAAGCCCGAACCAAAACGCGCTGGTCGCCGGCGGGCGTTATGATGGCTTATTGACGCGGCTCGGCGCGCGCGCGCAGATTCCCGCCGTCGGTTTCGCCGCCGCGATCGAAGACCTCATCGCTTGCGGGGGCCGGTCATGAGCGCGCAGAGTGCGTCCCAGACTATGCCACTTATCTTGGCGGTGCCGTCGAAAGGCCGCCTGCAGGAGAACGCCGAGAAATTCTTCGCCCGCGCCGGCCTCGAACTCGTCAAGCCGCGCGGCGCGCGCGAATATCGCGGCGCCATCAAGAATTTCGACGGCATCGAGATCGCCTATTTGTCGGCCGCCGAAATCGCGACGCAACTCGCCCAAGGCGCGGTGCATCTCGGCATCACCGGCGAGGATCTTATTCGCGAGATGATCCCGCAATCGGATCAGCGCATCGTCTTCATCACCGGCATGGGCTTCGGCTTCGCCAACGTCGTCGTCGCCGTGCCGCAGGCCTGGATCGACGTGCGCAGCATGGCCGATCTCGACGACGTCGCCACTGCGTTCCGGCACCGCAACAATCGCAAGATGCGACTGGCCACCAAATACGCCAATCTGACGCGCGATTTCTTCGCCGAGCACGGCATCGTCGACTACCGCATCGTCGAAAGCTCAGGCGCCACCGAAGGTGCGCCCGCCGCCGGCACCGCCGAAATGATCGTCGATATCACGACGACCGGCGCGACGCTCGCCGCCAACGGCCTCAAAGTGGTCGACGACGGCACGATTTTGCGTTCGCAAGCCAATCTGGTCGGCGCGCGCGCCGCCGCCTGGGACGAAGCGAAGCGCGACACCGTGCGGCTTCTTCTCGACCGCATCGCCGCGCAAAAGCGCGCCGAGGCTTATCGCGAAGTGCGCACGCGCTTTGCCGGCATGAACGACGCGTTGCTCGTCGCCGCGCAGGAGAAATTCGGCGTCGTCTCGCCGTTCGGCGGCCCGACCTCTTCCGGCATGCTCACCCTGCACTGCCCGCCCGAGAACGTGCATGCGCTGGCGAGCCTTCTGCGCGAGAAGGGTGCCGAAGCAGTGTCGGTGGCGCCGCTCGACTACGTCTATGCGCGCGACAATCCGCTCTACGCCAAACTCGCAGCCGAGCTTGATCGGCGCGGTTAAAACCAGCTTGTTCGTTGGAACATGATCTTTTCGGAAAACCGGTTTTCCGCTTTTCCTGATCATGCTCTAAGGCGTGATCGCGGCGAATTGCACCACCTTGGCCCATTTGTCGCTGTCTTGCGCGATCAGCTTGCCGAAACCTTCGGGTGTGTCCGACATCGGCGTGTTGGCGACATCGGCGAGTTGCGCCTTGAATGCCGGATCGGCGACGATCGCATTCACCGCGGCATTGAGCTTTGCGACGATCGGTGCCGGACAATCGCGCGGCGCGGTGAGGCCGTTCCAGGAATAGGCCTCGTAGCCGGGCACGAAATCGCTGATCAATGGCACATCCGGCAGCGCCGCCGTGCGCATGCTCACGGCCAGCGGCTTAAGCTTGCCGGCGCGAACGAGCGCGATCGAGGCCGTCAGATTGTCGAACATGACCTGAATCTGTCCGCCGATCAGATCGGCGATGGCCGGCGGCGAACCGCGATAGGGAACGTGGGTGAATTTCGTGCCGGTCATCATCTGGAATAACTCGCCCGCGACATGCGTCGAGCCGCCGGTGCCGGCCGTTCCCATATTGATCGCGCCCGGATTGGCCTTGGCATAGGCGATGAAGTCGGGGACCGTTTGCGCCGGAAACGACGGGCTCACTTCAAGCACCATCGGGCTCTTGCTGAAGATAGCCACCGGCGCCATATCGCGGGCGAAATTGAAGTCGAGCTCCGGATAAAGCGACACGTTGATCGCATTCGCCATGCCGGCGAGAAGCAACGTGTAGCCGTCGGGCAGTGCATGCACCACCTCATCGGCGCCGACATTGCCGCCGGCGCCGGGGCGGTTCTCGACGACAAAAGGCTGACCGAGCCGCTCCGACAATTTTTGTCCGATCAGCCGCGCCAAAATGTCGCTCACCCCGCCGGGCGCATAGCCGACGACGAGATGCACCGGCCGCGACGGGTAGTCGTCGGCAAGTGCCAGCGACGGCAGTGCGGGCGCGAACGCGGCCCCCGCCGCAAGTTGCAGGAATTGACGGCGCACAAGCATCATGATGCACTCCAAACATTGGCTTCCCCGCCGATGCAATTCGCATACCGCCCACCGGTCAACCCAATGCCGCATTTCCGCATAGCCGCCATCGCGCTCGCCACATTCGTGCTCGCACACAGCTTCGGACCTGCGCCGGCGGAAGCGCAGATATTTCCTTCAAATAAGATCACCATAGTCGTGGCCTTCGCGCCCGGCGGCATTGCCGACACGCTGGCCCGCCTGATCGGCCAGGGCCTCGGCGAGCGCCTGCACCAAAGCATCGTGGTCGAGAACCGCGGCGGCGCCGGCGGCAATATCGCGGCGTCTTATGTCGCGCGCTCGACGCCGGACGGCACGACGCTCTTGGCCACGACGACGGCGCTCGCCATCAACGAAACGCTGTTTGCCAACAAGGATTATTCGGCGAGCGACTTCAAGACGATCGCGATTGCGGCATCGAGCCCGGAAGCCTTGGTGACAGGTCCGAGCAATCCGGCCGGGGGCCTCACCGATCTGATCAAGTCGATGCAGGGCAAGACCATCAATTTCGCCGTGCCCGGCGTCGGCACCGGCTCGCATATCGAGGCGGAATATTTCTTCAAGTTCCTGGCCAAGGTGCCGGCGCAGCAGATTCCGTTCCAGGGCGGCGCTCCGGCCATTAATGCCACGATCGGCAATCAGGTCGATCTGATGGCGTCGACGCTCGGCGGCGGCGCCGCAGCTCAGATCGCGGGCGGCAAGCTCAAAGGGCTTGCCATCGCCGCCGACAAGCGCGCGAAAGTGACGCCGGATATCCCGACCTATGCCGAACTCGGTTTTCCCGGTTTCACCGCATCATCCTGGGTCGGCTTCTTCGCACCAGCCAAGACCGATCCAAAAATCCTCGACGCCCTCAATGCGACGATCAATGAGATCGTCAAGACGCCGGACGTTCAGACCAAGCTGACCGATATGGGCTTCGATCCGATCACCGGCACGCAAGCGCAGGCCGACGCCATGTTTGCCGGCGAAGTCAAAAAATGGGGCGACATGGTCAAGGCGCTGGATTTGACGATCAAATAAAAATCTTCGCATCGACGAGGCCAGAGTACCTACGCGCGGTCAGGCCCTTGGCCGCCCACATCACCGCTTCCGCGCGGGCGGAAGACGACAAAATGCGACAGTGTGAAGTTGACGACGAAGCTCGCGAGGATCGCAAGCGCCTTGGCCAACCAGATCGGCAGCAGCAAGACCTGCGCCGCCACGATCAAGACCGCGGTATTGGCGATCAAGCCGACGATGCCTGAGACAACAAACGTGATGTAATCGCGCCAGCGCAATTTGCGCCCGGACTCGGCGGCGAAGGTAATCGACGAATTCAACACATAAGAGCCGCTGACGGCGACGATCCAGGATGTGATATTGGCACCGATCAACAAAACAGTGTCAGGTGCGCCGCAGCGGCAGAGGCCGGAGAGCGAAGCGAATGCCGCAAGTGCCGGCGGCAAATGCATGTAGGCCGCGCGCGCCGCGAGGAAAACGACATAGTCGACGGCCGTATTGAGCACGCCGATAACCGCAAAGACGAATGCCTTCTGCGACAGCGCCCGGCTGGGCGGTGCATTTCGGACAGATCCGCCGGTCGAATCGGGAGGTGATGCCTGGGCCATCGCGGTCGTCCGCATATCACGTCCAGCGGCGCAAGCCAGCGCGATTTGCGCGGCAATGGGCGGGTTGCGGCGCACGCCGGCCGGGTTTACTGCGTTGGCAAATGGTGTGACCTGCGGCGACCCGCGCGCGACAGATTGGACCAATTGCGCTATAGATTCCCGCCTGAAGGGACGCGTTCATGAGTGCCGCGAATACCAGAATAGCGCCGTCGGGCACAGCGCTTGGCCTGTCGATCGTGGTGCCGCTTTACAACGAAGCCGCCGCGCTCGAGCGGCTGCACGCGCGGCTTGTCGAGGTGGCAGAGCGGCTCAAGACGCAGCGGTCGTTGACCTGCGAACTCGTCTATGTCGATGACGGCAGCCGCGACGGCACGCTGGCCATCGCCCGCGATCTGCCGCCGACCGGGCTCGACGTTCAGGTGGTGTCGCTGTCGCGCAATTTCGGCAAAGAGGCGGCGCTCCTCGCCGGCCTCGAACACGCGCGCCGCGGCGCTGTGCTTTTCATCGACGGCGACGGCCAGCATCCGCCCGACATGATCGAGGCGCTGGTCGGGCATTGGCTCGATGAGGATTGCGACGTCGTCTACACCGCGAAGGCAAGCCGCACCGGGGAATCGTTTCTGCGCCGCCTGTCGGTGAAGAGTTTTTATACCCTGATCAATTGGGGCGCGAAGCCGAAAATTCCCGAAGACGCCGGCGACTTCCGCTTGCTATCGCCGCGCGCGGCGAATGCGCTGCGGCAATTGCCCGAGCGCAACCGCTTCTTCAAAGGCCTGTCGAGCTGGATCGGCTTTCGCCAGATGCGGATCGACTATGAGCCGGCGACGCGCGCCGACGGTCAGACAACATGGAATCTGCGGCGCCTGATCGGTCTCTCGATCGACGGCGTGACCGGCTTCTCGGTGGCGCCGCTGCGGCTGGCCACCGTGCTCGGCATGGCGCTAGCGGCGATCGCTTTCATGTATGGCCTCGAAATCATCTACGAGACCTTGGTCTATGGCACCAAGGTGCCCGGCTATCCGTCACTGTTCGTCGGCGTGATGGTGCTCGGCGGCGTGCAGCTCATCATGATCGGCGTGGTCGGCGAATATATCGGCAAGATTCTGGAAGAGATCAAAGGCCGGCCGGTCTATTTCGTCGCCGAGCACGACGTGAAGCTCGCTGAGGAGCAGCCTGCCGCGCAACCTGCCGTGTCCAGCACCCGCACCGCGGCCGAATGACCGGACAAGGGCAACGGCGCATCTGGCTCGTCGCCGATGATTACGGCATCTCGCCCGCAGTCAGTGGGGCGATCCGCGACCTCATCGCGCGCGGCCGCCTGAGCGCCACCTCCGTTATGACATCGACGCCTAGTTTTTCGCAAAGCGAGGCCACCGCCCTTCTCGATGTCGCTGGTTCACGCACCGCGATCGGATTGCATGTGACGCTGACGGGACCGTTCAAGCCGTTGACATCAGGCTTCCAGCCGTTGCGCGACGGCGCGTTTCTGCCGCTCGCCGGCATGGCCGCACGCGCGCTCGCACGCCGGCATGATCCGGCGCTGTTCGAAGCCGAGATTCTCAGCCAGTTCGCGGCGTTCCACTCAGCCTTCGGCCGCGCGCCGGATTATGTCGACGGTCATCAGCACATCCATGTGTTTCCGCAAGTCCGCGAAGCCCTGCTTCGCGCACTCAAAAAAGCAGCCCCACAAGCGTGGGTGCGCCAATGCGGCCGCGCCGCCGCCGCGGCCAAGAGCTTCTCCGATCCCAAGGGATACATTCTCGACGCGCTAAGCCATCGCTTTCGACGTCTTGCGCAAGCCCAAGGCGTGCGCACCAATCCGGCCTTCGCCGGCACCTATTCGTTTGAGCCGGACGCGGTGTTCGAGAAGCTGTTTCCCGGATTTCTCGACGGCTTGCCGGATGGCGGCCTGATCATGTGCCACCCGGGCAAGGTCGACGACGAGTTGCGCCGACTCGATCCGCTGACGACGCTGCGCGAAAGCGAATACGCGTATTTCCTCAGCCAGAGCTTTCCGCAGCTGCTCGCGGAACGCGATTATGCGCTGGCCTCGCTCGCGTAGCCCGGATCGCGCATTGGCGAAATCCGGGCGACGAAATCAGATCACCACCACTTTGGTGCCGACCGGCACGCGGCCGTAGAGATCTTCCACATCCTCGTTGCGCATGCGGATGCAGCCCGACGACACGTTGGTGCCGATGGTCCAGGGCTCGTTGGAGCCGTGAATGCGGTAGAGCGTCGAGCCGAGATACATCGCGCGCGCGCCGAGCGGATTGTCGACGCCGCCGGGCATATAGCGCGGCAGATCGGGCCGGCGCTGCAACATGTCGGCCGGCGGCCGCCAATCCGGCCATTCCTTCTTGGCGGTGATCGTCTTCACGCCGGCCCAGGTAAAGCCCGGACGGCCGACGCCGATGCCGTAGCGCAGAGCCTTGCCGCCATTCTCGACCAGGTAGAGAAATTTGTTCGGCGTATCGATGACGACGGTGCCGGCCGGCTCGTCGCTGCGATAATCCACAGTCTGGCGATCGTATTTCGGGTCGACCTGGTAATTCGCCAGATCGCCCTGGCCCGACGGCGCGTAGCCTGGCTGCGGCTGGGCCTGATATTCTGGTGTTGCGGGCTGATAGCTAGCCGGCTGACCCCACGGATGACCGAACAGCGCGCCAAAGAACCCGCCGCCATTCGACGGCGGCGGCGGCGGAAGGGCGTAGCCGGTGCGGGCCGGCGCCGGAGCGGCGGGTTGTTGCGCCGGCGGCGCGTAACCTTGCGGCACGGTCCCCGTGTAAGCCGGCCCCTGCCCGGCAGACGCGAAGCCGCGCTGTGGAACTTGGGCATATATCGGTTGGCCGGGCGCCGCCGCGGCCTGTGGCGCCTGCTGTTGCCCGGCATAACCGGGCTGGCTCGGCGCAAAGGGCGAGAAAATATTCTGGATCGAATCGGCATAGGCCGAGCCGGACAATGCGCCCAGAGCGAGCGCAGACATGCAGATACGCCGCATCGCTTTACCCGTTACTCAATTACACATCGAGCGGATCGCGCCCCGGAGTGATTTCGCATCACGACGGCACGCGCGCTCACGGCAACGAGTACAGGCCGAAAACTCGACTGTTTGGTAAACAAATTGCAGCGGCGATTTATTTGCACATTGTTCATCAAGTTACAGTTGATTTTCAGTGAACGCCGGCAACACTTGGTTAATCAATCGTTATGCGACGGCAGCTGGTACGGCCGTTCGCCGCGGCAGCGCGTGAACGCGGTATTAAGCCGGCAAATCCTAAGCTTGGACGGCATGCAAGTGGTCATGACGCGTAGTCGGTAGAGCTATGGGCGCGCCGCGCAAGGTCTTCCGCATCGAAGAGACGCCCGCAGCACGCGTAGCCGCCGACGGCGCGCTGGCTTCGGAGCGCCGCACCGGGATCATGCCGGCGCAAGTCTCATCGCGTGAACAAGTCTCACCGCGTGAACTGGTCTTGCAGGAACAGGTCCTGCAGGAACTTGCGGCGCTGCGCGCCGCCTTCGCAACGTCACCTCAGACATCGGCGAACGCGGGCGTTTCGGGCGCCGCGACCGGGTTCCTGACCAGTAAGCTCACTCTTATCGCCGACCGGCTCGCCGGTGGCGAAGACAGCGACGACGGCGGCGAAGCGGAAGCCGGAACGGCGCCGATGACCCGCATCGCCAACGAGCTCCTCGCCGTTACCAACGGCACCGAGCAGGCGACGCAAAAGATTCTCGCCGCCGCCGAGGCAATCGATCAGCTTGCGAACAACCTCGCGGCCGCGCTTAAGGGCAAGATCGAGCAAGATCTGGCGCAGGATATCCAGGATCTTGTCATCCGCATCTTCGAAGCCTGCAATTTCCAGGATTTGATCGGCCAGCGCGTCAACAAAGTGATGATGACGCTGAAATTCGTCGAAGATCACATCACCAGCGTCTTGGACGAGATCAAAAACATGTCGACGCGGCCGTCAGCCGAAGCGGCGCAATATCTGCACGGGCCGCGGCTCGATGAAGACGACGGCCACGCCTCGCAGACCGATATCGACGCTATTTTCGATACTTAGCTTAAGCCGCCAAATCCGCGTCATTGCCGGGAGCAAAGCGACGCAGCAATCGCGGCGGCCCGCCTATTGCGGCCGCGGCGGCGGCGCGGGCGCCCGCGGCGGCTTTCCCCCAGCGCGCGCCACGCCTTCCGGCGCGCAACGCACATAGACGCCGGTGCCGTAACGGCCGCCGACTTCCGGATCCATCCAGCGCAGCACCATGGTGCGGCCGTCGAACGACACGATCTCGCGATCCTGCGGGCCGCCGGCGTCACCCGGCGGGCCGACATAGTTCTTGCCGTTGGCCGAGCCTTTGAGCTGCAATTCCTGCAATTGCGCGCTGTCGGCGAGATACATCATGACGCCGCCATTCGGCCCACGGGTGATCTCGACGGGCTGGCCGCATTGGCCGCGTGCGGCGGCCGCGGTCCGCGCCAGGTCCTCGTCCTTGTGGAAGGCGCCGTAGCCCCAGCGGCCGACGACCTCTTCTGGCCGGTATTGCGAGGCGATCGCCGGCTGGCCCATCGGCGGCGCCGCCGCCTGTTGAGGCGACGTCTGGTTTGTGGTGCAGGCGGCGAGCGCAAGCGCGGACACCACGGCAACACTGGCGGCAACACTGAAAGCCGGACGCACAAACAACGCGCTCATGAAGGGTCTCCCCCAAAACCTGCCCCCACCGGGCAAAACCGAGAAGCGGCGCAAAGCCGACGAAAAGGCAGATATGCCGGCGCAGGTCCACGCTGGAACCCAATCCCGCGCGAAATCTAGCCCCTCGATCTTTAGACTTTGTTTCAAACGCTAACCACCCCAGCTTGAACAGTCTGCAAAGATTACGGCCCGGTTTTGGCCGTCGCGCCACCATGACGGCGGCCGGAACCGTTGCGGCGGGCGTGAGATGCAGGCCCGGCGGCGGCCAGCTTGCCAGCCGTTTTGGCAGCCACTTTGGGCCGCGGATCGACCAATGGCGCCGACTTGTGAATGCTCAGGATCCGCATCGCCTCCGCATCATCGAAGAAGTCGCTATCGGCACGGAGCCCGGCGGCATGGATGCCGGCGATGGCGCAGATGTCGTCCATTTCATTGGCGTCGCCGGTGACACCGATCGCGGCGATCACCTCGCCATCTTTGGCGCGGATCAACTGTCCGCCGCCTTCCAGGAACAACGGATAATCGGCGAGATTCTCGATTCCCTGCATGAAGAGCGGCTTCTCGTTGGCCTTGTGCAGAACGAGCTTCGACGGCCGCCCCAGCGCCAGCGAGGCATAGGCCTTGCCGTAGCAGACTTCGAAGCGGAGCATCGACGCGTTGTCCTGCTTCTGAAAAGCCTTCACCCGGCCGCCGGCATCGAGAACGATGGCGCTCATCGGACGGCATTTGTGTTTCTTGGCCGCGGCGAAGGTGGCCGCGATGATGGTGTTGGCCTCGTCAAGGCTGAGCGCGCGCATTTCCAATATGTCCCTTTTTGTATCTTGGCCGCTGCCGGCCCCGGCAATGAGAATAGCAGTATTGGATGTGCCGATGCGACCTCCCCCGCCCGCAGCGGGGAGGGGCGAACTGACAAAGCTCGCCTTGACTCCGCAGACGCGACACCTTATTTCCGCATCGCCTACTGGCACTCCGCTTTAACGAGTGCTAAGCCGCTGCAAAATAATCGCTTTTTTCCAACGCCAAAGCCGCCATACGCAAGTCGAGAGCGGCAATGAGGGTAATCATGGCGAAACTGAAGTTCCGGCCGTTGCATGACCGCGTGGTAGTCAAGCGTATCGACGCCGAAGAGAAGTCCAAGGGCGGCATCATCATTCCCGATACCGCCAAGGAGAAGCCGCAAGAGGGCGAAGTGGTCGCGGTGGGCCCCGGCGGCCGTGACGAGAGCGGCAAGCTGATCGCAATCGGCGTCAAGGCCGGCGACCGCGTGCTGTTTGGCAAATGGTCGGGCACCGAAGTGAAGCTCGATGGCGACGAACTCCTGATCATGAAGGAGTCCGACATCATGGGCGTGATCGCCTAAGGCATCACCGTTGCGTCATGGCCGGACTTGTTCCGGCCATCTCGATTTCAGCGGCACAGCATTGCCAATTGAACCGGCAACGAGCGAAAAAAGCAGAAATACGAACCCCTAGGAGAGTAACAACATGGCTGCGAAAGACGTAAAATTTTCCACCGACGCTCGCGACCGCATGCTGCGCGGCGTCGAGACGCTGGCCAATGCGGTGAAAGTGACGCTCGGCCCGAAGGGCCGTAACGTCGTCATCGAAAAGTCGTTCGGCGCACCCCGCATCACCAAGGACGGCGTCACCGTCGCGAAGGAGATCGAGCTCGAAGACAAGTTCGAGAATATGGGCGCGCAGATGGTCCGCGAGGTCGCCTCGAAGACCAACGATGTCGCCGGTGACGGCACCACGACCGCGACGGTTCTTGCCGCCGCCATCGTCAAAGAAGGCGCTAAGGCGGTTGCCGCCGGCATGAATCCGATGGACCTCAAGCGCGGCATCGATCTCGCGGTCGCCGCCGTGGTCGAGGACATCAAGAAGCGCGCGAAGAAAGTCAGTTCGTCGGCCGAGGTCGCCCAGGTCGGCACCATTTCGTCGAACGGCGATTTCAACCGTCGGCAAGATGATCGCCAACGCGATGCAGAAGGTCGGGAACGAGGGCGTCATCACGGTCGAGGAGGCCAAGGCGCTCGACACCGATGTCGAGATCGTCGAGGGCATGCAGTTCGACCGCGGCTATCTCTCGCCCTACTTCATCACCAATGCCGAGAAGATGATCGCTGAGCTCGAGGACGTCTATGTTCTCCTGCACGAGAAGAAGCTGTCGCAGCTGCAAGCCATGCTGCCGGTGCTCGAAGCCGTGGTGCAGTCGGGCAAGCCGCTGCTCATCATCGCCGAAGATATCGAAGGCGAGGCGCTCGCCACGCTCGTCGTCAACAAGCTGCGCGGCGGGCTGAAGGTCGCGGCCGTGAAGGCGCCGGGCTTCGGCGATCGCCGCAAGGCGATGCTGGAAGACATCGCCATCCTCACCGGCGGCCAGCTCATTGCCGAAGATCTCGGCATCAAGCTCGAAAGCGTGACGCCGGCGATGCTCGGCCGCGCCAAGAAGGTCGTGATCGAGAAGGAAAAGACCACGATCGTCGACGGCGCCGGCAAGAAGAAGGACATCGAGGCCCGCGTCAATCAGATCAAGGCGCAGATCGAGGAGACCACTTCGGACTACGACCGCGAGAAGCTGCAAGAGCGGCTGGCCAAGCTCGCGGGCGGCGTTGCCGTCATCCGCGTCGGCGGTGCGACCGAAGTCGAAGTCAAGGAGAAGAAGGATCGCGTTGAAGACGCGCTCAATGCCACCCGCGCCGCGGTCGAGGAAGGCATCGTGCCGGGCGGCGGCGTCGCTCTCCTTCGCGCCAAGAAGGCGGTCGGTAAGCTGACCAACAGCAATGCCGACGTCCAGACCGGCATCAACATCGTGCTCAAGGCCATCGAAGCGCCGCTGCGCCAGATCGCCGAGAATTCCGGTGTCGAAGGCTCGATCGTCGTCAACAAGATCCTCGAGAACAAGTCGGAGACTTTCGGCTTCGACGCGCAGACCGAGGAATACGTCGACATGCTCGACAAGGGCATCGTCGATCCGGCGAAGGTGGTGCGCGCGGCGCTGCAAGACGCCGCCTCCGTCGCCGGCCTCCTGGTCACGACCGAAGCCATGGTCGCCGAAATGCCGAAGGACAAGCCGGCGATGCCGGCCATGCCGGGCGGCGGCGGCATGGGAATGGACTACTAAGTCCGTTCCCATAGGAAATCTTAATGTTTGAAGTCGGCCAAGGCCGACTTCGAATGATTACTAAAAGTTTCGACACGGTAAGTAGCGAAGGGCGCGGTTCACACCGCGCCCTTTTTGTTTGCGGGGTTTCGTCATACGATCCCGGCAAAAGATAGCCGCCGAAGGCGCACTGAAAAACACATGATGAGGCACATGGGGAGGCACATGGGGAGGACAGGCATGAGACGGCGCGACGTGATTGCCGCATTCGGGACTACGGTCGCGGCATGGCCGCTTCGCGCCATGGCCGAAACCGCGCAGGACTGGCCGTCGCGCCCGGTGAAACTCATCGTCGGCTTTGCCCCGGGCGGCCCGACCGATCTGGTCGCGCGTCTCGTCGCGCAGTACCTCACCGACGCATCCGGCAAGAACTTCTTCGTCGAGAACGTGTCGGGCGCCGGCGGCAATGTCGGCGCGGCGCGGGCGGCGAAATCCACCCCCGACGGCTATACGTTCCTGGTGACCGGCGGCAACCTCACCAACAATCAATTTCTGTTCGCGGAGCCGGGCTATGCGCTCAAGGACTTCGACGCGGTGACGCTCGTCGCCGCCACGCCTGTGGTGCTGGCAGTCAATCCGGCCGTGCCGGCGCAGACGGTAAAGGAGCTGGTCGCCTGGATCGGCGCCAATCCCGGCAAGGAAAGCTACGCCTCGCCCGGCACCGGCACGCCGCCGCAGCTTGTCGGTGCGCTGTTCCAGCATGCGCTCAAGCTCGACCTCGTGCACGTGCCGTTCGACGGCGGCGGCCCCGCTGTCCAGGCGACCGTCGGCGGCCACACGCCGATCTCGTTCGGCGCCATGGCGCCCGCGGTGCCGCTGATCAAGGCCGGCCAATTGCGCGCGCTGGCCGTGACGGGAAAGGCGCGCTCGCCGGCCTTGCCGGATATCCCGACCATGGCCGAGGCGGGCTTCCCCGAAGTCGAGGGCGCGACCTGGACCGCCGTCGCGGCGCCAGCCGGCACGCCCAAGGACATCATCGAAAAACTCAACGGCTTGATCCTTGCAAGTCTTGCGCAGGCGGACGTGAAGGCGAAGTTCGCCGCGATGGCCTATGTGCCGATCGGCTCCGGGCCGAAGGACTGCCAAGCATTCTTCGAGTCCGAATTGGCCAAATGGGGTCCGGTGATCAAGGAGGCCGGCCTGAAGGCGCAATGATCCAGCCTGATTTCGGGGTCATGCTCTAACCGCGCAGCCCATCAAGCACGATTGCGAACTTCGTGCGCAAGCTGCGAATGCCCTGACCGACATCCGGCTGTTTGGCGCCGTGAATCCAGG
This sequence comes from uncultured Alphaproteobacteria bacterium, assembly GCA_963810085.1. Classification (GTDB taxonomy): domain Bacteria; phylum Pseudomonadota; class Alphaproteobacteria; order Rhizobiales; family Xanthobacteraceae; genus BOG-931. The sequence goes on along the minus strand of CAWEMR010000025.1, from coordinate 357,403 downwards.
TGCGGATTTCGGCAAGGTAGATCTTGTAGATGAGATTGCCTGCGACCGCCGCACTGCCTCTAAAGTTCAGCTCGCCGCGCTCCCGGCCCTCTTCGATGATCTCGCGATGCCAGTTTTCGATCCTGCGCATGCGCTCGCGATAGCGCGCGCATTGCTCGCCGAAATCTTGTGAATGCGGCTCGTAGAACGTCATCTCGCGAAACGCATAGCGGCCTAACATGAGATTGTCGGCGAAATAACAAAACCAGGGCCGCGCCAGCGCGCAGAGCCGGTCGAGCACCGGCTTGCCGTCGGGGACATCGCGCCGCGCCAGTTCGGCGACGGGATTAAGCTCGTCGTTGATCACGAGAAACAAGAGATCGCGCTTGTCCTTGGCATAGACGAACAAAGTGCCGATCGAGACATGGGCGCGGCGCGCGATTTCGCGCGTCGTCGCCGCGTCATAACCGGCATCGCTGAACACGGCCTTGGCCGCTTCCTTGATGCGCCGCTGCTTTTCGCTCTTGCCGCGTTCGCGTAAGCCGGCTTCGCGATCCGGCGCAGGGGCCGTCGAATGCGGCGGCGATCGGACGGGAACAACAGGCACGTCTGACATGAATTGATGACCCAACCGTTCCGTACCACCCGGCTCCACCGGAAGTGCCATGCGGCGGCCCCGGTTGACAACATATCCTATAAAACCATAACGTGCTCAAAAATAAGCATGCTCAAATTTAGGCCGAAAACAGGCAGGAAACACAGGGACGGCAGTCATGATTCATGTGCGCAGGATCGCCCACGCGACGTTCGAAACGCCGGATGTCGAGCGCCAGATCGCCTATCACACCGACATTCTTGGGCTGACGCTGGTCGAACGCGACAGCGACGCCGCTTATCTCGCGAGCGCGCTCGACCACCATTCGGTGCTGATCAAACACGGCAGCGCCGCCGCGTGCCGCCGTCTGTCGTTCCAGATCGGCCCCAACGACGACCTCGGCGAGTTCGCACGGCAGCTGTCCGATCTCGGCGTCCCGTCGGAACGGCGCAGCAGTCCCTTCCCGTCGGTGCGCGAATGTCTGTCGTTTAACGATCCGAAGGGCACCGGCATCGATGTCTTCACGCAATACGAAGCGTCGCGGCAGGATTTCAAGAGCACCGGCATCGTGCCCCACAAGCTCGGCCATGTCGCCTTCACCGTGACCGACGTCAAGAAGATGGTCGAGTTCTACACCAAGGCGCTCGGCTTCCGCATTTCCGACTGGATGGGCGATTTCTTCGTCTTCATGCGCTGCGGGCCGGACCATCACACCGTGAATTTCGTCCAGGCCAAAACCGACAAGCTGCATCACATCGCGTTCGAGCTGAAAGACTGGGCGCATGTGGAAACGGCCTGCGACCATCTCTCGCGCAACAATATCCATCTGGAATGGGGGCCCGGCCGCCACGGCATCGGCCACAACATTTTCACCTATCACCGTAATCCGGACAATCAGATCACCGAATTGTTCACCGAGCTCGACATGATGCTGGACGAGGACCTCGGTTATTTCGAGCCGCGGCCGTGGCATCGCGACAAGCCGCAACGGCCGAAAGTATGGACGCCCGGGCCCAGCGCCGCAAATTATTGGGGATCGCCGCCGCCTCCCGGTTTTCTCGATTGAGCGCAGGCGTTCTCTGCCGGCTGTGCGCCGGCTGCCCACTCGTAGCGTGAGGCGAATATGGCGTCCGAACCAAAATCCGAATTGAAGTCGATGATCGAGCAGCTGACGGCGAAGATGCTGAAAAAGCGTCTTTACGTCGTGATCTGGAAAAGCTTCGGCAAGCCGGATCTGATCCGGGAGAATCTCGAGAAGCATCTGCAATATATGATCGGCATGGAAAAGCGCGGCGCGCTGTTTGCCTCCGGCCCGTTCACGCCGGGAAATGGCGCCTCGATCGGCGACGGCATGTCGGTGTTTCGCGCGGTATCGCTCGACGAAGCGAAAGTGTTCGCCAACAGCGATCCCTTCGTGCTCGCCGGCGCGCGCACTTACGACATCCGCGAATGGACCATCATGGAAGGCAGTATCGGCATCACCGTCGGGTTTTCCGAGGGCGGATATAGGATCGATTGAGATGACCTTCAAAAACATCGGCGTTATCGGGCTTGGCAGGATGGCGATGCCGATCGCGATGCTGCTGCTCAAAACCGGCGCGCGCGTGCCGGGCTATCGGCGAAGCGCAATGGCGGATTTCGCGGCCGCAGGCGGCATCCCAAAAGCGTCGGCGGCCGACCTCGCCGCAGACTGCGATTTCGTCATTTCCTGTCTGCCCTCGCCCGAAGCGCTCGATGACGTCGTGAGCGGCGCGGGCGGCCTCATCCATGGCGTGCGGCCGGGCCAGATCGTGCTCGAACTCGGCACGTATTCGTTTGAGGTGAAGGAACGCCAGCGGGTCGCGCTCGCCGCCAAGGGCGCCATCTTCATCGACGGCGAAATCAGCGGCACGCCCGGCATGGTGGCGGAGCGGAAATCGGCGGTCTACATCGCCGGCGATCCGCAGGCCTGCGCGACCGCAGCCGACGTCGCGAAGGGCTTTTCCGACGTCTGCGTCTATTTCGGAAAATTCGGCGCCGCCATCCAGGTCAAACTCATCGCCAATCTGTTGGTGACGCTCAATATCGCCGCCAGCGCCGAAGCCATGGCGCTGGCCGTAAAGACGGGCATCGACCCGAACCTCCTAATCAACGCCGTCGCCAGCGGCGCCGGCAGTTCGCGGCAATTCGTCATCCGCGCGCCATGGATGGCCGAGCGAAAATTCCTGCCGGCCCAAGGACCCGTGGCGACGCTTGCACACTATTTCGAGCCGATCCGGTCGATGGCCGCGCAATTGAACGTCGCCACGCCGATGCTCGATCGCGCCATCGGTCTCTACGAGAAGGCCATCGCCGACGGCCGGAGCGAGCAGGATGTCGCGTGTTTGGTTGATGTGATCGGCGGCTTGCCGCGGAGCTGCTAGCCCGGACGCGCCGGCTAATTCGTCATCAGGCGGAAGCGCAGGGGCGTCGCGCCGGTGAGCTCGATGACTTCACCGCTCCGCCGCCAGCCGGTCACTTGGGTGAGCGTGGCCAGAAGGTCGGCATCGCGCGCTTGGCGATCCGGATCGCATGGCGCGGCCGGCGCGTCGCCAGGAACGATGGTGAGCGCTGCATCGTTGACGGTCGCCTGCGCCTTCACACTCGCGCACCACAGATCGATCGAGGCGGTGCCGTTGTCTTCGATTTCGATCATCGGGATGCGCTTCGAGCCGTGCATCGGCGCCGTGTCGAGCATGAGCTCGCTGCCGAACGGGAACGTCTCGTTGGCGAGCGCCGTACCAACGGCGACGGCGACAGCGAGCGCCGCAAGGCGGAGGGTGGAACGGCGGTGCCGCCAGGCGTGGAATGGATGCATCGACAACTCGCAAAAGATGGAAGGCAAGAGGTGATCAAGAAGCGAACGGTGTGGGGTCGCAGCCGGACAGCCGCCGGAAACGATCTAGAACATGGACGCGAAAAAGTCAGCCTGGCTTTTTCTTATCTGCCTTACATCGCCCGAGGCATGTTCACGCGGAGATTATGCGGTGGTGCGAATGGACGCCGGACGCGAGACGGTACTCCGGTCGGGCCAAAGATTCGGCTGGGTGTATCGCAAACGACTGGACCAACTCCCATTTCCGCCACGTCACCATGACATCAAGAAAACGCGATTGTCCGCCATCCATGCCCTAAGCCGCAGTAATTCCTCGGTAATCGCGGCTATGGCGGTGGTGGCACGGCGGCCCCGGGCCTCTGCCGCCCTGGACAGGCTCATGATAGTCCAGTGGCAGTCATGCAAGCCGCGCCGGATCCATTACGCTCTTGGAGCAACGCGCTCGTTGATCGTTCGTCGTTGCCCGGCCAGCTCTTCGGAGGTCTTCCTTGAAACGTCTTTTGTCGACGCTTGCCACGATTTGGCGGCTATCCATTCCTTACTTTCGCTCCGAGGACCGCTGGCCGGGCCGCATTCTCCTTGGCGCGGTGATCGGCATCGAACTGTCGGTCGTCGCCATCAATGTGATTCTGAACCAGTGGTACAATCGCTTTTACAATGCGCTCCAGGAGCGCGACTGGAACGCCTTCGTCAGCCTGATCCTGTTCTTCTGCGTGATCGCCGCCATATACACGGTTATTGTCGTCTATCAGAATTACCTCAATCGCTGGCTGCAAATGCGCTGGCGCCGCTACATGACACAGACCTATCTGCGGCAATGGCTGAACACGGCCAATCATTACCGTATGCAGCTTCTCGGCGACGCCGCGGATAACCCCGATCAGCGTATCGCTGAAGACTTGCAATCCTTCGTGGAGATGACGCTGTCGATCGGGGTTGGGCTCTTGAGCTCGATCGTGACGCTGTGCTCGTTCGTCGTCATCCTGTGGGCTTTGTCGGAAAAGGCGCCGCTTCATGTGTTCGGCGTCAATATCGCCATTCCCGGCTATCTGGTCTGGGCGGCGCTTGTTTATGCGGTGATCGGCACCGCGCTGACACATCTGTTCGGCTGGCGGCTCATTCCGCTCAACTTCCAGCAACAGCGTTATGAAGCCGATTTCCGCTTCAATCTGGTGCGCACGCGTGAGAATTCCGAGCAGATCGCGGCGCTGCACGGCGAAGCGGCCGAGCGCGAGCGGCTTTCCAGCCGCTTCGGCAGGATCGTCGACAATTGGATGGCGATCATGAGCCGGCAGAAGAAGCTCATGTTCTTCACGCAAAGCTATACGCAAGCGTCGACGATCTTCCCCTATCTGATGGCAAGCCCGGCCTACTTCTCCGGCGCCATGCAGCTCGGCGACTTGATGCAGACGGCATCAGCCTTCAACAGTGTGCAGACTGCTCTGTCCTATTTCGTCTCGTCCTACCAGTCGATCGCGCAATACCAGGCGGTCGTCCAGCGCTTGTCCGGCTTCGAGGACGCTATCGTCGCGGCCCGCGAGGCGGCGCTGCGGCAGCCGGCGGTCCAAGTGCTGTCGCGCGCCGGCGCCGCCGGGATCGCGATCGAGCAACTCAATGTGCAGCTGCCCAACAGCGAGGCTCTGATCGGCGCCGAGCATATTGCGTTGTCGGCCGGCGAGCGTGTTCTGGTGACCGGTCCCTCGGGCGCCGGCAAATCGACGTTGTTTCGCGCCCTGGCCGGCATCTGGCCGTTCGGATCCGGCCGGGTCACGGTGCCGGAGGATGCGAAAATCCTGCTGCTGCCGCAGCGGCCCTATTTTCCGGTCGCAAGCCTCGCCGCGGCGGTCAGCTACCCGGCCAAAGCCGGCACTTTCGACGACGGGCGAATCGCCGAGGTGATCTCAGCCGTCGGGTTGCCGGAATGGAGCAACCGGCTCGACGAAGAAGCGCACTGGAACCGCATGCTGTCGCTCGGCGAGCAACAGCGGCTCGCGATCGCACGTGCGCTGCTTCAGGAGCCCGATTACCTCTTCCTCGACGAGGCCACGGCGTCGCTCGATGAGCCCGCCGAGGCGCAACTGTACCGGCTGCTGCAAGAGCGGCTCAAGGGCGCGACCATCGTCTCGATCGGACACCGCTCCACGCTCGGCGCCTTCCACGGGCGCCGCATCGATGTGGTGACGGGCGCGGCAGCGTCCCAGGTGCGCGACGTGCCGCTGGCTTCGGCGGCGGAGTGATTTGGGAATGGAAGGACTGCTTCCGTCTATCGTCGTAGCGGACTTCGCGGCTTTAGAGCCTAACTTGCCCAAAAGCGAATTCGATCAAACGAACTTTAAAGCCGCCGGCGAGATTAAGCCGACGGCAGAACGGTAACGCCTAACTCCAGGCCTCCGCGCAAAACGAAAAGGCCGGTAGCGTTTCCGCTACCGGCCTTATGTCTTTACCGATCCTCAGTCGAGACTACTTGATGCCCGAGAGGTTGGTCGCAAACGAGAGCTTGGCAATGTAAGCTGCACCGCACCATTTCGAGCCTAGGCCCGACCGGGTTCTGCGCCGTCACATTACGCCGCAGTGAAGGTCGCGTTTGAAGCGCTGGTGAAGACGCTGCACTCGGCTTGGTTCAGGTTAGTGTCGTAGTAGCGCAGATCGAGCGTGAACGCCTTGTAGGTGAAGCCGAAACCAGCATCCCAGTTCCAGTAACTCGTGTAATTAACACCGTTGGTGAAGGGGCCGGCGAGGCCCGTGCCGTAGAAACTATCGCTGGTGCCGATCGCCCAGTAACCAACGTCACCCGAAATGTAGCCACCCAATTCCGGTCGAGCCACACCACGTGCTGGGCGCGGTGAAAGTGATGTTGCCGCGTACGTAGTTACCCTCAGCGCCGGTATTGGAGCACCGACGGCGAGTACTAGTACTGGCGCCGACCGACCACTGATCGTTAATCGTGTATGTGGCCTTGGCATACAACTCGTAGAAGCTTGCGTCGGACTTCGCGACGTTGAAGCTGCCCAAAGGCACACCGTTCTTGTTGGGCACCCCGAAGCCAACCGGGTTAGCCGGCGCCGTGCAAATGCCGACCGCCGGCGTGGTCCCTTGCGGGTTACCGTAGCAATTTCCACCCGGGTAGCAGTAGTACCAGAACGCCGAAATCGAGGGCGAGCTTGTCGAAGGTCGGGCGGATACCGCCGTAGAAGTCGATCTCGGCCGCGGCATTGTTGGGGAAGTCGATGCTCTCACCCGAAATGCCGACATAACCCTGCCAGGTCGAATTGAAATTGTAGCGCGGCTCAAAGCCAGCCTGGGCCGACGGATGGTGCGCCGACTGGGTAATGCCGCGGAAGTTATAGTCGGTCATCAAAGCCGCATGATGGCAACATCCCACGGCGACGGCGCTGGCGGCGGTGCCGGCGGGGCCTTCGTGGCCATGTCGGCGGCCATCGCTGAGGTAGCCATCCCGGCTGCCAAAACCAACGATAAAGCGACTCTCATCATAACTTGCCCCTTCTGTTGTCCCTGCCTGTATTCGGGCGTTTCTTCAAAGACCGACTACGAAGCCAATTCCCGCAGCGCCCCTTGCGCAGCTTGTAACTTCACGAATAGTTCAATTTAACCATGAAACAGCCAAGCTTAAAACGTCATCAACTGCTGCCTTTTTATGCTTTCGCGGGAAAACGAAAGAGTTTCTTAGTCAGTGTGGCGGGCAGGCCACACTTTTGAAGGCCAAAGTACCTGCAGGCGTTGAGTTTTCGGGTCCGCGCACGTCCGCACAAGCCGTCCGAAGGCCCGCAAGAGCCCAGATATTTGCGCTACTGACGCTGTTGCCTGATCGCGCGGCCGTTCCTACGTATTTTCCAAGATCCGAGTCGCAGTTATCCACAGGAGGCAGCCGATGCAGGCAACGGTCGATGGCCGTGTCGTCGCGCAAAGCGACGACGTCATTGAATGCAAGGGATATCAATATTTTCCGCGCACGGCGGTGCGCCTGGATTGGCTCGAAAAGGTCGACAAGACGGCCGGCGACCATGCCTGCCCGCACGGCGTGCAGTTCTACGACGTCATCGTCCAAGGCAGCCGTCACCCGCGCGCCGCATGGTCCTACGAAGCGCCGCGCCCGGAAATGGCGCAGGTCGGCGGCCGTTTCGGCTTCTGGCAGGACGTCGAAGTCCGCTAACCACCGGCGCTAGAGCGAAATCGCCTAGCATTTTGATTGAGCATGATCTTTTCGGAAAACCGGTTTCCACTTTTCCGGATCATGCTCTAGGCGGCCGCCGCCTTCTTGCGGTTGGCCTCGAGCCGGGCGTCGACCAGCGCCACCTGGGCGTCGATTGCCGGGTGGCTCAGGCCCTTCTGCTTGGCAATGAGCTGCACGAGCTTGTCGGCGCGCTCGATATTCGGCGCGCCGTTTTGCAACGCGCGCGCCGCCGAAGCCGGCCGCGTGAGCGATTCGGCGGCGGCGGCATATTTCTCGAACGGCACCAGATCGGCGGGATTGGCGCCGAGCTTGACGCACAGATCGAACACGAAATTGTACACCGCGCGGGAGGTTTCGAGGTCGCTATGCACCGCTTCTTGGGCGGTGCGCATGCCGTCCTTGGTGACGCAGCGATAATTGCCCGCGAGCAGCATCGCCCATTTGGCGAGCGGAACGAAGATCGACTCGTAGATCTTGAGCTTCACCGGCAACTCGACCTTGCCTTCGGACGTATCGAATCGTGCCGCGTCGACGTCGCTCTCGAGCTGGCGCAGGATCGCCGTGCTCTTGTCGTCGTCGAATCTGGCGCATTTGAAATTGGTCGGCAGCGTGACCAGAAGGAAGTTGGCCTTCTCGTCCGGCGGACGGATCGCCTGCGGATCGGGGCTGTTGAGCGTGATCGTCTTGGGATCAAAGCTGTCCCACACGGTTGGATCGGTATAAGCGGGTTTGAGCGCCTCGTAATCGAGGCCCGGAATGCGCTTGATATAGGGCAGCGGCGGCATGTTCATGATCGACATGCAAGGCACGCGGGATTTGCCAACCGCATCGAGCAATTCGCGCACGCCGGGCGAGCGGTATTGCGGCTCCTGCATGCACAGGCCGACGAGATCGTAGTTCTTCGGATCGACGCCGGCGGCCGGACCGGCAGTGACCTTGCCGGGCAGCTTGCGCGACTCTAGAAGGACCGGTTCCTTGCGGCCGCGAATCGGCAGGCGGACCTTGAAGCCTTCGGCGTTGATCAGATCAGCCTCCGCGGGCAGACAGACCAGATGTATGGAGTGACCGCCGAACAAGAGCTTCGACGCAAGCAGCGAACCGTAGGACGCGCCCATCAGCAGGATGTTGTAGGTCGCCATAGCACTCCTCCTCGACAACAAAACGGAAACGGAAGCGGAAGCGGCGGAACAGAAAGGGGCAAAGCAGCCCATCCGACCCGCCTTGGACCGGCGGCCCAGTGATCGCCGATCCTGATGTCAAACCAGTGTCAAACCAATGCTATTGGGCTCGCAGAGCCGATGCAATGCGGCCCGGCACAGCCGGGCGCATGCAACCGATTGCGTCGATCGGACGCGGCTAGCTGCTGCTGTCGCCGGCGATCGGCGGCGGCCATGACGGCGCGGGCGCCGGTTCGGGCATCGCCGGGGCGGGAGCCGGTGCGGGCTTCGGAGCGGCCTTCTTCGCTGGCTTGCTCACAACTTTTTTTGCCGCCTTTTTGGCCGGCTTCTTGGCGGCCTTTTTCGCCGTTTTTTTCTTCGCCGATGCCTTCAGCATCTTCTTCTTTTTGGCCGGAGCGGCCTTCTTTTTCTTGCCCGACTTCTTCTTCGCTTTGGACTTCTTCGCCATGATCGACCTCCCGATCGCTGCTACCGGTCCAGAACCCGTGCGCCCCTACAGCGCGACCATGGGAAGACCGGTATTGTGGGCACGACGCTGACCAAGAGCTCGGCTCAGCCTGCTGCCGTGGCCGGGTGCATTGCCGCGCGCGGCCGATGCGCCCGAAGTCTTCGCGGACATCGGCCTCCGGTCGCCCAGTCGATCAGCTCGACGGTATGGACAACCGGAACCTCAGTGCCCGTTGCGATCTGCGTGATGCAACCAAGATTGCCGGCTGCGATTACATCAGGTCGCAATCTCTCGATAGTCCCGACTTTAAGATCGCGCAACCTTCTTGCGATGTCCGGCTGCAGAATATTGTAGGTACCTGCCGATCCGCAGCACAGATGACCGTCGGGAATATCGCGGACAACGAAGCCAAGCTTGGCAAGCAAGTCCTTCGGCTGACGCGTGACGCGCTGTCCGTGTTGCAGCGAGCAAGCGGCGTGATAGGCGACAATAAAACCCTGTGGATTGGGCGTTTCACGCGCCTCATGATTCGCTTCGCGACCGGCTTTGAGCGGCACGCCGGCAAGATATTCGGTGATGTCTTTGGTCAGCGCCGACACGTGCGCCGCCCGTTCCGCATAGTCCGGATCGTTGCGCAGCATGAAGCCATAGTCCTTCATGGTCGTGCCGCAGCCCGAGGCGGTGATGACGATGGCGTCGAGGCCGTCGACCGCCATGAAAGAATTGATCGTGGCGCGCGCTTGTGCCAGCGCCTCGTGCTCGCGGCCCATGTGATGAACCAGCGAGCCGCAGCAGCCGAGACCCTCCGGCAGCACGACTTCGACGCCATGCCGCGTCAGCACCGCGATGGCCGCCGCATTGATATCCGGGGCGAGGAGGTCGTTGACGCATCCGGCGAGCAGCGCGACGCGGGCCTGGGGCGCGCCGACCGTAGGGAAAGTCTGCGGCGGAAGCGGCTTATGCGGCCAGCGCCAGGACGACAGGCTCAGCATCGCCGCCAGCCGCTTGAGCCCAAGTGCTGCGGCGATCGACGTGAACGGCTTGGCGAATAGCGCCGCGCCGAGCGCCAACCGGAACCGCTCGGGATAAGGCATCAGATTTGCCAGCAGCGCGCGCAAAAAGCGTTCTGCCAGCGGGCGCCGATAAGTCTGTTCGATATGGGCGCGGGCGTGATCGACGAGGTGCATATAGTGGACGCCCGACGGGCAGGTCGTCATGCAGGCGAGGCACGACAGGCAGCGGTCGATGTGCAAGGTGACCTCTGCCGTCGCCGGGCGATCGTGCTCCAGCATATCCTTGATCAGGTAAATGCGGCCGCGCGGCGAATCGAGCTCGTTGCCGTCGAGCACATAGGTCGGGCATGTCGCGGTGCAGAAGCCGCAATGCACGCAGGCGCGCAGGATCTTTTCGGATTCCGCTGTGTCCGGATCGGCAAGCTGTTCAAGCGTGAATGAGGTCTGCATCGCTAGACGCCCGCCCACATGCGCCCGGGATTGAGGACACCCTGCGGATCGAAGCTTTTGCGGACCCGGTCCGTCAATGCGGCAAGCGGCGCGGGTTCCGGCGAAAACACCTCGACCGCGGCGCGCACGGCGGCAGGCGCCCGAATGAGCGTGGCATGGCCGCCTGACGCAGCAAGCGTGGCACGCACCAGCCGCGCATGGGCATCGGCCGCGGCAGGCAAAGCCGCCCAGATGAGCCCGCCGGCCCAATCATAGAGGATTTCCGCATCGGCCTTGATCGCCAGTGCGCGGCCGATTGTGGCGCCCTCGGTCGGCGCTGTCGAAATGCGCCAGAGGTCGCGCCTGCCGGCCGGGCCGGACGCGGCGAAGGGCGCGACGTCGCGCACGCCGCGCCAGAAGCCGCGCGACGCCGGTTCACCGAGCGCGGCGAGCGAACCGAACGGCGCGATCAGCTTTTCCAGCACGGCTTTGCGCTGTTTCACCGAGGGCGCGACGCCTTCAAGGCGAAAGGCGGTCACCGCCGCCTGCCCGCTCGCGGTCTCGGCGATCCGCGCCGCAACATTGGCCGGCAGATGCGCGGCGGCGGAGACGTCGCCATAGCAACCCGTCGCCGCCGTCATGGCCTTGCGGGCTGCGGCGTCATCGAGATTGAGCACCAAAACGCTCTCCTCGGTCTCGGCCTTGGGCAGGGTTTTGATCGTGATGTCGGTCATTACCGCAAGCGTGCCCCAGGACCCGGCGATGACCTTACACAGGTCATAGCCGGTCACGTTCTTGACCACCCGGCCGCCGGATTTGAACACTTCGCCGCGGCCGGACACTGCTGACAGCCCAAGGAAGTGGTCGCGCGCAGCGCCGGCCTTGATGCGGCGCGGCCCGCTGAGATTGGCGGCGAGCACGCCGCCGATGGTCGCGGCATTGGCGGCGGTGCCCAGGAGCGGCCCGTAATCCATCGGCTCGAAAGCAAGCTCCTGGTTGCTTGCGGCCACGAGCGCTTCGATCTCAGCGAGCGGCGTGCCAGCTTTGGCGGACAGAACAAGTTCCTCGGGCTCATACAGCGTAACCTCGGACAATCCGGACAGGTCGATGGTCGCATCCCATTGCGCGGCACGGCCGATGGCGCGCTTGGTGCCGCAGCCGACGACTTCGAGCGTTTTTTCCTCGGCCAGGGCGGCACGGATGATGAATTCGACTTCGATCGCATCGCGCGGCTTGAGGCTGTCGGCCATTGACGCCCTATTCCGCCGCGTCGGCGGCCGGCGCGACACGGGTGAAGGCGGGCATGATTTCGTGCGCGAAACGGCGCAATTGCGCGACGCCGCCTGAGACGACAAGCAGCACGTGATATACCCCTGCCCGCTGCAAGTCTTCGAGCATGGCCGCGATTTCATCCGGGGTGCCGTAAAGGGCGTTCTCCTCGGTACCGCCGGCTTTGTCGGCATAAGCGAGCACGTGTGAGCCGCCTTTGCCGTCGGGCTTGCGGGACACATCGACGGTGCGCTTGGTGTAGGCGGCCTGACGAGCCAGCGCGGCTTGCTTATCGGCCTCGTCGTTTGCGACATAAAGCTGCCGCGCGACGACGACCTGCGCCGAATCGAAGCTCAGGCCATTGAGATCGCGCTCGGCTTTATAGACGCCGATGCGCTCGCCGAGCGTTTGCGCGCTGGCATATTGGTCGAGGATCAAGTTGAAGCCGCGCGCCGCGGCGCGGCGGATCGAAGGCTCGCTGCCGGCCGCGACCCAGAACGGCGGATGCGGCTTTTGCGCCGGCGGCGGCTCGACCACGATGTCCTCGAAGTGCCAGAAGCGGCCGCGATGGGAAAAGCGCTCGCGCGTCGTGAAGGCACGCGTCATCACCTCAACCGCCTCTTCGAAGCGCGCCTCGGCCTCTTCCGGCGCGATCTGAAAGCCGTTGAACTCGCTGTGCCGGTAGCCTTTGCCGATGCCGAAATCGAAGCGGCCGCCGGAAATCAGATCGAGCGTCGTTGCCTGTTCGGCGAGCAGCACCGGATTATGCCAGGGCAGCACCATGACCGCGGAGCCGAGCCGGAGCCTCGTCGTGCGCATGGCCAGCGCCATCAGCAACATCAGGGTCGAGGACACCTGGTTCCAGCCGGTGAAGTGATGCTCGACCAGGAAGCTCGACTTGAAGCCGAGCGCCTCGGCCTCGACGTTGAAATCGAGATAGTCGCGAAAGCCCTGCCCAGTTTCGGGACCGAACTCGTTGCTGTTGGCTTGTGCTGAGCAGAAAAGACCGAATTCCATGTATTTCCCTGAAACGTACTTTTTCGATTTCTAATTTGATGAAGCTCGGCTTGATGCTCAAAACCGCGGAATGTCGGGATGCGCGACACGCCCCGCATGAATGTGCATGCGGCCAAGCTCGGCGCAGCGGTGCAGCGTTGGAAAAACCTTTCCGGGATTAAGCAGGCCCTTGTCGTCGAAGGCGCATTTGAGCCGCTGCTGCGCATTGAGATCTTCCTCGGAGAACATCACCGGCATCAGATCGCGCTTTTCGACGCCCACCCCGTGCTCGCCGGTCAAGACGCCGCCGACCTCGACACAGAGCCGCAAAATATCGGCGCCGAACTGTTCGGCGCGGTCGAGCTCGCCGGGTTTATTGGCATCGTAGAGGATCAGCGGATGCAGATTGCCGTCGCCGGCGTGGAACACGTTCGCCACGCGCAATTGGTACTTCACCGACAATTCCTGCATGCGGCGCAGCACCAACGGCAGTTTGGCACGCGGGATGGTGCCGTCCATGCAGTAATAATCCGGCGAGATGCGGCCGACGGCGGGGAACGCGGCCTTGCGGCCGGCCCAGAACAACAGCCGCTCCTCTTCGGAATTGGACAGGCGGCAGGTGACAGCGCGGCACTGCCGCGCGATGTCCTCAACGCGCTTGAGCAGGTGATCGACTTCGTCGCCCGGCCCGTCGAGCTCGACGATCAAGAGCGCCTCGACATCGAGCGGATAGCCGGCGTGGACGAATTCCTCGGTCGCGGCTATCGCCAGCCGGTCCATCATTTCCATGCCGCCTGGAATGATGCCGGCGCCGATGATTTTCGCCACGCACTCGCCGCCGTCCTCCGACGCATCAAAGCCGATCAGCGCGGCGCGCGCGGTCTGCGGTTTTTTCAGGATACGGACCGTGACTTCGGTGACGACGCCGAGCAGGCCTTCGGAGCCGGTGACGATGCCGAGGAGGTCATAGCCGCCGGCGTCGAGATGTTTGCCGCCGAGCCGCAGAACCTCGCCCGTCATCAGCACCAATTCGCAGCCGAGCACATTGTTGGTGGTCATGCCGTATTTGAGGCAGTGCACGCCGCCGGAATTCTCCGCGATATTGCCGCCGATGGTGCAGGCGATCTGCGATGACGGATCGGGTGCGTAGTAAAATCCGGCTTCCTCGACCGCTTTCGACACCGCGAGATTGGTGACACCGGGCTCGACCACGGCGACGCGGTTGTCATAGTCGATGTCGCGGATGCGGTTGAATTTGGCGAGACCGAGCAGAACGCCGTCGCCGAGCGGCAGCGCGCCGCCGGAGAGCGAAGTGCCGGCGCCGCGCGGCACCACTTTGATGCCCTCGCCGTGACAATAATCCAGCACGGCGGCGACCTGCGCCGTCGTTTCCGGCAGCACGACCACCATTGGAAGCTGGCGATAGGCTGTCAGCCCGTCGCTCTCGAACGGCCGCATGCCCTGTTCGGAGGAGATGACGCCTTCGCCCGGCACGATGCGCTTGAGCGCCGCCACGATCTCGCCGCGGCGCTTGAGCACCGCGTCATCGAACAGCGGCATCATGATCGGCATTGGAGCCTCTTCCGGGCCGGTTCGGGCCTTCGGCATTTCGGCTGACAGTATAGCGGAAAAGCCGGGCGATGAATGCGGGTCGCGCCGCCAAACCTTTCCGCGCCGCGCCCGTTGACAGGCGCAGTGCGGCTCGCTTGAACGGCATGGGGGACGAGGACGATGGCACAAGTGCAAGGAAATACCGGATGATGAAGAAACTGATCTCGATCGCGTCAATGGCGGCTTTATCGATCGCTGCATCGGCGGATGTGACCCTGGCGCAAGACATCACGGCCGGCCAGCATTCGTTCAACAAGTGCCTGCCCTGTCACGCCATCGGCCCCGACGCCGAGAACAAGATCGGCCCGCAGCTGAACGGCCTCGATGGCCGTCACTCCGGCACCGCTCCGAATTACAGCTATTCCGACGCCAACAAGAAATCCGGCATCGTATGGGGCGAGGCGACGTTCAAGGATTACATCAAGAATCCGAGCGCCTTGGTGCCGGACACCAAGATGACCTTCGCCGGCATCAAGAATGACCAGGAGATCAACGACCTGTGGGCCTATGTGAAGCAGTTCGACGCCGACGGCGACATCAAGAAATAGGCGAGAGGCCGACCGCTTGATCTAGCTCAACGATCTTCGAGATCGGGTATAGGATACTGATCGCCACAAGCTGCGGCCCGGGGAGACTTTCATGATCAAGGACACCGTCGTCAATCTCAGCGTCACCCAGGGCGGCGGTCCGGCCGGCGATTATGCGGTTTCCATCGCCAGCGCTTTGAGCGCCCACGTGGCCGGCGTCGCCTTCGTCTACGATCCGGTCGTTCCGGTCTCGGCCACCGGCTACATTCCCGCCGAGGTGATCGAGCGGCAGCAGGCCGATAATGAAGCCGCCGCCAAGGCCGCGATCGACCATTTCACGGAGGCGACCAGACGCGCCGGCCTGTCGGCCGAGCCGCTGACCATTACCGCCAGTCTCGCCGGCGCCGGCCAACAATTCGGCCGCATCGCCCGTCGCTTCGATCTCGCCGTCGTCGGACAGGCCGAGCCCGAGACCGGCACGATCGAAAATATCATCGCCGAAACGACGCTGTTCGAATCCGGCCGGCCTTTGATCATCGTGCCCTATATCCAGAAAAGCCCGCTCAAGCTCGACAAGGTCATGCTGTGCTGGGACGGCAGCCGCCAGGCGGCGCGCGCCATCGGCGACGCCATGCCGCTATTGACGAAAGCCGGACGCGTCGAAGTCGTCATCATCGCCGACGACCCCGGCAAGCAGGACGAGATCGAGGGCGCCGACATGGGCCAGCATCTCGCCCGCCATGGTCTCAAAGTCCAGCTGCAGCGCATCCCCCGCGGCGACGTAGATGTCGCCGATGCGCTCCTCTCGCACGCCGCCGATAGCGGCGCCGATTTCATGGTGATGGGCGGCTACGGCCATTCACGTTTGCGCGAGTTCGTGCTCGGCGGCGTGACGCGCTCGATCTTCCGCTCGATGACGGTGCCGATACTGATGGCGCATTGAAAGCTGCGCCGGTGGCGGATGTCGCCCGGACCCGCTAAGCTTTGCGCAATCCCTGCCGGAACCCGGGACGTGCATCATGACATTCAAGCTTTACAACGCGCCGCAATCGACGTGCAGCCAGCGCGTACGCTTCGTGCTCAATGCCAAAAAGCTGCCGTTCTCCGAGGTCAAGCTCGACCTGCTCGCCGGCGATCAGCTCAAGCCGGATTATCTCGCGCTCAATCCGAACGGCGTGGTGCCCACCCTCGACCATGACGGCGCCGTCGTCATCGATTCTTCCGTGATCATCGAATATCTCGACGAGGTCGCAGCGGAGCCGAAAAACTTCACGCCGCACGACCCGGTGCTGCGCGCCAAGATGCGGTCGCTGATGCATTTCATGGATGAGATGCCGGCGGCGGCCGTGCGCGTGCCGACGTTCAATCTCGCATTCCTGCCGCGCTTTGCGGCGATGAGCGAGGAGGAATTTTTGGCGTTTGCGGAATCGAAACCCCTGCGCCGGGAGTTCATGCTGACGATGGGCCGCAAAGGCTTTCCGCAAAAGGACATGGACGACGCAATGACGCGATTGCGGCGGACCTACGAGCGCATGGATGCCGAGATCGAAAAGAGCGGCGGACCATGGCTGCTCGGCAGCGAGATTTCGCTTGCGGATGTCATGGCGATGCCGGCGATCGTGCGTATGGCCGATCTCGGCCAAGACGGCGCGTGGCAGGATTTGCCGCGAGTCCAGCGCTGGTATGATGCCATTCGCGCTCACCCGGCTTTCGTGCCGACCTACTATCCAGGCTCGCTCCTCACCGAGCGCTTCCCGCATTTGCGCCGACCGGCGGCTTAACTCGCATTCGGCAGCGCGGTCTGCACGACGAGACCGCGGGCGCGGGCATCGGCGACGCCGAGCGCGCGCAAAGCAATGAGCGCGAGCGACTGCACCACCTCGCGCTCGCGGTTCGCGGCATCCGGTGCGAGCGGACCGATCAGGCCTTCGATCAGAAGGCCGAGCAAGGCCGCCGCTGACAGCGTCGAGTCCTGATCGGGCAAATGACCGCCCGCACTCGCCGCGGCAATTCGCGAGGCGAATTCGCCCGCCAGCGCCTTGCGGAATTTGAGCCGCTCGGCGTCGAGCTCCGCATCCACCGGTTCGGCAATGGCGGCGAAGGTCAGCCGGCGGTCGCGCAGCGCGCGCACGGCAAAGGTCATGATCATGGCCGAGAGCGCCGACAGCGGCCCGGGCGCGATATCGGCGGCGCGGCGCAGTGCCGCGATCTCGCGCGCCGAAATTTCCGCAAGCAGTGCCGCGACCAGATCGGTCTTGCCGGGGAAGTAGCGATAGACCGTGCCCGCGGCGATGCCGGCGCGCTGCGCGACGGGAGCGATCTGCACGGCGGCCATGCCGCCTTCCCGCGCCGATTCTCCGGCCGCCGCGACGATCGCAGCCTGCCGTGCAGCGAGCCGGCGGGTGACGCTTTCGGTGCGGCGATAAGGCATCGGTGTGCAAAAGAATCGCGAACTTTCAACAAGTGAACCATGATTCAATATCGACAGCAACGATCCTGCCGCCGACGCACGGACATTCCGTCTCACGCTGCGCTTTGCCCTTTGGCGCCGAGCATTCCTCTGGCATAGGGAAGCCAATAAAATTTTTGGGAGGACGGAATGATCGTTAAGTCCATTGTCGCGGTCGCACGCCGTGCCGGCCAGAGCTTGTGTTTGAGTTTGGGCCCGATCGCCGCCGCCGCGACAATCGTTGCCGTGACTTGCGCGTATGCGGACGACTATCCCTCGCACCCGATCGTCATGATCGTGCCGCTCGCGCCGGGCGGATCGACCGACGTGCTGGCGCGGATCACAGCGCAAGGCATGAGCAAGCAGCTCGGCCAGTCGGTGGTCGTCGAGAACACCGGCGGCGCCGGCGGCACCATCGGCGTCACCAAAGCTGAACGCTCCGCAGTGGACGGCTACACGATCCTGTTCGGCCAGTGGGGGACGAACATGGCGAATGGCGCGATCTATTCGCTCGATTTCGATCTGGTGAAGGATTTTGAGCCGATCGCACTCGTTGCCACGCAGCCCTTCATGATCGATTCGCGCAAAGCGCTCCCGGCGAACAACCTCAAGGAATTGATCGCCTGGCTGAAGGAAAACGGCGACAAAACCACCGAAGGCAATTCCGGTATCGGTTCGCCGAGCCACATTGCCGGCATTCTGCTGCAACAGACGCTCGGCCTGAAATGGCAGATGGTGCCCTATCGCAGCGCCGGGTTGTCGATGCAGGATCTGGTCGCCGGCAATGTCGATATCGCGCTCGATGCGCCGGCCGTCGTGCTGCCGCAGTTTCAGGCCGGCACGGTCAAGAGCTATGCCGTTGCCGCACCCAAGCGCGTCGCCGTCATGCCCGATGTCCCGACCACCGACGAAGCCGGCTTGCCGGGATTCTATTTTTCATTCTGGCACGCGATATGGGCGCCGAAGGGCACGCCCAAGGACGTCATCGCAAAGCTCAACAAGGCCGTGGTCGCCGGGCTTGCCGACCCGGAAATCCGCAAGCGCATGGTCGATCTGGCGCAAGACATCTATCCGCCCGACCAGCAAACGCCCGACGCGCTCTTGGCCTTCCATAAGGCCGAGATCGCCAAGTGGTGGCCGATCATCAAGGCGGCTGGCGTGAAAGCCGAGTGATTCCGGCAGCCTGAAGGCCTCAGCAGTTACTGCTGTTTGCCGGCCGCGGAGGCAGGTCCCGCGGCGGCGGGCGTGGCGTCCTTATCGGCCGGAGCGGCGTTCTTGTGCCTGTTCGCCAAATGGTGGCCGACGGCACAGCCCGTCACCGCGCCAAGAAAGGTATGATGGGTGGCGTGACCGGCGATTCCGCCTACGACCGCGCCTTTGATGCAGCCCTTTGCGTCAGCAGGTGTGGTCAGCGCCGCCGTCGCAAGCACTAAAGCCGCATAGCCAAGAAATGCCTTCATTTCGATTTGAACTCCGCCATTGGCTGTTTCGCTCCGCAGCCATTCGGTTCTCACATATAAATCCCGACGCTATCCTTCAATCCGGCCAATGACAGGTGGAACACACGTGATCGGTTTGATGCGCTCTGTCGTACTGTGCGGTCTGCTCTTCGCAGGCACGCCGGCGCTGGCCGGCGATCCACACGCGCCGCAACTTAGCGTGTCATTCCTCGCGCCCCCGGCACCCATTGTGCAAAACGGCTCGACGCGCCTGTTTTACGAAATGCTGATCACAAGCTTCACCAAGGGCGCGTTCGTCCTGGACGCGATCGACGCCAAGGCGGGCGATACGCAATCCAAAGTCTCCGGCGCCACATTGGCGCCGCTGATGATTCCTCTCGGCGCGCCGGCGGCAAAGGATGACCTTGCGGCGCGCACCATCGAGTCCGGACGCAGCGTGATGATTTTCCTCACGCTCGATCTCGGTAAAGCCGGCGCGCCGAACGCGGTCGCGCACACGCTGCATGTGCTTGGCGACAAAAATGACGCTCACGACATTGTGCTGGCGCCTTTGCCGGTCGCGAGCGAAAGCCCGATCGTCGTTGCGCCGCCACTTCGTGGCACATGGATTGCCGGCGACTCGGTCAACAACCTGCCCGACGCCGCGCATCGCCGCGCCGTCATCGTCGATAGCGGGCACGCTTGGCTGGCGCAGCGCTATGCGATCGATTGGGTGCAGATTCAGACGGCCGGCGGTGAGGCCACGACCTGGAACGGCGCGGAGGACAAGAACGAGAGTTACTTCTGCTACAATCAGCCGATCTACAGCGTCGCGGCGGGCAAAGTGGTCGATATGTCGGACGGCATGCCCGAGAATGTGCCGCATTCAGGCGACTATGCCGTCGCGCTTGATTTCAACAACGCCGCCGGCAATCACATCGTGGTCGAGATCGCGCCGCATCGTTACGTGCTATATGCGCATATGCGGCCCGGCACGGTGCAAGCGAAGCTCGGCGACCACGTCCATGTCGGGCAGATTCTCGGCCATGTCGGCAATACCGGCAGTTCAGTCGAGCCGCATCTGCACATGCATATCGACGATCAGCCGTCGTTTCTCGCCGGCAACGGTGTGCCTTACAGGTTCACGGAAGGACAGGCGAGCGGCCCCGTCGAGGCGAATGTCAGTTCGCCGACCGCCATCCATTTGGGCCCGATCGGACCGCAGCAGCCGTTCACCAAAGACTACCCGGCGGTGAACGCGCTGGTGACGTTCAAATAATCAGCTTGCCTTCTCCGCCAGCGATTTAGCGCGAATTTTCGTCAGCGTCATGGCCGGCGTGATCGCTTCGGGGTCTATCTGGAGGCGCACGATCGCTGGCTTGCCGGAGGCTTGCGCCGCCTTGAACGCCGCGGGGAAATCTTCCGTCCGCTCGACTGAAACGCCGAAGCCGCCGAAGGCGCGCGCGTAATCGGCAAAATTCGGATTGCGCAGGTCCGTGGCCGAGACACGCCCGGGATATTCGCGCTCCTGATGCATGCGGATGGTGCCGTACATGCCATTGTCGGCGATGATCGTCGTGAACGGCAGATTGTATTGGACGGCGGTGGCGAATTCCTGGCCGTTCATCAGAAAGTCGCCGTCACCGGAGACGCAAACAACGGTGCGTTCGGGATAAAGCCGCTTCATCGCCACCGCCGCCGGCACGCCATAGCCCATCGAGCCGGAGGCCGGTGCGACATGCTGGGCGAAGCGGCGGAAGCGAAAGAAGCGATGGATCCAGGCCGGATAGTTCCCCGCGCCGTTGCAGATGATGGCGTCGGGCGGAAGATTCTCGCGCAGCCAGACGACGATTTTGCCGAAATTGACGCCGCCCGGCTGATCGGTCGGCTTCTCCGTCCATTCGCGATAATCCGCGTTCGCTCCTTTGCCGTCGCCTGACGGCGCCTTCGCGAATTTCAGATTTTCGAGCGCCGCGGCGAATGCAGTCGGTGTTGCGTTGATCGCAAGGGCCGGGCTGTAGACGCGGCCAAGCTCGTCGGTGTCCGGATGCACATGAATGAACGGCACTTCCGGGCCCGGAATGTCGAACAGCGTGTAGCTCTGCGACGGCAATTCGCCCATCCGGCCGCCGATCAATACCACGAGGTCGGACGACTTGATCCGCTCGAGCAGTTTTGGATTGGGCCCGATGCCGAGATCGCCGGCATAGCAAGCTTGCGTCTGATCGAACAAATGGCCGCGGCGGAATGTCGTGGCGACCGGCAGCGAATATTGCCGCGCGAAACGGCCGACCCGATCGCAGGCCTCCTGCGACCAGCGGCTGCCGCCGAGGAGAACGATTGGCGCGCGCGCCGCGCCGAGCATTTGCGCGAATTTCTCCATCTGCGCCGCACCGGGCGAAGTCTCGACCAGCGCGAAAGGCGGCGCGTCGGCGACCGCGACGCGCTCGATCAGCATGTCCTCGGGGATGGCGACGACGACCGGCCCCGGCCGGCCATTGGCGGCAATGTAGAAAGCGCGCGATACGATTTCCGGAACGCGCGCGGGATCGTCGATCTCGGTTGCCCATTTGGTCATCGAGCCGAACACAGCGCGGTAATCGAGCTCCTGGAACGCCTCGCGCTCCTTCATGTCGCGCGCGACCTGGCCGACGAACATCACGACCGGCGTTGAATCCTGCTTGGCGATGTGAATGCCCGGCGAGGCATTGGTGGCGCCGGGCCCGCGGGTGACGAACACGACCCCCGGGCGGCCGGTCGCCTTGCCGACGGCTTCCGCCATCATGCAGGCGCCGCCTTCCTGTCGGCAAACCGTCACGGACAGGTCGCTGTCATGAAACGCATCGAGCACCGCGAGATAGCTTTCGCCCGGCACGCAGAAGACGTGTTGCACGCCGTGAATGCGCAATTGATCGACCAGAACCTCGGCGGCGGTGCGCATATTGTCCTTGGCGCGCATTTTTCTCTCCTGACGTCCTTTTGAGCGCAATTTCGCGGCTTTTCGCGGTGCGAGCCCCTGCCCTTTTCCCGCCTCGCCCGGTAAAATTCAATAGCGCAAGATTCGCGGGCCCGACGCCGCTTGCGCAATCGAGATGGCTATGAAGTTAAGATTGACGAAGCCCGTCCCGATGACGACATTACGGCCGGCGGGGCTTAAGCCTAGATCGGAAGAGACCTGACCCCGACGCCGTTAGCGAGGAACTCCAGCATCATGGCCAATACTGCATCGACATCGCCGGCCGCCCCGTTGAGTGGCCACGGCGAGGGCACCCGTCGCGATTTTCTCTATATTGCCACCGGCATGGTGGGCGCGGTCGGCGCGGCTGCGGCGCTGGTGCCGCTGATCGATCAGATGAATCCCGATGCTTCCACGCTTGCGGCCGGTGGGCCGGTCGATCTCGACGTCGGCAAGATCCAGGAAGGCGGCCAGGTCATGGTGCGCTGGCGTGAGCGGCCGATCTTCGTATTCCGCCGCGCGAAGAAGACGCTCGAACTCGATGCAGAGCAGCCAGATGATTGCGCTACTCTCCGATCCGGATTCGCAAGTGGTGCAGCAGCCGCCTTACGCGACCAATTGGCACCGTTCGATCAAGCCGGAATTCGGCGTGCTGGTCGGCATCTGCACCCATCTCGGCTGCATCCCGCTATTTTATCCGGACGCGAGCGCCACCACGCCGGTGTCGAACTGGCCCGGCGGCTATTTCTGCCCGTGTCACGGCTCAAAATATGATCCGGCGGGCCGCGTCTTCTCCGGCGTTCCGGCGCCGTATAATCTGCCGGTGCCGCCCTACCGCTTTGTCAGCGACACGACGATCCGGATCGGCGAGAACCCGGCCGACGCCACGTCGTGGGATTTCGGCGCGATCAAGCAGCTCTGAAGCGGCGGCCTCCGCCGCACCGGTGAAAATTTCAAATCCGATCGCACCGGGCTGCTTTCTCGCGGCGCCTTGCCCATAATGCCGCATGTCATCAGGCAAAAAGTCCTTCGATCTCCGCAGCCTCGCCGTGGCCACGGCCGGCTTTGCCGCCTTCGTCAATCTCTATTCGCCGCAGGCGCTGCTGCCGGAGCTTTCGCGCGAATTCCATGTCGGCGCCGGCGAGATCAGTTCGCTGATGACGGCGAGTACCGCCGCAGTCGCGATCTCCGCGCCGTTCACCGGAGCGCTGGCCGATGTGATGGGGAGGAAGCGCCTGATCAGCGGCGCGATGTTCGCGATCGCGGTGCCGACCCTGATCATGACCTTCATGGCCAGCGTGCCGGAAATGACATTCTGGCGCTTCGTGCAGGGCTTGCTGCTGCCGCCGATTTTCACCGTGACCGTCGCCTATATCGGCGACGAGTGGCCGCCGGGCGAGGTCGCGCGTGTCGCCGGGCTCTATGTCTCGGGCGCCAGCATCGGTGGATTTTCCGGCCGCTTCATTCCCGGAATCTTGGCCGACATGATCGGCTGGCGTTCCGCCATACAGGTGGTGGCGCTGCTCACGCTCGTTGCCGCCGTCATCGTCACGCTGACATTGCCTCGGGAGCGCAAATTCGTGCGCTCGGACGGCCTGCTCTCCTCGCTCATCCAAATGCTGCGTCATCTGCGCGACCGGCGGCTGCTCGCCACCTATGCCATCGGCTTCGGCGTGCTGTTCAATTTCATCGCCACCTTCACCTATGTGAGCTTTCACCTCGCGGCGCCGCCTTATCTGTTCTCGCCGACACTGCTTGGCATGCTGTTCCTCACCTACCTTGTCTCTAGCCCGCTGATGCCGTGGACCGGGCGCGCCATCGCGATGTTCGGGCGCCGGCCTTTGGTGTTCGGCGCGATCGTGGTGTGGATCGCCGGCGCATTGCTGCTTCTGGCTGCGCCGGTCACGATCATTCTGGTAGGACTGACGCTGTGCGCCGTTTGCGGCATGCTGTGCCAGACAATCTCGACCGGCTATGTCATCATGACCGCAAAGGAAGGCCGCTCGTCGGCGGTGGGCCTTTACGCCTCGATCTTCTATATCGGCGGCAGCGCCGGCGCCTTTCTCACGGGGCTTGCCTGGAACGCCGCGGGGTGGAATGGCTGCATCGCCTTGATCGTCGCCATGCAGATCGTCATGGCGGTGATCGTCGCGGCGGCTTGGGACTAGAAATTTCACCTAAAGGGGGAAATCAGTGTTGTCGGAGAGCCAATTCGCGTTCCTGCGTTCGATCGATACGCCGACCGTATGCAATCTTCTCGAAATCGTGGCGCCGGAGCGCCGCGGCGCCGGCTATACGACCTCCCACCTGCATTGCCCCTTCCCCGATCTGCCACCCATGGTCGGCTTCGCCAAGACCGTCACCATGCGCTCCCGCGACAAAGTAGGCGGCGGCAGCTACATGCAAAAGCGCATGGATTATTTCGATTACGTGGCGGCAAAGCCGCTTCCCGGCATTGCGGTGATCGAGGACCTGGACGATCCCGCGGGCTACGGCGCGTTCTGGGGCGAAGTGCAGACCAATGTGCACAAGGCGCTCGGCTGCCTCGGCACCATCACCAACGGTTCCGTTCGCGATATTCCGCAGGTCGCCGAAGGCTTCCAGATGCTCGCCGGCTCCATCGGCCCATCGCACGCCTATGTGCATGTCGAGAACTTTGGCATTCCCGTCACCATTCACGGCATGGCGGTGAAGAGCGGCGACCTGATTCACGCCGATCGCCATGGCGCTGTCATCGTGCCGGTGGATACGGTCGACCCGATGAAGGCCGCGCTCGATGGCCTGCTCAAGCAAGAGGCCCGCATCATCTCCGCCGCTCGCGCGCCCGGCGCGACGGTGGAAAGCATCAAGGCGGCGTTCAAGGGCTAAGTTGGCACGCTCGGATGCCAATGCGTCTGATAGCCGGCTGACAGCACCGCGAGGATGGCGGGCGGCGTAAGCACATCTACCGCGATCCTGCGCGGCCGTGGCTTGCGAGCGTGGTAGCCTTGCGGCGTCCAGCGCAGCAGGCGATCGCCGTGGATCGCGAAGGCTTCTCCATTTAATGCGACGAATGCGCCATCGGGCAACGTGTCGATCCTGCGCCGATGCCGACGCTTGGCGCGGCCCTGCAAACGCTCGCCGTGCAGCACAGCGTCCATTTCATCTGCATAAGGCCGCGTCGGCAGCCGATGCGCCTTGCGCCACGCCTCGGCGAAGGCCTCCGCATCTTTGCGGCGGCACTCGAAGCAAGGCCGATGCCCGGCCGCAAGCGCCGTCGGCTCATCGAGGAAAAACAGTTCGGTATAGAAACGGCCCCACACGTCGCGCTGCCGGCCCTTGAAGTCGAGCACGCAGCAGATCCATTGCCGTGACGTCCAGCGCCGCGCCGTCAGCGTCTTCGTGTCGGTGTGAAAACGCCCGCCGCGATTGCCGAAGAACAACCCGCGCTCAGGCGTTGCGGTCAACTCTCCGAACGGATTCACGCGATTTTGCAGCGGCATTGCTGGTCTCGACAGGCCGACCCCGGCAGCAGGGCCAAGTCATTCTAACTCTGCAAGATCAGACACGTCGTCGTGCCGTGAACAAGCAAGCGCCCCTCTTGATCGGTAATCCGTCCTTCGGCCGTTCCAATACGGCGGCCGCGGCTCAAGACGACGCCCTCGGCCTTGAGCAAGCCTGTTTGCGGCGTGATGGGCCGGATCAGCGTGATCTTAAAACTCGACGGTCGTCTGGGCGACGCCTTTCTCCAATGTCGTTTGCACGGCAAGCCCCATGCAGCTGTCGAGCAGCGTGGCTGCGAAGCCGCCGTGCACCGTACCGGCCGGATTGAGGTGGGCGCCGGTCGGTTCCGCGGTGACGACCACGCGCCCGTTCTCTGCCTCGGTTATGTCGTAACTCAAAGTCTGGGCGATGGTATTGAGAGGCAGCGCTCCATCGACGAGCCCTTGGACAAACTCCAAGCCGCTCATCTCCTTCTGTCGGTCGGCACTGACGGTGCCATATGTTTTGCTGGCGATACGGCTCGACATCAACTTCCCCCCAATCGCCCGAATATGTTGCCTAAGTCGGCGTGCCCACCCGATTCCTGATCGCTGACGACCGCGCCATTTCCCACTTACGGCTAACACCCAGAACCGATAAGGTTTTGCGAGGCCGGGAGGAAAACATGGACAAGAAAAATTTGGGCAAAAAAATTGCCATTGTCGGCGCCGGCGCGGTCGGCGGCTATGCCGGCGCGCATATGGTGCAGGCGGGTGAGGACGTGACCTTCATCGACCCTTGGCCGGCGCATGTCGAGCATATGCTCCAGCACGGCCTGCGCGTAACGCACGCCATGAAGGAGCCGGAATTCACCGTGCCGGTGCGCGCGCTGCACGTGACGGATGCGCAACTGCTCGCCAAGGAGCAGCCGGTCGACATCGCCTTCGTCTGCATGAAGTCTTACGACACCGCCTGGGCAACGATGCTGATCAAGCAATATCTGGCGCCCGACGGCTACGTGGTCTCACTGCAGAACTGCATGAACGAAGAGACGATCGCCGGCGTCGTCGGCTGGGGCAAGACGCTCGGCTGCATCGCCTCGAGCATCACGGTCAATCTGCCGGAGCCCGGCCACATTCATCGCGGCGCCGCCAAGCACGGCGCGGCGCATATCGTGTTTCGCGCCGGCGAGGTGCACGGCCGCATCACGCAACGGTCGGAAGAGATCTGCCGGCTCGTCGCTTACGCCGACAGCGCCAAAGTGACCGGCAATCTGTGGGGTGAACGCTGGTCGAAGCTCGTCGCCAACGCGATGCAGAACGGCCTGTCCGCCTGCACCGGGCTTGGCGGCGGCGACATGCTCAAGAGCGATCCGATCCGCCGCTTCTCGACGCGGCTCGGCAGCGAAGCGATTCGGGTTGGGCAAGCGCATGGCTACCAGTTGGAGGACATTCTGCACCTGCCGCCCGAGACCATCGCGCGCGCCGGCGAAGGTGACGAGGAAGCGGCGCGCGCCTGCGACGCGCAACGCTTCAAGGATGCCGGCCACACCGCGGCCGCGCAGCGTCCCTCAATGGGTCAGGATATGCAGAAAGGCCGGCGCACCGAGATCGAGTTCCTCAACGGCCTGATCGTGCGCGAGGGCGAGAAAGTCGGCCTCTCCTGCCGCGCCAATGCGGTGCTCACAGACCTCGTCAAACGCGTCGAGAGGGGCGAGATCAGGCCAGATCCCAAGCACGTTACGGAGCTTCGGCTGAACTGAGTTCGGCCTGATCGCGCGCTAGGCGCTGGCCGGTGCCGGCAAGAGCTTCATCGGCACCGGCTGAGCGACACTGCTCGCTTCGGGCGACCTGAAATGATCCCAGGCCTTTTCGTGGCCCCAATAAACGAACGGGCCGACCACAAAGCCGAAGGCGGCGAGACCGGCTGCGGTGACAGCGTCACCAACCACAACGTAGAGCGTAGTGAAGTCCATTGCGGTAGCAAGGGTGCGGAACGTGATGGTCTTGGCCAGCGCCCGGCTGATGGTAAAGCCCAGCGGGGTCGCCTTCCGGGCTTCTGCATCAGTGCGCAACGGCAGGAGCGATGACCGCGGCCCCACGCGCTGACGCAATTGCGGCAGGACTTTGGGCGCCAATATTGCCGCGCCGCCAATCAGCAGTCCCGGGATCAGCGCCGCTTCAACTAGGGCCGCACCGGCAAGGACCGCTAGTCCCACCGTCACATATTGCTTCATGGCGTCACCCTTAAGGCCTGTGGATTGAACTGAACCGCGAAGCACGCGGCACGAAAACGCCTAACCTCACGGATATTCATGACATCTGTGAGATAGGCCCAACGGCTATTGATCACCGTGCTTCGCCGGCGAATCCCTGGCGCAACGCCGTCAACCGCTCGAGCGCCGCGGGCGGCAGCGGCCCTTTTTGCACCGCGGCAAGCGCATCCTCGAACTGCTGCGGCGTCGCCATCCCGATCAAGATCGTGCCGATCGCCGGATGCGACAGCGCAAACCGCGTGGCGGCTTCGGTCAGGCTCCCGGCATACCCCTCTTCCACCAGCGGCATCAGGCGGCGGGCGCGCACGACATCGGCATCGTAGCTCATGGCAGAGCCGATCGGCGCGGGCGGCGGACTCGCAATCGGATGACGCTCGGCCGATCCGGACAGCGCGCCGCCGGCGAGCACGCGGATGCCGATGACACCGACGCCGGCCGCCTTGGTATGATCGAACAGCCGTCCATAATCTTGTGCCGGATAGGACGCCGGCAGCGCGGCGGCGGTGGACGGATTGAGCATATTGTAGACCACCTGGGCGCTGTCGAAGGCGCGTGCGTCGATTGCCTGCTGCAGCGCCGCCGTGTCGCCGACCGCGGTGAGTCCCAGGAAACGCGTCTTGCCCTCCCGGCGCAGCCGCTCGAACGTCGGGACCACATCACCGAGCACCTGTCCGACGCTGAGCGCTTCGCCGCCGCCGGTTTCGGTGATTGCATTGTGCAGATGAAAGATGTCGACCCGATCGCGGCGCAGCCGCGTCAGGCTGCCTTCGAGCGACGTCGCCACCGCGTCGGCAATGTTCCCGAAGTCGGCGGATGGCAGCCGGACCTTGGTGCCGACGATCGCATCGGCGGGTTTGAGCCGTTGCAGAACGCGGCCGAGATTCTTTTCCGATTCACCGTTGCCATATTGCACGGCGGTGTCGAAGTAATTCACGCCGGCAGCGATGGCGCGTGCGATGGTGCGCTCCTGATCGAGCTGATCGCCTCGCACCATCAGGCCGCCGACCGCGCCGCAACCGAAGCCCAGCACCGAGAGCTGCATTCCGGTGCGGCCGAATACCCGCATTTCCATCGCCGTTCCTCCCGCCTGCTTGCCGCAGACCGCGCAAGATACTCGAAGTTGCGCCGGGCGTAGAGATCAGCGCCACGCGCCTATCGGGGGAACGGGCAGCGCCAAATTCTCGCGCAATGTCGCGCCGGCGAACTCCTTGCGGAACAGGCCGCGGCGTTGCAGCTCGGGCACGACGAAGCGCACGAAATCCTCGTAGGCCCCCGGCACATGGGTGGCGGAGAGCACGAAGCCGTCGCAGGCGGGCGCCGAGAACCATTGTTCGAGTTGGTCGGCCACTTCCTTCGGACCGCCGACAATGGCGTTGTGGACACGGCCGCGGCCGCTGATCTGGATGAAGTCGCGCACCGTCGGATTTTTCGTCCCGCAGACGCTGACAACTCGGTCGCGGATGCCTTGCAGGCCCGACATTTCGCCGAGCTCCTGCGCGGTGAACGGCTCGTCCATGCCCTTTCTCGCGAAATCGAAGTTGAGCGCCTCCGACAACAGCGACAGCGCGTCGATCTCGAGCGGCAGCTTTTCGATCTCGGCCCATTTGTCTTCGGCCTCGGCTTTGGTCGCGCCCGCCACGGTGTTGACGAGGGGCGTGATCTTGACGTCGTCCGGATCGCGGCCGAAGCGCGCCACCTCCGCCTTGAAGTCGGCATAGTCGCGCTTGCCGATATCGATGTTCGGGTAGACGACAAAGATGATCTCGCCCCAGCGCGCGCCGAACGATTTGCCGCGGCCGCTCGAACCGGCCTGGATGACCACGGGATGACCTTGCGCCGAGCGCGGCACAGTGAACGGCCCGCGCGAATTGAAGTAGCGCCCTGCGTAGTCGAGGCGATGTACCTTGTCCGCTTTGGCAAAAAGCCCGGTCGCCTTGTCCTGAACGATGGCGTCGTCCTCCCAGGCGTCCCAATGGCCGAGCACGATCTCCATGAACTCGTCAGCGCGGTCGTAGCGCAGATCGTGACCAAGCACCTCGTCGCGGCCCATATTCTGCGCTTCGCCGTCATTGAGCGAGGTCACGACATTCCAGGCCGCGCGTCCCCGCGTCATCAGATCGAGCGTCGCGAACACGCGCGCGACATGGAACGGCTCGTAGTAACTCGTCGAATAGGTCGCGCCGAGACCGAGCCGCTCGGTCGCCATGCCCATCACGGTGAGCACGGTGACCGCGTCGAGCTTCACGCAGCGAATGCCGTGCTGGACGGTATGGCCGTGATCGCGGCCGTACATGTCCGGCATCGACAGGCGGTCGTCGAAAAAGCCGAGGTGAAACTTGCCCTGTTCCAGAACGCGGCCGATATGCCGGTAGAAATCCGGCGACCAGCTATCGGTGCGCGACTGCGGATGGCGCCAGGAGCTCGCGAGGTTCGTGCAGTTCTGTGCCTGCAGGAACCCGACCATGATCATCTGGCGCATCGGCAGTGTCCGGCGAATTCCCCCACCCTTCCCTCCGTCGCAAGCGGCGAAGGGTTAGGGTCCGGGCATTATGGCGTGAGCGCGCCGGGGAAGCCACGGGCAGTAAGTAGACCGAGGAGTGTCGGGCCCGCAGAGGAAGGCGTCAGCGGCTGTCGAGATTGGACGCCTGCGCGACGTTCTTCGGCACCGGCGCGACGAAGCCGCCGGCCGCGGCGTCGGCCAGCGCGTTGCGGTCGAGCGCCTCGTCGTGCTTGTAGACGTCGTCGCGGAACTCGACGGTGCCGTCGCGCTGCACCCAGCCGGTGAGATAGACCCAGGCCACCGGAATCTTGTGCGGCAGATTGATAATCTTGGTCTGGCCCGCGGCGATGCCGGCGTCGATCGAAGCGCGATCCCAGCCTGGCGGACCTCCCTGCAGAATCCAGGCGGCAAGATCGCGCACATTGTCGACGCGCGTGCAGCCGTGCGAATCGAAGCGGTAATCGTCGGCGAACAGTTTTCGCGTATCGGTGTCGTGCATATAGACCGAATACGGATTGGGCATGTCGATCTTGAGATAGCCGAGCGCGTTCCAGGCGCCGGCGTCCTGGCGCACCGTGAAATTCGGCGAACGGTCCATCGACCAATCGACGCTGCCGCCGCTGATCTCTTCGTCATGGGCGCCGAGGAGACGCATATGCATGCGGCTGAGATAGTTCGGATCCGTGCGCATGTGTCTTGCGATCTCGGTCTTGGTGATCGAGAGCGGTACCGTCCAGGTCGGATTGAGGTCGACCGCGGTGATAAAGGCCGTGAGCGTTGGCGACGGCTTGTCGATCTTGCCGACGATGACGCGATAGCGGCGCTCGACTTTGCCGTTGGCCACGGCTTCGACGAAGGCTGCGGGAATGTTCACCACGACGTAGCGATCGGCAAAGAGGAAATCCATGCCGAGGAGCCGTTGAAGCGAAGCTTCGAGCTGTTTGATGCGGTCGCCGACCGGTACGTTGAGCGCCTTCAGCGTCTGCGCGCCGACCGTGCCGGTCGCGTCGAGCCCGTGACGCAGTTGGAACTTCTTGACGCCGGCAACGACCGCGGCGTCGTAACTGTCGCCGGACTCCGCGTTGGCCGGCATGTCTTCGGTAATGACAAGGCGTTTGCGCAGCAGCGCGACCTCAGGGCCACTCGCGCCCGGCGCAAGCTTGGCGTCGGTCGGCAGCGTCGGCCAGCCGCCGCGAACCTGGATATCGGAATAGCTGAGCAACGTTTGCTTGATGCGCAGATAGGTGCCGTCATCAAAGACGGGATCCGACGTCAGCGCGAGTTCCGCGGCCGAGCGCGCTTCCGGCGTCGACGCCACTGCCGGCGCGGGCTTGGCGGATTGCGCAGCGGGTTTTCCGGGCGTACCGGGCTTGACGGGGACAGCTTGCGGCTTGCCGGGCACAGCTTGCGGCGGCCGCGGCTGGCCGCTGACTTGCGCCAGCGCCGGACCCATCAAGATTGCGAAAACGGTGCTCGCGACAAAAAACGTCCGCATCGGCCGCCCCTTCCATCCGCAGCAAAAGTACCGCGGCACCTTCCGACCAGATTCTGCTTGATTCTTTGTCGCTTTCACGACCGCACTGTTTCGAACGGCAGCACATATGAGAGGCGCGGACCATTCTAGCGCGCCGTCGTACGCAAAGTACAACGGAAGAACGAAACTGGTATTGCCGCACCACAACGCCGCGGATGTCCGCGGCGTCCGTCTCAAGCCTGAGGCTGCGGCTCCATCGGACCCTCGGCGCGCGGCGGCCGATTGCGGCCGGCGCCGGCAGTCGGCACGGTGGGTGTGCGAGACCCCACCGGCTCGATCACCGATTCGCGATTCGGCTTCTTGCCCATGATCAAATCCTTGATCTCGTCGCCGGTGAGCGTCTCGAATTCAAGGAGACCCTTGGCCAGCGTTTCGAGGTCGGCGCGCTTCTCGGTGAGGATCGTCTGCGCTTCGTTATAGCCGGCCTCGACCAGCCGCCGGATCTCGCCGTCGATCGTGCGCGCGGTCTCCTCGGAAATATTCTGTTGGCGCGCCACGGAATAACCGAGGAACACTTCTTCCTGGTTCTCGCCGTAAGCGACCGTGCCGAGCGTCTCGGAGAGGCCCCAGCGCGTGACCATCATGCGCGCGAGCTTGGTCGCCTGCTCGATGTCGGAAGCGGCGCCGGAGGTCACCCGCTCGCGGCCGAACACCAATTCCTCGGCGACGCGGCCGCCCATCATGATGGCGAGCCGCGACGTCATCTGCTCGAGCGACATCGACAGCTTGTCGCGCTCCGGCAATTGCATGACCATGCCGAGCGCGCGGCCGCGCGGAATGATGGTTGCCTTGTGCACCGGATCGGTCGCCTTGACGTTGATCGCGACGATGGCATGGCCGCCTTCGTGATAGGCGGTGAGGAGCTTTTCCTCCTCGGTCATCACCAGCGACTTGCGCTCGGCGCCCATCATCACCTTGTCCTTGGCATCCTCGAACTCGACCTGGGTGACCATGCGCTTGTTGCGCCGGGCCGCCATCAAAGCCGCCTCGTTGACGAGGTTCATCAGATCGGCGCCGGAGAAGCCGGGCGTGCCGCGCGCGATGGTTTTCAGATTCACATCCGGCGCCAGCGGCACCTTGCGCACGTGCACCTTCAAGATCTGCTCGCGGCCGACCACGTCCGGGTTCGGCACCACGACCTGGCGGTCGAAACGGCCGGGCCGCAGTAGCGCCGGATCGAGCACGTCGGGCCGGTTGGTGGCGGCGATCAGGATGATGCCTTCGTTGGCTTCGAAACCGTCCATCTCGACCAGCAACTGGTTGAGCGTCTGTTCGCGCTCGTCGTTGCCGCCGCCGAGGCCGGCGCCGCGATGGCGGCCGACCGCGTCGATTTCGTCGATGAAGATGATGCAGGGCGCGTTCTTCTTGGCCTGCTCGAACATGTCGCGCACGCGGCTCGCACCGACGCCGACAAACATTTCGACGAAGTCGGAACCGGAAATGGTGAAGAACGGCACGTTCGCCTCGCCGGCGACGGCGCGCGCGATCAGCGTCTTGCCGGTGCCGGGCGGGCCGACCAAGAGCACGCCGCGCGGAATGCGTCCGCCGAGCCGCTGGAATTTGGCCGGATCGCGCAGGAACTCGACGATCTCTTGCAGGTCTTGCTTGGCCTCATCGACGCCGGCCACATCCTCGAACGTGACCCGGCCATGCGCCTCGGTCAGAAGTTTTGCCCGCGACTTGCCGAAGCCGAGCGCCTTGCCGCCGGCGCCCTGCATCTGCCGTGACAAGAATATCCACACGCCGATCAGCGCGACGAAGGGCAGCCACGAGATCAGGAGCGAGACGAACCAGGGCACGTTGTCGGTCTGCGGCCGCGCGGTGATCGAAACACCCTTGTTGTAGAGGCGCTGAACCAGTGACGGATCGCTCGGTGCGTAGGTCTGGAAGGTGCGGCCGTCGGTGAAGGTGCCGTGGATATCCGGGCCCTGAATGAGCACATCGCGCACCCGGCCCTGGTCGACCTCGTTCAAGAGTTGCGAGAACGAGATGTCCTGGGAGGTCGTGTGCTGACCCGGATTCTGGAACAGGGTGAACAAAGCCAGAAGCAGCAGGACAATGATGACCCACAGGGCGAAATTGCGCAGATTGGCGTTCATCTGGTGTCCTTGACCCCGCGTTTGAGCGAGCCCGGCGGGATATTGCGTGCCTGCGAATGGTGGCCGCTTCACGTCCCCGTTTAGGGGAATGTAGGCGTCACCCCGCCCCCTGCCAAGGGAACCCTCGCCGCAGGCCCGCAATATATCGTTATTTCGTAAAGCGCCTCTTGCCGCCTTCACGCCGGACTTGGCCGGCCCGGCCACGCCGGGCCGGCGCCCGTTCGACCGTCAGCCGGTCTTTGTCGAGCGTGATCTGAGCCCCGGCGAGCGTCCGGCGCACGCGAAATTGGGCCTTCCGGAGCGCATCGTACAGCGCTTCGAGCTTGGCAAGCTCGACCGGGCCCTCATTGCCGGTATGCGCAATGGCGCGGCCGAGGAGACGCAGCGCCACTTCCGCCGGCAGATCGGCGAATTGCGCCGTCGCGAACATAATCGGCCCGCGCTCACGCCACGGGCCCGGCGCCAGCGCCGCGCGCGCCGCCCCGACCGTGAATTCGATCGTGGCGTCGGCGCGCCGCACCCGCACCGCGAGCCGCGCCAAGCCGCGCGCATCGAGACCCTCGCGTGCGAGTTCCGGCATCAAGCCACGCAGCCGCGCGCGGGTGAAGCGTGGATCTCTGTTGCTCGGATCTTCGCTATAGCCGATGCGCGCCGCATCGAGCGTTGCCACAAGGCGCGTCTTCGCCAGGCGAAGCAGCGGGCGCACCAGGAAAAGGGCGCGCGCTCCGTCGATTGGAAGCGGCGATGCATACGCCATGCCGGCAAGCCCAACCAAGCCGCTGCCGCGCGCGAGCCGGAATAGAATCGTCTCCGCCTGATCGTCGAGCGTATGCGCGGTCAGGATATGGACGTAGCCGGCGCGCGACGCGGTATCCGCCAGCAAGCGATAGCGCGCGATTCGGGCGGCTTCCTGCAAGCCGGACTTCGGCTTCTTGCCGCGCCAGCGCAGCGTGCGATGCACGACGCCGAGGCTTTTCGCCAGCCGCTTGACCGCGGCCGCCTCGCGCGCCGCTTCGGGCCGCAATCCGTGATCGATGGTCACCGCCACAAGCTTCGGTGCGCGCTTGAGCCGTTTCGCCCAACGCGCCGCAAGCACCAGGAGTGCCGTTGAATCCGGGCCGCCGGAAACCGCAAGGATTAGTCCACGCGCGTCTTCAAGTCCCGAGAACAAAACGTTCGCTTCATCGTCGCGAACGGTTTGTTCAGCAGTGGACACGCTTTTGTTCCCGATCCACGTTCTGCTTCACTGCCGGGGAAGCCTTCGGATATTTGCGTAAGACTTCGCCGAGCGAGGCGCAGGCGGCTTCTTTTTCGCCAAGTGCGGCGAGCGACTGGCCGAGCCGCATCAGCGCATCCGGCGCGCGTGCCGTAGTCTCGTATTTCGTCGACACCGCAAGAAACGATTCGGCGGCGTCGCGATAATGCTTGTCCTGGAATAGCGCTTCGCCCAGCCAGTATTGCGCCTCGGGCGTCAGCCGGTCGCTCGGATATTTTTGCAGAAAATCGCGCAAGGTCTGTTCCGCAAGACCGTAATCCTTATGCAGCACGTAGCCGTAGCCGAGATCGAATTCATCTTTCGGCGTATTCGCGGGCGGCAAGGCCGCCTGCATGGCGCCGGTCGAATTCGGATTGATCTGCGGCGGCGGCGGCAATGGACCGCCCTGCCCGGCGTCGCCCGACGGCGACGAGAGATCCAGCGGAGCCCCGATTTGGCGGCGCGGGGGCGCGTCCGAGATTGGCGGCGGCGGCTCCGCGGCGGCGGCGCCCGGAGCACCAAGCGGGCGCGGCGCGCCCGGCGCATTGGGATCGCGCGACGGATCGAAGGCATCCCCACGGCGCGGCGGATATGACCCCGTGTCATTCGGCGCCGCCGACACGACCGCTGCGGTCGTCGGCGGGGGCGGCGTGTATTGCGGCGGCGGCGGCGGCGAATATTGAGCCTGTGGCGGCGGCGAATATTGCGCGGTGGCGGGCGCCGAATATTGCGGGCCGGGTGGCGGCGAATATTGCTGGGCTTGCGGTGGCGCGTATTGGGGATTCGGCCGGGGCGCGTTCGGCGCGGCGGGCTGCGCCTGCTGCACTTGTTGCTCGAGCTGGTGATTGCGATATTGCAATTGCTCGATGGTGCCGGTGAGATCGCGGACCTGCGCCTCCAGATGGTCGATGCGCATCAGCATGTCGGATTCCGACATCTGGGCTTGGGCGGCGCTTGCCCAGAGTGTGCCGGCAAGCGCGAGCAAGGAACCGGCAAGCGCGAGCAAGGAAATAGAGCGGATCATTGCTTTACGCATTTTCGGTGGTGTCCCGGCCGCTAACATACCGCGCCCTGCGTCCAAATTGTGACTATGGCCCGACGTCGGCCAAGTCCCGACCGCTTTATGGCCTTCATCGTGACCGGCTGTCGCGACCGGCCATCGCGACCGGCATGGCCTTGCTCATTCCGCCGGCTGAATGCGCGAGCTCTTATGGGAGGCGCGCCATTCCTCAAAGCGTTGAACCACGACGAACAGCGACGGAACGAATAGGACGGCGAGGCAGGTCGACGCAATCATGCCGCTGAACACGGTGATGCCGATCGATTTGCGGGCGCTGGCGCCGGCGCCGCTCGCGATCACCAGCGGCGCGACGCCGAGAATGAAGGCAAAGGACGTCATCAGGATCGGGCGGAAGCGCGCGCGAGCGGCGTCCACCGCCGCTTCGAGAATGGGCTTGCCATCACGGACGCGATGCTCGCGCGCCACCTCGACGATCAGGATGGCGTTCTTGGCTGACAGCGCGATGAGGAGGATCAAGCCGATCTGGGTGTAGAGATTATTGTCGATGCGCAAACCTTCGAGCACCAGAACCGGCCCTGTCAGCGCCAGCGGAACCGACAGGATCACAGCGAGCGGCGCGTACCAGCTTTCGTATTGGCCGGCGAGGACCAGATAAACCAGCAGCATCGCCATCGCGAACACGAAATACATCTGATTGCCGACGATCTTCTCTTGGTAGGACATCGCGGTCCATTCGCTGCCGGCACCGGGCGGCAGCGTCTCCGCCGCGTTCTCTTCCATCAGATGAATCGCCTGACCGGACGAGAAGCCCGCCGCCGGCAGGCCGATAATGGTCGAGGACGGATAGAGATTGTAAAGGCTGATCAGCGGCGTGCCGACAACCGGCGTGACCTTCACCAGCGTGCCGAGCGGGATCATGTTGCCTTGCTGATTGCGCACCGAGAGGTTCTCGATGTCGCGCGGCCGCAGCCGGAATTGCGCGTCGGCCTGCGCATAGATCTGGAACACGCGACCGAATTTGTTGAATTGCCCGACATAATCCGAGCCCAGATAAGTGGCGAGCGCCGAAAACACCTGGTCGACCGGCACATGCACCGTCTCGGCCTTGACGCGATCGACATCGATGCGCAATTGCGGCGCTGTGGCGCGGAACGATGTCGCCACGCGCTGCAGCGCGCTCTGCGACTGCGCATTGGCGACGACCGCGTTGGTCATGCTTTGCAGCTTTTCGAAATCGGTCGAGCCGTCGCGCAGTTCGATCTGAAATGAAAACCCGCCGGCATTGCCGATGCCCTGGATCGGCGGCGGCGGCAGCACGTTGACGCGCCCGTCGACGGCACCGAGCGCCGCCGTGAGACGGGTAAAAATCGCGCGCAAATCGTCGCGCTCGCTCCAATCCTTGAGCACCACATAGGCAACGCCGGCATTCGCCAAAGGCGCGCTGTTGTCGAGAACGGAAATTCCGGAAATGGCGATGACCTGCGCGACGCTCGGATCCTTGCCGGCAATCGTCGAAACCTGATCGAGCGCCTTGCGCGTGCGCTCGAGCGCGGCGCCGTCCGGAAGCTGGACGCTCACCAGCACGTAGCCTTGATCCTCGATCGGCAGAAAGCCGGTCGGCACCCGCGCCAAGCCATAGAAGGCAACCGCCATGATCGCGAACGCGATCAGCGTCATCAGACCGGCATGCGCCACCATGTGGCCGATCAGACCGGCATAGCGTTGTTCCATACGCCCATAGATCGCATTGAAGCCGCGGTAGAAGGCGTTGCGCTGTTCCGGCGGAACGGGGACCCGCAGCCACATCGCCGACTGTGTCGGCTTGAGCGTGATCGCATTGATGGCGGAGAGGAGCGCTGTAGCCGCGATCACCAGTGCGAATTGCGCATACATGCGCCCGGTGAGGCCCGGCAAAAACGCCGCCGGCAAGAACACCGACATCAGCACCAATGTGATGCCGATGATCGGTCCCAATAACTCGTTCATGGCGCGGATCGCCGCGTCATGCCCGCTCATCCCTTTCTCGATATTGTGCGCGGCGCCCTCGACCACGACAATGGCGTCGTCTACCACGATGCCGATCGACAGCACGATGGCGAACAAGGTGGAGAAGTTCACGGTGAAGCCAAGCGCCCACATCATCGCGAACGCGCCGATGATCGTCACCGGCACGGTGGTCGCCGGCACCAGCATGGCGCGCCAGTCCTGGAGAAAGACCAGAATCACGATCAGCACCAGCACGGCTGCTTCGATCAGCGTCTTGTAGACTTCATGGATCGAGGCGTTGACGAACACCGTCGTGTCGAACGGAATCGAATAGTCGAGCCCTTGCGGGAAAGCGCGCGCCAACTCCGTCATTTTGGCTTTGACCGCGCGCTCGACGTCGAGCGCATTGGCGCCCGGCAATTGATAGATGCCGATGCCGGCGGCCTGCTTGCCGCTCAATGTGAAAGCCTGACTGTAAGTCTGCGCGCCAAGCTCGACACGGCCGACATCGCGCACGCGCGTGATCTGGCCGTTGTCGCCGGTCTTGACGATGACGTTTCCGAATTGATTGACGTCGGTGAGCCGGCCTTCCAGATCGATGGTGTATTGGAAATCGACGCCGGGCGGCGTCGGCGGCATACCGATCTGCCCTGCCGTCACCTCCTGGCTCTGCTGCTGCAGCGCCAAAACGACATCCTGCGCATTCAAGCTGCGCGCCTTGAGCTTTTCCGGGTCGAGCCAGATTCTCATCGAATATTGGCCGGCGCCGAACACGTTGACATTGCCGACGCCGGGCAGCCGCGACAGCTCGTCGCGCAGATTGATGGTGGCGTAATTGGCGAGAAAAAGGCTGTCGTAACGAGCGTCCGGCGAGGTCAAGGTGACGAACAGCAAAACGGCAGTGGAGCGCTTCTGCACCGTCACGCCCTGCGCCTGCACCGCCTGCGGCAATGACGACAACGCGGCCGACACTCTGTTCTGCACCAGGATCTGCGCTGAATCGAGATCGGTGCCGATCTTGAACGTCACGGTGAGCGTATAGCTGCCGTCGCTGGCGCTCATCGATTGCATGTAGATCATGTTTTCGACGCCGTTGACCTGCTGCTCGATCGGCAGCGCCACCGTATCCATCAGCGTGCGGGCGCTGGCGCCGGGATAGCGCGTCGTCACTTGCACAGTCGGCGGCACGACGTCGGGATATTGCGCGATCGGCAGATCATAGACCGCGACCGCGCCGATCAAAATCATCAGGATGGCGAGGACGTTCGCGAGAACCGGGCGCTCGATGAAGAATTTCGAGATCATCGCGGATCGGTTCGCTATTTCGCGGCCGGCGCCGAGCTTGGCTCGGCGTCGACCTTCTGGCCCGGGATGGCCTGCATGATGCCGCCGACGACCACGCGATCGTCCTTGGTGAGACCCTGCTCGATCACGCGCAGATCGCCGACCAATTGCCCCGGCTCGACTTTGCGCTGCTCGACAATATTGTCCTTGTTGACGACGAGGACATAACGGCCGCTTTGGTCGCTGCCGATCGCTATATCGGGCACCAGCAGCTCCGGCCGCGGCCTGCCGGGAATGCGGATGCGCACAAAAAAACCCGGCAGCAGTTTGCGATTGGCGTTCTCCAGGATGGCGCGCGACGCCAGCGTTCCGGTCGACGGATCGACATTGGGCGCCACGTAATCGAGCTTGCCCAGATGCGGGTAGTTTTCCTCGTCCTGCAATGCGACTTCGACCGGGGCCCCCAACAAATCGGCCGTCGTCCGGCCACTGCTGGCGAGAAATTCACGCACGGCCAGCACGTCGCGTTCGCTGGCATTGAAATTCACCCAGATCGGATCGAGCTGCACGATCGTGGCCAGCACGGTGGGCGAATTTGCGCCGACGAGTTCTCCAATCGAGACCTGACGCGCGGTGACAAAGCCGTCGAACGGTGCGGTGACATCGGTATAGCCGAGATTGATCTCGGCCTGCTGTTCATTGGCTCGGGCCGATTGGACGTCGGCTTGCGCCGAGTTCGCGCTGCGCCAGCGCTTTGTCGTAATTGGCTTGCGTCGAGACTTGCTTGGCCACCAGATCGGCTTGCCGTTGGTATTCCTGCTGCGCCTGCACCAGGCTCGCCTGCGCGCTGGTAACGGACGCTTTCGCGGCATCGACTTTCAGCTTGTACGGTTCAGGCTCGATGGTGAACAGCGAGGTGCCCTTCTTCACAAAGGCGCCGTCGATATAGCTGATCGCCTGCACAAAGCCCTGCACGCGCGCCACCAGATCGACCGAGTTGACGGATGCCGCATTGCCGGTCGCGTCGAAATAGCGTGTGACGTTTTGCTCAAGCGGCGCCGAAACCTTGACCTTGGGCGGTGGCGGCGCCGCGTATTCGTTCTTTTGTCCGCAGGCGGCGACAAAGACTGCCACCGAAAACACGACAATCGTGGTCGCGAACGCGCGGAAGGTCATGACGGTACCCGGTGGATGCGGATGGTCGCCGAGAGCGGACGTTAATCGAATCGCAGTGGATGGGGCGAGAGCCTAAAGTAAATCGCGCGAATTCGCGAAGCTTTTTGGGCTGCGTTCCAGGCCTGAGGCGGATCTGATGGCGCAATCTTGCCTGATGGCGCCCGCGTCGCCGCATCTAATATGAGCGGCCTATATGCGGGCTTGATCGTGCGCTTGCGAACTTGCGTCTGCTGGTTTTCGCGGCCTTTGTTTCGGGCGCCTCTTTATGGGGTTGCGATGACGGTCGCAAACGCTCGCGGATGGCCTGGAACATGACATAGAGCGGCGGGATGGCAAAGATGCCGATGAAGGAAGCGAGAATCATACCGCCGAACACCGGCGTGCCGACATTGCGCCGCGCGAGCTGCGATGCGCCGGTGGCAACCACCAATGGATAAAGGCCGAGGATGAAGGCGAACGATGTCATCATCACCGGCCGGAAGCGCAATCGCGCGCCTTCGGTTGCGGCTTCGAGCAGCGCGACGCCTCTTTCCCGCTGCTCCTTGGCGAACTCGACGATCAGAATTCCGTTCTTGGCGGCAAGCCCGATCAGCACGACCATGCCGATCTGCCCATAGAGGTCGAGTGTCAGGCCACCGAACACGATGGCCAGGAACGAGCCGAGCACGCCGATCGATACCGAAAGCAGGACCGGGACCGGAATGGTCCAGCTTTCGTACAGTCCGACCAGGAACAGGTAAGCAAACAGCACCGCGAAGCCGAGAATAATCGCCGTCTTGCCTTCGGCGCGCTTTTCCTGAAACGCGGTATCGGTCCATTCCCCGGCATAGCCCTGCGGCAGCGTCTTTGCGGCGACGGCTTCCATAGCCTGCAAAGCTTGGCCTGACGAAACGCCTGGCGCGGGGCTGCCCTGCACGGTCAAGGCGCGAAGATTGTTGTAGCGAATGAGCGCCGCCGGTCCGACGACGACGCGGACCTCCGCGAGACTGCGCAGCGGAATCATCTTGTCTTCGTTGCTGCGGACGTTGATGCGATAGATATCGTCGATATTCGACCGGTCCACGGCTTCCGCCTGGACCTGAACCTGCCAAGTACGCCCGAAGAGGTTCATGTTATTGACGAAGTATCCGCCGAGCGACGCTTGCAGGGCTTGAAAAACCGAGCTCAACGGCACGCCGATGATTTGCGCCTTGTCGCGGTCGATATCGAGAAAGATCGAAGGGTTGGTCGCCGAGAATGTACTGAAGACCCTGCTCAGTTTGGGATCCTGATTTGCCGCCACCGTCAGTCCGCGCAGCACTTGCGCCATGGCCTTGGGATCGCCACCGCGCAAATCCTCGAGCACATAGGTAAAGCCGCCTCCGGTGCCGAGACCAAGAATCGGCGGCGGCGCCAGCGGCAAGACCGACGCGCCGGGAATCTGACGGAATTTCTCGTTCAGCCGCCCAATCAGTGCCGAGGCGCTCAGCGAGCGATCTTTTCGATCTTCGAACGGCTTCAGCGTAACAACCAGGAACGCGGCATTGGACTGCGAATAATTGTCGATGAAATTCAGCCCGATCACCGAGGTGACGTCTTCGACCGCCTCTTCCTGCTTCAAAATCGCTTCGGCCCGCTCAACGATGGCCGTCGTTCGCGCAACCGACGACCCGCCCGGCAGCTGAGCGACGACGAACAGCGCGCCTTGGTCGTCCTCGGGGAGAAAACCCGTCGGCGTGAACTTGGCAAGGCCGAACACGCCCACTCCCGCCACGATGACCATCACAATCCCGATAATCGAAAAGCGCACGATCCGCGCGGTGGCAGCTCCGTAGCCATCGCGAACACGGTCGATGAATCGCATCACGTATCCCATGACTCCGCGACGCGGCCCGTGGTGCGGGCGCAATAGAACGGCGCAGAGCGCGGGCGACAGCGTGAGCGCATTGATCGCCGACAAGAACATCGCAACCGCGACCGTCACCGCGAACTGCCGGAACAATTCGCCGGAAATGCCGGGGATGAAGGCCACCGGCACGAAAACCGACAACAGCACCAGCGTGATCGCGATAATAGGCGCGGTGATTTCCGCCATTGCCCGCTTGGTCGCTTCCCCGGGCGTGAGCTCGGGGTGCTCTTCCATAACGCGCTCGACGTTTTCCACCACGACAATGGCGTCGTCGACCACGATCCCGATCGCCAGCACGACCGCCAAAAGCGAAACCGTATTGGCCGAGTAACCCACGGCGAGCAGCGCGACAAAGGTACCAATGAGGCTGACCGGCACCGCGAGCGTGGGTATCAAGGTCGCGCGCACGCTGCCGAGGAAAAGAAAGACC
This sequence comes from uncultured Alphaproteobacteria bacterium, assembly GCA_963810085.1. Taxonomy (GTDB): domain Bacteria; phylum Pseudomonadota; class Alphaproteobacteria; order Rhizobiales; family Xanthobacteraceae; genus BOG-931. The sequence continues at coordinate 314,558 of CAWEMR010000025.1, read as the reverse complement.
ACGATCACGACCAGAATGAACGCTTCAACCAGCGTCTTCTGCACTTCGTGAATAGTGTCGGTGACAAAGACTGTCGGGTCGTAGGTGATTTTCCAGGCGAGATCGTCGGGGAATCTTTTTTCCGCCTCGGCAATTCGCTCCTTCACCGCCTTCAGCGTCGAGATCGCGTTCGCGCCTGGGGTTTGATAGATCGCGATCGCCGCGGCCGGGCCGCCGTTGAGCCGCGTGTCACGATCAAGGTTGGCGGCGCCGAGTTCCACCCTTGCCACGTCGCGAAGCCTCAACACCGAACCGTCGGGATTAGTCCGGATCACGATGTTCTCGAAGTCCTCCACCGTGGCGAGGCGTCCTTTGGTTTGCAGATTGAGCTGCAGCTGCTGATCATCGGAGATCGGACGGGCGCCGACGCGACCCACCGCAGCTTGAACGTTTTGCGACTGAATCGCGTTGATGATGTCTGCGGTCGTCAGACTGAGACCCGTCAGCCGGTCGGTACGCACCCAGGCGCGCATCGCGTAATCCTGCGGGCCCCACAGCGTGGCATCGCCGACGCCGGGCGTGCTCTTGATCCGGTCGAGAAGATTTATCGTGACGTAATTGGAAAGGTACAACGGATCGTGCGTGTGCTTGGGCGAATAGACCGCGATCACGCCGAGCAGCGCCGATGATTTCTTCTTGACCGTGACGCCCTGTCGCTGGACCTCGGGCGGCAGTCTGCGGGAAGGCGATTTGAACGCGGTTATTGACGTTGACCGTGTCGATGTCCGGGTCGGTGCCCAATTCGAACGAGGCGGTCAGCGTATAGCTGCCGTCGTCGCCGCTGGTCGACTTCATGTAGATCATCTTGTCGACGCCGACGACCTGGGCCTCGATGACCTGCGCGACCGTCGCTTCTACAACCGCCGAATTGGCGCCGGGATAGGTCGTCGTGACCGAGACTTGCGGCGGCACGATATCGGGATATTGCGCGATCGGGATCGTCGCGAGCGCGAGTAAGCCGGCAATCGTCATGACCACCGCGATGACGATCGCAAGCCGCGGCCGATCGACGAAAATGGCAGAAAGCATGGGATCAGGTCCCTTTGAGGCTTGCCGGCATCGGCGCCGCTTGAACCGGCTGCCCGGGGCGGATGCTTTGCAGCCCCTCGACGATGACTTGTTCGCCGCCCTTCAAGCCTTCATTGACAACAACATTGGCGCCGAGCTCGCCGCCCGGTTTGATCCGTTTGACGACCGCTTTGCCGTCTTCGACGACAAAGACATAGACGCCCTCCTGGTCCGCAATCAGCGCCCCCTGCGGGATGACGACCTTTTCCTGAGGCTCGCCCGCTTGAACCGAGACGCTGACCAGTTGACCATCGATCAAGGTACCGTCGGGATTCGGTATCGTCGCGCGCGCCAGCACCGTATCGGTGGCACGGTTCACCGAAACGTCGAGGAAGTTGATTGTGCCCTCGTGCTTGTAGGTCGATCCGTCGGCGAAACGTATCTTGATTTTGACTTTGGCAAGGTCAGCCGGATCGGTGCTCAGATGCGCATCCAGCAATTCGCGCTGGCTCACTGGAAACGTCACATACATCGGATCCTGGCTCACGATGGTCGTGAGAACGCCGGTGTCGGGCCCGACGACATTGCCCACCGTGATATTCGTTTTGCTGATCTTTCCGGTAATCGGTGAGACGATGTCTGTATAACCGAGATTTATGTTCGCCGTATCCAGACTGGCCTGGTCGGCCATGATGGCGCCCTCGGCCTGTTGGTCAGCGGCCAGCGCCTGATCGCGCGCGACAGCGGTGCCGGCGCTCTTCGCGAGCAGATCCTCGGCGCGCTGCAGCTGAATCGCCGTCAGAGTTTTCGCCGCCTTGGTGCGCTCCAAGGCTCCCTGCGCATTCACGACATCGGCCTGAAACAGGCCTTTCTCGATCCGGTAGAGCGGGTCCCCTTTCTTGACGATTTCGCCCTCTTTGAAGAGCACCGCGTCAAGATAGCCTTTCACTCTGGCCCGAATTTCAACGCGGTCGGTCGCGTCCACACGCCCGACGAAATCGCGTGTCTGGGTGATCGGCCGGCGTTCTGCCAAGACCGTGCCGACCGGCACCGCCGACTGTTGGGCATTTGCGGTGATCGCCGAAACGATCGTCAGCGCCAGCGTTGCGGCGAAGAACGGCGCCGACAATCTTGTGAGCGCCTTCCGTTTCTCGAGCGTCCACAATGCCTGCGAGTTGCGATTGCCGCGGCAGATGGCCGAACCCCGATGACTGTCAAATTGCATGGCAGGCACCTGCGGTCTGATGTGAGCAAGATGATTTCGCGCAGCACCCAATGGTAGGGCTATCGGATAGATTAAACAACCGCCTCGCCGGAGCACTCACGGTGTGGTCCAGCGACGCACTGATTACGGATTTGCGACAGATCAAGCGTTGCCAAAATTGTCGCGGTTGCGGGCAGTGCATCCGGCACGCGCCGCGCCTTCGATCGCAAACCGTCGACGCAAAAAACAACCGGCGCCGTTGCGGCGCCGGTTGAAACACAATCTGCCGAAGCCAGATGGTCCGCTACGAACTCTGATCGAGCACGGTCACCACGCGACGATTTTGCGACCAGCACGATATGTCGTTGCACAATGCGACCGGCCGTTCCTTGCCGTACGAGATCGTGCGCATGCGCTGCCCCGCAATTCCGCGCGACACCAGATATTGCCGCACCGTCTCGGCGCGGCGGGCGCCGAGCGCAATATTGTATTCGCGCGTGCCGCGCTCGTCGGCGTGACCTTCGACCGTGAAGGAATAGCGGTTGTAGTTGTTGAGCCATTGCGCCTGCTTGTCGAGCGTGGCGCGGGCCTGCTCCGTCAGTTCCGAGGAATCGGTTTCGAAGAACACGCGGTCCCCGACATTGACGACAAAGTCCTGCTGGCTGCCGGGCGTCGCCGCCCCGCCGTTGAGGCCGTTTTGGTCGGCGTTCTTGGCGCAGCCCACCATCGCGAGCGTCGCCACGATAACGGCTGCGAATTTGGCGCCGCGGAAGATACTCGCCATGTTCATTCCGGTGCCTCCATACTTACCAAACTTGCGTTGTGGCCGGACATTCTGGTTTTTAGGGACATGGTTGGTCTTTGAACGGGTCTAACAGCGCCTTCGTTAAGCGAAGGTTCCGTCAACCTTGATGCGACCTTGCAAAGATGCCTCAACCCCGCGGAATTCCCGGAAAGCTTTTGCAGTGGTTAATGAGGCCTCAATACGGCGGCCTTATGGAACCACGACCGCATTATGACAAGAGCGGCGACCACGCGGGATCGGATCCGTAATTCGGCGTCGGAACGCGTTGATCGGCGCGGCCCGATATATCGATCGAATAAAGCGACGGCCCCGAAGTTCCGCCGGGATCGCGGAAGAACATGATGACGCGTCCGTTGGGACAGAATGTCGGGCCTTCATTGTGGAACCCGGACGTCAGGATGCGCTCGCCAGAGCCGTCCGGCTTCATCACGCCTATGGCGAAGGCATCGGACGTCTGCTTGGTGAAGGCGATCCAATCCCCTGTCGGCGACCAAACTGGCGTCGAATAGCTGCCGTCACCAAAGCTGATGCGTTGCGCCTGGCCGCCGGTCGAGGGCATGACATAGATCTGCTGCCGACCGCCGCGATCGGATTCAAAGCAAATCTTGTTGCTGTCGGGCGAGTAGGACGGCGCCGTGTCGATCGCTTGCGTATCGGTGAGCCGCGTCGTCGCCTTCGAGCGCAAATCCATGACGAAGATGTTGGAATTGCTGCCCTGTTGCAGACTCATAATGACGCGCTGGCCGTCCGGCGAAAACCGCGGCGAAAAGCTCATGCCCGGGAAGTTGCCGACGACTTCGCGCTGATTGGTTTCGATATTGTAGAGAAAGATCCGCGGATCGCCCTGGCCATAGGCCATGTAGGTAATTTCCTGGGTCGAGGGCGAGAAGCGCGGGGTGAGCACGAGATCGTCGCCGCGCGTGAGATAGCGCACATTGGCGCCGTCCTGATCCATGATGGCGAGCCGCTTGATGCGCCGGTCGCCCGGACCGGTCTCGTCGACGAACACAACGCGGCTGTCGAAATAGCCGCCCAGCCCGGTGAGCCGCTCATAGATCGCATCCGAGACGATATGGGCGATACGCCGCCAATTGTCCGGCGTCGTCAGATATTGTTTGCCGTCCAATTGCTGGCCGGCGAGCACGTCCCACAGCCGGAACTCCGCTTTCAGCCGCCCGTCGTTCTGCCGTGTGATGGCGCCAGAGACGAGCGCCTGCGCATTGACGACGCGCCAGCTTTGGAATGTCGGCACGCTGTCGACGCTGGCGATGGTCTCGGTATAGGCGGCGGGATCGATCGGCGTGAACAGACCGCTCCGCTGCAGATTGGCAGTGACAATCTGCGTGACGCCGTTTGCGGTGTCGCCGTCGCCGGGCGTGCCCGCGATAAATTTCGGGATCGCGATCGGGATCGGCTGAAAGTCACCCCCGATAATTGGTGGGAGGTGAGTTTGCGCGGCGCCGTGGCGAATCGAGAGAGTCGCTCCGGCCGCGCCGAGCGAGAGCGCGAGTACGTGCCGGCGTGTCAGAGACATACCGAGCCTTTGGATTCCGGCCCCAGGAGATGCAGGAGTAATAGCAACTGTCATGATGATTGGATCGTCCAATTAGCCGCCGAGCAACTCATTGGGTTTGAAGTCGAGTTGCAAATCCTTCCACTGATCATAATGCTCCGGCCGCAGCATGGTGAACGGCTGACACGAAAGCAACGCGCGCTTGGCGCTTTCGGCCAGCGCCGGACCGAGCGCCGAGGGCGAGCCTTCCACGACCACAGGCGGTGCCGCCAGCGAACCGTCCGGCCGCATAAACACGCGCAGCGAGACATAAATTTTGGTGTTGGCGGTGACGCCAGCCGGCGGATTCCAGCATTGCGCTAAGCGTGCTCTCAATGCATCGATCTCGCTCTGGCTGAGCTGGGCCGACTGCGCTCCCGTCGCCGCACCAAGTGTAGCGACGTCGTTGACCTGTGAGGCTGTGGCAAGCTGGCGCTGCGGCGCACGCTGGTCGAGAAGCTGCGCCACCTGATTGGCATCGAATTTCGGCGAACTCGGTTTCTGCTGCGCCGAATTGTTCGGCTTGGCGGCATCCTTCGCCACGTCCTTCTTCAACAGATTGGCGATCTGGTCGGGCTTGTAGTCCGGCGTCTTCGGCTTGTCGGCCTGCTTCTGATCGGGCTTTTGGTCCGGTTTGGGAACAGCATTCGCGTCCGGCTTCGGATCGGGCTTTGGATCCGGCGGTTTTGGATCCGACTTCGCTGCCGTTTTGGCGTCGGGCTTGGGCGTATCCTGCATCGGAGTGGACTTCGCGGCATCGGTCGTGATCGCCGGCTTGTCCGCGGCCTTCGGCGCGAGCTGATCGACCGACTTTTCCTCGCCCACTTTGTCGGCGAGCGGCTTCAGGTCCGGGATTTTCAGCTGCGGGGCGTTTTTGACGCCCTTGGTCATCTGCGACACGTCCTTCTCAGAGACGATCTGGGTCGTGATCGTCTCCATCGGCGGCGAATTCATCGGCTGCGCCGAAATCGCCACGACCGCAAAGCCGAGCGCCACAGCGTGGCCGACGCACGATATGGTCATGCCAGGCTTCATTGCCCGCTCTGCTCGACCTCGGTTATGAGCGCCACTTTGTGATAGCCGGCCCCGGAAATACGGCCCATCACACGCATCATGGTGCCGTAGTCAACCTTCTTGTCGCCCCGCACATAAATGAGCTCGTCGAGATTGCCGTGACGGGCATCGATGATCGCCTTCAGCTTCGGAATGAGATCGTCGAGCTTGATCTGGTCCTTCTGCAGGAAAACCTGGCCGTCGACGGTGACCGAAACGGTCAGCGGCTCGTTGTTCTGTTGCAGCGACTTGGCTTGGCTCTGCGGCAGATCAAGCGGCACGCCGACCGTCAGAAGCGGCGCCGACACCATGAACACGATCAACAGCACCAGCATGACGTCGACGAAGGGCGTCACGTTGATGTCGCTCATGACCGCGCGCCGCCGGCCGCGCTTGCCGGCCGAGGCAACTACGTTGCTTGCCGCCATATCCCCGTCCTCACCCGTCCCCCGACCTGCCCGTCCCGGACCTACCCGCGCTCGTCGATCTGCCGCGACAGGATCGCGGTAAACTCGTCGGCAAAGCCCTCGAGCCGCTGCGCCTGCCGGTTCACCTCACTGACGAACTTATTATAGAAAATCGTCGCCGGGATGGCGGCAACGAGGCCGATTGCGGTCGCAAACAGCGATTCCGCGATGCCCGGCGCCACCACGGCGAGCGACGTATTTTGCGAGGCCGCGATCGACTGAAAGCTCGTCATGATACCGACCACGGTGCCGAACAGGCCGATAAAGGGGCCGGCCGAGCCGACGGTTGCGAGCACCAGAAGCCGCCGTTCCATGTTCTCGACCTCGCGCGCGATGGCGACGCTCATGACCTTCTCGATGCGCATCTGCAGGCCGGCAAAGGACCGGGCATGGCCCTCGAGGCTGCGCTTCCATTCGCGCATGGCGACGACGAACAGAGCCCCGGTCGAATGGCCGGGGTCGGCGGCGAGCGATTTGTAAAGCTCCTCAAGCGACTGGCCGGACCAGAAAGCCTCCTCGAAATGGTCGCCGGAGCGGCGCAGTCGCGCGAACAAAAACGTCTTGTCGATGGCGATCGCCCACACCCAAACCGAGCACACCAAAAGGCCCGCCATCACCGACTCGACCACCCAATGGGCATGCAAGAACAGGTGGAACAGCGAGAGATTGGACGATGTCAGCGGCGCGACCGACGCAATGTCGGTTGGGTTCATGGAACGTCCTTTCGGCGATCCGACCGGAAGGGTCGAAAGCGGGCCAAGCGAAACCATGATCGGGGCGGCGCACTGCTGGCGGTAGCTTGCGGCTACCATAAGGTCATGACAGGCCGCCACTTCGCGCACCGACCAAAACCCGTATTTTCGCGAGGACCCGAGCCGGCCCGTCACCGGCGGCCCGTAATCATTCGCGAAACTTGACCAAACTAGGGCGCAACACCGGTCGTTCGTGCCTAACGAAGCCCGACTATGCTTAATGGGGCGTTAATGCCAGGGGCAAACCGGGCCTGGACGCCTTAAGGACCGTACGCCAATAGGCCGCCCACCTCTGCGCGAGATGGACGGCCCTGTTTACAATCGGCCGATGACGGAACGAACGACTCAGTTCTGCGGGGCCGGCGGCGGGGAGTCCGGGCGATTGCGCCGCTCGGTCATGAACTGATCGAATTCTTCGCGGTCCTTGGCGAAGCGCAGGCGCTGCAGGAACTCCTTGAACTCGCGCTGCTCCTCTTCGAGCCGCTGCAGCGTTTCGCTGCGATAATCGTCGAAGGCGCGGTTGCCGCTCGATTGCCGACCCCACCAGTCGCCGCCGCCACACGAGAAGCTGCGCATCCGGTCCATTTTCGCCTGCATGCGATCCATCTTGTTCTGCCAGCGGCTCATGCCGTGATGATTCCAGCATCCCATGCGTCCGCTCCCAATCATGAAGGCGAGGATGACCAGGCCCAACGGCCACCAGGCAAAGAAGCCCAGGATCATCAGCGCGATCCAGGCGGGTTTTCCGAACTCATCAAGCTTGGCTGCGATAGGCATGGGATGACCTCGCGTGTGAATGTAAATTACATTTACATCCACTTTTGCAAGTGTCAAGCCGGTCTGGATTGATGGCTGTGTGCGGCATTTTGGCAGGGCCGCGAGATCTAAGCCGGCCGATCCGTCTTGCCACCCGGCAGGCCGAGGCCACGCAAATAGACAAGAACTTCGGCCTCCAAGAGCTCGTCGGCCGACATCGGCAGCGTGCGCCGCGCCGCATCCCCGCGCCCGAACAGCGAGGCGATGCCGTGCGACATCGCCCAGATGTGGAGCGCAACCATCAGAGCCGGCGGGCGGCCCTGCCCCGGCAATTGCGCGCAGAGTTTTTCAGCGGCGCCGCGCAGCACGGCAAAGGCGCGGTCGCCGGCCTCGCGCAGTTCGGGACTGATCGAAGGCGGGATGCCGGCCTCGAACATGGCCGAATAATAGGCGGCCTCGGCGCGCGCGAATTCGAGATAGGCTTTGCCGAGCCGGTCGAGCGCCGTGAACACGTCCGGCCGGCCGTCGTCCCAGGCGCGCGCCAGCACCAGCTCGAATTTTTCGAAGCCGCGCAGCGCGACATTGGCCATCAACTCGTCGCGGTCGCGGAAATGCCGATAGGGCGCCGCGGGACTGACGCCGGCCCAGCGCGCGGCTTCGGCGAAAGTGAATCCGGCAGGTCCCTTTTGCGCAATAAGTTCAAGCGCGGCACGGATCAGCGCTTCTTTTAGATTGCCGTGATGATAGCCGCGCGGTTCGGCGCGCTCGTCCTTCGACCAGGTCATGTAAATGAGCTTTACATCAAGCGCCGGCGGGCGTCGATGCGCCGTTTAGGCTTGCCCGCGGGGTGGTGAACGGTTCTGCGCCACGAGCGGAAGCTGATCGAATAACGGCAATTGATCGGTGGCGACGGGTGCTTCGGGGTGCGCGCCTTCGATTGTCAGCATCCGCATTTTCGTACTGACGCCGCCGGGCGCCGAGAACCCGCCGGTCTTGCCGCCGGCCGCCAGCACGCGGTGGCACGGCACAATGATCGGAAACGGATTTTGCCCGAGCGCCTGACCAACATCGCGCGACAGTGCCCGATCGCCGAGCCGTTCGGCGATTTCGCCATAGGTCATGGTTTTGCCGGCCGGAATGGTGCGCGCGATATCGTAGACTTGGCGATTGAAATCCGGCACGTCCGCGGTGTCGATCTTCACGCCGCCCAGATCTTTCGGCTCGCCACTGAGCAGCGCGACCATATCGTCGATCGCGCGTTTTATGTCTGCAGGCGGCGCGGCTTCGCATGCCGTCGGATAACGACGCGCAATCCGATCTCGCATCGCACGCTCGCTTCCCTCCGGGAGCCGCGTGCGGACAACGCCGCGCTCGTTCCAGACGATACTGCATCGACCGATCGCCGTATCAAACAAAGCAAAGCCGAAATGAGCGTTGGTCATGGCCGAGATATAGGGTTCACCGCTGGCATTTACAGGATATGGATCCGCCGGAGTTTAGCCACCCGATTTCCGGGGCCGCGCTCAAGGCTGGATCGTATCCTGATCGGCCTTCATCGCGATCCGCAACGGCTTGGGAATCGGCCGCGCCCGGCCGCCGCTGATGAAGGCGACACGCACATGCGCTTCGACCAGAAGCTCGTCGCCGCGCATCACGCGCTGGCGCACCGTGGTCGAGGCGCCCATCACGACTTCCGGCTCGGTGACGATTTCAAGCACGTCGTCCATGCGCGCCGGTTTCAAGAAGTCGATCGTCATCGAGCGGACGACAAAGGCAAAACCCGGCGCTTCCTTCTCAGTCTCCTGGAAAAGCGCGCGGTGATCGGCACCGATGAGGCGCAGATAATTAGTCCGCCCGCGCTCCATATAGCGCAGATAATTGGCGTGATAGACGATGCCGGTGAAATCGGTGTCCTCGTAATAGACCCGCACCGTGAGCACGTGCCGACCATCGCGGATTTCGCCGTCGAGATGAACATTACTCATACACCTTTCTCCACGGCACCCGCTCAGTCATGGCGTGCTCCCAGTTCTTGCCGTCGAACCGCTTGACGTCAAGCGTTGCGACATCGACGCCGTCGAGGCAGCGGACATTGACGTCGATCTTGTCGGGGTCGGAGCGCGGCACATAGAACGGATGAATGCCGCAGGTCGCGCAGAACGTATGCTGCGCCGTGCCGGTGTTGAAGCGGTAGATCGTCAGCGCGTCCTTGCCGGTTAAAAGCTCGAACGCCTCGGGCGGTACGATGAGATGCAGGAAGCCCTTCTTGTTGCAGATCGAGCAATTGCATTCCGTGACGCGCGACAGATCGGCGGTCACGCGAAAGCGCACGCGCCCACAATGACAGCCGCCCTGGTAGGTTTGCCCCATACGTCACTCTTCGTCAGAACCGAACAGCCCGAATTGCGCCGGATCGCGCGTCGGCTCGGCGAGGCCCAGATGCCGGAAGGCGTGGCTCGTAATCAAGCGCCCGCGCGGCGTGCGCTGCAAGAAGCCGCATTGGATCAGATAAGGTTCGATGATGTCTTCGATGGCATCGCGCGGCTCGGACAGAGCGGCGGCGAGCGTATCGACGCCGACCGGGCCACCGCCGTAGTTCACGGCAATCGTGCTGAGATACCGGCGATCCATGGCGTCGAGGCCGGCCGCGTCAACTTCGAGCGCGGCAAGCGCCTTGTCGGCCACCGCGCGGTCCACGGCGGCAGCGCCGGCGACGGAGGCGAAATCGCGCACGCGGCGCAGCAGGCGCCCGGCGATGCGCGGCGTGCCGCGGGCGCGGCGGGCGATCTCGTTCGCACCATCCGCGGTGACTTTCATGCCAAGCACGCGCGCGCCGCGATTGACGATCTGTTCCAGTTCCGCCACGGAATAAAAATTGAGCCGCACCGGAATGCCGAAGCGGTCGCGCAGCGGATTGGTGAGAAGCCCGGCGCGCGTCGTCGCACCGACGAGCGTGAATTTCTGCAGATCGAGCTTGACCGAGCGCGCCGCTGGCCCCTCGCCGATGATGAGATCGAGCTGAAAATCCTCCATCGCCGGATAGAGCACTTCCTCGACCGCCGGATTGAGCCGGTGGATTTCGTCGATGAACAGCACGTCGCGCTCTTCGAGATTGGTGAGCAGTGCCGCAAGGTCGCCGGCCTTGGCAATCACCGGTCCCGACGTGGCGCGGAAATTGACGCCGAGTTCGCGCGCGACGATCTGCGCCAGCGTGGTTTTGCCGAGTCCGGGCGGGCCGACGAACAAGACGTGATCGAGCGCCTCATGCCGCGCGCGCGCCGCCTCGATGAACACGCTCAAATTCCTTCGCGCCTGCTCCTGGCCGACAAAATCGGCAAGTCGCTGCGGGCGCAGCGACGCCTCCGCGACATCTTCTTCGCGGCGCTCCGGCGTCACGAGCTTGCGGCCAAGATTGCTCGGGCCAAGACTCACCGCTCGGCCCCCCGGTTATATTTGTTGGGCAAAAGATCGGCGATCGGCACCACCGTGGGCGTTTTGCCGTTCGGCACGATCACCTGCGCATTGCGATCGTAGTCGAAGATCAATTCCCGGCAGGCGCCGCACGGCGACACCACCTTGATGGTCTGATCCTTCTCATGCGGCGGCGGATGGCGCACGGCGACGATCATTTCGATGCCGGCGTCGCCGAGATCGACGACGGCGCGCCCGAGCGCGACCGCTTCGGCGCAGACCGCCATGCGTCCGAGATAGGCATCGAGATTGACGCCCGTGAAGACCGTTCCCGAGCGCGTGCGCAGCGCCGCGCCGACTTCCTGCCAGTCGTCGCGATAGCGCTCCTTGATCGCCGCGGTCGCTGCCGCGATCAGATCCTGCTCGGCTTTGCCGAGTTTTTTGCCGGGTTTTTTACCGTGCTTCACTTCGCCAATTCCTTCAGGCCCAACCGGATCAGCGTCGTCGTCTCGGCGCCCTCGCCAGCGCTGCGGGCGGCAGCGGCAATGGCCGCGGCGGCCTGCGGCAGCGCATAGCCTAGATTGATCAGCGCGGAAACCGCGTCCGCCACCGGCCGCGGCGCCCGTTTCTCGTCGAGCGCGCCGGAGAGCCGCACCAAAGCCGGATCGACATCGGTAAAGGCCGGCGCTTTGTCTTTCAGTTCGGTGACGATGCGCTCGGCGACTTTCGGCCCGACACCGGGCGTCCGCGCCACCGTCGCCTTGTCGCGCATGGCGATGGCGGACGCCAGATCGGCGGGTTTCAACGTGCCGAGCACCGCAAGCGCGACCTTGGTGCCGACGCCTTGCACGGTTTGCAGAAGCCGAAACCACTCGCGCTCGACGTCGTTGTTGAACCCGAACAGCCGGATCTGATCCTCGCGCACATGGGTCTCGATCGACAGCGTCGCCGCCTCGCCGGTGCGCGGCAGTTCCTGCAAGGTGCGCGTCGAGCAATGCACCAGATAGCCGACGCCGTTCACATCGAGGATGACGGAGTCTTCGCTATAGCTGTCGATCACGCCTTTGAGCTTGCCGATCATCGTGCCGCAGCCTTCAATGCGACGTGAAGCATGGCGCTGCGCCGGTGATGCGCATGCGTCACGGCGATGGCGAGCGCATCGGCGGCGTCGTACGACGCCGGATCGGCCTTGGGCAACAGCACGCCGATCATGATCCGCACCTGCGCCTTGTCGCCATGGCCCGAGCCGACGATGCTTTTCTTGACTAAATTCGGCGCATATTCGGCAACCGGCACGCCGGCCTTGGCCGGAACCACCATGGCGATGCCGCGTGCCTGCCCGAGCTTGAGCGTTGCGGCAGCATCCTTGTTCACAAAGGTCGTCTCGACCGCCGCTTCGTCGGGCCGAAACTCGTCGAGAATGCGCAGCAGTCCATCGTAGATGGTGACGAGCCGCACCGCGAGCGCTTCGCGATCGTTGGTCAGCACCGACCCGCAGCCGAGAAAACCCAGCCGGTTGCCTTCGATCTCGACGATACCCCAGCCGGTGCGGCGGAGACCCGGATCGATGCCGAGAATGCGAATCGGGCGCGTGACCATAGTCCCGTTGATAGCATTTTTGATTCGGGAATGGCCGCAAGGCTCAAGCCTGGCCTGCCCGGCCGCCCGCCGACTGATAAGGAGGCATATCAAGCACTTTTGGGCCAAAAGGATTGCGGGCCAAAAGTCTTGTCGATCAAAAGGCTTGTCGAGTAAGAATCTTGCAGTGGGAATTTTTCCGGTCGCGCCCTACGCGCTCATCCGCTGCACCAGCGCGTCGGATATCTCGAAATTGGCATAGACGTTTTGCACGTCATCGTGGTCATTGAGATTGTCGATCAGCTTGAGCAGCTTTTCGCCCTGCTCGTCGTCGACTGCCACGGTGTTTTGCGGCCGCCAGACCAGCGACGCTTTCTTGGGCTCGCCGAACTTGCCCTCCAGCGTCTTGGCGACCGAGCCGAAATTGGCCTGCCCGGCGTAAATCTCGTGCGCGCTGTCGCTTGAGACCACATCGTCGGCGCCGGCTTCGAGCGCCACCTCGAACATCGCCTCCGCGCCCGCAACCTTGGCGTCGTATTCAATGACGCCGACATGATCGAACATGAAGGAGACCGCGCCGGTCTCAGCGAGATTGCCGCCGCTCTTGGTGAAGGAGGCGCGCACTTCGCCCGCGGTGCGATTACGATTATCGGTGAGAACTTCGACGATCACCGCGACGCCGCCCGGCCCGTAACCCTCGTATCTGATCTGCTCGAAATTCTCGCCCTCGTTGCCGGCCGCCTTCTTGATGGCGCGCTCGATATTGTCTTTCGGCATGTTCTCGGCGCGGGCCGCGATGATCGCCGCGCGCAGCCGCGCATTCATCGCCGGATCGGGCGTGCCGAGCTTGGCCGAGACCGTGATTTCGCGCGCCAGCTTGCCGAACAGTTTCGACTTCACCGCGTCCTGCCGGCCCTTGCGGTGCATGATGTTCTTGTATTGTGAATGTCCGGCCATGGTCTGCTCTTCGGTCGTCTCTCTCTTCTTGACGAGTGCGTGCTGCTCTCTCACGCGCGGGCAAAACCGGGATGATTTGATGCGGCCCGCCTTATACGGCGGCGCTCGGCGAAAATAAAGATGAGGTTCTTACAGGCTCAGGCCCAAAAGCCCGGCTTTGCCTGTTCCAAACTGCCGCCGAGCCGCACTGCGCCGACGCGGGCAGCGAGCCCGGTCGCCGGATCGGTTTCAACCGCGACACCGCACAATGTCGCCGGGCCCACCGCCGGCTCGAAGCGCGCCGACGACACCCGCCGGGTGAAGCGTTGCAGCGGCTCGTCCTTGGCCATACCGATGACGGAATCGAAGTCGCCGGTCATGCCGACATCGCTCATATAGGCGGTGCCGCCCGGCAGGACGCGAAGATCCGCCGTCGGAACGTGGGTATGCGTGCCGACCACGAGGCTCGCCCGGCCGTCGCAAAAGATACCCATCGCCTGTTTCTCGCTGGTCGCCTCGCCGTGAAAATCGACGATGATGGCGTCGGCGCTTTGCTGCAGCGGGCACGCGATGAGCTCGTGCTCGACCGCGGCGAACGGATCGTCGAGCGGATCCATGAAGACGCGCCCCATGGCATTGACGATCAGAACGCGGGCGCCGTTCTTGGCCTCGACCACGGCGGCGCCGCGGCCGGGCGTACCGGCCGGATAATTGATCGGGCGCACCAACCGCGGTGCGCGTTCGATGAAGACCAGCGCTTCCTTCTGATCCCACGCATGGTTGCCGAGCGTCACCGCATCGGCGCCGGCTTCGAGGAGTTCGCGATAGATCGCTTCGGTGATGCCGAAGCCGCCGGCTGAGTTCTCGCCATTGACCACGACGAGGTCGAGCTTCCAGTCGCGCACGAGTTTCGGCAATCGCTCATAGACAATGGTGCGTCCGCTGCGGCCGACGACGTCGCCGATGAAAAGAATGCGCATGCTCAGCGGCCCCGCAGATCAATCACGTCGCGCTCGGTTAGCACGAGATCGAGCCGGGCGTCGCGGGGCGTGGTCGGCACGCTCGCAACTTCTTGTGCGGCGAAGGCAATCCCGACGGCCGTTACGGCCTTTCGCGCGCGCAGACTGGCAATGGTGAGATCGTAATAACCGCCGCCGTAACCAAGGCGATAGCCGGCGCGATCGAACGCCAGCAGCGGCACCAGCAAGATGTCGGGATCGACCTGCGGCGCTTGCGGCTTCGGTTCGCGGATGCCCCAGACACCAGAGCCGAGCTCTTCGCCCCAAAGCCAGGCCCGCATGACCAGCGGCTTGCCGCGCCCGGCGACCACCGGCAGCGCCAGGCTCGCGCCTGCATCCGCAAGCTTGCGCAGCAATGGCAGCGGATTGATCTCGGTCTTCATCGGCATGAAGCCGGAGATGATCGTGCCGGGCGGCGTCGCCAGCGGAAATTCCCGCGCGGCAATGGTCTCAACTGCGGCCTGACGCACTTCCGCCGGCAACGCATCGCGCCGGGTCATCGCCTCGCGGCGCAGCGCTGACTTACACTCCGCGATGCTGGTCGATGAAATCACTGATGGCGTCATACCCAAATGAAGTGCGGAGCCGCACCGGCCGTAAGAGCTCTGATCCCGGGAACCTACATAAGTAGGTGGGCGCCATATGACCGAACCCAGGGGTCCGGCCAGGGACAGCTCCCTTCAGGATCGTAAGGCCCCGGAGAATTGTCTCCTACGCACCAGGCAGCCCCGCTTCGGCAATGTAATGCGCAATCGGTACGAACGCCAATCTGCCGATCCCGCCTATACCTCTCCCCGCCCGCCGGACGACGTATAGTGGCTGACGCCGAGGCCGCCCCCGAGGATGTCATGAATTTCCATGCGAGATCGCCGCGATTGCTCACGGCGGCGGCTCTGACCACGATGTCGGTGCTTATCGGGCGAGCTCTGGCCGACGATGCGTCATGCGATGGGCGCCAGCTGTTGTCGAAGCCGAGGCCGGAGACCAGTTGCCAGAACGTCAAGGCGCAAATTTTCGTCGCGCCCGACAAGGCGACGCATGCGCAAATCCTGCCCGCGGATGTCAGCCTCTACGCAACACCCGACATGGAAAGCAGCGTCGTATTCCGTTCAAGCTCAGGCGACACTTTAACTTCGCAGGATTATTCGTCGCCGCGCGGCATGAACGGCTATTATGTCGCCGCGGCGCTGTGGTCGCCTGACTCGCAATATTTCGTTTTCAGCTTGATCTCCTCCGGCGGCCATTCGCCGTGGTCCTATCCGATGAAAGTCTATTCGTTGAAACGGAATCAGATCGCGAATTTCAGCGACATGATCGGCGGCAATCCGACGGTGTCGGACCAATTCCGCTTTTCCGGACCGCACACGGTGGTGGCGAGCACGTGGAAGCAACCTGGATCGACCGACATTGCGATTCCCGTGACCATCGATCTCGAAGCGGCGTTCCAAAAATTGCCGCGGGCGAATTAGGGGAACCGCTCGCGCCCTAGAGCGCAATGGCTACATATTGAATTGATTGACGCTCTAGCATTTTGGTTGAGCATGATCTTTTCGGAAAACCGGCGCCCACTTTTCCGGATCATGCCCTAACCGAGCGCGACGCCGCCATTGCCGATGGTTTGATTAAGCTTCTTGGTGATGTTTTCGATGCGCTCGGCGGCGGCGCCAAGCGCAGCCGCAATCGAGGCCTGGGCGGCTTTGTTGCGATCGGAGGTCAGCACGCGGGCGTCTTGCAACGCGGCGAGTTCCTCTTCCAGGCGCTTCACCCGCTGTCCCGCCTCGGCCAATTCGTCGGCGACCGTGAGCGCCGCCATCACCGTGAGCCGCGTATCGCCGATCTCGCCGAATTTGCCGCGCAGCCCGCTGATGCGAAGGTCGAGATCGCGCGCGAGCTCGATGAGATGACCTTCCTGGCCATCCTCGCAAGCCATCCGGAACTGGCGGCCGTTGATCGTGACGTTGACTTGAGCCATTTCGCTAAAGCTTCACACGCTGTTGGTTCGGCGACAAGGTCTCCCGCAAGATCACTCGTCGGTCGCTAGCACCTCGCGAATTGTCTCGATCGCCTGATCGATGCGCGCCATGACCTCGCGATTGGCGGTTTCGAGCGTGCGGGCGCGCGCGGCCGCGTCATCGAGTTCGCCGGCAAGCCGCGCCCGATCCGTTCCGAGCGCCTGGACCTGGTTGGCGAGCAATTCCTCGCCGCGATCGGCCTCAGATCGCCGCTCCGCCGCCGCCTCCAAAGCATCTAGAGCGAGCGCCAGACGCCGCGTCGCGGTCTCGATTGAATCGGCATCACTCATGTGGCCATTCACCGCGGCCATCCCCGCTGTCACACTGAACGCGAAAATTGTGCGACAGCAACCGTTTACCGTAAGAACTTTACGTCGTATCGACGGAATGCGTCAACGATTAGCCGGCCGTTCCCGCGCGATCCTGTGCATGACTTCGTGCGGGGCTTTGCGTAGGGGGCGCAGACATTTGACTTGGGGGCCTTGCATGCTATCTGTCCCGGCCGCTGTTTCCATCACCGCGGCCGTCACGTTTTACGCCGCGTTTGGCCTGTCCAATCTCGGCCTGCCCCATTTAGGCCCGTTCGATGACGATGCCGGTCCGAGCTGCCGCGGCGAGAGCAAGTCTTGATCCGAGTCTTGCCTCACGAGCGGATCACGACCGCATGGCGAACGCGATCCGGGCGCTCGCCATGGATGCGGTCGAGCTGGCGAAGTCGGGCCATCCGGGCCTGCCGATGGGCGCGGCCGATATCGCGACCGTCCTGTTTACCCGCTTCCTGAAATTCGACCCCACCGATCCGACCTGGCCCGATCGCGACCGTTTCGTGTTGTCGGCCGGTCACGGCTCGATGCTGCTCTATGCGGTGTTTTATCTGCTCGGCTACGAGAAGATGACGATCGCGGAGCTCAAGCGCTTCCGTCAGCTCGGCTCAGTCACGCCCGGCCATCCAGAACACGGCCATACGCCCGGCGTGGAAACCACCACCGGGCCGCTCGGCCAAGGGCTCGCCAATGCAGTCGGCATGGCGATCGCCGAGCGTCACCTCGCCGCTCTGTTCGGCAGCGAGACCGTCGATCACACGACCTATGTGCTCGCCTCCGACGGCGATCTGATGGAAGGCATCAGCCAGGAGGCGATTGCGCTGGCCGGCCATCTAAAGCTGAACAAGCTGATCGTGTTCTATGACGACAACGGCATTTCGATCGATGGACCGACGTCGCTTTCGGATTCCGTCGATCAGGTGAAGCGCTTTGAGTCCGCCGGGTGGGCGGCAGGCCGCATCGACGGCCACGATCCGGCGGCGATCGCTGCTGCGATCGAAGCGGCGCGACGCAACGACAGGCCGACAATGATCGCCTGCCGCACCACGATCGGCTTCGGCGCCCCCAAGAAAGCCGGCTCTGAAAAGTCGCACGGCTCGGCGCTCGGCGCCGATGAGATTGCCGGCGCCCGGCAAAATCTCGGCTGGACGTCGCCGCCGTTCGAGATCCCGCCAGACGTTCTCGAGCCCTGGCGCTCGGCCGGCGCGCGCGGCAAGCCGGCGCGCGTTGCCTGGCAACAGCGCTTCGCCGCGCTCGATGCCGGCAAGCGCGCCGAGTTCGAGCGGCGCCTGCGCGGCGACTTTCAGGACAAGCTCACGGCGTCGATCAACAGCTTAAAGCAAAGTCTCGCGGAGACTCCGAAGGAGATCGCGACCCGCTCGGCGTCCGAATTCGCGCTCGAGACATTGACCGCGGCGCTGCCGGAAATGATCGGCGGCTCAGCCGACCTCACCGGCTCCAACAATACGCGCACCAAAAGCACCAAGCCGCTGAGCGCCGCGGACTATTCCGGCCGCTTCATCCATTACGGCGTCCGCGAACACGGCATGGCGGCCGCCATGAACGGCATGGCGCTGCATGGCGGCATCGTTCCCTATTCCGGCACGTTCCTGGTTTTTTCGGACTATTGCCGGCCGGCCATTCGGCTGGCCGCGCTGATGGGCCAGCGCGTCATCCATGTCATGACGCATGACTCCATCGGTCTCGGCGAAGACGGCCCGACGCATCAGCCGGTCGAGCATCTCGCGGCGCTGCGCGCCATCCCGAACCTGAAAGTGTTCCGGCCCTGTGACACGGTCGAGACGGCCGAGTGCTGGCAGCTCGCTTTGCAATCGAAGGACGGCCCGAGCGTGCTCGCTTTGACCCGGCAGAACCTGCCGCAGCTTCGATTGGGCTTTGACGAGCACAATCGCTGTGCCTCCGGCGGCTACGAATTGATCGCCGCCGACGACGATGCGGCCGTCGTTTCGTTGTTTGCCACCGGCTCGGAAGTCGCCATTGCGGCGCAAGCCAAGAAGCTTCTTGCCGCCCGCAAAATCTCGGCCCGGGTCGTCTCGGTACCCTGCTTCGAGCTGCTCTTTGCCTTGCCGGAAGCCAAGCGCGCGGCAATCGTCGGCAAGGCCAAAGTTAACGTCGCCGTGGAAGCCGGCATCCGCCAAGGCTGGGACGCGATCATCGGCTCCGCCGGAACCTTTGTCGGCATGACCGGGTTTGGCGCAAGCGCCCCAATCAAAGATCTTTACCAACATTTCGGATTGACGGCCGAAAAGGTGGCCGAAGCGGCATTGGCTCGATTATGAAGTCGTAAATACATACGCCTGCCGTCCCATTGGCCATCTTGGGCCATCATGCGGGACGGCGCCTAAGGAGACCGGGATGTCCGTACGCGTTGCAATCAATGGTTTCGGCCGGATCGGTCGAAACGTCCTGCGCGCCTCAGTCGAGGTCAACCGTAAGGACATTGAAGTCGTTGCCATTAACGATCTCGGCCCGGTCGAGACCAACGCGCATCTTCTTCGTTACGACAGCGTGCATGGCCGCTTCCCCGGCGAGGTGACGGTCAAGGGCGACACGATCAGTTGCGGCAACGGCGCGATCAAAGTGACGGCGGTGCGAGACCCGGCGCAACTGCCGTGGAAGGAACTCGGCATCGACATCGCGCTCGAATGCACCGGCATTTTCACCTCAAAGAAGACGGCGTCGGCCCATCTCGACGCCGGCGCCAAGCGCGTTCTGGTTTCGGCGCCGGCCGACGGCGTCGACCTGACGGTCGTCTACGGCGTCAACCACGACAAGCTCGCCAAGGCGCATGTCGTCGTCTCCAATGCATCGTGCACGACCAACTGTCTCGCGCCGGTCGTCAAAGTGCTTAACGACGCGGTCGGCATCGACAAGGGCTTCATGACGACGGTGCACTCCTACACCAACGACCAGCCCTCGCTCGATCAGATTCACAAGGATCTGTACCGGGCGCGCGCGGCGGCGCTGAACATCATCCCGACCTCGACCGGCGCGGCAAAGGCGGTCGGCTTGGTTTTGCCGGAACTCGCCGGCCGCCTCGACGGCGTCGCCATCCGGGTGCCGACGCCGAATGTCTCGGTGGTCGATTTCAAGTTCGTCGCCAAACGCCCGACGACGATCGACGAGATCAACGCCGCGGTGAAGCGCGCCGCCGAGCAGCAGCTCAAGGGCATCCTCGGCTATACCGATGAGCCGAACGTATCGAGCGATTTCAACCACGACCCCCATTCGTCCATCTTCCACATGGACCAGACCAAGGTGCTGGACGGCACGCTGGTGCGCGTGATGTCCTGGTACGACAACGAATGGGGTTTCTCCAACCGCATGATCGACACCGCGGTGGCCATGGGCAAATTAGGCTAATGGGTAAGTTAGGGTAATCGGCAAACTGAGGTAACCGTGAGTGCGATGAGTTCCAGTGTCGGCGCGCTGATGAAGCCCACCTTTCGCAGTCTCGACAACGCCGACGTCAAAGGCAAACGCGTGCTGTTGCGCGTCGACTTGAACGTCCCGATGCAGGACGGCAAGATCACCGACTCGACCCGTATCGAGGAGATCGCGCCGACCATCACCGAGCTTTCCGACAAAGGCGGCAAGGTGATCTTGCTTTCGCATCTCGGCCGCCCCAAGGGGCCGAACCCGAAAGACTCCCTTCGCCCGGTGGCGGCCGACGTGGCGCGCATCGCAAAGCGCCCCGTCGGCTTCGCCGAAGACTGCATCGGCCCGAAAGCCGAAGCCGCCATCGCCGCGATGAAAGACGGCGATATTCTGTGTTTGGAAAACACCCGCTTCCATCCCGGCGAGGAAAAGAACGACAAGGAATTCGCCAGAAAGCTCGCCGCACTCGGCGACGTCTTTGTCGATGACGCCTTCTCGGCCGCACATCGCGAACATGCGGCGAATGCGGCGATCGTCACGGTCTCCAATCTGCCCGCCTATCCCGGCCGCGCCATGCAGGCCGAGCTTAATGCGCTGCAGAAGGCCTTCGAGACGCCCGAACATCCCGTCGCCGCCATCGTCGGCGGCGCCAAGATCTCGACGAAGCTCGATTTGCTCGGCCACCTGCTGCGAAAGGTCGAGACGCTGATCATCGGCGGCGGCATGGCCAATACCTTCCTTGCGGCGCAAGGCAAGGCGATCGGCAAGTCGCTATGCGAGAACGATCTCATTGCCAACGCGCGCGAGATCATGGCCAAGGCCAAGGCGATGAAGCGCGAGATCGTCCTGCCGGTCGATGCGGTCGTTGCGGAGAAATTCGCCGCGCACGCGCCCTCGCGCGTCGTCTCGGTGGACGCGGTCGGCGACCACGACATGATTCTCGACATCGGGCCGAAGAGCGTCGAGCACGTCATTTCCGTGCTCGGCCGCACCAAGACGCTGGTGTGGAACGGCCCGTTCGGCGCCTTCGAGCTCGACCCGTTCGACAACGGCACGCTGGCGGTGGCCGAAGCGGTGGCGGAACTGACGACCGCGAAAAAGCTTGTCAGTTTTGCCGGAGGTGGCGACACGGTGGCGGCACTCAACGCCGCCGGGGTCCGGGACCGCTTGACCCATGTCTCGACCGCCGGCGGCGCGTTCCTGGAATCCTTGGAGGGGAAAACGCTGCCGGGCGTTAAGGTCCTCATGGTATCGCCGTCGTCATCTGATTAGGTTATGGACAACGCGCATTCGCCGGACCACCGGCGCCGTACGTTGAGGAGAACGCTATGAATCTCAGCGAATTGAACAAAGTCGCGGAAGCGATGGTCGCCCCCGGGCGCGGCATCCTGGCCGCCGACGAATCGACCGGCACCATCAAGAAGCGCTTCGACTCGCTCGGCGTGGAATCAACCGCCGACAGCCGGCGCGACTATCGCGAAATGCTATTCCGCAGTTCCGAGGCGATGTCGAAATACATCTCCGGCGTGATCCTTTACGACGAGACCATCAGACAAGACGCCAAGGACGGCACGCCGCTGGTCAAGGTCATCGAAAAAGCCGGTACGCTGCCCGGCATCAAGGTCGACAAAGGCACCAAGCCGCTGCCGCTCTGCGAGGGCGAACTGATTACCGAAGGGCTCGACGGCCTCGGCGAGCGCCTCGCCGAATATCGCGGACTCGGCGCCAAATTCGCCAAGTGGCGCGCGGTGATCGATATCGGCGCCAATATGCCGAGCTACAATTGCATCATGACCAACGCCAACGCGCTCGCCCGCTACGCCGCGCTCTGCCAGCAGGAGGGCATCGTGCCGATCGTCGAGCCGGAAGTGCTGATGGAAGGCGACCACGACGCCGATCGCTGCGCCATGATCACCGAGTGGGTGCTCAAGACGGTTTTCGAACAGCTTTATTATCAGCGCGTCGCACTCGAAGGCATGGTGCTCAAGCCGAACATGATCGTTCCCGGCAAGAAATCGCAGAAGCGCGCTTCGGTCAACGAAGTGGCCGAGAAAACCCTGAAGGTTCTCAAGGCCTGCGTGCCGGCATCCGTACCCGGCATCGCTTTCCTCTCCGGCGGCCAGTCCGACGAGCAAGCGACCGCGCATCTCGACGCCATGAACAGGATGGGCCCACTGCCCTGGCGGGTATCCTTCTCCTACGGCCGCGCCTTGCAGGCCGCGCCGCAGAAAACCTGGTCCGGCAAATCTGAAAACGTCGCCGCCGCGCAACGCGCCTTCGGCCATCGCGCCATGATGAACGGCCTTGCCTCGTTGGGGCAATGGAAAGCCGATCTCGAGCGGAAGGCCGCGTGACACGAGCTGAGGCCCCGCGCCAACGGCTCTATCTCGTTACGCCTCGCGTTGAAGATCCGGCGTCGTTTGTACGAGAAGTCGATCACGCTTTGACTGCCGGCGATGTCGCTGCGGTGTTGCTGCGGCTCGCCGACGGCGACGAACGCGGCCAGATCGCGAGCGCCAAAACGATAGCCTCCGCCGTGCAGCGTCGCGATGTCGCACTCCTGATTGACGGCCATGCCGAGATCGTGGCGCGCGCCGGCGCCGACGGTGCCCATATCGGTGGAATCGAGGCCTTTGTCGCCGCGCTTCCCCTCTTGAAGCCCGACCGCATCGCCGGCGCTGGCGGCTTGCACAGCCGCCATGATGCCATGCTCGCCGGCGAATTTGGCGCCGACTACGTCATGTTCGGCGAGCCTGATCGCCACGGCCGGCGCCTGCCGTTCGACGAACTGGAAGAGCGCTTGCTATGGTGGGCTGAGCTCCTCGAAATTCCTTGCGTCGGTTATGCCGATCATCCCGACGAGGTCGCGGTGCTGGCGCGCACGGGGGCCGATTTCGTCGCACTCGGTGAGTGGATATGGACGGAGCCACGAGGGGTTGCGGCGGCAATCGCGGCCGCGGCCGAAAATCTCAGCGCGCCTATTCCGCGATGAAGCCGACACACGCCTGGACGTTCGGCTGCGTGGCCGTTCTCGCCGCAAGTCTCGCCGCAAGTCTTGTGGCTGTTTCTCCGCGTCCGGCGCATGCGCAGAGCAGCGCTTCGCCAGCGCCGACCGCCAAGCCTGTGGTCAAACCCGCGCCCGCGCCGAACGGCACCGCAAAAGGCCTTCCCGCGCCCGCACCGGCCCCTATCAGCAAGGCCGTTCTCGATCCGGCCTATGGCGCGTTTCAACGCGGCTATTTCCTCACCGCCTTCCAACTGGCCGAGCAGCACATCGAGCAGGACAAAGACCCAAAGTCGATGACATTGCTCGGCGAGCTTTATGCCAATGGCCTCGGCGTGCCCAAGGACGACGCCAAGGCCGCCGATTGGTACAAGCTTGCCGCCGCGCGCGGCGACAGCAACGCGATGTTCGCGCTCGCATTGTTCTGCCTTGCCGGCCGGGCGGGGCCGCGCGACCGCCAAGCCAGCGCCAAGTGGCTCGCGTCTGCGGCCAAGCTCGGTCATCCCCAAGCCGCCTACGATCTCGCGCTCCTTTATATCGAGGGCCAATTGTTCCCGCAGGACTTCACGCGCGCCGCCGAATTGCTGCGCACCGCAGCCGATGCCGGAAGTGCGGACGCGCAATACGCGCTCGGCACCTTCTACAAGGAAGGCCGCGGCGTGCCAAAGGACATGCACGAGGCGGTCAAGCTGTGGGCGCGGGCTGCGCTTGCGGATAACGTCGATGCGCAAGTCGAATTTGCCATCGCGCTTTATAACGGCGACGGCATCGATCGGAACGAGCCGGCCGCGGCGCTGATCTTTCACAAAGCCGCGCTGCACAATAGCGCGATCGCGCAGGACCGGCTGGCGCTCATTCTCTCCACCGGCCGGGGCGCCCCGCTCAGTCCGATCAACGCGACAAAATGGCACCTGATCTCCCGCGCCAACGGCGAGACCAATCTCGGGCTCGACGGGTTCGTCGACAAACTCGATGCCGAAACGCGGGCGGCCGGCGAGAAAGTGGCGAAGATCTGGCTCGACGCGCAAAAAATGGCGCAACCGCCGCAGTGAGCGGCCGCCGACGCTTTCCCCTTGCACTGCAACGCCGTCAAGGCTACGCGAAGCGACCCATCAGACATTCGCCCGATTGAAAATGCTGCACTCCGCCGTCCTCAACGTGATGATCAAAGCCGCGCACCGCGCCGGGCGCAGCCTTAAGCGCGATCTCGGCGAGGTCGAGCAGTTGCAGGTTTCGCTGAAAGGGCCGCGCAACTTCGTCACCGCGGCCGACAAGCGCGCCGAGGAGATCGTGCGCGAAGAACTCGCCAAGGCGCGGCCCGACTACGGCTTCCTCGGCGAAGAAGGCGGCGCGCACGAAGGCTCCGACAAAACCCATCGCTGGATCGTCGACCCGCTCGACGGCACCACCAACTTTCTGCACGGCATTCCGCATTTCGCCGTTTCGATCGCGCTCGAGCGCAACGGCACGATCGTCGCGGGCCTCGTTTACAATCCCGCCAACGACGACTTGTTCATCGCCGAACGCGGCAAGGGCGCTTTCCTCAACGATCAGCGCATCCGCGTCGCCGGGCGGCAGCGGCTTGCGGAAGCCGTCGTCGCCTGCGGGCTGCCGCATTACGGCCGCGGCGATCTGGCGCTCGGGCGCAGGGAAATCGCCGCCGCGCAACAGCACTTTGCCGGGTTGCGCCGTTTCGGCGCCGCCGCCCTCGATCTCGCCTGGATCGCGGCCGGACGCTTCGATGCCTATTGGGAACGCGATTTATCGCCGTGGGACATGGCTGCGGGAATTATTCTGGTACGCGAAGCCGGCGGCTTCGTCACCGACCTTGACGGTCACGACGCCATTTTCACCAAGGGCCAAATCGCCGCCGGCAACGAGACCATGCACCACGAATTGCTCAAGCTTCTCAAAGAGGCCGGCAAAGAAGCCAGCAAGGAAGCCAGTAGGGAAAGTCTGGCGCCGTGACCCGTCCGCCCGGCTTTTCGCTTCGGGCTTACACAGCGGACGACGAAGACGCCTCCGTCGCACTATGGCTGCGCACCTGGCAGGCGGCCTATCCGCAAATCGATTTCGCCGCTCGGGTTGACTGGTGGCGTCAGCGCTGGCGCGACGAGCTTTTGCCCGTTGCCGACGTCGTGGTTGCGGAAATCGACGGCAGCATGATCGGCTTCGTCACGATTGACGCCGATACGCTTTATCTCGACCAACTGGTGGTCGCGCCGGAATATTGGGGTTCAGGTGTCGGCTTGGCGCTGATCGCCGAGGCCCGACACCTGTCGCCCTCAGGTCTCGATCTCGACGTCAATGTCGACAATGCGCGCGCCATCGCCTTCTACGGCAAATGCGGATTTGTCATTACCGGCGACGGAAAAAATCCGATTACCGGCCGGCCCGTTCACCACATGAGTTGGCGGCCATAGGCGCAAGAATTTTGCCGCGTCAATACTGCGCGCCAACAACGTCCGCCTCAAACAAATTCAACGCCCCATCTGCTTGATAGCCACGGTGCGCGCCGCGACGGCACTCCTTTAGCAGCGGGACGGCTGCCGCGGCCGGAAAGCCGCTGCACTCTGATCCTGGCATTGAGCACGGCCTGGTCGCGTGGCAGGCCGCCCGGACGGCAGGCCATGGTTTCGAAATTCGTCACGACGGGAAAGACGAATACGCGAGCGTTGCCGCAAATGTTGTCGTTCTTCACAATGTTCATGGGCTTAAGTTTCTTAAATGTACGTCGAACGCATATTGCGTTGCAGCATGCCGCGGTTTCGCTAATCGGATAGATAAAATTTTACCGGCGCGCCCATCCAGCGTGCGCCATGATTCACGTATCCTGAAATTGCAGCTTCGCCAGCCGCGCATAGAGACCGCCGCCTGCGGCCAACGTCTGGTGCGTGCCCTCCTCGACGATACGGCCTTCGTTCATCACCAAAATTCTGTCGCACGACTGCACTGTGGCCAGCCGATGCGCGATCACGATGGTGGTGCGCTCGCGCATCAAATCGGCAAGGGCGGCCGCGACCTGGGTCTCGCTCTCGGCGTCGAGCGAGGACGTCGCCTCGTCGAGCAGCAGGAGCGGTGCATCGCGCAAAATGGCGCGGGCGATGGCGATGCGCTGGCGCTGGCCGCCCGACAGCGTAATGCCGCGCTCGCCGACCGGCGTATCGAAGCCTTGCGGCAGCGCCGCGATGAAGCCCGCGGCATTGGCGTGCTCGGCGGCGCGCGCGACCTCGGCATCGGAGGCGTCGGGACGGCCGAAGCGGATATTGTCGCCGACCGAACTGGCAAACATCACGCTGTCTTGCGGCACCAGCGCAATGCGGGCGCGCAATTCCGCTGGATCGAGATCGGCGAGCCGCACGCCGTCGAAGGTAATGCGGCCCGAGGTCGGATCGTAAAAGCGCAGCAACAGATGAAAGATCGTGCTCTTGCCGGCGCCGGACGGGCCGACGATCGCGAGCTTCTCGCCCTGCCGGACGCGAAACGATACGCTGTTGAGCGCCGCAGCGTTCTGTCGGGTCGGATATGAAAAACGCACGTCCTCGAAAGCCGCCTCGCCGCGCGGCGGCACCGGCAGCGCAAGCGGCCGCGCGGGGCGAAAGATCGCGGGCTTGATCGCGAGAATCTCGAAAAGCCGCTCCGCCGCGCCCGACGCCGCCGCGATCTCGCCGCCGATTTCGGACAGCGAGCCCAAAGCGCTCGACGCCAAGACGGCATAGAGAATGAATTGGCCGAGGCGGCCGGGCGTAATCTGCAGCGAGAGAACCTCCTGCGCCCCGATCCAGAGCACGACGACGACGCTGGAGGAGACCAGAAAAATCGCCAACCCGGTGAGCAGCGCCCGCGCGCGGATCGAGTTCGAGCGCGGCCACAAAGGCTTGCTCGACCGCGCCGCGAAACCGGGCAATGCCGAGCCGTTCGTTGGTGAAGGCCTGAAGGACGCGGATCGCGCCGATCAATTCGGTCGCGTAAGCCGAGGCGTCGGCGAGTGTATCCTGGGCAAAACGCGAACGGCGGCGCACCGCGCGGCCGAACGCGTAGAGCGGCAAGACAATGATCGGGATCGCAGCGAGCACGAAAGCGGAAAGCTTTGGGCTCGTCACCACCATCATGACGCTTGCACCGAGAAACAGGACGCAATTGCGCAAGGCGACGGAAATGGAGGAGCCGACGCTGGCTTTGATCTGGGTCGTGTCGGCGGTGAGCCGGGAGATCATCTCGCCGGTTCTCGCTTCGTCGAAGAAGACCGCCGACAGCGAGGTCAGATGCGCGAACACGTCACCGCGCAAATCGGCGACGATGCGCTCGCCGAGCGTGGTGACGAGGTAGTAGCGCGAGGCGCTGGCAAAGGCGAGCACGGCCGCGATAACGATCATGACCAGAAAGTAGCTGTTGATCAGGCTCAGGCCGCGCTCGGTGAAGCCAAAATCGATCATGCGCCGAACCGCGATCGGCACGACGAGCGTCGTTAATGCGGCAAGCACCAGGGCGCCGAGGGCTGCGAGCGCCCGGCCGCGGTAACGGCCGATATAGGGAAGAAGCGAGGTGAGCGGCCGAAGGTTAGGCCTCTGTCCGGCCGGCGCCGTGGTTGCGGCGGATAGCAGTTGCTCTGGCACGCCGGCGGGCGCCGAGGCCCCCACCGTGATCTCGACCGGCACCGCCGCGGCCGGCTCTGCCGCATCGTTCTTGGCGCGCAAATTCATCTAGTTACGCAAATTCATCGATAATTCTGCGCCCCCCGGCTGTGTCTGCCGGACAATGCCCCTTGAGCGCCCCGTTTGGCAATCCGGGCTTGGCAAAGCGGGGCCGCCAGCAAATCACCGCAGCATCGGCTTGTCGGGGCGTCATTGGCGCGTTATACAGCGCCAAATTTCCTCCAAACATAGCCTTTGGACAGCGCCGGAAAGACGCCGAGAAAGCCCATGAAGCCCGATACGCATCCCGATTACCACACGGTCAAAGTGCTCATGACCGACGGTACCGAGTTCACCACGCGCACCACCTGGGGCAAGCCCGGGGATACGCTCCATCTCGATATCGATCCGAAATCGCACCCGGCCTGGACCGGTGGCCAGCAGCATCTGCTCGACCGCGGCGGCCGTTTGTCGCGATTCCAGAAGAAGTTCGAAGGCTTCTTGAAGAAGTAACGCCGCCGAGGAACTTAAGCCTTGGATTCGAAGGCGGCTTTCAGCAGCCCCATCTGCCGCTCGACCGGATTGTCGATCGTGACCTTGAGGTCCGGCGGCGTGTGCATCGTCGAGTCGAGCCGCCGCACTTTGGCTTGCAGCTTGGTGGAGCGCGAGATCAGTTCCTGAAGCTTTTCCGGCAATAGCGCCAGCGATTGGGCATCGCCCGGGTCGCAGGCTGCCAGCCGCACCTTGCTCTTTTCCTTATTCGCCTGGGCGAGCGTCATCTCGCCCTCCTTCACCGCGCGGTGCAGCAGGAGCCATGAGGCAAGCTGCATCAGCCGCGTCGTCAGCCGCATGCTCTCGGTGGCGTAAACCAGCCCGGGGCTGCGCTCGAGTTTCTTGGATTCCGAGCGGCCCGAACCGTCGAGATAGCTCGCGGTTTCCTCGACAAGCGCCATTCCATCGCGAAAAAGCGTCGCGAAAACCTGGGAACTCGCCAGCCGCTCGCTAAAGGAAACCGCCCCAACTTCCAATGCACGCTTATCCGACATTGTACGCCTCACACACCGCCGTCAGCATCGCGCGAGACGCGCGTGCTGTCCAGCGTCAAGGGCAATGAAGCTGCCGACATAGTTGCCGACCGTCGCCAAGCGTAGCGATGCCGCATAACGTAACGATGAGAATGGAACGAAGAATAAAAAAGAGCCGCCGTTGCCGGCGGCTCAAGGTGATAACAGGGAGGCGTCAAACAGAGTGGACAGGAGCCACTCAATGTCCAGAAGATGGACAGGTTCTGTAATGAACGAGAAAGCTTAACGAAAGGTTAAGGAATCTCAGAAACTTGGCAAATCTTTCTCAGATTTAGCACGAGCAACACATCGGCCCGACCCTGAATTGAAGACTGAATTCACGCCTGAATTTGCGGAAAACCCTTATTTCTTGAAGAACATATCGGCAGCCGACTTCACCGCGTGTTTCTTCGCGATGTCAGCTTCAAGCCGCGCGATCTCGTCTTTCAACAGCGCGATCCGGTCGGTGAGCTCGGTGGCGGAGAGCAGTGTTAAATCCTGCCCGATTTCATGCGCGAGCTTCTTCTTCGGCGCGCCTTCTTCGTCGGCAAGCGGCATATCTCTTCCTCCTGCCCGGCAATTTTAACGATCGTGGCCGGCGTTGTCACAGGGCTGCGGGACATCGCGTCCGCCGTCTGGCGCATCGGAGCCACGCGGCCGGCGTATCGGATGCGGCAACCACTTCCCGAGAAACTGTCCTGACCCTTTGAAAGTAAACGGGAATATTCTTGCCCTGCGGCACGGCAGCCGCTACTAGTCTCGCCTCATGACGCACCCGGCCTTGGTTGGATCGCGCGCACGCGGGACGGCGGTCGCGAATTCGGCGCAAAGCATGTTTGGTAGTCGGTCGGGAGGTTCCGTGATTGCGGCCCAACCGGCGCCCGCTGCCGGCCTCGGAGGTCGTCTTTTGGCATTTTGGCGCGTCGCAAGTTCAAGCACCGCGTATCTCTGCGCGATGTTGGCGGTCGCTCTTGCGGCGCTATTCGGCGCATCCGCCGCGCATGCCGTCGACGCCGTCAATGTGCGCACCGACGCCGCCGCGATCGACCTCACCGACGCGGTCGACTTCCAGCACACCGACACCGGCCGCATTCAGGTTTCGACCGCGCCGGGCGCCGACGGCATCATCCGCCGCATCGAAGTGCGCGGCCGCGAGACCGGACGGAACTGGGCGGTCTTCGCGCTCGCCAATAACGGCGAAGAGCAGATCGACCGGCTCATCGTCGTGCCGCATTACCGCATGGTCGGCTCCGGCCTGATCTGGCCCGATCTTGGCACCTCGCGCATCGTCTCCATCACGCCGTCGTCGGGCGACCCGCCGGACCGGCAGGACAATCCCAACGCCGATATTTTCCGCATCACGCTCGACCCCGGTACCGTGATCACTTTTGTCGCGGAACTGCGCACCGACAACCTGCCGCAGATCTATCTGTGGGAGCCCGACGCCTATAAAGACAAGGTCAATTCGCTCACGCTCTACCAGGGCATCGTCATCGGCATTGCCGGACTACTGGCGCTGTTCTTGACCATCCTGTTCGTGGTCAAGGGCAGCGTGATGTTCCCGGCCGCGGCGGCCCTCGGCTGGGCCGTGCTGGTCTATATCGGCATCGATTTCGGCTTCTGGCCGAAAGTCTTCGACATGTCGTCGAGCGCCGAGCGCATCTGGCGCGCCTCGGGCGAAGCGATCCTGGCGGCCACGCTTCTGGTGTTCCTGTTCGCCTATCTCAATCTCAATCGCTGGCACGTGCGCTACATTCACATCACCATCGGCTGGCTCGCCTTCCTTGGCGCGCTGGTCGCGGTCGCGCTGTTCTCGCCGGCGGTGGCGTCGGGCATCGCGCGCATATCATTGTTCTTCGTCGCCGTGCTCGGCTTCGCGCTGGTGATCTATCTCGCGACGCACGACTTTGACCGTGCCGTGATGCTGATCCCGACCTGGCTCCTCTTGGTCGTCTGGGTGATCGCCGCCGCCATGACCGTGCTGGGCTTTGTGACCAACGACATTATCGGGCCGGCTTTGCTCGGCGGCCTCGTCCTCATCGTCATGCTGATCGGCTTCACGGTGATGCAGCATGCCTTTGCCGGCGGCGCGACCGGCGGCATCGTCTCTGATATCGAGCGCCGCGCGCTGGCGCTGACCGGCGCCGGCGACATGATCTGGGATTGGGACGTCGCCGCCGACAAAGTGTTCACCAGCCCCGAGACTGAAACGGCGCTGGGGCTGAGCCGCGGATCGCTCGACGGACCGGCGGCGAGTTGGCTCGACGTCTTGCATCAGCTCGACCGCGACCGCTTCCGCGCCACCCTCGACAGCGTACTGGAACAACGGCGCGGGCGGGTGGCGCAGGATTTCCGCCTGCGTACCGCCGACGGGCATTATCTGTGGTTCGCGCTGAAGGCGCGGCCGGTGGTCGGCTCCGACGGCGAGGTGATCCGTCTGGTCGGCACGCTGACCGACGTCACTGAGTTCAAGACCGCCGAGGAGCGGCTCCTGCACGACGCCGTGCATGACAATCTGACCGGACTGCCCAATCGCGAATTGTTCCTCGACCGGCTCGAAGCGGTGCTCGGCTTCGCCAAGACCGACGTGGCGATCCGACCGACAGTCATGGTCATCGACCTCGATCGCTTCAAACAGGTCAACGATTCCGTCGGCATGGCGGTCGGCGACTCGATCCTGCTCACGCTGGCGCGGCGGATCGGCCGGCTGATCAAGCCGCAGGACACGCTGGCCCGGCTCTCCGGCGATCAGTTCGGACTGATCCTGCTCTCGGAAAAGGAATCCGCCCGCATCACCGCGTTTTCCGAAACCGTGCGCCGTACTTTGCGCGCGCCTATCACGTTCCGCGATCGCGAAATCTTCCTGACCGGCTCGATCGGGCTCGCGCTCGGCGACAGCACCGAGCCGCAACGCGCCGAGGAAGTGCTCAAGGACGCCGAGCTTGCGATGTATCACGCTAAACGCGGCGGCGGCGATCGCATCGACGTCTTCAAGGCGGCGATGCGCGCGCGCAAGGCCGACCGCTTGTCGATCGAATCCGATTTGCGGCGCGCGCTCGAGCGCGACGAGATCATCATCTTCTATCAGCCGATCGTTCGCCTCGAAGACCGTTCCATCGCCGGCTTCGAGGCGCTGGCGCGCTGGAATCATCCCAAGCTCGGCCGCATGTCGCCGATCGAATTCATCAATATCGCCGAGGAGACCGGCCTCATCGTCGAGCTCGGACTGTTCGTCCTCGACCGCACTGCGCGGCAGCTCTCGACCTGGCAGCGCACGCTGCGCCAGCGCGAGCCGCTATTCGCCAGCGTCAACGTGTCGTCGCGCCAATTGCTGCGGCACGATCTGATCCAGGACATCCGCACCGTGCTGGCGCGCTCGCCGTTGACCCGTGGCTCGCTCAAGCTCGAAATCACCGAATCCGTGGTGATGGAAAATCCGGAACACGCCGCCCAAATGCTGCACCGGATCCGCGAGCTCGGCGCCGGCCTTGCGCTTGACGATTTCGGCACCGGCTATTCGTCGCTGTCTTATCTGCAGCGCTTCCCCTTCGACACCATCAAGATCGACCAGTCCTTCGTGCGAACGACATCGAAAGGCACCCGGCCGGTCATCCTGCGCTCGATCATCACCCTCGCCCACGACCTCGGCATGGATGTCGTCGCCGAGGGCGCGGAATCGGATTCGGACGCGGTCGAACTGTCGCAGCTCGGCTGCGAATACGCGCAAGGTTTTGTTTTTGGCGAACCGATGACGGCCGAGAAGGCGCGGGCTTTGCTCGAGCCGGAACCGGCAGGAAACAGGCATCAGGAATCGAGCATCAGGACAAAGGTGTTCGGAATGCCTAACTCCTGATGGCCTACGGCTGTTACGCGTGCCCGGCTTCGTTCGAGAGCATGCCGAGATCGATCCCGATCTTCTTCAGCGCCAATTCGTATTTGCCGCCGATATCGGTGCCGAAAATAAGCTCGGAGTCCGCGGCGCAATGCAGCCAGCCATTGCCTTGGATCTCGTTCTCAAGCTGGCCGGGCGCCCAGCCGGCATAGCCCAATGCCAGGATCGCGCTGGCCGGCCCGTCGCCACGCGCGATCGCCTTGAGAATGTCGATGGTGGCGGTGAGGCAGATGCCGTCGTCGATCGGCAGCGTCGAATTCTCGATAAAGAAATCGGCGCTGTGCAGCACGAAGCCGCGCTCGGTCTCGACCGGGCCGCCACGCATGACCTTCACGACGCCGGCCCGCGTCGGCAACTGGATCACGTCGGCCGACGGAATGACATTGAGCTTGACGAGTAGGTCGGTGAAATTAATGTTCGGCGCCGGATGGTTGACGACAATGCCCATTGCGCCTTCGGACGAATGTGCGCAGACATAAATCACCGAACGCGAAAACCGGTCATCGAGCATCGCCGGCATTGCGATCAGCATCTGGCCGTCGAGAAAACCTCGGCGCCGTCTTTTCTGCGTTTTGGCGCGCGGCAGCTTCATGATTGCAAAGGTTAGCGCATCGATCCGCATTTGCAAACGAACCGCGCGACAAAAAGTTCACGATATGGCCTCAACTCCTGTGCCCAAATTTCGGCGCCGGTAAGCCAGTGCCGTTATGTCAAGTTAAGTTATAGTCACAATCATGTCAGTGGCACGTGGTCGCGGATCGACCTAAACAGCGCCAATGCCGAAACGACTTCAATCAACAATTGTTGCTGCGGCGCTGATCTGCCTTCCCGTCGGCGGACTGGTGTGGGCGCAGGACGCGTCCGAATGGGATGCGCAAAGTCACACGGCCGTGCGGCTCATTGCCGGCTCCCAGGTCACCGGCTCCGACACCAAGGTTTTGCGCGCGGGCGTGGAGATCAAGCTCGATCCAGGCTGGAGGACCTATTGGCGCGATCCCGGCGATTCCGGCGTGCCGCCGAAACTCGATTTCTCAGGATCGGACAACGTCAAATCCGTCACCGTATTGTGGCCGGCGCCGGAACGGTTTCCCGATGGCGCCGGCGGCAATTCGATCGGTTATCTGGACCACGTCATCCTGCCATTGCGGATCACGCCACAAAACGCCGCAAAGCAATCGTCGCTGCAGCTCAAACTTGGCTACGACATTTGCAAGAATATGTGCGTGCCGGTGGAATCCGAGCTGACATTGGCGCTCAACGGCGACGGCGCCGAAGAAACCGCGATCGAAAAGGCGGAGATCCGCGTGCCACGGCGCGTCGCGCTCGGCGAAGGCAGCGACGCCAAGGGAGCGAAGGGCAGCGACGGCAAAAGCCTCGCCATTCTCTCAGTGCATCGCGAACCGGGCGACGATCATGATCGCGTCATCGTTGAAGTTGCCGCGCCCCCGGGCGCGCCGATCGATCTGTTTGTCGAAGGACCGACGCCGGATTGGTCGCTGCCGCTGCCGGAGCTCAAGGGCGCCGCGCATGACGGCAATGGACCGACGCGGCAATTCACCTTCGAGCTCGACGGACTGCCGCCTGACGCCCATGCCCAGGGCGCGACGCTGACATTCACTGCCGTGTCCAGCGAAGATGCCATCGAGGTTCCGGCCCGTCTCGACTAGACCTTGATCCAATTCGACTGAACAGGATCAAGGTCTGGATTTCTCATTTGAGCATGATCTTTTCCGAAAACCGGCTTCCACTTTCGGGATCATGCTCTAATTCGCGCGTAATTCGATGTTGCATGAGCGCTATCTTTGCCGAAAACCGGTTTCCACTTTTCGGGATCATGCTCTAGGTTATGGCCGCCGCCGCCCGGGTGGCGTCATTTTTATACCGAGAAACGCGAGAGGATTGAGATCATGACTATCAAGGTCGGCGACCGCGTACCCAGCGGCTCCTTCACGGTGATGACGGCCGATGGGCCGAAGCCGATGACGACGGACGATTTGTTCAAGGGCAAGAAGGTGGTGTTGTTCGCCGTGCCCGGCGCCTTCACGCCGACCTGCCACAAGAACCACCTGCCGGGCTTCGTGAAGAACGCGGCAGCGATCAAGGCCAAGGGCATCAGTACGATCGCGGTGACCGGCGTCAACGACGTATTCGTGATGGACGCCTGGAAGAAGGCAACCGGCGGCGACGCCATCGAATTTCTCGCCGACGGCAGCGGCAATTGGGCGAAGGCGCTCGGCCTCACCGCGGACCTGACCGAACGCGGGCTTGGCGTGCGCTCGCAGCGTTACGCCATGGTCGTCGAGGATGGCGTGGTGAAGACGCTGAACATCGAGGACTTGCCGGGCAAAGCCGACATTTCCGGCGCGGATAATTTGCTGAAAGGTCTTTGATTGCCTCAATCCGGGGCGCGGGCGAAAGCCCGCGAACCCGGACTGGCAACTAGGACTTCGCCACTTTTCCCGCGGCACGAATCTCGGCAATCGCCGCACGCGCGAGTTCGTCGGCACGTTCGTTCATGTCGTGACCGGCATGGCCCTTCACCCAATGCCAGCGGATCTGGTGCGCGCCAAGCGCGGCATCGAGGCGCTGCCAGAGATCGACATTCTTCACCGGCTTCTTGTCGGAGGTACGCCAGCCGTTACGCTTCCAATTGCCGATCCACGACATGATGCCGTTGCGCAAATACTGACTGTCGGTGTGCAGGTCGACACGGCACGGCCGCTTGAGCGCTTCGAGCGCGGAGATCGCCGCCATCAGCTCCATGCGGTTATTGGTGGTGTCCACCTCGCCGCCTTTGAGCTCTTTCTCATCGTCGCCGAAGCTGAGGATCGCGCCCCAGCCGCCGGGACCCGGATTGCCGGAACAGGCGCCGTCGGTGTGAATAGTGACATGCGGCAGCGTCGG
Organism: uncultured Alphaproteobacteria bacterium; assembly: GCA_963810085.1. Classification (GTDB taxonomy): domain Bacteria; phylum Pseudomonadota; class Alphaproteobacteria; order Rhizobiales; family Xanthobacteraceae; genus BOG-931. Next base: position 278,746 of record CAWEMR010000025.1, on the reverse strand, counting down.
TTCGTCGCTCACGGCTCGCCCACTCCGTAGTCGCGAAAACTTTTGATTTTTTGGTGGAAGCGAAGCTTGCGCGCGTATTCGCGCGGATCTTTCGGCTTCACCAAGGCGCCAGCCGGAACGTCGAGCCAGTCGACCAGCCGCGTCAGCAGAAAGCGCACCGATGCGCCACGCGCCAGCAGCGGCAGCATGTCCCATTCCACGTGCGACAACGGGCGCGCTTTGGCGTAACTCGCCAAGAGCGCCCGGCCCTTGGTGACGTTATAGGAATGGTCCGGCTCGAAGCACCAGGCATTCAGACAGATAGCCACGTCGTAGACCAGCGTATCGGTGCAGGCGAAGTAGAAATCGATCAGGCCAGACAGCCGGTCGGCGAGAAAGAAAACATTGTCGGGAAACAGATCGGCGTGGATGACGCCTTGCGGCAGGCCGCGCGGCCACTCGCGCTCCAGCACTTCAAGCTCGGCAGCGACCAGTGTTTCGAGATTGCGCTCGACGTTGTGCGCCCGCTCGCGGCAGTTCTCATAAAGCTGCCGCCAGCCGGCGACCGAAAGCGCATTGTCGCGGCGCATCGGCAAATCGGCGCCGGCAAGATGCAGCCCCGCCAGCGCCTCGCCCAGCGCCGCGCAATGCTGTGCGCTCGGCCGGCGTATCCACATGCCATCGAGAAAGGTGACGATGGCGGCCGGCTTGCCGGCGAGCCGGCCCAAAATCTTGCCGTCGTTGTTCTTCACCGGCTGCGGGCAGGTGATGCCGCGCGCCGCTAGGTGCTCCATCAGGCCGAGGAAGAACGGCAAATCGCCTTCGGCGACGCGCCGCTCGTAGAGCGTAAGAATGTAATGGCCGCGGGCGGTATGAACGAGAAAGTTCGAGTTCTCGACCCCTTCGGCAATGCCTTTATACGACAGCAGCTCGCCGACATCGTAGGCGGCAAGGAAGCGGCCGAGATCCTCCGCCACGACATCGGTATAGACCGCCATGAAAGGCTCCAAACGCGTCCGTCGCGGCTAACCCGGCGCGTAGGCCTGCGTCAAGCCGCGCCGCCGGCGAGCCAGGCGGAAAACCGTGCATAGAGATCGGCCGTTTCCGCGCCAGCCGTCGCGATAGACGACTGAAGCCAACGCCCTGCCCTCGGCATGCGCTATGCGAAACGCCATATAGCGGTATTGCTCGGGATAATGCGAAGTCTCGGCCGCCTTGAACAGGGCATCGAACTCGGACGACGGCTCGACCGGGTCGAGCCGGTCGCGCTCATAGATCGCGGCGCGCTCGGCGATCAGCCAAGAGCCCCCGCTGCCACCGTCGCCGTCATGGCGCTCCACCCGGTCGAGGAAGCGCGAGCACGAGGTCAGATCGACCTCGACGCCGCCGAATTTCTGCCGGACGCGGATGATGACACTCGTTTCGGCAACAGCCCGATTCTTGTCGACCTTGATGACCGGCGCCGACAAATGATGCCGCGACCAGGTGTGGCCGGCGCCGTGGCTCGCCCGGCAACGCTCGACGAATTGCTCGAACGGCCCGCGAAACCAGGATACCGAAATGTGCCCGTCATGGGTAAAGGTTGAGCGGAGCTCTTTCCATTTGCCCTGGTCGCGATAGAGGCCCCAGGCATTGATCAGCTCGGCGATGGCGAACTTGTCGGCATGTTCCATAGGTACTGAACCTTGGGCGCTGAACCTTGGGCGCTGAACCTTCGGCGCTGGACCTGAGTGCGCGCGCACCTTAGATAGGCGCGTTAAACCGTACAATTACTCCGACGTCTCCTTCCCCATACCGGAGCTCCCGCCGCCTTCAACATGAAGTTCTAGAAATGAAAGCCATCGTCATCCATGAATACGGCCCGCCCGACGTTCTGCGCTACGAGGACGTTCCCGATCCCGTGCCGCGGGCCGGCGAAATCCGCATCAAAGTGCATGCCGCGACCGTCAATCGCGTGCTCGATGTGAGCCTGCGCGCCGGCAGGGAGACCTTCCGCAATCCGGTCTTGCCGCTCATTCCCGGCGTCGACAGCGCCGGCGTGATCGATGCGGTGGGACCAGGCGTGAGCAACTGGCAGGTCGGCGACCGGGTCGCCGCGGCCGGCATCATGCCGCTCGAAGTCTGCGCCGAAGACGGCAGCGGCTATGCCGGACCAAAGGGCATGATGGGCATCAAACGGCCCGGCGGTTTCGCCGAACGGGTGACCGTGCCGGCCTGCGCCGCCGTCGCCCTCCCCGACAGGATCGACTTTCACCGCGCCGCCGTTGTCTTGCGCCACGTGCCGACAGCGTGGAATCTGCTCTTCCACGTCGCCGCACTGAAAGCCGGCGAAACCGTGCTGATAATGGGTGCGGGCGGCAATCTCGGCAGCATCGGCATCCAGATCGCCAAGAACGTGATCGGCGCACGGGTGATCGCGACGGCTGGCTCGGACAACCGCGTCGCGCTCGGCAAGAAGCTCGGCGCCGACCACGGCATCAATTACAACACGCACAATCTGCGCGATGAGATCATGAAAATCACCGGCGGCAAGGGCGTCGACGTACTCTATGACAACATTGCCAACCCAGCTGTGCTGCCGACGGCGTTTCACGCCATCGGCATGAACGGGCGGCTCGTCACCGCCGGCGCGCATGCCGGGCCGAATGTCACGATCGATTTTTCACATCTCTACCACAAGCAGATCACGATCCGGGGGCGTCCGGGTTACACGCTATCCGACCTGCCGGACTGCCTCGCTGCCGCAGCGCTCGGCAAAGTCATTCCGCAGATCGAATGCGTGCTGCCGCTGTCGCGCGCCGCCGAAGCGCATCGCATGGTCGAAAACAATGAGGGCCAGGGCAAGATCGTGCTCGACCCGACGATGGGGTAGCTCTTGGGAACAGTCGTTGAGGATGGTTATTTGAGGCGATTTATTTGATTGTCTGCTGCGCTTCTACGCGCATCGCAAACTCGATCAATCAGGTTTTGCGGTGGCCCCTTTGCCGGGTGGTCTCTATTTCCACCGCTTTCGCCATGAGCTCATTACCCATCGTTTCGAGATTGCTGACAATCTCGGTGCGGGCAAAGCTCGGTGATTTGGCGAGGCGGGCAAGACGAAAGCATTGTTCGGCTTTGTCCATGCAATAATCGGCATCCAGCATGATGATCGCGAGATAGGCAGCGCCAGTACTAGTTGCAAGTGCAATTATGCATGGCTGAAATGTTATACAAAAATTTGTTGGAACTTGCCCGGACTGTGAGCACGCCATTCTTTTGAGCAAATAATCATCAAACAAATCAGGAATCGTCCAACGGCTGCGTCGCGCGCACCGACGGCCGAGCTGAGAACGCCGCATGCCAATTGGCGATACGCAAATGGCCCTTGCGCCAATCCTCGCCGGCGAAGCGAAAATCCAGGTAAGACAGCGCGCAGCCGATCGCGACATGGCCAATGCCGAAGGACGTCCTGGTCAGCGATTCCGCCTCGCGCTCCAGACTGTCCAGAATGGCCTTTTTGCGCACCGCCGTGCTCGCCATGTGAAGATCGGAAGGCTGCGCCCGCATGCGCTCGTCGCGCAGGAGGACCATCATGTCCAAAAAGCCGTCGCCGAGCGCCTGGCGGCGGAGCGCGGTCATGCGCGCCTTGCCGGGGCGCGGAAACAGTTTCGGCGCGCCGTCGAGCGCGTCGAGATATTCGCAGATCACCCGCGAATCGTAGAGCACGGTGCCGTCGTCGAGCACTAGCGTCGGAATTTTCGACAGCGGATTGTCCTTCATGAGTTCGGCATGCGGCTTGGCGGTCGCTGCGATCGTCCGCACGCAGGTGAGGCGGTCGACAATGCCGCGCTCATGCGCGACGATCATGACCTTGCGCACAAAGGGCGAGCGCGGCGACCAATGCAATTTCATGAAATGCCCGGCGCTGGCTTTGGCTTTGCGGAAAGCGGCCGGCGAATGGCGCTTTGCCGACCAAAACGCTAGCATTTCACGGCGTTACGGTCGAGCGACCTCCTGGGCTCTCGTCCTTCTCCCCTCCCACCGTCGAGCAATTGGAAATTTCGGATGGATTACGACCCGCGAAGCGAGCCGCACAATCTCGCGCATGACCCGACGACAAGCCTCGTCGTGCCGCGCCCGATCGGCTGGATCACGACCATCAGCCCAGTGGGCGTGGTCAATCTGGCGCCCTACAGCTTCTTCAACATGATCGCGAGCCATCCGCCTTTCGTGATGTTTTCCTCAAATTCACGCAAGCACTCGCAGCTTCACGCCGAAAGCGGCAGCGAATTCGTGTTCAATCTCGCGACTTACGATCTGCGCAACGAAATGAACATCAGCGGCGGCAATTATCCTGCCGATGTAAGCGAGCCGGATGTGGCCAAACTCGCCATGGCGCCGTCGCGCAAGGTCAAGCCGCCGCGCGTTGCGCGCTCGCCGATCGCGCTCGAATGCGTCTTTTCGCAGACCGTGCAGCTCGTCAGCAGCAACGGCAAGAAGCACAACTACGAAATGCTGATCGGCGAGGTTGTCAATGTGCATATCGACGACGCCGTGATCGTTGACGGCATGGTCGACATGTCTCGCCTGCGCGCCATCGGGCGCCTCGGCTATCGCGGCGATTACACCGTCGTCGACAATATTTTCGAAATGTCGCGCGTTTAGGCGAACTTCGCGGCCATCGCCACCGCCTCCTCGAGACCTGTCGCGATCAGGCAGCCGGCGGCGGCCAGCGCATCGAGTTTCGCTTGTGCAGCCTCGCGCGCGCTGCCGATCAGCGCGCCGGCATGTCCCATCTGCTTCTGCTCCGGCGCATGGCGGCCGACGACCATCGCGATGATCGGCTTGGCAAAGCTGCGCGCGGCCTCGGCAAGGGCATATTCCTTGTCGCCGCCGATCTCGCCGCAATAAAGCACCGCCGCCGTCGCCGCGTCGCCGTCGAGCGCTTGCAAATATTCGTGCGGGTTGCGTCCAATCACGCTGTCGCCGCCGACATGGACGACGATGCGTTGGCCGATGCCGGCAAGCGTCAATTGCCGCGCCAGAGCGAGCGCCACCGTGCCGCTGCGCACGATGACGGCAAGCCGGCCTTCCCGGCAAAAACTCGGCGCGATGGAGCCGAGCAAGCCGCGCCCCGGCACGAACAGACCAAGCGTATTCGGCCCGAGAAGCCAGCTTCCGGCCGCACGCGCAAAGGCCGCCGCGGCGAGCGCGTCGTGCACCGGCACATATTCGGCCGCCGCCATAATGGTGGGAATCCGGGCCGTGGCACATTCCACGATCGCGTCGCGCACGCCTGCTGCCGGCGTGTAGACGAGCGCGATGTTCGACTGCTGCGGCAAATCGCCGATGCGGTCGTAGAGCGGCAATCCATCCATGGCCGTGCCGCCGCGGCCGAGCGCGACACCGCCGACCAGCGGCGTTCCGGCCTCCCGCATGCCGGCAACTTGATTGCGCGCATAACGCCCGGTCGGGCTGATCACCGCCACTCGCCAGGGCTCGGCATCGAGGAACGGCAGGCGCAATCGAGCCGCGAGCAAATCCTCTGACATGCGATAAAGTCCCCGACGGAAGCTCAGTTGGAAGTCTAGACTATGCGTCTTGCCGAGGTAGAGGGAAAAGCCCTGCTGCGCCGCCACGGCCTTGCCGTGCCGCGAAGCCTCCTCGTCGCTCCCGGAGACGATGTACCGCAAAGTGCCGCAAGTTGGCCGGGCTTCCTCCTCAAAGCGCAGATTCTCGAAGGCGGGCGCGGCAAGCGCGGCCTGGTGCGCCATTTCGCGAAGGCCGGAGACATCCGCAACGCCCGGCGGCTGATCCTCGCCAATCTCGAAGACGCCGATACCCCGCTGCTCCTTGAGGAAGCGGTGCCGATCGCACGCGAGATTTTCGTCGCCGTCCGTATCGACGGCACGCGGCAGCGGCTGGAAATCCTGATCGCGCCGCAAGGCGGCGAGAACGTCGAGCAGTCGGCAAAGCTCCTGCGCATCCCGGTCGAAAATTCGGCGCCGATAACGCCCGAGGCAATCTATGCGGCGATCGCAAGCCTGCTTCCGCCCGACCTTGCGGCGGGGCTCGCGCGCTACGCCGCACGGCTGCCGGACATCGCGCGCCACGAGGATTTGACGCTGTTGGAGATCAACCCGCTGGCGCTCACGGACGATGGCGGACTTATCGCCTGCGATGCAAAAATCATCCGCGACGACAGCGCGGATTTCCGCCACGACCCGCAAGAATTTCCGATCAGCCGGGCACTCGCCGAACGTGCCATGACGCCGCTCGAACGGTCGGCGCGCGATCTCGGCTTCCAGCTGGTCGAGACATCCGGCGATGTCGTTCTGGTCACCTCGGGCGCCGGCCTGGCCATGATGATGATGGACCTGTTGGCCGATCACGGCCTTCGCGCTGCAAGCTTCATGGACAATTTGCGCGGGGCGCCCGACGAAACCATGACCGAGCGGCTGCAAATCGCGCGCGCGCTTGCCAGGCGGCCCAACATCAAGGCCATCGTTTTCCAGACCGTGATCGCCTCGCGCTCACTCGCCGAACGCGTCGAGGCGCTGGTCAGCTGGATCGCTGCCGAGCCTTTGCCGAAGCCGCTGTTCGTCGGCCTTGCCGCCGGCCATGCCGCGACCCGCAACATGAGTGCCGACGAGGCCATCGCAAAGCTGCGCGCCTTGGGCGTCGCCGCCTTCACCGATCCGATTGCACTAGTAAAGGAAGTGGCGCGGGCGGTGCGTTGAATTCCGCCGTGGCGATTTTCGGCGATCAAGCGCGAGGCCGACGGTTTCGCGTGCTAACGCACACCCTCACCGCGCATGGCATAGAATGCGGAATAGAACCGCTTGCAGGCTTCGGCAAAACCCGTTCCGCCGCTCCGGCGCGAATCCGAAAGTTCAAAAATATAGCCGCAGTCCTCGCCATTGCAGGCATAGGCGCGGGTGCCACGAAGCGGGTCGGCGAATTCGGAGTTCTCGTGTCCGCAGTCGAGACAAATGAGAAGAACGCGGACCACGGATCTCATTTGGCGGATGCCGTAGTTGCGCATGGCGAGCGTTTCCATCAATCGTGCGCAATTGCTTGCGCTGCGAATCGGGTACAGTTTATCAGACGATTCAACCCGCCGAACCGCTGTAGCGCACCGGTAGCGCGTCGAGGAGCGAGCGAATATGATCTTCTTCCTTACCAGCCACTCGCTTTGGCTCTCGGGGGCGATCATTGTCGGGCTGGGCACCGCGCTGTCGATGTGCGGGCCCAGCATGGTACGCCGGTATGTCACTCTCGAGAAGCTGACGTCGCACAACGAGATCGCCGGATTTAAATTTGCAACCGTGGGCGTGCTCTACGCCGTCCTGCTGGGCTTCGCCATCATCGTCGTGTGGGAAAAATTGAGCGCCGCCGAGACCGATGTCGTCCAGGAAGCCGGCGCCGCCGTGACCATCTATCGCCTGTCGCCAGGGCTCGGCGACAAAGCCGGGGCGGACCTCCGCGGCGCGGTCACGAACTATCTGCGAACTGCCATCGCCGACGACTGGCCGGTTATGGAGCATGGACAGATGGCCGGCAGCCGAACTTCGCGCCAGGCGCTTAACGACATCTACGCGACGCTGCTGACATTCACCGCGACCGAACGGGGCGGCAACCCGGTGGTGTCGGAAATCATGTATCAGCTCGACCAGATGACGCAGGCGCGCCGGGCCAGGCTGGTCGCCGCCGGAGGCGCCGTGCCGGAGATTCTATGGCTCGTCCTGTTCGGCGGCGCCATCGTCACCGTGGTTTTCACTTTATTCTTCGGCACGCAAAATCTGCGGGCACAAACCATGATGACCGGCCTTCTCGCGCTCCTCATCTTTTCGGAACTGTTGATCATCATCGCGGTCGACCGGCCTTTCACCGGGACGGTCAAGGTGGAACCGGACGCGCTGGCGACGGTGCTGGCGGATTTTAGCGCCGAAGGCGGTAGCGGTGCCGTTTCTCCCGCCCACCCGTAGCGGCGATCGGCGGCGCCGAAACGCCAATTTGCGGCGCAACACAAAGGCGCAACGCCCGATTGCCAAAAATTCAAGTGGTGCGGGAGCTTGTCCGGCCCAGCGGGGCGCGGCAGTATGCGGCCGGGAACAGCTGTCCGATCTGCCGCGATCATGTGGGGCGCACGCATGAAGACTATTCTCGTTCCGACCGAAAACGGCTCCGCCATGACGTCGGCGCTCGATACGGCGCTGCTCTTGGCGCGCAAGTTCGACAGTTTCATCGAGGGCTTTTCGTTGCGGCCAGCGGTCGCCGATCTGGTTGCCATGGACCCCGATAGCGGGCTCACCATGGTCGCGGTGAAGGAAAACGACGCCGAAATGGTGCGGCAGGCGGAAGATATGTTTCGCTCGTTCATGCAGAACCATCAAGTCGCCGAGCGCAGCGGCGACGGGGCGGCTTCGCTGTCCTGGTCCTGGCTCAAGGACGCGCCGAGCGGCCACGATTTCGTCGGCAGCTACGGCCGGGTGTTCGACGCCATCGTGCTGGCGCGGCCGGGCGACGAATGGCAGAGCCCGTCCATGATCACGCTGGAATCCGCTTTGTTCGAGAGCGGCCGGCCGGTGCTGATCGCCCCACCCGTTTCGCCCAAGTCGCTCGGCGCCAACATTCTCGTGGCCTGGAACGGCAGCACCGAACAGGCCCGCACCATGGCGGACGCGATGCCGATCCTGCGCACGGCGGAACGCCTCACCATCTGCACCGTCGAAGGTGCGACCGTCGCCGGACCGAACGGCGAGCAGATGGCGCGTTCGCTGAAGATGAACGGCATTGCCTCGGAGACGATCACGCTCAAGCCCGGCAAGCGCAGCGCCGGCGAAGTGCTTTTATCGAAGGCCGACGAACTCGGCTGCGACCTCATCATCAAGGGCGCCTATACGCAGAGCCGCCTGCGCCAGATGATCTTTGGCGGCACGACGCGCTATATTCTCGCCAACGCGAAACTGCCGGTGCTGATGGCGCATTGAACTCGCAATTGGCTCACCTGTTCCAGACGCTGTTGCCATTCGCCGACGCGCTGCTGCGCGTCGCGGTCGGCCTCGCGCTCGTGCCGCACGGGCTGCGCAACACATTCGGCTTCTTTGCCAATACCGGCGTGCGCGCGTTGAGCATTCCGGAACTGGCGAAGCAGCTCGACGCCGGCGGCTATCGCCCGGGAAAATTCTGGGCGCCGGCGATCTCGATCACACAGCTTATCGGCGGGCCGCTTCTGGCGCTTGGCCTGTTCACGCGCCCGGTCGCGGCCGTGGTTCTTGTTTTCCTCACTGTCGCCAATGTCGAGCGCTGGCATGTCGGCAAATATTTTTGGAATCAGCTTGGCCTCGAATATACGCTGATGTGGACGATCGCCACCTTCGCCGTCCTGGTTCACGGCGGTGGGCTTTATTCGCTCGACCATCTGTTCGGCTTGTGAAGGAGACACCGTGCCGTTTATCGACGCCAATGGGGTGAGCCTGAACTATGAGCTTGCCGGCGCGAGCGGACGCTCGGTCGTGCTGCTGCACGAGCTCGGCGGCACGCTGCATTCGTGGGACGCGGTCGTACCACAACTGGCGACGCGCTTTCGCGTGTTGCGCTACGACCAGCGCGGCGCCGGCCTGTCGGAAAAGATGCGGCAGGATTTCACCAACGACATGCTGGTCGACGATTTCGAGGAGCTTGCGAAAGGCTTGGGCCTTACGCCGCCTTATCACTTCGTCACCGTCGCCGCCGCCGCAACCCAGGCGCTGCGCTTTCTGGAACGGCATCCCGATCAGGTCGGCGCGCTGGTTTTGTGCAATCCGGCGCCCGGCGTCGATGCAAGCCGTGCTGCAGCACTCGACGAGCGCGCCGCGTTTGCCATGCGCGAAGGCATGCGCGCCTCGCTGCCGACGACACTTGCGATCTCCTACCCGCCGACACTCGGCGGGCGCGCGGCCTATGAGGCTTATCTCGGGCGTTATCTCGCCAACGATCCGGTCGGTTTCGGCCTCGGCTTTCGCGCTCTGGCGCGCACCAATATGCTGCACATGCTGCCGCAGATCCGTTGCCCGGTCATGGTCATTGCCGGCCGCCACGATACGGTACGGCCGCATGCCGGCACCGCCGAGCTTGCCAAAAAGATTCCCGGCGCCAGATTCGAACTGCTCGACGACGCCGGCCACTTCATGCCGGCGCAGGCGCCGCAATCGCTGCTCGCGCTCTTGGAAGATTTTCTGCCGCAATAAATCAAACGCCAGGACCTGACATGAAAACCAAAGCCAACGGCATCACCATCAATTATCAGATCGACGGGCCGGACAATGCGCCCTGCCTGGTGTTCTCGAACTCGCTCGCGACCACGACCGCGATGTGGGACGAACAGGCGGCGGCGCTGAAGGACAAGTTCCGGGTGCTGCGCTACGACCAGCGCGGCCACGGCGCGACCGAAGTGCCGGGCGGGCGTTATCCGTTCGACACGCTCCTTGCCGATGCGCTGGGTTTGCTCGATGCGCTCTCGATCAAGAGGGCGCATTTCGCCGGCCTCTCCATGGGTGGCGCGACCGCGTTCGGCCTTGCCGAAAGGCATCCCGACCGATTCGACCGCATCATTGTCTGCGACTCGCCCTGCCAGTCGACGCCGCAGAGCAGCCAGCAATGGGAAGAGCGCATCGTCGTCGCCAAGGAAAAAGGCATGGCGGCGTTGGTCGAGCCGACGATCTCGCGCTGGTTTCCGGCGGAGACGGTGGCCAAGAACCCGCCGCATCTCGATAAGGTGCGCGGCATGATCCGCGACACGCCGGTGAACGGTTTCATCGGCTGCGCCGCCGCTCTTGCCGCCCACGATTATGCGTCGGCCGTTGCGGCGGTGAAGCGCCCCGTCCTGTTCGTGGTCGGCGAGAAAGACGGCGCCACGCCAACCGCCATGCGCAAGCTTAACGAGAAGCTGCCTGGCTCGCATTTTGTCGAGCTGCCCGGCGCCGGCCACATCTCGAACATGGACCGGCCGGCGGAATTCAGCCGCGCCATTCGCGATTTCCTGACCGCCGGTTAACGGCGCTCACCGCTATGCATTTCGGCGGGGCACGCATCGCGCCGTGCTGTCCTCGCGGCTTTGCAAAGAATTTGCGGAGCCACTATAGGTGAGGCCAAGAAGCCCCAGGTAAAAGCCCGGATTTGAGGACTTTTATCTGAAGGTCATTCGCAGATAGGGACGCGACCCACAGCAAGGAGATGACGTCATGGCCACGGTGACGATGAAGGCGCCGGCTCCCGGCGGGCTCTCGAACAAAGCGCGCGAGTTGATGGAGGCCATCAACACCGACGCCGGCAAGCACCATGTCTGGGTGCGCACGCAGGCCAATGCGCCGGCGCAACGGCCATGGTTCAGCGAGACCTCCGGCGAAGGCTCGGGCCAGCTTGCCACCGGCCGCGTCGCCGTCAACCAGATGAAGACCCTTCCGCATATGTGGAAGTGGAACGAATATAGCGGCTACCTCAAGCAAATCTCCGAGATCGCCAGCAAGGCCGACATCTCCCCGATCGAATTCGCCGACCGGCAGAGCATTCTCTTGCTCAATCCCGGACTGAACGGCCGCTTGCAGGTCACCAATACGATCCGCTGCGCCATCTCGGTCTATAATCCGGGCGACGTCGCTCCGGTGCATCTGCATTCGCCGAATGCGAGCCGCACCATCCTCTCCAACAAAGGCGGCTACACCGTCATCGAAGGCGAGCGCGTCACCGCCAATCGCGGCGATCTCATTCTCACCCCGAACGGCACCTGGCACGACCACGGCAATGATTCCGGCGAGCCGGTGGTGTGGATCGACACGCTCGATTGGCCGCTGATGGAATTCCTCGACGCCGCCTGGGTCGATCACAATATGCCGGGTGCGCAGCGCAATACCAATGTTCAAGCGATCACCGTCACCGAAGGCTATTCGCGGCATCTCTATAGCCACGGCGGCATCAAGCCGGTGTTCGTGAACCACCAACGCGGCGTCGGCCACTCGCCTGCGCCGCTGTTCCACTATCGCGGCTCCGACGTACTCGAAATGCTGCACAGCCTGCGCAAGGAAAAGGGCGACGCTTACGAAGGCATCAAGGTTGATTTCGTCAATCCGGTGACCGGAGAGCCGGTGTTCAAGACGCTGAATTATTCGGCGCAGCTTTTGCGGCCCGGTGAAGAGACCGAATTCAAGCGTGAAACCGCGGGCACCTATTACGTCGCGATCGAAGGCACCGGTGCGACCGAGGTCGGCGGCAAGCGCTTCGAGTGGGGCCACAACGACCTTTTCGTGGTGCCGAACTTCCTGTGGCGGCGCCACATCAATACCGGCAAGACCGACGCAGTGATCTACTCGGTGTCCGACGCGGCACTGATGCGCAATATCGGCCAATACTATGCGCAAGGCCGCGCCAAGAACGGCGAAGTGACCGAGCTCGTGCTGCAATAAGCGGCCGGTCGACCCGACGTCATAAATAAAAAGAGCCGGCACGGATGCCGGCTCTTTCATTTCCACTTCTTAGTGGAGCATGATCTTGTCGGAAAACAGGTTTCCACTTTTCCGGATCATGCTCTAACGGCAGAAGCGTTACGACGCCTTGCCGCCGTTGTGCTTGCAATCGGAGCGGAATTTCTTCCGTGCCTTGCCGTGCAGGCCTTTGGCGTTGGCCTGATCGGAGCAGGATTTCGAGATGGCCTTCTTGTCGGTCGCCGCAGGCGCCGCCACTGCCGGCGCGGCTGCCGGAGCAGGTGTCGACGTCTGGGCAAAAGCGGGACCGGCGCCGATGACGAGGGACAACAAGGCTGCGCTAATGACGCGTTTCATTCTTCGATCCTCTTGCGGTCGTTGGTGATACGCCGTGTCGAGCCGTTCAGGGGTGCTTACGCGCCTTTGAGGCGCTTATTGCATTCGCTGTAGTAGCCGCCGCCCTTCTGGATCCACTTGAGCCCGCCATTGCCGTTGCCCGCCTTGTTGGCACGATACTGATCAAGGCAGGTCAGCATGCGTCCTTTGCCGGCCGAATCGCTGGAATATTTGGAACTGACGGCGCTCGGGAACACCGCATTGCCGACCGAAACCGGCGCAGCGGAGGGCGCGGGAGCCGGTGCTGCGGCTGGCGCCGAGGCGGTGGACGATGCCGGGGCCGCCGCCGGAGCAGCGGCATCGGAGCCGCCGCACTGAGCCTTGCGGAAGTCGTTCCACTTCATGCCGTTGAGCGAGCCGTCGGTTTTGGCGGCTTTGTACTTGGCGCTGCACTCCGTCATCGTCAGCGCCTGTGCGGAGGTGCCCTGTAAAGCGATGGCGGCAACGACCGCACCTGCACAAAGAGTCAGATATCTAATGGTCATAGTTGAGCTCCTAAGGTGTTTCCTCACACTCAAAACAATTGAAACCTCGGGCAACCGCCTAGACCCCGATCCAATTCGATTGAATCGAATCAGGTCCAGGTTCTCATTCAAGCATGATCCCTTCCGAAACCGGCTACCACTTTCGCGATCTTACTCTAAAGCGAGCGCGACAATTCCTGTTCCGTCGGCATCCGTCCGTCCGGCGTCAGTTGATCGACGACTTCCGGCAAATGCTGGCTCAACCCGGCTAGCAAATCCTGTCGCGACAATCCAGTGTGTGACATCAGGGTATTGATCTGATCGCCGCCGAGCGCCTTCGCCAGATCGTCGGACGAGATTTCCTGGTTCTGACCTTTGCCGACCCAGGATTGCGCGGCTTCGCCCTGCCCCGACTGCTGCAATTGCTTGAGCAGATCGTTCAGCCCGCCGGAAAGAACACTTCCCGCGGCGCCGCCTGCCAGCAATCCGCCAAGCCCGCCAAGTCCGCCACCGAGCGCGCCGCCGCTCTGGCCGCCACCCAATCCACTGCCTTTGAGAATATCGCCGAGACCGCTGGCCAGCCCACCGAGTCCGCCACCCAATCCGCCGCCTGCGCTTGGAGCGGCAGGCGTCTGACCGGCGGGCGCGGTGCTCGGCCCACTGGTGAAACTTTTCAACGCTTTGTAGGCAAGCAGGCCGAGCATGGCCATCATCATCGGCGACATGCCGCCGCCGGAGCTGCCAGTTGAGGGAGCGCGCGGTCCGCGCGGGCCTTGCTGCATTCCGTTGAGAACATCCATCAAACCCATTTTCGCCTCCATCGGGGCACGGTACCCCATCTTCGCCGGTTTTGGCCAAAGAGTCTCAGGCAAGTGTGGCCAAATTTGACCACACCGAGTTACCCAGGCGAAGTTTCGGCACGTTTCCACGAAGGGCGAATGACGGAAAGGGGACGATAATAAGCCGCGCTAAAGGTAATAAATCACCGTCCACGCTAATGATCATGTTTCGGCGCGTGCGCATGCGGCTCGCCGATCATGTCGCCGCAGCCGGCGCGGTTGGCCCAGTATTCCCACGCGCGCCAGGTTTCGGGCGAATGCGGCTTATAGCCGGCGGCGCGCGCCGCCATTTCGCCTCTGGAGAGCGGGATCGGCTTGCCCACTTGCATGGCCGCCATCTGAACCCGCGCGTTGCGCGGCAAGTAAACCGAAAGCCGCACCACCTCGATGATCGAACGCGCCGCGGAGGCAAAGCCGTGGCCGCGCATCAGCGCGACGCTGCCCTTGCCCATGCATTTTGCGAGATCGCGGCCCTGCGCCATGTTGGTAACAAGCAAATTGGTGTCGCCGAATTTCTTGCGGATATCCCACACCGGCACTTTGCCGCCGATGAAGCTGCCGGAATAAATCACCGGCTGCAGCGGCGTCTTGATCAGGCCGAATGGCAGCGTGTCCTCGGCATGAGCATGAACGACGGCGGTGACGTCCGGGCGCGCCTCGAAAATCGCGGCATGGATGAACCGCTCGAGATAGGGCTGGCGCTTGTCCTTGACGGGCTCGCCCTCCTGGTCGAACTCGATCAGATCGTGGTGCTGGACCAATTCCGGCGCCAGGGAGCGCGACATGAAGAAGCGCTTGGGATTATCGGGATGCCGCACGCTGATATGGCCGTAAGCGTCGACGATATCTTCGTTGGAGAGAATACGGTTGGCAACGACGAGATCGCGTAACAGGTCATCAAGCTGGCTCATGTCGGCGTATCCATCCTGAAAATGTTTGTCACTGTCGCAACCAAATCAGCCGTAAGTCGGCACGAACAGATCGTCGACTTTGACCGGTTTGTCGATCAAACCCAAATCCTGCTGATACTGGATGAGCGCTTCCAGCGTCCGCCGGTTCGGCTCGACTCCGTAAGGCCACGGATCGCCATTGAACACCTCCCAGATGTCGTCGATTTCGCGCATCAGGAACGGCGTCATGTAGCGGACAGCGCGCAGATTGAACAATTTTTCGAGCGCGATCTGCTTCGATTTGACGAACGCGTCATAGAGGCTCGTGGCGATGAAGGGGTAGCGCTCGTAAACGCTCTTCTTGATGGCGACGAGATGCATGATCGGATAGATGCCCTTGCGCTTATACAAATCCTTGTCGAGTTCGACGTAATTCGGGAACAACCGCCCGACGTCGGGATTGGTGCGGATTTCCTCGGGCAAGCTGGTGCCGAGCGTGGCGTCGACTTCGCCGTCGGCGAGAAGCTGGCCGAGCGTCTTTTTCGACGTGTTGTTCTCGACCGAGATTTTGCGCAGCAGCGGCAGCACCGTCGGCGCGCCATGCGAGCCCGACGTGTTCATCGCGCTCTGCACCCAATGAATCTTTGAAATATCAACGCCGAATTCGTGCTTGAGCATGCCGTTGATGAAGATCGCCGCCGTCATCGTATAGAGCGGCACGCCGACCCGCTTGCCTTCGAGGTCCTTGGGATTTTTGATGCCGGACTTGCGGTTGATGGCGATGAAGCCGAGCCGGAACGCGATCGATGGAAAAACCGGAATGGCGACGAATGGGCACTCATTGTTGGCGAAGCGCTGGACATATTCCGAGCTCGAATATTCCGAGACGTCGAATTCTTGGCCGCCGGACATGCGATCGAAGATCGGGCGCGGCTGATCGATCTGGATGAAGTTCAGATCGATGCCATCGGGCCGCACCTCGCCGGTATAGAGCGGGAGCATCCGGTCATAGAGCGCACTCGCGAATGAAAGCTGTAACTTTGGCATAAATGCAGCGTCCTCCCGTTTTTTGCGGGTTCTGAACTAGCACGCTGATCCGAAAGCAGGAAGGCCGGCGCGGGCACGGGCTCTATGCCGTCAATGCAATTCTTTACGCAAAATCTTCCCGATATTGCTCTTCGGTAATTGTTCGGCGAATTCGATTACGGTCGGCCTTTTATAGGCGGCAAGACGATCATGCAGGAAGGTCTTCAAATCCGCTTTGTCGAGTTCGGGATCGCGTTTGACGACGAAGAGCTTGACCGCCTGCCCGGTGCGCGCATCCGGCACGCCGATGACCGCGGCTTCGAGCACGCCGTGATGCTGCATCGCAACGTCCTCGACTTCGTTCGGGAACACCTTGAAGCCCGAGACATTGACCATGTCCTTCTTGCGATCGAGGAGCTTCAAAAACCCCTGGGCGTCGAAGGCGCCGACATCGCCGGTGCGCAACCAGCCGTCGGCGCTGAGAACGCGATCGGTCTCGCCCGGCTGCTGCCAATAACCCTGCATGACCTGGGGGCCGCGCACCCACACTTCGCCTTCCTCGCCGATGCCGCGGACTTTGCCGGCATCGTCGCGGATGGTCACTTCGGTCGACGGCACCGGCAGGCCCACAGTGCCAAGCTTCGGGGTGAGAAACGGATTGATGCAGACGACCGGCGAGGCTTCGGTCAGGCCATAGCCTTCGACGACTTGGCTGCCGGTGATGTCGCGCCAGCGCCGCCCCACTTCGCTCTGGATCGCAGCGCCGCCGGCGACGGCGACGCGCAGCGAGCTGAAATCGAGCGCGGCGAATTCCGGCACATTGGTCAGCGCATTGAACAGCGTATTGACGCCTGACATCCACGTGATCTTGGCGCTGGCCATGACGCGGATGAGCCGGCGTAGGTCGCGCGGATCCGGAATGAGATAGTTCAAGCCGCCCAGCATCGCAAACGACAACAGGTTCGCGGTGAGTGAGAAGATATGATAGAGTGGCAACGGGGTGAGCACACGCTCGTGCTCGACATCGACTCCGGCGCCAGTCCAGGCGCGGCACTGCAATGTATTGGCGACCAGATTGCGGTGCGTCAGCATCGCGCCTTTCGGCACGCCGGTCGTGCCGCCGGTATATTGCAGCAACGCCACGTCGTTCGCGCGCGGCTGCGCATCGCGATAGCGCTCGCTCGGCGCACGGTCGCAGGCGTCTTGCAGCATCGTGAATTTTTCGAACTGCCAGGCCGGCACGGCATGCCTGATGTAGGAATTGGCGAAGTTGAACGCCCAGCGCTTGAGCAGCGGCACGAAATCGCCGAGCCGCGCCACCACGACGTGACGGATTTTGGTTGAGGGCATGATCTGTTGGAGCTTGTGCGCGAAATTCTCCATGATCACGATGACACTGGCGTCGGAATCGGCAAGCTGCTGCTGCAATTCGCGCGGCGTGTAGAGCGGATTGACATTGACGACGGTCAGCCCGGCGCGCAGCGCGGCGAGAAACGTCACTGGATAAGCCAGCATGTTCGGCAGCATGATCGCGACGCGGTCGCCCGGCCGGCAGCCGGCTTCCTCGACCAGGAACGCCGCGAAATCGCGGCTGTCGCGATCCCACTCGGCGAAGCTCATCCGCGCGCTGAGGCATTCGAAAGCCGGCCGCTCGGCATGCTGCCGGCAGGCCTCAAGCAGCATGGCGGACAGCGACGGATAGGCATCCGGATCGATGCTTTTGGGCACGCCCGGCGGGTAAGAGGCGAACCAGATCGGCTCTGCCGCCTCGGCCTTAGCCGGCGCCGGTTCACCCTGCGTCACGAACATCATTGGACTGGTTCCTCGACACGAATTCTAACATTGAACACCAATGGCGTAACGGAAGCCTAAACGCGGCACGCCCCGGCAATTGGTGCACCGCACTTAGGCGCTACAAGTCATACCGATATTTGGGCAGTTTTATTCGCGTCGAGCTTGAGCGGTCGCGCCGGCCGCAAGGCGATCTGACGCCGATGGCCGGGGCGAGCCCGGCCATGACGAAGGTTCAGCAGATGACGAAGCGTCGATGATTATCGCTAGCCGTTCTGGGCGAACAGTTGCTTGCCCATAGTGTTGAAGCGCGCCTTCTGATCGTCGCCGAGCGAGTTGTAGAAATCCGCAAGCGCGGGCCGCATGGTGTTGACGGCTTGCGCCATCGCATTCAGCCGTCTGCCGACCGTTGCAAGCCGTTCCGGCGGCGTCGCCGGCAGCTCGCTCGGACATGCCGACTTGATAAGGTCGGAAGCTTGCGACGCGGCCGACTGCAGCGCGACGAGCTTCGCCCGCTGGGCATCGTCGGGCTTGACGACGCGATCGATCTGGTCGGTCGGCCATGCCATGGCGCTGGCGCCGGCGTCGCACTCAACCTGTGGATTTAGCGCGGCTTGCTGACTGTGCAACGTCTGTTTCGGCGTGGGCGGCGCGATGGAATTGAAGCGCGCCTTCTGCTCGTCGCTTAGCGAGTCGTAGAATTTCCGCAGCGGCGGAGTCACGATATTCATCGCGTCGACCAGGGCCTGCAGACGCTGCCCCATCTCATCAAGCCGCGCCGTCGGCGTGAACGCGACCGTGGTCGGGCAATTCGCCTTGACCTCGTCGCTCGCTTTGACCAGGGCATTGCCGAGATCGTCGAGCAAAGCGCTTTGTTGCTGGTCAGGCTGGATGGAGGCCTGAATTTGATCGATCGGCCAGCCCGTCACTTCGGCCGCCTCGTCGCTGCAGCTTTGCGCGACGCTGCGCGTCAGGGTCGCCATGCGTTCCGGCGCGCGTGGACCCTGCACGTAGTCCTCATAGCTGTAGGGCGAGAACACGGCTTGGTAGATGTCGCCATAGCCGTAGGCCCAGAACGGATCGACGTCGTAATATTCGTCAGGCCACAGCGCGTAATAGAAGACGTCGCCATAGGCATAAGGCCAGAACAGCGGACCGATCCAGCCGAGATGATTATGATGGTGCCAGCCGTGGTTCCAGAACGGCCGGAACGCGGGATCGCCGGCGAGATGGCGGTGCTCCGCGAAAGATCTGGGATCGGCGTGGAATGCTGCGGGGCGAGCGGCCGGCGTCGGGTGCGCGGCGTTCGCCAGCGTTTGCGCCGTCGTCGCCAATGGATGCGCCGCTGATGGGGTGAGGTGGGCGTGATCGAAGATCGCGTGTCCCACATTGCCGTGGTTCAGATGCGCCAACCGCCCGGCGCCGCTCCCATTCGCATGGATCGCAGGTTGGGCAAAATGCGCTGCGTGGCCCGCAAAGTGCGGCGCAAAGTGAGCGGGGGCGGCGCTGAAATGTGGCGCCGCGACGTGCGGGGCGAAGTGTGGAGCCGCGGCACCAGCGCTGAAATGCGGCGCGCCGCCGCCGCCGAAATGTGGTCCGCCACCACCGCCCGGGTGCCCTCCTCCACCGCCTCCGGGATGTCCACCGCCGCCTCCTCCGCCGCCGCCCGCCCTTGCAGCCAGCGCCGTCCCGGCGGCTGCGCATAAGATCAGACTGATTGCGGCAGCGCTTGTCGTAATCTTCCACACAGGGCTACGGGATGAACTGTTGTTAATCCCGCTATGACTGGCACCGATATACGCTCGCATCGAAGTGTCCTCGTTCGCGCTACAGCAAACGCCACATCGCCCCGCGTGTTCCTGCGCCTCCGCAACTGTGATGCTGCAATGCACTCTGCCGACGAGCAGCGGCACGCATCTCAAATTGATCAATCAACTTGAGCTTTGTTGTGATGGGCACGCAAAGTTTACCAGCCGACCTTTGGCAGCCACACCGTCGCCCAAATATCACAACGACCAAGGTCCGCAGTTCGGCACCGCGGCACTCGGTTGATCTTCAGCTATGCGTGGGGCATGCTCGGCCGTGATCGCTGGGGCAGAAGATCAAAGCGGCTGCGAGCACAAGGTGACCGATCCGCCGCGGGACGTGTTTTTTCCGGCGGCGGCTGTTTTTAGTCTGTGCACAGTTGAGTGTCTGGTCGCGTATCTGTGGGGGCTTACAGCAACGGGTTTGCGGCGGTGTGTGCGTTGGCCCATGCTGATGTGCTTCGGGGTAGTTGGGTGCGACGCAGCGTTCATTTTTTCGCGACAGCCCGCGTTGCCTTACCGGTATCGTTCCTTGGTCTGCTCCCGGCGCTGATCCTCGGGCTGGCGCTGGCAAGCTGCGCCATTGGCCCGGAATATTCGCGCGAACCGGCGCCGGTGCCGGTCGAATATAAAGAGATCAAAGGCTGGAAGATCGCCAATCCGCGCGACGACGTCGCCCGCGGCGATTGGTGGACGGTTTATAGGGACCGCGGTCTCGATACGCTTTTGCCGCAGGTCGAGATTTCCAATCAAACGGTCGCGGCCGCGGCGGCCGCCTATGAACAGGCGCGCGCCCTCATCCGCGAGGCGCAATCGTCGTTATTTCCGACGGCGACCGCCGGCTACAATGTCACGAGCACGCGGACCGGATCTCTCGTCGGCAGTAGCGGCGGCGGCACCAGCGGCAGCGGTTTCGGACTGAGATCGCCCGGCACGACCTATTCGACGATCTACACCGCACCGATCAACGGCGCCTGGGATCTCGACGTCTGGGGCAAAATCCGCCGGCAGATCGAAAGCAACACCGCCGCCGCGCAAGCCAGCGCCGCCGATCTCGACAATGCCAAGCTCTCGGCGCAGGCCGCCCTTGCCACCGCCTATTTCAATCTGCGCGCCGCCAACTCGCTGATCGATCTGCTGAGCCACACGATCGTCGAATACAAAAGAAACTACACGATCGTGAACAATCAATTCAAAGCGGGTTTCGCGGTCACGGCCGGCGACGTCGCCACCGCCGACGCGCAGATCGCGACCACGCAGGCACAGCTACTCAATGTCCATGTTCAGCGCGCGCAGTTCGAACATGCCATCGCGGTGTTGATCGGCAGGCCGCCGGCCGAGCTCGGCGTCGGACCGCGCAATCTCGCCGGCGGCATCCCACGAACGCCGGTGACGCTGCCCTCGACGCTCCTCGAACGGCGCCCCGACATCGCCGCGGCGGAGCGGACGATGCAGCAGGAGAATGCGCTGATCGGAGCTGCCGAGGCGGCGTGGTTTCCCGACATCTCGCTGTCCGCCATGCTCGAATTTATCGGGCCGGTGCCGCTGCCGTTCAGCCTGGCGCGTTCGATCGCTTCCGCCGGAGCTGCCGCGACGCAAACCGTCTTCAACGGCGGCTTGACCTCGGCGCAGGTCGACGCCGCGCGTGCGGTCTATTGGCAAAGCGTCGCCACCTACCGGCAAACGGTGCTGACCGCGTTTCAGCAAGTCGAAGATCAACTCGCGGCGATCCATTATCTCTCGCTTCAGCTCACTCAGGAGCGCCGCGCGGTCGCCGATCAGCGCAAGGCCGTGGACGTGTTCTTGAATCAGTTTCAAGCCGGCACGGTGGCGTTCACCACCGTCGTCGTCGCCGAGGTCCAGTTGCTGGCCGACGAGGAAGCCGAGTTGACGGCGCGGCAGGACCTGTTTCTCGCCAGCGTCGCTCTGATCGAAGCGCTTGGCGGCGGCTGGGATTCGATGCTTTTGCCGACACCGTTTCAGCTGCAAAAAGGCTTCTCGTTCCTGCCCAAATACGAATCGCAACCGTCGCCCGATAGTTCGATCCCAAGCGACGTCTTGGTGCCGCCGCCGCTTAGTCCGCCCCCGGCGTCAGAATCCGTGCCACAACCGGGACCACAATAGCGCCCGAATTTGTCGCCGTGGGTGCTCCAGATCACCGCCTGGCCATGTCCTCAAGCGCTTGATTCAGCAATCGATTCCGGCGACACTCCGGGTGAAAATCAGGCGGCTGCCGGCCGGTACTCCGAGTGGGCGCAAAGAGCCCCGCGCACGCCGTCATTAGCGAATATTCATTAGGCGAGCGGCGCCGGCGCCCTCTATAAATCGCGCATAAAGATGAGAATTCGAGGATCATTGAACGCCTAACATGGACGAGCGAACGCGCAGAACGGATGACGATTTAGCGCCGAACCTTCGCCGCACGGCGCCGGATCCGATCGTAAAGCCGCAATCCCGTACGAAACTCCGCATCGGTCTCGGCGTGATCGCGATCCTGCTCGCGTTTGCGGTCTATCAGACCGTGCGCTGGGTGCGCGCGCCGGCGCCGGGCGGCGGACGATTTCCGCAAGGCGCCCAGCAAACGGTCGGCGCCGCGACCGTCGCGCTCGGCAATATCCGTGTCATCGTCAACGCACTCGGCACCGTCACGCCGCTCGCGACCGTCACCGTGCAATCTCAGATCAGCGGCTATCTCACCGAAGTCGCTTTCACCGAAGGGCAGATGGTCCAGAAAGGCGATTTTCTGGCGCAGGTCGATCAGCGGCCCTACGAGATCTTGAAAGAGCAATTCGAAGGCCAGCTTGCCCATGATCAAGGGCAGCTCGCCCAGGCGCAATTGGATCTTAAGCGCTACCAGACGCTGGCGGCGCAAAACTCCATCGCGCGGCAGCAGGCCGAGGATCAGGTCTTCATTGTGCAGCAATTCGAAGGCTCGGTGAAACAGGACCAGGGCCTGGTCGGTGCACAGGCGCTCAACATCGCCTATTGCCACATCGTTTCGCCGGTGACCGGCCGCGTCGGGCTGCGTCTGGTCGATCCGGGAAATTACGTGCAGACGACGAGCACCACCGGCCTCGCCGTCGTCACGCAGCTGCAGCCGATTACGGTGATCTTCACGCTGCCGGAGGACGATCTGCCGGAAATCATGGCGGCGTTGAAAGCCGGCACCGAGCTTCCCGTCACCGCCTATGATCGCGCCAATCTCCGCCGGCTCGCCGACGGCAAAGTCTCCGCGGTCGACAATCAGATCGACACCACGACCGGCACCGTGAAGATCCGCGCGCAGTTCGACAATGCCGACAACGCGCTGTTCCCGAACCAGTTCGTCAATGCGCGGCTCTTGATCAAAACGCTGGACAACGCGGTCACGACGCCGACATCGGCGATCCTGCGCGGCTCGCCCGGGGCTTACGTCTATGTCATCAACGCCGACGGTACCGTCTCGGTGCGGCAGGTCACGACCAGCGCGATCGACGGCAATGTCACCGCCGTGACGTCAGGACTTTCACCCGGCGAGCGCGTAGTCGTCGACGGCACCGACCGTTTGCGCGACGGCTTGAAAGTCTCCGTCGCAGCCGATCAGGCCGCGGCGCCGAACGGCGCGCGCGGCGGCGGACAGCGTGGCGGCGCTCAGCGCGGCGAACGTGGTGCGGGCCGCGATCAGAATTCCGGCGGTTCGCTGTCGCCGCCGCGAAGCGGCGGCCAGTAGCGCGGCGGCAACACGCTTTGCCAGTGGCACGCATAATCTGGCGCGGCGGTGAAACGGTGCGATGAACGTCTCGGAAACCTTCATTCTGCGCCCGGTCGGGACGACGCTGTTGATGGCGGCGATCCTGTTGTCCGGCTGGGTCGCCTATACATTCCTGCCCTTGTCCACCTTGCCGGAGGTGGATTACCCGACCATTCAGGTGCAGACGCTCTATCCCGGCGCCAGCCCGGAAGTGATGACGTCGTCGGTCACCGCGCCGCTCGAGCGGCAGTTCGGCCAGATGCCAGGGCTGAACCAGATGACCTCGGCGAGCTCCGCCGGCGCGTCGGTCATCACGCTGCAATTCAGCCTCGACCTGAGCCTCGACGTCGCCGAACAGCAGGTGCAGGCCGCGATCAATGCGGCGGGCAATCTGCTGCCGTCCGATCTGCCGACGCCGCCAATTTACAACAAGGTCAATCCAGCCGATGCGCCGATCCTGACGCTGGCAGTGACGTCCAAAACACTGCCATTGACTGAGATCGAGGACGACACCGAAACCAGGCTGGCGCAAAAGATTTCGCAGATCGCGGGGGTCGGCCTGGTCAGCGTCAGCGGCGGCCAGCGGCCCGCCGTGCGCATCCAGGTCAATCCGCAATCGCTCGCAGCGTATGGGTTGAACGTCGACGACGTCCGCACCACGCTCGGCAATCTCAACGTCAACACGCCGAAGGGCAATTTCGACGGCCCGACGCAAGCGCTGACCATCAATGCCAACGATCAGGTCATCAGCGCCGATCAATACCGCACCCTCATCATCGCTTATCGCAACGGCTCGCCGGTGCGCTTGTCGGATATCGCCACCATCGTCAGCGGCCCAGAGAACACCAAGCTCGGCGCTTGGGCGAACCTGACGCCGGCGATCATCGTCAATGTGCAGCGCCAGCCCGGCGCCAACATCATTCAGGTGGTCGACCGTATCAATGCGCTGTTGCCGCAACTGAAGGCCACGCTTCCCGAGGCCCTCGACATCGCCGTTCTCGGCGACCGCACCGTAACGATCCGCGCCTCGGTCTCCGACGTCGAATTCGAACTGGCGCTCGCCGTCGTCCTGGTCGTGCTGGTGATCTTCGTATTCCTGCGCACGCTGCCCGGCACCATCATTCCGAGCCTGTCGGTGCCGCTGTCGCTCGTCGGCACGTTCGGGGCGATGTATCTGCTCGGCTTCAGTCTCGACAATCTGTCGCTGATGGCGCTGACCATCGCCACGGGTTTCGTCGTCGACGACGCCATCGTCATGATCGAGAACATCTCGCGCCACGTCGAAGGTGGCATGGATCCGCTTGAAGCCGCATTACGCGGTTCGGAAGAAATCGGCTTTACCATCATTTCGCTGACGATCTCGCTGCTCGCGGTGCTGATCCCACTGTTATTCATGGGCGACGTCGTCGGCCGGCTGTTCCACGAATTCTCGATCACGCTCGCCGTCACCATCGTCATATCCGCGATTGTCTCGCTGACGCTGGTGCCGATGATGTGCGCCAAGCTAATCCGCCATCATCCCGACGCCGAGCGCACCCGCTTCGACCTGGCCGCCGAGCGCGCCTTCAACGCGGTGATCGACCGCTACGGCCAGGCGCTGCGCTGGGTGCTCGACCGCCAGCCGGCGACGCTTGCGGTCGCCGTACTGACGCTCGCGCTCACGATCCTGCTCTACATCTGGATTCCCAAAGGCTTCTTCCCGGTGCAGGACACCGGCATGATCCAGGCCATATCGGAGGCCTCGCAAAGCGTGTCCTACGACACCATGGCGACCCTGCAGGACCAGCTCGCCGAAGCGATCCTCAAAGATCCCGACGTCGAGAATCTGAGCTCCTTCATCGGCGTCGACGGCACCAATCAGACGCTCAATACCGGCCGCTTCCTGATCACGCTGAAGCCGCACGATTCCCGCAATCTCAACGCCACCCAGATCATCCGCCGCCTGCAAAGCGAGGTCTCCGGCGTCGCTGGCATCACGCTCTACATGCAGCCGGCGCAGGACCTGACGATCAACTCCACGATCAGCCGCGCGCCGTACCATTTCGTTCTCGAAGATGCCAACGCCGCCGAATTCGCCATCTGGGTGCCGCGCCTGGTGGAGCAATTGAGCCAGTTGCCGCAGCTCACCGATGTGGCAAGCGACCTGCAGCAGCAGGGACTGGCCGTCAATCTGGTCATCGACCGCGCCACCGCAAGCCGCTTCGGCATTACGCCCGCGACCGTCGACAACGTGCTTTACGACGCTTTCGGCCAGCGCATCGTTTCGACAATCTACACGCAGTCGAACCAGAACCGCGTCATTCTGGAAATCGATCCGAAGCTGCAAAAGTCGCTGACCGGGCTGACCTCGCTCTATCTGCCGTCATCGTCGTCGTCGACCAACGGGCAGGTGCCGCTGACGGCCATCGCCCATATCGATCTGCAAGCCGGGCCGCTACTGATCACCCATTTCGGCCAGTTTCCGGCGACCACGGTCTCGTTCAACACCGCGCCCGGCTATTCGCTCAACTCCGCGATCACGGCGATCCAGCAGGCGGAGACCGCCGCCGGGCTGCCCGCCAGTTTCATCACCGCTTTCCAAGGCACCGCCGCCGCGTTCCAGTCCTCGCTCAGCAACGAAATATTCCTGATCATCGCGGCTGTGGTGGCGATGTATATCGTACTCGGCGTGCTCTATGAGAGCTTCATCCATCCGGTCACGATTCTATCGACCTTGCCGTCGGCGGGCGTCGGCGCGCTGCTGTCGCTGATGCTGCTGCGCTACGACCTCGATATCATCGCCATCATCGGCATCATTCTCCTGATCGGCATCGTCAAGAAAAACGCGATCATGATGATCGACTTCGCGCTCGATGCCGAACGCAGCGAAGGTCTCGCGCCGCGCGACGCCATCTACCAAGCGTGCCTGCTGCGCTTCCGGCCGATCATGATGACGACGATGGCGGCGATCCTCGGCGCCCTGCCGCTGTTGCTCGGCACCGGCACCGGCTCCGAGCTGCGCCAGCCGCTCGGCCTTGCCATTATCGGCGGACTCATCGTCAGCCAGATGCTCACGCTGTTCACGACACCCGTGATCTATCTCTATTTCGACCGGCTTGCGGTGCGGCTGACCGGCAGCCGCCCGGGAAATCCGCTGGCACCTCGAACACCATCACCACCTGCGGCGCCGGCGGAATGAATATTTCCGCGCCCTTCATCAGCCGGCCGGTGGCGACGACGCTGCTCACACTCGGTATCGCGCTCGCCGGCATTCTCGCCTTCTGGAAATTGCCGGTGGCGCCGCTGCCGCAGGTCGATTTCCCGACGATCTCAGTCAGTGCGCAGCTCCCCGGCGCCAGTCCGACGACGGTCGCGACCAGCGTCGCCAGCCCGCTGGAGCGCCATCTTGGCCAGATCGCCGACGTCTCGGAGATGACCTCGCAAAGCGGTATCGGCCAAACCCGCATCACGCTGCAATTCGGCTTGAACCGCAGCATCGACGGCGCGGCGCGCGACGTGCAGGCCGCCATCGTCGCCGCCCGCGCCGACCTGCCGGCAAGCCTGCGCAGCAATCCGACCTATCGCAAGGTCAATCCGGCCGACGCGCCGATTCTTATTTTGGCGATGACGTCGAAGACCCTGACGCAGGGCCAGATGTACGACGCCGCGAGCAACGTGCTGGCGCAGCAGCTCTCCCAGATTAGTGGCATCGGGCAGGTCATTATCGGCGGCTCGGCACTGCCCGCGGTCCGCGTCGAGCTCAACCCGAAGGCGCTGTTCAAATACGGCATCGGGCTTGAAGACGTGCGCGCGGCGCTGGCTTCGGCCAATGCCAATAGCCCGAAAGGCACGATCGACGACGGCGGCCGCCGTTATCAGATCTATACCAACGACCAGGCAACCAAGGCCGCCGATTACGCGCCGCTGGTCGTTGCCTTTCGCAACGGTGCCGCCGTGCTGTTGTCCGACGTCGCCGACATCCTCGATTCCGTCGAGGACGTGCGCAATCTCGGCCTATCCAATGGTCAGCCCTCGGTATTGATCATCCTGTTCCGTCAGCCCGGCGCCAATATCATCGACACGATCGATAGCGTGAAGGCGCAATTGCCGCATCTGGAAGCGGCGATGCCGGCCGACGTCAATGTCGCCATCGCCATCGACCGCAGCACCACGATCCGCCAATCATTGCACGACACGGAAGCCACGCTTGTGCTGGCCATGGCGCTGGTGACCGTCGTCGTTTATTTCTTCCTGCGCAATATCAGCGCCACCATCATTCCTTCCGTCGCGGTGCCGGTCTCGATCCTCGGCACATTCGGCGCGATGTATCTGCTCGGCTACAGCCTCGACATCCTGTCGCTGATGGCGCTGACCATCGCCACCGGCTTCGTCGTCGACGACGCCATCGTCGTCCTGGAAAACGTCTCGCGCCATCTCGAAGCCGGAATGCCGCGCCTGCAGGCGGCGCTTCTCGGCGCGCGCGAAGTCGGCTTCACCGTATTGTCGATCAGCCTGTCCTTGATCGCAGTATTCCTTCCCATTCTGCTGATGGGCGGCATCATCGGCCGGCTGTTTCGCGAATTCACCCTGACATTGTCACTGGCGATCATCATTTCGCTCGCCATCTCACTCACCACCACGCCAATGATGTGCGCGCTGTTCCTGCGCGGCTCCCGTTCGCGCGAAGGACGAAGCCGCAGCCACCTGTTCGACAAAATGCTTGCCGGCTACGAGCACTCGCTGAGCTGGGCGCTGCAGCACAGCCGCATCGTGCTCGCAATTTTCTTCGGCGCGATCATTCTCAATGTTGTCCTGTTTAATGTCGTGCCGAGGGGATTTTTTCCCGAACAGGACACCGGCCGCCTGGTCGGCTCGCTGCAGGCCGATCAAAGCGTGTCGTTTCACCTCATGACGGAGAAATTGCGGCAGATGACGGAGATCGTGCAGGAGGACCCGGCGGTCGAGAACGTCGTCGGCTATACCGGCGTCGGCTCCGGCGGCGGCTTCGGATCGATCAATACGGGCTCGGTCTTCGTGTCGCTGAAACCGCTCGGGCAGCGGCCACCGATGGATCAGGTCATCGCGCGGCTGCGGCCGAAACTCGCCAAAGTTCCGGGCGGGCGGCTATTTCTGTTCGGGGTTCAGGACGTCCGTGCCGGCGGCCGGCAGAGCAATTCCGAATTTCAGTACTCGCTGCAATCCGACGACGCCGAGGAACTGTTCAAATGGACGCAGCGCCTCGTCACCGAGCTCGAGCACAGCAAGAGCATGGCCGATGTCAGCTCCGATCAGCAGCAGCGGGGGCTGGAGTCCGATCTCGTCATCGACCGCGACACTGCGTCCCGTCTCGGCATTACGCCGGCGCAGATCGACAACACGCTTTACGACGCTTTCGGCCAGCGCCAAGTGTCCGTCATCTACAGCGCGATCAACCAGTATCACGTCGTCATGGAGATCGACCCGCGCTATACGCAATTTCCGGCATCGCTCGGCGAAATCTATGTGGCGAAATCGGGCGGCGGCGCGCCGGGTACGGCGCTGACCAATGCACCGGGCGGTACCGTGACACCAGTTAATGTGGTCGAGAAATCAGCCACGGCAACGACAGAGACCGCGGCGGCGACAACCGCCAACAACAATTCGGCACGCAATACCACGACCAACGCGCTGGCCAATACTGGCAAAGCAGCGACGTCCTCGGGCGCCGCGGTGTCGACGGCGCAAGAGACCATGATCCCGCTCGCGGCGGTAAGCCACTACAATGCCGGCAACGCGCCGCTGTCGGTCAATCACCAGGGCTTGTTCGTCGCCTCCACGATCTCGTTCAATCTTCAGCCGGGCGCAGCTCTCGGCGACGCGGCGAAGGAAATCGACGACGCGATCCGGCAGATCCGCATGCCGGTCGCCATTCACGGCAGCTTCGCCGGCACGGCGCAGGTGTTTGCGCAATCGCTCGACAACGAGAAGATCCTGATCGCCGCGGCAATTGCCACCGTCTACATTCTTCTCGGCGTGCTCTACGAGAGCTACATCCACCCGATCACGATCCTCTCGACCCTGCCATCGGCCGGCGTCGGCGCGCTGCTGGCGCTGATGCTGTTCCACACCGAATTCGACATTATCGGCCTCATCGGCGTCATCCTGCTCATCGGCATCGTCAAGAAGAACGCGATCATGATGATTGACTTCGCCATTGCGGCGAAACGCGCCGGGAATCTCAATTCGCGAGACGCCATCTACCAGGCCTGCGTGTTGCGCTTCCGCCCGATCATGATGACCACGTCAGCCGCGATCCTTGGCGCCATCCCGCTCGCGGTGAGCTTCGGCAATGGCGGCGAGATTCGCCGGCCGCTCGGCATCTCGATCGTCGGCGGGCTTTTGATCAGCCAATTGCTCACGCTCTACACCACGCCGGTGCTGTATCTTTATCTGGACCGGCTCGGCCAATGGTCGTTGCAAACGCGGCAACGACTCCTGCCGCGCCTGTTCGGCGCGCCGTCCGCGGGCTAGAGCGTTTCCGAATGACTCAACGTATGTAAAGCGGCCGGCGCGCGTAGCAGCATGGCTCAGGCCCGGCATCCTGCACTGGTCCAAGCAACGACCGCAGCCGATGGATATCGGAGCGCGCGGCGAGAATTTGCGGGCCCTTGACCGCGTCGTCGACATCCGGATTGGCTTCGAGATGATTGATCAGCTTGACGTCGTGATAGATGGCGTCGCGGATGCACCAATAGCACTGCTCGTCGGGCTGCCAGAAATCGCCTGCCCGGACCGGCGACGCGGCGCAGAGCAATGCAAGCAAGCCGCACAGTGAAAGGATACGGTGCATCGACTGACCCCAAACGCCGAGATTCGATCATAGCGAAGAAATCGCCGAAGGAAATGCCTCAGGCGTCACCCGGCGGTCTAAGCCTCGACAGTCGCGATCTGTTCCTCGGTGGCAATCTCATGCAGCAGCGCGCGCAGCTCCTTGGCGCGTTTGACGCCGAAGACGGTTTCGAACTGCGCCTGCGCGTCCTGCCAATTTTTGCGGGCCGAGCGAAGGCGCCCGGCGCCGGCGCCGGTCAATTGCACCTCTTTGCTGCGGCGGTCGGCTTGTCCCGGCCCGATCGCAACGAGCCCATCGCGCTGCAACGGTAACAGGTTGCGCCCGAGCGTCGTGCGATCGGTGATCAGGTCGGCGGCAAGCGCGTTGATCGTCATGGCGCCCCGGCGTTGCAGCCTTGCAAGAATTGAATACTGGGTGGTGCGCAACCCGCTCGGCGCCAGGAATTGATCATAGAATTGCGAGACATGGCGGGCGGCCTGGCGCAGCGCGAGGCAATTGCATCCCGCGGGATTGGTCCATTCCAACGTCATGGCAGTCCCTATAACTTCGCGGTCACCCTTGCCAACCGATATAGGCGTATATACTCCTACCTGAGCGGCCGTTCAACGAGACGGCGCGGGCGAATTTGTTGAAGTCCGGGAGTAACCGCATGTCCGCATCCAGTGTTGCCGTGCCGGAGGCGCTCCCCGCCGCAACCGCGGAAAAGCCGGCCGATACCCCGCGTTACGATCCGCGCACGCGCTCTTTGATCGAAGGCCCGATCGCGGCGACGCTGATCCGTCTCGCCGCGCCGAACATAGTGGTGATGCTGGCGCAGACTTCGGTCGGGCTGGTCGAGACTTATTTTGTCGGCAAGCTCGGCACCGATCCGCTGGCCGGCGTCGCGCTGGCCTTTCCCGTCGTGATGCTGATGCAGATGATGTCGGCCGGCGCCATGGGCGGCGGCATGTCGTCGGCGATCGCGCGCGCGCTCGGCGGCGGCCGCCGCGACGACGCCAATGCCTTGGCGCTGCATGCGTTGGTCATCGCGCTCGTCTTCGGCCTGACATTCACGGTCCTGCTCCTTCTCGGCGGGCCATGGCTCTACGCGACAATGGGCGGCAGCGGCGCGTCGCTTGCAGCTGCGACAACTTACTCCAACGTCATCTTCACCGGCGCGATCCTGGTTTGGCTATTCAACTCGCTGGCCAACGTGATCCGCGGCACCGGCAATATGCTGTTCCCGGCGCTGGTCACCGTCGTTGGCGTGGTCGTGCTGATTCCATTGTCGCCCTGCCTCATCTTCGGCTTGGGGCCGTTTCCGAAACTCGGCGTCGCCGGCGGCGCGGTGGCCGTGCTGCTCTACTACGCGGCGGGAAGCGTCGTGCTCGCGTCTTATCTGCGCTCGGGACGAAGCGTCGTTCGCTTGACAATGAATGGCGTCCGCCTGCGCTGGCCGCTCTTCGCCGACATTCTTCGCGTCGGCGCGGTCGCGGCTTTAATCACGGTGCAGACCAATCTCACCATCGCGATTGCCACCGGTCTTGTCGGCGCCTTCGGTCCCGCCGCCATTGCCGGTTACGGCACCGGCTCGCGCCTTGAATACCTGCTCATTCCCCTCGTTTTCGGCTTGGGCGGGCCGCTTGTCGCCATGGTCGGCACCAATATCGGCGCGCACCGCCCCGACCGCGCCTTGCGCGTCGCCTGGATCGGCGCCGCGATCGCCGCCGGCATGTGCGAGATCATCGGCTTTGCCGCCGCAGTCGAGCCGCGCGCGTGGCTGTCGCTGTTCGGCACCGCGCCGGAAATGATCGATGCCGGATCGCGGTATCTTCATGCGGTCGGGCCGGTCTATGGCCTGTTCGGCCTCGGTATGGCGCTCTACTTCGCCTCGCAAGGCGCAGGCCGCCTGCTCTGGCCGTTTCTCGCCAATATGGCGCGCCTCCTGATCGCCGCCGGCGGCGGTTACATCGCTTTGCGCCTGACCGGCAATCTGACCGACGTATTCCTTGCCTTGGCGGTTGCGCTTTCGGCTTTTGGTCTGATTAATGCGGCCGCGGTGGCCGGGGGCGTGTGGTTCGATAAGCCCCGCAAGTCTTCTTCCACGCCGGCGACAAAGCCTTCCGAGTCAGGAGCCATTGCAAAATGACCGAGCATTATTTGGAAGACTTTGCCGCCGGCCAGATTTTCAATACCGGCAAGCTGCGCGTCGACAAGGACCAGATTTTCGCTTTCGCCAAGCAATTCGACCCGCAGCCCTTTCACACCGATGAACAAGCAGCGCTGAAATCGCCGTTCCAGGGGCTGGCGGCGAGCGGCTGGCACACCGCGGCCATGACCATGCGGCTCATGGTCGACGGCGAATTCAAGCCGGCCGGCGGCATTCTCGGCGTCGGCTTCGACGAATTGAGCTGGCCGCGCGCGGTGCGGCCCGGCGACGAATTGCATGCGAAGAGCGAAGTGCTGGAAGTGCGGCAATCAAAGTCCCGTCCCGACCGCGGCCTGATCCGCGTGCGCACCACGACTTTCAATCAGAACGGCGAGCCGGTGATGATCTTCACCGGCAATCTCCTGGTGCCGCGCCGCACGGCCAACACCTAACGCGATAGACGGGAGTCCTCGATGCGTATTCTGGTGGTCGGCGCCGGCTCGATCGGCGGATATTTCGGCGGCAGGCTCAAGGCCGCGGGCCGCGACGTGACGTTCCTGGTGCGCGCGCGGCGCGCGGCGCAATTGGCGAAAACCGGCCTGATCATCCGCAGCACGCTCGGCGACGTCGATATAGCGTCGCCGCCTACCATCACGGCCGAAAATCTGCGCGAGCCCTACGACCTGATCCTGCTCAGCTGCAAAGCCTACGACCTGCCCTCTGCCATCGACTCTTTCGCGCCAGCCGTCGGACCAAACACTGCGATCCTTCCCCTTCTCAACGGCATAAGCCACATGGAGGCGCTCGGCGCACGCTTCGGCGCCGGCGCAGTGCTCGGCGGCCAGTGCCTGATCTCGACGACGCTCGATGCCGACGGCAGAATTCTTCACCTCAACAATTCGCACCTTCTCTCGTTTGGCGAGCAGGACGGGCCGAAGTCACCGCGCGCCGAGGCGATCCTCGCGGCCCTTTCCGGCGCCGGCTTCGACGCCAATCTCAGCGCAGCGATCATGCAGGAAATGTGGGAGAAATGGGCGTTCATTGCGACCGGCGCCGGCATCACCTGCCTGATGCGGGCGGCCTTCGGCGACATCGTCGCCGCGGGCGCGGTCGATCTGACGACGGAAATGTATGACGAGTGCTGCGCTGTCGCCGCTGCAAACGGCTTTCCGCCATCGAAGGCAACGATCGAACGCAGCCTCGGCATGTTTACTGCGCCGGGTTCCACGATTTCCGCCTCGATGCTCCGCGACATCGAACGCGGCGCCCCGATCGAAGCCGATCACGTTATCGGCGACTTGCTCCGCCGCGGTGAGAAGGCGTCGGGAAACCGTGCCTTGCTGAACATTGCCTATGCCCACCTGAAAGCTTATGAGGCGCGGCGCAAGCGGGAGAAAGCTACTTCGCCCGGCGGCTAGTGGAACTTTCCGGACGGACGCTTATTATTGGGCGTGAGGACGGCGTTCAACGCGGGCATCTCATCAGACATCCCAACAGACATCCCAGCAGGCACACCATGGCCAAGATCACGTACCGTATTGTCGAACACGACGGCGGCTGGGCTTACCAGGTCGACGGCGTATTCTCCGAAACCTTCCCAACGCACGAGAAAGCGCGGGCGGCGGCGCAGCGCGCGGCGCAGGAGCAGCACGTGCCCGGCGAGACGCGCGCCATTTCCTGGGAAGACAGCGGCGGCAAGTGGCACGAAGAGCTGGCGCGCGGCGACGACCGGCCCGAGACCGAAGTCGAGGGCTGATAGCAACGGCCGGCGAGTAGCAGCGCATGCGCATCGAAGCCCTATCGGGTTGGACCAGCGAGCAAAGGCACGTCGTCGCGGCAACCTTTCTCGGCTGGACGCTCGATGCTTTCGATTTCTTCCTCCTCGTCTTCGTCCTCAAGGACATCGCGCAGGAATTTAATACCCATATCGAGGACGTCACTTTTGCTATCCTGCTGACGTTGGCGATGCGGCCGATCGGTGCCTACATTTTCGGCCGCGCCGCGGATCGGTTCGGTCGACGGCCGACATTGATGGTCAACATCCTCCTCTACGCTTTTATCGAATTTGCCTCGGGCTTTGCGCCAAGTCTGACCGCGCTCCTGGTGCTGCGCGCCATTTTCGGCATCGCCATGGGCGGCGAATGGGGCGTCGGTGCGTCGCTGACCATGGAATCCGTTCCGCCGCACGCGCGCGGCTTTGTTTCGGGCCTTCTGCAATCGGGTTATCCGGCCGGATATTTTCTCGCTTCGATCGTATACGCCCTGTTGTTCCAATATATCGGCTGGCGCGGCATGTTCATGATCGGCGTCCTGCCGGCCCTACTCGTCTTCTATATTCGCCGCACCGTCCCTGAATCGCCGAGCTTCAATCCAGCGACGTCGAATGCCAGCACGCTCACGATCCTGAAATCGCACTGGCGGCTCGGCATCTATGCCGTGGTGCTGATGACGGCATTCAACTTCTTCAGCCACGGTACGCAGGATCTCTATCCGACTTTCTTGCAGATCCAGCACAAGATGTCGCCGCATGAAGTCGGCCTGATCGCCGTCATCTATAATATCGGCGCCATCGTCGGCGGCTTGTCGTTCGGTTCGCTGTCCGAGCGGTTCGGCAGGCGGCGCATGATCATCATCGCGGCGCTGTTGTCGCTCCTGGTCCTGCCGCTCTGGGCTTTCGCGGCCAGCGCCGTATGGCTCGCCGTCGGCGCCTTCCTGATGCAGGTGATGGTGCAAGGCGCCTGGGGCGTCATCCCGGTCCATCTCAACGAATTGTCGCCCGACAATGCCCGCGGCACGTTTCCGGGCTTCGTCTATCAGCTCGGCAATCTCATCGCCTCGGTCAACGCGACGCTGCAAGCCTGGATCGCCACCTCTTATGGCGGAGATTATGCTTTCGCGCTTGCCGTCGTCGCCGGCACCGTTGCGGTCGTGATTGCGATCCTCGCGGCCGTCGGCACCGAAGCGAAGGGCGTGACGTTCGGGACTGGGACCGCCGACGCAGTAAGCAAGCGCGGTCTCGCCACGGTAAGGCCTGCCGTCTGACGGCGCGTTAATTTTGCTTGCCGGCTGCAACAGGAGACGTGACGGATCGCAACGATGTCGCTATGGAATCGCTTCGCTGACGGGTATCGTGCCGGTCGCTGGAAATGCCGAGTCCGATGGACCATCAATCACCGCAAATCGTCGAAACCGCTCTGAGCGGCTATGAGCTGCTCAACAACCCTGTCCTCAATAAAGGCACCGCCTTCACCGACATTGAGCGCGACGCGTTCGACTTGCACGGGCTGTTGCCGCCGCATGTCGCCGAGCTCGACTATCAGGTCATGCGCCGGCTCGACGCGTTTCGCGGACTGAGCCGCGATATCCAGAAATACGTGTTCCTGCGCGGCCTGCAGGACACCAATGAGACGCTGTTCTACGCGCTGCTGACACGCAATATCGAAGAGATGATGCCGATCGTCTATACGCCGACGGTCGGGCTCGGCTGTCAATTGTTCAGCCATATCTTTCGCAAGCCGCGCGGCCTGTTTCTCAGCATCCCGCACAAAGACTGCATTCAACGCATTCTCAACCATCCGCGTTATGACGGCGTTCGGGCCATTGTCGTCAGCGACGGCGAGCGCATTCTCGGCCTCGGCGATCAAGGCGCGGGCGGCATGGGCATTCCGATCGGCAAGCTCTCGCTCTATACCGCCTGCGCCGGGCTGCACCCGGCGACAACGCTGCCGATCATCCTCGACGTCGGCACCGACAATGTCGAACATTTGAGCGATCCGCTCTATATCGGCTGGCAGCACGCGCGGGTGCGCGGCGCCGAATATGACGAACTAGTCGAAATGTTCGTCGGCGCGGTGCGCGCGCGCTGGCCGCATGTCCTGCTGCATTGGGAGGATTTCGCGATCGGCAATGCCAACCGGCTTCTGGCGCGCTATCGCGATCAATTGTGCACTTTCAACGACGACATTCAGGGCACCGCCGCCATTGCTGTCGGCACGCTGCTCAGCGCCATCAACGTCACCGGCACACCGTTGCGCGAGCAGCGCGTCGCGGTGCTCGGCGCGGGCTCCGCCGGCACCGGCATATGCGCGCTGCTGGTTCGCGCCATGGTCGATGCCGGTTTGAGCGAAAAGGAGGCACGCAGCCGCTTCTATCTGGTCGATCGCGACGGCTTGGTGGTCGAGGGCATGAACGCGCTGCAATCGTTTCAGGCGCCGTTCGCGCAGAGCCGCGAGCGCATCGCCTCGTGGACGCGCATGGCCGACGGCCATATCAGCCTCGCCGACGTCATCAGCAATGCCCATCCGACCGTGCTCATCGGCACGTCCGGACAGGCGCATGCCTTCCACGAAGCTGTCGTGCGCGACATGGCCGCGCACGTGCAGCGGCCGGTGATCTTCCCATTATCAAATCCAACCGAGCGCAGCGAAGCGACGCCGGCCGACATCGACGCCTGGACCGAGGGCCGCGCCGTGATCGGCACCGGCAGCCCGTTCCCGCCGATCGAGCGCAACAGCAAACCCTTCCGCGTTGACCAGACCAACAATGCCTATGTTTATCCGGGCATCGGACTCGGCGCGATCGCCGTCAAAGCGCGCCGCATATCGGACGCGATGTTTCTTGCCGCGGCGCGCACGATCGCTGAATTCTCTCCGGCAAAGGGCGACCAAGAGGCCAATTTGCTGCCGCCTTTGGTCGAAATCCGCAATCTGACTTTCCACGTCGCCCGCGCAGTCGCCAAGCAGGCGCTGGCTGAAGGCCTTGCCGATCAGATGCCGGACGACGCCGTCGCCGCCGCGATCAAAGGCATCATGTGGGAGCCGGTCTATGCGACATACCGGCGCCGCCGCGGCTAACTTAATCCTCGCGCGAACACGCCTTGCCGCAATTCCCGTCTGAATAACAACAAGAATTTCATGCAGCTGATGCTGCTTTAGAATGGATATAAGCAGTGGATATTCGCAGTTTCGAATTATTATAATTATCTTCTACTTCAGAAATACAATTCGGCATTGTGCATCATTACTTGCGATGTTACCCAACTCATTGAAGGATATTCACTTTTTCATGGTTCTAAACTGGGGTCTGGGGTCTTTCGCGTGTCAGATTCAGGCATTCGCTGTTCGGCGCGCAATCGTACTTTTCTGAGCCGAATTGTCCCGCTCACTGTCGCAATGATCGTGAGCGGTGCGGTCAGTGCTCGAGCACAAGAGCAACAAGTCCCGGCACCGCAGCAACAAGCTTCTCCCGCGACAACGCCCGCTCCGTCCGGCCAGCAAGCCCCGGCGCGGCCGCATGCGAACGAAACGCGCCTTCCGCAGATCATCGTCAGCAGCACAAAAAACAAACCGAAAGCCAAGCCCGTCGCGGTAAGGCCGCAGCGCGAGGCGACGCCGCCGGACGCAGCCACAGCCGCGCAAACAGCGCTTGACGCCAAGACCCAGGAATTCAACGAAGCGCGCGACAACAATCTTCTCACCAAGCTCGGCGCTTCGACGACCAGCATCAGCCGCACCATGATCGAGCGAATGCCCCAAGCCGGCAATGCGCCGCTCGACAAGCTCATCCTGCAATTCCCGGGCGTGTCCTACGATTCGGCCGCGTCAAATCCCAATTTCCACATCCGCGGCGAATACGCCAATACGCAAATCAGAATCAACGGTGTCGTCGTTCCCGAGGGTGTATCCGGCCTCGGCGCCTATCTCGACACCAATTTCATCAGCAAAATCTCGCTGCTCACCGGCGCGCTGCCGGCCGAGTACGGTCTGCGCACCGCGGGCGTTCTCGACATCACCAGCCGGAATTTTTCTACACCTGGCGGTGAGGTCAGTCTCTACGGCGGCAGCCGGCAGACGTTTACGCCGAGCATCGACTACGGCGGCGGCGTTGGAAATTCGCAATATT
Organism: uncultured Alphaproteobacteria bacterium; assembly: GCA_963810085.1. GTDB lineage: Bacteria > Pseudomonadota > Alphaproteobacteria > Rhizobiales > Xanthobacteraceae > BOG-931. Next base: position 240,549 of record CAWEMR010000025.1, on the reverse strand, counting down.
TCGTCTCTGCGCGAGGCGTTTGGAACGGTCTGGGGATTGAAAATCCAGCGCCGACTTTAAACGCGATCTACGACCAGACTCAACAGGGCAAGATCTTCGGTTACGCGTCGACGATGCTCGACGACTCGACCCGCTTCAGCCTGATCACGGCGGCGTCATACAGTCAGTTCCAGATACCGGGCAATCCCGGCCAGGCGCCGCTGGGAGATTTCCCCGCCCCGACCGCCGATTTAACAGCCGTGCATGAAAATGAATTTGACACGTACGCCGTTACAATAGCGTCGCTGCAAAAGCATGGCACCGACGGCGATGCGCAACTCGCGTTCTTTTCGCGCTACGCCGATGTTCACTTTCTTCCCGACGTCCCCAATGACCTCGCCTTCAACGACGTCGCGTCCGACGTGAGACGGCAAAGCACATTGACGGGTACGCAATTCGATACGTCTTACATCTTGAACGATCGCCACACGTTGCGCGCCGGATTCGGGGTGACCGCCGAGCAGACCAATGTCAGCAATGTTTCGACGGTCCTGCCTACGGATGGGATGGGCAATGTCACAGCACCAACACCGTTCAACGTCACCGATCAGACCTCGCTACTCGGCTGGAACATTGGCACTTACATCCAGGACGAGTGGAAAATCTCCGACCAGCTCACGCTGAACACGGGCGTGCGCTTCGACCAATTGTTTCAATTCATCGATACCAACCAGTTCAGCCCGCGTATCGCCCTGGTGTACAAGCCGTCCGAAGGCACCACCATGCATGTCGCGTATTCGCGGTATTTCACGCCGCCCTATCAAGCGCAGGCTACGGCGTCCAATTTCGTTCTGTTCAATGACACTACAAATCAGTCCGATATTCAGCAAGCCACTCCCGTCAAGCCCGAGCGCTCGAACTATTTCGATGCCGGCATAATTCAGACCGTGCTCCCAGGCCTCAATATAGGGGTCGATCTGTATTACAAGCAGGTGAAGGACATGATTGACGACGGCCAGTTTGGCCAAGCCGTGGTCTTGACGCAGTTCAATTGGGCACGCGGCTACAGCGAAGGCGGCGAGTTCAAGATCAGCTATACCAACGGCAATTTCAATGCCTACGGCAATTTCGCTTACAATATTTCGCGCGCGATCGGTCCCGAAACAAACCAGTATCTTTTCGACGCAGACGAGTTCGCTTATCTGCAAACCCACTGGCACTACACCGACGACATGCAGCGCATGACCGGTTCGGCGGGTGCGTCGTATCGCTTCATGAATTCAACAACGATCAGCGCAGATATGATCTACGGCAGCGGGCTGCGCTCCGGCGAACTGCCCAATTTCGCGCCGAATGATCTCCACACCACGCCCTATGCCGTGATCAACGCCGGCATCTCGCACGATATCCGCTGGTCAACGGACTACAAGCCGGCAACCGTCCGATTCGACGTCACCAACCTGTTCGACCAGATCTACGAGCTACGCGACGGCAGCGGCATCGGCGTCTTCGCCCCGCAATTCGGCGCGCGCCGCGGCTACTATATGGGCCTTTCGCAGAAGCTGTGAGGCTCGGTTGTTGGACCGATGCGCGCTAAGCCACGCGCACCTGCGCCAGAAAGCGCTCGACCTCGGCGCGCAGCTTGCCGGATTTCGCCGCGAGCTCGCTGCCGGCGTCGAGCACCGCCTGGGCGACCTGACCGGTTTTGCTCGCGGCGTCGGAAACTTGCGCGACGCTCGCCGAAACCTCGCGGGTACGTTCCGCCGCTGCGCCGGCGCTCTTGGCGATCTCCTTGCTCACGGCGTCCTGCTGCTGCACCGCGACCGAGATTTCGTTGGCGTTTTCGTCGAGCTGGCCGATGGTCCCGGCGATCGCTTGCATGGCCTGGACCACGCTCGTCGTCGTCCCCTCGATCGAGGCGATCTGCTGGGTGATGTCGCCGGTCGCCTTCTCGGTCTGCGACGCCAGCGTCTTGACCTCTTGCGCGACGACGGCGAAGCCGCGTCCGGCGGGACCGGCACGCGCGGCTTCGATCGTCGCATTGAGCGCCAGGAGATTGGTCTGCGCCGCGACGTCGCGGATGAGATTGCTGACATTGCTGATCTGCGCGACAGTCGCGGCGAGCCGTTCCACCGTGGCGATGATCGACTTCGCCTCGTCGGTCGCTCCGCGCGCGATCTCGGCCGACTCGCGCGCCTGGTTGGAGATCTGCTCGACCGATTGCGCGATCTCTTCGGCCGCCATGGCGACGCTGTTGACGTTCGACGTCGCCTGCTGCGACGCGGTTGCGGTCGCGCCCGCCTGGCATTGATTGTGATTGGCGGCTTCCGCCATGATCTGCGCGCAATTGTCCATCGTCTTCGACGCGCCGTCGAGCGCGCCGATGATGTCGTATACGGCGTGTTCGAAATTCTTGGTGGCCGCTTCGACCTGCTGGCGGCGCAGTTCCGCGGCGCGGGCGCGATCGACTTCGCCTTGGCGCGCCGCGGTGACATCTTCGATCGCCTGGCGGAACACAAGCAAAGCGTCCGCCATGCCGGCGATCTCGTCATGGCCGCCGACCGGGACCGGCACATTCGCTTCACCGGCGGCGATCCGGTGCATGGCGCCGCCGAGCGCCGTCAGACGATCGGCGATGCTGCGCCCGACATAAAGCCAGGCGATCAGGCCGGCAGCCGCGAGCGCCGCAAGGCTGACCACGACCAGGACGATCTGGCTGAGCCAGATTTGCCACAGCGCGCGCGCCGAAAGGCCGTTGGCCTTGACGCCTTGGATGCGGATGAAGTTCTCGACCGCGGCGCGCAGCCGCCCGGCTTCGGCCAGCGCTGCCGTGTAGAGATCCTGGGTCTTCTCGAGGCCTTTCAGCTCGTTGACGCGCTGCACGATGATGCCGAAATCGCCGCCGAGCACCGCGAGCTTGCTATAGAGCCCGGCGATCTTGCTGCGCTGTTCCGAATCCGGCAGCGCGTTCAGGTTCTTCTCGATATTGCGCTCGGCCGAGGTGATGAGATCGCCGATCGGCGGCAGTCTCGAAGCATCCGTGACCATGGATGCTTCGATCAAGACGCCGGCGAGCTGATTGGCGTCGGCCTCGACTTCGAGAAGCCGCCGCAATTCGTCGATCGCCTGATTGAGCGTCGCTCTGTCGGCATCGCCCTTTGTCATCAGATCGAAATTGGCATCGTCGATGACGGGCGTGATGGCGACCAGCAGATTCTCGTGCGCCTTGCGAACGGCGACCGCCAGCGCGCGCCTTTCGTCGGAAATCCTGATGCGGTCGGCGACGGCTTCCTTCAGGGCGTTCAACCGCTCGTCCATCGCGGCCTTGGCAGTGGCGATCTCGTTGCCTTCATTGGCGTCGAGCGCGCGCAGACGCTCGATTTGCGCTCGCAAGTCGCGTGATTGCGCGCCGATCGCCGCGGCAATCTCGGCCCGATGGCTTTCGTCCTCGACCGCGATCAGGCGCGGCGCGAAAGCGACGAGGCGGCTCGTCTCCTCGGACAGCCGAAACGAGTTGACCGTCGCCGGAATGCTGCGCGACACGATTTCTTTGAGCGTATTGGCGGTGTCCGTCGAGGCAACCAGGACGACGCTCGAGCAGATCACCGTCATGACCGCGGCGAGCGCAAAGGCGAGATAAAGGCGCGACCGGATCGTGCTGAACCACGACGATGGCAAAACGCGGCGATGCGCGCGGCGCCGGCTCGAGGCGGGATCGGACGGTGCGGAATGTTCCGTCACTGACCTGCCATCCCGACCAGACGATCGACGGCCTTGAACGTGCCGTCGGCTTGTAAGATTGTGAAGAACACCTGATTGGAGCCCTGATTCTCGGTCGGCCCATAACTTAGCTTGACGCCGCCGAAGTCGAACGGCGCCGCCATGATGGCATCAAGAAGCTTTTCCCGCGTCGGCTCGCCGTCGACGCGCTTGAGCGCTTCGACCACGAGCCGGCCCACTACATAACCTTCGAGCGACACAAAGCCCGGCTGCAAACTCGCATCCTCTGCCGTCAGCGCGCTTTGATACGCGGCCACAACCGGCAATGATTTGTCCCATGGACTCGGCACCACTTGGCTGACAATCACGCCGGCGCCGTCACTGCCAAGTTCCTTGGCGAGCGAATCCGACCCGACAAAAGAGATGGCGACGAACTGCGCGTTGAGCTTGACCTGGTGGGCGAGCTTGATGAAGGCGGCGACCGGTTGATACGGGCCAATCGTTACCACGGCTTCCGGCTGCCCTTTCATGATGTCGAGCAGCGCCGATTTCACCGCCGTGGTGTTGCGCTTGAAGCTGCCGGCGGAAACCAGCGACAGGCCGTGTTTGGCGAGCGCCCGCTGCACGCCTTCAAGGCCGACAAGGCCGAAGGCGTCGTCCTGATAGAGGATTGCGATCTTTGTCAGTCCGATATCCTTGGTCAGATGCTCGATCCATGCCTCGGTTTCCTCGTTGTAGGAGGCGCGGACATTGACGACATAGCGGTTATACGGATTGCGCAGAAACGGCGCGCCGGTGAAAGGCCCGATGAACGGCACTTTCGCGGCCGTCGCGATCGGCTGGCTCGTTCGCGACGTCGGCGTGCCGACCGCGCCGACAATGGCAAAGACTTTGTCTTGCTCGATAAGCTCTTTGGTCGCGCCGATGGTCTTGTCCGGCTCATAACCGTCATCGAGCGACAGCAATTCGAGCGTGCGGCCGAAAACGCCGCCGTGGCGATTGGCCTCGTTGATGGCGGCTAAGATGCCCCGGCGCATGCCTTCGCCGAGGTCCTTGGCCGGCCCGGACAGCGCCGCGACTTGGCCGAACAGGATTTTTTGATCCGAGACGCCGTCTTCGGCGCGCGCGGCGCCGGCAAAAACGAGGAACAGACCAAGGGAAAGCGCAAGCGCAATGCGAAGCTGATTGCCGGCCACTGGCGCTACCTTCATTGCCTTAACGCAAGCCGCGATCGCGCCCTTCTTGTTATTTTTGCTGTCCGCGTCGTCGCACATAGTTTGTGCAATCTATAGTTAAGAGGTTGTTAAAGGGCCCGGTGAAATAGCCGGACAATGCCCGATATTTTTGCGCCGGCACGCAAGGCGGACTCAAATCTAGGCGGCACGGTCGGCGACAGATCGGCCGACAAGCATGGTGTGCACTGCCGCGAGCACGGCTTCGACCGCCGGGCGGCGATAAGCCCATTTCGGATCGAGCAATGGCGGAGTGACGACCATGGTCGCATTGGCTTCGAAGAACAGAATATCGCCCTGCGGATTCACGGCGAAATCGATGCCGCCGTAATCGAGATTGAGAGCTGTGCGGATCCGCTCAAGGCCGATCATTGCGCTCGGCCCAATCGTGCCGGCCATGTCGGTCAGGAATTCCTCGTCCTTGGCGCGGTTTTCCGGCGAGCCCGCCATGTCGGCCGTGAAATAATGCACCTTCCAGTCGCGGGAGACTGCGAGATGCAGCGGATATAATGTGCCGCCGACAAACATCGCGCGGTATTTGCGATACATTCCAGCGCCGTCGCGCGCATTAAGCCGTTCGATCAGCCACACGTCATCGCCCGGAAAATCCTTCACGGCGCGAGCAAGCTCTTCCGGCGTTTCGACATGAGCGAAGTGATGGCCGGTGTGAAATCCCGGCGCGCGGACGAGAAGCGGAAACACGAAACCATCGCTGGAGATCTTGGCCGCGGCGTCAGGTTCCATCAGCGTCCGTTTCGGCAGCTTCGTCATCTGCGGCACCACGACATTGGGCAAGCCGCGCAAGCGCGCGACATTCGCGGCGCGGCCGGTCCTGAGCACGTGCGTCGGATGATTGATCACCGGCCGCGTCGTCCGCGCGACGATCGCGCAGGCCGCTTCCAATCCTTCGCCGCAGAGATCGGCATCGCCGATGCTGTTGAAAACGAGATCGTGCGGCGGCAGCGCGAGGATCGGATCGGCATAGTCCGTCACCAGAGCCGACGTTTGGAATTGGCGATCGTCGAGCAGCGAATTTGTCGGAATGTTGCCGCCCGCGGCGGAAACCAGGAGCAAAACATTGATTGGTATGCCCTCGCCGCGATACGGCAACACCGTCAAGGCGTGACCCTTGAAGCCTTTATCGCGATGCGCACGGGCGCCCGTCATGTCGCCGAGCGCGGCCAACAGATTGGCCATGCCGCGATGTGCGTGAATATGGCCCGGGTCGATTTCGAGCGCCGCTTCGAAGTGCTCGTGCGCCGCCGCTTGCTCGTCGAGGAAGAACAGCAGATTGGCGAGATTGACGCGGCCATTGGCATTATCCGGATGCCGCCGCACGGCTTCGCCGAACAGCGAGCGCGCAGCCTCGCGGTATCCGGCATTGAGCACCAGCATGCCGAAATCGTTCAGCGCGGCAAAGTCGTCCGGCTTGCGGTATAGAAGTTCTAGATAATCGCGTTTGGCGTCTTCGAACCGTCCTTGTTCGCGCAGAAGACCGGCGCGTTCGGCGCGCGCGTCGGTCGCGTCCGGATCGCGCGCCAGCACCTGATCGAGCTGTTGCAGGCGTAAACTTCTGGAAACGCCGGGCGAGCGACCGGTCACGACAGTTGAAGCCCTTGTTCCTGTGTTGCGAATCACAGTTTCCTCTTCCAATCATAGGCCGAAGCGGAAGCAAAAATCGAAGTGACGGCACAAAGCCCAGAAATCGCGCATTCGCCGCTCGACCCCGCGGACTGGAGTGCTTTCCGTAACGATGCGCATGCGCTTCTCGACCGGCTGATTTCCCGGCTTGCGGAGGTCAATGACGGGCCGGTTTGGACGCCGATGCCGGACAGCGTGAAGCGGCACTTGGCGGAGCCGCCACCGCGCGAGCCGCGCGGCGTTCATGAGGTTGCTACCGAGCTTTGCAAACTGATCCTGCCTTATGGCACCGGCAACACGCATCCGCGGTTCTGGGGCTGGGTTCACGGCTCCGGCACAGCGGGCGGCATGCTCGCCGAAATGGCGGCGGCCGCCATGAACGCCAATTGCGGCGGACGCGACCACGGCGCCATTCACGTCGAAAAGTGTGTCGTCGATTGGATGACGCAATGGTTCAGCCTTCCGAAAGAGACCTCGGGCGGCTTGCTCGTTACCGGCAGTTCGATGGCGAACCTTCTCGGGCTCGCGGCGGCGCGCAACCGCGCCGTCAAAAATGTACGGCGTGACGGCCTCAACGGCGCGCGTCTCGCCGGCTATGTGTCGAACGAAGCTCATTCCTGCATCACGAAGGCGTTCGAATTGCTCGGGCTCGGCGGCGATGCGTTGCGCCGCATCCGTACCGACAAAGACTTCACCATGGATCTCGATCGGCTTCGCGCCGAAGTGAGGCAGGATCGCGCCGACGGCTTGCAGCCGTTCTGCGTCATCGCCACCGCGGGAACGGTCAATACCGGCGCCAGCGACGATATTGCGGCGCTGGCCGATTTTTGCCGCGCCGAGGATTTGTGGCTGCATGTCGACGGCGCGTTCGGCGCGCTCACCATCCTCTGCCCGGATTTGGCGGGACGCCTTGCCGGCATCGACGGTGCGGATTTGCTGGCTTTCGATTTTCACAAATGGCTGCATGTTCCCTATGATGCCGGTTGTCTTTTGGTGCGCGAGGAAACAACGCTTCTCGACACTTTCGCCGACCGTGCGCCGTATCTTGCCAGCGATGCGGCGCTCGCCGGCGGCGATATCTGGCCGTGCGATCTTGGCCTCGAACTGTCGCGCGGCTTCCGCGCGCTCAAAGTTTGGTTCACCATCCAGGAACACGGCACGCGCGCGCTCGGCGATGCGATTGCCCGCAACTGCGCGCAGGCGCAAAGTCTGGCGGCGCAGATCGCGAACCGGCCGATATTGCGGCTCGCGGCGCCGGTCCCCCTGCAAATCGTCTGCTGCCGCCACGAACCGCTGGGAATGGACGAAACCGTGGCGGATGCGCTGAACGCCGAAATCGTCGCCACATTGCAGCGGCGCGGCATTGCCGCGCCGTCGACGTGCCGGATCGATGGCCGGGTCTGCATCCGCGTCAACATTACCAACCATCGCACGCGCGATGCCGACCTGACGCTCTTGGTCCAGGCGATCGAGACGATCGGCGCCGAACTGACCGCGATGGCGACCGCCGAGCCCAAGCGTGCCGCATCCTGAAACGTCTGCCGCGCGGGCGTTAGCAAATCGTTAACCATAAAAATGCACGATAAGACGGGCACAATCGCAACCGAAGGGTCCGTCATGTCACAAAACACCAGTGGCAACAGCGCCATCACTTTGGGCGATCCGGTGCCGTGGTTTGGCGCACCGCTGATCGGCGACGGCGCCTTCAGCCTGCAGGTCGCCGCCGGCCGCTGGGTGGTGTTGAGCTTTCTCGGCTCGCCCGACGATCCGAAAGCCAAAGGAGAACTGGCCAAGCTCATCCACGATGCGCGGCTCTTTCACGAGGACCGCATCGTGTTCTACGGCGTCTTCACCGCGCCGCCGGGCGATCCGTCCTATTACATCGCGCTCAACACCTTTGCGATCTCGTTCATCGCCGATTACGACGGCGCCATCAGCCGCGCCTTCGGCGCAGCCGACGCGCCGCGCACCGTCGTGCTCGATCCGATGCTACGCGCGGTCGCCGACATTCCGTGGGACTTTGCGGCCGGTCACGCCAAGACCATACGTAATGTCCTTGCCGGCCTGCCTTCGGTCGACGAATCCGCGGGCGTCCCGCTCACCGCACCGGTCCTGATCGTGCCGCGCGTTCTTGATTTTCAGCTCTGCGACTTCCTCGTCCAGTTCTACGACCAGCTCGGCGGCAGCGATTCCGGATTCCTGTTCGACACCGAGGGCCGGACGTCGACCGTCGTCGATTACCGGCTCAAGCGCCGCAACGATTTGAGCGTGCTGCACCCGCAAGTGCGCGATGCCATCCGCGGCCAGGTCGTGCGCCGTCTGCTTCCCGCCATCGACCGGTTCTTCCAGTTCCAGGCGACGCGCATGGATCGCTACATCGTCGCCTGTTACGACAGCGCCATCGGCGGTCACTTCTATCGGCACCGCGACAATGTGAATGCCGGTGCGCAGCACCGCCGCTTCGCCGTCACCATCAATCTCAACGGCAATTACGACGGTTGCGATCTCACCTTCCCCGAATTCGGCACCCGTACCTATCGCGCGCCGCATGGCGGCGCCGTCGTGTTCTCCTGCGGCGCGCTGCACCAGGTCACGCCGGTGACGCGCGGCAAGCGCTATGCCTTCCTCGCCTTCCTGTACGGCGAGGCCGACGCCAGGCTGCGCGAACTCAACAACGCCAAGATCGCACAAAACGAATTCCGCTATAGCGGCGGCGATTCTGATCGCCTGTTTCCTGGTCTCGAGCGCAAGCCTGAAGAGACCGAAAAGCCCGAACAAGAACCCGAGCGCCGCACCGGCTAAATTGCGTTATCCAAGGCGGCGGCAGCTGCGGAAACACTTCCGTCTTGCCATCGCAATGGCACGAGCTAAAATCAAATCGGGATGGAGTCCCCCCTAACCGCCGATGAGGCTGATGACTCCTACTGGGCGCTTGGCGTCGGTAGGAGTCTGTCCGTGGCTCCGAATGTCTCCAAAGTCCGTTTGCCGGAAACGCTCGACGCACGCTAGACGCGTGACCGGGCCATTGTGAAACGCGCGATCTTCTCTGGAGGACTGCATGGGCTTTCTCATCGTATTTTTCGGCGGCGGCCTTGGCGCCGCGCTGCGCCACGGCGTCAATCTCGCGGCGGCGCGCGCCTTCGGCACCACGTTTCCTTACGGCACGCTGATCATCAATGTGCTCGGCTCGCTGACGATGGGACTAATCGCCGAATATTTCGCGCTCAAAGCCGGCCTGCCGCAGCGCTGGCGGCTGTTTCTCACCACCGGCATTCTCGGCGGCTTCACCACGTTTTCCGCGTTCTCGCTCGAGGCGGCGCTGCTTTACGAGCGCGGCCAGCAAGCCGGTGCGGCGATCTATGTCGTGGCCTCGGTCGTGCTGGCGATCGGCGCCCTATTTGCCGGAATGGCGATTGTCCGTATGCTAGCCTGAACGAAAGAGAAAATCTGGGAGGACGTCAGATGCAGGAAACTCAGGCCGTAGCGCCCACGGCGCAAATCGACGCCGCGCCCGCAGCGCAAATCGCTCCCGCAAGCTTCTGGCCCAAGGGCTGGTGGTCGATCGTCGATTTCAAAATCGGCATCATCCCGCTGCCGATTTTTCTGATCTTGCTCGCCGTGATTGGCGGGTTCGCCGCCACCGGCACCGTTCCTTCCGACATCTTGATGGCGATTGTTCTGCTCTCGATGGGCGGTTTCACATGCGCCGAGATCGGCAAGCGCATCCCGATCATCCGCAATATCGGCGCCGCGGCGATTTTCGCCACGTTCATCCCGTCCTTCCTGGCTTTCCATCATCTGTTGCCGGCCTCGATTCTGAACTCGGTGACGCAATTCACCAAGGACTCCAACTTCTTGTACCTGTTCATTGCCTGCATCATCGTCGGCAGCATTTTGGGAATGGACCGCGGCGTTCTGATCAAAGGTTTTCTCAAGATATTCGTCCCTCTGGCCGCAGGCTCCGTCGTCGGCAGCATTGTCGGGACGCTGGTCGGCGTTCTCGTGGGTCTTGGCGCCTATCACGCGTTCTTTTTCGTCGTTGTCCCGATTATGGCGGGCGGCATCGGCGAAGGCGCGATCCCGTTGTCCATCGGCTATGGACAGATCCTGCACCAGCCGCAAGGCGATCTGTTCGCCCAAGTGCTGCCACCGGTCATGCTCGGCAGCCTGACCGCCATTTTGCTCGCCGGCACCCTCAACTATGTCGGCAAGAAATATCCGCATCTTACGGGTGAAGGCCGCTTGCAGCCCGGCGAGCACGACGAGCTCGAATTCGAGGAAGACAATGACAATGACCATGTCGACGTGACGACTATCGGCGCTGCTGTCGTCACCGCGGTCACGCTTTATCTGATCGGCGCGCTGGCGCAGCGGCTGTTCGGCTTTCCGGCGCCGGTGGCGATGCTGGTTATCGCGGTCATGCTGAAATTGGCACGCGCCGTATCGCCGTCGCTGCAGGTCGGCTCCTTTCACGTCTACAAGTTCTTTTCGACGGCGGTCACATATCCTCTGCTGTTCGCCATCGGCGTCGCATTGACACCCTGGGACAAGCTGGTGGCTGCGTTCACCTTGCCCTACCTCATCACCATCGTCTCGACTGTGGTGGCGGTCATCGCGACGGGATTTTTTGTCGGCGGCTGGATGAAGATGTATCCGATCGACACCGCAATCGTCACCGCCTGCCACAGCGGACAGGGCGGCACCGGTGACGTCGCTATTCTGACGGCAGGTAACCGTATGCAGCTGATGCCGTTTGCCCAGATCGCGACGCGTATCGGCGGCGCGGTCACCGTAACGGCGGTGCTTATCATTTTGACGCAGATCGGTTAGTCCACGACGCGCTTCGCTCATCCTGGCTACGTCAAAGAACAAAAAAGAAGGAAGCGGAACACCGACAGACGCAGTGTTTCATGTCCGCACCAGTGGGTGCGGCTCGCGCTACGAGAGTACCGGCTTGCGCCGACCCTCCGCTGCGGGCGCGCTCGCCTGTCGGCGTTCCATCACGGTTCTTGCCCGGGGCCTATTCCATCCCCAAAGGCTCAGCCTCAGGCCAGGCTTCCTGGGACGTGGACGGAGTGTTCGCTCCTAAAAGTCCCCCGTTGGGGGAGGGTGAACCCAGTTGCAACGGGCGTTACTCGCCCCGCCCTGTCCCAGTCCAGTGGCAGCACCCCACCACAGCCACTCCTAGTGCCGGTCTACATGATGACCAAGGCCGCCCGGGTGCGGATCGTAACTCCGCGCGCGAGCACCGCACTCGCCCCGGCCTTCGGGTCTACCTCCCGAAGGCGTCCTTCATGAGCGAGATTTGATTTGGAAAATGTAACTGCATTGGTGACAAATGTCAATAGAAACGAGACGCGTTCTTCCGGGGCCAAGCGCCGGCGAGGAGCCCGGCGTGTCATCGCGCACGCTTGGCAAGCGCCGCGTTGCCATTATAGTCGACGCCCAACGCGCGCTGGCTTTCGGCCAAGAAGACGCGTCCGGGGACTCGACCAGAGGGGATGGAAATGTCCGTCACGTACATGCTCCGCGCCTGCGCGTTTGCCGCTGCCGCCACGCTGACCAGTTTCGCCGTCGCCCTTCCCGCTTCAGCCGCGGATTTCGTCATGAAGGTCGGCACCGCGACCATCAATGAGACGCAACACCAGTTCATCAAATTCTACAAAGAAGAGGTCGAAAAGGCCTCCGGCAGCCGCATCGAGGTGCAGATCTATCCAGCAAGCCAGCTCGGCCCGATCCCGCGCGAGATCGAGGGCGTCCAGCTTGGCAATATCCAGGGCTATGTCGGCCCGGTCGACTTCTTCGTCGGCCTCGATCCGCGCTTCGGCGTGTTTTCCACGCCGATGCTGTTCCGCAACGAGGCCAATGCGGCGGCGACCGTCCACGATCCCGCCGTGCAGAAAGCCATGTTCGATCTGGCGGCCGGCAAGCGCATGGTCGGCATCGCCACCGAAGACCTCGGCGCCGCCGACTACGGCGCCAAGAACGCGATCATGAAGCTCGCCGATTTCAGCGGGAAGAAACTGCGCATCAACGGCACCGAGATGGAGCGCCAGAAAATGGCAAAGCTCGGCGCCACCGGCATCGGCATGCCGCTGTCCGAGGTCGTGCCGGCGCTCGATCAGGGCACCATCGACGGCACGATTTCGGGGCTGTCGGTATTCGTCGCCTTCAAGATGAACGACCTGCTCAAAGTCGTCACCGAGACCAACGACACGTTCATCATCTCCATCTCCGTCGTCAGCAAGGCGTGGCTCGATACGCTGCCGCCGGATTTGCAGAAAGTCGTGATCGATTCCGGCGCGGCGGTCCAAGCCAAGACCCAACAATGGGAAGTGGACTTCACCAAAAAGCTGAAAGACGACTGGGCCGCCGTCGGCGGCACCGTGCATAACCTTTCGCCCGAAGATCTGGCGCAGATGAAGACGCTGCTCGAACCGGTCGGCGACGCCGTCACCAAGGACCAGCCGGCGGTGCACGACATGCTGCAAATGGTTCGCGCCGCGGCGGCAAAGAACTAGCTACATGCAGGAAGTCTTAAGGCAGGCCGCAGCGGCGCTGATGACGGCGCTGCGGATTGCCGCCGGCCTGATGCTGGTCGCGAGCGTCGGCATCAATTTCGCCAATATCATCGGCCGCTACTTTCTGTCGGTGTCGCTGTCCTGGGCCGAGGAAGCGATGCTGTTTCTGATGATCGGCTGCGTCTTCCTCGCCGCTGGCCCGGTCGGCTGGATGGGGCGCCATATCCGCATGGACGTGGTGATCTCGCTGTTGCCGCCGAAGGCGCGCGTGGCTTTTGAAATCTTCTCCGACCTCATCACCATCGCCACCTGTATCGCGCTCGCGATCTTCGCCTGGCCGGTCATGACCATGCTCACCGAGCTCGATCAGCGGAGCGCTTCCGCCAATATCCCGATGGTCATTCCACAGGCGGCGGTGCCGATCGGCCTCCTGCTGACGGCGGTGCTGATCGCCGTGCGCCTTTACCTGCGCGGCGTGCGTCACGACGACATCATTTCGAGCCGCGACCCAAACGCCGAACCCGGGCACTGAAATGCTGGCGGGCTTCGTCTATTTCATCCTGCCGGCGATTTTGTTAATTCTCGGCCTGCCGATCTTCGTCGTGCTGCTTCTCACCTCGCTCGCCGCCATCGTCTTTGTCGCGCATGTGCCGCTGCAGGCGGTCCAGACTTATATGTTCGGCAGCCTCGACAATTTTCCGCTGCTCGCGGTGCCGTTCTTCGTGCTTGCCGGCGAGATCATGGGCCGCGGCGGCATCGCCCATCGCGTCGTCAACTGGGTGGTGTCCATCGTCGGCGGCGTGCGCGGCTCGCTGGCGGTGACGACCGTCGCGTCATCCGAACTGTTCGGTGCCATGGCGCACACGTCGGTCGGCACCGTCGTCGCCATCGGCCGGCTGCTGTTTCCCTCGCTGACCAAGCATGGCTATTCGGAGCGCTTCGCGGTGGCCTTGATCACGTCGTCGGGCGCGGTCGCCGTGATCATCCCGCCATCGATCTCGATGATCCTCTACGCCATGTCGGCACAGGTGTCGGCGATCAAGCTTTTCACCGCCGGTATCCTGCCGAGCCTGCTCATCGGAGTCGTCGATGCCGTCTATGTGCTGATCTACGCCAAGATCAAAATGGTGCCGCTTGCGGCTCCGGCGCGCTGGAAGAATATCTGGGCCTCGACCAAGGACGCGAGCTGGGCGATCGGCACCATCGTCGTGATCTTCGGCGGCATCTATGGCGGCGTGTTCACGCCGACCGAAGCCGCCGGCGTCGCCGTGGTTTATTCGCTGTTCGTCGCGATGTTCATTTATCGCGAGGTGGGCTTGCGCGAATTGGGGGAGATCGTGGTGGCTTCGGCGGCGCTGATCTCGCAGATCCTGATCATCGTCACCGGCGCCGGCGTCTATTCCTGGCTGATGACGACCAGCGGCATTCCGCAAAATCTCATCGCCACCGTGACCGCGCTGCAGCTGCCGAATTGGCAGACGCTGTTGGCCGTCAATGCCGGCCTCTTGATCGCGGGAAGTTTTCTCGAGCCGCCGGCCGCGATCCTGATCCTCACGCCCCTTCTGCTGCCGGTCGTCGAGGCCGCCGGCGTCAACGCGCTGCACTTCGGCATCATCATGGCGGTGAACCTCTCGATCGGCCTCTACATGCCGCCGTTCGGGCTCAACCTGTTCGCCGCACGCGCCATCTTCAATGTGCCTATGGGCATGATCTATCGCGGCGTGCTGCCGTTCGTGGTGGTGAATTTCCTGGCTCTGCTGGTGATCACTTATGTGCCGGCGATCTCGATGGTGCTGCTCGGGCACGTGCGCTAGCTCGGGTGTGCCAGTTCAGGTGCGCTAGTTCAAAGGGCGACTCGTCCTGAGAGATGTAGCGCATCGTCAACATATCGTGATCACCCCACACAGCGAACGTGATCTCACCGAACGACGCCGGGAGAGTAGCTTGGTTCCTACGCTGGGCTCGCGAACTGACAGTCTCGCGGGGAACTTCAGAGCGACCTTCTTTCTTAGCGTGACAGACTTAGCGTGACAGAACGCATTCATCCGACGGCATTACCGGACTTAAAGCCTGCGCCATAGCCAGCACATGTAGCCCCGCCAATGGACGATCAGACCAAATCACCCTATTCGACGAAGACGCTTGTCGCCCAGGCGCCACGGGCGCGGGAGCGCATTACCGGCGCCATCACCCAGCCCATCCATATGTCGGCGACATTCCTGCGCGATCCGGACAACAATTATCCGGCCGGTTACGTCTATGGCCGCACCGACAATGCGTCGGTGCAGCAGGCCGAAGACCTGATCGCCGAAATGGAGGGCGCCGACGAAGCGTTTCTGTTCGGCTCCGGGATGGCAGCAGCCAGCTCAGT
The DNA here is from genome assembly GCA_963810085.1 of uncultured Alphaproteobacteria bacterium. Taxonomy (GTDB): domain Bacteria; phylum Pseudomonadota; class Alphaproteobacteria; order Rhizobiales; family Xanthobacteraceae; genus BOG-931. The sequence goes on along the minus strand of CAWEMR010000025.1, from coordinate 225,085 downwards.
CTTTCTCGCCTTGGAGCGGCCGACGCACATCATCGCCTCCAGAGTCATGTATTGGGGCTTTCGCTCGTGGCTGCGCGAGATCGGCCGCTACGGCCACCGCGTCAGCTTTGTCGAGACCTCCGACCTCGACGCCGTGCGCCAGGCGGTGAAGCCCGGCGAAACCGGCCTGCTTTGGATCGAGACGCCGAGCAATCCGCTGTGGACCATCACCGATATCGCGGCGATCTCGGAGATCGCGCATGCCGCCGGAGCGATCCTCTGCGTCGACTCGACCGTCGCGACGCCGGTCTTCACCCGCCCGCTCGCGCTCGGCGCCGACATCGTCATGCATTCGGCGACCAAATATCTCAACGGTCATTCCGACGTCGTCGCCGGCACGCTGGCCTCGGCGCGCGACGGCAGGCTGTGGTCGCGCGTGCGCGACATCCGCGGGCAGCTCGGCAATACGCTGAGCGCCTTCGACGCGTGGCTGCTGATGCGCGGCATGCGCACGCTCGACATTCGGGTGCGCGCTCAAGCCAAGACCGCGGCGACGCTCGCGGCGCGCTTGGTCGGGCATGACGCGGTGGCAGAGGTTCTGTATCCCGGCTTGGCGCAGCATCCGGGCCACGACACCGCGCTCCGGCAAATGATCGGCGGGTTCGGCGGCATGTTTTCAATTCGGATCAAACGAGGCGAACGCGCCGCCATCGCGGTCGCTGCTTCGGTCAATTTGTGGAAACGGGCGACATCTTTCGGCGGCGTCGAAAGCCTGATCGAACATCGCGCCTCGATCGAGGGCGACGGCTCGCCCTGCCCCGGCGATCTGTTGCGGCTTTCCGCCGGCCTCGAAGACTTAGACGAGCTTTATCTTGATCTGATGCAGGCTCTGGCGGCGGCAGCTTAGTATCGCACGTGCCGACCGCAGCGCCGCTCAGACGACGTTGCGATTGAAGTAGATAGAGCCCCAGAGCACCAGGACCCAGGTCGCGGCGAGAAATCCAACGGCCACAAGGGCTGTCATTGCACTTCCTCCTTTGACGGCGAACTTCCTCCAATTCCTATTTTTGCTTGGTCTTTTATTTCGACAGATAAGCCAGGCGCGATCAATCGGTCTCGTGCGGCGTCGCCACGACGCTGTCGTCGGCGGCGGCTTCGCGTTGCGTGAGCTCGGTCTGCAGCTTCTGCGCTTCGTCATCCATACCGATCCAGCGCAGCTTGCGAATGAGCTTGATCATCTCGTTCGAGACGCGCGTGTCGGACAGATTCTGGTGTTGAACGGGCGTGTGTTGAGGCGAGCCGGCCATGGATGTTCCTCCTTGATTTTGTCGTTTGCGCCGCGGTCCGGAATCGTCCGGCCGTTGCGATGTTCTTCTTGATGGCGGAATTTGCCCGAAGCCCTCGCCCGCCCACGCTCCGCAACACGACAAATTGCGCTAGGGTCTTACTTACCTTGTGGTCCCTTGAGCAGGTCGGCGCAAGACGGCAGCCGTGCGGCGCAATAAATCTGGCGCAGCGCAATATAAGCGCGACGCAACATGACTGAGGCCCGCGCCAGAGGCTTCTTTTCGCGCCGACGCGCTGCAGCATCGGCGCGCCGCAACACGATCCTGCCTCTCGATCCTGATTAAGCTTAGTCCGTCGAATCTTGTTCCTTGGCGCGAACACATCCGCTCGCACCTCAGGATGACATGAACACTTCGATCAAATTTTACGGACTTTCCGGCGCCAATTTTAGAAAACTTGCGCGATCCTCGCCCCATCGAGCGGCATGCCGCGCCATGCGGCGCCGTCTCGATGCGAGGAGCGATATGGCTGACTTGGACGACTTCTGGAGCAACATGATCGAGGCTACGATCGAGACCATGCGTTTCACCTGCGAAGCGCAAGGCGTGATCTCGGCGCGGCTGATGCTGTTCGCATCCGGTTCGCCGGACGCGGTCGACGAAGCAGCGCAGATGGTCGCGGAAAAAGTCCTCGCCTTCACCAAAGCCGGCATCGCCGCCGAACGCGCCTTATCGGACGGGCTCGGCTTTGCGGTCGCCGCCGAGCGCGCCTATTCGCCGCTGCGCGATTGCGTGCACGCCAACAGCGACCGGCTGGTCGGCGGGCTGCATTAGGCCGTTCTGTCTCTTGAAGCCGCCCGCGCCGTCGCCTCGATCAATCAGGGGCGAAAACGGCATAAAAGATGTCATAGGCTAGATAGAGCAGACCCACCACGCTGAGCACCGCCACCGAGCCCGAAAGCGCCGCGCATAATTTGGCGCCGATGGCGAAAAACGTGTGCCACCATGTCGCGCGCGGGTAATTCGACGCACTGCGCCAGATGGCCACTGAGACGAACGGGGTGACGAGCGTCGCCAGCGTGAACAGCGCGATGATAAAGCCTGCGAGAAATGGCTCCACGACGCCAATTCCGAGGACCATGCAGGCCCCGGTCACATCCCAAACGAGGGCGAGCGGAGTTCCCATCAGCCAGAAGACGCGCCAAAGAGCGATCTGGCCGGTCGCTAGTCTCCTGAAGAATTTCATGACCGCAAATTAGCAGCAAGCCGGCGGCTTGGCCAAATTTCGCCACGAAAATGCCAGGCCATAATTTCACCCCATAATTTCACCCCTATGACTGGCATGGGGGGCGTGGTATTTGCGGGCTTGGTATCCTTGCAAAGTTGAGGATTTCCCCGTCTCCTCGGGAAAAGACCAGTGACGGGGGGTGTCTCCGCAACGTGTCGTCGTGGCAGTCGCCGGCCGGCGGTAATCCGGGAGCGGCCCGCCGTATCAAGTTCATCCGCCGAACCTTAAAGCGCATGACTAAAACAAAGCACATCGTCACCGCCCTCTTGATCGCAGCCTGCCTCGTCGGTACCGCCCGAACCTCCTCGGCCGAACCGGAACCGCACGGCCGCGCCTATCTGTTCCGCGGCCTGATCGGCCTGATCGATTGGGGCATGGACCAACTGGCGGGGCGCATCAGCCGCTCCGGCGTCGCCGCCAATATCAGCTCTCACCTCGAGTGGAGCAGCGTCGCCAATCAGGCGATCAGCGATTATCGCCGCGATCCCAAGCCGATCTCCGTGGTCGGCCATTCCATCGGCGGCGATGCCGCCGTGGAATTCGCCGAAGCGCTCGGCGCCGCGCATGTCCCGGTGGCGCTCCTCATCACCTACGATCCCAACCGCTCGGCCCATAGCGTGCCGGCGAATGTCGAGCGCTATATCGACCTCTACCAATCCTCCAATATCCTGGGCGGCGGCGACCTGGCACCGGGCCACGGTTTCCACGGCCATTATGCGGCCTTCAATCTCAACAACCGCACGGAAATCATCCACGTCAATATGGACAAGTTCGACGCCATCCAGCAGCAATTGGCCTCAAAGATCAGGTCGGCCGGGGTGCGGGGCGAAGGTGAAGCCGTGCCGCTGCGCCTGGTCTTTCCGGCGTCCGGTCCGATCGAATTGTGGGATTCCGGCGTACCGGTCCAGGCCCATGCCGGCGATACGCTGCAAACGATTGCGACGGCATATCACGTGCCGCTCTGGGCCGTGGCGCAGATCAATCAGAAGGCGGAGAACGCGACGCTGAGCGAAGGCCAGCGCATCATCGTGCCCCGCTATGTCGGCCAGCGGCTGGCATCGCGGTCGGCGCCGGCCGAAGCGCCGGGCGCGGCCGCGAGTCCGGTTTCGAGCGCTGCTTCCGGTCCCGCTTCGAACGCTGCGCCGAGCCCGGCCCCGAGTGATACGCCGAGCCCGGCGGCGAGCGCCGCGCCGGCCGCGAGCGAGGCGCGGAGCCCGGCCGCGAGTGCTGCGCCGAGCCCGGCCCCAATTGCGCCGCCGAGCGCTGCTGCGACCTCCGCCTCGAGTTCAAGGCCGAGCCCAGCCCCGGGCGACGCACAGGTCTCGCATTGATTTGCGGCGCCGGATCGCCGGCGCCGAGGTGGCGCTGACGCGATCGGGGCGCGTCGCGAAGTTCTGGCATATTCTCGCGCGCAATGGCGACTTGGCGCTGAACAGCGCCGTCTCCCACTTTACAAAATCCATGTCGTCAGACTGCACTAATATTTTAAGCATCTTTGATTGCTTCGCCCGATCGTTGGCAAATGTTCCGTTGTTGCCTCGCAGTACCTCGCGACAGTGCCGTGCGTCACATCGAAGCGTGAAGGTCCGCATTATCTCGATGCAGACAACAATGCAGGTCGTGCCAGGTGGCGCTATGCCGAACCGAGAGACACTTCGCGTCCCTTCAACACGCGCGCGTCGCGGCGACGAATCGGATGCTGCCGGATGGGTATTCGTTGCGTTTTGTGTGGCTGGTTTTGCCGCAACCGTCTTTTGGTCTCCCTTTCGTCCTTCGGCTAGGCGTTAGCGGCTGCCTCGGCGCATGACGTTAGTCACGTCGTCCATTTCAGATCGCAATTTCACATCGCTGGAACGCGCAACAGTCCAGGCGTCATTGCGAGGAGCGCAGCGATGAAGCAATCCGGCTCAGTGCCGGGGAGCTGGATTGCTTCGTGGAGCCTGTCATCGGGCCGGCCACTTCGGGCCGACCCGTTGGCTCGCAATGACGAGGAAGCTCAGCCCTTGGTCATGCAGTCATAAAGAAATTGCCAGCTTTGGCGGCCTTCGAGCTTTTGCGCCTTGGCCTGCGTCTCGCAGCCGTTCCAGGCTTGCTTTTTCTCAGCCCATTTCGCTTTCGCGGCAGTCCACTGCTTGCGGGTCCATTTCGATACGTCGGTCATAGTCTGCGAGGTCTGCGCCGAGAGCGACGCCATCGGCGCGGGGCTTGGCGGCGCTGGCGTCTGCGCTTGCGCTTGCGCTTGCGCTTGCGCTTGCGCTTGCGCGGCTCCGACGGCAAGCGACGCGACAGCCACGAACGACATAACGGTCATGCGCGAGCAACGCATCGGTATCTCCTTTCGAAAAAAATGCGCCAGATTGGAACTTGCGATTCCAAGCGATTCGTCGAACACATGATAACGCTTTGCGGCGAGATTCGTTCGGTGGGGTGGTGCGGTGCGAAATGTCGCGGCCGGTCAGACACATTTGAGATCGCGTTGACCGCAGCGCCAAGTCTCCATTGATTGCACGGATCTGCCTCACGGCCGTCTCATATGTGCTGAGCTCGGACACTGCAAACGAATGGGGACGGGTTGTTACACCCATCCCCACACGACCGGTACGACGGTGCGGTACCGGCGGCACCGCCGGACACGGACACTACTCAACGCTTACGCAATACCCGTTACGCGTTGCCGAGCGGCAGCGCCACGAAGCGTGTGGCGTCGCCCATCTTCACGCGCATCAGCACCTGATGCTTGCCTTGTGCCTTGGCGTCGGTCAGCGCCTGGCGCACGTCGCCGACATTGGCGACGGGCTTGCCGCCGACGTCGAGGATGACGTTGCCGGTGGCAAAGCCCTGCTCCGCCGCCGGGCCGTCCGGATCGACCGCGGTGACCACGACGCCCTTGCCGCCGGCGCCCGACACTTCGCTCGCGGGTGCGACTTGCAGGCCGAGATGCGGCAGGCCGTTCGGCTGTTGCGCGTTGCCGTCATTGGCGCTGGCCTGGTGCTGATCGGTCGGCATCTGAGTGAGCGTCAGCGCGATGGTCTTTTGCTGGCCGCCGCGGACGATGTCGAGCTTGATCGCGCTATCCGGCGCCATCATGCCGATCGTGCGGGCGAGATCGCGGGCGTCCTTGACCGGCGCGCCGTTGACCGCGGTGATGACGTCGCCGGATTCGATGCCGGCCTTGGCCGCGGGGCTATCCTTCTGCGGCTCGTCGACCATCGCGCCTTGCGCGGTCTTTAAGCCCAGACTGTCGGCGATGCCCGCCGTCACCGGCTGGATCTGCACGCCGAGCCAGCCGCGGGTGACGTGGCCGTCCTTCTGCAACTGCGCCACGACGAGCTTTGCGGTATCGGCTGGAATGTCGAAGCCGATGCCGACCGAGCCGCCGGACGGCGAATAGATCGCGGTGTTGACGCCGATCACATTGCCGTCAACGTCGAAGGCCGGTCCGCCCGAATTGCCCTTGTTGATGGGCGCATCGATCTGGACATAGTCGTCATAGGGGCCTGCGCCGATGTCGCGGCCGCGCGCCGAGACGATGCCCGCCGTGACCGTGCCGCCGAGGCCGAACGGATTGCCGACCGCGACCACCCAGTCGCCGACTTTCGGCGGCGTCGAGGCGAAGGTCACGAAAGGAAAGTTCGTCTTGCCGTCGACCTTGATCAGCGCGAGATCGGTCTTCGAATCGGTGCCGATCACTTTCGCCGTATAGATCGTGCCTTCATCGGTCGTGACCTGCACCGACTTGGCGTGATCGACGACGTGATTGTTGGTCACCGCATAGCCGTCGGCCGAGATGAAGAAGCCGGAGCCTTCGCCGGTGATCGTCTCATGGCGCTGCGGCATGCCGCCCGTACCATGTCCGCCGCCATGTCCGCCCATGCGCGGGCCGAACTGATCGCCGAATTGCTGAAAGAACTTTTCGAACGGCGAGCCCGGCTGCGCCGGCACCTGCTGCTGATTGTCGTCGCCGTCGCCCTCGTCACTATTCTCCTGCATCATCGCCGGAGCTGCGGAGGCCGCGATCTTCACGCGCACCGAAATCACCGCGGGCTTCACCTTGGTGACAAGGTCGGCGAAGCCAGCCGGATGCTGCGTCATCGCATCGGCCGCGTGCGCGGCCGACGGATTGAAAGCCTGCGACCAGTTGGTGTTCGGTCCGGCGACCAAAAGCGCTGCGCCGACGCCGGCCACGGAGGCCAACAGCGTGATGCGGCGGGCGGACAGTTTGCCGTGAGTCATTTTTATCTCCTCGATCAATGGGTCCCAAAGGGCGTTAAGGGCCGGGCAAGCACCCAACCATTGCGCGACACATTTGGGCAAACCGTCTTACGGTGACCTGGAGAGCGTATTAATTCTCGGACATAAACGCCGCTTCAACATTAAATCCTTGAAAGAAATTGCATTCACTATAGTGGCCATCACTTGCCGCGGCGCTTTACCCGGCGCACCAGATAATCGAAGTTGATCGCGAACTGCTCGGGCCGGCTGATGTCGTGCTTGAGCTTCTCGATGTCTTCGCGCGGGAATTCCGGCGCCATTTCGCCGGCGGCTTCGGCGAGCAATTGCACCATGGCGCCGTTCTCCAGCATGATGGTCGAGATCACCGCTTCCTCGATGCTGGCGCCGGTGACGACGATGCCGTGATTCTTCAACAACACGCCCCGGCCCTGCCCGAGCGCGCGCGCAACGCCCGCACCCATGGCGTGGCTGCGAATGAGATTGATGGTGTCGCTATAGGAGCCGAGCGCCTCGTAGAACAGCGCGCCGGGCTGCGAATATGTTTTCAGCGTCCGGGTGGTGGCAGACATTGCGGTCGCAAAGGTCGGATGCGTGTGAATGACGCAATTGATGTCGGGGCGCACCTTCAAAATCTCGGAATGGATATAGACCTCGCTGTGCCGGCGCGCGGTGCCGGCGACGACATTGCCCTCGAGATCGACGGTCAGGATGTTGGCCATCGTGATCTCGTCGAGGCCGATGCTGTGCGCCTTCATGAAGAACAGGCCAGGATCGTCGGGCAGCCGAAACGAGATATGGCCACGGGTGAAATCGTCCTGGCCCTGGCTGACCAGCACCTTGCCGGCCACGATCAGCTTTTCCTTGATTTCCCTATGCGACGCGCCTATGCGCGACGGTTTCTTGCGCTTTGATTTCGGCATTTCCCTCACCCTGTTCAACTTGCGGCAGTCACGAAATTTCCACGCGCAACAAAACAGGGAATTGCCGATCGCTCAAGGAAAATGTGATTAAAAGCAGCGCGGGGATGAGCAGCCACTCATCCCCGCGTGCATCCTCGCGCTTGCTCGACGCCGACTGTGCTTACGGCTGCGACTTCAGCCAATCATCCACATTCTTGCGCACCATGTCCTTGGCGAGGCCGTAGCGCTGCTGGATTTTTCCTTCCAGCTGATCGCGCTGGCCGTTGACCTGCGTGAGATCGTCGTCGGTGAGTTGACCCCACTTCTCTTTGACCTTGCCTTTGGTTTCCTTCCAATTTCCCTCAATACGATTCCAGTCCATTTTCATTCGCCTCCGGTTTTTTACTATCGATCAGATAACGATCTCGATCGGACAACGTTCATCGCCGCGGTATCGTTCCGATGCAGGAAATGACGCATCGAGGAACTGGAACGCGAACGTGGCAACAGAGTTGGGGTGGGTATTGTCGAGTCCATATGCGCGCAAATTGCGCAAACGGTCGGCAGAGGGCGAACAGGAGAGCGAAATGAAGATGAGAAAGACATTGATGACGACAGTCGCCGTGGCGGCCGTTGTGGGTTTCGCCGCGATTGCTGCGGCGCAAACCATGCAAGGTCCGGCCGGCGGCGCAGCAAAACCGGAAGGCGGCCAGGTTGAGCAGAAAGGTGGCGCGGGCGGCGCGATGCTGCACCAGCAGGGCGGCGCACAATCGACGCAAAAGCCGACGAGCCCGTCGTCCGAGAAATCGGCAAATCCGTCGGCCGGCAAGGCGGCGCAAGGCGCCGAACCGGGCGCGAAGCCCAATGAGAATGCAAAGCCCAATGAGAAAATGGGCCAATCGCAAAAGAACGAAGCAACCCCGCAGCGCGGCGCGCAGGAAGAGCGCACCACGACGCAGAAAGGCGCTCAGACCGAGCATGCCACGCCGCAGAAAGGCGCGGAGGAATCCGGAAAGGCAGGCATCCAACAAAATGCTCAGGGTAAACCCGGCGCGCGCGGCGCCTCTGTGCAGCTCTCGCAGGATCAGCGCTCGCGCATCACCGCCGTGATCGGCAAGACTTCCTCGACGCGCGCCAGCACCAACGTCAACTTCAACGTCACGGTCGGCGCCACGGTGCCGAGAGACGTCCACGTTGAAGTGCTGCCCGCAGACGTGGTGCAGATCGTGCCGCAATATGAGGGCTTCGATTATATCGTCGTCGGCGACCAGATCCTGATCGTCGATCCAGACAGCATGGAAATCGTGGCCGTCATCGAGACCTAACGGCCGGCATGTTGATGTCGAGCGGCCCGACTCGGATATTCCGGCGCGGGCCGCTTTTTTATTTCGTCCCGGATTCGATTTAGGCGGCCGATTTCGCGTCGACGGCGGCTTTCTCGGGAAGCTTGTTACCGTGAATGAAATCGTGGATCGCACTCAGCTTCTCGACCACCGGCGGCGAAAGAATGAAGGGATAAATATCCTGCAGGCCCATGGTCCGGTTGAGGTTGTTGAGCGCATTGCTCAACGGCACCCATGTATCGATCAAGGCCTGTGGCTCGCGCACCAGAAACGGGTCGAAGTCGACTTGGGCATCGTGTTCGCCGGACCGCGCCAGGCGCGGATGCACATACATGCCGAAGGCGCGCGCCATTTCCAGCGTATCGACGATGTGCAGGTAATGCGCCCAGGTCTCGGCGAAGTCCTCCCACGGATGCGACGTCGCATAGGCGGTGATGAAATTGTCCTGCCAGTTCGGCGGCGCGCCATTGGCGTAATAGGCCTGCAGCGCCGCGCCGTAATCCACGGTCTCGTCGCCGAAGACGTTGCGGCAGGCCTGCAACAGGCCGCCGTCGCGCACCAGCACGTCCCAATAATAATGTCCGACCTCGTGGCGGAAATGGCCGACCAGCGTGCGGTAGGGCTCGTGCATGATGGTGCGCCGCTTCTCGCGCTCGGCGTCGTCGGCTTCCTCAAGCGCCAGCGTGATCAGGCCGTTGTCGTGGCCGGTCATGATGCGCGGGCCGTCGACATGCGCGGAGCTCGCCAAAAAGGCGAACTGCAGACGCAGATGGCCGTCGTCATCTTTCTCGTCGAGCGGCAAGTGAAGCTTCATCAAAGTGTAGAACAGCATGTGCTTGGCGACCTCGATCTTGCGCCAGGCGGCGACATTTTCCGGGACGGCGGTGTCGGGAACGGTCCGGTTATGCCGGCAGGCGGCGCAATAGGTGTCGGACGAGTCGGCCTCGACCACCCAATTGCAGACGGCAAATTCGGCATTGGCGCAGAACCGATAAAGCTTGTTGTCGACGGCGAGCGCCCGCCACACATCACGCTGTTGGCCTCCTTGGTCCTGTTGGTCTTGTTGGCCCTGTTGGTCATGTTGGTCATGTTGGCCCTCTTGCCGCTGTTGGCCCTCATGTTGCTCAAGCGCCGACAAATTCATGATCTCGGGGATGAAGCCGAGCCGGCGCGAGCACTTCACGCAATGGTCGTTTTCGAAATAGAGCAATTGCCCGCAGTGTTGGCATTTGAAGAGCTTCATCGCCGTCTCTCGTGGTTAGCCAAAGTCTCGATTAAAAGCGCCTCGGCCAAAGCGGCGAATTGTCGCTATCGCCGTGACGAGCGGCACATTGGCGCCGCACTAAACTACGTCACGGTGTACGAATCGTTCCGCGCCGGCGGTGAAGTTTATCAGATTAGCGGCCGCATCGGCAGTTCCTCGTCGAAGTGCTGGGCGACGCGTTCGAGCACCCGCGGATTGGTCAAGGTCATGGTGCCGTTCTGCTGCTTGAACATGCCCATGCGCCTGAGTTTCGCCAATGTCTTGTTGGTGTGGACAAGCGACAGGCCGAGCGCGTCGGCGATGTGCTGCTGCGTCAGCGGAAAGGCGAAAGTGTCACCCGCAACCATCCCCAATACCTTGGCGCGCTTATAGAGCGTGATGATCAGCGCCGCCACGCGTTCCGCCGCGGTGCGCCGCCCGACGCTCGTGAGATTTTCGTCGACAAAGCTTTCCGAGCGCGAGCCGAGCCAGGCGATATCGAAAGCCAGGCCTGGCATTTGGCCGAACAGTGCCCAGATCCCCTTGCGCGGCAGCACGCAAAGCTGGACGTCGGTCAGCGCCTCGATGCCGTAGAGCGCGGCGTCGAACATCGCGGCTTGCAGCCCGAGCAAATCGCCGGGCAACAGAAAATTCAGCACCTGGCGGCGACCGTCGGGCAGCATCTTGTAGCGAAACGCCCAACCGGCATAGAGCGTGTAGATTTCGGGCGCCTCATCGCCGATACGAACGATCTCATCCCCCGCCGGCACTTGCAGATGCTCGCGCTTGATGGCGTTGATGGAGTTGAGTTCTTCACTGGTCACGGATTTGAACAATCCGCACGCGCGCAAAGCGCATTCATGGCAGGGCACCTGCATGACGAAATACCTTCAAAATATTTAGTGATGAAGTCGGGTCTTAGCGGCTAAAACGCGTCAAATACGGCAATCCAATCTTCAACACAGCGAATCCATATCATTATCTTTGCTATGATAGGAAACTCGCAGGGCCATCTAAGAGTTCCCTCTTTGCAATGGATGAAGACGAGAATGCACCCGGCGCACGTGACCACGTGGCCGAGACAAAATTGCTATTGTTTGGGCAGGCCGGCGGCTCAAGCGCGCGCGTTGTCGCGATGCGGCGTTAATTGATGGCGATGGCGAGTTGGTCGCCTTGCGCGAAAATCCTCTGCAGCAACTCGCGCTCGATCGGCTTCTGCAGCACCGGAATGCCGTCGAAGCGGGAATCGACGCTTTCGGCGTCATAGCCGGTGACGAAGACGAACGGCACGCCGCGCTTGGCCAATATTTCGGCAACCGTATAAACCAAGCCGTCGCCTAGATTGATGTCGAGCACGGCCGCGTCGATATGGCGTTCGCGCGCCGCCGCCAAGGCCTCGGAGGCCGTGCTGACGGGACCGAGCACCTCGAAGCCGAACTCCACGAGCGTTTCCTGGATCATCATGGCGACCAGCGCCTCGTCCTCGACCAAAAGCACGCGTGGCTTACCCTGGTGTTTAAATTCGATGCCGGCGCCGTTCTGTCCGGCGCCGTTGCGCCCGAGTTGGAACGCCCGCGATTTGGTCAATTCGCTGCGCGGAATCGAGAACGCGCAGCGCAGGCCTTTCGGATTCCACTCGAAAGCAGCCTTGCCGCTGAGCTGCTGTTCGATGCTGGCAACGATCACCTTCAGGCCGAAATTGCGCGTCGATGGCGGCGCGGTGGCCGGGCCGCCATTCTCGACCCAATTCAACGTCAGCGCGTCGGGCTTTAGATCCCAGTCGAGCCTGATCTTGCCGCTCGGCGACGACAGCGCGCCGTGCTTGGCCGCATTGGTCGCGAGTTCGTGCAGCGCCAGCGCCAGGCCTTGCGCGGTCGCCGGCTGCAGCGAAATGGCCGGGCCCTTGCATTGGATCTTGTCGCCGGCGCGGTACGGCGCCAATTCGTCGGCGACCAGCGTGGCGAGGTCGGCGCCGTTCCAGCGCGAATCCGACAACAAAGTATGTGCGCGCGCCAGCGCTTTGATGCGGCCCTCGATGGCCTGGACATATTCGTCGACGCTGGTGGCACGGGTCAGCCTGATGATGGATTGGATGACGGCGAGCGCATTGCGGGCGCGATGATCGACCTCGCGCGCCAAGAGCACCTGCCGCGCCTCGGCCTCCTTGCGGTCGGTCACGTCGATGGTGACGCCGGAGATGCGCACCACAGTGCCCGCGGCATCGACGCTCGCCGCCGCGGTGCCGATGCACCAGCGGACGTCGCCGTTGGGCCGCACGACGCGGAACTCGCTCTGCTGGGTGCGGGCGCCAGCCGCCATGCCCTGACTGACCTCTTGCAGCGGCCGCCAATCGTCGGGGTGAACCAGCGCGCGAATGCTGTCGACGCTGATCTTGAAGCTTTGCGGATCGACGCCGAAAATGCGATATGTGCCTTCGTCCCATTTCCACTCGTCGGTGACCAGGTCCCAATCCCAGGCGCCCATTTGGCCGGCGGCAAGCGCGAGGCTCCTGCCCTGTTCGGCCTGCATCAGCCGCGCATTCGACGCCTCAAGCTCGGCGGTGCGTTCCTCCACGTGCCGCTCGAGCTGCAAATTGAGCTCTTCCAGTTCGCGCGTCTTGCGGAACAGTTCGGCAAAGACCTTGACCTTGGCCCGCAACACTTCGGGGACCACCGGCACCGGAACGTAATCGACCGCGCCCATTTCGTAGCCGCGCAGCCGGTCCATCTCGGTCAGATGGATCGCCGAGATGAAGATGATCGCGGTCTTGGAAAAGCGCGGATGGTCGCGGATCAGCGCCGCCAATTGGAAGCCGTCGAGATCCGGCATGCACACATCGACGAGAATGACGGCGACGTCGTTCTTCAGCAGGAATTGCAAGGCCTCGCGCGCCGACGAGGTCTTGACCAGGTTTTCGCCGAGCTTGCCCAGGATCACCTCATAGGCCAGAAGCTTGTCCGGCTGGTCGTCGACCAGAAGGACGTTGACTTTGTCGCGGGCATCGGCGCCGATTTTCGCGTTCATGGCTGCCGCCTCAACGATGCAGCCACATCCGCAATGCGGACAGCAGCTGTTCGGTGTTGACGGGTTTGGCGAGATAGTCGGAGGCGCCGGCCTGCAGGCATTTCTCGCGGTCGCCTTTCATCGCCTTGGCGGTCAAAGCGATGATCGGCAGGCGGCGATACGCCCTGTCCTGGCGAATTTTCTCGATGGTCTGATAGCCGTCCATCTCCGGCATCATAATGTCCATCAAGACGATCGCCAGCGCCGGCGTCTCCTCGATCAGGGCGATGGCCTCGGCGCCGGTCGTCGCCGTGAGCACGTTCATGCCGCGGCGCTCGAGCGCGCTCGACAGCGCAAAAATGTTGCGCGGATCGTCATCGACCAAGAGCACCGTGCGGCCGACCAGATCCTCGTCCGACGAATTGAGCCGCTGCAGCATATTCTGCTTTTCGACCGGCAGATCGGTGATGACGCGGTGCAGGAACAGCGCGGTTTCGTTGAGCAGCCGCTCCGGCGATTCCACGCCCTTGACGACGATGCTGCGCGCCATGGTGTGGAGCTGCGCGTCCTCGTCGGCGGACAATTCCCGGCCGGTGAAGACCACGACCGGGATATCGGCCAGCCCCTCGTCTGCGCGCATCTGCTCCAGCACTTCGAAGCCCGACATATCCGGCAGACGCAGATCGAGCACCACGCAATCGCACGGTTTGTTGCGCAGCGCGGTCAGTGCTTCGTCGCCGGTCTCGGCATTGACGATTTCGATATCGTCATGGCCGAGCAATTCGCGGATGCTCATCTGCTCGGCGCGATTGTCCTCGACGATCAGGAGCCGCTTGCGCCGCGGCTCGGCGAATTCCTTGATCCGCGACAATGCTTGGTCGATGCCCTCGCGCGTCGTCGGCTTGTTGACAAAGGCGAAGGCGCCGCGGGCGAGGCCGTGCTGGCGATCCTCGTCGAGCGAGACGATCTGCACCGGGATGTGCCGGGTGAGCGGATTTTGCTTGAGCTGGCTCAGCACGTTCCAGCCCAGCATGTCGGGTAGGAACACGTCGAGCGACACCGCCGTCGGCTGATACTGCTTGGCGAGATTGAGCGCATCGTCGCCGCGCATCGCCAGCAGCGCCTTGAAGCCCTTGTCGCGGGCGAGATCGACCAGGATGCGCGCGTAATGCGGATCGTCCTCGACGATGAGAAGGATGGCGTCGCCGGCCTGGATATCCATCCGGTCGTCGGCGATCGGCTCGATGGCACGCTCCGGCACGATATGCAGCCCCGCCAATTGCGTCACCGCCGGCGACACCGCGGCGGCCGCCGTATTGACGTGCGCCGCAGCGCTCGGGCCGACATATTTGATCGGCAGATAAAGCGTGAAGGTCGAACCGGAGCCGGACGCGCTGCGCAGATGGATTTCGCCGCCGAGCAGGCTTGCCAATTCGCGGCTGATGGCAAGGCCGAGACCGGTGCCGCCGTATTTGCGGCTGGTCGAGGCGTCGGCCTGCTGGAACGCTTCGAAGATGAGCTTCTGCTTCTCTTGCGGGATGCCGATGCCGGTATCGGTGACCTCGAACGAGACGACGGCCGGCGCCTGGCTGAGCACCGGATGTTCGGTACTCCAGCCGCCGGAGGCCGACGATACCGTCAGGCGGACGCCGCCTTGCCCGGTGAACTTGAACGCGTTCGACAGCAGGTTCTTGAGCACCTGCTGCAGGCGCTTGGTGTCGGTCGTCATGGTGCGGCCGAGATTCGGATCGGTGTGCACCTCGAACGACAGTTGCCGCGTTTCCGCCTCGTGGCGGAACGGCCGCGCCACCATGTCGAGGAGGTTGGTGAAGAACACGTCCTCGGCGTCCACCGTGACCGTGCCGGACTTGATCTTGGACAGATCCAGGATGTCGCTAATGAGATTGAGCAGGTCGGTGCCGGCGCCGTGAATGGTGCGGGCGAATTCGACCTGCTTGCCGCTCAGATTGCCTTCCGGATTGTCGGTGAGCTGCTGGCCGAGGATCAGGATCGAGTTCAGCGGCGTGCGCAGCTCGTGCGACATATTGGCGAGGAATTCCGACTTGTACTTCGACGTCAGCGCAAGCTCCGTCGCCTTTTCCTCAAGCGCGCGGCGCGCCTGCTCGATTTCCTGGTTCTTGCGTTCCACTTCGACATTGCGCTCGGCAAGCTGTTGCGCCTTCTGCTCGAGCTGCTCGTTGGTCTGCTGCAATTCGCGCTGCTGCGCCTGCAATTCACCGGCGAGCTGCTGCGACTGCTTGAGCAGGCCTTCGGTCTGCATGGTCGCCTCGATCGAATTAAGCACGATGCCGATCGAGGTCGTGAGCTGTTCGAGGAACATCGTCTGCAGCGCGGTGAATTCATGGATCGAGGCAAGCTCGATCACGGCCTTCACCTGACTCTCGAACAGCACCGGCAACACGATATTGTTGCGCGGCGGCACCTTGAACAGCGCCGAAGAGATCGGCGTCGTGCTCTCCGGCATTTCGGTGATCAGCATGCGCCGCTTGTCGAGCGCGCACTGCCCGATCAGGCCTTCGCCGAGGCGGAGCGCCTGCGGGTGGCCGTTGGCGCCGTCGTCGGCATAGGCCGAGAGCAGATTGAGGCTGGGTTTTTCCTCGCCGTCCACCTGATAGATCACGCCCTGATGCGCGTTGACGAGCGGCGTGAGTTCGGACAGCAGCAAGCGGCCGACGGTGGTCAGATCGCGCTGGCCTTGCAGCATATTGGTGAATTTCGCCAGATTGGTTTTCAGCCAATCCTGCTCGGTGTTGCGGTCGGTGGTGAGCCGCAAATTGTCGATCATGGTGTTGATGTTGTCTTTGAGCTCGGCG
Organism: uncultured Alphaproteobacteria bacterium; assembly: GCA_963810085.1. Classification (GTDB taxonomy): domain Bacteria; phylum Pseudomonadota; class Alphaproteobacteria; order Rhizobiales; family Xanthobacteraceae; genus BOG-931. The sequence continues at coordinate 208,977 of CAWEMR010000025.1, read as the reverse complement.
ACTTCGCCGCGCGCATCCACCTGAATCGAGCGCGTCAGGTCGCCCTTGGTCACCGCCGTCGCCACTTCGGCAATGGCGCGCACTTGCGTGGTCAGGTTGGCCGCCAGCAGATTGACGTTGCCGGTGAGGTCCTTCCAGGTGCCGGCGGCGCCGGGCACGTTGGCTTGGCCGCCGAGGCGGCCTTCGACGCCGACTTCGCGCGCCACGGTCGTCACCTGATCGGCGAAGGTCGCAAGCGTATCCGTCATATTGTTGATGGTCTCGGCGAGCGCCGCCACCTCACCCTTCGACTTCACCGTAAGGTTCTGCTTGAGATCGCCGTTGGCGACCGCGGTCACGACCTTGACGATGCCGCGCACCTGCTCGGTCAAGTTGGCGGCCATGACGTTGACGGTGTCGGTCAGATCCTTCCAGGTGCCGGCGACGCCGGGCACTTGCGCCTGACCGCCGAGCAGACCCTCGGTGCCGACTTCGCGCGCCACGCGGGTCACTTCCGAGGCGAAGCCGTTGAGCTGGTCCACCATCGTATTGATGGTGTTCTTCAGTTCGAGAATCTCGCCCTTCACGTCGACCGTGATCTTGCGCGACAGGTCGCCGCGCGCCACGGCGGTCGTGACTTCGGCGATGTTGCGCACCTGCGTGGTCAGGTTCGCCGCGAGCAGGTTGACGTTGTCGGTCAGGTCTTTCCAGGTGCCGGCGACGCCGGGCACCACGGCCTGGCCGCCGAGCCGGCCGTCGGCGCCGACTTCGCGGGCGACGCGCGTCACTTCGGCGGCGAACGAGCGCAACTGCTCGACCATGGTGTTGAGCGTGTCTTTGAGCAGCAGCATTTCGCCGCGCACGTCGACTGTGATCTTCTTCGACAGGTCGCCGCCGGCGATCGCGGTCGCCACTTCGGCGATGTTGCGCACTTGCGCGGTCAAGTTCGACGCCATGAAGTTGACGTTGTCGGTCAAGTCCTTCCAGGTACCGGCGACGCCCGGCACCTGGGCCTGGCCGCCGAGCTTGCCTTCAGTGCCGACTTCGCGGGCGACGCGCGTCACTTCCGAGGCAAAGGCGTTGAGCTGATCGGCCATCGTATTGATGGTGTTCTTCAGTTCGAGGATTTCGCCCTTCACGTCGACGGTGATCTTGCGCGACAGGTCGCCGCGCGCCACAGCCGTGGTCACTTCGGCGATGTTGCGGACCTGCGCTGTCAGATTGCCGGCCATGGAATTGACGCTGTCGGTCAAATCCTTCCAGGTGCCGGCGACGCCCGGCACGTTGGCCTGGCCGCCGAGCCGGCCTTCGGTGCCGACCTCGCGCGCCACGCGCGTCACCTCGCCGGCGAAGCGGTTGAGCTGGTCGACCATCGTGTTCAGCGTTTCCTTCAACTGCAGGATTTCGCCGCGCACGTCGACCGTGATCTTGCGCGACAGGTCGCCGCCGGCGATGGCGGTCGCCACTTCGGCGATGTTGCGGACCTGGCCGGTGAGATTGCCGGCCATGGAATTGACGCTGTCGGTCAAATCCTTCCAGGTGCCGGCGACGCCGGGGACCTGGGCCTGGCCGCCGAGCTTGCCTTCGGTGCCGACCTCGCGCGCCACGCGCGTCACTTCGGCTGCGAAGGCGTTGAGCTGGTCCACCATGGTATTGAGCGTGTCTTTCAGCTCAAGAATTTCGCCGCGCACGTCGACGGTGATCTTGCGCGACAGGTCGCCGCGCGCCACGGCGGTCGCTACTTCGGCGATGTTGCGGACCTGGCCGGTCAGGTTCGACGCCATCGAGTTGACCGAGTTGGTCAGATCCTTCCAGGTGCCGGCAACGCCGCGCACCAGCGCCTGGCCGCCGAGCTTGCCTTCGGTGCCGACCTCGCGCGCCACGCGCGTCACCTCGCCGGCGAAGGCGTTGAGCTGATCGACCATCGTATTGATGGTGTCTTTGAGTTCGAGAATTTCACCGCGCACGTCCACCGTGATCTTGCGCGACAGGTCGCCGCCGGCGATGGCAGTCGCGACTTCGGCGATGTTGCGCACCTGGCCGGTGAGGTTCGAGGCCATCGAATTGACGCTGTCGGTCAAGTCCTTCCAGGTGCCGGCAACGCCGAGCACGTTGGCCTGGCCGCCGAGCCGGCCGTCGGTACCGACTTCGCGGGCGACGCGCGTCACTTCGCCGGCAAACGCATTGAGCTGATCGACCATCGTATTGATGGTCTCTTTCAGTTGCAGAATCTCGCCGGAAACATTGACCGTGATCTTTTTCGACAGGTCGCCGCCGGCGATGGCGGTGGCGACGTCGGCAATGTTGCGGACCTGCGCGGTCAGATTGCCGGCCATGAAGTTGACGCTGTCGGTCAAATCCTTCCAGGTGCCGGCGACACCGGGCACCGCGGCCTGGCCGCCGAGCTTGCCTTCGGTGCCGACTTCGCGGGCGACGCGCGTCACTTCCGAGGCGAACGAATTGAGCTGGTCCACCATCGTATTGATGGTGTCTTTGAGTTCGAGAATTTCGCCGCGCACATCGACGGTGATCTTGCGCGAAAGGTCGCCGCGCGCCACGGCGGTAGTCACATGCGCGATGTTGCGGACCTGGTCGGTCAGGTTGCCGCACATGGCGTTGACCGAGTCGGTCAAATCCTTCCAGGTGCCGGCGACGCCGGGCACGATGGCCTGGCCGCCGAGCTTGCCGTCGGTGCCGACTTCGCGGGCGACGCGGGTGACTTCCGAGGCAAAGGAGCGCAGCTGATCGACCATCGTATTGATGGCTTCCTTGAGCTGCAGAATCTCGCCGCGCACGTCGACCGTGATCTTCTTCGACAAGTCGCCGTTGGCGACGGCAATGGTCACCTCGGCGATGTTGCGCACTTGCGCGGTCAAGTTCGACGCCATGGAGTTGACGCTCTCGGTCAACTCCTTCCACACGCCGGTCACGCCGCCGACTTGCGCCTGGCCGCCGAGCTTGCCTTCGGTGCCGACCTCGCGCGCCACGCGCGTCACTTCGGAGGTGAACACATTGAGCTGCTTGATCATCGTGTTGACGATCTCGGCGGAGCGCAGGAATTCACCCTTCAGCGGCCGGCCGTCGACGTCAAGCTGCACGGTCTGCAGCAGATCGCCTTGCGCCACCGCGGCGATGGCCCGAGTCACCTCCGTGGTCGGCCACAGCAGATCGTCGATCAGCGAGTTGACGCTCGACTCCATCTCGCCCCAGGCGCCGTCGTCGAGGCCGAAGCGCACGCGCTGCTTGGTGCGGCCGTCGCGGCCGACCACCTGCCCGACCCGCTCGAGCTGCCGCGCCATGCGCTGGTTGGCGGTGACGATCTCGTTAAAGGTATCGGCGATCTTGCCGATGATGCCGACGCGGTCGCCGGCCATGCGCACCGAGAAATCGCCGACCCGCATGGCCTGCATGGCGTGAAGCAATTCCGCCAAGCCATGGACGTCGGCGTCGCCGTTGAGGTGTTGCCCGATCTTGTCGCCGACTTGGTCGCTGTCTCGGGGAGTGGAAGGAATTGGGGGCATAGGAGTAGTCCCGTTGGCGTTGACGGCGCCAACGCGATCTTTAGTGGTCCGCATAGATTTCTCCGAAGACCAGGCGCACGCTATCGAGCGTGCGGTAGTCGAGCACATGGTAATCAGGCACAGGATGATCGGTACCGGAGGATGCGCGGTCAGACCGCCCGGCTGCTGACTTCATCCAACGTCGGCGCTTGGCCCCGGCACGGCGAAACGCGCCGGACGGGAGTAGATCCCGTAGCGAAAAATTCCCAAGCCGGCGAGGTATCCCCCTCACGATCGGGCCTCGATCCTTTGTGCCTCGACCAAAAACGCGGCCGATCGGGTAAGGTTCCGGCAAAAAACGCTCCTGCGCAAGATTTTGCGCCGATTCTGAGCGGATGCGGTTCCCGGGAACGAAGGGCGTCCCCGCAACTTGTCGTGATGTCAAATGACATATCGGGGGATTTGTGTGAGTGTCGAAAATGCCGCCTGCTACCGGCTCTATGCCGCGAACTGCCTCGAAATGGCCGAGCACAGCGACGACGCCGACCACAGGCTCTTCCTTCTCAGAATAGCCCAAGGCTGGGTCAATCTTGCCGATCAGATCGAGCGGCAAGATGCCGCCACGGAGCCGCCTGCCCGGTATAACCGGGACCGGGCATAACGGTCCCGCCGTCGCCTCGATCGACCGCCATTTCGGCGCGCAAACGCTTTCGCAGGGGCCCGGCTGCGGCTATTTTCGGTCATGGCCGCCGCTATCCAAGACGACGTCTTCAAGCTCTTGGCCAGTGCCGAGATTCACGGTCTCGACGACGACGGGAGCGAAGCGGTCCGGCGCATCGATACCCATTCCGCTGTCGTGTTTCTTGCCGGCGACCTTGTCTTTAAGGTCAAGCGCGCGGTGAAATATCCGTTTCTCGATTATTCGACCTTGGACAAGCGCAAGGCCGCCTGCGCGGCCGAACTCGAAGTCAACCGCGCTTTCGCGCCGCAGCTTTACCGCCGCATCGTGCCGATTACGTGCGAGGCCTCCGGCGCGCTGGCTTTGGACGGCACCGGAGCGCCCGTGGAATGGGCCGTCGAGATGACCCGGTTCGACGAGAACAAGACGCTCGATCGTCTCGCCGAAAAGGGCCGGCTTTCCGACACGCTGACGCGAAAACTCGCCGCCGCAGTCGCCGCGATGCACGAGCGCGCCAAACCGGTCGAGCCGAGTTCCTGGATCGCCGCCGTCGAAGGATTTATCACCGAGAATTCGACGGCGTTCAAAGCGCATGAAGCAGAACATGATGCTGAACATGGCGTTGAACATAGCGATCTGTTTCCAAGCCATTTGATCGCGGCGCTTGAGCAAAAATCGCTCGCGGCGCTCCTTCGGCTGCGCCCTCTCCTCGCCGCACGCGGCGCGCAAAAACTGATCCGCCGCGGCCACGGCGACCTTCATCTCGGCAATGTCGCCATAGTCGACGGCGAGCCGGTCGCCTTCGACGCGCTCGAATTCGATCCCGTCATCGCTGCGGGCGACGTGCTCTACGATCTCGCCTTCTTGTTAATGGATCTGCTCGAGCGCGGCTTAGCGCGCGCGGCAAACGATGTCCTGAACGGCTATTTTGCCGCGGCGCGCCGGATCGAGGATTGCGACGGCATCGCCGCCTTGCCGTTTTTCATGTCGTTGCGCGCGGCGATCCGCGCCAAGGTCACCGCGGCGCGGCTTGCTCTCGCCAAGGCGGAAGATAAAGACAAGATCGCGCGCGCGGCAAAGGCCTATTTCAAGCTCGCGCTCGATTTGCTGACGCCGGTCAAGCCGCTCGTCGTCGGCACCGGCGGTCTATCGGGCACCGGAAAGTCGGTGCTGGCGCGCGCGCTCGCACTTGCGTTGCCGCCGGCGCCGGGAGCGCTGGTGTTCCGGTCCGACGTCGAGCGCAAGGCGCTCCATGGCTCGGCCGAAAACGAGCGGCTTCCGCCGGAGGCCTATCGGCCCGAGGTGACGGAGAAAATCTATCGGATCTTGGCCGACAAGGTGGCCCGCACCGCCCGTGCCGGGCATTCGGCGATTGCCGATGCGGTCTTTGCCAGGCCGCAAGAGCGTTCGGCGATCGAGACGGCAGCGGCCGAGGCCGGCGCCGGTTTCCACGGACTGTTCCTGGTCGCCGACTTGCCGACACGGCTCGGCCGCGTCGGCTCGCGCGGGCCCGACGCGTCCGATGCCGACACCGCGGTGGCGCTGCAGCAAGAAGACTTCGCCACCGGCGACGTCACCTGGGAGATCATCGATGCCTCGGGCTCACCCGAGGAAACCCTGGACCAGGCCCGGATGGAGATCGAACGGCGGCTGTGACCTAAAGAATCAACGCGCCACGCGCCGAGGCCCTTGCCTACCTGAGTCAACAAGGAACCCGATCTCCGAAGCGCGCCTGTGCCAATTTGTGTAGGCAATTTTGCCTGCAGGCAAAACCCTATCGCAAGGTGCAACTGGCGCAAATGATCCGCGCCGCGCTGAGCGCCGACGCGAATACCCAGGCAGACAGCCGTCCGAACGCCGTTCCGCCGCGGAAAACTTCGTCCGAACCGGCGCCCGTCTAAACTGTCCCGGACCAGGCGTTACGGACAGCGGTTCTCGCTGAGCACGATCCTGATCAGATCGGTCGCGCTCTTGGCGCCGAGCTTTTCCATGATCCGGGCGCGGTGAATTTCAATGGTGCGATAACTGATACCGAGTTGCTGGCCGGCTTCCTTGTTGGTAGCGCCGTCGACGAGCTGCCCCAGCACATCCTGCTCGCGCGCCGTCAGCGGCTCGCGGCCGGGAAAATAGAATTGCGACTTGTCGCTGACCAGGCCGGCGGCCTTGCGTTTGAGATCGGCGGCGATGGCTTCTTTCACCCGCGCGACGAAATCTGAGCCGCTGAATGGCTTCTCGATGAAATCGAGCGCGCCGCTCTTGATGGCATCCACCGCCATCGCGATGTCGCCCTTGCCGGAAATGATGATGACCGACGCCGGATGGTTGCGCGAGTTCAGGTCTTTGAGCATATCGAGACCGGATTTTCCCGGAATGTGCACGTCGAGAAGGATGCAGGTCGGGCTTTGCGTGCGGATCGCCGCCAGCAGGCTATCGCCGTCGGCGAAGCCCACCACTTTGTAGCGCTGCCCGGATAGCAGCAATGCCAGGAGATCACGTATTGCGGCGTCGTCATCGACGACAAAAATCTCGCCTGGGAGTGCGAGCTCGGAAGAAGCGGTTTCATCAGCCATCGTTAGCGGCTTTCAATGTCGGCGGCTTCCAGTGTCACGGCTTTCAGATCCGCGCTGCGATCTTGCCCGGACTTTCGTCAATATATCCGTATTAGTCCTGACCTATTCGTCGGCAATTCGCGAGGTCTTGAGGCCCCTCGCGGCTCGAGCTATGCGTCTGAAGCAGAAGTTAACGCAAGGGTTGCAAAAATTAAAGCCGGGTCGGCCCCCGCGATACAGGCCGCTCGCTAAAATTTGAAAAGTTCCGCGATATTGCGGCCCTCGATCGCTTTGAGCCGCCCCAGCAATTCGGCCGGGCGCCCGCTTGACAGCCGGCTTGTCAGATTGAGGAACTTCTTTTCAACCAGCGGCTCGACCGCGGCGGATGCCTCGCGCTCGTCGCCGTCGGTCTTGTCGATCGACAATGTCCGGCCGTCCTTGAGCGTCACGTCGAGCCGGCAGGTGGCGTTATGGCCGGCGGCGATCGCCGTGCCATAGGGGCGCAGTTCGATGGCGCGGCAAATCTCGAGAATTTTCGGATTTTGGTTGGGGCCGTCCAAGAAGGCCTGCGGATCGGCAGGGTCGCGAAACAGAGCGAGCGCGACGCTGAACGGCACGCTGTATTGCGCGGTGCCGATGTCGCCCGGCGCGCGATCGGCGTGATGCGATAGCACCTTGTCGGACGCCGCCAGCACGATCCGCGCAATGTCGTCGGCGCCGAATTTATGCTCGCGCTGCAAATGCTGGATCGCGCGCACCGGCGCCTGCGCGGTCACATGGCAGGGAAACATCTTGAACCAGATGTTCAAACTGTCCCACCGTGTGCCGAGCCCCTCGACCAGAAGCGCCGGATCGCCGCCTTCGGCGTAAACGTCGAGATAGCCGAATTTGCCTTCGAGGACGACATCGGGCCCCTCGAAACCGCGCGCGGCGAGATAGGCGGCGGTGACGCCGCCTTCGGCGGCGCGGCCCATATGCAGCCGTTTCACCATGCCGCCATTGCCGGCTTTGGCGAAGGCGAGCAGGCCCGAGCCGAACGAACCGCCGATGCCGATCGCCATCGTCGTCTTATGCGCGTCGTTGCCCATGATACGGCTTGCGGCAATCGCCGAGCCGAACACGCCGGTCAAACCCGGGGCGTGAAAGCCGAGATGCTCACTGATGCTTTTGGCGGCAAGCCCGGTGCGGAGCATGCATTCATTGCCGGCGACCAGAGCCGTGATCAGGTCGCGTCCGGAAACACCAAACTCTTCAGCGACGGCGAGAGCGGCAAGCGCTGCCGTCGAGCCCGGATGCACGCCGACGCTCGGCTGCCGCAGATTGTCGAATTCGAATGAATGCGCGAATGTGCCGTTGGCCAGAGCGGCGGCCGGCGCGCTGACGCGCCGCAGCTTTGGACTCAAAATCGTGCTGGCCGCATTCTCCCCCTCGCCGCCGACATGCCTGGAAAAATCCTCGACGCTCTTGCCCCAGGGCAGGTCGGAGCCGAACAGCGCCACAGCGATTGCATCGATCAGGCACGCCTTGGTGATGGCGATGACGGGCGTCGGAATGTCTTCGTAGCGCAACGCGGTCGCGAATTCCGCGAGCTTCTTTGTTTCACCGGCCATTTTTCTTTGTTTCACCAAACATGTGCGATCGACACTGTAACTCGCCCGCAGGTTCCAGTCTTCTTATTCGCCTTCACCCGCTTTGCCGCCATTGGCGCGGCTTTCGCGCAATTGCGCCCGCAGTATCTCCTTGCGGAGCTCAAGTGTCTTGCGCCGGTGCGTGCGCGCCAGCTTTTCGGCGCGGTCGGCATCGCGCGCCCCGATGGCCTGCAACAGGTCACGATGCTCCTTGAGCGCCTCCGCCGGCCTGCCCCCGACATAGAGCGTTGAGGTCTGCATTTGCCGGACATGTTCGAGCAGACTTTTTAGGTATTGCAGCAGCCGGTCATTATGCGCGGCGCGGCAAATCGACTGATGAAACTCGCCGGTCAGCGGCCGCAATGCCGCGACGTCGCCGCGCTGGCCGACGGCGTCCATGTCATCGAGCAATTCGCGGATTTCGCCAATCTCCGACGGCGTCGCGTTTTCCGCCGCCAGACGCGCCGCCATGCCTTCGAGCGCCTCGCGCACGTAAAACAGTTCGGTGAGATCTTTTTCGCTGAACTCACGGACGATGAGACCTGAACCCGACCGCTCGACAAGCCCTTCGGCTTCGAGCTTGCGCAAGGCTTCCCGCACCGGGGTGCGGCTGACCTTGAGCTCGCTCGCCAGCGCGTCGCTGCGCAGCCGCTCGCCCGCCGCCAGATCGCCGCGCAGAATGCCCTGCCGCAAGGCCTGATAGGCAGCATCTGCCGTGGTCCCCGCACCGGACTCTTGCAAAAGCGCGCGCAATGGCATTATCGACCTTTTATCTGTTCGTTTCCGAGCGCGCTTTCCAGACCATTGCGCATTTCAACGTGTTGCCTTCCAAACCGGCCCGTTAAGTTTACGCCAGAGCGGACCAGTTCTCTCTTCTAAACGTAGCCCAGCCAGCGCCAGTACGTCGCCGCAAATATGAGCAGCATCGCATAGGCGACGACGGTGAGCGCGAGGCCGACCCGGATGAAATCCCGCGCCTCGAAAGTTCCGGTCCCGTAAGCCAGCATATTTTGCGGGCCGTTGATCGGAAGAATCCATCCGACACTGGTCACGAATGTGAGCAGCATGGTGATGCCGGCGATTTTTTGCGTCGGCAGCTGCGTCTGCTGCAGCATGCTGATCATCACCGGGATCATGGTGGTGGCCATCGCCGCGCCTGAGGCAAAGCCCAGATGGATCACGATCAGGAACAGCCACAGCACGGCGAGGATGGCAAACACCGATAGATGCTGCACGTCGAACACCGTGACGACATAGGACGCAAGCCACGCCGCCGCGCCGGTTTTCAGGAGCGCGGTGCCGAGCCCGACGCCGACGCCGAGCTGGATGAGAATTCCCCACGGCACGCGGCTTTGCACCTGTGACCATCTCAGCAAGCCGATCCCCGGCACGAACATCAGCGCCACCGCCGCGACCGCGACCGACGACGAATTGAAGTTATGCAACTTGTTTTCCGTCGCCCAGAAGCCCAACAGCACAACGGAAAAGACCAAGAGCTTGATTTCGTCCACGGTCATCGGCCCGAGGCTTTCGGGCGCCGCGGGAATGTTGTCGTTGCCTGCGGCGGCTTCGGCGGCGTCGGGCGCCATCATTTTCATCAGCAGGAAATAAAGCGCGACGCTGAGCGCCGCCGAGAACGGCAGGCCGACGATCAGCCAATCGATCCACGAAATCCTGACATGAATTGTCCGCTCCATCAGCGCATTCACGTAGACGTTCTGCGCCGCTCCGGTCGCGAGCCCCATCGCCCAGATCAGGGACAGATAGACGATCGCCATCATCAGCATGCCGGCGAAGCGGCTTTTCTTGTCGATGCCGAAGGCTGATATCATGCCCAATATGATCGGCACCAGACAGGCCACGCGTGCCGAGGCCGTCGGAATGAAAAAGGCGAGAAGCGCCATGACGACGATGGTGCCAATAAGGATGCGGCCGCGGCTCGTTCCGATCAAGGAAATCACCTTGAACGCGACGCGCTTGTCGAGCCCGGTAATTGCCATCGCCGCGGCGATGACCAGCGACGCGGCTATCAGCGCCACGGCCGGATTGGTAAAGCCGTCGAGCGCCGCCGAAAGCCCGGCGCTCGTGCCCAGCAGGCGCTCCGGGTGCGCCGGATCGGGCGCGATGCCGAGCAAAAAGCCGATCAGCGCCATCAATATGATCGAGCTCGCGGCATATTCCACCGCTTCGGTCATCCATATGATCACGGCGAAGGCGAAAATGCCGAGCATGTGCTGACCGGCGACTGAGAGCCCCGCGGGCTGCGGCATCGTCACGATGGCGACGAGCGCGGCAATCCCGATCAGCAGGCCCGAGAATTTTACAGACGGTTTGTATGTTGCGGACGGAGCAGCGCCCGGCGCAATTGCGGACGCGGCAGGCTTGGGCGGCGCCCTATCGAAGGTCGCGTGTTGGGTCTCCGACATGCATTCCCCCCTCATGTCCCTGGCCCGCTTCGCTCCCGAAACGGCACGGGCTTGACGGCACTTTTGTCGCCCGTTTGGTTGTCCAAAGCGTATCGCGATTGGCCGCTCGAGACCATGGTTTGTTGCATCCTCTTGCGGGACGCTTGCCGTTGCCGACGCGGCGGCGTCATGAGCCGCGCGCCGTTTCCGGGGTTTGTTCGGAGCTTTTCAGCTCGTTTTTTTCAGATCGCTGGCGCAGCCCTTATGCGCGATGCGGCGGGTCACCGGGCGATAGCTGAACGCCGTCGGCACGAACAGCGAATGGATGCCGGCGCCGCCGGCCACGACGATATTGATGTCCTCCGGATGGTCGGCGACACCGATATGGTCCGGGTCGCCGACTTCGGCGAACCAGCGCGAGCGGCGATGCCGTAACCCTTCGACGCTGCGCTTGGCGAAGCGCGACAGCGGAATGCGGGCACGCTCGAATATGGCATTGCGGATCTCGGTCTTGCCGATACCGTCGCGCGCCAAAGTGCCGGCATGTTCGGGGCTGACGATAAAGAGCGGCCCGGTCGGGAAGATGATGTTGTTGTGACCGAGCCCCGTCGTTGCGCCGATGAAGTGCTCGAGAATGTCCTGGCCGGTCTTGCAGCCATAGGTGAAGATATTGTGCGGCGCCGACGCGCCGATCGCGGTGACCGTGTTCTCTTCCGCGGCGAAACCGGAATCGACATGGAGCGGCGCCCAGGGGCTGTCGACTTCCGCCTCCGCGATGCAGGAAGAAAACTTGCCGGCCTGACCGTGCGTCGCCATATCGGTCTCGCCGGCAATGTCGCCGCCGATATTGCGCAGCACGAGCTGCACCGCGCGGCCGATCGTAGCATTGGCGCGCACGCCCTGGCCGAACACATTGCCGCGCGAATTGATGCCGAGTTCGTCGACAATCGGGCCGTTGACGATAAACAGCGGCGCGGTCGTGTTGGTCGCGGTCTGGATGCCGTAGAGCTGGCAATCGTTGTCGAGAAGCGCGTCGATCGCTGCGAGCACGACCGGGAAATAGTCCGGCTTGCATCCGGCCATCACGGCATTGATTGCGATCTTTTCGATCGTGGCATTGCGCCAGCACGGCGGGATCGGCCCGACCTGCTCCTGGGCGTCGCGGCCGGACACCTCGATCATGGCGGCAACTTTGTTGACGGTCGGGAACACAACCGGCAGCCCATCGGTCCAGCCGCGGGCAAACAGCATTTCCTGGTCGTCATTGTCGTTGGCGCCGTCGAAGCGGTCGGACGCATCGGCAATGGCGGAGCTCCCGGCATGGCTGGTGAGGCGTTCGACCAGTGCATCGATGGCGGCGTCGGCGCGCTCGGTCACGGTGTGGTGCTGCGCCGTATGCATCGGGTGCGGAACCTTGACCAGCGGCAGTTCGAGCAAACCGCGCCCGGCCGCCTGCTTGCGCGCGGCCTCGGCGAAAGCAGTGCTGAACACGTTGACGGTTGGAATGCCGCGCCGTTCGATCTCGACGGCGTCGGCGACGTTGATCGAGGTCGAGGTGCCGCAATCGCCGAAGCACAACACCACCGCATCGCATTGCGCAAGACGCGACAGGTCGGCGTCGCTCAAACGATCTTTAGGCGCAAGCTTGCGCACGATCGGACCGGGTACGACGGAAAAGCGGTCGCCGAACTGACTGCACAGACGTTTGATGAAGAGATCGGCGTTGCACTTGCTGTTGTCGACAAAGCCGACGCGTTTGCCGTGCACGTCCGCCAAGCGCTGGGCGCCGGTAATCGGCGTCGGCCGGTCCGTCACTGTGGGTTCAAACAATTCCAGGGCCATCACGCGATCTCCGAATAGTCTTGGATATTATTGGATCCAATATAATCCAATCCACTTGCTCTGGCAAATGACTTCCCGAAGGTTTTGCACAAGCCATGCGTGCTCCCACCCGGCTACCCTAAGCATCAGGATTATCTAGGTTTTTTTTGCAAATCCCGTGGCGACAGCGCCGCCCAGCACAGGCAGGCGGCGCGCGGCTGTCCTCAAATGCTGAGGAAGCTCTCGGCCACTTCCGGCATCTTGAACAGCACGTCCGGCTTGTCGTGGTAGCGGACGCGCCCGGTTTGCAGCACGTAAATGCGGTCGGTGATGTTGCCGGTGAGCGTCGCGTTCTGCTCGGCGAGCAAGATTGTCATCCCTGACGATTTGAGTTGTTTGAGACGGTCGCCGATCTCGCCGATGACGATCGGCGCGAGGCCGAGCGACGGCTCGTCGAGAATGAGAAGCTGCGGCTCCGACATCAGCCCCATGGCCACGGCGAGCATCTGCTGCTGACCGCCGGACAACGTGCCGGCAAGCTGGTGCCGCCGCTCGCGCAGCACCGGAAACAAATCGAAGCAGCGCTGCATATTATCCGCCATGCGCTTGCGCGTCGGCAGCGGATAGCCGCCCATCATCAAATTCTCCTCGACCGACATGCGCGCGAACAGCCCGCGCCCTTCGGGCACCAGCGCAATGCCCATGCGATTGCGCTGGTGCGGCGGCTCGCCGTCGAGCGCGCGGCCCTTGAAGATCACGCGGCCCGACGCGGCCGGGACCAGACCGGCAATGGCGCGCACCAGCGAGCTCTTGCCCGCGCCATTGGCGCCGATGATGCCGACGATTTCGCCGTCGCCGACGGTGACGTCGACGCCGTCGAGCGCCAGGAACGGGCCGTAGGTGATGACGAGCGCCTGCGTCTCAAGCATGCGCCGTCCCCAGATATTGCTCGACCACGCGCTTGTCCTTGAGAATTTCGGCGGGCGGCCCGTCGGCGATCTTCTCGCCGGTGATGAGAACGACCACGCGGTCGGCAAGCTCGCGGATCACCCGCATCGTGTGCTCGATGACGAAGATCGAGCACCGCGATTTGAGCTCCTGGAGGATTTGCATCATGGCGCGGATTTCACCGGGCGCGAGGCCGCCGACCGGCTCGTCGAGCATGATGAGTTGCGGCCGCATCATCAGCCGCATCGCCAGCTCGAGGCGGCGCTGTTCGAACAGCGTGAGGCCGCCCGCCACGGCGTCGAGCCGGTTGTCGAGTTTGAGCCATTGCAGAAGCTCGACCCGCTCGGCCGCTTCGAACGTGTGCGCGGGATCTTCCAGGACCAGCATCGCGGTCTGCAGATTGTCGCGCACCGAGAGCTTGGCGAACAGCCGCACCGCCTGAAATGTTCTGGCGAGACCGGCGTCGGCGACCTTGTGCGGGCGCACGCCGGTGATGTCGGAACCGGCAAAATCGACCTTGCCGCTATCGAGGGCGAGCTCTCCGGTCACTGCATTGACGAACGATGTCTTGCCGGAGCCGTTTGGCCCGATCATGCCGAGCGTCTCGCCTGAGCGTTGCGTCACGTCGACATTGCGCAACGCGTGCACGCCGCCGAAGCGCTTGCAAAGATTATGCGCCGCGAACAGGTCGGTCATCGGCAATGCTCTTGCGATAACGTGCGAGCGGACGGCGCAGAATAACGAGCGACCGGGCGCCGCTCATCAACGTGCCGTAGATGCCGCCCGGCATCAGCACGATTACTGCGATAATCAGCGCGCCGTAGATCACGTCTTTGAGCGTGTCGTATTGCTGCAGCATGAACGGCACCGGCGCGAGAATGAGCGCGCCGACGACCGGACCCATCAGCGTGCCGCGGCCGCCGAACGCGACCATCAACCAAATACTGAGACTCGACAAGAGATCGAAGCTGCGCGGCGAGGCAAAGCCGACATAAGTCGCATAAAGCGAGCCGCCGACGCCGGCGAACAGGGAGCCTGCGAAAAATACCAGCATCTTGTTGCGCACGACATCGATGCCGATCGCTTCGGCCAACACCTCGTCCTCGCGGATCGCGATCAAACGGCGGCCGAATGGCGAATGGACGATGATCCAGACGGCGACGAGACTGAACCAGGCGGCGCATGTCAGCAGCAGATCGAAGCTCGTGCCGCGCAGGAACGCCCCTGTAAAGGGAATATCCGGTGGCGGAATCTGGCTGACGCCGGTGTCGCCGTTGGTCAGATTGACGAAATAGACAAAGCCAAGGCTCAGCACCGATTGGATGACGAGCGAGGACAGCGCGAAGTAAAAGCCCTTGAGCCGCAGCGCCGGCAGGCCAAGCAGCACGCCGACCGCGGCGGCGCCGACGGCCGACAGCGGCATGGCGAGCCAGAACGACCAGCCGAACCGCATCACCAACCCCACGGTCGCATAGGCGCTGATGCCGGCGATGCCGGCGAAAGCCAGCGAAACCAGCCCGGCATAGCCGGTGAGCAGATTCATGCCGGCGGCCCACATCACGCTGATCATGGTGATGCCGACGACGAAGGCGAAGAAGCGGTTGTCCCGCACCACGATCGTCAGCAACAACCCGGCCGCCAGCAGCAGCAGAAGCTCGGGCTTGAATGCGATGTCGAGAAACCGCCTCATCTGGCAAACAGCCCGGACGGTTTGATCAGGAGAATAACCAGCATGGCGGCGAGATAGGAAAAGGTCGCGACCGTCGGATTGGCGAAGATGCTGACGCCGGCCTGAGTGAAGCCGAACACCATGCCGACCACGACCGCGCCGAGTACCGAGCCCGGCCCGCCGACGATCATGATGGCGAAGGCCGTCACCGCCATGGTCCAGGCCACCGTCAGATCGAAGCTATAGGCCATGCCGTAGAGAATGCCGCCAGCGAAGATCGACAGCATGCCGAGCACGAAGGACAACCGATAGATCGCGCGTACATTGACGCCGCGCAGCGCCGCCGCCTCGCGATTCTGGAACACGGCGCGCAAGGCGCGGCCGTAAGGATGAAACCGCAGCATGGCGAAGAGCAGCGCCAGCAACACGCTCGCCGCCGCAAGGACGAAGATACGGTTATTGGTCATCGGGAACGGGCCGATGAAGGTGATGCCACTGACGATCGGCGGCAGATTGAATTGGTCGCTCCAGCGGCCGTAAGTAACGGAAAATATCCCCGACAGGATTTGGGTGACGCCGAGCGTCACGACGAAATATGCGATGTTGCGGTCGGGCACGTCGTAGAAGCGCCGGATCAGCGTCGCTTCCAGCAGATAGCTGATCGGCAGGCTGACGCATAATGTGAGCAATGCCGCGAGCCAGATCGGCATGGCGAGCCAGGTCGCAAAGCTCCAGCAGATCAGGGCCGCGGTCAGGAAGAATTGGCCGTTCGAGGCGTTGGGCAGCCAGATGCTGCCATAGACGATGGTGACCCCGGCCGCGACCAGCGAGAAGATGACGCCGAGCACCAGACCCGTCGTGATCACCGAGATCGCGACCAGGAGCGTGGCGCTCGATATCATTGCCGCCTCCCCCTGCCAGCCGGCGCCGCGCTATTTCACGAGGTCGTAGACCGGCAATGTTTCCGGCGCCCATTCGATGTAAAACAACTTCTTCGCGGTGTAGCTCTTCGGCGGCGCGACGCCGGTGAGCTGCATGTAATACATGTATTCCTTGCGGGCGCCGTTGTTGTCGAACAAGATCGGAACGCCCGAGGTCGGCTCCACCGTGTTGAGCGCCGACATGGCGCCGCGGAACTTCTCGCGATCGGCGCTGCCCGCCTTCTCGATCGCCGCTTTGATAATGTAAGGGGTGTTGTAGCAGAAGTTCTCGATATAGGACGGGATGCGCCCCACCGCCTGGCTGTAGTCGTCGGCGAATTTGCGTCCTTCTGGCGTCACATTGTCGAGATTGGTGTCAAAGAACGACCCGTAGATCGAGCCCACGCTGCGTGCGCCATAGCCAAGGAGCGTGGTGGTGACGCCGACATTGTGGATGATCTGCTCGGGCTTGATGCCGAGATCGAGCAATTGATTGGTGGCGGTGACGTCGAAGGCGCCGACGGTTGCGAGATAGACATAATCCGGCTTGGCCGCCGCGACTTGCGCCGCCTGCACGGTGGCGTCGTTGCTGCCTTGCGGGAACAGGATGTCGGAGACGATGCTGATATTCTCTTTCGGCGCCTGGTATTTGATGCCGGCGACGATGGCGCGGGCCAATGCGATATCGTTGTACATCAGCGCAAGCTTGGCGCCGGGCTTTTGCGCAGCGATGAACTTCACTGCCGCATAGCCCCAGCCCACCGCGTCCGGCTCGATGCGGAACGTATAATGCGTTCCGGGCTTGGTCAGCTGCGCGAAGGCCGCGACCGGCACGACGAACGGCACCTTGTTCTGTTCGGCATAGCCGTAGACGGCGAGCGCGATGTCCGAGCTGGTCGGGCCGGTCAGCGCCAGCACGTTGTCCTGAACGTCGAGGCTGCGCGCCGCCGCCACCGCTTGCGCTGGATTGGTCTGATCGTCGACGATCTTAAAGTTAAGCGGCCGGCCGAGCACGCCGCCTTCGGCGGCGATCTTCTTCTGCGCGAATTCGAGTCCCTGGCGGCAGGCGGTGCCGAAGAACGAATACGGCCCGCTCAATTCGGTGATGACGCCGATGGTGATCGGCTCGCCGGATTGCGCCCGCGCTGGCGTCGCGGCGGACACGGCGAGCGCCGCGCCAACCGCAACGCCGATGCCGCAACTATTCCAGATGCCGCGTGATGTCGCGCGCTTCCTCATTGTGACCTCCCCTTGAATTCTTCACTTTTTTTCGTGCCGTTGACGTGTCGCTAGCAACATCGCCCGGACATGGCGATGACGAGGCGCTCCTCGTCGCTGAGCTGCCGATTGTCTTGCGGACGGCGGCGCTTGAGATTGAGCGACCAGCCCTCGCCCGGCGCATCCGGGATCTCGGGATCGTTGACCGGTAGTCCTTGCGCGCGCATTTCTTCGCGTCGCGCTTGCGTCCGAACGATATCGACGTCGAGCGTGCCGTCGCGGAACACGATGCCATAATGTTTCTCCGCCGCCGCCTTGGTGACGTAGCCCTGACGGACATCGTGCTCGACTTGCTCGGGCTCGCGTTCGAGCGGCGAGCCGTAGCCGCCACCGCCGCCGGAGCGGATGATATAAGCGTCGCCGGGCTCCAGAACCTGATCGAAGGCCTTGCCGTTCTGAAAGCCCTGCTCGTCCTCGCCGAAGCGGTGGACCGCGACCGCATTGCCGAAACCGGCGAGGCCGCCATAGAGGCCCCACGGCCGGCAGCGCACGCGATCCATTTGCGCGTTGAACGAGACCTTGCCGCGCATCTGCACGATCTGTTCGGTGCCGAGCCCGCCGCGGAATTTTCCGGCGCCGCCGGAATCCGGACGCAGCGCATAGCGCTCGACCAGCAAAGGAAACTTCGCCTCGACCTGCTCGCTCGGGCCATTATGGGTGTCGCCGTCATTGATGGCGATCGTGGCATTGACGCCGTCGCTGTCGTGCTTGGCGCCCCAGCCGCCGCCGACCAGCCCGCCGAGATAGATGTAGAACCTGTTATCCGTCGGCCGGCGGCCGTTGACGCGCGCGACGCACAAATCGGCATGGTGTCCGGCGATGACCTGGTCCGGCAGCGCCGGCGCCAGCGCCTTGAAGATCGTATCGACGATGGTCATCGGAAACGTCATCCACATCCGCATCGCCGACGGCTTCTGGGCGCTGACCACGCGGCCCGGCGGCAGCACGATATCGAGCGCGCGGAATTGCCCGTCATTGATCGGCAGATCGAGCGCCGAGGTGAGGCACTTAAATGCAACCTGGCAGCACGAACGGCCCGCCGTTTCGCCGGAATTGTAGAAGCCGGCGACTTGTTTCGATACCTCGGAGAGATCGACCTTCATGCGGTCGCCGGCGACCTCGACCTTGACGCGGATCGGAATGCGCTTGCCGAGCGCGACGCCGTCGTCGTCCATATAGGATTCCGCCTCATAGACGCCGTCGGGAATCTGGCGGACCCGTTCGCGCGCCACCGCTTCGCTCTGGTCCATGATCGCCGCGATCGAACCGAGCACGGCATCGATGCCGTATTTCTGGATCATTTCGAGAAAGCGCTTCTCGCCGGTCTTCACCGCCGCGATCTGGGCGCGAAAATCGCCCATGGCGTTCTCCGGCACCCGCACATTTATGCGGATGATGTCGATGATCTCCTGGTTCGGCTCGCCCTTGCGATAGGCCTTCACGATCGGCATCTGCAGACCTTCGGAATAAATATCCGTGGTGACGCCCGACAGCGTGCCGCCGACATCGGGCCAATGCGCCATGCAGCTTGAGAAGGCGACGACCTTCCCGTCGTGGAAAATCGGCACCGAGAACGTCATGTGGTTGAGATGGCTGCCGGTCGTATAGGCGTCGTTGGTGAGCAGGATATCGCCCGGATCCATCTTGTCGAGGCCGTAATGCTTGATCTTTGCCTTGACCGTGTCGCTCATGCCGCGAATGAACATCGGCAGCCCAAGACCGATCGAGACCGTCTCGCCACGCGCGTTGAACAGGCCGACGGTGAAATCGAGCGCCTCATAGATGATCATGTTGTAGGCGGTGCGCATCAGATTAGTCTTCATCTCCTCGGTCGCGGCGATGAGACCGTTGCGCACCACTTCGACGGTGACCGGGTCGATCCGTCCTTGGATCGTGATGTCCGACTTCTTGTCGAAAGCGACATTCATTGTCAGCTTCTCCCGGTCTCGATGATCAGGTTGCCGAGGCCGTCGACCTCCAGCGCGTCGCCGGGATGAACGACGGTGGTCGAGGCATATTCCTCGATCAGCGCCGGCCCTTTGATCTTATTGGCGGCGACGAGATGCGCGCGATCGTAGGTCGGCGTTTCGACGAAGCCTGAATCGGCGAAATAAACCAGGCGATAGCCGCGGAACGCCTTGGCCGGCGGCTCCGCCGTCCCCGCTTCCATGGTCTGCTCGCGCGGCTTCTTCATGAGGCCGACGACGGCGCAGCGCAGGCTGACGATCTCGGCCGCCTCGCCGGGCGACGAATAGCCGTAACGCGTTTCGTGCACGGCATCCAGATGCCGCTTGATGCCGTCGCGGTCGCCCGCCGCGAACAGTTCGGTCGGCAGTTCGACAGTGACGGCGTGCTCCTGGCCGACATAGCGCATGTCGGCGCCGCGCGAGACGACGATCTCCGAGAGCTCGACATGAGCGTGGCTGATGCCGGCGCGGCCGCGGCGCTCCATGTCCTGATACAGTTTCTCCATGTCCTCGAACGAGGCCTTGGCGAGCGGCGTAAACCAGGTATGGACGAAGTCGCGGCGCAGATCCGCCATCAGCATTCCGTAGGCGGAGAAATGCCCCGGCGCGCGCGGAATGATGACTTTGCCGATGCGCAATTCGCGCGCCACCATGGCGGCATGGAGCGGGCCGGCGCCGCCATAAGCGACCAGCGCGAAGTCCGCGGCATCGAGGCCGCGTTCGGTCGTCACCCAGCGCACGACGTGCGACATCTTCGTCGTGGCGATGCGCAAAATGCCTTCGGCGGCTTCGGTCAGCGTGAGACCGAGCGGCTTTGCGATCTTGTCGTTGAGCGCCTTTTTCGCACCTTCGACGTCGAGCTTCATCTCGCCGCCGAGAAAACGGTCGGCGGCGAGCCGGCCGAGCACAAGATTGGCGTCGGTGATCGTAGGCTCCTCGCCGCCGAGCCCATAGCAAACCGGACCCGGCACCGCGCCCGCACTTTCGGGCCCGACGCGCATGGCGCCGGCGAGACCCGCGCGCGCGATGCTGCCGCCACCGGTGCCGACCTCCTGAATGTCGATCATCGGCATTTGCACTGGGAGGCCCGTGGCGTAACCGCCGACCAGCGCGCCGCCCGTCATCAGCACCTGGCCGTCGTGAATGACGCCGGCTTTCGCCGTGGTGCCGCCCATGTCGAAGGCGATGGCGTTGCCGAAGCCCATGCTGTCGCACAGGATCTTGGTGCCGATCACGCCCGCGGCGGGACCCGATTCCAGGATGCGGATGCAAGAGTCGCGCGCTTCGTCGATATCGAACAGTCCGCCGGTCGATTGCACGATCAGGAACGTGCCGTCGAAATTCGCTTCGCCGAGATGGTCGTTCATCACCGAGAGATAGTCGCGCACGCGCGGCCCGACATAGGCATTGGCCGCAACCGTCGAGGAGCGCTCGAACTCGCGATATTCCTGCGACAGTTCATGCGAAGCGGAAACGAACAAGCCGGGACGCATCTCCTGCACGATCTGTTTGACGCGCTGCTCGTGCACCGGATTGCGATAGGAGTGCAGAAAAAGGATCGCGATGGCGTCGATGCCGGATCCAACCAGATCGCCGACGATGCGGCGGACCTGCTCCTCGTCGAGCTTGAGCAATACGTTGCCCTGTGCGTCGATGCGTTCGCGGATTTCAAAACGCAACGCCCGCTCGATCAGCGGCTGGTGCTTCTGAAAGAACAAATTGTAGGATTCCGGCCGGTTGACGCGGCCGATCTCGTAGATGTCGCGAAAGCCCTGCGTGGTCAGCAGCGCACACTTCGCGCCGGTCCGCTCCAGGATCGTGTTGATGGCGATCGTGGTGCCGTGCAGAAATAGGCGCGCGTCGGCGAATGTCGTTTCCGCCTTGGTGACGCCGGTGGCAATGCCGTCAACCAGCCGCGCCGGGGTCGTTAATGTCTTGCCGAGGCTGAATTCGCCGGTCCTCTCGTTGAACGCGGCAATGTCGGTGAAAGTGCCCCCTACATCCGCCGACAAGCGGATTCGATCGGTCTGCGCGTCCAACCTGCACTCCCCCTTTTATTGGCATCTCATCGAAATCAGATCTCGACGGTGCGATTGATCGCAGTAAAGCCCACTTTGGCTTGCAGCCGCAAGCAATGCGTCATGCCCAAGCAATGTTCGTTGCGGCGGCCTGCCCGGCTTTTCGCGCAGATATAGTGTCAAACTGCAACTTGTCCTGGTATCGCCTTTCTGTCACCCGATCGGCTAGGGATAGGGCGCGCGACGCGGAAACTAAGGGCTGCGAAAGGGAATATGTCCAGCGAGTCATTGGGTGTGGAGACTTTGGGCGCTGAGTCATTTGGCGAGCTGATCGGACGCTCGGTGCCGCGCGTCGAAGATGCGCGCCTGTTGCGCGGCGAAGGGCGCTATATCGACGACATCGTCTTGCCCGGCATGCTGCATGCGGTCTTTGTGCGCAGCCGCGCCGCCCATGCCCGGATCAGAAACGTCGATTCTGCGGCCGCCAAGATGCTGCCGGGCGTCCACGCCGTCTTATTATATGCGGACCTGCGGCCGCTTCTGACCTGCGACCGGATCCCGCTCGCGCTGGCGGCGGCAGCGGTGAAGTTCGACGCCGAGCCCATCTGCCTAGCCGATGCCGAGGTTTGTTATGTCGGCGAGCCGATCGCGCTCGTCGTCGCCGACAATCGCCATACGGCGGAAGATGCCGCGGCTTTGATCGAGGTCGACTACGACGAATTGCCGGTCGTGACCGATCCGCGCGAAGGCCTTGCCCCAGGCGCGCCGCGCGCGCGGCTTGATTGCCCCGACAATCTGACCGCCGAGCACATCGTCAATTACGGCGAAGTGGATCGCGTTTTCGCCAATGCGGCGCATCGGTTCTCCGCACGGTTTCGCATGGAAAAAGGCGGCGGCTTCTCGATCGAGCCGCGTGGCGTGATCGCGCGCTATGACGCCGGCGAAGATTTATTGACGGTATGGGACGGCACGCAAACGCCGCATCGCGCCAAGACGGTGATGGTGCAGACGCTTGGTCTCTTGGAACATCAGGTGCGCGTCATCGCGCCCGATGTCGGCGGCGGCTTTGGGCCCAAAGCCGTGTTCCACCCGGAAGAGATTTCGATTCCGGCGGCGGCATGGCTGCTGCGCCGTCCGATCAAATGGTTCGAAGACCGCCTGGAGAGCTTTACCGCCACGGTGCAGGAGCGGCGGCAGATATGGGACGTTGAAGTGGTGTTCGGCGCCGACGGCAAACTCGGCGGCATTCGCGGCCGGCTTTATCACGATCACGGCGCCAATGTGCCTTACGGCGTCGCGCTGCCTTATAACGGCGTGACCAATATGATCGGGCCCTATGTGCTGCCGGCCCTGCATCTCGTGGTCTCGCTGTGCCTGACCAACATGGTGCCGGTCGCGCCGACGCGCGGCGCCGGCCGCCCGCAAGGCACGTTCGTCATGGAGCGCATTCTCGACCGCATTGCCGAGACTTTGAACCTCACGCGCGACGAAGTGCGCCGCCGCAATTTCATTCCGCCGGAGAAGATGCCTTACGCCACGCCGATCAAGCAGCGCGACGGCAGTGTCATGACTTACGACAGCGGCAACTATCCGGAATGCCAGCGCCGCGCGCTGGTGGCGGCGGACTGGGATACGTTCGCGCAGCGCCGCGAGGCGGCACGGCGCGAGGGCCGTCTCATCGGCATCGGCCTTGCCAATTACGTCGAAGGCACTGGCCGCGGCCCGTTCGAAAGCACGGCCATTCGCATCGGGCCTTCGGGCCAGATCGTCGTCATGTCCGGCGCCACCGCGCAGGGCCAGGGCACCAAAACCATGCTGGCGCAGCTAACGGCGAGCGTATTCGGCGTTGCCGCCGATCGCATTCACGTCGTCGACGGCGACACCGCGGCAACGCCGTTGGGCCTCGGCGCTTTCGCCAGCCGCCAAGCGGTGACCGCCGGCAACGCCGCTTATCTCGCCGCGCTTAGCGTCGCCGACAAGGCCAAGGCCGCGGCGTCGGTGATGCTCGAAGTCGCGGCGGAGGATTTGGAACTGAAAGACGGCGAAGTCCGCGTCGCCGGCGTGCCGAAACTGAAAAAGAGTCTCGCCGAGATCGCACGTGCGCTCGGCGGCCTGCCCGGCTTCGCGCTACCCGGCAATATCAATCCCGGCCTGGCTTCGGCCGTCGATTATCAGCCGACCGGTATGACCTATACCAACGGCACGCATATCGCCGAAGCGGAGGTCAACCCGATTTCCGGCGCGGTGAAAATTCACCGCTACACCGTGGTTCACGATTGCGGCCGCATGATCAATCCGATGATGGTCGAGGGCCAGGTCTGCGGCGGCGTGGTCCATGGCATCGGCGCGACCTTGTTCGAACTGATGCGGTTCGACGATTCCGGCCAGCCGCTGACCGGAACGCTGGCGGATTATTTGCTGCCGACCGCCGACGTCGTGCCGCGCATCGACATTCATCACATGGAAACGCCCTCTCCGCTCAATCCGCTCGGCGTCAAGGGCGCTGCCGAAAGCGGCACCATCGGCGCGCCGAGCGTAATCGTATCGGCGATCGAGGATGCGCTGCGGCCGCTCGACCTTCGCATCGCCGAACTGCCGATCCTGCCGGCGCGCCTGCGCGCGATCATCCGTGCCGCGCAAAAATCTGCCGCGGAAAAATCCGGCAAGCCGGCATGAAGCCCTCGGCCTTTACTTATCACGCGCCGCAGACGCTCGCCGAGGCGCTCGATCTCCTGGCAACACTCGATAATGCGCGAGTGCTGGCCGGCGGCCAGTCGCTCGTGCCGATGATGAATTTCCGGGTCGTGCAGCCGGAGCATGTGATCGATCTCGGCCGCATTCCGGAACTTGCTTTTGTCGAAGACACCGCCGCGGGTCTGAAAGTCGGCGCCATGACGACGCAACGCAGCATCGAGCGCAGCGCGCTGGTGCGCCAACGGTGCCCGCTGCTGATCGACGCCTTGTTCCATGTCGGCCATCAGCAGACCCGCAACCGCGGCACCATTGGCGGCAGCATCTGTCATCTCGATCCTTCGGCCGAATTGCCGGTGACCGCCTGCGCCCTGGACGCCGTGATGACCGCGGCGAGCAAGACGGGCCGGCGAAACATTCCGTTCGCCGATTTTCCGGCGGGCTATCTGACGTCGAGTCTCGCGCCCGACGAAATTCTGATCCAGATCGAATTCGAGCCGTGGCCGGAACGCGCGGGATCGGCGTTTGAAGAATACGCCGTGCGTCCTGCCGACTTTGCCGTGGTTTCCGTCGCGGCGGTGATCGCGATGGACGAAAGCAATGTCATTTCCCACGCGCGCATCGCGGCCGGCGGCATCGCCGCCGTTCCGGCCCGGCTGACGGATGTGGAAATCGTGCTCAAGGGTCGGCGCGCCGACGCCGATCTGATCGAAAGCGCAGCCGCCGCGGCGGCCGCGCAGCCGGCGGAAGGCGACGATGCCAATCCGCCGGAATACCGGCGGGAGCTGGCCGGCCATCTCATGCAACGCGCTTTGACCAAGGCTATCGCGCGGGCGCGCGCAAAGGGGCGCATATGAGCACGCATGCGATTTCCGTCATCGTCAACGGCGAGGCCCACAAGCGCACGGTGGATTCGCGCTTGCACCTCGCCGACTTCTTACGGCAGGAGCTCGGACTGACCGGCACCCATATCGGCTGCGAGCACGGCGTTTGCGGCGCCTGCACGGTCCTGGTCGACGGCGCGACTGCGCGTTCCTGCCTGATGCTCGCGGTGCAGGCCAACGGGCGCCGGGTGGAGACGATCGAAAGCGTCGCATCGCCCGATGGAACGCTGCATCCGATCCAAGCGGCGCTGTCCCAATATCACGGGCTGCAGTGCGGCTATTGCACGCCGGGTGTGGTGATGACGCTCGTCGAACTGCAACGCGAATGCGGCAGCGCGTCGATCAGCGAAGACGAGGTGAGGCGGGCGCTGTCGGGGAATCTGTGCCGCTGCACCGGCTATCAAGGGATCGTCGACGCGGCGCTCGCGGTGCTGCCGAAGGCGCCCACCAAAGCGTGATGACGCCAGAACATAGGGATCCGACCGCCGGGGTATCCAAAAACCGCCGCGGATCCCTATATAATAGCGGCCGGTTTGGTATCTTCACACAGCACAGCTTTGGATAGGTGACGCAATGGCAGCATCAACGGAACGCGCTGTTCTCGCAGGCGGCTGTTTTTGGGGCATGCAGGACTTGATCCGCCGCCAGCCGGGCGTGATCTCGACCCGCGTCGGCTATAGCGGCGGCGACGTGCCGAACGCGACCTACCGCAACCACGGCACGCATGCCGAAGCGATCGAGATCGTCTTCGATCCGACCAAGACCAGCTTCCGGACGATCCTCGAATTCTTCTTCCAGATCCACGATCCGACGACGCGCAACCGGCAGGGCAACGATATCGGCGCGAGCTACCGCTCGGCGATTTTCTACGCCAGTCCCGAGCAGAAGCGCATTGCCGAAGACACCATCGCCGATGTCGAAGCGTCGAAGCTCTGGCCGGGGAAGATCGTCACCGAAGTGGCGCCGGTCGGTCCGTTCTGGGAGGCCGAGCCGGAGCACCAGGATTACCTCGAGCGCTATCCCGCTGGCTATACCTGCCATTTCGTTCGGCCGAACTGGAAGCTGCCGCATCGCAAGGAAGTCGCGGCGGCCAAATAGTGTAATGGCGTAAACCGGCGTTACGCCGATCCTGCCGGCTTCGCTATGCCGGCCAGGTTCCGCGCCCGCGCCTTCTTCTCCTCGATCTTCATGCCGCGCGCGATCTGAATGCGTTGCGCTTGCGGCGAGCCGGCGCCATGCAGGCTTTCGGTCAGATAGCCGACGGCATTGCGGCCGATCGTCATGTTCTCGATCAGCCGCAGCATGCGCATGCGGTCGACGACTTCGACGCCGTCGCGGCCTTGCAGGAATTTACGGATGAGCGGGCCGATCTCATTGTTCTGCAGGTCCTTCTCCGACGGCATGGTGACGACCAGGCCGCCGGCGATGTCCTGGGCGAGCCGCGCGATCTCATAGGGAAAGCGGGTGACATTGTGCTTGGCGACATTGGACAGCATCTCGTCATTGATATAGGCGCCCGAGGCCACGGGCTTCGATTGATGCGCTCCCGCCATGCAGCTCGAATAGATGGTCTCGTTGAGATGCGTCATCTCGACGAGCTTGTCCTTGATGTGGGAGACGCCTTCGACGCCGTTGTGCTCGGCCGCGGTCGCGGCGGCGCCGATCAGCACGTCGCCCAGCCCGGTTTTGCAGACATAGGAACTGCGATGATAGGTGGTGAAGCGCTCGACCAGCGATGAGGCATAGGCCCACTCGCCGTCCATGAAGACGTGCTCGTGCGGCACGAATACGTTTTCAAAGACAATGAGCGATTCCTGGCCGGCGAATTGCGCATTGCCGGCATCCATCGCGCCGCCATCCACGATGCGGGTGTCGTTGGTTTGGCGGCCGACAATATATGTCAGCCCCGGCGCATCGACCCGCACCGCGCCGACCACCGACCAGTCGCGATCGT
This sequence comes from uncultured Alphaproteobacteria bacterium, assembly GCA_963810085.1. Taxonomy (GTDB): domain Bacteria; phylum Pseudomonadota; class Alphaproteobacteria; order Rhizobiales; family Xanthobacteraceae; genus BOG-931. Next base: position 182,087 of record CAWEMR010000025.1, on the reverse strand, counting down.
TCTCGGTCATGCGCATGGTCGGCATAAAGATCAGCCAGTGCGAATTGACGGCGCCGGTCTGGTGCATCTTGGCGCCCGAGACGTAGATGCCTTTGTCGTCACGCTGCACCACGTGCAGAAACAGATCCTTGTCGCGTTGCTGATGCGGCGGCTTGGAACGGTCGCCTTTGGGATCGGTCATGGCGCCGCCGATAACGATATTCGCCGCCTGGGCGCGCTTGAGGAAAGCGAGAAAGCGCGGGTGATAATCGCTGCCGTTCTTGGCGTCGATATCGAACGTCACGGAATGGCACGAGCTGATGGCGTCGAGCCCGACGCAGCGCTGAAAGCAGGTGCCGGTGCGCCGGCCAAGTTCGCGCTGCATCTCGTGCTTCCCGACAAGCTCGGCCGGTTCGACCGGCACATGCAGGAAGCGATTGATCTGACGGCCGCTGATGCCGGAATGCACGGTGGCGAGTTTCGGCTGCTCGGTCGCCAGCCGGAACGTCTCCGCCATGGCGTTGATCGACGGCCGGATGACCGGATTATCGGCCGGCTCCGGCACCCGCTCGCCCATGAAATAGACGTTCATGCGGCGGCCGCGCAACGAGGCGATGTAATCGTCCGCGGTCCGGATCGGAGTTGCGAAATCGGCCCACAATGCCTCGACGTCTTGCGTTTTAGCTTGTTGCGTTCCAGCTTGCGTCATGGATGGCATCACTCGGCCTCCGCCCAGATCTTACCTGATGAGTTCACTTACCTGATGAGATCACTGACCTGATGAGTTCACGCCTTGATCAATTCACGAAGCTTGTAGCGTATGATCTTGCCCGACCCGGTGCGAGGGATCTCGGCGATCAATTGCACGCTATGGGGCACCTTGTACGCCGATAGCTGGGCGCGGCAATGGGCCAGCAGAGCATCGTTCTCGACATTCTTGCCCGGGCGCGGCACGACGAACAGCGCCGGAACCTCGCCGAGATGTTCGTGCGGCACGCCGACCACGGCGCAGTCGAGCACCGCCGCGAAGGTGTTTACAACCTCTTCGATCTCGGCCGGCGCGATGTTCTGGCCGCCGCGGATGATCAGTTCCTTGAGCCGGCCGGTGATGGTGAGAAAGCCGTTCGCGTCGGCCTTGGCGAGGTCGCCGGTATGATACCAGCCGGCGCGCAGAGCGTTGCGCGTTTCCTCGGGCTTGTTGTGATAGCCGGGCATGACGTTCGGGCCGTGGACGATCAGCTCGCCCTCCTGCCCCACCGCGACGTCCTGACCCTTCAGATCGACGATGCGCACCGCAAGCCCCGGCACCGGAATGCCGCACGAGCCCATGACGCGGCTGCCGCTCGGCCAGTTCATCGTCACCATGGTCGAGGTTTCGGTGATGCCGTAGCCGTCAAGCAGGGGCACGCCGAGATGGCTCTCGAACTCGCGATTGAGCGTCGCCGGCATGATGGCGCCAGCCGAGGCGCAGAGCCGGAGATTGGGGAATTTCACACCCTGCTCGCCGCGCGTCGCTTGCAACAGATAATGAAACATCGTCGGCACGCCGGGGAAATAGGTGAATTCCCCGGTTTTCAGTAGACGCACCGCGTCGCTCGTGGAAAATTTCTCCATGATGTATTCGGTCGCGCCGGTGGCGAGAATGCTCAGCACCGACAGATTGAGTGCATAGGAGTGGAATAGCGGCAGCGGCGACAGCACAGTATCCCGCTCGCTCAAGCCGGTGATCGGCGTCCAGCACGCCGCTGTCACCCACAGCATGCCGTGCACCGTGAGCTGAACGCCTTTGGCGCGGCCGGTGGTGCCCGATGTGTAGAGGATGAAGGCCGTCTCGTGCAGCGACGCCGCGTCGCGCGGCGGCGATTGCGGCGGCGCGCTGATCAGGTCGGCGTAGCGCAGCGCAGGCGTGCCGCACGTGCCGCGATCGGTCACGATGATCGTCTTGAGATTCGGCGCGGAATTCTTCAGCTGTGCGAACAGATCGCCGCGTTCGGCGCTGGTGATCACCGCGTTGCAATCGGCGTCGGTGAGCCGATACGCGATCTCGGCTTCGGTCGCGTCATAGCTGATCGGCACGCTGATCGCGCCGGCGCGGGTAATGGCAAGGCAGCTTTCGACCCAGGCCACCGAATTCGGCAGCATGATCGCGACGGTGTCGCCGACGGCAATGCCGTTGTCGGCGAGATGGCCGGCCAGCTTGCCGGTGCGATCGCGCAGCTCGGCATAAGTTACCGACGACTGCGCGTCGCGAAAGGCGCTTTTGCCGCCGCGCGCGGCCGCATGCCGGCGCAGCAATTCGGGAATGGGAGCGATCAGGTCGGTGTGCAGCATGGCGATCCTCCATCAAACCATGCTGTAGCCGCCGCTGATGCTGAGCACCTGGCCGGTGATCCACCCGCCATGCGGCGACGCCAGCATCGCGACCATCGGCGCGACATCACCGGGCAGACCGAGGCGGCGCACCGGATAAAACTTCACAAGCTTTTCCCGGTTAGCCTCGACCCAGTCCTTGTCGTGTGCGGTCTCGACGAGGCCGAGCGACACCGTGTTCGCTGTGGTGCCGGAGCGGCCGAATTCACGCGCCAGCGATTTCATCAGGCCGATGACGCCGGCACGCGCCGCGGCGACAATCGACAATCCTGATTCGCCGACCCGTGAGGAATTGCCGATGACGCTGACGATGCGGCCGTTTTTGGCGGCTTCGAGATGCGGCGCGGCGGCGTGGCAGCAATGGATCGCGCCGTAGAGCGAGGCGTCGATCTGCGAATGCCAATCCTCGGGCGTGGTCTCCACGAAGCGCTGGCGCTTGGCGAGGCCGGCATTGTTGATCAGGATATTCAGCCCGCCGAAATCCTTCACGATGGCGTCGGTCATGGCTTTGACGGCGGCGAAATCGGCGACGTCGGCCTGATAGGCCTTGGCGCTGCCGCCTTGGGCTTTGATCTCGCCGACAATGGCCTCGGCCTCCGCTCCGGAGCTGCGATAATTGACGGCGACGCTCGCGCCTTCGGCCGCGAGGCTTAGCGCGATTTCGCGGCCGACGCCGCTCGCGGCGCCGGTCACCAAGGCGGTCTTGCCTTTCAATCCTAAATCCATGCTCGCTCTTCCCTCGTTGAATGGCTTACGTTTTACTTTTGACGCGCGCCGCCTCGATCAGGCGGTAAAGCCGCTCCGGCGTGATCGGCAGTTCGTTGATCTCGATGCCGAGCGGCGAGAATGCATCCGCAACCGCGTTGGCGATCGCAGCCGGCGCGCCGATCGTGCCGCCCTCGCCCATGCCGCGGAAGCCGCCGAGTGTCGTCGGCGAATAGCTTTCGAGATGGACCAGCCTCATCGAAGGAATTTCGCAGGCCGAGGGCACCAGATAATCGACCAGGCTCGCGGTGTGCATCTGGCCCTGCTCGTCGTAGATGACCTCTTCGTAAAGCGCGGCGCCGATGCCTTGGGCGACGCCGCCCTGGACCTGGCCGTCGACGATCAGCGGATTGACGATCTTGCCGCAGTCCTCGGCCACCGCGAAATGATCGATGCGAATTTCGTAGGTCTCCGGATCGATCTCGACGACGGCGATATGCGTCGCCGATGTGGTGGTGCCGAACACCGGATCGTAAGTCTTGGTCGCGGCGAGTTCGTCGCGCGCCTCCGCCGGCAAGCGGCCGATCTCCGAATAGACGGCGCGCGCCACCTCGCGAAACGTGATCACGCGGTCGGTGCCGGCGACGGCAATTTTGCCGTCTTCGGCGACCAGATCGGCGGCCGCGGCTTCGAGAAGATGCGAAGCGGCATTGAGCACTTTCTCGCGCACGGCAAGGGCTGCGAGCGTCGCCGCACCTCCGGCCAGCACCAGGCTGCGGCTGGCATAAGTGCCGGTGCCACCGGCAACGGCTGAGCTGTCGCCATGAACGATGCGGATATCCTCGATGCGGACACCGAGATGTTCGGCGACGATCTGGGCCAGCGTGGTTTCGAGGCCTTGGCCGTGCGAGGCGATGCCGAAGGCCGCCGTCACCGCGCCGGTTGAATCGATGCGCACGATCGCGGTCTCGGTGCCGGTATTGATCGGCATGCCCGGCGCCACCGAAATACGCGAACCGATGCCGGTCAGCTCGGCATAAGAGGCGATGCCGATGCCGCTCCAGCGGCCGGCGGCGCGCGCGCGTTTCTGCGCAGCGCGCAGATCGTCGTAACGGATCGCGTCGCAGGCGGCGTTGAGACATTCCACAAAGCCGGATTTGTCCCAGACGATCCCGGACGCGACTTTGTAAGGAAGCTCGTCCGAGCCGACGAGATTGCGCAGCCGGATGTCGCGCGCATCGATGCCAAGTTTGACGGCGGCCATGTCGATCAGCCGCTCCATCACAAAAGTGGAGATCGGCCGGCCGACACCGCGATAGGGACCGAGCGGCGCTTTCGAGGTCGCCGTGCCGCGGACGCGGCCCTGGTAATTCGCAATGCGATAAGGGCCGGGAAGAAAGCTGACGACTTGGATCGGCTCGAGCGCCGCCGTCCACGGATAGATCGAGTAAGCGCCGATATCGCCGATGACATCGGCGCGCAATGCGGCGATGCGCCCTTCCCCATCGAGCGCGATTTCCGCATCGACGATCTCGTCAAATCCCTGACTGCTGGAAAGCAGGTCCTCCATGCGGTCCGACGTCCATTTGATCGAGCGCGACAGCCGCCGCGCCACAGCGCAAACGAAAACCTCCTCCGGATAGAGCGAGCCCTTGCCGCCGAAGCCGCCGCCGACATCTTGCGCGATGACACGGACCTGATGCCCTGGAATGTCGAGCGCCATCGCCACCGCGTCGCGCACGATGCCCGGCACTTGCGTCGCCGAGTAAAGCGTCAGCGCCTGCCGCCCCGCGTCATATTCGGCGACACAGGCGCGCGGCTCGATCGCAACCGGCGTCTTGCGGTGCATGCGGAACCGGCCGCCGACGCGCACCGGCGCAGCGGCAAAGGCGGCGTCGACGTCGCCACGCTTGAATTCGCGGCTTATCAGCACGTTAGTGCCGGCCTCGTCGTGCAATAACGGCGCGCCGTCTCGCACCGCCTGTTCCGGATCGACCACGAACGGCAGCGGCTCATAATCGATGGCAATGAGTTCGAGCGCGTCCTCGGCCTGATAGCGATCTTGCGCGACAATGCCGACGACCGGCTCGCCGACATAACGCACCTTGCCGCGCGCCAGCGGAAAGATCGGCGTGGCGTAGTAATTCTTCATACGCGATGTCGCGTAGAGCGGCTTGACCTGATCGGCCAGGTCCTCCGCGGTAAATACCGCGATGATACCGGGCGCGGCGCGCGCGGCCTCGCAATCGATGGCACGGATGCGCGCATGCGACTGATCGCTGCGGCGGAACGCGGCGTGCAAGACGCGCGTGACTTGGCGGTCGTCGGTATAGGAACCGAGCCCGGTCAAGAGCCGCGGATCTTCGGTGCGCTTGATACGCGCGCCGATGAGCTTCGGCCGGGCGTGGATTTCCGGCGCGTCATTCATAGGCGTCGGCTCCCGTGCGCAAGGTCGCCCATTGCGCGGCGTCATGGCCGCAAAGAATTTTGGCGCCGCTTGCCTCGATGCATTTGACCTCGGCCAGCGATTTGTGGAGCGCGTCGGCGTTCCAGGTATTCTTCGGCAAGAAGCCGGTATCGAGCGTGGAGCGCAGCGTTACCGTATCGGATGCGAGCAGAAACGCGCCCGAATGTTCCAGCGCGATCAGCGCACCGGTGGTACCGGGCGTGTGGCCGGGCAGCGGAACCAACACAATGCGGCCGTCGCCGAAGATATCGCGCTCGCCATCTATAATGTCGGTCGGCGCGGACTGCTCCCACTCGGCGGCGAGATAGCCCTGCGCCTCAGCGCCCGGCGCACGCGCGGCTTCGACCTCCTTGCGGTGGATGATGAAGGTCGCCCGCTTGAAGAAGGTGTTGCAGCCGCAATGGTCGGGATGCAGATGCGAGCACACCACCACATCGATGTCGTCGCAGCTGAGCCCGATGCCGGCGAGTGCATTCACGACATTGTCGCCGGGCTGCATGATCGGCGTCATGAGCCGCGCGAGATTGCCCCAGCGCGCTTCCGGCTGTTCCGGCACGGATGGATGACAGCCGGTATCGAACAGCACGTTGCCCTGGCGGTGACGCAACAGGGCGCATGACACGGAAATTTCGATGGTCTCGCCGCGGTCCGCGTCCGGCACGAAGATGCTCTTGCGCATGCGCAGGCGGCCGCCGGAGAGAAGATGCATCTTCATCGCGACGCTCCCGCTTTGCCGACGACGGCGCGGATCGCCTTGACGATGTGTTCGTAACCGGTGCAGCGGCAGAGATTGCCCGATAGGCCTTTGCGAATGTCGTCGTCGGTGGTGAGCGGATATTTGCGCAGCAGATCGGTCGCGGTCATTAGCATGCCGGGCGTGCAGAAGCCGCACTGCAAGGCGTGATGCTCGTGAAACGATTCCTGCAAATCGTTCATTTGCCCGATGCGGCCGAGACTTTCGACCGTTTCGACGCTGCGGCCGTCAGCCTGCACGGCGAGCATCAGGCATGACCGCGCGCTGTCGCCGTCGACTAGCACGGTGCAGGCGCCGCAGACGCCGTGCTCGCAGCCGACGTGGGTGCCGGTGAGACCGAGCGTGTGGCGCAGGAAATCGGCGAGCAGAAGCCGCGGTTCAACGGCGGCCGCATGGGCCGTGCCGTTGACAGTTACCGTGATATCGCGCGTCTTGCTCATGCTGAGCCTTCGGTCGCACGCCGCCACGCCGCCGTGAGCGCGCGGCCCGTGAGCACGCCGGCGAGATGGCGGCGATAATCGGATGAGGCGTGCAAGTCGGTCTCGGGAGAAATCGCTTCGCGCGCCGCGTCGATTGCGCGCCTGGTCAGGCCGCCATCGAGCGCCTGCCCTACCAACAGCGATTCCGCTTCGGCGGCACGCGACGCGGTCGGGCCGACGCCGGTCAAGGCGATGCGGGCTTGCCCGATCTTGCCGCCGGTCACCGTCAGCGTCGCCGCCACCGCGGCGAGCGCGAAGTCGCCGTGGCGCCGCGCGACTTCCTCAAATCCCCAGCCGGTGTGCGGCGGCGGTTTCGGCAGCACGATTGCGGTGAGGAGCTCGGTGCTGTCGAGCGCGACGGTCATCGTGTCGAGAAAAAAATCGCGCGCCGCGATGACGCGCGTGCCGGCCGCCGAGGCAACGTGAAGTTCCGCGTCGAGCAATAGCGCCATCATCGGTAGCTCCGCCGCCGGATCGGCATGCGACAGGCTGCCGCCGATGGTGCCGCGATTGCGGATCGCAAGATGCGCCACATGCGTCATGGCGCAGGACAGAACCGGCAAATGCCGCGCGACGAGCGGCGAGGTTTCGAGCGCAAAGTGGCGCGTCAGCGCGCCGATGCGGATGCTGTCCGTCGTCTCTTCGATGAACCCGAGACCGGGTACGCCATTGATATCGACGAGAATCGAGGGCCGCAGCAGCCGGAAATTCAGCATGGGCATCAGGCTCTGTCCGCCGGCAAGAATCTTGCCGTCGCCGCCCGCCTCGGCCAAGGCCGCAGCCGCCATGTCGATACTGGTCGCGGCGATATAGTCGAAGACGGGCGGTTTCATCGCTCACCGTCCCTTGAATAAAGGCCGGCGCTTTTGCGCGAAGGCGAGCCGGCCTTCTTTGTAGTCTTCGCTCGCCGAAGCGCGATCGATGATCGCCTGCACGGCGGCCGGATCGGCGTCGCCCGTTGCGAGCCCGTTGAGAATGAATTTCGCGCCGGCGATCGAGAGCGGCGCGTTGTCGGCGAGCGTTGCGGCCATCCGGTCCGCCATTGCCATCGGATCGTCGGAACAGCCGTCGGCCATGCCGATGCGGACGGCCTCGGCGGCATCGAAACGTTCGCCGAGAAAAAGGATGCGTTTGGCGTGCGTCAACCCGACGAGCTCCAGAAGCCGCTGCGTGCTGCGAAAGCCATAGATGATGGACAGGCGCGCCGCGGGAATGCCGAACGACGCATCGATCTTGGCAAAACGGAAATCGCAGGCCATGGCGAGATGACAGCCGCCGCCGAGGCAAAAGCCGTCGACCACGGCAATCGTCGGTTTGGCAATGCCGGCGATCGCTTCCGTGGCGGCGTCGACGGCAACCTCATACCCGGCACTCAAGGCAATATCGTCGCGGACGCTTTCGAATTCCGAAATATCGGCGCCGACGCTGAAATTGCCGCCGGCGCCGGCCAGAACCACGGTGCGTACGGCATCGTCGCCGCCGAGCCCGGTAAACAGCCGCGCGATATCCTTCCACATGCGCAGCGTCACGGCGTTGCGTTTGGACGGCCGGTTGAGCGTCACGACCGCGGTCGCGCCGCGCTGCGTCAATTCGATATCGGCCAAGCGCTTCGCTCCCGCTCATTTCGTGGCGCCTTAGCTTGCGCAACGGAGCCGGAGACTGGACTGAAAATTGGACTTCGTCGAGGGGCGTCAAATGCCGAGATAGGCCGTCTGCACTTGCTTATTGTTCGCAAGCTCGGCGCTGGCACCGCCCATGATCACCTTGCCGCTCTCGAGCACATAAGCGCGCTGCACCAATGTCAGCGCGCGGCTGACATTCTGCTCGACCAATAAGATCGCGGTGCCCATGGCGTGGATTTCCTTGATCTTGTCGAAAGTGACATCGGTCATCACCGGCGCAAGGCCGAGCGACGGCTCGTCGAGCATGAGGAGCCGCGGCTTAAGCATCAGGCCGCGCCCGACCGCGAGCATCTGCTGTTCGCCGCCGCTCATGGTTCCGGCGAGTTGCCGCCGCCGTTCGGCCAGAATGGGAAAAATGCCGAAGACGAGTTCAAGAGTGCGGCTGCGATCGGCCTTGGCACGCGGCACATAGGCGCCGATCTCGAGGTTTTCCTGCACGGTCATTTCCGGAAAGACCTGGCGGCCTTCCGGGACATGGGCGATGCCGAGTTCGGTGACTTTGTATGGCGGCAAGGCCGAAATGTCCTTGCCGAGGAAATTGACCTTGCCCGCGGTCAGCCGCACGAGACCGGAAATAGCGCGCAACGTCGTGCTTTTCCCGGCGCCGTTGGCGCCCAGCAAGCCGACCGCCTCTCCCTCGCCGACTTCAATACTGATATCGGAGACGGCAGGGACGGTGCCGTAACTCGCGCTCACACCGGACAAGTTCAGCACGCCGTGGCTCCTTGCGTGGCGCCGCCGGCATAGCCCGAACCCAGATAGGCGCGGATCACTTCCGGATTGGCGACAACGTCTTTAGGCGCGCCTTCAGCGATCTTCTGCCCATGATCGAGCACGACGATGTGGCGCGCGACAGCCATGATGGCGCGCATCACGTGCTCGACAATGACGATGGTCAGCCCACGGTGCGACAGTTTTCCCACCAGCACGACCGCTTGATCGATTTCGGCCGGGTTGAGGCCGGCCATGACTTCATCGAGCAGGAGGAGCCGCGGCTCGGTGGCGAGCGCGCGGGCCATTTCGAGCCGCCGCTGGTCGATCGTGGTCAAGTCACGCGCCGGCGTGTGTTCCTTGGCCGACAGCCCGACGAAATCGATCGCCTCGCGCGCCCGCGCGCGGGCCACCTCGGGCTTCTTGTCGCGCAGGAATGCGCCGGTCATCACATTCGCCAGCACCGTCATGCCGCCGAAGGGCCGCGCCACCTGAAAGGTGCGCGCCAGACCGTGGGCGCAGACGTCATAGGGCCGCAAGCCGACCAGCTCACGGCCGAAGGCGGTGATCGAGCCCGAATCCGGCCGATGAAAGCCGGTGATGAGATTGAAGCTCGTCGTCTTGCCGGCACCGTTCGGCCCGATCAAAGCGACGGTCTCGTTCTCCTTGACGGCAAAGCTGACATCCTGGACCGCGCGCAGGCCGCCGAACCGCTTGCTGATATTGCGGATCACGAGTGCCTCAGCCATCGACCACCGCCTCCCCGGTTCGCACCGGTTTGCTGTGAGTCATGCGAGCATAGGTGTCGGTCAGAACGCCAAGCAGTCCCGTCGGGCGCCACAAAATGACGGCGATGAGAATGAGGCTGTAAACCGTCAACTGCACGCCGCCGAGCGAACTGCCGAGCCAGCTTTGCAAGAGCGCGGACGTGCCTTCCAAGAGCGCCGTGCCGATCACCGGGCCCCACAGCGTTCCGATACCGCCGACGATCGAGACCAGAGCCGCTTCGACCGAAATATTAAAACTGAATGCCGTGTTCGGATCGATGAAGTAGATGTACTGAATGTAGAAGGTCCCGGCGAGCGCGGTGAGGAAAGCGCTGATCAAATAAATATCGCGCTTGACCTTGAGCACATTCACGCCGATCGCTGCGGCGGCATCTTCGTCTTCACCGATCGCGACCAGGTAATAGCCCATCCATGACCGCTCGATCCGGGAGGTGATAACGAGACCGGCCGTAAGCAAAGCCAGCGCGATATAATAATACGCGGCTTTCGAGTCGAACTGCATCATCAGCGGATCGCTGCCAAGATTGGGTATTGTCGTGCCCTCGGCGCCCCAAGCGAAGTCGCGGAACTTCAGAAAGAGCAGCATCAGGACTTGCGCGGTGGCGATGGTGGCGATGGCGAAATACGGCCCGCGCAGGCGAAAGCACAATGCGCCGATCGGCAAACTTGCCAGCATGGCGACGACACCGCCGGCGAACATGCCGATCCACGGCGAAACGCCGAACTTTATTTCCAGGATCGTCGAGGTATAGGCGCCGAGCCCGAAATAAGCGGCATGCCCCAGCGACAGCTGTTTGGCGTAGCCGCCCATCAGATTCCAGGCGACGCCGATAAAGGCAAACAACAGAACCCGGATGAAGATGTCGATAGCGAACCTGCTGGTCACCACGAGCGGCAGCACGAGCGCGACCGTCACTAATAGGCCGAGCCACATCACGCCGGAATTGCGCATCCGCCCCATCATCGCATCGCCCCACCGGCGAGGCCGCTCGGCCGCAACGCCAGCGTCAGGAGGAGCATCAGGAAGACCACGATCAGCCCCGAATCGGCGCCGACGAATTGAATGCCGAGCGACTCCGCAACGCCCATCATCAGGCTGGCGACCAGCGCGCCCTTGACGTTGCCCAGCGTTCCCAAGACCACGGCGACGAACGCCATCAGCACGAAGGTCTGTCCCGCCATCGGCGACGCCGGATAAAACGGCATCAGCAGCGAGCCTGCGGCGCCGGCCAGCGCGAGCGATATGCCGACGGCAACGCAGAACACGCGATCCGGATTGATGCCCATGAGCATCGCCACTTCGGGCTTCTGCGCCGCGGCCCGCATCGCCTTGCCCAGATCCGTTGCGCGCAGAAACGCCCAAAGCGCGCCGCTCAGCGCCATCGCCAGCACAAAGGCGATGAGCTTGGCCACCGGAAAATAGAGCGGACCGAGATAGAGCGCCGAATCCGAATACGGCGTTTCCACGGTGCGGTAATTCGCCGTGAACAACAGCAGCGCGACATTCATGAGGAACAGCGACAGCGCGAAGGTGAGGAAGATCTGCGGCATGTCGCCGAGCCCCAACACCCGCCGGATCAGAAAATGCTGCAGCAGCACGCCGACTACAAACATCACGGGCATCGACACGGCGAGCGACAACAGCGGATCGACGCCGAAATAGGTCGCCAGGAAAAAGCTGATATACATGCCGAGCATCACGAACTCGCCCTGGGCGAAGTTCACGATTTTCACGACGCCGAAGATCAGCGTCACGCCGATGCTCACAAGCGCATAGATGCCGCCGATGAGCAGGCCGTTGATGACGGCCTGAGCCAATGTCTCAAGCATCGGGCCCTTGATGACGTTCTAGGATTTCGCCAGCGGCGCGCGCGCATCATCCTTCGGAAACACGCTCGCCAGATCGCCGCTCTGCCACTGCACGCCGACCGGATGGGCATAGATATTCTTGCCGTCGGGTCCGAATTTGACCTTGCCGCCCGGGCCCATCGCCGCATAGCCCGATGAGACATCGATCGCCGCGATCGCATCGCGCACCTTTTGCGGATCGGTCGACGCCGCCCGCTCGAGCGCGTCGGCAATCATGAAAGTTTGGGCGACCAGGCCGCCGGCATATTCGAACAGGAACTCCCCGTAAGCTTTCTTATACACCTCATTCACCTTCTGCGCGTCGGCATTGCAATCGTGATTCCAATGGGCAACGCCGAGCAAGCCCTCGGTGAGCGGACCCACGCTTTTATAGAAATCGGGAATGACGAAGCCGCCAGAACCGCCGTTGAGCGCGACCTTGAGGCCGACCTGTTTGATCGCGCGCACGATCAGGATGAGGTCGTTGAGATAAGACACCGAGAACAACATGTCGGCGCCGGACGCCTTGACCTTGTTGATCAGCGGCCCGGCATCGGCGAAGCCCGCCGAATACGGCTCGAACAGCACGATCTCGACGCCTTCACCCGGCGCCTTTTCTTTCAGTCCGTTCGACGTCGACGTGCCGAACGCGGTGTTCTCGAATATCACCGCCACTTTCGGCTTGTCGCTGACCAGTTTCGACATCTGCAATTGCGCTTGCGCGAATTGGGAGGCGCGCGCAAACGGCGTGAACGTGTAATGGCGGTTCGCATTGAGCTGATCGGAGCTCGATCCGGTCAAGAGCGGCACCTTGGCGCGCTCGGCGACTTCGCTTGCGATCAGCGTCAGCGCGCTGGCGAAGCAGCCGTGAATGGCCGCGAGCTGATAGCCATTGATCAAGCGATCAGTTTCCGTGCGCGTGACGGTGGGATCGCTCTGCACATCGGACACGATCAAATTGAGCTTGGCGCCGCCCAGCGACTTAATGCCGCCGCCATCATTGACCATCTGCACCGCGAGCTTGGCGGCATTGACGCAGCCTTGCCCGATCTGCGCCATGCTGCCGGTGACCGGATAGAGCGCGCCGATATTCACGGTATCCGCCGCTCGCGCCCGATACGGAAAGGAAGCAAATGCGCCGGCGGCAAACGCGCCGCCCGCTGCCTTCAAGAAATCTCTGCGGCGCTGCCGCCGCGGCAATAATGGATTGCGGCCGTTCTTCATGGTCACCTCCCTGTAACGCCGTAGCGCGCGCACGCTTCGGCACGACGCGCGACTATTCTTTTTGCCAAGCGACTATAGCGCTTGTTGCTCGCCCGGAGTGGGCGTTAGAAATTGTATACAATATTATATCCAAGATTGCAAATAGCTGGACTTTGCATTATCACGCCATTGATGACCGCCAGCAGGACATTTCGGCAAAAGGCGGCGTCGCGCGTCAGCACGGCGCCGGCGAAGCGCGCGCCGCGCCAAGCGCCGCCGAAGCACGGCGTCCGCGGGCCGGCGACCGCCGAGCGCATCGCGACGCGCCTGGAAGAAGACATCGTGCTCGGCCGGCGCCATCCGCGCGAACGGCTGATCGAGCAGGATCTCTGCGAACAGTTCGACACGCACCGCGCCGATGTGCGGCTGGCATTCTTCGAGCTGGAGAAAAAAGGCATCATCCAGCGCATTCCAAATCGCGGCGCAATCGTGCGCGACCTCACGCCGCAAGAAGTCATGGACATCTACGCCGTACGCGAGGAGCTTGAGGTCATGGCGGTTCGCATCCTGCCGCTGCCGATCCCGCGCGCCGATATCGACAAGCTCGAAGCCATCCAGCGCGACTACAGCGCGGCGATCGACAGCGGCGATCTCTTGACCATGTTCTATTGCAATCTCAATTTTCACCGCACGCTGTTCGAATTGTGCGGCAACAGCTGTCTGATCGAGACGATCGAACAGCTTGCGCAAAAAGCCTATGGCATCAGATCCTATGCCAACGCCTACCCGGACACGCTTGACCGCGCGCGCCGCGACCATGTCGCCATCATTGCCGCGCTACGTCTATCGAACCGCGACGAATTGATCGCGCTCACGCGGCGGCATCTGGAGCCTTCGCCGGCCGCCTATATACGCGCCTATCAGGCCCGGTTCGGCGACGCCGGATCGTCAGCGGCCGCAGCTTTGAGAAAGTAACAACGCAACACGGTGCTCCATGAAACGCATCCTCGTCACCGGCGCGGCCGGCCAGATCGGTGTCGCACTCCGCCGCGGCTTGCGCGGCAGTTATCCGCTCATTCGCCTTGCCGACATCGCGCCGCTTAGTGCGGCTGAAACCTGTGAGGAAGTCTATCAGACCGACATCCGCGACATCGTGTCGGTGGAAAAAGCCATGGCCGGCATCGATTGCGTCGTGCATCTCGCCGGCCAGTCCATCGAAGGCACATGGGAAAACGTGCTGACACTCAATATCGAAGGCTGTTTCAATGTCTTCGAGGCGGCGCGCCGCCAAGGCGTCAAGCGCGTGATTTTCGCAAGCTCCAATCATGCCATCGGTTTTCACCGCCGCGAGCGCTTCCTCGACAACACGGTCGAGGTCAGGCCGGACTCGCGTTACGGCGTTTCCAAGGTGTTCGGCGAGGCGCTGGGCCGGCTCTATGCCGACAAGCACGGCATGAGCGTCGCCTGCCTGCGCATCGGTACGTTCCGCACGCCGGACCGGCCGATCGACGCGCGCGGCCTGCTGACCTGGATCAGTCATCGCGACATGGCGCAGCTCGTCCGGCGCTGCATCGATTATCCGGACTATCACTTCATTATTGCCTACGGCGTGTCGAACAATCTGCGCAGCCGCTGGGACAATAGCAATGTGACATTCCTCGGCTATGCGCCGCAGGATAACTCAGAAGCGTTCGCCGCGGAGATATTTGCCGAAGGCAAAAAGGAAAACGAAATCTCGGCCCTGTTCCACGGCGCGCATTATTGTCCGATGGAATTCGACGGCGATACGTCGCTGATCGACTGAACGATCAGGCCGGCGCGCGCTCGTCCGCCAGCAGCGCCGACTTCGCCGAATTGGCGACGTTTTGCAGCGCGGCCTTGCGCGCGGCTTCGACCTCGCGCCGCACGATGGCGCGCAGAAGAATGTCGACCTCCTTGATGCTTTGCTGCTGGCGCTCGGCCCGCAGCAGCGACCGCCGCCGCAGCCCCGAGGTGCGCAGTACGAGGCGGTTGATAATGTCGAACGCGATCGCGTTCTGCGCGCCCGAGCAAATGCGGTCGTAGAAGGCGCGCTTGGCGACCAACATCCGGTCGACATCGCCGGAGCGATAAGCGTCTTTCAAGCGACCGGCTTCTTCATGCAAGGCGGCAAGCTCATCTTCGCCGGCCTTCTCGATGAATTGCTCGACGACGAGGGCTTCGAGCGTCCCGCGGATGCGGTAGGCGTTCTCGGCTTCCGCATGTGAAATGACGCTCACCGACAGGCGGCGGGTCGGCGAATAAGTCAAAATGCCTTCGGCCTGCAATTCGCCGAGCGCCTCGCGCAGCGAGGTCCGGCTTACTTTGAGCTGCTCGCACAATTCGCGTTCGACGAGCCGGGCGCCCGGCGCCAGCACGCCGGTTTCGATGGCGCGGCGCAGCGCGTCGATGATGCGGCTCCGCAGCGAGATCGACGGCTCCTGCAGTGCCGTCAGACGGCCGTTAGCCGTCTTTGCTTCGCGAACTGCTTTGTCCACGGCCCCATCTCTCTCGCGCCACTATTTGTACGAACACGCCTCGCCAAGATGTTCCAAGGCGCGGCGCGCCATGACCAGAACGAGATTGGCGCGATATTCGGAAGATCCGGCAAGATCCTCCATCATGTTGCGCGCATCGAGCTTGCAGTGCGCCACCGCCGCCGGGCCGAAGCCCTTTGCCAGCGCGTCTTCAAGGTCGCGCAGCCGGAACACGCCGGCCGAGCCGGCGCCCGTCACCGCCGCGCGCGCAACCGAACCGAATTTCGCGACAAAGACGGCCGCGACCGCATAGCGCGAGGCGGCGCTGCGGAACTTGGCGTAGCCGGCTTGGTCGGGAACGGGAAAATCGACGCGCGTGATGATCTCGCCCGGCGCGAGCGCCGTCTCGTAGAGCGCGACAAAGAAATCGTCCGCCGCAATGCTGCGCCGGTCGGTGACGACCGTGGCGCCGAGGCCGACGACGGCGGACGGATAGTCCGCGGCCGGATCGTTATTGGCGACGGAGCCGCCGACGGTGCCGCGATGGCGCACATGCCGGTCGCCGATCGAGCCGACCATTCCGGCGAGTGCCGGAATGGTTTTACGCACGACGGGCGAAGCGGCCACTTCGGCATGCGTCATGGTCGCGCCGATCGACAGAACATTCTTTTCCAGCTTGATGCCGCGCAGGCCGGGCAGCGCCGCGAGATCGATCAGGTCGGAGGGCCGCGCCAGCCGCTGCTTGAGGGCCGGCAACAGCGTGTGCCCGCCAGAGAGATACGAAGCGTCCTCGTTGCCGGCGTGAAGCTTCAGCGCGTCTTCGAGGCTCTGCGGACGATGATAGCGCGTCGGGTACATCACCATGGCGTCTACTCCACGCTCGCAGGCACGGGCTTCTTGGCCGCCGCGTTCTTGGTGGCAGCGACGGCCAGGATCGCCTTGACGATGTTGTGATAACCGGTGCAGCGGCAAAGATTGCCTTCCATCTCCTCGCGCACGATGGCCTCGGTGAGCGGCTCGGGATAAGTGTCGACCAGGTTGACCGCCGCCATGATCATGCCCGGCGTGCAGTAACCGCACTGCAAGGCATGCAGCCGATGAAACGCCTCCTGCATCGGATGCAGCGTGCCGTCTTTTCCGGCCAGTCCTTCGATGGTCGTGACCTTGCCGTCCTGCGCCTGGACCGCGAGCACGGTGCAGGATTTGACGGACTTGCCGTTGAGATGGACGACGCAGCAGCCGCACTGCGTGGTGTCGCAACCGACATGCGTTCCGGTGAGCTTGAGATATTCGCGCAGAAACACGGCGAGAAGCGTTTCGTCTTCTACGTCGCGCGAGACCTTGGTGCCGTTCACGGTCAGAGTAATGTGTTGCATCGGCGTGTTACGCGGCTTTCTGGCGGTCTTTGTAGTCTTGGATCGCGTTCCAGATCTTGGCCGGCGTCGCCGGCATTTCGATATGAGGGTTGCCATAGTCCGAGAGCGCATCGTCGATCGCGCTCATGATGACGGCCGGCGCCGGCGTGGTGCCGCCCTCGCCGCCGGCCTTCACGCCGAACGGATTGGTTGGCGACAGGACTTCAACAATCTCGGTCTTGAACGACGGCATATTGTCGAACCGCGGCATGCCGTAGTCCATGAACGAGCCCATCAACGGCTGCCCCGACGCCGGATCGATGGCGCATTGTTCCCACAGCGCCTGGCCGACGCCTTGCGCGATGCCGCCATGGGTCTGGCCGTGCACGATCAGCGGATTGATGCAGCGGCCGACATCGTCCACGGTCGCGTAACGCTTGATGTCGACGGACCCGGTTTCGGGATCGATCTCGATCTCGCACAGGCAGGCGCCGTTCGGAAACACCGGCGTATGCATTTCGTTGTCGCGGCGGACACGAAGCCCGCCCTGCAATTCGATGGGCAAGCCGTCCTGCTCGGCGAGCGGCGCAAGTTCGAACCAGCTCAGCGCGCGATTGCTCGACGCCACGCGGAAGAACCCGTCCTCGAACTGCACCATATCCAGCGGCACATCTTCGAGATGCGCCATCAGCGCCTTGCCCTTGTTGATGAGATCCTCGGAGCCGAGCGCAATGACCGCACTGGCGTGGCGCATTGAGCGGCCGGAATGGGTGCCGCCGCCGGCACTTACGATATCGGTATCGCCGAGCGTGATCTTGACCGCCTCGAACGGCACGTCGAGAAGATCGGCGGTGACTTGCGCAAAGCTCGTCTCGTGCCCCTGCCCAGCCGGCTGCGTGCCGATCACGACCTCGATGGTGTTCGAGCGCACGATGAGGTCGGCGCGCTCCTTGGGCGAACCGATCGAGGACTCGACGTAATTGGCAAAGCCAAGCCCTAAGAGCTTGCCGCGCGACTGCGCCTCGGCGCGCCGCGCCGGAAAGCCCTGCCAATCGGCGAGCGCCAGCGCGCGGTCCATGTTCTTTTCGTAGGTGCCGCTGTCATAGATCGAGCCGACGGCATTTTGGTACGGCATCTGCTCCGGCCGCACCAGATTCCGCCGGCGCAATTCGAGACGGTCGAAGCTGAGTTCGCGCGCCGCCTTGTCGATCAGCCGCTCGATGGCGAAGGTCACTTCGGGACGCCCGGAGCTGCGATAGGCCTGCGTCGGCATGGTGTTGGAGAAGGTGGCGCGGGCGTGCAGCGTCGCGATGGGAATATTATAGGAGCCGGTGATGAGGCCCGAGCCTTTGCTCAGCGGCGACAGCGACACGCAGCGCGCGCCGACATTGCTGAGATTGGATGCGCGCATGGCGAGGAAGCGGCCGTCTTTGTCGATGGCAAGCGACACTTCGGTGACGAGATCGCGTCCCTGATAGTCGGTCAGGAACGCTTCCGAACGCTCGGCGCGAAATTTCACCGGCCGGCCGAGCTTGCGCGACGCCCACAGCACCAGCCCGAACTCGACGAAGGAGCGGTTGCGCGTGCCGAAATTGCCGCCGACGTCGAACGACAGAACGCGGACGCTTTGCGGATCGACGCCGAGCACCGCCGCCAGTTCCTGCTTCTGCCGGACCGCGCCGCCCGAGCCCGCGTAGATCGTGTAGCGCTGCGTCGCCGGGTCGAAATGGCCGAGCGCCGCGCGCGGCTCGAGCGGCACGCCGGTGACGCGGCCGATATGCGTTTTCATCGTCACGACGTGCGCGGCGGAGGCGAAAGCGGCTTCGGTCGCCGCGGCATCGCCGAAGAACGTGTCGACCAGAACATTGTTCGGCAGTTCGTCCCACAGACGCGGCGCATCGGGCTTTACCGCTTCTTGCGAGTCGGCGACCCACGGCAAAACGTCGTAGTCGATTGCGACCTGCTCGGCGCCGCTCTGCGCCTGCTCCAGCGTTCCGGCAACGACCATCGCCAAGGCCTCGCCGACATGACGCGCTTTGTCGTGCGGCAAGAGAACATTGGGGCCGGCGAAGACGTCCGTATCGCCCGGACCGCGAAGCTTCATGTCGAACTTGGTTGACGGCACGGGACTGTGCGGAATGGCTTTCAGGCCATCCTTGCGGCAGTCCTCGCCGGTATAGACCGCGAGCACGCCGGGCATTTTCAGCGCTTGCGACGTGTCGATCGAAACCATGCGCGCATGCGGGTGCGGCGAGCGGACCATCGCGGCCCAGACCTGTCCGGGCAGGCTGAAATCGTCAGAAAACCGGCCTTTTCCGGTGATCAGGCGCTGGTCTTCGTTCCGTGGGACCGGCTTCCCTACCGCCTTAAAAATGCGCTCCGCCAGCATGGAAGGGCCTGCTCACAAACGGTAAGATGTATTATGTAATACAAAATATCCCTGGGGCTGGCCCTAGTCAACGCTCAGGTTTGCCGCCAACTCCGGCCATTCAATCCTTCCCCAAAATGGCCGTCGCCGCCCCCACTGCGACCGGGACCGCGAGGCCCCAGAATCCGACCAAATAATAAAGGACAGCGGCCAGAGCGCAGCCGCCGGCAAACCAGGCAATGCTGCGGACGGTGCGGCCGAAACGGGCGCGCGTCGTCGCGGTCTGAGCGTTGTCGCCGCCGTGCAGCAAATCGACAGCGTCGAGCGCCGCCTGCGTCGTGTTGCCGGTCATCAGAGTGGTCGGCGGCAAGCTGCCGTAATGCACGCGCTGCACGGCATTCTGGACTGCCATTCCGGCAATGCCGGCGAAGCAGGTCAACAGCGCCGTAGGCGCGTCACTATCGGGAAACGGTCCGAGCGTAACGGCGAGAACAAAGAAGGCGAGAAGAAACAAAACTTTTGCCACCAGCATCCAGCGCAAGGCAGGCATTCCCCGCGCCGTCATGGCCGCGCTTACGAGCCGCGCCACCACAATGACCATGACGAATTCCGGCAATGCCAAGAGCTTGGCGATTACGCCATGCGTTCCGGACACCAAAGTGGCCGCGAGCGTGACGAAATTTCCGGTGACATGGGCCGTGAACAAACCCTGGAGGCCGAGAAATCCGATCGTATCGACGAAGCCGCCATTGAAACTCAGCAAAGCCGGGACACCGAGCTTTCTCATCATGCGTCGACCGCATTCTCACTTGGTTGCCCGGTCGCGCGACACGCGCCGCGACACGGGCGCAGCACTGTCCGGCAGACTCATCGGCGGATCAAACGGCCCATCATGGCCATTTACATGATAATGACGCTCGCCTTGACTGCCGGCGCGGTCGTTGCTGATTCGCGTTCTCATTCCTGCGCCAACTACTCACGTGCCATGGGCGCGACGACCTCATCGTAAGGGTAAGCCTGCGGCATGATCTTCATGTCGACCGAGATTTTCTGCGTGCGGTCGACATTGGCGCGGGTGAATTTACCGTTGGGCGAATACCACTTGCTCAGGCGGTCGAAGGCGGCCGACAGCACGGCGGGGTCGGCATTGGCAAAGGTCTTCTTGGCGATGTCGAGCGTACCCGACGGATTGGAGTGAATGTAGGCGAGCGCTTCGGCGAGCGCGTCGAACACGCCGCGCGCGTCGTTGCCGGATTTATCGATAAAGACCTTGCTGGTCGACAACGGCGAGGAGGAGAAGGCATCGAGCTTCTCCGGCACATCGACCAGCATGGTGGCAAAACCTTGCTGAATGGCGATGGTGACGAACGGCTCGAACAGCATCGCCGCATCGGCCTTGCCGCTCTTAAGGGCGCCCAAGATTTCGCCGCCGCCGCCGACCGAGACCAGGCTCACATCCTTGTCGGGGTCGAGCCCCGCTTGCTGGACGAAGTAGCGCGCCAGATTGGCCGTCAGTGAGCCGGGCGACGTCACCGCGATGGTCTTGCCCTTGAGATCGGCGACCGATTTCAGATCCTCATCCTTGCGCCCGATCATGCCGAACGGCACGCGCGAGGTTTGCGCGAAGAACAGTTCGACGTCCACATTGCGCGCCCGCATCAGGCCGACTTCGGGAAATCCGGTGCCGACGATCTGCACGTCGCCGGATATGTAAGCCTTCATCGCCTCACCGCCGCCGCGGCTGGTGATGACGTCGACCTCGACATTGTGTTTCTTGAACAGGCCGTTCGTCTGCGCAATGTAGATCGGCAGCGACTCGAGCGAAGCAACCGGCAGCGCTATTTTCACGCTGTCGGCCAAAGCGGCGTGACTGGTCAACGCCGCCGACATAGCCGCCAGCACGGCAGCCAAGAACGTCATCCAGTGTCGCGTCATCCAATGTCGCATTTGAAGTCTCTCCCTCTATCTGCCGCCGGCTTGAGCGCGCGGCTATTTCTCGTCGGAAAATCGGTAGCGCACCAGCACCGGGCCGAGCGCGTCGATGCCAAAACTCAAGATCGCCGCGAACACCGCGAGCGTGATGATGCCGAGATAGAGCGTCGGCGTATCAAGCGTGCCGGACGCGTAGAGGATCATATGGCCGAGGCCGGAGCGTGACGCGACGAATTCGCCGATGACCGCGCCGATCAGCGCCAGCCCGGAACCGATCTTCAGCCCGGTATAGACGCTCGGCAGCGATGACGGCACGATGACCTTCCAGAAGATCTGGTTGCGGCTCGCGCCCATGACGCGCAGCGCATCAACGAATGTCGTGTCGAGCCGCAGCGACGCCGTATAGACCGGAATGAACATCGCAAAGAACACGATATAGACGCTGATGCCGATCTTGGAGAGGATGCCGAGGCCGAGCCAGAGGATGAACAGCGGCGCGATGACGATGACCGGAATGCCGTTGAGAACCATCAGAAACGGCTCGAACACATTCGAGACGAGCCGAAGCTGCGGCAGGATCAATCCCACTGCCATGCCCAATAACGAGCCCGAGACAAGGCCGAGCAGCGTTTCGAGCACCGTGATGCCGGCGTCCTGCAAAAAGCTGCCGTTCGACCATTGCGTGAGCAGCGCTTGAAAAATCTCGCTCGGGCTCGAGAAGAAGAGCTGACTGAGCGCACCCGAGCGGACGCCGATCTCGGCACCGACCAGGATCACCGCCAGCACGGCAAGCCGGCCGAGAATGACAAGGAGGCGATGCGAGAGCGTCATGCCGCCGAGCTCATGCCGGTGACGCTGATATCGAGCGCATCCCAAATCTGCTTAAAGAACTGCGTGAATTCCGACATGCTTTGCACGTCGGCGACGCTTCCCGCCTTGCGGCTGAGCGGAATTTCGTAAACTTCCTTCACCATCGCCGGACGGCGGCTCAATACCACGACGCGGTCCGCCATCGAGATCGCCTCGGCGATATCGTGAGTGACGATGATCATGCTGCGCTTACCAGCGCGGCAGATTTTCACGACGTCGTTTTCAATCACGACGCGGGTCTGCGCGTCGAGCGCGGCGAACGGCTCATCGAGCAGCAGCACGGTCGGCTCGACGGCAAGCGTCTGCGCCAGCGCCGCGCGCTTTTGCATGCCGCCGGACAGAGCGTGCGGATATTTGCGCTCGAAGCCGCCGAGGCCATATTGATTCATCAGCGCCAGCGCGCGGTCGCGGCGCTGCTGCCTCGGCTCGCCGCGGATCTCCAAACCCAGCTCGACATTTTCCACCACCGAGCGCCACGGCAGCAAGGTCGTCTGCTGAAACAGCATGCCGAGCCGGCGGTCCGTCCCTTTCACCGGACGCCCATCGACCAGCACTTCGCCCGAAGTCGGCTTGCGCAATCCGATTGCGAGGCTGAGCAAAGTCGATTTCCCGCAACCGCTCGGCCCGACCACGGCGACGATCTCGTCCGCCTTGCAGGAGAACGAGACGTCGCGCAGCACCTCGACCGGGCCGCGCCGGCCCGGGAACGAGAAGCTGATATTGCGGAATTCGAGCATCTTAGAGTTTTCGTTTGAGCATGATCTTTTCCGAAAACCGGTTTCCACTTTTCGGGATCATGCTCTGAGCTTTTAGCGCGCGTTGGCGGTTCCGAGCACGGGCTTGCCGATGCCGAGCGGCTCGGCATCGATCAAGACGAAAGCGACGCGGGCGCGCGCATTGCTGCGATTGGCCCAGGCATGATTGGTGCCCCGTTGCACCATGACGTCGCCCGCTTTCAATTTCACCGTCGAGTTGTCCATATCCATCTCGATCTCGCCTTCGAGAACGAGGACGTAGTCAACGGTTTCGGTGCGATGCATATGGGGCTTGTTGTCCGGCGGGAAATCGATCACCGCGAAGCGAGTGCCGTTCGTCGGCGGCGCCGTTCCGATGATCCGCGCGCCCATGTCCTCGAAGTCCTTGCCGGCTGGCATGGCGGCTGGTGTTTTGTCCGTGCTCCAGATCAGGGTCGACACGTTGCCGGATCCAGGAAATTTGGCATTGGTCGCGGGCGCATCGATCATGACTTTCGCGACTTCACCGTCGTGCCCGGTGACGACGCGGCGGATCGGCGGATAATTCGGCTTGGTCTCGGTCACTTCTGCACTCTCCCGGTATTAGGCGGCTATGGTCTGGAAATTCATCGGATAGGAATGGAGGCGCTTCGCCCCGGTCTTGGTAATCACGACCGTTTCGGCGAAGACGCAGCCGGTCTTCCCGTCGTGAAATTTCGGATCGAACAGATCGATATTGAACGCGAATACCATGCCCGGGCGGAATTCGTCGCCGAGTTTCTTCAGCGCCTCCTGATCGGCAGCGATGGCGTGGTGGCGGTAGCGCGGATATTCGAGCGACGCCAATCCGTGGCCATGAATGCCGGTCTCGCACATGCCGAGCCCCTGCGCATGGATCACGTCGCGCACTTTGTCCATCGCGACCGAGATCGGGCGGCCCGGGCCAAAATTTTTCATGCCCTCTTCGTAGGCCGCAATACAGCCGTCATAGATGCGCCGCTGCTCGGGTTTCCCTTCACCGAGGCAGAATGTCCGCTCGACATGGGTGTAGTAGCCGCCGATCTTGGGATGGATTTCGCAAATGATCACGTCGCCGCGCGCGATCGGGCGCGTCGTCGGCAGGCGGAACGGGTGCGGATAGGGCAAAGCATCGCAGGCCCACAGGAACAACGTCGGCTCCTCGCCGCCATTGGCGATCATCGCTTCCATCATGCCGCCATAGACTTCCGACTCTCTCACGCCAGGCTTCGCCGTGTCGCGGCAGGTCGACAGCATCAGGTCCCCGAGCTGCGCGGCACGCGCGAGGATCTGCAATTCTTCATCGCTCTTCACCGTGCGCAGCATTTCCATCATATCGTCGAGATTGACGAATTCGGCCTGCGGCAAAAGCTCCCGCAGGCGCGTGAAAACGCTGTGCGGCAGCCAGCCGTCCGGATCGAGCGGACCGGCGAGCCCGTCCGTGCCGATGCGCGCTTTGCTGAGGCCGAGCTCGGTGAGCCGTTCGACGACCGAGTCCGCCCAGGTCCTGCGCCGCGGCCGCACGTCGGAAATCCAGTCCTGCGCCGCCCGCCAGCCGTCGATGAAGGTCGGCATCATCACATACGATGTCGGCTCGCCCTTGAGCGGAAACACCAGCACATTGAATTCGGCATTGCCGCCGATCGGCGACAGATAGCGCGCATTCGCGGTACAAAAGTCCCACACTGCGGGCCAACCCCACAGCACGAGACAATCGAGGCCGCGTGCTTCCATTTGCTTGCGCGTCACCGCCCAGCGGCGATCGCGCTCCGCGAGCGACAGGCGGGGCAATTCCAACTTATCGCGCATATTGTGCACTCCGTTGCGAAGCGGCGGTCAGCAGTAGCCGTTAGTAACCTTGCGCGCGCATGCGCTCGAGACTTTTTACATAGTCCGCCACGGCGGCGTCGAAGTCGTATTCCGGCTTGAAGCCGAGCTCCCGGCGCGCACGGCTGACGTCGTAGACGCCGTGCGGCGGATAAGGCATGCCGAGGAAATTGTCGCCCGGACCGATCGCGATATCGGCGCTCGGGATGCGCTTGCGGATGGCGGCTGCCATGTCGTTCAAGGTCAGCCCTTCGCCGCTGCCGATATTGTAGACGCGGCTCGGCACCTTGTCGGCGACGGTCGCCAGATAAACGCCGAGCGCGGAATCCTTGTTGTAGACGAAATCATCCTTGGCTTGCGCGCCATAGGGATGGTGAAACGGCTCGCCGTTGAACGGCGCTTCGACGATCTGGCTGGTGACGCCCATCTTGCCGTGGCGCGCGGTCTTGCCGGGACCGTAAGTCGTCGCAAAGCGCAGGATGGCGACATCAAGACCGAAATTGTTGGCGTAGTAGAGCGCGGTCTGCTCGCTCATCAGCTTGGCGCTGTCATAGATACGCTGCGGATTCTTCGGCATATCTTCGGGCATCGGCTTGTAATGCGGCGGTCCGTAATCGCCGAGGACCGGGCCGTAGATGCCTTTAGCGCTGGTATAGACCACGCGCTTGACCTCGAAGAGGCGTGCGCCTTCGAGCACGTTCACCGTGCCCATCACATTCACTTGGATGCTGAGCGCCGGGTTGGCTGCCGATACCGCGCCGACGAAGGCCGCAGCATGCACAATATGCGTGACACGATGACGCTTGATGACGTCGAGGAGCCGCGGCATGTCGAGAATGTCGCCGGCCTCGAAGTCGATCTTGTCGGCAATGTCGCCGACAAGCCTGTCGTCGCGATGGCGGGCATAGACCACCGGCCGGTGCCCTTCGCGCACGAATTTTCGGCTGGTCTCAGCCCCGATAACGCCCATTCCCCCGGTGATGAGGACCTTCATGCGTTTCCTTCCCGAGGTCCCGTTTTACGGGGTTTTCATTGCTCTAATTAACTCGTGAGTGAGTTAAATGTTTACCCCGAAGCCTGTCAAGTTTCGCGTCTCCTGCGCTCCGCGACTTCTACCTTTAAGGCTGCAGATAGGCCTTGATCATATCGACGACGAGCGCCTTGCGGCGGCGCAAGGCTGCAACTCCGGTGACGTCGGTGTTGAAAATCACGCCGAGCGTGTGGCGATTGGAGAATACGAAGAAGCCGAGCGCGCAGATCGACAGATAAAGGTCGAGCGGATCGACGCCTTTACGCAACACGCCCGTCGCCGCGCCGCGCTCCAGCACGCGCTTAATGACGGAAATCAGCGGCGCGCGCATTTCCGCGATCCGCCGCGACGTCTTCAAATGCCGCGCGCGATAGAGATTCTCCATCTTCACGAATTCAACGTAATGCGGGTATTTGACGTAGTGCTCGAACTTCGCCGACACCATGGCCGCGATCGCTTCGATCGGTCCGAGCGCGTCGACGTCGATCCGCTCCTCGACCTCAACCAGTTCGAAATAGGCGGCCTCGAGGGCTGCGAGATAGAGCCCTTCCTTGCTGCCGAAATAGTAATAGGTCATGCGGCGGTTGGCGCCGGCCAGGTCGGCAATGTCCTCGATGCGGGTGGCGTCGAGCCCTTTGGCGGCGAACTCCTGCATCGCCGCCTGCAGGATCCGCGCGCGCGTTGCGGCCGCGTCGCGCCGCTTGATCGGCCGCACCGGCCGGCCGGCCGGCAGCCGGTGATCACCTTTGGGAAGTCTCGATTGGGTTGTCGTGCTCATTTAAGAAACTTAGCGCAATCCAACTCCGGAATGTTAGTGGCCAAATCGGCGCCGTATGACCACCCACCGCCGGCCGATCCTGGAGGCCCTCCTCCCCGACCCTACACAGACGCATAGCTATGCACGAAATGCGCTGTCGACGGCCGTGACTCGCTTTGCGCGATTATCTATTTTGCCCGGCGGAGGACGCCAGAGGATGCCAATGACTGCTCTGCAAAAGAAAATGAGAACTCGGCGCATTTTTCAACCCGACGGGGCACCATGTCGCGTCATGGCGGCACGAGGAATCCCAGGCTGACGCCGGAATCAATATCGCTCATTATCGCGAGCTGGCGCAGACCGCCGAGCGCGCCAAGTTCGACATGGTCTTCCTCGCCGACAATGTGTGTGTGCGCAAGGCCCACATCGACGCGCTCAGCCGCTCGGCGCAATACATCGCCAATTTCGAGCCGATCACGCTCTTGTCGGCACTGTCCGGCTCGACGAGCCATATCGGCCTCGTGGCGACCGCCACTACGAGCTACAACGAGCCCTATCATGTGGCGCGCAAATTCGCCTCGCTCGACCATATCAGCGGCGGCCGCGCCGGCTGGAACCTGGTGACGTCGGGCCAGCAGGAAGAGGCGCAGAATTTCGGCCGTGACGCGCACTTCGAGCACGGCGAGCGCTACGAACGCGCCCGCGAATTCGCCCAGGTCGTCACCGCGCTGTGGGACAGCTGGGACGACGACGCCTTCATCCGCGACAAGGCCAGCGGACTGTTTTTCAATCCGCAGGCGCTGCATACGCTCGATCACAAGGGCAAGTTCTTCTCGGTGCGCGGACCGCTCAATGTGCCGCGCTCGCCGCAAGGACGGCCGATCATCGTACAGGCAGGCGGCTCCGAAGACATGATCAATGTCGCCGCCGAATTTGCCGAAGTTATCTTTTGCGCGCCGCTGACGCTCGATGCCGGCAAAAAGCTCTACGACGATCTCAAGCAGGCGATGGCGCGGCACGGCCGCAACCCGGACGAGATGAAGATCATGCCCGGGCTGAGCACCATCATCGGCCAGACGGAAAGCGAGGCGAGCGAAAAGTACGACCAGTTACAGTCGCTGATTCATCCGATCGTCGCGCGCGAAATCCTCGGCACCGTTCTCGGCGGCATCGATCTGTCGCCGTATCCCTTCGACGGGCCGCTCCCGGACGATCTGACGATAACCAATGCCAGCCAATACGCATTCCAGTCCGCCGTCGATCTCGCCAAGCGCGAGAATCTCACGATCCGTCAGCTCGCCATGCGCATGGCCGGCGCGCGCGGCAAGGCCGTCATCAAAGGCACGCCGAAGCAGATCGCCGACATGATGGAAGAATGGTTTGTTGGCGGCGCCGCCGACGGCTTCAATATCATGCCGCCCTATCTACCGGGTGGCCTGAACGATTTCGTCACGCATATCGTGCCTGAATTGCAGCGGCGCGGCTTGTTTCGCACCGAATATGAGGGCTCGACGCTTCGCGACAATCTCGGCTTGCAGCGGCCGCAAAGCCGCTACCGCGCCGCCTGACGAGTGTCCGATAAGAACGTTCAACCGGCGGTGACGTCCACGGCCACCTCGCCGTCGAGCACCCGCCTGGCGGTCGGCATATCGACCTCGTGCTCCCACGCGCCGATGACGACGGTAGCGACGCAATTGCCGATCAGATTGCCGACGGCGCGGGCGATGCCGATGAACCAGTCGACCGAGAGCACGAGAACCAGCCCGATCACCGGAATAGTCGGCACCGCATTGAGCGTAGCGAGGAGGATCACGATCGCTGAGCCCGGCACGCCGTGCGCGCCTTTCGACGTCACCAGCGACACCGCCAGCACCAGGAGCAGGTCGCCGAGCGACAGCGGCGTGTTGGTCGCTTGCGCGATGAACACCACCGCGAGCGTCAGATAGATCGAGAAGGCGTCGAGGTTGAACGAATAGCCGGTCGGAATAACAAGGCCGACGACGGATTGCTTCACCCCCATACGTTCGAGCTTGCGCATGATCTGCGGCAGTACCGCATCCGAGGACGCGGTCGCCAAGACGATGGTCAATTCCTCGCGGAGATAGGCGAGGAACTTGAAGATATTCAAACCGAGCACGCGCAGAATGCCGCCGAGCACGACGGTGACAAAAATCGCGACCGACACGTAGAATATCAAAACCAGCGACAAGAGCTGCTTGAGCGAGCCGACGCCGTATTTTCCGACCGTATAGGCCACCGCACCGAGAACGCCGAGCGGCGCGACGCGCACCAGGAGCCCCATGACCTTGAACAGAACTTTGGAGGCCGCCTCGACAAAGGACGTGATCTGCGCCGCCGGCTCGCCGACCAGAGCGAGCGCGATGCCGAACAGGACCGCGAAGAACAGAACCTGAAGCACGTCATTGCGCGCGAGCGCGTCGACCGACGTCGTCGGGATGATATTGAGAATGAAGCTGCCGACGCCCGCGCCTTGCAGCTTGTGCGCGTTGTCGGCGTAGTTGCTGAGCGCCTTGGCATCAAGCGTGGTCGGATCGATGTTCATACCATGGCCCGGCGCGAACAGAAACGCCAGCACGAGCCCGAGCGTAAGCGCGACCGTCGTCATGACCTCGAAATAGATCAGCGCCTTGAGGCCGACGCGGCCGACCTTTTTGAGATCGCCGGCGCCGGCGATGCCGTGCACCACCACGCAAAACACGATCGGCGCCACGATCATCGAAATAAGCTTGAGGAAGCCGTCGCTCAGAATTTTCAGTGATATGGCGAAGTCAGGCGTCGCCATCCCCAGAATGACGCCGAGAACGAGCGCGGCCAGCACCTGGACGAACAGCGAGCTATAGATCGGTGAGCGGGCGGTCAGAGGCGGCGCAGCGAGCGTTGTCGTAGTCATTCCACACTCCCCAAAATGCTGAATCTGCCTGATTACTAAGCAAGACCCATGCCATTGGGGCATTTGATACGTGCCGTGGAACTCGTCGGGACAGGCTGCTCCGTCGGGCGGCTAAATAGCCTCGAACAAAATGTCCTGAGCGCCGTGCCACAGCACAAATTCGCCAAGCGGCCGCACCTGATCGCGGCCTTCGACGATCGTCAGAAAATGATTTCCGGCGAGTTGGCCCACCTTGCTGGCGAAGCACACATTGCCATAGGCCAGCAGGATCTCTGTTTCGCTGATGCCGCCGGGATAGAGAATGATCTCGCCCGGCGCCGGATAGCTGGTGTGGTTCTCGCAGCCCAGTCCGAGGTCGAGATCACCGAGCGGAATCCAGCAGCCTTCCCCGCTCCAGCGGACGTGAATGATCCTTTCGTTATAAGGCAGCATGCTGCGAAATTTGGCGCAGGTTTTTGGCGCGCGTTCGGATTCAAACTGCGCGACGAATTCGAATTGTGCCGCTTTGATGCGGATACGTTCCATGATCGGCTCCTGCTCCCCCGGCTAATGCAAATTGGTGATCACGTCGAGCAACACGCGGCCGGCGATATCAGCGTCGTCGGCCGTGACAGTCTCGCGCGGATTATGGCTGATGCCGCCATTGCCGCAGCGCACGAACAGCATGCCGATTTCGGTGATGCCCGCGAATTGCTCGGCGTCATGGCCGGCGCCGCTCGCCAGATAAAACGGCGCGATGTTCGCCCTGGCAATGGCCTGCGCCAACGACGATTGCATGGCGGCAACGCAGGGAACGGCGGGATGGCGGGCGATTTCCGTCATTTCCGTGGTCACGCCGCGACGCTCCGCGATTTGCCCGATTGCCGCGCGAATATCGGCAAGGGCGGTATCGCGTATAACATCGTCGGTCGCGCGCACATCGAGCGACAGTTCGCAGCGGCCCGGGATCACATTGATCAGTCCCTGCGGCACTTCAAGCTGGCCGACCGTGCCGACAAGTCCTGCCGCCGCAGCGCAACGCCGCTCGACGGCCAGAACGATTTCTGCTGCGGCAGCGGCGGCGTCATGGCGGAGCGCCATCGGAACGGTGCCGGCGTGACCCGCCACGCCCAAAACCGCGATGCGAAATCGCACCACGCCGGCGATCGACGTGACGATGCCGACCGGCAAATCACGCTCCAGGAGCTGCGGCCCTTGCTCGATGTGAACCTCGAGATAACCCCGCAGCGTCTGCGGGCGCCGCGCTAGTCTTTCGATCGTCGTGAGATCGACGCTGTGCTCCTGCAGCACCGCGCCGAGGCTAACGCCATTGCTATCGCTTCGCTGCAGCAAGGCTGCATTGAAGCGTCCGGCTACGGCGCTGCTGCCGATATAGGGCGCGGAGAAGCGAACGCCCTCCTCCTCGGCAAAGCCGATGACTTCGAGATGAAACGGCAGCTGGCGCCGCATGCGCGCGAGATGCTCCGCGACGACGAGCGCCGTCAATATGCCGAGGCGGCCGTCGTAGCGTCCGGCATTGGCGACCGTGTCGTAGTGGGAGCCGACGATGAGCGTGCGCGCCGAAGGCGCAGCGGTGGCGTAGCGGCCAACGACGTTACCGACGGCGTCGATCTCCGCTTCCAATCCGGCCGAACGCATCCATGCCCGAAGCTGCTGCGCCACGGCCTTATGCGCCGGCGAGAAATAAGTACAGGTCAGCCCGCCCTGCATCTCCGACCATTGCGCCAATTGATCCGCCATATCGAGGATCCGCGCGCCGTATTTTTCGGACGATGTCGACACGGAATGTCCGTTACCGCGAGCTAAGCATGGGACAAGCCGCCGGACGTCTCGATAAAGCGCACGATGGTCGCCAAGCCGTCGCCCTGACGAAGATTGGTCATCACGAACGGCCGGGCGCCGCGCATGCGCTTGGCGTCGGTTTCCATTTTCGACAATGAGGCGCCGACATGAGGCGCAAGGTCGATCTTGTTGATGACCAGAAGATCCGAACGGGTGATGCCCGGCCCGCCTTTGGACGGAATCTTGTCGCCGGCCGCCACGTCGATGACGTAGATCGTCAGATCGGCCAATTCCGGCGAGAATGTTGCCGCCAAATTGTCGCCGCCGGATTCGATGAGCACCAGATCGAGTTTCGGGAATTTGGCGCGCATATCGGCAACGGCCGCGAGATTCATCGACGCGTCTTCGCGGATCGCGGTATGCGGACAGCCGCCGGTCTCGACGCCGGCGATGCGTTCGGCGTCGAGCGATCCCGAACGCACCAGAAATTCCGCATCCCACTTGGTGTAAATGTCGTTGGTGATCGCGGCGATATCGTAAGTTCCGCGCATGGCCTTGCACAGCGCGTCCATCAATGCGGTCTTGCCCGAGCCGACGGGACCGCCGATACCGACGCGGAGCGGGCCATTTGGACTATGCGCCATTCGATCCTCAAAAATCAGCTGCGGAACAGCCGCGTATATTGCGTTTCGTGTTTGATGCCGGCGAGATCGGCGCGGAACGTGGCGCTGCCGAGATCGTCGAGCGTGGCGGCCGCGGCGCGAAGCGCCGCCTGCGCAACGACCGGCTCAAACATTTGCAGCAGACGCTGGCTATCGGTGTGTCCGAGCGGGATCAGGCGGACGCCAGCGGATATCCAATTCGAGACCACTGCCGTGAGGAAGGCATGCAGCGCGGGCGCGAGCGGCACGGCATGTCCGGCGCAGGCCGCAGCCGACGGCAACCGGATAGGCGATCGCGCCCGGCCAGATCTCTTGCAGCCTCGGCAGCGCGCGGCACGGCCACGCCGCCTGAGTCACCTCCACGAAAGCCCGCCCGAGCTTTGTTGTTTCCTCGTAGCGCTCGCGCGACGGCACAAAGGCCGCCGCAAGTTCGGCGATCTCCGCCGCGCCGACGTCGTCGCCAGTGGTCATCGCGCGATGCATGTGCGCGAAGAGGATGCCGTCATTGATCCCCGCACCTACCGTCAGCATGCTTTCCAGCCAAGCGCGCAGTGTCTCGGTGTTCGTACGACATCGCCCGCCTCGACCGCCCATTCGATGCCGCTCGAATAGGCGAAGGCGCCGACCGGATAGGCCGGCGACAACCAGATCATCAGGCGGTAAAGCGCCTCGTGCGACAGCAGCGCCACGTCCGTGGCCGGCGCCCGCCGTGTCCCGCGTCGCGAGAGGCGCTCCTCACCGGTCATGGTCGTGCCCGCCATTGTGGGAATGCGCGTGGTGATGCTGGTGAACGGCATCGCTGTGTTGGTGGTGGTGACTGGTCGGCGCCGCATAAGCGCCGCCCTCGGGATCGAACGGCGCTGCGATCTCGACGACTTGCGCGCCGAGCTGCCGCACCATCTCGGCAATCACGTGATCGCGGCGGATGCGCAGCGCCTTCGGCAACAGCTGCGTCGGCAAATGCCGGTTGCCCAAGTGCCAGGCGACGCGCGAGAGATGAAGCGGATCGGCGCAGCGGATTTCCAAAAGCGGCTCGGGCGCGGCCACCACCTCGATCAGGCGGCCGTCTTCCAGAACCAGCGCATCGCCGCCGCGCAACTCGACAGCCGCCGGTAAATCAAGAAGAAAGGACGTTCCTTTTGCACCGGTCATTGCCATGCGACGGCGATGCCGGTCGTCGTAATCGAGCACGACGCGGTCGATCGTCTCGCCTGACCACGCCGAAGCCGATTTGACCGAGATCGCGCGCATGGGTTCCTGACGCCGGTCAGAACAGAAAATAGCGCTGCGCCATCGGCAGCACGTCCGCGGGCGCGCAGGTGAGAAGCTCGCCGTCGGCGCGCACTTCGTAGGTTTCCGGATCGACCTCGATCAGCGGCGTCGCATCGTTGTGGATCATGCTTTTCTTGGAGATCTTTTCGCGCGTGTTTTGCACAGCGACGAGCTGTTTTTGAATGCCGAGCTTCTTGCCAAGACCCAACTTGACCGCTGCCTTTGAGGCGAACACGACGGACGAGGCGGTACGGGCGCGGCCGAACGCGCCGAACATCGGCCGGTAGTGCACCGGCTGCGGTGTCGGGATCGAGGCATTGGGATCGCCCATCGGCGCGGCGACGATCGAACCGCCCTTGATGATGCAATCCGGCTTCACGCCGAAAAAGGCCGGCGACCACAGCACGAGATCGGCGAGCTTACCCTTCTCCACCGAGCCGATGAGTTTTGCGACGCCATGCGCGATGGCGGGATTGATGGTGTATTTGGCGACATAGCGCTTCACCCGCGCATTGTCGTTGTCGCCTTTCTCCTGCGGCAGGCGACCGCGCTGCTTCTTCATCTTGTCGGCGGTCTGCCAGGTGCGGATGATGACTTCGCCGAGCCGCCCCATGGCCTGGCTGTCCGACGACATCATCGAGAGCGCACCGATATCGTGCAGAATATCCTCGGCCGCGATGGTCTCCTTGCGGATCCGGCTTTCGGCGAAGGCGAGATCTTCGGCGATCGACGGATCGAGATGGTGGCACACCATCAGCATGTCGAGATGCTCGTCGATGGTGTTCTTGGTATAGGGCCGCGTCGGATTGGTCGACGACGGCAACACGTTCTTCAAGCCCGCCACTTTAATAATGTCGGGCGCATGCCCGCCGCCGGCGCCTTCGGTGTGGAAGGCGTGAATGGTGCGGCCCTTGAACGCTTTGATGGTGTCCTCGACGAAGCCGGATTCGTTGAGCGTGTCGGTGTGGATCATCACCTGCACGTCGTAATCGTCGGCGACCGACAGGCAGCAATCGATCGCCGCCGGCGTCGTGCCCCAATCCTCGTGCAGTTTAAGCGCGCAGGCGCCGGCCTTGACCATCTCTTCCAAAGCCGCAGGTCGTGAGGCGTTACCCTTCCCGGCGAAACCGAGATTGACCGGGAACTCATCCGCCGCCTGGATCATGCGCCCGATGTGGAACGGCCCGGGCGTGCAGGTGGTCGCGAACGTGCCGTGCGCCGGGCCGGTGCCGCCGCCGAGCATCGACGTCACGCCCGACATCAAGGCTTCGTCGACCTGCTGCGGGCAGATAAAATGAATATGCGTATCGAAGCCGCCGGCGGTGAGAATTTTGCCCTCACCGGCGATGACCTCGGTGCCCGGACCAATAATAATCGTGACATTCGGCTGAATGTCCGGATTGCCGGCTTTGCCGATCGCAAAAATATTGCCGTCCTTGATGCCGACATCGGCTTTGACGATGCCCCAATGATCGACAATGAGCGCATTGGTGATGACGGTATCGACGGCGCCCTGGCGATTGCTGATCTGCGATTGGCCCATGCCGTCGCGGATCACTTTGCCGCCGCCGAATTTCACCTCCTCGCCATAGGTGGTGAAGTCCTTCTCCACTTCGATAATCAGATCGGTATCGGCGAGCCGGACGCGATCCCCGGTCGTCGGGCCGAACATGTCGGCGTAGACTTTTCGGCTGATTTTCCGCGGCATGGCGGCGCCTCTAGAGCTTTCCCATAATGTCTTGGCGGAAACCGTAGACTGTGCGCTTGCCGGCGAGCGCGACCAGATGGACCTCGCGCGTCTGCCCCGGCTCAAAGCGTACCGCGGTGCCGGCTGCGATATCGAGCCGCATGCCGCGTGCTTTCTTGCGGTCGAATTTCAGCGCCGGATTGGTTTCGAAGAAATGATAATGCGAGCCGACCTGGATCGGCCGGTCGCCGCTATTGGCGACCGTCAGCGTGACGGTCTTGCGGCCTTTGTTGAGCTCGATCTCGCCCGCCTTGATGAACATTTCGCCGGGGATCATTTTGCCCTCATCGGATCGGCTCATGCACGGTGACGAGCTTGGTGCCGTCGGGAAACGTCGCTTCGACCTGAATCTCAGGGATCATTTCGGCGATGCCGTCCATCACCTGCGCGCGGGTGAGCACATGAGCGCCCTTCTCCATCAGTTCGGCAACGCTGCGGCCGTCGCGCGCGCCCTCGACGATGAAATCGGAAATCAGCGCCACAGCTTCCGGGTGATTGAGCTTGACGCCGCGCTCAAGACGCCGCCGCGCCACTATCGCTGCCATGGCAATCAACAGCTTGTCCTTCTCGCGCGGGGTGAGATGCATGTCGCCTCAATTCAACCATAGCCGCGGCAGCGGCGCCGAATGCAGCGCGCTCAATACGGCCACCAGATCGCGGCGCAGCACGTCACCGCTCGGCGCGACGAGCCTTGCGACCGCGTGGCCGTTCCAAGCGGACACGCCGACCTCGGCGTGAAAATTGTTGGCGATGGCGCGAACTGCCGCAACGTCCTTTTCGCCGCCGGGAATTTTGAGAATGCTGGCAACAGCGACGCCGCCGGCGGCGATAGCCCGCCGCGCGAGGTTTTGCGCAATCGCGCCATCGAGGCGGACAGTCTCGGCAAAAGCCAAAACGCCGCCGACTTTCACACGCCAGCGATCGGACAGCTTACCTTGGCTCACCGTTTCGCCCATGGCGGAGCGACCGAAGATGATGGCCTCGGCCAACAGCAGATTGGCGCCGGGCTCAAGATCGACGTCGATGGAGCGGCGCAGCCGGACCTGGTCGAAGACAATCGTTTCTTGCGGCAACCAGGCGAGCTTGCCAGCCTCGCCGACATCGAGCTTCACGACAATCTCAGTATCCGGCGCGAGCGAGCGATAGACTTTTTCCGCGGCCGCTGTGGTGACGGTCAAACCGGCGCCGGCGGCGACTTTAACGTCGATATTGAAACTGTCGCCGCCCGCCATGCCGCCGGCGGTGTTGACGATGACGGCATCGAGATTGCCGGGCGCGTCGTGGTTCGGAAAACGCACGCGCAGCGAGCCCGCCTCGTGCACCCGCTGGCGCCGCGTCGGGCCGTGCGCTGCGTCAACGGTCAGCGCAATGCGTCCAACCGCGCGATTGCCGGCAAAAGTCTCGTCACGTAACGGCACGCTCGCGCTCATTGGTGAAATGGTCGCCGAGTTCGCGGGCAAAGTCGAGATATTGTTCGACCAGCACGATGGCGATCTTGCCGAGCGACCGCAGATCACCCCTGGATTAATGCAGTTTTGACCCTATATTTAAGACGTGATTATGCGGCCGGGCGTTATTGTTTCCGCCATTGTTTCGGCCATTGTTTCGACCTTGGGAACCGGTATAGTTCTCGATAGCGCGCCCAAGGGGCCGCACGATTTAGCTGAGATGGTTGTGATGCGGCTCGTCATCGTGGCGAGCCGTAGAACGTTTGGATTCGAAGACGATGAACCTGCCAAATCGTACTGAACATATCCGCCTCACCTCGCACCCCGAGCCTGGAGCAAAACTGCGCTTCCCGATCACATGGGGAGCGCCGACGGCGCGCGAGCGCGGGCCGATCATCGGCACGGTGTCGCATCCGCAGGACCGCAACGTCATCGGCAGTCATGGCGGCTCTTACTCGGTGTACCGCGCACTCGCCGTTTCATCCGGCGCGCTCGATCCGATCCGCCGTCCGGATCTCACGAATACCTACCCCGCGGCAAATATCGGCCCGTTCGAACAATGGACGGAGCCCAAGCGCATCGTGTCGCTCGATCCTTGGGGGCATTTGGTCGCCGAGAATTTCAAGGCCGAAATCGCCGAAGGCATTGATATTCGCCCGACGATAGCAATAACGCGTGCGCGTCTCGATCTTCCAGAAATGCAGGCGGCGCTGAAGGCAAAGCGCCTCAAGAACGACGGCGATGTCGTTCATGAGAACGGCAGCATTTCGGTGGTCAAGATTGCCATCGATCCGGCGTGGTACCTGCCCGGCATCGCCGAGCGCTTCGGCACGTCCGAGAACACGCTTCGCCGCGTGCTGTTCGAGCAGACGGCCGGCATGTTCCCGGAACTGGTGACGCGACCGGACCTGCAAGTGTTCCTGCCGCCGATCGGCGGCGCGACGATTTATCTGTTCGGCGACGTCGCCAAGCTCGCCAATCCGCGCACGCAAATCACCTGCCGCGTGCACGACGAGTGCAACGGCTCCGACGTTTTCGGCTCTGACATCTGCACCTGCCGGCCCTATTTGATTCACGGCATCGAGGAATGCGCCCGCGGTGCCCAGAACGGCGGTCTCGGCATCATCATCTATAATCGCAAAGAAGGCCGCGCGCTGGGCGAGGTCACAAAATTCCTGGTCTACAATGCGCGCAAGCGCCAAGAAGGCGGCGACGCCGCTTCGGCTTATTTCGAGCGCACCGAATGTGTCGCCGGCGTTCAGGACGCCCGCTTCCAGCAACTGATGCCGGATTCCGTCCATTGGCTCGGCCTGAAGCGGATCGACCGTTTCGTGTCGATGAGTGACATGAAATATGACGCACTGGTGTCGCAGGGCGTCGATATCGTCGAACGCGTTCCAATTCCCGACGACATGGTTCCCGCCGACGCCCATGTCGAACTCGCCGCCAAGAAGGCCGCGGGCTACTACACGCCCGAGGCGCCGAAGCCGCAGGACCTCACTGACTCCGTCGGCCGCTCCCTCGATAAGTACTAAGCTTGCATTCGCTGTCTTCGAGCTCCGAAACCGCCGCCGCGCTGTCGCTGTTGAGCGCGCAGGCCGTTCGCGAGCGCGCACAACGGATGCTCGCGATCGGGCTTGACGACAAGCTGCCGCATTTCCGCGTCGACCTCGCGCGACTGCCCGAAGCGGTCGATCTGGTGCTCCAGATCACTCGGAAGAATTATCCCTCGCTCGCGGTGCCGTTTCATTCGCGCTGGCGTCACTTCGTCGTCGACGGCGAGGACCGCTGGGCTTCGATCGACCAAAAGGCCGATTGGCCCGACGCCGCGGCGCACAGTCGGGCGGCTTTCGACTTGGCGATTGTCAGCGTCTTGCTCGACGCCGGAGCCGGGCCGCAATGGCGCTATCGCGATCCTGCGACCGGCAACAGCATCGGTCGTTCGGAAGGCTTGGCGCTCGCCAGCCTGGCGATGTTTGCCGATGGGGCGTTCTCGTCCGATCCCGCCGATCCGCTCCGGGCCGATGCCGAAGGCTTGAAGAACCTTTTCAATAAAGCGCTCGCGAGCGGCTTCCAGGTCAGCGCGTCCAATCCGCTTGTCGGCAGCGAAGGCCGCGCTGATTTGCTGCGTCGGCTCGGTGCACTCGTTGCCAGCAAGCCCGACATTTTTGGTCGGAAAGGTGCGCCGCGGCCAGGAGGCTTATTCGATCATTTCGCGGCACTGGCGATCGCAGGCGATATTTCGGCTCCGACCATTCTTGCCGAGCTTCTCCGCCACCTCGGGCCGATCTGGCCGTCGCGGCTCACGCTGGGCGGCGTACCGCTCGGCGATTGTTGGCGTCACCCGTCGCTGACAACTATGGATTCGACAAACGGTCTGGTGCCGCTGCACAAGCTTTCGCAGTGGCTGGCCTATTCTCTCATCGAGCCGCTGCAATGGTCGGGCATTTCGGTTTCAGACGTCGATGAGCTGACCGGCCTGTCGGAATATCGCAACGGCGGCCTCTTCGTCGACAGCGGCGTCTTGCAGCTTCGCGATCCGGCCGATGCCGCGCGCGCCCACGAGGTCGCGTCGGCCTTGGTGGTCGAATGGCGCGCGCTGACGGTCGCCCTCCTCGACCGACTGGCAGACGAAATGCGCCGCCGCTTGGGCATGGACAAAACAGCCCTGCCGCTTGCCAAGGTTCTGGAAGGCGGCACATGGGCGGCGGGACGTGTCATTGCGCGCCAATTGCGCGCCGACGGTTCGCCGCCGATCAAAGTCATCAGCGACGGCACGGTGTTTTGAGACGGCAGCTTCAATAGCGCTTGGAGAGAGTCATGGATGGCGTCACCATCGTCAAACATCCTTTGGTGCAGCACAAGCTGACGCTGATCCGCGATAAGAGCATCTCGACCAAATCGTTCCGGCAGCTGCTCAAAGAGATCGGCATGCTGTTGTGCTACGAGGTCACCCGCGATCTGCCGCTGATGGATGTCGAAATCGAAACGCCGATGGCGCGGATGATGTCGCCGAAAATCGCCGGCAAGAAGCTCGTCTTCGCGCCGATCCTGCGCGCTGGAGTGACCTTCGTCGACGGTATGCTCGATCTGGTGCCGGCGGCGCGCGTGGCGCATATCGGCCTTTATCGCGAGCCGGAATCCTTTGTTGCCGTCGAATATTTCTTCAAGGCGCCGTCCGACCTTCACGAGCGGCTGGTGATCGTCGTCGCGCCGGTCATTGCGACGGCGAATACCGCAGCGGCAGCGGTGCTTCGGCTCAAAGAACGCGGCGCCAAAGACATCAGGTTCGTCTGCCTGCTGGCGTCGCCGCAGGGCGTCGAACGATTGCGCGGCCTGCACCCCGACGTATCGGTATGGACGGCCGGCGTCGACGAGGGCCTCAACGACGAAGGCTTTATCCTTCCCGGCCTTGGCGATGCCGGCGACCGCGCTTACGGCACGAAATAAAGCAACGCGCGGTGAGTTTCGGCCATTCCGTCAAGGCAGGAGCCGTCACGCAAAAGCGTGTGAACTTCCGATATTCTGTGGCATATGCTTTGGCGAATTCTTCAGGCGAGTTTTTGGGAGTTGCCTATGCAGGAAACGCTCGCGTCTTTCGTGCAGCCGGCCCGCGTGCACCGCCGCATCTACTCGGACCCCGCGATATTCGACCTTGAGCTGCAGCGCATATTCGGCTCCGCCTGGATCTATGTCGGCCACGAAAGCCAGGTGAAAAATCCGGGCGACTATTTCTCCACTTACATCGGACGCAAGCCGGTCGTTCTGGTGCGCGACGCCGACGGCGAAATTCGCGTCATCCACAACCAATGCGCCCATCGCGGCTCGCTTGTCGTCGCCAACGACAAGGGCAATACCGACGAATTCCAATGCTGCTATCACGGCTGGACCTATCACCTCGACGGCCGGCTAAAGGCCGTGCCGTTGCAGAGCGGCTATCCGCGCGATTTCGATCCGAAAAATCCGAAGACCGCGATGACGAAGCTGCCGCGCGTCAAGAGCTATCGCGGCTTTGTCTTTGCCAGCGAAGCCGAGGACGGACCCAGCCTGGAAGACTTCCTCGGCTATATGACGACATCGTTCGACGACATGATCGATCGCGCACCGGGCGGCGAGATCGAGATCGCCGGCGGCGTGTTCAAGCACGCCTATGACGGCAACTGGAAAATCTATCTGGAAAATCTGTGCGACGCGGCGCATCCGATCTTCACCCACCGCTCGTCGATCGACGCCGCACAGCAGCAATCCGACGACGTCTTTTCCGACGGCTCGGGCGAGATCGCCATCCGCCAGATGCGCCAGAACGGCGCGCCCTATAGTTTCTGGGAGACCCAGGTCGGTATCTGGACCTATCCCAACGGCCACTCCTATCTCGGCGATTATCACGACGACGCCAAATTGGTGGCGGCGCTGCAAGATCCGGTGTTTCGCGAATACATCGCGGCGCTGGAAAAGAGCAAAGGCAAGGACGAGACCAGGCGCATTCTCGAAGTGCGGCGCTGGAACAGCAATGTCTATCCGAACCTGTCGTTCATGAGCCAGTTCCAGCAGCTTCGCGTGGTGCATCCGATCTCGGTCAATCGCACCGTCGTCCATACCTATAATTTCCGCCTCAAGGGCGCGCCGGAACAGATGTTCCGCAACACGATCAGCTTCGCCAATATCGTCAATGGCACCGGCTCGCTGGTGCTCACCGACGATCTCGAAATCTATAATCGCATCCGGCTCGGGCTTTCCAGCGAAG
This sequence comes from uncultured Alphaproteobacteria bacterium, assembly GCA_963810085.1. Classification (GTDB taxonomy): domain Bacteria; phylum Pseudomonadota; class Alphaproteobacteria; order Rhizobiales; family Xanthobacteraceae; genus BOG-931. The sequence goes on along the minus strand of CAWEMR010000025.1, from coordinate 141,149 downwards.
GCGCCGAATGGATCGAGATCGGCCGCGGAATACAAAGCGACGTGCCGGACGCGCATGGCGGCCGGCGCGGACAGAATTCAACGAGTGAAGTCTATATCCGCAATATGCTGCAGGCGTGGCTGCATTACATGACCAACGGCCACGCCGAGATGCGCGCGGCTTCCTGATTGAGATTTAATTCGCAGATGGCCAAGACAAGAAAGCGCAAGCGCAAAACTACAGCAGCGCCACGCCGGCAGATTGTCGGTTCAGGTCGGATAACGCGGCTTGCGACGCGCCAGGCGCTCGACCTTCGCAGCTGCGAGCTTTTTCTGCAGCGTGAGGCGCGGCTGCTCGACGACGGCAAGTTCGACGAGTGGCTGGCGCTGTTTACGCCCGAGGCGTGGTACTGGCTACCGAGCGAACCCGATCAAACCGACCGCTTCGAAACCGTGTCGCTGATCAATGACGACCGCCGCCTGCTCGAGACCCGCGTTCGCCGGCTCGCCAGCCCGCGCATGTATTCACAGGAGCCGCGCTCGCGAACGAGCCGCATTGTCGCGAACGTCACAATCGAAGAAGCCGCCACAAGCTCTTGCACGGTGCGGTCCAAATTCCTGATGATCGAGTACCGGCGCGAGCAGCAGCGCCTGTTCGGCGGCACCGCGCTTCACGGCCTGGTCCGCGCCGGCGGCGGCATCATGATCGCCTGGAAGCGCGTCGATCTCGTCAATTGCGACGCGCCGCTCGACGGCATCACGATCCCGTTTTGACTCAAGCCTTATGTCCCGGTGGGCCGGTGCAAGGCGGTGCGGGTGCGCTGGCGCACCAGCCATTTTGAACGGCCGGCAATGTCGAGGGCCGCGGCACGCAGAGCCGGCGGCCACGTCGTCGGCAGACCGAGAAAGTACGAAATGCGCTGCGTGTGCTCGGTCAGCGGTCGCTCGTTGCGCTCCCATTGCATCAGCGCCGACCCGATATTGTCCTCGCGACCGAGATAGACCGCAAGCGACAGCGCATTCATCATCGCGCAACCGCCGCCCTGCCCGATATTCGGCGGCAAGGCGTGCGCGGCATCGCCGATAAACGCCACCTTGCCGGCCGACCAGCGCTTCAGCTTGATCAGATCGAAACGGTCGTAACGGCCTTGGTCGCCGATACGGTCGATCAAGGCTTCGAGATGCGGGAACGCGCGCTTCCATTCGTCCTTGCGCACCGGCACCGCCTTGGCGACCTCGTCGCTGTCGAGCATGGTGAGCGCGATATAGATGTCGTTCTCGCTGCACGGTGTGTAGAGCAACCGACGGGTGCCCGACCAATATTCAACTGTCTTGGCGCCGTCGGTCATGGCGCGTTCCGCCGCGGTCTTGTCCATTAAAAGGCGGGTGCAGCCGTCGACCAAAAATTTGCGCTTTGCCAAGAGGCCAAGCGAATCGCGCAGCCGCGAATTGCTGCCGTCGGCGCCGACAATGAGGTCCGCCTTCAGCTTTTGTCCGTCCGCCAGCGTCAACTCGCCATCCGCCGCCGCACTCACCGCGGCCGAGTCCGTGACGATGTCGGCGCCGGCCCGTCGTGCCGCATCCGCAAGCGCATTGATGACGTTCTGCCGCACGATGCTGAAGACCCGGCTGCCCGACCAGCGGTGCACCGAGATCAACCGGTCGCGGCCGTCGCGGACCTCGCGCGTATGCGCGAACGGCGCGCCTTTGACCGCGGCATCGTAGGCGCCGATCGCTTCGAGCACGCGCAAGCCGTTCTCGTAGATATAGATGCCGGCACCGGTCGTGCGCAGGCGGTCGCCGCGTTCATGCACCCGTACGCTCCAGCCGCGTTGCGCCAGCGCGCAAGCTGCGGTGAGACCGGCAAATCCGGCGCCGACAATCTCGGCGTGTCGCTTGCTCATTTCTCAAGTCTCGCCTGAAGTCACGCCAGAATTGGCGCGCTCCTGCCGCAACCGCGGAAAAGGGGATGGCCCTTTCATACTCCGTGCGTATGATAAGCGTGAACATGTACAGTTTTTGAACAGTGGAGGCTCTTCATGGCCCGTCTGCGCCACTTCGCCGTCTGCGTGAACGATCTCGACAAGGCCGCGAAGTTCTACGAGACCGTCTTCGATCTCAAACGCATCGACCGCGAGGATTTGGAGATCGGCTCGGCGATCTATATGAGCGACGGCGTCATCAATCTCGCTTTGCTCAACTTCACCGGCAGCGCCGGCAGCAAGGCGTCCGACCTGAAGAATCCGGGCGGCTTTGTCGGCGCCCATCATTTCGGCTTCCAGGTCGATGACGTCGCCGAGACGCAGCAGCGCATCGAGGCCAACGGCGGCAAGTTCTTCTTCGACCTCGGCGACGAACGTCACGGCAATTTCGAACGCAAGTTCAAGGATCCGGACGGCGTCATTTTCGATATTTCCAAGAACGGCTGGCAAGGCACGGACAGCTACAAGAAGTAAGGCAAAATAGCCGCACCTCAACCTGACGATACCTGCCCGCTCACCTACTGCACGAATTGATTGGTGTAGAGATCGTCGACCGGCGACTTCTTCTGGATGATGCCCTTGGCGAGATAGAAGTCCTGCAGCTTCGACAGCCGCTCGGGATCGATCGCGCCGAGAACTTTTTGGCCCGGATAGACGAGCTTGTCGTAGTATTCGAAGGCCTCCTTCACTTGGCCTTCCTTGCCGGTCCACTCCGGCACGAACTTGACGAAGTCCGTCGCCGCCGCGGCCGGATCGTCCATGATGTCCTTCATGCCGTGCAGCGCCGCCTTGACGAAGGCCCGCACCATGTCCGGCTTCTCTTTTATGATCTGGTCGGACGCGGCGATGGCTTGCGCCATGTGCGGGAAGAACTCATCGGTCGGCAGCACCTTCACGGCGACGCCCGCGGCCTCGAGCGGTGGAATCCAATCCGGCACGCCCGCCATGCCGACCGATTTTCCGGTGGCGACCATTTGCCAGACACCGACCGGGCCCGCGGCCTGGATATCGACATCGTCCTTGGTCAACCCCGCGCTCGCCAGCAAGCCGAGCAGCGCGTAAAAGGTCGTGTCCTGGTAGGACATGACGGTAATGGTCTTGCCTTTCAGATCGGCCGGCTTGCTGATGCCGGAATCCGCGCGCACGACAAGTTGCATGAATCCCTTGCCGCCGAACACGGCGACCATTTTCACCGGCACGCCGTTCTGTCGGACGATGATCGGCGCGTCCGCCACGATGCCGCCGATCGGCACATTGCCGGCGCCGACTTCCTTGGCGACATCGACGCCGCCGCGCCCGACCGCGTAGCTCACGTCGAGGCCGGCTTGCGAAAAATAGCCCTTGCCCTTGGCCAGCTGGATCGGCCCGAAAGCCGGCAGCAAAGGTGGCGCCGGGAAGAGATAAGTGATCTTCTCATCTGCCCGCGCCGGCGATGCCGGGCTCAAAATCGCGCCGCACACAAGCCCAATCACCAGTGCAATACCGGCTTTCGCAGATTGCACGCGACCCGAACACACTTTGCGCACGAACATCATCATTGGTCCCCTCATGGGAAGCTGCGGCGAAAACGATTGGACCGCAGCATCCTCTAGCCTATCGGCGATCCCGGCATTTGCCACTATACTTGACATAACTGGGCGGAGATAAGCGTGCAATCGGCCCAAACGCAAAGCGGTCGATTGGCTTATGGCTCCTGTGACAGCCCGTGTTGCAACCCCGGTCCAGCGTCTCGAATATCGCAACGTAACCATGCGGTTCGCCGATAAAGGCGGACGCGGCGCACTCACCGCCATCCGTAACGTCAGTTTTTCGGTTTGCGACGGTGAAGTCGTCTCGCTCATCGGGCCGAGCGGTTGCGGCAAAAGCACGCTGCTTAATATCGGGTCGGGCTTGACGGCGCCGAGCGAAGGCTCGGTCTTTGTCGACGGCGAGCGTGTCGCCGGACCGAATGCCCACGTCGCCTTCATGCTGCAGAAGGACCTGCTGCTGCCGTGGCGTACGATCCTCGAGAACGTCATGTTCGGCGTCGAAATTCAGGGCGTGCCGCTCGCCGAACGCCGGCGGCGCGCGGAACGGCTACTTGCGGGTTTCAACCTCGCCGAGTTTTCCGGCCATTACCCGCATCAATTGTCCGGCGGCATGCGCCAGCGCGTGGCGCTGGCGCGGACACTCGCCGTTGATCCGCATGTCCTCCTCCTCGACGAGCCGTTCTCGGCGGTCGATGCGCAGACCCGGATGCTCTTGCAGCGCGATCTGGCGCGGACGCTTAAGCAATCGGGCAAAACCGCGCTCCTCATCACCCACGATTTGTCGGAAGCCGTGACGCTGTCTGACCGCGTTTTGGTCATGAGCCAGCGGCCCGGCACCATCATCGATGAAATCGTCATCGATCTGCCGCAGCGCGACGATCCCATCGCGCGGCGCCGTGAGTCCAAAGTGAACGACTACGTCGCGCGGCTCATGGACCGTCTCGATATCGGTCACGCCAATCTCGAACCGCAAGCGGCGGGAGGCGCGGCGTGAGCGCCCCCGCCTCGGCCATCTCATCAGCGATGCGCAAGGGCACCTTCGCCAGCGTGGCTCTGCTCGTCGTTTTTCTGGCGGCGTGGCAGTGGGGGCCCGATCTCCTCGGCATTCCGACATTCATCGTCCCGCCCTTGTCCATGGTCGCGCGCGAATTCGTTCACGCCTGGCAGTTCGACCATCTGCTCTTCCACACCGGCGTCACGGTCGGAGAGGTGTTGGCGGGATTTGTTCTCGGCAGCCTGCTCGGCGCGCTCATCGGCTATTTGCTCGGCATGTCGCCTGTGGCGGAGTTCGCGCTCTCGCCCTACATCCTCGCCTTGCAGATCGCGCCGAAGGTCGCGTTCGCGCCGCTCTTCATCCTGTGGATGGGTTTTACGGTCTATCCGAAAATCCTGGTCGCGATCCTGATCGTGTTTTTCCCGGTTATGGTCAATGTGCTGACCTCCATCCAGAGCGTCGACCCCGACCTGATCAATCTGGCGCGCTCGTTCAAAGCGACGCGGGCGCAGATTTTCTGGAAGATCGAGTTTCCGACCTCGATGCCGCCGATGTTCGCAGGTCTGCGCATCGGCTCGACGCTCGCGGTGGTCGGTGTCGTCGTCGGCGAGCTTGTCGGCGGCAACCGGGGACTTGGCTATTTGCTCTCGTTCGGCGAAGGCCAGGCCGACACGCCGATGGTGTTCGTCTCGATCGTCATGCTGACACTCGTCGGCGGCATCGCCTATCTCGGCGTCATCATCGCCGAACGCCGCGTGCTGCACTATCTGCCGACGCGACCCACCGGGCAGAGCCTTTAGAGCATGATCCGGAAAAGTGGAAACCGGTTTTCCGAAAAAATCATGCTCCATCAAAATGCTAAAGCGACAACTGATTCAATCTAAGGCGATTTCGCTCTAGTGCGTGTCCTTCGGAAAGTGCTCGGCGTGCCAATCGGCCTCGAGATTGGGATTGATCTTGCTGTCGATCACGAACACGCCGGGCGCGCCTTCGGCGACCCAGGCCTTGACCGGCTCGAGGTCGTCGAGCGTCCGCACCGTCGCGCCGCGCGCGCCGTAGCCGCGGGCAATCGCGGCGAAATCGGTTTCCGGGAAACGAACAATGTCGGTCGAAAAACCCTGGCGGCCGAAATAATGCACCTCGGCCGCATAGGAACTGTCGTTATAGACGAGAACACAGAGGCGCAGCTTGAGCCGGATCGCCGTCTCGAAATCGGCCATCGACATCATGAAGCCGCCGTCGCCGGCGCCGAGCACTGCGAGCTTCCCGGGATTGGCGAGTGCAAGCCCGATGGCCGACGGCAGGCCGAGACCGACCGACTGGAAAGAGTGACTGAGGCACGAGGCGCGCGCATTCGGTACGCGCAGATAGCGCGGTACCCAGCCGCAGAAGTGCCCGGAATCCGATGCCACCACGCGATCCGCCGGAAGAAGCGCATCGACGGCTTTGCTTAACGTGCGCGGATCGATGAATTGCACGCTCAATTCATCCGGATGCGGGAAATGGTGATTGTCGCCGGCGCGGATGCGCACGCGCATCGTGTCGCCGCGGCGGCCGGGCCGAGGCGCCGTGAATCCACGGCGGTCGAGCTCTGACAGCAGCGCTTCCGCGGTCGTTCGCGCGTCGCCCTGCACCGCGTGCTGGACCGCCATTTGATAGCCGAGCTTCGTCGGCTCGATATCGATCTGCGCGACGACGGCGCCGGGCGCGATCAGCTTGCCCTTTTTGGTGGTCCATTGCGTGAAGCTGGCGCCAAAGCCGAGAATGAAATCGCTTTCCGCAATCAATTCATCCGCGACCGGCGACGAGAAGCCGCCGCTGATGCCGACCGACCATGGGCTCTGCGCGAACAGGCCGTGGCCGCAGACGGATGTCGCAAGGAGCGCACCGACGCGATCGGCGAGCGCGAGTAGCGCCGGCTCGGCATCGGAAATGACGGCGCCGCGGCCGCCGAGAACGAGCGGCCGTTGCGCGCGCATGAGCGCGTCGGCGAGTTCCTTGACCGCCTGCGGATCGGGATGCAAACGGCCGGGCGCGGGCGGCAATTCGAGCGGCGGCAGGTTGGTCGCGAGCAACGCGTTTTGCACGTCGAGCGGCATCGAGAGCACGACGGTCTGGCGGTCGCGCAAGGCGCGCGTGACGGCGCGCAGCGCGTCGTCGCGCGCCGAGTTGACCGTGTGCAGCCGTTCGGACACCGCGCCGACGGCGCGTACCATTTCGGCCTGCTCGATGTAAAAATTATTCTTCACCGCGCCGGTCGGCACGTCGCCGGCCAAAACGACGAGCGGGGTCCGGCTTTTGGCCGCCTCGCCTATGCCCGTCAGCGCATTGGTCAGTCCCGGACCGGAATGCACGCTGACCAAGGTCAGTTCGCCCGTTGCCTTGGCATAGGCGTCGGCCATGCTTGCCGCGTTGCATTCGTGGCGGGCGGAAATCAGCTCGACGCCGTTCTCGACCAGCGCATGCGAAATCTTGAAATTCGCGGTGCCCAAAAGACCGAAGCAGCGCCGTGCGCCATAGCCGGCAAGATCGCGCCCGATGACGGCTGCGACCGTGGAATTGTTACTCATCTGCCCTGCTTTCCCCTACCCGGCACAGCTAAAAGCCTAAATATTACAAGACCATGATGGCACAGCCTCCGCCCGCGCGGAAGAGACGTAGGTATCCTGTGCAAAAGCTTCAAGCCTAAATGTTTAAGCTTGAAGTAATTTCGCAACAGTGGCATGCTTTCGGGTCTCTCGATCTGGAAGGCAGCGCCCCATGAAGATTGCTTGCCTCGGAGGCGGTCCGGCGGGTCTCTATTTCGCGATCAGCATGAAGCTGCGCGATGCCGGCCACGACGTCACGGTGTTCGAGCGCAACCGGCCGGACGATACGTTCGGCTGGGGCGTCGTGTTCTCCGACGAGACGTTCGACAACATCACCGCCAACGACCCGGTGAGCGCCGCGGCAATCCGCGCCCACTTCGCCTACTGGGACGACATTGCGGTGCACTATCGCGGCGAGCGGATCGTCTCGAGCGGCCACGGCTTTTCCGGCATCGGGCGCAAGAAATTGCTGATGCTGCTGCAGGAGCGGGCGCGGCAGCTCGGCGTCGGACTGCGCTTCCAGACCGAGATTGCGAGCGCGGACGAACTGGCAAGCGACTACGATGTGGTCATCGCGGCGGACGGGCTGAATTCAAAGACGCGCGCGCAATACGCGGAATATTTCAAGCCCGTTATCGACACTCGCAGGAATAAATTCGTCTGGCTCGGCACTAAGCAGAAATTCGACGACGCCTTCACCTTCATCTTCGAGGCAACCGAGCACGGCTGGATTTGGGCGCACGCCTACCAGTTCGACGCCGACACCGCGACGTTCATCGTCGAATGTTCCGAGGCGACGTGGGAGAAATCCAGCTTCGGCACGATGAGCCAGGAGGACAACTGCCGCGCCTGCGAACGTATCTTTGCCAAATATCTCGGCGGTCATCGTTTGATGTCGAACGCGTCGCACATCCGCGGCTCGGCCTGGCTGAGTTTTCCTCGCGTGCTTTGTGAGAAATGGTCGCATCGCAACATCGTGCTGATGGGGGATGCCGCGGCCACCGCGCATTTCTCCATCGGCTCCGGCACCAAGCTTGCCATGGAAAGCGCTGTGTCCATGGCGAATTATCTCAATACGGAACCGACGCTAGAGGCGGCATTCGCGAAATACGAGGATGCCCGCCGTACTGAAGTCCTGCGCCTGCAATCGGCGGCGCGAAATTCGCTGGAATGGTTCGAGGATGTCGAGCGTTATCTGCATCTCGATCCGGTGCAGTTCAACTATTCGCTGCTGACGCGCTCGCAGCGCATCAGCCACGAGAATTTGCGGCTGCGCGACAAAGACTGGCTCGAAGGCGCGGAAGCGTGGTTTCAGCGGCTGGCCGGCGCCGGGGAAAATACGGTGCGGCGGCCGATGTTCGCACCGTTTGCGCTCCGCGGCATGACGCTGAAAAATCGCATCGTCGTCTCGCCGATGGCGCAGTACAAGGCGGTCGACGGCCGTCCGACCGACTGGCATCTCGTGCACTACGCCGAGCGCGCTAAAGGCGGCGCCGGCCTGGTCTGCATTGAAATGACCTGTGTGAGCGCGGAAGGCCGCATCACGCCCGGCTGCACCGGCCTCTATGCGCCGGCGCATGAAGCGGCGTGGCAGCGCATCGTCGATTTTGTTCATGCTGAAACCGACGCGAAAATCTGCTGCCAGCTCGGCCATTCCGGGGCCAAGGGCTCGACGCAGCTCGGCTGGGAAGAGATGGACACGCCGCTGCGCGACGGCAACTGGCCTCTTATGTCGGCGTCCGCCACCGCCTGGTCGGAGCGCAATCAGCGTGCCCGCGCCATGGACCGCAGAGACATGGACCGCGTGCGCGACCAATTCGTCGCATCGGCGAAGATGGCTGAGCGCGCCGGTTTCGACATGCTCGAAATCCACTGCGCCCACGGCTACCTTCTCTCTTCCTTCATCACGCCGCTGACAAATCTGCGCACCGACGAATACGGCGGCGCGCTGGACAACCGCATGCGCTATCCGCTGGAGATTTTTTATGCGGTACGCGCGGTGTGGCCTGACGACAAGCCGATCTCGGTGCGCATTTCCGCCAATGACTGGGTCGGCCCGGACGGCATCGAGCCGCACGACGCCGTCGCCATCGGCCGCATGCTGCAAGAAGCCGGCGTCGATATTTGCGACGTATCGGCGGGCCAGACCTCGGTCCGCGCGCGGCCGGTCTATGGCCGCATGTTCCAGACGCCGTTCTCCGACCGCGTCCGCAACGAGACCGGCATGGCCACCATGGCGGTCGGCAACATTTTTGAGCCCGATCACGTCAATTCGATCCTGATGGCCGGCCGCGCCGATCTTGTCTGTCTGGCGCGGCCGCATCTGGCCGATCCGTATTGGACGCTGCATGCCGCGGCGAAGTTCGGGGACCGCGGCGAAATGTGGCCACTGCCCTATCACCCCGGACGTGACCAGCTCTATCGGATCTCGGCAAGCGCCGAACCGACGGCCAACACGGTGTGACGATGACGAACTTATCCGGAAAGCATGCACTGGTGACCGGCGGCGGCTCTGGCATCGGCGCCGCGATTGCATTTGCGCTGGCCAATGCAGGCGCGAGCGTCACGATCTGCGGCCGGCGCCTGCCGGACCTTGAATTCACCGCCGAACGCCATCCTAACATCCACCCGCTCGCGGCCGACGTGACCGACGAGTCTTCAATCAAAAAGCTCTATCAGCACGCGCAAAAGACGCACGGCAAATTCAACATCGTCGTCGCCAATGCCGGAACGGCGGAGAGCGCACCCGCCGAGAACGTATCGCAAAAGCTCTGGCACAAAATACTGGAAGTCAATCTTACGGGGGCGTTCTTCTCCGTGAAGCCGGCCCTTGCCGCGATGCGCGAGCACAAATGGGGGCGCATCGTCTTTGTCGCTTCGACAGCCGGCTTGAGGGGCTATCCCTATGTTGCGCCTTATGTTGCCGCGAAACACGGCGTCGTCGGCTTGGCGCGCGCCTTGGCGCTCGAAACCGCCAAAGCCGGCATCACCGTCAACGCGGTCTGCCCGGGATTCAGCGAAACCTCACTCCTCGACCAAGCCGTCAATCACGTCGCTTCGAAGACGAAACGCAGCGAAAACGAAGTGCGCAAGATGCTCGAGGCCAATAGTCCGCAAGGGCGCTTTTTTCAGCCGCAGGAAACGGCGGATGCGGTGCTGTGGCTCTGTGACGACGCCAGCGCCGGCATCACCGGCCAGGCGATCTCGATCTCCGGAGGCGAGACGTGGTGAGCACGCCACTCTCCGTTCGCCGGCCGGACGCCGACAGCAAGGCGCGGTTGCGGCTGTGGATCAGGCTTTTGCGCGCGAGCCGCCTGATCGAAAGCGTGGCGCGCGAGCGTCTCAAATCGCAATTTAATGCGACGCTACCGCGGTTCGACGTTATGGCTGCACTGTTTCGGCAGCCCGATGGCATGCTGATGAGCGAAATCTCGCGCTTTCTCATGGTGTCGAACGGCAATGTCACCGGCATTGTCGACCGCCTGGTATCCGACGGGTTCGCTGTCCGCTCGCAGCGCAACGGCGACCGCCGCACTTCGTTCATCAGCCTCACCCGCAAGGGCCGCTCCGTTTTCGCGGAGATGGCGGCCGCGCACGAAAAATGGGTCGATGAGCTCCTCGACAGCATCTCGGCGCGCGATGCCGATCAACTCTCCGTCAAGCTCAAATCGTTTCGGAGCGAATGGGAGGGCAGCGCATGACTGCTATGGCCGCCTTGAAGCCTCGGCATTTTCTCTGGCGTATGGATGGCGCCACCGCCGTCATTCTGCTGAACCGCCCCGAGCGCAAGAATCCGCTTACTTTTGAATCCTACGCCGAGTTGCGCGATACGTTCCGCGACCTTGCCTATGCCGACGACGTCTGCGCGGTCGTCTTTCTGCCGAACGGTGGCAATTTTTGCTCCGGCGGCGACGTCCACGACATCATCGGCCCGCTCATTGCCATGGACATGAAAGACCTGCTCGCGTTCACGCGGATGACCGGCGATTTGGTCAAGGCGATGCTCCACTGCGGCAAGCCGATCATCGCGGCCGTCGACGGCATCGCGGCCGGCGCCGGCGCGATCATCGCCATGGCCTCGGATTTGCGCATTGCCACGCCGCAAGCCAAGACCGCCTTCCTGTTCAACCGCGTCGGGCTCGCCGGCTGCGATATGGGCGCTTGCGCGATCCTGCCGCGCATTATCGGCCAAGGGCGCGCCGCCGAACTCCTCTACACCGGCCGCGCGATGACGGCGCAGGAAGGCGAACTCTGGGGCTTCTTCAACAAGATCGTCGCCGCCGATGCGCTCGAGCAAGAAGTGCTGGCGCTCGCGCGCGTGATCGCCGCCGGCCCGACTTTCGCCAACGGCATCACCAAGACGCAGCTCAATCAGGAATGGTCGATGAGCCTCGATCAGGCCATCGAAGCCGAAGCGCAGGCGCAAGCGATCTGCATGCAGAGCAAAGACTTCGAACGCGCTTATCGGGCGTTCGTCGCCAAGCAGAAACCGGTATTCGAGGGCGATTAGTGGCCGACACGACATTCCTCACCTGGCCGTTTTTCACCGACCGCCACCGTGCGCTTGCGGGCGAGATCGAGCATTGGAGCGCCGCCAATTTGCCGGTCGGTCACGGCGACGTGGACGCAGCCTGTCGTGAACTGGTCAAACGCCTCGGCCACGACGGCTGGCTCGCGCATACGGCGCCTGAGCCCAAGACGTCCTCTCCACTCGATGTCCGCACGCTGTGCCTGATGCGCGAAACGCTGGCGCGCCACGATGGGCTTGCCGATTTCGCTTTCGCCATGCAGGGCCTCGGCGCCGGCCCGATCAGCCTTTTCGGCAGCGCCGAACAACGCGCCTGGCTCAAGCGCACGCGCGCCGGAACGGCGATTGCCGCGTTTGCGCTCACCGAGCAAAAATCCGGCTCCGACGTCGCCAGCCTCGCGATGACCGCCGAACGCAACGGCGATGGCTATGTGCTCGACGGCGAGAAAACCTGGATTTCCAACGGCGGCATCGCCGACCTCTATGTCGTCTTCGCACGCACCGGAGAAAACCCGGGCGCCAAAGGTCTCTCCGCCTTTCTCGTACCCGGCGACACAACCGGATTGAGCGTCGTAGAGCGCCTCGATGTGATTGCGCCGCATCCGCTGGCGCGCCTGAAATTCGATCGCGTGTGCGTGCCGGCCGCGGCGATGATCGGCGCGCCGGGCGGAGGTTTCAAGATCGCCATGGCGACGCTCGATGTTTTCCGCTCAACCGTCGGTGCGGCCGCGCTCGGCTTGGCGCGCCGAGCGCTCGACGAAGCCGTTACGCGATCCCGGACACGGGAGCTGTTCGGCGGGCCGCTGTCCGATTTGCAGATGGTGCAAGGTCACATCGCCGACATGGCCGTCGACGTCGATGCCGCGGCGCTCTTGGTCTACCGCGCCGCCTGGGTCAAGGACAATGGTGCGGCTCGCGTCACCCGCGAGGCGTCGATGGCCAAGCTCTTTGCCACCGAGCGGGCGCAACAGGTTATCGACAAGGCGGTGCAGATTCACGGCGGCGACGGCGTCCGCCATGGCCATATCGTCGAACGGCTCTATCGCGAAATCCGGGCGTTGCGCATCTACGAGGGCGCATCAGAAGTGCAGAAGGTCGTCATCGCACGGCAAACGCTTGCAGGAGTATGATCATGGTTGGGCACCCGCTCGGGCGCACGGCGCACACCGACACGTTCACGCGCGACAATCTTCCGCCGTCGCAACAATGGCCGCATATCCCGCTCGACGGCTTCGATTATCCAGACGAGCTCAATGTTGCAGTGGAATTGACCGACCGCATCGTGGCGCGCGGCTTCGGCGACCATGTCGCGCTGATCGGCAACGGCCGCCGCCGCACCTACAAGGAGCTGTCGGATTGGACCAACCGTATCGCCCACGCGCTGGTCGAGGATTTCGGCATCAAGCCCGGCAACCGCATTCTCATCCGTGCCGCCAATAATCCGGCTTTGGTCGCCTGCTGGCTCGCGGCGACCAAGGCGGGCGCCGTCGTCGTCAACACGATGCCGATGCTGCGCGCCGGCGAGCTTGGCCAGATCGTCGACAAGGCCGAAGTGTCGCTTGCGCTTTGCGATACGCGGCTGATGGACGAGCTGGCCGCTTGCGCCAAGACCAGCAAGTTCCTCAAGCAGGTCATCGGCTTTGACGGCACCGCCAATCACGATGCTGAGCTTGATCGGATCGCGCTCAGCAAATCCGTGACGTTCGACGCGGTCAGGACCGGACGCGACGATGTCGCGCTGCTCGGCTTCACCTCCGGCACCACCGGCGAGCCCAAGGCGACCATGCATTTTCATCGCGATCTTCTGATCATCGCCGATGGCTATGCCAAGGAAATCCTCGGCGTCACGCCTGACGATGTCTTCGTCGGCTCGCCGCCTCTAGCGTTCACCTTCGGGCTTGGCGGGCTCGCGATATTTCCGCTGCGTTTCGGCGCGACCGCGACGCTTCTGGAAGCCGCATCGCCGGCCAATATGATCGACATCATCCAGGCCTATAAAGCGACGATCTCGTTTACAGCGCCGACCGCCTACCGTGCGATGCTGGCGGCGATGGATCAGGGCGCCAATCTCTCGTCATTACGCGCTGCCGTCTCCGCCGGCGAAACCTTGCCGGCACCGGTGTTCAAGGATTGGGTGACAAAGACTGGCAAGCCGATTCTCGATGGTATCGGTTCCACCGAAATGCTGCACATTTTCATTTCCAATCGTTTCGGCGACGCGGCGCCGGCCACCACCGGCAAGCCGGTCGTCGGCTACGAGGCCAAGATCGTCGATGACGATATGAAGGAGAAGCCGCGCGGCGAGGTCGGCAAGCTCGCCGTGCGCGGTCCGACCGGCTGCCGCTATCTCGCCGACAAGCGCCAGGCCGGCTATGTCCGCGAAGGCTGGAATCTCACCGGCGATGCCTTCTCGCAAGACGAGAACGGCTATTTCCACTTCGCTGCGCGAAACGACGACATGATCGTGTCGTCCGGCTACAACATCGCCGGACCGGAGGTGGAGGCGGCGCTGCTGTCGCATCCCGACGTCAAGGAATGCGCCGTGATCGGCGTGCCGGACGAAGATCGCGGCCAGATTGTCCAAGCGCATATCGTGCTGAAGGACGGGACACTGCCGAGCCCGGAAACCGCCAAAAGTTTGCAGGATCACGTCAAGGCGACGATCGCGCCGTTCAAATATCCGCGCTCGGTCAAATTCACCGACGCGCTGCCGAAGACCCAGACCGGAAAGATCCAGCGCTTCCGCCTGCGGCCGACAGCTTGAAGAGCAAGGTGACAGATATGACAGAGGCGCACACGGTGCTGCATCCGCCAGGCTGGAAACCAGCGAAGGGCTTTGCCAACGGCGTCGTCGCCGAGGGACGCATGGTGTTTCTGGCCGGCCAGGTCGGATGGAACGCCGCGCAGAAATTCGAAAGCACCGACTTCGTTCTCCAAGCGCGGCAGGCGCTGACCAACATCGTCACGCTCGTCGAGGCGGCCGGCGGCAAGGCGGAGCACGTTACGCGGCTGACCTGGTTCGTCACCGACAAGAAAGAATATGTGTCGCGGTTGAGCGATCTCGGGCAGGCTTATCGCGCGGTGATGGGCAAGAATTTTCCGGCGATGACGCTCGTTCAGGTGACGGCCTTGGTGGAAGACGAAGCCAAAGTCGAAATCGAGGCCACGGCCGTGGTGCCGGCTTCCAGGTAAGCAGAATTTCGCCGGCCAGCATCGGGTCCTTTTTGACCGGTCCCGCGGCGGCCACGGCCTGCCTAATAAATGTGCGCTGACTGCACCGGATGGCCCGAAGCCCGGTTAGTCGCGCGGCACCCCTTTAGACAAACTCATTGATTCAATGACTTACGCTGCGGCAATCGCGGCGCGCATTGTGGCACGCGCCTTGCGGGTGAGGTTCCGAGCGGACCCGTTCTTGATCCGCCAAAGCGCCAGCCCTGGGAGGCCTCAATGAAGCGCCGCGACTTTCTCAAATCCGTGACCGCGCTCACTGCCGCCGCCGCCGTACCGGCGCCCGCGGTCTGGTCGCCGGCCAAAGCGCAATCGCGCCAGGAGACATTGCTCATCGTTTCCGAAAGCGGCCCGAACAATCTCGACATCCACGGCGTCGGCACCAACGTGCCGGGCTACGAAGTATCGTGGAATTGCTACGACCGGCTGATCAGCCACGAGATGAAGACCAACGACAAGGGCACGCCGTATTACGACAAGACCAAGTTCAAGCCCGAACTCGCCGAGGACATGAATGTCGGCGACATGTCGGCGACGTTCAAGCTGCGCAAGGACGCCACTTTTCAGGACGGCACGCCGGTGACCGCCAAGGACGTCAAATGGTCGTTCGACCGCGCCGTGACCGTGGGTGGCTTTCCGACCTTCCAGATGAGCGCCGGCTCGCTGACCAAGCCCGACCAGTTCGTCGTCGTCGACGACAATACGTTCCGCGTCGATTTCATGAAGAAGGACCGGCTCACCGTTCCCGATCTCGCCGTCATCGTGCCCTGCATTCTCAATTCCGAGCTGGTGAAAAAGAACGCCACCGCGCAGGATCCCTGGGGCCTCGAATATACCAAGCTCAACACCTGCGGCAGCGGCGCCTTCAAGGTGACGAACTGGACCGCGGGCTCGCAGGTCGTTCTCGAGCGCAACGACAATTGGAAGGGCGGGCCGCTGCCGAAGATGAAACGCATCATCTGGCGCATGGTACCGGACGCCGGCAACCGGCGGGCGCTGCTCGAGCGCGGCGATGCCGACGTATCCTACGATCTGCCGAACAAGGATTTCTCCGAACTGAAGGCCGACGGCAAGCTCAGCATTATCTCGACGCCCTACTCGAACGGCATCCAATATATCGGCATGAACGTGGCGCATCCGCCCTTCGACAATGTGAAGGTGCGTTACGCCATTGCTTACGCCATTCCCTACCAGAAGATCATGGATGCGGTGCTCTATAATCTCGCCAAGCCGATGTTCGGCGCGGCGGCGGAGGCGCCGACCGATGTCGCCTGGCCGCAGCCGCACAAGTTCAACACCGATCTTGCCAAGGCGAAGCAGCTTCTCGCCGAAGCCGGCTACCCGAACGGCATTCCCGATCCGATCACGATGTCGTTCGACCTGGGCTTCGCCGGCGTCAACGAGCCGACCTGCGTGCTGACGCAGGAGAGCCTGGCGCAGATCGGCATCCAGACCACGATCAACAAAGTGCCGGGCGCGAACTGGCGCACGGAACTGACCAAAAAATCCATGCCGCTGTTCACTAACGTGTTCTCGGGCTGGCTCGATTACCCGGAATACTTCTTCTACTGGTGCTACCACTCCGGCAAATCGATCTTCAACACGATGGACTATCAGTCCCCGGCGATCGACGCGTTCATCGACGGCGCGCGTTCCGCGGCCGCAACCGGCGACATCGCTACTTACGACAAGGATGTGAAGGGCTTTGTCGACCTGGCCTTTACCGACATGCCGCGCATTCCGCTCTATCAGCCCTATGTCAACGTCGCGATGCAGAAGAACATCACCGGCTATCAATATTGGTTCCACCGCCGTCTCGACTACCGCAGCTTCGCGAAGGGGTGAGACCTTACAGCCCTCTTGCCCGGCCTTGTGCCGGGCATCCCGATCACCGTGGCACAGCCGTGCCATTTTGAATCGAGATGGCCGGGACAAGCCCGGCCATGACTGGGCAGAGAGGACGAGTAGCTAAATGCTCACGATGATCCTCAAGCGGCTGGCGATGGCGATCCCGAGCCTGATCGGCGTGGTGATCGTCACTTTCCTCTTGACGCGCGCGCTGCCGGGCGATCCGGCGGCGTATTTCGCCGGCCCCGCGGCGACGCCGCAGGCGATCGAGGAAATTCGCGTCAAGCTCGGTCTCGATAAGCCGCTGATCGTGCAATTTGGCCACTATGTCGTCGATCTTTCCCACGGCAATCTCGGCACGTCGCTGACCACCGGCCAGCCGGTTGCGAGCGAATTGCGCAATCGGCTGCCGGCGTCCGCCGAACTGACGCTGCTCGGGCTGATCGTTTCCATCATCATCGCGGTGCCGCTCGGCATCCTGGCCGCAACCAAACCGAATTCGCTGCTCGATCACGCCTGCCGCATCGTCTCGACGGCCGGCGTGTCGCTGCCGGTGTTCTTCACCGGCCTGATCCTGGTTTACGTCTTCTATTACCAACTCGGTTGGGCTCCGGCGCCGCTCGGTCGGCTCGACGTATTCTTCACCGAGCCGCCGCATGTGACCGGCTTCTATCTGCTCGACAGCCTGATCGCACGCGATCCCGAAACCTTCATGGCGGCGCTGAAGCAGCTCATCCTGCCGGCGCTGACGCTTGCTATTTTCTCGCTGGCGCCGATCGCCCGCATGACCCGCGCCTCGATGCTGGCCGTGTTGTCCTCGGATTTCGTGCGCACCGCGCGCGCCAGCGGGCTCTCCGCCTACACCGTGATCATCACCTACGCGTTCCGCAACGCCATGCTGCCGGTGATCACCACGCTCGGCATGGTGTTCTCGTTCTTGCTCGGCGCCAATGTGCTCGTGGAGAAAGTCTTCGCCTGGCCCGGCATCGGCTCCTACGCGGTCGAGGCGCTGCTCGCCTCGGATTTCGCGCCGGTGCAGGGCTTCGTTCTTACCATGGCGGTGATGTATGTCGCCATCAACCTGACGATCGACGTGCTCTATGGCGTCATCGATCCGCGCGTGAGGCTCGACGCGTAAAAGGAACATGAGGCAGCCATGACCGATATCGCAGCATCTCCGCCGCGCGAAAGCAGCCTCACTGCGCTATTCAAGCACGCGCGTTACGTGCTCGGTGAAAATCCCGTCACCGGCTTCGCCTTCGCGCTGTTCGTGTTGATTGTACTCGCCTCGGTGTTCGGCCCGCATATCGTGCCCTACGATCCGCTGGCGAGCGACACGACCCAGGCTCTGAAGCCGCCGAGCGCGCATCACTGGTTCGGCACCGACCAGCTCGGCCGCGACGTGTTCAGCCGCGTCGTGGTGGCGACCCGGCTCGATTTCTTCATCGCCGTGGCCTCCGTTGCGCTGGTGTTTTTGATGGGCGGCCTCGCCGGCGTCGCCGCCGGCTTCTTCGGCGGCTGGACCGACCGCATCGTCGGCCGCATCGCCGACACTATCATGGCGTTTCCGCTGTTCGTGCTGGCGATGGGCATCGTCGCCGCGCTCGGCAACACGGTGCAGAACATCGTGCTCGCGACCGCGATCGTGAACTTTCCGCTTTACGCGCGCATCGCCCGCGCCGAGGCTAATATCCGGCGCGATGCCGGCTTTGTCGAAGCGGCGCGGCTGTCCGGCAATTCCGATTGGCGCATTCTGACCTTTCAGATCCTGCCCAACGTGTTTCCGATCCTGGTCGTGCAGATGTCGCTGACCATGGGCTACGCCATCCTCAATGCCGCGGGCCTGTCGTTCATCGGGCTCGGCGTGCGGCCGCCGACGCCGGAATGGGGGATCATGGTGGCGGAAGGCTCGGCCTTCATGGTCTCGGGCGAATGGTGGAACGCGACGTTCCCCGGCGCAGCGCTGATGGTCGCGGTGTTCTGCTTCAATTTGCTCGGCGACGGATTGCGCGACATGGTCGATCCCAGGAGACGAACATGAGCGCAGCGAACATCATCGCAGCGGATACCAGCCTGTCGCAAGCCAACAAGGCTCCCGCGCTTGCAGTCAAAGGCCTGTGCGTCGAATTTCGCACGCGCTCCGGCATCGTGCGTGCGCTCGATAATGTGAGCTTTAGCGTCGAGAAGGGCGAGACCATCGCGCTGGTCGGCGAATCCGGTTCCGGCAAATCGGTCACCGCCTATGCGGTGATGGGCATTCTCGACCCGGCCGGGCGCGTCACCGCCGGGCAAGCCATGCTCGGCGGGCTCGATCTTCTCCACGCCAAGCCCAGTCAGCTCGCCGAAGTGCGCGGACGCGACATCGCGATGATCTTTCAGAACCCGCGCACCGCGCTCAATCCGATCCGCCCGGTCGGCCGCCAGATCGCCGATGTGCTCGTCCGTCACGGCAATGTGCCGCGCCGCGAGGCGCCTGAGCAGGCGGTGGAAATGCTGCGCGCCGTCGGCATTACCGATCCGGTGCGGCGTGCCAAGGCCTATCCGTTCGAAATGTCAGGCGGTATGTGCCAGCGCGTGATGATTGCGATCGCGCTTGCGGCGAAGCCGTCGCTGCTGATCGCCGACGAGCCGACCACCGGCCTCGACGTGACCACGCAAGCCGTGATCATGGATCTGGTCAACGATCTCGCCGGCAAGATGGGCATGGCGACGATCTTCATTACTCACGATCTGGCGCTAGCCGGCCAGCGCTCGGCGCGTATCGTCGTCATGCATGCCGGTCACGTGGTCGAGAACGCACCGACCAAGGAGCTGTTCACGCATCCGCGGCATCCGTACACCGCCGAGCTGATCGCCGCGACGCCGGATTCCGCCTTGAGCCTCGACGAGCTCGCGTCCATTCCCGGCTCGTTGCCCGATCTGCGCCGCACCGATCTGCCGCCGTGCCGCTATTCCGAGCGCTGCCCGCGCAAGATCGATGCCTGCACAAAACCTTTGCCGCAGGCCGCGCCCGGCACCACGCATTTCGTTGCGTGCTGGAATCCCCTTCCCGCGCCGGCGCTCGGCGCTCCGATCCTGGTCGCATCGGCGGAGAATGTCGCATGACGGTCCTGCTCGACGTTGCCGAGTTCTCAAAACTGTTTCCGGTGAGCGGCGGCCCGGGGCCGTGGCAGCGGCTGAAGCGGCGCTTCTCCGGCGGACCGGAAAAACTTCCAAAAGTGTATGCTGTCGACAATGTCAGCCTCGTCATCGACAAGGGCGAGACGGTGGGCCTGGTCGGCGAATCCGGCTGCGGCAAATCGACTTTGGTGCGCGCGCTCACCCGCCTGATCGACGCCAGCGACGGCAGCGTCAAGCTCGGCACCCGCGAATTGACTTTGACTCCAGCGCGGGAATTCGCCAGCGATCCCGATCGCGCCCGTATTCAAATGGTATTTCAGGATGCCGGCGAAAGCGTCAATCCGCGTTTCACCGGGTTCGACGCCATCGCCGATCCGCTGCGGCGGCTGCGCAAATTAAGCGGCAAAGCGCTGCGGGAACGCGTCGAGACCGTGGCGACGCAATGCGGCCTGCCGCTGCAGCTCCTCACGCGCTTTCCGCATCAGCTCTCCGGCGGCCAGCGCGCCCGCGTCGGCATTGCCCGCGCCATCGCTGTCGAGCCCGACCTTCTGGTGCTCGATGAGCCGACTGCGGCGCTTGACGTGTCGGTGCAAGTCGTCATTCTTCAGCTGCTGCAGCGGCTGAAGAAAGAGTTCGGCATGAGCTATCTGTTCGTGTCGCACGATCTATCGGTGGTCAAGCTCCTGTGCGACCGCGTGCTGGTGATGTATCTCGGCAAGATCGTGGAATCCGGACCGGCGACGGAAGTGTTCGAACATCCGCTGCATCCTTATACCCAGGCGCTGGTCGCCGCCGTGCCGCGTTTCGGCGAGGACGGCGACGCTCGGCTGCGGCTGAGCGGCGAGCCGCGCAGCCCGATCGATCCCGATCCGAATGTGTGCCGCTTCTATGGCCGCTGCCCGCGCGGCACCAATGCCTGCAAGACCGCGATGCCGGAACTGCGGCGCTTCGGCGCGCATCGGGTCGCCTGTCACTACGCCGAAGAATTCTTGCCGCAACCACAGCCGCAAGCCGCCTCATGAAGCGTAAGACCGTACGCAAGGCGAAATCCGCGCGGGCCGCAAAAAGTGTGGCGAAAAAGTTGCGCGGCAAAAATGCGTCCGCTGCTGAGACCCTGGCGAGAAAGGCGATCAAGAAGCCAACGCACGACGCTGTCGACACGATGATTGCCGCGAGCGCTCAGGCGCTGGGCTTGGCGCTCGATCCGGCGTGGCAGGCCGGCATCAAACTCAACCTGCAGCTTGTCTTGCGTCATGCGGCGTTGGTCGACGAATTCCTCCTGCCCGACGACGCCGAACCGGCTCCGGTGTTTCATGCTTGATACGCCAAACCTGCCGCTCGATACGGCGGCTGAAATCGCCGCCGCGGTGTCGGCCGGCCGCGCCAGCGCGCAGGCCGTAGTCGAGACGGTGCTGGCGAGCATCCGCGAGCGCGACCCGGTCCTTAATTCCTTTACCGCCGTCACCGAACATCGCGCCCGCCTGCGCGCGCAAGCCATCGACGACACCCGCGCGCGCGGCGAGCGGCTCGGCCCGCTCGCCGGCGTGCCGTTCGCGGTGAAGAACCTGTTCGATATCGCGGGGCTGCCGACATTGGCCGGATCGAAGATCAATCGCGACGATCCGCCGGCCAAACGCGACGCCGCCTTGATTGAGCGGCTCGAAGGCGCCGGCGCCGTCCTCGTCGGCGCGCTGAATATGGGCGAATACGCCTATGACTTCACCGGCGAGAACATCCACGACGGCCCTTCGCGCAATCCGCACGATGTCGCACGCATGACCGGCGGCTCGTCCGGCGGCTCGGGCGGCGCGGTCGGCGGCGCGCTGGTGCCGCTCGCGCTCGGCTCCGACACCAATGGCTCGATCCGGGTGCCGTCATCGCTCTGTGGCACGTTCGGCTTGAAGCCGACCTATGGCCGGCTCACCCGCGCGCGCACCTTCCCCTTCGTCGCAAGCCTCGATCATCTGGGGCCGTTTGCGCGCACCGCGCGCGATCTCGCGCTGTCCTACGACGCCATGCAGGGTTTCGATCCGGAAGACCCCGCCTGCGCCGACCGGGGGATTGAACCTGTCGCCCCAATTCTGGAGCGAGGAACTGACGACCTGCGCGTCGCCGTCGCCACCGGCTACTTCAAATGTAAAAGCGCGGAAGCCTGCTACGCCATCGACCGCATCGCCTCGGCGCTCGGCGCCAATCGCGACATTGAAATACCGCAAGCCGAGCGCGCGCGGTCCGCCGCTTACATCATCACCGCGACGGAAGGCGCAAGCTTGCATCTGCATCGGCTTCGCAGTCGCGCCAAGGATTTCGATCCGGCTACGCGCGACCGGCTGTTGGCCGGCGCGATGACGCCGGCAGCGCTTGTCAACAAGGCGCAGAAATTCCGCCGCTGGTATCGCGACGAGGTCTTAAAGTTGTTCAAGGACGTTGACGCGATCTTGGCGCCGGCGACGCCGATCACCGCCCCGCTGATCGGCCAGAAGACCTTTATGCATGGCGACGTCGAATTGCCGGTGCGGGCCAATCTCGGGCTCTATACACAGCCAATCTCCTTCATCGGCCTGCCGGTCGTTGCCGTGCCGGTGCCGCTCGTCCCACTGCCGATCGCCGTACAAATCATCGCGGCACCTTGGCGCGAGGACGTGGCGCTGCGGGTCGCGCATGCGCTGGAAGCCAAAGGCGTCGTCGCCGCGATGCGGCCGCCGCTCTAAAAAATTCAGGGAGAACGTCATGGAGATCGACCTGCCGGAGGTCGTGGCTGAAGTCGAAGCCGCGTTCGATCGCTACGAGACCGCGCTGGTATCGAATGATGTCGTTACTCTCGATGCGTTGTTTCACGCCGATGCGCGCACCATCCGCTACGGCGGCGGAGAGAATCTCTACGGCTTTGCCGAAATAAAATCGTTTCGTGCCGCGCGCTCGCCCGCGGGCTTGGCACGCACCTTGGCGAAGACCGTCATCAGCACCTACGGCCGCGAATATGCCGTCGCCTCGACGCTGTTTCACCGCGCCGCTTCGCCCGGCAAAGTCGGCCGCCAGATGCAGACCTGGGTGCGCTTTCCACAAGGCTGGCGCGTCGTCGCCGCCCATGTGAGTGTTATCGACGAATCGCCTTAGCCGCGGCCATCTGCCGACGGCACGATGCTGCTGGTCGAGAGCAAGCGACATGCCGCGCATTCTTCTGATCATTGGCGTCCTGCTTGCCGGCATGGGCGTTGTCGACGCCGATAGTCCCTTTGTGCTGCAGCCGTTGCGCGTTCTTCTTGGCGGCGATCTGGGCGTGCTCGAAGCCTTGTTTGTTCGGCCGAGCGAACCGGGCCGCTATCCGCTGGCGCTGCTCGCGCACGGCTCGCCGCGTGTGCCGACCGATCGCGCCAACATGACGCCACTCGGGATGCTGCCCCAGGCGCTGGAATTCGCCCGCCGTGGCTGGGCGGCGGTGATCGTGATGCGCCGTGGTTATGGCGCATCAGACGGCGGCTGGGCCGAAAGCTTCGGCGGCTGCGACAATGCGAACTACATCGCCGCCGGGACTGCCGGAGCCGCCGACCTCAAAACAACGCTCGAATTCGTCTCGCACCGGCTGGACGTCGACCCGACCCGCATGATTGCCGTCGGCGTATCCGCGGGCGGCTTTGCCACCCTCGCTTTGACGGCCGATCCGCCACCGGGTCTCGTCGCCGCCATCAGTTTTGCCGGCGGCCGTGGATCCCAGGAGAGCGACAAGGTATGTCGGCCGGATCATCTGATCGACGCCTTTCGCGCTTTCGGCAAGCGCTCGCGTGTTCCGATGCTGTGGGTCTACGCCGCCAACGATCATTTCTTCGCGCCGGCTTTGGCGCAGCAATTCAAGGCGGCGTTCACCAGCGGCGGCGGCAGCGTCGATTTTGTCGCTGCGCCCGCGTTCGGCGAGGACGGCCACCAGCTGTTTTCGCCGGCCGGCATTCCGGATTGGACGCCGGACGTCGAGACGTTCTTACAGCGGCAGCATTTGACAATGCGGACGACGCCCCTGCCCTTGCCGCCCCCGTCAATCGCCGCCCCGCGCGAGCTGGGAGCCAACGGACGGAAAGCATTCGCAACATTTCTCATCGACGCGCCGCATAAGGCCTTTGCATTGTCGCCGGACGGTTTCTTCGGCTGGAAGAGCGGCATGAGAACCGTCGACGCGGCGCGCACCGGCGCGCTCAACTTCTGCCAGCAGAACGGGAAGAATTGCCGCGTGATGTTTGTCGACGATGCGGCCGTGGCGCACTGACGAAACTATGACGCGACAAACTTGCGCCAGCCGCCGAAGCTTGAAACATCGCGCGCATTAGTTGTGGCCTCGGCCTCGACCAAAAATCCCTTGACGGCGCGGCCGTCGGCGAGTTCGAGCGTGCCGATCGAGAGCGGTGGCGGGATATTGGCGACGAAGCGGCCGAAGGCTGTGTCCGACAGCGCCCAGACTTCAAGCTCGATGGCCGCGCCCGCGCCGTTGACACGCAGAAGCCCGGGCTTCGGCGGCATGGTGCCGGCGAGCGCAAACAACCGATAGCACGGTGCGGTCGTCGTGCTTTCGAGCAGGCGTCCGCCGGCCGAACGCAGCTCGCCGTTGAGCGGCATGCCCGATAGGTGCGCGCCGACCACGGCAATCGCGACCTCGCCCGCCGACGCGACCGAAGCGGATTTTTGCAGCGGCGGCTGCGGAACCTTGAGCGCGCCGAGCGGCAGGCCGGTGGCGTAATGGAATTGCCGTCCGATCGCCGCCAGTGCCGCATCCTCGCCGCCGGGCGCGAGCAGCGTGACGCCGAACGGAAGGCCATTGGCGCCGATCGAGGCCGGTACAGCGAGCCCGCACAGATCGAGCAGGTTGACGAAATTCGTATAGGTGCCAAGCCGGCTGTTGAGTGTGATGGGATCGGCCGTCACCTCATCGACGCTGTAGATCGTCGGTGCGGTCGGCAGCACGAGCGCGTCGACAGCGTGGAAAGTCTGGTCGCTGATGCGGCAGAATTCTTTCAGCTTATAGAAGGCCGCAAACGCATCGGCCGCGGTGACCTTCTCGCCGGGAGCGATGATCTGCCGCGTGACCGGAAGAATCGCATCGGGTGAACGGGCGAGAAGATTTTTGGCGGTGAGGTAACGTTCGGCCACCCACGGCCCTTCGTAAAGTAGCCGCGCCGTGGCGTAGAACGGCTCGAGATCGACTTCGACGAGTTTTGCGCCGAGGCCGGCGAAACGCGCGAGTGCGGCGTCATAAGCGGCGGCAAAAATCTTGTCGCCGAAAAACTGGCCCTGCGACGGCAGCGGGATGCCGAGTTTTAGTCCATCCGGCATCGGGCCGACGGCGTGCAGCGGGCGCGTTCGCGAAAACGGATCGGCAGCATCGCGAGCGCCGATCACGTCAAGCGCCGTCATTGCGTCGTCGACCGTAAGCGCGAAAACAGAGACGCAATCAAGCGAGCGGCAGGCCGGAACGACGCCTGCGGTCGAAACCAGGCCCAAGCTTGGTTTCAGCCCGACAATATTGTTGAACATCGCCGGCACGCGGCCCGAACCCGCGGTATCGGTGCCAAGCGCCAGCGGCACGATGCCGGCGCCGACCGCAATGCCGGAGCCCGAGCTTGATCCGCCCGGAATGAGCTTTGCATCGAATAGATTGCGCGGCACGCCATAGGGCGAGCGCACGCCGACGAGCCCGGTGGCAAACTGGTCGAGATTGGTCTTGCCGAGAATGAGCGCGCCCGCGCTGCGCAACCGTGCGACGGACGCGGCATCGTTCTCGGCTTGATATTGATAGGCCGGGCAAGCCGCGGTGGTCGGCATCCCGGCGACATCGATATTGTCCTTGACCGCAACCGGGATGCCGTAAAGCGGCAGCGATTTGTCACCGCCGCGCAGCAGCGCCCGCGCATCGGCGATGACCTCTTCCGCCTTGCGTAAAGTAATGAAGATGGCCGGATCGTCGAGGGCGCGAAGACGCGCATAGCTGCGCGCCACGATGTCCGCAGGCGTCGCAGCGCCGCCGCGATAAGCAGCCAGGATTTCGACAACCGTCTCGGTCACGTCAGGCATCCCAGAGCTACGCTATAATGTACCGGCCCGGCGACCGCGAATGACGGCCAATTCCTAAAACGCCTTGGCGCTCGGTGCAATCGCTCGCGTGTTCGCTGTGCCGGCGGCAGCGATCACCGGATCGGCGGCCTGCTGAAATTCAGGCGCGCCCATGAGTCTTGACATCCCTGCAGCCGCTGACCACACTCATTTGTATACAAACGACATTGCCGCTCGCCGGGTCCTGTCAATCGTCTAAGATGCTGCCGATCGAAGGGTCTGCGTAGGACAAAGACCATGGCTGAACAGCAGGCAGACGCGGCCGGCGGCGACGACAAGCTCGTCATCAAGAATATTGGGCTCCTGCTCAGCGGCAATCTCAACCGCCCGATCCTTGACGCCGACAGCGTCGTCGCCGTCGGCGGCAAGATCGCAGCCGTCGGCCGTTTCGCGGAGCTCGATACGGCCGGCGCCAAGACCATCGTCGATGCCCAGGGAACCGTGCTGGCTCCCGGCTTGATCGACAGCCACGTTCATCCGGTCGCTGGCGATTGGACGCCGCGGCAAAATCAATTGGGCTGGATCGACTCGACCATGCATGGCGGCGTCACCACCATGATCTCGGCCGGCGAAGTGCACACGCCGGGACGACCGCGCGACATTGTCGGGCTGAAGGCGATGGCGGTCTACGCGCAACGGACGTTCGACGCTTTTCGTCCCAACGGCGTGAAGATCCATGCCGGCGCGCCGGTTCTTGAGCCAGGCATGACCGAGCTTGACTTCAAGGAACTCGCGGCGTCCGGCGTGAAACTTCTGGGTGAAGTCGGCCTCGGCGGCGTCAAGGACGGCGTCACAGCCAAGCAAATGGTAGCCTGGGCGCGCAAATACGGCATTCAATCGACCATCCATACCGGCGGGCCGTCCATTCCGGGCTCGGGATTGATCGGCGCCGACGTCGTCCTCGAAGCCGACACCGATGTCGTCGGTCATATCAATGGCGGACACACCGCGTTGCCGGACAAAGAGATCCGCTGCATCTGCGAAGGTTGCCGCCGCGGCTTGGAGCTCGTTCACAATGGCAACGAGCGCGCCGCGCTTTATACGTTGCGGTCGGCCAAGGAGATGGGTCAGTTGGAGCGGGTCATTCTTGGCACCGATGGGCCCGCGGGATCGGGCGTACAACCGCTCGGTATCGTGCGCATGATCGCGATGCTGGCATCTTTGGGCGAAGTGCCGGCGGAAACCGCCTTCTGCTTCGCGACCGGCAACACTGCCCGCATGCGTAATCTGGACTGCGGCTTGATCGAGCCCGGAAGGGCTGCGGACTTTGTGTTCATGGACAAGGCGCAGCATTCGGCGGGAAGGCGATTTCTCAACAGCATCGAACTCGGCGACCTCCCCGGCATCGGCATGGTCGTCATCGACGGCATTGTCCGCAGCGGGCGCAGCCGCAACACGCCGCCGGCAGAAAAGATCCCCGTTATCCTCAAATGACCCGCGCAGGCTGACATTGATGCGAACGGCAACTGCTTACACGTTGCGCGTTAACGGCAAGCAGCATGTCGTCACAGGCGAAGGCCATACGCCGCTCATCTACTTTCTGCGCAACGATCTGGCGCTGAACAGCCCGAAATTCGGCTGTGGGCTCGGCGAGTGCGGCGCATGCACGGTGATCATCGACGGCGAAGCGGCACGGAGCTGCGCGCTGCCGCTGCGGCTCGCCGAAAAGCGGGACATTGTCACTCTCGAGGGGCTCGGGAGCGCTGACGCGCCGCATCCGATCCAGCAAGCCTTCGTTGACGCGCAGGCCGCGCAATGCGGCTATTGCATCAGCGGCATGATCATGACCGCGAAGGCGTTCCTTGACACCCATCCCTCACCCAACGAAGCGGCGATACGCGAAGCGCTGCGGTTTAACCTTTGCCGCTGCGGCACGCATATCGAGATCGTGAATGCCGTCAAATTAGCCGCGGCCCGCGGGTGGTGGAAAGACACGGATGGGGGTAGCAGGTGACATCGGCAACGACACCGCCGCCATCGCGCCGCGAGCTTCTCAAAAGAAGCGGCATCATCGCTGTCGTTTCGCCGCGGAACGGGAGTGACGCGTCCCCTGAAGATGCCTTGGATATATATGTCTGCGTCACCGCCGAGGGTCGCGTCATCGCCTTTTGCGGCCACGTCGACCTCGGGACCGGTATCCGCACGGCACTCACGCAAATCATCGCTGAAGAACTGGACTTCCCTCTTACCGCAGTCGAATTGGTTCTGGGCGATACAACGGAGACGCCCAATCAGGGGCCGACCATCGCCAGCGAAACCATCCAAGTCACCGCTTTGCCGTTGCGCATCGCGGCCGCGCAAGCGCGGCGGCATCTAATTGCGCTTGCGGCCGAGGTGCTGCAATGCTCCGCCGCTGACCTGACAATTACGAGCGGCGACCTGCGCCGGCAGAACGACGACACATCGGCCATCGCACTTGAAACTCTGCTCGGCAACCGTCGCGTCCTGCTGCCGCTCGCCGCCGATGCGGTGCTCAAGCCGGTCGATCAGCATCGCGTCATCGGCCAATCCGTCAACCGCGTCGACATTCCAGCAAAGGTCGGCGGTCAGTTCGTTTACGTACACGATGTCCGCTTGCCCGGCATGCTGCATGGCCGTGTGGTGCGTCCGCCCTATGCCGGAATTGATGGCGGGGAATTCATCGGGCGAAGCCTCGAGGCAGTCGACAGTGTCTCGCTAAACGGAATTCCCGGCATTCGGGCCGTGGTGGTCGAGGGAGATTTTGTCGGCATCGTCGCCGAACGCGAAGAGCACGCCGTCGAAGCGGCCCTTAAGCTCAAGGTGCGATGGAAGGCTTGGCGCGCCTCATCCGATCTTGACGACATCAATACCGCGCTCCGCGCCCATCCTGCCGAGAAGCGACGTTTGCTGGACCAAGGCGATGTCGACTCAGCGCTCAAATCAGCCGAGACGCGGCTCGATTGCAGCTATGTTTGGCCCTACCAGATGCACGGCTCGATCGGTCCGTCCTGCGCGGTGGCCGACGCCACCAGTGAGCAAATTACCGTCTGGTCCGGCACTCAAAATCCGCACACGCTGCGCGCCGATATCGCGCTTTTGACCGGCGTGCCGCAGGAGCGGATCGACGTCATCCGCCTCGAAGCGGCCGGTTGCTATGGCCGCAATTGCGCGGACGATGTTTCGGCCGACGCCGTTCTTTTGTCGCGCGCGGTGGGCGCTCCGGTGCGTGTTCAGCTGTCGCGCGAACAGGAACATCTGTGGGAACCCAAGGGCGCGGCACAGGTCATGGATGTGTCCGGCGCGCTCGGATCGCAAGGCGCGCTCGCCGCTTATGATTTCCAGACGCGCTATCCATCCAATGCCGCTCCGACCTTGGCGCTGTTGCTGACGGGCCGGCTGCCGCCGCAACCCGCGACCTTGCAAATGGGCGACCGCACGGCGATCCCCGCCTACGATTACGAAAATATGCGCATCACGGCTTACGACATGCCGCCGATCGTGCGCGCCGCATGGTTGCGCGGCGTCTCGGCGCTGCCGAATGTTTTCGCGCATGAAAGCTTTATCGACGAGCTTGCGCACAAAGCCGGCGAAGATCCGGTCGCGTTCCGGCTGCGCCACCTCAACGACGAGCGCGCGGCTGAACTGGTGAAAGCGACAGCTGCACGTGCCGGCTGGGAGCCCCATGTCGGGCCGAAAGCTCAAGATCTGGACGCGGCGGGGATGGTGCGCGGCCGCGGTTTCGCGCAAGCGCGCTACGTGCACGGTGATTGGCCGGGCGTCGGCGCGGCCTGGTCGGCCTGGGTCGCGGACGTTGCCGTCAACCGCGCCACCGGCGAGGTCACTGTCACGCGCGTGGTCGTCGGCCAGGATACCGGCATGATGATCAATCCGGCCGGCGTCGAACACCAAGTCCACGGCAATGTCGTGCAGTCGACCAGCCGCGTGCTCAAAGAAGAGGTGACCTTCTCGGAGACGACTGCGGTCGCAAGCCGCGAATGGGGCAGTTATCCGATCCTCACCTTTCCCGAACTGCCCGCCGTCGACGTGCTGTTGATGGATCGGCAGCGCGAAGCGCCGCTCGGCGCCGGTGAATCGGCGTCGGTGCCGAGTGCGGCTGCGATCGTCAACGCCGTTTACGACGCGACCGGGGTGCGTTTTCGCGAATTGCCGCTGACGCCGGAGCGGGTCTTGGCCGGACTCGGACGGCCTCTTCCATCTCCCCCACGCCAACCGTTGTCCGGAAACCACTGGGCTTTCTGGGCTGGCCTCGGCAGCCTATTTGTCGGACTAGCGACGTTTGCATCCGTTGCACTGCCGATAAAGCTCGCCATAGCGCCGATCGACCGGCCCGATCCGGCGGCTTATTCCGCAGCGACCATCGAAAAAGGCCGGCGCCTCGCCGCGCTGGGCGGCTGCGCGCTCTGCCACACGGCAAAGAACGGCTTGTCCTACGCCGGAGGGCTTCCGCTGCAAACGCCGTTCGGCATCGTGATGACGACCAACATCACGCCGGACCCTGTGACCGGCATCGGCAATTGGTCCTTTCCCGCCTTCGAACGCGCGATGCGAGACGGTATCCATCGCGACGGCCATCATCTTTATCCAGCCTTTCCCTATCCCAATTTTGCCACGGCGACCGAAGCCGATTTGCAGGCGCTCTACGCTTTCCTCATGACGCAGCCGGCTGTCAGCCGAGCGAACCAACCGAGCCGTCTGGTCTTTCCCGTCAATATCCGGCCGCTGCTTGCCGGGTGGAATTTGCTCTTCAACCGCCAAAACAATGTCGCGACCGAGCCAGCCCGTTCGGCACTGTGGAATTGCGGCCGCTATCTCGTCGACGGCCTCGGTCATTGCAGCGCCTGTCACTCGCCGCGCAACGCGCTCGGAGCCGAGCGCGCGGGGAGCGCTTATCTCTCGGGCGGCACAGCCGAAGGCTGGGACGCGCCGGCGCTGACCAGAGTTTCGGCCGCACCGATCCCGTGGAGCGAAGCGGATTTCTACACCTATCTGCGCACCGGAACGTCGGCGCACCACGGCACGGCATCCGGGCCGATGGCGCCGGTGATCGAAGAGCTCAGGCAGTTGCCGGATGACGATATTCGCGCCGTGGCAAATTATTTAGGCTCGTTCAACGACGCGTTGCCGGAGGCGGAGGCAACAAAAACCGCCGAACACATTATAATGTCGACCGGCGGTAGTGCGAGCAGCCCAGCCGCGCGGCTCTATGAGGGCGCATGCGCGGTCTGCCACGAACCCAGCCGCGGCGCTCCCTTGGCCAATCGCGGACCCGCCCTGGGCTTGAGCTCCAAACTGCACGCGGCCGGGCCGGCAAATTTGCTTCGCTTGCTTCTCGAGGGCGGCGGTCATGTATCGGGCTCGATGCCGGGCTTCGCTACCGCCTTGGACGACCGGCAGATCCTTGATCTCACACGTTACCTGCGCAACCGCTTCGCCCCGGGACAACCCGATTGGAGCGGGATCGACACGACCTTGCGGACGGTTCGAGGCTCGGCCGTTCAATGAAGGAGCAACAAAAACCGGCGCGAAGGGCCTCGCCAAAGCATCTTGACTCCGGCACGACTGGCTCATTATTGTTAGTGTACAAACGATCTAGGATGGTGCTGAAAAATAGTTGTCGGTGTGCTCGCGCGTATGCTCAATCGCAGGGCTAGAGCACCTCAATGTCGTGAGACCCGATTGGCACTAACACGATCGTCGGCCAGGACCGTGCCATGAACGTTACAGAAGCCGAACAGCCAGCGGACGACAAGATCCGCTGCGACGCTTGTCCGGTGATGTGTTACATCAAGCCGGGCGCGCTCGGTGCCTGTGATCGCTATGCCAATGTCGAGGGCAACCTCGTCAGGGTCGATCCCCACATCATGCTCAATCGGGCGATTGCCAAAGGCGGCGAGGTCGTCCCGTTCGCCGAAGCGCCGGAATGGGACGGCGGCATTCTCAACCAAGGCGAAACATTCGTCACGGCGATCGGCGCCGGAACGACCTACCCCGATTACAAGCCCGCGCCCTTCATCGTGTCGGCCGAAGTCGACGGCGTCGACATGGTGACCGTCGTCACCGAAGGAATTTTCAGCTATTGCGGCGTCAAGGTGAAGATCGACACCGATCGTTTCCTCGGCCCGGAAACCAATGCCGTGCGCGTTGACGGCGAGACCGTCGGCCACGTCACGACCGGGGAATACGGCTCGCAGATGCTGTCACTCGGCGGCGTCAAGCATCTCACCGGCGGATCGAAGAAAGAGGGCCGCGTCACCTGCGAGACGCTGTTGTCGCTTTGCAACGGCAAAGCTGTGGAGATGTCGATCGACGGCGGCGAGATATTGGTCGTCCAGGCCGGCAAGCCTCCGATCGTCAACGGCATCACCGAAGTGCGCATGCGCGTCGGCTGCGGTTCGGCGACGATCGGGATTTTTGCCAAACAGTGGCAGGACAAGGTCGACGATGTCGTCGTCGTCGACGATCACATCACCGGCGTCTTGTCGGAGCACCAGGCCGGCAAGTTTCTCGGCATTGTGGCAACCGGCATCAGGATCAAGGGACGCCGGTCGACGCCGGGCCGATATTTTCAGGTCGCCGAGCCGGGCACCGGCTGGGGCGGCACCAATATCAAAGATCCGCTCACTATTCTGGGCCCCTTCGATCCGAAAACAGCTCGGCCGGGTTTGCGCCTGCTCATGGTGTCCACGACGGGCGAGCACGCGGCTTATTACGAGTTGGACGAAGCGCTGCGGCCGCTGCAGAAAGAGATGCCTTCGTCACTGGTCGAACCCGTCGAACGCATCGCGGAGAATTGCGAGCCGGCTTTGTCGACCGTCCTGTTTGTCGGCGGCGCCGGAGGTTCGCTGCGCGCCGGCGTCACGGAAAATCCTGTCCGGCTGACGCGCTCGGTCAAGGACGCGCTGACTTACGTGACCTGCGGCGGCGCGCCGGTCTATGTGTGGCCGGGCGGCGGCATCACCTTCATGGTCGACGTGACGCGGCTGCCGGAGAATGCGTTCGGCTATGTGCCGACGCCAGCGATCGTCGCGCCACTCGAATTCACGTTGCGGCTATCCGATTATCGAGAGCTCGGCGGTCACATGGATTCCATCCAACCGCTGTCGAATTTGACCGGCGCCGTACGGCGCAGTCTGCCGCACCGGCAGGACAATCCTTGGCCGCTTGCGCCAGGCCGCGCGCCAAGAGGATAGGCGCAATGTTCGAGCAGCCCACTGCTAGGTTTCTGCCTGATGGGAAAAGGCTCCTTCTGCAGCACGGGCCGATCGATCTGGTCGTGCAGGCTTTCGGCGATGACGCGGCGCTGCGCACGGCTTACCAGGCGGCAAGACGCCGTTTCGACGGCCTCTTGATCGAGCTTTGTCAGGAACTCGACCTGCTGCGGTCGCCGGTCGACGGCAAGCACACGCTGCCGAATGGGCCGGTGGCGCGCCGCATGGTCGCGGCGGTATCGCCTTTCGCGTCCGACATTTTCATTACGCCGATGGCAGCCGTGGCCGGCGCCGTTGCCGAGGAAATCATCGAGGTGATGGCGGCAGCAGCGCCGCTGACGCGCGCCTATGTCAACAATGGCGGCGACATCGCACTGCATCTGACCGACAAGCGGCGTTTCAAGATCGGCCTGATCGACCGGCCCGATTGTCCGAGCCTGTTTGGAACGACGGAGATCTGCGGAGAAAACGGCATTCGCGGCATCGCCACCAGCGGATATCTTGGGCGCAGCTTTTCTCTCGGCATCGCTGAAGCGGTCACCGTTCTCGCGCCGACCGCTGCGATGGCGGATGCGGCGGCGACCGTGATCGCCAATGCGGTCGACCTGCCGAACCACCCCGCGATTCAGCGCGTGCCGGCCAATAACTTGCAACCGGACAGCGATCTTGGCGCGATCCCGGTGACGCGGGTGGTCGGACCTCTGACGTCCGACGAAATCGAAACCGCGTTGGCCCGCGGACTGCGTCGCGCGGACATGCTGCAGAAGCAAGGACTGATCGCGGCCGCGGCGCTGCATCTCAAGGGAACAAGCCGTGCGCTCTGTCCCCCGCCCGTTGTTGCGCAGGGGGCTCGGAACTTGCGCGCGCCGACGGAATCTCCGGTTTTGCAAAATAAGGCATGGGACGATCTGCGATGAAAGCCAAGATCCGGAAGCTGCTCACGTTCGTCGAAGAGACCCGACTTGAAATGAATCAAACGATCGAACCGCCGACGCGGCGTGCCGCCGCAGTCGCTGTGATCGAGAATCCTTTTGCCGGCCGTTACGTCGAAGATCTTTCCGAACTGATCGACATCGGCGAAGAACTCGGCGAATTGTTGGCGCAACGCGCGGTCGCGGCGCTCGGCATCGAGGGGCCGCGCGCCGAGAGCTACGGCAAGGCGGCGGCCGTCGGCGAGAATGGCGAGCTCGAACACGCGGCCGCGATCTTGCATCCGAAGCTCGGCGCACCGGTTCGTAAAGTCCTCGGCACCGGCGCGGCGCTGATCCCATCATCAAAGAAACGCGGCGGCCCGGGCCTCGCGCTGGATATTCCGCTCGGTCATAAGGACGCGGCTTTTGTCCGCAGCCATTTCGACGGCATGGAAGTGCGCGTCGCAGATGCGCCGCGCGCCAACGAAATCATGGTTGCGGTCGCCGTCACCGATTCCGGCAGGCCGCTCCCCCGTGTCGGCGGCCTGAAGAAGACCGAGATCAAAGGCGTCGACGGACTTCGCTAGCGAGGAGCCTTCATCCAAGTTTTTTGAGTAAGCGCAACAGCGCCTCTTGTTCTTTCTCGGACAACGGATCGAGCGTCCTTTGCGTAATTTTCGCCGCCGCGGGAATGGCCGCTTCGACCAGCCGCCGGCCGGCCGGCGTGAGCGCGATCACGTGACGGCGGGCGTCCCGCGGATCGTCTTTTGACGTGACCAGACCGCGAGTTCGAAGCCGTCCGACGACGCCTTTGATCGTTGCTACGTCGAGATAGATGAGCCGCCCGAGATGGTTCTGAGATAGTGGGCCGGCTTGCATCAGTTTCACCAACGCGGAAAATTGCGGCGCCGTCAAGCTGCCGACGATTTCCGACGCAAAGATGTTGGAATGGCGCTGCATCGCGATCCGCAGCAGAAACCCGACCTGGTCTTCCAGAAAATAGGCCATCGGCGGCGAAGCCTTCGGGCGTTGATCGGCTATGGCGCGGGGCATAAGGCGTGAAAATCCATTCTGGCGATCGCGACGAAGGAATTTGCCGGGAATTGGAAGCGGCGTCCGATACTATTGAGGTCAATCGTCAAGTTGCAATGCGGCTGCGGCAGCCAAATGTCGATTTCACTCCTCCTTATAACCGTAGCCCTGCGCATTGCCGGTCGCCCCGTAATATTTGTAGGGCAGGAATTTTCCCGACATCGCGAGCCTGACGCGATCGCCCTTGGGATCGGGCTGGCGCTCCATGGTCATGTCGAAATCGATCGCCGACATGATGCCGTCGCCGAATTCCTCCTCGATCAGCACTTTCAACGCCGGGCCGTTGACCATGACGAGCTCATAAAACCGATAGATCAGCGGATCGGTCGGCGGCATCGGCGAGCCGCGGCTCGGCACTTCGTTAAGGAGTGCCTCTTCGCTCTTGCTCAGGCCGAACAATTCGGCGGCCCTGGCCGCTTGCGGCTTGGTCATCTTCATCTGGCCGAGCACGGCGCCGGTGATCAGCACCGGCGACATGCCGCCGATCTCGGCGCAGATATGTTTCCAGGTCCAGCCCTTTGCCCGCTTGATGTCGAGCAGCTTCTCGGTGAGGTCGGAACGTTTCATGTTTGTACCCCCAATGGTTGCCGGCGTTTTCGATTCACGTTTCGTGCCAACCCGGTCTTGTTTGCCTTATGCCGTCCCCAGTTCAGCAACGACATTTGTTTCCTCGGCGATCCGCCGCCGCGCCAGCATGTGGGCGCGCCCGTCGTTGACGGCGTCGACCGCGATCAGCTGCCCATTACGGCGGTATTCGACGGAAAAACGTCCGCTGGCGGCGTCGCCGACCTCTACGACGTCGTCGTAACCGTCGAAAAGTCCGGCGATCTGCAGCTTGAATTCGTATTGATCGGACCAAAACCACGGCACCGGATCGTAGCTCCCCGGCGCCCCGAGGATCGCCGCGGCGGCGGCCTTGGCTTGATCGATGGCGTTCTGCACGCATTCAAGCCGCAGCTGCCGGCCATAACGGGCGCTGGGGAAGCGGGCGCAGTCGCCGATGGCAAAGACGTTCGCGACGCTGGTACGGCCGATATCGTCGACGAGGATGCCTTCGCTGCAAGCAAGGTCCGCGGCTTGCGCCAGGTCGTCATTGGCCTTGGCACCGGCGGCGAGCAAGATCGCGTCGGCGGCAATTTCCGTCCCGTCGGCCAGCCGCAGCGCCGATGCGCGCCCCTCACCGCCGATCGCGGCGACCCGCGCGCCGACGCGAATATCGACGCCGCGCTCGCGATGCGTCCGGTCAAAGAACTTGGCGACGGGTGGCGCAGTGACGCGCTTGAGCACGCGGTCCTCGGCTTCGACGACGGTCACGTCGCGATTTTCGCCGCGCATCACGGCCGCCGTTTCGAGCCCGATATAGCCGCCGCCGAGAATGGCGACGCGACGCGCCTGATCGAGCGCCGGACGCAGGCGCTGCACGTCGCCGATCGCGCGCAGCGAGAACACGCCTTCAAGATTGAGACCCGGAAGCGGCAGCCGCCGCGCGCATGTCCCGGTCGCAAAGACCAGTGTGCGGAAATGGACCTCCCGGCCGTCGGCCAGCGTGACGACGCGGCCTTGCAAGTCGACTTTCGCCGCAGCAATGCCGAGCATGAATTGCACATCGCGTTCGGACCAGAACTGTGCCGGCCGCAAATAAAGCGATTCCGGCGCCGGCCGCTCCGAGAGGAATTTCTTGGACAGCGGCGGCCGCTGATACGGCAGAAACGGCTCGTCGCCGATGATGGTGATCGGTCCGGCAAAGCCCCCGTTACGCAAGCTGACCACGAGTTGCGCCGCCGCCTGCCCGGCGCCGACAATGACAATCCCCTCTTCCGCCGCCCCATCGCTTGTCATTCCGACATCTCCTGGTACGCGCTGCCGGCTTTCGGACCCGGGCACTGGGTACTTTATGACACTTTATGACGGGTACTTTATGAGATGTCTCGGGCCGCCTCCACAGTCGGTAGAACCTTTTCGATTCACTTGTCTTCAAACGATTGCGAGATCGAGGCTATTCTTCACCCAAGAATTAGACAGCCGCCAGATCGCAACAAATTCTGCGGTGTCTTGTCCGAATTTTCGCTGCGTGATAGCGTCAAACATGCTGGGTGAGCAGGCGTGGGTGGCTGCTTCTTTTGGAGTAGCTGCAATGAGCATCGCATCCCATACTCCGACATTTGAGCGCTCCGATATACGGCTCTTGCGGGCGAAGTGTGGTTGGATCGTAGCACTCGGCATCATTTATCTGATTGCTGGACTTATCGCGCTTTCCAGCGTTGCTCTCGCCACGGTGACCTCTGTGTTTGTGGTCGGCGTGATGATGATGATCGCCGGCGCCGCCGAGGTCATCAATGCATTTGCGCTGAAATCCTGGGGCAACTTTCTGCTCTGGCTCGTGCTCGGCATCTTGTACATCGTCGCCGGCTTCGTGACATTCGAGAATCCGCTGCTCGCCGCGGCAGTGTTGACGTTGGTGCTCGGCGTTGCACTGGTCGCCTCCGGCATCATGCGGATCGTTCTTGCGCTGAGCATGCGGGAGCGCATGCCGTGGATCTGGGTCGTGTTTTCCGGCGCGATCACGCTGCTTCTCGGTATCGTGATCCTGGCGCATTGGCCGGTCTCGAGCCTTTATGTCCTCGGAATTTTCCTGGTCATCGATCTCGTCTTTGCCGGAACCGGCTGGATCCTCATTGGCTCGGGACTGAGAAGCCACGCCTAGCGCGCCGAAAGCGCTGCACACCAATCGGCGCGGCGAAACGGCAGGGGGAGTACTGCAATTGGCGGCACGAGGGGGCTGACATCGGGATGATGTTGTTCGATCCGCGTCAGGGCGATGCCGAGGACGACGGCTCGAGCCCCAAGCAGCGATCGTTGCTCGCGATCGCCGGTAGTCTGCTCGCCGAAATCAGTCTGCCGAAACTCATTTTGGCCGTGACCGTTTCGATTGTATTGCCGGCGATACTGCTCGGAGCGGCGCCGCTCGTCGTAACGATCTGGTTCGCAAAAGTCTCGCGTAGCGTTGCTGAACTGACCGGGCTCGGCACATTGCTCATGCTCGTTGCCGTCGTCGGCTTGGGATGGATCGGATGGCGGCCGCTGTGGCGAACCGCCGAGGTGAATTTCTGGTCGCTTAACGCGCTGGCAGTGCAGCCTGGCTACACATTCTGCCGCGAGGCGTTGCGTTATCTGGCTGAGCACATGTTCGGCGGCAAATCCGGCATCGGCGCGCGGGGACGTTTACGCGCGATCAGCTCTGCCAGCGCCGCCGTCATTCTATGCATCTGCGGCCTGTTGATCGCGATGCTCACCTGGCCGGCCTCGCATTGGGTCGGAACCGTTGCGGATTTGCTGTCTTTGCACAATCTCGTTGTCTCGGCGCTCGCCAATGCGATCGTCGTGATCTCCGCCTATCTCGCGATTGCTTCGCTCATCTGGGGCATCGCCGATGCGAGCATGGACCAGCCGATCGACCTCCCCGGCTTCGCGGCCGCGCCCGCCGGCCCAACGTGGCGCATTGCACATCTGTCGGACCTCCACATGGTGAGCGAGCAGTACGGCTTCCGCATTGAAAGCGGGCGGAGCGGGCCGCGCGGCAACGGCCGCGTCGCGCGCATCATGGCGCGCCTTGAGGCGATCCATAACACCCGCCCGCTCGATCTCGTTCTCGTCAGCGGCGACATGACCGACGCCGGTCGCGCGGCCGAATGGGCGGAATTCATCGATACGGTGACGCAGCATCCGGTACTTACGCAACGGATGATCATCCTTCCTGGAAATCACGATCTCAACATCGTCGATCGCCTGAATCCGGCCCGGCTCGATCTGCCGTTCAGTCCGGGTAAGCGGTTGCGGCAAATGCGGACATTGTCGGCGATTGTGGCCGTGCAGGGCGATCGGGTGCGCGTGGTCGATCCGCGCTCGGGAAAGCTCGAACATACACTGACGCAGGCGTTGGCGCCGCATCGGCAGCGGATTGCGGCCTTTGCCGATTCAGGAAGCCTGCGGCTGTCCGCCGGACTTGGGAAGCTTTGGGACGATCAGTTTCCGATGATCGTGCCGCCGGCACCGGAAGACGGCATCGCCGTTGCCATTCTCAACTCCAATGCCGAGACGCATTTCTCCTTCACCAATGCGCTTGGCATGGTGTCGGCCGAACAGGCGCGCAAACTTGCCGCAGCGATCGGCCAATTTCCGCAAGCGCGGTGGATCGTCGCGCTGCATCATCATCTCGTCGAATATCCGATGTCGTTGGCGGCGTTTTCCGAACGTATCGGAACGGCGCTGATCAACGGCAGCTGGTTCGTCCGCAGCCTCAAGCCTATTGCCGCGCGTACGATCATCATGCACGGCCACCGCCACATCGACTGGATCGGCGCCTGCGGCCATCTGAAAATCCTCTCGGCGCCGTCACCGGTGATGGGCGTGAAGAACGACGCGCCGACGTATTTTCATATCCACACTTTGGCATCCGGCGCAAACGGGCAACTCGGCCTGCTGCCGCCGGAACGCGTCGAGATCCCCGGCAAGAACGAGCCCAACTGAACTAAAACTAGGGCTCTGTTTCTTTCCGCACCCTTGCGGGTCCGCCGAGCAAGTCGGTGATCCATCGGGTGGCGGGATGCTCGCCGCAGAAAGTGAGCACGGCGAGCGTGATTGGAACACCGATAAAGGTGCCGAAAAGGCCCCACAGGAAAGTCCAAAGGAAGATTGAAAACAGCACGACAAACGGCGAAATCGACAGCACGTTTCCGGAGACCCGCGGCTCGACATAGCTGCCGACCACAAACTGGATGATGTTCAGGCAGATGAAGGCGCCGAGAACGGCCTGCCAACTGCCGAACTGCGTCATCGCCAAGAGCGTCGGAAACAGCGTCGCGATGAACGGGCCAATGAATGGAATGTAGTTGAGGACGAATGCGATCACGCCCCATTCGGCGGCAAACGGCAAGCCCGTGATCCAAGCAAACACGCCGACGAGCAGGCCAGTCATGGCGCTCATCTGCGTCCTGACCAGAATATATTTTCGAAACTTCACCGCAGTCGTCGCGCTTCCGTCCAGCAGCACGCGCGCCGCATTGCGATTGTCGAGCGCCTCGATCTTGCGGCGGATGTCTTCGATCTCAAGAAGACCGAGAACGACGTAGACCAACGCGATGAGCCAGAACCTCAGCGTGGTGTTGATGCGGCCGGTGATCTGCTGCGCCGCTCGCAACAGCCATCCGACATTGAAATGCTCGGCCCAGAGACCGGCGACCGAGACGCCATGACTGTCGAGCCAGGTCACGACATCGTTGTAGAGCGCCTGATACCGCGCAGAATCGGCGACCAGCGAGCGCCCCACCCGGCCGAATCCCCACACCGCGAGCGACGCGAACGCAAGACACACCGCGACGGTGACGACGATAGTGATCGCCAGCGCGACAAGCTTCGGCATGTGCAGCTGCAGCCATTGTTGCAGCGGCCAGACAATAGCAATGATAAACAGCGCAAGCACGAGAGGCGCAAAGACGCTCGCCGCTTGATAGGCGGCGACCGCGACCGCCGCCACGACGACGACCGCGGTCGTGACTTTCTGGTCGACACTGGCGTCCATTCGCAAGCTTCCGCAATGCCATCTTGAGGTTCAGAACGATCCGAATGCCGTGCCGAGAACGATGACAGCGATCAAAGCGAGGACGGCGCCGACAATGCCGACCATTACGATGTCGAAATAGCTTTCGCGGTGTGTCGTTCCGCAGATGGCGAGCAAGGTCACCACTGCGCCATTGTGCGGCAGGATGTCGAGGGTTCCCGAACCGATTACGGCGACACGGTGCATCAGCGCTGGGCTTATGCCCGTTTGCGACGCGATAGCCATGTAAGTTTGCCCAAGTGCGTCGAGCGCGATGGTCAATCCGCCGGACGCCGAGCCGGTGAGAGCCGCCAGCACATTCGTCGCCACGGCGAGCGAGACGAGCGGGCCGCCCTCGATCGCCAGCACCCAATCGCGCACCAATGCAAAAGCCGGCAGCGCCGCAATGACCGCGCCAAACCCGACGAGGCTCGAGACGCTCAGAGCCGGCAGAACCGAGGCATTGGCGCCGGCGTCCATGGTTTGGCGCAACGCAGGCAGGCGGCCATGGTTCAACAAGACGACGGTTGCGACCGCAGCCGCGAGTGCGACGACCACGGACCATACGCCGGCCACCGCGGTAATCGACGTGCCGCCCCAGCGTTGCTCTGCCAGGAATGAAAAATCGAGCCGCGGCAGAATGACGAGCGACATCGCGAGATTGACCGCAACAACCACAATCAGCGGCAGTGCTGCTGCAACAATAGACGGCGCGGTGCCGCTGCGGTGTCCGTGATGAATCTCGGCCGGATCGAATTCGCGCGCTGTGGTGGCGCGCTCGCGCACCATCTCATCATCCGCTGCGGCATCGACAGGAACCGGCGTGTCCGTCCCATAACCCTCGCCCGAGCGACGAGCCGCACGCACGGCGCGTCCGAGCCACCACAGGCCGAAGCCGAGCATGATGATCGATGCGATGATGCCCAGCCCTGGTGCGGCAAACGGCGTGGTTCCAAAGAACGGCATCGGAATGGCGTTCTGGATCGACGGCGTGCCGGGCAGCGCCGACATTGTGAAAGTCGAGGTCCCGAGCACGATCGCCGCCGGCATCAGCCGCCGCGGAACGCCGGCCGCGCGGAACAGGGTTTGCGCCATAGGCGCAAGCACGAAGAAGGCAACGAACAAGCTGACGCCGCCATAGGTGACGAAAGCGCCCGCGAGCACGACCGCAAGCATAACGCGGCGCTCTCCCAGACGCTTCGTCATAAAATCGGCAACGGCCGACACCGCGCCGCAGTCTTCCATTAGCTTGCCGAAGACCGCGCCAAGCAGGAAAAGCGGAAAGAACTGAGCCAGGAACTGGGCGGCGCTGCCCATGAAGACCTGCGTCCAGTTGGCGAGGAGCGGCTCGCCACCGAACAGCGCGGCGACGAGCGCCGCGGCCGGGGCAAGCAGCAAGACGCTCCAGCCGCGAAAGGCGAACCAGACGAGAAGAC
Source organism: uncultured Alphaproteobacteria bacterium (assembly GCA_963810085.1). Taxonomy (GTDB): domain Bacteria; phylum Pseudomonadota; class Alphaproteobacteria; order Rhizobiales; family Xanthobacteraceae; genus BOG-931. The sequence continues at coordinate 99,033 of CAWEMR010000025.1, read as the reverse complement.
CAAGTCCAACAAGGATACCGAGGAGGCCGACGTGACTCATGAGGCTCATGTTCAGCACTCTGTCAGCAGCACATCCAGATCGGCTGTCGAACGCTTGCCGAGATCGTCACCCTTCGCGTCAAGGAATTCGCCGGCGGCCCGGCGGCCCTCCTTCTTCAGCATCGCGACGAAGTCCCATTCGGCATTGAGCTTTGAGGAGGCGCCGAGTTGGGCCAACATATCGGTGACGATCCGGTGCGTGCGCATCTGCGCCCAGCGCGCGCCCTCTCCTGTCCCGGGATCGGCCACCTGCCGCAGCAGCGCGATCATGCGCAGTTCCTTCATCAGCGGCGAGTTGAAGGAAATCTCGTTGAGCCGGTTGAGAATCTCCGCGGCCGTGCGCGGCGTTTCCGGTCGTTCGCGCGGATTGATCTGCACCAAGATGGTATCGTGCGCATCGCTTTCGCGGATCAGCGGGGTGATCGTGGGATTGCCGGCATAGCCGCCATCCCAATATGGCTCGCCATCGATTTCGATCGCCTGGAACATCGTCGGCAGGCAGGCCGAGGCGAGCAGCACATCGGATGTGATCTCCGGGTTGCGGAAGATGCGCCCGCGACCGGTTCGCACATTAGTGGCGGTAATGAACAATTTGATCGGCGAGCGGCCGAGGCGATCGAAATCGACACTCTCGGCAAGAATGCCGCTAAGCGGATTTAGCGCCAGCGGATTGAGCGCATAAGGCGACACCAATCGCGACATCAGATCCATTGCGATATAGACGGGCGACGCGTCGAGGGTCCAACGGCCCATGAGACGGTCCAAAGGCGAGCGCTGCAACGGACTGAACACTGCGGCGCGCGACACGCGCTGCCAATACTTGTCGAGTGCCTCGCGCGCACCTTGCGCGCCTCCGTCCGTCCAGCCGTCCGCCAGAACCGCGGCATTCATCGCGCCCGCCGACGTGCCGGAAATGGCCGCAATGTGAAGCTGCGGTTCCTCGAGGAGGCGATCCAGCACGCCCCAGGTAAACGCCCCGTGTGAGCCGCCGCCCTGAAGTGCAAGATCGATCAGTATCGGGTCCCGATCCATGCGATCAACTCCGTTGCCGCTGCGATGCCGAGAGCTAATTCACGCTCATGGGCTGGACTGATTCATGCAGCAATCTGAAATCGGCCTAACGCCAACGATGATGATCGGGATTTTGGCGCGCGACAGCGCAAGTCCGGACCCGACGTCGAAGGAACTGGAGGTTTCTGTCGTGTTGGACAGGTGCTCGCTCCGGCCACACGTGCAACTGCAGCTTCGAGCATAGATCACTACCGCGACGCAGTCACGACAGAACTGCCAAGGCCGCGCGATGCCGGGAGCGCGTTTGGTTCCGAAGGTCCTTCGATGTTTATTGAAACTTCTACGACCTCCCAACCCTCAACCGTTCTTCAACAAAGCGCTGAGGTAGTTGGTAGCTGCATTTCCCTTGAGAGCGCGCCGCCAGACATCCTCGACCAGGTTTTGATGCAGCGAGAGCGCCTCGGGAGCCGACGTGATCATCGCCACACCGGCTTGTATATTCGGCTGCTCACCAAGACGGAACGGACTCAGAACCAGAACGGATCGGTCCGGCTGCCGGTAGATGTGGAAGCTTGAATGCGGCAGCGTATCGGTCACTATGCCGATCTGCGTCCCGATTGGCTGCTCTTCGATGATCTTGGCAAAATATTCGACCTCGGCTCGCGCCAGTAACTGCCTTTCGCGCGCCACCTCCGCAGCGAGCTTTGCCGTTCCCACAAAGCCGTCGCGAAGAAAGCGCTTTATTTCATTTGCCGAGATCAAATTGACGATGCCGGGCCGCCGGCGCCGAAACATCTCCTTCCGCTCGTGCAGGGTGGCGATGATTTTCGGGATATCCGACAGCGCGCGATCGCTACCCCAGCCGCTGCCGATAAGGCTCTCGTTGAGGACCTGCTCCAGGATTCCTTCAAATTTGTCGGAGGCCAAAAGCGACGAAATCGGCCCGGCAAGGACCGATATGTGGTCCGCGGTTTCTTCGATTTGCCGCATGCGCTCGAAATAGACGACGGCCGAGGGAACGTATTCAATGCCGACGCCAAGGAGCGTTGGGATCGAAACATTGAGCATCTCGGCGAGCCGCTCGAGCGTTTCAATCTTCGCCAGCTCGCCTTTTTCAAAGCGATAAAGCGCCGTGCGCGAAATGCCGAGGCGGCGCGCGATCTCGTCCGCGCTCAATCCGGAGCCGAGGCGAAACGCGCGAAGCCGATCGCCGATCTCGTCGTAACGGAAAGGAGGAGTTGTAGATGCCATAGAGGCTCTCGGTACTTTGTTATTCCGACGCGATGTGGCCGTCGCCAATGACCTTCTTCCACTTTTCGTATTCGATTTGGTGAAGGCGGATTTGCGCGGCGCGCGCAAACGCGCTTTACGAACTCCACCGCCGTCCGAACAGGGCTGCGATCTGCTGCAGGATGACACGCAGCATCAGAGAAAAGCCGGAAATCGGTTCGGCGGCGGCCGGCTTTGGCGGCGCGCCGGCTCCTACCGCGCTCATCTGCGTGGAGACCGCGGCCGAACTAGGCGGCGCCTGCTGCGCGAGCTGCGCCCGGAGATTGTCGGCGAATTGCCTGATAACTTCCGCCGCGGTCGCCTGGATCATGCCGACGCCGCGGCCATATTGCGCGACCGCGCCGGACAGCATGAGATCGGTATGGATCAGCACGACCGATCCGGCATCCTTCGGCTCCACTTTGAAAGTGGCCATGGCATTGGCCGCGCCGCGACCTTTCGCGTCACTGCCTTGTGCTTTGACGCGCGCGCTGTGGTTGGCGGTGTCGATTTCGTCGAGCGCAATCCGTCCGGCGAAGGAAAGCGACACCGGACCAAGCCGCACCGAGATTTTTCCTTTGTAGTTCTGCGCGTCGGTGATTTCGGTCAGTTCGGCGCCGGGCATGCACCGCGCGATGCGCGCGACATCCATCAAGACCGGCCAGGCCTGATCCGGCGACAAAGGGATCTCGAAAGAATTGTCGAATTCCATGTCCACACACCCCGCCGTCGAACCTGGGCTAAGCGCGGCATTCGGGCTCGGCCGCGGACAGCCTTAAGGTTTCGGCCGGGCTTGACGCTAGCCAGCACTTGTTCAAAAATCAATGCAATCGTTCTTTTTTATTACATAAGACATTTAGTAGACTGCGTAATTTCAGACTATCTGCCATTTTTATAAGTAATAACAAATTACTACAGATCATCCGAGGCGCGTGACACCGCGTACGAATATTGGGACCTATTCCGGTTGGAGACTGACAAGAAACGAAACGAGCGACGACGAGCCATGACGTCTGAATCAGGTTTAGAAAGCACGTCGGCCGGGCGGCCCAAGGTCGAGTTGAACAATCTGCTCACCGCGGCTGCCGCGCACTATCAAGCCGGCCGGCTCGGGGATGCCGAAGCCGCGTATCAAAGCGCCTTGGCGCTCGCGGCGGCGGACCCAGCCATCACCCACAATCTCGGCGTCATCGTTGCCGCGCAAGGCAAGCCACAAGCCGCGATCGCATTATTCGACGACCTCATCAACCGCCGGCCTCGCTACGTTTCAGCCCATTACAATCGCGCCCTTGCGCTTCTTGCGCTTGGCCGATCAAAACCAGCCATCGGGGGTTTTAGTCGCACTTGCGCGCTGCAGCCCGAACATTACGGCGCGCACCGCGCCTTGGGCTTCCTGTGGCTTGCGGAGGGCGACAGAGGCCGCGCGCTTGATCATTTTGCCCGCACTTACGAGCTCAGGCGCGGCGAGGATCGTTCGGATCTGGCGGCAAAATCGCTGACGCACACCACGCGCGCCAAGCTCCTGCACGACGCCGAGCAGTTTCACTTTCTGGCCAAACGCACGCGGGATGCGCAACGATTCACCTCGCTGGCGCGCGCTTACGAAGCGACGGCGCAGGACGTCTCGGAGCAGATGGAGAAACTGTCGGATCGGCAGATCGAGAGGCTCGGCGGCGACTACAACACGCCCATCAATATTCGCGGCGCGCCGGAAGTTGCCGGGCGCGCGGTAAGCGAGCGGTCCGATCTCGGCGTCCTCATGCACGGCTTCCGCGAAAGCCGGGCCGGAGCGATTTATTTCGACGATCTCCTCACACCGCAAGCGCTGCAGCGGCTGAAATCCTATTTGCTCGAAAGCACGATCTGGCACGACTTCAGCCATATCGGCGGTTTCGTCGCGTCTTATTTGGAGGACGGCCTCGCCTGCCCGCTGATCCTGCAGATCGCCGACGAAATTCGCAGCACCTTTCGCGACGTATTGGGCGAACATCCCCTCACCCAAGCCTGGGCGTTCAAGGGACTTCAAACCGCCTCGGCAATCGACGTTCATGCCGACGACGCAGCGATCAGTGTGAATTTCTGGGTCACGCCCACCGAGGCCAATCTCAGGCCTGGCCAGGGTGGCCTCGTCGTCGGGCTGGTTCCTCCGGCGGAGGATTGGCAGATGAAGGGGTACGATTCCGATCAGAAGAGGATTGTCGCATTTTTGGAACATAACGCTCAAGACCGCCTCAGAATCCCCTATCGAGAGAACCGAGCGGCGCTCTTCGAGTTGCGGCTTTTTCACTGGTCCGACGCCCCCGAATTCGCTGTAGGATACGAAAATAATCGCATAAATCTCACTTTATTATACGGCCGGAACAGTGCCTCGGCGCCTGAATTACCGCACTGAGCACCGCGCCGAACCGTGAACAACGTACCATACCAAAATTGACACATTAGCTGCACAGCCCTATGTAGAGCCCGTGGGAGCACCGCTGCTCGCGGATCACGGTTAAGCCGAGACGCCATGTCGACCGCGCCAAAAGGGAAATACACAAATTCGGCCCTTCGCGTTGGCGACAAGGACAGTTATCCGCAACGCCTGGCCGGCGAGTTCCTCGCCACGATCGCGTCCAACGATTTCGTGAACGACGAATACAAGCACCTCGTGATGAAGGTGCATGAGCACGCGCTCAAAGCCTATGCGGGGCAGATGTTTCATCTGTTGTGTCCCTCCCCCGATGGCGCAGAAGTGTGGATGCGCCGCCCGATGAGCGTCTACCGGGTGAACAAAGACGCAGGTCAGATCGAATTTCTCTATAAGATCGAGGGCCGCGGCACCCAAGGCATGGGGACGCTGCGTCCAGGCGACGACTTCAATATCACCGGCCCCCTCGGCGTCGGATTCAAGCTTCAACCCGATTGGAAAAGCATTGTCGTTCTCGGCCGCGGCGTCGGCCTAGCAACGCTCGCGCCATTGTCTCAGCTCGCCGCCGAGAACGGCGTTGGCGTCACCGCCATCCTGAGCGCCCGCAATTCCAAAGTCGTAATGTCGAAGGATCCGTTTGAAGGCCTTGGCGCCAGGACCGTGGCGGTGGTCGATACCGACAACAGCAGCGCCGTCGAAAATGTCGAAAAGATCATCGAGGACCTTATTGCGCAGAACAAGGCCGACGCCTTTTTTACCTGCGGCTCCAATCGCCTGTTGAAGCTTATGCAACGGCTCGGCAAAAAGCATAACATTCCCGGCCAGGTCGCCGTGGAACAGATCATGGTGTGCGGCTTCGGCGCTTGCTACGTGTGCATGCGTACATTCGAAGTCGACGGCGTACGCGTTCTGCGGCGCGTCTGCCGCGACGGCCCGGTGTTCAATATGCAGGAGGCCGTGGGATGGTAGATCTCTCGGTAAAGATCGGCGACATCACGCTGCAAAATCCGGTGACGCCCGCCTCCGGCGCGTTTTCCTGGGAATATAACGACGTCATCGATCTCAATCGTCTCGGCGGGTTGGTGGCAAAGACCATCTGCCGCGAGCCGCGCTTGGGAAATCCGACGCCGCGCATGGCGGAGACCGAGGGCGGCATCATTCAATCGATCGGGCTGCCGGGCAAAGGCATCGAATATTTCGTCGAACATATCGTTCCGGAATATGCGCGGTTTAAACCGCCGCTCATCGCCAGCGTGTCTTCGGAAAGTATCGAGGATTTTGCCGCGCTCGCCGAAGAATTAAGCGTGCCGGATGTGGACGTCATCGAAGCCAATATCTCGTGCCCAACCCGCAATCCGACCGGCGGCAATTTCGCGATGCACGAGGACTATACGCGGGACTGCATCAAGGCGATTCGGGCCAAGACCAACAAGCCGCTGTGGGTGAAGCTGTCGCCTAATGCCGGCGACATCGTCTCGATCGCGCAGGCTGCCGAGACCGCGGGCGCCGACGCGCTTGTCATCGCCAATACGTTTCTGTCGCTGAAGATCAGAACCGACAACTTCCGCCCGGCGCTCGGCAACAAATTCGGCGGCCTGGTTTCCCCGGCCCTGAAGCCTATCATTCTGCGCATGGTCTATCAGGTTGCCAAGGCCGTCAAAGTGCCGATTATCGGTATCGGCGGGGTCACCAAAGCCGAGGATGTTGTCGAATATATGCTCGCCGGCGCGAGCGCTGTCGGCATCGGTTACGCCGGATTCCGCAATCCAACCGCGCTGATTACGATCATCGACGACCTGGAAGCCTGGTGCGACGAGCGCGGCATCAAGAAAGTCTCTGAACTGATCGGCGCAGTGCGCGATGATGATTTGGAGATGGATCCGCTGGTGGCGGCATCGTCTGGCGTCTAACAGCCGTCGCTTCACTTGTGCTGTGCTCGCGGCGCACGGCGCGAATTGCTCGACTAAGCGGAAGCTGCGCCGGGACGATAAGCGTCGATCGCGGCTTTCAGCCATTGCGGCTTGATCGGTAGTGACCTTATGGTTGCGATATCGCCGAGCGCGTCATCGACCGCCGAGGCAATTGCGGCGCCGACGCCGGCAATGCCGCCCTCGCCCGCGCCTTTGATCCCAAGGGGATTGGTCGCGCTCGGCGCATCCTCGGTGATCAGAACGTCGACCTTCGGGACCTCATGCGCTGTCGGTATGAGGTAGTCGGCGAAGGTCACCGACAACGGCTGGCCGCGTTCGTCGTACTGGAATTCTTCGAACATCGCTCCGCCAAGCCCCTGGGCGAAGCCGCCGACGATCTGGCCCCGCACCAGAACCGGATTGATGGCGCGGCCGATGTCGAACGCAATCAGCATCTTTTCGATATTCACGCCGCCGGTGCCGCGATCGATCGTCACCAGAGCAATCTGCACGCCATAAGGGTAAGTCATATGCGACGTGGTGAACCAGCCGTCCGCGGCAAGGCCCGGTTCGCGGTCGCCGCGCGTCTTTGACGTCGGCCGCAGATGGCTCGCGATCTCGCCAAGCGTCATCAGAGATTCGTCCGGCGATTGCAACCGCACAACATGGCCGTCGACAATGGAGAGACGGCTCGGATCGGTCTGAACCAATTGCGACGCCATATCCAACGCCTTGGCGCGGACTTTCTCCGCGGCGATTGCCGTGGCATTGCCAGTCATGACCGTGGCGCGGGTCGCATGCGCGCCGATGCCATATTCGATGCGATCAGTCTGGCCGTGAACGACACGCACCCGCCGATAATCGACGCCGAGCTTCTCTGCGCAAACCTGGGCGATGGCGGTCTCGAAACCCTGCCCGACCGAAGCGCCGCCGGTGATAACTTCGACGTCGCCGCTGTCGTGCACGTGAATATGCACGCCGTCGGTCGGACCGAGCCCACTCTTCTCCACATACATGGCAAGGCCGAGCCCGATCAGCTCACCTTTCTTACGGCGCGCTTTGACTTCAAGCTGCAACTTGTCCCACCCGCAGCGCGCCAAAGCCTTGTCGAGCAAACCGGGATAGTCGCCGGAATCCAGCACGACCTCGTCACCCAGCGCGGTGAGAGGACGCTCATGCGGCATGTCTGCCGCCTGCAGCAGATTTCGCCGCCGAACCTCGATGCGCGGCAGGCCGAGCTTTTTTGCGATCGCGTCCATCAGACGCTCGCGTACGAAATTGGTCTCATAGCGGCCCGGCGCGCGATAGGTGGCGGCCGGCGTCTTGTTGGTGAGCCGGAAATGGCATTGGACGCGGTAGTTCGGCAGCCGATAGGGCCCCGGCAGGATGCCGGACGCCGTCTCGGCGACACGCGTACCGTGGGTGCGGATATACGCGCCTTGATCGTGGAAAAACCGATCGTCGATGCCTAACAGACGCCCCTCGGCGTCCACCGCCGCGCGAATGATATGCCGCTGCTGGCGAGAGTGATTGGCCGCAATCATGTGTTCGCGGCGATCTTCCAGCCATTTCACCGGGCGGCCCAAGCGCATTGCCGCGACCAGAACCAGAATGTCTTCCGGATAGATTTCGCCGCGGACGCCGAAGCCGCCGCCGACCTGGCCCTCATAGCAATGAACGGCAGCGGTACTGCGGCCAAACATCCGCGCCAGCGATTCTCTATTCCTATGCGGCACCTTGGCTGCGCCGTGAAGTTCGAGAACATCGCGCGCCGCGTCGTAACGGCCGATGGCGCCCCGCGTTTCCAGCGGCACGCCGGAATGGCGGCCGATCTCCACGTCGATTTCGACCACGTGGGCGGCATTGCGGAAAACGGCATCGACGTCGCCATAGCCCTGGCGGCATATCGTCGGTTCGGTCGTCAGACCATCGGCGAAATCAGCGACGGGCGCCGCCGCATCCATAACGACCGGGAGCTCCTCGACTTCGACCGTGACGAGATCGGCGGCGTCCTCCGCGATATACGGATCGGTCGCGAATATTGCCGCCACCGGCTCGCCGACATAACGGACATGATCGCGCGCCAGCACCGGCTGACGGAACGGCGCCAGCTTCTCGATCGGCCCCTCGCGGAAATCGATCGGCGGCAGATCTTTAATGTCGCGCGCGGTCCAGACCGCGACAACGCCACGGACCGCTTTCGCCGCCGCGGTATCCACGCCCTTCAAGATGCCGTGGGCATTTGCCGAGCGCACGACGCGCATGTGTAGCTGGCGCGGGAAAGATATGTCGGCGGCAAATTGACCGCGTCCGGTGACGAGCGGCCTGTCCTCGAGCCGCGCCACCGAAACGCCGATGCCGGTTTTTTTGCTGTCCCTAACGCGTTCTTTCATTTGCCCACGCTCATCCGTGCCGCCGCGGCTTTGACGGCTTTGAGGATGTTTTCGTATCCGGTGCAACGGCACAGATTGGCGGACAGGACATCGAGCAGTTCCTCTTCGCCCACTTTCGGCTTTTGCTCGAGGAGTCCCGCGGCCAGCATCAGAAAGCCGGGCGTGCAAAATCCGCATTGCAGGGCGTGATGCTCGATAAAGGCCTCCTGTAGCGGGTGCAGCGCCGCGCCGCGCTGCAAGCCTTCCACCGTCCTGATCTTCTTTCGGTTCGCTTGCACGGCGAACATCAAACACGACCGGACCGGCACACCGTCGACCAGCACGGTGCAGGCGCCGCAAACGCCATGCTCGCAGCCGATATGCGTGCCGGTCAGGCCGCAATCGTCGCGGATGACGTCGGCCAATATGCGGCGCGGCTCGACGGTCGCTTCATGCACGGCGCCGTTGATGTCGAGCACGATGTCGACCTTATCCATCACGATGCGCTCGCAAGGGCGCGATCGACGAGTGTCCGGACCAGAGCGCGGCGATAGTCCGTTGGATTGTTGTTATCGTCGATGGGTTCGATCGCGGCGGCCGCGGCGGTGGCCGCCGCCGCGAAGGCCGCCGCTTCCGGCACTTTGCCGTTGAGCAGAATTTCCGCATCGGCGATGCGGCGCGGCGTCGCCTCGGCTCCGCCAAGCCCAATACGCACATCGGCGATGCGGCCGGCTTCCAACCGATACGTGACGAGCGCCATGGCGATCGCGAAGTCGCCGGCGCGGCGGCTGAATTCGCAAAAACTCGTGCGCGTATCGTCGGCAAGAAGCGGTAATTCGACCGCGGTTATCAGTTCGTCTTCTTTGATATCCGTTGTCATCACAGCTTTGTAGAAGTCCTTCGCCGCGATCCGGCGCGACCCGCGCTCACTCTGCGCAATGACGATACCATCGAGCGCCGCGGTCACACAGCACCATTCGGACGACGGGTCGGAATTGGCAACACTGCCGCAATAAGTGCCGCGTTGCCGGATCGGATAGTGCGCGATGAAACGAACGACCTTGCGCAACAATGCGCCAAGGCGTCCGGGAATCTCGTCCGACTCAAAATAGGCGTGGCGCGTGCAGGCGCCGATCCGCAGGCGATCGCCGTCGATGCTGACGCCTTCGAGCTCGCCGATGCCGTTGATGTCGATCAGATGCGCCGGCCGCGCCATCCGAAATGCCATCGCCGGAACCAGCGTTTGGCCGCCCGCCAAAATGCGTCCGTCGTGCGGCGCCAAAGCTGCGAGCAGCTTCAGGGCATCCTGCAGCTTCGTCGGCGCGTGATAGGAAAACGGTGCAGGCTTCATGGGCTCGATCTAGCAGCCAAGGAGCGCTTGGTACACTTAATGTTACATTGTAGATTCAGCGGACAATCGATGAGACTACGTTCGGCGCATCGCAGCATGAAGCCCCCCAATTTTTCGTACCACGATCCTCGGACCACGGCGGAGGCGGTCGGCCTGCTGTCCGGCTTGGAGAACGCGAAATTGCTCGCCGGGGGGCAATCGCTGATGCCGATGCTCAATATGCGCTTCGTGCTGCCGGATCATGTAATTGATCTCAACCGCGTCGAGGGCTTGAGCTACATCCGGGAACGCGGCGATACGCTCGAAATCGGCGCGATGACGCGTCAGCGCAACATCGAATTCTCCGACATCGTGAAACGAAAATGCCCGCTCATGCATGAAGCGATCACGCACGTTGGCCACCGCCAGACGCGAAATCGCGGCACTATTGGCGGTTCGCTATGTCATCTGGATCCGTCCGCGGAACTCGTGTCGGTTGCCGCCGCGCTCGACGCCACCGTGTCGGTTGCAGGCAAGAACGGTGCGCGGAGAATCGACTTCGCGAATTTTCCCGTCGCCTATATGACGCCGGCGATCGAGCTCGATGAAATGCTCACCGCGGTCACCTTGCCCTGCTGGCCGGCCGATCACGGCTATGCCTTCGTCGAATTCGCCCGGCGCCACGGCGATTTTGCCATTGTCTCGGCGGCGGCCCTCATCGCGGAGGATGCAAACGGCAAGATTACCCGCGCCTCCATTACACTCGGTGGTATCGGTCCGGCGCCGGTGCGCTGTCGCGAGGTCGAATACGCGCTGATCGGTGAAAAAGTCGAAGAAAAGCGATTGGCCGAAATCTGCGAGACGCTGCGCAGCTTGGACGCGGTAGATGACATTCACGCGCCAGCATCCTATCGCCAGCAGCTGGCAACCGTCCTGCCGCGCCGCGCGCTCCTTAAGGCGCACAAGCGTCTCACCGGAGAGGCGGGGTCGTGAGCGAAACGCGGAAAATCTCGGTCACGGTCAACAATAAGACATACGACGAAACCGTTCCGGTACGCGTGACGCTGGCCGACTTTCTGCGGCATCAGCTTAAGCTCACCGGGACCCATCTCGGTTGCGAGCACGGCGTCTGCGGCGCATGCACGATTCTATTCGACGGCTATTCTGCGCGGTCTTGTCTCATGCTCGCGGTCCAGGCCGACGGCCATGACATCCTCACCATCGAAGGCATCGCACCGAACGATAAAACGCTGCACCCGCTGCAGGAGGCCTTCCGCGACAATCACGGCCTGCAATGCGGCTTCTGTACGCCGGGAATCCTGACCACGCTGCTGGAGCTGTTGCGTGACAATCCAAGTCCGACCGAGGAAGAAGTACGGATCGCGATCTCGGGAAATCTGTGCCGCTGCACCGGCTATCAGAACATCGTCGCCGCGGCGCTGGATGCGGCAGGCCGGCTGAGAGCGCAGAAGCCGGCGCCTTAGGCGGAGTCCAAAAGGCGCGATCGCCAGCAAGCTTCCTTAAGGAGACATCGGGCACGTCCGGTGCCATGATCGGATCGAAATTCGAACGACCGAGGCAGAACATGAATACGATGGTGAAACCGGCTCACGCGGCCAGCAACGTTTCCAAGCAGGACTTGCGATCCTGGCTCAGCGAGATGGATGCGGCGGGTGAAATCCAGCACATCGCAGGGGCCGACCGCGAACGCGAGATCGGCGGCATCGTCGATATCCATCAGCGCAAGATCGGCAATCCGGCGGTCCTGTTCGACGACATCCCGGGCTATCCCAAAGGCTATCGCGTCCTCGCCAATTTGCTCACCTCCATCCGGCGGATCAATCTCACTTTGGGAAATCCCGGAAACGGCAGCGAGATCGAGCTCGTGCAGTATTGGCGCCGCTACATGAAGCAAGCCAAGATGATTCCGCCGGTCGAAGTAAAATCTGGCGCGCTGCTGGACAACGTCTTCACCGGCGACGACATCGATCTGTTCAAGATCCCGGTGCCGAAATGGCATGAGCACGACGGCGGCTATTACATCGGCACCGGCGACATGGTGATCATGCGCGATCCCGACACCGGCTGGATCAATTACGGCGCCTATCGCGTCCAGGCGCACGACAAACGCCTCGCCACCGTCATGTGCTCGAAGGGCAAGCACGGTGACATGATCCAACGGAAATATCACGAGCGTGGCCTGCCCTGCCCCGTGGCTGTCGTGTGCGGCATGCATCCGGCTTTGTTCATGATCGCCGGCCTCGAGATTCCTTACGGGAAGAATGAATATGACGCCGCCGGCGGCCTGCTCGGCGAACCGGTCGAGATCATCAGCGGCCCGAAGACCGGATTGCCGATCCCGGCGCATGCCGAAATCGCGTTCGAGGGTTTCATTCATCCCAACGACAAGATCGATGAAGGCCCGCTCGGCGAGTGGACCGGCTATTACGCTGGCGGCTTGAAGAAGGAACCTGCTATTCGCATCGAAACCATGATGATGCGCAACGAGCCGATCTTGCTCGGCGCCATTCCGGGCATTCCGCCGGACGACGATTCCTTCTACCGCGGCTCGTACCGTTCAGGCGCGGTGTGGAACCAGCTTGAAGCAGCCGGCGTTCCCGAAGTGAAAGGCGTCTGGTCGCACGCCGCCGGCGGCAGCCGCTTGTGGCTCACGGTCGCGATCAAGCAGCAATATGCCGGCCACGCTAAGCAAGCCGGACTGATCGCATCGCAGTGTCATGCCGGCGCTTACGTCAATCGCTTTGTCGTGGTCGTGGACGATGACATCGATCCCGCGGACATGGACAAAGTCGTGTGGGCAATGTGCACGCGCTGCGATCCGCGCGAAGGCATGGAAATCCTGCGCGGCTGCTGGAGCTCGGCGCTCGATCCCATGGCCTATTCCGAAACCGACCCGCGCAATGCGCGCGTCGTGATCGACGCCTGCAAGCCGTTCGGCCGGCGCGCGACCTTCCCCATCGTCGCCCGGGCGAGCGAAGAGCTCGAACGCGATGTCCGCGCCAAGTTCGGACATCTGCTGCCGCGCTGAGGAAACTTCACCAGGACGTCGTCATGAAGCTACGCTTCGAGGTCAACCGCGAGCCCGTCGAAGCCGAGGTCGCGCCGCGCACGACGCTGTGCGATTGCTTGCGCGATCATCTCGGTCTCACCGGCACGCATACCGGATGCGAGCACGGTGTGTGCGGCGCCTGTACCGTGATTGTCGACGGCCAGGCGGTGCGATCCTGTCTTCTGCTCGCGGTCCAGGCGGACGGTGCCTCCATTGTGACGGTCGAGGGCCTTGCCGACGGCGATGAATTGTCGCCGCTGCAGCAGGCCTTCCGCAAGCACCATGCGCTGCAGTGCGGCTTCTGCACCTCGGGCATGTTAACAACATTGCACGCGCTCCTGACCGATGAACCGGAAGCGGACGAAGAGCGGATCCGCGACGTGCTGTCGGGAAATCTTTGCCGATGCACGGGATACATTCCGATCATCGAGGCAGCACTCGAGGCGCGCGAGCACTACGCCAAAAAGCAAGGACCGAAGGCCGGATGAGATCCGTCAACACCTATATCGGACGGCCGATCGAGCGCGTGGAGGACCTGCGCTTTCTTCGCGGCCGGGGGCAATATATCGGCGACATCAAGCGAGACGGACAGTGGCACGCGGTCATCGTGCGCAGTCCCGTCGCATTCGGACGGATCGTCAAGATCGACGTGACGGCGGCGCTGGAAATGCCCGGGGTCCGTGCCATCATCACGGCGGCAGATATATCCAAGCCGGTTCCGACGATTCCGTTCCGCCGCAAGAATCCGACGATCGCACCGTTTGCTCAGCCGATCATCGCTTCTGAATACGTGCGCTATGTCGGCGAGCCGGTCGCAGTCGTGCTCGCGGACGGCGCTGAGCTCGCCGAAGACGCGGCGCAAGAAGTCGCGGTCGAGATCGACGCGTTGCCGCCGTGCGTGGATTGGCAAACATCGGCGGCCGGCACGCCGCTGCTGTTCCCGGGAGCCACGACCAACATCGCCTCGACATTCACCGCGCAATGCGGCGACGCCAGCGCGGCTTTCGCCGTGGCCCCTTATACCCGCCGCGAGCGCTTTAGCGTGCAGCGCCACACCGCCCTGCCCATGGAAACGCGCGGACTGCTGGCGGAATGGCACGCCGACGACAATCGCCTCACCGTCTGCGGCGCGGCGAAGCTCCCGTTCTTCAATCGCCGCGTGCTCGCCGGAATGATGGGTCTGCCGGAAACCTCCGTCGACTATATCGAGCTCGATGTCGGCGGCGGCTTCGGTGCGCGCGGCGAATTCTATCCGGAGGATTTTCTTGTCGCCTTCGCGGCGCGGAAGTTCGGCCATCCGATAAAATGGATCGAGGACCGGCGGGAGCACTTCACGGCGATCGGCCACGCCCGGCAAATGGATGCCGATATCGCGATCGCGTGCCGCACCGACGGCACTGTCGTCGCGATGCGCGGGACCGTGCATGTCGACATCGGCGCCTATGTCCGCCCCAATGGAATGACGCCGGTGCGCAACGTCATTCAATTCACCGCCGCGCCCTACCGGATTCCGCATCTCGATTTCACCGGACACGGCGTCCTCACCAATAAGACCCCGGCCGGCACCTATCGCGGCCCCGGACGTTTCGAGGGCTGCTATTTCTGCGAACGCATATTCGACATTGCGGCGCGCGAATTGGGCGTCGATCATTTGGAGATGCGGCGCCGCAACCTGCTCACCGACCAGGACATGCCTTATGTCCTGGTCGGCATAGCGCCCGATGACGGCTTCGGCGATACCGAATGCGACAGCGGCGACTACCGCGTGACTTTCGAACGCTGCCTGGAGGAATTCGGCTGGGAACAAAAGAAAGCGCTCGCGGGAGCGTTTCGCGACGGCCGCTATCACGGGATCGGGATCGGATGCTTCATCGAAGGCGGCGCATCCGGCCCGCGGGAAAGCGCGCGAGTTGAAGTCGCGGCCGATGGGAAGGTCAATGTATATGTCGGGTCGTCCGCGATCGGCCAAGGCATCGAAACCATCATGGCACAGATCGCGGCGGACGCGCTTGAAATTCCGATGGACGACGTGCGCGTGCTGCACGGATCGACGAATTATCTGAAGGAGGGATTTGGCTCCTACGGCTCGCGTGCCACCGTGATGGGCGGATCCGCCATCGTGCTGGCGGTCGAGGACATGCTGAAATCCTTCCGCGATGCCGCCGCGCAAAAATTTTCTATTCCGGCCGACGACGTCTCCGTCTCGGGCGGTGTCGCGCGGGCGCGTGACGGCCGCTCCATGACGCTCGCGGACGCCGCCGCGAAAAGCACGCTGACCGGCGAAGGCACATTCAGCAGTGACAAACGGACTTACACTTATGGCACCGCGGCCGCGCATGTCGCAGTCGATCCCAAAACCGGATCGGTCCAGGTGCTGGATTATGTGGTGGTCGACGATGTGGGACGCGCCATCAATCCGTTGACGCTTCACGGTCAGGTCGTCGGCGCCACCGTCCAAGGCTTCGGCAGCGTGTTCAGCGAAAATCTTATCTATGACGCAGACGGCCAGCTACTGGTCGGATCGCTTGCCGATTACCAGATTCCGCTCGCGACGGACTACCCGCACATCAGAGCCGTCACGCTCGAGCAATTTCCGGCACCACACAATCTGCTCGGCGCCAAGGGCGCCGGCGAAGGCGGCATCATTCCGGTCGGCGGCGCCGTCACCAATGCGATCGCGTCCGCACTGAGTTCGCTCAACGTTCAACCCACGGACTTGCCGCTGACGCCACCGCGCCTGTGGGACTTGATCGAGAAGGCGCGTGCGGGCCGCGACGGCTCAAACCTGAGATGATGTCCGGCGACCAAGTTGCGCGAACAGCGCGCCAGGTCTGATCGGAATCTGCCGGATGCGCACGGCGAAAGGCGAAAGCGCATCCTCGACCGCCGACGCGATTGCTGCCGGAAGCGGAATGACGCCGGACTCGCCCACGCCCTTCACGCCGAGCGGATTGAGCGGCGTCGGCGATTCCCGATGTGCAATGTCCATGGGCGGCATTTCGGTGGACGTGACCAAGAGATAGTCGGCAAGATTTGTCGTCAGCGGCTGGCCATCATTGCCGAAACCCATCCACTCATAGAGGGCGTTGCCGACGCCGTGAGCCAGGGCGCCCATCAATTGCCCGTCGACCATGGTCGGATTGACGATCTTGCCGGCGTCGTGGACGAAAACGATGCGCAGGATTTTGACTTCGGCGGTTTCCGGATCGACCTCGACTTCGGCGACCGTGCAGCCGTTGGCGTAGGTCATCGCGTTGATGACAACGGCTTCGCTTGCTTCGACGCCGGGCGCCATATTTCCCGGGAGCAGAAAGCCCGGTGACCCGATCATTTCCCTCGCGACCCGCGCCATCGACACTTTCATGTCGGCGCCTTTGACGTGGACCTGATCTCCCGCGATGTCGAGATCGGCTTCGTTGGCTTCGAGAAGATGGCTCGCAATCTTGAGCACCTTTTCGCGTACTTTGACGGCGGCGACATGCGCCGACGATCCGGCCATCACGGTCTGGCGGCTGTTGAAGCCGCCAAATCCCAAGGCGACCTTCGCCGAGTCGCCCGTTGAAACGACGATCCGGTCCACCGCACCGCCGAGTTGCTCGGCAACGACTTGCGCCAGCATGGTCTTGATGCCCTGTCCCATGGCGGACGCGCCGGTCGCGACATGGATCAGGCCCGACGGCTCGACCCGGACATGAACCTGCTCGAAAGGTCCGCGGCCGGTGCCTTCGACGTAATTTGCGATGCCGATGCCGATATAGCGCCCTTGATCGCGCGCCGCTTTCTGCCGCTGCGGGAACGATTGCCACGCCGAACGTTCCAAGGCTTCCGACTGGCACGCCGGGTAATCGCCGGAATCAAGCTCGATCGGAATCCCGCCGCGCGTCACAAATCCCTTCTTGAACGGCATGGCGGAGGCGGGAACGAGATTGCGCCGACGGATTTCGGCGCGATCGAGGCCCATTTCTCTTGCCGCAATATCGAGCAGGCGCTCCATGACGAAGACGCCCTGCGGCTGCCCAGCGCCGCGGATCGGCGTGACCGGGACCTTGTTGGTGAGAACCACTTTGACGTCGAGTCTATAGGCCGGAACGATGTAAGCGAGCGTCAGCGAAGCGGCCGATCCTTGCGGCACCGTCAGCCCGCGCGCCGTGTAGGCGCCGTGGTCGTGCAACAGCGAACCGCGCACGGCGAGAACCTTGCCATTCGCATCGAGAGCAATCTCGGCGTTCCAGAACTGATCGCGCTCTTGCGTCGTCGCGACAAAATGCTCACGGCGGTCCTCGATCCACTTGACCGGCTTGTTGAGCGCAATCGCGGCGACCGCCACCGCGGCTTCTTCGGGATAGAAGACGAGCTTTGGGCCAAAGCCGCCGCCCACATCCGGCGCCGCGACACGAACCGAAGCCTGGTCGCGTCCGAGAATTTCCGCCAGCAGACGCGCGCCGACCAGCGGCGTCTGCGTCGAACTCCACAGCGTCAGGCGGCCTTCGTAGTCCGTATAGGCCACGGCGCCGCGGCACTCGATTGAATGCGCGCAGCCGCGGTGTTGCTCAAACGCGCCTTTGAAGATGTGTGCGGCAGTGGCGAATGCGGCGTCAGCATCGCCATAGGCGCTGGAGAACTCGGCCAGCAGATTGGTGCTGGCGTCGCCATGCGCGCGCGGCGTATTCGGCTCCAGCGCCGCGTGACAGTCGGTGACGGCGGGAAGCGGCTCGTAATCGATCTCGACCAGGGTCGCGGCATCCTCGGCGAGGTAGGGCGTATCGGCGATGACAATGGCGATGGGCTCGCCGACGTAAACGACTTCGTGTTTCGCCAGAATCGGCCGGTCGCGTTGCTGTTTGTAAGTGCGGTCCGGAAGGGCGACCGCAAGCCGGTCGGTTGTGACGTGATGCGCAATATCGTCCGCCGTGAGCACTGCGTAGACACCGGGCGCCGAAAGAGCCGCGTCTTTGCCGACGGACAGGATCTTGGCATGCGCATGCGGGCTTCGCACGAACACGGCATGCAACAAGCCCTCGACATGGATGTCATCAACGAACCGGGCCTTGCCGCGAATGAGGTCGGGATCCTCGATGCGCAGAATGCGCTTGCCGATTGTCTTCGTCGCCACGCTCAAAGCTCCGGCCGCGCCTTATTCATTCGTGCACGTATCGCCTGCGGCCAACGGCGTGGTCGACGGCATACGATTTTAGTCCTAAGACCGGGATCGTCCCAAATTTGATACTTATCCCATTTGCGGCACTTTAGCCCATCATGATACACACGCAATCACGTCTCACCGCTTCACGGGCCGATGACCATAACGCAATTCGATCCATCGTCGACATTCCGCTAGACCGTCACGCGTGTTCGTTTCCAGGATGTCGGCCTCGCAAAAATCTTCCAAGATTTCCCGAGACTCTCCCAGGACTCTTCCCAGGGTTCGGTCTGCAGAAGATTAGGAATATGTGAGCGGCCCGGTGCAGAATTGGGCGGCGCAGACCCCTCATTCGGCGCCTCCGCAGATGAAGCAAGCCACGATGGACCCTAACAAAAAATTCGACACGATCGTGATGGGCGGCGGCAACGCTGCGCTGTGCGCTGCCATCAGCGCGCGCCGCGAGGGCGCATCGGTTCTGGTGCTCGAAGCGGCGCCGAAATTTTATCGCGGCGGCAATACCCGGCACACCCGCAACATGCGCTGCGCGCACGACGCCGCCACCGACACTTTGACCGGACCGTATTACGAAGAGGAATATTTCGACGACCTTCTGCACATCACCGGCGGCAATACCGACGAAGTTCTCGCCAGGCACATGATCCATGAGTCCAAGGAGATGCTGACGTGGATCGCCGAACAAGGCGTCCGCTTCCAGCCCTCGCTCGGCGGCACGTTGACGCTCGGGCGCACCAATTCGTTCTTCCTTGGCGGCGGCCGCGCCATGCTCAATTCGCTCTATCAGACGGCGGAGCGGCTCGGCATCGAGATCTATTACGACGCGCCGGTGACGAAACTCGATATCCAGAACGGCATGTTCCTGTCCGCCACCGTGGACTTTGCCGGCGAGAGCAGAATCGTGCGCGCCTCGACGCTGGTCGCGGCCTGCGGCGGCTTCGAATCGAACATCGAATGGCTCAAGCAATATTGGGGCGACGCCGCCGATAATTTTCTGATCCGCGGCACGCGCTACAACCGCGGCTCGGTCCTTAAAATACTGCTCGATAACGGCGTTCAAGACGTCGGCGACCCAACGCAATGCCACGCCGTCGCCATCGACGCCCGTGCGCCGAAATACGACGGCGGCATCATCACCCGGCTCGACTGCGTCGTCTTCGGCATCGTCGTGAACAAAGAGGCCAAGCGCTTCTACGACGAAGGCGAGGATGTCTGGCCCAAACGTTATGCGATCTGGGGACGGCTGGTCGCGGCGCAGCCGGACCAGATCGGCTACATCATCTTCGATGCCTCGTCGTTGCGTCTGTTCATGCCGTCGCTTTATCCGCCCATACAGGCCGAGACGATCGGCGAGCTGGCGCAAAAATTCGAGCTCAATCCCGCAGCGCTGGAAAAAACCGTTGCCGATTTCAACGCGGCCGTTCGGCCCGGCACTTTCAACCACACCGATCTCGACGATTGCCGCACCGAAGGTCTGACGCCGCCGAAAACGCATTGGGCGCGGCGCATCGAGAAGCCGCCGTTCTACGGCTACCCGGTGCGGCCAGGCATTACTTTCACCTATCTCGGCACGCGCGTGAACAAGGAAGCGCGCATGCTCATGAAAGACGGCACGCCTTCGGCCAACATGTTTGCAGCCGGAGAAGTCATGGCCGGCAATGTGCTCGGCAAGGGCTATGCCGCCGGCATCGGCATGACAATCGGCAGCGTGTTTGGACGAATTGCGGGACGGGAGGCCGCGAAAAATGCCCGCAACTAATATGCACACGACGACGCATCACACCTCGCCGGTTCTCGCGGAAGCAGACCGGCTGATGGTCGTGTGCAATTCGTGCCGCTACTGCGAAGGGCTTTGCGCGGTGTTCCCGGCGATGGAGATGCGCCGTGTCTTTAACGACGGCGACCTGAATTATCTGGCCAATCTCTGCCATGGCTGCGGCGCCTGCTATTTCGACTGCCAGTTCTCGCCGCCGCACGAATTCGAGGTCAACGTGCCGCGCGCGCTCGCCAAGGTGCGTATCGAATCCTACCGGGCTTACGCTTGGCCGCGCCTTCTCTCCGGCTTGTTCGCGCGAAACGGCGTTGCGGTCGGCACCATTGCGGCACTGGGCGCGCTCCTCTTCATCGCGGGATTCTTCATCTATTACGATCCCGACATGCTGCGGGCGATCTATTCCGAGCCCGGAGCGTTCTATGTCTTCATGCCGCACAACATCATGGTTCTCACTTTCGGCGCGGCGTTCCTCTATGCCTGCGTCTCAATCGCGATCGGCGCCGTCGCGTTTTGGCGCGATATTGGCGAGCCCGTGGCAACGCTGAGCGAGCCGCAGCTACTCTGGCAAGCCACCAAGGATGCCGCGCATTTGAAATATCTCGATGGCGGCGAAGGCGGCTGCGCCAGCAGCGAGGACCAGCCGAAGGATCGCCGCAAAATATTCCATCACCTGACGTTCTATGGTTTCGCGCTCTGCTTTGCGTCGACCGTTGTCGCGACGGGTTATCATTATTTTCTTGGCCGCGAGGCGCCCTATGCCTGGTACGACCTTCCCGTGATTTTGGGAACGCTCGGCGGACTGGGCTTGGTAATCGGCCCTATCGGGCTATTCACCGCAAAGAGCCATCGCGATCCAGTCCTGCTCGATCCCGGCAGTTACGGCATGGACGTCGCGTTCATTTTCATTTTGTTTGCGACCGGCGTGACCGGCCTCGCCTTGCTGTTGCTGCGCCAGACTTCTTTCATGAGCACGCTGCTGGCGCTGCATTTGGGCGTGGTCTTCGCGCTCTTCTTACTGCTGCCCTACAGCAAATTCGTGCACGGCATCTACCGCTTCCTCGCGCTCGCGCGCTACGCGAAGGAACGCGACACGCATCAGCCGATATCCGAGTGAATTCATTGGATCGGCCGACACACGGCGGAGGCACTTTAGCTCCGCTGCGACGGGAGCTGAGAACCAAGATTATTCGGACTGACTGTTGTTGCGCCCAGCTTCCTCAGGCGATCCAGCCCATTCAGCCACGCACCGTTCGAGATCTTTGAGATTGTTGTGCATCTGTTCAAGCGCGAACCCGAATGCGAAGAAGCGTTCCGCCTCGTCGCCCGGAAGGCCTCGTGTGAGACCGTCGCGGCGGAGCGCAGCGATTCCGGCAGCGTAGCCGTCGAGAGCAGTTTCGAGGGCATTGAGCGACGGGGGCGGCCTGCCCGCCTGCAGCGCAAACGCACTCGCGCGCAAATAATCGGCCAAGGCGGCGCCGGCCTGCTGCAGCGGCGATTCAAGCCGCGTCCTAACGCGCTCAGGCAGCGGACTGCTGGCTGCTCTTCCAATCATCACGAGGTCATGGCGTAGCCTGAGCAATGTGCGCAACAGCGGCCCCGTGTCGGGTCCCGCGGAGAGACGCGCCGACCGCTCGTGCTCGGCCTCGCTGCCGACCACATTCATTTGCACCAAAGCCTGGCCGATGCCATCCTGAATATGGTGGAGCGCATCCATATCGAGGCCATGCGTCAGCCCTGCGAGCAGATCGCCGAGAGCCCGCGCCATTTGATCGAGTGTACGGGCGGCCGCCCTGGCGACCAAGGGATGAGCGTTTGCCGGCAATAGGACAAACGAAACGACCAAACCTGTGACGCCGCCCAGCGCGACTTCGAGCACCCGATCAAGAGCAGAAGCAATCGGGCTGGTATTGGTCATAGTGGGTATCAGCAGCACAATGATGGCGGTGATCGGTGCGACGGAGAATCGGGGGTTGATCGCCGCGAGGAGGGCGAGCGGAGCCACGGCAAGTGCAAGAATCGCTAAAAGCGCGCCTTCACTCGAATGCGGAATGAGGACGCCGATGGCTCCGCCATAGACAGCGCCGCCCAATGTTCCCACCAGATAATCGAAAGTCGCTTTCAGCGATCGCCCCACGCTCATCTGGGTCACGATGACGGCTGTCAGCACCGCCCATAGCGGCAGGGGAAGCTGTAAGAGCTGCGCAAGTGCAAGGGCTACCAGCGCCGCAATCGTTACCCTGATCGAAAGCGCCAATTGCACTCTGCGGCGGCGCACGACGGCGCGGAGCACCCTTGCGAGCGTTGCTATGGCCCTCATGTTCGTTGGTCCCCCGACGTCTACTTCAGGCGAAGTAGCCGGAAGATAACATGCAATCACATGAGAGGATGGTTAAGTCTCCACTCGCAAAACTCGGCGCCTTCGTGCGCCAAAATTTCGCCGGTCGAGTTGGCTGGGGCGGCAGTCCGTATCGGACCAGTCTCCGCATCAAATTCCCTGCTAACAGGGAGAAATACAGGGAAAATCCGCAAATCAAGGACGAGGCGGCGACGAGAGCATCAACTATTCCAGCATCGGCGAGGCTTTTTGGCGACATTCCCTGTGAAATTTAACAGGGAACGATTTTGGCATAACAGGGAAACTCTCACCGAATAACAGGGGGAACAGACATGTAAAATCCGCCGACGGTCGACCCACGTCGGAGTCCACCTTTCGCAGGCAGAGCGGACATCAATAATTAGCGCCGTCGCGGCATTTGATGACCCATTTCGGACATCGCCCGGGCATTCGACTAACGGAAACAATCGAATATCAGACCGTAAGCGGATCGCACTTACTCCATCAGCGCTATGTTAGCTTCGTGGATCACCTTGGTCCATTTGTCTGTTTCGGTGGCGATAAACTTGCCAAATTTGGCGGGAGGCCCACCAAGCATCATGCCGCCGAGGTCGGCGAGCTTCTTCCGCATCGTAGGATCGACGAGCGCAGCGTTGACCGTTTTGTTCAGGCTTTCAATGATCTCCGTTGGCGTACCTTTTGGCGCGCTCAGCCCGTAAAAGGCGCTCACTTCATAGCCGGGAAGAAATTCGGAAATGGTTGGCACGTCCGGCAGCGCTTCCGAACGCACAGCGGTAGTGACCCCGAGAGCACGGAATTGACCGGCGCGTATGTACCCGATCGAGCCCGGCAGATTATCGAACGCGACCTGTACTCGGCCGCTCAGCATGTCGGCGTAGGCGCCCCCGCCCATACCCCGGTAGGTGATGTTCAACAACTGGACATGGGCCATCAACTTGAAAAACTCCGCTGACATGTGTGGGGATGTCCCATTGCCCGGCGATGCGTAATAAACTTTGCCGGGGTTAGCCTTGGCGTAAGCGATGAATTCGGGAACCGTGTTAGCCGGTACCGCTGTTCCCACCACCATCACATTAGGCACCCGCATGATGCCCGCGACCGGATCGCTGTCGCGCTCGAAGTCGTAGTTAAGGTGAGAGTAAAATGTTGCGTTGATGGCGTTGGTCGGGTTGGTGAGAAGCAGCGTGTAGCCGTCGGCAGGCGATCGGATCATATCTTCGGTCGCGATGTTGGTTGCCGCGCCGGGTCGGTTCTCGACAAAAAATTGGCCGCCAAGACGTTGCGACAGCCAATCGCCGATCAGGCGCGCGACGATGTCGACCGCCCCACCAGCAGGAAAGCCGACAAGGATTTTCACCGGCCGGCTCGGATAGGCTTGCGCCCATGCGATCCGCGAGACGGCCGGCAGCGCGGAAGCGCCCACTGCCAAGTGCAAGAATTTGCGACGGGGAAGTTTCATAGGATTGCCCACGAGCTTGAGTGTCTTCCGCAATCGCAGAAGGTTTCCGAAGCAAGGTCGAATTAAATTCGGATCGCTCGCCCGCCGGAGGCACAACCGCTGCCTTTGATTTCACGGAATGTCGGCATGTCCCGCTGGCAGCTCTCGAATAAGGCTACACTAAACCACTGGCCGCATGTAGGGGCCGATGTCGCCTTTTGGCCCATAACGGACGCGTCGGTTGGCGACTGCCGCGTCCGCTTTCGGGGGTAAAGCGGACACCAAGAATTAGAGCCGTCGCGGCAGTTAACGACCCCAAGCGGACGTGAAGGCTTGGTTGGACGCACTGCGCACTCCCGTCGCCCAGTGATGTGCTAGGGTGGGATGCTCGGCCCGAGGACAAGGCCCATGAAGCGACGGCAGTTCATCGCGCTAATAGGCGGTGCGGCAGTGGCGTGGCCACGCGCCGGGCAGGCGCAGCAGGCGGGCAAGCTGCCGACGATTGGTTTTCTGGGTGCTTCCTCACAGTCGATAAGCCGCTGCGGCCCGCCGACTACATTCAAACTGCGATACCACTGGGGGCCGGGATCGACGTCTCCTTCGCCGAACGACTGGGACTTGCCAGACAGGATGAGCATCGGCGTCTCGGCGAGGCGAGCGCCGAAAATCGCCATGCTGCCCTGGAGAAGGCCGGCGCCGGCATGGAGCAGAACGGCCTGCATCCTGCCCGTGACCTGGGTGTAGCCGGCCGCCATCGAAACGGCGAGAGTTTCATGGCCGCAATCAAGATACGCTGGACCGGGTGTGCTGGTCGCTTTCTGGCGGGAGAGTGCCTCCCATAGCGAGGGCCATTCCGATCCCGGCGATGAGATCACGTAGTCGACCTTGAGTGTACGAAATGCTTCGAGGATCGCTTCGCCACCGTCTTCTGTATTTCGCAAAATGAACCTCAAAAGTTTTTTTGATGATAGCGGAGATTGAGCACCCGTCTTGAGCAGGCCGAAAAACTTCCGCCGTCCGATGCCGATTGCACTGCCCCCAAATGGGGTCATGACCGATGTAATGTGGGGAGGATGACGCCCCCATTTCGCGGGTCGGGAGAGACAACGCGGAAGTACCAACAAAGACCTGCTTCACAGCTTCTCCGAAACTGGTCGGCAATTTCAGCATCATCTTGTTCATGGCAACCTCCGTTTCCGGCATCGCCACCCTACGCCCTTGGCCGTCGATCGATATGACCGGGAACACAAGATTCCCGAATATGGGGGCATGAAAAAGCAGCGATATTCGCGCCGCGGCGCAAGGAGAGCTGGTCCCGGGTGCAGGACAACGCATTCGTCGAAAGAGGTTAGCGGGCCGAACGTTGATGTCCGGAAGCGGTCTCGCCTGAGGTCGATAGCAGTCGCCACCTGGAAACTGGCTTCTAGTGAAGCCGGAAAAACGCTAATGTCACACTCGTTCAGGATTCATTGTGGGAACCCCGAGCCGGGGCATTCACGGAATTCGAGAGGCCGGTCTGAGTATGTCAACCGCACTCGTCCAAGTACCGTTTGAAATCGTTCAGAAATGGCAAGAGATCGTCAACATCATTGCTGAAATCGTTCACGTGCCCTCGGCTTTGGTCATGAAAGTCGAACCACCAAACATCAAGGTTTTCCTATCGAGCGAGTTCGAACGGCAATCCCTATGAAAGGGACGAACTCGCCCCTCTCAATACGGGTCTCTATTGCGAGACAGTGATGAAAACTCGCCAATCTCTGTTGGTCCCGGATGCTCTGCGCGATGAGGCTTGGAAATCGAACCCTGATATCAAATTGGGGATGATTTCGTATCTGGGCTTTCCGGTCACTTGGCCAGATGGCCAGATATTCGGCACGATTTGCGTCCTCGATAAAAAGGAGAATTCCTACAGCGAACTATATCGCAAATTCGTGCTGCAGTGCCGCGACGTGCTGCAGGCGGACCTGAGGTCGTTGGCGAGACTGAGCGGAGAACTTACGCGAAGCGAAGCCTATCTGGAGGAAGCTCAGAGGCTCAGTCATACAGGGAGCTTCGGCTGGAGGATTTCCACTGGCGAGATCGTTTGGTCAAAGGAAAGCTTTAGAATTTTTGGATTCGACCAGTCGCTTGCCGTCACATTGGACATGGTTCTTGAACGCGTTCATCCGGAAGATCGTGCTCTCGTACAAACGACCCTTGGCCGCGCATCCAGGGACCGGAAGGATTTCGAGTATGAATATCGATTGCTGATGCCTGATGGTTCAATCAAACATGTCAATGTTGCCGCTCGCGCAGTCGGAGATCAAGCGGATCAGCTCGAATTCATTGGCGCGGTGATGGATGTCACTGAGGCTAGACGTGTCGAAGAACAGATGCATCAGGCTCGAGCGGACCTCGCGCACGTCGCTCGCGTGACGACGCTCGGAGAACTTACCGCTGCAATAGCCCATGAAATCAACCAGCCACTCAGCGCATTGGTGACCCAAGGCAGTGCCTGTTTGCGCTGGCTGGCCCAAGAACCACCGAATCTTGGTGAGGGGCGGAGTTCGGTCGAGGCCATGATCAACAGCGGCATACGAGCCGCAGAGGTCGTCACCCGGTTACGAGCCATGATGAAGAAATCCCCCCTACATAAGGACTTGTTGAACATCAACGACGCAATTTTGGCGGTCATCGCGCTGGTCGGCGCCGAGGCCCAGCGAAATCGGGTATTACTGCGGACTGAGCTATCGAATGATTTGCCACTCGTTCTGGGAGATCGGATCCAGTTGCAGCAGGTTATCCTCAATCTAATCATGAACGCTATCGAAGCCATGAAAGGGATCGATCAGACGCAGCGCAAGGTGTTGGTGGTTTCGAGGAAAGATGAACCCAATGGTGCGCTCGTAGAAGTACAAGATTTGGGTGCGGGGCTGGAGGGACTTGCGCTTGACCGCCTTTTTGACGCCTTCTATACGACCAAGCCCGATGGCATGGGAATCGGGCTAGCCGTTAGCCGAAGAATCATTGAGTTGCACGGCGGGCAACTCCGGGCTTTACCTAACGTACCAAAAGGTGCCGTGTTCCGGTTCCAGCTGCCGACTAACGGCGAGGTAATCGAACAGCTCTAATCGGCCGCTCAGGTCAACGCGTTCAGGCTATCCAGCACTTATGGTGTCGATGCTGTTCGCGAGCATCTCCTGTTGTTTGCTGCAGTGCATGAATTATTCGCGTGGCTCGCTTCGCGCGTCACGTTGCCTTGGGCTTCGGCAGTCCTTGGGCTGAAGCTCATGAACGAAGCCACTTCGATAGGTGTCCCGGGCAGCGGCCGGCCGTTTACCGATTGGCAAGGCCATAGGTGTCCCGCAAGACTTTCCGGTCCCGATTGGGTCGATTAGCCGATCGCTAAACGTGTCACGCAGCGCCATAGATGACCCGTTAGCTGTTAGGCGATAGGTGGCCCTTCTAGGGCCAAGACCACTAGGCCACCTATGGCGACAAACGGCCATCAACGGGAGGCGTAATGGTCCAGCCGCGGCGGCAAGTCTTCGCTCTCTGACGGGTAACGGCCGGAGGTTGCGAGACACGCGACGGGGGGCTTTTTCACCCCCCAACGTGGCCATCTGGCATGCGCATTGCTTCGTCAAAATGGCGGGCCACCTTTCGCACAGGTGTCTCGTTCCTCCTGGCCTCGTTCCACATGGTGCAGCGTTGTGTGGGGCGGGGCCTTTCCTTTGAGCCGGAACGCAGCCGGGCAGGCGCCGTCAATCACAACAAAGAAGGAGGCCGCTAACAGAGGCGGCCTTGGCATTTGAACCGTTTCATCTCTCGGGGCGACCATAGGTCAGGTGGCTCTGGGTGATTACAGATGAAGCCGATATCCCCTCCGCTATGTCCAAGCTGCGGACAGACCATGACGTTCGCCCTGGTGCTCTTAAAGGGGCAGTCGCCGATCCCGCAGACATTCTACTGTAAGCCGTGCGGCGTTGCCGTGACTGAGGCAATAAGCGAGTCAGACCAGATCGGCTCGCCTTCTCAGGAGTGGGGCTTGGGTACAACAGGCTGATCGCCAGCCAATGGCGTCACCGGTTTTGCGCTATAAGATAGATCATTATGGCGATAGCTTTGCATCGTTTTTGGTTCAAGTTTGAAGGCGACGACAACTCACCACTGGGATATGGCGTCACCGCATGGACTGAGGCGGATGCGATCAATATCCTTCAAGCCGAAGTATTCGGGATCAAACCTCTACCGCCGTATTCGATCATTTCAGATTTTGATGTCTCAACTCTCGACCCTCGCCATATCACGCCGAACATGGAAAACCCAACTTGGCGTGGAATTCTGGTTTCCGAGAGGCGCACGTCGTGTGCCGACCTCCGTCTTACGTTTTACGGACTGATGTTGTCGTCCGGAGACTGGAAATTTGGCCAGCCATTCGGCGACGCAGCGCCGCTCGGCATCTCGTGCAGATCACTTACTTATCGGTCGATTGGAGCCGGATGACGAGGCGAGAGCGTTGCCACACTTCGATGTCGTGGCCGTCAAGCAACTACTTCGCCTTGTTGATGGCTTGCTGATCGTTGTCGCAAGTCACGACGTCGGCAGGCCCCGCGATCCTATTGCTGTCGATTTTGTAGATGCGATAGTCCGGCATTATGCTCACCGCTGTATGACAGGTGGGAGCGTTACCGAACTCTCAGCCACCGACGCCTAACCAGAGGTCGCTGCCGGTGATAACTATATGTGGGATTTTGTCCCGGAAACCCGCCGCTAGGAGGAAGCTACGGATCTAACTATTAGCCGTTTTGTAGTTCCAATTCTGCCAAAACCAAATGGATGTTTTGCGGTAGATCCGTTGGCGTCTGAAAGTGATCTCGCAATTCTTGACCGATTGCTGATTGCATTACTCGAAGTAGCTCCTCTCGTCGTATCGCCAAATGAGCGCGAACACGACGCAATCTTGCAGTTGCGAAAAACAATCCATCAGCAAGATAGGAGAGCTGCAATAATGTGGCACCGGCAAAGACCGTCAGGGCAATCGTGCCCCATTTGAGGCCGGATAAGAAACCACCCGTTGCAATAATCGTCGAAAAAACGAAAGTTATTGGAATAAGCGCCCAAACTTTCAGCCGCGCCACGCGGCAAGCCGCGCCCAGCACTAAGCTGGTCAACAGGACTACCCACATCCCCACCCCCGCCAAATGATGACTTGCTGCGTTTTAGTTCCTCGGTCCCCGGACAAAGCAATTCAAAATTCAAAATGAGACCGAATTTGGGTCACGCATTACGCCTCGTCGCTTATGATGCTCGATCGCTTCCCGGGGGCACGGTGAGGTTTATTTGGGTCAGCCACCCTCGGGATTGGGGTTGCGCCAAGCTCGTTCGAAGGGAAGTCGCCATGCATGCGGTGCAATAAGCTGATGGATCGATTTTGGTCCCCATTCGCCGGGCGGATAAAGTCGAACCGCCGGCGGAGCTTCGAGGAGAGGTTTCGACACCTCCCACAGACGCTCGATGCCTTCGGCCGTCGTAAACAAGGTGTGGTCGCCGCGCATCGCATCAAGAATTAGGCGCTCATAGGCCTCCAGCACATCCCCGATCATGCCCGTTTCGTGCATGGCGAACTGCAAGCTTAGCTTGTCGAGCCGCATGCCCGGTCCGGGACGCTTGCCGTAGAAGGACAGCGACACCTTCGAAGCGTCCGCCAGATCGAATGTCAAATGATCCGGGCCCTGCGCACCTACACCTGACCCTGCGGGAAACATACTCTTCGGTGGCTCCCGGAAGGCGATGGAAATGATGCGCTGGCTTTCCGCAAGTCGCTTGCCCGTGCGAAGGAAGAACGGCACACCGGCCCAGCGCCAATTGTCGATCGAGCATTTCAAAGCAATGAAGGTCTCGGTATCGGATTCCGGGTCGACGCCTGCCTCGGACCGATAACCCGTGTATTGCCCGCGGACGACGTTCTTCGGGTCGATCGGCAACATACTGCGGAAGACCTTGTTTTTTTCCTCACTGATGGGTGCCGGTTCCAACGCTGTCGGCGGCTCCATCGCCATAAATGCAAGGATCTGGAATAGGTGGGTCACCACCATGTCGCGATACGCTCCAATCGCCTCGTAAAAGGAAGCACGGGTGCCGAGCCCAATCGTTTCCGGGACGTCAATCTGAACGTGGTCGATGAAATTGCGGTTCCAGATCGGCTCAAACAAGCCATTGGCGAAGCGGAATGCGAGTATGTTTTGCGCCGGTTCTTTCCCCAGGAAGTGGTCTATCCGGAAGATTTGATCCTCGGAGAAAACCTCGTGCAGCTTTGCATTCAGCGACACTGCGCTTTCAAGATCAGTGCCGAACGGCTTTTCCATAATGATCCGGGAACGGTCGACGAGATCAGCTTCCGCCAACAAATGTACCGCCGACAACGCGGCATTTGGCGGCACGCTTAGATAATGCACTCGGCGGCTCTCGCCTCCCAATTTCCGTTCCGCCTTTTCTACCGCCGCTTTGAGAAGGGATGCGCTACTGCCCATAGGCACGTAGTCCAGCGTCGCGGCGAAGGTGGCCCAGTCCGCTTCCTTCACTTTACGACTTGAGAATTGATCGAGAGCCTCGCGTGCAATTTTGCGGAATCCGTCGGAATCGATATCGTCCAGTGAAACGCCAATAATTTGACAACCAGGAATAAACCCAGCGTTCGACAGATGGAAAAGGCCGGGCAACAGTCGTCGTCGAGACAGGTCTCCTGTGGCACCAACAAGGACGACGACTTGCGAATGTTTGGGACCAACTCCAGAAGGAATCTTTGCCAACTTACACACCTCGTCATGACCTCACCCAGTGTGGGGCCGGTGAAGAAAGTTAAACCATATTGAATCCGGAATGCACACGAGAGTGTCTACGTAAAACTGCTCGACCTGAGTCGGCGTTGACAACAATTACAAGTCAGGAATGCAAACTCAATCCAGGGAATGCAGCCCAAGGAAGGCAGCGTTAGGGTGGACGATTACATAGGACGGTATGGCTTTGAGATAACTGCGAAATCGGCCCTTAGATTCGAATCGACTCCGAAAGTCCGACTGGGCAAGAAAATCTAGGATTTGCGGTGAGATTCCGCCGGCGATATATACGCCGCCTCTCGCTCCAAATGTGAGAGCTGCGTTTCCTGCAAAGGAGCCCAAGAAAGCGCAGAAGGCATGAAGCGCTTCGCGAGCTATTTCACAATTACGTTGAAGGGCTCTGTTCGTTATTTCTGCGGCACTTTGCGTTTCAACGGTTAAACCATCGATCGCCGCTATAGCTTGGTAGAGGTTTTCCAATCCGCTACCCGAGACTGCCCGCTCAGCAGAAACATGTCCGAACCTGCGACGCAAATACTGAATTATTTTATCTTCTCGATCGGAAGTACCTGCCAAGGTCGCGTGTCCGCCCTCGCTGGTGATGACCACCGGCCCAGTCGAGTCATTGACAAGACAGGCGACGCCGAGGCCGGTGCCTGGGCCCACGACGGCCTTAGGCGCCCCACTTTGGATCTCACCGCCTCCAATCCCAGCTAAATCCGCCGACCTAAGGGCTGGCAGGGAGAGTGCGACTGCATAGAAATCGTTGACGATCCGTACCTGCAATCCGAAAGATGTAGTGAGCTCATCGGCATCGACGATCCAGGCGCAATTTGTGAGCACCGCACGCTGATCCTCAATCGGGCCCGCAACGGCGATCAAGGCGCGGGCAACCGGAACGCTGACTTCCTTCATGAAAGTAGCTAATGCGTCAACTAAACCAGAGAACCTCGCAACTTCAAAACTTCTAACTGGACCCAGCTTATCTTCACTCGCGAGCGCGAACCGAGCATTGGTCGCACCGATGTCGCCCAACAAGATACACTTAGTCAACACTGGCACTCCTAAATTGTCTTACGTCTAACATACCAAGGCGGGGTTCGCGTCCGCTTTGGGTCAAAAGCTGCCGCAGTCCGCTCAAGCTGCTATGTCCGCTTTGCACCCAAAAGCGGACGCGCCACCACTGTCGTGGGGTGTCCGGGGCCAAAAGCGGACTCATGCACCGCAGCAAACAGTTCGCTATTCGATCACCTCGTCGGCGAGCGCAAGAACAGTAGGTGGAATCTCGATGCCGATCTCTTTTGCGGTCTTTAGGTTGATCATGAATTTGTAACGCGTAGGTTGCTCGAATGGCAGTTCTGACGGCTTGGCGCCTTTGAAAATGCGATCAGTCATGTCTGCAACTCGCTCAAAGCATTCGTTGAGATCAGGTCCATACGACATAAGGCCGCCGTCTCGCGCTAGCGCGTCATACTCGTATATCGCGGGCAGGCGTTTTGCTGCGGCGTAGCCGAAAACCCGCTTGCGATTAAGCGAAGTGAGCGAGTCGGAAACCATTAGGATTGCATCAGGCGGATTACGGTCCATCACCGTGAACACATCATTGAAATCGTCGGGCTCTTGCACTCCCAGTGCTTGAACGGTCACGCCTAGCTCCCGGGCCGCCTTCGCCGACGCCTCGTAACGCATCGACATTCCGAGATCATTCTTATTCCACAGCATCGCAACTTTACGAATATTGGGTGATAGCGTTTTGAGGAGGGACAGACGCTTGGTAGACAACAACGCTGCGTCATCCGAGATGCCAGTGATCATGCCACCAGGCTGTGCCAGGCTGGTGACTAAGCCGGTCGCGACAGGATCCCCTGTGCCATATGCGATAACAGTGGGAATACCAGCAACCTTGGCAGAACGTGCTGCCGGATAGCCAATCGCCACAAGCACGTCGACGCCACTGGCTTTGAAATCCTCCATGAGCTGCGGAATTTTTCCGAGTTCCCCGCCTGCACCGCGTGCATCGTAGGCGAGGTTCTTCCCTAGCGTATACCCGCGTTGCACCATCGCATTTAACAGAGTCACGCCATTCGGGCTGTTCGCGCTAACCGCGACATTACCGGTGAGAGACGCAAGACGGTAAGTCTTTGCCGCAGATTGGGCGACGCTTTCTTGGGGTCGAATAATCACTGCAGCGCCAAGCAAACCGATGAATTCTCGTCGCTTCATGAGCTTACACTCCCCGGCGTGAGGATTTACTGAGTAAGTATAGCAGGTCTCGGAGCGGGGCTCTGTACCGTGCATCACAGCAAAATCGGCCGATCATGTCCGCTTTGGGTCATTACCTGCCGCGCCTGTGGTCCGGTGCCGTGTCCGCTTTGCACCCAATAACGGACACGCTGAGCCCGAGCGATTACCGCAGCGCGCTGTAGCCGACGCCGCGCGAACTGCCGCCCTTGGCGGAGTGGCCGCTGGGGCTCACACGCAGTCCTGAGACTCATATCCTTCTGGCGTCTGCTATCGGCTCAATAGCAGATAGGTCGATCTCCCGTGAGCAGTAGCTGTCAAAACGGACTTAGTCCGCCGTGATATTCAGCTCTTTCACCAGGCGTGCGTATTTGTCCGAGTCGGAACGCGCTAGCCGGCCAAGCTGCTCCGGCGGGCCGCCGATTGTTTCCATCGAGGCTTTGGCGAAATTGTCGTGCAGCACCGGGTCATCGAGCGCCTGCGCGGTTGCACTGTTGAGCACCTTGATCACCTCAGCCGGCGTCCCTGCCGGCGCGAACAGACCGAACCAGGAGACCAGCACCATGTCCTTGTAGCCGGTCTCGACCAAGGTCGGGACATCCGGCAAACCCGTACTGCGCTTTTCGCCCGTCTGGGCGATGAGAATGATCGCTCCAGTTCGGGCGTGCGGCAAGAGCGCCGCCGGGCCGAGAATGCCGAACTTCACCGAGCCCGCGACCAAATCCGTGATGGCTTGCCCCGCGCCGCGATAGGGTATGTGCTGGAGATTGATTTTGGCTTCTTTAGCAAACCACGCGCCGAGCACATGCTGGTTGGAGCCAACACCCGAACTGGCAAAGCCAAGACCGGGATTCTTGCTGGCATAGGCCACAAGCTCGGCGACCGATTTGACACCGAGCGACGGATGAACGGCAAATGCAATCGGCTGCCGCGTGATGGCGATCACCGGCAGCAGCACCTTCGTGTAGTCATAGGATAATTTGAGGATGTGCGGCGCAATCGCCGCATTATCGTTGGCGAAAAGGAAAGTGGTGCCATCGGGCGTTGCCTTCATCGCATCGTCCATGCCGATGGTACCGCCAGCTCCTGTACGATTCTCGATGAAGACTTGTTGCGCGAGAATGCGCGACAGGATCGCGCTGCATTGACGCGCCGCAAAATCCAGGGCTCCGCCCGCAGCGAGCGGTACGATGAAACGAACCGGCTTCGTCGGCCATGATGTCTCTGCCCGGGCGGGCAGACATCCGCCAGCCAGCATCAAGCCGCCAGCGCCTTTCATGAAACTGCGTCGTTCAATTGTCCCCATAAGCGTCTCCCCGGCGACTCCTTTCTCTTTTTGTGTTTGTCTTAGGAACAAATTACCACATTTGGCGCGGCAATGTACCTTTTGGAGTAATGAAAATCGATCCTCGGCGATCTTGACGTCTGCGGGTGATGTCGCACTTGGGTCATAAACAGACATATGTGCTTGCAATTGAGAGGTCCGCCGATGGCAATCTAGCTTACATCGGCACGCGGCATGCCGAGATGCTGAAGGAAAGCATGGTGATGTGGGCGCCGGATCGGGCTAGGCTAAAGCATAAAGCGCTAAATCGCGGGAGGATCACGATGCGACGGATTTGGCTTCCCTGCCTCGCCATGCTGCTAGCCTGCTTCAGCGGAACCGCTAGGGCGCAGATTTCCGATGATGTGGTCAAAATCGGCGTGTTGACCGATCTGTCTGGGCCGGCCTCGACCGCAACCGGGCCAGGATCGGTAGCGGCCGCACAGATGGCGGTCGAGGATTTTGGTGCGAAAGTTTTGGGAAAGCCTGTCACGGTCATTTCTTCTGACACGCAAAACAAGCCGGACATTGCCGCCGGCACCGCCAGGCAATGGTACGATACGGAGCAGGTGGACCTGATTGTCGACGTGCCGGTCTCGGCGGTGGGCCTTGCCGTGCAGCAGGTGGCCAATGACAGGAAAAGGCTTTTAATCGCCCACGCGACCGGTGCGGCCGTCTTTCACGGTAAGTTCTGCTCGCCCTACTCCATGCAATGGGTTTTCGACACGCATGCGCTGGCAGTCGGCACAGCGCAGGAGGTCGTCAAACGCGGCGGCAACACCTGGTTTTTCCTGACTGCTGATTACGCATTCGGCCATTCCTTGCAAGACGACGCCACGCAAATCATCGAGCAGAACGGCGGCAAAGTCATCGGATCGGTCGCGCATCCGTTCGCAACTCAGGATTTGTCGTCTTTCGTCCTTCAAGCGGAGGCTTCCAAAGCAAAGATCATCGGCATCGCCAGCGGTCCACCCGACAATGTCAACGCCATCAAGCTCGGTGGTGAGTTCGGCATTTTCCAAGGCGGCCAGCAAATGGCCGGATTGCTGGTGCTGATCACCGACGTCAACGCGCTGGGCCTGAAGGCAGCGCAAGGGTTGTTGCTGACCACGTCGTTCTATTGGGACATGGACGACAAGACCCGCGAGTGGTCGAAGCGCTTCTTTGCCAAGATCAACCATATGCCGACGATGTGGCAGGCCGGCGTCTATTCATCGGTGATGCATTACCTCAAGGCGGTCCAGGCCGCCGGCACCGACGACCCGCTCAAGGTGGCGGCCAAGATGCGCGAAATGCCGGTCGAGGATTTCTTCGCGCGCAACGGCCATCTGCGCGAGGACGGGCTCATGGTGCATGACCTCGTTCTGGTGCAGGTGAAGAAACCCGAAGATTCGAAATATCCATGGGATTACTATCAAATCCTCGCGCATATTCCCGGCGAGCAGGCCTTCGGTCCGCCC
The DNA here is from genome assembly GCA_963810085.1 of uncultured Alphaproteobacteria bacterium. Taxonomy (GTDB): domain Bacteria; phylum Pseudomonadota; class Alphaproteobacteria; order Rhizobiales; family Xanthobacteraceae; genus BOG-931. Next base: position 63,053 of record CAWEMR010000025.1, on the reverse strand, counting down.
AATTCGGCCTGTCCGCTCGTCAAGGGCTGATCATCACCGGACGCACTCCGGCGTCACCGTCGTCAATCAATTTCCGCTTGAGCGGCGTGACGCGGTAGGCTTGAGCCAATCCTCACCGACTGGCGCTTGCCCGCAGGTGGATTGTATTTCGTGACGCCGACGGATCGAGCGCGTCCGGCGATGGTCTTTGCTCTGGCTGACTTCTTGATCGCCAAGCTGATGAACGCGCCGTGGACTCCGAAACCGGTGATGAGCCCGAAACCGCCGCACACCACGCTCCCTTATTTAGGCACCTGGCCGCCGCGAGCGAGCAGCGAGAGCGAGTCAGCGATGCCGAGTGCCGGGCCGGACTGTCGCCGGAGTGAACCGGGCAGTTATTCCTCCAGCTTGGCCGCCGCCTTCCGGGTTGAGGTATTCGGAGTGATACCCCTGCGCCGGCGCTGCCGATAGGATTCGCTTCGGTCCATCCAGTGCCCGAGCGTTGCCTGGTGCGCATTCCTATCCCATTCCTCCTCCCAATCCCCGAGTGAATAGCCGAACCATGGCACTTGCGGTTTCAACTCCGGCAAGCCGAGACGCTCCCACAGCATCTTTGCATTTTCCATGTATTCGCGCTTCGGCAACGCGAGCGGTGGCATGGGATATTTCATCGTTGCGTCGATGAGCATCGCCGAATCCAGTTCGGTCGAACCGCCGCCGCGCGGGCCGTGTCCATGTTCGCGATACGGGACAACATGCGTATCCGCAATCGGATTGCAGCGATAGGACATCGCCCAGAATACCGAGTCCGCGTTCTCCGGATCGATGTCGTCATCGATCGCGATGACGAATTTGCCGACGATGGCTTGCAGCGTCAGAGCGCCTTGAAGCGCGCGCCATATTTCCGTCCGGGGCGTTCCGCGCAAGAACTGTAGAAATAAGAACTTGCGCAGATTTGTAAGAGGCTCGTGCAAAACGACCCTCTTCAGCCCCTTGATTCCGAGTTGGTCGCGTAAGTGGGACAGGAACAGCGGCTCGTAGGCCAGACGCTTGATGACACTCGACTTGCTCGGCGTCACTTGCGAGATAATCGAGGTGAAGATTGCGTTTCGGCGCCGCGTGATCGCCGTCACATCAATCGCTAGATTGTAGTCCTCCAGCGCGACGTAACCGTGCGATTCGCCAAACGGCCCCTCCGGCTCGAGATAATCGGGGTCAGCGTAGCCCTCAATCACAATTTCGGCCTCGGCGGGAATCATCAAGTCGACGGTGCGGCCGCGCACGACATTTATCGGACCTCCGGCAAGCCCCCCAGCGACTGCGATCTCGTCCACGCCTTGTGGCAATTTCTGCGGGCCTTGGTACGCGACCAGTGGCGGGCAGCCGACGACGATAGCGACCGGCATCTTCCTTTTTAAGGCTTGGTACATTTTCCAATGTTCGTACCCGCCCGCGTGCAATGCCACAAACGTCATCATGCCGAGCCGCGTCGGTGACTTCAGATGTCCCCGATAGGTGCCGACGTTTTGTATGCCATTATGAGGATCGCGGGTTATCACGCAGGTAGCGGTCAAATATGGAGCCGCATCAAAACCAGGCGTAGAAATAGGAGCAGGCAAGCTTTCGAGGCCATGGCGTGCACCATGGAGTTGGCGCTCCAACTCAATAATTTCATGGCAGGGCGCATCTTCTATGATGCGCGGCAGAATCGGATGAGCAATGGCCTGCTGCCAAGCCGGGCCGATGTCTTCGAGCCGATCGACATTCATGCCGATCCGATAGATCTCTGCATTCGCTGCATATATGCCCGCGGCCACCGGAATTTCATAAGCATGTCCTTTTGAGTCAACGACGTTCGTGAACAGGAATGCTTTACGATCTCTCTCAGCGATGCCGCCGCGAAATTGCCAGCGCACCAAGGGGTGCAATTCAGTATCCTTATTGATCGGAATTTCGACCCGATACAGCAGGCCGACACTATCAAGTCGATCAAGATGTTCGTGTAAGTCGGCATATCCGCGCTTGGTATCATTAGAAGTCGTCATCTCGCTTGCTCAGGTATCGAATTAAGTTCTGACCGGGCGTCGAGCGGAAAAACCAGTACCAGCGCAATAACTCTTAAGCCGCAAACAACGTCCGATAGGCGCCAGCATTGCGCAGCGCTGCGACGATCCGCTCTGGCGTGAGCGGAGTTTCGGCGAAGTGCACGTCAAAAGGCGCCAGCGCATTCTCGATCGCTGCAATGATCGCGGCAGGTGCAGGTATCGTACCGCCCTCGCCTGCACCCTTGACGCCGAGCGGGTTGAACGGATTTACGGTCTCGACATGGACGATAGCACATGTTGGAACGTCGGTCGTCAACGGCAGCAGATAATCGGCAAACGTCGTCGTCAGCGGCTGCGCATTCTCATCGTATTGCATCCATTCGAAAAGTGCATTGCCAATGCCATGGGCGACGCCGCCCTGCACCTGACCGTCAACGATGAGTGGGTTTATGATGCGGCCACTGTCGTGAGCGACGGTGTATTTGAGGATTTTGACGCCGCCGGTCATGTAATCAACCTCAACCTCGGCGACATGTGTGCCGGAGCAATAGGCCGCCTGCGGCGGCGCATAATAAGCGGTATGCTCCAGGCCTGCAGCCTGCCCGGCCGGCAACGACACACCTGGTATGCCCTGCGCCAATCGCGCCAGGTCGCCAAACGAAATCGTCGGCTTATTGCCGGTTACCGCAACGGCCTCGCCGTCATCGAGATCAATATGGTTCTCGTTCACTCCTAGCGTACGCGCCGCGAGCGCAACGAGCTGTGTGCGCACCGCGTGGCCAGCAATTTGCGCCGAGCAGCCGGCGTTTACAGCTTGCCGGCTGGCGAAGGCGCCCACGCCCTGCGCGATCGACGCGGTATCGCCGATTGTCATCACAATGTCCTCGATGCGGCAACCTACCTGCTCAGCGACGATCTGCGATAGCGTGGTGCGCGTACCCTGACCTTGGTTGGTGGCGCCGGTTGCAACAGCGACTTTGCCGCTCGGTAGGACCCTGACCGTCACGCCTTCGAATGGACCCAGGCCGGTTCCCTCGACGTAATTGGCAAGTCCGATACCGATGAGCCGTCGTTCATTAAGTGCTGCACGCTGCCGCACACGGAATGAGTCATAGCCGGCGAGTTCCAGCGCCGTCTGCTGCCCCTTTGGATAATCACCGCTGTCGTAGACCAGCGGCTTGCCGTCGCGAAACACCAGGCCGACTTCGTAAGGCATCTGCTCGGGTCTGATGAAATTGCGGCGGCGCAGCTCGGCACGATCGAGGTGAAGTTCACGAGCGACACGATCGAGCAAGCGTTCCATCGCGAACACAGCCTGCGGCCGACCAGCGCCGCGCACCGGGGTCGTGGGTACCTTGTTGGTGAAAACGACAACGGTTTCAAGGTTGTACGCGGGAACCACGTAGGGACCGGGCACCGTCACCGCAGCGATATAGGGCATGATAATGCCCCACGGCACGAATGCGCCGCTGTCATGCAACAGCCGGCCGCACACACCGAGAATTTTTCCCTCTGCGTCGACAGCTATCCGCATGCTCCAATATTGATCGCGCTCCTGGGTGGTGCACAGGAAATGTTCGCGCCGATCCTCTATCCATTTTACCGGCCGGCCGAGTTTCAGCACGGCGGCCGGAATCACTGCTTCCTCCGGGTAGTAGATCGCCTTCGGGCCGAAGCCGCCGCCGACATCGGGCGCGATCACTCGGATCGTCTCGATCTCGCGGTCAAGCAGATCGGCAAGCATACGGCGGCCGATATGCGGCGTCTGCGTACTGGACCAAACCGTCAGAAAATCCGACACCGGATCGAGACTCGCCAGCACGGCACGTGTCTCAAGTGCCATCCCGCCGCCCCGATGTTGCCAAATCTCTTCTTCGAAGACATGTGCGGCGCTTGCAAAAGCGGCCTCGACATCGCCATAGGCCGACGAGAATTTCGCGACGACATTGGATTCAAAATCGCTGTGCACACGTGCGGCGCCATTGATGATCGCGTCGCGGCAATCGCTAACGACTCCAAGCGGATCGTAATCAACAACCATGGCCGCGGCAGCGTCCTCGGCGAGGTAACGCGTGTCGGCTATCACTACCGCGACAGGCTGACCAACGTAATTTACTTCGTTTCGCGCGAGCGCCGTTTGCGTGCGCGCCGCCGTGATTGACGGATTTGGCAACAGCATCGGCATCGATCTATTCCGCATTGCTTCAGGCAGATCGTCGGCGGTCAGAACGGCATGGATGCCAGGAATCTTCATCGCCGGTTTGACATCAATGCCGCGAAGCCTGGCATGGGCATGCGGTGAGCGGACAAAGCACGCCTGCAAAACGCTCGGCATCTTCATGTCGTCGACAAAGCGGCCACGCCCGGCCAACAGCGCCGGATCCTCAAGCCGCTTTACGCTTGCGCCGAAATGCTTAGCACCCATCGCTCTACTCCTCATCCGCCGCGCAGACGCTTCGCAGCGTCAAGAGCCGCCGCGACGATGCCGGCATAGCCGGTGCAACGGCAGAGGTTACCGGTGAGTGCCTCCCGCACCTCCCCCTCGTTCGGATCGGGATTGGCCCGCAACAGCTCGGTCAACGTGATCAGCATTCCCGGCGTGCAGAAGCCGCATTGCAGACCATGATTGTCAATGAATGCTTGCTGCAACACCGAAAGTCCGCCTTCTGGGGTTAGGCCTTCGACGGTAGTGATCTCCCGGCCATTGGCCTGAACGGCGAACATCAGGCAGGAGCGGGCGGACCGGCCGTCGACTAGCACCGTACAGGCGCCACACACGCCGTGCTCGCAGCCAAGATGGGTACCGGTAAGACCGAGTTCGGAACGCAAGAAATCTGCCAGCGTCAGTCGGGCATCCACGACCCGCTCGTGCGATCGACCGTTGACTTTGACGCGCGTCGCCCGCTCACCCATGGACGAATCTTTCTAAGCTTTGCTCCACTTCGACGCCCGAACGGCGCGCCGCGTCGGTGAGAGCACGTATGCTTAGGACTTGCGCGAGATGGCGCCTATACTCTGCGCTGGCGTGGACATCGGAAATCGGCTCGATCAGCTTTGCCGCGGCGGCCGCAGTTTGGATCAATCCGGCATCAAGAGGTTTGCCCCTCAGCGTCTCTGCGGCGGCACGAAGACACACCGGATTCACTGCGACGCCGAAGAGAGCAAGCGCGGCGCGGGACACGATGCCACCGCTGTCGAACTCAAGAAGCGCCGCGGCGCCGGCCAACGCAAAATCTCCGTGCCGACGGGCGAATTCGTGGAAGCCGTAGCCGTGACCTGTCTGCCAGGTCGGCAGTTCGACCGTAACGATCATCTCGTCGGGAGCGAGCGCGGTTGCCATGAAACCCTTGCTGAAATCGCTGATGGGCACTCGTCGGATGCCGCGAACACTCGCGACATGTACGATGGCATCATGGATGGCGCAGACCGCAGGAAGTTCAGCGGCGGGATCCGCATGCGCCAGACTGCCGCCAATCGTACCCCAATTGCGAGTTTGGCGATGACCGACATGGCGCAGCGCCTCCGTCATAAGCGGACAATATTGTGCGATCATCGAAGAGCGCTCGAGATCGCACTGCCGCGTCATCGCACCGATCCGCAACCGCCCATCGTCGACAATGATTTCGCGCAGTTCGCCGACGCCACCAAGATCGACGAGATGATCGGCGATAACGAAACGAAAATTCATCATCGGCACGAGAGACTGGCCGCCCGCAAGAATCTTGGCGTTGGGCAGCGTCGTCAGCAGTTCGACAGCTTCCGTGAGATGCTGCGGCGCATGGTAGTCAAATGGTGCAGGCTTCATTGTATGTGATGCACTCTGGCGGGACCGGCAGCCTAAGTCGCATCCTCCCTTTGTACAACGGCGCCCTGCATACCTTGGCTAAAACAGGCGTTTGGCTATGCGTTCTTGCGCCTTTGTATCCGTCACGGATTTCGCGTAGGGTTCAGGCTAAGTTTGGCGTGCGCGTCGGTATGGCGCCTGACCGTAATTACTTCACCCCACTTTATGCCGGAAGTAGCTATCACGCCGATTATGCCGCCGATTCCTGGCGCTCGTTTGCCAATAACGTTGATTTGTTCGGTCTGCTCAGGCCGAGTGATCTGTGGTCTGGCCACATCGCGATAACAGCGAGGATTTTATGAGAACTAAATATCAAGCCGCACTAACAACCGTTCTGACGCTTTTTGCATTATCGCCAGCGGTCCACGCCCAGGATACTAAAACCTATGAAATGAAACTGAGTACCGCGACGCTCAACGATCCACAACATGAATGGCTTCGACGATTTGCGGCAGCAGTCGAGAAGGATTCCGGCGGCCGAATTAAGCCGCAGGTCTTTCCGGCGAGTCAGCTAGGCTCCATTCCTCGGCAAATCGAAGGTACGCAATTTGGTTCAATCCAGGCTTGGGCTGGACCGCCGGAATTCTTGACCGGCGTGGATATGCGCTATGAGACATTAAGCGCGCCGGGACTCTTTTCAAGCGCACAACAAAACTTGCGCGTGATCAATGATTCGCCGGTTAAGGATATGATGCTCGGCCTAGGAGGGGATAAAGGGTTGCAGGGAATCGCGCTCGTTCCCCTAGGTCCGTCAGCAATTGCCGCGCGCAAACCAGTACGTCATCTCGCGGAATTCGGCGGCATGAAAATTCGCGTTCTAGCTTCGCCCTTCCAATTAGAGATGATCAAACGGATGAATGCGTCACCGGTAGCAATGTCGCTTGGCGATGTCTTACCGGCGCTGCAGCAAGGCGCCCTCGATGGCGCGCTCGGCACCGTACCGGTCTTTGGACCGCTACATTATGTGGAGACCGCGAAGTACCTCACGGAAATCGGTCAGCCTTTTGTGAATACTATCGTTGTCTTGAACAAAAAATGGGTTGAAGCATTGCCGGTGGACCTGCAGAAAATTATTCACGATGATGCGTCGGTGGTGTCAAAGGAGATTGTGCCATTTTCGACAGACTTCTTTCAGGCGCAACGTAAGCAGTGGACCGACAACGGCGGCGAGTTGATAAGCCTCCCAGCCGACGAACAAGCTGCATTAAATGGCAAACTTTCAAGCATTGGCGATGATCTTTCGAAAGACAAGCCGGAATTGAATAAGGCGGTCAACCTGGTATTGGAGTTGGCGCAACGCAACAAATAGCCGATGTCGGACGATGCCGGCATTTCGAGAGCGTCGAGCCGGTTGACGTAAGGCGCCATGGCAATGCCTGCCATGGAAAAATAGCGGCTAAGAAGCCATTCCGAGTTAGCACGGCAGGATGACTTGCTAAAGTTCGGCTTCACGGTCCCGCTCAGCGCGCCAACTCCGCCGCCACCGCCACCAATCATTCGGAAGTAGCGATTCGACCACTAGTTATTGCTGCGGTGCAATGGGTCGCCTTTGGCCCTTAGCGGACATTCCAAACGTCACTGTCAATGTCCGCTTTCGGAGGTAAAGCGGACACCTCAATTTGACCGCGCCGCGTCCGCTTTTGACCCAAAGCGGACATTGAGCCTGTCTTACTGAGCGGTTGCACAATGCCCGTCCGAGCCCCTTCCGGAGCCCTGGCCTGAGCCGATACGATGCTTGTCCTGAGCCTTGGGGAAGGCAATGAGACGGCCCTCCAAAACTGGCGGCGAACAAGCCAAAACGCGACGCCATAAGACGGCGGCGCGAAAGCGCGGCAATGCGTTGAAGGTGCGCGGTCGCGGTTCTCCCGCTCGCGACAAGGAAACGGAGATTGCGCAGATCATCCGCGAGCGCGATCAGGCGTTGGAACAGCTGTCCGAAGCGTTGGAGCAGCAGACCGCGACCTCCGAAGTGCTGGACATCATCAGCACGTCCCCCGGCGAGCTAGAGCCCGTTTTCAATTCGATCCTGCAAAATGCCACCCGAATCTGCGAGGCCAATTTCGGCAATCTGCTCCTCTATGACGGCGAGCTATTTCACCGAGTCGCGCTGCACAACGCCCCGGCGGCGTGGGCGGCCGACCAGCTGCGCGATCCGCGCCGCACCCGCGAACAGGCGCCGCTGCTCTACCGGCTCCTCGACACCAGGGAGGTGGTGCACGTTACCGACGTCACAGCCGACGTGCCCGGCGACACCATCCATAAATTCACCGGCGCCAGAACGATTGTCCTGGTGCCGATGCTCAAGGGCGGCGAACTGGTCGGCGGCATCGGCGTCTACCGTCAAGAAGTACGCCCATTCACCGATAAGCAGATCGAGTTAGTCAAGAATTTCGCGGCGCAGGCGGTCATAGCTATCGAGAACACGCGACTGGTTGGCGAATTGCGTGAATCACTCCAGCAGCAGACAGCTACCGCAGACGTGCTCAAAATCGTCAGCCGCTCGACGTTTGATTTGCAATCAGTTTTAGATACGCTGGTTCAGTCGGCTGTCCAACTTTGCGACGCAGAGTGTGCTCACATCTTTCAGTTCACCGATGAAGGTTATCGACTAGCCGCGTGCTGTGGGTATTCCCGCGAATACGAAGACTACATGCGGGCGCAACGAATTGTACCCGGACGGCACACATTAATTGGACGGGTCGCTATCGAAGGTGGGGTAGTCCACATTTCGGATGTTCTTGCAGATGCCGAATACCAATGGGCGGAAGCGCAAAAGCTGGGAAGATGGCGCACGATGCTCGGCGTACCGCTACTACGTGAAGGGTCGCCCATAGGAGCGCTATCGTTAACCCGGTCAACCGTAAAGCCTTTCACGGAAAAACAGATCGAACTGCTTACAACTTTCGCCGATCAGGCAGTGATCGCAATAGAGAATGTGCGGCTGTTCGAGGCAGAGCAGCAGCGCACGCGCGAGCTCAGAGAATCGTTGGAGCAGCAGACGGCGACCTCCGAGGTGCTGAGTGTCATCTCAAGTTCGCCCGGCGATATGAAGCCTGTGTTCGAGGCGATACTCGCGAACGCCTTGCGGATTTGCGAAGCGAAATTCGGCCACATCCTGCTGTACGATGGTGAGAGGTATCACGCCTCACATCTGCATGATGTTCCTCCATCCTATCGCCAGTTCTGGGAGCAACACGGCCCAATACGCCCAGGCCCGAACACCGGTCTTGCTCGGCTCGCGCGTACAAAACAAATCGCTCACATCCCGGATTTGAAAGCTGATCCTGTTTACGCTGAACGTGAGCCATTGCGTGTTATCACGGTCGATCAAGCGGGGGCTCGGACACTGCTGGCCGTGCCAATGGTCAAGGACGACCAACTCATCGGTGCCATCATTATTTATCGCCAGGAGGTACAACCGTTCGCCGACGAGCAGATCGAGTTGGTCAAGAACTTCGCCGCGCAGGCCGTCATCGCCATCGAGAACACGCGGCTGCTGAACGAGCTGAGGCAATCGCTACAGCAGCAGACCGCTACTGCCGATGTGCTCAAGGTGATTAGCCGATCTGCGTTCGATCTTAAACATGTGTTCGAGACTGTTGCCGAGAGCGCCGTCAAACTCTGCGATGCCGACAAGGCGTTCATCTTCCGCTTTGACGGCGAACTGCTTCATGCCATCGTTGCTTTCAATGCATCGCAGGAGCTTAGGGGGTTCCTAGAAAGCAATCCGATCCGACCGGGGCGATATAGCGGAGCGGGCCGCGCCGCACTCGAACGCCGAACGATCCATATTCCAGACGTGCTGGTTGACCCCGAATATACATACGGATCACGGGATGTGGATTTGGTTCGAACGGTACTCACGGTGCCAATGCTCAAAGGCGATGACTTGCTCGGCGTGATCTTGATCTATCGCCTAGAAGTCAAACCGTTCACCGACAATCAGATCTCGCTGATCGAAACTTTCGCTGACCAAGCTGCCATCGCCGTCGAGAACGTGCGGCTACTTAGCGAACTTCGCGAATCTCTTCAGCAGCAAACCGCCACCGCCGATGTGCTCAAGGTGATCAGCCGCTCGACGTTCGATCTCCAAACAGTCCTGCAAACTCTAGTAGAATCAGCGGCTCGGCTCTGCGATGCCGATAAGGTCAACATTACCCGCCAGAGAGATGGAATTTTCTACCGCGCCGAAGCGTACGGCTTTTCTCCCGAATTCATGGATTATGTAAGAAATATTCCGATCCAAGCCGAACGCGGCTCTGCGTTCGGGCGCGCGTTGCTCGAAGGGCGTGCGGCGCATATCCCCGACGTAAAGGCTGATCCGGAGTATACCTTAGTGGAGGGGCAGAGATTGGGCGATTACCGCACGGTTCTCGCCGTGCCTATGCTGCGCGAAGGCGTCCCGACCGGCGTGCTGAGCTTGACGCGCTCGGAAGTGCGCCCATTCACCGAAAAGCAGATCGAGTTAGCTTCGACGTTTGCCGACCAAGCCGCGATTGCAATTGAGAACGTGCGCCTGTTCGAAAACGTGGAGGCCCGCACGCGCGAACTAGCGAACTCGCTGGAGAATTTGCGCACAACACAGGACCGCTTGGTGCAGACGGAAAAGCTCGCCTCGCTCGGTCAGTTGACCGCCGGTATCGCACACGAAATCAAGAATCCGCTCAATTTCGTCAATAATTTTTCAGGCGTCTCGGTAGAATTGATCGATGAACTGCAAGACGTCCTGAAATCCGGAAAATTCGATGATAAGGCGCGAGCGGATGTCTCTGATCTGGCAGAGACGTTGCGGAGCAATCTTGACAAGATCGTACAGCACGGTAAACGGGCCGACTCCATCGTCAAGAACATGCTGCTGCATTCGCGGGAAGGTTCAGGCGAGCGGCGGTCCGTCGACGTCAACGCCATCGTCGAGGAAAGCCTCAATCTCGCCTATCACGGGGCGAGAGCCGAGAAACAAGGCTTCAATGTCACCTTGCAGCGGTCCTTTGACCCAACGGCCGGTGAGGCGGAGGTCTTCCCCCAAGAGATCATTCGGGTTCTCCTGAACCTGATCTCGAACGGCTTCTATGCGGCGACCAGGCGGCAAGGGCAGGAAAGCGGCAACGGGTTCGAGCCAACCATCACCGCTGCGACCAAAAGCCTCGGCGACCGCGTGGAGATCAGGGTTCGGGACAATGGTATTGGAATTCCGCCTGAGGTTAGGGAAAAGATGTTCAACCCGTTCTTTACGACAAAGCCTGCGGGCGAAGGCACCGGTCTCGGCCTTTCCATCAGTCACGATATCATTGTCAAGCAACATTCAGGGTCTATAGAGGTCGATACCAAGCCCGGAGCGTTCACCGAATTCAGGATTATTCTGCCTCGGACTGCGGCATAGCTTTCGCTGAAATATAGGGGGCGAACGTGAGCCTGCTTATTCTCGTGGTCGACGACGAACCCGACGTCGAGGTCCTGTTTCGCCAGCAATTCCGGCGGGACCTTCGGGTTGGCCGATTTGTGATGGAATTTGTGCAATCCGCTCAAGCGGCATTGCAGCGCATCGGCGACGCGGGAGGTGTCTCATTGATCCTGATACTGTCGGACATCAACATGCCTGGGATGACTGGCCTTGAACTTCTACCCAAAGCCAAAGCTATGCGACCTGACGTGCCAGTCATCATGATCACCGCCTATGGCGATGCGGATACTAAACGGAAGGCGCTGGAGGATGGAGCCGAGGCGCTACTGACCAAGCCAATCGACTTCGTGGCACTCCGCAGCGAGATCGACGCACGGATCGAACGGGCCGCGTAGATGAATTCCGCTGGAACCTGCCGGCGAAGGCGCGCGCAACCCGGAAGCCCAAAGGCGATTCCAAGCCGCGTTGAAGCGTGGCTTCCAGACCCGCGACGCGGAAATGGACCTAGGCGGATTACTGGGCGGGTTGGCCGACGATTGATCGAATGGAAAAGAGGACGTGTGATGTTCGTAAAGAAGACGTGGCGAGGCTGCCAATTTTGTCCCGGTCGACGAGGTGACCGAATAACGGTGTTGTTTGCCGCCCGGCATATGTCCACTTATGGCGCGAGCCGCGGCAGCTTATGACCCAAAGCGGACATCGGCGAGTTCCATGTTCAGCCGATGAAACCTCGACAAAAGTACTAGCGGCCACTCCATGGACAGCGATGATTTGGGGTGCCAAAATATCTTTGGGTGCGACAACGCTGTAGTTACCGTCCGCCAGACGACGTCTGGCCTGAATGCGAGTAATTTTTAGACAAGAATGAATTTTTAGGCAAAAAACCGCCCCCGCACTCACGCCTTCGCCGTTCAACGGTCGTCACTGCATTTTACTTGCAAATAGCAAGCGCAGGAGTGAGCCGTGATAAGAATCCCATCTTCGATGAGCGTCGTTATCTTAGGATTGCTCGCTGTCGTGAGCGGCATGGCCTTTGCGGCGCAGGACAAGTACACCGTGAAAGTGCCGAACGGGCTCGCGTTTTCTGATTTCAGAGGATACGAGGACTGGAAGGATGTCGCCGTCAGCCAGACCGAAACTAACTTGAAAGTGATATTGGCGAATGACGTAATGATGAAAGCATATCAGCAAGGCCTTCCTGCCAATGGCAAGCTTTTTCCCGACGACTCCAAGATCGTGAAGATCGAGTGGTTCTTTAAAAAGAATCCTGTATCCCCCTATTTCGTGAACGTCCCGGACACCCTGAAAGCAGTTGACCTAATCGAAAAGGATACGAAGAGATTCCCTGACACCCACGGATGGGCGTACGCCGAGTTTGCTTACGATGCGGCGTCCGATACGTTCAAGCCCTCCGACCTTTCCCCAAGCGGCGCCACCTGCGGTTACGCGTGCCATACGACGGTCGCGGCACAGGATTACATCTTCACGGCGCGCCCGAAGAGATAAACGAGGAACGGCGGAAGTCCGGGGCCTGGCCTTAGCGGACATTGCGCGACCGCAGTTCCGTGTCCGCTTTTGGGCGGAAAGCGGACATTCACGATTTCATTCTGTCGCGGCAGCTAATGACCCAAAGCGGACATACCCCTTCAGATTGTCAGCCTTAGCAGTTACGATGCCGCGTCTGAAACTGGGAGCTGTAATGAGGCGGCGCGAGTTCATCATCTCGGTGGGTAGCGTCGTCGCATGGCCACTCATGGCACGTGGGCAGCAGAGCAACCAGATGCGGCGCATCGGCGTGCTGCTCGGGTCGTACACCGAGAGTGATAAAGCGGGGCAGGCACGCATTGCAGCTTTCCTCAAGGCGCTTGCAGATCTGGGTTGGAACACTGACCGCAATATACGAATAGAATATCGGTGGGCCGCCGGCGACGACACCGAGCAAACCAAGAATCTCATTCTGGAAACGGTGCAGTCAGCACCCGATGCCATTGTCGCGACAAGCGATCCGGTACTGGCGCAACTTCACGGGCTGACAAGCACGCTCCCGATCATATTCACTCAGATTTCCGAGCCCGTTGAAACTGGCCTCGTCGCAAGCCTTGCGCGGCCGGGCGGCAATATGACGGGGTTCCAGAATTTCGAGCCGGCGATAGGCGGCAAGTGGCTGGGAGTGCTCAAGGAGATAGCGCCCAATCTGAAGCGCGTCGGGGCGCTGTTCATGCCGGATGCAAAGGCTCATGCGTCATTTCTGGATGCGGCGAAGCAGGTCGCGCCAACAGCTGGAATAACCGTGGCTGCTGTCGATATCCAAAAGGACATTGAACGTGCGATGGCTTCATATGCTGACCAGCCGGATTCCGGTCTGATCGTGTTTCCGCACCCAAAGACTATTGCAAACCGCAAATTGATCAGTTCTCTGGCAGCGAGCTATCAGTTGCCGGCGATCTACCCGTATCGATACTTCGCGGCCGACGGAGGTCTGATCACCTATGGCCCGGATCAGATTGATCAATGGCGAGGTGCGGCAATCTACGTAGATCGCATTCTCAAAGGCGAGAAGCCATCCGACCTGCCAGTGCAGACTCCGACAAAATATGAGCTGGCAATCAACTTAAAGACAGCGAAGACGCTTGGTCTGACCGTTGCATCCAACCTCATCGCCCGCGCAGACGAGGTGATCGAATAGATGGCCAATGTCCGCTATTGGCCCAAAGCGGACGCGCCGAGCTTGCGTCTTCGTGTCCGCTTTCGGGGGTAAAGCGGACACCGGGAATTAGTGCCGTCGCGGCAGCTAATGACCGGTATTGGTACATGGCTGGGATCGAGTGCATCAGCGCCAGCGCAGCGAGGCGCGGACTTTGAGAATTGAAAAACGTGTCGACTCCGATGACGACAGCCCTGACCTGGAGCGACGGTTTGCCGTGATGGTGCCGTTGACCATGCCCCGCATCACTGTTTCGATACCCCACGAGCGAAAATTGTGAAAGCTTTTGGAGATGGCGTTGCCGATGCGGCTCGCATTCCTTTGTGTTCTGCCGCTCGTTTTGGGCACGAGCGCGTTTGCACAAAACATCGTTACGGATTGCGATAAGTACGCCGCGGATGAGCTTGATCCTCAGCGCACAGCTGCTGGCGTAGACTTTAAAAACATGAATGTCGCTTTGGCTTTCCCTGCATGTGAGGAAGCGGTTTTACAATATCCGAACAGCGTGCGCCTAGCCTACCAGCTTGGGCGGGCAGATGAGAAAGCCAATAAACTCATGATAACAGCCACGCAATACCGCAGAGCTGCTGATCAAAACTATGCTCCGGCACAGCTCGCTCTCGGTATGCTGTACGCGAACGGTCAAGGTGTCGCCAAAGACGATAAGCAATTCATCTTCTGGACACGCAAAGCTGCTGATCAGGGATACGCGGTTGCACAGGACGCTCTCGGAGACGTTTACCTGAATGGTCGAGGCGTCCCCGAAGACGATCAGCAAGCCGTCGCATGGTTCCGTAAAGCTGCCGATCAGGGATACGTGGCTGCGCAAAACAGGCTCGGTTTTATGTACCTGACCGGTGTAGGCGCGCCCAAAGACAATGAGCAAGCCGTCGCATGGTTCCGCAAAGCTGCTGATCAGGGATACGCAGCTGCGCAAGACAGGCTCGGTTTTATGTACCAGACCGGTGAAGGCGTCCCCAAAGACGATGAACAAGCCCTCGCATGGTTCCGAAAAGCTGCCGATCAGGGATACGCTGCTGCGCAAGACAGGCTCGGTTTTATGTACCAGACCGGTAAAGGCGTCCCCAAAGACGATGAACAAGCCGTCGCATGGTTCCGAAAAGCTGCCGATCAGGGATATGCGTTTGCGCAAAACAGTCTCGGCGCGATGTACGCGAACGGTCAAGGTGTCCCCAAAGACGATCAGCAAGCCGTCGCTTGGTACCGCAAGGCTGCCGAACACGGACTCCCGGACGCTCTATACAGCCTCGGTCTTGCATACGCGAACGGTCGAGGCGTTCCGCAAGACAAGACACAGGCTCTCGCTTGGTTGCGTGAAGCTGCCGAAAAAGGTCACATCGAGGCGAAAAAAAAGCTCGACGAATTTGAAACATCGCAAGATGCAAATGGAAAGCACTGAAGTCTCATTCAAACCACGTCAGATGAATCCCCTCCGCGCAGCCTAAAGCAGCCGAGCAGGTGAGTAGCGGAGTTTGAGATCGCAGAAAGCGGACATCACAAACTCGAGCCGCCATGTCCGTTTTTGGCCCAAAGCGGACATGCCGTCGGCTGACTGCCGTGTCCGTTATTGGGGGCAAAGCAGACGCGCCATCGCACGACCGGCGTGGCAGCTAATGACCCAAAGCGGACATTCGGTGCCTCATTCGATCACCTCGTCGGCCGCCACAAGAAGAGTCTGTGGCACGGTGAGGCCCAGGGTCTTTGCAGTCTTGAGGTTAAGCACCAATTCAAACTTGGCCGCCTGCACGATCGGCAGATCGGCAGCCCTTGCGCCACCTAGGATACGGCCGGCATAAATACCCGCCTGATGATAGGAGTCGCGCAGTGGCGTACCGTAGCTCATGAGACCGCCGGCCACGACAAACTCGCGCTCAAAGTAGACAGTAGGAACAGAATAGTGCGCGGCTAACCCCACGAGTTGCTCGCGCCGCTCCGTCATCAAGGCGTCAGGAGGGATGAGCAGCACGTCGGCCTTCTGTTGCACAAGGCTTGCGAAGGCCATGTCAATGTCGGTCGCGCTGATGGCATTCAAAACGAGAAATTCCGCCGCGATTGCGTTGGTGACAGATTCCAACTGTCGCTCCTCAGCCACGGCGCCTGCACTATTTGGATTTACTAACAAGGCTACCAGTCGGGCTTTCGGAACCAGCTCGCGTACTAGCTCCAGTCTTTTCAAGCCGAGCGGGGCGGTCGTAAAAGTGACCCCGGTGACGTTGCCGCCTGGTTTGTTCATGCTTGAGACAATGCCTTGTTTAACTGGGTCATCGGCCAGCGAGAAGATAATTGGAGTCGTACTCGTCGCTACCATGGCTGCTCGTAGCGGCCGTGTGCCGCCGCTTGCAAAGATCACGGCGGCATGATCGCCAACCAATTCTTGCGCGAGCGCTGTCAGTCTATCGTAGTCCCCTTGTGCCCAGCGATATTCGATCATCACGTTTCGATCTTCTGCGAAGCCGGCTTCGTTCAGGCCGCGGACAAACCATGCTGTGTATGGCTTCATTTGCGCAGCAGAATCGAGACCAAGAAACCCGATCACCGGCATTGCAGGCTGCTGCGCGCGCACGGTAAGCGGCCACACGAACGCAGCGCCACCGAGACCAGCGATGAAATCCCGTCTTCTGATGACGACCGCCATTTTCCCTGCCCCAATAGGGATCATGCCCGCTGGAATGTGGGGCACGATAACACGCCCCCAAACTGGGGTCTGTGACGTACTTTCATGTTGCGGTGCATGAGTCCGGTTTTGGCCCAAAGCGGACGCGTCGGTCAGCGACTATCGCGGCAGCTTTAGGGTAGAAAGCGGACATTCGAACTCGACCGCGCCGCGGCGGCAAATGACCCAAGCGGATAGGGGCAGTCGACGGAACTATCCATTCGCCTTGTTCAAGTTCCCGCGAATAACAAAGGGCACGCGGAAGTATGTGTGCTATTCATGGATATGAGCATTTTCTCCGAAGACAGTGAGCCGCTCGTTGAGCCTAAACCCAATGACAGCCAATCCGACGACTTAACTGGGCGCGCTCTTCGTCTGCGCATTCGCCAACAGGAACTTCTCGCCGAATTGGGCGTCCTCGCTTTGCAGGGTACGAGCTTTATCGGCATGCTCAATCACACTGCCCGTATGACGGCCGAAGGGCTGGGAGCGGAATACTGTAAAGTACTGGAATACATACCGGCCGAGAATCGACTCTTGGTTCGTGCGGGAGTTGGCTGGGAGGAAGGAGTTGTCGGCTCGGCAAGTGTCGGGGCCGATTTGGCCTCTCCTGCCGGCTTTGCATTAGCCACTGGAAAGCCGGTTATTTCGAACCACCTCGAAAACGAGCAAAGATTTAGAACTCCCGAATTACTCGTCGAACATGGCATTCGGCGCGCGATGAACGTCATTCTGCAGGGCGATGGCCGACCGTTCGGAGTACTGGAAGTCGACAGCAAATCCGAAGGCGAGTTTGGCGAGCACGACCTCGCTTTTTTGCAAGGCGCCGCCAACATCCTCGGAATGGCGATCGAACAACAGCAATATCAAAGCAAATTGCAAGTCGCGCTCGACCGTCATCAGGTCCTGCTGAAGGAAGTCAACCACCGCGTCAAGAACAGCCTGCAGGTGGTTTCGGCGATGTTGCAACTCCAAGCCACCTCGGTTGGCGACCCGGATTTAAGTGAACGTCTTAAAGAAGCTTCGAGTTCGCGTCAATGCTGTTGGTCGCGCCTACGAGCGCCTCGCTTATAATGCCGACTACGAGAATATCGATTTGGTCGGATACCTACGAGAAATCATCAACGACCTGCAGCCGATCGTTGCTCCGTGCAAGATCGAGTTCGAAGCGCCTCAGGAAATTCAGTTCGCGGCCGATCGCGCTATTCTCGTGGGGCTCATTATCAATGAGCTTGTCTCAAACTCGGGCAAATATGCCTATCCCGACTGCCCCGATGGATCGATCTGGGTGCGCCTCGTTCGATCGGACAAAGATGCAATCTTGGTGTCGGTCCGCGATGACGGTGCTGGCCTGCCGTCTGATTTTGACATCACGACCCGAAAACGGCTTGGGACACGATTGGTCACTGCACTTTCAAGCCAGTTGGGTGCTGAACTAACGCGACCAATGTCTCACGTCGGCACCAATTTCACGTTGCTTGTTCCGTTGGAATTGGCAACGCCAAAATGATTGCCACCTTCTAAGTTTCTCAGTGCCGCGCATAAGCCCGAGGAACCAATCCGATGTCCGTTATCGGCCCTTAGCGGACATCCCTCACCCGCGATCCAATGTCCGCTTTCGGGAGTAAAGCGGACATCCCAACTTGACTGCGCCGCGGCAGCTAATGAGCCGAAGCGGACATTACTCCGTCGTTAAATGATGGTTGCACTAAGCCGCTATAGCGGTAACGCCCGAGCACGGAATGTGTGGAAAGGGAGGAGTTTCTCTTACAGCTTCCGGCTGTCATAGGCCCAGTGCAGTAGTGCCTGCCGTTGCCGTCTGCGGCACCACAGATCACCGAGCTCGCACGCAAGCTGAAGCTGACGTACGTGACGGCGGATTGCTTTCCAGCGTTTGATCTGCCGAGCGTCCTCGTCAGGCATTCGTCGCCCCATGTAGTAGCGGCAGTACCATTGGAACCAACCGCGTGGATCGTCGGGGTGTATCCATCCTTTCCGGCGCCATTCGGAGAGCGGCTGGCTGGCATCAACACCGAAGTAGTTGAGTGATTTGTCGCGCCGTCCACTCGCAAGCTTGGCCTGTTTGAACCAACTCGCTGGGAACTCATCGCGGCAATCGGACATGTACTTGCCACTGAACACGCCGAGGCGAAGCATCTCGGCCGGCGTCAGATCAGGTTTGAACTCCGGATCAAAGTTGCGACCAACCGGCTTGACGCGTTCGTAGCGGTAATCCCGCTGCATCCGATCATTGACCGTGATCGATCTTCTCATATCGCTACAGGACCCTAGATCGATGATTGGCTGGGAATGGCACAACCGAGCCATTCTTGATAGGTCGCGCCGGCTCAAAGCCTAGAGCCACAATCGACTGCGACAATCGACTGCGATAGTTTCGCCGGTGATCCAGCAAGCCCTGTCCGAGACGAGGAACGCGATGACCAAGCCACGTCGGCGCGTTGGCCGATCCGCTTCAACGTTTTGCTCGGGAACCAGGCCCAAGACAGGCCGGCAACAGCAGTAACGGCCAAGGCGAACAATAGGCCGGCGTGATCACGATCTTCGTCGTCAATGAAAAGCGCCCCGCCGAGATTATGGACCCCGTGCGGGTCGTGCACAACGCGGCCGATCCAATTGCTTAAATGTCGGGTCTTGGCCCAAAGCGGACATGCCGTCGGCTGACTGCCGTGTCCGTTATTGGGGGTAAAGCGGACGCAAAGAGTTATGCTGGCTGCGGCAGCTAATGACCCAAAGCGGACTCAAGAACATGCGATTAGCCACGTTTACGCCCGGCGGGCCGTAGGGCACGATCTGGGCGTCTTCGCTTTGCATGAGCAGCGCCGGGAGGTTGACGATGCAGACGAATGAAGCAGGGGAAATGGAAGCGGCATGCCATTGCGGTACCGTGCGCTTCCGAGTGAAATTGACCGACGGATTTAATACTGCCCGCCGCTGCACCTGTTCATATTGCCGGATGCGCGGCGCGATAGCGGTATCGGCCGACTTCGGCGGCATCACATTCGATGCCGGGCAAGAGGGACTGACCGTTTATCGGTTCAATACGGGCACGGCACAACACTACTTCTGCTCGCGGTGCGGTATCTACACACACCATCGCCGCCGGTCCAACCCGAACCAGTATGGTGTCAACGTGGCGTGCCTGAAGGGTGTGAGCCCTTTTGATTTTGCCGACGTGCCGGTAATCGACGGCGTCAACCATCCGACGGACCATGGTTGCGGCTATGAAATCGTCGGTCACCTGCGCTTCGTTCGCACCGAGGACTCTTCCGCGGACGGACCTCGGCCGATCTCCTAGGGTGATGCGAAACGAGCTTGGCGAGAAATTGAGATAAGTGCCCGATGTCGTTTATTGGCCCTTAGCGGACACGCCGATCCGCCAGCCTCGTGTCTGTCCGCTATCGGGGGCAAAGCGGACTTGGGGTCGATAGCTTCATTCGGTCCCTAATGACCCGGACATGGCTCGCCTGGTTCAACCCCGTCCATTTGCGCGATATGCCCACACAAGGCCGCCAGCATATGCTAGCTTAGGATTGTTTTTACCGTGGTCTCTTTGCCGGGGGCGGCAGATGCGGCGGCGTGAATTCATTACGCTTGCTGGAAGTGCGGCGGCGACTTGGCCGCTCGCGGCGCGCGCACACAAGTCGGCGTTGGCATGAAAAGCCGACGACGCACTAAGACAAAGACAAAGCGCGCCAGTGCGCCAAAGGTCAGTCGCCGTCGCAAGCCTTCCAGCACCAACGCCAACACGAAGTTTGCGCTTCTCACACGTGAGCGGAACGAGGCGATCGAGCAGCAGAGGGCGACGTCCGAAATACTCCAAGCAATCTCCAACTCACCAACTGACGCCGCCTCGACGCTTGGGGCGATTGCGGAAAGCGTCGCGCGCCTACTGGACGTGACCGACGCGGACATCATGAGCGTCGAGGGCAACGTGCTCAGGTGCGTAGCAACGCGGGGTCCATCGCGTCAATGGCCATTGGGAACCACGCGGCCCTTGAGCCGGGATTGGGTAACGGGGCGAGCGGTCATTGACCGGACCATTGTGCACGTCGCCGATTTGCAGGCCGCGGAGCGCGAATTTCCCCAAGGAGCGGCCTACGCGCGCCAATATGGACATAGAACTGCGCTTGCGGTTCCTTTGCTGCGTAAAGGATCTGCGATCGGAGCGATCTTAATCCGTCGTCCCGAGGCAAGGCCATTTTCCGACCAGCAGATTGCGTTAGTGCAAAATTTCGCCGCCCAGGCGGTCATCGCGATCGAGAACGTACGGCTATTAGAAACTGAACAGCAGCGCACGCGCGAGCTCACTGAATCGCTGGAGCAGCAGACGGCGACTTCGGAGGTCCTGCAAGTCATCAGCAAGTCGCAGACGGCTGTGCAACCGGTATTGCATGCTGTGGTCGAGAGTGCCGCCCGTCTGTGCCAGGCGCTGAGTGCATCGATCTACCTTCGCGACGGCGATGTTGTAGTGCCTTACGCACATTCCGGACCTCTCGGCAGGCAGCCAATCGGTAAGCGGCTTCCTCTCAACCCCGATTGGGTGACTGGCCGGGCAGTTCTAGAAGCGCGAAGCATCCACGTCCCAGACCTGCGCACGAGTGATGAGTATCCGCAGGGGAAGAGAGATGCACTCAAGTACGGCCATAGAGCGACTCTGGCCGTGCCCTTCCTTCGCGAAGGAGCCGCCATCGGCAATATCTTGGTCCGCCGTCGGGAAGCCCGCCCCTTTACCGACAAGCAAATCGAACTGGTCCAGAACTTCGCCGCTCAAGCCGTCATCGCCATCGAAAACACGCGGTTGCTCAATGAATTGCGGCAATCGTTGGAACAGCAGACGGCGACGGCGGACGTTTTGCGCGTAATCAGCTCGTCGCCGGGAGAATTGGAGCCGGTCTTCCAGGTAATGTTGGATAATGCGACACGCATCTGCGACGCAAAGTTTGGCACGCTTTTCCGCATAGAGGGCAATGCGTTCCACTTGGCAGCGCAATTCGGCACACCGCCGGAGCTTGCCGAATACCAAAGGCAGCGCGGGCCGTTTATACCGGGACCAGGCAGCCAGTTCGATAGCGTTATGCGGACAAAGCAGGTGAGCCACACTGCCGACATGGCGGCTGAAGCTATCCCGGCAAGGCTCGGCGGCGCACGATCTTTCATCGGTGTGCCCATGCTCAAAGACGATGTATTGATCGGCGCAATCGGCATCTATCGGCAGGAGGTTCGTCCGTTCACTGATAAGCAGATCGAGTTGGTTTCCAACTTCGCCGCCCAGGCTGTCATCGCCATCGAGAATACGCGGCTGCTGAACGAGCTGAGGCAATCGTTGGAGCAGCAGACGGCCACAGCGGAAGTTCTGAGCGTCATCAGCTCATCGCCCGGCGATTTGGAACCCGTATTCCAGACGATGCTGGAGAACGCCGTCCGCATCTGCGGCGCCAAGTTCGGCAATCTGCTCCTAATGGAGCAAGATTTCTTTCTTATCGGCGCGACCCATGGCGCGCCGGCCGCCTACGTGGATTATCTGCAACGCGAAGGTCCGTTCCGGGTTGATCCGAGATTGGGGCTTCGTCAACTCCTCAGTGCAAAGCGGCCCTATCAGGTCGCCGACATCACGCTCGCGCCAACATATGGGGACAAGTTGCGCGTCGCGACGATGGAGCTAGCTCATGCCCGAACCGTCATGGGCGTGCCAATGATCAAAGACGGCGAGGTGATCGGATCGATCGTCATCTACCGGCAGGAAGTGCAGCCGTTCACGGAAAAGCAGATCGACGTGGTGAAAAACTTTGCCGCTCAGGCCGTCATCGCCATCGAGAACACGCGGCTGCTCAGCGAGCTGCGCGAATCGCTGCAGCAGCAGATGGCCACCGCCGACGTGCTCAAGGTCATCAGCCGCTCGACTTTCGACCTACAAACCGTGCTGCAAACCCTCGTGGAATCGGCTGCCCACTTGTGCGATGCGGACAAGGCAACCATCACCCGGCAGAAGGAAGGCGTGTTCTATCGCGCGGAGTCCTACGGATTTTCCGCGGAATTCATGGAGTATGTGAGAAGCGTGCCCGTTGAGGCGGAAAGAGGGACGGCCACGGGGCGCGCCTTGCTCGAAGGTAAGGTTATTCATATCGCCGACGTGCGAGCCGATTCTGAATACACCTTCGCCGAGGCGCAACGATTGGGCGACTTTCGCACAATCATAGGCGTTCCGATGTTGCGCGAGGGTCGTCCGGTGGGCGTTTTGACGCTGACCCGCTCGAAAATCAGGCCCTTTACTGAGAAGCAAATCGAGCTGGTTTCGACATTTGCCGACCAGGCAGCGATTGCGATCGAGAATGTGCGTCTATTCGAAAGTGTGGAAGCCAGAACCCGCGAATTAACGAAGTCGCTAGAGGACTTGCACACCGCGCAGGACCGCCTGGTGCAGACGGAAAAGCTCGCTTCGCTCGGCCAATTGACCGCCGGGATCGCGCACGAGATCAAGAACCCACTTAATTTTGTCAACAATTTCTCGTCGGTCTCAGTCGAACTGATCGACGAATTGCGCGAGGCGCTGTCTGGCGCGCAGCTCAATGACAAGTTGCGGACAGAAATCGGCGAGATCGCCGATATGCTGCAAGGCAATCTCGTCAAGGTCGTGCAACACGGCAAGCGCGCCGATGCGATCGTCAAGAACATGCTGCTGCATTCGCGTCAGGGCTCCGAAGAGCACAGGCCAGTCGACATTAACACCCTGGTCGAGGAAAGCCTCAATCTCGCCTATCACGGGGCGCGTGCCGAGAAGCAGGACTTCAATGTCACCTTGGAGCGGTCCTTTGACCCGACAGCCGGTGAGGCCGATCTGTTCCCGCAGGACATTACGCGGGTGCTGCTCAACCTGATCTCCAACAGCTTCTACGCCACGAACAAGCGCAAGGGCGATGCGGCTGTGGCCGGGTACGAGCCTACCGTTACTGCGTCGACCAAGGACCTAGGTCACAGCGTGGAAATCAAGATCCGGGACAATGGCATCGGTGTTCGACCCGAGGTAAAGGAAAAGATGTTCAACCCCTTCTTCACGACAAAGCCCCCCGGCGAAGGCACGGGTCTGGGCCTTTCCCTCAGTCACGACATCATCGTCAAGCAACATGGCGGGTCTATAGAGGTGGATACGCAGCCCGGCGCGTTCACCGAATTTCGGATCGTTCTGCCGCGCACGGGGGCATCCCTTATCAAGTCAGGCGAACCAGCCAGCCACTAACCGCCCACATCGGGGTGCCCGATCGCGGATTTTCTCTCTCGAATCTCTCCAATTTTGTTGCAGTACATGAGTCTGCGGCGGGTCTGTGACTTCCTTGAAGGTAGTCCGATAGCGAAAAGGGTCGCGTTTTTCTGCGCTGCGGAAGGCAGGTATTGGCCCGTAACGGACATTCGGTGGCTCGGGTCTGGCGTCTGCTCCCGGGTGAACAGCGGACATTCCTATTTCGCCTGACATTTGCCGCAAACATTTACGAATAATGAACACGGAAAGTCGGGGGACTCTCCAAGGTAAGAACGCTTTCATGCGCGGTCGTTAGCGACCGGTCGCGCGCACATAGAACCGTGTTCATTTGGGGGGCAAAATGACGGTTTATCGCGTGTATAAGCTTCGCGAAGACGGGCGCATTTCGGGGCCGCCGCACGTTATCGATTGCCGAGACGATGAGGCTGCAATGCGGCAGGCGCGCCACCTGCTCGGAGGCCATGTGCGTGAAGTGTGGGACCTTGCGCGCTTTGTCGGGAGAATCGATCCGGCGCGAAACCGAACTCACTCAAAAGAGCCGTCTACGAAACCATGAGCTGTGTTGCGGATTTGATGCACCGTGATGTTGTTACGATGGTAGGCGCGATATCGCCCAAAACCCATCTTGAAGTTGTCTCAAACGCCTGTTTGAATTTTAGTCGGAAGTGAGGTGTGCCATGTTGCGGCACGAGGCAGCAGCGCGAACTCTCAGGAACCGGATTTCCATCGACCCTCCATGTCCGAATTGTGGGCGCACGATGGAGTTAAGGCGCAGCACGGCCGAGACCGGTGGGATATGCGAAATCCACATCTATGGCTGTGGGGAATGTAGCGTCTGGACGGCGGCAGACCCAATACGTCCTGCGACGCGTACCTAACGAGCCGACATCGCCGTCAACATCGCGAAGCTGCCGGCGCTAATCGTCGCTAAAAGGCGGTGCCAGTTCACGATCAACATAACTACGATCAGAGCGGCAAAAGCGAGCGCAGCAAGCACCGCTTCTTTGATGTTATGCAGGATTTCGCCGCCCTTACCCCGCGCACAAGTTGCTCGGTGCCACGCCTTGAACCGCCCGGCGGGATGTCTGCTTTTGGCCCTTAGCGGACATCACAACGTGAGCGCGCTGTGTCCGCTTTTGACCCAAAGCGGACATAACGCGCCACGCCCGGCCATGACGCTGTGGTCACAGCAACTCGATCAAGCGGCAGTTTGCAGCGGCTATCAAGTATGACCATTTTTCCGACCTGGGTCCGGCCGCTTCTTTGGCACTTTCTCGGCAACGCCGAGAAGCCGTTTGCGGCGGTTCATCTCTTTCCAAACGAGTTCGGGACGGATATCGGCGGAAATCCACAACACCACGAGATTATAAATGAGATCGGCGCTTTGCTTGATTATGGCGTCGCGGTCGCCGTCCACGGCTTCGATCACGACCTCAATGGCTTCCTCGGCGAACTTCTGTGCCATTTTACTGCGGCCGGAGCGAAAGAGCCGCGCCGTATGCGAGGTCGATGGGTCGTCATGCCGGCACGCCAGCACCGCCCGATAAAGCCGTGTGATTGAATGACCCATGGTCCGTTAGAATAGCGTGCCAATGTTGTTTTTGTCGACTGTTCCGGGACTGACGTTGGCAAATAGAGCATGAAGGACTTTCCGTCATCACCCCCAGGCGGAAATATCCCCGCCATTTGCCCGGCGGCTGTGATGAATGAGCTACGTAACTTGCAAAAATTTGAGATTGTTGGTGCTCAGCTTGGACGGCGCCACTCTTTCAGAACGCCCACCCATAACAAACAACGAACATCATAATTCCCGCACAATAGACCAGGAAAAGCGAGAACAACACCGCTTCTCTTTTCCACGAGCGTGTGTTCGTGGGATCGCCTTTGAAAAGCTTCGCGGTTCCCATCTGATAAGCAATAACGATGTGACATTCGGATGCTACAACCCTCTGTAGATATCGACAAAGAGGGGTTAATTGGAACCAACGTTTTTCAAAGCGGTAAAGGATAACCGCCCCCACGAATGCCAAATAAAGAAGGACCGAACGCAGGCATTGAGTGCCGCTGCGCAATGTCCGCTAAGGATGCTGTGGACGGCTCTTCCACCCGGCGCGCGAGCGCCATGGATGTGGGCGCTTTTAAGGCTCCCACGATTTGGAGGAGCTACCTATGCAAACGGTCACGACAATCGGTCTGGATATCGCGAAGTCGGTCTTTCAGGTCCACGGCGTCGATGCGAAGGGTAATGTAGTCATCCGCCGGCAGCTCAAGCGACGCTACGTGATGACCTTCTTCCGGAAGCTACCGCCGTGCCTGGTCGGTATCGAAGCCTGCGCCTCGTCGCATCATTGGTCGCGCGAACCCAGGCGATTGGCCATTCTGTGCGTCTGATGCCGCCGGCCATTAAGCCCTATGTCAAACGGCATAAGAACGATGCCACTGACGCCGAGGCGATCTGTGAAGCGGTCACCAGACCGAACATGCGGTTTGTCGCGACCAAGACGCCAGAGCAACAGAGCTGCCTGACTTTGCATCGTACCCGTCACTTGTTCATCCGCCAGCAGACCTCAGTGATCAATGTCATCCGCGCTCATCTTGCGGAGTTCGGGATCGTCGCGCCGGTCGGACGCAATGTCGACAATGCTCGGCGTTGTGGCCGAGGAAGTGATAAGCGATTGCCTGATTGCACGAGCGTGCGTTGCCGCGCTCGGCACCCAACTGCGCGTGTTGAAGGCACATATCCTGGAGTTCGATCGCCGCATCACGGCCTGGCACCGTTCGAACGAGGTCAGCAAACGGCTTGATGGGATTCCCGGCGTCGGTCCGGCATTGCGACCGCTCTGGTTGCCAGCGTCGCCGATCCGAAGGTGTTCCGATCAGGAAGGGACTTCTCGGCCTGGATCGGGCTTGTCCCCAAGCAGAACTCGAGCGGAGGTAAGGACAGGCTCGGCAGTATCAGCAAACGAGGCGATCGCTATCTGCGCAGCCTGTTCACGACCGGCCGCTCGCCGTCATCCGCTATGCCATGATCCATGGCACCAAGCATCGGCCCTGGCTCACTGCGTTGCTGGCGCGGCGACCCACCATGGTGGCGGCTATCGCACTCGCCAATAAGATTGCAAGGATGGCGTGGGCGATCATGGCCAAGGGTGAACGCTACAAGGAACCGGCCGCGCTGGCGGCTTGAACGAGATCGCACCGGGTATCCGATGTGATGTGAAGGTTGGGAGGGCGAAAAGCACGTAATGCAGAGCCGGTCGATCCGGCGATCAGGACAACCCACTTGGGCCAGAGCATTGTCGAATGCGTCCTATTGACCGGGACCTGATCCGCGGAGGGCATTATGGCCAGCGGTCATGTGAACCGCACTCAAAGATCCCATGAAGGTGGCGCGAGCCGGCTAGGCTGCCCGCCATCTCAAACTGGAGGATCTTTTGATGTCGCAGTCAGTCGCCGCTTTGATACCAGCCGCTGTAGACTATGAGAGGACGCTCGTCCTCGCGATTGAAGTTAGTAACAAAAATTGGGTGCTTGCGGCGCAAGTGCCTGGCCTGCCGCATACGAAAGCGAAGCGCACGATCGAGCCAGAAGCCGAGGCATTGCTGGCTGCCATTGTCGGATATCGCGCCCGCGCCACCGCGACGGGCCGCAGCATCGAGCGCGTGATTGCAGTCTACGAGGCCGGATGGTCGGGTTTCTGGCTTGCGCGCTGGCTAACGAGGCATGGGGTCGAAGTTTACGTTGTCCAGCCTTCCAGCGTGCCGGTTGATCGTCGGATGCGCCGCGCAAAGTCTGATGGCATTGATTCCGAGTTGCTGCTTCGGACACTTCTCGCTTGGCTGCGAGGAGAGCCACGCGTGTGCTCGATGGTGCCAGTTCCCGACGAGGCCGATGAGGATGCTCGACGATGCGTTCGCGAACGTACCGAACTCATCTCCGAGCGCGTCGGTCTGACCAACCGGATCGGAGCTATTCTAGCAACGCTTGGCGTGAGCAATTACAACCCATTGCTTCGGAACCGAGATCGTCGTCTCGCCGAATTGCGGACGGCTCTCGGCGAGCCACTGCCTGCAAACGCGCATGCCAAGATCAAGCGTTTACTTGCTCGGTTGGAGTTGGTGCTCACGCAGATTGCTGAGCTGGAGCGTGCGCGTGATGCGGTGATGGAAACAGAAGCGTCCGACGAAGCTAGTAAGATGATCCAGCAGCTTACAGCCCTGCGTGGCATCGGCATTCAGAGGGCGACCGTGCCGGTACGTGAAGCATTCGTGCGTCGCTTTGCCAATGGCAAAGCACTTGGATCATACGCTGGTTTGGCTTCCTCGCCATACAGCAGCGGTGGGATCGATCGCGAGCAGGGCATCGGAAAGGCCGGCAACCGTCGGGTCAGAACAGTGATGGTCGAGCTTGCGTGGTTATGGACGCGCTACCAGCCTGGCGCCGCTCAGGTCTGCTGGTTCCGAGAACGGGTTGGGTCAACGGGCCGGCGTGTTCGTAAAGTCATGGTGGTGGCCCTCGCCCGTAAACTACTGATCGCGCTGTGGAGGTTCGTCATCGACGGTGTGTTGCCTGAAGGCGCGGTCTTAAAGCCTGCCGCCTGATCGGCTTAGCAATCCGGGTTGCCGTGCGAACGAGAGCAGCCCGGTGATCCGAGGGAACGTCGCCGTTGTTCGGCGTGGCGCCACGGCGCCGTCTTCAAAGAGTGGTGCCGTTCTCTTGGAGCTCTCCCGTTCCCGAATGCGGGACAGTGGTTGGGATTAGCTCCCGCCGGATGTGAGGTTCGCAGGAAAGCCTGCAGAAATGAGAGCTCCACCTTGGATCGCAGTCTGCCTAGATCAGCTCTTGACGGAGACACCATCATGTGAGGCCGAATACATGGCTGCACCGACCAATGCTGCACTCGTGAAGAAAAGCCTTGCCAACTCGGAGCCGTCCACACATGGCCCAAAGCGGACATGCCGTCGGCTGACTGCCGTGTCCGTTGTTGGGGGCAAAGCAAACGCGCCATCGCACGACCGGCGTGGCAGCTTGTGACCCAAAGCGGACTTTAGCCGCGCAATTTCAGAATATATATTTTTGGCCAACGTTCTGATTCTATTTCCGAATATTGCCGGAGTAAAAAGCGCGTTACTTCTTTTGTGACCAGGTTGTCGGCGCACAGTTGCAATGGCAGCATTTACGGTCCGGGTTCTCGGCTCAAGTTTTCACCAATGTCCAGCTCGCTCAAGGAGATTTATTATGTCCGCAGGATCTTCATCGTCCGCGCGTTCGGCCGTAACGGCCGAAAATGGCGCCATTCGTCCCTTCCGCGAAACCGTACCGGAAAGCGGAACTTACCGAATTGCGCAGGCGCATAAACGCGACAAAGTGGCCTGAACGGGAAACGGTCACGGATGCAACGCAAGGCGTGCAGCTCGCGACGATTCAGGCACTCGCGCGCTATTGGGCGACGGATTACGACTGGCGCAAGATCGAGGCGAAACTGAACGCCCTGCCGCAGTTCATCACCGAGATCGATGGGCTGGATATTCATTTCATTCACGTTCGTTCGAAACATGAAAATGCGTTGCCGCTCATCGTCACGCACGGATGGCCCGGCTCGATCATCGAGCAGATGAAGATCATCGATCCGCTGACCAATCCCACCGCACACGGCGGAAGCTGCATCCGATGCTTTCCACCTGGTGATCCCGTCAATGCCGGGCTATGGATATTCGGGCAAACCGACCACCACCGGGTGGGATGTTCCCCACATCGCGCGTGCCTGGGTCGTGCTGATGAAGCGCCTCGGGTACACGAAATTCGTGGCGCAAGGCGGCGATTGGGGCGCGGTCATCACCGAACAAATGGGCGTGCAGGCGCCTCCGGAGTTGCTCGGCATTCACACCAACATGCCTGGCATCTTTCCAGACGACATCGACAAGGCGGCTTTTTCCGGGGCGCCGGCGCCATCGGGTCTCTCAGCCGATGAGAAGGTCGCTTACGAGCGTTTGCAGTTCGTATATCAAAAGGGAATCGCCTACGGGTTCCAGATGGGGCTGCGACCGCAGACTCTGTACGGAATCGCGGATTCGCCCGTCGGCCTGGCGGCTTATTTTCTCGATCACGACGCGCGCAGCTACGAGCTGATCGCGCGCGTTTTTGCGGGCAAATCCGAAGGCCTCACGCGCGACGACATCCTCGACAACATCACGATCACCTGGTTGACGAACACGGCGCTTTCTGGCGCCCGTCTCTATTGGGAGAATTGGGGCAAACTCGGGTATTTCAATGCCAAAGGCGTCTCCATCCCGGTTGCCGTGAGCGTCTTTCCTGACGAGCTCTATCCAGCCCCGCGGAGTTGGGCGGAGCGGGCGTTTCCCAAGCTGATCCATTACAACAAGCTCGACAAAGGCGGGCACTTTGCGGCTTGGGAACAACCGAAACTCTTTTCGGAAGAAATTCGCGCGGGCTTTAGACCACTACGCAAATCGATCTGAAGACTCGAACGGCGGCGATTCTGGCAATGTTACCAGTTTCTCCCCACGTCCGCCATTGTCTTAGGGCGAGGATTACATTGCAGGACGTCAAGCAATCTAATTGCGGAATTTAAGATTTGCCCGCGACAGTCAAAGCGGACATGAGCACCCTTGACGCACAATTCTCGCTCAACCGTGTGGTAGGGGAAGCGGATGATATCGGCGGTTCAGCACGGGGACGCAGTAAGCTTGTTCAGACAAAGGCGGTTTCCACCACCGAGACGATTAGGGATCCTCCGGCTGTTTAGGGCCTCACTAAGGCTGCGAGCCATCGTATCCTTCGATGATGACTATATCGGCAGTCGAATGCGGCTGGCGTACCTTAATATTCTGCTGGTACTCGGGCGAGTGATAGCAGGCAAGCGCGGAGTCGTAGTCCGGAAACTCGATCACCACGTTGCGGGAGCGGCTGGCGCCTTCGGGACATTCGAACTTGCCACCGCGAATGACGAAACGTCCCCCGAACTTCTTGAAAATTGCTGGGTTGGCCGCCGCATAGGGTTTGTAGCCTTCATCATTTGCTACATCGACGCGCCCGATCCAGTAGCCTTTTGCCATCGCGTTCCTCCACTGTCGAATCATCACCGAAGGCCGTTGTAATGACGTCCGCGAAGTTCTGCTTTGAAGGTCATAGCAGACATCAAAGATTAGAGCCGCCGGTTGTGGCCTTAGGGGACGCCCAATCGCCGAGTATCATTTCTTTCATGCAGCTGTTTTTTTGAGAATCACGACCGAAGATCAGGCCTTCGTCACAGACAGGTTCCATGCTGCGAATCCCGCGCCGACAAAAGTTGCTGGGCTTGGGAAGTAGTCTATGAGCTCAAATCCCCTGCTACCGGCCGCGGCGTGAGCGATCACCCAGTCGCGGATCTCATGGGCGCCATTACCGGTACGCGGCAACGAATGCGTAAGAAACTCATCCAGCTGGCTTTCATCCCCATTCTCAAAGTGCCTGATACAGGCGCGGTCGAAATCCTCATCGACCCAGCCCATTGTCGGCTCACCAATCGAGTGACTCAAGCCTCCGGTGCCGAGCACGGCCACACGTAACGGCTCCGGATAACTCTCGATCGCCTGCCGGAGTAGCCTGCCCCACGCCAGGCACCGCTTAATATTGAGCATGGGGGCCTCAAGATCGTTGACGAGTAATGGCACGATTGGCAATGCGCTATCGACGCCAATCCGCCAGAGCGGAATACACGAGCCATGGTCGAGCCGCAGCCGATGTGACAAGGCTGGCTCGAAATCGTTATCAAGCGCTGTGCGCAGCAAATGAAGTCCGAAATCTGTGTGCCCCTTGAGACGATCGTGCGGATAGACTTTCTTCATAAAGGATTCGGGCGGCCCATCGTGCTCTTCGCCGACTCCGATGCAAATTGCGGGCAGGTTATTGATGAAAAAATTCACCCAGTGATCGGGAGAAATGACAACAAGCAAATCCGGTTGCGCAGCACGGAGCCGATTTCCGATCTCGTCGAAGGCCGCGGCGAGCTTGGCGCGATGATCCGGCGGCATGGTGCCCCAATCGCGCGCAATGAGCGGTCCATGGCAGGCCGCAAAGACCCCAACAAGCTTAGCCATTAGCTACCTTCCCGTTTGCTGTTTCGGCCGGATTGAGGGCATGCAATTTGGCGATGAATTCGCGCTCCGGCATTCCCCTGATCTGAAAATAAAACCGCAATAGATAAGCATTGACGAGCGGTGCGAGTGCGCCGACGTCATCTTCAAGTAGCGCCTTACGCACCTGCGGCTTGATCTCATAACGATCGATGATAGCCGCTGGGTCGCCGCGATAGGCGGCGGCAAGTGCTTGGTCGTGCTGCAATTCGAAAAACATCTTGCTCAGCCAATAGTCCGTCATCGCGCATTACCTCCCGGAAGCCCACACCGATCCAACCGCGACTCCAACGCATACCAACGGCACGGCGACCTCAGTATTGACCCTTAGGATCGACACCAAGTGCGTGCTGACCATACATGGTACTGACGGCATCCCAATTCATGCTGACGTGGAGCGCACCGGCGTGGATGTCGCGCCAGGCGCGTTGTATCGGCTTTGACGTAAAGATCCCCTGCCCTCCAGCCGCCTGAAACAATGCGTCGATGGCCTGCACAAGCAATCGAACGCTGAACGCCTGACTCAGGCGATTGCGGATCCGGAGATCGAGATCCGCCTGCTGACCAGCCGCCGCCGCGCTGAGTGCCTGCTGCAAGGCTTGCAACGTCGTCAGGCGCGCTGCTTCGATCGCGCCAGTTGCTTCTGCAACGCGCGTCTGAATCGTTGCGAATTCTGCCATGCGGTTATTGCCGCCAGCGACTGCGCCCCGCGTCGTGTGAACCTTCGCCATATCGAGAAAATCGACGAGGGCGCCGCTGGCTGCGCCAAGGAGTGGAGAAACTAGAGCGAATGGTAAAGCCGAAAGCATCGATTGATGATATAGCGGATTACTGTGGACCTTCGCCCCGGGCGTCGCGCCTATGAGCAGATCGCTGACCGCAACGACGCGATGCTCGGGCACAAAAATATCATTTGCCACAGTGTTTTTGCTGCCGGTTCCAGAGAGTCCCATCGTGCGCCAATTGTCATCAATGATAACATCGCCGATTGGCACTAAGAAGAAAGCTGGCTTTGGTGCTACGGTTCCAGCTTGTGCCGGAATCATGCCGCCGAGAACGAGCCAGTTGGCGTGGTCGCAGCCGCTCGTGAATCCCCAAGTGCCGGATAAGCGATATCCTCCGTCTACAGCAACAACCTTGCCGACCGGCGGGTAAGAGCCAAACGCGATAGCGTCAGCATTCGACCAATACTCGTCTTGGGCTTTTTGGGGAAAGGCAGCGACCAACCACTGATGCACGATACCAAGGCTGAAGACCCAAGCGGTCGATGCACACCCTGCCCCAACTGCAGCAACGACGGCGACCAGCGTCTCAAAACCGTATTCGTATCCGTCGTAAATTTCCGGCTGCAAGATTCGGAACAAGCCGGCTTCTCTCATCCGCGCTATAGCCTCAGACGAGACCTGCCGGTTAGTTTCTGTCGTCTCCGCAATTTGGCGGACAAACGCTCCGATTTCGGTAGCACGTGAGACCAACTCGCCCGCGCTCGGTTTCGGTATCGCTTTATCGATACTGACGATGGACATGTGCCCCCCGGGCTCTCCAGCGACCAAGCCGTCATGTACGATTTGGTGGCCGCCTCGACCACGCCTCTTATGGCTCTGCTTCAGCGAGGACCAACTAAACGACGAGCCGTGAGATGCAACCAGATGCTAAATTCGACCGCGTGATACGGAACGGCTATCGCTCGATTTACGCGGGAACGGCCCACGCGCCGATTTTAGCTTATCCTGGTGCGATCCAAGATGACCGGCCGTCCGTCGAATGAGATCCAGAAAGAAGGTCGCTGCCGGCGCCGGAGGAACATCCGATCTCGTTACGACGATCATGGCCGGCGCAGAAAGCTCTTCCCTCACCGGAATCGTTGTCAGGACCTTGTTAGCAAAGGGCGAATCCAGCCATTGCGACGGCGCCATCGCCAGGAGATCGGAACTCGCGAGGCAGGTCAAAAGCGTAAGTGCCGACTGGCTTTTCAAAACGAGCATTGGTTCCGGCAGGCGGTAACGCTTAAATAAGTCACCGATTTCATTTTCCGCTTTCGGCGTTATCGACGTGGTAATCCACTCTGCATTCGCCAGCGCCTTTAGTGTTGTCGCTTTTGCAAGCGGATGATTTTCTCGACACAAAACAGCTCGCCGACCCGACAGCAATACTTCCTTGTGAAGCGCCGGCGGCAAAGCAAGCCACGGATCTGGGCCGACATAGAAATCCACGCTTCCGTCCAGGAGCCCCGCTTCGAGCGTGGGATAAAAGCCCTCGATAATGTGGAGCCGCACTTTCGGATAGCGGCGCCGAAATGGGCCTAGCGCTTTCGGCAACAATTGCAGATGCGCCGCAATGGAAAGGCCGATTGTCATCGAACCGACCGCATTGCCTCGCAACTGTTCAAACTCGTCTTGGGCACGGCGCACGTCGTTCAGAATGGCAATCGCTCGTTTGACAAAGGCTTGGCCGAGCGGCGTCACAACCATACCCCGCGATCTTCGCTCGAAGAGCGGTGCGCCAAGTTCACGTTCGAGCTCCGAGAGACTTCGCGTAATCGTCGGCTGTGCCGTGCCAAGATGCCGCGCGGCGGCTCGGAGGCTGCCGTGTTCCGCCGCGGCGACCAGATCTCGCAATTGATTGAGTTTCACTGCGACTTCCTCCCCGGAGGCGATAGAACTTAGCTATCGCGGTGGCTTTTTTGCCATCCTACGACTATCACAGGTAGAATCTAAGGGGTAAGGCGCGAAAAAGCGGCCGCTAGTGCGGCGGCGCCCATCCGAGCGAGGCCAAGCCGTCAGTGCATTTACTCCAGGTGTCCAGCTACACGACGAAGCACGTCGATGGCTTGCGCCGACGAATCGCCACGCCATGCCACGATCTGATCGGGCCGAATAAGAGCGAGATCCGCGCCGTATAGATCGCGGGCCTCGTCGCTCTCGACAGCCATCGTGGACAGCGGCATTCCTATCGAAGCAGCGGCTGCATGGAACGGTGCAATGTCGACGTGCTTTGCTCCGACCTGTAGCAGGGTGAACTCGAATCCCAGCGCGTCATAGAGCGAAAGGTTCCCGGCAAGCCAAAGGTGCGGCGCTCGTCCACCCGGACAACCGGTAGGCTGATAAGTGTTTGCGGAATCGGGAGGCGGGGCCATACCGTCAGACAGGATGATCGGCGAACCGTCATAACGGCCGCCGAATGTTATGCCAGGAATATTGAATTCAAGGCGGGCGTGATAATTGAAATGATCGCCGGTACGCTTCCGCACCCTGTCTCCGGCGGGCGTTTCGTCTTCGAGTTCTGGCGGCGGAAGGAACAAGCCGACCGAGTCGGCAAATCCACGGGCGTAAGTCGTGTTGCGCTTGGCGATCGCCTGCCGTTCTATCTCGTAAGTATCGAGAAGGTCGGGACCGCCCCAACCATTAATGACCGAAGCAAGCTTCCAGCCCAGATTGACTGCATCTTCGACGGCGGTGTTGTAGCCGAGTCCGCCAGTCGGAGTGAACAAGTGCACCGCGTCGCCACCGAGGAAGACGCGGCCGCGTCGGAATTTCTCTGCAACCAAAGTGTAGCCAGCGTTCCAGGCTGACCGCGCGATGATCTCGATATCAAGCGGCGCGGCGAAAGCCTCTTGGAACATTGCCGTTGCTTGGGCGTCACTGATGTCTCGCTCTGACTGACCTGGCTTGAGCTGGGTATGGAAAGTGAACTGGTCCCGGCCATTGACGCTGGCCATAAAGGCGCGACGATCCCGATTGACCGTCCAATACATCCACGCCCGGGCGTGCGGCATGGCGCGATAGAGGTCCGGACTACGAAAGTGAATGGCAAACATCCGTCCGCCCATGAAGTCGCGCACGACGCCACTTTCGCCAACATAACTGTAGCCGATTGCCTTTCGTGTCGGACTGGAACCGCCGTCGGCGCCCACGGCGTAAGATGCGCGCAATGTTATGCGGCCGCCGTGATGTTCGGCTTCGATTTCGACGCCCTTTTCGTTGTCGCGTATAGTAGTCATGCGCCACCCCGGCCGGATCGATACTGAGGGACACGTGGAAGCTTCCGCGCGCAGCACGTCCTCAACAAACATTTGCGACACGCGATGGGGAAGTTCAGCAGCGCTCCAGGAGCCGGTGAGGGAACGGACCATCTCGCGGGCCGCCCGGGCAGACGGCAGGCTGAAGCGCGCCAATTCATGCTTGGTGTAGCGGGTGAAATAGGCGATGTCGGTAGGATAGTCCTGCGGCAAGCCCTTGGAGCGGACTTTCTCAGCAAAACCAAGCCGCCGGTAATGCTCCATGGTGCGGGCCTGAGTGGCGTTAGCGGCTGGGAAGCGCACAGGCGCAGTTCTTTCCTCGAGCAAAATGACCGGTACGTTGCGGCGTCCTAACTCGATAGCGAGCATAAGGCCGCACGGCCCTCCGCCGATAATGACTACGGCACAATCGAGCTGCTCACTCACTCAATTCTCCGCGTCCTTGATAACGTGCTACAATCTCCATCGCGACATCCGAACACCGTTGCTCGGAATCCAACGCTTTGACATGTACGATGGACATGTAGGCTGGCGCGTGCAAGTCGGGAACCGGTAATCGTCCCTATTCGGGTTTGAAGTTGGCTGTCCGAATTACGTTGCCCCACTTTTTGGTCTCGTCAGCGATGAATTTGCTAAATTCAGCCGGCGTCATCGACATCGGCACGGCATTCAAATTGGCAAGTCCCTCTATGATCTTAGGATCGGTAAGGGCAGAATTGACCTCGGTGTTGAGTTTATCAACGATTTCCGTTGGCGTATTCTTGCGCACACCAACACCGAACCACACGTCCGCTTCATAGCCGGGCACGAAATCCGCGATCGCTGGAATATCAGGAAAGTCTCTCGATCGTGCCGATGTCGTCACCGCTAAGGCACGTAATTTTCCAGTTTTGACGAACTCCGTCACAGGCAAGTTGCTGAAAAACACCTGCACGCGTCCTCCGAGAAGATCGGTGAGCGCTAGCGCTCCACCGCGGTAGGTCACGGGTGTCATGTTGGTGCCTGTCATCAATTTGAATAGCTCGCCAGCCAAGTGGGGATCACTTCCATTTCCTACTGTCGCCATGTTGATAGCGGCGGGATTGCCCTTGGCATAGGCGATGAACTCGGGAACGGTCGTTGCCGGTACAGACGGATTTACCAGCATAACAAGGGGCCCGGTGGAGATGCCAGCTACGGGTTCTATGTCGCGAATAAAATCGAAACTCAGATTGTTATAGAGCATCGCACTGGTCACGTTGCCTTTGTTAATAATGAGCAAGGTGTAACCATCTGCGGGCGCCCTGATGACCGCCTCGGTGCCAATATTGACACCCGCGCCGGGTCGATTGTCGATCACAAAGGGCTGGCCAAGGCGGTCCGATAGGCATTGAGCTATCAGGCGCGAGAAGATGTCGCCCGTGCCGCCCGCGGCCGAGGTGACGACCCAGTGCACCGGCCGCGCCGGATAGGTTTCCGCCGTTGCAATCCGCGGCACAAGTGGGAGCGCGGTAGCGCTCACTGCTAGGTGCAGAAAAGTCCTGCGCGGAAGTCTCATTCGAGCACCTCGTCGTCTTTGTCGTTGCGAAAAGCAAACTAACAAAAAACTCCAGAATTTGAATTTGTCTTACAGGCGAAACATCGCGATCGCGTTTTCAGAAAAGATCATTCTCTTATCGGCGTCCGGAATATCGAGCTCATTCACGGCCCGCATGTTCTCGCGAATGAACATCGGGCCTCCCTCGGGATCGAAGGGGCAGTCAGAGGCGAAAAGTACATGGCTGGTGCCGAAAAACGAAAGTCCACACCGAAGTGCAGCCTCTTCGCCGCCGATCACCGTGTCGCCGTAGAACATGCGAAAATAATCGACGGGTCGTCGCTTCATGCTCTTGAGGAGGCTTTCGTAATCCTCGTCCGAGGTCCGGGAGCCGAGCTGGTCCCACAATGGACCGAGACGACCTGCAAGGTAGGGTGCCGTACCCCCCAAGTGATGTGTAAGTATCTTGAGGTTGGGAAACCGATCGAGCATTCCCGAAAATACGATCCGCGCCATGGCGACAGTTGTGTCATGGGGCCACCCCAGGACCTGCCATACTTCGAATTTGGATTTTGTTTCCGTTCGGTAGTCAGGCGCCGATGCCGGGCGCGTCGGATGGAGTAAGATCGGAAGCTTGTATTGCGTCGCCATTCGTTCAAAGATCGGTAGAAACTCCGGGTCATCCAGTGGACGGCCATTCACATTAGTGAACATCTGAATGCCGCGGGCGCCAAGCTGGGTGATCGCCCGATCCATTTCCGCAAGCGAAGCGTTCAAGTTGTTGGTCGGAATCGCCGCGGCAAAGGCAGGAAATTTATCAGGCCATTTCTCGCAGATATCGGCCAGCCCATCGTTGGCGATGCGCGCCAGTTCCGGGGACGCTTCGGGAGGCGCAAGCAGCTCAAGTGGCGGAGGCGACGCCGTGAGGAGCTGCTGATAATCAGGCCACTGGTCCATCATACGCATACGGCCTTCGATATCGTGCAACAAACTCACCTTGCCAAGCCGCTTCGCCATATCCCTGTCCGCAATAACCTGGTGCAATCTCTCGGAATATCGAGCCGGCAGAATATGATTGAAAACATCTATGACATGCATCGAGATCGGTTTCCTCGTCTATGAGTAGCTTTTCCTAAGACGTTGACGTTGACGCGGTCGCGATGCGCTTTCCTCCGATGGCTCGCGCATCCGGCCTTCATTGACATCGTCGTAGCAGAGCGGCGGCGTTGCGCCGCTCGATAAGTTCGCGGGCTTCGGGGTCAAGCCCAATCTTTCGCCATGTTTTGATCTCCGCCTCCGCCGACAGGAAAGGTGAATCGGTCCCCAATAAGATTTCACGACTCCGAGGCGAAAGCTCGAAGCGCAGCCATTGCCGGTTCATTCATGACAAGAGCGGTATCGAAATAGAGCCGACGAAGCTGATCGCGAGCAAGATGCTGCATATCGTCAGGTTCGCCGGATAAGGCCGCGACGCGCCCGGCCAAATACGGCATTGCGCCTCCACCGTGAGCAAAGATAAAGCGGATGTCAGGATAGCTCGATAGAACGCCGTTGATCAGCAGACTCACGACCGTCCTGGTTGTGTCGAACGGCGCCTCCAAAATTTGTGATCTGATGCCGGGCAACGTGCGCCCTTCGAAGACTAAAGTCGGATGAACAAAGACAACCGCGCTTCTGCGGTTGAGTTCGGACATGACTGGACTGAATGCCGCGTCGCCGAGCCATTGGCCATCGTAGTTGCTCAGAAGCGCAATACCGTCCGCCTTTAGAACGTCCAGCGCGTATTCAATTTCGAGCAAGCTTCCGTCAACGTCCGGGGGGGCAATAACTGCGAAAAAACCAAACCGCCCGCGATAGCCGCCGACAACGTTTGCGGCATATTCGTTCCACTCGCGCGCCATCCGTCGCGCCAGTTCGGTTTCGCCAAACCAAACGCCCGGGATGGAAATGGAGCCGATTGCTAGCGCGATACCCGCCGCGTCCATATGCTCGATGTCGGCCGCGGGCGACCAGCCGGTCATTTGCGCCGCATGCCGCCCGCCGTGACTGGCCAGCAGCCTCGCTTCAATCGCTTGAATATAACCGGGCGGCAGAAAGTGATGGTGGACGTCAATACGTTGCCCGCCGTCATGGAGCGATGGCTGGCCGGCAGTTGCGACGGTGTTCACAATCGATTTCCACCCGAAAAGAAAACGGTCTCTGCACGTTTTGAATATCCTTAGACGAACGATTGGGATACCGGAAGAAAGCAAAATCGTAACTGCGATAGCTTTTAAGTATCATCGCGCTGTTTGTCTGCTCAGCGGCAGTGTGCCCAGCGGCGTGATCGAGCAAGATCTGAGAAACTTTTGTGATATCTGAATATCAAGAATGCCTCCCAACAATCACGCGGCGGCGCCGTATTGACCGAAGCCCAAACCGACGTCGGGGCATCTTCTCAAGTGGCTCCGACGCCCACAGATGCTGTTTCCGATTAAGCGATAGCGGATCTGTATCACGCGAATGATCCCTGCATCTGACTATCAAAAGTAACGCCATTAGCGTGGCTTTTGAAACAATGCGAAACTCAGAGGACGACGGGGGATGACATCCAGACAAGGGGTTTTGCTGGTCGGCAGCGTTCCGCTGCACGATCCAGAAGCCGTGTTCCGAATGCTGGGCGACCGTATCGGCCCGCTCGCATCGCGCTATCCTGATGGCGAAACGGGCGTGAGGACCAATTGGATCCGCTGGCAGCGCCATATTTTTGATAACAATGATGCGTTCGAGCTGGTCCAGTCCGCTAACCTCGCGGGCATCAAGGACGCACTGGATCGTCCGTTCTTTCGGTTGCGTGCGGGCATCGACAAGGCCGCCGTCAAATACAAGCCGCTAGGCTTTGCCGAGGAGGCTATCAGATCGTTCTCGGTGTTCTCGCGCCTCAAACAAGATGGGGTCATCCCCGCAGAAACGCGCTTTCAGGTCAGTCTCCCTACTGCGGTCGCCATAGTCAGCGGTTTTGTGGTGATGGAAGATCGCGCCAAAGCGGAACCCGCGCTGGAGTCCGCAATGGCGCAGGAAGTGGCTGCTATTGCCGAACGAATTCCCCATGACCAACTCGCGGTGCAGTGGGATTTCTGCCTTGAGCTTGTCGGTTATGACGGCGGCTACAAACTGCATCTCAAAGACATCTTGCCGGATTCGGTCGAGCGGCTGGTAAGGCTCGTCGATACAGTTCCGACGACTGCGCAAGCAGGCATACACCTCTGTTATGGCGACCCTGGTCACAAGCACCTCATCGAACCAACTGACGCCGGCTCTTGCGTGAAATTCCTAAACGAGATTGCAGCACGCGTGACGCGTCCATTAGATTGGGTACATATTCCGATCCCCCGCGCATGGATGACGTCCATATCCTATCAGCCCTTATCTGCCTTGAAGCTTTCCAAAAAAACAGAAATATATCTCGGCCTCCTTCACCTCACGGATGGGCAAGAAGGCGCCAAGCGCCGGACGGCAATCGCGAGGCTGTATGTCCCTCACTTTGGTGTAGCCACGGAATGTGGGTTTGGCCGGCGTGACGCGTCGACCGTACCCCCTCTTCTAAATTTGCATCGCGAAATAGCGAGGACGCTGGCCTAGGATTTACACAAAATAGGCCTTGGCGAAGGTCGTTTGGATTTGTGGCTGCGATCTTTCAACTATAGTAGCGGCACGTTGCGGGACGACTAGCGGATAAAAGCGCGTCTCGTGCGTCGACCGGAGGAAATCATGACGATCATCAAGCCCTCGCTCCATCACGTCACCATCAAAACTAGCCGACTGAACAAAATGATCGCTTGGTACGCGGTGGTCGTCGGAGCTCAAGTGCAGTTTAAGGACAATGTCGCGGCATGGATGACCAATGACGCGGCCAACCATCGCATCGCGTTCCTTGCAGTACCCGGCCTCGACGACGATGCACAGAAAATTCGCCACAACGGCATGCATCATTCTGCGTTCGAATATGAAAGCTTCGCTGATCTGATGTCGTCATTTGATCGCTTGCGAAAGGAGGGCATAGAGCCGGCGTTCTGCCTGGACCACGGCCTTACCATTTCGCTGTACTATAAAGACCCAGACGGCAACTTTGTCGAACTGCAGAGCGATAATTTTTCCGACTGGAAACTATCCGGCGAATGGATGCGGACTTCGCCGGACTTTGCGCAAAATCCGATCGGTACTTTCTTCGACCCAGCGCGCGTCTATGACCAATTCAAGTCTGGTGCGGACTTCAAGTCACTACAGAAGGCCATTCGCGCTGGCGCATATTTGCCGAACCCCATTCCGGAGATTGGCCTACCGACGCCGTGAGATTTGAGGGTCCATCCGTAATTTCGACTGCGCGATTAGGGAATATTAGGCGGCTACGATAAATCCTCCAAAATTTTGGCCGGAACGACTGTTTGAGGAAAGAACGGCGCATGCATCCGTTTCTACAATTGCCGCGTATATATCTCGATTTCGGCGCGGTATCCCAGCTTCCAGTGGAATTGGATCGGCTTGGAATTACGCGGCCTTTGTATGTCACCGATGCGAATCTGATCGCGATTGGGGTTTTCGATCAAGCTCGCGCTGCCTTCGCTCCGCCTTCGCACGAGGCCGTGTTCGCTGAAATTCCGGAAAATCCGACGGTAGCGGCAGTCGAGCATTGCTTTTCGGCTTATCGCAATCACGACCGTAACGGCATCGTCGCGATTGGTGGTGGCTCCGTGATCGATTGCGCCAAAGCAACCGCGGTGCTCGCGACGCATCCTAGTCCACTCACGCTCTATCTGGGACATCCCGAAAGGATCGTACAGCCCCTGGCGCCCTTGATCGCCATTCCTACAACGGCAGGCACCGGAAGCGAAGTTTCACGCGGATGTGGAATTCATCCGGACTCCAAGAGCCGCGGCTTGGGGATCAATCATCCCCTGGTGGTGCCATTAGTCGCAATTTGCGATCCGGCATTAACCTTGGGGCTTCCATCGCGCCTGACAGCGGGAACCGGGCTCGACGCGTTATCACACTGCATCGAGGGCTTCCTGACAGCGTCGGAAAATTTCCTGGTCGATGCAATCGCCCTCAATGGCGCGCGCCGTCTCGTCGACTATCTGCCGCGCGCCGTGCGCGATGGCACGGACCGCGACGCACGATATCAGGTCATGCTGGGTGCAATCCAAGGCGGTATCAGCATCTACAAGGGCCTTGGCCCGGCGCACGCATTCGCTAATACGTGCGGCGATCGCGGCCTCCACCACGGTCTTTTGGCGACAATCGCCTTGCCGACCGTGTTGCGCTTGTACCAGACGCACGGTGTCGAGAAGCTACATACGTTAACAACTTTGATGGGCTGCGCGAACGGAGCGTC
Organism: uncultured Alphaproteobacteria bacterium; assembly: GCA_963810085.1. Lineage (GTDB taxonomy): Bacteria > Pseudomonadota > Alphaproteobacteria > Rhizobiales > Xanthobacteraceae > BOG-931. Next base: position 20,090 of record CAWEMR010000025.1, on the reverse strand, counting down.
TGCGGCGGAGGCGATACAACAACTCAACACCGAACTTGGCGTGCCGTCTACGATCCGTGAACTCGGCTACCACGGTGCTGATCTGGACGAAGTCGCCAAGGATGCCACTGATAGCTTCTTCAATAGAGCCAGCACGTATCGCCCTACTTTCACGGAGTATCGGGCAATGGCGGAGGAATTGCTCGTCTGAACGATACGAGCGAATTGGCAGGCCCGCGCTAATTGCGGCGAAACAGCATTGTCACCAGCGTCCAAACAAGCCCTGGTTTGAGAAAGCGCATGCCTTTTCTCAATTCACTTGCCCGCAGCACAGCTCGCATCGGCATTGCACACATGATCGTGCCTTCGATCTCGATGCCGTTTTCGTGGGGGGTAACAGAGGTCACGTCGATCAGCTCGGTGCTCTCGGGCGTATAGAGCTTCATGGCTAACCGACCAAGCTTTCGAATTTGATTCCGAGATCGCCACACATCTTCACCGCCGTGGCGCGGCCGCCTCCTGTGACACCCCCTGGAGGGTGCATGAACGTGCCGGCAAGATAAAGTCCCTTGGCGCCGGGGACTGCGTATTGCGAAAGCTCGGGCGTGGGTCGATGTCCGCCGATTTGATAAAAGTATTTTCCAACACCGCCAACATCGGCGCTCTGGAAGGTCGGCGAATAGCGCTGGACGTCGAGCGGCGTCTCGAACTTCCAGTCGATTACATTCGTGCTGTCGAGGTTAGACACGTAATGGCCGTATGCGCGATAGAGAATGTCGGCGGCCTCAGCTTTCCTTTCGTCCCAGGCAGCCGATCCGCCGTTGCGGAGTTCGAAAGGTGCAAACCCGTAGAGCGTCAATGTCGCCTTGCCGGCCGGGGCACGTGAAGGGTCAAAGTTGGAGTTGACGTGCGCTGCGATAATTTGATCTCGCGATAAATCGCCATATTTGAAATCGTCAAATATACGGCGATAGCTTTCCAGAGTCGCTGGAGCGAAGTTCGCCAACGCCACCCGGCCGGGTTCATCGCCGGCGTGATACTTCGGCGGAGCATTCAGAGCGAAATGCGCTGCCGTGAGCGCGAAGCTCGCCGGGTGTGTGCGCCTTGCATTCGCAACCAGGCGTTCGTCCAGGCCTTCGACCATGCCGCCGAGCAAATGGGGATGGATTTGTCCGATAACAGCCGTGTTCGCCCGAACGACCTCGCCGTCTGCCAGCCGAACACCGACCGCACGACCGTTTTCGACCAGAACCTTACTGACATCCGCCTTGGCGCGGAGTTGCGCGCCATAGCTTTGGAGGCAGCGTACGAGTGCGTCCACGAGGGCGCCGCTGCCGCCTTCGGGAATTCCCGGCGGATACGAATGCACGAAGCCGGGCATGCTGTAGAGGATCATGCCCGTGCCCTTCTCGTCAGGGCCAACAAGTGTCTCGGCGGCGAATTTCAGCAAATGAATTTTGATCTTGTCGTGCTCGAACCACTCGTTCACGAGATCGAGCATGCTGCATTGCATGATCCGCATCAGTTCGCGGCCCTGCGCGCTCTGATCAAGCAGGGCCCAGAAAGCTCCCTGCGGTGCTGGCGGGACATAAAGGCTGGAGGCAATGAGAGGCAGCGTCTCCAATCCCTTTGTCGTAAAGCGGCGATAAGCATCGGCATCGCGGGGCGATATCGCAGCAATCGATTGGCAGGTTTTGTCGAGATCTGAATAACTGACGATCGACGTTTGATCGTCAAAAATGGTGGAGAAGATACCCTCGGGATAAATGTATTTCAGACCGAACTTGGAGATCAGTCCCAGCTCGTCGTTTCTGATCAGAGGATTGCCTTGAATCACGATATGAGTTGCGGAATGGATGTCGTGTCGGAACCCCGGGGAAACCGCTTCGCGCGTCGCCACGCCGCCGCCAAACCAAGCGCCGCGTTCGAGCACCAAAACCTTCTTGCCGGCTTTCGCCATATATGCCGCGGCGATGAGGCCGTTCGCACCGGCACCAACAGCAATCACGTCGTAACCCGCCATATTTCCCCCGAGTGCCGCCGGACGAATTGCCGGTCCTCACTTCATCGAAGCTCAGACGGGTTTTGAGCCAAACCGCCTCATTGGGGACGATTGTCGGCCGCGGACTACCTGGGGCACAAGATGCCACGATCGACAGACCGATACGGTTTATGCATCGGCAGATGAGAATTCATCAACAACTTTCGCGGCGCATAAGGCGCAGGACAACATAGAAAGCCTCTATCAGCGGCATTTTAGTGATGCATTAGCGGTATCACAAAGCGCAAATGCGCATCTATGCCCGATCCCCTTGGTTCGCCACAATCAAATCAGCAAAGCGCCGACAAGCAATGTCAACAGATACGGCGCTGCACAGGGCCGCCCTACGCAGGGAGAATTAATGATCACGCTCTATCAATTTGGCAACTCCGTTTGTTGCCAAAAGGTCCGTATAACAATGAAGGAAAAAGGCCTCTCCTGGGAGGCCGTCGAGGTCAATCTCTTCCGCAACGAGCAGTACGATCACCGGTATCTTAAGCTCAATCCTAAAGGCGTTGTACCGACGATTATTCATGACGGCCGCGCCGTCATTGAGTCGACGCTGATCTGCGAGTATCTCGACGACGTATTTCCTCGACCTGCACTCATTCCTAGCGATCCGCTGCTTCGCACCCACATGCGGCTATGGAGTAAGATGGTCGACGAGGGCCTGCACGAGGGGATCAGCGAAATAAGCTTCTGCGCAATGTTCAGAGAGAGAATGCGTAATCTTTCGCCGGAGCAACGTGAGATCCGATTCCGGAATGTTGGCGATCCGCGGCGACGAGACCGTTTTAGGTCCACCTTTGATGTCGGAACGCAGTCGCCCTTCGTCCTGCACGCAGTCGCTGCTTACGAGAAGATGTTCAAAATGCTAGAAAGCGCACTAGCGGAGGGCGGCCCGTGGATCCTTGGCTCCTCCGCGAGCCTCGCCGACATCAACCTCATGCCTTACGTCGCCCGCCTGGAATTCCTGGGCCTAGCCGATCTGTGGACCAACCAGCGGCCGCATGTGCAAGCCTGGTGGGATCGTGTTGCCGAGTGGCCCAGCTATCGGGCCGGAATCGTCGACCCGATGACTGAGGTCGAACTCGCGGAGATGCAGACGCACGGGCCGAAGATCCGCAACGAAATCGCAATTTTGTTGAACGAGCTGCGTGCCGACCAGGCACAGCTTCGGCCTTTCGCGGCGTGACGCAACCGCCGAGGCCGCATGCCACTCGCACCGAGGTCATGGTGCTGGTGGCCGAACAGGCGCCGAGTAGCCGAAGGTGTCAAATAAAACGTCACGACAAGACGCGCCTGCTAAAGCAGGAAGATGGGGAGAAAACGAATGTCCGATTTTACAAAGACAATTCCAATTATCTGCGCGGCCATTGCGGCTCTCGTGCTCGCAACTATCGAACCAGCTGCAGCGCAAGTCGTTCAGCTCAAGGCTTCGTTGTTCACTCCGTCAGGCAACCCCATCGTCAGAGCGACGGAGAAATGGTCCGACGACTTGAAGGAGAAGTCGGGAGGCCGCCTCAACATTTTGGTATTTCCTGGCGGTCAGATGGGACCGCCGCCACGACAGTTCGATTTGGTCAGAACGGGGGTTGCCGACATTGCCGTGATTCTAAACGGATCTACCCCGGGACGTTTCCCCCTGACCGAATTAAGCCATCTTCCCGGGATCGTTAAAGGCAATTACAGCGGTTCGCTCGGCTTGAGCGAAATCGCGCAGGATGTGCTTGGCCCGGATTATCCGGGAGTCAAGATTCTCAACATAATGGTCACAAAGACCATGATTATCTCGCGCAGTGAAATTGACAACGTCAACGCACTCAAAGGAAAGCGCGTCCGTGCGGCAGGCTCAGTCCAGTCCGACGTGCTCGAAGCGCTCGGCGCGGTGCCCACGGTAGTTCAGCCCGGCGATATGAATGACGCACTCAATAAGGGAATGATCGAAGGGGTCAGTACAGCGTATAGCGCAGTGGACAGCTACAAGCTCGATGATGTCGCCAAGTTCATTGCTGAGGGCAACATGGGCGTTGTCACGTTCGCGGCTCTCATGAATCAGGCGGCCTATGACGCCCTTCCACCCGATATGAAGCGTCTCGTCGACGATAGCAGCGGCCTCGCTGGCGCGAGGCTCTTCGGAAAAATGCTTGCGGACGATGAGAAGAAGTTAAGGGACAACATCGTCAAGCACGGGGTCAAGATAACTCAACTGACCGATGACGGTACTTTGCAGGCCGCGAGCGATCAGATCCTCGCTCAAGCTCTCAAAAAGGCTGAGGCAAGAGGCGTGGACGGGCGCGCCGTGCTGGAGAGGATAAAGTCCGCGACAGCAAAATATACCGGCGAAGATTGAAGGTTTGCCCGTCCAATGGCATGCGGCTGAAGGGCAGCGCGAAATGATCCCTACTTTGCTGGGCGTGCCATGTCGATTTTGAAGCGGGTGACGCAAGGATCGTGCGAAGTTGCGATGCTGGCGGTTTTTGGCATTATCCTCGTCACGCTCGCAGACGTGCTGATGGAAAATCTGTTCCATCGGCCGGTAAAAGGTGCCTTTGAGCTTGTCGAACTTCTTCTCGGCGTTGTTGTCTTCTTTGGTATCGCGGACGTCTTTCGATCCGAGGCGAATATCTGTGTCGATGTGATCGATCATGCTGTCGGATTGCGCGGCCGATCCGTTCTGCAAGCCCTCGGAGCGTTTTTGTCGTTCACTTTCCTGTTGATCCTTGGCTGGGCCATGATCGGCCCGGCATGGGATACGGTCACGTATCCACAATGGACCCAAGAGATCGGCATTCCGCTCTATGCGTTTTGGGTACCGATTCTCATCGGCACCGCTCTCGCAATCATCGCAGCTGGAACGGTGTGCTGGCGCCGCTTCTGGTTGCCCTCGTCCGGCGGAGAAGCGTGATGGATGTCCAGACCGTCGGCTTGCTCGGTATGGCAACCTTGCTGACGCTTATATTTCTCCGTGTACCGGTCGGCGTCGCCATGGGTCTTGTCGGGTTTTTCGGATATGCAGCGATCGATGGATGGACCAAAGCACTGACCGTGCTTGGTCAGGCTCCGTATGACGTGGCCGGAAATTACACACTTTCCGTAATTCCGCTTTTCATCGTTATGGGCGAAATTGCCTTGCGTACCGGCATGTCAGCCAAACTCTATGACGCCGCCCGTTCAATATTTCTTGGCACGCGCGGCTCGCAGGCTTACGCGACTATCGGTGCCTGTGCTGGCTTTGGCGCTATTTGCGGCTCGTCGATTGCGACCGCCGCGGCTATGTCGCGGATTGCCATTCCGCAGATGCGCCGCGCCGGATACGATGATCGCCTTTCAACCGGTTCGGTAGCAGCCGGAGGTTCGCTGGGCATCCTCGTGCCGCCGTCAGTACCGTTTGTCGTCTATGCCTTGACCGCGCAGCAATCCGTTCCCCGGCTCTTTGCGGCAGGCCTGTTCCCGACCATCGTACTCACCACGCTCTATATGCTAGTCGCGTTCGCGATCACCGTCGTGAAACCATCGTGGGCGCCGCGTCAGGAAACACAAGAGCGGCGCGATAGATTTCGTCAGATCGTTTCCATCTGGGATATAGCGCTACTCTTCGGCATCACGATTGGTGGCCTCTACGCAGGCTGGTTCATTCCGACGCAAGCGGCCGCTATCGGTGCGACGGGCGCGCTGTTACTTGGCGTCCTCAATAAAAAACTTACCTGGCGCGCGGCGCGCGAAAGCTTTCGCGCGGCAATCAGCACGTCATGCATGTTGTTTGTGATTGTAATCTGCGCGGTGATCTTTTCGTATTTCGTCGTTCAAACGCAGCTGCCGACAATGATTGTCACCTGGGCCAAAGCCTGGAACCTCGGCCCTATAACTCTGATCTTTATTTTGATCGCGTTCTATATCGTTCTTGGTTGTTTCATGGATGGGCTGGGCATGATTCTCATAACAGTCCCAGTATTTTTGCCACTCGTGGTGGCGAACGGCTATGACGCCGTTTGGTTCGGCGTAATCCTTGTTGTTGTTATTGAGCTTGGCCTCATTCACCCGCCAGTCGGGATGAACATTTTCGTTATCCAAGGTCAAGCGCCGGAAATACCTGTGTTGCGGATTTACCAGGGCATCATTCCTTTCCTCGCCGCCCCTTTCATACTCTTATTATTATTGGTCGCGGCGCCGAGCATCGCGCTTTGGCTGCCAAATCACCTGTTCCAATAAGCCAGGACATTTGCATGAGTACTATGGCGATACCTAACATGATCCCACCATTTAAGGCCGACGTCGTGGGCTCGCTGCTGCGACCGCAAGCCATTCTCGAGGCGCGCGCGGCGCATGGCGCGGGCAATCTCACGCGCCAAGCACTGCGGGACATCGAAAGGGCGCATATCAGTGAGGCCATCGCCCTGCAAAAAGGCGTTGGGCTGAAGGTCTGCACAGACGGCGAATACCATCGCCGTCACTGGTTCATGGATTTTGTCGAGCGGATCGAAGGCGTCGCCTTCGAGGGCGGATTAAACACAATTTGCCGGTGGCTTCGAACCCTTGCGGCATTTGACAGGGAAAAAGATCGCGGTGCTCGGCCTCGTGACAACCAAGAAGCCAATGCTCGAAAGCAAGGATGGACTGAAGTGCCGGATTGAAGAAGCCACGAAGTTTGTTCCGCTCGAGCGGCTCGCCTTGTCGCCGCAGTGTGGTTTCGCTTCCACGATCAGCGGCAACCGGCTCACCTTCGATGACGAGAAGAGAAAATTTAGAATTGGTAGTGGAGACCGCGCGTGAAATCTGGGGCTGATTGAAGCGCCAATTTATTCGCCACGCACATCCGCGGCTAGCGCGCGGCTTTTTCGCGCGTCACCAACACGTCGGGGATGGCCATCAATCTCATTTCGTTCAAACAGCTTCCGTACAATCCAACGCGGGATTTCACTGCCGTATCGTTGATCTGCAATGTCGCTCCTCAAATGTTGTCGGTATCTGCGGATTTGCCTGTCTCGACTGTGAGGGAGCTGATTTCCTACGCCAAATCGAATTCTGGAAAACTGTCTATTGCCTTCGATAATACGGCCGGCGCCGCCGCGTTTGCAGCGAAGCTTCTCAATAAGCGGGCCGAGCTCGGCCTGGTAGAGGTGCCATATCGCTTGAGTGGACAAATGACACAAGATGTCGCGAGTGGGCTCAATCAAATAATGATGAGTTCAATTGCCGCCGCGAATGCGGTCGTCCAGACCGGCAAAGTGCGCGAGCTAGCCGTCACTTCTGAGCAGCGTTTTCCCGGATTACCCAACTTGCCTGCCTTGGATGAAACCATCAAAAGCATGGTGATGAACGGATTTTTTTGCCATCGTCGCACCCGCCGACACTCCTACGGAAATCGTCACTCAGCTGAGCGCCGCGATTACGAAATACCTGAAGGGTCAGGATATCCAGCAACGGCTGCTCGCTATCGGCCTTGCGACTGACGGCGGAGGGACACCTGAAAGCACGGCAACGGTGATCCGTAAAGAGCAGGAGCAGTGGCGAGCTGTGGGGAAAGAGCTGAACGTTGAGCCGCAATAACGGCAACTGTTGCGCTGAGCTAGTTGGCTTTAGTTTGATCGACTATGCGAAAGAAAGAATGAGACGAGAAAGGACGCCAGGGATGCTCACTAGGGCTGCCGCCGGTATCTTAGCGCTACTACTATGTCCGCAACTTGCGAGCGGCGATGAGTGGCCGGCGAAACCAATAAAAATTGTAGTTCCATATGGCACCGGAAACGGCATCGATATCTTGTCACGAATGATAGCAGACCGTCTTTCTCAGAAGCTCGGGAAGACAGCATTCGTCGAGAACGTTCCTGGCGTTGCCGCAATGCTGGGAGCCGAAACCGTCGCTAAAGCTGAGCCAGATGGTTACACCTTTCTTTCTACGGCGAACCCCCCTCTGACAACGAACATCTACCTATTCAAGTCCCTTCCATACGACCCATACAAAGCATTTGATGTTGTGGGGATGATTGCCGATAGAGGACCGTTCGTTATTTCGGTGAACAAAGACGTACCGGTCAATTCGTTAGAAGAGTTGATTGATTACGCCAAAACTCGACCGGGCCAGGTTCGTTATGCGATTGATGCCTCGTCCGCATACCAGTCAGCCATCGGGAAATGGCTCAACAAGCAGGCTGGCATTGAACTCGTCGAAATCCGGTACCGTGCGCCCGCGCAAGCCTTCCAGGATGTAATCTCGGGGGTTGCTCAAATTTCGATAGCTTCTATAGCGGCGACTGCACCATTCGAGGGACAACTCAAGCGGCTCGCAATTACCTCGAGAGGGCGCTTTCCTGGATCCGAGCAGCTGCTGCCCATTGAAACTATGTTTCCCGGTTTTCATCTCGAAGGATTTGTGTTTTTGGCCGCCCCTGCGGGACTTCCAGATCAAATTCGCCAGCGCGTGCGCAACGAACTCGGTTTAATCCTGCAGGATCCCGAGGTACTCAAACGTATCGCATTTTTCGGATATGCAACCAGCGGCGTCGGTACCCCAGAGAGCATACGAGAGCAAATTCGTTCCGACAGAGAGTTATGGTCCCGACTCTCGAAGGAGCTCGACATAGTGCCCCAGTAGTTGCGTCTTACCTCAACTCGGCAGCTGCAATTCTTTGCCTCGAAGCAATGAACGCGTTGACTTCGAAGTTCGGAATCGATGTCCCGAACTCGCGCCGACGAGGTGATCGCATGGCGACGTTAGGCGCCGCCTGTCATCGCTGGGAGGGCTCATCGATCCAGCCATATTTTCTGGCGGCAATCTCACCGTCGGCATAGTATTCGTCAATGGCATACATTATCACCAGCGAGACCGTGGGTCTCGCAATAGGTCTCCTATCGGAAACAGCAAACGATGTGCATGAGGCCCTTAGAAAGGCACGTCAGATGTACGAAACCGGAGTGGCGAACGTATCAATCAAAGATGAAGCCGGACACAAAATCGATGGAGACGAACTAGTCGCATGCATTACGGGAAGAAAGTCAATCACCGATGACCTTCAGATAAATTAGGAGATTGGCCTCCCTTCGACGATCGATCGGGATGACCTTCATTGCTTGTCGCGATCGAACTAGGGAGCAGAGTGGAGAAAGTGCAGGCTCAATCACAAAGCTCCCGTGTGCCGCGTGAATGGCTTGCTGTACCCCTCTCGAAAGAGTCGCGCTTTGCAGATGCAATCGAGTGCGTGGTTGAGAATTCCAAGCGCAACTGCGCCGAGGATGGCAACTGCAAAGAGATTGGCAACTGAGGCAACTGCGTTGTTGATCCCGGAGGCGGTCCCGGTCTCATTTGCCGGAACTGAGTTAATCACCGTGGTCGTGAGCGGTGCGACGCTGATGACCATACCAAATCCAAGTATGACAAGGGAACGAGAAACTCCCAATATGGGCCGCCAACAACCATCGGCGCCATCAATCCCAAGACCGGTGAGCGGGCTTTTAACGTGTCCGGACCTGCCGCACGCCGTGATCGTCTAAGACGAACAGTGGGGCATATCTCAATTCATTAGTGTCCTCCACGATCGCCAAACTCAAGTTATCAAGTATGAGCCACTGGTCGTAGAGATATACCGCGACAATGATGTGATCTTCGACGTGATTGCGCTCATGCACGATCACGAGCCGGACACGCTCTGCCGCGATGCCCACTTCGCGAAGTGCAAAGTACTTTGCTGTCGCATACGCCTTACAATCACCATCGGCGTCGATGGATTGAAGCGCCGTCGTCCATTCGCTTGGCTCGACTGGTGTGATTGAAAGATTGATTGCCCGATTGATGTGCCCAATCAGGGCCAAGCCCTCATGCTCTCGCGCTTCGGCGATGATCTCCCACAGAGTGCGCGATGGTCCGCACGCGGTCGACGCGCTATCGACGCAGGCACCAAGCAGTGCATGGTCGGCGTCAAGCTCGTCGTACACATCGTGCCATTTTTCGACGAGCGGCCCTTCTGGCACGTCAACGGTGTTTCCGCCAAACGGGTCAATAGGTCGCGCGTAATCGTAATCCGTCATTCCAAGCACGAGACTGATGGCGACAAGAATGGTTCTCGCTTTCATCATGCCAACTTGCCCGGCGTGGCCTCGACGCCTTTCGCTTGAAACTTGGCTGCTGCGGCCTCCAGGTCCGTTGTCTTGCGCGAGGTGATGAGCAGTCGAGCCCCAGCCTCGCCGAGGGCCTCTGCGATCTGCAGACCCAGCCCGCGTGAGCCGCCGGTGATAAGAGCGACCTTGCCATCGAGCTGGAAGAGGTGCTGAATTGGCATGCTCATGACATCACGTTCGATTATCGATTGAACCGCCCGCCTCTGTGGCTAACACCATCCAGGCGGCGAGATCCCTGGTCTTGTCTCTCAGTTGAGTAGGTGCTAGCGCACGACAATAAACCGTTCGGAAAACGGCCCGGAAAAAAGACATTGGTACGATAGTGGCCGATCGCGCAGCGTGTAACTGCGCAGCTCTATGGAATATCAGCCCGCGATCGATTGGCATCACTCGGGCTTGATGTTGGCGAATTTGATTACCTTGGCCCATTTCTCGGTTTCGGCGGTGATGAACTTTTGGCATTCGGTAGGCGTCATGGGCATTGGTATGATACCGAGGTCAGCAAACCGTGCCCTAAGCCTGGGATCGGTAAGAACGGCATTTACCTCCTTATTGAGCATCTCGGTGATCTCGGCGGGCGTGCCTTTCGGAGCACCCAGCCCCTGCCAAGTGCGCGCCTCGAACCCAGGTACGAATTCGCCCACCGTCGGCAAATTCGGCAGCGCGTCTGCGCGCGATGATATCGTTACAGCTAAGGGCCGCAGCATTCCGCCCTTGATGTATCCAATCGTGGATTGGATTGGCTCAAACACGACCTGGATTTGACCAGCGATCAGGTCAGTTAACTCCGGAGCCGCGCCGTGATAGGGGACGTGCACCATGTTGGTGCCGGTCAACATCTTGAATAGTTCTCCGATGACGTGTTGCGGCGTTCCAATACCTGCTGATCCCATGTTGATCTTGCCCGGATTGGCCTTCACATAGGCAATGAACTCAGGAACTGTGGCGGCCGGTACCGTTGGGTTCACCTCCATGACGGCCGGCCCCTGGGCGATGCCGGCAACGAGCGCAATGTCGCGGACAAAATCATAATTGAGATTTTGGTAGAGCGACGCGTTGATCGCGTTGACTGTGGCGAGCTCCATCACCGTGTAACCGTCGGGCTGGGCCCTCGCGACCGAGTTCGGTCGCAACATTGCTCGCCGCCCCGGGTCGGTTCTCGACAGCGAACTGCTGGTGCAATCGCTCCGAAAGAAATTCGGCCATGATACGTGTCGTAATGTCGTTTGGACCTCCGGGTGGGAAGCCAACGATCCAGCGCACAGGCCGCGTCGGATAATCGAGGGCCGATGCAATACGTGAAATAGTCGGCAGCGCAGCAGCACCCGCTGCCAGCCGTAGCAGTTTGCGGCGGGGAAGTTTCATGATGTCGTCCTCAATGTCGCTCGCGCGGTGCTCACTCGGACAGTTTCAATGTGTGAACGATGAAGCTGGGACGCCCGCCGACAGCACCTAAACTGCCCATTGCAATAACCGGGATTTCGGCATGTCCCGTTGGCAGCTCTCTATTGATGCTACACGAAACTGCTGCGGCGCGGGAGGCCGGTCATGGACCGCGCTCACGGCCTGCCTCCGCGGCAGCTTTTGGCGGTAAAGCAGACCTCACGATCTGACCGCGCCGTGGCAGCTATACGCGGCGATTTGGTACCAGCCGCAGCAGCGTTAGGCGGCCTCTCCGAACTAAAATCTTTTCAAAGCCGCCGCCGGCGGCAGCGAAGCCTTCGGCAATCGCGTCCAAACGGCATGTTGTCCCGCAGAATATCGTGCTCGTTGCCCTCCGCATCGACAATGGTCGTCAAGGTCTTGTGCGATTTTCGTTTGTTGGAGTTGTATAGCTCGACATTATCAAGTTTAGTTCTCCCGATAATGCTCTCTTGCGATGAGGTTTGCAGGGCATTCCACGCATCGAGTTTATGAAGATATTTCTGCACAACGACGTAACTACCGCCCTCGAAATCGGGATCGTCAGACTGAATAAGGGAAGCAAGCGGCAACGGCGACATTCCCTGTGAAATTTAACAGGGAACGATTTTGGCAGTAACAGGGAAACTCTCCCCGAATAATAGGAAGAGCACGACAGGTAAAACCTGCCGACCGTCGACCCATCGGAGTCCGCTTTCGAGGGCAGAGCGGACATCTATAATTGGCGCCTTCCAGCGCCATTATCTTGGTCGCTCGCAGGCTCGTTGCAGCTGCGGCGGCATATCGGCAAGTTTTTCGTCTCTGAGCGTCTGAGCGAATTTCTCGCATACTATCGCTCCGGTCTGCAGTGACATAGTTATGCACTGTGATGAAGCCGCCGATCGATCGCCAGCAAAAGCGTGTTCACGCCAGCGGCAAAAACGACAAGAAGAAAGGTAACCGACATAATCAAATCGACGTTGTAAAGGCTGATGGCATTCATCAACAGATAGCCGAGCCCGTGTTGCGACGCGAACATCTCGCCAAGCACCGTACCGATCAGCGTCAGTGAAAAACCGACCCTAATTCCAGTAAAAATCTCAGGCACCGCGGCAGGGAACAGAATTGAGCGCACCATCATCGTCGAACTGAGCTTCATCACGCGACCCGTCTTGACCAGGATTGGCCTGATCGAGCGAACGGCAGCCAAAGTAAACAATGCAACCGGAATAACTCCGTGAATCGCGCCGAACGCGATTTTCGCCGAAATACCGAGACCAAACACCAACAGGATAATAGGATAAAGCGTAATCTTCGGTACTGAATAAAGTGAAACGAGCATCGGTTCCATGGCGTCGCCGGATCGTCGATGTAGCCCCAGTGAAAACCCAATCAGCAACCCAAGAAAAACCGCAATGGTCAGCGCCGCCGCGAACGCGCGCAGTGATTCCGAAAGATGGATCCAGAAGATCTCGGTTCCCATGAGCTTGCCGAGGAACTTAACCGTCTGCAACGGCGAGCGCATCGCCACCTCGCCCACAACGAGATAAGCCGCCTCCCAGAAGACAAAAAGACCCGCAAGCAAAATGAAAGTGTTGCGAAGGGGTTTTCTTTCGTCATCTTGCATCAGCGCTGTCCTCGCCTGGAAAGTAGCACCTTCTCCCAGTGGGAAAGAAAACCATTTGCGACAATCGAAAACAGTAGGATAAGCAGAATGAGGGGATACATCGTTGCGTTATCGAAGTTCGTATAGGCGTATGCGATTTCATAACCCATGCCGGCGCGCGCCATGATGAACTCCGAGCCGATAACGCCGATGAACGAATAGGCAAGCGCGAGCTTCGCAGCCGTCAGCAGATAGGGCGCGCAGAATGGCAGCGTCACCTGAAGAGCAGTCTGCAATGCGCTCAGCCGATTGATCCGCGCCGTCTTTTTCAAGACCAGTGGCACGCGGTCGAGCCCGTTGAGTGTCGTGACGATGACCGCGACGACGCCAAGCAAGAACCCGATTAGAAGTTGCGGTCCGTCGCCAAGTCCGAAAATAATGATAAACAACGGATAAAAAGCAAAAACAGGCACCGCGTAATAGGTCGCAAATAGTGGATCGAGAATATCGCGCGCGGTCGCGTATCCGTGCAGGATCGTTCCAATCACCGTCCCGGCCACAAAAGCCAGTATGAACGCCACCATTACGTTGGCCATGCTGCTGCCGATTTCAGAAAAATAGCGCCCCGTCGTCACCAGATGAAAGAAATCACGGACAATTACATGGGGCGGCGGCATCGTTATCTTGTCGATGAACCCGAAAAGGCAAAGCACCTCGAGCAGCAACACTAAGCCGACAATCACCGCAAGCTGATAGAATCTAACTGAGCTCATGCGCCGCTCGTCATTCGTCCCATGGTTTTCATTGATTCCGCGCGCAACGACTTCCACAGGCGGCTGGTGAGCGCACCAAAACTCTCACGCTCGATGATCCGACTGTCGCGCTCCCGCGGCCAGTTCGTTTCCACGACGTCGATCAGTTTCCCGGGCCGCGCCGACATTACTGCGATCCGGTCCGCCAGCATGGCGGCTTCGTCGAGGGCGTGGGTGATCAGAAAAACAGTCGCGCCGGTTTCTCGCCACAACCGCAACACCTCGTCGCCCATTAGCAAGCGGGTCTGCTGATCGAGCGCGCCGAACGGTTCATCTAGAAGAATGAGGCGCGGCTTTGTCACAATCGTGCGGGCTATGCAAACACGCTGGCGCATGCCGCCGGAAAGCTGGGCTGGATACGAGCGCGAGAAATCTTGCAACCCCATCATGGCGATGCCCGCATCAACTCGGCGCGTTTTTTCCTGCGCGTCAAGGTTTAGCCTACGCAAGCCGAATTCAATATTCTGGCGGACATTCAGCCAGGAGAAACAGGCATCCTCTTGAAACACTACCCCGATTCCGTCGGGAATTTCTTGATGGATCGCCCGGCCCTCAAACTCGATTGTGCCTTCGGTCGGCGGTATGAGCCCAGCGATCAATTCAAGCAGTGTCGATTTTCCGCAGCCGGAGGGACCAACAACGGCGAAGAACTCACCTTGCCGGATGTCGATGTCGATTGGACCAACGGCATGCACCGCCTGTCCACTGGCACCGCCGGGGAAGATTCTTGTCACCCCGCGCAACGTAACGTGTGCCGCGGACAACGGGTTATCCTCCAAACAGAAGTGGGCTATTTCGGAGTCTTGATATCATCGGGCAAAAATTGCGTATCGATAATCTTCGACACATCAGTGTCGCCAGTAATCGCCCCCACCATCTTTTGCACCTCGATGATGCGTTTCATGCCGTCGAGATGGATCTGCCCGTTGCCCCAATACGGTATCCCATCGGTGTAGCTCTTCGTCAGGTTGCGGACCGCGCTGCGGGCCACCTCGGGGGTGATGTTGAACGGCTGGGCGAGCATATCGCCGGCCTCATCGGGATGCGCTATCATGAACTCCACTGCGCGCCGACGCGCCCGGATGACAGCGCGAATGAAATCGCCGCGCGTCGCGGCCATAGCGCCGGTTGTGATCCCCACAACATTATCGAGCGGAGGCAACGCTTCGGCTCCCGTTATCAAAACGCGGTACTTGTCCTTATTCTGGGACCACAGCGGTTCGGTGACAGCCGCGACGTCGATCTGATTGAGCTCAAGCGCAGCTACCATTGGACCGAAGCCGCCCGTCTTCACCAACTCCGCATCAATAGGCTTGTAGCCGGCTTTTTGCAGGAGAAGGATCGCCAGCGCCTCGCTTGTTGAGCGCGGATTGGTGTAGCCGATCTTTTTGCCTTTCAAGTCCCCGATCGTCTTGATCGGCGACTCTTTCTTCACCAGCCAGGCAAATTCGGCAATCGTCAGGACATTGTCGCTGACAATCTTGAGGTCGGCGCCCTGCTGGACCGCGACCGCGACCGCACCGGGATTGGCTTCGCCGTAAGCGACACCCGCCATCGCGTTGCGCACCGAGGTGCCACCTCCTTGGGAGGCGATGATTCCGGTCACGTCAGCACCCTCTTCCCTGAAGTAGCCATTCACGAGAGCGATCCCGAACGGCATGCCATTCGCGGATGAGCCATAATTGCCGATGGCGATGTCCTCGCCTCGCGCCGAGGTTATGGCGAGAATGATGATTGCCAGCGCCGGAACGATGGCACGCGTAAGAATTTGGCTCGACATTGCTTCCTCCCATTGTTTCCACTGGCTTGTCGACATTATTTTTTTCTTACACCCATTCATCGAAACCCGTTCATTTGGTCGCCGGACTCTGCCTAGCAGCGAGGATGACATTACCCGCGCGCTTTCGGCGATAACCTAACGTCGATCACGCAAGTTCGCTGGCTCGAACCTGCTCGCGGGCACCGATAAAACCTCCTCAAGCTCGACCATAACAGAGAAACTCTGACCCAATAATAGGGTAAGCAGACGTGCCAAAGTGGCTGTTCAACGTCCGCCGTTGGGAGATAGCAGATTTGGAATCGAGCTACTCATGTCCGCTTCTGACCCGATGCGGACATCGCAGGATCGGTAGTTGGCAAGTGCCGATCGTTGGCAAGCAATGGAATGAATGCCCAAGGATCCACCGCGTCGCCGACACGTTGACAGCCTAATGACGTGTCCATAGGCTCATTTGACGAAAAAAATGTGTTGCCAAAATCAACGAAACGGGGCCTCGGCGCTCGCCAATGTACCGGCGATGTCGAAGGGAGGGGTCGCCATGTTCAAGCAAAAACTGAAGGCCGCAGCCAGGTCCGCCGCCGCGACACTGTGTCTGTCACTCGGTCTGATGTTCCTTTCCTGTGGGCACGCGCCCGCAGCCGAGGACTGGAACTTCTACATGCATCAGTCAGCGCCGAATTTTGCGACCTCGCGCGGCGCCAAATTGTTTACCGAGGAGATCGAAAAAGCGACCAATGGTGAACTCAAGGTCCGGCTGCATTTAGCGGGCACCCTCCAGATCAATGCTAGCAATATCACGCAGGCCGTGGGTGGGAACGTCGTGCAGATCGGCGACGACCTGTTCAATTCGGGAAACATCCCAGTGGCAGGCATTCTGCGACTGCCGATGCTCATTCAATCCTATGCCGATTTCGCGAAAGCAGACGCGGTGCTGCGGCCGTACATCGAAAAGGCATACCAAGAGAAGGGCTCGATCCTTCTCGCCTCCTATACCTATCCGTTGCAGTTCATTTGGGGGCGCAAGAAACTCGAATCGCTCGATGACATAAAAGGCATGAAGCTTCGCGTCGCGCAGCCGGAACAGGGCGAGTTCGTGCGGCGCTTCGGCGGCACCTCGATCACGATGAGCGCGCCGGAAGTCCCGTCGGCGCTAGACCGCGGCGTGGTCGACGGTATTTTCACTGCCGGGGTCGGGGCGGTGTTGTGGAAGGACCTGCTCAAATACGGCTACGTCCTGATCGTCAACGTCAACAATTCCTATTTCATCGCCAATACCGAGGCCTTCAACAAGCTATCGCCTGACCTGCAGGGCAAGCTGCGGACGGTCGCCCAAGACACGGCGCGCTGGGACCAGGAGACGATGCAGAAGGAAGAAGCGGAATCGGTCCAAGTCCTCACGGTTGCGGGATTCACCTTCACCAAGGCGACGCCGGAGGAGAATGCGCGCGCGATAGAGGCAATGAAACCATACTGGGACGAATGGGCAAAGTCGCGCGGTCCCGACGTCATCGAAGCGTTGGCAAAAGTACGGACCGTCCTCGGACGATAAATTCCAGCAATAATAATGGTAGAGATCAAGCAAAGCGGCGCTGATGGCTGTCCGCCGACGCGAAGGCTCAAGGAAAGCATTGTCGAACAGGCCTGCAAGCTCGCGTGCGTCGCGGCATTGATCGCGATGCTGGTCGTGATCGGCGTCGATATTCTGACGCGGTCGCTCTTCAATTTTTCCTTCGAGATTTCGGATGAGCTCGGCGGTTACATGCTGGTGGTGATCACCTTCGTCAGCCTGCCGGTGTGCCAGATCAACGACAGCTTTCACCACGTCGAACTGGTCCAAACTCGCCTCTCGCCGTTCGCCCGCGCAGTTTCTCACGTCATCTTCGATCTTCTCTCGCTCGCTTTCTGCGTGATGCTGTTGTGGCAGCTAACGAGATTCGAGATCACCTCGTTCCGATTTGGCGATCGCGCCCCGACCTATCTGGCGACTCCGCTCTGGATGCCGCAAGTCGTGATGATGCTTGGCGCGGCGGCGTTGTGCTTCTCCATGGTGCGCACGCTTGCGGCCGACGCTTCACGCCTGCGCGCGTTCCGGAAGACGACGGAGGGCGCCGGTGAGCCCTGAATTTCAGATCGTCGTCACATTCGTCTTTTTTCTTGTCTTGCTCGCGTGTGGAATGGCGGTTCCTTTTGCGATCGCAGTTCCGGCGATGTTTTATCTGCTGTTGCAGGGAGGCTTGCCGAGCCTCAACAGTCTAGGGCTCGTAAGTTGGGGAAGCATGAATAGCTTCGTGCTGACCTGCGTGCCGCTTTTCATGCTGATGGCGGAAATCCTTCGCGTCAGCGGCTTGAGCAGCCGCATCTACAGCGGCCTGGCCAAGCTCGTGGCCCGGCTTCCCGGTGGCTTGCTGCAGACCAACATCGCGGGCTGCGCGATATTCGCCTCGGTGAGCGGGTCGAGCATCGCGACAGCGGCTTCGATCGGCGGCGTGGCGCTACCGCAACTCATCCGCCGCAATTACGATCGGCGATTGGCGGCGGGGTCGCTGGCGGCTGGGGGCACGCTCGGCATTTTGCTGCCGCCGAGTTTCGGCATGATCGTCTACGGTACTTTTACGGAAACTTCGGTGCCGAAATTGTTCATGGCTGGTCTTGTGCCCGGCTTGATGATGACCGCGGCCTTCATGGCCTATATCGGAGCACACGCCTTGATTGTTCCCGCCGTGGCGCCGCGCGAATCCGGACCGCGTTCGCTGCAAGAACTGATTGTGGCGTTGGCCGATGTCCTGCCGTTCGGCATTCTGATTGGCGGCACGCTCGGCGGTATCTATGCCGGCCTCGTCACCACGACCGAGGGCGCGACAATCGGCTGCAGCCTGGCGATACTTCTCGGCGCCGTGTTCGGCAATCTAACGCACCGCGGATTGATCGATGCGATGTACAGCACAATCAAATTCGCCGGAAATATCCTGTTCATCATCTTTACGGCCTATATTTTCTCCTATGCGATCAGCTTTGCAGGCGTCGGCGAGAAGGTGACCGCATTCATCGTTGGCCTGCATCTCACGCGGCTGGAATTTTTTCTAACGCTGTTCATACTCTACACCGTGCTCGGCTGCCTCATCGAGAGTTTGGGCATGATTGTGATTACGGTGCCGCTGATCTTTCCGGTCCTGCCGAGTTACGGCATCGACCCGCTGCTGTTCGGCGTTGTTCTCGTCCTCTTCGTCGAGCTTGGGCAAATTTCGCCGCCGATCGGAATCAATCTGTTCGTCATACAAAGCATCTGGGACGGCAAACTAAGCGAAGTGATCCTCGGCACCATTCCGTTCCATCTGACGATGTTCGTCGTGCTGGCGCTGGTGATATTGTGGCCCGATCTCGCTCTTTGGTTGCCTTACCACGTGTCGAGATGAGGAGAAGCAGCCGATGCAGCGCAGCACTTCGAGAATATTGACCACCCATACCGGCAGCCTGCCGCGGCCGCGTGAATTGACGCGGCTCTACGCCTCGCGTGCACGCGGGAACGCGGTTGACTCGGCCGAAATTGATCGCGCCGGACGCGATGCGGTGCGGGCGATCGTGCGCAAGCAGCACGATGCCGGCATCGACGTCGGCAATAACGGCGAACAGCAACGCGATTCCTTCTTTCTCTATCTCAAGGCGCGGCTGTCGGGACTTGGCGGCTCCTGGGAGCGGCCGTCGCGTGCTGATGTCGACCGCTATCCGGACTTCAAGCGCATGTGGACCGAGCAGCACGCCGGCAAGACCCAAGTCTCGGCGCTCGGCGGCTTGCCGAAGGCGATCGGCGAGGTGCGCTATCTCGACGATCGCGCGATCAACGACGAATGCCGCCATTTCAATGCAGTCCTGGCGGAATATCCAGGTGTCTTTGTCGAACCGTTCATGAGCGCGCCATCGCCCGGCATTCTCGCCACAGCGGTGCGCAACGAGCATTACGATACTCTCGGGAACTATCTCGCGGCGCTCGGACGAGCGCTGCAGGTCGAGTACGAATCCATCGTCCAGAACGGATTGCTGTTGCAGATCGATGCGCCAGATCTCGCGCTCGAACGCCACATTACCTACAAAGACAAACCAGTTGCCGCATTCGTCGCATTCGTCGAGCAAGTCGTCACAACGATCAACCGTGCGCTCAGCAACGTTCCGCGCGACCGCGTCCGCCTGCACGTGTGCTGGGGAAACTCCGAATCACCGCATGATTGTGACGTGCCGCTGGAAGACATCCTGCCTGCTCTGCAGCAGGCCAATGTCGGCGGCTTCGTGCTGCCCTTCGCCAATCCGCGGCACGCCCACGAATTTCGCTGTTTTGCAAAACATCCGCTGAAAGACGATCAA
>CAWEMR010000024.1:0-334512 GCA_963810085.1 uncultured Alphaproteobacteria bacterium | reverse complement strand
CTCTAAGCGCGGCGTGGAGCGATTTTGCCGAGCGTATTGGGTCTGGCCGGAGGTGACATTTCGCGCCCTTCGTCACACACACGCCAGCCAGCTTATTTATGCCGGAGTAGATATCGTGACGATCAGCAAACGCTTGGGCCATGCCAAGCCTGACATCACCTTGCGCATCTATGCGCACTTGTTCAGAAAAGACGACGGCGGCGGCGGCAATTAACGCGGCATTCAAGCGTTAGGGTGCCAATTGGGTGCCAAGTATCTACATTTGTTCTCTTGGGAGTGTGGGCAACGCATTGATTTTATTACTATGGAAGGGTGGCCGAGTGGTTTAAGGCACCGGTCTTGAAAACCGGCAGGCGCGCAAGCGTCTCGTGAGTTCGAATCTCACCCCTTCCGCCATATCATATTGAGTTATTTATATAATCTACGAAATCTCCGAGACTACCCAAGTTGGTACCCAAGTGGCATAGCCCGCATTGCCCTTACCGTGGCCGCTGATTACGGTTGCGGTCTGGCCGCTATGCAGCGCCAGCGAACGCATCGACGGCCGTTTTTTTTTGATTTTGGTTGATTATTGGGGACTGGCATTCGCCATTGCGCGGCCGCTTTTCCCCGCGACATTTTCGTGCGCATGATTCCCCCGCATGACCACGGTCAGAGCCATGTTCAAAGCATTCGAAGACAACCCGGAGCTGCCGTCGACTCCCTGGTCGAAGCCGGATAGCGAGGGCGACAGGCATAGTCACAAACGCCTATTTCTTTTGATGGCAGTCGTCGCCAGTCTACTCACTGGGCTTTGTGCGATCGGCACCGTTTTTTATTTGAGTTGATCGCTCGCGCCGCTTCCCGCCGCCCTCCACGCGGAGGAGAACCGAGTTCAGAGCATCGTAATTCACTGCGGAAATTACGGGTCGTATAATTCGACTTACACTTAGAAGCTTATTCGCCAAATCCTCGTCGCCCGCGTTCCTCGCGCATCTCTTCCCTGATGCTGCTCTACCAGCAGGACAATCGAATGGATGAAAAGCTGCCGGCCCCCTGCGAGCATTGTCGTGCCTCTGGGCTTCGTCACGGGAGCGTATGCGACGAGTGCCAAGGAAAAGGCTATCGCTTGTTTATCAACGGCAGCCAGGCACCGGAGCGGCTAAAACAACCTCCGCGCCAATGGCGAGGGCCGCGGTCACCCCAGCGGTAAACCACTAGCTTATTCGCCGAGCACTTGCCGTCTGCGCTCTTCTCGCATCTCGCCGGCAATGTTCCTCGGCGACAGCTTCACCAAGGGCGCTTGAGAACCCCGATAACAGACACGAAGCCCGAAGGGTCAGCGCGTCCGTTGTGCGCCGTTCACTTGATGAACCCAAACCAACAAGCGGGCGCCCATTGTGAGCGCCCGCCCGCTTGGGCATCGACAACAACTAGACTAGTCGGAGGCGTGACCGACCGCCCGTTGCTCCTTGACCTGCTGGAGGACCTGACTCAGGTTGTAAGACTCAGGGCTCTGCAGCGGCGGGAACTGGCTATAAGTCTCGAGCTCTTTCAGCCACAGCAGCTGTCCGAGAGGCAGCATATTCCAGTCGTACACATAAGCAGTGACCGGACCTGCCAGCGCACCGGCCATACCGAACATGGTGCCTTGAGTCGCGCCCGTCGCCATTTCGAAAGGATCGCGCTTGATGTTGTCGACCAGACTCCAGTGAAAAGTCGCGGGTCCTAACAAAGCATCGGCCGGATTGGCGGTAGGCACCATTGTGTAATAAAATTTCCAGTTCTTGTACCGCACCGCCGAAGGCGTGGCGCCGGTGTAGTAGAAGAACGTATCACGCGCCGAGCCTGACTTGCCTTCGAGGTAATCACGCTGGTCGACGCCATCGAGCGTGGTCTTGACGATGCCAGGGTATTGGCCGGCCTCGATCTGCTTCTTCAGCGCGTCACCCTTGGCGCCCCCGGCGATGTCGACAAGCGTCGGCAGCCAGTCGAGCGACGCAAATATGTCTTTAAAGACCGTGCCCGGCTTGATGTGCCCCTGCCAGCGTATGACTGCCGGAGCGCGCATGCCGCCTTCCCACGTCGTCAGTTTGCCGCCTCTGAAAGGCGTCACGCCGCCATCCGGGTAGGTGATGTTCTCGGCGCCGTTGTCGGTGGTGAAGACGACGATGGTGTTATCGAGTTGGCCCATGTCCTCGAGCTTCTTGAGGACATAACCGATGTTGTCGTCCATTTGCTTCATGCCGGCTTCATTGACGCCCCAATCCTTACCGCCGGGCTCGCCCACCATGGCCATGTATTTGTCCGGCAACATCG
Source organism: uncultured Alphaproteobacteria bacterium (assembly GCA_963810085.1). Lineage (GTDB taxonomy): Bacteria > Pseudomonadota > Alphaproteobacteria > Rhizobiales > Xanthobacteraceae > BOG-931. Next base: position 332,214 of record CAWEMR010000024.1, on the reverse strand, counting down.
TGGTGATGTGCATGCGCGCTGGGTTGTACCAGACAAAGAATGGCTTGTTGGTCTTCTTGGGATCGTTGCGATCGATGAAGTCAATGACCTTGGCCGATATTTCCTCGTCCACGCCTTTCGAACGCTCAAGCGTCAGTGGGCCCTGATCCTGACAGGCCTGTTTGGCAGACGTGCCGTCGGAGGACTTGCACCAGAGAACGTTGCGCGGTGGTGTCAGGCAGTTCGTGGTCTTGGGATCGACGGCGCCAGGAACCTCCGGAAGGCCGGGGATCGGCGTGTTCTTGCACGGCGGCACGATGCCCTGCTCGGTCGGCGATTTGTTGATGTCGGGGAAGCTCACCCCCTGCATCGCGTCGAGATGATACAGATAGCCCCAGAATTCCTGGAAACCATGTGCTGTCGGCAACGCATCGGTGTGGTCGCCGAGGTGGTTCTTGCCGAATTCGCCGGTGTTGTAGCCCTGATCGGACAGGAACTTGGCGACTGCCGGCGTGCCGGGCCGTAGATACGACGGACTGCCCGGGAGCTGTGGTGGAATCATGCCAGTCCGCAGCGGGTGCATGCCGGTGAAGAAGGAGTTACGTCCCGCCGTGCAACTCTGCTCGGCGTAATAAGTCATGAAGATCCCGCCTTCGTTGCCGATTCGGTCAATGTTCGGGGTTTCTCCGACCATCAGTCCTCGGTGGTAGATGCTCGGCTGCATCCAGCCAATGTCATCTCCCATAATGAAAAGGATGTTGGGTTTTTGCTGTTGTTGCGCAGAGGGCTGCGAGCTCACCAAACCCACCGCAGCGACCCCGGCACATAGACTGAGGCATAACCTCCGTGACACCTTCATGGGTAGTTCCTCCTGTCGTTGAACTCAGTGACTTCTCAACCCCTCCCTCGAGCGACACATCGGAATCCCAGATGGCTTGTGGACGTGTCGACGTCTTCCGCATGGCGAGCGGCCGGGCGGTAGCGGCGGCAGTAATTCGGCGCGCATAGATGCGAGCCGCCCTTGATGACTTTTCGAGGGATCTTTGTCGCCGGCTGACGGGGATCGTAACTACCTTCTACTGACCCGCCGCGCGGATTTTCCGGAACGCAGCACGCTTTCGGCGCGTCGGCCTGGTGCTTGGTCGACCACCAATCCGCGGTCCATTCCCAGACATTGCCGATCATGTCGTAGACGCCGTAGCCGTTCGGCGGGAACGCTGTCACCGGCGAGGTGCGCTCGAACCCGTCGTCGCAGCGGTTCTCGTGCGGGAAATTGCCCTGCCAGGTATTGGCGCGATGCTCGCCGCCCGGCGTGAAATCGTCGCCCCAGGCGAACTCGGCGCCGTCGAGACCGCCGCGCGCGGCGAATTCCCATTCGGCTTCGGTCGGCAAATCCTTGCCGGCCCATTTCGCGTAGGCAAGCGCGTCGGCAAAGGCGACATGCACGACGGGGTGATTGTCGAGTACGTTGATATTGCTCTTCGGCCCGTAAGGATGCCGCCAGTTCGCGCCCTTCAAGAAACGCCACCACTCGCCCCAATTTTTCAGATCGACCGGATGATCCGGCGGCGTGAACACCAGCGAGCCGGCATAGAGCATGTGCGGCAGCGCGCCGGGATAGTTCTTCGGATCGGGGGCGATTTCGGCAACGGTAACGTGGCCGGTCGAGCGGACGAAGTCCTTGAACTGCCGGTTCGTCACCGGCGTGCGGTCTATCCAAAAACCGTCAATGGTAACGTGATGACTTGGCGCTTCCTCGGGATAGTGCTTGTCGGAGCCCATGCGGAACGTGCCGCCGGATATGCAAATCATGTTCGCAGGCGAAATTTCCGCCGGCTGCTCGATTGACGCGGCCGTACTGTCGCCCACGGACCCTCCAGAACACGAGTTCAGCGTTGTACTGTTGCGTCGGCTCTCTTTCGAAAATCAAATGAGCTTCGTTCAAAATCCGTCTTCTTTTTACGCTTTCGATTGCCGGGCCGACCAGCTCAGCCTACCGTTCATGACGGCGCTTGAAATCTAACAAGAGCGTGATCGCATGCTTTTTGTGCGGTGCACCGTTATACAATCCTCACGCAACTGCTTCTGGCTTTCAGAGGGTCATTGGATTGGTATTGTCGAGAAGCAACGCCCCGTCAAATCGAGCCGCTTCGGAGCGCGTTGGGCAGAATAGCCAATGCCCTCGATGCTGTATTCGGATAGGCTCGCTGCCGTGCGTTGAGCTGAATGGGCCGAATTAGCTGGAGGGTCGGCGACATGCAGGGTGTTGTTAATCTGAAAACATATTTCGAGTTCGACAACCATGACTGGCCTGATGGCTGGAATACATGGGTCACGTTCTCGATCTCGCCGCCTGCACCTCCTTCACCGGCTCCGCCAACGTCGCGGACCGCGATGATCTACAAATGAGAGGCCACCTCGTTGACATTGATTAACGCGGCGCCCTTTCGGGCCAGGCGTTCGCTCGGTTAGTCGTCGTTCCAATGGAGAACTCTTATGGATGCAATCAAGGGCGGTCTTGCACGTATTGTGGCGCCGGTGCTTTCGGCTGCTTGCGTTGCATTGAGCTTTGTTCCGTCAGCTCTTGCACAACAGCCTGGGGTGGCAAACAAACCCAACATCCTCGTCATCATGTCCGATGACATCGGCTACTGGAACATCAGCGCTTACAACCGCGGCATGATGGGCTATCACACGCCCAACATAGATCGCATCGCCAACGAAGGCGCGATATTTACCGACTACTACGGTCAGCAGTCCTGCACGGCCGGCCGCGCGGCCTTCATCACTGGCCAGAGCCCGATGCGAACCGGTCTCCTAAAAGTCGGGCTACCAGGGGCGAAGGAAGGCCTGTCTGCGAAGGACCCGACACTCGCCGAACTGCTCAAGCCGCAAGGCTACGCCACGGGACAATTCGGTAAAAACCATCTTGGCGACCGCAACGAGTTTCTGCCGACGGTTCATGGGTTCGACGAATTTTTCGGAAATCTTTATCACTTAAACGCCGAGGACGAACCGGAAAATCCTGATTATCCAAGGAGTCCGGCGTTTCTAGCGCGGTTTGGTCCGCGGGGCGTCTTGAAGTGTATGGCGACGGCCACCGAAACCCCGGGGGAGGACCCACGCTTCGGCCCGTGGGGCAAACAGAAATGCGAGGATACCGGCCCACTGACCATGAAACGTATGGAGACGGTTGACGACGAATTACTCAAGGCTTCGATCGATTTTATCGATCGTGCCAACCGAGACAAGAAACCGTTCTTCGTGTGGTTCAACCCAACCCGCATGCACATTTGGACTCGGCTCAAGGCGGAGTCGCAAAACAAGACGGGGCTAGGCGTTTATCCTGACGGCATGGTCGAGAATGACGGTCACGTCGGTCAACTTCTTAAAGAGCTCGACGATCTCGGTATCGCCAACAACACCATCGTGATTTATACGACCGATAACGGTGCGGAGACATTTACTTGGCCCGACGGTGGCACCACGCCATTCCGCAGCGAGAAGAACACCAACTGGGAAGGTAGCTATCGTGTCCCAGCGATGGTGCGCTGGCCGGGTACGGTAAAGCCCCACACCGAAATCAACGATATCTTCTCGGCGGAGGATTGGGTCCCCACCCTGGCCGCGGCCGCCGGCATCCCGGACGTCACGAGTAAGCTACTGCAGGGTTACGATGGCTTCACAGTTCATCTAGACGGCTACGACGAGACCGACCTGCTGGCCGGCAAAGGCCCGACGAAGCGTCATGAGTTTTTCTACTGGACCGATGACGGTGATCTCGCCGGGCTTCGCTACGACCAGTGGAAAATCATATTTATGGAACAGCAAGCGCATGGTTTGGGAGTTTGGCAACAGCCGCTCATTACTCTGCGCGCGCCGAAGATTTTTAATCTACGTACAGATCCGTTTGAGCGGGCAGACTACGAGTCCGGCTCATATGACAAGTGGTACGTCGAGCGTGTATTTGTGTTCGCTCCGGCGATAGCAATCGTGGGACAGCACTTGACCACATTCCAGCAATTTCCACCGCGCCAGCCACCGGGAAGTTTCTCGGTCGGTCAGGCCTTGAAGAAGCTGACTGAACAGCCGGGCAATGATTGACGATGCCTCCCAATAACAGGAACTGACTGTGGCCGCTCGTGGACCGGCACAGTGTTTCACCGGTGCGGCAGCTTTGGGTCAGAAGCAGACATGACGGCGTCAGTTCGTGATGTCCGCTTTACCCCCGAAAGCGGACATTGGCTGCGAAGCTCAGAATGTCCGCTATGGGCGGTGAGTTCAACCATCGACCAACACCTTCTAATCTTGCCAGATGAGGAGGTATGCGAATGGAAGGGAATGCCCGGATATGGTTTACGCCGAAGCAGAAGGCTGAACTGTGGGAGCGCTGGAAGAGCGGTCAATGCGTGGCCGACATCGCGCGAGCTCTTGAGAGGAGGAACAAAAGCGGCGTGTATCGGATCTTGGCCCTCGGTGGCGGAATCGCTGCAACGCCACGTCGGAGAGCTACGGTAGCGCTGAGGCTTGAGGAGCGCGAAGAGGTCTCGCGTGGCATTGCCGCCGGTCGGTCGATACGGCGGATCGCACAGGGTCTCGGGCGATCGCCCTCGACTGTAAGTCGAGAGATAAAGCGTAATGGCGGCTGCAGCGCTTACCGCGCAAGCGAAGCTGATAGGTGCGCCTGGGAGCGGGCGTTGCGCCCGAAGCCTTGTCGCCTGGCGCGCCATGCCGAGCTACGATGGCGCGTCGCGCAGAAGCTCGCGCTCCAGTGGTCGCCGGAGCAAATCTCTGGTTGGCTGAAGCGGCAATTCCCTACCGGCCAAGGTATGCAGGTATCTCACAGTCGATCTATCGGAGTCTCTTTATTCAGACCCGCGGCGTGCTGAAGAAGGAGCTGATGGCGCATCTGCGCACAGCGCGACAGATGCGCCAAGCTAAGGGCGGCATCACGAAGAGTGGACTGGGACAGATCGTCGATACCCTCTCGATCCGCGAGCGCCGGCCGAGGCCGCAGACCGCGCTGTACCAGGCCACTGGGAAGGAGACCTTCTCTCCGGAGCAAACAACACGCACATCGTGACGCTCGTCGAGCGCCATACTCGCTTTGCGATGCTTCTCAAGGTCCCGAGCAGGGACACGGCGACCGTGGTAGGCGCGCTCGGTAAACACGTGCGCAAACTGCCTGAGCAGCTGCGCCGCTCCTTGACATGGGATCGAGGCAAGGAGATCGCTGCCACAAGAGCTTCACCGTCGCTACCAACGTGCAGGTCTATTTTTGCGATCCTCGCAGTCCTTGGCAGCGCGGCAGCAGAAGCAGACATTGAACGATCAATGGCTATAGATAGTGAACATAACGAGAAACAACCTCAATTAGTAGATTGAACAAAGTGCGTGTGCGGGGGTTATTGACATAAATGAGTAAGAGGAGCATTTAATGCGTTAGGCTAAGTCCCCTCATCGGAGACGATGTCATGAGGAATGGGAAGAACGGGCAGACGGCAAGCGCGCTCAGAGAAGAGCGCCTTCAAATCATGCTGGATGCCGATGAATTGCGTGCGGTAGACACATTTCGCTTTGAGCACAGGATGCCAAGCAGGGCCGCCGCAGTCCGGGAGTTGTTTCGCCTCGGTCTTTCGGTAGTGCGGACCGGGAAAGGGACCGTCGGAACCAAGGGCGCTAAGTCGAGCGATTATGGCGTGCTCAGCCAGAGCAAAATACGCGAATAGCCGCGTTTACTCATTCGCTCACGCGGTGACAGCGAGTAGGTAGCTGACCGAAATATGGGAGGCAGCCATGACTGATGTTTTCAGCGACCGAATTCCCAAAGTAGGTGCCGAGATTTTCTTAGCCGCGCCCGGCGAGGCGGATTCGCGTGCGAACTCTTTCCGCAAGATTCTCGACGAATTGCCCGCGGCGATTTATGTGACCGACGCCCGTGGCCGCATCACGTATTTCAATGAAGCGGCGGCTGAGCTTTGGGGCCATCGTCCTACCGTAGGGACCAGCGAATGGTGCGGCTCTTGGAGGCTGTTTTGGCCGGACGGACGTGCGCTGCCTCATGGGGAATGTCCTATGGCGATAGCGATCAAGGAAAAGCGCATTGTGCGGGGCGTGGAAGCGATTGCTGAGCGCCCAGACGGCACCCGCGTGCCATTCGAGCCTTATCCGACACCTCTTTTCGACGCTTCCGGTGACCTCATCGGCGCGGTGAACATGCTAATTGACATTACGGATCGGAAACGCGCCGATGAAGTCAAACGCCTTCTCTCGTCGATTGTGCAATTCTCTGATGATGCAATCATCAGCAAGAATCTCGAAGGCATAATCGAAAGCTGGAACGCGGGAGCCGAGCGGATTTTTGGGTACACGCCGGGCGAGGCGATTGGTCAGTCGGTGGAAATCCTGATTCCGCCTGACCGACTCAACGAGGAACAGATAATCCTCCGTCGCATTCGGCGAGGCGAGCGAATTGAGCATTATGAGACCGTCCGGCGTCGCAAGGATGGAAGGCTAATCGATATTTCCCTCACCGTATCGCCAGTCATTGATGCGGACGGCCGAGTCATTGGTGCTTCCAAAATCGCGCGGGATATTACCGAGCGCAAGCGAAGCGAAGCGCATATCTCAGTGCTTGCGCGCGAGGCAGAGCATAGAGCTAAGAACGTATTGGCGACCGCGCAAGCGGTCGTAAATCTCTCGGAAGCCGAAACCGTCGAGGACTTTAAGAAAGCAATCGAGGGGCGTCTCCATGCTCTCGCAAATGTTCATAATTTATTCGTTGAGTCGCGCTGGACCGGGGCCGAACTGCATGACCTTATCACCCAAGAACTCGCCCCCTACCGCAAAGGGGACGGCACGCGCGTCGCTATCGAAGGCCCCGCGCTTAAGCTTGAACCAAGCACGGCGCAGACAACAGCTGTGGTCTTCCACGAACTGACGACCAATGCCGTCAAGTACGGTGCTTTGTCTGTCTGCGAGGGCCGAATTGGCATTTCTTGGACTGTCCCAGAAAATGGACGATTTATTCTTCGCTGGTCTGAAACTGGTGGGCCTGCGGTAACGCCGCCGACGCGTAAAGGCTTCGGCACAAGGGTGATGGCGAGCATGATCCGCCAGGCGAAAGGCGAGATTCGGTTCGACTGGCATCCGACAGGATTAGCCTGCGAAATAACGCTTCCGATCCTGAGCCACTGACAGCGCACGCACCCCACCCTACCGGTTTGCTTGCAACATCGGTGGCCCCCCGCGCACCAATAACTTTCAATTCCTTAGGCGAGTCCGTCCGAAGGGACTTCCGCTGTGGGTCATTAGCTGCCGCAGTGCGCTCACGCTGTGATGTCCGCTTTACCCCCAAAAGCTGCCGCGACAGTTACCTAACGGCGTGTCCGCTTTGGGCCATAAACGGACATCATGTCGTAGTCGTCGCGGACCATGAAAAGTCCATCGCGCATCCACGATTACCGGCATGACACATTCTCCAGCGGGCACGATTCTGTTGGCGACGAAGCAGATGGTAATAACAATCCGATGAAAGCCGATTTTATCGGCTGTCAGCGGGGCTGACGTCTCGTGGTCGAGGCCTGCGGACGCGTAACAACCAGCGCAGCCGGTGATGGCTTCTTCACAGCCTCAGTTCGACGCATCACGACCAAACCGCAAAGCGCAATTTCGCCATACCGGCTGGATATTTGGCGCTGCCCCCATCGGGTTGTGTCCCGCCTCTTTCGAGGCCGACATCGCCGTCAGAACGGGCCATGACGGAGGCGGAGGTGAAAAAGGCCAACTCGCAATCGGCCGCGACCAAGCCGCGCGAGCACGAATCATCCGCCGCGTTCGCAGCTGTCATCTATATCGTCGCTTTTATGACCGGTGCGATCGTGATGAGCTTCGAAATGCTGGGCTCACGCTATCTCAATCCGTACTTCGGAAGCGGTATCTATACGTGGGCGGCGCTAATTTCGACGGTGCTAGCGGCGCTTACCGTTGGCTACTTTCTCGGCGGGTTCATCGCCGACCGCACTGTGTCGGTAGCGCTATTAGGGGCGATGATCGCCCTTGCGTCGCTGTACCTTCTGGTGTTGCCGAGTTTTGCCGAAGCCATACTAGAGTTCGTTCTCGATACCATAAATAATGTTCGACTTGGCAGCCTTTACTCTGCCCTCGCCATCATGTTTCTGCCGGTTACGCTTCTCGGCATTTATTCGCCGTTTGCGATCAGACTTCTGTTGCGCTCCGCCCGGCATTCAGGGAGCGTCTCGGGAACCGTGTATGGCGTCTCTACCGCCGGCTCGATCGCGGGCACCCTTGGCACGACATTTTTTCTCATTCCGCTTATTGGGACGCGCGCTATCACACTCTTGCTGGGTGTTGTCGGCGCTGGTTGCGGACTGTTTCTGATAGCGCTGAACCGTATTCTTTCCCCAGGAAAAGGCCTCGGGCCCCTAGCAATCATCGTATTCGTCGTGCCCGCGTTCGCCTACAATTACGCTTGGTCCGAAGATTTGTTCGACGAAAGTGTGCGGGCACAAATGCTCAAACACGGAGACGGACGCGTTGCGCACGTCGAGACGGAGTATAACAACCTTTACATCAACAAGCTCGGAACGAATCTCGCGCTGACGACCTGGTTCAAAGGCAATAGCCACTTCGACTCGATCGTCGATCTCAAAGACCCGGACGACATGCCGGTCCCGTACACGCGGGTCATGTCGACCGCCATGCTCTACCCCGAAAAGACCGAGCGCATTTTGATGATCGGACTGGGTGCCGGTTCAATATCAACCTATCTTGGACGCGCCATGCCGGATGTTCAGATTGATGTCGTCGAGCTTGACCCCGGCGTCATTGAGGCGGGAAAGAAATATTTCGGTCTGAACGAGACCGAGAAAGTCCGTTTCATTGAGAGTGACGGGCGAGTTTACCTCAACCGTCATAAAGACCTTTACGACATCATCCTCGTGGATGCATATCGCGAACTCGGTATTCCATTCCACCTCCTCACGCAGGAATTCTACGTTCTCGTTAAGGACCATCTTACACCCCGGGGAGTGGTGGCATTCAATGTTGCCGCCAGCACCAAACTCTATCTCTCGACGCTGGTCACTTTGCGCGCCGTTTTTCAGACCGTAGATATTTATGGCGATTGGACAGCGCCCGAAGAAACGCAAGCGATCATCATGGGTTTGCCGACAGCCAGGCCAAGTGCAGACACTCTGATGCAGCGCGCCGTTGTCTTCCAGGATCAGCTTCGTCTCCGGTATCCGCTGCCCGCGCTCGTTAGAAAACGGGTCACGGACCTGAAGTCAGAGGGGGGCGATTTGCTGACGGATGATTTTGCGCCGGTCAATCTTTACGAGACGCTTCCGGTCAGTCCGCAAAGGCGCCCATAGGGCGCTTGCCTGTACCGATCCAAGGCGACAATTGCTCCCCATGTCCGCTTTGGGTCAAAAGCTGCCACCGCGCTGCCAATTCGATGTCGGACACGGCAGTCAACGTGCGGCGCGTCCGCTTTGGGCCAAAAGCTGCCACCGCGCTGCCAATTCGATGTCGGACACGGCAGTCAACGTGCGGCGCGTCCGCTTTGGGCCAGAAACGGACTCCTGCACAAACGACCGGAATAGTGCGTCTATTGTGCAACAATGAACGACATTTAATAGATTTGGCCAAATCTCCGTGGTGGTCGTGGCTTGTAACGATAAAATGGTCGAAGGAGCTTGACGTCTAGCCTTTGCGAATGTGCCAAACAGGGGGCGACATTGAACCCAAACACGGCGGGGTTACGTTCAGGCATTAAACACCGGATTGCCTTGTCTCGCACTGTCCAATCAGCATTTATCTGCAGCACGCTCACGCTTGCAGCCATATGCTCGTTCACAGGGATTGCACTCGCCGATGAAGGAGGCGTGAGCTTTTGGCTTCCTGGCTTATTTGGCAGCCTTGCAGCCGCCCCACAGCAACCCGGATGGTCCGCAGCTTTTATCTATTATCACACCACCGTGTCCGCGGGCGGCGACGTAGCCCTTCAACGCGAGTTTGAAATCAAAAATATCCCGGTTGGCCTAACGGCAACGGCGCACGCGAACGCCAGCCTGAATGCCACCGGCGATCTTGGTGCATTCGTTCCGAGCTACGTGTTCGCAACCCCAGTCTTCGGTGGCCAGGCTGCGGTGAGCTTGATGACAATAACTGGCAATACGAGCACCTCCCTAAACGGAACGGTAACAGGCACACTCACCCCGCCCGGCGTGGCGTTCATGCGGTCCGACGGCATCAGTGACTCGAGGACGGGCTTTGGCGATCTGTATCCGATGTTCACGCTGCGCTGGAACGCGGGCGTCAACAACTTCATGACCTATGTCACCGGCGATATACCTGTCGGCGCCTATAACTCCTCCAACCTGGCGAATATTGGCATCGGTCACGGCGCGATCGACGCGGTGCCGGCTACACTTACTTCAACCCGCAGACGGGCCACGAATTTTCTGCGGTCGGAGGTTTTACCTATAACTTGACCAACACGTCCACCGATTATCAGAACGGCGTCGACTTTCATTTGGATATGGCGGCGTCGCAGTTTCTGTCCAAGCAATTCTTCGTCGGCGCCGTCGGCTACATATATGACCAAGTCTCTGCTGACCGCGGGTCTGCTCCCATTCTCGGTCCGATTGAGTCACGTGTCGCTGGCATAGGACCGCAGGTGGGATACATCTTTCCCGTCGCGGGTATGCAGGGCGTTTTGAACTTAAAGGCTTATTTTGAATTTGACAGCCACGATCGGCCCGATGGCTGGAACACCTGGGTTACGTTCTCGATCTCGCCGCCTGCGCCACCCACACCAGAGTCAGCATCACGGACCGCTATGATCCACAAATGAGGTTTTATCGCTGTAGCTTAAGATGGCGGTACGCTGACATTTATACAGATCGGGAAAAAGAAAGTGACTTGGCTTTTGCTACGCAAGGTAATTGCCATTGCAGCCGTCTCGCTAGTCGTGTGCTTGCCTTTAACTGTGACCAGGGCGACGGCCGAAGAAGATTTGAATACGGCATTGCGGGCGTATGACACGGCCAATCCGACCGATCGCAAAACGGCGGAAATTGTATTCGCAAACACGCAGAACGGCATATGGTGGGCCAATTCGGCTTTATTTGAGAAAAAGCAGCCGCCACTCTTTTGCCCGCCTGATTATGTGGCTCCGCTCCCCGGTCCTCAAGTAATAGAAATGGTGCGAGGGCTAATGAATCAAATCCCCACTTTAGGGAAGGTACCCTACGGACTCGCCGTTTTGATAACACTTCAAAATACTTTTGCCTGCAAGAATTGAACTCCCATTAAAACGATCTCCAGCAAACAGCGTTTCACGATCCTAGGCCGAAGAAGGCTGGCCACTTCGCCAACGTCCGCTTTGGGTCAAAAGCTGCCGCGGCGGCTCTAATTCTTGGTGTCCGCTTTACCCCCGAAAGCGGACATTGATCGTGACGCTCGGAATGTCCGCTTTGGGCCACAAGCGGACTCATGCACTGCAAAATGTGCATACCTCTCTGCCCTCCAAAATAGCTAAACTAAGCAGGTTCAGGGGAAACTAATCATTGCCGTGAACCTGGCTCAGTCACTGGGCGCGTGCTGCGTCGGGCTGCTCGTGCGCGCGCGGAGCCCATTGCCGCTAAATTCGCACGGGAGGGCCGCCAGGTTTTTTAGGAATCATGCAACGTAGCTGAGACTCGCGTCCACACGCCTTCCAGTAACGCAGGCACCCACTTTTCAGCAGGGCAGCGGCTCCAACTCTGACTGAGGAAGACGAGGTCACGATTCGCTGCGCCTTTGCTCGCGCTTCCTAGCCCAAGGATGAAGAGCGAGCCTCTTCTAAAGGGACAACCGCCGACCTCTCCGGAGGTTTTCGCCTGGCGTAGAACCGTGGCTGGTGCAAAGAGGCATTCGTCCACGGCAGCATCCGTCGTTATTGAAGATCGAAGCGCTGCGTTGGCAGCAAGTTGCCGCATTTTATGCAGGCCATCAACAATGAGCCGCGGAGCTGCAATTATCGAGATAATGCCAGCCGGATCGCCATTCACCATGGAAGCAAGAAGCGTTTTGGCCCGCTCCAGCCTGCCGCTGATGCGCCACCCCAGCATTCTCAGGACATTGGAAGAGCTTGCAGCTTCAAGAACTGTACCGGCCGCTGCCCAACTCTCCTCAGTGGCCGTGCCAGCACGAACTCGTTACCGATGCCCCGCGTGCGGCCGCGAATCTTGGCGATGCTCACGACCGGCGTGGACGAGAGACGCAGCACAAAGTCGCGCCAAAGGCCCAGCACCTCTGGCCGTTCGGCTGCCTTGGCAACGTCAAGATGGGCGATAAAAAAATCGGGGTTCGCGGACTGGAACACTACGACCTTCACGGACGGGTCCGCCTCGAGGTCGGTCATTAGCGCTCCCAATTCGACGATCGTCGTGGGAACAAACATGTTGATCGGCGGGTTGCTGAAGGTGATCGTCCATCGGCCCGGACGGGTGCGGTCGATGTTGAACTGCGAAGGGTCAGGCATCGCGCATCTCCTCCTCTCTTGTGAAGAACCCTACCGCAGCGATCTGAAGCCCGCGCGAACCTCTTCTGAAAAGAGCTTCGGCTGTTCCCAGGCCGCAAAGTGTCCGCCCTTCTCGACCTTGTTGTAATGGATGAGTTTGGGAAAAGCGCGCTCTGCCCAACTCCGCGGGGCTGGATAGAGCTCGTCAGGAAAGACGCTCACGGCAACCGGGATGGAGACGCCTTTGGCATTGAAATACCCGAGTTTGCCCCAAATCTCCCAATAGAGCCGGGCGCCGGAAATCGCCGTGTTCGTCAACCAGGTGATCGTGATGTTGTCGAGAATGTCGTCGCGAGTGAGGCCCTCAGACTGTCCGTCAAAGACGCGCGCGATGAGCTCATAGCTGCGCGCGTCGTGATCCAGAAAATAAGCCGCCAGGCCGACCGGTGAATCTGCGATCTCGTATAATGTCTGTGGTCGCAGCCCCATCTGGTACCCGTAGGCAATTCCCTTTTGATATACGAACTGCAAACGCTCGTAAGCGACCTTCTCATCGGCTGAGAGACCCGCTGGCGCAGGCGCCCCGGAAGCAGCCGCCTTGTCAATGTCGGCCGGAAAGATGCCAGGCATGTTGGTATGAATGCCGAGCAGTTCCGGAGGGGCCTGCACGCCCATTTGTTCGGTGATGACCGCGCCCCAATCGCCGCCTTGCGCCACGAATTTCGTGTACCCGAGGCGCTTCATCAGAACGACCCAGGCACGCGCGATGTGGGCAACATCCCAGCCGGTGGTGCTGGGCTTGCCTGAGTATCCGTAGCCCGGCATCGACGGGATCACCACGTCGAAAGCATCGGCCGCAGTTCCGCCGTGTGCGGTAGGATTGGTCAGTGGATCGATGATCTTCATCTGCTCGACAATCGATCCGGGCCATCCGTGCGTTACGATGAGCGGCAACGCATTTTCGTGTTTTGAACGGACGTGAATGAAGTGAATGTCGAGCCCATCAATCTCGGTAATAAAATTCGGCAACGCCATTAGTCTCGCTTCACACTTGCGCCAGTCGTAATCGGTTCCCCAATAGCGCGCGAGTGCCTGAATTGTCGCGAGTTGCACCCCTTGCGATGCATCCATGACCGTTTCCCGTTCAGGCCACTTTGTCGCGTTTACGCGTCTGCGCAATTCGGCAAGGTCTGCTTCCGGTACGTTTTCACGGAAGGGACGAACTGCGCTGTCTTCAGCCGCTGTGGCTGAACGCGCGGTCGATGAAGATCCTGCGGACATAATCGTCCTCCTCGATAAGCGAGATTGAGTTTGTGAAATCTCGATCTGAGCAGAGAGAGAAGCGAAAGAGAAACGCCCGGCCCCAAATGCTGCCATTACACCTGCGCTTCGCGCAACACGTCGCAAAAGAGATAACGCCCTTTTTACTCAGATAACATTCGTAAATGGAATCAATACGTTGTTCGAAATTTTTCAGGAAGCACTGAAAACAGCGTCAGAACGCGTTCGGTGATTCTCGCGTCACATGGGCACGTAAATGTCTGCTTTGGGTCATTAGCTGCCGCGGCGGTCGCTCGCTGGCGCGGCCGCTTTACCCCCAATAACGGACACGGCAGCAGAAGGTGGTTGCGTCCGCTTTGGGCCAGAAGCAGACATCGCGCGTTTCTCGGAATGGACGCCGCTACGCCAATGCCTATGCCTTCACAAGGCGAAGTTCAGCCTCATGTGCACCCGCCATCGACGGCGTCGCGAACCTCTTCTTGAAATCCGCGAGAATCATGCCGCTGACCTCTGAGGCGGGGACCGGCCGGCCGAAGAAGAACCCCTGCGCCTGATCGCCATCGACCGTATCGAGAAAGGCCGCCTGCGTGGCGGTCTCGACGCCTTCGACGGTCACCCGCATGTTCAGCTCGCGTCCGAGTGCGATGATCGTTTTCACGACCGTCTTGGCATCACGGCCGGAGCCGTCGAAGCCTTGCATGAAGCTGCGGTCGATCTTGATCTTGTCGAACGGGAACCGCCACAAATAGCTCAAGCTCGAATATCCGGTACCGAAATCGTCCATCACGATTGCCACGCCCATTGCCTTGAGCGTCTGAAGCTCGGCCATGATGGCTTCGGAGTTGCCGAGCAGCAGCGTCTCGGTGATCTCCAGCTCGAGCCGGTGCGCCGCGAGGCCCGCCTCTTTCAGCGCGGCGGCGACGATGTCGCTGACGCTTCCACGCCAAGAATTGCGCGGGGGACAGGTTCACCGCAATGGTCAGGTTCTCCGGCCAAGTCGCGGCGGTGCGGCACGCCTCCCGCAACACCCATGCGCCGATCTTGTCGATGAGCCGCAAATCCTCGGCAACGGGAATGAACACCAGTGGCGGGATAAGTGTTCCGTCTTCCGCAGGCAGGCGTATCAGCGCCTCGAAGCCGATGAGGCGGCGCTCCGACATTTCGAAGAGTGGCTGGTAGTGCAATTCGAAGCGATCATGCAGCACCGCATCGCGAATGTATCCTCTCGAGTTTGAATCGCGCCTGCAACTCGGCGTCCATCTCAGGCTAGGAAGAACCGGACGCAATTGCGACCGTCGGCCTTGGCCTTGTACAGCGCCAGATCGGCGCTTTTCAAAAGCCGCTCCGGATTGGTTCCGTCTGCCGGCGCCAACGCAACGCCGATGCTCACCGTGGCGACGATCTCCTGCTCCTTGAGCTTCATCGGCGCGGTCACCGCAGCAGCGAGGCGGCTGCGCGAATTCCTCGGCCTGATCCTTGCCGCGACCCCGGTCTGGACCACGACGAACTCGTCTCCGCCGAGCCGGGCCACCACATCGTCGACGCGGGTTACCGAGCGCAGGCGTTCGGCAACGGTCTTGAGCAGGAAATCGCCGCCGTCGTGCCCAAGGGTATCATTGACCTCTTGAAGCGGTCGAGATCGATGAAATGCACGGCGATGCTGCCACCTCGCAACGGCAGAGCGGCAAGCGCATTCTCCAATTTTTCGACCAGTTGAGTGCGATTCGCCAGGCCGGTCAGCGCATCGTGATGCGCCATGTGCGAGATTTGCGCCTGAGCTTCCCGCCATTCGGTAATGTCCTCGAAGGTCGAGACCCAACCGCCTTCCTGCATCGGCTGCTCGATCACGCGAAGCGCGCGCCCGGCCGATGTCTCTATGATCCTGGTAGCTGGATTTACCTTCGCGCGCAGCCGCGATCACGCGCGCGAAATACTCCTCCGGGTCGCCGGCAAACTCTCCAGACTGCTTTCCGGTGCTTGAACAGGTCGAGTAGGGATCGGCCCTTGAGCGATGCAGCCGGCAAACCCATCATCTTGGCGTAACGTTCGTTAAACAGCACGATGCGGCCATCCGCGTCGAACATGCAAAGCCCCTGCGACATGTTCTCAAGGGCGGTGTCGAGCAGGATTTTCTGCTGCCGCAACTTTCCTTTCGATTGCCGATCGCTCAATGCCGCGACGAGACATATGCCGAGAATGATCGCCGCCACGCCGGCAATGACAAGGGAGAGAGAGGCAGGCGACAAGTGACGCCGCGTCGGCGATGCGCGTCGGATCGGGCATGACCAATACGGCGCCCATCCCGTGAAGTGCATGAAGAGGATCGCAAGCGCTAATAAGAACGGTTGCGATCAACGTGTTCACCCAGTCATCGCGCCTTGCTGCAAAATGGAGCGCAAGGCCCCGAATGCGATGCCCAACGCGATAGAGGCCACGACGAGGTTTGGCGCCCAGGTAATGCGGCCTGGCACCTCCAGTGCCATCATTCCAGTGTAATGCATCGCCGCAATGCCGCCGCCGACGACTGCGCCGCCGAAGGCAGCAGTCCAACGCCCAAAATCGAGCAACGCCGTCGCCAGGCCCGCGCCGGTAATCAATACGGCGATGAGCAGAGATAGGATGGTAAAACGAGATTGTAGCCTGCGCCAATGGCGGGATCATAGGCGAGCATCGCGATGAAGTGAGTTGCCCAGATGCCGCAGCCTGCCGCCGCTGCGTCCAAGCTGAGCCAAACGAATTGCGTACGCCCGGTTGTTGCTTGGGCGCGATGGAACAAGATGACAGCAACAGCGCTGGCCAAGAGGCAGACAGCGCCTGCAAGCACCGACGAGGCGCCAGTCGTGGTCAACCGTCAGGCAGGTGTAGACTTGGAACATTTCGTACCAGATCTTCCTCGTGGTTCGAATGTGACAACTCTTTGACTCCGCATTTTTAGGGTCCGATCGCGTCATCTTTGAATTCGTAGATAACGCATTCGCTCTTTGATCATTCAAATACCCGCGCGTGGGGCGGCGGCCTTTGAATGAGGTACCCGAAGCACCATCTGTCGTATTGGGCTCATCGCATCCAAATACGAGAGCAATTAGCTCCAGACCTAAAGTCGATTGTGTCTACCCGCGATTTTCGAAAGACCATGCGCATGCGCCTGATCATCAGATTCTTGAAGGACGAAAACGCTGCAACGGCGATCGAGTACGGCTTGATCGCGGCGGGAATAGCGGTAGCGATCATTCCGGTGATCACGGGTCTTGGAACTAAACTGAAGACCACGTTCTCGGCGATTTCGTCGGCCCTCAAGTAACGTCGCGGTTCCCCCTCTGTTTCAAAGAGAACAGCGTGGCGCCCAAGTCAGGCGTAGACGAATCATGTCAGCAGCTGTTTTTGCCGTATGGGCGTCAGTGGCTAAGAGTTCGGTAGCGCTCCCGTCCACAGACAAAGGAGCTCAGGGTCGGCTTCCATTCTGACGACGGCGCGTCGAAGCTGTTGAATCGCTTGCCGAGTCCACCAGGAAAAGGGCTGCCTCAGTCGGCGGCCTGCAGCGGAGGAATCATGGCAATTTCGAGCAATGAAAAGTGCAAGGACTACGCGCATTACGCCGCCCATTGTTTGTATTTGGAGAACGCGGCGAACGATCCGGATTCTCGTGCCATCCAACACGAAATGGCCGCCGAGTGGCTAAAACTGGCGGATGTCGTTCGGCGCCGTTCAAGACCAGAGCAAATGCAAATGAAATGAAGTCGGCTTCGTCCGTTGAGACCTCCGTTATTTTATACCAAGCGAGCAATGACGCGTATTGGCTCTCAGCGAACGTCGAGATAGCGCCGAGTGATGTTGTCTTTCACGGATAGCCCCGCGGTCTGTAATCAGTGCGACGGGTGCCTTGGGCCTACTACCAGCCTCGCCTTTGCAGGCGTTCCAGATTTCTTGGCTGGCATGACGGCGTCAAGAAAAAGGTGAGGTCATGACGTTCATAGAAGATGATGTCACACTAGCCGAGGTCGTAAGAACGCATATTATTCGTACGCTTGCGCACTGCGGTGGTAATCGAACGCATGGCAGCAAAAACTCTCAACATCTCCCTTCGCTGTCTGCGCAATAAGCTGCGCGAATATGCGGGTGCCGGCGTCGAAGTCACGCGGGCGCAAAAGCAAGGGTCTGCTGGAAAAAGTTACCATTGCGATAAGCTCGCCTCCTTCGGTCCGGGCGTGAACTGGGCGAGCACGAAAAGCAAGGCAACGCGCAGGCTGCTTAGGGTGTCGCGAAACGGCATTTGCACCGCGGCGTGGTAGGAGGATTGTGGAAGTGAGCCTGACATAAAAAAGAGCCCGGCGTTCGGCCGGGTCCCAGTCGACAGCCACATTGTGTAACCGCTCCTAATTAACGCTCATTTTCCGACCTAAAGATATTACGTTTTGCGGCAGATCATGATCCCCGTCGGCACGAGTTTAGGGGCCACGGCACTATCGTAGATTCGTATTACATCACGTAAGTCAGTGCGCCGTCGTGCACATGTCTGAGGGAAGCGAAAGAACGTTGCTGCCACTTGTGCCACGAAGTTCGCGGAGCTGGGGCAACGCAAATTGCGTTGTGGAAAATCGCTCATACCGGTGACAACGGAAGTCCCTGTACCCGATTGTGGCCCGTGTTCGTCCATCTCTAGGCGGATCGTTAGTTTCATTTTCAGACACCGAGCCGCAAGAACAGGCCGCAACAACGGGAAGGCGCTGGCCATGCTGTAGCTTGGGTGCAAGCCGTAGATTGAGGCTTCTAGTCAAATCCGCGAATGCTGGTCTCCCCGCTCCGTTGTTAGCCCCTCGAACGGTCGCCCGTCGGCGCGCGTAAAGCTGCCCGGCCGAACGCCAAGGACACCCAACAGCTCTTCGGAGACGCAACTCACGGCTACAACTTGGTCCGTGGTCTTTGCGATATTGCTCTTGATTATTCTAACAGCCCGGTCCGTGTCCTGTTCCGCGACCAAATAGCCAACAGTCACAAACTCCCCCACCAACGAGGGGGTCTTTACCGTGATAAGACAGCCTGCTCCCATAACCTAAGAAGTTATGTCCACGAGAAGCGACGGCCTGAGCAATAGTGATCACCGCAAGGCCCATTTTGATTTATCCTTTTTCGTTTGCAAAAGCGGTCGCTGCAATTTTCAATACCGGATTTCTCTGACGGCACAATCTCAGCGCGATGCAGCACTGTTGGCCCGAACTCGTCTGGACCGTCCACATTGAAAAGCGAAGTGGCGCTGGGCTGCGCGAAGGCTAATGGGTGTGGACACCATATTTTATATACGAACAACTTGTGACAATGTGACATTACTTCTTGGTCATAGTATTGATGTGAATATTTCCAGTCCGCTTCTAGTATTGAACCAGCCGATAACTATCTAACACCCATGAGGTCCCGCATCGGACCAAAGAGAGTTTGTAAATGAAAAATCTCATATCTTCTTTTCTCGATGACGAAACAGCTGCGACCGCCATCGAATATGGACTCATCGCCGCCGGCATCTCGGTCGCGATCATCGCGGTCGTGCAGGGTCTCGGAACAAAGCTGAATACGACCTTCTCGACGGTTTCAGCCGCGCTCAAGTAATCGAGTCGCAAATGATGTAGGGGCTTCGCCCGTTGGCCGAAGCTCCTTTCCGTCGATTTTAAATTGCTGCCGGTCCTCGCTGGTATCGAGAGCTTCAAAAGAATAGTCGCTTACCGCGGCGAGCCGCTTCTCCGCTCACGGAGAAGGGCGATTGTGATTCAAGAATGAACGAGGAATCGATCAATCCTCAAAGATAGTAGACAGACGTGGCAACCCGAAAAATCATTGTGAAACCCGACACCAGCGTGAGCTGTCCGACGTGCTCATGCGAAATTCCTGTGCACAGCACAAACAGCTTGCCGCGAGAACTTTCTGTGCTGTGCCCGAACTGCGGGGGACGAGCACTTTACCAGCTGGCTCAGGTCCACGATCAGAAGCAGGATGCAGAAACAACTCAGATTTCCCGAAGGATCCAATTTGGGATGAGACGCGACATCGATCGCGATCGAGCGGCCGGGAACCCGGTGCGAGAAAAATCCCGGCGAAGCGGGTTTGTATCTTGGCTGCTGCAGTAGATTGCAAAGCCGGCGAGTGCTGTTGGCTGTCCCGACCGACAATGGCGTATAATCACGGCAAAATGCGTTGATTCAATTCAAGGTTGGGTTGCGCGGGCCGCGAGCGGCCACGCTGCCGCCCCGCCTCCGATCAGCGTGATGAACTCGCGCCGCTTCATAGGCCCCTCGAACGAGGGTTATAGCCTACCAACGCGAACAGCATTGTGCATCACAACAAAATTAGAGGGCTGAGGTCCGCTTTGGGTCATTAGCTGCCGCGACCGCCCCAGTCTTGATGTCCGCTTTACCCCCGAAAGCGGACATTCATTGCACCGCAGCGAATGTCCGCTATGGGCCAATTGCTGCCTCGTGCATTGCACAATATCAATGTAACGGGTGCCGGATTGGTCAAATCCAATCCAGACTGCTCCTCCCATCGGTGGCCTGAAAATCGCGCTTGCCGCTAGGAGCCTTAGCGAGCACGCCCAACCCCTCACTCAGCGGGTCGGCGCATCGGGGGCACATCTGGCGGCTCATGCCGTGACGCTTCGAATTGACGCATCCGATCCTTGATTTCTGCTAATTCCCGCTCGACAAAAGCTATCCGGTCCAGGGTGTAGTCAATGCCCGAGTAATTCAGTGCTTCTGACCACGTCGCCACTTTGTTCATCAGACGACGAAACGCCCCGGGTCCCCCGCTCATGTCAGTTGTCATGGTCATTTCCTCAGTGAATTGTTTCCGATAACCCGTCAGACGCGCCGCGGCAGGAGCACCAAGTCGGCCGCTTCCTCAGCATCTTTGAGGAGCGCCTTGCGCGGCGCGCCAATTTGCGCGCGCATGGTCAGGCCACGAGCAAAATCCGCGACTTGGATCGCGCGCACGGCTACCGGAAAGTCAGGCGGGATGTCTCCCGCACAGATCCCGTCCCGGAAACGGCGCTCCACCAGCGCCGCGCCGCCCGCGACCGTGCTCTGCAGGAACCGCCGAACCTCAGCGTCGTTCACAAGCGGCGCGACGCACACCAGAAGGCAGCCCCGGGCGGACCCTTTCTCGGTCGCACTTTCGACGGCGTACCTCAGAAAGCCCGCGATCGAGTCGCGAAGACTCTGTGGCGAGAGGAGTGCCTTCGCGGCTGATGCGCCCTTCCGTTCTGCGTACGCCCTAAGGACGCGCAAGAATATCGCCCGCTTGTCCCCAAAGACGGCATACAGGCTCGGCCGTCCCACACCCATCCCGGCGACGAGATCGTCAATCGTCACTCCGTCGTAGCCTTTCGACCAGAACACCTGGGTCGCCTTTTTCAGCGCGTCACTCTCGTCGAAGCTTCGCGGACGTCCCCGCGGCCTGGCCGCATTATGAAACATCTAGTTCAAAACTCCTTGACTGCGACCTTTTCGTTCGGCAATATATAACCGAATAGTTCAAAAATGACAAGGCCGGCTTCGACTTCGCGGGGGCTCCTTCGACCTTCACCCTTAACCACGGAGACGCCCATGGAACATTCGATCGCTCTCGTCACCGGCACCACCTCCGGGCTCGGTTATGCGGCAGCCCGCATGCTCGCCATCAAGGGCTACCGCCAGGTCATCATCACCGGGCGCAGCCTGGCTCGGGTCCAGGAAACGGCCGCTCAGCTCGCGGCTGAGACCAAGACACAGGTTTTCACGCCGCTGGAGCTGGATCTGGACACGCCGTCCAGCGTTCAGTCCGCGCTCGCCGCGCTGGTCAAGCGAGGTCGATCGATCGATTTCCTACTGCTCAATGCAGGGATGGTCCCAGGTAAGAAGCGCGTGCTCACTGCGGCGGGCGTCGAGGCGGCTCAGGCCCCGCTGATCGGCCATCATCAACTGACTGCCGGGTTGCTCCGCGCCAACCTGCTGAGCCCCAACGCGCGGATTGTTATCGCTGGCGCGGAACCTGCCCGAGGGGACGTACCCATGTTCAGCTTCACCGACGTGGCGGCCCTCGCAACCAAGCATCACCAGGGTGACCGGAGCGCCGCGGTGGAAGCCCTGGTGCGCAACGGGCCGAACGTGAAGTACGAGCCCAACCGGACGTATGCCGACGCGAAGCTCATTGTTGCTTGGTGGGCGGCGGCGCTGGCGCGGCGGCTACCCTCCGGCATGGCCGTGTACGCCGTCTCGCCCGGCAGCGCGCCCGACACCAAGGCGGTGCGAAACCTTGGGCCGGCCATGAAGTGGCTGATGATTCCACTCGTGAAGCTCATTCCCGGCATGTCCCAGACGCCGGAGACCGCAGCTCGCCGGTACCTCCAGGCATCGGAGTTCGGAACCGACGTCTCGGGGCAATTCTTCGCCTCGGCGCCGAAGAAGCTCACAGGCCCAATTGAGGCGATGCGTCACCCGCACTTTCACGATCGCGCCAACCAGGAAGCCGCCTGGCAGGCCGTCGTCAATGTCTCCGGCGTCGACTTGTCTTAGCCAGCATCCTTGAGAGCGGTGTCCTGAAGGAGAGCCCGATCGCGGCTGAACTGATCCCGGTAACCCGAATCAGCAGGCGATTGTGGAGCTACTGGCCGTCCACGGGGTCTTACGGTATTTTGAAATCAGATCGTACAAAAAAGCCCCAGCGTTTGGAGGACGCTGGGGGACGTGTGGTGAGTCCGCTTTGGGTCATCAGCGGACACAACGCGTTCCGGTCTCGATGTCCGCTTTGCCCCCAATAGCGGACATTGGATCGCCGGTGCGGGATGTCCGCTTTGGGCCAAAAGCGGACATTGACCACTCTATTCAATCAGCTCGTTGGCGTTACCCTCGTAAGCCTTGAGCACCTTACCGCCGAAGGTAACCGGCTTGGCCGCTATCAGTGCGAAGGCGATGACGCACGGCGCCGTGCCCTTGTTCACCCAGTTATGGATCGTGCCCCGCTGCACCAGCACGTCGCCAGCCTTGAGGTGCACGCTGGTGCCGTCGAGCTCCATGTCGATCTCTCCTGAGATCACTGTAGCGTAATCGATCGTATCGGTGCGGTGGTTGCGCGGGGTAACCCCGGGGCCGAAGCTCATCACCCGGAAGACGGTGCCGTTGTCGATTGTTGAGATGCCGATTTTGCGTCCCGACGTGTCTGCGCTCCCGTCGTTGTCGACCGGAAAGCCTTCACTCGTCCAGATCACGGCGGCGTGCGCGCCTGGCCGCGTCTGCACGACGTTCTTGAAGGTTTCGTCGATTGACACGATCGCGCGGCCGTTCTCGTCGTGGCCGGTGACGACGCGGCGGACGGTGAGGCTCATGGGGTCTCTCCCTCGGTGATGTGTTGGGGAGGATTATTCGCCGGACGATGGTACGATTGCAAATGGGTTGAACGACCAAGCGTCATAATTCGGAATGCCTGCGGGCGCACGGCTTTCGAAAACGCGCTGTCGCGGCCTGGATGGACGGACAGGCCCCGCGTATCCGCTTTGGGTCATGTGTGGACGGCTCCGAGTTGGCAAGGCTTTTCTTCACGAGTGCAGCATTGGTCGGTGCAGCCATGTGTTCGGCCTTTGAATGCGGTTCACATGACCGCTGGCCATAATGCCCTCCGCGGATCAGGTCCCGGTCAATAGGACGCATTCGACAATGCTCCGGCCCAAGTGGGTTGTCCTGATCGCCGGATCGACCGGCTCTGCATTACGTGCTGTTCGCCCTCCCAACCTTCACATCACATCGGATACCCGGTGCGATCTCGTTCAAGCCGCCAGCGCGGCCGGTTCCTTGTAGCGTTCACCCTTGGCCATGATCGCCCACGCCATCCTTGCAATCTTATTGGCGAGTGCGATAGCCGCCACCATGGTGGGTCGCCGCGCCAGCAACGCAGTGAGCCAGGGCCGATGCTTGGTGCCATGGATCTTGGCATAGCGGATGACGGCGAGCGCGCCGGTCGTGAACAGGCTGCGCAGATAGCGATCGCCTCGTTTGCTGATACTGCCGAGCCTGTCCTTGCCTCCGCTCGAGTTCTGCTTGGGGACAAGCCCGATCCAGGCCGAGAAGTCCCTTCCTGATCGGAACACCTTCGGATCGGCGACGCTGGCAACCAGAGCGGTCGCCAATGCCGGACCGACGCCGGGAATCCCATCAAGCCGTTTGCTGACCTCGTTCGAACGGTGCCAGGCCGTGATGCGGCGATCGAACTCCAGGATATGTGCCTTCAACACGCGCAGTTGGGTGCCGAGCGCGGCAACGCACGCTCGTGCAATCTCAGGCAATCGCTTATCACTTCCATCAGCCACAACGCCGAGCAGTTGTTCGACGCCATTGCGTCCGACCGGCGCGACGATCCCGAACTCCGCAAGATGAGCGCGGATGACATTGATCACCGAGGTCTGCTGGCGGATGAACAAGTGACGGGTACGATGCAAAGTCAGGCAGCTCTGTTGCTCTGGCGTCTTGGTCGCGACAAACCGCATGTTCGGTCTGGTGACCGCTTCACAGATCGCCTCGGCGTCAGTGGCATCGTTCTTATGCCGTTTGACATAGGGCTTCACATAGGCCGGCGGCATCAGACGCACAGAATGGCCAATCGCCTGGAGTTCGCGCGACCAATGATGCGACGAGGCGCAGGCTTCGATACCGACCAGGCACGGCGGTAGCTTCCGGAAGAAGGTCATCACGTAGCGTCGCTTGAGCTGCCGGCGGATGACTACATTACCCTTCGCATCGACGCCGTGGACCTGAAAGACCGACTTCGCGATGTCCAGACCGATTGTCGTGACCGTTTGCATAGGTAGCTCCTCCGAATTGTGGGAGCCTTAACAGCGCCCACATCCATGGCGCTCGCGCGCCGGGTGGAAGAGCCGTCCACAGCATCATTAGCGGACGCGGCCCACTCAAGCAGCGATGTCCGCTTTGCACCCGAAAGCGGACATCAACGACACCGCTCGGAATGTCCGCTACGGGCCAATATCGGACATCGCTGGTCATTGGATCAGTTCATCGGCGCGCATCACGACAGATTGCGGCAGCGTAAGACCTAACGCCTTTGCGGCTTTCATGCAGATTACCATCTCGAATTTGGTCGGTTGTTCGACTGGCAGATCGCCCGGCTTTGAACCCTTAAAAATCATATCCACATAATCGGCGGAGCGTCGTTCAAGGGCAGGCAGGCTTGGTCCATAAGAAATGAGGCCGCCAGCGTCCACGAACTCCCGTGATTCGTACATCGCAGGCACGCGTCGTTGGGCAGCAAAATCCACGATCTGCTGACGGTGCGCGTGCGTGAATGGATCAACGAGTACCAGCAATGCGTTAAATCGGCCGCTGTTGATCGCGGCGAACGCTGTATCAAAACTAATCAGGTCATGCACCCCGATCGATTGCAGATTTAGGCCCAGCTTATCTGCATCGTTTTGCGCTTCATGGGCGCGAAGCACCATCCCCGGATTGGTATCATTCCAGAACATCGCCATTGGAGATGCGCCGGGGACGATCTCTTCGAGAAGCTCAAGCCGCTTTCCAGTCAGTTCAGTGGCCAGTATCGAGATGCCCGTTATATTTCCACCGGGCCGAGAGAGACTGGATACTAAACCTGAGCCGACGGGGTCGCCGACGCCTGTGAAGACAATAGGAATTGTTTGGGTTGCTTTTTGCGCAGCAATGGCAGCGGGCGTGCTAAGCGTGGAGATGACGTCCACCTTCGAATCTACGAGTTCCTTCGCGAGTTCAATTAGTCTCTGGGGCTCACCTTCCGCCCACCGAAACTCGTAAGCGATATTATGTCCCTCGCTATAGCCGAGTTCGTTCAATCTTTCCCGGAGAGAATCAACGAGCGGCTCCGGTGGCGCACCAGGTTGCAGGATACCTAGGCGCCATATTTTGGCGGCGGGTTTCTGTGCGAGCGCAGTGCACGGCAACATGACTGCCGCACTAGCGAGAACGGTGATGAACTCTCTCCGTCTCATTGCCATCTCCAAGGCTCAGGATAGGGCGTCGCAGCGTTTCGAACTAGCACACTGGATATGGCCGTGTCCGCTATGGGTCAAAAGCTGCCGCGACACGCGGCCAGAGGCGCGTCTGCTTTGCCCCCGAAAGCGGACATCGCCCGGCGCGAATATTCACACGCCTTCCGTGGCGCTTCCGTGACCGCAACACTAAGTTCGAATGGTTGCGTAGGAGTATCCGTGCCCCGCCCAAACTGGTCGCACCCCCTGCCCCGGCCATTGACGATCCCGACCGTCATGGATCTGACCACGCTCGCCGACGTGCGAACGGTGATCGGGCATCCGCCGAAAGCCACGCGCGAGAAATCCACTTGGCAGCACGTCGTGGCCGAACTCGACAAGGCTGCTGGCGGGGCGGATACGGCTGACGTCTCAGTCGCGCTGCGATTGGTGCTGATGTTGGAAAATGTCGAGTGCCGACCGGCCTAATTACTTTCGCTCCGGACGACCGTCAGCACGCACGAAGTGACCGGAATCGAGCCGCAAGGCTTTAAGCAGTTCCTCGCTGACCCGCCCTATGTCTTCCACCTTGTCGTCCGGATCGGCGACTTTGTTCCGGATCAGCTCTATTGCGTCCGCCGGATCTGATAGCGCGACGATGTAAGCGATCGACTTGGGCGTCTCGCAATCATTGGTCGTCCGAATCAGTCGCCCGTATTCTTCCATGCCGCATTCTGCCACGGAATAACGCGGCGACTTCTGGATGGTCGCTCACGCAGAAAATTGACCACCCGGCGCCGGGGCAAGCACAGGCCGGCCCGGCGCCGGGCCGGCTGATGTGTCGGTCGCGCTGCAGATGGTGCTGAGCCTTGAAGGCGTACCCTATGCGGCGAGACCACCATCCCCTGGCTGAGATGCTAAATCGGCGCGGCGGGCTCTTTCGTTCACCCGTACCGCCGCCTCAAACCATGCACCCGCCATCTGGATGAAAATGTCCCGCTCGCGGTCCGACTTCGCGGTGCGAGCCCATCCAAGGCATTCCTCGGCGTAAGCGCGATATTCCTCTGAAGTAGCCACGACACAGGTCCCATGTGCGTCGATACATACCGCAAAAATTGGGGTCGCTCTCAATCCAAGTCAATAAAAAAAGACATACGCGGCTCGGCAGTGTGCTCGCTATTCACAGGCTGGAACCGTCCCTCCGCCGACCAGCGGCAGGACGCGGGGCAAGCGGATGCCGCCCCGCGCTGACGCTTAAGCTTCGCTGTCGTCGTCAACAATAATGCTCAATGCGCCCGTCAAACGACATGACGCGATGCAGCGGCTGCGTTGCACAACGATGCCCAATTAAACAGCGGCAAAGTGCACCGTTTTTCCGCCCACGATTTTCGGAACGTTCTGAAACCGGCCTTGGTTGATCTTCGCGAAGTAGACTTCGCAGAACCAATGGAGAGAGCCCCCATGAGCAATCAGAACAACCAGCAAGGCGGCCAGCAAGGCGGCCAAGGTGACCAGGGCGGTCGCGGCGGTCAGCAAGACCAGACTAACAAGCCCGGCCAGGGTGGTCAGCAGGGCGGTCAAGGCGGACAACGCGGTGGTCAGCAGCAAGGTGGTCAGAACAAATAGAAGCTAACTCGGACTGGCCTCGGTGAAAGCGCCGAGGCCTTTTTTCTGACCATCAGACGCACTGACTGCCGATGTTTCAGCACTCGGTCGGGGCGATTTAAGGTTGCGCTGATCTGGAATCGCGTCAAGCGGCAAGTGGTCTTAATCACACCCGCCGCAGTCGACAGAGAGCGACAACAATCCGTCGGCGCGGTTCCAGTGCGATCAATTACTTACCGCACGACCCGGAGATTTTGGTCCATTCTGTTAACCTTTCGTTAACCAGCCTCGGCCCACGCTGGGCTATGGACCTCGATTCTCCGCATCCCCGTTGCCCGTTCTGCGCCGATCCAATGCGTCTCCGCCGCTCTCCGCTCGGCTGGGACGAGCGAACAAGTGCGCAAAGTTTCGAATGCGTAAGCTGTCGTGCCATCCTGAACGCGCCATCACTGGGAGGCAGATGGGAAATATCCGCGATCGGTCGGTAAGAATAGTTGTAATGTTCCTCAACAATTTTAAGACCCGCCCCGTCCGCGCCACCCGCGCTGACCGTGGGGTGATAGAAAAGCTTAAGTCGCGCCGGCGCTCTCCCAACCGCGCCATTGCGACGACGCGAAGCCACAAGCGTGATCGCGTTAGCGCTGGTTCCATAATCGTCCGTTACGCGAAACCCTGCCGGTCAATGTCCGCTGGGTCAAAAGCGGACATGACAAGCAGTGCGCTCGATGTCCGCTTTACCCCCGACAGCGGACATTGGATCGCCGGTGCTGGATGTCCGCTTTGGCCATAAGCGGACTCTTGCGCTGCAGCAAACAGCGTCCTATTCGATCATCTCTTCGGCGGCAACCAGTATCGAGGTTGGAATTGTAAGGCCGAGCATCTTCGCCGTTTTTACGTTGACGACTAGTGCAAATCTGGTCGGCTGCTGGACTGCAAGTTCGTTCGGCTTTTCACCGCGAAGTATGCGGTCGATGTAGGAGGCCGCGCCCCGAAGCAGATCGGCTACATCGACACCGTAAGACATCAAGCCGCCCTCGGCGGCAAAGACACGATACGGGTAGATTGTGGGCAAACGATAGCGCTCGGCGAGCGAATAAATCGTCTTGCGATAAACAACCATTGAGGTGTCAGACATAACGAAAAGGCCAGCGCCCGGTTCGCCCCCGAGCTTCGACATGAAGGCTTCAAGCTCTTCGGCGCTGTGCACTGGAGCGTCAATCGCCTCGATGGCAAGCGTCAGCGAAGCGACCCGGAACGTATCGAGATAATATCGGGCATAGGGCGCTGTCTGTGGATTGTACATGAAGCCGATGCGGGAAACCTGAGGTGCAATCTCACGCATCAATGAGAGCCACTTTCCGACCACTGAGGCTTCAATATTGAGGAAGCCGGTGATGTTACCGCCTGGATGTGCCAAGCTTGAGACAAATCCGCTGCCAACCGGATCGGACACCCACGCAAATACAATCGGAATTGCGCGAGTCTCGGCCTGCAACGCCGCGGTCGCTGGAGTGCTTATGCTGACGAGCGCGTCCGGGTTTAGCTGGACCAGTTCCCTCGCAAATAAGCGCATGCGGTCTACGCTTCCGGCGCCCCAGCGATAATCGATATGAACGCTGCGACCATCGATCCATCCCAGCTCAACGAGCCGCTTGCGGAAAGCAGCATCCCAAGCTTGGGCCTCCGGATCGGTCTCGGCGAGTGAACTCAAAACGCCGACACGCCGCATCCTCTCTGGTTGCTGCGCATAAGCGACCAGCGGCCATGTGACCGCTGTGCCGCCAGCAAGCGTAATAAATTCGCGCCGTCGCATTGCCTCGCCCCTGAGACCGCGCAACGATCGGATTACAGCAAAAATTTGTGATCAGCGGAATGGGGGCTCAGTGGTCGTTTTGCACTGCAAAAATTCTTAGCCGCAAATGTCCGCTTTGGGTCAAAAGCTGCCGCGGTGCTGTCGACGTGGGATGTCCGCTTTACCCCCGAAAGCGGACGCGGCACTGCGGTCACGCGGTGTCCGCTATGGGCCAGTAGCGGTCACGGTATTGCGTAAGCAGCCAAGCAGACGATAGCCGTCGCGCTATTTCTGCGAAGGCTGCCGGGCGGGAGTGACATCGGCCTGCTCAGTACGCGTGTATGGTTCGCCGAAATACGGGAACTCACTGCGGATGCGCGCCCTGTCGGGAACTACGCCATCACCCAGCGCGGTGTTCGATGCCAATGTCAGGATCACGTCCATGACATCGTCCCCCAGCGCGCGTCCGTTGAAGCTCGCAAAATCGAAAGAGGCCGGGGTGCCGATGACATAAGGTAGCATCGTCGGGCAGAGGCGCACGATCAGCTTGTGGGCATAGTCGCCGGGCTTGGTCGCGGAGCCGGCAAGCGCGGACAGCCTCTCTGCAACCTCGCCGATTTGTCCGGAGAAGCGCGCAAGATCGTCGGCCGGTACCGCCCGGTTATATTGCTCGCGCATCTCCTGGTCCGGAATGAACACGTTGGTGATCAGTGGCAGTCCCCAGCGTGACACCTGCACCTCCGGTGCGTGTCCATGCAACGAGGCGGATGCCCAGGCATGGACCAAGCCGTTGCCGATTGTCGCGTTGGGCACTTCGATGACAATGGCGGTCACATTGCGCTTTGCAAAGAAGTTTTTGCGATTGAGAAACGCGGTCGGTTCGTACCTGTTGTCGTTGAACAGCGCCGTCCTGAAGGCACCCAAGGCGGCGGCGTCACCCGCGAACAAATCAGGCGCCAGACCGGCGAACACCTTAACGCCCGATTTGGACTTGACGACCGCACCGGTCGTACCGGCGGCGATGAGTTCGCCGTTCGTCCCTTTCAAAGCGGCCTCGCCACGCGAACGGCGGACCTCAAAGGTCTGCTCATGCTTGTGATCATCCCCGGCGGCATGGGACGGCGGGTTAAATGTCACCTTGAATGCAAGCTCCTCACGCGCATCGCCGTCGAGATCAAAACGGAAGGCGTAAAGCCCTTCCTCGCGGAAGGTGTCGGGAGCGGACAGTCCCGCGTCGGGATTGACGGTCATCGCCATCACCGTCGAAGCCGGCCCGCCGGAGAAAAGATAAAAGTCACAGACGTTGATGCTTGGATCTTCGCGTGCGGTCGGCGTATCGAAATGATGGGACATCGGCAACCTCTCCAGGGCGCCTATTGATAGACCGAGCATCAACAGACAACAACTGTCCACGCGTAACCGCATCATTTGGCGGCCGCAATAATTTCGACCTCGACGCGCACGTCGGGTCTGATCAGCCCGGTGACAATCTGCAGCATGAATGCGGGCCTCACGTCGCCCAATATCTCGCCGCGCAGTTTCGCGTAAGCCGGAATGTCCTTCGCATCGGTCAATGAGGTCGTGACCTTCACCAGATCGGCGGTGGACATTCCGGCTTTTTTCAACATCGCGAGGATATGTTTCCAGGCGAGATGGGTCTGCGCTTCGATACCTTGGGGAACCGTGCCGTTGTCCGCCACGCCCGGTGTGCCCGACGTGTGTAGCCATCGCATGGCCGCCGCAGTCTCGATGGCATCGCTATATTTACCGATGTGCTTCGCGGCGCCGACGTCGTGAATTGTGTGGGTCATGTTGAGTTCTCCTTCAGCAGTTTGGTAATCCGATTTTGCCCCCTAGAGTACAAAGAGCGCTCGGCCTCACCATGCCGCGTAACTTGATCGCACTTGTCGACGACGTGATTGAATAGGATGCGTCGTGTCCGCTTTGGGTCAGAAGCGGACACGACAAGCAGCGCGCCCGATGTCAGCTTTACCCCCAATAGCGGACATTGGATCGCCGGTGCGGGATGTCCGCTAAGGGCAGAAGCAGACATTCCCTCGGCATCGCCGTCGAGGCTCCGCTATTGCATCTGGTCGAGCATTGCGGACAAAGATGCCTTCACTTTGAGAGCCTTCTTTATCTCGTCGGCGGTGACGAACGGATATTCGCCATACTCGAGAAAGCTTGAGCATTGATGTTCGCGTAGAATTTAACGAAGGCCGGAGCGTTCGTCTTCCAATCCATCGGAAAGCCTTCAAGGTTCTCAAAAGCTGTATCGACGCCGGTTTTTTTAAAGAGAACGATCGCATCTTCGGTATATTTTTCAAAGTCAGTATCGAATATGCCCTGCTACATAAAATAAGTATCGCCACCGATATTGAAGAGCACCCATCTCAGGTAGTGAAGCTTGAGTGGGGCGAGAACGATCGGATCGCCGGCTACGAGGTCCTCTAGTGTCTTTCCGTACGCACGGATCGCTTCTTCGCGGCCCGCTTTAATCTTGGCGATAATCGTGAAGCCATAGTTAGCCGGCGTTTTCGGAAAAATCGGACCATATCGTCCCTGTTCAAGCTCGAAATACCCCGCTTTAGGGATTGCCATGGCCGCTGGCTTCGTCCAGTCGCCGGCCTTGGCACGTGACATCAACTGTACCGGGACATCCGCATTGGCTTGCGCCACTTTGAGCGTGCCGGCGGCGCGCCGGCGCTCTGGGTCTCGGCTGCGACAGGTGCGGCCAGCGATGCTGCCGTCGCGACGGTTGCCGTGCCAAGGAATGCACGGCGGGTCGGCTTCCCAAATTGGTCCTGCGACAAGATGTTTCCCCTTCCCTCGGTAACGAGATGCGAACGGTAGATAGGCTTTCGCGGCGCGACCATCACTAACAACACTCGGACACCTATACGTTGGTAAAGCGCGCCGGGTGGCGGCTCGCGATGTCCGCTTTGGGTCAAAAGCGGACTCGCGTCCTGACCAAAGGCGCGGCTGCTTTACCCCCAAAAGCGGACACGAAGGCGGATAACCGGCGCGTCCGCTTTGGGCCAAAACCGGACTCATGCACTGCAGCAAATAGCGCCCCTTTTTTGCCGTCGCATCACGGTGAAGAACGTCACAGACCCCCAATATGGGGCGTGATATCCTCCCGATATTGCAGCGCGTGACCCCCCCTGGAGGGTCCGATGGCGATCAACATTGCAAGAAGGAAATTCATTGGTGCGCTTGGCGGCACGGCGGTCGCATGGCCGCTCGCGGCACGCGCGCAGCTGACCGACCGAATGCGGCGTATTGGCGCGCTAATAAACCGCGCCGTGGACGATCCTGAAGGTCAGGCCCGCCTTGCAGCACTCAAACAAGGATTGGAGCGACTAGGTTGGAGCGACGGCCGCAATGTGCAAATCGATGTACGCTGGGGCGAGGACGATGCTGAGCGCGAGCGCAAATACGCGGCGGAATTGGTGGCATTAAGTCCAGACGTCATTGTGGCTGCTGGCAGTCTGGGCGTGACGTCCCTTCAGCGGCTTACCTCAACCTTACCAATTGTATTCGCGGCAGTCGGCGATCCCGTTGGGGGCGGTTTCGTCGATACCCTGGCCCGGCCAGGGGGCAACACAACCGGCTTTATGCTGTTTGAATACACTTTGAGCGGCAAATGGCTGGAACTCCTCAAGCAGATCGCGCCAAGCTTAACGCGAGCGATTGTCCTACGGCGTGCCAATGTTCCTTCCGGCAGCGCTGAGTTCGCTGCCATCCAGGCCGTAGCGCAATCGCTCGGCGTGGAGGTAAGCCCGGTCAGCGTACGTGAGACCAGCGACATGGAGCGCGTCGCCGCGGCATTCCCGCGCTCTGTGAGTGGTGGTCTAATCGTAACACCAAGCGCGTCGGCATGGGTTCATCGCGATTTAATCATCGCGGTTGCGGCTCAACATAAGTTCCCTGCGGTATATGCGTATCGGATTAATGTGACCGCGGGTGGCCTGATCTCCTACGGGCCCGACTAGAGGATCAGTTCCGGCGAGCAGCCGGTTATGTCGATCGCATTCTCAAGGGCGAAAAGCCAGCCGACCTGCCAGTGCAGGCGCCGACGAAGTATGAGCTGGCGATCAATCTCAAGACCGCCAAGGCGCTTGGCCTCACGGTGCCACCCTCGCTTCTCGCTAGCGCCGACGAGGTGATCGAATGAAACTTCCCCGCCGCAAATTCCTGCATCTGGCAGTGGGCGCTGCCGCGCTCCCGGCCGTCTCGCGCATTGCGTTGGCAGGGGTCTTATCCGTCTCGACCGGTGCGTTTGATCGTCGGGTTTCCTGCCGGCGGCCTTACCGACATCCCTTGCGCGCTTGCTAAGTCCAAGGCTGTCGGAGCGGCTCGGGCAGCAATTCATTGTCGAAGATCAGCCCGGCGCCGGGACAAACCTCGCCACTGAAACGGTCGTGAGGGCGCTTCCAGACGGCTACACGTTTCTGATGGCCACGTCGACGAATGCCATCAATGCGACGCTCTACGACAATCTCAAATTCAATTTCCTCCGCGACACCACGCCGGTCGGAAGCATCGCGCGTACGCCACTCCTAATGGAGGTCAATCCGTCGTTTCCGGCCAAGTCCGTGCCTGACTTCATCGCCTATGCCAAGGCAAATCCCGGCAAGATCAATATGGCGACAGCCGGCATGGGGAGTTCGGTTCATCTCGCCGGCGAGCTGTTCATGACGATGACCGGAGTTCAGTTGGTCCCAGTGCACTACCGCAATAGTTACGTGCCCGATATGCTCGCGGGACAGGTGCAATTGGTATTCAGTTCGATACCCACGACGATTGAGCAGGTCAGGGCGGGCAGATTGCGCGCCCTCGCGGTGACCAGTGCGACACGTTCGCAAGCGTTGCCAGACGTTCCGACCATCAGCGAGTTTGTACCGGGTTACGAGGCGAGCGTATGGAATGGCCTAGTCGCGCCAAAAAACACGCCTGCCGAGATCATCGACAAACTCTCTAAAGAGATCGATTTAGCTCTCGCCGATCCCAAGATAACGGCGCGCTTCGCCGATCTTGGCAGCGTTCCAAAGCCGATGACATCTGCCGACTTCGGTAAGTTCATTGCCGAAGACACCGAGAGGTGGGGAAAGGTCATCCGGGCGGCCAACATCAGGGCGGAGTAAGGCGGTCTCGCCGACCGATATTCCATATTTTCCGTTACGCGAATTTGGCGAGGCTGAAGTCCGCTTTGGGTCAAAGGCTGCCGCGGCGGCTCTAATTATTGATGTCCGCTTTACCCCCAAAAGATTTGGCCGAGGCATCCTATCAGGATCGACCCTCTGCAGAGGCTAAATATGCCGCGAGGCGGGCAACGAAACGTCCGCTTCGGGTCATTAGCGGACATGGCGGCTCTATTTCCTGGTGTCCGCTTTACCCCCGAAAGCGGACACGAAGGCGGACAACCGGCGCGGCAGCTAAGGCCAAAACCTGCCGTGAGCAGTTGCAACAACAAGTATCGTCACAAGCAGACCTATTCGATCACCTCGCCGGCTTCGGCAAGGAGCATCGGTGGCACTGTCAATCCCAACGTGTTTGCTGTCTTGAGATTGATCACAAAATCGAACTTGGTCGGCTGCAATATTGGCAGGTCAGCGGGCTTTTCGCCTTTAAGGATACGCCCTACATAAACCCCGGCGTTCCGATAGCTTTCGACAACATTGGGACCGTAGCTGATCAGCCCCCCGGCAGTCGCGTATTCACGAAAATGATAAATAGAGGGCAGTCGATTTTGAGCCGCAAACTGGACAATTCGATCTCGCCGTGTATCGAAGAAGGGTGCTGCGGTGACAAGAACCGCGCCGGCGTGCTGTTGCACGAGTGATGTCAAGGCTGCATCCAATTCCGCATCGTTGTCCGCCCGTGCCACCAAGAGCCGCTGATTGACCC
The DNA here is from genome assembly GCA_963810085.1 of uncultured Alphaproteobacteria bacterium. GTDB lineage: Bacteria > Pseudomonadota > Alphaproteobacteria > Rhizobiales > Xanthobacteraceae > BOG-931. Next base: position 297,150 of record CAWEMR010000024.1, on the reverse strand, counting down.
CTTTAGCCGCAAGTTCAAGATCGTCCACTTCTTGCATCGTCGGCGGGAATTGGGGGTTCACAAGTATTCCGATAAGTGGGACGGCAGGCACGAGTTCGCGCAGCAAACCGAGTCGCTTCGACTCCATCTCGCTGGTCCAAAGGGTAAAACCTGTGACGTTGCCGCCCGGTCGATTAAAGCTGGCGACGAGGCCGGCCTTGACGGGGTCGGCACCCATCCCAAAGACAACCGGGATCGTTGTGGTTGCTCGCTTGGCGGCGAGGGCCGAAACATCACCACCGATACCAACCAAGACGGCCACGTTGCGGCTCACCAAATCAGCGGCCAGAGCTGGCAGCCGGTCGTAATCGCCTTCCGCCCAACGGTACTCAATCTTGATATTCTGGCCCTCAGTAAAACCCGCTTCCGCCAAGCCTTGTTGGAATGCAACGACGAGGTGCGCGGAATCCGCGGGCGCGCGACCGCTCATAAACCCAATCATCGGCAATGTTGCCTGCTCGGCACGCGCCGCGAGCGGCCATGTCGCCGCGGCGCCAAGTAGCGTAACAAAGTCGCGTCGCCTCACGGTCCGCTCCTGACAGACTCGGATAACACACTATCACACCGGGAGACCGCGTTGTGCATCACAGCAAAATCAACAAGCCGATGTCGCATATGGGTCAAAAGCTGCCGCGGCGAAGTCAAATCGGGATCGCGCTGGCCCTCGGTTCCGCAATCCTATTTGCGCTCGGCGGCGTGATGACGAAGTCGCCGCTACCGATTGCTCCGACTGCACTCGCTGCTTGGCAGGTCGGATTAGGTTGCCTTCCAATGGTCATTCTCGGGTCACTCTTCGAGCGCCCAAATTTTGGGGCGATCACCGCCAGCGGATGGACCGTGCTGATTTTTATGGCCTTTGGTCCGATGGGCGTCTGCTACCTCACATGGTTTGCCGCCTTGCGGCAACTCCCGGCAGCAACTGCCGCCGTCGGCACGCTTACAGTCCCGATCATTGGCGTCTTCACCGCCGCGCTCCTGCTTGGGGAGCCGCTCGGTATGCGTGAGGCACTGGCTATGGTGCTTACTCTGGCAGGAGTCGCATTGGCACTCCAAAAGCCGAAATTAGCCATGCCGAACGCAGACTGACGACGCAGATCGATGTCCGCTCCGGGTCAAAAGCGGACATGACAAACAGTGCGCGCGATGTCCGCTTTACTGAACGGCATCAGTGGAGCGCGGTTGCTTGGTCCGACCGAGCTTAACCCACTGTTTGTAAAATGATTCTTCTACGAACAGTCGGGGTCGGTGTTTCGGAATTCAAAAATATTTCAGCGAACATATGTCAGGGGCTCACATATCAGGGTCTCGTTAGCTAACCGGCGGCAAGATGCCTTTAGATAAAATGCTGGAGCTTTCGAGATCAATGAGTGCCGACGCCATAGAAATTCCGCCCCGCTCGCCCTCGCCTGCCGCCAAGCGCATGCGCGCGTATCGCACAAGACTGCGCAATCGGATGCGCTACGTGCGGATCGCGTTACGCATCACGCATATCGAAGCGCTTATTCGAAAAGGCTTCCTGAAACCGCAGGACCGGGACGATCCCGAAGCGCTTCAATGGGCCGTCGATGACGCCATCAACGCCGTTTTAGACGATGCGGCGACGACGGGCGTTTACTAAGTGACGTCGTAACGGGGAGGTTTTCCTGCCATTACCCGGGGGGACCAAAATGGTATCCTGGTAGGTTTTCCTACCACTGTCCTTTCCGAAAATCATATCCGCGCGTACCGATGATGACCCGATAGAACAGGCATGACGATAATGATTCCGTTGCGCTGGACTGCCCGATGTAGAGGGGCATCCTTCTGTAACGCCATGTGCGTGCGCGCTTGATTGTAATACGTCATATAGGCAGAGAGAATTCGCCGTAGGTGCGCTTCCCCAAAAACCAGCATTTGGTCGAGGCACTCGCGGCGCAAGGTGCCGATCAGGCGTTCCGCAATCCCATTTTGCCAAGGTGAGCTTGGGGAAATTGGCCTGTCGCGGATACCCATGGCTCTGACCCGGCGCTGGAAGACGAACCCATAGGCGCGGTCATTGTCTCGCACCAAGTAGATTGGCGCTGATGCCCACGGGAAAGCTTCGGTGATTTGTCGTGCCAACCACTCGGCCGTCGGACGCCGTGTCACCTCGAACCACAGCAAGTGTCGCCGGCCGTGCCCGAGAACCAAGAAGGCAAAAAGAAGTTCAAAAGCCACCGTTGGCACAACGCACATGTCGATGGCGGCAATTGCCTCGCCGTGATTACGAAGAAATGTCTTCCAGGACTGCGACGGCGGATTTCGACGCCGTACCATGTATTTCGAGACCGTCGACTGAGCGACTTCCAACCCGAGCATCAGTAATTCGCCGTGAATCCGGGAAGCACCCCATAGTGGGTTTTCGGTACTAATCCGTCGGATCAGGTCACGCAGGCCCCGATCGATTTTCGGCCGCCCTGCCCTGTTTCTGGACTTCCACCGCCAAAACACCCTAAAGCCCGTACGATGCCATCGAAGAATGGTCTCCGGCTGAACCAAACGGGCCATACCGACCAGGTTCGGCCAGAGCTTGGTTATCAATGCGAGCAACGCGCGGTCACTACCGCTCAATCGAATACGCGATGGCACTCGCCGCAACGCGATGTTGAGTTGATGACGCAGAAACAGATTCTCGGTTTGGAGCCTGCTCCTCGACTTGAACAGGTCAACGACGAAAAGCCAGAGTGTGAGCAGGATCGCAGTCATCGTCTAAAATGATGCGATGATTCTGCCCTACCGTGCCAATCCATTCCGGATGCAATTTTCGGAAAGGACAGGTCGACCAGTACAGGCGCGCCGCGGACTACGTCGATCGCATTCTCAAAGGCGAGAAGCCGGCCGACCTTCCTGTGCAGGCACCAACCAAGTTCGAACTCGTCATCAATCTCAAGACCGCCACGGCACTTGGCCAGACGCTACTCAGCCGTGCCGACGAAGTGATCGAATGAACCGTGCAATGTCCGCTGTGGGTCAAAAGCTGCCGCGGTGCTGTCAACGTGGGATGTCCGTTTTACCCCCGAAAGCGGACACGAAGGCGGTGACCGGCGCGGCAGCTAAGGGCCATAAGCGGACTCGTGCACTGCAACAAATTTGGGGAGATCGGCAGGACGAACCTGCCGTTGGGGCGCAGTGCGCGGCCGGTTAGTGGCTGGCGCTTTCACCCGATTTGACAGGTGACGCTCCAGTGCGCGGCAGAACGATCCGAAATTCAGTGAACTCGCCGAACTCGGTATCGACCTCTATAGTCCCGCCATGTTGCTTGACGATGATGTCATGGCTGATGGAAAGGCCAAGTCCGGTCCCTTCACCGGCAGGTTTTGTTGTGAAGAACGGGTTGAACAACTTCTCTTTCACCTCGGGGGGAATGCCGGTGCCGTTGTCGCGGATCGTGATTTCAACTCTGTCACCAAGGTTCTTGGTCGCAGCAGCGAGGGTGGGCTCGTAACCCGCGCCACCCGTATCGGATTTGCGCTTGGCGGCTGCGTAGAATCCGTTTGAGATCAGGTTGAGCAGCGCCCGCGTAATCTCCTGCGGGAAGACATCGGCCTCGCCGGTGGCTGGATCAAAGGACCTCTCCAGGGTGATTTCGAAGCCCTGCTTCTCGGCGCGTGCCCCGTGATAGGCAAGATTAAGGCTTTCTTCGACGAGAACGTTGATATCCACCGCTCGGTGTTCTCCAGAACCCTGCCGCGAGTGTAGCAACATGTTCTTGACGATGGCGTCGGCGCGCTTGCCGTGCTGCACGACCTTCTGGAGATTGCCGCGCAAGGTTTCGGTCAGTTCGCTGATGTCGGCGCGTGTCTTGGCGTCGGCGCTCACGGCGGCCAAACTCTCCTCCAGTTCCTCGATCAATTCGACCGATACACCTGAGAAGTTGTTGACGAAGTTGAGGGGATTCTTGATTTCGTGGGCAATGCCAGCGGTCAACTGACCGAGCGAGGCAAGCTTTTCCGTCTGCACGAGGCGGTCCTGCGCAGTGCGCAAATCCTCGAGCGATCTCGTCAATTCGCGTGTGCGAGCTTCTACGCTGTCAAACAATCGCACATTTTCGATAGCAATCACCGCCTGATCCGCGAAGGTAGCCAAGAGCTCAATATGATTTTCGTGAAACGGCTGAACGGTGACCCGGCTTACGACAAGTATACCGATCGGATTGCCCTCGCGAAGAAGCGGCACGCCGAGATGCGTGCGAAACCCGCCTAATCGCTGGGTCTCCTGCAGGCGATAGTCTGGATCGGCGAGAACATCGGTGATCTGGACCGGCTTGCGCTCCAGCAGAACTCGTCCGACCACGCCCTCACGACCCGGCGCAAACGTAAGTGTTTCGAGATACTGATTGTATTCAGGAGTATGGCCATAGCTCGCCGCAGCATAGAAATTACGAGCATTCTTACTTGGACGTAAAATCTGCGCTTTGTCGGCGCCACAGAGTTTTGCCGCCGATTCAACGAGGCTGCCCAGAACAGCAGGCAAGTCGAATGTTGAGCGACTAATGACCTTAAGTACGTCCGCGGTGGCAGTCTGTTGTTGCAGCGACTCGCGCAGCTCATTGAGCAGCCGAGTGTTTTCAATAGCGATGACGGCCTGGGCGGCGAAGGTTTCGAGAACCGCAAGCTGCTTGTCGGAGAGCGGCCCGGGTTCGCGACGTACGACACTGAGAGCCCCGATCGCGACGTCGCCGCGTATCATTGGCATGATCGTGACTGCCCGATAACCGCTCTCCAGGAAATTTTTCTTCCCGGCTCCCATCTCAGATGGTGCGTGCTCGACGTCGGGAATGTCCAGCAGTTTGCGGTCTAGTATTGCAGTGCTGTTGATATACTCGCGCGTGAGCGGAACAGGAAATCTGCGCCGCCAAGCTTCGGCCCGAGCGAGGTCGGACTCGGCGATCGCCACAGCCCTTACCTCGTCGCGGTCCACAAGCGCGATAGTGATCGCCGCACCGGAAAACAGCCGCATACCGCTCTGCACGATGGCATCGAACACCGGCTGTGTATCGCTGACCGACTCGCTGATGACGCCCAATATCTCTGTCGTTGCCGTCTGCTGCTCCAGCGACTTACCCAGCTCGGCCGTGCGTCTTTGTACGTCGTCGAACAGCCGCACGTTCTCGATCGCAATCACCGCCTGGTCGGCAAATGTCATAACGAGTTCGATCTGCTTGTCGGTGAAGCGATTGACCCTGTTGCGCCCCAGGGTGAGAACACCAATCGGTTGGCCTTCACGCAACAGCGGAACACCCAGGAAAGTGCGGTAACCGCCTTTCCGCTGTTCGTTCCGAAACGTGTAGTCCGGATCGGATAGAACGTCTTCGACGTGAGTGACTTTCCCGTCGAGAAGCGTGCGTCCAACGACGCTGCCGCGACCAGCCTTCATAGCGATATTTTTCGTGAATTCCAGCCAGTCAGGCGGAAAGTTGTAATTAGTGGCGTAATAGAAGCCGTGGTCGCTGGGTCGAGTGATGCCGGCCATGTCGGCGTCGCAAAGCCGTGCGGCCGACTTGGTTAGCGTATCCAGCACCACCTGTAAATCAAACGTAGACCGGCTGATGACCTTGAGCACGTCGGCAGTGGCGGTCTGCTGCTCCAGGGCATCAGTGAGTTCGCGTGTGCGTTGCTGCTCGGCTTCGAATAGCCGGACGTTCTCGATGGCGATCACCGCTTGGTCAGCAAATGTGGTCACCAGTTCAATTTGCTTGTCGCTGAATGGTCGGACCGCCTTCCGCGCCAACACAATTGCACCGATTGGGTTTCCTTCACGCACGAGCGGAACACCGAGCACGGTACGAAAGCCGCCCAATCTTTGGCCTTCAAGAAAACTATATTCGGGGTCGGCTAGAACATCTGTTATATGAACGGTCTTACCCTCAAGCACGGTTCGTCCAACGGCCGTGCCCCGTCCGGATTCATGCGGTACACTCTTATGATGATCTATGAAGCCGGGTGGAAAACCGTAGCTCGAGGCGTAATAATAAAGACCGCCTTTTTGACGGGTAAGATTGGCCATATCGGCCTCACATAGCCGCGCCGCCGATTCGGTCAACGTGTCGAGCACAGTTTGGAGATCAAACGCGGAGCGGCTGATTACTTTGAGCACTTCGGATGTTGCGGTCTGCTGCTCTAGTGATTGGCTCAGATCATCTGTGCGCTTGCGCAATTCATTGAGCAACCGCGTGTTCTCGACGGCTATGACGGCTTGGGCGGCGAAGTTCTTGACCAATTCGATCTGCTTGTCGCTGAATGGCCGCACTTCCTGGCGATAGATGCCGATTGCGCCGATCAACACATCGTCTCGTAGCATCGGCACCGCTACGAAGGATCGTGCGCCGCCGAGTTTAACTGCCGGGCTGGAGGGATATTTAGCGGCGTAATCGACCGTGTGGCTCGCCTGCTTTGTCCGCACAACGCTATCGAACAGACTGTCGGGTTCCGGTACAAACGGCCCGCGCTCCCTTTGGGCTTCGGCAAGCTCCAGCGGTGTGCCGAATTGCGCTGCCAAGTAGAACGCATTGCCCTCTATGCGGAACAGCGTGCCGAACTTTGCGTCGCAGATGCGCGTCGCATTCGCCAGCATCGCCTGGAAAACCGGCTCTAAGTCTCCCGGCGACGAACTTATGACCTTCAGAACTTCGGACGTGGCCGTCTGCTGCTCCAGCGACTCGGTCAACTCGGCTGTGCGCTGCTGTTCGGCCTCGAATAGCCGCACGTTCTCGATCGCGATCACCGCCTGGTCGGCGAAAGTGGTGAGCAGCACGATCTGCTTGTCGGTGAACGGCAGAACCTCGGTTCGACGCAAGAACAAGCAGCCGATTGTTTGGCCTTCGCGCCTTAGAGGAAGACCGAGCACAGTTCGCTGTTTGAGCCGCTTTGCGACCTCGCGGCCTCGTGGAAACTCGGTACCCGCCGCCATGAAGTCGGGCACATGCACTGCCACTCCATCGATCACGGTGCGACCGCTGACGAAGTCTCGGCCGAGCGGCAACCGCTCGAAGTCAAGCGCCATGGGCCCGTGATGCGCGGCTATGCGGAGGTGTTCGCCCTCTCTCAGCAAGATCACGGCATCGTAGGAATTGCAGAGGCTGACAGCCGTCCTCACAATCGTGTCCAGCACCGGCTGGACATTGGTCGGGGAGCTACTGATGACGCGGAGCACTTCCGAAGTCGCCGTCTGCTGCTCCAACGACTCGCTGAGATCGCCGGTGCGCTGTCGCAATTCGTTGAGCAGCCGCGTGTTCTCGATTGCAATGACGGCTTGGGCGGCGAAGTTCTGCACCAGCTCGATCTGCTTGGCGGTAAACGGTCGTACCTCCTGACGGTAGATGCCAAACGCACCGATAACCTCGTTGTCCTTCAACATCGGCACGGTAAGCAGTGTGCGAGCGCCAGCAAATTTGGCAAGGTGAGGAGCGGCCGCGCCGATCAGCCGATAAATCGTCGCTTGGCTCAGGCCGAGATATTCACACCCGACCGGGATGGTCACGAGCGCGGGCTCAAGCGCCCGCTCGTCTGACGAAGTGGTTTTGGGCGACATTTGCCAACCTCGAATGAACATCATCCGGGGGAAAGCCCGGACACTTGCGTTCATCGAGAGTCGGAGCAAGAACCTGGGATGGGTGCGCTCTTGCCGAATGTGGACTCCGGCACCGTCACTTGTACCCACAATGCGCTATGGCCGTCGGTCCGCTGCTTTGTCCGCAGGGCTGGCTAGGGCCGTTCTTTCAACCGTCCGCTAAATGTCTAGCGGAGCGCTTATGCTTCCTAATCCCATTTGCTGCGGGGGGCTCGTCCTCCCCGGGTCACGCCGGAGAATGCTGACCGGCCGAATCCTTGGTAGCAGATACCGGGGGCAAATGGGAGATAGGCCGTGAGAAAGTTATTTCGTGGTGAAGCGAAGCACCTTCGCGTCCTTCACTGGCGGCTTGGCGCAATACCCCGCCCACGACTCCATCATCAGACGGCGCTTGTTGAACATGCTGCCGCGCCGGTAAGCGGCTTCGACTTTGTCGCCGACCTTGTGCGCCAGCGCCAGCTCGGCAGCGTCGGGCGCGAAGTTCGTATCTTCGGCGACCCAATCGCGGAATGCGCTGCGAAATCCGTGCGTCGTCACGTCGGCGCGCTTCATGCGCTTTAGGACCGCCAGCAGCGCATTAGGCGACAGCCTGTGCCCGCTGCGCTCGTTTGGGAACACGAATTTGCTCTTCGCGACCGCCCCCCCGATGTCCTTGGTGATGCCGCGCACCTTGTGCAGCACCGCCAGCACAGCCTTCGACAGCGGAACGCGATGTTCCTTTCCGGCCTTGATGCGCTCTGCCGGAACGACCCACAGCTTTTCGTCGAAGTCGATTTCGTCCCACGTCGCGCCGAGCGTCTCGGCGGTGCGCGCGCACGTCAGTACGGTGAACTCCATCGCCAGCGCGCCGATGCCCTCACGCTCGCGCAGCGCAGCCATGAACGCGCCCATTGCCTTGTAATCGAGCGCCGCATGATGCTCGACCGGAGCGAGCCGCGACGGTCGCGCTAATAGCTCTTCGAGGTACCCGGTCCAGCGCGCCGGGTTGTCGCCGTCTCGAAACTTCCGCACGGTCGCATAGTTCAGCACCGCTTCGATGCGCCCCCTCACCCGCTTGGCGGTGTCGGTTTTCTCGTACCAAATCGGCTCTAGCACCTTCATGACCAAGTCGGTGTTGATCGTGTTCACGGGCAGCTTGCCGATGGTCGGCGAGACGTATCTCGCCAACGTCGTGGCCCATTGCTTCGCATGAACAGGGTTTTTCCAGCTCGGCCGATGCGCGGCGATGTAGGCCTTGGCGACCACGTCAAAGCTCGGCACCGGCACGGTCGCGGCATCCTTCGCAAGCTTTGCGTTGCGATGATCGATAGGGTCGACGCCGTCCGCAACCAGTTTCCGGTACTCGCCCGCCAGCTCGCGCATCTGGGCCAAGCCTTTGCCGTTGAGCGAGCCGAGCCCCATGTCGCGCTGCTTCTTGCCGGACAGCGCAAATCGGAAAATCCAGCTGCGCCGAATGTTGCCGTCTTTGCCGACGCTCGTTTGCAAGTACAGATTGCCGCCGTCCGAATACAGGCCCGGCTTTTTCGTCTTGAGCTTGCTGGCCCCCAGTTTCTGAAGCGCGCGCGCCATGTCATCCCGCCCCTACGAGTTCGATTCTCAGTGCGTCCGTCGAACTCACGGCCGCAACGGTACCCACGTCTATACCCAAGTTCGGTATGAGACAACCAGAGAAAGTGTGAGAGGCTGTGAAAGTAGTCGACGTCAGAAACGTCGATGGTGCACGGGCATTTTGAGAGGCCGGGAGAGAGCGACGGAGGGCAGTCAGTTAGACACCCCTTCCGCCAACTCCCTTCTTCGTGGCTATTCGCCACCCTCCGTTCTCTGGGCATCCACGTCTCTTTTTCCCGGAGTAACCGTCAGCGCCGCGACGCAAACTCAGAAGCTTCACCCTCCCCGACTGACCCGAGTAGGAGGGTGATCTTTACCCCGCTATAAACCAGCGGGGTGAGTGCCGATCAGTGTCCAGCTTGCACCTTGCATTTCGATAACGTAGACGGGTTTGAGCGCGTCGCCATTCTTGCCGAACGAGATCGGTCCTTCGAGTGCTGGATAGCCGCTCATCGCCCGCAAGGCATCACGGATGGCGGTGCGTTCCTCGGCGAGTTTCGCAGGATCCCCCGTCACCTTCGCCTGCTTCATCGCGTAAGCATAAAATTGGACGATGTCGTAGGTCGCAGCCTCAAATTGCGAGACACCCGTACGATCGATACCGGCGGCCTTGGCGCGCTTGATCATCTCTGCCTCGAACGCTTTGGCCTTGTCGCTGACACCGGAATAGAACGTGGTGGGGATGACGGTTCCGTCGCCATCTCCGCCCATGCGCTTGGCAAGTTCCGAGTCACCAATGGTTGAGCCCGCCACCAACCTGCTTTTCACGCCTTGCCTGCGCATTTCCTGCACAAGCCGGATCGCAGGCTCCGGTCCAGAGCCGACGCCGACCAGGTCGGTCGCCAGTTCCTTCAATTGCGAAACCTGCGGTGCCATGTCGAAAGCTTGCGTCTGGAAAGTCACGCTGCCTTTGACGTCGGTACCGGCAGCCTTCAAGACGTTCGGCAACACAATCTCACCCATGGTTTTGGAGATGACATCGTCCGTCGCATAGGCGATCGCTGCCGTACCGACCGGATATTTCTTGTCTTGCAGCGTCTTCATCACATTACGGAACATGTAGCCTTCGTCGGAGGTGTTACGCAGCGCATAGGTAAAAGGTTCGGCGAGCTTTGGTGCTGAGGAAGCCATCGACATGGTAACGATGCCTTCGCGTTCGCCAGCTGGAAACACTACGCGGCATTCGCCGGAGCTGAACGGCCCGATGACGGCAAGCACCTTGTCGTCCTCGGCGAGCTTGGTGAGACCGACTACGGCCTGGTCGGGTTTGCCGCTGGTATCGAACGATATGATTTTCAGTTTCTTGCCGCCGATGCCGCCGCCGGCGTTAATTTCGTCGATGGCAATCTGCGCTGCAATCTCGTCGGTCCGAGACAGTGTCGCGAACGGACCAGCGAGCGCAGGCAGGTAACCGAGCGTCAACTCCTGCTCCTGCGCCTGCGCGCCTCCGCCAAACACGGCATACCATGCGGCCGCCGTGAGCAACCCCAACACTTTCACTTTCATCTTCTCTCTCCTTCTCGTGTTCAGGTCCGCTCGTCCGGCTCGAGTGACTGACACAGTAAAATCATGTTGCTCCTACTTTGCGTTCCTCAGCGCCGCCGAGATAGGCGTCGCGCAGCGACGGGTCGGCACGCAGCTGTGCCGGCGCGCCGGCCATGACGATCCGACCAAGCTCGAGGACGTAAGCTCGATCCGCTAGTTCGAGTGCTTTGTGGGTATTCTGTTCGACCAAAAGCAGCGCGAGCCCGCGTTCGCGATGAAGATCGTGCAAAAGCGCAAAAACCTCGCTGGTGAGCCGCGGACTCAAGCCCAGTGACGGTTCGTCGAGCATCATCAGGCGAGGCGCGGCAAGCAAACCGCGACCGATCGCGAGCATCTGCTGCTCGCCCCCGGACAGCACCGCGGCGGCAAGGTTTCGCCGTGCCGCTAGATTCGAGAAGCGATCGTAGAGAGCAGAAATCTCGGTGGCGACTGCACGACGGTCCGGCCGCGTAAACGCCCCCATCAAGAGATTTTCATGAACCGTCAGGCTAGTTACGATCCGCCTTCCTTCCGGCACCAGGACAAGATTACTGCGTAAGCGCCGGCTCGGCGCCCAGCCCGTGATGTCGGCGCCGCCATAGCTCACGCGGCCGCCGGCGGCGGTTTGCAAACCGATCAAAGTCTTGAGCAGCGATGATTTGCCGGCGCCGTTGGCACCCAGAACGGCGACAATCTCTCCAGGTGCGACGTTAAGCGATACACCGCGAAGCGCATGCACGCGACCATAGCGCACGTGAAGATCCTGAACCTCCAGACCCGCCCCGAGTGACGCTTCAGTTTGACTCTTGCTTCGGGCTTCAATGGGCATATCGGCCCTCCGCTGTTTCGGAGTCCTGACCGAAATAGGCCTCCTTCACGAGCGCATCGTCGCGCATTGCGTTAGGATTGCCCTCGGCAATTTTGCGGCCGAAATTGAGTACGATCACCTCGTCGCACAACGCCCCAACAAAGCGCATGTCGTGCTCGATCACCAGCAGGGTGATGCCTTGGCGCCGGCAGATTTTAGTTAAAAGATCGCGTAGCGCGCCGGTTTCAGCGCTGTTGAGGCCTGCGGCCGGCTCGTCGAGCAGCAGCAGCCGCGGCTTCGCAATCAAAGCGCGAACCAGTTCGATCCTTTTTTGTACGCCGTAAGGCAGGCTGCCGACGATGCCGCGCTCGTAATCTTCAAGGCCCGCCTCAGCAAGCGCCGCGCGCGCTTCCTCACGCCAGCGGTTACGCGGCAAAAGTGTAACCGGCTGCAGGTTACCGAACAGACCGCCGTTGCGGCAGTGCTGGCCGACCAGCACGTTCTCGATGGCGCTTAGGTGCGGCATCAAGCGAATATTTTGAAAATTGCGTGCGATGCCATGGTGAATGCGCCGGCGCGACGGCACCCCGCTGATGTCGGCGCCGTCGAGCAGAATGCGCCCGGCGTCGATCGGAAAAACGCCGGTGATCAGGTTGAACACCGTGGTCTTGCCAGCGCCGTTTGGCCCAATCAGTCCAGTGCAGGAGTTGCGCCGCACCGAGAAGGATAGAGCCTCGACGACGGAGAGACCGCCAAAATGCTTGCTGACATTGTCCAGCATGAGGATCGTAGGGTCGCTCATGCCGCACTCCCGCTACGGCCTGGCTTTATTTCCTGTGATCTTCCAAGGAGGCGGCGCAACGGGGCAGCTGTCACGAGGCCTTGCGGCCTTATCACCATCACCACGATCACGATGGCTGCAAACAATACGTAACGCCATTGTGCGCTCGCACGCAATAACTCCGGCAGCAATGTGAACGCCGCCGCGCCTACCAGAGGCCCTACGACGCTTTGGGTACCGCCGAACAGAACATAGAGCACGATCGAAATACTCAATGAAATATTGAAATATTGAGCTTCGATATAGCTGAAATGGAATGCGTAAAGGCCGCCGCCAATACCAGCGATTGCGGATCCGAGTACGAATGCGGCGATTTGGAAAGCGCGCACGTCAAGTCCCATCAAATCTGCGACGCGCTCGTCGTCGTGCACGGCGGTGATAGCGATGCCGAAGCGGGTGGAGAAGAGCAAGCCCACCAGCACTACAACCGCCGCCGCAAAGCCAGCCACGATCGGACCGCCGATATAAGCCGTCACCGGATAACCCGCCGCGCCGCCTACCACATCGAGGTTCAAAATCGTTGCCCGCACCAGTTGGCCGAGGGCAAAGGTCGCGAGCGCCAGATAAATGCCGCGCGTGCGTAGAACCGGTATAGCAACCGCAAGCGCGACGAGGCCGGCCGCGATGCCGCCGAGCGGAATGGCGATCAGCACCGGTGTCGCGGCATTTGTGTTGAGATAAGCCGACACATATCCGCCGATCGCGGCAAAGCCGGCCACTCCGAGATTGAGCTGACCCGCAGCAATCGGCAAAAATGCCCCGTACGCGAACACCACGTTGATGGCCAGCAACACCAGGACGCCCTCAGCATAGCCGCTCATGCGCGCACCCCAATCTCGGCAGTGCCAAACAAACCCGTTGGACGTACAATCAAAATTAGGAGTAGGAGGCCGTAGACGGCGATGTCGACGAAATCCGCCCCAAAAAAATCGATCGACAACACCTCGACGAGACCGATGATTAAGCCGCCGGCGATAGCGCCCCATACATTACCCATGCCGCCGACCACCATCGCTGAAATGCCTTTTAGCCCCAGCGCCTCACCCATGAACGGGTCGACCTGGCGGTAGTTCAGCGCGAATAGAACGCCGGCGAGCGCGGCAAATACACCGCTGATCAAAAACACCGTCGGTACGATGCGGCCCACGTCGACGCCGAGTAACAGCGCGGTATCCGAATCTTCGGCAATGGTACGCAGCCCGCGTCCGATGTTGGTCCGCCCCAACGCCAATGAAAGTGCAGCGACCATCGCAATCGAAATTGCCAGCCCGACAAGCTGTGGAACGCTCACCACCAGTTTGCCGATGCGCCAATCGACGCCGAAGCCGAACAGTTGCGGCAGGGTTTGCAGATCCGAGCCCCAGTTGGCGAGGGCGAGGTGTTCGAACAGAATCAAGAACGCCATCGAACTGACGAGCGGAATGAAGGGCCCCGCCGTTCTCATCCAGCGCCAAGTAAAGGCCTCGACGATGAGCGCGACCACGGCGCCCGCGGCAAGCGCAGCCAGAGCGGCAAGTGGCCACGGCACGCCGGCATGGACCAGCGCCCACGTCGTCATGCCGCCAATCATAAAGAGGGCCGGAATGCTGAAATTGAGAAACCGCAGGATGCCGATACTCAGCGTCATGGCGACGCCGAGCATCGCGTATATCGAGCCGAGCATCAGCCCATTGACGATTTGCTGCGAGAATATTTGACGCTCCTTTCGCGACCGGCTCGCGTGCTGTATTCCCCGGCGTTCAGAAAATCACCTTCCCAGCGATGTCTTCGCCATGTCGGTTACCTGTTGCGGTCGCAATTGAAGCCCGTCATTACTCCGCGGCTTCGAGCAACGCATGCTGTGCGCGCTCACGTGAGTTGATGTGTTGAATGGCCCTGCGTGAACTCGACATCAACGAGCCGATCGCCGCGCTAAGGGCGTTAAAAGCTTTGCCGTCAAGCGCGGCAAAAAACAGATCATTGATGGCGCGGATTTCCCCACCAATGCGGCCGATTTCAATCCGTCCGGCCGGCGCAATGCTCAGCAAAACGCTTCGCCGATCCTGCGGATTGGTCTGCTTGAGGACGAGGCCACGTTGCGCAAGCTTGCCCGATTCCGAGGCGACAAACGCGCTCGATACATGCATCGCCCTCGCTATCGTTGTGACGCTAGCGCCGGTCTCCCCTTGAAGATGCGCAACCGCGACTAGCAAGCTGTATTGTGGGCCGCTCAAGGCCATACGGGCGCCCAGATGCCCACGCACAATCTCCATGCGCGACGAGATAGTGAGAAGATCGTGCACCAAGGTGCGAAAGCGTCGGTCAGAACCGCATTCGAGCAGCGCGCGCCGTGACACCGTGACCGGCAACGGGGCGAGCGCCGCAATGCCTTTGGCAGAACCGCGCCGGCGCGGCGGTTTCCTAGAGGTTGACATATCCGGTATCGCCCAGAAGTTGAGACTCGACCGGTATATGCAGGCTGTCGTGGACAGCGTTGTAGAACTTCCAAAAACCGACCACACAAGCGAGCTCGACAATCTGCGGCGGCGTCAGGTGCTGTTTCAGCGCTTCCAGAACTCTCGTCGGGCACTGAGGTGGGGTCTTCCGAAGCCGAGCGAACGTAATCGAAGCAAGCGCGTTCCATCGCGTTTGCAGGCACGTAGGCACCAGAGACGATATCCTGCAGCTCCTGCTCGCTAAGTCCCCAACCTTCGTAACCGGCCTCCCTGGGTTTCTTGAGCATCGAGCAGCTGTGCGCCGTGCAATAGGCACAGCCGTTGGTCGCACACGCAACTGCCGCAAGTTTACGCTTGAGCAATTGATCGAGCGTAGAAGTCGGATCGCGCATGATGTTGCTGTTAAGCCGCCACAGCGTTTCGGCGATTTCCGGACGATAGGCATACAGCTTTAGCGCGTTCGGCAAAAAGCCCATGCGCTTTTTGTACGGCTCGACCACGGATTTTAATCGCGGGTCGAAATTCTCTTCCCTTACGTATGGAATGAAGGGCTCACCTTCGAAAAGCACTTTGGGTTTAGGAGGTGTGACAGCGTCCATGATGAAGCTCCCTTCTTAAAGGTAGTCGGAAAGTTTGACTTTGCCCCAGTTTCGCGGCCAAGCGCGTTCAAAGTCGGCTGAATTGTGTCGAGCTTTAGCGGTGGCATCGATGCCAATCTTTCCGACGATACGCCATGGATATTGGCCTTCGAGCGGCTTTGCGGACGGGTCATAGGGCGAGCCACGCGTGTGCGGGACGACAATGACATCGCGCGATGGATCGCAGCGCGTTGCGATGGCGTGATAAACCTCGCGCGCATCGTCGATATTCGTGTCATTGCTCACCGCGACGACCATTTTGGTATTGAGCCAAGGTGCACCCATCGCGGTCATCAGTGCGTCGTTCACAAACCCGTCGCGCGAATAATTGAACTGCAGGATGCAGGACAGCGCTGCACCCCAAGTGGGGAAACGCACATCCTCTACATCGAGACCGATCTCGCTCAGCCGGTTGAACAGCACGGCCTCATGGCAAAGTCGCGGGAGCGTCTGGTGATCCGTGTCTGGACAGGCCTGGTGGTTGCGATAAATCGGCCGTTCGGCGCGCATTGTGATCGCGGTGATCTCAACTTCGGGCAATTCCTCGTAGTGCGGCAGGTTGTACATGGA
Organism: uncultured Alphaproteobacteria bacterium; assembly: GCA_963810085.1. Classification (GTDB taxonomy): domain Bacteria; phylum Pseudomonadota; class Alphaproteobacteria; order Rhizobiales; family Xanthobacteraceae; genus BOG-931. The sequence continues at coordinate 281,100 of CAWEMR010000024.1, read as the reverse complement.
CGGCGACGTTACCTCGCCGACCCGGAATTTTCCGTCGAGTTTAACCCTCCCCTCAACCACGATCTCGGCTTCGGCAGGAACCGTAAGGTCGAGCGTCTCGCACGGCACCATCTCTACATCGCGATCCATGATAGTGCCGACCATTTCCATTTCGCCCCAGGCATCCATATGCAGTCCGGAGAAATTCGCCATGATCTCGTAAGCCGGCGGTACGCCAAACACGAACGCGATGGGCATGTACTCCATGCCCAATTCCCGATATTTGCGCATGATGACGTGCGAATGGGGCGTGACGAAACTGATGAGACCCCGAGTTGGTCCGACGGCATGGGTGCCGGCATGACAGGAGTTATAAAATCCGGTCTGCGGATCCTTGATGATATTCATTGCTGTAACGTAGGGCGTCGTGTCTTTTTCCTTGTGCAAGGGGATCGGAAGCGTGGTCCAGTCGATGTCGTTGCCGAGTTTCTTTATTTCTTTTACGGGACCGGTCTTAACGTACTTCAGTCCACGCGGTGGCTGGCGCAAACGAAATGCAAGCGTGCGCAAATAGTGTTCAGGCTCGACGCCCAACGCGCGCGCCTGCGAGCGGCGGTTCTTGACCAGAATATCGCAAAGGCGATACCCGGGCTTCTCTACAATATTCTCAAAAAGTATAGGTTGATCGCTCTGCGCCGATAAAGCGCCGATGTCGTCCATGCGCACCGGCTTCTTGATCCGGGTAACGATGTCGGCATTGGTCTCCAGATACCCGCGAAGCGAGGCATCAAGACCCTGATTGGTGGCCTGACGATCGGTCATCGGCGCACGAAGCCCCTTCCGATCCGAATTGCTTAATTAACTTTACTAATTGCTGGGAGTCAAGCGAGCTACGTGCGTCGTATTGCCGGTGACGTCTCGACGTGAAACCATCGAAGCAGTGAAGTTCTTGTTGGTGTTGAGGACCATACCGCGCGGAACTGTTGCCTGTGCGCCCTGCCCGCCATGCGCGAGCTTCAGTACTGGGGCGCACAAGGGCCGACACAAAAGAGATAACGACCATGCTTCGCAGCGGAAAAGAACATCTCGAAACGCTCCGTGACGGGCGTGTCGTTTATGTCGGCAGCGACAAAATCGACGACGTAACCTCCCATCCGGCATTCCGAAACGCGGCGCAAACCGTTGCGGCGCTTTACGACATGAAGGCTGACCCGACCAATCGCGATGTTTTGACCTACGAGGAAGATGGCGGACGCCATTCTGTCTATTTTATGCGTTCGCGATCGCGGGAGGACTTGCAACGTCGTATGATCGGCCACCGGCGCATCGCCAATTTTACCTACGGCATGTTCGGCCGTTCTCCAGATCACGTCGCATCCTTCATCACCGGGATGACGATGAAGCTTGATGCCTTGAGTTCGCCTTGCGGAAATCCAGACAACGTTTTTCGCTACTACAAGTACGCACGCGACAACGATCTCTATGTTGCCTATGCTGTGCTGCCACCGCAGGCGGCGCGCGATCCGCAATTCTATGTCCGTCAGAACCTTCCTCTACCGACCTTACGCGTTGTGCGAGAGAAAGATGATTGCGTCGTAATTTCTGGCATGAAGATGCTTGCAACAGGCGCGATCTTCGCGAACGAAATTTGGATCGGCAACGTCATTCCGCTCGCGCCGGAACAAAGGAAGGAAGCAATTACGTGTGCAATTCCCTGCAATGCACAGGGCCTTCGATTGTGGTCGCGAAAGCCGATGGAACCCGCATGCACATCGGAGTTCGACTCACCGCTTGCTTATCGCTACGACGAAAGCGACAGCATGTTGTTGTGCGACGAGGTCAAGGTGCCGTGGGAGCGCGTTTTCGTACACGGCGATGCCCTGCTTTCTCGCGAGATCTACGTTAAGACCCCGAGCCATTGTTTTGGCAATCACCAATCGAATGTGCGCTATTGGTCAAAGATGCAGCTGCTTGTCGGACTGTGCGCCAAAATCGCCAACGTGACGGGCGCGGATGAAGTGCCGGCAGTTAAGGAGACGCTCGGCCGCATCTCCGCCCAGGAGGCGATGCTTGCAGGAATGGTCAACGGCCAGATCAACGCTTTCGAGCATTGGCCAGGCGGCCCCGAGGGTTACGTCTGCTTCAACCGGCGCATGATGTATGGGGCGCTTGACTGGTGCACGCAGAATTACAGCCGGTTCGTCGACGACTTACGCGAATTGTGTGGCGGTGGCGTTTTCCAGATGCCTGCTGATATTTCGGTGATGCAAGATCCGGAGCTTGCGCGCCAGTTCCAGACTTATTGGCAGACGCCTCAATGCGATGCAATTACGCGGATGAAATTGTTCAAGCTCGCATGGGACGTGGTGGGCTCGGAATTCGCCGGCCGCCACCAGCAATATGAAAAGTTTTATGCCGGCGCGCCCTTCATCATTCGCAACCATTCCTTCCGCGAGACCGACTGGGGAGCATTCAAGGCAATCGTGGAAAATCTGATCGGCAGCTACGATTACCCGCTATAGCATCAAGAGCGGGCTGAAATAGCGTGATAAACGCGAAGGCGCTTCCGAGTTTGTTTTCCCTGTCGGGGTCGCAAAGTGATGACCTTGTGCAATTAAGCAGCCGGGTGGCGTGCGCCAGCGGCAAGCGGTCGGCGGCTTGTGGCTGGTTCTGTGGGTAAGGACGTCAGCATTGCCGATAAGTAGACATTTTCAGCGATTGAGGCGGAGACTGTCTCTGTCACGTCGGCTGATCGCGGCGCAGCATATTCGCGCGATCCCTGGATCGCTTTCCTCCAGAGCATTTGTCAGCACGCTCCCGCGATGAAGGGCTTGGGCTCGTCAAACAAGGTTGCCCAGATCGCGGCGATATCCGTCGCGCTGCGGGCTAAGAAGCCGATTGTATCGAGGCTCGGCGCTGGAGGCATCGTGCCTTCCATCGAAATTCGCCCCAGCTCGGTGTCTTGTTGGCGATCAACCTTGTGGGGGGAGTCCGCGAGCGAAGGGCTAAAACTCTTCCAAGAGGCGGCCAAGTCCTGGAATCTTGTCCATGATTTTGTTGTGACGCAGCGCGTGCCAGTGGGTCGCCGTGTTGATGGCGTCACCGGCTTGCCCAGCCACAGTTCGGCGGCCGCGGCCAGCCGTTCCATGCTGAGATTGGTGCCGACCTGGTTGATGGCATCGACATCGCGGCCGTCGCCCTGCAATTCGACAAGCCGGCCGCGGAGCGTGTCGGGCGTGACGGCTGGGGCGCGGATGCCGATGTCCGCACCTGACACCGGTCCTTTGGATTGCGACACCCAACGGCGCACTCGGCCACCTATCCAACCCCACCAACTCAATGCGCTTGCTGTTTCGGGCATTGAACGTGCCGCGCGTGGTTTTGGGACTGGTCGCCCTACCCTCCATGCTGTATCGGTTTCAACTCGGCGCGGAACATTTCGACGTTCGTGTTTGTTCGTGGGTGTCATTGTGGATTAGAGGCCGCCTAGGCAAAAATGCTGAGTCCGATCAAGGAGTGGTGGCGGAGGACCGTTCCGTCACGTCAGCTTCCGGACGGATCGCAGATTCATCTCCTCTTTGCCCCCGAAAGCGGACAAGTTGCCAGAAGGTCGTCGCGGCCGTTTTGGGCCAAAGGGCGACGTTGTGTGACCGTGACGACCCAGGCAGGAGGCCACCCCGTCACGCCGCGAACTTTCGCTTCCCGGCCACCCACGTCTCGCTGACCTTGATGTCGGCGATCGCATCCGGGCTCATCTTGTAGGGATCGCTTTCCAGGATCGTGAAATCCGCTTCCTTGTCCTTTTCGAGCGAGCCGAGGCGGTCGCCCTGCCCGATCTGGCGGGCGGCGTCGATCGTCACGGCGCGGATCGCCTCGTCGAGCGACACGGCCTGATCGGGGCCGACCACGGAATTATCGATGATGCAGCGGCGCGTCACAGCCGTGCTGATGAGGGCGAGCGGTCCCGGCGGCGAGCAGGGCCCGTCCGTGTGCAGCGTGAAGGGCAAGCCGGCTTTCACGCAGGCTCCGGCGGGGTCCATGAAGGCGGCACGTTCGGGGCCAAAGATCTGGTCGCGATAGGCCGCGCCATAGAAGCGCACGTGGTTCATCAGGAAGCTCGGCTGCACGTTGAGCTTCTTCATGCGCAAAATCTGGTCGGGACGCGCCATCGTCGCGTGCTCGATGCGGTTGACGCCATAGTCGGCCGAGCCCGCATAGGCCGCCTCGATCGCATCCAGCGCAATGTCGACCGTGTAATCGCCGTTGCAGTGGACCTGAACCGGCAGGCCGAAGGCTTTGATTTCGGCGACCATCTGTTTCATCTGGGCGGCGTTGAAGTTCGGTGCACCCTTGGAGGTCGAATTCAGATAGGGCTTGGTTTGCGCCCCGGTCTCGGTCTGGTTGGAGCCGTCAGCGACGATCTTGACGCCGTAGAGCGAGAACAGCGAATCGGCGAGGGTCGCGCCTTTCGGCCCGAGGCCGTTGCTGCGCCAGGGCGTCAGGCCCTTCATGTCATCGAACATCACGCTCGCGCTGGTGCGGCAGGCAAGCGTATTGGAGAGCTTGGCGAACTGATCGATCCACTCGGTGCGGATCGTACCCGGCTCGTGCAGCATCGTGTTGCCGACGGAAGCCATATGTGAGGAATAATGGGTGACCGCCTTAGCGGCGAGTTCGGGCGTGATTTTGCCGAGGAAGTGGACCGCGAATTTGAGCATCGCGCTTTCCTCGTAGACTAGGCCGTTGAGCTTGCCGTCAGCGCCGCGGCCGAAATGACCGCCGCCCGGTAGATCGCCTACATCCTCGGAGATTCCCGCGACTTCAAGCGCTTCGCTGTTGACGCAGGCGTCGTGCCCATTGGTGTACCAGACGAAAATCGGATGGTCGGTTGAAATCGCATTCAATTCCGTCAGCGTGAAATCCCCGCCTTGCAGAAGATTGTCGAAATTGGAGCCAACAATCCATTGCCCTTTCGGCATGCGCGCCGCGACCTGCTTCAGATGCGCTACCACTTTTTCGCGGGTCGGATATTTGCCGTAGCCGACGTCGTCGAGCAATTCGAAAATCAGCGAGGCGAGGAGCGTGTGGCAATGCGGATCAATGAGCCCGGGCAGTAGCGTGCGGCCGGCAAGCTCGACGACCCCAGTGTCGCCCGTCTTCAGGCCCGACAGCGCGCTCTCTTCGCCAACCGCAAGCACTTTGCCACCCTTGATCGCGAGCGCCGAGGCGACCGGCGCGCCCGGCAGCGGACGGATCGTCCCGCCGCGCAGAATGAGGTCGGCGCCTTCGTCCGCCGCGAAGGCGGCGGGAGCGGCCCCGACGGCGCTCAGCGCGGAGGCGGACGCGACCGAATAGGCCATGAACGCGCGTCGCGTGGGCATGCCCGCTGCCTTGCCGAGTAGGCCGGCGATCCCGCCGGAATGGAACTCATCGCGAAGAAAGAGCTGGTTGAAACACCCGCAGCACATCGTGAGTCCTCCCAAGCCGAGCCGCGCGCGCTACGGCGGCATCGTGCACATGGTCCCGAATAAACCGCGAAAGTGAGTTAAAGATGTACGGTCGACGTACGCATTTATGAGTAAAAATCTTAGTTTGTCGGTTACGGCTCAATGTCCGCGAAGTAAGCGGACGGAAACGCGGGCCTTCGACGCGGATCGCCCAGTTTGCGGGGCAGCCGTTGGCGCGCGGTGTGCCAGTCACGCGCTCCTTCACCCACGGCTGGTAAAGCGGCGCTGCGGCGCCTAGGCGATGCGCCAGGCTTGCGCGCCGGCGACAGTCGCGGCAGCTTTTGACCCGAAGCGGACATTAGCTTCATTCGATCACTTCGTCGGCAGTCGCAAGTAACTTTGGAGGCACCGTCAGGCCGAGCACCTTGGTGGTCTTCAGATTGATGGCAAAATCAAATTTCGCTGGCTGTTGGACAGGCAGATCGGCTGGCTCAGGCGTGCCGCCGCGCGGCCGGGACGGCGGCTTCGTTTTCGTTTCGTAGTAGAAGCCAAAACATGAGCCCGTGCGTGATCAGAAAGAGCGGCACGATAAACGTTGGGAGAAAGTAGGCAGCGCCCAATTGACCGGCTTGGACGCCTAAGCGAATGCCTTCGTAATTGGCATGGAGGATATCGGCGCTGCCCCAAATATTGAATACCCAGGCCGCGACGATGCCAAGCTTTCCGGGCAGTAAGGCGAGCGTTAACAAAGCGAGCGCCGCGGCAACGATATCGCCGTAGGCGGCGCCTTCGGCAAACACCGCCGGCAAATCGGGGGACACGACACCGGGGACCAGGAACGCCAAGCCGACGAAGCGGAAGGAATGAAACATGAGCAGCGGCCGCAGGGCTTCGTTGCGGCCTCGGCGGCCCAGTTCCGGCAAGATCAGGCTCCCGGTGACTACGCCCCAAGCAACGAAACTGAAGACGATGCTGACGAAAAAACAGATTTGCGCCCGCATGACCGATCCTCCGATGGGTTCGTTCCGTTTAGCCGTAAGTGACGTCCGGGCAGCCGCCAGAGGAAATCGAGTTTTCATCATTGCCCGTACCTGGGTCAAGTCAGTCTTGTTGGATGGCAGTTGCTCTTCCGTCCATCATGCAGTCCTAAGCCAATGTCTGCTTTTGGCCCAAAACGGACATCTTAGTCACGCTGGGCTATGTCCGCTTTCGGAGGCAAAGCTGACATTGTTAGACGATCGCTTTTGATCGTGATCTGAACGCCCTACTCTGCCTAGTGCTTATAGCTAGGACGCGCGTTAAGAGACAAAAAAATTCCGTGGGATGATTTGTGGGTTGAACGCCGCCGGCGGCAAAAAGCCGAGTCCGATCAAGGGGTGGCGGCGGAGGACGCCAACCTCGCGTTCCGGACGTCTGAGGCATCAGCCTGTGATATCGCGATCACTGTTTTGCGTATTCAATTACCGCGGCGCCCACGTTTCATTGGACAATTTCAGTGTGCGTCGCGCTCATCAGTGTACCAAGACGGCTTTTCCGGATAGTGCGGGCCGTCATACATCTCCATCACGATCGTGTCTTCGTGCGCGACGGCTGGACCGTGCACATTACCTTTCGGATTGCAGTAGAAGCAGCCAGCAGTCAGTACCACGCCCGTTGATGTGTATTCGTATTTGCCCTTCAGGCAGAACATGAACTGATTGGCGGCATGAAAATGCGGTTGCGGGATTCCGGCACCCTTGTCGAACTTGATAAGAGCGATCGACGCGCCGGTTTCTTCGTTGCGCCACAGCATCTTTTCATGGATGCCTTTGAGCGATTTTTCGCGCCACGGCACATTCTCCGATTGAATCAGGATCTCGTTGAGGCTCGGAGCGCCTTCGGGAAGTTTGACCATTTTGGACCTCGTATCGGTATGGGCTCAGGGTTTGAATTGCTGGGCGCGCCTGTGACCTAGCTCTCGGCGGTCCAGGTGACCGATTTGAGCTCGATTAGGCGGGAGAAATACGGAATATCAGCCTTGTTGGTGAGTCGATGCACTTCGCGCATTTCGTTGATGAAGACGAACGAGCCGATTGGCTCTTGGGTCGAAATCTTCCGGCCGAAGATCGTCTCGATTTCGTTCTCGCCGCCGCCCAGCGAGACGACGAGATAGGGATGGTAATGGATGTGGAAATCGATCGTTTCGCCCGGCTCAAGACGGATCTCCCAGACCCGCACCTGATCGTTCTCGAACAGGATCGTCTGTCCGATCTTGCCGAGCTTGACGCCTAGCTCGGTGGCGGTTTTCAGTCCGAATTTGTCGTCCATCACGCGTCCTATTTTGCCGGCAGGACCGCAATCGCGCTAATCTCGATCAGGTAATCCGGCGAGGTCATCTTGGTGACTTCCACCATGGTCGAGGCCGGCAGGGGCGGCTTGAAATATTGCGCACGCACTTTGTGGATCGCCTCGAAGTGCTCCATGTTGCGGACATAGACGTCGACGCGGCACACGTCGTCGAGCGTGCCGCCGGCGGTCTCGACCGCCGCCTTCACGTTCTCGCAAACCTGACGGGTCTGTTCCGTGATGTCGCCAACGCCGGCGATGGTGCCGTCGGGCCGGCGCGCCGTCATTCCGGAAATGAAGACGAAGCGGCCGGTCGCCTCGATGGCGGTGGCGTGAGAGAAGACGCCGTTCGGCTGCCGGAGCTTCGGACTGGAAATCTGAACCTTAGGCATGGTGTTTTTCCTGCGCGGTGGAGTTAAAGGGCGTCGCCGTGACGCCGAGCTGATCGGCATAGCGCCGCAACATCGCGACGACCGAGGGTTCGAGCTGCACGCGACCGTGCGCACGAGCGCGATGCCGCCATTCCGGCTCGCCCGGCGTGAAGAGTTCAGTGACGCCAGGCGCACGTGCGCCGCCACGAATGCGTTCGGCGGCAGCGGCGGCCTGCTGGCGAAACCAATCGAGATCGCAGAAATGCGCCACGTCGATCGCGATGAAGAGATGCGAGCAGTCATAGGGCACGCTGAAATCGCCATAAAGCGGGCGGACCTGTGCGCCGCTCGCACCTTGCGAGAGCAACCCGCACAATAGATCGATCAGAAACGAAAGCCCGAACCCTTTGGGGCCGCCCGAGGGCAGCAGCATGCCGGCGATCGCTTCGGCCGGATTCGTCGTCGACTCTCCCTCCCCGGTCACCGCCCAGGTCGGCGGAATGGACTCCTTGGCTTTTTCGGCCATGCGGATCTTGCCCATCGCGGCCTCGCTCGTCGCCATGTCGAGAACGATGGGAATGTCGCCGTCGGTCGGCACCGCGATGGCGATCGGATTATTGCCGACGACACGCTCGGCGCCGCCGGGTGCCGGCATCAAGGGGCGCGTATTGCACATGGCGATGCCGACGCAACCGGCTCCGGCCGCTTGACGCGCGTAGCGTCCCGCCGCGCCGAAATGAAAGCCATGGCGCACCGGCACGATTCCGACGGCGAACTGACGCGCCTTCCCGATGGCAAGCTCCATGGCTTGCGTGCCCGTAAGCTGGCCGAGCGCATTGCCGGCATCGAGAACGACCGCGCCCTGCCGCTCGGAGACAACTGCGGCCTGCACGGCCTTCGAGACCGATCCACTTTGCAGGCGCTCGATATACATGTCGGCGAGCATCACGCCGTGCGACGGCAATCCTTCGAGATCGGCTTCAACCAGACCGGCGGCGACCACAGCCGCCGCTTCGGCCGGAAGGCCCGTCGCAGCGAACAACCGCGCGACGAATTCCGCGAGCTCGACGGCCGCAATCGACACGGGTGCGGCCTGCACCTGCACGTTCATTTGAACGACTTTCTCCGCAGCGCCGCCGCGATATTGACCGCGCTCTTGTGGGCCGCCAGCGAGGCGGCGACCTTGTCCGAGGTCCGGCTGATATGCAGGCAGTTGAGCTCGATGGTGCGGTCGATCTCGCGATTGAGCGCCGCCCGCATCAATTGCTTGTGCTCGCCGACATCGTCGCGCAACGGTGCATTGGCCATGATCGAGAGCGAGACATAACGCTCGGCCTGCTCGAATAGCCGCGCCCGGATCGCCATCATGGTCTGCGAGCCGCAGGCCGCGACCAAAGCGGCGTGGAAGTCGGCGTGCTCGCGGCTCCAGCCTTCGTTGATGGCGTCGGAATTGTCCGGGTCGATCTTGGTCTGGCGCGACAGGCGGTGAAAGGTACCGAGAAGATCGGCTTCCCATTCGACGCCGCCTTTTTCCAGCGACCAGCGCAGCGCGATGGATTCGATCTCGATCCGGGTCTGCATCAGGTCGGCCAAATTCTCCGGTGACACTTCCGAGACGCGGAATCCCTTGTTCTGCTCGAGCTCGACCAGGCCTTCCGCTTCGAGCCGCATCAAGGCTTCGCGCAGCGGCGACACCCCCATGCCGTAGCGTTCGCGCAGCGCCTCGAAGCGCAACCGCTCGTTCGGCATGAGACGGCAGGCAATAATGTCGGACCGGATACGGCTCAGCGCGGAGGCATTCAGGGTCTGAGCGGAGACGGATTTGGCGTTCGTCGTCGGCATTGCCTCTCCCGGATCGGTCATTAGCGTCGCCTGAAATCGAATATATGAGCATTCTTCCACAATCAATGGATTTTCGAAAATCTATTGACTGCCCGAAAGTATCAATGGCAGCATGATGACGCCGGCCGGACGCTGACCTCACCGCCGGGGAGATTTTCGCAATGCGTTTCGTTCGATTGATCGCGGCGGGTCTCGGCGCCGCTTCGCTCGCCGCCGCCCTTCCCGATACGGCCGCGGCGCAGAATGCTCCCGCGGCGTCGACCAAAGTGGTGTTCTCGCTCGATTTCATCCCACTCGGCCGGCATGCGCCCTGGTATGCGGCGCTGGCCGAAGGCTATTACAAAGATGAGGGGCTCGACGTCAGCATCATCCCGTCGCAGGGCGGCGCGAATGTGATCCAGAACGTTGTCTCCGGCACGGCCGATATGGGATTCATGGGCGTGCCTGAGGTCGCGCTGGCACGCGCGACCGGCGCCCCCATCAAAATGGTCGCGGTCAACTATCAAAAGATCCCCATCGCCGTATTCAGCCTGCAAAGCGGCGCTAATGTTCACTCCGTCAAACAACTGCAGGGACTGACGCTCGGCAGCGGCTCCGGCAGTTTCACGCCGAAAATCCTGCAAGGCTTCATGGCGGGGCACGGGCTCGATCCGAGCACGCTCACCGTCGTGGATATTGCGCCGGCGGCGCGCGCGAGCTCACTCTTGACCAAGCAAGTCCCGTCCATCGAGTTCTTCGCCATGGCGAAACCCGGCCTCGAACAGGCCGCAGACGGTGTTCACGAAAAGCTTCAGACTTATCTTCCTGCCGACGACGGGCTCGAGCTTTATTCGAACGGCATCGGCGTCACCGAGCAGTATCTTGCCAAGAATCCCAACGTGGTGCGTAAGTTCGTGCGCGCCAGCCTGAAGGGATGGAAATTCGCCCTCGATAATCCCGCGAAGGCGGCGCAGGACGAGATCAAGTCTATTCCGAGCCTCAAGCCGGAGGTGATCGAAGCAGAAATCGCCGTGGTTCGCGACCTCTCGGTAACACCGGACGTCGAGCAGCATGGGCTTGGCTGGTTCGATCCGGCAAAGATCAAGGAAAATGTCGATTTCGTCGTGAAATATATCGGCGTCAAAGGCAACCCGCCGGCGCCGGCCGATCTCTACGCGACAGAGTTCTTGCCTACGCCGCCGATCAAGCCGTGATCAAGTCAGCAGTCAGTCGCAGCGGGACGCCGGTTCAACCGCCGTTCGGCCATTTCAAGGATGTCCACAAGACATTCACCCGGGCCGGTCAGGCGCCGCTTGCTGCGATCGACATGGTGTCCTTCGATCTACATATCGGCAAGTTCATCAGCCTGTTGGGTCCAAGCGGCTGCGGCAAGACGACTTTTCTTCGCATTGCGGCCGGCCTGATCCCGAAGACCGGCGGCATCGTCCAGATCAACGGCATAGACGTCGATGCGCCGCAGCCGGATTTCGGCATCGCCTTTCAGCAGCCCAATCTGATGCCGTGGCGAACCGTCCTGAAGAACGTCCTCTTTCCGCTGGAAATCACGGGCGGCGCGCGAGGCGAAGCCGCTGAGCGCGCGACCGACCTGCTCGCGCTGGTCGGCCTATCCGGATTCGAGAACTCTTATCCCGCTCAGCTCTCCGGAGGCATGCAGCAGCGCGTTGCCTTGTGCCGGGCGCTCGTGCACAGGCCAAAACTGCTTTTGATGGACGAACCGTTCGGCGCGCTCGACGAACTCACGCGCATGGAAATGCAGGACCTCCTGCTCGACATTCGCGCCAAGACCAACGCCACGGTTATGCTCGTCACGCACAGCATCAGCGAGGCGGTTTATCTTTCAGACGCAGTCGCCGTCTTCAGCAATCGTCCGGCGACCATTGCCGATTTCATCGCTGTCGACCTGCCCTCTCCGCGGCTTCCCGAGATGCGCTACCAGCCGGAATTTACCGAGCTCGAACATCGCGCCGGGCGCGCTCTCGGAATTACCAAATGAGCGCGCTGCATTTCCAACGTTCGGCCTATCCGCTGATCGGCATCTTGCTGATTTTGGGCATTTGGCAGGGATACACATCCTTGTCCGGCATCAGCCCGCTGGTGCTGCCGAGCCCGCTCGAAATCGCCTCGGTTTCGGTCACGCGTTATGACCTGTTGCTGCACGAGACCTGGCCTACACTCGTCGAGACGCTTTTGGGATTCTGTCTCGCGCTCGCGATTGGCATTCCGCTCGCCGTGTGCGTCGCCAATTCGCGTCTGCTCAATCTCATCCTCTATCCGATATTGGTCGCCACCCAGTCGGTCCCCAAAGTCGCCATCGCGCCGATCATCCTGGTGTGGTTTGGGCTCGGCATGAGTTCGAAATTGGCCTTGGCCTTTCTTGTCGCGTTCTTCCCGGTCGTCGTCGATACAGCGACGGGCCTGCAGGCGACGCCTTCGGGATTGCTGGAACTCGCCCGCGCATTACGGGCCTCGCCGCGCCAAGTTTTCTTCAAGGTACAGATGCCGGCGGCGCTCCCCTTCATATTCGCCGGCGCCAAGGTCGCCATTACATTGGCCGTGATTGGCGCCGTCATCGGCGAATTCGTCGGCTCGGTGTCTGGCCTCGGTAATCTCGTCTTGACTGCAAATTCGCAACTCGACGGGCCGCTGGCGTGGGCTGCGCTGATTTGGCTGAGCGGACTTGGGATCGTGTTGTTCTCGGTGGTGGCGCTCGCCGAGCGGCTGATGATGCCATGGGAGGGCGCCCGACAGCACTGAGCGACGAATCCACGATCGATAGCTTCTTCACAAAAAGAGTGTGACGCAGCAATGTCTCACGGCCCTCTGATCGATACCCATCAACATCCTATCCCAGATCACTACAAGCAGGCGCTGGCGAACGTCGGCATTAACGGCAGCGGCGAAAATCCTTGGGCCGACTGGAGTGTCGCGACCCAGCTCGAATTGATGGACCAGACCGGGATCACTGCCGCGGTCAATTCGATCGCGTCACCGGGCGTTTATTTCGGCGACATCGATTTCGCGGTGCGACTGGCACGTACCTGCAACGAGGACTCCGCGCGGATGGTTGCGGATCATCCACGGCGCTTTGGCGCCTTCGCGATCCTGCCCCTGCCCGATGTCGGCGCCGCGATCCGGGAGACCGAATACGCGCTCGATGTGCTCAAGCTCGAAGGGATCTGTCTGCTGACCCATGTCGACGGGCGGCATTTGGGGCAACCGGAGGAAGACGAACTTTATGCCGAGCTCGACCGCCGCAAAGCGGTCGTGTTCGTTCATCCGTTGCGTAATCAAGCCCAGAACGTGCCGGCCTATAGCTATCCATCCGGAATGACCGAGCTCGTGCTCGACACCACGCGCGCGATCCATAACCTTTTGTGGAACGGCATTTTCGGCAGATACCCTAATATCCGCTGGATCATGCCCCACGGCGGCGGCACTGTGCCGTTCCTGGTCTATCGTGTGAGCGCGATGAATAATAATCCCCGCAAGGCGGAGCACTTGCCGGGCGGCACCGTCGCCAGCGCTTTGCGCGGACTCTATTATGACGTTGCGGAAGTATGCGCGCCGGCGCCGCTGAAGTGCCTCATGGAGATCGCCGAACCGTCACATGTCGTGTTCGGCAGCGACTTTCCCTTTTCACGCCACCGCAATCCTGTCCAGGACGTGAAGTCGGTCATCGCGGCCTTTGAGGGCTTCGATGGCTGGGACGCGCCGACCCGGCGGGCGATCGAGAGCGAGAATGCGCTGAAACTGTTCCCCCAACTCGCGAAGCAGCTTGGAGCGGCGTTTTAGCGCCCCCATTCTGTTCCGCAGCGAATGTTTCGACGCCGAAAACGACGGTTACTGGAGAGTGAGGTGTTGCGCGAATGACATCCCTACGATGTCAGAAGAAGTTCGCGTGTCTCGCGTTGCCCCGTCTCGCCGATCGATGCCGGCGAACCCATGATTTGTCTTCTCAATGTGCGAAATCGACGCGCGATAGAAACGCGCAGCGGCGCGCTCGCGGCTTACCGCAACGGCGTCGGATCGATCTCCGACGTGACGACGGCCGAGCGCCAGCTCCTGGCGGCGAAAAATGCCGCCACGGATGCCTACAGCACAGCCCTGTCGGCAGCGGCGACATGGCCCTGGCTACAGGCGTCATAGGATCGGCGCCGAGTCATTGATCCACAATGCAGGCTCAAACGCGCCAACAGGCAAGCAACGAAGCGCGTAACTGCGGAGAGCCCTCAGAACCTGCCTTCTGTGATTGAGGAACTGATCGGGTGATGGTTCAAACGCTCGTGGGATAGTTTGTGGGTTGGCTTAGGCCGCCTTTCTAATGCATTGAGACTACTCGCATTTAGATAAGAATGGGCGGACACCCCTTCCGCCAACTCGCTGTTCGCATTTGTTCGTGGACGAACGCCTCCGTCACGTCAGTTCTCGAGCCACGGATCATGAGATCCATGTCCGTTTTGCCCCCGAAAGCTGCCGCGACTGTCGCCGACCGGTGCGTCCGCTATGGGCCAAACAGCGACATCGCTCCTTCTTCGTCACCTCGTCCGAACGGGCAACCTGCGATCTATCATTTCTTGATGCTTGCTTCGAATGCTTCGAGCACTGGACGCCATTGCTCCTGCTGTGCGTTGACAAACGCATTGACCTCGGACGCTGACATTGGATCAACATAGGCGCCGCGCGATGCAAGCTGCTTGGCAAGGTCCGGCTCACTCAGTACCTTCTTCAGGCTTTCATTGATTTTCTGGATGGCTGCCGCGGGCGTCCCGAGTGGCGCCACCATGCCTTGCCATCCTCCCGCGGCAAAGCCCGGTAAGATCTCGGCTACGGTCGGCAGATCGGGAAAATCAGGCAGGCGGTGCATCGACCCAACGGCCAGCGCAGTGATCGTGTGCGCCTGTATTGCGCCGGCTAGGCCAGAATAACCTTCGATGATCAACGGCACGCGGCCGCCAATAACGTCCGTAAGGGCGGCCGCTGGACCGCCTGCATAGGGTACAGCTTCTAATTTGATGCCGGCCTTGCTTGCTAGAAGCAGTCCAGTCAGATGCGTCAGCCTGCCTATTCCGGTCGCTGCAAAAGAGATTTCGCCAGGGCGCTGCTTGGCGCGGCCAATTAAGTCCGGCAGCGTTTTGATGCCGGATTGCGCGCTCGCGCAGATAAACATGGGCAGTTCTGCCAACGAACCAACTGGAAGGAAATCGCGAGGTAATATGAGTGGCAAGTTCTCAGCTTTGCCAGGAAGAGAGATGAATAGTGAAAGCGCCGGTGCAAACAACGTATATCCATCGGGCATCGATTGAAACGCGGCGTGGGCCGCGATCGCCCCACCAGCGCCAGGTTGATCCACCGGCACAATCTGCTGCCCCAGCACAGTGCCAAGTCGATCCATCACCATGCGGAAAGCCACATCGATGGCACTGCCAGGCGCGGAATCTGAAATGACCTTGATCGGTTTGCTTGGATAATCGTCCGCAAAGGCGGGCCACGCGATGGTGGTTGCAAGCGCTAGAATAGTACCGACCACCAGCCTAAAAGGCGTTTTCATCCTCTTCCTCCCGTGTCCATTGTTCGTTTGGTGGACATGCGCAACGGATCGGCGTCATTCCTGCCCGCGACGCCAAACAACTGATGAACTCGCGCTTGGTCGCGGTTCCCGTCGGCATCGTAGCCGGTGAAATCAACCATGGGGAAGTCGGTAAATGACCCCAGAAATGTCCGCTTTACCCCCAATAGCGGATATTCTTGAGCCCTCGCGCCGCGTCCGCTATGGGCCACAAGCAGTCATTCTTTAGGCGTCCAATGTAGGGGATATAGAAGACGAGACCAGCGCAATTGACCGACAGCTATTATCAGCGTTCGAGCACTTCGACAGCAAGTATCGTTGGCAAGTGACGCGCGATCTCCTGCCAATTCTCACCTTCATCGAAGCTCGCGAAGACCGAACCACTGTTTGTGCCGAAATAGATTCCCGCTGGATCGCGCTCGTCACCAGCCATCGCTTGACGAAGCACAGTGAAGAAACAGCCCTCCTGCGGCAGACCTTGGCGCATCGCCTGCCAGCTTTGGCCGCCGTCGCGTGACCGCCAGACCGCTGCGGCTGCATCGGGTGGAAAACGTCCGGCCATGTCACCGTTGAGTGGCAGCGTCCAGATGATATTCGGATCGCGCGGATGAACGCGGATCGGAAAGCCGAAGGTCGACGGCAGGCCTTTGGTCCGGTCGTCCCAGCTTCGACCGCCATCGGCCGAGCGCCATACACCATAGTGGTTCTGCTGGTAAAGCACGTCGCTTGTGCCTGGCGCACGCATCATGTTGTGGATGCAGTGCCCCGTGTCGCCATCGCGTGGCGCGGCAGGGTGGTCGCGGTGATCACATGCTTCGGCGTTCGAGAGGCGGTTGCGGCGCTCCCATGTCGCTCCGCCGTCCTCGGTCGCGAAGACGCCGGCCGCCGAGATTCCAACCCAGAGCTTTTGTGCGTTGCTTGGATCGGAAACGATGGTGTGCAGCACCAGCCCGGCACCACCGGGGTTCCAGCTATCGGCAGAGGGGTGATCCGTCAGAGCTTGTATCCGTACCCAATCTTTACCGCCGTTCTTGCTGGCCAGAAGGTTCGCTGGTTTGGTGCCAGCATACAGCGTACCGTGCGCGTAACCGAGCGACCAGATTTGAGCGAATGCGTCGGTAAACGGTAGCGGTTCGTCGGTCCAGCCGATCATCTTTGCGAAATTGGGATCGTTGGAGGCCCAATCGTCCATCTTCCCCTTTGTGAGACGGGTGACCTTCCAACTCGTGCCGCCGTCTTCGCTGCGCCAGATACCTGCGCCGTGCCATTCGCCGCCGCCCCCCGCCCAAAGGGTGCCGGTCTCAGGGTCTCCAATCATGTGATTGATTGGCCAGCCGTCACAGTAAGGACCCTGAATGGCCCAGCCGCTACGGTCATGGCCGCCAGAAATCAAAAACGCGCCCTTGGTTGTGCCGATTAGAAGGGTCATGCGAGTAGAAGACATTAAATTTTCGCCTCATCCGGAAATTGGATCGCCGGAGCGGGATGTTCGCTACGGGCCATTAAGAGACGTTCGCCATCGGGAGCAATTCCAACTTGGCAGATGATTTTTCCAACAACCAGGCTTGCGCCGCGCGCCGGGGATCATTCCGATAATTCTGACGGTCCGCATCGGATGCGTAGCTAACTATGTGCATCTCTACGGTGCCATCCGGATTTCGCAGACGACGCTCCAAACGCCCGTTAAACTCGGGCGATAGCGGCAAGACGGCCTCCTCGTAGGCTCGAAAGTCCTCGACACCTTCCGTAGGTATTCGGAATATGAGCACGAACGTGACGGGGTTGGTTTGATGGGCGGTCACAGTCATCCTCAGGCAAGATCGTCTAGCATTGAAGACCCTGCATTCTGCGGTCGCCGCCTCGCAGCGTCAATGACGGCTCTGGGTCACGAGCTGCCGCGCCGATTAGTGTCTGCTGTAGCAGCTTTGCCCTTGAATGCGGCCACGCGCGGCGTCTCCTGTCGCTGTTGAGAAAGACCAGCAGGCGACCTGCTGTACCGAAATCTATTATTCTTCGGTTTTCTTTGCATGGGATTGCGCACGCATCTTGTGCGCCTCAGTAAATTTGAGAAAAAAGCGCGCTTCGGCTGTAGTAACGAAGTACTCCTGATAACCCGCGCGTGCGATTGGCTTCATTGCGCCGGTATCGAGGAAGCCGTCTTTAATGAAATTCTCGTCGATGTGAATGCCAATCACTTGACCGAATGCAATGAACCGTGGGGCGGGATTGCCGTCGATATCTTTGAGCTGGACCGTCTGCAACCACTTACATTCTAGCGCGCATGGCGAAGCTTTCACGCGCGGCGGCTTGACAAGAACAGAGGCTGTCGCCTCCAGGCCCACGACCTCCATTTCATTTATTCCGCGGGCAAAGCTTAGTGATGAATCTTTAACGTGCGCTCGCAAATCCCAGACTGCGAGATTGCAAACAAATTCTCCTGTTTCCTCGACAAAGTCGATGGTGTCTTTGCGACCATCGCTCGCGAACATGACCATCGGTGGATCGGTGGAAACGCTATTAAAGTAAGAATAGGGCGCGAGATTGATGTCGCCCTTCAAGTTGACTGACGTAATCCAGCCGATCGGTCTCGGGCCAACGATTGCATTGTACGGATCGTGGGGCAGGCCATGGTTCTTCTTTCGAGGTTCATAGAACATTGGGATTAAGGCTTTCGGCCGACAGCTGAGTAATCCATGGAACACTAGTTTAGCGTCGGCGTCGGTGTGCACCAGCGGAAGTGTTGCCGTGCAACCTCCTGATCAAGCAACGACCAAGCTTGAACTGGTGAGGGAAAATTCTAAATGTCCGCTTTGGGTCATTAGCTGCCACGACTTCGATAAGGCGGCACGGCCGTTATCACCCCAACAACGGACGCGGAGGCAGACGCCTTGCGTGTCCATTAGGGCGACAAGCAGAAAATCAAAAAAATAGTCACAGCCTCGACGCTCTGTGGTCGGCCCTCATCGAGTGCATGTGAACGCTTTTTTACCAGCTAGTCTCAGTCTGAATTATGAGATTACGATGGGGCTACCCGCGCGCGTCTATCTTGTCCTGCGTTTTGGTCGCGAAATCGCTGGCGTCATGGCGCTCGCGCAGCTGTTCTTCAGGCGACCCGCTAGCGCGGTTGACCATTCGCCCGCGCTTGACGGCCGGGCGCTCGCCGATTTCTTTCGTCCAGCGCGTCAGGTTCTTATATTCATGCGTCTGCAGGAACTTGCGCGGGTCGTTGTAGGAGGCGCCGTTCAACATGCCGTTGCCGTACCATGGCCAAATCGCCATATCGGCGATCGTATATTCGTCGCCGGCGATGAATTGATTGTCCGCAAGCTGCCGGTCGAGCACGTCGAGCTGGCGTTTCACCTCCATTGTAAAACGGTCAATGGCGTATTTGATCTTCACCGGAGCATAGGCATAGAAATGCCCGAAGCCGCCGCCGACATAGGGTGTTGAACCCATCTGCCAAAACAGCCAATTTAGCGCCTCAGCGCGCTTGGCGCGATCTTTCGGTAGGAAGGCGTCGAATTTGTCCGCCAGGTAGAGCAGGATCGCGCCGGATTCGAACACGCGTCGTGGCGGCTGCTCGCTATAGTCCATGAGCGCCGGGATTTTGGAATTCGGGTTCACCCCGACAAATCCGCTGCCAAACTGGTCGCCCTCACCAATCCGGATCAGCCAAGCGTCATATTCCGCTCCACTATGACCAGCGGCCAGCAATTCCTCCAACATGATTGTAACCTTGACGCCGTTAGGCGTCGCTAGTGAATAGAGCTGAAGCGGATGCTTTCCGCGCCCCAACTCCTTCTCGTGCGTTGCGCCCGCGACGGGGCGGTTGGTGTTGCTATAGCGCCAATTGGGACTGTCCTTCTTCTCCCAGACCCAGACTTCCGGCGGCGTGTATCCAGGTGTGTCAGTCATGTTGGGCTCTCGTGTGTCGCTCGATAGGTTGTCCGAATGGATAGAGTGATTACCAATAACGCGCAACGCCTTGGCGCTTATGCAAACGTCCGCTTTGGGTCATTAGGTCGTTATTCGATCACCTAGTTCGCATTCCCCCTATTCGTGAAGCAGCGTTTGCCAGTTTGAAGGCACCGCTCCGCCCGGTCCGGGCGCCGGTTGATCCAACGGACGCGAGTGAGGAGCGTGAAGCTTCGGGCCGGCGAAGAATTCTTCGGTACGATAGTCGTAAAACCACCGCTCGCCCGGCTCGAAACTCGTGATTATCGGGTGACCCGTAGCGGCGTTATGTTTCGATGCATGCTGATTTGGTGAACTATCACAGCAGCCGATGTGACCGCATTCGGCGCATCTGCGAAGATGCAACCACCATCCGCCCAGAGCCGAGCATTCGACGCAACCTGTTCCGCTTGGCTCGGCCGCTGGGTTGATACCATCCCTCTCGGACTTCATGGGCTCCTCTCTGACTTTCGTTTGCTTCAGTTGCTCCGGCGGCCGATGAGGGGCCGTCCTTCGCGACCTCATTTCGCCGGAATGTACGCGGTCACCACAGATGCTTTCACGTGTCGTGCCGTTTAGCCGTAAGTGACGCCCGGGTTGCTTTGGCCAACTTCTATAATGTAGCCATCAGGATCGCGGATGTAGCAGCGTGTCTCGCCGTATTTGGGCTTTGGCTCGGTGATGAACTCGGCTCCTCGGCTTTTCCAAAGTTCATAGCACGCTTGAATATCGGCAACGCGAATATTCATGAAGCTGCTGACTAAATCGGGGTCGGCGGGAACGCTGAGCGTTGTCGATGGCTTGTCGGGTGTCGGACCGCCCCCGACGTTGACGATGAGCCACATGTTCCCGAGCTGTAGGTAGCCCGGCGCGCCCTTGCTGTCGCCTCTGCTCAGAATGCGACTACCGAAGACCGTTTCGTAAAATCGAAGCGATCGCTCGATGTCGGCGACGACGATAAAATGCGCGATGGTAATCCCATCATTGGGCGGCATCTGATAGGTTTTCTGTCCGACTTGTACTTCACTCATGGATCACTCCTGTTTGAACTTCGGGATTTAAAGTTGAGAGGCGCGTGAAATGATCTACCGGTCGGTCAACCGGAATGTTTGCTCAAGAATGAGAGAATGAGACTCGCGATCTCGTCGTTCTTCTCGTCCAGGGCGAAATGGCCGGCGTCGAGCAGGTGGATTTCGGCATCCTGCACATCGCGCTTGAATGGTTCCGCACCGGCAGCAATGAACGAGGGATCATTACGTCCCCAAACCACCAAAGTCGGTGGCTTGTGCTCGCGCAACCACGTTTGCCATGCGGAATAGGACGCGACATTTGTCCGATAATCGTACAGCAGACTGGCCTGGATCTCGCGCTGGCCGGGTCTCGACAGGTGCGCGTACTCGTCAGTCCAAGTGTCCGGGTTATAACGTTCGGGATGCGAAGTGCCGAGGGTGTGACGCTGTTCGGTCGCTGTGAACGACACGAACGCATCGAACACTTCTGGATGCGCTTTCGGATCGTCCCAATATCGGGCAATGCCGGCCCACTTGGCACCCAAGCCTTCCGTATAGGCATTGGCATTCTGGACGATAAGCGCCTGCAGCCGCTCGGGATAAGCCGCCATGATGCGAAAGCCGACCGGCCCACCATAGTCATGAAGGAAGAAGAAGTATTTGTTGATCTGGAGTTGCTCGAGAAGACCGTTGATAGTCTTGGCCAGATTGTCAAAGGTGTACGCGTACGACGACGGTGGCGGGGCGTCACTCTGACCGAATCCCGTAAAATCCGGTGCTATGAGATGATAGCGTGTGGCGAGCAAGGGGATGACCGTATCGAACTCGCGCGAGGAAGAAGGGAACCCGTGCAGGAGCACGATCGTCGGCGCGTTCCTCGGACCGGCTTCGCGATAGAAAACTCCCACGCCATCAACCGTCATACGGTGATAGGTCGTTGTCGCGGAGGTCGACTCTAACGAAAGAGCCTGCGTGGGATCACCAACAATCGATGCCACCGTAGCTGTCTGAGAAGTTGCTGCTATCATAACATCTCTCTGTGTCGGCCGGGCGCTCGCTGGTGTCAGCGCAGGAGCTCGAGTGCACTGATAGAGACATCAGTCGTAGAATGCGGGGAGCAGCTTTAGTGTGTCGGATTCCGCCTTGTCGTGATTGATAAAAAACTTTGCCTTGTACGTCGCGATCATCCGCTTAATCCTCTCCATGGAGGCGATCGACGCAGCCTTATCCGTGTTCAAGGACGGCACCATGTCCTTTTCAAAGTTCTCTTCCAGATGAACCACGTCGCCGGACAAAATGATGAAGCCTGAATTCTTCAGGTGGACCAATAACGATTGACTGCCGGGAGTGTGTCCTGGTGTGGAAACCAGAGTGACACCGCCATCACCAAATACGTCCGTATCGCCGTCGAGCAGCTTAAGATGCTTTGGAGCACCCAAAAGCTTACGTGCGAGAGCCTTCAATTTATTCACGTTATCATTCGGGCCATCGGGAGAACTGATCCACGCATACTCGGCTCGCTGCATCAGAACTGTAGTATTCGGGAACAAGCTGACATTGCCTATGTGGTCGCCGTGAGTATGCGATAGCGCAACATAAGTGATGTCGTTTGGCTTAAGTCCAATCGTGGCGAGTTGATCGCTTAGAGTCTTATCCAGATGGTAGACGATCAAGTTAGGGAGGGTCGACCAGCCTTTGGGGTCGTTCAGCGCGGATTCAGGAACGCCCGTATCCCAGAGCAGCCATTCACTTCTCCGCTTTATTAGCCAACACGTCGATGAGAATTCGATACTCCGTCCAACATTTTCGCCGGGGGTCCAGACCGACTCGTCGTTTGCGAGGGAGTGACCACCATCCAGCCGATAAAGCTTATCGGCGAAGCCAGCGCCGGTCGCGTCCGGCAGCCTCGAGTCAGCGGTTGCAGTCAGCGTGCTGTCTAGCGACATATCCGAACCTCCGGTCAGAACCCTAAATACTTGTTGCGCTCCGTGTTCGTCCGCGGATCGCTTCAAATGCCGAAATCGCGCGGGGGAAAGTTATGCTTCGTCGTAATGGCTGTCGATGAGATCGGCGATCACATGTCTGGCACCGGACATGCGCGACATGAGGCTGCATCGTTGACCCAATACTATGGTGCGGCGATGCCTAACAATGCATCAATTGAATATTTTCCTGCACCAGCAATGAACAACAACAAGAAGCCGCCCATAAGGCCGAGGTCTTTGTAAAAGCCATCCAGGCTGTCGACATAATCCGCACCTTTCACTGTCCAATAACGATGCCCGATAAGCGCAGTTCCCAGCACGTATAAAGCCATGAGCGCGGCCGCAGGCCGCGTGAAAATGCCAATCGCGATCCCGAACGCGACCGGAAGCTCCATAAAGATCGATACGACGGTAGGTAGGACCGGCATCGGAAGGCCAAGCTGCACCATTTGAGCTACGGTGCCCGAATAGTCTCTCAACTTTCTCGCGCCGAAAATCAGAAACAGCGTCGCGAGAAGGAGACGGGCCGCAAGAATAAGCTCATCATTGATGCCGTTTATCATGAGGAGTCTCGAGGAATAGAGCGATCCCAGTCGCGACGGCACACTTCGTTCGCGCCTTCCGAGGCGCGCAAGCTTCCCTGCAGCAGGAAGGCATTGCCCGTCGATGACAGCCGCATCTGCGTCTCGACCCGGATTTGCCATTCGTTGCGCGACAGAGTTCTGAGTATTGCGCAACTCGGCAACGGCGCTGAGCGGATCATTCTCCTCGACGTGATACTGCGTATTCCACTGTGTGCCTGTTTCCAGGCCGATGCGGTCGATGCGCTCGATCCGCACACCGTCGCGATGAAGGATGGTTGGCTTCTCGGGTGGCGCCGTCTCCGGTTCAGGAAAAGGCGAGAGCCCGGCGTCTGCGGCGTTGGGCGAGCGTTGCGGCAGATCGAGCGTGCCAGCAAAGACCTGCACAGTCGCCGTCTCCGGACTGGGCCAGATCATCGGCCAATAAGCCGTAGATACCGCGAGCCTCACCTTGTGGCCGGCTGGAAATACCGAACCTGCATCATTGAGCTGGATGCGCACTCGGTAGCGCTCACCTGGCGCCAGCAGGGCGGGCTGTTCGTGGCCCTCGCGATGAGTGAGGTTGAGCACACCATAGCTGACACGCAGCGATTCACCGGACGGGTGCACATCGCATAACCGAACTACCAGATTCGCAATCGGCCGGTCGGACGCGACATCGAGCGTGACGATCGGAGAGCCAAGGATCTCGATCGGCTCATCGAGTGGCGTCGTCTCGAATACCAAGGAGCGCGTGTCATCTTCTTGCTGGTCGCGCGCCTGATCGCGCCCACGACCGAATGGAACCCACTCGCCTGAACAACTACCAACCGTCTGCGGCGAGCATACGGCGCGAGCCGTCAAGGGTGCCGCGGCTTCTCGCAGCCCCTCATCGGTCAAGAACAGCCGCCGCGGCATTATTCCCAGCGGTGGCCACGAAGTTTCCGCAATCCACCGGCCCGGCAACGTGTCGTGGTGGGTCGCCGGTTTCACACTGTCCGTCATCCATGCACGCAGCATAGGTTCATCCATCACCCCCGTATCGATGCCCTTCAGCCAATAATCCCACCAACGCAGGATTTCTTGGAGGAATCCGATCTGGGGTCCGGGAAGTGCAAAGTGCGGATACGCGTGTGCCCACGGTCCGATGAGACCCTTGCGGGGCACCTTCAGTCGCTCGAGAAGGCGCGGGATTGCATTCTTATAACCATCGGTCCAGCCGCCGACGGCATAGACCGGGCATTGGATCGCTGCGTAGTCCTCGCATACCGATCCGTGCTTCCAATATGCATCGCGTCGTTGGTGCTGCAGCCAATTTTCCTGGAACAGCGGTATGTTCTGCAGGCGCTCCAACCACATCGGCCGCCAGCTGTCGCCGACCAGCGCCGGATCGGGCGGCAGGCACATCAAGCCGAAAAAGAAAAAGGCCCATTCAAGTCCGGCTTTGGTAAGAAACGTGCCGCCCATGTAATGCGCGTCGTCGGCGTACCGATCGTCGGTCGAGCAAATAGTTACGATTGCTTTGAGTGCCGGGGGACGGCGTGCCGCAATCTGAAGTCCATTGAACCCACCCCAGGAAATTCCAATCATCCCAACCGAGCCATTGCACCAGGGCTGAACTGCCAGCCAAGCGATCACCTCGATGCCATCGTCTTGTTCCTGCTTGGCGTATTCGTCGAACAGCAAGCCCGTCGATTCGCCGCTACCTCGAAGGTCGACGCGAACGCCGGCATAGCCGTGACCGGCCAGATACGGATGAGTTAGCGCGTCCCGCTCGTACGTGCCGTCGCGCTTGCGGTAAGGCAAATATTCCAGAATGGCCGGAACAGGATTCTGGTCTGCATCCTCCGGCAGCCAGATGCGGGCGGCGAGCTTCGTGCCGTCTTTCAGAGGGATCAACATGTGCTCGATGACGCGCACCGGTCTTGGAAACGTCGTGACAATCATGGCGGACCACTCATGATGGCGGCGGTTTGTCAGCCTGCTGCGGCAGCGGAAGAAGATAACCGGTGAGGACGCGGCGTCACGCGACGTGCTTATTGATCAGGCCATGGATCAGGGCATCGAGGCTGTAAGGCCCGGCGCCGGCCGAGATGATTATAATCAACATAAAGGCATAAAGCGTCTCTGGTAAATAGAGCCAATCGTCGATGCGATCCACTTCATCGATCGGCTTGTAGAGTTTGATTCGCTGCCGCCCGGACGTGGCGATGGCGACGAGGATGACGACAAGCAGGCCAAGCGCGGCGAGTGGCGCCAAGAGCCCGACAAGGACGGCGCCGCCGGCGCTGAACTCGACCAACGGCACCCACCATTGATTGAAGCCCACCGCTGGAACGCCGAGCCCCTTGAGTTCATCGACGAACGAACGGTGGCGCTCTGCGTTGAACAGCTTGTGATATCCCGACAGCATAAAGAATGCGCCAACCGCGATCCGGTTCAGGGTGATCGCGAGGTCGGTCCACCCGACACCAAGGAACAGTAAATCCATCATGGTCCACCTTCGCCGCGATTTGGAATCACCTGCGGGCTAGCACCAGCCCACGGTGGTTGCAGAGTATGATCAACCTGTCGGGGTATTGGGCCACCAAGGACTTGTAGAGCGTGCGGGCAACGCCGAGCCGGTCCTCGGGCTTGGCCGCTCAACAAACCAGCCTCACAGCGGTCTCATGGCGACCGGCAGCTAACGGAATGACCGACGTCCGTCAGTGACTGTTGATGACCCAAGTGCTTTGCGCACAGGGTGGAGTCACCCAGTAGACGGAGCCGGGGGTTGAACCGCCCCAGGAGAGGCAGCCGCCGGGCGTATTGATGGTTACGAACTGCCCGGTTTTGATGGCGTTGGCGCTCAGTTGTGCTATCTGACCTTCAAGCGCAGCGATCCGACGCTCGAGGCACAGCCTGTCGCACCCTCTAGCTTGCGCGCTCAAACTCGTTGCGAAGATTGTGGCTGCGCTGGCGATCAATACTGGAAAAATACGCATCTTTATCTCCTGCTAGAACGTACACTGGCAATCGGGGCAAAGGGCCCATGTAACCAGTGCACTATTTAACCCCGAAGAAGTCAATGAAGAGCACTGATGCCGTGGGTTTCTAATGCCTCGATGACGCCGTCGAAGATCAGAGCGACACCGATTGCGGCAACGAAGAAGCCAACGATGCGGGTAATGGCATCAATCCCCATCGCGCCCAATTTATCTGAAAGCTTGACCGCATAAGCCAGACACAAATACGTCACGAACATCGTGCCCAGGATGGCCGCCACGATGGCCACAAATGAAGTTAGTTCTGCTGAGCTGTGGCTGGCAAAACGTTGAATATGGCGAGCACAGATGCCGCGGCCCCCGCAGCCAAGCCTATCTTTCTTTTTTCCGGCTTCATGACGTTTCATCCTCCCAAGATGATACAAACGATGCTTCTTTCGGGGAGCGCCCGGAGGCCGCGTGTGCCGTCAGCTTATTGTTTCGATTATTTCTTTGATATGCACATTCGGCAGGGTGCCTTCACGCTCGCGTGAATAAGATTTTAGGAATGCGGTCGCGCAGTAATAGCTGACAACTTAATTGTGTCGGCGCTGTCACAAAATGATTACATGACGTAATCGCCGGTTCCGTTTGTTTAGCGTTGAATGCATTTTGCGTCGCACGCGTGCGAGCGACTGTTCGCAGTTTCTCAGAGAGGACAACGTGAAATCGATCATTCCTCTAGCCGGTTGAGATTTGCCCGACCTTGCTACATCGTGAGCGGTTGCGTACTCGGCAGGTTGACTTAGAGACCGCCATTGCCGAATCATTGAGGCCGCGACCGCCGACGACAATGAGCCGCTCACCGGGGAATAGCTGTGTCGCTGCACTCCAGCCAAATTATCGAATCCGCACCCGCTCGGCCGGTCTTGATCGTGGGGGCTGGTCCAGCTGGATTATTCGCGGCCTGTGAACTTCTTCGTCATGGCGTCAAGCCACGCGTCGTGGAGCGCAGACCAGCGCCGCACCACGAGGCTCGCGGGACCGCACTGCAGCCGGCAACGCTGGAGATCATCGACCGGGGTGGGCTGATCGAACCATTTCTTCGCGCGGGTGTACGCATTAAGCAGGTTCATCTGCTCGGCCCGGGTTTGCGGGAAATCGCAACCACCAAATTCGCCGATATCGGCTGCAAGTATGAATTTCAGTGCAGCCTGCCGCAATGGCGCACCGAGACAATCCTGCGCGAACATTTGGAAAGCCTCGGCGTCGAGATCGAATACGGCACAGAGGTAAAGTCGATCGAAGATGGTTCGGCGAGCCTGCGTGTGACACTCAAAGCCGGCAGTCGAACGGAACTCCTCACGGTGGCTTACGTGCTGGGCGCAGGCGGTGCGCACAGCGTGACACGCCATTCGATGCAGGAGCACCTCGTCGGAGAGACTTATGACGGCCGCTTCGTCGTTGCCGATGTAAAAATTCGTCTCCCATGTCCGCCCGAATGCGGCCGTATCGTCGTGGGGCCGACCGGGTTCGTGCTGTTCTCGCCACTCCCGGGCGCCCGTTGGCTTATTTTCGTCGATCGCAATGAGACTATGTACGGCCCGAACTTCCGAATGCGGACGAATTGGGATCGTTGCTCAATGCCCGTGTCGACCTCGACGTCGGATTGCACGATCTCCAATGGGTTTCTTATTTCAAAATGCACAAGCGAGCCACTCAGCGCGTGAGCGACGGGCGGC
The DNA here is from genome assembly GCA_963810085.1 of uncultured Alphaproteobacteria bacterium. Taxonomy (GTDB): domain Bacteria; phylum Pseudomonadota; class Alphaproteobacteria; order Rhizobiales; family Xanthobacteraceae; genus BOG-931. The sequence continues at coordinate 253,356 of CAWEMR010000024.1, read as the reverse complement.
GCTTCCTGTTGGGCGATGCCGCTCACTTGTCGAGTCCGCTCGCAGGCGAAGGGCTCAATGCGGCGTTCATGGACGCAGCTAATATCGCTTGGAAACTCGCCCTGGTCGTTCGCGGCGCGGCAAGGCCATCGCTCCTCGACAGCTACGCGGCCGAACGCGGGATTGCCGACCACCATGTGCTCGAAGTGTCGGACGAGGTTCATAGCTTTGTGATGAATCTCATCGCGATGTGCGACGACGGCGGTGCCCCGGCCGTGCCGCAGGCCGATCCGGTCGAGGGCATGGCGGCAGCGCGCCGACGGTCGATGCTCGACATTTCGTATATAGGGAGCGCGCTCGTAGGTCAGGCCGGTGAAGTCGTCGACGGACTTTCACCGGGAGGCCGCTTTCCAGCCTGCCACCACCTGAGGGGCACGTCCCACCACTTGATCGCGTTCGGCGAGGCGTCTCGCTTGGACTATCTCCGCACGCGTTGGAACCAACTTGTCTCGGTCATCGATGCGTCAACCACGCAATTCGATGCGACCGCAGCTGGCGTTCCAAATGGCGGCGCCATCCTTGTGCGGCCGGACGGCTTCGTCGGCTTTCGTGTCAACCCCGCCGATGAGACGACGATGGATGCCCTTGATGCGCACTTGGCGACATATTTGATACCCAACGTCGATGCGACTTCCGCTCGCGCCACAGCCGCGGATGATCCGCGGTAGTCGGACTTCACCAAGCGGTATAGCCGCCGTCGATCGACAGAATGGCGCCGGTAACATAGGTCGAAGCTTTAGAAGCGAGGTAAACGACTGCGGCGGCGATCTCCGACGGTTCGCCGAGACGCCCCATCGGGGTCATGTCGAGCCAGGTGTTAAACAGCTCCGGCCGTTCACGCATTTTCAGGGTCATGTCCGTCGCAACGTAACCGGGCGCCAGTGCGTTCACACGCACGCCGCTTTTTGCCCACTCGGTGGCCAATGCCTTTGTGAGCATATGCACCGCGCCCTTGCTCGCCATGTAGGATGCCGCGGTCTGCGGACGGTTGACGATCAATCCGGACATCGAACCGAGATTAATGATACTGCCGGTGTGCCGTGCGATCATGTGGCGCCCAAAGGCCCGGCAGCACCAGAACAGGCCGTTAATGTTGACGTCCATCACCGCGCGCCATTCATCATCGGGCGTTTCGATGGCTAAATTCAGCCGGGCGATGCCTGCGCTGTTAACGAGAATGTCGATCTTGCCGTTTTCCGCCACGATCGCATCCGCAACCTTGGTTACGGCGGTCGGATTGGTCACGTCCACAACAGTGCACGCGGCGTCGATTCCGGTCTCTGCCAGACGTTTGACGGCCGTGTTCAGCGCACTGCGATCTCGACTTGCCAGGATTACTTTTGACCCGCATGACCCGAGGGCGAGAGCTGACTCATAACCGATACCGCGCGAGCCGCCGCTAATAACGGCGACTGATCCCGTCAAATCGAAGGTGTTCCGGTAGTCCATGCTTGACCCACGTGATCGGTCGGCAGCGAATGAGCTCGAAAGCTTCGTAGAAACGACAGAACTTCTTACCACATAACTCTCCAGAAGATTCCTAGTCTGATGCTTCGCGCTCGCGACTCCGCGCGTCCTCCGCCGCAGGACAAGGACGAACGATCCCGGAGGTCCAACCGATCAACATTTCATGTCGGCTAAAGGTCAAAAGCCGCCGCGACCGTCCTAACTCTTGGCGTCCGCTTTACCCCCGATAACGGACACGAAGGCTAACAGCCGGCACGTCAGCTGTGCGCCAAAAGGAGAACTCATGCACCGCAACATAGTTGGACCAAAAAAATTGCGTCACAGACCTGCCGATTGGGACGTGATACCGTGGTTATATTGCACCGGCATGATCCCGTTTGGGACGGATCAGATGTCAATCGGCATCAGAAGGCGCGAGTTCATTTCCGTGATTGGCGGAGCGGCGGTCGCGTGGCCGCACGCCGCGCGGGCGCAACAGCCCGAGCCGATGCGACGCATCGGAGTACTTATGAATTGGACCGCGAACGATTTAGAAGGTTTCATCGCCGCGCAGTTCCTCGGAATGCTTGCGGCGGTCGTTCTTGGCCGCTGGTTTTGGTCACCATGAATGTCCGCCTTACCCCCAAATAACGGACACGAAGGCGGAGGGCTTGCGCGTCCGCTGAGGGCCACAAGCAGACATTCGGCGTAACACGAGCCAGGGCGTCGGTACTCGCGTTGATGCTTACTGAGCCATCAGGTTCGATCCACCCTCAATTTTGGTGATCGGCGGTGGGTTCCACTTGCCGGTAAGCGCGTCCGACTTCGGAGCGTATAGGCGCATCGTCAAGTTGAAAGGCCCCTTTGGCGCGGGAAGCCAGTTGACCTCTCTGTCCGTGCCCGGGCTCTCGTTCTGGAAGTAGATGTCGAGAGAGCCGTCCGGGTTGAATTTGAACGGCATCCAGCTACTCACCGCAAAGCGATTGAGGCTATTTGCGACCTGGAAGCCTTGAGGGTCGTAGAGCGTGAGCGACCAAAAAGCATTCACCGGCGGCGTAGCGCCTTTATCGAAGTGGATCGTGTATTTGTTAGCGCCGTCGAGCGGAGCTCCGGTTTCGTCACCGAGATTGAGCGGGTAGATCGCATCTTCCGGCACATTTGCACCGAGGCCGAGCTGCGAGACGATGGCGCGCTTGAGATAGTAGTTGCCGTACACGCCCATGGTGTCGGTGTTCATCGACCAGTGGTTCGCGAGCCGGGCAATCGTCGGCACCTTCCATGCCATAAGTTGCCGCCCTGCTTCCGGCGCAGCTTCGAGAGCCTTTCTCACCACAGGATCGACCTTGCTAATATCGAAACGCTTGCCCGGCTCGATGCCGATCCGCTTCATCTGTGCAATAATCGGTTCATCAGTGAGGTGAGGTGGTTGCAGCTTGAGAAGGTCAGCCGCATAGGCGAAGTAAGTGCCGCCCGGCATGGTATCGACCTGAATTTTTGGCGGCGTCTTCATGTCGATGCTCGGATCGAGCTTGACTTCGACCGGCTTGGGCGTCTTGCCCCAGTCAGAGAGTGGCGTGATCTTGTAACCCGCTTGGATTTTGTGAACCACATCGTAGTCCGCCGGACCGTCAGTCTTGGTGCGGCCAATGATCCAGACGTAGGGAGTGGGCGCTTCGATTTGCGTAAATCCTCCCGGTACGGTTCCGTTCCAGCCCCGTGGCGTGACGAGGAAATTGCCCGCTTGCGTTCCCGTGGTGCGCCAACCGGGCGATGCAAATACGTCCGTCCACATGTCGAGCATGGGCAGCAGATAATAACGCCCGCCCGTGTCGGGGGCGGACACGACCATCGGCTCTTTCGTCAAGTCGAGATACACGATGGAATACAGCGTGTCGAAATTGGGCCTCACGACCTGCTTCATGTCGGCGGTCGGAAACGTCGGAACGTTGAACATCACATTCATAGGGCTGCCGATCCCTTTGCCGGGCTCGACGTTCGTCAGCTGCTTGCGGGTCACGTCCATAGTCACGAGCGGGTAGAAGTAGATGTACGCATCGACAGCAATGGATTGCGCCTCCTGCTCGGTGATTGCGCTCTGTGCCTTCGCGGTGAACGAAAGGAGAGGACAAAGCAAAAGACCCAATATAAAGACCGTCGCGCTTTTACTCATGTCGTTCTCCCGGGCGAATGCATTGTGAAGCTACGAATGAAGGATCTATCTTAATTGGGCAAGCATGTCTGCTATGGTCAAAAGCGGCCATGCCGACGATGGGCGGTGCGGTACGGCGGTAACACGGGTTCGAGGCAAAATTGACCACCTCGGCTGGAGGCGGCCTTCACTTGTCGGTCGATCACTCGCTGACTTAACGTAGGATGTCGCATGGCCATCAAAGAGAACGCGCCGCTTCCGGTAATCGGTGCCTATTGGATCGATGAAGGGGATTATCCGGCGCTGCGAAGAATTTTTGATGACGGCAACAAGATGCCACTAACCTGGAAGGAGTGGTTGAAAATGGCCGAGGAAATGAAGCGGGGATTAGAGTCCTACGGGCACGTCGTCATGCGGGTTCGCATCAATCCGAACACGTTTCTAGAATGGTGCGCCGTGCATGGCACAGGTCCCAACCGTGAGGCACGAAAGAGTTTTGTTGCTGCAGCCGTTAAAGAGAGATACGGCGATCAAAGCTGACGCGGTGCATGCGGATGCCGTTGTGCTGCTGAGCCTGGAAGGCGTCGAGTGCCGGCCGAATAGCGCAAATCAAAGAAGGCGCCTGAAGGCACCGGCGGTCAAAATGGTGCTATTACCAAAGTGAATGTCAAACTGATCACGGCACACACTGCCACAGTGCCTAGCGCTATCGTGGTGACCACCAGATCGGTCCGCAGGTCCGTGGTAATAATCCGATGTTTCATTGAAGCTCTCCCATCCTGCCGCCACCAACTCGCCGCCACAAAACGACGGGCAGCGCCGCTTGAGGGGTGAGGGGCTGGGGGGGACCGCGGTGCCGCCCGTCCGACCCATCAACTCAATTGACGGTATGATGTTCCAAAAAGGAACCATCGCCGAGCTGAAAAGTTATTTGACAGGAATATTTGTGTCTAATTCAGAGCGATTGCGATGCAAGCGATCTACAAATTACTGTTTGTCATTCTGATCTTTAGAGCCCGGAAAGGAGTGAGATAATCTCACTTCGAACGCCTTCCCCGCCATTGCTACCCCTCTTTCATTTTCAGGAGACCATCCGATGTTCCCAGTTGTGACTGCCAACGCATTGCTTGTTTGGTTTGTGTGGGGCTTCTTTATGGCACTCGGTTGGGTGCTCGGCACATGGCTGATGGAATTGTTGCTTGGAATGATAGGGCGCAGGCCGGTACGCGCTCCTTGAGGTAGCGCAGGGCAAGCGGATGCCGCCGCGAATCCTCGTTATCGGAACGAAGAAAAAGCACACACCGCCTGCACGGCGCGGTCCAAACGGAGAGTGAACATAGTCGCCCTAAGGCGCATTAGGAACTCCAGCAATCCAGGTTTCCAAAACATTCACGTCCTGACCGTCGAGTGCAACCATGTCAGCGCGAAATCCCGGCAGCAGCCTACCCAATGTGCGGCCGAGTCCGAGGTATTGCGCCGGGTGCGTCGAAGCAAAATGAAGTGCAGCCTCGAGTGGCACATCGAGCAATCGCACGCAATTGCGAATGGCAGTCGCCATATCAAGGTAAGCGCCCGCCAGTGTCCCGTCTTCCCGCGCACAACGGCCCTCGCGGACAGCTATCTTCTCGCCGTTCAGGCTGAAGGATCGTCCTGCACCGCCCACTGGCGGCATAGCGTCAGTCACCAAAATGGGATGGCCGGCGCCCCGCATGGCAAGCCGCAGCATCGCGGGCGCCACGTGAATGCCATCGACGATCAGGCCGTACCATGCATCCGTTGATTCCAATGCAGCTGCTACCGGCCCCGGCTCGCGTGAGTTAAGCGGGCGCATCGCATTGAATAGATGTGTGAAGCCCCTCAGTCCTTGTGCCATCGCAGCTTTGGTTTGCGCATACGTTGCCATCGAATGGCCGAGCGCAACATGGATCCCTGCAGCTGTAAGTTCGGCAATAACGTCAGGCTTAACTTCTTCGGGCGCAAGCGTCACTAACGTGACGCCTTTCCGCTTCATCGTGATTAAAGGGATGTCCTGGGTCGTAGGTCGACGAAGAGCGCGCGGATCATGCACACCGACCTTCTGAGACGAGAGAAATGGGCCTTCAAGATGAATACCGAGGACTGCCGGATTTGTTTGAGCGACGTCTTCTGATGCTGCTACGGCCTGTTCCATCTTGGCCGGCGTATCGCTGATAAGCGTGGGCAGTAAGCTCGTTGTGCCGAAGCGGCGGTGTGCGGCCACGATTGTTCGTATGGTATCTGGCGTCGGCGCGTCGTTAAAAAGGACATCGCCGCCGCCGTTGACCTGAATATCAATGAAGCCAGGAGCAAGCCAAGCTCCGTCGGGCAGTTTGCGCATAGCCAAGGACTGGGACACTTCACCGCGTGGAACTAATGCTGCGATCTTATCGCCGCGAACAATCACCGCCGCATTCTCATGTAGATGGACGCCATCAAAAACGACACGAGCGGCAACAGCGTGCTCAAACTCATTCATTTGGTACGTGTTACTTTTCTGAGATGACGCGGCTGGTCGGCGTTGGTGCCACGGCGCTCGGCAAGTCCTACTAAGAGACCGTAAAAAGATTGAATGAGGCATATGGCATCGGCGTCGGGGTGGTCCGGACCCAGCGTCGGCAGGCGACCGGTCTGGCTTCCACCTGGTTCGGCAACCAAGACTTGGGCGCCCTTTCGCCGCAGGTCGGCAACGAGATCGGAAAATCCCGCGGATGATTTATCGTTGGGACTGAAAACAACGAGGGGATAAGCCGGCGATACAAGTGCAATAGGACCATGCCGAAATTCGGCCGCGCTGAACGCTTCCGCATGAAGCTCGCACGTCTCCTTTAACTTCAAAGCCGCTTCGTGAGCAATCGCAAAGGTCGGACCACGCCCGATGGTCACGACGCTGTTTGCGGGCGTCAGCAAACCCAGCGCTTCGCCCCACTCGAGAGCGGCCGCGGCGGCGAGCCGGTCCGGCAGTCGCCGGCAGGCTTCGCCCAGTGGCAGGTCGAGAGTCCAAGCGGCTATAATTCGTAGCAGCGCCGCAAGCGAAGCCACAAAGCTCTTGGTCGCCGCAACACTCATCTCTGTCCCAGCGCATAGCGGCAATACCAGTTCAGACGCGCGCGCCAGCGGGCTGTCAGAATCGTTAACGAGCGCTGTCGTCAAAGCGCCGGCGTCACGCGCCATGGTAGTCATTTCTATCAGATCGTCACTGCGACCAGATTGCGAGATGCTGAGAAACAGCTGACCTTTCAAATTGAGAGAGCGCCGATATTGGGTGGCGATATTGGGAGCCGCCGCGGCTACCGGAATGCCAAGGTGCCGTTCGATCAAATGCTTGGCGAACTTCGCCGCATGAGCAGAGCTGCCTCTGGCACAGGTCACAACGAGGCTCGGTCGACACGCGCCAATGTGTCTGACAAGAGCGGCAATTGGATCAACGAGAAGCGTCGCTTGCCGACGCACAACGTCGGCTGATGCGTGCAGTTCATCTTGGATGCCGGTCGCGCTTGACGCCATCACCTCTGGATCCTGTCAGGCGGCCCGAGCCACCTCTTGCGCAGCGCTGCGCGCCAGGGCCAGAGCGCCCGCCAAGGCGTCACCGGCGGGCTCAACAAGATGCAAGAGTGTCGGCGTCGATAGCCAAGGCTTGAGTGGAGCAGCAAGTCCGCCGACAAGCGACAAGTGATCCGCGCCCACGGCACCCAGTCGCGCCGCAATAGCGTCGATATGCGTGGCGGCCAGCGACATCAGTTCGATTGCAGCGGGATCATTCTGGTTAGCGTACTCAACAATGCGTGGAGCAAATGCGCCCAAATCTCCCGGCCGCGCGCCACTGGTCCATTCCAAAATCGCGTGAGGATTCTCGCTGAAATCAGAAAACACGCTGCTCAGGAGGGGCGTCCACGGCACGCGACCGTCATGGGCCCACAACACCCGACGCAGCAACTCGACGCCGAGCCACGCGCCGCTTCCCTCATCGGAGAACGGCAATCCCCAACCGGCGACTCGATGATTTTCACCTTTCACCCTCGCCCAACCAACCGTGCCCGTACCCGCAACAATGATACCGCCATCGCGGTCGCCATGGGCCCCGATGCAAGCTGCATGCGCGTCGGTCGTAACGATCGCGCGTTGAAACGGATGCTGATGTCTTTGCGCTGACGCAGCGTAACTCGGTTCGCTCGCGCCAGCGAGGGCCAAGCAGGCGACCACGCGCGACAAATCGTGTTCGCTCAGGGCCGCCTGCTCGAGACATTGCGAGGCCGCTTCGACTATGGAGGAAAAGCTGCGCTCAACCCCAAGCCGCAGATTTGCGGCCCCGGCGGTCGCTTCGCCAAGGACGGGGCCGCAAAGCGCGCAAAGGCGTGCGCGGCAATGTGTGCCGCCGCCGTCTACTCCTAAAATTAGGAGGTTTGGATTTATCACGCTCTTCTCCAAAAGGATTCGAATCATTTCGTTGTAAGAACATAGTGGTAGTAATATGGTTGTCTGTGACGGGCGTCAGTCTTTGCTGTAGAAGTGATGGCATGGAGACCGAACGCGCCAGTCCGCGCTTTTCAGATATCGACCTCTGGGAACCGGGCGATATCCTCGAAGCTCTCATAGAAGGCCAAATGGCCGCTGTCGCCGCGGTCCGGCCAGCGCTCGCGGCCATTCAGGCGGCAGCGGGGGCAATAGAAATGCGCCTGCGCCAAGATGGCAGACTAGTTTATGCCGGAGCGGGAACTTCTGGCCGATTGGCCGTCCAGGATGGCGCGGAACTCATTCCCACGTTCAATTGGCCTCAGGACCGGCTGCTTCTGCTCATGGCTGGTGGCAAAGACGCTCTGTTGCGGTCGGCGGAAGGGGCTGAAGATGAAATCGAACAGGCGGCGCGATTGGTACAACATCACCTCATCGGGCCATCGGATGTTCTCATAGCGGTCGCGGCCAGCGGCACAACCCCATTCACTCTGGGGTGCCTGCGAAATGCCAAGCAGCGCGGCGCCATAACTGTCGGCATCGCCAACAATCGTTCTGCTCCACTGCTGGAGGAGGCCGACTATCCGATCTGGCTCGACACCGGCGCCGAACCGATTGCCGGCTCCACGCGAATGAAGGCGGGGACTGCCCAACGGGTTACACTCAATCTCCTTTCAACGCTGACGATGATTCGGCTCGGTCGTGTCCACCAGGGTCTAATGGTGGACGTGCAGGCAATAAATGCGAAGCTGGTCGTGCGCAGCGAGTCAATCTTGCGCCAGATAAGCGGGCGCAGCGGCGAGGATGTGAAAGATGCACTCCAGCGCGCGGATCAAAACGTCAAAGTCGCGATGCTTCTCCTGCACGGCTGCAGCAAGGAGCAGGCCGCGGACCTGCTCGAGCAGGCTGGCGGTAGCCTGCGCGTCGCGCTGGATCTGGCCGACAGCCGCGCCAAGGCCATCGCGCAGTAGGCCGATGAGGCGATCGACACCTAATTTGAAAGCGCACTTCGAATTGATCCCACAGCCCCCGCCGCCGCTCGCCAAAAATAGGACAGGCTGAACGGTCCCACACGATCGCAGGGATCACGGAGGTCATCTCGCCATCGCAGCATCGGCTTCTGCATTTCCCAGCCAGTAAATGATCGTGCTCCAACGAGTCGCTTGCGGCAGATATAGTCCTGCCGCTGGTCTGCCGGCATCAGCACGATCGCATCGAGCTGCCATAGACGCGCAGTCCGGTCCACCGACGCAGTGACAACGTGTGACCCGTCTGGGCTGAACGCCGCGCTCACCACTTGATCCCCATGCCCAGAAAGTTCTGCCAACGCGACGCCCGTGCCCGCATCCCAGACTCGTGCGGTCTTGTCGGCGGATGCCGTGACGATGCGAGAACCGTCGGTGCTGAATGCCACGCTCAGGATTCGATCCGTGTGCCCGAGAAGCGTGGCCACAAGGGCGCCCGTCCTGGCGTCCCAGACTCGCGCGCTATCGTCAAACGACCCAGTGACGACGCGAGAACCGTCCGGACTGAACGCCGCACTCCTCACCCAATCCTTGTGCCCTGAGAGCGTGGCGAGAGCGGCGCCCGTCGTTGCGTCCCAAACGCGTGCGGTTCTATCCGCCGAGGCGGTAACGATGCGTGACCCGTCAGGACTGAACTCCGCACTCAGCACATGCTCCGTGTGCCCGGACAGCCTAGCGACCACCCTCCCCGTCTCTGCGTCCCACACCCGCGCGGTGCCATCAAAAGATGCGGTAAGGATGCGGGAGCCGTCAGAGCTGAAAGCCGCGGAGTTCACCCAACCGCTATGCCCTGCAAGCGTCGCCAGAACGGCGCCCGTTCTCGCATCCCACACTCGCGCGGTGCGGTCGAAGGACGCCGATACGACGCGCGACCCATCCTGACTGAATTTTGCATCGACCACGCGATCCTCATCAACCCCGAGCATGGCCAGTGCCTTACCCGTCCGAGCATCCCAAACTCGAGCGGTATCGTCGTCGGATGAAGTAACCACGCGGGAACCATCGCGGCTGAACACCGCGCTGTTGACCGCCTTTGCATGGCCGGAAAGCGTGACGATCAGGGCGCCGGTTTTCGCGTCCCAAATTCGCGCCGACTTGTCCTCGGATGCGGTGATCACCCGCGAACCATCCAGGCTGAACGCTGCGTTGTTCACAGCCTCACCATGACCGGACAATGTCGAGAATGGCTCACCTCTGCCGAGGTCCCACACGCGTGCAGTATTGTCGAACGAGGCCGTAACGACCTCAGAGCCTTTCGCACTGAACGACGCCTTGAATACCGCGCCCGTGTGCCCAGCAAGCGTGGCAATAGCGGCACCTGATGCGGCGTCCCAGAGGCGTGCGGTTTGATCCGCAGAGGCAGTTACGATCCGCGCGCCGTCGGGGCTGAATTTCGCAGTCCAAACCCAGCCTTGGTGTCCCGCGAGCGTATTCAATAAAGCACCGCTTTCGGCGTTCCAGACGCGCGCGGTCCCGTCAAAGGACGCAGTGACGATGCCACCGCCGTCCGGGCTGAACACGGCGTCGAGCACTGGTCCCTTATGCCCGGTGAGCGTCGCCACGGCAGCACCGGTGCCTGCGTCCCACACGCGGGCCGTATCGTCGTCGGATGCTGTGACAATGCGCGAGCCATCCGGGCTGAACCGCGCACCCCACACCAATGCGCTATGACCAGAAAGCGTTGCCAGTGCCGCGCCCGTGTTTGCATCCCACAGACGCGCAGTTTTGTCGAACGATGCCGTGACGACGCGAGAACCATCAGGGTTGAATGCCGCGCTGGTCACCGCCTCCGTGTGCCCGGAAAGAGTGGTGAGCAAAGCACCTGATTTGGCGTCCCAAACGCGCGCGGTACCGTCGTTCGACGCGGTGACAATCCGAGAACCGTCTGGACTAAATGACGCCGTGTTCACCGGATCGGAGTGGCCTGAGAGCGTCGCGAGAAGGACGCCTGTCTTTGCATCCCACAGACGCGCCGTCTTGTCCCAGGAAGCCGTTACAATACGACTGTCATCCGGACTGAACGCCGCGCTGTTCACCCAACTCGTATGCCCTAACAAGCTCACCAGAGCAGTGCCCGTCTTGGCATCCCACACGCGGGCGGTCCCGTCCCAAGAGGCCGTGACGACGCGAGAGCCGTCCGCACTGAACGTTGCACTGTTCACCAAACGCGTATGTCCGGCTAAGGCGGACTGAAAATAACAATCATGCTGGGATGCAAAAAACGACAGGTCGCCCTCTAATTGCGGCGAACGAAACGACAGCGGAAACACGCCTTTCCTGGGTGGCAGGCCGGCGATAAGCAACCTTAATGCTCGATCGCAAAATCCTTCTTCGAACGCCGTCCCACTCAAGCTGGCGAATATTGCTGCTTCGCGCTCCGAGGTTCGATAGGACTCCCATATAGCGCTGCCCAATGCTCCCATTGTCGCAACGAAAACGACACCTACCGCTAAGATTTTTCCGATTTTTCCCATTTGGGAATGCCTAATTCTCGGATGCGATCGCGTTTCGCCAATCGATTGGAAGGTCAGAATTCTCAGGAATTCTCGTTCACTTCTGAAACACCGAGTTGGGTCATAAGCGGACGCGGCGCGGTCAAATTGGGATGTCCGCTTTACCCCCCAAAGCTGCCACGACTGCCGCTGACCGGCGAGGCAGCTAAGGGCCAAAAGCAGACTCACGCAGTGCGGCAAAGTCGGCAGGTTCCAGGGGAATTCAGCTAGACGGCCCGTTCGATCCGTGCGTCGATTTCGCTGCGGAGTACCACGAAGTCGATTGGCTTGGTCAGGAGCGCCTCGGCTCCATCCCCCAGTGCCTTCCGTTTAGTATCCGCATCGCCATAGGCGGTGATCATGATGACTGGCACGTCCGGTCGCATAGCTTTGGCTTTGGGCAGAAGTTCAAGGCCGGTCATCCCAGGCATGTTGATGTCCGATAGGATCAGGATCAATGAGACACCTTCTGCGTCGCCGATGCGCTGCAATGCCGCTGGAGCAGATTGCGCAAATTCCATCACAAATCGGCCAATCCGAAGGTCCCGCCGGAATTGCTGGCGAAACAGGACCTCGACGTCGGGTTCGTCGTCGACCACAAGAATAAGCAGGCTCACGTTTGCCCCCTCTATTTTAGCGAAAGCTGTGCCGCAGTCCGAGGTAGCATAATCGTGAATTCGGTGAATGCATCGAGTTGGGTGTCGACCTCTATAGACCCTGAAAGTTGCTTGACGATGATGTCGTGACTGATCGATAGGCCAAGGCCAGTGCCCTCGCCAGCCGGTGGTGAAGAATGGATTGAACATCTTTTCCCGGACCTCAGGCGGAATTCCAATACCATTGTCCCGAATCCCGATCTCCACGCGGTCGCCGAGGCTTTTGGTCGCACGGTGATGGTTGGCTCGAACCCGTTGCCGCTTTCCAGCCCTTGCCGCTTAGTCGCCGCATAGAATCCGTTCGAGATCAGGTTCAGGAGAACTCGAGTGATCTCTTGGGGAAGACCTCAGCCTCACCGGCCGTTGGGTCAAAGGACCGCTGCAAGGTGACATTGAAGCCTTGTTTCTCGGCTCTTGCGGCGTCGCGTTTTGGTTGGTTCACCGCCTGTTCCGGAACGCCGTCTTATTGCCTTCCTCAAGGGTCAGGACGACGCATCGTATCGGCTCAGACCAATGCTCTGGAAGGGGCTAGTACGGGCATTGTGCGATCGCTCAGTAAGCCACGCTCAATGTCGGCTTTGGGGGTCATTAGCTGCCGCGACCGGCATCACTGTCGGTGTCCGCTTTGGCTCCAATAACGGACACGGGACGACCCGCCACAGCGTCCGCTAAGGGCTAATAGCAGAAACTCAAGCGCCTTGCCGTTCAGGCATTATTAACCGTATGGGAGCCACTATTCCAACCTCAACGTGCGAAAAGGCGGTTTGGTATGCGCGTATTGCTGATTGAAGACGATAACGCCACTGCACAATCGATCGAGTTGATGCTGAAGTCCGAGAGCTTCAATGTTTATACGACCGATCTCGGCGAGGAAGGCATCGATCTCGGAAAGATCTACGACTACGACATCATTATCCTCGATCTGAACTTGCCGGACATGTCGGGCTATGAAGTGCTGCGCAAGCTGCGCGTCTCCAAAGTAAAGTCGCCGGTCCTAATTCTCTCCGGCCTCGCCGGCATCGAAGACAAGATCAAGGGTCTCGGCTTTGGCGCCGACGACTACATGACCAAGCCGTTCCACAAAGATGAGCTGGTCGCGCGCATTCAGGCCATCGTTCGACGATCCAAGGGACACGCGCAGTCGATCATCAACACGGATGATCTATGTATCAATCTGGATAGTAAGACGGTCGAGATCAACGGCGCGCGCGTGCATGTGACTGGCAAGGAGTACCAGATGCTGGAACTCTTGGCGCTGCGCAAGGGCACGACGCTAACCAAGGAAATGTTCCTGAGCCATCTCTACGGCGGTATGGACGAGCCGGAGATGAAGATTGTTGACGTCTTCATTTGCAAGTTGCGGAAAAAGCTAGCCAACGCATCGGGCGGCAAGGACTACATTGAGACGGTCTGGGGACGGGGCTATGTAATGCGCGAGCCGTCCGAGAACGCGGTGAGTGTTTCTGCTGACGAACAGACTCTCCTTGTGACGGAGGCTCAAGTTGGGCAGCAGATAACAACCGATGTCCGTTATGGGTCATAAGCGGACGCGGCGGCTTTAACTGCTGGTCTCCGCTTTACTCCAAATAACGGAGATGAACGCCAACGATTAGCGTGTCCGCTTTGGGCCAGAAGCAGACATAAGTAAGCGTGCCAATGAGCAGCGCATCTAATATTCACTCATCGCCGTTGCCTAATCGCAGACGCGATCCGACTTAAAACCCCGTCCTCCTCAATAGGCCTTAACTCGCGAAGTGAACCTGCCGACAGGCTAATTTTCCGCCGGCCATGTACGCGTGTATCAGAGAGTGACGGTCGCGGAGCTTCACGCGATCGTTCGAACAGCGTTGAACCGGCGTTGCCCCCGAGCGAGGTCAAATCGTCTTCCTCGCAGGTTGCCGCAATCGCCAATCCGATCGAAGCAAGATGCGCGCGGCGGTAGCAATATAAAGCGAGTAAGGCCCTTGCTTCTGGAGAGACGCTCCCAATGAGTTCGTTCAGCCCATGTTCGTTGGCGCGATACATCTCGCCCAGCATTTGGTCAGCAACCGGACACAGTTCGTCCTCAAGAGGTGTGTGAAGCTCAGGCATCATTGTGAGTCTCCGAATCTGGTGGTCACATGGCGACTATGAACTGCTTCGGATTAGCGCTTCGTTAACCTAACAGTGTCCGCTTTACCCCCCGAAGGCTGCCGCGGTGTTCGCCAACCATCATGTCCGCTAAGGGCCATTCGCCGACACTTGATCCGCTACTCACTATCGTACCATTAGGATAGTATACGGGTCGAATTGCCAGCGGACCTCCGCAGAGGCGCGGCTTTAATTGCTCCAAATCAATGCAGCCGCCCGCAGAAGGGAACATTCAACGACGAGCAACCGGAAATTCGAATGACCGGCTCTGACGACTGGAAGAAGACGGTTCGGCTGAACAAGCTCCTTGGCATGTGGGCCGCTGAAAAATTGGGAATGACGGGCCGGGACGCCGAGGCCTATTCGGACGCGCTCGCTCTCAGCACGCTCGATCCCGAGTGCAGCGACGTGTTCAGCAAAATTCGCAAGGACTTCGACGTTGCGGGTGTGGTCCAATCGGACGAGCAGATCCTACGTGTCATGAACGAGTTCACACTCCAAGCCGGAAGCCAAATGCCGGTAACGCGAGGGGGTGCCCCCGATGCCTTAGCGGTAATGCTCGCGCGCAAACTCAAGTCGGAATGAGGCCCAGTTCGCTTCGGGTCAAAAGCTGCCGCGACGAGAATTTCGCTCTGCGTCCGCTTAACCCCCGAAAGCTGCCGCGACAATCATTGGCAGGCTCGGCAGCTAAGGGCCAAAACCCGGCCTCATGCACCGAATGCCGTCACGGAACACGCCCATCGCGGACATGCGCGATAAGCCAGCCCATGATCTCCGCGCTTTCCTCAATCGAGCCGAGCCGGCCGGAGTGTCCGTCATGGCCGGCCGTCATATTCGTTTTAAACAAGAGCTCATGCGTATCAGTTTTGTTCGCCCGCAGCCGTGCGACCCATTTGGCGGGTTCGGCATAGCTCACCTGGCTGTCGTAAAGGCCTGCGGTAACGAACACCGCCGGATAGTCTTTTCGCGCGACATTGTCGTAAGGCGAATAAGACAGCATATAGTCGTATTCCCGCTTTATCGCTGGATTGCCCCATTCGTCGTACTCGAGCGTGGTGAGTGGGACCGAGGCGTCGGACATCGTGGTAACAACATCCACGAATGGCACTTCTGCCACGATGCCTGCATAGAGGTCGGGACGCAGATTTGCGATCGTGCCCATGAGAAGGCCGCCGGCGCTGCCGCCCTGCCCGAACACCGCCCGCGAATCGGCATAGCCTTGGGCGATCAGCGTCTCGGTAACGGCGATGAAATCCGTGAACGTGTTGCGTTTATTGAGCATCCGGCCTTCGGCGTACCAGCGATCGCCTTTTTCATGTCCGCCGCGCACATGAGCGATGGCATAGATGAAGCCCCGGTCGATTAGGCTGAAAGCAGACCGTTTAAAAGTTGGTCGCGAGCTCATACCGTAGGCTCCGTAGCCAACGATCAACGTCGGATTGCCTCTCGGTCGGCGCATATCCCTGCGGAAAACGACTGTGATCGGAACACGCTCACCGTCGGGCGCGATCGCGCTGAGGCGGTCGAGCGCATAACGATGGCGATCAAACCAGCGGCTTGCCGGATCCTGCTTGCGCAGGGTCAGTGCGCCGGTCGTCACATCGAAGTCATAGACGCATTGCGGCTGCAGCGGACTGCTGAAATGAAAGCGCAGTACCTTCGCAGCCGAATTGAGATTGGCTTCATTGTCGTTTGCGAAGGAACTCGAGGCGACGCCGATTGCGGCTGGACGCGGCACCCGGATTTCACGAAGGTCCGGAAGGCTGAATACGCGGATTGTCGTCCCGCTTTCGTCCTCCACGTCTACGGCCACGAACGTCTCGAACGCCTCGAAATGATTGAGATAATGCCCCGGCTCCTGTGGAACGATTTCCCTCCACTGGAGCGCCGCGGGTGTCGCCTGCGGTGCGCTCATCAGCCGGAAGTCGGGTGCGTCAAGATTAGTGCGGATGAGGAACTCGTCGCCCACGTGATCGATCTCATAGATCACGCCGCGCCGGCGCGGCTCAATAACCTTCAATTCTTCCGTCGACTGATCGGCCGGCAAATAGCGAAACTCACTGGTGCGCTCCTCGTCGAGATTGAGCAGGACAAACTTACGCGATCGCGACAGATTGATCGAAACGCTGAAGGTCGGATCGCTCTCTTCGTAGATCAGCACGTCGGTCTTCGGGTTGCTGCCGAGGCGATGCCGCCAGACCTGGTAGGAACGTAAAGTTGTTGGCTCGTTGCCTACATAAAAGAGCGTATCGCTGTCGGCGGCGAAGACAAGGTCTGAGTTCGCATTGTCGATGCCCTGATCGACGGTTTCGCCGCTCGCGATGGTTCGAACGTAAATGCGAAATTCACGGCCACCAGTGAAATCGACCGCGAAGGCGACGCGCGTGTTGTCAGGGCTCACGGTCCAGGAGCCGAGTTGATATTGCTGCGAATGGCCTACAGCGAGCGCGCCGACATCAAGCACGATTTCCTCTTCCGCCCCAGGCGCATCCTTGCGGCGCACGATGCATGGATACTGCGCGCCTTGGCTGAAGCAGCGCTCATAGACATAGCCGTTGTCAGCCACGGGGACGCTTGCATCGTCTTGCGCCTCACGCGCCTTCAATTCCGCAGCAATCTCATCTACGAGCGGCTTGATCAACTCAAGGCGCGCGTCGGCATAGGCGTTCTCCGCATCGAGATAGGCGACGACCCGCGGGTCCTTAGGGTCGCGAAGCCAGTCGTAATTATCGATCCGCACACCGCCGAATTCTTTGAATGTCTTCGGCACGACAGGTGCAATCGGGGCGGCGGGCGCGGCCGACTCGGCCGGAGTTAATAGCAATCGGCTTGCGAGAGGAACGGCGCCGGCGGCCGCGAGACCAAGCGTGAAACGCCTTCGAGTTGGAATTCCAGGCATGAAATTGACCTGCCCTCCGTAACCAAGGCCGATTCGAATAGAAGGAGAATGCGGCATTTCACCGGCGCTGTTTGGGCACAAATTATCGTTCAAAGTCGCTCATTCCAGTGCAGTAGCCCAACCATTATCTCGCCGGTGACAGCCGGGTCATTCGCACGTGCAATTGAGGCGATAGCAGGTAGGTCTCGATGATTTTGAGATCGAATTGGCGGTCTTGATGTCGAAATTTCTTCACAATTGGCCGTCCTCATGGGCAAATAAATATTCCAACTCTCGCCCTAATTGCCGATGCGGGGCGATCGACTAACGGTTGGCGCCATGTCCACTTCGGGTCAAAAGCTGCCGCGGCGCGGTCAGATCGTGATGTCTGCTTTACCCCCGAAAGCTAGCGCGGAGGCGGACGATCAGCGCAGCAGCTAAGGGTCAATAAGGACATTGCAATCCAAGTTCTCCGCGACGGTGTTCAGGATGACGTGATTTCGCCCACTCGCCCAACAAGATGCGCACGCGACGGTAAAGCGCTTCTTGTTCGGCTCGTAGTCGCCGACGATCGAATAGGACGCTATTTGCTGCGGTCCACGAGTCCGCTTATGATGCTGTGGACGGCCCCTCCCCCGGCACGTGAGTGCCATGGATGTGGGCGCTGCTGAGGCTCCCACGGATTCGGAGGAGCTGCGCACATACCGGGCGGCTACCCATCCCCCTATACTCCGCTGCTCGACGATAAGTCCAAGTTGCGGCAACCCCAAGGAGACGAGCAATGGGCGAAACACAAATAGGCTGGATTGCAGCGATCATCATCGGCGGGATTGCGGGCTGGCTCGCAGAACAATTCATGAAGAGTGAAATGGGACTCCTGATGAATATCGTCCTCGGTATCATCGGGGCCGCGGTTGCCAGCGCCATTTTGAACTTCTTTGGGATAAGCCTCGGCGGATGGCTCGGCTACCTCATCGCTGGATTTATCGGCGCGGTCTTGCTGATCGCGGTCTACCGGATGCTACAGGGGACGCGCCGGCGAGTTTGAATCAGACGGAAAGTCCAGGCCATGCGTGGCTGCTGCGCTATGGGTTCGGCATAGTGCCTGATCTGTTACCAAAGTAGTAACAGGCGACCTCGTGCCATTTGAAGCCGCGCGGGCCCGACATCCGCGCTCATCTCGCCGCGTAGACGACGATTCGGTCACGGGGCGAGATCGGGTATCAATTTTACAAGGAGTTCGGAGCCAGCCAGCTGCACCGCGTAGATTTCCAGAGTGTGCCGGCCGATGAAGCGGAGGGCGCGGGCAATGACTTCTGGCGGTTGGATGCGGCTCTCGCCGCGCACGAACAGACACAGGCTCGCGGCCCAAACGCCGATGCCGAAAATGAAGACGGCAAAATAGATCTGATGAAACGAGTATTCCCTCTCTTCCTGCCAGACGTAGACGACCACGGCGGCGACACAAGCCAGCAGTCGCATGAGGCGCGCGTTCTCCTTCGTCGCGGGCGCAGGCGGTGCCGAGCTTTGGGCTGGGCCAGCCATATCGGCAGTTGATTTGCTGTCGACATACATGCGTTGGCATAAGCCGAACATGGCCCACAGCCATCCCTCCGAGCCGTAATCGACAAGCTTGGCCGCTATCGACAATACCGCCAAAAGTGCGGACACGAGGAAGACGAAGGCGGCCCAGCCGTGACGTTGCAAAAGGATTTGCACGTAGGGCCGTGCACTGCGGACGAGCGCGAAGCTCAAAAGAATGTTCGGTGCTACCCATTTCCAGTGGGCGTTCCAGCTCTCGAGCAGGGTTAAGATGACACCGAGCCCTATCCAGCGGAGCGGGACGGTCCTGGTCTGCGCGTAGCCCATAAGGAAGAAGAACGTCGGAGCTGCCAGGCGTCCGAAAACGCTCCACCAGCGGTCGTCTGCCATGAAAAAATAGCCGAAATGGTCAACCGCGACCAAAATGATTGCCGCGGTTTTCAGCCAGTCGGTGTTGTCAACGAAATAAGATTTTTCCGAATTTCGATGAGATGTGCTCGTCGAATGAACAGCCATCGTGCATTTCGGTGCTCAAACTTGTGTGCGTTGAGCGTTACTTGCAGCTATCGACGAGGACAACTAATGACCGAAGCCTTCCCGTATTCTAAGTTCGTACTTACTTTGCCGCAACCGTGTTCGTGTACCTCATATACAAAATGAAGATCGGAGTCACGCGGCTGACAGCATGCCACAACATCAGGCCGCGCTTCGAGTGACGAGCGCAGCGCAGATATCAGTTCCCTTGATGATCTGCGCATCAAATTGCTCTAGCCCGCCATAATTAGGTGCCGCGCAAACGACACCTAGATTTGGAGCTAATTCGAATTCGAACGCGTCGAGGCCGAAGGGCAATCCCTCTCCAATGGATTTCAGGGCTGCTTCCTTGAGGCTCCAGAGTTGGTAGAAAGTTCGCAGGCGCGCCAATCCGCCTACCGCTTTAACGGCCTTCGTCTCTGCCTGCGAAAAGAACTGTTGAGCGAGCTCTGCCGCCTCCAAATTCCTCTTGCTATCTTCGAGGTCAACACCGATCCCGTGTG
This sequence comes from uncultured Alphaproteobacteria bacterium, assembly GCA_963810085.1. Taxonomy (GTDB): domain Bacteria; phylum Pseudomonadota; class Alphaproteobacteria; order Rhizobiales; family Xanthobacteraceae; genus BOG-931. The sequence goes on along the minus strand of CAWEMR010000024.1, from coordinate 233,495 downwards.
TCGACGACCACGCGCCGAGAAAACCGAACCGGCAGGAGGAAAAACTAAACCAGACATTTGGCAAATCGGAAAGGTAGGGACGACCTTTCTCTGTCTCCTGGAAAGCTATCCGCGGTAAGGGGCGCGGTGACCCGAGCACGAGCGCTCCGCAATAGCGACGAAACGCGCCGCAGTTTGAAATGGGTCTTGCCGTCTTCCGTTACAAAGCGGTCTGCCCTCTGCAACTCGGCATCCGACAGGACCGATGCGCAACGCCCTGATGCCTCGGGATCGCGCGAAACCAGCGCATTCACAACGTGAGCCGCATGAGTGGCCGACGCTGGCGTCCAATCGCATGCGCTGGCGGCGAACAGGCCGTCGACCAACTCGTTATCGTCTCGCGTCATCTGAGGTCATTGAGCTTCGTAAACTAAGCCTTGATAGCTGCTTTCTCCCGAGAGCCCAGGGTGTTCGCCGCCTCGTCGTTGCCGAGCGACGGCGGGGAGAGAGCTAAACCGCTCACAGGTTCCGCCGGGCTCCCTTCGTAGGTCGCTGTGATCACGCTCATCTCCTTAAGGACGAGCGACAACGGCAGGAGCGTCGCGTCCCGCTCAATGATTGCGCCACCCATCACCGTGGCGCCGAAGCCGATAGTACAGCCGTCCAGAATATGAGTTCGCTTCACCTTCAGCATCATATTCTCGAAGGTGTGAAATTGCAGGAAGCCGTCGACAAAACAGTCATTGCCGAAACTCACCGCGTTCCAGTCCGAGCACTGCATTGGCTGGCTTACGATTGTCCCTTGGCCGATGTGACATCCCATCCACCGCAGGACGGAATTCGAAAGAACGGTCCCGGCGGAGAATGCCAGAGGCCTCCTGCACCAAACGAAGAAGCAGTCTTGCGCGAAGAAGTACGCAAAGTGGCGCCAGGACCAGAAGGTGGTGGAGTGATCAGTTCCCCATTCGTTGCCGACGAGGAACTTCTTGATCGCGACGCTGAACAGGACCAGATTAAGCTCCACGAGAACCAGAGCACCCGCTGCACTTGCGATAGGGTATCCGTCCAATCGCAGCAAGCACGTGTACAGAATCGCGAAGATGACTACCTCAGCGAGGCGCAGTATGCCGATGCTGAAGAGGTCAAATAAGAGGATCCGGGTTAGGAACAGGGGGAAGGTCGGCAGTCTGTGAGTTTCGTTCTCCGCCTCAAATAACGCACTCGCAAATTTCACCGGCGGGTTTCCCGCCACCGTGATTGGCTCGCCAAGCCGCGACCGCATTTGTCGCCGGAACTGTATATCATTGGCAGGCGTGGAGACGCCCAGCATGAAGTTGGATGGGAAATTCCCGTACTCCGCCACGCAATTGTTACCGCCGAAGAAGTTCTGGGGCATGTCGAGGTGGCGCAGCTTGAAGTGCTCGGCGCCATAATCGAGCATGTTCGTGAAACATCCATTGGCGAAGAATACCTGGGAGTCGGCAGTAGCAACCTCCGGGACGAGGTTGAACATGATGTCGCACTCGGAGCCGCCAAACCGGGGGAAGCGCATGCCCGCGAGCGCCCGCAGGTATTGTCCAGTGATGGTCCAGGTCCACTGTCGCTGGATGCCGTTCAACCGATTCATTCTGTACATGAGGAGAGCGCCTTTGAGCCCGCGCGAGGGGTAAAGCCCCGGAGAAACGGCCGTCCAGCGGATGAAGAGGCAGCTCAGCAAAGAGGTCGCGACAACGACGACCCAGGTGGTGATGAACGTGTAGAGAGTAAGTTGCCAGACGATCTCGAACAGCGGCGTCACCTTGAAATAGTCGCTGGAAAGTTCCGCTTCCCCAGCAGGTATCAAGGCGCGGGCAAACCAGGAGATTGAGGCGGCGGGGACCACAATAAGCCACAACGCCAGGATGATCTGCATAAGGACGTTGAGGGTCTCGAGCAGCCAGGTCGGAAAAGCGTACTGGCAGGCGATCGCCGTGCGCTTCAGCTCCGTGCAGCGGCCGCTGCGGCGCGCGGGAGCGCCTTCCCATATCTCCTGCGAGCCCACGTCGGTGAGGATGGGGGTGAACGGAGTGATCCACGTGCCGCGGCCCACCGTCACATTGTTGGCGATGGCAGCGCGCATCCCGATCTTGCAGCCGCTCTCAAGGTGAATAGGGCCGACGTGCAGGTGCTGTCCCGACCATTTGGTCGTTTGGATGTAGGCTCCAGTCTGAATGGCGACATCATCCTCGATGGAGATCAAATCCAGGGGGCCGGATAGGGAAGCATCGTGCGCGCACTGAAGGTTCTTGCCTACAGTCGCGCCGAGCTGCCGCAACGCGAATGCCATAAGCGGCGCGCTGCGATACATCGCAGCCAACGGCACGAGCACCATGTTCTCCAGCCGTCCGATGCACCAGATTCGCAGATGCATTTTGCTCCACTTAGGGTACACACCCGGCGTCACATTGTTCTTGTAGATGTCACCGCCCAAGAAGAACTTTATCATCGTAACCCAGAGCAAGCTGACGAACGGCGCGACTAGGCCGACCAGGTACAGGAAGAAGCTGGCGCCGATGAACGCCGAGAGGCTGCCGGTCGCGAAGTACGACTCGATGTCGATGAAGGCGAAGGCGCCGAAGAAGGCCACTAAGGCCGGGGAATACAACAAAATCGCGAAGAGGACCTGCAGAGTGGTGAAGTATCCGATGGGGAGCACCTCTGCCGCGGCCTCGTCGCGCTCGGCGCTGTTCTCGTCGGATTTCGCGGGGGGCGTATAGGCCTTCGAGGCCTGCTGGAGCGCGCGCGGGCGGTTGGCTACCTTTCTGGCGGTGTTGCAGTCACTGAGCAGCGCCCGGACCTGCACAACCCATCCTGCAGCTTGCAGTTTCTGCGCCAAGCGCGCGATGAGGATCGAGTGCCCGCCAGCCTCAGCGAATCCATCGTCCAATCCGAGCGGCGTCTCGAACACGGCCCTGCAGATCGACAGCACTTCCTCATACTCAGGATCCATGCCCGCTTCGGCATCAGGCACCTCGACTCCCCTCCCCGTTGTGTCTCGCGCACTGGCCGGTGTACCCCAACGAGTGTCCCCAGCTTCCGGCTCGGCGTTTCTCAGAAGATGAGACAAGTTTGGCAAGCATTTCCGGTCGATCTTCCCCGAAACCGGTTTCATGACGAATTTTTCTACAAGGAAGATCCTCGTTGGGACCGACGGCGCTGGAAGTTGTTTGGCCAGCGTCGTCGTTACCCGGGCGGCCCACTCCGTCGGCGCAGAAGCGACTACCGAGATCTCTCGTTCGCAGACCGAAGGTGCGACAACGAAGGCGACCAACGTCTCGTTCTGGTAATCTAAAACAGCGGCTTCGATCTCACTGAACTGCGTCTGGAGGATATCCTCAACGGCCTGCGCCTCAACGCGATGCCCACGCACTTTGAGCTGCGTGTCGATTCGACCGAGGAAGTGTACGCGCTGCGTTTGAATGTCGATTTTGCATTTGTCCCCAGTGCGGTAGAGGCGGCCGAACTGAGGGTGCGTTATGAACTTCTGGGTGGTTTGCTCCGGGAGGTTGCGGTAGCCGCGTGCAACGTGCACCCCACCGATACAGAGCTCTCCAACCTCCCCGTGGCGCAGCGCCTGGAGTTGGTCGACCTCGAGAATGGTGTAGGTGACGTTAGCGAATGGCGAGCCAATTGTGATGGGCTCCCCCGGCCGCAAGCTCTGGCGGCTCGTGTCGCTGCTCGCCTCTGTGGGACCGTAGGTGTTGATGATCTGGCGTCTGGCCCTGGTCCAAGGCTCCACGAGCGCGCTGGGGAAGGCTTCGCCCGCCGGGACGATATAGCGGCACAGCGGATAGGGGAGATCTAATTCGGGGGTTGGTGTGAGGGTGGTGAGCAGCACTGGAGGACAGAAGAGCACCGTAACCTCAGCTTCGCGGAGGACGGGCACGAGGTCCGGGCCGGATCGGATCTGCTCCTTGGTCAGCATTACCACAGCGCAGCCCGACACCCAGGCGCTGTACATCTCCGGGATGCTGCCGTCGTAGCCCAGCGACGAAGTAAGCGAGGACGCATCCATGCCGGGAAGGAGATCGAAGTAATCGGCGTAGCTCAGGGCCAGGTTCACGTACCCCGCGTGCGGGCACTCGACGCCCTTGGGCATTCCAGTCGTGCCGCTCGTGTAAAAGATGGTCGCAAGGCGCTGCGTTGGATCGTCCAGCCAAAATGGCGGTTCTCTTCGGGATCTGCTCTGCGGCAACGCCAGAACGTCGAGCGTCGGCAGGTCGCGGAACTTATCTTGCCCCCGCGTGAGAATGACGACCGGCTGTGCGTCGTTGAGCATGTGAGCGATCAGCGCGTCGGGCAAGGTGGTATCGAGGAACATCACGGCGCCGCCCGCCTTGAGAATGCCGAGGTGGGACGCCACGATTTGCCAATTGTCTTGCGACATCGCGACGGCCACGACCTGGTCGGGTCCTGTGAGGAAGGGAGAAAGAGCCGCGGCCACGCTTTCCGCTCGCGCGTTGAGCTCAGCGAAGGTCAGGGATTCCCCGGTGTGGGGAATTTGTAAGGCCGTGAGATGCGGAAACTTTTCGGCGGAGCGGCTGAAGACCTCCGTGAGCCAGCGGATTCCCTTCTGGTGCGGGACGTTCACGAGGGGGCGGTCGCCGAAGACATCCGTCAAAGTATATTGGCACGTATCCGCCTGCCCGTGCGGCACCTTCTCCGCCGCCCAGAGGTACCGCCTCCAAGCCACATACGTCAGCGCAAAAAAACCGGCGACGACGGCAGTCGTTACAAAAATTGCTGCCAAAACTCTTCCTCACATGCTCGTAAGTCAGACTCCCAAATTCTCAGAGACCCCAAGCTCTCGGCGACGCTTGAGACCTTGACTTCAAACGCCAAAGTTTCCCGCCGTCTGAGCATGGCGAAAGTACTACGCTTAATCGAAGTATCGCTGCAGCGTTCCAGTTCGGCGGACGTCTAAGGTAACGCAATGGGGTCCGCCGCCCAACAGTTTGGAATGGCGCAACTTCAGAGGGATTACATCAAGACCCTCCTTCTCTAAGAGTTTTATGAGAGACGGCTGATTTCGATCGACCACGACCAAATTGGGATTGATACTGAACGCATTCATGTCAATCCAGTCACTGCCAATGCATTTGGACAGATAGTCGGCATCATACCGGTCTGTGTTCTCCATCGGAGGACTGTAAATGACTTTCCACTGCTTCAAGATTTCGGGCAAGGTATCATTATTGACACGAGCGGGATTGGCGAGGACCAAGCCCGGGCGCAAGGCCACAAGGGTCGAGTCAATATGGCTGCCGAAGTAAACATCTTTGAGGAAATGGACCCGATATTTGTCGCCGAGAATCGACTGCAGCCAATGCCCCCCCAATTCGTTACCCGTGGCGCTGACCAGATAGATTAAATCTTGGCCAAAACGCAGGACGTTGGCCGCATCAAAGGCCGGCTCATCGTTGCGCGGTGTGGGCTTGCTTAGATCAACTCCCTCGAAGAGTGAGTCCAAAAGCATGGGTTTGGGGGCGCTGTACCACTTTGCACCTGACTTCATATACTCCATCAGCAGCGTGCGATAACTGAACGTTTCCTGAGCGCGGCTGCGGATGACATTTGGCGTTTCAATAATCTGGTCGCCAATGACCAATAAAACATCACGGGGACAATAATTGTAGTACCCTTGAGCTTCCCAATGGATTGTCGAAAATTTGGCCTCGTGCAGCCAGGTGTCCGGACGCCTAACGATGATGCCCAAACCCTCCAGGATTTTGGCAAACCCATTCAAATCCTCTTCCGTCTCTTCTATGATCTGTTGCGGAAAAGGACCGCACGGAATTTCGACCAATGAACGGTCAGGAAATTCTGCGATCTGGCTGCTTCGGTCTGGCGTAGGAAACCGCGCATTCAGCGGATTGCCCACAATGACTTCTTCCAGTTGATCCCACTCATTGCAACTCCATACACCTGACATGTGTAATCCACCCTCTCGCCTGTTCAAAGTGGGAATGACCGGTCCTGTCTCCTTCGCAACACTCTTAGCGTGAGTGCGCTGCGCTCGAAGTCGACGTATTTCGCATCCGAAAAGCCGATATCTTCTTCACCATCGTGCAGAATTGCTGAAGAAGTCAGGTAGCGCAATTGCCGCGCCGGACGACTTTGCCGCCTCGAGTACAAAATTGCCGACGGCAAGATCAAGAACGCCGAGCCCAAATGGCGAAAATATGCGCGGCCTTTCATAATCCAGGTCGAATTTCTTTTCTAGGACGTCCACCAAAGTACCGGAGACAAAGTCTCTATTTCCCATTGCCATTTCCGTCAGGTGGAGGGAGGTTTTTGCCTTCAGGCAATGATCCACGTCATCGACAATGTTTTGCGACGCGCGAATCACATTCACGCATATATCGCGCAGCGACAAATGTAGGACAGTGGGACGGTGCTCAAACAATTTTTCATCGGCAAGATAGGGGTCGAGCGTAGTCGTGGTGAATATTATCAGAGACGAGTTGGATACAGCGTCCTCCAAACGATCTTGAATATTGGCCTGCAGGTTGTGCTGCTCGCGAAGCCACTTACTAAAGTGCTCCGCCTCCTTGCGGTCCACGTCGTACAAACTGATTTCACGAAACTTCCAATTTCGAAATAAAAGCCACTCGACGGTTGAACGGGCGATTACCCCAGTTCCGATTACAGCGAGTGTTCCTTCAAAGGGATTGGGAGAAATATGCTCAGCTGCCAACGCGGCAGAGGCGGCAGTGCGCGTGGCACTGATTAATGACGCCTCGATGCAGGCCAGGGGATAGCCTGTCGTCGCGTCGTTGAGAATCAGGACTGCCGACGCTCGGGCTAGGTTGCTCGCCCTATTTTCCGGGAAACTCGATATCCACTTGATGCCGCTTATCTGAACCGCGCCGCCGAGATGAGCGGGTAATGCGATGATGCGAGCGCTGGGCCTGTCTGGGTATCGCAGGAAGTAGCTGTCCGGATTTAGAGTGTTTCCAGAGCCGTGAAGTCGGTATGCCGCCTCAACAGCATCAAAAACTTGCTTCTTATTGTCGTCAATTACCCGTTTAACTGTCGAGCCGGGCACGACATAGAATGTGGGAGCGGATGGCACGTTTTATTCTCGCATTACGCTCGACTGAGATTTTGTCGACGGCTGACGTGTTAATAAGTTCGCTGACGCGCGTCGGCGGTGACGGGTCAGTTGGGATATCGTTGCGTCAAGGCGCCGGCTGTGAGCACAACGATCAATCGCTTGTTCTATGCCTACTCAGCCGCGACGAACACACGGGTTTGCGCCGGCCAGTCATGCTCAGGTGCAATGACGTTTTCTACCCAGGCGGGGTCATAAATCGTGTCTAAGTACTTTTCGCCGAGATCCGCGGATATGGCGACTATAGTGTCGCCGCGTCCGAACTCGGGCGCGAGTTGTTGTATAGCGGCTAGGACCGTTCCGGTGCTTCCCCCAACAAGTAAGTGATAATCCCGAACGAAAGAAAGACAAGCTTCAACTGTTTTTTCTTCGCTTACCGTGGCGATTCTATCCGGCTTGACGAGGTCCGCAAGCTTTGGTCGCACGCTCGCGCCGATGCCAGGGATATTTCTTTTGCCGGGCGAGCCGCCAAATGTGACAGAGCCTGCTGGCTCGACGGCCACAACCTTGATCCTTGGGAATACTTGACGAAGTCGCTCTGAGATTCCGGCCAGGGTACCAGTGGTGCCGGCCCCGACAAAGACCCAATCGACTTTATCAAATTCGCGCGCAATCTCATTTGCCGTTTGCTCGGCATGAACATTTTTGTTGGCAATGTTAGCATATTGATTGAGCCAGACTGCATTCGAGTCCGATTGCAGTATTTGATCGATTGTCTTTATCCTGCTTCCCAAATATCCCCCAGCGGCGTCGCGATCTTCAACAACTATAACCTTTGCCCCATAGAGTTCCATGCCTCTCAGAGTCGCGCGATTAGCGTTTGGATCGGTCACGCAAATAAATTTGTAGCCTTTGATGGCACATATCAGACTCAGCGCTAGTCCAAGATTTCCTGATGACGATTCAACCAACACGGTTTCGTTTGGCCTAGCAATGCCGCGCCGTTCCAAGTCCTCAACAAGCCCTATGGCAGTCTTGATCTTAATCGAGCCCGTTATATTGAACCCTTCCAACTTTAGAAACACGTCGTGACTCCCGGCAAAAGCCGGAAGACGATAAAACAAATCACGAAAAATCAACTGTAAGGGCGACTCTATGATCATCGTTCCACATCCCTTGAGCAGTAAAATCTACCTTGTTTCCTCGGGCCGCGAGCTTGAGTGCACCGCCCTCGTGTTTTCTGACCACCCAACTCAGACTGTCGTTTGACAGGCAGGACGCGCGCAGACCGCCTATACCGTAGCGGCGCAGATCATCAGTTTCAGCACCGTCATGTTCGGGCGAGACGGTGAATACAGCTCTTTGAACGTCTGCTGACTGTGGCGTTCATCGCCTGTTCATTTTCGGTAACGTGCTAGCCATCATCATGCACAGTGGTTGTCCGATAGGCAATGCTAAATTGGGCGCACGCTGAACCCAACGGAAAGCACGGGGCGCGCGCAATCGATCATCTCTTATTCGCCGCTCCCGCCTTCTTTGACTTCAACAGTTTCAATGCGCGGGTAATCAACGGGTCGACGCCGTTTTCGATATCGGTTTTCTTGTTAAGTAGCTTGACGTCGACGGGTACGCCTTTGCCTTCGTAGCACACCATGTCAGCTGAAAAGTACTTCTGGTACGACAGACGGTAACGCCAGCCGTTGGGGAGTTTCTTCGCAAGTTGATACGAGAATATGCCGTTGGTGTGATCACCTATGATCGTGACATGAGGCAGTTGCTTTATCGCCAGCGCAAAGGCCTCGCCACCGCTGAAAACAGAATCACAGGTCAAGAGCACGATTGGCCCGGTGAATTGTGCCTCACCTTGCGGTTCGATGTGCCAGGTCTTCAGGCCTGTAAATTCATCTTCGCCTGGGCCAATCTTTGTCTTCCTACGGAAGGCGACTCGCTTGAGATCGCAAAACCGATTGATGATGGTAATTGCAGTGCTATCGTCCCCGCCGGGGTTGTTACGGATATCGATGATTACGCCATCCAAGTCCTCGAAGTCACCGGCAATCTCGTCCAGCGCGGCAGTCAAGCTCCGCTTTTTTACGCCTTCGAGTTCGAGGATCCGGATGTAACCAAATGCCGGTGACCTGCAATAGTGAAGCATCCAGGCCTGAGTCTTTGTAGGCCGCCCATAACCATTGGCGACAAGAGTTCCTCTCGGTCGTTTTGAAGAGCTGCTTGATCTCGCGGCTCGTGAATTCCTGCCAAAATCTGGGCTTTGTCTCTGGGTTGAAGTATCGTTTCTTCCGATCGCCACTTGCTTTGGCTATCAGCTCGACATGCCCGTCATTCAACGGGGCGAGCATTCGGCAGAAAATATCGAATAGCTCATCATCGCTGGTTTTCCTTGTGACTTTTGGTCTGTAGGTGTCATACTGTTTTTTCCAATCGACATTCCTCACTTTGAAAAATGGATACCTGTTATGGAAGGTCTTCCATAACTCTTTGAAATTCTTTTCAGGGTTGCGAATGATCATGGCAGTCGGGAATTGCGCTGCAAAAGAGTAGCGCTATCGATCGCCTCGTCAATGGGGCCAGCACGGTCGGTAAGACTGTAAATCCCAAGTCCTTGCGATGGGAACAGCGCACTCACCGGGCGCGTTTCTGAATAGCGCTCATAACCGTCTCGCCCCCATTTTTCTTGCAGTAGTTGCCGACGGCCCTCTTATTGTTGGCAAAGCGCTGGAAGTCGAATATGGGCTCGTTCCTCGACGCCCGGAAGTAACCGCTCATCCAATAGGCGATCATTTCCTGCCGCTGGGCATCTGAAGTTGAATATTGTTTGCAGGTGATCAGAGACATATCGACTTTGATCTGGCCCGCCGGGGCTGGTTGCAGAGTGGAGCGCTCCAAGGCCGCCATAATTGTCGCCTGTGGGTTGCCGGAGCACCATTGGCTGACACTGGCTACGTTTCTAGCGAAGTCGTCGAAACCAACCGTGACGTACCCAAATCTCTGGTTGAACCAACCGCTCATCCAGGCGGAGAAGACACGGGCCTGGCTTGGCGACATGGCGAGATAATTCGCGCAGGTTACCTGCGTCATGTTGAGCGTCACTTGGGCGTGACCAGCACTCGGTACGAGTGAAGTTGCAAGTATTAAACCAAAAACCAGCTTGCGCATCAGCGTTCTCCAGATCGAAATGAAGTCCCTATCGATTGGGACGATTTCCCTGTCTGTGGGAAGACAGGAGAATCATTTTGGCTCGTTTCAGCCACCTCCGCTATCCCCAGCACGGTAAGTGCGGCAAGGCCGGTGTGCGCTGCAGCACGTTCCAAAAAGAAAGGGCCGGCTTTTCAACCCGGCCCTTCTCGCATTTGTATAGCAATGGCCTTGGTAACGACCGGCGGAGCGGGCCCTACCCTCGCCAATGTCAGCGCAGCCAGCAATGCTCAAAGGAGCTAATATCGCGGCGGTGTAGGCTGCACCTCAATCAACGTCTTGATTTCGGCCGCGACAACGTTAGGTGCTCAAGCCAAAATCGCCGGTTTTCTCTATTTTCGGCCTACCGCGTCGGCGAGCGCGTCCTTGCATGGGTCGCTGAGGTTGCCAAGAACCCCCTTCATGCAAGCGACAACGCCCCGGACGCCGCTCTTGCCAGCGCAGCTTTTCGTTACATCCTCCTTGCACGCTTTGCCTACGGCGGCAATCTTGGCCAACCTGGCCTGGCACGGTTCGGAAAATTCCGTGAGGTGTTCTTTGACGCAGGCGCTGAGGCGACCCTCGCCGGGTTGAACTCCGGCACACTTCGCCTTGATATCGGCTGCACAAGCTCCCACCTGCCCCCGTTGCTGCGCCATTGCAACGGTTGCGGAAAGCAGCACCGCGACGCCGATTACTATGAGGCTCTTCATCATAGCTTCATCTCCTCGACAAACCCTCTGCCAAGGAAATATTCGCTATTTCCGCGCTTCCCCGCAAGCCACATTGGCATCCATCTTGGCGACATCGCCTGAACAATGCGGAGGCTTACTGATGTCCGCTATTGGCCCGCGCCGCGTCAGCTTATGACCCAAAGGCGACGTAGGGGCTGTGTTTACACAAGACGGACATTACAATGGGCTAGACTTTTTCCGGGTGCGGGGGCGGCCATGGTAGCTCAATTTCGATCACTATCCTTTTTTGCCGTTGTGCTTGCTGTTGGGTTCGGTTGGATTTTTGTGCCGCCACGGGCCGATGCAGAAGACGGGAAAACCGCTCTGCCCGAGTACCGGACTTGGGTCGGCGATTTCGATGAAATGCAGAAACGGCGGATGATCCGCATCATCGTTCCCTACAGCAAGACGATCTTCTTCATCGACAAAGGCGAGCAGCTAGGCACTGCAGCCGAATGGGGCGACGAGCTTGATAAATGGCTCAACAAGGGCATAAAATCAGAGCTTGAGCGCATACGAATTGCGTTCGTGCCGACGCCCCGCGAGCAGCTTCTGACAGCCCTGAACGACGGTCGCGGCGACATTGTTGCCGCCAACCTGACAATCACGCCGGATCGCCTGCAAAAAGTGGATTTCACAATTTCGGGCGTGAAAGACGTTCACGAAATATTGGTGAGCAGTCCGTCCGCGCCAGAAATTGGAAAGCTTGAAGACCTTTCCGGCAAGGAACTCTATATCCGGAAAACCAGCAGCTATTACCAACATCTGCTCGCGATCAACGAAAAATTCAAATCACAGAAGCTCAAACCGATCAAGCTGACCGCTGCCGACGAGAACTTGGAGGATGAAGACATTCTCGAAATGGTCAACGCTGGGATACTGCCCCTGACGGTCGTTGACGATCATGTTGCGCAAATCTGGGCCCGAGTTTTCAAGTCTATCAAGATACGCCCTGACATCGTCATCAATGATGACGGCGCGATAGCGGCTGCAATTCGGAAAAATAGTCCGTTGCTCAAGGCCAAGCTCGATAGTTTTCTCAAGGAGAAGACTGTGCAGTACGGCTTCGCAAGCTGGTTGCGTAAACGCTATTACAGCGACGATAAAATGGTTCGACGCGCATATGCGCCTGAGGATATGCAACGATTTAACGAACTCGTCGGATACTTTCGGCGCTACGGCGACCAATATGGCTTTGACTACCTGATGATCACGGCGCAGGGCTATCAGGAATCAGCTCTCAAGCAGGCGGAGCGCAGCAAGTCGGGTGCTGTCGGCATCATGCAGATGAAGCCAAGTTCGGCGCGTGAACCGGATATTGCAATTGAAGGAATTGAGAAAAGTGCGGAACGCAACATCGAGGCCGGTAACAAGTATTTGCGCTTCCTCATCACCAAATACATCAATGAGCCAAATCTCGACGACAAGAACCGGACGCTGTTTGCGTTTGCCGCCTATAACGCCGGACCAACCGGACTCCAGAGGTTCCGAGATAAGGCGCAGGCGATGGGACTTGATCGCGATGTGTGGTTCGGCAACGTGGAAAATGGGGCGGCGGCGATTGTCGGACGTGAAACCGTCCAGTATGTGAGCAACGTCTACAAGTACTACATCGCTTACAAGCTGGTGACCCGAGAGATGGATGCAACTGGAGCGATCCGCAAAACCATCATGAAAATGAACGCGCAGTGATCAGAAGTTCCTCGCCTAAAGGCCGTCGGGCGACAACGTTGTTGTGCGCAATGTGAAATCGAAGAAATAATTCAGTGCGAACACAACGACTCAGATAAGTTTTGTTCAACCTTCAGTACTGGTGCGACCTTATCTCCTTCGACACACGCGCCGGCTCAAGGTGGCCGCTCACTGCTCGATGGCTTAGCTTTGGCGAGAATGCCGGGGCTATTTTTTTGCAGGGAACGCAGTCCGAGAATGATTAGCTTTGATCGCCGTATCTATCTTTAACGGCTGCAGCAACAAACCTCTTTCGTGCTTCACGGCTCGATTTCAAGCCCTGGACGGCGCACCAATCTGAAAACATGTGCGGATCGATGCGAACGCGCATGACGACGTGCCCGTAGGACTGAAGCCCTCGCTCCATTTCTTCGGCCATTTTCAGCCATTCTTTCCACATGAACGGCATCTTGTTGCTGTCATCGAAAATTGCCCGAAGCGCCGGATAATCCCCTTCATCAATCCAATAGACCCCGACTACCGGAAGCAGCGTGTCTTCTCGAAGGGTCATACGTCATCCTACGTCGCTTCGGCGTGAGCGTGTCCACTTAAAGGATTCGCTATTTGATTGCGATGGGCGCAGGCTGATCGGCAACCAGGAGCGAACTCTAAGCTCCAAAGACTGTGGAAAGAAATGCATAACATTTCCGAATTCAAAACGAGATGCCGCCGAATGTCGGCGCGCCGCCATTGCCGAGACAGATCCGGATGTTGCAAGGCAACTATTTTTGATAGCCGACACTTGGGACAAGGTTATTCGCGCCTATGACGAGAATAGGCAACTCCAAATTCGTACTCACGTCAGCCATGCCAACGTCTGAACAGTACCGCAAAAATGCGCAGGAATGCCGTTGCCACGCCCGAGAAGCCCGCGACACTCTTGAACGAGAGACGCTGCTGAGAATGGCCGCACAGTGGGACCGGCTCGCGGACCACAAAGCACGTAAGGAATCAGAACAAGAGTAATTTCGATATCGTTCACCCTCGCAGCCACGTGATCTGCGGCCGCAGGAGCAACGTAGCGCTAGTGGATCGGCGGGCGTAGAATGGGGTTTGGGGCCGGAGCAGGAGCGCAAGGTCCATGTCAGTTCAGAACGATAATCAAGCATCGTGGTCGCCAAACGAAGCGCAAAATGACGCGCTCGCTTGGGAGGGTTCGGATTTTGTCTTGGTCGCCGAAGGCAAACCGCCGCCCCGTATTGCGCAGGCGCGCGAGCGGATGCTCATATGTCGTCTGTATCTTGGCCTTTTGCGGACTATAACGGACGACTATGGCGCGGAGTTTGCGGCCCATAGCGAAAGTTTGGCCTATCGAACCATCGGCATTTACGTATTTCTGCGCACAGTCACATGTTCGCCAGTTCGCGCAAGCCAAATTGCGCACGCGCTAAAGCTGCCGCGGGTGGCGGTACTGAGGCGTCTGCAAGAGTTGGTGAAGCACGGCTATGTGGAACGCGTCGGCAACGCTTATCGCGTCACGGACAAAGTGAACATCCCCGATCTGCAAGATAAGCTGCAACGACGAATAGACATGGTCACTGAGACTGCGAAAAGGTTATCCGAACTGGGTACTTCGCCGTCGGCGGCCCCGCAGTGACGCAGCGACAACGTGATCGAATAATTTAATATATGAGCGTCGTTTATTGCGATGCAGGGTCCGATTTTGGCCTAAAGCGGACATTGTTGGGCGTTCACTTTTGATGGTGATTTTGAAACTCCTATCTTTGACAACCGTACATCGGTCGCGCTTTAGAGCGCCCTACCCTGTTCAATGCGTATCGCTAGAACACGCGTCCAGGGAACAGAAAATCCCTGTGGGACGATATGTGGGTGTGACGAATAGCCAATAATAAGTGGTTGAAATATATGATATATAATCCGCCGTAGGCGGATACCCTTTCCGCCAACTCACTGATGTTGCTGATTGGCCTAGCGGACCCAGCCTCCGACGACCGAAGCGGCCGCTTTCACGCATAAGCCGTCATACATATGAAAGCGGGAAAGCCTCCATTCCGTCCGTATAGCAAGGCGAAAAAAATCTCGGCAAGGGAGATCGTTCGTCGATACCCGGACGCGGCTAGCGCTCATGATCAGTCTGTCCAATATCCGAGTTGGATAAAAAAAGAACCCCAAGCAGAGCTGGCTGCTTGGGGTTCCAAGATGATGCATCAATTCAGGCTAGTTGGCAGAGCGACGGGGGGTGTCGGGGGATGGGGGTCGCTCGGTCAGCCTGACATCAACACCATATGAGCGCGAAACTAATCAATCTACTGTATATAGGTTGGATGAATTAGTACGAAGGTTTAGAAGCCGGCATCATCATACAATTGCCTTGTAATTGGGAATTACGCGGAACTGCTCAGGCCGAGAAATTCAGGCGACGCAGCGCTTGAAGACACCCGAATGCGCCGGATCGGCGATCGGGCTGAATGCGGCGTCGCATCCAAGCGGTACACGCATTGTCGACGCCGGGATTGCGCCGGAATTATTCGGACGTTGTCGATCGAGCGATGCTGATGGCAGGCGATTGCCCTTGCTGGTCCGATCAACGGAGGTCGCACCGGTTTCGCCGATTTTGACGATTGCGGGTGCGGTCGTTGCGCTCACGCCGCCGGCGATGAAGCAGCTTAGAACGACTGCTCCAAGCGTTTCCTTAAGACCGAATGTTGGGTTACGGCGCATGGACTTCACCGCGTTCGCGGCTGGGATTTGCCCCTGCCTTCCCGCGTCGGCGGCACGGTGGGGCCATCCATGGCAATGACCCGCACGAAGCGAACATTGCCGGCTGTTTGGTTGCCGCCGAGAAGACAGGACCGCCCGTAATAGGGCCAGGTTTGCACACATGTACTTGTGTCAATGCCGCTGCCGTTGTGAATATTCGGCTCCACGGCTTTGCCGATGTCGGCAGCATTCGGCGCAGTCGCTTCCATCGGCGTGTTGACGTTGGCAACAACCGACACGCTTCGATCGGCTGGCGATGACGCGCGTGCTGCGGTCTCAGGGGCGAGCCTGGGCGTAAGAGTGACTATGACTCCGGCGCAGCCTGATGCGGCAATGACGGCCATAATTTTCTTGATCATATCGACCTCCCCTTGCGTTGCCTAGTTGGATGTCGTGCGCGTCGGGAACAGGATGAGCCGCTGCGCCTGCGCAATGTGAGCGTGCTCCATGGGCAGCACGACAACCTTGGTGCCAACGTGGACGCGGCCATACAGGTCAATCACGTCATCGTTCACCATGCGGATGCATCCGCTCGATACTTGCTTGCCGATCGTGTCGGGGGCGTTGGTGCCGTGAATGCGGTACACCGTGCCACCGAGATACATCGCGCGCGCGCCAAGCGGATTGCCCGGGCCGCCCGCCATGAAGCGCGGCAGATACGGCTGCCGGTGCAACATGTCCGCCGGCGGAAACCAGTCCGGCCACTCCGACATACGTTCGATCGACTTCACACCGGACCAGGTGAAGCCTTCGCGGCCGACGCCGATGCCATAACGCAGCGCCTTGCCGCCGCCGAGCACGAAATAAAGATAGGTGTTCGGGGTGTCGACGATCACCGTGCCGGATGGTTCCGCGGTCGGATAGTTGACCACCTGCCGGCGCAGGCGAGCCGGAGTTTCGTCACCGATACCAGCATCGTCCGACATGCTATGTGCCGGTAAAACGATCGATGTCGACCCGGAATTTCGATCCATTGACAAGGCCAGCACCTGCGATTGCGCAGTTGTGGTCCAGAGCGCAGCTCCGGCGAGAACCAAAGCTGTTCCTGCATTTCGGATCAGGCGATTGATATTTGACATGACGACTCCCCTCCACCGTATCGATGTGTTGATGTGCTGATGTCGGTTGTTATTGATAGGTTCGATCAACGCCGGCTTTCCGCAGCAGGTCCGACATCCGTTTGCGCGCGTGAAACATGCGCGTCTTCACGGTATTGCTCGGGACGCCGACGATCTCAGCGGCTTCGTCGATGGACCTATCGTGGTAGTAAACGAGGTCGATGATCTCGCGATGAGCACGCGACAGGTGGCTCATGCACTCGCGTAGGATGGCGCCGCGGTCTATCTTCTGCGCGGCGACTTCCGGATCGTCGGCGATATCAGGGATTGCTTCCGCCGCGGCGTCATCGAGTGCGTCGTCCTTGCGCCGACGCAGCGCCGAAAGCGCCTTAAAGCGCGCAATACCTAAGATCCAGGTCGACACCTTGCTATTGCCATCGAACCGACCGGCGCTGCGCCAGACATCGACGAAAACTTCGTTGACGATATCTTCTGCCAGAGCGCCATCGCCCACGATGCGCCAGACAAAGCGATGGACGACCACATTGTGCCGTGCGAATAAGACCCGCATCGCTAATTTGTCATCGGCAGCGATACGGTCGAGCAGTTCGCAATCGTCGCTGTACTTTGCCGCCAGCAGCGGCCGATGCGCAAAGGTCCCCGATAGCGCTTTTACGCTTTGCATCTCCGTCTCCCCGTCCCATTTCCTAATTGGGATCTAGGTTAAGAAGATGGAAACCAACGCTCTATTGTACGAATGTAAAAGGGCCCTATCGGAAGAGATCGGAAAGCCGATACGAAAGTTTAGAAGTCCGGTCCTTTTCGCCGCAGGCGATAGCCAACTCCGCGGGGAGGAATCGGCCGACATCGCGCAGTGCGGCGCCGTGACCGGGTTTTCCGGCTCGCCAATAAGGCCGGTTTTTGCAAGAATATTGCGCGTTTTTGCCGTTGCGAGAGAAAGCGGTCAGAATGTGGAATCGCAGCGGCGGCGGGTAGATCGGGAGGCGTGGTCATGAAGGAGCAGCCCGGGCCACAATCGACCGTCTTTGTGGTCGATGACGACGCGTCCTTGCGCGAGGCGCTCAAAAGCCTCTTGCGTTCCGTCGGTCTTCGGGTTGAGGTGTTCGGATCGGGCGCGGATTTTTTGAAGATCAAGCTGCCCGCGGACCCCGCCTGCCTCGTCCTCGACGTGCGGTTGCCTGGACTCAGCGGGCTCGACTTTCAATCCGAGCTGGCCAAGGCGAACATCCACATTCCGATCATTTTCGTCACCGGTCACGGCGATATCCCGATGACCGTGCGGGCTATGAAGGCCGGCGCGGTGGAGTTTCTGACTAAGCCCTTCCGCGACCAAGATCTTCTCGACGCGGTTCAGATTGCGCTCGAGCGTGACCACACGCGGCGCGCCCGGGATGCGACGGAACGTCAACTTCGAATGAATTTCGAGGCCTTGACCCCGCGCGAGCAGGAAGTGATCGGCTACGTCACGTCCGGTCTGATGAACAAACAGATCGCGGCTGAGCTCGGCGTCAGCGAAATCACCGTAAAAGTGCACCGCGGCAATGTCATGAAGAAGATGGGCGCGCGGTCGCTGGCTGACCTCGTGCGAATGGCCGACGCGCTGGGGATTCGGCGCATGAACTCGGCCTAAACCTTGGTATAGTCAATCCTACCCATTCACACCAAGAAATCGTCCTAACGTGCAGTGGAGCCCCCGGCTCGGCGCGGTCTAAATAACAACTAACGCCGATGAGGATCGTAGGGATCCCAAATATTGGCACCGCAGAGACGGCTGAGACTTGGGAGAGCTGCAATGAACCACTCGATGGCGACTGCTGACCGACACACCCACATCAAGATTGCCGCCTTGGCGATGGTCGCAGCGATCGTGGTTGTGGTTGTCGGCTTCAGTGCAAAGATCGATAACCGCGAAATCGGGGTGACGCGCGCGGAGAGCAATGTGACGGTCGTCAAGGCCGGCCAGCCGACGCAATTGACCACCCGCTCCGGAATTGAAATTCGTTGAACTTCATTTATCGCCGACATTCGTTGATTGTTGATAGGGACCCGGAATTCTCGGGACGCGGCCTGTAAAATCTAAACCTAAGTATAGTAGGCTCGGCACCTTATGATTCCGGGAATATCCGTATCGTACACTTGTTGCAATGCGCCAAGCACTCTATTCTCACCGAGCGTAATCCAGCGGGATCCAAGGACTAGAAATTGCAAAAGGTGCCCGTGATCTCGATCGTTGACGACGATGCATCCGTCAGGGAAGCCACAAAGTCGCTTGTCCGATCTCTCGGCTATAAGGCCATGACATTCGGTTCGGCTGAGGAATTCCTCGAATCCCCCGATCTGAAAGCCACGGTCTGCCTGATCACCGATGTCCAGATGCCAGGCTTGAACGGCGTGGAGTTGCAGGACCGTCTGATCGCCGATGGTTATCGCATGCCGGTGATATTCGTGACCGGTTTTCCCGACGAAAGACTGCAGGGACGCGTACTGAGGCGAGGCGCGATCGGATATTTGCCCAAGCCATTTAACGAGGACCGCTTGATTGCATGCATCGATGTGGCGTTGGCGAACCACAATGGTCGAAGCGTCCAACGCTAGAGCGTTTTCCATGGCGAGACATGGACAAGAGTACAACGCTCAATCGTCGTGAGCATTTACGGAAGCAATAATCGGCAGCTTGGCACAAAAGACCGTTCCGTAGGGATTTCGCGGTGAGACCTGAAGTTGGCCGCCGTGAACCTCAATGATGGAATGACAAATCGACAGTCCCATTCCCATGCCGTGCGCTTTGGTCGTAAAGAACGGCTCGAAAATGCGGCTCATGTGGTTTGGGTCGATCCCGGTGCCTGAGTCTTCCACAATGATCAGCGCGTGATCGGATCCATCCATCTCCGATCTCACGATCACGACGCGATCCCGATCGGTGATGGAACCGGTCGCGTCGACGGCGTTCATGATCAGGTTGAGGATCACTTGCTGCAATTGCGTCTGCTCGGCCAATACGAGCGGCAGACCATTGTGTAATTCGGTTTGCAACGATACCTGATGGCTTTCCAGTTCGCCACGAACGACCGCGAGCACCTCGCCGATGAGGTCGTTCACGTTCAAGGGCTTCCGCTCGCCGTCATCCTTGCGGAACATCGAGCGGATGCCGGCAATCACCGCGCTGGCCCGATGTCCGTCATCGACGATACGCTTTAAAAGCGCACGGACCTCGTCGACATCGGGTTCCGGCCTGTCGAGCCAGCGCAGGCCGGCACTGGCGTTCGTGACCAGCGCGGCCAGCGGCTGGTTAACCTCGTGCGCGATCGAGGCGGTCATCGCTCCCATCATCGTGTGCCGGCTTATTTCGGCGAGCTCGCGGCGCGAAATTCGCAATTGATCCGCCGTATTCTTGAGATCGGTAATGTCCCGCGCAACACCATAGATATTGCCTTTCTCGGCGACCGCTTTCCACGACAGCCAGCGGTACGAGCCGTGCTTGTCCCGGAGACGATTTTCAAAATGCAGCGTATTGCGGCCGTTGGCGACGCGAGTCTGCTGCGCCCGCGTTTTTGCGAGATCGTCGGGATGAACCAGCCATTCGAACGTCTTGTTGAGGAGATCGCCTTCTGACCAGCCGAGCGTGGCACGCCAAGCCGGATTGACCGCGACAGACCGGCCCGCCATGTCGGCGACCACAAGAAGATCCTGCGATACGTTCCAGATTCGCGCCCGTTCCTGCGCCTCCGTTTCGACGCGCTGCTCCAGCGTTTCGTTTAAGATTCGGAGCGCCTTCTCGGCCTCGATCTGCTCATTCACATCCGTGAGCGTACCGAACCAACGAACAAGATCACCGGCCTCGTTGCGGATAGGCAGCGCGCGAGACAGAAACCAGCGGTAAGTGCCGTCCTTGCCACGAAGCGGAAAAGTATCTTCCCAGGGCGAGCCGGCCGCAAAGCTTTGACGTATCCGATTGACGACGCGGTCGACATGGTCGGGGTGGTGCACTTTCTGCCAGCCCCAACCGCACATTTCCTCCAATGTCGTTCCGGCATAGTCGTGCCAACGCTTGTTGTACCAATAGGTCGAGCCCTGCGCGTCCGCGGTCCAGGCAAATTGGCTCATATTGTCGGCGAGTTCGCGGAATCTGGTCTCGCTCGCAGCAAGGGCCGCCTCCGCCCGTTTACGCTCGGTGATTTCCTCGGCCACCACATTGACACCGAGGATGGCGCCATCGGTAGCTTTGAGAGGGTGCCAGTTGGTAACCCACACGCGTTCTGCGTTTCCGCCGTCCGGCCGTTGGCCATTGACTTCAATGCCCGTAATCGAGTTTCCGGTGCGCAAGATCGTCTGAACTACATTTTCGACTTGGTCGGCAACTTGCGGCACCGTATCTCGCACCGATCGGCCAATATGATCGGCGACTGAAATCCCGCAGATTTCCGTCAAATGCCGGTTGATCTGCAGATACCGGCAATCCGGAGTGAGAAACGCAAGACCGATGGGCGCGGTTTCATAGAGAAGCTTCAGTTCCGGCGTCCGTGCCTCGCTCTCTTTGAGCGCGAGCTGGTGCTGTCGCCGTTCGGAAAAAAGCGCAGCGAGTACAAGTGAGCACAGCGACACCGCCAATATGCAAGCTTGCGCCGCAAGCAGACGTTGGGTGGTTGGCAAACTCGAGTCGCCGAAAGTGCCAATGCCGAAGGTCGTCGTCCAAACAATCGTCAAGGCGACGATGAACGAGGCTGCAGCGGAAAAAACCGGGCGGCAACGCGCCGCAAGCCACAACAGTAACGGAAACAGCATTGCAATGGAGACGACGCTCGCCCAGGGCTCCCGCGGCAGGAAAATGATAAGCCCGCTCATCGCGGCGAGGATTACAAGCGCCACACTGCCTTCGAAGAATTCCCTGCGCGGCGGTGGATCTCGCGCCGCGGAGCCTATTCCGATCAGCAACGGCGCAACTGTGATGATTCCCAGAGCGTCGGAAGTGAACCAATGATGCCAAATCGTCAGTGGAGACGCGTCTGAACTGTGGAACAACACATAGCCCGCCGTTCCGCCGATTCCCGATACCGCAGCGCCGAAGATCGCCGCTGCAAGTAGCCCCAGCACATGGCGTAGCCGGCCAAGGCTGAACGACGAACCGAAGTAGAATTCGATCAGCGCCGCCGTCAGCAAGGCTTCGCCGGCGTTGCAGAAGGCGAAGACGATGGCGCTCCAGATAGTCCGATCGCCTAAGAGATTGGCCAAAATGGTCGCAGCCATTGCGCCGGCAGCCACCGGCCATCGCGCGCCGGGTCCAAAGGCAATCAAGACGCCGGCTGCGACACCGGCGGCGGGCCAGAATACAGCTACCCCATCGGGTTTGGTCAGCAGCGCAAGGCTCAGCCGCGCCGACAGGAAATAGGCAACGCCCAGCGCCGCGGCGAGTCCGATTGCGCTAGCCCATCGCCTCGTCGGTTCGACGAACGCGGACAGCCGATGTTCGACCTGCTTTTGCAATATCTGCAAGATGAGGTCCCTCAACGGTCGAATTTTTGCACGAACCGGTGGGCAAGGCTAGTCGAGATCTGTCCATTCAAAAGTAGCAAAAACAGCCCATCTGTGACGAAGGATCCAAGCCCAGAAACCAGGCGATCATCGCGTTGAACTTGGGTCCAGTATCTCGCCGTCCGTGGAACGGTTCGAATGCGAGGTATCTCGGCGCCAGGACGCGACGGTAAATCGCCTTGGTGACCGTTATTGGAGGTCCGGCTGCGGTTCGTTTGCTGACAGCCACGAACAATCGAATGCCGTTGATAAAATTGAGAAATACGCGATATTTGGCGGACACCCCTCCGCAATGCAGGAGTAGCAGATGGCCGAAGCCGACCTCTCAGACCAAGAAACGAAATTCGCCGGCGACAGCGTGAGCGAGAGCCAGGCGGCCGCGCAAGAAACGCTGTTCCAAGTCGAGCGAAACATTTCCGCGTCGATTGACACTTTTCGCGACTTCAATCGCCAGCTGATCGCGATGATGCGCGCAAACGCCAAGGCGGCTTTCGATCTTGCGCACAACCTTGCAATTGCAACTTCACCAGCCGACGTTTTTGAAACATGGAAAAACATGCCTCAGCAGCGCGCCGAGGCGGCAACGATAGCTGCGCCACAAGGTGTCACGACGCTTATATCTCATCTTGCATCGCAACTTGAGGCGCTGACGACGCAGGTCGCCACGCTGGAGGCCAAGGTTGCGGCTTTAGAGGCTGTGCCCTTGAGAGTTAAGGCCTCTTTCGGCGAGATTCCCCACACCGGATGGACGCCGTCCAAAGTGGTCGTTCTGGGCAATGACGGTAATGGGGGTCTGATGGAAATTCCCTCAACAATCGAAGAGGGCGGATTTCAGATACACCGGCATTCCAAGCTTTTGGATTGCCATCGGCTGACAAGCGCCTGCCCCGCTCGCTGCCGCAACGGCTCTTGCCGACATAAGTGCTGCGCCAGGTGAACATCGCCCTCTGAACATCGCCTTCGGCTACCGACACTCTCCTTGTGAACGAGCCGTGCTGAGCGCCGCCGACGCTGTAAGCCAATCAGGAAGTCCAATCGCAATTTTTGTCCATCCAGTGCCCCATGGGGCAGCGCCTGGGGCAGCACCTCCGTCCCACCAGATCTTGCACCAGCCGTCATTTAATTGGACAAGCGCGTAGTCGGCGTGCGCTGGGCCCGAAAGCGCGAAGCCAAGCGCCGTGACGATCGCAATGCTCAATCGCTTCATCGTCAACTCCCTACTCTGCCGGCCCGCACGTGTCCGGCACGCGCGCGGTTCAATTGAAACTCAGTAACCGCGATAGGGCTTGCAGACACCGTCCTGGACGGTGAAACCGCGCGGGCAATCGCGATAGTCAGAGTAGCCGGGCGCATAATCGTAATAGCGTGGGCCCCAATAGTGCCGGTGCCCGCCGACGTGAACGTGCACCCCCGGCACATCGATAGAGAATCCTTGCGCCTTCAACGGACCGGCGCCGCCGATCGCCATCGCGCCGACAAAGCCAAGCGCGAGGAGGGTCTTTGCCAAAATTCCCTTTGTTATATGCATGACGCGCTCCTCTCTGCGAGCTTCATAAGATGCTAAGAGGATAACGCCGTGACGGGCCTGCGGTTTCGTGGAAAAGTCACGAAACCGGGCAACTTATTTCCGGCAGGTAATCGGTCTTATGAGATGCGGCGTACCGATTCTTTCAATCAGCGCGGAAGGCCCATGGCGCTCACAGGGCACTCGCATGGCACTCACACGCAGAGCCAGCCCGATGAAATTGGGGGAGATGCACGATGCCGAATAGCAAGTACTTACTTCCGGTCGCACGTTTGTTGATGTGCGGCCTGTTCATCTGGGACGGCGTCCTGCAACTGCGCGATCCGAGCGGGACGATAGAGTATTTCGCTAGCCTCAACGTGCCGGTTCCGGGCGTGGCGATTTGGGTCTCGGTCGCGATCCATCTGCTTGGTGGTTTGGCCATTCTGGTGGGCTTCAAGACGCGGTGGGCAGCGGCCGTGCTCGCCCTGCTCTGCCTCGGTACCGCCTTCGGAATTCATCTGCCGGCTGGAGACGTAGAAAACATGATCAATTTCTACAAGAACCTGGTGATGACAGGCGGGTTTCTCTACGTGATGAGCTTCGGCGCCGGCGCTCTCAGCTTCGACGAGACCATGGGCCTTATATAGCAGCGTCGAATAGCGGCGATGTTTCGCCGCTTCACTCCATGATCGTCGTGCGCCAATGGACCCGCCGCTCGTTCGACGGATATCCTCCGGCGGCCGAATGCACGGTGCAGCGGTTGTCCCAGATAACAATGTCGCCGACCTTCCACTTGTGACGGTATTCGGCATTGGGCTGCAACATGTACCAGTAGAGCTCGGCGAGAAGCCGGTCGGCTTCGGCTTCCGCCATGCCGATAATGCCAATGACATGGGTCGGATTGACGTAAAGCGATTTTCGCCCGGTCTCGGGGTGGACGCGCACCATGTCGTGGACCGCCGGCGGCCGCGCCTGATCTTCGGGGCCAAGCAAATCGAACCATTTGCGCTCGCGCCCGCCATAGCGGAATTCGACCTTGAGCAGCGCAATGCGCTTTTTCAAGCGATGCGGCAGCGCGTCATAAGCCGCATGCATCGAGGCAAACAGCGTGTCGCCGCCATAGCTCGGTATCTCGATGCCATAAAGCTGCGTGCCTTTGCAGATCTCGGTGTCCCACGGACTGTCCGTGTGCCAGGCCTGCCCGCGATCGAGAATGACCTTTTCGCCCGCCGTATCCTTCGCCATGCTGGTCACGCCCATCAGCGTGATCTCGGAGTTCTCCGGATCGCGCGTGTGCTTGACCATATGCGGCTTCAGCCGTCCGAATCGGCGGCTATAGGCGAGAAAATCGGCTTTCGACAGCTCCTGCCCGCGTACGATCAGGACGTGCCGGTCGAGCCATGTCTGATAGAGCGTCTGCCATTCGCTGTTGGTCATGCGCTTGATGTCGAGGTCGGTCACAAGCGCGCCGATATAGGGGACGGCATTGTCGATTTTCATGGTGTGACATTGAAGCGCGGTTGGCATTTACGGACAAGCGGCCGGTCGATGTTCTCTAATAAACGCTGCGTCCTCTGCCAATTCAACGTGAAGAGTGCATGGATATCCGGATGTTTCCCGCTGGTTCCAATAAACCATTTGGCCTATTCTCGCATTCTTAAGGCGATAACGAATACTCTTTTATTCGGCGACATTTCACATGCGCAGCGGTGACGGCCTGAAAGCACTAGAAAAATGCACGCTCTTCAGTGCACTTAACGATAAAGGGCGCCGCGAAATCTCGGCCTACGCCCAATTGCGTAAATTTGCCGCGGGTGACCCGATCTGCCGACTCGACGACCACGGCGACAGCATGATGGCGATCGTGGTCGGTACCGTCCGAATCTGGCTGCCGACGGTCAGGGGCAAAGAAATCATCCTCGCCGACCTTCCCGCCGGTGAGTTGTTCGGCGAAATTGCGCTCCTCGACGGCAAGCCGCGCTCGGCCAATGCGACGGCACTGACCAATTGCGAGCTCATGGTCTTAGAGCGGCGAGATGTGTTGCCGTTCCTGGAACGCAACCCTGCCGCGTGCATGAAGCTGATGGAAATCCTCTGCGCGCGAATTCGCCGCTCCGATGAGCGCATGTCCGATATCGCATTCTTCGATTTGCCGGTGCGGCTCGCCAAGACGCTGCTGCACTATCAGCCGCAAGGCCGCGGGGTGATGAAACTCTCGCTGTCCCAGACCGAATTGGCGGAAATGGTCGGTGGATCGCGCGAGAAGGTCAATCGCTGCCTGCGCGATTGGCAGCGCAAAGGCATTCTGGAACTCAAGAACCGCTGGACGATCATCCTCAAGCCGGAGGTCCTGCGGCAATTGGTGAAATCGGCATAGTTGAGATTGCCGCTCCGCATCGTGAGCATTTTTCAGATAAATGACTCGCTCGAGCGAGCTTGAGCGTCCGAGGCCCCACCGGGTGCGAGCCCGGGGCGTGTGTTCACTGTGACACGCGGCACAGTCTGGGCATCTCCAGAGACTACTAAGTCAGTGCGGGACACGCGCGTTCGGCCCGCGCCAATCCCCGACGCTTGGAGAGGGGCAACACGACACCCAGGAGGTTGCCATGAATGCGTCAATACGATCCGAACGTCTGATCCTGATAGACCCGACCGATCCGCGCATTCCTCAATGGGCGACCGCGTCGGATCAAATCGTCGCCAGTCTCGCAAACCCCGATCTGATTGCGGTCTTAATATTCTGCAGTATCGGCCTGCTGGTAACGAGCACCTTGCTCTTCGCAATTCCAGACTTTGGCGAAATGTCCGCGTCGTTTCAGCAGTTTCCGTAACACAGCAATAGCATGCTCTTGGACATAGTCCTGGGTATGGCCAACAGATCGCCGTTGGAGCGCCAGCCATGGCCAACATGTATCGAAAACGAAAGATGACGGATCGCGCCACAGAGCGCCATTTTCGCTTCGTGGTGCAAATTCCGGTGCCGGAGGGCGGTTTTGCATCGGCCTTGGACGCTATGAAGGCCTGGCACTGTTATAGTGCGAGCATGCAGAGGCCGGCGATTAGTCCCGGCGACCAAGGCGTCACGCGCTGGAGTTTTGAAAGTATGCAGATTGCGGAAGAGTTTCGACTTCGATTTGGCGGCGAACTTGGCAGCGCCCGCGACACAACGATACGCCAAGCGCCATCGCGGGATGACGCCGCGCGGCAATGCTGCGACGAAATTAGCGGACCAAGCACGCCGGCAGAGGTGCGGCGAAAACGCCGGTGAATTTGCGCCGGTCTGCTTTCCCACAGCTTCGAGTTCGGCGGTAAGATCGCTTCCTTCGCGCAAGACGCTATGTTGTTTTTCCGCTATTTGTTGCAACTCCAAGGTCATACTTCGCACCTTTAGCTGGGCAATGCGTCCGGTTAGTATATGTCCGGAGGCTCAGATGAAATGCCAGTCTTGTGGGCACGAAAATCCGGCGGACGCGGTTAGCTGCGCCTCCTGCGCCACGCCGCTGACGCGCGCTTGCGCAAACTGCGGAAGCGAGGTCGCGGTCAAAGCCAAATTCTGCTCGCAATGCGGCCAGGCCCTTAAACCGATCGCCGACTATCCCCTCTTTTCCTCGCCGCGAAGCTATACGCCTCAGCACCTCGTCGACAAGATTCTTACGGTGAAGACGACGCTCGAGGGCGAACGCAAGCAAATCACGGTGCTGTTTGCCGATATCAAGGGCTCCATGGAAGTGCTGGTCGAGCGCGATATCGAGGATGCCCGGACAATCCTTCACAGTGTCGTCGATCGGATGATCGAGGCGGTCCACCGTTACGAGGGTACCGTCCATAGCGTCATGGGCGATGGCATCATGGCCTTATTTGGCGCGCCGCTTGCTCATGAGGATCACGCGGTGCGTGCGTGTTTCGCCGCGCTCAGAATGCAGGAGAATATTGCCCGATTTTCAGACGAGGTGCAGCGGAGCCACGGCGCGCCAATCATGATCCGGGTCGGACTCAACTCCGGCGAGATCATCATCTCTGGGATCGGAACCGATCTGCAGATGGACTACAGCGTCGTCGGCCAGACCGTGCACCTCGCGTCACGAATGGAACAGATGGCCAAGCCAGGCTCCATTCTTGCGACCGCCAACACGTTCCACTTCGCCGAAGGCTATATAGCCGCGAAACCGCTCGGACCCGTGCCGGTGAAAGGTCTCGCCGAAGAGATCCAAATCTACGAGGTCGTTGGCGCCGGTGCGGCGCGAACCCGGCTTCAGGCCGCCGCCGTCCGCGGCCTGACGCACTTCGTCGGCCGCGAAGCCGAATTGGAAGAGCTCCGTAACGCTCAGCAGCTTGCCAGCCACGCCCACGGTCAGGTGGTTGCCATCGTCGGGCCCGCGGGCGTCGGTAAGTCGCGCTTGGTGCATGAATTTGTCCATTCACATCATGTCGCGGACTGGCTTGTCCTAAAATCCAATTCCGCCTCCTATGGCCATGCGACGCCATATCTGCCGATCATCGAGCTGCTCAAGGTCTATTTCAAAATCAACACCAACGACGCCAAGCAGGCGGTCCGGGAAAAAGTATCCCGCAAGATACTGCCGCTCGATCCTTCATTGCAGGACGCCATCCTGCCGGTGCTCGATCTTCTCAACGCGCTAGAAGACGAGCATCCGTTTCGATCGTTGGACCCTCTGCAGCATCGTCACTACACATATCAGGCAATTATCCGCCTGTTCTTATGCGAAAATCGTTTACAGCCGGTCGCCGCGATATTCGATGACGTTCACTGGTACGACTCGCTTTCTCTCGGTTTATTGAACGAACTGGTCGTCCGCGCTCAAGACGCGCGCATGCTTCTCATTGTCACTTGCCGCCCCGAATACCATGACGACTGGAGGGACCGGCAGAATTATCGTCAGCTGCGTTTGGATCCCCTCGTCAGCGATAACCTCGCTGAGCTCCTTCAAGTCCTGCTGGGGTCCGATCCAAGCCTGCAAACGTTGAAGAGCTTCCTCATAGATCGCGCCAGCGGCAATCCATTTTTCGTCGAGGAGATCGTGCGCTCGCTCGTGGATAGCGGTGTCCTTGAAGGTTCGCGCGGCCAATTCCGCCTTGCTCGCCCGTTCTCAAGCTTGGACGTGCCCCCGACGGTCCAAGCCGTGCTCGCCGCACGCATCGACGGCCTGCCCGCCCCCGAGAAGCGTCTATTACAGGAGGCGGCGGTCATCGGGCACGACGTCCCATTCGCGCTGTTACACTCGATCAGCGGGCTAAAGGAAGATGAGGTCCGCGCTCTGCTAGACAACGTCCAGGCTGCTGAATTCCTCAACGCCACGCAGCTGTTTCCCGATCCGCAATACGCCTTCATCCATTCGCTCACGCACGACGTCACCTATAACGGCGTGCTGCGAGATCGCCGCCGCGACATTCATGCCCGAATCGTCGAGGTCATGGAGGAGCTCTATGCCGAGCGGCTCGGTGAGCACACCGAGCGGCTCGCGTATCATGCCGTCCGCGGCGAATTGCGGGAAAAGTCCGTGCACTACCTTCGCCTGGCCGGTGGTAAGGCAGCCGCGCGCTCAGCGCTCGCCGATGCACGGACCCGATTCGAGGAGGCGCTGACGACCCTCAAGACGCTCCCGCAGAGCCGCGACACGTTCGAGCAGGCATTCGAGATTCGCTTCGAACTGCGGCCGGTACTGCGTCAGCTCGGCGAAGGCCAAGAGATGCTCCTGCAGCTCCGTGATGCCGAGGTTCTTGCCAAACAATTGCAAGACGATCGCCGGCTGGGGCTGGTTTATGCGTTCATGGTCACCGTGCAAGCGACGCTCGACGATCTGGATGAGGCGCTCGCAACCGGCGCACGCGCCCTGGAAATTGCCGAACGATTAGGCGACATGAAGATTCGCGTCGTCGCGACCAGCTGCATCGAGCAGGCCCATTGCTATCGCGGCGAATATGAGCTCGTGGTCGAACTTGCGCGTAAGGCTCTGGCGACGCTGCCGGCCAATTGGACCACCGAATATCTGGGCATGACCGTACCGCCATCGGTATTCGATCGCGCTTGTCTCATTATGAGCCTAGCCGAGCTCGGCAGATTTGCCGAGGCAGCCCCCTACGAGACCGAGGCGATCAGCATCGCCGAATCGACAGAACATGCGTTTACAATCGGCTGGGCCCATTTCGCCGCCAGCATGCCGCCTCTTCTCAGGGGCGATTGGGTGAAAGCGCTTTCGCGGGTCGAGCATTGGATCAAGATGGTTCGCACCGGAAACGCCGGTATACACCTGCCATGGGCGATTGCCTCGTCGGCCTGGGCGCTGGCGCAGATCGGCGAAAAGAGCGAGGCGCTTCATCGCGTGGCGGAAGCCGAGCATCTTCTCGAGCGTCAGGCGGCGCGGGGGATCGTCGGTCATCGCGGCTGGGCCTACCAGGCAGCAGGTCGCGCCTGCCTCTTGCTGGACCGGCTCGACGATGCACAACGATTAGCGGAGCTCGCCGTCGCAACGTCACAGCGCCAGCCGGGCTTCGCGGCCCATGCCCGGCACCTCCTCGGCGACATTGCCGCCCATCCCGACCGCTTCGATCCGGTGAGCGTCATCGGACATTACCAAGAGTCGCTGAAGCTCGCGCAAAAGCACGGCATGCGGCCGCTGGTCGCCCATTGTCATGTCGGCCTGGGCCAGCACCATCGGCGCGATGGGAAGTCGGAAGCCGCCCGCGAACATCTCACCACGGCGACCGCGATGTACCGCGAGATGGAAATGA
Source organism: uncultured Alphaproteobacteria bacterium (assembly GCA_963810085.1). Lineage (GTDB taxonomy): Bacteria > Pseudomonadota > Alphaproteobacteria > Rhizobiales > Xanthobacteraceae > BOG-931. Next base: position 203,180 of record CAWEMR010000024.1, on the reverse strand, counting down.
GCTTTTGGCTCAAACAGCACGAACTCCAATAGCATCAGCCGCTCCGCGTGAGGTTTGAACATCGTGCTGGACGAAACTGCCAAACAGCCAAAAGTCTCTGCGCCATTCTTATGTCTGCCTGATTTGCTCGAACATCACGGCAGGCGTATTGCCAATGCTCCGGCGATGCTGGCTTTGGATCGCCCACCTTTGAGCTATGGCGCCCTGCATCGGCATATCAAAAAAATAGGGCGTAATTTGCGGGCGCTTGGAATAGACGGCCAGGATCGCGTAGCGGTAATGCTGCCGAACGGTCCTGAATTGGCCGTCGCCATCGTCTGTGTGGCATCCAATGCCGCCTGCGCGGTGGTGAACGCGGCCTATGCGGCGGAAGAGTTGGAGCGGTATTTTGCCGATCTGCGGCCTCGCGCAGTGATCATGCCTGCCGGCGCCGATGGCCCGGCGCGCCGAGTGGCGCTGGCGACCGACATTATGATTATCGAACTCGCGGCGGCCGGTACGGCGGCTGGACTGTTCACGCTCAGCGCGGACCGGACGGCTAAACCGTCGCGCGATGCGATCGGCCCCGGCGACACTGCGATCATGTTGCTCACATCTGGTACGACGTCTAGGCCGAAGATCGTGCCGCTCACGCACGCCAATATCTGTAGTTCGGCCTACAGCTCGGCCGCGGCATTGGCACTGCGCGAATCCGATCGATGCTTGAATGTGCTGCCGCTTTTTCACGGCCATGGCCTGATCGCAACGGTGCTGACCTCGCTCGCTGCAGGCGCCAGCGTCGTCTGCACCCCAGGCTGTGACGTCAATCAGTTTTTCAGCTGGCTCACCGCCTTCCGGCCGACATGGTACTCGGCAGTGCCGACCATGCACCAAGCCATTCTCGCGCGTGCGCGCCAACGAGCGCACCAAGGCCTCGAGCGGATCGAGGACTGCCGGCTGCGTCTTGTGCGCTCTGCCTCGGCGCCGCTGCCGCCTCGCGTATTTGCCGAACTCGAACGGACGTTCGACACTTCGGTGATCGAATTCTACGGCATGACCGAAACCGCGTCCGCCCCGATCGCCTGCAATCCGCTGCCTCCGCGCCAGCGCAAGCCCGGCTCTGTCGGTATACCCGTCGGATTAGAGGTTGCCATTATCAATGAAAGCGGTGTTGCGCTGCCACGCTGCCAGACCGGCGAGGTCGTTGTGCGGGGTCCGAGTGTTATGCCGGGCTACGACGGCGATCCGGCGGCGACAAAAGCTGCATTCGCAGGCGCTTGGTTCAAGACCGGCGACCAGGGTTTTTTCGATACGGACGGCTACCTGATCTTATCCGGGCGCACGCGGGAGATGATCAATCGAGGCGGCGAGAATATCGCCCCGCGAGAAGTCGACGAAGCGCTCCTCGAACACCCGGCTGTCGCAGAGGCCGTGACCTTTGCGGTGCCCCACCCTACCCTCGGCGAGGACGTCGCGGCCGCCGTCGTGCTCAGGCCGGATATCAACGCGACCCCGAAACAGATTTGTCAGTTCGCCGCCTTGCGCCTCGCCGAGTTTAAGGTCCCGCGCCAGCTGCTCATTCTCAAAGAGCTGCCGAAAGGCCCGACCGGCAAAGTGCAGCGCGTCGGCATGGCCGCGAAGTTAGGTCTCACGAACAGCGCCGAGGCCCCGCATGTCGGTCCGCGCACGCCTCTCGAAAACGTCCTCGCCGGAATTTGGGCTCAGATCCTCCAGCGCGAACGCGTGAACATTCACGACGACTTCTTCGATTTGGGCGGTGATTCTCTGCTGGCGGCACAAGCTCTTACCTGCATACAAGAAATGCTGGACATTCAGGTTGACGTCGCCAGCCTGTTCGACGCGCCGAGTGTTGGAGAGATGGCGGTCTATCTAGAACCGCTCATAAAAGCCGGTGCCGGTCGGCGGTCGGAAATTATCCGCACCTCGCGCGAAAACGCGGTGCCTGCTTCGCCGGCTCAGGAACGGCTGGCAAAGCTCAGCCAGGCATTCCAGGATCTGCCTTTTTACAACGTCATGCATGCGCTGAGGATAACGTCGCCCGTTGAGGCACCCCTTATCGAGCAGAGCATCAACGAAATCGTGCGGCGCCATGAACTTTTGCGCGCGTCGTTTGATGTTGTCGGCACCCGGCACGTCCAGGTCATCGCCCCGCAGCTGTCGGTGCCCTTGGCGCTCGACGACTTACTGAAACGGCCGAAGGCCAGTAGGGAGAGCGCAGGCCATAGGATCATCGAGAAGGAATTGCTTCATTCCTTTGACCTTGCGCGCGGCCCCCTCATTCGCGTCCGTCTGCTTCGATTTGCTGACACGGAGCACCTCTTACTGATCACCATGCATCAGATTATTGTCGACGGCTGGTCGCTCGGCGTGTTGGTGGATGAACTTGTCACCCTTTATGAAGCTTATGCTGGCGGGAGGGCCTCGCCACTTGAGCCGCTTGCGCTTCAATACGCCGATTTCGCAAGCTGGCAGCGGCAATGGCGCTCGCATCCAGACATTGTCGCGCAGCTCGACTATTGGCGCGAACAGCTTCGCGGTCCGCTTCCGGCGCTGCGTTTCGCCGCGACCCGCCGGCGACAGACCTCCGATACTCGCTATAATGCGCAGAGGGAAGTAGCGCTGTCGAAGCAGCTGACCGAAGCCATCAGAGAGTTCAGCCTTCGTGAGGGTGGCACCCTATTCATGGCGCTCGTCGCCGCCTTGAAGACGCTGCTGCACCATTACCTCGGCGAAGATGATCTGCGGGTCGCCACGAACGTCGCCAATCGCAATCGTGCGGGGACCGAGGATCTTATCGGCCCGCTGGCCAATACGGTGATTCTCCGGAGCAATCTCGGCGGCGACCCAACATTGCGGGAAGTGATTAGCCGAATCCGCATCACGACGCTCGCCGCTTATGCCAATGAGGACCTGCCCTTTGAGGACCTCGCCGGCGCGCTGGAGCGCGAGGAGGATTTGGACCCGGCCGAGCTCTGCCGCGTGATGATCTTATTGCATAATGCTGCACTGCGGCCGGTGGCAAGCTCGGGACGGTTACTCCACCTAGAGGAGGCTAATCCAAATATGCCACAACCGCTGATGACGAACTCAAACTTCGATGTTATCTTGGTGCTGCGCGAAGGTAGTGAGGGGTTGGCGGGGTCGTGTATCTACAAACCGCATCTCTTCAGCACCAAATCGATCGACCGTTTGTTTCGAGATTACCGCAAGGTGCTCGAACTCATGGTGACGCAACCACAAAGGCACATTTCGGCGATAGGCATTCCGAGCAACGATTGAGCGGAAATGTCGATTTCCAGCATCGAGTGATCGTGACAATTGAGGAGATATGTTATGGCAGCTTTCGAACCGGTCTTCAGCGAAAAAGAACTTAAGGGACTGAGCGCGAAGAAGCGTCAGATCCTCAAAAAAGAGATTAAGAAACACGCGAAAGCGCATCCGCAAATCAAAAAAATACTCCGGCAGAAAACAAAGTCTTTATTCAACAAGTTGAAGGCTGGATAGTAGTTGTCGTAAGCTTGCTTAACGCGAATTGAGCAAACCGCTTTTGTTAGGGCGGATCAGTTCGATTGAGCGGGCGACGTCGCGATTTCGTCAGGACGGAAACACGACGCTGGCCGACATTGTTGTCGTTTGGAACCAGCCGCCAGTCGGGGATCGAATTGCGCGTGGTGAAATTGTCGACATTGCTCGGATCGCCCGCGGCGGAAGCTGTCATGAGCATATAGGAGCGGCCGGCGCCTGACGGCACCCAGGCGAACGGACCAACCACGATTTCGGCGGACGAATTGGGCGGCACCTTCGCCACGGCAAGCTTCGCCGGCTTCATGGCCTGGTAGTCGCGCGGATAGACATGCTTGGCTGCCGACCCGGTGTGAAAAGCCCGCACCACGACTTCCACTGCCTTTTGCGATCCGCGATTTATGATTTTCACATAAGCGTAGTTCGTCACGCCGGCGATCGGTTGTTCGTGGCTGGTGCCGCCGTCGTTTCGCCGCCGGTTCCAGATCGCTTGGCAGTTCCAGTAATTCGGCTGAAATGCGTATTCCCCATGCCGGCCGTCTTCGATGTAGACGTCGACCAGCGGCGGCGCACCATCCTTGTTGTTCGGTCTTGGGGTGCGGGGAGGCTGGTAAAGGCCCTGCTTCTCGAATGCCCAACGGATCACCTTGTGGTAGGCGCCTCCCGAAATGCCCTCGGCTGGCCAATCCGCAACGTCCGCTTTCATGAGCGCGCTAGCGAAGTGAAAGGCGTTCATCGGGCTCGTCGCCGGTGTGAAAGTGTGAATGCCGGCGAGCATGAGACGACAGGTCATGCGCGCCGCAAAACGCCTGGCGGCGACACTATTCGAGTCACCGCCAATTGCGCGATAGAATCGGAACATCGTCGAGGAAAGAATCTGTTCGTTGTGGTAGCCGCCCGGGTCTTTTTCATTATCGAAGGGATGGCGCGCGATGTCACCGCCCCAGCCCCAGCCCTTAGCCACCGCCCTGTCGTGACGCCGGCGTGCGGTGGGAGCAATGCCGGTAAGCCATGGGAATGTGTCGTAGCGGTCACGCGCCTTGTTGTCGGGATCGTTGATAATCGCGGCGAAGCTGTCGCCAGCGCTATGGGCAAATTTGAAGCGCGGAGCGCCGATGTGATTGTACAGAATGCCATGGCCGAGCAGTTCGTGAAGCACGATCCGCCAATCGCAAGCGATACCGATCGGCTGTTTGAGATTGCGCACGTCGGCAAGCGAAAAGGTCGTGTAGCCGATGCCGGTGCCGCTGGCGTTGCCGGCGCAGTGCGCATTGATTTCATCGCCGTCGGGAAAGTTTTTGTCGAAATGGCCGCGGTGATCCACCGGGCTCGGGAATTGTGTGCCGGGAAAATAATCGGCGAGAGGAAAGCCGAGATCCTCCACCAGCCGGAACAGCCTGTCGCAATTGTAATAGGCATTCACAGCGGCGAAATTGTTGCTTCGCGCGTCGAACCTGAAGTTCTTGCCTACCGGGATGGTTGGCGGCGCCACTTTCGGTGTGAGGACGTCAGAGATTACCACGTGCCTGCCGCGCAAGGCCTGCGCGCCTTTCACCGGCGCGGCGAGACCCCGCAAGCGGACCGCGCTTCGCAGCGGATTGAGTGCCGCATTGCCGGCATCCGCCGGCGGGCCGCCCAGCGTCGCCGGATCGGCCTTGAACACCCAACCCACGATGTTGTCGACAAACGGGCGCAGCAGCAGCACCGACGACGTTTCGGCCTCGATAAGCGCGACCCAGTGCAACGGTCTGACCGGCGGGAGATCGAAACTGAAATAGACGGCACGAACAATGTAATGGCGGCCGTTGCGGATCGACTTATGAACCCGCGCCAGCGGCAGTGTCGGAGCGCCGGACTGCAATGCGGCAAGACGTTTTGGCGGCGCCGTCGTATGTTTTAGCCTTTCCGCATCGTGCTGATAGATCATCAGGCGCTGATCGGTGATATGCAGCGGCGCACCGCAGCGCGCACTGCCGGCGAGACCGAGACTCTCGGCCAAGGTTTCGCTGTGCAGCATGTGCGATCGCTCGGCGGCACGCGATGGCTTGAGCGAAAGCTCGGAATGCCGCGTCGACCGCGACCCGATCACGCGGAACGGTTCATGCTTCATCGTGACCGAAAAGCCTGCTTCCCAGACCGGCAGGCCAAGACAGGTCTGGTGATAGGCCACGGCGGTGATGTCGGACTGCCGCTTCTCGGCGAGAAAGCGATATTCGACGCCGGCATCGGTGAGCTGATGCGCGACCGGACTGGCCATATTTTTCAGGTGCTGCTGTCGCAATCCCAACAAGTGACCATAGCGGCGCAGATAAGCCTTCGCCGCATGCTGGGGCGTCGAGGCTCGTGAGACGAGGTGATAACCGGGATGCGACAGCATCCGCGCGACGCCGTTCGTCTCGCGGACGATCCTGCTGTGCGTGCGCGGGTCGAATTGTTCGAACATCTCTTCCCGCTCGTCGGTCTGCCGAGCTAGCGCCAAATCTAACGCGCAACGAAAAAGGGAGATTGCTCGGCGTTGTTTGATCGGTGTGTTACGCCGGTCACAGTCGTCACAATATCATACCCGGTAGCCGGGTCGTACACCCCTCCCGGCCATCCACGATGCGCTGCCGACATCGCGACGACCACCGCGGCTTGGCGCGAGAGAGCCTAAGTGTTGCGCCCCGCCTCGCGAAGTGCCGGTAGGCCGATGCCGGTGGCCTCGAAGCCGCCGTCGACGGCAAGCGTCTGCCCGGTAATGTAGCTTGCGCGATCGCTGCACAGAAAGAAGATCGCTTCGGCGAGCTCTTGCTCGAGGCCATAGCGGTTAAGCGGAATGGCGTGGTGATAGGCGGCGCGGATCTCCGGCGTATGGACGGCCTTGGCCATGGCCGTATCGACCGGCCCCGGCGCGACGGCATTGACCCGGATGCCGAGCGATGCGAGCTCGATGGCCTGTTGCTGGGTGAGGTGCGCGAGCCCGGCTTTGCTTGTGCCGTAGGCGGTGCGCAGCGTCGAGGCGCGCAGTCCCGATATGGAGGTGATGTTAACGATGGCGCCGCCGCCGCTGTCGCGCATCAGCGGTGCCGCGGCTTGCGTGCATAAAAACGGCCCAGTGAGATTGACCGCCAAGACGCGCGACCAGTCCTCATAAGTGACGTCGAGGATTGGCTTGAAGATCGCAATGCCGGCATTGTTGACGAGCGCATCAAGCCGGCCGAATTTTTCCGCAACCATGGCGAGCGCGCCGGCCACGCCCTTGGCGTCGGCAACGTCGCAATGAATCGCGACAACCGCGTCCGACCCGGATAAGGCGGCGTAGGTGCGCTTGAGCGTTACGTCGTCGATATCGAGCAACGCGACACGCCAGCCGTCGGCGAGGAATCGTTTGGCGGTCGCGAGCCCGATCCCGCGCGCGGCTCCGGTCACCAGCGCGACCTTTTGTGATGCTTCGCTCATGGTGGTGCTCATGGCGTTGCTCATGGCGTTGCTCATGGCGTTTCCCTATGCCGTTTTATCGAGACGTGCTCGGGGTCTATCCGAGCCGCCGCTTTTCCGTGCTGTGTAGAAGACGCCGATGCCCCGCACAAGCTAGCCGTGCTGCGCGCTTCGATCCGCTAGATTTGCGCCTCGTCAATATGACGCGGTCAAGCGCATGGCGTCCGCGAGGTCGAAAGCCTTAAGCCCCACCCCGTCGAAATAGATGAGCCGCAGGCGCTTGCGGCGCGAGACCATGCGCGCGGGCAAAGGGTCGTAGCGGAACGAGCCGCCACCGAGATGCGGCGTAATCGCGATTCGTTAACGCGGGCCTATCAAGTCCGCGTTAACGACAGCCATGAGGTCGGCCATTCGCCGCAATTTTGGCACGTCGATTGCATCGTATGCGGCGATGACTGATGAAAATTATACCGCGCTCCTGCTCTGGACCATCTGCGTGCTGACCTTCGCTTGCGGCGTTATTGCGCTCACGCAGCATCCGGAGTGGTTCGGCGCCTGACGAATGCCCGCCGATCGTACTGGGCAAGCTCCGCCGCGGCCAGAGCCCCGCGTCCTCATTCGTGGAGCGAACGGCCTGATCCGCTTCGGGTGATCAACTTCAAATCGACGTTACATGAGTTCCGAGATTCGGGACGCGCAACATCACATTGACTGTCGCCAGCAGACCGATCGCGCAGAAGATCGCGATCGCGACGAAGTCCGGATCTGAGATCGCGGCTGCAAATCGAGACGGTGCGGTGACGGCCGGTCGAATAGCGGGGCGCACGCGTATCGGCAGCAGCCGCAGATCACGCCGGCTTTCCAAACTCAGAAAAGGGGCTCTTACTCGGCGCCAAATCGACCGTTGCGTGCGACCTGTCATCGTGTTCATAGCGGCCTCCATTTGCAAGCACGTACTGTAGGTGTCCCGTCGGCCGAAGCTGTGATCGGCAACGCGAATTGTCTTCCCGAAAAATTTGCGTGAATTGGCCATGGCGCAGCGTTCTCGGTGGAACCGTGGTGCGGGCCAAATCGTGGGCTGTATCCCAGCCGTGTGCCACGACAGGGGCAATAAGTGGCTTGGGCATTTCGTAAATTTGTCTTGCACTCGACGCTTGCGCTCTCCAAGAAGTGACATGACCGCCAAGATCATCGATGGAACGGCGATTGCGCGACTGGTCCGGGTCGAGATCCGCGACCGGGCACAAGCGCTCGCGGCCAAGCACGGCATTCAGCCCGGCCTCGCCGTCATTATGATCGGCGAAGATCCTGCTTCCGCGGTCTATGTGCGCAACAAAGTACGCGCCTGCGCTGACGTCGGCATTTCCTCCCAGGTCTTCAGGTTCCCCACGACCGTTTCGGAGGCGGAGACGCTCGATTGCATCCGCCGGCTGAACGCGGACGATAGCATTCACGGCATTTTGGTGCAGTTGCCGATCCCGCAAACCATCTCGATGCAGCGTATCCTCGAGACGATCTCGATCGACAAGGACGTCGATGGGTTTCATCTTTATAATGTCGGCGGCCTTGTCGCCGGCGACGCGGTGTTTCCGCCGTGCACGCCGTACGGTGTGCAGAAACTTCTCGAATATGAGGGTATCGAACTCGAGGGCCGCAACGTCACCGTGGTCGGCGCCAGCAATATTGTCGGCAAACCGATGGCGCTGATGCTGATGCGCAAAGAGGCGACGGTCGCCATTTGCCACGCCAAGACACGCGATCTGGCGCAGTACACCATCATCGCCGATATTCTCGTCGTCGCCGCCGGTCAGCCCAATTTGATCCTGCCGCAGATGGTGAGGAGCGGCGCCGTGGTTATCGATGTCGGCATCAATCGGCTGCCCGATGGACGATTGGTCGGGGACGTCGACTTTGAAGGCGTCCGCCAGAAGGCCGGCTACATTACGCCTGTGCCCGGTGGGGTCGGGCCGATGACCGTCACCATGCTGTTGCACAATACCGTGGCATCGGCCGAGCGCATCGGCAGCCGTGCCGGCCGCATCCGCGCCTTGGACCCGGCGACGTCAGCCTGAAGCCCGGACGACGCCGCTTCCATTCGCCCCAAATTGCCCCAGTTGCGTTCGCCGTGCGCGCATGCTCTTGCATGAGCGGCTCGCACGCTGTTTTGCAGATGGACCCCGCGCTTAACATCGTCATTGTCGATGAAAATCCGGTCCGGGCGGCTATCCTCGCCGACGGACTGCGCGAAGCCGGCTATACGCATGTCACGCGGATCGAAGAAACCACGAGTCTGCTGGCGCGCATTTACAGCCTCGATCCCGACGTCATCCTCATCGATCTTGAGAATCCGAGCCGCGACGTGCTGGCGCAAATGTTTCAGGTCAGCCGCGCCGTGAAACGGCCGATCGCAATGTTCGTCGATCAAAGCGACGCCGCCGCCATCGAGGCTGCCGTCGACGCCGGCGTTTCCGCCTATATCGTCGACGGCCTCAAGAAGGAGCGGATCAAAGGCATTCTCGACCTCTGCATTTCCCGCTTCAATGCCTTTGCCCGCCTGACCACCGAGCTCGAGCGTGCGCAGAATGCCTTGAGCGAGCGCAAGGTGATTGACCGCGCCAAGGGAATTCTAATGAAGGTCAAGAATGTCAGCGAGGCGGACGCCTATGCGATGCTACGCAAGACCGCGATGAACGAGAGCAAGAAGATCGCCGAAGTTGCGCAGTCGGTGGTCACCGCGGCGGAGCTTCTGAAATGAGCGGCGATAGTCTTCGCATCGGCTTCATTCCGCTGGCCGACGCGGCGGCGCTGATCGTCGCCGCCGACAAAGGATTTGCTGCCCACGAAGGCTTGTCACTCGATCTGGTGCGCGAAGTGTCATGGTCGAATGTGCGCGACAAGCTCAATATCGGCCTGTTCGATGCCGCGCATTTGCTGGCGCCGCTCGCGATCGCCTCGAGCCTCGGTATCGGACATATCAAGTTGCCGCTTCTAGTGCCATTCGTGCTCGGCGCCAATGGCAACGCGATTACCGTGTCGCCCGCCCTTTATAGCGCGCTGGCTTTGGCGGCTGACGGCGACTTGACCGACCCGATAATCTCGGCGCGGGCGCTGGCCCGCGTCGTCGCCGAGCAGCACAAGCGAGGCGCCGCCCCCCTCACCTTCGGCATGACGTTTCCGTTCTCATGTCACAACTATCTTCTGCGCTTCTGGATGGCGGCGGGCGGGGTCGATCCGGACGAAGATGTGCGGCTCGTCGTGCTGCCGCCGCCCTATATGGTCGACAGCCTTTCCAGTCGCCAAGTCGACGGGTTCTGTGTCGGAGCGCCGTGGAATTCGGTCGCTGTAGAACTCGGCATCGGCCATATCCTGCATTTTGGCGGCGATATCTTTGCGCGCGCGCCGGAAAAGGTATTGGCCGTGCGTGCCGCGTGGTCGGCCAACCGCGATGATGTGCTCAAAAGGCTCGTCAACGCGCTCAGACATGCGGCCGACTTCATCAATGATCCAAATAATCTCGACGAGGTTGTTGCGCTCCTTGCCGCGCCAAATCGGATCGGCGTGGCGCCTGAGATCATTCAACGCACGTTCAGTGGCCGATTGCGGATCGCGCCAGGCGGCGCCTTTCGCGCCGATCCGGACTACATCCTGATCGGCCATGACGAATCCGCGCGCCCAGAGCCGGCGCATGCCGCCTGGCTCTACGCGCAAATGGTGCGCTGGCATCAGGCGCCGTTGTCGGCGGATTTTCTCACCGCCGCCAAAGCGTGCTTCCGCCCGGATCTCTACGATTTGTCGCTCGGAGCAAGCGTCAAATCATCCGTCGGGCGGCCAGGCGAGATCCAGGCCTTCGCGGGTCCACCTTTCGACGCCGACGACGTCGCCGGATACGTCGCGGCGCTGAACGCTGATTTCGAAAATCGATAGACGTTAGCCTTTTGCGCTGCACAAATTTTTCTCACGTTGCAGCGCACATAAGCATTATCCATTCCCCGCCCAAAAATTCGGCATCACGTAAGTGTATGATTCATCGCTAGTTATGGCGATCCCGTCCGTTGGCACGAAGCTTGTATCGGAGGTTCCAGTGGCGCCGCCATAAGGCTGCGTCCGAGGTCCAACGATGGGCCGACAGCAACGCCGCTGTCCTGGAGGAAGCGCATGGGTCGCGTCCTTCTGGGCACGGCGTTTTTTGTCGCCTGAATGGAATGAGGTCGCCGGGGATGTGCATCACACTAGTTTTCGACGACGAAAGGACAACGCAATGAGCAGCTGGATTTCGGAATGGAATCCCGAAGACGAGAAATTTTGGGAAGCCAAGGGCAAATTCGTCGCCCGGCGCAATCTGATTTGGTCGATCGTTGCCGAGAATATCGGCTTTTCGGTGTGGCTGATCTGGAGCATCGTCGCGGCGAAATTGCCGCAGGCCGGCTTTCACTTCACGACCGACCAGTTGTTTCAGCTCGTAGCGTTGCCCGGGCTGATCGGCTCGCTCATGCGATTTCCCTACACATTCGCGGTCACGACATTCGGCGGCCGCAACTGGACGATCTTCAGTGCGTCGGTCCTATTCATTCCTACGATCGCACTCGCCTATTTCGTGACGCAGCCTGACACGCCGTATTGGGAGATGCTTTGCGTCGCGGCGCTGGCCGGATTGGGCGGCGGCAACTTCGCCTCCAGCATGGCCAACATTTCGTTTTTTTATCCCGACCGCATGAAGGGCTGGGCGCTCGGCTTGAATGCCGCTGGCGGCAATATCGGCGTCAGCAGCGTGCAATTGCTCACGCCGATCCTGATGGGGCTCGGCATCATCAACCTGTATCAGGGAACGCCCGGCCCAGGCGGCGTCTATCTGCAGAACGCCGGCCTGATGTGGCTCCTGCCGCTGGCGATCGCCGTGTTCGGCGCCATCTTCTTCATGAACAACCTCACCACGGCGCGCTCGACCTTCAAGGATCAGCTTGCGATCACCAAGAACAAGCACACCTGGATCATGTCCTACATCTATATCGGGACATTCGGCTCTTTCATCGGCTACTCGGCGGCATTCCCGCTGCTGATCAAGACCCAATTCCCGACTGTCACGCTGGCCATCGCGTTTCTAGGGCCACTGGTTGGTTCGCTGGCGCGTCCGCTCGGCGGCCTGCTCGCCGACAAAGTCGGCGGCGCGATCGTGACGTTCTGGAACTTCATCGCCATGGGCGCGGCGACCATCGGCGTGATGTATTTCGTGAACATCAAGGATTTCACCGGCTTCTTGGTGATGTTCCTCATTCTCTTCGTCACGACCGGCATCGGTAACGGTTCGACCTACCGGATGATCCCGTCGATCTTCCGTGAAGAGAAGCTTCGCGAAGCCAAAGGAACGGGCGACGCCGGCCGGGTGCTCGCCATGAAGGCTGCCGGTATCGCGAGCGGCGCCGCGCTCGGCTTTATCGGCGCTATCGGCGCCTGCGGCGGGTACCTGATCCCACGCGGCTTCGGCGCGTCGATTGCCGCCACCGGTGGTCCGCATCTGGCGCTGGAAATCTATCTGGCGTTTTACGCGAGCTGCCTGGCGCTGACGTGGTGGTTCTATCTGCGCAAGAGCACCGTTTCGGCCGGCGCTGCGAAGTCTCGCCGAAGCGCGCGTGTAGACAAGGCGTGAACTTATGACGCCGGACCAAGTCAAAGCGATCCAGGACAGCTTTGCCAAGGTAGTCCCGATCTCCGAACAGGCGGCTGCGCTTTTCTATGGCCGCCTGTTCGAGATCGCGCCTGAGGTCAAGCCGTTGTTTCGCGGCGATATCGAGGAGCAAGGGCGCAAGCTCATGGCCATGCTCGCTGCGGTCGTCAACGGTCTCGGCAATCTCGAGACCGTCCTGCCCGCAGCGAGCGCGCTCGCCAAGCGTCACATCGACTACGGCGTCAAAGCCGCAGATTACGCGCCGGTCGGCGCCGCGTTGTTGTGGACGTTGCAACGCGGCCTCGGTTCGCAATGGACGCCTGAACTCGCAGCCGCCTGGACCGAAGCCTACACGGTCCTTTCCGAATTCATGATCTCCGAGGCTTACGGCCCCAGCATCGCGGCTGAATAGCACAACCGAACGGCAGAACCGATGAGCGAACCGCAATGAGCGAACCTCTCGTTATCGTCGGCAACGGCATGGCCGCCGCCAAGCTGTGCGAAGAACTGTTGCGGCGTGCACTCGGCCGTTACGCCATCGCCGTGATTGGGAAGGAACCCCGGCTTGCCTATAACCGCGTCCTGCTCTCGTCGGTGCTCGCCGGCGAAGTTTCGGCGAACGACATCACGGTCAAGTCCGCGGACTGGTGGCGCAACCACGGCGTGACGCTGTGCTACGGCACGGCGGCGACGGAGGTTAATGTCGCGGCCCGTACCGTCACGCTCGATGACAATACGACGCTGCCATTCGGCAAACTCGTCTTTGCCACCGGCTCGCGGGCGGTTCGCCTGCCGATCCCCGGCGCCAATTTGCCCGGCGTGCTGACCTTTCGCGATCTGACCGACACCGAAACTCTTGTGCGCGCGGCGCGTCACGGCTCCCGCGCGGTCGTGATCGGCGGCGGCCTCTTAGGCATCGAGGCCGCCTATGGACTCGCCAAAGCCGGCGTCGCCGTCACGCTTATTCATCTGATGGATCGGCTGATGGAGCGGCAACTCGATGCGCGGGCGGCGGCAATGCTCAAGCGCGCCGTTGAGGCCAAAGGGATCGACGTGAAACTCGAAGCGGCAACCGCGCGTGTCGTCGGCAACGACCGCGTCGAGGCGGTCGAGCTCAAGGACGGCAGCATGTTGCCGGCCGACACCGTGGTGATCACCGTCGGCATCGCGCCGAATAGCGAAATCGCGCGGGCGGCAAATCTCGCCGTGAATCGCGGCATCGTCGTCGACGACGACCTCGCGACCAGCGATCCGAACGTCTTCGCGATCGGCGAATGCGCCGAACATCGCGGCGTTTGCTATGGCCTCGTCGAGCCGGCCAATGACCAGGCCCGCGTGCTCGCCGAACGTTTCGCCGGACGCGATGCGCATTACAGCGGCAGCGTGAATGCGACAAATCTGAAAGTCTCAGGCGTTCATGTTTTCTCGGCCGGCGATTTTTTCGGCGCGCCGGGCACTGAATTGATTGTGCTCGCCGATGCCGGCCTCGGCACCTACCGCAAACTGGTGATCGAAGGCGGACGTCTCGCCGGCGCGGTGCTCTATGGCGATACGGCCGATGCGCGTTGGTATCTCGAACTGCTTTGCTCGGGTGCTTCGATCGAACCAATTCGTGATGATTTCGTCTTTGGGCGTGCCTTTGCCGAGCGGAAGACGGACACCGAAGCTGAAGCGAAAACCGCAACCCGCGCGCCAGCGCCGGTGGCGCAGCGCGGCGATTTTGATTCGGTGCTTGCCGCGGACGTACTGAAAACGGTCGTGGCGCTCCCCGCAACAGTACCTGCATCGACGAGGGTGCCGGCGCGATGAGCGAGGTCGATGTCAAACTTGCCGCCGGAGCGCCGAGCGGCGATTTCGAACCGGAACAGAAACGGTATTTGGAAGGTTTCGTCGCCGGCATTCAGATCGCCAAAGCGGCGAAGAGCGTTGCCGGCGCCGCGGCCCCTGGCGGCGGCGAGCCCGAGCCGGTCGGTCCCGACGCGGCGGGGCTAAAAGCGCAGAACCGCGTGCTCGCGTCCGGCGGCAAATTGTCCGATCCGGAGAAATTCAAGCGCGAGCAGCACCCGTTCGATACTTACGAACGGTTGAAGGAGCACGCCGCCACGGGCCAATATCCAAAACCGGCCGACAATTTTCGCTGGCGCTATTTCGGGCTGTTCTACGTGGCACCGAACCAGAACTCCTATATGTGCCGCCTGCGCATCCCGAATGGCATTCTCAAAGCGGCGCAACTCACAGGCCTGGCCGATCTCGCCGAACGTTACGGCGGCGGCTATTCGCATGTGACGACGCGCGCCAATCTCCAGATCCGCGAGGTCGAGGCGCACAATGCGGTCGCCATGATCGAGGACGTCCAGGACCTCGGTCTATGCTCGCGCGGCTCCGGCGCCGACAATATCCGCAACGTCACCGGCACGCCGACGGCGGGGGTCGATCCGCAGGAACTCATCGACACCCGGCCTTTTGCGCGCGAGTGGCATTTCCACATTCTCAACAACCGCTCGCTCTACGGCCTGCCGCGCAAATTCAACGTCGCCTTCGACGGCGCCGGCACGATCCCGGTGCTGGAAGACACCAATGATATCGGTTTCCAGGCCGTTGCCGTCAACGACGGCTTCGGGCTCGAGCCCGGCATCTGGTTCAAGCTCTGCCTCGGCGGCATTACCGGGCACCGCGATTTCACCCGCGAGACCGGCGTCGTAGTGCGCCCCAACGACGCATGCATGGTGGCGGACGCCGTGGTGCGCGTCTTCATCGAGCACGGCAACCGCACCGACCGCACCAAGGCGCGTTTGAAATATGTGCTCGACGCCATGGGCGTCGAGAAATTTCTCGTCCTCATGGAGGAGAAGCTCGGCCGCAAGCTCGACCGCGCAGTGCCCGGCGCCGTGGCGCCGCGGCCAGATTTCGATCGCACGGCCCATCTCGGCATCCATGCGCAGAAGCAGGACGGCCTGCATTGGATCGGCGTCGTCGTACCGGTCGGACGTTTGTCGGTCGCGCAGATGCGTGGGCTTGCTGACATCGGGCGCGAATTGGGCGACGGCGATCTTCGTCTCACGGTCTGGCAGAATCTCTTGATTTCAGGCGTGCCCACGGAAAAACTTGCGGCGGCGCAAGCCCGCATCGAAGGGCTCGGCCTCGGCATCACGACGAACGCGATCCGGTCCGGCCTGATCGCCTGCACCGGCAATACGGGCTGCCAATTCGCCGCGTCCGACACCAAGCGGCACGCCGAGGAGATCGCGCGCTGGTGCGAGATGCGCGTCACGCTCGACACGCCGGTCAACATCCATCTGACCGGCTGCCATCATTCCTGCGCGCAGCATTTCATCTCGGAGATCGGCCTCCTCGCCTGCAAGGTCCAGGCGAACGAGGACGCCGATCCGGTCGAGGGCTATCACATCCTGGTCGGCGGCGGCTTCGGGCCGCAGGCCGCGATCGGTCGCGAGCTTTATCGCGACGTCGTCGCCCAAGACGCGCCGCGCACCATCGAACGCATCCTGAAAACCTATATCGCGCATCGCGCTTCGCCCGAGGAAAGCTTTCTCGCCTTCTCCCGCCGGCATGACATCGAGGCGTTTAAGGCGATGACCGAACTGGAGATCGCAGAATGAGCGTGACGCCACGTCCGCCGATCCCGTCGTTCATTCCTGAATCGGCGCCGTTCACGCCGGAGCAGCGGCTCTGGCTGAACGGGCTCTTTGCCGGCGTGTTCGGCCTTGAAGCAAGCGTAACGCCGCTCTCCGCTGTCGACTCCGCCCAGCTTCTGACAGGACTCCTTGGCGGCGCAGCCGTGCCCGCGCCAGCGGAAGACGATGGAGCGCCTTGGCATGATCCGGCGATGCCGATGCCGGACCGCATGAAGCTCGCCGACGGCAAGGCGCTGCCGCGACGGCTGATGGCGGCGATGGCGCAACAGGATTGCGGACAGTGCGGCTATAATTGCAAAGACTATGCGGATGCGTTGTTTGTGAAGTCGGAGAAGAGGCTGAATCTCTGTGTGCCCGGGGGCAAAGACACCTCCCGCATGCTCAAGCAGCTTCGCCAGGAACTTGAAGCCGCGCCCGCGGCCTCCGCGGTGCCCGCCGCCGCGGAGGCCGAGATGGCGCCGGCCAAACCCACCGTCGCGCCCGGCTATTCTCGCGACAATCCCACTTATGCGACCTTTGTCTCGCGCCGCCGCCTCAACAAATCAGGCTCCGAGAAGGAGACCTGGCATATCGAGATCGATATCGGCGACGCCGGTCTCCAATATGCGGTCGGAGATTCCTTCGGCATTTTTCCCGCCAACGATGCCGACCTTGTCGAAGCGCTTATCGCCGCGCTTCACGCGCCGCCGGACTTCCCCATCGGCGACCGCACGCTGCGTGAGGAGCTCACCGACGGCGTCTCGCTGTCGCCTGCACCCGACATGCTGTTCCAGCTTTTCTCTTATCTCACCGGCGGCGAGCGTAAGCAGAAGGCCAAACGTCTCGCCTCGGGGGAGGATCCGGATGGCGACGCCGCGTCGATGGACGTGCTCGCAGCCTTGCAAAAATTCCCGACCGTAAGGCCCGACCCGGAAGCATTCATCGAGTGCCTTGAGCCCTTGCAGCCGCGCGTCTACTCGATTTCCTCGTCGCTCGAGTCCGATCCCGGCCGCGTATCGCTGACCGTCGACGCGGTGCGTTACGAAATCGACGAGCGCACACGTCTCGGCGTCTGCTCGACATTCCTTGGCGGCCGTATTGCGCCCAGCGACAAGATCAGGGTCTACGTCCAGAAGGCGCAGCATTTCGCGCTGCCGGAAGACTCGTCGAAGCCGATCATCATGATCGGCCCCGGTACCGGAATTGCGCCGTTCCGCGCTTTCCTTCGCGAGCGCATGGCAACCAAGGCGCCAGGCCGCAACTGGCTGTTCTTCGGCCATCAGCGCAGCAAGTGCGACTTCTTCTACGAAGACGAACTGGTGCCGATGCGCTCGGCTGGCCTTCTGACCCGTCTAACGCTTGCCTGGTCGCGCGACGGCAACGAGAAAATCTACGTGCAGCATCGCATGCGCGAAGTCGGCCGCGATCTGTGGTCGTGGCTCAACGACGGTGCGCATGTCTATGTCTGCGGCGACGCGTTGCGCATGGCCAAGGATGTCGAAGCGGCCCTTGTCGACGTCATTGCCGAGCACGGCGGCTGCACCCCGCCGGAAGCGGTGAAGTTTCTTGCCGATCTCAAAGCCAAAGGCCGCTATCAAGCCGACGTCTACTGAGCGGGAAATGCCATGAACGCGCCGCTCCCCCATTCTCCCGCCGTGCGTACCACTTGCCCCTATTGCGGGGTCGGCTGCGGCGTCCTCGCAGCGCCTGACGGAATAGGCGGCGCGGCGATTTCAGGCGATCCGGACCATCCGGCGAATTTCGGCAGATTATGCTCGAAGGGTTCGGCGCTCGGCGAGACGCTGAGCCTCGATCAGCGGGTATTGCATCCGATGCTGCGCGGCACCGACGGTGCGATGGCGCGCGCAAGCTGGGACGGCGCGCTCGACCGCGTCGCGAATGGCCTGTGCGATATCGTCGATCGCGACGGGTCGAACGCCATCGCGTTTTATCTTTCCGGCCAATTACTCACCGAGGATTACTATGTCGCCAACAAGCTGATGAAGGGCTTCATCGGCTCCGCCAATGTCGACACCAATTCACGCCTGTGCATGTCGTCCTCGGTCGCCGGCCACAAGCGTGCTTTCGGCGCCGACATTGTGCCGGGGACCTATCGGGATCTCGATGAGGCCGATCTCATCGTGCTGGTCGGTTCGAACGCCGCGTGGTGCCACCCGGTCCTGTTTCAGCGTATGGTCGCGGCGCGGCGCCAGCGCGGGACGAAGCTCGTCGTCATCGATCCGCGGCGCACCGCGACGGGCGAAGAGGCGGATCTGTTTCTCCCGATCGCCCCCGGCATGGACACCGCCTTGTTCTGCGGGCTGCTCGCGCATCTCGCTGACACGCGGACGCTTAACTACAATTATATCGAGCGGCACACCAAGGGATTTGTTGAGGCGCTGGCGCGGGCGCGAGAAATCGCGCCGGACGCGAACGCGACGGCGCGCGCGTCGGGTCTCAAGGAGACCGAAGTCACGCAGTTCTTCAAGCTTTTCGCTAAGACCGAGCGCGTCGTCACCTGCTTTTCCCAGGGCGTCAATCAATCAGCCCAGGGCACGGACAAGGTCAACGCCATCATCAACGTGCACCTCGCCACCGGACGTATCGGCCGGTCCGGCATGGGGCCGTTCTCGCTCACCGGACAGCCCAACGCCATGGGCGGACGCGAGGTCGGCGGTCTCGCCAACCAGCTCGCCGCCCATATGGGTTTCTCTCCCGCCGAGTGCGATCGCGTCCGACGCTTCTGGAACGCGCCGCGGATCGTCGCTGCCGAAGGTCTCAAAGCGGTCGACATGTTCGACGCCGTCGATCGCGGAACTATCAAGGCATTATGGGTGATGGGGACCAACCCGGCGGTGTCGATGCCGCGCGCCGGCGCGGTGCGCGAGGCATTGAAGAAGCTCGACCTCTTTGTCGTCTCCGACAATGTCCTCAACACCGACACGATCGGCGCCGGGGCGCATGTGCTGTTTCCCGCCGCTGCCTGGGGCGAGAAGGACGGAACGGTGACCAATTCCGAGCGCCGGGTGTCGCGTCAGCGCGCATTCCTGCCGCTGCCGGGCGAAGCGCGTCCCGATTGGTGGATCGTCAGCGAAGTGGCGCAACGCCTCGGCTTCGGCCGAGCCTTCGGCTACCGCGGACCGGCCGATATCTTTCGCGAACACGCGGCACTCTCCGCTTTCGAGAACGGGGGTTTGCGCGATTTCGATATCGGCGGCCTCGCGGCACTTTCGGACGGCGCCTATCGGAACCTTGACGCGGTGATGTGGCCGTGTGTGGTCGGCAAGATGCGCGGCGAAAAGCGCTTCTTTGCCGGCGGTGGCTTTTTTACCGACGATCATTGTGCGCGCTTCATCGCGCCGCAGCCGCCCGAACTGCGCGGCGCGACCAATGCGATTTATCCGCTGCGCCTGAATACCGGCCGCGTGCGCGACCAGTGGCATACGATGACGCGCACCGGAAAAAGCCCGCGGCTCGGCGCGCATTCGGCCGAACCTTTCGTCGAGATCAATCCGGCCGACGCCGGCATCGCCGGCATTGCCGACGGCGGCTTTGCCCGGGTCACGACCCGGCATGGCACGACGATCTTAAAGGTCGTCGTCGCGACCGGCCAACGGCGGGGATCGATCTTCACACCAATTCACTGGAGCGACGCCAATGCCGGCCACGCGCGGGTCGGCGAAATGGCGGTGTCGCAAAGCGATCCTTATTCCGGCCAGCCGGAGCTAAAGGCCGCTCCGGCGCGCATCGAGCCGGTCGAATTCGCATATCGCGGTTTTGCGCTCACGCGGGACCCGATCACGCTGCCGGCCGGGACATGGTTCGCACGTCAGGCTGTTGTCGGGGGCTCTGGTGTTCTCTTTGCCACCGACGAACCGCCTTCGGCCTGGCGGAATTTCGCGCAGCAATCGATGCCCGCGGATGCCGACATCGCCGAATATGTCGACGAGCGCCGCGGACTCACGCGCATCGCCGCTTTCCGCTCCAACCGTTTCGACGGCTGCCTTTTCGTTGGACCGGCGCATATCCTGCCGCGGTGGGACGTGGTGCGCGGGCTCTTCGAGTCCGGCACCGTCGAAGAGCGCGACCGCCGCATTCTGCTGTCAGGATCGGGCAGCGACGGCGCGGCCGAGACCGGCCCGATTGTCTGCGCCTGCTTCGGCGTCGGACTTCCGGCCATCCGCGAAGCCGTCAAATGCGGGGCGGCAACGGTCGCCGATGTCGGGCAAAAGCTGCGCGCCGGCACCAATTGCGGATCCTGCATTCCCGAGCTGCGGGCCATTATCGCACGCGTCACCGAGCCCGCCTAACCGCCGCCAAAGTCCGCTTCGACATCGCCGCAACCAACCTTTTAGTTGATGCTCGCCGCATCGAAGAGCCACACAACGCGCCCAAATTTTAGTCGCGCTGCGAAGATGGCAAGCGGCCTCCGCACCGCCGATCGTCCCACCGCCCTTCAGCATCGATTTGCCGATGACACCCCGCTGTGTGGCGGAGGGCCAAGTCCATTTTACATGGGCCGGCCCGAGCCGGTGGCTGGCGGAAGCGCCGAATGAAATGCCGAGCACGTTCGAGCGCAATTTACGCGAGGCGCTGGCCGGCCTCGCCTCCGTCACCAGCCAGTCCGACGGGCGCTCCATCATCCGCATCAGCGGCCCGAAAGCCCGCGATGTGCTAGCCAAGGGCGTTCCGCTCGACCTTGACCCGCGCGTCTTCAGCCCGGGCGACACCGCGATGACGTTGGTCGGCCATATAAATGTACATCTCTGGCAGAGCGACGCGGCCCCGACTTACGACCTCGCGGTGTTCCGCAGCTTTGCCGCCGGCTTTTGCGAGTGGCTTATCGATGCCTCGGCCGAATTCGGCGTGCTGGTGCCTCTTGCGCCCGCGCCACGGTGAAAAGCCGCGCAAAGCCGCCGGAAAAGCCACAGCTATGTGAAAAGCATTTGCGTTCTTGCTAAAGTGCTTTTCCAACAGTGGAATTGCAAAAACGGTGACGCAAGGACTAAAAATGGATCAGAAAACAGCGACGTCCGACGACCTCCTTTATGACATCAAGGACGGCATCGGAAAGGTGACGTTCAATCGCCCCCAGGCCCGCAACGCCTTCACCTTCGAAATGTACGAGCGGCTCGGCCAGATCTGCGAAGAGGCGAACAAGGATCATTCCATCAAGGTTCTGGTGTTCCAGGGCGCCGGCGACAAGGCTTTTGCGTCGGGTACCGATATCAATCAATTTCGCTCCTTCACCACGCCGCAGCATGCGCTCGATTATAAATCGCGCATCGACCGCGTTCTCACGCAGCTCGAGCAGTGTCGCGTGCCGACCATTGCTGCGATCAACGGCGCCTGCACCGGCGGCGGCGGCGCGATCGCTGCTTGCTGCGACCTGCGCATCGGCACCAAGAGCACGCGCATGGGATTTCCGATTGCACGCACGCTCGGCAATTGCCTGTCGCTGTCGAATATCAGTCGGCTTACGGCCATCATCGGCCCGGCCCGCGTGAAAGATCTGATTTTCACAGCGCGGCTTGTCGGCGCCGAGGAGGCCGCAAGCGTCGGCCTGCTGAACGAAGTCGTCGAGGACATTCCGGCCCTGCAAAGACGGGCCGATGAGCTTGCCGCGCTGATCGCCGGCAATGCGCCGTTGACACTCAACGCCACCAAGCAAGCGCTCGCGCGCCTGCAGCGCCGGCTCAGCCGTGAGGAAGGCCAGGACCTCATCCTCATGTGCTACATAAGCAAGGATTTCCGTGAAGGACTCGACGCGTTTCTCAGCAAGCGCCCGCCGCAATGGAAGGGCGAATAGGTCCGGATTTTTCGTTCGAGCGCGATTTTTTCCGACCGCCGCTTGCCACCCTGAGGAGCGGACTTTTTCTAAGGAGCGCCCGATGAACCGCTTTGCGGATTATTCCGGCTATCGCCGACGATGACCTGATCGCCGGGACTAAGCTCGCCCTGAGCAATCTCTGTAGTACTGCCGTCGTCTAATCCGGTCACGACGTTCACCGCGACAGGCTCGCCCCCGCGTAGCACCCAGATCTGTGATTGGCCCGGGTGCGGTTGACTCTGGACCGGCGCCGCGGACTGCACTTTCGCGACCGAAGGAGCGAACCGCAGCGCCTGATCGGGGACGCGCAGCACGTCGCTCTTTTGCGCGACAATGATCTGCGTCGTCGCGATCATGCCTGGCTTGAGTGCCAGATCGCCATTGTCGACATTCACCACGGCATCATAGCTTGCCGTACCCGGCACGTTCGGTGGCAATCGGCGCACCCGGCTCACGGTGCCTTGAAAAACGCGATCGGGAAAAGCGTCGACCGCTATCGTCGCTTTATCGCCTTGCCTGACTGCGCCGATATCGGCCTGGCTGGTATTGGCATCGACGGCCATATGTTTCGGGTCGGCCGCGATCAGGAACAGCGCCGACGAGCTCGGCGCAACAGACTGGCCTGGATTGACGTTGCGCGACATCACCGTGCCGTCGACCGGCGCGACGATGTCGGTGTAGCCGAGATCGAGCCTTGCGCTGTCGAGAAGCGCCCGGTCGAGCTTCACGGTGCCTTCATCGCGGCTGACGATTAGAGCCTGATCCCTGACCTGCGGCTGTGCAAACGGATTTCCCACCGCATGCCGGCCCAGACGCGCGAGATCGGCGCGATCCTTGTCGAGGATCGCCTGATCGCGCAGAAGCTGACCGGAATATTGGTCGAGCCTCGCTTGATACGGCCGCGCATCGATTTTGGCGCAGACCTGCCCCGCCTTCACTTCGTCATCGTAATCACAAGTGAGATTCCGGATCGTGCCAGAGATACTGGCACCGACGACAATGGTCTGGGCCGGATTGACCGTTCCGGTCGCCGTCACCGAGCGGATCATCGTGCCGCGCGTCACCGGTACGGTTGCGTAGCGCGGGCTGCTCGCCGCG
Organism: uncultured Alphaproteobacteria bacterium; assembly: GCA_963810085.1. GTDB lineage: Bacteria > Pseudomonadota > Alphaproteobacteria > Rhizobiales > Xanthobacteraceae > BOG-931. The sequence continues at coordinate 180,019 of CAWEMR010000024.1, read as the reverse complement.
CTGAAGCTCCACACTCCCGCGCTGATGCCGGCGCCAGCGAGAGCGATGACGGCTATGGTGAAGCCGTGCTTCTTCAGGCTCGAGCGGCTGTTTTGCCAAATCCTGTGCCAGCCGTTGCGTGCGGTGTTGGGAGATCCCGGAAACTTCAGGACATTGCCGCCCGCCTCACTCGGCGACACATCGGAGCTAAAACTCATTACTGTGTCCCGCCTCGCAACCAACAAGCCAACCCGCCGAAAGGCGAACGGCCGAAGTTAAAATTTAACCTCCCACGGTTTCCTTGCCGTAAACGCGCGTGCAAGGCCTTGATTTGCGTCAAGAAGATGCGTGTTTCTCAAATCCGCCCGAAGAAGGAACCATAGGCCATTGACCGAAAATATAGGCCAATGAACCAATCGGGCATCTCCCCGAGTTCTTCATGCGCCGCCCGACTGTCGGCGTTCCGGCCGGCCAGCGCGCTGTGCCAGAAAATGGCAATCGTGTTTCCGCAGGTCTTGATGGAACCTGGGCTGGCCCAGGTGCCGCTATTCCGGTGACGACCCGAAGCGCAGACGCAAAGCGCGCTCGACATTGCATCCAGGAACGTAGCGTTTCGCGAATCACTCTGTGAATTGGGACTCTGAATTTTTGCATTTTATCATTCGACAATATTGCGGAATAATGAATAGAATATCTGAGGAACAAAAAACGAATCGGGTGGATTTATCGGGCATCTCAAGCCGTATTGGCGCTGAGGCAACATACGATAAAGCTCGGCAAACCCTGACAGCACGATCCAAGGGTGATCTGAACGGGGCCGCGTGGTAGCAACACCTCCCAATATGAACCTCCGGGACTTGGTGATTCTGGTCGCCGATCCCAGTTCCTATATTTCCATGCTCATCCACGGCATGCTGCGCGGTTTCGGGTCGAACAAGATCCTCGAAGTCCGCAATTCCAACGGCGTGCTGCAGACGCTGATGGGTCAAAAGATCGACATTATGATCTGCGACATGCACCTGCCGTCGCACGGCGGTCTGTCGCTGACGCGCGCGATTCGGGGCAAGACCGACAACGAACATCGCACCATGCCGATTCTGTTCATGTCGAGCGATTCGCGTGAAGCGACGATCAAACGCGCGCGCGACGCCGGCGCCAACATGGTCATCGCCAAGCCCATATCGCCGGCACGTCTGTACGATCGGCTGAGCTGGATCGCGTTCAATCCGCGCAAATTCGTCGATACCAAAACTTATTTCGGGCCGGATCGCCGCTTCAAGATCGAAGGCTATCCGGGCGGTGTCGGACGGCGGGCCGGCGACAAGGAGGTCGAAATCGGCGCCGAAAGCGGTCCCGCGCTTGGCCAGGACGACATCGATAACTTGTTTAGCTCCGTGCAAACGGGGGACTAATGGCAAAGGGCAAACCTCCGAAGGCCCGGCCCCACAAGCCGGGGATCTCCAAGATGGCTGCGCCGAAGGCGGGTGCTGCGAAGACCGGTAATGCCAAAGCCGGGAATGCTAAGACCGGGAGCACGACAGCCGGCAGACCGAAACTAGCAAGTCCGGAAGCTCGCATCTTTCCTGTCGAAACGCGCTTTCAGCAGTTGGCGCAGCGCGCCGGCGGTCTGCCGAGGGACAAGGCTATCGAGTGCGCGCAATCAGCGCTCGAGGAAGCCAAGCTCGCCTATGACGATTGGCTAGAGCGTGAAGTCGTCGGCCTGGCGGACCTCGTCAAGACGGTGGAGTTGGGCAATGAGGAGCCAGGCTGGCTTGAAACGGCGACGTTCCGCAGTCGACAGTTGCGCGACAGCGCGGGATCGCTTGGCTGCGAGCTTCTCGCCTTCATCTCCGGCTCGCTCTGCGAGCTCCTGGATTCGATCGAGGCCGGCAGCGAGTGCAACATGGAATCGATCGTTTGCCATATCGACGCGCTGATGTTGGCGCGGCAACGACCCTATCGCCGCATGAAGCCCGAGCAGGTGCCGGAATTGACCAAGGGCCTGCAGCGTGTCGTCAAGCACGTGACGATCTAGGCGGCGGCCAAAAACTGCTTAGAATACGACTTCCTCGCCCGTGGGCACGAGCATCGTCAAATCGATCATCGTAATGCCAAGGTGACGCATCAGGCGCTCCTTGAGTTCGCGGATCGTCACACTCGAAATTGCGTCCTCGGCCGGATGCAGGCCGCCTTCCGCGCGCAGCCAGGATTTGCTGGATTTGCTGGCCGCCATCGTCAGCACCTCGGCGAGTGCGACGAATTCCTGATTGAGCCGGTCGAAATCCTGCAGCGTCACGATGAGATCGCGGTTGGCATCGTTCGGGCGGTTGGCCACGTATTCGGTGATGCCGGCCGTGGTCTTTTCGAAGCGCGTCACCGCGTCGCGCAACGCCGAGGCGGTGGCAATCAGAAACGTTGATACTTCGTTAACTACCTTACCTGCTGGGACGTCAGGTTTGGCAACAACTGTCACGATAGCTTCCCCATCACCTGCTCGATCTTTTGCCGCAGGATGTCGGCAGTGAACGGCTTGACCAGGTAATTGTTGGCGCCGGCCTGGGCGGCTTGAACGACTAATTCGCGGTCGCCGCGGCCGGTCAGGAGGATAAACGGCACTTTGCGCGCGGCCGGGTGTCCGCGCACGGCCCGAAGGAGAGCGAGGCCGTCCATTTCCGGCATGTTGTAGTCGGAAATGATCAAATCGAGCGGCTGTAGCGACGCCGTGTCCATCGCCGCCTTGCCATTTTCGGCCTCGTGAATGTGCCGAATCCCGATTTGTTCCAATGTGATACGGGTCATTTGTCGTACGCTGTTTTGATCGTCGACAACCAGGACCTTGAGAACTGCTGCGACTGGCATTGTCTTGGCTCCTTGAAACTGCCTCGTGTAGCCACTGAGGCGTAAATTTGCCTCTAACTTAGCTGACGGCGACGGCAGCCTTTGATTCACCGTTTACGAAACGGGTCATCCCCGTTTGCACGTTCTGACTGCTGGCGATGTCGGATAGCTTTTCGACGTCGAGAATGAACGCGACCCGCCCATTGCCGAGGATCGTCGCACCGGCGATGCCGGGTACCGAACCGTAGCTTTCCTCGATGCTCTTAACGACGACTTGCTGGTGTCCGCACAATTCGTCGACGACGATGCCGAAGCGGGCGCCCTCGCCCGCGTCGGTGATGATGATGACGCGTTCGTCGGTCGCGGAAGCCGTCGATCCGATATCCAGGAGATCGCAGAGGTGTACGAGCGGCACCAGATTGCCGCGCAGCCGCAACATGCCGGGCGTGCCGATCAGCGCGTGGATGTCGGAGGCCGGCGGCCGCAGGCATTCGACGATCGCCGACATCGGCATGACATAGGTTTCGGCGCCAACGCGGATGACCATTCCGTCCATCACCGCGAGCGTCAGCGGCAAGGCCAGTTGGATGGTCATGCCGCGGCCGCGATCCGACTTGAGCGAGATGCGGCCGCCGACATCTTGAATGTTGCGGCGGACGACGTCCATGCCGACGCCGCGGCCGGAAATGTCGGAGACCTTTTCAGCCGTCGAGAAGCCGGGCAGGAAAATGAGATTGTTGATCTCCTCGTCGCTCAGCGACGCATCGGCACTCACCAGTCCGCGCTCGCGCGCCTTGGCCAGCACCCGATCGGAATTGATTCCGGCGCCGTCGTCCTTGATCTCAATAACGATACGGCCGCCGCGATGCTCGGCGGAGAGCCGGATCGTGCCTTCCTCGGACTTGCCGGCGGCGGAACGGTCCGACGGCGCTTCGATGCCATGATCGATCGAGTTGCGGATGATGTGCGTGAGCGGATCGCCGAGACGTTCGATAATAGAGCGATCGACCTCGGTGTTCTCGCCCGCCATTTCGAGCTTCACCTTCTTGGAGGTTTTCATGACAAGCTCGCGGACTAGGCGCGGCATGCGCTGGAACACCGCGTTGACCTGCTGCGCGCGCATCGACATCACGCTGTCTTTGAGTTCGCGCGTGTGATGCACCACTTCTTCGAGCACTTGCACCAGCCGGGCGCTGACGTCTTCAGGAAGCGTGTGCACGACCTGCCCAAGCATGGCCTGGGCGATGACAAGCTCGCCGACCATGTTGACGACGCGATCGATCTTTTCGAGTTCGACCCGGGTCGTCGTCGCGCCGGCGGCAGTGGGCTTTGCAGCTTGCGATTTTGCTGGCGGGGCGGCTTCGGCATGTTCGACGCCCGAAGCAGGCGCGGACATTGGCGCGGGCACGGCACGCGCGGCAAATGGCGCCGCGGGCGCAGGTGCCGGCATCGGTGCCGGCGCCGCAACGGGCGCGGCTTGAACGCTTGGCGCCGCCTGGACAGCCGGCGACGGCACGACGCTCGGGGCGCTCTCCAGTATCGGCAAGGCGCTCGAAACATACGGCGGAACGACCGAGCCGACCACGCCCTCCCAGGCTGGCGACGCCGGCATTTCGGCAGGCTCAAAAGCGGCGACCGGATCGGCCGCGGTGATTTCGAGTTCGCAGTCACCGACCACAAATTCGAAAACCTCGTCGATCTGTTCGCGCGTGGCCGCCGTGCGCAACGTCCCGGTCCAACCGAGATAGGGCCGGTCGGCCTCAAGCTCTGCCAATGGCGGCAGCCGGTCGGTCTCGGCGACGAGATCAAGCGTGCCGAGCTTCCCTAATTCGCGGATGATGTAGAGCGGCTCATTGGCCTTCTTCAGCAATTCAGGTTTCGGCCGGAACACGATCTTGAATTCGTGCTCGCCGCCCGCCGCGCCGCTCTCCTCGGCCGGTTCATCGAAATTGAATTGAACCGGAACGAAATCGATGCCTTCGAAATCGGCCGGCGCCGCCGCGTCATCCGCGATCCCCTCGCCGCCCGAATTGACGTGCAAGATCTGCTGCAGCGCCGCGCGGCATTCCGAGCCGAAATCGGGCGGAATGCTGTCGCCGGACCGCGACATCGAGATCAGGTCGGTCAGCACGTCGTTGGCTTGCAGGAGCGTATCGACGATTTCCTGCGTTGCGGCGAGCTTGCCGCTGCGCATCTCGTCGAGCACGGTTTCGAAGACATGGGCGAATTTCACGAGATCCTCGAAGCCGAAGATCCCGGCGCCGCCCTTCACCGAATGGACGCCGCGGAACACTGCATTGATCGTGTCTTCGGAACCCGAGCCTTCGCGGATATCGGGAAGGCCGAGTTCGATTTGCTGCAGCGCTTCGCTGCATTCGTCGAAGAATGTCTGTTTCAGTTGGTCGAGGCTGGACATCGTCAATGCTCCTCAATCTTCGCTGCCGCTAGGGAGCAACCTTGTTGATTGTTGCGATTAGCCGGTCCGGATCGAACGGCTTGACCATCCAGCCGGTGGCGCCGGCAGCGCGTGCGAGGTTTCTCTTGTCCGCCTCGCTCTCAGTCGTCAGTACCAGGATCGGCGTGGTCTTATGCGCGGAATTGCTGCGCATGTGCCGGATCACTTCGTAGCCGTCCATCTTCGGCATGTTGATGTCGGTGATCACGACATCGACCTGTTCGCGATCCAAAACGTCAAGGCCGTCTTGACCATCAACGGCTTGGAGAACATCGAAGCCTGCATCCGCGAGCGTCAGCATGAGCATGTCACGGATCGTCTTGGAGTCGTCGATCGTCAGGATGCGCTTAGCCATGTCTTTAGCCATATCTTGCTGTTCCGCTTGCTCGGGAGGCTGCCCAAAATCGTCTTCAATGGGCCGTGGGTCGGCGCCCGGCTGTTCCGGCTCGGCCGTGCTTATGCATTGCGCCGTGCAATCGAGGCCCAAATCCTCGAAGGCGGCGACGAACGCGGGCGACGGATTTTCAATCGACACTTGGCCGCCTAGCATGGCAGCGAGAAGAATTTGGACGCAGGGCAGCGTCAGCGTCTCGACATCCGACGCATCGACATGCATCTGCGCCTGTGCCAGCATCTGGTGGCACATTGTGTCGAGAAAGCGCTCGGCTGCGGCGAGATCGAGCACCGTCGGTAATTTCAACCGCACTATGTCAGCTTGGTCTTGCATATCGGTGCTCTGTTTCTCTTCGATCTTCTGTCGGTTCGGCTATGCGGCGTTGGCGTCGTGACTGTGGCCGGGACGCGCGCCGTGCGCTCCGGTCCCTTCACAGGCGTCAAGAATCGCATCGGCCATGTGTCCGAGCGAATGCTGTTGCATGATCGCGCCGCGTTCGAAAGCCGCGCGCGGCATACCGTAAATCAGCGACGAGTTTTCGTCCTGTCCGAGCGTGACGGCGCCGGACTGCCGCAGTTCCAGCATCCCTTCGGCGCCGTCCCTGCCCATGCCGGTCAATATCGTCGCAACCGCCGACTTGCCGCAGACACGCGCGGCCGAGCGAAACAAGACATCGACGGACGGCCGATGGCCGCTGACCACGGGACCGTCCGACAGGCGGCAAACATGACGCGTGCCGACGCGCGCGATTTCGAGGTGATGCAAACCCGGCGCGATATAGACGTGACCGTGCTCGATCGGCTGGTCGTGCACGGCTTCGGACACCGCCATGGGGCACTGCCGGTTCAGCCGTTCGGCAAAGCCCTTGGTGAAACGCGGCGGCATATGCTGGGTGATCAACGTCGGCGGGCAATCCGCCGGCATGCCGAGCAGCAGCGTCTTAAGCGCTTCGACGCCGCCGGTCGATGCGCCGACAAATACGATCTTGCCCGTAGAGCGGTGCGCGCGCGGTTCCCTCACGGTACGCGGCACAGCAGCCACCATGCGGCGATGTCCGACACGGACGCCCGCCGCAGCCTTGACTTTTCTTTGCAGTTCGGCCGCCAAGTCTTCCAGGCCGGACGCAAGACCACCACTTGTCGGTTTGGCAATGAAATCGATGGCCCCGATTTCGAGAGCTTCGAGCGTCGTCTCGGCGCCCCTCTGGGTCAGCGTGGATACCATGACAACCGGCATCGGGCGCAGCGCCATGATCTTTTTTAGGAACGTCAGCCCGTCCATGTGCGGCATCTCGACGTCGAGCGTGACGACATCGGGATTGAGCGCCTTGATCTGCTCGCGCGCGATATGCGGGTCCTCGGCGGTGCCGACAACTTTGATTTCGGGATCCGTCGACAGCAGCGTGGCCAATAATTGGCGCATCACTGACGAATCGTCGACGATTAATACGCGAACCGGTCCTCTCCGATGTGTCATGAGTTATCCCCAAACAGTTCGATTTCGCCCGCGGGCTGCTGTTTGAGCAGCCGCTTGCCGTAATCGTTCTCCTCGCGATCGACCATGCCTCTCTCGTTCATGCCGAGAAGGCGCCGAACGACGCGCCCGGTGGCCGGGTAGTAATTGATGCGCCGCGGCAGCGTGCCGCCGAGATCCTGCGCCGCGCAGCGCAATCCTTCGGCCTCCAGATAACGCATCATGAAGGCCGAATTGTCGCTGCCGACTGCGTTGCTGGACTCTGTCACATTGGCGCCGCCGAAGACTTTGATCTCCATGCGATCACGTTTGCATCCCGCCTTGATCAGCTCGTTGATGAGCTTCTCCATGGCGAAATTGCCAAAGCGCGTCGATTTCAGGTCGCCGCCCCAGTCCCCGGAATTGTGCGACGGCAGCATGAAGTGGTTCATGCCGCCGATCCCGAGCAAAGGGTCGCGAATGCAGGCCGCGACGCACGATCCGAGGACGGTCAGAACCACTTCGTCGGGCTTCTTGGTCACATAGAATTCACCCGGAAATACTTTCACCATCCAGGCCGCGGCCGCATTGTCGAAGAAGCGGCGGCCGGCGGAGGCGTCGATGTTGTTGCTTAAACCCTCGGAGGGTTGCTTGAGAGCGATGACGCCGGTCATGCCGATCTCCGGTACGTCGTGCGACCGACGAGATCGAGGCCCGGACGCGAGCCGACCAGCGATTCCGAACGTCCGATATCTAAAAAGCCGCCCGGCTTGATCTGCCGCGTAAAGCGTTCAAGGTTGGCGAGCCTCTGAAAATCAAAGTCCGAAAAGGCAAACTCGCATGCGGCTGCGTCACTCGGTGGAGTGGCGGCCGCCGCGGCTGTTGCGCTGTGACGGAGGGCGGCCATCTAGAACTCTTTCCACTCCGGGTCGCTCATGGCTTCGGCGATGGCCGCCTGCATGCGCGCAACGGGACCGAGGCTGACGACGGCGGCGCCGCCGCTGGTGGCGCGTGCCTTGCTCGGACTGCGCCGCGCGCCGGCATCGGACACGACCGGCTTCGTCGCCGGCCGTGGCGGCGCGGTCGGCTTTGGTTCGGTGAATTTCGGCGCGATGGATTTGGCGGCAACCATGGGCGAACGTGCCGCTGTGGCCGGCGAAATGTCTTCCGCGCCAGCGGCGATGCGGAAGAAGGCGACCCGCTCGTCCATGGCTTTGGCCTGGTACTCGAGCGTCTTCGCGGTCGCCGCGTTCTGTTCCACCAGCGCCGAATTCTGCTGGGTGACCTCGTCCATCTGGTTGAGGGCTTTGTTGACCTGCTCGATGCCGGTCGACTGCTCGGTACTGGCCGTGGCAATGCCGGCAACGATATCGACGACTTTCTTGATCAATTCCACGATCTCGGTGAGCGCGTCGCCGGCCTTGTTGACGAGGCCGACGCCGTCTTTCACTTGGCTGTTGCTGCTGGTGATCAGGTCCTTGATATCCTTCGCCGCCTGAGACGAGCGCTGCGCAAGACTGCGAACTTCCGACGCCACGACCGCAAAGCCGCGGCCCGCCTCGCCGGCCCGCGCCGCCTCGATGGCCGCGTTAAGCGCCAGCAGATTGGTTTGCCGTGCGATCTCGTCGATGACCGTGATGATGTCGGAGATTTTGCGCGAGGATTCCTCGATCCGCGCCATGGCGCCGACCGCCTTGGCCACGACCTGGCCGCCGCGATCGGCGACCTGGCGCGTTCCGCCCGCGGACTGATTGGCCAGCTGGGCGTTTTCGGCGTTCTTCTTCACCGTCGTCGCGATCTGCTCCATCGACGCGGACGTCTGTTCGAGGCTCGCGGCCTGCTCTTCCGTCCGTTGCGACAGATCGGTGGTGCTGGACGAAATTTCCGCCGACGCACTGGTCACTTCGCGCGCTGACGACTTGATCTCGGCGATGGTCGAGCCGATCCGTTCCGCCATCTTATTGGCGTCGTTCTTGAGCGTACCGAAAGCACCTCGATAGTCGGCCGTGATGCGCGCGGTGAGATCGCCCTCGGCAAGCGAACTCAGCATGGCGATCAGATCTTCCAGCGCGCCGGCGGTGTTCTCGCACAGCGAATTCATCGCGGTGGCGAGATTGAGCATGAACTCCTTCTTGCCGTCGAGCGGCAGGCGCTGGGAGAAATCGCCGGCGACCGCGGCCTTGACCATGTCATCGATCTCGAACTCGACCGCCTTTTCCATCGTCACGTTGCGCCATTCGACGACCGTTCCGGTGCGGTGGCCGTGCTGATCGATCACCGGCGTCGTCACCAGGACGAACTTCAGCGCACCAACCGCCATCAGCGATTCGTGCGCGGCGGTGAGTCCGTCCAGCATCTCGCGCTGATGCGCCGGGTCCTTGTCGAAGAGATCCATGGGCGCTCCCACGATCTTGGACGCATCGAAATTCGGCAGCGCCTTGCGGATTTCGGGCTCGCACTCCTTCATCATTTCGGTGAGCGCGCCATTCATGTACAGGACGCTGTAGCTGTCGTCGGCCAGCATGACGCTGGAGCGGACGACATCGAGCGCGCAACGAACCCGGAAATTCACGACCTTCTGAGCGATCGATTGCTTGAACACTTCGGTCGCCTTGGCGATGGCGCCGATCTCGTCGCCGCGCGCCGTATAGGGCACATCGACGATGCGATCGTTGGTGAGATCGCCCAGCACCTCCGCCGTTTTACGCAACGGACGCGAAATGCTGCGGCCGATGAACCAGGCCAGCACAATGCCGAGCACGACGGTGCCCGCCGCCATCGCCGCCGTGAGCGTCGTACCAGTCGACACCGAGTCATCGGCGGCCTCTTTTGCGAGCTGCTGATTTTTTATAATCGAGGCCTTGGCGCCATTGGTGATCTTGTACGCTTCGGTAAGAACGGGACCGATCTGGTTCGAATACAAATCTTCGTTGGTGAGCATCGCCTTGGTAAGGGCGCCAAAGGTCTCATCGTAGGATTTGACCGCCGCCGTCAGGTCGACCAACTGCGGCTTCGCCTGAGCATTGGCGATCTGCCCGAACGTTTCGACGGTCGCTTTCAGATTTTGCACATTGGCCTTGAACGACGACATGTCCTTCGGGTCCAACGTGACCTGGAAGCGCCACACGGTGGCGCGCATAATGTCAAGCGCGACCTCGATGTCGCGGACCGCGAGCATCACGTCGGAATTGTTGCCGATTTCAGCGAGCGCAAAGACCTTGTGCGCCGAAGCGTTGAGCTTGTTGCCAGCAAGCCCGAACTGTTCCTGCGCCTGGAGGAGATCTGCAACGCTCTTCACCAATTCGTCGAACTTCAGCTTCGCAGTCTCGACGCGCTGCGAGGCGTTCTGATAAAGCTGACGCCGCTCTTCGCTCGGTGCGCCCTTGATGCTGTACGCCAAAAGCTCAGTGGCCTGCTTGTAGGCCTCGTTGAACTCGTCGACCGAGGCCTTGTCGTGCAACGACTTAAAGCGCAGCGCGCGCTGGCGCATCACTTCCATGTTTTGGTCGAGATCGAGAATTCGCCGCGCCTCCTCCGACGCCGTGTTCAAGCGAGTAACGCTCGCTCCGGTCGAAGACAGTTCGTAAACGCCAAAGCCCAACACCAACGCCAAAAGCACAATGATCGAACCAAAACCGGCGAAGATCTTCGCGCCGATACGCCAATTTCTGGCGTCGACCCGGGACTTTAGCATCGGGTGGTACTCCTCATTCCAATTCCCAGGCGGACCAACGGTCGCGCCTGGCCTCAATGGTTCGAACGTGCACCATCGAGGCTATTTGCGGGGATCGACAACAGGTGGGGCAGATCGATCAGTGCGATCATGGCGCCCTCGATCGTCACCAGGCCGGCCAGGAATTCGACGCGCGACGACTGCACGACGCGCGGCACCGGCTGGATCTGTAACCCGTCAAGCGACACGATATCGAGGACGCGGTCGGCCAACAGACCGACCAGCTTGGAGGCGACCTGAACAATGATGACGATGTGCAGCGGCGTCGCCTCGGTCATGCCCTGGCCGAACCGGCAGCGCAGATCGATGATCGGCACGATGACGCCGCGCAGATTGAGCACGCCGCGAACGTAGTCGGGTTGCCGCGGCAGATGCGTGATCGCGGTCCAGCCCTTGATCTCCCGCACCGCCATGATGTCGACGCCGTATTGGTCGTCGCCAATGGCAAAGCTGATGAGCTGGGTTGGCGCGGCGGGCGCGCCGGACGGGTCAACGGGCCCACGTTGCGGGGAGCCGACTGCGGAGGAAACAGCTAGATCACCCATGACGCTTCAGTGCCTCGCTCTGTCCCGCAGGGCATCGGCCTCTTGGCGCCGCAACATCGGCGTCAGATTTCGCCCAATGAGTCCCGGCGACGCGCTGCGGAAACTTCGAATTTTCCGGAATAAAGTAATAAGGCAGATACACTTGCGGATTGGTTAATAGTCCGACCTATGACCACCCGGCCGGCTGCGAGTTTTCCTTGGTTTTCCAGATGAATAGGCCATTTAACCGCAGCCGGTTCCGGCGCGGTCGTTGCCACGTTCTAAGACCTGCGGCGAAGGGGTGGAATCGGTAGACCGTCGCATCTAACGCCGATCGCCCTCGGATGTGATCCAAGGGCAAATCTTTGGGCGATTTCTTTCTAAAAATGTTGCGCCGCGCCGAAGGCGAATTGCCCCTCAGTGCGGCGGCCTGGTGCTGCGGGACGACACCAAAAACCGGATGTTCTGTGAGCATGCGCTCAATTCCATCAGCGCCCGGCGCTCCCCTGCGCGATCCGCGCCGGTGCCAGCACGTCGTCGACCGGCAAACACGGATGGAGACGTCGCATGAAAGCTTCACACCAGAAAGTTTCGCGCCTGAGAACTTCACACTTGAAAACGTTGCAGCTGGCGATCGGCGCAGCCGCCCTGGTATTGGCCGGCGCTTGGCAATCCGGTGCACTGGCAAACCACGTCAAAACCAAGACCCGGGGCTTTTCGGGGCTTGCCTCTTTCTACACCGAAAACCGCCGGGTTGCGGCCCGAGGGCGATATAATCCAAAAGGCTTGACGGCGGCGCGCCGCACGCTGCCCTTCGGCACGCGGGTGCGGCTCGTCGATCCGAAGAGCGGCCGAACCGTCGTCGTCACGATCAACGACCGGGGACCGTTCCGCCGCAGCCGGGTTATCGACATCTCGCCGGCCGCGGCCCGCGCGCTCGGCATGATCAATCGCGGTGTCATCTACGTCCGTGCGGATGTGCTGTGATGAGGCGGCTACGGCGCTGGAACTTCGCGGTGACTTTGTCCCCAGAAGGCATCGTCGTTCATCCCACTGTCATGTGCGGGCAATAGCCTAATCGGGCTTTTCTCCTTGCGTATCGTGCGGAGAATGCAGTTGACGCGCGACGATTTGCGTTTGCTTTCAGCAATACGCGCAAAACACGTTCTGCATCCGGCAGAAGAGTACCCGCCATCGCGTAATTGCACATGAAAGCGCTCGCGCCTCGCCGAAATGGGCGCGTTACACAGCTTCGATCGCACAATCCCGGTCAACGACATCGATCAACCAACCCGATCAATAAAAGCAATGGAATGCCACGGAACAGGAGATTGAGGATGAACATACAAATTCGCTGGATCGGTGCGGCCACGACGATGCTCGCCACGATCGCGCTCGCCACCCTGACGACATTGGCCATCCCTCCCCGGACCGCGATTGCCGCGGACTGCCCCGGTGACGACGGTACGGTGCGTATCGGCGTCGAGCCGTTCGACACTTCACCGCGCCTGACGCCGATCTATGAGCGCATCGGCGCTATGATCAGCGAGAAGCTTGGCTGCCCGGTCAGGGTCTTTGTCGCGACAAACTACAATGCCGAGATCGAAGCCATGCGCAACGGCAAGCTCGAAATCGGCGAATTCGGCCCGCTCGGCTATGTGCTGGCGCATCAGGTCGCCAAAGCCGAAGCGGTCGCTGCGTTTAGCAACAAGGAAGGCAAGCCCGACAGCTACTGGGCAAGCCTCGTGACCTCTCCGACGACGGGCATCAAAACGGTCGCCGACATTCGCGGCCACTCGTTTGCGTTCTCCGATCCGGCCTCGACCTCCGGTCATCTTTTTCCCGCCTACGGCATGCGCAAAGCCGGGCTCGATCCGGACAAGGATATCCAGGCGATCTATGCCGGCAGCCACACCGCTTCGTTCGAGGCACTCTATAACCACAAGGTCGACGCCGGCGAGCTCAACAGCGAGCAGCTTAAATCCGCGACCCAGCGCGGCCACTACAAAGACGGCGACCTGGTGTTCCTGTGGAAATCCGATCCGATCCCGACCGATCCGATCGCCATCCGCGGCGACCTGCCCGACGCCTTCAAGAAGCGGCTGACCGAGATCTTGCAAAATCTCGATCTAACGTCGATCGAGGAGGCGGACCGCAAGGTCATGGGCATGCACGGCACCCGCTTCGTGCCGCAGACGGATTCCGCCTATGATCCGATCCGCGACCTGGTGAAGACGCTCAATATCGATCTCGCCAAGCTGAGCTAAGGCGCTTTCGGAGAGCCAGATGTTGCGTGTCCGCTCGCTTTCGGTTCGCTATCCAAACGGCAAACTCGCGCTGGACGACTTCAATTTGAATGCTGAGCCGGGCGAGTTTGTCGTAGTCCTTGGCGGCAATGGCAGCGGCAAGACGACATTGCTGCATTCGATCGCCCGGATCTTGCGGCCGAGCGCCGGCGAAATCTGGCTCGGCGATACCGATCTGTGCGGGCTTGAAGGCGAAGCGCTGCGGCGCGCACGGCTTGAGCTGGCGATGATCTCGCAGCATCCGAGCGTCATCCGACGCACGAGCGTGTTGACCAATGTGGCGACCGGCACGCTCGGCCGCCATTACACCTTGCAGACCGCGTTCGGCGGCCTGCCACGTTGCGAACTGGAAGCGGCGCGCGACCACCTGGCGCAAGTCGGTCTCGAGCATCTCGCGGCGCAGCGCGCCGGCACACTCTCCGGCGGTCAGAAACAGCGCGTCGCTATCGCCCGCGCCTTGGCGCAGCACCCGCGCGTGCTGCTCGCCGACGAACCGATCGCAAGCCTCGACCCGGAAGCGTCCCAGGAAATCATGCGCCTCCTGCAAAGGCTCGCGCGGACCGCGAAACTTGCCGTGCTTTGCGTGCTGCATCAGGTCGAGCTCGCTTACGGCTATGCGGACCGCGTGATCGGCGTTCGCGAGGGTCGCATCGCTTTCGATCTGCCGCGCGAGCAAGTGTCGCGCGACAGCGTGCATCGCCTCTATATCGGCGAGGCGGCATGACCGTCGATGCCGCAGGCGCCGGGCTGCCGATCTCCGGCGCGCTCCCGAGAACGAGCGGCTGGGGCGGTGCGGTCAGCATGGCGATACGCTGCGTTCTGACCTTGCTCGGCATCGCCGTTGTCGTTCAGTCGCTCATTGTCGTCGAGGCGCGGCCGAGCGAACTGATCACCGGCATCCATGGCATGGCCGACCTGATCCGACGCGCCGTGCCGCCGGATTTCTCAAAATTTCCGTCCACGGTCTGGCCGACGATACAGACCGTTGATATCGCGCTGTTCGGCACCATGGTGGGCGTCGTCCTGGCGCTGCCGCTGGCGGTTCTCGCCGCCTCGAACATCACGCCGTCGCGCTTTGCCTATTACGGGGCGCGCGGGATCATCGGCTTTGCGCGCGCGGTGCCGGATCTGGTCTGGGCGCTGCTGTTCGTAACGGCGGTCGGCCTTGGGCCGTTTCCGGGCGGGCTGGCGCTCGGCGTGCATTCGATCGGAATGCTCGGCCGGCTATTCGCCGAAACCATCGAGCAGATGGACATGGCGCCGATCCACGCGCTGGAACTGACCGGCGCGCGGCGCATTCAGATTTTCACCCACGGCATCGTTCCGACGATCCTGCCCACGCTTCTCGGTATCAGCCTCTATCGGCTGGACGAGAATATCCGCTCGTCGCTGGTGCTCGGCTTTGTCGGCGCCGGCGGTATCGGCTTTGAACTGCTCACGGCGATGAACCTCTTCCAATATCAGGAAGTTTCGCTTCTGCTGATCATCATCTTCGTCATCGTGCTCGGCGCCGAAAGACTATCGGCGGCGTTGCGCGAACGCCTCGCCTGAACGCGAGCGCTGCACTTCCACGAAAAACCTAATGTTTTGCGGCCGCGCGGCGACCGCTGCTCCGCGCGCTGGCGCGGATGGCGCGGATGAGCCGCCGGACGCCGCCGTCCGGCCGCCCGATATTCCTGATGACAATGTCGGCTGAGTAAAGCCGTTCGACTTCGGCGGAGCGCTCCAGGCGCTGCGTGATGTCACCGTCCGTGGAGCGATGCCGCGACGCCAAGCGCGACTGCAACACCTCTTCCGGCGCCGTAATCTCGACCACCGTGACAAAGCCGTAGCGCTGCCGCGCGGCGTCGATGATCGTCCGCGACACATTGCACACCACCGTGCGGCCGGCGCGGATCTCGCGGTCGATCGAAGTCGGGATGCCGTAGCCGTGGCCGTGGGCGCGCCACCACAGCGCAAAGGCGCCGTCGCCGGCGGCGCGCTCGAACGCCGCCGCGTCGATCGAGTCGTGATCTTCGGCGTCCGACTTCGGCCGCGTCACGACGCGCCGCGGAAACACCACCGCGGGATCGTAGGCGCAGGCGGCCCGGGCGCCTTTGAGCAGAGTATCCTTGCCGGCGCCGCTCGGACCCACCACGAGAACCAGACGTCCGGGGCCGAGCGCCCCGGGATTCGACGGGATCAAAGTTTGCGATTTGCTGAGCCGGTTCACGCCACGCGCCTTCCGTTTCGCCAAACCGCGCGCACCATCGGCACGTCGCGGGCGACGCGCACATGAATGAGATCGGCGCGCTTGCCGATAGCGATTTCGCCGCGGTCATCGAGTCCGACGGCTGTGGCTGGAGTCTTCGACACCGTCCGCACCGCGGCGGCGAGATCGATATTGGGTGCGCGCTGCGGCAACATCAGCGCCGCCATCAACAGCGACGCCGGCACGTAGTCGGACGACAGCACGTCCAGCACGCCACGCTCGGCCAGAGCCGCCGTCGCCACATTGCCGGCATGCGAGCCGCCGCGCACCAGATTGGGCGCGCCCATCAGCACCCGAACGCCTGAAGCGTGCAGCTTTTGCGCCGCCTCGATCGTGGTCGGAAACTCGGCGATCGCAACGCCGTCGCGAACCGCCTGGTCGACATGATCGAGCGTTGTGTCGTCGTGGCTCGCCAGCGGCGTATTATGCTTGCGAGCAAGCGCGACGATCTTCTCGTAATTGTCCGCGGCATAGGCCGCCTGATATTCGAAGCGTTTGGCGAACAACGCGTCGAGCTCCGCGTCGCTCAGATTGCCTTTGCCCCGGTAATAATCGCGCAGCTTGCTTTCGTCGCGGAACTGCCGCTGGCCCGGCGTGTGGTCCATCAAAGACGCAAGCTTGACGTCGGCGCGGCCAATCAACGCCGCCGCCTCTTCGACCACATTGGGCATCGGCACTTCACAACGCAGATGCAGGAAATGATCGACGCGCAACAGATCGGCATCGCGCGCCTCCGCAATCGCCTGCGCCAAGATCTCGGCCTGGCCGTCGACGTCCTCGGCGCCTTCCTCGCGCCAGACCCGCAGCGAGTCGAGCACCGTGGTAATGCCGCTGGTGGCGAGCTGGCCGTCGAACGACACCACCGCGGCCACCGGATCCCAATAGACTTTAGGCCGCGGCGAATAATGCGCTTCGAGATGGTCGGTGTGCAGTTCGACAAGACCCGGCAGCAAGAGATCGCCGCCCAAATCCTCGCCGCGCTCGGGCGCTGAACCCTCCCCGAACTCGGCAATCGCGCCGGCGGAAACGGCAAGCCAGCCGCACTCGATTACGCGATCGGCGAGAACAATCTTGGCGTTTGTAAGAACGAAGCCTTTGTTGCGACATCTCAAATTGTTGCGACATCTTGAACTCTGGTCTCTCTCACTCGGCGGCGGCGAATCGGGTGACCTCGACGATGCGGTCGGCGATGGCCGCGCGGACATTCTCGTCGTGGACCACGGCGACAATGGCCGCGCCACGCCGTTTCTTTTCGGCGATGAGTTTCCGCACCGCGGCGCGATTATCGGCATCGAGCGATGCGGTCGGCTCGTCGAGCAACAGGATCGGCAGGTCCGGCAAAAAGCCGCGGGCAATATTGACGCGCTGCTGCTCGCCGCCGGAGAATGTGGCCGGAGGCAGCTGCAAAAGCGCGCCGTGGATATTGAGCCGCCGCAGCAATTCCGCCGCCTTGGCATGCGCGGCTTCGCGCGGCGTGCCGCACGCAATGAGCGGCTCGGCGACGACATCGATGGTCGGCACGCGCGGCACGGCGCGTAAAAACTGGCTGACATAGCCGATGGTGGAGTTGCGCAGAGCCAGCATCTGGCGCGGCGTCGCCGTCGCCACGTCGAAACTCCGCGTGCCGTCGCGCACCAGAATCTGCCCCCGATCACAGCGGTAATTGCCAAAGATCATCTTCAGGATCGACGATTTGCCGGCACCCGAAGGACCGGTGAGCACCACGCATTCGCCGACGCGGACCGAAAAAGCTACACCGGCAACCACCGCAAGCCGCACCCCGCCTTGCAGGTGCATCGTAAAGCTCTTGGCCACGTCGCTGAGTTCGAGGGCGGGTGTCATGTTGATCTCGGGACCACAAATCTGTCTCAGGGTTGCAAAATCGAAGCGACCAATAACTGGGTGTACGGCTCGCGCGGATCGTCGAGGACCTGGTCGGTCAGTCCCGATTCGATCACCTCACCGCCTTTCATCACCATGATGCGATGAGATAACAAGCGTGCGACGGCCAAATCGTGGGTGACGATCACCGCCGAAAGTTTTAAGACCGCGACCAGGTTTCGCAGCAGATCGAGCAGCCGCGCCTGCACCGAAACATCGAGCCCGCCGGTCGGCTCATCCATCAGAACCAGCCGGGGCTGCGTAACGAGATTACGGGCAATTTGCAGCCGCTGCCGCATGCCGCCGGAATAGGTGGTCGGCCGGTCGTCGATGCGGGCGGTATCGATCTCGACGCGCGAAAGCCAATCGGCCGCCGCGTCGCGGATATTTCCGTAGTGGCGCCAGCCGACGGCCATCAGCCGCTCGCCGACATTGGCGCCGCCGGACACCGCCATGCGCAAGCCCAGCGCCGGGTCCTGATGGACAAAGCCCCAGTCGGTTCGCGCCAGAAAGCGCAGTTCCGCCTCGCCGAGCGCGGCGAGATCGCGAGTCACGCCGTCGCGCATGCGATAGAGCACGGAGCCCGCGTCAGCCTCGGCCTGCATCGAAAGGAGCCGCAGCAGCGTGGTCTTGCCCGAGCCCAACTCGCCCACCACCGCCATGACCTCGCCCTCGTGCAGGGTAAAGGAAACATCGCGGCAGCCGATGTGGCGGCCGAAGGACTTGGTCAGGCCCTGCGCGATCAACAGCGGTTCGGTTTCGTTCACGCCTATGGTCATGGCGTGGGCGCCTTGGCTAGCGATGCGCTGGCCTCACCGCCATCGCCGCGGCGGCCTTCGCAATAATCGGTGTCCGAACACACGAACATACGGGTGCCGCGATCGTCGGTGACGATCTCGTCGAGATAAGAATCCTTCGTGCCGCACAGTGCGCAGGCGCCGTCGTAGCGATAGCGCTCGAACGGATGATCGTCGAAATCGAGCGACACGACGCGAGTATGCGGCGGAATCGCATAAATGCGCTTTTCCCGACCGGCGCCGAACAATTGCAGCGCCGCACAATCGTCCATTTTCGGATTGTCAAATTTCGGCGTTGGCGACGGGTCCATCACATAGCGGCCATCGACTTTTACGGGATAAGCGTAGGTCGTCGCGATATGGCCGTGCCGCGCGATATCCTCGTAAAGCTTCACATGCATCAGCCCATATTCGGCGAGCGCGTGCATGCGCCGTGTCTCGGTCTCGCGCGGTTCGAGATAGCGCAGCGGGTCGGGAATCGGCACCTGAAATACCAAAATCTGGTTCTCGTTAAGCGGCGTCTCCGGGATGCGATGGCGTGTCTGAATGACTGTCGCCTCGCGCGCGCTGGTCGTCGTCTTCACGCCCGCGGTCTTTTGAAAAAACTTCCGAATCGACACGGCATTGGTGGTGTCGTCGGCACCTTGATCGATGACTTTGAGTACGTCGTTCGGCCCGAGGATCGCGGCGGTGACCTGCACGCCGCCGGTGCCCCAGCCATAAGGCATCGGCATCTCCCGGCTGGCGAATGGCACCTGATAACCGGGGATGGCGACCGCCTTGAGGATCGCGCGCCGGATCATCCGCTTGCTCTGCTCGTCGAGATAGGCGAAGTTATAAGCGGGAGCGTGGTGCGGTGCGTTCATTCTGCCGCCTCCCGCACGTCGTTTTCCGACGTCGCTGCTTCAAATTCTCTACGCAGCCGCCGGATGAGGCCAAGCTCCGCCTGGAAATCGACATGGTGCGGCAGTTTGAGATGCTCGACGAAACCTGTCGCCTGCACATTGTCGGAATGCGATAGCACGAATTCCTCATCCTGCGCCGGCGCTCTGGCCTCCTCGCCCAGTTCGTCCGCGCGTAACGCCCGATCGACCAGCGCCATGGCCATGACTTTGCGCTCGCAGTGGCCGAAGCTAAGCCCGTAGCCGCGTGTGAAACGCGGCGGCTCGGTGGCGGTGCCGCGAAACTGGTTGACCATCTGGCATTCGGTCACCGTGATGCGGCCGAGCGGCACGGCAAAGCCGATTTCCTCCGGCGCGAATTCCACTTCGACTTCGCCGAGCCTGATCTCGCCGGCGAACGGATGGTTGCGGCCGTAGCCGCGCTGCGTCGAATAACCGAGCGCAAGCAGAAAGCCCTCGTCGCCGCGGGCGAGGTTTTGCAGGCGCAGGTCGCGGTCCGCCGGAAAACTCAACGGGTCCTGCGTAAGATCGCCGACGCGTTCGTCGTCGGACGCTTGCGGCGAACGCTCGATGAGATCGTCGGCGGCGAGCAAATCGGTCGCCCGCGACATTTTCGGCAGATCTGCCGCGGCCGAGCCCGGCGCGATTTCCCCCGCTGTTTCGGGCTGGGTTTCCAAAAGCCGGTGCGTGTAGTCGAAGGTCGGCCCCAGCACCTGGCCGCCCGGTAGGTCCTTGAACGTCGACGAAATCCGCCGGCTCAACGCCATGGCGCCGGTGTCGATCGGCTCGCTGTTGCCGAACCGCGGCAATGTGGCACGGAACGCGCGCAGCAGAAAGATTGCCTCGATCAGATCGCCGCGCGCCTGCTTGATCGCCAAAGCGGCAAGCTCGCGATCGTAGAGCGATCCTTCGTTCATGACGCGATCGACGGCGAGCGTGAGCTGTTGCCCGATCTGGTCAAGCGAGAACTCCGGCACGGCGGGATCGCCGCGACGCTCTTGCGCGAGCAGCCGGTGCGCATTCTCGATCGCGCGCTCTCCGCCTTTGACAGCTACGTACATCGTGCGTCCTCGCTGATGAGCCGCACCGAACGCGGCAGCGCGGCAATTGCACTCGTCGAAGCCAGGATGAGATCGATGCCGCGCGGAAACAGGCTGCGATTGACCGTGAGGCGTGAAACAATATCGTCCGGCAGCGGCGCGGCGCGAAGGCTTTGACGGGTCTTGATCCCCGGCCCTTCCAACACCAACGCGGGCCCGGACTGAAACGAATCGACGCTGAGCACGATCGTGGTCGAGCGGTCCGGATAATCGGCGGTGCCGAGGTTGAAACATTCAAACGCCGGCAGGCCGCGTGCATCGGCGGCGAGCGCAAAACTTCCCGCCGCGGGATCGTCCACGATCCTGGCACCGCAATGAAACCGCAGCCACGCCGCGACGTCTCGCGATGCGCGCAGCGGCGCATCGAGCCAGATCGGCGTGTCCTGATCGCACAAGGTCAACGCAATGGCAGCGATTGCCGGCACGAGCGGAGGCGGCGCCGAGACTTCCGCGCCAATGGGGCACACCGTTCCTGGCCGCGACGTTGCGGCGAGGATGGCGCGGAACGCGGCTTGCGTCGATGTCACCGGATCAGCAAAGCCGGAGCCGATCATGCGCTGTCCTCCCCGCGCACCAAGGTGAAGAAGTCGACCTTCGTCGCCGCTACCTGCCGCGCGCGCACGTCGCGTTGCGCTTCTAGGCTCGAACGAATCGGCGCGATGACTTTGTGTTCGATCTCGGCGGAATAAGTCGCCGTCTGGACCAGTGCATCGCACACGGCGATCAGCCGCGCCTTGGCGCGGTCGCGGCCGAGCACATAGCCAAAACCCATCTCGCCGGTGGCAAGCCGCACCACCGCGCGCGACACCGTCGCCTCGCCGAGGTTGAAACGCGCGCCGTCGCCGCCGATGCGCCCGCGAATCATCACGAGGCCATTTTCCGGCGCCCGCATCTCGTCGTAGGCTGGGAGATGCCCGAGCGTTTCCAGCAAATGCGCGATCTCACCCGCACTGCTCTCGGCGAGCACCGCCATGGCCGCGCGGCGTTTTTCGCGCATGCTGTCTGAGGAAAGTTCCGCGCTGCGTTCGGTCATAAGCGCAAAAAACGTTGTCGAACCTAGTTGTCTATGTTACTAGACAACTACCAAACTGTCCAGCGCTCGACGATGAAGTTTTACTGACGCTGTCATGACAAGGTCGTTCAAATGAGGCGCCGCGCGACTAATGCGGCAAAACGCGCCGAAGCAAAGCCCGCGACCGGAGGCGTCGCGCTGTGGCGGCGCATTGCCGATGAGCTCGAGCAATCGATCGAACAAGGCGTGTTCCAAGCGGGAACCAAATTGCCCGCGGAAACTGAAATCGCCGAACGATTCGGCGTCAATCGCCACACCGTGCGCCGCGCTATTGCCGCGCTCGCCGAACGCGGCTTAGTGCGCGCCGAGCGCGGCAGCGGAACTTATGTCGAAGCCGATCGCATCGCCTACCCCATTCGCCGCCGCACCCGGTTTTCCGAAATCATCGGCGGCGCCGGGCACGCGGTTGGTGGCCGTCTCGTCGCAAGCAGCATCGAAAAGGCCGATGGCGAAATCGCCAGACGGCTGAAACTCAAACCGGCGGCGCCTGTGATCCGGATGGAGCGTGTCCGCCAGGCCGACGGTGTTCCAATCGTCGCCTCGACAACCTGGCTGCCGGCGGATCGTTTCCCGAATGCCGCACGCGTTTACGCCATGTCGTCCAATTCGATGACGCGCATGCTGGCAAATTTCGGCATACGCGATTTCACCCGCGAGCGCACCCGCGTCACCGCGGCGGTTGCCGAAGCAGCGGATGCCGAGAGCTTGAAACTTGCGCTCGGTCGGCCTTTGCTGGTCGTCGAAAGCGTGGACACCGATACTGACGGCGTGCCTATTCTCACGACGCGCTCGCGCTTTGCCTCGGATCGCGTCGCATTGGTGCTGGAAACATGAAGACTTTGTCCGAACAGCCGGTGATCCATCCGACCGCGGAGATGCGCGACTGTACATTCGGGCGCTATACCGATATCGGCGCACGCACGATCTTGCTCGAAGTCGAGGTGGCGGACTATTCCTACATCGTCAATGACAGCAACATCGCCTATGCGAAAATCGGCAAGTTCTGCTCAATAGCGGCGATGACCCGGATCAATCCCGGCAATCATCCGATGCATCGCTCAAGCCAGGCGCATTTCACCTATCGCGCCAGCAGTTATTTTCCGGGCGAAGCCGACGAAGCGGATTTCTTCGACTGGCGGCGCGCGCATCGCGTCGTCATCGGCCACGACGTCTGGATCGGCCACGGCGCCATCGTGCTGCCCGGCCGCAGCATAGGCGATGGCGCTGTGATCGCGGCCGGATCGGTCGTCACCAAAGACGTCACCCCTTACGCCATCGTCGCCGGCAATCCAGCGCGGCCGATCCGGCAGCGGTTTCCAAGCCCAATCGCGGCACGGATGGAGAAGCTTGAGTGGTGGCACTGGTCACACGAGCGTCTTCGGCTGGCGTTACCCGATTTTCGCCGCTTGAGCGCGGAAGAATTCCTCGATCGTTACGAGACGCAGCCGATCTCTCCCGAAATTGAAATAGCAAGTCACTGAGCAGCGAAATGGACATTCGTATTAGCGGCGCCCGCGCTCTAACCGGCGGCGAGCTTGTGGACATCAGTGTCCATACCGACGAGGGCGTCATCGCCGAAATCGGCTCAGATTGCAGCGCGTCACATACGGTCGCGGCCGGTGGCCTGATCTTGCTGCCGGGCATTGTCGATATTCACGGCGACGCTTTCGAGCGCCAGATGATGCCGCGCCCCGGCGTCGATTTTGCCCTCGACCTCGCGCTTATCGACACCGACCGCCAGGTCATCGCCAACGGCATCACCACGGTGTTTCACGGCGTCACCTGGTCGTGGGAGCCGGGCCTGCGCGGGCCTGAAAATGCCCGCAACCTGCTGGCGGCGATCGAGGCGCTGCAGCCGCAGCTTGCCGCCGACACGCGGTATCATTTGCGTTTCGAAACATTCAATTTCGCCGCCGCGCCGGAAACGCGCGGCTGGCTCGACGGGCGCAAGATCGATGCGCTGGCCTTCAACGACCACATGCTCAAAGCCGACTACGCGACCAATCCGCCGCCAAAGCTACGGCACCATGATCGAGCGGACCGGCCTGAGCCGTGAGGACTTCTTCAAGTTGATCGCTTCGCTGCGCAGCCGTAGCGATGAGGTCCCCGATCTGATCGCGGGCCTCGCCAAGCGCGCCAACGCATCCGGCATCCCTCTCATTTCCCACGACGACTCGTCGCCGCAACAGCGGCAATGGTTTCGCGCGCTCGGTTGCCGGATCTGCGAGTTTCCGACCAATATCGAGACGGCGCAGGACGCCATCGAGGGCGGCGATCAGATCGTATTCGGCGCGCCGAACATCGTGCGCGGCAAGAGCCATATCGGCTGGGTCGATGCGCGCGATATGGTTGCGCGCGGCCTGTGCTCGATCTTGGCGTCAGATTATTTTTATCCGGCGCCGTTGGTTGCCGCTTTCCGGCTCGCGGAAACCGGCACGCTGCCGCTCGCCGAAGCTTGGGAGCTGATCAGCGGCACGCCGGCGCGCGCGATGAACCTCGCGGATCGCGGCAGCATCGCACCGGAGATGCGCGCCGATCTGATCCTGGTCGATGCGGCGATACCGGGACGGCCGCGCGTCGTCGCCGTCCTCGTTGCCGGCCGGATCGTCTACCTCACCGAGTCGCAGCGCCTGCAGACGACGCCGCACTAGACGCCGAGATGGCGGTGCTGAATATCGGGCGCGCTTGCCAATTGCTGCGAGCTTCCCGTCCACACCACGCGGCCGCGTTCGATAATGTAATGGCGGTCGGCGATGCGCATCAGCGCCTCGACGTTCTTGTCGATCACCAGGATCGACTGCCCCTTGCCGCGCAAACCTTCGAGGCAGCGCCAGATCTCCTCGCGGATCGCCGGGGCCAGACCCTCCGTCGCTTCATCCAAGATCAGCAGGCGCGGGTTCGTCATCAGCGCGCGGCCGATCGCGAGCATCTGTTGTTCGCCGCCGGATAGCAGGTTCGCCATGCTGCGGGCGCGCTCGGAAAGTCGCGGAAACAGCGCGCATACTTTTTCGAGCGTCCACGGATCGTTTGCAGCGCAGCGATTGGCCGCTGTCGCGACCAAGTTCTCGCGTGTCGTCAAATTAGGAAATACCTGCCGCCCTTCGGGGACGAGACCGATCCCGAGCTTGGCGACGCAATAGGCCGGAAGCGTGCGGATCTCCGCGCCGCCAAATTGGATCGAGCCCGCAGCGGCCGGGGTCAATCCCATAATCGACCGCACGGTCGTGGTTTTGCCCATGCCGTTGCGGCCCATCAGCGACACCATTTCGCCATTGCGGAGCGTCAACGAAATGCCGAACAGCACGCGGCTCAGGCCATAGCTGGTCTCGATTTCGGAGAGTTCGAGGAGCGGAGTATCAGCCATGGAATCAGCCACGGATTCAGCCATGACCCGCCCCCCCGCCTTCGCCCAGATAGGCCTGACGCACGATAGGGTCCGCGCGGATCGCCGCCGGATCGTCCGACGCGATGATGCGGCCGTAGACGAGAACGCTGATGCGATCGGCGAGCGCAAACACCGCGTCCATGTCGTGCTCGATTAGAAGAATAGTCACGCCGCCTTTGAGGCGGCGCAAAATCTCGATCAGGCGCGTGGACTCTTCCGGCCCCATTCCGGCCATCGGCTCGTCGAGCAGCATCATGCGCGGCTTGGTCGCGAGCGCCATCGCGATTTCGAGCTGCCGCCGCTCGCCGTGGCTGAGATCGGCGGCGGGCACGTCGGCGCGCCCGCCGAGACCCGCATCGGCAAGTGCCGAACGCGCCGGCTCGCACAGTTCGGCATCGCCCCGCGCCTTGCGCCAAAACCGGAACGAGTGGCCGGCATGCGCTTGCACCGCGAGCGCCACATTGTCGAGCGCGGTGAAATCCAAAAACAGCGAAGTGATCTGGAACGACCGCGCCAAGCCGATGGCGCTGCGCCGATAGACTGGAAGCGTTGTGATGTCCTGCCCATCGAAGCGGACACCGCCGGCGTCAGGCACGATCTCGCCGGTCAATTGTCCGATCAAAGTGGTCTTGCCAGCGCCGTTCGGGCCGATGATGGCATGCAGTTCGCCGCGGTTGAGGGCGAGCGAAATCCGATCCGACGCTATCACGCCGCCGAAACGTTTGGTCAGGTCCGCGATCTCAAGCAAGACGTCAGCCACGGCGCACCCTCCCGAGCAATCCGTCGATGCCGCCGTTGACATAAATTGCGACGATCAACAGCAGCGGCCCAATGATCAGGTTTGGATAATCCGTCAAGCGCGACAGCCAGTCCTCCAAAAGCAGAAATGTCATGGCGCCGATCAGCGGCCCAAATGCCGCGCGCATGCCGCCCAGCACGGCCATGACGATCAGATCACCCGAGCGCGTCCATTCCATCATCGCCGGGCTGATGTAATTGGTGTGATTTGCCAGCAAGGCGCCAGCCAAGCCGCACATCGCGCCGGCGATGACGAAACAAACGAGCTTATAGCGAAAGGTCGGAAAACCGATGGCGCGCATGCGCCGCTCGTTCGACCGCGCGCCTTGAATGACCAGGCCGAAGCGCGAATTGACGATGCGCCAGACCGCATAAACACTCGCCAGCAGCAGCCCGAAACACAGATAATAGAAAAAGGTCTTGTTGTTGAGATCGACAAGGCCGCCAAACTGGCTATTGCGGTAGATCGTCAGCCCGTCATCGCCGCCATAGCGGTCAAGCCCGATGGCGACGTAATAGATCATCTGCGCAAAAGCCAGCGTGATCATGATGAAATAGACGCCGCGGGTGCGCAGGCTGAGCGCGCCGACGACGAGCGCGTAAAGCGCCGATACCCCGATGGCGACCGGCCACTGCACGAAACCGGAATAAATGCCTTCCTTCGCGAGGATACCGACGGCGTAGCCGCCGATGCCGAGATAAGCGGCATGACCGAAGCTCACCAAGCCGCCGTAGCCCATGATGAGATTTAGACTGAGCGCCGCTATCGCCAGAATGAGAACGCGCGCGAACAGCGTCATCACGAATGTATTGCCGGTCAGCGCCGCATAGACCGGCACCAATCCCAGGATCACCAGCAGAAAAATATTCACCGCCAGCCGCGGCGTGAGCGAATGCTTCATCGGCTCGCCGCCGGAAACAGGCCTTCGGGACGCACGATCAGAACGAGCGCCATCAAGAGATAGATCAGCATCGACGACAGCGATCGGCCGAGGCTCGCCGACGCGGCTTCGTTCAGATAGGTGTGCAACAGGTCGGGAACGAAAGCGCGACCGATCGTGTCGACGATGCCGACCAGAAGCGCCGCGACGAAAGCGCCGCGGATCGAGCCGATGCCGCCGATAGTGACCACGACGAAGGCAGCGATGAGGATATTCTCGCCCATGCCGATCTGCACGGTGAGGATCGGCGCCTGCATCAAGCCGGCGAAACCCGCCAGCGCCGCGCCAAGGCCGAACACCAGCGTGTAAAGGAGCTTGATGTTGATCCCAAGCGCGCCGACCATTTCGCGATTGGAGGCGCCGGCGCGGATTAGCATGCCGAGCCGGCTCCGCATCACGAGGAGATAGAGCAGCGCCCCCACCGCAAGCGTCACGCCGATAATGACCAGGCGATAGACCGGGTAATACAGGCCCGGCAGCACCTGGACGGCGTTGAGCATCTCGCTCGGCAGCGACAGCGTCAGGCCGGCCGGGCCCCAGATCAGCCGGACCAGTTCGTTGAAGAACAGCAAGAGACCGAAGGTTGCGAGCACGTGATCGAGATGATCGCGGCCATAGAGTCTCCGGATCGCAACCACTTCGAGCACCATGCCGACGACGAGGGTGGCGACGAGCGCGAGGACGGCACCGAGCACAAAGCTATCGGTCCACTCGGCGAAGGTGGCGGCGAAATAGGCGCCGATCATGTAGAGCGAGCCGTGCGCCAGGTTGACGAGATCCATAATGCCGAAGATCAGCGTCAGGCCGGCGGCCAAAAGAAAGAGCAGCATTCCGAGTTGAATGCCGTTGAGCAGTTGTTCGATGAAATAGAGCATGCCGGTAGCGTCGTTGCGTTATCACCTCACCGTCATGCCCGCGCTTGTCGCGGGCATCCACGTCTTGCTTCCGGACTAAGTGAAAGACGTGGATGGCCGGGACAGGCCCGGCCATGACGAGAACAATATGTGTGTCACGTGAAGCAAAGAAACGCTCACTTCATCGAACATTTGTCGTGGAATGTGTCCTGGCTGTCTTTCACGATGGTGGCGACCGTCTTCAGCGAATAGCTGCCGTCGGCATTCTTCACCGCATCCTGCAGATAGAAATTCTGGATCGGGATGTGGTTGTTGCCGAATTTGAACGGGCCACGCACCGACTTGAAGTCGGCCTTTTCCATCTCCTTGCGCATGCCTTCTTTGTTGGTGAGATCGCCTTTGACCGCGGTAATGGCGCTGTCGATCAGTCCCGCCGCGTCATAGGTCTGTGCGCCGTAGAACGAGGGCGAGGAATTGTACTTCGCCTTGTAGTCGGCGACGAATTTCTTGTTGGCGTCGTTCGGCAGATCGTTGACCCATTCCTGGGCGCCCGGAATGCCGATCGCCAGATCCTTCAGCCGCGGCAGCGACAAATCGTCGACAGTGAACGCAGTATAGAGCGGAATCTGGCCCTTGAGGCCGGATTGCGCGTATTGCGTGATGAACTGCACGCCGGCGCCGCCCGGATAGAACGCGAAGATGGCGTCCGGCTTCGCCTCGCGGGCTTTCGACAGCTCGGCGGAAAAGTCGAGTTGATCGGGCCAGCGCGTCAATTCCTGGCCGACGATCTGGCCCTTGAACGTCGATTGCACGCCGGCGAGCATGTCTTTGCCGGCGGCATAATTCGGCCCGATCAGGAACGCCGACTTCACGCCTTTCTGATTCATGTAAAGGCCGACCGATGCCGGCGTCTGATCATTATTCCACGACGTCGAGAACACATACGGCGAGCACAATTCGCCGGCGAGCTGCGACGCGCCGGCATTGGTGACGACTGTCATCATCTTGGCATCGGTGAGCGGCTTGAGCGACGCCAGCATGACGTTCGACCAGATATAGCCGACGATGAAATCGACATGATCGGACTCGATCAGCTTCTGTGTCTTCTGCACGCCGACTTCCGGCTTGATCTGATCGTCTTCATAGATGACCTCGACCGGCAGCCCGCCGAGCTTACGGCCGTGATGATCGAGCGCCAGCTCGAAGGAGTTCTTCATGTCGTTGCCGATGGCGGCAGGCGGACCGCTGAAAGTCGAGATGACGCCGATCTTGACGGTTTTCTGTTGCGCCAGTGCCGGCCCTGCGGCGAGCGCAAGAGCTGCCCCCGCGGCGATCCATGTTGCGCCCGCGGCCATAGATGTTCTCGTCATTCTACCCCTCCTCTGTTCGGCGCGGTGCGTAAGCAAATCGCCGGTTGATCAAAGACTATCGAAGTATTCCCGGTGCTCCCATTCGCTGACATCCGCCTCGTCCGGCCGGGCCTCGTTCCGGCACCGCGCGATCTCAGCTTCCTTGATCTTGGCGTAATAGTCCACAAAGCCGTCGCCAAATCCGGCCCGGAAACAGACATTGGTGCGCAGTGCAGCAATCGCCTCTTCGAGCGTTGCGGGTAAGGCTTCGGCCGTGGGCTTGTAAGGAGCGTCGGCGGATGGGCCCGGATCGAGGCCGCGGGCCATGCCGTCGAGACCCGCGTAAATCTGCGACGCCATATAAAGGTAAGGATTGGCCAGCGGCTCGCCGCAGCGGTTCTCGAAATGCGTCGCCGGATCGCCGGCCTTGCCCATCACGCGCACCATGGCGCCGCGATTGTCATGCGCCCAGATCGCCTGGACCGGCGCCATCGTGTTCACGCCGCGATAGCGCTTGTAACCGTTGAGCGTCGGCGTCGAGAAAACGCTTGCGGCCCGCGCGTTCGCCAACAGTCCGCCGAGAAAATTGCGGCCAAGCAGAGAGAGCGTTTCCGTCTCGTCGTGCAAGGCAAAGGCATTGGCCTTGGATTTGCTGTCGAGCAAAGACTGATGCAGATGCCAGCCGCTGGCAAGTGTATTGGGCAGACGTGGCCGGCACATGAAACTCACCAGATAGCCGCGGCGGCGCGCCACCTGTTTGAGCGCACTGCGGAACAGCACCATGGCGTCTGCCGGCGCCATGCCGGTTTCCGGTGCAAAGGTGAATTCGTATTGGCTCGGGCCGAATTCGACCTCGAGCGATTGCAGCGGCAGGCCGAGCGCCGCGAGGGTTTTTCGCAGCACGTCCAGGATGGGCGCCACTTGGTCGTAGCGACCTTCGGTGAGGTATTGGTAGCCATGCGTCGTGTGGATCACGCGCGGCGGCTCGGCCGGCCACGTGAGCGTCTCAGGCGCAAGCTCTAAATCTTCGATTTTGAAGAGATGAAATTCGACCTCGAGCCCGGCCAGATAATCGAACCCGGTTTTGGCGAGTTTGGCGAGCGCATCGCGATAAAGCTGGCGCGTGGCGAGCGGCACCTTCTTGCCATTCGGAAAATAGCAATCGCACAACAGCCAGCCGGTATTGTCTGCCCACGGCAGCACGCGAAACGTTTCCGGATCGGCCACCATGACGAAATTGCCGGCGCCGCCCATCTCCGGCAGGCCCATGCCG
This sequence comes from uncultured Alphaproteobacteria bacterium, assembly GCA_963810085.1. Taxonomy (GTDB): domain Bacteria; phylum Pseudomonadota; class Alphaproteobacteria; order Rhizobiales; family Xanthobacteraceae; genus BOG-931. Next base: position 149,735 of record CAWEMR010000024.1, on the reverse strand, counting down.
GCGCCAGATTCGAACACTGGGAACACCGTGCGATGCGACGTGTCTTTTGCGAACAGCGTGCTCGTCATGGTAACGCCCGAGCGCAGCGACCGCAAAGCTTCCGCCGCGACCAGCGTCTTGCCGCGAAGGATGCCGTGCTGATCCGGGAAGGAGAAGCGCACCAATTCGAGATTTTTCTGGCCGATCGTCTTCTCGACAGCCGCTGCGGCACGCGCCTGCACATCGCTCCACAGGCCGTGCCGGTCGACAAAGTTCAAAGCGAGCGAGCGGCGTTTGTGAGAGGACATATCGACCCGATGCCTTTGCTCGCCGTTATCGGCTGAAACTTCAGCTCACATTCGCCCAGCTGGCGGCGCTTCGCTTGTTGGCGTCGGTACGCTGCCAATAGCCCTGCCAATCGTCAGTCGGGCCGATGCCGTCGATCGCCGCCGGGCCGGTGACCGTTTTAGCTGAAGCGACGTCGAAGATCATCGGCGGCGTGTCGCCTTTGTCCACGGCATCGATGGCAAGCCGCAGCAAACGCCGGTAGGCGCCGATGGCCTTGTCCGATTGGCCGAGATGCTCCTGCGTGCGGTCGGCGATCTCGCCCATCAATTCACAGGCCCATTGGTCGTGGACATTGATGTCGGCGCCCATGCCGGTATAGGTGTCGTGATCCTGTTCATGCGGATCATAGCCGTAATTGTTGCTCTTGTTCTTGCGCGGGATGTAGTCCGGCAATTCGTAGAGCTGTAGGCGCTGGCGGCGCATCTCGTCCTTATTTACCGGCGCGCCGAAGCTCGTGAAAATCGCGTACCAATAATGCTTGGTGTCGCTGATCGGCACATGCCATTGCGTGATTGTCATTTCTCGGCTCATCGGAATGATAAAGGCATTGGGAAACATCAGATTGGTCACGCGCACGTGCATGTTCTTGGCGCTAATCTCGCGCAGCGTCACGATGCGAAGCCCAAAATCGGTCGGCTCGACTTCGATGCGCGGCCGCGGAAATTCGCGCATGATCTTGGTCATCGGCATTTCCGAGTCGATCGAGGTGTCGCGGAACAGCTTGCCGTAGCCTTCCTTGGGATCCTCGTCGTGGAAGAAGCGGTGCAGGAACGAGGTATGCGCCGGATCGATGCCGACTTCCAGCGATTGCAGCCAGTTGCAGTCGATCATGCCCTTGAAGGCGAAGCTGTGCGTTCCTGGTGCGACGAAGCAATCGAAGTGCGGAAATTCCGGCGGCTCGCCGCTTCCCATATAGGCGAACAGGATGCCGTTCTTCTCGACCAGCGGATAAGCCTTCTGCCGGATGTTACGGCACATGTTACTGCCGGCCGGCTCGGCCGGGGTTTCAAGGCACTTGCCCTCGACGTCGAACAGCCAGCCGTGAAATGCGCAGCGCAAGCCGCCGTCTTCCAGGCGTCCATAGGCAAGATCGGTGCCGCGATGCGGGCAGGCGCGGCCGAGAAGACCGTAGCGGCCCTGCTCGTCGCGGTAGATCACAAGGTCTTCGCCGAGGAGTTTAATCGGCTTGATCGGCCGCTCGCCGTTGAGCTCGTCGGCTAAGGCCGCCGGCTGCCAATAGCGGCGCAATAGCTTTCCCGCCGGTTTGCCAGGACCAACACGCGTGATGCGATCGTTCTGTTCTGCGCTGAGCATCGCCGACCCTCCAAAACTTCCTTCTGCCGAACTTCCTTCTGCCGAACTTCGCTTCGCCGATTTCGCTTTACCCGCGAACCGAGGGCAGCTACGTGTTGTTTGCTGACCGAACGTATGTTCGATATTGAAATTAGAACAGATAACAAAAAGCCTGGCAAGCGCGGGAGCTTTGCAGATGCCGGCCATCAACAGATCAGCGTCCGAGCAAACGCTCGTCGATGCGTCGGGACCCGAGTTCCTGGAAGCCCTCGCCCGCGGATTGCGCGTGATCGAGACATTCAATCAGGACCGCAAGCAGCTGTCGTTGAGCGACATCGCAAAGCTCGTCGATCTGCCGCGCGCCTCGGTGCGCCGCACGCTGCACACGCTGGTCCAGCTCGGCTATGCCGAGATGGATGACCGGATGTTCCGGCTGCGGCCGCGCGTTCTCAACCTCGCGCGCGCTTACCTGCAATCGAACGCCGTCACCGACATTGTCCAACCGGCGCTCGAGCGCTTGAGCGAACAGACCGGGGAATCCTGTTCGGCGGCCGTCCTGGACGGCGAAGACGTCACGATGATCGCGCATGCGTCGCCCAAGCGCGTCCTTCCCGTTAGCGCCCAGATCGGCTTCCGTCTGCCGGCGATTGCAACCGCGCTCGGCCGGGTTCTGCTCGCGGCGCTCGGCGACCGCGACCTCGATAAATTTCTCGCGCATCTGCGACCGGAAAAAATCACCAAATTCACGGTCACCGACAAAGCCCAGCTGCGCAAAGCCGTTCTCGACATCCGCAAAACGGGCTATGCGCTCGCCGATCAGGAAGTCGAGATCGGCTTTCGCTCGATCGCCATCCCGCTGAAGAAGCGCGACGGCCGCATCATCGCCGCCCTGAATATCGGCGTGCACTCCGAACGCACGTCGCTCAAAGCGATGCACGGCCATTTCTTTGCGGACTTAAGGGCCTTGGCCGACGAATTGCAGCAACAGTTGATCTGATTGTCTGCAGGCACCACATAGTGTCTGAACACCACCGACTTAGCCCATTTCCCTAAAAGCGGTCGTCGCCTGAAGGCGCAAATACGGATTTGTGAGACGCATTGTTATGGCACAGCAGCTCGAACTCGGCGTCGATACGTTCGGCGACGTCACCGCAGGTCCCGACGGCAAGCTTCTTCCCGCGGCGCAGGTCATTCGCAATCTTGTCGATGAGGCGATCCTCGCCGACGAATTGGGCGTCGACTTCATCGGCGTCGGCGAACATCATCGCCCGGATTTCGCCGTGTCGGCGCCGGAGGTCGTTCTCGCCGGCATCGCGACACGCACCAAGCGCATTCATCTCGGCTCGGCCGTGACCGTGCTGTCGTCGGACGATCCCATTCGCGTGTTTCAGCGGTTCTCGACGGTGAATGCGCTCTCCAACGGCCGCGCCGAAGTGATCCTCGGCCGCGGCTCGTTCACGGAATCCTTTCCGTTATTCGGGTTTGAACTCTCGCATTACGAGGAATTATTCGAAGAGAAGCTCGATCTGTTTGCGGCGCTGCTCAAGGACGAGCCGGTGACGTGGCGGGGCAAGCTCCGCCCGCCCCTGACCAACCAGCGCGTCTTTCCCCAGATCGAGACCGGCACGCTCAAAACCTGGATCGGCGTCGGCGGCAGCCCGGAATCGGTCTTGCGCGCCGCGCGCTACGATTTGCCGCTGATGCTCGCCATCATCGGCGGCGATCCCAAACGTTTTAAGCCTTATGTCGATCTCTATCATCGCGCTTTCGCGCAATACGGCCGGCCGGTGCGCGAGATCGGCGTGCACTCGCCGGGTTTTGTCTGCGACACCGACGAGATGGCCCGCGAGCAGCTTTATCCGGTCTACAAAACGTTCCGTGACCGCATCGGCGCCGAGCGCGGCTGGCCGCCGATGGGCCGCAATGAATTCGACCAGGAAATCGAACACGGCTCGCTTTATGTCGGGTCACCGGAGACCGTCGCACGTAAAATTGCCTCAACCGCCAAGGCGCTCGGGCTCTCGCGCTTCGATTTGAAATATTCGGCCGGCGCGCTGTCGCATGAGAAAATCATGCATTGCATCGAGCTTTACGGACGCAAAGTAATTCCGATGGTGCGGGAGATGATGGGCTAGCGGCGTCGACGCTTTCACGTTCCTACGAGCCCAAATTGCGGGCTCGACGGCTCGGCGTGCGTTCGTTTTGCAATCCGCCCGGCAAGCCGCGACAGGCGGCCGGCTTCGACCGCTGAGCGCATGCTTTTCGCCATCAGCACTGGATTTTGCGCTTTCGACACCGCGGTGTTGATCAGCACCGCAGCACAGCCGAGCTCCATGGCAAGCGTCGCGTCGGACGCGGTGCCGATCCCGGCATCGAGCACCACCGGCACCGGCGAGCGCGCGCAGATCAGTTCGATCAGATGCGGATTGCAAATGCCAAGCCCCGAGCCGATCGGCGAACCGAGCGGCATGACGGCGGCCGCGCCGGCATCGGCGAGCTTGCGGCAGGTCACCGGGTCCTCCGTGCAATACGGCAGAACGACAAATCCCTTGGCCACCAATTCTGTTGTCGCGTGCAACAGCTCCTCGACGTCGGGGTAAAGCAGTTCACGGTCGCCAATCACTTCGAGCTTGATCCAATTGGTGTCGAGCGCCTCGCGCGCCAGTTCGGCGGTGAGGACGGCGTCCTTGGCGGTCTGACAGCCCGCGGTATTGGGCAGGAATTTCACCCGGCCGCCGAGCAGATCGACCAGGCTCTCGTCGTCGCCGGCGAGGCTGATGCGGCGGATCGAAGCGGTGACCATAGCCGTGCCGCTCGCCGCCACCGCATCGAGCATCAGTTTGCGATTGGGATAGCCGGCGGTGCCGAGGAACAGGCGCGAGCCGAATTCGTGGCCGGCAATGATGAGGGGATCGGACATCTGCTAGCCTCCTTGCCGCGCACGCACGATCTCGACGCTGTCGCCGGCGTGCAGCACGGTCTCACGCCACGCCGCGCGTGGGACGACGGAACCGTTAAGCGCCACCGCGATGCCGCGCTGTGACGTGTCGGCGGTTCTCTCGGCCAACAAAGCGTCGAGCGTCGTTTGCTCGCCGAGCGGCTCGTTTTCTCCATTCACGCGGATTGTGTTCATGAAAATATCCCCTACTCGGCCGCGCGCGCCGGCTGAAAACGCTCAAGGCCGAACGGCCGGATTGCCGGGTCGATCACATCGTCGAGAATGAGTTTGGCCATGGCGTCCGCCGTCACCGGCGCCAGCAAGATGCCGTTGCGATGATGGCCGGTCGCGTAAAACAAATTCTCCAGCGGCGCGCGGCCGAGGATAGGCGCGTCGTCGCGGCTGCCCGGCCGGTGTCCTGTCCAGATTTCATCGACCGGCAATTCCTCGATGGCGGGAATGGCGCGCCACGCAGCCTCCAGCAAAGTCAGCAGGCCGCCGGCGGTAATCGTGTCGTCAAAGCCTTTTTCTTCCACGGTCGCGCCGACGATCAATCTGCCGTCGCGCCGCGGCACGAGGTAAGCGCCCGGCGCCCACAACACGTGATTGAGAAGCGGCGACGCCGGATCCATCCGCAGCGCCAACATCTGGCCTTTCACCGGCCGCACCGGCGGCCTCCGGTCGGGCGGCAAGCCGGCAATGCCGCGCGACCAGGCGCCCGCCGCAAGCACCACGATGTCGGCTGTGATCCGCGTTCCGTCTTCAAGAACGATGCCGTTGGCTTGGCCGCCCTGAATGGAAATTTCCTTGACCGGCCGATGCTCGTGAATTTTGACGCCGGCCGCTTCAGCAGCAATGCGCAGCGCCGCAACGAGTTTGCGATTATCGACCTGATGATCTTGCGCGCTGAAAACAGCGCCAGCGATTTTTCCGGCGAGATGCGGCTCGCGCGCGCGCGTCGCCGCAGCCGACAGCCATTCCAGCGGCAGGCCGAGACGGCGCTGAAATTCCAAGCGATGCGCAGCTTCGCCTTGGTCGTCCGCGGTCAGCGCAAGAACCAGCATGCCCTCGCACCGCAATTCGACATCCACGCCGCTCGCCCGCAGCAACTCATCGGCAAAGCCCGGCCAGCGCGCCTGGCTGTCGCGGCCAAGCGCGAGCAGCGCCTCTTCGCCGGGCTCGGCTTCGCAACACGCCGCCAGCATGCCGGCGGCGGCATGGCTTGAACCCATGCCGGCTTTGCCACGATCAAATACCGAAACCTCGGCGCGGCCGGCGAGCCGCCATGCGATACCCAAGCCAACGACGCCAGCCCCGATGATCGCGACGCGCGGCCGTCTCACGACAGATGGAATGGGCAGAGAGGCTTTGTTCAACGCGGCTCCCTTCGCTGGAATGACCCAGACAGGTTCGACGGGTGTGATCTCAGCCGCGTCGCCGCGGCACCCCTGGCCTATCCAGCAATATTGGGTGTTTTACGGCCCTTCCGCAAGGCTCACATCACGGCGGCGGTGCCGCAGGTACCGCGCACAAACGAGGCCGACCACGATGATCACGCCGGCGCCGAGCAGCGGCGGCGCGCTGTTGCCGAAATGGCGGAAGGCATAGCCGTAATAGATCGGGCCGATCGCCTGGCCGAAAAAGAACGAGCAGGAATGCATCGACATCGCGGTGGCGCGCGCGGTCTGGCTCAGGTCGGTGACGTGGACCTGAATGCAATTGTGCAGCATGTAAAAGCCGACGCCGAACAGAAAAAACACGGCCGCCAGCGTGTACCACGGCAGGCCCAGCGAGATCAGGACAAAGGCCAAGGCGGCGCCGGCTGCGCCGATCAGCATCATGCGACGCTCGGTGATATGCGCAACGAGGAACGGCAGCGACAATGAAAACAAAATGCCGCCGAGTCCGAAGGCCGCGATCACCATGCCGGCATAGGACGAGCGGGTCACGCCGCTCGCCAGTAGCAACAGCGCGACGAAGGGAAACATACCGTGAATGGTGATGCCTTCGAAGAACACCGAGCCGAAGCAAATCTTGGCCCGGGGATCAGCGAAAATCCCGCGATAACCGGCGCCGACCGCGGCCAGATTGAACGGTCTCGAATTGCCAAGCTTGAGCCCGCGAAAGGCAAAGAAGGCAGCGACAGCAACGATGAGACCGAAGCCGCCGATGGTCAGGAACACGCCGCGCCAGCCGAGCAGGTCGCCGATGAAGCCTGAAATCGTCGCGCCGATGAGATTGCCGGTAAGGCCGAAGGCCAACAGACGGCCGATCGCCACCTGGCGCTGCTCCACCGGCACGAGATCGGCAACGATGGCGATGCCGACTGGAAAGATTCCTCCCGCCAGCATGCCGGCGAGTATCCGCATCGCGACCAGCACCGAGAAATTGCTGGCGAAGGCGCAGACCAGCGTCGTTACGACGACGATGGCCAAGCTCAGATTCATCAGCCGCGTCTTGCCGAAGAAATCGCCGACCACGCCAAGCACGGGCTGCATGATGGCGTAGGGAAGCGTGAAGGCCGTCGACAGCAGCGCCGCCGTGCTCACCGCGATGCCGAGGTCGCCAGCGATCTTCGGCACGACCGGATCGACCGCGCGCGTGAACAACGTCGAGGCAAAGACCACCAGGCTGACGACTCTGAGGAGGGGCGGAATGGCACAAACCTTGGTCTTGCGATGGCGTTGGCAGTTCACAAACTTGGCGAGCTTTTTGCCACCCGTTAGCTATTCTTAGCCAGCGCATCGAATTGCATCAGCCGCTCAAGAAGCGCCGACAACTGCTTGAGCGGGATCATGTTCGGCCCGTCGGACGGCGCCTTGTCGGGATCTTGATGTGTCTCGATGAACACGCCGGCGACGCCGACCGCGACAGCCGCGCGCGCCAATACCGGAACATAGTGGCGCTCACCGCCCGAGGAGGTGCCCTGCCCGCCCGGCTGCTGCACCGAATGGGTGGCGTCGAAGATCACCGGTGCGCCGATCTGTTCCAGCACCGGCAACGCGCGCATGTCGGAAACAAGCGTGTTGTAGCCGAACGACACGCCACGCTCGGTGACGAGCACATTGGCATTCCTGGCGCCGGTGATTTTGGCGACGACATTCGTCATGTCCCAGGGCGCGAGGAATTGGCCTTTCTTGACATTAACGACGCGGCCGGTTTTCGCGGCAGCAATCAGAAGGTCGGTCTGGCGGCAGAGAAAGGCCGGGATCTGCAAAACGTCGGTGACTTCGGCGACCGGCGCGCATTGATCCGGCTCATGCACGTCGGTGAGCAGCGGCACGCCGAGCGTGTCGCGCAATTCGCCGAAGATCGCGAGCGCCTTGTCGAGACCGAGCCCGCGCGCGCTTCCGGCGCTGGTGCGGTTCGCTTTGTCGAACGAGATTTTGTAAACAAAGCCCAGACCGAGCTTTGCGGTGATCTCTTTGAGCGCGCTCGCCATCTCGAAGGCATGGGCGCGGCTCTCGAGCACGCATGGTCCCGCGATCACAGCGAGCGGCAGCTTGTTGCCGAAACGCGCCTTGCCGACAGCGACGATGGGATTGGGCTGTTCAGTCATGATCGTCCTTCCGCGGGACCATGATCGTCGCACCGGGCCGGGTCAACCCGCGCCTTCGAACACGAGCGTTGCGCCCATCGTTGCGCTCGCGGCAATGTCGGGTGCGATCACAAGCCGTTGCCCGAACTCGGCAAAGTCGATTTTTCCAGCCAGCAAAACGGCCCGGGTCGCCGCCATATCGCGTACCGCAAAACGCAAGGCCGCAAGCCGTGCACCCAGCTTCGTATCCGGCGCCCAAGCGCCGAAGTCGCGCGTGAACGACGCCGGATCCGTAACCCGGATTTCGCCGCGCGGAGTCTTCGCCGAAATGCCCGCTGAATTTGCGGCCACATCGCGCTGCCCGGTAAAGGCAGACAAAAACGTGCGGTGATCGCCGGGATTGTCGGCGACCAGCACGACGCCGGCGATGCCGCTCGCCCCGTTGGCGTGTTGCTGGAACGCAGGATTCCAGAAATTTTCCGGATAGTGCTGTTTGCACGCGAAGTAGCCGATGTCGGGTGCTTTCGGATCGCGCGCGAAAGCCAGCGAAAAAGCGACCTTGGTCGGCGTGCCGTCGGGCCGCTTGGCGTCGCGTTCGAAATTGAACAGGTCGAAATCGCCGATCCCGGCCGTGCGAAATGCTTCGGCTTCGGCAGCACTATCGCGGCCCTCCAGCACCAGCATCGAAAGCCCCTCCCGGCGCGCCAAAAAATCGCGGTTAAACGCGCCGAAGGAAAAATATCGGTCGCTGTGCGAGGCAATGGCGCTCGTGTCCGCCGTGGCCAAGAGCTCGACGAAAAATCCGGGAAGCTGGACGATATGGTTCTGCGTGCCCCAGGCCGGCGGATGGCGATTGCGCGCGCCGACCGTAAAGCCAGCCCGCGCATAAAGTGAAGCGGCGGCGTCGAGATCGGACACCGCGTGCACAACATGGTCGAGGCCGCGGGCCAAGGTCACATTACTTCACGGAGGAGAACGCGGTCGGACGCAGGAACGCGCTCTTGATATTGGCGATGATTGGGCCGTCCTTCTCACTCTCGTCGCGCGCCTTGTGCCAGATCGGATCGGCCTGGAACGCATTCCACTTGGTCTCGCGGTCGGCAAGCGAGTCCCAGGCGAGCATGTAGTGCAGATCGTGATTGCCGTCGCCGACCAGCACGGTCCAGAAGCCGGCCTGCTTGATGCCGTGCTTGTCCCAGATTTTCAGCGTCTCGTTCTCGAAGCGCTTGAGCAGAGCCGGCAGCCGGCCGGGAATGCAGGTATAGATGCGATGTTCGTAGATCATGGTTTCCTCCCGTTGTTTCGGCGTGATTTAGCGTTGGCGTTCGGGCCGGCACAAGCATGCACCGACGGCATCAGGACCGCGCATGACGCATGGTGATGCAAAGAGGAATTACACCAGCCGGCTCTGCTCCACCGCCGCCCCGATGAAGGACGAGAACAGCGGATGCGGCGCGAATGGCCGCGATTTCAGCTCGGGATGGAATTGCACGCCGATGAACCAGGGATGGTCGGCATATTCGATGATTTCCGGCAATAGCCCGTCGGGCGACATGCCGGAGAAGCGCATGCCGTGCTGGCCCAAGCGGTCCTTATAAGCGGTGTTGACCTCGTAACGATGACGGTGGCGCTCGGAAATCTCGGTCGAATTGTAAATCTCGGCGACACGAGAGCCGCGCTGCAACATCGCCGGATAGGCGCCGAGCCGCATGGTGCCGCCGAGATCCGCGGCAAGCCCGCGCTTTTGCAATTCGTTGCCCTTCATCCATTCGGTCATCAGGCCGACCACGGGCTCGGGCGTGGCGACGAATTCGGTCGAATTCGCCTCCTCGATGCCGCACAGATTGCGCGCCGCCTCAATCACCGCCATCTGCATGCCGAAGCAGATGCCGAAATACGGCACATCGTGCTCACGGGCGAATTGCGCGGCGCGGATTTTTCCTTCGGCGCCGCGCTGACCGAAGCCGCCGGGCACCAGAATGCCGTCGACATGTTCGAGGAAGGGCGTCGGGTCTTCGTTCTCAAATACTTCGCTCTCAATCCAGTCGAGCTTGACCTTGACCTTGTTGGCGACGCCGCCATGGGACAGCGCTTCGATCAGCGACTTATAGGCGTCCTTCATGCCGGTATATTTGCCGACAATGGCGATGGTGACGTCGCCTTCCGGACTGCGGATGCGCTCGTTGATGAGGCGCCAGGTCTGAAGATCCGGTTCCGGCGGATTCTCGATGCCGAAGGCGGCAAGCACTTCGTTGTCGAGCCCGCCGGCGTGATAGGCCTCGGGCACCGCGTAGATGTTGTCGACGTCGCGCGCTTCGATCACGGCGCTTTCGCGCACATTGCAGAACAGCGCGAGCTTCTTGCGCTCGCTCTCCGGGATCGGGCGGTCGGTACGGCAGAGAAGAATGTCGGGCTGAATGCCGATGGCGCGCAATTCGCGCACCGAGTGCTGGGTCGGCTTGGTCTTTAGCTCGCCGGCGCTCGGGATGAAAGGCATCAGCGTCAGATGGATATAGATCGCGTGGCCGCGCGGCACGTCATTACCGAATTGGCGGATGGCTTCGAAATACGGCAGGCCCTCAATATCGCCCACCGTGCCGCCGATCTCGCACAGCACGAAATCGAAACCCTCAGCTCCGTCCCGGATGAAGTCCTTGATGGCATTGGTGACGTGGGGAATGACCTGAATGGTCGCCCCGAGATAGTCGCCGCGCCGCTCTTTTGTGAGGATTTCCTGATAGATACGGCCGGTAGTTATATTGTCTTGTCGGGTCGCCGGCCGCCCAGTGAAGCGCTCGTAATGGCCGAGATCGAGGTCGGTCTCGGCGCCGTCATCGGTGACGAAGACTTCGCCGTGCTGATAGGGCGACATCGTGCCCGGATCGACATTGAGGTAGGGGTCGAGCTTGCGCAGGCGGACCTTGTAGCCGCGCGCTTGCAGAAGCGCGCCGAGCGCCGCAGAAGCGAGACCCTTGCCGAGGGAGGAAACCACGCCGCCGGTGATGAAAATGTACCGCGCCATGGGACCCAACGATTAGCGCCCGTTTCTCAATTCGACGAGCGATTTTCCGGAATATCTGCCGCGCCTTGAACAGGGATGTTGGCGGATGTGGAAAAGCATTTTCTCTCCAAGCCTGTATGATCTGCCGTTATATGGACGCTTTCACGCAGCGCCGAAACCCCGGCAGGACGTTACATGCCGATTATTGGGGATTGCGGCCGCCCGCGGCAGCCGCGGACGGATTGCTAGTGCGATTGCGGAACCTGCGGCCCGCTCGGCGCCGGACTTGGTGCCGAAGGCGCGTTCGGCGCCGGCGGATTGCCACCGCCCAACTTGCCGAGAAGCCCGCCGCTGCCTTGATTGAGCGGTGCGTTCGCCGGACCCGCCGGCGCCTCTTGGCCTGCCGGAGCGCCGCTATTGATGATCGAAGCCGGCTTGCGGTCCATGCTGGCGAACCAGGACAAAGCGAGACTGGTGACAAAGAAGCCCGCGGCCAACAGCGCCGTAGTGCGGGTCAGCACATTGGCCGTGCCGCGGCCGGTCAAAAAGCCACTCGAAGAGCTGACCAGGCCGCCGCCCTCGGACTTCTGCAGCAGCACCACGCCGATCATGGCGAGCACCAGCATAAGGTGAATGACAATAAGTACCAGCATTAGCTATCCGTCCCGGTCAAAAACCTCGAAAACCGGGAAAATACCCCGATATCCGACCCTCTATATGGGAAGTTGCGGGCGTCTCTACACGATCCGGCGCGGCATTTCTATGGCCGGTTTTACCGCCCAAAGTTGGGGTTCATGGGACGCGGTTAATCGGCCCATCCGGGCCGGCTACTTATAGTCCTTGAGATAGGCGATCAGGTCGTCGAGGTCTTTGGGGTTGTTGACGCCGCCGAACGGCATGCGGTTGCCCTTCACCTTGCCCTGCGGGTTCGTGATGTAGTCGCGCAAATTCGCATCGTTCCAGGTCAGGTTCGCCCGCTTCATCACGTCAGAATAGCGAAAACCATCGACCGAGCCAGAGTTGCGGCCGACAACGCCGCGCAGCGACGGGCCGATCGCGCCGGGCTTGTCAGTGTGGCAAGCGGCACATTGTTGAAATACAGCTTTGCCGTGATCCGCATCGGCCGCGAAGACGCCGCCTGTGGAGGCCGGCATCAAAAATCCCACGCCAAGCGCGGCAACAAAGAGAGCCCCGGGCGTGAGCCCACCTTCCTTATTCGACATTTTCTCTTCCCCTCTTGCGGCGCGCGGATACCCCGCGCCCTCACGCGCGCTTCTCAAGCTTGGACGAGCGGCCCTGGATTTTTGAGATATTTTGCCGTGATGGCCTGCGCCGACCAGTAAGCCAGCGCACCGACCGTGCCGGTCGGATTGTAGCCGTGCTGTTGCGGAAACACCGAGGCGCCCTGAACGAACAGATTATGCGCATCCCAGGCCTGCAGGTAGCGATTGACCACGCTCGATTTCGGATCCGCGCCCATCATCGTGCCGCCGGTATTATGGGTCGACTGGTACGGCACGACGGTGAACGTCTTCGGCCGCGGATGCATGTCGTAACTCGTCGGGTTCATCGCCTTGATGACCGCTTCGAGCTTACCCAACAGGAACTGCGACATCTTATATTCGTTGTCGGGCGGATTGTAGGACAGCCGGATCAGCGGCCGGCCGAACGCGTCTTTGTAGGTCGGATCGAGATCCATGTAGTTGTTGCGGTTGGCATAGACCGAACCCTGCGTGTTGAAGCGAGCGGCGTGGTGGTACCACTTCACGGTCGCGCGCTTCCATTCCGAGCCCCATTCCGGCGTGCCGTGCGGCACGGTGCGCCCGGCGATCGGCGGCGCGCCGGCGGTGTTGCAGGCGATGTAGCCGCCGCCGAAGAAGCCCAAGCCGCCGTGATCGAAACTCTCGCCGTTGAAATCGTCGATGGCGACACCCATGCCGGCCGAGCCCCAATATGGGTTGAGCTCTTTGTCCTCGAAGAAGGCGCTGGCGCCCGCTTCATATTGATAGGCGTAGTTCTTGCCGACGAGGCCCTTGCCGCTGTCGCGGTCGTAGGGCTCACCGATGCCGGCAAGCAGCAGATGCTGCACATTGCCGAATACGAAGGCCGACAGAATGACGATGCCGGCGGGCTGTTCGTATTCTTCACCGTTGCGCATGTCGGTATAGGTGACGCTGACGACGCGCTTGGCAGCCTTGTCGTAATTGAGCTTGGTGACGAAAGAGCGCGAGCGCAGCTCGAATTTCGGATCGAGGCGAAGCACCGGCAGGACCGCGGAATTCGCCGATGCTTTCGAGTTGGTCTCGCAGGCGATGCGATTGCAATAGCCGCAATATTCGCAGGCGCCGAGCGTCACGCCTTCAGGATTGGTATAGGCTGAGCTGGCAATCGCGACCGGTGCCGGGAACGGATGATAGCCGAGGCTTTTGGCGGCGGCGGCATAGATCAAACCGGCATTGCTCGATTTGATCGGCGCGTTCGGGTAGTGGTCGCTGCGTGCGCCTTCGAAAATGTTGCCGCCGTCGATCTTTTTGCCGCGCAGATTGCCGGCCTGCCCCGACGCGCCGCACAGCTTGTCGTAGCGATCGTAATGGGGCTCAAGCTCGTCATAGCTGACCGGCCAATCCGCAATCGTCATATCATCCGGGATCGCGCTTTTGCCGTAACGTTCGGTGATCGCGCTACGGATGCGGAAATCGCTCGGTAGGTTGCGCCACAGCAGAGCACCCCAATGGATGCCGGAGCCGCCGGTGCCCTCGCCCGGCAGGAACGCGCCGATGCGCCGGATCGGCAGCGCCTGCTCGTTCGGAAAATTGCGAAACGTGATCGTGTCGAGGGAATTGTCCATCATCAATTCGAGGCGCTGGGCGTATTTCACCTCGTCGCGCACCGACGGCAGGATGAAATCTTCGCCCGGCACGCGGTCCGGCCCGCGCTCCAGACCGACCACATTCAATCCCGCCTTGGTCAATTCGCGCGCCATGATGGCGCCGGTCCAGCCGAAACCCACCGTGACGGCATCGACGTCTTTTAGTCGCGTCACCATATCCGCCTCCCGTTACGAGAAATCTGCAATCGATTGCGGTTCGAGGACGTAGCGCCTGTCGCGATACTCATCGATGACATTGGCATAGGTCGCCGGCAGGCCGGGAAAGCCGAGCATCTTCCACGACACTTTGTTGCGGTTGCCGCCATAGATCGGGTCGCCGAAGAACCCTTCCATGGTCAGCGTCAGCAGGCGGCCGAAGAACGCCTTCGAGCTGAAATTGACGAACTCGGCCTTGCCCTCTTGCATGGCCCTGAGCGCCTCGGCGCGCTTGTCCGGCGGCAGCCCGTCGAAGTCATGGCCGTAGGTTTTGCGCGACCAGTCGTTGGCGGCGGCAATGCCGGAGGCGAAGAACTCAGCCGGCGTCAGCGACAGCTGGTAGCCCTGTTCGGGTTTGCCTTTCAAGAATGGCCCGGAGCGATAGGACTTCGCGCCGCCGCCCCAGGCGCTGGCGAGCTGGCGGTCGATATAGACCGCGCAACCGCAATCGCTGCCTGACGGCGACAATTCATCGGCGGGAATGAGCGTGTCGACCGCGGCAACGACGAAAGCGTGCTCGGTTTCATTGAGGAAGAGGAGCGGCTCGGGCTCGGCTTGCGGCGCGGGCGCTGCGGCGGCGTTAGCGGCCGCGGATGCCAAAGCAGCCGGCGCCTGCGGATCGGCAGCTGCGGTTTGCGTCAGGCCCGTCGCAACGGCTGTGCTAGCAAGCCCTGCGCCTACAAGAAATTTGCGGCGCGGCAGCGCGTCATCGCTCATCGCATCCTCCCCATTTACAAACCGTGCTCGCGTGCGGAACACGCGGCGGTCTTGTGCGTTGCGAAGACAATAGCCCTAACACGCGGTGTCGGGAATGGGTTGGGGCGGTTGGCGGGTATTAACCCAGCATCGAACTTTGCATGCCTATCCTGTGGCCGTAGCAGGGCTTTGGTGCGCTTCCTATATGTCTTTCGCCCTGCGCTCTCGGAATGGAGGGTTCGATGGACAGCGAAACGAACAAACAAAACAAGCTGCCGAGGAAACCGCAACTTAGCAATGCTGCCGATGCCAATGGCCCTGATGCCATGGGCTTCTGGTTTGCGGCGGTGGTGCTGTGCGCGGTCTTGGTCGCCGGCGTGATCATATATCGGATCGGCAATCCCGATATCGTTACGGCTTCGAATGAAGTGACGCCGGCTACAGTGCACGGCAACGCGCACTAACGATAGGCGCCGGCGATCGCGAGAAACTCGTCCGGGTCGAGGCTTGCGCCGCCGACGAGCGCACCATCCACGTTTTCGATCGCCAACAATTCCTTGGCGTTGGCGGGCTTCACCGAGCCGCCATAGAGAATGCTAATCCCGTTTCCTGCCGCATTGTAGCGCAACACCAGCCGTTCGCGGATGAAGCCGTGCATCTCGCGCACGTCGCGCGAAGTTGGGGTCAATCCGGTTCCGATCGCCCAGACCGGCTCGTAAGCGATCACGATATTTTCGGCGCCGTCGGGCAACGAGCCGTCAAGCTGTGCAGCCACGACATCCTTCGCGCGTCCGGCATCGCGTTCGGCGCGGGTCTCCCCGACGCAGACGATCGCCGTAAGATCGGCACGCCGCGCCGCGAGCGCCTTGGCCCGCACCTGTGCGTCCGTCTCATGATGATCGTGCCGGCGCTCGGAATGGCCGACGATCACGGCCTTGGCTTGCGCATCCGCCAGCATTTCGGTGGCAATATCGCCGGTATGGGCGCCGCAAGGCTCGGCATGGCAGTCCTGTCCGCCGATGACGACCCGGCTGCCGTGGGCGCGCGCGGCAAAGGCGGGAACGAGCAAAAATGGCGGACAGATCAGGACATCGATCTGGACCGGCAATTTGGCCGCACCGACAATGATATTGTCGAGCTTGGATAGAGCCGCTTTCAGCCCATTCATTTTCCAATTGCCGGCAACCAGCGGACGACGCGCCATCTTTTGTTCAAAAGTTTGAGTCAAAGGGCTTGCGGCCTGAAATTGTGCCACAAAGAGGCGTTAGCAGACCGGTTGCGCCCGGGAAAGGGCCGTTTTAGCAGTAATAACGGTCCGTTGCGGCGCAACGTGACGCTCCCTATAGTGCGCCGCCTTCGGCCCGGCCCAGCTCTCGGCCGCTACCGCCTGGACCCGCACCATTTAACGTTGGACACATGCTTCGAGGTATCCGCAAAGCATCCGAAAACTGGCTCGGCCGCATCGTGATGGGCGTCGTCATGTTTTTGCTGGCGGGCGTTTTTGGCCTTTGGGGCATCAACGACATCTTCACCGGCTTCGGCCGCTCGACGCTGGCCAAGATCGGCAACACCGAGATCGCGATCCCGCTGTTCCAGCAAACCTACCGGGACCGCCTCAATCAGATCAGCCAGGACCTCGGCAAGCCGCTGCCGCCGCAAGAGGCGGCAGCGCTCGGGCTCGACCGGCAAGTCCTCGGCGAAATGGTGGCGCAGGCTGGCGTCGATCAGCGCGCGCGCCAGATGGGGCTCGGCATCCCCGATTCCGAGATCGCGCGCCACATCACCACCGATCCCAATCTGCTGACCATCAACGGGCAGTTCGACCGGACGAAGTTCGAGCAGATCCTGCGCAATATCGGCACGACCGAACAGCGCTTTGTCGCCGACCGACGGCAGGCGACGCTGCGCCGGCAGATCATCGACAGCTTGATCGGCGATCTCACCGCGCCGAAAGCCTGGCTCGCCGCCATCAACCAGTTCCAAAACGAGTTGCGGAGCGTCAATTACGTGGTGCTTGGACCCGCGCAGGCCGGCGACGTGCCGCAACCGACGGACGAACAGCTCAGCAAATATTTCGACGAACGCAAAATCATGTTCCGCGCGTCGGAATATCGCAAGATCGACGTTATCGCGGTGACGCCGGCGGAGCTCGCGAAGTGGATGGAGATTTCCGACGACGACATCAAGAGCGCCTACGAGAAGCAGCGCGCGCGCTTCACCACGCCTGAACGCCGTCACATCCAGCAGATCATCTTTCCGAATATGGCGGATGCGCAGGCTGCCGCCGACCGCATCAAGAGCGGCACGAGCTTTGCCGCGATCGCGGCCGAACGCGGGCTCAAGGAACAAGACACCGATCTCGGAACGGTGGCGAAAACCAGCATCGTCGATCCGGCCGAAGCCGCCGCCGCCTTCGCGTTGAAGGAAGGCGAAGTCTCTGAGCCGGTGCAAGGCCGGTTCGGCGCGATCCTCGTGACCGTGCTCAAGATCGAACCTGAAGTGACCAAGCCGTTTGCGGACGTATCGACGCAACTTCGCAACGATATCGCGCTCGAGCGCGCCAAGACGCAGGTGCGGGACCTGCATGACAAGATCGAGGACGACCGCGCCGGCGGTGCCTCGCTCGAAGCGGCCGCGGAGAAGCTGAAGCTTCCAGTCGTTACCGTGAATGTCGACCGCTCGGGCCGCGATCCGGACGGCAAGCCGATGGCCAATGTCCCGCATGCCGCCGACATTGTGAACGCCGCTTTTGCTTCCGATGTTGGCGTCGACAACGACCCGATCGACGCCGACGGCGGGTACATCTGGTATGCCGTCGCCGACATCGCCAAGGCGCGCGACCGCACGCTCGACGAGGTCAAGGCCCAGGTCGCGCAGCGCTGGCGCGACGATGAGATCGCGTCACGGCTCAAAACCAAGGCCGAAGATATTCTCGGCAAGCTCAAAGGCGGCGAAGCCTTCGACACGCTCGCCGCCGCCGACAAGCTCAATATCGAGACCGCGACCGACCTCAAGCGGGGCGGCGGCAGCGGCGCCATCACGCCGCGAATGACCGAAGCGATTTTCCACACCGCGAAGGACGCCTATGGCGACAGCGTCGGCGACGTGCCGACACAATGGGTCGTGTTCCGGGTCACCGACATCAAGGCGCCGACACTCGACGCCAATTCGCCCGATGTTAAGACCGTCACCCAGACGGTGCAGCGGCAAATGGCCGAAGACGTGATCGGCCAATATATGGCGTGGCTCGAAACCTATCTCGGCACCAGCATCAACGGCGCGGCGCTGGCGCAAGCCATGGGGGGCGGTACGGGTGGAAATTCGGGCGGCATCCCGCTCGACGACTCCAACTAATGCAAATCGAGCCTTCGGCGGAGACCTTCGCTGCGCGTTATGCCGCCGGCGAGCCGCAATTCGTCTGGACTACTTTGGTCGCCGATCTGGAAACGCCGGTCTCGGCATTCCTGAAAATCGCCGGCGGGCGACCGATGAGCTTTCTTCTGGAATCGGTCGAAGGTGGCGCGGTGCGCGGCCGCTATTCGATCATCGGGCTCGAGCCGGATCTGATCCTTCGCGTCGACGGCAGGAACGCCGAGATCAACCGCACGCCCTATATCGACCCCGCAGCCTTCGTACCCACCAACGACCCGCCGCTCACCGCGCTGCGCAACATCATAGCCGAAAGCCGCATCGCGCTGCCCCCTCTTCTGCCGCCGATGGCCGCCGGCGTGTTCGGCTATCTCGGCTACGACATGGTCCGGCTGATGGAGGATTTGCCGGCGCCGGGCCGCGATCCGATCGGCATTCCTGATGCGATTCTCATTCGCCCGACGCTTGTGATCGCCTTCGACGCTGTGCTCGACACCATCACCTTCGTCACCCCGGTGCGGGCGCATGCCGGCATCACGGCGAAAGTGGCGCTTTCGCGCGCCACCGAACGCTTGTCCGCCGTGGTCGATGCCCTCGACAAGCCGCTCGACAAGGCGGCGACGGAATTTGATGACGGCCCGCTCCACGTCGAGCCGCAATCGAACACGTCGCCGGACGAATTCAAAAGCATGGTGCTGCGCGCCAAGGACTACATCGCCGACGGCGACATTTTTCAGGTCGTGCTGTCGCAACGCTTCGAGGCGCCCTTCACACTGCCGCCGTTCGCGCTCTACCGCGCGCTGCGGCGGGTCAATCCCTCGCCCTATCTGTATTTTCTCGATTTCGGAGCCTTTGCCGTGGCCGGATCGAGCCCGGAAATTCTGGTCAAGTCGAGCCGCGGCACCGTCACCATCCGCCCGATCGCCGGCACGCGGCGGCGCGGCGCCACCCCGCATGAAGATCAGGCGCTCGAAGCCGAGCTGCTGGCCGATCCCAAGGAGCGCGCCGAACATCTGATGCTGCTCGATCTTGGCCGCAACGACGTCGGCCGCGTCGCCGAGATCGGCACCGTCAAAGTCACCGACCAGTTCTTCATCGAGCGCTACAGCCAGGTGATGCATATCGTCTCCAATGTCGAAGGCAAATTGCGCAACGATCGCGACGCCATCGACGCGCTGGCCGCCGGCTTCCCCGCCGGCACCGTATCCGGCGCGCCGAAAGTGCGTGCCATGCAGATCATCGACGAATTGGAAAAGGAAAAGCGCTCGCTCTATGCTGGCTGCGTCGGTTATTTCTCCGCCAGCGAAGAAATGGATTCCTGCATCGTGCTGCGCACCGCACTGATCAAGGACGGCACGATGTATGTGCAGGCCGGCGCCGGCGTGGTTGCCGACTCTGATCCGGAATTCGAGCAACAGGAATGCATCAACAAGGCGAAGGCCTTGTTCCGCGCCGCCGAGGAAGCGCGCCGCTTCGCCAGCGCCGCTCGGCGCGGGCAATAGACCCCGAAGCACTGCCCGGAATAAGAATTTACTCGCAATTCCTGATCTTTGCGCCGAAAAACTTGCATTTCACCTTATCGCCGGCAACCCCGTGCCGGCTGCCCATCGATCGATTAGCCGAGCGAGACAATATGTTGGCGCCGGCAACCCCGGCTGAAAATAAATGGTTTCCCCATCGTTAAGATTGGCACAACGAATCCATAGTACGGTGCCGAAAACATGTGCTGAGCAAGCTGCGCCCCAAGGATTTGCCGTGACGACGCAAGATGGGCCCATTCAAGGAGTTGAGTTGCGCTATCGGCTCTATGAGCTCGATCCGCGGACGCGCGGCGCGATCAAGCAAATTTGGCCGACCATTGCGCCGCATCTCGAGCAGGCCGTCGACGGCATTCTGCACGCGGCGTCCGGGCTGCCGCATCTTGCCCCAGTCGTCAGAGAACACGGGCCACTTATCAAAAAACTCGAAATTGCGCATTTTGAAGCGCTCTTGAACGGCGACCTCGACAGCGCCTATTTCGAATCCTGTCGCAGGACCGTCGAGCAAGAAATGGCGCTCGGCTTCGATGCCCGATTTCGCAGCACCGCCGGCAATTATCTGCTGCGAGGCGCGATGGCGGCGCTTTCGCGCAAGCATAGATTTTCGCGCAAGAGGCTCGTCGAGGAAACGACGCTGCTGTCGAAGGCCATCGCCTTCGATGTCGCGAATGCGATGACGCTGCATCGTGAAGCCGCCGAAATGAAAGCGCAAAAGCGGCGGCAAGCCATCGATGCCGCGATTGCCGATTTCGCCGGCACGATCGGCGAAGTACTGGAAGCGATCAAGGACGCCTCCACGTCCCTGACCGCGACGTGCACGACCATGCGAGGGCTTGCCGACGACGCCGTCAGCCGCATCGCGGTCGCCTCGACGGCGGCGTCGGAAACGACGCAGCGGGTAAAGATCACCAGCGAAGCCACCGACGAGCTCTATGGTTCGATCAATCATATCGGGCAGGAAACCGCCCGCGCGCTGCAAATGGCGAAAGCCGCCGTCGGCGACACCCAACGCACCCAGCAGGCGGTGTTTTCGCTCAACGACACCGCCGAGCGGATCGGCACCATCGTCAACATCATTTCCACGATCGCCTCGCAGACCAATCTGCTTGCGCTCAATGCCACGATCGAAGCGGCCCGCGCCGGCAGCGCCGGCAAGGGCTTTGCCGTCGTCGCCTCCGAAGTGAAGGCGTTGGCCAATCAGACATCGCGCGCCACCGAAGAAATCTCGCAGCAGGTCGGCGGCATTCAGGACGCGACGCGGAAATCGGTCGACGAGATATCCTCGATCGCGCGCGCCATCGAGCAATTGACCGCGGCGGCGACTAGCATCGCGTCCGCGGTCGAACAGCAAAGCAATACCACCCGCGACATTGCCGGCAGCATTCAGACGGCGGCGGGATACACGACGAGCGCCTCGACCGAGATCAAGTCGGTCGAGCAGGCCGCACGGCAGAGCGCCACGGCGTTCAGCGAGATCGCGGATTTGACCGGGCGCGTCGCCGCGCGGGCGCGCGAACTTGAGTCCAAAGTGACGGAATTCTTTGGTCGCGTGCGCGCAGCCTGATTCTTGTTGTCGCGCAGTGACGTCACCGCCGAGCGCGTTCCGCGTTGACGACGACGCGATCGCGGAGCCCAAGCATGCGCCGGCGATGGCTCAGAAGCCCGCCGCGCCGAAGACCGCCGCTGTTAAACCGGCCGCGACAAAATCGGCCGCCGCGGACAAGACTGCCGAAGCCAAGCCGCCGGCCGCCAAAGCGGCAGTCTGGGCGGCGGTGGCCGCACGCACGGTAATCTCCCGTCGGTCGCATGCAGGCCGCCGCGGCCGCGGCAGTGAGCGACCCGGAGTGGCAAGAGTTTTAGAAAACGCACGCCCGACGCGCGCGACGCCTTGAATCACGAGCCTAGTTCACCAACCGGACCCAGCCTAGGCGGCGCGATCCAGCTCATAGTGGGAAGCCGCTCGCGGCAAATCCGGTGCTTTCTTTTTCCGGGTCATGACGCACCCGGCGTAAATGAGCACAGGAATGCTGCAGGCGATAATCGCCATCGCGATATTGATTGCCATTTGTTCCTCCTCATCTTGCCGTTGCTCGGCGTGGCTTTTTTTGATTCTGCATTTCCCCACCGTAACAATGACAGGTTGCTGGGAAACCTCCAGGCCTCAATTGTCGCAGCCGCGGATGTCAGGGCGTGGACGACGGCGATGAGAGACAAGCCGTTGAACGGCTGACAGATTGAGCGGCCGCTTCGGTGCATTGAACCGGCTGGCGATGAGCGGCGAGCGAGGTTGTATGCTTGAAAATTAGGCAGACAAAACAATAGGCAATAAATACTTTAATAAGATGGCCCGGCTAATTTACAGGGAGAATTAACCTAAGCTTTGCAGCCCGCCTGTTGCTGAAATGGCCATCAAATTCAAAGGCGTCGATCTTGATGGCGATCTCGAGCGGGTTATTCCGCACGTCGCCGCCGCCGAGGAATACGGTGGTGCGTTGCAACATTTGCAGACCGTCTGGGACAATCTGACGCTTCTTGGCCAGTTGTCCGGCAATAACACCGATATGAGCGTCACGCGCGTCGCGTTCCGCGAACTCGCCGAGACGCTCCTCAATCAGCTCGGCCGCGAAGCGCTGAAAAAATGCCTTCAGGACTTGAGCGCCAAAGCCCAAGTCACAATCAACATTCTGGTCAGAAACCTTTTCGAGCGCACCGCCGATATCGGCTTTCTATCGTGCGACGACGATGTCCGCGCCTTCCTGCGCGACCCCGCCGGCCGGAGTGAAAAACTTCCCGCTTTGCGCAAGCGCTTCGGCGAATATATTCGCAAATACTCGGTCTATTCCGACATCATCGTGCTCGATCCGCAGGGCAATGTGCTGGCGCGTTACGACGACACGGTCGATGTCGCCTCGAGCGCCGATCCGGCGATCCGCAGCGCCGTTGAAACGACGGCGGCCTATGTCGAAAGCTTCGGCGTCAGCGACCTCGTCGCCGGGCCAAAGCGGTCGCTGATCTATTCCTACCGCGTGACCGATCACGGTGGTGCTTTGCTCGGCGTGCTGTGCCTGTGCTTTCGCCTGGAGAACGAAGCCGAGCTGATCTTCTCCAATCTGGTCGACGAGGAGGACTGGTCGGTCGTCACCATTCTCGACCAGGCCGGCACCGTTCTCGCCTCTTCCGACCAATTTCATATTCCCGTCGGCGCCAAGCTCAAGCCGGTGCTCGACACCGAGTTTCGCATCGTCCGCTTCGGACCCATGGAATACCTCGCCGTCACGCGGGCCGCGCAGCCCTATCAAGGCTACGGCGGTCCGGGCTGGTACGGTCACGTGATGGTGCCGCTGCCGCACGCTTTTGCCGCGAGCTCTTCGGAAATGCTTGCCGGCGTCGAACCGGCGATGATCGAGCGCGTCATCCACTCGTCCGAACTGTTCAACGACGAGATGCGCGCCATTCCGTCCAAGGCCGAGCATATCCAGCGCGAATTGAACCGCTCGGTGTGGAACGGCAATCTCAAGCAGAAGGAGTCCGCGGAGCGCGGCTCTCGGGCCGACGCGACCGGATTTCTCGAAAACGCTGCTCACCGAAATCAGCAATACCGGCGCCAAGACCAAGGACGTCTTTCAAAGCTCGATCGCCGACCTGAATAAGACCGTCGTGACGTCGCTGTTGCATGACAATCAGTTTCATGCGGCGCTCGCCATCGACATCATGGATCGCAATCTCTACGAGCGCGCCAACGATTGCCGGTGGTGGGCCTTGACGGCGACATTTGCCGAGCTTCTGTCGGCGCCGTCGTTGACCGAAACGCACCGGCAAACGATCCGCGCCATTCTGCAGACGATCAACGGGCTCTATACCGTCTATTCGAATTTGATCGTGTTCGACCGCAGCGGACGCATCGTCGCGGTCTCGGCGGAAGACAGCCGCGAGATCGAAGGCACCGATGCTCAACGAGGAATGGGTTTCGCGCATCCTGGCGCTGCGCGGCGACCAGGCCTACGCGGTATCGTCTTTCGTCCCGACGCATCTTTACAAGGGCCGCCCGACTTACATCTACGGCGCGGCGATTGCCGATTCGCAGCGCCACGGTATCCTGGGCGGCGTCGCCATCGTGTTTGATTCCGAACCGCAATTCACCGCCATGCTGGTCGACGCCCTGCCCCGCGACGGCGCCGGCGCCGTCAAGCGCGGCGCCTTCGGCTTATTGGTCGAGCCGGAAGGCCGGATCATTTCCTGTTCCGACGACCATCTGCGCCCCGGCGAGCGCATCGATATCGACCCGGCATTTCTGCATCTGGCGCCCGGCTCTGGCCATTTCGGCTTCACTGCCGTCGGCAAGAACTACTATGCCGTCGGTGCGAGAGCCTCGTCCGGTTACCGCGAATATAAGGGCGCGGATGACGCCTATCGCAACAACGTCATCTCACTGATCTTCACGCCGCTTTGCGACGTCGGCGCGCAAGCCGCCGATACGCAGCTCGCCGCGGTCACGATCCGCTCCGACCGCATGCGGGCCGGACAAAAGGAGGAGATCGCGACCTTCTTCGTCGGCAAGCGCCTTTTTGCGGCGCGCGCGGCCGAAATCATCGAGGCGATCGACGCCACGGGGATCGTTGCGCTGCCGCTCATGCCTCTCGGCATGCAAGGATGCCTCATGTACCGCGGCGCGCCGTTGCCGGTCTTCGATCTGATGCGCGTCTTGGATGACGCCGATGCGGCGGACGAACGCGCCGCCGCGCAAGTCGTCGTCATGGAATCGTCAAACGGCGGCCGTTTCGGACCCACGGTTGACGGTCTCGGCGAGATCGTCGAAGTCGTCGAGGATCGTGTGCGATTTCTGCCGAGTATGGTCGCGGCAGAAGACACATTTGCGGACGCAGCGCTCACGACGGATGGGGTCAACGACGATGCACTCGTGGTCGTGCTGCGCGCCGACCAGCTCTACGCTAATCTCGCAGTTTCCGCGCCGACAGTCGCAGCCGCATAGCGGGCCGCCGGAATCACGGCCGTTGCAACATGCGAGTCGGAGAGAACCGGGGCGGCTTCGCGGATTCGCTATTAAAATACCTGGACTGGAAACTGCACAGCCGAACGGGCCCGCTCGCGATCGATGTCGCCACGCAGGTCACGCTCTAGGTCACGCTCTTGCAGCACTGAAACGGAAAAGAATAGCAATCTGGCGCGCCAGCAATGCTAGTCGCGCCAAACTGGCCATACGGAACGTCAAACGCCGTGAGAAAGCGCGAATGCGCTCGGCGTTACTTCGGGCCCGGCGCCACGAGCGGGTAGCAAGCCGAAGAAACGGAGCCGCTGAGATCGTAGCACGACACGCACTTGCAGCCATAGGCGCCAGAGCACGTGGCAATCTTGTGGTGGTGCAACCAGATCGTAGCCTTGTTGTTAACGGTGATACCAACGGCGCAGTTGAGCCCGGCAGCCTGAGCTCCGGAATAAGCGAGAGCCGACAGCGCGACGGCAACACACAGCGAAAGACGGATACGGCGCATTAGTTCCTCCTCAACCTGAGACGCCCCTCGGAATTTAGCCCCTGGGGGAACGAGTCACTGTTCCATACAAGAAATCGCGGCGCAAGCACGTACACCCCCCAAACCCATGTGAAATCTCGCCTTTGTCGCAACTAAGCAACACTTTGCCCGCCGACTTGCAGCCGCGTGCGAGGACCGCGCAAAATGCGCCGCTCTTTGCCTGTGATCGGCACCTTTTGTCGGGCCAGAGAGGTCTATCTGCGGGACATGAGCGGCCGTCGGCATCACCCCGGATAGGTATCGAATTACGGACCCAGCGAACACCGAGTTGGGCGGCGCACGCATTCGCGCTCCAAGACCGACACCTTCATAATCTGAGGCAGAACGCGGCCCGGACTTCGCCAAGCCGGGGCCCGGCCAGCGCGGATGATTCCTCCGGCGATCGCCCTCGAATGCCGGCCGCGACAAGCGGTCAGGGCGCCTAAGGCACAACGAGGCCGAGCGACTTGAGATAGCCGCCGTTGACGCGGCCATTCTTCAGTTTGGCAGCCTCCAGATAGGCGTCGAGGATCGTCTGGGCCAGTTCGCGCGACGGCAATGCGCCGCTTTCCGCGCTGCCGGCTTCGGCCACCAGATCCCAGCCGTCGGGCTTCTGAATCGAGACCACGGACGTATTGGTGTCGAGATTCTTGTAGGTCCAGAAGCACCAGCCGATATTGAACCGCTCGTGAAGCTTGCGGAATTTCTCGTTCCAGCCGTTGGTATATTCGCCGGTCTCCCCAATCATCACCGGCACGTTCCAGCGATTGCTGAAATCGAGATAATCCTGCAGCGCGTCCCGCGTCGGGTTGGCCCAGAACTTGTGATATTCATAGACGACATTGCTGTCGAACGGGCGGCCGAACACGGAAAAATTCGTGCTCCATTGCGCGCCGGCGAGCAGCACTGCGTGATTGCGATCGACGCTGCGGATGGCGGTGACGATGTCGCGATAGAGCGGCTCGAGCTGCGGATCGAGATAGCTCATATCGTTATAGGGCGAGATCGGCTCGTTGAGGAGATCGTAGCCGAGCACGGCGGTTTCGGCGCGATAATGCGCGGCAAGCTGCCGCCACAGCGCGACGGTCAGATCGCGATAGCGCGGCACATAAAATGTGAGTGGAAAACCGGTGCCGTCATCATGATTGACGCCTGTCTGCCCGCCCGGTGCGGCGTGCAGGTCGACGATGACGTGCAGGCCGTCTTCGCGACACCATTGCACCAGCCGATCGAGCAGCGCCCAGCCCGGCCCGTCGAACTTATCGTCGCTCGCGGTCGCGCCGGGCTCGACGAAAAGCCGCCAATTCAGCGGCACGCGCACGGTATTGAAGCCGGCCGCCTTGATGAAGTCGATGTCGTCCTTGGCGATATAGACGTCGCGGAATTCGCTCCAGAACCGCGTCGCCCGCTCCGGGCCAACCAGCGTCTCAACCACGCCGGCGATCTCCGTCGGGCTCAGCGCATGTTTGAATTTGAACATGTAGCCTTCAGGAACCAGCCAATTGCCGAGATTGATCCCTTTGATGGCGAAGTTTTCGCCATTGCCGTCGACGAGGCGGGTGCCCTCGGCATGAATAAAATCAGCCGTCGCGGCGCGCGCGATACCGTTGCCGAAACCAGTGCCCGACGCACAGCCCAAGAACAGGGCGATGGCGGAGACCAGAACACGAAATTGGCCACCTAGCCGGAGGACGCAAACGCACATAAACAAAGTCCTTTGACCGAGCCCTTTCAGAACCGAGGAAAAGTCTTCTCCCTCGAGAAGTCTTTTCCCTCAAGACAAGTCTAAAGCCAAAATCGTGCCAGGGGTGGCAATTCAATTATGCATGATCCGGCCCGAAAAGCGGTGACCGGTTTTCCGGATCGTGCTTTAGAATCAAGCCATAGCGCCAATGGCGGGCAGCGCGGCGAGCGCCGCCTCCGGCTCACACTCGCGAGGTTACGTTTTCGATGTACGGCATGCCGATCGCCCAGGCGCTGGTCTTTCTTGCTGCCGTCATCGCCATCATTGCCGCCATTCAGTGGCGGCGATGCCATCCGTTTCTTACGCTCGTGGCCGTTGCCGCCGCCTTCGGCTTTATCGCCGGATTCCCGACCTCGATCCTCGGCCGGGTCTTCGGCACCGGTTTTTCCGATGCGATCTATTCGCCGGGACTGATCATCGTCGGCGCGGCTTTGATTGGCGGCATTGCCGAAACCACGACGGCTTCCGATCGGCTTTTGGCGCGGATCGAAGGATGGCGCAGTCAGTGGCCATGGTTGGGTGGGCTGGGTGCAAATAGCCTTGGCGCGAATGGCTTGGCCGCGGTTTTGGGCCTGATCGCCGGCATCGGCACTTCGCCCGCGGCGGCCTTCGCGCTGCTCATGCCGCTCCTGCGCCCGATCGGCGGCAAGACGGCGCAGCAGCGCGAAGGTGCGACGGTCACGCTCGGGCTTGCGATTTCGGCAAGCCACGGCCTGGTCGTCCTAACCCCGATACCGATCGCGGCCGCCGCTATTATCGCCGCCGATTGGATCCGCGTTGCGCTGTTCGGCGTGCCGCTCGCCATCTTGGTGGCCGCGTTCGGCGCCGTATTTTCGCGATGGTCGTCAAGCGGACACGCTTCGGAAACGTCGGCGCAATCCTACCCGCCGCCGGCGCCGGACCGACGGGGCGGCGGCTCGGCGCTCGCGCTCTGCCTTGCGGTCTTGGTGCCGCTCGGGATGCTGATGTTTCAATCCGTCGGCAACATTCCGAGCGAACCGCTCGGCGGCGGACCGACGCGGGAATTGATCCTTGGCATCGGCCGCCCGCTCATGCTCTTTCTCGCCGGCGTCGGCATCATGATTATCGGCCAGCCGCGGCAGGGCTTAGGCCTGGTCACGGATTCCGCATGGACCGCGCGGGTCTTCGGCAATGTGGCCGGCCTCCTCCTCATCGTCTGCGCCGCCAGCGGCCTGCAGCGGCTGTGCCAGGAGACCGGGATGGCGACCCTGCTCGCCGAACACGTGCTCGGCTGGCAGATCGGCGCGATGAGTATCCTCGTGCCGTTTTTCGTCGCGGCGGCGATGAAGACGTTTCAAGGCTCGTCGCTGGTCGCCGCCATTACCGCCGCCGGGATGGTGCAGCCTTTGGCGACAGCGCTGGGGCTTGGCGGCACCAACGGCAAGGCGCTGGCCGCGCTTGCCATCGGCGCCGGCGCCATGACCATCTCCCATGTCAATGACGGCTATTTCTGGCTGGTCGCGGACAGAGCCGGACTTGCGCCGCTGCGCGGACTTACCGCCTTCAGTCTTGGGACGCTGCTGCAAGGTCTCCTTGCCGCGGCCGTGTTGCTCATATTGTCGCTCCTGGTCGGAAACACTTGAAACGATAATGTCCGATAAACCTGCGCAGCGGCCAGCCGCAGAGACAAGCCCATCGCGCCGCGAGCTGATGAAGCTTGCGGGGGCGGGCGCGCTCGCCGCGAATGCGACCCCAGCCGACACGCTTGCGGCCAATGCCAAAACGAGCGCCGATGCCGGACAAGACGCGCAGCAACACTTTCCTAAAGGATTTCTGTGGGGCGCGGCCACTTCGGCCTATCAGATCGAAGGCGCGTGGAACGAAGACGGCAAAGGCGAGTTCGATCTGGGACAGGTTCGCGCATGTGTCCGGCAAGATCGGCAATGGCGATACCGGCGATTTAGCGCTCGATCATTACCATCGCTACAAAGACGACGTGCAATCGATCAAGGCGCTGGGCGCGAAGACCTACCGCTTCTCGATCTCCTGGCCGCGCATTTTTCCGCAAGGCACCGGTCAGGCAAATCCCAAAGGCTTGGATTTTTACGACCGGCTGACCGACGAGTTGCTGGCCAACGGTATCGCGCCGTTTGCGACGCTCTATCACTGGGACCTGCCGCAGACATTGCAGGACAATGCTGGCGGGTGGCAGTCGCGCGACACAGCGATTGCCTTTGCCGACTATGCCGGCTTTGTCGGCGAAAAACTCAGCGACCGCATCGAGCACTTTTTCACGATGAACGAACTCACCACTTTCGTTGAGGGCGGATATGGCGCTGGTCAATTCGCGCCCGGTCTGACGCTGCCGCCGGCGCGCCTCAATCAAGTCCGCCACCACGCGCTGCTCGGCCACGGTCTCGCCGCCGAAGCGATCCGCGCGCGCGCAAAGCCCGGCACCAAAATCGGATTGGCCGAGAACATCGCGGCCTGCGTGCCGGTTATCGAGACCCACGAGAATATCGCCGCCGCCGAGCGCGCCACGCGTGAACTCAATGCCGGCTATCTCACCGCCATTCTCGAGGGACGCTATGTCGAAGCTTTTCTATCATCCGCGGGCGCCGACGCGCCGCGATTCTCCAGCGACGATATGAAGATTATCGCAACGCCGCTTGATTTCGTCGGCATCAACATCTACTCGCCCAAATATGTGCGCGCGACCGCCGCGGGACCGGGCTACGAAACCGTTCCCTTCGCCGAATCTCACCCGCGAATGGCGTCGTCCTGGCAGCATTTCGGCCCCGAAGCGCTCTATTGGGCGCCGCGGCACGTTCACAAAATATGGAAGGTGAAGGAGATTTTCATCAGCGAGAACGGCTGCGGCACGGCCGACACGCCGGCGGCGGACGGAGCGGTCTACGATACCGACCGTGTCATGTTCCTCCGCAACTATCTGACGATGCTGCGGCGCGCCACCGCCGAGGGCGTCCCGGTGCGCGGCTATTTCCTGTGGAGCCTGTTCGACAATTTCGAATGGACGGACGGCTACGCCACGCGCTTCGGCGTGATCCATGTGGACTATGCGACGCTCAAGCGGACGCCTAAGCTCAGCGCGTCGTATTATGCCGAAGTGATCCGGCGCAACGCCGTGGTGTGAGTGTCCAAGCAATGATGGCCGCCGTCTACGGAACTTTGCTGTTCGCCTTCATCCTCGACTTTGCGGGGCTGCGCCGCGTCGCCGCCTCATGCCTTTTTCTCTCATTTGCATTGTGCGTCGGGCTCTTCCTTTGGGAGGTTTACAGCCCCGACTACGGTTTTCGCATGCCATGGTTGCAATTATGAACCGGCCGCAGCGATGAACGGAACCAAAGGCGTCACGGCCACAGCGACCTTGGATCGTCTGATCCTCGTCCTCATACTGGCCGTTCTCGCCGCCATCCTCACCGCGGCGATGGTCATGCAATATGCGTTCGGCGAAATCCCCTGCCCGCTGTGCCTGCTGCAGCGTGTCGCCATGTTCGGCTGCTGCTTCGGGCTTATCGTCCAATTGCGTTCCGACAATTCGGAACGCGGCACCGGCATCGCGCTTATCTTCGCCGTGCTGTTGCTGGTGATTTCGGTGCGGCAGACGCTGCTCGATCTCTTTCCACGCCCCGGCCACGACTATGTCGGCAACGCCATCTTCGGCGTCCATCTACCGGTGTGGTCGGTCATTATCGCGGTTGCGCTCTTGCTCGGCTTCGCCGTCCGGCTGGCGCTGTTCGGCGGGGCGCGCGGCGAACCGGACGCGGAACGCGATTTTACCGGCGCGGTCGTTCGGATACTGGTTCCTTATGTGATTGCGATCTGCGCGATCAATTTCCTGTCGGTCATCGCGCAATGCGGCTTGGACCAGTGCCACACCTTCGGCTACCGGCTGTTGCAATAGCAAATCGTCGTCGAACTTTTGCGGAAAATACTCGCCGGGGGCGACCAAGGTGGGGTCATGCCTGACTGATGCGACCCGCGAAATGTCGCGCCCGGCGAACCATTCGTATGTGTGCCGCTATGTTGCGGTCCGAATGAGTTCCGCAACAATCATCGCGGCCCTTTGACCCGGTGGAAGCATGTCGACCTCCGTGCCAGTAAGGGTGCGGAGAAATTCTGATCCAACGAATCGGATTGTCAAGCAATCTATCGACGATAAGTTGAGACAAATTTTGCCGATGCTGCGGAACCAAAATCGCGGCGCTCAATTCTGCGCTCAACTCTTGGCCGCCGGATCGCGGTGGATCGGATCGACCCACAACACGGTCTCCGGCTTTTCCACCGGCTCGATGTCGAGATTGATCGCGATCGCCTGGCCGTCGCTGCGCACCAGCACGCATTCCAGCGTCTCGTTGCTCGAGGCGTTGATTTCCTGATGCGGCACGTAAGGCGGAATGAAAATGAAATCGCCGGGATCGGCTTCCGCCGTGAATTGCAGCTGCTCGCCCCAGCGCATGCGCGCCTTGCCGCGCACGACATAGATGATGCTCTCGAGATGGCCGTGATGATGCGCGCCGGTCTTGGCATTGGGCTTGATCGTCACCGTGCCGGCCCACAGTTTCTGCGCACCGGCGCGGGCGAAATTGATCGCGGCCTTGCGGTCCATGCCCGGCGTCGACGGCACATTGGGATCGAGCTGATCGCCGGGAATGACGCGCACTCCGTCGTGCTTCCAGCGCTCGGCGTCGTCGTGCGCGCTGTCGTGTATATGACTATCGCTGTGCGGTTCGGCCATTGTATCGGATGTGTATCGGATGTCCTGCGATTTGATACCACAGCGCTTCCGGCGGCGCATCAGGCGTCAAGCGCGACGAATTTATAGCCGTCGCCCCACCGCCGCACGCGGCCGGTCGAGGGCGCCGGAAAATGCGTCGCGCACATGATCGTCGGCTCCTCACTGAAGCGGTCGAAGACTTGGTGCCGCGTTCGTTCGGCCTGGGAGGAATCGTAGTCGGACATCATGCCGTAGCGGGGATATTTGCCTTGCAGTGGCGAATGGATCATGTCGCCCGTGATCAGGCAATCATCGCCGCCTTTGCCGACCAGAACCGAGTAATGATCGATGGTGTGGCCGGGTGTCGGAATGAATTGAATGCGTTCGTTGAAAGCAAAATCGCTTTTTACGATCTGCACGCGCTTGGCCGCGACGATCGGCAGTACTGAATCGGTGATCCACGGCACGCTGGCCGGGCTCTCCTTTTCCCGCTGCGTCCAATGCGTCAGCTCGCGATCGGACATGATGTATTTGGCGTTGGGAAAGGTCGGCACCCAGCGGCCGTTTTCAAGCCGCGTGTTCCAGCCGACGTGATCGGTGTGCAGGTGCGTGCACATCACATAGTCGATGTCGTTGACGCCAAGGCCCACCGCCGCCAGTCCCTTCTCGAATTTGTCGCTGTCGAGCATGTTCCAGAACGGCCGGGTCGGGCGCGGCTTGTGATTGCCGACGCAGGCATCGACCAGGATATTGTGATGCGGCGTCTTGATGACGAAGCTTTGGATGCAAAACACGAGCTTGTCGCCCGGATCGAGAAATGCGGGCTGCAGCCAGGAGCGGTTCTCGTCGAAAACCTCTTTGGTCAGCTCAGGAAAAAATCCCATTGCGTCGAACCAAGCACCCTGCTGCTCGATAATCGGATGAATTGTGATGTCGTCGAGCGCAATTGGCATTGTCATAGTAGCGTCCCTCGAATTTCAGATTTTCCGGCAGATGTTAGCGACGCGCCGAGAGCGCGCAAGCACATTGGCGCGCTATTTGCGGCCGGATCGCAACGAACTTTGCCAATCACTGGCGTTTGGCCGGCGGCGTGACCTCGATCCCGCGCAGGCCTTCGCGGGCGATGAATTGCGACAGCATGCCATTGGCCTTGGCCTCTTCGACAAAGGCGGTCACGTAAGCCAGGCGTTCGCCGTGCCCCTTGGGAACGAAGGCCGCCCAAGACGTCGTCGCGAAAGCACCCGCCAGAATGCGGGAGCCGGGCACTTGCGTCGACAGCGCCAGCAGCGCTGAGCGCGGCGCGGCATAGGCGTTGACTTGTCCGCTGCGCAGCAAGTCGATGCCGTCCGCCTGGCTCTCAGCACGCACCAATTTTGCTTGTTTGAGGACGCGGCTTAAACTGAGATCGACGGCATCGCCGCGCGGCACGCCGATCCTGGTGCCGGGCTGGTCGGCATCGGCGACATCGCGGATCGGGGAGCCGGCGGGCACCAGGTAGGTGAATTCGCTCTGCATATAGGCCGGCGACGCCTCTGCGGCGGCGGTCCGTTCCGGATCGATCACCAGAAATGTCACGTCCCATGCACCGGTTTGCGCGCCGTCGAAGACCGCGCCGGGCCGCGGATATTCGACCACTTCCAGCGCGACGCCGATGCGTGAGGCCAGCGCGCGCGCCAAGTCCGCCGCCATGCCGTGCATTTCGCCGGTCGCCGGATCTTTCATCGCCGAGGCATGATTGCCCAGCCCGAGACCGACGCGAAGCTTGCCGGCTTGAACGAGATCGGCGACGCGCGGATCGGAACTCTGCGCGCGCACAGCCGAGTAAACTGATGGAGGAAGCGCGAGACGCACGGCGCAGACTGAGGCCAGCACCATTGCTGCCACAACAAATCTTTGCCTTCTCATCCAGCCCACCAACTCAGTCTGGCATTCAGTCTGGCAACTCAATCCGGTATGTCCAGCGGCTTGACCGAAGCTGGACGCTGCGGCGGCGCCTGGGGCGGAAACGCAGGGCCCACAGGCAACGCCGGCGCGTGATGAGGAACAATGGCAGGCACCGGCGCGCTTGTCTCCGGCTTTGTTGCCGCAGCGCCCTTCGCGGTTTGCTCGGTCTTTGCGGGTTCGGTTTTGGCTGGTTCTGTCTTGGCCGGTTCGCTCGTGGCTGGTTCGGTTTTGGCCGGTTCGGCTTTGGCTGGTTCGGTTCTCGCTGGCGGCGAAACGGCCGGCGGCGCTTCCCGCTCGACAGCGCGCTCGCCGCTGCGCGGCTCTTGGCTTTTCCCGGAGCCCTCGCGGCGCACATTGCCGATCGTGACACTCGGCGATTGCGGGATGTCGCCCGGTTTGCCCGCAACCGGCGGGCCCATATGTCCGGCGGCGACGGCCAAAACTTCGTTGATCGCGCGCGCATGCAGCCGCGGCGATTTGTCGATATTGAGATGTCCGATGTCGGGATCGGAGCTCACGTCCACATTGGCCAGCGTGCCGCGAAAGCCCACCCCCTTGCGCATATAGGCGTAGTCGCGTTGGGTGAAATTGACGACACGGGAAACATTCCCCGACGCCGAAAAAGATTGCGTGCCGTCGAACGGGATCACCAGCGCCACCGGTACGCCTTTATCGCCGAGATAATCGGCCATTTCCATGACGGCATCGGCGCCGAGCGAATGACCGATCAGAATGATCGGCCCTTCCTTGCCGGCTTTGTAGGCGGCCGCGGCATTATCGGCGAGCGCCCTCCATTCGGTGTGGCTGTGCGAGGTCGCGTAGACGCCGTGCCGGTTCAATTCGTCCGTCAGCGTATCCATGCCAGTGGAAAAGACGTCGGCGAGACCACGAAACAGATATACATGCGCGCGCGACTGCGCGGCCTCCGCTCCAGATCCGAACGCGACGCCGATCGCCACGGAGAGAAGCGCGATCGCGGCAAGCTGGCGTCTCATGTCGCGGTCAACCGGTACGGCGGGCGAGCGACAGCCAGATGCCGCCGCCGACCAGGACAGCGCCCGACATCCGGCCGAGCAATTTTGCCCTGGCCGGCCGCATGGGCGGCGCCGACGAAGCGCAATATCTCGAACAATCTTTCGGCGTTCTGCGAAGCCCAGCCGAGGCCGAACGCAATCGCGGTGAGCAGAACCGCATTGCCGATCGAGGTGCCGGTGACCGTCACCAACGCCGCGCGAACGCCCTGCCGGGCGCCGGTCGCGATGATCAACGTGACGATCGGGCCCGGAACGATGATCAGAACGGCAGTGATAACCAGGAAGGCGGCGAACAAATCCCAATTCATCGGTCGGCCTCTACCGAAGCGGTCTTAAGAATACGCGACATCACCACCGCTCGCTATCGCCCAGACGGCAACGCGCGAAATCCGAGCGAGCCCGCCGACGTCGCATGCGAGGTCTTGGCGCCGCCAGAGATAATGCAATTCGATCTGTCACAATCGCAGACTGCGCACGTCAGGATTGTATTACAGTTCCCAGCGGCAAGTCTCGCTGGTTCGAGGCATTCTATAAACTTCTGGTCGCCGCGCGCAGCCGCCGCGCCATCACGCGCATGACGTTGAGCGCGAAGTGCGGCGTGTTGGCCACCAGGTATAGAAACTGCTTTTCGGTCACGGGGACGAGCTTGACGTCGGTCGCCGCGACGGCTGTCGCGCTGCGCGGCGCGGCATCGATCAAGGCCATTTCGCCGAAGATGCTATATTGCGGCAGCGTCTCGAGAACGCGATTGCCGAGCCGGATTTCGACCTCGCCGCTCTGGACGATGAACAATTCCTCCGCGGCATCGCCTTGCTTGAAAATGACGTCGCCGGCCTTGTAATCGCGCGCCGGAGCGCCCGCGCCCGCCAACAGCCTGAAATCAACCGGTGCATCCGCCATATCAGGCCCCAAACAGTTTTCGCATGACGGAGACCAAGCTTAGCGCATCGCCTCGACGAGATTGTCGAGCGCGGCATTATTACCGAACTTTGCGCCCTCGATCATGTTGTCACCATCAAGCGAGATGACCTGCGCCGTCAATCCGACTTTGGTGCCGGCACCCTCGGGCTCGAGCGTCATGGTCGACATGCTAATCAAAACCGTGCGGCCTTGGATTTCGACCGTTTCGCTCGAAACAATGCGCT
The DNA here is from genome assembly GCA_963810085.1 of uncultured Alphaproteobacteria bacterium. Lineage (GTDB taxonomy): Bacteria > Pseudomonadota > Alphaproteobacteria > Rhizobiales > Xanthobacteraceae > BOG-931. The sequence goes on along the minus strand of CAWEMR010000024.1, from coordinate 113,856 downwards.
GTCCCGGAACGATGTCGTAATAGGTCGTAACACCGCGATATTGCGGATTGTCCTTGGCACCGCAGCAGAAAATATCGCGGCCGCCGACCCGAAAATCCGCCGCGTCATAGATCAGCGCCGCGGTCTCCGAAGGCGTCCCCCAACTGGCGCGTTCGACGGGATCGGCCAGCGCGACAAAACCCGCGCGGTATTCGCCGCGCATGTGCACTCAAAAACGAGCGTAGCGTGCTTGATATCTTGTGACGTCATGGTTGTCTCCACGATCCATCAAATCGTCACTCGCCGCCGTTCTCTTCGCCCTGCTCGCTTTCCTCCGACAGCCGCTCCACCGACGCTACCTTCTCGCCTTCGCCCGTCGAGAACACGATGACGCCCTGCGTCGAGCGGCCGGCGATACGGATGCCATCGACCGGGCAGCGGATCAGTTGCCCGCCGTCGGTGACCAGCATGATCTGATCGCTCTCTTCGATCGGGAACGAGGCGACAAGCTTGCCGTTCTTCTCGGTGATCGACATGGCGACGATGCCTTTGCCGCCGCGGCCGGTGGTGCGGTATTCGAATGACGAGGTGCGCTTGCCGAAGCCTTTTTCCGAGACGGTCAGCACGAATTGCTCGGCCGCTGACAATTCCGCATAGCGCGTCTGGCCGAGCTCGATGGCGCCCTCGGCCTCCTCGGCATCCGTGCCGCCGTTCTCCTCGCCCTCCCCGTTCTGGCCGCGCCGCACTGCATTGGCGCGCTTGAGGTAAGCGACGCGCTCATCGGCGGAGGCCTCGACATGGCGCAGAATCGACTGCGAAATGAGCTTGTCGCCGTCCCCGAGATTGATGCCGCGCACACCCATCGAGGTGCGGCCCTGGAACACGCGGACGTCGTTGACCGCGAAGCGGATGCACTGGCCGCCGGCCGAGGTCAGAAGTACGTCGTCGTCCTCCTTGCAGATCTGCACGTCGACGATGGCGTCACCCTCGTCGAGCTTCATGGCGATGATGCCGGAGCGCCGCACGTCGGCGAAATCGGACAGCTTGTTGCGCCGAACCGTGCCGCGCGTGGTGGCGAACATCACGTCGAGCGTGTCCCAGGTCTTTTCGTCCTCCGGGAGCGGCATGATGGTGGTGATGTTCTCGCCCTGCTCGAGCGGCAAAATGTTGATCAGCGCCTTGCCGCGTGCCTGCGGCGCGGCTTGCGGCAGCCGCCACACTTTTTCTTTGTAGACCTGGCCGCGTGAGGAGAAGAACAGCACCGGCGTATGGGTGGAGGCAACGAACAGCCGCGTGACGAAATCCTCGTCGCGCGTCTGCATGCCGGCGCGGCCTTTGCCGCCGCGCTTTTGCGCGCGATAGGTCGAGAGCGGCACGCGCTTGACGTAACCGGCATGCGACACGGTGACGACCATGTCCTCGCGCTGGATCAGGTCCTCGTCTTCCACTTCGCCTTCCTGATCGATGATCAGGGTGCGGCGCGGCGTGCCGAATTCCGTCTTGATGGCTTGCAGCTCTTCCTTGACGATCGTCTGGATGCGCGCGCGCGAGCGCAGGATGTCGAGGTATTCAGCGATCTCGGCAGCGAGCTTGTCGAGCTCGGCCTTGATCTCGTCGCGGCCAAGCGCGGTGAGCCGCTGCAGCCGCAGATCGAGGATGGCCTTGGCCTGCTCCGCCGACAGTTTCGTGGAGCCTTCCGGCGAGACGATGTGGCGCGGATCGTCGATCAAGGTGACCATGGCGGCGACATCGCGCGCCGGCCAGTCGCGCGCCATCAATTGCTCGCGCGCCTCGTTGGCGTCCTTGGCGGCACGGATCAGGCGGATCACTTCGTCGATATTGGCGACCGCGATGGCAAGGCCGACCAGGATATGGGCGCGGTCGCGCGCCTTGCTCAAAAGATGCTTGGTGCGCCGGTAGATCACTTCCTCGCGGAAGTTGACGAAGACCGTCAGCAGGTCCTTCAGGTTCATCACCAGCGGGCGGCCGCCGTCGAGCGCCACCATATTGGCGCCGAACGAGGATTGCAGCGCGGTGAAGCGATAAAGCTGATTGAGCACGACGTCCGGCACCGCGTCGCGGCGCAATTCGACGACGACGCGATAGCCGTCACGGTCGGATTCATCGCGCAGCGCCGCGATGCCTTCGATCTTCTTGTCGCGCACCAATTCGCCGATGCGCTCGACAAGATGCGCCTTGTTGACCTGATACGGAATCTCGGTGGCGACGATCGCCTCGCGCTCGCCGCGCAGCGTCTCGAACTCGACCTTGCCGCGCATCACGATCGAGCCGCGGCCGAGATGATAGGCCGAGCGGATGCCCTGCCGTCCGAGAATGATGCCGCCGGTCGGGAAATCCGGTCCGGGCACGATCGCGATCAGATCGTCGATCGAGAGCGCCGGATTGTCGATCAGCGCCACGCAAGCATCGATCACCTCGCCGAGATTGTGCGGCGGAATATTGGTCGCCATACCGACGGCGATGCCGCCGGCGCCATTGACCAGAAGATTGGGAAAGCGCGCCGGCAGCACGAGCGGCTCGTGCACGGAATTATCGTAGTTGGGCTGGAAGTCGACAGTGTTTTGGTCGATGTCGTGCAACAATTCCATGGCCGGCTTGGCCAGCCGGCTCTCGGTATACCGGTAGGCCGCCGCGTTATCGCCGTCGACCGAGCCGAAATTGCCCTGCCCGTCGATCAGCGGCAGGCGCATCGAGAAATCCTGCACCAAGCGCACCAACGCGTCATAGATCGACTGGTCGCCATGGGGATGGTATTTGCCCATGACATCGCCGACGACGTGCGCGCATTTCACATATTTTTTGTCCGGCGTATGGCCGTTCTCGTGCATCGAATAGAGAATGCGGCGATGCACCGGCTTCAATCCGTCGCGCGCATCCGGCAGCGCACGCGCCACGATCACGCTCATGGCGTAATCGAGGTAGCTCTTCTTCATCTCCTCCGTGATCGACACGGGGCGAATATCGGAGCGTTCGGCACCTTCCCCACCGTCGCCGCCATGGGGGGGCGGGGCATTATCCTGGTCTGACAAGCGTGAGAATCCTGACTACGAATCTGGTCCCGAATCTGGCGCGATTCGGATTCGGATTTTGTACCCGATCGGGCGCGCTATTGCCACCTTTATCGGCTCGCTGTACATAGGATTTTCTGTTTTACTTTCAATGCCTTATTGCGCCAATCCGGGGCGTCGAAACGGCGCGCCGGGAATGCCGGCAAGACCGCGCCGCAAGATGCTGGCAAACTCACCCAAAACCCTCTCCAGCGGGCCTCTTTCATGTTGCTCGATTACGCCGTTTCGGCGCTGCTGACGCTCTTCGTCGTGGTCGATCCGGTCGGACTTTGCCCGACCTTTTTGGTCGTGACCGACGGCTTGCCGCGCGGCGCCCGGCGCGGCGTCGCCTGGCGCGCCAGCGTCACCGCCGGCGCGATCCTTGCCGGCTCTGCCTTGATCGGCGATTGGCTCCTCGGCAAGCTCGGAATTTCGCTGGCGGCGTTCCGCATCGCCGGCGGACTTTTGTTGTTCTCGATAGCCTCGGAAATGGTGCTCGGCGTGCGGCTGCGCCGCGAGGGGGAAACCGCCGAAGAGGCGATCGAAGAGCGCGTGCGCAACATCGCAACCGTACCGCTGGCGATCCCGCTGATGGCGGGGCCGGGCGCCATCACCGCCACGGTGCTGCTCGCGGGCCGGGCCGGCGCCAATCCGACGCTGCTGGCGCTTTTGATCGCTGTCGTGGCGCTGATCGCTGTCGCCTGCTGGCTCGCCTTTGTCTTCGCCGAGCGCATTAGCGGGCTGCTCGGAATGACCGGCAATATCGTGCTGTCGCGGCTGCTCGGCGTTCTTCTTGCGGCGCTCGCCGTGCAATATGTCGTCGACGGCATCCGCGCCATTCTCGCCGGCTGACAGACCGCTTATCTGATGCCGAGGACGGCGAGCGCTTGCGGATAATTGACCATGCTGGTCACGGCATCTTCGCCGACCGCGCGCCACGTATAGACATAAAATGCCGTCTGCGGATGTTCGCGGATGAGCCGCAACAGGTCATCCTTTAATTCGCTGGCGAGCCCCGCATCGGTCTTGCACAGCGGGTTGCCCTTAATGTCGCAATTCGTCTCGGAGAGATAGACATGGCTCTCGCCATGCGCCGCCATATTCTCCGTCAGCGACAGCGCGTTGCGCGCGTAGCCGCCGTACGAATTGAGGCCGAGCAGATCGAGGCTTCCGATATTGACCTTGGCCCAATCGTCGGCGTAGTTGCCGCCGGCTTCGTAGGACACCGTTCCGGGAAAATACGCGCGCACGTCGGCGGCGAGAGCGACCATCTCGTTCGCCCAGCGCGAAAATGAAATGCCGGAGAGCCGCGCCTCCTGCTCGTTGCCGACGCTGAACTGATCGATGCCGTTTGATTGCGCCCACTTTGCCTGCTGCATAGCTTGTGCGCGATATTGCGGCAGCTGCGCGCTATCAAGCATCCCCCATTCCCCGCCGGAGATGACGTAGAAGCCGCGGGCTTTGGCAAAACGCGCCAGCGCTTCCGCCTGAACATCGTTGAAGCCGTTATAGACGATGCGCAGACAACGCACGCCTCCCGCCATGAGCCGCTGGTAATCTTGCGCGACCCGTCCGCCGGGCGAGAGATCGTGCACATAGCCGTCGTGGCCGTAGTTGAAGCAGAGGCCCCGTGGCGGCGCCGCGTGCGCGGGGCCCGCACAAGCCGCCAGCACGACCGCAAGGGAAGCGATCCGAACAATCAGTCGCGCCAAACCAATCCGCATTATCGGCCAAAACATTTTCGCGCCGCATCCATTCGCCGCGTCATGAATACCACGCTCAGATCGAAGGCAAGCGTGCGCCACGGTGGCGCAGTAAGCTTTCGTTAACCAAGCCGGTCCAGACTTTGTTGGATAGTCGCAATTGGATTCTCACGATGTCGATATCCGGCATTGCCGCGAGCCCGCAGACGCAGCAGATCGCAGAGTCAGGCGCGCAGCCGTCCGCGCATCATCGGCGCAACGCCGCTCAAGCGCCATCGATCAGCGACGTCGATGCGCAAAGCGCGAGCACGGCGTCCAGCAAACGCTCGACCGGCCGCGCCGGCGGCAAAGTGGACATAACGGTCTAGAGCGTGATCCCGAAAAGTGGAAACCGGTTTTCGGAAAAGATCATGCTCAAGTGTAAAACCTAAGTCACGGCCCCGTAATACGCATGGATCAAACTAAAACAGGCCCAGCCCGGATCACGGTGCGCGAGGCGCAGCCGCGCGATATTCCGGCGCTGATGCGGCTCAAGCGCCTGTTGGCACAGGGCGAGGATGCGCTGCACGCCGTGAGCGCCAGCGAAGCCCATTGGCTGCGCGACGGCTTTGGACCGAGCGCCGGTTTCACCGCCCTCGTTGCCGAGCGCGCCGAGAGCGCGAATTCCAGAGTTGGCAGCTCTATTGTTGGAATGGCGACATGCAGCCAGCGCGTCGTCACCGGATGGGATGGGCCGGTGGTTTTCCTGCAAGACCTCTATGTCGACACCGAATATCGGAGCCAGGGCATCGCGCGCGCGCTGATCGCCCGGGTCGCGGCGCTGGCGCGCGATCTCGGCAGTCCGATCATCGAGCTCACGGTGCACGCCGACAATCCGGCGCAGCAATTTTATCTGAGCACCGGCTTTGAGCCGCTGCCGCAATGCCTCACCTTCGTGATCTCGGGGGCAGGTCTGACCAAGCTCGCCGACAGCGACGCGCAAGATCTCGCGCTTACCGGCTGATTGCGCCGCCTTCAATCGAGCCGCGGCTGCCAGATCATCAGCGCGAAGACGCAGGTCATGCCGATCAAGACCGGAGCGGCAAGCGCGCACCAGGTGCGGAACAGCCGCCGGTAGGGCTGCCGCAGCGGCTGCGAGTTCGAGCGCCGCTTCGCGGGCGACGCCGCGGATGCGGATCTCGAGCCGCATGGCGGCTACCCAGCACACCACGATCGCGGCATAGAATAGCAGCGACACGAGAATCCAGAATTCGCCGAGCGGCTGCAGGCCGATCGCCGTCGCTAGCGGAAAGCCGCTGAGCGGCTGCAGCACGATGGCGGGAATCATCACCGCCTTCTCGACGGTGACAACGAATTGCGCGGTCAGCGCCACGACCGACGTATTGCCAGAGCGGTGCGCCAGCAGCATGAACAGCGCCAGGCAGAGCCAGGTGCCGAACATCACCGCGGCCGCCAGCAGGTGGACGAATTTGATGGCGAAGATGGTGTCGATCATCGCTGCGCAAACCACGTCATTGCGAGGAGCAACGCGACGAAGCAGTCAAGTCCCGCTTCGCCAAGCTGGATTGCTTCGCGGAGCTTCGCTTTGATTTGTTCGCAATGACGCTAGAACAAGACTAAGGCCCTCAGAACGGAATCTCGTCGTCCATGTCGCCGCCGCGCCCGGATCCGGCCATGGATCCAGCACCCGCCGCGGCCGCGACTTTGCGCGTCGGGCCGGGCGAGCCGAAATCGCCGCCGGCCTCCTCTATATCGCCGCCGCCGCCCGCGCCCGCCCCGCCGGCGCGATCGAGCAAGGTCAGTTCGCCGCGGAAGCCCTGCAGCACGACCTCGGTCGAATAGCGGTCCTGGCCGGCCTGGTCCTGCCATTTGCGCGTCTGCAGTGCGCCTTCGAGGTAAACCTTCGAGCCCTTCTTGAGATATTGCTCGGCGATCCGGCACAGGTTTTCGTTGAAGATCACGACGCGATGCCACTCGGTCTTTTCGCGCCGCTCGCCGGTCGTCTTGTCGCGCCAGGATTCCGAGGTGGCGAGCCGCAAATTCGCGATCGGCCGCCCGTCCTGGGTGCGACGGATTTCGGGATCGGCGCCGAGATTGCCGACCAGGATCACCTTGTTGACGCTACCCGCCATGACCTAACTCCATTGTGATTTTTGTTTCCGCGATCCATCGACGGACTGCAGTCCGCGCGACAGTCCGAGGTGACTGTCCAGACGACAGTCCATGCAACCTGGGTCGAACTTGCGACCGTTTGTGCGCATCTCGCTTGCGACACTAGTGCCGGACCGCCCCCCTGCAAGGGCGATCGGCGGATCGCATGGGTTATCCACACGCGTACCCAGCACTGGCCCGCATGCCGCGCCAGTGTTCCTATTTTGTTCTAAGACAGGCGGACGACAAACGCAAGGGTCGTGATGGGGGCCGTGATGAGGCCGTGGCGAGAACGCGCTGCAAAAACCTAGAAGCGATGGGCCTTGCGCAAAAGACTGGCAAAGGGGTCCGCTAGAGCCCGCGCTGCCGCCGACATTGCGGCTTCATGGGGAGTTTCATTGGCAGCTTCTTGGGCGGCTTCGGAATCCGGCGGGTTGTTGTTTTTTTGCACTATCCACGCGCTTGCGGAAGCATTGTATTACCCCGGACGCGCAGCCAACTGCAGGGTACGGGAATGAAGCGTCTTGGTTTGGGTTTGCTGACGTCGGCACTGGCGGCAGCGGCATTTGCGCCGCTCGTCCACGCTGCCGATTTGCCGGTCGCTCCCATTGCTCCCGCCCCCGTGTTCTATCGGCCCGCCATCTACAACTGGACCGGCTTCTATATCGGCGGTCATGTTGGCGCCGGGCTTCTCGAAGATACTTTTAAATCGACAACGACGACGACGCTCCAAAGTGCCGGCAGCTCGACCAGTGTGTCGCCCTCCGGTTTCCTCGGCGGCGCGCAGGCTGGTTTCAATTATGAGTTCGCCCCGTGGGTGGTCGGCGTCGAAGGCTCCTACACGTGGTCGAATATCAACGGCTCGACAATCGTGCCCACATCGACCCCGGCAGCGCTCGAGCGCCCGAAGTCGTCGCCGAACTGGCTCGCCGCCGCGACCGGGCGCTTTGGCTATGCCGCGGATACGCTGCTTATCTACGCCAAAGGCGGTGTGGCCTGGATGGGGGCTCGTTACCACGAGGATGTTCTCAACTCTGGTACCGGCGTGACTATCTCGTCATTCGGCGTCAACAATACGCGCACCGGCTTTGTCGTGGGTGCCGGATTGGAATACGGATTTGTGGAAGGCTGGTCGGGTAAAATCGAATACGACTTCTATGATTTCGGCTCCTCGAACTACACCTTCAACCTCTTTGACGCGACAGGAACTGCAGTCGTCCAACCGGTTTCTGTGCAATCCTACGTGCACTCTTTCACGGCCGGCCTCAATTACCGTTTCAATTGGGGCCAGTAGCCGAAACGTCCGACCTGCCGAGTCCGCGAGGCCAGTGGCGCGGAAAGGCGGAGCTAAGCATTCCCCGCCCGTTGCCGTGTGTTGAGTACCTGTATTGCGTAGCGACGATGGGCGTACTCCAAGGGCCGGCCGAATGCCGGCCCTGGTCGTTTGTGAAACGTCGTTTTTGAACGCCGTTTGTGAGGTGTGTCAGCGGCCTGTCACCTGACACGCCGGCCCCCGCGAAGAGACGGGGATTACGTTTCCCGCGCTCTGGCAAAACTACGCCGTTCTCACTATGTTCGGCAGGAGAAGTCAAAGAGCCAAAAGCCAGAAGGTGGTCCCAGCGTCGGCGTCGAGCACGACGGAGCGGGACCTTTCGCTATGACCGACAGCGACAAGAGCAAAAATCCCGGCCGCCGCGATCGGCACGTGATCGCCATCCGCGGCGCGCGCGAGCACAATCTCAAAGACGTCGACCTCGATATTCCGCGCGACCAGCTTGTGGTTTTCACCGGCCTGTCCGGCTCGGGCAAAAGCTCGCTCGCCTTCGACACGATCTATGCCGAGGGCCAGCGCCGTTATGTCGAAAGCCTCTCCGCCTATGCGCGGCAATTTTTGGAAATGATGCAGAAGCCGGACGTCGACCAGATCGACGGGCTGTCGCCGGCCATTTCCATCGAGCAGAAGACCACGTCACGCAATCCGCGCTCGACCGTGGGCACCGTCACCGAGATCTATGATTATATGCGGCTGCTCTGGGCCCGCGTCGGCGTGCCCTATTCGCCGGCGACGGGTCTGCCGATCGAAAGCCAGACCATCTCGCAGATGGTCGATCGCATCCTGGCGCTGCCCGAAGGCACGCGGATCTACCTGCTCGCGCCCGTGGTGCGCGGCCGCAAAGGCGAGTACCGCAAGGAACTCGCCGAATTCATGAAGCGCGGCTATCAGCGCGTCAAAATCGACGGCGCGTTCTACGAGATCGCCGAAGCCCCTGCCCTCGACAAGAAATTCACCCACGATATCGACGTCGTGGTCGACCGCCTGGTGGTGCGCCCGGACATCGCGACGCGGCTTGCCGATTCGCTCGAACAGGCGCTGAAACTCGCCGACGGTCTGGCGGTCGCCGAACTCGCCGACTCCACCGCCGCTGCCGGCGGCAGCTCCAACAGCAAAGCCAACAAGCAGCGCAACGAAACCGCCGAGCGCCTCACCTTTTCGGAAAAATTCGCCTGCCCGGTCTCCGGCTTCACCATTCCCGAAATCGAGCCGCGGCTGTTCTCCTTCAACAATCCGTTCGGCGCCTGCCCGAAATGCGGCGGCCTCGGCGTCGAGCAGCATATCGATGCCGAACTGGTCATTCCCGACAAGGAGCGCACGCTGCGCAAAGGCGCCATCGCGCCGTGGGCCAAGTCGAGTTCGCCCTATTATGTTCAAACGCTACAAGCGCTCGGCAAGCACTACAAATTCACGCTCGACACCAAGTGGAAGGATCTGGCGAAAAAGACGCAGGACGCCATCCTCTATGGCTCCGGCGACGACGAGATCCGCTTTTCTTATGACGACGGCACCCGCGCTTATGACACCAAGCGCGCCTTCGAAGGCGTCATCACCAATCTCGAGCGGCGCTACAAGGAAACCGACAGCGACTGGGCGCGCGAGGAAATCGCCCGCTATTTCACCGACGTGCCGTGCGACGCCTGCAAGGGTTTTCGACTCAAGCCGGAAGCGCTCTGCGTGAAAATCGCCGGCCGGCATATCGGCGAAATCTCCGACCTGTCGGTGAAGGGCGCCGCCACCTGGTTCACCGAACTGCCGCAAAAGCTCAACACCAAGCAGAACGAGATCGCCGGGCGCGTGCTCAAGGAAATCCGCGAGCGCCTGCGCTTCCTGGTCGATGTCGGGCTCGACTATCTCACATTGGCCCGCGCCAGCGGCACATTGTCCGGCGGCGAGAGCCAGCGCATCCGGCTCGCCTCGCAGATCGGTTCGGGTCTGACCGGCGTGCTCTATGTGCTCGACGAGCCGTCGATCGGGCTGCACCAGCGCGACAATGCCCGGCTTCTGGAAACGCTCAAGCGCCTGCGCGATCTCGGCAACAGCGTCATCGTCGTCGAACACGACGAGGACGCCATCCGCACCGCCGATTATGTGCTCGATATGGGCCCCGGCGCCGGCATCCACGGCGGCCATGTCGTCGCCCAAGGCGGCATCGACGACCTGATCGCCGCCGAAAATTCCTGGACCGGCAAATATCTCTCCGGCGAGCTGGTCGTGCCCATCCCCGAGCGGCGGCCGAAAAATTCGGGCCGCATGCTGAAAATCATCGGCGCGCGCGGCAACAATCTGAAAAAGCGTCTCCGCCGAAATCCCTCTCGGTCTCTTCACTTGCGTCACCGGCGTGTCCGGCGGCGGCAAGTCGACGCTGCTCATCGACACGCTGTACAAGGCGGTGGCGCGGCGGCTGAACGGCGCCAACGAGGCCCCCGCCCCGTTCGACCGCATCGAAGGCCTCGAACATCTCGACAAGGTGATCGACATCGACCAGTCGCCGATCGGCCGCACGCCGCGCTCGAACCCGGCGACCTATACCGGCGCCTTCACGCCGATTCGTGAGTGGTTTGCCGGGCTGCCGGAGTCAAAAGCGCGCGGCTACGAGCCCGGCCGCTTCTCGTTCAACGTCAAAGGCGGCCGCTGCGAGGCCTGCCAGGGCGACGGCGTCATCAAGATCGAGATGCACTTTCTGCCTGACGTCTATGTCACCTGCGACGTCTGCAACGGCAAGCGCTACAACCGCGAAACCTTGGAAGTCCTGTTCAAGGGCAAATCCATCGCCGACGTGCTCGACATGACGGTCGAGGAAGCGCTCGACTTCTTCAAGGCGGTGCCGCGCGTGCGCGAGCCGCTGGCGCTGTTGCACCGCGTCGGCCTCGACTACATCCATGTCGGCCAGCAGGCGACGACGCTCTCGGGCGGCGAAGCGCAGCGCGTCAAGCTCGCCAAGGAGCTGAGCAAGCGCGCCACCGGCCGCACGCTCTACATTCTGGACGAGCCCACCACCGGCCTGCACTTCCACGACGTGGCTAAGCTTCTCGAAGTGCTGCACGAACTGGTCGAAAGCGGCAACACCATCGTCGTCATCGAGCACAATCTCGAAGTCATCAAGACCGCCGACTGGATCATCGACCTCGGCCCCGAAGGCGGCGACGGCGGCGGCGATGATCGTCGCGGCCGGAACGCCGGAGGATGTGGTGCGGGAGAAGCGGAGTTATACGGGGGCGTTTTTGAAGCCGGCGCTGGCGCGGCGTGGTGTTACGAGCAAGAAGAAGCGGGTTGAGGCGGCCGAGTAAATCATTGCCGCCAAAGATTTTCCGGATGTATGAGATGGCTGAATGGAGCTCTTCCGCGACCGTTACGCAGATCCTGACTTAATTGCCATCTATGTCGGGTTGGCGCGCGTTGAAACGACGATTGTGAGCGGCCTTGTCACCAAGCTCCTTCAGCCCTTCTAAGCCCCGCTTTGCATTACGTCCCAGGTGGATCGTACCGTCCTTATTCAGACTCCTAGAAGGCCATTGAGCATCAAAAAAATTTGCCCGTTCCTTTGATCTCGTTCGCGCGACCCTGAGGCTCGTAGATTTCGATGATCAGAGTTTCTCCAAGCCGCCGGCACATAACGGCACCGCGTTCGAAATCACCGGGCCGCTGCTCAATCCGCTGAACTGCCATTGCTCGCAATGCCGCAAGCAGCACGGCGCCGCGTTTCGCAGCCGCGTGCGCATCGCGGCCAAGGACTTCCGCTGGCTTAGGGACGAGCACCTGATGAAATATTACGAAAGCCCGTGCGGCTATCAGCGCGGCTTCTGCAGCGGCTGCGGCTCGCCGATCATCAACCGCGCCGGGCCGAACTGGACAGCGCCCTCAGCGTTTCCCGATACCACCCCGCAATACGGCATCGCCTTGGCGCTCCTCGACGACCCATAGGTCGCGCCGGAATGTCATGTCTTCGTCGGAAGCAAGGCACCGTGGTTCGAAATCACCGACGATCTGCCGCGCTACGCGGAATATCCGCCGTCGAACTGAGAGCATAGGGCGGATTACGCCTTCGGCTAATCCGCCCTGCTCGCTACGCCGCCTTCGCCCATAGTTGCGCGGTGGCGCGGCGGGCGCCTTCGGCGAGCGATTGCAGTTTGAGCCAGACGATCTTGGTATCGACTTGCACGCGGCCGGCAAAGGTGCCGAACCCGCAATCGACGCCGGCAATGACATTTTCGCGCCCGACCACATTGGCAAAATTCAGGATGCGGTCGGCGACGACCTCCGGGTGCTCCACGGTGTTCACCGTCGAATTGATGACGCCCGGCACGATCACCTTGCCGGCAGGCAGCTTCACCTCGCGCCAGATTTTCCATTCGTGCTCGTGCCGCGCATTGGCAGCGGGGAACGACACCGCCATGGGCTTTGCGGTCAGCACGATGTCAATGATGTCGATGAGCGGCACGTCGGTGTGATGCGGCGCCACGGTTGAGCCCCAGCAAACATGCATGCGCATGCGGTCGGCCGGAATATCCGCGACCGCGTGATTGAGCGCCGCGACATTTACCGCAATGATCTTGCGGAAATCGGCAAGGCTCTTATCGAGATAGACGGTGTGGCGAAGCATCGCCAGGTCGGGGCAATCGAGCTGCAAGATGAAGCCGGCGTCGACGATCGCCCGGTATTCGCGCTTCATCACATCGGCAAGCGCGCATACGTAAGCCTCTTCGGTTTTATAGTGCCTGTTCTTGAGATAGCGCGCGATCTGGCCGGGCGACGGCGAGGTCATGAACAATTCGGCGGCGACCGCGCCCTTCATCACGTCGCGGGACACGTCGATATCGGCTTGGGCGGCAGCCCAATCCTTCCAGTCTACCGCGCCGGTGCAGGACGGCCGGTACTGGAACGGCGAGGCGAATTGCGTGAGCAACTGCGCCAGTTCCGGGAATTCCGCATCGCCGGTGCCGAGCGGAGGCGTGCTGTCGCCGGAAAAACCGGCCAGCCGGTCGAGCACATGCACGGTATAATCCGTGCGGCCCTGCTCGCCGTCATTGATGATGTCGATGCCGCATTCGATCTGCTTGCGCACCACATGCGCAATAGCCTCGCGGACCGCGGCGTTGAGTTCGACCTTGCGCGTCCCGGGATTGTTCTGTTCGGCGAGCAACAGCTCAACCACCTTGGCGGTGCGAGGCAGACTCCCGGTATGCGTGGTGAGGATCCGGTCGGTGCTGCGTTTCATGTTACTTCGGTCTCCACCTGCCCTGGCCGCTGCGGCGCGTCAGCCAAAACCGGCGGGCATAATGGTGGCATTCCGGCGCGCCAGCAAGTCGGAACGCTGGATTTGGCATATAGCCGGTCTTGGCACTTAGCTCGTCTTGGCACTTAGCAGACGTGACGGAATGTCGGGTTCGTCAGCAGCCAACCCGAAGCTGGTTCCCGCAGCTCGCTTCGCTCATGCGGCCACACACTGTGACGTGTGGCACAGCGAGCATACATCTAACTGTGATCTTTGAAGCTTAGTTGTTGTTGCCAAGCCTACAGGTAATGCGTTGCTACCGCGGAGCGCGTCTTGGCTGTCGCGAGCGATCTTAACGACCTGGAAGAGTCCGGCGACCTGGAACAATCCGGCGGCGCGGAAGCCGCTGCCGGTGGTCGCTTGGTCTTTTCGAAGACACCGGCACGCCGCAACCGGTTCCCTATGGATCGATCGTGCCGAAGGCGATCAAGAACACCTTCCACGACTGGATGGCCGAAGTGATGAACCAGGGCGTCCACGTGCACAGCAAGGTCATCGTCATCGACCCGTTCGGCAAAAAGCCCGTCGTCATGACTGGATCGCACAATCTGGGCCACAAGGCTTCGACGGCGAACGACAACAACCTGATGATCGTCGAGGGTCAACGCGCCGCTCGCCGCCGCCTACGCCATCAACATCATCGCCATTTACCAGACCTATCGCTGGAACACTTACGTCGACGCGCACGACAAGGATCCGCAAGTCTGGCACGGGCATTGACGATCCGAAGTGGCAGGACAGCCCTCTCGATCCCAAGGGCACCGATCTCCCCGAGATCAAGTTCTGGCTCGGCGAAGGCGTCTCGGCCCCTGCGGCCGCCGGTCAGCCGGCCGCAGCGCCTGCGGCGGGCGGCACAAAGGTCCGGGCTGCGACCGCCACGGGACCGGGCAAAAAGGCATCGTCGAAGCGGTCGCCGGCTAAAAGGACGGCCAAAGCGCCGAAGCCAAAGGCGGCCGTGGCGCGGCGGAAGCCCGCGAAGAGCCAGAAGGCAACGGCAAAGCGGAAGCCGGCCAAACGGCGGCGCGCCGCCTAACGGCGGGCTGGCGCAGGACCGCGGGCCCCCCCCGCCCAGCGCAGCCCTGCTTCGCGCGCACAGATCGGCCTCTCCCCGCAGCCGGGGAGAGGTGATATGTCCAGGCCAAATGCCGGTAGAGGCTAAGGGCTTAGGCAGGACGTGACCGCAAGAAAACCCGTCGTCGGCGTGATCGGCAGCGCGCATCTGGTCGACGGCAAATTCCGGGCGCAGCGGGTCGGCGAGCGCAATCTGCGCGCGGTGGCGGAGACTGCGGGCGCGCTGCCGCTGATCTTTGCCGGCGCGCCGGACCTCACCGATATCGGCGCGCTGCTCGATGTGGTCGACGGCATCCTGCTCACCGGCGCGCGCGCCAATGTGCATCCGAGCCGGTTCGGGCACGAAGCGCATCCGAGCAGCGAGCCGTATGACGAGCCGCGCGACGCGCTGGCGCTTGAACTGGTCAAAACCTGCGTCGCGCGCGGCGTGCCGCTGTTCGGCATCTGCCGCGGCTTTCAGGAGATGAATGTCGCCTATGGCGGCTCGCTGCATCCGGAAATCCGCGAACTGCCGGGCCGGATGAATCACCGCGCGCCGCGGCTGCCGAACGGCGAATTCCATCCCGACGTCGCCGTCGTGTTCGCCGACCGCCACGAGGTGCGACTGACGCCGGGCGGCGTGTTTGCCAAACTCCTCGGCTCAGAGACCATCCGGGTCAATTCGCTGCACGGCCAGGGCATCCTCGAGCTGGGCCAGCGCATCGTCATCGAGGGCGCGGCGGAGGACGAGACCATCGAGGCCATCCGCGTCGCCGACGCGCCGGGTTTTGCGCTCGGCGTGCAATGGCATGCCGAGCACGACGCCAGCAGCAATCCAATCAATCGCAAATTGTTCGAAGCTTTCGGCGCCGCGCTCGCGACGTATCAGCGGGCGCGGTGACTGGCGCCCTCACCGTCCATTGATCGCTTCCCACACCCGCGGCGGCGTTGCCGGCATGTCGATATGCCGTACGCCGTTCTTGTGGTGGAGCGCGTCGACAATGGCATTGATCACGGCAGGCGGCGCGCCGACCGCGCCCGCCTCGCCCGCGCCTTTGACGCCGAACGGATTGGAAGTCGACGGCACGTTGTGGGTCGAGAAATCGAACAGCGGAATGTCGCCGGCGCGCGGCATGGCATAGTCCATGAACGAGCCGGACAACAGCTGGCCTGACTCCGGATCGTAGACCGCGTGCTCGAGCAGCGCCTGGCCGATGCCCTGCACCACCCCGCCATGCACCTGCCCTTCGAGCAGCAGCGGATTGATGGTGCGGCCGAAATCGTCGACGATCGTGTAGCGTTCGATGCTCACAGCGCCGGTATTGGGATCGATCTCGACCTCGACGATGTGGCAGCCATTGGGAAATGTCTGCGCCGGCGGCACGCGCTGATGCGTCGTGTCGAGCCCGGGCGTCATGCCCGGCGGCAGTTTTTTCGGGTCGTTCGCGGCTTTGGCGACTTCAAACACATCGAGACGGAGATCGGTGCCGGGCACGCCGAAACTGCCGTCTTCGAAAGTGATATCGGCTGCCGCGACTTCGAGCATATGCGCGGCGATCTCCTTGCCCTTGCCGATGATGATGCGGCCGGCTTCGTAAAGCGCCGCGCCGCCGACGGCGATGGCGCGCGAGCCGCCGGTCAGTCCGGAAGGCGTGCGATCGGTATCGCCCATGATGACCTCGATGCGGTCGGCATCGATGCCGAGCTGGTCGGAGACGAGTTGCTTATAGGCGGTGTGCAGCCCGGTGCCGTATTCCTGATTGCCCATGACCAGTTCAACGCGGTCGTCCTTGAACTCGATCGACGCGGTCTCCGGAAACCCGCCGCCGCAGCGCTCGGTATAGGTCGCCATGCCGATGCCGCGCAGCAGGCCCTCGCGCTCGCTGTCGCCGCGCCGCTTCTTGAACGACGACCATTCCGCCGCTGCCATGGCGCGGTCCATCACCTCCTCGAACTCGCCGGAATCGAGCACGAGCTTGGTCGCCGAGGTGTAAGGCATCGCCGACGGCGGCACGAAATTGATGCGGCGGATCTTGTCCGGGCTCATGCCGGTGTCGCGCGCCGCGGCGTCGACCAGGCGCTCGATCAGATAAGCGGCTTCCGGCCGGCCGGCGCCGCGATAGGCACAAACCGGCACAGTATTGGTAGCGACGCCTTTGACATTGACGTGGATGGCGCCGAACACATAGAGGCCGGAGACCAGATCCGTGGAGCGCGTCGGCACGAAACAGCCGAACGGCGACAGGTAGGCGCCGATATTGGCGAGGACGGCGACGCGCAGGCCGAGGAAGCGGCCCTTGGTGTCGAGCGCGAGCTCCGCGCGGGTGTGGTGATCGCGGCCTTGGTTGTCGGAGACAAAGCCTTCGGAACGGTCCTCCTGCCATTTCACCGGGCGCTGGAGCTTGCGGCTGGCCCAGACCACCAGCGCATGCTCGGGATAGACGAAGGCCTTCATGCCGAAGCCGCCGCCGACATTGCGCGTGATCAGCCGCAGTTTGTCTTTTCCGATCTTGAGCACCATGTCGGCCAGCGGATCGCGGACGAAATGCGGGCCTTGCGTTCCGGTATAAAGCGTCGAGCGGTCGCTCGTGGCATCGTATTCGGCAAGCGCATTGCGCGGCTCCATGGAATTGGCGACGACGCGATTATTGATGAGGTCGAGCGTGACAATGCGTGCGGCCTTGGTGAAGGCCGCGTCGGTCGCGGCGGCATTGCCCATGTCATTGTCCCAGTCGAAAACGATGTTGCTCGGAACATGGTCGAAGAGTTTTGCCGCGCCGGCGGCGATCGCATCCTTCGCATCGGTGACGGCCGGCAATTGCTCGTAGTCGACCTCGATGGCTTCGGCGGCATCGCGCGCGACAGCAAGCGTCTCGGCGACCACGAGCGCCACCGGCTGGCCGACATGGCGCACCTTGCCTACCGCCAGAACCGGCCGCGGCGTGTCGTGCCGCGGCGTTCCGTCGCGATTGTTGAGCGGGATGACGCAAGGCAGATCGCCGAGACCGTCCTTCTGCAGATCCTCGCCAGTTGCGACCAACAGCACGCCGGGCATGTGCCGCGCCGCCGAGGCGTCGACGCGCTTGATGCGGGCATGCGCCATCGGCGCACGCAGCACAAAAGCCTGCGCCGTGTCGGGCAAAACAATGTCGTCGGTATAGAGGCCGCGCCCAGTGATCAGCCGCAGATCCTCAACACGCCGCACCGGCTGACCGATCCCGAATTTCATGCTGTGTCCCTCGATATGTGATGAACTGTGAGGCGGGCTGACTATAAATTATTTATGCACGCCCGCGGACATTGCCACTGCCGCGGCCCCGAAACGACCTGCCAGCCCCAAGCCAGCTCAATGACGCGGAGGTGCTCTGCGCCCGGCAGAGCCTTGCCGCGCCGATATGGGCTTGCGCAACCTCCGCGCGCTTGGCAGCCTTCCAGGTCCAAGAGCGCGTCGACGCGCCGTCGCAGTCTCCCCGCCGGGACCGCGAATATGCATAGGGAGCTGGGGAATGCCTAATCGCCATTTCGCGATTGTTTTCGCCGCGGCGTGTCTGTCCACGTCAACCGGCATTTTGGCGGCAACATTGCCGGCCAAGGCCGATGACGGTGTCGCGGCAAAAGCGCAAGTGTGCAGCACGTGCCACGGCCAGAGCGGCACGCCGATCTCCGCCACCTTCCCGATCATCTGGGGCCAGCAGCAGAACTATCTCTATAAGGAACTGCACGACTACCACAGCGGCGACCGCGCCAATCCGGTCATGGGGCCGCTGGTTCAAGGCAAATCGCTCGACGAATTGCGTGCGCTTGCGGTCTATCTCTCGGCCAAGCCCTGGCCGGAGAAACAAACCGCCAGCACGGCGGCCGCCGCACCCGCGCCGCCGCCCGAGGCCATCGCCGCCAAGATGCAGATGTGCAAGGCCTGCCACCAGGCGAATTTCGAAGGCGGCGCGCCGGCGCCGCGGCTCGCCGGCTTGAGCTACGAATATTTGGCCTCCAGCATGCGCGCGTTCGTCAACGGCCAGCGCACCAACAATCTCGACATGCCGGGCTTCATGAAGGCGCTCACGGAAAGCGAGCGCGACGCGATGGCGCATTATCTCGCCGGATTGTAAACCGCGCGCGCAACGCCGTTGCGGACGGATTCTTAACGATGCAGGCGGTAAGGTAGCGCCTCGCGTTTGAGGATTCCGCGCATGCCCGTCTTGTCCTCCGTAGCAGTGAATTGACAGAAAGCCCTGCCTGTTCTCGGCCTGATCGGCGCCGCCATCTGGATCGCTTTGTTCCGCAACGATCCAACCAGCGAGCGCGCGCTGTTCGCAGCCCTGCTCGTCCTCTACATGTTCCACCAGATCGAGGAACATCTGTGGCCGGGTGGTTTTCGCCAGTTCACCAACGCCAATGTCTTCCATAGCGGCAATGACGACTGGCCGGTCGATATTCCCGGCGTCGCGCTAGTCAATGTCGGTTATGTCTGGCTGCCGGTCGGTCTTGCCGCGCTTTATCCGGATGCGCTGGCTCGGCCTCGGCTGGGTCGGGCTGACGCTGATCAACGGCGTCATCCACATCGTCACCACGATCCGGCTGCGCATCTACAATCCCGGGCTGGTCACCGGCATCGTATTGTTCGTGCCGTTCACAATCTATGTGCTGGCGCTGGAAGCCGGGCGCGGCATGCTCTCGGGCGCCGAGATCGGTCTGATCGTCGTCGGCGGCTCCCCTCAGCTCATGTTCGACAGCTAGGGATGCCTGACCTGCGCAATTTCTTTGTCGGTTCGCAGGGCTCCGTTGACCTGTGTGATGGCACATGGCCAAGTTCGCACCGTTTGGCCTAGCGCTTTCGCCAGCGCCCAGCTGTTTTGCGTGTGTCGTCCTGTGCCCAGTGTTCGTTTCTGCGTTGTTCGCCTTCGTCCTCGTATTATATCGAGCTCCACCTTCCTGTCGTTTTCTCTATTCGTCTTGTCCTTCTTGCCGCTCTCTCCGCCGTTTGGCTACATCTTCTTTGTCCAGCTTGTCATCATGCATAGCTATCTTTGTCTCGCCGAGCGGCGTCGTATGGGCGGTCGATTTCGGCAAGGATCAAGTCGTGTATCTGCCTTAGGGCGATCCGAGCAAGGGTAAGATACTCTGTCAGACCCCCATGGCACTTATCAACTGCGTCATTCACATCGACACTACAATCCCGCTGCGCATCTCCATTTGCGGCCTGGTCACCACCACCGTACACTTCGTGACATCACATCTCTGTGCGGCGCTGCTGCACATTCCCGTCGCGGCTTTGTTCGCGGTGCTCTATCTGCGGCGACGGATGGCTTCGGCCACGTCTCACTGAACCCGAATCCCCGCCTTCTTGATCACGTCGGTCAAGCGCGCGAGATCGCGCCGCGGGCACGTTTACGTCAGACCTAACGCTCAGTCAGCTTGAACTCGATACGCCGATTGCGGCGATAGGCGTCCTCGTTATTTCCCGGATCGATCGGCTGGAACTCGCCGAATCCGGCGGCAACCAGCCGCTGCGGCGGCACGCCTTTGCTGACGAGATATTGCACGACCGAAATCGCGCGCGCCGCCGAGAGATCCCAGTTCGATTTGAAGACACCGGTGACTGGCCGGATGTCCGTATGGCCGTCAACGCGCATAACCCAGCCAAGATCGGGCGGAATAGTCTTTTCGAGCTCCAGCAGTACCGCCGCGAGCTTGTCGAGTTCGACGCGGCCTTCCGGCTTCAAGTCGGAGCGGCCGCTGTCAAAGAATACCTCGGACTGAAAGACGAACCGGTCGCCCACCACGCGGATATCCGGGCGGTCGCCGAGGATCTCGCGAAGCTTGCCGAAGAAATTCGAGCGGTAACGGTTGAGTTCGTTGACCTTTTCGGCAAGCGCAAGATTAAGCTGCTGGCCGAGGTCGGTGATGCGAGTTTGCGCTTCGGCGTTCTTCTTTTCGGCGGCGCCCAGCGTCTGCGCCAGTGCGGTCAGCTGATTGCGCAGGGCAACGATCTGCTGGTTCAGAGCGTTGACCTCAGCGAGCCCATCGGTTGATATTTTCTTTTCGCCTTCGAGCTGCCCGCCGAGCTCGGTGATTTTGCCCTGCGCGACGGCGGAGGTTTTTTTCTCGCCCGCGAGCTGCCCTGTAATATCGGTGAGTTGGTCCTGGGCCGCTTTCGCGGCGGCCTGCGCCGTATCAACCGCGGATTGTGCACGATCGCGCTCGTTTTCGGCGGCCGTCAGATTGGTACTTAGCTGAGCAACCTGGTCCTTGAGATTGGAACTGTCCGCCTTCTCCATCGACAACAGCTTGCCGAGATAGGCAATCTGCGCGTTGAGATGCGACAGCGCGCTGTTCTTATTGGCGACGTCCCGCTGCAGATAGAACTGCATCACGACGAACACCGTCAGGAGAAAGATGATGCTGAGGATCAGCGTCGACAGCGCGTCGACGAAGCCCGGCCAGTAGTTCAGGCCGCCGCTGGGGCGGCGCATCCGGGCGAGAGCCATCACGCCCCCTCTTGTTTTGCTTTGTCGTCCAGCATGGCTTGGAGAAGCTTCTTGACCTCGCTCTGCTGCTCGGCCTGGCTGTCGACCCATTGGCGGATCGTTTGCTGCTCATCGCGCATGTGATGCACCAGAAGCTGTATAAATTCCGCGAGATCGGCCATCGCACTGGCGGCCGCTTTGCCGGAGCCGACCTGATCGACGGTCCGGCGCAGGCGATCGAGCGCCGTATTGACTTCGCCGGCGAGGTTGCCGTTGACCGAAGGCTCGGCGACGTCGTCATTTACGGTGGTCGAGAGCCAGTCCTCGAGCTCGGTATAAAACCTGTTCTGTGCCTGGCTCGATTGCAGATCGAGGAAACCCAGCACTAATGAGCCGGCAAGGCCGAACAGCGACGACGAAAATGAGATGCCCATACCTGACAGCGGCGCGGCAAGACCGGAGCGCAGCGAGTTGAACATTCTGCTGGCATCTTCGGTCGGCTTGAGATCCTGGATAACGCCGCCGACCGCGCTCACCGTCTCAATCAGTCCCCAGAAGGTGCCGAGCAGGCCAAGGAACACAAGCAGGCCGGTGATGTAGCGCGAAATGTCGCGGGCTTCGTCCAGGCGCGTTGCGATCGAGTCGAGAATCCCGCGCATCAATTGCGCCGACAACGTCATGGGGCCGGCGCGTGCGCCGAGGATGGTCGCCATAGGCGCGAGCAGGACCGGAGCGCGGTCAGCGGCGGCGCGAGGCAGGCGGAGCCGGAAATTGTTGACCCACGCGATCTCTGGATAAAGCCGCAGCACCTGACGCAGAGACAGCGCGATCCCGATCACTTCAACAAGAATAATCAATCCGTTCAAGCCAGGATTGGCCATGAAGGCCATGGCGATCTGTTGACGCAGAAAGCCGCCGACTATTCCAACCAGGACGATAAAGACGAGCATCCGGATCAGGAAAATGTGAGGCGACGATAACTTCAGGGGGTCGATCTTCTTGCCCATGCGCTCCGCTTTATTTGCCGCCGACAGGGATCATGACATGCGCATAGTAATCGGATGGACCCCCGCGCCGGAAGGTCGGAACAGTCGCAGGCCGAATTCGGCGTGGAATAAAGGCGGGTACGACTGGCGATGCTGTTCCGGCAGCGACACAATCCCGCCCTGTTTTCCCGGCGAAGCCCGGCGTTATTGCACCTGAATCCCCGCCTTCTTGATTACGTCGGTCCAGCGCGCGAGGTCGGCTGCCAGCACGCCGCCGAATTTTTCCGGCTGATCGGCGACCGGCTTCATGCCCTGCTTGTCGAACAATTCGCCGACGTCTTGCGCGGCAATGATCTTGGCGACTTCATCGCGCAGTTTCTTGGCGATGCCGGGCGGCGTGTCCGGCGGCGCCAGCAATCCGAAATAATTCGAGACGACGTAATCCTTAAAGCCCGACTCGGCCATGGTCGGCACATCGGGCAGCGCCGGCGCACGCTGCGCGCTCGTCACCGCTAGCCCCGAGACATTGCCGGCCTTCACCTGGCCGACCTGCACCGGCATGGCGTCGAACATCGCGTCGACCCGGCCGCCAAGCAGATCGTTGAGCGCTTCGGCGGCACCTTTGTACGGCACATTGACGATGCTGATGCCGGCGGAAATGCGTAAGAGCTCCGCCGCGAGCGAGAGCGAACTGCCGGTGCCGCCGCCCGAGCCGAAGGTCAGCTTGCCGGGATTGTTTTTGCCGTAATCGACAAGTTCGGTGACGTTCTTGAAGCCAAGCGCCTTCTTGCCGACCAGAATGAACGGGCCTTCTGATACTTCGGTCACCGGCGTCATTTTGCGGATATCGAACGGATAGTCCTTCTGCGCCGGCTGCGTCACGGTGACGGCCGCCGAAATCATGAACAGGGTGTGGCCGTCGGGCGCGGCCGTGGTGAGTTCGCGATAGGCCGGCTCGAAGGCGCCGCCCGGCTTGTTCTCGACATAGACATTGGTGTTCAGGCTTTGCGTCAGCCGCTGCGCGATCAGCCGCGCGGTGACGTCGGTTGCGCCGCCTGGTGCCAGCCCGACGATGATGCGGATCGGCTTGTCGGAAAAATCCTGCGCAACAGCGGACCCGGCATAGATTGCGAAAAGCGTCGGGAACACCAGCGCCAGCGCCGATCGCGCCGCGCGAGAAAGATATTTCATCGTTTCCTCCCGGCTCTCAACGGCCGTTGGCGTCTTCTTATAACTAGCCGGACGGCGGCGCGCTCCGCATCATTTTGAGCCGCAGTTCCAGCGTGCGGCGGCGGTTGGCGCGGGCCAGACGCTCGCAGGCGTCGGGATTGCGCTTCTCGATGACGCGCAGCAGATCGCGGCAGAAGGTGACCACCTCCTCGTCGCGGCCCGGCAGGCTGATCGTCATGGCGCGCTGGTTGCGGATTTTCTCCTGCAAGGACTTCAGCAGGTCGTGGAGGAAATCGTTGTGCGCCGCCTTGAAGACCGCGAGCTGAAACTCGCCGATGAAGTGGCGAAGCCTGTCGCGGTTGCCGACGCTAAACGCGCCCTCCAGATCTTGCAGCACGGCGCGCAGATTGGCGAGATCGAGCGCGCCGGCGTTCTCGGCGGCGAGCCGCGCCGCCATGCCTTCGAGTGCCTCGCGGGTATAGTAGATTTCGAGAAGCTGTTTCTCCGACAGCACCCTCACAGTGAGCGCGTTGCCGGGGCTGACGACGATAAATTCCTCGGCCTGCAGCTTGCGCAGCGCCTCGCGCACCGGCGTTTTGCTGACGCCAAGATGCTTTGCCAGTTCGTCGGCGCGCAGCCGCGTCCCCGGCGACAACACGTTGGACAGGATCGCCTCGCGCAACACCGCATGCGCCACTTCCGCCGCCGTTCCGATATTCGAGAAACGGTCGACGAGTTCGCCGAAGCCGTTGATGGCGGCCTGCACGCCTTGTCTGCTATGGCTGTGCAATCCTTGATGCGTCGTCATCGGCAGAGAAACCCAATCTTGTGTCGAACTTGCCCCGTCTTGTTCCGATCTTGCCGCCGAACTAGAGCCTCACGACACCCAGGCGCAACGGTATATCACGTTATACATTTCCACAAGTAACGACCGGCGCGTAAAAGACTAAAGGAAAACAGCGCTCATGAAAATTTTGATCCTCGAAGGTGACGGCATCGGCCCGGAGATTTCGGCAGCGACGGTGCGCGTGATGACGCGCGCCAATGAGGCGTTCGGCCTCGGCATGGAATTCTCCACTATGCCGATCGGTTTTGCGGCGATGGCAAAGTCGAAAACGACTTTCCCCAAGGAGACGCTTGAAGCCGCGAAGCTTGCCGACGGCACGGTACTCGGGCCGGTCTCGCACAACGATTATCCGCCGGTCGCGCAAGGCGGCGTTAATCCATCGGGCGCGCTGCGCATCGGCCTCGACCTTTACGCCAATATCCGCCCGGCCCGCACCCGCGCGGGCTTTGCGCCGCCGTGCGGCAAGCCGCTCGATCTCGTGATCGTGCGGGAAAATACCGAGGGCTTTTATTCCGACCGCTCGATGTTTGTCGGGCCGGGCGAAATGATGCCGACGCCTGATCTCGCTTTGTCGTTCCGCAAGATCACCCGCCTCGGCTCGACCCGCATTGTCGAGGCCGCTTTCGCGCTCGCCCGCCGCGAAGGCCGCAAGAAAGTCACCGCCGTGCACAAAGCCAATGTACTGCGCGTCTCCGACGGGCTGTTTCTCGAATGCGCGCGCCAAGTCGCCGCCAAATATCCCGACATCGCCTACGAGGAAAAAATCGTCGACGCCATGGCGGCGCTGCTCGTGCGCGATGCCAGCCAGTTCGACGTCATCGTCACCACGAACATGTTCGGCGACATTCTCTCCGATGAGGCCTCCGAATTGTCCGGCAGCATCGGGCTTGCCGCGTCGCTCAATGCCGGCGATAGCTACGGCGTGGCGCAGGCGCAGCATGGCTCGGCGCCGGAAATTGCCGGCAAGGATCTCGCCAATCCGTCGTCGCTGATCGGTTCGGTCGCCATGCTGCTGGCCTGGCTCGGCCAGAAGCATGCCAAGGACAATTACGGACACGCCGCGGCCGCGATCGAAAAGGCGCTCGACGCCACCATCGCCTCGCCCGCCGAGCGCACGCGCGATCTCGGCGGAACGCTCGGCACCAAGGCTTTTACCGATGCCGTGGTCAACCGCTTGCAAAAGCACTGATCCAGCCCCGCCAACCGATCCTCCCCCATGCCCCATCTCGACATCATCGACGCTCATCATCACATCTGGCGCAAAGCCGACCAGCCGTGGCTGACCGGGCCGACAGTGACGCGCATTTTTGGACCCTACGACGCGATCCGGCGCGACTATCCGATCGGCGAATATCTTGCCGACATCAAAAACTCTGGCGTCGTTGCCTCGGTCTACGTTCAGACCAATTGGGAGCCAGCGCGCTGCGTCGAGGAAGTCGCCTGGGTGCAGGCTACCGCCGACGCGCATGGCTTCCCGCACGCCATTGTCGGCTTTGCCGATCTTGCCAAGGACGCCGTCGGCGCAACGCTCGATGCCATGAAGCTCCATTCGCGGCTCAGAGGCATCCGCCAACAGGTGCATTGGCACGAAAATCCGAATTACCGTTTTGCGCCCCGCCCCGACGTCATCGCTGACAAGGAATGGCGGCGCGGCCTGGCGCAGCTCGCGCCGCGTGGTCTTCTTTTCGAGCTTCAGGTCTTTACGTCGCAGATGGCAGCCGGCGCCGAACTCGCACGCGCGTTTCCGCAAACGACTTTCGTGCTCGACCACGCCGGCATGCTCGAAGACACAAGCGATGCCGGCCGCGCGGCGTGGCGCGCGGGCATGCGCTTGCTCGCGAATTGTCCGAACGTGTTCGTCAAACTCTCGGCGCTCGGCACCTTCGTGCATCGCGCGACGCTCGCCGATATCCAGCCGATCGTCAGCGATACGGTGACGCTGTTCGGCGCCGCAAGGTGCCTGTGGGGCTCGAACTTCCCGATTGAAAAGATTTGGACCGATTACGCGACAGTGGCGAGTAATATCCGTCACGCGGTCGCGCATCTCACTGTCAGCGAGCAGCGTCACATCTTGTCCGAGACCGCGCGGCGTCTCTACGGATTGTGACGGGATACCGTGATCCGTATGCATGACCGGGCCCGCTTTGAGCTGGACTCGATCATAAGTTACGGAACGTAGAATCGGCGGCGCTACATATTATGCGGCGCCTTCTTCTTATGCGGCGTCTTCTTCGTTTCGTGCTTCTTCGTCATTTTGGAGCTTGAGCCCTGGCCGATATTCGCAGCGCCTTTATTCGCGAAGGAGGAAAAGAATCCCGGTTCCCAGAAATTTACGTTTCTGCCGCACTCTGGTCAGAGCGTCCCGTCACTCTGGCACCGCGGATTCGCGCAAACGGCCACAATCATGCGCCGACACATCATTTTGGCACTGTTCCTGACGCATGCGGCGACTGCGGCGCATGCGGAGACGTCAGGCGCGCCGGCCGCACCAGACACCACTCAATCGATCTCTTCACCCGGCACAAATGCCGCATCCCCGGCGGCGCCACCTCCAAGCGTTTTGCCGCCCGTCAACAGTGTCGATTTGGTGTGCCAGCGCATTAAATCGGCGGCGCTTGTGAACGGCCTGCCGCTCGAGTTTCTGACCCGGCTAATCTGGCAGGAAAGCCGGTTCGACGCGCATGCGATCAGCCGCGCCGGCGCGCAGGGAATCGCGCAATTTATGCCGAAGACCGCGGAATGGGTCGGACTCGGCGATCCGTTCGACGCGTCAGAGGCGATCGGCAAATCGGCGGCGCTGTTGCGAAATCTGCGCGCGCAATTCGGCAATCTCGGACTGGCCGCCGCCGCCTACAATGCCGGGCCGAAACGCGTCAGCGACTGGCTCGAGCGGCGGCGCGACTTGCCGCACGAGACTCTCGCTTATGTGCGGATCGTCACCGGCCACGCAGCCGACGAATGGACGGCAACAAAGGCTTTTCCCGCTCCGCTCAATTTGGCGCTGCCCGAAGCGGTGCCGTGCCAGGAGATCGTGAAATTGTTCGCCGAACATCGCGGCAGGGTCGCAGCGCTGCCAAAACTGCAAGCGCCGCTTAAAACCGCGACAGTCGCCCCTTCCCCGCCCGCTTCGCCGCCCTCCCCGCCGTGGGGCGTGCAGCTGATCGGCGGCCCGTCGCAGACCGTGGCGCTCGCCTCGTTCTATCAGATGCAAAAAACCTATCGCACGGTGCTCGGCGCGCGGCAGCCGATGGTTCTTCGCACGTCGGTCGGCGCCGGCGGTTCCTGGTATCGGGTGCGCATCGGCGCCGACAACCGCAGCGATGCCGAGCGGCTGTGCTCGAGCCTGCGCGCCGTCGGCGGCTCTTGCCTGGTTCAGCCGAATTGAAAAATCGGCTAGGCTGCGGCAATGAGTTCAGCCGTCCGCGACGATCAGGCCCTGTCCCGTTTCGAGCTCGACGCCAATGGCGTGACGGCCTTCGCGATCTACAAGCTCGACAACGGTGTTGTTTCGATCCTTCACACCGAAACGCCGCCGCAGGCGCGCGGACAAGGCATCGCGTCAAAACTCGTCGCCGGCGCGCTCGATATCGTGCGGGCGCGCGGGCTCAAAGTGATACCGCGCTGCGCCTTCGTGCGCGCCTATGTCGCCAAGCATCCGGAAGTCACCGATCTCTTGGCGTGATCTTTGGCTTAATCTTTGGCGTGCCTTTTGACGCGATGAGCGCGGCGCCGTTCACAGCTTCATCATCGGCCGCTTGCCCTTAGCAGCTTTTTCGCTCGGCACTTTGACCAGCGCCTCGCCGTCGAGCACCGTTTCGCCGCTGACCGAACAGACGCACGACAGCCGTGCGCGCGATTTTTCCGGCAGCAGCTCTTGCACCGTCACCGTGACCAGGACCGTATCGCCGATCTTCACCGGCGCGCGAAAGTTCAGCGTTTGCGAGATATAGATCGCGCCGGGGCCCGGCAGGCGCGTGCCGAGCACGGCGGAAATCAGGCTTGCGGTATAGAGACCGTGCGCGATCCGCTTGCCGAACGAGGTGCGCGCGGCGAAATGCTCGGAGAGATGGATCGGATTGCGGTCGCCGGTGAGCTGCGCGAAGCCGACGACGTCGGAGGATGACACGGTCTTTTCGAGGGTTTCGGCCATGCCGACCGAAAGATCTTCGAAGAACAGCGTGCGGAGCGGCGGCAGGTTCATGCCGCGTCTGTCGTCTTATTGTTTCTGCGGCGGCTGCACCGCGGCGGCCGCCGGCCTGCCAACGCCAGGGCCGCGCGGATCGTCGTGATTGGACATGCACTTTTTCATGAACGCGTTGCGCGACGCACCCTGAAGCTTTTGATCATCGGCCCCGAACTTGCATGTCGCCATTTTGTCCTTTGGGCTCACCGCAAACGACGGCGCACTTGGCAGGATCGCGACCGGCACGGCAACCGGGATGGCGATCAGCATGGCAGAAATGAAGGCGTATCGACGCATTACTCGTCCCCTGAACTCGTGACTGCCCTGACGGCAGCTTAGCATTGAACCGCGTCGGCAAGGAACGCCTTGAGGGAACGCCTTGAGGGAACGCCTTTAGGAAACCCCTTGGGGAAACGCTTGGCGGGAGGAACCCAGAAACTGCATTCATGAACGGCGCTAAGGCCCCGAAATGGCGTGTCGAAATCGGAGAAAACGGCGCTATAAGGCGGCATGAGCAACCCTCCCGCGGCGACGCCCGCCAAAGTCAGTTCCGTTCTGGCCCGGGTCAAGCCCGGCCTCGCCGGCTCGACCGAGATCACGGTCGAGCATGAACATACCGCGCCCTTTATCGGCTCGGGGCGGATCGAGGTCCTGGCGACGCCGGTGATGATCAATCTGTTCGAAGCGGCGGCGTTGGTGGCGGTCGAGCATCTTCTGCCGCCCGGCCACCAGAGCCTCGGCATCCACCTCGATGTCAGCCACACCGCGGCGACGCCGGTCGGCTTGCGGGTGACGGCAACCGCCGAGGTCGTTCGCGTCGAAGGCCGCACCGTGACGTTCAATGTCGCGGCCCGCGACGAATTCGAGCCGATCGGCGGCGGCACCCATCAGCGCGTCGTGGTCAGTGTCCAACGATTCGACGAACGGGTGCAGCGCAAAGTGCGCGGCGAAAGGTAGCGCGGCTCTCAGCGACCGACGAACTTTCCGATACCGAACAGCACGACGGCGCCGACGGCGGCGGCAATACCGTGCGTGGTGTGAACATGCGTCGAACCGTCGGCATAGCCCGGCATGAAGGTCGGCAATTGACCGGCCGGCATGACGAAATACATCACCGCGGCGACCGCGCAAATAATGGCCAGGAGATAAGCGATCATTTTCATTGCAGTTTTTCCCTCAAACAATGGGCGCGAAGGCGCGCCGGCCAAGATTGGCGTGGTGACCTAGCATGATCGCTTGACCTTTGGCGAGCCGCTTGTCTTCGCGCCCGCAAGCGGCGATCATCCTTGGCAAAACATAAGGGGGAGGAAGATCATGGCCGTCATCACCGCAGCTATTGCGGAAAAAGCCGTTCGCGTCACGACGATCGCAGCAGTGCTGGGCTTCATCAGCGGCGCACAGCCCGCCGTCGCACAATCGCTCGACGACCTCTACGCCAGCGCCAAAGGCGAAGGCGCCTTCGCGTTTTATGTCGGCGGGCCGACCGCACCCTGGGAGGCGCGCGCCAAGATATTCGAGGAGCGCTATCCGGGGATAAAGATCACGATCGGCGGCGGCTTCTCGAACGTGCTCGACAAGAAGATCGACGCGCAGCTTGCCGCCGGCAAGCTTGAAATCGATGCGGCGATCCTACAAACCGCCGCCGACTACGTTCGCTGGAAGAAGGACGGCCGCCTGGTCGCGTTCAAGCCGCCCGGCTTCGACAAGATGGATGCGAATTTCAAGGACGCCGACGGCACCTTCTGGGCCACCATGGTGAACGTCGTCCCCTACATGTACAACACCGAAAAAGTCGCCGCCGCCGACATTCCAAATTCGGCGATGGATTTTCTCAAACCCCAGTTCGCGGGCAAGATCGTCACGGCCTATCCGGCGGACGACGACGTCACGCTCTGGGTGTTTCATCACATCGTGCAGAAATACGGCTGGGGCTACATGGACAAATACATGGCCGCGAAGCCGAACTTCATTCAGGGCCATCTTGGCGAACAGCGCAGCATTGGCTCCGGACAAAACCTCGCTACCTTCGACTCGATTCTCGATATCACCAGCGAATTGAAGCGGCAGGGTCAGCCAGTCGAAGCGCATATTCCGACTGGCGACGCGTTGCCGATCTGGCCGTTGAGCGGCGCGATCTTCAAAGATGCGCCGCATCCGAATGCGGCCAAACTTTTCATATCGTGGCTGCTCGCGCCCGAACAGCAAGCAAAGCTGCCGACCTGGTCGCCGCGCAGCGACGTGCCGCCGCCGGCCGGCTACAAGCCGATTTTGTCCTACGAGGTCGCCAACGACTATCGCGTCTTCCTCACCGATCAGCCGCAGGTCGAAGCGCTGCGCAAACGCTTCGAGGGCTTTTCCGGGCCGATCGTCAACGCCGGCGGCGTCCGCTAGAGCGTGGTCCCCAAAAAGGCGGGAATTTAGAGTCTGATCCGATTCAATCGAATTGGATCAGGCTCCAGGCGAATTAACTCTGCTTCGGTTACGCCGATTTTACGCGGCATGGCCTTCCTCTCGTCCAAATCCGGCACGCAGGTGGGACCGCGTTATTTACTTTGGCTTTACCAAATCAGCCCAATGCTCGGCTGATGCTATCCGGGATCTTCGGCGTGACAGGTTGGCGGCGTCGCCGCGCGCTCTTGAGCGCAGCTTTTGCAATCGTTGCGATCACGCTGCCCATGCTGGCGCTGGATTCATTGGCGCGCCCGAGCATGAGCAGCGAAGTCCGCAGCGTCATCGCCCGCGACATCGATCCCATGGCGGCGGCGAACGGCGGCGTCGCAGTCGCCGTGCGCATGAATGGCCGCACGCTGTTCTTCAATTATGGGCTGGCCGACCAGGCCGAAAAGCGGCCGGTCACGTCGGACGCGCTGTTCAATGTCGGCTCGGTGCGCAAAGTGTTCGAGGCGACGCTGGTGGCCGAGGCGGTGCAGCGCGGCGAGCTTACTCTCGACGATCCGGTCAATACCTTCGTCACCGAACTGCAGGGCGATTACATTCGCCATGTCACCATCGGCCAACTCGTGATCCATACATCGGGATTGTCGCTGCCGACCGATCATGCGCCATGGCCGACACAGCATTATTCGCTCGCCGGCTTTTACGACGCGCTCAACGCCTTTACGCCGCGCAATGGCGAAGCACCCGGCAAGCAGCACGTCTATAGCCACGCCGGCTACATTTTGCTGCAGCTGGCGCTGGAACGCCGTTACGGCAAGCCGATCGACGAATTGATCGAAGACGGCGTCAGCAAACCGCTCGGCATGACATCGACCTTCGTGCCCGAACGCGGCACCGACAACCGTGGGATAATGAGCCCGGAATTCCTTAAGCGCACGGTGCAGGGCTATTCGCAATCCGGCGCGCCGATCGGCCTGCCCGGCAATCAGCAAAGCTACTTCGATTTTCCCGGCACCGGTCAGATGTTCTCGACCGCGCGCGACCTTTCGCTGCTGCTCGCCGCTTGCCTCGACGATGGCGCCGTCAACCCGCGGCCATGGGACGCGCTGCAAATGACGGAGCGCGAAGCCTTCCGCATCGGCCCGCAAGCCGGCCAGGCAATGGCTTGGGAAACCATCGGTACGGACGGCCCGACCATCGTCGACAAACCGGGCGGCTTGAACAACGCCTCGGCCTATATCGGGCTCATTCCGGAGCGCAAGATCGGCATTGTCATTCTCGCCAACCGCGGCGACGTCCATCCGTTTGAAGCGGCACGCAGTACCATCCTGCCGGCGCTGTCGCGGATGTGGGTCAGCGGGCTCTAAGTCTCCTTCACTCCGCCGCTACCGCAGCTGGCGCGGCAAGCGAGGGGTGAGAAGCTTCGCCGCTCGCCAGCGCCGCTTGAATGCGCGCGATCAGCGCGCGCGCGGAATCGGCGCTGAGCTCGATGGCGACGCGATCGCGGCCGCCCTCGCCTTCATTGGTGAAGTCGATGGCGAGCACATGATCGAGCGTCGAGTAATACGGATGATCGAAATAGACATTCGCCGTATCGATCCGCATCCAGCCCTTGCGGCCTTTGGCACTGCCGACGAGGGCCGCCTTTTCGACGATATAGGAGCACATGGATATCTCCCTTATTCGGCGGCGACGCTTGCGGCCGACGCCGCGATATGCCGGCCGTAGAAGTCGAACACTTTGCGCCAGCCGTCCGCGGCCTGTTCGGGGCGATAGGCGTCGCGCGACCAATTGAAGAAAGCGTGGCCGGCGCCGTCGTAGCGATGGAACTCGTAATTCTTGCCAAGCTTTTTGAGCACCGCTTCGGTGCGGTTGACCTGGTCGGCGGTCGGATTGGCGTCGTCATTGCCGAAGATGCCGAGCAGCGGGCAGCTCAGCTTCTCGGTCAGATCGATCGGCGCCACCGGACGCTTGGTGTTGAGGTCCTTGGGATTGTCGACGACGACGTTGCCGCCCCAGCAATCGACCGCGGCGTCGATGCCGGGCAACGTGCAGGCGGCGAGATAGACATGACGGCCGCCGGAGCAGAAGCCGATAAGGCCGATTTTGCCGTTGGAATTGGGCTGGGCGCGCAACCAAGCCATGGCGCCTGAAGTGTCACCCATGACCTGCGTGTCGGCGACGCCGCCTGCCGCACGCACGCGGGCGCCAATGTCGTCGGGACTGTCGTTGCCTTCGCGGAAATAAAGGTGGTGCGAAATCGCCGCATAGCCGTGATGGGCGAATTTACGGACCACTTCCATGATCCATTCGTCCCAGCCCGGCAAGTGATGGATGACGACAATGCCGGGGAACTTTCCCGCCCGTGTCGGACGCGCGTAATAGGCTTCGCCCTGATCGCCGTTGTGACCGCGGAACGTCACCGTTTCCGCTTGCAGGCTCTGATAATAGCTCATGTTTTCAACTCCCTGTTCCGAAGGCTAAAGCTGTCTGGGAGACGTGGCGCGATGTTTATAGCAAGCGACATGCACGCAGCGCAGCCCATTACTTCGGGCAGCGATAGAGCACCGCCTTGTAAGTCGAATCGCGATCGACGAATTCGATCGTATGGTCGGGTCGCGGCGTGAACGTGATATCGCCCATCAGCGGCCCGCTGGGGAACTTGCATTCGACATGGGCAAAGACGCTGTCACCGTTGCGCTTGGTATCGAGGATGGTGCAGACGCCGATATTGGAGACGATCTCCTGCGGCGAGATTTTCACCTTCGCAGTCTCGGCGTCGGTGCCGTCGCCTTTGCAGGCGACGTTCTGCGTGTAGCTTCCGGTCAGCGGAAAATCGTCGTCGGCAAGAACGATGTTCGAAAAGCTAAGCGCTGCAAGCACAACAATTCCGCACCCGGCGGCCGGATGTATGATTTTAAGCACGCGCTCTCTCAGCATTTTGTCCGAACGCCAGGCACGCGGCGCCGGAACCGATGTCCCGTCGGCGAAATGTAGCGAAAGTCCCGGCGTCGGCCAATACGCCGCAGCACGATAGCGCGAAGCGGCCGGACAGAACTGCGGAGTGACCAGCGAAAGCCCGGCTAGCCGAAGCCCAGCTAGCGGAAGCCTTTGGCGATGACTTCGGTCCGGGCCACGGACCAGTTTTTGGGCGCGTCCCTGGTCGATTCATAGACCGCGCGCGTACAATCGACAGAACCCTTGTCGGAGTACTTTCCGTCCCGGTTATTGAAATACAATTGGTGGCAGCGATTGCCGCTTTCCGGAAAAAACAGGATCGAGCCGACATAAATCTGGCCGTTGACGACCGCGGACGCTGCGGCCGCGGCTGCCCGCCGTGCCAGGAATTCGTCAGTGCCAAACACAGCAAGCGTCAGACATGTCGCCAGCGCGAAGGCCGCGATGAGCCCTTGGCGAACCGCGCTGGGCGGCCGACGACGGCGTTGCGCGGGACGGGGAAATTTGGGCACGAAATTCCTTGCTCCCGGCGCCACGCGCGTGACCAGTCCGGTCGCGCGGCCAGGATAGAGGTGGGCAATTGCGGGGTTAGGAGGCGCCATATTCGCAGAATAAACGATCGGCAAGGCGCATAGCGAAGCGCGCGGCGGCATGGCTAAAGGTTCGATAAGCCGCGCGTCCCTCTCCTTCTCCAATAAAAAGGCGGCGCCCGATGGGCGCCGCCTACAATTGTAATGATCGCGTTCAGTGCGCGGTAAGGCCGGAAGAATCTTCTTCCACCGCGGCGTCCGGGACGTCGACCGGTTTCGCCGTCGCCTCTTCCCACACGATCGGCTCTGGCATGCGCACCAGCGCTCGCGCCAGCACCTCGTCCATGCGCGACACCGGTATGATATCGAGCCCGCTCTTGATGCTGTCGTTGATCTCGACAAGATCCTTGGCGTTCTCTTCCGGAATGAGCACGGTCTTGATGCCGCCGCGGTGCGCCGCGAGCAGTTTTTCCTTCAAGCCGCCGATCGGCAGCACTCGGCCGCGCAGCGTGATCTCGCCGGTCATCGCCACATCGCGATGCACCGCAATGCCGGTCATCACCGAGACGATGGCGGTGACCATGGCGACGCCTGCCGACGGACCGTCCTTCGGCGTCGCGCCTTCCGGCACGTGCACGTGGATGTCGCGCTTGTCGAAGGCCGGCGGCTCGATACCGAAGGCGACCGCGCGCATGCGGACATAAGACGCCGCCGCGGAGATCGATTCCTTCATCACATCGCGCAGATTTCCGGTGACGGTCATTTTGCCTTTGCCGGGCATCATGGCCGACTCGATGGTGAGCAATTCGCCGCCGACGTCGGTCCAGGCCAAGCCGGTGACGACGCCGACCTGGTCCTCGTCCTCGACCTCGCCATACCGGTACTTCGGCACGCCGAGAAAGTCGGGCAGCGTCTTCTCGGTGACTTCGACCGACTGCTTCTTCGAGATCGTGAGTTCCTTCACCGCCTTGCGGATCAGGGTCGAGAGCTCACGCTCGAGATTGCGCACGCCCGCTTCGCGCGTATAGCGGCGAATGAGCGTCAGCAGCGAGCCGTCGTCGATCGACCATTCCTTCGGATCAAGACCGTGCTTGACGATCGCGTGCGGAATAAGGTGCTTGCGCGCGATCTCAACCTTCTCGTCCTCGGTATAGCCGGCGATCCGGATGATCTCCATGCGGTCCATCAGCGGCGGCGGAATATTGAGCGTATTCGCCGTGGTGATGAACATCACGTGGGACAGATCGTAGTCGACCTCGAGATAGTGGTCGTTGAAGGTGTGGTTCTGCTCGGGGTCGAGCACTTCGAGCAGCGCCGACGACGGATCGCCGCGAAAATCGGCGCCCATCTTGTCGACTTCGTCGAGCAGGAACAGCGGGTTCGACGTCTTCGCCTTGCGCATCGACTGGATGATCTTACCGGGCATCGAGCCAATATAGGTCCGGCGATGGCCGCGAATCTCGGCCTCGTCGCGCACGCCGCCGAGCGACACGCGCACGAATTCGCGTCCGGTCGCCTTGGCGATCGACTTGCCGAGCGACGTCTTGCCGACGCCGGGAGGTCCGACCAGACACAGGATCGGTCCGGTCAGCTTGTTGGCGCGCTGCTGCACCGCGAGATATTCGACGATGCGTTCCTTGACCTTTTCGAGGCCGAAATGATCGGCGTCGAGGATCTGCTCGGCGAGCAGGAGGTCCTTCTTGATCTTGGACTTCTTGCTCCACGGGATGGACAACAGCCAGTCGAGATAGTTGCGCACGACGGTGGCTTCCGCCGACATCGGCGACATCTGACGCAGCTTCTTGAGTTCGTGCTGCGCCTTCTCGCGCGCTTCCTTCGAGAGCTTGGTGCGCTTGATCTTCTCCTCGAGTTCGGCGAGTTCGTCCTTGCCGTCCTCGTCGCCGAGCTCCTTCTGGATCGCCTTCATCTGCTCGTTGAGATAGTACTCGCGCTGCGTCTTCTCCATTTGCCGCTTCACGCGGGTACGGATGCGCTTCTCGACCTGCAGCACGGAGATCTCGCTCTCCATCAGGCCCAGCACTTTTTCCAGGCGCTCGGTGACGGTCGGCGTCTCCAGGATCAACTGCTTGTCGGGAATTTTCACGGCAAGGTGCGAAGCCACCGTGTCGGCGAGCTTGGCATAGTCCTCGATCTGCTGGACCACGCCGACGACTTCCGGCGACACCTTCTTGTTGAGCTTCACGTAGCCTTCGAATTCATTGATCACCGAACGCGCCAGCGCTTCGGCCTCGACCTGATTGCCCGGGGCGTCGGCGAGCACGACAGCTTCCGCCTCGAAATAGTCTTCGCGATCGGTGTATTGCTTGACCTCGGCGCGCGCGGCACCCTCGACCAGCACTTTCACGGTGCCGTCGGGCAACTTGAGCAATTGCAGCACGCTTGCCAGCGTGCCGATTGAGAAAATGGCGTCTGTCGCGGGCTCATCGTCCGACGCATTCTTCTGCGTCGCGAGCAGGATGAACGTGTCCGAGCGCATCACTTCTTCAAGCGCTTTGATGGACTTTTCACGCCCCACGAACAGCGGAACGATCATATGCGGAAAGACAACGATGTCCCGCAGCGGCAGCACCGGATAGGCGCGGCTTTCGCCTGCTGTGAGAACCGGCTTTGGTTTGGCGGCGCTTGTCATGCCCCACTTCCTTATTGTTGTGCACCTCCTTCATGACCCGCAGGATGCGCTGTCACGAAAGACTGCGTTTGCCGGGAGGGGAGTCACACCCCTTCCCTTCCGCCTCGGGAAGGAACGAAGTGCGCCCATGTGGCGAGTACCATGGGACGGGTACGAGACCCTGACCGGTTTAGTTACGCGATTCCTCGTACGCTCTTCTCGTTTACACACTATAGGTGGCGCTCGACTGCCACCCTGTCAAGAAAGCCTGATTATTCGCGCAAAACAGCGCGTTGCGAAGGCAGAATTGTGGGCCAGGCACCGAATCGAGGGTGCGGGATTCCGGCACCCGTTAGGCGCTCGCTCCGCCGGCATCGCTGGCGCGGTCCGACCGATCGGCGTAGATGTAAAGCGGCTTGGCTGCACCTTCGACCACTTCACGCGAGATCACGACCTCTTCGACGCCCTCGAGGCTCGGCAGATCGAACATTGTGTCGAGCAGAATGCTCTCCATGATCGAACGCAGGCCGCGCGCGCCGGTCTTGCGGTCGATCGCCTTGCGCGCGATCGCGGACAGTGCCTCGTCGGCGAGCGTGAGATCGACCGTCTCCATTTCGAACATGCGCTGGTACTGCTTCACCAGTGCATTCTTCGGTTCCATCAGGATGCGCTTGAGTGACGGCTCGTCGAGATCCTCAAGCGTGGCGACGACGGGAAGCCGGCCGACGAATTCCGGGATCAGGCCGTATTTGAGCAAGTCCTCGGGCTCGACCTCGCGGAAAATCTCGCCCTGCTTGCGATCCTCCGGCGCCGCGACCCGGGCGCCGAAACCGATCGAGGTGGACCGGCCGCGCGCCGAGATGATCTTTTCGAGGCCGCCGAATGCGCCGCCGCACACGAACAGGATGTTGGTGGTGTCGACCTGCAGGAATTCCTGCTGCGGATGCTTGCGGCCGCCTTGCGGCGGAACGCTGGCGATCGTGCCTTCCATGATCTTGAGCAGCGCCTGCTGGACGCCCTCGCCCGACACGTCGCGGGTGATCGAGGGATTGTCGGACTTGCGCGAGATCTTGTCGATTTCGTCGATATAGACGATGCCGCGCTGCGCCCGCTCGACATTGTAGTCGGCCGATTGCAACAGCTTGAGAATGATGTTCTCGACGTCCTCGCCGACATAGCCGGCTTCGGTCAGCGTCGTCGCATCCGCCATCGTGAACGGCACGTCGAGGATGCGCGCGAGCGTCTGCGCCAGCAAGGTCTTGCCTGAGCCGGTCGGCCCGATCAGCAGGATGTTCGACTTCGCGAGCTCGACGTCGTTGTGCTTCGACTGATGATTGAGCCGCTTGTAGTGATTGTGGACCGCGACCGAGAGCACCTTCTTGGCGTGGTCCTGGCCGATGACATAGTCGTCCAGCACTTTGCGGATTTCCCGCGGCGTCGGGATGCCGTCGCGCGACTTCACCAGCGAGGACTTGTTCTCCTCGCGGATGATGTCCATGCACAGTTCGACGCATTCGTCGCAAATAAAGACGGTCGGCCCGGCGATGAGCTTGCGCACCTCATGCTGGCTCTTGCCGCAGAACGAGCAATAAAGCGTGTTCTTGGAATCGCCGCCGCCAACTTTGCTCATTCCATTCTCCGTCTTCGCCTTCAGCGCAACCCTTCACTGCAATTGCACAGTCTAGGTTTTAGTGCGCTAAGAATTCGTAGCTCTACCAGGTACCAGCCGTCCTTGACCCTCTAACATCACCTAGGTGACAGTACGAACCACTTTGACACAAGCTGACATGCTAAGGGCGTGCCAATCAATAATCTATTAACGATACCGCGACATCGAAACACAACGTATTCCTAGCCTCGTGTTCTCTAGATCACACCGGCGAGGAACTTTTTCGCACTTTCGGCCGAAACCCGGGGACGAAAGCTGAACCGAAACCGGGAGTGTAAACCAGGGCCTAGACCGGCTCCGGACGGCTTTGCGCCGAAAAATCGGCCCATTTCAAGGCAGCGGCGCTGCCACTGGCTTCGCCCGACGCCTGCCCGGTCCCTCGGGCCGGCTAGGTTACACCCTTGAGCACCGGTTCCGTCTTCAGACCCGGCTCCTCCGGCCGCTTCTCGATGACCTTATCGATCAGGCCGAAATCCTTCGCCATTTCCGAAGTCAGGAACGTGTCGCGTTCCAGCGCATCCTCGATCTTCTTCAGCGGCTGGCCGGTATGCTTGACGTAAATTTCATTCAATCGCCGCTTCAGGTTCAGGATTTCTTGAGCGTGCAGCATGATATCGGTGACCTGCCCCTGAAAACCGCCGGACGGCTGGTGCACCATGATGCGCGCGTTCGGCAGCGCAAAGCGCAGATCCTTGGCGCCGGCGGCGAGCAACAGCGAGCCCATCGAGGCCGCCTGGCCCGTGCATAGCGTCGACACCGCGGGGCGGATGAACTGCATCGTGTCATAAATCGCCAAGCCCGAGGTCACGACCCCGCCCGGCGAGTTGATGTACATCGAGATCTCTTTCTTGGGGTTATCGGCTTCGAGAAAGAGAAGCTGCGCCACGACCAGCGATGCCATGCCATCTTCCACCGGACCGGTGATGAAGATGATCCGCTCCTTCAAGAGGCGCGAATAGATGTCATAGGCTCGTTCCCCGCGGTTGGTCTGTTCGACCACCATCGGGACGAGGTAATTCATGTACGTCTGGTTCGGATCGCGCATCGCTCACCCAATCTGGCTCTATTCGTCGCGGAATTCCGTCCGAGCGGTCCTTGCAAAGTCCAACCAAGCCCTCGACGCCTGGAGATAGTTATCTGGATATAGTCATCAGGACGAGGCTTACCCAGATATGGCCGCCGTCATGTGGCCCACGATCTGTGGCCTACCCGCCCAATGTGGCTTGAGTCGGTCGCCTTTGTCGAAGCCGCGATTGGCGCCGCGGGCCGCGAAGATCGCGCCGCCACGATCTCGTCTACCGCCACCGGAAGATATGCGCGGAATCGTGCGGCAATAAGTAAGGCTCGTCAGCAGCTACCGCAAGCTAGCCCCAAACTAGCCCCAGGCTAGCCTAGTGCGGCTCGTTCATTCTTCGTCTTCCTTGAACAATTCTTCGCGCGATACCTGTTTGTCGGTCACATTCACCAGTTCGAGCAGGAAATCCACCACCTTGTCTTCGAAGATCGGCGCGCGCAGCGCGGCAAGCGCCGAGGGATTGTTACGATAATAATCCCATATCTTCTGCTCCTGACCCGGCATCATGCGCGCCTGCGCGACGACGGCCTGGGTCAGCTGGTCTTCGCTGACCTTGATATCGTTCTTCTCGCCGATCTCGGCAATCACCAAACCGAGCCGCACCCGGCGTTCGGCGATGCCGCGATATTCCTCGCGCGCCTTCTCTTCGGTGGTGCCCTCGTCGGCGAAAGTGCGGCCCTGCTGCTTGAGGTCGTTCTCGACCGTCGCCCAGACGGTCTTGAACTCCTCTTCGACGAGCGTCGGCGGCGGGTCGAATTTGTGCTTGGCATCGAGCTGGTCGAGCAGCCTGCGCTTGACCTTTTGCCGAGTCGCCGCGGCGTGCTCGCGCTCGATGCGCTCGCGCACCACTTCGCGCAGCTTGGCGACCAATTCCACACCCAGCGTCTTGGCGAAATCGTCGTCAAGCGTGACCGCGCCCGGTGCTTCGACGGTTTTGACGGTGACGGCAAAACTCGCGTCTTTGCCGGCAATGGCCGCCGCTTGATAATTCTCGGGGAATTTAACGTTCACGGTGCGGCTTTCGCCGGCCGTCACATCCATGAGCTGATCTTCGAAGCCCGGAATGAACTGCCCGGAACCGAGCACGATCGGCGCGTCTTCGGCGGAGCCGCCGTCGAACGGCTGGCCGTCCATGGTGCCGACAAACGACATGGTGACGCGATCGCCGTTCTCGGCACCGCCGTCTTTGATGGCGAACGGCTTGTTCTGATCGGCGATCGCCTGCACCGCTTGATCGACTTCGGCGTCCTCGACCAGCGCCGTCAGGTGATCGATCTTGATGGTCTTGAAATCGGCCAGCGTGATCGGCGGCACGATTTCCATCTCGACGGTGTAGGAGAGATCGGTCTTGCCATCGATGACGCCCTCGATCGCGCCCTCTTCAGTCGGCAGCACGACTTTGGGCTCGGTCGCGAGCTTCAAGTTATGGTCGGTGACAATCTTGCTGTTGGCCTCGCGCACGGTGGCTTCGACCACTTCGGCCATGGCCGACTTGCCGTAGAGGCGCTTGAGATGCGCCGCCGGCACCTTGCCCGGGCGGAAGCCACGGAGCTGCACACGGCCTTTGATTTCGTCGAGCCGTTCGCTGACCTTTTCGGCGAGTTCGGTCAAAGGTACGACGACCCTATATTCGCGCTTCAATCCGGCGGCGGCGGTTTCAGTCACTTGCATCGGCACTACTCTTCAAGGCTCAATATCGAGCTGTTTCGGCCAGAATCTTTATCTTTTGGCCAACTTTGCAACCGGCCAATTTTTGGAAAAACCGCCCCGCTGGTGCGGGCGGAGGGGCTCGAACCCCCACGTCTTTCGACACGGGAACCTAAATCCCGCGCGTCTACCAATTCCGCCACGCCCGCGACACGCAGGGCGGTCGGGTGGCGCGGCTTATATCATGCGCCGGGCGGGCGCCACTATAAAAATAGGCCCGGTTCATAAGCCGGTTTGACGCCTCGTTTTCACGCCTGCCTGAATTGGTTAGCGGTCGGAGACCGCCACACCCGAAAGCCCGAGGCAACCCGCTGAAAACGCCCTTCCCGCTGTCGCGCCGCCGCTTCGTTTCCGGCACGCTGGCGGCGTGCCTGGAGCTAGGCACGGGCGCGCGATCTCAAGCCGCCACGCCAAGCGCCGATCCGCGCGTGCTGCGGGTTCGGACTACAGGCTACGACGACATGAGGCCTGGGCCGGCTTTGCAAGTCCGGCGCGGCGAAGGATTCTCCGTCCGCGTCGTCAATGAACTCGCGGAACCGACGGCCGTGCATTGGCACGGCGTCCGGCTCGTCAATGCGATGGACGGCGCGCCGCCGCTGACACAGGCGCCGATCGCTCCGGGAGCGAGCTTCGACTATCGCTTTATCGCTCCGGATGCCGGAACCTTTTGGTATCACCCGCCGCTGCCAAATCCTCCCGGTCTCTACGGTTCGCTCATTGTTACGGAGACCGAGCCGGTCGATGTCGATCAGGAAGCGACGCTTATTTTTGCCACGTCAAAGAACGGCGACGCATTCACGGTCAATGGCGCGAGCATGCAAACTTTTTCCGCGGCAGCCAATCAGCGTCTGCGCCTTCGCCTCATCAATGCCTGCGCCGGACAAATTCTCAGGCTGCACGTGGCGGAGCTTCGCACCTTCGTGATGGCGGTCGATGGCGAACCGGCACAGCCTTTCGTCGCGCAAAAAGGGGATCTGGCCCTCGGTCCCGGCAACCGGATGGATGTTTTCGTCGATTGTCCGCCCGAACCCGGCGGCTCGGCGCTGATCACGATTGGAAGCACGACTGGCGTGAGCGCTCCCATTGCTAAAATTGCTTTTGAGGCCGGTGGCCGAACAGCGCCGCGGCGGGACGACCCCAAGCCAATGCCGCCCAATTCGCTACCCGAGCGCATGGATTTCCGCGGTGCCTTCCGGTTCGACGCCACGCTCGGTGCCAAGGCACCCAAAGGGGACACACCGCTTTTTACGGTGAAACGGGGCCGGACGGTGGTTCTAGGATTCTCCAATCCGACGCTAGAAAACGGCTTTATCCATCTCCACGGACACAGTTTTCGTCTCCTCGACGTACTCGACGACGGCTGGAAGCCCTTCTGGCTCGACACGATGCCGATCGCACGGGGAGACAAGCCCCGGATCGCCTTCGTCGCCGACAATCCCGGCAAGTGGCTGATCGATGGATTGGGTGCAGGCGGTGCGCTTGCCTGGTTTGAAGTGAGCTAAACCGCGCTCAGCAAAGTCCGGTAGACGCGCGGCAAACATTCCGGCAGGTCTTCGGCAATCAGGCCCGGCCCGAACAGCGCCGCCCCTTCGCCGTGCAGCCAGACGGCGGCGGAAGCGGCCTCGAAAGCAGGCATGCCCTGCGCCAGTAGGCCCGTGGCAAGTCCCGTCAATACATCGCCCGCCCCCGCGGTGGCGAGAAAGGCTGGCGCGTTGGCGGCGATGGAGGCCCGGCTGTCCGGCGCGGCGACAACCGTGTCGGCGCCTTTGATCAACACGGTCGCGCCGGTGATTTTCGCAGCAAGCCGCGCCCTTTCGAGCTTCGATCCGGTCTTAGCCCGCTCGTCCAACTGTCCGAAAAAACGGGAAAATTCTCCCTCGTGCGGCGTCAGGATCGTGGCCTGTTGCGGCCGCTTCTTGAGCGCCTGCGCAAGGCGCTGCGGCGCTTCGGCAAAGCTCGTCATGGCGTCAGCGTCGAGGACGACCGCTCGCTCGCCGGCAAGCGCGGCAAGAACCAGTTCGCAGGTCGCCGCGTTGACCCCGAGCCCGGGACCGAGCGCCATCGCGTTGAAGCGGCGGTCGCTGAGAAAATCCGTCAGTTCCTCAGCGCCGTCGACCGGCCGCACCATCACCGCGAGATTTGTCGCCGCATTCACCGCCAGCGCTTCGCGCGGCGACGCGATGGTCACGAGGCCGGCGCCGGCGCGCAATGCACCGCGCGCCGCAAGCCGCGCCGCGCCTGTCGACCATGACGGCCCGGAAACGACGACCGCATGACCGCGATCGTATTTGTGGCCGTCGTGCCGCGGCACCGGAAAATGCGCGCGCCACAGGCTCGGCACGTTCTCGAATGTGTGCGGCGCGATGCGCGCGAGCACGCTGCCGGGAATGCCGATATCGGCGACGGAAATCTCGCCGCAATGCAGCCGCCCGGGGAGCAACAGATGCGCCGGCTTTTTGCGAAAGAACGTGACCGTCGCCGCAGCCTTCACGGCCACGCCCATCACCGCGCCCGACGTGCCGTTGATGCCGCTCGGCAAGTCGACCGCGACGACCGGCGCCGATTGCGCATCGGACTTATCGTTGGGTTTCTCGTTCATGGCTTCGATCATCGCCCGCGCGCGGCCCTCGGCCGGCCGGTCGAGGCCGGCGCCGAACAATGCGTCGATGACGATATCCGCGCCGGCGAGCGCGCCAGGGTCGGCGACCAAAACCGGTCCGCGCCACGTCTTGGCCGCAAGCGCCGCTTCGCCCTTGAGCTTTCCCGCCTCGCCCACGAGCAGAACCTGCACCCGGTAGCCGCGCTCTGCCAAAAGCCGCGCCGCGACAAATCCGTCGCCGCCGTTGTTGCCCGGACCCGCGACCACGACGACCCGACATCCCGACGGTCCGTGGCGGGCGGCAGCCTCGGCGACGGCGCTGCCGGCGCTCCCCATCAGCTCGATCCCCGAGACGCCGCCCGCGATCGTCAGCCGGTCGGCTTCGGCCATTTCCGCGGTGGTAAGAATTTCGCTCATGCCGCGCACAGAATAGCCAAAGTAGCCGTGCGCAGGTACGCGGCAATTGATTTCGCCTCCCCGTCTAGATATTAGGCAACGCGCCTAGTTTAGCGGCGGAGTCCATGCCACGAGGCTCTACATGGGCCGGCGAGTTTCGCCAGAACCCTTTGATAGAATGTTGCTTTTAGAGTGCGCACAACCTTGGCACGGGACCTGCTAACCAACGGTCGGTTCCTGGGATGACTCTG
Organism: uncultured Alphaproteobacteria bacterium; assembly: GCA_963810085.1. Classification (GTDB taxonomy): domain Bacteria; phylum Pseudomonadota; class Alphaproteobacteria; order Rhizobiales; family Xanthobacteraceae; genus BOG-931. The sequence continues at coordinate 69,433 of CAWEMR010000024.1, read as the reverse complement.
TGCATCTCGGAGCCGGGAGATGAGACGCGATGAAAAAAATTGAGGCAGTCATCAAGCCGTTCAAACTTGATGAGGTGAAGGAGGCGCTCCAGGAAGTCGGTCTTCAAGGCATCACGGTCACCGAGGCGAAGGGATTCGGACGCCAAAAAGGGCACACCGAACTCTACCGCGGCGCCGAATACGTGGTCGATTTTCTCCCGAAGGTGAAGATCGAGATTGTGCTCGGCGATGACATGGTCGAGAAAGCCATCGAGGCGATCCGTCGCGCCGCCCAAACCGGGCGGATCGGCGACGGCAAAATCTTCGTCTCGAACATCGAAGAAGCCATCCGGATCAGGACTGGGGAATCCGGCATCGACGCCATCTAACAGGCCGGCCCGAGGCTTACGCTTGCCAGCCGTCAGCCGCATTTTGGGTCGGCGCGAGGCATTAAACAGCACCACGAAAGGGTACGAATTCCATGACGACGCCAAAGAATGTCATGAAGACGATCAAGGACAGCGACGTGAAATACGTCGATTTCCAATTCACCGATCCCCGGGGTAAATGGCAACACGTCACATTCGACGTCACCATGATCGAGGAAGACACTTTCGCCGAAGGCCAGATGTTCGACGGCTCCTCGATCGCCGGCTGGAAGGCGATCAACGAATCCGACATGTGCCTGATGCCGGATCCCTCCTCCGCCTGCATCGATCCGTTCTTCGCCGAGACCACGATGTCGCTGATCTGCGATGTGCTCGAGCCGACCACCGGCGAGCCCTATAACCGCGATCCGCGCGGTATCGCCAAAAAGGCCGAAGGCATGGTCAAGGCGGCCGGTGTCGGCGACACCATCTTCTTCGGTCCGGAAGCCGAGTTCTTCGTGTTCGACGACGTGAAGTACAAAGTCGATCCTTACAATACCGGCTTTAAGCTCGACTCGGTCGAACTGCCGTCCAATTCCGACATGGACTATGAAGGCGGCAATCTCGGCCACCGCGTCGGCACCAAGAAGGGCTACTTCCCGGTGCCGCCGCAAGACTCGGCGCAGGACATGCGCTCGGAAATGCTCGCCGCCATGGCCAAGATGGGCTGCGTGGTCGAGAAGCATCACCACGAAGTGGCGTCGGCCCAGCACGAGCTTGGCCTGAAGTTTTCGCCGCTCGTCGTCATGGCCGACCGGCTGATCATCTACAAATATTGCATCCAGCAGGTCGCGCAGGTCTACGGCAAGACGGCGACGTTCATGCCGAAGCCGATCTATGGCGATAACGGCTCGGGGATGCACTGCCATCAATCGATCTGGAAGGACGGCAAGCCGGTTTTCGCCGGCAACAAATATGCCGACCTTTCGGAAACCTGCTTGTCCTATATCGCCGGCATCATCAAGCACGCCAAGGCGATCAACGCCTTCACCAACCCGACGACGAACTCGTACAAGCGGCTGGTTCCCGGCTTCGAAGCGCCGGTGCTGCTCGCCTATTCAGCGCGCAACCGCTCGGCCTCCTGCCGCATCCCGTACACGACGAACCCGAAGGCGAAGCGGGTCGAAGTCCGCTTCCCCGATCCGCTGGCCAATCCGTATCTAGCCTTCTCGGCCATGCTGATGGCCGGCCTCGACGGCGTGAAGAACAAGCTCGATCCAGGCGAAGCCATCGACAAGGATCTCTATGATCTGCCGCCGGCCGAGCTGAAAAAGATCCCGACCGTGTGCGGCTCGCTGCGCCAGGCGCTCGAAGAACTCGACAAGGACCGCGGTTTCCTCAAAGCCGGCGGCGTGTTCGACGACGACTTCATCGACAGCTATATCGACCTGAAGATGAGCGAGGTCATCCGCTTCGAGCACACCCCGCATCCGGTCGAATTCGACATGTATTACTCGTCGTAAGCGTACGCGTATCATCCTCCCTGCAATAACTTAGGGCGCCCAAGCGGCGCCCTTTTTCTTTCTTTTGGCGCCCTTTTTTATCTGCAGCGTGGCTGAAAATCCTACTGTCACCGCACCATGATCGGAACGGTTAGCGTCTGGAATGTCCTGACGGTGGCAGCAGCCACCGCGGCCGGTTTGTGAGGCTTGGCCGCGCCGGCCGCGTCTCTTTCCGGGACAACCATGTCTTGGTCCGCCTCGACGCGGTTGCGGCCGTTTTCCTTGGCGCGATAGAGCACCGCATCGGCACGTTCAATGATCTTGACGATGGCGGCCGTCGGCAGGCCACACGCGACGCCGATGCTCACGGTGACCGGAATTTGCGGGCTGTCGGGAGCGAGCGCCGCCGCCTCGAAGGCCACCCGCACGCGTTCGGCGGCAATGCAGGCATTGGTGAGTTCGCCGGAAATGACGGCGACGAATTCCTCGCCGCCGAGCCGGCCGATAATGTCGTCTGAGCGCATCGTCTTTTGCACCGACTTCGAGAACATTTCCAAGACGGCGTCGCCCATTTTGTGGCCGAACCGATCGTTGATCGATTTGAATTTGTCGAGGTCGAAGGCCAGCACGCTCACCGGTGCGAGCTTCTTCTGGTTCGCGGCCATCAGTGCGCCGGCGGCGGCGAAAAAGCCGCGGCGATTATGGAGCCCCGTCAACGGATCGGTTTCCGCTGCGCGCTTATAGCGATTGACGGTGCGATCCTTGGCCAAGACCAGAACGATGAAAGCGGCGCCGACCACGTAGAGCGTGACCTCGATGGCGAAGACGGCGATCCAGCCGGTGGCGAGGCTGCGCACGCCGAGGCTCGCCAAGGCCACCGGAAACAGAAAGATCGCGCCGTGCAGCATAGGGACAAACAGCGCCGGCCAGCGCCGGATCAGGGATTTGCGCCGCTCCCGCCACAGTTCAGCGGCGATCATGAATGTGTAGGTCGCGACAATCACCGAGCTGAGCATGATGCGCGCAGCCGGGGTGTGCGGGATCGCCGGCACGAGATCCGCGGCCGTCCAGACCACGGCGCCGAAGCACATGGCGCCCCAGAGCACCTGGCGGCCGTGAAAAACGCGCGCGGCGGTCCAGATCATGCCGAGCGCGATGAACAACAGGACGTCGGCGAGGCCCGCGGCGATCGGCAGCGGCACGGCACCGTCCAAGCGCCACAGCATGCCGGAGAAGCCGCCGATCAGATAGGCTGTGCCCCACCAAGCGAGCGCCGCGATGCGATCCTGCATCCACGCGAACAGGAGGAACAGACCGAGGAGCGCCGTCACGCAGGTCGCGGTGACAAACAACGTACCGATATCAAGGGACGTCGACGCTTCCGCGAGACGCGCAAACATGCGTGAAGCTCCTCAGCACCAGGTACAATCGCTATCATGGTTCGAGGCGCCGCGCTGAAGGTTTGCCTTTCAGGATTTGCCGAGTGTGTCGTGGATCCGGAGGGTTTTCACGAAAAGACTTGGAAAATTGTATTAGACAAAATCGTGTTCAAATTTTCTTGTTTGAAAAACTCACAACGCAGCGCGCCAGCGCCGGCCGCTTTGATGCGCGCCGGAGCCTGAGCGATCGGTGCCAATGATCGGAACAATCGGCGGCGCGCCGGACACGGCAGCAGACGCGCCGTAGGCCTGCAATTCCCTCTCAACGCGATTACGCCCACGCTCCTTGGCGCGATAGAGCGCGCGATCGGCGATCGAAAGCAATGCGCCGACCGTCATGCCCGGCTCGCGCCCGAGTGCGATGCCGATGCTAACGGTCGGCAACAATTGATCGTTGCCGAAACGGGCGGCTATCGCCGAAAAATTGCGCCGCACCCGCTCGGCGATGGCGTAAGCCTCGTCCATATCGCCGACCGGCATGCAGGCAGCAAATTCGCCGATGCGGGCGAACAGCACGTCGGCGCCGAGCGTCGCCGTCGCCGCGCCGGCAAAGACCTGCAACATGGCATCCCCTGTTGCATGGCCGAAGCGATCGTTGATTTGCTTAAAATGATCGATCCCCACCATATCGGCGCGCGAACGCTGCGGCTTTGCAGACCGGCAAAGACCAGGAAAGCGCCAAGAAGCGCCGCAATGAATGCCGTCACCACGGAAATGGTCTGCAGATCGAGATGCATGCGGCACTGACCGGGGACTGAGAGAACGGCAAGCTAATTCGCCAGCCGCTCCATTTGCGTTACTGTCGCGCTAGAGGCACGAATACAATTGCAGAAGGGTAAATCGGTGAAACCGAATTTTACCCACGGCCCGCCGGCGAGCATGGTTTTTCCAATAGGAGCTTTGCTCCTTCCTCTTCGCGCGCCCTGCACATAGATTATGGCAAGGACAGGAGGATCCGATGGCGCAACTCGCAGAACTCGACACTGCTTCCGGTATGGCTCCCGACACGATCGAGGCGACGCTCAACTACATCGTCGACGACGGAACCAAGGTCTTCACCATCGTCGCCGCGCCCGGCGGCAGCGACGCGCGCTCAGGCGGCACGCCCGATCCGCGCCGCGTCCCGATCCACAACGCCCGCCCTCGCGCCGATGACTTCGCGCTGGACCGCAACGGCTTTCGCTTCCTGCGGCACGACACCAAAATGGCCGATTTCTACGACGAGGACGAGATCAAGCGTGTCTACTATCCGGAAATGGAGGCGCTGATCAAGGCCGAGAGCGGCGCCAAGCGCGTCGTCGTGTTCGACCATACGCTGCGCACCGCCGATAAGGAGCAACGCGAGACCAAGCAGATCCGCGAGGTCGTAAGCCGTGTGCACAACGACTATACCGAATGGTCGGCGCCGCAGCGCGTGCGCGATATCCTTCCCGACGAGGCCGAAGAATTGCTCAAGCGCCGCTTCGCCATCATCCAGGTGTGGCGCCCGATCCGGCATCCGGTCGAAACCTTTCCGCTGGCCATGGCGGATGCCCAATCGCTGTCGCCGAGCGACATGATCGTCTCGGAGCGGCGCTCCCCTGGCCGTATCGGCCAGACTTACGCGATCAAATTCAATCCGAAGCATAAATGGTTCTGGTTCCCGCGCATGCGGCGCGAGGAGGCTTACGTCTTCAAGGTGTTCGATTCCGAGAAAGACGGCCGCGCCCGCTGGACCGCGCATACCGCCTTCGCCGACCCGACCTCGCCGCCCAGTGCGCGGCCACGCGAGAGCATCGAGATCCGGACGCTGGCGTTTTTCTGAAATTGAAAATCCTGGATTGCGCATTGCGCAATCCGGGCTGCAAAAATTACCGCTTCGAGAACTGGAAGCTTCTGCGCGCCTTGGCGCGGCCGTACTTCTTGCGCTCGACGACGCGGCTGTCGCGGGTGAGGAAGCCGCCGCGCTTGAGCACCCCGCGCAGTTCCGGCTCGTGCCGCATCAGCGCCTTGGACAGGCCGTGGCGCACCGCGCCGGCCTGGCCCGAGAGCCCGCCGCCGGACACCGTACACACGACGTCGTATTGGCCCTGGCGGCTCGACACCGTGAGCGGCTGCTGGATCAGCATGCGCAGCACAGGCCGCGCGAAATAGGTCTCGACCGGCCGCTCGTTGATGATGATCGTGCCGCCGCCGAGCTTGATCCATACCCGCGCCACCGCGTCCTTGCGCTTGCCGGTGGCATAAGCGCGGCCCTGCTTGTCGAGCTTCTGCACATATTTGGGCGCCTCGACCGGCGCCGCGGATTTCAGCGAGGACAGATCCTCGAGCGTCTGGATGGTTTCGGCCATTAGGCGACCCTCTTATTCTTGCGGTTCATGGCGCCGATATCGATCTTCTCCGGCTGCTGCGCCTCGTGCGGATGGTCGCCGCGCGGATAGACCCGTAGATTGGCGAGCTGCTGGCGGCCGAGCGGTCCACGCGGCAGCATGCGCTCAATGGCCTTTTCGACGATCCGCTCCGGAAAACGGCCGGCGAGGATCGACTTGGCGCTGCGTTCCTTGATGCCGCCGATATAGCCGGTGTGCTTGTAATAAATCTTCTGCTGAACCTTGCGTCCGGTCAGCACCACTTTGGCGGCATTGATGACGATGACATTGTCGCCGCAATCGACATGGGGCGTGAATGTCGGCTTGTGTTTGCCGCGCAGCCGCAAGGCGACGAGCGAGGCGAGCCGGCCGACGACGAGACCCTCGGCGTCGATCATGACCCACTTCTTCTCGACCTCGGCGGGCTTGGCAGAAAAGGTTTTCATATCCGCATCCGTCTACGATTACGCGCCCAAATCTGCATGCCAAATCCGGCGCCGTGCGGCAGGCTTGTAGCGGGCCGGCACGCTGTGGTCAATCACAACGATGCATATTCCAGATATTTCTCAATTGGTTGAGATAGAGGTATAAAATTACCTCTAGCTACGCTCGACCGGGATCGAATAGGTCGATGTGACATGGGCGACAAGTTCGTCGTCGCCGTCCGAGCGCAGACCGACCTGCCCGACCACAAGCCGTTTGCCGAGCTTGAATAATCGCGCCTCGGCAAGAAGATCACGGGCGCCGGGTCTTTTCAGAAAGTTGATGCTGAGATTGGTGGTGACCGCGAGCGGAACCCAGCCGATCGCGGAGAGGACGGCGAGATACATCGTGAAATCGGCCAGTGCCATCATGATGGGCCCGGACACGGTTCCACCCGGCCGCAGCGAGCTGTCGTAATGGCGGCGGCGCACCCGGCAGCCGCCGTACCACACCTGTTCGATCTCGTAATCGCCGACGGCGTGCGCGGCTTCCGGGAATTCGGCCGCTAGAAGCTCGATAAGTCGTTCGCGTGAGAGTTTCGGTGCGGCAATCTTGTCGTCTGCCATTTTATCGTCAGCCATGGCCCGCTCCCCCGCTTTGTGGAGTTTCCCCCAAGGTCGGATAGTCGGATACAATGGATAAGGTGAAGCCGCAAAGTCGGCGAGACAGGCCTAGACACGCGCGGTCAACGCAAAAGCCGGATACGCAGATGAACGCTCAATCCGCCACTGCCAAAGTTGCGACCGACGCTGCGCTGCCGGTCCTGTTGCGCGAGGACAAAGGCGGGATCGCGATCCTGACGCTGAACCGGCCGCAGGCCCGCAACAGCCTCTCGGAGGCGATGCTGGAAGCGCTGGGCGAGGCCCTGACGGCGCTGGCGCAGGAGCGCGCGGTGCGCGTTGTCATTCTGGCCGCCAACGGCCCCGCCTTCTGCGCGGGTCATGACTTAAAGGAAATCACGGCGCGCCGTGCCGCTCCCGATCGCGGCCGCGCTTATTTCGAACGCATCATGGCGCTGTGCAGTACGGTGATGCAGCAAATCGTAACCTTGCCGCAGCCCGTGATCGCCGCCGTTCATGCAACCGCGACTGCTGCGGGCTGTCAGCTGGTGGCGAGTTGCGATCTCGCCGTCACCTCGCAAGCGGCAAAGTTCGCGACGCCGGGCGTGAATATCGGCCTGTTCTGCTCGACGCCGATGGTCGCGCTGTCGCGCAATGTTTCGCGCAAGCATGCGATGGAAATGTTGCTCACCGGCGATCTGATCGCGGCCGAGGACGCAGAGCGGATCGGTCTCGTCAATCGCCTGGTCGCGCCGGGCAGCGAACTTGTGGAAGCGGTTGCGCTTGCGGAAAAGATCGCCGCCAAATCGACGCTGACGGTGAAGATCGGCAAGGCGGCGTTCTATCGCCAGGCCGAAATGCCGCTCGCTGAGGCTTACAAATATGCCTCCGAAGTCATGATCGAGAACATGCTGGCGCGCGACGCGGAGGAAGGCATCAGCGCCTTTATCGAAAAGCGCGAGCCGAAGTGGCAAGATCGATAACGGCAACCGCCAGCCAAACTCCGCCTGCGCGCCGCGTGTGCGCCACCCTTTCGTTACCTGGACGGGGCGACTATGGTGGCCCTACCGACGCGCTGAAAGCCACGATGAACCACGATTCCTATCCGGACAGCTATATCCGCGGCATCCTCAATACCGTGAAGACCATTGCGATGGTCGGCGCCTCGGAGAAGGAAAACCGGCCGAGCTACTTTGCCTTCAAGTATCTTCTCGAGCGCGGCTACACCGTGATCCCGGTCAATCCGGGGCATGACGGGCACACCATGCTCGGGCAGCGGATTTATGCCCGTCTGGCCGACATCCCCGTTCCGGTGGATATGGTCGATATCTTCCGTGCGTCACAATATGCGCTTGGCATCGTCCAGGAAGCGCTTACGCTGAAGCCACGGCCGCAAGTCATCTGGATGCAGCTTGCCGTGCGCAACGACGAAGCGGCGGCGCTCGCCGAAGCCGAGGGTCTGAAAGTGGTGATGAATCGCTGCCCCAAGATCGAATACGGCCGGCTGTCATCGGAGATTGCCTGGCTGGGCGTGAATACGCGCACGCTGAGCTCGAAGCGCGCGCCGATCGGCGGCATCCAGCGCATGTCGCTCAACCGCACCAGTGCGCCTGGCGGCGCAACGGAAGCCTCCGATCGCGTGCAGCGCGAGGAAGGCGGGCGCTGAAGTGATCTCGAGCCGGAATATCCCGCCGCAGCCGCGTGTCCTTTGTCGTCTTGTGACTTGCCGGAGATTGGAAAAGGCCCATGAAGCTTCGTAACGCAGCCGCTTTCGCCCTCGTCTGCCTGGTGCCTCAGCTCGCGGCCATTCCGGCGCAGGCCCAAGACGATCATTATGCGTGCATGAATGACGCCATGACGGTCTGCGGCCAATACATTCCGGACCGCGAGCGCGTCGCGCATTGTCTGATGGCCAACCGCAGCCGTGTCTCTTCGGCCTGCCGTATGGCACTGAAACGCTTTAAGTGAGCTTGCGAAGCCCCCGGCCGCCGCGAGTATAAGTTTCTGTCATCGCCGTACCCCCAGCGCGGCCTTTGGCTGCCGTTATCCCTTGATGCAACGATCCTTGATCCCATGATGCAACGATCCTTGCGCGCCTTGACGGCTTTGGCCGTAAACCGGCATGGTCGGTTTTTCTCAATGAGCATCGGCCTGAAAGAACGGACTCGAGAGGACAGGCTCAAGAGGGAACACCTATGACCGAACGCATTCCCGGATTTTCCACGCTTGCCATTCACGCCGGCGCGCAACCCGATCCGACGACCGGCGCGCGCGCGACGCCGATTTATCAGACGACGTCCTACGTATTTGAAAGCGTCGATCACGCCGCTTCCCTGTTCGGACTGCAGACCTTCGGCAATATCTATACGCGCATCGGCAATCCAACGACGGCGGTGTTGGAAGAGCGCGTCGCGGCGCTCGAAGGCGGCACCGCGGGTCTTGCCGTGGCGTCCGGCCACGCCGCCCAGGTCTTGACGTTTCACTGCCTGATGCAGCCGGGCGACGAGTTCGTCGCGTCGAAAAAGCTCTATGGCGGCTCGATCAATCAGTTCAATCACGCGTTCAAGAATTTCGGCTGGAACGTGGTCTGGGCCGATCCCGACGATCTGTCTTCGTTCGAGCGCGCGGCCAGCCCGAAGACCAAGGCTATCTTCACCGAGTTGATCGCCAATCCCGGCGGCGTCGTCACCGACATGGAAGCCGTGGCGCAAATCGCCAAACGCGCGGGCGTGCCCTATATCGTCGACAACACGCTCGCCACGCCCTATCTGTGCAAGCCGATCGATCACGGCGCCGATATCGTCGTGCATTCGCTGACCAAATTTCTCGGCGGCCACGGCAATTCGATCGGCGGCCTGATCGTCGACGGCGGCACGTTCAACTGGTCGCGCGAGCGGCGTTATCCGATGTTGTGCGAGCCGCGCCCGGAATATCACGGCATCGTATTGCACGAGACATTCGGCAATTTCGCCTTTGCCATCGCCGCCCGCGTCTTGGCGCTGCGCGATATCGGCGCGGCTTTGTCGCCGTTCAACTCTTTTCTTTTCCTCAACGGCATCGAGACGCTGCCGCTGCGCATGCAGCGGCATTGCGACAATGCGCTCGCGGTCGCCGGATGGATAGCGGCGCATCCGAGCGTCGCCTGGGTCAGCTATCCGGGACTGGCGGGCGACCGCTATTACAACCTCGCCAAGAAATATTGCCCGAACGGCGCCGGCGCCGTGTTCACATTCGGTCTCAAGGGCGGCTACGACGCCGGCGTGAAACTGGTTTCAAACGTCCAACTGTTTTCACACCTCGCCAATATCGGCGACACGCGCTCGCTGATCATTCATCCGGCGTCGACAACGCATCGTCAGCTCAGCGATGCGCAGAAAGTACAGGCCGGCGCCGGGCCCGACGTGGTGCGGCTGTCGATCGGCATCGAGGATAAGGACGACATCATCGCCGACCTCGACCAAGCGCTGGCCAACTAGCAGCGGGCGCGCGGCTCCATGTCGATACCGGGCTTCTTCCAAGGCACGGAAATGCCGGATGCGGGCTGGTGGGAAGCGCTATGGCCCGACCCGGCTCGCGTCTTGACCGAGTCAGGCCTCGCCCATGGCGCGACTGCGGTCGATTTATGCGCGGGCAATGGCTGGTTCACGCTGCCCATGCCGCGTCGACGGCGCGGGTAACGGTTTCGGGGCTCATTCTCAACTCGGTCTTGGGTCCGCGCGGCTGGCCGAGGACGGTCGTTTCTTCTTTTGGCTTTTGATGCCGGTTCACGACGGCAAATTGCCCTCCAGGCAAGAGAGTCTCGGCAACGGAATTGCAAAGCCGTTGCTTGTCGGGAACGCCATGAAAGGCATTGGCGAGGAAAACGAAGTCGACAGGCGCGCCAATATTGGCGCGCAGATCGTAGGCGTCAGCCACGATGAATTGCCAATTCGTCAGACCAGCTTCGCTGACGCGGCGCCGCGCCAATGACAAAAGGTCGGCGTCGATATCGATCGCAACGACATGTTGCGCCATCCGGGTTCGTATTGCTGGAATCCCGCCCTACCATTATTCGGCGATCTTCCAGAAGCCGCGTGCGTCAGCCAACTGATCGCGCCCAGCGCGCTCGGGGACGGACGCCGCGTGCACCGTCGCAATCGTCAGCACGACCATCGCCATGGCCTGGTGCAGCAGCGCCAGCGAGAGCGGCGCGACCATCAACAACGTCCATATGCCGAGCGCCGCCTGCAACGTCACGGCGACGGTAAGCCAAACGGCTCCCATCGGCTTGGCAAGGGGAGCCGCATTGATCGGAACCGTTTCCATTCGCTAGGCTACATTGTGGCGGTGATTCTTTCGCCAATCGGCGAGCTATTATGATCGACAGCCTCAAGCCGTTCTCCGCAGCGCCCGCGCCCTGCAAAATCTGCGGCGGTGTGGCCGAGTTGTACGGCGTCGTCGATTTCCACAAATCCTGCGTCGAAGCACAGGGCATTCGGTTGCGGCTCTCTGGCGTGCCGATCTATTACCGCCGCTGTGCGACCTGCGATTTTCTTTTTACTGATGCATTCGACAACTGGAATCTCGATCAATTCAAAGCGCACATCTACAATGAGACCTACCAAACCGTCGATCCCGATTATCAAATTAAGCGACCGAGCGAGAATGCCGGCGTTATAGCGCGCCTATGGAGTGCCTATAAAAAGGAAACGCGCGTGCTCGACTACGGTGGCGGCAATGACGTGTTTTGCAGTGTGCTTCGCGCGAGCGGCTTTCCGGCGGCGGTAACGTACGATCCGATGACGCCGGAATACGCACTTCCTCGGGACGGAAAGTTCGATTTGGTGACCTGTTTCGAGACCCTCGAACACTTGCCCGATCCGGCTGCGGGAATTGCCTCGATTCTCGAATATGCAGCAGCCCCGGGGGGACTTGTCTTTTTCACAACATTCGCGCAGCCGAGCGATTTCAACAATTACGGACTCCACTGGTGGTATGTCGGGCCGCGCAATGGCCACATCTCGATTTTCAGCAAACAAGCCCTAATGCGTGCCTTTGGCCGACACGGCTACAAGCTTGTTTCATTGCGCGATAACATCCACCTCGCATTTCGCACGCTGCCGCCATTCCTGGCCCATCTGGACAGGTCAGTCCTCAACCAAACGAACAAATGATCCCAGGATTGTCAGACCAGGTACGCCATCCGCGTCTGGCACGCGCTCACAAGTCGGCGTCCCAACGTCCGACGCCTGCCGCGTCACGAATAACTGCATCGTCCGCCTTCCCGTGATAACAGTGCTCGCGGCGCACTTTTGACGACGGAAGCCGCGTGCACCGTCGCAATCGTCAGCACGACCATCGCCATGGCCTGGTGCAGCAGCGCCAGCGAAAGCGGCGCGACCATCAACAGCGTCCATATGCCGAGCGCCGCCTGCAATGTCACGGCGACGGCGAGCCAAACAGCGCCGGCGACCACCGACCCGCTTTTCACTGCACGCGCCGCGCCGAAAGCGTGAAGAAGCGCGACGATCCAGATCACATAGGCCAGCATGCGGTGATCGAATTGCACGGTGACCGTATTCTCGAAGAAATTCCGCCACAGCGGCGCGTTGAAAAATAGTCGCGCTGAATCCGGCACCAGTGCGCCGTCGATCAGCGGCCACGTATTGTAGATATGTCCGGCGCGAAGCCCGGCGACGATGGCGCCGAGATAGATTTGCACGAGCACCAATACGACAAGCGCGATGGCGCCGAAGCGAATGCGTGGCGGCACCGGCTCAAGTTTTTGCGCTGACGGCTGCCGATCCCACCGCTGCGCCGTCCACAGCAAGGCGACGTAGATCAGGCAAGCGAGCACGAGATGGGTCGCGAGACGGTATTGCGAGACTTCCACGCGCTCGGCCAAACCCGAGGCGACCATCCACCAGCCAACCACGCCTTGCAGCGCACCGAGCCCGAAAATCAGCCACAGCCGGTTACGCAGGCTAGGGCCGATCCAGCCGGGCCACCAGAACCAAAGAAACGGCACCAGGAATACGAAGCCGATAGCGCGCGCGATCAAGCGGTGCGTCCATTCCCACCAATAGATGCTCTTGAACGCGTCGAGGCTCATGCCGTTGTTGAGCTCGCGGTATTGCGGAATGGCCTGATACTTTTCGAATTCGCTTTGCCATTGCGCGTCGCCGAGCGGCGGCACCACGCCCATGACAGGCTTCCATTCCGTGATCGACAATCCGGATTCGGTAAGCCGCGTCGCACCGCCGACCAGCACGATGGCGAGCACCATTGCGGCCACGGCGTAAAGCCACAGCCGGATCGCGCGCGCATGCTGATCGGAAATTTCGGTTGTCATGACTGGTCACTTGTCGCAGGCGGGCGGACCATATAGTGCTGCCCCCTGCCCTCGCAACCGACGTCATGTCACCCGGATTGCTGTACCGTTATGCCGATCCGTCTGCGCAAACTTTTGGGGACCCTGGCGCTGCTGGTGCTCGTGGTTGTCTGGGCGCTGGTCGCAATGGCGCTGGCCCAGGCTCCCGCCATCCACGACAGCCCCGTGCTCTCGGTCGCGTATTATGTGATTGCCGGCCTGGGCTGGGTCTTGCCGGCGATGCCGATCGTGTCGTGGATGGGCAGACCAAATACCCGCAGCCCGTAAATCAGGCCGCTTCGACGCGGCGGAAGCCGTTCCACATTGCGGTCGCGCTGCCGGACAGCAGCACCCGCACATAGCGCATGCGCTGATAGTCGCCATTGAGCGAAATCCGCGGCAATGCCGTCAGGCGCTGGCCGTGCTCGGCAAACACCACGCCGGGCCGGGTCGTGACCGCGGTCTTGAAGCCGAGTTCGGCCGCGACATCGAATTCGCGCGGACCCGCCGATGTGCGGTCGCCGTAAGGATAGGACAGATGTTGCGGCCGCACCGACAGCGCCGCCTCGATCACCGAACGGCTCAGATCCATTTCCGAGCGCACCGCTTCCTTGGTCAGTTTCGCCAGCATCGGATGATTGACGGTGTGCGCGCCAATGGTGACCAGCGGATCGGTGGCAAGCTGTGCCAACTCGGCCCAGGTCATGCACAATTCATTGCAGAACGCTGCGACGTCGACCTGATAGAAGGCGGCAAGAATGCGGATGACGCTGCGCATCTCGGCTTCGGTCGGCCGCGCGCGCAGCCACCAATAAAGCTCGTCGTAGAGCGCGCGCTTCTCGGTGATGCTGGCGCAGTCGAATTTGCGGTCGCGGCCGTCGATGACAAGGCCGATGCGGTCGTTGCGGCCGATCACCGCTTCCAGCACCAGCCACCACAATTCGCCGAGCCGGTCGGGAAAACTCGTCGGCACGTAGATGGCGAACGGCACGTCGGCCGCCTTGAGGATCGGATAGGCCCATTGCAGCGTGTCGCGATAGCCGTCGTCGAAGGTCAGGCAGACAAAGCGGCGCGAGAAGTCGCCCTCTGTCATGCGGCGGTGCAACTCGTCGAGACTGATGAGATCAACGCCGGAACGGCGCAGGTCCCTCACCACCCGCGTCAGAAACGCCGGCGTCACTTCGAGAAGATGGTTCGGCTGAAACCGGCCGGGACGCCGCGGCCGCACATGATGCAGCATCAGGATCGCACCGACGCCGCCGACAAAAGGCCGCAAGGCGTGATGCGCCCCGCTAAAATACAGCGACTCCAAACCGCCGCGGATGATCGCCTGTCTCAGGCTCGCCACAGACCCTGCCTCGTCGGAACGCGGGCCAAGCTATCGCAGCTGCCCACACGCGGGGAAGCGTAGCACACGGCGCGTGACTTCGCCGTTACGCGGCCTCGGCGGTTTCCGCCAGACCACCGCGCGTGCCGACCAGCGTGGTGACGTCGACGATGCCGCCGGCCAACAGCTGGTCGCGCGCCGCGGCCGCGCTTGCCGCCGTGTCGGCGATCAGCACCGCATGCGGGGCGACCTCGGCGATGCGATCGATGCCTGAGCCCGTAACCGCGCCGGCGTCGATCACGAGGTGATCGTAGCTCTGCGCCAAAGCATCGAAGCTCGTGACGATGCTGCGCGCTGAAAGAATCTGCAGCCGGTCGGTCGAGGCGTGCCCCGGCGCGATCAGGTGCAATGGCGACAGCCGGTCCTTGGTGATGATGTCGCGGAACGACGCCATGCCGTGGGCGAGTTCGGCAAGGCCGTCGGCCGACGGCTCGTTGGAGACGGCGCGGATCGCGGTCTCGCCGGAGGCAAGGCCGACCAGGATGACGCGCGATTCCTCGGCGAGCGCGCGTGCCAGCTTGACCGCGGTCTGGCTGGCGTTCACGCCGGGCGCCGCGCTGAACACGGCGATGCGGCGCACACCCATGCGATGCAGATCGTAGGCGGCGTCGACGACGGCGCCGATCGGGATTTCGGTCGGCGTGCGTGGTTCGCTTCGCCGCACGCCCAAGATCGAGTCCATCCGCGAATCCATGCGCGCGTCCCGCGCCGCCGGCGCCTCTTCTTCCTCGGGCACAGTCGACTCGCGGCGCAGCGGCACGAAGCCGCCGGGGCTTGCGAGAATCTCCTTGGTGATTACCAGGCCCGAGCTCATCACCAGCATGGCGAAACTCGCGATCAGGATGGTCGGCAGCTTCTTCGGATAAGCCGGAACATTCGACACCGTGGCGCGCGACACGATGCGGGCGTCGGCCGGCGTCGAATTGATCGTATCGCGCGAGGTCGCCTCGCGATATTTGCCGAGATAGGATTCCAAAAGATCGCGCTGCGATTTGGCGTCGCGCTCGAGCGCGCGCAGCTGCACGTCCTGGCCGTTGGTGGAGGCGGCCTGGTTCTTCAGCGTATCGAGGGTGGCCGATTGCGACTGCAGCCGCGCATCGGCGAGCTTGGCGTCGTTCTCGAACGAGCGCGCAGTCTTTTCCGCCTCCGCCCTGATCTGGCCGTCGAGGTCGCCGATCTGCGCCCGCAATTCCTTGATCCGCGGATGGTTGTCGAGCAGCGTCGACGATTGCTCGGCGAGCTGCGCGCGGAGCGTGATGCGTTGCTCGGTGAGGCGGCGGATTAATTCCGAATTGAGGAAATCCGACGACTCGATCGGCTGCCCGGATTTGAGCATGTCGCGAATGAGCCTGGCCTTGGCCTCGGCATCGGTCTTCGCCGCGCGCGCCGCCGCCAGCTGGGCGTTGACGTCGCCGAGCGTCTGCGCCGACAGCGTGGTGTTGTTGAGCCCGATCAGGAGATTGGCCTTGGCGCGGAATTCCTCGACCTTGGCCTCCGCCGCCTCGACCTTCTGCCGCATGCCCTCGATCTGGCCGGCGAGCCACTGCCCGGCGCTCTGCGCCTGCTCCTGCTTGGCTTCGCGCGACCGCACCAGATAGGCGTCGGCGATGGCGTTGGCGACGCGGGCGGCAAGCTCCGGATCCTCGGAGAGAAAATCGATATTGATGATGCGCGATTTCTCGAGCGGCGACACCGTGAGCCGATCGTAATAGGCGGTGAGCACGCGCTCCTCATGCGTCATGCTCAGCGGATCCTTGACGAGACCCAATATGCCGAGCAGCGTCTTGAGCGGCGACACGCCGTTGAGCGTCGAATCGAATTCCGGCAGCGCGCCGAGATTGAGCTTCTTAATCACTTCGAGCGCGAGGTCGCGCGACAGGATGACTTGCGCCTGGCTTGCCACAGCTTCGGCGTCGACCGTCGGATCGGTGGTGATCTTGTCGGCGTCGGGGCGCAGATAGACGTTTTCGCGCCCCTCGATGAGGATGCGGACCTCGGAGAAATATTTCGGCGTGATGAGCTGGACGGTGATGTAGGCGCCGAGCGCGGCGAGCAGCGTCGGCACGAGGATGAGCCAGCGCTTCCGCCACAGCGCCGAGCCGAGAGCCGGAAGATCGAGATCCGCGTCGGTCGTATCACGCGCTTGAGGCGACGCCACGCTCATCACACTACTCCTACGGACCAATCTACCAAAGGTCGGCCTTCGCATGCGCTGATTACGCTCTATTAAGGTTGCTATCCGGTTAAACCCGCTGCGGTGAGACTTTGTTAACCTCCGGTGTTCCTACATCCGGTTATGTCCTTGCCGGCAAATTTACCGATCGGATCGATCCGGCATTAGGCCACCCCATTGGGCAGATTGATCGGCACACGCATCATGGGCGATCTGCGGCCGCTTAATCCGAAATTCGGCCTGGATGCGTTCGCGCCGGCCGCCCTCTCGGTCGCGCCGGCGCATACCACACCGTCGCCGCTGCGCGTGGCCTATGCGCCAACCAGCTTGGAGATCGTGCATATGTTGCGCGCGCCGCTCGGCGGCCTGTTCCGCCACGTCATCGATGTCGCGCGCGGCCAGATCGAACGCGGCCACCGCGTCGGACTGGTGGTCGATTCGACGACCGGCGGCGCCAATGCCGAAGCCGTTCTCGCCGAGCTCGCGCCGCGGCTGGCGCTCGGCATCTTGCGCCTGCCGATCACGCGCGAACTCAGCCCGCACGATTTCGGCGCGCTGTGGACCATCTCGGCCTGGGTCAAGGCGCGCTCGCCCGACGTGCTGCACGGCCACGGAGCCAAAGGCGCGGCGCTCGCGCGCTTGACGCCGAGCGTGCCGGACGCGATCCGCGCCTACACGCCGCACGGCGGCTCGCTGGTTTATTCTCCGGGCACGATCAAGGGTGGCTTCTATCGCACGCTCGAGCGCATTCTCAACACCCGCACCGATCTGTTTCTGTTTGAAAGCACTTACATCGCCGATCTGTTCCGCACCGTGATCAGCAAGCCCCGCGCGTTGGTGCGCGTGGTGCGCAACGGCATCGCCGAATCCGAATTCGAGACCGTTATGCCGCGCCCCGATGCCACCGACATCGTCTGCGTCGGCGAATTGCGGCCGGTCAAAGCCATCGACGTGCTGATCGAAGCCATCGCCATCCTCGGCCGTTCCGGCCGCAAGGTCACGGCGACGATTGCCGGCGAAGGCCCGGACGCGCAGATGCTGCGCGACCAGGCCAAACAATTGGGCGTCGACGGCCAGATCCGCTTCATCGGCCATTGCCCGGCGCGCAAGGCTTTCGCGATGGGCCGCATGCTGGTGATGCCGTCGCGCGCCGAGTTGCTGCCCTATGTCGCGCTCGAGGCGGCGGCGGCCGGCGTGCCGATCATCGCCACCGATGTCGGCGGCGTGCACGAGATTTTCGGGCCGCACTCCGCCCGTCTCATCCCGCCCGACGATCTCGGCGCCCTGATCGGCGCAATAACCGCGGCGCTGACCGAGCCGCTCGACATTCACCGCTTGGCGGAAGCTTTGCGGATGCGGGTGCGCAGCGAATTTTCCTTGAGCATGATGGTCGAGTGCAATCTCGCCGCCTATCGCGAAGCGCTTGCCGCGCGCGACGCAGCGCAGCGCGCATAACCAATTTTTGAAGAATGTTCACTATGTTGCGGCACGACTTGCCGGCGCGGGATGCGGGGCGCCCCGCGGCGCATTAAGTCGCGGATGAAATTCGCGGAAATGAAAGTGTCTGTTAACCATGTCGAGCCCCGAGAGCACGACACTCTTCGACACCACGGCGGTTTCCGCCGCGGTTAAGGCCATGCCGGGCGCGAAGCCGCAAGTCCCGCGCCCGCTTTCGTCCGCAGCTCAAGACGTCATCGCCGAGGATTTTAAGCAGGCCTATTCGCCGATCGTGCTTGCCGGCGCGGTGCGCGCCATCGAAGTCGTCTTGGTCGCGACTGTCGGCTTTCTGCTCTATTTCGCCTATGTCGTGCCGGTGAATGGTTTCAGCCCCTACTATTTCGCCGCCATTGCCGGCATTGCGCTGATGTCGCTTCTGGCGTTCCAGGCCGCCGACATCTACCAGGTCCAGGCCTTCCGCGGTCACGAGAAGCAATATATGCGGCTCGCCTCGGCGTGGTCGGTGGTCTTCCTCCTCGCCGTCACCGTGTCGTTCTTAGCCAAAGCCGGCGATGAGTTCTCCCGCGTCTGGCTCGGCAGTTACTATGTCGTCGGTCTCGTCGCCCTGCTCGCCTTCCGCCGCACGCTGTTTCTCATGGTGCGGCGCTGGACGCGGCAAGGCCGGCTCAACCGCCGCACCGTCGTCGTCGGCGCCGGCGCAAGCGGCGAAGCGCTGATCGCGGCGATGTCCGGCCAGCGCGATTCCGACGTGCACATCGTCGGCGCCTTCGACGACCGCGGCGACGAGCGCAGCGCGCCGACCTGCGAGGGCGTGCCAAAACTCGGCACGGTCGACGATCTCGTCGAATTCGCGCGCCAGACCCGGGTCGATCTGGTGATCTTCTCGCTGCCGATCTCTGCGGAAGGCCGCATCCTGCAGATGCTGAAGAAGCTGTGGGTGCTGCCGGTCGACATCCGGCTCTCGGCGCACACCAACAAGCTGCGGTTCCGCCCCCGCTCCTATTCCTATATCGGCAACGTGCCGGTGCTCGACATTTTCGATCGGCCGATCGCCGATTGGGACGTCGTGATGAAATGGCTGTTCGACAAGGTGGTCGGCACGCTGGCGCTGATCTGCCTGTCCCCGGTCATGCTCGCCGTCGCCATTGCCATCAAGCTCGACAGCAAAGGCCCGATCTTCTTCAAGCAGCGCCGCTACGGCTTCAACAACGAAGTAGTCGAGATCTACAAATTCCGCTCGATGTATGTCGACCAGGCCGATCCGACGGCAAACAAGCTGGTCACCAAGAACGATCCGCGCGTCACCCGCGTCGGCCGCTTCATCCGCCGCACCAGCCTCGACGAGCTGCCGCAGCTCTTCAACGTGGTGTTCACCGGCAATCTGTCGCTGGTCGGCCCGCGCCCGCACGCCGTCCACGCCAAGGCCGAAGACCATCTCTATGACGAAGCGGTCGACGGCTATTTCGCCCGCCATCGGGTAAAGCCCGGCATCACCGGCTGGGCGCAGATCAACGGCTGGCGCGGCGAGACCGACAGCAAAGAGAAGATCCAGCGCCGCGTCGAACACGACCTTTATTACATCGAAAATTGGTCGATCCTGCTCGACATCTACATCCTGGCGCGCACGCCGTTCGCGCTGCTGCGTGGCGAGGGCGCCTATTGACCAGTTTTGACACTGCAGTACGACGCGTCGGCATACCCGCGCAACACCTCGCCGATAACTTTCTGCATTTCGTTCTCTATATCTGTATTCTGTCGAGCTTCTTCGTCTTCGTGCAGCCGGCGCCTTACGAATATATCGCCGTCGTTCTCGGCGTTGCCGCGATCCTGGCGCGGGTGCGTTTCCATCGCCTCATTATCGTGCTGCTCGCCTTGCTGCTGATCCGCGACGCCCTTGGCACGCTCGGCCTTTTGCACATTCTCGATTTCGGCTGGATGCGCACGGAAGGCAGCCCGGAAGTGCTGCTCGAGGATTACCAATGGAACGATGCGGTGCGCATGCTCGCCACCTCGTGGTACCTCGGCCTCACGGGCATCTTGTTCGCATGCATCTTCTCACACGACACCATGCGCCGTATCGCTACTCTCCGCGCTTCGTACGTCGCGGCTGGCGTGATCGCCTCGCTGCTCGGCGCGGCGGGCTATTTCGATGTCTTCTTCAGTCTGATTCCGGGTTTCGACGTATTCTCGCTTGAAAACCGCGCGGTCGCCGGCTTCAAAGACCCCAACGTGCTCGGCTGTTTTTTGATTCCGCCGCTCACCTGGCTCATCCAGGGTTTCATCACTGATCGCATCCGGCTGCACAACATCATCGCCAGCGTCATCATTTTCATAGGCCTAGTACTGGCCTTCTCGCGCGCTGCCTGGCTCAGCTTCGTGCTGAGCACCGCGCTGACAATGTGGCTGCTTTTTGTAACACAGCAGAACCGACGGGCGCGCCATCGCATCTTTTTTCTGATGGCGATCGGCATTGTTGTCGTCATCGCGGTGCTGGTGGCGATCAGTTCGATCAATGTTGTCGGCACCATGCTCGCGGATCGAATCAGGCTGCAGACTTACGACTTAGGCTCCGACAATCGCGCTCGCATTTTTCTCTGGCAAGACAGTTTGCGCGAGATATTCAATCATCCCTTCGGCATGGGGCCATGGGGCTTCGCACACTATACCGGCTGGGACTCGCACAACTCTTACCTCGGCACATTCCTGAATAACGGCTGGATCGGTGGTTCCGTCTATATTCTGCTGATCGCACTGACGCTCTATCTCGGCTTCAAGGCGCTACTGGTGCGCACGCCGTGGCAAACTTTTCTAATTGCCACCTACACGCCGTTTATTGGCTTGGTGTTCGAAGCCTTCGTGATCGATACCGATCACTGGCGGCACTTTTATCTACTCGTTGGCATTATCTGGGGCCTGACGGCTGCAACGATGAATTACACGGCGCGTCAACGGCGCGAGCAGTTCTACGCTGATGATCGCTTGGCGCCGAAATGACGGTGAACGATATTGCCCCGGGCGAGCTCGCGGCGCTGCCGGGCGGATATCACACCGTCCGCTTCGACGTCGCCGGCGACATTTCCGGCGTCGCGCATTTGCGCAATTCCTTCGACTTCGCCTTTTCCCGCATGGTGTTCGAGCACGTCGCCGACAGCCAGCGCGCCTGGGCGAACCTCTATGAGCTGCTCGCGCCGGGCGGCGTCGGCCTCGCCTTCGTTCCGACGCTGTATTCAGTGCCGTTCGTGCTGAACCGGCTGTTGCCGGACAAGCTTGCCGCTTCGATCGTCAAGCTCATCTTCCACCACCGCACCGACAAGGAAGATCCGATTTTCCGGCGCGTTATTCCTGGTGCGTCGCCAATCCGGCGCGCTTGCGTCCGATGCTGACTGCGATCGGCTACCGCGATGTCATTGTCGAACCGTTCTACGGCCACGGCTATTATCGCTTCTTCCCCGTCATCCGCGACCTACACATTCGCTTCACCGACATTGCCCGGGCGCGGGACTGGCGCACGCTCGCGAGCTGCCTACATCGCGGCGCGCAAATAACGCATGCAGCGCAAATTGCGCGAGGCAGAGCCGCACCAGGACGCGCGCGGTCGAGTCCCACGTATAGCGCGCGGCGCGCGCACGGCCGGCCGCGATCAGCTCGGCGCGGCGCGCCGGATGGTCGTGGACGATACGAAGAAAGCGCGCCAATCCGTCGACATCGTCGGCGTCGCAATGCAGCGCCGCATCGCCGCAAATCTCGACCATGGCCGGCGTATCGCTAACAATGGCCGGACAGCCGACAACCATCGCTTCGACCGGCGGCAGGCCAAATCCCTCGTAACGCGACGGCGAGACCAGCGCCAAGGCGTGCTCCATGAGCGAGCGTAATTCCTGGTCTGTCACATATCCGGTCGGGCGCAGATTGTCGGAATCGACCTTGACTTCCTGGCCGTTGACCTTGGCGTTGCGGTAGCCGGTGATCATCAGCAAAGTGTCGTCGAGTCCGGCCTTTTGCATCGCCGCGATGACGGTCTCGGCATTCTTGTTGTTGCCGGCGCCGACGCCGAGGAAGAACTTTTTGCCCTTGAGCCCGAGCTTCTCGATGATCGAGTGATCCGGCACGATCCGCGAAATATGATCGGCGCCGACATAACAGACTTTGATCTTGCTGGTATTGGCGCCGTACCATTTGCCGAGTTCGCTGCGCGAGAATTCGGAGACAGTGCCGATGGCACGCGCGCGGGCGCATAAGCGCGGGATCAGAAAGTTGTAGAGGGCGCAGAACAGCGGCGTGAAATTCTGCGGCCGCGCTTTCGGCGTGGCGTCATGAATGACGACGATCTGATTGCGCATCACGACCGGACCGAGGCTGCAGAAATTCAACAAGAGACTGCCGCTCGCATAGAACGGCAGCACCAGCTGCTCCCAGAAATAGCTGCCGCCGATGCCGCAGCGGCGGACCGCAATATGCCGCAACGGAAAATCCCGCGCCGCGGGCGGCGTCAGAATCTCGACCCGCCCTTTCAGACCCGCATATTCGCCGCTCTCGATCAGCCCATCGATGACCTTGATGACCTCGATGGCAAAGCGCTGCACGCCGACCATGCGCTGCGTCAGGAACCTGCCATTAATGACGATTTTCTGCTGCACGAGAGCGGTTCCCGCGTTCGGACCCCCGGTCGCGAAAACGCGGTACCGGTTCATGTTTTGGTTAGCTGCATGCCATTAAGATCGCGTTACACACTCCCTGCCATTGTCACGTTTTTCGGGGCCCTATCGGAGCCGTTCGACAAGTCATGCACGCCCCTCTCGGATCGAATTCGCAGACACCGACCAAGGACGCCGCGCCGACCGAGGCGCCCCGCCGCGAACGGCTGATCTCGATCCCCTATCTCTTGCTGCGCGGCTCGACCGCCGCCGGCGCTTTCGCGATGGGCTTTGTCCAGACCTTCGTGTTCGCGCGCATTCTCGATCCGGAACGCTTTTCGATCTTCATCATCACCGCGGCTGTCGGCTATTCGCTGTGGATCACCGATCTCGGCCTCGCCAAGATCGCCTTCGTCAACCTGCGCACGCCGCATCTCGCCGGCCGGAAGGACGACCAAGCCGCGCGACAGGCCGGCGCCGTCATCCTGTTCTATATCCTGCTCAGCGTCGCCGCGGCTTTGGTCTGCTTTGCCGTGGAGCTTGTGCGCAACGGGGCGGGCGAGGCTTTCGATCTCGCGCTGTTTCTTCTCTTCATCGCGCTGAACCTGGCGTGGTTCTCGCTGCGCACCGTCAGCATCGCCGTCGACCTGTTCGTCTTTTTCGAGCGCCTGGAGCTCGTTCGCCGCGCCGTGAACATTGCGACGCTGCTCGCCATGCTGATCGGACTGCCGCTCTCCGTCTTTCTGGTCGGCTCGAACGTGCTGTGGGCTCTGCTCTTCATCGCCGCCATGACGAAGCTGGTCCGCCGCGGCGCCTTGGTGCTGCATGTCCGCGGCTTTGTTCGCGAGCTCACCGCCTTCTTCCGCTCGAACTGGCACTCGGTGTCGCGCAGCTCGACCGGCGCATTGAGCAGCCTTTTCGTCGCGACCTTTCCCTATTACATCGTGCCGATCGCCTTCGGGCTAGGTGCTGCCCCGATCATTCTCGACACGGTGTTCAAGATCTTCCGCGGCGCCTGCGTGATCTTTGCCGCGGTGTGCGATCTCGCCATTCCCGGCCAGACGCGCGCCTATGATACGCGCGACGCCAAGCGCCTGGTGTTGACGACCCTGCTCGCCGTCGGGCTGTGCGCGATCCCGGCGCTCGCCGCGTGCGGCCTTTTGATCTTCGGCGGGAAGGAGCTCTACGCGTTCCTGTTGCGGACGGCGGCGACCGTGCCGCCGCAGGTGACGCCCATCGTCGTCGTGCTGCTCTTGGCTAGCATTTTGCAGATCGTTGCGGAAGCGCTCCTGCAGTATACCGGATATTTCCGGAGCCTTGCGCTCAACGGCGTGACCGTGGTGGTCATGATGATAATCGCCACCTTCGTTGCCTTCGCCGCAAAATTTGGCCTGGTCGGATTCCTCGCCGCCTATGCGGTCGCCTATTCGCTCGGCGCGATCCTCATGACGACCATGGCCGTGCTCGGCCCGATCAGCGCCGCAGCCGCGCCGCCGGACGGCAAGCCCTCGCTCGGGGGTCTCCTCAAGGCGCTGCGCTCGGCGCGGCAGGCGCAGGCGGCGTGAATTTCAGCTCGGACGGCGCTAGCCACAGCGCTAGGTGTCCATTGATTGCATGCCAACCATTTTGCCTGAGAAGAATTTGAACTCAATGGATAAGTCTGCCTCAGCAGGCTTGCGTGTCACAGAAAACCCAACCGCACCGCGATCGCGACAATCCAGATCAGAGCGCCGAAGCTGAGCCCGCAGAACACCGCGGCCGAGCCGAAATCCTTGATCCGCCCGATCGCATAATGGTGCTCCGGCGTGACGTGATCGGACAGCTTCTCGACCGCCGTATTGAGAAATTCGATGGCCATCACGACGAGGATGGCGCCGATCATGGCGACGTACCAGGCGGCGCTCGGCGCCACCGCCATGCCGAGCGGCACGGCGATCGCCAGCACGATCGCTTCTTCGCGCACTGCGGCTTCGGTGCGAACGCCGTCGATGAGCCCCCGGATCGAATTGAAGGTTGCGCTATAGAGCCGCTTCAAAGGGAATCCGCTGCAAGGAGGTCCGCCAGGGAGGTCGGCAAGATTGCCGAATCAACTCTACGTCGCAAACCCACTAAGCGCGAGATCATGTTTCGCGTCGGGTTAGCGTTGGCTGTAGTGCTGCAATCGGCGCCGCGCACGGCCGAGCACGGTTACGATAATGAAGTGATTACAGGGACTTCGGTAAATGCCTTGCACAATTGTTTGCGCGAATGACCAGGGCCCGACGAACCAAGACGCAAGCCGAAAAGCAAAGGCGGAAGGCGGAGTCGGGCTCCTGCTCTTCCGCCATCGTTTCGCGAGCAAAACGCGACCGCAGCCCGCCGACCTGCGAGCCTTCGATCGATTTACTAGTTGATCGGACCGCCGTCGTCGACAGCGCGGCCGAGATGCACCGGCGCCGGCGCAGCAGGCTTGCTGGGCTTTGGCGTCGCGACGCTGATTTGCGTCGGCTGCGGGCCGGTGCCGCCGTCGTTCGCGTTACGGCCGTAATACGTTCCGGTGGACGCCGCCTTGCTGCCGCCGTCAAGCTTGGCGCCGGCAGGGACGGACACTTGGCCGCCGTCATTGGGGTTGCGCGCCTGCGCCAAGGCAGACGCCGGCGCGAGAGCCGCGCCAAGAACGAATGCAGCCGCGGCAATCGCGATCTGCGGGCGAAGATTTTGCTTGGTCATGACTTCCTCCAATCGCGGCTCACCGTTTCCAGCTTGCGGCATGCCGTTTGGAGATGCCGCCGGTGACGCCGCAAAGTTTCGATCTTGGAGAGTAAGTGCGGCCGAAGCAGAAAATATAGGCCGCACTACGTAAAAAGAAGCCGTGACTACATAACGCGGAGGTAAACTATACACGGAATATATGCAAAAGCCTGCAAGGTATAGACGGCGTATAGTTATATGGCGAATTTATACTTATAAACACTGCGTAACGCGGCGCCGCCTCCGGTTCGACGTCTTCCGGTCCGAGGTTTTCCGGTCCATGTCTTTGGGCTCGCTCAATTGCCAGCTGGCGCGAAAATCAGTAGAGACAGCGAAACCAAGCCATCAAGCTCAATCGGTTTCGGAGCGTAGCGCAGCCCGGTTAGCGCACCAGTCTGGGGGACTGGGGGTCCCGAGTTCAAATCTCGGCGCTCCGACCAATAAATTAAGTTACTTCTTGCACTTCTGGGCTTTCCCGGCTTCCCCAAAAATCTTACCGGGGAAGCCTCGGGGAAGATGCCGAAGGGAATAATCCCAATCTGCTAATTGACCAAGCAGCCGCGGATGACGCTCATTGCGCGTCTCTTCCGTAACGCTCTTCCAACAGGATAATCAAATGGATGAAAAACTGCCAGCCCCGTGCGGTCATTGTCATGCCTCAGGGCTTCGTCACGGGAGCGTATGCGACGAGTGCCAAGGAAAAGGCTATCGCCTATTCATCAACGGCAGCCAGACGCCGGAGCGGCTAAAGCAACCTCAGCGCCAATGGCGAGGCCCGCGGCCACCTCAGCGGCAACGGTGACGTCTTCTCGAGTTTTAGGCCGTCGCTGATTTTCGTCGTTATGGAAAACATTAGAAAATCATTCAATCCGGTGACCATCGTCACATTTTTCCGAAGAAAATGTCTGATAGATGCATTCCGTAAGAGATGCATTCCGTAAGAGAAGTGGTGTGGGCACGGCTTAAATTCGGCAAAGTTCCACCCAAGATTTTCCGCAGTTCACGGCGAGACAATAACGATCTTGCTGCAAAGAAAAAAACGTTTCGCATAACGGGATTTTGAGGCGCGTAAAATGATTCAGTTTTCAAATGCCGCCAATAGGTGGCCGGCGCTCCGCATGACAGCTGGCGTTGTTCTGGCGTTTTGCTGCGCAATGCCGGTGGTGTGGCTGGTGTCCAACCTGATCGTTGATGGGGTGCGGACTTTCAGCCATTAGGCTGAGGGCCACACGCACACGACCGTCACTAGCACGGCCTTTGCTTTTGAGTTTGATCGTAGCACTTCAAAGTGCCGTGGGTTTTCACAGCAGGCGGCGCGGCGTAGAGCATAAAGAGCGCAGGAACGGCAACGATCCCGATCGAGCCCGTGACCGCCACGAAAAGCAATAATATCCGCCGCATGCTTCGATCCTTCGACCAGTCCATCGTAACAGCGTTGATCGGCGTTGACGAATCCCGATACGTACCTAGGCCTATTAGTGCCAATCCCAATTTCCGCCCGATTTTCAGAGTAAAAACAAGTCGCTGGAGGGCTCGTGAGGGAGCTAATCCGCTATGACACCCGCCCGAACTGCGACGGAGGTGGTACGTAAGAGCGAACTGAAAATCGATTTGGAGGCTCTTAAAAAGACACTAGACATCGTTCTTGGTGATCCACCGCCAGAGCCGATCAAGCGGAAGAAAATCTGACCATTTGAGGGGCCCCTATTTGGTGGCCCCTTTTTTCAGGGGCTTCTTTATCGGGGCAGCGGCATACACCCTATTCGCCAAGCACTCGCCGTCGCCGCTCCTATCGCCGATGTGCGAACGCTGATCGGCCACCTGCCGAAAGCATCCCGCGAGAAATCGACTTGGCAGCACGTCGCGGCCGAGCTCAATAATGCCGCGGCCGGCGCCGACACGGCTGATGTATCGGTGGCGCTGCAGATGGTGCTGAGCCTGGAGCGTGTCGAATATCGCTCGGGTAGCTAGAATGTTCTCAGCACATATTCGATGCTGACACACACAAAAAGCGTAGCCCCGGCAAGCATTAAGACCTCGGGGACATCATAGCTTCTCAAAATTCGCGCTAACATGGGGACCCTCACAGTCCCCGACACCATGATTAGACTATCGCCCGGACCAAGAAGAAATTATGACGCCTACAACGGAGGGCGCGCGCTTGTCACAGATCCGTGAAGTGGATTGGTGAGCTGATGTCCGAAACTGGCGATCCAGAACGGCTTAGCGGCCTCGAAATCTGCGTGTCGTCGAGTAAGGCCGATGTCCAAGAGGCGACGTGACGACCGCCAACAAAGGCCTGCTCCACAGCTTCACCGAAACTGGTCGGGAATTTCAGCATCATCTTTTCCATGGAAACCTCCGTCACCGGCATCGTTCCCCGACGCCCTTGGTCGTCGATCGATGTGACCTTGAACACAAGTTTCCCGAATACTGGGAACATGAAAAAAGCCCCGAGGGAATGCCGGGGCTCTGGTAGTCTCAGGAAAACGTAGCAAGTTTGATGTTAGCTGCCGACCGTGACTGTTTTTATGCGGACATCAAACAAAGCCGCGACCTACGGAGCCTCGCCCGCTGCCGTCATGCACGCGACATATTTGTCTCCTGCGAATTTGTGCCCTTCGGTGCACTTTTTAAGGGCCGCCATACGCTTGTGGTTGAGGATCATCGTGTCGCCCGCGTAGTAGTCGCCATCCTTCACTTTCATCTCTTGCCCAGGGGTCAAATGTATCGGCGTCGTCGGGCCCGGCGCGTAGTAGTCGCCCTGTTTCGGGTTTTGAGCCTGCACCGGCGCCGCGATCGACAGCGCAAGAACTGAGGCTACGCAGAATTTCCTAATGATGTTCATTTTAAATTCTCCGTTTTTCAATTGCCGTTGAAAATGGCCGACGGGTGTTGGCCCATTCGAGCCATCACAGGTATTGTCGCACCGGTCACCGTAACAACGCAACGGCGTAAGTATTGTGACTGAGACCCCGAGGCGCTCGACATTGGCAACCACCGGAGAAGCGTAAACAAACATTTATACGTCCACGTAGTGGAATGCCGGCCGGCGTGTGATTGGACATACGCAAGCGCGGGGCAAGCGGATGCCGCCCCGCGCTATTCTTGTCAGGCCCGCGCCCACTCGGCGCCGCTAATTTCCATCGGGTCATTCACAAGCGATTTCATGATCGAATGCACTGGGTCGGTCAGCGGGCAATCGCTAATTCTACCGTCGCGCAAGCCATGCATGGCAACGGGCCTTTGCGACGAAGCCTTGGAGGGTGCGAGCAGGCGTTTCAGCAACACGTTCTCGACCTCACTATATCGCTCAGCAGCCGCCAGCATCGCGCGGCAGCTTTCGTACCGGGCGGGTTGCGTTTTAGTTTGCCGGTGATCTTCTTGACCTCCATGCGGTCGTGGATGAGGTTGAGCCGGCTCCAGTCGCGCTGAGTTCGAATAGCTGATTGACCAGGTCCACCAACTCAGCATCAGGATTATCGCGCGAAACGATGGCGGGTGCTGCCGATGTTTCCGGCATGATCGGAGCAACAGCGGCCGCGGCCAGCACCGGCACGTCGGCCGCTTCGCTCTTTTTAACGCGATCGGTCATGGCTCCGATCGTCCCATCGAGATCGGAAAACACTTTGTGTCCCGACGATTGTTCGAATTTAGGAATGAGTTCGGTCATGACCGGCGTTATCGCAGAGCCGGCGAGAAGCTTAATTTCCGCCGCGGTAGCCTTGTTACCGCAGATGATTAGAACAGCGATTGCGCATGTGAAAATCCGCAGTCCCACGGCATTTCCCCAATTCAGACAAAGGTGACACAGAGCTACGTCGATGCAAGTCGCCTGCCGGCTGAATGGCCGCTAAATGGGAGGGTCCGGCCGTGCTTCTGCCCCATCAGTGATTGAAGCTCGCATTGGACGCCTATCTGACCAGCGGTGTGTCCGCTCTTACTCCAAAAGCGGACACGGAGCCCAAGCGTCGGCGTGTCCGTTAAGGGCGACGAGGAGACTAGTGCACTGCAACAATAACGGGAGCGGTCGCCCTACTCCAATTATGAGCCTGCCCATTCCAAGATGTCGCTGAATTGAGCAGGCCTGCCCAGACTTTGGCGTCGTGGCGTTACACGTGGCGCCTGCAGGACGCCGCAATTACAGACTGTCACCGCCGAAATGCGGCGTGTCGGCATGTCGGCGGGTGGACCCGGCTCGATAGTTTCCGACTCATCGGGGTTTGTGTCGGCGGGGACAGTGGCGCGCTTACCAAAAAGCTGCCTTAATGATCCTGCAAAAATTTGGGGCGCAGGGCCGGGGGGCCTACGCGGGTAGGTCTGCCACCGGGGACCGTGGCAATCTTCTATCGTTCGGGGAAATGCCTGTAGCTACGACGCGCCGGGGCGGGCCGGAATGCCTGCAGGCAAGGGAATCGGGACTGGGGGGGATGGCTATCAGCACGGGGTGGCGTCACGAGTCCGCGCAAAGCCGCGATCACGCGCGGAGCGATGCGATAAATTTGCCGAACGATTCGCTCGGCGGGCGGCTCGTCGGCGGCGCAGCGCTGGCGTGTTTCGCCACCGCCTATATCCTCTCGCAGCTCGGCGGCAACGCTACGCCGGACGCAACGCCACAGGATAAGCCCGCGGCTGAGACGCACTCCTACACTGAAATGTCGGATGCGCTGACCAAGTATGCGCGGCGGCTCGCGACCGCCCGCGGCTACGATCCCCTGATGGACGCGCGGCACCTGTTGGGCGCAACGGAGGCGAGCTTCGCGGCGCGCTTCGCCGCCACCGCTGCGCCTGAGGACGATGGCGGCGACGCGCAGGAGACGGCGTCCGCCATATCTCAAGCCGCCGCCATAGATCCGCAGGCTCCGACCGCCGCGGCCAGCCGGCCGGCTGCGAAAGTCACTGCCACGCCGCATCCGTCGCGCGCCATCCACATCGCGCAGGCGATCCGCAACGTATCGAGTTCACGCCGCCGCAGCCGCCAAAAGCGTCGTCGAAACGGCCGAGACCGAGAAGACCTCGTTCTTCGAAAAATTGTTCGGCAATCCAAAACCGGTGGCACTGGCCTACGCGGCGCCCGACGACACCGGCTTGGTCGGAAACATCGCCGTCCGCTACGACCAGTGGACCGCGGTGTACGACATCTCCGCCCGCAAGGTTTATCTGCCGGACGGTAGCGTACTGGAAGCGCATTCGGGCCGCGGCAGCGCGCTCGACGATCCGAGTCACACCAACGAACGCATGCAAGGCTCCACGCCGGTCAATGTCTATGACCTGAAACCGCGCGAGGCCTTGTTCCACGGCGTGGAAGCGATCCGGCTGATCCCGGTGGACGAGTCCCGCGTGTTCGGCCGCAGTGGCTTTTTGGCCCACACCTACATGCTTGGCCCCAATGGAGATTCGTTCGGCTGCGTCTCGTTCCGCAACTACGACGCCTTCCTACAGGCCTTCAAAGAGCAGAAGATCAAGCACTTGGCGGTGGTGGCGAGCCTTAGCTGAGCGCGCCTCCAGCGCTGGCCGTCGCGGAAATATCACAAGCTGCTGCGATGCGACTTCGAGGCCGAGTCGGGTCAAAAGCTGCGGCGACCCGCTCAAGCTGCGATGTCCGCTTTACACCCAAAAGCGGACATTGATCGGTGCCGTCTCGATGTCCGCTAAGGGCCACCAAGAAAATTGACCTGTTCGCCTGCTGTTAGCAGGCTTTGGCTTTGGAAGGCCGGGGTCCTATTCGCGGCCAATCGAACGATCCGGAAGTAGTGCCTGATATTCCTGATATAGCCCTGTTAGCAGGCTTGGTTCTGGAAGGCCGCGGACCTATTCGCGGCCAATTCGACCGATCTGGGTAGTGTTTCTGATATCGTGGGGGTCCCGAGTTCAAATCTCGGCGCTCCGAGTATCCTTTTCCGCTTAAACATCTGTTCGTCTGTTCCTGCGTATAGGAAACCCCGTTCGCGACCGCAGGGGGACGGCTTGCATATCCTCATCAACGATTTCATCGGCGGCGTGCTCGATCGCGGCATTCCGCATTATGTGCGCAACATCATCTATGGATTGCAGGAAGAGGGCTTTCGCGTCAGCGTCGTGCGCGCGCCGGCCATCTGCAAGAAGCTGCCGCGCAGCGTGTTCTACCTTATCGCCGTCTTATTCGAGCAGACCGTCGTGCCGGTGCTGGGCTTCCTCAAGCGTTCCGACATCACGCTTTATCCGTACAATTCCGTTGCCGTCATCGACCTGTTGAACCGGCGCGGCCGGATCGTCGTCCACGATCTGGAGCAGCTCAATCGCGGCCAGTCGCCGTCCAAGCTCTATTATCTCGCTTGCTACCGCGCGCTGAAATGGCTCAAGCGCCCAGTCTACACGATCATGGATCTGACGCGGCAGCGGCTGATCGAGAGCGGGCTGTTCGGCGACTGTCCGATCACCATCCTGCCGGTCACCTTCTATGCGTTCGAAAGGCTCTTGGCCGAGGAGCCGCCGCTCGCCAAAGCCAAGAACGCGATCCTGTTGTGCACCGGATCGAACGCCAACAAGGATTTCGATACCGTGGCGTCGGACTATCTGCCCAAAGTGCTGGCCGACGGGTTCAGCGTCGCGGTGGTCGGCCTGCACAAGGCAAGCGATGCGTCGCGGATCGCTGCGCTCGACAAATACACGGCGTCGGGCCAGTTGCGACTATGCGGGCAACTCTCCGATGCGCAAGTCGCCGCCGAATATCTGCGCCACCCGATCGTGTGGGTGCATTCGCTGCGCGAGGGATTCGGCCGTTGCGTGGTTGAAGGCCGCCTCGCCGGCGGCCGCGTGATCTGCTCGAACATCCCGGAATTCTCGACGCAGCGCGACGAGATGCACGAGAGCGAGATCTATCTTTACGACAACGCCGCGGAATTCATGACGGTGCTCGAGCGTCTCGCCCGCACCGCGGCGGCGCCGGGCCCGTTCAACGGCTATCCTTATCGCCAGATGCTGCGAAGCGCGGTACAGAGCGGGCTTTGAGCCGTCACGCTCATTGCTGCTGAAGCGCGGCCCCGAGAATGCCGCGGCAGGCGACCAGTTCGTCCAGCGCCGCCTGGAGCCGCCGCCGGTCTTCCGTCGTGATTGCGGGCTCCGCAGACGGCTCGGCGGACGGCTGCGTGGAAGATGGCTGCGTCGGCGGCGACGGCTGTTGCGGCGGCGACGGCTCGAGCGGAATCAGCGGCACGATGGTTGGCTCGCGCCGTTCTGCCATCGGCGCGGCGGCGAACAGATTGGGCTCGGACCGCGTGGGCGCCGGTTCGCCAACCTCCTCGTCGTCCTCATCGGTATCGAGCGGCGGCGCGTCCCGGTCCACTTGACCCGCGCTGTCTTGGTCAATGTCCGGGTCGGCGTCTTGATCCACGCTCCAGATCGTCTGCACGAAGCTCACGCCCTGCTCGCGCAGGATGCGCTGCACGCCACGAATGGTGTAGCCCTCGCCGTAAAGTAGATGCCGCACGCCGCGCAACAGATCGACATCGTCCGGACGATAATAGCGCCGGCCGCCGCCGCGCTTCATCGGACGGATCTGCGGGAAACGGCTCTCCCAAAAGCGCAGCACGTGCTGCGGCACATCGATCTCGTCAGCGACCTCGCTGATGGTGCGAAATGCGTCCGGCGCCTTTTCCAATGGCATGCTCCAGAAGGACTTGCTCCAAGCCGCGCGAGACCACTCGGGAAAGATCTACGGCGAGACAAGGTTTTCGAACGCGAACGCAACAACCCGGCGGCGCTATTCGGTCTCGAGTTCGGTGCCGCCGTCGACGCCGTTGATGCGCTGCTTGAGAATAGCGGACGGCTTGAACACCATGACGCGGCGCGGCGAGATCGGGACTTCCTTGCCGGTCTTTGGGTTGCGCCCGATGCGCTGGCCCTTCTTGCGCACGACGAACGATCCGAACGACGACAGCTTCACCGTTTCGCCGCGCTCAAGGCAATCGGTGATCTCCTTAAGCACGAGCTCCACGAGAGTGGCGGATTCGGTGCGCGACAGGCCGACCTTCTGATAGACCGCCTCACACAGATCCGCACGTGTGACCGTCTTTCCCGCCATCGCAAGCCCCATGCACGGCGCTCGATTGAGCCTCGACCATATCGTGCTGAATTATCAACGATATTAGCTTGTCGTCACAGGGTCAACGGGGCATTAAGGCGAACGCACAATGTGTTTGTAACTTCACCAGCGCGCCAGGACGGCACCCCAGGTGAAGCCGCCGCCCATGGCTTCGAGCAACAACAGATCGCCGCGTTTGATGCGCCGA
Source organism: uncultured Alphaproteobacteria bacterium (assembly GCA_963810085.1). Classification (GTDB taxonomy): domain Bacteria; phylum Pseudomonadota; class Alphaproteobacteria; order Rhizobiales; family Xanthobacteraceae; genus BOG-931. The sequence goes on along the minus strand of CAWEMR010000024.1, from coordinate 35,753 downwards.
TCGGCCACCGCATCGGCGAGCGCCAGCGGGATCGAGGCCGCCGACGTGTTGCCGTGGCGGTCCACTGTGGTGACGACTTTCTCCGGCGAGATGCCGAGTTTGTGCGCCGAACCGTCGATGATTCGCTTGTTTGCCTGATGCGGGATGAACCAGTCGATGTCGGCCGCAGTGTAGCCGGTCGCCTTGAAGGCGTCCTCGACCACGTCGGTGATCATCGCCACGGCGTGGCGGAATACCTCCCGGCCTTCCATGCGCAGATGGCCGACGGTTCCCGTCGACGACGGCCCGCCGTCGACATAGAGCTTCGATTTGTGACGGCCGTCGGAGCGCAAATGCACCGTCAGCAGGCCGCGATCCTCGCGCGTGCCGGGCTGGGTCTGCGCTTCGAGCACGACAGCGCCGGCGCCGTCGCCGAACAGCACGCAGGTGCCGCGGTCGGTCCAGTCGAGGATGCGCGAGAAGGTCTCCGACCCGATCACCAGCGCCCGCCTGAAGGCGCCCGACTTGAGGAACCCATCAGCGGTGGCCAAAGCGTAGACGAAGCCGGAGCAGACCGCCTGCAAGTCGAAGGCGGCACCGTGGGTGATGCCGAGGTCAGCCTGCACCGCGACGGCGCTCGCCGGAAACGTATTGTCCGGCGTCGAGGTCGCCAGCACGATGAGGTCGATCGATTGCGCGTCGACATGGGCATGCGTGAGTGCATTGCGCGCCGCGTGCACCGCCATATGCGACGTCAGTTCGCCGGGCGCCGCGATGCGGCGTTCGTGGATGCCGGTGCGCTGAACGATCCATTCGTCCGAGGTGTCGACTGTGCTGGCAAGCTCTTCATTGGTGAGGACCCGGCTCGGAAGATAACTGCCGCAACCGAGGATGACCGACCGCGTTACTGTCACGAGGCCGCTCCGCCGACGGCTTTGCTCTCAAGAAGTTGGCCGGCGCGGGCTTGAGATCCGTCGTCTTGCGTTCGGCCAACTCGCGTTCGGCCGTGGCGTCCGAGCGCCGCCCGGATCTTGGCCAAAAGCTCGTCGCGCACGACACCGTGGCCAACCTCGATCGCTGCCGCATAGCCTTCGGCATCCGCTCCGCCATGGCTCTTGATGACAATGCCGTTCAAGCCGAGAAACACGCCGCCATTGGCGCGGCGCGGGTCCATGCGTTCGCGCAATTGCGCAAAGGCGCCGCGCGCGAACAGGTAGCCGATCTTGGCGCTGAGCGAGCACGTCATCGCCGCTTTCAGATACTGGCTGATCTGGCGCGCGGTGCCTTCGGCTGCCTTGAGCGCGATATTGCCGGCAAAACCTTCGGTGACGACGACGTCGACCTTGCCCTGGCCGATATCGTCGCCCTCGACAAAGCCCTGATAGTCGAATTCGGGAAACGTCTCCTCGCGAAGGATGCGGCCGGCCTCGCGGACTTCTTCGAGGCCTTTCACCTCCTCCACGCCGATATTGAGGAGGCCTACGGTCGGCCGGTCGTGGCCGAACAGAATCCGCGCCGTCGCCGACCCCATGACCGCGAGATCGACCAGATGCGCGGCATCGGCGCCGATCGAGGCGCCGACATCGAGCACGATCGATTCCCCGCGCACCGTCGGCCACAGCGCAGCGATTGCCGGCCGGTCGATGCCGGGCAGCATCTTGAGGTGAAATTTCGACATCGCCATCAGCGCGCCGGTATTTCCGCCGGACACCACCATATCGGCGTCGCCCTTCTTCACGGCGTCGATGGCGAGCCACATCGAGGATTTCCAGCGGCCGTAGCGTAAGGCCTGGCTCGGCTTGTCTTCCATGCGCACGGCGATGTCGGTGTGGACGAGCCGCGACACCGCCTTGAGCTGCGGCCGGGCATCAAGGAGCGGCGCGATCAGCGAGGAATTGCCGAATACAACGAATTCGCTGCCGGGATGGCGCGCCAACGCCAGCTCGGCTCCGGCAATTGTAACGGCGGGGCCGTGGTCGCCCCCCATCGCATCGAGCGCAATGCGGACCTTGTCTGACATTCAATGACCTTGCGGCCTAGGTCCGGGGGTAGGAACGCGACAGCGCAGCGGACAATAGCGCTTCGACGCCCGGACACAACTGCGTTCAACGGCCACTTTCGCCTCCCAATTGCGAACCGCGCCAACGCTCTGCGCCGCCCAGTAAAGTAAATTCTGGAATCAAGACATGCCAGCAAGATAATGATTCTACTAAGCTTATTCGAGATGATCGACCTTGCCCGAGTTCCGGCCTGGTTTATAGGCAGTCGGAATGCGCAGCACTAGTCCTTGGTCAGCTTGGCCAGCGCCGCAAAGGGACCGGGATCCGGCACGTCGCCCTTCGGCGCTTCGAAAATCGCACCCGGCTTGCGCGGATAGGGATCAAGACCAAGAATCAAGAACTCAATCGCGAGTGCGCCAAGATCGACCCTTCCGCCGACCAACGGCTCCGGATCGTTCCATTTCACGTCGCGTGGCTCGGGCTTTGTATCCCCCTCCGAGGGCTCGGGATCCGGTCGCGGCAGGAAAGTGAGATCGACCGTCTCGTCGATCACACTAACCAACGGTTCGAGCGTGACCACGCAATTTTGCCCAACGGTCGCCGAAACCGAGCCGGCGACATGCAGGCCGTCAGCACCGCGGCGCGTCACGTCAAAACTTGCCCGAAGGCGCGGCAGATCGCGCAAGCCGGCGACGCGTGCGACCGCCGCCCGCACGCCGGCGTCGGCCGCCAGATCGAAGTGCCGGCCGGTTTCCGGAATGTCATCGAGCGCAACGGGAACGGGCCACGGCGGAGGTCCGGATTGCTCACCCATTTCGGATGGCCTCTACGGTCGGCATTGCAATGGTCTCAGGCTTTGGAAAAGCGACTTGCCCGCGCCGCAGCGAAGCTTCGAACGCACCTTTGTCTTGCCTCTCGAACTGCGACAACGTCGCGTGGACATAGGCGGCGAGCCGCGTCGGGCCGCCGCCGGCTGTCACCTCGTCAAAGATATTGCGCGCAAGCGCGTTCTCAAGCTCGCGCCGGTCGGTCGCGGCCAGAGCGGCGAGATAAGCAGCCTGGCGCCCGTAAAACGCTTCGGCAAAGCCGCGCATTCGCTTCGGCACCGCGAGGTCGCCCACTCCCATCTCACGAAGATTGTCGTCGAGATCGCGGCAAAATTCGTCGAACAGTTTTTGCCCTGCGTTTTGCCTCATGCCGCGCGCAGGAGCCTCGTTCGGTCCGATTTGAGCGATGACCAACACCAGATGCAGCACGATCAGGTCGAACCGGCCCGACACCGTGTCGGGTACTCCATAGCCACTATAAAAAGCGGGCGACCGCGCCTGCGCCACGATCGCGCCATAGAGGTCACGGATGCTGCAGTCAGGGGAACTTGGTCGAAATAGCTTCAAGATCATAAGGTTGTTCCAGGTCGTTTAAACACCGCTTAAACGCCGCCTCGGCCTGGGCTGCAACGGTTCGGGAGCGGCGGATTGCCAATCTTTGGCTTTGGGGGTACGGCACACGGCGCCTGGGCGCAAGTTAGGGTCGGGTAAGGGACGAGGATGCGGGGGAGCTTTTCGCGGAGCGGAGGCCGACCGCCGGCAACGGCGCGTGCGACGATATTCGTGCTGGCGTCCGCGCTCTTGCTTGCCGCCTGCACCCGCGAGATCTTTCAGCGCGGCTACGTGTTGCCGGAAGGCGCGCTCGAACAGATTCCGCTCGGCGCATCGCAAGAACAAGTGCTGCTCGTTCTCGGCACGCCTTCGACGGTCGCGACCGTCAGCGGCGAGTCGTTCTACTATATTTCGCAGCGCGCCGACCGCCCGATCATGTTCATGCCAACGGAAGTGACCGATCAGCGCGTGATCGCCGTCTACTTCGACAGAACCCGCAAGGTGCAGCGGCTCGCCGAATACGGCATGAAGGACGGCAAGGTTTTCGACTTCATCAGCCGCACCACGCCGACAAGCGGCAACGATCTGAATGTGGTCACCACGATGATCCACAACATGCAAGGCAAGGGCTCGTAAGCCCCGCCCGTTCAATCGTATCGACCTCGGCACGGCCCCTGCGCGCGTTTCCGGCGCGTTTCCGGCGCTCGTCTTAGCGGGCTAACACCGCCAGCAGCAGAAGCGCAACGATGTTGGTGATCTTGATCATCGGGTTGACCGCCGGACCCGCCGTATCCTTGTAAGGATCGCCGACGGTGTCACCGGTCACCGCCGCCTTATGTGCGTCGGAGCCCTTGCCGCCGTAGTGGCCATCCTCGATGTACTTCTTGGCGTTGTCCCAGGCGCCGCCGCCTGATGTCATCGAGATGGCGACGAACAGGCCGGTCACGATCACGCCGAGCAGCATCGCGCCGAGCGCCGAGAACGCCGCCGATTTGCCCTGCGCGCCGCCGCCGGCAACGAAGTAGATGACGAAATAGACGACGATCGGCGACAGCACCGGCAACAGCGACGGTATGATCATTTCCTTGATCGCGGCGCGCGTCAGCATGTCGACGGCGCGGCCGTAATCCGGCTTGTCGCGGCCCTGCATGATGCCCGGCCGCTCACGGAACTGACGCCGCACTTCTTCGACGATCGAGGACGCGGCGCGGCCCACCGCGGTCATGCCCATGGCGGCGAACAGATAAGGCAGTAGCCCGCCGAACAAGAGGCCGGACACCACGTAGGGATTGGTCAGCGAAAAATCCGGTGCGACGCCTTGGAAATAAGGGTGCTCCTTCGCGCCGGCGACGAAGAATTTCAGGTCTTCGTTGTAAGCGGCGAACAGCACCAGCGCGCCCAAGCCGGCCGAGCCAATGGCGTAGCCCTTGGTGACGGCCTTCGTGGTGTTGCCGACGGCGTCGAGCGCGTCGGTCGATTTGCGCACTTCCTTCGGCAAACCGGCCATTTCGGCGATGCCGCCGGCATTGTCGGTCACCGGTCCGAAAGCGTCGAGCGCGACGACAATACCGGCCAGCGCCAGCATGGTCGTCACCGCGATGGCGATGCCGAAAAGGCCGGCGAGATTATAGGCGGCCAGGATGCCGGCAATGATGACGATCGCCGGCAGCGCAGTCGCTTCGAGCGACACCGCGAGACCCTGAATGACGTTGGTGCCGTGACCGGTGACCGAGGCCAGCGCGATCGAGCGCACCGGACGATAGTCCGTGCCGGTATAGTACTCGGTGATCCAGATGATCAGGCCGGTCACGGCGAGGCCGACAATGCCGCAGATGAAGAGCGTCTGACCCGAATAGGCGACGCCGGGGAGCGAGCCGAAGCCGATGAGTTGGTAGATCACGCCTGCAATGCCGAAGAGCGCAAGGACCGCGGTTGCGAGCATGCCCTTGTAGAGCGCGCCCATGATCGACTGGCTCGGCCCGAGCTTGACGAAGAACGTGCCGATGATCGAGGCAATGATGCAGATGCCGCCGATGGCCAGTGGCAGCGTCATCATCTTCAGCAGCAAATCGCCGCCGGCCGAGCCGAAGAAGATCGCGGCGAGAATCATGGTGGCGACCGTGGTCACCGCATAGGTCTCGAACAGATCGGCCGCCATGCCGGCGCAGTCGCCGACATTGTCGCCGACATTGTCGGCGATGGTCGCGGGATTGCGCGGATCGTCCTCCGGGATGCCGGCCTCGACCTTGCCGACGAGATCGCCGCCGACATCGGCGCCCTTGGTGAAAATGCCGCCGCCAAGACGGGCGAAGATCGAGATCAACGAGGCGCCGAAGCCGAGTGCGACGAGCGAATCGATGACCTCGCGATTGTTCGGCGCCAGATGCAGCGTGCCGATGAGGAAGCCGAAATAGAGCGTGACGCCGAGCAGCGCGAGGCCCGCGACCAAAAGGCCCGTGATCGCGCCCGCCCGGAAGGCGAGTTCGAGGCCGCCGGCGAGCGAACTGATCGCCGCCTGCGCGGTGCGCACATTGGCGCGTACCGAGACGTTCATGCCGATAAACCCCGCCGCGCCGGACAGGATGGCGCCGACGGCAAATCCGGCCGCAACCAGCCAGCCGAGGAAATAGCCGACGATGAAGAAGATGACGATGCCGACAAGACCGATGGTGCTGTATTGGCGCTTCAGATAGGCCTGCGCGCCCTCACGGATGGCCGCGGCGATTTCCTGCATGCGCTCGCTGCCGGCGTCCTGCGAGATCACCCAGCGGGTGGCCCAGATGGCATAGGCGATCGCCAATGCGCCGCAAAGAACGATGAGCCACAGAGTTTGCATAGAACGTCCCCGGTGTTTGGAGGGCCAGGCGCGGATGCCGGCCCAGAAGGAAGGCGCGCCTCGCATACAATGGTCAGGCGGGCGGCGCAAATCGGCGCGGAACTAGCAAATATGGATTAGCCACGCAACGCCGCGAGAGGCGGAGTTTGTGGGCAATCACGCCGCCCCGAGATAGCGGATCGGGCGCCCCGGAGCGATGGCCTGGGCGGCGGCGATGATGGCATTGGCGTCGATGCCGTAGTGCCGGTAAAGCTCGGCGATCGTGCCGGTCTGGCCGAAATGCTCGACACCCAAGGGCCGCACGCGGTGGCCGTGCACGGCGCCCAACCAGCCGAGTGTCACCGGGTGGCCGTCGAGCACGCTGACGATGCCGCAATCGCGCGGCACTTTGGCCAACAGCCGCTCGATATGACAGCGGGCGTGAGCGAGCCCGCGCTCCCGCGCCCTTAACGCCGCCGTCCAGCCGGCATTGAGCCGGTCGGCGGAGGTCACTGCCAGAAGGCCTATGTCGCGGCGGTCTTCCGCCATCAGGCCGACGGCCTGGATCGCCTCGGGCGCCACCGCGCCGGTATAGGCGACGACAACCTGACAATTCGGCCCGGGCTCGCGCAGCCAATAGGCGCCGTCGACAATCGCCTGGCGCAACTCCTGAGTCATCGCGCGCTGGATCTGTTCGACCGGACGGGTCGACAGCCGCAAATAGATCGAGCCGCCGGTTTCGTCGCGCAACCAGTTGCGCTCGGACGGCGCATCACCGCCGTCGCGCTGGATGTAGTCGAGCGCGAAGCGGAGAATGACCGCGAGCTCATCGACGAAAGCCGGCTCGAAAGCGGCAAGGCCGTCCTGCGCCATGCCGATCAGCGGCTCGGCGATCGATTGATGGGCGCCGCCTTCCGGCGCCAGCGTCAGTCCCGACGGCGTCGCGACCAGGATGAAACGCGCGTCCTGGTAACAGGCATAGTTCAAGCCATCGAGCCCGCGGGCGATGAATGGATCGTAGAGCGTGCCGATCGGCAACAGCCGTTCGCCATTGATGGTATGCGACAACCCAAGCGCGGAGAGCGCGCCGAACAGATTCATTTCGGCAATGCCGAGCTCGATATGCTGGCCTTTGGGCGAGAACTCCCAATTGAAAGTGGACGGGATGCGCTCGCTCTTGAACGTGTCGGCGAGCGCCTCGCGCGCGAACAGGCCGCGGCGGTTGACCCACGGTCCGAGATTGGTCGAGACCGTCACGTCCGGCGATGTCGTCACGATGCGCGACGCGAGCGGCGTCGTGCCCCGCGCGATCTCGTTGAGCAGCGCGCCGAAGCCGGTTTGCGTCGCCATTTCCGGCTGGATCGTGACCTGCAATTGCTCCGGCACTTCGATCGGCGGCGCTTTCAGGTTGCGCTCGCCGGCAGTAGCGAATGGCACGCTATCGAGGAATTTCTGGATGTCTGCCGCCGGCGTGTCCAAGCCTTCGAAACGGTCCCATTCGTGCTCCGGCCGAATCTTCATCGCGGCACGGAATGTCTGCATCTGCGCCGGCGTCATCAGGCCGGCGTGATTGTCCTTGTGTCCGGCAAACGGCAGGCCAAAGCCTTTGATCGTATAGGCGATGAAACACACCGGCCGGTCATGATCGATGCTGTCGAAGGCCTCGATGATCGAGGCGAGATCGTGACCGCCGAGATTGTTCATTAGCCGCGCCAGTTCGTCGTCGCTGCGCTCTTCAATCAAGCGCGTCACCGCGCCTTGGTCGCCGATCTCGTCGAGCAAGCGCTTGCGCCACGCGGCGCCGCCCTGGAACACCAGTGCCGAATAAAGCTGGTTCGGGCAGTTATCAATCCACTGCCGCAGCGTTTCGCCGCCCGGCTCGCGGAAGGCCGCCTGCTGCAGCGCGCCGTATTTGAGCACGACGACGTCCCAGCCGAAGTTGCGAAACAGGTTCTGGTAACGCTCCCAAAGCCCTTCGCGCACGACGGCATCGAGGCTTTGCCGGTTGTAGTCGACGATCCACCAGCAATTGCGCAGCCCCTGCTTCCAGCCTTCGAGCATGGCTTCGAAAATGTTGCCCTCGTCGAGCTCGGCGTCGCCAAGCAGCGCGATCATGCGGCTCTCGGGCCGGTCGAGCCCCCAGCCGTGCGCGCGCACGTAATCCTGCACCAGCGCCGAGAACAGCGTCTGCGACACGCCGAGCCCGACCGAGCCGGTCGAGAAGTCGACATCGTCGGTATCTTTGGTGCGCGACGGATAGGATTGCGCGCCTTTGTAGCCGCGAAAATTTTCCAGTTTCTCCCGAGTTTGGCGGCCGAGCAGATATTGGATGGCATGGAAGTTCGGCCCGGCATGCGGTTTCACCGCGACGCGGTCCTGCGGCCGCAGCGTATGAAAATAGAGCGCGGTCATGATGGTCGCGAGCGACGCGGACGACGCCTGGTGGCCGCCGACTTTCAGCCCGTCTGTGCTCTCGCGCAGATGATTGGCGTGATGGATGGTCCAGGTCGCGAGCCACAGCACTTTGCGTTCAAGCTCGGTGAGGATGGCGAAGTCGCGTGTGGCTGCGGGCGACATTTTGGCGATGTTCCGGCAGATAGACCTCGGGGAAATTTCGCGACGGGATTGTGCCGATTGGCCCTGGCAAAGGGCTGCTAATGTTGGCTAGGATAGCTCAGATAATGGCAGATTCTTGCGTGTAGAACGATATAAGGAGCGGATTCTTGCCAAAAGAGCCGATGGACGCTATCGACAGGCGCATCCTCACCGTCTTGCAGGAGGACGGCCGGATCAGTCTTGCCGACCTGTCCGCGCGCGTTGCGCTGTCGCCGTCGCCGTGCCTGCGGCGGATGCGCCGCCTCGAGCGCTCAGGCATTATCGCGCGCTATGTCGCCGTACTCGACCAGAGCAAAGTCGGGCTGCCGGTCAGCGTCTTTGTCTCGATCAAGCTCGAGAGCCAGCGCGTCGAAGCGCTGGAACGGTTCAAGAAAGCCATCGCCAAGTGGCCGGAAGTGCTCGAATGCTATCTGATGACCGGGCCGCGCGATTATCTCTTACGCATTGTCGCCGCCGACCTCGAAGCCTACGAGCGCTTTCTCAAGCAAAAGCTGACGCGCGTCGACGGCGTCTCGTCGATCGAATCGAGCTTCGCCCTCGAACAAGCGAAATACTCACATGTGCTGCCGATCGCCTGACTGGCAGCACCATCATTCCAATTCGACGGTTTCGAAATCGGCCGGCAGGATGATTTCGAGAAGCTCGCAATCGTCGGAATAGTCCAGCACGGCGTGCTTGATCTTGGGCGGCTGCAGCCAGCACGAGCCTTGGCGCATGGTCACGGCGCCCTCGCCTTCGAATTCGCTCTTAATCCAGCCCTTGAGCACATAGACCATCTGAAATTCGACGTCGTGATAGTGCCGCTTGGAAACCTCGGCTGGATCGCACGGCGGCACCATCTTGATGACGTGGGCCCGCGCCAAGCCCTTGGTGGCGGCGGCGATGCCGAGGTCGCGATATTGCGCGTAACGGCGCAACCCCTCCTCGAAAGCGTCCGGTGTGTGGTGACTGGCGACGAATGTCTGTTTCCGCGGCGATGCCTTGACCGCGGATTTGGCTGTGGGTTTGTGCCGGCGCTTCGCGGCAGCGGCCGCCCGGGTACGCGCCGACGGTTTGGCGCGCAATCTGCGGCTCGGCGTCCGGGCTGCTTGGCTCGTTTTGGCGGCTGACGGCTTTCGTTTTGCTTTTGCCATTTGTTTCCTCCTTAGAATTCAAGCGCGCCGTTGTGGCGGACGACGAGGGAACGCACGTCTTCGGGTTTGCGCGCGCCCAGTTGCCCGAGCGCGGCTTGCGTCTCCTCGACGAGAAGATCGATCACGTGCCCCGGTCCCTCCTCGCCAAGCGCGCCGAGGCCCCAGAGAAAGGCCTTGCCGGCGAAGGCGGCGGCGGCACCGAGCGCATAGGCGCGGACGACATCGGTACCGCTGCGTATGCCGGAATCCATCATCACAGTTGTGCGCGTGCCGACTTGCCGAACGATGGCCGGCAGCGCGTCGATGGCCGCCGGCAAGGCCTCGATCTGGCGGCCGCCGTGATTTGAGACGAACAGACCGTCGACACCGAGTACCACGGCTTTCTCGGCATCCTGCGGATGCAGAATGCCTTTGACGATGAGGGGCTTCTTCCAGTGGTCGCGGTATTTCGCGACTTCCTCCCAGGTGAAAGCGCCACCCATTTCGCGCCGCGCAAATGTGATCACATCGTTGATCGACGGGTTCGCGCCGGCATAGCTGCGCAGGCTGGCGAAGCGCGGAATGCCGTTCTTCCACAGCGCCGATGTCCAACCCGGCGCCATCATCATCTGCGCCAGCATTTTGCGATCGGGACGAAACGCACCGCCAAGACCGACGACGACTTCGCGGGCGCGCGTCGTGCGCACCGGCACGTCGAGCGTCAGCACCAGCGCGTTGCACGCTGTTGCCGCGGCGCGGCGCAGCAGATCGAAACCGATGGCATGGTCGTTGTTCGCCGCGCGGTAGAGCTGAAACCAGCAGACGTCCGGCGCGATCTCGGCAATCTCTTCGATGGTCGCGCCGCCCGCCATGCCGAGCACATAAGGCACGCGCGCGCGTTGCGCAGCGCGCGCCAGATGCCGGTCCGCCCCCGGCCACACGATGGCCGGACTGCCCATCGGCGCGATGCCGGTCGGCGCGGCGTAACGGCGGCCGAACAATTCGACGTCGCAGGGCGGCAGCGCCGGCATCACGCCGTAACGCGGCACGAGCTCGACCGCGTCGAGCGCATGCCAGTTGCGCTTGATGCCGGCATCGTCCTTGCCGGAACCGCCATCGCCGTACTCAAAGGCAAAATGCGGCAGCCTCCGGCGCGCCGCGCGACGCAGATAATCAATGGTCGGATAGCGCCGGTAGAGTTCGGTATAACGCGGGTTGGAGTTCTTCCCGACCATTGGCGGGCTTTGCGGCGCGATGACCGCCGTCGTGTCGTGCATGAGCGTTTCTCCCGTGCGCATTATAGGCACGGGGCCAGCGCCTTAGAAATGGCCGGGCGCTAGAAATGGCTATACGACGGCTGCGCGAACGAAAGAGCCTTGCCATCGCGGATGAAACGGGCACCCTGCCCGGCCACGATGCGGCCGATTTCGGCCACCGCGACACCGGCTTTCGCCGCTGCCGCGCGGAATGGTGGGAGCTTCGCCGGCGCCAGCGTCAGAACGATTTCGTAATCGTCGCCGCCCGTGAGCACCGTTTCGGTCAGCGCCGGATCGGCCGCGATGGGGGCTCGCGCGGCATCAGAGACCGGCACGCGCGCGACGTCGATCTCCGCGGCGACCCCCGATGCACGACATAGCTTGGCGAGATCGCCGACCAAACCGTCGGAAACGTCCATGGCCGCAGCGGCGTGATGCAGGACGGCATCGGCCAGCACGTTGCGCGGCTCCGGCAACAGATAGCGCGTCTTGAGATGCGCCAGCATGGCGTCCGTCAGCCGCCATTTTTGCGCGAGACTTTCATCGCGGCGCAGGCGGACACCAAGAGCGGAGTTGCCGATGGTTCCTGTGACCACGACGCAATCGCCAACTTTTGCAGTCGAGCGCCGAACCATCGCCCCGTGCGGCACCACGCCAAACGCCGTGATCGAAGCCGATGTCGGCCCCGGCGTGCGATCGGTGTCGCCGCCGAGGAGCGGGCAGGCATAGTGCTTCGCGTCGTCGCCGAGCCCGGCGGCAAAGGCCGCGATCCAGGCTTCATCGAGCTTCGCCGGCAGCGAAACCGAGATGAGAAAGCCGAGCGGCTTGGCGCCCTTTGCCGCCAGATCGGACAGGTTCATCCGCAAAACCTTGCGGCTGATCTTGCCCGGGGGATCGTCGGGAAAAAAGTGCACGCCAGCGATGATGCCGTCGGTGGTCACCACAAGATCGCAGCCGGGCGGCGGCGTGATCACGGCGGCGTCGTCGGTCAGACCCAAAGCGCCGGGATCGGTCGCGAGCGGCGCGAAGTAGCGCGCGATCAGACGGTCTTCCGCTGACGGTTCGTCCGGCATTGTTCTAAGCCGGGCCGCCGGCGATCTCGGCCGCGCGGTATTGCCGCGCGAGATGATCGAGCACGGCATTGACCATGCCGGTCTCCTCCCTGTCGACGAAGGCGCCGGCGACGTCGACATATTCCGACATCACGACGCGGGCGGGCACGTCGTTCCGGCACGCCAGCTCATAGGCGCCGGCGCGGAGCACCGCGCGCAGCACGGCCTCGATGCGCTTGAGCGGCCAGCCGCCCGCTAGTGCGGCGTCGATTTTCGGGTCGAGGCTACTTTGCTCGCGCACCACGCCGGAGACGATATCGCGAAAATAAGCCGCTTCCGCCGGCAAATATTTGGCGCCTTCGACTTCGCCGCCGAGCCAATGGCTCTCGAATTCGGTCATGATCTCGTTCAGCCCGGTGCCGGCGAGATCCATCTGATAAAGCGCCTGCACGGCGGCGAGACGCGCCGCGCCGCGCTTGTTGGCCTTGCGCGCGTCTTGAGCATGTTTTTGGGCGTCACCCTCGGCCATGTCAGCGCTTCCCTAAACGCTTCTTCAGCCCGATCAATGCCAGCGCAGCGCGCACCGCACCGCCACCTTTGTCTTGGTCTTCTACGCTAGCACGCGCCTTGGCCTGGGCTTCGTTCTCGACCGTGATGATGCCGTTGCCGACCGGAATCTTGCGCGCGACGGAGAGCTCGAGAAGCCCGCGCGCGGATTCGTGCGACACGATCTCGAAATGGATCGTTTCACCGCGAATGACGCAGCCGAGTGCAACGGCTCCGTCATACGGTCGGCGCTTTTTCTGCGCGGCGTCGAGCGCAATTGTGATCGCGGTCGGGATTTCGAGCGAGCCAGGCACGCTGATGCAGTCAAACTGCGCGCCGGCCTCTTTCAGCGCTTTGGTCGCGCCGGCGAGCAGCGCGTCGGCAATATCGTCGTAATAGCGCGCCTCGACGATGAGGATGCGCGCGCCTTTGACGTTGTCGTTGGCGCTTTTGGTGCGCCGCTGCCCGGCCATAATCCTTACTACCTAGCTAAAACCCGTTGCCACTGCGCGCGGTCGTAGCAAGCGCCGCGGAGGTGAACAAGCTTGGCGAACAAGCGCGGCATCAATGCTGCTTTGCTGTGTCGAGAAGCCGCGCCGCATAGCGCGCCATCTGGTCGACTTCGAGATTGACGCGCGCGCCCACTTGCAACGATCCGAATGTCGTGACTTTCAGCGTGTGCGGAATGAGAAGAACGGAGAAAATATCGCCTTTCACTTCGTTAACCGTGAGCGACACGCCATCGAGCGCGACCGATCCTTTCGGCGCGATGAAGCGCGCAAGCTTTGCCGGCACGCGAAATGTCAGCGCGGCGCTGTCGAGGAACTCGTCGCGCGCCACGAGTTCGGCAAGGCCGTCGACATGGCCCGAGACCATGTGGCCGCCGAGCTCGTCGCCAAGCCGCAGCGCCCGTTCGAGATTGAGTTTGGTGCCATGCCGCCAGGCGCCGGCGGTGGTCAGCCGCAAGGTCTCGGCCGCGGCATCGACGGCAAAGAACGCCCTGTTGCCCTTAAGTCCGCGCTCTACGACGGTCAGGCAGGTGCCGGAACAGGCGATGGAGGCTCCGATTTCGATGGAATCCGGATTGTAGGAGCAGCCGATGGTGATCCGGCGCAGGTTTTCAGCCTTTTCGTGAACTTCAATGATTTCACCTAAGTCACTGACGATACCGGTAAACATCAAATCACCTGCGCTCGTAAGTTTCTTGCCGGTCAGAACCCACAAGCTCGGTTCCGACCAAGGTCAGGCGCTGTTTCAGCATTGCCAGTGCCGGCCCATCAAGCGCCTCGATCCCGTCGGGGCCGATGACCTTATCGGAATAAAACAGAACAGCATCGTCGACGAGATCGGCGGCAATCATGGCCGCGGCGAGCGTCGGGCCGCCTTCGACCATCAGTCTGGTGATCCCCTTCGCCGAAAGAAAGCCCAAGGCGTCTTTGAGATCGAGCGGATCGGTACTGTCGGGCGAGCGCAGCACTTCGACGCCGAGCGGCAGCAGCTTAAATTCGGCGTCTTGCGGCGCGGCCATGCCGGCGATCGCCCAGACCGGCGTGGCGTCGGCGCTCTTCACCAGCCGCGAATCGAGTGGCAGACGCAGCATGCTATCGGCGACGACACGCACCGGCGAGTGCTTGGCCATGCCCGGCAGACGGCACGTCAGCATCGGATCGTCGGCCAGCGCCGTGCCGATACCGACCATGATCGCGTCGTTCTGAGCGCGCAGCAGATGCACTCGCTCGCGCACCGCCTCACCCGTGATCGCGATCGGCTGCCGCCCGGCCGCGCCGGCTTTGCCGTCGGCCGACATCGCGAGCTTCAGCATCACACGCGGACCGCCCATGCACATGCGGTGAATGTGCCCGGCATGATCGTGGCGGGCCTCGCTCGCGCCGACACCGATATCGACCGTGATACCGGCCGCGCGCAGTCGCGCATGGCCTTCACCGGCCACTTCGGGATTGGGATCCTCGATCGCGGACACGACGCGGGAAATGCCGGCGGCGATGACCGCATCGGCGCAGGGCGGCGACTTGCCGTGGTGCGAGCACGGCTCGAGCGTGACGTAGAGCGTCGCGGCGCGCGCCGCCTGCCCCGCCCGGCGCAAGGCCTCGACTTCGGCATGCGGCCGGCCGCCCGGCTGGGTCCAGCCGCGGCCGACGATGACGCCATCCCTGACGATGACCGCGCCCACGGCCGGATTGGGCCAGGTGCGGCCGAGGCCGCGGCGGCCGAGGCTGAGCGCAAGCTCCATGAAGCGCAGGTCGTCAGCAGCGGCAGCGCTTTGTTGCGCGCTCACTCCGCCGCCTCGTCCCCCGACAATTCGGCGAGCGCGGCCTCAAAATCCTTCGCTTCGCGGAAATTGCGATAGACCGAGGCGAAACGCACATAGGCGACGTCGTCGAGCTCGCGCAGATGCGCCATCACCGTCTCGCCGATCGTTTCGGACGACACCTCGCTTTCGCCGAGGCTTTCCAATTCGCGCACGATTTTTGAGACCATCTGATCGACGCGCTCCGGATCGACCGGTCGCTTGCGGCAGGCGATCTGCACCGAGCGCAAGAGCTTGTCGCGATCGAACGGCACGCGGCGGCCGTTGCGCTTGATCACGACGAGTTCGCGCAATTGCACCCGCTCGAAGGTCGTGAAACGGAAGTTGCAGGCGAGACAGACCCGGCGGCGGCGGATGACGGACGAATCTTCTGTCGGCCGTGAATCCTTGACCTGGGTGTCGAGGCTCGAGCAACTCGGACAACGCATAGCTTAACCTCTTGGCCCTTAAGCTCTTGGCCCTTAACCCCTTGGCCTCAGCCCTCGTAGATCGGGAACCGGCTCACCAGACGCTTGACCTTTTCGCGCACATTGGCTTCGGCCTGCGCGTCTTCCTCGGCCCCGCTTTGCGCCAGTGCATCAAGCACTTCGGCGATCATGTCGCCAACCTGCCTGAACTCGGCAATGCCGAAGCCGCGCGTCGTGCCGGCCGGCGTGCCGAGCCGCACGCCGGAGGTGACAGAAGGCTTTTGCGGGTCGAACGGAATGCCGTTCTTGTTGCAGGTAATATGGGCGCGGCCGAGCGCGATCTCGGCCACTTTGCCGGTCAGATTCTTGCGCCGCAGATCGACCAGCATCAGATGCGTATCGGTGCCGCCGGAGACGATATCGAGGCCGCGGTTCTTCAAGGTTTCGGCAAGCGCCTTGGCATTCTCGACCACGCTCTTGGCGTAAAGCTTGAACGAGGGCCGCAGCGCCTCGCCGAAGGCCACCGCCTTCGCCGCGACGACATGCATCAGCGGGCCGCCCTGCATGCCGGGGAAAACCGCCGAGTTGATCTTCTTCGCCAATTCCTCGTCATTGGTCAGGATCGTGCCACCGCGCGGGCCGCGCAGCGTCTTGTGCGTCGTTGTGGTGACGACATGGGCATGCGGAAACGGGCTCGGATGCGCGCCGCCGGCAACGAGGCCGGCGAAATGCGCCATGTCGACCATGAGATAAGCGCCGACCTCGTCGGCGATCTCGCGGAAGCGGCGGAAATCGATGATCCGCGGATAGGCCGAACCGCCGGCGACGATGACTTTCGGCCGATGTTCCCGCGCAAGCTTCGCCACCTCGTCCATGTCGATGAGGTTGGTGTCGTGGGTCACGCCATAGGGCACGACCTTGAACCAGCGGCCGGACAGATTGACCGGCGAGCCGTGGGTGAGATGCCCGCCGGCGGCCAGGTTGAGCCCCATGAAAGTGTCGCCCGGCTGCATCAGCGCCATGAACACTTCGGCATTGGCCGTGGCGCCGGAATGCGGTTGCACATTGGCGAAACCGCAGCCGAACAATTTGGTCACGCGCTCGATCGCAAGCCGTTCCGCGACATCGACATATTGGCAGCCGCCGTAATAGCGCTTGCCGGGCAATCCTTCGGCATATTTGTTGGTCAGAACCGAGCCTTGCGCCTCGAGCACGGCGCGGCTGACGATGTTCTCCGACGCGATCAACTCGATCTCGTCGCGCTGGCGGCCAAGTTCGAGCTTGATGGCCTCGGCGATCTCGGGATCGCTCTCGGCGACCGTAGCGGAGAAGAAATCCTCTTCCGTAACATTGGCTTGCGGGTTGACCGACATCCCTCGTTCCTTGCTGGAGTCCCGTTTGGATTTTGCCTCGTTCCTCAGGGGAAGACGCGCTGTGCGGGTGATACACCGCCTGCGGGGGTCGCGCCAGCGTGGAACCGCAAGGCTTGGGATATTTCGGCGTATACCGCCGCTATATTTAGGGATTTTGGTGGTGCGGCCGCAAGCGGCCGGCCGCTAAAGTTTCGTCGTCGCCGGGATCGCCGGCGCGCCGAGACCATCACGGCCGTAAATATCCTCGCGGAACTGCACGACACCGTCGGATGCCGACCAGGCGGTGACATAGACCCAGTGCAGCGGCACCTGCTTTGTCAGCTGCGCGTCCTTACGCTCGCCGGACTTGATGACATGGTCGATCTCTTCCGGCGACCAGCCCTTGGTCTCGTCAAGCAGCCAGCCGACGAGCTCGCGCACGTTCTGCACCCGCATGCAGCCCGAGGAGTGAAAACGGAAGTCGTCGCCGAACAAATTCTTCAACGGCGTGTCGTGCATATAGACGCCATAGGCGCTCGGGAAATTGATGCGGATCGTGCCGAGCGAGTTCTTGGCCCCGGGATCCTGCTTGAACGTGTAATTGGTGGCATCCTCCGAGTACCAATTGATGTCCGACGGCTGCAGCTCCTTTTGCCGGCTGTCGAGAATGCGGATGTGGTTGTCGGTGAGATAATCCGGCTGATCCTGCATTTTCGGAATGAGATCCTTGCGCACGATCGAAGCCGGCACCGTCCAATACGGATTGAAATTGATCTGGACGATCTTGCTGTTGATGTCGGGCGACGGCCGGTCGGGCTTGCCGGCAACGGCGGCGTGGCGCGACACGACGACATCGTTCTGGATCGCTTCGACGCGGGCGGCCGGAATATTGGCGACCACGTAGCGCGGCCCCAGATTGGTGGACAGCGTCTTGAGCCGCTCGATATTGACATTGAGCTGGTCGCGCCGCGTCGTCGCCGGCACGTTCATGGCGCCGAGCGTCGCCTCGCGCACGATGCCGTCGATATTGAGACCGTGGCGCGCCTGAAACCGCCGCACCGCCTCCTCGACATAGGAATCGTAAATATCGTTGCCAACTGCGCTCGGATCGAGATCGCCGGACACCGAAAGCCGCCCGCGCAGATCGACCACGCTCGGATGCCGCGTGCCAAGCCGCAATACGTCGACCTTCGGCACGGTGGGCCAGCCGCCGCGCGCCACGATGTCGTTATAGGATTCTATGGCATGCGCCGTCGTTTCCGCGGTCGCCGCCGAAAGTGTCGGGGCCGACGCCTTGGGCATGTGAATGGTGCGCGAGGCTTGGTCGAAAGTCTGGCCGAATTCGCCGTGGTCGGTCTCGCCCATCAGCGCATTGAGAGGCTGGTCTTCGGCTAGTGCTTTGCCAGCGGCGACGGTCGCGGTCGCGGCGCCGGCAATGCCGCGCAAAACCATCCGGCGGGAAAAAAGCTCCCCGCACCGCGCGATCTTTCGCGAAACGTCCGTATCTCGCAGTTGGCTCATGGAGAGCTTTATCCAAAGCGCGAAGGCCGAAACGCGGCCGATCCGCAAAGCCGCCCCCGCGGCCGAATTAGCACGAAGAAAGGCCTAACCAAAGGCCCTACTCTGCCGTGCTACCTTCCCGTCTTGCATGGGATATGGCTGGCCGGCTAGGCCGTTTTATGGCCGCTCGTCTTTCGCGCCCCACACTCGTTCCCGCCGCACCTCGGTAATATACCCCTGCTGCACTTCCTGTCAGACTTTTTCGATAGGTGCGCCCACAACGACAATATGGTCGTCGGCCGCGCACCGCGCGCAGTCACCTGCGAACACGGGCCGGGAACATGGGCATGAAAACATGAGCGTGAAAACATGAGCACGAAAACATGGGCATGATCAGATTGCTCGCTGCTCCGATCCGAACCATCGTGAGATTTCCGCTATTTCAGTTCGCTGCCGTACTCGCCATCATTCTGGTGTTCCAGGCCGCTGACGACAACTCGACTTTCGGCAAAATATACGATGGCTTGGACAAGCTCGTTGAGGCAAGCGTCCAGCTGTGTTCGGAGCTCTTCGCGGTGAAATCCTTCACCAGATCGGGGCTCACCCTAAGTCTGATGATCGGCTACGTTTACCTGGTCGGTCTGCTGATCGTCTTTCTTCTCCGCCTTGCGATCGGGCTCGTTGTCGACTTTCTGGGCTGGAGCAATGCGTTTGGGCTCCGAAACGCCATCGCACGGGAGCGCGGCATTGCCGCTTACCGGGCGTGGATGCCGCTTGAGAGAATTAGGCCTGCCCATGTTCCGCAGGAAAAATGGGAAGAGACATTCGCCTGGCCGCCCGACAATAAGCCGCCCTACGCGCCGCTGCTGCAGCGGATGCTGCGCGGATTTATCAGTTATCTGATCGTTATTCTGGCAGCGGCGATCTTGCTTCAGATCTTTACGCCGTACCCGGTTCTGACCTGGTTGGGCAAGCTGATCCAAATGCTGGTGAGCTGAATCCAAAAAAGGCCCGGCATTTACGCCGGGGCTCAAGTACACCAGTACGAGGGAATTTTTTGGCGAATGAAGCCGTTGAGCAGAGCCCGAACGGGCTCCCCGATTTTGCCGCGGGGAGCGCCGATGCGTGGGACCGTGCGTCGCTTCAGTCTTACAGACGATAAAGGATCTGATCGGTCCAGAAGCGCTCGAGGCGGTGCAGCGCCTTGTTGAGCACGCTGAACTCGTCGGCATTGATGCCGCCGACCTGCTCCACCGTGCGCACGTGCTTCTGATAAAGCGCGTCCACCGCGTCACGGACCTCGATGCCCTTCTGCGTGAGCTTGATGCGCACCGAACGGCGATCGACCCGCGAGCGCTGGTGATCGAGGAAGCCCATCTCGACGAGCTTCTTGAGGTTGTAGGAGACGTTGGAGCCGAGGTAATAACCGCGCGTGCGCAACTCGCCCGCGGTCAGCTCCTTGTCGCCGATATTGTACAACAGCAGCGCCTGCACCGAATTGATGTCGGCACGGCCGCGGCGGTCGAATTCGTCCTTGATGACGTCGAGCAGACGCCGGTGGAGACGCTCTACCAAGGTCAAAGCCTCGAGGTAGTGCGGACGGATGTGGTCGAAGCGCGCCTCACGATCGGCGGGCTCGACCGTCTTTGCGACGGCTTTCATGTTGACGCCTTTCCCAAGTCTATTTTGTTTATAACCAACGGGCCCTGTTTCCCGCCGTATCCCGCCAACATACCGGTGAGGGTCTAAGATCAGTTTAAATAACAGACTAAAAATAACGTTTATTTGCACGGCTGCAGTGACTTATTGCCAATAAACTTGCGGCAAAAGCCTATACGTTTTGTTCACCGAACAAGACCCGGTATGTTGCGCCTATATGGCGGTGAACCGCAGCGCCGTTCGAGTATCGCACCGACCCCGCAGTGCCGCGCTTTCGCGACGACCGGCCGATCATTGTCTTCGACGGCAAGTGCGTGCTTGTGCTCCGGCCTTCGCGCGATTTGTTTTGCGGCGCGGATCGCGACGCGCGCTTTCGGCTACTGGCGGCGCAAAGCGCGCTCGGCGAGGCGCTCTACCGGCACTTCGGTCTCGATCCGGTCAACTACGAAACCTATATCCTTCTCGACAATGGCATCGCTTATTTCCGATCCGAGGCTGCCATCCGGATTTTCGAAGGATTGGGCGGAGCTGTGGCGGCTTGGCGTCGCTCTGCCGCCTCTGTCCGCGTCCGCTCCGCGACGCGCTTTACGATTTTGTTGCACGCAATCGCCTGCGCTGGTTCGGAGCGCGAGCAGACCTGCTACGTTCCGGACCCATCACAGGCGGACCGCTTCCTTTCATGACGTCCAGACTTAATGTTCTCATCGTCGGCGGATACGGCATATTCGGCGGACGCCTTGTCGAATTGCTCGAAAACGAACCCCGGCTGACATTGCTTCGTCGGCGGTCGCTCCATCGCCAAAGCGCGGCTCCTTCATCAAGTCGCGAACCAATGCCAAGGCCGAGCTGATACCGGTCGCCTTTGACCGGGACGGCGACCTCGCCGAGCAATTGGCGGCTGTCCGCCCGGACATCCTGGTCGATGCAAGCGGCCCTTTTCAGAATTACGGCGAGCACCGCTACCGTGTGGTCGAAGCGTGTCTGAGCGCGGGCGTCAATTATCTCGATCTCGCGGACGGATCGGACTTCGTCGCCGGGATCGGCGCGTTCGACACGCGGGCGCGGGATGCAGGCCTTTATATTCTCTCCGGCGTATCGAGCTTTCCCGTCCTGACCGCCGCCGCGGTGCGCCGGCTCTCGGCCGGCATGAAGGCTGTGACCGCCATCCGCGGCGGCATCGCCCCCTCCCCTTACGCCGTCGTCGGCGAGAACGTCATTCGCGCGATTGCTGGTTATGCCGGCCAGCCCGTTCAGCGAACGCGCCATGGCGCGCTCTGCACCGGCTACCCATTCACCGAACAGCTTCACTACACCGTTGCGCCACCGGGACGCGTTCCCTTGGCGCGGCGGATGTTCTCGCTCGTCGATGTGCCGGATCTGCGCGCGCTTTCGCCGCTGTGGCCGGAGGCCGACCGAGATCTGGATGGGCGCGGCTCCGGTCCCCGAGCCCCTGCATCGCTTTTTGGCCGCGCTCGCCTGGCTGGTGCGCCTGCGGCTCATTCCGACGCTGTCGCCGCTGGCGCCGTTGTTTCATTTTGCCACCAATCACGTGCGCTGGGGCGAACATCGCGGCGGCATGTTTGTCGAAGTCGAAGGCACGAACGTTTCCGGATCGCCGATCAGAGCGCTCCTGGCACCTGCTCGCTGACGGCGACGACGGCCCATACATTCCCTCCATGGCCGTCGAGGCGATTGTCCGCAAGCGCCTTGGCGGAAGCTGCGCCGCAGCCCGGAGCCCGCGCGGCGGTGCGCGATCTCGAGCTCGATGCTTACGAAAAGATTTTCGCCGAACCGGACCATTTATACTGGCATCCGCGATGACGCAGCGAACAAGAGCTGAGCCGCTCTATCGACGCGTGCTGGGGGACGCCTACGACAGGCTGCCGGCTCAAATCCGCGCCATGCACGACGTGCAAAGCATCGCCGCTGCCGAGGGACGCGCCCGCGTGCAGCGCGGCAGCAATCTCCTGGCGCGCGCTTGCCGCGGCTTTCGTCGGCTTTCCGCGAGCAAATCTCGACACTCCGGTTCGTGTCGAATTTCATGCCTCAACAGGCGAGGAAATCTGGATCAGGAGCTTCGGCTCCGAGCGTTTCGAGAGCCGGCAATTTGCCGGCCGTGGACGATCGGACAGATTGCTGTGCGAGCGGTTCGGCCCGTTCACCTTTGCCATGGCGCTCGTCGTCGACGGCGAGCGCCTTTTGCTCGTCTTGCGCCGATGGAGCGTTTTCGGAATCCCGCTGCCGATGTGGCTTTGTCCGCGCTCGGATTCTTATGAAACCGTCGAGGACGGCTGTTTTAATTTTCACGTCAAAATCAGTCATCCCCTTGCCGGCCTGATCGTCAGCTACGACGGCTGGCTCAAGAGGGTGAATTGATCTTCGTCATAGCGCCGGCTTGCCGATCATGAGCCACAGGATTGCCAGCACCGAGCCAAATCCGGGAAAGCCGAAGAGAAACCATAGTCTGAACAGCCGGTGATATTCACCTGGCAACGGCTTGCCTGCGGACGCCGCGGCAGCGGCAAGGTCGCGCATTCGCGTTTGCATCCACACTACCGGCAGCCAAAATATGCCGGCGACGGCATAAAGAATGACGAGAAACAACCAGCCAGCCCTCGGTGATGGGCGTCGCGGTCTCGCGCATGAGCAGATAACCGGTCACGGGCTGTATGGCGATCGCTGTAGCCGTAAAAACAAAATCGGCCACCACAACCACAGCCGCGGTGCGCGCGATGAAAGCAGCATCCCGGCTCAAATGCGCCGCCAGCATGAAGAACGCGATGCCGGCGCCGGTGCCGAGAATGACTGTTGCCCCAATGACGTGCAGAAACTTGATGAGATCGTAGATCACAGAGGGTGGCGCTCGCTACGATTTGTTGAACCTGGGCTATGGCAGGGGCGACCCACGGGTGTTCGCAGAGCCCGGAGCCGGCCATGACACTTCATTACGAAACCGAGCGACCCATCGTCTCGAACAATATCCTCGCCGTCGGTGTCTACCTGCTTTACGGCCTGGGTTATTTCACCGCGATTTCGGCGCTGATTGGCGTCATCATCGCATACATGAAGGTCGACGATGCTGACCCAGTGCTGCGGTCGCATTACCGGTTTCAGATCCGGACCTTCTGGATCGGACTGGCATACCTCGCGATCGGCACTCCGCTGTGCCTGGCGCTGATCGGCATCCCAATTCTTGCTTGGTGGCTCATCTGGTCGCTAATCCGCATCGTCAAGGGCATCGCTATTGCTCACCGAGCACAAACCGATTGTTAATCCCGGGTCCTGGCTGTTCGGATAATCCAGCCGGCGGGTGCTGTGGGTCGTCAGTGCAATTGCGCCGCACTAGGTGACGCGAGGGGCTATCAGGCGAATCCGTCAGGGGGCCTCAAACCCCTTCGCCTTCCAGATCACGTGGGCCTCCTGTGACGAGATGTACGATACGAAGGCCCTACCAGCGTCTTGTTCCTTCCCGCTCGCGACAATCCCCGATGCGAAAAGCGTGTATCGCTGAATGGCCGCAGGCAATGGACCAATAAGATCGACGGTCGGAACGCCTACTATTTCACTGATTTGATTGAATCCAATCTCAACATCACCTCGGGCGACAGCGTCGAAGCGCTCCGAACGCTGCTTGAACACGGTAGTCTTCGCTTTCATCTCCTCTGCAATGCCAAGGCGTTCGAATAGCTCGATCAGATAAAGGCTGACCGGTGCTCCCGCGGCTGGGTCGTTGTAGCCAATCGATTTCGCGGCCATCATGGTTCGTTTGAAGCCTTCGACCGAACCGATGTCAGGCTTTGGAACACCCTTTCGCACAAACACACCGACGCCGACCTTTGCAAGGTCGACCCGACTGCCCGCTATGACCTTGCCTTCGCGTAGCAACGCATCGATCTGAGCTCCCGAGACGATAGCCACGTCGGCCGCTTCGCCTTTTTTAATGCGATCGGTCATGGCTCCGATCGCCCCGTCGAGATCGGAAAGCACTTTGTGTCCGGACGATTGTTCGAATTTAGGAATGAGTTCGGTCATGACCGGCGTTATCGCAGAGCCGGCGAGAAGCTTGATTTCCGCTGCGGTGGCCTTGTTACCGCAGACGATTAGAACAGCGATTGCGCATGTGAAAATCCGCAGTCCCACGGCATGCCCCCAATTCAGACAAAGGTGACACAGAACTACGTCGATACAAGTCGCCTACCGGGCTGAATGGCCACTATGGGATGGTCCGACCGTGCCATCAGTGATTGAAGCGTCTATCGGACGCCGGGCTTCTGGAAAGTCTGCTGTACGTCTCTTGGCGGGAACGCAATCGCAACGAAAGCCCGGGTTCTATGCCCTTACCGTGGAGGGCATGAACGCCGAAAACGCCGACAAATCAAAGCCATATTTTTCCGTTGGTGGGGGAGGTAGGACTCTGAACCTACGAAGGCGTAAGCCAGCGGATTTACAGTCCGCCCCCTTTGCCACTCGGGACACTCCCCCGGCAACCAGACCGTGAAGCCGGCATCGACCAGGGTCCGGCCGGCCCCGGCCGAGGGCGCTATATGGTTGGCGCATCAAAACTAGTCAATCGAAAGGATTGGGCCGCAATTGCCAGTGACCCGAAGGGGCGAATTGCCATGGCCCCAATCGCGTGACAGAAGCGGCCATGCGCGAAGGGAAATGGCAGGGCAAGCGACCTGGTAAGCCTCCTGGCAAGCCTTATGGCAAGCCGCACGGCAAGCCGGGCGGACCCTATCGCGGCCGTCGTCCTGCGCCGCGCGAGCGGCAGGGCGACGCGTCAACCGACGTGATCCTCTACGGCTGGCACACGGTGACGGCGGCGCTGGCCAATCCGGCGCGCCACATCCGGCGGCTGTTGGCGACCGAGAACGCATTGCGGCGTCTCGCCGAGGACGGCATCACGTTGCGCATCACGCCGGAAATGGTGCGGCCGGATGCGATCGCGGCGCGGCTGACGCCTGACGCGGTGCATCAGGGGCTCCTCGCCGAAGCCGATCCGCTGCCCTCGCCCGGCATCGAGGACTATGGACCCGTCCGGCATCGTGCTCGTGCTCGACCAGATCACCGATCCGCACAATGTGGGAGCGATCATGCGCACCGCCGCAGCCTTCGCCGTCGCGGCCATCGTCACCACTGCGCGCCACAGTCCGGAAGCGACCGGCGTCCTCGCCAAGTCGGCCTCCGGCGCGCTCGAACTGGTGCCGATCGTCATCGTGCAAAATCTCGCGCGCGCGCTCGCCGGATTGAAGGAGCGCGGCTTTCTCACCGTCGGACTCGACTCGAGCGCGCCGGACGATCTCTCAGCGATGAAGCTTTCATGCGCCGCTGGCGCTGGTGCTCGGCGCCGAAGGCAAAGGACTGCGGCATTTGACCGGCGAGACTTGCGATCGCCTTGCGCGGCTCGATCTTCCCGGCGCGATCAAGAGCCTCAATGTGTCGAACGCCGCGGCGCTCGCGCTTTACATTGCCTCGCGCGCCACCGTTTAACGATGCTGAACCGCGGCCCTTTCAGATCGCACTTGGAAAAAACAAAGGCCCGCGACGTGCGGGCCTTTGCCGATTGATCGCTGCAGCGAAGCTCTGGTAGCCCATATGACGGCCATAGCCGCGATAGGGCCCGCGCCGTAATAGCGCGGATGGCATATACATCGGCGCACGATAAGCGTAGTGCGGGCGATAGTATGGAGGTGACCGTAATACGGCGGCGACACCGGCGCCGGGCCGTAGCCATATCCCGGGAACATAGGGATAGTTGGACGCAGGCGCGTAAGCCGTATCAGGCGAATAGGTGGCGTAAGGCTGCATCAGGCCCGGGCCGGAATAGACCGGACCCTGATTGACCACATAAATGCGGCGACGCGACCGCAATTGTTGCAACCGCAACTGTTGCAGCGGCCGGGTCCAGCCACCACCCCAACCACCACCACCCCAACCACCGCCGCCCCAACCGCCGCCGCAACCGCCGGACCACGTTCCACGGCGACGCAGCCGCCGCATTTGCCCCAGTTGGCGACCGATGCCGCAATTACCGCCGCCGTTATACCTGCAACACGTGCCGCCCCACGGCGCGACAACAGTGCTGACGGCGATCGGAGCCGGCGCGACCGGCACGGCATAGACCACGGCCGCCGTCGGCGCGCCGCAGCCGCCGCAACCGCCGAGCCGCCGCCGTATCCGCCGTAACCGCCGGGCTAACCGACCGGAGCCGAATAGCCGATTCGGGCGCAGCTGAGCGACGTCATGCCGATCGTGAACAATGTGGCCAGAGCCACAAAGACAACGCGGTGGAACGACATGTTACTCCCCTTATCTTCCGGCTCGTGCCCCCGCGAGGAGGCCGATGGGGCAGGCCGTTACGCGGCCTGCCGGACAAAATGTTACCGACCCTTCGGACCGTGCGATCGCTGGACCGTTTGATGGTCGCGCGCCCGCCAGCGGTGACCGCCGCCCCAACCGACACCCACGTCGATGTTCGGCATCGGTGCGACAGCCGACGGCCCGATCGTTAAGGCGCGTATTCGGTCACCGGCCCTGAAGCTCGATCGACCAGCTGCGATAGTAGGTCGGCGCCGGCGGCGGCAACTGGACGATTGGCCGGCGGAATGATCTCCAACCGGCCGTAGCCGGGGCGCTTGTTGTCTTTTGGAAAGAATGGGGACGCGGCCGGGCTGCGGATAGCTGAATCAGGAGCGGCCGGTAGATCACCGTCGGCGCCACGAGGCCGGGCCGATCGAGGCCGTATTCGCCCTCGACGATGCCCTACGATGCATCGATGCCGTTGATGATAGACGGGTACTCCCGCCTTGCCGGGAATAACGATTTCCGGCTCGCGCTGCGCAAAAGCAGGCGAAGCGGTTATCGCGAGCAATAAGGCTGCACCAAAACACGCATCGGGACCCGTAGCGGCACAAAACCATTGGCAAATGACGGCCGTGGTAGCATGAAGCCATAGCCATTAAGCCTGGGCAGACTACGGAGGCCGCTGCGCGAATTCGTTTAAATCAGGCCATTTGCGATACTGAATTATTTAGTAACATTAACCGCTTACTACCTGCGCGCTGCCGGCCGGCCGCGAAATCGCGACCTGCCCGGCAGCCGCGGCCAAGCCGGTTGCCGAGAACTCGGCACCCTCCCCGTCATCCACGACTTTTGACTACGACGTCTGGCGGACAGACAGCGCGGCGGCCCCCGTTTAACGTCTGTGACGGGCAGCTTGGCGTCCCGACGACTCCACGCATGTTGCAGCCCGAAGAAAACAATTGGGGGAAGTCACCCATGACCACGATGGCAATCAATGCGCCGCGTACAGGCGGCATGACGAGCGAAGAACGGCTCGTCATTTTCGCTTCTTCGCTCGGCACCGTTTTCGAGTGGTACGACTTCTACATCTACGGCACGCTCGGCGTATTTCTCGCGAAATACTTCTTCTCCAACGTGCCGGCGAATGTCGGCTTCATCTTTGCGCTGCTCGCCTTCGCCGCCGGCTTCGCGGTGCGCCCATTCGGCGCGCTGATCTTCGGCCGGTTCGGCGACATGATCGGCCGCAAATACACCTTCCTCATCACCATGAGCCTGATGGGTATCGGCACGTTCTTCATCGGCGTGCTGCCGGGCTTTGCGACCTGGGGAATTTTCGCACCGATCGTGCTGATCGCGCTGCGCCTGGTCCAAGGCCTCGCACTCGGCGGTGAATATGGCGGCGCGGCGATCTATGTCGCTGAGCACGCCCCCGCGAACAAGCGCGGCTATTACACGTCGTGGATTCAGACGACCGCCACGCTCGGCCTGTTC
This sequence comes from uncultured Alphaproteobacteria bacterium, assembly GCA_963810085.1. Taxonomy (GTDB): domain Bacteria; phylum Pseudomonadota; class Alphaproteobacteria; order Rhizobiales; family Xanthobacteraceae; genus BOG-931. Next base: position 7,957 of record CAWEMR010000024.1, on the reverse strand, counting down.
ATGGCGCTGCTGCTGATCCTCGGCATCCGCACCGCGATGGGCGAAGCCGCCTTCGGCGACTGGGGCTGGCGCATCCCGTTCCTGCTCTCCGCTGTCCTGCTCGTGGTGTCGATCTGGATCCGGCTGAAGCTCAACGAATCGCCGCTGTTCCAGCAGCATGGTCGACGAAGGCAAGCAATCCAAGCGGCCGCTGACGGAAGCGTTCGGCCAATGGTCGAACCTCAAGATCGCGATCCTGGCCCTGTTCGGCGCCACGGCCGGTGAAGCTGTCGTCTGGTATGGCGGGCAGTTCTACGCGCTGTTCTTCCTGACGCAGACCCTGAAAGTGCCGGGTGTCAATGCGCAGATCATGCTCGCGATCGCGCTTCTGATCGGCACGCCGTGCTTCATCCTGTTCGGCGCTCTGTCGGACCGGATCGGGCGCAAGCCGATCATGCTCGCGGGTTTTGCGCTTGCGGCCGTGACCTACTTCTACATCTTCCAGGGCATCACGCACTTCGCCAATCCGAAACTGGAAGCGGCACTGGCCAATGCGCCGGTGACGGTCACTTCCGATCCGGCTGAATGCTCGTTCCAGTTCAAGGCGACGGGCACCGAGAAGTTCACCACCGGATGCGACAACATCAAATCGGCGCTGGTAGGTCTGTCGGTGAACTACAACAACATCGCGGCGCCCGCGGGCACCAAGGCGAGCGTGCAGATCGGCGCTCAGACTATCACCGCCGACACGCCCGACTTGGCGAAGACTATCGCCGCGGCGGTGAAGACCCACGGCTATCCGGCGAGCGCCGATCCGGCGGACATCAACTACCCGATGACGGTGCTGCTGCTTGTGATCCTGGTCGTCTACGTGACCATGGTCTATGGCCCGATCGCGGCGTGGCTGGTGGAGATGTTCCCGACCCGCATCCGCTATAGCGGCGTGTCGCTGCCCTATCACATCGGCAACGGCTGGTTCGGCGGCTTCCTGCCGGCAACGGTGTTCGCCATCGTGGCGGCCACCGGGAACATCTATTCGGGTCTGTGGTATCCGATCGCGATTGCGTGCGATGAGCTTCGTCGTCGCGCTGATCTTCCTGCCCGAAACGAAGGATCGCGACATCGCGCAGATCTGACAAGAGCCCATTAACGACGGCGGGGCGGCTCATGAGCCGCCCCGTTTTATTGGCATGCTACTGAATTTCCGGCCAGATCAGCCGCCGCGCGATGAAATTGCGCAACGCCGCGGCAAGACCGCAGAGCAACGCGAAAGCAAGCGCCGCGCCGACAAGTTCCTTCGACGATAACGGCCGGTGAGTGCGGCCCGCTCCACGGTGCGAACAATTTGAACGCCGCCGCCGCGGCGCCGATGACCGCGCCGTACACCATCGCGCGTCCCGTGTGCCACGGCCCGTGTCTGCTTCTCTGCGCATGCGCGGGATGCTAGCGCGTTTTCAGGCCAAAGCCAGCCAAGGCCAGTGCCCTGCTAGTGCCCCGCGCCGGCTTGCGGCTGCGGCCGCTTCATCAGGAGCCCGAACGCGGCAAGTGCGAGGAACAGTATCGTGAGCATCAGGAACACGTCGGCGTAGCTCAGGACCGCGGCCTGCAATCGCACCATGCTCATCATCTTGGCGAGCGCTTGCGAATGCGCATCGGAGCCTTGGAAGCGCTCGGCAAATTTGGCGAGCCGTTCGGTCGCCGCGACGTTTGCCGGATTGACCGCCTCGTGCAGCCGCGCGAGATGCAGATCCATCCGGTCGTTGAACCAGGTATTGATCGCGGCAAGCCCGATGGCGCCGCCGAGATTGCGCATCAGATTGAACAGACCCGAGGCGTTCTTCACGCGGTCGGGCGGCAGCGTGCCCGAGCGCGGTATTGGTCACCGGGATGATCGCGAACATCAGCCCGACGCCGCGGAACACCTGCGGCCACAGCAGTTCCCAGAAATCCCAGTCCGAAGTGAGGTAGGTCATCTGCCAGGTGCCGATGGCGAAGAACACGAAGCCCGCCACCAGGATGAAGCGCGGATCGAGCCGCTCGTCGAGCTGGCCGGCAATCGGCGCGGTGAGAACATCACGGCGCCGGAGACGAACATGGTCTCGCCGATCATCAGCGCGTCATAGCCGCGCACTTGCGCCAGATAGACCGGGTAAAGATAGGTCAGGCCGTAAAGTCCGATGCCGAGCACGAAGGAGAACAGGCTGCCGACCGCGAAATTGCGGTTGGCGAAGGCGCGCAGATCGACGATCGGCACCCGCGCCGTCAGCACGCGGGCGAAGAACGCCACCGCCGACAGCGCCGAGACGATGGCGACGACAAAGATCGTGTCGTCGTCGAACCACTCGTAGCGCGGACCTTCCTCGAGCACATATTCCAGCGCGCCGAGGAAGCCGGCCATGCTGATCAGGCCCGTACCAATCGAAATTCTTCGAGCAGCGCAAAATCCGGCTTGTCGAAATCGACCAGCAGATAGGTCGCGATCGTGACGATGATGCCGGGCACGACATTGATGAAGAACAGCCAGTGCCACGAATAGGCATCGGTGAGATAGCCGCCGATGGTCGGGCCGATGGTCGGCGCCAAGGTCGCGATCAGGCCGACGACCGGCGCGACCAGTTTCTGCCGGGGCCCTGGAAAGATCAGATAGGCCGTCGCGAACACGGTCGGCACCATGCCGCCGCCGATAAAGCCTTGGATGGCGCGCCACACGATCATGCTGTCGATCGAGGAGCTGGTGCCGCACATCACGCTGGCGATGGTGAAGCCGGCGGCTGAAAGCGCGAACAGGATGCGCGTGCCGATCGCGCGCGACAGAAAGCCCGACAGCGGGATGGCGATCGACTTCGGCGATCAGATAGGCGGTCTGCACCCAGGGAATTTCGTCGGCCGAGGCCGACAGGCCGGCCTGAATGTCGGTAAGCGAGGCCGACACGATCTGGATGTCCAGAAACGCCATGAACATGCCGAAGCACATGGCGAGAAAGGCGAACGAGCCGGCGCGGCGGGATCGGCTCGAGCGCCGCGCGCGGCTGTGCGCCGGACGCGGCCGACTCTGCGGGATGGAAGCGTGGCGGCGATCGAGGTCACGGCACGTGCTCCGCTTATTGCGGTCGACTGCACATCGGGCACGCCTCGGCGGCTTTGCCGGCGAGGTCAGCCGGCGTCGCGACCGGCGCCGGCTTGGTGTTGACGCTGACCACGACCGACATGCCGGGCCGCAGCACGCGCTGCGCGGCGACGCCCGCCGGCACTTCGATGCGCACCGGCAGCCGCTGCACGATCTTGGTGAAATTGCCGGTCGCGTTGTCGGGCGGCAGCAGCGAGAACACCGAGCCCGAGGCCGGCGAGAGGCTGCGACCGTGCCGTTGATGTCGTGGTCGGGCAGCGCATCGACGCTGATCGAAACCGGCTGGCCCGGGCTGGAGCCGCGCCAGCTGCGTCTCCTTGAAGTTGGCGTCGACATAGACGTCGTCGAGCGGCACGAGGCTCGCGACGCGCTGCCCGGTCTGCACATAGTCGCCGGTCTGCACCGCGCGATTGCTGAACACGCCGTCGACCGGCGCGCGGATGACGGTGAACGACAGATCGCGCTCGGCCTTGGCCTGCGCGGTCCGTAATTCGTCGAGCGTGTGCGCGGCTTCCTGCTGCTGCGCCTTGAGCACGTCGAGATTGGCTTCGGCCGCGTCGATGATCGCCTTGCGCGCTCTGGACCGCGGCGGCCGCCTGGTCGCGACTGGCCTTCGCCTGTTCGAGCGTCTGCTGGCTGGCATATCTCTGCACCGCAAGCGCCTGCTGGCGGTCGAATTCGAGCTGCGTCTTCTCGGCTTCGGCCTGCGCCGAAAGCATCTGCGCCTTGGCCTGATCGACATTGGCCGCTTGCGCGACGACCTGGCGGCCGATCCGGTCGACGGTCGCCTGTTGGGTCGCGACCTTTTCGCGCGCCGCGTCCGCCGCGAGCTGGTAGTCGCCGTCGTCGATCGTGGCGATCACGTCGCCGGCATGGACAGGGGCATTGTCGTCGATCGGAATGCTGGCGACGTAACCGGAAATCTTCGACGCCGAGCGTCGTGTTGTGGGCGCCGCACATAGGCGTCGTCGGTCGAAACCATATAGCGGCCGGAGATCCACCAATGCGCGCCGAGCCCGCCCGCCGCTAGGATGGCAATGGCGGCCGCCACGCCGATCAGCGCGCGCCGGTCGAAAGCCGGCCACAGCGACACCCGCCGCGCCACCGGTTCGAAATCGTCGTCGGTCTCCGCGGTCAACGGCTCAACCGTAATGAGCTGGCGTCGCGCGCTGGTTCTCCACCAGCGCCGGCAGATGGGCCTCCGTCTCTGAGTCCTGTCCCCGATCCGTGCTTTGGTTTCGAGCCGGATCTTGCCCCTCGGTATGAGTTTTGACTGCGGTATGAATTCTGGTCGCGATACATGGCGCGCTCCACATTGACCCCTGCCGGACTTTCGTTGACCAAGCGGTCATTGACCGAACGGTTCGGTCAGTTTATATGAGGCGAGGTTCGGCAAGTCAATATGACCGAACCGTTCGGTCAATAAAAATTAAGGGTCTTGTGCTAAAGCATTGGCGAAGCTAATTAATCTGCTTCGCGGTGCGCGGGAGCTTAATATGAACGCCCAGGCTCGCTAAAGACGGCCCCCAACGCCGCTGACGACAGCGCCAAACGCCGCCAGATCGTCGAGGGTGCGCGTGCGATCTTCCTGGCGCGCGGCTTCGACGCCGCCAGCATGAGCGATATCGCGCGCGCTGCGGGCGTCTCAAAGGGCACGCTCTACGTCTACTTCGAGAACAAGGAGCAGCTGTTCGAGGCCATCGTCCACGAGGAATGCCTTGTCCACGCCGAAGGCGCTTTCGATCTCGACCACGGCAATCACGACGTCGAAGCCGTGCTCCCGCGCCTGGGCAATGCCTATGTCGGATTTCTATGCACGGCCGAGAAAGCCTCGGCGCTGCGTACGGTCGCCGCCATCGCCGACCGCATGCCCGAGATCGGCCGGGTGTTTTACGAGACCGGCCCCGCCGTCGGCATCGCCAAGCTTGCCGACTATATTCAGGCACAGAACGAAGCCGGTGTGCTCGCGGTCGACGATTGCAGGGTTGCGGCGGCGCAATTCCTCGACTCCTGCAAGTCGACGCTGTTCAAGCCGGTGCTGTTCAATTTCAGCGACGCGCCTCAAGCCGATGCGATTAAATATGTCGTGGCTATTGCGGTACGCACTTTCATGCGCGCCTACCGGGTGAAATCCGTAGGTTTCGGCGCTAAACTCCCCAGCCGCGATTCCCCGCACGTTCATTGGAACAGGCTTCGCCCTCAGTTGTTTCCCGATTGGGGGCTTTTGCATGCGCGCTCGAGCGCTCGCGAATATGACAAGCCAAGCCGCCTTCACGCATCGGCGCCCGCAGGGCGCCGGCGAGCCGGATAACGACATAGCGAGAGCCTGCATCGACACGATCCGGACGCTCGCGATCGACGCGGTGCAGAAGGCGCAATCCGGTCACGCCGGCACGCCGATGGGACTCGCGCCTGTCGCCTACACGCTGTGGCAGGATTTTCTGCGCTACGATCCCGCCGACCCGCTGTGGCCGAACCGCGACCGTTTCGTGCTGTCCAACGGCCATGCCTCGATGCTGCTCTACGCGCTCCTGCATCTCGCCGGCGTGCGCCGCGTCGAAGACGGCCGCTTCACCGACAAGCCGTCGGTGAGCCTCGACGACATCAAGAATTTCCGCCAGCTCGACAGCATGACGCCCGGTCACCCGGAATTCGAACGCACGACGGGCGTCGAAACCACGACCGGACCGCTCGGCCAGGGCTGCGGCAACAGCGTCGGCATGGCGATCGCCTCGCGCTGGCTCGGCGCGCGCTACAACCAGCCGCGATTTCGCTGTTTTCGACTTCGATGTCTACGCGATCTGCAGCGACGGCGATCTGATGGAAGGCGTCGCCAGCGAAGCGGCATCGCTTGCCGGACATCTCGGACTGTCCAACCTGTGCTGGATCTACGACAACAATACCGTCACCATCGAAGGCCACACCGATCTCGCCTTCAGCGAGGACGTCGAGGGCCGCTTCAAGGGCTACCGCTGGAAAGTCCTGCGCGTCCGCGACGCCAACGATCGCGCGGCGGTCGCCGCGCGCGCTGCAAGCGTTTCACGATACGAAAGACCGGCCCACCCTCATCATCGTCGACAGTATCATCGGCTATGGCGCGCCGCATAAGCAGAACACCGCCGCCGCGCACAGCGATCCGCTCGGCGAAGACGAAGTGCGCCTTGCCAAGCGCTTCTACGGCTGGCCGGAGGATGCGCAATTTCTCGTTCCGGACGGGGTTTATGACCGCTTCCGCGACGGCATCGGCCGGCGCGGACGTCAGCTGCGCGACGATTGGACGAAGATGTTTGCGACCTACAAGAGCGAACATCCGCAAAGCGGCCGCGAGATCGAAACGCTGCTGGCCGGTGACTTGCCGCCGGAATGGGATGCTGGTCTGCCGGCATTTCCCGCGGACGAAAAAGGCATCGCGACCCGGGACGCCTCCGGCAAGGTCCTCAACCCAGATCGCCAAGACCATTCCCTGGCTCATCGGCGGCGCGGGCGACCTTTCGCCCTCGACGAAAACGGCATTCGACGGCGCGGGCTCGCTCGAAGCGGATACCCCGGCGGCCGCATCATGCATTTCGGCGTGCGCGAACACGCCATGGGCGCCATCGTCAACGGCCTCGTCGCTGTGCAAGCTCCGCGCCTTCGGATCGACGTTTCTGATCTTCAGCGACTACATGAAGCCGTCGATCCGGCTTGCCGCATTGATGGAATTGCCGGTCTTCCACGTCTTCACCCACGACTTCGATCGGCCTTGGTGAAGACGGGCCGACGCATCAGCCGATCGAACAGCTTTTCGGGCCTTCGCGCCATTCCCAATCTGATCGTGCTGCGGCCGGCCGACGCAAACGAAGTGACCGAAGCCTACAAGGTCATTCTCGCGCTTGAAAAAGGAGCCGGCCTGCCTGGTGCTCAGCCGGCAGAAGCTCCCGATATTCGACCGCGCCCGCTACGCGCCGGCATCAGGCCTTGCGCGCGGCGCTTATGTGATGGCCGACGCGGCCACGGCGCTCCGCAAGTCATCCTCATCGGCACCGGCAGCGAAGTGCAGCTTTGCATCGACGTCTATGAAAAACTCAAGGCCGAGAGAATTCCGGCCCGCGTCGTCAGCATGCCGAGCTGGGAATTGTTCGAACGGCAGAACGAGACCTACCGTCACGACGTGTTGCCGCCCGATATCACGGCGCGGGTCACGGTCGAAGCCGGCGCGGTCATCGGCTGGGATCGCTATGCCGGGCCGTCCGGGATTACCATCGGCATGCACACATTCGGCGGTTCGGCCCCGGCACAGCTTTAATGAAAAAATTCGGCTTCGTTCCTGATAAGATATTGCAGGCCGCCAAAGAGCAAATTGCCAAACAGCGGATTGCAAGGAAATAGCCAATGAACGCTTTGAAATCGCTGCAAGACCACGGCCAGGCCGTTTGGCTCGATTTTCTCTCGCGCGGCTTTGTCGCCAAGGGCGGCCTCAAGAAGCTCGCCGACGACGACGGCCTGCGCGGCGTGACATCGAACCCCTCGATCTTCGAACACGCCATCGGCCACACCGACGAATACGACGATGCCGTCGCGCGAATCCTGAAAAAAAAGGATCGCCCGGCCGGCGAAATCTTCGAGCAGCTTGCGGTCGAAGATATTCAGCACGCGACCGACGTGCTTCGTCCGGTATTCGACACCACAAAAGGCGCCGACGGCTTTGTCAGCATCGAAGTCTCGCCCTATCTGGCGAAAGACACCGAAGGCACCATCGCCGAAGCCAGGCGGTTGTGGCACGCCATCGATCGCAAAAATCTGATGATCAAGGTCCCGGCGACGCCCGAAGGCATGCCGGCCATTCATGATCTCATCGCCGACGGCATCAAC
>CAWEMR010000023.1:0-853664 GCA_963810085.1 uncultured Alphaproteobacteria bacterium | reverse complement strand
CAGTGACCTATATCGAGCGCACGCAACTCGGCAAACGGCCGCCGCTGTCGCCGCCGGCGCGCGAAGCGGCCGGCGCCACGCTCGCCATCGACCAGGCGACGCGCGGCAATCTCGAACTGATCCGCACCATCGGCGGCGAACGGCGCGGTTCGCTGCTTGCCGCCATCGACCGCACCCTGACCTCGGCCGGGGCGCGGCTCCTGGCGCAGCGGCTCGCGGCGCCGCTGACCGATCCGGCGGAGATCGCGCATCGGCTCGATACGGTCGGCGCATTTCTCGGCGACAGCGCGGCGCGGTCGGATTTGCGCGCGCGGTTCAAAGCGGTGCCCGATCTGGCCCGCGCTCTGGCGCGCATCGTCGTCACCCGCGGCGGCCCGCGCGATCTCGCCGCGATCCGCGACGGAATCTTGGCGGCAACAGAATTTGCCGCGCGGCTTGCAGGAATGGCGGATCGTCCGCGCGAGATTGCGCAAGCCATTGAAGCGCTGCGGCGGCCTGACGCGGCCATCACCACTGAGCTTGCTAATGCACTGGCCGACGAATTGCCGGCGTACCGCCGCGACGGCGGCTTCGTGCGTGCCGGCTATCTGCCGGCGCTCGACGAGGCCCGAGCGCTGCGTGACGAATCCCGCCGCGTCATCGCCGCGCTGCAGGTGAAGTACGCCGAGACGACCGGCGTCCGCGCCCTGAAGATCCGGCACAACAACGTGCTCGGTTATTTCGTCGATGTGTCCGCGCAGCATGGCGAAAAGCTTCTGGCCGCGCCGCTCAACGTAACCTTCATTCACCGCCAGACCACCGCCGGCCAGGTGCGCTTCACCACCACCGAGCTCGGCGAACTGGAGTCCAAGATCGCCACCGCCGCCGAGCGCGCGCTGGCACTCGAACTCGAAGTCTTTGACCGGCTTGCTGCATCAGTCGCCGCGGCCAGCGCCGACATTAAAGAGGCGGCCGGCGCGCTGGCGATGCTCGATGTCGCGACTGCGCTCGCCGCGCTCGCGGTCGAACGCGATTACGTGCGCCCCGAGGTCGACAACAGCTTGGCCTTCGCCATCATTGGCGGCCGCCATCCGGTCGTCGAACAAGCGCTCGCCACTGACGGCGGGCCCTTTGTCGCCAACGACTGCGATCTGTCGCCGCCGCAAGACGCGGCGGCGAAGGCGGCGGGCCGTATCTGGCTGATCACCGGCCCGAACATGGCGGGCAAATCCACCTTCCTGCGCCAGAACGCGCTGATCGCCGTCTTGGCGCAGATGGGAAGTTTCGTCCCAGCAAAAGCCACCCATATCGGCGTGGTCGATCGGCTGTTCTCGCGCGTCGGCGCCGCCGACGATCTGGCGCGCGGGCATTCGACCTTCATGGTCGAGATGGTCGAGACCGCGGCCATCCTCAATCAGGCCGGCGAGCGCGCGCTTGTCATTCTCGACGAAATCGGCCGCGGCACGGCGACCTTCGACGGGCTCTCCATCGCCTGGGCCACCATCGAACACCTGCACGAGAACAATCGCTGCCGCGCGCTGTTCGCGACGCACTTTCATGAAATGACAGCGCTCGCCGCAAAACTGCCCCGGCTGCACAATGCCACGATGCGGGTGAAGGAATGGCAGGGCGACGTCGTGTTCCTGCACGAAGTCGTCCCCGGCGCCGCCGACCGCTCCTACGGCATCCAAGTGGCGAAACTTGCCGGCCTCCCCCCGAGCGTGATCGAGCGCGCCAAGATCGTGCTGGCGCAGATCGAGGCCGAGGACCGCACCTCGCCGACGCGGCGGTTGATCGACGATCTGCCGCTGTTTGCTGCCGCGCGCCAAGGCTCTGCACCGGCGCCGCAAGCCGACGCGGCACTGACGGCTTTGCTCGAAGCGCTCAACGCGCTTCATCCTGACGAAATGTCGCCGCGCGAGGCGCTCGAAGCGCTTTATGCACTCAAGGCGCGGCTTCCGAAACCGTAGTTTTTAACGCGGCGCGCTTCGTCGTCCGCAGCCGCACCACCAACAACATCCCACACCAGGCGATACAGATGGATAGGCCGATGGCGAACGCCCACCACGAGCCGAGCGGCACGGCGATATAGTGCACGGCGAAAAAGCTGAGTGAGAGCCCGACCAGGGCGATCTGCGCATGCGCCAACATACTGGCGGTCGCCTTGCCGCCGACGCGCGGATGCAAGATGACAATCGAACTGCACATGACGATGGGGAACACGGCGAACATGCCGGAGGCGAACGAGCCGATGCGATGGCTCGCCGTGGTGACGACGGCGACAACGATCGCGGCAGCGATGGCGCGGAGCGGAATATCATAGCGCGTGCGCAGGAATTTCTTCGGCGGCCCGGACGCGCGATAGCGCCAACTCAGGGGAATGGTTATGCCGAACACAACGGCATTGAGCAGTGCGGCACTCAGCGGCGTCCAGTCGATCAAGCGAAAGACGGCAGTGACGGCGAACCAGACGGCGAGCGCAGTGCCAAGACTGAGCATCAGCCCGCGGCGCTGCGCCAAAATGATGTAAACGGCGGAGAAGATCGAGACCGCGGCGCTGGTGGCGAGGCTGCCGATGGCGCTGGTGGCGATGAAGCTCGGCGGATGCTCGATGGCGAGGATCACATAAGCCGCGCCGGCCGCCGTCGGCAGCGCCGCGATCAGCGCGCCGATGAACGGCCCGGTGCGCTCGACCGCGACCGAGGTGATGACGACGACAATCGCCGTCAGCACCATTTTCAGCGCCAGGCCGTACCAGAATATGAGTTCCGGGGACATTACCGGGCTACGGGCTCCAGAAGCTCGAGCCGGTTGCCGAACGGGTCGGCGACGTAGAAGCGCGCATAGCCTTCAAGCGGCTCGTCCTCATAGGGCGCATAGCCGTGCTGCTGCAGGCGCGCGCGCAAGCCGCCAAGATCGTTCACCAGAAACGCCGGATGCGCCTTAAGCGCTGGGCGGAAATCCTTTTCGACGCCGAGATGGAGCTGCTGCGCGCCGAGTTTGAACCAGACGCCGCCGCGCACTTCGAGATTCGGCGGCTTCTTCAGTTCGGCAAGGCCGAGAAGGTCGCCGTAGAAGGCGCGCGCTTCAGCTTCCTTGCCGCGCGGCATGGCCAAGAGCAGATGATCGAGCGCGGTGACGCCGGTCATCGCCGTCACGTTCGCTGCATCGTCACCGCGACCGGCGGCCCGCTTTTGATCGTCTGGTAGACGACGCAATAGCGCTCGGTGAGTTTGAGGAGCTGATCGAGCTTATCCTGCGGCGCATCGGTATCGACATCGAAACGCAAACGGATTTGCGCAAAGCCGACCGGCGCCTCCTTGACGACGCCGAGCGTGCCGCGGAAATCGAGATCGCCTTCCGCCGACACCATGCCGGACTTGAGCGGAATTTCGATCGCGGTGGCGACGGCCTTCAGCGTCACGCCGGCGCAGGCGACCAGGGCCTCGAGCAGCATGTCGCCCGAACACAATTCCATGCCCGAACCGCCGGTCGCCGGATGGAGCCCCGCGACCGCGAGCGCGCGGCCGGTCTCGACCTTGCAGGCGATATTGGTGTCGTCGAGCGTGCCCGTGGCCCTGAGCGTGATGAAGCCGGCCTTAGGGTCGGTCTTATAGCGCTCCTTGATCGGCGCTTGCAGCGCCCGCAGCCCCGCGGCGTCCATATTGCTCACTCCCACTATGCCGTCATGGCCGGGCTTGTCCCGAGGCATGACGAGGCTACAGACCGGCATAAGCTGGAATTTACCACCACATCGCCGCGCCGGCTTCGGCTTTGGGCTCGCCGGCAGCATCGGTCACGGTACGCGCAAGCGAACGGTCGAGCGCGGTGAGGACGCGGCGTTTGACGAAATCGAAAGCGGCGGATTGCCGGTCGCGCGGCCGCGGCAGATCGACGGCGATCTCCTCGAAGATGCGGCCGGGGCGCGGGCACATCACCATGACGCGGTTGGCGAGCACGATGGCCTCGTCGACGTCATGCGTCACCAGGATCAAAGTCGGCGTGGCGTCGGCCCACAGATCGAGCAGATGATCCTGCAAATCGGCGCGGGTGAAAGCATCGAGCGCCGAGAACGGCTCGTCGAGCAACAGAACTTCCGGCCGCGGCACCAGCGCGCGTGCGATGGCGACGCGCTGCGCTTGGCCGCCGGACAATTCGCGCGGCCACATGGCGGCCTTTTCGGTGAGCCCGACGCGCTTGAGCGCCGCGGTGACGCGCTGCGTCCGTTCCGGCTTCGGCCGTTGGCGCAAGCCGAAGCCGACATTGTCGGCGACTTTCAGCCACGGCAGAAGCCGCGGCTCCTGAAAGATGATGCCGATCTTCTCGTGCGGCGCGGTGACGCGTTCGCCGTCGAGCATGACCGCGCCTTCGCTGGCCGGATCGAGCCCGCCGATGGCGCGCAGCAGCGTCGATTTTCCGCAGCCCGAGCCACCGATGACGGCGACGATTTCGCCCGGATCGACATTGAGCGACACGCCGCCGAGCGCATGCACGCCGTTAGGATAGGTTTTGCCGACGCGTTCAAGGACCAGCATCGTAATATCTAATCCTGCCGCACCACATCTTCCCAGCGCAGGAAAGGTGCTGTGGCGAGCGCGATCAGCCAATCGCTGGCCTTGCCGACAATGGCGAAGGCGACGATGGCGGCGACGATCTCGGCCGGCTTGCCGAGTTGCTGGCCGTCGATCAGCAAATAGCCGAGCCCTTCGGACGCGCCCATGAACTCGGCGGCGATGACGAACATCCAGCCGAGGCCGAGGCCGGAGCGCAATGACAGCACATAAGCCGGCAGCACCGCGGGCAGCAGGATCCGATACACCATCTCGACATCGGTGAGCCGAAAGGCGCGGCCGACCTCGACCAGCTTGCGGTCGACCGACTGAATCGCGCCCATCAGGCCGAGATAGACCGGGAAGAACACGCCGACCGCGATCAGGGTAACTTTCGAGGCTTCGAAAATGCCGAGCCAGAGAATGAACAGCGGCACCCAGGCGATCGAAGGAACGGCGCGGAGCCCCTGCAGCGTCGGATCGAGCAGCCGCCGGATCAGCGGCGAATAGCCCGCTGCCGCGCCGACAATTGTGGCGGCTGCGACACCGAAGCCGAAGCCCGCGGCGACGCGGCCGAGCGTCACCAGCGTATCGCGCTGCAGATCGCCGCTCTTGGCGAGATCGACAAAGGTCGCGAATACGACCGACGGCGGCGGCATCAGCCGCCCGCTCGAAAAGCCCATGCGCACAATAATTTCCCAGACCACACCCGCCGTGACCGGCAGCAGCAGCCCCAGCATGGGCCGCGACAGCCGCGCCCAGGAGGTTCCGACCGCCTGTTCACCCGCAGTCGAGCCTTCACCAGTGGTGCTTTCGGCGACAATGGTCATCGGCACAACAGATCATGGCGGCATCGGGAAATGCAATGCGGCCCAATTCACCTCTCCCCGCTGCGCGGGGAGAGATCGCCCGCGCGAAGCGCGGCGGGTGAGGCGGCCTCTCCGCGAGTCTGAGCGCCTCAATTCAGAGCCCAGCGGCCGCGTCCCCTCATCCCAACCTTCTCCCCGCACGCGGGGACAAGGAGAAGAACTACGCCGCCGTGACGAACCGATCGTCGACCAGATCGTCGAGCGTCTTCTTCACGTCAACGCCCGCCGGAATCACGCCCGCCTGCTGCAGCGCGAGTCCGGCCTGCAAGATCGTATCGCGCTGCTCCGGGCCGATGCGGTTGAAGGTAAGTTCGGTGCGCTCCTTGAGCTGGATGTCGACCACGGCGTCGGGGAGCTTGGTGACATCCATGAACACCTTCTTCTCGTCGTCGTAATGACCGAGACAATATTTGCGCGCGTCCTCGTAGACGCCGAGCACGCGCTTGGCGAGATCGGGATATTTGGTCAAGAAATCCTCGCTCGCATTGAGGATACCGTAGGTGTTGGCCGCCTTGTTGCGGTAGAACAGCCGCGCGCCGTCCTCGACCTGCGCCGCCGCCATCATCGGATCGAGGCCGGCCCAGGCGTCGACGTCGCCGCGGATGAGCGCGATCTTGCCATCGGGATGCTGCAGCAGCACCGGCACGATGTCTTTCTCGCTCAAGCCGACCGATTGCAGCGCGCGCACCAGGAAAATATGCGGATCGGTGCCGCGCGTCACCGCGACGCGCTTGCCCTTGAGATCTTCGATCTTGTTGATCGCCGTATCCTTGCGCGTCACCAAAGCGGTCCATTCGGGACGCGAATAGACGTAAACCGATTTGATCGGATTGCCGTTGATCTTGCCGAGCAGCGCCGCCGAGCCCGCGGTCGAGCCGAAATCGATCGAGCCGGCGTTCAAATATTCCAGTGCCTTGTTGGAGCCGAGCGACTGCACCCAGCGCACGCCGATGCCGTCCTTGGCGAATTCCTTTTCCAAGAGCCCGTTCTGCTTGAGCACCATGGAGACCGGGTTGTAGGTCGCCCAGTCGATGCGGATTTCCGATGGCTTGTCGGCGGCGCGCGCCAGACGCGGCAGCGGGATAAGGCCTAGGCCGACAGCGCTTCCCAGGAATCCACGGCGAGACAGCATGAGAACCTCCCTACAATATGATTTTTCTTTAGGAGACGCCCGATACGGCGTCAATTAGAAACAAATACCTCGTTTTTAACATTTTGTAGAATTATACAGCCATGAGAGACCGCCTTGCCTTTCTCCCGTTTCGTGAACACCATTTACAGGAACCATGCGGAGCAAGCGATGACAGTTCACCCCACCTCCGCTATCTCGTAACCGATGATGCTCGACAGCCAAAAATCCGCGGCAAAATCCGCACCATCTGCGGCCGCTGACCCCGACGAGCTGATCGATCCCAGAGCGATCGCCGCGGATCTCGAAGCGCTCGCCGGAACCTATGAGGGCCGCGAGCGCGAGTTGCGTACCGCCGTGGCGCAGCGTCTCAAAGCGACGCTAACCGAGGGCCGGGCGCGCGCAGAAGCTTTGCTGCTGAAGGATCGCCACGGCCGCCGCTGCGCCGAGCGGCTGTGCCAGATGCAGGACGAGATCATCCGCATCCTGTTCGAATTCGCAAGCTCGGTGCTTTACCCGCCGCAGGTGCCGTCCGAGTCCGAGCGCATGACGGTGGTGGCGACCGGCGGCTACGGCCGCGGCTTGCTGGCGCCGGGCTCGGATATCGATCTGTTGTTTCTGTTGCCGTACAAGCAGACCGCGTGGAGCGAGTCGGTCGCGGAGGCCCTGCTCTATTGCCTGTGGGACATGGGGCTCAAGGTCGGCCACGCCTCGCGCTCGGTCTCAGAATGCATCCGCCAGGCCAAGGCGGACATGACCATCCGCACCGGCCTGTTGGAATCGCGCTATCTGCTCGGCGACAAGAAGCTCTACGATGAACTCACCTCGCGCTTCGACAAGGAGATCGCGCAAGGCACCGGCCCGGAATTCGTCGCCGCCAAGCTCGCCGAACGCGAGGAGCGCCACCGCCGCGCCGGCCAGTCGCGCTATCTGGTCGAGCCCAACGTCAAAGACGGCAAAGGCGGCTTGCGCGATCTGCACACGCTGTTCTGGATGGCCAAATATGTCTATCGCGTGCGCGAGCCGGAAGGCCTGATCGCGCGCGGCGTGTTCGACCGCGACGAGTTCAAGCTGTTCCGCCGCTGCGAGGACTTTCTGTGGTCGGTCCGCTGCAACATGCATTTTCTCGCCGGCCGCGCCGAGGAACGGCTGTCGTTCGACATCCAGCGCGATATCGCGGTGCGGCTCGGCTACACCGCGCATCCCGGCCTGCGCGATGTCGAGCGCTTCATGAAGCACTATTTCCTGATCGCCAAGGATGTCGGCGATCTCACCGCGATTTTGTGCGCCGGGCTCGAGGAGCGTCAGGCCAAGCCGGCGCCGGTCTTGAGCCGGCTGACGGCATGGCGCTCGACATGGCGCTCGGCGCCGGCGCGCAAGAGGCTCAGCGAATCCGACGATTTCGTCATCGACAATAACCGCATCAATGTCGCGCGCGCCAACGTGTTCCGCCGCGACCCGGTCAATCTGCTCCGCATCTTCCATTTGGCGCAGAAGCACAATCTGGCGTTCCATCCGGAGGCGATGCGCATCGCCACGCATTCGTTGAAACTCATCGACAAGGACGTGCGCGAGAACCAGGAAGCCAACCGGCTGTTTCTGGAAATCCTGACCTCGAAGAACGCTACCGAGATCGTGCTGCGGCGGATGAACGAAGCCGGCGTGCTCGGCGCCTTCGTCCATTCGTTCGGCCGCATCGTCGCGATGATGCAGTTCAACATGTATCACCACTATACGGTGGACGAGCATCTGATCCGCTGCATCGGCGTGCTCAACGAAATCTCGCACGGCGAGAATTCGGAATTTGCGCTCGCCAACGAGCTGATCAAGACGATCCAGCCGCAGCACCGCACCGTGCTGTGCGTCGCGCTGTTCCTGCACGACATCGCCAAGGGCCGCGTCGAGGATCATTCGCTCGCCGGGGCGCGGCTGGCGCGGCGGCTGGCGCCGCGGCTCGGGCTCAACGCCGCCGACACTGAGCTCGTCGCCTGGCTGGTCGAAGTGCATCTCGTGATGTCGGCGGTGGCGCAATCGCGCGATCTGTCGGACAGAAAGACCATCGAGAATTTCGCCGCCGTGGTGCAGTCGCTGGAACGGCTGAAGCTTCTGACCATTCTCACCACCGCCGATATCCGCGCCGTCGGCCCCGGCGTCTGGAACGGCTGGAAGGCGCAGTTGCTGCGCACGCTCTATTACGAAACCGAGCCGGTGCTCACGGGCGGCTTCTCTGAGGTCAACCGCGCCCAGCGCGTCGCCATGGCGCAGGCCGAGTTCCGCGCCCAGTTCAAGGATCTGCCGGCGCAAGCGCTCGACGCCTATATCGAACGGCTTTATCCGGCCTACTGGCTCAAAGTCGATCTGCCGCACAAGCTCGCCCATGCCCGCTTCGTGCGCGACACTGAATTGGCCGGAAAATCGCTGGCGACCAGTGTCGGCTTCGACGCGTCGCGCGGCGTTACCGAGCTCACGGTGTTCGCGCCGGATCATCCGTGGCTGCTCTCGATCATCGCCGGCGCTTGCGCGCTCGCCGGCGCCAATATTGTCGACGCCCAGATCTACACCACGACCGACGGGCTCGCGCTCGACACCATCGCGGTGTCGCGCGAATTCGAACACGATGAAGACGAAGGCCGCCGCGCCGCGCGCATCGGTGACGCCATCGAGAAGGCGTTGCGCGGCGAACTCAAATTGCCCGACGTGGTGGCGAAGCGCGCGCCGCCCAAAGGCCGCCTGAAGGCCTTTGCCATCGAGCCCGAGGTCACCATCAATAATCAATGGTCGAGCCGTTACACCGTGGTCGAAGTTACCGGCCTCGACCGGCCAGGCTTGCTTTATGAGCTGACCACAACGCTGTCCAAGCTCAATCTCAATATCGCCTCCGCCCATGTCGCGACTTTCGGCGAACGCGTCGTCGACGTGTTCTATGTCACCGATCTGCTCGGCGCCCAGATCACGGCGGCAACCCGCCAGACCGCGATCAAGCGGGCGCTGCTCGCGCTGTTCACGACGCCGTCGGAAAACAAGCCGAAGGAAGCGGCGGAGTAAGAGCCGTCACCCGGACGGCAGACGCGCGGCCGGCGATTTTTTGCTCGCCAGCAAGATACCCGCGGCAATCAGCACAATGCCGACCACATGATAGAGGTGGAAGCGCTCGCCGAGAAACAGCACGGCGAGAATGGCGCCGAGCACCGGCATCAAATGCGCCGATTGGCCGGCGCGGCCGGGGCCGATCAGTTCGACGCCGCGATTGAAGAACAGATAAGCGACGAAGGACGGCAGCACCGCGGCATAAGCGATGGCCGCGTAAGACGGCAGCCCGCCGCGAACTGCTGCGCCATTGCCGACCTCCCACAGATAGAACGGCAGGATCATGAACGAGCCGATGCCGATCAGGGTCACCAGAAGGCTCAAGGAACGCACCGCCGGCCGCCGGCGCAACAGCGGCACATAGAGCCCGGTGACCACCAGCGCGCCCAAGAGCCAAAGGTCGCCGATATTGATCGAGATATGCGCCAGCACTGCGGGCGAGAGCTGACTGACAATGGCGAGCACGCCGAGCAACGAGAGCGCCACGCCGAGCACCTGCCACAGACTCGGCCGCGCGCCGAACAGGCCGAAGTCCCAGAGCAGAACGATCACCGGCATCGCCGATTGCAGCAACAGCGCATTGAGCGCCGTCGTGTATTGCAGGCCGATATAGCTCATCGTGTTGTAGGTCGCGATGCCGGTCGCGGCGAGAAGCAGCAGCATCGGCCACTGCCGCAGAAGTTCGGGCCAGTCCTTTTTCAAATGCGGCCAGGCGAAACCGAAGGCGACAAAGAAGGCGCCGGTCCAGCGCCAATAGGCCAGCGTGATCGGCGGCACGCGCCCGGCGACGGCGCGGCCGATCACGATATTGCCGGCCCAGAACAGATTGGTGAGGAAGAGCAGCGTCCAGGCCGACGACCACGCGCGATGTGCAGACCGTCCGACAAGCCATCCGGCCGGCGACGGCCGTACCGGCGCGTTGCGGTCGGCCGGCGCGGACGGCGAAACGACAGGGTTCGCCGCAACGGCACGATCGGTGGGATACGTCATGGAAGAGGCCCGGTCTTTGGGGTTCCTCACATGACATTGTTAGCCGCTTTCGCCCATGCCCATAAACCGCGCCCTGCCTATGCCTTTGCGGCATTGCTGGGTGAGCGGCAAACAGCCGCAAATCGCGCCTTACCTTCATCGAAACTCAGCCCAGTAACTGCCCCTTAAATGCCGCGCATTACCGTGCCTTTTGGCAGGGGGGTATGACCTTTTCCGAAAGCCGGTATCCACTTTTCGGGGTCATCGCCCAAAGCGCGTCAGTCGCGCTGGGGATGGGTTATGGCGTGGCGAGAGGGACGGAAGCAGGCGCAAGAATCCAAAAGCGCCTCGAGCCTTGATCTGCGGCTGACGCCAGCTGACCGCACCGGCGGTCCGGTGAAAGGCCGCGCCGACACCGGCCGCCGCCGCCGCGAATCGAGCCAGCCGCGCGAACCCAAAAAGCGCAAGACCGGAAGCAAAGGCCGCTCCGGTTTCGGCCGCATCTTCTATTGGGGCTTCGTGCTGGCGCTGTGGGGCGTGATCGCCGGCATCGGCGCGCTGGTCTGGATCGGCGTGCATCTGCCGCCGATCGAGTCGCTCGAAATCCCCAAGCGTCCACCGTCGGTCCTTATCCTCGGCGCCAACGGTTTAACGCTGGCGACGCGCGGTGACATGGGCGGCGCCGCAGTGCCGATGAGCGAATTGCCGGGCTACCTGCCGAACGCCTTCGTCGCCATCGAGGACCGCCGCTTCTACTCGCATTTCGGCATCGACCCGCTCGGCATTCTGCGCGCCATCGTTCGCGACATTCTGCGCCGCGGCGCCGCGCAAGGCGGCTCGACCTTGACGCAGCAGCTCGCCAAGAATCTGTTCCTGACGCAGGAGCGCACGCTGTCGCGCAAGGCGCAGGAGGTCGTGCTGGCGCTCTGGCTCGAGCACAAATACTCGAAGGCGCAGATCCTCGAACTCTATCTCAATCGCGTCTATTTCGGCGCCGGCGCCTACGGCGTCGAGGGCGCGGCGCAGCGCTATTTCGGCAAATCGGCGCGGCGGCTGACGCTGCCGGAAGCCGCGATGCTCGCCGGGCTCGTGCAATCGCCGTCGCGGCTCGCGCCGAACCACAATCCCGAAGGCGCCGAGCGCCGCGCCGCCATCGTCCTCACCGACATGGCCGAGCAGAAAATGATCAGCGCCGACGCCGAGAAGGCGGCGCTCGCCCATCCGGCACGCGCGGTGCAGCCGGCCGGCGGCGGCTCGGCCAATTATGTCGCCGACTGGGTGATGGATGCGGTCGACGATCTGATTGGCAAATTCGATCAGGACATCGTGGTGCAGACCACGATCGATCCGGCGCTGCAAAGCGCCGCTGAACAGGCGCTCGACGACACCCTCAATCAGAAGGGCGACAAGCTCAACATTTCGCAAGGCGCGGTCGTTTCGATGACGCCCGACGGCGTGGTGCGGGCGCTGGTCGGCGGGCGCAATTACGGCGAGAGCCAATTCGACCGCGCCGTCGACGCCAAGCGCCAGCCCGGCTCGTCATTCAAGCCGTTCGTCTATCTCACCGCGCTTGAACACGGGCTGACGCCCGACAGCGTGCGCGACGATGCGCCGATTCAGGTCAAAGGCTGGAAGCCCGAAAATTTCGAGCGGCAATATGCCGGCCCGGTGACACTGACCCAGGCGCTGGCCAATTCGCTCAATACCGTCTCCGTACGGCTGACGCTTGAAGTCACGCCGGAAGCCGTGGTGCGCACCGCTTACCGGCTCGGCATCACGTCGATGCTCGAGCCCAATGCCTCGATCGCGCTCGGCACTTCGGAAGTGGCGCCGATCGAAATGGTGTCGGCCTATTCGACATTTGCCAATGGCGGTCTTGCGGTGACCCCGCATGTCGTCACCCGCATCCGCACCGCCGACGGCAAGACGCTCTACGACCACGCCAACCAGCCGCTCGGCCGCATCGTCGACGCGCGCTATGTCGGCATGATGAACACGATGATGCAGCAGGTGCTGCTGTCAGGCACCGCGCGCGGCGCCAATTTCCCGGGCTGGCAGGCCGCCGGCAAGACCGGCACCAGTCAGGATTTCCGCGACGCCTGGTTCATCGGCTACACCTCGCATCTCGTCACCGGCGTGTGGCTCGGCAACGACGACAATTCGCCGACCAAGAAAGCGGTCGGCGGCGGGCTGCCGGTCGAGGTCTGGAGCCGCTTCATGCGGGTCGCGCATCAAGGCGTCGCGCCGACGGCATTGCCAGGCCTCGAAACCGGCGGCTGGTTCAATGCAAATCCGCAAACTGGCCTGCAGCCACCCGCGCCGATCGCGACTAACCGCTATGGCCAACCGAGTTACCAGCCGGGCTATCAATCGGGTTATCAGCTAAACGCGCAGAACAATCAGCAGAGCGACGGCCCGTTCGATTTCCTCGAAAAACTGTTCGGGCGGCGCTAGCCGCCGTCACTTCCTCCAGTAAAATCCGGTGAACGTCACCATGATGCCGCCGCAGCCGTTGTTGTCTTCGACGACAGGAGCGCGCCGACACGCTGCATGCGCACCAGGCATTTGGCATTGTCTTTAGCCTTGTCGAACGGCACGCTGCCGCCGTCGGCGAATTGCAGGAACCCGCCCTCGGGCTTGGCAACGGCGTCGATCACGCCGGTATGGACGTTCTGCACGGCCTGATAAAAACCTTCACCGTGAATGGTGAAGCCGCCGTTCTTGCCGCTCGTGATGGCGATATCACCGGCGGCATGCGTCCAATTGCCGAGCCAATCGGCGCGTGACGGCGCTGCCGCCGGCTGAACTTTTGTGAAGCTCGCGGTCGGCAGCCAACCGCTCGACCAGCCACTTTTTTGGCCTCGGCCTTTTCATAAGCGGTGCAAGTGTAAGGAGTACTGGCCTTGTCCGAAAACGTCTTGCCGAGCAGGATGAGATCGCCGGGGATCAAATAAGTTTTTTGCCGGCAGGCATCGGTATCCGCCGGACAGGCGGCATCGTCGTACGCGCTTTTCAGGAAATAAGTACGCGGCTTCTCGGCCGAGATCTTCGCAATCGTGATCGGATGCGCCGCGTCGAAATCGACGCCGAGGCAGTCGCCCGGCCCCTCGTCGGCCGCAGCCGACGTGATCGCTGCGCAGGCCAACACCAGTGCGCCGGCGATGAGCCGATATTTGCCCATGCGATCAGATCGCGAGAAAATCGTGGTTCTTCAGCGGCAGCGAGCGGATGCGGCGGCCGGTGGCGGCAAAGATGGCGTTGCACAAAGCCGGCGCCAAAGGCGGCACCGGCGGCTCGCCGACGCCGCCCCAAAATCCGCCGCTGGCCGCCACCACGGTCTCGACATGCGGCGCGTCGGCCATGCGCAGCATTTCGTAGCCGTCGAAATTCGACTGCTCGGTGCCGCCATTGGCGATGGTGATCTCGCCATAGAGGGCCGCCGTCAACCCATAGACAACCGCGCCCTGGGTCTGCATCTCGATCGATAGCGGATTGACCGCATAGCCGGGATCGATCGCCGACACCACGCGGCGCACGCGCAACCTGTTGCGATCGAAGGAAATCTCGACCACTTGCGCGCAATACGACCCGCAGGCGCGGCAGAGCGCGATGCCGCGGAACACGCCCGCCGGCGGCGGCGTGTCCCAGTTCGCCTTCGTCGCCGCGGCATCGAGCACCGCGAGATCTTTCGGGCTCTTGGCGAGGAGCTTTCGGCGATAGCGATACGGATCGATCCCCGCTTCATGCGCCATCTCGTCGATGAAACTTTCCTTGTAGAACGCATTCTGCGTGTAGTTGATGGCGCGCCACACGCCGAGCGGCACGGGGGTGCCGCGGATGGCGTAGTCGACCAGATAATTCGGCAGGTCATAGCCCATCTCGTCGCCGAGCCCGCTGATATAGGTCCAGTCGACGACGTTGGGGATGAAGGCCGGCACCAGCGACGCCACGAAGGACGGCCCGGCAAGCCGGATCGTCAAGGCGACCGGCATGCCGTCGGCATCGAGACCGGCGGCAAGGCGCGCCATGCTCATGGGCCGATAGAGATCGTGCTTGATGTCCTCTTCACGCGTCCAGACTAGCTTGACCGGCTGTTCGACCTCCTTGGCGATGAGAACCGACTGCCGCACATATTCCTGGATCGGCGCGCGCCGGCCGAACCCGCCGCCGAGCATCATGCGATGCACGGTGACCTGATCGTTGGTCACGCCGGCGGCGAGCGCTGCGGTCGCGACCGCGGTCGCCGGGTCCTGCGTCGGCGCCCAGATCTCGACGCTGCCGGGCTTCACATGCGCAGTGCAGTTCTGCGGCTCCATGGTGGCATGGGCGAGAAACGGCACGCCGTAATCAGCCTCGATGCGCTTGGCGGCGCCGCCGAGCGCTGCTGCGGCGTCGCCGCGCTTGTGGCCGACCTGCGCCGATGAAGCTTCAAGTCCGCCTTGCACCAGTTCGGCGATCGCGGCACTTGACAGATCGCCGTTGCCGCGATCGTCCCAGGTCACTTTGAGCGCATCGGCCGCGCATTTGGCGCGCCACCAGGAATCCGCGATCACAGCGACCGCGTCCTCCATGCGCACGACCCGGCGCACGCCTGTCATGCCTGCGATCGAACTCTCGTCGATGCTCTTCGGCGAGCCCTTGAACACCGGGCAATGCACGATGGCGGCGTAGAGCATGTCGGGGAGCCGCACGTCGATCGCATAGACCGGCTGGCCCGTAACCTTGTCGCGGACATCGAGCCGCTTCTGCGGTGTGCCGGCGAGTTTCCAGTCGGCGGGCGCTTTCAGTCTGATATCGGTCGACGGTTCGACACTCGCGGCGTCTTCAGCGACCGCACCGAAGGTCAAGGTCCGGCCGCTCGAGGTGTGGGTGATGGTACTATTATGTGCCGTGCATTGCGCCGCCGGTACGTTCCAGCGCGCCGCAGCGGCAGTGACCAGCATATCGCGGGCCGTGGCGCCGGCCTGCCGCAAATAGAGCTGCGAGGAGGCAATTGAACGGCTGGCGCCGGTGGACGTGTCGCCCCAGGCATTGTTGCGGCGCGAATTTTCCGTCACCGACACCAACTGGGCGCGAACTTTCGACCAGTCGCATTCAAGCTCTTCGGCCACCAGCATGGCGAGCCCGGTCAGCGCGCCCTGCCCCATTTCGGAATGCGCCACACGGATCGTTACCGTGTCGTCGCGTGCGATGGTCAGCCAGCAGGTGATTTCGGGGGCCGATGCCGTCGGCGACGAGACGGCCGACCGCAGGGACTCGAACGGAACGGCAAAACCCAGCGCCAAGCCGCCGGCCGTTGCGCTCGCCCCAACAAGGAAGGAACGGCGATTGAAACCGCCGCCGGACCTCATGAAAACCCCCTGGTATACCGGTCGAACAATGCCAGATTCCGGCCGGACATAAAGCCCCTGCCCTGAGCGTCCGGCACTAAATTACGCCCGACTGCGACAAAAATCATATAGGGAGTTTGACCATGCCTACCGATCCGGCTCACGACCAATCCACACTGGAACGCCGCCTGCGCGCCATCGAGGACCGGCTGGCCATCTACAATCTAATCGCCGGCCATCCGCCGAGCGCCGATACCGGTGCCTCCGCTTATGCCGAATTGGTCTATGCCGAGGACGGCGTGTTCGACCGGGGTCCGGGCCTCTCCAGCACCACCGGGAATAAGGCGATGGCCGCCCTGTTGGCGAGCCCGGGCCATCAGGCCGCGATCGCCGGCGGACTGGCGCATTTCACCGGCCTGCCGCATGTGACCGTCAATGGCGACGACGCCGTCGTCATTTCCTATCTGCAAATCCTGACGCCAAGGAAATCCGGTGACGAGGTCGAAGTTCCCAACCACGGCGCGTCGCGCGGCTATCACATCCACCGTGTAGTGACGAACCGCTGGGAACTCAAACGCACGCCGTCCGGCTGGAAGATCAAGCGGCGGACCCTGCGCATGGTCGACGGCTCGGAACCGTCGCGCGAGATTTTGCGCGGCGCGCTGGGGGCCTTCGCGTGAAATTTTTAGTGCAGCGTGATCTTTTCAGAAGACCGGCCAATGTCCGCTTTGCCCCCAAAAGCCGCCGCGACAGTCACCGACTGGCGTGTCGACTAAGGACCAAGAGGCGACATTACGTCCTTTCCCGCAGGGATCGACGACCTCTATAGTTGTATTCAAAAGCCGCCAGCGGGACGTGTCGACAGCCCCGTAAATTTAAAGGCGGCAATTGTGCCTGCGGCCGGCGAGCAATCTGAAAAATAAACCGCACTCTCGGACGCCTTCCATTCTGCGGGAAGTAAATTTGGGGAGGACATCGTGATACTTCCACGTCGCAAATTTTTGCATTTGGCGGCGGGGGCAGCCGCGCTGCCCTCGCTCACTCGCCGCGCGACAGCGCAAGACGACTATCCGTCGCGGCCGATCCACCTCGTCATCGGCTTCACCCCGGGGGCGGCCGCCGATGTCGTCGCCCGCGTGCTCAGCCAGGCCGCCGCGCCGCTGCTGGGCCAGCAGCTCGTGGTCGAGAACAAGCCCGGCGCCGGGTCGAGCATCGCCGCCGAATATGTGGCCCACGCGTCCAACGACGGCTACACGGTGTTCCTGGCGACCTTGTCCATCATCACCAATCAGATCATCAATCCCAATGCGGCGCTGGATCTGACCAAGGATTTCGAACCCGTGGCGCTTCTCCAAGACGCGGCGATTATCCTGGTCGTCAATCCGGCAAGCAACATCCACAGCGTTAAGGAGCTCATTGCCTTTTGCAAGGCGAAGGCCGACCAGGCTCTCGATTCAAATGTCGTCGGCAGCATGCCGTACTTTGCCAGCGAGCTGTTCGCGCAGCAGGCCGGCATCAAGCTGACGCAAGTGCCCTATCCGGGCAGCCCGCAGGCGGTCGAGGACGTCCTCGCCGGTCGCACGCTGATGACCTTCTCGCCGGCCTCGACCATCGTCGGCCAGATCGCGGCCGGCAAGCTTCGGGCGCTAGCGACGACGACGAAGACGCGCGCCGGCGCGCTGCCGGACGTGCCCACCATGGCGGAAGCCGGACTGCCCGGCGTCGAGACCAGCCTGTGGTTCGGCCTGCTCGCGCCCGCCGGCACGCCGCGGCCGGTCGTCGACAAGCTCGCCGCCGCCGCCCGCCAGGCGATGCAGACGCCGGCCGCAACAGAAATACTGCGCAAGCAGGGCGACGATCCGCTCGATGCCGGCCCCGACGAGTTCGCGAACTTCATGCACAGTGAAATCGCCCGCTGGACGAAAGTCGCACTCGCTGCGGGAATGATTAAAAGCTAGGGCGTATCGTCGCTTAGTCGGTGCGGCAGCCTGCGCCCTAGGGACGCTGATTGAAATCCTGATTCGGAAAAGCTGACGCGTCCGGCACCTTGATCACCACGAACGGATGATCGAGCGAGCCATGACAAGCATTGCAGCCTTGCGTGAGCTCTTCGTAAGCGGCGGCGAATTTCTTTGGGTCCTGCTGCTTGATGGCGTCGTCGACGGCGGCGAGCGGCTGCTTTAGCGCCGCGTCGGCGAGATCGGCGACCGGATAGCCGCGGAATTTCGGCTGCGCCTTGACGATGCCGGCGAAGACCTGACGGATTTCGACCAGCGCATAGGCGGCGAGCGGCCAATTGCCGGCATGGCCGGCGACGCCGAGCTTCAAGTGACGCGGCTGCACCAGCGTGTTCATCATGTCGCCCATGGTCATGACGTAAGGAACGGGCGGCATTGGCGTTGTTTGCGGCGCCGCCTGCGGCCAGCCGGCGCGTTGGGCAGCAACAAGAAAAAGCGCTGCGGCCGCGCCAATCAATACCGTCTGCTTGTTCATGGAGCGGCCCCTCGCTTCGGCGCTTAATCCAGCGGCTCGAGCCGCAAAATTGCCGCGCCGTGATTGTTACCGGCCCAGAATGTCACCGGGTTGGTTGCGTTGTCGACAAAGACACGGCGGATATTGGTCGGGCGCGGCAGAAGATATTCGGTCCACTGTCCGCTTTGCGGATCAAAGCGCAGCACATGGTCGCTCGCCATGCCGCCGCTCCACAATTCGCCGTTCTTGTCGCGGAACACGTCATAAGGATAAGTGTGCGGCGTCGGCACGTCCCATTCCTTGAAGGCTTCGGTCTTGATGTCGAACATCGCGAGCTTGTTGGCGGCGAATTCGGTGAACCACAGCCGGCCCTGCTCGTCGAACATGGTGCGGCGCGGCCGCGATTTCTCCGTCGGCGTCGGAAAGATCGTCGGCGTGCCGCTCTTGGCATCGACGCGGCCGACGGCCTCGCCGCCGAAATCCATGAAATAGAGATTGTTCGCTTGGTCCGCCGCCATGCCGTAGGGCGCATGGCTGCGGCCCTTGCCGAGGAAGGCAAACGGATCGATG
This sequence comes from uncultured Alphaproteobacteria bacterium, assembly GCA_963810085.1. Taxonomy (GTDB): domain Bacteria; phylum Pseudomonadota; class Alphaproteobacteria; order Rhizobiales; family Xanthobacteraceae; genus BOG-931. Next base: position 834,709 of record CAWEMR010000023.1, on the reverse strand, counting down.
CGTTCATATCTGCCAGTCTTGAGATCGAGCCGCATGATCGATTGCCGCGCCACATCATTGGTCCACACTTTGCCGTCGGCACTCGCCGCAGCCGGCATCACCATCGACTGCTGCATGGCGTCGTCGTTGAGATCGGCCGCAAGCGGAAATATTTGAAAAGCCTTGCTCGCCACGTCGAAACGGGCGAGCCCGGTCTGAAACATCAAAGCCAGCCACAGATTGCCGTCGGCGTCGGCTTCAAGATCGAGCGTGCCCGTCGGGAACGCGGGTTTCGCCACCGGGATCGGATATTCCGTCAGCGCGCCGGTCTTGGGATCGAGCTCGCCCAGAAAATTCTCGACGAAATCCGAATACCAAACATGACCATCGCGACCGGTACGCACGTCATGCGGCGCGATGGTTTTGCGCGGCATGTCGTATTCGGTGACGACGACATGCGTGGCGCGGCCCTTGGGCCGCGGCACGGTCTGCAATTCGTAGGTCCAGCTTTTGCCGGAAGACAGATTGACGGTCGCCAGATAGGCGGCGAGCTTGTGCACGGACTCGTCATTGACGTCGCGCGCCGCGACCCGCGATTGCACTCGCGCCTGCGTCGTGTTGTTGGCATATTGCGCCATGCGCTTGAGCACGGGAACGAAAGCGTCGGAATCATAGGTCGAGCGCACGATGCGCTCGAACGTATGGCAGCTCATGCACTCGATCAGCGGCCTTTTCTGCTCCGCCGTTCCGGGCATGCTCATGAACCATTCGCTATTGGTCAGTTGCGCCGCGAGATCGGTGGTTTTGCGCAGCTTGATCGCGACGTCGGCCGTCGCCGCGTTGAGATCGACAGTCGGCGGGCCATCGAGGTCATAGCCGGTAGCGCGGATGCGCAGTGCATAATGTGCCGCCGGCAGCCGGCCGTCCGGAAAGCGAAACCGGCCGTGCGCATCGCTGACGACGGTCACGGTGATCGGCGAACCGTCTTGCTGCGCGCTGACCAGCACGCCTTCCATCGCGCCTTCTTCGGCGGAGCCGACCGAACCGGTCAGCGTCTGCGCGCGGCATGGGACCGTCAGACAAAGCGCCGCCGAAACGACGGTGAGAAACGCAGTCGCGATGGGACCGCACGCAAATTTCATGGCTCACTGCTTTTGCAAGGTGCAATCGACTTCGACCGGGTCCTGGGCGTCGGCCTGGCCGCGCCGCAGCACGTCGCCCTGGGTGTAGCCGTCCTTGGCGCAAGAAATATCGACACTTTTTGGATCGATCTCCTTGGCGAAACCCGGGATCTTGTAGATGCCCATGCTGTTGCTGCGGGTGACGAGCGAGCCGCCGGCTTGCGGCGCCGCCGTCACGCGCGCGCCGCTGACCGGCGAGCCGGCGCCGTCGCGCACGAAGCCGAAATAGGACGGGCCGTCATTGCTGTCGCTGTCTTCGCCAAAATTCACGCCGCCGGCGCGCGCCGGCTGCGCAACCCCGATCGTCGCGACAAGGGCGGCGGCGAGCGAAGCGACCCAGCGACGATCAAACGCCATTGCCGACCTCAATGCGTGAAGTAGCCGCTGAGCAGATAGATGATCGCCGCGATCATGCAAGCCGGCACCGCCCAGGCGAAACAGGACCATAGCTTGCGGCCGAGAGTCTGCGGCAGGAAGCTCGCGATGACGCCGAGCACCGCAGCCACAATGGCCGAGGTCGCGATCCAGCCGTACCAATACATTGTCGGGCCGTCGGAGGCCGCATGGTTGAACAAAGTCCACTCGCCGACCGCCGGGCCATAAGAGAACAGCGGCCAGTTCCGGCGAAGGACGACATAATAGACAATGGCATAAGCCGCTGCGAAGGTGATGGCGAATACACGAAAGCGCGGCGAGTGCCGCACGCCGGAACCTCTGATGCTGGAACTACTCATGATCGCCGCTCACGTTCCCAGGCCGCGAATATTGTTGGCGATGTGACCAGCGAGAAAGGCCCACCAGACGATGAAGGCCAACAGCGCGGTCAGCGACTTTCGCGTCCAGGCCTCGCTGTCGTCGAGCGGTTGCCGCCAAAAATACCAATAGGCGGGAAGCGTCGCCAAGCCGATTGCGATCAAGTGCTCCTTGATTTCGAAGGCGCCGAACGACTTCCAGTAATGGCCCTGTTCGAGCGTCAGCCGCGCGCTGATGCGATAATTGGTGTAGATGACCGCGCCCAAAGCCGCCGTCGCGAGATAGAGCACGATGATGGCGTTGGCGTAATTCGCCGAACCGACGGCGCGGAACCGCGCCACGAAATTCGCCGCGCCGGCCCGCACCGGCGCCCAGACGCTGACGACTTGATGGGTGATGGCGCCGAGCAAGAGAAACGCCAAAAGTCCGTGTGTGATCACCAAGGCGATCCACATGATTTTCTCCCAGCCTTGCGTTGCCGCGTCATCTGCGTGACACTTTTTCCGATCGCGGCCGTGGAAGCCAAGTTCCGCCGTCACCGCCCGCGACTTTAGCGCGGCCGGCGGCGTCCGACAATTTCCTCGACGTGTGGCGGATGGTGCACCACGGGAGCGCGGCGGCAGGAAGCGCCGTCAATCATCTATTGATCCGATAGGGCAAGTGGCAGCTGAAAAGACGCGCCGGTCTCAGGGCTCGCCGCCGTAATGCGCCCCGAGGTCGCGCTGAATCATCAAGCGAATGAATGGATCGGGGTCGTTGCCGAGATAGTCAGGGCCATTGTAGACCGGACCGCAGGCAAAGAGGTTGGCGCCCCGGCAGGAAGACGCCGTATTGACCGCCGGGGCGATATGTTTCGCTCGTTTTGTCTTGGTCGCCGCACTGGCGCCTGACGCCAGCATCGCTGCGAGGCTGATCGCAAAGATCAGTAATATGACGCGGCGTGATGTCACGGCCATATATCCCGGCATGTATCCAGGCACGACAAGATTGCCTTCGGATATATAACCCCGGCGAGCCCGCGTTATTTCAAATCATCCGCGAGCTGAGGCTCCCGCCAGACTGCGCCCGCTATCCGACGGATTTCTCGCAAACTTTTGCTCGAGAGCATCTTAATGGAGTATGATCTTTTCGGAAAACCGGCTGCCACTTTTCGGGATCATGCTCTAATGCCGCGCTTCGCTGTCGAGATGCGCCATCTGTGTCGGGTCATAGCGCGCACCTGAGGTCAGCTCAGGCGACACCGCCGCGTCGATACGCGCAAGGTCGCCGGCCGTGAGCGACAGTTTGAGCGCGCCGAGCGTTTCCTCGAGCTGCGGGCGTCGGCGGGCACCGATCACCGGCACGATGTCCGGGCCGCGCGCGAGCGCCCAGGCGATCGCAAGCTGCGCCGGAGTGGCGCCTTTTTCCCGGCCGATCTCGCTGAGCGCTTCGACCAGGCGCAAATTCTTTTCCAGATTGCCTTGCGCGTAACGCGGCATGCGGATGACGCGGATATCGCCTTTGCTGTCAGCTTGCGGCACGCGTCCACTCAATATGCCGCGCGACAGCACGCCATAGGCGGTGATCGAAATGCCGAGCTCGCGCGTCACCGGCAAGATCGCGGATTCGATGCCGCGGCTCATCAGCGAATATTCGATTTGCAGATCGCAGATCGGATGCACGGCGTGCGCCCGGCGGATCGTATCGGCGCCCATTTCCGAGAGCCCGATATGGCGCACATAGCCGGCGCGCACCATGTCGGCGATGGCGCCGACCGTGTCCTCGATCGGCACCGCAGGATCGAGCCGCGCCGGGCGATAGATATCGATGTAATCGGTGCCAAGCCGGCGCAGCGTATAGCTCAGAAAATTCTTCACCGCTTGCGTCCGGCCGTCGTTGCCGCCCCAGCCGCCGCCCGGCTCGCGCAGCGCGCCGAATTTCACCGAATAGACCAGGCGCGAGCGCGGCACGCCCTCGAGCGCGCGGCGGATCAGCATTTCGTTGTGACCCATGCCGTAGAAATCGCCGGTGTCGATCAGCGTAATGCCCTGGTCGATCGCGGCGCGGAGCGTGGCGATGCTCTCGGCATCGTCCGCCGCGCCGTAGATGCCGGGCGACATGCCCATGCAGCCCAGGCCCAGAACCGAAACCTCCGGACCGTTGCGGCCCAGTGTCACTGTTTGCATCGTGCGCCTGCTATGATCGCCGGTACCCGCGCCGGTGCGGAGCGCGTCAGACATAGACGCTCTTCATCTGCGCTTCCGGATAGCGCAAGCCGGCGGCGGCGCCGATCGGGATCGCGTCCGACATCTGCGCCAGCTCGGCGGCGCTCAGATGCACCGACAGCGCGCCGATATTCTCCATCAGCCGCGCTTTGTGCTTGGTGCCGGGGATCGGAATGATGTCGTCGCCTTGCGCGAGCAGCCAAGCGAGCACGAGCTGGCCGATAGTGCAGTTCTTCTGCCGCGCCAATTCTTCGAGCCGGCGCACCAGCGCGACATTGTTGTTGAGATTGTCTCCGGAAAAGCGCGGATGGCGGCGGCGCGCGTCGGTTTCCGCAAGCTCCACGCCGCCGGTCAGAAGGCCGCGGCCGAGCGGCGAATAGGCGACGAAGGCGATATTGAGCTTACGCGTCGTCGCCAAAGTCTCATCGGCGTCGGCGCGATAGATCAGCGAGAACTCGTTCTGCACCGCAGCGATTGGATGCGTGGCATGCGCCCGGCGGATGGTCGCCGGGCTCGCTTCGCTGATGCCGAGCGCCCGCACTTTGCCTTGCTGCACGAGCTTCGCCATGGCGCCGACGGTGTCCTCGATCGGCACGGTCGGATCGATGCGGTGCTGATAATAAAGATCGATCACATCGACGCCGAGACGCTTGAGGCTTTTTTCGCAGGAACTCGATGACGAATTCCGGCCGGCCGTCGGCGAATTTACCGTCACGGCCGCCGAGATTGCCGAATTTGGTCGCCAGCACCACGCCGGAGCGGCGGCCCTTGAGCGCCTTGCCGACCAGTTCCTCGTTGTGGCCGGCACCATAGGCGTCGGAACTGTCGAGCATGGTGATGCCCTGATCGAGCGCCTCATGAATGAGCGCGATGCCTTCGTCGTCGCCGGTCTTGCCGTAAATGCCGGACAGCGACATGCAGCCGAGCCCAATGCCGGAAACTTCAATGCCGGAGGAACCGAGCTTACGTTTGGGAAGCGTTTTGGTCATGATGATGCTTTCGGTGATGGTGCGCGAACGATGTAAGACGGCTGGAACGTCACTTCAATGCTATCGGAAGTGAGCAATATTAGCTTTGCGACACCGCCGTGACGAGGTGGCGTGACGAGATGGCCGTGACGAAGCTGCTGTATCCAATCGTATATAGCGCGCTACAGCAATCCTTTGCAACGCGGCGTCACGGGTATGCCTTGCGCTTGTCCTTGCGCACGATCTTTTCCACGGCGCGGAACTCGCCAGCGACCGACTTGCGCGCCGAAGCTTCGATCGCGCGGTAAATCTTGATGATGCGGTCGCCGACCGGCGTCACCACGGCGCCGCCGCCTTGGCGGCCGCCGGTGACGCCAGTCACCGCGGGCTCCTGCAGCGCGGCGTTGATCTGTTCCACCAAAAGCCAGGCGCGGCGATAGGACATTCCCACTTTGCGCGCGCCGCCGGAAATCGAGCCGGTGTCGCGGATCGCCTCCAGCAGTGCGATCTTGCCGGGGCCAATGCGGTCGCCGCTTACGAGATCGAGGCGGATGCTCAGGCGGGTCTCGGTCATGACGAACGCTCAGATTTGCCGCAACCATGCGGAAAAGATTCTTGCCGCTCGGGCGCCGGCGTGTTGCCCCACGTCTTTCGTCCGCGCCCGAAATTCCGCGACGGACATCCCGCCCGGCGGCAAATCCTGCGCATAGCCGACGTACCATTTTTCCAGGGTGGCGGCATCGGCTTCCATGTGAAACTGCAAGGCAAGCGCCCGTTCGCCGAAGGCAAAAGCCTGGTTCTGGTAGTTCGCATTGGAGGCGAGCCGTATCGCGCCCGGCGGCAGATCGAATGTATCGCCGTGCCAATGCACCACCTTGGCGCCGTCTTCGGCGAGCGGCAGCAGCGACGATTGTCGGCCTGCGGCGGTCAAATCCACCTTGCCCCAGCCGACCTCCTTGACCGGGCCGGCAAAGACGCGGCTGCCGAGCGCCTTCGCCATGAGCTGGGCGCCGAGACAGATGCCGAGCGTCGGCAAGTTTTTCGCCAGGCGGCGCGCAAGGATGCCGATCTCCTTGGCGAGGAACGGATGGGCTTGCGTCTCATAGGCGCCGAACGGGCCGCCGAGCACGATCAGAAGATCGGCGCTCTCGATCGCCGCATCGTCGAGATCGTCGGTCGGCGCCTCGCGATACGACGCCTGCCAGCCGGCGTCGCCCAGGACCGGCGCCAAGAGGCCCAGATCCTCATAGTCAACGTGACGAAGCGCAATGGCCGAACGTTTGCCGGAAGGCATTCAGTGTCCTTGTACGCAACGGAACAAAGCGGGCTAGCGTGAAGCGCCTCCATAACATCGCGACACGGCGGCCGCCAGAACGGCGCTTGGGCGGACGATGCGACGCCGCGGGCGTTGACACGAGTCAGGCTATATCCCTATGAATATAACGCGGGATTTGGAATGACAGGAGCCGCTTGCATGTCGGAGACGCTGGTCGAGGACTTCGAGATATTCTTCATCGAACTGCCCGCCGAGGTGCGCAACGATCTCTGGTTCATGATGGTGATCCTGTCGGACGAGAACTTCGTCTTTCAGGACGGCACCGACATCGACGAGCGCGCGGCACAGGGGCTGTTCCAGGCCAAGACCCGCATCGGACGGCTGGGCAATCTGATCCAAGCGGTTTCGATTTTCGACATCTATTTCGCCATGGATGCCGGCGAGCGGTTCGATCCGGATCGCAAGACGTCGCGGCGCAATGGTGCGGCGAAGCCCTCGCGCGGCGCGCACCCCGCGCTTTACCGCTACGCCAATCAGATCGGCGTCATCGAAGCTGCCAAGCGGCGCTGGCGCGAGCTGCGCGCGACCAAATTCACGCCGGACGCGATTGCCGCGGCGCTGATCCCGCCGGGCCTGCCGCGCCAACGCGCGCAGCGGCCGGCGGCAACGGCGCAGCACAGCGACCTCGAAAAATTATCGGCTTAAATCACATAAGATCCGCCGCGCGCACGCGGCCCGTCAGCGCCCAGATCAGGCAGGCCAGGCAACCCATCGCCGCGACGACGAGCGTGACCGGCCAGGCGGAATGGCCGAGATAAAGGCCGATGAGGCCCGCCGCGAGCGCCGCGCCGGTCTGCTGGATGAAGCCCATCACCGACGACGCGGTGCCGGCACGATCGGGAAACGGCGTCAACGCGCCCGCCATGGCGGACGGCAGCACGAAGCCGAGGCCCGCGAGATAGATCGTCATCGCCGCGACGAACCAGACGGCGTCGGCAAGAAAGGCCACCACCAGGATCATGACCAGACCGCCGCCGACCATTATGACGGTGCCGACGCCCATCATGCGATCGAGCCCGACGCGCATGACGATCCGCGAGGCGATGAACGTTCCGGCCATATAGCCCGCGGCGCCCATGCCAAAGATGACGCCGAAAGCGAGCGGAGAGAGGCCATAGACCGCGCCCTGCATCACCACCGGCGCGCCCGAGATCCATGCGAACAGGCCGATAAAGGCCGTGGTCATGATGCCGAGATTGGCAAGAAAGCCGCGATGCATCAGCACGGATTTATAAAGCTTGCCCATGCTGGCGAGCGAGAACGGACCGGGCGTGCGCTTGTGCAGCGTCTCCGGCAGCAACAGCGCCGCCGCCGCGCAGGCGATCACCGCGAAACTGATTAACAGAACGAAACAGGCGCGCCAGCCGAACATGGTCTGCAACAGGCCACCGATCGTCGGCGCCACGATCGGCGCCAAGGCCGTGATCGAGCCCATGAGCGACAATTCGCGCCCGGCGCGTGCGCCGGAATAGATGTCGCGGACGACGGCGCGCGCCAGCACGACGACACCAGCGCCGCCGAGCGCCTGCACGAAGCGCGCCGCAATGAGCGCGTCGATCGATTGCGCGGCGGCGCATGTCAGCGTTGCGGCACCGTAGAGCAGTATCGCGACGAGCAGCACTGGCCGCCGGCCGAAACGATCCGAAGTCGGCCCATAGACGATCTGCCCGACGCCGAAGCCGAACAGATAACTGGCGATGGTCAGTTGCACCTGGACAATCGGCGCATTCAACGACTGCGCGATGTCCGGCAGCGACGGCAGATACATGTCCATCGACAGCGGCCCGAGCGCGGTCAAAAACGACAGCAGCAATGTCAGCGCAAACGAGCCGGGAGCCAGCATCGGCAATGATATCCGCAGGATTTCGGCAAGCATTGCGCCGGATCGCGGAGCAGCGTGCTCATGAGGGCATTTCGGGCAGTCCTACTCTTTGCCGGCGGGCTCGCCTACCCGTTTTCATCGCCCGCATGAGAGCCATGCCGGGAACTTGCGGCTTGGGTAACGGAAAACCGGCCCGCCCGCCGCCGTTTCTACCGCCCTGCGAGCGGCGTGATATTCAGTTCGCCGGCGAGCTTGTCGAGCAGCGCCACGAGCGGCTTCGCCATCGGCACGCCATTGCGCAAACGCTCGGTACGGCATTCGCCGCGGCGGTCGCCGGGCAGGCGGATTTCATCGACGCCGGGCAGCCGTTTCGAGGCGCGCAGATCGCCGATATGGCGATCGACTTCGGATTTGAACGTTGCGAGCGGCACAAAGCGCGTGATGTCGATGGCCACAATGAAGTGACCGGTATTGGTCGCGCTGTTGTCGTCGGCATTGAAGTCGACGACATCGCGGCCGAAGGCGGCACCGTTGAGCACACCGGCGATCAGCCCGAGCATCAGCGCGAGGCCTGAGCCTTTATATTCGCCCATCGGCAGCAGCAGGCCTTCATGCGAGCGATTGGCGTCGGTGATCGGCGCGCCGGTTTCGGCATTGACGAACCAGCCTTCCGGCATGGCAAGTCCGCGCTGCGCATATTTCTTCACCGTGCCGTAGGCGACGATCGAGGTGGCGATGTCGAGAACCAGCGGCCCCGTTCCCGACGGCACGCCGATGGCAAGCGGGTTGGTGCCGAGCAGCAAATCCGTGCCGCCCCAAGTTCCCATATGATTGGCATTGGCGACCGCGGCATAGAGCCCGACCATGCCGTGCTGCGCCGGCATTTCGGCGTAGAGCCCCGCCGGCCCGGCATGGTTCGAACGCCGCACGCCGACCCAGGAGACGCCGGTCTCCTTTGCCATGGCGATCGCTTCGCTCGTGGCGCGCGACATCACGAGATGGCCCATGCCGTTGTCGCCGTCGACCAGAGCGGTCGCCGGTGCGCTCTTGGTCACCGTGATGTGGGGATGTTTGTTGAAGCCGCCGGCTTGCAGGCGGCGGATATATTGCGGCAGCCGGAAAATGCCGTGGCCGTCGGCGCCGGTGAGATCGGCCTCGGTCATCAGCTCGGCGCATTTCGCGGCGTCCGCTTCCGGCAACCCGGAGGCGACGAAGGCATCCTTGATCAGCGCCCGCGTCGAGCGCAAAGGAACATTAACGAGATCGGCACTGCTCATAACGCGCTACGCCATCACGCGTTTCTTGGCGAGAATCCTCGCCGCATGACTGTGCAGGATTTTCTCGCGGTCCGCCTCGGTGAGGTCGAGCGACCGCACATGCCGCACGCAATCCATCATGCCCATGTCATAGGGGTAATCGCTGCCGAGGAAGATGCGGTCGGCACCGACCAGAGAGATCAGCATTTCGAGCGTCTTCTTCGAATGCAGGATGGTGTCGTAGAGAAAACGGTCGAGATATTTTTCCGGCGAATGCTTCAGATGCACTTTCGGTTCCGGCCGAACCTGCCAACCGTGCACCCAGCGCATGCCCTGATAGGGAATGAAGCCGCCGCCATGCACCATCATGAAATTGAGCTTGGGGTGGCGCTCGAGCACGCCGCCGAAGATCAAGCACGCCGCGGCGATCGTGGTGTCGAGCGGATTGCCGATCAGATTGCCGAGATAATAGGAGCGCAGCCGGTCGGCGCCGGCGACATTGCCGGGATGGACCACCATGAAAGCGTCGAGCTCGGCCGCCGTCGCCCACAGCGGCTCAAAACTCGGATCGTCGAGATTCTTGCCGTTGATATTGGAGCCGATCATCGCGCCATGCATGCCGAGCTTGGTCATGGCGCGGCGCAATTCGTCGGCGGCTTTTTGCGGCGCCTGCATCGGCAGCGTGGCGATGGCGGCGAAGCGGTCCGGATGAAGCTTGGTCAGCCGCGCCATATCGTCGTTCTGGATCACCGAGAGCGCGACGCCGACCGACGCCTCCTGCCCATAGAGCCAAGTCTGCGGTGTCGCGGTGAGCACGTGCATGTCGACCAGCGCCGCGTCCATGTCGGCCAGCCGCCGCGCAATGTCATGGCCGCCGCGGGGAAACGGCTTATACGGCACGCCGGCAACTTCGATGAGGCCGTTGTCGGCGTCGATCGGCGTCAGCTTCAAGCCGAGGCTCGGAATCTCCTTTTGCAGGCGCTTGATCGCTTCGTCGGCCAGCACATGCGTATGGGTATCGATGGTCCGCGACATTGTTCCTCGTTCCTCCCCATTTTTGGCGCGGGGTGTTTTGCGCATAACCAGGAAGGGCAGACAAGGGGTGCGGACCATGCCTGCGGGGGCACGCAGCCAATACCTCATCGGAGGTCTTCTCAGGCGGCACTTTCGGCTATAAAGGGACCCCGAAATTCTGCACAAATCAGCCCAAAATTACGGAATCCCCGATGGACGGGACCACCGATAAGACGCATGCCAGCCCTCATCCCCAGCACGGCCGCGTCGAAGACGAACCCTTGGTGCGCGGCCGCGGGCGCTATATCGCCGACGCGCCGCTACCGAACCAGGCCTTTGCCTATTTCGTGCGCTCGCCGCACGCCTTCGCCCGCATCGTCAGCATCGATACGAGCGGCGCGGCGAATATGCCAGGCGTCGTCGCGGTGCTCACCGCGAAGGACATGGACGGCGTCGGCAATGTGTCGCGGCATCCGCCGGTGCCGGGCCGCAATGGCGGCAAGCTCATCATATCGCATCGGCCGGCGCTGGCCGGCGAGCGTGTCATGCATCTCGGCGAGCCGGTGGCGATGGTGGTCGCGAACTCCGCGCAGATCGCGCAGGACGCCGCCGAATTCGTCCATGTCGAATATAAAGAACTAACGCCCGTCGTCGACGCCCGCGACGCGCTGAGCGACGGCGCGCCGCAGATCTGGCCGGAGGTGCCCGGCAATCTCGCCGTCGATTGGCCGGGGCCGCATCCCGATCCGGCCGCCAATGCGGCGGAGATCGAGGGCATCTTTGCTTCGGCTAAATTCGTCGCGCGCATGGCGGAAATGAATCAGCGTCTCGTCGTCGCTTCGATGGAGCCGCGCGGCGCCACCGCGAGCTATGACGCGGCGAGCGACGCTTATCTGTTGCGCACCTGCTCGCAAGGCGCCGGCGCCATGCGCGAGAATGTGCTCGCCATCATGAATTGGCCGAAAGAAAAACTGCGCGTCATCACTGAAGATGTCGGCGGCGCCTTCGGCCTCAAGACCTCGGCCTATCCCGAATATCTGGCGCTCTTGGTCGGTACGAAGAAAACTGGGCGGCCGATCCATTGGATGTCAGGCCGCTCGGAAGCCTTCCTCACCGACAATCAGGCGCGCGACATCTATTCGCAAGCTGAGCTGGCGCTCGACGAGAAAGGGAAATTCCTGGCGCTGCGCATCCGCAACACCGCCAATCTCGGCGCCTATGTCGGCGCTGTCGGCGCCAATATCCCGTGCTTCAACTTCACCCGCTGCCTGCCCGGCATGTACGACATCAAGTGCATCGATGTCGCGACCAGATGCGCCTACACCAACACGACCCCGACCGCGCCGTATCGCGGCGCCGGCCGGCCGGAAGCCAATTATGTGCTGGAGCGGCTGGTCGACGAGGCGGCGCGCGTCTCCGGCATCGATCCGGTGAAACTGCGGCGGCACAATCTGATCAAGAAGTCGGCGATGCCCTACAAGACCGCGGTCGGCACCACCTACGATTCCGGCGACTTCGAGCCGATCCTCGACAAGGCGCTGGAGCTTGCCGACTACGACACGATCAAGCAGCGCAAGCGCGAGGCGGCAAAGCGCGGCAAATACCGCGGCATCGGCATTTCCTGCATGCTGGAACATGCCGGCGGCGCGCCGGTGGAAAGCGCGATGCTGAGTTTTCTGGGCGGCGACAAGCTGCACTTGACACTCAACGTGCAGAACACCGGCCAGGGCCACGCCACGGTCTTTCCGGCCGTGATCGCCGAACGGCTTGGCATTGCCTTCGACAAGATCTCGCACAGCAACGGCGATTCCGCCGACGAACTTGTCGGCTATGCCTCGGTCGGCTCGCGCTCGGCGATGACCGCTGGGCATTCGATCGTCAAGGCGATGGATGCCATCCTCGAAAAGGGCAAACCGATCGCCGCCGCAATGCTCGAAACCGGCGACGCCGACATCGCTTATAAGGACGGCAATTTCGAAGTCGTCGGCACCGACCGCCGCGTCACACTGTTCCAAATCGCCGCGCGCGCCGCGGAGATGAAGAAGCGCGGCGAAATCGCCGAGGATCTCAACACCAAGACCAAGACCGAGACGCCGCTGTCGTTTCCCAATGGCTGCCACATCGCCGAAGTCGAGATCGATCCCGAGACCGGCCGCCTTGCCGTCGTCGCCTATGCCGCCGTCGACGATTGCGGACGGCCGTTGAACGCCATGATCGTCGAGGGCCAGCTCCAGGGCTCGCTGGCGCAAGGCCTCGGGCAGGCGCTGATGGAGAACACCGTCTACGACAAGGACTCCGGCCAGCTCGTCACCGGCTCGTTCATGGACTACGCTATGCCGCGCGCCGAAGACGTGCCGCCGTTGCGCGACGCCATGCATAATGTGCCGGCGACCACCAATCCGCTCGGCGTCAAAGGCGTCGGCGAAGCCGGCACGACGGCAGCGATTGCGGCGGTGATGAACGCGGTCGCCGACGCCATCCCGAACGGCGCCGGCGCGCATCTCGAAATGCCGGTCACGGCACCGCGATTGTGGGAAGCCTGCCAGCGCGCCAAGGGCTAGTTATCAGCGCCGCTTCGCCGTCATGACGTTAAGGACGAGCACGCCGAGGCAGCCGAATACCAGGATGCAGCCGCTCAGCAATGAAGCGGCCGGCATCAGCGCAGCCGCAATTCCAGCGAGGACGACGACCGCGACGATAGCAAGCGCCAGGGCGCCGTCCTCGACGAAGAGTCCGACGAGTTCCTGGAGCGATGCCGCCAATGCTTTCATAACGCGGTGGCTTTCATAACGTGGCAGCCGCCTGGCGACGGTTGAGCAGCGCGACCGCCGCAAGTCCGGTGCCGAGGAACAGCACGATGAAAGCGAGAATGGCGAGATCCTCGCCGGGCCAGGCGACGCCAAAACCCTCACCCGTCCAGAACAGCCCAAAGGCCGACAGCATGATGCCGACGGCGAATTTCAGCGTGTTCTCCGGCACCCGCGCCAAGGGCCGATGCACCAGAAGGCCGGCCAGCGCCACCAAGAGACAGGCGGCAAGCGCGGCTGCGCTCACCGGAATGAGAACGCCGCGGCCGGCGCTGACCGCGATGACGATGAACACCACTTCGAGGCCTTCGAGCAGCACCGCCTTGAAGCTCGCGAGCCCCGCCAGCCAATCCTGACGCTGCGCGTCGCGGCGCGCCTGTTCGCGCAATTCGGCGGTCTCGCTTTCGAAGGCACTCGCTTCGTCGTGCAGCGGAATGAGGCCCGCGGCACGCAAAATCGCCTTGCGCAGCCAGCGCATGCCGAACAGCAGCAGCAAAATCCCGATGGCGAGTTGCAACCAATGCAGCGGCACCCGATCGAGCAACGGGCCGAGCACAACGACGATGACCGCCAGCACCACGAGGCCTGAAATCGCGCCAAGCCCGGCCGGCCGCCAGCCGCGAACCACGGCGACCGCGAGCACGATGGTCAGTGCTTCGACCGCTTCGACCAGCGAGGCGAGAAAGGCCGCGGTCATGGCCGAGCCGGCATGCAGACTGGAAATCACCTTGCGCCTCCCTGCATGGTTTCAAGCGAACCGCGAGCCAACATGTCGCTTTCAATACTTTCAATAGATGACGTTTTTCGTTCATATCGACAAGAGCCGCCGATATGACACGAGGCGCGGAGACCGCCGATGACCGAAGCCGGGCTACCGAACATGCCGCGGCGCACGCCGCAGCAGGACGATGCGTTCCCGCGGGCGATGCCGATGCTGCTGAGCTTCGTCGCCGGCTATGTCGACAGCTACACTTATCTGGCGCTGTTCGGGCTGTTCGCCGCCCAGGTCACGGGAAGCTTCGTCATCGCCGGCGCGGAATTTGTCACAAGCGACTACGGCATCGCCGGAAAATTGCTCGCCATCGTCGCCTTCGTGGTCGCCGCCGCGCTGACCGCGGCGTTGATCATGTGGGCGCGCAGTGCCGGGCGGGCGCCGCTGCCGTGGATGCTCCTGCTCGAAGCGGCGCTGTTGGCGATTTTTGCCGCGATGATTCTGTTCGGTCCGGCAATCAAGAACGCCAGCGACTGGCACGGCATTGTCGCCGGCCTCATCGCGGCGAGCGCCATGGGCGCGCAGAGCGTGCTGGTGCGGCTTCTCATGAAGGGCATCCCACAGACCAACGTCATGACCGGCAATATGACGCAACTCGGCATCGCCATGACCGACCTGATCGTGGCGCGGCGGAAACTGCGCCGCAGCCGGCATGACTTAAACGATGTGCGCAACTTCGAAGACGTCCGCGCGCAGCTTGTGATCGTCGTTTCGATTGCCGGCGGCTTTCTGGTCGGCGCCGCGATCGGCGCCGTGGCGTTTGCGACCATCGGCGTCCGCGGCGCGCTGCTCGCTGTCGGCATTGTCGCCGTGCTCGCGGTGTGGGCCTTTTGCCATCGGCCGGAGAGGTGATCAGTCGTCCGACGAGCAATCGGCAACGATCAGTTGTTGGCGACATATTGCGCCGGCCAATCGAACTTGTAGTTCACGCCGAGCTCGAGCGCATCGACGGACTGCGATATCCCCATGCGCTGTGTGTTGATGATCGGAAACGTCGGAAATGACGGCGTCACATTCTCCAGATCGATGTGGTCGTATTCAAAGCGCGTCGTCCAATGATCGGTGATGGCGTATTCGAGACCGATGCCGGCGACCCAGCCGAGCGTAGCGATATGCGAGCTCGCTTGCCCAAGCGAGAGTGCGAAAGTGTTGCCGTCGAGATTATACGTCGTGTTGGTCCAGGCGCCGCCGGCCTTGAGGTAGATGAGTGAACGGTCCCAAGCAAAGCCGGCACGGCCGGCGAGCGTCGCCACCACATTGACGACGTGCTCGCAATTGATGCCGCCGAGCCCCGAGAAACAGGTGTTGTCGCCGCGCAGCGTCGTATAGCTCGCCTCGCCTTCGACGCCGTAGACCCACTGGCCGAATTGCCAATTGGCGCCAACTTGGCCGCCGCCGAGGGGGCCATGCGCCTTGTTGACGTCGCCGAAATACGGAACGTTCACGGAGCCGTCGGGGCTCAGCGTTGCGCCGAACGGATCGGCCCATGCCGCGGTGCTCCAGGCGCCGCCGAGATGGCCGCCGACATAGAGGCCGCTCCAGTTCATCGGTCCGCGGGCGAAAGCCGGTGCATCGGCGTTGCTGCGTGTCGTGTCGCCCCAGTGATAGCCCGACTGGATGAAGGCGCCGTAGCGGCGCGTGTCATAGTTATTCGGCTCAGGTGAAGGCGGGCCCGACCCCGCCGTCGCGAAAATGGACTCCGAGGTGCCGTGACGCATGGTCCAGGCCCAGTAGCGTCCACCGGCGCCGACGTCCCAATGGTCGGTGATATTATAGGCGAAGTACGCCTCCATCATGGTGCCGTAACCGTCGGAAACGGTTTCCGGGAAATAGGCGGCGCGCGCATTGTGATTGTCGACGCCGCTCATATTCACCAGCGGCACGTAAGCCGCATCGGCGGTGAATTTCAGCCGGTCGGTCAGCATGAACTCGGCCGAGAGACCGACGCGCATCGAATTGTACTGATCGCCGTTGGAAATGATGAGGTAGTTCGGGTCGACCCCGAAACAGCTGTCACCGTCGGCTATTTGGTTGCAGCCATGGCCGATCTCTTGCTGGCTGTAGAAGTTGTAACCGACAAAGGCGCCGAGCTTGGCGCCGGACGCTTTCAGAAATGTGTAGCCGACATCGACCGTCGCATAGCCGAGACTGCCCGTGACTTTCGAGGCGGTGTTGGAATAGCCGCTACGGAAGCTGAAGGCCGGAAAATCCTCGTCGTTGAGCGTGCCGTTGAAGATTCCGCCGGCACCGAGAATGCCTTTCACAAACCAGCCGCTGGCGTGATCGACGCGGCCATAGGTCTCTCCGGCAAGAGAGTTCATGTTGCCCCAAAACAATCGCGACAGGACGATAGGGGGAACGCCGTACAACGGATTCGATTCAGCATCGAGGCCATTGCTGAAAAAGGCCCGCATGCCGAAATCGAATTCCCAATTGTATTTGTTCCAGATCGAGCCGCTGTCCCGCGGCGCAAACGATCCGCCGGCAGCGGACGCCGGGTCGCTGCCGCCGAAGCGATAATTGAGACCGAGCCGAACGATGTCGGCATTGAGGTCGGCGCTCTGCGTCACCACCTGCGACGGGTCAGTGGTCGAGACTTGCTTCGCCGTGAAGCGGCCGAAGCCTAAGTGCTGATATTCCGCCCGCGCACTCCAATTGTTGTCGATGGCGTATTCGACGCCGCCGCCGGCGGCGTAACCGGCGTGAAGGCCTCGAAGCGCGCCCGATTGCGCGAAACGATAATCGCCGCTTATCAGGACGGTGGTGAGGGCAAAGTCATCGTCGAATTGCGTGAGAGCGAGACCCCCGGTCACGTAATAGAGCCAATTGCCCGAGGCAAAGCCGAGGCGCGGCCGCAACGTCGCAACCCAATCCGTATTGTCGTAGGCGTTGATCGCCCCGGTATTGGTGTTGAAGGGCGAGAATGGCACGTAGCTGCGCGAGGAAAAATTCAAATGCAGATAGCTGATATCGCTCTCGATGCCGGCGACCCAGGAGCCGGATTGCCAGTTGTAGCCGCCCTGCACGCCGCCTGCGAAACCGAACGGCCCGGCGTTTTGATGTCCTGCAGCATTGAGCAGCGAAACCGGGCCAGGGTTGGTAATCGAGCCGCCCACGACCGTCGAGGTCACCGGATCGAACCGTCCCCAGGCGATGCCGGCATTCAAGCCAATGTAGAAGCCGCCCCAGTCATGCACAGCGGGCGGCGGGGTTTCGGCGATTAGATCACTGTTGACTTGGGCCTTGACGCGTTTTTTCGCTGCCTCAGCGCCATCGCTCCAGGCCAGCGCAACCGCCAAGGACGCGATAGCGATGCAAGCCGACACCGCGTACTTCAAAATACCCCCCGCAACAACGGCAGTTCAACGCCAGATCAGTGACGGAGAGTGAGCGTCGCAGATGCGTCCGGCAGGGTGAAGCGTAAAATCGATCCTTGATTGATCCTTGGCCGAGTTTTCAACCGATGTTGCAGCTCTGCCACTTTTCGTCCGAACGGTGCAAAGTATCGGAGTGCGGCGTTGCGACCTTAACTTCTGGTTCTGGCACGCGGCGAACATTTCATGCGCACCGATAGGATTAGGTAACTAGAATTCTTGGTCCAAGCTCCGATCAAGGCGGACAAGTTCCCGTCTTAACGATTATCGCAAACGCACTCATCCATATATCCGTTTCCAGCAATGCCTTTTGGAGAAAACGCATGCGCGTCCCCAACCGACTGATGCTCGCCTGCGCCGCGCTCTGTTTGCTGCCGGTGAGCCTGTCGCGCGCCGAGGACATCAAAGCGCCGATCCGCGGGCTCGTCTCCATGGGAGCCTATCGCTTCGTCGGCGCCGGAGGAGATCCCGTCAACACACTTGAGCCGCTCAATGCCAAGCCCGGCATCTTCGGCGGTCTCGTCGTGATCGCGAGCTGGAAACAGCTGCAGCCGACGCCGCAATCCGAGATCGGCGACAACAACGTTATCGACCAGGCCCTCGCGCAGGTGCGCGCCTACAACGACAGAAACCCGAACAAGCCGCTCGGCGTGAAGCTCAGAGTCTGGGGCGGCTTCGAGGCGCCGGACTGGGCGAAAGCGCTCGGCGGCATGCCGATCGAGACGGTGTACAACGACAAGCCCCGCATTGTCGGTCGCTTCTGGAGCCCGGCCTATCGGCAAGCCTGGGCCCGCCTCCAGCAACTTTTGGCCGCGCGCTTCGACAAGCAGCCGCTGATCAAGGAAGTGGCGATCACCTCCTGCATGTCCTATACGGCCGAGCCGTTCTTCATCCCCGCCGTGGACAGCGTGACGACGCCACTACGCGCCGCCGGCTTCACCGACGCAGCGTACCGGGATTGCCTCACGGGCGCGCTCTCCGACTACGCAGCTTGGAAGGAATCGCGGCTGGTGCTTTCGGTCAATCCGCTGCGCACCGGCGCCGGACAGGGCAATGGCGACCCGGGCTTCACGCAAGGTGTCATGCGCAACTGCCGCCAGACGGTCGGCCCACGCTGCGTATTCGACAACCACGATCTCGATACCGAACTGCCGAGGCCGCTTTACGGCATTTACGCCACGATGAAGCAGATGGGTCCGGAAATCGAATTTCAGACCTGGCGCAAGACGCCGCAGGACTTTGACGGCACGATCAGGATGGGCGTTTCGTACGGCGCGAGTTCGATCGAGTTGTATCAGGACTATGGTGGATTTCCGCTGGTGGCGGATGACCAGCTCAAGCAATGGGCAGCGATGCTTGAAGCGAACGCCGGCGTGGCCAAGCGCTAAGGACGTTCTAGTCGGCGATGGCGTCAGATGCTGGCGCGCGTCGCACCGCCCTGCCCGACCCGGACTTCATGGATCTCGCGGCGGCTCGCAATCTTCGATGACGCGTCTCTTGCGGCCGCATCGGTGCCCGGCTGTGCGCGTTGTTGAGATGCACGAGATGCTTGAGCATCCGTAAGAAGGCTGCGCGCTCGCCGGGCTTAAGCGGCTCGAGGATCAGCCGCTGCGTCGCCTTAACCGCGGGCGCGATGTGCTTGATCAGCCGTTCGCCCTCAGGCGTGATGTGGAGCGACTTGGTGCGCCGGTCGAGCGCGCCGGTCTTCCGCCTGATCAGCTTCTTCTTTTCCAGGCGGCCGACGACGTCGCCGATGGTAGTACGGTCGAAGGCGATGACGTTGGAGAGCGTGGTCTGATCGATGCCCGGATGATTGTTGATGGCTGCGAGCGCGGCATATTGCACCGGCGTGACATCGGACGCCTTGGCTTGGTCGACGAACAAAGCGAAGGAAATCTGGTGCAGCCGGCGGATGAGATGGCCGGGCATTTCGAGAAAGGCCTTGTGGTCCCTGGACATACCGTCCTTTGCCGTCTCGGCTTTTGCCATCGCAGCCCACCGTTGCGTCCTGGTCCTGGGCGTCACGGACCCGATTGACGCTCAAGCCGGATTGTAGGTACACTGAACATAATCGTCAGTGTACTGATAAAATGCAAGTGCGAGTTGGAGGGAGCCGATGGTAGACCACCCCGAAGCGATCGTTGCCGGCAAGAAGCGCCCGTTCACCGGCGCCGAGTTCCTTCAATCCCTCAACGACGGCCGCGAGGTCTATATCTACGGCGAGAAGGTCAAGGACGTCACCGAACATCCGGCGTTCCGCAATTCGGCCCGCTCGGTGGCGCTGCTCTACGACGCGCTGCACGACAAGGCGACCAAGGACGTGCTCACCGCGCCGACCGATACCGGCTCCGGCGGCTACACCCACAAATTCTTCAAGGTGGCGAAGAGCCGCGAGGAGGTGATCGCGCAGCGCGACGCCATCGCCGCCTGGGCGCGGATCACTTATGGCTGGCTCGGCCGCAGCCCCGATTACAAGGCCTCCTTCCTCAACACGCTCGGCGCCAATGCCGAGTTCTACGGCAAGTTCGCTGACAATGCGCGCGCCTGGTACAAGCGCGGCCAGGAAGCGGTGCTGTTCCTCAACCACGCCTTGGTCAATCCGCCGATCGACCGCAACAAGCCGGTCGAACAGGTCAAGGACGTCTATATCAACATCCAGAAGGAGACCGACGCCGGCATCTATGTGTCGGGCGCCAAAGTCGTCGCCACCAATTCGGCGCTGACCAATTACAATTTCCTCGGCCAGAATATGGGCCAGGAAATCACCGATCCGAGCATGGTGGTGATGTTTATCGCGCCGATGAACACGCCGGGCATCAAGCTGATTTGCCGGCCGTCCTACGAATATGCCGCGGCCGCGACGGGGTCGCCATGGGACTACCCGCTCACATCGCGCTATGATGAGAACGACGCCATCTTCGTGTTCGACAACGCCTTCATCCCCTGGGAAAACGTCCTCATCCATCGGGACATCCAGCGCCTGAAAGACTTTTATCCGCGCTCGGGCTTCTTCAACGGCTTCACCATGCAGGGCTGCACGCGGCTCTCGGTGAAGCTCGATTTCATCGCCGGCCTTCTCTACAAGGCGGCGCGCGCCACCGGCGTCGAATCGTTCCGCGGCGTGCAGGCGCAAATCGGCGAAGTGATCGGCTGGCGCAATCTGTTCTGGTCGCTGACCGACGCCATGGCGTGCAATCCGGAGCCGTGGGTCAATGGCGCAGTGCTGCCGAATTCGCGGGGATCCGCGACCTATCGCCTGTTCATGACGGAAGCCTATCCGGCGGTGCGCAACATCGTCGAAAAGGTTGTCGCCTCCGGCCTGATCTATCTGCCGTCGCACTCCGCCGATTTCAAAAATCCCGAGATCGACAAATATCTCGCCAAATATGTGCGCGGCTCAAACGGCATCGACTACAAGGAGCGCATCAAGATCATGAAGCTCCTGTGGGACGCCATCGGCACCGAATTCGGCGCCCGCCACGAGCTCTACGAAATGAACTATTCCGGCAGCCACGAACTGATCCGCGTCTTCCAGTTGCAGCAAGCGCAAGCCAACGGCGCGCTCAAGGGCATGGAAGCGCTCGCCGACCAATGCATGGCCGACTACGACGAGAATGGCTGGAAGCATCCGGCGTATCGGGAGAGCGATATTTCGCTGGTGGGGAAGTAGGGTGCGGCGGCATGACAGCGTCAGCCAGTCAGGCAGTTCTGTGTCTCCACGCTGGATTGCTTCGTCGCTTTGGTCCTCGCAATGACGGGCATGATTCGGGCGCATGTCTCGGGCGCATTGGTGCGTCGCGAGGTTGAGTCGGCTTTTGGATCCTCTCCGCTTCCGCGCGGAACATAGTTCCGCAGTGGATAGATTGTGACACACGAACGAAATTTATTTTTCACGCAAGCGCTTAGTCACCGTGTGCACATTGTCGCCGCATTTAAACAAAGTCGAACAAGGCGGTGGTCAAAGAGGTAATTTTAGGTATCTTTGAAGTTCCCAGCGCGAGGCCGAATACGCATGACACGAGCTGGAACTGGCGAAGCGCAATTGCCACCTCTTCGCGCGGTTCTGGACGCCGCCACCATTGCGCTTGAGCTCGTCATCATCGCCGTCATTTATTTCGGCCTGGCCGAGGCGGCGCTGCTGTTGCCCGTGCTCAATCCGGTGGGAACCCCGCTATGGCCGGCGACCGGCGTCGCGCTCGGCATCGTTCTCCTGCGCGGCTATCGCATCTGGCCGGCGATCTTCGCCGGCTGCCTGGTCGCGCATGTCGTTTCGTCCGGCGTGGTGGACATGCGCCCATTCTTCGAATCGGGCTCGATCGCGCTCGGCACGACGCTGGCCGCCTTGGCCGGGGCCTGGCTGATCAACCGCTGGTCGCACGGCCGCAAGACCTTTTCGAGCCCCCTTAACATCGCGAAATTCGCGCTGGTCTGCTTCGGTCCGGTCGCGGTCATCGCTTCGGCCGTAGCCATGGCCGGCACCGTGGCCGGCAGGATCCTCACCGACACCGGCGCTGCCGGCGGACTCGCCAATTGGCCGATGCTGTTGAGCACCTACGACACCTGGTGGCTGGCGGACGCCGCCGGCAGCCTGATGGTGGCGCCGGTGATCGTGCTGTGGGCGCAACCGGCGGACGTCTGGACGCGGTCGCCCCTCGCCGCGGCGAAACTGCAAGCTACGTCGCAGGCTACGTCAAATCCCACGTCGAATGCGCTGGACACGGTCGCGATCCTGATCGCCGCGGCGGTGATCGGCCTCGCTGCCTTCAGCCCGCTATTGCCCAATCTGGGCGGCGTTCTCGACGTCCTCGTGCCCTATCGCGGCACGCTCGGCTTCCTCATCGTCGTGCCGCTGATGGCGGCGGCGTTGCGCGCCAATCAGCGCGATGCGGCGACGGCGGCGCTGATTTTTTGCTGCATTGCCGGCATCTCGGCCGGGCTGGGCTCATCCGCCGATCTCAACAATTCGCTGTTGCTGCTGTTCGCCATGGCGATCGCGACGTCGCTTTCGCCGCTCATTCTCGGCGCTGCCGTCGCCGCGCATCGCGACACCGAGGCGCGCTTGCTGTTGGCACAGGAGCATCTGAACCGCCGCGTCGAGCAGACGCAATTGGCGTTCAAGAACGCCAAGCGGCATTTCCAGATCTTCATGGAAGGCGTCACCGACTACGCCATTTTCCTGCTCGACACGTCGGGGCGCGTGGCGAGTTGGAACTCCGGCGCGCAGAACATCATCGGCTACAAGGCCGACGAGGTCATCGGCAAGCATTTCGGCATCTTCTACCGGCCCGACGAGCGCCGCGCCGGCGAACCGAAACGGGCGCTGGCCTCTGCGATCCAGAACGGCAAGCACGAGGTGGAGGGCTGGCGCATCCGCAAGAACGGCACACCGTTCTTCATGACCGGCGCGCTGACCGCGATCCGCGACGATGACGGCTCGCTGATCGGGCTCGCCAATATCATCCGCGACGCCACCGAACGTCGCGACACCCAGGAGAAGCTGGTCGAGGCGCGCGAACAGCTCGCCACCGCGCAGAAGATGGAAGCCATCGGCAAGCTGACCGGCGGCATCGCGCACGACTTCAACAATCTTCTGATGATCATCGGCGGCAATGCGCAGACCTTCAAGCGCCTGCTCGATCCGAAATTGCCGCGCGCCATCGAGGCGATTCAGACGGCGGCCAAGCGCGGCGAAAGCCTGACCCGGCAATTGCTGACCTTCTCGCGCCGCCAGCAGCTGTCGCCGACGGTCGTCGATCTCAACGCCAGCATCCGCAACATGCGCACGATGCTGGAAAGCTCGCTGCGCGGCAACATCGTCTACAACGAGAATATCGGGGCGGGCGTCTGGCCGGTGAAGGTCGATCTCGCCGAATTGGAGCTCGCGATCGTCAACATCGCCGTCAATGCGCGCGATGCCATGCCGAACGGCGGCACCTTCACGTTGAGCGCCGGCAATGTCGAGACCGACGAGGGGCTGCGCGACGACGAGCATAATCAGGGCTATGTCGCGGTCTCGTTTTCCGACAGCGGCATGGGCATTCCGCCGAACCTGCTGTCGAAAATCTTCGATCCGTTCTTCACCACCAAGGAAGTCGGCAAGGGCACCGGGCTTGGCCTGTCGCAGGTTTACGGCTTCGCCCATCAGGCCGGCGGCACGGTGACCGCCGACAGCACGGTCGGCGAGGGCACGACGATCACGATCTATCTGCCGTCCTGCGGCGACGAGGCGATCACGGCCGAGGAAATGTCGGTGATCGACGCGCCGCATCTGCAGCGGCCGATGGTGCTCGTCGTCGACGACAGTCCCGAAGTCGCGGAGGTGACGTCGTCGCTGTTCGAGCATCTCGGCTATGACACGGTCTATCGCGATTCCGCGGAAGCGGCGCTGAAACTGTTGAGCGAAGGCGCCAAGATCGATCTGGTGTTCAGCGATATCGTGATGCCGGGCACGATCGACGGCGTCGGGCTCGCCGGCGAAGTGCGCTCGCGCTATCCGCATCTGCCGGTGATCCTGACCACCGGCTATAGCGACGCGGCGCAAGCGGCGCCGCCCGATTTGAAAATTTTGCGTAAACCCTTCGACAGCGACGCGCTGCGCGGCTTCATCCAAGACACGATGGAAATGAGCCTGGCGTCGTAAAAATTTATTTACGTTCCCGGCGCGCGCACGCTTTCGCATCAATCATTGCCCGTTTGGCAGCCATCACGACTCGTTGAAATCCATTTGATTTACGCGGCGTTGACAGCGAAGCCGTGCTGAACGAATTCAGGCAGGGGCGACTGAAAAAACGGAAGATGCAATGGACTCGGTAGAAAAGTTCGTCCCGGTTCTGGGCCGCTTCTTATTGGCCTTGGTTTTTGTTCTCGCCGGCTACAACAAGATCTGGACCATCGACGCGACGGCCGCGCAGATGGCGAGCCACGGCATCCCGCTGCCTGGTCTTCTGGTCTATGGCGCAGTGGCGCTCGAATTGGGCGGCGGCCTCATGCTGATGTTCGGGCTGTTCACGCGCTGGATCGCGCTCGCCTTGGCGCTTTATCTGCTGACGCTGGCGTTCACGTTCCATGATTACTGGGCGATGCCCGTCGCGGAGGCGCGTGCGCAGCGCACCGCGTTCCTTGAACATCTGGCGATGCTGGGCGGCATGCTTTACGTCTTCGCCTTCGGCGCCGGCGTTTACAGCTTCGACGCGCTGTTCGGCTTGGCGCAAACGCGGACGCGTGCGGCTATCGCTTAGGCTGGCGGAGAATATTCGATCGGACGGCGGCGCGCTTTCATGTCCCCGACATGGAGCGGCTGCCGATCCGGCTTACACAGGAAGGAATTGACGCGCGATGCCGATCTACACCTACGTCTGGAGCCACCGTCGCGCTTCAATCATGCGTATTCCGGCCAGGTGATCGAGCGCGGCCTGCGCGCATAAAAGCGTCAACGCCGACGCCTGTTCCTGGGAAACCGGCCACGCCTGCGTCCTGATCATTCCGCGCGGCGGGCCGGTCAAGGATTTGAAGGCCTATGTCCGCCACGAACGCGCCCATTGCAACGGCTGGAGCGAAAATCACGAGGAGTGATTGACCCAAAGCGGGCTTTCGTGTCACTTCGGCCGGCTTTCGAAAATCGCCGGAAACGACTGCAATTCCAATGGCAAATGACCGCTACAACTGACCGCTACAACGCCCGCGACGCCGAGGCGCGCTGGCAGAAAATCTGGGACGAGCGCTCGATCTTCGCGACGAAGAACGACGACCCGCGCAAGAAATACTACGTGTTGGAAATGTTCCCCTATCCGTCGGGGCGCATCCATATGGGCCACGTCCGCAATTACACGATGGGCGACGTGGTGGCGCGGTTCAAGCGCGCGATAGGTTTTAACGTGCTGCATCCGATGGGCTGGGACGCTTTCGGCATGCCGGCCGAGAACGCCGCGATGGAGCGCAAGGTCCATCCCAAGGAATGGACCTACGCCAATATTGCGGCGATGAAGACGCAGCTCAAATCCATGGGGCTGTCGCTCGACTGGAGCCGCGAGATCGCGACCTGCGATCCGAGTTACTACAAGCATCAGCAGAAGATGTTTCTCGATTTTCTGCGCGCGGGTCTCGTCGAGCGCAAGCAGTCGAAGGTGAACTGGGATCCGGTCGACAACACCGTGCTTGCCAACGAACAGGTGATCGACGGCCGCGGCTGGCGCTCCGGCGCCTTGGTCGAGCAGCGCGAACTGACGCAATGGTTCTTCGCCATTACCAAATTCGCGCCGTCCTTGCTCGCGGCGCTCGACACGCTCGACCGCTGGCCGGACAAAGTGCGGCTGATGCAGAAGAACTGGATCGGCCGCTCCGAAGGACTGTTGGTCCGTTTCGCGCTCGATCCGAAAACCACGCCGGATGGCGAGAGCGAGCTGGAGATTTTCACCACGCGCCCGGACACCTTGTTCGGCGCCAAATTCATGGCGCTGGCGCCGGATCATCCGCTGGCGACGGCGGCGGCGAGGAAAAATCCGGCGCTCCAAAAATTCATCGAGGACTGCCGGCACCACGGCACCGCGCAAGCCGAGATCGACACCGCGGAGAAGAAGGGTTTTGATACCGGCATCAAGGCCGTGCATCCGTTCGATCCGAACTGGACGCTGCCGGTCTATGTCGCGAATTTCATTTTGATGGATTACGGCACCGGCGCCATTTTCGGCTGCCCGGCGCACGATCAGCGCGACCTGGATTTCGTCAACACCTACAGCCTCGGCAATGTGCCGGTGGTTTGTCCGCCCGGGCAGGACCCGAAGACTTTCGTCATCACCGATACCGCCTATGACGGCGACGGCACGATGATCAATTCGCGCTTCCTCGACGGCATGACGATTGCGGAAGCCAAGGAAGAAGTGGCGCGGCGCTTGGAAAAAGAGGCTGTGGCGCAGCGCCAGGTAAATTTCCGCCTGCGCGACTGGGGCATTTCGCGGCAGCGCTATTGGGGCTGCCCGATCCCGATCATCCATTGCGAAAAATGCGGCGTGGTGGCGGTGCCGGAAAAAGATCTGCCGGTGACATTGCCCGAGGACGTAACCTTCGACCGGCCGGGTAATCCGCTCGACCATCATCCGACGTGGAAACACGTCGCCTGCCCGCAATGCGGCGGCAAGGCGCGGCGCGAAACCGACACGATGGACACGTTCGTCAACTCGTCGTGGTATTTCGAGCGCTTCACCGATCCGTGGATCACCACCGCGCCGACCGAGCGGCCGATGGTCGACGACTGGATGCCGGTCGATCAATATATCGGCGGCATCGAGCACGCGATCCTGCATCTGCTCTACAGCCGCTTCTTTACCCGCGCCATGAAGACCACCGGACATATCGGGCTGGAAGAGCCGTTCGCCGGCCTCTTCACCCAAGGCATGGTCGTGCACGAGACCTACCGCACCAAGAGCGGCGAATGGGTGACGCCGGCCGAGGTGAAAATCGAAGCCGACGGCGATGTGCGGCGCGCGACCCTGATCGCAACCGGCGAAGCGGTTGAGATCGGCGCGATCGAAAAGATGTCGAAGTCGAAACGCAACACCGTCGACCCCGACGAAATCATCGCCGGCTACGGCGCCGACGTGGCGCGCTGGTTCATGCTGTCGGACTCGCCGCCCGAGCGCGACGTGGAATGGACCGAGCGCGGCGTTCAGGGTGCCTTCCGCTTTGCGCAGCGGCTGTGGCGGCTCGTCGGCGAGGCGGCCGAAATCGCCCAATCGGCGCCCGACGCGCGCCCGGCGGAATTCGCGCCGGCGGCCATGGCGCTGCGCAAGGCGACCCATACCGCGCTCGCCAAAGTCACCGATGACATTGAAAAGCTGCACTTCAATGTTTGTGTGGCGGCCATCTACGAATTTGCCAATAACATCAATGAGTTCATTGGCAATATCGACACTGAGGACGGGGGCATCGCCGCGGACCTGCGTTGGGCGATGCGGGAAGCGGTTAATGTTCTCGTGCAACTGTTCAACCCGATGATGCCGCATCTCGCCGAGGAATGCTGGTCCATGCTGGGCCATCGCAGCCTGGCCGCGGAAGCGGCCTGGCCCAAGGCCGAGCGCGAGCTTTTGATCGAGACCACGATGACGCTGCCGGTCCAGATCAACGGCAAAAAGCGGGCCGATGTGACGGTGGCCCGCGACGCCAAAAGCGCCGATATCGAGGCTGCCGTTCTGGCGCTGGATGCGGTAAAAAAGGCACTGGAAGGCAAGGCGCCGAAAAAGGTGATCGTGGTGCCGCAACGGATCGTCAATGTGGTCGCGTAGGCAACTTCGCAGTCAGCAACTTGGAAATTGGCGCGGGCTGGCGCGGCTCGCCGTTGTGCTGACTGCAGCCGGCCTCACCGCCGGCTGCTTCGAGCCGCTCTACGGGCGCAACAATGCTCCGCCCGGCGCCGACAGCGTTCGCGACAAGCTCGCCGAGGTGGACATTCCGATCATCCCGGCGCGCCAGGGTTCGCCCGCGGCGCGGGTCGCGGTCAGCATGCGCAATGCGCTGCAATACGATCTCAATGGCGGCGCCGGGCCCAATGCGCCCACCCATCGGCTGACGATGACGGTGACGCCGACGTCGACGGCGGTGATCATCGATGTCGCCAGCGGGCGGCCGACGGCCGAGGTCGACGGCGTCACCGCGAATTATCAGCTTATGGAAATCGCCACCGGCAAGATAGTTCTCAAGGACACGGCCTACATGCATGTCGACGTCGACGCGGCAGGTTCGCAGCAGCGTTTCGCCTCGCAACGCGCCAAGCGCGATGCCGAGGACCGCGCAGTAGAGAGCGTCGCCGAGGCCATCCGCAACAGGCTCGCGTCCTATTTCGTCGCCGGGACGTGATCGGTTTCGGACTTTGATTTTCCGGAAGGCTGTTTCATTTTCCGGACCACGCGCTAAATCTTCATCATGGTTGCGATCAAAGCCGCCAATGTCGACGCCTTCGTTGCGCGCTCGGATCCGGCGCGGCCGGTGATCCTGGTGTTCGGGCCGGATGCGGGTCTCGTCAGCGAACGCGTCACCGAGTTGGTCAAGGCCGCCGTCGACGACGTGAACGATCCGTTCGCGCTGGCGCGGCTCGAAGGCGAGGACCTCACCGCCAATCCGGCGCGCCTCGTCGAGGAAGCGCAGACCATTCCGTTGTTCGGCGGCCGCCGCGCGGTATGGGTGAAGGCCGGCGGCCGCAATATCGCGCCGGCCGTCGAGGCGCTGCTCGACGTCGACATTGTCGACTGCCGCATCGTCATCGAGTCGGGCGACTTGCGGCGCAATGCGCCGCTGCGCGTTCTCTGCGAGCGCGCCAAGAACGCCGTGGCGCTGCCCTGCTATGCCGACAGCGAACGCGACCGGGCGCAATTGATCGATAGCGAGATGCGCGCCGCGGGGCTTGCCATCGCGCCGGATGCGCGCACCTTGCTAGTTCCCTTGCTCGGCGGCGACCGGTCGGCCTCGCGCAGCGAGTTGAATAAGCTCGTGCTCTACGCACATGGCCAGAAACAGGTCAGCGTCGACGACGTCATGGCCGTCGTGTCCGATGCCTCGGGGCTTGCGCTCGACGATATCGTCGATGCCGCCTTCGCTGGCCGCCCGGCCGAGCTCGAAACTCAGCTCGCCAAAGCGCGGACCGCTGGCGCCAATGCCGGATCGATGCTGTTCGCCGCACAGCGCCAGGTGGCGCAATTGCACAAGTGGCGCCTTGCGATCGAGGAGGGCGCGTCGTTCTCGCTCGATGCCGTGCAGCCGCCGCTGCATTTTCGCCGCAAGGATCTCGTCGGCGTGGCGCTCAAAGCGTGGAGCGCCGCACGGCTCGCCACGGCGATGGCCGAACTTGCCGACGCCGTGCTGGATTCGCGGCGTAAACCGGCGCTCGCCGACACCATCGCCGAGCGGGCACTATTGGCGATCGCGGCGAACGGCCGGCGCAGCGCCGCTTAGGCATCATGCCGCTTGAACGAAAACCGGCTATTGCACCGGCCGTGCGTTGGCGCGTTCGGCCGGCCAATCGGCGAGTTTATTGCGGCCCATGACCGACATTTTGCTGGCCGCCGACGCCAGCATGTCGTGGATGACCTGATCGAACCGCTCGTGCGCGGCGTGGTTTTCTGCCATGGCGCCGCGCATCGCATCGGCATCGAACGGTTCGGCCCGCAGGCTCTTGCGCACATCGTCTTGCGACAGGCGCAGATCGGCCTGCACCGCAGCGAGCTTCTCCGCGTCGGTGCGCAGCTGTGCGTGCATCGCGTCGGCATCCTCGGGCGGCAGACCGTCCGCGACGCGACTGAGCCGGCCGACCAGATTGTGGTCGATCCGCGTCACCGTCGTCAGCGGCACCGGGCTGTTGTAGCGGAACGCCACGGCGCCGGCCGCGCCGACGAAAAACAGGTTGAGCGCCAGCGAGCCCAGCAGCAGCCAGTGCACGCGTGCGCCATCTACGATCTTAGGAAGTACCGACATCGTCGCCCTCGCTTTTCGAGCGTGGCTTTCAAGAACATTCCGCTCGTCAAAGCAGTCGAGCCGGAATTTTCTTGCCAAGAACCACGCAGTCTCGAAATCCCAAAGCCTCGACTGTCCGCATCTCCAGGCAATCCGGCTTAAGTCAGCCCGATCACGGTAATAGGGTGGGACAGCGGGTTGCAAGACCCCCCAAAGGGGATCCTTCCGCCCGGCGTCAGGTCGGATTTTCCAGGCTGAACGCCTCGGAATCGTCGTCATAGGCGAAGACCTCGGCGAAGCGACCCCAGGCGATCACGGCGCGCAGCGTATGCTCGGCATCCTCGGTGCTCATGTGATCTTCCAGTTCGTCAAGGAACCGGCTCTTCGGCGCCACATGGTTGGCGCGCTCCTGAAGCACGCGGCGGATGTGCGCGGCGAGCGGAACCTGGGCCAGGAGCTGACGCGCAAACAGCTTCTTGCGATCGTCGGTCGCCATCTCGACGAATTGCTTGCCGATGTCGGTGAGCTTGATGTCGCCGCCTTCGATTTCCGCCAAGCGGAACGTTTGCAGCGACTCCGCGACCGGCAACAGCTCGTCCGAATCCATATGAAGCTCATCGGCCAGCACCGGCAAGTCGGCCTTGCCATTGAACGGCGCCGCCGCCAGCGTTTCCATGAGACCGGACATCAGATTGGCCGACACCCGCGGCAGCACCGTATTCATGGTCGCCGCCGGCGCCGTGCCGATCTGCATGGGAGCCGCCTTGCGCGCGGTCATCGCCACATAAATTTTCTCGACCATATCGTGAAATTGCGGATCGAGGCGGTTGCGCGGCTGTTTCAGGTCGACGGGGATATCGCTGACGATGCGTCCCGGATTGGTCGAGAACAAAAGGATGCGGTCGCACATCAGCACCGCTTCCTCGATATTGTGCGTGACCAGGATCACGCCCTTGATCGGCAGCTTGCCTTCGCCCCACAGTTCGAGGAAATCGGTGCGCAGCGTCTCCGCGGTGAGCACGTCGAGCGCGGAGAACGGCTCGTCCATCAGAAGAATATTCGGATGCACGACGAGCGCACGCGCAAAACCGACGCGCTGGCGCATACCGCCGGACAATTCGCGCGGATAAGCGGATTCGTAACCGTCGAGACCGATCAGGTCGATCGCCGCCAGCGCGCGTTTGCGGATTTCCGGCAATGGCAGGCCAAGCGCTTCGAGGCCGAGTTGCACGTTTTCCAGAACCGTCAGCCAGGGGAACAGCGCGAAGGACTGGAACACCATGGCGATGCCGGGCGCCGGCGCATTCACCGGCTGGCCGAGATAAGTGACGGTCCCGCCCGACGGCTGCGCCAGGCCTGCGATCAGCCGCAGCAACGTCGACTTGCCCGATCCGGTGCGGCCGAGGAGACCGACGATCTGACCCTGATTGAGCGACAGTTCGACGCCTTCGAGCACCAGGTGCTCGCCGCCGTCGGCGCGTGGGAAGGACTGTCGTAGATCATGAATATCGAGCAAAGCGGCGGTCATGCTGCGATCCTTTGCGATCCTTATCCCAGGCGGAATTTGCGTTCGGCGTAGTAGTAGAGCGGACGCCAGAACAGGCGATTGATGACGACGACGAACAGGCTCATCACGGCAATGCCGAGCACGATTTTATGGAAGTCGCCGGCATCGGTCTGCTGGGCAATATAGGCCCCAAGCCCGTCGGCTTGCAGATGCACGTCGCCCCAGGACGCGACCTCGGCGACGATGCTGGCGTTCCACGAACCGCCGGACGCCGTAATGGCGCCGGTCACATAATAGGGCAGCACCGCCGGCAGCGCGATGCGCCGCCACCACAGCCAGCCGCGCACCCGCAGATTGACGCCGACGGCGCGCAGCTCGTTCGGAATCGCGGAGGCGCCCGCAATGACGTTGAACAAGATGTACCATTGCGTGCCGAGGATCATCAGCGGGCTGAGCCAGATATTCGGGCTCAGCTTCCATGCGACGATGACCGAAACCACGATCGGGAACAGCAAATTCGCCGGAAAGGCGGCAAGGAATTGCGCCACCGGCTGCACCAGATTGGCGACGCGCGGCCGCGTGCCGACCCACACGCCGATCGGCACCCAGATGACGCTGGCAATGGCAATGAGCACGACCACGCGCGTCAGCGTCGCCAGCCCCAGCACCAATGTCGTCATCACGTCGGCAAGCGTGAGGCCTTCGACGACGAAGCTCACGGTCTGCCATAAGGCGACAGCCGCGAGCGCAAAGACGATGACGCCGGCTTGGAAGGCGAACCGGCCCTGCGCGATCGACGAGGTGCGCGCGACGAAGGCGGGCTTGTCGGACCGGCGCCGGCGAAACGTGAGCTGCCAGAGTGCCGCGAACGGCGCGGTTATCCGTTCGATCAAGCGCGACCGCCGCAGCACGTCGAACACCCATGATTCAGGCGCCAGAGCGCCGGGCTCCTGCTCGAAGCGAAAGCGGTCGGCCCAGGCCACCAGCGGCCGGAACAGTACTTGATCGTAGATGAAGATCACGACCAGCATGGCGCCGATCGCCCAGTACACCGCGGTAAGATCGCGGTGTTCGATGGCGACCGCGATATAGGAGCCGATGCCCGGCAGCGTGACGGTCGTATTGCCGACGCTGATCGCTTCCGAGGCGACGACGAAGAACCAGCTGCCCGACATCGACATCATCATATTCCAGATGAGCTGCGGCATCGCGAACGGCACGTCGAGCCGCCAAAATCGCATCCAGGGTGAGAGCCCAAAATTGCGCGATGCCTCCTCGAGCTCGGTCGGGATGGTGCGCAGCGACTGATAGAAGCTGAAAGCCATATTCCAGGCTTGACTGGTGAAGATCGCGAAGATCGCGGCGAACTCGGCGCCGAGCACGCGGCCGGGCGCGAGCGCCATGAAGAACACGACGGTGACCGAGATGAAGCCGAGAATTGGAACGGATTGCAGAATATCGAGCAGCGGGACCAGCAGCCGCTCGGCGGTTCTGTTCTTCGCGGCAAGTGTCGCATAGGTGAAAGTGAAGAGGAGCGAGGCCAGCATGGCGATGAGCATGCGTAGCGTGGTGCGCGCGGCATATTCGGGCAGATTACGCGGATCGAGCGACGTCGGCTGGTTTTGCAGCTCGGTGAGCGGCTCAAACAGATGGCGGCTCGCCTCGCCCAAGAACACCAGAAGGCCGAGGATCAAGAGAAACGCGAGAATGTCCCATCGGCTGAAACCGGCCCAGACGCCTGCAGAAATGGGGACGTTTACGCGCATGTCACGGCCTGGCTGTCACGGATTTGCGGTCACGGATTCGCAGTCGCAGATTTAGCTGTCACAGAACTGTCGTGAAAGCCGCGACTTGAATAAAGCCGCGACTTAAATGAGGCCAAGCTCGCGACCCTGATCGGACGATTCCAGAACTGCGATTCCAGAACACCGAACCCGAACCTTGGGCCGTGAGCTTGGTCTGCTGCGACCACATAACACCGGGCGCGTGAGGTTCAAACCCTTTTACCGATCGTAGTACTCCTGCAGCGCCGATTTATCCGGGCACGCGGTCCCTGGGTGTCGCACCGGGATGCCGTCACGCTCCGGGTTGCGGTTGTGCTGAGCGGCGGATTGCACATTCCCGCGCCGCGGACCCGGAAAAATCGTCGTGAAATCACCGCATTGTCGACCAAGAATTTCCGTGGCGTTGAGTCGTTGATTCTCTTTCCGGGGCGAATGGAGAAGTGCCGTGTTAGCGCAATACGCAAAGCTAGTCGTAAAGTCGGTCGTGTCAGCGTTGTTGCTTGGGCTTGCCGTGTCATCGGCCGCCGTCCAATGCGCCGCCGCGGCGGAGCCCTCAGTGGTCGGCCTGTGGCAGAAGATCGACGAGCAAACAGGAGCGACGGTCGGCTGGTTCCTTTTCGTCGAGCACGGCGGCACCTATGAAGGCGCCATCGCCAAGACATTTCAGCGGCCGGGCGACCCCAAGAATCCGATCTGTTCGCGTTGCCAGGACGACCGCAGGAACGCGCCTTTGCTTGGAATTTCGCTGATCAGAAACATGACGCGTAATGGCCTCGCCTACGAGGGCGGCAATATTCTCGATCCGCGCGACGGCAATGTCTACAACGCCATGATGACGGTGAGCCCCGATGGCCAAACGCTGACCGTCCGCGGCTACCTCGGCATCGCACTCTTCGGCCGTGACGAGACCTGGCATCGCCTGCCGGACACAGCGATGAAGCAACTCGATCCGATCGTGGTGGCCAAATATCTGCCGGGCCAGCATCCGCTCGGGCCGAACTTTGCCGGTCAGGTCCGGGTCGGCGCGCCGGTTGCCGCTACAAGGCCCGCGAACGCCGTCCACTAGCGCATTTTGATGAGCATGATCTTTTCGGAAAACCGGCGTCCGCTTTTCCGGATCATGCTTGAACGCGCAGCCCGCGCCAGCCGTTATTCGATGACGCCGAACTCGCAGCCGGGAGCAGCGTATCGGTAACGCGCAACGCCGTATCGGTCCTGGAACACCGCCGGCCGGCAGCGCGCCTCCCATTTGCGGTCGCGTTCGGCGCTAAGCGCCTTTTCGGCTTCGGTCTCGGGATGCAGCAGCCTGACATAGGGATCGCCATACGCGCCCCAGCGCACGACGCAATTGAAGGCATAGCGCAAACCGATGCAGCCGCCGACCACCGCGCCGGAGGCGTGAGCCGGGCTCATGTTCAAGACGGACAATACGGCCGCGGCGCCAAGGTAAGCACCAAGGCAGACACCAAGTCGCGCGGACCATGAGATCGTTCTGGCACAGCGAAGGGTTAACACCGCTCTCTCCCTCAAACGCGTGCCGATCGGCTTCAATCGGCAGATGTTGCGGCCTGTGTGGCGTTCGCGGCGATTGCACACGGAGACGCGCGCACACGGCTGCGCTTGAGGGAGCAAGGCGGGTGCCAGCGCACGTGTCCAGTTTTGGCACATGACGTTAAGATAAACGGCGTCGCGATGTTGGTTGAAGTTAAGAGCTCAGCGCCGAATGATGACCGACGTCTGCAATCGCCGCTCTTCCCATCCGGCGCGTTCGAGCTCCGGCACGACGTCGTCGGTCTGTGGATAGCCGAGACAGAAATAGCCGATGAACTTCCAATCCTCCGGCACGGTCAAAATCGCCGCCACCGCTTTAGGGTCGAGGATCGAGACCCAGCCCATGCCGATGCCTTGCGCACGCGCGGCAAGCCAGATCGTGTGCACCGCCGTAACCGCGGAATAGTCGATCATTTCCGGCATGGTGTGGCGGCCGAGGCCATGGCCCTGTTCGGTCGAACGATCGGCGAAGACGGCGACATGCGCTGGCGCTTCGTCCAATCCGGCGAGCTTCAGTTTGGCGTAAAGGCCGGCGCGTTCGGACGCCTGCGCCGCGAGCGCTTGCGCATTGCAGGTCTCGAAATTCTTGCGGATCGCCGCACGCAGTGAGCGATCGTCGACGATGACGAACCGCCACGGCTGACTCAAACCGACCGATGGCGCGAGGCAGGCGAACTCGATCAGCGATTCCAGCACGCCGTCCGGCAAAGGATCGCACAGAAACCGCCGCACGTCGCGGCGCCAGACCAGGAGGTCGCGCAGGCGCGTGCGGAACGCGGCATCGAAGCTGATCGACGGCCTGCTCATCGTATCGAAAGCCGTCATCTCACTGAACGCAGCATGGCATTTTGCAACCGCTGCCAATCCTGCTCCGCCGCCGGCAGGCCGAAGCGCAGCCACGCCGGATGGTCGGGAAACTTGCGAACAAAAATTCCCGCGGCTCCAAGGCGATGAAACAGTTCGCCGGCAGCGGGACTGCGCGCCAGCCGGAACAACGACGTGCCGCCGACGATATCGAGGCCTGCATCCGTCAGAATCGCATCGAGCTTCTTTGCTGCTTCCGCGAGTTGATTTTGCGTCGCCGCGATCCACGCTTGATCGGCCAGCGCTCGCGCACCAATCGCCAGCGCCGGGCCGGAAACCGCCCATGGACCCAAAAGCGCCGAGATACGCTCCGCAAGCGGGAGCGCTGCCAGTGCGAAGCCGAGCCGCAATCCGGCTAGACCAAAGAACTTACCGAAGGAGCGCAGCACGACGATGTTGCCGATCGAGACTTCACTCGCAAGGCTGGCATCCGTCGGCGCGACATCCATGAAAGCCTCGTCGACCACGAGCAGACCGTTGCGCGCGCGGAGCGTCTTGGCGAGAGCCATCAATTCGTCTTTGGCAAAAAGACGACCGTCCGGGTTATTCGGATTGGTCAGGATTGCCAATTGGGCATCGCCGAGAGTTTCGATATCGCTGACTTCCGTCACGCTATGGCCGGCGAGTGCGGCGGCGCGGCCGTGCTCGACATAGGTCGGTGCCAGAACGGCGGCGCGTCCTGGTTGCACGAGGCCCGCGACCAATGGCAGCAGAAGCTGCGTGCCGGGCGCCGGCACGATGTGAGCCGCCGATGGCGCGCCGTAGGCAGTTACCGCGGCCGTTATCAGTTTCGCGAGCGCGGCCGTTTCCGGCAGTCTTGCCAACAAATCGGCGGACAGAGATGGAACGGGATAAGGATTGGGGTTGATCCCGGTCGAAAGGTCGACGAAAGGTTCAGGCGCGCCGGGAAACATCGCTCGGGCAGCGCCAAGATCGCCGCCATGTTCGAGACTGTGTTCGACGGCGCCATGTTCAGTGACGTCCTGCAATAGCGGATCATCCGCCCCTTTAAAGGCCGCCATGTCCGCTGCGCTCGCACTCCTTGCCATGCTGATCGAGCTCGCTCTCGGTTATCCGCAACCGCTGTTGCGCGTGATCGGCCACCCGGTGACCTGGATCGGCTGGCTGATCCATGCGCTCGACCGGTTTCTCAACCGCGACGCGGACGGCGCGGTCTGGCGGCGGATTGCCGGCATCATCGCGATTTTAGTTGTTTTGGCCATTGTCGGATCGATCGCCTATTTGCTGCAGCATGCGCTGTTTCGCCTCCCGTTCGGGATATTCGCCGTGGCGCTCTTGGCGAGCACGCTGCTCGCACAACGAAGCTTGTACCGCTACGTCGCTGACGTGGCCACGGCGCTGGAAACGGGGGGCGTCGAGGCCGGCCGCGCTGCAGTATCGCACATTGTCGGCCGCGATGCCGCAACGCTCGACGCTTCGGGCGTGGCGCGCGCCGCGATCGAAAGTCTCGCGGAGAATTTTTCTGACGCGATCGTGGCGCCGGTCGTGTGGATGATCATCGGCGGGCTCCCGGGAGCAGCCATCTACAAGGCGATTAACACCGCCGACAGTATGATCGGCCATCTCACCAAGCGTTATGCGGATTTCGGCTGGGCCGCGGCGCGGCTCGACGATCTCGTCAATCTGCCGGCATCGCGGCTCGCGGCGCTGTTTCTCATCGCCGCCGCGGCGACGGGCCTGAGGTTCGACGTCGGTGCGGCGTGGAGCGTCGTGTGGAACGACGCATCGCATCACCGTTCGCCCAATGCCGGTTATCCGGAAGCTGCGATGGCGGGGGCGCTGGGCCTTTCGCTTGCCGGCCCGCGTATCTATGGCGGCGTCAAAGTCGACGACGCCGTGATGGGCTTTGGCCGGCGCGACGCCGATGCCGCCGACATTCGTCGGGCGCTGGACTTGTTCCGCCGCGCCGATGCCATGCTGATCGTGCTGCTCGCTCTTTTTGTCGGCATGTTCATCTTGCGAGTTTGAGCAGGCGATCGAGATCGAGATGCGCGGCGAGATGCGCGGCGAGCGCGTCGAGCGTCTCCTCGATCAGCGCGTCGTAGGCGATGTTTGTCGAGCCCGCGGCAAAGCGGCCGAGCCAGGCCGCCCGTTGGCGGTCGTCGGCAAACAGGCCGTGGATATACGTGCCGATCACGCGGCCGTCGGCGGCGATGGCGCCTTCCGGCGCGCCGGCGGCGAAATGCGCGAAGGGCCGCGCACGATCTGAGCCTTCGGTCACGCCCATATGCATCTCGTAACCGAAGAATGAAACGCCGTCGCGCGTCGTGCCGCGCACCGGCTCGAGACGTTTCACCTCGGAGAGCGTCGTCTCGACGTCGATGAGGTTTAAGCCCTCGACTTTTCCCGGCGGCCCTTCGACGCCGTCCGGATCGGCAATTGTACGGCCCAACATCTGATAGCCGCCGCACAGGCCTAAAACCGTACCGCCGCGGCGGTGATGCGCGGCAATGTCGATATCGAAGCCGGCGGCGCGGAGTGCCTTCAGATCGGCAATGGTTGCTTTCGACCCGGGTAACACGACGAGGTCGGCGTCGCCCGGCAACGCGCTCCCCGGCTTCACGCGCACGAGATCGACCGCGGGCTCGGCGTCGAGCGGATCGAAATCGTCGAAATTGGCGATGTGCGGCAGGATCGGCACCGCGATCCGGAGTTTTGCACCAGATTTCCGCGCACGGTTTTGCTCGAGCGCCAACGCATCCTCGGCCGGCAGAATCCTTGCATCGGCAAAATGCGGGACAAGGCCGAGCGCCTCCCAGCCGGTCAATTGCGCGATGCGCTCCATGCCGGCATCGAACAGCGCCGGATCGCCGCGAAATTTGTTGACGATGAAGCCGCAAATCAGCGCCGCATCTTCCGGCGCGATGACGGCTTTGGTGCCAACGAGGCTCGCAATGACACCGCCGCGATCGATGTCGCCGATCAGCACGACCGGCACGCCGGCCGCCTGCGCGAAGCCCATATTGGCGATGTCGTTTGCTCGCAGATTGACTTCGGCGGCGCTGCCGGCGCCTTCGACCAGCACGATGTCGGCCTCGCTTCGCAACTGCTCGAAGCTTTCCAGCACATAGGGCAGCAATTCGCGCTTCATATGCTGATAAGCGGCGGCCTTGGCGCTGCCATGGACCTTGCCTTGCACGACGATCTGCGCACCGACCTCGCTCTGCGGCTTGAGCAGTACCGGATTCATATGAACGCTGGCCGGCGTCCGCGCCGCGCGCGCTTGCAGCGCCTGAGCGCGTCCGATCTCGCCGCCGTCTTCGGTCACGGCGGCATTGTTCGACATGTTCTGCGGCTTGAAGGGACGCACGCCGAGCCCGCGCAGCGTCAAGGCGCGCGCCAGGCCGGCGACGATGAGCGACTTGCCCACGTCGGAGCCGGTACCCTGAAACATCAGCGCGAGCGCCGGCATCTCTTAGAACTCGATGCCGGGCTGCGCCTTCACGCCGGCGGCGAAGTGATGCTTCACCAGCGTCATCTCGGTGACGAGATCGGCGGCGGCGATCAGTTCCGGTTTGGCGTTGCGGCCGGTGACAACGACATGCAAACCGGGCCGCCGCGCCGTCAGCGCCGCGACCACTTGATCGAGGCTCAGATAATCATAGCGCAGCGCGATATTGAGCTCGTCGAGGACAACCATCGCAAAACTTGGATCGTCCATCAGCTCACGGGCCTTCGCCCAGGCACGCCCGGCCGCGGCAACGTCGCGCGAACGATCCTGGGTCTCCCAGGTGAAGCCCTCGCCCATCGTATGCCAGACCAGCTGATCGCCGAATTTTTGGAGCGCATCGCGCTCCGCGGTGTGCCAGGCGCCCTTGATGAATTGCACTACGCCGACGCGATGGCCGCGGCCGAGCATGCGCAATG
Source organism: uncultured Alphaproteobacteria bacterium (assembly GCA_963810085.1). Classification (GTDB taxonomy): domain Bacteria; phylum Pseudomonadota; class Alphaproteobacteria; order Rhizobiales; family Xanthobacteraceae; genus BOG-931. The sequence continues at coordinate 795,211 of CAWEMR010000023.1, read as the reverse complement.
TCAGCCCGAACGCCGCCGTCGATTTGCCCTTGCCGGTGCCGGTATGAACGATCAGCAAGCCTTTCTCGATCGTCTTCTCGGCGACTTCGGCGTCCTGCACCGCTTTGCGCTTCGCCATCTTGGCGCGATGCCGCTCGGCTTCCGCTTCGTCGCTTGTTTCGTTCTTGACTTCTGTCATGACAGCGTTCCTTTCAGCGCGAGCGGGATCCCCGCGACAACAAACACGACACGATCGGCGCGCGCAGCGATGCGCTGATTGAGGATGCCCTGCAAATCGCGAAACCGCCGTCCGAGCGCATGATCCGGCACGATGCCGGAACCGACTTCGTTGGCAACCAACGCCATGGGCGCCATTGCCGCTGCCAATGCCTGTTCAAGGAGCGCGGTTTCGGCATCGATATCGGCGTCGGCGAGCATCAGATTTGACAGCCATAGCGTCAGACAATCGACCAGTACGGGTTTGCCCCGGGACGATTTCAAAACAGCCGGCAGATCGCGCAGCGCTTCGATGGTCTGCCATTGCGGCCCACGCCGGGACCGATGCCCGGCGATGCGCTCGGCCATTTCGGCGTCGCCCGCTTCCGCCGTCGCCACGTAGATCCAGGGGGGCTGCCATGGCGGCGGCAAGGCGGTAATCAAGCCCTCGGCATAGCGGCTTTTGCCGGAACGGGCGCCGCCGAGGACGAGAGTGAGCTTGGCCACACTGGACATAATCTGAGCACTCGGAACTTTGCGGCCAGATTGACAGCCCGGCCCGGCGAAATCTATCACTAGCGCATCGATGGTCCCTCGCGAGAGGGCGAAGAGGGAATGCGGTGTGGCCGGCGCCAAAACGTCTGCCAATTCCGCAGCTGCCCCCGCAACTGTGAGCGAGAAGTTTCGTTCGGTTAAGCCACTGGCGCTATGAAACCGCCGGGAAGGCAGGACGAAGCGACGATCCGCGAGCCAGGAGACCTGCCATCGGTCGTGTCGACGCGACAAACATGGGTCGGGGTGTACCTGTGGATGATCTGAAAGACGATAAGTCTTTTGGTCCTCGCTCGCGCCGACGGCAGGCCACGCGAGGACCATTCGTGCTCAATTTCCTGAAAGCCACGGTCGACGATGCGTCGGCCGATCATCGCGGCAAAGTTGTCGCGCTTTACGCTTTGCTGCTCGGCGCCAATGTCCTGGTGTGGACCTGGGCGATCGTGGCGCTGGCCGGACGGCCGACGCTGCTCGGCACCGCGTTTCTCGCCTATGTGCTCGGTTTACGCCACGCCGTCGACGCCGATCACATCGCGACCATCGACAATGTGGTGCGCAAGCTGATGCAGGAGGGCAAGCGGCCGGTGTCGGTGGGCCTGTTCTTTTCGCTCGGCCATTCGCTGTCCATCGCGCTTGCAGTCGCCGGGATTGCGGCGGCGGCCTTTGCGCTGCAGGGCCGTCTTGAGAACTTCAAGGCGATCGGCAGTCTGATCGGCACCGGCGCATCGGCGTTCTTTCTGCTCGCCATCGCGGTGATCAATCTCGTCATCTTGCGGCATGTCTGGGAAAGCTTTCGCCGCGCCCGCCGCGGCGAGCCGGTCGGCGAGCAGGAGCTCGATCATCTGTTGTCCGGCCGCGGCTTTCTCGCCCGCATCTTCCGGCCCTTGTTCCGCATGGTGTCGCGCAGCTGGCAGATGTTTCCGATCGGCTTTTTGTTCGGGCTCGGCTTCGATACCGCGACCGAGATATCGCTGTTCACCGTCGCGGCCAGCCAGGCTTCCGGCGGCATGAGCTTCGGTACGGTGATGATTTTTCCGGCTTTGTTTACCGCCGGCATGACGTTGGTCGATACCACCGACAGCGTGCTGATGGTCGGCGCTTATGGCTGGGCGTTTCTCAACCCGATCCGCAAAATCTGGTACAACCTGACCATCACCGCCATTTCCGTTCTGGTCGCGCTTCTAATCGGCGGCCTCGAGGCACTGGGTCTCATCGCCAACAAGCTCGGGCTCGAGGGCGGTTTCTGGAACATGATCGGCGATCTCAACGGCGGGCTCGCCAATTTCGGTTATCTCGTCGTCGGCATTTTCGTCCTGAGTTGGGCGCTGTCTTATCTGATCTATCGCTGGCAGGGCTTTGACCGGCCCATCGATGCGCGCATGGCTGAGCAGGCGTAGGGCCCGCCGATGACAAGCCAAACACCCAAAGGCCTTGCACCGATGATTTACGTCTGCACGACCTGCAAGCGAGCTGACACGCCGGACAGCGATCCGCGCCCCGGCGCGCTGCTCGCTGAGGCCACCGAACGTGCCGCGGACGGAACGGACGTCGTCGTGCGCCGGCTGCGCTGCCTTGCCAATTGCACGCGCGGGCCGAGCGCCGCGATGCGCTGCAACGGCTCCTGGACCTATGTGTTCGGCGGCCTCGACGCGGACAACGCCCAGGCGCTGGTCGACGGCGCCAAACTTCTTGCCACTGCTGACGACGGCATTTTGCCGTGGCGCGGCCGGCCGGACATTCTCAAGCGCGGCCTGATCGCCCGCGTTCCTCCCATCGATTTCAACGAGGCTGACGCATGAACCCCAAAACGGACGCCAAAACGGACGCCACAACGAACGGCCAACTCGCGCGCGTGCCGTGCACCATCGTCACCGGCTTTCTCGGCGCCGGTAAGACGACGCTGATCCGCCACCTGCTGGCCAATGCGCAAAACCGCCGTCTCGCCGTCATCGTCAACGAGTTCGGCGATGTCGGTATCGACGGTGAGATCCTCAAAGGCTGCGGCGACGCGGCGTGCCCTGAGGAAAATATCGTCGAACTCGCCAATGGCTGTTTGTGCTGCACGGTGGCCGACGAGTTCGTGCCGGCGCTCGACGCCATTCTCGCCAAGGGCGGCATCGAGCATATCGTGATCGAGACCTCCGGCCTGGCGCTACCGAAACCTTTGGTGCAGGCGTTTCACTGGCCGGCAATCAAGAGCCGCGTCACCGTCGACGGCGTCGTGGTCGTCGTTGATGGCGCAGCGCTGGCCGACGGCCGTGTTGCGCAGGATCTCGAGGCGCTGTCGCGGCAACGCTCAGCCGACGCGGCGCTCGATCACGACGATCCGGTCGAGGAGGTGTTTGAAGATCAGATCGCCTGCGCCGACCTCGTGGTGCTCAACAAGCGCGATCTGCTCGACGAAGCCGGCGTCAACCAGGCGCTGGCGACGATTTCCAGCGCGCTGCCGCGCAGCGTGAAAGTGCTCACCGTCACCGGCGGCAAGGTCGACGAGACGCTGCTGCTCGGCCTTGGCGTCGGCACCGAGGACGACATTGCCAACCGCCGCACCCACCACGATCTCGAAGAGGACCACGACCACGACGATTTCGATTCCTTCGTCGTGCCGATCGGCGAAATCGCCGATCCCTCGAATTTGTCGGCGCGGGTCGCATCCTTGGCCGAGCGCTTCGATGTGCTGCGCGTGAAAGGCTTTGCCGCGGTGACCGGCAAGCCGCTGCGCTTATTGGTGCAGGCGGTAGGGCCGCGGGTGTCGCATCAATATGACCGGCCCTGGGCCGCGGCCGAGGCGCGCGAGGGCCGTTTGGTCGTGATCGGGCTGAAGGGACTGGATCGCGCTGCCGTTACGCAAGCGCTGGTTGGATAAGCGATGCATCTGTTGACGACAAGTTCAACCGGCCTCGACGAGATTGTCGAAGCGGTCGATCTCGGCCAGCCGCCGGGCGACATCGCCATCCTGTCCTTCGCCGACAGCGATCTCTCAGGCCTCGCCGCCGCCTGGCAGGCCGAGCGCGATGTGTTGCCGAGCGTGCGGCTCGCCCATTTGCGCGATCTGCGCCATCCGATGTCGGTCGATCTCTGGATCGATCGCGTCGGCGCGCGCGCCAAAGTCATTCTGGTGCGTCTTCTCGGCGGCCTCGACTGGTGGAAATACGGCGTCGAGCGGCTGTCGGCGCTGGCGCGCGAGCGCGGCATCGTGCTCGCCATGCTGCCGGGCGAGGATCGCGACGATGATCGTCTGGCAGCCGCATCCACATTGCCGGCACAACAGCTTGATGAGCTGTTGCGGTTCTTCCGCGAAGGCGGGCGTGACAATCTGCGCGGCCTGCTGCGCCGGCTGGCGCGCCATGCCGGTTCCGATCTCGAAGCGCATGAGCCGAAGCCGCTGCCGCGGCTCGCCGGATACCTGCCGGACAAGGGCGCGGTCGATCTCGAAGGGCTGGTTGCTTCGCTTGATCCCGGCAGGCCGGTGATACCTGTCATCTTCTACCGCGCCATGCTACTTGCATCCGACACCGCGCCGATCGATTTGCTGTGTCGGGCGCTCGCCGCGCGCGGCCTGGCGCCGGCCGCGCTGATCGTCACGAGCTTGAAGGATCGCGACGCCGCGGCGTTCCTGCGCGGTGCTTTCGCCAAGCTCGATCCGGCATTGATCGTCACCGCGACGGCTTTTGCCGCGGGCGGCAGCACCGACGAGCCAACCGTGCTCGACGAGCCCGGCGTGCCGGTGCTGCAGGTCGTGAGCGCCACCACAAAGCGCACGGCTTGGCGCGACAGCCCGCGCGGTCTCGGCTCAGCCGATCTGGCGATGCATATCGTCTTGCCGGAATTTGACGGCCGCGTGCTCGCCGGGGCGATTGCCTTCAAAGATCCATTGCCGCCGCACGACGGATTGGCTTTTACGGCGCTGACAAGCCGGCCCGAGCCGGATCGCATTGCGATGGTGGCGGATCGTATCGCCGCGCTTGTGCGTTTGCGTGCACTGCCGCGCGGCGAGCGCTGCATCGCGATCTTGCTACCGGATTATCCCGGCGCGCCGGGCCGCGCCGGTTACGCTGTCGGTCTCGATGTGCCGGCAAGTGTCATCGCCGCCCTCGAGGATTTTGCCGCCGCCGGTTACGCCGTGAACGGCGCGCCGAAAACGCCACGCGATCTGCTTGATGCTCTGTCACCCGGCTCCGACGAGGCGTGGCTCACGCTTGAGCAGTACGAAAGCCTGCTGACGCGACTGCCGCGCGCTGCCGTCGCGCGGTTGCGCGAAGCGTGGGGTGACGCTGCAGACGATCCCGATATGCGCGATGCTGCGTTCTGCTTCCGCGCCAAGACATTCGGAAGGATCTTGGTCGCGTTGCCGCCCGATCGCGGACGCGCCGCGCAACGCCGTGCCGATTATCACGATCCGGCGCTGCCGCCGCGGCACGCCTTGGTCGCCTTCGGGTTGTGGCTGCAACATGTCGTGAAGGCGGACGCGCTCGTGCATATGGGCGCGCATGGCACGCTGGAATGGTTGCCGGGCAAGGCTGTCGCCCTGACCGCGGAATGCTTCCCCGAGATCGTCACCGGCGCCCTGCCCGTGATTTATCCGTTCATCGTCAGCAATCCGGGTGAGGCCGCGCAAGCCAAACGCCGCATTGCCGGCGTAACCATCGGCCACTTGCCGCCGCCGCTGACCGCGGGCGGACCGAGCGGCGACGCGCACGAGCTTGAACTTCTGCTCGACGAATATGCCCAGGCCGACGGTCTCGATCGCCGCCGCCGCGAGCGGCTCGCCAATCTGATCGTTGAGACGGCGCAGCGCACCGGACTGGCGCGCGAAGCCGGGATCGCGGCAGTCGCGCCGGACGAAGCGCTGCGGCGCATCGATGCCTGGCTGTGCGATCTGAAAGACCTCGCCGTCAAAGATGGGCAACATATTTACGGCCGCGTGCCGCCGAACGTCGACGACCCTGTCTGGCGCGCGAGCGCCGACGCCGAACGGGCGGCGCTGCTCGCGGCGCTCGACGGGCGCCGCGTTGCGGCAGGTCCGGCCGGCGCGCCGGCGCGCGGACGGCGCGATGTCTTACCGACCGGCCGCAACCTCTTCACCGCCGATCCTCGCACGCTGCCGACGCCGACCGCGATGGAGCTCGGCCGCAGCGCCGCCGATGAAGTGGTGCGCGCGCATCTGCAAACGCACGGCGACATGCCGCGCGCCGTCGTCATCGATCTCTGGGGCAGCGCCACTTTGCGCACTGGCGGCGAAGAGATTGCGCAGGGGCTTGCGCTGATGGGCTGCCGGCCGATCTGGGACCCTGCCAGCGGCCGCGTTACCGGCGTCGAAGTGCTGCCGACGGCTGTTGCGGGGCGCGCACGCGTCGATGTCACCTGGCGTATTTCCGGCCTGTTTCGCGATCTTTTCCCGGCGCAAATCGCGCTGATCGATACCGCGGTTCAAGCCGTGGCCGCGCGCGACGAGACCGATGACGAAAACCCGCTTGCAACGGCGCGTCGCTCCGGCGGCAAGACGCGGCTCGACCGCGTCTTCGGCACGGCGCCGGGAGCTTATGGTGCCGGTATCGAAGACTTGCTCGGCGGCGCCACCGAAAGCGAGAAGATCGGTGCGGCCTATCTCGCCGCCGCTTCGCATGCTTACCGCGGCGCCGACGGCGAAGCGAACGCCGCGCCCGGCGGCTTCGCGAAGCGTGTCGCCACAGCCGACATGCTGGTGCATACCAGCGACGATCCGGCGCGCGATCTGCTCGAAGGCGCCGAAGACGCCGCCTTTGTCGGCGGCTTCGCCGCGGCGGCAAAAATGCTCGGCCGTTCCGCCGATCTGGTGATGCTGGACATGACCGATCCGCAGCGCCCCCGCGCGCGGGCGCTGTCGGCTGCGCTGGCGCGCATCGTGCGGGCACGCGCGGTCAATCCGCGCTTCATCGCCGGCCAAATGCGCCACGGCCCGCGCGGCGGTGCGGAATTCGCCGAGACGGTCGACCGGCTGTTTGCCTTCGCCGAAACGACCGATGCCGTCAGCGACGACTTGTTCGATCTGCTTTACACAGCCTATGTCGCCGATGCCGATGTGCGCGACTTTCTGCTCCGCGAAAATCCCGACGCCGCGGCCGCAATTGCCGAAAAGCTCGACGCCGCGCGCCGCCGCGGATTCTGGCATCCGCGCCGCAATGATATCGATGCAGGTCTTGCGGCACTGTGCGCCGAGGTGATGGCATGACAGCGATCGCTCGAGCCGCGCCACACCGCCGCGGAGCTTGCCCCGGATTGTCGACGCCGATGCAGACCGGCGATGGTTTGCTGGTGCGGCTTCTGCCGAGCGGTACTATTCCGCTCGCCGCTTTCGCCGCGCTATGTAACGCAGCGCGAACCCACGGCAACGGCGTCATCGAAATCACCTCGCGCGGCAGCATCCAGGTGCGCGGTTTAAACGACGCGTCCGCGCCGGAATTCGCGGAAGCCGTCGCCGCCCTCGATATCGCGGCGGAGGACGGCGTCCCGGTCTTGTGCAATGCCTTGGCAGGGCTCGACGCGAGCGAGATTTTTGATCCGACTTTCCTCGCGGCCGAGTTGCGCCGCGCGATCGCGCAACACGCGCCCGCATCAGACCTTTCGCCCAAGGTTTCTGTTGTTATCGATGGCGGCGGGGCGATCGGTCTTGAGACCGTCGCGGCCGACATTCGGCTTCGTGCGCAAGAGATAAACGGCGGCGTGGCGCTTCGCATCGGCGTCGGCGGCGACGAAACTCGCGCCACCGAGTTGGGCTACGTCGCCCCGGCGCAAGCCGTCGAAGCCGTACTGCGATTGCTCGACGTGATTGCGCGCGGCGGGCGTGATGCCCGTGGCCGCAACATTCTTGCCGTCGCGGGGGAGCAGGTATTTCGCGCGGCAATCACCGGGCTTCTGGTCTCCGCTCGTCCGCACGAAAGCGGCAATGAGCGGAAGGCGGCCATCGGCACTTTTACGTTACGCGATGGGTCCATTGCCCGCTGTGTCGGCTTCGCTTTCGGCCACGCCGATGCGCGATCGCTGGAGCGTTTGGTCGAGGTCGCGCGGGCGACGGGTGCACGCGGTCTGCGGACCGCACCTGGGCGAGCGCTCCTGGCGATCGGGCTTACATCCGAAACGGCGACCATTTTCGCTGCCACCGCCGAACAAATCGGTTTCATTGTTCGCGCCGACGATCCGCGCCGAAAGGTCGTCGCCTGCGCCGGCGCTCCGATTTGCGCTTCGGCCCATATCGCCTCACGCGCGCTCGGCCCCGCAATCGCCGCAAGCACCGCGGCCAAAGTCTACGGCACGATCCATATTTCCGGCTGCGCCAAAGGCTGCGCGCACGCCGCGGCGGCGGCGTTGACCGTGGTCGGAACGCCCGAGGGCTGCGCCCTCATTGCCGACGGCTCCGCCCGAGACACGCCGTTCGCCATTGTGCCGGTGGATCAATTGCAGAGCGCCATCGCGAATTATGCGCGCGATGCAAAATGCGAGGCGGCTCATGTCTGAACACCTCGCCTATTTGCGCGACGGCACGGCGATCTATCAGCGCTCCTTCGCCATCATCCGCGCCGAGGCCGATCTGTCGCGCTTCTCGGCCGAGGAAGCCGATGTGGCGGTGCGCATGATCCACGCCTGCGGCCAGGTCGATATGGCGCGGTACATCGTGTTCGGCAGCGGCCTCGTCGCGGCCGCGCGCGGCGCGCTGGCCGGCGGCGCGCCGATTTTCTGCGACGCCGAGATGGTGGCGCACGGCGTGACGCGGGCGCGGCTGCCGGCGAACAACGACGTGATCTGCACGCTCAACGATCCGCGCACAGCAGCACTCGCGGCGAAGAACGGCACGACGCGCTCGGCGGCGGCGCTCGATCTGTGGGCCGATCGCCTCGCCGGCGCCGTGGTCGCCATCGGCAACGCGCCGACGGCCTTGTTCCGGCTCCTCGAAATGCTCGATGCCGGCGCGCCGCAGCCCGCGGCCATTCTCGGCATTCCGGTGGGCTTCGTCGGCGCCGCCGAATCGAAGGACGCGCTGGCCGCCGATCCGCGCGGTGTGCCGTTCCTGATCGTGCGCGGGCGCGTGGGCGGCAGCGCCATGACGGCCGCCGCCGTCAACGCGCTGGCGAGGGCAGGCCTGTGACAACGAGCGCGGGAAAATTATTAGGTGTCGGCGTCGGCCCGGGCGACCCAGAATTGCTGACGCTCAAGGCGATGCGCGCGCTCGGCGAAGCCGATGTGATCGCGCATTTCGCCAAAGCCGGCAACGCCAGCCATTCGCGCGCCATCGTGGCGCAGCACTTGCGCTCAGGCGTCATCGAACTGCCGCTGCTTTACCCGGTCACGACCGAACTGCCGGCGTGCAGCAACAGCTATCGCGACGCGCTGCGCGATTTCTACGACGCCGCGGCCGCTGCGATAGCGGCGCACCTCGATGCCGGACGGACGGTTGCCGTGATCAGCGAAGGCGATCCGCTGTTCTACGGTTCCTACATGCATTTGCACACGCGATTGGCGCCGCGCTTTGCCACCGAGATCGTCGCCGGTGTCACCGGCATGTCGGGCTGCTGGTCGGCCGCCGGGATGCCGATGGCCCAAGGCGACGACGTGTTCACAGTGCTGCCGGCGACGCTGCCCGAGGCCGAATTGGCGCGACGCTTGTCGGATGCCGACGCCACCGTGGTGATGAAGCTCGGACGGCACCTGCCGAAACTGCGGCGCGCGCTTAAGACGAGCGGCCGGCTGCCGCGCGCCATCTATGTCGAGCGCGGCACGATGAGCCAAGAGAAAATGATTCCGCTTGCCGCCAAGACCGACGATGACGCGCCCTATTTCGCCGTGGTGCTGGTGCCGGGCTGGGAGAAACAGTCATGACCGGCAGGCTCGCCGTCATCGGCTTGGGCCCGGGCGATCCGCGTTATCTGACGCCGGAGGCCGCCGACGCGCTCGCAGCTGCCGAGGCGCTTTACGGTTACGGGCCTTATCTCGATCGCGTGCCGGAGCACTCGGGGCAAACCCGCCACCCGTCCGACAACCGCGAGGAAGGCGCCCGGGCCGCGGCGGCGCTGGGCCACGCCGCGCAAGGCGCCAATGTCGCCGTCGTGTCCGGCGGCGATCCCGGCGTCTTCGCCATGGCGGCCGCGATCTGCGAACAGATCGAAGCCGGGCCGGAGGCCTGGCGTACGCTCGACGTGGAATTTGTTCCCGGCATCACCGCCATGCTCGCCGTCGCGGCGCGCATCGGCGCCCCGCTCGGCCACGATTTTTGCGCGCTGTCGCTGTCCGACAATCTCAAGCCCTGGGAGATCGTCGAACGGCGGCTCGATGCCGCGGCGGATGCCGGCTTCGTCATCGCGCTTTACAATCCGATTTCGCGGGCGCGCCCGTGGCAGTTCGGCAATGCACTGGAGCGGTTGCGCCGGCACTTGCCGGCGACAACCCCCGTCGTATTCGGCCGCGCCGTCGGCCGGCCCGACGAGCGCGTGACCGTCGCCACGCTGGCCGATGCCGACGACGCGCAAGCTGATATGGCGACGCTGGTGATCGTCGGCTCGCGCGACACTCGCGTCATCGCGCGACCCGGACGTTCGCCGCTCGTCTACACGCCGCGCACCGCGGCCAAGGTGAATGCGTGATCGAGCCAGGCGACCGCTTGCTCCACGGTTGCGACGGCAGGCGCATCAGGCGACACCGGCCGGCGCAGCATGACCACGTCCAGTCCGAGCGCACGCGCCGCGGCGATCTTGCTGTAGGTCGCGCCACCACCGCTGTTCTTGGCGATCACGACGTCGATGCGGTGCGCCACCAGCAGCGCGCGATCGTCGGCCTCGCTGAACGGGCCGCGGCCGGTGACATAACTCGCCTGCGGCAACGGCAGCGGCGGCTCGACCGGATCGACGCTGCGGATCAGATAATGGTGCTGCGGTGCCGCCGTAAACGGCGCAATCTCGTTGCGGCCGAGCGCGACAAAGACACGGCGGGGCTTTTGGCCAAGCGCCGCCACCGCGGCGCCAACGTCGTCCACCTCGGTCCAGCGATCGCCATCGGCTTTCAACCAGGGCGGGCGCCGCAAGGCCAAAAAAGGCACGTGCGCGTCGCGGGCGGCAGCAGCGGCATTCGCCGAGATGATATTGGCGTAAGGGTGCGTGGCGTCGATCAGGGCCTCGATCCGCTCGCGCGTAAGATAATCAGAAAGCCCGGCAACGCCGCCGAAGCCGCCGCTGCGGATCGGGACCGGCAGCGCGGCAGGCGACATGGTGCGCCCGGCGAGAGACAGCGTAATATCCAGATCGGCGCGCTTAGCGAGACGCTCGGCCAGGCCGCGCGCCTCTGCAGTGCCGCCGAGAATGAGGATGCGTGGCATGACGTATAATCCGCCGCTTCCCAGTGCGTTTCGACCCGACACTGCCGCATTGCCGCGCTGGCTGTCCATTGTCGGCATCGGCGAGGACGGGGCCGAGGGCCTCGGCCCGGTGGCGCGCGGGCTGATCGGCGACGCCGAGATCGTGTTCGGCGGCAGGCGTCACCTCGGGCTCGCCGCACCGCTCATTCGCGGCGCCACCAAGGCCTGGCCGAGCCCGTTCGACACCGCCGCCAACGAGGTGCTGCGGCATCGCGGCCGCCCGGTCTGCGTGCTCGCCTCGGGCGATCCGTTCCAGTACGGGGTCGGCGCGGTATTGGCGCGGTTCATCGATGCGCGGGAGATGGTCGTGGTGCCGGCGCCATCGGCCTTCAGCCTGAGCGCGGCCCGGCTCGGCTGGTCGCTGCCGCAGGCCGTGCTGCTGTCGCTGCATGGCAAGAACCTCGACCTCATTCGCCCGCATCTGCAGCCGGGGGCGCGCATCATCGCCTTGACGTCCGACGGCGAAGGACCGGCGGCACTGGCCAGGCTTCTGACGCAAAACGGCTTTGGTGCGTCGCGGCTGACGATCCTCGAAGCGCTCGGCGGTCCGTGCGAACGCATCCAGAGCGCGACCGCCGCCGGCTATGTGTTCGGCACCGTCGAGGCGCTCAACACCGTGGCGATCGAGGTCGAGGCCGCACCGAATGCACGCGTATTGCCGCGGGTGCCGGGTCTCGCCGACGAACTGTTCGAGAGTGACGGGCAGATCACCAAGCGCGAAATCCGCGCCGTGACCTTGTCGTCGCTGGCGCCGCGCCGCGGCGAATTGTTGTGGGACATCGGCGCCGGCTCGGGTTCGGTGGCGATCGAATGGATGCTGACCGATCCGTCGATGCGCGCCATCGCCATCGAGCAGCGCGAGGATCGCGCGGCGTGCATTCGGCGCAATGCCGCGGCCTTCGGCGTGCCCGGGCTCGAAGTCGCCGAAGGCATTGCCCCCATCGCGCTGACGACGCTGGCGCCGCCCGAGGCGATTTTTATCGGCGGCGGTGCGAGCGAAAGCGCCATATTCGAAGTGGCGGCACGCGCGCTGCGGCCCGGCGGCCGGCTGGTGGCCAATGCGGTGACGCTCGAAACCGAGGCGCTGTTGATGGCGCGCCATGCGGCGCTCGGCGGCGAGCTGATCCGCGTCGCGATCTCGCGCGCGGGACCCTTGGGCGAAAAAACCGGCTGGCGCCCGGCGATGCCGGTGACGCAATGGCGATGGACAAAACCGTGATCGTCGCCGGCGTCGGCTGCCGCCGCGGCGCGCCGGCGCCCGACATCGAGGCGGCCATTCGCGCTGCGTTGGCGAAGGCGGGCGTCGTGTCCGACGCTCTCGACGCCATCGCCACGACGACGGCCAAGCAAAATGAACCAGGGATCGCGGTCGCGGCGGCAAATTTCGGCGTCAATGTCGTCTTGGTATCGGACGCTGAGCTGAAAGCGGCCGGCGACCGTACCGAAACAAAATCGCAGCGCGTGCTAGCGCTGACCGGCGTGCCCTCTGTCGCCGAGGCCGCGGCGCTCGCCGCCGCGGGCCCGTCGGCACGCTTGATCAGCCCACGCCTCGTGGTCGGCTCTGCGACCTGTGCACTCGCGACATCCGAGCCTGCGCCATCCGAGCCTGTGTCATGACGGTGCACTTCATCGGCGCCGGGCCGGGCGCGGCCGATTTGATCACGGTGCGCGGGCGCGACCTCATCGCGCGCTGCCCGGTCTGCCTCTATGCCGGCTCGATCGTGCCGCGGGAACTGCTCGACTTCTGTCCGCCCGGCACGCGCATTGTCGATACCGCACCGCTGTCGCTCGACGAAATCGATGCCGAATTCGCGCGCGCACATGCTGCAGGCCACGATGTGGCGCGGCTTCATTCCGGCGATCTGTCGATCTACTCGGCACTTGCCGAGCAGCTGCGCCGGCTCAAGCAGCGCGGCATTCCCTATACGATCACGCCCGGCGTGCCGGCTTTCGCTGCCGCCGCGGCTGCGCTCGAATGCGAACTGACCGTGCCGGAAGTGGCGCAGAGCGTCGTGCTCACCCGCGTCTCCGGCCGCGCCTCGCGCATGCCCGAGACCGAGAAGCTCGCCACCTTTGCCGCAAGCGGCGCCACGCTTGCTATCCATCTCGCGATCCACGCCATCGATGCAATCGTCAGCGAGCTGACGCCCTTTTACGGCACCGACTGCCCGGCGGCGGTCGTGGTGCAAGCCTCTTCGCCGGCGCAACGGATCATTCGCGGCACGCTCGCCGATATCGCCGCAAAAGTTGCTGCGGAAAAAATCGAGCGCACGGCGCTCATCCTCGTCGGCCGGGCGCTCGCGGCGGAAAACTTTCGCGACAGCGCGCTCTATGGCGCGGACTACCGCCGCAGATTTCGTGGGGGCGCGGCGTGAGCCGGCAATCAATTCTTGAACGGCGCACGGCCGACCAGATTTTGCTCGCGGTCGAACACCACGATCTCGACAGCGATGTCGCGGCCGGCAACGATACCGGCCGCGGTTTCCTGCGCCGCCTGCGCAACCCTATCGCCGAGCGCGATGCCCTCGGCTTGGGCATGGGCGAAAGCCTCGGCCGTGGTGTTGGCGGCGACGATGCGCTCGCAGAGCTGCGCCGAGCCGCCGGCCGCCGCGGCGACATTGGCAAGCTCGGCCAGATCGACGGCGCCGCGTTTGGAATGCAGGTCGGTGAAGCCCTGCGCGAGCTTGGTCATCTTGGCGACGCCGCCGGCGATGGTGACACGCGGCACCGGACGACGGCGCAGATATTTGAGCATGCCGCCGACGAAATCGCCCATGTCGATCAGCGCGATCTCGGGAAGATCGTAGAGCTTTTGCGCGCCCGCCTCCGAGCTCGCGCCGGTCGCGCCGGCAATGTGGGTGAGGCCCGCGGCGCGCGCGACTTCGATGCCGGAATGAATCGAGTGGATCCACGCCGAGCAGGAATAAGGCACGACAATTCCCGTGGTGCCGAGGATCGACAAGCCGCCGATAATGCCGAGACGGCCGTTGAGCGTCTTTGCCGCCAAAGCTTCGCCGCTCGGAATGGAAATCTCGACTTCGGCATCCACCGCGCGGCCACTCGCGGCGGCGATTTCGGCGATGGCGTCGCGGATCATCTGGCGCGGCACCGGATTGATGGCGGGCTCGCCGGGCGGAATGGGAAGTCCAGCGCGCGTGACCGTGCCGACGCCCTCGCCTGCTCTGAAGGTCACGCCGCTGCCGGGCGCACCCGCGCGCACCGTGGCGCAGACCAGCGCGCCGTGGGTGACGTCGGGATCGTCGCCGGCATCCTTGATCACGCCGGCAGTTGCGGCGCCTTCGCCGGTCTGCGTCATGGCGAGCGCAAAGCTCGGCCGTTCGCCGCGCGGCAGCGTCACCTCGACCGGATCGGGAAACTCCCCCGTGACCAGCGCCGCGAACGCCGCCTTGGCCGCGGCGGCGGCGCAGGTGCCGGTGGTCCAGCCCCGGCGCAATGGGGGCTCTTGTTTCGCCATAGAGCGTCCTCCGGTGAGGTTTTCTTTAGTCCGGCAGATCGCGGACGTCACCACGGCCACGTCGAGGCGAAAGGACCATTATGACCGCGCGCGGCCTCATCATCGCCGCGCCGCATTCCGGCGCCGGCAAGACGACGGTGACGCTCGCTATCCTGGCGGCGCTGACCCGGCGCGGCCTTGCCGTGCGCGCGGCGAAAGCCGGACCGGATTATATCGACCCCGCCTTCCATGCCGCGGCGATCGGCGCACCGAGCGTGAACCTCGATTCCTGGGCCATGCCGGGCGCGCTGCTCGATGCGCTCGCCGCGCAAATCGCCAATGGCGCGGATATTTTGGTCATCGAAGGCGTCATGGGCCTGTTCGACGGCGCCGCCGGCACGACCGGCCGGCGCGGCGCGACCGCCGAGATCGCCACGCATTTCGGTTTGCCGGTGGTGCTGGTGATTGACGTCTCGCGGCAAGCGCAGTCGGCCGCCGCCATGGTGCGGGGCTTTGCCGCGCACGATCCCGCCGTGCAAATTAGTGGCGTCATCCTCAACCGTGTCGCCAGCGAACGGCACCGCACGCTCGTCGCCGATGCGATTGAGGCCATCGGCATTCCCGTCCTCGGCGCCGTGCCGCGCGAGGCGGAACTCACGCTGCCGGAACGCCATCTCGGCTTGGTGCAGGCGGGCGAGCATGCCGACCTTGCCGGACTCATCAACCGTCTCGTCGCCGTAGCGCAAAGCCATATCGATCTCAATGCCGTTTTCATTGCTTCGGCTCCCCTAGCGCTGGATGCCGCCCGCTCGAACCGATCGCCGGCGCTGCCGCCGCCCGGTCAGCGCGTCGCGCTCGCTAGCGATCAGGCTTTCAGCTTCGTTTATCCGCATCTGAGGAGCGCATGGCGCGGCGCGGGCGCCGAGATCATTCCCTTCTCGCCGCTCGCCGATGAGCCGCCGCCGGACCATGCAGACAGCTGTTGGCTGCCTGGCGGTTATCCGGAACTGCATGCGCAGAGGCTTGCCGCGGCCGGTCGATTCATGTCGGGGCTGCGGCACTTCGCGCAGACGCGGCCGGTGCATGGCGAGTGCGGCGGCTACATGGTTCTGGGCGAGAGCCTTGAGGATGCCGCGGGCAAGTCTCACGCGATGGCCGGGTTGCTCGGCCACGCGACGAGTTTTGCCAAGCGCAAGCTTCACCTTGGTTATCGCACGGCGCGGCTTCTGGCGGACAGCGTGCTGGGCGCCAAGGACGCGATCGTGCGCGGCCATGAATTTCATTATGCCTCGCTCACCCTCTCCGGAGACGACGAGGCCCTCGCCGATATGAGCGACGGCGAAGGCAAGCCGCTCGGTCATTCCGGCGGCCGACGCGGCCAGGTCAGCGGGACGTTCTTTCACGCCATAGCCGCGACGGCGGAATAGAGCATGATCCCGAAAAGTGGCAACCGGTTTTCGGAAAAGATCATGCTCAAACCAAAAATCTTCGCTCACCGCTCCAACAGCGCGACCGTGCCGAGGCCGCCGTCGGAGCAGATGCTGACGATGGCGCGGCTGCCCTGCGGGAACGTGGCAAGCTCCTTCACCGCCTGACTGAGAATGCGCGCGCCGGTCGCCGCGAACGGATGACCGAGCGCACCGCTGCCGCCGTTCGGGTTCATGCGCTCGCGCGGAAAATTTCCGAACGTATGCTCGACCCCGGCTTTGGCGCGAACGAAATCCTTATCGGCGAGGCCTTTCAGGTGGCACAGCACCTGCGCCGAGAACGCCTCGTGGATTTCCCAGAGCGCGATGTCGTCGTATTTGAGGCCGTGCCGCGCCAAGAGCCGCGGAATGGCGCTGACGGGCGCCATCAGCAAGCCTTCATGGAAAATATCGACGGCCGCCATTTCGAAATCCACCAGGCGCGCGCGCGGCGTTTGCGCCGGCAAGCGGGTAAGCCCCTCGTCGGTCGCGACCCAGATGGCGGCGGCGCCGTCGGTGAGCGGCGAGCTGTTGCCGGCCGTAAGCGTGCCGCGTCCGCTGGTGCGGTCGAACACCGGCTTCAGCTTGGCAAGCTTCTCCAGCGAGGTGTCGCGGCGCGGGAAATGGTCCTTGTCGACGCCGTCGAGAGAAATGATCAGATCCTTAAAGAAGCCGCGGTCCTGCGCCGCGACCGCGCGCTGATGGCCCTCAAGCGCGAGTTCGTCTTGCTCCTGGCGGCCGATTTTCCAGTCCTTGGCCATATCCTCGGTGTGCTCGCCCATGCTGCGGTGGGTGACGCGGTTCTGCACTTTGGGCACGAGCAAGCGGACGTCCGACAAATGCAAGCCGCCGAGCAGACGGAGCCGATCCGCCATGCTGCGCGCCTGAACCATCTGGCGCAGCCAGACCGACAGGTTCTCGCTCAAGCCAATCTGGGCGCGGGTCATGCTTTCGACGCCGCCGACCATGGCGAGCGACGCGCGGCGTGCCCCAAGCATGCCGGCGGCTTCGAACGTGCCGACCATGCTGGTGCTGCATTGCATGATGGTCGTGAAGGTCGGCACGTGCGGATCGAGCTTGCTCTCGAGCCAGATCTCGCGCGCCAGATTGGCATAAGCGAGATTGACGACGACTGAACCCCATACGCCGAAGTCGATCGGCCCATTCACCTGCTGCGCCATGGCCTGGACCACGGGCACCGATAGCGTGAGCGCGTCGCGCTTGGCGAACGGCCCGTCGACGTTGACGAACGGCGTGCGCAGGCCGGACGCCAGCCAGATTGCTTGTCCGTCGTTAGGCATCATCTCCCCCGGTCCTTGTCAGCTCGCGGCTTTCGGCTCCGCGTCGTCTTTAGGTTTGTCGGAGACGCCCGCCTCGGCAAAGGTCGCCATGCCGGTGTGGCAGGCTAGCGCCGCGCGCAGGATTTGCAGCGCCACAGCGGCGCCGGAGGCTTCGCCGAGCCGCATGTTAAGATCGACAAGCGGTTTCAATCCCATCTCGTCGAGCAGCATGCGGTGACCGGCTTCGGCGGAAACATGCGCGGCTTGCGCGTGCGCCAGCGTATCGGATCGCAGCTTCGCCAGCGGCGCGACCGCCGCCGTGCAGACAAAGCCGTCGAGCAGCACCGGAATATTTCTGCGCCGCGCCGCCAGTGTCGCGCCGAGAATGGCGGCAAGCTCGCGACCGCCTAACGCCGCAGCGACGGCGAGCGGCTCGTGCAGCACAGCGGCATGATGCGCCAATCCCCGGTCGATGGCAGCGCGCTTGCGCGACAGCCCGTCCGCGTCGACGCCGGTGCCGCGGCCGGCCCAGCGCTCGCCACCACCGCCGAACAGAGCCGCAGCGATAGCGGCGGCGGCCGTGGTGTTGCCGATACCCATTTCGCCGAGGCAGATCAGATCGCAATCCGGCGACACCGCCGCATAGCCCGTGGTTACGGCGGCGATGAATTCGGTTTCGCTCAGCGCCGGCTGTTGCGTGAAGTCCGCCGTCGGCTCATCGAGCGACAGCGGAATGACGCGGAGCTTCGCGCCCGCGGCGCGCGCGAGCTGATTGATGGCGGCGCCGCCTGAGGCGAAATTCGCCACCATCTGCGCCGTCACTTCGGCCGGATAGGCCGAGACGCCCTGCGCGGTGACGCCGTGATTGCCGGCGAAGACCAGGATTTCGACGTGATCGAGGCGCGGCGGCGCGTGGCCCTGCCAATGCGCGAGCCAGGCGACGAGGTCCTCGAGCCGGCCAAGGCTCTTCGGCGGTTTGGTGAGCGTGGCTTCGCGCTGGGCCACGGCAGCGCTTGCGGCCGGGTGGCCGCTCGGCAGGTCGAGACAGACTGCGCGCAGGCCGGAAAATGAGGTAAAAGCGGTCATGCCGCTGTGTCTAGCAAATCGCCCAAGCCTCAGCCATAAGCCACAGCCACACGCGTTCATGCCCACATAATTGCCGACAAGATTTTCGGTAGCTGACGATGTCCGAGAACTGGCTGCGAGACCGCCTCGAAGAGCTCAAAGCAGGCATCGCGTTTTGTACGCGCCTGCCGTTATTGGGCGCGGCGACCAACGGGGGCGGCGCCCTCGCCAAGGCGGCTTGGGCATTTCCTGTTGCTGGCGTTCTGATCGGCCTCATCGCAGCCGCTGTTTATGGCCTCGCCCACCGCGCCGGAATTCCGGCCTGGCCCGCCGCGACGCTAAGCGTCGCCGGAACCTTGCTCGCCACCGGCTGTCTGCACGAGGACGGGCTTGCCGATACCGCCGACGGCTTCGGCGGCGGCAAGACGCCGGAGCAAAAACTCGACATCATGCGCGACAGCCGCATCGGCACGTACGCCGTCTGCGCCTTGATCGTGGCTTTGCTTCTGCGCGTCGGCGTGTTGGTGAGTTTTTTCACCACCGCTTCGGTCGGCTGGGCGCTCCTCGCGTCGCACGCCGGTGCGCGCGCGGGCATGATGGCGTTCATGTTTCTGGTGCCTCCGGCGCGACGCGACGGGCTGTCGTCCGATGCCGGCCAGCCGCCGATCGAAAGCGTCGGCGCCGCGGTGGCGCTGGGCTTCGTCGTCGCCGCGATCTGTCTTGGTCCGCTGCGCGCCATCGTGGCGCTGATCTTGTTGGTCGTCGTCGTCACGCTGATGGCGCGGCTGAGCCGGAAACAGATCGGCGGCCAGACCGGCGATGTGCTGGGCGCCGTCGAGCAGGTCAGCGAAATCGTCATTTTGCTCGTGGCGCTGCGCTAAGCGCATTCAGGTTCCTTGCTCAAGCTTCATGCCCAGAATTTACGCAAACTGAACCGCTGCCGCGCACGGCGAGCCGCCCTGCCCCGGAACAACCCTTGTTTGTATTGGTTTTTGTTTGTTCCGGCGCTTGGCACGAAGCTTGAATGAGAAGAGGCAATATTGTTCTCAGCTTCAAACAAACACAACGATCATCAGGAGCGACGCAGGGATGCGGAGCAGCATGTTTCACAGAAGCGGACGGTTGAGCGGCTCAAGCTGCTCGCCGGCCATGGTCCGGCTCAAGCGGCAGCTTGACCGGCTGCTTGAGCTTCGCCGAGAGGTCGAGGGCTTTGGTCAGCATCAGCCGGTTATGCGCCTCGGCGGCGGTCGCCGCCTGCGTCGGCAGGCCAAGTGACACGCGGTTGAGCCAGGAATTGGTCTCCTCCCGCATCGGCCCGCGCAATTCGCCGAGCGCCATGTCGCCCGGCGGATAGGAGCCGAGGAAATCGACCAGCCGGCTTTGGTCCGGCGCATAGCCCTCGCTCTGCGGCGCCGACACCGCCAGCACCATGTCGCGATGGGTGTCGTCGATGGTCAGCACACCGTGGGTGCCGTTGATCCCCACCTCGAGACTATAGACCGCACCAGGCCAAGTGACCGGCAGCGCCCATGAGATGTTGAGGTGATAGACGGTGCCGTCGGCGCACATGATCATGCCGGCGGTGGCGTCGATGCCTTGATAGAGCGGCCCCAAGACCTTGTCGATGGAACGCGCATAGCATTCGACCGGCAGTTTTCCTTCCAGATACCACATCACGATGTCGAGCGCGTGGGTGCCGGAAATCACCATCGGCGAGATTGTCGCCGGATCGTTGGTGCGCTTGTAATTGTCGATGGCGACCAGCCGGTTCATGAACGCGCGCGACGTCACCATGGTCACATCGCCGAGCGCGCCTGAGCGCACCTTCTCCTTGCCGGCGAGCCATTTGCGGCGGAAGCGCTGGGTATAGCCGACGACCGCATCGAGCTTGGCGTCGGTGATTGCTTTCAGGACGCGTTCGGATTGCGCGAGATCGGTGGCGAGCGGCTTTTCGATCAGCATCGGCACGCCGCGCTCGACTGTCGCCAGGATCGGATCGACGTGCAGATGCTCGTCGGTGGCAATGATCGCGCAGGTGACTTCCGGCCGCGCCAGCAATTCGCGATGGCTGGTGGTGATGAAATCGGCGCCGATCTTGGCGCCGACATCGCCGCCGCGATTGTGGTTGAGCTCGGCAATGCCGATCCATTCCACCGCCGGATGACGCGCCGCCACTTCGCCGCGGAACAGCCCGACCCGGCCGGCGCCGATGATGGCGAGGCCGATACCCTTGGCGCCCTTTCTCATACGTTTAGCCCCGCGCGGTTCTTCTGCTTGAGTTCGGCAATGCCGGAAATCGTCTCGTTGGTGAGCGGCAGATCGATTGGCTCGTTACGGTCGGCCGAGAGGTCCGCCGCGCTATAAGTTTCCATCACCCGCCGCGCGCTTTCCGGCGTCACCATGACATTGGTGTCGCGGATGCAGGCTTCGAGGAAATGGATGGTCTCCGGCCCGATGCCGCCGGCGAAAACATGATCGACCCATTCGCCGGGCATGGTCGACATCGGAAATTCCTGGCCGCGCTTGGCGGTATTGAGCCAGTTGTCGCGCTGGGTGTCGTCGAGCGTCAGCGCGCCCTCGGTGCCGGTGATCTCGATCCAGGTCGAGCAGTAATTCGGAAAACTCGGCGGGAAATTCCAGCCGCCGCCGATCATCACCACCACGCCGTTGTCCATGGTCACGGTGGTGAACATGATGTCGTGCGAACCGTTGACCGGCTTCATATAGCCGTAAGCGCCCTGCGAATAGACGCGCACCGGCTTCGCCGGCTCAAGCAGCCAGAAGACGAAATCGAGATCGTGGGTCGATTCCATCACCACCGGCGACAGCCGCACGCGGCTGGCGATCTTCTTGCCGAGCTCGCGCGACAGATGGCGGCTGACCAGCACCGAGACGACATTGCCGAGCGTGCCGTCGGTAATCTTCTTCTTGGCGAAGGCCACTTTCGGATTGAAGCGCTGCGAATAGCCGATGGTGAATTTCAGATTGTTGCGGGTCGACAATTGGATCAGCTCGTCGGCTTCCCACAATTCGAGCGAGATCGGCTTTTCCAGCATCACGTTCTTGCCGGCCTTGAGACAATCGCGCGCGATCGGATAATGGTTGGCCTCCGGCGTGGTCGAGACATAGACGACGCGGACATTGTCGTTCTTGATGATGTCGTTGTAATCGAGCGTCGCGCTCGCCGGCTTATAGAGCGCCTTCACCTCGGCAAGCCGGTCCGGCCTGATCTCGCACAGGTGCAATTTGTCGACCAAAGCCGTGCGCGACAGCGTGTCGGCCCGCAAGCCTCCGATCCAGCCAACCCCGATAACCCCCGCTTCAACTGTCTTCACCGTGCGTCCCTTCGTTGTCGCTCTAGCTGCGGGCGCATAAAAACCATGATGCGGCGGGGGGCGCAATGCTGCCGGACCAGGCCCGTCATCGTGAGGTGCGAGCGCAGCGAGCCTCGAAGGATACGGCCGAGGCGCCGGGGCCGTCGTCCTTCGAGGGCCGCTTTGCGGCCACCTCAGGATGACGGAATTGGGGCCGCGGCGCCAAAGACATTCTTGGCGAACTGCGGATAGACCTCGGCCAGCATCGGGCCGACGGTCAAGCGCATGAGACGGAGCGTCTCCGGCGACGGCGCGGGAGTGACCGGAACGTCATCCGGCCGGTCGAAGTCAAAGCCGGTATTTTCGACCACTTCGGCGACGCTGTGGCCGGGATGCACGCTGGCCAGGCGAAACCGCCGGCGAACGCGGTCGAAATCGAACAGGCAGCGGTTGGTGACCAGCGCAATCGGGCCGCCGGGGCGAAACACGTTATCGGCGCTGCCGCCCGGCGCGCTGATGAAATCGACCTTCGGCACCAGCGTGCGGCGCGAATGCTCGACGCGGAACAGGATCACTTTCGGCACCACGTAATAGAGATAGGCCGAGCCGAACGAGCCGGGGAAGCGCGCCTTCGGATGGTCGTAGTCGCCGACGCTGACGAGATTGATATTGCCCGCGCCGTCGATCTGGCCGCCGGAGAGAAAGAACACGTCGATGCGGCCCTGGCCGGCGCAATCGAACAATTCGCGCGCGCCGTCGGTGAAGAAGGTGTGCGCCCGGCTGCCGAGCAGCGAGACGTAGGGCCTGCCGCCGCCACGTTCGCGCGCGAGCAGCGCCGCGGTCGCCGGGATCGGCGAAGCGGCGCCGACCGCGACGTGACGCACATCGCCGATCAGCCGGCAGATGACGTCGGCGAGCAGTTCCTCGTCGCGGAATGATTCAGGCGGCGCGGCGCTCATAGACGTACCGTTGCAGATAATCGGCAAAGCCTTCCGTCGTCGCGGCAAGCTGCGCATATTCGCTCATATGCGCGGCGTCGATCGCGTAATAGTCGGGCAGCGGCAGCGGCCAGGCGCCGCGCGGCGCGACGGCGACCGCTTCGACGTAGAAGCCGGGCAAGGCGCCGGCGGCAAACAGCGGATTACGCAGCAGATCGCCGTCGTAAATCTTCTCCACGGTCACCACGGTCTTGCGCGCCGCATGCGCCATGGCGACGAGCTCGCGCTGCGTGCCGATAAAGACATTACCGAAACGATCCGCCATCGGCGCGTGGAACAGCGCCACGTCCGGCGTCAGCGCCGGCAGCAACACGATCGGATCGTTGTTGCCGAACGGATTGTCGACCACCTTCCAGTCCGGCCGATGCGCCAGCACGTCCGAGCCGATGAGACCGCGCAGCGGCATGAAGGGCACGCCCTTCTCGGCGGCCTGGAATTGCGCGTGCAGCGCCGGACAGGTGGCGTCGCGCATGCGGATAGTGCCGGCGAGGATTGCCGCGTTGAAGCGCGGCGCCGGGCCGAATTCGCCGAGGCTGACGGCGGATGTCTCCAGCGTCTCGACGCAGCCCGCGCCGACAAGCTGGTCCGCCTGCAAGGTGGAGGTCGGCAGCGTGACCAGATGCAGGCGCTTGATGCCGCGCCGAATGAGCGCGCGCGTCGCCGCCATCGCCACACCGGATGTCTCGCGCGGCACGGCCAAGAGGCAGCCGTCGGTGATCGGCGCGAGAGCTTCGTCGAGCGTGCGGATGATTGTCGCCATGACTTAGACTACTCCCTCTCTCTGATTGCAGGGAGTGGGAGCTTTTTCACGACAGCGCCGATTTCACGTTCTCCGGCGAGAACGGCACCCGCCGGATGCGCACGCCGGTGGCGTCGAACACCGCGTTGGCGATCGCGGCCGCGACCGGGCGCGTCGATGGCTCGCCGGCGCCGGACGGCTCGATCTCCGGATGGTCGATCAAGACCAACTCGATGGATTCCGGCATCTCGGTGATGTCGAGAATCGGATAGGTCAGCCAGTCAACGCTGGTCACGTTCTTGGAATTGAACTTGACCTCTTCCCACAAGGTGCGGCTGACGCCCTGGACGACGTTGCCTTCGATAGCGTGCTTGAGCCCGTCCGGATTGATGATCTGCCCGCAATCGTGCGCGACGGTGAATTTGCGGGCCCAGATTTTTCCGGTCGAGCGGTCGACATCGACTTCGGCGACGATGGCGACGCGGGTCGGATGGCGCTGCACATAAGCGAAGCCGCGGCCTGAGACTTTCGTGCCGCTCTGATCCTTGCGCGGCGACGGACGCGGTTGCCAATTGGCCTTCTCGGCCGCGGCCTTGATGACCGCGATGTCGCGCGGATCTTTCACGTATTGCAGGCGGAACGCGACCGGATCCATGTTCAGGGCTGCTGCCACTTCGTCCATGAACGATTCGCTCGCGAAATGAATTTGCGGCCCGACCGGATCGCGCAGATGCGACGTGCGCAGCGGCGAGCCGCGATCGAGCAGCGGCGCGACGGTTTCCCAATAGGTCAGCTTGTTGTCGAACCCGTAGGATTCCTCCGGCACGGCAAAGCCGTCGCCCGATTGCAGCGCGACGCCGGTGAGCTGGCCAGCCAGCGTGTCATAGGGCTTGCTTTCGTTCGAATTGACGTCGACGCGCGGCAGGCCCTTGCTCATGAATTCATAAGCAATCACTTTGCCCGAGGCATCGATCGCGGCGCGGGCGCGATGGATCGACGCCGGCCCTTTCGGATCCCAGCCGGTTCCCTGATCGCGCATATATTGCAGCCGCACCGGCTTGCCGACGGCCTTTGCCAACAGCGCGGCATCCATCGCCGCGTCGCCGGCATCGTTGCGGCCGTAGCAGCCGGGGCCGGGAATCCAGATGCCGTGCACCTGCTCCGGCTTCATCCCGAGAATGGCGGCGACACCGTCGCGGGTGAAATGCGGCTTTTGCGATCCGGTCCATAATGTGACCTTGTCGTCCTTGATGTCGACGACGGCGCAGCCCGGGCCCATGCTGGCATGCGACTGGAATGGCCACTCGTATTCCGCTTCGATCACGCGCGCGGCGGTCTTGAATGCTGCCTCAACATCGCCCGTGGTCTTGCCGGCAACTTCTTTTTTGCGCACCGGCGCGTTGCGGATGTAGTCGTAGATCGCAGCCTGAGCGGGGAACGGCGGCTTTGCGTCCGACCATTCGACCTTGAGCTGCCGCATCGCTTTGATGGCGTCCCATTCCTTGTCGGCGACGACGCCGAGGAAGCCTTGGTTCCACACCACCTTGGCGCCCGGAATGTCCTTGATCGAGCTTTCGTCGACCTTGACCGGCACCGCGCCGGCAACGGCCGGACGGATCATGCGGCCGTGCACCATGCCCGGCACCTTGACATCGGTGTTAAAGTCCATTTGCGCAAAGACGCGCGGCGCAACGTCGTCGCGTTTGATCGGCTGGCCGACGACCCGATAATCCTTCGGGTCCTTCGGCGCGGCTTTGCCCGGCGCCAGAAGCGGATTGCCGATCTTGCCGTTCCAGGCGAGCGGCACGTTGAAATAACGGCCGCCGACCAGTTCACGGTAGGACACTTTCTTTGCCGGATCGGCTTTGGCGTGAACGACGGCGCTGGTCACGGCCAGCTGATCGGCCGGCAGGCCGAGTTTGTCGGCTGCCATCTCGACCAGCACGCGCCGCGCTTCGGCGGCCGCCAGGCGCATCTGCTTGCCGCCCTCTTGGACGCCGGTCGAGCCGGAGGCGCCGCCCTGGTTCACGCTGGTCGCCGTGTCGCCCATGAACATCGTCACGCTCGAAAACGGCGCGTCGAGCTCTTCGGCAACCATCTGCGCGATGGCGACGGCAATGCCGTGGCCCATATCCATCTTGCCGAAATAGGCCGCGATCGTGCCGTCGGCATTGACCGCGACATAGCTCGCGAGCTGATCGGGCGTCAGCGCCGGCTTCACGGCGACGCTCATCGCCGAGGCGTTCGCCGCATCATCGGCACGCGCGAAATCGAACGTGACCGGCGCGCCGATCGAGACGACAAGCGCGCCACCGGCCTTGAGCAGAGCGCGGCGCGAGAAATTTTCGGATTTTTCCATTCTGGTCATGATGCGCTCCCTCAACCCATCATCGCTGCGGCGCGCTTGACGGCGCGGAGAATGCCCATATGCGTACCGCAGCGGCACTTGAGGCCTTCGAGCGCGCTTTTGAGTTCGGCGTCGGTCGGCTTTTTCTTATCGCGCAGGAAGGCGGCGGCGGTCATGATCCAGCCGTTGATGCAGTAGCCGCATTGTGGAACCTGCTCTTCGATATAAGCGGTTTGCAATGGATGCGGCTTGTCCGGCGTGCCGAGGCCGGCCAGCGTGACGACCTTGCTGTCGCCGATCGCCGAGACCGGCGTGATGCAGGAGCGCACCGCCTGGCCGTCGACATGAACGGTGCAGGCACCGCATTGCGCGAGCCCGCAGCCGAAATGCGGATTGTTGAGGCCGAGATCGCCGCGCAAAGCGTAGAGCAGCGGCATGTCTTCGTCGGCTTCGATCTTATGGACCGTGCCGTTGACATTGAGCGAATAGCTTTGATTCATAAGTCTCCTCCAAGCATGACGGCGGTTCTGCTTGGGCGCTACCGCATGTGCCGGTGTGTCCCAATGCCGCTGTGTTGTGCGAGTTTTAGCTTATTCCCAAACCGGCGATTATGGAACACGGTCCCGGCCGGTCTGCAGCTTGGAGCTTGTTCAGGCCCAGAGCGTCTTGCTGGCAAGCCGCGCGCCTTCGACCAGGCTTTCGAACTTGGCCCAGACGATTTCCGGTTCGATTTCCGCCGGCTTGTTCGTATAAAGCGTCGAGGCGAAGCCGCAATCGGCGCTGGCGATCACGCGCTCGCGGCCGACCACTTTGGAGAGACGCGTGATCCGCTGCGCCACGAGCTCCGGATGCTCGACGACCACCGAGGCCTGGGTGATGCAGCCGGGCAGCAGTACTTTGTCGTCCGGCAGTTTCACGGTCTGCCAGATGTCCCATTCGTGCTCGTGGCGGGGATTGGCCATTTCGAACGAATAGAAAGTCGCACGGATCGTCACGATGAGATCGGCGAGATATTTCATTTCGAAATCGCTGGTGCGCGGCCCGATATTGATGCCGTAGCAGGTGTGATGGCGGATGCGGTCGGGCGGAATGTTGCGCAAAGCGTGATTGAGGATCTCGATGCGATGGCGCGCCCATTTGCGCGAATCTTCCGGCGTCTCTTCCGGCGACATCATGTAATGCATTGCCAGCCGCGGATCGTCGATCTGCACGGCGAAGCCGGCATTGACGATTCCCTCATATTCTTCGCGTAAGGCCTCGGCGACCGCGAGCAGATGCTCCTCTTCACTCTTGTAGAATTTGTTTTCCATCGTGCCGGCGCAGCTTGACGGCGACACCGACGGAATGAAGGTCCCGAGCGGACTTTCGCCCTTGAGCGCGGCTTTGAAATTGGCGATGTCTTCGGCGAGCTGTTTCTGGCCGACATATTTGATCGGCCCGGTGCAGGCGAGCCGTGCATGCTGCGACCCGGAATGGGCGCCGTCTTTGTAGAAGGCGGGGAACGCCGTGTTCTCGCGCGTGCGACGCTCGCCCGCTTTGGGTTTGATCGGCGCGAGCCCGGTCAGCCGATCGGCGATGTAATGTTGAAAGCTCGTCTTCGACTGCTCGCCGTCGCTGACAATGTCGACACCGATCGCGATCTGCTTGTGCACGACCTCCGCCACCGCTTCAGTGGTTTCGCGCGCCAGGGCCTTCGTATCGAACGGCTGTTCGGTCATGCGCGCCAACAGCAGGTCGGAGAGCGAATGCCGCCGTGGGAGACTGCCCACGCCCGTTGTGACAATGCGGCGGCGGCTCTCGTCGATGGCGCTCATTCTTCTTCCCTGGATTTATTGTTGGACACGGCAGTTTGACGCCGCGGATAATGCCGTCTTCGAGATGCTTTACAAGGCGCGTTGCGACGTGCGCCCCCTGCGTTTTCCGACTGGCTCGAACCGCAAGAATTGCTTTTAGGATTTTGCCAGCGCCGCGACGGCGGCAAACAGGGCTTTGACGTCGCGTTCGGCAATATCGCGCGTGATGAACACGATGCGGCTCGTACGATTGGCGTCGGGCCAAATTTCAAGCTCGACCGGCGGGTGGGCCAGGTGCTGCACATATTGCACCACGACCGGGCCGCGGCAGCCGGCGACATTGAGAATGCCCTTCACGCGCAAAAGGTCCGAGCCGCGCAGCGCGATCAGCGTCTCCATGGCGCGCGAAAATACCGGCCATTCGATCGGCAGATCCTGCGTGATGACAAAACTCGCGATGCCGTCGGCATGTTCTGCTTCGGCGATGAAGCCGCCGGCGCGTTCGTTGGTCGTCGGCTCGATGACACGGTTCGGATCGAGCGCGCCGGCAATGGCGATATCGATCGCCGCGTGCGGATTGAGCGCTTGCAAACGCCGCATCAGGCTTTCGACCGTCCCCGGTGTCGCGAGATCGGTCTTCGCGATCACCAGCCGATCGGCGAGGATGATCTGCTTGCGCGCCTCGGCGGCGCTGTCCAACTCGGCCTCGCCATTCACGGCATCGGCGACCGCGAGCACGACATCGATATGAAACTCGCCGCCGAGCGCGCGATCGGTGGAGAAGGTCTGCAAGATCGGCGCCGGATCGGCAAGCCCCGACGTTTCAATCACGACGCGGGCGAACGGCGGCACCGTACCGCGCTCGCGGTCGAACACCAGCCGGCGCAGCGCGACCTGCAGATCGGTGCGCGTGATACAGCAGACGCAGCCATTGCCGAGGAGCACCGTCGCTTCGGCACTGTCGCGGATCAGCGCATCGTCGATGCCGACGGCGCCGAACTCGTTGACGATCACCGCCGTGCCCGCCCCTTCCGGGGATTTCAGAAAACGGCGAATCAAGGTGGTCTTGCCGGCACCGAGAAATCCGGTGACCACCGTCACCGGAACGCGCGCGCCGCGCTCGCGCTTGAGCCTGCGCCCGAACGGACCGGCCTCGCGCGAGGGGAAAAGGTCGAGCATGCGTCGCGATCAGAAATCCATTTCCAGGATGTACAGCCCGCCGATATGCCGGTCGACCGCGTAGACGATGCCGCGCTCGTCGACAAAGACGTCGTTCATCTGGATCGTGCCGGTCGGCGCGCCGGCAGGCGCCGGCGGCATGAAGATGCCGACTTCCTTCGGCTGATACGGATTGGAAATGTCGTAAGCGCGAAGCCCGCCATTGAAGAAGGTGCCGAGCACGATCTGATCGGATTTCCAGGATGTCGGCAGCGGCACGTTCTCATGGATGTTGTGCGCGCCGAAACGGCCGGCCTCGGCATAGACCTTGGGATCCGGCAGCGGACAGGTCGAGATCGAAACGAGATTGGTCTCGTCGCGGGCGTCGAGCACCCAGATCAGCTTCGGCCAATCCTTGGCGTTGTTCTCGGTCAACTCGTCCGTCACCAGCATCAGCCCGCGATCGAACAGCGGCACGATGGTGTGCATGAAGCCGGTATAGGGCGGCGAATTGGTCCACGACGAAATCTTCTTCGGGTTAGCCTTGTCGGAAATGTCGAGCACGAACATACCGCCGTCGATATAGGCGAGATAGCAGCGGTCGGGCCGCTGCGGATAGACGTTGCAATTGTGGGCGCGAAACCCCTTGTCGATCGGGTGCCGTGCCGGCGGCATAACATTGTCGCCTTGGCGCGTGCCGGGCATCCACCAGCGGCCGACTTCGACCGGCTTCGAGGGATTGCGCACATCGATGCAGCGATAGAGCTGGTCGTCGAGCGCATTGGTCGGCACGAAATCGCGCGAGCCGGACGCGCAATGGACATATTCGCCGTCGCAGAACCAAAGCTGATGCACGCCGCGCGAATGCGGACCGGAGCAGTCGAAGAAACCGATCGACTTGGGATTTTCCGGCTTGGCAATGTCGAACAATTCGAAGCCCGCGGGTTGCAGATCCTTCTTCGAGGTCTGATAGGCCACCGCCATCATGTTGCCGCAGGTTTCCAGCGAATTGGAGCGCATATTGGCGTGCGGCAGATCGGTCTGGCACACCACTTTCGGCTGGCGCGGATCGCTGACATCGACCGCGGTGAAATTCTTCGGCGCGCTCTCATGCGCGAGCCAGATGATGCGGCGCCCGTCCGGCGCGATCTGCACCGACATGCCCTCGCCCATGCCGCCGAAGCCGCCGAGCATATCGTGAGCCAAAAGTTTGAAATTCCAAGTGACGGGCTGATAGCCCTGAGTGAGCGGGCTTTTGTCCGTAGCGGGCATTCCTAAGTCTCCTGTTGACGTCTTCGAGAGGCGGACGCGATCGATGGTGCGTCCGATACTACGCCGCCGAGCGGGCGCGTTCCATGAGGTCCGGACGCAACGCTTTGCTCCAATCCGGGATCGCCGTGATGAGCTTGCTTTGCAGCAAAATCTCCGCCTGCTGTTGCATGTAGGGCGTAAGGTCAGTGGGGAAGCCGGGCGATACTTCGACACGCGACAGCGCCTGGGCGAACGTGTCGAGCGACATCGAATAACCCTTATCCGTATAGAACGTATAGATGACGTCGGCGACCTTCTTCGGATTGGTCTTGAAATCATTGGCGACGTCGAGCCAGGCCTTCAGATAGGCGATCACGGCGTCGGGCTTCTGCGCGACGAAATCGGGCGTCGCGGCCATGAACACCGGCATCGGATCGACGCCGGAGAAATCCATGAGGTCGTTGCCGATGCCCTCGGACACCGCGATGATGTTATAGGGCTCGACATTCACCATGGCATCGACGGTCTTTGAGGCAAGGGCTGCGACCATGTTGTTCACGTCCATGCGGACTTCTTGGTAGTCGCCCTTCTTCAGTCCGTGCTGCGGCCCGATCGTGTCGACAAAGACATTGCCGACGGACGAGCCGGTCTGGTTGGCTATCTTGAGCCCGCGCAGATCCTCGACCTTGGTGATGTTGAGATCCTTGCGCGCGGTGATGCGCGCGGTCTTGCCGACATGCTCGATCATCGCGATCGCGATCAGCCCGCCCTTGGCATTGCCGATGATGAACGATTGTCCGGCATAGGTGCCGAGATCGACCTGGCGCGCCACCATCTGCTGCATGGTGAGATTGCCGGACGGCACCGGATATTCTTCGAAGGCGAGACCGTGCTTTTCCAGATAGCCGGACTTGATCAGATAATAGGTCGGCATGCCCCAGATATTGGTCTGGTAGCCCTGGCGGATGGTGTCCGCGGCCAATGCCGGACGGCCCGAAGCAAGGCCGAGCGTGAGAATGCCCGCGCCCGCCGTAGTCAGGCATTCGCGTCGCGTGAGTGTTGTTCGGTTCATTGGCCTTCCTCCCATGGTGATAGATTATTGTTCCTGATCCTGCTGCATGCCGAATTCCTGAATGCTCGACGTCACGTCGTCCGACGTCTTCTTGATTACCGCGCCGAGTTCCTCCGGCGTCGACGAAATCGCGATCGAGCCGCCGGTTTCGATCAAAGCGTGATATTCGGGCATGGCGACAATCGGCACGATCTTGTCGTGCAGCGTTTTGATGATCGATTCCGGCGTCGCCTTCGCGGCGCAGATGCCGAGCCAGCCGAAGCGCACGAAATCGACGCCCTTCTCGCGCACGGTCGGCACGTCCGGCAGATTGGGGAGGCGCTGTGGGCTGGTCGTCGCCAGAAATCTTGAGCTGCTTCGACTGGAATTGCGGAACGATGGCAAGCGTCGGCGAAACGTAGAAATCGACGCGGCCGGCGACCATTTCCTGCACCACCTGGGGGCCGCCGCGAAACGGAATCCGGTTCATCGTGATGCCGGCGAGTTTTTGCAGCTGCCGCGCCATGATCTCCTGCGCCGAACCGGCGCCGATCGTGGCATAGGTGACGTCGCCCGGATGCGCTTTCGCATAGGCGACAAAGCTATCGAAACTGTCCGCCGGTATCGCGTTCGCCAGCGCCAAGCCATAATAATATTCGGCGATCAGAGAAATCGGCGCGAGATCGCCGAGCTTGAACCCGACATTGCGGTACATCGCGACATTGATCGGATCGAAATGCGTGCACAGCAGCAGCGTGTAGCCGTCCGCCGGCTCGGCGAGGAGGTCGCGCGTCGCCATGATTCCCGCGGCAGCCGGCTTGTTCTCGACGATGACCGGTTGGCCGAGCGCATCGCTCAATTTGTTGGCGACAAAGCGCGCCGGAATATCGGTCGGCCCGCCGGCGCCGAAGCCGACCAGAAGCCGGATGGTCCTTTTCGGATAGGCATCGTCAGCGATCGCCGACAACGCACTCGCTGCGACGATCAGAACGGCGACGGCGACAACTACGGAGCGGCGCAACGCAGAACGGCATTCCCAGAACTTCACGCGTGTTTCTCCTGACCAAGCAGACGCAACAGCTGTTTCTGATAATCGAGGAATTCGACGCTGAGCGGATCGCGCGGGCGCGGCAGCGCGATCGGCACCTCGACTTTCACCGTGCCGGGATGCGGCGTCATCACCACGACCCGGTCCGCCAGATAGACCGCTTCGGCGACATTGTGGGTGACATAGATGATCGTCTTGCGCGTCGTCCGCCACACATCGGAGAGCAATCGCTGCATGTCGTCGCGGGTGAGCGCATCGAGCGCCGCGAACGGCTCGTCCATCAACAACACTGCCGGATTGTAGGCCAGTGCGCGTGCGATCGCGACGCGCTGCTGCATGCCGCCAGACAGATGATGCGGGAAGGACTTGGCGAAATTCTCGAGCTTGACGAGACGAAGCTGTTCGAAGGCGATGGCCTCACGCTCGGCCTTGGCCACGCCTTTCATTTCGAGGCCGAAGGCGACATTGCCGAGCGCGGTGCGCCAGGGAAACAGCTGAGCGAAATCCTGAAACACGACGCCGCGGTCCATGCCATGGCCGTTAACCGGAGCGCCGCCAATGCGGATTTCGCCCGAGGTCGGCGTCAGAAACCCGGCAATGATATTGAGGA
Organism: uncultured Alphaproteobacteria bacterium; assembly: GCA_963810085.1. Lineage (GTDB taxonomy): Bacteria > Pseudomonadota > Alphaproteobacteria > Rhizobiales > Xanthobacteraceae > BOG-931. The sequence continues at coordinate 762,509 of CAWEMR010000023.1, read as the reverse complement.
GCGTCGACTTGCCGCACCCGCTCGGGCCGACCACGCAGAGGAATTCCGACGCCTCCATGACGAAGTTTACGCTGCGAACGCCGGGCACGACACGGCCCGGCGTATCGTAGATCAGCGAGATGTCGCGGGCCTCGATATGGGCCATCGCCGCTTCCTGCCTCGTTTCCTGCTCGCGTCCGGCCGCGGGTGTTCCACAACCGGCATCCTCCCCGGTTGGCTCCGGGGCAGGGTATTTTTCGGGATCATGCTCTAACATGCGCGCTTCTTCCGGCGCGCGAGCTTTGTGCCAGAAGCCGGCGCTCGCGGCCAGTCGGAAACAGGGGGGAGAGAGTGCAATGACGTTTCGGTCCGGAAAGGGCACGGTCTCGGTTCGCGCAGCTTTGGGCGCGGCGCTTGTGCTCGCGCTTGCGGTTCTGCCGGCGCGGCTGGCTTGGCCGGACACCTATCCCAGCCGGCCGATTCACCTCATCGTCAACTTCGCTCCCGGCGGCACCGGCGACATCGTGGCGCGGCTCATCGGCGCCAAGCTCCAGATCAATCTCGGCCAATCGGTGATCGTGGAAAATCGGCCCGGCGCCGGCGGCACGCTCGGCGCGCGCGACGTCGCCAATGCCACGCCGGACGGCTACATGCTGACGGTGGCGCAGACGCCTGAGATCGCCATCAATCCCTATTTCATGAAGGAGGCCGGCTACGATCCGATCAAGGATCTGCAGCCGCTGGCGCTGGCCGGCATCGTGCCGCTGGCGCTGGTCGTGCCCACTGCCGCGCCCTATTCGACGATGGCGGATTTTGTGAAATTCCTGCGCACGACCGACCAGCCCCTCACCTTCGCGTCCGCCGGCGTCGGCACGCCCGGCCATCTCGCCGGCGAATATTTGAAGCTCAAGCTCAACAACAAGCTCACTCACGTTCCCTATAAAGGCGCCGGTCCGGCGTTGAACGACGTGGTAGGCAATCACGTCGATTTTTATTTTCCGGGCTTTCCGGCCGCGGTGCCCTTGATGCAGGGCGGCAAGGTCAAGTTGCTTGCGGTCTCCGCGGGCACCCGCGCGCCGACCGCGCCTGATATTCCGACTGTCGCCGAGGCGACCGGCATCGCGAATTTCGATTTCACTTTATGGGTCGGATTTTTCGCGCCGCGCGGTACGCCGCCCGAACTGGCGGCGCGGCTCAATGCCGAAATCAACAAAGTCCTGACGGAGCCCGAGATCAAGTTGCGGTTGGAGAACGACGGCGCGCAAGTTTCGGCTTTGTCGATCCCGCAATTCACCGCGTTCGTTGCGCACGAGATCGATAAATACAAAGAGATCATCAAGGCCGCGGATATCAAGTCGGAGTGACCCGATCCGTCGAGTTGGTCCATTGACCCGGCCTCGTCCTACATGCACGCTCCTATCGGCGCGCACGCTTGTGCCGGAAGCCGTCGCTCGCAGCCAGCCGGAAACGGAAGGAGCCGCGATGACCAGGCTTTCGGATAGGCGCGCCGCCGCAACAGCGCTTTGCGCGGTGGGACTTGCAGCTATAGGGCTCGCGTTTGCGGCGCCGCCGGCCTGGCCACAATCCTATCCGAGCCGGCCGATCCATTTGATCGTCAACTTTGTGCCGGGCGGAACCGGGGACATCATTGCGCGGCTGATCGGCGTGAGACTTGCCGAAGAACTCGGCCAATCGGTCGTGGTGGAAAACCGCCCCGGCGCCGGCGGGACACTGGGCGCGCGTGATATCGTCAATGCCGAGCCTGACGGCTACACGCTCACGGTGGCGCAAACTCCCGAGATCGCCATCAATCCTTATTTCATGAAGGACGTCGGCTACGACCCCCTGAAGGACCTGCAGCCGATCGCGCTCGGCGGCGTGGTTCCGCTGGTGCTAGCCGTTCCCGAAAGCGCACCATATTCGACCGCCGCGGAATTCGTGACCTTCCTGCGCACGACCGACAAGCAGGTTACGTTCGCGTCCGGCGGTGTCGGCACGTCAGGCCACCTCGCCGGCGAACTGTTGAAGCTCAAGCTCAACAGCAAGTTGACCCACGTGCCCTATAAGGGCGCCGGCCAGGCTTTGACCGACTTGGTCGGCGGCCAAGTCGATTTCTATTTTCCCGGCATGATTGCCGCAATGCCGATGATGCAGGCCGGCAAGCTCAAAGTGCTCGCGGTCGCGACCAGCAAACGATCGCCAGCCGTGCCGGATATCCCGACGGTCGCCGAGGCCACGGGGATCGCCAATTTCGATTTCACGCTATGGGCCGGCTTTTTCGGTCCGCGCGCGACGCCGGCGGACGTCGTCGCCAAGCTGCACGCTGCGATCAACAAGATCATCCTGGAGCCCGACATCAAATCGCGGCTGCAGGACAACGGCGTTCAGGTGGCGGCCCTGTCGATCGATGAATTCAACAGCTTCGTTCACGGCGAGATCGAAAAGTATCAAGCCATCATCAAAGATGCGGATATCAAGCCGGAATAGAGTTTTCCACTCATGTTTCGCTTGAGCATGATCTTTTCGGAAAACCGGTTTCCACTTTTCCAGATCATGCTCTAACTCTTCGCCGCCCGCGCCATGCCCCAGCGGTAAATCGTGGCGCGCTCGATCGAACCGAACACCAGGCGCTCGCTGACGAAGCCGATCAGGCCGATGACGACGAGCGAGGCCAGCATGACGTCGGTGTTGAGGAATTCCTTGGCGTCGAAAATCACCCAGCCGAGGCCCCAATCGGATGCCGCCAGCATCTCGGCGCCGATCACCGCGATCCAGGCGCGCAGGAAGGATTGCCGCAACCCGGCGATGATGAACGGCGACGCGCCGGGAATGATGACTTTCCAGAACAGCGCGCGTTCATTGGCGCCCATCGCGCCGGCCGCGCGCAGCCAGATCGGATTGACGGCGCGCACGCCGGTCCAGGTGTTGAGCAGCAGCGGAAACAAAGCGGCGTAGAACACGATGAGGATGGTCACGGTATCGCCGAGACCGAACCACAGAATGAAAACCGGGACCCAGGCGAGCGACGGGATCGGCATCAGCGCGCTGGTCAGCGGCAAGACGAAATTCTCCACCGCGCGGAAGCGGCCCATCATCACGCCGAGCGGCAGGCCGATCGCGATCGCAATCGCCAACCCGGCGAGCACACGATAGAGCGTCACGCCGGCATGAACGATGATGCTGCCGTCGAGGATCGAGTCGAAGAGCGTCTGCCCGACGGTACCGAGCGTCGGCATCAAGGCCGGCGCAAAATAACCGCTGCGCGCTATGGCCTCATAGATCGTCGCCAGAACGAGCAGTGAGATCGCGCCGCGCCGCAGCGACTGATAGCGCCGAAACATCGATTGCTCCGCGCTCATGTCATCATGCCCCAGCGCACGACGGTGAATTGTTCGAGCCGCTGGAACACCAACTTTTCCAGCGCCAGCCCGATGACGGCGATCACGACAATGCCGGCGAGCATCACGTCAGTGTTGAGGAATTCGCGCGCGCCGAAGATGAGCCAGCCCAGCCCCCACGGCACGGCGGCCAGCATTTCGACCCCGACCAGAATGCGCCAGGCCTGGGCGAGACCAAGCCGCAGGCCGGTCAGAATGTAAGGCAGCGCGCCCGGCAGAATGACATGGCGAAACAGCCGGCGATCGTCGGCGCCCATGGCCTGCGCCGCGCGCACCCAAATGTCCTTGACCGCTTTCACGCCGGTCCATGAATTATAGATGATCGGAAAAGCCGAGACGAACGCAACCAGAAGCACGGACGTGACATTGCCGAGACCGAACCACAGCAAAAACAACGGGGCATAAGCGAGGCCCGGTATCGGCGCGCCGATGCTGATCACCGGCAGCAGAATATCTTCGGCGCGGCGCGAGCGGCCCATCAGGATGCCGATCGTGACGCCGAACACGGCGGCAAGCGCGAAGCCCGCGATCAGCCGCGCGAGCGTATCGAGCGCATGGTGCGGCAAAGTCCCGCTCGCCGTCAGCCGGACCAAAGCCGCGGCAACGGCTTCCAGCGGCGGAAACAGGCGCGGCGGAAACAAGCCGAGATGCGCGACAGTTTCCCACAAGGCGCCGACGACGATGAACGGAAATGCATTGCGCAGCGCATTGCGCAGCATTTGGCGCCAACGCTCCGGCCATTTGCCGGCATGGACGGAAACCGGCGCATAGCCAAGGTCGTACTGGTCAACGGTGTCCTGCATGTCGTTGCAGGATAATGCGGCCCCTCGCCCGAGGACAAGCTGCCATCTTGCCCCAGGCGTTGCAGTGGCCCCGCCCTGTGCTAGAGCATGATCCCGAAAAGCGGGCACTGGTTTTCGGCAAAAGATCATGCTCCGACGGGATAGAATCGCTGCAGCCATAAGGTCTGGCAAAGGAGTTCAGTAATGGCCAACAAAAACGCGTTGAAGATCGGCTGGATCGGCATGGGCCGCATGGGTTTTCCGATGGCCGAGCGTCTGCTCAAAGCCGGCCATGATGTCTCGATCTGGAATCGCACGCGCTCCAAGGCCGAACCACTCGAAAAAATCGGCGGCAAGGTGGTCGATCATCTGTCCGACCTGAAGTCGATGGATATTCTATTCTCCATCGTGGCCACTGGCGCCGATGTCGCGGACGTGCTGTACGGCAAGAACGGCGTGTGCAGCCAGGGCGGCAAGATTCCGCCGGTGATCGTCGACTGCTCGACAATCGCGGTCGAGGAATCCAAAGCCATCCGTTCCAAGTTGAAAGATCTCGGCGCTGACTTCGTGGCCGCGCCGGTGAGCGGCAATGCCAAAGTCATCAAGGCCGGGAAGCTGTCCTCCGTCGTGTCCGGCCCTGAGGCCGCGTGCAAGATCGCGATGCCGCTGATCGAAGTGTTCGCGCCGCGCGGCGTGTCTTATGTCGGCGAAGGCGAGCTCGCGCGCGTCTGCAAGATCGCGCACAACGTCATGCTCGGCGTCGTGATCGAGAACCTGATCGAGATCACGCTTCTCACCAACAAGATGGGCGTGCCGCGCCACGCCTTCCTCGCCTTCCTCAACAACGGCGTGATGGGCTCGATGTTCACGGCCTATAAGTCGCCGGCCTTGGTCAATCTCGACTGGACGACGACCTTCACGCCGGAATTGCTGCGCAAGGATCTCGATCTCGGTCTGGAGCTCGCCCGCGAGATGGACGTGCCGATGCCGGTGACCGCGGCAACGCGCGAAGTGCTGCAAGGCCATTTCGGCGCCGCCAAGCTGCAAAAGAATCCGGAAGAATATCTGGCCAAGGATTTTGCGGCGCTCGCCGAGACCATGGCGCTCGCCGCCGGCATGAAGCTTGAAAGCGAGAACAAGAACGTGCCGAGCGGACTTGAAAGCTAAGCGGACTTGAAAGCTAAAAGTAAGAACGGCTGCCGCACGACGGCGAAATGGGGGCGGAAATGTTGCGATTGAAACTGCGTTGGCTCTTGGCGCTGGCGTTTGTTGCTGTCCTCGCTATTGCGGCAAGCGCACCATCGGCGTCAGCTGAGGATTGGCCAACGCGGCCAGTTCAATTCATTCTGCCGCTCGGGCCAGGCAGCGGCGTCGATATCGAAGCGCGCATGTTCGCCGACAAGCTTGGTCAGCGTTGGGGCCAACCGGTGATCGTCGACAACCGACCGGGCGGCGACGGCATCCTCGCCATCAATACTTTCGTTTCTGCGCATGACGATCACATTCTGCTGTTCAGCCCGACATCGTCGTTCACCGCCCATCCCTATCTGCACGATCATCTGCCCTATAAGCAGAGCGACCTCCTGCCGATCGCGCGGGTCTCCAACACTTTTGTCGCGGTGTCCGTCCCGACTAGCCTCAATATCGATTCGCTCGCCAAACTGGTCGCCTTGGCGCGCGCACAACCTGGCCAGCTCAATTGGGCAGGGTTGACCGGCGCGCTCGATTTCCTGCTGGCCGGCTGGCTGCAGCAGGAAAACTTGAACATCGCCAAGATCGCCTACAAAAACCCAGTCGACGCCGCCAACGATCTCGCCGAGGGGCGCGTGCAGCTTTACGAGTCGGCATTCGCCATCGTGCGGCCGCAACTGCAGAACGGCAAGATCAAGGTGATTGCCGTGACCAATACGGTGCGCGCACCGAACCTGCCGGACCTGCCGACAGTGGCTGAAGCGGGCTATCCGGCGCTCACCGTCGACGGCCTCGTCGGTGTGTTCGGTCCGACCGGAATGTCGAATGCGTTGCGGGACAAGATCGCAGCCGACATCAAGACCTCGGCCGATGACACGATCAAGGACCGCCTGGCGGCCACCGGGCAGCTTCTCAACATCGGCAGCGCCGACGAGTTTGCCAAGTCGATCGAGGGGCAGCGCAAGCAGATTGCGGACTTCGCCAAGAAGCTTGGTATCGACGAATTGCCGCAGAACTGACGGCGGGACTGATCAGCTTTTGACGTCGGTCTCGACGTCGATCACGAGCTGCCATTGGCCGTTGCGCTTGGCCCAGACGCTTGCGGCGCGATAGGGCGGCCGTGAATTGTCCGGCGACACGTGGTTTGCGATCATGGCGGCGCCGTCACCATAGACCGCGAGCTGCATGGCTTCGATCTCGCTGACCGTCACGCTTGAATTGGACTTCTTTTCGCGTTCGATCGTTGCGACGGTGCCGGACTTCGGCACCGGCGCGTAGCCCGATCGATAGAGCACGAAGTCATCGGCGAAATGCTTGCCCCATTCGCCGGCATTGTGGGCGATGGCGGCTTTCTCGATCTCCTGAAGCGTCGTGATGACATCCTGCTCGGCGGGCGAGCGCACGCGATAAGGAATGGTTTCGCAGGGGTTCTTGCACTCGTAGGGCTTTGCATCAGGCTTGGCATCGGGCTTGGCTTCGGTGCCGGGTGGCGTTTCCGTTGCGGCTGCGCGCGTGTCGCCAGTGCCGAGCACGACGTCCTGCATGGTCAGCGCGCGCCACGACCCTTTCTGCTTGGCCCAGATGTCGAGAAAGAAAACCGGACTGCCCTGCACGGATTTACGGGTGCCGGTAACCATGGCGACGAGACCGTAGACGCTCACCTTCACGTCGGCCGCCGCTTCACCGGCGGCGATATTCTTAAAATCGGCAAGGAATTCCTTGCGCGGAAAAATCTTGCCGTTCTCGTCGGCGAAGGTGAATTGCAGCGAGAGCAATTTGCGCACCGCGGATTTGTCGCCGGAGCGCAGCGCGTCGCCGAGCGTTTTTTGCGCCGTGTTGACCAGCGCTTCTTCGCCCGATGCCGGCTGCGCCCGGGATTCGGCGAGAACGGCGATGAGTAGCGCCGCGGCCACGGCGCCGAGCCAGATCCACTGTCGAGCCAATCGTATTGCGCGTTGCGCGGCCGCCGGCATTTTCATTCCCGCGCCCAGATCATAGAGGCCCCGATCGACGCCGCGAAGCGTATCTTGCGGCGCCTTCTAGATGGATGCCATCGTGCGGCGAAAATACGCAAACGCCGCGACGCCGCGCCGCAGATTGCTCCGCCATGCCGGAATTTCACGCTCAGCAATGCCGGCAATGCCGCCGGTGGCGATGCGAACCGCCGCCCATCACGGCGCGGCAGGGCGGGCTCAATTGCGAATATTTCGCCTTCATGCACGCCGTGACCTTGGCGACGTCAGGTATGGCGTCGCCGCACAGGCGCATGGCATCCGGCGTGCAGGCTTGACGTTCGGCGTCGGAGCCTTGGGCGGCCGCGCCGTCAGCGCGATAAACAAATATGCCGGCGAGCATCGCCAGCAAGCAGATAAAACGCACGATCCGCATAAACATTATCCCTGCCCCCAGAGAACTTTGAAGAGAACTTTGAAGAAAACTTCGACCGAGAACGCTTGCAGTAACTTTCCAGCACCTCAACGCCTCGGCAACCTAGCGGCGGCGCGGGGTGGCGTCGATAGCAGAGTTTGATGAATATTTTACCGGGCGCCGCAATTGCGCTCGATTGCCGCGCTTGCGGCACGTCGTGCCGGCAGGTGGTAAAATGGTCGGTGATCAGAAAAGGCGAAGCGGCGATCGCAGCGGCAACGCCCGCCTGGCGCCGCTGTCTGCCGTTTAGCGGACGCCCCAGGCGAAGCCGCCCGGTGCGGCGGGCGGAGCGTTGCTGTCCCTGACGATATCGGATTTGCAGGGCTCTACGGTACCCTCGACCATGGTCGCGGTGGCATTGTCGAACGACATGTGCCGGCAGAACTTGCCGTCCGGCATCGTGACGACGATGTCGCCGTTTGCCCGCGCATCGCGGTCCGCCATCGCCGAGCGCAAGAACGGGTCGATCGCGGCCCCACCGCCGACCAGCAAGGTCGCCGCCAGCAGCACGATAAAGACGGTGGAAGCGATGACGGCGCGGGTGGACGTCGCGCCGTCATCGCTCGACCGAGCCTGCGGGGCTTTCTTCGCAGGCGATTTCGCCGGCGCGCGGTCCGAGCGATCCGAGCGGTCGATGTCCGCGGACCACGTCGCCGCCTGTGAACTTGTTCGTTTGACCACACGCATCTCGCCACTAAACAGCAAAATCATTGAATCGCCTGCAAGGAAATATTTCTGATTTTATCGAATGGCCGCGCGTCCTTTCCGCCAAAGGCTGACGGCGCCTTGACTTTTCTCCGTTCTCGGCCCGCCTTATGGAGGGACAATCGTGGTGAACGATAAGTGAATTCCGGCCGCGCCAAAGAACGGCCACACCGAGGAAAGCTCAGATTTCATGCGCACCCAAGTCGCCATCATCGGTGCCGGCCCGGCCGGGCTGTTGCTCGGCCAGCTTCTGCATAAGAGCGGCGTCGACAACATCATCTTGGAACGGCAGACCGCCGACTATGTGCGCGGCCGCATCCGCGCCGGCGTGATCGAGCAGGGCACGATGGGCCTGCTCGACGAGGTCGGCGTCGGTGCGCGCATGCACGCCGACGGGCTGGTGCATGACGGCGTGCATATCTGCGTCGACGGCAAGCGCCATCATCTGTCCTTCAAGGAGCTGACCGGTAAATCGGTGATGGTCTACGGCCAGACCGAGATCACGCGGGATCTGATGGAAGGCCGCGCCAAAGCCGGAGCGCCGACGGTCTATTCCGCCCACGACGTGACGCTGCACGATATTTCCGGCACGGCGCCGCGTGTCACTTACCAAACCGACGGCAGCTCTAAGGAAATCGTCTGCGACTTCGTCGCCGGCTGCGACGGCTTCCATGGCGTCAGCCGCCAGAGCGTGCCGGCGCGCGCGATCTCGACATTCGAGCGCGTCTATCCGTTCGGCTGGCTCGGCATTCTGTCGGACACGCCGCCGGTCGCGGACGAGTTGATCTATGTGCGGCATCCGAGCGGCTTCGCGCTGTGCTCTATGCGCTCGCCGACGCGCAGCCGCTATTACATCCAGTGCAGTCTCGACGACCATGTCGACGCCTGGCCGGACGAGCGGTTCTGGGAAGCGCTCAAGCCGCGGCTCGACGATGAGGGCCGTGCCAATCTCGTCACCGGGCCGTCGATCGAGAAGAGCATCGCGCCGCTGCGCAGCTTCGTCGCCGAGCCGATGCGCTTTGGTCGGCTGTTTCTCGCCGGCGATGCCGCGCATATCGTGCCGCCGACCGGCGCCAAGGGCCTCAATTTGGCGGCGAGCGACGTACAATATTTGGCGCGCGCGCTCATCGAGCATTACAAGGACAAATCGGATGGCGGCCTCGATCATTATTCCGCCCGCGCGCTGGCGCGGGTATGGAAGGCCGAGCGGTTCTCGTGGTGGATGACGACGACGCTGCACCGGATTTCCGACAATCCGTTCGATCACAAGCTCCAGCTCGCCGAGCTTGATTATCTGTTCCGTTCGAAAGCCGCCGCCACGGCGCTCGCGGAAAATTATGTGGGATTGCCGTATTAGAGCGCTATTTCGCCACGAGCCGCCGCGTGCCGAGAAGGCCGCGCGGGAAGAACAGCACGACCAATATGAAGATCGTGCCGATGAACGACATCCAGTTCACCGTCATCGACGAAATATAATCCTGCAGCATGACGAACACCGCGGCGCCCAGGAGCGGCCCCCAGAATGTGCGCATGCCGCCGATCACGGTCATCACCACGAAATATCCCGACAGCGAATAGTGCAACGCCAGCGGATCGGCGAAATTGTTGAGAAGCGCATAGAGCGTGCCGGCGAGCGCGGTGAAGAAGCAGGAAATCGAGAACGACAGCCAGATATGCTGCTCGACCGGAATGCCGAGGAAGCGGGCCCGCCGCTCGTTCTCGCGGATTGCCAGCAGCGTGCGGCCGAACGGCGAGCGCAGCACAAGGCCCATCAGGGCCACGGCGGCGGCGAAGACGGCGAGGAGAAAAAAGTAGAACACCGTCCCGTTGCTATCGATGTCGAGACGCAGCGGGCCCCATCCGATCGCTTCGCGATGAAAATCGCGCAGCCCGTCAAATCCACCGGTAAAACTGTTCCAGCTATAGGCGAGGTAGTACCAGAGCTGTCCGAAGGCGATGGTGCACATAGCGAAATAGACACCGCGGCGGCGCACGATCAAAAGCCCGAACAAGGTCCCGGCCAGCCCGCCGAACAGCGTGCCGGCGAGCATCGCAAGCGGCGTCGAATGCACCAGGTAGCGTAGCGTTAGGCCCGCGCCATAGGCGCCAAGCCCGAAATAGGCCGCGTGGCCGAAACTGAGAACGCCGGTGAAGCCCAACAGCAAGTTGAGCCCCATGGCCGCGAGCCCAAAGACCAGCACGCGCCCGGCGAGCGCGGTATAGCCGCCGAGCAGCGGCAGCCACAACGGCGCAGTCAGCAGCGCGCCCCAGATGGCCACGAGCATGATGACTCGCCGCCCGGCGGCCAGTCCTCCCGCCTCCGATTCCTTCTCCGACCCTTTGGCGACGACGATGGCCGTGGTCATGACATCATGCCTTCTTCGCCGACTAGGCCGCGCGGCCGCAGCAGCAGCACCGCCATCAGGATCGCATAGATCACCGCCTCGCTCGCCGACGGGTAGACGACCGTGGTCAGCGCCGCCGCCATGCCGATCAGCAGACCGCCGAACAAGGTGCCGATCAGGCTGCCGACCCCGCCGACGATGATGGCGATGAAGCTCGGCATCAGGAGATCGTCGCCCATGTTTGGATTAAGCCCGATCTGTCCGGCGGCGAGCACACCGCTGAGGCCGGCCAGCATGCAGCCGACGGCGAAATTGAATGTCCGCAAATTCCCCACATTGATGCCGAGCGTCGACACCGTTTCGAGATCAAAGGTCCCGGCGCGAATGCGCAGGCCGACGCGGGTGTAGTTCAGAAAGGCGAACAGCCCGACCACGGAGACGATCACGACCGTCACCATGAAGACCCGGTACCAGGTGATGAAGAACAGCTCAGGCGTGATCGGCTGCGCCAAGAGATCGGGCAGGCCGAGCGGCAGGCCGTTCGGCCCCCAGATGTAGCGCGCGATGTCCTGCATCACGAAGGCCAAGCCGAACGTCAGCAAGAGGCTGTAGACCGGATCGCGATTGTAGATGCGCCGCACCATCAGCCGCTCGACCGCAAGCCCGATCAAGGCCGTGAGCAGCGGCGAGACCAGCAACGCGCCCCAATAGCCCAGCACCGGCGACAGCGTGAAAGCGAGATAGCCGCCGAGCGCCAGGAAATTGCCGTGGGCGAAGTTGATGACGTTCGAGAGATTGAGAATGAGCGACAGACCGAGCGCCATCAGCACGTAGAACGCGCCGATGATCAGCCCATTGGTGACGTTGAACAGAATGACTTGCGCCATCCGCCGGGTTCCCCTTTAAGGCCGCCCTTTCAGGTTTCGCACTTTCAGGTCTTGCGGCGGATCAGGTCGGTTGCGACATCTTGCAACCGGTATCGGCCACGGAGCCGGCGGCTTGTTCGCCGGAAACGAGCTGCGACACGGTGAACACGTCGTTGGGATCGCCCTTCGGCGGATGCATTTCACCGACGAAGATATTGGGCATCAGTTCGTGATCGCCGGCGCGATAGCGCACCTTGCCGGGCTGCAGCGCGACATCGGGCGGCAGTTCGAAATCTTCCAGTGCCGCCGCGAGCTTCGGGCCGTCCAGCGACTTCGCCCGTTCGGCGCCGAGCCGCACCGTGTGCATCGACACATAGCCGAACCAGTCGCGCGCCGACGGCGTCTTCTTGGTTGCCGCCCGATAATCGGCGACGAACTTCACCACTTCGGGCACGTTCGGCTGATTCCACCACCACTCCATGTCCCACCAGCCGGTCTGCGCCTCCGGCGACAGCGCCTTGACGGTTTCGAATTCAAACAACGCGCCGCCGAGCGCCATTTCCTTCTGCATGCCGAACTGGGTGAACTGCTTCATGCAATTGATCTGCGTCAGCCCGCCCATATTGTTGAGCAGTACGTTCGGCTTGTAGGCCTTGGCCTTGATCAGGGTCGCCGAGAAATCGGTATTGTTGATCGGCAGGAAATCACCGTCATAGGTGCCGCCGAGCTTGGTCAGGGCCTTGATGAAAGCATCCTGCAAGGTGTGGCCGTAGGCATAGTCGGGCGTGATGAAGAACCATTTCTTGCCGAAGCGATTGACCAGTTCCGGCGTCACCGCATTGGCGTCCATCGAGGTGGTGTTGCAGACGCGAAAGACGTTCCATTTGCAATTGGTGCCGGTGATCGGATCGGTATGGCCGCCGGGCACGATGTGGAAGACTTTCCTCTCGTTTGTCACCTGCGACATCGCGTAGGCAATGCCGGAATTCACGTCGCCTAAAATCGCATTGACCTGGTCGCGGTCGATCAGCTTTTGCGTCTTCTGCACGCCGGTGCCGACGTCGTTGGCCGAATCCTCGACCAGCAGTTGGACTTGGCGGCCGAGAATGCCGCCCTTCTTGTTGATCTCGGCTTCGGCATATTTGGCGCCGTCGACCTCGCTCTGCGCCAGCGCCGACAGCACGCCGGTCAACGGATTGACCATGCCGATTTTGACCGGCTCGTCGCCGAGCGCTTTGATGACGAACGGCGCGCCGATGACTTGACTGGCACCGAGCGCAAGACCCGCTTGGACAAACGTACGGCGGGGTACCGAAGCTACCAACTTCGACATTACGATCCTCCCAGATCTATATCCGCCTATTTCGGCGTTATTCTATTGTTTTGCTTTTCGTCGGGCTCAGTCGAACTGCATTTTCACGCGGCATCGCGGCCGCGTTACGTGATGCGGAAGGTGTTTCAGCCGGCAACCCTCGATGCCGTCGTCTCTTGTTGCAGGCCGTTTCTTATTGCTGCATGTACAAGTCTTGTTGCATGTACTCCGCGCCGCGCAATCGACGCGGCATTCACGCCCTGCTTGGGCGTCATCGGCACGGCCATGAGGCCAAACCCGAAAAGCCACACGGCCCAACCGAGGCGCGATTATCTTCTACTGCGCTTTGGAAACGGTCAAGGCGAAGCCGTCAGGCATTTTCGATTCTTCAGGCATTTTCGATTTTAATGACCCAGGATGTCGTCAGCGGCTCGCTGCGCCGGTCTTCCGCGCCTTGGCCTGCGCGGCGAGAAAGCGCGACAGGCGGGTGCGCACCGCGTCGGCCTCTTCCGGCGTCCATTTACGCAGGCCCTCGCCGGTCTTCATGCCGAGCTTGCCGGCCTTGATCTTCTCGCGCAGGAACGGATGCGGCCCGGGCGTGGCGTCGAGGTGCTTGTAAAGCACTTCGGCGATATCGAGCGTGAGATCGACGCCGACCAGATCCGACTGTTCCATCGGCCCAAGCACCGCCGTGCGCGCACCGAACCCTTCGCGCACCACGGTATCGACGGTTTCGGCATCGCAGACGCCCGCGGCGACCAGCGCGATCGCCTCGCGCTTCATCGCGTGCTGCAGCCGATTGCCGACGAAGCCCGGCACGTCGCGGCGCACATGGACCGGCACCTTTCCGGCGTCGCGCAACAGATCCATGGTCTTGCGTACCGTTTCGGCGCTGGTCTTTTCGTTCTGGATGACCTCGACCAAGGGCACGAGATGCGGCGGATTCCAGAAATGCGTGCCGAGCACGCGCTCGCGGTGTTTGAGATGCCGTCCGATCTCGGTCGAAGGAATGGCCGAACTGTTGCTGGCAAGGATCGTATCCGGCGCGACATGCTTTTCGATCTCGGCGAAGATTTGCTGCTTGAGCGGCAATTTCTCCGGCGCCGCCTCGAACACGAAGGCCGCGCCGTGCATGGCCGGCGCCAGCGCATCATGCGCCGAGATTTTCTGCACCAGCGTCGGATCGTCGTCGAGAAGTTCGACGATCGCCTGCAGACGCTGCGGCAGCGTCGCGCGAAGCTCGGCCGACGGCTCGTACACCGCGATCTCGTGGCCGGCGGCGGCGAGCAGATAAGCGATGCCGTGCCCCATCAATCCGCCGCCGACAATGCCGATCTTCAGACTGTTTTTTTGTTCCATATGCTCACGCCTATTTGCTCAGGAACGGCGAAGACGCCGAAAGGTTATTCTTCAGAGCTTAGCAGGAGTGAGCTCGCGGAGGAGAAATTGTCATGCCGGCGCTGCTGTGGATTGCATTTTGGTCCTCGATGATGGGCGCCGCGGCGTGCTGGGGAGAGGCGTCTCGCCCGGCGCCGGCGGAGCCGCAACAGCGGTCCGATTAACCGATTTCATCGCTGGTTGGCGTGGGGTCGCCGGCGGTTGCTGTGTCGCCGTAACGGGCGATTAGCCCAATCCGCCAGAAGTGTAAAGACGAAGCGTAACCGGCGAAGTGACGCGATGTTGCAGCCGGCGGATCGCGCCGGTATGTAATACGCGCCTGTTTGCGCCGGCGGACGTATTGGCGGCCGGCGCGTTTCATTCGAATGGCCGCGAATACCCGTCGCTGATCGCTATGGCTCGTCTTGTCATGAAATTCGGCGGAACGTCGGTCGCCGATGTCGACCGCATCCGCAATGTCGCGCAGCACGTCAAGCGCGAGATCGATGCCGGCCATGAAGTGGCCGTCGTGGTCTCGGCGATGTCGGGCACGACCAATCGGCTCGTCGAATGGTGCCGCGAGGCGGCGGTGCTGCACGACGCGCGCGAATACGACGCCGTCGTCGCATCCGGCGAACAGGTGACCGCGGGCCTGCTTGCCATCGTGCTGGAAGGCATCGGCGTCAATGCGCGCTCATGGCAAGGCTGGCAGCTTCCGATCGTGACCGACAATGCCCACGGCGCGGCGCGCATCCTCGACGTCAATGGCGAGGAGCTGATCAAGCGTTTCAAGGAGCGCAAGGAAGTGGCGGTCGTCGCCGGCTTCCAGGGTCTGTTCAAGGAGACCGGCCGCGTCACCACGCTCGGCCGCGGCGGCTCGGATACGTCGGCGGTGGCGCTCGCGGCCGCAATCCGCGCCGACCGCTGCGACATCTATACCGACGTCGACGGCGTCTATACCACCGACCCGCGCGTGGTGCCGCAGGCGCGGCGGCTCGACAAGATCGCCTTCGAGGAAATGTTGGAGTTCGCCTCGCTCGGCGCCAAGGTGCTGCAAGTGCGTTCGGTCGAGCTCGGCATGGTGCGTAATGTGCGCATTTTCGTGCGTTCGAGCTTCGACAAGCCGGACGCCATCGACCCGTACAGCAATCATCCGCCCGGAACACTGATCTGCGACGAGAGTGAGATCATGGAACAGCAAACCGTCACCGGCATCGCCTTCTCGCGCGACGAGGCGCAAATCTCGATCCGCGAAGTGTTGGACAAGCCCGGGGTCGCGGCGGCCATTTTCGGCCCGCTGGCCGACGCCAATATCAATGTCGACATGATCGTCCAGAATGTCTCGGCCGACGGCAAGACCACGGACCTGACCTTCACCGTGCCGGCGTCGGATTACCAGCGCGCGCTCGACGTCATCGCCAAGGCGAAGCCGGCGATCGGCTATGCCCGGCTGGACGGCGCCACCGACGTCGCCAAGGTGTCGGTCATCGGCATCGGCATGCGCAGCCATGCCGGCGTCGCGGCGCAGGCGTTCAGCGCGCTCGCCAAGCGCTCGATCAATATCCGCGCCATCACCACGTCCGAGATCAAATTCTCCATTCTGATTGACGCGGCCTTTACCGAACTTGCCGTCCGCACCCTGCATTCGCTCTATGGGCTCGATCAGGCGGCGTAACCGATGACGCTTTTTGCTGCATCTCGCTGCAACGCACAAAAGTCGCGAGCGGCATAGCGGTCATAACTCTGTCTCTGGCTTGCGGTTTGCATACCGCATTCGATATAGGCTGGGGGATACTCGCCGCGGTCCGGGACCGGGAGGCGAATTCCTCTTTGAATGCGGCCGGCGCGCCAGGGGCTTGGCTACGCTCCGGCTCCGCTCCGGCCATAGCCATGCCCGAGGGACCTCTCGCCATGCGAGGCGCGCTCGGCGGTCCGCGCGTGCTGTTGCGCCGGCTTCGCGAAGTGATGGCGGAGCCGGTCAGCGCGCAGGAGCGCCTGGACAAGATCGTGGTGCTGATCGCCGCCAACATGGTTGCGGAGGTCTGCTCCGTCTATGTGCTGCGCGTCGATTCCACCCTGGAACTCTACGCCACCGAGGGCCTCAATCGCGACGCCGTGCATCACACCGTGATGAAGTCGGACGAGGGCCTGGTCGGCTTGGTGGCGAGCCAGGCCAGCGCGATCAATCTGTCGAACGCGCAGGCGCACCCGGCCTACTCCTACCGGCCGGAAACCGGCGAAGAAATCTATCATTCCTTCCTCGGCGTGCCGGTGCTGCGCGCCGGCAATACGCTCGGCGTGCTGGTGGTGCAGAACCGCGCCCGGCGCAATTACTCGGAAGAAGAAGTCGAAGCGCTACAGACCACCGCAATGGTGCTGGCGGAGATGATCGCGTCCGGCGAATTGTCGGCGCTGGCGCTGCCCGGCGCCGAGCCCGCGGCGCGGCGCTCGGTTCATGTCAAAGGCTCAGGCCTCAGCGAGGGCATCGCGCTCGGCCATGTCGTGCTGCACGAGCCGCGCGTCGTCGTCACCAATTTCATCGCCGACGATGTGCCCAAAGAGCTGGATCATCTGCGCGCCGCCGTCGAATCGCTGCGCGCCAATCTCGACGAGCTGCTCGAGCACGGCGACGTGGTCGAGGGCGGCGAGCATCGCGAAGTGCTCGAAGCCTATCGCATGTTCGCCCACGATCGCGGCTGGGTTCACAAGCTCGAAGAAGCGGTGATGACCGGGCTGACCGCCGAAGCCGCGGTCGAGCGCGTGCAGTCCGACACCCGCGCGCGCATGTTGCGGCAAACCGATCCGTATCTGCGCGAGCGCCTGCACGACCTCGACGATCTCGCCAACCGGCTGATGCGTCAGCTCACCGGCCGCGATCACGCGCCGTCGCGCGAAAGCCTGCCGGAAAACGCGATCCTCGTCGCCCGTTCGATGGGCCCGGCGGCGCTGCTCGATTACGACCGCAAGCGGCTGCGCGGCCTGGTCCTGGAAGAAGGCGGCCCGCATTCGCATGTCGCCATCGTCGCGCGCGCGCTCGGCATTCCCGCGATCGGCGAGATCGACAACGCCACCGGCATCGTCGATCCGGGCGACGCCGTCATCGTCGACGGCTCGACCGGCGATCTGCACATCCGGCCGCTGCCCGACATGGAAGCGGCCTATGTCGAACGCGTGCGGCTGCGCGCCCGGCGGCAGCAGCAATATTCGGCGCTGCGCGACAAGCCTTGCGTCACCAAGGACGGCGAGGAGATCAAACTCCTGATCAATGCCGGACTGAGCGTCGACCTGCCGCATATCGAGGACACCGGCGCCGGCGGCATCGGCCTGTTCCGCACCGAACTGCAATTCATGGTCGCGGCGAATTTTCCGCGCACCAGCGAGCAATATACGCTGTACCGCGCGGTGCTCGACGCCGCGGGCGACAAGCCGGTGACCTTCCGCACGCTCGATATCGGCGGCGACAAAGTGCTGCCCTATATGCGCAATGTCGAGGAAGAGAACCCGGCGCTCGGCTGGCGCGCCATCCGGCTCGGGCTCGACCGGCCCGGCCTGTTGCGCACGCAAATTCGCGCGCTGTTGCGCGCGGCCGGCAGCCGCGCGCTCAAGATCATGTTCCCGATGATCTCGACCGTGCAGGAATTCGATCAGGCCAAGGAACTGGTCGAGCGCGAATTGACGCATTTGCGCCGTCACGGCCACAAGCTGCCCGACGAAGTCGAAGTCGGCAGCATGGTCGAGGTGCCGTCGCTGCTCTATCAGCTCGATGAATTGCTCGACCGCGCTGATTTCCTTTCGGTCGGCTCGAACGACCTGGTGCAATTTCTCTACGCCATCGATCGCGGCAATCCGCGCGTGTCGAACCGGTTCGACGCCATATCGCCGCCGATATTGCGCGCGCTCAAGGACATCGCCGACAAGGCCCGCGAGCATCAGAAGCCGGCGACGGTCTGCGGCGAGATGGCGTCGCAGCCGATTGGCGCACTCGCTTTGGTCGCCATCGGCTATCGCTCGCTGTCGCTGACGCCGTCCGCCATCGGGCCGGTCAAGGCCATGCTGCTTGATGTCGACTGCCGCAAGGCTGCCGCGTTTCTTTGCCCATTGATCGAGAAGCCCATCCGCGGCGCGCCGATCCGCGAGCAGCTGGAAAAATTCGCCGCCCAAAGCGGCTTGCAGCTTTAGGCAATTAAAAAGTAATAGGTGAAAGTCAGGCACCCGGCGGCGGCCGGGCGTGACGAAGAGAGCCAATGCTACCCGATCAGAAACTCAATGCGGTTGTCGCCCGGCATGCGATGCTGGAACGCGAACTCTCGAGCGCGCTACCGGCCGAGACTTTCGTCAAGCTGTCGCGCGAATTCGCCGAACTGGCGCCGGTGGCCGACGCCGTCAAATCCTATCGCGCGGCGCAGCGTGAGCTCGACGATCTGTCGGGGCTGATTGCTGACCCCTCGATCGACGCCGAAATGCGGTCCATCGCCGCAGCCGAAAAGCCCGAGCTCGAAACCCGGCGCACGGCGCTCGAGCAGCTATTGCGCATCGCACTTCTGCCCAAGGACGCCATGGACGAGCGCAACGTCATCCTCGAAATCCGCGCCGGCACCGGCGGCGACGAGGCCGCATTGTTCGCCGGCAATCTGTTCCGCATGTACGAGCGCTATGCCGCCAATCAGGGTTGGAAGGTCGAGATGGTGACCGCGAGCGAAGGCGCGATGGGCGGCTATAAGGAAATCGTCGCCGAAATCTACGGCCGCGGCGCCTTCGCCAAGCTGAAATTCGAATCCGGCGTGCACCGTGTGCAACGCGTCCCGGATACCGAAGCGTCAGGCCGCATTCACACCTCAACCGCGACCGTCGCCGTCCTGCCGGAAGCCCAGGAGGTCGACGCCGAAATCAACGACACCGATCTCAAGATCGATACGATGCGGTCGAGCGGCGCCGGCGGCCAGCACGTCAACAAAACCGAATCGGCCATTCGCATCACGCATATTCCCTCCGGCATCGTCGTGATGATGCAGGAGGACCGTTCGCAGCATCGCAACCGCTATAAGGCCATGGCCGTGCTGCGCACGCGCCTCTACGACCTCGAACGGCAAAAGCAGGACGCCGCGCGCGCCGCGGAGCGCCGCGGCCAGGTCGGCACCGGCGACCGCTCGGAACGCATCCGCACCTACAATTACCCGCAAGGCCGCGTCACCGATCACCGCATCAATCTCACGCTCTATAAGCTGCCGCAGATCCTGGAAGGCGAGGCTTTGGGCGAGATCATCGACGCGCTGGTCGCCCATAATCAGGCGGCGCAGCTCGCCGCGGAGGACGCGTGATGCAAGGCGACGCCGCCGCATCTGTTGCAGCGTCCCGCCCGGTGGCGCCGGCCGCGCGCACGGTCGAAGCGGCGCGGCGTGATTGGGCGGAAAAGTTTGCCGCCGCTGGACTCGATTCGCCGCCGCTTGACGCGCGGCTTCTGGTCGGCCACGCGCTCGGTCTCGATCAGGCGGCGCTCTTGGCCGCCGCGATGCGCCCGCTCGGTGCCGACGAGGAGAGCGCAGTCGCTGAGCTGGCGAATCGCCGTCTCGCTCGCGAACCGGTGGCGCGTATCATCGGCACGAAGGAATTCTGGAGCCTCGATCTTCGCATCGACGATTCGACGCTGGTGCCGCGGCCGGAGACTGAAACAGTCGTCGAAGCGGCGCTGGCGGCCATCGGCCGTCGCGACGCGCGCACGAGCGAATTACGCATTGCCGATCTCGGCACCGGCTCCGGCGCCATCCTTCTCGCCTTGTTGAGCGAACTAAAAGACGCGTTCGGGGTCGGCAGCGATATCAATCCGCGAGCTCTCCTGGTGGCGCGGGATAATGCCCGGCGTCTCGGCCTGCGCCGCGCGGCGTTCGTCGCCTCTGACCTGACGGCTGCGCTTGCCGGACCATTCGATCTGATCGTCGCCAATCCGCCCTATATTGCGTCAGGCGACATCGCCACGCTTTCGCCGGAAGTGCGTCTGTTCGATCCTCGGCTGGCGCTGGACGGGGGAGCGGACGGGCTCGATGTCTATCGGGCGATCGCGGCTGCCGTGCCGCCGCTGCTGGCGGCCACGGGCGCGCTCGTGGTCGAACTTGGCGCCGGCCAGGCGGAACCTGTCGCCACAATATTTGCCGCGGCGGGCCTTGTGCCGTCCCCGCCTCGCCCCGATCTTAACAATGTGCCGCGCGCCCTCGTTGCATCAAAAAGGGCGTGAACCATAGCCGTTAAGCCCCGGCAAAAAAGCACCGGTGGTCCGGCAAAAAACACTTGGAATGTTGTCCGGAACCTACTAGCTTGCGCTCCACGGAATCGGCCCGAAACGAGGGTGCCGCGTCGCCCTGAAGGCCCGGAGCGCAAATCTTAAGAGCCGAACAGCTTGGCTCCCAAAGGTTGACTCCCAGAGGTTGGCGGCGCAGGCCGGACACGCAAAGCGAATGCTGGCAAGCGAACGCTAATAGCAAGCGAAAGCTGGATATCGAAAGCCGCATCGGTCGGCATACGAGATCGCGAGATTCAGACCTCGAAGGTTCAGACAGTAAACTACCATTCGTTCGGCGCGGATTTATGCAACGGTCGCGCGCATGACGTAGAGGTTTGCCATATCGCGGTTGAGGGCGCCGCCGGCGGGGCTTTTGGTGCGGCACGGTTTGCTGAGGGTTCGTGAAGGTTCGCGGGGCCATTGAAACTTGGCTATTGTGTCTAGCTATTGAGAGAGCGGTTCGTAACCATGCGGTGCTGGGCGCCAAAGCGCACACAGGTCGAGCGCGGATTGGTCAAAGCGCAAATTGGTCATGTCCCCTTTGGGATATGCCGCACTTTGAATGGAATCTGGTGACGAGAAGCGGCGGCATCTGTGCCGTCGCAAGTTAAGGGGATTGCGGAACAGCAAACCATGAGAAACGGTCAGAATAAACGGATGCGCGGTCGTAACCGAAGTAAGGGTGGTCATCATCAGAATCCGCTGTCACGAATGTACGAGTCCAACGGGCAGGACGTAAAAATTCGCGGGACCGCATCCCACATCGCCGAGAAATATCTTCAGCTCGCGCGCGACGCGCAAAGCTCCGGCGACACGATCGCTTCGGAAAATTATTATCAGCACGCCGAGCATTATTTCCGCCTGATCGCCGCCGCTCAGGAACAGCTTCGCCAGACGCAGCCTTTTAATCAGCCGCAACAGGGCGATGCGCGCGGCAACGGCGCGGAAGACGATTACGACGACGGCGAGGGCGACCAGCCGTCGATGGGTGGCGAGCCCTTTGCGCCGCAGCCGCAGCCGTTCTATCCGCGCGAGCAGCAGAACCAGCCGCACACAGCAATATCAGCCGCAACAACAGCCGCAGCCGCAGCACTATCAGCCGCGGCCGCAGCACAATCAGCAGGCTAACAACGACGCCGATGTCGAGCGCCTGCCTTCATTCATCACCGGTGGCCAGCCGCAGCCGGCGCCGCAAGGCGCCCAGGGCGGCCAAGGTGGCAACGGCCAAAATGGTCAGAACGGTTATGACGGCTCGCCCGACCGCTTCCCGCTGCACCGGCGCCGCCGTCGGCATCGCGGCAACGGCCCGCGCGAACAGGGGATGGATCATTCGATGTCGAGCGACGGCCCGCCGCAGGGCGGCTCGAACGACGAGTAAATTCTAACGAATAGAGCGATGGATAACGCGAGCGCGGGCGAAAGCCCGGGCTCTTTCGCTTATAGGCCGCGCGGCGCCTTGGCGACCCGCGTGAGAAGCCAGATCGGCACGACGATCACGGCCCCGAGCAGGAAATAGCGCCACAGCCAGCGCACCGTATCGAAGCCCAGATCCCAGACGTGCTGCAGCAGGCGCTCGACCAACTCGATGATGTTCCACGGGTCGAGGCCGATGGCGGCGAGAATGACGCCGACCAGGATCGACAACAGAATAAGCCGGCCGATGACCTGAAGCGGCGGGCCGCCGAAGAAGCGATGCACGTAATCCCGCGGATTGTGCGATTCCAGGCTCGGCTGGGCCGGTTGTTGGCTCATCGAAATCTCCCGCCCGCGTCGAGCGGCCACGAAGGCCGCCCATATGAGGCAGCAAATCAACTAGGAACTTGCGTTCCTTCGCGCAAGCGCCTCGTCGGGTGAAATCGCGGCAATCCTGCCCATTTTCGCGTTGCCGGAAACCGGCTCCCAACCCAGCGCCGACGGGCCTTTTGTGCGGCAGGGAATGACATTGCCTCGGCTTCGCAACTGGCGCTAAGTTGCGGCCCTCCCCAGCTTTACGGGGCCGTCCCAAGGATTTGGATCGTTCCAGGGTACTCACACCATGGCCAAGCTTGAAGACCGCGCGCTCGCCCCGAATGCGAGCCTCAACGACGATATCGGCGAGGCCACGCGGCTTAAGCTCTATCGCTTGCAGGTCGAAATTCGCGAGGCCGAGCAGCGTGCTTTCGATCTGTTCCTGCAGAACCTGGTGAAGGGCACGAGCCATCTGTCGCTCGGCCAGGAAGCGGTCGCCGCCGGCTGCGCCGCCGCCATGAAGCCGGGCGATCTATCGTTCTGCACCTATCGCGGCCATGCCCATACGCTCGCCCGCGGCGTACCGGTCGAACAGGTGCTCGGCGAGCTGATGCAGCGCGACAACGGCCTGATGCGCGGCAAGGGCGGCTCGATGCATCTGACCTCGGTCGATCACGGCGTCATGGGCTCCTACGCCATTATCGGCGCGCATTTGCCGATCGCCTGTGGCGCTGCCTGGCGTGCGCAGTACAAGGGACAAAAGGACGTTTCGGTCTGCTTCTTCGGCGACGGCACCACCAATATCGGTGCCTTTCACGAGGCGCTGAATTTCGCCGCGGTGTGGAAGCTGCCGGTGATCTTCATCTGCGAGAACAATCTCTACATGGAATACACGCCGATCGCCGACGTTACCGCTGTGAAGCATCCGGCCGCCGACCGCGCCTCAGCCTACGGCCTGCCGAGCATCGTCATCGACGGCAACGACGCCGATGAAGTCTATCGCACGGCGAGTGCCGCTTACGAGAAGGCCCGTGCCGGCGGCGGGCCGTCTTTGATCGAATGCATGACCTATCGCTACAGCGGCCATTCGCGCGCCGACCCGGCCAAATACCGGCCCGAGGGCGAACTGGAAAAATGGAAAGAGCGCGATCCGATCAAGATCTATCGCGAGCGTCTCAAGCAATTCGGCATCGGTGACGACGTCATTGCCCGCATCGATGCCGAGGTGAAACGGCAAGTCGACGACGCGACCGAGAAGTGCAAAGCGGCGCCGATGCCGCCGGCCGATATCCTCACCACCGACGTCTACGCCGACGGAGGCTTCGCATGGCGGAACTGACCTATCGCGACGCCGTCATCCGCGGCATCGCGCAGGAAATGACGCGCGATCCCGATGTCGTCTTCCTCGGCGAGGACGTCGCCAAAGCCGGCGGCGTGTTCAAGGCGACGGTCGGTCTTTACGAGCAATTCGGGCCGCTGCGGGTGCGCGATACGCCGATTTCGGAACAAGCGATCATGGGCGCCGCGATGGGCGCGGCGATGACCGGCCTGAAGCCGATCGCCGAAATCATGTTTTCGGATTTCTTCGCTGTGTGCTTCGACTACATCGCCAACGAATTTCCCAAAAGCCGCTACATGTCGAACGGCCAGGTGAAATGTCCGCTGGTGATACGCACCGGGAACGGCGCGGGCTCGCGCTTCGGCGCGCAGCATTCGCAGAGCGTCGAGAACTGGTGCATGATGATCCCGGGCTTGAAGGTCGTGGCGCCGTCGTCGCCGCGCGACGTGATCGGGCTCCTGGCCGCATCGGTGCGCGATCCCGATCCGGTGATTTTTCTCGAACACAAGTCGCTCTATGCCACCAAAGGCGAAGTGCCGGACGGCGAGATCGTCGACAGGCTCGGCACCGCAAGCATCGTGCGGCCCGGTAAGGACGCCACCATCGCCGCGCTGGCGCTGATGGTGCCGCGAGCGGTTGCGGCCGCGGAGAAGCTCAAGAACGACCACGGCATCGATTGCGAAGTGATCGACGTGCGCTCGCTGGTGCCGCTCGACACCCAGACCATTTTGGGCTCGGTGGCGCGCACGCATCGGCTGTTCACCGTGGAAGAAAATCCGCGGCTATGCGGCTGGGGCGCGGAGATCGTTTCCATCGTCGCCGACGAGGCGTTCTACGATCTCGACGGTCCGCCGGTGCGCATCACCACGCCGCATATTCCGCTGCCGGCCGCCGACATTCTCGAAGATCTCGCGCTGCCGAGCGTCGACCGCATCGCCGAGCGGGTGAGACGTTCGCTGGAAATCCTAAGCGTCATTGCCGGGCTTGACCCGGCAATCCATGGAGCGATGACGCCGCATGGATGCCCGGGTCAAGCCCGGGCATGACGAAGAAAGAGGTGTACCATGGCCATGTACGACAATCTCCTCGCCAATGTGCCGACCGATCTGTGGATCGGCGGCAAGTGGCGCAAAGCTTCCGACGGCGCGCGTTTCGACGTGATCGATCCGGCGACCGAGAACAAAGTCGCTTCGGTGGCAAGCGCGACGGTGGAGGACGCCAAGGCGGCGCTCGATGCCGCGAGCGCAGCTTTCCCCGCCTGGGCCGCCAAAAAGCCGCGCGAGCGCGGCGAGATTTTGCGCAAGTCCTACGAACTGATCATGCGCGACGCCGAGCGGCTGGCGAAGCTCATCACCATCGAGAACGGCAAGGCGTTGTCCGACTCGCGCGGCGAAGTCGCCTATGCCGCGGAATTCTTCCGCTGGTACGCCGAGGAAGCCGTCCGCAATGTCGGCCAGAATTCCGTGGCGCCGTCGACCGGCGCGCGCATCTTTGTTCACCACAAGCCGGCCGGCATAGCCGTCCTCGTCACGCCGTGGAATTTCCCGGCCGCGATGGCGACGCGCAAGATCGGACCGGCACTTGCCGCCGGCTGCCCGGTCGTGCTCAAGCCCGCGTCCGACACGCCGCTCACCATGCTGGCGCTGATGCCGATCCTGGAAGAAGCCGGCGTGCCGGCCGGCGTCGTCAACGTCATCCCGTCGCGCTCCTCAGGCAAGGTCGTCAGCGCCATGCTGCACGACCCGCGCGTGCGCGTGGTGTCGTTCACCGGCTCGACCGAAGTCGGCAGGAAGCTGCTGCATGAAGCCGCCGACTCCATCGTCAAGCCGGCGATGGAGCTCGGCGGCAATGCGCCCTTCATCGTATTCGACGACGCCGATATCGATGCCGCTATCGACGGCGCGATGATCGCCAAGATGCGCAATATGGGCGAAGCCTGCACCGCGGCCAATCGCTTCTATGTGCATGAAAAAGTGCATGACGAATTCGCCAAGAAACTTACGGCTAAAATGTCCGGCCTGAAAATGGGCAACGGCCTTGACGACGGCATCGCGCTCGGCCCGCTGGTCAACAAAGAAGGCCTCGACAAGGTGATCGAGCTGGTCGACGACGCGGTCACAAAAGGCGCCAAAGTGCTGACCGGCGGCAAGGCGCCGGGCGGTCCGGGCTTCTTCTATCCGGCGACCGTGCTCGCCAACGTGTCCAACGACGCCAAAATGCTCAACGACGAGATTTTCGGGCCGGTCGCCTCGTTGCAGAGTTTCAAGTCCGAGGACGAGGTGATCGCGCGCGCCAACGACACCGAATACGGTCTCGTCGCTTATCTCTACACCAAGGACTTGAGCCGCGGCATGCGCGTGTCGGAGAAGCTCGAATTCGGCATGATCGGACTCAATCGCGGCCTCGTCTCCGATCCCGCGGCGCCCTTCGGCGGCGTCAAGCAATCCGGCCTGGGCCGCGAAGGCGCGCATGAGGGACTGATGGAGTTCATGGAGACCCAATACATCTCGGTGACGTGGTAAGGCGCGCGAACCGATCATGAGTGAAAGCGAGGTCGCCAAGAAATTGCTCGGAGCGTGGCGCTATGTCGGCACGCAGATCAACGGCGGACGCTGGGACCGCGGCGCCAATCCGAAAGGCATGATCTATTACGGCCCACACGGCGAGATGTCGGTGCAGATCGCGCCCGATGTGAAGCGCAAGCGCGCCGGCGCGGCAATGACGCCGAAAGAAGCCAAGATCGCGCTGACCGACTACATCGCCTATTTCGGCACTTATACGATCGACGAGAAGGCCGGCACCGTCACGCATCATCGGCTCGACAGCCTGCAGCCCGGCGACAGCGGCGATCTGGTCCGCCGCTATGAATTCGCCGGCAATCGCCTGGTGCTGCGGCCGCCGAATTCGACGATGGAAGTGATTTGGGAACGGATCGCGTGAAGCGGCCTTTAGGATTGTGACAATGGACGTACTGATGCCGCAACTCGGCGAAACCGTTGCCGAGGGCAAGATCACCAAATGGTTCAAAGCGGCCGGCGAGGTCGTGAAGCCGGGCGACAACCTGTTCGAGATCGAGACCGACAAGGTGTCGATGGAAGTACCCTCGACCACGACCGGGACCTTGAGCGAAATCCGCGTCGTGGCGGGCGAGATCGCGCCCGTCGGCGCGGTGGTCGGAGTCATCGCCGACGGCGCGGGCGCATCGGCGAGTGCGCCGGCTGCTTCCGCCCCGGCCAAAGCGCCGCCGGCAAAGCCCGCCGCGCCGGCCGCACCTCTCGCCGCCGCGCCCGCACACGCCGCACAGGCCGCACAGGCACGCCAACCGGCGCAACCCATCAAGCTCGATCCGTTCTTCGAGGTGCGCACGCCTGACCGCAATTTCGGCCCGGCAAAGCTTCCTGGCGGCGTCTTTGTCACGCCGCTGGCACGGCGGCTCGCCGGCGAAGCCGGCATCGATCTCTCCCGCCTGCGCGGCTCCGGCCCGCATGGCCGCATCGTCGCGCGCGACGTCGCTGACGCACCGCGACCATCGCGTGCGCCTGCCGGTTCAGACGGCCCGAGTGCCGCCGAGATCAAGGCGCTCTATGCGCCGGACAGCTACGATGAAGTGCCGCTCGACGGCATGCGCAAAACCATCGCGGCGCGGCTGACGCAGGCCGCCACCGTTCCGCATTTCTACCTGATGGCCGATGTCGCAATGGACCGGCTGCTGGCGCTGCGCGAAGAAGCGAACGCCGCAGCGTCCAAAGACAAGGACGGCAATCCGGCGTTCAAGCTTTCGGTCAACGATTTCGTCGTCCGCGCGCTGGCGCTTGCGCTGCAACGCGTGCCGGCGGCGAACGCGATCTGGGCCGGCGATCGCATCCTGCGCTTCAAGCATTCCGATATCGGCGTCGCGGTGGCGCTCGAGGGCGGCCTGATCACGCCGGTCATCCGCAACGCCGAGGCGAAATCGCTCAGCGCCATCTCCGCCGAGGTGAAGGACCTGTCCGCCCGGGCACGAAACAAAAAACTGCAGCCGTCCGAATATCAGGGCGGGTCGTCGGCGATTTCCAATCTCGGCATGCATAACGTGCGCGAGTTCACCGCGATCATCAACCCGCCGCATTCGACCATTCTCGCGGTCGGCGCCGCGCGCCGGCAAGCGGTGGAGAATGAACACGGCGGCGTCGCCTTCGTCAGCATGATCAGCATGACATTGTCGTGCGATCATCGCGTGCTCGACGGCGCGCTGGGCGCGGAACTGCTGGCCGCCATCAAGACCCTGATCGAACAGCCGGTGAGCCTCTTGGTGTGAGGGTGCAGCATGGCCGCAAAGCCGGAAGTCATATTGATGGGCCCGCTCAAGCCGCTCGTGGTCAGAGGGCTTGAAGCGGTTTGCACGGTCCACAAGACCGCCGAGGCCAAGGAACGCGACGCGTTCTATGCCGCGCATGCGGACGTCGGCGCGATTGCCATCAGCGCCACCACCGAAATGATTTCCGGCACGTTCATGTCGCGCTTCCCGAAGCTTGCGATTATTTCGAGCTTCGGCGTCGGTTACGATCACATCGACGCCAAATGGGCCGGCGCGCACGGCATCACCGTCACCAATACGCCCGAAGTGCTCACCGAAGAAGTAGCGGACACCGCACTCGGCCTGCTGCTCTGCACCGTGCGCGAATTGCCGCAGTCGGATCGCTATGTGCGCGCCGGCAAATGGGCGGAGAAGGGCTTTCCGCTGAGCAAAGCCACATTGCGCAACCGCACCGTCGGCATGGTCGGCATGGGCGCGATCGGCAAAGCCATCGCGCGGCGGCTCGACGCCTTCGGCGTGCCGGTCGTCTATCATACGCGCAAGAAGCGCGCGGACGTGGGCTATCGTTACTATCGGAGCCTGATCGACATGGCGCGCGACGTCGACACGCTGATGGTGATCGTGCCGGGCGGCGCTGCCACACAAAACATGATCAACGCCGAGGTACTCGAAGCGCTCGGGCCAAACGGCATCGTCGTCAACATGGCCCGCGGCTCCGTGGTCGACGAGCCGGCTTTGATCAAGGCGCTCAAGGACAAGCGCATCATGGCCGCGGGCCTCGATGTGTTCGTCAAAGAGCCGCACGTGCCGGCCGAGCTGATCGCGATGGACAATGCCGTGCTGTTCCCTCATGTCGGATCGGCGTCCGCCCATACGCGCGACATGATGGACCAGCTTGTCGTCGACAATATCGCGGCCTGGGCGGCGGGCAAGCCGCCATTGACACCGGTCGTGGAAACGCCGTGGCAAGCTTGGAATAAAAACTGACGATCCCCGCGCATCGCTTGCACTCCTGTCATGTCCGGCCTTGGCATGACGCCACAGCATCCGCGTGCTAGCGTTCGCGGGCATCGTGAGAACGGTCCGGTAATGTTGGATATGAGTCGCGGCGGTATTATCGTGATGGCAATCGCAGCGAGCCTTTTGGGCGGCTCGGCCTTTGCTCAAGATGCGCAAAAAGACGCGTCAAAGAACTCACCCGCTACGCCGCCGGATGCTGCGACGCCAAGCGCTCCGCCGCAGACCACGATCAACGATCCGGTTCACAGCATGATCGGCGCCTGGGAATTTTCCAACGCCGATCACGACAAGATCTGCCATTTCGCGTTCCGCGCCGACGCCGTGCCGAACGGCTACAAGCTCGACATCGACAAGAATTGCCCAAACCTGTTTCCTTCGACCAAGAACATGGTCGCCTGGTCGGTCGATAATTTCGGCAGCCTTCGCCTGCTCGATGCCGGCGGCAATTCAGTGGTCGATTTGTCGGAAGTCGAGACCGGAATGTATGACGGCTTCACGCCGGAAGAAGGCCGCTACGTTTTGCAGGCGGCGACTTCGGCGCCCGAGCTTTCGGCAAGCGACATCGCCGGCGACTGGGCGGTGACGCGCGGGTCGGGCAAGCCGATCTGCGTGCTCACTTTGGCCAACAGCCCCATTGCCGGCGACATTCTGGCGCTAAAGGTAAAGCCCGGCTGCGACGCTTCGGTCACGCGCTTCGGCCCGACCGGCTGGCGCATGGACGAAGGCGAGTTGATGCTGATGTCGCCGAACGGGCAGACGTGGCAGTTCGAGCAGAACGACGCCAATACCTGGCAGCGCGTACCCGAATCCTCAGTGCCGGTTCTGCTGGTGCGGCAGTAATCGAAATTTCTCTCAAAGATAAGTGACAATGAAACAGCGATATCAGGTCGTCATCGTCGGCGGTGGTCCCGTCGGCATCGCGCTTGCGGTCGAGCTCGGGCAGCGCGGCATTTCCTGCGGCGTCGTCGAGCGCCGGCTTGAGCCGCAGCGCATTCCGAAAGGCCAGAACCTGACGCAGCGCGCGGCCGAGCATTTTTATTTCTGGGGTGTCGCCGAGGAGCTCAAGGCCGCACGCATGCTGCCGCCGTCCTATCCGATGAGCGGCATCGTCGCCTATCACGACCTCAACAACAAATATTGGTACGCGCCGCCGCTGCGCGAGATCGTCAATTCCTACTACTTCCAGAACAATGAGCGGCTGCCGCAGTATCAGGGCGAATATGTGTTGCGTCGAAGAATGGCGCAGCTTCCCGATGTCGAGACGCGTTTCGGCTGGGTCGCGGAAACCGTCGCACAAGACGCCGACGGCGTGCGCGTCACCTGCGTCGAGGACGGCGGCCGCGGGCGCGAAGTCCTGCAAGCCGACTACGTGATCGGCTGCGACGGCGGCCATTCCACGGTGCGCCAGCAAGCCGGCATCGAACGCGCCGGCTCCGATTTCGACGAGCTGATGGTGCTGGCGCTGTTTCGCTCGCGCGAGCTGCACGAAAAGCTCGGACGCTTTCCGCCGCGCTCGACCTATCGCGTGCTGCATCCGGATCTCAAGGGCTATTGGCAATTCTTCGGCCGCGTCAATGTGGGCGAGAGCTGGTTCTTTCATTCGCCGGTGCCGGCCAATACGACGCGCGAGAATTACGACTTCCACGGACTGTTGCAAAAGGCCGCCGGTTTTTCGTTCGCCGCGGACTTCGAT
Organism: uncultured Alphaproteobacteria bacterium; assembly: GCA_963810085.1. Lineage (GTDB taxonomy): Bacteria > Pseudomonadota > Alphaproteobacteria > Rhizobiales > Xanthobacteraceae > BOG-931. Next base: position 731,776 of record CAWEMR010000023.1, on the reverse strand, counting down.
TATGTCGGCTTCTGGGATCTGCGCATCGCGGTGGCGGAGAAATACCAGGTCGGCCGCATCTTCATCGCCGGCGACGCCGCGCATTCGCATCCGCCCTACGGCGCCTATGGCCTCAACAACGGGCTCGACGACGTCGTCAATCTCGGCTGGAAGCTCGCCGCGAAGCTCAAGGGCTGGGGCAGCGACGCACTGTTGCAAACCTATACGGAAGAGCGCCGCCCCATCTTCCAGGAGACCGCGGAAGACTTCATCGAGGCCGGCATCTTACGCGATAAGGAATTCATGGCGCGCCATAGCCCGGAGCGCGATCTCGCCGCGTTCGAGAAGGCCTGGGCCGAGCACGCCAATGCGGCTGCGCCGCGCGTGCTGACTTACGAGCCCAATTACGAGGGCTCGCCGATCGTGTTCGGACCGCCGGGCGGCGTCAGCAGCGCCCACGGCTCGCACACATTCAAGGCGCGCGCCGGACATCATCTGCCGCCGCAATTGCTGTCCTCCGGCCGCAATGTGTTCGAGGAGCTCGGCAAGGATTTCACTTTGCTGGCGTTCGACGGCGACGATCAGACGGCGGCTTCGTTTGAAAAAGCGGCAGGCATGCTCGGGGTGCCGCTCAAGGTGGTCTGCGACAGCTTTGCCGACGGCCGCACGGCCTACGAGACGAAGCTCATTCTCGTCCGCCCCGATCGCTATGTCGCCTGGACCGGTGACCGCGCACCCGACGACGCGGCGGCGGTCGTTCGCAGCGTCATCGGGCGTGGATAATGGGGCTTTGATTACGAGCTTTGCCGCTGTGCTTATGGCGCCATAAGCGACGCGTCGGTGTTGACCCAATATTGCGGGTCCATTGAGCTCTCGGCGGCGACTTCGACCAGCGCGCCCAGCGTCAGCACAATGAGCACCGCAACGACACGGATCATTGGTCCGAGCGAAGCGCGAACGGCCTCGGTCGTGTCTATCCGATTCAACGACGACATTGTGGCGGCTCTTGAGCGCGGCGAACGAACTAAGGCTGTGGGCATGGTGGCTCCTCGTTCCAAATGACCGTCGTTAGTGACGGCTTTGGTGACGTCGGTTCGAACATAGATCAGCGGCTGTCGTCGCCGTGGTGACCCAGGTCACTGGAACCTCGGGCCGATCATAAGTTCCAGGCGCTGTTTGGATTACACGGAGCTAAGCTGTTATATCGGTGCGGGGAATTTTCCAAAACGAGCTCGCTAAGGGGGCGATCATGTCGGCTGTTGATGCCAGCGGCAACGCTGGTCCGAAGGCAACCGGCCCGGTTGTCAGCAAACTCGATGAAAAAGACTTGCCGGACGCTGCCCGCATTGTGCGCCTTGCTTTCGGCACCTATCTCGGCGCGCCCGATCCGGAGACATTTTGGAGCGATCGGGATTACGTCCATGGCCGCCGGTCCGCGCCACACGTCGCCTCTTTCGCGGCGAAGCTCGATGGAAAATTGGTCGGCTCGAATTTTGCTACCCAATGGGGCAGCGTCGGCTTCTTCGGCCCATTGACCGTGCGTCCCGATCTCCAGGAGCGCGGTATCGCCCAAGCACTCCTCGCCAAGACCATGGAGCAATTCGAGAGCTGGGGCACGCCGCATGTCGGGCTATTCACGTTCTCGCACAGCGCAAAGCACGTCGCGCTCTATCAAAAATACGGCTTTTACGCGCGTTTCCTCACGGCCATCATGTCCGCAAAAGTAGTGCGTCAAGGGGCCACCGGATGGTCGCGCTTTAGCGCATTGGGCCAAGCACACCGCGAGGAAGCGCTCCGCTCGTGCCGGGACGCCATCGAATCGATCTATCCGGGTCTCGATCTGTCGGACGAGATTGCCGCGACCCAGGCGCTAGGCCTGGGTGATACGGTCTTGGTCGAAGGCAGCGGCGGCATCGCGGCCTTCGCGGTGTGTCACTACGGCCGGCGCAGCGAAGCCGGCGCGGACACGTGCTTCATCAAATTCGGCGCGGTGCGCGACGGGCACTCGGCCGAACAGGATTATCTTCGCTTGCTCGACGCCTGCGAGGCCTTAGCGGTCGCCGTCGGCATGTCGACCGTACTGGCCGGCGCGAACATGGCGCGCCACGAAGCCTACCGGCATCTCGTCGCCCGTGGCTTTCGCACCGAAATTCAGGGCGTCAACATGCACCGCCAGAACGATCCCGGCTATTGCCGCCCCGGTGCTTACGTCATCGACGACTGGCGGTAGCATCAAGATCACTCAAGATGTTCATATAATCACGCGTGCGCGCTTATCCCTCATCCAAACGCAATGGAGGAATTTTCTTGAAACTTCTGAGAGTTATTAGCATCGGTTGCATTTGCTTATTTCCCGCCAGCGCTTTCTCGCATACATTCACCCTTCCGCCTCAAACTCCCCGATTGGTCCTTACAATTCCGGATTCGCTCGAGCCCGTCGATACACTCGCCGGCGCCAAGGGCGGCGTCTCGGAAGTGCGCACGTTTAACGTCGACACCAAACCTCTTAAATCGGTCGATCTTAACGGCGCCGTCGACGAGAGCCTGCAAATACTGGGGCAACACGGCACAATAATCGAGCCGACGTCGCTCACGAAAAATGCCGATAAAATCAACGGACTCGACACCGTTGACCTGTCATTCACAATTATCGATGGCTGGGAAAAGGCCGCCATAACCCTCATTGCGGCAAAGCCCGGAAGCTTTTTCGCTTTGATAGCTTACGGTTCTAAGAAAGGGTTCGCCGATACCGCGGAAGTCATGAAATCGATCCGCGACAGCATTCGGGCTAAATAGGCCGTACACCTGCAAAGTCCACGTTGCGAATATCCGACACTGCCCGCTTCGATTTGCGATGTTCGTTTTCACCGCGCAAGCGGGCTTCGCCGGCTATATGAGTTTGAGCCCTTTTAAACTCGTATGCCCGTCCCTGCCGACAATAATGTAATCGTGCCCCTCGATACCGAGGCCGCGCGCGATCTCGACAATTCGTTTCGTCATTTCGATATCGGCGTACGACGGGGTCGGATCGCCTCCGGGATGATTGTGCACAAGGATGATCGACGGTGCCGGTTTGCTGAATCTCATCGGCGATGAGCTGATTGCGTTTGTCGAGGAAAATCACGCGGAACAGCTCGCGGTCGGCGAAAGCTTGCGCGCTGCGGCAATAATCGAGCACGCTCGCCGACGACGACAGGACCGTCCGCTTTTTCACCGCGCCGCGCAGCAACCGGCTCGCAGCCGCTTGCACGATCTTGAGCTCGGTAATGCCGGCGTCGCCGAGCCCTTTGACTTCGGTGAGGCGCTGCTCCGGTGCGGCGATCACTTCGGCGAACGAGCCGAATTTCTCGAGGAGCGACTTCGCCAAAGGTTTGGCGTCGCGCCGCGGCAGCGCGCGAAACAACAGAAGCTCGAGAAGCTCGTACTCGGACAAGGCATCCGCGCCGGCTTCGCGAAATCGGCCGCGCAGGCGCTCGCGATGGCCGTGATAATGCGGCGCAGCGTCAGCAAGGCCGCGGTCGCTTTCGTTCTTCTTGTCCGACATGTTCACGGCTGGAAATTTATACGCAACCCTCATACCGCATCAGCCGCGCGCGGCCCCGGCCAGCAGCGGCAAGGATGCCAGGATTGGTAGAATTTGCGATCGGGTTGGATCACGCCGGATAAGGCGGCTTGTCCAAACCACCCGGCGACAGCGTGAAAATCTCGACGCCGGTCTCCGTCACGCCGACCGAATGCTCGAACTGCGCCGACAGCGAACGATCGCGCGTTACCGCGGTCCAGCCATCGGATAAGACTTTCACATGCGGACGGCCGAGATTGATCATGGGCTCGACGGTGAAGAACATGCCGGGCTTGAGTACGATGCCTTCGCCGGGGCGGCCGACGTGAACGATATTCGGTTCGTCGTGGAACAGCTGGCCGAGACCGTGGCCGCAAAAATCGCGCACCACGCTCATATGCTGGGCCTCGACAAAAGTCTGAATGGCGTGGCCTATATCGCCGCTCGTTGCGCCGGGCTTGATCGCGGCGATGCCGCGCATCATGCCCTCGTAAGTGACCTCGATGAGCCGTTCGGCGCGGCGGGGAATCTCGCCGACCGGATACATGCGGCTCGAATCGCCGTGCCAATTGTGGAGGATCAGGGTCACGTCGACATTGACGATATCGCCTTCGCGCAGCGGCTTGTCGCCCGGAATGCCGTGGCAGACCACGTGATTGACCGAGGTGCAGGTCGATTTGCGGTAGCCGCGATACATCAGCGTCGCCGGCGTAGCACCGTGATCCATGCCGAACTGGAAAACCAGCCGGTCGATGTGTTCGGTGGTGACGCCCGGCTTGATCTCGCCGACCAGCATGTCGAGGCATTTGGCGGCGAGTTGCCCCGCCTTGCGCATGCCCTCGAAAGCACTGGCGCCGTGAATCTTGATCTGGCCGGTCTTGCGCAACGGCGCACAGGCCGCATCGACATAGGTCATGGTGAGAGCGAAGACGATCTAAGTTGCTGTCCGCAATGTAAGCATATGAACGCTTAACGCAAGCAAACCGCGCATGTGGCCGCAACGCGCCAGCGGGCTTGCGCCGAGGATGGAACCGCTTTTTTCAAGCCAAATCGCGGCGAAAATGGCGGCCTCACGCGGCGATCCGGCCGCCCAATTCGTCCGCGATATGGGCGTGGATGATGTCGTCGAACGAGGCCTCGGCCTTAAAGCCGAGCGCCAAGGCGCGAGCGGAATCGAACCGGCTCGGCCAGCCGGCGACGATGCGGGCAACCAGCGCATCGGGCGCGCGGCGGATGCGGGCCGCGACCTTATCGCCGGCGATCCGGCGCAGCGCCGCGATCTGCTCACCGACCGTGCAGCAGACGCCGGGCATGGTCAGATTAATGCGCGGGCCGAGCTTCCCCGCATCGAGCCCCGCGGCATGGATGAGAAACCCGACGGCCGCGCGCGGGCTCGCATGCCAGTGCAGCACGCTGTCCTCGACCGGCAGCAGCGCCTCCTCGCCGGCGAGCGGCTCGCGGATGATCGAGGAGAAGAACCCCGACGCTGCCTTGTTGGGCCGGCCCGGCCGCACCACGATGCTCGGCAGCCTAATGCCGACGCCGTCGACAAAGCCGCGCCGCGTGTAGTCGGCAAGAAATAATTCAACCATCGCCTTCTGCGTGCCGTAGGACGTCAGCGGCGTCAGATGAAAGTCGTCGGCGATGGCGTCCGGAAACGGCGCCCCGAACACCGCGATCGAGGAGGAGAAGACCAAACGCGGCTTGTAGCCGTCGCCGATGGCCCGGACGGCTTCGAGCAGCGCGCGCGAGCCGTCGAGATTGACCCGCACGCCCTTTTCGAAATCAAGCTCGGCTTCGCCGGAGACGACGCCGGCGAGATGAAAGATCACGTCCGGCCGGCCGGCGACCGCCGCGCGCGCTGCTACCGGATCGGCAATATCGGCCGCCGATGTTCCGACCTTGCCGGTGAATTTTTCCGGCTTTTGCGGCGCGACCACGTCGATCAGCGTGAGCTTCTCGATCGGCTTGCCGTTGAGCGCCTTGGCGTCGGCGACACGCGCAACGAGCTTGCGCCCGATCATGCCGGCGGCGCCTGTGATCAGAACGTGCATGTCTTATACGCTGCCCTCATCCGCGTTCGCGGATGACGACCTGCCTCCCTAAAGCGCCATCCCGCCGTCGACGAGATGGGCTTGCCCGGTAATGTAGCTTGCTTCATCGCTGGCAAGAAAGAGGGCAAGCGCCGCGACTTCCTGCGCCTTGCCGAGCCGGCCCATTGGCTGGCGGTCGACGAAAGCCTGCCGCACCATGTCGCTGGACTGTCCGGTCGCTTTCGACTGCGCGGCGATGCGCTCTTCCAGCGACGGCGATTCGATCGTGCCCGGGCAGACCGCATTGCAGCGGACGCCTTGGCGGATGAAGTCCGCGGCAACCGCCTTGGTGAGCCCGATCACCGCCGCTTTGGTCGCGCCATAAGCGTAGCGATTGGGCACGCCGCGGATCGACGACACCGCGGACGAAATGTTGACGATGGAGCCGGATTTTTTCGCCAGCATCGCCGGCAGGAACGCCTTGATCATCCGATGCATGGATTTGACATTGAGATCGAAGGAGAAATCCCAATCCTTGTCGGTACAGTCGAGCACCGAGCCGTTGGCGACATAGCCCGCGCAATTGACCAGAATGTCGAGCGCGCCGAACTCGCCCGCGACCGACTTCGCCAGCGCATCGATATTGTCTTGCGCGCGCACATCGAGTTTTTGCCGCTTCTTGGCTTTCAGATCGTGAAGCTTGTCGTCGGCGAGGTCGGTCGCGATGACAACGCCGCCTTCGGCAATGAGCGCTTCGGCAATGGCGCGGCCGATGCCCTGCCCCGCTGCGGTGACCAGGGCGATCTTGTTTTGCACTCTGCCGCTCATGTCTTGCTCCAAGATTTTCGTTTGAGCATGATCTTGTCCGAAAACCGGTACCCACTTTTCGGGATCATGCTCCGTTTAATGCCGCAAGACTGACTTTCTGCTTCTCTTCGCCATCAAAGTTCTCCGGCCCGAGCCAGCGCTCGAAACTGCGCTTGCGCGCCGGCCATTCGCTGTCGAGCATCGAGAACCAGGCATTGTCGCGATTGCGGCCCTTGGCAATGAGGTGCTGGCGGAACGTCCCTTCATAGGCAAAACCGTAACGAAGCGCCGCGCGCCGCGAGGCGCCATTCAAGGCATTGCACTTCCATTCGTAGCGCCGGTAGCGAAGCGTCTCGAAAACGTAACGCGCCAACAGGTATTGGGTTTCGGTGCCGAGCGGCGTGCGTTGCAGGGTCGGCGAATAGAGCACGTGGCCGACCTCGATGACCCGCATTTCGGGCTCGATGCGAAGGAGCGTCAAGTAACCGACGGCATGGTCCTCAAGGTCAATGATGGCATAGGCATAGGGATCGCTCGCCGCCGCACGCTTGGCGACAAACGGCGTGAACTCCGCTTCCGCGGCGAACGGGCCGTCGGTCGAAATATAGGTCCAGACGTGGTCATGCCCGCCGAACGCCTTCCACAAATCCGCGGCGTGTTCAGGCTTGAGTTTTTCCAGCCGCCCGTAACGGCCCTTGAGCACGACCGGCCCCGGACGCTGCGCCGGCGTCGTATCGACCGGCAGGCCGATGGGCTGGCCGGTTTGCGGATGCGGCTCGGAATTCTCCGTCATGATCCGCTCCGCGCACGATCGGCGCTGAAGAACTTGTTCAGTTCCTGGTTCGTAATCAGTCCGTCGAAGCCGTCGAACTTGCCCTCTTTGGCAATTGCGGTGGCGGTGCGGACGAAAGCGTGCATGGCGACACGGGCGAGCGAGCCGCCAACGCTGATCCGGCGCGCGCCCATCGCCGCAATGTCGTCCACGGTGAAGCCGAAGGCGCCGCTGTTGAGGAAGTTCACCGGCTTCGGCGCCACCGCTTTCACCACGGCCTCGATTTGCGCGCGCGTCTTGATGCCGGGCGCATAGAGGCAATCGGCGCCGGCTGCCGCGTAGGCTTTCAAGCGGCGGATCGCGTCGTCGAGATCGTTGACGCCGCGGATGAAATTTTCCGCCCGCGCGGTGAACACGACGTCGCCGCCGGTGCGGTCGATCGCCGCGCGCGCGGCTTTCACGCGCGCCACCGCGGTGTCGAGATCGTAAAGCGGCAACACGCCGTTGTTCGGCAAATCCTCGATCGACAGCCCGGCGACGCCGGTTTCGACGCAGCGCGTGACGTTCTCGGCAACGCCGTCGAGGCCGTCGGCAAATCCGTTCTCGAAGTCGGCATTCAGCGGCACGTCACTCGCGTCCGCCAGCTCGCGGAAATGCGCCAGAACCTGGTCGCGGCTCTGCGCGCCGTCGGCATAGCCCAGCGAATGGGCGTGGCCCGAGCTTGTCGTCGCCAGCGCTTTGAAACCGAGGCCTTGCAGATAGCGCGCGCTGCCGACATTCCACGGATTGGGAATGACGAAGCAGCCGGATTCGTGAAGCTTACGAAAAGTCTTCCGCTTGTCGGCGGCCGAAGAGCGATTCCCGGTCATGGCAGATCCCAGCACTCATCAGGACGGCATTTATCGGCGAAGCAATCATTTCATTTGAGCATGATCTTTTCCGAAAAACCCGGTTCCCACTTTTCGGGATCATGCTCTAGTGATTATCGCGCGGCACGAATTTTTGCGCCACCCGCTGATATTTGACCGCCGGCTGCAAAACCATGCCGCTGCCGAGCTGATCGACCATGGCGCGCTGAATCTCCTGCCACGGCGTCTGGCTCGGCGGATAATGGTAGCCGCCGTTCTTCTTTAAGTGCGCGGTGCGCTCCGCCAATTCTTCGGCCGAGATCAAAATATCCGCCGTGCCTTTGTTGAGATCGACGCGCACGCGGTCGCCGGTTTGCAGGAGCGCGAGGCCGCCACCGGCGGCGGCTTCCGGCGAGGCGTTGAGAATGGACGGCGAGCCCGACGTGCCGGATTGCCGGCCGTCGCCGATGCAGGCAAGCGCGGTGACGCCCTTTTTGATCAGCGCCGCCGGCGGCTGCATGTTCACGACTTCGGCGGAGCCCGGATAGCCGATCGGCCCCGCGCCGCGCATGAACAGGATCGTATGTTCGTCGATGTTGAGCGCCGGATCGTCGATGCGCTTGTGATAATCCTCAGGACCGTCGAACACGACGGCACGGCCTTCGAAGGCGTTGGGGTCCTTCGGATTGTTCAAATAGCGGGCGCGGAATTCGTCCGAGATCACGCTGGTTTTCATAACGGCATTGTCGAACAGGTTGCCGTGCAGGACTTTGAACCCGGCATGCGGCTTCATCGGCTTGCGATAGGGCCAAATAACCTCGGGATTGTTCACTTTAGCCGGCGCCACGTTCTCCGCCATGGTCCGGCCATTGATGGTAAGCGCGTCGCCGTGCAGCTTTCCCGCCGCGAGCAATTCGTGCATCACCGCGGGCAGACCTCCGGCGCGATAATAATCCTCGCCGAGATAATAGCCGGCCGGCTGCATGTTCACGAGCAGCGGCACGTCATAGCCGACCTTTTCCCAATCCTCGATCGCGAGCTCGACGCCGATATGCCGGGCGATGGCATTGATGTGGATCGGCGCATTGGTCGAACCGCCGATGGCCGAACAGGCGACGATCGCGTTCTCGAACGCGGCGCGCGTCAGAATATCCGACGGCTTGAGATCCTCACGCACGATCTCGACCGCACGCAGGCCGGTCGCATAGGCCATTTGCGCGCGCTCGCGATAGGGCGCCGGAATTGCGGCGCAGCCCGGCAGCGACATGCCGAGTGCTTCGGCGAGCGCATTCATGGTCGACGCCGTGCCCATCGTGTTGCAATGACCGATCGAGGGCGCAGAGTCGGCAACGATGTCGATGAATTCCTTGTAGCCGATCTTGCCAGCCGCCTGATCCTGACGCGCTTGCCAGATCAATGTGCCGGACCCCATCAGCTTGCCGTCGCGGACGTAATCGAGCATCGGCCCGCCGGACAGAACGATCGCCGGCGTGTTGACGGTGGCCGCCGCCATCAGGCAGGCCGGCGTGGTCTTGTCGCAGCCGGTCATCAGCACGACGGCGTCGAGCGGATAGCCGAAGAGCACTTCGACGAGGCCGAGATAAGCGAGATTGCGATCGAGCGCCGCGGTCGGCCGCTTGCCGGTTTCTTGGATGGGATGCACCGGGAATTCGAAGGCGATGCCGCCGGCGTCACGGATGCCGGCGCGCACGCGTTGCGCCAGCTCGATGTGATGGCGATTGCACGGTGACAGATCGGAGCCGGTTTGCGCGATGCCGACGATCGGCCGGCCGGATGTCAGCTCTTCGCGGGTCAGGCCGTAATTGAGATAGCGCTCGAGATAGAGCGCGGTCATGCCCGGATTGTCCGTGTTGTCGAACCACAATTGCGATCGCAGGTGGTGACCGTGTTGACCATTGCCATTTTTGTTCATCACCGCCTCCGATTTCATGCCTGCAATGCGCCCGCTGCCTGCGATGCGATCTCCGTAAGGCGGCGCGTCGCACTCGGCCGGTCTGTCGATTTAACGCTGTAGCGGCGGAAAAATCTGCACCCGATTGGAGATAAAAATGGCCTTCGCCTCACGGCCGCTTTTAGCCCAAACGCGCCGCCTCCAGGCGATGGTTGCGATGCAAAATGATGGGATAAATAGCTCCATAAATTTCCCATCAATTGATTGATTCATATAACGATTCTGTGAAAGCAACTACCATTGTGCAATGCCGAATCTCGGTTACTTAGCCGGTCAGGGGTGATGACCGCAGATGGAGAATTCGTATGAAGTCGCTCAACATTAAACTGGCGCTTTCCGCCGTCGCTATGGCCTTGCTGGCGACGCCGGCTTTCGCGCAGCGCCCGCATCACCGCGTGCAGAACGAGCAGTTGCAGCCGCAGGACTATGTCGGCGGCGAGGCCTATCAGAACGGCCCGGCGCTGCATTATCCGGACGGCGGCGCAGACCGCACCGGAACCTTGGAGTCGCAGGAATCCGGCGCCCTGTTCAATCTCGGCCGCTAGGCGTTTCACGCCGTTTCGTGTGAGTGCGATGGGAGGCCCCGGATATTTCGTCCGGGGCTTCTTGCATTTGCATTTGCTGGGATGTTGGGTTGAACTGCGGCCGCAACAAATCGCCCGGGGGAAATGCCATGCTGAAGACCGTCGCCGCCTTCGATCGTATCGGCGAGGAGAATGCCTTCGCGGTACTGGCGCGCGCCATGCAGCTTGCGACAGCCGGCCGCGACATCATCAATCTCGGCATCGGCCAGCCTGATTTCCGCACGCCGGATTTCATCGTCGAGGCGGCGGTGAAGGCGCTGCGCGACGGCCATCACGGCTATACGCCCGCCGTCGGCATCGTGCCGCTGCGCGAAGCGGTCGCCGCCGATCTGCACAAGCGTTTCAAGGTCAGCGTGTCGCCGGACGAAGTGATGATCATGCCGGGCGGCAAGCCGACCATGTTCATGTCGATCCTGATGTTCGGTGAGCCGGGCGTCGACATTCTCTATCCCGATCCCGGCTTTCCGATCTATCGTTCGATGATCGAATATACCGGCGCCCGGCCGATACCCGTGCCGATCCGCGAGGAAAACCATTTCGCCTTCTCGGCGGAAGAAACGCTGCGGCTGATCACGCCGCAGACGCGGCTCCTCATTCTCAACTCGCCCGCCAATCCGACCGGCGGCGTGACGCCGAAATCCGAAGTCGACAAGCTCGTCGCCGGGCTCGAGCGCTTTCCCGATGTCGCGGTGATGTCGGACGAGATCTACGATCACATGGTCTATGACGGCGAAACGCATGTCTGTTTGCTGTCCTATCTGTCGCTCCGCGATCGGCTGATCCTGCTCAACGGCTGGTCGAAGACTTACGCAATGACCGGCTGGCGGCTCGGTTACGCGATCTGGCCTGGAAAACTTTACGACTTCGCGCGCAAGCTCGCGGTCAATTTGCATTCCTGCGTCAATGCCTCCGCGCAATATGCCGGCCTCGCCGCGCTCACCGGACCGCAGGACGAAGTGCACAAGATGGTCGCCGAATTCGACAAGCGCCGCAAAATCGTGGTCGCCGGCCTCAACAAGCTGCCGGGCACGTCCTGCGCCACGCCGAAAGGTGCGTTCTACGCCTTCCCCAATATCAAGCGCACCGGCTGGAAGGCCAAGGCTTTGGCTTCGGCGCTTCTCGACGATGCCGGCATTGCGCTGATCGGCGGGCCGGATTTCGGCATTCTCGGCGAAGGCTATATGCGCGTGTCTTATGCCAACTCGACCGAAAATATCTTGAAGGCGCTCGATCGGATGGGCGAGTTCCTGGCGAGCCGCAAAGCGGCGTGATTATTTGGCGGACCTTAGTTCTTCTGCGTCAGCCAGAAACCGATGACGACCACCACCAGTCCGATGAGCTGAGATAGGCTCGGCGCCTCGCCAAGCGCGAGAAATCCGATCAAGAGCGTGAACGGCGGCACCAGCGCCGGAAATAAAGCGGCGCGTCCGGCGCCGAGCAAAATCACGGCGCGGGTGAACAGATAGACCGCGCCGGCGCCGGCGAAAACGCCTTGCACCACCGCCTGGATCAGATTTTGCAGAAATCCGGCGGCAAGAAAATTGTCGAAGCTGAAGAGCAGAAGCGGCAAGCCGGCGAGCGAGACCATGCTGGTGAGCGCGACCGCCGGCATGGCCGGGATGAGCCAAAGCCGCAGTAGCATGCCGAAGACCGCAAAGGAACTGCCGGCGGCAACGAACATCATATCGCCGAGAAATCCGTGCGCGCCCATCGTGTGCAGCGCTTCGATGCCGATGATGATAAGGCCGGCCACCATCGCCAAAGCGCCGAGGATGCGCCGCGGCGGCAAGCGCTCGTGGAGTATGAGGCTCGACAGAACGAGACCGCCGAGCGCCGCACATGAGGGCTGGATGATCGCGCCGTGGCCGAGTGGCACGTAGACGTAGCCGTAATAGCTCCACAGCGCGAGCGGCAGGCCGCCGAATAATGTGATCACGACGGCGCGCCAAAAGCCGATGCGGCCGAAATCGCCGAAGCCGCCCATGAAGCGGCCCATGGCGGCAATAGGAATAAGCGCAAGCCCGGCCCAGACATAGCGGTGCAGCGCCAGAACCAGCGGCGACATGCCGATTAGGATGCCGTGGCGCGCGGCAACGAAGCCCAGCGCCCAGCACAAAGCAGCGCCCGCGCCGCAGGTCACGCCGATCGCGGTCGCATGCTTTGGAATTGCGGATTTGGCCGTCCGCGCCGGAGAATCGTCCATCGTGGACCTTAGTCCGCCGCTGTTTGCCAGGACAACACGCGAAAAGTCATGCCTGACTTCGCTAATCGCGAAGCCATAGTTCACGCACAGGGATCAGACGAATAGGTCAGCGTCGGCATCTTTGAGAAGCTCAAGCCCGCCCGTTGCGACGACGCGGCCGGCATCGAGCCGCACCACAGTCGTGGCGATACAGCGCACTTCCGCCGGCGCGTGGCTGACATAGACGATCGGCACGCCGGCGTCGTCGCGCAGCCGCACCAGATAGGGCAGTATCTCACGCTTGTGGCCGGCGTCGAGCGACGCGAGCGGCTCGTCGAGCAGAAGGAGGCGCGGCCGCATCAACAGCGCGCGGCCGACGGCTGTGCGCTGGCGCTCGCCGCCGGACAGTTTTCCCGGCCGGCGATCGAGCAGATGTCCGATATCGAGCAGCTTGGCGATGCGCTCGAATTCGCCCGCGTCGCGCGGGCAGCCGCTCATGCGGCGGCCGTAATCGAGATTCTGGCATACCGAAAGATGCGGGAACAACCGGCCTTCCTGAAACACGTAGCCGATGCGACGCTGATGCGGCGGCACATTGACGCCCCTTTTGCCGTCGAACAGCACCGTCTCATCGAGAGAAATCGAGCCGCTATCCGGTGCAAGCAAGCCGGCGATCATGTTGATGACCGACGTTTTGCCCGAGCCGGACGGACCAAACAAAGCGGTCGCACCCTGCGCGGCCTCAAACTTCACGCCAAGCTTCAGCGCGCCGAGTTTCTTCTCCACATCGACAGCGAGCACGATCAGTCTCCGTGGAAACGGATGGCGGCGCGCCGGCTGAGCCATTCCGAGGCGAACAGCGCGGCAAAAGCCAGAACAATCGAGATCAGAACCAGCCGTCCCGCAGCCGCATCGCCGCCCGGAACTTGGGTCAATGTGTAGATCGCCGCCGAAATGGTTTGCGTCTCCCCGGGAATGTTGGAGACGAAGGTGATGGTGGCGCCGAATTCGCCGAGCGCGCGCGCGAAGCACAGAACCACACCGGCAATGATACCCGGCAAAGCAAGCGGCAGCGTCACGGTGAGGAACACCAAACCGCGGTTGGCGCCGAGCGTCGACGCGGCGTCTTCGAGCTTGCGGTCGATGGCTTCGAGCGCCAGCCGGATCGGCCGCACCATCAGCGGAAAACCCATCACGCCGCAGGCAAGCGCCGCGCCGGTCCAGCGGAACGAGAACACGATGCCGAAATGATCGTAAAGAAACGCGCCGATCGGCCCGCGTCGGCCGAACGAGATCAGCAACAGATAGCCGGTCACGACCGGTGGCAGCACCAGTGGCAAATGGACAAGTCCGTCGAGCACGGATTTGCCCCAGAAATTGCGGCGTGCGAGCAGCCAGCCGATGGCGACGCCGAACGGCAGCGCGCACAAAGTGGCCACGATGGAAATGCGGATCGTCAGCTCGACCGCAGTCCAATCAGCAGGCGAGAGGTCGAGCAAGGCGAAAACCGGCTGGCTGCGTCGTTTTCCGTTACGACGTCGGTTTTACCAGAACGACGAAGCCGTAGCTCTCGAATATCGCCTTCGCCGCCGCCGACCGCAGGAACGCGAGATAAGGCGTCACATCGGGCTTGGCAATCACGGTCGCCGCCACCGGATAGATGATCGGATCGTGCGAATCTTCCGGGAACGCGCCGACAACCTTCACGCCGGGCTCGACCTTGGCGTCGGTCGAATAAACGATGCCGAGCGGCAACTCGCCGCGCGCGACTAGCGTCAGCGCGGCGCGGACATTCGCGGTCATCGCCATTTTCGGCTCGACTGAGTCCCAGACGCCGAGCTTTTGCAACGCAGCCTGGGCGTAAATCCCGACCGGCACGGCCTTCACGTCGCCGGTCGCGAGGCGGCCGTCGCCGATGAGCTTGGCGAGATCGAAACCGGGCTTGATGGCAACACTGTCAATCTTGGAATCCTTGGGTGCGATCAGCACGAGCTGGTTGCCGAGCAGATTGACCCGCGCGTCGTCCTTGATCAGCTTTTTTTGCGAACCGTAATCCATCCATTTCAGATCGGCGGAGATGAACGCATCGGCCGGCGCGCCGGCCTCGATCTGCTTCATCAGCGCGGAGCTGGCGTCATAACTGGCGACGACTTTGACGCCGCTCGTCTTGGTGAAGGCCGCGTCGACATCGTCGAGCGCGTTCTTCATCGAAGCGGCGGCAAAAACGGTAATGGACTTATCTTGCGCGGTGGCGATCCGCGGCGCGGCGGAAATGACGATGGCGGCGGCAAAAGCCGCAAGGATGGTTCTTTTCAGCACGACGGTTCTCCAATGCAGTAACGCGCGCCAATGAGGCGCGTCGGACCCTGTGATCCGTTAAGAATAAGGACGACAACGGATTACTACGACAACCTTGGGAACCGTCGTTCCGGGCTCATCCGGCGCGCGCACGGCACGCCGCATGTCGTTTTTGGATCATAGGCGCTTAGCCGGGATGGGACAAGTTATCGTACGGCCGCACCCCTTCTCACGCCCGATCCCGCTGCTATGGTCGCGGCAAGGTTCAGCCACGGGGAGCGAGATTTGCCTGAAAGCGGGGCGGTTGCGGGCGACTACGACTACATCATCGTTGGCGCGGGCTCGGCCGGCTGCCTGCTCGCCAATCGGCTGTCGGCCGATCCGAACAAACGCGTGCTGGTGCTCGAGGCCGGCGGCCGCGACAACTGGATCTGGTTTCACATTCCCGTCGGTTATCTGTTCGCTATCGGCAATCCGCGTTCGGACTGGTGTTTCAAGACCGAGCCCGAACCGGGGCTGAACGGCCGAAGTCTCAATTATCCGCGCGGCAAAGTGATCGGCGGCTCCTCGGCCATCAACGCCATGATCTATATGCGCGGCCAGGCTGCCGATTACGATCATTGGCGCCAGCTCGGGCTCCGCGGCTGGGGCTGGAACGACGTGCTGCCGTTCTTCAAGAAGCACGAAGATAATTTTCTCGGCGCAAGCGACGTCCATGCCGTCGGCGGCGAATGGCCGATCGCCGCGCCACGCGTGCGCTGGGACCTGATCGACGCTTTCCGGGCCGCCGTCGAACAAGCCGGCATCAAATCGATTCCGGATTTCAATTCGGGCGACAACGAAGGCTGCTGCGCCTTTCACGTCAACCAGAAGCGCGGCCGCCGCGTATCGACGGCGCGCGCGTTTTTGAAGCCGGTGCTCAACCGGGCAAATCTTCGGCTTGAAACCGGCTGTCTGGTCGAAGGCATTGTGTTCGAGCAGAAGCGCGCCACAGGTGTGCGCTGGCGGCAGAACGGCCAAGCGCGCATGGCGCGCTGCCGCGGCGACGTCATTCTTGCCGCAGGCTCGATCGGCTCGACGCAAATTCTTCTGCTGTCCGGCGTCGGGCCGGCGGCGCAGCTGCAGGAGCACGACATTGCCGTCGTCCTCGACCGGCCCGGCGTCGGCGCCAATCTGCAGGATCATTTGCAATTGCGCATGATCTATAAGGTCGACGGCATTACCACGCTCAACGAGCGCTATCACGCGCCGCTCGGCTTTGCCCAGATGCTCGCCGAATATGCGCTGTTCCGGCGCGGACCGCTGACAATGGCGCCGTCGCAATTCGGCCTGTTCACCCGCTCCGACAGCGATCAGGAGCGCGCCAATCTGCAATATCACGTGCAGCCCTTGTCGCTCGACAAATTCGGCGAGCCGCTGCACAAATTTCCCGCCTTCACCGCGAGCGTATGCAATGTGCGGCCGACCAGCCGCGGTTCGGTTAGGCTGCGTTCGTCCAATCCGTCCGACGCGCCGGCAATCCGGCCGAATTATCTCTCGACCGACGACGACCGCCGCATCGCCGCGCGCGCGATCAGGCTGACGCGCCATATCGCCGCACAACCCGCGCTCGCGCCGTTTCATCCGAACGAATATCTGCCGGGCCCTTCCGTGCAGGACGACGAGCAAGCCTTGATCAAGGCCGCGGGCGATATCGGCACCACAATCTTTCATCCGGTCGGCACCGCGAAAATGGGACTGCCGAGCGATCCGATGATGGTGGTCGACGAGCGGCTGCGCGTCTTTGGCCTCGAACACCTGCGCGTCATCGATGCGTCCGTCCTGCCGAGCATCACGTCGGGCAATACCAATGCGCCGACCATGATGATCGCGGAAAAGGGCGCCGCCATGCTGCACGAAGACGCCAAAGGCGCCTAAGTCATGAAAGCTCTTGCATGATCAAGGCTGCGCTGCGCGCGACATCGATGCTGACCGATCCGCTGGCGGAATGGGGAGTGATCGAACAAGAAACCGGCGATCCGGTTTTCGTGCTGACCCGCTATGTCGCGCTGCTGGCGATCATTCCAAGCCTGTTCGGCTTCATCGGCGCCTGCCTGATCGGCGCTGTCGCCAAGAACGGCGCGACACTGCGCACGCCGATCGTCGACGGCCTGTTCGGCGCGATCTTCGGTTATGTGATGACGGGCGCGACCGTGCTGGTCGTCGCGCTCCTCATCCATCTCTTGGCGCCGCTTTTCGGCGGACGCCGCGGTTTCGACAGCGCGCTCAAACTCGCGGTGTATTCGTTCACGCCGGTTTGGCTGGCCGGAGTTTTTCTGCTGTTGCCGGGTCTGCATTTCCTCGCGCTGTTCGGTGTCTACGGCCTCTACATTCTCTGGCTCGGCCTGCCGCGGCTCGCCAAAGTACCGGACAAAATGTCGCTCACCTTCGCAATCGCGATCGCAGCTGGCGCGGGCCTGCTCATTTACGTGATGGCCACGGCCCAGCACACGATGTTCGGCACACCCGACTTGTAACCATAATTCTGACGGAAGGCTTACGGCGCCCCGACCACCTGCTTGCATGCCGGCGGCAGCCCGGCGAGCGTCATCGCCGGCTTCGGCTTCGCCGGAACGGGCGGCGGCGCCGGGTGCAGTGTCAATTCCTTGAACCAGAAATCGAGCTCGTGGCCGCAACCGTCGCCGGGTTCGGGCGGCGGTTGCGGTTTGCACTCGGTGCTGTCGGCGGGGCAGGCGATGCGGACGTGAAAGTGCTCGGTATGGCCCCACCACGGCCGCACCTTGCTGAGCCAGGCGCGATCCGATCCGGCCTCGCTGCACATTTCCTTTTTGATCGCGGCATTGACGAAAATGCGCGTCGTCGCCGAATCCAGCGCCGCGGTACGGATGAGCGCCGTGCGCTCGGGCGTCCACACTTTGGCGTCGACGCCGAGACCGTCCGTCTGCACCATGTTGACCGCGCCGTTCATTTCGCGCTCCTCGCGCGTCAAGACGTGATCGGGCATCGGCGTGAACCAGATATCGGCATCGAGCCCGATCTGATGGCTGGCATGGCCGGAGATCATCGGGCCGCCGCGCGGCTGCGACATGTCACCGACCAGAAGGCCGTTCCATTCCGTCTTGGCGTGCGCGGCGAAGCGTTCCAAGAAAGTGACGAGCGCCGGGTTGCCCCAATTGCGATTGCGCGACAGCCGCATCACTTGCCAATTCGGGCCGCTGATCGGCAGCGCCATGCCGCCGGACAGGCAGCCGTCGGCATAGCCGCCGATCGACCGCGCCGGGCCGGTGAGCGGCGTCGTCTTGCGCGCGAACAGCTCCCTAGCCGGGACGGTCGGAGAGTTCGGGTCGGCGAGCGGCGGCAATGGCACCGGATTGAGCGTGCCCTGCGGCGTCGGATCGGCATTGGCGTCCGCGGCACGGGCCGGAACGGTGGCCAACGCGGCGGCAATCGCGATTGCCGAAGCAGCTACGATCTGGCGCAAACAAAAAGGGGCGAGCATCATCTTTTCCTGGTTGTGGCTTTCTTCGCCCCGGTCACGCGCGGGCCCGCTTTGCCACGATAGGCGACGGCGCGGGCGCGACGAAAATACGCTGCCGCGAGTCGCTCACTCTGTCCAGTTACGAAAAGGTCCTCGCCTGCCGCGTCGAGCACCAGAAGCCGCTGTTCGGTTACAGCATGCGGTTCGATCGTACCGTCGTGCAGGATGTGCCCGACGTTGAGACCGCGTGCGGCGAGCGCGCGTGTGACCAACAGACAGCGGTGGCATTCGAGCGGCTCGCGTTCCGAGCACATCACGCAGATGCGGCCCAGAATGCCGCCTTTGCCTCGGCTTTGTGCCGCTGCACCGACCAGACGATCGAGGCCCGCGCGGAAATCCGCCTGCCGCGCCATGGCTTCGTAATCGGCGATGCCGTCGCGGTAGAGCGCGGGATCGTTAGGCCGGCCGCCGAGCTCGACGCCATAGGCCGCGTAACCGATGCCTTCATTGGCCAATAGCGGCGCCAGATTCTTCGCCGAGAACCACGGGCAAAACCGCGAGACCGGCGTCGAGCGCACGTCGGCAATTGCCGTCACGCAGGCTGAGCGCTGCATTGCAATAAAGCGCTCCGCCGGAATGTTGGAATGACCGATGCTGAAGAAGTCGAAGGCTGTCATCGTTGTTAATTTGTCATCGTTGCTAATTCATGTGTGACTAGGGTCGGCAATTCGCTAGGCTTTGCGCTTGGGATTAACCGTCGAAACGTCGGTAACTTTACAAATATAACGGGTTGGGCGCTAAGCTTGATGCCGTTCTGGTTATTTGATGGCAGCGTAACAGGGCTGGGAATTGTCATGTATCGCTTGTTTTGCATCCGTGTGTTTTGCGGTTTGGCCGCGCTCGGCATCGTCGTGTTGGGTGCCGGCACGCGCGCCGAAGCGTCCGTCGTGGTTCGCATCGACCGTTCCAGTCAGAGCATGGCGGTGATGGTGGACGGTGTGCCTCGCTACAATTGGCGGGTTTCGACCGCGCGCGCCGGCTACGTCACGCCGCCCGGCGTCTATCACCCGCAAATGCTGGCGCGGCGCTGGTACTCGAAAAAATATTACAATTCGCCGATGCCGCATTCGATCTTCTTCTACGGCGGCTTTGCCATTCACGGCACCTACGAGATTTCGCAGCTCGGCGGACCCGCTTCGCACGGTTGCGTGCGGCTCGACCCCGGCAATGCGGCGACATTGTACGGCATCGTCGAGCGCGAAGGCATGGGCGCGACGACGATCGTGATTCATTAGAGCGCGACCGTCTCGGATTTAATCGATCGACGCTCGGTCATCCTCCCGAACTAGCTCGCGAGCCGCGCGCTTGGTTGATCGCCCAAACATAGGCGGCGACCGCGGCAACATCGGAATCCGATAATGGCGCGCCGCCTTTGGGCGGCATCGGCACCTCGTAATTGTGCGGCCGTGGCACGCCGTTGGCGATGGTTTCGGTAATCGATTTGAGACTGCCGTCACCGATCAGCCAGCGGCCTTTCACCAGCGACGGTGCTTGCGGACCGCCGCGCGCATCCGAGCCGTGGCAGCCGGTGCAGGTGCCGCCCGACGCCTCGCCGTGGAAGATACGGTCTCCCAGCGCGACTAGTTCTTTGCTGGCGCCGGGCGGAACGGGGAGCGACGCCGGGCTCGGCCGGCCGGCGTCGGGATGGATGCCCTCCGGCGGGCCGGGCTCGCCGGAACTCGTGGCGACCACCGCGGGCGCCGGGGCCGGAGCGAGCGGTGCATCGGCTGGACCGTCATAGGTGACGCGCCAGATCCGGCCGTGCTTGTCGTCGGAAACATAGAGCGCGCCGTCCGGCGCCATCGCGAGCCCGGTCGGCCGGAACGCCGCCTGACCGGGTTCTTTCACCGCGCCGGCAAAACCGTCGGCAAAGACGATGAAGTCTCCCGCGGCCTTGCCGTCCTTGAGCGGCTGGAACACCACGTTATAGCCGCCCTGCGGCTCCGGCGCGCGATTCCACGACCCGTGGAAAGCGATGAAAGCGCCGTCATGATAGGCCTTCGGGAACGCGCTGCCGGTATAGATCAGCAGATCGTTCGGCGCCCAGTGTCCGGGGAATGAGGCAACGGGGGCCGTTTTCTCGGTGCAGATGCCGATCTTGTGTCCGCCGTCGCCGCCATATTCCGGCGCCAGTACGAGTTTCTGCTGATCGCGGTCAAAATAACATTCCGGCCAGCCGAAATCGGCACCCTTTTGCAACAACACGACTTCTTCGGCCGGCTGTTCCGCACTTTGTTTCGGCGTGTAGAGCTTGGAGAAATTCTGCGCGAGCTGGTCGCGGCCATGCTGGGTCGCGAATAAGCGACCTGAGGAATCGAAACCAAAGCCTTCGCCATTGCGCAGGCCGGTGGCGTAGCGCTCCGCGGCCGAGAAATGCTGGCCGGTTTTGTTGGCGTCGTAGAGCCAGGTGCCGGCGCGGGTCTCGAGCTCGGTGCAGGGGTTAAGCCCGAGCGAATTCGGCATGCGATTGTCGGATTGGCAGGAATTGGTCGCAGAGCCGAGATCGACATAGAGATGACCCTCTCCATCGATGACGAAAGGATGCATCGGGTGATCGCCGGAGAGTGGCAGCCCTGAGACGACGGTCTGCGGCGACCCCTGCGGCGCGATCGAATCCGGCGACAAGGCATAGCGGATGATCTTGTCGTTCTGTTCGGCGTAAAGCACGCTGTTATAAAGAGCGATGCCGGAGCCGCCCGCCGAGCCTTGCGGGACGCCGTCGCCGAACCGTTCGATCACGTCGGCCTTGCCGTCGTCTTTTGAGTCCTTTAGCGCCACCAGAAAGCCGCCGGCCGGCGGCGGGGCGTTGCGGAAGTAGCGGCCACTCCAGGTGTTGACATAAAGGACACCGTTCGGCGCGACGGTCATGTGGCGGACATGGCCGATATTGTCGGCGAAGACCGTTGCGCAAAAGCCCGGCGAGAGGACGAGGCCGCCATTGTCGCCGGAACAAGCATTTGCTTGCGCACCCTGCGGGTTCGATTGGGCCCAAGACGGCATCAAGGATGAAGGTGCAGCGAGCAGTGCGACGATGACAAACAGCGAGGCCGTTGCAAGAATGGCGCGGCGGCGCTGACGAAGAGGAGAAGCGACCCGGCTGGGCATGACGATCCTCCAAGTTCCAAAAAAGGGAGCTTGTTCCAAAAGGCGACGATAGCGTAGTTCAACGCACAGCATCGCAGAAAGTTGATCGGAACTTGCCGCACCTGCTTAAATTCTGACGTACGAAGTTTACGCCGCGATTATTCGGCCACGCCTTTGGCAACGCCGTGCCATACGAATTGAGATTGCCGGGACATGGGCGAGCGAAAGCGACGCCGTTCTTCAAACGGCTATGCGCGGCCATGACGGCGCGACGGGCCGTTATGATGGCGAACGTCTAGGCGGCCGAGCGCGTGTGAAGTGCCGGGCAGCCGGCGGCCGTCCAGCGAACGGCGCACTACGACCGTACCGGCGGCGAGCGCAAAGCCCGGCGGCACTTCGAGGTGAAGGCATGACGACCGCTGCCGAGACCGGCCGCCGCCAGATCCTCGCGATAGAGATTCGCCAGCGCCTGCCCCAATAGTTTGCCGCCGGCATAGATATCGAGACAAACCGGCGCCTCCGGTGCGTCCACGTCCTGCGCCCAGCCCTCGATGCAGCGCGGACCGATGTCGTCGACATAGCCGCGCAGCGCTGACGCCCGGCGCGGATCGGCGGACGGCACCAGAGTCGGCGATCCGCTCATATTGTGCTGGGTGTCGAGCTGGATCACTTCCTGCGCGTTGATTTCGGCCGTGATGTGAATGCCTGCGCTCTTAAGCGCGGCCTGCTCCGGCCCGCTGGGCGTGAACGTCACCGGTGCATCGGTCGCCGTCATCGACGAGACGCTGAGCTGCGACGAAAGTTGTGAAATCTCGGACGCGGTCAGCGACCCGATATTTTCCCCGGTGTCGACAATGTCAAAAACCGCGCCGGCCGGAATCGTCGACGGATCGTTTTCGTAGGCAAGCGCCTGGCGCGGGCTTATTCCACCGCGGCATGACATCGCTGTGATGGTTACTACGGCCGGTGACGGGCTACCGTTAGTTTAAGGCCGCAACGTCCGGTCAGACGTCGACTTTCAGCGCGGCGATAAAGGCTTCCTGCGGGATGTCGACCTTGCCGAACTGGCGCATGCGCTTTTTGCCTTCCTTCTGCTTGTCGAGCAGCTTGCGCTTGCGCGACACGTCGCCGCCGTAGCATTTCGCGGTCACGTCTTTGCGAAAGGCGCGGACGGTTTCGCGTGCGATCACCTTGCCGCCGATCGCGGCCTGGATCGGCACCTGGAACATGTGCGGCGGGATCAGCTCCTTGAGCTTCTCCGCCATGGCGCGGCCGCGCTGCTCGGCGCGGGTGCGATGGACCAGCATCGCCAAAGCGTCGACCGGATCGCCGTTGACCAGCATCTGCAGCTTGACGAGATCCGCTGGCCGGTAATCGGTGAGGTGATAGTCGAACGAGGCATAGCCGCGCGACACCGATTTCAGCCGGTCGTAGAAATCGAACACCACTTCGTTGAGCGGCAGATTGTATTTCACCAGCGCGCGGTTGCCTACATAGGTCAGCTCTTTCTGCTCGCCGCGGCGGTCCTGACAGAGCTTGAGCACCGAGCCGAGATATTCGTCGGGCGTCAGTATCGTCGCCTCGATCCACGGCTCCTGCATTTCCTCGATATGGTTGGGGTCCGGCATGTCGACCGGATTATGTATCTCCAACTGCTCGCCGTTGCGGAGCTTGATCTTGTAGATCACCGACGGCGCGGTCGCGATCAGGTTGAGATTGAATTCACGCTCAAGCCGTTCCTGGATGATTTCGAGGTGAAGCAGCCCGAGAAAGCCGCAGCGGAAGCCGAAGCCGAGCGCTGCGGACGTTTCCATCTCGAAGCTGAAACTGGCGTCGTTGAGGCGGAGCTTGCCCATCGCGGCGCGCAAATCTTCGAAATCCGCCGCGTCCACCGGAAACAAGCCGCAGAACACCACCGGGATCGCCGGGCGGAACCCGGGCAGCGGCGCCGCGACCGGCTTTCGCTCGTCGGTGATGGTGTCGCCGACGCGGGTGTCGGCGACTTCCTTGATCGAGGCGGTCAAAAAGCCGATCTCGCCCGGACCGAGCTCGCCGAGCTCGATCCGTTTGGGCGTGAACACGCCGACGCGATCGACCTCGTAAGACACGTTGGTGCCCATCATGTGGATGCGCTGGCCTTTTTTCAGGACGCCATCGACGACGCGGAACAGGACGACGACGCCGAGATAGGCGTCGTACCAAGAGTCGACGAGCAGTGCCTTGAGCGGCGCCGCGACATCACCCTTCGGCGCCGGCAATCGATGCACGATGGCTTCGAGCACCTCCGGCACGTTGAGCCCGGTCTTTGCCGAAATCAGGATCGCGTCCGAGGCATCGAGCCCGATGACGTCCTCGATCTGCTGCTTGATCTTGTCGGGCTCGGCGGCCGGCAGGTCGACCTTATTGAGCACCGGCACGATCTCGTGATTGTTGTCGAGCGCCTGGTAGACGTTGGCCAGCGTCTGCGCTTCGACGCCCTGGCTGGCGTCGACCACGAGCAACGAGCCCTCGCAGGCGGCGAGCGAACGGTTGACCTCATAGGCGAAGTCGACATGGCCGGGCGTGTCGATGAGGTTGAGGATGTAATCCTTGCCGTCGCGGGCGCGGTAATTGAGCCGTACCGTCTGCGCCTTGATGGTGATGCCGCGCTCGCGCTCGATATCCATGGAATCGAGCACCTGCTCGACCATTTCGCGCTCCTCGAGCCCGCCGGTCGACTGAATCAGCCGGTCGGCCAGCGTCGATTTGCCATGATCGATATGGGCGATGATCGCGAAATTGCGGATGTTTTCGATAGGGATCGAAGGCATGGGGCGCAGATAACACCCGCTTGCCGCAGCGGCAAGCACTCCCTCTCTCCGCTTGCGGGGAGAGGGTTGGGGCGTGAGATCCTCTCCGCTGGGTTGAGAATTGAGGAAGAATCTGCGGCGTTGCCGCCAAATCCGCAGCGGCTCAGAATCGCGGAGAGGCCCCCCACCCGCGGCGCTTGGCGCGAACGACCTCTCCCCGCGCGCGGGAAGAGGTGAATCTCAATACCGGTACTGATCGGTCTTGTACGGCCCGCTGACCGGGATGCCGATGTAGCTCGACTGCTTGTCCGACAGCTTCGTCAGCTTGACGCCGATCTTGTCGAGATGGAGCCGCGCGACCTTTTCGTCGAGATGCTTGGGCAGCGTGTAGACCTTCTTCTGATACTTGCCCGGATTGCCCCACAGCTCGATCTGGGCCAGCGTCTGGTTGGTGAACGACGACGACATGACGAAGCTCGGATGGCCCATGGCGTTGCCGAGATTGACCAGGCGGCCTTCGGACAGAAGGATGATGCGCTTCTGGTCGGGGAATTCGATCTCGTCGACCTGCGGCTTGACGTTGAACCATTTCAGGTTCTTCAGCGCAGCGACCTGAATCTCCGAGTCGAAGTGGCCGATATTGCAGACTATGGCGCGGTCTTTCATCTTGCGCATGTGCTCGATGGTGATGACGTCGACATTGCCGGTCGCGGTGACGAAGATGTCAGCGCGCGGGGCGGCCTCTTCCATCGTCACCACTTCGTAGCCTTCCATCGCCGCTTGCAGCGCGCAGATCGGATCGATCTCCGACACCATGACGCGGCAGCCGGCCTGGCGCAGCGACGCGGCCGAGCCTTTGCCGACGTCGCCGAAGCCCGCGACCATCGCCACTTTGCCGGCCATCATCACGTCGGTGCCGCGGCGGATACCGTCGACCAGCGACTCGCGGCAGCCATAGAGATTGTCGAATTTCGACTTGGTGACGCTGTCATTGACGTTGATGGCGGGGAACAAGAGCTTGCCGTCTCTCTCCATCTGATAGAGCCGGTGCACGCCGGTGGTGGTCTCTTCTGACACGCCTTTGATGCCGGCGGCGAGCTTGGCGAACCAGCCCGGCTTTTCCTTCAGCGTGCGCTTGATCAGCGCGTAGAAGACTTCCTCCTCCTCGTTTTCGGCCTTGTCGAGGAAGGCGACGTCGCCCTTCTCGGCGCGCAGCCCTGAGTGAACCAGCATGGTGGCGTCGCCACCGTCGTCGAGGATCATGTTCGGCAGGCCGCCGTCGCGCCATTCCAGAATCTTGCGGGTATATTCCCAATAATCCTTGAGGCTCTCGCCCTTCACCGCGAAGACCGGCGTGCCGCCGGCGGCGACCGCGGCCGCGGCGTGATCCTGCGTCGAATAGATGTTGCAGGAGCACCAGCGCACGTCGGCGCCGAGCGCCTTGAGCGTCTCGATCAGCACCGCGGTCTGAATGGTCATGTGCAGCGAGCCGGCGATGCGCGCGCCTTTCAGCACCTGCTTCGGACCGTACTCTTCGCGCGTCGCCATCAGGCCCGGCATTTCGACCTCGGCGATGACGATTTCCTTGCGGCCCCACTCGGCAAGGCCGATGTCTTTGACTACGTAATCCGAGGGCGAAAGGGTTTTTGCGGCGGCGGTGCTCGTGCTCATAACGATCCTTTTGACAGGGGCCATGCGATTTGGGCTGGGGTTCGGGCGTGGCTATAGCAGGTTGCGGCGGCCACGGCAATAAAGACATAAAGATACCTTTATGTCCTTGTTTTCAGCAGCATTAAAAGGGCGTTTGGCCGCCGGGTTGGCGCCGCTTGCCGGACGACAGACGCTTCATATGCTGCCGCGACCCGTCATCCCCCGTGGGGGCTAATGGGTCACGCTGTACACGGATGAGGGGACGGTGGTTCAGTTCTTCGCCGGCTCGGGCGTCGGCCGCGGCGTCGCCTTGACGACGCCGGCCTGGGTGAGCGCGTTCGCGATCTGCTGCATGCGATTGATGAGCTCGACCGCCGCCGCCGGCGGCAGCACCAGGCGGCAGGCCGGATAGCGGCGGCCGGTGATCTGGGTGTTGGGTTTGACCTCATCGAAACGTGTGACGCCGAATTCGATGCGCAGCGTCTGGCCGTCGAAGATCAAGCCGGTGATGGAATTGGCGAATGTCTCCGCCATGTCGGCCTGATCGAGATAGCGGATCGATGCCGCCTGGCGCTCGGTCGGAGCGGCCGATGTCGCCTGTGCCGCGTCCGGCGATGCATTGCCTTTTGAGCTTGTCGGTTCGGCCATTGGTCTGTTCTCCTTCGGCGATTGCTTTGCGTGCGAGGTTTGCGACGGTTTTGGCCGCGGCGCGCTGCGTTTGGTGGTTCTCGGCATGGGTTCGGCCCAGTTAGCCAATCTCAAATCGGGGAGCGGATCAATCCGCCTCGCCGAACCGCGTCTCGATGAGCGTTGCCAAAGCCTCGACGACTTCAGCCGCCTGGGGGCCGGTCGCCTCGACGGCAATCGACGTGCCGGGAGCCGCGGCGAGCATCATCAGCCCCATGATCGAAGTGCCGCCGACGACGTCATGGCCTTCGCCGCAGCGTTTGACGCGCACATCGGCGTCGAATTTCTCCACCGTCTGCACGAACTTCGCCGAGGCACGCGCATGCAGGCCCTTTTTGTTGCAGATGACGAAGACCCGAGCCACAGCACCTTCAGACGCCGGTAATTGCTCCGGCTCGCTGTGACCGCTATGGGCCGGTTTGTTCATTTCCCGGTGAGAACGCGGCTGGCGATGGTGACGTATTTTCGCCCAGCCTCTTGCGCGGCGGCTACCGCCTCGGCGAGCGGGCATTCGTCGCGCACCTTGGCGAGCTTGACCAGCATCGGCAGATTAATGCCGGCCAACACTTCGACCTTGGGCCGGCTCATGACTGAAATGGCGAGGTTCGACGGCGTGCCGCCGAACATGTCGGTGAGGATGGCGACGCCGTCGCCGGTATCGACGCGGCGGACCGCCTCGATGATGTCCTTGCGGCGCTCTTCGACGTCGTCGTCGGGTCCGATGGTGACGGACTCGATTTGCCCTTGGGGTCCGACCACGTGCTCGAGGGCGGCGCGGAACTCAACAGCAAGCCGGCCGTGGGTAACAAGCACTAAACCGATCATGGAACTCCCCGCGGGCGCTTCCCGTTTGCGCCGCACGAAAGGTTGCTCATCATGACCATCCGAAGTCCGTGCGCAAGGGGCATTTTGAGCAAAATCTGAGGGTTGTTGCATCGCGGTAAAGACGGTCTCTTGAGACTCCGGAACCGCCCTATGGACCGGCATTGGCGGCCGGCAGCTAGCCTTGGAAAAGCCGAGACCACGAAATTTGAACACAGACTCGGTTCTAAAAGTCTCTAAAAGTCTTGGACCATTATGGTTAACCAATCGCCAATTTGCCGCTCCCGGCGACGAGAGACGGTCAGGCGGGCCTTGAGTCAATAGCCACGGCACATGAGGTGAGAAGGGCCAGCACGCCAGGCAAGGCCGAAACGCCGCCGGGGACCGCCAATCGCGGTAATTTGACGGTTTCGAGCGTGACTTCGAGGCTTTCCGGCAGTCTTTCGGCATCCGCGGCGGCGAGATCGACCACCAGGCCGACCACGGCGCAGGGCTCGTAGTCGAGCCGGAACAGGCCCGCCCCGCGAATTTCGATCATCCCGGCGAGCGTGGCGGCCGGGCGCGCCAGGAGCCGGCCGCCGGCACATTCCAGATTGATCCGGTCGTCGCCGACGAGGCGGGCGAAGGTAAGCCGCCCGCTGCGTCCGGCTTCGATGAGGTCGAGCGCCAGCCGCGATTTGCCCGCCCCGGACGGCCCACGGATCAAGACAGCGCGCGCGCCGACGAGCACGGTCGAGGCATGCACCGTTTCAGCCATTACATCGCCGGCAGACGGACAATGAAGCGGGCGCCGAGCACTTTGAGCTCCCCATCGGGGCCGGGCGTGCCGAGACGGTTCTCGACCCAGACCGAGCCGCCATGCGCTTCGACGATCTGTTTGGAGATCGAAAGACCGAGGCCGGAATTCTGGCCGAACCCTTGCTGCGGGCGGTCGGTATAGAAACGCTCGAAGATTTTTTCCAACGCATCGGGCCGCACGCCCGGTCCATCGTCGTCGACAAAGACTTCGATCTGATTGCGCAAGCGCCGGCAGACGACCCGCACTATGCCGTCCGGCGGCGAGAACGAGCGCGCGTTCTCGATCAGATTGTCGATGATCTGACCGAGCCGCGAGTCGTGACCCGACAGCTCAAACGCGCGCGCTGCGGCGCCTTCGAACCGCAGCGTGACCGTGACGCCGTCGTCGCGCTTGACCTCGTTGGCTACTGCAACGAGCGTATTGAGAAGTTTTGCGAAATCGACAGGCGCCGCTTCCTGGCGCTGCAGCTCGGCGTCAAGGCGGCTGGCATCGGCAATATCCGAGATCAGGCGATCGAGCCGCTGCACGTCGTGGTGAATGACGGCGAGCAGGCGGCCGCGGCTTTCTTCGGTCTTCGCCACCGGCAGTGTTTCGACCGCCGAGCGCAGCGAGGTCAGCGGGTTTTTCAGTTCGTGCGAGACGTCGGCGGCGAAACTTTCGATCGCCTCGATGCGGCTATAGAGCGCATTGGTCATATCGCGCAGCGTGCCGGACAAGTGGCCGATCTCGTCGCGGCGCTTGGTGAAATCGGGGATTTCGACGCGCGAGCGGATGCGCCGCCGCACGCTTTCGGCGGCATCGGCGAGCCGCCGCACCGGCTCGGCGATGGTGCCGGCGAGCAGGATCGACAGCACAATCATCACGCCGGCGGCGACCAGAAACACCTTGATAATGGCGAGCCGTTCGGCCTCAACCATATCGTCGATATCGGCGCCTTGGGTCGAGAGCATCAGCGCACCGCGCACGGCGCGGAACCGCTGCACCGGCACAGCGACCGAGACGATGACGTCGCCGCGATCGTTGACGCGCACCATGCTCGCGTCGGCGCCGTTCAAGGCCTGCGCCACTTCGGGATAGCCCTTGCCGGCGTCGGGGCCGAGCTCGTGATAGACCGGCAGGTCGCCGCGGCCGAGCCACATCCGCATCGCGATGAAGGCGCGCTTGAAGAAGCCCGGCTTTTCCTCCGTCGGCGGCGGCAGATCAAAGCGCAGCACGTCGCCGCGGCCGAATAGGCTGCGGCTGTCGACCAACAGGACGCCGTCGCGATCGTAGATCCGCGCCCGCGTCTTGGTCGGCGACACCAGCCGCCGCAGGATCGGCGCGACCCGTTCCGGATTGATCGGGAAATCGATGCCGTAGAGTGCGTCTTCGTTCGGGCCGTAGCTCTCGCCCGGATGCAGATTGAGGAGCTTATCGGGATCGAGCGTGATCGAGGAATCGGTTTCGACTGTCGCCGACGACGCGATGGCGCCGGCGATGATCTCGCCTTGCACCTGCAAGCTTTGGATGCGCGCGTCGATCAAACCGGCGCGAAACTGCGACAGGAAGATGATGCCGATGGAGAGAACGACGAGGCCGGTGACGTTGAGGACGACAATGCGGCGCGTGAGGCTCGACGAGCTTTGCGTGACGAAGAACTGCGAGCCGCGCGTGAGCCAATCGCGCAGCCGGGCGAGACCGCGCAACGGCATGGCGCCGTCGTCGAGACCATGCGGCTCACCATGAGCCTCACTATGGGCCTCGACATGACCTTCCATGCGATCGGCGATGTGCGACGCAGTCTCTTTCGAAACGGCCTCGCCGGAGACCCGAGCCTCGGGTTCTGCGCTATCTATGGTTCGATCGAGCACGTCGTCTGCCGGGGTTTCGGTCCTGCCACCCCCACCCCAAGGGTGGGGAGCGGACCCGCATTAGTACCGCACGTCAGCCGCCCCGTCAGGAGCCATGGTTAGGGGCTGTCAGCCGACCCATCCACGGCATTTTGCGTCCATCTGACTTGTTATTTTATTCCTTAAAACGATAGCCGACGCCGTACAGCGTCTCGATCATATCGAATTCGTTGTCGCTCGCCTTGAACTTCTTGCGCAGGCGCTTGATGTGGCTGTCGATGGTGCGGTCGTCGACATAGACCTGATCGTCATAGGCCGCATCCATCAGCGCGTTGCGGCTTTTGACCACACCGGGCCGGCTCGCCAGCGCCTGGAGGATCAGAAACTCGGTGACGGTGAGTGTCACCGGCTCGTTCTTCCAGGTGCAGGTGTGGCGCTCCGGATCCATGCGGAGCAGCCCGCGCTCGAGCGCCTTGCTCTCGGTTTCCTTGACCACAACGCCGTCCTTCGGCGAGGCGCGGCGCAGCACGGCTTTGACGCGCTCGACCAGGAGCCGCTGCGAGAACGGTTTGCGAATGAAATCGTCGGCGCCCATTTTCAGACCGAACAATTCGTCGATCTCTTCATCCTTCGAGGTCAGGAAGATCACCGGCAGATCGGACTTCTGGCGCAGCCGCCGCAAGGTCTCCATGCCGTCCATGCGCGGCATCTTGATATCGAGAATGGCAAGGTCGGGCGGTGCCGACTTGAAACCGTCGAGCGCCGAGGCGCCGTCGGTGTAAGTCGTGATCCGATAGCCTTCGGCCTCTAGCGCGATCGACACAGAGGTGAGGATATTGCGGTCATCGTCGACGAGAGCGATTGTCGGCATCAGCAGCCTTCTACCATGAGTTGGCCGCAAGCATCATCAGCCCCGGCCCCGTATGCCTTTGAATCCCCATGTGGGGGCGGAAGTGTGACTAGACAAGGCAAAACCGAGGCAAATCATGAGGGTTCCTTAATATAGACCCGGTGGAAACCCGGGTCTAAGAACCGCTCAAGAGCCGCTTGAGTACCGCCTACGGACCCACATCTGGACGCTTATGGCCGAAGCCGAAAAAGCCGCCTTCCCGCTCCCCGGCGTGATGCCGGATCGTCTGCCGGAAAACGCCGCTGGTGCAGCCGGCTTCGATCCCGTTGGCGTCGCCAAGGACCTGTTGCGATCGACGCGCGCGGGCACGCTTGCGACCATCGACCGCAATACCGGTCACCCTTTCGCGTCGCTCGTCAACGTCGCGACCGACAACGACGGCGCCCCGCTCATCCTCATCTCGCGGCTCGCCACCCACACCGCCAATCTCGAAGTCGACGGCCGTGCCTCGCTGCTGCTTGCGGCGAGCGGCAAAGGCGATCCGCTTGCGCATCCGCGTCTGACTTTGCTCGGCGCTTTCGCTGCAATCGCGCGCGATAGTTCCGACGCGCCGCGCCTGCGGCGGCGCTTCCTCGCCCGCCATCCGAAATCCGAGCTCTATGCCGGCTTCGCCGATTTTTCTTTTTGGCGGCTCGATACGGTGTCGGCGCATCTCAATGGCGGCTTCGCCCGCGCCGCCGATCTGAAAGCGGCCGACGTTCTCACCGACATATCCGGCGCCGCGGATTTGATCGCGGCGGAAGAGAGCGCGATCGCGCATATGAATGCGGATCATGCCGAGGCCGTCCGCCTCTATGCCACCCAGCTTTGCGGCGCCGACGACGGGAAAGCCGGGGGTGATGTTTGGCACATCACCGGCCTCGATCCCGAGGGCCTCGACCTCGCCCGCGGCGACGTCACGCTGCGTCTGCCGTTTCCGGAGCGCGTTACCGATGCTCAGCAATTGCGCAAGGTGGTGGTGGATTTGGCAGCGAAAGCGCGCGCCTCACGAAAATAAACCGACCGGTAGCCAAAAAGCTCGGCGGCGTTTCACGCCGCGCTTGCCGTCATCAGTGCGTTAATAACTGACGGGCAGAAACGCCTCCGCCGACGCATCCACTCCCACCATTCGGGTTCGCTGCACTGCAGCGTAACGTCGCGCCGGAACGTGACGGGTATGCGCCAGTTAGCCTTGAGAAGAGTTGCGTCTTGGCAGATGCTAGGACGCTCGGATATAGGGTCGCACGCCCGGCTGTCGCGGGCGCATTTCCGGAGGCTAGGGTGCAAGAGACGGGCGTAAGGAACGGTGCCTACGGCGCCGACAAGTTTGGCTTGACGGACCTCAAAGCGGTCCATTGGAACCTCACCGCAGCCCCCCTCTACGAGCATTCAATCCGCAACGGCGAGGCGACCGTCGTCGCCGGCGGCGCGCTGTGTGCCGAGACCGGGCATCACACCGGCCGTTCGCCGAAGGACAAACACACCGTGGTCGATGCGACGACCGAGCACACCGTGTGGTGGGACGGCAATCGCAAGCAGAGCAAAGAGCACTTCGAAAATCTCTATCAAGACTTCCTCGCTCACGCGAAGGGCAAGACGCTCTATGCGCAGGATCTCTACGGCGGCGCCGACAAGAAATATCGCATCAAGGCGCGGGTCTTCACCGAGCTCGCCTGGCACTCTTTGTTCATCCGTCAGCTTCTGATCCGTCCGGAGCTCGCCGAGCTTTCAAGCTACGTGCCGGACATGACCATCATCGACATGCCGTCGTTTCGGCCGGATGCCAAACGTCATGGCGGCCGCGACGGCTCGGACACGATGGTGGCGATCGATTTCACCAGGAAGATCGTGCTGATCGCCGGCTCGTCTTATGCGGGCGAGATGAAAAAGTCGGTCTTCACCACGCTCAATTTCTATCTGCCGGCGCAAGGCGTGATGCCGATGCATTGCTCCGCCAATGTCGGCAAGAACGGCGACAGCGCGCTGTTCTTCGGTCTCTCCGGCACCGGCAAGACGACACTGTCGGCCGATCCGAACCGCATCCTGATCGGCGACGACGAGACCGGCTGGTCGCCCGACGGCATCTTCAATTTCGAAGGCGGCTGCTACGCCAAGTGCATCAAGCTCTCGGCCGAAGCCGAACCGCAGATTTGGGACGCCACCAACCGCTTCGGCGCCGTTCTGGAAAATGTCATGTTCGATCCGGCGACCCGGATCCCGGATTACGACAGCGACAAGAAGACCGAGAACACGCGCTCCGCTTATCCGCTCGATTTCATCCCGAGCGCCTCGCGCACCGGCACGGCAGGACATCCGAAGAACATCGTCTTCCTCACCGCCGATGCATTCGGCGTGATGCCGCCGATCGCCAAACTGACGCCGGCGCAGGCGATGTATCACTTCCTCTCCGGTTACACCGCGAAAGTGGCGGGTACCGAGAAGGGCCTGGTCGGCGTCGAGCCGGAATTCTCCACCTGCTTCGGCGCGCCGTTCCTGCCGCGGCCGCCGGCGGAGTACGGCCGGCTGTTGCGCGACTATATCGCCAAGCACAAGGTCGACTGCTGGCTGGTTAACTCTGGCTGGACCGGCGGCATCTATGGCGTCGGCCGCCGCATGCCGATCAAGGTGACGCGCGCGCTGGTCACCGGCGCGCTCGACGGCAGCTTGCGCAATGCCAGCTACCGCACCGATCCGTATTTCGGTTTCGCGGTGCCGACCTCGGTGCCTGGTATCGAGCCGCATATTCTCTATCCGCAGAAAACCTGGAAGGACAAAGCCGCGTTCGACGAGACCGCGCGCAAGCTGGTCGGCATGTTCCAGAAGAACTTCACCAAATACGAGCAAACCGTGGACGCCGACGTCCGCGCCGCCGCGCCGGAGATTCGCCTCGCGGCGGAGTGAAGTCTGCCATTACTGCTTGGTTTCGTGAAAACGGCGGTCCTGCAACCGCCGTTTTCTTTTGGTGCTTGCTCGGATGGGCAGATGCAGCGCTAGCCAGCAGCCTGCTGCATCTCCCGTCCGGCGCGGCGCGCCCAGTTCTCCCAGGCGCGATTGAGCGTGTAATCGTTGACGCGCGCCACGATCTTGTCGACTTCGCCCTTGGTGAGAAATTTGATGTCGCCCAACTGCATCGCCGCCATTTGCAGCTTGGCGCCGACTTCGAGATAGACCGAGATGAAGACCGCGTGGCGCACCGAGCGGCCGACCACCGTCGCGCCGTGGCCGCGCATCAAGGTCGTCGGATTGGCGGCCATGTGCTTGGCGAGATCGCGGCCCATCGCCATGTCGCTCACCAGAAGCGTGGTGTCGCCGAACTTGTCCTGCGAATCCCAGATCGGCACTTCGTGGCCGCACGACGCGCACATGTGCAGAAGCGGCTTGAGCTTCTTTGCGGTGACGCCGAACGGGATCACGCTCAGCGAATGATTATGCACCACCGCGTGCACGTCCGGCCGCGCCTCGTAGATTGCGCCGTGGATGAAGCGCTCGAGATACGGCGTGCGGCCGCGCTCGTCGATCGCGGTCCCGTCGAGCTGATATTCGACGATGTCGTCCTTCTCGATGCGCTCCGGCGCCCGCGCCCGCGACAGGAGATAATGATCGGGCTTGTCGGGATGCCGCGCGCTCACATGCCCGAAGGAATCGACGATCCCCTCATTCGCCAGGACCCGGTTGGCGGTGACTATTTCTTCCAAGATGAAACCGAGCTTACTCATTGCAGCATTTCTCCCATTTGCGGGGCGTTCCATAGCATGATCCCGAAGAGTGGGAACCGGCCTTACGGCATTGCCGATGCGCGGTCGCGGCAGCAGGTCGCGGGACTTCCCCCGCGGCCTACGCTATGCCAAAAGCTCACGCCCATTAGCTCGCTGGTTTGGGCTCGCTGGTTTGGGCGGGGTTGGTTTGAGCCGGGTCAGGGCGCTCTTTGAGGGTTTTGCGAATGCTGCGACGTTTTCAATTCACCGTAATTCTCGGCGTCCTAGTCGTTGCGGCGGCAGGCTTGGCGCATTCATCGAGCCGCGCTTTCGCCGAAGACGCCTATCCCAACCGGCCGATCCGGGTCATCGTCTCGGTGCCGGCCGGCGGCGGCGTCGATACGGTTACGCGGATTGCTACCGACAAGATGCACGTGCCGCTCGGCCAGCCGCTGATCGTCGAGAACAAGGCCGGCGTCGGCGGCTCGGTCGCGGCCGAAACGGTGTTCAAATCCGATCCCGACGGCTATACGCTCCTGGCGTCGCAGCCGTCGCCGATCACGACCAATCCGGTGCTCTATAAATCGCTCAATTACGATCCAACGCAGCTGGTGCCGATCGCGATCATGTCGCATGTGCCGAACGTGGTTCTGGTGCGCAAGGATTTTCCGGCCAAGACCGTGCAGGAATTGATCGCTTATGCCAAAGCCAATCCCGGCAAGATCAACTATGCCTCGCAAGGCATCGGCACCACCTCGCATACCACCGCCGAATTGTTCCAGGCGATCACGCAGACCAAGCTGACGCATGTGCCCTATAAGGGCACCGCGCCCGCGATCAACGATTTGCTTGCCGGCAATGTCGATCTGATGTTCAACGAGCTGGCGACCTCGCTCGAATTGCACAAAGCCGGCAGCGCGCGGATTCTCGCGGTCACGGTGAAAGACCGCGTGCCGGCGCTGCCCGACATTCCGACTCTGGAGGAATCAGGCGTTTCGGGCTGCATCTCCGACACCTGGCATGCGCTCACCGCGCCGCCGAAAACGCCGGACGCCGTCGTCGCCAAGCTCAATGCCGCGGCCAATACCGCGATGCACGACCCCGTCCTGCTCGAACGTTACAGCGCGCTCAGCATCAGCCCGGGCGGCGGCTCGCCGGCCGAAGTCGCCGCTTTCATCAAGCAAGAGACGCAACGCTGGAGCGACGTCATCCGCACCGCCGGAATCCAGCCGCAATGATTTTGCCAATTGGCTTTATATGCGGGCCAGCATCGCCAAATTGTTCAACGACCGGGACGCGGGATTAGCCGGCAAGATCGCCGGCATTTACGGCGTGCTGATCGCGGCCAATGTGCTGGCCTGGGTCTGGGCGCTGATCGCGTTCCGTGATTATCCGGTGCTGATCGGCACCGCGTTTCTCGCCTATACGTTCGGCCTGCGCCACGCCGTCGACGCCGACCATATCGCGGCCATCGACAATGTGACGCGCAAGCTGATGCAGGAGGGCAAGAAGCCGCTTGCCGTCGGCTTGTTCTTCTCGCTCGGCCATTCGACCATCGTGGTGCTGGCGTCGGCCGCGATCGCGCTGGCGACCGCCGAGCTCGAAGGCCGTTTCAATACGTTCAAAGTGATCGGCGGCGTGATCGGCACCTCGGTGTCCGTTTTTTTTCTGTTTCTGGTCGCGGCGGCGAATTTCATCATCCTCTGCGGGGTCTATCGTACCTTCCAGCGCGTGCGCCGCGGCGGCGCCTATGTCGAGGAAGACGTCGATCATCTGTTGGCGCAGCGCGGCTTGCTCGGCCGGCTGTTCCGGCCAATGTTCCGCTTCGTGTCGCGCAGCTGGCACATGTATCCGCTCGGCATTCTGTTCGGGCTCGGCTTCGACACCGCGACCGAAGTCGGCCTGCTCGGCATTTCGGCGGCGGAGGCCTCCAAGGGATTGCCGATCTGGTCGATCATGGTGCTCTCAGGCCTGTTCACCGCGGCAATGTCGCTGATCGACACGACCGACGGCGTGATGATGCTCGGCGCGTATGGCTGGGCGCTGACCAAGCCGGTGCGCAAGCTCTATTACAATCTCACCATCACCTTTGTTTCGGTCGTGGTCGCCGTGCTGATCGGCGGCATCGAGGCGCTCGGTCTCATCGCCGACCGCATGAGTCTCGAAGGGCCGTTCTGGTCCTTCATCGGCGCGCTGAACGATCATTTCGGCAGCCTCGGTTATCTGATTATCGCCATCTTTGTCGGCTGCTGGCTGATTTCGATCGCGATCTATCGGCTCGGCCGCTTCGACCGCCTGGAACCCGCGGGCTAGAGCGAAAAATCCAGGTACCCTTTACGCCCGCGCGTTGTTTGCTTACGGTTCGCTGTCGGCGCGTGAAACTGCAAATATTTTTGCGAGGCGTCATGAATAAGCCCGATCAGGTCCTCAACGATATTACCGCCCGTTATTTGCTCGTGCTCGGCACAGCCACGGCCGATCTTTGGAGCGAATTGCCGCACGATCTGCAACACACGCTGTTCGAACGCGCCGTCGTGCTCGGCCATCAGCGCGAACAGGACGAGAGCCTGCGCGAGCAATTGGCGAAATTTCTCCACGATCATCACGTGCGGACAATGGCGCGCTGAGCAGCTTGGGCGCGCTGAGCAATTTGGGCGCCCTGAGCAGTTTGGGCGCGCCGAGCAATTTGGGCGCGCTGAGCGCTCTTGAACGGCGGCAAAGCGCCGCTTGTGAAGGCGCCGGCAGGCGTTACATAGTCAGGACGTCAGCGCCTGTGGCGGCTGCGCTATCCGGCGATGTGGGGACGAAAATGGCAAGGAATTCCAACGAGCCGGAACGGCCCCGCGCGGAGCCGGAGATCCTGCCGCCGGACCGCGGCGGCCGGACTACCAGCGGCCAGGGTTGGCCGCCGCCGCCTTACGGCTACACCCAGGACAGTAGCGGCACGCACCGCATTTTCGTGACCCGGATCGGGCCGCTCGGCTTCGGACTCTTCATGCTGGTGGCGGGGCTGTTCGCCGCCGTCCTGCTTCTGCTCCTGATTGGCACGGCGCTGATCTGGCTGCCCTTTGTCGCCGCGCTTGTGATCGTCGGCGCCGTCGTTGGCGCATTGCGCCGGCTTTGACCGGACCGGCGCGCCATACACCGCGCGTTAACCATGATCCCTTATGAATTGATTAACCAAACGCAACGCGTGTGGTGGGTCTCCGGCAATTCGTGCTGCAGCGATGGCGGCAACAGCGTCACCAGCACGGCAAGCCCGTGCCGGTTGATCTCATTCACCACGGCGACCGGTTGCTCGAGGATGTCACGACGCTGCCGCTCATCGCCCTGCATCAGCGGGCCGACGTCGAGCGGAACGCGCATGTGATCGAAGCCGATCCGATGCAATTCGTCGAAGTCGGACAGACTCAAAGCCGCAAGCGGATGCGGAAAGGCCGGAACCACATAGGCCTTGGCGGCGCCGTCGCCGACGGTCGCCGGGAATTCGAAAAATTCGACGAGCGTGGCGCCGCGCTTGAACGAAGGCACAGACGTGTCGGCGGCGCCCGGCAGACTGGCAAAGCCGACCGCAAGCGCCGCGGTTAGAAGCGCAACCGCCGCGAGCCGGGCGCGGCGCATCAGGACTCTTCCGCCGCCGGCTGCAGGCCGGAAACGTCGCGCCGGCTGGGCCACCGGTAGGCTTCGAACAGGCTGAGATAGCTTTCGATCATGCGCTGCCGCGAATATTTGCGGCCGATGGCGCGGGCGAAATTTGTAACGACATACGACGGCGGCGGCGCCGCAAGCGCTTTGGCGATGGCGGCGATCCAGCCTTCGACGTTCTGCGGCGCAACGAAGGTGACGGGCTCGGCGCCATCGGCATGCAGCACTTCGCGCAATACCGGAAGATCGGCGACGACCATCGGCATCCCGGTCATCGCCGCTTCGGCAGCGGCCAAGCCAAACGTTTCCCAGATCGACGGAAACACGAACAGATCGGCCGCGGCGTAAAGGTCAGCGACGTCTTGTGCCTGCAAGACGCCGAGCATGTGCAGGCGCGACTCGATGCCGAGCGTCACCGCCAGTTCGTGGAACGCGTCGTCCTTGGCACCCGCGCCGGCGATGGCGAGATGCGCCTGCGGCTCACACGCCAGCGCGCGAATGAGCACGTCCTGGTTTTTTTGCGCCGTGACGCGGCCGACATTGAGGAGCAGCGGCTGCGCCTGCGGCAGGCCAAAGCGCCGCCGCGTCGCCTCGCGATTTTCCTGCGGCGCCGGCGCGTCGAGACCGTACTCGATCAAGATCATCGAACGCCGGTAACGTCGCGGATAATGCGCATACTGGGCCCAGGTGCTGGCGCTGTTAACAATATTGGCGGAATAGAGCCCGAGCGTGCCGGCAACCAGGTCCATTAACCGCAGCAGCCGCGGCATTTCGCCCGGCGTGCAGGTTTGGTGAACGACGCGATGGCGGCAGCCGGCGAGCCAGCCGACGACGCCGGCCACGATCGATGCCGTCGATTGATACGCGATCAGCGCATCGAAGCCGCCGCGCCAGATCAGACGCGCCATGCTGGCGACGTAGCCGAGCTTGGCCAACGCCGAAATGCCCGGGCGCGGATAGAGATATTCCGTCTCGACATGGAACCGCTGCGGCGCAAGCCCTTCTTCGATCATGCGCGCGAGCGTCTGCACGCCGCCGCGTTCACCATCGTGGATGATTTGTACGATACGCATCACATCTCGCTTGCAAGAGGCGCCCCGCGCGCGATTGTTTTGTTTGATCCTGCGGCGGCGATTTAACGATACTCCGTGAAACGCTGTCGTACCCACTTATGCTCGCAGCAACAATTGCTTATCACGGGTAATGCTTAACACCACGGGGCTGCTCTATCTGAGCGCGCGCGCAGTATCGGCG
Source organism: uncultured Alphaproteobacteria bacterium (assembly GCA_963810085.1). Lineage (GTDB taxonomy): Bacteria > Pseudomonadota > Alphaproteobacteria > Rhizobiales > Xanthobacteraceae > BOG-931. The sequence continues at coordinate 692,058 of CAWEMR010000023.1, read as the reverse complement.
GCGGGCCCGAACAATCCAAGCGCCGCGAGCACCAGCGCGACCAGCGCGATGCCCACGGCGCGCATCGCCGACCGGCGTCAGCGTGCCGAAACGGCCGCCCTGCAAGATTTCGTAAGGACCATACGGACAATTCGTCGACACGACCGGCGTGCCGCAGGCGAGCGCCTCGATGAGGATCGACGCGCACACGGCAACGCGCGCCCGCATCATCCAGGCGAACGTATCGGCGACTTGCCCGGTGAAGATGACGCGATCGGCGAGATTAAGCTCGCGCACCAGCGCTTCCAGCGCCGGACGCTCGGCGCCCTCGCCGACAATGGCGAGACGCCACGCCAGATCGGCCGGCAGCATCGTCATCGCCCTGATCAGCGTGCGCTGGTCTTTCTCCGGCGACAGCCGGCCGACGCAGACGATGAGATCCTTGTCGCGCCCGGTTTCGCCGTCCCATTGCGCAAGCCGCGCGGCCGTTGCCGGCGGAATCACCGCATTGGTGAGCATCAGCGCAATGACGCCGTCGGGCACCGCGAAATTCTCTCGCAGATCGCGGCGCGCGCCTTCGGTGAGCGCGACGACGCGGTCGGAATGACGATAGAACCGCCGCAGGATGCGGTAGGCGATGCGGTTCTGCGCATAGGGATCGTGGATTTGCGCAATCGACGAGCTGCCGACTTCGCGCAATACAAGCTTCGGTTGTTTACGCCGTGCGCACCGCGATCAGCGTGCAAAGATTGAGGCTTGCTTCGGAACTGATAACGGCCGCCGGTAAAAGCTCGCGAAGACGGCGGCGCAGCCCTAAAACGGCGTAACGAATCTGGCCGCCGGCCACTTCGACGACACGAATGGAAGGATCGAGCAGCGGCCGCAGCGGACCTTCGGGACGAAGCGTCAAGACAACAAGTTGAACGCCTTTCGCGGCCAATGCGTTGCAGAGCAGGATCATGTCCCGCTGCGCGCCGCCGCCTTCGAAGGCGCGCAGGACTACCGCGAGATCAGGGCGAGCGTTTCGAGCGTCAACAGTTTTGGACCGCGACGGCACGATGACCGAACGCTTTCTTGCTGCGTTTCCAGTAGATTTCAGAGCGACTAGTCTCAGCTTCATGCTCGGATCAAGCGTCAACTTTCGTTTTACTCTCGCGTTAAGCGAGCATCGTTAACTGCCACACGATCATCACCTTAATTAACTTTAATGCGGCAGTCATTGTGCGGTATGGCGGCCGGCGTTACTTCCAAGCTTGGCATACCAGTTGCGTTTCGTTTGCGTGGCCGCCCGACCGTGGACACGGTGGAGCGGAATAAAGGCTCACAACCGAACGTTAATATGGGCAGAGCTGGAACATGACGACCGTGACCGCGAAAAAGTCCCGAGGCACCATCTTCGCGATCTTGGGCGCCGTAACGCTGGCTGCGATGGTCGCGCTCGGCTTTTACCGCCACGGCAGCACGCAGGCCGCGCCGAATACCGCGCCGCCGCCGATACCGGTCACCGTCACCGAAGCCGCCCAACGCGACGTGCCGATCTATTACGATGCGCTGGGCACCGTGCAGGCGCGCAACACCGTTGCGATCCGCGCCCAGGTCAACGGCCAGATCATCTCCATCGCTTTCCGCCAGGGCCAGGAAGTCAAGCAAGGCGACGTGCTGGCGAAGATCGATCCCGCGCCGTTCAAGGCCAATTACGACCAGGCGGTGTCGAAGAAGAGCCAGGACGAAGCGACCTTGATCGACGCGCTGAAGGACTTGGCGCGCTTTAAGACGCTGGTGCAACGGGACTTCGAGACGCAGCAGAACGTCGACGCGCAACAGGCCAAGGTCGACCAGACAAAATCCTTGATCGACGCCGACCAGGCAGCGATCGAAGCGGCGCAGACCCAGCTCAATTACGCCACCATCACCGCGCCGATCGACGGCGTGGTCGGCTTCCGTCAGGTCGATCTCGGCAACATCATCCACACCACCGACGTCAATCCGCTTACGGTGCTGACCACGATCAAGCCCTGCGACGTCATCTTCACGCTGCCGCAAAGCGACCTCGGCCTGGTGCGCGAAGCGATGCTGCGCGGCACCGTTTCGGTGCTCGCTTTCGACCAGGACGACAAGCAGCAATTGGCGCAGGGCCGGCTGCTCCTGATCAATAATCAGATCGATCAGACCACCAGCACGATCCAGCTCAAGGCGGAATTCGCCAATGAGGACGAGCGGCTGTGGCCGGGCGAATTCGTGCGCATCCGCATCCTGCTCCAGACCCGCAAGGACGCGATCACGATTCCGCCGGTCGCCGTGCAGCACGGACCGAACGGGCTCTATACCTGGGTGGTCAAGCCCGACAATACCGTCGAGCAGCGCAGCATCGAGACGATCGCGGTCAACAACACCGACACCACGATCGTGACCAAGGGGATTGCGGCCGGCGACCGCGTCGTCGTCAACGGCCAATATCGCCTCGATACCGGATCGCGCGTCAATGCGAGGCCGCAAGCGGCGGCGGGCGGTCCGGACAAGTCCTGATGAACATTTCCGAACCGTTCATTCGCCGGCCGATCGCGACATCGCTGTTGATGAGCGCGCTGGCTTTGGTCGGTCTCGTCGCTTATCCGCTATTGCCGGTGGCGCCGCTGCCGCAGGTCGACTTCCCCACCATTCAGGTCACCGCGCAGTTTTCCGGCGCCAGCGCCGAAACCATGGCGGCAACGGTGGCGACGCCGCTCGAACAGCAATTCGGCCAGATCGCCGGCGTCACGCAATTGACCTCGAACAGCGTGCTCGGCACCAGCGTCATCACGCTGCAATTCGATCTCAATCGCAATATCGACGGCGCCGCGCAGGACGTGCAGGCGGCGATCACCGCGGCGGGCAAGAACCTGCCGCAAAACCTCACCGTGCCGCCGTTCTACAAGAAGGTGAACCCGGCCGACACGCCGATCCTGATCCTGGCGGCGCATTCCGACACGTTGCCGCTCACGTCGGTGGACGATTTCGCCGAGAACGTGCTGGCGCAGCAGATCTCGCAGGTCAGCGGCGTGGCGCTGGTCAATATCGGCGGCCAGCAGAAGCCGTCGATCCGCGTTCAAGTCGATCCGGCAAAGCTGCAGGCGCGCGGGCTGACGCTGGAAGACGTGCGTGGCGTGCTCGCCGCCACCACGGTCGATGCCGCCAAGGGCGCAGTCAACGGCGCGCTGCAGACCTTTACGATCTCGACCAACGACCAGCTCACGCATCCGGAGCAATACGACGACGTCATCCTCGGCTATCGCGGCGGCGCGCCGATCCGGGTCCGCGACGTCGGCCATGCGATTACCGGCCCGCAGGACATTACACAGAGCGCGCTGGCGAGCCTGCCGAGCGGCGTCACGCCGGGCGTTCTGCTGCTGATCTTCAAACAGCCCGGCGCCAATGTGATCTCAACGGTCGATGCGATCCACGCGGCGATGCCGCGGCTTGCGGCGATCGCGCCGCAGGGCCTGAAGGTCGACACGATCATTGATCGCACCCAGACCATCCGCGCCTCGGTCAAGGACGTCGAGTTCACGCTCGCCATCACCATCGGCCTCGTGGTGATGGTGATCCTGGTTTTCCTGCGCAATATCCGCGCCACGCTCATTCCGAGCGTCACCGTACCGCTGGCGCTGCTCGGCTCGACGGCGCTGATGTATCTGTTCGGCTTCAGCCTCGACAATCTATCGCTGATGGCGCTGACCATAGCGGTGGGCTTTGTCGTCGACGACGCAATCGTCGTCGTCGAGAACATCTACCGCCATGTCGAGGCCGGCACCTCGCCACTGCAATCGGCGATAAAGGGCGCGAGCGAAATAGGCTTCACCGTAGTTTCGATCAGCGTTTCACTGGTCGCGGTGTTCATTCCGCTGCTCTTGATGGGCGGCATTATCGGGCGGCTGTTTCGCGAATTCGCCATCACCGTCACCGCCTGTATCGCCGTCTCCGTGATCGTGTCGCTGACGCTGACGCCGATGCTGGCCTCGCGCTTCCTCGCCGCCGAACCCGAGCATCACGGCCGCATCTATAATGCGATCGAATGGGGCTTCGAGACTCTGATCAATGGCTACAAAAAAGGTCTCGACGTCGTGCTGCGCTACCAGTTCCTGACCTTGATGGCGTTCTTCGCTACCATGGCCTGCACCGGCGTGCTGTTCGCCGGCATCCCCAAGGGGTTCTTTCCGGTTCAGGACACCGGCGCGGTCCAGGGCATCGCCTATGCCGCGCAAGACGTTTCGCCGGACCGGATGCGCGGTATCCAAAAGCAGCTGTCCGCCGTGCTGGCGCGGGATTCCGACATCGCGGCCTTCGGCTCGTTCTTCGGCAATGGCGGCGGCAATACGCTCAACACCGCGCGTTTCTTCCTGGCACTCAAGCCCCGCGACGAGCGCAAAGCGACCGCGATGGACATCATCAACCGGCTGCGGCCGCAACTGGCCAAGATCGAGGGCGTGCAATTGTTCCTGCAGCCGTCGCAGGACATCACCGTCGGCGGCCGCATTTCCGCCGGCCAATACCAGTTCACCATGCAGGATCCGGAATTCGCCGAACTGAGCACCTGGGCGCCGAAAATGCTGGCCAAGCTGCGGACGCTGCCCGAACTCGCCGACGTTTCGACCGACCAGCAGACCAATGCGCCGCTGCTCGCGGTGACCATCAACCGCGACGCCGCGTCGCGCTTCGGCATTCAGGTGCAGCAAATCGACGCGACGCTCAACGACGCCTTCGGTCAGGCCGACGTCACGCAATATTTCACGCAGACGAGCTCCTATTTCGTCGTGCTCGAAATCCTGCCGCTATTGCAGCAGGATCCGAATTCGCTCAATCAGATTTACGTCAAGGCGCCGGCGACCGGACAGCTCGTGCCGCTGTCGACGCTGGTCAATTTCAACACCGACAATGTCGGGCCGCTTTTGGTGTCGCATCAATCGCAATTCCCCGCGGCGACCTTGTCGTTCAATTTGCGCCCCGGCGTGGCGCTCGGCGAGGCGGTCACCGCGATCGAGCAGGCCGCGCGCGATATGGGGATGCCGAACACCGTCATCACCGGCTTTCAGGGCAATGCGCAAGCCTTCCAAACCTCGCTGTCGAGCGAGCCGGTCTTGATCGCCGCCGCGCTGGTGGTGGTCTATGTGATCCTCGGCGTGCTCTATGAGAGTTACGTTCATCCGCTGACCATTCTGTCTACGCTGCCGTCGGCCGGCGTCGGCGCGCTGTTGGCGCTGTGGCTCGGCGGCTTCGACCTTTCCGTGATTGGCATCATCGGCATCATCCTCCTCATCGGCATCGTCAAGAAGAACGGCATCATGCTGGTCGACTTCGCCATCACGCGCGAGCGCGAAGGATTCACGCCGGAAGCCGCGATCCGCGCGGCGTGCCTGCTGCGCTTCCGTCCGATCATGATGACGACGATGGCGACATTGTTCGGCGGCCTGCCGCTGATGCTCGGCTCCGGCTCGGGTTCCGAGCTGCGCCAGCCGCTCGGTTACGCCATGGTGGGCGGCCTGATCGTCAGCCAGATGCTTACCTTGTTCACGACGCCGGTGGTCTATCTCTATCTCGACCGGCTGCAGAACTGGCTGAACGGCGGCAAGAAGCATGACGCCGAACCGCCGGAAGCCATGTCGTCGGAAAACATGTCGTCCGACAACATGCCGGTCGCCGCCGAATAGCTGCTCCGCGTCGGCGCAAATTCGTTCCAAAAAATTTTGTTGATGGAACCGTGCGCGGATCGTCGCACGGCAACTGCTGCACGACCTGCGCATGAACTATGCGTGACATGCAGATGACGGAACGCCGGTTTATCTGAAACGTTCTCCTCCCTGACACAGAGGAGAATGCGCAATGAAGAAACTCGCACTCGGGGCTGCGACGGCGGCGGTGTTGCTCAGCGCGGCACCGGCGATGGCGCAAGTTGGCTTTTACGCGGGTCACCGCGGCGTCGGCGTCGAGATCGGCGCGCCAGGCCCGTATTACCGCGACTGCGGCCCTTATGGTTACAGCTGTAGCGGCTACTACGACCGTTATGACGGACCGAGTGTCGTCATCGGCGGCAGTGGTGAATGGCGCGGTCACGACGGCCACTGGCACGGCCACTATCGCTAGATCGTTAGGCGATTCTGCGACAGCGAAGGGCCCCCGCAACGGGGGCCCTTCGTTTCGTTGCGTTTTGTTGCGTTGACCGCAACGCAGCAACCGCCATTGCGGCGCACAAACCAAACACCAAACCTCAACCACACCGCTTTGTGAAGGCGGGCGTGTGGCGTTGTCGCGTGCAACGACGCATCGACAGTGGCATTATGGAGCTCGTAGGGAAGAACGCTCGGGCGCGTTGCGGCCCCGACCGCAGCGGCGGCCCGAACCAAAACGGTTCAGGACCCGATATTCAATTGGGTTTCGGAGGAGCAGCATGTCCCATTCGCATATTCTTACTGGCGAGAGCTTGAGCCCGGCGCGGCCTGTCATCCGCCATCTCTCGCCATCCGACCTCTATGCGGCGCTTAAGAGCGGCATCGATGATTTCATGGCGATGCCGAGCCACGCGGTTTTTCTGTGCGTGGTCTATCCCGTCCTCGGAATCTTTCTGATCGCGCTGACGCTCGACAATTCGATGCTGCCGCTAGCGTTTCCGATCGCGGCGGGTTTTGCGTTGATCGGGCCGCTTGCCGCCATCGGGCTTTATGAATTGAGCCGGCGCCGCGAAGCCGGCTTGGATGTTTCATCGGGCCATGCGCTCGACGTGCTGCATTCGCCGTCGCTCGGCGCCATCGTTGCGCTCGGTGTGCTCTTGATGGCGATCTTTCTGATCTGGCTCGCGGTCGCCGAAGCGATCTACATCGCCAATTTCGGTTACGGCGGACCGGGCACATTGCAGCAATTCGTGCACAACGTCTTTTTCACGGGAGCCGGCTGGACGCTGATCGCGGTCGGCACCGGCGTCGGATTTCTGTTCGCGGTTGCCGTGCTCACTATCGGCGCGATCTCGTTTCCGCTGCTGCTCGATCGCGATGTCGGCGCGGCGGTTGCGCTCGCCACTTCGATCCGCGTCGTCGCCGCCAATCCGATGACGATGGCGCTGTGGGGCTTTATCGTCGCGGCGCTGTTGCTGATCGGCTCGATCCCGTTCTTCATCGGCCTGACCGTGGTCATGCCGGTGCTCGGCCACGCCACCTGGCATCTCTACCGCAAGGCGGTCGAGCCCGACCCCAATCCGCGGCCGGATTATAAGCCGCGCGAGCGCGTCCCGCGTTCCGCCGCGGATTTCCCGGCGTCGCTGTTCCCGACGCGGCACTGACGCGACCAACCTGCCGGCACAAAAAACAGGGCGTGCTCGCGCGCGCCCTGCTTTGGTTGTCGACTATCGGCTATGCCGCTTTGGCGTATCACCAATTATAGATATTCTGATTGTAGCCAATGCTGCCGCCGCCGGTGAGTGACGGATCGTCCGAATTGATGGTTCCGCCGATCACGCCCTGGCCCGGCGGAACGACGTCGTAGAGGGGGCGGTGATGAGCCGCGGCATAGACATAGCTCGGGGAATGGCTCGATTTCGCCGAGGCCGGCACGACCAAGCTCGCCGCTGCGATTGTGGCCGTAAGGGCGATGACTGAGACGCGGATCATAGACTTTTCTCCTGGGTTACCCCGGCAAACGGACGCCGCCCGCCCGCGTGTAAAACCGCATCGGTCGCCGCCAAATTCCATCACCTCTGTGTGAGTGCGCCGGGCCCGCTTCTCGCTCGTTTGTCATCCTTGGCCAAAGCCTTATCATAGGTGGAACTCGATATCTGCCGGGCGCTCTTCCGCACATGCTCGATCTTGGCCAAAGCTTTATTGGGAGCGTCGCCCGCGATCCGCATGCGCTCGCGATCGCCGATAGCGGCCTGCGGCTGAGCTACGCGCAATGGTACCAGCGCATTTCCGCGCTAGTCGCGGAATTTGATTCACTCGGCCTTAAGCACGGTGATCACCTCGTCACCGTTCTGCAGAATCGCTGGGAAGCAGCAACCCTGCATTGGGCCTGCCAATTTGCCGGGATCGTCATCACGCCGGTGAATTGGCGTTCGACCGCGCTCGAGCTCGATTTCTATCTTGAAAACGCCGAGGCCAAAGCCGTCGCCTATGAGGACGCGTCCGCAACGGCCGTTGCGGCATCGGCGGCGGCGCAGAAGATGACGCGCATTGCGCTCGATACGGCACGACCGTCCGATATTGCTTTTGCTCCAATGGTTTCGCGCGACGCACCGGACGCGGAGCCGCGTGTCGATGCGCAAGCCTGGTCGGTGATGCTCTACACGTCCGGCACCACGGCAAAGCCCAAGGGCGTGCCGCGCCGTCAGCACGCCGAGCGCTCAGCCGGCGTCGCTCATGTCGCGCAGAACCTTTACGCCCATGGCGAGCGCACGCTTGGCGTCATGCCGCTTTATCACACCATGGGCGTGCGCTCGTTGATTGCCATGTCGCTCGTCGGCGGCGCCTTTGTCTGCTTGCGCCGTTTCGATGTCGCGGAAGCTTTGAAGATCATCGCCGCCGAACGCGTCACCAATCTTTATCTGGTGCCGACGCTCTATCACGATCTGGTCCATCACCCGCAATTCGCGGCGAGCGATGTCGGTTCGGTGCGCAAGCTCGGTTTCGCTGGCGCGCCGATGACCGATGGCCTGCTCAAAAAGCTGCAGGCCGCGTTCAAGCCCGAACTGTTCGTCAATCATTACGGCTCGTCGGAAATCTACACCTTCACCATCGACCAGAACGCGCCGCGAAAGCCCGGCTCCGCCGGGCGTGCCGGCATCAATCAGATGGTGCGCGTGGTCAAGCTCGGCGCCAGATCGGTCGACGACATGGCTGCCGCCGGCGAGGAAGGCGAGATCATCGCGCTCCTCGCCGGCGATGAATCCTTCGAGGGTTATTGGCGGCGGCCGGATGCCGACGCCAAGGCGCTGCGGCAAGGCTGGTACTTCACCGGCGACACCGGCTTCGTCGACGGCGACGGCGATCTTTTCGTCACCGGCCGCGTCGACGACATGATCATTACCGGCGGCGAGAATGTGTCGCCGGTCGAGATCGAATCCTGCCTGTCGCTGCATGCCGCGGTGTCCGAAGTCGCCGTCATCGGCGTGCCGGATGAGCGCTGGGGCAAGGTCGTCGCCGCTTTCATAAAGCGCCGCGCCGCGATCGAACCCGAAGAGCTCGACGCGTTCTGTCGCTCGTCGGGGCTTGCCGGGTTCAAGCGGCCGCGGCGCTATGTCTTCGTTGCGGAAATCCCGAAATCACCAGTCGGTAAGCTCCTGCGCCGCAAGCTTGTCGCCGGCGAATACACCGTCGAAATCTTCGCCATCCTCACTCACAACATCACACCAACAGGGCACGACCGTATGACTGGGTTTGCCGATCCGCGTTTGCAGAAGCTCGACGGTTTCCGCGTCGAGATCGATCCCGCGCGCGAGCGCGCCGATATCGTGCTGGACCGGCCGCCGCTCAATGTCATCGAAATGGGAGAGCGCGATCAGTTGCGGCTCGTCTTCGAGGCGCTCGACGAGGACGACCGCGTGCGCGTGATCGTGCTGCGCGCCGTCGGCGAAAATTTTTCCTCGGGCGGCAATATCGCCGGCTTTTTGGCGGCGTCGCCGGAGCATGTGTCGAAGCTCGCCTGGAATATCGCGGCGCCGGCGCGCTGCGCAAAGCCGGTCATCGTCGCCAATCGCGGCTATTGCTTCGGCGTCGGCTTCGAGATTTCACTCGCTTGCGATTTCCGCCTGGCGTCGGAAACCTGCCTCTATGCGCTGCCGGAGCAGCGGCTCGGCCAGATCCCGGGCTCCGGCGGCTCGGCGCGGCTGCAAAAGATCATCGGCATCACGCGCACCAAGGACATCGTCATGCGCTCAAAGCGCATTCCGGCGAAGCAGGCCTATGATTGGGGCATCGCCACCGAATGCGTGCCCGATGCCGAGCTCGAAGCCGCGACCGATGCACTTGTCGACGAGTTGCGCGCCTTCTCGCCGCTGGCGCAGCGCACCGCCAAGACGCTGCTCAACGAGACCGAAGACACCGATCTCGAAGCGGCGATCGAATTGGAAGGCCACTGCTATAGCCGGCTGCGTCAGTCCGACGACTTCCGCGAGGGTGTCGAGGCGTTCCATAGTAAGCGCAAGCCGAAGTTTCGCGGCACGTAATGCACGATGTTGTTGAGGCGAAAATCTTGGAATGGGAAGTCGAGAAAGAAGTAACGGCACTTTAAAAATAAATGCACGCCGCAAAAATTGAGGCGCGCAAGGGAGGAGATGGAAATGCGTTATCTGAGGAATTGGGCAAAAGCCCTTGCGGCGCTGGTTGTCGCGGGTGCGATAATGCTGCCGCATGCCGTAAGAGCCGCCGATCCGATCCGGATCGGCACCAGCCTGGCTCTCACCGGCGGCGTCGCGCCGATCGGCAAGCAGGTGCTCGCCGCGCTGCAAATCTGGAAGGACGACGTCAACGCCAAAGGCGGTCTGCTCGGACGCCCGGTCGAGCTCGTCTATTACGACGACCAGAGCAATCCGAACAATGTGCCGCAGCTGTTCACCAAGCTGATCGAGGTCGACAAAGTCGATCTCCTGATCGGCCCGTATGCGACCAATATGGTGGCGCCGGCGATTCCGGTGCTGATGCAGTATAAGAAGACCACCATCGGCATTCTGGCCAACGCCGCTAACTCAAGACTGCATTACGACCAGTATTTCTCGATGTTGCCGACTGGGCCCGAGCCGCAGAAATCCTTTGCGCTCGGCTTTTTCGAGCTTGCGGCGGCGGCCAAGCCGCGGCCAAAGACGGTCGCGATCATCGCCGCCGACGCCGAATTCGCCCAGAACGCCGCCGATGGCGCGCGGTTGGCCGTCAAGGAAATCGGCGGCTTCGAGGTGGTGCTGGACCAGAAATATCCGCCGTCGACCACCGACTACACGCCGGTCATGCGCGCGGTCCAGGCTGCCAATCCCGACATCGTCTTTGTCGCGGCCTATCCGCCGGATTCGGTCGGCATTGTCCGCGCCGCCAACGAGATCGGGCTCACGCCAAAAATGTTCGGCGGCGCCTTCATTGGGCTCCTGGTGACCCCCATCAAGGTGCAGCTCGGGCCGCTGATGAACGGCATCGTTAATAACGAGGTGTTCTTGCCGGCGTCATCCTTGATGTTCGCCGGCACGCGCGAGCTGTTGGCGAAGTACCAGGCCGCAGCCCAAGGCGCGGGCATCGATCCGCTCGGGCCGGCCTTCCCGCCGCTCGGCTACGCCGCCGGTCAGGTTCTCGCCCAAGCGGTCGAAGGCACCAAGAGCCTCGACCAGAAGACGCTGGCCGACTACATGCACACGCATTCGTTCTCGACGGTGGTCGGCGACATCAAATTCGGCAAGGATGGCGAATGGGCGAAGTCGCGTGTCTTCTTCACCCAATTCCAGCATGTCGCGGCGAACTCGCTCGACCAGTTCAGGGATTCGAGCCGCGAGGTCGTGGTCTGGCCGAAAGAATATAAGACGGGCGACATGATTTATCCCTACGCCGACGCCAAGAAGTAGCGTCATTCCATGAGGAGCTCATGAACGGGACTGCGTTCAAACTGGCCACCTTGGCAAAACCGGATGGCAACGCTTTTGTTGCCATCGTGCTGGGCGACAACGCCGTGGATCTCAAAGCGGCGCACCGCGCTGCAGCGCGCAAGGAAGCGCTCGCCTCCGACTCCCTGCTCGGCCTGTTGGAGAACTGGGACGCCAACTTTGCCGTGTTGCAGGAGATCGTGGCGTTTCTCGAAAAGCAGGGTTCGCCGCCCGGCGTGGCGAAGCTTGCGAGCTTGCGCGCGCTGCCGCCGGTCGGGCGGCCCGGCAAGATGTTCTATGCGGCGCAGAATTTTAAGGAACATGTCGACGAGATGATCCGTGCTGGCATGTCGCCGTCGAGCGGGCCGACTTTCACCGGCGAAAAATCGACCACGGTGCCGTATCTGTTCCTGAAAGCGCCGAGCTGCCTCTCCGGCGCTTTCGACGACATCGAAATCCCGCGCGGCATGAAGAAGATCGACTGGGAGGCGGAGATCGCGCTGGCCATCGGGAAAGGCGGCAAGCGGATCAAGGCCGAGCACGCGCTCGATCACGTCGCCGGCTTCATGACCACCAACGACGTCTCTTGCCGCGACCAGCAGATGCGTCCGGACCGCCCGGCGCTGCGCTCCGACTGGCTCGGCGGCAAGAGCCACGACAATTTTGCGCCGACGGGGCCGTTCCTGGTGCCGCGGGCGTTTGTGCCGGATCACATGAATCTGTTCATCCGCCTCACCGTCAACGGCGAGGTGAAGCAGGACGGCAATACGTCGCAATTCATCTTCACGCCGGAAGAGCAGATCGAATACGCGTCGAACATGCTGTCGCTGCAAACCGGCGATATATTCAGCTGCGGCACCTGCGGCGGCGTCGGCCAGGGCACCAACACTTTCCTCAAAGCCGGCGATGTCATGGAAACCGAGATCGAATTGCTCGGCCGCATGCGCAACCGTTTTGTCGCCGAGGCCTAGCGCATGATCCCGAAAAGTGCGAACCGGTTCTCGGAAAAGATCATGCGCAAGCCAAAGATGCCTGGGCGGCATTGATGCTGGAATCGCAACGCGCGCTTTTCGATATTCCAAGCGATATCTGTTACCTCAACGCCGCGTCCTACACCCCGCTGCCTTTGGCGACGCTCGAAGCCGGCCGCGCCGCCGTCGGGCGTAAGGGCCGCCCGTGGCTGATCGATAACGATTTCGCGGCGCGGCAATACGATCGTACGCGGAAAGCTGCCGCGCGACTGATCAATGCCGACGCGGCGGACGTCGCGCTCATTCCGTCGATCAGCTACGGCGTTGCCAGTGTCGCCAAGATTGTTCCGGTGCCGTCCGGATCGCGGGTGATCGTGCTCGCGGACGACCATTCCTCGCCGGTGCTGGAATGGACGACGCGCGCGCACGACGGCGCGTTCACTGTCGACACGGTGCAAAGCCCAAGCGCCCACGATTGGACGAGCGCCGTGCTCGAAACCATCGCGCGCCCAGGCGCGGTGCCCGTTGCGATCGTTTCGATCTCATCCGTGCACTGGGCCGACGGTACCGCGCTGGATATCGCGGCGATTGCTCGTGCCGTTCGCGCGTGCGGCGCCGTGTTCCTGATCGATGCCACGCAGGGTGCCGGCGTGCTCGATCTCGACGTGCGCGCGCTCGACCCGGATTTCGTCGCGTTCCCGACCTATAAGTGGCTGCTCGGACCTTATGGCCGCGCTTTCATCTATGTCGCCAAGCGCCACCAAAGCGGGATTCCGCTCGAGCAGACCAGCTATGGCCGCAAAGCCGTCCGCGCCGAGCAGGATGTCTATTTCACCGACACCGATTATGTCGGCGACGCGCGGCGTTTCGACATGGGTGAGCGCGATCATTTCATCTCGATGGAGATGGCCGCCATCGGCATGGAAATGATGGCCGATTGGGGAACCAAACTCGTCGCCGAACGGCTGGGTGCGCTCACGGCACGGCTCGCGCAAAAGCTGGATGAGGCGGCACGCGGCGGCCGCGTCTCATTTCCGCGGGCCGAAGTCAGAACGCCCCACATTTTGAGCCTCGGCTTTCGCGGCGGCGTGCCGAAGGGGCTGACGCAAAGCCTAACGGCGCAGAAAATCTACGTCGCGCCTCGCCTCGGCCGCCTGCGGGTAAGCCCGCATGTTTACAACGACGGAGCGGACATTGATCGATTCGCCAAAGCTTTGCTCGGAGCTATTCCCTAAACTCATGCCAAACCGCCGGCGGCCGGCCGTAGAACGGCCGGCGCGGACCGGCTAAGATCGCGTCGAGACCCGCGGCACAGCGCGGGATCGATCAAAGATAACGGGAAACGCGCCATGAAGCTTGCTCCTAATCAGATCGAGGACTTCGACGAGCAGGGCTATCTGTTCTTCCCGAACTGCTTCGACGAGGAAGAAATCGCGTTGTTGCGCGACGACGCCGAGGCGATCCTCAAGCTCGACCGCAAGGAAGTGTGGCGCGAGAAATCCGGCGCGCCGCGCACCGCCTTTGCCGCGCACACGTTCAACGAGACATTCCGCCTGATGGCGCATCATCCGCGGCTCGTTGAACCGCTCCGCCAGCTCTTCAACGAGGATGTCTACGTCCATCAATTCAAGCTCAATGCCAAAGCCGCCTTCGAGGGCGACGTCTGGCAGTGGCACCAGGATTACGGCACCTGGGCGCGCGACGACGGCATGCTGGAACCGCGGGCGATGAACATCGCGATCTTTCTCGACGAGGTGATGCCGATCAACGGCGCGCTGATGCTGATCCCCAAAAGCCACAAACAGGGCGTGCTGTCGGCGGGTCACGACACGCTGACGACATCCTATCCGCTATGGACACTCGACAAGGAAACGGTGACGCGGCTCGCCGCCGACGGCGGCATCGTGGCGCCGACCGGCAAGCCCGGCTCGGTGCTGATGTTCCATGGCAATCTGGTTCACGCCTCGCCGCCGAATATCACGCCCTACCCGCGCAAGATCGTCTATCTGACGCTGTGCGCCTGCTCCAACCACATCACCAAATTCACCCGCGAGGAGTGGATTGCGCATCGCGATTTCACCCCGATCGTGCCGGTTAAGGACGATGCGCTGCTGCAATATGCCCGCGCGCATCGGGTGGCGGCGGAGTAAAGATGAACCTGCAAGCCCTTCTCGCCGCCCGCATCGATGCAAACAAGCCAGTGCGCGTCGGACTGATCGGCGCCGGGAAATTTGGTTCGATGTTTCTGGCGCAGGTGCCGTCGATCAAGGGCCTCGAAGTCACAGTGATCGCCGACCGCGATATCGCGCGCGCTAAGGCGGCGTGCCGCACCGTCGGCTGGGACACCGCGCGCATCGCGCGCACGCGCTTTGTCGAGCACGGCAGTGACGCCACCGGCGACGAGCGCGTCGAGGTCGTGGTCGAGGCCACCGGCGATCCGGACGCCGGCATCGCGCATGCGATGGCCGCCATCGAAGCCGGCAAGCATATCGTCATGGTCAATGTCGAGGCCGATGCGCTTGCCGGCGCCTGGCTTGCGCGCAAGGCGCGCGCGGCCAGCGTGATCTATTCCATGGCCTATGGCGATCAGCCGGCGCTGATTTCTGAAATGGTGGATTGGGCGCGCTCCTCGGGCTTCGAAGTCGCGGCCGCGGGTAAGGGCACAAAATATCTGCCGGCCTATCACACCGTGACGCCGGACGGCGTGTGGCAGCACTATGGCCTCACCGCCGCCGAAGCCAAAGCGGCCGGCATGAATTCGCAGATGTTCAACTCGTTTCTCGACGGCACCAAGTCGGCAATCGAGATGGCCGCGGTCGCCAATGCCTGCGCGCTCGATGTGCCGCAGGACGGCTTGCACTTTCCGCCCTGCGGCGCCGACGATCTGGCGCGCATATTGCGGCCTAAACCTCTCGGCGGCGTGCTCGACGGCGACGGCATGGTCGAGGTGGTGTCGTCGCTGCAACGCGACGGCTCACCGGTGGCGCGCGACCTGCGCTGGGGCGTCTATGTCGTGTTCAAGGCCAACAGCGATTACGCCGCGGCCTGCTTCAAGCAATATGGCTTGCCGACCGATGCCACCGGGCGCTATGCGGCGATGTACAAGCCGTTTCATCTGATCGGGCTGGAACTGTCGATCTCGGTGCTCAATGTGGCGCTACGCGGCGAGCCGACCGGAACCTGCCGGGCCTGGCGCGGCGACGCGGCGGCGGTCGCCAAGCGCGCGCTCAAAGCCGGCGAGACGCTCGACGGCGAAGGCGGCTACACGGTCTATGCCAAGCTCATTCCGGCGGCGAAGAGCCTCGAGCGCAATGCGCTGCCGATCGGGCTCGCGCATCACGTCAAGGTTCTGCGCGACGTCGCGGCGGGCGAGATCGTCACGGCGGCCGACGTGGCGCTCGACAGCACCATGCAGGCCGTGCACATCCGCCGCGAGATGGAGCGCGAGGCGCGGCAGGCCCAGAAAGAACCCGGCAAGGCGATGGCGGCGGAATAGCCAGCGCAAAAAGCTCACATTACGGCAGGCGCCGAACCGTCAGGGGGGCGCCGGCCGCTACAATGCCGGCTCGCAATTAAGAGCGCCCAATGACCGCACCGTCTTCATTCGCTATCAGCTCGATCCCTACAAACGCGACGGCTTTGAGAACTATGCGCGCCGCTGGCTCGACATCATTCCGAGATGCGGCGGCAACGTCGTCGGCTATTGGATGCCGCATGAGGGCAGCAACAACATTGCCTTTGGCTTGATCTCGTTCGACAGCCTCGCGGCCTACGAAGACTATCGGTCACGGTTGCTGCGCGACGGCGACGGCGCGGCAAACTTCGCACAGGCGCAGAAAGAGCGCTTCATCCTCGCGGAGGAGCGCACCTTTCTGCGGCAAGTCTCTTGAGCGTGGCGTCGCGACGGTTATTCGGCCGCCACCTGCTGCGGCGGCCGCATCCCTTCAAGGCCGTCGGCCGCCGTCGCCTGGATCGTCGTGCGCACCATGTGGCGCGCTTCATGCGCTGGCCACGGCCGGCCGCGATGCATGGTGGCACGGTTGTCCCACATGACGACGTCGCCGGCCCGCCACGCATGGGTGTATCGGGTGCCGAGCGCGGTGGCTTGCGCGGTCAACTCGTTGATCAGCTTTTCGCCGTCCTTGGGCTCCATGCCTTCGACGGCATAAGCATGCGAGGCGAGGTAGAGGGCGCTGCGGCCATTGACCGGATTCTTCCACACCATGCGCCAGCATTGCGGCGGCAGCGCCGCGAGCTCGTCGTCGGTGGCGAGACCGGTTGCGATCTTGCTGCGCGAATGGCCGTAGTGATGCCAGGCGAACGAATTCTCCAGCTTGGTTTGCAGCGCCGATTCCAGCCGCTCAAAAGCGAGCCGCGTCGAGGCGAATTCGGTCTCGCCGCCATTCGCCGGAATGACGCGCGCAGACAGAATAGAGGTCAGCGCCGGCGTCGACTTGAACGAACTGTCGGTGTGCCAGAGCTGATTGGCCTTGTTGCGCATGGCATAGCGGTGATCCGGCGGCACCACTTTGCCGTCTTTGTCGATGGTGGTGAGGATCACAAAATGCGTGCCGGTGCCGAGCGAGCCGACTTTGGTCACTTCCGGCGGACCGAAGCGGCGTGAAAAAGCGAGCTGGCTCTCGTCGCTGACATCCTGATCGCGAAACACCAGAACCGAATGCTGCTCGAAAGCGGCACGCACCTCTTTATAGGCGGCATCGTCGTTGGCGACGTCTGCAAGCGTGACGCCGCGCACTTGCGCGGCAAAGCCAGGACCAAGACGAACGACGTCCATCGTGGCATCCTCCCTATGTCAATTTTATTTGCCCTCAGAACTCTCTCAAAATGGGCGGTCTGGCAAGGATCGAAAAGCGTAAGTTCCATGCGGACGTCGCGAGACGACCGTCATCAAAAAACCGCACAAAAACCCTGGCGGCGACAGCCGAAGTCGCGCATTCACGCCTGAAAGCGCGCGATGAGTTCCGGCGGGATCGGCTTCGATTTGATCTTGTCCGGATCCGCCGGATCGCGGCCGGCCCAGACGCGGGTCTCGCGGCCCTCGACGGCGGTCGCACCGCGCGCGGTGAGCGTGTGGATGACGTCAAAACTCGAGCGGCGAAATTCCGTCACCTGCGAGACGATCTCCACGACATCGCCGAAGCGCGCTGGCGCGATGAAGCGCGCGCCGGAATCGACCAAAGGGATGCCGACGACGCCATAGATCGACGGCCATTCATGCGCCTTCACGCCGAGCGCGCGCTCGAACATGCTCCACGTGCTCCAATCGAAGAATTCGAAAAACCGCGCGTTGAAGACGATGCCGGCGGGATCGCAGTGGCCCCATTCGATGACGAACTGGCGGCGGCTGATGAATCGTCCCATGCATTTCTATCGCCGGAAAGCGCGGCAGCGGTCAATTGCGAGAACCGCTCATGACCGATGAGAAAATAGAGGCCAGAATCATGACGGGCGAGCTTGCGCCCGCCCGTCACGTTCCTAGCGCTGCTACCCGCGGCTGGGAACCAGGATCAAATCTACCACGTAGCGCGGCGCTGGTAGCGGCTACACGCCCAGGCGGACCCGATCTTGGGGATCGTCACATTCGGCAGAACCAAACGCGACTGATCTGGGGTTGAGGATATCGCTGCGATTTCAGGGTGCAAGTTAAAGCACGCCTGCCCAATGGCGCGTGGCATCTGGGGATAACTCAGTGGATCGGTTGCCCAAGATTGATCTGAAGACGAACAGATTTGACGAAATCACTGTTATTTCGCAGTGCAATGCGGCGGTGGATAAAATGATTTGTCCAACGGCGAATGGATTTACCGGCGAATTCTTCGGGGAGCGGCGGCGTGAATTTTGCGGTGTCGTTGAAGGACGTCATGGGTGCGCTCGCCGTCCTCATCGCCGTCATTGCTTATGGGATCTATGTCTGGAAGAGCCTGCGCGGCGAGGCACGGCCGCATCCGCTGTCATGGCTGATTTTCGGCTTGCTCACCGGCACCGGCTATCTGGTCCAGCTCGACCAAAAGGCGGGTCCCGGAAGCTGGGTCATGGCGATCACGACCATCGTTTGTTTCTTGTTGTGCCTGATGAGCTTCTGGCGCGGCGAGCGGACGTTTCCCTGGTACGAGTGGGCGTTTCTCGCCGCGGCCATCGTCGTCTTCGCGTTTTATCTGTGGTCGCGGAACCCGGACCTCATCGCCGTCGCGCTGAGCGGGACACCGCGCGATCTCCTGATCCGCCACGCGCCGGCGATCTCGTCGTCGCTTGCGGCCCTCGTCAATGTGCTCGGCTTCGGCCCGACGGTGACCAAAGCCTGGGTGCGGCCGCAGAGCGACAGCGTCAGCATGTTCGTGCTCAACAGCTTGAAATTCATTCCGTCGTTCTTCGCGCTCGACAGCATTTCGGTGGCGACTTGCGTGTTTCCAGCGACGCTCGTCGTCGCCAATGCCGGCGTCGCGCTGGTTATTTATCTGCGCCGGCAGCAGGTAAAGTGGCCGGCGAATTGACGGTTTTGCCCGGCCATTTGCACAGATCGGCGATGATGCATTTCTCGCACAACGGGCGGCGCGCCAGACACACATAGCGGCCGTGCAGAATAAGCCAGTGATGCGCGTGCAGCCGGTATTTCTCAGGCACGATCTGCAAAAGCTTCATTTCGACGTCGAGCGGCGTCTTGCCGACCGCAAGCCCGGTGCGGTTGCCGATGCGGAAAATATGCGTGTCCACCGCGATCGTCGGCTCGCCGAAGGCGATATTGAGGACGACATTTGCGGTCTTGCGTCCGACGCCGGGGAGCGCTTCGAGCGCCTCGCGATCGTGCGGAACCTTGCCGCCGTGCTGTTCGACCAGCATGCGCGACAGCGCGATCACGTTCTTCGCCTTGGTGCGATAGAGCCCGATGGTCTTGATCAGGCCGCGCACGCGGTCCTCGCCGAGCTTGACCATCTTCTCCGGCGTATCGGCGAGCTTGAACAGAGCCGGCGTCGCCTTGTTGACGCCGGCATCGGTCGCCTGCGCCGAGAGCACGACGGCGACCAGGAGCGTGAACGGATTGACGTGCTGCAGTTCTCCGCGCGGCTCCGGATTGGCGGCGGCGAAACGGCGGAACGCTTCCTCAATTTCGGCCTTGGTCCATTGCGGCAGTTCACCGTGCGCAGCCTTGGCATCGGGCTTCTTTTGCGCCTTTGCCGGCTTCAGCCGGGCGGCCTGCTGGCTTTGCTTGGTGATTTTCCGCACCTTGCTCTTCTTCGCCGTCTTGCTGGTTTTTCGCGCCATCATTTTTGTATAATGAGCGGCATGACGAGCGACAACAGCGCGGACAATCGCGGCACCGATAGTTCGGCCACCACTAGTTCGGCGGATGCCCAAATCTTCTCGGCCGTGCTCACGCCGCACCGTTCGCTCGGGCCCACCGGCTTTCTCATTTTCATGCTCTGTATCGGCGGTTTGAGCTTCGCGTCCGGCGTGTTCTTTGTGATGCTCGGCGCCTGGCCGGTCTTCGGCTTTTTCGGCCTCGACGTGCTGCTGGTCTATCTGGCGTTCCGCGCCAATTACCGCACCGCCCGCGCCTATGAGGAAGTGACGGTCACCGCCACCGAACTGACGGTGCGCCAGGTGAGCCATCGCGGCCGGGTGCGCGAATGGACGCTCAACCCGCTCTGGGTGAAGCTCGACCGTATCGTACACGAGGAATTCGGCATCGAGCGGCTGTTCCTGGTGTCACGCGGCCGGCGGCTACCGATCGCAGCCTTCCTCGGCCCGGCCGAAAAGGCGAGTTTCGCCCATGCACTGACCCATGCGATCAGCGAGGCCAAGCGCGGTCCGACGCGGACGGTGCTCGAATAGACAGAAAACGGGTGGTTTGACGGGTGCTTACCCCGTAGATCGGGAGCAGATGATGGAGGCACCCATGTTGTCACCCGATCGCTTACCCGATCCTGCATTCAGTTCCGGACCCTTTGCCGAGGCCGCCGCCGATTACGAGGTGGTGCGCCGCGCCATCGGCCATATCCGCGGCCATTGGCGCGAGCAGCCCGAAATCGAGGCTATCGCCGAGGCCGCCGGCGTGACGCCTACCGAACTGCATCACCTGTTCCGCCGCTGGGCCGGGCTGACGCCCAAGGCGTTCCTGCAGGCGCTGACGCTCGACGGCGCGCGGCAATTGCTGCGCGATTCGGCAAGCGTGCTCGACGCCACCTATGAGGTCGGCCTGTCTGGCCCCGGCCGCCTGCACGATCTGTTCGTGACGCATGAGGCGATGTCGCCCGGCGAATGGAAGTCCGGCGGCGAGGGACTGACGATCCGCTATAGCTTCCACCCCTCGACCTTCGGTAATGCGCTGGTCATGGCGACCGACCGGGGGCTAGCCGGGCTCGCCTTCGCTGATCCAGGCGAGGAGAGCGCGGCGCTTGCCGACATGAAGCGGCGCTGGGTCAAGGCCAGTTACATCGAAGACGCGGCCACGACCGCGCCGATCGCGCGGCGCATTTTCGATCCGGCGTGCTGGCGGCCGAGCGAGCCGCTCCGCGTCGTGCTGATCGGCACCGATTTCGAGGTCCGCGTCTGGGACGCGCTCTTGAAAATCCCGATGGGGCGCGCCACGACTTATTCCAACCTCGCCGCCAAGATCCATAAGCCGAAAGCGGCGCGCGCCGTCGGCGCCGCGGTCGGCAAGAATCCGGTCTCGTTCGTGGTGCCGTGTCACCGCGTCATCGGCAAAGCCGGCGATCTCACCGGCTATCACTGGGGCCTGACCCGCAAGCGAGCGATGCTCGGCTGGGAAGCCGGACAGGTTGGAGCGGCGGCGTGAAATTTTGAGCCGCGGCGCGGCTGGTCACGGTTAATCCAAGCGGCCGCGGAGCGTCCACAGGCTGGCGATGGCAAACGGGTCGGCGGCATGCGGGAAATCGCCGCTGCGATAGGCGGCAAGCGTCGCCGGATCTTGCCGCTCGAGAAAGTCCGCAAGCGCGGAATAGGTCGTGCAGCGGACTTCCGGCAGGCCGCAGACGGTTTGCGCGAATTCCAGGAGCGCCTCCCGGTAAGCGCCGGCCTGATAATCGAAGAAATGATGGCCGATATCGAGCGGCGCGCGGTCGCCGGTGTAATTGGCTTTGAAATAATCGAGATAGGTCTGCAGCATTTGCTCTTTGAAAAATTCGTGCCGGCTGGACACGACCGTACCGTGCGACTGCGCCACGAAGAAATTGTAGTCCATGGACAACAGACGCTTGCCGCTGTTGTGCAGCTCGATATCCGCCAGATTGAAGCGCCACAGGCCGTTGACCTTGTCGGGCCAGGCATCCTCGTTGCTGTCGCTTGAAGTATCGTAACGGAAACCGTTGTCCTTGAGCGCCGTGTAGAGACCCGGGCTTTTGTCGAGATAGGGCGCGCGAAAGCCCGCCACCTCAGAACTCGGGAAGGCGAATTTCACCTCTTCGCCCAGACCGTTGTTCGGGCCGACATCGGCGAGAATGTCGTGGAACGAATGCAATTCCCGCGCCCAATCGCCGGCCGACCAGCCGCGGCCGCTGAAATGGCCGACCGCGTGCGAGCCGATCTCATGGCCGCTGCGATAAAGCGCATTGATGTAATCGACGCGCTGCCGCACGTCGTCGGCGGTGCCGCCGAAACCGATGCGCGATGCGCCGCGCGGCTGTCCCGGAGCTTCGTAGAGATTGCGATTGCTGTCGGCGATGAAATTGATGCCGCTGACGAAGAAGGTGAAATGTAGCCGGTCGCCGTCTTGGTTCATCGCGGCGGCGAATGCGGTGAGCTCTTTCCAGCGTTCGAGCTCGGTGCAATTATCGAATGCGATTTCGACGAATTGCGGCGGTCGCTCGACCGCGCGCGCCGGCGCATTCGCCACGAACAAAATCAAAATCGTGAAAACAGCCGCCCGCCACATCGGCGAGTTTAAAACCATTTCAGCGCGATAGATTCAATGTGAATCAGAATTTTACCTTATTTGACTGCATTGAATCGAAAATCTTAATAGAGATTTCGCACGCGAAATAACGCTCGGATTGACGCCTGCGCCGCAATTCGCGATACCGCTTCGTCATCGCAAATAGGGGATAGTGAAAATGCAGCGTCGGCGGCCGGTGATGCTTGTTATTCTCGACGGCTGGGGCTGGCGCGAAGAGCGTGCCGACAACGCCATCCGCCAGGCCAAGACGCCGGTCTTCGACCGGCTGTGGCAGAACGGGCCGCACGGTTTCCTGCGCACCTCCGGCAAGGACGTCGGCCTGCCCGACGGGCAGATGGGCAACTCGGAGGTCGGCCATCTCAATATCGGCGCCGGCCGCGTGGCGATGCAGGATCTGCCGCGCATCGCGACGGCGATCGCCGACGGCGAGATCAGGACTGCGCCGGCGCTCACCGATCTGATCAAGAAGCTCAAAGCAAGCGGCGGCGCCTGCCACCTGCTCGGCCTCGTCTCGCCGGGCGGCGTGCATTCGCATCAGGATCAGGCAGCGGCTTTGGCAAAAATTCTCGATGAGGCCTGTGTGCCGACGCTCGTTCATGTACTGACCGACGGCCGCGATACGCCGCCGCAAGCCGCCGGCGATTATTTAAAACGTTTTCTCGGTATGCTGCCGCCATCCGTCAAAGTCGCCAGCGTCTGCGGGCGCTATTTCGCGATGGACCGCGACAAGCGCTGGGACCGCGTCGAGAAAGCCTATAACGCCATTGTCGAAACCGATGCGCCGCGCTTTGCCGATGCGCCCGCCGTTATCGCCGACGCCTATGCCAATAAGAAATTCGACGAGTTCATCGTGCCCGCCGTGGTCGGCGATTATCGCGGCATGAAGGACGGCGACGGCGTGCTCTGCTTCAACTTCCGCGCCGATCGCGTCCGCGAGATTCTCGGCGCCATGCTCGAGCCGGATTTCAAAGGTTTTGGCCGCAAGCGCGTGGTGAGATTCGCCGCCGTCGTCGGCATGACGCAGTATAGCGACGAACTCGACAAGCTCATGGCAACGATCTTCCCGCCGCAGACCTTCGCCAACATCCTTGGCGAAGTGGTCGCGCAGGCCGGCCGCACCCAATTGCGCATGGCGGAGACGGAAAAATATCCGCACGTGACGTATTTTTTGAACGGCGGCCGCGAAGAGCCCTATTTGGGCGAAGACCGCATCATGGTGCCGTCGCCGAAAGTCGCGACCTACGACCTGCAGCCGGAAATGTCGGCGCCGGAGCTGACCGACAAAGCCGTCGGCGCGATCAATTCCGGCAAATACGATCTGATTGTCCTCAACTTCGCCAATCCCGACATGGTCGGCCATACCGGCAGCCTGCCGGCCGCGATCAAGGCGGTGGAGACGGTCGATACCGAGCTGGGCCGCATCGCCGATGCCATCGACAAAGCCGGCGGTGCGCTGCTCGTCACCGCCGATCACGGCAATTGCGAAATGATGCGCGATCCGGAAACCGGCGGGCCGCACACCGCGCACACGACCAATCCGGTGCCGCTCTTGCTGTTCGGCGGCCGCAATCGCGGGCTGGTGGCGCAAGGCCGCCTCGCCGACCTGGCGCCGACGCTGCTTGAGCTGATGGAATTGCCGAAGCCCAAGGAGATGACGGGCGCGTCGCTGCTGGCGGGATAGTCCGCAGCCTCTAGCCCGCGACGCCGGACGCGGCCAAGCCGTTGCTTTTCGAACAATGCGCGATCAGCCGTTCAATGAAGCCGGCGCATTTCGCTAGCTCCGAGATTTCCACAAACTCGTCCGGCTTGTGCGCTTGCTCGATCGAGCCCGGCCCGATGACGATGCTCGGGATATCGGCCATGCTCACGAACAGGCTCGCTTCGGTGCCGAAGCTGACTTTGCCGTGGCTGTTGCGGCCGGCGAGAAGCTTCGCGAGACCGACCAGCGGGTGGTCGGCTTTCATGTCGAGCGCCGGATATTCCAAAATTTCCTCGAAATCGATGCCGCAGCTTGGGTCGGACTTGCGCATGGCCGGTTCGATCTCGGCCTTGGCCCAGGCGACGATTGCGTCGGTCACTTCTTTCGATTCGTTGGCGCCCAGACCGCGAGCCTCGAATTCCAGCGCGCATTCGTCGGGCACGATGTTCAGCGCGGTGCCGCCCTGCGCCACACTCGTGAGCAGCGTCGTGTAGGCGACGTCGTACATCTCATCGCGCTGCCCCTGTTTTGCCAGTTGGGTGGCGCGGCGGCGCACCTCCGTAATCAGGTCCGCGGCATATTCCACGGCATTAACACCGTCCGGCGCCAGCGAGGAGTGACAGGACTTGCCGCGAAACGTGGCGCGCACGCCGTGCTTGCCTTTGTGGCCGATGATGATCTGCATCTGCGTCGGCTCGCCGACAAAGCAGCCGAGCGGCTTGACCGTGGCCTGACTGATCTCGCGCAACATCGGACGCACGCCGATGCAGCCGACTTCCTCGTCGTAGGAAATGGCGAGATGGATCGGCATTTTCAGATCGGCGCTGTGGATCTCCGGCACCATGGCGAGGCACACTGCGACAAAGCCCTTCATGTCGGTCGTGCCGCGGCCGTAATAGCGGCCGTGGCGCTCGACCATCTTGAAAGGATCGCTGGTCCAAGGCTGACGCTCCACCGGCACCACGTCGGTATGGCCGGAGAGCACGATGCCTGGCGTGTTCGCAGGCCCGATCGTTACCCACAAGGATGCTTTTTGCCCGGTGTCATCGATAAGTTTCCGGCCAGTCAGGCCGAACGACTCCAGATACTTTTCGATATAGGCCATCAGCGCAAGGTTCGAACGGTCGCTCACCGTGTTGAAGCCGACCAAATCCGCGAGCAGGTTTCGAATGCGTTCGCTTCTGCCGTCACCCATGGTCACAACCAGCGCGCCTTAAATATCTGCCAAGCCCAGCACGTCCGCCATCGTATAAAGCCCGGGCTTCTTGCCGCGCGCCCACAAAGCCGCGTGCAGCGCGCCGCGGGCAAAGATCATGCGGTCCTCGGCGCGGTGCGTCAGCTCGACGCGCTCGGCGGGCCCGGCGAAGACTACCGAATGCTCGCCGACCACGGTGCCGCCGCGTAGCGAGGCGAAACCGATATCGCCGGAATTGCGCGCGCCGGTGACGCCGTCGCGGCCGCGCGCCGAATGTTGGGCAAGATTGATGCCGCGGCCTTCCGCCGCCGCGCGGCCGAGCATCAAGGCCGTGCCCGACGGCGCGTCGATCTTCTTGTTGTGATGCATTTCGACGATCTCGATGTCGTAATCGTCGTTAAGCGTCTTCGCCACGCGCTTGGTCAGCGCGACAAGAAGATTGAGGCCGAGCGACATGTTGCCGGATTTCACGATGGCCGCGCCGCTCGCGGCCTTTGCAATCGCGGCTTCCTCTGCCGCGGAATGGCCGGTGGTGCCGATGATATGAACCTTGCCGGCGGCTGCCGTGAGTTCGGCAAGCGCAAGCGTCGCCGCGGGGATGGTGAATTCGATCACGCCGTCAGCGTCCTTCAGAGCCGCCGCGACGTCGCTCGTGACCTTGATGCCGTTTGGGCCGAGGCCGGCCAATTCGCCGGAATCGCGGCCGATCACGGCGGAGCTTGAAGCTTCGACCGCGCCGCCAAGCGCAAGACCCTCGGTCGCGGTGACGGCATGGATCAGCGCGCGGCCCATGCGCCCGCCGGCGCCGGCGATGACTACGCGCATATCGGAATTGGGGGCAGGCATCTTACGCCTTCTCAACGCTTATGGCCGTTCTACGCGGTATAGCACAGTTCTTATCCTCCCCCTGAAACGAGGAGGAGGGCGGCCAATTCCGGGTGCGAGAACTAGAACTTCGGACCGTCGTAGCCTTCGACGACAACGAGATCGGCCTCGGATCTGCCGTCGCGCAGCTTCTTGGCCGCCTGATAATCGGGCGAACGGTAGCAGGCGAGCGCCGTCTCGTAGCTCGGAAATTCGATCACCACGGTGCGGCTGCGGACATTCCCTTCCGTGACTTCGCGGGCGCCGCCGCGAACCAGGAAGCGGCCGCCGAATTTGCCGAACGGCACCATGTCGGCGACCATATAGGCTTTGTAGCCTTCCGGATCGGTGACATCGACGTGGCCGATCCAATAGCCTTTTCTTGCCGCAGGCGGCGGGGGTGAATCCGACACCGGCGGTTGCACGCCGTCATAGCCCTCGGCGATGAGGAAATCGCAGGTCGAATGCGCAAGCCGCAGCGGACGCGCGCGCTGATATTCCTCCGAGCGGTAGCAGGCGAGTGCGGTGGCATAGTCGGGAAATTCGCGGATGACGGTGCGCGAGCGGATGCGGCCTTCGACCAGTTCGCTTTTGCCGCCGCGCGCCAGCGCAATGCCGCGATATTTTTCGTGGGCGGGGGGCGTCGCCGCCATATAGGCCTGATAGCCCTCCGGATTGCTGACATCGATCTGCGGTAGCCAATAACCCTTGGGCATTTCCTTGGGCATGGCGCGCTCCCTCATCCCTGTTTCACTGGGCTTGTCCCAGTGATCTCGATCATTTTGGCACGGCTTCGCCGCGTGAATCGAGACCGCCTAGCGGGCAGCGGCGGCCGCGATTTCAGCGACGATCGCCTTGGCCGCGGCCCGCGGATCGGCGGCCGCGACGATCGGCCGGCCGACCACAAGATAATCCGCGCCGGCCGCGATCGCAGCGGACGGCGTCGCGATCCGCTTCTGGTCGCCGGCGTCGGCGCCGGCTGGGCGAATGCCGGGTGTCACCAGCGCGAGCTTGTCACCGACAATCACGCGCAGATTTGCCACCTCTTCGGGCGAGCAGACCAGTCCGTCGACGCCGCTGTCGAGCGCTTGTTTGGCGCGCTGGGCAACGAGATCGCGCACGGATGTGCTGTAACCTGCGGCCTTGAGATCGGCATCGTCATAGGACGTCAGCACGGTGACGGCGAGAATGCGCAAAGCGCCTTCCCGCGCCTGGACCGCGGCCTTCATCGTTTGCGGATAGGCGTGCACGGTGAGGAAAGTCGCGCCGGTGCGCGACACGCTTTTGACGCCCGACGCGACGGTATTGCCGATATCGTGCAGCTTCATGTCGACGAACAATTTCTTACCGGCGCCGAGCAGAGCCGAGGCGTAGGACAGTCCGCCGGCGAGCGCAAGCTGGTAGCCGATCTTGTAGAACGACACCGCATCGCCAAGCCGCGCCACCACGGCCTCCGCTTCCTCGACGGTCGACAGGTCGAGCGCGACGATCAGGCGGTCGCGGGGCTCCAGCTGCATCGCTCGATCCTTGATCCCGCGTGAGATTAGTTCATCACGCTCGCGAGTTCGACGAGCCTGCGCATAGCAGCTTTCAGCGCCGTGGCAAGACTGTCGTCCTTGAGATTGTCCATCTCGTCGAAAGCCTGTTCGGCGCGCGGCACGGCGATCTGCTCAGGGATCACGAGCGCACCGCAACCGAGTTCGAGAATTTGTCGCAGCGCCATCAGCGAGCGCACGCCGCCGAGCCCGCTATTGGCGGCGGCACCGATGGCGAAGACGCGGCCCTTGAACGCCGCATAGGCCGGCTCGCCGGGATCGCGCACGCGCGAAATCCAATCGATCGTGTTCTTGATCAGGGGCGTCACCGAGGCGCTGTATTCCGGGCTGCTGATGAAGACGCCCTGATGCGCCAGCAGCATGCGCTTGAGCTGCACCGCCGCCGCAGGCAATCCCGACGACGACGCGAGGTCGGCGTCGAATAGCGGCAGCGTGTAATCTTCGAGCGAGATGCGCGTGACCTCGGCCTCCAAGAGCGTCAGCTCCTTGGCCGCGAGCGCCGCCAGCCGCGCATTATGCGAGCCCGTGCGCAGCGAACCTGGAATGATCAGGATTTTCGGGACGGGCATTGCGGTTGCGCGTGAGGACGAAAGCGTTACGCCTTCCGATACACCCAAACGCGCGCCGGCGGCAGGTTCATCCAGATGCGCTCGGAGGGTTCCGCCGTAAAGCCTTTCAGCCGCGTCGGCACCGGCGAGGCCACCGAATAGGTGAATTGCACGAATGGCGCTCCGGGCAGCATCAGTTCGAAAGCGTCGCGGACGAGCCGCAGCCGCATCTTGATCGGCTTGGTCATTAGCGGCAGGCCGGAAACAACTGCGGCGGCGGGTTCCAGCAACAGCGCTTCCAAAAGCCTTCGCATGCTGTAAGCATCGCCCTGCACCAGCGTCGCTTCCGGATAGCGTGCGTGCAAGAGCCGGCAGAAGGTCGGATTGAATTCGACCAGCACCAGGCGCGCGGGATCGACGCCGGCCTCTACCAAGGCTTCCGTGACCGGCCCGGTGCCCGGCCCCAATTCGACCACCGGCCCGGAACTGTTCGGATCGACATAGCGCGCCATGGCGCGCGCGAGGATCTTGCTCGACGGCGCCACCGCACCGGTCGACAGCGGGCGCTCGATCCAGGAGCGGAAGAAGCGCACCTCGTCGTCAAGCCGGATGCCGTTCTTGCGCTCGAACTGCCTGATGCGCTGCTCGATGGTCTTTTCGATTTGTGCGCTAAGTTTCTTGCCGAGGTCGTCGCGATGCTGTTCGAACAGCCGGAACTGGCGCTCGATCTTGCGCTCGATAATTGTCTTGCCGACTTCGAGAAGCCGCAGCTGGCGCTCGATCTTGCGTTCGAATTTTTGCAGGGCCGGCAGCGACATGACAAACCAACTGGCAATCCAAGCGACAATTCACACGTCAGAATCTTGCCGCTTTTAAAACATTTGGGTGACAAAGGCCATACGGCCCCGGCGGAGAGGCCTAAATGGAGCCAGCGCGGCCGCCCAGTCCGTCAAGGAACTCCTTGACCTTGCCGAGGAAGCCCGAGGATTCCGGCTGCGTCTCGACCGACGACAGCCGATCGAACTCCGCCAACAGCTCGCGCTGCTTCTTGGTCAGCTTCTGCGGCGTCTCAACGACGACCTGCACATACATGTCGCCGTGCTGCCGCTGCCGCAATACCGGCATACCTTTGGACTGCAGCCGGAATCTGCGGCCGGACTGCGTGCCTTCGGGAACTTTCACCCTGGTGTTGCCGCCGTCGATGGTCGGCACTTCGATATCGCCGCCCATTGCCGCCGTCACCATCGACACCGGAACGCGGCAATGCAGGTCGGCGCCCTCGCGCTGGAAGAACGGATGCGCGGCCATCGACAGGAAAATATAGAGATCGCCCGGCGGGCCGCCGCGCACGCCGGCCTCGCCCTCGCCGGCGAGACGAATGCGCGTGCCGTCCTCGACGCCCGGCGGGATGTTGACCGACAGCGTGCGCTCGCGCGTGACGCGGCCGGAGCCCGCGCATGAGGCGCAGGGACTGTCGATCGACTGGCCGCGGCCGTGGCAATTCGGGCAGGTGCGCTCGAGCGTGAAGAAGCCCTGGGCGTGGCGAACGCGGCCCTGACCGCCGCACATCGAACAGACGTTCGGCTTGGTGCCGGCCTTGGCGCCGGAGCCGGAACATGCCTCGCATGTCACCGATGTCGGAATGCGGATTTGCGCGTTCTTGCCGACATAGGCTTCGTGCAGCGAGATCTCCATGTTGTAGCGCAAATCGGCGCCGCGCTCGCGGCCGGAGCCGCGGCCGCGCCCGGCGCCCGACATGCCGAATATGCCCTCGAACAGATCGGAGAATGTCGTGCCGAACTCGGCGCCGAACCCTGCCGCGCCATTGCCGCCCATGCCGTGCTCGAAGGCGGCGTGGCCGAAACGGTCATAGGCGGCGCGCTTGTCCGGGTCTTTGAGGACTTCGTAAGCCTCGTTGATTTCCTTGAAGCGATGCTCGGCGCCTTTATCGCCCGGATTGCGATCCGGGTGGCACTGCATCGCATGTTTGCGAAACGCCGACTTGATATCGACTTCGGTCGCCGTGCGTTCGATCGAAAGCGATTCGTAATAGCAGCGCTTGGCCATCACATCTCACCCGATAACCTGCCCAAAACCCGTTCAAGAGCCCGGATTTTGGGGCTTGCCGGTGAAAAAGCACCCCCGTCTCGATGCGGGGGTGCCATTCTGACAAGCGGCAACGGCATCAAGCGCCTCGCTGCTTTTAAGCAGATTTCTTGTTCTTCTTGTCGTCGTCGACTTCCGTGAACTCGGCGTCGACGACGTCTTCTTTCTTGCCTTCCGCGCCGGGGCCTTGCGCACCGGAGCCTTGGGCGTCACCGCCCGGCTGCTGCTCGGATTGCTTATACATCGCTTCGCCGAGCTTCATCGACGCTTGCGCCAGCGCATTGGTCTTGGCCGAGATCGCCTCGGCATCATTGCCCTTCAAGGCTTCCTTCAGATCCGCCATGGCGTTCTCGATGGCGCGGCGCTCGCCTTCGCCGACTTTCGAGCCGTGCTCGGCGAGCGTTTTCTCGGTAGCGTGGACCAAAGCCTCGGCGTGGTTCTTCGCCTCGACCTCGGCCTTGCGCTTTTTGTCTTCCTCGGCGTGCGCCTCGGCGTCCTTGACCATCTTCTGAATGTCGCTCTCGGACAGGCCGCCCGAGGCTTGGATGCGGATCTGCTGCTCCTTGCCGGTGCCTTTGTCCTTCGCCGACACGTTGACGATGCCGTTGGCGTCGATGTCGAAAGTGACCTCGACTTGCGGGATGCCGCGCGGCGCCGGCGGAAGGCCGACCAGATCAAACTGGCCGAGCATCTTGTTGTCGGCCGCCATTTCGCGCTCGCCCTGGAACACGCGGATCGTCACCGCAGTCTGGCCGTCTTCGGCCGTGGAGAACACCTGGCTCTTCTTGGTCGGGATCGTGGTGTTGCGATCGATCAGGCGGGTGAACACGCCACCCAGCGTCTCGATGCCGAGCGACAGCGGCGTCACATCGAGCAACAGCACGTCCTTGACGTCGCCTTGCAGCACGCCGGCCTGAATGGCCGCGCCGACGGCGACGACTTCGTCAGGATTCACGCCCTTATGCGGCTCCTTGCCGAACAATTGCTTCACGACTTCCTGGACCTTCGGCATGCGCGTCATGCCGCCGACCAGAACGACTTCGTTGATCTCGGCCGCGGAGAGGCCGGCGTCCTTGAGCGCTTGACGGCACGGCTCGATGGTCTTCTGCACCAGATCGTCGACCAGCGCCTCGAACTTGGCGCGGGTGAGTTTCATGGTCAGATGCTTCGGGCCGGACGCGTCCGCGGTGATGAACGGCAGATTGATTTCGGTCTGCGTCGTCGACGACAACTCGATCTTGGCCTTCTCGGCGGATTCCTTGAGGCGCTGCAGCGCGAGCTTGTCGCGGCGCAGGTCGATGCCCTGCTCCTTCTGGAATTCGTCGGCCAGATAATTGACCAGCCGCATGTCGAAATCTTCGCCGCCGAGGAAGGTGTCGCCGTTGGTCGACTTCACCTCGAACACGCCGTCGCCGATTTCGAGAATGGAAATATCGAACGTGCCGCCGCCGAGGTCATAGACCGCGATCATGCCGGTCTTGCTCTTGTCGAGACCGTAGGCCAACGCAGCCGCGGTCGGCTCGTTGATGATGCGTAAGACTTCGAGGCCGGCGATCTTGCCGGCGTCCTTGGTAGCTTGGCGCTGCGCGTCGTTGAAGTAAGCCGGCACGGTGATAACGGCCTGATCGACTTTGGAGCCGAGATAGGCCTCGGCCGTCTCTTTCATCTTCTGCAAAATGAAAGCGGAAATCTGCGAAGGCGAATAGGTCTTGCCTTCGATCTCGACCCAGGCGTCGCCGTTCGAGGCGCGCGCGATCTTATAGGGGACGAGCTTTTTATCTTTCTCCACCATCGGATCGTCGTAGCGGCGGCCGATGAGGCGCTTCACTGCGAAAATCGTGCGCTCCGGATTGGTGACCGCTTGGCGCTTGGCCGGCTGGCCAACCAGCCGCTCTCCCTCGTCCGTAAAAGCAACGATGGACGGCGTGGTGCGCATTCCCTCTGCGTTCTCGATGACCTTCGGCGTCGTGCCTTCCATGACAGCGACGCAGGAATTGGTGGTCCCGAGATCGATACCGATGACCTTGGCCATGGTCTAAAATCCTCTCTCTAGTGGCAGGCCGGGCAGGCCCCGAAGGCGCCCGAAAATCCGACCCCCTTATGACACTTAGTTGCCCTGCGCCAGGTGTCCTGTAAGCGGCTTGAGAAACTGTCCTAAAGCCCGCTACGCAGAGCGATTTCCCTCCGGACATATAGGAGGGCGCCATCGCCCTGCAAGACAGTAATGGGCGTTAAGCGGCCTCCGATCGGGTATTTAACCGGCTCGCGTCCGTCCCCTTGACGTATAGTTCGGCCGAGCTCGGTGCGTGAACAGTGAGGCAAGCCAACGTAAAGGCTGACGCATGTTGATGGATAGGGCGGCAAATTGCCGGCCCGTGGTAAAGGCCGGATGAAGACGCGTCCACTCGATATTGGTGGGGTACGCTACTATCCGGGCTACCTCTACCGCGATGCGCAGGCGGCGATGCTCGCCGCCATCCGCCGGGTCTTTGCCGCGGCGCCGCTGTTTGCGCCCCGCATGCCTAAATCCGGCCGGCCGTTCTCGGTCCGTATGTCGAATTGCGGCTCACTGGGCTGGGTGTCGGACGAGAAAGGCTATCGCTATGCGCCGACGCATCCGGAAACTAGCCACCCTTGGCCGCCGCTGCCAGAACCGCTCGCCGCTTTGTGGGACGACGTTGCCGACTACCCTCATGGGCCGGAAGCCTGCCTGATTAACTTTTACAGCCCGGCGGCGAAAATGGGTCTGCATCAGGATCGCGACGAAGCCGATTTTGCCGCGCCCGTGGTGTCGCTCTCGCTCGGCGATTCCTGCTTGTTTCGGGTCGGCGGACCAAAACGCTCCGACCCCACCCGCTCTTTCCGCCTCAATTCCGGCGACGTGGTCGTGCTGGGTGGCGAGGCCCGGCTCGCGTTCCATGGCGTCGATCGGATCTATCCCGGCACATCCACCTTGCTGATGCAGGGTGGACTTTTGGGTGGACGGATCAATTTGACCATGCGACGGGTGACGCAACCGCACACAGTTGATCTACGGCGCGCCGCCGCCCAACCTGCTTAGGGACAGCCGCGCAGATCACCGCCCAGCTATACTCGCCGTTCAGGACTAATCCGATGCCCCTTCGATCGACCCAAAGTCGCGCTGGTTTTGGCGCCCGCTATGTTGCCGCCGCTGTCGCGCTTGCCACGCTGGCTACGCTGCTCGTCACGCCGGCTTTCGCCGCCGATCCGGTTTTCCCGACCGGCTCGCGGGTCGGCATCGTGCCCCCGACAGGCATGGTGGTGAGCCGCAATTTCATGGGTTTTGAGGATCCGCAGAAGAACGCCGCGGTCCTTTTCACCACGCTGCCGGCGCAAGCCTTTGACTCGCTCGACAAGTCCATGGTGCCGGACGCGATGAAGAAGGACGGCGTCGACGTCAATAAACGCGAGCCGATCCAGCTCAATATCGGCAAGGGCTTTCTTCTCAGCGGCACGCAGACGACCACCAACGCGCGCTATCGCAAATGGCTCCTGGTCGTCGCCGCCGGCGACCTCACGGCGCTCGTTACCGTCCAGGTGCCCGACCAGGACCCGGCCTATCCGGACAAGATGGTGCGCGACACGCTCGCGACCCTGGTCCTGCGCGACAGCGTGCCCGACGCCGAGCAGCTCAGTCTGTTGCCGTTCAAGATCGGCGACATGGCCGGCTTCCATATCAATCAAGTCTTGCCGGGCCGCGCGTTGACGCTGGCCGACACGCCGGCCGATCCGGCTTCGGCTCAAGCCAAAAGCCAGAGCCAGGACGGCAAAGATCAAGGCAAGGATGAGAGCAAGGATCAGAGCAAAGACCAAGGCAAGGACGGGCCGACGCTGAATGCGCATTTGTTCGTTGCCGCCATGCCGGGCGGTCCGGCGGAGCCTGCGGACCGGAGCAATTTCGCGCGTACGGCGTTTCTGCAGATCCTCGGGATCAAAGACGTGCAGATCCAGGACGCGGAACCGCTCCGCATCGGCGGCCAGCAGGGCTTTGAGACTTTGGCAAAAGCAAAAGACGGGCAGACCGGCGCCGATGTGATGGTCGTGCAATGGCTGCGGTTTGGAACGTCCGGCTATCTGCAAATGGTCGGCATCGCCCGCGCCGATTCCTGGCCGACGGTGTTCAATCGCCTGCGCGCCGTGCGCGACAGCATCGATCCGAAATAGCTTTATCGAAGTTCAGTTCGCGGCTTTGGCGTTGTCATTGGTAACCGGCGCCACTCTCGGGCCTCCCTTCGACACGCCGACCAGAGCCGGACGCAGCATGCGCTCGCCGATCATGTAGCCGGGCTGCACCACCTGCACGACGCTGCCGGCCGGCACCGTCGGATCCGGCACTTCGAACATCGCCTGATGCAGGTTCGGATCGAACTTCTCGCCCTGCGGCGAAAATTGCCGGATGCCGTTTTTTTCTAGCGCCTTCAGCAATTCGCGCTCGGTGAGATCGACGCCCTCGATCAGCGCCTTGACGCCTGCTTCGGCGCTCATGCGCAATTCCGGCGGCACCGCATCGAGCGCGCGGCGCATATTGTCGGCGACATTGAGCATGTCGCGGGCAAACGACGACACGCCGTAGAGCCGTGAATCCGCGACCTCGCGGTCGGTGCGCTTGCGCAGATTTTCCATCTCGGCGAGCGTGCGCAGGAGCCGATCCCGCATTTCCGCGTGCTCGCGTTCGAGCGCTGTGGACGGCGTCGGAGCGGGCGCGGCGGCGGACTCTTCCGGCGGCGCGGCCGCATCGTCCTCAGCAGCACGAGCGGTCTGTTCCGTCATGTCTCAATCCTGTCGCTTGGTAGAAAGCTTGTTCGGATATAAAAGCTTCGCCCAGTCTAAGGCCGGAGCCTCGTTCGTGCCCCGGATATCAGGGCTTAGCGAGCAAAAATCAAGCGCTCAACCCGAATAAGCTGAGCGCGCTTACGATTTTATCGGGTTGCCGCCAGCCCGTCAGCCGCCCAGCAGCTTGCTGACGACCTGGGCGGTGTAATCCACCATCGGCACGATCCGCGCATAATTGAGCCGTGTCGGGCCGATCACGCCGAGCACGCCGACGATATGACCGGAAGCGTCGTGATAGGGCGCGACAATGGTGGACGAGCCCGACAGCGAGAACAGCTTATTCTCCGAGCCGATGAAGACGCGGACGCCCTCGGCCTGTTCGGCGCGGCCAAGGAGATCGATCACCTCGCGGCGGGTTTCGAGATCGTCGAACAGAAGCCGGACCCGCTCGAGGTCTGCTACCGCCTTGAGATCGTCGAGGAGATGCGCCTGGCCGCGCACGATCAGCTTGCGCTCGTCGCTATCGCCGCCGGACCAGCTGGCCAGCCCATCGGCCACGATCCTTTGCGTCAGCTGATCGAGCTGCGCCTTGCTCTCCTTCATCGTGCGCTCGATCTCGATTTTGACCTCGTCGAGAGTATGGCCGCGGATGCGGGCATTGAGGAAATTCCCCGCCTCGGTCAGCGCCGAGCTCGGCAGACCGATCGGGATATTGAGGACGCGGTTTTCGACCTGGCCGTCATCGCCGACCAGGATGACCAGCGCGCGTTCCGGCTCGAGCCGGACGAATTCGATATGTTTGAGGCGCGGATTGGCTTTCGACGTGAGCACAACGCCGGCGGCGCGGCTCAAGCCCGAGAGCAGCCCGGAGGCCTCCGTCAAAACCCCTTCGACCGATTTCGATTGGCCGGAAGCCGCGACCTGGGCCTCGATCGCTTTGCGGTCGCGCTCGGTGAGGTCGCCGATCTGCATCAGCGCATCGACGAAGAAGCGCAGCCCCACTTCGGTCGGCAGCCGACCCGCAGACGTGTGAGGCGCATAAACCAGCCCGAGCTGTTCGAGATCGGACATGACATTGCGCACCGAGGCGGGCGACAAAGTCATCGGCAGAATGCGCGACAGATTGCGCGAGCCGACCGGCTCGCCGGTGGCGAGATAGCTCTCGACGATCAGGCGGAAAATCTCGCGCGACCGCTCATTGAGCTGGGCCAGGCCCTGCTGGTTCACGCCGATAGGAAAGTCGTGGCTTGCCAAGAGGGGGCCCTTACTCCCGTTGCCGCGCTAATTTATCACTCCGCCGCCGCCATCGCACGCGGAGCGGTGCGTAACAAATCCATGAGCGTGCTTATCGAGCCGAAGTCCTCCAACCGATCGACGGCTTTCACCACGGCATCGGCATCGGCGTTGGACAGTACGCCCGCGGCATAAGTGCGGAATTTCTGCTCGATTTGCCCGCGCGACAGCGGGTTTTCGAACGAACCGAGCGGATGCTCGCAAGCGGCCGCGAATGTCGCGCCGTCGTCCATCATAACGTCGACTTTGGCCTGCGAGCCTTTGACCGCCGGATCGGCATAGACCTCGACCTTCTGCGCGGCGAAAGCGCGCAGTTTCGGGTTATCGTAACACTCGGGCTCGAATTGCGCCAAGGTCAGCGCCCGGTCGTGCAAAATGATCGCCGCGGTGTAATGCGCCGACAGCAGGGCCTCGAACTTGGCCTTGTAGGTGCCAAAGCCGCCATGCAGATCGAAGGCGGTCTGGCTCATCGCCACCCGGACCCGGCGGACGTGCGCGGGATCGATCTTGTGCCGTTCGACGAGATCGAAAATCGCGGTGGCGAGGCCCTGAATGACCGTCGCCGACGGCCACAGCCGCAGCGCGATCTGTTCGAGCTCAAAGCGCGTGCCGAGATCGGCGGTGACCGCATCCGGCAGGCCGCCATTGACGTAAGCATGGTAGAGCCCGCCATCCTTGGCGGTGAGGAATTCGCGCGTCGCGACAAAGTTTTGCTGCGCCAGGAGCGCCGCCATCAGGCCCGACAAAGCGCCGCGGCATTGATGGAATTTCACCGTCGGCGTGCCCCAGGCGGCGTATGTGCCGGCGGCCTGGCTGCCGGCGAGCCCGAAGGCGCGCGCCATCGTGTCGGTATCGAAGCGCAACAGCGAGCCGACGGCGGCGGCGGCGCCGAACGGGCCGATGATGCCCGGGCCGTGCCAGCCGCGGGCGCGAAATACCGGATAATCGAGGCCGATGCCGATCCGCGTCGTCACCTCGGAGCCCACGGCAATAGCGACCAGAAGATCGCGGCCAGACAACCTATCGCGCTCGGCGATCAGCAGCGCCGGCGGCACGATTTCCGGGGTGATATGCGTCATGGTCGCGCGATGCACGTCGCACATGGTCGTTGCGGTGACGAGATAGGCGTTGAGCAGCGTCGCCCCAGCCAGCGACAGATGGCCGCCGCCGATCACGCTCGACTCGCTGCCCTGCGCCAGCGCCGTGGCGAAGGCCGCGACCTGCCCGGTTTCCTCGCCGCGAAAGCCTGAAACCGCACAGGCCAGCGCATCGAGCAGAAGGTTCTTGGTGTGCTCGCGGACCCGCGGCGGAAGGTCATCGTAACGGAGCGTGGCGGCGAATTTTGCCAATGTTTGAGTTGTTTCTAGAGCCATCGCGACCTCCCTGCCTGCCGGACGGCCGGGAGCGTAGCGGCTCGCTGCGGCAGAAGGCAATCGGGGCGCGTTTCAATCGAGCTTATGCCCATGCGGCTTTACGCGGCGAGACCAGGCTTGCGGCCGGCATTGCGCTTATTGCAGCGGAACACGTAAAAGACGCTTCGCCATCTTCATGGAGCATGATTTTTTCGGAAAGCCGGTTTCCACTTTTCCGGATCATGCTTTGAGAACCGGGAGACCTGCATGCGGCCGAGCCGCCGACAACCTGACGAACTGCGCGCCATCTCGCTCGAGCGCGGCGTAGTGAAATACGCGGAAGGCTCCTGCTTCGTGAAATTCGGTGATACCCATGTGCTGGTCACCGCGACGCTGGAAGACCGCCTGCCGCCGTGGCTCAAGGGCCAGGCGCGCGGCTGGGTCACTGCCGAATACGGCATGCTGCCGCGCGCCACGCTGGAACGCACGCGCCGCGAAGCCTCCGCCGGCAAGCAGAACGGCCGCACCGTGGAAATCCAGCGCCTGATCGGCAGGAGCCTGCGCTCCGTTGTCGATCTCAAGGCGATGGGCGAACGGCAGATCACCATCGATTGCGACGTCATCCAGGCCGACGGCGGCACGCGCACGGCCTCGATCACCGGCGCCTGGATCGCGCTGCACGATTGCCTCACCTGGATGAAGACGCGGCAGATGTTC
This sequence comes from uncultured Alphaproteobacteria bacterium, assembly GCA_963810085.1. Lineage (GTDB taxonomy): Bacteria > Pseudomonadota > Alphaproteobacteria > Rhizobiales > Xanthobacteraceae > BOG-931. The sequence continues at coordinate 653,475 of CAWEMR010000023.1, read as the reverse complement.
GAGGGCGATCCGCTGCGCGACCATATCGCGGCGATCTCTTGCGGCGTCTGCTCGGGCACGGCCGTGCTCGATCTCGATTATGCCGAGGACTCGCAGGCCGATACCGACGCCAATTTCGTCCTCACCGGCAATGGCAATATCGTCGAGATTCAGGCAACGGCGGAAAAGACGCCGTTCTCGGAAGAGCAGTTCGGAGCGCTCCTTGGGCTGGCGCGCAAAGGCGTCGCCAAGCTTGTCGACTTGCAGAAGATGGCGGTGATGTGAGCGAAGCAGAACATCGCCGCATCACGGGCCGCTTGGTGATCGCGACGCATAATTCGGGAAAACTCGCTGAAATGCGCGAACTGCTTGCACCCTACGGCATTGACGCCATATCGGCGGGTGAACTGGGGCTTGCCGAGCCCGAGGAAACCGGAACGAGTTTTCGCGATAACGCACGCATCAAGGCGCAAGCCGCGGCGATGGTGGCGAAACTGCCCGCTTTTGCTGACGATTCCGGCCTTGCGGTGGACGCGATGGACGGCGCGCCCGGGATCTATTCGGCGCGCTGGGCCGGCCCCGACAAGGATTTTGCCGCCGCCATGGCGACGATCGAGCAAAAGCTCAAAGAGCGCGGCGCGACGGCACCACCCCAGCGCACAGCGCATTTCGTCTCGGCGTTATGCGTGGCCTGGCCGGACGGCCATCTGGAAGAGTTCGAGGCGGGGGTCGACGGCGTGCTAGTCTGGCCGCCGCGCGGCGGCAAAGGATTCGGCTACGATCCGATGTTCCTGCCGAACGGCCATGACAGGACTTTCGGCGAGATGCCGAGCGTGGAGAAGCATGGAGTACCCCCGCGCGGTAAAGGTCTCTCGCATCGCGCCCGGGCGTTCCTGAAACTGGCGGAGGCGTGCCTTGGATAGTGCCTTGGATAATGCCTCGGAGAGCGAGCAGGCTTTCGGCGTTTACGTGCACTGGCCGTTCTGCCTGTCGAAATGTCCCTATTGCGATTTCAACAGCCATGTTCGCCATGCCGTGATCGACGAGCAGCGGTTCCTGCGCGCCTTTCATACCGAGATCGGAAAAACCGCCGAACGGCTGCGCGGCCGCACCGTGTCGTCGATCTTTTTCGGCGGCGGCACGCCGTCCTTGATGCAGCCGGTGACGATTGCCGGCGTGCTCAATTCCATTGCAAGGCAGTGGCGCGTCGCGCCCGGCGCCGAAATCACCATCGAAGCCAATCCGACAAGCGTCGAGGCCGAGCGCTTTCGCGGTTATCGCTCGGCCGGCGTCAACCGCGTGTCGTTGGGCGTGCAGGCGCTCGACGACAAGGTGCTGGCGGAGCTCGGGCGGCTGCACACCGCCCGCGAGGCGCTCGATGCGGTCGATGTCGCGCGCAAAGTGTTCGGCCGCTATTCGTTCGACCTCATCTATACGCGGCCAGGGCAGCAGCCGAAGGAATGGGCGGCCGAATTAAAGACCGCTTTGGCCGAGGCCGGCGAGCACCTGTCGCTCTACCAGCTCACCATTGAGCCCGAGACGCCGTTTGCCACGCTTCATGCCGCGGGCAAATTGCGGCTTCCGGACGAAGATACGGCGCGGGAGCTCTACGACACGACCCAGGAGATCTGCGGGGCGCACGGGCTGCCGGCCTATGAGATTTCCAATCATGCGCGGGCTGGCGGCGAATGCCGGCACAATCTGGTCTATTGGCGCTCCCACGAATATGCCGGCATCGGCCCCGGCGCTCATGGGCGGCTCGATATCGAAGGCCAGCGGCACGCCACCGCGACCGAAAAACGACCGGAAACCTGGCTCAGCCTCGTCGAGACGCAAGGACACGGTGTCATCACCGACGACGTTCTGACGCGCGAGGAGAGGTCAGACGAGTTCCTGCTGATGGGGCTGCGGCTCGTCGAAGGCATCAATATTGCGCGTTATGAGGAGTTTTCCGGCCGGAAGCTCGATCCGGCGCGGATCGCGACGCTGCTTGAGCATGGTTTGGTGGAGCGGACGGCGGACGGCTGTCTGCGGGTCACTTTGCCCGGCTTTCCGGTGCTCGATGCTGTAGTGGCTGACCTCGCGGCCTAGGCCGCCCTGCAAAGACATACGCTAACTTATGTTTTTGAGTTCGGTCGAGAACCTGACAGGCTTGGCAAACTTCGTAAAACCTCACATTCCATGAAACGAGGCTGACAAGCACCCTGACTTGGCTCAATTTAATAAGTTAGCTTATCATCCTGCAGGCGACCCGCCAAAACTCTTCGGCGCGGGTGAAATGGTCTGCGGTCCGCCGGAAGTGACGCGTAGGACGCCGAGCCCGCGGTCGTTGGTCCCGTCCGAACGGAAGCGGAAAAGGCCGTCGATCCCCGAAAAGCCCGACGGATTCGTCAATGTTTCGGCAGAAAAGCGGGCGGCACCCTGGGTTTTGACCAAAGCCGCTATGAGCGCCACAGCATCATAAGCTAGCGTAGCAGTTCGTACGGGGTCCTGCTTGTACCGCGCACGATAGCGCTGGGTGAAGTTCCTGTAGCCGACGCCGTCCGGCGCCGCGTACCAGCCGCCGTCGAGCGCGGGTGTCGCAAAGATGCGCGGATCGTCCCACAGCCCGGTGCCGAGGAGCTGCAGTCGCTTGATATTGACCCCGCTCGCCGCCAGGCCTCCGACGACTCCCGGCACGGCATCGCCGCCGTCGGGGATGAACAGCGCGTCGGCGCGCACGGAAGCCTGGCCGATGCTGCGGATCGGATTCGCCATCCCGGCCTGGTCGTGCGGATAGCGCTCGAGGCCGACGAGCTGGCTGTTGCGCCGTGTCACCGATTGCTTGAACGCGGCCTCCACCACCGTGCCATAGGGATTGTCCGGGATGAGCGCCGCGAACGAATGCTTTCCCGTCGAAGCGGCGTATTGCACGATGCGATCGACATCGGATTCGGGCAGGAAACTCAACAGATAGACGCCGCTTGCCGCGACATTGGTGTCGGTCGAGAAGGCAATGACGGGGATGTTGCGGGTGCGCGCCACCTGACCGACAAAAGTGACCGATTGCGCGAAGAGCGGCCCGATAATGATCTCGGCACCCTCGTCGATCGACTGTTGCGCGCCGATCCGCGCCGCTTCGGCGGTGCCGCCGTCGTCCTTCACCAAGAGCTGAAGATTGGGCGAATTGAACTCGGCGATCGCCATTTCGGCGGCGTTGCGCATCGCCTGTCCGGCGACGCCGGCATTGCCTGCAGCCGACAGCGGCAGAATGAGCCCGGCTTTGACCGTGCCGGTGCCGATGGTCGCGCCCGGAGGCGCCTGCGCGCTCCCCGGCGGCGGCGGCGACGACAGATATTGCGAATTCTGCGTGCAACCGGCCGCAAGGACGCCGGCCGAGGCCAGCAGCCCCGCAATCGAGCGGCGCCGCGTGGGCAAGATCACAGGCGTGATCGCCGACGGCTCAAGCTTCGACTGCCACGACACGGTGGTTCTCCTCACGGCGCCCGCACGCACGCCGAGGCAAATAGGGCATCGCCAATCTGACATATTGGCGGCGAATGGTTAACCAAAGCCAAGAATTGGGGGATTTGCCGGCATCACCCGGCAGGGGATAATTCGGCCCGGCATTTAGCAAGCCGTCGCGGCCATCGCGATGCGAGCATGACGATCAAGCGCGGCGCGGCTAGATTGCAGCGATGAGCAAGCCGCGCCAAAAACCCGCCGCCGACCGCGGCACAGCGCATCATTTCGACCTCGCCGGCCGGCGGATCGATGCGGCGAAGCTTGAACCCGGTCTGCATATTGTCGCCACCCCCATCGGCAATCTCGGCGATATCACGCTGCGCGCGCTGGAAACGCTGGCCGGTGCCGACCTGATCGCCTGCGAGGACACCCGCGTCACCCGGAAGCTTCTCGATCGCTACGCGATTTCGACACCGCTGACGCCCTATCACGAGCACAATGCGGCGCAGGCAAGGCCCGTATTGTTGCAGCGGATCGCGGCCGGCGCGGCAATTGCGCTTGTCTCCGACGCCGGCACGCCGCTTGTCTCCGATCCGGGCTTCAAGCTGGTGCGCGCGGCGAAAGAAGCCGGGCACACCGTTACGACGCTGCCGGGCGCATCGTCGCTGCTTGCCGCTTTGACCGTCGCCGGGCTGCCGACCGACCAGTTTCTGTTCGCCGGATTTCTGCCACCGAAGGAAGCCGCGCGCCGCGCCCGCATCGCCGAGCTTGGCCGCATCCCGGCGACGCTGGTTCTGTTCGAGACCGGGCCGCGCGCAGCCGCGTCGCTCGCCGATCTCGCGGCTGGGCTCGGCGTGAGCCGTGAAGCCGCTCTGTGCCGCGAGCTCACCAAGCTACACGAAGAAGTCTTGCGCGGCGACCTTGAGACGCTCGCCAAAACTTGCGCGGACCACGAGCCGCGCGGGGAAATCGTTGTGGTCATTGCGCCGCCACCGGAGGTGGAGCCGATGAGCGCGGCCGAGACGGATACTCTGCTGCGCGAAGCGCTCGGCCGCGTGTCGGTGAAGGATGCGGTGGGCGAAGTGGCGGACGCCACCGGCCTGCCGCGGCGCGAGGTTTATCAGCGCGCGCTGGTGCTTGCGAAACCGGGCAACAAGGACACTGACGATGGCGCGCCGCGCTGAGCCGCTGAAGCCGCCGAAAGCCGCACCGCGCCCCGAGCGTTTGGCGGCGTTCAAGCTCGGCCTGTCGGCGGAAAGCCGCGCCGCGATGTGGCGCGGCGCTGGAAAACGCCGTTCGGCGAGATCGATATCGTCGCCCGCCGCCGCCACACACTGGTCTTTGTCGAAGTCAAAGCGCGCGCCACGCTCGAAGAGGCCGTGGAAGCGGTGACCGAGCGCAGCAAGCAGCGCATCATCAGCGCCGCCGAGCTCTGGCTGGCGCACAATCCCCGTGATGCCGTAGGCGATATCCGTTTCGACGTCATCGTGGTGACGCCTGGCAAAATCCCGCAGCACATCCCAAATGCCTTTGATGCGAGTCGTTAAGTGATGCTAGCCGTTAAGTGACGCGAGCCGCTGAGTATCCCCCAGCTGTAGCGGCCGCCGCGAAAATTACGTAGATATCGCCCGTTCCTACTGCCTTTCACTCGCGCCGGACCCCTTAAATCATGGCCTTAAACGTCGCCGTCCAAATGGATCCGATCGAGCGAATCAATATTCGCGGCGATTCGACGTTCGCACTGCTGCTGGAAGCGCAAGCGCGCGCGCATTCGCTGTCCTACTACACGCCTGACAAGCTCGCGCTGCGCGACGGCAAAGTGTCGGCGAGCGTGCGGCCGCTCGCCGTGCGCGACGTCGCGGGCGACCATTTCACGCTCGGCGACGCGCGCCATGTCGAGCTATCGTCATTCGACGTGATCCTGCTGCGGCAGGATCCGCCGTTCGATCTCGCTTACATCACTTCGACGCATATGCTCGAACGCGTGCATCCGCAGACGCTGGTGGTCAACGATCCGGCCCATGTGCGCAACGCGCCGGAAAAGGTCTTCGTCACCGAATTTCCCGATCTGATGCCGCCGACTTTGGTCACGCGCGACCTCGACGCCATCAAGGCGTTTCGCGCCGAGTACGGCGATATCGTCATGAAGCCGCTCTACGGCAAAGGCGGCGAGGCGGTGTTTTTGTTGTCGCGCGAAGATCTCAATTTCGGTTCGCTCTACGACATGTTCTCGGTGACGTTCCGCGAGCCCTGGGTGATCCAGAAATTCCTGCCGGCGGTGAAAGAAGGCGACAAGCGCATCATTTTGGTCGACGGCGAATTTGCCGGCGCCGTCAATCGCGTGCCGGCGCCCGACGACCTGCGCTCCAACATGGTGCGCGGCGGCGTGCCGAAGGCCACCGACCTCACCGACCGCGAGCGCGAAATCTGCGCGCGGCTCGGCCCGGCCTTGCGCGAGCGCGGCCTGCTGTTTGTCGGCATCGACGTGATTGGCGACTATCTCACCGAGATCAATGTCACCTCGCCGACCGGCATCCGCTCCGTGAAAAATCTCGGCGGCCCCGACATCGCGGCGCTGATCTGGGACAGGATCGCAGAAAAGCGCCGCTGAGCTTTCGGTCAGGCCCGGGCGGGTGCGGGCGCGCCCACGTCAACATCCTTGCGCGACGATTTCCGCACCGTGAGCACCAGCGCCGCCGCGATGATGCACAGCGCGCCGGCGACGAAGAACGCCGGCAGGTAGGTCGAATATTCCGTGCGCACCAGTCCGGCGCCGAACGCAGCACTTGCGGCACCGATCTGGTGGCCGGCGAAAACCCAGCCGAACACCATGCCGGCGCGTTCTGGGCCGAAGCGGTCGGCGGTCAGTTTCACGGTCGGCGGCACGGTCGCGATCCAATCGAGGCCGTAGAACACGGCGAACAGCGACAGGCCGTAGAACGTGAAATCGGTGAACGGCAGATAGAGCAGCGATAGTCCGCGCAGGCCGTAATACCAGAACAACAGCCAGCGATTGTCGAACCGGTCGGACAGCCAGCCCGAGCCGATGGTGCCGAAAAAGTCGAAGATGCCCATCATGGCGAGCACGCTCGCCGCGGTGACGGCCGGCAAGCCATAGTCGTGGCACAGCGTGACGAAATGGGTCTGAATGAGGCCGTTGGTGCTGCAGCCGCAGACGAAGAAGGTGGCGAACAGCACCCAGAAGATCGGCGCCCGCGCCGCGTCTCTCAGCACATGGATCGGCGACATCAGCAACGACAACAGCCCAACGCCTTGCGCCGGCGGCGGCGTGATTTTGCTTTCGCCATAAATCGGCAGATTCAGATCGCTCGGCCGGTCGCGCATGAACAGCAGCGCGAGAACGGCGACCACAGCCAACATGATAGCGACGAATACCAGCGCCATGCGCCAGCCGTAATCCGTCGTGAGGTGGGCGATCAGCGGCAGAAATACCAATTGTCCGGTGGCGTTGCTGGCCGCGAGCATACCCATGACCAGGCCGCGGCGATGATTGAACCAGCGCGTCGCTATCGTCGCCGCCAGCACCATCGCGGTGAGACCGGTGCCGACGCCGACGATCACGCCCCACAGCAGAACCAGCTGCCACAATCGCGTCATCGCCAGCGAAACCAGGAGGCCGCCCGCGATCAGCGCCATCGCCACCATGATCACGCGGCGCACGCCGTAGCGATTCATGAAGGCGGCGGCGAACGGGCCGAATAATCCGAACAGCATGATGCGCAGCGCCAGCGCCGAGGAGATCTGCGCGTCGCTCCAGCCGAATTCCTGCTCGAGCGGCACGATCAGCACGCCGGGCGTGCCCATCGCGGCTGCGGTGACCAACAGCGTCAGGAACGTGACGGCGACGACGACCCAGCCGTAATGGACATTGCGGCGGGCAAGAGTTGCGGCAAGCGCGGCTGACGCCATGGTGGTTTTTCCAAATCTGCCGGATTGTTACAGGGCCGGACGACGGCCCGGTTGTTATATGATGGCCATCATCGAAGCTTGCTTATTGATGACGATCGTCATATAATTTGTCAAGGTCGTGGCCGGGCTCTTGATCCGGCTGCATAGCTGAGGTGCGTGATGAGAGTAAGCCGGCAGAAAGCTGCCGAGAACCGCGAGCGCATCATCGATGCGGCGGGCGCGTTATTGCGCGCCAACGGCTTTTCCGGCATCGGCGTCGCCGACATCATGAAGGCGGCCGATCTCACCCATGGCGGCTTCTACGGCCATTTCAATTCGAAGGACGATCTGGTTGCGCAAGCTTGCCGCAAAGTGACCGCGCGGGCGGCGGAGAACTGGCAAAAGACCGGGGCGAAATCTCCCGACGATGCTTATGCTGCTTTGCTGACGCGCTATCTGCAGCCGCGCCATCGCGACGAGCCCGGCCAGGGCTGCGTGTTCGCAGCACTCGGGGCGGACGCTGCGCGCAGCGGCGAGGTAGTGCAGGATGCCTTTGCCGATGGGCTCGAGCCGCTGATCGATCTCCTCGCCAAATCGGCGCCCGGTGCGACGAAAGCCGAGCGGCGCCGCAAAGGCGTCGCCGCGATGGCGGCCCTGGTCGGGGCGCTGCTTCTGGCGCGCGCCGTCGGCACCAAGGGCAACAAGGAATTTTCGGACGAGATTCTCGAAGCGACGCGGCGCGAACTCCTGGCCGCCGGCAGTTAGTTTTTTCGTTGGAGCAAAATCCCGGAGCGTTCAGGGTGCGAGCTTGATCCCGGCGCGGTCGATGATGTCTTTCCAGCGGGTGAGTTCTTCGTCGAAAAAGGCCTCCGCGCGCGCGGCGCCCTCGCCGACCGGCTCGACACCGAGCGCCAGCATTTTTTCGCGGATTTCGCCATCGTTGTGGATCGCGTCGACCAGCGTACGGCTCAAGAGATCGCGCACGCCGTCGGGAAGCCCGCGCGGACTGAACAGTTCGTTCCAGCTGGTGACGTGAAAACCCGGCAAGCCGCTTTCGGCGAGCGTCGGCACGTCGGGGAGCTGCGACAGCCGATTGCCGCTGGTGACCGCGAGCGCGCGGACCTGACCTGACTTCACCAGACCAAGCACCGCCGGCAATTGCGGAAACATCACCTGCGTGGTGCCAGCCATCATGTCGCCGAGCGCGACACCGCCGCCTTTGTAGGGGAAGTCGACCATCTTGGTGCCGGTTTGCAGCATGAACATTTCGGCGGCAAGGCGATCGGACGTCGCGCGCCCCGATGAGCCGAAATTCACCGCACCGGGCCGCGCTTTGAGATACGCGATCAGATCCGACACTGAATTGATCGGCAGCGTCTTGTCGACCACCAACACGTTGCCGAATTCGGCCGTCAGCGCGATCTTGACGAGATCGCGGCGCACGTCGAACGGAAAATCGTCGCGCATCAGCGGCGGAACGATCTGGCCGCCGAACCCGCCGACCAGAAGCGTATAGCCGTCGGGCACAGCGCGCACGACGTCGCTCATGCCGATCAGACCATCGCCGCCGGGTCTGTTCTCGACCACCACGCTCTGGTGGAGCCGCGGCTGTAACGCCTGCGCCACCAGCCGCCCCATAATGTCGGCGACCCCGCCGGGCGCGAACGCGACCACGAGCTTGATAGTGCGGGACGGATAGACGTCGTCGGCTTGCGCGCCGGCAAGCGCCGTGAGGAGAAACGCAACACAAAGCCCATTGATCGTTGCACGCTTCATCCCTTCAGCCGGCCTCCTTGACGAATGCGTCGACCAAGAGCAGCCGCAGATTGGAATTGCCCTGGCGCAGCGCTTTGGCCGCCTGATATTCCGGCGACGCGTACCAGCGCCGCGCATCGTCGGGCGAGCCGAACTCGATGATGAGAATGTTGTGCGCCGGCCCGCCTTCGAGAACCTCGGGCTGCGAGCCGCGCGCCAAATAGCGCCCGCCGTATTTTTCGACCGACGCCATGACCATGCGGCCATAGCCCGCCATCGCGCTCGGATTGAAAACGTGCGCCTCGCCGATCACATAGGCCGGCATTTCAAGTTCCTGCAGGCGCCGCGTCGGCGACTTTCACTTGGCCTGGCATGATGCGCGCAGTGCTCTGCGCCTTGAATTCACCGTAGACGAACGGCCGATCGCGCGGCATCGAGGTGTGCAGGTTTTCCGGCGCGACATTCGCCGGATCAGGATTTTGCATGAGCGGCCGGATCAAGGCGTCGTAACTTGGATACATGAAGAACGGGATCGAATAACGCTCGCGGCACGAGCGATTGATGACACGATGCAGCGTCGAGGAGAAGATGCCGTCGGTCCACACTTTCAGCACCTCGCCGACATTGACCACGAAGGTGCCGTCAATCGGCGGCACGGCGACCCATTCGTTTTCGCGATTGCGGATTTCGAGGCCGCCATTGGCGTCCTGCGCGAGGATCGTGAAGGCGTTGGTGTCGGTATGGGCGCGGGCGCCGAGATGCTCGCCGTCATCCTCCGACCGCTGCGGCGGATAGTGCAGGATGCGCAGCGAATTCATGTCTTTCTTGAAATATTGCTTGAGCGCGCCGTCCGGCAGATCAAGCGCCAGCTCGAACAGCTTGAGCATCTCGTAGCCCAGCGTGTCGATCTTGTCGTAATAGGCCAGCATCCTCGCTTTGAGATCGGGCATCGCTTGCGGCCACGGAATTCGGCCGTGCAGCGGCTTGCCGGCGATGAGGTCGGGATCGTCATCGGCCAGCGGCCGTCGGAACTGAAACGCCTCCTGCAGATTCTCCGACAGGTTCTTGGCGTTGCCTTTGGTCATGCCGTGGAGATAGCCCTGCCCCTGCGCGTCGGCGTTGCGCGCCATCGCCGATTCCATCTTGGTCTCGAGCGGCAAATTGTGGAAGTCGGCCGCGGTGTTGAAGATCGCCGCGATATCGGCGTCGGCGATCAGATGATTTTTGATGTACATGAAGCCGACGCGGCCGCAGACCTCGGCGATTTCGTCTGCCAGCGACCGCCGTTTGCCGGCATCGCCTGACCAGGCCGGGGCAAGATCGACCACCGGCACGTCGGAGAAGGCAAGCTTGCGAGCGGTCGGCAACATGGCGGCTCCTGTGGGATCAGACTGGCATGATGCCAATTTTGCGCAGAATAACGCAGGCCGAAAGAGCCTGTGGCGCATAGCGAACCTTCGAAACATGAATTGTGCTCGCCCGAAGTGCCTGGAACTTTGTTCATGAATCGTTCGTTACGTTTTGGCGTTACGCTACTCTGGCGTTCAAGGGCAGGGCTGACATGTCCAGCGCGTCTCCACGGTTGCGTTCGAAGGTATCGAGGTTCGCCCGGTCGATGTGCAGGTGCAGGTCTTTGCACTACAGCGAGAATGATTGGCTGAGACCGCTTTGGGTCAAAAGCGGACATGACAAGCAGCGTGCGCGATGTCCGCTTTACCCCTAAAAGCGGACACAGATCGGCGTCCTGGAAATCGTTGCGAGATTGACCTTCGATCTCCCCGCGAAGTATCCTGCTTGTCACAATACGGTGTTGGTCAATAAAGCACCGATTGCTGAGCAAAAAGGGAGGTTTCGTGCGTAATAGAGTTCGAGTGAGTCCCATCACACAAGAAAAACTCAAGCAGAAGCAGAAAAAATCAAAACCAACGAAACGTAAGAGCGCCAGGCGAACCGTAAAATTCCAGTCGGACAGTTGGTATTCGAACGCTATGCTGTCGATTGGGGTAAGCGCAAAGGCCGAACCCAGCACGTATTAATTCGGCTACCATTCATTACCGTCATTCTTCTGGCGGCAATATCTCCTGAACACAGACCTGATCGATCAGATGTTCGCGGCGTAGATCTTTCAGATGGGCGCGCTTCTCGTCATTCGTCAGGTGCGCGCCAATACCGTTCGTCATCACCATGACGAGGGTGCGATCATTCATATCTAGCCAGTAGGAACGGCGGACCAGCTTATTGTTTCCGTCGCGTACGAACGGACTATCTACATTCTCGCTTAAATCCGGCTGATAGAAACGTGTCATAAGTGCTCGCACTATTCGCTACGGAAATGCCTTGCCTGAGGTATTTGGTCTTTGCCATGGCATCGGACCTTGGCAAAACCTTTTGCTATGTCCTCATCTGTTGATTGTTTCTGACCCGATTTTATCACGAAAGAGATACCCATGTCGGCACATGTCGAAAAGATCGCTTTATTCATTGACGGCGCCAATCTTTATGGCGCCACGAAATCGCTCGGCTTCGATATCGATTACAAACGGCTCCTGCAAGAGTTCCAGTCGCGCGGAGAGCTAGTGCGGGCGTATTACTACACGGCGATGATAGAGGATCAGGAATTCTCTGCGCTTAAACCGTTGATCGATTGGCTGGATTACAATGGCTATACGGTCGTCACAAAGCCGACGAAGGAGTTTGTCGATCAGACCGGCCGTCGCAAGGTGAAGGGCAACATGGACATCGAACTTTGTGTCGATGCCATGGAACTAGCGCCGCGTATCGACCAATTGGTGCTGTTCTCTGGCGATGGCGACTTTCGTGCACTCGTAGAAGCCGTACAGCGTCTCGGAGTACGAGTGACTGTGGTTTCTACGACTGCATGCAAGCCGCCAATGCTCGCCGATGAACTTCGCCGACAATGCGATCAGTTTACCGACCTAATCGAACTCAAATCCAAAATCGCTCGGGACAATACCGGTCGTCCAGCCCGCGAATCGCGGAACACGCCGGACTTCTTGAAACGTGGTCCCACGATACATCCGATCGAGGTCGAAGAAGAGTTTGAAGACGACTAGACAAACTCCTAGGCTCTGCGGAGTGAACTATTGGCGGCAATATCTCCCGGACGCAAATCTGATCGATGAGGTGCTCGCAGCGCAAGTCTTTCAGGTGGTCCCGTTTTTCTTCATTGGCGAATCACGTAAAACGGCAGCGGTTTCATGTGACGCAGCGCGTCCGTCAGCTGGCTGCGGCATCACCCCAACCCCGGGCCTCCCATGCCAAAGCCGCAGCGCCCTCTCGCCTTCATCACCGCGTCGACCGACCACGGCACCATGATCCTGAACCGGTTCGACCAGCACGCCGGACCGCAAGGTGCCTATGGCGCCGGCTTTCAACTCCTCGACAAGGCCTCCTACGACCCGGACGAAGTCGGCCTGATGCTGAGCGTCCTCGATCTGCGCCGCAAATATCACGGCGACGGCATCGTCGCGGTGGATTGCGGCGCCAATCTTGGCGTTCATACCGTCGAATGGGCAAAGCACATGACCAGCTGGGGCGTGGTTCTGGCCTTCGAGGCGCAGGAGCGCATCTATTACGCGCTCGCCGGCAATGTCGCGATCAACAATTGCTTCAATGCCCGCGTCGTCCATGCCGCGGTATCGAGCCGGTCGGGCGCGATGAAAATTCCGCAACCGAATTATCTGGCCAATTCAAGCTTCGGCAGCCTCGAGCTCAAACAGCGCGCCAACACCGAGTTCATCGGCCAGACAATCGACTATTCCGAAGACAAGATGACCGACGTGCGGATGGTCCATCTCGATTCATTCAACTTCCCGCGGCTCGACATCATCAAGATCGATGTCGAAGGCATGGAGCTCGAAGTCCTCGACGGGGCCGCCAAAACCATCAACGACAATCATCCGATCATACTGGTCGAATCAATGAAGACCGATCACAACGTCCTGCGCGCACGGCTCGAAGGTTTCGGCTATATGGTCTATCCGGCCGGCATGAATTTTCTTGCTCTCCACAAAGAGGACAAGTGCCGGGCCGGCGTCAATTTCGTCGAACCGGCGGCGGTTTAGGCCGCTGTCCAATCATCCCGCGCCGTTGCCACCGTGGATCGCGCCGCGCATGCCGATGGCGGATAAAAATTCATGACGCGTTTCGGCATTGGTGCGGAAAACACCGACCATCCGGCTCGTCACCATGGTGACGCCGGGCTTGTGCACCCCGCGCGTGGTCATGCATTGATGCGTGGCTTCGGTGACCACGGCGACGCCGTGCGGCTTGAGCACGGCATCGAGACAGGACGCGATCTCGGCCGTCATCTTTTCCTGGATCTGCAGCCGCCGCGCATAGACCTCGACCAGCCGCGCCAGCTTTGAAATGCCGACGACGCGGTTGCGCGGCAGATAGCCGATATGCACGCGGCCGATCACCGGCGCCATGTGATGCTCGCAATGCGATTCGAAGCGGATGTCACGCAGCACCACGACTTCGTCGTAACCGCCGGTCTCTTCGAAAGTGCGCTTGAGATATGCGCGCGGATCGTCGTTGTAGCCGGAGAACCATTCCTGATAAGCGCGCGCCACGCGCGCCGGCGTCGCGCGCAAGCCTTCGCGATCGGGGTCGTCCCCGGCCCATTGGATGAGTGTGCGCACCGCAGCCTCAGCCTGTTCGCGCGACGGCCGCACGGACTTTTCCCGTTCCGCGGCCTTTGGGCGGGAACGCTTGGAACCCACAGCTTTGTCCATCTGATCTCTCCGGCGGCCATTTACTGTTGTTGGAGCATGATCTTTTCGGATCATGCTCTGGAATCCAAATTAGATCAGCCAATCTGGCGTTAATAAAGCATCAACCGTCCCCCAAAGGGGCGGGGTTGGGTCGCGGAAATCGCAAGCAATGCGCAAGACTCATGAGGCAAGGTTCCTGGCCAAAATCAGCGCTCACCCATCGAGAAACCGGCTCCGGACGTGCCGCTTCAGGCCGCGTCGCGCCGAGCGGGGACAGGGACCTCAAGGGACCATGCGACCTCGCGTAGCCCTCCGAAAGCCCGCCGTCATCACCCGCCGGGTGTTCTCGCTGGTGATCCGCGCCATGGCGATCACGATGATGGCGTTCGGTGTCGCCTTCGGCTTCTTGTCGGCGACGACGTCGCCGGGCTCGCATTACGACCCGCATATCTTTGCCGTCGGCGTCGCCGCGTTGTTCGGCGCAGCCTGCGGCGGCCTGGGCATCATGTTGTCGCGAATCCGGCAGATGAAACAAGAGCTGCGTCACCTGGAAGGGCGCCTCGACGAAGCGGAAGACCGCCACTGGGAATTCAAGGAAGCCCAAGAGCGCGCCAAGAGCTTTTTTGATGCGCAAGGCGACGTCATCGTGCGTCGCGACGGCAAAGGCATCATCACCTATGCCAACGACACGTTCTGCAAGCTCGCCGGGCGCGGCCGCGGCGAGCTTGTCGGTACCGCTTTCGTGCTCCCGGTCGAAGCGCAGGGCGACACCGCGACGCTTGCCGACGGCACGCGCATTCACGATCAGAAAATTTCCACGGCCGACGGCCCGCGCTGGATCGCCTGGCGCGAGGTCACGGTGCGCGCCGACGGCGACAGCGAGATGCAAAGCGTCGGCCGCGACGTGACCGACCGCGTCATCGCCGAGCATGCGCTTGGCGATGCGCGCGATCAGGCGGAAGCCGCAAGCCGCGCCAAATCGCGCTTCCTGGCGATGGTATCGCATGAGATCCGCACGCCGCTCAACGGCATCCTCGGCATGGCCGATCTGCTCGGCGACACGCCGCTTGCCCCCGAACAGGCGACCTATCTCACGGCGATGAAGACGTCCGGCACGACGCTGGTGACGTTCATCGAGGACATGCTCGATCTGGCCAAGATCGAAGCCGGACGGCTCGATCTGATGCCGCATGCTTTTGAGCTCGCCGGTTTTGTCGAAGAGGCGGTGGAACTGCTCGGGCCGCGCGCCCAGGCCAAAGGCCTCGAAATCTGTGCCTATGTTGACGAGCGGCTGCCGGCGCGCGTGATCGGCGACGCGGCGCGCTTGCGCCAGGTGCTGTTCAATCTTGTCGGCAATGCGATCAAATTCACCGAGACCGGCGGCGTGTCGATCATCGTCGAGCCGGATCGGGAGCCCGACCACATCGCCATTGCGGTGCGCGATACCGGCATCGGCATCGCGGCCAAAGATCAGGCGCGCATCTTTCAGGAATTCGAGCAGGCCGATGTCGGATCGACTCGGCGCTACGACGGCATCGGGCTCGGCCTGACCATCTCGCAGCGCATCGTCGAACGCATGTCGGGCGCGATCGCGATCGAAAGCGCTTTGGGCCAAGGCACGATGTTCCGTGTCACCGTGCCGCTGCCGCGCGACGGCGACAGCCCCCCGGCGACCTTTGCGGTCCCCGATCTCGCCGGCAACGACATTCTCATCGTCGCGCCGGCCGCCGTCGAAGCGTCCTTGCTGGCGCGGCGGCTGCAGCGCTGGGGCGCCCGCACAACCATCGTTCCCGACGACAAGGTGGCGGCGGCGCTTCTGCCCGAACAGGCCTGGAGCGCGGTGCTGGTCGATCATGCGCTCGGCACCGAGGCGAGCGCCACGCTGGCGCGTCTATCGGCGAAATTCCTGCGCCGGATCGTGCTGGTCACGCCGGCAATGCGCCACGAGCTCGCGACGCTTAAAGATTCAGGTTTCACCGGCTATCTGATCAAGCCGGTGCGCGCCGCTTCGCTCGCCGCGCGTTTTTCCGCCGATGACGCCTTCGATCAAGGCCAGGTCAGCGAGCCCATCGACACGCCGAGCATCGCGCCCGACAGCGAGGGCCTCTCGATCCTCGTCGCCGAAGACAACGAGATCAATGCGCTGTTGGCGCGCGCTTTATTGGTGAAGCTCGGCCATCGTCCGGTCGTCGTGGAATCGGGCGGCGCGGCGATCGCGTGCTGGCAGGCCGCCCGCGACGCCGGCGCGCCGTTCGATCGCGTGCTGATGGATCTGCACATGCCCGGCATGGACGGACTGGACGCGACGCGCCGCATCCGCGCCATCGAAGCCGACGAGCAAAGCGTGCGCACACCGATTGTCGCGCTGACCGCAAATGCCTCGACCGAGGATCGCGAGGCCTGCCTTGCCGCCGGCATGGACGGTTTTGTCGTCAAACCGCTCGATCGCGAGCGGCTCGCCGCAGCGCTGATGGCATCAGGCGAGCCTGTCTTCGGAGCGTAAGGTTCACAACCGCCGCAGTGCCACTTCCTCGATCCGGTGGTGCTCGCTCTTGGTCAGAATCAGATCGGCGCGCTGCCGAGTCGGCAAAATATTTTCGCGCAGATTGACCAGATTGATGCGGTTCCAGATCGAGGTCGCGGTTTCGACCGCTTCTTTGTCCGACAGCCGTGCATAGCGGTGAAAGTAAGATTTCGGATCGGCAAAGGCCGTGCCGCGCAATGTCAGGAAGCGATTGACGTACCAGTGCAGCAGCACCTCCTCGTCGGCATCGAGATAGATCGAGAAATCGAAAAAGTCCGAAACGAACGGCACTGCCTTGCCGTCGCGCGGCAATCGCCCGGTCTGCAATACGTTGAGACCTTCGACGATCAAAATCTCCGGCCGATTGATCTCGACCCACTGATTGGGGATCACGTCATAGGTCAAATGCGAATAGACCGGCGCCCGCACCGGATGGAGACCGGCCTTGATGTCGGAAAGAAAGCGTAACAGCGCCGGCAGATCGTAGCTCTCCGGAAAGCCCTTCTTCTCCATCAAGCCTTCGCGTTCGAGCACCGCATTGGGATAAAGAAAGCCGTCGGTGGTGATGAGGCCGACCTTGGGCACGTTCGGCCAGCGCCCAAGCAAGGCTTCCAGCACGCGCGCCGTGGTCGACTTGCCGACCGCGACCGAGCCGCCGACGCCGATGATGTAAGGCATCTTGGCGTCTTCGGTGCCGAGAAAGCCCTGCTGCGCGCGAAACAACCTTTGCGTCGCCGCCACATAAAGCGACAGTAGCCGCGACAGCGGCAAATAGATTTCCTCGATCTCCGACATGTCGAGGAGTTCGTGCATCGAGCGCAGCCGCGTGACCTCGACGGACTTGAGCGTCATCGGCGTGTCTTGACGCAGCGTCGCCCATTCGGCGCGCGGGAACACGCGGTAGGGCGACACGTCCTGCTGGGTACGCTGCTCCATAGCTTTTGAGCCCTTGGCGTCTAGCCGCTCTTGCGCGCCGCCTTCTCGTCGAGGCCCGACTGGCGCGTGCGCGCGCCGAGTTCGGCTTCGACTTCGTCGAGCTTCACGCCGCGGGCATGGAGCACGACGAGAAGATGATAGAGCACGTCGGCCGCCTCGCCGATCACGCGCTCGCGGTCCTCGCTGATCGCAGCGATTGCGGCCTCGACCGCTTCCTCGCCCAGCTTCTTGGCGCATTGCGCCACGCCGCGGTCGAGGAGCTTGCGGGTATAGGACACGTCCGCGCTCTCTTGCGCGCGCATCTGAACCCGCTTTTCCAGGTCCTGGAGGGTAAAACTGGTCATCTGTCTTCCTTCGCGCCTTCCTTAGCATCTCTCCAGGCGGCCGGGGAGAGCGGGACTACCGCTAGATAACATGCCAGATAGCGGCATTTCGTCGGACTTAAACTCTACTTAGGATCGACCTTATGAGCTCGCCCACCCTCGATTTCTGGTTCGATTTCGCCTCGACCTATTCATATCCGGCCGCCTTGCGGATCCGGCCGCTCGCCGACGCTGCCGGTGTCATAATCAATTTCAGGCCGTTTCTGCTGGGGCCGATTTTCAAGGCGCAGGGCTGGACCACATCGCCCTTCAACCTCTATCCGGCGAAGGGCGGCTATATGTGGCGCGACTTGGAGCGGATCTGCGCCGATCTGTCGTCGCCGTTTCTGCGGCCCGATCCGTTCCCGCAAAACAGCCTCCTCGCCGCCCGTGTCGCTCTGGTCGGACTTCGCCAGTTTTGGGGCGAAGAATTTTGCGCCGAGGTTTTTCGCACCCAATTCGGCGAAGGGCAACGTATCGACGATGCTGCCGCGGTTGCAAAAATCCTCAAGCGCCTGGACATCGCAGCCAAGCCGGTGCTCGCCGCAGCGCTTTCCGACGACATCAAAGCGCGATTGCGGAGCGAGACCGAGGAGGCCGAGCGGCGCGGCGTTTTCGGCGCGCCGACTTTCATCACCGCCGACGGCGAACTGTTCTGGGGCAACGATCGTCTGGAACGCGCACTGCTCTGGGCGAAGCAATAGCGCTAGATTTTTCCTTTGAGCATGATCTTTTCCGAAAACCGGTTCCCACTTTTCGGGATCATGCTCTAGGGATCGAGCCGCATCGGCAAGCCGGCCCGCGCCATGAAATCTTTCGCTTCGCGCACCGAGTGTTCGCCGAAATGAAAGATCGAGGCGGCAAGAACGGCGCTGGCATGGCCGTCGCGGATACCGGCGACGAAATGATCGAGATTGCCGACACCGCCCGAGGCAATGACCGGCACGGTGACAGCGTCCGAGATGGCGCGCGTCAGGGCGATATCGAACCCTTGCCGGGTGCCATCGCGATCCATCGACGTGAGCAGAATTTCACCGGCGCCGAGTGCGACCACTTCGCCCGCATAGGCCACCGCATCGATGCCGGTCGGGTTGCGGCCGCCATGGGTGAAGATTTCCCAGCGCGGCGGCTCGCCTGGCTTGGCGACGTTCTTGGCGTCGACCGCGACGACGATGCATTGATCGCCGAATTTTTCCGCAGCCTCTTTCACGAATGCGCGCCGCATCACCGCCGCAGTATTGATCGAGACCTTGTCGGCGCCTGATGCCAGCAGCACGCGGATATCCTCGACGGTGCGCACGCCGCCGCCGACCGTGAGCGGCATGAAGCAGGCTTCCGCCGTGCGCCGCACCACGTCAAGCATGATGCCGCGGTTCTCGTGGCTTGCGGTGATGTCGAGGAAGGTGAGCTCGTCAGCGCCAGCTTGATCATAGGCGATGGCCGCGGCAACCGGATCGCCGGCATCGCGCAAATTGACGAAATTGACGCCTTTGACGACACGGCCGTCTTTGACGTCGAGGCAGGGAATGACGCGGACCTTGAACATGCCGGTTCCTTAAGCCGCGCGCCGCCGGCGAAGCCACCGGACCAGTACGACCACACAAGCGATGACGGCCCAGACCGCCAGCAAAAAGGAGCCGAACGGCAGAGAATAAAAAGCAAAATAGCCCATGAAGATCATGGTCGTGAGCGTCTGGCTGATTTCGTTGCCCATGAACGCGCATGGCGGGCTGATTTCCATGGTGCCTTGGCAACCCAAAGCGCTCGCGACACCGCCGCCGGCAAAGCTAACGATCAATGGCGCCGCCGCGACGATCAGAATCAGAATGAATGTCACGCTCAGCCACGCGCCGACGTGACCGATTTTAGGCCGACCGTTGAGAGGCTGACTCGCCGGCACGCTCACGATGCACCGGCCTGCTGGCGCACATCTTTCAGGAGCGCAATCGCCTCGGCGGCGTCGAGCCGGCCGTCATAGAGCGCGCGGCCGGCAATGGCGCCCTCGAGTTTTTTCGCCTCCGGTTCGAGCAAAGCGCGGACATCGGCGATCGAAGCGAGCCCGCCCGAGGCGATCACCGGAATCGAGATTTTTTCAGCAAGCGCGATGGTGGCGTCGAAATTGAGGCCCTTGAGCATGCCGTCACGCGCGACATCGGTATAGATGATCGCCGCAACGCCGGCGTCTTCGAAGCGCTGCGCGATCTCGAGCGCCGAAAGCGTCGACGTCTCGGCCCAACCTTCGACCGCCACTTTACCGTCGCGCGCATCGAGACCGACCGCGACGCGGCCAGGGAAAGCGCGTGCCGCTTCCTGCACCAGTGCCGGATCACGCACAGCCGCCGTGCCGATGATGACGCGTCTCACGCCCTTGCCGAGCCAGGCTTCGATGGTGGCGCGGTCGCGAATGCCGCCGCCAAGCTGCACCGGGATTTTTACCGCGCCAAGAATCCGCTCGACCGCGGCGGCATTCATCGGTTTGCCGGCAAAGGCGCCGTCGAGGTCGACGATGTGCAGATATTCAAAGCCCTGCTGCGCGAAGATCTCAGCTTGCGCCGCCGGATCGTCGTTGAACACGGTCGCGCGCGCCATGTCGCCTTGCTGCAGGCGCACGGCGAGGTCGTTTTTCAGATCGATGGCCGGAAAAAGAATCACGGCTTCCACTTCAGGAAATTCGCGATCAGCGCCAATCCAAGCTTCTGACTCTTCTCGGGATGAAACTGTGTGCCAACGATATTGTCGCGCCCGACGATCGCGGTGACGGCGCCACCGTATTCGGCCTCCGCGATCAGGTCGGCAAGGTTCGACACTTTGAGCTGATAGGAGTGCACGAAATAAGCGTGGCGGCCGTCCGGCCCGAGCTCGAGCCCGCCGAGCAGCGCATGCGGCCGCACCACATTGAGCGTGTTCCAGCCCATATGCGGTATCTTTAGGTTCGTATCCTTCGGCGTGATACGATCGACCTCGCCTGAGATCCAGCCGAGGCCTTCTTTCACTTCGTATTCGAGGCCGTGCTCTGCCATCAGCTGCATGCCGACACAAATGCCGAAGAACGGCCGCCCGCGCCGGCGCACCGCCTCTTCGAGCGCCTCGACCATCCCCGGCACCGCATCGAGCCCGCGCCGGCAATCGGCAAAAGCGCCGACGCCTGGCAGCACGACGCGATCGGCACGCGCCACCACCGCCGGATCCTGCGTGACCGTGATAGGCTGATCCAAACCCGCCTCGTGCGCCGCGCGCTCGAAGGCCTTGGCGGCAGAGTGCAGATTGCCGGACCCATAATCGACAATAACGACGCTCACCGCTGCGCTCCCGGCTCGGGAAACAGGCCGATCACGCCGGACGAATAGGGCGTGGACTGCGGCGGACTTCTCTGCAGCGCCAGATAAGACGCCATTGGGGTTGTCGGTGGCGTTGTCGGCGGCGGCGCCGAAGGCGGCGTGCTCGCCTGCGGCGTATTGCGGACCCAGGCCGCGAAAAACCGGTGCTCGGCATCTTCAAGATCGCTGCCGCTGACGACGCCGACATTTTTCCAGCGCCTGCGCCTGAGCGTGAAGCGCTGCAACGAACCGGCTTCGAGCCCGGCGAGCAGCGACATCAGGCCGGCGACGAGCGAGATCATTCCGCCTGACGCGTCATAAATGCGCATCGCCGTTTCAATGCCGATCGAGACCACAAGATAGAGCACCAGCACGAGCCAAAGCCGGCGCCACAGCATCCACAGCGGCGTCAGCAGGAACGCCCACCAGTAGAAGCCATCGCGCACGAAGGCGAAGCGTGCCGGGTCGGCCAATGCTCCCGGAGTCCGCACCGGCGGCTCATGAACGGTATAGACAGGCATCTGACTTGCGCTTTGCTTTTCAGTTCTGAGGTACGGTCGCCCCAGATTTCTGACCGTTATTTAGTTACTGAGAGTGCCCTTCGTCGAGGGCACCTCGTTCGCCGCATGCGGGTCGATGGCGACGGCCGCCCGCAACGCCCGCGCCAGGCCCTTGAAGCAGGATTCGGCGATATGATGGTCGTTGCCGCCATAGAGCGTGGCGACGTGCAGCGTCACCGCGGCATTCATGGCGAAAGCCTGGAACCATTCCTGCACCAGTTCGGTATCGAACGGCCCGACTTTGGCGCGGCTGAATTCGACCTTGAACACCAGGAACGGCCGCCCGGATATGTCGAGCGCGACGCGCGTCAGCGCCTCGTCCATCGGCATGTCCACGCTGGCGTAGCGGGTGATGCCTTTCATGTCGCCGAGCGCCTGTTTCACCGCCTGGCCGAGCGCGATGCCGACGTCCTCGGTGGTGTGATGATGATCGATATGCAGATCGCCCTTGGCCTTGATCGTGAGGTCGATCCGCGAATGCCGTGCGAGCAGATCGAGCATGTGGTCGAGGAAGCCGATCCCGGTCGCGATCGAGGACGCGCCGGTGCCGTCGAGATCGACCGCGACCTCGACATCGGTTTCCTTGGTATTCCGTTTCACGGATGCCTTGCGCATCGTGGTCTCCAGCGCCTCGACACAATCGCGAGGCCGCGCCGCGCGCCTTTTAACAGGGGTTCGTGCACCCCGCCAACCTTTACCGCAAAGCTTTGCCGCACCGATTTGCAATGCTGGCGGTCAACTCCTAAATCATGGTTTAACCGCAGCTTTTCCGGCACAAGACGGCCCGCAAAACACCCTAGCAAGACACCCTCAATGGCGACCCCTGAACCCGGCCAATCCGGCCTCTGGCACGGCACGACCATCCTGACCGTCCGCAAGGGCGGACTGGTTGCCGTCGGCGGCGACGGCCAAGTCTCGATCGGCCAGACCATCGTCAAGGCCAATGCCAAGAAGGTGCGCCGATTGAGCAAAGGCGACGTGATCGGCGGCTTCGCCGGCGCCACCGCCGACGCCTTCACCTTGTTCGAGCGGCTGGAATCCAAGCTTGAACAATATCCGGGCCAATTGACGCGGGCGGCGGTCGAGCTCGCCAAGGACTGGCGGACCGACCGCTATCTGCGCCGGCTCGAAGCCATGATGATCGTCGCCGACAAGGACGTGTCGCTGGTGCTCACCGGCACCGGCGACGTGCTGGAACCGGAGGCCGGCATTGTCGGCATCGGTTCCGGCGGCAATTACGCGCTCGCGGCGGCGCGGGCGCTCGCCGACGGGCCGCTCGACGCCGAGGCCATCGTACGCCGCTCGCTCGATATCGCCGCCGATATCTGCGTTTACACCAATCGCAATGTCACCATCGAGACGCTGAAGACGTGACCGACTTCTCCCCCCGCGAAATCGTTTCCGAGCTCGACCGCTTCATCGTCGGTCAGGCCGACGCCAAGCGCGCGGTCGCGATCGCGCTGCGCAATCGCTGGCGCCGCCTGCAGCTCGACGACCGGCTGCGCGAGGAAGTGCTGCCGAAGAACATTTTGATGATCGGGCCGACCGGTGTCGGCAAAACCGAGATTTCGCGGCGGCTGGCCAAGCTTGCTGGCGCGCCGTTTCTCAAAGTCGAAGCGACCAAGTTCACCGAGGTCGGCTATGTCGGTCGCGACGTCGAGCAGATCGTGCGCGATCTGGTCGAAGTCTCCATCACTTTGACGCGCGAAAGGAAACGCAAGGACGTCAAGACCCGCGCCGAGAAAGCCGCCGAGGATCGCGTGCTCGATGCGCTGGTCGGCGCCAATTCCAGCGCCTCGACCAAGGAAGCGTTTCGCAAAAGGCTGCGCACCGGCGAGCTCGACGACAAGGAAATCGAGATCGAGGTGCAGGCGGCGGGCAGCGGCATGCCGATGATCGATATTCCCGGCATGCCCGGCGCACAGATGGGCGCGATCTCGATCGGCGATATTTTCGGCAAGCTCGGCGGCGGCCGCACCAAGACGCGGCGCGTCACGGTGCACGATTCCTACGAGATTTTGATCGCTGAGGAATCGGACAAGCTGCTCGACACCGATCAATTGACGCAGGAAGCTATCAAAGTCGTCGAGAACAACGGCATCGTCTTCCTCGACGAGATCGACAAGATCTGCGTTCGCGAAGGCCGCGCCGGCGCCGACGTGTCGCGCGAAGGCGTGCAGCGCGATCTGTTGCCGCTGATCGAAGGCACTACCGTCGCCACCAAGCATGGCTCGGTGAAGACCGACCATATCCTGTTCATTGCTTCGGGCGCGTTCCACATTTCGAAACCGTCCGACCTGTTGCCCGAACTGCAAGGCCGGCTGCCGATCCGCGTCGAATTAAAGCCGCTCACGCGGGACGATATGCGCCGCATCCTCACCGATCCAGAGGCCTCGCTGATCAAGCAATATATCGCGCTGATGGCGACCGAAGGCGTGACGCTGGAATTTTCCGAAGACGCGATCGACGCCGTGGCCGATGTCGCGGTGGCGGTGAATTCAAGCGTGGAAAATATCGGCGCGCGGCGCTTGCAGACGGTGATGGAGCGCGTGCTCGACGACGTGTCGTTCGGCGCGCCTGACCGCTCGGGCGAAACCGTGAAGGTCGATGCCGATTACGTGCAGAAGCACGTCGGCGATCTCGCCAAAAACGCCGATCTCAGCCGGTTTATTTTGTGATTAGTCGGTGACGGGCGCCAGCAGGTGCTCGAGCCGGGCGCTGGCCGATTCGAGTTCGGCGCGCTTCTCGCGATCGATATCGCGGATCGTCGCCATCCACTGTTCGACTTGAGCCAGCATCCGCAAATCGCGAGCCGCTTTGGTCTGCGACAAGAAGGTGTCGGTCATGACACTACTCCAACAACATGCGGATAATGTTGTCGCAGGAGAAGTTGGCCAATTCTTGCAGATTGTTGGGCCTCCTTATTATTAACGTTAACAAACCCCGTTACCGAATCTTGCGCAACCGCACGTAAAGCGCGCCCTGACCGCCATGCGTGACGTGGGCTTCATCAAAACCGATAATAAATGGACGGAACTCCGGCAGCGCGAGCCACAGTGGAACTTGCCGCCGCAATACACCGCGCTCGCGCTCGGCATCTCGCGCCGAAGTTCCCTTCCCGGTCACGACGAGGACGAACCGTGCGCCATTCCCTTGCGCGCGGCGCACGAAATGTATGAGCGCATCATGCGCCTCGCTCTGCGTCATGCCGTGCAGATCGATCTTGGCATCGATCGCGTCGCGGCCGCGCGCAACGCGTTGCTTCTGCCGCTTGTCGAGCGGTGCGAGCGGCGGCGGTTTTTTCGCCAGGGCTGCTGACGGCTGATGAAGTCTTGCGATGCGTTGCGGCGTAGACTTTGTTTCATCCGCGGCGGACAAGGGCTTAGCCGCCGTCTTTGCTTTCGCCTTGATCGGCCGCAACGGCTTGATCGAACGCGCAACGCCGGACCAGAGCGCCTCTTCCTCGTCGCTCAAGGAACGGCGGCGGCTCATTTTTTCTGCCGCGTCTTCGCTTTCGCTTTCGGCGTCGGCGCCGCATTCGCGGTCGGCCCGATCACAGGCTTGGGCGCCGGCAGCGGTACGTCTTGCGCGGTCGCTCCGTCCGGCACCGTCGGATCTTCCATGGTGCCGGTGGCGAAGCTGAACGGGCTCGGCCGCTCCGGCGGCAGCGGCATATCGCGCGCCGCTTCGACCGGATCGAGCGAACGCGGCAGCAGCATGAAGAAGTCGCCAGGATTTTTGATGCGCCCGGCGGTGCGCGCGGCTTCGTCTCCCGCGCCGAAATAAATGTCCGCGCGCGCCGGGCCGACGATGGCGGAGCCGGTGTCCTGCGCAACGACGAGGTGGTCGAATTTGGTCGCCGCCCTTTCGGCGGCGATTGGCAGATCGGCCGCGATGAAGAACGGCAAGCCATAAGTATGCAGCGAATGGTCGACCGCGATGGAACGGCCGGGCATCAGCGGCACACCTTCGGCGCCGACGGCTTCGTCCTCCGTCGCCAGATCGGTGATGCGGAAGAACACATAGGACTTGTTGGCCCGTCGCACGTCCTTGGCTTGGTCGGGATTGGCTTCCATCCAATCGCGGATGCTTTGCATCGACACCTGGTCCTTGGTCAGCGCCTTCATGTCGACCAGCACGCGGCCGACCGGCGTGTACGGCCAGCCGTTATGCGAGTCGTAATTGACGCGCAGGATGGTGCCGTCTTCGAGCCGGATCCGGGCCGAGCCTTGAATCTGCGCGAACAGGACGTCGACTGGATCGTGCAGATAGCAGATCTCGAGGTGCCAGCCGCCGATCGCGCCGTCCTCGATCTCGGCGCGCGTGTAATAGGGCACAATCTTGCGGCGGCCGACACGGCGGCCGACGAAAACCCCTTTGCTCGGGAAAGCGTCGCCGAGCTTGCGCCGGCCGGCAGCGACGAGGTTGGGCGGGCGGCGATAAAGCGGCGCGTTGAAATCGCCGGTCGGCACCCGTGAGCCGTCGATAATCGGCTCATAATAGCCGGTGAGGAATCCGGCCGTATCGCCGAGCCTGTCGATGTGCAGCGGACGGAAATTATCTTCGAAGAATATTTTGGCGCCGTCATCGTCGAGCGGGATGGCCGCTTGCGCATGTTCACAGACATCGCGCAGCGCCGCGGTAATTCCGGTCAATTGGATGTTTGGGCTGACGCGTCCATTGTTGTGACGCTGCTTGACGTTAAGCGCGCGGCAGCTTGCGAGATAGGTCGCGAACGCCGCCTCGTGATCGTCATTGTCCCAGCCGTCGAGATTGGCCCAATCGACCGGCTCATATTGGGTGTCGGGAAATTTGAGCGGCTGGTGCCCTTGAGCTTGCGCCGGGCTTTGCGCCAAAAGCGCAATGTCGGCAAGACCCACGAGCAGGATTAGCAGGCGGCCGCCCCGACACAACGCCCTCATTGACCTCACTGCCCGGCTTCGGTCGCAACTACTTTCCAGTTGGGATCGCGCGAGGAAATATCGCGCGCGAAGGTCCAGACATCGGTGACGTCGGTGACCTTTTCGGCGTTGCCGTCGATCACGGCGCCCGCACTGTCGCGGGTCGCGGAAATCAGTTTTGAGATGAAGCGGACGGTGATCTGTGCGGTGCGGTTGCGCAGCTCGGCGGCGGTGACAGTGGAACCGTCGATCGAAACAAAGCGCGACTCGGCGGTTTCGCCGCGCCGCTCGCGCTCGCTGATCGCCGCATCGAAGCCGTCAAACACCTCGCGCGATAGCAGATTGCGCAATTGACGGCGATCGCCGCCAGCAAACGCCGTGACGATCATCTCGTAGGCCGCGCGCGCGCCGGCGATAAAGTGCTTGCCGTCGAAGGCCGGATCGGTGGCGGCAATGGTGTCGAGCCCGGCGGCGGCGGGCGAACCTGATTCGACTACATCCTTCCAGCGGTCGGCCGACGGTTCCGGGACCGCTTCCGCGGGCCGCGGCGTGACATCGGCCGGACCGGCCGGGCGCTGCGGCATCGGCACCACCTTGTCGATCGGGCGGCGGATCGCGTCCTGCGGCGAATACGGATCGTAAGGCGGCCGCTCGCGGCCGGTGCGTTGGCCCAAGACGCTGCGCAGGCGCAGGAAGATGAACACCGCAAGCGCCAGGAAGATGATGGTGTAGATGTCGAACACGTCGGGCATTCTTTCGGTGTCGCTTATCGTGGGACCTGCATCTTGGGACCTGCACCTATCGTGGGGCTTGCACCCCTTAGGCGCAACCTCGGGCTCAACAAGCTAGCGGTTCAAACCGGCCGCACGAGAACCGGGGTCCATCCGGTTCATGTAGGCACACGTCTATGTAAGTACACGTCTTAAGGCATCCAGTAGCCAAGAATTCAGTCGCCAAGAACTCGGTAGCCCTGAACCCAGTAACTCTGGATCGTGACCTTAACGTGCCGGGACGGAAGATTAAACGATCAGTGCCGCCGCGTCGACAAAGGAAGCGGCCTGGCGTGACGGGCTTTTAGGCAAATCCGGCGATTTTCATGCCTTTGACCACCCCGATGGGCCCGTCTGGCGGCATTGTTCGCATTGTTCGCCCCTCTGCCCTGTGTTAGCCAAGCCCCCGGTCAGTCGGCCAAGTCAATGGGCCAAATCAATCTGCCACGAGATACCGCCAGCGCGCGGCAAGGCGCGCAGGCATAGCCGGAGATGAGTATGTCAGCGACCAATGGTGGCCCCGATCCGCAGGTCGGCATGCCGGAAGTGCCGATGATGCAGATCGGCATCGTCGCGCAATATGTGAAGGACTTTTCCTTCGAGAATCCGAACGCGCCGCGCTCGATGGCGCCGAGCACGCAACAGCCGGCGATCAATATCAACATCGCTGTCGAAGCGGCACCGCTGACCGAGACCGACTGCGAAGTGACGCTGCGGCTCGACGGCCGGGCCGAGGCGCAAGGCTTGTTGCTGTTCGGTTTCGAGCTGCTCTATGCCGGCGTATTCCGCATTCTCAATGTGCCGCCGGAGAGCTTGCAGCCGACCGTGATGATCGAGTGCCCGCGGCTGTTGTTTCCGTTCGCGCGCGAAATCATCGCCACCGCGACCCGCAATGGCGGCTTCCCGCCATTGTTGCTCGAGCCGGTCGACTTCGTGATGCTGTATCGCCAGCGGCTCGCCGCGGCGCAGCCCATGGCGCCGTTTCCGGCCAATCCGAACTAGATCTTAGCGGAGCATGATCTTTGCGGAAAACCGGGTGACACTTTTCCGAATCATGCTCTAATCCAGACTGACGTAATCGCGCCAGATCGCGTTTTCGCCGAGCGTTAAGATGAAGCGCCGATGCGCCGCGCGTTCGTCTTCGGAGAGGCGCGGCAACAGCGGCTCAGGCCGCTCGCGCAGCACGATCGGCTCGCCGGCGATGCGGATGGGCGCTGAGGTCTGCGACAGAACGAGTTGCGCCTGCCGCGCACCGATCAGTTCGATATAGACTTCGGCCAGCAGCTCGGCATCGAGCAGCGCACCGTGTTTGGTGCGCCGCGAATTGTCGATCGAATAGCGCACGCATAAATCGTCGAGCCGATTGGCGCCGCCCGGATGCTTGCGCCGCGCCAGCAAAAGCGTGTCGACGATCCGGTCGCGGCTGACGGCGGCGCGGCCGGCGCGTTCGAGCTCCGCGTTGAGGAAGCCGAGATCGAACATCGCGTTATGCGCGACCAGCGCCGCGTCGTCGCCGAGAAAGGCGATCAGGTCGTCCACCTTGGTGCCGAACGCTGGCTTGTCCTTGAGGAAGTCGATCGACAGGCCGTGGACCTTGAAAGCCTGTTCCGGCATATCGCGTTCCGGATTGAAGTAGCAGTGGAACGTCCGGCCGGTCGGGAACCGGTTGACTAGCTCGATGCAGCCGATCTCGACCATCCGATCGCCCTGGAATGGATCGAGGCCCGTGGTTTCGGTATCGAAGACAATCTCGCGCATCGGAACTCTTGAATGCCGCAGTTTGACCGGGTGAAAGGAAAGCGAATCACCGCGGCCACGGCAGTTTAGCGACCTTTTGCAAAATATCGCGGATTTGCGCGCGGGCGTGATCGAAACTCTGTGAACTATCGACAACAAAATCGGCGCGCCGGCGCTTTTCCTCGTCGGGCAGCTGCTTGGCGAGGATGGCGGCCAGCTTGTCGTCGGTCATGCCGGGTCGATCAAAAGCCCGCTTACGCTGGATTTCCGCCGGCGCCGAGACGACGACGACGGCGTCGCAGCGGCGTTCGACATTGGTTTCGAACAATAACGGCACGTCGAGCACGACGACTTTGGCGCCGCGCGCGTGCGCGTCAGCCAGGAATTTTTCGCGCGAGGCGGTGACCATCGGGTGGACGATCGCTTCGAGCCGGGCGAGCGCCGCCTTGTCGTTGAGCACCATCGCGGCGAGCTTATTGCGATCGACCTTGCCGCCCGCGGTCGAACCTGGAAACGCTTGTTCGACGAGCGCGGTCGCCTCGCCCTCGTAAAGCGCATGCACGACGGCGTCGGAATCGTGCACCGGCACACCCTCTTCGGCAAAGAATTTCGCCGCCGTCGACTTGCCCATGCCGAGCGAGCCGGTCAGACACAGCACGAATGGTTTCTCACCGCTCATCGCGCGAGACATCCTCGTTGCCGAAGAAACTCCAAGGCCTGCAACAGCGGCAGGCCCAATACTGTAAAATAATCGCCGTCGACACGCTCAAACAGTTGAATGCCAAAGCTCTCCAACTGATAAGCGCCGACGCTTGCAGTCGCGGCGGCCCCGGCGGTTTCCAGATAAAGATCGAGAAACTTTTCCGAAAATGCGCGCATGGCCAGCCGCGCGACGCCGACATATTCGAACACGACTGCACCGTTCTCGACAAAGGCGATGGCCGAATGAAGCTCATGCATTCGGCCGGACAGCGCACGAAGTTGTTGGCGTGCCGCGGCGGTATCGGCCGGCTTGGAAAAGCGTTCGGCGCCGAGTGCGAGCGTCTGATCGGCGCCGAGTGTCAGACGGCCGGAATGCAAGTTTGCAACCGCGCGCGCTTTTTCCCGCGCCAAATGGGCGGCAATCGCCCAGGGCACTTGCGAGGCGGCAGCGGCCTCAAGGCGCCGTTCATCGAGATCGGCTGGACATATCTCAACCGGAATGCCCGCACCCTCAAGCAGCGTCTGCCGGACCTTGCTGCGTGAGGCCAGGACGAGTGGCTTCTCGGCAAGCCATAGCGCCTTCACGACGCCCGCTGCCTGCGGCGTTCGGCGAGAAAGGCAAGCACGGCGGCCGCCGTCTCTTCGATCGAGCGGCGGGTCACGTCGATCACCGGCCAATTGTGCCGGCTGCACAATTTGCGCGAGGCGGCGATTTCCGCGGTGACCGCTTCGCGATCGACATATT
The DNA here is from genome assembly GCA_963810085.1 of uncultured Alphaproteobacteria bacterium. Taxonomy (GTDB): domain Bacteria; phylum Pseudomonadota; class Alphaproteobacteria; order Rhizobiales; family Xanthobacteraceae; genus BOG-931. The sequence continues at coordinate 623,098 of CAWEMR010000023.1, read as the reverse complement.
GGTCGTCCTCGCGCTGGACCTTGAGCCCGAGAAGCCGGTTTTGCCGGATCTGCACAATCCGCTCCGCCGTCGCGAACAGACCCACGACCAGCGGATTGTTCAGCCGTTCGACATGCGGCGGCAACGGCACGCCCGGCACCAGGGGAATATTGGCGGTCTTGACGCCGCGATTGGCGAGATAGATCGAGGTTGGCGTCTTCGAGGTGCGTGATACGCCGAGAAGAACAACGTCCGCCTCTTCGAGGTCGTCGGCCTGTTGGCCGTCGTCGTGCAGCATCGTGTAATTGAGCGCGTCGATGCGGCGGAAATATTCAGCGTTCAGCGTGTGCTGGGCGCCGACTTTGTGGGTGGATTCGGCGCCGAGATAGGCCTGGAACAGGTGCAGCACCGGCCCCAGAACCGACAGGCACGGCAGGCCGAGCTCGCGGCATTTGCCTTCGAGCTTTTCGACCAGATTTTGCTCGAGCAGCGTGTAAAGGATGATTCCGGGCGATTCCTCGATCTCGGTCAGCACCCGATCGAGCTGTTTGACCGTTCGCACCAAGGGATAGACATGTTCAACCGGCATGACTTTGGCGTATTGCGCCGCCGCCGCCCGGCCGACGGCAATCAAGGTCTCGCCGGTTGCGTCGGAGATCAGGTGCAGATGGAAATAGCTGGGCGCGTCGGCCATCGCAGCGTCAGGACCGGTTGGACAAGCTGTCAATAAGTTGGGAGAAGGCCACGCCTTTCCGGGGGGCGCAAGTCCGACGGGGTGTAACTGCCAATCCTGTCCACATCCGTGCCGCGCGGGAGCTAAACTCGGAGGCGCCATCCGGTCAGTGGTGAAATGTGGACAAGCGTCGCAAAGATTCTCTGGGAGTTGTTGTGAATAGCCGATTGCTTTACCGACTCGACTGTGAGCTTTCGCCGAACTTGGCTATGGGGATATGTGGGTAAGCCGCGGATTGCTTGTGAACGTAAACGTATGAGTCCAATCAACCGTCCAACTACCACTACAGATTTTAAGAATCTCTTTTATTAGGGGAAGGAAGCGTGGTGGATAATCGGAGCACAAAGCCTCTGCTTCGCGTTCTCGAGGGCGAGCGATATGCTACCCCTCCAATTTGGCTGATGCGCCAGGCGGGACGCTATCTTCCCGAATACAGAGCAATTCGCGAGAAGTCGGTAAGTTTCCTCAATCTGTGTTTCGATCCGAAATTAGCGGCCGAAGTGACGTTGCAGCCGATCCGCCGCTTTGGTCTCGATGCGGCGATTTTATTTTCGGACATTCTGGTTGTGCCGCATGCGCTTGGACAGCGCGTGACATTTGAGGTTGGCGAAGGGCCGCGGCTTGACGCACTCGATGGGCCTGGATCGCTCAATCGTCTGCGCGAGGAGATCGACCATCACGTCCTCACGCCGGTTTATGAGACGATCGGCCGCGTCAAGGAGCAATTACCGGCCGATATCGCGCTGTTAGGCTTCTGCGGCGCGCCGTGGACAGTTGCGACCTACATGGTGGCTGGCTTCGGCGCGAGCGAACAAATTCCGGCGCGTCTCTTTGCCTATCGTCATCCCGATGCGTTCAGGAAGCTGTTCGATATTCTGATCGAGGCCTCGGCAGCCTATCTGATCCGGCAATTCGAAGCCGGTGTCAATGCGGTGCAGATTTTCGATACCTGGGCGGGGGTATTGCCGCCCGATGAATTCGAGACCTGGTGCGTGGAACCTTGCGCCAAAATCATCGCCGCGGTTCGCGCCAAAATTCCGGAGGCAAAAATCATCGGATTTCCGCGCGGCGCCGCAACCAAACTTGAGCGCTATGTCGAAAGAGTCCCGGTCGATGCGATCGGACTCGATTGGATGATCGAGCTCGATTTCGCGCGCGATCGGATTCAGTCAAAGCGCCCAGTTCAGGGCAATCTCGATCCGCTGGTGCTTCTTGCCGGCGGCAAGGCACTCGATCAGGCGGTCGATGTGATTTTAAAAACACTCGCGCCCGGACCGTTTATCTTCAATCTCGGTCACGGCATCCTGCCAGAAACGCCGATCGCACATGTCGAGCGGCTGATCGCGCGGGTGCGGAGAAGCTGAGGCCGGAAAGCATCAAGCGATGGCATACGAGTGGGTCAAAGCGTTTCACATCATCGCCGTCATCGCCTGGATGGCGGGAATGCTCTATCTGCCGCGGCTGTTCGTCTATCATAGCGCTGCGGAAAAAGGCTCGGTGCAGTCGGAGACCTTCAAGGTCATGGAGCGCCGGCTCTTACGCGGCATCATCAATCCGGCGATGATCGCCACCTGGCTTTTGGGGCTCTGGCTCGCCTGGCACGGCCCTGATTCTCACTATGGCTGGTTCGCCGCACCCTGGTTTCATGCCAAACTCGCGCTCGTTATCGCACTCTCGGTGCTGCACGGTATATTCGCCCGCTGGACCAAGGGCTTTGGCCGCGACGCAAACCGGCATTCTGCAAGATTCTATAGAATTATCAATGAAGTACCGACCATCATCATGATCGGTATCGTCATTCTCGCGGTGGTGAAACCGTTCTAATCTTCACGCGTTGCTTACTGGAAAATCGATCTTGCCGCGTCCCGGCACTTGCCTGAACAGCAGTCTTTTCCTATGTTACGGCCATCCCACCACACGTAGGCGGATGCAGTTGCGTTCTGGCTCCAGTGAATTGGAGCCGCCCGTGCATCAGGTCCGGGGCCCCAAGCCCCTCTCCATCCAAAAGATCTGCTGCACCAAGTCCCTGCTGCGACAAGACCTTCTGCAAAAAGACCTGCGACCTTCCTTACGCCAGCGGCCATGCAACTTCATTCTGCCGCTAGGCCAATTTCCACAGGACATTCTATGCGTGAAATGAAACTACAAGAGCTCAAGACCAAGACGCCTGCTGAGCTCGTCACTTTTGCCGAGGAGCTCGAGGTCGAAAACGCCTCGACGATGCGCAAGCAGGAGCTGATGTTCGGCATCCTCAAGCAGCTCTCGGCGCGTGAGACCGACATTGTCGGCGAAGGTGTCGTCGAGGTTCTGCCCGACGGTTTCGGCTTTCTCCGTTCGCCGGAAGCGAATTACCTGCCGGGACCGGACGATATTTACGTCTCCCCTTCGCAGATTCGCCGCTTCGGATTGCGCACCGGCGATACCATCGACGGCCATATCCGCAGCCCCAAAGAAGGCGAACGCTATTTCGCCCTGCTCAAGGTCAACTCGCTCAATTTCGAGGATCCCGAAAAAGCCCGCCACAAGGTCAATTTCGACAACCTGACGCCGCTATATCCCGACGAGTGGCTGAAAATGGAATTCGAGGATCCGACCAAAAAGGATCTCTCGGCCCGCGTCATCGACATCGTGGCGCCGGTCGGCAAAGGTCAGCGCGCGCTGATCGTGTCGCCGCCGCGCACCGGCAAGACCGTGCTGCTGCAGAACATCGCCCATTCAATCACCCACAATCATCCGGAATGCTATCTGATCGTGCTCCTGATCGACGAGCGGCCGGAAGAAGTCACCGACATGCAGCGCTCGGTGAAGGGCGAGGTCGTGTCCTCGACCTTCGACGAGCCGGCGGTGCGCCACGTGCAGGTCGCCGAGATGGTGATCGAGAAGGCAAAGCGCCTGGTCGAACACGGCCGCGACGTCGTGATCTTGCTTGACTCGATCACCCGCCTCGGCCGCGCCTATAACACCGTGGTGCCTTCCTCCGGCAAGGTGCTCACCGGCGGCGTCGACGCCAATGCCTTGCAGCGTCCGAAACGCTTCTTCGGCGCGGCGCGCAATATCGAGGAAGGCGGCTCGCTGACCATCATCGCCACCGCTTTGATCGATACCGGCAGCCGCATGGACGAAGTGATTTTCGAAGAGTTCAAAGGCACCGGCAATTCGGAACTCATCCTCGACCGCAAAGTCGCCGACAAACGCACCTTCCCGGCCATGGACATCACGCGCTCCGGCACCCGCAAGGAAGAGCTCCTGGTGCCACCCGATCAGCTCAAGAAAATGTACGTGCTGCGCCGCATCCTCAATCCGATGGGCACTATGGACGCCATGGACTTCCTGTTGGACAAGCTGCGCAACACCAAGAACAACGGCGAGTTCTTCGACTCGATGAATACGTAAACTCGAACTCGCTGCGGGGTGGGGCTTTAGCCCCCGCCCGGAATCCCGCCCGCGAATCCCAGACATCTTTGTCGCATTGATCGGCACCGCGCGCTTTAAGTTCAGCGCGGTGCCGGGATCAACAAAGCACATGCCGCCTTTGCCGACGGCGCTTTCGCATTGCGCCACGCTCGTGTAGCCGCATTCGATGATGGCGTTGTCAGCGGTGGCGTAGTCGCACCAGTCGTCGGCGTGTGCGCCGGTTGCCGACAGGCCAGTAAGAGCAGCGGCTAGAGCGATCCCGTATCGGATCTGCTGTGGTCAATCCTCGCGCGCGCCCCGCGAGGAATCTTAAAGCACGAAACGTGCCTGGAAGGGGCGTCAAGAATCTCGCAACGCCTCGGTGGCGGCATTCATTCCGGCGATCAGTTCGGCCGGAGTTAGAGCCGGCATTGAACAGGCTTCGCCGACGCAGATGAACGCCTGCGGCTCCCTGGCAGCGGCGATTTTGGTGCGAGCCGGATGCGTGTCGGGCAGCGCGTCGGCGGCAGGTGCGTGAAGCACGATGCGATTAAACGGTGACGCCTGGCGCGCCGCAGCGAGCAGCGCCTCTGCGCCAGGCCCCTCCCCGGTCACCACGATCTCGGCTGCGCTCAGCCGCAGGTCGATGGCGTTGAGCAGTGCGATGTGCATGTAGAGATTCTCGGCAACTTGCGGAACGATGGCGCCAATGAGCCGATCGGCCTTTTCGCGCCAGGCGTCGTCGCCGGCGAGGACCGCGAGCCGAATCAGATTTTGCGCGGCGACGGCATTGTGGTTCGGCGTCGCGTCGTCGGTGGTCGCGGCCGGCCGGATCACCAGCCCTTCGGCGTCGGCGGCGGTGAGATAATAAGCTCCGGTTTCGGCATTGGCGTAGTCGCGATCGAGGGCGTGCTGCCACGCCAAAGCGCGCTCGAGATAATTGTGTTTTCCGGTCGCTTCATGAAGCGCGAGCGCCGCGCGGATCATCGCGGCGAAGTCAGATGCGAGCCCCGGAAATTTGAGCTTCCCTTCACGCCAGGAATGGCCGAGCCGATCGCCGCGCGTCATTGCGCGCGCGACGAAGGCGAACGCACGCGCCGCGGTTTCGAGCCACGACGGCTCGTCAAAAATAAGCCCGGCATTGACCAGCGCGGCGATCATCAGCCCGTTCCAATCGGCCAGCACTTTATCGTCAAGGCCCGGGCGCACGCGTTTGGCGCGAACGGCGAGAAGCTTTTCGCGCAAGGCTGAAAGCCGGGCCTCGTCGGCATCGCTGCGCGGCAGCGGGGTGAGGCGATTGAGAATGTTATGGCCTTCGAAATTGCCCGCCGGCGTCGCGCCGTAATGACGGGCAAAAAACTCGCCGTCTTCCATGCCGAGATGTTCGATCACTTCGTCATAAGACCAGACATAGAATTTGCCTTCCTCGCCTTCGGAATCCGCGTCGAGCGAAGCTGAGAAGCCGCCCTCGCCTGTCGTCATTTCACGCCGGAGCCACGTCACTGTTTCGTGCGCGCGCTGCCGGTAAAGCTGTTTGTTGCTGCGCTGAGAAGCAACCGCCAGCAATTCGAGGAGCTGTGCATTGTCGTAGAGCATTTTTTCGAAATGCGGCACCAGCCAGCGCTCGTCGACCGAGTAGCGCGAAAAGCCGCCGCCGAGATGATCGTAGATGCCGCCCTCGCAAATTTGATCGAGACTGATCTCGACGGCGGCGAAATAGCGCGCCTCGCCGGTGCGACGGCCGGCGCGCCACAACAACTCGAACAACGCCGACTGCGGAAATTTCGGTGCGCCGCGCGTGCCGCCGTTCACCGGATCGATAATGCCGCCGAGCTGGCGCGCCGCGCTGTTCAATCCGTCAACGCCGATCGTCGCGCCCACGGCGGCGCGCGCCGTTACCGCGAGTTGCGCCATGAGCGCGGCGCGGTTCTGTTCGATCTTCGCCGGCTCTTCCTGGAATAGCCGTGCGATTTCGCGCAGCACGTCGACAAAGGCCGGCTTGCCGTAGCGCGAGACTTTCGGAAAATAAGTGCCGCCCCAGATCGGCTCGCCGTCGGGCGTAAGAAACATGGTCAACGGCCAGCCGCCGTGCTCGCCGAGATAATGCAGCGCCGACATGTAGATCTGATCGATGTCGGGCCGTTCCTCGCGATCGACTTTGATGTTGACGAACAGCTCGTTCATGATGCGCGCGGTGGCGTCGTCTTCGAAACTCTCGTGCGCCATCACGTGGCACCAGTGGCAGGCTGCATAGCCGACCGAGAGCAGAATTGGTTTTTGACTTTGCTTCGCCGCGGCCAGTGCCTCCCGTCCCCAGGCCCACCAATCGACCGGATTGTCCTTGTGCTGCAGGAGATAGGGGCTCGTCTCTTGCGCAAGACGGTTTTGCTGCGAAGACGTTTGGTGCTGCGAAGTTGACATGAGCGCACCGTAGCAGGTAGCGCCGCAGGGCGCGAAGCGCTGATCCACGAGCTGCCCAACACCGCACATGCCCGATCGTTCCACCATTTTCGCTTTGTCCTCAGGCCGCCCGCCGGCGGCGATCGCAGTGGTGCGCGTGTCGGGTCCGCAGGCGGGCGTCGTGCTGGAGAAGCTAATCGGCCGTGTGCCTGAGCCGCGGAAGGCCGCCTTGGTCCGCGTGCGCGATCCAGCGAACGGCGAGCCGATCGACGAAGCTTTGGCATTGTGGTTTCCGGGTCCGCACAGCGAGACCGGCGAAGATGTGGCCGAGCTGCAATTGCACGGCGGTCACGCGGTCGTCGCCGGTGTGCTCGAAGCCTTGGCGGCGATCCCCGGGTGCCGTCTTGCCGAGCCCGGGGAATTCACACGCCGCGCCTTTGAAGCCGGACGTCTTGATCTCACGGCGGTCGAAGGGCTCGGCGATCTGATCGCCGCGGAGACACCGGCGCAACGGCGGCAGGCGTTTCGGCAGCTCAAAGGTCTGATCGGTGACCGTGCGGAATCGTGGCGGCGGCGATTGATTGGGGCGCTAGCGCTGGTCGAGGCCCGCATCGACTTTTCCGACGAGGCCGATGTGCCGGAGGATTTGCTTGGGCCCGCACTTCATGCTGCGCAGCAATTGCGCAACGAGATTGCAGCAATTCTGGCCGACGGCCGCCGCGGCGAGCGTTTGCGGGAAGGTTTAGTGGTGGCCATAGCCGGCCCGCCGAATGCCGGAAAATCCACTCTTTTCAATCGCTTGGCGCGCCGAGAAGCGGCGATCGTATCACCCTATGCCGGGACCACGCGCGACGTCATCGAGGTGCATCTCGATCTCGATGGCTATCCCGTCACGCTGCTCGATACCGCGGGGATTCGCGATAGCAGCGAGCCCGTGGAGCAGGAAGGCATACGCCGGGCCCGCGAGCGGGCAGCTGCAGCGGATGTGGTGCTGTGGGTCGTTGATGCTGCCGAGGTGAGGGGAGGCGGCGGCGAACACGCCTTGGGCAAGAGCGCCTCGGAAGTTTGGCTGATCGAGAATAAGATTGATTTGATTGGGAAAAAATCTTTAGGCGCGGATATCCCACGAAGAGGTGAATATGAATTCATATATTCAATTTCGGCGGGGCAGGCAGACGGCGCTGAAGCGCTCGTAACCGGCTTGGCGAATTACGCGCGTTCGTTCTTCTCCGCGGTCGAATTGGGCATCGTGACGAGAGCACGGCATCGGCGGGCGTTCGAGGACACCGTCGCGGCGCTTGATCGAGCATTGGCGGAGGGCGCAAAGACCGCCGGTCGTGAAGAGCTGATCGCCGAGGAGTTGCGGGCTGCGGCGACGGTGCTCGGCCGGCTGATCGGGCGGGTCGACGTCGAAGATATTTTAGACGTCATTTTTCGCGATTTCTGTATCGGCAAATGAGTGCCGTAATCGGTCGCGAGGCCGCTTGATTGGCGACTGTTTATTAGCGCCTGTCGCCTGGGCTTAATCACCGCGTCGAAATTGTCAGCTAGGCTTTTCGCGTTGTTTCACGTGAAACATTGGTCGTGCCTGAAGTATCGATCGAGCCAAAAGCTTCGATCAAAGCTTTGACCGCCGCTGGGCGCTTAGCTACAACCGCCTCCTTCTTGGAGATTTCGATGGTCGGCCGCTTCGATGTGATTGTCGTCGGTGGTGGTCATGCCGGCTGCGAGTCGGCCAGCGCCGCTGCCCGCATGGGCGCGCGCACGGCGCTGGTGACCCAGCGCTTTGCCACCATCGGAGCAATGTCGTGCAATCCCTCTATCGGCGGGCTCGGCAAAGGCCATCTCGTTCGCGAAATCGATGCACTGGATGGCCTCATGGGCCGCGTCGCCGATGCCGGCGGCATTCAGTTTCGTCTGCTCAACCGCCGCAAGGGACCCGCCGTGCGTGGCCCCCGCGCGCAAGCCGATCGCAAGCTCTATGCCTCGGCCATGCAGGCGGCCATCCGGAACACGTCCAATCTGACCGTGATCGAAGGTGAGGTGGATGACCTCCTTGTCGATGAGCGCATCACCGGCATCCGTCTGGCCGATGGCCGGGCGTTTGGGACTGGCGCGGTGGTCCTGACCACCGGGACGTTCCTGCGCGGCCTCATTCATATCGGTGAGCGGCAAATTCCGGCTGGCCGCGTGGATGAGGCGCCGGCAATGGGGCTTTCCGGCACACTTGAACGGGCCGGGCTCGCGCTTGGGCGCCTCAAGACGGGAACGCCGCCCCGCCTCGATGGCGAGACGATCGATTGGAAGGCTCTGGAGATGCAGCCCGGGGATGACCCGCCCGAGCCGTTCTCGATGCTGACGGAACGCATCGCTAACCCGCAGATCCAATGTGCCATCACGCGGACGACGCCGGCGACGCACGAGATTATCCGGGCGAATGTCCATCGCTCGCCAATGTATTCGGGCCAGATCCAAAGCCGCGGACCGCGATATTGCCCCTCAATTGAGGACAAGATCGTCCGCTTTGGCGAGCGCGACGGCCACCAGATCTTCCTTGAGCCGGAGGGCCTCTACGATAGGACGGTCTATCCGAATGGCATCTCGACTTCGCTGCCGGAGGATGTGCAGGCGGCGATCGTCGCCTCGATACCGGGGCTGGAACGGGCGCGGATCGTGCGCCCCGGCTATGCCATCGAATACGACCACGTCGATCCCCGAGAGCTCACGCTAGCCCTCGAAACTCGCCGATTGCCTGGACTTTTCCTGGCCGGCCAGATCAACGGCACGACCGGATACGAAGAAGCCGGCGCCCAGGGACTGGTCGCGGGCCTCAACGCCGCCGCCAAGGCGGGCGAGGGCGCGCCGATCATATTCGACCGCGCCGAAGGCTATCTCGGCGTGATGATCGACGATCTCGTGACGCGGGGCGTCAGCGAGCCATATCGGATGTTCACTTCGCGCGCCGAATACCGGCTGAGCTTGCGCGCCGATAATGCCGATCAGCGGCTGACGAATAAGGGCATCGCGCTCGGCTGTGTCGGCACTGAACGTGCCTGTAAACATCGCGATAAAATGGCCCTCTTGGACGCGGCGCGGGCTATGGCGCGGTCGGTCACAGTGACGCCGACTGAGGCCGCGAAGCATGGACTTTCGCTGCGCAAGGATGGGCAGCGGCGCACAGCCTTTGAGCTCCTGTCCTATCCGGATTTCGCGGTGTCAGATCTGTCGCGGATCTGGCCGGACTTGGCGAAGCTTGAGCCTAAGATCGCCGAGCAGCTCGAGATCGACGCCAAATACCACGTCTATCTGAGCCGCCAGGCGGCCGACGTGGAATCCTACCGGCGCGACGACAGCGTCGTTCTGGCAGACGACCTCGATTATGGGGCGCTGCTGGGGCTTTCGAACGAAGTCCGCCATAAGCTGCAGACGCACAAGCCGCGAACCATCGGCCAGGCGGGCCGGATTGACGGCATCACGCCGGCGGCGCTGACGCTCTTGGTGGCGCATGTGCGGCGGCAGAATTGCAAGCCGACCAGCCGCTCAAACAACAAGCCGGACCGTGGGGTCGCGTGATGAGCGCGCCCCATCAGGGGAGTAACGCGACACGCGAAAGACCCACGCGGGCGAATGCGGGTCACCGGGCCGATCCTGCCGCCTTCGCCGCAGCTCTCGCCGAGGACCGTGAACGGGCCATAGCACTGACTGCGCCGCTGACCCCTGTTTCACGTGAAACATTGGTCCGGCTCGACCGCTTCGTCGAAATTCTTCTGGAATGGCAGCAGCACACCAATCTCATCGCGCATTCGACCGAGCCGGCGGCGTGGACCAGACACATCGCCGATTCTCTGCAGCTCTTGTCCTTGGCGCCGGCACCTCAATCACAAGCAAGCTCACAAATTTGGGTCGATCTTGGCTCGGGTGCCGGCTTTCCCGGCATAGTCATCGCTTGCGCTCTCGCCGACGAGAAAGGCGCTGAGGTCCACCTGGTCGAGAGCACTGGCAAAAAGGCGACCTTCCTGCGCGAGGCCGCGCGCGTCACCGGCGCACCGGTGGAAGTTCACGCTATCCGGATCGCAGATTTTGCCAAGCGGGCGCCGAAGCAGATCGACGTCGTAACAGCGCGGGCGCTGGCGCCACTGCCGAAATTGCTGACCGAGGCATATCCGCTGTTGAAAAGAGGCGCCCGAGGACTGTTTCCCAAGGGACAAGATGTTGGAACTGAATTGACCGAAGCCGCTAAATGTTGGAAGATAGGGGTGACTTTGGCCGAAAGTAGGACCGATCCGAGGTCCCGGATCGTTATCGTCGACAGCATCGAGCCAAGACTAGGATCAAGACCAGGATCACGAACCGGATCACGCCTCGGACCAAAAATCTCGCCGTCTCGCTGAGGCAACCTGTAGTTGAAAGCCCGTAACCGAACAGCGCTGGATCAGCCGCGATGAATGACGATCAGACCGTAGTTGCCTTCCCCACACCTGACGGCGCGCCCGCTGCCCGAGAGATAGAGATCAAGGCACCGCGCGTCCTCGCCGTCGCCAATCAGAAGGGCGGTGTCGGCAAGACGACGACCGCCATCAATCTCGGTACCGCGCTTGCCGCCATCGGCGAGGACGTTTTGATTATCGATCTCGACCCGCAGGGCAATGCGTCGACGGGTCTCGGCATCGATCGCCGCAGCCGCAATCACTCGACCTATGATGTACTCACCGGCGAGGCCGCGCTGCGCGACGCCATTGTCGCGACCGCCGTTCCGCGTTTGCATCTCGCGCCGTCGACGCTCGACCTCTCCGGCCTCGAGCTCGAAATCGGACAAGCGCGCGATCGCGCCTATCGCCTGCGCAGCGCCCTCACGCCGTTGAACACCGTCGGCGGCACCAAATTCTCTTACGTGCTGGTCGATTGTCCGCCGTCACTCAATCTTCTCACCGTCAACGCCATGGCGGCGGCGAACGCCATTCTCGTGCCGCTGCAATGCGAGTTCTTCGCGCTCGAAGGGTTGTCGCAATTGCTCAAGACCGTTGAATTGGTGCGCGAGCAGCTCAATCCCGGTCTGACGATTCACGGCATCGTCCTGACTATGTTCGATGCGCGCAACAATCTGTCGGGACAAGTCGTCGCCGACGTGCGCCAATTCATGGGCGCGAAAGTCTACGACACGATCATCCCGCGCAATGTGCGGGTGTCGGAAGCGCCGTCTTACGGCAAGCCGGTTCTGGTCTACGATCTCAAATGCAGCGGCAGCGAAGCGTATTTGCGCCTCGCCACCGAAATCATCCAGCGCGAAAAAAAGCTCTGTGTTGGATGAGGACGCGTTAAGTGAGTGAGCAGCTGGGGAAAGCGGCGATGGCGGAAGACGCATCGCGATCGCGACTGGGCCGCGGACTAGCCGCACTGATCGGCGAAGTCTCGGCGGAAGCTTCCGAACGTCCGCGCGGCCAACGGCGCGTGCCGACTGGCGCGTTGCGGCCGAACGCACGCAATCCGCGGCGCGTTTTTTCCAACGCCGAACTTGACGAGCTCGCCGCATCGCTGCGCGAGCGCGGCATCATCCAGCCGATCGTCGCACGGCCGATGCGCGGCGCGAACGACGCTTACGAGATCATCGCCGGCGAACGCCGCTGGCGCGCGGCGCAGCGCGCCGGATTGCATGAAGTCCCCGTCGTTATTATCGAAGCGACGGACGGCGAAGCGCTGCAAATCGCCATCATCGAAAACGTGCAGCGCGCCGATCTCAATCCGCTGGAAGAGGCAGGCGGCTATCGCGCCTTGATGGATGAGTTCCACAACAGCCAGGACGAAATCGCGAAAATCATCGGCAAAAGCCGCAGCCATGTCGCCAATACGCTGCGGCTTCTGAAACTTCCGGAAACGGTGAAGGCGCATATTCATTCCGGCAAATTGTCGGCCGGGCATGCGCGCATGCTGATCGGTCAACCCAATGCCGAAGCGGTTGCCGAAGAGATCGTCGCGCGTGGTCTCAATGTGCGCCAGGTCGAAGCGATGGCGCGCGATACCGGGCAAAAGCGCGGCAAGGGCAATAGCCGCGGATCGCAGGCACGCGCCGAAAGAAGCGCCGACGTGATCGCGCTTGAAAAGCGACTCTCCGATTCACTCGGCCTGGTCGTGAATATCGAAGACGGCGCGCGCGGCGGCATGCTCAGCATCCGCTACCGCAATCACGATCAGCTCGATGAAGTGCTGCGCCGGCTCGAAAGAAAGCACTGAGCGCGTGCGATCTGATCTTCTTTCGAATCAGATTTGATTGCCGATCTAATTAGGAACATGAATCAAGCAACAAAAAAGCCGGCCCTGAAGGCCGGCTTTTCAATTGCGCTACGTGCGCGTCGAATTAGTAACGAACCAGCTTTCCGTTGACGCCGTCATAAAGCATGTTATGCGGCAGATAGACATTGACCAGATAGCTGCCGATGAACGGCACGATGCAATCGGCCATGCCCATATAAACTTCGCGATAGGTGAGCGGGCGATTAACCGCGACCGTGTAGATAAACGGCGTCGCAACCACGCAGGCGCCTGTGGTCGCTCCGTAAGCGGCGAGCGTCGTCATCCGCATATGGCCGGGATTGCCGTGCTTTTGGGTCAGGTAATATCCGGCGACGCCGGTCCCGATACCAATGCCGATCCCCGCCAGCGTAAGGCGAGGATCCTGTCCGTGCCCCCACCAGTTCAAGAACGGATATGCGCTGGTGCTGGTCGACTGCGCGCCCCCCGCCTGTGCCGCCCGTGGCTGCAGTCCAACAGCCATGGTCAGGGCCAGCGCGGCAAGAATTAACCGCTTCATTTTGCAGACTCCCCCTCCATAGGGTGCGCAGCCGAAAAGGGACGTGCATTCACCATATGGTTAACGGAACTTTTAACCAGCCGTTCCGTCGTGTCGAGCATATGGGCGGTGGATAACGCATGATTCCCGGCCGCTGTGATTATTTGGCAACCATTTTGCGCCGCAACGGCCGCACCGGGCGTCTGCGCCGGGATAACCGTCCGGGCCGGGTCGAACCCAGCTTCGCAGGAGCGGTACTCGGGGAATTGCTCTGCGGCCCCGCGAGGCGTTACTCCGCCGCGGTCTGGCGGGCGCCGAAACGCCGTTCGATGTAGTCGATCACGATCTTCTGGAAGTCGGCCGCGACCGTCGGGCCGCGTAGCGTCATGGCCTTCTTGCCGTCGATGAAGACCGGCGCTGTTGGCTGCTCGCCGGTGCCGGGTAGCGAAATGCCGATATCGGCATGCTTGGATTCGCCGGGCCCGTTGACGATGCAGCCCATGACCGCAACGTTGAGGCCTTCGACGCCGGGATAGCGCGTCTTCCATTCCGGCATCGAATTGCGGATGAATTTCTGGATGCTGGCGGCAAGTTCCTGAAACGTCGTCGACGTGGTGCGGCCGCAGCCGGGGCAGGCGGCCACCAACGGCACGAACGTGCGCAGGCCTACCGTCTGCAGCAATTCCTGGCCGACTTTGACTTCGAGCGTGCGGTCGCCGTTCGGCTCCGGTGTCAGCGAAACGCGGATCGTGTCGCCGATGCCTTGCTGCAGCAGCACGCCCATCGCGGCCGACGACGCGACGATGCCCTTTGAGCCCATGCCGGCTTCGGTGAGGCCGAGATGCAGCGCGTAATTAGAACGCCGTGCCAATTCGCCATAAACGCCGATGAGATCCTGCACCGCGGAGACTTTGGCCGAAAGGATGATTTTGGTGCGCGGCAGGCCGATTTCTTCCGCACGCTCCGCCGACAATAGCGCCGATTGCACCATGGCTTCGCGCGTCACGTCGCGCGCATCGACCGGATGATTCGAACGCGAATTCTCGTCCATCAGATGCGTCAGCAATTCCTGATCGAGCGAACCCCAATTGGCGCCGATGCGCACCGGCTTGTTGTAACGGATCGCGGTTTCGACGATGGCGCCGAATTGCTTGTCCTTCTTTTCCTTGAAGCCGACATTGCCGGGATTGATGCGATATTTATCGAGCGCCTCGGCGCAAGCCGGGTGGTCGGCCAGAAGCTTGTGGCCGATATAGTGGAAGTCGCCGACAATCGGCACGTCGACTTTCATCTTGAGAAGCCGCTCTTTGATATGCGGCACGGCAGCCGCGGCCTCGTCGCGGTCGACCGTGATGCGCACGATCTCGGAGCCGGTGCGCGCCAATGCCGCGACCTGCATGGTCGTCGCTTCGACATCCGCGGTGTCGGTATTGGTCATTGACTGCACCACAACGGGCGCGCCGCCGCCGACGGTCACATTGCCGACATTCACGGCAACGGTTTGGTGCCTCGCGGCCGGACCGGAAAATTCCATCATGAGCAAATCCTTACGGGTCTTTAGAAGCCGGACATGAGCCCGGGCGGGCGTCTCTACCAATGCAAAAGAGGCCGCACTGGGCCTCCACGATATAGCCTCACCGCGCTCCGTTGACGAGGAGGCCAATGGCCTAGATTTCGATGAAACCAAACGCCTTCTCGGCTGTGGTCGGCCTCGAAATGCTGACTTTAGGGTCCTTTTATTCCAGAATTACGTCGTCGCGCGCCCATTCATCGGTTCAATTCTAAGCCCAGCGCTGGCTAGAGCTAACTTATTGAAATTACAAAACTATATGTGTTTTTGTCGGCGCCCAGCCTGGCCGAGCGCTAACCCTTCTTCCCGCGAAGGAACTTCGCGGCGGCGCTTGGCCGAAGCCAAAACCGGCCGCGGCCCGAGGCCACGAAAGCAGCCAGCGCGTCGCCATAGCGCTCCGGGGCGTTGCACGCGACCGCGCGAAAGCAGTCGTAACCGGCGTCGCGCTGGCCCAGCTCCAAGAGACAATGTCCGAATGTGAGCCAGGCATTGGCGTCGCCGGGCCGCAGCATCAGATAGCGCCGAAAATGGCCCGCCGCGGCTTCGGTCTCGCCGATCTCCTGATGCGCTTTGGCGAAACCGAACAGCGCCTCCGGCGAATTCGGCGAAATCGAAAGCGCGCGCGCGAAGGCCGCTTTGGCATTGGCGCAATCGCGCCGGTGCAGAAAAATGCTGCCGAGCTCGATCGAAAGCTCGGGCATCATCGGCGCAACGTCGAGTCCGCGCTTGAGCGCTTCGATCGCCTCGCCGTGGCGACCCATCGCAAATAACAGCGCGCCGAGGTCGCGAAAGACCGGCGCGAAGCGAGGGTGCCGTTTCGCGGTGCGATGAAGCCGCGACAACGCCTCGTCCACTCGGCCGGCCCGCCGCAGCGCCGTCGCCAGTGTCATGGCGAGCGCGGTGTCGATCTCCGGATCGTGCTTGCCGCGCCCGGCGCTCTCGAGCGGCGCGATGGCATCGGCGGCACGGCCCTGCGCCAGCAACGCACAGCCGAGGATATGCAGCGCGCGAACCTGACCCGGCTCGGTTCGCAAAACTTCGCCGGCGATGCGCTCGGCGTCGAGCGGCCGCTGATTGTTCAGGGCGGAGCTGGCGCGTTCCAGCGCTGCGTCGCGCTGCGCCGCGCCGGGAAAGCCGGGTCCGATCGCCATCGTTGCCTCGCGCCTCTCAACCGCTCCATCGGCTGCCAATTCAGCCCGATCGACGGGCCTCAAACAACAATCAATTTCTCATATACACGCGTCACGCTGCGACGTAGATTTGCTCACGCAGGGGCTGCGATATCCTGAGCGCTTTCAAGGGGTTTGGACCGTGGACCAGGCCAGCCAGATGACACTGACATTTCGGTGTCCAAAGGCGCTGGAGCCGATCCTGCTACGGCCGATCCCGGCCGTGCGCGGCCTACCCGACTGGTTCAAAACCATGCCGCAAAAGGCGTTCAGCGCCACCGCGGGCAAGGACGCGCCGACGGTCAAGAAGTGTCCGCCTTTCATCGACGCCATGATCTACGGCTTTCTCATTCCGCTGGCGATGGATCTTGAAGTCCGCGACGGCGAATTCTCGTGGGACTTCGAAGTCCCCCAGGGTTATGTCAGCGAATTCTCGCATTCGCCGATCGACTTTCACGATCCGGGCCAGGTCGCCGGCACGCCGTTCCTCGATAACGATCGTTTTATCATCAAGTTCAATTCGTTTTGGACCATCGAGGCGCCGGCCGGCTACTCGCTGTTGTTCACGCATCCAGTCAACCGCGCCGATCTGCCGTTCACGACGCTCACCGGGCTGGTCGATTGCGACTCCTTCCATGACAGCCCGCTGAATTTTCCGGCGCGCTGGCACGATGCAAACTTCAACGGCGTGCTGCCGAAAGGCACGCCGGTGGCGCAATGTTTGCCGGTGAAACGAGAAAGCTGGGCCGGCCGCTACGAGACGCTTTCAGCCGAGGACGAAACACGCCTGATTGCAACGCGCGACGCGTTGGCCTTTGAGACCGACGTTTACCGCCGGCGCTACAGGATGCCAAAATCCTAGCTTTGCCGGCAGTGCAAGCAAACGCCGGCGATCTCGATCAGCGGGCTCTTCGGCAAAAATCCGGCCGCGCGCGCCGATGACTTGAGCGCTTCGGCGGCGCCGCCGCCCGGTGCTTCGCCAACCGCGCCGCACTTTTCACATATGAGGAAGACGACGAGATCGTTGTCGGCGTGATTGTGCGCGCAGGCGACAAAGGCGTTACGGCTCTCGATGCGATGCACCAGGCCGTTGTCGCGCAGAAAATCGAGCGCGCGATAAATCGTGATCGGCGCGGGACGATTTGGCTCCCGATTTTGCCGCGCCAAATGCTCGATGATCTCGTAAGCGCCGAGCGGCTTGTGGCTCGCCAACAGTGCTTCGAGGACGTGACGGCGGATCGGCGTCAGCCGTTGCGCGCGCGCCGCGCAATGTGCTTCGGCATGCGCGATCGCTTCACTGGTGCAGCGCTCATGATCGTGGTCGGGCGCCGGGAAGACGGCCTGGGGCGTGTTCGTCATCGCTCGGTCACTCTCATGGCCCAACCTTGTGGCCCAACCTGATGCCTTAGACTTTGTCGCTGGGCCGGCCTCAACGGGGGAGTGTAGCGCATCGTCCGAAGGATCGCGAAAACGTGACGGCTCCTCGGATTTTAATGTTGCGCCGCAATAGGAAGCGCCCCAGAGTCCATGAAGTTACATCATGAAGCTACATGAAGCTTTTGCCAATTCAGACCCCGCCTTTCGGCGGAGCCGTCTTTCGTTCAATCAGCTACCATCATTGAATTGGGGATTATCATGCTGAAAGGAAAGTCCGCACTGGTGACCGGTTCGACTTCGGGCATCGGTCTCGCTTACGCCCGCGCCTTTGCCAAGCAGGGCGCCAATATCACCATCAACGGTTTCGGCGACAAAGACGCGATCGAGAAAGAGCGCAGCAGCATCGAGAAGGATTTCGGCGTCAAGGCGATCTATTCGCCGGCCGACATGACCAAGCCTGATCAGATCGCCGACATGATCAAGACCAGCGAATCGACGTTCGGCTCGCTGGATATACTGGTCAACAATGCCGGCATTCAGCACGTCGCCCCGATCGAGGAATTTCCGGTCGACCAGTGGAATCTGATTATCGCCATCAACCTGGTCTCGGCATTTCACACCATCCGTACTGCAGTGCCTGGCATGAAGGCGCGCAAATGGGGCCGCATCATCAATACCGCCTCGGCGCATTCGCTTGTTGCCTCGCCGTTCAAGTCGGCTTACGTCACCGCCAAGCACGGGCTTGCCGGACTCACCAAGACGGTCGCGCTTGAAGTCGCCACCTTCGGCATCACCGCGAATTGCATCAGCCCCGGCTATGTCTGGACGCCGCTGGTCGAGAAGCAGATCCCCGACACGATGAAGGCGCGCAATATGACGGCGGAGCAGGTCAAGCGCGACGTGCTGTTGGCGGCGCAGCCGACCAAGGAATTCGTCACCGTCGACGAAGTGGCCGATCTCGCGGTTTATCTCGCCTCAGATTCGGCCAAGTCCATCACCGGCGCCAATATTTCCATCGACGGCGGCTGGACCGCGGAATAGCCATCATGGCCGTCATGCCTGGGCTGAAAGCTTGGGCATGAAACCTTGGGCATGAAGAATCTCCTCTCGGCAATCCTCCCCGGGCGCGCGGCCAACAAAGCCGCCACGTCCTCGGTCAAGCGCATCAATCTCGCGCTGCAAGGCGGCGGCGCGCATGGAGCGTTCACCTGGGGCGTGCTTGAGCAGATTTTGAGCGACGAGCGGCTTGTCATCGAGGGCGTCTCCGGCGCCTCGGCGGGGGCGGTCAACGCCGTGATGCTGGCCGACGGCCTGACCCGCGGCGGACGCGAAGAAGCGCAAAAGCGGCTTGCCGATTTCTGGCGGTCGGCGTCGAGCACGGGAAATCTGCCGGGGACGCAGCGCGCCGTCGTGGAGCGGCTGTTGTCGTTCACGCCGCTTGAAGGCGCTCCCGTACAGGCGTGGTTCAATGCGGTGTCGCGCTATTTCTCGCCTTACGATGTCAATCCCCTCAACATCAATCCGCTGAAAGATCTAATCGAGCGCTTCGTCGATTTCGAGAAGCTGCGCGCCAATAACGATCTGCAGATTTTCATTTCGGCAACCAATGTGCATACCGGGCGGGTGCGTATCTTCAGCCGGGATAAGATCACCGCTGATGCCGTCATGGCGTCCGCCTGTCTGCCGACTTTATTTCGTGCGGTTGAAATTGACGGCGTGCCGTACTGGGATGGCGGTTATCGCGGCAATCCGGTGATCTTTCCGTTTTTCCGCGCCACCAGTACCGAGGATGTGCTGGTCGTTGAGATCAATCCGCCGGAGCGGAAGTCGACGCCGACCTCCGCCAGCGAGATCATGAATCGGATCAACGAGATCACCTTCAACTCTTCTTTGATCGACGAGTTCCGCGCCATCGAATTCGTGGCGCGGCTGATCGATCAGGGCCGGTTGCCGCACGGCACCGGGCCCGGGCAATACCGGCGCATCAATGTGCACCGCATCGTGCTCGATCGCTTCGGCACGCATTTCGACGCCTTCAGCAAGCTGTCGACCGATTATGATTTCTTCGACATGCTGAATCTCAGTGGTAAGCGCGCCGCGCGGCGGTTCCTCGACGAGCACTTTGACGATATCGGGGTGAGAAGTACCGTCGACTTGCAAGCCGAGGCGCAGGCCGAATGGGCGTGAACATTTGCCCGTCGTGATGGTTTTGTTGCAAAGACTGATCGCAATGATCGATCGCAATGACTGATAGGAATGAGTGACCTGGCGCCCCTCCTAACGGCCGAAGTCAGCGCGTGCGGCCTCGAAATCTGCGTCGCCGACATCACGACGCTAACCGTAGATGCCATCGTCAATGCCGCCAACCGGAGTTTGCTCGGCGGCGGCGGTGTCGACGGCGCGATCCATCGCGCGGCGGGACCGGAGCTGCTCGCGGCTTGCAAAAAACTCGGCGGCTGCGCCACCGGCGAGGCGAAAATCACACCCGGCTTTCGGCTGCCGGCGCTATACGTCGTCCATGCCGTCGGTCCGGTCTGGAACGGCGGTAATGCCGACGAGGACGAACTGCTCGCGTCCTGTCACCGCGCCGCGCTCGATCTTGCCGCGCCGCATGGACTCACCTCGATTGCCTATCCGGCGATTTCGACCGGTATCTATCGCTTTCCGCCCGATCGGGCGGCACGGATTGCCGTCGGCACCGTCGTCGCCGAACTCACCGCGGCGCCGCGCGGCATGACGCGGGTGGTATTTTGCTGTTTCTCGCAAAGCTCGGCAGACGAGCACGCAACCGCCTTCGCCAAGTTCGGGCTGGCCTGAAACCCCATTCGCCTCATCGAGTTTAAGCAATGACAAGCGTGCAGGGCTGCCTTGCGGCATTTTCTACATATAGATTTAGTAAGTGAGCTTATGTTACGCTTGCGTCTCATCGCCCTGGATTCGCCGAGACGGCTTTGGAGGCACCCATGCTCCCGCGCTCCCTGAACAGAGAATTCGGCTTTATGCTCAATGACGTAGCCCGGATGCTCCGGACCTATGCCGATCACAAAGCAAGCCAATTCGGCATCACCCGCGCCCAATGGGTGGTCCTGGTGCGGCTGGACCGGTTCGAGGGTCTCAAGCAGGCGGAATTGGCGGAGATGCTCGATCTCCAGCCCATCACGCTGACGCGGTTGCTCGACCGTCTCGCCCAATGCGGGCTGATCGAACGCCGGCCCGATCCCAACGATCGCCGCGCCAAGCTCCTTTTCCTCACGCCCAAGGCCAAGCCGCTGCTCGAGCAGCTCGCCGATCTGGGCGAGGAATTGATGACGACGGCGCTCGCCGGTGTCGAGCGCGAGCACATCGAGATGATGGTGACGAAGCTCGCCACCGTGAAGGAAAACCTGCGCCAAGCCATCCAGCAAAAGAATGCCGCCGCGGCCTTGGCCCGAGGCGGCGGAGAGCGGCGCTATGGGTGAACGCGCACTGAAATCTGTTCCGCAATCCCCCGATCGTGATGAAGCCCCGGATGTCCGCGAATTAACGCCGGTTGCGGCGCGCGCTGCCGTCCGATGCGCTGGCCGATGACGCCAACCGCTTCGACCGCAAGCGCGTGATGCGCTGGGCCTTGTTCGGCTTGCTTCCGGTCGCGCTGATCGTCGGCGGCTATTTTTATTTCTCCGGCGGCAAAATCATGTCGACCGACGACGCCTATGTCGACGCCGACAAGGTCGGCATTTCGACAGACGTCGCGGGCCTGGTGCAAGACGTCGCCGTCGCCGACAACCAGCATGTCACGGCCGGACAAATTCTCTACCGGCTCGATCCGCGGCAATTTCAGATCGCGCTCGATAACGCCAAGGCCAATCTGGCGCAGACCGCGCTCGCTGTCGATGCGATGAAGCAAGACTATAAGCACATGCTAAGCGATGCTGCCGCGCAGCAGGCGCAAGTCGATCTCGACCAGAGCAATTACAATCGCCAGACTACGTTGGTCCGCTCCGGTACGGCCTCTCAAGCCGTCTTCGATCAGGCGCAATACACACTCCTCAACGACAAGAGCAAGCTTGAATTGCTGCAGCAACAGGCGGCGACGCAATTGGCGCGCCTCGGCGGCAATGCCGACATTCCGACCGAACAACATCCGCAATATCAGCAGGCCCAAGCGCAAGTCGAAGAGGCGCAGCGCCAACTTGATCACACCGCGATCAAGGCGCCGTTCACCGGCACGGTGACGAATGTGCCGAGCATCGCGCCCGGCAAATATCTCGCGGCATCGACGACGGCGTTCTATCTCGTCGACACCGACCACCTTTGGGTCAATGCCAATCCGAAGGAAACCGAGCTGACTTATGTGAAGCTCGGCCAGCCGGTCACGGTGACGGTCGACACTTATCCCGATGCGGTTTGGCACGGCACCGTGCAAAGCATCAGCCCGGCGGCGTCGCAGGAATTCTCGATGCTGCCGGCGCAGAACACCAGCGGCAATTGGGTGAAGGTGGTGCAGCGCGTGCCGATGCGGGTGCGCGTCGATACCAGCGATCAGATGCTGCCGCCGCTGCGCGCCGGCATGAGTGTCGAGGTCAGCGTCGATACCGGCCACGCCCGCGGACTTCCGCACCTCTGGTAAGCGCGCCATTTGATGGGTGAGCGACATTAATTGGTGAGCAAATGGCCACCGCAAGCACAAAAGAAAACGTCAATGTCGGGATGGTCACGCTCTGCGTGATCCTCGCCACGCTGATGCAGGCGCTCGACACCACCATCGCCAATGTCGCGCTGCCCTATATGCAGGGCAGCGTCGCGGCGAGCCAGGACCAGATCGACTGGGTGCTGACGTCTTACATTGTCGCCGCGGCCATCATGACGCCGCCGACCGGCTTTCTCGCCGGCCGTTTCGGTCTCAAGCGGCTGTTTCTGGTGTCCGTCTCAGGCTTCACCATCGCCTCGATGCTGTGCGGCATGGCGCAGAGCTTGGTGCAGATCGTGCTGTTTCGCGTCTTGCAGGGGGCCTTCGGCGCGGCTTTGGTGCCGCTGTCGCAATCGGTGCTGTTTTCCATCTATCCGAAGGAGCGCCAGGGTTTTGCCATGGGGCTGTTCGGCGTCGGCGTCATGGTCGGGCCAGTGCTCGGCCCGGTGCTCGGCGGCTGGCTCACCGAAAATTACAGCTGGCGCTACGTCTTCTACATCAACCTGCCGATCGGCATTCTCTGCCTCATCGGCATGATCGCGTTTCTGCCGGACACGCCGCGGCGCGAAGGCGAGAAGCTCGACTGGTTCGGCTTCGGCACGTTGAGCGTCGCCTTGGGCGCGCTGCAAGTGATGCTCGACCGCGGCGAGATCAAAGACTGGTTCAGTTCCGGCGAGATCATCATCGAGGCCGTCGTTGCGGCCTCGGCGTTTTATCTGTTCATGGTCCACACGCTCACGGCGAAAAAGCCTTTCGTACGGCCGGAATTGTTCCGCGACCGCAATTTCGCAGCCGGCGTGGTTTTCGTCTCGATCGTGGGTTTGACCTATTATTCGTCGCTGGCGCTGCAGCCGCCTTATCTGCAAGAGCTGATGAATTACCCTGTCGTCACCGCGGGCCTGGTCATGGGGCCGCGCGGCGTCGGTACCATGGCCTCGATGCTGATCGTCGGCCGGCTGGTTGGGCGCGCCGATACGCGCGTCCTGCTCGGCATCGGGCTTGCGCTGACGGCGTGGTCGTTCAGCACTATGACCGGCTGGACGCCGGACGTCTCGCAGGCATCGATCATCGGCGTCGGTATAGTGCAGGGCGTCGGTTTAGGCTTTCTGTTCGTGCCGTTGAGCGCGGCGACTCTATCGACGCTGTCCGCCGAGCAGCGCACCGAAGGCGCGGGCCTCTACAATCTGTCGCGCAATATCGGCTCGAGCGTCGGCATTTCGGTGGTGAACGCGCTGCTTACCCGCAACACCCAGGCCAATCATGCCGAAATCGCTGCGCATGTCACGGCGGTGAATCGCGGCTTTGAAAATCCGAACGTGGCGCATTTCTGGGATCCGCTGACGGCGGCCGGCCGCGCCGCACTCGATGCCGTCATTACCGAACAGGCGCGGATCATCGCCTATATCGACGACTACAAGCTGTTGATGATCGCGACGCTCGCGGTGTTTCCGCTGCTCTTAGTGTTCAAACGCGCCGGCCCTCCGGCCGATGCGGAACATATGGCAGTCGCTGACTAGCGTGCTCCGAAATAAAGCGGGCGGCGCGTCGCTGCGCCGCCCGCTCGTCTGTCGAAATCTTGCCGTAGAGATCAGGCGAGGTCGAAGCGGTCGAGGTTCATCACCTTGGTCCACGCCGCCACGAAGTCTTTCACAAACTTCTCCTTCGCGTCGGCGCAGGCATAGACTTCCGCCAGCGCCCGGAGCTGCGAGTGCGAACCGAAGATCAGGTCGACACGGGTGCCGGTCCACTTGGCCGCCTTGGTCTTGCGATCGTGACCCTCGTAGACGCCGTCCTTTGATGGCTGCCATTCCGTCGCCATATCGAGCAGATTGACGAAGAAGTCGTTGCTCAGCGTCTCGGGCTTTTTGGTGAAGACGCCGTGCTTGGACCCGGCATTGGCACCTAAGACGCGCAAGCCGCCGAGCAGAACCGTCATCTCCGGCGCCGTCAGCGTCAGCAATTGCGCCCGATCCACCAAGGCTTCTTCAGACTGCATGAACTGCCGCTTGCCGCTCATATAGTTGCGGAAGGCGTCGGCGCGGGGTTCGAGCGGAGCAAAGGACTCGACGTCGGTCTCTTCCTGCGAGGCGTCCATGCGTCCCGGCGTGAAGGGCACCTTCACGTCGACGCCGGCGTCTTTCGCAGCCTTCTCGACCGCTACAGACCCGGCGAGAACGATCAGGTCGGCGATCGAAACCTTCTTGTCGCCGGCGTTGAACTCCTTCTGGATCGCTTCGAGCTTCGCCAGGACGGTCTTAAGCTGGGCCGGCTGGTTGACCTCCCAGTCCTTCTGCGGCGCGAGACGAATGCGCGCGCCGTTTGCTCCGCCGCGCTTGTCGGAGCCGCGGAACGTCGACGCCGACGCCCAAGCCGTCGAAACGAGCTGGGCGACGGTGAGACCGAAGGCGAGGATTTTCGCCTTCAGCGCGGCGACATCCTGGTCGCCGATCGGCGGATGATTGGCCGCCGGGATCGGGTCCTGCCAGATCAACGTTTCCTTTGGCACCAGCGGCCCGAGATAGCGCGCGATCGGGCCCATGTCGCGGTGCGTGAGCTTGAACCAGGCGCGGGCGAACGCGTCGGCGAACTGCTCCGGATGCTCATAGAAGCGCCGCGAAATCTTCTCGTAGGCCGGATCGAACCGCAGCGACAGATCGGTTGTCAGCATGGTCGGCACATGCTTCTTCGACTTGTCGAATGCGTCCGGGATCGTGGCGTCCGCGTTTTTGGCCCGCCACTGCTTTGCGCCCGCCGGGCTCTTGGTCAGCTCCCATTCGTACTTGAACAGGTTCTCGAAGAAGTGGTTGCCCCACTTCGTCGGCGTTTGCGTCCAGGTGACTTCCGGGCCGCCGGTGATGGCGTCGGTGCCGATGCCGGTGCCATGCTTGCTCTTCCAGCCGAGGCCCTGGTTCTCGAGGGCGGCGCCTTCTGGCTCCGGTCCGATCAGCGACGGATCGCCCGCGCCGTGGGTTTTGCCGAAGCTGTGGCCGCCGGCGATCAGCGCAACGGTTTCCTCGTCATTCATCGCCATGCGGAAGAACGTCTCGCGGATGTCCTTGGCGGCTGCGACCGGGTCCGGATTGCCGTTCGGCCCTTCCGGATTGACGTAGATGAGGCCCATCTGCACGGCGCCGAGCGGGTCCGCCAGCTGGCGTTCGCCGCTGTAGCGCTCGTCACCCAGCCATGTGCCCTCAGGCCCCCAGTAGAGCTCTTCGGGTTCCCAGACGTCGGCGCGACCACCGGCGAAACCGAACGTCTTGAAGCCCATCGAATCGAGCGCGACATTGCCGGCGAGGATCATCAGGTCGGCCCAGGAGATTTTCCGGCCGTATTTCTGCTTGATCGGCCATAGTAACCGCCGCGCTTTGTCGAGATTGGTGTTGTCCGGCCAGGAGTTGAGTGGTGCAAAGCGCTGTTGTCCGGCACCGGCGCCACCGCGGCCGTCGGTGATGCGGTAGGTGCCCGCGCTGTGCCACGCCATGCGGATGAACAACCCACCATAGTGGCCGAAATCGGCCGGCCACCACGGCTGCGAGTCCGTCATCAAAGCATGCAGGTCTTTGATCACGGCCTTCAGGTCGAGGCTCTTGAATTCCTTGGCGTAGTCAAACGCCTCACCCATCGGATCCGAGAGGGTGGATTGCTGATGGAGAACCTGAACGTTCAGCTGGTTCGGCCACCAGTCACGGTTAGACCTGGCAGTCGTGTGCATGACCGGGCATTTGCCTGCGCTGTTGTCGTCTGTCTTTGCGTCCATTTTTCTCTCCGATCGCGTTCTGTGATTTTCTTCGAATTGTTCCGCGGTGATGGTGTTCTTTTCGTCGCCGGCCGGCATGCCGGAGCGGTGGTCAGGGTCGGGCCCTTGGCCGTGGGGGCTCTCCCGGGATGAACGGGGGCGCGGCAATATCGCTCCTCGCTTAGATCAGGTCTAGTCGTATTGACTGACGCCTCCGATAAGAAATACTTATCGCGATGCTCACGCTCCGCCAGCTCCGTTACCTCTCCGCCTTGGCGCAACACCGGTATTTCGGCCGCGCCGCCGATGCCTGCGCGGTAACCCAGCCGGCGCTGTCCATGCAAATTCGCAATCTCGAAAAGGAGCTTGGCGTCGAACTGGTGGAGCGCCGGTCGGGGGAGGCCGCCTTGACCGACATCGGAGCCGAGGTCGCCCGCCGCGCCGAGCGGGTGCTGGCGGCCGCCCGCGACCTGGCCGATTTCGCCCGACATCGCAGCCGCCTGCTGTCCGGCAGGCTGCGGCTCGGCATCATCCCGACGCTCGCGCCCTATGTGCTGCCGAAGGTGCTGCCGGATCTGCAGGCGAGTTATCCGGATCTGACCGTCGAATTGCGCGAGACCCAGACCAAAGTCCTGCTCGACGAGCTCGCCGGCGGCAATCTCGACGCGGTGATGCTGGCGCTGCCGCTGCCGGACGCCGAGATTGAAAGCATCCGCTTGTTCGACGACGCGTTCCTGCTCGCGGTGCCGGCGAACGATCCACTGCCACGCAACGCGCGGGTGAACCCACGCGAAATCGATCAGCAGCGCCTCATGCTGCTTGAAGAAGGTCATTGCTTGCGCGACCAGGCGCTCGCTTATTGCGCCACCGCGCGGCACGAAATGCCGCTGAGCCTCGGCGCCACCAGTCTCGCGACCGTGATGCAGATGGTCGCCAACGGCTACGGCGTCACGCTGGTGCCGGAGGTCGCGATCGATGTCGAAGTGCGCGACGAGCGGGTGAAACTTCTGCGCTTCACGTCGCCCGAGCCCGGCCGCACCGTGGGTCTGGCCTGGCGGCGCACTTCGCCGCGCAAGGCGGATTTCATCGCGCTCGGGCAGCTCGTCACCCGCGTCCTGCAGACGCAGATGCGGCCGGGATTAGAAAAGAAGACAGCTTACGCGGGCTAGAATCAAAAAGGCGGCCTCCCGGCCGCCTTTGTGTCTTCATTTGGAGATTGAGTTAAGCGCGCGTTATTCCGCGCCGCCGGCCGCGGCTTCTTGCGGCTCCTCGCCTTCCGCCTTCTGCTTGGCTTCAAGGTCCTCGCCGGTCTCTTGATCGACAACTTTCATCGACAGGCGCGTCTTGCCGCGTTCATCGAAGCCGAGCAGCTTCACTTTCACCTTGTCGCCTTCCTTGACGACATCGGAGGTTTTCTGCACCCGGCGCTGTGCCAGCTGGCTGATATGGACGAGGCCGTCCTTGGCGCCGAAGAAGTTCACGAAGGCGCCGAAGTCCATGACCTTGACGACCGTGCCTTCATAGATGTGACCGACCTCGGGCTCCGACGCGATCGACTTGATCCAGTTGATCGCTGCCTTGATCAATTCGCCGTCGGCCGACGCCACCTTCACGGTGCCGTCGTCCTCGATATTGATCTTGGCGCCGGTCTTCTCGACGATCTCGCGGATCACCTTGCCGCCGGTGCCGATCACTTCACGGATCTTGTCGGTCGGAATCTTGAAAGTCTCGATGCGCGGCGCGTATTCGCCGAGTTCGGCGCGCGCGTGGTCGAGCGCCTTCGCCATCTCGCCGAGGATATGCATGCGGCCTCCCTTCGCCTGGTTGAGCGCGACCTTCATGATCTCTTCGGTAATGCCGGCGATCTTGATGTCCATCTGCAGCGCGGTAACGCCTTCGGCGGTGCCCGCGACCTTGAAGTCCATATCGCCGAGATGATCCTCGTCGCCGAGAATGTCGGACAATACGGCATAGCGCTTGTCCTCGAGGATCAAGCCCATGGCGATGCCGGCAGTCGGCCGCTTCAGCGGCACGCCGGCATCCATCAGCGCGAGCGAGGTGCCGCACACCGTCGCCATCGACGACGAGCCGTTCGAACTCGGTGATCTCCGACACCACGCGGATGGTGTAGGGGAACTCCTCCTTCGCCGGCAACATCGGGCGGATGGCGCGCCAGGCGAGCTTGCCGTGGCCGATTTCGCGGCGGCCTGGTGCACCGATACGGCCGGTTTCACCGACCGAGAACGGCGGGAAGTTATAGTGCAGCAGGAAGGATTCCTTGTAGGTGCCCTGCAGCGCATCGATGAATTGCTCATCCTCGCTGGTGCCGAGCGTGGCGACGACGATCGCCTGGGTCTCGCCGCGGGTGAACAGCGCCGAACCATGCGTGCGCGGCAGGAAGCCTGCCTCAACAACGATCGGCCGCACGGTGACGAGATCGCGGCCGTCGATGCGCTTTGACGTGTCGAGAATGTTCCAGCGCACGATCTTCGCTTCGAGGTCCTTGAACACGGCGGCGACCTGCGTCATCGGCCGGTCCGGATTGTCGGTGCCGTCCGGGAAGAAGTGCTCCATCACTTTCTTCTTCGCGGCAGCCACCGCATCCTGCCGCTCGTGCTTGGCCGGGATCGCATAGGCCTTGCGCAGATCCTGCTCGATCACGCCGAGCATTTCTTTTTCGATCACGGTCGTCTCAGGCATCGCAAATTCGCGCGGCTCCTTGGCCGCCTTTTCAGCGAGGTCGATGATGGCCTTGATGACCGGCTGGAAATGCCGGTGACCGAACATCACGGCGCCGAGCATGATCTCTTCGGACAATTCCTGCGCTTCCAACTCAACCATCAGCACCGCATCTTGCGTGCCGGCGACGACGAGATCGAGCTTGCTCTCTTTCATCTCGTCGATGGTCGGGTTGAGCACGTATTCGCCGTTGCTGAAGCCGACGCGCGCGGCGCCGATCGGGCCCATGAACGGCGCGCCGGACAGCGTCAGCGCGGCGGAGGCCGCCACCATGGCGACGATGTCGGGATCGTTCTCCTGATCGTGCGAGAGCACGGTGATGATGACTTGGGTGTCGCAGCGCCAGCCCTCGGCGAACAGCGGCCGGATCGGGCGGTCGATCAGCCGCGACGTCAGCGTGTCCTTTTCCGTCGGGCCGCGCTCGCGCTTGAAATAACCGCCGGGAATGCGGCCGGCCGCGTAGTATTTTTCGGTGTAGTTGACGGTCAGCGGCAAAAAGTCGACGCCGGGCTTCGGCTGCTTGGCGGCGACGACGGTGGCGATGACGGTTGTCTCACCGTAGGTGGCGATGACGGCGCCGTCGGCCTGACGCGCGACTTTTCCAGTTTCTAGCTTGAGTGGCCGGCCACCCCAGTCAAGCTCAGCACGATGAATATTGAACATTGCGATTTTCTCTCATGGTTTTCGCGAAAGCACGAAAGCCATAAGCAAGACGGCGAGACGCTGACGGCGCAGCAGCGAGGCTGCAATGCCGCATCAGCGTCTGGCGATCCTGCCATGGCCTTCGGACCTTCATCGGATAGGAATGGGCAATCCGCCCATTCGACAAAGCGGCAGCTTCGCTGCCGGGTAACAGCGGACGCCTCATGCGCTCCGCTGACAAACGCGCGGGACGTTCCCGCACGCAAATTTCTTAGCGGCGGATACCCAGCCGTTCGATCAATCCCTTGTATCGCTCATCGTCGGTGCGCCGGAGGTAATCGAGAATCTGGCGCCGCTGCGACACGAGCTTGAGCAAGCCGCGCCGCGAGTGGTTGTCTTTGACATGCGTCTTGAAATGATCGGTCAACTGATTGATCCGCTCCGAGAGCAGTGCAACCTGCACTTCGGGCGAACCGGTATCGCCGGACTTTAAGGCGTAGGTCTTGATCACTTCCGCTTTACGCGCGGTTGTTGTCGACATCGTCCTGAACCCTCTTTCTGCCGGCTCGGCCTGCGATGCCGGCTAAATTAAACACGCGTCGGGGAATGATCTCACCGCGTTCGACCTCGGCAATGGCCACGAGTTGGCCGCTGGAGGCGACCTGGACCACACCGCGGAAGATTGAGGCATCCCGTCCGCGCAACAATGCGGCTTGGCCCCTTGCGAGCCTTGCCGCGTCTGCCGGGCTCACGGCCAGCGCCGGGATGTCGTCCAGCGCGGTCTCGATCGGCAGAAGCGTATCGGCGAGGTGTCCCTCGCCTGCGGCGGCTCTATGGCACAAAGCTTCGACCTGTTCCAGGGGTATCATGTCGGCTTCGTGAAAGGGCCCGACCCGTTTCCGCCGCAGCGCCGAGACGTGGCCGACCGTGCCGAGCGCCCGGCCGAGGTCGCGGGCCAGCGATCGCACATAAGTGCCCTTGCCGCACTCGGCCGCCAGCACTGCATGGTCGGAATCGGGCATATCCACCAGCTCCAACCGGTGGATCGTGACCGGCCGAGGGGCCAGTTCCACGGTCTCCCCACCCCGTGCTAAATCATAAGCTCGCTCACCATCTATCTTTATGGCCGAGTAGCGCGGCGGCACCTGCTCGATGGTTCCGATGAAACGGGGCAGCAGGGCCTGGATGGCTGTTGTGTCCGGCCGGCTGTCGCTGGTCGCCACGACGCGGCCTTCGGCGTCGTCGGTGTCGCGTTCCTCGCCCCAGCGCACGGTGAACAGATAGGTCTTCCGGCCATCGACCGCGTAAGGCACCGTCTTGGTGGCTTCGCCGAGCGCGATCGGTAGGCAGCCCGAAGCGAGCGGATCGAGCGTCCCGGCATGGCCGGCGCGCTTGGCCGCGAACAGCCGCTTGATCACGGCGACCGCATGCGTCGACGTCATGCCGACCGGCTTGTCGAGTACGACCCAGCCGTGCACGTCGCGCTTGTTAGTTTTTTTTTGCCTGTCGCGTCGTCCGGACTGCGGCGCGCCGGGTTGGCTCGGCGGCAAATCGGCCGATTCGGCGACGTCCTGTTCAGCGATGCCCTGCGCGCTCATGATTCGTCTTTCTCGTCGCCCGGATGGTTTTCGCTCTTGAGGTCGCGTTGGACTACAGGCGTTCGCAAAAGCTTCTCGATCCGTTCCGCTTCGTCGAATCGTTCGTCAACGCGGAACCGAACTTCAGGTGCAAATTTTAGATTAACGCGCCGTGCGATCTCGCCGCGCACATAACGCTTGTTGCGCGCCAGCGCGTCGACCACGTCGGTTGCGTCGCGGCCGCCGAGCGGCATGACGTAAATCGTGGCGAGCCGCAGATCCGGCGACATGCGCACTTCGGGAACCGTGATCAGGTGCGCTTCGATCACCGGGTCGTGGATGTCGCCGCGCGACAGCATTTCGGCGAGCTCGTGACGAATCAGTTCGCCGACGCGAAGCTGGCGCTGCGAGCCGCCCGCCGAATGTTCGCGATGAGGGTGACGTGCCATTCTTTACTGCCGTCATGCGCGGGCGTGGCCCGCGCATCTTTATTCAATATGCTTTGCTTCTAACTTCCGAATTGCCGAAAAAGATCCGGCAATGATGTGAAGTTGCGGACGTGAGTGTAGAACTCACAGCGTCCGCTGTACGGTCTCCACGCGATAGCACTCGATTGTGTCGCCGACTTTCATGTCCTGATAATTTTCGAAAGCCATGCCGCATTCCTGGCCGGCTGTGACTTCGCGCGCGTCATCCTTGAAGCGCTTGAGCTGCGACAGCTTGCCCTGATGGACGACGACATTGTCGCGAATGAGCCGGACATTCGCGCCGCGCTCGACGACGCCCTCGGTGACGCGGCAGCCGGCGATATTGCCGACCTTCGAGACCTTGAAGATTTCGAGGATCGTCGCATTGCCGAGCATGGTCTCGCGCAGCGTCGGCGCCAGCAGGCCGGACATCGCCTTCTTCACGTCGTCGACGAGATTGTAGATGATGTCGTAGTAGCGTATCTCGATGCTGGCGGCTTCGGCGGCCTCGCGTGCTTCCTTATGCGCGCGGACATTGAAGCCGATGACGGCGGCGCCCGAGGCTTCGGCCAGCGTGACATCGGATTCGGTGATGCCGCCGGCGCCCGCGTAGATCACCCGCGCGCCGACTTCGTCGGTGCCGAGTTTATCGAGCGCGCCGAGGATGGCTTCGATCGAGCCCTGCACGTCGCCCTTGATCAGCAGCGGGAATTCCTTGCGGCCCGAGGTCTTGAGCTGATTCATCATCTGCTCGAGCGAGCCGCGCATGCCGGTTTGCCGCGCCGCCATTTTCTCGCGCTTCTGGCGTTCGCGGTAATCGGCGATTTCTCTGGCGCGCGCTTCGGAATTGACGACCGCGAGCCGGTCGCCGGCTTCCGGCGTGCCGTTGAAGCCCAGAACTTCGACCGGCATCGACGGTCCGGCCCCGACCACGGAATGGCCGGTATCCGACATCAGGGCGCGGACGCGGCCCCATTCGGTGCCGGCCACGACGATATCGCCGGGTTTGAGCGTGCCGCGCTGGACCAGCACGGTGGCGACCGGGCCGCGGCCGCGGTCAAGCCGCGCCTCGATCACGGTGCCTTCGGCGGCGCGGCTCGGATTGGCCTTTAATTCCAGCACTTCCGACTGCAGCGCGATGATGTCGAGCAGCTTCTCGAGATTGGTCTTTTCCTTGGCCGACACTTCGATTTCGAGCACGTCGCCGCCGAGCGATTCGACCTGGATCTCATGCTGCAGCAATTCGGTGCGCACGCGCTCGGGCTTGGCATCGGGTTTGTCGATCTTGTTGACGGCGACGATGATCGGCACCTTTGCCGCCTTGGCGTGTTGGATCGCTTCGACGGTCTGCGGCATGACGCCGTCATCGGCGGCGACGACCAGCACGACGATATCGGTGATCTTGGCGCCGCGGGCACGCATCGCGGTGAACGCGGCGTGGCCGGGCGTATCGATGAAGGTGACGCGTCCGCCGGACGGCGAAGTCACCTGATAGGCGCCGATATGCTGGGTGATGCCGCCGGCTTCGCCGGCTGCGACTTCGGTCGAGCGGATGGCGTCAAGCAGCGATGTCTTGCCGTGGTCGACGTGGCCCATAATGGTGACGACCGGGGCGCGCGACTGCAGGCTCGCCGGCTCGTCCGGCGCATCGAACATGCCTTCTTCAACGTCCGATTCGGCGACGCGGCGCACGGTGTGGCCGAGTTCCTCGGCGATGAGCTGCGCGGTATCGGCATCGATCGTGTCTGTGATGTTCGCCATATGGCCTTGCTGCATCAGGATGCGGATCACGTCGACGCCGCGCTCGGCCATGCGGTTGGCCAGTTCCTGAATGGTGATCGTTTCAGGGACCGTGACTTCGCGCGCGATCTTTTCCTTCGGCTCGTCGCGATGTCCCGTCATGCGCTGCACGCGGCGGCGGAATGATGCGACGGAGCGCTCGCGCACTTCGTCGGCCGTCAACGCGGTCACGACGGTCAGACGTCCCCGGCGTTTTTCACCGCCAACGCCGGCGCGCGTCGGCTTCGGCGCCGGTGCCGGCCGTGCGACGGCGGTGCCGGGGCCGCGGCGGGGCGTACGCGGAGCCTCCTCCTCGTCGGCCTCTTGGGCCGGGCGCGGCGCGCCGAGCTTGAGCGGCGATGTCGTATCGCCGCCAAAGCGCTTCTTGGCCACTTCGTCGGCTTTGCGCTTGGTCTCTTCGTCGTGCTTGCGGCGATCTTCTTCGTCACGTTTGCGCGTTTCCGCCGCTACCCGGTCGGCGCGCTCGGATTCTTCGCGGGTGCGGCGAACGCGCGCCTCTTCTTCGGCGCGTTCGCGTTCTTCGTGTTCGCGCAATTGCGCGCCGGCAAGGGCCTGGGCGCGTGCGTTGCGTTCGTCGTCGGTCAGCGTGCGCAGCACGACGCCGGACGATTTGGGCGCGGCGGCGGAAGCGGCGCTCGGTGCAGCCGCAGGTGCGGCGCTACGCGCGGGCGCCGGCGTACCAGCCCGCTTCGGCGCGGCCGCAGCCGCAACCGGTTCGGGCTTGCCGTCGCCGGGGCCGATGCGGCGTTTGACCTTCTCGACGACGACCGCTTTGCTGCGACCGTGACTGAAGCTCTGGCGCACCACGCCCTGCTCGATGCCGGGCCGCTTAAGCGTCAGCGTCTTGGTCGGCGTCACGCTCAGCTTCTCGCCGCTATTTTTGGTCGTCTCGGTCATTCGTATCCAATTCCGTACGCTTGTTCTTCGTCAGTGCGGCAAGACGTTGCCGGTAAAGGCGTTGCTGGTCATTGGACCAGCATGCTTGCCATTACTTTTTCCTAAATCGCCGGTGCAAAATCGTTCCAAGCGCCGCAGGCGCGCCAAAAACGTGTCGCTCACGGGGCCGGCGAGCAAGGCAGCATGTATCACATTTGGGCGGCCAAGTGCCAAATCCAATTGCGCCCCGGAAAGCACCTGGATCACCGGGATCGAGCCGCCCTTAGGGCTTCGACGCAGTGCAGCATGGAGCTTTTTCACGCCATCGGGGGCCGCTTCGGCTGCATGCAGAAGAGCCAATACATGGTCACGCGCCAACGCTTTCTCAACCTTGGCGAAACCCGAAACGACGGACCCCGCTTTGGCGACGATGGCGAGCGCATCGAGCGCCGCTTGCTCAAGGAGCCGCCCGGTGCGGTCGAGTAGGTCGGGGGGCAGCCGGACGTCGCGCTTGAACCCGCGGGCAAAGACCTTGCGTTTGATCGCCTCGCCCAGCACATCCCGCGTTGCCGTCACCCATACGCCGCGGCCCGGCAGCTTGCGCTTGAGGTCCGGCACCGCCTCGCCGTCCGGCCCGATCACGAACCGGATCAATTGCGACACCGGACGCACTTCGCGCGTCGCCACGCAGAGGCGTTCGACCTCCACCGCGTGCGGCCCGCTATCGAGCTCGCCGATTTCGTTCGTGATTTCGGTCGTTGCGGTCATGCTGTGCGTGAGGCTCCGTTAGGCTTGCGCCTCGGCGGGAGCCGCCTCGTCGGCAGCCGGCGGCGCGAGATCGGCCTCGGTGACCCAGCCGGCTTTGAGCCGCGCTTGCATGATCAGGGCTTCGGCTTCCTCACGCGACATTTCGAAACCGTCGAGAATGCCGGCCTGCCGCACGGCTTCGCCGTCCTTGCGTTCGGTCCAGCCGGCGAGATCGTCGGTGGCGCAGCCGGCAAGATCTTCAACGGTCTTAATGCCGTTCTCGCCGAAGCGGACCAGCATCGCCGAGGTCACGCCCTCGACATCCTTGAGTTCGTCGGCGACGCCGAGCTCTATGCGCTTGGCATCGAGCTCGCCCTCGATCTTGGCGAGATATTCGCGCGCCCGAGTCTGCAACTCGTTCGCGGTGTCGTCGTCGAAACCTTCGATGCCGGCGATTTCCTTGGGATCGACCATCGCCAGTTCTTCGACCGAGCTGAAACCTTCCGAGGCGAGCAATTGCCCGATCACCTCGTCGACATTGAGCGTGTCGATGAACATGCGCGTGCGGTTCTCGAACTCGGCCTGGCGGCGCTCGGACTCTTCCTGCTCGGTCAGAATGTCGATGTCCCAGCCGGTGAGTTGCGAGGCGAGACGGACGTTCTGGCCGCGCCGGCCAATGGCGAGCGACAGCTGCTGATCGGGGACGACCACTTCGATGCGCTCGCGTTCTTCGTCGAGCACCACTTTGGCGACTTCGGCGGGCGCCAGCGCATTGACGACGAAGGTCGCGATGTCCTGCGACCACGGAATGATGTCGATCTTCTCGCCCTGCAATTCGTTGACCACGGCCTGCACGCGCGAGCCGCGCATGCCGACGCATGCGCCGACCGGATCGACCGAGGAATCGCGTGAAACCACGGCGATTTTCGCGCGCGAGCCCGGATCGCGCGCCACCGATTTGACCTCGACGATGCCGTCGTAGATTTCCGGCACTTCCTGCGCGAACAGCTTCGCCATGAATTGCGGATGGGTGCGCGAGAGAAAGATCTGCGGCCCGCGCTGCTCGCGACGGACGTCGTAGATGTAAGCGCGGATGCGGTCGCCGTTGCGGAACACTTCGCGCGGCAGCATTTCGTCGCGGCGCACGATGGCTTCGCCGCGGCCAAGATCGACGACGACGTTGCCGTATTCGACGCGCTTGACGATGCCGTTGACGATATCGCCGATGCGATCCTTGTATTCGTCATACTGTCGGTCGCGCTCGGCCTCGCGCACTTTCTGCACGATCACCTGTTTCGCGGACTGCGCGGCAATGCGTCCATATTCCAGCGGCGGCAGCTTGTCAGCGATGGTGTCGCCGACTTGCGCCGCGGGATGATGGCGTCGCGCTTCCTCAAGCGTGATCTGCGTCGCCGGATTCTCGACGGCGTCGACCACCAGCATGTGGCGCGACAGATGCAGCTCGCCGCTCTTCGGGTCGATCTCGGCCCGAACCTCGGTCTCGCTGCCGTAGCGCGATCGCGCCGCTTTGGCGATCGCGTCCTCCATGGCGCCGAGCACGATCTTGCGGTCGATCGCCTTTTCGCGGGCGACCGCCTCGGCGATCTGCAGCAGTTCGAGTTTGTTGGCGCTAACGGTCGCCATCAGGCAGTCTCCTTGCGTTGATTCTGTTTGCTTCGGCGCAGCGATTGCGCAACGAGCGCATCGGTGAGTACGAGTCTCGCTTCCGTCATGTCAGTGATCGGCAGCAACACGTCGACCGGATCCTTCTCCACCAAATCTTTCTTCACGATGTCGCAGCGCAACCGCACGCAGTTGCCCTCGGTGCCGCTGAGCTCGCCGCGGAAGCGGCGGCGGCCGTCGATCGGAACCTGCATTTCCACATGTGCGATATGGCCGGCATAGCGATCGAAATCCGAGCGCCGCACCAGCGGCCGGTCGATGCCGGGCGACGAGATTTCCAGCCGATAGGCGCTTTCGATCGGATCGGCGACATCGAGCACCGGCGACAAAGCGCGCGAGGCGATTTCGCAGTCTTCGATGTTCATACTGCCGTCCGGCCGTTCGGCCATGATCTGCACCGTACAGCCGGCAAAGGCGTTGACGCGCACGCGAACAAGCCGATAGCCGAGCGACGCCAACACCGGCTCGACCACGGCGGCGACGCGCGCCGCCCGCCCCGGCTCGGAGATGAGCCGCGGCTCATCGGCAAAACTTGCAAACTCGGTGCTCGTCGTCCTGTCGTCCATGCGTTTAGTGGATCGTTCCCTTTGCCTTGCCTTCCCGAAACGTGCAGTGCGCCATACCTCGGTAACAATGCCTCAGGTCACCGGCCTCATTCAGGTAATAAAAAAGAGCGGGTCCCCGGGGGGAACCCACTCTCAAAACCGGTTGGTTATGAGGTATCCTAGACGGACAGCGCAGATATAGCGGTTTGTCGGGCATTTGCAAGGGCGCCCGGGGGTCAATCGGCGGCCCGCCGCTGCCTCGTCCTTGCAACATTTCTTTCAGGATTAGTGAATTAATCTCTGTGCAAGGGGCACAAAGCGCGAAATTTAATTTCGCAAGGTCACGGCAGACGC
The DNA here is from genome assembly GCA_963810085.1 of uncultured Alphaproteobacteria bacterium. GTDB lineage: Bacteria > Pseudomonadota > Alphaproteobacteria > Rhizobiales > Xanthobacteraceae > BOG-931. The sequence goes on along the minus strand of CAWEMR010000023.1, from coordinate 585,858 downwards.
AACCGGCACATTTCCGGGCGGATTTACAAAAGACCGGTGGCGAACAGAGTGGTGAATTGACGATGAGAGCCGCCTCGCTCATCCCCGAGCTTGAAGACGTCATTGCGCACGGCACGCGGCAGAAGCGCGCCGAAATGCTGCAGCGGATTACCGCTCTTTTTGTTCACGGCGCGAGCCGTTACAGCAACGAGCAAGTCGATTTATTCGACAACGTTTTCGGCCTGCTCATCGCGGAAATCGAGACCAAAGCGCGCGCCGCTCTGTCCGGCCATCTTGCACCGCTCGACAACGCCCCGGCTAACGTGTTGCGGACGCTGGCGCATGACGACGACATTACGGTCGCCGGCCCGGTGCTCAAGCTGGCGAAGCGCCTGCCGGAAGCCGATCTGGTCAATCTCGCCAAAACCAAGAGCCAGGCGCATCTGCACGCGATCTCGGGGCGGCCGGCGCTGGGCGCTGCGGTGACCGACGAACTGGTGCGGCGCGGCGATCGCGAGGTCGTCCGTCAAGTCGCGGAAAACCACGACGCCCGCATTTCCGAAGCCGGATTCGCCCGCCTGGTCGAACGCGCTGAGAGCGACGGCGTACTTACCGAAAAGGTCGGCCTGCGGCCCGACATCCCGCCAAAGATCTTTCGCGACTTGCTGAACAAAGCGGCGGCGGTCGTGCATCAAAGGCTGCTCGCCGCGGCAAGCCCGGAATTGCAGATTGAAATCCGGCGCGTCCTCGACAAAGTTTCGGGCGAGGTCGGCGCCCGGGTCGGTCCCCGCGATTATCGCGCGGCACAGCGCGTCGTGCTCAATCTGATGCGGGCCGGCCGCCTCAACGAAGCGGTGCTGGCGGGCTTCGCCGGCGAGCGTAAATACGAGGAGACGGTGGTGGCACTGGCGGCTCTGTCCAAAGTGCCGATCAAGATCGCCGACCGGTTGATGGCCGGCGAAAGGCCGGATCCGGCGCTGATCTTATGCAAGGCCGCCGGCATCAGCTGGCCGACGGTGAAATCGGTCGTCGCGTCGTGTGCGGAGGGTAATGGAACCACTGCCCATGGTTCCGTTCACGCGCTGGACGCGGTTTTGGGCAATTACGAGCGGCTTTCCCCGTCCACGGCACAGCGCGTGGTGCGCTTCTGGCAGGTCAAGCAGAACGCTTAAGTCTCAAACTCTACGGAACATCAGAAAACACGATGCCCGTTCTTCGCGGGCGGCCTTGGCGTGGTAGCGCGTTCGCGTGAAGCCGGGCCAAGCCTGGCGCCAATCGTCGGCGCATTCCGCCGTCCATTCGAATTCCGGCGATCGCAGCAGGCGCTGCAGCGTCCAGGCGGCGTAATCGGCGATGTCGGTGACGAAGCGGAACTCGCCGCCCGGCCGCAGAATGCGCGCCAGCCGCGCCACCATTTCGTCCTGAACAAAGCGCCGTTTCCAGTGCCGCCGTTTCGGCCACGGGTCGGGATGGATCAGATCGATCCGCGCCAGAGATTTTTCCGGAAGCCAGGGGATCAGGCCGATGGCATCGTCGAAATGCAGACGCACATTGCGCAGCTCTTTGCTTTCGATCGCGGTGAGCGCCTTTGCCATACCGTTGACGAAAGGCTCGACGCCGATGAAGCCCCTGCGCGGCTCGCTTTCCGCCTGTGCAATCATGAACTCGCCGCCGCCGAATCCGATTTCGAGTTGGACGTCGGTGACGGGAACGGGAAACAGCACGCGCAAATCGTGCGGAGCCGGCGGCGCGATATCGACGGCCAGACGGGGCAATAGCGTCTCGATGAGCCGCGCTTGATTTGGCCGCAGCTTATGGCCCTTGCGCCGCCCGAAGAAGGCGCGGGATTGGTCGCGTTCCGGCTTGCCGGGTTGCTGGTTCATCCGCCGTCACGACCGAGGCTCACGCGGTCATCCGCGTCTTGTATTTGCAGCTATAGCAAAGACGCGAATGGCCGGCACGAGCTTGCGCCTGCGCCGGCCATGACGAGAGTTTGTCGTGGATGTTAGCGCAACGCGCTCTTGATCTGGGCGGCGAGGTCGGTTTTCTCCCAGGAGAAGCCGCCGTCCTTGTCCGGCGCGCGGCCGAAATGGCCGTAAGCGGCAGTGCGTCGGTAGATCGGGCGGTTCAGCTTCAGCGTGCGGCGGATATTGGTCGGCGTCAGGCGGAACAGCTCAGGCAAGAGCTTTTCCAGCTTCTTTTCCTCGACTTTGCCGGTGCCGTGGGTGTCGACCAGGACCGACATCGGATCGGCGACACCGATCGCATAGGCAACCTGAATGGTGCAGCGCTCGGCGATGCCGGCGGCCACCACGTTCTTGGCGAGATAGCGCGCGGCATAAGCGGCCGAACGATCCACCTTGGTCGGGTCCTTGCCGGAGAACGCGCCGCCGCCATGCGGGGCATAGCCGCCGTAAGTGTCGACGATGATCTTGCGGCCGGTGAGCCCGCAATCGCCGTCGGGTCCGCCGACGACGAAGTTCCCGGTGGGATTCACCAGGAAATCGGACGGCCGCTTGGGCATCCAGCCTTTCGGCAGCGCCGAGTCCACGGCGTCCTCGATCATGTCGCGCACCATGCCCGGCGTGTATTTCTTGGCGTTGCGGGTTTTCTCGTTGTGCTGCGTCGAGACGACGACTTTGGTGCAGCCGACCGGCTTGCCGTTGACGTATTGCACGGTGACCTGGCTCTTGGCGTCGGGCTGCAGATCGAACAATTGGCCGGAGCGGCGCTTCTCGGAGAGAACTTTCAGGATCTTGTGGGCGAAATAGATCGGCGCCGGCATGAACGAATTCTTCTCATAGACCTCGCTCTCGGTGCAGGCGAAGCCGAACATCATGCCTTGGTCGCCGGCGCCTTCCTCTTCGCCGCTCTTTTTCTTCTTGGCGTCGACGCCCATCGCGATGTCGGGCGACTGGCCGTGCAGCAGCACTTCGACGTCGGCGCCGTGGAACGAGAAGCCGTCCTGGTCGTAGCCGATGTCCTTGACGACGTCGCGCGCGATCTGCGTGATCAGTTCGCGGTCGACCACCGCCTTGCTGCCGATCTTGCGGAACAACTGGCCGCGGCCTTCGCCGGCAATCACGATCTTGTTGGTCGTGCACAACGTCTCGCAGCCGAGCCGGGTATTCACGAGGCTGTCGTCGGCGATGCCGAGCTTGACGTCCTTCTCGATGAAGGCGTCGAGGATGGCGTCGGAAATCTGATCGCAGACTTTGTCGGGATGACCTTCCGAGACGGACTCACTCGTGAACAGATAATTGGCGTGCGCCACAGCTAAACTCCCCTGACCGGCCTACAGCGATTGCGTTTAAGGCTATCCTCGCACGGCCTTAGCCGCGCTGACTTGCGCCGTTGTTGCAGCGTAATTTTGCGCGGTCAAGATGGGGGCCGAAAGTGGGCGAATGCCCGCGCCGCGCCGTGCAAAGGCGCGATTTTCTCAGCGTTTTTCGCGGCTCGCGATCTGTTCGACGAGATCGACGATGCGACGGCGCAGCTTTGAATTGTCGATGCGCATGAACGCCTTGGTCAGCGCCAGGCCGTCCGAGGTCGCAAGGAAGTCGGACACGTAAGCCGGCGAGGGCGCCTCGCCCATGCTGTCCGACTTTAACGCTGTCTGTGCGGCGGGCGCGCCTTCAAAGAAAAAAGAAACCTGAACTTGGAGGATGTGCGCAATCTGTTGCAGCCGGCTCGCGCCAATCCGGTTGGTGCCTTTTTCGTATTTTTGGACTTGTTGAAACGTCAGGCCCAAAGCGTCCCCGAGTTTCTCTTGACTCATCCCAAGCATCATCCGGCGCATGCGCACGCGGCTGCCGACATGTTTGTCGGTCGGGTTCGGCGCCTTCTTGGCCAGCATCTTTATCAGCTCCTATGTCTTGAACTCAGCTCAACGGCTATAGATACCAAAACTGTCACAAATGAAACCACCTTGCCGTTGGATGCAAATCAGAACGACATCCTTTCCATTTAGAAGTGTTATAATCTGCTTTAATCCGGTTCGCTCGCAACGACCGCTTGGCGTTTCCAGGCCGCATGTTGACTACAATTTTCGCCGTCTCGGTCGGAACCGCTGGTTCCGCCTCGTATACCGGCGTTCCATTGAGTATCTCGCGCGGATCCTTCGATCTTCGCTCGGGCTCAGATCTTCAGCATGTCCGCCCGCAGCCGGCGGCGAACGACCGCAATCAGCGCAATGACGACCATGATGGCCGCGGGCGCGTCGCCAAGCCGGGTATAGAGAGGCGCGCTAATAGGTCGCGGCAGCGGCGCGTCGAGCACGCCTTCGGTGCCGAGCGGCAACGAATTGATGACGCGTCCGAGCGGATCGATCACAGCTGAAATTCCGGTATTGGCGGCGCGAGCGATCGGCAGGCCTTCCTCGATGGCCGTCCAGCGCGCTTGCTGCAAATGCTGGTAGGGGCCGGTCGAGATGCCAAACCAGCCATCGTTGGTCACGTTGACGATCCAGCCCGGCCGTCCGCCGGATGGCGTGATTTCACCGGGAAATATCACCTCATAACAGATCAGCGGCAGCGCGGTTGGCGCACCGGGCACGGCGACGACCCGATGCCGATCGCCGAACAGAAATCCGCCGCGCTCCTCGGTGATTGTCTGCAGGCCTATTGCTTCGAGAATTTTCTCGAACGGCAAATATTCGCCGAAAGGCACCAAGTGTACTTTGTCGTAGATCGCGGGGATAGCGCCGTTGTGATCGATCACGTAGATCGAATTGTAGACGCCGGATTCATTCGGATGGTCCGGATCGGCCAGCCGCACGGCGCCGGTGATCAGCACGGTTTTCGGCGGCAGGAGATTTGTGATCTGCGCGAAGGCGTCAGCCTCGCGCGTCAGATAAAACGGAAACGACGATTCCGGCCAGATCAGATGCGTCACGTCGCGCAGGCCCTGCGACTGCGGTCCCGATGAGCGGCTCGACAGGTCGATATAGCGCTTCATCACCTCCGGTTTGGCCGAGTAATTGAACCGGACATCCTGCTGCAGGTTCGGTTGCATGATGCGCAAATGCACGCCGTCCACCAGCCGCGTCGGCGTGCGCACAAGGCGGACCGCGCCATAGCCGCCAAGCGCCATGAGCAGCGCGATGCCGAGCACGAGCGGCAGCCGGTTTCGGCGCGTTTCCGCGCGATCGTCGGTGAGCGTTGCCGGCGTCGAGCAGACCAGGATGGTGATGAAAGTCATGCCCCAGATGCCGACGACCGAAGCGAATTGCGCCAGCGGCAGCGGCGCGGTCAGCGCATAGCCGAACGTGTTCCAGGGAAAACCGGTGAACAAATGGCCGCGCAGCCATTCGGTGATCGTCAATGACGCCGCCAAAGCGAGAATGCGCGTCGCGCCGCGCGTCCACAGCATGCGCGCTAGCGCTACGCCGATGGCGGTATAAATGCCGAGCACGGCAGGCAGGCCGATTACCGCGAACGGCATCAGCCAGCCGAAGGTCGGCGCATCGACCAAAAAGGCAAAGCCCATCCAGTAAAGGCCGGCGACGAAATAGCCGAAGCCGAACCACCAGCCGGTCGCCGCCGCCGCGGCGACGCCGCGCAAGTGGCCGATGCCGGCGCCGTCGATCAGCCAGATCAAAGCCGGGAAAGTCAGAAACAAGATCGGCCAGGCGTTGAACGGCGCCATCGCCAGCGCCGACAGCGCGCCGGCGGCAAAGGCGATGGCCCAGCGCCGCCAACCCCACGCCAGCACGATCGAATTAATCAGATGCTTCAATTTCACGGCGTGCGCGGCGTGTTCGGGTTCGGCCGATTGGGCTCATCGCGCGGCGCCGCCGGGCGGGTTGGTTGATTGCGCGGCAGCGCCGCCGCGTCACGCCCGGCGCCGGGGCGGCGATCCTTGCGCAGATAGATTTTGACGCGCTTGACGCGGCGCGGATCGGCGTCGAGCACTTCGGTTTCAAACGGTTCCGGTCCCGGCACCAATTCGCCGCGCACCGGAACATGACCGGCTTTGGTGACCAGATAGCCGCCGATCGTGTCGACCTCTTCCGCGACCTCGCCGACGTCGAACTGCTCGCCGATGGCCGCGCGCACGTCTTCGAGGCTGGCGCGGCCGGCGGCGATGAACGACCCGTCGGCTTGGCGGATCACCGTCTGACCCTCATCCTCGTCGTGCTCGTCCGCGATGTCGCCGACAATGAGCTCGACCAGATCCTCGATCGAAATCAGACCGTCGGTGCCGCCATATTCGTCGATGACCAGCGCAAGGTGAATGCGGGTGGCTTGCATCTTGGCGAGCAGATCGAGCGCCGGCATCGACGGCGGCGCATACAACGTCTCGCGGATGATTTTTGCCGCCACGAGCGGCATCGCGAGATCGATATTGGCCAAGTTCAGATCGGCCTGTTCCGGCGGGTCTTCCGCTTGCTCGCGATCGCCGCTCGGGCGCTGCGTCGCGTGCGCCGCCATGAAGGCCATCAAGTCGCGGATATGCACCATGCCGCTCGGATCGTCGAGCGTGTCGTTATAGACGACCAGGCGCGAATGCGTGGCGCCTTCGAAAATCTTGACCAGCTCGCTGAGCGAGATGTCCTGCTGCACGGCGACAATGTCGGCACGCGGCACCATCACGCGCTCGATCCGCGTTTCGCGCAGGCCCAAAATATTCTTGAGCATGGTGGCTTCTTCGGGCGAGAAGCCCGATTGCGGCTGCTCCGCGGTGAGAACCAGCTCAAGATCCGCACGCGTCGAAGCCGCCTTCCAGCCGAACAGAATGCGCATGACGCGCGTCAGCCAGCCCTCCGACGGCTCGGCGGCGTCCGATATCACCATCGGCAGAGCGCGGTTTTCGCTCTCGCTCGGCTCAGTACGGGCTGGTGATTGCATCATCATATGAGTTCTTGGGAGCCGCGAAGAATTTCAAGATTTTTTCGAACGCAATCTTGGCGAATGTTGAGGAGCCTTTTTGGCGACGGCGTCGCGTCCATAGGGGTCCGGGATCTTGAGTTGCCGCAGAATATCGCGCTCGGCCTGTTCCATTGCCAGCGCATCCTCGTCGCGCTCGTGATCGTAGCCGAGGAGATGCAGAAAACCGTGCACGGCAAGATGGGCAACATGATGGGCGAACGGCTTATGCTCGCCCTGGGCCTCGCGCTCGATAGTCTCGAAAGCCAGCACGATGTCGCCGAGATGCGGTGCGGCGCCGCCATTTTTCGCCGGAAACGACAGGACATTCGTGGCCTTATTGATGCCCCGCCAATCCCGGTTGAGAACGCGTATCGCCGAATCATCGGTCAGGACGATAGCAAGCTCCGCCCCCCTTGTTGACCGGGTGGCGGCGGCCGCCCGCGTGACCGCGCGCCGCACGATCGATTTGGCCCCTTGCGGGTCCTTCCAGCGTTTGGAATCGACCACGACGTCGATTTTCAGCGCTGAGCGTGTGGTCATTCCCGCCGCTCGCGCTTGCGCGCCGTTTCTTTGTCGTAAGCTTCGACGATGCGCGCCACGAGCTCATGGCGGACGACGTCGGCTGCGGTGAAGTTGGCATAGCCGATGCCTTCGACGCCGTTCAAAAGCCGCACCGCGTCGGCGAGCCCGGAGGTTTGGCCCGGCGGCAAGTCGACCTGGCTCGGATCGCCGGTCACGATCATGCGGCTGTTCTCGCCGAGACGGGTGAGCAGCATCTTCATCTGCATCGCCGTCGTGTTCTGCGCCTCGTCGAGAATAATGGCGGCGTTCGATAAAGTGCGGCCGCGCATGAAGGCGAGCGGTGCGATCTCGATCTCGGTGGACTGCATGGCGCGCTCGACGATGCGTGCGTCCATCATGTCGTAGAGCGCGTCGTAGATCGGGCGCAGATAGGGATCGACTTTTTCGCGCATGTCGCCGGGCAGGAAGCCGAGCCGCTCGCCGGCTTCGACCGCCGGGCGCGACAGCACGATGCGGTCGACTTCCTTGCGCTCGAACAGTTGCACGGCATGGGCGACCGCAAGCCAGGTCTTGCCGGTGCCGGCGGGGCCGGTCGAGAACACCAGCGCATGGCGCTTGAGCGCGCGGATATAGGCGTCCTGCGCCGAGGTGCGGGCGCGCACGCGGCGTTTGCGCAAATTGATCTCTTCGAAATTCTCGCGCGCGGCGGCGGGATCGAAATCGAACAGCGAGCCCTGCGACAGCGCGAGGCGGATGGTGCCGTCGACATCGCCCTGCGACAGCTCGTCGCCGGTTTTGAGCCGCTCGTAGAGACTCTCGAGCACGCGGCGAGCCTGATCGCAGGCTTCGCGCGACCCTTCGAGGGTGACCTGATTGCCGCGCGAATTGGCGACGATGCCGAGCCGGCGTTCGATGAGCGCGAGGTTTTGGCCGTATTGACCGAACAGCGAGGAGGCGAGACGGTTGTCGTCGAAGGTCAGAATAATCTGGGCCGTGTTATCGGGCGCGACGAAGATCGATTCTTCCGTTTCGGGTGTTCGCAATTCAGGCTCCTGCGCGAAGAAGAGCGGGCTCTCGTTCGGTTTGTGAAGGCGATGGTTGGACGAGCGTGCCGAACAGGCTGTTGCCGGCGGCCTCGCTGATCGTGACGGCGGCAATCTCGCCGATCAGCGATGGCTGCGCTGCGACCGGCACCGGCTGCAGATAGGGCGAGCGGCCGACGATCTGGCCGCCATGCCGACCGGGCTTTTCGAACAGCACGTCGAAGGTGCGGCCAACGCAGCTTTGGTTGAACGCCTCTTGCTGCCGGTCGATGGCATCCTGCAGGCGCTGCAATCGCTCCGACTTCACGTCTTCGGGCACCTGATCGTCCATGTCGGCGCCGGGCGTGCCGGGCCGCGGCGAATATTTGAACGAAAATGCACCGGCGAACCCGACGTCGTCGATCAAGCGCAACGTGGCGGCGAAATCGCTTTCGGTCTCGCCGGGAAAGCCGACGATGAAATCGGACGTCAGCGCGAGGTCGGGCCGCGCGGCGCGCAAACGGCGCACGATATCGAGATAATCGGCAAGGCTGTGGCGGCGGTTCATCGCTGCGAGAATCCGGTCAGAGCCGGATTGGACCGGAAGATGCAGTTGCGGCATGAGCTCGGGCAAATCACGATGCGCCGCTATTAGATCGTCATTCATGTCACCCGGATGACTGGTCGTGTAACGCAGCCTGGCGATACCCTGGATCCGCGCGGCGCGCTCAAGCAGACGCGGCAGCGGCCACGGCCGTCCATCCGGTCCGTCGCCATGATAGGCATTGACGTTCTGGCCGATCAGCGTGACTTCGCGCACGCCCGCCGCCGCGAGATGCTCGATCTCGGCAAGGATCTTCCGCACCGGCCGCGAAACTTCGGCGCCGCGCGTATAGGGCACGACGCAGAAGGTGCAGAACTTGTCGCAGCCTTCCTGCACGGTGACAAAGGCTGACACGCCGCGCCCGCGGATCACAGCTGTGCTTGGCGCGGCGAGATGATCGAACTTATCGTCGGCCGGAAACTCGGTATCGACGGCTTTGCCGTCACGCTTGGCGCGATCCAGCAATTGCGGAAGCCGATGATAGCTTTGCGGGCCGAACACGAGATCGACCGTGGGCGCGCGGCGGATGATTTCCGCGCCTTCGGCCTGCGCGACACAGCCGGCGACCGCGACGACGACGTGGCGGCCCGCGGCGGCCGCGGCCTCTTTCATCAACCGCACGCGGCCGAGTTCGGAATAAACCTTCTCGGCTGCTTTCTCGCGGATATGGCAGGTGTTGAGAATGATGAGATCGGCATCCTCGGCGGCTGTCGTCTCGACATAGCCTTCCGGCGCCAAGGTGTCCGCCATACGACGCGAGTCGTAGACATTCATCTGACAACCGAACGATTTGACGTATAATTTGCGCGGTGCGTTCATGCCGGTGGTCCGAGCTTAAGTTTCTGCTTTAGCTCGTGAATTCCGCTCCAGCGTCCAGGCTCCGCTGCTGGCGGAGGCAGGCGGGCTTGCCGCCTGAATGTCTTACCGGGATTCCCGCCAAAAAGGAATGCCGGCGGCCGAATGGCGCATTGGTTTCAGTCCAACGCCTGGACATTGGCTTCCTTGATCACACCCGACCATTTGGCGACTTCGGCCTTGATATAGGCATCGAATTCCTCCGGGCTACTGCTGCGCGTGACCATGCCGAGGTCGAGATAGCGCTTCTTGGTGTCGTCGCTGGCCAGTGCTTTCAGCGCCACGGCGTTGAGCGTGGCGCGGATGGCCGGCGGCGTGCCGGGCGGCGCGACGATGCCGAACCAGGTCTCGGCGTCAAATCCCGGCAGCGCCGTTTCGCCGACCGTCGGGATGTCCGGCGCCGAGGGCGAACGCTGCGCGCTTGTCACTGCGAGCGCGCGCAGCGAGCCGGCTTTGACATTGCCGATAACGGCGGAAAGGTTCGCGAACATCAGCGGAATTTGCCCGGCGAGGAGATCGTTGATGGCTGGCGCTTCGCCGCGATAGGCGACGTGGACCATCTTGATGCCGGCGATGTATTGAAACAGCTCGGCGGTCATATGCGGCGTCGTGCCGACGCCGCCGGTGCCGAAATTGATCTTGCCGGGCGAAGCCTTGGCCATGGCGATGACGTCCGAGACCGAATGCGCGGCGAAATTCGGATTGACCACCAGCACCAGCGGCGATGCGCCGGTCAGCGCGATGCCGGAAAAATCCTTGATCGGATCGATGGTGACTTTGTGATAGAGCGCCGGCGCCACCGCGCAAGTGGTCTGGCTGCCCATCATCAGCGTATAGCCGTCGGGATCGGATTTCGTCAGGTCAAGCGCAGCGATCAGGCCGGAGGCACCGGTGCGGTTCTCGACCACGACGCCTTGGCCGAGAATTTCCGACATTTTTTGCGCGATCACGCGTGCTGCGACATCAGTGCCGCCGCCGGCGGCAAAGCCGACCAGCATTTTGATGGGACGGTTGGGATAGTCGGCGGTCTGCGCGCGAATCGCGCCTGAGCAAACGATGAGCGCGAACGTTAACACGACGCGCAATAGGGCCGTCATGACAATCTCCTCCCGTGCGGCCCGATTTTTCGGGTCCGGCGCCATTCTAGAGATATTTCGGCGCGCGCGTCATCAGAGATCGCGTCGCAGCACCAAGGCCGTCGCGCCGGCATCGCGGTCGCCTTGGTAATAGCCTTGACGCTTGCCGACCTCACGAAACCCTGCACGCCGATAGAGCCGGGTTGCGGGGGCGTTATGCTCACCGACCTCGAGAAACACGGTGCGCGTGCCGAGCCCCGCCAGGCGGCGCAAATGCAGATCGAGCAAGGGCCGGGCGAGCTTGCGGCCGCGCCAGGCCGGCGCGATCGCGACCGAGAGGATTTCCGCTTCGCCGGCCGCGAGCCGCGACAGGATGAAGCCGATCACCTTGCGGCCAGAGGTCGCGCGATGTCTGACGACGTTTTTTTCGATCAGCAGGCGGTAGATCTCATCCTCGCCCCAGCCGCGCTGGAATGAGGCGCCGTGAATGGCGGCGATGGCGGCGGCGTCGCCCGGCCGCGCATCGGCGAAGGCCGGCGCGCCGCGCGAGAACAGGCGTGACAGAAAGCCGATCATCGCCGTGGCAAGGAGGCGGCATGTTGCGGCTGCGCGTCGGGCGCGCGCAGATATTGCGGCTTCGGCGGCGCCTGCGCTTCCGTCACTGCGGCGCCGATCTGCGCGACCCAGGCGATGTCGGGTGCTTCGCGGGCATCGACAATGACCGGCGCTGGCGCGGTTTTGGCAAGACCAGAGGCGACGGCCTTCGCGGCGGAGCCGACAATGCGGGCAGGGGCTTCGGACGCGGCACGCACCGCTTCGTTCAGCGGCGCCAGCCGTGCTGCGATCAGCGTGCGGCCGCCGGTGCCGAAGACTTGCAGGTAAACGTGCTCGTGCCGCGCGTCGATGGCGACGACGACCGGAATTTGATCGTCATCGGCGAGATAGGGCGCGGCATAGGCCGACAGCGTCGTCACGCCGACGACGGCAATTCCGGTCGCGACGCCGAAGCCGCGCGCGGCGGAAATGCCGACGCGCAATCCGGTAAAGCTGCCGGGCCCGGTCGTCACCGCGACACGCTCGAGGTTGGCGAAAGCCAGACCGGATTTTTTCATGACCCGTTCAACGAGCGGCAACAGCGCTTCGGCATGGCCGCGCGCCATCAGCAGGCTTTCGCTCGCGACAAGTCCACCATTCGCCGTGTCGAGCACGGCGGCGGAACAGGCCGCCAACGCCGTATCAAGGGCGAGCACGCGCATGAAGAGTGAGACTTCTGCAGATGCCGGCAGAACAACCGTATTACATCGGCCGGACTTCGGTGACGTCGGGAATGAAGTGACGCAGCAAATTCTGGATGCCGTGCTGCAGCGTCGCCGTCGACGACGGGCAGCCGGCGCACGAGCCTTTCATATTGAGATAGACGACGCCGTCCTTGAAACCGCGGAAGGTGATGTCGCCGCCGTCATTGGCGACGGCCGGACGGACCCGCGTTTCGATCAGTTCCTTGATCGTGGCGACGGTCTCGGCGTCGCTGGCGTCGAAGAATTCTTCGCCGTCATTGCTTTCGGCCGCGGCATTGGCGAGGAGCGGCGCGCCCGACATGAAATGCTCCATGATGGCGCCGAGGATCATCGGCTTGAGCTGCTGCCATTCGCCGGCACCCTTGGTCACGGTGATGAAATCGGAGCCAAAGAACACGCCGCTGACGCCGAGAATGCCGAACAGCCGCTCGGCCAGCGGCGATTGCGCCGCCTGGTCGGCATCGCGGATTTCGAGGGTCCCGGTGTCGAGCACCGGCCGCCCGGGCAGGAATTTTAAGGTCGCCGGGTTCGGCGTCACTTCGGTCTGGATGAACATGACAAAGCCTCCGGCGCTCTGCGCGTTGGGTCCGCGCAATAGGGGCGCGAGATCAGTCTAATACCGATACTCTAATACGTGGCGAATTGCCTTGGAAGTTCAAGGGCCGGATTGCGGCTAAGCCCGTACAAAACCGACAATATCCTTGACCGCATCCATGGTCGGCCCGGCGAGCTTTTGGGCGCGCCCGGCGCCGTCGGCCAATATCGCGTCGATCGCCGCCGGGTCGTGCATCAGCCGTTTCATCTCGGCGCCGATCGGGCCGAGCGAGGCGACGGACAGGTCGACCAGCGCCGACTTGAAGGTCGAGAACTGCGCGTTACCGAACTCTTTGAGCACATCGGCACGCGTGGTGCCGGCGAGCGCTGCATAGATGCCGACGAGATTGTCGGCTTCGGGCCGGGTCTCAAGCCCCTTTTCTTCGCTCGGCAGCGGTTCGGGGTCGGTTTTCGCCTTGCGTATTTTTTGCGCGATGGCGTCGGCGTCATCGGTGAGATTGATGCGCGAATAATCCGAAGGGTCGGACTTCGACATTTTTTTCGAGCCGTCGCGCAGTGACATGACGCGCGTCGCTTCGCCGGTGATCAGCGGCTCGGGCAGCGGGAAGAACACCTCGCCAAAGCCTTTGTCGCGAATCGGCTGGCTGAAATCGTTGTTGAATTTCTGCGCGATATCGCGGGACAGTTCGAGGTGCTGCTTCTGATCCTCGCCCACCGGCACATGGGTCGCGCGATAGACTAGAATGTCGGCCGCCATCAGCGCCGGATAGGCATAGAGGCCGACCGACGCGTTCTCGCGATCCTTGCCGGCCTTTTCCTTGAACTGCGTCATGCGATTGAGCCAGCCGAGCCGCGCCACGCAATTGAACACCCAGGCGAGCTCGGCGTGTTCGGCGACCTGGCTCTGGTTGAACACGATGTGTTTTTTCGCATCGATGCCGCAGGCGATGAAGGCCGCGGTGACTTCGCGGATCGCTTTGGGCAGCTCGGTGGGATCCTGCCACACCGTGATGGCGTGCAGATCGACCACGCAATAGATGCAGTCGTAGCGGTCCTGCAGCTCGACAAAGCGCTTGATGGCGCCGAGATAATTGCCGAGGTGCAGATTGCCGGTCGGCTGCACACCTGAAAAGACCAATTCCTTGAATGCCATGAGGCCTCCGCGCCGCGCGGGCGTCCAATGCCACGGCTCCTGCTTGCCCTGCAAGTCCCCGTCGTTATAGTGCGCGCCGTCCCGCACCCGTCTCAGCCACCACAGCAGGCCGCGAAATCCGCTCATGAAATCAGCCCGTTATGACGTTCTCGGTATCGGCAATGCGATTGTCGACGTGATCGCCCGCGCCGATGAGGACTTTTTGCTCAAGCAAAAAATGACCAAAGGCGCGATGGCGCTGATCGACGAGCCGCGTGCCGAAGCGATCTATGATGCCATGGGGCCGGCTGTGGAGACTTCGGGCGGCTCGGCGGCGAACACCATCGTCGGGCTCGCTTCGCTCGGCGCGCGCGCGGCCTTTGTCGGCAAGGTCAAGGACGATTTGCTCGGCCGCGCCTTCACCCACGATATCCGCGCCGCCGGTGTCGCATTCGCCACCGCGCCCGCATCCGACGGGCCCTCGACCGGGCGCTGCTACATCATGGTGACGCCCGACGGTGAGCGCACCATGAACACGTTTCTCGGCGCGGCGCAGGATCTGCACCCGGCCGACATCGATCCCGACATGATCGCGTCGAGCGCGGTGACTTATCTCGAAGGCTATTTGTGGGATCCGAAGAACGCCAAGGATGCGTTTCTCAAAGCGGCCAAGATCGCGCATGAGGCCGATCGCAGAGTGGCGCTGTCGCTGTCGGACGCGTTCTGCGTCGATCGCTGGCGCGACGAGTTTTTGCAGCTGATGCGCTCGAAGACGGTCGATCTGATCTTCGCCAACGAGGCCGAATTGCGCAGCCTTTATCAGACGGCGGACTTCGACGCCGCCATTGCCGCGTTGCGCAAGGACATCGAAATCGCGGTGATCACACGCAGCGAAAAAGGCTGCCTCGTCATCAGTCCCGACGGTGAAGAGGCGGTGCCGGCTTTCCCGATCGAGCGCGTCGTCGACACGACAGGCGCCGGCGACCTGTTCGCGGCGGGCTTTCTGTCCGGTCTCGCCCGCGGCGCCGATGACCGTACCTGCGGCCGGCTCGGCGCGCTCGCGGCCGGCGAAGTGATCCAGCATCTCGGCGCGCGCCCGGAAGACTCGCTCAAGGACCTGGCGCGGGAAAACGGCCTGTTGGATTGAGGTTCCGCCGGGTTGCCGCCGGGTACGGACGTCTCCGGACGGCCCTGGTAACCAATTGCTAACCTAACGTGGTTAACGACTGATCACCCGCAATCCGGAGATCAGCAGATGGCCGAGAGCCCGGACCACGCCGACGGCGAAAAGGTCGACCCGATCAAAGCAAGCCCGAACGATTCGTCGGGCAGCGCAACGCCGCAGGAGGCGGGCGACGGCGCATCCGCCGGCAGCGAGTTGCCAAAGAATCTGCACAAGAATTTGCCGATGGTTTTGTCGCCGAAGCTTGGCGCCGGCGAAGACGAAACCGTTGAGGAGACTGCCGAGAAACCCGCCGAAGAGGCGGCTGCCGCCGCACCGGCGCCGACAACGTCATCGCGCTTTCTGCTGCTGGCGGCGACTGTCGCATTCATTGCCGCGTTCAGCTCGTTCGTCGGATCGGTGTCGGGCTCTGGCTTCGCGCATTTTTATTTCCCGGCCGCGCCTGCCGGCGCGAGCGTACAAGCCTCCGCCGATACCACGGTGTTGCAGCAAATGAAGGCCGAGCTTGCCGCGCTCAAGGTGGAAGTCGATTCCACCATGCGCGGCACCAACAGCCAGTACAGCAAGATCGCCGATCGCCTCGATCGTCTCGATCAGCATTTTGCCTCGGCCGATATAACGGGCTCGATCGCCACGAGCGCGGGCATGAGCACGGCGCCCGCGCCGGAGCAGCCGAAGATCACCGACCGGATCTTGCAGGACTGGGTCGTGCAAGGCGTGCAGAACGGCCGGGCTCTGGTCGAGAGCCGCTATGGCGGGGTCTTCGACGTCGGCGCCGGCAGCGTGCTTCCCGGCGTCGGCCGCATCGACTCGATCAAGCGGCAGGACGGCCAGTGGCTGGTGCTCACCGCGCGCGGCACGATCACCTCGGGCCGCTGAGCGGAACGAAATCGAAATACACGCCGCTATCCACCCGGCAGAAACGGCACCAGCATCGGTACGCGGCGCCGATAGGCGCCATAGGTGTCGGCGCCAAGCTCGGTCATCAAAAACCGTTCCTCGATCCCCGCCTTGAGCCAGAGGCCAAGGGCGATCAACGCCGCACCAAAACAACCGGTCACCGTTGCCTGGGCGGCGGCCGTGGCAAAGATGGCGACGATCAATCCGGTATAGATCGGGTGGCGCACCAGCGCGTAAGGCCCGGTGTCGATCACGCGGTGATCTTCCTTGCGCGTGATGGCGCTCGACCACAGCCGGCCAAGATGAAGGCGCGCCCACCAGGCGAACAACAGGCCGGCCAAGGTCAGGCCCGCGAGCGCATAAGCTCCGACGAAGCCGACATGCCAGAACCGCGTTTCACCCAACAGCCGCCGTGTCGAGTGCAACAGCAGGATGGCCCCGGCGATGACCGCGGCGCGGTAGGTCCAGGTTTGCCACGTCGTGACGCGCTTTTCGGTGCGGCTGGACCAGAACGCGGCGACGATCCAGCTCACCAGCCAGCTCAGCCAGATGATGCCGAACACGACGGTTGGACGCATGACCCCGTCCCTTCACATGGCAGCCACGCTAGGCCCGTAGCGTCGCAGCCACATTCCAGGCCAAACTTCGCTTTTCTATGACTGGTCGGCGAGCAACGGGGTTAGGTCATGCGTGGCGGCTCACGGCTCCTGTGCAACACCGCGCTTGCGTTGGCCGTCGCGGGTTCCGTGGCGGCATCCGCGCGGCTTTTACATGCGCAGACAATCGACGCGCCCGCGCCGAAACAGGAATCGCCGGGGCAGCCGCCATCGGCCTCGCCGCCGCAAATGTCGCAAAACTGTCCGGGCCTCGTTGCGCGCGACCGGCCGCGCCTCATTCCGGCGTCATTCGATGTCGCCGCGCTCAATGCCGATCAGGTGCGCATCACTTTTATTGGACACGCCACGTTCCTGATCGAAAGCCCGCAGCTCGTGCGCATCGCTACCGATTACAACGACTATGTGCGGCCGCCGCTTCTCCCCGACATCGTCACCATGAACCACGCTCACGACACGCATTACACCGACCATCCCGACCCGGCGATCAAATACGTGCTGCGCGGCTGGGGCGAGAGCGCGGAGCAGCCGGCCAAGTGGGATCTGACTTATCGCGACGTGCGCGTGCGCAACGTGCCGACCAATATCCGCAGCTTCGAAGGCGGCACCGAGCGCTACGGCAATTCGATCTTCGTTTTCGAAATCGCCAATCTGTGCATCGCGCACTTAAGCCACCTGCACCACACGCTGACGCAGCAGCAGCTCGACGAGATCGGCCGCGTCGACGTCGTCATGGCGCCGGTCGACGGCTCCTATACGCTCGATCTCGACGGCATGATGGAGGTGCTCACCGCGCTCAAAGCGCCGCTGATCATTCCGATGCACTATTTCGGCGCGTACATCCTCGACCGTTTCCTCGATCGCGCGCGCAAGGTCTGGGACGTGCAAACGGCGGAAGTGCCGTCGACGGTCGTCTCAAAGACGACGCTGCCGAAGAACCCTGAGGTTTTAGTGCTGCCAGGGCATTAATCCAGGCGACTACACATCCACGCTCGCTGTGAGTGCATGCGCTTCGATGAACACGCGGCGCGGCTCGACTTTGTCGCCCATCAGCTCGTCGAAGATCGTATTGGCCTCATCGATCTCCTTGACGCTGACTTGCAGCATGGTGCGGGCATTGGTGTCGAGCGTGGTTTCCCAAAGCTGGCTGGGGTTCATCTCGCCCAGCCCCTTGTAGCGCTGCAGCGATACGCCCTTGCGGCCGGCATCGGTCACCGCCTCGAACAGGCCGACCGGCCCGTGGATGGGGATTTCCTCGTCCTTCCGCCGCAGCATGGCCGGCGGCGTCGGCCGCGGGAACACTTTCTGCAGGGCCGGCGCGAACTCATCGAGCTTGCGCGCATCGGCGGAGCCGAGCAGCGCCTGGTCGAGCACGGCGACCTCTTTGACGCCGCGCACGGTGCGCTCGAACTGAAAGCCCGTGCCCTCGGTGAATTGGCCCTGCCAGCCGCGCTCGGTTTCCTCTGACAGCGCGTCGAGCCGCTTGGCGATATAGGGCACCGCGGCCATCGCCTTTTGCGGATCGCCGAAAATCTCGCGGTTGAGCACGCTTAAGATCGCCGCTTGTTCGACGACCTGCCGATTATACCGGCTATGCAGGCCGCGCAGCAGATTGCGGATGGCGCGGGAATCCTCGACCAGCTTGCGCAGATCGTTGCCGGCAAGCGTTTCGCCCGACGACAGCCGCAACACGGCCTCTTCGATGCCGGTATCGATCAGATAGTCCTCGAGCGCGCGCTCGTCCTTGAGGTATTGCTCGGACTTGCCGCGCGCGATTTTGTAGAGCGGCGGCTGGGCGATGTAGAGATATCCGCCGTCGATGATTTCGCGCATCTGCCGATAAAAGAACGTCAACAGCAGCGTGCGGATATGGGCGCCGTCGACATCGGCGTCCGTCATGATGATGATCTTGTGATAGCGCAGCTTGTCGATTGAGAATTCGTCGGTGCCGATGCCGGTGCCGAGCGCGGTGATCAGCGTGCCGATCTGCTCCGACGACAGCATCTTGTCCATGCGGGCGCGTTCGACATTGAGGATCTTGCCGCGCAACGGCAGGACGGCCTGGAATTCGCGGTTGCGGCCCTGCTTGGCGCTGCCGCCGGCCGAGTCGCCCTCGACGATGAACAATTCTGATTTCGCCGGATCGCGCTCCTGGCAATCGGCGAGTTTTCCAGGAAGCGACGTGACGCCGAGCACGCTCTTGCGCGTCATTTCGCGCGCCTTGCGCGCCGCCTCGCGGGCGGCGGCGGCCTGGATGACTTTGCCGACAATGATCTTGGCTTCGCCCGGATGCTCCTCGAACCAGGCCTTGAGCATGTCGTTGACGATGCCTTCGACCGCCGGCCGCACTTCGGAGGAGACGAGCTTGTCCTTGGTCTGCGAGGAGAATTTCGGATCGGCGACCTTGACCGAGAGTACGGACGTCAAGCCTTCGCGGCAGTCGTCGCCGGTGAGCGCTACTTTCTCCTTGCGCGCGATGCCGCCGGACTCCGCATAACCGGTGATCTGGCGCGTCAGCGCGCCGCGGAAGCCGGCAAGATGCGTACCGCCGTCGCGTTGCGGAATGTTGTTAGTGAAGCAGAGCACGCTCTCGTGATAGCCGTCGTTCCACCACAGCGCGCATTCGATCGCGACGCCGTCGCGATCGGCTTTCATGACGATCGGCTGCGGAATGAGCGGGGTCTTGTTGCGGTCGAGGTATCTCACGAAGGCCTCGACGCCGCCCTCGTAGACCAGCTCTTCGCGGTGCTCGACGGCGTGGCGCATGTCGGAGAGCACGATCTTGACGCCGGAATTGAGGAAGGCGAGCTCGCGCAGCCGGTGCTCCAGCGTCGCGAAATCGAACTCCGTCATGGTGAAGGTCTTTTTTGACGGCAGGAATGTCACCTCGGTGCCGCGCTTGTCGCGCGCCCCGCCGACCACGGCGAGCGGCGCCACGGCGTCGCCGTCGCGGAATTCCATGGCGTGCTCCTGGCCGTCGCGCCAGATCGTGAGCTTGAGCCAGGTCGACAGCGCATTGACCACCGAGACGCCGACGCCGTGCAATCCGCCCGAGACCTTGTAGGAGTTCTGGTCGAATTTTCCGCCGGCATGGAGCTGGGTCATGATGACCTCGGCTGCCGAGACGCCTTCGCCTTTGTGAATGTCGGTCGGAATGCCGCGGCCGTCATCGCGCACGGTGCAGGAACCGTCGGGATTGAGCGTGACTGTGACTTCCTTGGCAAAGCCCGCCAGTGCTTCGTCGATGGCGTTGTCGACGACCTCGTAGACCATGTGATGCAGGCCTGAGCCGTCGTCGGTGTCGCCGATATACATGCCCGGCCGCTTGCGCACGGCATCGAGCCCCTTGAGCACCTTGATCGATTCCGCATCGTAATCGGAGGACACTTCGGGGCTCGTTTTGCGGACAGGTTCAGCCATGCGGGGAACTCGCGAATTGCTTGCAAAAAACGCTTGTGAAACGATGATTCTTGTACACGAAAACGACGCCGCGTACAGGTCAAAGTGGATATGGGTAAGATATTGTCAGATCGCGGTTTTTCAAGGTTCCGGCGGCCGCCGAATCGGGCCCTGATTCGGCCCGGAAAGGGCCCTATCCGATAACGCTTCGTTGCGAACTAAACGCGCCGCGCAAGAGGCCGCGACAGCCAAACCAAAACGTGCCGATCAAACATTGGCAAATCGGGCTGGCCTGCAAATCAGGCGTGCCGCGAGCCCGAGGGTTTGAGAAGATGCTGATCGCCGGGCCGATATTCCGGGACCGGATGTTGAAAACAGCCGAGCGCCTCGGCCCACAGTTCCATGCGATCCAAATCCTGGCGCAGGCGCGCGAGCGCTTCGATCAAATTACGAACAATCACGTCTTCTGCCGATTCCGGCATCGCTTTGGCCTCTGCCCCTGATCTCCATCTGGCCCCCTATCCGAGTTAAGAGGCTCACCGAGGTCTTGTTCCATAAGCGGCCGCCGCGAAATTCGCGGCTCATCCAGGTGTGATTTGGACCGGCCGCGGCCGCAGCAAAGATTCACCGGGTTCCAGATTTCGGCTCCAGGCGGCCGGAACCAACTTCCACGACCGCTGCACTCGGCTCGATCTCGGCAAACAGCGCCGGATCGGCGCCGGTCATCCAGACCTGGGTGTCGAGTTGCCGCAGTTCCTCATGCAACGCGCTGCGCCGCGCCGGATCGAGATGCGCGACGACCTCGTCGAGCAACAAAATCGGCGCATGCCTAGTCATGTCGGCGATCAATCTTCCGTGCGCCAGCACGAGCCCGATCAAGAGCGCTTTCTGTTCGCCGGTTGAGGCGTCGGCGGCGGCGACGCCTTTCGGCGCATAGACGACTTTCAGGTCGGTCAAATGCGGACCGTCGAGCGTGCGCCCGGCGGCGGCGTCGCGGTCGCGATTGTCGCGCAGCACCGCGCGATAGCGTTCCTCGATTTCGCCGGCGGGATGCGCCGGAAAGAGCTGCTCCATCCAGCCGTCGAGCATGATCTCGGCGGCAGGAAAGGCGCAGTCCTTGCGGCTTGCCAAGACGGCTTCGAGGCGATGAACGGTTTCGGCGCGCAAGCTTGCGACCGCGACGGCCAGCTCGGCGGTCTCATGCTCGACGGCGTCGAGCCAATGCGCGTCGGGCCGCGGCTCCTCCAACAGCCGGTTGCGCGAGCGCAGCGAACGGTCGAGCGCGTTGACGCGGCTGCCATGTTCGGGATCGACGGCGAGCACAAGCCGGTCGAGGAAGCGCCGGCGTTCGGATGGCGCGCCGGCAAACAGACCGTCCATCGCCGGCACCAGCCAGAGCAGGCGCAGATGGTCGGCAAACGCCGAGGCCGAAGCGACCGGTTCGCGATCGACGCGGTATTTGCGTTGAACCGTACCTTCGTCCGGCGGTCGGTCGATGCCGGTGCCGAGCGTGGCGAGCCCGAGTGCACCCTCGATCTCGGCGGAGACGGCCCAGGAGCCGTCGCCCTCGCTGAACGCGACTTCGTCGAGCGTTGCGCGATGCAGCCCGCGGCCCGGCGCCAGAAAGGAAATCGCTTCGATCAGGTTGGTTTTGCCGGCGCCATTGGGGCCGACCAGCACGACCGTCGTCGCGTCGATGGCGAGCGACGCCGCGTGATAGTTGCGGAAGTTGGCGAGCCGGATCTGGCGAAGGCGAGCGGAAGCCATGAGGATCGTATTTAATCGTCACGGCGGCGCATGGCCATCCGAAGGCGGATGCTGGTTCGCTCGCCTAGACCCGCATCGGCATCAGCACATAGAGCGCGCCACGTGGATCCTTGTCCTGGATCAAGGTCGGCGAACCGGGATCGGCGAGCCTGAGCACCGCCGCTTCGCTCTCGATCTGCGCCGCGATGTCGAGGAGGTAACGCGAGTTGAAGCCGATATCGAGCGGATCGGCCTCGTAGGTGACTTCGAGCTCTTCATTGGCGCTACCGGAATCCGGATTGGTGACCGACAGCAACAGCCGCCCGCCGGTGATCGACAGTTTGACGGCGCGGCCGCGCTCGCTCGATACCGTCGACACGCGATCGACCGCTTCCTCGAATTCCTTCTTGTCGACGACCAATTCCTTGTCGTTGTTCGCCGGAATGACGCGGCCATAATCGGGGAACGTGCCGTCGATCAGCTTTGAGGTCAAAATCGTCTGGCCAATGGTGAAGCGGACCTTGCCGGGCGACAATTCGATCAAGACTTCCGCCTCGCCGTCTTCCAAGAGTCGCTGCACCTCGCTGACCGTCTTGCGCGGCACGATGACGCCCGGCATGCCGTCGGCGCCCTTCGGCAGGTCCAATTCCATCTGCGCCAGCCGGTGGCCGTCGGTGGCCACGGCGCGTAGCATCTGCGCTTTGCCGGAGCCCGCGGCGTGCAGATAGATGCCGTTGAGATAGTAGCGCGTCTCTTCGGTCGAGATGGCGAACTGCGTCTTGTCGATCAGCCGCTTGAGGTCGGCGGCCTTCAGCGTGAACTTGTGCGTCATCTCGCCGGGCGCGAGATCGGGGAAATCGCTTTCCGGCAGCGTCTGCAAGGTGAAGCGCGAGCGGCCGGCGCGGATCGAAAGTGCGGCGCGGTCGCCCGACGATTTAAGAATGATCTGCGCGCCCTCGGGCAGTTTGCGCACGATGTCGAAGAACATATGCGCCGGCACCGTGGTCGAGCCGGCGGGGCCGACTTCGGCCGCGATCGCGTCGGTGACTTCGACATCGAGGTCGGTGGCTTTCAGCGACAGTTTCGATCGGTCGGCTTGCAACAGCACATTGGCCAGGATCGGAATGGTGTTGCGCCGTTCCACCACGCGGTGGACATGGCCCAGCGACTTTAACAATTCGGAACGCTCTATCGTGACCTTCATCGCTTTATCCGTGGAGCAACGCGAACCAGAACCATTGCGGGGACCTTGGCGGTAACCCTGGACGACAAAGGTGGCTTGGTACAGCGGTTTCGGCAAGGCCGGGGTGCAACCGGCCTGGTCTTTTCGCCGCTTTTTCCCTGTCTTTTCACAGGCTTTTGGAGGATTGCCCGTGAGCGAGCGGGGCGGGCCAGTGCTGGAATGAAATCGGTGCCCGCCGTCTCGTGGTGATAGGTCGCGCCCCGGGTCAATCCTGAAGCTGCCGCTTGAGCCCCTCGATTTCCTCGGCAAAGGCGCTGTCATTGCCAGCCAGATTTTCGATCTTGCGCACTGCGTGCAACACCGTGGTGTGATCGCGGCCGCCAAAACGGCGACCAATTTCCGGCAGCGAACGCAGCGTCAAAACCTTCGCCAGATACATCGCCACCTGCCGCGGGCGCACGACATTTGCGGTGCGCCGCGACGATAAAAGGTCAGCGCGACTGACATTGTATTGGCGCGCCACCACGCGCTGGATGTCTTCGATCCGCACTCGTTTCGGTTCGGCGGGCCGGATCAGATCGCGCATTTCGCGCTCGGCCATCTCCAGCGTGACCGGCTGACCGGTCAGCTTGCTGTGGGCGAGGAGGCGATTGACGGCGCCTTCGAGGTCGCGGCCGTTATGCGTCACGGACTTGGCGATATAGGCCAAGACCGGCGCCGGCACTTCGAAGCCGGGGTGATGTGCGCGCGCCGCGCAGACCCGGCTTTTGAGGATTTCGAGCCGCAGCTCTTCGCCAAGCGAGCCGATTTCCACCACGAGCCCGCCGGCGAGCCGCGAACGGACCCGGTCATCGAGGCTTTCAAGGTCGGCCGGCGGCCGGTCGCTGGCGATCACCACCTGGCGCCCGGCGTCGATCAGGGCGTTGAGCGTGTGACAGAACTCTGCCTGGGTCGAGCGGCCTTGCAGGAATTGCAAGTCGTCGATCACCAGCACGTCGATGGCGCGGACCGCTTCCTTGAACGCCAAGGTGGTCTGGGTGCGCAGCGCCGAGACGAAGCCGTACATGAAGCGTTCGGCCGTCAGGTACAGCATCTTGCGGTCGCCGGCGCTGTTGCCGGCCCAGGTGATCGCCTGCAACAGGTGCGTTTTGCCGAGCCCGACCGCGGCGTGCACGTAGAGCGGATTGAACATCAATTGCTCGCCGTGCTTGCTGGTCGCAACCTGCTTGGCGGCCGCATGCGCCAACGTATTGGAACGCCCGACGACAAAGCTGTCGAAGCTCAGGCGGGGATCGAGCGGCGAGCCGCCCAGCGCCTCGTGCACGGTCATGAACGGCACGCTGGCGCGGATTTCGCTGCCGTTGACGTAAGCGTCGCGCCCATTGTGCAAGGGCTGAACCGCCTCCGGCAGTTTCGGCTTGGCGACGATCGGCCGGATCGTGGCCGAGCGAACGCTCAGCTCGAGACGGGTGACGTCGGCTTCCTCCGCCTGCCAGCGGGTCAGCACTTTCTCGCTATAATGCGATTGAATCCAATTGCGCAAAAAGCGCGTCGGCACCGACAGACGCACGACGCCCTTGTCCACGGCATCGAGCTCCATCCGTCCGAACCAGCTCGTGAACACATCGTCGCCAAGTTCGGAACGCAACTGATCTTTCACCCGCCGCCAGCGCTCCTGTTCCGTGCCTATCATTTTGTTCTGTCTTTCCCGAGGTAAATTGTTGTCCGAGCCGCTGCCGCGAGCGCAAAAGCCCGCCATGCCCGACGCTGCCGAGTTCGCAACTCATTACGAAAGGTGTGGTTCAAGCGGGCCAGCTATTTTGCCAAGGATTGGCCAAGGGCGAAGGCGGCCGCCAGATCAGGGTCGAAGCGGCCTCAACCGCTGGCCGCGGCTCTCGCCCAAAAGGGTCTGCCCGGAAGGCTCTTGCCCAGAAAGCTCTTGCCCGGAAAGTTCTTGCGCGGAGATGTCTCGCGCTTCGTCGGTCTTGCAGCTGGTATTGGATTGCAGTTAGCCATCATGCCCCACCTCCATCGCTCCCAGATTCGATGGTCGTCCGTGAATTTGTCGTGCAACGCGGCTACGAGACTTTCACCATCCCGAAGACACAGTTGTCCCGCACCCATTCTTGATGAGTTTCCACCTAGTCACTTGTTGAAGACCTTCGATGTGAAGGGAAGGAAACCCTATCACGCGATGCGCGGCCTGCAACCGTAAAAAATTACTAAAAATGCTGCGCGCGCGTCCGAGGTTCAGATGTGGATAAACCGCAACAGATCGGCTCGGCGCTCAACGCATTGAGTCAATTTGGCGATTCACAAAATTGTTATCGGATTGTAATGGACGAAATATTGCGCCCGAAGACCCGGAGCAAACAACAATCGGCATTGCCGATTCCGGGTGACTCAAAGCCCAATCTTGATCGTGTGCAATAACCCATTCATCGCAAATAGCTTCTTTTGATCACTTTCATCGGGTAGCCGTCGGCGAGCAAATATTCGAGCAAAAAACAGCGAACGAACCGGCGCGTACGCCAACGCGCGCAGAAATCTGCACGACAGCCGACATGGCCGTCATTGCAGATTGCGATGACAGCTCTACAACAGTTTGATGGCAATTCACTATTCTACCGCGAGCGGCAGTGCGCGACGCCGGATCGAAGAACGATCGACGACTATTATTTCGCCGCGAGCTTGGCGATGCGATGCGCGAGCCGCGACACTTTCCGCCGCGCTGCGTTGCGGTGCATGATATTCTTTTGCGCTGCACGAATGATCGCAGGCTCGGCTTCGGCCATCGCGGCGGCAGCAAGCGAGCGATCGCCGGAGGCAATCGCCTCTTCGACCTTGCGCACCGCAGTGCGGACGCGCGAACGGCGCGCCTTGTTGACGGCGGTGCGGCGGACCGCCTGACGGGCGGCCTTCTTGGCAGACTTTGTATTAGCCATGGTTAGACACAGTCGATCGTGAATGAGATCGCGGCTTATAGGGGTGTCGGACCCCATCGTCAACGTCGGCCGCTTTTTAGCGCCGGACCGGTCCGACCTCACCTCCGGTCCGCACGAATACCTATCCGTGCAAATACATATGTGCGCCGGTGTGCGCTAGGCGACGCGCTTGGCGCGGACCGCGTCGTATCCTGACACCACGGCCGCCCGATCTGCTGCCGGAAACGTCGAGAGCGGCAGCTCGACCCGCGCCCATTGCGGGTCGTCGTGAATATGCCCGAGCAGCATCTTAATGCCGGGGACGAGCGGCTTGCCGTTGAACAGATTGCGGATTGTGACCGCTTCGGCGAGCGCCGTGGCATCGCCGGCGCGGTAAGCGCGGTCGCAGAGATCGGCGTTGAGATTAGCGGTCGCCGAGATGCAGCCGGCGAACACGCCGGCGCGGGCTTCGGCCAGGGCCGCTTCGGTCGACGGAAACACTTTGAAGCGCGGCAGGATGCTGGCGGCCTCGCGCGCATAGGCCATGTCGCCTGAGGAATCCTTTAAGCCGACAATGCGCTCGCCGAAGGTGTCGAGCAGGCGGCGGATCAGCGCGACATGCCAGGGCAGGCCGGATTGCGCCGGGAAGTGATAGAGGTAAATCGGGATCGGCTTCGCCGCCGTGGCGGTCAGGATCGCGTCGATATAGGCGACGAGCCCATCGTCTTGCACGCCCTTGTAATAGAACGGCGGCAGCACCAGCGCGCCGGCAAAGCCGAGCTCGGCGGCATGTTTGGTCAGCGCAATGGCGTCGGCGGGCGCGGCGGCGCCGGTGCCGACCATCATGCGGTCGAGCGGCAAACCGCTTTGCGCGTAAGCACTCATCACGCGTCTGCGCTGATCGAGCGAGAACGAGGTCGCTTCGCCGGTGGTGCCGAGCACGTTGAGGCCGTCGCAGCCGGTGTCGAGCAGAAAGCGGGCCAGCGCCGTCGAACGCGCGCAATCCGGTTCGCCTTTGGCGTCGACCGCAGTCGCGATGGCGGCGATCACGCCGTGGAGTGTCTTGGTCTCGCTCTTGGTCTGGCTCAGGGTCTCGCTCACGGTCTCGCTCATGGTCTCGCTCATGGGATTCTTAACCTCTGCAGGCCCGCGGATCGGGATGGCTTGCGCCAATCCGCGATCCAGTAAAGCATGACGGGGCTATGTTCAATCAAGCCCCGAAAGGGCCAAACCGAAAACCAAGCCGGGACCCGAAATGCCGCAAAGCTTCGATGTCATCATTGTCGGCGCCGGCGCCGCAGGCTGCGTGCTGGCCAACCGGCTGTCGGCGCGTTCAAGCTCGAGCGTCCTCTTGTTCGAAGCCGGCCGCGACGTGGTCGCGGGCGCCGAGCCCGCCGACGTGCTCGATTCCTATCCGCGCTCTTACTACAACGACGCCTATTTCTGGCCCGGCCTGAAAGTGCACTGGCGGCGCAAGGACAATTCGCCGTTGAGCGGATTTTCCCAAGGCCGGCTCGTCGGCGGCGGCTCGAATGTCATGGGCATGGTGGCCTATCGCGGCACGCCCGACGACTACGCCGAGTGGCAGGCGCATGGCGCCACTGGCTGGGGCTGGGACGACGTGCTGCCCTACTACAAGAAGCTCGAAAGCGATTGGGATTTCGACGGCGCCTTGCACGGCAAGGCCGGACCGGTGCCGATCCGCCGCACCAAAGTCGACGACTGGCCGCAATTGTCGAAGGCCGTGGGCGCCTTTGCGCAAGAGCGGCAAATTCCCTTCGTCGCCGACATGAATGGCGATTTCCGCGACGGCTACGGCCCGGTGCCGATGAGCAATTGGCTGGACAAACGCGCCTCGGCGCAGACCTGTTATCTCGACGCCAATGTGCGCGGCCGGAAAAATCTCACCGTGCTCGCCGAGGCCACCGTCACCGGTCTCATTTTCGAGGGTCGCCGCGCCACTGGCGTCACCGTGACGATCGGCGGCGAAAAGAAAGACTTCTTCGGCCGTGAAATCATCACCGCGCTCGGCGGCATCCATTCACCGGCTTTTCTGATGCGGGCCGGCATCGGTCCGGCGCCTGCACTGCGTGAGCTCGGCATCGAAGTGAAGGCCGATCGTCCCGGTGTCGGCCAAAATCTCTCCAACCACGCCATCATCTTTATCGGCCTCTTGCAAAAGCCCGGAACGCGGCAATCGGACAATATTCGCCCGCACCCGATGTCGGCGTTTCGCTATTCCTCCGGCCTGCCGGGAACCCCACCCCAAGACATCTACATTAATGTGCAGTGCAAAACGTCCTGGAGCCCGCTCGGGCATCAGGTCGCCAATATTGCCCCGTCGCTGCTTAAGCCCCTGGCGCGAGGCCAGGTCTCGCTGGTGTCGGCCGATCCAGCGGTCTATCCGCTCGTCGAGTTCAATTTCACCGGGCATGAGCTCGATCTGCGGCGCTTCATGATAGGCTTCCGCCGCTGCGTCGATATTCTCGGCCATGAGGCGGTGCGCGCCATGACGCGGCTGACCTTCCCGGTGAAATTCAGCGACCGGCTGCGGCGGCTCAACCGCATCACACCAACAAACCGGATCAAGAGCGCGGCGATCGCGAGCCTGATCGAAGCCGTGCCGCCGCTTGCCGAGCCGATCTTTGCGACGCTCGCCGACCGCCGCGTCGATCTCGCTGCTTTGGTTCAGGACGACGAGGCGCTTGCCGCGCATATTCGGGACAATGTCGCCGGCACGTTCCATCCGGTCGGCACCTGCCGGATGGGTGCAGCGAACGACCGCGATGCGGTCACCGATCCGGCCGGGCGCGTCCATGGCTTCGAGGCGCTACGCGTCATCGACGCCTCGATCATGCCGACGATCCCGCGCGGCAATACCAATATCCCGACCATTATGATCGCAGAGAAGCTCGCCGACACGATGTTAGCTAGTCCGGGACGTTGACGAAGATTTTGCCGTCGCGCACCGCGACCGGCACCGGTGTGAGCCGCACCGAGGCGTCGCCGGGGTGGCAGCCGGTGGCGAGATCGAATTCGTAGCCGTGCCAGGGGCATACGATGTGGCGCTGCTTGCCGAAGCGCAGCCCCGCGCTTTTCTTGTCGGGCGTGATGATTTCCTCGACCTGATGAAAAATCTTGCCCTGGCACACCGGGCCGCCGGCATGCGGGCAGACATTCTCGTAGGCCAGTACCTTGCTGCCGGTGCGGAAAATACCGACTTCGAGGTTTTCCAGGGCGAAAACCCGATAATCCCCATCGGCAATGTCGGTCAGTTCGCCGACCGCGATCTCGTCCGTCGCCATTTTCAGTTCTCCCTTCACTCGATTCCTGGGGGGCGATGAAACCAGATCGCCACGTCGAACATGTTGAGGTCGGCCGCGCGGATCAGCCCGCAGGCCGTCACCACCGTCTCGGTCGCTGTCACCGTGCCGCGCGGGAACGGCTCGACATCATGGCCGCGCCGTTCGACCTTGGCGGCATAGACTTTCACCGCGGCGGTCAGCACCTGTTGCAAAGTCCTGTCGGAAATGGCGTCAGGCTCGCCGCGCTTGAGCGCGTCGCGGGCGGCCGCGCAAAAGTCCGCGTCTTTCTTTTTCGTGGGGCTTGGCGCGACCTTCCGGCTTGGTTTGGCCCCACGCTTAGCCGCTTTGCGAACCTTCGGCATGAATTCAAGCCGTCACCGGCACGCGCGCCGCCGGCGCTTTCTTGGGCTTGATCAGTTTGTGCTTGGGCACTTCGAGATTGAATAGACGCGCCGCATTCAGTCCCAAAATGTTGCGCTTGGCCTGCTCATCGAGGAACGGCAGCGTGGTGATGGAAGCGGGCAGGTCGAAGTCCCAATGCGGCCAGTCGGACGCGAACAGAAGCTGCGTCTCCGCCTTGATGGCATCGAAGGTCGCCTCGGTGAGCTTCATATTGGAGCGTTCGAGCGGCTGGCTCGTGAAATACATGTCGGCGATGTATTCGCTCGGGCGGCGCTTCAAGAGCGGGGCTTCCGAGGACCGCATCATATATTCGGAATCGAGCCGCTGCATCAGGAACGGCACCCAGGCGAGGCCGCTCTCGATCCACAGCAACTTGAGCTTGGGAAATCGCTCCGGCAGGCCGTTGACGATCCAGTTGGTCAGGTGAATGAGGTTGTAATAGACGAACGAGATCGAATGCATGGAGATGAAGCGGTTGCACTGCTGCATCGATTGGTCGCCCCAGTGGAAGCCGGAATGGAACGCGAGCGGCTTTCCGGTCGCCTGGATGGCGGAATAAAGCGGCATGTAGCTGTCGTGGTTGACCGCCCGATAGCGGGTCGAGGTGACCGAATAACCGATCACGCCCGGCGTATTGGCATAGGTCTCGACCGTCTTCAGGCTTTCTTCCGGGTGATTGAACGGCAGATACAGCATCGCCTTGATGCGCGTATCCTGCGGCAGGATCTCCTCGGTCAGCCATTTGTTGAAGGCGTTGCCGATCACGACCTCCATCTCGATCTGCGGATGCATGCCGAGCACCAGCATTGGGGTCGGAAACACCACCATGTAGTCGATGCCCATGGAATCCATGGCGCGCTGCACCAGCGTCACTTGGGCGTGGGTCCGGCCGGCTGGAACGGCTTCGCCCAGCCGCTGCTGATGCGGAATGCGGCCGAACACGTCCTGATGCAGAAATCCGGGCGTGGCGTTGAGCAGGCCGGGCGGCGAGCCGCCGCGATCCTTGAAAGCGCGCGCCATCTGCCGATAGACGTCGCTGTCCATGCGCTCGACGATTTCCGACCAGAACGCCGTCTCGGTGACATGGGCGTCGACGTCGACGATGAAATAATTGTCCTGCTGCGCGTCCTTGGCCGCATGCGCGAGAATGTCGCGCGTGTCGGTCGAATTGTTGATCTTGGGCAGTTCGCTGACGCGCTGCTTCTTGCCGTTTTTCGCAGCAGGCTTGTTTGCGTTTTTGCCGTTCCCGTTGCGCGGCGTTTTCTTCAACATCGGCTTCCTCCACTCATCGATCAGTTCTTGGAGCGGTTTTTGAGCGGCATTCCGGCCGGCCATCGCACCGCCGGCGGACTTGGAGTTTTGCGATAAGACTACCAGCAATTGTGCCGGATGGACATCGGCCTGATGTGCGATTGACCCTTTGCGGAAGCCGATGTTAGCGTTCCGCGCGCCTTTTTCTGCGGTGCGAAGCGGATGCAACGGACGCCATAGCCGTTATGAAACTTCCACCTTTCGAATACGCCTGTCCTACCACGATACCTGAAGCTATTGCCTTGCTGACGGCGCATGACGGCGATGCCAAGCTGCTGGCCGGCGGTCAGAGCCTCGTGCCGATGTTGGCGTTTCGCGTCGCGGCACCCGCGCTGTTGGTCGATCTGCGTAAGCTTGCCGGGCTGCGGCAGATCGAGATCGCCGACGGCGGGGTCACGCTCGGCGCCATGGTGCGCTGGAGCGATATTCTCAAAGACGCACGGCTGAAGAAGGCGCATCCGCTTCTGGTGGCGGCCATCGAACATGTCGCACATTATCAGATCCGCAATCGCGGCACCGCCGGCGGCAGCCTGGGCCACGCCGATCCGGCGGCCGAGATGCCGGGCATCGTTGTCACCTGCGAGGCGGAAATCGCCGTCATCGGCACCGCCGGCGAGCGCGTCATCGCGGCTGCGGATTTCTTCCAAGGTCCGCTGATGACAGCGCTTAAGGCCGACGAGATCATTACAGAGATACGCTTTCCGCCGTGGCCTACCGGCCGCCGTTTCGGCTTCTGCGAATTCGCCCGCCGCCGTGGCGACTTCGCGCTGGCGGCGGCGGCCCTGTTCTATGACGAGGACGGCGAAGATAAAGCCCGCAATGCCCATGTCGGCGCGATCGGGGTCGCCGACGCCCCGCTGCGGCTCGCCGCCGTCGAGAAGATTCTTAACGGCCACAAGATCGACGACGAGACCATCGCTCAGGCCGAGGCGGCCGCATCTGCAGCCGTCGATCCGTCCGACGACATCCACGCCACCGGCGCCTACCGCAAAAACCTGATCGGCGTCATGGTCGAACGCGCGCTGCGGAGCGCAGCTTGAACCTCGGCGGTCCTCGGCGCGACTATCGCACC
Source organism: uncultured Alphaproteobacteria bacterium (assembly GCA_963810085.1). Taxonomy (GTDB): domain Bacteria; phylum Pseudomonadota; class Alphaproteobacteria; order Rhizobiales; family Xanthobacteraceae; genus BOG-931. Next base: position 553,907 of record CAWEMR010000023.1, on the reverse strand, counting down.
ATGCCTCATCGTGCCGGGTTTGCCGGGGCGCTTGTTGCCGCGGCGCTAGTGGTCCCGCTGATGCTGCCGTCGATGCAGCGCGCGGCGGCGGAGCCAAGCTTCGCCTGCGCCGGCAATTTGACGCCGACCGAAGCCGCCATTTGCAAAAACGACGACCTTGCGGCGCTCGATCGCGCTCTGGCGGCGGCCTTCAAGAGCAAGCTCGACGGGGTTCCGGGCGTCAAGACGTATTCCGACGATGACGATCGCGACGCCATCGTCATCGCGCAGAAGGCCTGGATCGTCCATCGCAATGAGTGCGGCGCCGACAAAGCCTGCATCCGCAAAGCCTATGCGGTGCGCACCGGCGCGCTCACGGCCGGGCCGAACACGCCGGATACGCCGTGCCGCGACACGGTCGGCCCCAAGCAGGCGGCGCTCTACGTCCAACAGTGCCTGCAGGTCGCCACCGCGACCCATCCGCCCTGCAATGCCGAGAACACCTGCGAGCTCATCATCTCGCACAATATCGACAGGTGCGCTTTCCTCGGCGACGGGCACGTGCCGAAGTTCTGCGCTGCCTTGCCGAAGCTGAATTAGCGGCGCGGCGGGCGCCATTAACCATAAGTCGGCACAAAAAGCTTCTCGACCGGAATGGTTTCCGGGATCAGGCCCTGCTCGACCATGTAAGTGACCAACGCCTCGAGCGTCGGCCGGTTCGGCTCGACGCCATAGGGCCAGCAATCGCCGCCGAACAGCTCGTCGATCTCCGCCACATCGTCGGGCAGCCACGGCAGCATGTAGCGCAGCGTGCCGGAGAAACGCATTTTCTCCCAGGCCCGGTTCTTGGCGGCATTGAAGGCGTCGTAGAGGCTCGTCGCCACGAACGGACTGCGCTCGTAGACATCGTTGCGGATGACGATCAGGTGCATGATCGGGAAAATCTTGGTGCGGCGGAAATAGTCCTTTTCGCGCGCCCGGTAGTCGGGGAACAGCCGCACCACGTCGGGATGGCGGTTGAGCGCCTTCGGCAGGTTTGAGCCGATAATTGCCTGGATTTCGCCGGTTTCGAGAAGCTCGCTGAGCGACTTGCCGCTCTGGTTCGGCGTGATCTTGACCGGTTTGAGCATCGGCATGACGGAGGGATTGCCATAGGCGCCGGGCTCGTTCACCGCGCCCTGCACCCATTCGATGCCGGAGAGGTCGACCCCCAAGTCGTGCTGCATGAGGCCGCGCACGAAGAGCGCCGCGGTCTGGGTATAGAGCGGCACGCCGATCCGCTTGCCGGCGAGATCCTTTGCCGAGGTGACGTGCTTGCGGTTCACCACGATGAAACCGTGGCGAAAGACGCGCGAGACGAAGACCGGCAGCGCCACATAGGGCAGCTTCTTGGCGGCGAACCGGCTGATGAACTCCGAGCTCGACATCTCGCAGGCGTCGAATTCGAGCCGGTTGTTCATGCGGTCGAAAATCTGCCGCGGATTATCCATGACGACGAAGTTGAGATCGATGCCGCTGGCTTTGATCTCGCCGGTGTGGAGGGCGAGCACGCGGTCGTAGAGGCTGCAGGCGAAAGTGATCGGCAAAGCAGGCATTCCAGCACCTATGGAAGGAGTACCGGGAGAGTAAATGTTGGCCGCGCAGCTATCACACACCGCGGCGCTCGCGTCATCATGAGCGGGCGGTGCGTTGCGCTCAGCGGAGCGCGCCGGCGGCGACGTCACGCGTCACGCGCCGAGCCTCGCGGCGCTCGTGCGCACTTGCCGCGGAGCGGGCCGCGCGAAAATTTTCAAAAATTTTTAAGCTCCTGTGTCGTTTTTTCTTGCAATGCATTTCCAATGCGCCTATGTGCCGCTCGCCCAAATTCGCACGTGCCTGTGGCCGTGTGTCGATCGGTAGGCATCCGGACAAGAGGCCGGACAGTCGCCTGAGGTTGAAGCCGGACGTTCTAGGCTTCCAACTTCACTACGTGATCGGCAGCCGGAGGCGAAACCGGCGCACCCCGCGCTCAACGGGGGACGCGGCTTAAAGCAACGACGGAGCGGGCTTTTTTGGTCTCGTTGGCTGTCCAAAGGTCAACACCGAAGAGGCTTGTCATCTTGTCTTGCCGGCCGTGCGGAACGGGTCTCCCGCTCCAATCCAAGGCAGCATCTACGGCTTAAGAGCCGCGCGCCTGCACCGTGTCCCCAACGCACGGTTTGGCGCAAGGCGATTTCGCCGTTGACGCCGGTCGTCTGCGCGCAAGCGCGGGCGGCTGAACTTCAACGCTGGGCCGCAACAGCTCCGTAGAGCTTGGCCCCTTGAACCTGGATGAAGGAGCGACTCCATGACAGAGCGCATCCACGACTTTTTGCGCCGCCGCCGCGAAGTGGGTGAGGACGATGGTCCGTGCCTCGTCGTCGATCTCGACGTCGTGCGCGAGAACTATCAGGTCTTCGCCAAGGCCTTACCGGACAGCCGGGTGTTCTACGCCGTGAAGGCGAACCCGGCGCCGGAACTCTTGTCGCTCTTGGCCTCGCTCGGCTCCTGCTTCGACACCGCCTCGGTCGCCGAGATCGAGATGGTGCTCGCGGCCGGCGCCACGGCGGACCGCATCTCCTTCGGCAACACCATCAAGAAGGAACGCGACATCGCGCGCGCCTTTGCGCTCGGCGTCCGGCTGTTCGCGGTCGATTGCAAGGCCGAGGTCGAGAAGATCAGCCGCGCCGCACCCGGCGCCAAGGTCTTCTGCCGGTTCCTGTTCGGCTGCGCCGGCGCGGAATGGCCGCTGTCGCGCAAGTTCGGCTGCGATCCGGAGATGGCGGTCGACGTGCTCGACCACGCGCAGAAGCTCGGTCTCGAGCCGGTCGGCGTGTCGTTCCATGTCGGCTCGCAGCAGCGCCGCACCGCGGCCTGGGACGAAGCGCTGAAGACGGCGGCGGCGATCTTTCGCGACTGCGCCGAACGCGGCATGAACTTGACGATGGTCAATCTCGGCGGCGGGTTTCCGACCAAGTACCTGCGCGAAGTTCCGGCGGTCCAGGCCTATGGCCGTGCGATCTTCAAGGCTTTGCGCAAGCATTTCGGTAACCGCATCCCGGAAACCATCATCGAGCCGGGCCGCGGCATGGTCGGCAATGCCGGCGTGATCGAGGCCGAAGTCGTGCTCGTCTCGAAGAAGAGCGAGCAGGACCAAGCGCGCTGGGTCTATCTCGACATCGGCAAGTTCGGCGGTCTCGCCGAGACGATGGACGAGTCGATCCGTTACCCGATCAAGACGCCGCGCGACGGCGACGAGGTCGGCCCCTGCGTGCTCGCCGGCCCGACCTGCGACAGTGCCGACGTGCTCTACGAGAAGCGGCCTTACGATCTGCCGGTCAGTCTTGAGATCGGCGACAAGGTGCTGATCGAAGGCACCGGCGCCTATACCGCGACCTACGCGGCGGTGGCCTTCAACGGCTTCGCACCGCTGCGCACCTTCCACATCTGACCCCTCTGGCTCCGGCCTCTCACCTAACCCTCCCCCGCAGGCGGGGGAGGGAAGGGTGAAGGCGCCCGAGCGCAACTGCCGAAAGGAGCGGATCAATGGTGACCCTTCGGGAAGAAAAAATCGCGGACGTCGCGGCGCGTGAGGTGCTGCTCGACCTGGCCTATGGAACGTGCCGTTTCACCAAGACCTCGGAGCGGCTGCGCGAAGGCCGCCGGCCGGCGGACGGGCTGTCGCTCGTCGCGACCGATCGCGGCCGCGTCGTCGGCACCGTCCGGCTCTGGCATGTCGCCGCCGGCCCCGGCCGCTCAGCGCTGCTGCTCGGGCCGCTGGCGGTGCATCCGGACTATCGCAACCGCGGCATCGGCACGACGCTGGTCCGTCGCGCCATCGCGCGCGCCCGGCTTGCCGGTCACCGCGCCATTCTTCTGGTCGGCGATGCGCCCTATTACAGCCGTTTCGGCTTTGCCGCGGCGGCGACCGGCGATCTGTGGATGCCCGGCAGCTTCGAGCGGAACCGGCTCCTGGCCCTTGAGCTCAAGCCCAAGGCGCTTGCCGGCGCACGCGGCATGATCGGCGCCACCGGCGAGCTTGAACCCAAGCCGGACCTCAACACGCTGATCGCGGCAAATGGCGGCGCGCGTCACGCTGTTGTACAACGCGCTGCGTAGAGTATGACCCCGAAAGATCATGCTCGAATGTGAAATGCAGGCTTGGTCCTCAAAGTTCAGACCCCGGTCCCATTGAATTCGACCGGGGTCTGAAGCAATCAATCATCCATTCAATCTATTCGCTTTGGAGTCGCGATAATGACCGCATGGCCCGTTCATGGACGTATCACCGGCCCCATCGTCATGGTCGGTTTCGGCTCGATCGGCAAAGGCACGCTGCCTCTGATCGAGCGGCATTTCGAATATGACAAATCCTGCTTCGTGGTCATCGACCCCGAGGACAAGGACCGTAAGATTCTGGACGATCGCGGCATCCGCTTCATCCATGAAGCCGTTACGCGCGACAATTACCGCAAGCTTCTGGGCCCGCTCCTGACCGAGGGCGGCGGCCAGGGCTTTTGCGTCAACCTATCGGTCGACACGTCCTCGGTCGACATGATGCAGTTCTGCCGCGAGATCGGCGCGCTCTATATCGACACCGTGGTCGAGCCCTGGGCCGGCTTCTACTTCGATTCCAAGCTCGGTCCGGAGAAGCGCTCGAACTACGCGCTGCGCGAGACCGTGCTCGCGGCGCGCCGCAAGACCCCGGGCGGCACCACGGCCGTGTCCTGCTGCGGCGCCAATCCCGGCATGGTGTCGTGGTTCGTCAAGCAGGCGCTTCTCAACATCGCCGGCGATCTCGGCCTGAAATTCAAGGAGCCGAAGACGCGCGAGGACTGGGGCAAGCTCGCCAAGAAGGCCGGCGTCAAAGGCATTCATATCGCCGAGCGCGATACGCAGCGCGCCAAGAAGCCGAAGCCGATCGAGGTCTTCGTCAACACCTGGTCGGTCGAAGGTTTCTTGTCGGAAGGCATGCAGCCGGCCGAGCTCGGCTGGGGCACGCATGAGAAGCGCCTGCCGAAGAACGGCTTCAAGCATAAGGTCGGCTGCCAGGCGGCGATCTATCTGACGCAGCCGGGCGCCAATACCCGCGTTCGCTCATGGACGCCGACGGCCAAGGCGCAATACGGCTTCCTGGTCACGCACAACGAGTCGATCTCGATCGCCGACTATTTTACGCTGCGCCAGGGGCGCAAGGTGCTGTACCGGCCGACCTGCCATTACGCCTACCACCCGTGCAATGACGCGTTGCTGTCGCTGCACGAATTATTCGGCCAGGCCGGCAAGCGGCAGCCGGCGATCCACATTCTCGACGAGAACGAGATCGTCGACGGCATCGACGAGCTCGGCGTACTGCTCTACGGCCACAAGAAGAACGCCTATTGGTACGGCTCGCAGCTGTCGGTCGACGAGACGCGGGATCTTGCGCCGTATCAGAATGCCACCGGTCTGCAAGTCACCTCGGCCGTGCTCGCGGGCATGGTGTGGGCGCTGGAAAATCCCAATGCCGGCATTATCGAAGCCGATGAGATGGATTTCCGCCGCTGTCTCGAAGTGCAGATGCCCTATCTCGGGCCGGTGATCGGCGCGTATACCGACTGGACGCCGCTTAAGGACCGCGGCGGCTTGTTCAAGGAGACCTTGGACAAGGATCCGTGGCAGTTCACCAATGTCCTGGTGAGCTGATTTTCAAACATGGCGAAGAGAAACGGGCGCCGCCGCGAGGCTGGCGCCCGTTTTGTTGCGCAATACCTCACTTCAGCCGCTTCGCCGCTTCCTGGATCATGCTGAGGTCGGAATGCGCTTTGACGTTGAAGCTCGCATTGACGAAGCCGAGATCCTTGGTCATGTCGACGTTCTTTTGCAGCGCATCGAGGTTCGGCAGCATGTTCGGATCGCGATAGTAATCGTTCTTGGTGTAGAGCCAGCCGAAGTGATCGGCCGGTTGTTTGGTGATCTGCGAAGCGATGTCGGCGACCGCGTCGTGGTTCTTAGGGTCGAGATACCAGTGCGCGATCCGCAGTGAATCTTCGAGAAAATCGACGAGCACGGCGCGATGCGCGTCAATGAAAGGTTTCCGCGCCGACCACATGACGAATTGCGACGGCCCGATCGCGTCGCGCATGTCGAACAGTTTGGTGGCGATCTTTTTCAGTTCGGGATCGAGCGAGAACGGCAGCACTGCCGGGATCATGTCGACTTTCTTTTCCGCCAGCATCGCGCGCATCGCGGGGAACGGCGCCTCGATGATGGTGTAGTCGCGGTTGGCTTCGAGCCCGTGCTTGCGCAGCATGGCGCGCATGGCGACGTCGACGCCGGAACCGGCGGCATTGGTGGCGACGACCTTGCCCTTGAGGTCCTCGACCTTCTTGATCGGCCCGTCGGCCAGCACGTCGAATTCGTTGCTGTAATAGCCGGCGTTGCCGTCCTGGAAATCGTCCGAGATCACCCGGATATCGTCCATGCCGGCATTGCCGATCGCGATCGGCAAAGTGGAAAAGGCGAGGTTGCCGATCTCAAGCTCGTTATTGGCGATCGCGGTGATCATCGGCGGCGTGCCGGCATAGCGGACCGCCTCGAATTGGTAGGACTGGCCGAAATGGACGGCGAGGTCCTTCTTCTGCATCCACACCGAGGCCCAGTTAGCGAGCGGCGCCACCCATGCGCCGCGGATCTTCAGCGGGTCGGCGTGGGCGAGGCTAATGCCGAAAGCCAAAAGTGCGACGCTTGCCAGTACGATCTTCCAACGCATGCTGATCCCCCCAATTGGCCGCGGATTTGTGCCCAAACCTGTATGGGCCGGCCGTTGCAGCAATTGTGGGCGGAAACGGCGATGTGACGCAAGCCTCCCGCTTACCGCAGGGGTGCAGCACGCCGAAGCTCAATTCACGATCCCGTCAAGCACAAGCGTGTCATTTCGAGTTTACCACTGCGACAGGTAACGAGCGGCCTGTAGGAAGCGCATTGCGGCGACGCGTGTTGTGCTTCCAAGACGGGATCACGGGGCGACATGAACGACAGCAAGGCAAATTCCGTTGCGGCAACCAAAACAGCGAAACCTTTGCCCGGCCAGATCGCGCTGGTGTTTCAGGGCGGCGGGGCGCTCGGCGCTTACCAGGGCGGCGTCTATCAGGCGCTGCATGAGGCCGGCATCGAACCCGACTGGGTGATCGGCACCTCGATCGGCGCGATCAACGGCGCCATCATCGCCGGTAACGAGCCCGGCCGGCGGCTAGAACGTCTGCGCGAATTCTGGGACCGGATGGAGCGCAAATCGCCGTGGGACGCGGCGCCGCTGCCCGCTTTCACGCAAATGCCGTTTGTGCAAATGCGGCTGCCGTTCGCGCAGCCGCTCGCGCTGTTGGGCGGCAATATCGCCGCGCAGATGATGACGATTTTCAGCGGCGTCGCCGGCTATTTTTCGCCGAACCGCGCGCTGGCCTTTGGCGGCCTGAACGCCGCGGTCGGCGTCGAGCAGGCCGGTTTTTATACCATCGAAGCGCTGCACGAGACGCTGTCCAGCCTCATCGATTTTCAGCACATCAATGCCAGGCAGCCGCGTTTGACTGTGGGCGCGGTCAATGTGCGCTCCGGCAAGATGCACTATTTCGACAGCCGCGCTATGCCGCTCACGCTCAAGCATGTGCTGGCGTCCGGCGCGTTGCCGCCGGCGTTTCCGGCGATCCGCATCGACGGCGATCCCTATTGGGACGGCGGCATCTATTCCAATACGCCGGTCGAAACCGTGTTCGACGATTATCCGCGGCGCGATTCCGTCGTGTTCACGGTGCAGATGTGGCACGCGGCGGGACCCGAGCCGGAGTCGGTTTGGCAAGTGCTCAACCGCCAGAAAGACATTCAATTTGCCAGCCGCACCGACAGCCACATCATGCGCCAGGAGCATATTCATCAGCTCCGCCACATCGTGCGCGAATTGGTGCGGCGAATGCCGGAGGAGCAGCGCGAAACGCCGGAAGTGAAGGAAATGGCCGGCTACGGCTGCGGCACCATGATGCACATCGTGCGGCTCAACGGGCCGCGGCTCGATCACGAAGATCATTTGCGCGATATCGATTTCACCTCAGCCGGCATTCGCGCGCGCTGGCAGGCCGGCTATTCCGACACGATGCGGACGGTCGATCGCCGGCCCTGGGACAAGCCGATCGATCCGATGATGGGTGTTGCGGTCCACGATCCCGAGATAGAGACTGCGCAGGATAAGTAATCGTTCGGGTCTTTGATAGGCGTTGATGGGCGGTTGCGCGGTCTATGCCAAATCCACCCTTTCACACGATCGCCGAAACCCCCTCGACGGACGATGTATTGCTGCATCGCGTTCTGATCGTGGGCGGCGGCGCCGGCGGCCTGCGGCTCGCTTCGCTGCTCGGCGCCAAGCTCGGGCGGCGGCGCAAGGCCTCCATCACGCTGCTTGAGAAATCGCGCATCCATGTCTGGAAGCCGCTGCTGCACGAAGTGGCGTCGGGCTCGCTCGATAGCGAGACGGATTCGCTCGAACTCATTCCCCATGCGCGATACCGGCACTATCGCTACCGCATCGGCGCCATGGTCGGGCTCGACCGCACCAAACGGCAAGTTCATGTCGCGCCGAGTGTCGACGAGGACGGACAAACCATCATTCCGCCGCGCGTGCTTGGCTATGATACGCTGGTCATCGCCGTCGGCAGCATGTCGAACGATTTCGGCACGCCCGGCATCAGCGAACATGCCATTACGCTCGATACGCTCGACCAGGCCGTGCGCTTCAACCGCCGCATGATCAATGCTTGCCTGCGGGCGAACGCGCAATATGAGCCGCCGAAGCCCGGCCAATTGCACGTCGCAATCGTCGGCGCCGGCGCGACCGGCGTCGAACTGGCGGCGGAATTGCACAAATCGATGCGCGATCTGGTGTCCTACAATCTCGACCGCATCGGCCTCGACATGCAGATCAAGATCGAGTTGATCGAGGCGGCGCCGCGAATCCTCCCCGCTTTGCCGGAAAGTCTCGCGGCCGCCACCGTCGGCGTGCTGCGCGGGCTCGGTGTCAATATCCGCACCGGGCGGCGGGTGATGGAAGTGCGCGCCGGCGAGGTTGTGCTCGACGGCGGCGAGGTCGTACCGGCCGAGCTGATCGTCTGGGCCGCCGGCATCAAGGCGCCGGATTATTTGCGCGGTCTGGACGGCCTCGAAACCGACCGCATCAACCGCCTCATCGTGCGGCCGACGCTGCAGACCACCAAAGACGACGACATCTTTGCCATCGGCGACTGCGCGAATTGCGTCTTGCCGGGCATGAAGGACCCGCTGCCGCCGACCGCGCAGGTCGCGCATCAGCAGTCAGGCTTCATGGTCAAGGTCGTCAACAAACGGCTGCGCGGCGAGCCGCTGTCGAATTTCGAATATCGCGATCGCGGATCGCTGGTGTCGCTCGCCGACTACGACACGTTCGGCATCGTGTTTCATAACGTGAAGATGCAGGGCCTGATCGCGCGCTGGGCCTATCGGGCGCTGCACAAACGGCATTTGCAGGCGCTGCACGGCAATTTCAAAGTCGCGCTCGATTCGCTCGTTCACGCCGTCACCCGGCGCACCGAGCCGCGGATCAAATTGCACTAGAATCAAATTGCATTAGACATGTCGGATTGCACCACAACAGGATGCCGCGTCAGCTTCGCCGGACCGCTCGGCTTGAATGGGCGGACAGGGCATCGAGCCGTAGGAACAAAATACGCAGCAATCGCCTTGCTTCGGCCGTAGCCTCGTCCCGCAGCCGGTGCAGACATAAAAGAATTGGCATGCATCGGTCGGCATCGTCTCCGCTTTCGCGGTGGCGCAGTGCGGACAGGTGATGACGGATTTAAAAATCATGGCGTTGCCTCACGTTGACGCCTCGGCGTGCCACACCAAGAGCCGGCGGCGGATCATGGCCATGGCCTTGATCAAAAAGTAGCCGGCGACGGCGATCTCGACGATGCCGGCGAACACGCCGGGCGAATTGGCATAGCGCGACGCCGTCATCATGGCGCCGCCCAGTCCGTAGCCGCCCATGGCCATCTCGGCGATGATCGCGACAATGAGCGCGATCGGCAGCGCGACCTGCAGCCCGGTCATGATCTGCGGCAGCGCCGCCGGTAAAATGATCTGCCACATCATCTCGGGCTCGCTCGCGCCCATATTGCGGCCCGACCAGATCAGTTCCTTGTCGACGCTGGCGATGCCGGCAAGCGTTGCCGTCACAACCGGAAAGATTGCGTCGAATACCACCATCGAGATTTTGGAGACGTCGTAGAGACCGAGCCACAGAATGATAATCGGCAGGAACGCGACCTTCGGCATCGGAAAGCCGATCGAGATCAGCGGGTCGAAGAACCAGCGCAAGATCTTGCTGCGCGACATCAAGGCGCCGAGCACGACGCCGCCGACCGCGGCGATGCAAAAGCCGGTCAGCGCCCGATACATCGTCAATCCGAGATTGATCCACAGATCGCCGTGCAGTGCGTCGGCGTAGATGCGCTCCGCAACGACTGAAAAGGCCGGCAGCATGAACGGCGTGACCTTGCCGCTTTTCGCGAACAATTCCCAAGCGACGAGCAGCATGAGAATCGAGAAAATGCCCGCGCCGCGCCGGAAGATGTCGTCGAAGCGGCGCAGCGCGTCCTGCGAAATCTCGGCCTGCGCTTCGGCCAGCGAGGGCTGATGTTCTACTCCCGCCATCGCAGCAGCCTTTGCATGAGGAGCTGATAAAACCGGTCGGCGGCAAAGCCGAGGAAGGCGACGGTGAGCACGACCGCATACATGCCTTCGTAAGACCCGGTCGAGCCGAGATAGCCGATCAGATAGCCGAATCCCTTCTGCGATACGATCAGCTCGGACGACACCAAAAGGATGAAGGCGAGGGCCAGCGCGGTGCGGATGCCGTTGAGCAATTCCGGCAGCGCGCTCGGCAACACCACGTCCCAGATCATGCGCAGGCTGTTGGCGCCCATGCTGCGCGCCGACCAGACCAGTGCATGATCGCTGCCGCGCGCGCCGTTATAGGCGCCGATGGTGACCGGGATTATGCAGCCGAGGAAAATCAGAAGGATTTTCGAGCCGTCGCCGAAGCCGAGCCACAGCACGGTCACCGGAATGAGCGCCGATTTTGGCACCGGATAAAACAGCTCGACCAGCGGATTGATGAACATGTCGACGATGCGAAAGCGCGCCATGAGCACGCCAAGGCCGCCGCCGATAGCGATAGCCAGCAGCAGTCCGATCGCGCCGCGATAGAGCGACGACGCGCCGTTGTCGACGAGCTCGCCGTCGCGCATGAGATCGGCCCACGCCACCGCCACTTTGCTCAAGGGCGGCAGAGCCAGCGAATCGACGAGGTTGAGCCGCGCGACCACCTCCCAGGCAATGGCCAGGATCACGATCGGCAGATAGCGCACGACGGTCTTCATCAGGGCATCCGACATCATGACCCTGTCGTCTCCTGCGCCTTGATCGCTTCGTCGCGCACCAGTTTCCACAATTCGTCGACCTTCTCGACGAATTCCTTGGTGCGCAGGATGCTCGGATCGCGGTTGGGAAATTTGGTTTCGACGATGGCTTTGACGCGGCCGGGCCGCGCCGACATCACCGCGACCCGCTCGGCGAGATAAACCGCCTCTTGCACGTCGTGGGTGACGAAAATGACGGTCTTCGGCGAACGCTGCCAAATGTTGAGTAGCTCGGTTTGCATCAGCACGCGCGTCTGCGCGTCGAGCGCGCCGAACGGTTCGTCCATCAGCAGAATGCTGGGATCGATGGCTAGGGTGCGCGCAATCGCAGTGCGCTGCTTCATGCCGCCGGACAGTTGCGACGGATAGCTGTCTTCGAAGCCGCGCAGGCCGACCATGTCGATAAAGGCCTGCGCCTTCTTCTCGCGCTCCGGCCGCGGCAAGCCCTGGCGTTCGAGGCCATAGAGAATGTTGGCGCGCACCGACTTCCACGGGAACAGCGCGAAGTGCTGAAACACGATGCCGCGGTCGGGACCGGGCGCCGCGACCGGCTTGCCTTCGACGAGGATGCGCCCGGTCTCGATGGGCAGAAACCCGCCGACGAGATAAAGCAGCGTCGATTTTCCGCAGCCCGAGGGTCCGAGCAGAGCCAGAAACTCGCGCGGGCGGATTTCGAGCGAAATATCCGACAAAGCGAGCACGGCCCGCCCGCGCGGCGGGCGATAGGTGTGATTGACCCGCTCGATAACGATCTGGCCTTGGCCGTCCATCTCTGCCTGCCTACGCGTTCCCCCGGCGCTCGCCCCGGGCTTTGTTTCCCTGAGCGCCTTTAGATCGGCACCCTAACCGGGTGAGATCGAAGCACCAAGAGCACTCGATCCCGTATCATCGGTAGGTGTTTGGTAGGATCCGGCAAAGCAGATATATGTGGTCGGCCAGCAACGGCCGGGAATACTCAGTCATACCCGCGCTTGCCTAAAGAACACTCGCCCAAAGAACGCCTGCCAATGGAACGCTCGTTCAAGAAAGAAGTGGATGCGCTGCGGCTCGGCGCCGGCGAAACCTTTCGCGGTGAAGGCATCCTCGCCGTCACGAAGGCGCTTCTGCAATCCGGCGTTAGTTATGTCGGCGGCTATCAGGGCGCGCCGGTCTCGCATCTCCTCGACGTCATGGTGGATGCCGACGAGCTTCTGGCCGATCTCGGCGTGCACGTTGAAACCTGCACTAACGAGGCCGCCGCCGCCGCCATGCTCGGCGCCTCGATCAATTATCCGCTGCGCGGCGCGGTGACCTGGAAGTCGATCGTCGGCACCAATGTCGCGGCCGACGCGCTGTCGAACCTTGCCTCGCCCGGCGTCATCGGCGGCGCACTGATCGTGCTCGGCGAGGATTACGGCGAGGGCGCGAGCGTCATCCAGGAACGCTCCTATGCCTATGCCCTGAAATCCTCGATCTGGCTGCTCGATCCGCGGCCCGATCTGCCGACCATCGTGCACATGGTGGAAAAAGGCTTTGAGCTTTCCGAGGCGAGCCATGCGCCGGTAATGCTCGATCTGCGGGTGCGCGCCTGTCACGTCACCGGCGAATTCGTCGCCAAGGACAATAAGCGCGGCGCCTATAGCGGCCGGCATCGTCTCCCCGGCCCGCCGCGCTTCGAATACGGCCGGCTCGCCCATCCGCCGGTGATTTTTTCGCAGGAGCGCCACAAAATCGAACAGCGCCTGCCGGCGGCGGAAAAATTCATCCGCGAACAGAAGCTCAACGAGGTGATCCCCGGCGAGCTCGCCAATATCGGCATTATCGTTCTCGGCGGCCTGACCAACGGCTTGCTGCGCGCGCTGGCGCGGCTCGATCTCGCCGATCTTTACGGTGCGTCGCGCATTCCGATCTATGTGCTCAACGTCGCCTATCCGCTGGTGCCCGATGAAGTGAAGGAATTTTGCACCGGCAAGCGCGCCGTGTTTGTCGTCGAAGAAGGCTCGCCGGATTATGTCGAGCAGCAAATCAACGTCGTGCTGCGTTCCGCCGGCAGCGCGACACACGTGCTCGGCAAGGACTGCCTGCCGCGCACCGGCGACTACACGTCGGAGGTTTTCCTGCGCGGCCTTGCCGCATTCTTGTCGCAAACGCAGCCGGCCGGTATCGATGCCGCGGCGGTCACAGCGCACGCGCAAGCCCTCCTGGCGCACAAGCCCAATGTTGCCGCAACCTTCGGCGATATCCCGCCGCGGCCGCCGAATTTCTGTACCGGCTGTCCGGAGCGTCCGGTCTTTGCCGCGATCAAACTGGCGCAGCGCGAGATCGGGCCAACGCATATCAGCGCCGATATCGGCTGCCATTCGTTCGCGACTTTTGCGCCATTCTCGCTCGGCAATTCGATCCTCGGCTACGGCATGTCGCTCGCCAGCGCCGCCGCGGTCGGCCCCAACATGGACAAGCGCCCGATCGCGATCATGGGCGATGGCGGTTTCTGGCATAACGGCCTGATCACCGGCGTCGCCTCCAATATGTTCAACAAGGGCGACGGCGTTCTCATCGTGATGCAGAACGGCTACGCCTCGGCCACCGGCCAGCAATATCTGCCGTCGAGCAAAGGCAATCGCAGCGGCGCGCCGACCGGCATCAGCATCGAGAACGCGCTGCGCGCGCTCGGCGTCACCTGGCTGCGCACCGTCCGCACTTATAGCGTGTCCACGATGGTGGACACGCTGAAGCAAGCGATGCGCACGGCGGAGCGCGGTCTCAAAGTCATCATCGCCGACGGCGAGTGCATGCTGGCGCGCCAGCGCCGCATCCGCGCCGAGGACGCGCAAAAGCTCGAACGCGGCGAGCGCGTGGTGAAGGTCCGCTTCGGCGTCGACGACGAGATCTGCACCGGCGACCATTCCTGCATCCGGCTGTCCGGCTGCCCGTCATTGACGGTGAAGCCGAACCCCGATCCGCTGCGCACCGATCCGGTGGCAACCGTGATCGAAAGCTGCGTCGGCTGCGGGCTGTGCGGCGAAGTCGCCCATGCCGCCGTGCTGTGTCCGTCGTTCTATCGCGCCGACGTCGTGAGCAATCCGAATTGGTGGGATCGCACGCTGCAAAATGTTCGGCGCACCCTAATCGCGTGGCTCGGCGGCAGGATGAAAGCTGTGCCTTCGCCCACGCCGAAATCGGACACTTCCAATGTCGGCAAAGTTGCAAATCTTGCGGAAGAAGGCGTCCCCATTGCCGAGGCGCAAGACAAGGTCCGTCCGCTCACGGTTTTGATCGCCGCGCTTGGCGGCGAGGGCGGCGGCGTGTTGACCGACTGGATTGTTGCGGCCGCTGCGAGCCAGAATTTTCCCGTGCAATCGACATCGATTCCCGGCGTCGCGCAGCGCACCGGCGCCACGACCTATCACGTCGAAATGGTGCCGGTACCGTCGGCGGCATCCGATCCGCGCCGTCCGGTTCTTGGCCTCGCGCCCGGCGTCGGCGATGTCGATCTCGTCGTCGCCAGCGAATTGATGGAAGCCGGCCGCGCCATTGCGTCCGGCTACATCACGCCCGATCGCACCATGACGATCGCCTCGTTGAGCCGCTCCTATCTGGTGACCGAGAGAATGGCGATGGGCGACGGCCGCTACGATCACGGCAAGCTCGTTGCTGCGGTCGAGAAGAATTCGCAAAAGACGCTGCTGCTCGATCTCGAAGCCATCGCGCGCGAGTTGGGCGCGATGATTAACGCTGTGATGCTCGGCGCCATCGCCGGCACCGCCGCCCTGCCGATCCCGGCCGAAGCGTTCGAGGCGGCAATCCGCGCTGATGGCAAGGCGGTGAATGCCAATCTGCGCGGCTTCCGCGCCGGCGTCGACGCGGCCCGCGGCGGCTCGCGCGCAACCATGGAACCGCCGAAGCGTGCGCAGGCGGCGTCGCCTTCGCTCGCCGCGCTCGAAACCGACATCGCCGCCATGCCGGAGGCCGCGCGCGCGTTTATGACCGAAGGCGTACGCCGGCTCGCCAATTATCAGGACACAGCTTACGCGCGGCTCTATCTCGATCGTCTCGGGCCGATCCGCGATGCCGACGCCAAGGCCGGGACGGACGGAAAATTGCTCGCGGAGACGGCGCGGCATCTCGCCGTGCGCATGTCCTACGAGGACGTGATCCGCGTCGCGCAGGTCAAGATCGATCCGGCTCGTTTCGCGCGCATCGCAAGCGGCATGGGCATCAAAAATTCGCAGACCTTCGCTGTTACCGAATTCCTCAAACCCGGCGTCGAGGAATTTTGTTCGGTGCTGCCGCCATGGCTGGCAAATCCCATCCTGCGCCTCGCCGAGCGCTTCCCCGCCTTTGGCCGCGCGCATTGGGACATGGAGATCAATACCGGCTCGGTGTTCGGCTATCTGCGCTTCTTCTTGCTGGCGAAACTGCGCGGCTACCGGCCGAAAACATTCCGCTACCGGCAAGAGCAGCGCGCCATCGAGGCCTGGCTGCGCATGATCGCACAAGCCGCGGCCCTCTCGGGCGATCTGGCGCTCGAAATCGCCGAGTGTGCCCGCCTCATCAAGGGCTATGGCGACACCCATAAGCGCGGCACCGCCAATTATCACCTGATCGAACACGAAGTGATGGTACCTGCGCTCACCGGCAATTTGCCGCCGCGCCCGGCCGCGGAAGCGATCGCCAACGCCCGTACCGCAGCGCTCCTCGATCCGGAAGGCGAAGCGCTGGCCAAATGTCTGAGCGATATTGAAGCCCAAGCAAGCCGCAGGATCGCGGCCGAGTAGCGCGAAGCATCGGCGTCGAGCCGTGCTTGCACGCAGAGCGTGTATATTTTCATTGTGTCGTAAAAGTACTGGCAAAAAGTTACGTCCGCACAGAGAGATAAGTGCGCCGACGCGTTCGAATTTTACGTCGAATTAACCGCGCCCGTTAATCATGCCACGATCAGCAGCGGGCGCAGGATGCCGAGCTTCGATTTTCCCATTCGCACGAAGCTGGCGATCTGGGCGGCACTTGGCGTGCTGCTTGTCGCCGGCATGCTCGCCGAACAGCAGGTCGGGGATCGCTGGGCCGAGCAGCAACGCGTCATCGCCCAGAACCGACAGCTCGCAGCCGTTGAAGCGCTGCGCGCGGCCAAAGACCTTGGCGACATGCAGATCGAGATGCGCGAGATGCGCCTCGCCATTGTCGGCGCCGATATCGACCGCGCGTTAGGGCGGCTGCGTGCCGAGTCGGCCACCGCCGCTCAGCATATCGCGACCGCGATCGGCCTGACCGACGACACCGACGACAAGCAGCGATTGCAAAAGATCGACGCGCTGACCAAGGATTACGTTGCGGTCAGTGCCGAGCTTGCCGATGCAGCGAAGGAATACGGCGATACGGTCGCCAAGATTGCGCGCTCGGTCGATCTCGGCCGGAAGATGAATGTGCTGATCGAGCAAGCGACGCAGGATCAGATCGGCGCCGCCGAAGATCGCAATGCGCAAGCGAGCGCCGAGCGCCAGCGCGTCAGCCGCATCGATCTTGGCATCGGGCTCTTTGTCATCCTCGTGCTTGCCGGTCTCGCCGTGTTCGGTTCCGTCGCCATCGCAACGCCGATCCGTCGTATCGGCGAGGTCTTGCGCGAGCTCGCGCGGGGCAACAGGAACGTCGAGATACCTTATTGCAGCCGCAAGGACGAAGTCGGCGACAATGCCCGTGCGGCGCAAGCGTTTAAGGAAAAGCTGCTCCGCGTCGAGCAGTTGGAAATCGCGGAAAAGAAAATGGCGCAGCGCATGGCCGAACAGCGCCGCGCCGATATCCACGGTGTAGCCAGCCGGTTCGAGACGACTGTCGCCAGTGTCGTTCATTCGGTGTCGTCATCGTCGACCGAACTCGAAGCCGCCGCGGAGGCGCTCGGCACGATGGCGGAGGCGACGCGCGATATATCGGGACGCGTGCTGTTGGCGTCGACGCAAGCCGCCGACAACGTGCACTCCGTTTCCATCGCCACCGAACAGCTCATCGCGTCGGTCGGCGAGATCAGCCGCCAGGTCCAGGAATCAACGCGGATCGCTCGCGAGGCGGTGGCGCAGGCCGAAGCGACCGACGGCCGCATCGCCGAACTGACCCGCGCGGCCGGCCGCATCGGCGACGTCGTCAAGCTGATCACCGACATTGCCGAGCAAACAAACCTGCTGGCGCTCAACGCCACGATCGAGGCGGCGCGCGCCGGCACGGCGGGCAAGGGATTTGCCGTGGTCGCGCAGGAGGTCAAGGCGCTGGCGGCGCAAACCTCGAAGGCGACGAACGAGATAGGCATGCAGATCGCAGGCGTCCAGGCGGCAACGCAGGACTCCGTCGGCAGCATCAAGGAGATCGGCGGCACCATCACCCGCATCGCCGAGATCGCCAACGCCATCACCTCAGCCGTCGAACTGCAGGCGCAGACGACGCGCGAGATCGCCGACAATGTCGCGGCCGCGACTGGAAGCGCGGCGCATGTCGCCGCCAATCTCGGCGAGGTCAATCACAGCGCCAGCGGCATCACCTCGGCCTCGGCGCAGATTCTGACCTCGGCAAAGTCGCTGTCGCGCGAGGGCAATCGGTTGACCGCGGAGATGGAAAGTCTCCTCACCGCTGTGCGTGCTGCCTGAACACAGCCTTTGGGCGACACTCTTTCGTACGTGGGCGAGCTTGGCTATGCTGCGCCGTGCGCGGGCGTAGTTCAGTGGTAGAACGACAGCTTCCCAAGCTGTATGTCGTGGGTTCGATTCCCATCGCCCGCTCCAATCACATTGGCCGACATTTGGCGCCGCGACAGCTTTTTTATTTCAGGCCGGACAGGCTCGCGTTCCAGGACAATGTCGCGATGACGGCGGGTTCGCAGCCGTTCGATCCGATGTTCGGCGGTCCGGTTCCCGTTATCAAAAAGCAGTTTTGTTTTGACAGCGTCGTTGCGAAATAGCGCAAGTCGAAGGTCAGGACTTTGTAGGTGTAGGAAAATCCCAAATTCCAATAGGTGTAGTCCGGCAGCGCGAAAGCCGGTGAAAATGCGACCGCCTTGGTGGTGCCGAAGGCTTGGCGGCCGATTTCGCCGGACAACGCCAGGCCTCCATCGAACGTGTATTTGGCCTGGATCGAGTTGTAATTTTCCCATGCGCCGGTACGGCTATAGTTCGGCGCAAAATACGAATTGATCCCGACCGTAAGATTCGGCGTGAAGGCATAGCTCGGCGCCATATAGTATTCCGGATATGAAATATCGATATCGCTTCCGGGATAAGAGTAATAGGCGACGCCAGCTTCGACGGTGAGCTGTCCGAATGTCGGCCGGATGCCGGCATAATTCGTCATCTGAATCTGGGAGAGCTTCGGCATCTGCACCGACGCGGTGTTCGTGCCGACGAAGAAAATATTGTACGTCGCTTCGATATTGGTCGAAGTGCTCGCCCGGTGATCGGACAGGGTATAGCCGCGGTAATTGTAGTCGCTGGTGATCGACGCGCCGACATTGACTTCGAACACGGACGTTGTGCCCTTCGGCGGCTCCGGCCTGGTCGCGGTGGACGGCGCCGGCGGCGTCGCACTGTCCGATTGCGGGGCTATTTGTTGGGCCAATTGTTGAGCCATTTGTTGAGCATTGGCCGCCGGAGGAATACCGGCAATCGCGATTGCAAGAGCGCCGATCGTCGCCCGCGCGGCATGCATTAGCGCGGACGCGCGGGCCCGATTGCCGTTACGACGTCTGCCCCATGCGGTCGGGGCGGTCATCTCGTCGCCGTGGACGTCGGCTCCGCCGAACGGCGCGGCCGAATATCACGCAAAGCAGATTGCGTGCCTGAGAGCGAAAATGGTTTACGCTCCGGCATGGAATGCCCTCGTTCGCGAATCGAGGAATCGCGCAGCATCTCGTATTTATATTATTCAGCGGATCGGCGCAGCGAACACGGCTGCCCCCTGTGTGTAAATGGAGGTACGGCGCGGCTTTTCTGCCGCGGCACCATGCTCTGGCGCATGTCTTGGCGCATGACGGAACTGTAGCTCCGGCGTTTCGATCGTGGCAGATTGAGCCGGCAGCGCGGACGTCGAAGCCGCAGCGCATCATACGTATGGCATGCGAGGGAGAAGGAAATGGCTTGGTCTAAAGTGTCGGATATCGCTTACGGTCGTTTGCGGTCTCCGGATCTCGATGTCGCGGAGGAATTTTTGACCCGGTTCGGCCTGCGCCGGACCGAGCGCACCAACAACGCGCTCTATATGCGTGGGACCGATCCCAATCACCACCTTCACGTCACCGAAAAGGGCGACCCGAAATTCGTCGGCATCGCCTATTACGTTGACGACGAAGACCACCTCAAAAAGCTCGCCAAGGCGCCTGGCGCGACCGGCGTCGAGACTATCGACGAGCCCGGCGGCGGCAAGCGCGTGCGGCTTACCGAGCCGAACGGCTATCAGATCGAGGTGGTCGCCGGCATCGCGCCGGTCGAGGCGATCGTCGTCAAGCGGCAAAAACTGAATTCCGGCGAAGCGCCGACGGCGCGGGCCGGCGAATTGATGCGGCTGCCGCGAGGGCCGGCGCATGTCAAACGCATCGGCCATGGCGTGATGATGACGCCGAAGTTTCGCGAGACGGTCGATTGGTTCCGCGAAATGCTTGGCTTGATCTGTTCCGACGACGTCTATGTCGAGAACAAGGACAATTTGATCGGCTCGTTCAACCGCTGCGATCGCGGCGATAAGTTCGTCGATCATCATGTCTTCTTCTGTCTCAATCACGAGAAGACCGGCTTGAATCATTTCTCCTTCGAAGTGCCGGATATTGACGACGTCTGCATGGGCCACGATTATCTGAAGAAATTCGGCACCTACGAGCATATGTGGGGCATCGGTCGCCACGTGCTCGGCAGTCAGGTCTACGATTACTGGGCGGATCCGTGGGGCCGCGTCCACGAACATTGGGCCGACAGCGACCGTCTCAATCTCGCCAACGGCTCCAATCTCGTTTCCGCCGACGAGGCGCTGATGTCGCAATGGGGCGAGAAACCGCCGGAGAAATTCATCAATCACGCGAGCCTGTGATCGCGCGCACGTAAGAGACAGTCAGTAGGAACCGCGGTCGTATTTCCTCCAGGGCCATCGCCGAACTTATATCGGCGAATTCCCGGCGGCCGATGTCAGAGGGCAGCGTGTACCCTCACATCTTGGTCACGCGCGCATGCAAGAGTGCGGCGCGGCCGTCGCGCACCGCCTTGATGCAGCGTTCGAGTGCCGCTGGCGCCTGCGCCGGATCGGTGAGCTCTTCCGCATAGGCGCCAAAGCCTTCGGCGACTTTGGTGAAATGCACGTCGGGCGCTAGCTCCGACTCGAAGGCATTCGACGTCTTGGCCTCGCCTTCCGGAAACACCCGGAGCGTCGACTGCTTCACCGCGTTCCAGCCGGTATTGTCGAGCACGATGGTGAGGATCGGCAGCTTGTAGTGATGCGCGACCGCGAACACCGAGGTCGGGTTGTTGAAGTAGAAGCCGCCGTCGCCGCAGATCTGCACCATCAGCCGGTCCGGCGCGGCGAGCTTGGCGCCGAGCGCAGTGCCGCCCGACCAGCCGAGTCCGCCGCCGCCAGCGCGCACCGTCGTGTTCGGCAAAGGCCGCGGGATCTGCATCAGCACCGGCGCGGCATTGGTGATGCCTTCGTTGAAGATCATATCCTCGGCGTCGATCAGCTTGCCGAGTTCGGCCATCAGATAATGCGGGTTCACCGCGCCGGGCCGCCCCTTGTCCGCCGCGAGCTTTTGCGCATGGGCGAGGCGTTCGTCGCGCATCGCCTTGATGCGCGTCATCCGCGCCGCGACCGCTTCTTTGAATTTCGGCGTCGCCCGCGCCTTCAGCTCTTCGAGCACCTGTTCGAGGATGCGCCCGCTGTCACCCTGCATGCGAATATTGCCGGGGAACGTCCACATCGGCGAGCCGGGCTTGAGGATGTCGATGTCGATATGCGCCCAGAACGTCCGTTCGTTGGTCTGCACGTCGCTCGGGAACCACGGCACGTCGACGTCGACCAAAAGCCCGACATCGGCCTGCGGCACCGCCTTGTCGGCGGAGAAGCCAACGAAACACGGCGAGGTGTGCGAGATATTATTGGTCATGTTGGCTTCGTAGACGGCGATGCCGGCGAATTGCGCCAGCGCGTCGATCGCCTGCGAGGCGTGCGCGTGCCGTCCGGCATAGCCGGTGATCAGGATCGGCTGGTCGGCCGCGAGAAGCTTGTCGGCAAGCATCTTGACGAGCTTCGGGTCGGCGCCGCCGCCTGATGTTGCGGTGAACTGGTCGGACGGATAGCGCCGGATCTCGTCGGCGCGCCATTGCTGCGTCAGCGTCTCGCGCTGCATCATCAGATAGACCGGGCCGCGGGGCTCGCTCTGCATCACCGAATGCGCGCGCCGCAGCGCTTCCTTGATCACGACGCCCGACGGCAGCGTCCATTCCCATTTCAGATACGGCCGCACCAAACTCGCCTGATCGAACGGCTCCTGAATGAAATGCACGTAAGTGTCGCGCGAGCCGACCAGTTCATCGTTGACCGTATAGGGCGCCTTGCCAGCCATCAGCAGCACCGGCAGGCGGCTGCGGAACAGATTGTGCATGCCGTTTGCGGTATTGGCGGTGCCGACATCGACATGCACCAGCACGCCTTGGCCGCGTCCGGTCACTAAGGCATAGCCCGCCGCCATATGCGCGGCGGTGTTTTCGTGCGGGCAGCGCACCACGCCAGGCATCGGCTCGCCGAGCTTCCGCCGGTGCGCCATCTCGTCGATGATCGGCGCATGGTCGGTTCCAAAATTACAGAACAGGTAATCGATGCCGATCTCGCTCAATCCTTCGAGGAAATAATAGGCAGTGGCAAATTGGGGAACATTGGTTTTACGGACGGCTGACGTTTCCATGATCTGAGCACTCGTGTGTGTTTTTTGTTGAAGACGAGACGGTTATCGCGGTTCCAATCCGGTTCTGCCGCCGGTTCCTTATAGCATCTCTTTCGGTCGTCGTCCGTGCGACGCGGGGTGGTCTTTTCAGAAGAAAGCGGAGCTTTTCAAAAGAAAGAGGAATCTTTTCAAAAGAAAGACTTGGGACGCCCGAAGTCTTGCCACAAAGCGAGGCGATAGCACGAGCGACTGAGCGGGGGGAGGGTACTCCATGAAATGGCAGGCCATTGCGGCCGGCGCGCTGGCGTCGGCCTTCATTATGTGTGGCGTTTTTCTGACATGTGGCGTGTTTGCTGATGCGGCACTCGCCGATGTTCGCATCGTTAACGATCCGGGGGGCGAAGTTTCCTCCTACGTGCAGAAGTTCGAAGAGATGCGCGCCGCGGGCGACCGCGTCGTCATCGATGGGCCGTGTCTTTCGGCCTGCACCTTGCTGACCGGCATTATTCCAAGAGACCGGGTCTGCGTCACCAGCCGCGCTGTGCTGGGCTTCCATGCAGCTTCGTATTTCGACGACGCGTCGAGCTCGATGGTCCCGACCAGGGAGGGCAGCCGGGTCGTCATGCGGCTCTATCCGGCGGTGATCAAGGCCTGGATCGGCCGGCATGGCGGATTGACGCCGACGCTGATGTTGATGCGTGGCCGTGAACTGACCGGGCTCTATCACACCTGTCAGTAGATCTGCGCACCTGTCAGTCGACATGCGCGCCGTGCCGGGCGGGCCCGTGAGGGGCCGGCTCGGCACCCGCTGCCGTTGTGGGTGGCGTAGTTCCGGCCTATCTAAAGTCCATGTCAAAGGTCTTGCCGGAGACCGTACCCGAGACAGCCGCGCCACTTATGGGGTCGCGGCCGATACTGGCGATGAGCGCGCTGGTCGTGCTGGCGCTTGCCGGTACCGTCTTACTCTGGGCGCATTACGGCACCACCGTCTTTTTCGAAACGATCCGCGCCGGCCTTTCGGCGTGTTTCGGCTGATGGGACTATTGCCGTGAACGAAAAGACCTCCCGCGTTGCGCTGATACTCGGCGCATTCCTCACCGGCTTGGTGCTGTTTTTTGCCGCCATCCTCCTGGTGACCGGCTATGCGCCGTCGCCGGTCGGGCAGGCCGTCGCCGCGGTCGGCGGACCGTTCCAACTGCAAGATCAGAACGGCAAGGCCGTGACCGACGCCGATATGAAGGGCAAGCCTTTCCTGGTGTTCTTCGGCTTCACCCATTGTCCTGACATCTGCCCGACCACTTTGTTCGACATGTCCCAGCTCATGAAGGAGCTTGGATCCGATGCCGATCGTACCGGCGCCTTGTTCATTACCGTCGATCCCGCGCGCGACACGCCCAAAGTGATCAAGGACTATCTGTCGAATTTCGATCCGCATCTGCGCGGGCTCACCGGTGAACCTGCCGCCATCAATGCCGCGCTCAGGGCCTATCGGGTCTATGCCAAGAAAGTGCCGCTCGAGAACGGCGACTACACGATGGATCACACGGCGCTGGTTTATCTCATGGACAAGAACGGCCGTTTCATCGCGCCGTTCGATGTCAGCCGGACGCCCGCGGCGGAAGCCGCGGATTTGCGCCGTTATCTTTAGACCGGAGTCCCGGGCGTATCGCCCGCCTCGACTTTTTTCAGCGCTCCCGCTAGGCCGATGCAGGCGAAGTGAGCGCGGAACGTGAGCGATGCAATCTGAGACGGCCGTTTCTTGGTATTTCATGCGGGCTTTTTTGCGGGGGACATTACTCCTTGCGCTGTCGGTGGCCTGTTTCGGCGTTGGTCCGGCCTTGGCCCAAGACAGCGTCACGCCCAAAGACGGCCTCGTGCCCAAAGAGCGCGTGTCGCCGGCCGCGGCCGCATCTGCCGCCGTGCCCGGTTTTTGGGATCCGCGCCGCCGCCCGGAACGGCCCGATCTGTCGCGCATCCAGAGCATTCGTTTCCTGACCGAGCTCGATTACCCGCCGTTCGACTATGCCGGGACCGACGGCAATCCGGCCGGGTTCAATATCGATCTGGCGCGGCTTCTGTGTACCGAGATCAATACGTCGTGCACCATCCAAGCGCGCCGCTTCGACCTCTTGCTTGATGCGCTCGACGACAAATCGGGCGGCGGCGACGCCGTGATCGCCTCGATCGCGTCCAATGCCGAGACGCGGCGGCTCGCCGATTTCACCGATCCCTATTACCGCATACCGGCGCGTTTTGTGGCGCGGGACGACAGTCCGATCCGCGACGTGCTGCCGGAATTGGTCGAGGGCAAGAAGATCGCGGTCGTCGCCGGCACCGCGCACGAGGCTTTTCTCAAAGAGATGTTCACCGAGGCCGAGCTGCATCCCTATCCCAATGCCGCGGCCGCGCGCGAGGCGCTGCGCAACAAGGACGTGGACCTCTTGTTCGGCGACGGCATATCGCTGGCGTTCTGGCTCAATGGCAGCGACTCGAACGGCTGCTGCGCGTTCCGCGGCGGCCCCTTTCTCGAGAGCCGCTTCTTCGGCGAAGGCGTCGGCATCGCGGTGAAGCGCGGCAACGATCTGTTGCGCCAGGCGCTCAACTGGGCACTGTTCCGGTTATGGGAGAAAGGCAGCTATACCGATCTCTGGCTGCGCTATTTCCCGATCAGCCCGTTTTGACCAAGACGATCCGGCTGCAGAGGCTCAGGTGATGACGACTGCGACCATTGAAAATCCGACCGGCTTGCGCGAGCTCGCCGAGCTGTCGCACGCCTGGCCGTTCGAAGAAGCCCGCAAGATCGTGGCGCGGCTGAAGAATACGGGCAAGGACGAGGTGATCTTCGAGACCGGCTACGGCCCGTCCGGCCTGCCGCATATCGGCACATTCGGCGAAGTGGCGCGCACCACCATGGTGCGGCACGCCTTTCGCGTCCTCACCGACGACAAGGTCAAGACGCGGCTGATCGCCTTCTCCGACGATATGGACGGGCTGCGCAAGGTTCCCGACAACGTACCGAATAAGGAGATGGTGACGCAGCATCTCGGCAAGCCGCTTACCAAAGTGCCGGATCCGTTCGGCACGCATGACAGTTTCGCCGCCCACAACAATGCGCGGCTGCGCGCTTTCCTCGATCAATTTGCCTTCGACTACGAGTTCCTGTCGGCGACGGCCTGCTACACGTCGGGCCGCTTCGATTCAGCGCTGTTGACGATGCTCAGACACTTCGAGGAGGTGATGGCGGTGATGCTGCCGTCGTTGCGCGAGGAACGCGCGCAAACCTATTCGCCGTTTTTGCCGATCGATCCCAAGACCGGCATCGTGTTGCAGGTGCCGGTCGTGGAGCACGACGCCAAGGCCGGCACCATCACTTACGAAAATGCAGGCGAGCGCGTCACCACGCTGGTCACTGGCGGGCGCTGCAAGCTGCAATGGAAGCCGGATTGGGCGATGCGCTGGGTCGCGCTCGGCGTCGATTATGAAATGGCCGGCAAGGATCTGATCGATTCGGTGAAACTGTCGAGCCAGATCTGCCGCGTGCTCGGCGGCGCGCCGCCCGAAGGCTTCAATTACGAGCTTTTCCTCGACGAGAACGGCCAGAAGATTTCCAAGTCGAAGGGTAACGGGCTCACCATCGAGGAGTGGCTGCGCTATGCCAGCCCGGAGAGTCTGTCGCTCTTCATGTATCGCGAGCCCAAAGCCGCGAAACGGCTCTATTTCGACGTCATCCCGCGGCACGTCGACGAATATCTGCAATATCTCGACGCCTATCCGCGGCAGGCCGGCAAGGAGCGGCTGGGCAATCCGGTCTGGCACATTCACGACGGCGCGCCCCCTGTCGCCGACAACCCGGTGCCGTTTGCGATGCTGTTGTCGCTGGTCACCGCGTCCAATGCGGCCAATGCCGACACGCTGTGGGGCTTCATCGGTCGCTACCGGCCGGACGTGACGCAGCAGACGCATCCGTGGCTCGCGACGACGGTCGATTATGCCATCAACTATTACCGTGACTTCGTCGCGCCGAAGAAGCAATTTCGCGAACCGAGCGCGGCCGAACGCGCGGCGCTCACCGATTTGCGCGATGCGCTATCGCAATTGCCGGCGGATGCCTCGCCGGAAAACATCCAAGATGTGGTCTACGAGATCGGCCGGCGCGAACCGTTTCTCGACGCGAAAAAAAAAGGCAAAGACGGCAAGCCGGGCGTTTCGCTCGACTGGTTCAATATGCTTTACCAAGTGCTGCTCGGGCAGGAGAAGGGCCCACGCTTCGGCTCTTTCGCTGCCGCTTATGGTATTGCGAACACGGTCGGCATGATCGACGGTGCGCTGGCGCGCTCGGCCTGATTACTGACTGGCCCACACAATACGCGCGACCGACAGCACGTCCGACATGGCGAGCGTCCGGTCGCCGTGCTCGGCATTTAGCGATTTCAGCTCGATCGATTTCGCCGTCCTGCGTTTGAGTTCCTTCGCCATCACCTCGCCGCTCGTGGTGCGCACCACGACGCGGTCGCCGCGGCGGATCGGGGCGGAGGGCGAGACGACGATGATGTCGCCGTCGCGATAGGCCGGCACCATCGACTGGCCGGAGATTTTGAGCGCGTAGGCGTGCTCGTCACCGACGGCGGGAAACGCAATCGCATCCCAGCCGGCGCCGGATGGGAAGCCGCCGTCGTCGAAATAGCCGCCGCTGCCGGCTTCGGCAAAGCCGAGCAGTGGCACCGGCTTCACCGTCGTGCTTGTGCTCACCGGCTCGATCAGCGTGACAAAGGCGTCGAACGGAGTGCCGGTCGCGGCCAGCGCCTTGGCGATCGACTCGGTCGAAGGCCAGCGCGCACGGCCCTGCGGCGTGATGCGTTTTGATTTGTTGAAAGTGGTCGGATCGAGACCGGCGCGCTTGGCAAGCCCGGAAGCCGAAAGGCTCGCGCGCGCGGCGAGGCGATCGATGGCCGACCAGACCTGCGCATGCGTCAACATAGCAACCCCAACCGCGGCACGATCTCGAAAAAGGTCCCCACCTTCGGCAACGATCATGCTCAAGCAAAAGCTAGAGCCGGATTTTGACAGTACCAAAACCGTCGAGGCCTCTACCGGACCGATCATAGGAATTATTGCCTGAATGCTCAAGTCCCGCGGTGTGTCTGGGCGGCTTTGGAGCGGTTTTCACGCCTCCTTCGCGGCGCTGGATCAGCATGTCCAGCGCCGCACCTTCGCCATCGATGGCCCGCCACAACCGGCGTGCTCATTGAACGGTCGTTTCGCCGATTGCATCCAGCCTGGCGAGCGCCTCGTTGGACAGTTTGAGCTTGGCCACAGCGCGTCTCTTTGAAGAATGGCTGCGCCCGCATCTCGACAGCGGCGCTTTGCAGCCCGTGCTGAAGCCTTGGTGGCAGAGCTTCTCGGGACCGTTCCTCTACTATCCCGGCCGCCGCCATCTGCCGGTGCCGCTGCGGGCTTTTGTCGACTTCATCAAGAATTAGCGCCGCACGGCGCGCCTTGAACCGGTCAAGGGCCGCCGATAGGGTCGCCAGCATCTTGGTGGAGCGTGATCTTTTCGGAAAACCGGTTTCCGCCTTTCCGGATCATGCTCTAAGAGGCTGGGCAGGCTTGGAGTGACGACGATCTATAAAATCTGCGAGCGGGCGGCCTGGTTGGCGGCCGAGAGCGCAGGCCCTTATCGCGGCTCGGCGCTCGATATAAGCGACGGCTTCATTCACTTCTCGGCCGCGGCGCAGGTGAGCGAAACCGCGGCCAAGCATTTCGCCGGCCAGACCGATCTCATGCTGATCGCCGTCAATGGCGACGCGCTGGGCGCGGCGCTGAAATGGGAGACCTCGCGCGGCGGTGCGCTGTTTCCTCACCTCTATACCGCGCTGCCGCTCACGGCGGTGCGCTGGGCGCGGCCGCTGCCCAATGAGATCGGCGGACGGCGCGAGATCGCGGAGCTTACGCCGTGATCGGCTTCTTCGATTGGTTGGCGCGGCCGTTCCTGCATGCGCTCGACCCGGAAGACGCGCATGGGCTCGCGGTCAAGATGCTGAAATTCGCACCTGTGCCGCTGGCGCCGCGCGACGATCGGCGGCTCGGGATGCGCGTCTTCGGGCTGAATTTCCCGAACCCGATCGGCGTCGCGGCGGGTTTCGACAAAAATGCCGAAGTGCCGGATGCGCTGTTGCGCACAGGCTTCGGCTTTGTCGAAGTCGGTACCATCACGCCGGAGCCGCAGCCCGGCAATCCGAAGCCGCGGATATTCCGGCTCGATGCCGATCGCGGCGTCATCAACCGACTCGGCTTTAATTCGGCAGGCTCGGCAGCGGCGCTCAAGCGGCTCGCGGCGCGCGCCACTGCCGGCGGCGTGGTCGGCATCAATGTCGGGGCGAATAAGAATTCGCCCGACCGCAGTGCTGATTATGTGCAGCTCATCGAGCGCTTCGCCGCGGTGGCGAGTTACGTCACCGTCAATATTTCGTCGCCGAACACGCCGGGCCTGCGCAACATGCAGCAGGCCGCCGTGCTCGACGATCTCTTGGCGCGCGTCATCGATGCGCGCGAAAGGGTGGCGCCGAATGCCGGCCCGACGCCGGTTCTGTTGAAAATCGCGCCCGATCTGTCGTTGCCCGATCTCGACGATGTCGTCGGCATCGCCCGTTCGCGCCGCGTCGACGGCATGATCGTCGGCAACACGACCTTGGCGCGGCCGCCGCATTTGCGCGAGGCGAAGATCGCGAAAGAAGCGGGCGGCCTGTCGGGGGGGCCACTGTTGCCGCTGGCGAACCGCATGCTGGCCGAGACCTATGTGCGGGTCGAAGGCGTGTTTCCGCTGATCGGCGCCGGCGGCATCGATAGCGGCACCAGCGCCTTGGCCAGAATGCGCGCCGGCGCGAGCCTCATCCAGATCTATTCGGGATTGGTTTTCTCAGGCCTCGGCCTCGTCGCCGACATCAAGCGCGTGCTTCTCGCCGCGCTCGATCGCGACAACCAATCGAGCCTAGTTGACTATGTCGGCGCCGATGCGGCTGCCGTCACCGCCGAGCCGTGGCCGGAATAACTCTTTGCTAGCGAAGCGCTTTGGCTAAGGCCGCGGCAATGGCGGGTGCCGCCGGCGTATCGGAATGTACGCACACGGTCTTTGCCTTGACCGGGATGTCGCGGCCTGAGGTCGTCGCAACGACATGGTCGCGCATCACGCGCAGCACTCTTTCTGTCGCCTGCGCCGGATCGACCGCATCGTGCACGCGGCTGAGAATCAAATTGCCGTCGCCGTCATATTCAAGATCGGCATAGAATTCGGGGATCATCTCGACCCCCTTTTGCTTGTAGACGGTTTCGTGCGCGGTAAACGCCATGCCGAGGATGGGCACGCCGAACGCGCGCACCGCGTTGGCGATCGCGCCCGCGATGCCTTCGTCACGCGCCGCCATGCCGTAGAGCGCGCCGTGCGGCTTGACGTGATTGAGCGCCATGCCTTCGGCGTCGAGAAAAGCCCTCAGCGCGCCGGTCTGATAGATCACCAGGTCCTCGACCTCGGCCGGCGAGATGACCATGGCGCGCCGGCCAAAACCTTGCATGTCGGGAAGCGAGGGATGTGCGCCGACCTTGACGCCGTGCTGCTTCGCCAGCCGTACTGTTGAGTGCATGATCGAAGGATCCGAAGCGTGGAAGCCGCAGGCGACATTCGCCAAGTCGATATGCGGCATCAGCGCCGCATCATTGCCGAGGCGATAGAGGCCAAAGCCTTCGCCCATATCGCAATTGATCGTCAGCCGCATCGGTAAATCCGATTTCTATGTTTCTCGTTTGAGCATGATCTTTTCCGAAAACCGGCTTCCACTTTTCGCGATCATGCTCTAGCGCAACGCTGTCGCGCCCGGCGAAGGTATCAGCACCGGCTTGAGTGCTGGAACCAGGCGCCGTTTTTCCCGCCGCGCCGGAATGGCGCGATAGACTTGTTTGGTCGCTTCGACGATATGGACACCGGCGAACGGCGCCGAGAGTGACGCGCCGGTGCGCTCCCAGGCGACGGCGGAGCGCAGAAAGAGGCTGCCCGAAATCGGCGGCACATAGAGCGCTTCGCCCCAGCCGGTCGGTGTGAACCAGGTGTCGCGCAGCAGCTGCGTGATCTGGGTGCGCGAATATGGCCGGCCATGACCGAAGGGCGTGGTGTCCGTGCGCGCCCAGACGCCGCGCCGGTTCGGCACCACGGCGAGAAGGCGGCCGCCGCCGGCAAGCACACGCCAGGCTTCGCGCAGCAATTCGGCGGGGTCCGGCGACATTTCGAGCGCATGGACGAGAAGCACGCGATCCACCGCCGAGTCGGTGAGCGGCAGTTCGTCTTCCTCGACCAAGGCGGTCAGCGCCGGCCGCGCCGACGGCCAGCGCACCACGCCGAGCCGCGCTGGCATCAAAGCGAGACAGCGTTCGGCCTCTTCGCGGAACAGGCCGAGATAGGGAGTGGGGTAGCCGATGCCGAGGACGCGCATCGTGCTCGTATCGCGCCAGCGGGCGCGGATGCCGCGGCCGATAAAACGCCGGGCCACGACGCCGAGGTGCTGGGCGTAGAAGTTACGCAGGTCGACGACATCCATGCCGGTAAAATAGCACGTCATGCCGGGATGCGCTGAACGCCGGGGTCGAGAAACCCGATCCTCCGCCCCTTGCGGTTAATGATACGGAGTGCCTACGTTAGACGCTTATCCGCAAACGCCATCATCATGGATTGCCCCCAACATGCCGGCCGAAACCTATCAATTTCCCTGTCTTTCCGACAATTTCGGCGTCCTCCTGCACGATCCGTCAAGTGGCGCGACCGCCTCGATTGACGCGCCGGAGGCCGCCCCCGTCGAGGCGGCGCTGAAAAAGACGGGCTGGAAGCTGACCGACATTCTGGTCACGCATCATCATGCCGATCACACCGCCGGCATCGGCGAGCTCAAGGCGGTGCACAAATGCCGCGTCGTCGCGCCGCGCGCCGAGGCGCAGCGCATCGCCCATGTCGACGAGACGGTGGGCGAGGGCGATAAAGTCAAAGTCGGTGCGCTCGAGGGCCGCATCTTCGACACGCCGGGGCACACGTTGGGGCACATTTCCTATTTCTTCGCGGCGGACCAGCTCGCCTTTGTCGGCGACACCTTGTTCTCGATCGGTTGCGGCCGGGTCATCGAGGGCAATCCGGAAATGATGTGGTACTCGCTGCTCAAACTGCGCGGCCTGCCGGACGCCACGCGGTTTTATTGCGGCCACGAATATACCGCCGCCAATATCCGCTTCGCCAAAACCATCGAGCCGAACAACAAGGCGCTACAGGCGCGCGCCGAAGAGGTGAGCAAGCTGATCAGTTCTGGCAAAGCCACCATCCCGGCGACGATCGGTGCGGAGAAGGCGGCCAATCCGTTCTTGCGCGCCGACGACGCCGAGGTGGCGAAATCGCTCGGGCTTGCCGGCGCTCCAGCGTGGAAAGTCTTTGCCGAAATTCGCGAGCGCAAGAACAAGTTCTGAGAAAGCGCCCGCATTGAGCGTGAATTTGACCGCAGCCGACATCATCCGGATGCTCGACCTCAAGTCGCATCCGGAAGGCGGGTATTTCCGCGAGACGTTTCGCGATCCGCGGCCAATGCCTGATGGCCGCGCGGCGTCGACCGCGATTTATTATCTTCTGGCGCGCGGTGAACGTTCGCACTGGCATCGCGTCGATGCCGTCGAAATCTGGCACTGGCATGCGGGTGCGCCGCTCAAGCTCGAAATCTGTCTTGAGAAATCCGGGCGGGTCGCAAGCCTGACGCTCGGCTGCGATCTTGCCGCCGGCGAGCGGCCGCAGGGTATCGTGCCGGCTCACGCCTGGCAGGCGGCGCAGACGCTTGGCGACTGGACGCTGGCGGGCTGCACCGTCGCGCCGGGCTTCGACTTCAAGACGTTTGAGCTTGCACCGAAGGGCTGGTCACCATGACGGCTAGTGTCGGCGGTTTGGTGGTCGTCTCGGCCAGATAGGAATGCAGCGCGGCGACGACTTGCGCGCCTTCACCGACGGCCGCGGCGACGCGTTTGATTGATCCGGCGCGCACGTCGCCGATGGCGAACACGCCGCGCCGGCTCGTCTCCAACGGATGGCGGGTGCCGCCGGCAGCTTCTCCAGTCAGCACGAAGCCTTTGCTGTCGAGCCTGACGCCGGAGCTGGCAAGCCAATCGGTATTCGGTTCGGCGCCAATGAACAGGAACAGATGGCTGATCGGCCGCCGCACTTCCTCACCGTTGGCGCCGCGGCGCCAGCGCACGGTTTCGAGCATGCCGTTATTGCCTTCGAGTCCGCTCACCGCGCAGCCGGTTTCGACCTGGACATTGGCAAGGCCCTCGATGCGGTCGACCAGATAGCGCGACATGGTCTCGGACAGATCCGGCCGGCGCACCAGCATCCGCACTTTGACGCCTTGGCCGGCGAGAAACACCGCGGCCTGGCCCGCCGAATTGCCGGCGCCGACCAGCGCCACTTCCTGATTGGCGCAAAGCTTGGCTTCGAGCGGCGTCGCCCAGTAATGCACGCTCGCGCCTTCGAAGGCGTCGAGATGGTCGACGGTGAGCCGCCGATAGCGCGCGCCGCTCGCCACCACCACCGATCGGGCTTTGACTCGTTCGCCGTTGAAGAGATCGAGGACGAAGGGATCGCCGTTGCCCCCCGCTTGCGCACACGCGCACAGCCGGCTGACCTCGTCGGGGATCGCCATCTCCGCCCCGAATTTCTGCGCCTGATTGTAGGCGCGCGCCATCAAGGCGATGCCGGTAATGCCGGTCGGAAAGCCGAGATAATTTTCGATGCGCGACGACGCGCCGGCCTGGCCGCCGAAGGCGCGGCAATCGAGCACGAGAACGGAGAGGCCTTCCGACGCCGCATAGACCGCAGTGGCGAGGCCGGCAGGACCGGCGCCGATAACAGCGACGTCATAGAGCCGGTTCGGATCGATCGGCCGCACCAATCCGACGCAACGCGCCAATTCGTCTTCGCCGGGATTGCGCAACAATTGTCCGCCCGGACAGAGCACAATCGGCAATTGTCCCGGGTCGACATGGAAGCGCTCGATCAGTGCTTTGGCTTCGGGATCGGTGTCGGAATTGAACAATTGATGCGGATGACCATTGCGGCGGAGAAAGCCCTGCAGCCGCAGCACGTCGGCATGTTCCGCGCGCCCAATAATCACGGGGCCGCCGGCGCCGATTTCGAGCAAGCCGACGCGGCGCAAGATCAGCGCGCGCATGATCCGTTCGCCGAGCTCGGCCTCGGCAATGAGCAGCGCGCGCAGCCGGTCCGGCGCGATGATGATGCTGTGCACCGGCTCAAGCGCGGTCGCGTCGGCAAGCGACGGCCGCCCCGCCATCTGCGCCAATTCGCCGAGGAACTGGCCGGGCCCGTGGGTAACAATTTCGCGATGCTGCCCAAAACCGGTGTTCTGCGTGATCTGGACCTTGCCGCACGGGATGACGATCAGGCCGGGGCCGATCTGGCCGGCGGTGAACAGCTTGTCGCCGGGCTGAAAGATGTGGCACTCGCCGAACCGGCGCATCCGCTCGATTTCGAACGGCTCGAGATCGGGGAACATCTGATCGCGACGCCGCTCGATGATGGGCAGGGGAGGCGACGCCATGAGGGAACCCGACTACGGCCTGATGCTGCAACGATGTCGCAGCCTATATAGGTCGGCTTTCGCTCAAGCGAAATACTGGCCGCCATTAGCAGTCAGCGTCGAGCCGGTGATCAGACCGGCCTCGTCGGAGGCAAGGAACACCACGCAGCGCGCGATTTCCTCGGGCTCGCCGAGCCGGCCGATCGGAATCTGCGGCAGCACGCTCTTCTGCAGTACCTCCTGCGACATCGCCTTGACCATGTCGGTCGCGATATAGCCCGGGCAGATCGCGTTGACGGTGACGCCGGCACGCGCGCCTTCCTGCGCCAGCGCCTTGGTGAAGCCGATCTCGCCGGCTTTGGATGCGGAATAATTCACCTGGCCGAATTGGCCCTTCTGGCCGTTGATCGAGGAAATGTTGACGATGCGGCCGAATTTGCGCTCGCGCATGCCCTCGATGACATTGCGGCACATGTTGAACAGCGAGCCGAGATTGGTGTTGATCACGTCCGACCATTGCTCCGGCTTCATGCGGTGAAGCTGCGCGTCGCGGGTGATGCCGGCATTATTGACCAACACGTCGATCGGCCCGAGCTCGGCTTCGACCTGCTTGATGCCCTCGGCGCAGGCGTCGAACGACGACACGTCCCATTTGAACACCGGGATACCGGTTTCGCTTTTGAATTGCTGTGCCGCCTCGTCATTGCCGCCATAAGTGGCGGCAACCTTGTAGCCTGAAGCTTTGAGAGCTTTGCTGATGGCCGCGCCGATACCGCGCGTCCCCCCCGTAACCAGCGCAACGCGGGGCATGATCTCCTCCCTGTCCAAATCCAACAATGGTCCCGGTCACGATCCCCGGACTAGATTTTTCGTTTGAGCATGATCTTTTTCGAAAACCGGTTTCCACTTTTCGGGATCATGCTCTCGTTCACGAATTCGCCGGGTACCCGTTCCGGGACGCTCTGTCCTGATTTTGACACCAGCTTAAAGACGCCTATGGCCGGCGCAAGTTGACACTTGAGCCGGCCATAGCGGCCGGAACGAAATCCGGCCATCACTTTTATCGACTACAGGTGCGATGAGCGCTTACCGTTCCAAAACTTATCGCTCAAGGCACATTGCAATACCCATGCCGCCGCCGATGCACAAAGTGGCGAGGCCTTTCTTGGCATTGCGCTTTTGCATCTCGTAGAGCAGCGTCACGAGGACGCGGGTGCCGGACGCGCCGATCGGATGGCCGATGGCGATGGCGCCGCCATTGACGTTGACCTTGCCGGTGTCCCAGCCGAGGTCCTTGTTGACCGCGCAAGCCTGTGCGGCGAAGGCCTCGTTGGCCTCGATGAGGTCGAGGTCGCCGGCGCTCCAGCCGGCCTTTTTCAGCGCCGAACGCGACGCCGGGATTGGGCCGGTGCCCATGATCTTCGGATCGACGCCGGCTTGCGCCCAGGACACGATGCGCGCCAGCGGCGTCTTGCCGAGCTTGGCGGCTTCGCTCGCCTTCATCAGCACCACGGCAGCGGCGCCGTCATTGATGCCCGACGCATTGGCCGCCGTCACGGTGCCCTCCTTGTCGAACGCCGGCCGCAGCTTGCCGACCGTTTCGAGCGTGGTGCCGTGTTTCGGATACTCGTCGGTGTCGATGACAATATCGCCCTTGCGGCTCTTGATGGTGACCGGGGTGATCTCGTCCTTGAATTTCCCGGCCTTTTGCGCGGCCTCCGCCTTGTTCTGCGAGGCGACCGCGAATTCGTCCTGCTGCTGGCGCGTGATCTGCCATTGCCGCGCGACGTTCTCGGCGGTGTTGCCCATGTGATAGCCGTTGAAGGCGTCCCACAGGCCGTCTTTGATCATCGTGTCGATCATTTCGAAATTGCCCATCTTCACGCCGCCGCGCAGATGCGCGCAGTGCGGCGCGACGCTCATGGATTCCTGGCCGCCGGCGACCACGATCTCGGAATCGCCATTGGCGATGGCCTGGTAGCCGAGCGCGACCGAGCGCAGGCCCGAGCCGCACAGCTGATTGACGATCCAGGCCGGGGTTTCGACCGGCACGCCGGCCGCGATCGAGGCCTGGCGACCCGGATTCTGGCCCTGACCGGCGGTGAGGATCTGGCCCATGATCACTTCAGAGACTTTCGCCGCCTCGACGCCGGCGCGGTCGAGCGCCGCCTTGATCGCCGTCTTGCCGAGCTCGTGGGCGGGCACATTGGCGAATACGCCGTTGAATGCGCCGACCGGCGTGCGCGTCGCGCTGACAATGACAATATCGTCTTTCATCGGGGGAATCCTTCCGGTTAGGGCTTTATTCTCAGGCGTGCCCAGCTTTCGGCAGGCTTGACCCTCACGTGGGGCCGCCGGCTGGCGCTTTCATATATGTCATAGGTACGTGTCCGGCCGTCGACAAGGCTGGAAAAGGCGGCATCGCTGTTATGCCAAAAGAAAGCAGGTTCTGCGGCTGATTTGTGCGCAGCAAAGGATTTTTGCTGCGCGTTTTCCATGGTCCACAATAACGGTAGCCGCGCCGCACAAAACCCCCTATTTTGATCGCAACGCCTGCGTGTTGGTGTCCCGATGACCGAAGCCATGACCAAGACTGCCGAGCCGGTTACCATCAAGAAATACGCCAATCGGCGTCTCTACAACACCGGCACGAGCACCTATGTCACGCTCGAAGACCTGGCCGGGATGGTCAAGACTGGTAATGATTTTGTCGTCTTCGACGCCAAAACCGGCGAGGACATCACGCGGTCGGTGCTGGCTCAGATCATTTTCGAGCAGGAAAACAAGCAGGGCCAGAATCTCCTGCCGATTACCTTCCTGCGCCAGCTCATCCGCTTCTACGGCGACAGCATGCAGATGCTGGTGCCGCGCTATCTCGAAGTCTCCATCGACTCGTTGACGCGCGAGCAGGAAAAGTTCCGTAACCAGATGGCGCAAGCTTTCGGCGTCGGCGCCTTCACCTCGCTCGAAGATCAAGTCCGGCGCAATATGGAAATGTTCGAGCGCACTTTCGCGATGTTCGCACCCTTCGCGCGCCGCGAGAATGCCGCCGCCGAGGCGGCGGCGGAGAGTGAGAAGGTTCCGCAAAAGACCGGCGGCGACATCGACGATCTCAAGCGGCAGCTCGAAGAGATGCAGCGCAAAGTCGATCGGCTGTCGAAAGATTAGCTCGCGATCGTTCCGGCCTGGCCTTGAGTTCCGCCCGCGATCCACGGCCGCTCGGTCGCGGCAAGCCCGATCAGCGCGCCTTGCAGATAGTCGCAGCCCCATTCCTGCAGCGTGCTCGCTGCCGCTTCGTCCTGCACCCATTCGGCAACGGTCTTGAGTCTTAGCCGCTGTGCGAGCTCGATCAGCGACCGCACGAAGGCACGATCGTCCTCCGAATGCAGGATGTCGCGAACGAAAGCGCCGTCAATCTTGACGATATCCACACCGAGCTGGCGCAGATTGCGGAACGAGGTGTAGCCGGCGCCGAAATCGTCGATGGCGATGCGGCAGCCGAGATCTTTCACGCGCGCGACAAAGCCGCGCGTCTCGTCGATATCGAGAATGGCCGCGCTTTCGGTGATCTCGATCGTCAGCCGCTCGGCGGCACCGGAATGTGAGCGCAACAGCGATCCCAATCCCGACCACCAATCGGGATCGGTGGTCGAAGCCGGCGACACGTTCAAGCTTGCCTTAAGGTCCGGCGTCCCGATCAATTCGTCGACCACGAGTTCCAGCACGCGAAAGTCGAGCAGCCGCACCAGGCCGAGCCGCTCCGCGACCGGGATGATCTCATTCGCCGCAATGAGACTGCCGTCAGCGCGCCGGATACGCATCAGACACTCGTAGAACGCGGGCTTCCGATCTACTGCCGCCGCCACGGTCTCGTAGGCGAGGAAGATGCGCCGCTCGTTGAGCGCAGCGACGATCTCGTCAGTGGCGCGGACGTTTTCGCGGCGCATCGCCTCGCGTTCGATATTGGGCCGATAGGCCGCAAACGAGCCGCGCCGCCGCGCTTTGGCGGCATCGAGGCTTTCCTGAGCGCGGGCCAGCACTTCCGTCACGCTGCGGGCATGGCGCGGCGCAGTGATGCCGCCGATCGTGACGGTGACTGCGACCGGTCCGGTAGCGGTCGGCACCATGTCGTCGCGGACGCCCGCGAGCATGCGCTCGGCCGCAATCGCCATGTCGTCGGGCGTGCAGTCGCGCAGCACCAAACCGAATTTATTGCCGGCGAGACGGCCGAGCGTGTCCTTGCCGCGCATCCGGCTGCGGACGCGCTTGGCTACGACTCGGATCACTTCATCGGCCGTGCCGAAACCGTAGGATTCGTTGATGCGCGCCAGATTGTCGATCGCGATGAGGAGAAATCCGCAAGAGGAGCGAAAGCGCAACGCATCATCGATCGTGTCTTCAAGCACTTCGGTGAGGCGGTGCCGGTTCAACTCGCCGGTCAAGCCGTCGCAGCGCGCGAGGAAGGTGAGCTGACGTTCCTGCTCGTAACGCTCATTGATGACGCGGAGCACGCCCTGCGCGCGCTGCGGCTTGCCGTCGGGACCGGCAAACCAGCGGCCGGTATCTTCGATCCACAATTTCGTTTCGGATCCAGGGTCGGGGCGGATGCCATACTGGATCTGATAAGCGACGCCATGCCCGTCGTCGCGCTTGTTCGATTGCATGACGGCGTCGAAGCGCGCCTGCGTGTTCTCGGCTTCGAGGATCTGGGCGTAGCCGCGGCCGGTCGCAATCGCGGCAACGTCGGCAATGAGCAGCACGTCGGCAGCGTTGGCGCTCCACAGCAGCATGTCGGTGTCGACACGCCAGTCGTAGGCGACCTCGCCGACCGAAGCGAGAATTTGTGCGGCGTCGAATTGTGCGGAAGGCCCTGAACTCACGGCCGAGCTCGCTGTTAAAAAGATGGCGCAGAAGATTGTCGCAATCCGGCACGGCGGATGTCGTCGTGACGATAGCGGCGGACCCTAAACGATTCGGTAAATCGCAGGCTCGCCATTTTGGCGCCCGGCACGCCGTTTGCGACCTCCTGACTGACAGGGAAGAAACGTCCCGTTTCGGGACAGGAGCCGCCGGTGACTAATTCTCTCGTTCCGATCACGCCGGTTAACCGCGACAGCGAAACGCCGCGCAAGGTGGGCCGTCCGGATGTAGCTTTCATCGCGCATCTCATCGCCACGTCGGCGCAGGCACCGCAAACCCGCGCTCGCCGCCGCGCCGAGCCCGGCGAAGCGGTTAGTGCCTATGCGGGACTAGGCCAGCGGCCGAGTCACGCGGGCCGCATTCTCTCCCGCTCCCTCTGAGCCTTAGTTCGAGTAAGGCGAGTGAGCGCGGCTTGATCGGCGTCAGGACCCGGGACCTTCGACCTCGATCTGCCGCCGCGAGGCGCGCATACCGATGATGAAGCCCGCCAGCACGTCGACCAGCGCGATCGCCATCAACAGAAAGAACGTCGACGTCGCCGCCTGCGGCACCAGCAGAAATTCGACCAGCATGACGATGAACAGCACCATTGCCAGGATGTGATCCATGACGCTGCGCATGCCCATGCGCGTCGCCTTGATCATTTCGATCCAGAGCAAAAAGATCGAGCAAGCAATGAGGATGTCTTCCCAGGTCAGCACCCAGTCCTGACCCGACATCATGTGCACGGTCGTCACCGTCGCCGTCCAGGTGACACCAGGCGTGAGGAACGCGATCATGTTGTAGACGGCGAAGGGAAGCAGAAGGAGCGGGAAGCCGAGCACGAACATGACGTAAGGTCTTTCGTCACATAACTCTTCGGTGAGTTGGCTCTTCGGTCACACGGCTTTTTCTTACACGCTCTTTTACACGCTCTTTATGTCACGCAGCGCTCAGCCGCGGGCGGCGAGCGAAGCTTTAGGCTTCGCCCTTCTTCTTGAGCACTTGCCGGCCGCGATACATGCCGGTCTTCAGATCGACGTGGTGCGGACGGCGCAATTCGCCGGAATCCTTGTCTTCCACGTAGGTCGGCGCTTTCAGCGCGTCGGCCGACCGGCGCATGCCGCGGCGCGACGGCGAAGTTTTTCGTTTCGGCACGGCCATGGGGTCGTTCTCCTGATAGGTCGTGGTGCTCGGGGTGGCGCGCTTATAGAAGAACAGGCCCGGTAATGCTAGGGCCCCAGAGCGTGATCCCGAAAAGTGGAGACCGGTTTTCGGAAAAGATCACGCTCAAAGGAAAGATTTACGGGCTTCGGATGCAGGCTGCGAGCCGCGAAAACTCCTCGGAACGGCGTTCATAAAGGCCGGCCAGCCGGCGGACCAGAAAGCCCGGAGCCCGGGCGCTGCGCCGGTAAGGATTGGGCAGGATCGAGGCCAATTCGGCGGCCTCGTGGGGGTTGAGATCGCGGGCCGATTTGCCGAAGGCCCAGCGGGCGCCGGCCTCGGCGCCGAACTCGCCGTTCGGGCCCAATTCGACGATGTTGAGGTAGATTTCCAGAACCCGCCGTTTCGGCAGAACCAAGTTCAGCCAGAGCGCCAGTGGGATTTCGAGCGCCTTGCGCACATAGCTGCGGCCCTGCCAGAGGAAAAGATTCTTGGCAGTCTGCTGGGTGATGGTGGATGCGCCGCGCGCCTCGCCGCTCTCGCCTGATTGCCGCCAAGCTTCGCGCATGGCGCCCAGATCGATGCCGCGATTGTGACAGAAGGTGCCGTCCTCGGCGACGATGACGGCAAGCGGCAGCGCCGGCGAAATGCGGTTCAGCGGCAAATTGATGCGTTCGACACGCGAACCGGTGGCCCAGCGCCACAGCATCGGCGTCGAGATCGGGTCGATGAAGCGGTAGAACGGCGCAATGGCATAGGGCAGGAGCACCAGGACTGCGGCGATGACCAAGACCAGCACGGCGAGCCGTCGCGAGGGCGAATTCGCGCTGGACCATGCCGCAGCGCGACCCATCATGGATTAGTCCCGCGCGTAACCGATCAGTGGCTTTTTCTTCCTGCCAAGCACGATCAGGATCGTCGCCACGATGCCGACGACAACCCAGGCCGGCAGATCGAAGCCTTTCTGCAGATAAGGATCCCAGGCCCAAGCAAACTTCTGCTTGAGCCAATTCTGCGCCGAGTTGAGGCTCGTCTGGTCGACGATCGCCCAGACATCGCCGACTTTGGTATAGACCAGGTCGTGATTGGCGATCGACTTGGTTCCATCATAGACGAAGAACACAAAGGCGGTGGCCAAGAGGCACAGGCCGAGAAAGCGAAGCAGGAATCTGATCATCAGGAGTCTGACTGCGCAGGATTTTGGCTACGGATGGATTTTGCGGACGGCCGAACCGATCCTTCGACTCATGGAGCGGCAGGCTGTATATGAGCAGGCATTACCCTCCCGCGCCCACTTGTTCAATGCGGCGCTTTTCTCGCCATAGTCCCGCGCCCTTCCTTGTGCCCTTCCTTGCGGCCAAACCGGCCGTCCTCGCTCTGCACTCCCCTTGAGCATAGGCTATGGGGTTCGGTAAAGTTCCGCGGCCCGCCATACCCGGTTGCAGTACCCATAGGAA
The DNA here is from genome assembly GCA_963810085.1 of uncultured Alphaproteobacteria bacterium. Taxonomy (GTDB): domain Bacteria; phylum Pseudomonadota; class Alphaproteobacteria; order Rhizobiales; family Xanthobacteraceae; genus BOG-931. The sequence continues at coordinate 512,425 of CAWEMR010000023.1, read as the reverse complement.
ATTGAAATGGCTTCCAAAAATGGTGGCGCCTCGCACCGCCCGACCTTCACCGACCAAGAAGCGCTGCTGTTCCACAGCCAGGGCCGGCCTGGAAAACTCGAAGTCGTCGCCACCAAGCCGATGGCGACGCAGCGCGATCTTTCGCTGGCCTATTCGCCCGGCGTCGCCGTCCCGGTGCTGGCGATCGCCGAGGATGAAGGCAAAGCTTTCGACTACACGACCAAGGGCAATTTCGTCGCCGTCGTCACCAACGGCACCGCCATTCTCGGCCTGGGCAATCGCGGGGCGCTGGCGGCAAAACCGGTGATGGAGGGCAAGGCGATCCTGTTCAAACGCTTTGCCGATATCGACTCCATCGATATCGAAGTGTCCACCGAAGATCCCGACGAATTCATCAATTGCGTCAAGCTGCTCGGCAAAGGCTGGGGCGGCATCAATCTCGAAGATATCAAGGCGCCGGAATGTTTCATCATCGAGCAGAGGCTGCGCGAACTGCTCGACATTCCGGTGTTCCATGACGATCAGCATGGCACCGCCATTATCTCCTCCGCCGGCCTGATCAATGCGCTCGAACTCACCGGCCGCGAGATCGGCAAGACCAAGATCGTCTGCAACGGCGCCGGCGCCGCCGGCATCGCCTGCCTCGAACTCCTTCGCGCCATCGGCTTTCGCTCGGAAAACCTCGTGCTCTGCGACACCAAGGGCGTGATCTATGAAGGCCGCACCGAGGGCATGAACCAGTGGAAGTCGGGCTTTGCCGTCAAGACCAAGGCACGCACGCTCGCCGAAGCGCTGGCCGGTGCCGACGTGTTCTTCGGCCTGTCGGTAAAAGGCGCGGTGACCAAGGACATGGTGAAGTCCATGGCCGACAAGCCGATCATCTTCGCCATGGCTAACCCCGATCCCGAGATCACCCCGGAAGAGGTCGCCGACCTACGCGGCGACGCCATCATGGCGACCGGCCGCTCCGACTATCCGAACCAGATCAATAATGTGCTGGGCTTTCCCTACATTTTCCGCGGCGCGCTCGATGTGCGGGCGCGCGCCATCAACATGGAAATGAAGATCGCCGCGTCACATGCGCTGGCGGCGCTGGCGCGCGAGGATGTGCCCGACGAAGTCGCCGTGGCTTATGGCGCGCGGCCGAAATACGGGCCCGATTACATCATCCCGGTACCGTTCGATCCGCGCTTGATCTCCGACATTCCGCCGGCGGTGGCGAAGGCGGCGATGGAATCCGGCGTGGCGCGGCGGCCGATCACCGATATGGCGGTCTATCGCCAGCAATTGCGCAGCCGGCTCGATCCGATCGCCGGCGTCCTGACTGGCGTCTATGAGCGGTTGCGGCGGCGGCCGCAGCGCGTCGTCTTCGCCGAGGGCGAGGAGGAGCAGGTGATCCGCGCCGCAGCGACCTTCGTGCATCAGGGCCTCGGCTCGGCGCTGCTCTGCGGCCGCGAACGGCGCGTGCGCGAGACCGCGCAGGCGCTCGGCGTCGAACTCGGCGGCGGCATCGAAATCATCAATGCGGCGATGTCGTCGCGCAATGCCGCCTATGCCGCCTATCTCTATGAGCGGCTGCAACGCCATGGCTATCTGCAGCGCGACTGCCAGCGCCTGGTGAACCAGGACCGCAATCACTTCGCATCCTGCATGGTGGCGCTCGGCGACGCCGACGCCATGGTCACCGGCGTCACCCGCAATTTCTCGGTAGCGCTGGAAGACGTGCGGCGCTGCATCGACGCCAAGCCCGGCCACCGCGTGATGGGCGTGTCGCTGGTGCTGGCGCGCGGCCGCACCGTGCTGGTCGCCGATACCGCCGTGACCGAAATGCCAACGTCCAGCGACATTGCCGAGATCACCATCGAAGCGGCGCGGGTGGCGCGCACTTTGGGTTACGATCCGCGCGTTGCGCTGCTCGCCTCTTCGACCTTCGGCTATCCTGTCAGCGAGCGCACGACGCGCGTGCAGGAAGCCGTGCAAATTCTCGATCGCCAGCGCGTCGATTTCGAATATGACGGCGACATGGCGGCCGACGTCGCGCTGAATATGGAGCTGCGCGAGGCCTACCCGTTCTGCCGCCTGTCCGGGCCGGCCAATGTGCTGATCATGCCGGCCATCCATTCGGCCTCGATCTCGACCAAGCTCTTGATGGAGCTGGGCGGGGCAAATGTGATCGGGCCGATGCTGGTCGGGCTCGATCGTTCGGTGCAGATCGTGCCGCTCTCGGCAAACGACGCCCAGCTCGTCAACATGGCGGCGCTCGCTGCCTTCAATGCCGGCGGCTGAACCCGTTTCCGCCTTGGCGCGTTAACCTTGTGATGTCTGCTGCGAATATCGCGGCAGTCGATTCACCATGCCGAAACTTGTGTCGACTAGCGTGCGCCGCGCGTCCGCTCGAATGTATCCAGTTCGAACCTGTAGTGTTCATGCAGTATTTTGCCGCTCTCGCTCCCGATCTGTTCGCTCTGGAAATCTGCGGTCTGGTCAAGAATTTTGACCGCCCCGCGGTCGACCATCTCAATCTCACGGTGCGCGCCGGCGAATTTTACGCGCTGCTCGGCCCGAACGGCGCCGGCAAGACGACCACGCTGCGCATGATCGCGGGGCTGCTGCGCCCCGACGCCGGCACGATCCGCGTCGCCGGCATCGACGCCCTGGCCGATCCGGTCAAGGCCAAGCATGTGATGGCGTGGATCTCCGACGAGCCGATGATCTACGACAAGCTGACGCCGGCCGAATATCTCGAATTCATCGCCGGCCTGTGGGACATCGCGCCCGAGCTCGCCGCGCCGCGTGCGCATGAATTGCTGCACTGGCTCGACCTTCTGCCGCATGCGCATGAGCGCTGCGAAGGCTTTTCCAAAGGCATGCGCCAGAAAGTGGCGCTCGCCGGCGCGCTGGTGCACGAGCCGCAGGTGATCATTCTCGACGAGCCGCTCACCGGACTCGATGCCGGCTCGGCGCGGCTGGTCAAGAACGTGTTGCGCGAGCGCGTGCGCGCCGGCGGCACCATCATCATGACCACGCATATTCTCGAAGTCGCCGAGCGCATGGCCGACCGCATCGGCGTCATCGCCCACGGCAAGCTCATCGCCGAAGGCACGCTCGAAGAGCTGCGGCTTAAGGCCGGCAATGCCGGCGTCGCCGGTGGCGCGAGCCTCGAAGACACGTTCCTCGCTCTGCTCGCCGAGCAAGCCGAAGCAGCCTGATGGTTCAACCGGGCACGGCCCTTTGGTTCGCCCGGCACGAAGCCCGTTTGGCATGGCGCGACTGGCTTTCGATGATGACGGCAGGCCGGCGCGAGCGGCTGCCGCGTGCGCTCATCGCCATCGCGATTTTCGTCGTCTTCATGCACTTCGTCGCCTTCTGGATGGTCGGCCCCTATGCCGGTGCCGTTGCCGACAAGGCGACGCTGGTCACGATCACGGCGAGCGTCTTGCTGTCGTGGTTCCTGATGGTGTCGCAAGCCATGGAATTGGCGACGCGCGCCTTTTATGCGCGCTCGGATCTCGATCTCATTCTGTCGTCGCCGGCGCCCTTCGAGAAGGTTTTCGCCGTGCGCATCTCGACCATCGCGCTGGCGATGGCGATGATGGCGCTGCCGCTCGCGGCGCCGTTCATCGACGTGCTGATCGCACGCGGCGGCTGGCGCTGGATGGGCGCTTACGGATTGATCGTCGCCATGGGTGCCGCAGCGACCGCGCTGGCGGTCGGCCTCACCGTCGCATTGTTTCGTATTGTCGGTCCCAAACGCACGCGGCTTGTCGCGCAAGTCGTGGCCGCGGTGATCGGCGCGGCTTTTGTTATCGGCCTGCAAGTGACGGCGATCCTGTCCTACGGCACACTGTCGCGCGCCTCCGTGGTGGAGTCGCGGGCCGTAGTCGCGCAGGCCCCCGGCCTCGACAGCATTGTCTGGTGGCCGGCGCGCGCTGCGCTAGGTGACGGTTTTGCGCTTATCGGCGTGCTGGCGCTGAGCCTGGCTTTGCTCGCCGCCGTCATTGTCCTCGTCGCACCTCGCTTCGGCGAATATGCGGTCACCGCGTCGGGCGCCGTGAATGCGGCGGCTGCCCGTCCGCCGCGCTCGGCCATGTTTCGCGCGACAACGCCGCGCGCGGCGCTGCGCCGTAAGGAGTGGACGCTGCTGCGGCGCGATCCTTGGCTCGTGTCGCAGACGCTGATGCAGATGCTCTATCTCGTGCCGCCGGCGGTCCTGTTGTGGCGCAGCTTCGACGATGGCAAAGGCGCCTATCAATTGCTGGTGCCGGTCCTGGTCATGGCGGCCGGCCAACTTGCCGGCGGTCTGTCTTGGCTTGCGATCTCGGGCGAGGACGCGCCCGACCTTGTTGCGACCGCGCCCATTTCGCCAAGGCTCATCGTGCAGGCGAAGATCGAGGCCGTGCTCGGCGTCATCGCCATAGTCTTCGCGCCGCTCCTCGTGGTGCTGGCCTTCGCCTCGCCTTGGCACGCGCTGATCACCGGCGGCGGCATCGTCATCTCAGCCGGCGCCGCGACCTCGATCCAGCTCTGGTTCCGCGGCCAGGCCAAACGCAGCCAGTTTCGCCGCCGCCAGGTGTCCTCGCGGGTCGCCACCTTCGCCGAGGCCTTTTCTTCGATCGGCTGGGCCGCCACCGCCGCCGTCGCCGCGGCCAATCTCTGGCTCGCCATCGCGCCTGGCCTGATCGCGCTCGCGGTGGTTGCCGGCGCCCGCTTCATGAGCCCGCGACCAAAGTACGCTTAAACGCCGCGTTTGGCGGCCATGCGGAATTGCCATGCGTCATCTATGCGAGCGGCTCGACGCGGCTGAGCGAGGTGTGATTTAAGTTTGCTTCCGTCACGGCGAGCGAAGCGACGCCGTCCTTTCGGCGGCTATGGCCGGGCATGACGAAGTTGAGGGTGGAACGTTCCAAATGATTCCCTTCGACATGGTGGAGCCGGCATCGCTCAAAGAAGCGTTGTCGCTGCTCGATCCGGACGACCAAACGATCCGCCCGGTGGCCGGCGGCACCGCGCTGATGCTGATGATGAAGGCCGGCGTGTTTCAGCCGAGCCGCCTCGTCTGCCTGCACAAAATCGAGCCGGAATATTCGCGCATCACCGTCACGGCTGCTGGCGAATTGCGCATCGGTGCCTTGGCGGCGCTGAGCCAGCTCGAACATGACGCCAATGTCGGAAAACTTTTTCCCGTCCTCAAACACGCGCTGCGGCGGCTGTCGAATCCGCGCGTGCGCAATGTCGCCCGCGTCGGCGGCGCGCTGGCGCATGGCGATCCGCATATGGATCTGCCGCCGGTGCTGACAGCGCTCGGCGCGCGCATCACCATTGCCGGCCCGAACGGCAATCGTGAACTGCTGCTCGAGCAGCTTTATTCCGGCTATTACGAAACCGTCCTGGAAAAGAACGAGCTCATTACGGCCGCGATCGTACCGGCGCTCGGCTTGCGCAAGGCCGCCTATATGAAAGTGACCTCGCGCACGGCCGAGGATTGGCCGGCGCTCGGCGTCGCCGTCACCTTCGCGCTCAAGGACGGCGCGATGCGCGATCCCATCGTTGTCGTCAGCGCCGCGACCGAAAAGGTCACGCGCATGTCGGCCGCGGAGAAGCTGTTGCAAGGCGTGGCGGCCGAGGACGCGGTGCTCAAACGTGCCGGGGATGCCGCGGCGGACGAAGCCTCGATCCTCGCCGATGCGCATGGTTCCGCCGCTTATAAGCGCGAGCTCTTGCGCGTCTATCTGCGACGCGCGGTGCGCCACGCGCTCGGCAACGACACGCGGCAGGTAGCGTGATGAATCAGGTCGGACGGAACATCCCGCGCCTTGAAGTGCGCGCCAAGGTCACCGGCCGCGCCGATTACACGCATCACCTTCGCTTGCCGGGAATGCTGTACGGCAAGGTGTTCCGGTCGACGGTGCCGCACGGCCGCATCGTACGCATCGACACCGAAGCCGCAAAAAATCTTCCCGGCGTATATCGCGTCGTCACCGGCGCCGACATCCAAAAGCTCATCCCCGAGCCGTATTACGGCCCGGCATTCCACGATCAGCCGATCCTGGCGCTCGATAAAGTCCGCCATGTCGGCGAGCCGGTCGCCGTGGTCTTGGCGAGCGATCCGCATGTCGCCGAACAGGCGGTGCAGCTGATCGCTGCCGAATACGAAGAACTGCCGGCGGTCTACGACGAAGTCGCGGCGATGCAGCCGGACATTCTGGTCCATGATGTGCTCAAGCCCGCCGGGACCTTCGCCGATCTGAAACATTTGAAGGGCCGCGGCGGCACCAATGTTGCGCTCGATTATCACCTGCGGCGCGGTGACGCCGATGCCGCGATGGCCAAAGCCGATCGCGTGTTCGAGCACGCGTTCAAGACGCAGCAATGCCTGCATCTGGCGTTCGAGCCGTTCGTGTCGATCGCCGAGCCCGCCGACAACAAGCTGACCATCTATACCGCGAACCAGTCGCCATCCTTCGTCCGCATCGAGATCGCGCGTCTGTTCGGCTGGCCGGAAAATCGCGTCCGCGTGAAGGTGCCGTATCTCGGCGGCGGCTTCGGCGGCAAGCTCTACATCAAGCTCGAGGCGCTGGTTTCGGCGCTGGCCATGCTCGTCCGCCGTCCGGTCAAGATCGCGCTGACTATGGAAGAGCAGTTCTACATGATCACCAAACATCCGACGACGTTCCGCATCAAGAGCGGCGTCACCAAGGATGGCAAGATCGTCGCCCGCATCTGCCAGGTGTATTGGAACGGCGGCGCCTATGCCGATATCGGGCCGCGCGTCGCGCAGAAATCCGGCTTCACCGCCGCTGGGCCCTACGACATCGACAATGTCAGCGTCGATTCCTACGAGATCTACACCAACCGCACGCCGGCCGGCGCGCTGCGCGGCTTCGGCATTCCGCAGCTGGTCTGGGCCTACGAATCCCACACCGATCTGATCGCGCGCGAGCTCGGCGTCGATCCGGTCGAATTCCGCCGCAAGAATTTGCTGCGCGATGGCCGCCCGCAGGCGAGCGGTACCGTGCTCAACGACGCCGCCATTCCGGAAGTCTTTGAAGCCCTGGTCGCGCGCATGAACTGGAAGGCGCCGTTCGCGCGCGGCACCGGCACACTCAAGCGCGGCCGCGGCATCGCCATCGCGCTCAAAGCCGTGATCTCGCCGACCACCTCGGTCGCGATCATCAACATTGCCGCCGACGGCAGCGTCACGCTCCTTACCGGCACCGTGGATATGGGGCAGGGCTCCGACACCGCCTATGCGCTGATTGTCGGCGAGGTGCTCGCCGTTGCCGCCGAAGACGTGCGCGTCGTTCATTCCGATACCGACGTGACGCCCTATGACATGGGCACGCTCGGCTCGCGTTCGCTGTACCACATGGGCAATGCGGTGCGGCTCGCCGCCGAGGATGCCCGCGCCAAATTGCGCGCGCTCGCCACCGAAGCCGGCCTGCCCGAAGGTACCAATTATCCGCCGGTCGAGATCTTCAAAAAGCGCTACGGCATGCAAGCCGGCAATGTGATCGGCGCCGCGACCTTTCTGCCGACCTATAGCCCGCCAGACGCCAAAGGCCTGTCGGAGAACGTCACGCCGTTCTGGATGGTCGGCGGCGCCGGCGCCGAAGTCGAGGTCGATACCGAGACCGGGCATGTGCGCATTCTGCGGCTGGTCAGTGCCGCCGATTGCGGCAAGCCGATCAATCCCGCCGTCGCCAAGACGCAGCTGTCCGGTGCCGCGATCATGCAGCTCGGTTTTTCTATGTCGGAAGCGATGCTGCTCGACGGCGGCCAGGTCACCAATGCCTCGCTCGCCGATTACAAAATCCCCGGCATCGGCGACGGTCCGCCGATGGAATGCGAACTGGTCACGGCCGAACAGCATTCCGGCCCGTTCGGCGCCAAGGGGCTCGGCGAGTCCGGTACGTTCGGCGTGTCGCCTGCCATTGCCAACGCGATTCACGACGCCGTGGGCGTCCGCATCATGGAATTGCCGATCACGGCCGAAGCGGTGCTGCGCGCCTTGCGCGCCAAGGAAGGCCGCCCGCTGGACGACGAATGAGTGGACCAACGATGAGCATGCAAGTCATCAATTTCACGTTGAACGGCGAAGCGGTGTCGACGACAATCGAGCCGCACCGCAATCTGGTCGAATTGCTGCAGCGGTTCGATTTCCTCGGCGCGCGAGAGAGCTGCGGCCAGGGCCTGTGTGGCTGCTGCACCGTGCTGGTCGACGACGTCGCGGTGTCCGGCTGCCTCTATTTTGGCGTCTGGGTCGACGGCAAGACTGTCTCGACCGTCGAGCATCTCGATGCCGACGGCGTGCTGTCCAAAGTGCAGCAGGCCTTCATCGATTGCGGCGCGTTCCAGTGCGGCTTCTGCACGCCGGGCTTCGTGCTGATGACGCATCAATTACTCAAAGAAAATCCCGATCCGAGCGACGACGACATCAAGCAGTATCTCGCCGGCAATCTCTGCCGCTGCGCCGCTTATCCGGAAATCATCGAAGCGGTGAAACGCGCGGCCAAGGCTTAGTCTTTACCTCTGGCGCTCCATCAAGCAGCGGCGAGGCCAAGACGCGCGGCGATGCGGCGCGCAGTCTGCTCGCGCTGCTCCGTAATCTGGCGCATCGATTCCTTTGCGCGCGCCAGCACGGCGGGCGGCGCGGTTTCAGGCGTCCCGCTATCGAAGGGCGGTTCCGGCGCATAAGCGATGGCAAGCTGAATGCCCTGCGCCATCTCATCACCGCGCAGATCGGCGGCGACCCGCAGCGCGCCGTCGATGCCGGAGGTGACGCCGGCGGCGAAGACCATATTGCCGTCGGTGACCACGCGCGCGTTCACCGGCGTGGCGCCGAAATAGGGCAGCAGATCCATCGAGGCCCAATGCGTGGTGGCGCGGCGTCCCTGCAGCAGCCCGGCGGCGCCGCAGATCAGCGCGCCGGTGCAGACCGAAAACACGCAGCGCGCGCCGGCGGCCTGCCGCCGAACCCAGCCGAGAATTTCTTCGTCGTCCATTACCGCCTCCTGGCCGAAGCCGCCGGGAATGTGCACGAGATCAAGCTGCGGCGCTTCCGCAAGCGTCGCGTCGGCCATCATCCGCAAGCCGCGCAAATCGCGCAGCGGCGCGGTGCTCTTGCCGTAAATCCGATAGGTGGAATTGGGAATGCGGCTGAAAACCTCGAACGGTCCGGTGAGGTCGATCTGGTCGAGCCTGTCGAATATCAGCGATCCGATCTGAAGATGCGGGTCCGGCGCGATCATGATGTGCCGCCTCGACGAGAGGCCTCCTGGCTGAGTGGCAGTAGACACACCGAATTTAGAGTGGCAGGCTATGGCGAGAATGCCAAAGAACCCTCGTTTTCAGCCAAAGCCGCGCACTGTCGAAATCCTCGCTTATCCGGCGGTGCAGCTCCTCGACGTCGCCGGACCGCTGCAGGTGTTTGCTACCGCGAACGAACTTGCGGCTGCGCACGGCGATGGGCCGCTCTACGCGCCGCGGGTCGTGTCCGCCGATGCTCCGCTCGTGACTGCCTCGGCCGGGTTGGGGCTCGTGGCCGCGCCGCTGCCGCAGGTGCGGTCGGCTGTCGACACGCTATTGGTGGCCGGCGGCCCCGGCGTTCATGCCGCCGCAGAAAATCCTGTGGTGCTGAATTGGTTGCGCAAACGGGCCGCGCGCGCGCGGCGTGTCGCCTCGGTCTGCACCGGCGCATTTCTTCTCGGCGCGGCGGGTTTGCTGACGGGACGGCGCGCGGCCACGCACTGGATGCATTGCGCCGAACTCGGCCGCCGCTACCCGAACATTCGCGTCGAGCCGGATCCGATCTACGTCCGCGACGGCGCGGTCTGGACGTCGGCGGGCGTGACGGCGGCCATCGATCTGGCGCTGGCGCTGGTCGAGGAGGACGTCGGACGTGCGCTCTCGCTCGCCGTCGCGCGTCACCTGGTAATGTTCCTCAAGCGCCCCGGCGGCCAGGCGCAGTTCAGCACCGTCCTTTCCCTGCAGAGTGCCGAGGACAGGTTCGGTGCCTTGCATACTTGGATGACCGGGCGGCTGGGCGGCGATCTTTCGCTGCCGGCGCTGGCGCACAAGGCCGGCATGAGCGAGCGCAGCTTCAGCCGGCATTATGCGGAGGCGACGGGCCTAACGCCGGCGCGCGCCGTCGAGCGGTTGCGGGTCGAAGCGGCGCGCCGGCTTCTGTCCGACACGCGGCTGCCGGTAAAGCGCATTGCCGAGCGTTGCGGTTTCGGCTCGGAGGAAACATTGCGCCGCAGCTTCGGCCGGCTGCTCGCGGCCACGCCGCAGGACTATCGGGCGCGGTTCAGCGCATAGTGTTATCGGGGAAGTTTATCCGGTAGCGGACAAAATCGTCGGCCTTGCCGAACTCGTCATAGAGCCGCCGCGCCGGATTGCTTTCGCGCGTGTGCCAATAGAGCCGCGACCATCCTTTCGCCTCGGCGCGTTCCACCAGATCCGCGATCAGCATCCGGCCCAGGCCATGCCCGCGAAATTTGGGCGCGACGAACAGATCCTCCAGATAGCAGATCGGGGCGATCATCCACGTTCCTTCATGGAGAATACTGACGCTGAATCCGGCGACGGTGTCATCGACGACGGCGAGGCGGGCAAAAATGGGTGAAGCGGGATCGAGAATCCGCTGCCAGGTCCGCGCCGTGACGGCCTCTGGCACGGCGGTCTCGTAGAATGCATTGTATCCGGACCACAGCTTCCGCCACGCCGTCTCGTCGGCCGGGAGCGGGTCGCGTATGAACGGTGTCGAGTGCGGCATATCTTCTGGTGAGATGTGAATTCAAAGCCTACAGTATTTGCGAGCGCGCGATGCGTCTATTCCGGTTTCTGATCTTCATGCCTGTTCTCGCTGTCCTGATGCCGAGCGCTGCTCCGGCAGCGTTCGATTGCACAGAAAAGAACGCCGACCAATTCACCGCAATCTGCCACGATGCGGAATTGATGCGACTCGACCGGGCCGTCGATGCAAGCTTCACGCGCGCGCAACACGCCGTCGATCCGGTGACCGCCATGCTGCTGCGGCGCGATCGGGATTGGCTGGTGGAGATCGCCGGCGGCCAATATGCGCAATTCAAAGGCGCCGACGATCCGGGACGGCAACACATCATTGCAGTTTTGCAGCAGCGCCTTGCCATGCTCGACCACATGGCGAGTCGTGCCGACGGCGTTGTCGGCGAATGGAGCAATGCTTTGGGGACCGTGGAGGTCACAGCACGCCCCGGCGGTCTCATTCACGTCGAAGTTCGCACCAATGTGCTCTATTGGGATGGTGGCGAGCGCTTAACGTGTGCGCTCGCGGCGGACATCAAGCCCGGTGACGACGGTTGGCTCGCCGGTCCGGCCGCGGTCATCGACGACGGCAAGGGTCTGCCGGCGATTGCGCCGGATTCGCCGATCACACTGCGCGCGCGCCAGCAAGCCAATACGCTGCGCATTGTGATCGCGCACGATCTTGATAACAACGCCTGCGATCACGTGGAAAATCTCACGGCCTCCTATTTCCCGGGTGCCGGCGCTTCGACCACCGCGGCATCGAATACGCCGCCGCAGATGACCGCGCCGTCATTCAATTGCGCAACCGCCAAGAATTCCGACGAGCAGGAAATCTGCGCCGATCCGGAGCTTGCGGAGAAAGACGTCGCGATTGCCGGCGCCTATAGCGACGCGATGCACCGCCTCGACGCAAAGAGCGCCGATTATCTGCGCGACGATGAGCGCGCTTGGGTCGCGGACAACAGGGACGCTTACGACTCGCAGGTTCACGCCGCCTGGGACAAGCGATATTATTACGCCCACGACACGGACGGCGCGCGCCAGGAGCTCAGACTTCGCCTCAAAGAGCGCCTCGCGATGTTGAAGAACCTCGACGAGAAGCGCCAAGGCGAAGGCGGCCTTTGGGTCGGCCATGTCGCCATGCTCGCGATCGCGCCGGACAAGGACAAACCCGGCATGCTGCAAGCCGCCGGACACAAGTGGGAAACCGGCGATTGGAAAAGCCATTGCGACTTCGAAGCCGACGGCAAGATGGTCAGCGGCCGTTTCAAGACCGCTGACGAATTTCCGAAGTTAGCGCGCGATGCCGCGACCTTGGTTTTGGCCGATGAAACAACCCAGCCCGGCTATTGCGACCGAATGAAAAGCCCGAAGGCGCGGCTGTTTCCCGTCAAAGACGGCGCCGATGTCGGCTTCAATGACAGCCGCATTCGTTAAACATTTAACGCATCGATGAAGCGCTGCTTGATCGCGTGGCCGTCGCGCAGCGGCAGGACGCGCGGCGTATCCTCGGACTTGATGCGCGCATTGACCAAGAGCGGACCCGCGCCGGAGTGAAGGAGCGCGCGCACCTCGGCGGCCTCTTCGATGCGTGAAACCGCGCGCGCCTGCTTGAACCGGCAAGCCAAAGCCGCAGCGACCGGGTCGATGCCGGATTGCGTCGCGCTCGCCTGCATGCCGGTTTCGCCATAATGCGCGTTGTCGAGGACGACGATGGCGAGGTTGTTCGGCTGCTTGACGCCGATCGTGGCGAGGCTGCCGAGGCCCATGAGGAAATCGCCGTCGCCGGTGATCACGGCGACCCGGCGGTCGGGCCGCGCCAGCGCCAGCCCGAGCCCGATCATCAAGGCGCCGCCCATCGCGCCCCAAAGATAAAAGGTCAGCGGATGGTCGCCGGCGGCCGCGGCATCGTAGGTCGCCGAGCCAAGCCCGGTGACGACCAGAAGCTCGCCGCGATCGACGAGGAGCTCACGCACGAAGTCGCGGCGGTCGAGCATCATCGCGTCCATTGCTTGCGGCCGATCAGCCGTTGCGACAGCAGGATCGCGACTTGCAGATCGCCGTCGAACGCCATGTCGCAGCCGGCGCCGACGATATCGTCGACGTCGTCCGGGCTGTCGATCCGGTAGGTGAGAAAGCCCGCGAGCTTGAGCACGTCTTCGGTGATCGACCCCATCGGCACTTGCCACGGATTGAATTCGCCGAACTCGCCGCGCATCGTCACCAGCACGACGCAGCCGAAGCCGCAATTGCGCAGCAGCGAAAACATATTGATGCAATTGCCGACGCCGCTCGATTGCATGAGCAGCGCCGCGCGCTGCCCGCCAAGCGCGGCGCCGGCGACGAGGCCGATGCCTTCCTCCTCCGTGGTCAGCACCACGTCGGCGACGTTCGGATCGTCCTGGCATAAGGTGATGAGCCGGCTGTGCCCGGCATCCGGCACATAGCCGACCTGCCGGACACCGACGCGGCGGAACTGCGCGTAAATCGCGTCCGGCCAGGATGTTTCGATACTTGTCGGGCTATGCACGGTAACTCGCGGCGTTATCGTCGCGCTCGAAAGCGCGCCTTTGCGTCATCCTACGCCATCGGGAAAAGCCGGAACAGCGGGGGGGATCAGGCCCATCACTCCGTCCCGGCGATGCCCGCATCGGTGACGACCTTGCCCCAGCGTACGATCTCGGATTGCAAAAATGTCTTCAGCTCAGGCACCGAACCCTTGCCAATCGGAATCAGGCCGAGCCCCTTCATGCGGGCGCGGATATCGTCGGCGCCGATGATGGCATTGATCTCGGAATTGAGCTTTGCCAGCACCAGCTCCGGCGTCTGCGCGGGCGCGATCACGCCCTGCCAGGCGGCGGCGTCGTAGCCCGGCACACCGGCTTCGCTGAGCGGGGGAATGTCCGGCAGCGCCGCGACCTGTTGCTTGGTCGTCACCGCGAGCGCGCGAATTTTTCCGGCATTGATCAGCGGCAAGGCGGTGCTCATGTCGCTGAACATCAATTGAATGTAGCCGCCCATCAGATCGTTGAGCGCCGGCGCCGTGCCGCGGTAAGGCACGTGCTGCATCTTGATGCCGGCCATGGTGGAAAACAGCGCGGCGGCGAGATGATGGAAGGCGCCAATCCCGCCGGAGCCGTAACTCAACGGTCTTTCCTTGGCGAGCTTGATCAGGTCGGCGACGTCGTAAACCGGCAGCGACGGATTGACCACGAGAACGAATGGCACCGTTGCCACGAGCGCAACCAGCGCCAGGTCTTTTGCCGGATCGTAGGGCAGCGACTTGTAAAGCGTCGCGTCGATCGCAAGTGACGACACCGCCATCATGATCGTGTAGCCGTCGGCCGGAGACTTGGCGACGAAATTGGTGGCGAGCACCGTGCCGGCGCCGGGCCGGTTCTCGACGACAAAAGGCTTGCCGAGCCGCTGTTGCAGCCGTTCGGCGAGTAGCCGCGCCAGCGTGTCGGTGCTGCCGGCCGGCGCGAACGGCACGATGAATGTAACCTGGTGGTCGGGATAAGTTTCGGCATCCTGGCCGGCGCTTTGGGCGCGCGCCGCAGGGATCGCGAGTGGGATCGCGAACGCCGGCAGGGCGGCGGTGAGGAGCGCGCGCCGCGACAAATTCATCGTCGTCGTCTTCGGCCCGGCCATGACTGCGTTCTCCCTGGTTTTCCCGCGGTCTTCAGCCGTTTTGCTGGCCATTATCTTGACGGTAATCGAGTGTCTGCGGAATATCGACCCCCAAGAATCAGGTGAAGTTAATGCGCCGCCCGACCATTGCCATTGCTCTCTTCGTCGCGCCGCTGATCGTCTCGACTGTGGATCGAGGCTTCGCCTGTCAGGGCGACAAGGTTCTGCTCGCCGAGGATTTCTCCGCGGCCGACGCATCGTGGGGCGCGCAGAACAATAATTTCGCGATCAAGGACGGCGCGGCCACCGTCAAGGCCGATAATCAGCGCGGCTACAAGGCGCTCGATAATGCGTTCCTGTTCGACGATGCCGATATCTGCGTCACGGTGACGGCTCTCGATATCGGCAAGCCGGAAGCCTCAGCGGGCGGCCTGGTGTTCTGGGCGCAGGACTACCGCAACGCCTATTTTCTCCTGCTCGCAACCAACGGCTATTACAAGATCGGCCGCTTGATCGACGGCGCCTGGGTCAACGCGCCGCTCGATTGGACGCAATCCGACGCCATCGCGCAAGGTGTCAACAAGCCCAATACGCTGCGGCTGACCATCAAGGGCCAGGCACTCGCGGTGGAAATCAACGGCAAGCCCGGGGCGACGCTGCGCGCCCAGTCGCCCGGCGCAGCGACCCTGATCGGCCTCTACGCCGAGTCCGCCGACAAAGTGGACACGTGGAAGTTCAACGCTCTCAAAGTCACCAATGTGAAGTGATCGCCGCCGGTGGCCCCTCCTGAATTAAGTCTCCCGGCGCAAAGGCTTCCGGCTAAGGTCGTTTTCCATTTCTTGACAGGGCGTTATGGGACCGTCATAAGAGCGCCGGTCAGCGCGCCTGTGGTCTGGCTTAGGTCGGGCATCACGCCGCTAACTATCAGCAGAATCGACTGAAAGAAGCCGATCCGGACCGCAAAATCCGAGCATCGGAATCCGAACACGAGGACAGAAAGATGTTCGCGGTCTTTAAAACCGGTGGCAAGCAATACCGGGTTGCCACCGAGGATGTGCTCAAGGTCGATAAGATCAAGGGCGAACCCGGTGAAATCGTCGAATTCGGCGAGGTTCTGGTCGTCGGCGGCGACAGCGTGAAGCTCGGTGCTCCGATCGTCGCCGGCGCAACGGTCGCAGCCGAAGTGCTCGACCAAGGGCGCGGGTCGAAGATCATCGCGTTCAAGAAACGCCGGCGTAAGAATTCGCGCCGTAAGATCGGCCACCGCCAGGAATTCACGCTTCTGCGCATCACCGAGATTCTGACCGACGGTCAGAAGGCGAGCAAGGAAGCAAAGCCCAGGCCAAAGCGCGAGCCGAAGCCCGTTGCGGCAGCAGCGGACGCTGCCGAGGCCGGGGACGCTCCGGCCAAAAAGCCGCGCGCCAAGGCTGCTGCGAAGGCTGCTGCCAAGACCGCTGCAAAAGGCAAAACTGCGGCGGCCAAAGGCAAAAAGAAGTGATTTTGGAAAGTGATGCTTCTGTCACGAATCCGGTATAACCACTAGTTAGAGAGTTTCGGAGGCCAGCAATGGCACACAAAAAAGCAGGCGGCTCCTCACGCAACGGCCGCGACTCGGCAGGCCAACGTTTGGGGCTGAAGATTTTCGGCGGTGAATCCGTGGTCGCCGGCAACATCATCGCGCGTCAGCGCGGCACCAAATGGCACCCGGGCCGCAATGTCGGGCTGGGCAAGGACCACACGTTGTTTGCGTTGATCGACGGCAAAGTAGAGTTCCGCGCCAAAGCCAAGGGCCGCATCTTCGTATCGGTACTTCCGATGACCGAGGCAACTGCCCAGTAACACGGTGGATCATATGAGGTCTGCCGGCATCCAGTCGAACCGGCGGACCCAATGGGCTCCGATTCAGGGGGAGACCGGGATGCCGGCTCCCCCTTTCGGTTTTTCTACAGGAGCCCAGGCGATGACTCTGTCGACCCAAGGCACTTCGCTACAAGGCACTTCGCTGCAAGATACTTCGCTACACGGCACTAAGGCGCAAAGCGCCGCGCCGCGCCGCAAAGAGCGTTGCATCCCCGTTCTCGAGACCGAGCGTTTGACGTTGCGCGCGCCGCGTCACGCTGACATCAAAGCCATTGTCCGTCTCGCCGACGAGCGCCGCGTTGCCGAGAATACCGCGCGCATTCCGCATCCCTATCGCGGCGAAGACGCCGAGCAATTCATCGCGGCGGTCAATCGCCAAGACGGCGAAGCGACATTCGCTATTCTGCGCAACGGCGAAACCATCGGCATGTGCGGTGTCGAGCCGCGCGAGGGCAGGCCCGAGATCGGCTATTGGCTCGGCGTGCCGCATTGGGGGCAAGGCTACGCCACCGAAGCAGTGCGCGCGGTGATCGATCATGCCTTCGGCGATCTAAACCACGACACGCTCGATGCCGGCGCGCGCGTCAGCAATCCGGCCTCGCGCCGGGTGTTGGAAAAGTGCGGCTTCCAATGGACTGGCGTCGGCCTTTACCGCATCCGCGCCATAAAGTCCTCGGCGCCGCTCGACCGCTTCCGCCTTGATCGCGGCCTGTGGGCCTCGCTCAAGGCCTGGGGCCGGGGGAAGCAGGTGGCGTGATCGACAAGCTTGCCGGGCAGGAACTCACGGGCAGGAGTCACTTCCCGGCGGTTTGCGCGGCGGCGAAAAACGGCTGCAGCTTGTCGACCAGCGCCGGGCCGAAATGCGCCTGCGGATTCGACGGCGCATCGTGATCCATCATTTCCCAGCCCTGGATCAGAACGCGGGCGTGTTGAAACGCGCCGCCGAAATCCGTGCCGGGATGCAGGCTTTGCCGGAAGAACGCATCGCCGAAATAGGTCCAGTCGCGCTCCGGCGCACAGCCGAATGACGTATGCGTCGCGTCGGATGCGGTCAGCACAATGGTGTCATCGTTGGCGAGCGGCGGCAGGAAAATTCCGGAAAAGCAGGCCGACACGATCACCACGCGATTTTTGATGCCTTCGCCGTCGAGCGCGGCGACGACCTCCTGCGGCTTCAGTTCGATCATCTTGCCGGGCAATTGCAGCGCGAATCCGGTCTGCTCGCCGTGCGATGTCATGAACAGGACAAGGACGTCCTTGTCCTTGTTCATGACCCCGCCGATCGCGCGTATGGCGGCGACGAAATTCCGCGGATTGGCGAGCGGCACGGTGTCGAGCGTTGCGCGATTGTTGATCAGTCTGACGACCCGATCCTTGATCGGCAGCACGCTGGCGAGGGATCCCAATGCGCCATCGAGCTCCTTGATGAACACGTCCTGCTCCGCCCAACCGGCAATACCGAGCGCGTAGACATTGGTCGCGTCTTTGCGCGGCGCGAGGCGGGCAATCTCGGCCTTGAGCAATTCCGGCTGCGCCTTCTCGAGTTGCGCGACCTGCGGCGGCACGTCCGGCTCGCCATATTTTTCCTGATAATAGACATGCGCGACTTCCCACCAATTGGCGTTGCGCATATCGAAGTCGGGCGGCACGAAAACCGGCGTATGCGGTATCAGTGCATTCGCCGCGAACAACGCCACCCACATCGCGGCAGCCAGGCCGAGCGCACGCAGCCGCGGGTGCGGCTCGAGGCTGCCGATGACGCAGGCCATGGCGCCGACCCACCAGCCGACGGCGACGACAAAGATCACCACCCCGGTGATGGGGCTCGTCCACACCGGACCCTCCGCCATGTCCGGCGCGATCAGCGGGAAGCCCAATCTGATCGCCGCGGTCACAAGATCGGCCACGATCGAGAACATGAACATGGCCGACAGCGCGGTGACGCGCGCGCCGGGACGCACGAACAAAGCGGCGACGGCAAGCTCAAGCGCGATCCAGGCAACGACCGCATTGAGGCCGTAAGGATTGAACGCGTGCGACGGAAAGGCCGCCGCCGATTGCAGCAACAGGCGGACGGCGGCTGTAAGAATGGAGACGCCTAAGAGAACGCGCAGTCTGACCAGCGGCGGCTCGGGTGTCGTCCGCCACACCGCGGCGCTTGCCGCAAGCTTCAAAACACTCAGCACGCCCGAGATTCTCCGCCTAAAATCCGGTTAAAACAGCCGGCCGCAATTTCGAATTTCCACACTATATCAGGCGAGGGAGAGCGGCCATCGTCACGATTAATGGCCGCGATTAACGATTGTGCGGGCGGCCCCAGCGCTCTACGAAGTTGAACCATGAAATTTCTCGACGAGGCCAAGGTCTATATCCGCTCCGGCGACGGCGGCAACGGCTGCATATCGTTCCGGCGCGAAAAGTTTATTGAATTCGGCGGCCCCAACGGCGGCGACGGCGGCAAGGGCGGCGATGTGATTGCGATCGCGGTCGACGGCCTCAATACGCTGATCGATTACCGCTACCAGCAGCATTTCACCGCCAAGAACGGCGGCGGCGGCATGGGCAAGGATCGCCACGGCGCCAATGGCCCCGACGCCGTGCTGAAAATTCCGGTCGGCACCCAGATCTACGAAGAGGACGGCGAAACGCTGCTCGCCGACCTGACCGAGGCCGGCCAGCGCATCGTTCTGGCGCGCGGCGGCAATGGCGGTTTCGGCAACGCGTATTTCAAAAGCTCGGTCAACCGTTCGCCCCGCCGTGCAAATCCTGGCCAACCCGGTATCGTGCTCACGATCCGGCTCCGGCTGAAGCTTATTGCCGATGCCGGACTTGTTGGCTTGCCCAACGCTGGCAAATCGACGTTCCTCGCCGCCGTCAGCGCGGCCAAGCCAAAGATCGCCGATTATCCGTTCACCACGCTGCATCCCCAGCTCGGCGTGGTCGACGTCGACGGCCGCGAATTCGTACTGGCGGATCTTCCCGGACTGATCGAAGGTGCGCATGAAGGCGTCGGTCTCGGCGACCGCTTTCTTGGTCATGTCGAACGCTGCCGCGTGCTGCTGCATCTCATCGACGGAACGTCCGAGGATGCCGGCGCGGCTTATAAGACGGTGCGGGCCGAGCTTTCGGCTTACGGGCACGAACTGATCAACAAGCCGGAGATCGTCGCACTCAACAAAGCCGACGCGTTGAGCGCCGACGACGTCAAACAACAAGTGGCGCGCCTTAAGCGCGCGGCAAAGAAGACGCCGCTGGTGATTTCCGCCGTCAGCGGAGAGGGTGTGACGGAAGCATTGCGGGCCTTGTTCAAGGTCATCGAGCGGGCCCGCCATGGCGCAGATGAGCCGAGTGTCGCCGAAGGGGCTTGGCAACCTTAATCGCGTGCAAGCCGGGGGGAGTTGATGGCTTACACATTTGTACTTGTTCACGGCGCTTGGCACGGCGGCTGGTGCTGGCAACGCGTCGCCGACCGGCTTCGCGAACGTGGCCATAAGGTATTCACGCCGACATTGACCGGGCTTGGCGAGCGCTCGCATCTCCTGCACCAAGATAACGACCTTCGCATCGACATCGGCACCCACATCACCGACATCGTCAATGTGATGAAATGGGAACGGCTCACCGATGTCGTGCTGTGCGGCCATTCCTACGGCGGCTTCGTTATTTCTGGCGTTGCCGAACGGATGGCTGCCGCAATCCGCTCGATCGTCTTCCTCGACGCTTTTCTGCCGAACGACGGCGACACGACGCAAAACCTGACCAGCACGGCCGTCCAGGACGCGATCCGCGCGCACGCGAGCGGCCCGCTCGGAGATTTTTCGGCGTCAACGAGGCCGATCGCGCGTGGGTGGACAGTCTCTGCACGCCGCAGCCGATCGGAACCTTCACCCATAAGATCGCGCTCACCGGTGCCCGCGACGAGATCGCGCGTAAGACCTATATCCGCGCCAAGAACTATGCCAATCCGGGTTTTGATCGCGCCGTCGCCGCGGTGAAATCCGATCCGTCGTGGCGCCTGCACGACGTGCCGAGCGGTCACGATGTGATGGTCGATGCGCCCGAGCGCCTCACCGAGCTTCTGCTGGAAGCCGCGGCCTGAACCGGTCGAATTGCAGCGAGCCGTCGCGCTTGATGCGCGGCAACAGATCGACTTCCCAATCGAGATATTCCTGCATCATCGCTTTGCTATTGCCTGACCGCTCATAGGGCTTGCGCCATTGATCGACGGCCTCGTCGGCCATCTTGGCGTCGGCCGAGAACGCCTGCCCGGCCGCGCGCCACGCGGCATTACCCCCACAGAGATAGCGCACCGGTTCATTGGTCAGAGCTCTGGCCTCGACCACCGCCATGCTCGCCAGCGCGCCGTCCTCGGATGTGAGGACAAGTGTGCTATCGGACGGAATCTTTTTGAACGCCCGCGCGAGCCTCGTCCTGATCGCGAACCAGGCGCCGGGAATGTGCTCGCGGAGATAGTCGCGGCTGAGCGAAAGATCGACGACGGTCGCTAATTTGCGCGCGAGAAGGTCGCGCAACCCGGCGCAATCGATCGCCGCGCCCCGCGGCATTTCAGCTTCCAGCAGCGGCGGCGCCGGCCAGCCGGTTTCGGTTCCCTTATCGGCCAGCATAAAGACGTCGGCATAACCCATCTGCCGCAGCCACGATCCGGTCATCGCCGCGCGCACTTCGGCATCGTCGACCAGCACGATGCGCGCGCCGAACACGCCGACGAATTGATCGGTCGCCTGCACGAGCTGGCCGCCGGGCGCCGAAATGGCGCCGGGCACATGGCCGGCTTCGTATTCGTCCGGATCGCGCACGTCGAAGACGTAGAGCGTGCGCCGATCGTCCTTGCGCCAGGCGTCGAGCACCGATCGATCGATGGATTTCACGCCGCAGCTCTGCGCCACGCGTTGCGCCGCCTGCTTCGCCCAATCGAGCGTCTGCGGCGAAACGTCAGGCGCGCGACGATTTTTCCCGCTGTCGGGCGTGAATCCGGCAAGGCTCCAGCCCATCGTGCCGTTGCGCAGCGCCATGACTTTATTCGGCAGGCCGGCATTGATCAGCGATTGCGCGCCGATAATGCTGCGGGTGCGGCCGGCGCAATTGACGACCACCGTTGTCTGCGGCGACGGCGCGATCTCGCGCGCGCGCAGCACCAATTCGGCGCCGGGCACGTTGGTCGAGGTCGGGATCGAGACCCGCGAATATTCGTCCGGCGGCCGGCTGTCGAGCACGACGAGGTCGGCGCCGTCGCGGATCAATTGCTCAAGCTCGGGCGCGGTGATGTTCGGCGTGCCGTCAGTGTGCTCGACATATTCGCCAAACGCCTTGCTCGGCACGAACACACCGGAGAACAGCTCAAAGCCGGCGGCGCCCCAAGCGGCGACGCCGCCCGAGAGAATGCTTACGTCCGTGTAGCCGTTGCGCGCCAGGATCGCCGCGGCGCGTGCGGCAAGGCCGTCACTATCGTCGCACAGCACGATGCGGGTGGCGCGGCGCTGCACCAAGGCGCGGAATTTCAATTCGAAACGGCTCAATGGCACCGAGCGCGCCAGGAGCAGATGGCTTTGCGAGAACGTCAATTCTTCGCGCACGTCGACGAGCGCAAGCTCGCCGCCGCCGCCGATCATGTCGCGGAGATCATGCGGGCTGACGAAATGACTCACGTTCAAAGCTTTCGATCAGGTGGCCTGTTGCGGCGTCATCCGCTTTACTTCGCCGGTCTTTAAGTCGAAGCGCACGCGGTCGATGCGGTCGAGATTGGCCCCGGTGACGCGCACGAAGC
This sequence comes from uncultured Alphaproteobacteria bacterium, assembly GCA_963810085.1. GTDB lineage: Bacteria > Pseudomonadota > Alphaproteobacteria > Rhizobiales > Xanthobacteraceae > BOG-931. The sequence goes on along the minus strand of CAWEMR010000023.1, from coordinate 490,362 downwards.
GGGCATAATCGGGATAATCGATCGAATGGATCTTGCCATCCTGATAGATGCCGGCCTCACCGGGCATCAGGCGATATTTCTTCACCGGCTTGAGCTTGGCGTGTTGCGGGTCGCCGCCGTCGTCTTCGCGCTCCCATTCGGTCATCTCGGTGTAATGGGTGGCTTGGCCGTAGATCGCCCACAACTCGCCGTGATCATGCGGCGGCGAGACGCGCGCCTTGTCGTTGATATGGGCGAGGATCTGAAAACCGAGCTTGGGGTCCTCGTAGAGGACATGCAGGCCGCGCGGCGCTTCTTCACAATGCTGGCGGACGAAATCCGGATTCTGCAGCAGCCGCTCGAGATGCGTGCGCACGTCCTCGCGGCCTTGCGGTCCGGGATCGTGGGCGAGAATGGAACGGCAATCCGCGACGAATTGGTCGAGTTCATAAGCCATTGCGGCAACTCCCTGAGGATGCTTTTGCGCCGGGGTCGTTTGTCCCGAGACGGCATTGTTGCCGTTATTTTCGCGCAACGGCGCGGCAAGCGCCAGTCCATTCCCGGAGCCGGCTCCAGCGGCAAAAGCGCGCTTTGGATATGGCCCCGTCAGCCGCTACATTGAACGCCAGATCGGGTCTGGATCACATGTTCGGTTTGCCGCCTACCAACGAGCGCCCGCGGAACGTGCGGCTGGATACTTTGGTCCGGCTGCGCTGGCTCGCCGTGCTCGGCCAGTTCGCGGCCGTTCTGATGGTGCATTTCGGCCTCGAATTCGAGGTGCCGATTTGGCCGTGCCTCGCGGTCATTGCGCTCGCGGCGCTGCTCAATGTCGCGCTGCGCGTGAGCTTTCATCAAACGCAGTGGCTCGAGCCGGATCGCGCGGCGTGGCTCCTCGGCTTCGACATCGCCGAACTCACCGCGCTGCTCTATCTCACCGGCGGACTGGAAAATCCGTTCTCGTTTTTGCTGCTTGGTCCGGTGCTGATCTCGGCGACGGCGCTGCCGCCGCGCATGACGCTGTTGATCGGCATGTTCGCGATGTTCTGCGCCACGGCGCTGGTATTCCTGCACTACAATCTGCCGTGGGACAGCGAGGATCCGCTTGAACTGCCGGAAATCTATATGGTCGGCGTCTGGCTCTCGATCCTATTGGCGATCGGCTATATCGGCGTCTACACGTGGCAGATCGCGGAAGAAGCACGGCAGCTTTCCGATGCGCTGGCGGCGACCGAATTGGTCCTGGCGCGCGAGCAGCATCTGTCGCAGCTCGACGGTCTTGCCGCCGCCGCGGCGCACGAACTCGGTACGCCGCTGTCGACGATCACCGTGGTTATTCGTGAAATCGAACGCGCGCTCGAAGCCAATTCGCCTTACGCCGACGACGTGAAACTGCTGCGCGAACAGGCGCAGCGCTGCCGCGAGATTTTGGCCAAGATCACCGAATTGCCGACCGGCGAGCCGTTTGACCGCATGCAGCTCTCAGCGTTGATCGAGGAAGCCGTCGCGCCGCACCGCAATTTCGGCGTCTCGATCGGCGTCACTTATCCGCCCAACCGCGCCGACGAGCCGGTCGGGGCGCGCAATCCGGCGATCCGTTACGGGCTCGGCAATCTGATCGAGAATGCGGTCGATTTCGCCCACAGCCGCGTCGAGATTTTCGCGCACTGGGCGGCGGACGAGGTCAGCATCGTCATCAGCGATGACGGACCAGGTTTCGCGCCCGAAGTGGTCGACCGCATCGGCGCGCCCTATGTCACCCACCGCAGGCCGGGCTCGCGCGGCCCCGACGGCGACGACGATGCCGCGTTCGGGCTCGGGCTGGGCTTTTTCATCGCCAAAACGCTGCTGGAGCGGTCTGGCGCCAAGCTTTCGCTGATCAATCAGTCGCCGCCGCTGCACGGCGCCACCGTTACCGTTACCTGGAGCCGGGTCGATTTCGAGCGGCCGATCGCGGCGCCGCCCCTTGAGCCCGCCGTCCAAACTTCTTAGGTGTTATGGACCGGGCGACGTGCTTTGGAGATTTGCGTTGATGGAGCAGTTTGCCATGACCAGTGCAGCATCCAGTACCGTGTCCAGTGCAGCGTCCAACGCCGCGCTCGCCCCGGTTCCAGCCGAGCGTTCGCTTCTCATTGTCGAAGACGACAAATCGTTTCTTCAGCGCCTCGCGCGCGCCATGGAAGGCCGCGGCTTTCTGGTGACGACAGCTGAATCAGTCGCCGAGGGACTGATGCAGGTCGAGAAGGCCGCGCCGGCTTTCGCGGTGGTCGACATGCGGCTCGGCGACGGCAACGGGCTCGACGTGATTTCGGCGATGAAAAAGCGCCGCCCGGAAGCCCGCGCCATCATTCTCACCGGCTACGGCAATATCGCGACGGCGGTCAACGCGGTGAAGCTCGGCGCCGTCGATTATCTCGCCAAGCCGGTCGACGCCGACGACGTGGTTGCGGCGCTGCTGGCGCTCGACAACAAAAAGATCGAGCCACCGGAAAATCCGATGTCGGCGGATCGCGTGCGCTGGGAACACATCCAGCGCATCTACGAATTGTGTGGCCGCAATGTTTCAGAAACCGCGCGCCGTCTCAACATGCACCGCCGCACCTTGCAGCGCATTCTCGCCAAGCGCGCGCCGAAATAGCCGCGCGGCTATCCGCGTCCCGGATCGCATCCATGTCTAGCGGCCGGCGCGCAGGATAAGCAGCAAAATCACGACAATAACGAATAAACCTGCGGAGAGGAGTTTCCAGAGCAATAGCGGATTGCGCGCGTAGACCGGCGCTGGCGACAATTCCAGGAGGCTTTGATTGGGGTGACGCAGATCGAACATGAATTCGGATAATTCGTCATAGCGTTGGGATGGGTCGGGATGGACAGCTTTCTTGAGCGCCCCGTCGATCCATGCGGGAATTTCTCGATTGTCATCGAGCACGGATTGGTATCGTAATCTTCTTTGCTGCGATTTCGTCCGCGCTTTCGCCGCTTGTGTGCCGTAGGGCAACCGGCCGGTCAGCATCTGATAGGCAATAACCCCGAGGGAAAATATGTCGGAGCGTGAAGCTCCGCGTTCACCCAGGAAGTATTCCGGTGCCGTGTACTGCTCCGTCCCCAGAACATCGTCGGGCATGGACGATGAATCATCGGCAATGCCGGAAATTCTCGTCGCGCCAAAATCGATGATCTTCGCCGTGCCGGTGGCATCGATCATGATATTGTCCGGCCTGAGATCCTGATGCAGCATCTCCATGCGATGGAAGGCCTGCAAGCCCTTGGCGATTTGTTCGACAAGCCCGCGAACGGTCTCGAGACCAGGCTTCGGATTGTCGATCATCCACTGGGTCAGAGTTTGCCCGTCGACAAACTCCGTTACGACATACAGGTAATTTCGCGGTCTCGCTTGGATGTGCGGTTTCAAAACGTGGGCGTTGTTGATGCGCCGGGCAACCCATTCTTCCATCATGAATCGTTCGAGGTAGGCCGGGTCGCCGCGCAAGTCGATCGACGGAATCTTGAGCGCGACCAGCGCGCCATCTGCGGTATCGACGGCCAGGTAGGTGTGGCTTCGGCTCGAGCCGTGGACTTCCCTGACGATTTGATACCCGTCCAATACCATTCGTGCTTCCAATAACGGAGGACAAGGCAGCTCCGCGATCTGCCTGACGATTTCGCTCCCTTCGCTGTCCGGCAAGTCGTCGATTCTGACGATCTGGACGGTGAGGTTGTCCGAACTGCCCTGCCGCTTCGCCTCGTCAACGATGGTTCTCGCGACGGTGTCCAGTTCGAGCGCGCTGCGATTTGTCGTTTCGACGACAAAGCGGCTGCTGACATGCTCGTAGACGCCGTCGGTGGCCAGCAAAAACAGGTCGCCCTTTTCGACTTTGACCGGTCGATAATCGATCTCGATTTGCGGATTGATCCCCAAGGCGCGGCCGAGGTAGCTCTGTTCGGTCGAAATGACGATGCGGTGATCTTCGGTAAGTTGCTCGAGCCCGTGGCCGCCGACGCGATAGATGCGGGCGTCACCGATGTGAAAAATGTGCGCCGTTGTCGATTTGATGACCATGGCGCTGAACGTGCACACATAGCCCCGGTCTTTGTCGTAGAGGTATTGGCTTTGGCCGTTTTGCGCGTGCAGCCAGGAGTTTGCCGCCGCGATGACTCGCTGCGCCGAGGTTTTGACGGACCATGAATCCGGCGTGCAGTAATAATCGGTCAAAAAGCTTTTGACAGCCAACTCGCTGGCGATTGCACTGACATCACTTGTGCTGATCCCGTCCGCGAGGACAATGGCGATGCCTTTCAGGCTCAGGAGCGGTTCTTCCGGGATCAAGGCCCCGTGAAAATCCTGATTAATCGTCTTACCGCCCTTATCGGAATGCTGCCCGATCGATATCGCAAGGTGGCGCGACATGTGGAGACCGAAAAAAGAGCCTCAAACCCTCCCGGGGGTTGAGGCTCCACGATAGCAAATCCCATCAGGCGGCGCGCTTGATGGCGGCGGCGCGCTTGGGAGCGGTCATGATGTGGGTGGTGTAGAGCGTCAGGCCGGTGAAGGCGATGCCGCCGACCAGGTTGCCGCACACCGTCGGAATCTCGTTCCAGATGAAATAGTCCGAGATCGAGAAGGGGGCATGGAGCATCAACCCCGCCGGGAATAGGAACATGTTCACGACGGAATGCTCAAAGACCATGTAGAAGAACACCAGGATCGGCATCCACATCGCGATGACCTTGCCGGGCACCGTCGTCGATATCATGGCGCCGACGACGCCGGTCGAGACCATCCAGTTGCACAATATGCCGCGGACGAACAGCGTCGCCATGCCGGCCGCGCCATGCGCCGCGTAGCCGAGAGTTCGACTTTCGCCGATGCTTCCGATCACGGTGCCGACCTTGTCCGGGGGCTGCGTGAAGGCGAACGTTGTCACGAACGCCATCATGAAGGCCACCGTGAGAGCGCCGGCAAAGTTGCCGATAAAAACCAGGCCCCAATTTCTCAGAACGCCCGCGATGGTCACGCCCGGCCTTTTGTCGAGCCAGGCCAAGGGCGACAGGACGAATACGCCGGTCAAGAGATCGAAGCCCAAGAGGGACAGCATGCAAAATCCGACCGGGAACAGAAGCGATCCGATGATCGGCTGGCCGGTATTGACGTTGATGGTGATGGCAAACCACGCCGCCAATGCCAGAATGGCGCCGGCCATGTAAGCGCGCACGACCGTGTCTCTGGTCGACATGAAGATTTTGGATTCGCCGGCATCGACCATCTTGGTCACGAATTCCGAAGGGACGAGATAAGCCACGGGACCCCCTTTTTGCGGTCATCGAAGAACTGATCTGGTCCTGAGCAATAGACATGCCAACTGCCAATTTTTCGGGCGCGGCCTGCAGCCGCGGCGAGTTTTTTGGTGAAGAAAAACGGCTATGTTGCCCTTTGGCGCCGGCGCTTGTGGATTGACGGGGCGTCACTCGGCTCGGATTACTGCAATTGCATAAAAATGTATCTGGCGCGGCTACTTTAAGGGCATGCCACCAGCCAACCGCATCGGGGCAGCGGCGTGCGCCGCCGCGCCGACGATTAGAATTTTACCGATCCGTTTAAATCAAATTTGTGCCGCGCGTGGCTATCAAAGGGCAAGAATATTCGTTTTATGGCGATCGCATGCTCGGCCCGGGGCGATCAGTGCAAGGCAACGGCGAGAGTCCGGGCGGCAGCCCCGCAGGCGGCGGCGGAGGTTTCCGCTCTGCCGCGCCTGCTCGTCATCGACGACGATTATCTGCACCGCAAGATCATCTGCCGCGTCGCGGCCAAGGCGGGCTATGCTCCGGCCGGGGCCGGAATCTATGAAGAGGCCGCCAAGCTCGCGCTGGAAAACGCCTTCGACTGCATCAGCCTCGATCTGTCGCTTGGCCAGCACGGCGGCATCGAGATGCTGCAATATCTCCGCGGCATCGGCTGCAAGTCGCCCATCGTCATCATCAGCGGCTGCGACGAGGCGACGTTCTGCGAGACGTTGGAAGTCGCCAAGTCGCTCAATCTGGATGTCCGGGGATCGATCGCAAAGCCGGTCGATCTGGAAATGCTCAAATACAGCTTCGAACGGATCAGAACGCAGCCGCATGCCGCGGTCGCCGCCGCGTAAGCGCGATTAAGAACTCTCTCCAGAATAAGGTCCCTGCGGATCGGCCAGTGCCTGCAAGCGCAGCGCCGCCGCATGCGCGAAGCGCAGCATCACGGATTTGCGGGTCGCCGCCGGCAGGCGGTGCTCGGGCGCCTCGCAGATGATCGACGCGCCGAACGCGTCGGCCACGATCAGCCCGGCATCCGGCGGAAAAATCTCGCACGGCACATCGACAATCGTTGCGAAGAACAGCCGGTCGCAATGCAGCCGGTAGTCTGACCATTTTTGATCGGCGCGACAATCGGCGACCGACGATTTTATCTCGACGATGATGATTTCGCCGTCGCCGCCGAGCGCCACGAGGTCGGCGCGGCGGCCCGACGGCAGCGGCAATTCGGTGACCACGCAATAGCCGAGCGCATGCAGATAGCGCGCGGTGCCGCGCGCGATCGCCAAAGCGGTCGGCGATTGCCGGCCGTCGATCGGCACAGATCCCGAAATGGCCGGCGTCAGCGAAGTCAGGCTCATGGCAAGGATTCCCGGTAACGGCAGGTTCGACAGCGGACGACACGCGAATTTACGCACGCCACAGACCCCCAATAAACGGCAACCCGGCGTTTCATTCTGCCGCGCCTGCACGCTCAGGGAAAGCCCCCGCCAAGCCCTCGCGCGAGGGCGTTATCACCCCACGTTCCGTGATCAGCCCGGTGATAAGGCGCGCCGGCGTGACGTCGAAGCCGTAATTCGCCACCGGCGAGCCGTCCGGCACGATGCGCACGGTCTCGATGCGGCCGTCCGTGGTGCGCCCGGTCATGGTCGCCACTTCGTCGGCGGCGCGTTCCTCGATTGGAATCTCGGCTACGCCGTCGGCTACGGTGAAATCGATGGTCGGCGACGGCAGCGCCACATAGAACGGCACATCATTGTCGCGCGCGGCCAGCGCCTTCAAATAGGTGCCGATCTTGTTGCAGACGTCACCGTTCCTGGTGACGCGATCGGTGCCGACGATCACCAGATCGACCAGGCCGTGCTGCATCAGATGGCCGCCGGTATTGTCGGCGATCACCGTATGCGGCACACCATGGTGACCGAGCTCCCATGCGGTGAGGGAAGCGCCTTGATTACGTGGCCGCGTTTCGTCGGCGAAGACGTGAATGGGAATGCCTTTGTCGAACGCGGTATAGATCGGCGCAGTGGCGGTGCCGACATCGACCGCCGCGAGCCAGCCGGCATTGCAGTGCGTGAGCACATTGACGCGCTCGCCGGTGTTCTTGCGCCGCGCGATGGCTTCGATGAGCGGCAGGCCGTTTTGTCCGATCGCCGTGTTGATGGCGATATCTTCTTCGGCGATCTGGGCAGCGCGCTTATAGGCGGCGGCCGTGCGCTCGGCGCGCGTCCGGTTGCGCACGGTCGCCACCATCTCGTCGATCGCCCATTTCAGATTGATCGCAGTCGGCCGCGTCGCGAGCAGTGTCGCAGTGGCGTGGTCCAGCGCTTCGTCCGACGCGTCCGCATGCAGCGCGAGGCAAACGCCGTAAGCTGCGGTGGCGCCGATCAGCGGCGCGCCGCGGATCACCATGGCGCGGATCGCATGCGCGACCTCTTCGAGCGTGGTCAGACGCGCCGTCACCAACCGATGCGGCAGCGCCGTCTGATCGATCACGCCGACCGACCAGCCGTCCGGCTCGAGCCAGATCGTGCGCATGGATTTGCCGTCGACTTTCATAGTGTTGACCTAGCAGATTTTGACTGGCTGTCGATGCTGCAATTTGCCGTCATTGCGTGCGTAGCAAAGCAATCCAGCTCGGTGCCGGGGAACTGGATTGCTTCGTCGCTATGCTCCTCGCAAATACGGGACAGGCGTCCACTTGCTCGAGCGGCGGCATTGCCGCAAAGTTGCGGGAACAAGACTCCGCCGGAGACGCCGATGGCCACCGTCGATTACGAAACCGAATATGACAATCGCGCCCGCGTCCCCGAACATCCGGAGATTTTCGCGCGCTGGATTCGCGAAGGCGAAGATTATCGTGCCGAAGCGCTCAAAGCCGGGCGAGCCGAGCTTGGCCTGTGCTACGGCGACACGCCCCGGCAAGCCGTCGATCTGTTCTTTCCGGCGGCGGGCGAGGCGGCGCCGCTTGCGATCTTCGTCCATGGCGGCTGGTGGCGTTCGCTCGACGCCTCGATGTTCAGCCAGATGGCGCGCGGCCTCAACGCGCATGGCGTTCTTGTCGCCGTCGCCGGCTACGATTTGTGCCCCAATGTCGCAATCGCCGACATCATTGCGCAGATCCGCCGCGCCTGCGCCTTCATGTGGCAGCGCTACAATCGCCCGATGCTTCTGATCGGCCATTCCGCCGGCGGTCATCTCGCCGGTGCCATGGTGGCGACCGACTGGCCACAGCTTTATCCGAAAGCGCCGGCCGATCTGGTGCCGGCCGGCTATGCCGTGTCCGGCGTGTTCGATCTCACCCCGCTCGTCGGCATCAGCGTCAATCAGGATCTGAAACTCGACGAGGCCGAGGCGCGCAAAGTCTCGCCGCTCTACTGGCCGCTCAAGCCCGGGCGCAGCTTCGACGCGGTCTGCGGCGGGCTCGAATCAAGCGAGTTCAAGCGGCAGAGCCGTACGCTGGCGCAAGTCTGGGGCCGGGCGGGCGCCACGACGCGGTCCGAGGAAATCGCCGGCACTAACCATTTCACCGTGATCGACGCGCTCGCCGATCCGCAAAGCGCGACGACGGCGCGAGTCGCCGAACTCGCACGCGATATCAAGGCGTAGCGACCGCTGTCACTTTGTTCGGCGTCAGCAGCACGCAAGCCGATGCAGCGAAGATCAAGGCGAAGCCGATCGCGTCGGGCATGGTCGGCACCTCGCCGAGAATCAGTGACGACTGGGCGATGCCGACGACCGGAACCGCGAGCACGCCGAGCGATGCCGTCACCGCGGGCAGCCGCCGCACCGCCGGAAACCACAGCGCATAGCCAATGCCGTTGCCGAGCACGCCGGTCCAGGCCGTGGCGAAAGCGCCCCCCGCACTGAGGCCGTGAAGCTCAAGTCGGCCGTCGACGGCGAACAGACACACCGTCAGTGCGACAAAGGCGATCGTCATTTGCCAGCTCGCGAGGGCCATCGGATCAAGCTCGATATGCGCCCATTTCACATAGACTGTGCCGGCGGCCCAACTCAGTCCGACCCCGAGCGCGAGCACGAGACCGAGCGGCACGCCGCTTCCGGTCAGCGGATAGATCAGAATTGAAAGTCCGATCCCGCATAATATCAGCGCGATCCACTGCGCCCGGCTCGGACGTTCGCCGAGAAACGGCCAAGCCAGCAAGACCGACCAGACCGGCATTGTGTACGCAATGATGGTCACCCGCGAGGTCGCGGCAGCAAGCTGGGCGAAGGCGCTGAACAGGCTGAAGGCCGTAATGTTGAGGGTGGACGCAACCACGATGTGGCCGAAGGCCTTGGCTGACGGCACCCGTAAGCTCCGTCGCATCGCCAGGCAGAGCGCATAAAGCGTCAGTGCGCCGAGCGCGGCCGCCACCGCGCGCATGCTCAGCGGCGGGATTTCGTTGAGCGCGACTTTCATCAGCGGCCAGGTCGTGCCCCAGATGAAGCACAAGATGGCCAGCATCAGCCGCGCGCCCAAGTCGGCGTCGGCGCGGGCTTTAACACTTGGATGTTCCGGCGTGACGTTCACGGCGCTTTCGGACCGGCGCCGACGAACCAATCGGCAATCTGGCCGCCGGTCCAGAACAGCACGTCGGATTTCTTGCGGATGGTTTCGAAGATGCGGCGGAAATATTTGGCGCGGTGCGGCGCGCCCATGATGTAGGGATGCACCGCCATCGCCATGATGCGCGGCGTATCGGCTGCGTCATCGTAAAGCTGCTCGAACTGGTCGAGCGCGCGCTCGCAATATTCCGAGGCCTTGTGATGCTGGATCAGCATCATGGCGACGTCGTTACATTCCTGCGTATAGGGCACGTTGAGGATCGGCTTGCCGCGCGTCTTCAGCCACACCGGCTGATCGTCGAGCACCCAGTCGGCGACATAATCGTAGCCTTCCTCGGCCAGCACGTCGGGGGTCTGCCAGGTCTCGGTGAGGCCCGGACCGAGCCAGCCGCGCGGCGGCTTGCCGGTTGCCTTTTGGATGACGTCGCGCACTTTGCGGATATCGGCGCGCTCGTTCGGCACTTTTTGCAGGTTACGCTGTGTGAGACCGTGGCCGATGAATTCCCAATTGCGCTCGACCGCGGCCTGCACGATCTGCGGATAGGCGGCGAGCGCCGAGCCGTTGATGGCGATGGTGCCCGGGATCGAGAACTCGTCGAAAATCTTGATGAAGCGCCAGAAGCCGACGCGATTGCCGTATTCGTGCCAGGCCCAGTTCGGCACGTCCGGCATCGGTGAGCCGCCGGCTGGCGGCGTGATCACCGTGCGCGGCATGGTCTGCAGCGGATCCCATTCCTCGACATTGACGATCACCCAGATCGCCATACGCGCGCCGCTCGGCAGTTTGAGTTGAGCCCGCTGCGTGATCGGCGAATAGGTCAGGCGATCGGTCGGCAGCATCGGCGTCTTGGCTTTGCGCGTCGCGGGTTTCTTTTTAGCTGACTTGGCCATCGTCGAATTTTCCTTTGCCGTCGTTCCAAAGATTACATCGCATCAGATAGAGGATGCCTCACCCGGGGCGGGATATTTCGTCACTATGGCGCCGAGCACGGTCAGTGCCACGGCGCACAGGCAGAGCGGTACGAACGCCATCCAAGGCTTTCCGGTCGCATCCCACAGCGCGCCGCAGATTGTCGGAATCACGATCGCGCAGGCATAGGCGATGGTGAGCATGCCGGCGGCGGCGCGCCCGACATCGGCGGGTTTGGCGAGGATCGGCACCAAAGTCATGATCGGAGTGAATGTCATCGCCGTTGCGAAACCGATGAGCACCGCGGCACCGGTGAGCGCGAGATCTGTCGGCACGAGGATTATCGCCAGCATTGCCACAAGCAAAGCCGGGCCGAAGATCAAGAACGGCCAAGCCCGCCGCTGCAGCCGGCCCGCCAGCGCGAACAGAAACACAAGGGCGACGATCTGCGATCCGTTAAGCCAGGTTAAGGTCGGGCCCAAGAGATCGGCTCGGCCTCGGTCGGCAACATAGTCGCCGAGAAAAGCGCTGATCGCAAAATACGGACTATTGTTGCAGCCGAAGGTGAGGCCGAGCAGCCAGACCACCGGATCTTTGAAATCGGGCCACCATAATGCGCTCGCTGTTTTCAGCGTGACGCTGTTGCCGCGCTTCGGGCTTAACAGCAAAAATACCGGCGCGATCAGAAGCGCCGGCACCGCCCACGCCACGAGATTGAGCCGCCACGAACCGCCGACATGCGGCAGGATGTAGGACAATGTGAGCAGCGGCGGAAAGGTCGCGCCCATCATCATACCGCTGGTATAGGCGATGGTGCCGAGCGCGATGCGGCTCGGCGTCCATTCGCGCACCAGCACCGGCATGCTCGGCTGCATGATGGCGACGCCGAAGCCGGTCGCGAGCGATGCGGCATACAGCGTCCACACGTCGATCGCTAGGCCGCGCGCGGCGCCGCAGAGCGCCGCGATCATCATACCGGCGACGACGGCGCGGCTCGGCCCGATCCGCGCGATCAGGAGCGATCCCGGAATCGCGGCCACCGCAAACAGCAACAGCGGCAGGCCGACCAGAAGCCCGACCTGAGTCTCCGTCATCCGCAATTCGGCGTGCACCAACGGAATGATCGGCGGCATGGCGAGGATCGTCATGCGCATGGCGACGCCGGCAAGCCATAGCGCGCCCATCGTTTTGACGATGCGGCCGGCCGAGAGTTCGGCAGGATTTCCGGCAAGGAGCATGAGGGCGGTACGCGTTGGCGGCGGACCGTGCATCAGGGGAGCCGCCGCCGCAAGCAAGGCGCGGGGGAAGCTGGGTTGCGCAAAATTGCGCGGCCGGAATTGCGTGGTTTCCGAGCTGAAAACACCGCCCAACGCCTTGGCAAATAATGAGAACGAAGGTAGAACGGTCGGGCTCCGGCAACCCGGAACTCTTAGAATCTGGAACCCTTGGAATTCAATGATGCCCGACCTCGTGGCGGCGCAGGACATTCTTCGCAAAACCTTCGGTTTTTCGGCATTTCGGCCGGGTCAGGCCGAGATCGTCGAAGCGATCCTCGGCGGCCACGATGTGCTCGCGGTGATGCCGACCGGCAGCGGCAAGTCGCTGTGCTACCAGCTCCCGGCTTTGGCTCGGAATGGCCTCACCATCGTGGTGTCGCCCTTGATCGCGCTGATGCGCAATCAGGTGGCGCAGCTGCGCGGCTATGGCATTCCTGCCGCCGCGCTCAATTCCGCCAACGATCCGGTGGAAAATCAGATCGTGCTCGAGGATCTCGCGCGGGGCGAGTTGCGGCTCGTCTATGTCGCGCCGGAACGTCTGTTGAAACCCGAAACACTCGACCTGCTCAAGCGCGCCCAAGCGACGATGCTTGCGGTCGACGAGGCGCATTGCATTTCGCAATGGGGCCATGACTTCCGTCCCGAATATGCCGCGCTCGGCACGGTGCAAAAGGCGCTGAGTTCAGCGCTTGGCGGCGTGCAGACAGTCGCGTTCACGGCCACTGCTGACGCGGCAACGCGCGCCGATATTCTACAGAAGCTGTTCGGCAAGCCGCCGGCGGTGTTCGTGCACGGCTTCGACCGGCCCAATCTGCGGCTTGCGATGCAAGCCAAAGCCGGCGGCCGCAAGCAGATTCTCGATTTCGTCAAGAACCACAAAGGCCAAAGCGGCATCGTCTATTGCGCGTCGCGGCGCAAGACCGAGGAGATTGCCGATTATCTGCGCGAGGAGGGCGTGAAGGCTTTGGCCTATCACGCCGGCATGGAGTCAGCGGCGCGCTCGCGCAATCAGGATGTCTTCCTGCAAGAGGACGGCGTTGTGATCGCGGCGACAATCGCCTTCGGCATGGGCATCGATAAACCCGACGTGCGTTTCATCCTGCATGCTGACATGCCGGCCAATATTGAAAGCTATTACCAGGAGATCGGCCGCGCCGGCCGCGATGGATTGCCGGCCGACACGCTCACGCTCTACGGCCTGGGCGACATCCGCTTGCGCCGGCTGCAGATCGACGACGGCGATGCGTCGGATGAGCAGAAGCGCGTCGAACGCCAGCGGCTCAGTGCGCTGGTATCGCTGTGCGAATCGCCGCGCTGCCGGCGGCAGACCTTGCTCGCCTATTTTGGCGAGACGACGCAGCCGTGCGGGCATTGCGATTTCTGCTGCGACGGTGCCGAGGTGATCGACGGCACGATCGCGGCGCAGAAAGCGATGTCGGCGATCGTGCGTACCGGTTCGCGTTTCGGCACCGAGCATCTGACCAAAATTCTGATCGGCGAGGCGAGCGACGCCATCGTCAAATTTGGCCACGACAAACTGCCGACTTTCGGCGTCGGCAAGGAATACGGCGTGCAGGAATGGCGTTCGATCTTCCGTCAGCTCAACGGCGCCGGCGTCATCACGCTCGATGTCACAGGCTACGGCACCTGGTCGGTCAGCGACGCCGGCCGCCGCGTGCTCAAAGGCGCCGACAAGATCACGCTGCGCAAATATACGCTCAAAGCCGGCCGCAAATCTGGCGACAAAGCGGCGCGCTCAAGCGCCAATGCCGCGGCGCTCGCCGACGGCGCCGTGGGCGATCCGGAATTGTTCGAGGCGCTGCGCAAGCGCCGCTCCGCGCTCGCCAAAGAACAGCGTGTCGCGGCTTACGTCGTTTTTGCCGACAAGACGCTGATCGACATGGTCCGGCTTAAGCCGCGAAATGCCAGCGAGATGAGCCTGGTGCACGGCGTCGGCGAGGCCAAGCTTAAGCAATATGGGGAAGTGTTCCTCGACGCCATCCGCCAGCACGCGGCGGGCAGCCCTTCGTCGTAGAGCAAAGGTTGTGGGATCGGGGCCCGCACCGGTCTCGCAGACGGCGGTTTTCCGCGCCGCCGCGTTGTTGCACCGCAATGGCCGCTATGTTAGCAACGCGGCGGTTTCGTCGAGGTGCGGTACAGGGGCCGCGCCGGGCGAGATTCCAGGCCTCGCTCAACCAGTTCCCGCTAAAACCAAGTCCCGTTTCGATTTCAAGGACTTGTTGCCGACCATCCGGTCCGGTTGCGGGGCTTGCGGAAATGCTCCACAAGAACGCCGAAGCGGCAGCCAACGAGCAGAATTTTGGCCACTGAAGAACCCATTGTTTCCGGCAAGTTTTCTGGCATGGCGGGCCGCTACGCCACCGCTTTGTTCGGGCTCGCCAGCGAGACGAACGCGATCGACGCGGTGCAGGCGGACCTCGAACGCTTCGATGCGCTTGTCGCCGAAAGCGCCGACCTGTTGCGGCTGGTGCGCAGCCCGGCTTTTTCCGCCGAGGACCAGCTCCAGGCGCTGAGCGCGGTGCTTGACCGCGCCGGCATAAGCGGGCTTGCCGCGAAGTTCCTCAAGCTCGTGACGTCGAACCGCCGCCTGTTCGCGGTGCGCGACATGATCCGGGTTTTCCGTGAACTGGTCGCCGCGCACAAGGGTGAAGCCACAGCGCTAGTCACCGTCGCCGAACCGCTCAAGGCGGAACATGTGGCGGCGCTTGCCGCCGCGCTCAAATCGGTCAGCGGCAAGAACGTCGATCTCAATATCAAAATTGACCCCGCCATTATCGGCGGGCTCGTCGTCAAGCTCGGTAGCCGCATGGTCGATACCTCGCTGCGCACCAAGCTCAATTCGATCAAGCACGCGATGAAAGAGGCTCGCTAATGGACATCCGCGCCGCTGAAATTTCCGCAATCCTCAGGGATCAGATCAAGAATTTTGGCCAGGAGGCCGAGGTCTCCGAAGTCGGCCAGGTGCTGTCGGTCGGCGACGGCATCGCGCGCGTCTACGGCCTCGACAACGTCCAGGCCGGCGAGATGGTTGAGTTCGAGAGCGGCGTCAAAGGCATGGCGCTCAATCTCGAAAGCGACAATGTCGGCATCGTGATCTTCGGCTCCGACCGCGAGATCGCGGAAGGCCAGACCGTCAAGCGCACGCGCTCGATTGTGGAAGTGCCGGTCGGCAAGGGCTTGCTCGGCCGCGTCGTCGACGCGCTCGGCGAGCCGATCGACGGCAAGGGTCCGATCAAGAGCGACCACAAAGCGCGCGTCGACGTGAAGGCGCCCGGCATCATTCCGCGCAAGTCGGTGCACGAGCCGATGGCAACGGGGCTCAAGGCCATCGACGCGCTGATCCCGATCGGCCGCGGCCAGCGCGAACTGATCATCGGCGACCGCCAGACCGGCAAGACCGCCATCGCGCTCGACACCATCCTGAACCAAAAGGCGCTCAATCAATCCGGCGACGAGAAGATTAAGCTCTACTGCGTCTATGTCGCGATCGGGCAGAAGCGCTCGACCGTCGCGCAATTCGTCAAGGTGCTGGAGGAAAACGGCGCGCTCGATTATTCGATCGTGGTTGCGGCGACCGCCTCCGATCCGGCGCCGATGCAATATCTGGCGCCGTTTTCCGGGTGCGCCATGGGCGAATATTTCCGCGACAACGGCATGCACGCCGTGATCATTTATGACGATCTGTCGAAACAGGCCGTTGCCTATCGCCAGATGTCATTGCTGCTGCGCCGCCCGCCGGGCCGCGAAGCCTATCCGGGCGACGTGTTCTATCTGCATTCACGCCTGCTCGAGCGCGCCGCCAAGATGAACGACGACAACAAAGGCGGCTCCCTCACCGCGCTGCCGGTGATCGAAACCCAAGCCAACGACGTCTCGGCCTATATTCCGACCAACGTCATTTCCATCACCGACGGCCAGATCTTCCTTGAGACCGATCTGTTCTATCAAGGCATCCGTCCGGCGGTAAATGTCGGCCTCTCGGTGTCGCGCGTCGGCTCCGCGGCGCAAACCAAGGCGATGAAGAAGGTCGCCGGCCGCATCAAGGGCGAGCTCGCGCAGTACCGCGAAATGGCGGCATTCGCGCAGTTCGGCTCCGACCTCGACGCCACGACGCAGCGGCTTCTCGCCCGCGGCTCGCGTCTCACCGAGTTGCTCAAGCAGCCGCAATTCTCGCCGTTGAAGATGGAAGAACAGGTCTGCGTGATCTATGCCGGCGTCAACGGCTATCTCGATCCGCTGTCGGTCGAGCGCGTGCGCGCCTTCGAGGACGGCTTGCTCGGCGTGCTGCACAGTCAGCACGCCGACATCCTCAACACCATCCGCGATACGCGCGATCTCGACGACGCGACCGCGGGCAAGCTCAAGGGCGCGGTCGAAAGCTTCGCCAAAACCTTCGCCTGATGACCTTTGCTTGATGCTCTTTTGCCTGACGACTCTCGCGTGAGCATCGCAATAGACCGAGTCTCGAATGCCCTCGCTTAAAGACCTGCGCAACCGCATCGTCGCGACCAAGGCGACGCAGAAGATCACCAAGGCCATGCAGATGGTCGCGGCGTCGAAGCTGCGCCGCGCGCAGGCCGTGGCCGAGGCGGCGCGGCCCTATGCGAGCCGCATGGACACGGTGCTCGGCAATATCGCAGCCTCGGTTAGCGGCATCGATACCGCGCCGCGGCTGCTGCGGGGCAGCGGCAGCGACCAAAGGCATCTGCTCTTGGTCTGTACCGCGGAACGCGGCCTGTGCGGCCCGTTCAACACGGCCATTGTTCGGCTGGCGCGCGAGCGCGCCGCCACGCTTACCGCCGAGGGAAAAGACGTCAAATTCTTCTGCGTCGGTCGCAAGGGCTACGATCAGTTGCGCCGTCAGTATCCGTCGCAGATCGTCGAACTGGTCGATCTGCGCTCGGTGCGCGTGCTGCGTTTCGAGAACGCGCAAATGGTCGCGGAAAAGATCATCGCGCTGTTCGACAAGCTGGAATTCGATGTTTGCACGCTGTTCTATTCGCGCTTCCGTTCGGTGATTGCGCAAATCCCGACCGCGCAGCAGATCATCCCGCCGGTCTTCGACGCCAAGACCGCGGACGCGCTTGGCGGTGCGGCCTATGAATTCGAGCCGGATGCCGAGGACATCCTTCACGAATTGCTGCCGCGCAATCTCGCCGTGCAGGTCCTGCGCGCGCTTCTGGAGAATGCCGCTTCGTTCTACGGCGCGCAAATGTCGGCGATGGACAATGCCACGCGCAATGCCGGCGACATGATCCGCAAGCAGACACTGACCTATAATCGCACGCGCCAGGCGATGATCACCAAGGAACTGATCGAAATCATTTCCGGTGCCGAGGCTCTGTAGACCTTTGGCGCTGTAACGCATTCTCGAAGAGGACAACAATGGCTCAACAAGTCGGACACATCACCAGGGTCATTGGCGCCGTCGTCGACGTGCACTTCGAAGAGGGCCTCCCGCCAATTCTCAACGCGCTCGAAACCACCAATCAGGGTCATCGCCTGGTGCTCGAAGTCGCCCAGCAGCTCGGCGAGAACACCGTGCGCACGGTCGCCATGGACACCAGCGAAGGCCTGGTGCGCGGCCAGGAGGTCAGAGACACCGGCGCGCCGATTTCGGTGCCGGTCGGCGCCGGGTTGCTCGGCCGCATCATCAACGTCATTGGTGAGCCGGTCGATGAAGCCGGTCCGGTCAAGGGCGAGGCGATGCGCGCGATCCACCAGGAAGCGCCGTCCTACACGGACCAGTCGACCGAGGCCGCGATCCTGGTCACCGGAATCAAGGTCGTCGATCTGCTCGCGCCCTACGCCAAAGGCGGCAAGATCGGCCTGTTCGGCGGCGCCGGCGTCGGCAAGACCGTGCTGATCATGGAACTGATCAACAACATCGCCAAGGCGCATGGCGGCTATTCGGTGTTTGCCGGCGTGGGCGAGCGCACCCGCGAGGGCAACGACCTCTATCACGAGATGATCGAGTCGAAGGTCAACAGGGACCCCAAGGAAGGCTCGGTCGAAGGCTCGAAATGCGCGCTGGTCTATGGCCAGATGAATGAGCCGCCGGGCGCCCGCGCCCGCGTCGGCCTCACCGGGCTGACGGTCGCCGAATATTTCCGCGATCAAGGCCAGGACGTGCTGTTCTTTGTCGACAATATTTTTCGCTTCACGCAGGCCGGTTCGGAAGTGTCGGCGCTGCTCGGCCGCATTCCTTCGGCGGTCGGCTATCAGCCGACGCTGGCGACCGACATGGGCGCGCTGCAGGAGCGCATCACCACGACGCAGAAGGGCTCGGTGACGTCGGTGCAGGCCATTTACGTGCCGGCTGACGACTTGACCGACCCGGCGCCCGCGACCTCGTTCGCGCATCTGGACGCCACCACGGTGCTGTCACGCGACATCGCGGCCAAGGGCATTTATCCGGCGGTCGATCCGCTCGATTCCACCTCGCGCATGCTCTCCCCGCTCGTCGTCGGCGAGGAGCATTATGCCGTGGCGCGCCGCGTGCAACAGGTGCTGCAGCGTTACAAGGCGCTGCAAGACATCATCGCCATTCTCGGCATGGACGAACTGTCCGAAGAGGACAAGCTGACGGTGGCGCGCGCCCGCAAGATCGAGCGCTTCCTCTCGCAGCCGTTCCATGTCGCCGAAGTATTCACCGGCTCGCCCGGCAAGCTCGTCGACCTGCAGGACACGATCAAAGGCTTCAAGGGCTTGGTCGAGGGCAAGTACGACAACCTGCCGGAAGCCGCCTTCTACATGGTCGGCACCATCGACGAGGCGGTCGAGAAGAGCAAGAAACTCGCCGCCGAGGCGTAGAGCAAAGCCGGATAGCGCAACGCCAGACAGAGCAACGCAATGGCCGCACTGCATTTCGAATTTGTCTCGCCGGAGCGGGTACTGTTCTCGGGCGAGGTCGATCAGGTGGATTTACCCGGATCGGAAGGCGATATGGGCATTCTTCCCCAGCATGCGCCACTGGTGACGACATTGCGGCCGGGCATCGTGACCATCTTCAATCAGGGCCGGCGCGACGCGATCGTTGTCGTCGGCGGATTCGCCGAGGTGAGCCCGGCTGGCCTGACCATTCTCGCCGACAGCGCCGAGCCGCGCGAAAATTTCGACATGACGATGCTCGCGTCGCAGATCAAAGACGCCGAGGAAGACGTCGCCGACGCCAAGGACGACACGCAGCGCGACAAGCTCACGCGCCATCTCGAGCAATTAAAGTCGCTGCAATCGGCTTTGGCGTCGTCATAGGGCGTTAATTTTCAGCTAGATTTCACAATTCCTATGCCGGTGACGGGATACCTTGTCGCCGGATAGCCGTTGCGCGCCACCGTACCGGTCGGGCATGTTATGGCCCTTATCCGATTTTATGTCCTTCGCAGCAGGCAGCCAGGCGGTCATGAAACGAAAGATCGCGGCCATTTTCGCGGCCGATATCGCGGGCTACAGCAAGCTCGTCGCCGAGGACGAAGAGGAAACGCTGCGGCGGCTTCAGTCCTACCGTTCGGTCATGGACGATTTCATCGCGCGCGCCGGCGGGCGGATTTTCAACACCGCGGGCGACGCGGTGCTTGCCGAATTTTCCAGCGCCGTCGAGGCGGTGCGCTGCGCCATCGACATTCAGGAAAGCTTGCGCACGCGCAACATGGCCTATCCGCCAAGCCGGCAGATGTGCTTTCGCATCGGCATCACCGTCGGCGACGTTGTCGAACGCGACGGCGATTTGTTGGGCGACGGCGTCAATATCGCGGCGCGGCTCGAGGGCATCGCGCCGATCGGCGGCATCTGCATCTCGCGCACCGTGCACGAGCAGGTGGCGAACAAATTGTCGGTGCAGTTCGCCGATATCGGCGAGCAACAAGTCAAGAACATCCCCAATCCGGTGCACGCCTATCACATCTCGATGCGGCCGGACGATGCGCAGGCCGAGGCGCGGGCGAAGAAGCCGGTCAAGTCGAGTTGGCCGTCGAATTCACTCGGCGTTCCGATCGCCATCGCGGGCGCTTGCGCCGTCCTCCTGATCGGCGCGGCTCTCGCCTACAAAACGCTGTTGCAGCCCAGCGCGCCGGCAGCGACGACCCAAGCCATGACCCCGGCCATGACCCCAGCCGTGACCCCGGCGACGCCCGCCGGCAGCACGCTGGCAAGCGTGTCGCCTGCAAATGCGCCGCCGGCGCCGCGCGCGGCAGAGACCTTGGTGCCGGAGACGGTTCCGTTCATCACCGATCGCGGCCGCGCCGTGGTGCGCGACGAATATGTGTCGGCCGCCGATCACAAGGCGCTGGCGATCTCGAGCGGTCCGATCGGGTTGAGCACCGGGCAAGCGGACGACGACGCGGCGAAGGCCGCAGCCCTCGACATGTGTCAGAAACGGGCCGACGCTTTACCGCGGCCGGGCAAATGCGAGGTCTATGCCGTCGGCAATGCCATCGTCTATACGCGCGGCCGACCGCCGATGCCGCCGACGCCGTGGATTACCCACGATCCGTCGATCGAACGGCCGGTGGTCGTGGCCGAAATTCCGCTGATGCGCGATGCCGGCAAGACCAATGTCGAGCGTGGCTATCTGTCCGGCCGTCCGCCGAAGGCCTTGGCGCTCGGGCCATTGGGCGGCTTTTACTTCCTGACGAACCAGCAATCGGACGACGAAGCCGTGCGCCGCGCGCTCGAACTGTGCGCCAGTAATGCCGGCGTGCCCTGTATGGTCGTTGCGGTGAACGAGAATTTTGTCGTGCCGGTGCCGACGACGATGAAAGTCACGGGCTTCTTCCACGCCGGGAATGCTGACGCCATCGCGGCCGGTTTGCGCGACGAGGTTGCGCATCATCTCGGCAATGGCGGCGGCTGGACCGCGGTCGCGGCCGGTGCCAGCGGTCGCGTCGGCGTGATGGTCAAGGCCGCCAACGAGCAGGCCGTGATCGACGGCGCCATGGCGGATTGTGCCAAGCAAGACAGTTCCTGCCGCGTCGTCGGCATCGGCCCGTTTGCGGTCGAGGCGAAGTGACGCGACAAAATTACTTCGTCAGCGGCAGAAACTCGCGCACCACGCGGTCATAGACCGTGCGCTTGAACGGCACGACGAGACTGGGAACGTTTTGCAGCGGTTCCCAGCGCCACGCCGCAAATTCCGGCTCGTGCGCGCCGTCCGGATGTTCGACGTCGATCTCGTTCTCCGCGCCGGTAAAGCGCATGGCGAACCATTTCTGCTTCTGGCCGCGATATTTGCCCTTCCAGGCCTGATCGACGATTTCGCGCGGAATGTCGTAAGTGAGCCAATCGGAAATTTCGCCGATGCGCTCGACGGTGCGGATATTTGTCTCTTCGCGCAATTCGCGCAGCGCCGCCGGCCACGGCTCTTCGCCGCGATCGATGCCGCCTTGCGGCATCTGCCAGGAATGCGTGAGGTCGACATGTTCCGGGCCGCCGATGCGCCGGCCGATAAAAGCGCGGCCGCCACGATTGAGCACCATCACGCCGACGCAGGGCCGATAGGGGAGGTCTTCGAAGCGCATGGGACGGGCCGAATTGCGAGTGGCGAATAGCGAGTAGTCTATTCGCTACTTCGCCATTTCGCTATTCGCCGTTTGCTAGATCTGCTTGCCCTTCGCCGCCACCGCGCTGACCGGCACCAGCAGCAGGCCGCGGCTCTCGGCGGCTTTGGCCCAGGCCGCGATGTGCTCGATCGACACCGGCAGCGCGGAGGCGACGCCGACCGCAAAGCTGCGCTCCCGCGCCGCCATTTCCAGCCGGTCGAGCGCGCGGTCGATCTCTTTCGGCGTCGGCACCGCATCGATCACAACATCGGCGTGAACGAAGGGCAGGTTGTTGGCCCCAGCGATGGGGCCGGCGGTGCTGCGCGGATTGGTGCCGTCGTCGACGAAGATCAGGCCGCGCTTGGCGGTCTCGCGCAGGATCGGCGAGAACGATTCCTCGGATGCCGTGAACCGCGCGCCCATCGTGTTGGTCATGCCGACATAGCCCTGGATCTTGCCCATCACCGTGTAGAGCCGGTCGATGTTCTGTTGCTGCGTCAGCGTGGTGAGCAAGGTCTGCGGACCGGGATCGTTGTCGGGATAGTCGAACGGCTCCATCGGCACTTGCAGCAGGAGCTCGTGGCCCGAAGTGCGGGCCCGCGTGGCCAGCGCCGCGACATCGGCACCGTAAGGCACGAAACCGAGCGTCACCGCCTCGGGCATTTTGGCGATCACGTCGGCGGTCGCACTGGCGCTGACGCCGAGGCCGCCGACGATGAGCGCGACGCGCGGCGCGTCGGGCTTGCCGGGCAGCGGCTGCACCGGCCTGGCGAACACATCCGCCGGCCGGGTGCCGTCGGCCGCGATCCGCGGCACCGGGCCATGCGAGGTCATCTCGACGAATTTCGGGTCGACCGCAGGTACTTCGGCCGGCACCACGCGGTTCGCCGGCCCCGGAACCACGACATCATGGTGTTCGCCGGTCTTGCCGTCGATGATGGTGATCGTCGTGGTGCCTTGCGCGTTGCCTGGCGCGCCGCCTTGCCCTTGCGGCACCATCGGCGTCGCGTCATGGGTCGGCGCCGCCTGTTGCGGCTGGGCCGACGGTTGCGGTGCCGTGCCCGGCATGCCGGGCGGCTTCGCCACGATGTGCATATCGGCGGAAACCACGGCCATCGGCTCGCCGCCGAAGCGATCGTCGGCCACAATCGCCCACAGCACGAATACGGCAAGGAACAGTGTCAGCGTCCCGACAATGATCGGGGTGACCGGGAGCCTGATCTTGCTGAGTCGCTTCGGCCGCCGGCTCAGCGGTGCGGTCAGATCATCCGACGTCATGCGCCGATCCCGCGCCCAGTCCCGCGCCTTCGAATCCGCCTGCAAATCATGGCCTTACGAGTTCCGACCCTGCGAATCATGCGGCTGAGTCTAGCACGGCGGTTCAAGTCCCCGGCCCACGGGGAATAAGCCTGCGGAGGGCGGATCAAGCGCAGCAAAAAGGGCGGCCTTTTGGGCCGCCCCTGGCTTTGATCGGATGCCGGTTCCGTCAGTTCGGAACGGCCGCCTTCGGATTGGGCGGGAAGGCCGCGTTACTGGCCTGACCGCGGAGCAGGTCCACCCCCATTTTGAGGGCTTTATCGTCCTTCTCGTCCGGCGGCACGTAGGATTGCGAGCCGGTCTCCTCGGTGCCCTCGGCCTTGAGATGGCCGCGCAGCGAAGCTTCGCCCTTGGAGTCGGTCTGCGACTTCAGATCGTCCGGCACGGTCTGCAGCACCTCGATGTCGGGCGAGATGCCCTTGGCCTGGATCGAGCGTCCCGACGGCGTGAAGTAGCGTGCCGTAGTCAGCCGCAGCGCGCCGTTGCCGGCGCCGAGCGGGATGATGGTCTGCACCGAGCCCTTGCCGAACGAGCGCGTGCCGATGAGCGTCGCGCGCTTGTGGTCCTGCAACGCGCCGGCGACGATTTCCGACGCCGACGCCGAGCCGCCGTTGATCAGCACGATCACCGGCTTGTTCTTGGCCATGTCGCCCGGCCGCGCGTTGAAGCGCTGGGTCTCTTCCGGATTGCGGCCGCGCGTCGACACGATCTCGCCCTTGTCGAGGAACGTGTCCGACACCGAGATCGCCTGATCGAGCAAGCCGCCCGGATTGTTGCGCAGATCGACGATGTAACCTTTGATCTTGTCGGCGCCGAGCTGATTGTTCAGATCGTTGATCGCCTGTTTCAGGCCGTCGGTGGTCTGCTCGTTGAACTGGGTGATACGGATGTAGCCGACATCCTCGCCTTCGGGATGCGAGCGCACCGACTTGACGCGAATGACGTCGCGCATGATCGACACTTCGATCGGCTTGTCCGCGCCTTTGCGCATGATGGTGAGCTTGATCTTGGTGTTGACCGGCCCGCGCATCTTGTCGACGGCTTGGTTCAAGGTGAGACCCTGAACCTGATCGTCGTCGAGCTTGGTGATGATGTCGTTGGCCATGATGCCGGCCTTGGCGGCGGGCGTGTCGTCGATCGGCGCCACCACTTTCACCAAGCCGTCTTCCATGGTGACTTCGATGCCGAGCCCGCCGAACTCGCCGCGGGTCTGCACCTGCATGTCGCGGAAGCTCTTCGGATCCATGTAGCTCGAGTGCGGATCGAGCCCGGCGAGCATGCCGTTGATCGCCAATTCGACGAGCTGGCTGTCGTCGGGTTTCTCGACATAGTCGGCGCGCACCCGCTCGAAGACGTCACCGAACAGATTGAGCTGCCGATACGTGTCCGAAGCGGCGGCGCGCGCCGCCGAACCGACCGACATCGAATAAGGCTGGGTCACGGCCAATGTGGCCAGCGCGCCAGCCACAGCGCCGAGGAAAACCAGGGAAGTTTTGCGCATCATCCGCGAACCTTTTCGCCTTCGTTTGTTGCCCACCACGGGCTGGGATCGATGGGAGTGCCGTCTTTGCGGAACTCCACGTATAGAACCGGTTGCTTGGGCACTGTTGTGACGCTCGCTGACGCCTGCGATGCATCACCCATCACCGCCACGGGCTCACCCGTTAGCACGAACTGGCCGAGATCGACGGAAATCCGTTCCATCCCCGCTAACAGCACATGATACCCGCCGCCAGCGTTCAGGATCAAGAGTTGACCGTAGCTGCGGAACGCCCCTGCATAAACAACCCAACCATCACAAGGGGCCGTAATTTGGGCACTGGGCCGCGCGGCGATGGAAAGTCCCTTTTGAGTTCCACCGGAGCCGTCGGAGCCGCCAAAGTCGCGGATTCGCGCGCCATTGACCGGCAAACGCATACGTCCGCGCATATCGGCGAAGGCCACCGCAGGCGAAAGCCGGCCCGGATCGCCCAAGGCGGCAAGGTTGGGCTTGGTTGCATCGTTTTCGATGGAACGGGCCGAATTGCGCTTGGCGCGGGTCGTGGGATCGAGGTCCTGTTCGAGCTTGGCGATCAGATCCTTGATCGTGTCGACCTGATGCGCGAGATCGGTGGCGTGTTGGCGCTCGGTGTCGAGCGCCTGTTCGGCCACGGTTTGTTTCTTTTGCCGCTGGTCGACGAGCAGCGTCATGCGCAATTGCTCGCGGCCGAGCACTGCGATGTCGTTTGCCAGCCGGTCGCGTTCGGCGACGATCTGTTTGCGCACCGCCAACAGGTCGGCAAGGTCGCCCGCCAACGCGTCGGCTTGCGCGCGCATCTCCGGAACCACGGCGCCGAGTGTGATCGCGGTGCGCACCGCTTGCAAAGCATCTTCCGGCCGCACCATCAGAGCCGGCGGCGGCTGCCGCCCAATGCGTTGCAGCGCCGCCAGAATTTCGATGATCGTGCTGCGCCGCTCGGCCAGCGATGTCTCGAATAGCTGTTGCTTGTCGTCGAGCGGCTGCAGGCGCGCCTGTGTCGCGTCGATATTGGCTTCGACGTCGCGGATCTTGGCCGCCGTATCGATTAGTTGCTGATTGAACTTTCTGCGATCTTGGCTCAACGCCTCGATTTCGATCTTGAGCTTGGCCTGATTTTCCACCGAGCTGCGCTGCTTCGCCATTGCCGCGCTTAGTTCTTGATCGCGCTGCTTGAGCGCGTTGGCATTGGTTGCCGGCGGTTGCGCGTTCGGAGCCTGGGCCGCGGGAGCTTGGGGGGCGGACGGAACTTGAGCGGGAACCTGAGCTGGTGCGGATTGCGCAAAGGCTGCCGAAGTCACTCCGAGGTCCGCGCCAAGCGGCAACGCGAATGCCAAAACCGAGCCGAGTACAAGGCGGCTGTCGGTGCGGAGCGACCGTCGGAGAATCATCGGGTTCAAGCTAGACGAGAGCCTCGGGAAGGCAAGAAAAAGTGCACCGAAAACAGCGCCAAAAAGGGCGCCGCAAAAGCGCTGTCAAAAAGCATCGCGAAGGGACCGGATTAAGACCGGTCTTTGCCGGAAAGCGGCCGTTAGCGTCACAATTCGGTGATATCGCATTAACAGCCGGCAACCTTGCGCCGCCGCGGTTTCAGGCCCGGTGATAGGGGTGTCCGGCGAGGATCGTTCCGGCGCGATAAAGCTGTTCCAGCATCATCACGCGGACCAGCTGGTGCGGCCAGGTCGCGGCCCCGAAGGCGAGCTTGAGCTTGGCGCGCTCGCGCAGGCTTTGCGACAACCCGTCGGCGCCGCCGATGATAAAGCACGCCGCCGGGCGGTCTTCGCCGCGCCAGCGCTGCAACAGCGCCGCGAGCGCCGCGCTGTCTAGATTTTCGCCGCGCTCGTCGAGGATGGCGACCACCGCGCGCTCGGGAATGATATTGGCGATGGCGATCGATTCCTCGGTGCGCCGGCGCTCGACGTCCTGCGCGCGGCTCTCGCGGATCTCGACGATCTCGATGTCACGAAGGCCGGATGTGCGCCCGACGGCTTCGGCGCGTTTGCGATAAGTGGCGGCAAGCTCGCGTTCGGGGCCTTGTTTCAAGCGGCCGACCGCAGCGATGAGAATGCGCATAACAATCACGCGAGCGTGCGCCACACGAAAAACGGTGGGCGGATAAATGACAAGACTACGACAACGCCAGCGGAAGACAAAAACAGACGCAAGGGCAAAACGCCCCAATCAACAACACACGTTGCAACATCCATCGATCCCGCGAGCGCCGGATCCGAAGATATCGGATGCCGGCTTTAAGACTTTTAGCTCGCGCGCTGGGCCTGTTTGCCCGACGCCCACATCTTTTCGAGATTGTAGAAGTCTCGAACTTCCGGACGGAAGACGTGAACGACGACGTCGCCCGCATCGATCAGCACCCAATCGCAATGGGGCATGCCTTCGACACGCGTGCGAACGCCAGCTTTGTGCAAATCCTCGACGACCCTGTCGGCCACCGATCCGACATGGCGTTGCGACCGGCCGGAGGACACGACCATGTAGTCGCCGATTGATGATTTGTTGCGAAGATCGATGGTGAGGGTTTCCTCCGCCTTCATGTCGTCGAGGCGGGCGAGGACCAGACTTAGGATCTCCTCGGCGTTAGCACGCATTCTGGAGATCGCTTCGGGCTCGCGACGGTCGGCCCGGGAGATTACAACTGTGGACAGGGCTGTTTATCCTTTCGCTCCAAGTTTAAGTGTCGCTCCAAGATTCCCTTGTCGCCACATATTTTCTTGTCGCTGCAAGGGTTCCTGATCGCCGACTGTTCCTACTCCACTGACAACCCCGGTTACCGAATCCGAGGTTCCCTTAAGATAGTCACGGCGAGTTAATAGTTTCAACCTTTTTGCTTCAACCAGATGTCACTCCGCGCTCGGCCAACCGCGCGCGGCGCGAAGCGCCGTAGACGACAATGGCGACTTCAATCCGTGCAAAAAGAGCCAGGCCGGTGGCTTTCGTCCGGCGAGACTTCTGGCCGCCGGTTCCGGAATGCGCGCCCAGGTCAAGGCGTTACCGGCAACGCCCGCGGCCGAATAGAGACTCGGTCCGAGCCGATCGACCACCGCGATCGGCACCAGGGTCGCGATGTCGCGCCAGCGCTGCCAGCGATGGAAGTGGCGCAGATTGTCGGCGCCCATGATCCAGACGAAATGCACGCCCGGACACCGCTGCACCAGATAGTTGATCGTCTGGAACGTGTAACTGGTGCCGAGATCGGCCTCGAGGTCGGTAACATCGATGCGCGGATGGTGGGCGAGGGCGCGGGCGGCGGCGACCCGCTGGGCGAGCGGGGTGAGGCCGTGCGTATCTTTGAGCGGATTGCCCGGCGTGACCAGCCACCAGACGCGGTCGAGACCGAGCCGCCGCATCGCCAAGAGACAGGCCGCGCGGTGCGCCGCATGTGGCGGATCGAAGGTGCCGCCGAACAGGCCGATGCGCATGCCGCGCGCATGAGGCGGCAGGACGACACGGCCAAGATGCCGGTCGCTGGCGCGATCGCTCGGCCGCGCGTCGGCCGCGCGCACAGAAGGGAACTCGCAATTCATGACCGTTGAAAAGAAACCCCCTCCCGACGCATCGGCGGCATTTATTGTTTGAGCTATGGCCTCGTCTGCCCACTGCCGCGTATGCGATATTTGAAACTGGTGAGTTGCTCGACCCCGACGGGACCGCGCGCATGCATCCGCCCGGTGGCGATGCCGATCTCGGCGCCGAAGCCGAACTCGCCGCCGTCGGCGAATTGCGTCGAGGCATTGTGCAGCACGATCGCGGAATTGACTTCGCGCAGGAATTTTTCGGCGGTCTTTTTGTCTTCGGTCACGATCGCATCGGTGTGATGCGAGCCGTAGCGCTCGATATGCGCAATCGCCTCGCCGACGCCGTCGACCACGCCGGTGGTCAAAATGGCGTCGAGATATTCGGTGCCCCAGTCGGCTTCGCTGGCCGGTTTGACGCGGCGGTCGGCGGCCTGCGCCGCGGCGTCGCCGCGGATCTCGCAGCCGGCGTCGAGCAGCATGGTGACGAGAGGCTTGAGGAATTTGTCGGCGCCGGCGCGATCGACCAGAAGCGTCTCCGCCGCCCCACACACGCCGGTGCGGCGCATCTTGGCATTGAGCACGATCTTCTTTGCCATCGCGAGCTTGGCTTTCCTGTCGACATAGACATGACAGACGCCTTCGAGATGGGCAAAGACCGGAACCCGCGCTTCCTTTTGCACGCGCTCGACCAGTCCCTTGCCGCCGCGCGGCACGATGACGTCGAGCGCGCCGTCGAGCCCGCCCAGCATCATGCCAACCGCCTCGCGGTCGCGCGTCGGCACCAGCGTGATCGAAGCCGGTGGCAATCCGGCTTCGGTCAGGCCCTCGACCAGGGCGGCGTGAATGGCGCGGCACGAGCGAAAGCTCTCCGAACCGCCGCGCAAGATCGCGGCATTGCCGGCCTTGAGGCACAGCCCGCCGGCATCGGCGGTGACATTGGGCCGGCTTTCGTAGATCACGCCGATGACGCCTAGCGGCACCCGCACGCGCTCGATGCGCATTCCGTTCGGCCGCCGCCACGATCCCATCACGGTGCCGACCGGGTCTTTGAGCTTGCGGATCACGTCGAGGCCGGCCGCCATCGCCTCGACGCGCTCGGCATTGAGCGCGAGCCGGTCGAGAAAGGCCTCTGTCGCGCCGCCGGATTTCGCCTCGGCTTGGTCTTCCGCATTGGCGGCAAGGATGGCGTTAAGCGACCGGCGCACCGCCTTGGCCATGGCGGCCAGCGCCTTGTTCTTCTGCGCCGAGGATGCGAGCGCCAGCACGCGCGCCGCGTCGCGGGCGTCACGGGCAATGCCGTGCATCAGCGCGTCGAGCTTGACGCTGAGCTCGGCCTGGACTTTTCCCGGGCCGGCAACCGCCTTGAGCGGGGCGTTCATTTAAGCCTCGATTGCGGCCTCACGGCTGCCTCCCGGCGGCCTCATGGCCTTGATCCGTCGCACATTCGGGCAACTTTCTATCACGTCCGGCCCGGTCCGGCGAGGCGGCTCCCAAGGGGTTTCGTTGCGGCTCCATCGCGGCTTCTTGGGCGAGTTTCCCACAGTGATTTACAGCATTTCGCGGGGCCGTCACATACTTCGGGGAACCTCACGAAAGTTTTTCACGTTGAAATTTGTCTCCCACGGAAAAGAGGGTGCCATGCATTTATCACTAAGCCGCAAGGCGAACCGCCTGCCCAAACGGTTCCCGGTCGGTACGACCTATGTCGTCGAGGGCCGCAGCAGCAAAGACGGCAATCTACGCGTATTTTCACGCTATGTGGTGCTCCCCGACGGTCAGCGCATCGATCTGGGCGCCGATTTGGGCAACTCGGCCCAGTCGCGCGCCCGGCGCCCGCGGGTCCGTAGCGAGAACTCTAATCAAACTAGCGGAAAACGGCGCGAAGTTACGCCAAAGAAAATTATTGCGGGTGGTGGAACGTCCAGGCGACATCGTCGTTGACGTGTCAGGCGCCGGGCGAAGCCCCCCAGCCCCTCACCCTCAATCACCCGGCGTCGAACCCCGGCCGCGTTAGCGGTCGGGGTTCCCTCTTTTCGGGATCATGCTTTTAGTCCCGGACCACAAGATCGTCGCGGTGGATCATCTCAGCCCGGCCGCTAAAGCCCAAAATTGAATCAATATCCGCCGACGCGCGGCCCCGGATCTTCTGCGCGTCCTCGGCATCGAAGGCGCTCAAGCCCCGCCCGATCTCGGCGCCGTCAGGCCCGCGGATGACGACGGCGTCGCCGCGCGCGAAATCACCTTCGACCTTGACTACGCCGACCGGCAGCAGGCTGTTGCCGCGGCGCAGCGCAGCGACGGCGCCGGCGTCGATGCCCAACGTGCCCTTGGGCTCGAGCGAGCCTGCAATCCATTTCTTGCGCGCCGTCACCGGGTTGGCGCCGGTGAGGAACCAGCTGCAGCGCGCGCCCCCCATCGCCCCCTTGGTCTCCCCTTTGGTGATGGCGTCGAGCGGGTGTTCGACGAGACCGGACGCGATGACCATGTGGGTGCCGGCGCCGGTCGCGATCTTGGCGGCTTCGATCTTGGTCAGCATGCCGCCGCGCGAGAGGTCCGAGCCGGCCGAGCCCGCCATGGCTTCGATCTCCGGCGTGATGCGCTCGATCAACGGAATGTGCCGCGCCGTGGCCACGGCCGCCGGCGGCGCGTCATAGAGCCCGTCGACGTCCGAAAGCAGGACCAGGAGATCGGCGCTCACCATAGTGGCGACGCGCGCGGCGAGCCGATCGTTGTCGCCGTAGCGAATTTCGGTGGTCGCCACCGTGTCATTCTCATTGATCACCGGCACCGCGCGCCATTCCAGGAGCTTGTCGATGGTCGAGCGCGCGTTGAGATAGCGCCGCCGCTCCTCGGTGTCGCCGAGCGTGACCAGCACCTGTCCGGCGGTGAGGCCGTGCCGCGACAGCGCCTCGGTCCAGGTCCGCGCCAGCGCGATCTGGCCGACCGCGGCGGCCGCCTGGCTCTCCTCGAGCTCGAGACGTCCCAGCGGCAATTTGAGCACGGTGCGGCCGAGCGCGATGGCGCCCGACGACACCACGAGGATGTCGCGCTTGCCGCCGTGGAGCGCCGCGAGGTCGACGATCAGCGATTCAAGCCAGGCCTCTTTGAGCATGCCGGCCTGCGCGTCCACCAGCAGTGAGGAGCCGACTTTGACGACGATACGGCGAAAGTCGGCGAGCCGAGGCGTTTTCATGCAAGGACGTTTAAGCGGGACGAGCGGGCAGGCCAAGAGGGCGAAAGAGGGGCGCGCTGAGAGCGTAGGTCAAATCCAGGAAACCGGAGCTAAAGCTCGGCTTCGTTTTGCAATTGCTCTTTGTTTTCCAGGCAATAATAGCCCGACAGCCGGCTCACTAGTTTCCGGCGCTTCCAATCGTTGAGAATGCGGCTGACATTCTCGCGCGCGATGCCGGCCATGGCGGCAAGGTCGCTCTGGCCGATCTTCTGGCGAATGACGATGCGGCCGGAGCCGACATCCTGGCCGAAATCCTGCGCCAGTTCGAGGAGCGTACAGGCGACCCGGCCGCGTAACGGCAGGAAGCTTCCGGCGGCGATCACCGCGTCGGTTTCACGCAAGCGCGTGGCCAGCAGCGTCACTAGCGACTTGTAGATTTCCGGGTGCTTTTTGGTGAAGTCCTCGAACGCCGCGCGGCTGAGAAAGGACAGGTCGGAACTGCGCACCGCCACCACCGACGCCGAACGCGGCAAGCCGTCGATGATCGAAAGCTCGCCGACGATCGCGCCCGGGCCGAGAAAGGCGAGAATCCGCTCGGTGCCCGACCGCGACATCATCGTGACTTTGAGAAGCCCGTCTTCGACGCGATAGCAGCCGTCGCCGGCATCACCGGCGAGGAATAAAACCTCTTCGGCGCCAAGCTGTTTCGACGTCGCGCTGCCAAAGAGGTCCGCCGAAAGGTGTTCGGGCAAGCCGGATAGCAGGCTCGGATTGGTACGCGTAGGTGGCATAACGCCTGTTGTCGCGTATTTTTGCTCTGGACCAGTCACCGGGTCGCCCACCCCACAATGCGGCAGAAACGGCGGCAGCGCAATTGCGGCAAGTGTGACCTGCGCCATAGCCCTCTGCTGAGCGGGGATGGACGCCGCCGTGCCTGAACCTTAAGACTTTGAACGCGTGCGAACTTTCCGAGATTCCGTTGCAGCATCGGAGCAGCGGACATTTCCCGCGCTATGGCCACAAAGTAAAAGCCCGCCCGGGGGGGACCGGGCGGGCTATATGACCCCTGCTTGAGGGCCACGGGGTGTATGGGGACCGAGTACACCCTCGGACATCACAGGTCATTGGGGCGTCGGGGGGGACCGACCTGATGACGTCCAATCACTTCGTTAACTGCAAGCTAGGCCTTTTGCCGGTTTGGCAAAGTGACAGGGATCACATAAAGTCGTTTTCACTTAAGTATTTGAAATACAAAACATTATGCACCGTGGTGCGCGGGCGTGATGAGCAAAAATAGGCGGTTGCGCGCCCCGCTGATGCGGCTCTTAAGCCTTCGGCGCGCGGATCTCGACGCCGGCGCGCTTTTCGAGCGGCTGCACGATCTGTGTGATGTCCTTGTCGGGGCCGAGCTCATCGCAGGTGAGCTTGAACAAAGCGGCGACGGATTCGATCACCTCGCTCGACAGACCGAGCGCCTTGGCTTCGGACAGAAACAGATTGACGTCCTTGAGCATCAAGCCCGCGGTGAAGCCCTGATTGAATTTGCGCGGCACGACGACCTCGGGAAATTTCTGTTCGGTCGCCGTGCTGCGGCCGGATGAGACATTGATCACTTCGAGCATGACGCGCGGATCGAGACCCGCCTTGACGCCCATGAGGATCGATTCCGACGTCGCAGCCATGGCGGCGGCGGAGAGCACGTTGTTGCAGAGCTTCATCGTTTGGCCTGCGCCCGGCGTCTCGGCGATGTAGAAAAACTTGCCGATCACTTTTAGCGCCGGCTCGACGGCTTCGACATCGGCGCGCGGGCCGGACGCCATCACCGAAACCGTGCCTTTCTCGGCGCCGGCAACGCCGCCCGACACCGGCGCATCGATCTGCACGATGTTGCGCGCGCCGAGCGTTTTGAAAATCCGCTGCGCCATCACCGAGCCGGTGGTGGAGAGATCGACAAAGCGGCGCACCTTTTTGCCTTCGATCACGCCGTCGGGTCCGGTCGCCACTTTGAGCACGATGTCGGGCGTCGGCAGGCTCGCCATCACGGTCTCGACCATGTCGGCGACCTCCTTCGGCGAGCGCGCCGCGACCGCACCCTTCGCCGCGAGATCGCCGATCGCTTCCTGGCGGGTGTCGTAGACGATGACTTTGTGCCCGGCCTCGATCAGCCGCCGCGCCATATGCGCGCCCATATTGCCGAGACCGATGAAGCCGATGTCCATGGACTTTCTCCCGATTGTTTTGCTCTGTCTCAATACGATCGCGGCAAGCCGAGCACGTGCTCGGCGATATAGGACAGCACCAGATTGGTCGAGATCGGCGCCACGGTGTAGAGCCGCGTCTCGCGGAATTTGCGCTCGATATCGAATTCCTCGGCGAAGCCGAAGCCGCCATGGGTCTGCAAGCACATATCGGCCGCGGCCCAGGACGCTTCGGCGGCGAGGTGCTTCGCCATATTCGCTTCCGCGCCGCAATCCTTGCCGGCTTCGTAAAGCGATGCAGCCTCGCGCACCATCAATTCGGCGGCGCGCATGCCGATGTAGCTTCGCGCAATCGGAAACTGCACGCCCTGGTTCTGTCCGATCGGGCGGCCGAACACCACGCGCTCGCCGGCGTAGGCGGTGGCCTTCCCGATGAACCATTTGGCGTCGCCGATGCATTCGGCGGCAATGAGAATGCGCTCGGCATTCATGCCGGAGAGGATGTAGCGAAAGCCCATGCCTTCCTCGCCGATGAGGTTTTCGGCCGGCACGCGCATGTTCTCGAAGAACACTTCGGTCGTCGCGTGATTCATCATGGTGCGGATCGGCCGGATGGTGAGGCCTTTGCCCTTCACCTCCCGCATGTCGACGAGAAACACCGAAAGGCCGCCGGTGCGCGATGTCGCCTGGTCGCGCGGCGTGGTACGGGCAAGCAGCAGCATGAGGTCGGAATATTCAGCGCGCGACGTCCAGATTTTCTGACCGTTGATGACGTAGTGGTCGCCGTCGCGGACCGCCGTGGTGCGCAGGCTGAGCGTGTCGGTGCCCGATGTCGGCTCGGTGACGCCGAAAGCTTGCAGGCGCAATTCGCCGCGGGCGATGCCGGGCAGGTAGCGCGCCTTCTGCGCCGTGCTGCCGTGGCGGAGCATGGTGCCCATCGTGTACATCTGCGCGTGGCAGGGCGCTCCGTTGCAGCCCGCCGCCTGGATTTCTTCCATGACGGCGGCCGCCGCCGTCATGGTCAGTCCGCTGCCGCCGTAGTCCTCCGGGATCAAAGCGGCGAGAAAGCCGGCCTTGGTGAGGGCTGAGACGAATTTGTCCGGATAGGCGCGCTCGCGGTCGAGCGCGCGCCAATACTCGCCGGGAAAGTCCTTGCACAGCGCGCGCACGGCGTCGCGGATCGGTGCAAGATCGGCGGCTTCAGTCATGATCGCACCTCGGCGCGGCCGTTCGTGATGGCAACGATACTGCGCTCGGCGACGCTCGAGCGGAAGCTCACCACATTGCCGTCGCGCCACATCTCGGTGCGCAAGGTCTCGCCGGGATAGACCGGCGCGGAGAAACGGCAAGCAAACGATGTGAGCCGGCTCGTGTCATAGCCGCAAAATGTTTTCAGCACGGCATGGCCGGCGACGCCGAAATTAAGGAGGCCATGCGCGATCGGCCGCGCAAAGCCCGCCGCTCTTGCCGCGGTCGGATCGGCGTGCAGCGGATTGAAGTCGCCGCTCAGCCGATAGATCAGCGCCGCTTCCGGGCGGATGCCGAGTTCGGAAACTTCGTCCGGCGCGCGCTCAGGGATCGGATGCGGCTCCGGCGCGCGCCGCGGCGGGCCGCCGAAGCCGCCGTCGGCGCGGCAGAATGTGGTCTGCGTTACGGTCGCGATGGGCTCTCCGGTCGCCTTGTCCGAAATCTTGCGCTCGGTGAACAGGAGCGCGCCTTTGCCTGGGCCTTTGTCGATCGCCTCGATGATGCGCACCCGGCCGACCACGGTGCCCATGCCGGCGAGCGGGCGGTGCAGCGTGATGCCTTGTTCGCCGTTGACGAGCCTGACCCAATCGATGCCGGTATCGAGTTCGCGCACCCAGAAGCCGGGGCTGCCGAGCACGGTACCCATGGTCGGCAGCACTTTGAGGTGCTTTTCGTAGACGAACGGCAGTTCGTCCTCGTTCATCGGATCGTGGCCGAGCCCGACGCCGAGCGCATAGAGCATGCAATCCTTGGGGCCGTATGTCTGCTCGGCCGTCGGTACGTCGAGCGCCATCAGCTTGTCGTAGACGATGGCCATCACACCGGGTCCATCAAACCGGGTCCCATTACACCGGATCCCATTACACCGGATCCCATGAGAACACGTCGCTCGAACGATC
Organism: uncultured Alphaproteobacteria bacterium; assembly: GCA_963810085.1. Taxonomy (GTDB): domain Bacteria; phylum Pseudomonadota; class Alphaproteobacteria; order Rhizobiales; family Xanthobacteraceae; genus BOG-931. The sequence goes on along the minus strand of CAWEMR010000023.1, from coordinate 454,904 downwards.
GAGCGGTGTGAATGAGGCTTCGAACGCGCCCTTGAGCTGCTTATCGAGTTTTTCCGGCGTCCAGCCGTCAGAGCGCTGCAGCGTGCGGATCGGGCGCGTCTGGTTGAACAGATAGATCTCGTTGTTACGCACCGAGAAAATCTGCCCGCTGATGCCGGAGGCCTTGTCGGAGCCGAGATAGACCACGAGAGGCGCGATCTTCTCCGGCGTCATTTCGCGAAACGCGGCGACACGCGCTTTCTCTTCCTCGGACTCGGCCGGAATCGAATCGATCATCCGCGTCCAGGCGAACGGCGCCACGCAATTCGAGCGCACATTGAAACGCGCCATGTCGAGCGCGATGCCGCGCGACAGGCCGACAATGCCGAGCTTGGCTGCCATGTAATTAGCCTGGCCGAAATTGCCGACCAGGCCCGAGGTCGAGGTCATGTGCACGAAGCTGCCGGCATTCTGCTCGCGGAAATGCGTGGCGCAGGCGCGGCTCATGGCGAAGCTGCCGTGCAGATGCACGGTGATGACGTCGGACCAGTCCGACCAGCTCATGCGGTGAAAAATGCGGTCGCGCAGGATGCCGGCATTGTTGACCAGCATGTCGACGCGGCCGAAGGCGTTCAGCGTCGCCTCGACGATCTTCTCGGCATTGCCCGGCTCGCTGATCGACAGCGTCGAGGCGATCGCCGTGCCGCCGGCCTTTTCGATCTCGTCGACGACCGTCTGCGCCGGGCCCGTGTCCGTGCCGGCGCCGTCGAGGCTCGCACCAATATCGCAGACGACGACGCTTGCGCCTTCCTGCGCCATCAGCATCGCGATGCCGCGGCCGATGCCACGTCCTGCGCCGGTGACGATGGCAACCTTGCCGGCGACGATAATCGGCATGCGTTTAGTTCCCCCAGACCTCTCGGGCGACCTCCCCGATCATGCGCAGCTTGGCCCATTCTTCGTCCTCGGCCAATACATTGCCTTCCTCGGTCGAGGCGAAGCCGCATTGCGGCGACAGGCAGAGCTGGTCGAGATCGGCAAACTTAGCCGCTTCCTCGATGCGGCGCTTGAGCGCGTCCTTGGATTCGAGCGTACCGGTCTTGGATGTGACCAGGCCAAGCACGGCGAGGCGGCCCTTTTGCAGGCGCTTGAGCGGCTCGAAACCGCCGGCGCGTTCGCTGTCGTATTCCATGAAATAGCCGTTCACCTTGATGCGGTCGAACAGCACTTCCTGCATGGCGTCGTAGCCGCCCGAGCCCATGAAGGTCGATTTGTAGTTGCCGCGGCACAGATGCATGGTCACCGTCATGTCGGACGGAATATCCGAGATCGCGACATTGATGAGGTCGCCGTAGAGCGGGCCGAGCGCGTCGGGATCGTCGCCGCGATCCTTCATCTGCTGGCGGTATTTCGGATCGCACAGCATGGCGATGAAGACTTCGTCGAGCTGCAGATAGCGGCAGCCGGCGTCGGCGAAGGCGCGCACCGCCTTTTTGTAGGCCTGGCCGAGATCGTCGAACATCTTGTCGAGTGACGGATAGACCGCCTTGTTGATCGGCGTCGGCGTCGGGCGGCCATAGAGTGCAGACGGCGCCGGAATCGTCATTTTCGGCGTGCGCGAGGTGTGCGCTTTAAGAAACTTGAAATGCTCGAGCATCGGATGGCCGGAAAAGCCGATCTTGCCGGTGACCTGGACGCCCTCGTTGCGCGTCGTGACGGCTGCAAAAGCGACGCCGGTATCCATGACGTGGCGCTCGACACCGTCGAGGCCCCAGAGGAAATCGAGATGCCACCACGAGCGGCGGAATTCGCCGTCGGTGATCGATTGCAGTCCGGCCGCTTCCTGCTTGCCGATGACCGACTTGATCTCGCGATCCTCGACCGCTTTGAGCGCGGCGGTGTCGATTTCGCCCTTGGCGTGACGCTCGCGCGCCTGTTTCAGCGCGGCTGGCCGCAACAGGCTGCCGACATGATCGGCGCGGAACGGCGGCTTGGTGCGTTGGCTCATTGTTACACTCCCGTTGCGTGTCAGCGGCCCCAGACTTCGTCCGCCAGTTCGACAATCATGCGCAGCTTCGCCCACTCCTCGTCTTCGGCGAGCACATTGCCCTCTTCGGTCGACGCGAAACCGCATTGCGGCGACAGGCAAAGTTGATCGAGCGCAAGATATTTCGTCGCCTCATCGATCCGCCGCTTGATCGTGTCCTTGGATTCGAGGGTGCCGGTCTTCGAGGTGACCAGCCCGAGGACGACGGACTTTCCCTTCGGCACGAAGCGCAGCGGCTCGAAGCCGCCGGCGCGCTCTGAGTCATATTCCATGAAATAGCCGTGCACGTTGATCGCGTTGAACAGCATCTCCGCCACCGGCTCGTAGCCGCCGGAGGCGACGAAGTTCGAGCGGAAATTGCCGCGGCACAGATGCATGGTGATGGTCATGTCGGACGGGATGCCGGCGATCGCGGCATTGATCATCCTGGCATAGGCGGCGGGCAGCGTCGCCGGGTCCTCGCCGCGATCGGTGATCAATTTGCGCAGCGACGGGTCGCACAGATAAGTGAGGTTCACCTCGTCGAGCTGCAGATAACGGCAGCCGGCAGCGGCGAAGGCCTGCACGACCTTGCTGTAGGACAGGCCGAGGTCGCGATAAAAATCATCCATCGCCGGATAAAGTGCCTCCGGCACGGCGTCGCGGCCGTAGCGGAAATGCAGCGACGATGGCGACGGGATCGTCGTCTTCGGCGTCTGCTGGGTGTGCGCCTTCAAGAACTTGAAATGCTCGATCATCGGATGCGGCTTATAGCCGCCGAGCTTGCCGATGACGCGGAGCAGTACTTGCCGCGGCTGCGGGCCGCTCGAGGCAAATTTCACTTTGCGCTCGCCGGCGTAAGACTCGACATTGTGAAGCTGTTCGAGGAAATCGATATTCCAGGAGATGCGGCGGTATTCGCCGTCGGTGACGGATTTCAGCCCGACCGCCTCCTGCTTCTTGATCACGCCTTCGATTTCGCGATCCTCGATCTCCTTGAAGGCCTCCGCGCCCAGCGCGCCGCTTGCACGCTTGTCGCGGGCTTGTTTCAGCGTTGCTGTGCGCAAGAGAGAGCCGACATGATCGGCGCGGAACGGCGGCTTAGTTCGTTGCATTCTCAACCCCACACTTCATCTACGATTTCCACGATCATGCGCAGCTTCGCCCATTGTTCGTTCTCGGCGAGGACATTGCCCTCCTCGGTCGAGGCGAAGCCGCATTGCGGCGACAGACACAGTTGATCGAGCGCGACATATTTGGTCGCCTCGTCGATGCGCCGCTTGATGTCGTCCTTGTTTTCGAGCTTGCCGCTTTTCGAGGTGACAAGCCCGAGCACGAGCTGCTTCCTGCCTTTCGGAAAGAAGCGCAGCGGCTGGAAGCTGCCGGCGCGCTCGGTGTCGTATTCGAGGAAATAGCCGTCGAGATTGGTGTGGCCGAGCAGCTGTTCGGCGACGAATTCGTAGCCGCCCGAGGCGATAAAGGTCGAACGGAAATTGCCGCGGCAGGAATGCATGGTGACCGCCATGTCGGCCGGCTTGCCCTCGAGCGCCAGATTGGTAAGCCGCGCATAGCGTTGCGGCAGCGCGTCAGGATCGTCGCCGCGCGACCGCGATTGCACGCGCTCGTTGGGGTCGCACACCATCGCCCAGGCGGTATCGTCGAGCTGCAGATAGCGGCAGCCGGCGTCATAGAAGGCGCGGATAGCGGCGCGATAGGTTTTGGCGACGTCGTCGAAGAAGGCGTCGAGATCCGGATAGATCTCCTTGCTGATCGAAGCGCGGCCCTGGCGGAAATGAAACGTCGACGGCGCCGGGATGGTCATTTTCGGCGTGACGCGCGCATGGCTTTTGAGAAACTTGAAATGCTCCAGCATCGGATGGCCGGAAAAGCCGATCCTGCCGGTGATTTTTATACCCTCAGCCCTGGTCTGCACGCCGTGAAACTGGATACCGCCCTCGGTGCTAAAGGGCGTAACGCCGTCGAGCCCGCGGAAGAAATCAAAATGCCACCATGAACGGCGGAACTCGCCGTCGGTCGCAAGCTTCAGTCCGACGCCTTCCTGCTTCTTGATGACGGTCTCGATCTCGCGGTCTTCGATCGCCTTGAGCTCGGCCGTTGTGATCGCGCCTTGCGCGAATTTGGCGCGGGCCTCTTTGAGCGCGGCGGGACGCAACAGAGAGCCGACGTGATCGGCGCGAAATGGCGGTGCCGTTCGCTGCATGGTTTCCTCCCACCGACGCGCTCCACTTATGTTTTTGCAGGGACCGGAGCCGGGGCGGGATTTAGCAACGCTCGCGCGCGGGTGTAAACGCCATTGCGCGCGCGGCGGGGAGCGGAGACACTCGCCAAATGCATGGTGAACTATTTGCATAATGAAAAAGGAGTGGGATCGTGCCCCCGCAGTTAAGGCTCACCGAGGATATATTGTCGAATGCCAACGCGGCTTCGCTGCCGGCCGCGCCGCGGATGATTTTTGTCGCGCACGGATCGGTGACGATCGCCGATCGCACACTCAAGGCCGATGAAGCTTTCAGCGGCGAAGGTGCCGTCACGCTGAAGGCCGGCAACGAAGGCGCAACATTATGGCGCTGGGAGCTCGCCACGGGCCCCGGCGCCGCCCCGGCGCACGGCATGGTCACGCGCGAAAAACTCGCCGCCGCGCTCGAGACGCTGCCCAAGGGCGAACTCCTGCTGCGCGGCGACAGCGTGGCCTTTCCGGCGGGCGGCTGCGCTTTTCTGCATCGGCATCAAGGACCCGGCACACGCTGCGTCTTCGAAGGCGCCATCCGTATCGACACCCACGGCAAGTCGACATCCTACGGCCCGGGCGGCGCCTGGTACGAAACCGGCCCCGACCCGGTCTTTGCTCAGGCCGCCGCCGACCGGCCGACACGCTTCATCCGCGTCATGATCCTGCCGCGTGGGCTCATCGGCAAAAGCTCGATCGAATATCTCAACGAAGAGGACAAGGCGAAGCCGAAGTCGCAAAGCTACAAGCTCTATGCCGACATGCCGATTGCTTAGATCGGCTTGTAGCTGCGCTCCATGTCGACGTCGATCAGCATGGCGGTGCCGCTCGCCAGCGCTTTGCCGATCAGGTCGGTGGCATCGTGCACCGTCTTGGCGCGGTGGGCATCGATGCCGAGCGCATGCGCCAGCCCGACGAAGTCGATCGCCGGATCGTTGAGCTCCATGCCGACGAAATTGTCGGCCTGCTCGGCCAAGCCGCGCAGCATGACCAGGCGCTGCTTGAGAATGCGGTAGCTGGTATTGTTGAAAATGACCCAGACGATCGGCAGCCGGTAGCGCGCCGCGGTCCACAGGCCCTGAATGGTGTACATGGCGCTGCCGTCGCCGACCAGCGCCACCACCGGCCGGTCGGGCAGCGCGATCTTGACGCCGATCGCCGCCGGCAATCCCCAGCCGATGCCGCCGCCGCGTAACCCGTAAAAGCTCTGCGCGTCGTCGCTGCTGATCAGCGACCGCGCGCCGGGCGCCGACGAAAGAATCTCTTCGATCACCACCGCGTCCTTCGGCAGCATGCTGCCGATCGCTTCGAGTAATGCCAGTGGCTGTACCGGCGTCTTGCCGGCAAGCGCGCGCGCCTTGGCGCGAAACGCCTCGCGGTCTTTTTTGATGGTCTCGGTGACGGATTTCAGCCGCGCGCTCGCCGCGCTCTTGGCGCTTGCGGTCATGCGCGCAGCAATGCCCGCGGTAATGTCTGGCAGTGTCGCCTTCGGATCTCCGAGGATGGCAACCGGCGCCGGATAGTTCTTGCCGATCTGCCAGGGATCGGTGTCGAGATGAATGAGCTGCAAACCCTTCGGCCACGGATCGACGTTCGACGTCAGCGACCAGGTGAACAGATCGCCGCCGACGGAGAACAAGACGTCGTGCTGGTCGAGAACTTCGCGCACGCCCGTCTGCGAGCGCGTCATCGCGCCGCGATAGAGCGGATGCGAGGCGGGGAACGACGCGGTATTCGGAATGAACTCGACATAGACCGGCGCGCCGATGGCTTCGGCGAGCGCGGCAAGTTCCTTGTGGGCGCGGCTCTGCGCCACGGCATCGCCGGCGATGATGACCGGACGCTCGGCCTTGGCGAGCATCTCGGCGGCAGCGGCAATCGCGTCGGCATCGCCGCGCAGGCGCGGCGCGACCCGCGTCGGCTCAAGCAGATCGATCTCGGCATCGCTCTTCAAAATGTCGCCCGGCAGCGACAGGAACACCGGCCCGGTCGGCGGCGCCAGCGCTGTCTTCACCGCGCGGTGCACATAGCGCGGCAGATCCTCGGCGCGATGCACTTCGGCGGCCCATTTGACGAAGGGCCGCGCCAAGGTCGGCAGGTCCGCCGTCAGCACCGGCTCGGTGGCGACATATTCGAGATCCTGCTGGCCGGCGGTGACCAGCACCGGCGCGTTCGCCTTCATCGCGTCGTAGAGCATGCCCATGGCATTACCGAGGCCTGGCGCGACGTGAAGATTGAGCACCGCGAGATCGCCGGAGGCCTGCGCGTAACCGTCCGCCATCGCCATCAAGGCCGCTTCCTGCAGGCCGAGGATGTAACGGATGTCGTGCTCGACCGCGAAGGCGTCCATCAGCGGCAATTCGGTGGTGCCCGGATTGCCGAACATGACGCTCACGCCCTCCTGCTTGAGCAGATCGAGAAAGGCGCGTTTTCCGGACATCACGGGCAAGACTTCCTCCTGGGGCATTTCATCTTTGAGCGATGATAGCAATTGTCGCAGTCATATACCGCTCGTCATTGCTGGGCTTGCCCCGGCAATCCATGGGGCTGCAAACTGCATGGCGAACGAGAAATATTGATGTCGTGAAAACGCTGGTGCCGCGGAAGGGATTCGAACCCCCGACCCCCGCATTACGAATGCGGTGCTCTACCGGCTGAGCTACCGCGGCTGACCAGCGGTACGCCGTGGTAATACCCGGAAACTGTAAACGCAAGAAGTACTGCGGGGCGCGACGACGCGCCTTTTCGGCCGCTCCGCGCCTAATTTGAGCGAATTTCATTCTGGTCGAGGGTGTCCCGCAACCGCTATAGAGCGGCGATCTGAGGGAGCGCCTAGTTGTCGAGCATCACCGAGCCTGCGCGCGACACGCCGATTTTCGGCGAATTCGAGATCGTTGTCCTCGGCGGCGGCCCGGCCGGCATTGCCGCAGCCGCCGTGGCCGGCGCTCTGGGACGCAAGACGCTGCTGATCGAGCGTTACGGCTTTCTCGGCGGCATGGGCACGGCCGCGGGCGTGACCAATTTCTGCGGGCTCCACGCCAATGTTCACGGCGATATCCGTCAGGTCGTGCACGGCGTCGCCGATGATTTGCTCGGCCGCATCGACGCGCTCGGCGGTCTCAACGTGCCGCATATGATCTTTGGCAAGACCAAGGCGCAGGCTTACGACACCGCGGCCTATAAATGCGCGGCCGATGATCTTCTGGCTGCGCGCAAGGTCGATGTTCTGTTTCACGCGTTGGCCACCGGCGTCGTTATGAGCGACGCACGCATCGACGCTTTGCTGATCGAGACCAAATCCGGCCGCATGGCGGTGCGCGCCGACATGTTCATCGATTGCTCGGGCGACGGCGATCTGGCGAGCTTTGCAGGCGCGCCGTTTGCGATCGGCGATGCCGACGGCAACTTGCTCTATCCGACCATGATGTTCCGCCTCAACGGTGTCGATCCGGAGGTTGCTGGCGAAGCCTGGAAGACCATCCCGGCTTTGATGGACGAGGCCGAGAAGCGCGGCGTACGCTTTCCGCGCAAAGGCGCGATCGTACGCCCGATGAAGCACGAGACCGAATGGCGGGTGAACGTCACCCAACTCAAGACCGGCAACGGCCGCGCCATCGACGGCACCGATGCGCGCGAATTGAGTGCCGGCGAAATCGAAGGCCGCCGCCAGGCTTTGGCGTTCTTTGAATTCCTCAAAGCGAACGCGCCGGGCTTCGCTAACTCCTATGTCGTCGACATCCCGCCGCAACTCGGCATCCGCGAGACTCGCCGGGTCACCGGCCGCTACAGCCTGACGCGCGACGACGTGATCTCCTGCGCAAGTTTCGACGATACGATCGGCGTCAATGGTTGGCCGATCGAAGCCCATGTCGCTGGCGACGTTGTCTGGGAATGGCCGGATATTCCCGGCTCGCGCGGCTTCAATCATTTGCCCTATCGCATGCTGCTGCCGCTCAAAGTCGATAATCTCCAGGTCGCCGGTCGCTGCGCGTCGATGACGCATGAAGGCCAATCGGCGGCGCGTGTCTCCGGCGCTTGTTTCGTCATGGGCGAGGCCGCCGCGACCGCAGCGCATCTCGCGCTTGCCACCCATGCCGATCCGGCCGATATCGACGTCGGACTGTTGCAACAGACGCTTAGCGAAAACGGCGTTTTTCTCGGGAAGGAAACATCGTGAAAAAGATCGCTCTTTTCATCGGCGTGCTTCTCGCCGCGCTCCAGGCCGCTGCGCCGGCTTTTGCGCAGGATTGGCCCACGAAGACGGTGCGGATCGTCGTGCCGTTCGGCGCCGGCTCGACGCCCGATATCGTGGCGCGGCTCATCGCCGACAGCTTGACGCAGAAATATCCGGCCTCGGCCTTTGTCGTCGAAAACAAGCCGGGCGCGAGCGGTAATATCGGCACCGACGCGGTTGCCAAAGCGGACCCCGACGGCACGACGCTCGGGGTGAGCATCGGCGGGCCGCTCGCCATCAACACGCTTCTGTTCGCGGCGCTGCCTTATGATCCTAAGAAAGACATCACGGCGGTGACGCAGCTTGTCACCATGCCGAGCGTGCTTGCGGTCAATCCGAATTTGGGCGTCAACAACGTCGCCGACCTCGTCGCGCTGCTCAAGCGCGATCCGGGCAAATACGATTTCGGCTCCATCGGCAACGGCTCGCTGTCGCATCTGTCGATGGAGGCGATCGCGCTCAAGAGCGGCACCAAGATCGTGCACGTTCCCTTCAACGGCTCGCCGCAGGCGATGACGGCGGTGATCCGCGGCGACGTGCAGATGGCCTGCCTGCCCGCCGCCTCCGTCGTGCCGCTTGCCAAAGCCGGCAGCGTGAAGATGCTTGCGGTGTCGCTCGCCAAGCGCTCGCCGTTTTTGCCCGATCTGCCGACCTTGAAGGAGGCCGGCATCGACGTCGAAGCCGATACCTGGATGGGCCTGATCGCGCCGGGCATGACACCGCCCGATCTGGTGGCGAAGATCAACAAGGATGTAGTGGAGGCGATCCGTTCGCCCGCCGTGCGCGACAAGCTGGCAACGCTATACATGCAGCCGGTCGGCAATACGCCTGCGGAATTCCGCGCCGTGATCGACGCGGAAGTGTCGCGCTGGGCGCCCGTGATCAAGGCGGCGGATGTGAAGCTGAATTGATGTGCGTTAGTTCGCGTCGGCTTCCGCGCGCAATTTGAAACGCTGGATCTTCCCGGTCGCCGTCTTCGGCAATTCGGTACGGAATTCGATCCAGCGCGGATATTTGTAGACCGCGAGCTTCTGCCGGCACTCGTCCTGGAGCCGCTGCGCGAAATCGGCGCAGGCCAAGTCCTGCGTCTTCAGCACCACGAAAGCCTTGGGCTTGATCAGCGCGTCGGTGTCCGGCCAGCCGACCACGGCGGCTTCCAGCACGTCGGGGTGGCTTTGCAACACGCCTTCGACCTCGAACGGCGACACATACATGCCGGAGACTTTCAGCATGTCGTCGCGCCGGCCGCAGTAGACGTAATAGCCGTCGTCGTCCTCGACATATTTGTCGCCGGAGCGCGTCCACTCGCCCAGGAAGGTGGAGCGGGACTGATCGCGATTGTTCCAATACATCATCGCGCTGGTCGGGCCGCGCACCTGCAATTCGCCCATCTCGCCGCGCGCTTTGACGATCTCGCCGTCGTCATCGACCAGGCGGATGTCATAGCCTGGCACCGGCTTGCCGGTGGTGCCGTATCGCACCTCACCCGGGCGGTTGCTGAGGAAGATGTGCAGCATCTCGGTCGAGCCGAGCCCGTCGAGAATGTCGGTGCCGTAACGCTCGCTCCAGCGCCGGCCGATGTCGGATGGCAGCGCTTCGCCCGCCGAGACGCAGCGCCGCAGTTTCAGCTCCGCCCCTTGCGGTGCGGCCGGGCTTGCGAGGAACGCGGCATAGAAGGTCGGCACCGCATAGAATATGCTGACCTGGTGCTTTTTCAGAACGTCTGCGACCAGATCCGGCGTCGGCCGCTGCGCCAGCAGCACCGTGGTGGCGCCGGCCGACATCGGAAAGGTCAGCGCATTGCCGAGGCCGTAGGCGAAGAACAATTTCGCCACCGAATAGCAAATGTCGTTCTCGGCGATGCCGAGGATCGGGCCGGCATAAAGGTCGTCGGTTAGTTTCAGATCGGCATGGGTATGCACCGCGCCTTTCGGCTTGCCGGTCGAGCCGGACGTGTAGAGCCAGAAGCACATGTCGTCGCGCGTCGTCGGCGCCGTCATGGGCGCCGTTTTGGGCGCGGTGCTCGCCTGCGCCAGCAAGTCGTCGAGGCGCGGCTGGCCGTGCGATTTCTCGCCGGAGATGATGATGTGTTCGAGATCCTCGGACTCGCGGATCGCCTTGGCGAATTTTGGCAGCAGGTCCTCGGAGACGACGAGCAGCCGCGCGCGGCTGTCGCGCAGCATGAAACAATAGTCGTCCTCGGTCATCAGCGTGTTGACCGGCACCGCGACCACGCCGGCCTTGATGGCGCCGAGAAACGCGGTCGGCCAGTCGATGGTGTCGAGCAGGCACATCAGCATGCGTTCCTCGCGGCGGATGCGCAGCGAGCGCAACACATGGCCGAAACGCTCGACGCGCTCGGCGAGATCGCCATAGGTGTATTTGCCGCGATAATCGATGAAGGCGATTTTCTCGGCCCGTCCGGCGTCAAGATTGCGCTGGAGAATGTCGGCTGAGAAATTGTAATCGCGCGGGATCGAAGCTGCGCTCGGCTGAGCGATACTCATCGCGGCGGGTCCTCGGTGGTTTCCTCAAGCGGCGGGTCGTTCGCGGGTCTTATTGCGGATTTTTGCCCACTGACGGCCCACTGCAAACGCATTATGCCGACCTAAAAATTCGGCGGCAATGCCGCAGGCCAACCGCCACGGAAACGACCTGTCAGCGGCGCGAAATTGCGCTATGAGATGCCTGACAAAGAACTTGCCCCCGAAAACGAGCCTTAAAAACACCCCGCCGCCGGAGCCTGCCGCATGATTTTGAGCCGCGACCGCATTCTCACCACCCATGTCGGCAGCCTGCCGCGCAACGAGACCTTGAGCGATCTTCTGATCGTGCAGGAGGAAGGCAAGCCCTACGACACAAAGCTCATGGCCGACGAGATGGACAAGGCGGTCCGCCACGTCGTGCAAAAGCAAGTCACGGCCGGCATTGATGTCGGCAATGACGGCGAACAGCGCCGCATCGGTTTCCAGACTTACGTGCCGCAGCGCATGACCGGCTTCGCCGGCGTGTCGAAGCGCCGCCGCGGCAAGGAGTTCGAGGAATTTCCCGAACTGCTCAGCTATCTGATGCGCCGCTTTCCCAATCCGCCGAAGAGCCAGCAGGGCGCGCCGGAAGCGCAGAGCGAGATCAAATACAAGGATCTTGCGCCGATCACCGAGGAGACCGCGGGCTTCAACAAGATCGCCGACGAGCTGCACGCTTTCTCCGAGCGCTTCATGACGGCGCCGTCGCCAGGCATCATTTCGACGACGATGCTCAACGCGCATTACGACACCCACGACGCCTATCTCGATGCGCTCTCGCGCGAGATGAAGAACGAATACCAGACCATCCACAAATCAGGCATCGTGCTGCAGATCGACGCGCCGGATCTGGCGATGGATCGCACCATGATGTATCGCGATCTGTCCGACGCCGATTTCGTCAAGCGCTGCGAGCGCCATGTCGAGGCGATCAACAAAGGCATCGAAGGCATTCCGCGCGACCGCGTACGGCTGCACATCTGTTACGGCAACTGGGAAGGCCCGCACATCCACGACGTCGCGCTCGATAAGATTCTGCCCGCGCTCTATCAGGCCAAGGTCGGCGCGCTGTCGATCGAGTTCTCCAATCCGCGCCATGCCCACGAATATGCGGCGTTGAAGCGCGTGCCGTTCCCCAACGACATGATCCTCATTCCCGGCGTGGTCGAGACCACCTCGAATTTCGTCGAGCATCCCGAAGTGGTGGCGCGCCGCATCGAGGAGGCGGTGGCGACGATCGGCGACCGCGAGCGGGTCATCGCGTCGAGCGATTGCGGCTTCGGCACCTTCACGCGGCGCGAATGGGTCATCGAGCCCGCGGTCTGGCTCAAGCTCAAAGCCATCCGCGACGGGGCGGATATCGCTTCCGCCCGGCTTTGGGGTAGAAAGACTGCCGCTTAATCCGACCTAGGACAGGAAACGCAACAGTGATCGATCTTTACACCTGGACGACGCCGAACGGCCGCAAGGCTTCCATTGCGCTCGAGGAATTGGGTCTGCCTTACACCGTGCACCCGGTCGACATTTCCAAGGACGAGCAGTTCAAGCCGGAATTCCTCAAGATCAGCCCCAACAACCGCATCCCGGCCATCGTCGATCGCGACAACGGCATGAGCCTGATGGAATCCGGCGCCATCCTGATCTATCTCGCCGACAAGACCGGCAAGCTCCTGCCGAAAAGCGGCGAGGACCGCTACCGCACCATCGAATGGCTGATGTGGCAGATGGGCGGTCCCGGCCCGATGCTCGGCCAGGTGCATCACTTCGTGAAATACAATCCCGGCAAGGCGCCCTATGCCGAGGAGCGCTATCTCAAGGAAGCGCACCGGCTCTATGGCGTGCTCGACAAGCAGCTCGGCAAGCATGACTACGTCGCCGGCGACTATTCGATCGCCGACATCGCGATTTGGCCCTGGGTGTCGCGTTATGAATGGCAGACCGTGGATCTGAACAAATATCCCAACGTCAAGCGCTGGTACACCGCTATTGCCAACCGTCCGGCGGTGCAAAAAGGCTATAAAGTGCCGAAGGATATGGGCCCGATTCCGATGCCGTGACGGCGCGCCCTGCGGTATCAACAAAGGCGCGAATTAGGCTACAATACGAACGACATTTGCAGTGGCCGTTCATCCTTCGAGGCTCGCTGCGCTCGCACCTCAGGATGACGGATTACGAGGAGGAACTCCCCAATGGACGACATCACCAAGCGTGATCCGATCAAAGTCACCGCCGAGGACATCAACCCGCGCTACAATTGGGGCCGCCATTTGCCGGTGCTCGGCACCATGGGGGTCGATTTCGAGGAGCGCGTCGATTACCGGCGCATGCACCGTTACCGGCTGGCCCGTGCCCAGGCGGCGCTGGAGGCGTCCGATCTCGGCGCGCTGCTCCTCTTCGACGACAACAATATCCGCTACGTCACTTCGACCAAGATCGGCGAATGGGCTCGCGACAAGCTCTCGCGATTTGCGCTGCTGACGCGCGGCGGCGATCCGATCTTGTGGGACTTCGGCTCGGCCGCCGTGCACCACAAGCTTTATTCGCCCTGGCTCAAGCCGGAGAACTGCAAGGCCGGCCTGGTCGGCCTGCGCGGCACGGTGGATCCCGCCTTCGGCCTGATGAAGCGCCATGCCGAGGAAATGGCCTCGATCCTCAAAGAGGCCGGCGTCGCCAAAATGCCGATCGGCGTCGACATCATCGAGCCGCCGATGATGTTCGAGCTGGAAAAGGCCGGGCTGAAGATCAAGGACGGCCAGCAGGTAATGCTCTCAGCCCGCGAGGTCAAATCCTCCGACGAGATCGCGCTGCTCAATCGCGCCGCCGCGATGGTCGACGGCGCCTATGACGTCGTCAACCAGATGCTTCGCCCGGGCGTGCGCGAAAACGACATCGTCGCCGAGGTCAACAAGTTCCTCTACACCCACGGCTCCGACGACGTGGAGGCAGTCAACGCCATTTCCGGCGAGCGCTGCAGCCCGCATCCGCACAATTTCACCGACCGCATGATCCGCCCCGGCGATCAGGCCTTCTTCGACATCCTGCAATCGTTCATGGGCTATCGCACCTGCTACTACCGCACCTTCAACGTCGTGCGCGCCACGCCGGCGCAGCACGACGCCTACAGGATGGCGCGCGAATGGCTCGACAATGCCATCGCCCGCATCAAGCCCGGCGCCTCGACCGCGCATATCTGCGAGGTGTTTCCGAAAGCGAATGAGTTCGGCTTCCCCGACGAAATGTCAGCCTTCGGCCTGCAATTCGCCCACGGCCTAGGCCTCAATCTGCACGAACGGCCGATCATCTCGCGCGTGGTGTCGATGGATCACCCGACCGAGATCAAGGAAGGCATGGTGTTCGCCATCGAGACCTATTGCCCGGCGACGGACGGCTACTCGGCCGCGCGCATCGAGGAAGAGGTCGTGGTCACCGACAAAGGCTGCACGCTGATCTCGCTGTTCCCGGCCGAGGAATTGCCGATCTCGGCGAAGTACTGAACGCCGCGCAACGGCGCCTCGCGCGAAGCGCATACAAAAAGGCCCGGGCATTTATGCCTGGCCGTTTTCGTTATTGCGTCGTTAGTAGCGGTGCTTACTGCCAATTGAACTTGTAGTGGACGCCCGACATGACCGTCTGCTGTGTCGGCGGAGAGCTTCAGACTGAACGGCCCAATCGCCACGCGCCCGAACCGTTCACCGCCAAGGTCGTGTTGTTATAGCTCGTGAAGCGATATTCGGTGTTGAAGTACAGCCCGGGAATCGACTGGATCTTGGTCTCGATGCCGGCGCCGGTAAACCAGCCGCCGTAATTGTGCGAGGCGGCCGACAGCGGCGCACCGAACGGCTCAGCGTCATGCCGTCGAAATGGGCCTGGCTATAGCCGCCGCTGAAATAGGACAGAATGTCCGGCGTGATCAGCCAGCCGATGCGGGCGCCGGCGTCCCAGAACGATTTCTCTTTCTCGACGCCGGTCAGCGTCGTGAAGACCGGCACCGGGCGCCGCGGTGAAATTCCATGTGCCGGTCATATTGCCGAAGTTGTAATCGGCAAGGACGCCGGCCACGAGATTCCAGCCGCCGACGTTGAACTGATAGTCGTAGCCGACATCGGCCATACCGAGCCAACCCCTGGCGCCGTTATTGGTCGTGCCCTGGATGACACCGGAAGGCGGCACCACGCTCGAATTCGTGTCCGACACGCCGTAGCCCCAGCCAGCACCGACATAGAAGCCGGTCCAGGTGTAGGGAACGACGGCCGGTGCGACGACCGGCGGCGCATAGCGCGGTGGCAGATCGGCGGCTTTGGCAGCACCGATGAAAGCAAGCAGCGCAGTGCCGGCAAGAAGAATTCGTTTCATGGTCCGTCTCCCCGTCATTTGAGCGCGGAATATACAGGCGATCGGCGGCAAATGATCGGGTAAATGACCGTCCCGGTGGCCTCCGGGTTGGAATTCTCCGGACTGTGGATTTATGGTCACACTAAAAGCGGTATTAAAGTACTGATTCCTTTAGCTTTTTCAGCCTTCATTAGGGTTACTCAGGCAACAACGCGAGTTCCGCGTAACCGCCGGGTTTCCGCCCGTCTCCGACAGTCCCTCGTTCCATGGCCGGATCCCACCGCCCAATACCGCCATTGTCGGGCAGTCGGCGCAAAAAACCGCGCGGCTGATTCGGCACACCGGCCGCCAGCCATCTGCTAAAAATGCGAACGGCCGGTCGGCGACGTGACCTAGGGCGAAAGCTTCGCGCTCATGCTGCGCAGCGCCGCCAGCCGCATTTCCATCTCGCGCTTGAGATTATATTGCGGGTCGCCGAACGACGTGTTGCGCGCGGCGATGAAGTCGCGCTGCTCTTGGCGCAATTCTTGGCGCACTTGCGCGCTCGCCTTGCCGTCGCGCGCGGCCATTGCCGCCTTGTAAGTGGCATCGATCTCGCGGTCGAGATCGCCCTTTGCGCCATAGGCGGCGCCGCGGTTGTTGTAGGCCAGATAGAATTGGCGCGGCGCATGAGCAGCTCAAGGCTAAGCGATGACGGGCGGCGAAGCGGCCGTCCTGCATAAGTGCTCGGCGCGGCAAATGGTTTTACGGCAAAGCCAGGAGGCCGGACGCCGCCGCAGGCGGGGCGATTTTTGAAGCATAACAAGCGCTTGACGGAGCGGGAAATTCCAGTGACATGCGAGTTTCTTGCCGGTTCCTGCCAGTTTCCTGCCGGTTCCCTGTCCCCCGAATCGATCGCAAGCGAGATGTGACAATGGTTGCCGACGCGCTGCCCAAAACCGCCATTGCCGAGCAATTGGTGCAAAAGATTTGCGCGCTCGACGCGGCTAAGCTGCCGCAAGCCGTCCGCGAGAAATGCGTCGAGCTAGTTATCGACGTGGTCGGCCTCGCCGTCACCGCGCGCAACGAAGACTACGTGAAGGCTGTGCTCGTCGGCTGCGACGATGACGGCCCCTGCACCGCGATCGGCCACAGCCGCACTTTAAGCGCGGCGGCCGCCGCGATCGTGAACGGCACGGCGATCCATGGCGAAGATTTCGACGACACGTTCGAGGGCGGGCCGATCCATGCCGGCGCTGTGGTGGTGCCGGCTGTGCTGGCGGCCTGCGAGCGCCACAATCTCGGCGGCGAAGCGGCGCTGCTCGGCATCGCCGTCGGTGTCGAAACCATGTGCCGCTTGAGTACAGTGGCGCCGACGCTGACGCACAAAGCCGGATTTCATCCCACCGCAGTGTTCGGTGCGGTCGGCGCCGCGGCCGGCGTCGGCACAGCGCTCAAGCTCAACGAGCGGCAGATGGTCGATGCGCTCGGCACCGTCGGCTCGATGGCCTCGGGCATCATCGAATATCTCGCTGAAGGTGCCTGGACCAAACGGCTGCATGCCGGCTGGGCAGCGCAATCGGGGCTGCGCTCAGCGCTTCTCGGCCGCGCCGGCTTCTTAGGTCCGCGCACGGTGTTCGAAGGCGTGCACGGTTTCTTCCACGGCTTCGCCAACACCACCAAGGGCAATTACGAGGCGCTCATCACTGACTTTGGTGTGAAATGGGTCACCGAGACATTGGCGTTCAAGCCCTATCCATGCGGAACCATGACGCATCCTTACATCGATTGCGCGCGCCGCCTGGCGAAGCGCGTCGAGGCCGATGACATCGTCGACATGGTCTGCGAAGTCGGCGAGGGCACCGTGCATCGCTTGTGGGAGCCGCTGCGCGTCAAAACAACGGCCGGCCAATGGCTATGCCGGAAAATTTTCGTCGCCCTATTGCATCGCCACGGGCTTCGTCCGTGGCAATGTCGGCTTGAGCGACTTCACCGATTCCGCGGTGAAGGATCCGGCGGTGCTCACCGTCGCCGGCAAGGTGCGTTATGAGATCGATCCGAATAATCCGTACCCAAAAAATTTCACCGGCCACATCCGCGCCACGCTGCGCGATGGCTCAGTGGTGGAAGAGCGCCAGCCCCATATGCGGGGCGGCGCGCATGAGCCGCTGACGCGTGCCGATATCGAGCAGAAGTTTTTGCTCAATGCGAGGCACGGCGGTTGGAGCGATGAGCGTGCGGCGGAGGCATTGAAGCTGATCGGCGGCTTGTTCAAGGGGCCGTCGGTCGACCTTGCGTCGCTACGGGGATAGCTCCGACCGCGCTTTCCTCGTTTTCACGGGGGCGGAAAGAGCCTCTTCCCCGCTTTTGCGCGGCAGGATAAAGGCCAGGAAATCTAGATGGTTAATCGGGTCTTAACCTCGCCGCACCTATGGTATCCCGTGCTTGAAGCGGCGGGGCCCCGCTGTTTGCGATGTACAGAATGAGTACCGAGACGATTGTCACGCCGTTTCGCGCGCCCAATGCGCGCTCGCCGTTTGTGCGTTTGCGGGAACTGCTCGGCGACACGCCGCCGGGCAAGCCCGCGATCAGCCTTGCGGTGGGCGAGCCGCAACACGCCATTCCCGCTTTTGTCGGGCCGGTGATCGCCGCGCATGTCAACGAATTCGGCCGCTATCCGATGAACAAGGGTCTCGATGCGTTCGGTGAGGCGGTCGCCAAATGGCTGACCAAACGCTTCGCGCTCGAACGTCCGGTCGATCCAGTGCACGAAGTGCTGGTGCTCAACGGCACGCGCGAAGGACTTTTCCTCGCCGCGCTTGCCGCGAAAAATTTTGTGCCGCAGCGCTCCGGCAAGCCCGCGGTGCTGATCCCCAATCCGTTCTATGCGGCTTATGCCGCGGGCGCGATCGCGGCCGATTGCGAGCCGGTCTATTTGCCAGCGACGGCCGAGACCGGCTTCCTGCCCGATCTCGATGCGCTCTCTGACGACTTGCTGGCGCGCACCGCCGCTGTCTATCTCGCCTCGCCGTCGAATCCGCAAGGCGCGGTCGCCGATCTGGCTTATCTGGAAAAGCTCGCCGGCTTGGCGCGCCGCTTTGGCTTCATCGTTCTCGCCGACGAATGCTATTGCGAGATCTACAGCAAGCATGCGCCGCACGGCATGCTCGAAGCGGCTGGGCCCGATTTCCACAACGTCGTCGTGTTCCACTCGCTGTCGAAACGCTCGAACCTGCCCGGCTTGCGCATCGGCTTTGCCGCCGGCGACCGCAAATTCCTCGCCGCCTATCTCGAATTGCGCAATGTCGCTGCGCCGCAAGTGCCGACCCCGATGCAGCACGTCGCCATCGCCGCTTATAACGACGAGAAACACGTCGAGGAGAACCGGCGGCTTTATCGCGAGAAATTCGATCTCGCCGATCAGATCATCGGCGACCGTTACGGCTATCGCCGGCCGCCCGGCGGATTTTTTCTCTGGCTGGACGTCTCGGCCCATGGCGGCAGCGAGAAGGCGACGCAGCTTCTGTGGCGTGAGGCGGGGCTCCGCGTCGTGCCTGGCCGCTATCTGGCGCGCGAACAGCCGGACGGCAGCAATCCCGGCGCGGATTATATCCGCGTCGCCATGGTGCAGAACAACGACATCACCGCGGAGGCGATGCATCGCCTTGTCGCGGTGTTGGGTTGAGAAAGTTTAGAGGCAAGCAACGCGATGTCGATGATCGACCGCAGCCTTGACGGCATGGCCGCAC
The DNA here is from genome assembly GCA_963810085.1 of uncultured Alphaproteobacteria bacterium. Lineage (GTDB taxonomy): Bacteria > Pseudomonadota > Alphaproteobacteria > Rhizobiales > Xanthobacteraceae > BOG-931. Next base: position 435,832 of record CAWEMR010000023.1, on the reverse strand, counting down.
TTTCCGGCCAGCTCGGCACCGTGTTGCGCCGGCGCTTGCGCGAAGTCGTCGGCATCGCGCTGATCAGCGTCGCCATGATGGCGGGCTTGGCGCTGGCGAGCTGGTCGGTGCAAGACCCGTCGCTCAGTCACGCCACCGATGCGCCGGTGCATAATCTGCTCGGCGTGCCGGGCGCCGTCGCCGCCGATCTGATGATGCAGCTTCTCGGCTTGGGCTCGCTGGCGCTGCTCTTGCCGGTCGCGGTATGGGGCTATCGCCTCCTCGGCCATCGGCGGCTGAGCCATGAGCGCCTGCGCGTCCTGCTGTGGATGTTCGGTGCGGTGTTGAGCGCCGCTTTCGTGTCGTGTTTGCCGCGCACGGCGCATTGGCCGCTGCCGTCGGGCCTCGGCGGCGTCGTCGGCGACGCCATGCTGCGACTGCCTGTCGTGCTGTTCCACTTCCAGCTTGTCGGCACGGCGCGGGTTGCCGCCGCGCTGGTGTTCGGCTTTGCCGCGCTGTTAGCCTTCGGCATCGCCGCCGGCATGATCTGGGGCGGCGAGGCTGAGGACTACGACGACGCGGACGAAGACAACGACGAAGAGGAGAAAGCGAGCGACAAGGGCGACGACGCCTGGATCTCGCTCGGCTTCATCGAACATCATCTGCTCAGTTTCCGCGCCTGGCTCGGCCGGCTGTTCGGCCGCCGCGAACGGGTGCCGATGCCGTCGCGCGACAATCCCGCCATCCCGCGCCGCCGGATCGAGCCGCGTTTCGCCAATTCGCCCAGTCTCGCCGGCGGCGATCCCGAGGACGAGGCCGAGGACGACGAGGCAGCGCCGCGGGCCCGCAAGCCGCGCGCGCCGGCGAAGCCCGCGCGCCGCTCGTCAAGCGGCTTCCAAACCCCTTCGCTCAATCTCCTGGCGGCGCCGCGCGCCAGCGAGCGCTCGATGGTGAGTGCGAGTGAGATCGAGGAAAACGGGACGCGACTCGAAGGCGTGCTGGGCGATTTCGGCGTGCGCGGCGAGATCATCAATGCGCGGCCCGGACCGGTCGTCACGCTCTACGAATTGGAGCCGGCGCCGGGCATCAAATCGTCGCGCGTCATCAGTCTCGCCGACGATATCGCGCGCTCGATGAGCGCGCTTTCGGCGCGCGTCGCGGTGGTGTCGGGGCGCAACGCCATCGGCATCGAATTGCCCAATCCGGTGCGCGAGAAAGTCTATCTGCGCGAGCTTCTGGCGGCGCGCGAATACGCGGAGACGAGTTTCCGCCTGCCGCTCTGCCTCGGCAAAGCGATCGGCGGCGAAGCCGTCATGGTCGATCTGGCGCGCATGCCGCATCTGCTCATCGCCGGCACCACTGGCTCGGGCAAATCGGTCGCCATCAACACCATGATCTTGAGTCTGCTCTATCGGCTGCATCCCGATCAGTGCCGGCTGATCATGGTCGATCCGAAAATGCTCGAACTCTCCGTCTATGACGGCATTCCGCATCTGCTCACGCCCGTCGTCACCGATCCGAAGAAGGCGGTGGTGGCGCTGAAATGGGCGGTGCGCGAAATGGAAGAGCGCTACAAAAAAATGTCAAAACTTGGCGTGCGCAATATCGACGGCTATAACGCGCGCGTCGCCGAGGCGAATAAAAAGGGCGAGAAGCTCAACCGCACCGTCCATACCGGCTACAATCGCGACACCGGCGAGGCGATCTACGAGAACGAGGAACTCGATCTCGAGACGCTGCCCTATATCGTCGTCATTGTCGACGAGATGGCCGACCTGATGATGGTCGCCGGCAAGGACATCGAAGGCGCGGTGCAGCGGCTCGCGCAGATGGCGCGCGCGGCGGGCCTGCATGTGGTCCTCGCGACGCAGCGGCCGTCGGTCGACGTCATTACCGGCACGATCAAGGCCAATTTCCCGACCCGCATTTCCTTCCAGGTCACTTCGAAGATCGACAGCCGCACCATTCTCGGCGAACAGGGCGCCGAACAGCTGCTCGGCCAAGGCGACATGCTCTATATGGCCGGCGGCGGCCGCATCAGCCGCGTGCACGGGCCGTTCGTTTCCGACGAAGAAGTCGAGAAGGTGGTGCGCCATCTCAAAACGCAAGGCCAGCCCGAATATCTCGAAGCCGTGACCGCGGAAGAGCCGACCGATGAGAACGGCAATCCGGTGTTCGACGCCACCGCCATGGCGGGCGCCGAAAGCGGCGACCTCTATGCGCAGGCGGTGCAAATTGTCACCCGCGACCGCAAGGCGTCGACGAGCTACATCCAGCGCCGGCTGCAAATCGGCTATAATCGCGCCGCTTCGCTCATGGAACGCATGGAACAGGAAGGGGTGGTGGGCCAGCCCAATCATGCCGGCAAGCGGGAAATCCTCGTCGAAGGCCCGGAAGAGAATCCTTTCTGAGGCAAGATCTGAGGCAAGAAAAACCGAGACAAGGCGTCAAAACAAAGCCTATTGAGAATCGAGAGTTTCGCCTTTAAGCCTAGCCGCGAATTCGCCATACCGCTGCCTTATCGGATCGGGTCGTCGCGGGCGTCACAAGTCTGTGCACCACAGAGTCTGGCACCAAAGAGTTTGGCAAGGCGTGTCAGCGGGAGATGGATATGGCGGCAACACGTGCTGTGAGATTTTACGCGGCGATTATTCTCACGGCGGCGGCTTGTGGCACCGTCGCGCTGGCGCCGGCTTTTGCTGAAAGCATACCGTTGCCGACGCCGGCGCCGCAGCAGAAAAGCGGTTCCGCTCCGGCTTCGACCGGCAGCAGCCCGGCAGCCGACTCCCAGCAAAAGGCGCCGAGCTTCTTCCCCTTCACTTTGCCGTTCGGCAAGGGCTCGGACTCTGGCGGCTCCGGCGCCTCGAGCCAGCAAGCGACCGCGTTCGACACCAAGCAGCGTGCGTTGCTCGACAAGGTCAGCGCCTATCTTTCGGGCGTGCAGACGATGGTGGGGAATTTCGTGCAGATCGGCCCCGACGGCGGGCGGACCGAAGGCACGTTCTATATCCAAAAGCCCGGCCGGGTGCGGTTCACCTATAACGCGCCGAGCCCGATCGACATCATCGCCGACGGGTCGTCCGTCGTCGTGCGCGACCGCAAGCTGGCGACGCAGGATCTCTATCCGCTGTCGCAGACGCCGCTCCGTTATCTGCTCGCCGACCATATCGATCTGCTGCGCGATGTCGACGTCGTCAGCGTCACCACCGACGACACCTTCACCACCGTGGTCATCGAGCAGAAGCAGGTCATGATCGGCACCAGCCGGCTGATGATGATGTTCGACGCCAAGGATCTCGGGCTCAAGCAGTGGACCGTCACCGACCCGCAGGGCTTCGACACCACGGTTGCGGTCTACAATCTGGACACCGGGAAGAAACCCGACCCGAACCTGTTCGTCATCAATTATGCCCGCGACAGCGGCGGGATCACCAACCAGTAATCTGGGATCGGCGATCAGGTTTCACGGGATTAGTGATCGATACGGTAGCGTATCGCTTCGCCGATGTTTATTTATTTGTGATCCTCGATCTCCTGATCCCTGATCCCTGATCCCTGTGAAACTCACCGTCACAACGTGGAATATCAATTCGGTGCGCTTGCGCATCAATCTCGTCGCCAAGTTCATCAAGGCGGTGCGGCCCGATATTCTGTGCCTGCAAGAGACCAAGTGCCCCGATGACGCGTTTCCGCTCAAACGGTTCAAGCGGCTCGGCTATGAGAATGTCGCGCTCAACGGCCAGAAGGGCTATCACGGCGTCACCGTGATTTCACGGCTGCCGTTCGAGCGGTTCAGCGTCCAGAATTTTTGCGGCAAGACCGATTGCCGGCATGTCTCGGCCGTGTTCGGCGAGCGCGCCGGTTTGAGCGATCCGGTCACGGTGCATAATTTCTACGTTCCGGCAGGCGGCGATCTTCCCGATCCCAGGGCTAATCCAAAGTTTGCGCATAAGCTCGGCTTTCTCGACGAGATGCGGGAAAACGTGGCGATCCGGCCGGAAAAATCCGAGCGCGCCATTCTCGTCGGTGATCTCAATGTCGCGCCGCTCGAACACGATGTCTGGAGCCACAAGCAGATGATCCGCGTGGTGTCGCACACGCCGGTCGAATGCGAGAAGCTCAACCTCGCGCGCGATGCCGGCGGCTGGATCGAACTCTATGCGCAAGCTGACGCCCGAGCCGGCGAAGCTTTACACCTGGTGGAGCTATCGCTCGCCGGATTGGGCGACGGCCGACAAAGGCCGTCGCCTCGATCATATCTGGACGTCGCCCGAGCTCGCCGACCGGGTCTCGAGCATCGCCATCGCCAAGCCCTATCGCGGCGCTGAACGTCCGTCCGACCACGTTCCGGTAACGGCGACGATCGAAGTGTGATTACCGTTGCGGCCCGGTGCTGCGCGCCAAGGCTGAGCGCACGTTTTCCATTTCGCGGGCCCATTGATCGGCGCGCGCGGCAATCAGTTCGCGCAGCCGCACGGCGGCGTCGGGAAAGCTGTCGAGCATTTTGAGAAACATCGCGCGCGAGATGCGCAGCACCAGAGCAGGTTCGCGCGCGATCGCGGTCGCCGGCCGCACCGTCTCCGCGAGCAAAGCCGATTCGCCTAGCAAGGTGCCGGGCTCGACGATCATCTCGGCGTCGTTGAGCCGTCCCGATGTGAGACTGAACGAGCCCTCTTGCACGACATAAGCGCAGTCGGCCGCATCGCCCGCCGTGAACAGCACCTGGCCTTCCTCGACGGTGTAGCTCTCGGTGCTGATGGCAAGGATGCGCAGCGCTCCGGCGCCGAGACGGCGGAGAATGGGAACGCGCTCAAGAAACGCGATGTCGTCCTCGATCGTCATGGCGCTCCGCGATTAGAGCATGATCCGGAAAAGTGGAAACCGGTTTTCCGAAAGATCATGCTCCATCAAGATGCTATGGGACCAGTTTATAGCCGCCGGCCTCGGTAACCAGAATGGCGGGCGTCGCTGCATCCTTTTCGATCTTCTGCCGTAACCGGTAAATATGCGTTTCCAGCGTGTGCGTGGTGACGCCAGAATTGTAACCCCAGACCTCCTGCAGCAAGGTCTCGCGCGACACCGGCTTTTGGCCGGCGCGATAGAGATAACGCAGGATTGAGGTTTCCTTCTCGGTCAGCCGGACTTTGCTGCCTTTCGGATTGAGCAGCAGCTTGGAGCTCGGCCGGAATGTGTAGGGCCCGATGGTGAAGACCGCGTCTTCGCTCGCCTCGTGCTGGCGCAGCTGCGCCCGGATGCGCGCCAAGAGCACAGCGAAGCGAAACGGCTTGGTCACGTAATCGTTGGCGCCGGATTCGAGGCCGAGAATGGTGTCGGAATCGGTATCGTGGCCGGTCAGCATGATGATCGGCGCCTTGAAGCCGTTCTTGCGCAGGATGCGCACGGCTTCGCGGCCGTCGATGTCGGGCAGGCCGACATCCATGATGACGAGGTCGATCTGGCCGGTTTTGGCGGTCTGCACGCCTTTGCTGCCGTTTTCGACCGCGACGGCTTCGAATTCCTCGTGCAGCGACAGCTGTTCCGTCAGCGCCTCGCGCAGCTCGGTGTCGTCGTCGACGATCAGGATCGTGCGCGTATTCGGCATTACATCCCCTGCCACATAGCTTACGGCTTTGCCGCCCAATTGGGCGCGAAGTAGAACATTGCACGATACAAGAGCAAGCGGCGGTTGGGAATCGGGGCCGGGACAGGATGCGCAGAACTTCGCTGAGCTCGATTCGCGTCAGAACCCGGCCGGGTTTGCCGACTCAAGGCGTCCTGACGGCGGGCGGCCAAACGCTGCGCGTCGCGCTAGGGCGCAGCGGAATCAGGGGTCTCAAGCGCGAAGGCGACGGCGGCACGCCGATTGGAACTTTCCACCCCGTCCGCCTGTGGTGGCGCGCTGATCGCCTGAAGCGGCCGCAAACCCGGCTTCCGGCCCGCCGCATCGCACCCGACGACGCTTGGTGCGAGGACCCGGTAGACCGCCGCTATAACCAGGCGTTCAAGCGCTCGGCCAATGAACCAGGCGACCGCTTGCGCCGCGAGGACGACCTCTACGACCTCATTATCGAGATCGACCACAATGCCCGGCCGCGCGTCGCCGGCCTCGGCAGCGCGGTCTTCATTCACGTCGCTCGCGAGGCCTTCGGACCGACCGCAGGCTGTGTCGCGCTAAGGCGGGACGACCTGTTGAAGCTTGTCTCACGCATCGGACCAAAGACAAGAATTGAGATTCATTACTAGTCGGTGGCATGCGGCCGCGACCCGAAAATTGCGCTTCCGACCCGCACATGGGTGGCGCCAAAGGCGATCGCCGTCTGGAAGTCGGCGCTCATCCCCATCGACAGCAATTTCAGTCCGTTACGACGGGCGATCTTGGCGGTGAGCGCGAAGTGCGGGGCCGGCGCTTCGTTCTGGGGCGGAATGCACATCAGGCCGGAAATTTCGAGGCCATAAGTCTCGCGGCAGGCCGCCACAAAGGCGTCGGTGTCCTGCGGCAGCACGCCGGCTTTCTGCGGCTCGGCGCCGGTATTGATCTCAACGAACAGCAAAGGGTGGCGGCCCTGTTTGTTGATTTCCTTGCCGAGTGCCTCGGCGAGGCTTGCGCGGTCGACCGAATGCACGGCGTGAAACAGCACCACCGCCTCGCGCGCCTTGTTGGATTGCAACGGACCGATCAGGTGCAATTCGAGGCCGGGATGCGCAGCGATCAGCGGCGGCCACTTCGCTTTGGCCTCCTGCACCCGGTTCTCGCCGAAAATCCGTTGCCCCGCCGCGATGACCGGCGCGATGGCCTCGGCGCCGAAGGTTTTTGAGACTGCGACGAGCGTAACGCTTGCCGGATCCCGCCCGGCCTCACGGCAGGCCGACGCAATGTCGTCGCGCACGGCGGCGATCCCGCTTTGCTGGCTCATGGTTTCCATCTGGTCAACGCGGCGCCGGAATCGATTCAAATTTTAGCTTCGCGACCAAACGCATCTTTACGGGTCTTCTGTAGCTTATGGAACCGGGGTCGGGGGTTTCGGGATGCCGGACGGCGCGTCAAAATCCAAACCATCGGTGGTACCGAACAAGCCGATGCTCAGCATCCGCGCGCGCTTGATTCTGCTGGCGCTCCTGGCGATCGCGCCGCTGATGATCGAGCGCGTCCACGGGCTCGAAGAAGCCCGCGCCATCCGCACCGAAGGCGCCTACAACGATGTGAGCGAACTCGCCCGCCGCGGCGCCGAATTGCAGCGCCAGATCATCTATTCGGTGCGCTCGCTGTTGCAGATCATCTCGCGCATCTACGCCAAGATGCCGCTCGACTCAAGCGACTGCAATCAATATCTCGCCGACCTGACGACGAATATCCCGTGGATCCGCGATCTCTCGATCGCCGGCATCGATGGCCGGATCAAATGCTCCACCCAATCTTTGGCGCTCGGCCTGAACGTGTCGGATCGTCTGCATTTTCAGAATGCGCTCAATGCGCGCGAGTTCGCGCTCAGCGATTACATGATCAGCCGCGCCAATGATGCGCCGGGCGTGGTCGCGACTTACCCGATCATCAAAGACGACGGATCGCTCAATGGCGTGGTGATGGCGGTCATCAATCTGCAATGGATCGGCGATCTCGCCGCCAGTGCCGCGGAACATACCGGCGCTGCCGTCCTGCTGCTAGATAGCGCGGGAACGCTCGTCACCGGCTCCGCCGACCAGCAAGCCTTTATCGGCAAACGGTTCGCCGACAGCAAATTGGCGCGGGAAATGCTCGCCAACGACAGTGGCACGATCACGGCCGCCGGCCTCGACGGCGTGCAGCGGATTTTCGCCTATGTCCGCGTGCCGTGGACGCAAGCGCGGCTGGCCGTCGGCCTCGATGAGAGCGCCGTACATGCCGGCATCGATCACGAGATCGACATCGCCTATTTGCAACTCGTCGCATTCGGCCTGTTCGTCCTGCTCATCGCCTGGTTCGGCGGCGAGCAATTGGTGGTTCGTCCGATCCGCTCGCTGGTGCGCACCGCGACGCGCTTCGGCCGCGGCGACCTGCATGTGCGCGCGACGCAAGAGCCCTGGGTTGCCGAGTTCGCGCCGCTCGCCGCGGCACTTGACGACATGGCGGCCAAGCTCGCCGAGCGCGAGGAAGAATTGCAGATCGCCAACCGGCATCTCGACGAGCTGGCAAGCCTCGACGGGCTCAGCGGGCTCGCCAACCGCCGCGGCTTCGATCGCGAGATCGAGCGCGAATGGCAGAAAGCCGCCGAGAGCTATACCCCGCTTGCGCTGATGATGATCGATATCGATCACTTCAAGCTGTTCAACGATCGCTACGGCCACGTCGCCGGCGACACCTGCCTGCGCGCGGTCGGCGAGACCCTGTCGCTGGTGACGCTCGAGGAGGCCGTGCTTGTGGCCCGCTATGGCGGCGAGGAGTTTGCGCTGTTGCTGCCCGGGCTCGATATCCATCGTGCCGCGGCGCTCGCCGAGGAAGCGCGCCGGTCCATCGAAGATCTCATGATCAATCATTCCGAATCGCCGATCGGCCACGTCACCATCAGCATCGGCGTCGAGTCCATGGTTCCGGATAAATTCCAGGGCTGTGCCGATCTGATCGAAGCAGCTGACGGTGCGCTTTACAATGCCAAGCGCGACGGCCGTAACGCCGTGGTTGCGCGCCTTCTCGAGCCGCTGCGCGCGGCATCTTGATCGCCGGCGCTCACGATTTACGCGTTCGCTTCTGCTTTGGGGCCGGCTTCTTCCGGGACGCTGGCTTTTGCCTGGTTTGCTTTTGCTTACTTTGCTTTTCGGGCGGCGCCCAGATCATACCTTCGAGCTTCATGCCGTCTGGATCGGTGAAATAGACCGCGTAATAATTGCGGCCGTAATATTCGCCTGGCGGATCGACGACATCCATGGCGTTGTCTTTCAGGAAGGCGCCGAGCGCGTCGACATCCTTGCGGCTTGCAAGCTCGAACGCATAGTGATGAAAGCCGATGTCGCCTTTGCGGTATTTCCGCTTCCTGCCTTGGTCATCCGCGGCCGCGATCCACAACAGCGTCTTGCCGTTGCTCCAGCCCGCCATGTCGGCGTAGTCGTCTTTGAGCTTGAAGCCGAGGAATTCGAGGAGCTTGCCGTAATAGTCCTTTGAGCGCTCGAAATCGCCGACGCTCAAAACCAGATGATCGATGCCGACGACGCGGGGCATGAGCCAACTCCGATCCTTTCGCGATGCATCGCTTTAGTTATGCGTTCGGCGTGTACGACTACGCATCCACGGCCGCTTGCCTTGCGCGGGGCCGACGCCCAGAATGAACGCCAAGAACCGCGCAAGAAGCGTGCGATAGGCGCCTCATATCGGCAGGAACACACGGGTCAACACAATGCCGCGCACTCTGTTCGATAAAATCTGGGATTTTCATCGGGTCGGGCAGCGCGCCGATGGCCGCGACCTCCTGTATATCGACCGCCACGTTCTCCACGAATTGCACGCGCATCACGCTTTTGCCCAGCTCGAGAAGCAGCAGCGTCCGGTGCGCCGCTCCGACCTCACCTTCGCCGTGCAGGACCACACCGTCGCCACCAAGCCCGGCCGGGACGAAAACACCAATCCATCGGGAACCGCCTTCATCAAGGCGATGCGCGAAGGTTGCCGCAAGAACGGCATCAGGCTGTTCGACGTCGACGACCGTGAGCAGGGCATCTGTCACGTCGTCGCGCCGGAAGTCGGCATCGTTCTGCCGGGCGCGACACATGCGGTTCCCGACAGTCACGCCTCTACGGTCGGCGGCCTCGGCGCGCTCGCCTTCGGCTGCGGCACGACCGAGCTCGCCCATATCCTCGCCACGCAGGTGATGGCGATGAAGCGGCCGAAGCGCATGCGCGTGCGTCTCGACGGCAAGATTGGCGCGCATGTCAGTTCGAAGGACATCGCGCTGCGGCTCATTGCCGATCTCGGCGTCGCCGGCGCCCGCGGCTATGCCGTCGAATATACCGGCTCCGCCACTCGCGCGATGCCGATCGAACAGCGCATGACGCTGTGCAATCTCAATATCGAGATGGGCGGTCGCTCGGGCTTTGTCGCGCCCGATGACGAGACTTTCGCCTGGCTCGAAGGCCGCCCTTACGTGCCGCAGGGCGAGATGTGGGATCGCGCGCTGGCGCATTGGCGCACGCTGACGGCGGACGACGGCGCGCAGTTCGACCGCGAGGTCACGCTCGATTGCGCCGATCTCGAGCCGCAGATCACCTGGGGCACCGATCCGAGCCAGGTCGTCGGCATTTCCGACAAGGTCCCCGAACCGGCCGCGATCGAGGGAAGCCGCCGCGCCGCCGCCGAAAACGCCTTCGCTTATATGGGGCTGGCGCCGGGCACGCCGCTCGTGGGGCTTCAGGTCCACCGCGTCTTCATCGGCTCCTGCACCAATAGCCGGCTGCCCGACCTGGAAGTGGCCGCCTCGATCGTGAAGGGACGGCGGGTCGCCGAAGGCGTATTCGCCATGGTCGTACCCGGCTCGTCGAGTGTGAAGCGCGAGGCGGAAGCGGCGGGGCTCGACCGCGTGTTCCGCGATGCCGGTTTCTTCTGGGGCGAATCCGGATGCTCGATGTGCGCCGGCGGCAATGGCGATCGCGCCCAGCCCGGCGAGCGCTGTGTCTCGACCACCAATCGCAATTTCGAAAACCGCCAGGGGCCGAAAGTGCGAACGCATCTGGCGAGCCCGGCGACCGCCGCGGCGAGCGCGATTGCCGGCCGCATCGCCGACGTGCGGCAATTGGTGGGGCGCGCGTGATGCAGCCGTTCAGCACTCATACCGGCATCGCCGCCCCACTGTTGGTCGACGACATGAACACCGACCAGATCGCGCCGTTTTTACCGTCGCGCAGTCTCAAGGACGATTACCAGGCCATGCTGTTCAACCGCGCGCGGTTTCGCGAGGACGGCAGCGAAATTGCCAGTTTCGTGCTCAACAAGCCGCAATTCCGCAACGCCGGGATTTTGGTGACCGGCAACAATTTCGGCGCCGGCTCGTCGCGGGAATCCGCGGTGTGGAGCATGCTCGCCAACAATATCCGCGTCATCGTGGCAAAGAGCTTTGCCGATATCTATCGCGAGAATTGTTTGCAGAACGGCTTGCTGCCGATCGTGCTGGATGCCGAAACGGCGGATGCGTTTATCGCCCGCATTGTCACGGTCGACGGCAAGGGACCGTTCACCGTAGACCTCGTCACGCAGCGGATCAGCGGACCCGGCGGTCCGGACGTCGCCTTCGAAATCCCCGGCGCGGAACGCACACGCCTGCTCGAGGGTCTCGACGATATAGGCATGACCATGAAATACGCTGATGAGATCGCGAGCTGGGAGCAGCAGGCGGCCAAAGCGCAGCCTTGGCTGCAGCAAGCGACGGACAGCCGGCGTTGAATTTTTGATGGAGTGTGATCTTTTCGGACCTTCCTTTGCCCGCCGAAGCGGGCTTCGCGAAGGCGGGAAACCGGTCTCCGCTTTTCCGGATCATGCTCGATTACGCCGCCGGACACTTTTGGAAATAGTGAAAGATCTCGGGTGCCTGCAGCCAGAGCACTTGATGGGTCAGGCCGCCGTGCTCATCGAGCCAGGCCTTAATGTCGTCCGGATAGGCTTCCAATAATTGCTTGGTGGCGAATTCCATCGTGGCCAGATGGAAGCCCAGAACGCCTTTTTCCGTCACGCAAATGTTCTTCCGCGGGACGTAGCCCAAGAGCACCGTGCACGCGGACAGGCATACTCCCGCAATCCGTACGTTCGGATGCTGCAACGCGATCTTCTCCCACTTCTGCTGATAGAAAAAAAGGAATCCGCCGCGATCGTCGGTGATTTCGATTGTCTCCGCGCTTGCCGCGGAGGTGATCAGAGAAAACAGAGTGGCCAGGAGGAAACGCCAAGCTCTCATAGCGGCCTCGCCCTCATCCCGCGCCAAAAACGCGGCATGCGCACTCGCCAGGCGGCCGTGTATTCAATCGGCCGCGGGTCGCATACAATAAGCTTTGGAAATGTCGCCCCATGAGCCGTCGGGAGTGATCGCCGGTTGGTAATTTATCACTTTGCTCGCCGCTGACCAGAGAGGTCGCGTGGGGTGTGGACGGAAGAAGCTTTTGCAATGGAGATCCGTTAATGAGCGCGCGCAAGAAGCTGAGGGCGATCATGTCGGGCAAGCGGCTCGTTCTCATGCCCGGCGCCTATGACGGCCTGTCGGCGCGGATCATGGAAGCCGAGGGCTTTGAGGCCATCTGCGCCGGCGGCAATGCCGGCATTGGCTCGATGCTGGCGCAGCCCGATACCGGGCAATCGAATATGCGCGACTACGCCGATCACTATGCGCGCATCTGCGGTGCGGTGAACGTGCCGGTTTATGTGGACGCCGATACCGGCTTTGGCGGAGTCAACAATGTGCGGCAGATGATCCGCGCCTTCGAGGCCGCCGGCGCCGCCGGCGTCTTCATCAGCGATCAGGTCTTTCCCAATCGCTGCGGCTATCTGCCGGGCAAGCAGATCGTTCCGATCGAACAGGCGCTTGCCAAACTCAAAGCCGCGCTCGACGCGCGGACCGATCCCGATTTCTTCGTTTGCGGCCGCACCGATGCGATGGGCGTCGAAGGCCTCAACGCCGCGATCGAACGCAGTCAGCTGTTCATGGAGGCCGGTGTCGATATGGCAAAGCCGATCGGCGTCGACACGATCGCCGATATCAAGCGCGTGATCCGTGAAGTGCCGGGGCCGCATATGGCGACGCTGTCGCAGGCGGCGGGGCGCAAGGAGCGAAGCCTCGAGGAATTGGCGGCGGCGGGGGTCGTCGCGGCGACGTTCCCGTCGCTGGCGATATTCGCGGCCGCGCATGCGGTGCGCGATGTGCTGCGTATTCTCAAGCGCGAGAATTCAATGACGCCGACTTTCGATCGGCTGCTGTCGCTCGACGCGTATTACGATCTGGTCGGGTTGCAGGACCAGCTGGCGCGCGAGGAGGGCTACGACAAGGCGGCTGCGGCGCTGGTGCGCAAACGCGCGGCCGAATAATCGGCTGTGCCGGTTATCCACAGTCGTCCACAGTTGGGAACAGACTCGGGCGATTTCGCCGAAACCGAAAGGCAGGACCGTCTTGCGACAGCTGGCCCCCAAAAAGAAAGGGGCCGGCACTAGGCCGGCCCTTCCCCCATACAATTGCTGTACAGCAACTTACCCCTTGGTAACGACCGGCGGAGGGGCCTTACCCTTGCCGACTTGAGCGCAGCCGGCGATGCTCAGGAGAGCCAACACCGCGGCCGTTGCTAAAGCGAGCTTTTTCATGAAGAGAACTCCCCCTTGTCATGACACGATTAACTATACGTACGGGACACCCGATCCTCTAGTGCTGAAAAGACACAGTCTCGATCTGATTGCACCTCAATCCAGGTTCCATGCCACGTTGGGGGCGGCGAAAGGTACGGAAGAACCGGCGGAAAGTGCGACCTAGGCCTTTGGCCCAGCTGCTTCGCCGGAATGGCGTGGAATACTCCTCCCCCGAGCTTGGATTCCGAAGATTTGGTCGCCTCGGCCGATCGAAGGCCGCCAGCGTTGCAAATATGACGCACTGGAGAAATCTATCGAGCTGTGCCGAACATTTGCCATCGGGGCACGGCCAATTAGCGATACCATTGCGGCAGTGGACGCGATCGAGCCTAGCTCGTTCCTGCACTAAACCTGTTACATCAGGCTAGTTGCACCACGTCAGTGACCTCAGTGGCTGGTTACGGTTTCGCGGAGGGGATCATGCGGCACAAGCTAATCGACCGATTTCGTTCTGTTGGGCTGACGGGCCTGGTCGCCGCGGCGGTTCTTGCCGGCTTCGGGCTTCAGTCGGTAAGCGCGCAGTTTCTCGCCGCACCCGGCGCCAAGCCACAGATCGTTCGGCAGCCCGGGCAGGGCGCGCCGCTCGCGACCAGCGGATCCGGCCCTTACTACATTGAATTTCGGTCGCGGTTCTCCTGGGATTACGGCCACACCTACATCGTCCACGGCCGCGTCGGCGAGGCGCCCACTCATGCCAGCGTCGCCGGCCTCTCGCCTGTCGGCGATGACGCGACGGCTTGGGTCATCGGACATTACGTGCCGGTGCCTGCGGAGACCGGATGGACCGATGGCGATCTTGAGGACAAATACATCACCTCGCGCTATCGCGTGCTGATGAGCAAGGAGAAGTACGATCGCGTCATGGCCTATGTGCGGGATCTGCAGGCTCGTTCGCACACCTGGAGCGCGGAACTCTACAATTGCAATGCCTTCGTTGCCGACATCGCCAAGGAAATGGGTCTGAAGGTGCCGGCTTCGACGCTGATCTATCCGAAAATCTTCATCAATCACATGCGCGCGATGAACACGTTCAATCCCAATGCGGACGAGACGTTGGTGAGCGATAACGTCAAGGAAATGAGCAACCCGACCCGCGACGGCCGGGCGATGATCACGAGCGGCATTCACACCATCCATCCAGATGGCACGCCGGCGACGGATGTGGCCACGGCGACGACGACGCCACGGAAACCGGCAGTGACGCCGAAAGTCAGCATCGGCACCGTGCGGGTATCAAGCAAGACGACGAACCCGGATGCGGTATCCGCGCCTTCGCACTAACGACGGAACACTCGTGCAACAATTAAGATCTACGGCGATTGCCGCAGTGGCGGCCGGCTTTTTTCTATCCGCCTGTGCCACGGCGCCGGTTTCGACCGTGTCCTCGTCTTCCAATCCGATGTCGAGCGCCATGCCGGCGGCAACTCCGGCAGGTGTGGCGCAGCGCGAACTGACGCCGCAAGAAAAGAAAGCGATCGTCGACGCGATCGCGCCATCGCTGCGCAATCCCGGTTCGGCAAAATACAAATGGGCGAAGTTTCCCGCTGTCGTGACCGGGAACTCGGTCAATTATTGCGCGGTCGTTAACGCGCAGAGCCCGTATCCGGCCTATAACGGCGCACAGGCTTACATCGTCGAGGCCGATTTGTCGGGAGGCCAGGTCACCGGCGCGGTGATGGGTCTTATCGCCGGCGGCAAGGACTTCGCGATCGTCAGCAAGATGTGCGCGAAATACGGCCTCGATCCCAAAAACGCGAGCTAGCCGTTCCGGCCTTTGTCCTAGGCGTGCGGCTCCCATTCCTCGGCGCTGGCGCCGGCGAGCGATTGCACGCGCGCCTCGTCGGCGGCGAGTTCGCGCGCCGATCCCGAATAGACAACCTGACCGTCGTCGAGCACATAGGCGTGGTCGGCGACTTCAAGGCTCATGCGGACGTTTTGCTCGACCAAGAGAACCGTAATCCCCTCGGCGCGCATCTTGGCGACGATGCGAAAGACTTCGCGCACGATCAGCGGCGCCAGGCCCTGCGACGGCTCGTCGAGAATGAGCAGTTTCGGATTGAGCAAGAGCGCGCGCGCGATCGACAACATTTCCTGCTCGCCGCCGGAAAGTTGCCGGCCCTTGTTGGACCGGCGTTCCCGAAGCCGCGGGAAGAGCTCATAGACGCTTGCCAGATTCCAGGGGCCCGGCCGCTCCAGCGGCACCAGGAGGTTTTCCTCGACCGTGAGGTTTGCAAATATCTTGCGGCCTTCGGGAACATAGCCGACGCCGAGCGCCGCCACGCGGAATGACGGCCAGCCGGTCGTCTCGGCGCCGAAGATTTTGATGTGACCCTCGCGCGGCGGCGTCAGGCCCATCAAGCTGCGCAAAGTCGTGGTCTTACCGGCGCCGTTGCGGCCAAGCAGCGCCGTCACCTTGCCTTCCGCAGCCTCCAGACTGACGCCGTGCAGGATATGGCTCTTGCCGTAATAGGTGTGGAGCCCGTCGGCGGTCAAAGCTGCGGTCATGCTGCGATACTCATGCGGCAATCCTCATGCTGCCTGTCCCAGATAGGCGGTCTGCACCGCCTTGTTGGCGGCGATCTCCGCCGGCGTGCCCTCGGCGAGGAAGTTGCCTTGATCCAGCACCATGATCCGGTCGGCGAGGTGAAACACCACGCGCATGTCGTGCTCGATCAAAACGATGGTGAGCTTGCCGTCCTTGTGCAGGCGGCGGATGAGCTGGGTGATGTCGTAGGTTTCCTGATCGCCCATTCCGGCGGTCGGCTCGTCGAGCAGCAATATGCGGGGCTTGAGCGCCAGCGCCATCATGATCTCGGTGGCGCGCTGATCGCCGTGGGATAGTTCGCCGACCGAGCGTTCGGCCTTGTCGGTGAGGCTGCCCATATTGAGCAGTTCGGCAACCCGCTCGCGGATTTTGACATCGTCGGCCTGCGACAGCCACGCGCGCAAACGAAGCCCGGCGGCGACTTCGACCGGGATGCGCAGATTTTCCCGCACCGTCAGTTCGGGAAAGATCTCGGTGACTTGGAACGTGCGCGCCATGCCGCACCAGACGCGGCGCGCCGGCAGCAGATGGGTGACATCCTGTCCGTCGAAAATGATGCTGCCTGACGTCGGCGTGAAGAAGCCGGTGATCAGATTGAAGAAGGTCGTCTTGCCAGCGCCGTTGGGGCCGATAATGGCGCGCAGCTCGCCCGGTTCCACCGTCATCGAAATATCGTTGACGGCGACAAGGCTGCCGAAATGCTTCGAGACGTTTTTGACTTGCAACAGAGTCACGACGTAGCCTTTCGTCGAATGATGCCAAGTACGCCACGGGGGAAGAACAAGACGACGAGCACGAAGAACAGGCCGATAAACGACATCCAGTTCTCGGTCTCGCTCGAAATGTAGTCTTGCAGCACCAGGAAGATCGCAGCTCCGATCAGCGGACCCCAGAAGCTGCGCATGCCGCCCAAGACCGCCATGATGACGAAATTGCCCGATTGGTCCCAGCGCAGCGCGCGCGGGTCGACAAAGTCGTTGAGGAGCGCGTAGAGCGAGCCGGCGATGCTGACGAAAAAGCAGGAAATCACCCACGACATCCAGATGTGCCGGTCGACTGGTATTCCCAAAAAGCGTGCGCGGCGCTCGTTCTCGCGTATCGCCAGCAGCGTGCGGCCGAACGGCGAACGCAATAGGAACGCCATCGCGCCCACCGACGCTGCAAACACCGCCAATACGAAGTAATAGAATGCTTTGTTGCTTCCGAAGATGTCGATGGTGGCGAAGCCCAGATCGATCGGCATGCGATGCCAGGCGCTCACGCCGTCGTCGCCGTGAGTAAGCGAGAACCATCGAAAGGCGATGAAGTAGAACACCTGGCCGAAGGCGATGGTGCACATCGCGAAATAGACCCCGCGCAGCCGCGCGATCAACGGACCGATAAGCGCAGCGGCAACCGTGCCAACGAGGGCTCCGACCAGCATCCCCACAGGCGTGCTTGGGTAGAGCAGCTTGATCGTCAGTGCTGTGCCGTAAGCACCTAAGCCGAAATAGGCGGCATGGCCGAACGACAGCACGCCGGTGTAGCCCAAGAGAAAATTGAGTGCCATCGCGGCGAGAGCGTAGATCAGGACGCGGCTGCCGAGCTCGATATAGCCGCCGACATGCGTGAGCCAGAAAGGCGCCGTCAGCAGCAACGCCCAGACCAGGGCGTCGGCGGCGCGCTTGTCAAGTTTCGGCATCAGAAGCGTCCCTCTTCACCTAACAGGCCGCGCGGGCGGACGATCAGCACCGCAGCCATCATCACGTAGATCACCGCCTCGCTCGCGGAGGGGAAAAAGACACTCGTAACGCCCGAGGCGACGCCAATCAGCAATCCTCCCAAGAGTGTGCCAGGCAGCGAGCCGAGGCCGCCGACAATAATGGCGATGAAACTCGGCATGATCAGATTGTCGCCGACCGTCGGTTGCAGACCAAGCATGCCGGAGGCGAGCACGCCGGCGAGGCCGGCGAGATATATCCCAAGACCGAAATTCAGATTGCGCAAGACACGCACGTTGACGCCCAATACCGACACGGTTTCGAGATCGAGCGTGCCGGCACGGATGCGAATGCCGAGCCGTGTATAGTTGAGGATTACGAAGAGGCCGATCACAGCTGCCGTGACCAGCAGAACCATGAACACGCGGTAGCCGGTGAGAAAGAAATATTGATAGCTGAGCGGACTCGACAGCCAGGCCGGGATCGAGAACGGCAGGCTCTGCGCGCCCCAGATAAAGCGCGTGCCGTCCTCGATCATGAAGGCCAAGCCGAAGGTCAAAAGCAGGCTGTAGAGCGGATCGCGCCCGTAGAGCCGCCGGATCAACACGCGCTCGACCAGGACACCAATGCCGGCGACGAGGAAGGGCGACATAAGCAATGCGCCCCAAAACCCGACATAGGGAATCAGCGTATAGGCGAGATAGCCGCCGATGGCCAAAAAGCCGCCATGGGCGAAATTGATCACGCCGGAGAGATTGAGGATCAGTGACAGGCCAAGCGCCATCAGCGCATAGAACGCACCGATGATCAGGCCGTTGAACACGTTGAACAGGACGAGCTGTGTCATAGGCCGAACAAAGCCATCGCCGCCCGCATCACGCCATCATCTTCCCCGGCGCGAACGCAGCTACCTTCCACCACCATCAATGGTAACCCCCACGCTACTCTGGAATTCCAGGCGCCTGTCGTAGAAAGCGCCCCCTCAACTTTCTTGCTGTCGCGCTTGGCCGGCTGTGAAGCCGGCGCAAGCGTCATGCAGGTCAGTTTCGAACCGCCAGTTCTAGGCCGGCCAATCTCACGCCGGCCAATCTCACGCCGGCCAATCTCACGCCGGCCAAGTCAACTTGCAGCCGGTTTGGTCGACCGAGAGCGCCGCCTCGTCGCCTTTGACGAGCTGAGTGACCGCGAATAAGTCTTCAGGATCGCCGCCCTTCGGTGCCGGCTGCGAATGGCCGACGAACAAGGTCGGCATAAGCTGGTTGTCGCCGGCACGGTAATACGGATTGTTCGGCATCAGCGCCACCTCGGGCGGCAGAACCAGGCCTTGCATCGCCTTGGCCATTTTGACCGGGTCAAGCGATTGCGCCTTCTCGGCGGCGAGCTTGCAGGTATGAATGGCGGCGTAGCCGAACCAGGTGCGGGCCGTCGGCACGTTGCCGCCGGAGCGCTTGCGGATATCGGCGACGAACTCTTCTACATGCGGCACGCCGGGTTGTTTCCAATACCATTCGAACACCCAGTCGCCGAACAGGGCCTCCGGCGGCAGGCCCTTATTGACTTCCAGCTCCTGCTGCGCGCCGGCGATATGGATTTTCTGATTAAGGCCGAACTGCACGGCCTGCTTGAGGCAGTTGATCATGTCGTCGCCGGCAAGCAGTAGGATGAGTGCGTCGGGATTGGTTGATTGCGCTTTAATCAGATAGGACGAGAAATCAGTGCTTTGGAGCGGCACCTGGTCTGCGCCCAGTTCGGTGCCGTCAACTGCCTTCAGGCTGGCCTCAAAGCCCTGCTGGAGCGAGTGACCGAAGGCGTAGTCGGTCGTGATGAAGTACCACTTCTTGCCGTACTTATCCAAAAGCACCTTCGAGACCGAATTGGTCTCCATGCGCGTGGTGTTGCAGACGCGGAACACGTTCCAATGACATTGCGTGCCGGTGACGCTGTCGGTGTGACCGCCGGGCACGATGTGGAACACGCCCTTTTCGAAGGCGACGTTGGCCATCGCCTGCGCCAACCCGGAGTTGATGTTGCCGACGAGAAAGTTGACCTTGTCGCGCTCGATCAGCTTGTTGGCCTTCTGCACCGCGGTGGCGGCGTCGGCACTGGTCGAGTCTTCCACGAGGAGTTCGACCTTGCGACCGAGGATCCCGTTCTTCGCGTTGATCTGGTCGAGCGCGAGCTGCGCGCCGGTCAGCTCATTCTTGCCGAGTGCGGCGTAAGTGCCGGTCAGCGGATTGTCGAGGCCGATCTTGACCGGCTCGTCGGCAAGCGACTTGACCACGAACGGGCTTGAGACTTGCAGCGCGCCGATTGCAAGACCGGCTTTGAGCACCGTCCGACGCGGAATGCGGGTGCGGATGATATCCTTGGACATTACGTTCTCCCTTAAGGTGTTATTGGTCGTTTCTTGATCCTGGCCACTTATCCCCTAAATGGCCAAGTTCTTTCAATCAAACGAATGTCGTATTGCGGCACGAAATGCAATGCGCCAAAGGCGCTAGCGGGCGGGTAAAAAGGCTGCCGAGCGGGCCGCGGAGCCCATTTTATGATCTCGGCGCTAGGTTCTCCGCGCCCGGGTTCGGGCGACTTTTCGGGCCATTGTTCGAGCCATTGTTTGTTCGAGCCATGGCTATCGGCACTCGCCCCCTTGTTCGGCCTTGAAAAAATTGTCCCAAACGCGGTGCAATTGGGCGATGCCATCTTCGATCGGTGAGACAAAGAGCCGCTCCCCGTCGCGCCGCAGCAGACCAAAACGGTCGAGCGTCGCCAGCGCATTGGCGATCTCGAAATCAAGGTTAATCCCGAAATTTGCCGACAGCCATGCCTCGATGCGTTGGGCAAGCTCGGCCGCGGTCGGCGCCGATGGCCCGGTGCGTATGAAATGGTAGGCGAGCAGCGCCTCCTTGGTTTCCTGGTCCTCGGCGGTGCCGATGACGTAATCGAAGATGCCCGCATTGTTGTTGATGTTGCGGTAGTAGATATTTTCGGCGAGCTCCATGTGATATTTCAGCGACTGGTGCTGATATTTGAGCCACTGCCGCATGGCGAAGCCGCCGAGCGCTACGATCCCCATCAAGGCGGCCAGCGCGGTTTTCATGTCCTGATCCGCGACCGATCTTGATCCGCCCAGATAAATTCCGGCCACGAGGAACAGCACGGAAATCGTGGCGTAGAGCTTGAGCAGAATGGGAATGCCGCCGGCGATGGCGGGCAGGCCGAGAAAGGCCTTGTCAAATCTGCTCATGACGACGCGCGCATTCGGAAACAGCGCATAGAGATCGCCGCAGGCGATGTTGCGGAAATATTTGAGCAAGACCGAGCCCGGAACGATCTTGCGGCGTTTCAACACGCGCAATTCGCGCCGCGAGCCGATTTCTGCTGGCGTTTTCATCGCGATCAAAAGCACGATGTCGTCGAAAACTTCGGTCTCGACCTTGCGCTGCCGCAAGCCGAACCATTCGCTGACTTCGAACTGCTCGATGTGGCGGCCGCGGCGGTAGAAGCGCACTTCGCGGAAGTCGTCGTGCTGCGCTTTGACCTCGACGCGCAACACCGTGCGCTTACGGTGCGCGTCGGCGACGTCCTCGTGCGGCAGCTCTTCGAAATTGGCGTCTTTGAGAACCTTGTCGAGCGACTGTACGAGATCGTCGTAAGCGCGATCGGTCTTGGCGCGGTCGGTCGTGGCCAGGCCCGCGACCTCGGGACTGAAATAGTAGTAATCGTCGCGCAGGCGGTCGAGCGTCGCGGAATATTCGTAGTGGCAGATCGCCCGCAGCGTTCGCGCCAGACGCCTGAACAATTCGCATTCTTCGGTGTCTTCGAAATCACCCTGTTTGACCAGGGCGGCCAGCAGATCTTCCTTGCGAATCGGGATGAATTTATCGCCGCCCTCGCCCCTATCCTGTTGTGGAATCTCCGTTATCGCGTCCAATTTTGTCGACCCCTGCGCTCAAGTTCGCATCCGCAATCGATCAGGGCGAAACGTAGACGGTCCGGGCGTCCGCGGTGAAGGCTTTGCGCGAAGCCGGGTCGAGATAGAACATGTGGCCGCCGCGGTAGAGTTTCAATTCCGCGCGTTCCTCGCCGTCAAAATGCGGCAAGTGCTGCAACACATAGCGCGAGTCCGCATAGGGCGTCACCATGTCGCTGTAGCCGTGGGCGATCAAGAGCCGGAATGACGGCGTCAGCGCCAGCAACACGCGCAGGTCGTCGGTGACGCTCGGCTGACCGTGGCCGCGCTCCCAATCCCAGCGGCCGGAAATGTCCGAGGCCAGCAGGTTGTAGGTCATGTCGGTCTTAAAACCGAGCTCGTCGCGGGCATAGCCGACGAAGCTGCTGCCATAGCCGCGGATGACGCCGTCGAGAATCGGATCGGGACCTCGCGCCACCGGCGTTTCCGGATACGGATCGTCCGACGCGAAGGTCGCGTCGTAATGGCTGACGATCTTGTGGTCGCCGACGTTGAGGTTTTTGACATAGTCGTCGCGGATGAAACCGCGGGTCTCGGCGAGCGCGTCCACCGACAGTCCGGTCATCTCGGCAACGCGTGCATAGAATTTCTTCGCCGCGTCGCCTTGCAGCGGCGGCCCGGCGAGTGTCGTCAGATAATCCGTCAGCGCGAAATGCTCGGCTTGCGCCAAAGCGTCCGCACTGAATTTGCCTTCGCGCTCGAGTTTCCCGGCGGCGAGCGACGGGAGTTGCAGCGCGGCGCCGAGCGCGAAGCGGTCGCCGCCGAACACAAACGCGCCTTCGAGGAGCGGCGACAGCATCAGGATGCCGGACGGCACGATGCCCTGATCGTTCTGCAACACGCGCGCCACCTTGGCGGCGCGGAAGCCGCCATAGCTTTCGCCGAGAATGAATTTCGGGGAAGCGGCACGGCTGTTCTTGGCGACGTAGAGCGCAATGACCTTGGCCATGGATTGGGCGTCTTCGTCGACGCCCCAAAACGCCTTGGCGCCATCGGGCTTGGCGGCTCGGCTCCAGCCGGTGCCGATCGGATCGATCAGCACGAGGTCGGTGAAGGCGAGCCAGGTATCGGGATTGTCGATCAGGCGCACGTTCGAGCCGTCGCGGCCGTCCATGCCGAATTGCGCGACGCGCGGTCCGACCAAGCCGAGATTGAGAAACGCGGATGCGGCGCCCGGGCCGCCGTTGAAGACAAAGGTGACGGGGCGTCCGGCCGGATTGTCCGATTTGGCGGTGAAAGCGGTGTAAAAAATTGCCGCCGAGCGTTCGCCGGATTGATCGAACAGCGAAAACGTCCCGGCGGTCGCCGTATAAGCGAGCTTGCCGGACGGCAGATCGACGCTGTGCTCGGTCACCGAGTCCGCCGGCAGCAACGAGAGCACGCCAAGAACTTGTGGTCCGCCCTGTTGCCCGCCGCCCTGTCCGCCGGCTTGCCGGGCGGGCCGGTCGCCATCGCCTTGGTGATCCTGCGCGAGAGCGGTGCTTGCAATGGCGGCGAACATCAACGCAACGACGTAACGACGTAAATCAGGCATGGAAGGTTCCCGGATATGACGAAGCGCGCCTCGCTCGAACTCGGTCATTCGAGTTCAATGGCGCCTTCGATTTCAACCGCAAGGCCGACGCCGTCGACGGTCAAGATTACTTTGGCCGGCAGGGCCTCGTTTCCTTTCAGCCGGCCGCCGGCAACGGCTGCGCGCAACGCCTGCTCGATCTCACGCTGCGAAGTGATGCCGACTTTTTTGAGAAATTTGCGCAGGCTCACATTGAGTACATCTTCGTTCATGATCGCCTCGTGAAAGTGCCGGAAAGATGGCCATTTTCGCCGTCATTCTAGCGGATCGGCGGGCGCGTAACGACTGCCCGAAACCGGCGCGAGGCGGTGGACAAGCCCAGCAAGATCGGGGAAGTTCTGGCCCCCAAACGGCGCCCAACGAGGCACTAACAAGCCACTAAACAAGCCACGGGTTGGAGAACCAACAATGCCCTTCCCCAGTGCGTCGAAAGCGCTTTCGCGATTTACCGTCCTTGATCTCACCCGCGTCCGCTCGGGGCCGACCTGTGTGCGCCAGCTCGCCGATTGGGGCGCCAATGTCATCAAGATCGAGACGCCGCCCGGCATCGAGGAACCGATGGGCGGCCCGCGCGAAGGGCCCGACTTTCAGAACCTGCACCGCAACAAGCGCAGCATGACGCTCAATCTCAAGACGCCCGAAGGGCTCTTGGCCTTTAAGCGCCTGGTCAAGAAGGCCGATGTCGTCGTCGAGAATTTCCGCCCCGATGTGAAGAAACGGCTCGGCATTGACTACAGGGCGCTCAGCAAGATCAATCCGAAACTCGTCTATGCCAGCATTTCCGGCTTCGGCCAGGACGGGCCCTATGCCAGTCGTCCGGGCTTCGACCAGATCGCGCAAGGCATGGGCGGCTTGATGTCAATCACCGGATTGCCGGGACAGGGTCCCGTCCGCGTCGGCATTCCGGTCGCCGATCTCACCGCCGGATTATTTGCTTCGCTCGGCATTCTCGTCGCTCTGCTCGAACGTGAGAAATCGAAGAAAGGCCAGCACATCGAGACTTCGCTGTTGCAAGCACAGATTTTCATGCTCGATTTCCAGGCCGCCCGTTATCTCGTCTCCGGCGAAGTGGCGAAACAGGCCGGCAACAATCATCCGACCAGCATTCCGACCGGCGTGTTCAAGACCAAGGACGGTCACATCAATATCGCCACCACCGGACAGCGCATCTGGCAGCGTTTCTGCGAGGCTGCGGAAGCACAGCACTTGCTGAAAAATCCCGACTATGACACCGCGGCATTGCGTTCGAAGCATCGCGATGCGCTTAATGCCGAGATCGATCAGGTCCTCGTCGGCCGTACCAGCGCCGAATGGGTCGAGCGTTTGAACAAAGCCAGCGTGCCGTCCGGGCCGATCTATGCCATCGACGAAATGTTCGCAGATCCACAGGTCGAGCATCTCGGCATCGCCCAGAGCGTGACCAAGAAGGATAAGAGCAAGATGCGGCTTGTCGGCCAGCCGGTGACATTGTCGCGCACGCCGTCGCGGCTGGTGGCGCGGCCGCCAGAACTCGGCGAGCACACCAACGCGATCCTCAAGGAATTCGGTTTCAGCAAGCGCGATATCGCGGCGTTGCATAAGGCCAAAGCTGTCTAAACCTAATCGTCGTCATGCCCGACAAGTCCGGCCATGACGAGTTGCGAGACCAGGAGTAGCGAATGTCAGAGACCGATAAGATGCTGTCGCGCAAGGAAGACGGCGTCGGCTATGTCACCTTCAACAATCCGGAACGGCACAATGCGGTGTCGCTGGACATGTGGACGGCGGCCAAAACCATCCTCGACGGTTTCGCGGCTGATAGTGACGTTCGCGTCGTCGTGCTGTCCGGCGCCGGCGGCAAGGCCTTCGTGTCCGGCGCGGATATTTCGAAGTTCGAGAGCGAACGCGCCACGCTCGAAGCGGTGCGCGCCTACAATGTGAAGTCCGACGCGACCTATACCAGCATCGCCGAATTTCCCAAGCCGACGATCGCCATGATCCGCGGCTATTGCATCGGCGGCGGGCTCGGGCTCGCCACCTGCTGCGACCTGCGCATTTGTTCCGACAATTCGCGCTTTGCAGTGCCGGCAGCAAAGCTCGGCTTGGGCTACGGCTATAACGGGCTCAAGCGGCTGGTCGATATTGTCGGGCCGGCCTTTGCCAAGGAGATTTTCTATACCGCGCGGCAGTTCGACGCGCAGGAAGCCGGCGCGATGGGGCTGGTCAATCGCGTGGTGCCGCAGGCCGAGCTTGAGACTTACGTGAAGGGCGTCACCGACATGATCTGCGCCAATGCGCCGCTCACCATCAAAGCGGTGAAATACACCGTCGGCGAAGTTCTCAAGGAGGATTCCAAGCGCAACCTCGCGCGCTCGACCGAGCTTGTCGAGCAATGCTTCGCCAGCCGCGACTATACCGAGGGCCGCACCGCCTTCATGGAAAAGCGCAAGCCCGTCTTCACCGGGACCTGACCGCTCCTCGCAAAAGTTTCTCGATCTTGCGTGCCGCTGCCCACTCCTGCCCACCGCGCATTGGGCCAAGTGCGGTCGCGCGCAAATTCGCGCAGACAAGTCTTATCAATGTCGGGGGGAGCTTGCTAAACTGTGCCTGAAAGCCAGCGAAGAGATCCAATGACTCGCGGCACATTGCGGGAGGCGACTGAAAATGTTTCGAGGCACGAAGGACATCAAGCTACCGACGACGATCACCGGCTCGCTGCCGCGGCCGAGCTGGTACACTGAAAGTCTCGGTAAGCGTCATTTTCTTGAAGCGATGGTCGGCCGCCGCTTTCGCGAGCAATACGAAGACGCGCTGACCTGCTATCTGCGCGATCAGGAACTTGCCGGGCTCGACATCGTCACCGACGGCGATTGCCGCTTCGACGACGATGTCGGCGGCCAGAGCTGGACCGCCTATCCGCCGAACCATATGACCGGCCTCGACATCGAGCATCCGGTGGCGACGCCGGCCGGCCGCGGCGGCATCTGGTTTCCGCGCGGCCACATTCTGCACGACTATCTGGAATCGCGCGTCATGCCGACGATCACCGGGCCCATCGGGCGCGGCAATCTGCAATACACCGCAATGTGGAAGGCGGCGCAGCGCTTCACCACGAAGCCGGTCAAGTTCGGCGCGGTGTCGGCCGAGATCGTCGCGTTTGCGCTGCAGGACAAGCACTATAAGAGCGTGCCCGACCGTATGTTCGCCATCGCCGACGCCTTCAACGAGGAATATCACGAGCTCGCCGACGCCGGCTGCCCGGTGATCCAGATCGAAGAGCCGCAGATCCACTTGATCGCGGTGCGCAAGATCGTCGACAAAGTGATCAATCCGGAACTGATGGTGGAAGTCTTCAATCGCACGGTGAAGGGGCTCCGGGCCAAGACCGAAGTGTGGGCGCATTCGTGTTGGGGAAATCCGTCGCAGCAGCGCATGTTCGCACAGGTGCAAAGCTATAAGCCGGCGCTCGAAACCTACAATACGGTCGACGCCGACGTCATCACGTTTAAATCCTCAAGCTCCGGCGGCATCGATCTGGAAGCGATCGGCAAGACCATCACCGAGAAGAAGATTGCCATCGGCGTGATCGACCATCACACGCTGCAGGTGGAAGGCCCGGACGAGGTCGCGGCGCAAATCCGCGCCGCGCTGAAATACATTCCGCCGGAACGGCTCGTGATCTCGTCGGATTGCGGCATGGGGCGCGAGGGCATGAGCCGGCGCCACGCCTATTACAAGATCGTGTCGCTCGTCCTCGGCACCAATATCGTGCGCAAGGAACACGGCTTCCCGCTGGCCGAATGCCTGGCCGCCGACGAGCGCTATTCGCTCGTGGTGCCGACCAAATAGCTCGACCAAATAAAACGAATAATCGGGCTTTCCGATTGTTCTTCAACGAACGCCAATTCGTAATGGCGAAAACCGGGAGGATATCATGGCGCCAGCGCAACCTCAGTCGAAATTTGCCCAGTCGGAATTTGCCGACTCGAAAGCCGGCGAGCCGAGGCTTTTCCTGCCGTTCCTGCAGCGGTTCTACGACGCCGCCATTCCGCTGTCGTGGCCGATCGTCCGCATCGCCGTCGGCTGGAATCTCCTGGTGCATGGCTGGGGCAAGATCATGATCGGCCCCACCGACGCCTTTCTCAAAGGCTTTGCCGATCTCGGCTTCACGCCGCCGGCCTTCTGGTTCTGGTCGTCGACCGCGATCGAAACGCTGGCCGGCATCTCGTTCATTCTCGGCCTGTTCACCCGGTTCTTCGCCGCGGCCGCCGCGATCGAGATGCTGACCATCACCGTGCTTTATTGGAACAACGGCTTCGGCTGGATGCACCGCGGCTACGAATACACGCTGCTCTGGGGCCTGGTGTGCTTCGCCATCGCGTTGCGCGGCGGCGGACCGTATTCGATCGATCGCAAGCTCGGCCGGGAGCTATAATAGCCCCGCAAGTCTGGCCTGAATTTGCGGCCCGAATTTTTCGCGGTACGCGGTGTTTATGCTGCGGTCCGCTCGGGCTGTCCGCCCGGCCGGCAAGAGCTGAGGACAAGAGCTGACGACATGAAGCTTGAGGACATGAAATGGTATCGATGACACCAGAACAGGGCGGCGCCGCCGAGCCCCGCCCGATTATTCCGGCACTGGCGCCGTTCTATAGCTTTGCCAGGGAGATATCTTATCCACTCATTCGCGTGACCGTCGGCGGCACCTTGCTGGTGCACGGCATCGTCAAGCTCATGGGCCCGCCGATCGCGGTCTTCGCCGAGCAGTCGATGGCAAAACGCGGCCTCGAGCCGGCTTTGCTGGTCGCCTGGATCATCTTCCTCAATGAAACGATCGGCGCCGTGTGCATTATTCTCGGCCTGTTCACGCGCTTTTTCGCGGCATCGATCGCCATCGAAATGGCGGTGATCGCGTTCGTGGTGCTGTTTCCGCACGGCTATGCTTACTCGCTGCCGGGCGGCGGCTGGGAATATGTGTTTCTCTGGGGCCTGATTTTCTTCGCCATCGCGCTGCGCGGCGGCGGGCCCTATTCGCTCGATCGCTTGATCGGCCGGGAGCTCTAACGGCGGCGAGAGGAATTGGCGGAGAGGGAGACCGTCATACTATCAAACGCCCACGTTCGCCATGGTTTACTAACCCTTCATTTAACCACGATTTCACAAGCTTTTCTCGATACTCTTTGTTTGTCTCTGTCCGCTAGTCTACCGCTACAATCCGGCGCAAATGCTAGGGCACGTGCTAGGGCAGAGGAGGCTAGGCGGTGGCGCGTAAAATCAACCGGCTGAACG
This sequence comes from uncultured Alphaproteobacteria bacterium, assembly GCA_963810085.1. Taxonomy (GTDB): domain Bacteria; phylum Pseudomonadota; class Alphaproteobacteria; order Rhizobiales; family Xanthobacteraceae; genus BOG-931. The sequence continues at coordinate 407,458 of CAWEMR010000023.1, read as the reverse complement.
CGCGGGCGGTGGCGACGATCACCGAGCAGGGTCGCCATGCTGACGGCGGGGCCTCTATCTCTCAATTTCACCAAACGGTGGGCGCCGGTGGGTGTTCCTATATCGCTGGCACGGCAAGCCCACCGAGATCGGCTTTGGTTCGGCGCGCGATGTGACGCTTGCGCGCGCGCGCGAACTGGCGAGACAGGCCCGCAGCAATCTCGCAGAGGACATCAATCCGAAGGACGCTAGGAAGCCGTCAGAAGGCGCTACGTTCGGCGAATGTGCCGACCGTGTGATCGAGGTCATGCGCCCGTCCTGGCGCAATGGCAAACACGTTGCGCAATGGGAAATGACGTTACGGGTGTATGCCGCTCCGCTCCGCCGTTTGCCCGTAGACAAGATCAACACTGATGACGTGCTCTCGGTCTTAAAGCCCCTTTGGAAGGTCAAGCCTGAAACCGCGTCCCGCTTTCGTGGCCGGATCGAGCGCGTGCTTGATGCGGCCAAGGCGCAAGGGCTGCGCAGCGGTGAAAACCCAGCGCGTTGGCGCGGTCACCTGGATCAACTCCTACCCAAACGCCAAAGGCTCACGCGCGGTCACCATGCGGCGATGGCCTATGTCGACGTGCCCACCTTCATCAGCGACCTGCAATCGCGCCAAGCGATGGCAGCCCTTGCGCTCGAATTTGCCATTCTGACCGCGGCTCGTTCCGGCGAAGTGCTTGGGGCTCGTTGGGACGAGTTCGACCTTGATCGGCGCAGTCTGGGCCGTGCCAGCGGGCACGAATGAAAGCCGGCCGCGAGCATCGTGTGCCGTTGGCGCGGCGCGCGCTCAAGATCGTGGCAAAGTTGCAGCGAGAGCCGAAACGGCGAGTTCGTCTTTCCCGGGCAGAAATTCGAAAAGCCCCTATCAGTCATGGCCCTCGCAATGGTGCTGCGTCGCATGACGATCGAAGGCGCGACCGTGCACGGGTTCCGATCCAGCTTCCGCGATTGGGCGGCCGAACGCACAAACTTCGCGAATGAAGTGTGCGAGGCCGCCCTTGCTCATGTGATTGAGAACAAAGCCGAGGCGGCATATCGGCGCGGCGACCTGTTCGTGAAGCGCCGTAAGCTCATGGACGCTTGGGCTGCTTACTGCACCACTCCGGGCGCAGCGAAAGTCGTGCCGTTTCGGCGTTAAGCCGCAGCCGTCGCATCGAGAACTGCCCCATGGCGTCCCCGCCAACTTACCCACCGGCTGCCCAATTGAACGTCCTCGCGGTGCGCCTTGCGGCGAAAATCGTCCCTCGCCGTCATCTACCGGGAGCACCGCAGGCGCGGACCGATGACCAACACATTCTTGCTGAACGCATAGTCGAAACAGTGTTGAGGCTGCGGGAGCGGGACCGGCGCTCGACTGGACAACTAGTAGGTGGGCTGTTGCCTCAGGCTGCCGATGCAGCACGGCGTCTACAAGATATCTATGCTCGCATGAGCCAAGAGGATCGCGACTGGGTCGAACACATCAAGAAAACTGAGATGCAGTTCTTAGCTGGCGAGATACAACACATTGAAACGACAATCTCGAACCTTTCCAGATTGTTCCATTCGGCGCTAGGCGTGGCTTCGCCGTTCCCGAAACCTCCGAAACATCGCAGGCGCGCTCCCGACCACATCGACAGACACGATCTGCACAAGAAGTTGGGAATGTTAAAACCTAGAGTAAGAGACCAGATGTTGCGCGAACTTGTATTCGGCTTGTTACGTGCTGCTCGCGACACAGGTGGCGAGCTTCGTTTCGACAAAAACAGCGGAAGTGGAACGCTAGCCGAGACGCTATGTCTTCTTCGGACGGTAGCTACCTCCCCCCCGGCTTGGTGTCAGACCCGCTGCCTGATGCCACAATACAGCGGTTGAAGAGCGAATTCGTCCGGCTAAGTCGCTGATAGACGGCAGAAATTATCGCTGGACCTAAATCCCGGACAAGCTGGTCCACTTCCCTCGGTCTCCTCGTGGTTCACGTACGCATGTTCGCTGATGCGAACGTGGTTGCCGGGATCGCCCCGGCTTTCAGCGATGGAAAGGCCAGAGCCATGAACCAACCCGTACTTGTTCACAGTGTAGCCGAAGCATGCTCGATCGCATGCACGGGACGCACAGCACTCTATGAAGCCATCCGCTCCGGCGCACTACGCGCCGTCAAACGCGGACGGCGAACGCTCATCTTCGACAGCGATCTACAGGGCTGGCTGCAATCCCTGCCGCCGGTCCTAGTGAAGTCTATCAAACAATCCAGCGATGCGGAGAAAGCCAATGACTGGCACTAGCGAAAAGTTGCTCAACCCGTTTGACCCAGCGTCGCTGCGGTTGACCAATCTTATGCGGACACGGTTGGGGTGAAGAAGCTTCTGACCACCGTGCCGGTGCGCAAGCCGAACCGTCAGGACTTCGTGCGCGTGCATCCCGATCCTGCGTTCAGGCTACACCAGCCGCCATTATCGAGGTCAAAGAAGATCAGCGAAGTCTATCTCGTGTCGCCGTAATATGGCGCAGCAACTCCCCGGCGAGTTTCAGCGTGGTGACGCTATACATCACGATCAACCGCCAGGGCACGTTGCACTTATGGCCAGTGAAGCTGCCCGGTCCTGACGGTAGGCAGAATGAATGGCATCGTTCGGCCGCCGAAGCGGCCGAACGAGCGATGTGAAGTGGGTGCGAGTTACTGCGAATATGTCGCTCGGCGCCTATGAAATCTTCGAGGCGAGTGGGGACCTTCCTGAGCCTGTATGGCCGGACTTTTCTTTTCAGGAAATTCTCAAGATCGCCTTCCGCGACCGTCATCGTGGATCGTCCTGATCACCCCTTAGTCCAACGGCTTCGGGGATCGTGTAGTCATGCTGGAATTACTGGTTTGTCGCCGCTCGACCGATCAGGTCGGCGGCGACACCGCAGTATTGCTACCAGTACGGTACACACGGATGGTTCCGGTCTGCACGAGCAGTCCACCTTTCCCCTTGCGGATGCTCCTCATATTGATCGTCCAGTGTATGCGGGTGTTGCCCTGCCTAAGCCTGGCGGTGGAGCGGTGCGTCGGGCGACACCATTTGAGCTCCTTCCCTTCGCCGAGATCTGGGCGGTCGATTTCGAGTTCGGCAGCAAGCCCGGCGAGAACCCCGAACCTGTGTGCCTAGTCGCTTGGGAATTGCGCAGCGGTCACAATACTGCGTCTCTGGCGAGACCAGTTCGGTGACGCTCCACCGTACCCAACCGGGCCCGACGTGCTCTTCGTTGCCTACTACGCCAGCGCAGAAATCGGTTGCCATCTCGCTCTCGGCTGGCCAGTGCCCCAGCGCGTCTTGGACCTGTTCACCGAATTCCGTAATCACACCAACGGCATTCCCACGGTCAGTGGCGCGAGCTTGCTCGGCGCGCTTGCCCACTACGGCTTGGACAGCATCGGCACCGTCGAGAAAGACAAAATGCGCGACCTTAGTCTGCGCGGCGGGCCATGGACCAGCGCTGAACAGGCGGCAGATCCTTGATTATTGCGAAAGCGACGTGGCGGCGCTGGCGCGGCTGCTGCCTGCCATGCTGCCCAAGATTGATCTACCGCGCGCCTTGCTGCGCGGCCGTTACATGACCGCCACGGCTCGTATGGAGCGGAACGGCGTCCCAATCGACACCGCGACGCTTGATCAGTTGAAGCGGCATTGGCTCGATATCCAAGATCAACTCATTGTTGATATTGACTTCGATTATGGCGTTTATGACGGGCGAACCTTCAAGGCCGAGCGCTTCGCCGCTTGGTTGGCGCGCAATAATATCCCATGGCCAAGGTTAGATAGCGGTCAAGCTTGATCTCTGTAAGGAAACCTTCCGAGACATGGCTCGTGCGCTATCCCGCTGTCGCGCCGTTACGCGAACTCCGCACCGCTCTATCCGAAATGCGCCTCTCTGATCTTGCCGTTGGACCGGACGGCCGCAATCGCACCATGTTGTCGGCTTCCGGGCACGCACAGGCCGCAACCAGCCGAGCAACACGAAGTTCATTTTCGGCCCCAGCCTCTGGCTTCGAGGTCTGATCCAGCCCCCGTCCGGTTATGGCATCGCCTATATCGATTGGTCTCAGCAAGAGTTCGGCATCGCCGCGGCTCTATCCGGCGATCCTTTGATGATCGAGGCCTACTGCTCCGGTGATCCCTATCTTGCCTTCGCCAAACAGGCTGGTGCCGCACCTCGCCGATGCAACCAAAGCAACGCACAAAGCTATTCGAGATCAATTCAAATCGACCGTACTAGCCGTGCTATATGGGATGGGCGCCGAGGCGTTGGCGCTATCGCATCGGGCAGCCGCCTATCCGCGCCCGACAGCTTGCTGCGCATGCACCGAGAAACCTATCGGGTGTTTTGGACGTGGTCCGACGCCGCTGTGGACTACGCGATGCTCAATAGCAGTCTGCACACCGTATTCGGCTGGCGCGTGCAAGTGCCGCCCGAATCGAACCCCCGCTCCCTTGCCAACTTCCCGATGCAGGCCAACGGCGCCGAGATGTTGCGGCTGGCCTGCTGCCTCGGCGACCGAGCGCGGTATCGAGGTATGTGCGCCTGTCCATGATGCAGTGCTGATTTGCGCGCCGCTCGAACGTCTGGAAGCTGACGTGGCGCGTATGCAGCAAGCGATGCGCCGAGGCATCGCGTATCGTGCTTGGCGGCTTCGAGTTAGGTAACGATGCCAAAATCGTCCGCTACCCAGACCGATATATGGACGAACGCGGCGTCGTCATGTGGGACCGCGTGATGACACTGATCCACGAACTATCAGCAGAGGACAGCCTCCTAGCCCCGGTGATCGTATCAAAATGCGGATGTTGTTGTATCAAAATGCGCATACGTCAGGTATCCTCTATGTCTCCTAATACTATTACCAACATCAGATGGGACCCCAGTCGCCTGCGGCTCGATCAAGGTGGAGACGTGCAACGATCGCAAGGTGGCATTCGCCGCGGCCGCCGTGCCTCACCCATCCGGGGTAAATTCATCGCGGGCCCCATCGATGTCTCTTGGGTGTGTTCAAGCGAGCCACCTTGGCGTTAAGTCTTTACTGGTCGGGCTGGCACTCTGGCACCTTAAGGGGCTGCGAAAGGCTGACACCTTCATTGTTTCTAATCTGATGGTGCAGGAGTGGGGCGTTCAGCCTGATGCAAAAAGCCGTGCGCTGCGTGCGCTCGAAAAAGTCGGCCTGATTAGGATTGAACGACGCGGGAAACGCAGCCCACGAGTGACCCTCGTTGTGGAGAATGCGGCTAAAGGTAACAAGGTTACCGCAGTTTCTGATTGGCCGAGCTAGTGACCAAAGCGCCAAAGAGGCGTTCACTGTTCAGCATCGCTCTCTGATCAACGTCTTTCACCTTATGAGACCGCCGGCGGTCGCCAGTGATCAGCGCTCAACAAGCTGTCACCAAGCGCCGCCAATTTCTTCAGAAGTTATATACCCTCTAGGCCTAATTTCGCTGAGACGGTAGCGCTACCCCCGCTGACCAGAAACTGAGATGACGGCGCAATGCGCCAGAGAGGGGTAAGCCATGTTGTTCGTTTATGGGACTAATCCGCGTGGGCGCAAGGCGCTCGCCGCTCGAAAGTGGTTCGCTGAGAACAGCCCATCCGATTTGCAGCCGCTTCCCCTCGGGTACAATGAACGGGAAGACCTAACGCACGGTGGTGCTGACCACATTTTAGCGTGGTATGCGCGCTCGCTCGACTTCCGAAAGTATGACGTGCTGGGGCACCCGTCTTTTGAAGACTATGCCCGCGGCGCGATGGCGTCGGAATTCAGTCCTTGTTTTATCCAGACAGAGGAACTGCGAAGTCGATTTCCCGCGCGCTCGCTTTACGGTTTGGGGCCGGGTTTGATTTGGGAACCGCCCGAACAACACGAAGAAACGATGGCAAGCGTGCGCCGTTGTAGGGCCTTCGAGAACCGTAATAGCGTCCAGAAAAACGATGGCATGGCTAGATGAATTACACGAGGCGGAAGTTAGGATCGCAAGCGAAGCCAGCGATACTTGCGCCTGCCCCTGGAAAGGTTGCATGGTAAGATTGGCGACGATGTAATTGAGCGCATCACCACCCAGATGCTGTTCGATATCTTGGAAGTCCCTCAACGTAGTCGAGGATCCTCGGCGTGCCGCCGTCTGGCGAAGCTAATGGCCGAACTTGGCTGGACGGCCGTGCGGGTTCTCTGGCTAACACGCGGCGGATATTTGTAGCAGGTGCGTGGGTACTGTCGCGACGCTCACTGCCGATCCAACTGACCAGGATGCACATCGCGGCAAGGTGACAAGGCAAAAGCGGCTGCGCGCTCGCGCGTTGTTCACGTGCCACCTTGTCACCTTCACCCTGGTCGCTAACAAGGTGAAACGCTCACGCGCCACACCGTGCCACCTTGTCGGCTCATCGACCAATGTCCGCTTTCGGGGGTAAAGCGGACATCACGGCGTGAGCGCGCTGCGGCAGCTAATGACCTGAGGCGGACATTCGTCACTTTCCAGTATAGTATCTAGGTCGGCACGGTGCCCTTGCCTCAGGCTCGAAGGTCGTGATGAAGCGGCGTGATTTCATCGCATTGATTGGCACAGCGGCGGCGATATCGCCACTTGCCGCGCGTGCGCAACAATTGGAGCGGCCGCGCCTGATCGGCATATTGATACCGCTTTGATGCTGATGACCCTCAGGTCAAGGCGCGTTTGTCAGCGTTCAGGCAGGGGCTTCAAGAGCTTGGCTGGATCGAAAATCGTAACATTCATTTTGATTACCGTTTTACAGGCCAAGATGCCGAAGGCATCCGCACGGGGACCGAAGAGCTGATTGCGCACGGACCGGATGTGATCGTCGTCTGGAGCAATACGACTGTTGTGATAGTGCAGAAAGCGACCCAAACCATCCCGATCGTTTTCGTTGGCGCATCCGATCCTGTCGAAAGTGGCTTTGTTACCAACCTCAGCCGCCCGACCGGAAACATCACAGGATTTCAGAATTTCGAGGCGGAAATCGGCGGAAAATGGCTGGGCCAGCTGAAGGAGATTGTGCCCGCAGTGCGACGAGTAGCATTCGTGTACAGCCCTAACATATCCGCCAACGCGGCATTTGTTCACGCCGCTGAAGCAGCTTCGATGTCATTGGGCGTGGCGGTGACAGCAGCTGCGGTACAAAGTATGGCGGACATTGAGCATATCCTCACGGACTTCGCGAAGGAACCAAACGGTGGCCTGATCGTGGGACCGTTCCCGCTCGTTGCCACCAATCGAGACAGGCTTATTGCATTGGCTTCTGATCTGCATCTGCCTGCGATCTATCCTTTTCGTTATTTTGCTACAAATGGAGGCTTGGCGTCTTATGGCTTCGACCCGGTCGAGCTGCATCGGCAAGCTGCGTCATATGTCGATCGCATTCTAAAAGGAGAAAAGCCGAGCAACTTGCCCGTGCAGGCGCCCACTAGGTACGAGCTGGTGATCAACCTCAAGACCGCCAAGGCTCTCGGCCTTGTAGTCCCGCCGACACTGCTTGCCCGCGCCGACGAAGTGATCGAATGAAACTTCCCCGCCGAACTTTCCTTCATCTGGCTGCGGGCGCCGCGCTGCCGTCGGCGTCGCGGCTCGCTTGGGCGCAGACCTATCCGACGCGGCCGGTGCAATTGATTGTTGGAGTTGCCGCCGGCGGCTCGCCAGACATCGTCGGGCGCCTCATAGCTCAATGGTTGTCGGAGCGGCTCGGACAGCCGTTCGTCGTCGACAATCGGGCGGGTGCCGCCAGCAATATCGGCAGCGAGTTGGCTCTAAAGGCGCCGCCAGACGGCTACACACTCCTTCTCGCTTTGTCGGCGAACGCGATCAACGCATCGCTCTACAGCGATCTTCATTTCAATTTCGTCCGTGACGCGGCACCGGTGGCGAGCATCGCCACTATTCCCCTCATCATGGAAGTGAACCCATCCGTTTCGGCCAAGACGATCCCTGAGTTCATCGCCTACGCCAAGGCCAATCCCGGCAGGATTAATATGGCGTCAGGCGGCGTTGGCAGCCCGCTCCATGTTGCGGGCGAACTGTTTAAGATGATGGCCGGCGTCGACTTGATCCACGTTCCTTATCGCAGTGAGGCGCTGGCACTACCCGATTTGCTCGGTGGGCAGGTGCAAGTCCTGTTCGGCGTGATGCCCGCTTCGCTCGGTTACGTACGGGCCGGCAAATTGCGCGCATTGGGTGTGACAACCGCGAAGCGCCAGGAGCTTTTGCCGGAAGTCCCGGCCGTGGCCGAATTCCTGCCGGGTTTTGAGGCGAACGGCTGGTATGGGATCGTAGTGCCCAAAGGCACGCCTACGGAGATTGTCGACACGCTGAATAAGACAATCAATGCTGCTCTTGCCGATCCGACGATGAAACAGCGCCTCGTCGATCTGGGATGCGCGGTGTTCGCGGGTACGCCTGCCGACTTTGAAAAATTCATCGTCGACGAAACCGAGAAATGGGCCAAGGTGATCAAGTTCGCGAATATCAAGCCGGAATAAGACCAGTCCGCGCGCGCCGATATTCCATATTTCCCGTTACGCGAATTGGATCAGCCAATGTCGTTGGGTCATTCGCAACCGATGCGTTCGGCATCAGTGTCACGCTATGTCGGGAATGGCTTGAAAGCGGACGTTACCCGTAAAAAGGTGAACTCCTGAGACGGTTGTTTCGCTCGGCGGAGGTTCTTGCCGAAACCGCAGGTAAACCTGTGCGCCGCGGTCGGCTGGCAAGAGCGCGCGCTGCCGTCAAAAGGCATCCCCACTATAGCGAACATGAATATTTCTTAGCTGTGGAGACTGCGTTCGCGCAGTGGGAAGCACTGCAAAATGTTGGTCGCTAAATTGCTTCGCCGCTACGCTGCCGACTAACAAGGTGAAAATCTTACACGCTCTCGCGCGTTTCGTTCGTGCCACCTTGCCGCTTGACACGCGCCAACGCGGACTTCCGCAGTACCCCGAAAGCCGACATTAGGTTCCAGCGCAATATCTGTCGTGATGGGCCATGAACGGCCTCCCACCTTGCACAAAAACAGGGAGCCTTTTCGCGGTCGGTCCACCATGAAGTCATGCCACCACCGGCTATGTACCCCGGACCTACCTCGACAGGCTGCTCGCCGAACCGTTTGAGCCGTTCACTCTTTTTATTGCAGCGGCATTGGGGGCGAACCGCCTACGCCACCAACTCGCGGATCGGTCACATTCCGCCGAAGTGATAATTCAGACCGGCTCTTATCTCACTGTGGTTTGAGACCTCGAGCGAAGCAGCGGCGATATAAAGATATTCCAGTTTTGCGCTTAAAGCTGGGGTAAATCCGTATTCGACACCCAGCCCGAGTGCGAGGCCGGCTTGACGAGTAGTGGGTGTGCAATTTGGAAAAACCGTTCCACAGACTGTTGCGCCGCCTGTGTTAGTAAGGGTGGTCTTAGCGCCAAGCAATGCTAAACCACCGGTGCTGTAGAATAACCAGTTATCGTTCGCGTAACCGACACGTGCCCTAACCGTGCTCTCCCAATCAATTTTGGACTTTGCGTTGAACGGACCGCCGAAAAAGACGCCTCCTGCAGTCGCGTTCGTGACCGAAGTTCCCGTAATGTCAGCCCAATCGAGGTCCGCCTCGAGGCCCATCACGACGTGGCCCGCTTGGATTTGCGCGCCGACCGTTCCACCGAACACCCCACCCGAAATGCCATGGGAAAATTTGTCGAAACGATCAGTGATGATGTTGAGGGGGTCCTGACTGCCCCAGCCGTAGCCGCCATTCACGCCAACATAAAAGCCCGTCCAGTTGTAGATCTGGCGTACGGCCACGGGAGCAGGTTGATACGCCGGCGCCAGATCGGCAGCGAATGCACTAACGGCGGCAACCGCAGATAACATTGCACCGAAAATAATCCGCTTCATCTGAAATCTCCTGATGCCGCACCGGCCGGTAATGTACCGCGATGTGCACGGTATGGCTGTCACCGAAGGGCCACATCCTTTAGCCATCGCAGGAGTGGTTAACGGAATAAAACCATCGGGCTGCCAACATTTGAACACGCTTCTCGAGACGGAGTGAGAGAGAAGAGTTGCGAATGTCTGCTTGCGGCCCATAGCGGGCATTCGTTGCGATGCAATGCTGTGTCCGCTTTCGGGGGTAAAGCGGACATCAAGACTGGGGCCGGGCGCGTCCGCTTATGACCCAAAGCGGACATCAGCGGTTTTGAATGGCCCAAGTGCTTTGTTGGCAAGGTGGTTGCACCCAGTAAACACTCCCGGGCGTCGGGCCACCCCACGAGAGACAACCGCCGGGCGCGAGGATGGTGACGATCTGTCCCAATTTTACTGTGCTGGCGTTAAGCTGCGCTATTTGAGCTTGCAGGTCAGCTATCCGGCCTTCAAGGCATCTTGTCCCGCAGCCCCGCGCTTGAACGCTCACATTCGTTGCGGAAATTGCGACGACATTTACCAGAATAATTGCGAGAACGCGCATATCTAATCTCCTGTTCAGCCCTCAAAAGGGATCGCACTTTATCGCAACGAAGATCAGCCTTCCATAACCGAGGAGCTTCGGCACGGTGGTAGGCGGTGAGCGGGTCGCGGATGTCCGCTTCTGGCCCTAACCGGACATTCTGCGATGGCCGTTTGACGTCCGCTTTCGGGGGTACAGCGGACATGCCGGACACGGGATTAGCGGGCCTAAAAAGGTGAGTTCCTGAGACGTTTGTTCCGCTCGGATCGTGCGGCTTGGGTGTCACAGTAACAAGGTGAAACGAATTCTGCGTCAGTGTCACACAATGTCGAGAATGGTTTGAAGGCGGACGTTGATGGCAAGGAGTTGGACGATAAACCGTGCATCTCTCGATGTATCCCACGACGTTAATTCGCCAATAGCCTGTCAATTTAATTCTGGAATTTCTTGGAGCGCCGCAAAGGCTCTTCGGAGTACACTCACGAGATCATATCTTTCTATTTTCCAACTGGTTTGATCATCGGGTGAAACGCTGGTGGACGTTGCGACGGTTGTGAATTCCGAGCCGCGATCGTCTTTGATCTTACGTACATGCTTGAATGCTTCGGCACAAAATTTTAGGTCTGAAAGCTCGGAAAATCGTTCACGTATGTGGTGCGCCTTTCGATCAAGTTCTTCACGAGAAACTGGCCAATACCCAAGCTGATCAAGTGCGATATATTCCGCCACGGTGTTCATTGAAACGACGACATTCCACAACAGTCTGAGATCCTTCGGGCACCCAGAAAATTCCTCGTAATTGCGCCTTACTACATTCTGAAAAAACTCGTGGGCATTCATCAACGCGCCATTGTCCGACAACTGCACATTTATAACGTCATTGGCCGCGCGATAAACAAAAAGTTAAGAAGGGATTTTTAGGTTCTATATATTTTCGGAGGGGGTTGTTTCGTGCGACACTACCCCCGCCTGTCCAGCGTGGGGGTGGGGTAATTCTCCGAGCCTGCCGCGCATCTCACCGCAAAACTTAAAAGCCGTTGCTCGACGCGCCGTCATTGATGGTGAGCGACCGTTCGCAAAACACGGTCGGACCGTAACGGCGAGGCTGTTGTGAAACGCAATTTGTATGCAGAGGTATCTGACCCCAAGCGGCGCGCTGCCTTTGAGCCGCTGTACGACATAGACCCACGAACGGGCGCCAGCATCGAGGTGTTCTATGCTGACACTGTGCTCGCCAAGTCCTTCGACAGACGCAGCGGCTGGTTTTGGTGGACATGTCAGAGTGGCTTTTTGCCAGAGAGCGAGCCGACTGGCCCCTTCGCTACTAGCTACCGCGCATACCGCGACGTGCTGGATGAAACACAGGCATGAAAATTTGTACGCGGATGTATGCGTCGCGGATTAGTCGTCGCGTCGCGCAGCAATTGCGCGCGCTCCTTGGCCGCTCCCAGTTATCATCGACCAAATGAAGAACGCAACGCGCGCGAAGCTGCTGGGGCAGCCGCTAGGGCACAAGGCGCGCACCGCGAAAAATGTATGTTATTACAGCAGCATAAAGGCATATTTGGCGGAGAGGGAGGGATTCGAACCCCCGATACGGTTGCCCGTATGCCGCATTTCGAGTGCGGTGCTTTCAACCGCTCAGCCACCTCTCCAAACCATTGAGATTGCTAAACAATCTCCAATTAGGCAGATCGTGAAAAGGGCCGGTTGCTACCCTTTTGCTACCCAATCGTTTTCGTGCGCTTGTTTATTACGTCTTCGAGATCGCGGTCAACGCGCGCGGCGGCGTCTTCCTGCATTCCCGGAATGACGTGCGAGTACAAGTCCATCGTGATCCCGACCTTCGAGTGTCCGAGGCGCTCGCTGGCGATCTTGGGATGCACGCCGGAGGATAACATGTGAGTCGCGTGCGTGTGGCGCAAATCGTGGAAGCGAATGCGCGGCAGCGTCTTGGTGTTCGCCAGCAGCTGTCAAATCTTGCGCTACCCGAGCTGTCGCCAAACGCGGCTGGGTTTGTCTTTGCAAGTGCGGCGATGTGGGCGCTTCCGCGCCACCTTGGTCGATGAGAGTTTGCGACGTGATGTCGTGGTAGCGTCTGGCGATGATGCCTACGCCAGCATTCCACATGCTTCAAGCGTTGCAAAATCGTGGGTCACCGCGATGTCGTTGGGAATATCGAAGCGTCATCGACGGACCGGATGTCGGGTCACTCCGGCAATCCTGCCTTGCGCAGGCTCTCAATGAAGCGCACGCGGTCCTCCGCCCGCCGGACCGGCGGCGCTACCCGGTCAAGATTGCCAAGCCTCAACGCAGGATCGACCTCGCGCAAGCGGGCCATCGCCGCTCGGGCCTCGACCATCCGATCCGAAAGAGCATTGGCAATCGCTGCCACCCGCAGTGCCGTGGCCCAGTTCGGTTGCTCATGGAGGGCCCTGGTCGCCCAGGAAATCGCCTCGTCGTAACGACCGGCAAAGACATGCGCGAAGGCCATGCCACCGCAAGCTAAGTAGGTCAACGGATCAAGCGGGCTCAGCCGCATAGCTCGCTTGAAATGTTCAATAGCGCTGGCTGACTCGCCAAGGTACATGCGCACCCAGCCGCTCGCATTCCAACTCGCCGCCAAATTCGGGTTCAGAACCAACGCCCGGTCGATGTACGCGGCGCCGGCCTCGACCTCATTACCCAGATAAGCCAGGCTAAAGGCGCCTGACCACAGCGCGGTCGGATCATCCTTGCCCAGCGCGACCGCGCGACGCGCCAGCCTCACGGCGTCGGCGATCTCACTCTCGGGATCAACCATCCAGCCATAATTCTTACTGAGCCCGCTACACCACGACGCCATCCCGTAGGGAGAGGCGTAATTGGGGTCGAGTTCCGTCGCGCGCACGAAGAGCCGCACCGCTTCCAAGAGGCTGCCTCTATTGTGCAGATGAAAACTGGCCATCCCGCGCAGGAAATAGTCGTAGGCGTCGAGGCTCCCGGTCGGCTTCCGTCCCGCGCGTTCGATCTCCGCGCGTTGGAGCCGTGGCTCAATGGCCCCCACGACCCTTGCGGTCACCTGATCCTGCAGGTCAAATACGTCCTCCAAGGCACCATCGAAGCGGTCCGCCCAAATGTGGCCGCCGGTTGTCACATCGATGAGCTGCCCGGTAAATCGCACACGATTTCCTGCCTTGCGCACGCTCCCCTCGAGCACGTAACGCACCCCGAGTTCGCGACCGACCTGCTTCACGCCGACGGCCCGGCCCTTGTAAGTGAAGCTGGAGCTCCGCGCGATGACGAACAGCGACGGAAAGCGCGACAGCGCCGTGATGATTTCATCGGCCATGCCGTCGGTGAAGTACTCTTGTTCAGGGTCCCCGCTGAAGTTCTGAAACGGCAGAATGGCGATAGATGGCCTGTCCGGAAGCGTGGGGTTCGAGGAACCGGCGGCCATGGCAAAATTCGCGGCCAGCGACACAGCGGTGGCGGCACCTGGGTCCTGCATGCTGGTCGGGCCGATGAACCGATAGCCTCGTCTGGGCAGGGTTTCGATCCAATTCTCGCCGCCAGTCTCCTCTCCAAACACCCGACGCAGGGCTGCGATCTGCACCGCGAGGTTGCTCTCCTCGACAGTGAGACCGGCCCACGCCGCTTCCATCAGCGCATCCTTGGAAACCGGGATACCCGGTTGCTCCACCAGCACGCGCAGCAATGCAACGGCACGGTGGCCCAGCGAAACGGGCTCGCCGCCACGGAATAATGTGTCCGTCGCCGTATCAAGGCGAAACGGACCGAGGTTGTACGTCGCTGCCATCTCCCAATCTAGCGCCAATTCAGAAACGCTTAAGAAGTTTTTCAGTGCAGTTTCATGACTTCCGGCCTGTCCGGGCTCAGATTGCTACTGACGACGGACGCCTCGCATCATCGTGCGGATCGTGCGCCAAGGCAAGGAGATCGCTCGGCATTGGGACCTCTGGGAGAAAATCAAATGCGCATGTGGTGCGCTCCGTGTGAAGGGCGTGCGCGCTTAACTTCCCGTCATTTCAGGATGCCAGCAAGGGTTTTAAAATGTCGTCCATCACACTCGCAGCCAAAGAAGCGCGTCCCGTAAGCGGTCTAATTCTTCTCACCATGTCGCTCGGCGTGATGATCGCGCAGATTGACACGTCTGTCGTCAATCTTGCGGCTAAGTCGATCGGCACGGATATGAAGGCCAGCGTAACTGAGCTGCAATGGATCGTTGATGTCTACAACTTCGTCTACGCGAGCCTGCTTCTCACAGCCGGAACACTCGCCGATCTGTACGGACGGCGTCGCATCTTTGCGTTTGGGATCGCGCTGTTCACGTTGGGGACGGTGGTGTGCGGGCTAGCGCCTGACGTTCCCACCCTCGTTGCCGGCCGCGCCGTAGCCGGTCTTGGCGCTGCCCTGGAAGTGCCGGCCTCCCTTGCGATCTTAACCATCGCCTATCCGGACACAAAGGAACGCACCCGCGCGCTGGGACTCTGGGCGAGCTGCTACGGGATTGCCATTGTCATTGGTCCGACCGCCGGCGGCGCCCTTGTCGATGCGTCCGGCTGGCGTAGCATTTTCCTTCTGATCATTCCCTTCTGCCTCGTGACGCTTGCTTTAGCCATGACCGTGGTGCCGGAATCGAGTAACCCGCAAGGCCGCCGGCTTGATCTTCCGGGGCAGGCGCTTGCGATTGCCTCGCTAGGCAGCCTTTCGCTCGCAGCGATCGAGGGGCCGCGCTGGGGCTGGGCTTCAAGCGGAAGCGTGGTTGCGTTTTCGCTCTCGGTCGTGGCAGCAGCACTGTTTCTGCGCCGCCAGGCGGGTGCAACCGACGCGGTGGTCCCGTTGCCCATGCTGCGCAACCGCGTGTTTGCGGCTTGCCTTGCTGTGGCTATAACGATGAACTTCGGCGCCTACGCGATGCTGTTCCTCACCCCTCTCTATTTCCAGGCCGTGCGCGGCGCATCGGCACTGCATGCTGCAGTCGCGCTGCTGCCGATGTCCGTGAGCTACATGCTAACAGCGCAGCTCTCAGGCCGCATTGCCAACAAACTCGGGCCTCGCGTTCCCATGACGGCTGGCATGGGGCTGATGGGACTTGGCCTGTTCATGCTGGCCCTGATCCCGCTCAACGACAGCCTCGTACTGATCGAGAGCGGGTTACTCGCCATGGGGTGCGGGCTCGGTCTCAATGTCGGACCGATGAATGCGGTGGCAGTGGCCAACGTGCCGGCGGCCCGATCCGGCACCGCATCGGGTCTCATCAATACCGCCCGCATGATCGGTGCAACGCTCGGCGTAGCGGTGCTCGGCGCGGTGTTTGCAATGCATGTAGCGCAGAGCGTAGGCACGCAGGGCCTCGGGGCCGCCTATCTCGGCGGTGGGATCGGCGAGCTAATCGGAGCGGCCGTGGCGTTCACGTTCATCCGCGCTGACTCATTGTGCCGGCCGGCGCAATGAGGACGGGAGTGAAAAAGCGCGACTATGTTTCAGTTTTTGAGGAAATGCCCAGGGAGAACTGCCATGGAACTGGCAATGACGCCGATGACGGAGCGGCAGCGCAAATACCGGGAGAACTACCGCGAGCGCGTCGCGGGCTGGTACAACGGCTGGCTCCACATCCTGCTGATCTACACCATCGGCTTTACCGCGCTGTACGTCTACATCGCCAATCTCCACGATGTGCGCTGGTGGGAATTTCTTGCCATCCCCGTCGTGTTCATGTTCGCCAATTTCTTCGAATGGGCCGTGCACCGCTACGTGATGCACCGCCCATCCAACATCCCGATGTTGCGTGCGATCTATAGCCGCCACACCATGATGCACCATCAGTTCTTTACCGAGCAGGAGATGCGCTTTGCCGATCATCACGACTGGCGCGTCACCTTCTTCCCGCCTTTCGCGCTCGTGGTGTTCACCTTCATGTCAATTCCGCCGGCGATCGTGGCCGGCTGGTTGATCTCGCCGAATGTCGGCTGGCTTCTGATCTCGACCACGACCTCGATGTATCTGATCTACGAGTTCATGCACCTCTGCTGTCATGTCGACGAGAACTGGTTCGTGTGCCATATGCCGTTCGTCAACACCATCCGACGTCATCATACCGCACATCACAACCAGTCGATCATGATGGAGCGCAACATGAATTTGACGTTCCCGATCATGGATTGCCTGATGGGCACGTCCGATCTCAATCGCGGGTTGCTCGGGCATGTCTTCAACGGCTACGACACGCGTTATGTCAAAACCGACATGCGCAAGACCGCGCGGACGCCGCGCGTGACGCCCTCGGCAGTGCCCGCGGAGTAGGACGCAAATCGCGCGCGGGGCCGTTCCACCTTGGTTTGGAGTTTTGCCGGTGAACCATCTCGAGCCCAATCTCGTTGCGCTGTCCTGGTTCACGCTGCTCTGGAGCGTGTGCTGCCTCGGCTTTCTCCAGCTCGCAGGGATGTATCCCCTGCGCGCAGGCGGCGCTGGCGACGCGCGCAATCCCGTTCTACTGGTGCTCGGCAACACCGCATTGTGGCTGGCTCTGCTTGCCGGCACGCTTGCTTTCGCCTCGATGCAGTTGCGCTGGACGACGATCGTGGTCGTCGCAGGTCTGTTGTTCCTGTTCATCCCCGAATTGTTCCAGGCGATCCCGGCCCGTCTGCGGGACGGACGCAAGGGAATGGCGATTGCAGGCTGCATTCTCGCCGCCACGCTCGGTCTTCTGGCCTGGCTTTCGGCCGGAACGGTCGGCGGACCGCATGCGTGAGACATAGGAGGAAAGGATGCCGTTTCGTGTCAAGTTCCTGCTGTCGCTGGCGTGGCTTATGACCGCGGCCGGCGGCTACGCCTTCATGGTTCATCTCGGACAGACCGGGCCGAGCTACGCGGTCGCCTTTCTTGGCGTCTTCGCAGTGTTTGCGATGTGGGTGTTTCCGGAAGTCACCAAGAAGAATCCGGCCTCGCTGAAGTAGGGTGACAGACAGGAGAAGACGATGAAGAGATACACCGGGGAGCGTACCATCGACGGCATCTCCGTGCTGGTCGACGGCGAGCCGCTGTCGCCGCGCGCCGATCAGCTGAAGCTCACCGATTATGGCTTCGAATGGAGCTATGAGGGCCCCGAGCCTTCGCAGCTGGCCTTCGCGATCCTGTTCGACCATCTCGGCAACGCCGCCGAGGCAAAGGGCCTCTACCCGAGCTTCATGCAGCGGATCGTCGCCAATTTCGACAACGGGTGGGAAATGACGAGCGCCGACATCGACGCCGCAATCGCCGCGTTGCGCGGCGATCGTGCCGCCTAGCTCGCTTTCCGAAAGCGCTCAAATACGACCAAACGATCCGGGAGAATACGATGTCAATGAATGGTCTTTACAACAGCCGATCAGAGTTTGATCCGGGCGCATGCCGCCGAGGCGGCCTCCGGGTTGCAAAAGGGGCCGGCACAGTAGATGCGAATACGAATACAGCCGCCGAGGAGGCCTCGATGGATGCCCGCGGCGGGAGCCGATACGACGAAGTCTACGCGCGCACCGCGCGGAGACGAAACATGAATGCTCCGGACGCTTCCGACGAAGCCGATCGGTTGGCCTCCGCGCAAGGCGCGCGCAGCGCGCAGGCCGCCCAAATCGCTAACATCGCGGCCCGCCTCGAACGGCTGCCGCTGACGTCCTATCAAAAGGTCATCTTCGCGATCATCGCCACCGCCTGGTTTTTCGACAGTATGGATCTTGGCGCGTTGACCTTCGTGCTCGGCTCGATCAAGCAGACGTTCCAGCTTTCGACCGCGGAAGTAGGCCTGTTGTCCGGCTTGAGCTTCCTCGGCATGTTCGTGGGCGCAGCCTCAGCCGGTCTTTTGGCGGACCGCTTCGGTCGAGCCAAGGTGTTTCAGACCAGCATGATCTTTTGGGGGCTCGGCAGCCTCGCCTGCGGCCTGTCATCGACAGTCGCCATGCTCGGCGCCTCGCGTCTGTTGCTTGGCTTCGGCATGGGCATGGAATTTCCGGTCGCGCAATCCATGGTATCGGAAATCATTCCGGCGGAACGGCGCGGCCGCTACATCGCCTATCTCGAAGGCTTCTGGCCGCTCGGCTTCATCGCCTCGGGCGTTCTGAGCTATGCTGTGTTGTCGGTCGCAGACTGGCACTGGGTATTCATCCTGCAGGCGATCCCGGCGCTGTTCGTACTGGTGATCCGCCGTTACCTTCCGGAATCGCCGCGCTGGCTGGCCGCCCACGGCCACTCCGAGCGGGCCGAAACGGTCATGCAGGAGATCGAGTCCAAGGTCGCTGCGCGGCTCGGCGGCAAGGCGCTTCCCGCACCGAGACCCCAGGCCGTTGCAGCGCCGGCGCGCGTGGACATCGCCACGCTGTTCTCCGGCATCTATGCCAGACGCACCACGATGCTCTGGATGCTGTGGTTCTTCGCGCTGCTCGGCTTCTATGGCTTGACGACCTGGCTCGGCGCGCTGCTGCAAGCGAAAGGTTTCCCGGTCACCAAGTCGGTGTTCTACACCATCCTGATCTCGCTTGCGGGCATCCCGGGTTTCCTGTTCTCGGCCTGGCTCGTAGAATCCTGGGGCCGCAAGGGCACGCTCGCGCTGAACCTGATCGGCGGCGCCGTCGCCTGCTACTTCTATGGCGGCGCCACAGACCAGACCCAGCTCATCGTCGCGGGCCTGTGCATGCAGTTCTTCCTGTTCGGCATGTGGTCGGCGCTCTATGCCTACACGCCGGAGCTTTATCCGACGGCTGTGCGGGCGACCGGAACGGGCTTCGCCTCCGCAGTCGGCCGCATCGGTTCGCTGATCGGCCCGACGGTCATCGGCCTGATCCTGCCGACGGCCGGCCAGAGCGGCGTGTTCGCGCTCGGCGCGGGCGCCTTCGTGATCGCGGCGCTGGCGGTTCTGATCCTGGGCGAAGAAACCAAGGGGCGGACGCTCGAGCACATCTCGCACTGAACGGCGGTCCCCGCGCCGTGGCTTCTTCAATTGCGCTGACGCCCACTTGAAGGATATTCTAGCTAAATGGGACGCAAACCAGCACCAAAACCCGACGATCCCGAGCAATCGAAACGCTTCCTCGATACCGCCAAGGAAGTCGGCGCGGACACCGATGACGAAGCATTGGAGCGCGCGCTCAAGAAGATCATTCCTCCGAAACGTCCGGCAAAATAGACATTGCATATTCACGTTCACTTTGATTTCTCGCGGCCTTGGCCAATGAGCGTGAAAATTCAATTCGGAAGTCTTTCTCCTCAAAATTCATCACCAGTCGAGGCATGTCTTTCTGAATGCCCCATGGAAATGGAAGCGTTTCTGCCCAATTGGAAACACCCTGTTCCTCCCATTTTCTGACCCACCATGCATATAGATCGGCGGCCTGTAGCGGCATCGTCTCCTGATCCTTTCGGTAGATCGGAAGATCGCCCATTAGGCTTGCTTCGGGCGCGGAATTTTCCTTGATAAGGCGATAGTATTTTAGGGTGTTGATGCTCTCATTTTCACTGTCGAAGATAAAATCAACAGGATCGGTCAACCCTAGTTCGTTTTGATGTTGAGCGAGAACGTCAATGATTGCCTTGAAAGCAAAATAATAGGGATTGGAGAACGCCTCTAAATTTATCCAGCCGTGAGGCCAGTTGATCAATTTGAAAACATGGATGAGGTCGACGGTACTGATAACGCAAGATATTGCAGCGCGAATATCGTATTCCTCTGTGAGCCTGTAGAAATGCCCCGCAATCTCGGGCTTTGCTCTCTGCTCCGTCATTTTGAAATACGGCAGTTTTGCCTCGTTAAGGCGCGCTTTCCATGCGATGGAAAATTGCTCCCACGCTTCAACAGGAGCGATATATCCAGCCAACACAAGCCGTCGCGGATCGCCTTTTCCACTGGCATCAACGAAGCATTGGAGCATGAGCAGTTGCCGTAATCGACCGCGCTCCGAAAAGTGTAACGTTGCCCTTTGTTTGGCTCCAGAACAAAGCTCGAACTCACTGCTACCATTTTGCTACCCAACTCGGTAGCACGGGCCGGCATCGGCCAAAACAGTGCAGGACGCAAAACCGAAATTCTGTAGAAGATTCAGTATCTGCTGGGACAGAGCAGAACACCAAGGGACGGCAGCAACCGAATTTCGAGTGCGGTGCTTTCAACCACTCAGCCACCTCTCCGGACGGCGCAAACAGGCTTAAGCGGTGGCGCAATATCTAGCGGCCGAGCCGGCGCGAGACAAGGGCGCGCGGGGGGTCCGACTGCACACCCTCATTCCACCTGACGCAGCATGCGCTCGGTCTCACCGCTTGGCTTGAATTCGGCATTCGGACCAGCAAGATGATGCACTAAGTCCAACGGATCGGACGGCCCTCTCGCGCGTTATTACACAGCATGGAGGGTTTATCTCGTGGTTACGCGATGAACGGATCAGGGCGAGACCCTGTCCGCGAACACGGTCAGGCGTCGATATTGCGGCATTCGGCCGGCGTTCTGACCGCCGTTATCGCACTCTTCGCCGCGATAGGGCCCGCATTCGCCGCTCCGGCACCTGGCGGCGGCTCCGCCGCAAGTTCCGAGACTATATTCATCGTCGAAATCGGGGTCCTGCTTCTGGTCGGCCGGGTTATGGGCGAGGCGGCGCAGCGGATCGGCCAGCCGCCGGTCATGGGTCAACTCATCGGCGGCCTGCTACTCGGGCCGTCGGTGTTCGGCGTGATCTGGCCCGAGGGTCAGCACGCTCTGTTTCCGGATTCCGGCGCGCAGAAGAGCATGATCGATGCTGTGTCGCAGCTCGGCATATTGATGCTGCTGCTCTTGACCGGCATGGAGACCGATCTGCAATTGGTGCGGCGCGTGGGCCGCGCGGCGGTGACGGTCGCCATCGCCGGCGTCGCGGTGCCGTTCGCCTGCGGTTTTCTGGTCGGTGAGATGCTGCCGGCCAGTCTTTTGCCGAAACCGGATGCCCGCCTAGTTACGGCGATATTTCTCGGCACGGCACTGTCGATCTCATCGGTGAAAATCGTCGCGATGGTGGTGCGCGAGATGAATTTCATGCGCCGCGATCTCGGCCAGATCATCGTCGCCTCCGCCATTCTCGAAGACACGATCGGCTGGGTCATCATTGCAGTGGCGCTCGGCTTGGCATCGGCGGGGACCGTCGATTTCTGGTCGCTGGGTCGCGCGGTCATCGGGACCGCGCTGTTCTTGATCGCGAGCTTTACGGTTGGCCGGCACGTGGTTTTCAGCCTGATCCGTTGGGCCAACGACAATTTCCAAAGCGAGTTTGCCGTCGTCAGCGCCACTTTGGTCATCATGTGCGCGATGGCGCTGACGACGCAATTGCTCGGCGTCAACACGGTGCTCGGCGCTTTCGTGGCCGGCATCCTGGTCGGCGAGTTGCCGATCCTGACCCGGCACATCGACGAACAGCTTCGCGGCCTCATCGTTGCGCTGTTCATGCCGGTGTTTTTCGCCTTGTCCGGGCTGCACGCCGACATCACCATTTTGCGCAATCCGCATCTGGCGCTGCTCGCTTGCGGCCTCATTGTCATCGCCAGCATCGGAAAATTCTCCGGCGCCTTCATCGGCGGCAAGCTTGGCGGCCTGACGCGCGCGGAATCGCTGGCGCTCGGCTGCGCCATGAACGCGCGCGGATCGACCGAAGTCATCGTCGCCTCGATCGGCCTGTCGATGAGCGTGCTCAATCAGGATCTGTTTACGCTCATCGTCACCATGGCGGTGGTCACGACCACGGCGATGCCTACAATGCTGCGCTGGGCGCTCAACCGGCTGCCGCTGCACAAGAAGGAGCGGGTGCGGCTCGAGCGCGAAGAGCTCGACGCCAGGGGGTTTGTGACCAATCTGGAACGCCTGCTCCTTGCCGCCGACGACAGCGCCAATGGCAAACTCGCGGCGCGGCTGATCGGTGTGATAGCCGGATCCGGTGACAAGCCAACGACAATTCTCGACCTGACGAAAGCAAATAGGAAAACGGCGAACGGCAAGCCGGAACGGCCGGCCGAAAAGACCGCAGGATTGAAAAAAACGGACGAGAGACGCGGTGCGAGGTTCACGAATGGCGAGCATTCCGAACATGAGGTGAAGACCGCAGCCGAAGCGGCGACGACGCTCGAAGCTCGTCCGGAGGATGAAAAGCCGGGCACTGTCGACGTCATCACTCGGCGAGAGAGAAAATTCAGCCCGGAGACGGTCGCCGGCGAAGCGCGCAAGGGCTACGACTTTCTGGTCGTGGGCATCGCCAAGACGCACGATCCCAAGGGCGGGTTCAGCAGGGACATCTCGCTCATCACCAAGGGCTTCGAAGGTCCGCTGGCCATCGTCGATTCACATCGTTCGCGCTCCGATCCGCCAGCCGAGCGCTACGACAGAATTCTCATCCCGGTGAACGGCACCGAAGTGTCGCGACGCGCGGTCGAGGTCGGCCTCGCTCTGGCGCGCGCCAACGACGCGCAAGTCACGGCGCTGTACGTCACGCGCGCCAATGCCAATGGCGGCACCCGCAAGCGCGCGCAAGCGACCCGGCGCAACGAGCTCGCGGTGCTCAAAGACATCAGCGCCTTGGCCGACCGTTACGGGGTCCGCGTGCGCTCGACGACGCGGGTGAACATGGCGCCCGACGAGGCGATTTTGCGAGAGTCGAAACGCGGCTATGATCTCATCGTCCTCGGCGTAAGCCGGCGTCCCGGTGATACGCTCTTCTTCGGCAACACCGCGGCGGCGGTGCTCGACCGTTCGGAGACATCGAATCTCTTCGTTGCCAGCTGACGGGATGGACATGCAAACACGCAACGGTGATGTGTCGATCATTCCTCTTCTTGCTCAATCCGCTTTCGAGCCGGAAACGATCGAGATTCTGGTTTCGGTGTTCGAAAACGCCTGGCAGAAGGTGGAGCAATCGGGCAGCAAGCTCGCCTCGCCGCGCTACAAGCGCGCGGCGCAGGAAATTATCGCCAAGCGGATCATCGAAATGGCGCAAGACGGCAAGCGCAATCCAAACGAGCTCGCCGACGATGCGGTCGCTTATTTGGAGCGCTCTTACGCGTGAGCCTGAGGGTCAGAGCATGATCCGGAAAAGTGGAAACCGGTTTTCCGAAAAGAGCATGCTCAATCAAGAAGCTGGAGCGTCAAATGAAGCGACTGCGCTCTAGTCGGCGTAGCCCAAAAAGCGCGATTCAAAGCCCGAGGCAAGACGATGGCTGCGCTCTTGCTGGACGATCTGACGCCACTGCGCCCGCGAAATCTTCGATTTCTGGCGCGCGTCAAATGCGGCGAGTTTTTGCGATGCTGGGCCCTGCGGCGGCGGGGCTGTCGGGGAAGCGGCGGCCTGCGGGGTCACTTCACGTTTTTGTGTGGTACTCGCAGCGTAGTTAACAGCGAGCTTATCAGACTGTCCGCTTTTCACAGCGGGGCCCTTTGCTTCGGCAAGCGTTGCCGCCCTGAGCGGACTGACGCTGGCTATCGTTGCGCTATGCTGCGGGGTTATCGGCCGATTTGGCGTTGAAAACACAACAACAAACGACACAATGAACGCACCGACAATGCCGGCGACACAACTAAGGTAGGCGAGTATGGGAGCTACGATATCCATCTGACAAATCAACTCTAACTGCCCGCCCGCTGTACAATGCGACATCACTGAATTTCGTTCCTAAAAGGGCACGAAACCGGGGGCACTCGTTAGTCGTCCGGTGACCATGCCCAGGTTCAAAGATGGCGGGATGGTGTCGCGATCAGGGTCCCGATTTCGGAGCATTCCGGCTCGTCATGCCCGGCCTTGTGCCGGGCATCCACGTCTTGCGATCGCGTTAGCTCAAAGACGTAGATGGCTGGGACATAGGCGAGCGAACGACGCCGTTCTTCGAACTGCTATGGCGAGCGAAGCGACGCCGTTCTTCGAACAGCAGTGGCCGGGCGTCGCGACCGGCAGATCGATTTGCGAACCAAGGCGACGGCGCCGTTCGTCTCACATCTGCGAGATGAACTTGGTGTTGAAATAGGCCTGCAGCCCCTCGAGGCCGCCTTCGCTGCCATAACCGGATTCTTTGATGCCGCCGAACGGCGTCTCGGGCGTCGAGATCGCGATCGAGTTGACGCCGACCATGCCCGATTGCAGCGCGTCGCCGATCAGCGTCGCGGTTTGCGCCGAGGCGGTGAAGGCGTAGGAGGCAAGTCCGTAAGGCAAAGAGTTGGCGCGCTCGACGACCTCGTCGAAGGTTTTGAATCGGACCACCGGCGCGACCGGGCCGAACGGTTCTTCGGTCATGATTTTGGAATCGTCGGGCACGTCGGTGACGACGGTCGGCTCGAAGAAGTAGCCCTGATTGCCGTGGCGATTGCCGCCGGTGACGATCTTGCCGCCGCGCTCCTTGGCGTCGTTGACGAAGCGCTCCATGGTGTCAATACGGCGCGCATTCGCCATCGGCCCCATGGTCATGCCTTTTTCCATGCCGTCGCCGATTTTGATCGCCTTGGCATATTCGGTGAAGCGCGTCAGGAAGCGGTCGTAGACCGGCTCCTGCACATAGAAGCGCGTCGGCGAGATGCAGACCTGGCCGGCATTGCGGAATTTGAACGCGGCAATGGTCTCGGCGGATTTTTCCGGATCGGCGTCGGCGAACACCACGACGGGAGAATGACCGCCGAGCTCCATAGTCGCGCGCTTCATGCCTTTGGCGGCAAGTTGCGCGAGATGCTTGCCCACCGGGATCGAGCCGGTGAAGGAAATCTTGCGCACGTCATCCTTGGCGATGAGATGTTCGGAAATCTCGGCCGGCACACCGAACACGAGATTGAGCACGCCGGCGGGAACGCCGGCATCGGCAAAGCAGCGCACCATCTCGACGCAGGCGCCGGGCGTTTCCTCCGATGCCTTGAGAATCAGCGAACAGCCGGCGGCGAGCGCGCCTCCGATCTTGCGCGCCGGCGTCAGCGTCGGGAAATTCCACGGCGTGAACGCGGCGACGACGCCGACCGGTTCCTGCAGCACGATCTGCCGCAAGCCTTTGCCGCGGCCGGGCACGACGCGGCCGTAAGCGCGGCGGCCTTCCTCGGCGTACCACTCGATGATGTCGGCCGAGGTGATCACCTCGGCGCGCGCTTCCGGATAGACCTTGCCCTGTTCCTGCACGAGAATTTTTGCGATCGCATCGTGCCGCTCGCGGATCAGGTCGGCGGCCTTGCGCATGATCTTGGCGCGGTCATAAGCGGAGGTGGCGCGCCAGACGAGAAAGCCTTTCTTGGCGGCTTCGAGCGCTTGGTCGAGATCGGCCGTGCCCGCATGCGGCAAGCGGGCGAGCGGCTTTTCGGTAGCCGGATTGATGACATCCTCACCGCGGCCGTTGCCGCCGGTCCATTTGCCGTCGATGTAAAGCTCGAGATTGGCGTACATGGCGTGTCCTCGCTGGCGTTTTGGCAGGTCCCGGGTTGTTGGCGAGTGGATTAGCAGGTTTTGCCGTTTTGTTCACCCCTGACCAGCGGCGGATTGCGCTTGAGAAAAAGAAAGAGGCCCCCGCTTGCGCCAGAGCCTCTCGATAGCAGGGGCAGTGCCGGGAAGCCGCCCCAACCGCAGTCAAACTCTTAGTTGCAGCATGATCTTTTCCAAAAACCGGTATCCACTTTTCGGGATCATGCTCTACTGAATCGTCTCGCCGTGCAGGGCGAGATCGAGACCGTCGCGCTCGACTTCTTCGGAGACGCGCAGACCGATCACGATATCGACGACCTTCAAGATGATCAGCGTCACGACGACGTCATAGGCGAAGACGATGCCGACGCCGATGCACTGATTGACGACCTGGCCCCAATTGCCTTCGATGGCGCCAGACGTGCCCCCGTATTCGCTGAC
This sequence comes from uncultured Alphaproteobacteria bacterium, assembly GCA_963810085.1. GTDB lineage: Bacteria > Pseudomonadota > Alphaproteobacteria > Rhizobiales > Xanthobacteraceae > BOG-931. Next base: position 381,137 of record CAWEMR010000023.1, on the reverse strand, counting down.
GGCGAAAATACCGGTGAGGATCGCGCCCGCCGCGCCGCCCACGGCATGGACGCCGAACGTATCGAGTGCGTCATCGTAGCCGAAGGTGTGTTTGAGCCCGGTGCAGCCCCAGTAGCAGACGATGCCGGCGGCGATGCCGATGGCGAACGAACCCATCGGGCCGACGAAGCCGGAGGCCGGCGTAATCGCGACCAGGCCCGCGACCGCGCCGGAGCAGATGCCCAGCACGGTCGGCTTGCCGCGCATCATCCATTCCAGGATCATCCAGGTGAAGCCGGCCGTCGCCGTTGCGGTGTGCGTCACCAGCATGGCCATGCCGGCCTGCATTCCGGCGCTGACCGCCGAACCGGCATTGAAGCCGAACCAGCCGACCCACAACAGCGAGGCGCCGATCATGGTCAGCACCACATTGTGCGGCGGGCCGGATTCCTTGCGCTTGCCAAGCATCAGCGCGGCCATCAGGCCGGCGGTGCCGGAATTGACATGCACCACCGTGCCGCCGGCGAAGTCCAGCACCTTGACCCAGGCATTGCTGTTGCCGGAGTTGAGGAAGCCGTCGGGTCCCCACACCCAATGCGCGACCGGCGAATAGACGAAGATCGCCCATAGCCCGATGAACCACAGCATCGCCGAGAACTTCATGCGCTCGGCGAAGGAGCCCGCGATCAGCGCCGCGGTGATGATCGCAAAGGTCAATTGGAACATCGAGTAGACGGATTCAGGAATGGTCGGCGCCAATGAATTGGGATTGCCGATGCCGTTCGCGATATCGCTCAATATGCCTTGCAAGCCGGCGCGATCGAAGCCGCCGAGGAACGGCGAGCCTGAGCGGAACGCGATACTGTAAGTGAACAGCAGCCAGAGAATGCTGATCAGACAGGTGATGGCGAAGCTCGTCATCACCGTGTCACCGACATTCTTCTTGCGCACCATGCCGCCGTAGAACAGCGCCAGGCCCGGAATGGTCATCATCAGCACGATGGCCATCGATGTGAGCATCCAGGCGGTGTCGCCGGAATTCGGAGTGCATTTTTCGAGAACCGTGGCGCTGCAGGCGGGCGGCGACGAGGCCGCTGCCGGCGCTGCGGCATCGGTCGGTGCCGCGGCGGGCGCGGCCGGCGCCTGCGCGTAGGATGATTGATAAGTCGGCAGGCTGAGCATGATCCCGAGCAGGATCGCGCCTGCAAAAGCAATCAGTCCCGCACGGGAGAGCTTCTTCAACGACATCTGTTTCACTCCTGTCCCTTGTGCTATTCTTGGATGCGTTTCTTAAAGCGCTGCGGCATCGGTCTCGCCGGTACGGATGCGCACCGCGTGATCGAGACCGAAAACGAAGATTTTGCCGTCGCCGATTTGTCCGGTTTTAGCCGCGGCGCTGATAGTGTCGATGACCCGGTCCACTTGATTGGACGGAACAGCGATTTCGATCTTGATCTTGGGCAGGAAGCTCACGGCGTATTCGGCGCCGCGATAGATTTCGGTGTGGCCTTTTTGACGGCCGTAGCCCTTCACCTCGGTGACGGTCAGTCCCTGAACGCCGATCTTGGTCAGAGCGTCGCGGACCTCGTCGAGCTTGAACGGCTTGATAATGGCCATGACGATTTTCATTGATTTGTTCTCCCCGTCGCCCGGTCGGACGTGCCAACCGAGCGAACACAACTAAGCGACGGCCGCGGTGGAATGTGCCCCCCGACGCGGCGGCGCCGCGCGTTGGCTAATCAAGGGCCGTGCCAAGTGAGCGAAAAGCGCGAGAATCCACAGTGGAACGGGCCTTACCGCCGCTGGTAAGCCGGTGTGACCCGGAACCTTCCAAGTTCTGGACCCGCCGATGCGGGGGATTCCCACAAGAGTTCGCCCAATTGTCAGACCGACTGCATAATAATTAGGCTGAAAATCGTCGCATCAAAATAGTTGACGAAGGCAGACGCCTAAAAAATCGCCTAGGGCTGATCCGGAAAAAGCCAGCCCTCTTAGGAACCGGCTTTCCGAAAAGATGACTTCCATCAAAAAGCTAGAGGGCGTCGGCGTCGGTCTCGCCGGTACGGATGCGCACCGCCTGATCGATCGGCGTGACGAAGATCTTGCCGTCGCCGATTTTGCCGGTCCTGGCGGCGGCGCCAATGACCGACACCACCTGGTCCACCTGCTCCGTGGCGACCGCGACCTCGATGCGCACCTTCGGCAAAAAGTTCACCGCATATTCGGCGCCGCGATAGATTTCGGTGTGCCCTTTCTGCCGGCCGTAGCCCTTCACCTCGGTAATGGTCATGCCGTGAATGCCCACCTTGAGAAGGGCGTCGCGGACTTCCTCGAGTTTGAATGGCTTGATGATAGCTGTGACGAGCTTCATGGGATCTTCCGGCTGGGCGAGGACAGCGTGCACAGCTTAGCGGCATTGCTGCCGAGATTAAAACCACCCGGTGAATTTAAGTCATGTCGTGGTGGCGCCTGTTCCGATCGCGGCAGATGCGTCGCCTAGTCCGGCTTCTTGGCCCGCAGGCGGAGCAGTCCTTCCTGCGCAACCGAGGCGACAAGCGTGCCGTCGGCCGCGAAAATCAGGCCGCGGGAAAAGCCGCGCGAGCCGCCGAGATTCGGGCTGTCCTGTGCGTAGAGCAGCCACTCGTCGGCGCGAAACGGCCGATGGAACCACAGCGCGTGGTCGAGGCTTGCCGCCATGATGTCGTCGCTGAACACCGTGCGCTGGTGCGGGATCAACGCGGAATCGAGAAGCGTCATGTCGGACGCGTAAGCCAGTACGCATTGATGGATCGCCGGCTCGTCGGGCAGCCGCCCGGTGGCGCGGATCCAGACATTGAAGCGGCCGTCCTTGGACGCCTCTCCGAGATAGCGGCTGTACTCCACAAGCCGGAGCTCGATCGGGCGTTCGCGTTCGTAATAGCGCCGCACCGGTTCGGGCATCAGCGGCAGTATATTTTTTCTCATTTCGGCGTCGGTCGGCAACGAATCCGGCTTCGGCACGTCCGGCATTTGAAACTGATGCGACAGGCCTTCTTCGATCGTTTGAAACGACGCCGACATCGAGAAGATGGCGTGGCCGTGCTGGATCGCGACCACGCGCCGCGTGGTAAAGCTCTTGCCGTCGCGGATGCGGTCGACCTCGTAAATGATCGGCACTTTGGGATCGCCGCCGAGAAGGAAATAGGCGTGCAGCGAATGCGGCGGCCGCGATCTCACGTCATCGACGGTGCGGCACGCGGCGACCAAAGCCTGGCCGATGACCTGGCCGCCGAACACGCGCTGCCAGCTCGATTGCGGCGAGCGGCCGCGAAACAGATTCAGTTCCAGCGTTTCGAGATTGAGAATATCGATCAGATCCTGGACGGCGGAGGCCATCTTTCATCCCTCGCACCGGCGTGACCGGCCGCTTCCGTCTTTGCATACGGGATCGTGGGCGCGGTCAAGCCCGCCGGGACGGGGCAAGAGGGAAAGGATTACCGTGCTGACTGCCGTGCTAGAATGAACATACTATGACCGGGAACAAAGCGGATGTGCTGATCGCGGGTGGAGGCTTTGCCGGCCTCACGCTGGCCATCGCCTTGCGCAAGGCGCTTGGGTCCTCGTTCGCCGTGACCGTGGCCGATCCGGCGCTGGTTGCGAACTACGCGAAGGACGAGCGCGCTTCGGCCATCGTGGCCGGCGCGCGCCGGCTCTACGCAACCATCGGCGTGTGGGACGCGGTCGCCGAACAGGCGCAGCCGATCCTCGACATGGTGGTCACCGACAGCAAGCTCGGCGACGCGGTGCGGCCGGTGTTCCTCGCCTTCTCGGGCGACGTCGAGCCCGGCGAGCCTTTCGCTCACATGATCGAGAATCGCTATCTCGTCGAAGTATTGGCCGAGCAAGCAAAAGCCGACGGCATCGATCTCCTATCGGCTGCCGTCCGCAAAGTCGATCATGACGGCGATGGCGCAACGGCGGAGCTCGCCGACGGCACGGCGCTGCGCGCGCGTCTTGTCGTCGCCGCCGACGGCGCGCGCTCCGCGATCCGGCAAAACGCCGGCATCGCCACGCATGGCTGGAATTACGGCCAGTCGGCGATCGTCATCAATGTCGGGCACGAGCGCGACCACGAAGGGCGCGCCGAGGAACATTTTCTGCCGGCGGGGCCATTCGCGATCCTGCCCCTCAAGGGACTGCGCTCGTCGATCGTGTGGACCGAAGCGACGCATGATGCGGAGCGCATCGTGGCGCTCCCCGACGACGCTTTCCATGCCGAGCTCGAGCAGCGTTTCAAGCTGCAACTCGGCGAGATAAGCGTTCTCGGCGCGCGGCGGGTTCATCCGCTCGGGTTTTTTGTCGCGCGCGCCTTCATCGCCGACCGCATCGCGCTGATCGGCGACGCCGCCCATGTCATTCATCCGATCGCTGGGCAGGGATTGAATATGGGGCTGAAAGACGTGGCGGCGCTGGCCGAGGTCATCGTCGACGCCGCCCGCCTCGGCCTCGATCCGGGTGCGGCGAACGTGCTAGAGCGCTATCAGCGCTGGCGGCGCTTTGACACGATGGCCATGGGCTTCGCCACCGACGGGCTGAACCGGCTGTTCTCCAACCGCTCCGACGTGCTGCGGCTCGCCCGCGATGTCGGGCTGGGGCTGGTCGAGCGCATCCCCAATCTCAAGCGTCTGTTGATCCGGGAAGCGGCGGGGCTGGTCGGCGAAGTCCCCAAATTGCTGCGCGGCGAAGTGCTATAGTCTCTCCGGGTCGTCCTTCGTTGCGTGAATTTAGCTCATGACGTTCAATCATATCGCGGTCATCGGTGCCGGGGCTTGGGGCACCGCGTTGGCGCTGACTTGTACACGCGCGGGGCGCAAGGTCACGCTGTGGGAGCACGACGCGGCCAATGCCGAACAGCTCGCCGGCAAACGCGAGAGCCTATATCTGCCGGGCGTGCGTCTTGATGACGGCATCGCCGTCGTCCGCGAACTCGCCGAGGCGGCGCGCGCCGATGCGCTGCTCCTCGTGGTGCCGGCGCAATATGTGCGCCCCCTCGCGTCGGCGCTCAAGCCGCTGCTCGCGCGAGGCACGCCTCTGATCGTCTGCGCCAAAGGCATCGAGCGTGGCGGCAAAAAATTCATGAGCGAGGTGATCGCCGAATGCGCGCCGGACGCGGTGCCGGCGATCTTGTCCGGGCCGAGTTTCGCCCGCGACGTCGCGCGCGGCATGCCGACCGCGGTGACGCTTGCCGCAAGCGACGGCAAGCTTGCCGGCGAGCTCGCGCATGCGGTGAGATCGGCGACTTTCCGGCCCTATCATTCAAGCGATGTGCGCGGCGTGGAGATCGGCGGCGCGGCCAAGAACGTGCTCGCCATCGCAGCCGGCATCGTCACCGGCCGCGGTCTCGGCTATAGCGCCACCGCGGCGCTCACCACGCGCGGCTTCGCCGAACTGGTCCGGTTCGGCAGGGCGTATGGGGCAAAGCCCGAGACAATGATGGGCCTGTCGGGACTCGGCGATTTGATCTTGACCTGCACCAGTCCGCAGTCGCGCAATTTCACCTTCGGTGTCAATCTCGGCCAGGGCGAAAAGCCCGATGAGATCCATCGCACCACCGGCCTCGCCGAGGGCACCTTCACCGCGCCGGTGCTTCTCGAAATGGCGCGCGATCGCTCGGTCGACATGCCGATCTCGGCCGCGGTCGCGGCCGTCATCGCCGAGAAGATGACCGTGGACGCAGCCATCGAGTTGCTCTTGGCGCGGCCATTGAAGGCGGAAGAATAAGCGGAGGAATGATTATGGCGCATTGGCTATTGAAGACGGAGCCCGAGGAATTTTCCTGGGACGCCCAGGTCAAGCGCGGCGCGAAGGGCGAGACGTGGAGCGGCGTGCGCAACTTCACCGCGCGGCGGCATCTCAAGGAGATGAAAAAGGGCGACAAGTTTTTCTTCTATCACACCGGCGACGAGAAGCAGGTTGTCGGCATCGGCGAGGTCATCCGCGAAGCCTATCCCGACCCGACGGCGAAAGCGGGCGAACCCTGGATCGCCGTCACGACCCAGGCCCTCGAGCCGCTGCCGAAGCCGGTGACGCTCGCCGCGATCAAGGCGGAAGCCAAACTCAAGGACATGGCGCTGGTGAAATATGCGCGCTTGTCGGTTCAGCCGGTGACCACCGAGGAGTGGAAGATCGTTTGCAAGATGGGCGGCGCGAAAGCGTAGTGTGCGCCATCGCCGGCTAGTGTTGGCCGCTCATTTCCCGTTGAACGTCGTTCGCGACCTCTCGCCCAAATTGCTGTCCGAGCGCCATGCTCTGCTGCACAATGGTTTGCTGCCGCTGAATGAATTTCCGCCCGGTCGCCGATCTGTAGAACGCTGAGATGTCGTGCAATTCGTCGACGGTGAAGGTACGGGCATAGATTGCTGCCATGGCATTGCTGAGTTCGTCTAACCGCTGTGCGGCCTTTTGGTTGAAGATCGGGACCATCGCATCGTATTGCTTTTCCACCTCCGGCCGGTTCTGGACGACTGCAGCCTTCAGGCTCTGGAATAGCGTCGGCAATACGGCTTTGAACTGCTCGGTCGCGCCTGTGAGTTGGATCAGTTCACGCGCGGCCGCGAGATTTTCGGCAGGCGGCGGTGTCCCCGGCGGCGTTTGTGCCCGGGCCGGACTTAAGGCGAAAAAGGCTGCGGCAATGAGCACGGTAACTATTATGGGGCGCATGATAAATCTCCCTCCATAGGCCCGGTTATATCTTGTCTCCGTGTCATAACGAATTGACCCGATGCGACAAACGGATAACGCGTGCGACCTTGTCGTTCGCCGGCTGGGCGTCGCATAATGGGCTTCGAGGAAACGCCTTTCGACCGCAGCAGCCATCTGCGGCATCCGGTTGCGCGCGTGGAGGATAAGAAAATGTCGGACAAGATTTACGAAGTGCCTGCCGAGTGGTCGAAGCGCACGTACATCAACGACGCCGACTACAAAAAAATGTACGCGCAGTCGCTTGCCGATCCCAACGGCTTTTGGGGCGAGCAGGCCAAGCGCCTGTATTGGATGAAGCATTTCACCAAGGTCAAGAACACGTCCTTTGCCCGCGACAATGTCTCGATCAAATGGTTCGAGGATGGCGCGACCAACGTCGCCTATAATTGCATCGACCGTCACCTGCATAGCCGCGGCCATCAGACCGCGATCATCTGGGAAGGCGACGATCCGAAAGACTCAAAGCACATCACCTATAAAGAGCTGCACGACGAGGTCTGCCGCTTCGCCAATATTTTGCGCAACCGCAACGTCAAGAAAGGCGACCGCGTCACCATCTACATGCCGATGATTCCGGAAGCGGCTTACGCCATGCTCGCTTGCGCGCGCATCGGTGCGATTCATTCGGTTGTGTTCGGTGGCTTCTCGCCGGATTCGCTCGCCGGCCGCATCGAGGACTGCAAGTCGAACATCGTCATCACCGCCGACGAGGGTTTGCGCGGCGGCCGTAAGGTGCCGCTAAAGGCCAATACCGACGCGGCCATTGCGAAAGTCGGCGGTGTCGATTTCGTCATCGTTGTCAAACGCACCGGTGCGCCGGTCGACATGGATCCGGTGCGCGACGTTTGGTACCACGAGGCCAAGGAAGTGGTGACGGCGGACTGTCCGTGCGCGGAAATGAACGCAGAGGATCCGCTGTTCATCCTTTACACGTCGGGCTCGACCGGAAAGCCGAAAGGCGTGCTGCACACGACGGCGGGTTATCTGCTCTATACGGCGATGACCCACCAATACGTCTTCGATTATCACGACGGCGAGATTTACTGGTGCACCGCCGATGTCGGCTGGGTCACCGGCCACAGCTACATCGTCTACGGCCCCCTCGCCAACGGCGCGACGACCCTGATGTTCGAAGGCGTGCCGAACTATCCGACCAATTCGCGGTTCTGGGAGGTCATCGACAAGCACAAGGTCAACATCTTCTACACCGCACCGACCGCGATCCGCGCGCTGATGCAGGCCGGCGACGGTCCGGTGAAGAAGACTTCGCGCGCCTCGCTGCGGCTGCTCGGCTCGGTCGGCGAGCCGATCAATCCCGAAGCCTGGGAATGGTATCACCGCGTCGTCGGCGACGGCCGCTGCCCGATCGTCGATACCTGGTGGCAGACCGAAACCGGCGGCATCCTGATCACGCCGCTGCCGGGCGCGACGCGGCTCAAGCCCGGCTCGGCGACGCGGCCGTTCTTCGGCATCATTCCGGAAATCGTCGATGCCGAGGGCAAAGTGCAGCAAGGGCCGACGACCGGCAATCTCTGCATCGCCGATTCATGGCCGGGCCAGATGCGCACGGTCTATGGCGATCACCAGCGCTTCGTCGAAACCTATTTCAGTGCTTATCCCGGCAAGTACTTCACCGGCGACGGCTGCCGCCGCGACGATGACGGCTATTACTGGATCACCGGCCGCGTCGACGACGTCATCAATGTCGCCGGCCATCGGCTCGGCACCGCGGAAGTGGAATCGGCTTTGGTCGCGCATCCGAAAGTGTCGGAGGCCGCAGTGGTCGGCTATCCGCACAACATCAAGGGCCAGGGCATCTATGCCTATGTCACCTTGATGGCCGGCGAACAGCCGACCGAGACGCTGCGCAAGGAACTGGTGCAATGGGTGCGCACGGAAATCTCGCCGATCGCAGCACCGGATCTCCTTCAATTCGCGCCCGGTCTGCCGAAGACTCGCTCCGGCAAGATAATGCGCCGCATCCTGCGCAAAATCGCCGAGGATGAATCCGGCAATCTCGGCGATACCTCCACGCTCGCCGATCCCGCCGTGGTCGATGACCTGGTCCACAACCGGCAGAACAAGCAGAGTGCTTGAGAGGCCTTTCTTCCGCTGACGGTATGGATAGACCGCTGGCGCGGTCCACGCGTAACTTCGGCGTTAATTCAAGGGTTTGGTCCCTGTCGCCGGCAGACCACACTTCGCAAAAAATTTGCGAAAACTTCACCCGGACGGCCGCATAGTACTGAGGTTGGCCGCCGGTTCCGCTAAAATGCATTCCGGCTGGTGACCTGCCGGGGGGCGGGCAATGGACGCTTCTAGGGACATTTCCGCAGTAGGGAATTGAACATGCGAGTGAAAGCTTTGATCGCGGCCGCACTCGCGGCCATCGTCTTGTTCGCTGTGGCGCCGCAGGCGGCGCGGGCCCACGGCGATCTCGTCTCGGTAAGAGAAGGCTATATGCCGGGAACGATCGTCATTCGCACTAACGAGCGCGCGCTTTATTACTTTGTCGGCTCGGGACAGGCGCTGCGTTATCCGGTCGGCGTCGGTCGGCTCGGCATGCAATGGTCCGGCACCGCCTTTATCGACGGCAAATATATCAGGCCGGCATGGTCGCCGCCGGATTCAATTCGTTCCGATTACCGCAGGCTGCCACCGGTGGTTCCCGGCGGCTCGCCGGCAAATCCGATGGGCGTCGCCGCGATGACGCTCTCCGGTGGCGGCCAATACGCCATCCACGGCACCAATAACGAAGGCTCGATCGGCCATTTCGTGTCGCACGGTTGCATCCGTATGCACAATGCGGACATCGAAGATCTGTACAGCCGGGTGACGCTCGGCACGCGGGTCGTGGTGACCCGGTAATCAGGAATAGGCGATCGGGGATCGGCAAGTTCGATCCCTAAGATCTCATTCCTGATCCCTAGAAATCCGACGTCAGGCCGTTGACTTCCCAGTCGCAGTAGCGGGTCGGGTCGAGGCCGCCGCGGCCGGCGACCTCCTTGGGCGCGTCCGGCTTTTTGCGCTCTTGTTCGGCGCGGCGCGCCGCGGCCTCGGCAAGGGCGCGCTCTGCGGCCGGGGGAAGCGGCCGTTTTTCAGCCTTTTTATCGGCGCCCGGGTCATTTGCGGGCGAAAGGGGCGTCTGCTCGGTTGGCATCAGGGCTGACTTGGCGTAGCCCAGCCCAAGATTTAAGGAAGAATTTCGAGAAGGAATTTCGCCGCAATGAAAGGCGCGCGTAAGCCTGCCCGACTGCCAGTCCAAGCCGGTGAGGTTCCCGGTTTGGCGGTCCGCCGGATCGCAGCCGACATCGTCGACGGTGTGCTGCGCCGCCGCCGCGCCTTCGACGAATTCTTCGACAGCACGGCCGAACTCGCCACGCTTGAGGATCGCGATCGCGCCCTGGTCCGCGCGCTGGTCGCGGTCGTGCTGCGGCGGCTCGGCACGCTGCGCCATCTGCTTGGCCGGTTTCTCGACAGCGGCGCGCCGCCGCAAGCGCCGCGCGTCGAAAGCGCTTTATTGATCGGCGCGGCGCAAATTCTTTTTCTTGACGTGCCGGATCATGCCGCGGTCGATCTCTCGGTCCGCCTCGCGCAGGCGGATCGTCACGCCGCGCGATTCAGCGGACTGGTCAACGCCGTGTTGCGGCGGGTGACGCGCGAAGGCGCCGAACGGCTTGCCGCCCTCGATACGCCCGTGCTCGACACGCCCGCTTGGCTGATGGCGCGCTGGACGGCGCGGTACGGCGCCGAAACAGCGCACGCCATCGCCACGGCTAACGGCCATGAACCGGCACTCGATCTGACGGTCAAAAGCGATCCCGAATATTGGGCCGGAAAGCTCGAAGGGCGCGTGCTGGCGACCCGCACGGTGCGCGCCGTCGTGCACGGCGCGGTGACCGCGTTGCCCGGATTCTCCGAAGGCGCGTGGTGGGTGCAGGATGCCGCCGCCGCGCTGCCGGCGCGCTTGATCGGCGACATTCGCGGGCGCCGCGTCGCCGACCTCTGCGCCGCGCCTGGCGGCAAGACCGCGCAGCTCGTTGCCGCGGGCGCTGATGTCACCGCGATCGATCGCGCGCCGGCGCGGCTCAAGCGGCTGCAAGACAATCTCACGCGGCTCGCGCTGCAAGCCGAGCTTGTCTGCGCCGATGTCACCGAGTGGACCGCCGAACCGTTCGACGCGGTCCTGCTCGATGCACCATGTTCGTCCACTGGAACGATCCGCCGCCATCCCGATGTGGCTTGGCTCAAGCGTGTCGAGGACCTGACTGCGCTTGCGGCCGTGCAGCGCGGCTTGATCGAGCGCGCGGTCGCGTTGACCAAATCCGGCGGCACCTTGGTCTATTGCACCTGTTCGCTTGAAGCCGAAGAAAACGAGACCGTCGTCGCCGAACTCCTTGCGCGCCATCCGCGCGTGCGGCGCGCCCCCTTCGGCGCGGCCGAGCTTTTCGGCCACGACGAGTTCATCTCGGCCGACGGCGACCTGCGCACTTTGCCGTGCCAGCTTGCCGACCCGGACCCGCGATTCGCCGGGCTTGATGGCTTCTATGCGGCACGACTGGTAAAACAGTAGGTAAATCAAAACGATTCGGCAATTGGCCGTCGAGCCTTCATTTCGTTATGGTCCGGCGCGCGGGACTTTTTTCTCACCCTCCGCGCCGAGGGGGCAAATAGAGGTCGATGTCGCGCGTCGCAGTCGCGAACCATGCGAAGCTGTCCTGGCTCCTGATCCGCGGCGCTGTGCGCCGGGTCACCGGCCGCGCCAACGGCCATCCGTTCGTGCGCTGGCCGATGGTGCCGTTGCGCACCGATCGCCTGTTGATCGCGCCGCCGGATCTGCGCACCGCCGACGCCACGCGCGCGAGCGAAATTTATTCCGGCCGGTTTGCCTTCGCCGGCAAGGTCGTGATTTGCGACGGCCGTTCCGTCTTCGAAATGGAGCCGCCGTCGGACGATTGGGCGGCGACGCTCTTGGGCTTCGGCTGGCTGCGCCATCTGCGTGCGGCGGATTCGGGCATCACCCGCGCTAATGCGCGCGCGCTGGTCGACGAATGGATCGCGCTGCAGGGCTCATGGCATCCGATTGCCTGGCGTCCCGACGTGCTGTCGCGCCGCATCATCTCCTGGCTCAGCCAATCCACGCTCGTCCTGCAAGACGCCGATGCGCGCTTTTATCGGCGCTTCCTGCGCAGCCTTATTCGCCAGGTGCGTTACCTTCGCCACACTGCGGGTGACGCGCGCCGCGGCGTCGACCGGATGCAGGCGGTCGTCGCGCTCACTTACGCGGCGCTGTGCATCGCCGGCCAGGCGCGCCACATCAAGGCCGCCACCGAGCGGCTGAGCCACGAGATCGAGCGGCAGATCCTTCCGGACGGCGGCCATGTCAGCCGCGATCCCGGCGCGATCATCGATATCCTGATCGAATTCCTGCCGCTGCGTCAGGCGTTCACCGCACGCAACATTGCGCCGCCGCAGGCACTGCTCAACGCGATCGACCGCATGATGCCGATGTTGCGTTTCTTCCGTCATTCGGAAGGCAGTTTCGCGCATTTCAACGGCATGGGCGCGACGCCGGGGGGGCTGCTTTCGACGCTTCTCGCCTATGACGAAACCCACGGCACGCCGTTCTCCAACGCGCCGCACTCGGCCTATCAGCGGCTCGAAGCCGGGGGTGCCGTGCTCATCATGGACACCGGACGCGCGCCGCCGATCGAAATGAGTTTGGACGCCCATGCCAGCTGCTTGGCCTTTGAATTCTCCTCGCCGAAGCTGAACCTCATCGTGGTCAACTGCGGCATGCCGGCGACGGGGCGTGAAAATTGGCGCCAGGTCGCGCGCGCCACTGCGGCGCATTCCGCAGTCACGCTCAACGATGCTTCCTCGGCCCGCTTCGTCGAAATGGCGACGTTCAAGCGCATGCTGGGTGGCTCGCCGATGCTGGGCGGCCCGCGCCATGTCGCGGTGACGCGCGAGGAGCGGCCCGACGCCGTAGTGCTGCGGGCGGCGCATGACGGCTATGCCGACCGTTTCGATATCGTGCATGAGCGGCTCCTGATGCTGGCGTCCGACGGCACGCGGCTCGACGGCGAGGAAGTGTTTCTCGATGCCAATGGCAGCCCGCAGGTGCGTACCGAGCAGGACTCTTTCGCGGTACGCTTTCATCTGCACCCCATGGTGAAGGCGACCCGGCTGAGCGACGGCCACGGCGTCATGCTGATGCTGCCGAACAAAGAAGTCTGGACCTTCAGCGCCCACGAAGACCAGGTGGAGCTCGAAGACAGCGTTTATCTCGCCGGCAGCGAAAGTCCGCGGCGGACGGCGCAAATCGTCATCCGCGGCCATGCGCGCACGGCCTCGCGCGTGCAATGGAGCCTGCAGCAGGCGCCGGCCGGCGCGCCCACCAGCACCGGCACGGCGCGCCGCGCGCGCGATGACGAGCCGAGACTGCCTTTGTAACAAGGCTGCCACTATAAGAAGACTGCCGCTATGAAAGTTTGGAGCGTAACCTGGGAGCATCATGACTGAATCTCTCCGCCGCGCCATGCATGCCCTTATTTCCGTCTCCGACAAAACCGGAATGATCGAATTCGCGCGCGCGCTTTCAGGCTTCGGCATCGAGCTCATCTCGACTGGCGGCACGCGCAAGGCGCTCGCCGATGCCGGGCTCAAAGTGCTCGATATCAGCGACTTGACCGGCTTTCCGGAAATGATGGACGGCCGCGTCAAGACGCTGCATCCGGCGGTGCATGGCGGGCTGCTCGCGATCCGCAACAATCCGCTGCATGTCGAAGCGATGCAGGCGCACCGCATCGCGCCGATCGATATTCTGGTAGTGAATCTCTATCCGTTCGAGGACACCGTCGCGCGCCAAGCCGATTTCGAGACCTGCATCGAGAATATCGATATCGGCGGCCCGGCCATGATCCGCGCCGCCGCCAAGAACCATGACGACGTCGCGGTGGTGGTCGACACCGGGGATTATGCGGCGCTGCTCGACGAGCTCACGGCGCATAACGGCATGACCACGCTGCCATTGCGGCGAAGACTCGCCGCCAAGGCTTACGCGTGCACGGCGGCTTACGATTTGGCGATCTCCAATTGGTTTGCCAATGAGCTCAATGAAATCGCGCCGGACTATCGCGCCTTCGGCGGCCGCCTGATCGAGAAATTGCGTTACGGCGAGAACCCGCACCAGTCGGCCGCATTCTACCGCACGCCCGACGCGCGCTTCGGCGTCTCGACCGCGCGCCAGGCGCAGGGCAAGCAGCTCTCCTACAACAATATCAACGATACCGACGCCGCTTTTGAATGCGTCGCCGAATTCGATCCGGCGCGCACCGCAGCTTGCGCCATCATCAAGCACGCCAATCCGTGCGGTGTCGCTGAAGGCGAGAGCCTCGTCGATGCCTATCGCAAGGCGTTCGCTTGCGACACCACATCGGCTTTTGGCGGCATCGTCGCGCTCAACCGCACGCTCGATGCGGACGCCGCGCGCGCGATCACGGACATCTTCACCGAAGTCATCATCGCGCCCGATGCGACGGAAGAGGCCATCGCTATTGTCGGCGCCAAGAAAAATCTGCGGCTCCTCCTCGCCGGGGGCTTGCCCGATCCGCGCGCGATGGGCCTTACGGCAAAGACCGTCGCCGGCGGGCTGCTGGTGCAGACGCGCGACAATGCGGTGGTCGACGATATGGATTTGCGGCCGGTCACCAAACGCAAGCCGACCAATGCGGAATTGCGCGATCTACGCTTTGCCTTCCGCGTCGCCAAACACGTCAAGTCGAATACGATCGTCTACGCCAAGGATCTGGCGACGGTCGGGATAGGCGCCGGGCAGATGAGCCGCGTCGATTCCGCGCGCATCGCTGCGCGCAAGGCGCAGGACGCCGCCAAGGAAGCCGGTCTCAAGGAGCCGGCCACCAAGGGATCGGTGGTCGCTTCGGACGCGTTCTTTCCCTTCGCCGACGGTCTTCTCGTCGCCATCGAGGCCGGCGCCACCGCGGTGATCCAGCCGGGCGGGTCCATGCGCGATAACGAGGTGATTGAGGCCGCCGACGCGCACGGCATCGCCATGGTGCTGACCGGAACCCGGCATTTCAGGCATTAGGCAGCTTGCCCGTAAAAACGAGATGGCCGGGACGGACCCGGCCATGACACGTTCAAAGGCTGAGGTGAAGCCGGATCACACCGAAGCGGTGATCCACTGCTCGAGCTTCTGTTTCGGCGCGGCGCCGACCTGGCGCGAGGCCAGCTGGCCGTCTTTGAACAGCATCAGCGTCGGGATCGACATGATGCCGTATTTCGACGCGATGCCGGGATTCTCGTCGACGTTGAGCTTCACGATCTTGACCTTGCCGTTGAGCGAATTGGAAATCTCTTCCAAAGCCGGCGCGATCATGCGGCACGGGCCGCACCATTCCGCCCAGAAATCAACGACGACCGGGCCGCTCGCCTTGAGGACGTCCGCTTCGAACGTGGCATCAGTTGTTTTCTCGACCATGAAAAACCTCGTTTTTCGGGGGAATTGGCTGCCCGGGGTCGTTGAACCTATGAACGGGTGTCCGGGGCGTCAAGGCACCTTCACTGGAGCGTGACAGACCGAGCCGAGACATGTCTAGGTTAGGGCTTTGCGAAGCTCGGCTTCAAGCGCGCGATCCATCGCCCCGCCGGGAATCTCCAGCAAAGCGGGGCCATTGGTGAAGATCAGGGCCGCGCGCACGATCCTGCCGGGATAGATACGGCCGAGCACCGTCCGATAAAGCGCAAGCTGGGCGACATAGCGCGGCACCTCGTCGAGCTTTTCCGGGACGATGCCGTCGGTCTTGTAATCGGCGATGAGGACGGTGTCGCCGACGACGGACAAGCGGTCGACTTGTCCGGCGACGCCAAGCGGCTCGGCGTTGTCTCGCGGAATGCGCCCGACGATCGGCACTTCGGCACGGCTGCCCGGTGCAAAAATCTCGGCAAAGCGTGGGTCGCCGAGAACGGCGGAGACTTGGCGCGCGATCTCGTCGCGCTCGGCTGAAGAAAAATTCTTTGCGGCGGCGCGAGCCAGGAAACGCTCGATGGCGTCCGCGCGCCGCTCCGGCGCAATGTCGGGCAGGGACTGCATCAGCCGATGCACGATCCGGCCGCGCTCCAAGGCTTTGCGGCGCGCCGCCGGAGAGGCTCCGGGTTGCGTCATGCGCGCGATGTCTTCGTCAAAGGCCGAGGATGGCGAGATCGGTCCGCCGCGCCGCACGTGGTGCGCCACGCGTTGACGGAGCCACGCCGGAAGCTCGGGGCGATCGGATTTTGGCGCGGCCGCGATCGAGGGCGATTGCGCCGTGGCCGGACTCGTCGCCGTACGGTAGCGCAACACTTTCTCCTCGCCGTCCGTCTCCTCGACCAGGAACGGTTTGAGCGGCTCGCAGACCAGATCGTACCAGCAGTCGTCCGGCCGCCTTTTCTCGCCTTGGGCGCCGCAGATGATCAAGCGGTCGGCGGCGCGCGTCATCGCGACATAGAGGAGCCGCCGATATTCGTCCGCGGCGTCGCGCTGCGCGTCCTGCCGGGCCACCGCAACAGGCGGCGGATCGTCCGCCTTGCGTCCCACCCAGATCACGGCATGGCCGGGAAGTTCGAGAAGCCGCGGCGGCCGCGGCCCCGCCGGCGGCGTCATGGTATCGGCGAGGAATACGATCGGCGCTTCGAGGCCCTTGGCGCCGTGCACGGTCATCACCCGCGCTTCGTCGCGCGCGATCTCCATGTCGCGTTTCACCTCGGCGCGCGCCTCGCGCAGCCAGGCCATGAAACCCTGCAGCGACGGCGTCTCGCGGCGCTCGTATTCGATCGCGAGATTGAGGAATTCGTCGAGCGCGTCGTTCGCCTCGGCGCCGAGGCGGGCGAGGAAATCACGGCGCGCGCCCTCCGCCCCGAGAATCTTCGTGTAGAACGCAAACGGTGTCTCGCGTCGCGCGGCCTCACCGAATTTATTGAGTTTTGTAAGCGCCCTTGCCGCCATCAATTCGCCTTCGCCTTTGCGCGCAAGCGACTTGCGCAGCGACATGCGGCCGCGATCGTAGGCGACCGCGAACAGATCGTCGTCCGAGAAGCCGAACAGCGGGCTGCGCAGTACGGTCGCGAGTGCAAGATCGTCCTGCGGCAACAGCAGCACGTCGGCGAGCGCCATCAGATCCATGACGGCGATGTGCTCGGTGAGGATGAGGCGGTCAGCGCCGGCGACCTCGACATGCTCGTTCTTCAGCGCCCTTATGATTGCCTCGAACAGATCGCCGCGCTGGCGCACGAGAATAAGAATATCGCCGTAGCGCGCGGCGCGGCGCGCGATACCGACCGGCGCGCCGCCCTCGACCATGCGCTTGACCGTACGCGCGATGCGTTTGGCCAATTTGACGCGCGGGCTCGTCTCGTTGACGGTATCGAACGGCGCATCCCAGCCTTCGATGTCCTTGCGCTCGTCAGGTTCTTCCGGCTCCCAGACTTCGACCAGACTCGGCGGCGCATCCGGCAAGGCAATGTGCGGCGGAAAGCCGTCGGTATCGGAAGAGACGCTTGCCGCGACGAGCTTGTCTTTGAACACCTCGTCGACGGCAGCCAGCACGCTCTCGCCGGAGCGGAACGAGTGCTTGAACTCCCTGATCACGAATTTGAGGCCGCCCTGCCCATGCGCGCGCTCGAAAAAGCTCCGCATTTGCGCGAACTCGCGCGGCGCGGCGTTCTGAAACGAATAGATCGATTGCTTCTCGTCGCCGACCGCGAAAATCGTGCGGGTGCCGAGATGAACGCCGGCGCCCGCGGTGAATTCCGCCACCAGGTGCCGGACGATCTGCCACTGTTTGTGGCTCGTATCCTGCGCTTCGTCGATCAAAAGATGATCGATGCCGAGATCGAGCTTGTAATGCACCCAGGCCGCATCGACATTCCCGAGAAGCGCTAGCGCCTTGTCGATTAGGTCGTCATAATCGACCAGCCCGCGGCGCTCTTTCTCTTTGTGATAGCGCGTCAGTACGTCGTTGGTGACGGTCAACAGCGCGGCCGAGCGGTCACGGCAGATAACGGCGCGCAGCCGTTCCAGAACAGCGCAGACGCGGTCTTGTTCCGCGGTCAGGCGTTCGATCAAGTCCGCGTCCTTGATCGCTTTGGTCACGATGGATTTTCGCGGAGCGCGGTCGGTCGCCGTGCAGAAAATATCGAGATAAGTGTCGACGCGGTCGGTGCGCTGCAGGGACGCGAGCAAGCCGAAACGGCGGGCCTGCTCGATGTCGGTCTTGTTGCCTTGTGCCAGGGCGGCCGCGAGTGCGGACCATTCCGCGGCCGTAATCGCGGAGTCTTCAAAAAACTCATCTTCAATGTTTTCGCGACTTGTGGCGGGATCGATGCCGAGCGCGCGCGACAGCGCGGCGATCGCGGCTGCGACATCGCCCTCCTTCATCACCCAGTGCGCGATCGCATCGCGGCGGCCGATCGCGGCGCGGATGACGTCGCGGAACGTCTGATCGGCGGCGGCGGTCATCGCCACGGTAAGCGCGCGGCCGAGCGGGCTTTGCGGGTCGCGCGCGCCGTCGAGCAGCACATGCAGTGTCAACTGCTCGAGCAACTGCGTCTGCTGCGCTTCATCGAGCACGGTAAAGCGGGCGGCGACATTCGCCTCGAAGGGGAATTGATGCAGTAGCTGCGTGCAGAAGGCGTGGATGGTCTGCACTTTCAGCCCGCCGGGCGTTTCGAGCGCACGGGCAAACAGCCGCCGCGCCGCGACGCGCCGCCGCGCATCGCTCGGCATGCCTGAGCCCTCACGGATGGCCTTGTCGAGCGCCGCATCGTCGAGCGTCGTCCAGGCGGCAAGCGTATCGAACACCCGTTTCGCCATATTGGCGGCGGCGGCCTTGGTGAACGTGATGCACAGAATCTTCTCCGGCGCGACGCCGTCGAGCAGCAGATTGATCACGCGCTGCGCCAGCACATGCGTCTTGCCCGAGCCGGCATTGGCGGCGACCCATGCCGAGACATCCGGCGCGGCGACCGCGCGTTGCAGTCCGCGCACCTGCGGCGGAATGTCGTCGGCGGTTCTCACTCGACGCCCCAGATGTCATCGTCCTTGCCGCTCGACCATTCCTTGACGCGCGCGAGATGGTCGTAGTCGCCGTAATATGTCGTCCACATCGGGTGGACGAGCGAACGGTACGGTTCCTTGTCGTCGTCGAAGCGGCGGGCGAGTTCGGTGAGCTTGTCCAGCGCCCGATCGGCATGGCTATCCGGCGTGCCGTCCTTGAACTTCACCTCTTCGTACCTGCCCGGCGGCTCGCCGCCTTTGAGCAGCACATAGACGAGTTCGGCGACGGAAGCGCCGCGCGGAATTTCCTTGAAGCCGCCGTTGCGCAGGATCGCGGCTTCGAGCGTGAGCTGCGGGGCGAGCCCGGAGCGTACTTGCTTTTCGGTGCGCGCCGAGCCGGTTTTGTAGTCGAGGATGACGTAGCGGCCGTCCGGCATGCGCTCGATACGGTCGGCGACGCCGCGCAGCTTGAACGTTGCTTGGTCGAGCGCGATGTCGATCTCGCCAGGAATTTCGGCCTCGAGCGCCGTGATCGCAGTGCGGCGCTCGGCATCCCAGCGTACGAACCAATGTGCGATACGCAGAAAGCGCGGTCGCCAGAACGCGCGCACTTCGGGAAAATCTTCCAGTGCCGCAAAATGCCGCTCGCCCAGCGCGATGAGCTTGTCCACCGGATCGGCGGGGAGGTTTTTGGCATAGAGCCTGGTGAAGTCGCCGACGGCGGCATGGATGATGGTGCCGCGCTCGGCGGCGCCGGGGGCGGTATCGACCGCATCGAGTGGCCGCAGTCGCAAAATGTGCTTGGCATAGATCGTGTAGGGGTCGCGCAGCCAATGTTCGATCTCGGTGACCGAAAGGCTTTTCGGCCGTGCCGCGCGCGGCGGCGACGGCGCGGGCTGTGGCGCGGGCCTCACCTGCTCCGGCCGATCGAGTTCGCGAGCCCAGTCCAAATACTTCTGGCCGCGCGCGACCGCGGTTGGCCAGCGTTCGCCGGCGACCGCGGCAAGACGCTGGATGAAGCGCGATGATACTGTCGGCGTGCCACCAATCTTTGCCGCATGAGCTCAAAATGACCTCGCGCCCGCCGAGAAGCTGCGCAAAGTCGTGCGCGGAGAGTCCGATGCGGCGTTCCGGCAGATCGAGCCCGAGCGCAAGCCGCATCGGCCGGCTCAGCCAGGCATCGGTATTGCTCTCCCGCGGCCACTTGCCTTCGACAAGACCGCCGAGTACCACGCGATCGCTCGCGATTAAGCGTGCTTCAAGGCGGCCAAGGATGTGCACGGGAAGGTCGGGCCGTGGCGCTGGCCGCACGTCGCGGCCAGACAGCGCAGCAGCAAATAATTCGACATAGTCTGCTTTGGCGACAGCAATCTGTGCGGCCGCTTCGCTCGTCGCGATCTCATCGAGTGCATCGGCAAGGCGCAGGCCGTCAGGACCGAATAAAGCCGCTTCAACGCCATCTTGTGAGGAGAGTGCGGCAAGCACTTCGCGATGGCGTTCGGCGAATTTGCTAAGCGGCTGTTCGTCGTGGCCGATCTGTTCCAGGGGCTTCAGCGCATCGGCGAACCAGGCGACAAGGTCGACAGCGGCATTCAATTCCCCTTCGCTTAAGTCCCTCCGTGGATCGGAGCGATGCAGATTTTCCTTGGTCTTGCGGAATGTACTTAGAGCATTGGCGAGACCGGCACTGCCGGCGCGGGGGCGCGGGCCGCGCAAGATCGCCCGCTCGAGTGTGGCGACGGCGGCGTCCTTGTTGCGCACAGGCGGGCGGGACAGCGGATGTTTGAGCAAAGCTAGCAACGGCACCGGTTCGAGCCCGCCGAGCGCGGTCGCCGCCGCAAGCCTTGCAAATATTCCGGCGGGTGTATCGGCAAGCGCCTCGCCGGCGGAATCTTCGGCCGCGATATTCCAGCGCGCGAGCGCGGTCAGAACGCGGCGTCCGAGCGCCCGATCCGGTGTCACCAGCGCCGCGGTCTTCCTATCATGCACCGCTTCGCGCAGGGCAACCGCGATGGCGAGCGCTTCGTCTTCGGGATTGGCGGCTTCGATCACGGTCAGCGTTTGGATTGCCGCATCAGCGTGAGCGGCAAAGCCTGGTGCGGCTGAGATTTGCCGCCACATATCAGTTGTCGCCGCAGGCCGCAACGCCTCGGAGACAAGGTGCTCACGCCCGTGCGGTGCCACCAGCTCTACTACGTCGACCCGCGTGATGCCGATACGGGTTAACAGCGCTTGCATGGAGAATTGCGGATGCGATGGCGCTGGCGGAATTTTTCTCTTCTCGTCGCCCGGGATCAATCGCCACGAATTTTCATCGAGGTCGGTATCGAGCCCGGGCAGTACGATGGCGCCGTGTGGTAAACGCGCGATCGTCGCGATCAAATCCGCGGTCGCCGGGATCGATCCGGTGGAGCCGGCGGCGATGACAAGACCGTCGGTCTTGCGCGCGAGGCGCACGGTCTCTGCCTTGATCAGCCTATCGTGCCGTTCCGCGGGTTCGATGAGACCGTAGTCTTCAAGAATCGGTGGCCACTGCTCGCGCGCGATTTTTAAGAAGGCCAGTGTCTTTTGCCAATAGTAGTCGAATTCATCGGGTACGAGCTTGTCCAGCTTGCTCCACGCGACTCCGCGCATGGTCATGTCGTCCATGAGCCGCGCAAGATCCACGGCAAGCGCGCAGGCCGCCGCCGGTGTTTGCGCGACCAAGGGCGATCCGTCCGAGGCGTGAAGCTGTTGTGAGTTCGACCAGGCCGTTATCAATCTCGTGAGCAGAAGCAGCCGTTCCAAGCCGCCGAGCGCTTGGGGCAAAGCTGGTGCATCGCCGGCGATCTCGCCCGCAGCGACCTCGGCAAATTCGATCTCGTCCTCGTCGATTTCGCCGATCGGAACGATCCGCGGCAGGATGGCAGCATCAAAATCTCGAAGAAACGCAGTTCGCATCAACTGGCAGGCGCGGCGTGTCGGCAGATAGAGCGTCACCGACGCCAGCGCGAATGGATCGTCGGCCATAGCTGAGCCGAGCTTGGCAAAGCCGAGCTTGCCGCTCCTCAACGCCTCGATCAGCGTCGGCAAAAACGGCGCCGACGCCGGAATGGTGAAAACGCGTGGGTTCATGTCGGAATCGCGAAGGTCGCGCGAAGGCTTGGCGGAGTTTAGCGCGTTCTAGTTCGCGGTCGCCAGCGCCACCTCGGCCGCAGCGACCGCGTCCGGCGTGCCGACATGCATCCATACGCCCTCGAGCCGCAAGCCGAACAGCCGGCCATTCTCGCCGGCGCGGTCGAACAACAGCGTGAGCGGGAAGGCGCCTTCGGGCGCGCCGGCAAATAAAACCGGCGAAAGAATCGCCGATCCGGAATAAATGAAGGGCGCCACTTCGCGCTCGGCACGGCGCTGCAAGCGTCCATCGGACGTTATCATGTAATCGCCGCGGCCGGAATAGCCGATGCTGTCCGTGGTCGGCGCCAACAGCAGCAGGGCATCCATGGTGCTCGGATCGAACGCCTCAGCGAGCCGCGTGAAATTGGGCCGCACGCCGTCGAGCCACAAAGTGTCGGAATTGACCAGAAAGAACGGCGCGTCGCCGAGCTGCGGCAACGCCTTGGCGATGCCGCCGCCGGTGCCGAGCAGTTCGGCGCGCTCATCGGAAATGACAATGTGCGGGTGCCGGCGCGGCGCGAGATGTTTTTCCAGCGCATCGGCGAGATGGTGCACGTTCACCACCGCGCGTTCGACGCCGGCATCGGCGAGGCGGTCGAGCCCGTAATCGATCAAGGATTTGCCGCCGACGGCGACCAGCGGTTTGGGGATCTGGCCGTTATAGGGCCGCATCCGCGTGCCGAGACCCGCCGCCAAGATCATCGCGCTTTTCGGCATCATCGCTTTGGGGAGCCCAGCCGTCGATGTGATTTTAGCCGCCGCATCATAGCCCATCTGGTGCCGGGACATTGGCTGCGTACCAGGCCTTTAGGGGTGCAAGTGCGGGATGCGCCAGCGAACGCTGCAAATAGTTCCATAGGCGGGGCATGTGACGCAGATATTGCGGCTTGCCATCGCGCCGGTCGAGCCGGGCGAAGATGCCGAGAATCTTGGTCGCGCGCTGCGCCGCCAAGGTCGCATAGAGCAGCATAAAACCGGCGGTATCGAATTCCGCCCCAAATTCCGCATTCTGGCTTTGCCGCGCCCGCACATATTGACCGAGCAAAGCCATTTCCAAGCTTTCCGGCACGTCGACGCGCGCGTCTTGCAGGAGCGAGGCGATGTCATACGCGGCGGGACCGATCAGCGCGTCCTGAAAATCGAGCACGCCGATCCGCGCAATATCGTCCCGCCCCTCCAACCACAGCAGATTCGGCGAATGATAATCGCGCAGCACCCAGGTCGGCGGCGCGTCGATCGCCGGCTGCAGCGCTTTGCTCCAGAGCGCGACGAATTCCTTGCGCGCGGCGGCTTTGTCTTCGCTGCCGGCTTTGGCTAGGTACCAGTCGAGCAACAATTCAGCCTCGATCAAGAACGCCTGCAGATCGTAGCGCCGCATCCGATAATCGAGGTGTGGCGCGACCGGCAGCGTGTCCGGCAATTTGCGGGCGTGCACCGCGGCGAGCAGGTCGACGGCGGCGGCGTAACGCTGAGCGATCGGCGCCGGCGGATCGCCGGTGACGATGCGGTCTTCACCGAGATCCTCCATCACCAAAAGGCCGTGATCGAGATCGGCGTGCATGATGGTCGGCGCCGAGAGATCGAGCGAGCGCAGGCCCGCGGAAATCGCGACATAAGGCACGATGTCTTCGGCGAGATGCGCAATGGCGCTATACGGCTTGCCATCGCGCACCGGCGGGCCATCGGGACGGCGTGGCGCGTTCATTAGGATCGCGGCCGCGCCGTTGAGGTTCAAACGCTCGAAAATCCGCGTCGAGGCATCGCCCTGCATGCGTATGCGCAGCGCCGGGCCGAAGCCGGATTCGTCGAGGAACGAGCGCACCATGGCGATGCGCTCGGCGCGCAGGGCGAAGCTGCCATAGCCGACATAGCGGACGTTGCGCACGTCGGGTCCAAGCTGCGGCGCCAGCGTGAAGGTGATGTCGAGGCGGTCGGCCGGCAGAAATCCGGCGGCGCGATCCGGCCATTCCATCAGCACGACTGCGCCTTCAGGCAGATCGTCGAAGCCGAGCTCGGCAAGCTCGGCGGCGCCCGACAGCCGGTAGAGATCGGCATGGACCAACGCAAAGCGCGGCAGGTCATAGGTCTGGATCAATGTGAAGGTCGGGCTCGGCACTTCGATCGTCTCGTCGCCGGCGAGGTAGCGGATTAAAGCCCGCGCGAAGGTGGTCTTGCCGGCGCCGAGGTCGCCCGACAGCGTCACCAGATCGCCGGGCTCAAGCGCTGATGCAATGTCGGCCATGAACCGCCATGTCGCCTGCTCGTTCGGTAATGTCGCGTTGAAGCTTGCGCCACCCGGGGTGGTCAGCAGCATGCGGCGCTCCGCTCAAGAATGTTCTGTTTGAGCATGGCCTTTTTTGACAGCAACGGCTACTCGGCAGCCGTGAGCGTGGCACGTGCGGCCAGCGGGAACGTGCAGGTGACGGTGGTGCCTTGTCCGACCTGAGACGCAATCGCGACCGTGCCGCCGTGCAGTTCGACGAAGGAACGGACCAGCGACAGACCGATGCCGGGGCCGCGATGCGTCGAGCCGAGCGAATGCGTCTCGAACCAGTCGAAGACTTTCTCCAGCACTTCCGGCGGAATTCCCGGCCCCTGATCGGTGACCGAGAACACGATGGCGTCGGAGCGGCGCTCGGCGCGGAAACCGATGCGTGCGCCGCCGGGCGAAAAGCTTGCCGCGTTGGCCAGAAGGTTGAACAGGATTTGCCGCACCCGCAGCTTGTCGGCCATGAAACTACCGATGTCCGCCGCCGCGACGACGTCGAGCGCGAGGCCCGAACTGACCAGCCGGTCTGCCACGCCCTCGGCCGCCGCCGCCATGGTCTCGCGGATATCGACCGGCCCGAGATTGAGCTGCATGCGGCCGGCATCGATGGTGGCGAGATCGAGAATATTGTTGATCAGCGCCAGCAAAGTGTTGGTCGAGACCGTGATGTAATCGAGATATTCGCGCTGCTTTTTCGCCAGCGGGCCGGTGGTCGGATCGCCGAGCAGGTGGACGAAGCCGATAATGTTGGTGAGCGGAGAGCGCAACTCGTAGGACACGTGGTGAACGAAATCGATCTTGATCTTGTCGGCGTCTTCGAGCGCTTCGTTGCGCTCGCGCAGCGCACGCTCGACATTGACCGAAGCCGTGACGTCATGAAACGTCAACAATGTGGCGCCATCGGGGAGCGGTACGGTGGTGGAATCCACCGCGCTGCCGTCGCGGCGTTCGAGACGCCCTTTGGTCGCTTCGCGGCTGTCGATCGCGGTCACGACATCGCGCAGGGCCCGCCAAGCCGGCGCGTCGCCGTGCAGCGGCTGGCAGAGTGCCGTGATCCGTTCGATGTGCGGCCGGTCGGCGAGATCGGTGGCTTCGAGCTTCCACATACTGACGAAGGCGGCGTTGTGCAGGCGAAGCCGGCCGTCGCTGCCGAACACGGCGACGCCTTCGGCCAAATTGTCGAGCGTCTCGCCCTGGACGCGGATCAGCTCCTGAAAGCGGCGTTCGAGATCGAGCCGCTCGGTAACATCGTGGAACAGATAGGTGAGGCCGCCGTCCGGATTGGGCGTGGTGACGACGCGCAAGGTGCGGCCACCGGGCAGGTGCCAGGTGTGCTCGGTCGCTTCGACGGCGCGGTAGGCTTCGTGGAGCTCGGTCTTCCATTGTCGGAAATCCTGCTGCTCCGGCAATTTGCGCGCGGCGCGCAGCGTTTCGATCACCGTAGAGTCGGACGGCCCCTGGTCGAGGAAAGCTGTGTCGAGGTCCCACAGCGCGCGATAGGCGGCGTTATAGAACGTCAGCCGGTGATCGGGCCCGAACATGGCGACGCCGGTCGGCAACTGGTCGAGGGTGCGGCGGTGCGCGTCCATGAGATGGTCGCGGGCGACGCGCATCGCTTCGGCTTCCGTGGCGTCGACGGCGATGCCGGTCGAACCGCTGTCGGTGATGATATCGAGCACGTCAAAAGCGCGCCGCGTGCCGGCGGCGACGGCGCGCAACCGGCCGGCATAGCCGGCGCCGTTCATATGCGATTGGGCGATGCCGGCGCGGGCGGTGCTGTCGAGGAATTCCGTGCGATGCTCTATCGCATCGGCCGAGCTTTTGGCGTCGACGGCGCGCGCATAGGCTGAGTTGACGAAGATCAACTGGCCGTCCCTGTCGCGCGCCCAGATCGGCGACGGCAGCGTCTCGATCAGCGCGCGCAGCGGCGCGACTTCGGCGAATAGTTTGTCGTGGCGGGTGGCGAGCTCGACCAGTTCGCGATTAACGCCGCTGGCGTTTTTCAGCCGCAGCACGGCGCGCCCGCCGATGGCGCGGCCGAGCGCTTCGATCGGATGGCCGGAACGCGTGGTCAGCGTCATCGCGAAGGCCTCGCCGCGGGCGCGCAACGCGTCAACGGCGTGCTCCATCGCGCTCGCCTTGCCGGCGTCGAGCCAGCTGCCGAAAGCGAGCACCTGATGCGCCATGGCGACGCCGACGGCGCCGGGGTCGCCGTCGATTTTCGGTTCGCTGGAGCCTACTGGCCAAACTACCACGACCTGCGGTTCGGATCGCATCAACGCATTGGCGCGATCGACCTCCTCGCGCAGCGTAGCGATTTCGTTGCGCCGCCGCCCTTCCTGCCGCGCCGCGCGCGCCCATGTCAGCACCAGCATGATCGCGGTGACGACGGCAAACAGCACGACGCCGCAGACCACGGCGATGAAGGCAATCTGATGCTGGTCGATGCCCGATTGCGCGATTAGGACCAGTTCGTGCAGCGCCAGCGGAGGCTGTTCGGCCGCGGCCGCCGGCCATGGGGAAAAGACGCAAAGCGCCGCAAGGAATTGGCCAATTCCTTGCGCGCGCCGCCGATGCCGCGTGCCGCGGCTCCCCCGGATCGTGTCCGGCATGCCCCTTCGCCTCTGCTGGCTCGCACCCGCCGCATGCCAGCGAGCCCGCGAATCGGACGACTTTACCCTCAAGCGGAATCGCGCCGTAAGAGTCCAGATCGTGAACGTGAGTGTGAAGGTTTGGCCGCCTCAATTCCTAACGGCGGCCTTCGGAGCGGTTTTGAGCGACTGGGCGTCGCGCGCCAGGTCTTCCACACTGATGCGCGCCAGCGCGGTGCCGAATTCCTGCTCGGCGTTGGCCATGGCCGGGAGCACGATCTTGGTCAGGAGGTCGGACCCGGCATGCGCTCCGTCGGCCTCGTCGACCGTGCCGGCCGCACGCAAGATGTCATTCGCGGTCACGCGCCGGCGATCACGCGCAAGTTCATAGCCGCCCCGCGGGCCGCGAATACCTTTGAGGATTCCGCAACGCACCAGTGCTTGCAGCACGGGCTCGAGATGTCGCGGTGGCAGGCCGTGACGCGCGGCAAGCGTTTTTGCTGAGACCGGCTGTCCTTGCGCCTGCATTGCCACGTCGATGACGGCGGCAATCGCGAGGACGCCTTTGCGAGGGAGCAGAGGCATGCGTGAGGAGAACGTCGCGTCGCGGGAGTAGTTCGATGCAATGCTGCTACATGACAATGCGGGATCGGTCCAGTTGAACTTCGTGTTAGTTACCCTTGTTGACAATATTCGGAGCAGTTCCTGTGGAACCAAATCCGCCGACGCTTCGTTGCGTTGCATCTAAACTTGTAGATTCAACAAGTTTTACATGTGATATCGGCGCGATTACTAGCTGTGCGATGCGCATTCCGCGGCTGATTACAAAACGCTCCGATCCGAGATTCACCAGGATGATTTGTATTTCTCCGCGGTAATCGGCATCGACCGTTCCGGGCGAGTTGAGAACCGTGACTCCGTGGCGCAGAGCGAGCCCTGAGCGCGGTCGTATTTGAGCCTCGTGTCCGGGCGGCAATGCGATGGCGACGCCCGAGGGAATCAGCGCCCGTCCGCCGGGCGGAATTTCGATCGGCGCATCAGCCGGCACCGCGGCGAGCAGATCGAGACCGGCGGCGAGCGCGCTTTGATAGGCCGGCAACGGCAAATCGGCGCCGTGCGGCAACCGTGCGATCCGCACTTCGGGACTCACCGTTTGCTTCCCCCTAATGGTTTGCCGAGTTCTTTGACGACGCGCTCCACCAGCATGTGAGCGACGTCGTCCTTCGATTGCGGCGGCCAATCTTCGACGCCGCTCGTCGAGATCAGATGAATGGTGTTGGAGTCGCCGCCCATGATGCCGGTCTCCGGCGAAACGTCATTGGCGAGAATCCAGTCGCAGCCCTTCTTGGCGAGCTTTGCTTTGGCATTGGCGATCACGTCATCGGTCTCGGCGGCAAAGCCGATGACCAGCCGCGGCCGAGCGGTTTTGCGATGCGCGACGGTCGAGAGAATATCGGGATTCTCGACGAGCTTAAGCGTCGGCGTCTGGCCCTGCTGCTTCTTGATCTTGCTGTCGCTCGGCCGTTCGGTGCGCCAGTCGGCCACCGCTGCGGCGAAGATCGCGACGTCGGCCGGCAGCGCTTTTTCGACCGCGTCGAGCATCTGCCGCGCGGTCTCGATCTTGATGACGGTCGTGCCGGGAGGGCCGGGCAGGTTGACCGGGCCGCTGATCAACACGACATCGGCGCCGGCTGCTGCGGCCGCCGCGGCAATCGCGTGACCCTGCTTGCCCGACGAGCGATTAGCGATGAAGCGCACCGGATCGATCGGCTCGCTGGTCGGGCCGGAAGTCACGAGGACGCGCTTGCCCGTCAATGGCCCAGGAGCGCGCAAAAGCTGTTCGGCGGCGGCAACGATCTCGAGCGGCTCCGCCATGCGGCCGGTGCCGGCTTCGCCGTGCTCGGCCATTTCGCCGGCATTCGGGCCGACGACGCGGACGCCGTCGGCGGCAA
The DNA here is from genome assembly GCA_963810085.1 of uncultured Alphaproteobacteria bacterium. Taxonomy (GTDB): domain Bacteria; phylum Pseudomonadota; class Alphaproteobacteria; order Rhizobiales; family Xanthobacteraceae; genus BOG-931. The sequence goes on along the minus strand of CAWEMR010000023.1, from coordinate 352,394 downwards.
GCTGCGCCAAATTGCGCTTGGTTGCGGTGGCCGCCCACATATGCGGGTTCATCGCCGGCGCGATCAGGATCGGCTTGTCGGTGGCGAGCAAGGCGGCAGTGGCGAGATCGTCGGCATGACCGCCCGCCATTTTCGCCATCAGATCGGCGGTTGCCGGCGCGACGATGATGAGATCGGTATCGCGGGCGAGACGGATATGGCCGACGTCGAACTCGCTCTTCGGATCGAACAGATCGGTGTGAACGTGCGCGCCGGCAAGCGCGCCAGCAGCGAGTGATGTGATGAAATGCTGCGCCGCCGCGGTGAGAATGCAGCGCACCAGCAAATTGTGGTCTTGCAGGCGGCGAATGAGATCGAGCGATTTGTAGGCCGCAATGCCGCCGCCGATGATGAGCAGAACGCGCGGGCGTGCGGCGGCCGTGACATGCGGACTTTGCGGCTCCGGTTGCGTGCTGAGAGATTGCCGCGGTGGCGGTTGCGGCTCTTCAGGCGGGTTCGGCGGGTTGAGGAGGCTCAGCGCTTCGCGGGCGGTTTCCGCCGCCGCTTGGCGCAGGATAACGCGGACCTCGTCCTCCATCGACCGGCCGTGGCGCGCGGCGCGCAGCCGTAACAGGCGTTTCAGCTTATCGTCGAGCTGGCGGACGGTCAGGCTGGCCATACGTTTCCTCGATACGCCAAGGAAAATAGCAGGATTATGATTGCATTGCAATCAATGCAATCATAAGTGTTTGAGGACGATCAGCGCCAATAGCGCCGCGATCACCCATAACGCCACGGCCGTCCAATGGCTCCGCCGCCGCTCGGATTTGTCGATCTCGGCGAGGGTTTCCGGCGACAGCACCAAGCCATTCCGCGTCATCTCGTCGAGCTGGTTGAGCACCCTTGCGCCGCGCGTGAGCAGGCCCGGCGCGTTGCCGACGAAGCGCCCGATATCGGAAGCGCCCTGCGCCGCGGTTTCCAGCCGACCGACGGGGCCGAGATTGCGCGTCATCCATTCCCGCACCACGGGCTCGGCCGTGCTCCACATATCGAGCTTGGGATCGAGCGAGCGCGCCACGCCTTCGACGACGACCATGGTCTTTTGCAGCAGCAGAAGCTCCGGCCGCGTGCGCATGTCGAACAAGCCGGTCACTTCGAATAGCAACGTCAAAAGCTTTGCCATCGAAATATCGTCGGCGGTGCGATTGTGAATCGGCTCGCCGATGGCGCGGATCGCCTGCGCGAAATCCTCGATCGAGTGATGCGGCGGCACATAGCCAGCCTCGAAATGAACTTCGGCGGTCCGGTAGTAATCGCGGGTGATGAAGCCGTGCAGGATTTCGGCGAGGAACAGCCGTTCCTTGGCGCCGAGCCGGCCCATGATGCCGAAGTCGACGGCGATCAGCTTGCCGTCGTCGTCGACGAACAGATTTCCCGGATGCATGTCGGCGTGGAAGAAGCCGTCGCGCAGCGCGTGGCGCAGGAAGCTTTGGATCAAGCCGCGGCCGAGCTTCGGCAGATCGAAGCCCTTGGCCTGCAGCCGCGCGCGGTCGGTCAACGGGATGCCGTCGATCCATTCCAGCGTCAGCACTTCCTTGGTGGTGCGGTCCCAGTCGATCGCCGGCACGCGAAAATCCGGATCGTCCTTGGTGTTCTCGGCCATTTCCGACAGCGCCGCCGCTTCGAGGCGAAAATCCATTTCGACCATGACCGAGCGGCGCAGCGTTTCGACGATTTCGATGAGCCGCAGCCGCCGCGCCTCGGCGGAAAGATCTTCGGCGCGCCGGGCCGCGTAAGCGAACGCGGTGAGGTCGGCGTGGAAACGCTGCTCGATGGCGGGGCGCAGCACTTTCACGGCGACCGCGCGCGGCTCGCTTGCCGTCGCAACTGTCGCTTTGTGCACCTGCGCGATCGAGGCTGCCGCGATCGGGGGTCCAAAGCTCGCATAGACTGCGGCCACGGGCTTTTCGAACGACGCCGCGATCGCCGCTTCGGCCTCGGCTTGCGGGAACGGCGGCATCTGATCCTGCAGGCGTTCGAGATCGGCCGCCAAAGCGCCGCCGACAACGTCCGGCCGCGTCGCCAGGAACTGCCCGAGCTTCACATAGCTCGGCCCGAGTTTGGCCAGCGCCGTCGACAGCCGCGCTTCCGATGCGTCGCTCGACGGCCGCTCGAACAGCCGCGCCATGCGATAGAGAGGACGCGCCGGGACCGGCACCATCGCCGGGTCGATGATGCCGAGAACGCCTTCGCGGGCGAACACGAAGCCGGCGCGGGCAAGGCGGATCAGATGCGCGGCGCCGGAAATCACAAACGCCAGCCGGAATGAAGCGTCACGATGCCGCCGGTCATCGGTTGGATCGAAACGCGTGCGAAGCCCGCATTGCGCATCATCGCCGCGAAGGCTTCCGGCTTCGGGAAGCGGCGGATCGATTCCACCAGATAACGGTAGGAATCCGCGTCGCCCGTGACCATGCGCCCGAGTCTCGGAATGATATTGAAGGAATAGAGATCATAAAGCCGGTCGAAACCCGGTACGTCGACGGCGGAAAATTCGAGGCAAAAGAACCGCCCGCCGATTTTGAGCACACGAAAAGCTTCGGCGAGCGCGCGCTCGATGCGCGGCACGTTGCGGATGCCGAAGGCAATGGTGGCGGCATCGAAGCTGCGATCGGCAAACGGCAGCGCCTCGGCATTGGCCTCCGCGAAGGTGATGGCATCGTCGCGCGCCTGCGCGGCGACCCGGGTGCGGCCGACGTCGAGCATCTCGGCATTGATGTCGCTCACCGTAGCGCGGGTTTCGGGCCCGCCGGACGCAATCACGCGCAAGGCAACGTCGCCGGTGCCGCCGGCAATATCGAGCAGCGAAAAGGCGCGGTTGCGTGGCGGATTGACCGCGGTGACCAGCGCATCCTTCCACGCCCGATGCAGCCCAAGCGACATCAGATCGTTCATCAGGTCATAGCGGTGCGCGACGCTGTGAAAGACGTCGTCGACCAGGTCCTGCTTTTCGTGAAGCGGCACCTGCCGGGAGCCGAAATGCGTCGTCTCTGTCATCAGTCCTACCTTAATCACTCAAACCATAGCGCGGCGGCATTAGAGACGCTATGTGTTTGAAAGTTAACCTTGTTATTGCGATCGCTTACTTTGCGTTTGCCGCCGGATCAAGCAATGCCCGAACTCCCCGAAGTCGAAACCGTACGCCGCGGCCTTGAGCCTGCCATGGAGGGTCAGCGCTTCGTCAAAGTCGAGGTACATCGCGGCGATCTGCGCTGGCCGCTGCCGAAGGATTTTGCGCAGCGCCTGAAAGGCAAGACGGTGACCGGGCTTGGCCGGCGCGCCAAATATCTCTTGGCCGATCTGTCCTCCGGCGATGTGCTGATCATGCATCTCGGCATGTCCGGCTCGTTTCACGTTTTCCACGAGAAGGACAAGCGGCTCGGCCGCTACCATCACGAGCACGCAAGGCACGTTGCGCACGACCATGTCGTCTTTCACATGTCGTCCGGCGCCAGCGTGACCTTCAACGACCCGCGCCGGTTCGGGTCGATGAAGCTTGTCGCGCGCGACAAGCTCGAGGCCGAGCCTCTCCTCAAAGGTCTCGGTCCGGAACCGCTCGGCAACGCATTCGACGCCGCCATGCTGGCGCGCGCCTGTCACGGCAAGAAGACAAGTCTCAAAGCGGCGCTGCTGGATCAGAGGATCGTCGCCGGCCTCGGCAATATCTACGTCTGCGAGGCGCTTTATCGCGCCCGGCTGTCACCCAAGCGGATGGCTTCGACCATCGCCGGCAGAAACGCCGAACCGAACGAGCGCGCCGTGCGGCTGGTCGACGCCATCAAGACGGTGCTGCAAGCGGCGATCAAGGCCGGCGGCTCATCGTTGCGCGACCACCGGCAGACCGACGGCGATCTCGGCATGTTTCAGCATGACTTCCAGGTCTACGACCGCGAGGGCGAGCCGTGCCGGACTCCGGGCTGCAAGGGCACCGTCAAACGCATCGTGCAGAACGGCCGCTCGACGTTTTATTGTCCGACATGTCAGAAGTGATTGGCTGAAGTGATCCGGGAGATATGACCAATGAGCACCGAGACCATCATCGTCGAGACGCGCGACAAGGTCGGGCTGATCCGGCTCAACCGGCCGCAGGCGCTCAATGCGCTCAACCGGGCGCTGATGCGTGAGCTTGCCGCCGCGGTGGATGGTTTCGAGGCCGACAGCAAGATCGCCTGCATCGTCATTACCGGGTCCGAGAAGGCCTTCGCGGCGGGGGCTGATATCAAGGAAATGACGGACAAGGAATTTGTCGACGTGTTCCTCGACGATTTCACCGGCAACTGGCACCGTGTCGCGCGGGCGCGCAAGCCGGTCATTGCCGCGGTCGCTGGCTTCGCGCTGGGCGGCGGTTGCGAGCTTGCCATGCAATGCGATCTGATTATCGCCGCCGACAATGCCAAGTTCGGCCAGCCGGAAATCAAGCTCGGCATCATTCCCGGCATCGGCGGCACGCAGCGACTCACCCACGCGGTCGGCAAAGCCAAGGCGATGGACATGATCTTGACCGGCCGCATGATGGATGCCGCGGAGGCCGAACGCGCCGGCCTGGTCGCGCGCATCGTGCCGTTGCCAAGCCTTCTTGACGAAACGCTGAAGGTCGCTGCGACCATCGCCGCGATGTCGCTGCCCTCGGTGCTGGCGGCGAAAGAGGCGATAAATTGCGCGCTCGAAACCTCGCTTGCCGAAGGCGTCCGCTTCGAACGGCGGATTTTCCATTCGCTGTTCGCGACGCAGGATCAGAAAGAAGGCATGCACGCCTTTGTCGAGAAGCGGCCGCCAAAATTCCAGAACAAATAACGCCGGCGTTACCTTCTGACGCAAATCACCCGAACGACGGACTGGACGCTCACCGCATGGCCGGGCGCGGCGGCGATGCCTTGCGCTTGCAGAAAAGCCCGCACCGCCGCCGCCGGCACCAGCGCCGCCTGCGGCACCGCGGCTGATCCGGCAATGACGGGCGCTTTCAGTTCGACCAAGCCGGCGAAACGGCCCTGCGCATCGAAGGCCGCGGCACCGGAAAAGCCGAGCGTCGGCACGGGATTGATGCCCTGGTCGGTAAGCTGCGCGCTGGCGCGCGTCACTTTATCTTCGCTGCTTTCCCCCAGCGGATCGGCAATACCTAAGAGTGTCAGCGTGGTGCCCGCGCCGGAGTCATCGCCAAGCGTCACCGGCACGAGGTCGCGCGCGCCGTAGAGCCGCAACAGCGCCAGATCGTTGGCCGCGTCCGCTCCGATGCGTACGGCGTGACCAAAGCCCGGAACCGTGATGGACCGGCACTCGTCGGCGACTTGCGCGGTTGTGACGAGATCGCCGGAACTGCTCACAACCACGGCGCTGCCGTATTCGACGCCGCGCTTTCGCCCGGCCGGCGGCAGCGCCGCCAGATCGGGGAAGCCGTCGAATGTGTCAGCGACCGCAATCGCGACTGGCGCCATGGTGCCTTCGGTCGCTTGATCGTAGAGGATCGTCACGCCGCGCACTTCGCTGCCGCTCGATTGCACCCGTTCGACGAATTTCTTCAGGCCCTGCTGGCCGGTAATGACAAAAGAATTGGGCCCAAGATTGCTGGAGCCGATCTCGCGCCGCGATGTTCGCTTGTCCTGATCGAACAAAGCCGGAAGTGACGCTTCGCGCAGGCGGAACGTTTCGATCTGAACTTGGCCTCGCATCGAGGTCCAGCGGCTGCCGGTGTGCGCGGCGCTCGTTTTCGGCACGAGCTTTTCCGGCACGCCGAGCCGCGCTCCGGTCGCGGTATCGTCGATCAGCCGCCAGCCGGCGGCGGCTTGCTTTGCCTTGACGGCGTCGGCGAGCGCGGCGCGCTCCTGATCGGTCAGAACGCCGGTGTCCTTGCCGTTGTTGCGGCGCTGGAACGCTTTGATCTGATCGACCAGATGCGCGTTGATCTCCTCGGCGGCCATCTCGCCATAACTGTTGAGCCAGACCAAATCGGCCTGGATGGCGAGGCGCTGTGGTTCCGCCACGCCCGTTTCCGCGCCCGGCGGCGCGGCGTTATGCGCGTTGGCGCTGATGTCGCTCTTAGGGGCTGTTTTGGCAGCTGACTTGGCAATTGTTTTGCCGCCTGCCTTGGGATGCGCCGCGTCGGCCTTGGGCGCTTTGGCGCCGGCCTGTGGCGCGCAGGCAAATGTCCCCGCCAGCACAAACCCGACAGCAATGCATGCAATCCGCGCTGTCATCGCCACCACCTGACGCCACCCAACAAACCTAGCCGAACGATGGCGCAAGTCCAATCTCGCGGTCGCTGGGCGGCGCTTTTTGACCTATATTACCCGCATGCTGAGCACCCAGCCGAGTAGTGAAGAACTTGAACGTTATGCGCGCCACATTGTGCTGCGCGAGGTGGGCGGACCCGGCCAGGCCGCGCTCCGCCGCGCCCGCGTGCTGGTTGTCGGCGCCGGCGGCCTCGGCGCGCCGGCGCTGCTCTATCTCGCCGCCGCCGGGGTCGGCGCGCTCGGCATCGTCGACGATGACGTGGTGGCACTGTCGAATTTGCAGCGCCAAGTCATTCACGGCACGCCGGATGTGGGGGCGCCGAAGACCGATAGCGCCGCTGCCACGGTGCGCCGTCTCAATCCGCACGTCGCCGTGGAGCCGCATAGCGTCAGGCTTAAGGCGCAAAACGCGCTCGACCTCATCGGCGGCTACGACATCGTCGTCGACGGTTCGGATAATTTCGCCACCCGGTATTTGGTCGCGGACGCCTGCTATTTCGCCAAGAAGCCGCTGGTCACCGCGGCGCTCGGCGCGTTCGACGGCACGCTCACCACGATCCGTGCCCATGAGCGCGGCGCGGACGACAAGCCGAATCCGACCTATCGCTGCTTGTTTCCCGAGCCGCCGCCGCCCGGCACGGTACCGGCCTGCGCCGAAGACGGCGTTCTCGGTGCGCTCGCCGGCGTCATCGGCTCGATGATGGCGCTCGAAGTGATCCGGGAAATTGTCGGCTTCGGCGAAAACCTGGTCGGCCGCCTGGTGATGTTCGACGCCCGCGCCATGCGCTTCGAGACGCTACGCTACAACTGGGATCCGGAAAACCCCTTATCCGGCGCGCATCCGACGATCAAAGATTTATCGGTGCACGTGTAAGCTTATTTGCTCCAAGCCTATTTGCTCCAAGCCTATTTGCTCCAAGCCTATTTGCTCCAGGTGGCCATGATGGTCGAGCCTTTGAGCACCGACCATTTGTTGTCGCCGGCGCTGATGACGGTGAAGCAATTGGCGCCGGCGTTCTTCCAGGTCGTGCAGAAGCCGTCTTTCGACAGTTTCCAGGTGCCTTCGCCCCTGCCGCCGCTGGCTGACGCGCGCGTCATCTTGCCGTCGGCGGTGAACGTCATCTTGAATTTGACGTTGGAATTTGTCGCCGCGGTAAACGGCTGGCCGTTGAAGAACGTCGACTGGATGGCGTCCGGCGCAAGCTTCGTTGCCGGTGGGGCTGCGAACGCGGTACTGACCAGCGCCGAAGCGACGAGAGTCAACGCAGTGGTACCTCCTAGAAAACCGCCTATCCGAGCATGCATCGCGATCCCCCCGAAGCTCATGATTTGTACCATTAGAATATGTCACCGGCTCCGCTGATGATACGTGCTGTTGGGCCGCATATCGGTGGCGGACGCCACGCGGTTCGACATGTTGAAAAAGCCGGCCACGGCCGCGATGTCCCAGATATCGCGCTCCTTGAAACCGGCGCGGCGCAGGCGCTCGCGATCCTCCTCTTCGACCAGCGACGGCTCGGCCGTGAGTTTCACGGCAAAATCGAGCATGGCGCGCTCGCGCTTCGACAGGCGCGCCGCGCGATAATTCATGACCATCAGTTCGCCGAGCGGCGGATCGCCCGACAATTCACGCACCGCGGAACCGTGGGCGACCAGGCAATAATAGCAGCGGTTATGTGCCGAAACCGCGACAGCGATCATTTCGCGTTCGAGCTTGCTCAAGCCCGACGGTGCCAGCATCAGATCGTTATACATGCCGACAAAGGCCGAAAGCTTCGCCATATCGAAGGCGTAGGCCTTGAGCACGTTCGGCACGAAGCCGAGCTTTTCCTCGCATTTGGCGAAATACGCCGCTAGGTGCGGCGTCAGCGGCACAGCCGGCAGGTCGAGCGCGATAATGGCGGTATCGTCGCCGGCCACAGCGCTCGGTCGATCGGCTTTTGCGGGCTTTAGAGCTGGTTTTTTGCTGCGGTTGGACATGATGATCTCTTTAATCTCGCCGCCCCTGCCGGCAGCCCAAAAGTGATTATATCAGATGCTGCAATGGCAGCGCGCAAAGCTAGCGCGCACCCGTCTTGAACGGATAGAATCGCGGCGAATCGAGGGGGGACCATGAACGTCCAAGACGTACCCCGAGGCGATCTTCCCCATAGCGGCGACGACTACGCGAGCGTAGCCCTTATCGACGCGGTCACCGCCGAACTCATGCGGCGCAGGCGCGACATTCCCGACGATTTTCCGGCCAAGCTCTTCGGCCTTGCGGTGCCGGAGGATCTGGAGCGCTACACGGCGGAAGAACTCGCCGACATCGCCGAGCGTTCCTGGTCGTTTTTGCAGGAGCGGCAACCGGGCACCGCCAAGATGCGGTTAGAGCCGATTGCGGCCAAGCGCGGCGGGGCCGTGCTTGAAATCGTCAATGACGACATGCCGTTCCTCGTCGATTCCGTCGTCGGCGAGATTAACCGGCGCGGCCTCGATATCCGGCTATTCGTCCATCCGGTTTTTGTCGTCGAGCGCGACCTCGCCGGCAAACTCGTCAACTTCAAGGGCGCGCGCACGGTCGGCGGTCATCGCGAGAGCTTCATCCATATTCACGTCGACGGCGTCGATGACGCCGAGCAGCGGGCGGATCTGGTCCGCGAGCTCGAAAGCATCCTCGCCGATGTGCGCGTCAGCGTGCAGGATTGGAAGCCGATGCTGTCGCGCATCAGCGGCATCATCGCCGATTTGCGCAGCAATCCGCCGCCGCTTCCGGTCGACGAGATCGCCGAAGCGGTCCAGTTTCTGGAGTGGATTGCGGACGACAATTTCACGCTGCTTGGCGCGCGCGATTATTCCTTCACCGAAAACGTCGATGCGCTTGAGCCGTCGTTCGAGACCGGCCTTGGCCTGTTGCGCTCGCGCGACGTCAGGTTGCTGCATCGCTGGAATCAAGCGCTGATCATTACGCCGGAAATCCGCGCCTTTCTCGAGCAGCCCAAGCTTCTCATCGTCACCAAGGCAACGATACGCTCGCGCGTGCACCGGCGCGTCTATCTCGATTATATCGGCATCAAGCGCTTTGACCGCGACGGCAAGCTGATCGGCGAACGCCGGTTCTGCGGCTTGTTCACCTCGACAGCCTATACGCGGGCCGCCCGCGCCATTCCCTTCCTGCGGCGCAAGATCGACAGCGTCATCCGGCGCGCCGGCTTCGATCCGTCGAGCCATTCCGGCAAGGCGCTGGTCAACGTGCTCGAGACCTATCCGCGCGACGATCTGTTCCAGATCGACGAAGACCTGCTCTATCAGTTCGCGCTCACGATTTTGCAGCTCGACGAGCGCCCGCGCGTGCGCGTGATGCCGCGGCGCGACCGCTTCGACCGCTTCGTCTCGGTCCTCGTCTATGTCCCGCGCGACCGCTATGACAGCAAGGTCAGGGCGGCGATCGGCAATTATCTCGCCGCAGCCTTCAACGGACGCGTCAGCGCCTACCATCCGTTCTTCCCGGAAGGGCCGCTGGTGCGGGTTCATTTCATCACAGGCCGCAACGAGGGCGCGGCGCCGGACCCGGATCGCGCGTCGCTCGACCGCGCCGTCGAAGCGATCGTGCGCAGTTGGGTCGACGGCTTGTGTGAAGCTCTGACTGCCGGTCCCAACCCGGCGCGCGGGCAGCGGTTGTTTGCGCGCTATCGCGACGCTTTCCCGATCGACTATCGCGAAGTCTATCCGCCGGCGACGGCGCTCACCGACATCGACGTGATCGAGATGCTGGGGGCGGAACGACCGCTCGGCGTCCGGCTCTACCGCGCGGAAGGCTGCGGGTTGCAGAGCGCGGGCCTCAAAGTATTCAGCCGCAACCGGCCGATCCCGCTGTCGGAGCGCGTGCCGGTGCTCGAGAATATGGGCTTCCGCGTCGTCGACGAACGCACCTATCACATCGAGCCGCAGGAGAGCGACGAAGTCTGGTTCCACGACATGACGCTCGAAAGCGCGCTGGGGCAGGATTTTGACCTCCCCGCGCTCAAGGACCGGCTGGAGGCCTGCTTTCTTGTCGTGATGGGCAAGCGGGCGGAGAGCGACGGCTACAACGCGCTGGTTCTGGCGAACGGCTTGGGCTGGCGCGACGTGGCGCTGATCCGCACCATTTCGCGTTTCTTGCGCCAGGTCCGCGTGCCGTTTTCGCAGGATTATATGTGGACGACGCTGCGCAAATATTCGGGCCTGGCGGCGCAGATCGTGGCGCTGTTTCAGGTGCGCTTTGATCCACGCTTGGCGATTTCGCCGGATGAGCGCGGCGTCCGCGAGGCCGCCCTTGCGGCATCGATCGAAACGGCCTTGCAGGCGGTCGAGAGCCTCGACGAGGATCGTATCCTGCGCCGCTTCGTCAATGCGGTGACCTCAGCGATCCGCACCAATTTCTATCAGATCGGCCGCGACGGCTTCGTCAAGGAGCTCATTGCGATCAAGTTTTCCAGCCGCAAGGTCGACGGCATGCCGCTGCCGCGGCCGCTCTACGAAATCTTCATCTACGCGCCGCGATTCGAAGCCGTGCATTTGCGCTTCGGCAAAGTGGCGCGCGGCGGCATCCGCTGGTCGGACCGGCCGCAGGATTTCCGCACCGAAGTCCTCGGCCTTGTCAAAGCCCAGAACGTCAAGAACGCCGTGATCGTGCCGGTCGGCGCCAAAGGCGGCTTCGTGCCGAAATATTTGCCGGTCGGCGGTTCGCGCGAAGCCATCCAGGCCGAAGGCATCGCCACCTACAAACTGTTCATCTCGACGCTGCTCGACATCACCGACAATATCGGCACCGGTACGGCGGGCGTCATCCCGCCGGCCGATGTCGTGCGCCACGACGGCGACGATCCTTATCTCGTGGTCGCCGCCGACAAGGGCACGGCGACATTCTCCGACATCGCCAACGAACTCGCCATCGCGCATGATTTCTGGCTCGGCGACGCCTTCGCATCAGGCGGCTCGGCCGGCTACGACCACAAGAAGATGGGCATCACCGCGCGCGGCGCCTGGGAATCGGTGAAGCGCCATTTCCGCGAGATGGATGTCGACATCGGCGTGACGCCGTTCACCGCGATCGGCGTCGGCGATATGTCAGGTGACGTCTTCGGCAACGGCATGTTGCGCGAAAAGACGACCAAGCTGATCGCCGCCTTCGATCACCGCGATATTTTCATCGATCCCGACCCCGATGCGGAAAAGAGCTTTGTGGAACGCAAGCGGTTGTTCGATCTGCCGCGGTCGAGCTGGCAGGATTTCGACAAGTCGCTGATTTCCAACGGCGGCGGCGTCTATCCGCGCAGCGCCAAGGAAATCCGGCTGTCGCCGCAGGCCCGGGCGCTGTTCGATGTCGGCGAGCAGATCACGCCGCAGGATCTCATCCGCGCCATCCTGAAAGCGCGGGTCGATCTGATCTTCTTCGGCGGCATCGGCACTTATATCCGCGCCTCAGACGAGACCGACGACGCGGTCGGCGACCGCGCCAACGATCCCGTCCGCGTTGCCGGCAAGGACTTGCGCTGCAAGGTGATCGGCGAGGGCGCCAATCTCGGCATGACGCAGCGCGGCCGCATCGAAGCGGCATTTCGCGGCATCAGGCTCAATACCGACGCCATCGACAATTCCGCCGGCGTGAACACCTCCGATATGGAGGTCAATATCAAGATCGCGCTGAGCATTCCGTTGCGCGACGGACGGCTCGCCTTGGACGCGCGTAACGCGCTCTTGGCCGGGATGACCGACGAGGTCGCAGGCCTCGTGCTGCGCAACAATTATCTGCAACCGCTGGCGCTGTCGTTGTCGCGGCGGCGCGGCATGGAGGATTTCGGCTTTCTGCAGCGGCTCATTCAGACGTTGGAAGGCCGCGGCCTGCTCGACCGCGCGGTCGAATACTTGCCCGACGACATGCAGCTCACCGAACGGCGCCGCCGGTCCGAGCCGTTCACGCGGCCGGAGCTTTCGGTCTTGCTCGCCTATGCCAAGTTCACGCTCTACGACGACCTTCTCGAATCCGCGGTGCCGGACGATCGCTATCTCGGACGCGAGCTCAGCCGCTATTTTCCCAAAGCCATTGCCGAGCGCTACCCCGACGCGCTCGAACACCATCGGCTGCGCCGGGAAATCATCGCCACGCAGCTGGCCAATTCGATGATCAATCGCGGCGGGCCGTCGCTGATCGTCCGCATTGCCGACCAGACCGGCGCGGCGCCGGCAGCGGTCGCCTCGGCCTTTGCCGCCGTGCGCGACAGCTACGGGATGAGCGCGCTCAATGCCGCGATCGACAGCCTCGACAACAAGATTTCCGGCAAGCTTCAGCTTGATCTTTACGCCGCGGTCCAGGATCTGCTCCTCGATCGCATCATCTGGTTTCTGCGCAACGTTGATCTGTCGAAGGGACTGGCGGAGGTGGTGACGCATTATCGCGACGGCATTGCCGCCGTGACCGCAGCCCTGGACGGTGCGCTCTCGCAGGATGTGTTGAATGCGCGCGCGGCGCGCCGGCAGGAGCTTGTCGAGGCCGGCGTGCCCGATGACCTCGCCGGCCGCATCGCCAATCTGCGCGCGCTGACCTCGGCCCCCGACATCGTGCTGGTCGCCGACCGCACCGGCAAACCGGTGGGCGAGGTGGCGACGACTTATTTCGCCGCCGGCACCTTCTTCCGCCTCGATCGCATCGCGGCGGCCGCAGAAAATATTCCCATCGCCGATTATTTCGACCGGCTGGCGCTCGATCGCGCACGGGATTCGATCGGCGACGCCGAGCGCCGCCTTACCGCTGCGATGGTGGGCAATGGCTCCGCCGGTGCCGGCGCGGTCGAAGCCTGGGTTGCACCGCGAAAGAACGAAGTCGAGCGTATCCGGCTGGCGATTCACGAAATTGCCGGTTCGGGGCTTACGCTGTCCAAGCTTTCGGTCGCCGCGAGCCTGCTTGGCGATCTGGTGAAGGACTAGACGGTTCGTCCTTCCAAACACCCAGCAAACAGAAAAGGACCCCAAGCAGTTACGCCGCTTGGGGTCCTCAAGTTGTTGCCTCAACTCAGGCTTATCTGACCGGACGGCGGGGTGTCGGGGGGATGGGGAACCGCCCAGTCGGCCTAGTCATCCTGAGATAAGTTCGCTCTCTGCGAAAGCAACACAGATCACGGTTTAGTGTTTTCTGCTGCGTCAAAACGCGCAGGCGAAGGTGAGAAAGGATTGCGCTGCAATAAATTAGTTCGTGGTTTTCGCCTGCGCCGGCATCGCTTCCGACATTACAGGAAATTCACAAACGTTTGCGCTAACGGCGGCCGTCAAAATATGCCTGGGCCGAACGAGATCGGATGGAATCACTCAGCCAGGCCGTAGCGATGCAGATCGGCGCCGTGGGCGTCGAGCCAGGCTTTGGCGCCTTCGTGGTCCGGGCAGACGAGTTGCACCAGCCGCCAGAATTTCGGCGAATGGTTCATCTCGATGAGATGCGCCACTTCGTGCGCCGCGAGATAGTCGAGCACCTGGCTCGGCGCCAGAATGAGCCGCCAGGAGAACGATAGCACGCCTGTCGTCGAGCATGAACCCCAGCGGCTCGACTGATCCCGCACCGTGACCCGCTGGAAAGCAAGCCCGAGCTCGTCCGCATAGCGCCGGCTTGCGGCTTGCAGGTCGCGCTTGGCTTCGCGGCGCAGAAAATCGCCGATACGCCGATCGATATGCGGCGCTAGGCCGGCAACGCAGAGCAGCGGCTCGCCGTCGGCGCCGATCTCGGTCCAAACCGTGCCGCGCGCGCCGCCGCGATGGATGATGCGGTGCGGCACGCCGCGCAGCGGCAGCAGCAGGCCTTCGGCAAAGGGCGCGGCGTCCGGCAACCGGCCGAGCCGGGCCGCGATCCAGCCGCCGTGCTTTTGCGCGAATGCGCTGGCCTCTTTCACCGTGCCGCGGGGCGGGATCGTCAAGATGACTTCCCGCGTATTCGCCTGGATGCGAAGCGTGTAGCGGCGCGCCTGGCGGTGGCGCCGCAGCCGCACCGGATAGACCGATCCGTCGAATGCAATCGCGATCGTCTGCGGCTCGCTGGGACGGCGGTAGAGCAGCGCACGCTGCGCCACATGCGGCGACGACATGGCGAGGTCACTCCAACGCGGCAAGAGCGGTTTCAAGAGCGGTTTCAAGAACGGTTGCAAGAGCGGCTTCAAGAACGGTGGCAAGTATGGCTGCAAAGGCGTCGACACGACACGCAACATGAATCGCGGCTATCATGCCACAGCGGAAACCGTACGGGGAGAGTGCGGGAATATTGCGGCGGCGGGCCGCTTACGCCGTCTGCAGGGCGACGCCATTGCCCACGCGACGCTTGCCGGCGCCGTTGAGCGAGGCCGGCTGCGATTCCCGCATCGACAGAACGAAATCGGAGATGCGCGGCGCGATCTCGGAGCGGAAGCGCGAGCCGTTGAACACGCCGTAATGGCCGACGCCCTGCTGCAGCCAATGGGCATGGCGGTGCGGCGGGATATTCGGGCACAGGCGGTGCGCCGCTTCGGTCTGGCCGACGCCGGAAATGTCGTCGAACTCGCCTTCGATGGTCAGGAGCGCGGTGTGCGTGATCCGGCTCGGATCGACCGGCCGGCCGCGATGCGTCATCTCGCCCTTCGGCAAAGCATGCCGCACGAATACGGTGTTGACCGTCTGCAAATAGAATTCCGCCGCCAGATCCATGACGGCAAGATACTCATCGTAGAATTCCTTGTGCTTGTGCGCCGAATCGCCGTCGCCCTTCACCAGGTGCTGAAACAATTGCTTGTGCGCCTCGATGTGGCGGTCGAGATTCATGCTGACAAATCCGTTGAGCTGCAGAAATCCCGGATAGACGTCGCGCATAAAGCCGGGATTCGGAAACGGCACTTTGGTGATGACGTGGGTGCGGAACCAATCGATGCCGCGCTTCTTGGCGAGATCGTTCACGCCGGTCGGATTGACGCGGGTGTCGATCGGGCCGCCCATCAGAATCATCGAAGTCGGCGCGTAGGGGTCTTCGTCGGCTTCCATCAAGGCCACGGCGGCGAGCACCGGCACCGACGGCTGGCATACGGCGACCACATGCGTGTCGCCGCCGAGCACGTGGAGGATGGAAATCACGTAGTCGATATAGTCGTCGAGATCGAACACGCCCTCCGACAACGGCACCATGCGGGCGTCGACCCATTCGGTAATGTAGACGTCGTGGTTGGGCAGAAAGGCCTCGACCGTGCCGCGCAAGAGCGTCGCGAAATGACCCGACATCGGCGCCACGATCAGAAGCTTCGGCTGCGGACGCTTCGGCGGATGCTGGAAGGCGCGCTCGAAATGGAGCAGCCGGCAGAACGGCCGCTCCCAAACGGTCGTGATATTGATCGGCACGCGCTCGCCGCCGACCAGTGTCGAGGGGATGCGCCATTCCGGCTTGCCGTAACGGCGCGTCGAGCGCTCGAACAATTCGCAGGCCGCGGCAACGGATTTGCCGTAAGTCGTGAACGACAGCGGATTGATCGGGTTCTTGAAGAACAAACGCGTGGCGTCGGCCATGGCGCGCGACGGATTGAGCGCGGCGTGGCTCATTTCATAGAACCAATAGAGCGGCGTCGACAAAAGAATGCCGTGGTCGCCGCCTGGAACGGCAGGCGCGCCGCCAAACTCACCGATCGCCATTGAAATAGCCTTGCCCGGATTGCTGCAGTGCAGCACTGTGACTGTGATGTGTCATTGCGTCAATATATAAGGAAAACTTTCCCTTTCCGTTACGTATGAGAGTCAACGCTTTCCTGCCATTCGCGGCGCACATAGGGCCCATCCGCAGGCCGTCTGAACCCTTTGGCAAAGCCCGCGCAACAGATTTTTAGGTGGACCGACCGCGGTCTCCCAAATCAGGCTCTATTCGCCGGTCTGCATCAGCGAGCCGTGCCGGCGAGCGCTCTGCAATAGCTTGAGAAAACCGAACACGCCGGCGGCAAAGAGCACGGCGTTGAGCGCCAGTGCATAGAGCATCAAATCGGGGCGAAAAACGTTCTGCATCAGCAGCGCCCGCATACCCTCGAACACATAGGTCGGAGGCAATGCCCACGCCACCGGCTGCAGCCAGCCCGGCAGCGTGGTGACCGGGTAGTAGACGCAGGTTAAGGGCATGAACAGGAACATGATCGACCAGGCCAGATTCTCCGCCCCCATGCCGTTGCGCAGAATGAGGCCGGATACGAAAATCCCGATCGCCCAACTGGTCAGCATCAAATTGAAAAAGAACGCGACCAGCGCGAAGCCCAATCCGTAGAGATTGAAGCCGAAAAAGGCGATGGCGAGAAACGTCACCGGCACGGCGCCGATCGCCAGCCGCACCACGCTCATCACCATCAGCGCGATAATGAACTCCATCGGCCGCAGCGGGCTCATCATCAGATTGCCGATGTTGCGCGACCACATTTCCTCGAGAAACGAAATCGAAAAGCCGAGCTGGCCGCGAAACAGAATATCCCACAGCAATACCGCGCCGATGAACGTGCCGCCCGCGCGCGCGAAGAAGCCGGCATTGTTGGCGATGTAATATTGCAGGAAACCCCAGGTCACCATCTGCACCGTCGGCCAATAAACCAGATCGAGCAGCCGCGGCCACGACGAGCGCAGCAGATACCAGTAGCGCAGCATCATCGCGCCAATGCGCTGCGGCGAGATGGCGTAGGCGCTCTCCACGCGGCCCGTCATTGCGCCGCCTCGCTGTGAATGCCTTCGCCACGCGCGACGTCGAGAAATACTTCCTCAAGTGTTGCCCTGCCGTAACGGGCGAGCAGTTTTACCGGGGTGTCATCATCCTCGATGCGGCCGCGCTTCATGATGATGACGCGCTCGCACAAGCGCTCGACCTCGCTCATGTTGTGTGAGGCGAGGAGCACCGTGGCATGGCGCTCGCGGCAATAGGTTTCGAGATGGCCGCGAACCCAGTCGGCGGTGTCGGGATCGAGCGAGGCCGTCGGCTCGTCGAGCAGCAAAACATCCGGATTGTTGATCAGCGCCTTGGCGAGCGCGACGCGCGTCTTCTGGCCGGCCGACAGCCGGCCGGTCGGGCGGTCGAGCAGATCGGTGAGATTAAGATGGTGCGCCAGTTCGGCGATGCGGCTGCGCAAGTCCTCGACGCCGTAGAGCATGCCGAACACCGTCATGTTCTGCCGTACCGTCAGCCGCATCGGCACTTCGATATAGGGGCTTTCGAAGTTCATGCGGTGGAGGACGCGATAGCGGTCCCTCGGCATTTCGGCGCCCAGCACGGTCACGCGGCCGGAAGTGGGCAGGACGAGCCCCATAATAGTGGCGATGGTCGTGGTCTTGCCGGCGCCATTGCCGCCGAGAAGCCCGGTGACCGACCCGGGCTTCAGCGTGAACGAGATGCCGTCAACGGCCGGAATCGTCTTGTAGATTTTGACGAGCCGATCGACGGCAATCGGAGGAGGTGTAAAGCCCGGCATCGCGCACATGTGGCGCGGTTGGCTGCGGGAGGCAAGAGGATGCGGGCGGCGGGACTGTGGGCAAGGGATGCGCGCCGGCCGCGCGGTCTCTGGCAAGCCGCCGCCGAAGATGGCAAAACGACGAATGGGAGGACCCCAATCATATGACCAGCATCACATGAATATTGTCACATGAGCATGATCACGATGGCGCAAGCCGATCTCATTATGAACGCCGTCATCGAGCGCGGCGTCGCGCTGAATTGCCGTCCGATCAGCGTGATCGTCGTCGAGCCGGGCTGCAAGGTGAAGGCCTTTCGGAAGGAGGACGGCGCGTCCATGATCCGTTTCGAAATGGCCTACGGCAAAGCCTATGCGGCGCTCTCGCTCGGGCGCAGCTCGAAACTCGTGCGCGAGCGCGCGGTCGAGCGGCCGATCTTCATGCGCTATCTCATCGCCGCGAGCGGCGAGCAGATTTTTCCCGAAGGCGGCGGCATGCTGATCCGTGACGACAGCGGCGAGGTCATCGGCGCGGTCGGCGTGACCGGCGATACCGAGGACCGTGACGAGGAACTCGCGATCCACGGCATTCATGCCGCGGGATTAAAGACCGACGAGGATTGCCGCGACATGGGCCGGCGCATCGGCTTGCTGGCGAAGAATCCATCTCGTCCGTAGCGCTGAAATCTAAGATCAATCGCCCATCAACATCGCAACGATCAAAGTGACATCATGAAAATCGGACTTTTCGATCACGTCGAAAACGGCGAACGGCCGCTCACCACTCTGTTCGACGAGCGGCTGCGCTTCGCCGAGGCCGCCGATGCGGCCGGCTTCTATTGCCTGCACGTCGCCGAGCATCACGCGACGCCGCTCAATATGGTGCCGGTGCCCGGGGTCTATCTCGGCGCCGTCGCCCGCGCCACCAAGCGGCTGCGGCTTGGGCCGCTGGTCTATCTGCTGCCGCTCTATTCGCCGCTGCGGCTGATCGAGGAAATCTGCATGCTCGATCATCTGAGCTATGGGCGGCTCGATGTCGGCGTCGGCCGCGGCGTGTCGCCCTACGAACTGAAATTCCACAAAGTCGAGCACGACCGGTCGCGCGAAATTTTCATCGACGCGTACAAATGCATCAGCGCCGGTCTGACCACGGACAAGCTCAGCTACACCGGCGAGCATTTCGTCTACGAGAATGTGCCGATTGCATTACGGCCCTTGCAGCAGCCGCACCCGCCGTTCTGGTACGGCTCGTCCAATGAGATCGGCTCGGTCTGGGCCGGCGAGCAGGGCCTGCACTTCGTCACTTTGGGGCCGATGGCGACTGCGAAGGCCAATATCACGGCTTTTAAAGCGGCACTGAAAAAGAGAGGCGGTCCGGCGCAGCCCAAATCGGAGTTTTCCGGCGGCTCGGCCGTCGGCGTGCAGCGGCACATCTTCGTTGCCGACACCGACGCGGAGGCGATTCGCTTCGGCAAGCCGGCGATGGATGCGCATCTCGCGCACCTGAATTGGCTGCGCACGGCGCATGGCCAGACCGGATTGACGTCGCGGCTCAACGTGCCGCGCGGTGCGGATTTCGAGGCTTGCGTCGCGGACCGCACCGTCATCGCAGGCTCGCCGCAAACGGTGCGCGCGGAGATCGAGCGGCAGGTCGAGGAACTCGGTATCAATTATCTTTTGACGTATCTTTTCCTCGGCACGATGTCGCTTGCCGACGCATTGCGCTCGCTGCAATTGTTCAGCAGCGAGGTCATGCCACATCTAGAGAAGCTGTAGCGACGTTACTTCCCCGTTTCGTCCGCCGTCTGATCCGCCCGCAGCGCGTCGGGGTGCGGCATGGCGATGATGTTGTAGCCGGAATCGACGAAATGGATTTCGCCGGTGACGCCGGTCGACAGGTCCGACAAGAGATAAAGCCCGGCGCCGCCGAGCTCTTCGAGCGTCACGCCACGATGCAGCGGCGAATGCCGTTGCTGGAACGCGAACATCGCGCGCGCATCGCCGATGCCGGCGCCCGCCAAGGTGCGGATCGGGCCGGAGGAGATGGCGTTGACGCGGATGCCGCTTGAGCCGAAATCGACCGCGAGATAGCGCACGGACGCTTCGAGCGCCGCCTTGGCGACGCCCATGGCGTTGTAGTTCGGCATGGCGCGCTCGCCGCCGTTATAGGTCAGCGTCACCATGGCGCCACCGTTGCGCATCATCGCCGCCGCACGTTTTGCGGCCTCGGTGAACGAAAAGCACGAAATCAGCATCGTGTGCGTGAAATTCTCGCGCGTCGTGTCGGCATAGCGGCCGGTGAGTTGCGCCTTGTCGGAAAAGGCGATGGCATGAACGAGAAAATCGAGCGAGCCCCAGCTGCGGCCAAGCTCGGCAAATACGGTGTCGACCGACTTTATGTCCTCGACGTCGCACGGCAGGACGAGGTCGGCGCCGACCGACGCCGCGAGCGGCTTCACGCGTTTGCCGAGAGCATCGCCCTGATAAGTGAAGGCGAGCTTTGCGCCATGGGCGGCAAGCGTCTTGGCGATGCCCCACGCAATGGAGTGATCGTTGGCGACCCCCATGATCAGGCCGCGCTTGCCTTGCATCAGCTCCGTCATGCGTCAGGCATCCACGTGCTTGAACACGACGGAGGCGTTGGTGCCGCCGAAGCCGAAGGAATTGGACAAGACGCAGCCGAGCTTCACGCCGTCCTTGCGGGCGCGCGCGATCGGCATGTCGTCGAAGGCCGGATCGAGCTTTTGGATATTGGCGCTCTCGCAAATGAAGCCGGAGCCCATCATCAGGAGCGAATAGATCGCCTCCTGGGCGCCGGCCGCGCCGAGCGAATGGCCGGTCAGCGATTTCGTCGCCGAGATCGGCGGGCATTTGGCGCCGAACACTTCGCGGATCGCCTCGATCTCTTTGAGGTCGCCGATCGGCGTCGATGTGGCGTGCGGATTGATGTAATCGACCGGCGGCTTGACGGTTGCCAGCGCCATTTTCATGCAGCGCATCGCGCCCTCGCCGGACGGCGCCACCATGTCGGCGCCGTCGGAGGTCGCGCCATAGCCGGCGACTTCGGCATAGATTTTCGCACCGCGCGCCTTGGCATGTTCGAGCTCTTCGAGCACCAGGACGCCGGCGCCGCCGGCGATGACAAAGCCGTCGCGATCGGCGTCGTAAGCGCGCGAGGCCTTGTCCGGCGTTTGATTGAAGCCCGACGACATCGCGCCCATGGCGTCGAACAGGACCGACAATGTCCAGTCCAGTTCCTCGCAGCCGCCGGCAAAGATCATGTCCTGCTTGCCGACCTGAATGGTCTCATAGGCATTGCCGATGCAGTGGTTCGACGTCGCGCAGGCCGACGAGATCGAATAGTTGACGCCCTTGATCTTGAACCAGGTGGCGAGCGTCGCCGACGCCGTCGATGACATCGCCTTCGGCACCGCGAACGGACCGACGCGCTTGGGGCCCTTGCTGCGGGTGACATCGGCGCTCTCGACGATGGTCCGCGTCGACGGGCCGCCCGAGCCCATGATGATGCCGGTACGCTCGTTCGAGACGTCGGTCTCCTCGAGGCCGGCATCGCGGATCGCCTGCTCCATGGCGACGTGATTCCAGGCGGCGCCGCCGCCCAGAAAGCGCATGGCGCGGCGGTCGATAGCCTCGCTCGCGTCGAGCGTCGGCGCGCCGTGCACCTGGCAGCGGAAGCCGAGCTCGGCATATTTGTCAGCGCGCACGATGCCGGATTTGGCTTCGCGCAGCGACGCCAGCACTTCCTGCGTATTGTTGCCGATGGACGAGACGATGCCCATCCCGGTGACAACGACGCGTTTCATAGGTCCCTCTTTCGGATTTTCTGTTGGCGCATGATCACGTCCGAAAATAGGTAATGGCTTTTCGGGATCATGTAAGCGCGATCGCGCTTACGCTCCGGTCGGTTGCGGCTCGACGTCGCGGAACAGACCGACTTTCAGATCGAGTGCACGATAGATGACCGAACCGTCGGCCGAGAGCCAGCCGTCGGCAATGCCGAGCACGAGCTTCGAGCGCATCACGCGCTTGATGTCGATGCCGTAGACGATGTTCTTCATGTTCGGCAGAACCTGCCCGGAGAACTTGAGCTCGCCCATGCCGAGCGCGCGGCCACGGCCCGGAGAGCCGAGCCAGCCGAGAAAGAAGCCGAGCATTTGCCAGAGCGCATCGATGCCGAGGCAGCCGGGCATTACCGGGTCGCCCTTGAAGTGACAGGGAAAGAACCAGAGGTCGGGCTTGAGCTCGAGAACGGCCCGGACGAGGCCCTTGCCGTATTCGCCGCCCACTTCCGCGATCTCGGAAATGCGGTCGAACATCAGCATCGGCGGCAGCGGCAGTTGCGGCCCCTCGGCGAACAGCTCGCCGCGGCCGCAGGCCAGGAGGTCTTCATAATCGAAATTCGAACGCCGATCCGGCATGCGCATCCACTCCGCCGCCTTCGGCGGCACGGTTAATTCCCTAACATATTGGGTGAAAGCGGCAAAGCTACACCCCCAACCTGCGCCCATTTGCGCACCTGCGCGGTGGGCAACTCGCCCTGCGACTCAAGAAAACCGAGACAGTTGCAGCAAACGCAAGGTGGCGTATAATAATTTCAGATGCAACGGGTGTGGTCCGTTCTCGGGCCACGCTTTTGCTATGAAAGTATCGGTCTTGCTATGACAGAAACGCGTCGAGTCCCCGGCTCCTCAACTGCCTTTGGGCCGAATGTGTCCAGAACTACGGTGTCCGGGCCTGCCATGTCCGGGTCTGCTTTGCCGGCGTCCAGCGTGACGATGGTCAGGCAGCAAGGCCAGTCGGATCATGCCGACCTCACCGGTTGTCCATGGCACGACGTCAAGTCGAAGTTGCGCGACGTCGGGCTGCGCCCGACCCGTCAGCGCATGGCGCTTGGCTGGATCCTGTTCGCCAAGGGCGACCGGCACGTGACCGCCGAAATGCTCTACGAAGAGGCGACCCGCGCCAAGGTGCCGGTATCGCTCGCCACGGTGTACAATACGCTCCACCAGTTCACCGAAGTCGGGTTGCTGCGGCAGGTCGCCGTGGATGGGTCGAAGGCCTATTTCGACACCAACAATTCCGAGCACCACCACTTCTTCGTCGAAGACCAGAACGATCTCATGGACATTCCCTCGACCGACGTCGTGGTTGGCAAGGCGCCGGTCCCGCCCGAGGGCTACGAGATCGCTCGCATCGACGTCGTGGTGCGGCTGCGGCGGAAGCAGGGCTGAAATCGCCGGCTCCGACCTTCGGATTTATCGAAACGTTCGATCCTAAATCTTGACCGAAGCTAGCGTCGGCCGAAGCTCGGCTAAGCCCAAAGCTTGTCTGGCCCAAAGCTTGTCCGGCCAAGAGCGGCTGGTTCGGTCGATCTCTCGCATCGCAATTTTTCAAAGACGCCTGTCGTCGGACGAAGGCTTGGTCGTGGCTCGGGACCAAAGAGACTCTTGACGATTTGAACGTCACAATGCTACTTCCAGATACGAATATAGATATAAAAAACATCACTTCTAACGCAATTGCATGATCACGGCAGGCCAGCTTAGGGCGTCACGCGCCCTTCTCCGCATCGACCAGCGCACGCTCGCCGAATTGGCCGGACTGTCCCTTCCGACCATCCAACGCATGGAAGCGAGTGACGGCGTCGTTCGCGGCAATGTCGACTCGCTGATGAAGCTCGTCGCTGCGCTCGATGCGCTCGGCATCGAACTGATTTCCGACAACGCACCAAGCCAGACGGGCGGCCGCGGCGTGCGCCTGAAGGGGCCGGCGTCATGATGCTGACCGTCATCCTCGCCTGCGCGGGGGCGCTGCTTGCGCTGGCGGTCCTCGCCGTGATCGTCGTACGTTCCGCCGCCGCCACGCGCATCGTCTATGGCGCAAGCATGATTGTCGCGGCGATTTCGCTCGCCGCGGCGGGCATCCATCTTCTTGGTGCGCAGCCACCGGCAAGTCTTGCATTGCCTATTGGTGTGCCGTGGCTCGGCGCCCATTTTCGGCTCGATGCGCTCTCGGCCTTCTTCCTGGTCGTGGTCGATTTCGGCGCCTTGAGCGCGAGCCTGTTCGCGCTCGGCTATGGCGCGCACGAAACGGCGCCGCAGCGTGTGCTGCCGTTTTACCCCGCCTTTCTTGCCGGCATGACGCTTGTCGTTGTCGCCGATGATGCGTTCACGTTTCTGGCCAGCTGGGAATTCATGTCGCTGTCGTCGTGGGCTTTGGTGATGTCGCACCATCGCGTGCCCGACAATGTCCGCGCCGGTTACGTCTATCTGGTCATGGCGAGTTTCGGCACGCTGTCATTATTGCTCGCTTTCGGGCTGCTCGCCGGACCCGAGGGGCTTTACACATTCGAGCAGATGCGCGCGGCGCATCCCTCCGCCGCGCTCGGCGCCTTGGCGCTCATTCTCGCGCTGATCGGTGCCGGCTCGAAGGCGGGCATCGTGCCGCTCCATGTCTGGCTGCCGCTCGCCCATCCGGCCGCCCCGAGCCACGTCTCCGCCCTGATGAGCGGCGTGATGACCAAAGTCGCCGTCTACGGTTTTGTGCGTATCGTCTTCGAGCTTGCCGGCGCGCCGGCATGGTGGTGGAGCATCGTTGTGCTCGCGCTCGGCGGCGTCACCGCGGTCATGGGCGTGCTCTATGCGCTGATGCAGCACGATCTCAAACGGCTTCTGGCCTATCACACCGTCGAAAATATCGGGATCATCTTCATCGGCCTGGGCCTGGCGCTCGCGTTTAAGACCTATGGGATGCCGTTTGCCGCGGCACTGGCGCTGACGGCGGCGCTGCTTCACGTGCTGAACCATTCGCTGTTCAAGAGCCTGTTGTTCTTCGGCGCCGGCGCGGTCCTCACCGCGACCGGCGAGCGCGACATGGAGCATCTCGGCGGCCTCATTCACCGCATGCCGCAGACCGCGTTTGTCTTTCTCGTCGGTTGCGCGGCCATTTCCGCATTGCCGCCGCTCAACGGCTTCGTGTCGGAATGGCTGACGTTCCAGGCGATCCTGCTCAGTCCGCAATTGCCGTCATGGGGACTGAAGCTTCTGGTGCCGGCGGTGGGGGCGCTCTTGGCGCTTTCGGCCGCGCTCGCCGCCGCCTGTTTTGTGAAGGCCTATGGCGTGACGTTTCTCGGCCGCCCGCGCAGCCGTGCCGCCGAAACGGCGGCCGAGACCGACCGATTCTCGCTCGCCGCGATGATGGTGTTGGCGGCATCCTGTCTCGTGATCGGCATCCTGCCCGGTTTGTTCATCGATGCGCTGGCGCCGGTATCCTCGGCCCTGATCGGCGCACGCATGCCGGCGCAGATCGGCTCGCAGTGGCTTTCCATCGTTCCGATTGCCGCGAGCCGCAGCTCGTATGACGGCCTCTTGGTATTTTTGTTCATGGTCATATCGGGCACGCTGGCGGCGTCCGCGATCCACCGCCTGGCGTCGGATCGCTTGCGCCGCGCGCCGGCCTGGGATTGCGGCTACCCGGATGCCAGTCCGGCGACGCAATATACGGCCATGAGCTTTGCGCAGCCGATCCGCCGCGTCTTCGGCACCATGGTGTTCCACGCCCGCGAACATGTCGAGATGCCGCCGCCTGGGGACATGCGTCCGGCGCGCCTCACGGTAGAAATCTCCGATCCGATCTGGGACGCGATCTACGCGCCGCTCGCCGCCGGCATCGGCTTTGCCGCCGATCGTCTCAACCACATGCAATTCCTGACGATCCGCCAGTTTTTGAGTCTCGTGTTCGGTGCGCTCGTCATCTTGCTCTTGGTGCTCGCCGTATGGTCGTGATCCGCGATTTTGCCGTTCAGGGCGCGCAGATGCTGCTGGTGCTTATCCTGGCGCCGCTGTTCACCGGCTTTGTGCGCAAGGTGAAAGCGCGCCTGCTGCGGCGGCAGGGCCCGCCGCTCATCCAGCCCTATCTCGATCTGGCGCGGCTGATGCGCAAAGAAGTAGTGCTGGCGGACAGCGCGTCATGGCTGTTCCGCGTCATTCCCTATCTGATTTTCGCCGCCACTTGGGTGGCGGCGTCGCTGGTGCCGACATTCCGCACCGGATTGTTGTTCTCCTGGTCGGCCGATCTTATTGCTATCATCGCGCTGCTCGGCAGCGGGCGCTTCTTCCTGGCGCTTGCCGGCCTTGACGTCGGCACGAGCTTCGGCGGCATCGGGTCGAGCCGTGAAGTGATGATCGCCTCGCTCGCCGAGCCGGCGATGATCATGATCGTGTTCACGCTGGCACTGATCGCCGGCTCGACGCAACTCTCGACCATTGCCGAATTCATGGCGTCGCCGCAGGTCGGGCTGCGCGTGTCGCTGGCGCTGGCGCTCTTCGGCCTCGTGATGGTAGCGATCGCCGAGAACGGCCGCGTTCCGGTCGACAATCCGGCGACACATCTCGAACTGACCATGGTGCACGAGGCCATGGTGCTGGAATATTCGGGCCGGCACTTGGCGCTGATCGAGTTATCGGCGTCGCTTAAGCTCATCCTTTATGTCTCGCTGCTCGCCTGTGTGTTCTTGCCCTGGGGTATGGAATCGGCCGGCGCTTTGCTGCTGACCCTCGCTGTCGGAATTTCGGCCTATCTCGGCAAGCTCGCGCTCGGCGGCTTTCTCTTGGCGCTGTTCGAGACCTCGATCGCCAAGATGCGCGTGTTCCGGGTGCCGGAATTTCTCGGTGCGGCGCTGATGCTTGGTCTGCTTGCGACATTGCTGCGATTCGTATCCGGGAGCTTCTGATGAGCGGCATCGATTTCGACATCGCCCATTTGCTCGCCGGTTCGCTGGTGCTGATCAGCTTTCTCGAGCTTTATCAGGATCGCCTCTATGCGCTCCTCAATGTCTACGCGATGCACGCGCTTGTGCTCGCGGCGTCGGTCGCCTGGCAGGCCTTTGTTCAGGACGCGCCGCATCTCTACATCACCGCCGCGATTGCGCTCGTCTTCAAGGCGATCGTTATCCCGGTGGCGCTGCATCGCATGATCGTGCGGCTCGGCATTCATCGCGAGATCGAGAAGGTGGTGGGCGTCGGTCCTGTCATGCTCGCCGGCATCGGCCTCGTCGCGCTGTCCATGGTGGTGATGCTGCGCGTGACGCACGAGGCCGATCCGCTGGCGCGCGAGGATCTCGCCTTCGCGCTCTCGGTCATCCTGCTCGGCCTGTTGATGATGGTGACGCGGCGCAACGCCGTGAGCCAAGTGGTCGGTTTCATGTCGCTCGAAAACGGGCTGGTACTGGCGGCGACCGGCGCCAAGGGCATGCCGCTCGTGGTCGAGATCAGCGTCGCCTTCTCGGTGCTGATCGCTTTCATCGTGATCGGGATCTTCTTGTTCCGCATCCGCGAGCGCTTCGACACCGTGGACGTGCAGGCGCTCGATCGCTTTCGCGGAGAACGCCGATGATGTCCGGCACCGTAACCTTCGATGCAATGACCGGTCTGCTGCTGGTCCCGGCAATCGCCGCGGTGCTCTTGGCGCTGCTGCCGGACTATCGGCTGACCGCGCGGCTCAATGTGCTGGCGACCGCGATCACGCTGATCTGCGCACTCTCGCTGCTGTTGCGGCGGCCGCCGCCGGGCGTCTATCTCCTGGTCGACGATCTCAACGGCACCTTCGTCGTGCTCACGACTTTTGTCGGCTTCACCACCAGCGTGTTCAGCGCAAGTTATATCGGCCATGAGCTAGAAATCGGGCGGCTGACGCCACCTTTCGTGCGGTTCTATCACGCCATGTATCAAGTGCTGATGTTCGCGATGAATCTCGCGCTGATCGCCAACAATATCGGCCTGATGTGGGTGGCGATCGAGATGGCGACGCTGACCACGGTGCTCATGGTCGGCATTTACCGCACCCACGAAGCGCTCGAAGCGGCGTGGAAATATTTCATTCTCGGCAGCGTCGGCATCGCGCTCGCTTTGTTCGGCACCATTCTTGTTTACATGGCGGCGCGGCCGGTCATCGGCGAGGGCCTCGATGCCATGCAGTGGACGGTGCTGGTGAGCCGCGCCAGCGGCTTCGATCCGGCGCTGCTCGATCTCGCCTTTGTCTTCTTGTTGCTCGGCTACGGCACCAAGGTCGGGCTGGCGCCGCTGCATGCCTGGCTGCCCGATGCCCATGCCGAAGGCCCGACCCCGATCTCGGCCGTGCTGTCGGGACTGCTGCTCAACGTCGCGCTCTATGCGCTGTTACGTTTTAAGATTCTGCTCGCGGCCAATGCGGCGGCGCTGGCGCCGGGGCCGCTGATGGTGACGCTCGGCTTGCTGTCGCTCGTCTTCGCCGCCTTCATGCTGTACCGCCGCCGCGACATCAAACGCATGTTTGCCTATTCGTCGATCGAGCATATGGGCATCATCACCTTCGCGTTCGGCATGGGCGGCCCGCTCGCCAATTTTGCCGGGTTGTTGCACATGACCATGCATTCGCTGACCAAATCGGCGATCTTTTTTGCCGTCGGCCATGTCACGCAGGTCAAAGGCACGCAGCGCATCGCCGACATGGGCGGTCTCACCGAGACCCATCCGGTGCTCGGCTGGGGCCTCATCCTCGGCGTCGTCGCCATCGCCGGACTGCCGCCGCTCGGCATCTTCATGAGCGAATTCTTGGTGGTGAGCTCGACCTTTGCGCGCGAGCCGCTCTTGGCGCTGGTGCTCGTCTTCGGCATTCTGGTCGGCTTTGCCGCGCTGTTTCTGCGCCTCAACAGCATCGCCTTCGGCGAGCCGCGCGGGCCGAGCGCCAAGGCGAAAGCGTCCTATGTACCGATGTTCGCGCATCTGGCGCTGGTATTCATGGCCGGCATCTATCTGCCGCCGGCGCTGGTGGCCTGGTTCGAAAACGTCGCGAAGCTTCTGGGATGAAGGCATGCCGTCGCTGACAGACATCATCGCGCAAGGCCGCCGCGTCGCGGCGCATCGGCCGTGGCCGCGCGTGACCGTGACGGCGGAGAACTGGACGGCCGTCGCCCACGAGCTTGCCAGAGGCCACGCGACGCTGCTCGGCCTGTGGGGCGATGCCGGCGCGGCGCACAGCGAAGTGCATATGGCCGTCATCGCGGAAGACGCAAACCAACGCACGAGCGACATCGCCGTCGTCAGCCTCGAATGCCCGCAACAGACCTTTCCGTCGGTCGGTGCGCTGCATCCGCCCGCGATCAGGCTCGAGCGCGCAGTTCACAGCCTCTTCGGGCTCGAACCGGTTGGCGCGTCGGATGCGCGGCCTTGGCTCGATCTCGGCTTCTGGGACCTGCAATATCCGCTCGGTCCGCGCCTGCCGGCGGCGGAGCCGCCAGCCGCTTATGACTTCTTGCCCGTCGAGGGCGAAAGCCTGCATCGGATTGCGGTGGGTCCGGTTCATGCCGGAATCATCGAGCCGGGACATTTCCGCTTCACCGCCTCGGGCGAGACCGTGGTGCGGCTCGAAGAGCGGCTGGGCTACGTGCACAAGGGCATCGAGTCGCTGATGGCGGGCGCAACCGTCGAGCGCGCGGCGAAGCTTGCCGCGCGCACGTCCGGCGACAGCACGGTGGCTTACAGCATCGCCTTCGCGCACGCCGTCGAGGCGGCGTTGCAGGTCGAGGCGCCGCCGCGCGCGCACTATTTGCGCGCACTGATGTCGGAGCTCGAGCGGCTCGCCAACCACTTCGGCGACATCGGCGCCATCTGCAACGATGCCTCGTTCACGATCATGCACGCGCATTGCGGCATCCTGCGCGAGCAGGTGTTGCGCGCAGCCGACGCCTGTTTCGGCCACCGTCTGATGATGGACCGGGTCATACCCGGCGGCGTCGCGGCCGATCTTCGCGGCGATGGCGTAGCGACCGTGATCAGTGCCCTGGAGATTTTTCGGCAGCGGTTCCCACGCCTGGTCGAGCTTTACGACAATACCGCCTCGCTGCAGGACCGCACCGCCTCGACCGGCGTGGTCCGTACTGAGTTCGCCCGGCAATTCGGCGCGCCCGGCTATGTCGGGCGAGGGAGCGGCCGCAATTTCGATGCGCGCAAAGCGATTCCCTACCCGCCATATGATCAGCTCGATTTCACGGTTCCCGTGCTGACGGCGGGTGACGTCAATGCCCGCGTCTGGATACGTATCCGCGAAGTCGAGCAAAGCTTTGCACTCATCGAACAACTGCTCGATCGCTTACCGGCTGGCCCGATCGCAATCCCGCTCGATGGCGGCAGCGGCGAAGGCAACGGGGAAGGATTGGGCTTTGCCGAAGGTTTCCGTGGCGACGTGCTGGCCGCAGTGCGGCTCGATAGCGGCCGCGTCAGCCGTTGTCACCTGCGCGATCCGTCGTGGTTTCAATGGCCGCTTCTTGAGACGGCGATTGAGGGCAATATCGTTGCCGACTTCCCGCTTTGCAACAAATCGTTCAACTGCTCGTATTCGGGGCACGATATCTGATGCGCCGGACCCTCTTCGAAAGCCTGACGCAGCGGCCGCTCACCGAAGCGCCGCCCACCGCGAGCGATGCCGCGCTTGCCGAATTGGCCGCGAGCGTCGAGCGCGTGGCGCGCCGCCGGCTCGGCCGCAGCCTTTCGATCCGCGAAGTCGATGCCGGCTCATGCAACGGCTGCGAACTCGAAATCCACGCGCTTAATAACGCCTTCTACGACCTCGAGCGTTTCGGGCTGCGCTTTGTCGCCTCGCCGCGCCATGCCGACGTACTCTTGGTAACCGGGCCCGTCACCAAGAATATGCGCGAGGCGCTGGAGCGCACTTATCGGGCGACGCCGGATCCGAAATGGGTGGTCGCGCTCGGCGATTGCGCCTTCGACGGCGGAATTTTTGCCGGCAGTTACGCCGTCGTTGGCGGAGTTGGCAATGTCGTACCGGTCGACCTGCACATCCGCGGCTGCCCGCCGGCGCCGACAGAAATCCTGAAGGGATTGATTGCGCTCTTGGAGTCGCAATGACGGGCTGGGCTCGGGCGTCTTACTCGAACTTCTCGTTCGGATAGACGCCCCACAGCTCGTTCTGCGCGATCCAGCCGTCAAAGCCGTCGCCGGCAAATTGGCACCAGGTGCCGGTGCAGCGCTTGACCGTGCCGAGCACGCCGACCTGCAATTGCGCCGTCACCGCGCTCTTGTCGTCGGGCTTGGCGTAGAGCTGGGCCAGATCGGTTTTCGCTTTCATCTGCACCGAGGCGGTGCGCTTGCCGGACAACAGCGAGTGGTAGACCCAGCCCTCCGAGCCGTCGGAATCGCGGATGCGGCGCCAGTTCTCGAATTCGGCGGTGATTTCGACCGGCCAGCCGGCGCGGGTATAGATCCAGGAGACGTCGTGATCCTTGTCCGGACCGCCGCGCACGGCGACGCGGTCGGCCTTGAGGCTGACAAAGCGTGGAACCGGCAACCCGCTGGTCGGATCGCCGCCGGCCCAGGCGGTCGCTGTGACGCAGGTCAGCGCGAGCAGGAACGAAACCGCCGCCCGCAACACCAACCGCAACACCAAATCAGCCGGCTTTCCCCGTCGCAAATTCATCGCGACACGCCCCAAACCCGTTATCAATGCGCCACGCCGGGAGCCCCGGCGCGCTTTGTGGGAAGCGCGGCCATCTGCTAGAGAGATTTTAAGGAACCGCCTCCCGGCCGCAGTGTCGGCGAGGGGGGTTAAGGACAACTGAACGGGCGGATACCGGCTGGCCCAGTGTTGCAGACGGCTGATTTTTGAAGCCAAATTGCAACAGTTGTGGCGAGGCCGGTCGCGCGAGAGACGGCGTACGAGGCAGCGCAACGGCTGCGCAAGAGGCAGGGGATGGCATCGCCCAAAAAGCCGCTGGTCGTGGTCACCCGCCGCCTGCCGGACAGCGTCGAGATGCGCATGCGCGAACTGTTCGACGCGCGGCTCAATTCCGACGACAAGCCGCTGAGCCAGGCCGAATTGATCCAGGCGGTCAAGACTGCGGACGTCATCGTGCCGACTGTCACCGATC
The DNA here is from genome assembly GCA_963810085.1 of uncultured Alphaproteobacteria bacterium. Classification (GTDB taxonomy): domain Bacteria; phylum Pseudomonadota; class Alphaproteobacteria; order Rhizobiales; family Xanthobacteraceae; genus BOG-931. The sequence continues at coordinate 320,754 of CAWEMR010000023.1, read as the reverse complement.
ACATCGACAAGTCGGTGCTCAGCCAGTCCGGCGAAAAGCTCAAGCTGATCGCCAATTTCGGCAACGGCGTCGACAATATCGACGTGGCGACCGCGGTGCAGCGCGGCATCACCGTGACCAATACGCCGGGCGTGCTCACCGAGGACACCGCCGACATGACCATGGCGCTGATCCTCGCGGTGCCGCGGCGCTTGGCCGAGGGTTCGCAGGTGCTCACCGGCGACCGTGAATGGACCGGCTGGAGCCCGACCTGGATGCTCGGCCACCGCATTTGGGGGAAGCGCCTCGGCATCGTTGGGCTCGGCCGCATCGGCCAGGCGGTGGCGCGCCGCGCCCAGGCGTTCGGCCTGAAGATTCATTATCACGACCGCCGCCGCGTTGCGGCGGAGATCGAAGAAGAATTGCACGCGACCTATTGGGAGAGCCTCGATCAAATGCTCGCCCGCATGGACATCATCTCGATCAATTGTCCGCACACGCCGGCGACCTATCATCTGCTCTCGGCGCGCCGGCTCAAGCTGGTGCGTCCCGACGCCTATATCGTCAACACCGCGCGCGGCGAAGTGATCGACGAGAACGCGCTGGCGCGGCTGATCGAGAGCGAGGAAATCGCCGGCGCCGGCCTCGACGTGTTCGAGCACGAGCCGGCGGTCAGCCCGAAACTCGTCAAGCTCGCGCGCGCCGGCAAAGTCGTGCTGCTGCCGCACCTCGCTTCGGCCACGATCGAAGGCCGCGTCGACATGGGCGAGAAGGTGATCGTCAATATCAAAACATTCCTCGACGGGCACCGCCCGCCGGATCGTGTCTTGCCATCCATGCTGTGAACACCCAGTTTTAGAAATCAGCCGCAAATCGGAGCGATGCCGAATTTGAAAATTTTGCCGCGTCGCTTCTGCTCTCCCGCGCTCATTGCCGCGCTGATCTGGGGTCTGGTCTTTCCCGTCATTGCGCCGGCGCAGGACAGCCAAATCCAGCCCGGGCAAATCCTGCCTGCGCAAGGCGTGCTCGCGCAAAACGGCATGGTGGTGGCGCAAGAGGCGCGCGCGGCCCGCATCGGCAACGACATTCTGCAACGCGGCGGCAATGCGGTGGATGCCGCGGTGGCGGTCGGCTTTGCCATGGCCGTCAGCTATCCGCGCGCCGGCAATCTCGGCGGCGGCGGCTTCATGGTGATCCACCTCGCCAATGGCGACGATACCACCATCGATTATCGCGAGACTGCGCCGGCCGCGATCAACGCCAAAAGCTTTCTCGATGCGCAAGGCAATGCCGATCCGCAGAAATCGCGCGATTCCGCGTTGGCCATCGGCGTGCCCGGCACCGTCGCCGGCCTCGCTTTGGCCGAGGACAAATACGGCTCCGGCCGTTTCAAGCTGGCCGATTTGATCGCGCCCGCCGTCGCCATGGCCCGCGACGGCTTCACCTTCGCCGACGACAGGGCGGAGGCGCTGCCCAACGAGCGGGCGCGGATGGCGCGCTGGCCCTCGACGGCGAAGATTTTCTTCAAAGCCGACGGCACTCCTCTGTCGTCCGGCGACCGTCTGGTCCAGGGCGATCTCGCGGAGACGCTGCAAGCGATCGCGCGTGAGGGCCCGAGCGCGTTCTATGAGGGGCCGATCGCCGACCAAATCGCCGCGGCCGTCCAGGCCGCAGGCGGCGTGATGACGGTCGACGATCTGCGGGACTATAGCGCCATCGAACGCGAGCCGGTGCGCGGCACCTATCGCGGCTACGACATCGTCTCGATGCCGCCGCCGTCCTCGGGCGGCGTCGAACTGATCGAGATGCTCAACATTCTCGAAGGCTTCGACCTCGCGCATGCCGACCGGGCGCAGCAACTGCATTATCTGATCGAAGCGATGAAACGCGCCTATGCCGATCGAGCGCTGTTTCTCGGCGATCCCGAGAAGGTGCAAAATCCGGTCGCGCGCCTGACGTCCAAAGATTATGCCGCGGCATGGCGCGCCACCATCGTTTCCGGGCATGCAACGCCGGCAAGCGAGATCCGCGCCGGCGGCGTTGCCGACCACGAAGGCCACAACACCACGCATTTCTCGGTGGTCGACCGTTTCGGCAACGCGGTGTCCAACACCTACACGCTCAATTTCAGCTTCGGCACCGGTCTGGTCGCGCAAGGCACCGGTGTCCTGCTCAACAACGAGCTCGACGATTTCGCCGCCAAACCCGACTCGCCGAACGCCTACGGGCTTCTCGGCGCCGAGGCCAACGAGCCCGGCCCAGGCAAGCGGCCGCTGTCGTCGATGTCGCCGACCATTGTGCTCAAGGACGGCAAGCCGTTCCTCATCACCGGCTCGCCGGGCGGCAGCCGCATCATCACCACCGTTTTGCAAATCATCGTCGACGTGATCGATCGCAACATGGATATTGCGAGCGCGGTGTCGGCGCCGCGGGTGCATAATCAATGGATGCCGGATCAAGTCATGTTGAGCCCGCGCTGCCGCCGGAACTCGTCGCCACGCTGCAAGCGCTCGGTGACAAAGTCGTTGTGCAGCGGCCGTTCACCTCGGCGAATTCGATCATGATCACGCCGAAAGGCATCATGGGCGCCGCCGATCCGCGGACCCATGGCGCGCTGGCGATCGGCAATTAAGTTGCGGACGATAACTGGCCGGCGCGGCGCACCGTCGAGGCCAACAGCGCGATGACAAGCCCGCAAACCGCGGCCGGCGCCAGCCCGGCTACCGGCATGTGCGTGAAATCCCACAACCAGCCGCCGCTCACCGACAGCAGCATCGCGACGCTGTAGCTGATGGTGAACATGCCGGCGGAGGTGCGATGGACATCGTCCGGTGCGCCGAGCACCGACGGCAGCGCCAAGACGAGGGTGAGCACCGCGGCGGTGACGAAGCCGAGCACGCCCGACCAAAAGACGATCCAGCCGCCCGTCATCGTCATCATGCCGATGACAGATAGGGCGGCGAGCGCGCCCGTGACGCGATAGGCCCAAGGCTGCTTCACCAACCTCCCGGCCAAAGGAAGCATGATGAAAGAGGCGGGCAACTGGCAGAGATTGAGCGCGGTCAGCGATTGGCTGATCAGATCGGGGCGGCCGGCGGCGGTGACATAGTCCGGCAGGAAGGCATTGGTGACGAAATACATCGCGTTGATGCTGCCGAGGATCAGACCGAGCCGCCAGATCAGCGGCTGCCGCCAATCCGGCCACCAGCGGCGGTTGGTTGCGACGGCCGCGGTCTGCGCGCCGGCGCGCAACGCCACGTAAAGGACGACGAGCAAAGCCGTCAGCAAGACCGGCGCCGACCAGACGACAAAGCTCAGCCGCCAACTGTTGTCGACCAGGGGCAGCACGAGCGGAATGGTGAGTGCTACGGCGAGCGTCTCGCCGATCAAGAGCCCGTTGGTGTAAACCGCGGTGGCGAAGCCGACGCGTTGCGGAAACCAGGTCCGCACCAGAGGCGGCAATGCCGGCTGCATGATCGAAACGCCCGCCGCCATGACGATGGTCGAGACGTAGAGCGAGATCGCGTCGGGATAGACCGCGCGCGCCGCCGAGCCGAAGGCATTGATCAGCAAGCCCATCACCAAGGCCGGCAAGATGCCGAAACGCGCGATCAGCAGCGCGCCGGGCACAGCCGCGATGGCAAACAACATCGGCGGCAGGCCCAACAGCCAGCCGATGTCGGTTTCGGACAAATGCAGATCGGCGTGCAGCTGCGGGATGACCGGCGGAATTGCCAAGACGGTCAATCGCAAGCATGCGCCGGCGAGCCACAGCAGGCTTAATCGCATCGGGTCCGGACGAATGATGGCTCTCTTTCGTGTGTTTTTGTGCGCCTTTTCGCCGGCGCATGTTTATTTTGGCGTTCAATCTAGCCCATCCATCGCACAATGCCGAGGCAATCACGGGTGGTGCGGTCGTGCGATCCACGCATAGGTGGCACCGAGCCCCATCAGCAGGCCGGTGCCGAGGAACACCGCGCGCATGCCGATATGGCCGCCGACGAAGCCGCCCAGCAGAGGACCGGCGACCTGCCCGACAAAGTTCGACGACGTCGCGTAGCCCAGCACGCGGCCGACGACGGTGTCGGGAACGCTGTGGCGGATGATGCTGGTGACGCAAGGCATCAAGCCGCCCAAGGCCAGCCCCATGAAAAAGCGCAAGACCACGAGCTGCCAGCCGGCGGTGACGAAGGCCTGCGGGATCAGGAGCAACGCAGAGATCGCAAGCGTTACGATGATCACTTGCCAGTGCCCGACACGGTCGGCGAGTTTGCCGAGCCGCGACGCCGACAGAATGCTGCCGAGCGCTGCCGCAGACATCGTCAGGCCGGACACGAAGGTCACCCGCGACGCATCGACAAACTGTCCGACATAGAGCGTGATGATCGGCTCGATCGACATATTGGCGAAAGTGAGCAGCATGCCCATCGCCAGCATGGCGATGACCGGCCGCCGATCCGGAATCTGCGACCAGCTCGCCTCGACCGCCGCCTGCTTCGTCAGCGCCGACCGCTTCTCTTCCTTGATAATGAAAGTCGTCGCCAGGAACGCGAGGAAGATGAGGCCGCCGGCGCACCAGAATGTTGCGCGAATGCCGATCAGCGGCGGCAGCGTGCCGCCGATCAAGGGGCCGACGAGACTGCCGGCCATGATACCGGACATCAGCATGCCGAGCGCCCAGCCCGAGCGCTGTCTCGGCGTTTGGGTCGCGACCAGAATGGTCGCGGCCGACGAATAACCGCCGGCGAAGCCCGCGAACAAACGCAAGCCGACCAGTTCCCACACATTGCGCGCCATGCCCATCAGCGACATGGCGAGCGCCATGCCGAGGCTCGCGCGCACCAGCATGAGCTTGCGGCCATAGCGGTCGGCGAGCCGCCCCCACAGCGGCGCAACCAACGCCGCGGCAAAGAAGGTGGCGCCATAGGCGACGCCCGACCATTGCGCGATCGCCGCCTGATCGGTGACCCCGAGCTCCCCGATATAAAGCGGCAAGAACGGCAGCAAGATCGTCATTGCGACGATGGTGGTGAACGAGCCGATGAGGCTTACGGCGAGATTGCGCCGCCAATAGCGGTCTTCTTGCTCCATGCCGGCCGTGTGCCTCTATGCGATGCGTCAGTACAAGTGTGTGATCGTGACTGCCGTATAGAGCAAAAGGAAGCGCCGCACGTGCACGTCATTGCAATGCAGCCGCGGTTACGGCCGATCGCTGCCGGACGTCCAACTCGGATCATAAAAAAGAATGTAGACGCTCATCACAAGCACCCATAATGGAAAGACGATAAAGCTCCAGCTCAGGAAATAACTCCCGAACAAAAGTAGCAGAGATAGTGTATAACCAAGCATCGCCAGCCAGCGTGGTGCAAACCCCGTGTAGATTGCAATTGTCGAGGTCGTGATCATAAATACGCCGGCCATTTTGATGGTATAGATAGTCATCAAGCTATACGCCGTGGCCCGGGCATAGTGAAATGTGGCGGAGTTGATCAGTTGTGCCGGTGCGGCTTCAAACGAAATGATGAGCGAACCCGCTGTCGCCGCTGCCACAAACAGCATTGCTAAAAATAACAGACCGCTACCGAAGAACACGGTCGCAAAAAATTTGTCCTCGCGCTCACTGAGACGATCACGCAAGGCGCCAATGAACCACAGGAACGCAATTCCTGCGAATGGGACAAGGTTGACGGCGAGGGCGACCGTACTCGACTCGGATTTGAGCCATGATCCCGGTTCTTGTGGATCGTCGGGCACCGAGATCCTTAAAAGCCAAAAGACCAGAATGAGAATGACTGAAAAAACTATTCCGGCAATTGCAGCAGCCCTGGGAGTTTTTAGGTTCGCTCGCGTAAGGGTTCTTTGCTCGGTCATTGTGAGGCGCCACGTTGCCCAGCTATCCCACCCTTAATTATCTCGCCTATAATCAAAACTACAATGCTTAATTTTAGCTCGGCGAATGAGCGAGGCGTTTGATCTGGATCGAGGGCTGCTTGACCTTGCCAAGCACGCTGCAAAACTTTGGGAGGGGCAGATGTACTGGAGCCATCTTTACCACCTCAGACATTCGTTGAGATCCTCACTTTGGATCGTTCCCATAATCGCCATCCCGATTGCCATGGTTGCGACGCGGCTCGCCCATTGGCTGGACCCCCGCCTGCAGTGGACCTTTTTGGGCTTCGGTGTGCGCGGCGCCGAAGCGCTGCTTCAAGCAACTGTAACGTCAACACTGTCCTTCGTCGTGTTTACATTTGGCTCCTTGCTGGTTGCTCTCCAAATCGCGAGCGGTCAGCTAACGCCCAGAATCATCGCAACGACATTGCTCCGCAACAATGTTGTTAAGTACACCGTCGGCTTATTCATCTTCACATTTTTGTTTGCGCTGGGCGCCCAGAATCGCCTCGAAACAAAGGTGTACCAACTGCCGTTGTTTATTGCCGCGGTGCTTTCTTCTTTATGCTTTGCAGCCTTTCTTTTTTTGATCGATTACGCATCGAGATTGTTGCGTCCAGTCTCGATTCTGACGCGAGTCGGAAATGAAGGGCTGAAAGTCATCGAGAGCGTATATCCCGACCTTAGTCTTGGACCGGGCACCCCACCCAGCCAACGCGAAACGCTTGGTCGGCCGGACCGGGTTGTCCATCATCGGGGAAGTTCCGGCATAGTTCTCGCAGCCAATCTCGAGACTTTGATGGCCGCTGCCGAAACGGCGGATGGGGTGATCGAACTCGCTCCCCAAGTCGGTGACTTCGTCGCCGTGGATGAGCCGCTATTCAACCTTTATGGCGGCGCGCGCGCAGTTGACGACGAAATATTGCGTACTGCAATCGCGTTCGGGTCCGAGCGAACCATGGAGCAAGATCCGACCTTCGCGTTTCGCATTGTGATCGATATTGCGCTTAAAGCACTATCAAGCGCGATAAACGATCCCACCACTGCTGTGCTGGCAATTGACCAACTCCATCGGATGCTCCGATCGGTCGGCAAGCGTCATCTTCGGACCGATGAACTCTTAAACGCCCCAGGGCAACTGCGCGTCATTTTCCGGACACCGAATTGGGATGACTTCGTCCATCTAGCATTCAGCGAGCTACGGGCCTGCGGGGCGAACAACCTCCAGATCATAAGACGCCTGCGGGCGATGATCGAAAATCTCGAAGAGACCTTGCCAAGCCATCGTCAGGACGGGCTACGGCGCGAGCTAAGTTTGCTTGACCGAGAAGCCAAGCGGATATTCTGTTATCCGGAAGACTTGGCGCTAGCTGGTATCGCCGATTCCCAGGGATTGGGTGGGCATTCCAGCAAGATTCACCCAAAGCATGGTGTTTAGGCCATGGAGGATGCAGACGTGGGCACGGCGCGGAGCTTGTCATCGGGCCGGCCACTTCGGGCCGGACCCGTTGGCGCCTTAGCCCACCCTGCGCTTACCTGTTCGATTTTGAATTCTGGAGCGCGAGAAGGGATTCGAACCCTCGACCGCAACCTTGGCAAGGTCACAGACCGTTAGCCATTGTTAGAAACAAATCATCACGCTGACGGCGTAAGTACGCGCAGAGCGGACATTTCGTTGCAGAGCAAAATCGGTCGCTATGGCCATCAGCACCGCTTCGCACTGCAGTAATCCGTGATCGCGGATGATTGTGCATTCGGGGATAGTGCGGTCAGATCGTGATTGACGCATCCGCCCCCAGAAGCCGATTTATGTCGAACGCGTTGCGGCAAATTTCAAATTAAATAGATCTGATCTGGCAGCTCATCGCGGCTAGTGTCCGACCGTGGAAAATTTGTCGCGAGCACGTTTCCGCATTTCCCAATTGCCGAAATAAATCCGTCGGCTATATGGCCGACTTTTGTGTGCGCGACAAGCACGTCGATGGCTTCCTGCCACTCTGACTGCGGTACACGGGCGGCGATACCCTCGTCGGCGACGATGCGCGCATACCGTTCCGCGAGTGAGACAAAAATCAGAATGCCGCTGCGCTCTTTCTTTCGCGCTATACCGCGAATCGTAAACTGTTCCATGGCAACACGATGAGCAACCGCGCGGCGCGCAGCACGCGGCATTAGCGCGGTCCGCACTGATCGCAGACAGAGCAGCACGGATAGTGCAAAAAATGTGATGGCTTGCAACGACAGAATCCGGTGGACAGACATCGCCGTAAAGGCCACGAGCAGCCATGGGAGTACCAGAGAAAATAATGCCGCGACGAGAATCGAAAGTGCCGTCGTGTCAGAAGAAGCTTGAGCCAGCACGCAGACTATCTCGCCCGACGTCTTGGCCTCAGCGAGGCGGATTGCTGTCGAAATGCGCTTGCGGTCCTGTTCTGAAATATTCATCACCAATTTCCCGATGCCCCGCCACCACCTGATGAGCCTCCTCCGCCTGAGAAACCGCCGCCGCTCGAAAATCCGCCACCGCCACGTGAACCTCCTGAATTGAGGAGAAGATTGAGTGCCACATTCAGGAAGAACCAGCGAAAGCCTGGCGATAAAATGAGCAAAGTAACGAGGGCGATCAGCCCCGCGATTAGAAGCCACTCCATCGGATCGGTGGCTTGTTGATCGTCTAGCCGCAGCGATGGGCGTTGCTGCCATTCCGAGGCGTCGGTTGTCAACACCGCAATTATGTCGTCAACGCCTCGCGCTATGCCACCGCCGAAATCGCCTGTCTTAAAACGCGGTACTATAGCGTTGGTGATAATGACATTCGATAGCGCGTCAGTAAGCGTACCCTCGAGTCCGTACCCGACTTCGATGCGCACTCGCCGCTCCTTTGGCGCGACGAGCAGCAGGACACCATTGTTTTTTGTCTTTTCGCCGAGCTTCCAGCTGCGGAACAGCTCGTTGGCGTAAGGCTCGATCTCCTCGCCATCGAGCGATGTGACCGTGGCGACAACGAGTTGAATTCCGGATTTGTTTTCGAGATCAGCAAGTTTCGTTTCGATTGCGTTTCGCGTATCGGCCGAGATGACATTCGCCTGATCGACGATCCGGTCCGTCAGCGCGGGAAAATTAGCGGCAAAAGAAACAAGGCTTGCGCAGAGCAACCCGACGAGCGCGGTGACAAAACGAGCGCACCCCCTTATCGGAACGGAAGAGTGGCAGCCTGCAGTCATTTAAGCGCCTATGAGTTGCGTCGGCGCGTTAAAATTTTACCTGCGGTGGCGTTTGCGACCCTTCGTTCGCCGCGAATTCCGCCATTGGCTTCTCGCTGGAGAAGGCCGTCTTTGCCCAGATGACGGTCGGAAAGGTGCGCAGCGCGGTATTGAAGGCGCGCATTGCGTCGATATAGTCGCGCCGCGCCACCGCAATTCGGTTCTCGGTGCCTTCGAGCTGCGATTGCAATGCTAAGAAGTTGGCGTTGGATTTGAGATCTGGATAGTTCTCCTTTACCGCCAACAGCCGGCCGAGCGCACCCGTCAATTGGTTCTGCGCGTCCTGGAACGCCTTTAGCTTATCGGGATCGGTAAGATCGGAGGCATCGAGCTTAATCTGTGTCGCCTTGGCTCGCGCCTCAACGACAGCCGTGAGGACGTTCTTTTCCTGCGCGGCGTAGCCCTGGACCGTAGACACCAGATTGGGAATGAGATCGGAACGGCGTTGATACTGGTTCTGCACATCTGACCAGCGCGCCTTAGCCTGCTCCTGGAGCGTCGGAATCGTGTTGTATCCACATGCCGACAAGGAGATAGCCCAGGATAACGGCGACAAAAACAGTGCGAATGCTCGTTATGGTTACAGTCATGAAGGCCTCCTATTTACTGAACACGCTGACGCGGGGGAAGCCGAGCGGAAGTCAATTTACCCGCGCCGTCTGCGGCAACTGGTAAGTTCCATCCAGTATGTCGTTGCTTGGCTGATAGAGGCGCAGGATCACGTAAAAGTCTCCCTTCGGCGCCGGTAACCAGTTCACGCCTGCGGCCTGATTGGGTTGCTCGTTTTGGACCGCAATCGTGATCGAGCCATCCGTACACAAGCTATCGCGCACCGGTCAACAAGATCGGCTGGGGTCCGTAAAAGCACTGATGTAGGGCGTCGTGCTGTTGGCGGTGATGGCTTCGAGTTTGGGTGTCGCGGGAGCGGAGTACGCGACGATGTCGTTGTCCTTGGCACCGAGCTTATCGATTGCCGCGCGGCGGAAGCTTATATCGCGATGGCGCGCATGTTCCACAACACGGCCTCGCATCGCTGGTATTTTATCTGGTAGTCGAAGTCCTTGACCGAGGTAGCCGCGCCCGCCGGCGGCTGCCCGCCAAGTGTTTCAGTTCCATCCTGGGCCACACCTGCGGTGGCTGTGAAAATCGCGGCGAGCAGTGCTCCGCCTGCCATCACTTTGCGAGTCGTGCGCATCATGTGGGCTCCGTTCTGCTGGCGTAACTCAAGCTCGCGGGTGCCATGCGTAGTTCCACGGCTTCGTGCGCGCGTAAATTGCATCGGCGGACGCCCCATTGGGGCGTCCACTTTTGTTGCAGCACTCCTGCGTCAGTTCCCGGTCGGCAGCGGAATGCTGATGCCTTCCTTGGCAAGCTGATCGCGGATGAACTGGAAGTGCTCGTATTGCGTGATCGTAATCGGCCCGGCGTATGTCTCGCTTTGCAATTTGCGCGGCGGATATTGCACGTAGGTCTTCATCAAATTCTTGATCGCATCGCTGATCGTCACCAGGACCCAGGTGTGCTCTGTGTAGTTGTTCATGAAGATATCGTAGCGCTCCTGTGGGTCCTGCCATAAATCGAACACCTGCGGAACTGTGGCGACATAGGACTCAGGGCCCTTCCAGCCTAGGTTCGAATCCACTGCGAGTCCGCCGGTCTTGACGCCGTCATCGCCGCGCAGGTTGAATACGGCCTTGAAATTGTTGACCCGCGCCGCGCCCGGCGTGAGTTCGTTCTCCGTGAAATAAAACCACGAGGTTCGTGGCGACTTGGCGGTGCCGAACAGCACCGGTGTCATGTCCATGCTGTCGAATATGATCGGCTGGCCCTCGCGGTCCTTGTCCGGCAGCTTGGCTCCGCCCAGCGCGGCAAAAGTCGCCATGTAATCGAGGCCGCCAAGGATTTCCGAATTCTTGGTATTCGCCTTGATTTTTGGACCCCACGCGATTGACGGAACGCGGACGCCACCTTCGCGCACCGTCCCCTTCGTACCACGGAACGGCGTATAGCCCGCATCAGGGTAAACGTCCTGCCAGGCGCCGTTATCGGTAGTCCAGAACACGTAAGTGTTCTTATCGAGACCGAGTGCGCGGACCTTGTCCATGATGCGGCCGATGCGCGTGTCGTTCTCCACCACCGAGTCGGCATATTTCGATTTCGACATCGACTTATGCTCGAACTCCGGGGCCGGCATGTTCGGCTGGTGCACCTTCATGAAATTGATGTTCATGAAGAACGGCGTCGCCGATTTGGTATTGCGGTCGAGATAGTCGAGTGACGCCTTCACGACATATTCGTCAAAGAACGGAATGCCGACGACGCCCTTGTCAGGCGTGTTGACGTACTGTCCATCGATCTTGAAGTCCTCGTGCGGAGCCTCGCCGGCATTGCCCGACATCGCGCCTTTGGTCACGCGCGCGAACATGGCGCGCTGTTCGGCGCTCATGTCGGGAAACCAGGTCGGGTCAGCATAGGTGTAGGCATTGAGATGATAGAGGCCGCAATATTTCATCTCGTCGTAGCCCTGCGCATTGGGTAGCGCGTAGTCGGCTTCGCCGAGATGCCATTTGCCGGCGAAAAAGGTTTTATAGCCGGCGGTCTTTAGCACCGAGCCAAGGGTCCATTCGGCCTTCGGCAATCCCCCACCTTGTCCCTGGAACGCAACCGTGGTCATGCCGCTGCGATTGGGGATGCGGCCGGTCTGCATGGCGGCGCGGCCGGGCGTGCAGCTCGGCTGGGCGTAGAACGACAGGAACATCATGCCTTCGGCTGCGAGACGATCGATGTTCGGCGTTGGCATGCCGCGGGCTTCGCCGCCCAGATAGGCGCCGAAGTCGCCGTAGCCGAAGTCATCGGACACGATAAAAATGATATTCGGCTTACCGGTTGCCGGGGCCGCCGCCTGCTGCGCCTGCGCGGTTCTGACCGGCGCCGCCGAGGTTAGCGCCGACGCGGCGGCCAGCGTCGTTCCGGCAAGCAGCATATTGCGCCGGCTTACCTGCTGATCCGATGATTGTTTCGCGGTCTTGCGGTCGTTTTCACGGTCGCCCATGATTTTCTCCCTGTTGAAACTTCACTGCGCTTTCAGATTTTTCTCACGACACATCGAAATCCGACATGGCTGGTCGAGGTGTCGACCGGTTCGGCGTGGCGCGCGGCCGGCCGATAGCGGCGGCAGTAATTCGGCGCGCACAAGTGCGAGCCGCCTTTAATGACCTTGCGCGGAATTTTGGTTTCCGGCTGGTTCAGGTCGTAGCTTGCGTCCTCTCGCCCGCCGCGCGGATTTTGCGGGATGCAGCACGCCTTCTTGGCGTCGGCTTCGTGCTTCGGCGCGTACCAATCGGTCGTCCACTCCCAGACATTGCCGATCATGTCGTAGACGCCGTAGCCGTTGGCCGGAAAGGTCAAGACGGGCGACGTGCGCTCGAAGCCGTCCTCGCAACGGTTCTCGTTCGGGAAATTGCCCTGCCAGGTATTGGCGCGATGTTTTCCGCCGGGCGTGAACTCGTCGCCCCAGGCGAATTCGGCGCCGTCGAGGCCGCCGCGTGCGGCGAATTCCCATTCCGCCTCGGTCGGCAATTCCTTGTCGGCCCAGTTGGCGTAGGCCAGGGCGTCGGCATAGGCGACATGCACGACGGGATGATTGTCGAGCGCGTTGATGTTGCTCTTCGGACCGTAGGGGCGACGCCAATTCGCGCCCTTCAGCAACGTCCACCATTAACTCCAGTCGCTGAGATCGACGGGATGACGGCGGCGGCGTAAAAACCAGCGAGCCGGCGAAGATCAAGTGCGGCAACGCGCCGGGATAATTCTTCGGATCGGGACAAGTCTCCGCGAAGGTCACGTGGCCGGTGGCGCGGACGAATTCCTTGAACTTCCGATTGGTCACCGGCGTGCGGTCGATCCAGAAATCGCCGACCGTCACTCGATGCGACGGCGCTTCTTCCGGATAATGCTTATCTGATCCCATGCGGAATGTGCCACCCGGAATCCAAATCATGCCGTCGGATGCGGCGATCGGCGTGCGATTGATCTCCTGGCTAGAGACACTCATCGTTTGCTTCCGCGGCCGGAGCACGGCCGGCCTTAAGCATGTCTCGACGAGTTATTGGCTGCACTGTCCGGCCAGTCGAGATGGACCTAGGTCCAGCATCGGTGCGGATTCCCCATTTCGGGGTCGCCACTTTCGGGCGATAATGGGTTGCGACCGACGTCGATATTTCAAGCCTTGACGTTCCGGCAGGAGCACAATGACCGAAGCGCGGTTTGTCGTATTTCTCGTGGACGACGATCCCGGCGTCTTGCGGGGCTTGACCAGGATTTTGGACGCGAAGGGCTATGAGGTTCAGGCGTTTGCTTCGGCGACCGATTTTCTCGCCCGGCATGATCGGTCCATTCCCGGTTGCGCGGTCCTGCACGTATCGATGCCCGATCTTGACGGCCTCGCACTGCAAAGGGCCATGAATGCCGACGGCTTCGCGCGACCGGTGATTTTCATTACCGGCGTCGGTGATATCCCGACATCCGTCCAGGCGATGAAGGCGGGCGCCGTCGATTTCCTGACCAAGCCGGTCAAAACCGAGCAGCTGGTGGCGGCCGTGGCGCTTGCCGAGAAAAAAGAAGTTTTGGCCTTCGCGCATCGCAGCGACCTGACTGCTATCAACCTGCAACTTGCGACATTGACGCCGCGCGAGCGCGAAGTGCTGACCCACGTCATTGCCGGCCGGCTCAACAAGCAAATTGCCGCGGACCTCGGCACGGTCGAGAAGACAATAAAGCTGCATCGCGGACGGATGATGCACAAGCTCGACGTGCGAACGGTCGCGGACCTCGTTCGCTTCGCCGAACGCGCGGGCATTCGTCCGTCGCATCGGCAGGATTGATGCGATGGGGGCCGTCGGCCAGTGGAAGCCCGAATTGAGGTGCACCTTGGCTGAATTGCAGCCAGCGCTGTGCAGGACTTTGGTCCATCTCGACCCGACGGCTCGAAAAACTAGGATGCATTGTGCTGACCACCTTGGAGCACCGGGTGCGAAAAGCCGTGGAGAGCCGCCATCGATGCACACCGTTAACGGGTCAAAATACCTTTTCATTGCGGCGTGAACTATGTCGTATCCGACATGAATAAATCTCGGAGGCGAATGGCGCGTTCGCCAAAATCGGGAACTGGATCATGGGATGACGCGTAACAACCTTCGCATTGCCGTGGTCGATGACGATGTTGCTGTTCGTCAAGCTTTGATGCGGCTGCTCGAGACGTCGTCCTGCGAAGTGCAGACATTCAAGTCAGCGCGCGAGCTTCTCGGCTCGCTGGCAACGGCTATCCCAGAGTGCATGATTGTCGATTTGCAAATGCCGCAGATGTCCGGCTTGGATCTCCAGCGCCATCTGGCGCACCAAGGAATCCATATTCCCACGATCGTCATTACCGCACATGACGACCCCGGCAACCGGGAAAAATGCATCGCCGCGGGTGCGGCGGCCTACCTGCTGAAGCCGCTTCGCAAATCCGTGCTCATGAACGCGATCGATACGGCGACGCGGCGATGACATCGGCGACTTATAACTAACAGCAGCGACTTTTCTTACTCGAAGGTAGGATTATTTGCTGCCAACCGTCGCCAGCGATCAATCTTTCTGTCGTGATGTATATGCCTTTGGTCCAATGGACCTAGGTCCAGTCGCATACGTCGGGTTATGGATCTAGGCTGAATTTGAACCTGGCTAATATGGGTAGCATCGTTCACTGCCCCGCATGTCAGACCGGCAGGTTCACTCACAATTCTTGAAAAATTAGGGAGAACAACGCCATGACAACCAATCTCATTCACTCGTCTTAATATCTAACACCCGAGATGATCGGGCGCATCGCCACCGCGATTGGCCTCGCGCGAACAGTGGAACACCGCCGTCGGCGCTTCAGTGCCCGGGCTGTTGGCCGCGCTCAGCAGCGCCGCCATGCAGCCCGGTGGCGCGCAGAAGTTGGCCGACGCCGCAATGCAGCAACTCGGTACGCCCGATAAGCTTGCCGCCATACTTGCGGGCGGCAGTCAGACCGCAGTAGCCGACAAAGGCACGCGCTTTCTCTCGTCCCTGCTTGGCGGCCAAGACCATGCCGCCTTGGCAGCGGGTGTCGCCAAGGTTGCTGGAATGAGCCAGGGCGCGAGCAATTCACTGCTCGGAATATTGACGCCGGTCGTTCTGGGCACCATCGCTAAGCAGCTGGGAGTTGCGGGTCTTAATCCAAGCAATGTCGTCAGCTTGCTCTCCGCCCAGAAAGACAATATCGCCGCGGCATTGCCTTCGAGCCTACGCGACCAGCTCAGTGGAACTGGCATGCTCAACTCGATGCATGGTGTGGTGGGTACTGCAACTGCTGCGGCTGGCGAAGGCACCCGCGCCGCCATGTCCGCCGCACGGACCGTCAGCGATAGTGGCGTTCGTGTTGCAAGAGAGGCGAGCGACGCAGCGTCCGGCTGGCCCAGTTGGCTTTATTGGGCTCTTCCCGTAGCCGCGGCAGCCGCGCTGGTCCTATACCTGGCCAACCGGCCGGTGGAGCTGGTTGCCCAGCACGTCCCACAGGTCACGAGCTCCATCCAGAGCGTTATGGTCGACGGGCTTGATGTGGGCAAGCAGGTGAACGACAGCCTCGCTGGGTTGCGGACATCACTCTTGGCATTACGGACGCCGCATCCGCCACGGCAGTGAATCGAAACTTCAGTAAGTCACCACACAACTCAATAAGGTCAGTGACGTGGCGGGACAATTGTCACCTGATCAACGCAATATCATCGCGGGAATTGTCAGCCGGCTATGCAGTCACTCAATCAACAGTTCGACAAAGTGCTCGCAATCCCCGGTGCTGCCGACGTGCTGAAGCCAAGCATCGATGTCCTGCAGTCAAAACTCGCGGCGTTGAGTGTCGCTTCCTTGCCTTGGCTGAATTTATCTTCCGCCGGCACGAATTGCCGGCGGATGTTCGATCGTCCGGCCGCGGGTTATTCGAAGTCCTGCCAGGATTCAGCACCTATTTCCGATCTCTCAACCGATGCGTTCCTCGAAACAGCGACCGGAGCAGACGAATTGCCAGCCACAAATACAAGATAACCACCATCAGTGCGGCGATGGGTAACGCCAGGGCTAGAAACGGCAGCAGGAGCGCACCAGCAAGTTCTATAGTTGCGATGACAGAGTTGCCGAGGCCGCCCGTTAAAACTGTCGATTTTGCCCGAAGCATTGCGGTGACGCCTTGCGTGAGGCCAGCGACACCGCCCCCCGCAATGACGGCAGCCGTCCATTTCACCATCGGCGGCTGGTCAGTCATGACCGCCGCAGCCACGACCGATCCTGCGACAAATGCGGCCGGTGTCGCCAAAGTGTCGAGCATGTTGTCGACGACTGGAATGTAAAAGGCGACGATTTCTGCGAACGCTGCCACACCAAGCATTGTCAATGCTGATGGCGTCCCAAGCCATGCGAAGTTGTGGTCCAGTGAGAGATGGCCGGTATAAGCCGCTCCGCTCACAATGAGCATTGGTAAGAACACCCGGAAGCCAGTTGCAGCCGCCAGCCCTATGCCAAGCACGATTGATATTGTGAAATCAGAGTTCGACATGAAGGCACCCTACGGCAAAAATTTTTGGGCACCAAGATCCTGGGCTCAATTGCACGCGAGTCCATTCCACACCCGGTAGCTCTTTTAACGAGCGCCAGCGTTTCCGGCACTGAGGATACGATGCACTGCGTGGCGAAAAGACCTCAGTGAAGTAGGACAAAGGTCCAGCTGGACGAAATGCAGCCATCGGTCGATTTTATTTGGCGGTCGCTTCAATGGAAGGCTTTCATTATTTAATTCGCGACCGGTGAAAGCCGGCCACTTAAAGTGCTCACGGCGATTCCAGATGAGATCGCCGACACTGGTCGGACTTTGGGTTCTTAGCAATCGCGTCCGTTGGACGGATGCATGCACGGAGGCAGTACAATGGGAATCATCAGCTGGATCATACTTGGTCTGATTGCCGGTTTCGTCGGGAGCAAGATCGTCGATAAGCAGGGACAAGGTTTCTGGCTCGACATCGTGCTTGGGATCGTTGGCGCCCTCATCGGCGGTTCTCTGTTTGATCTGTTTGGGCGTCGGGCGTTACAGGCTTGAACATCTACAGCATGATGGTCGCAATCGCAGGCTCGGTCGTTGTTCTTCTAATTTACAATACAGTAGCGGGCCGCCGCAGCGTTTGATGTACCAACGAAAAATCGTAATCGTGACCCAATGGGAGAAAAACCATGGCGGCCTAGAAGACACGATCCGATCGTCTGCTCCAGGAGGCATCGGCAAACCGCTGATGATTGCTCTCGGCGCCCTGCTGGCTTCCGGTGTGCTGTTTAGGGGAGGCGGAACAGGGCCTTCTACGAGCACGGGTGCGCAACCGACTTCCAACGAAGGGGACTGGCGGCCTATTGGGGGGATAGGGCGGGTTGTTGGACAAGCTGGTCGAGGGACAGGACGTCATGCAGGCCGCCACGATATCTTCCTGGGTTGGACCGAGGACTTCACGTCGCATCGACAGTTCTACGTGCGTCAGCTGAAGAACCGTCGGCTCGGCTCGATCGGTGCACTGATTGAGGAACAAGCACTTGCGAGTACGGACGCCTATGCGGGCGCACGCTCGCGCGCGCCCATGCGCGCTCGGCTGATCCTGCCGTACTCGCGGGGTATATGGGCAAACGCGACGTGCTGGACGGCGCGCTGGCGTCTTTTGCTATGACCTATGCGGAGCGCACGCAAGACGACTACGGGCAATTGGTAAAAGCGAAGAGCGGCACTAAGCGCAAGGCGGCCTGAAACTGCATAAACCTTGGCTGTTTGGGTCATTTAGTGGACGTGGCGGCAATTTGCGATGACCGCTTTCGAACCCAACAGCGGACGTCAGTGCTCTCTAACGTGGCTGTGGCAGAACGATCTGAAAGATCGATCCGTGCGATCTCGCTGGTGCAACGGTAAGCTGCCCCCCATGGGCCTCAACGATAGATCGGCAAATTGGCAAACCCATTCCCATCCCTGTGCCCTTGGTCGTGAAGAACGGTTCGAAGATATGCTCCAACGTTTCGGAATCGATTCCCGGTCCGGAGTCTTCGATCGCGACGATACATTCTCCACGTCAGTTGCCATCGATCTGATCCATAACATGCGCTCGCCCGGCGCGGTCGAACTCATGGCCTCCACCGCATTCCTGATCAAGTTGAGAATGACCTGCTGCATCTGAACCCGATCGGCCAGTATGTGCGGCAATCCCTCCCCCAAGGAGGTCTTCACCACCACGCCATGCCCACCCAGTTCGACATGGAGTAGCACAAGCACTTCGCGAATGACGTCGTTGAGATCGAGTAGACTGCGAGCGGGGATTTCTTTCTTAAACATCCCCCTGACCGACACGGCTACCTGGTTAGCGCGGAAGCCCTCGTCGACTATTGATTGCACCATCTCAACAACCTTCTTGAGGTCGGGGGTCTTCGAAGCAAGCCATACCAAGGCGGCATCAGCGTTTGCGACGATAGCGGTCAGCGGTTGACTGATTTCGTGGGCGATCGATGCCGACATTTCGCCAATAGCGGAGCGGCGGTTCACGAGGGCCAATTCCGCCAATCTTTGGCGGCCTACAACCTCCGCCTGGAGCCGACGACGTCGTTCATAATAAAGCCCGGCGATTAGCAATGATTGCGCCAGCAACGCCAGAGCAATCAGAAGAATCGACCAGCGATACTGCTCCCATGCCGTTGGTGGTCGGAATCGAATTTCGCTTCCGGCTGGCAATCCGCTCTCGCTGATGCCCCACCGTTGCAACTGGCGCCAATCGAAGATCGGCTTTACAACATCTCCGTCCCTAATCGGAATATTCGAGGCACTTTCTCCATTGAGTACGCGCAACGCAAGTTGGGCGGCCGCCTTGCCGATCGCACTTGCACTGACAACGAGGCCGCCGACGCTGCCTGTCCCGATGGAGACCTCAGTACCGACAAAGGTCGGGCGGTTGGAAACCTCAGAAACGAATTGAACGGTGTCAGCCCCGACAAATCGTTCTCCTGTAACACTATCCATCGAGATACTCGTGTAGACTACCGCGGAGTTGCTGGGCAGCTTCGCAAGCCGTTGTCTCAATTCTGCTACCGATAAGCCGGTCAAATCGAGAACCCCGAATCTAGCCTGAACGGCAGGAAGGCCCTCTATGAAATGCCGCCACCAGCTGTCTGGGCCGATGCGATCCCCTACGAGCAAAATCTGTTTCAGATCTGGAATGAGCGTGTGCGCCGTATCGACCAAATCTTGCAAGTGATGGCGAAACGTAAACCCTGTCACATTGGGCGGAAGGCGTAGAGGCGCCAGAGCTTCCTCTTGGATCCCGGCCAATATCACCGGCGTCTCGGGCCACAGCTCGTCGCGCAATCGCAACGCATACGGCATCGAACGCAAGGCATGGCTAACGATTACGCCAATTGGGTGGCCCCGATACTTTTCACTAAAGTGAGAGCGCAGGTCATTATAGTAATTTTCTGTGCCAAACCCATCAATGATTCCCAGGTTCTCGACGTAGACAAAGACATGGTCAGGGTCGGTCTTGACCGTCGAGTTAAATGTCTCGATCAAATGGCGGAACCATGGATGGATTGGAGTGTCCTCATCGATGAGGAGTATCGGTGCGCGGCAGCGATTGCGCCATTGCGGAGACGGGCATTAGGATCGCAAGAAGGCCAACTACGATGCGTACAGCCAAGCGCATGGCTCGACCCTCAACTCGACCCACGTCAATAAAATCACAACGGCCGCAGCGTGAAAATCATCCGGGACGACTGCTGCGGACATTAAAGCGGCCATACCATACCACGCGGCTTCAAGGCATCAACGGCGGCATTGCCATGTCCGCTTTGGGTCTTGATTGTGTAAAAACGCGGAGAGGCGCAACGGCGACAGAATGAACATTCTTCGAAATCGCATTCGGGGGCGCAAAGATTCGACGTCGATCCGCTGCCAGCGAGCCGGCGGCATCGATCGCGCTTTTGCGAACCGACAAGGACTTCGGCTGGTTGCGTGTCGAACGCCCAAGCGAATCCACGTTGGCCTATTCTGCCGAGACCCTCTTGTTCAGTATGATCGCCAGCCGCCTCTACCATGTCGGCGAACCCGTGGATGTCCGAGCCGGATTGCTCAGCAAGAAACACGTAGACGCGATCATCAGTAGCGTTCGTCTCGAGATGGACGAAATCAAGAAAGCGAACAAGGTGTGGCGGGAAGCAGGAATCGTCACCAAGGCGGCCCCGGGTAGGGCTGGCGCCGAAACCCTCAAATCTAGACATCGGGACCCGGATCGCACGTTGTCCCGGGACGAGCCACTCCCTGCAAATGCAGCCGCGGCGAAATCTGTTCTAACTGCGGCTACTGCAAGTCGGAGGCGGCGCAGACGAACTCGACGAGTTCGCTACCCAGAGAAAGGAATACAGCTGGCGGAAGAACCTGAACTGACCAGCCAGGAACCATGCCTGGACGGGCATTTAGTTCCAAATCGCCAGCCCACCGGAAACGCGTTCGACCTCCTCGCTAAATCGCAAGGTTTCGAGCGTCAGCTGATCAAATCGAAACGCTTTGCGGTTCGCTTTGTTTAGATAGTCAACGAATGTCAGAGCGATGTCGGTTAGCCCGTTCAACATGGTCGATCGGTGAAGCTGCTCCCAGTCGAATTCTGCCAAACGGAGTTGGCGCAAATCTTAGCAGGCAAAGGCGACGCTGTGCATCACGGCAGAACGGGGCCGCCGATGTCCGCGGTGGGTCATTAGTGGACATCAACGCCTCTTAAATCGATGTCCGCTTTACCGCTGAAAGCGGACATCAGTCGGCGTCGTCTCAATGTCTGCTAAGTGCGAAAAACAGACATCACTCACGGTATTATGACGCAAACGCCACAAGAATAAAGACGGACGCCAGCCAGGTCAGGTCAACCGTCGATTAGCCGAAGTTCTGCACCATAGATTCACGCAGGAATTTTGGTAATTCCGCGAGATCGCTCGATCCATAGTCATCTGCCACTGCCGCCGACAACGAAACGAGCGTCGCCGCCGATAACGGCATCGGCACGCCGGTGAGCGCGCCGGTCGCCACCGCCGACATGAGATCCTTGCGCAAAGTCCGAATGTCGAGCGTCATTTCGGCCGGCGCACCTTTCAGCACGTCGATCTTGCTCTTGAGCCAGCCGCTCGCATAGGGCGCCTCCTGCAACACGTCGAGCATTTGGTCGAGCGTGAGGCCTTGCTTGGCACCTAGCGCCAGCGATTCCGACACCGCTTGGATATAGGCGCCGAGCCCGAGATTGACGGCAAGCTTCATCGCATAACCGCTGCCATTGGGCCCCATATGCGCGATGCGGCGCGTCATCTTTTCAAGCATGGGACGCGCGCGGTCGAGGTCTTCGGCGCGGCCGCCGACCAGCGCGAACAGTTTGCCGTCCCGGACCTGGGGAATAGTCCCAAGCACTGGCGATTCGATCAGTCGCGCACCCTCGGCATCGACCAACGGCGCGAGCTCGCGCCCGGTCATGGGCTGCAGCGTACTCATCTCGATGAACAGTTTGCCCTTTACATCGGCACTGAGAAAACCGTCCGCGCCGGTGAAAATGCGGCGCACGCCGTAATCTTCCGTGATGATGGAGATGACGATCTCCGAACGCGTCGCAACCTCACGGGGATTGGCCGCGATCCGCAACCCGCCCGCGGCAAGGGCTCGGTTCGCGTCGGCGTTGTGATCCCAGCCCGTTACTTCAAAACCTTGCTGGCGTAGCCGGTGTGACATTCCCGTGCCCATGCGGCCTAGTCCGACAATCCCGAGATTCATGACATCCTCCTTATCGACGCGACGCATGGTCGCGTGGGCGCGATAAGTCGCGCTCCATCATTGCACTATATTTGACAGGGTTCCGTGCTGGGATACTCTGTTCGCGTTGATGCTAGCATCAATTAGCGCAGCGGTAAGAATAGCAACGACCGCGGTCCGGGGAGGACATTATGAGAGTTCGAGCTCTTCTTGCTGCAATTCCATTTGCACTTGCGGTGCCGTTGGCCATAGCGATCGTGCCAGCGGCCATGTCGGCTGCGCAATATACGCTGAAATGGGCCGTTGTTACGCGCGGCGACATGCAAGAAAAATTCGGCCGCAAGCTCGCCGAGATACTGCCGCAAGCGACCAACGGCCGCGTCGAAGTGCAAGTCTATCCGGGTGGCCAACTCGGCAGCCCAGCCGCCATGATCGAAGGACTGCAACTCGGTACCATCGAGGGCTACGAAAACCCAGCCGACTTCTTCACCGGCGTCGATACGCGCTTTGGCGTGTTCAGCATTCCCTTTCTCTTCAAAGATACGGCGACGGCCAACAAGGTGCTCGCCGACCCGGAATACAATGACTTCGTGATGAAAATGGCCGACGCGAAAGGCATTGTCGGCGTCAATCTGGCGGTGGCCGCGGAATCGCTCTACTTCGGCGCCAAGAAGCCGTTGCGCACGCTCGAGGACTTCAAGGGCATGAAACTGCGGGTCAACGCGACGCCGGCCGAACGGGCGCGCATGGCGGCGCTTGGGGCAACCGCGGTGCCGATGGGCCTGCCGGAAATGATCACCTCACTGCAGAACGGGGTCATCGACGGCACCATGAGCGGTATGTCCATCTACACGAACTTCAATCTGCAAAATGTCGGCAAGGTCTTGCTCGAAACCCACGACACGCTGCTGGTCTCCTTTGGCGCTATAAGCAAGCCTTGGCTCGACAAACTGCCGCCCGACCTCAGCAAGATCATTGTCGATGAAGCGCGCAAGCTGCAACCTTGGGCAAGGCAGACGGCAATCGATGAAGTCGCGGAATTGCGCCAGGTGTGGCTCAAACGCGGCGGCGAGATTGCAACGCTGTCGCCGGCCGAGCAGGCGGAGCTAGAAAAGCGGTTGAAACCGATCGGCGCTGAAGTTACCGCGAGCGATCCGACGCTCAAGGCGTTCTACGACAAGACCGAGGCGCTCGCGGCGAAATACCAATAAACTCGCGATGCATTCCCGGCCGAAGCCTCTCCGCAGTGAAGCGCTTCGACCATTTCCAGGCGAGGCGGATGATGCTAACGGCGCTCAGCGTCACGCTGTGATGGTTTGCGCGTGCCAAGCGCGAGGGTAGCGAAGATGTCTGACGCAACGCCGCCGTCGAGACAAAAAAAAATCGAAGAGTTTATCTTCATCAGGATTCCGCACGTGTTATCCGGCACGCTGTTCCTAATTGCCGTGGTGCTGAATATCATCAATGTCATCGGGCGCTATGTTTTCGGCATGCCGGTGTTCTGGGCCGAAGAAGCGTTGACCTTCACGGTGATCTGGATCGTGTTCCTAGTCGCGGGCACGATCACCTATCGCGGTGCGCATCTCAACATGGACCTGGTATTTTCCAGGATGCCGGCCGGCTGGCAGCGCATCGTCAGAATAACGATCGCGATCGCCCTTATTGTCTGCACTATCTATACGGCGATGCAGTCGTGGAAAGTGGTGGAGATCCACTACCTGACCAGCGGAGTCACGGCGGGAACGAATATTCCATTGATCGTCCCGCACGCGGCTCTCTTGTTCGGTTTCAGCTTCATGGCGCTGGCGGCCATCGTGCGTTTCCGCTCATATGTCACCGGCGAGTTCGATTGAGCGAGGACACATCATGTATTGGGTGATGGGTATCCTGCCCTTCGTACTTCTGCTGCTCGGGTTCCCGATCTTCCTTCTGCTGTTGATCACGTCGCTCGTGGTCCTTGTGGCGTTTTTCGATGTCCCAATGGCCGTTGTCGCTCAGGACATTTTCAACAGCCTCAATAAATACGCGCTGCTGGCGGTGCCGTTTTTCGTCTTTGCCGGCAGTCTGATGTCGCGGGGCGGCATTTCGGTGCGTTTGCTGCGCTGGGTTTCGTCCCTGATCGGCGGCTTCCGCGCCAATATTCCGTTCACCTCGCTCGGCTTTGCGGCCTTGTTTGGCGCGACCTCCGGCGTGACGACAGCGGCGACCGCGGCGATCGGCACTCTGACCTACCCGCGCATGCGCGAAGCCGGATATAGCGAGGGTTTCGCTGCAGCCCTGATCACTTCGGAAGGTGCACTCGACAATCTGATCCCGCCGTCGATTGCGATGATCATCTACGGCATCGCAGCCGATACGTCGATCGTTCAGCTATGGACCGCGGGCATCGGCCCATGCATCCTGTTGGCATCGTTCTTCGGCGCCTACATCTATTATCATTCCGTCAAAGTCGGCATCGCCGACACCGGACGTTTTTCCGTCAAGGAACTGTTGCAAGCAACGCGCGACGGCATCTGGTCGCTAGGCGCTATCGTCGTGATTATCGGCGGAATTTACTCGGGTGTGTTCTCGCCGACCGAGGCTGCCGGCGTCGCCAGCGTCTATGCCATTATCGTCTGCTATTTCATCTATCGCGAAGTAACGCTCGCGGACATATTCGAGACCGCGGCGCGTTCGATGTATCTCACCGGACTGATCTTCATCATCGTCGCGGTTGCCGGTCTCTATTCGTGGCTATTGACGATCAGCGGCATAGCGCAAGCGCTGGTGACGGTGATCACAAGTCTGCATTCCGAACGGTGGGTGGTTTTGCTGGTCATCAATCTTTTTCTGCTGTTTATCGGCTGCTTCCTCGATCCGGCATCGGGGTTGATCATGTTGGCGCCGCTATTGGCGCCGGTTGCCGCCTCGCTCGGCGTCGATCCAATTCATTTCGGCGTGATTGTCGTCATGAACCTGACGATCGGTACATTTCATCCGCCATTCGGATTGAACATTTTCGTCATTCAAGCGCTGTTCAAAACGCCGTCGGAGACCTTGTATAAAGGGCTGATACCGTTCGTAATTCTGGCAGTGATCGCGCTGCAGATCGTGACCTATGTTCCGGCGGTTTCACTCACGATCGAACACCTGCTGTTTCGCTAGGGCCGCAATTCGCATCTGAGCGATCGTCTCACGTTCAGACACTGATGACGATCTTGCCGAAGTGCTGCCCGCTTTGCTGATGAGCATAAGCGCCCTTGGCCTCCTCGAACGGGAAGACTCGGTCAATGACCGGCTTCAACTTGGCGACATCGATCGCCTTGTTCATCGCGGCGAACATGTCGCGCGAGCCGACATGGATACCGCGTAACTGTATGGCTTTGCGATTGATCATACGAGGATTGATGAATCCGGCGCCGGCAAGCGCGCCGATAACGTAGATTGATCCCCCCGGGCGTACCGCATTCATCGATCTTTCCAGAGTCCCGGCGCCGCCGACTTCGAGAACATGATCGACGCCCGCGCCGTCTGTCTGTTTGAGAATCTCCTGATCCCAATCCGGCTCGGCGCGATAGTTGAGGAGCTTGTCGGCGCCCAGCGTCTTGCCGCGGGCAAGTTTTTCGTCGCTGCTCGACGTAAGGAAAACAAAGGCGTTGTGCATTTTCGCGAAGGCAATGCCGAAGCACGAGACGCCGCCCGTGCCGAGAATGGCAACAGTGTCGCCGGCCTTAATGCCTCCGGTTTCGACCAGCGCGTTCCAGGCTGTCAGGGCCGCGCAGGGCAGCGTCGCCGCCTGCTCGAAATCCAGATGATCGGGAATTTTAATCGCTCCCGTCTCGCTCAGCAGCGCGTACTCCGTGAGCGCGCCATCGATCATACCGCCGAGCGAATTCCGGGAGGCGTCACGCGGCATCACGCCGCCGGTCCAGTTCACAAAAAAGGTGCTGGCCACACGATCGCCGGTCTGGAATTGCGTGACGCCGGACCCGATCGCGGCAACTTCGCCGGCGCCGTCGGATAGCGGGATCACCGGAAATTTAGTATAACCGTAGATGCCGCGAAGCACGCCCTGGTCACGGTAGTTCAGCGCAGCGGCGCGTATGCGCACAACAATCTGGCCAGGCCCCGGCATTGGCTCGGGCCGGTCACGACTCAAGGCGAGCCCGTCGAGCCCGGTCGCTTCGCGGACTTCGTAGGCTTTCACGTCGGTCCCGCGTCGATCATTCCGGCGACGTTCTTGAGCGCCGCGCGCAGATTATCGAACATTGCGATGCCTTCGGCGACGACCTTGCGCTTGACGGCGTAACCGCGCGCGCCAGGCAAGCGCGGCGGCGGCGCATCCGCCATCGGCTTCGCCTTGCCGATCATTTCGGCGATATGGGAAATACGCGCTCCGTAAGCCCTCTTGCCGGCAAAACCTTCCGGATCGAGCACAAGGAAAAACTGGCAGATGTTGCTCGGCCGTTTGACCACGTTCTCGTAGGTCACTTGGAAGCCCGGCTCACCGTCGGAGAGCGCGCTGCAGAAAATCTCGACCATCAGCGACAATGCGTAGCCCTTTGGGCCACCGATCGGCAGGATCGAGCCTTTCACCGCCTCTGCCGGATCGGTCGTCGGCCGGCCGCTCGGATCGAGTGCCCAGCCTTCCGGGATCGATGGCTGGCCAGCCGCCAGTGCGTGCCGGATGCGGGAGCGCGCCACCATGGCGGTTGCCATATCCGCGACGATCGGATCAGCGCCCGGGACGGGGAATGCGGCCCCGATCGGATTGGTGCCGAACAAACCTTCGATGCCGCCAGTCGGCGCAATCGCCGGGCTGGCGTTAGTGAAGGCAAGCCCGATCAGGCCCTGTTCGGCAGCATGCTCGGAATAATAGCCGGCAGCGCCAAAATGGCTCGAATTGCGCACTGCAACAGCGCCGAGACCATATTTTTTGCCGATCTCGATCGCCATGTCGATGGCACGGCGGCTGACCACCAGGCCCAAGCCATGATCGGCATCGAGCACCGCGGAGCAAGGCAGCCCGGCGGTGGTTGAGAACTTCGGCTTGCACTTGATGGTTCCGTCAAGGAGGCCGCGCGCATAGAGCGGCAGATGGACGGCACCGTGGGAATCCGAACCGTGCGTCTGTGCCCACACCGCGACTTCGGCACCGATCTCGGCGTCCGCGCGCGGAACGCCGCAATGCGCGAAGACCTCGGCGACCATGGCCGCGAGCTCGGCCGGCATCACACGATCGGCCGCGGCGATTTGCCGGAGTTTTGCCGCAAGCACTGTTGCTTTTTGCATCGCCGTCATTTCGGTGGCGCCGCACCGGGAAAGAATGCCTCGGCGTTGCGGTGAAAGATTTTTTCATAGACTTCGTTCGAATAGCCGAGCGAACGCCAGTCCTCAACCAGCCGCTCATGCGTCAAGGTCGGCCAGTCCCAACCGAACAAGATGCGGTCCTGCAGACGGCCGCCGATTTCCTTTTTCAAAGCCGGTGTAAAATATTTCGGTGACCAGCCATGCACCTCGTACTGCACATTGGCCTTGTGCAGGAGGATTGCAATCATGTCATCTTGCCACGGCCACGCCGGCCGGCCCGCGAGAATTTTGAGTTCGGGGAACCGTGCGGCGACGATATCGACATGGCGCGGGTGGCCGTCTTCGAGAACGACGCCCATACCGCCCGGCATGCCCTGTCCTATGCCGGTCAGTCCTGTCATCAAGAGTACCGGTACGCCCGCTTCGATAGACAGCTTGTAAAACGGGTCCCAGATCGGATCGCTGGGTGGGTGCCGAAGGCTGTTCTGGCTCTGGCAAAAGCCGAGGAATCCCGAATTCGTTGCAGCCAGGCGCTCATATTCCTTCAGCCAGAAATCACGCATCGTTGGATTGGCCGCAAGCCAGTTGCCGTAAACGATATCGCGGTTGTTGCGCGCGAATGCTGTCGCGTAGTCGTCGGAAGCGCGGATTTCGTCTTCGTCCGTCATCCGCCAGGTCCGATAGATGTCGAGGATACTGCGCACATTGCGCTCCCGAAAACCGCCTGCCATCTCCTGCTCGGTCTGGAACGTGCGTTTGCGCTTGAAGATGCGCTCGGCATTGGCAAGCTCTTCGGCGGTGCGATGATGCAACCCGGCGCGGGTGGAAAAATGCGAATGGCAGTCGAAGTAGCGCATCGCGTTATTTCTTTTCAAAACGGTGATCGAGGATCCGCTTCGGTTTGCCTTCGCGGCCGCGATTCGACCATTCCATCAATGCGTCTTCCGGCACCAGATCGACTTCGAGCTTCAATCCAAGATCGGAATGCAGCCGCTTCTCGATATGTTCCTTCAAGCCGTCCCAGCCCGGAGTGTCATCGCGCACTTCGACCTTGACCGTCATCTCGTCGCGCACGACGCCGTCACGCACATTGCGCTCGGCGATACAAAGCCATTCGCCGGTGGTACGGCTGTCGCTCTTGATCGCCGGCAGGCAGGCCTGCGGCCAGATGCTGACCCCGCGGATGCGCACCATCGTATCGCTGCGGCCGAGCATTTTCTGCATGCGGCGGAAGCAACTGCCGCATTCGCAGCGGTCGGTGGCGACGACCCGGGTGAGGTCGCTAAGATTGAAGCGGATCATCGGCTGCTGGCGGCGATGCAAGATCGTGCACACCATATTGCCGATGTCGCCGTTCTTGACCGGCTTGTTGTCTTCGACACCGACAATCTCGAAGAAGGTCGAGTCCTCGTGAAAGTGCAGGCCGGTCTGGTGCTGGCACTCGAATGCGCCCATGCCCATCTCGTGAGTACCGTACATGTCATAAACCTTGCAACCCCACAATTCTTCAAGCTGGTTGCGGAAGGTATTTTCAGTGTCGGGACCAAGCCCGCAGCCGAGAAACTTGGTTTTGAGTTCGCGCACGTCGAATTTGAGTTCGTCGCGCGCGACCTTGGCGAGTTGCGTGGCGTATTCGGGGCGCACATACCAGACATTTGTGCGCCATTCCTGCGCGATCTCGATTTGTCGCCGCGATGAGGTCACAGCTCCGGTGCCGGTAGTGATCGGCAGCGCACCGAGGTAATCATGCGCGCCCTTGTAGGCGCACCAGCCGGCGTTGCCGAGCGAGCAGGTGTGCGGGATCTGCAGTCGATCGCCCGGTCGCACCCCGCAAATGTAGAACACACGCGCGATGGTCAGCCCGTTCAGCTCCCATTCGAGCGGCGCGTAGAGCGTCGGCCTTGGTTTGCCGGTGGTTCCGCCGCTCGTCTGCAATTTCAACGGCTGGGTTTTTAGAATCTCGCCGACATTGCCATTGATCAGGCCGAATGGCGGATTCTCTTCCTGGTCTTTTTTTATGTCGGCGGAATTGAACATCGGCAGCTTGACGATATCGTCGATACTCTTGATATCGCCCGGCTCAAGGCCCTCCGTCTTCCAGCGGCGCCGGTAGAACCCGTTTAGCCAGCCGGTTTTCATCAGGTCGAGAAACTGCTCGTTCTGGAAGGCGCGAATCTCGTCCGCGGACCACTTCCAGCGGGTATTGGCGAAAACATCCGGTACCGGGTAACGCTCGTAGAGCGCGTCCCAGTCGATCGAGCGGTGATAGATCGGCAGCGCCGTCTCCGTGACGACGCGCTCCACGGCGATCATTTTCATCTCCACATTAAATCCATGCGGTAGCGCGGCAGGCGCCACACGGGCGCGGCGCACCGGCGGGGTTGCGAGCAATTCAGCTCTTATAGTCGGGTGCGACGCGGTCGAGCTTACGCAGCAACGCACGCCAGGTCATTTGATTGAACGGCTCTTTTCCGCTGGTGATGATTTTGGCCTGTCCGACCGTCGCGTCGAGTACTGCCTGCGGCGGAACATAGGGTTTGACCGCTCCGGCCGATGAACGGACCTGCGTTTCGCAGGCGCGAATGACGAGAAACGCCAGCATATAGGCCTCGTGGATGGTATGGCCCCACAACACGAAGCCATGACCGCGCTGCAGGACGATCTGACTATTGCCGAAATTCTTCGCCAGCCGCACGCCTTCTTCGGGCGTCGACAGCAGACCCTCGTAATCGTGATAGCCGATCGAACCAAGCCACATCGCATATTGGTTGCCGCGAATGAGCCCCTGCTCCTGCATCGCCACGGCGGTCGCGTATTTGGTATGCAGATGCATGACGCATTGCGCCTGAGGATAGGCGTCGTAGATGCCCTTGTGGAACGGAAAGGCGAATTTGTGCGGCAACTCGTCGCTCGGCTCGACATGATTGCAGTTCTCGTCGAGCTTATGCAGGTTCGACGCCGTGACCTCCTCGAATAATATCGCCGCCGGGTGCATCAGAAACTGATTGGGATGGTTCGGGACGCGCGCCGACAAGTGCGCGAACAGCAATTCATCCCAATCCTGTAGCGCTGCGAGCCGAAAGGCGGCCGCGAGATCGACACGGACCTTCCACTCGGCCGGATCCATGCCCGGTTTCAGCGCATGGGCGGCAGTTGCAGACTGCACGGCGTTTCTCCCTCATGCGCGCCTGACTGCGGCGCAACTGTTTCGCAAATTATGTCCGTGAGAAACCTCGTTGTCCATCGCCGTTCCCGCATGGTCCGGATGCAGCGTCATGCAGCGTCTCTGATCGAACGTGGGCGATAGCCGTGTAACATCGAAATCCCTTCCAGAGGCTTTTTCGGCTGTGGTAAAAGAGCCCACGATGACAGATGTCGTAATACTCAATCGCCGATCCCTCCGCGTGCCCCCGCGGGTTGACGAAAGCAAGCTTTCGCAACCACTGCAGGATTTGTTCGCGAGCTGGCGTCTTGCATTAAAGCAGGAGTTCCAGGGCCTCACCGCGAACGGGCAGCCAGCTCGAAACCTGTTTCCGCCGCGTTCGACCGGCGTCTCAACGCAACCGACGATCGCTGCCGTCAACGGGTTCCTGGCGGCGCTCGACGCGGATCAGCGCGCGGCGGTGAGCTTTCCCGTGCACAGCGAGGTGTGGCGGCATTGGAGCAATATTCACCGCAACGTCATGCGGCACGGGCTCTGTCTTGCAGAGCTGAGCGAACGGCAGCGCGATCTTGTCTTCGCCGTCATGCGCGCAGGACTCGGCGCCAGGGCTTATGAAACCGCGCGCGACGCTATGCGGCTCAATGAACATCTTGCCGAACTCACCGGGCTGCCCGACGAATTCGGCGAATTTTTCTACTGGATCAGTATTTTCGGCGTTCCCTCCGCCGACATGCCATGGGGATGGCAGATCGACGGTCACCACTGCAACATCAATTGTTTCGTGCTCGGCGATCAGATGGTGTTGACGCCGATGTTGCTCGGCTCCGAGCCGGTGCTGGCGGAATCCGGAAAATACAAAGGCGTTACGGTATTGCGCGAGGAAGAAGCGCAAGGCTGGGCGTTCATGAATATATTGACGTCAGATCAGCGTGCCAAGGCAACGATCGGATACGATCTGCCATTCGACGGCTACGCATCGGGCTTCAAGGACAACGTCGTCGTACCTTATGATGGTCTGCGGACGAGCGACATGACGACCATGCAGCAAGCTTTGTTGGTCGGTTTGATCACACTCTTCACTGACCGGTTGCCGCCGGCGCACGCGCAGTTGCGTCTTGACGAAGTCAAGCAACATCTGGGCGAAACGATCTTCGCCTGGATCGGACAGTTCGATCCGGTGGCGCCGTTTTATTATCGGATCCACAGCCCGGTGATATTCATTGAGTTCTATCACCAGCCCGGCGTGGCGCTACCGAACACCGGCTACAATCGCCGCCATGCCCATGCACTGGTCCGCACGCCCAACGGCAATGACTATGGCCGCGCTCTGCTACGCCAACATCAATTGAAAACCGAACCGGCGTAAAATCCAGCGCTGCTCCTATTGTTGCGCGGCGCGGCGCAAAGGCGCCGTGTTGCCGCCCAACACTTCCGCGATCCAATCGGACATCACTTCGCGCGTCAGCGCCACATTGTCGATGCCGCAATGCTCGGCGCCGCCATCCGCAAGCGTGTGCACGTAAAGCTCCGCCTTGGGACTGGAGACGCAGTCGGCGACAAGCTGTTGTGCTTGCTCAAGCGGAATCTGCCGATCGTTCTCGCCGTGAACCACAAGGATCGGGCATTTGATCTGATGCAGGATACCCTTGAGCGACAGTTTGGCGGAAACCTCAATGACCTCTTCGACCGAGGATTTGCCGAACACCCATGCGACATGGTCCCAATAATGGGGGACAGGCAGCCTCTGTTCCTTGGCTTCATAGCGCCGCCGTTGGGTTTCGCCCCAGTCATAATTGGCGCCCCATGCCACGCAGCATTTGAAACGAGGCTCAAACGCCGCCGCGCGCGGCGCATGATAACCGCCGAGCGACAGCGCCATCATTCCGATCCGATCGCGATCGATGCCGGGCGTCGATTGGAGAAAGTCGACGGCGGCTTTTGCCGGAATTTCTGCTTCGGGCGAATTGTAGAGCTTCTTCAGTCGCAGCGATTTGCCGACGCCCGGATTGTCGACGACGAGCGTCGCAATTCCCCGCGCCGCCAGCGCATCGGGGATACCGAGCAAGTAGATGATCTCCTTGGTGACGTCGAGGCCATCGAAGTGAACCATGCATGGAAAATCGCTGCCGGTGATTTGCGGTTCGACGAGGAGCGCGGGCAGCGTTGTGTTCTGATACGGCACTTCGACCCGGCGGCAGTTTGGTTGCGTAGTTGCCAGAAATCGCGAAAAGCAATCGAGCGCCTCCCGGAACGCTTGCTGACGCGGAACAAAATCTGGCCGCTGCATCCGCTCCGCCTGAATTAAATAGATGAATGCCCGGCGATATTTGGCTCCGGCGCTCAACGATCGCCCACGCGCTTCGTCATTTGCCGCAAGCCGCTTGAGCTTCATCCCAAGGTCCAACCAAGCCGCGTAGAATTGTTCCGCTGCGGAATGGCCGCGAGTCTTGGCCAAAGGTCTGAGTGAACGCGACGCGTCATCGATGTCGCCAATGTTTCCACCCATCGCCAGGGCTAGATTCACGGCCATGTTCCACACATAGTGGTCTTCGAAGTATTCGAACATATTCAAATCCTCTGGCGAGGGTCCTGGCCGGCGGCTCGTTAGAGATCGGTTCGTTCCGGCCAGACAGGCTGAGGAATCGATCAAGGCTCTTGTTATCAAGGTGGCTTATCGGCGTCGGCGGATTCAGGAATGGCTGGAATTCCAGTCCACCGCGTTGAATTCCGGAGGACCGGGCATCACTTCCGGTTCGTCCGTTGCTTTTCTCAGGATGGCGTCGCCGTGCTTGTCTTCTGACACGTCAATCGGAACCTCGTTCTTGTTTACCGCAAGTATTCCCACGAGGTCGGGAGGCGCGATCATTATATATTTGTCCGCCAGTTCGAGCAGGCGGAGTGCCTCATCGCGTATAAAGCTGGCGGACCAGTCTGCGGGAAGACCCTTCACCGCCGCGAATTCGTCAGCGGGTATCGACAGCGCGTGCCGGCGTATTTCGTCGATGGTTCTTCGTGGCGAAAAGTTTGGCGGCTTGCCGGCGGCAGCGAGCACTAAAGAACCGAGCGAACAATAGCTGTGTCCGATTGCAACCAGATCCGCGATATCTCGTGCTTTTGAGCGGCCGGATGCCGCGAGCACTTTGTTCACCGCGAGGTCGGCCTGATGAAGGCGGGCGCCCCATTCTTCGTCTTTCACGAGGGGAAAGAAGCGGCGCTTCGTATCGGCAAACCACTGGATGATGGTGGACGACGTTTCGTCAGAGACCGTTGCATCGACACAGCCGTATATGATGAAGTCTGTGTGAGTCTTGTATCCCGCCGCATCGAGGACAGCGAGGTCCCCTTTCGCAGCTTCGGTCACTTCCTCGTCGCTGTCGTGGAAGATGTCGATGTCATCCGAGCGTCTTTGCCAATTCTTGTTGAGCATCACGCCGCCCGCCAAGTAGCTCGAATCCGAGCGGTTCTTTGCAAGGTGTCGGAGGATGTCGCTTTGGATTTGAGTCAGTGCCATCTCAGCTTGCCAATGCGCCCACGCGATCGAGCATCTTCCGACCCATGGCAAAGGCACGCGCATCACCCCGATCGATCATGGCGCGTGCGACCACGGCGGCGCGCGATCGTAGATCGGGAAGCCGGTCGAGATCGACATTGTCGAGGATGCGCACACGGTAGGACCGGAGCGCATCATCATAGAGAGATCTTAGCTCCTTGTTGCTTCGATGTTCCGCGCGCAACCGGGAAGCGATCGCCAGAATCTCCTTGCGGGCTGATGGCGGGACGAGCACCTCAACCCGGGCAAGATCCGCTGCTCCGCCTTCGCTGCGATACTTTTTGACGCGCTGTTGGGCGGCGACCATGTAGCAATTCCTTCTTTGATGCCATGTGGAGATAACACGCATATCCCGGTTACGCAATGTGATATCCCGGTTACGTGTTAAGATATTGAAAATACTATGACAATCAAGGGACAGACCCACCCAAATGCGGACGCTTCGCTGAGATTCCGCTGGAGCGGGTGCAATGAAACGGTTGATCAGACGATGCTAGGCAACGAAAGACTGAGACGAGAACACGACACAGCAAGTGGGCTTCGGGCCGGGGCCGATTATCGAGCCAAGCTTCAACTACTCGAAGCACAATACGGACATACGATCGCGATCCTCGGAAGGCATCAGTGAGATCGCTCGCTTTAACTGCTTTGCGTATGCTTTCGGTGTTTGGGACGAGCCCACCTATCGCCAATTTGTCGACGAACGGCAGTCCTCCTCCTTGATCAATTCCGATTTTCGTTTCAGAAATGCTCAAGCATGGCGATCTAGCTGAGTTGTCTGAAGGAGCAAGTGAGGCCGGGAAGTGTGGCCTTATATTTTGCCGACGACGTGCTGCGCCATGCAGGCATCGCAGGGGCCGCTTCAACGCCGCGGAGCGAACGGCAGAACTATATCGCCGATATTTCCTACCCTCCTGGCAGATGTTCAAGGACGGACACAAAAGTTTGGTGAGGGGCGCGGATTTGAAGCGCCGAGTTCAATTGTTATGAGCCCTACGAGATACCAGGCTGTTCCGGCGTGCGGCGAGGATGAGGATTATGTGTGCGATTCTTGAAACACACGCAGGTCGCGGGCGGAACGGTGGCAGGCCAAGTTTGATACGAGTGGGGCGCGCTCGTCGCTAGCGTTGTTACCCCAAGGTTACCCCGGGAAAAACCCGATTTTGCAGAGTTCGTCTAACTCATTGATTTAATTGGAGCGGGCGAAGGGATTCGAACCCTCGACCCCAACCTTGGCAAGGTTGTGCTCTACCCCTGAGCTACACCCGCATCCGAGAAGGGTAATGGCCGACCGCAGCAGCGGCGGCGAGCAAGCTATGCCAAAGCCGGCCCGGTTTTGCAACCATGGCCGGTTAGACGCTCGGATTTGGTCCGAGAGCGGGCTTTTCGGGGCCATATGCTAGATTTTTCGTTGGAGCATGATCTTTTCGGAAAACCGGCTTCCACTTTTCCGGATCATGCTCAAAGCCTATGAAGACGGGACATGCCGGCCTCGCCTGACGACCTCTTCGCCTATCTGGCTCACCTGAACATCCCGCACCAGACCGGGTGGCACAAAGCCGTGTTCACCGTCGAAGAGGGGCGGGCGCTGCGTGGCGGCGCGGCGGGCGGCCATACCAAGAACCTCTTCATCCGCGACAAAAAGGGGGTGCCTTTTCTCGTCGTGGCCCAGGAGGACACAGCGATCGAACTTAAATCGCTGCATCGGCTGCTCGGCGCCAGCGGCCGGTTCTCGTTCGGTTCGGCCGAGTTCATGCGTGAGCTTCTCGGCGTTGAGCCCGGTTCGGTGACGCCGTTCGCCGTGATCAACGACACGGCGTGCCGTGTCACCGTGGTGCTCGACAGAGCCTTGATGGCGCATGAGGTGCTCCATTTCCATCCGCTGGTGAATACCGGCACAACGACGATCGCGCGGCAGGATCTGCTCAAGTTCCTGGAAGCTACCGGGCATAAGCCGCGGATCGAGGTCCTGACCGAGCCCCGCTAAGGTTCCGATTGCATTTGCCCGGTTTTCTTCCCATCTAAGCCGGCGAACAGGGCATGTCCCAGCCGGTGCGCAGGCGAGACGGGGATTAGGGCAAGGATCATGTTGCAGGAAGCTCAAACCGCAGTCGCGGACACGTCCATTAAGGACACGACCACACAGGCCTTCGTCAAAGACGTCATCGAGGAATCCAAGCGCCAGCCGGTGCTGGTCGATTTCTGGGCGCCGTGGTGCGGGCCATGCAAGCAGCTCACCCCGATCCTCGAAAAGTCGGTGAAGGCGGCCAAGGGCAAGGTGAAGCTCGTCAAGATGAACATTGACGACCACCCGGCCATCCCCGGCCAGATGGGCATTCAGTCGATCCCGGCGGTGATCGCTTTCGTCAACGGCCAGCCGGCGGACGGGTTCATGGGTGCGCTGCCGGAGAGCCAGGTCGTCGCTTTTCTCGAGCGGCTGACCAAGGACCGTATCGGCGACGAAGCGAAGGATTTGCTCAAGGCGGCAGATAGCGCGCTTGCCGAAGGCGATGCCGCGGGCGCAGCCGAGCTTTATGCGCAGCTTCTCGCCGAAGATGCCGCCAATGTCCCGGCGCTCGCCGGCCTTGCGCGCAGCCATGTCGAAACCGGCGCGCTCGATCAGGCCAAGCAAACGCTGGCGATGATTCCGGAGGCGAAGCACAACGACGCCGCGGTCGCCGCCGCGCGCGCCGCGCTCGAACTCGCCGAGCAGGCCAAAACGCTCGGGCCGGTCGTCGAGCTCGAGCAGAAGGTCGCCGCCAATCCGCTCGACCACCAGGCGCGCTTCGATCTTGCGCTCGCGCTCAACGGCAAGGGCCGACGCCAGGATGCGCTCGAACACCTGATCTCCATCGTCAAACGCGACCGCAAATGGAACGATGACGGCGCCCGCAAGCAGCTCGTCCAGTTCTTCGACGCATGGGGGCCGACCGACGAAGCCACGATCGAAGGCCGCAAGCTGTTGTCATCGATTTTGTTCGCGTAAGATTTCAAAGCTTCGGAGCCGTCGTGAGGTATAGAGTACGGCATGCCGATGAATGCGAACTACAAAGGCCCGGAAGATCTGCCTGGGGTGATCTCGGTGTTCCCGCTGCCGGGGGCGCTGCTGTTGCCGCGTGGACAGATGCCGCTCAACATTTTCGAGCCGCGCTATCTGGCGATGACCGACGATGCCTTGCGCTCGCCACATCGGCTCATCGGCATGATCCAGCCGGACCCCACGCATCCGGGGCCCGACAAGGAGAAACCGCAGCTGTTTCGTGTCGGCTGCGTCGGCCGCATGACGCAATTCACCGAGAGCGGCGACGGCCGCTATCTCATCCAGCTCACCGGCATCGCGCGCTTTCGCATCGAGGACGAGCTTGCCGTCACGACGCCCTATCGGCAGTGTCGCGTGACCTATCAGCCTTTCGTCGACGATTTCACGGCGCGCAAAGGCGAGGGCGCGGTCGACCGCAAATCGCTGCTGCGCACGCTCACCGCGTTTCTCAAGGCCAATAATCTCAAGGCCGATTGGGAGGGCATCGAGAATGCGCCCAACGAAGCCTTGGTCAACGCGCTGGCGATGATGTCGCCCTATGACGCCGCCGAGAAACAGGCCATGCTCGAAGCGCCGGACCTGAAGACGCGCGCCGAGATCCTGGTCGCCGTCACCGAGATCGAACTTGCCAAGGGTAAGAACGGCGACACGCCATTGCAGTAAATACCGGAGCCACTCATGTCCGATCGTCCCGCCGACAGCGTCGATCCAAAGCTTCTCGAAATTCTGGTCTGCCCGCTGACCAAATGCCCGCTGGAATACGACGCCGAGAAGCAGGAATTGATCTCGCGCGCGGCCAAGCTTGCTTTCCCGATCCGCGACGGCATTCCGATCATGTTGCCGGAGGAAGCGCGGCGGATTGATTGAATGATTATCGGGGTCGTCGGGAGGAAAAGGTGATCAAAGTCTGGGGGCGAAACACGTCGTCGAACGTGCAGAAGGTGATGTGGGCGATCGGCGAGATCGGCCTGCCGCATGAACGTATCGATGTCGGCGGTGCGTTCGGCAAGAACCGCGAAGCGGGCTACCTCGCCATGAATCCGAACGGGCTGGTGCCGACGCTCGAGGAAGAAGACGGCTTCGTGCTGTGGGAATCCAACACCATCGTGCGCTATCTCGCCGCCAAGCATAAATCGACCGTGCTCGAGCCGGCGAACCTGCGCTCACGCGCGCTGGCGAGCAAATGGATGGACTGGCAGTTATCGGTCGCCGGCCCGGCCATCACCCCGGTTTTCTGGGGCTTGATCCGCACGCCGCCGGAGAAGCGCAATCACTCAGAGATCGAGGAGGGGAAAAAGAAAACCACGGTGGCGATGAGCATGATGGACGAACAGCTCGGCAAGACCGCCTACCTTGCTGGGGATGCGTTCAGTTACGGCGACATTCCGGTCGGCATCATGGCTTATCGCTATCGTCAGCTCGTGCCCGACCGGCCGCCGTTGCGCAATTTCGAGCGCTGGTATGCCGCGATCTCGTCGCGGCAGGCGTTCAAGGATCAGGTCGGCAGCGTGCCGCTGTCGTGAATCAAAAAGCGCTGGGTCCAGCAGACCCGGCGCTTTATCTTTTCAGAGACGGCGGTGGAAGTTTACTCCGCCGCGACCCGCGCGCCGCTGGAATGCGCCGAGACCATGTAGTCCATCGCCGCCTGGACGCCGCCCTTCTTGTGCGGGATACCGGCGAGCGACAGCGCCATTTCGGTCGCGGCGAGAGCGCCGATCTGCCAGCCGTCATTGACGTCACCGAGATGGCCGATGCGGAAATATTTCTTGGCGTAAGGCCCGAAGCTCGCGCCGTAGGAAATGTTGAAGGTTTCGAGCGCCAGTGCCCGGAACGCGTCGGCATCGTGGCCATCGGGCAGCAGCACTGCGGTGACGGTCGGCGAATAATATTTCGCATCGCGGCAGAGGATTTCGAGGCCCCAGGCCCGCACCGCGCGCCGCGTCGCCTCGGCAAGCCGGTGGTGGCGCGCGAACACATTGTCGAGGCCTTCCTCGTGCAGCATGTCGAGCGACACCGCGAGACCCTGCAGCATCTGCGTCGCCGGCGTGTAGGGGAAAAAGCCTTGCTTGTTCATCGTCAGCATGTCGTCCCAGGCCCAGAACGACTTGGTCAGCTTCGAGGTCTTCGATGCCGCAAGCGCCTTGTCGCTCACCGCGTTGAACGACATGCCGGGCGGCAGCATCAAACCTTTCTGCGCGCCGCCGACGGTGACGTCGACGCCCCATTCGTCGTGCCGGTAGTCGGTCGAGGCGAGCGACGAAATGGTATCGATCATCAGCAGCGCCGGATGGCCCGCGGCATTGATCGCCTTGCGGATCGGATCGATCGGCGAGAGACAACCGGTCGCGGTTTCGTTATGCAACACGCAGACCGCTTTGATCTCATGCGCCTTGTCCTTGCGCAGATGCTCTTCGATCACGGCCGGGTCGGCGCCGCTGCGCCAGTCGCCGGGAATGAATTCCGGCGTGAGGCCGAGCTTCTGCGCCATGGTCTTCCATTGCGTCGCGAACTGGCCGGTCTCGACCATCAGCACCTTGTCGCCGGGCGACAAGGTGTTGACGAGAGCGGCCTCCCACGCGCCGGTGCCGGTCGCGGTGTAGATGATGACCGGATTGGTGGTCTTGAAAATCGTCTTGATGCCGTCGAGGCAGCGCTTGGCGAGCTTGGCGAATTCCGGACCGCGATGATCGATGATCGGCATGTCCATCGCGCGCAGCACGCGGTCGGGCAGCGGCGTCGGCCCCGGAATTTGCAGGAAATGACGCCCAGCGGCGCGCGAGGTGTTCTGCGGCATAGTCGAAGCTCCTTCGGACTTTGCGATTTGGCCCCGGCGGCGCATGTCCGAAAGGCGCCAGTGGCTTGTGGAGTTTGGCTGGTAGCTTGTGGCGTTGAATAGCGAATGCGACATTGCGGTCAAGTCCTTAAGACGGCGGGCTATGCCCGAAAAGCGCAGATAACCTCTGATTTGATGGTCGAAATCGAGAGCCGTACAGACAAGAATGAGGAATGGGAGGCCGCCCAAATAGAGCGGGACGTGCAAATAGAACCTTAATATGTCCGGCAGGAGGCAGATCACCGTGAGATAGGTGGCGCCGAACAGCGCAACGCGCGACACGGCGGCATCGAGATAGGCGACGGTGGCTTCTCCGGGTGCTATCGACCGAAGCGCGCCGCCCTGCTTTTGCAGATGCTCTGCGGCTTCTTCGGGGTTGAATA
Source organism: uncultured Alphaproteobacteria bacterium (assembly GCA_963810085.1). Taxonomy (GTDB): domain Bacteria; phylum Pseudomonadota; class Alphaproteobacteria; order Rhizobiales; family Xanthobacteraceae; genus BOG-931. The sequence goes on along the minus strand of CAWEMR010000023.1, from coordinate 280,509 downwards.
CGTAAGCCGTGTAGAAAAGCGTGCAGACGAATATGAGTATTGCGTACAAAACCAAATAAACTGGCCGTCCCGGTACCAGATGCTTGACGTGAGGTCCTGGTCGCTACGAGGCTGCATTGTTATCGCGATGCCGAGCACCCACGAAGCGAGGAAGGCCGGAATAATTCCTGCAGGATTGAGCTTGATCTGCAGAGCCGACGACAAGCCTTCAAACACGCGATCGCCGATCTGACGTTTGGCATAGTAGATTTGGACATTGCGGGCGGGGAGAACAAGGTGCCGGCGCCGGTTAATGCCAACAAATCAGATCCAGCTCAGCAAAGTGTTGCTCGACAGCAGTCCGCGCTCGTTGAGATCAGCGATGGTCACAATTGGATCGCGCAGCGCTATCGTCGTGTCGGATAAAAGTATGAGCGCGATGCCGTTGCCGAGACCGAATGCGGTGATTTGCTCACTGAGCCAGGCCAGAAATACGGTGCCGGCCGTCAGGGTCGCGACTGTCGAAAGCCGATACAGGGCGCCGGGATCGATGACGGACACCGTTGATCTGCTCGAGCCCCGCGGCGACGCCGTAGGCCTGAAAGGCCGCTAGTCCTATGGAGAGGCCGAACGTGAGCCTGCGCAGGGTTTGTCGGCCGCGCGCACCCTCCGACTGCAGACGCCTTAGACGGCTGAAAAAAATGCCGCCGAGCTGCAACAGATCGCCGCCGAAATATAGGGCGTGATGCCGAGTGCGAGGATCGCGAGATGCACGACGCTCACCAGAAGGTAACAGCAAGGCTTTTAGACCTGCGGTCTGCGTCCGGAAAATCTGCTCAATCATCTCGAAATTTATGCCAGGCAACGGAATGTTGCAGCCGAGCCGGTAGATCAGGAGCGCACCAAAGGTGAACCCTGCACGCCGTATGAACTCAGAAGTCATCGGTCCAGCCCTGGGCCCCGATCAATCGCTGCCGCGCAAGAGAAATATCATAGTTTGCCGTTCGGATGACCCGAAAATCCTCGTCGATGTGGACCGGATCGAAATGCGTTGGTATCCCACCAGCAGCTTCGCCTGGTCGCGATGACCGTTACGCCCGTCAGGACATTGATGGCTCCTGTTCCACGATCCACGCTCGAACGCCGCCTGAAGGCCGAACGGGTCGGCGAGGTGCGCTTCGACGCCTTTACGCGTGGGCGCTATTCCACCGACGCATCCCACTATCAGATCATGCCGCTCGGCGTCGTCCTCCCGCGCACCATCGAGGAAGCTGATCGGGCGATCGCGATTTGTCGTGAAGAGGGCACGCCGGTGACGGCGCGCGGCGGCGGCACGTCGCAGGCCGGGCAGACGGTCAATCGGTCATTGGTGATCGATTGCTCGCGTCACCTCAACAACGTGCTTGAAGTCGATACCGTCAACAACCGCTGCGTGGTCGAGCCGGGTATCGTGCTCGACGATCTGAATCGCAAGCTGAAATCGACCGGCCTGTGGTTTCCGGTCGACATTTCCACCGCGTCGCGCGCCTCCATCGGCGGCATGGTGGGTAATAATTCCTGCGGCGCCCGCTCGCTGCGCTACGGCAATACGCGCGAGAACGTGCTGTCGATCGACGCCGTGCTGCCCGACGGCACGCAGGCGCATTTCGGCCGCATCGGCGACGCCGGCATCAACGTGCCCCAAGCGCTGGTGCGTGACCTCCTTGCCATCGCCGCGCGCGATGCCGGCGAAATCGAGCGACGGTTTCCGAAAGTGCAGCGCCGCGTCGGCGGCTATAATCTCGACGCGCTGGTGCCGGGGCGTAACGATATCAATCTCGCGCATCTTCTGGTCGGCTCCGAAGGCACGCTCGCCTTCTCGACCAGCATCGAACTGAAACTTTCCCCGCAACTCGGCCGCCGCGCAGTCGGCGCTTGCCATTTCGGCAGCTTCCACGAAGCGATGGCGGCGGCGCAATATATCGTCAAGCTCAATCCGATCGCCGTCGAACTGATCGATCGCACCATGCTCGGGCTGGCGCACGACATCGCGATGTTCAAGCCGACGGTGGATGCATTCCTGCGCGGCAATCCGGAAGCGATTTTGTTTGTCGAATTCGCCGAAGACGATGATGAGAATTTGCGCCGGCTCAAGGCGCTCGGGGAACTCATCGGTGACCTCGGAATTGGCTGGGACAAGACCGGCGCCAAATGGGGCGGCGTGGTCGAAGTGCTCGACGCGAAATTGCAAGCCGCCATCACCGAGGTGCGCACCGCGGGCCTCAACATCATGATGTCGATGAAGGAGGCGGGCAAGCCGATCTCTTTCGTCGAGGATTGCGCCGTGCCCTTGGAACATCTCGCCGACTATACGGCGCGCCTGACCGATGTGTTCGAAAGAAACGGCACGCGCGGCACCTGGTATGCCCATGCCGCGGTCGGCTGTCTGCATGTGCGGCCGGTGCTCAATCTGCGGCTCGACAAGGACGTGCGCGCAATGCGCGCCATCGCCGAAGAAGCTTTTGCGATGGTGCGCGAATATAAGGGCTCGCATTCCGGCGAGCACGGCGACGGCATCGTGCGCTCGGAATTTCACGAAAAGATGTTCGGCGCCGAACTGGTGCATGCCTTCGAGGAGGTGAAGGACCGGTTCGATCCGCAAAACCTGTTCAATCCCGGAAAGATCGTGCGCGCGCCGAAATTCGATGACCGCGCGAATTTCCGCTATGGCGCAGGCTACCGCGCCGAACAGATGAAGACCGCGCTCGACTGGTCGGCCTATCCAGGTGCGGGCGGCGGGTTCCAGGGCGCGGTCGAGATGTGCAACAACAACGGCGCCTGCCGCGCGCTTGCCGGCGGCGTCATGTGCCCCAGCTATCGGGTGACGCGCGACGAGCGCGACGTGACGCGCGGCCGCGCCAATTCGCTGCGGCTCGCCATCACCGGCCAGCTTGGGCCGGATGCGCTGACCTCCGATGACATGGCCGAGACGCTCAAACTCTGCGTCTCCTGCAAAGCCTGCCGCCGCGAATGTCCGACCGGCGTCGACATGGCGCGCATGAAGATCGAAGTCTTGCGGGCGCGCGCGAAAAAATTCGGCCTGTCCTTGCACGACCGGCTAGTCGGCTATCTGCCGCATTATGCGCCTTATGCAGCGCGGCTGCATTGGCTGCTGAACCTGCGCGACGTGGTGCCGGGCGCGGCAAAACTGTCGGAGGCGATGGCGGGCTTTAGCGCGCGGCGGAGCTTGCCGAAATGGCGGCCGGATTACTTTCAAGAGCCTAAAGGGGGGAGCCAGGCCCGGCGCAACGGTGGCGTAACAGGTGAGGTTGTCCTTTTCGCCGACACCTTCAACCGTTACTTCGAACGCGAGAATATCGACGCCGCGCTCGCGGTGCTCGCCGCCGGCGGCTATCGGGTTCATTTCGCCGCACTGGCGCGAGGCGAACGCCCGCTGTGCTGCGGCCGCACGTTCCTCTCCGTCGGCAAGAGCGACCAAGCGCGCCTGGAGGCCGAGCGCGCGCTGGCCGCACTCGCGCCATTTGTGCGCAAAGGCATCCCGGTGATCGGTCTCGAACCAAGCTGCCTGTTCAGTTTCCGCGACGAAATTCCGTTGCTGGTGAAAAGCGAAACGGCGCATCAAGTTGCCGCCAACGCGCTCCTATTCGAGGAATTCTTGGCGCGAGAAGCCGCGGCGGGAAAACTCACCTTACCGCTGACGCCAATGAAAAAGCGCGCATTGCTGCACGGCCATTGTCATCAAAAATCATTCGATACAATGACCGCAGTGGAAAAGACGCTAAAACTCATTCCTGCACTTGAAGTCGAAAAAATCGAATCGAGTTGCTGTGGCATGGCCGGCGCGTTTGGCTACCACGCCGACACCATCGACGTTTCGCGGGCCATGGGCGAACTGTCTTTGCTGCCTGCCGTCCGCGGCGCGCCCCACGACGCCCTCATCGTTGCCGACGGCACGTCGTGCCGGCATCAAATCCATGACGGCGCGAGCCGTGAGGCCATTCACGTCGCGCGCGCTCTGGCGATGGCGTTACCGTGACCTAGCGCTCTTGCTCCAGCGCGCTCTCGTGCCAGCGGCGTAGCGCCAGATAATTCGCAAGCGACAGCAGATAAAAGATCACGATGCCGGCGACGGACAGCAGGAGGAGCGCCGCGAACATGCGCGGAATGTTCAGGCGATAGCCGGATTCGGCGATCCGGTAGGCGAGGCCGGAGCCGGCGCCGGCCGAGCCTGCGGCAATCTCCGCAACCACGGCGCCGATCAGCGACAATCCGCCGGCGATGCGCAGGCCGCCGAGGATGTAAGGCAATGCCGACGGCAGTTTCAAATGCCACAGCACCTGGCCGCGCGAGGCGCCGTAGAGCGCAAACAGATCGGCGAGATTGCGGTCGACGGAATTGAGACCGAGCGTGGTGTTCGCCAGCACTGGAAAGAACGCCACGATCCAAGCGCAGACCAAGACGGCAAGCGGTTGCGGCAGGTAGATCAAGAGCAGCGGCGCGACGGCGACGATGGGCGTCACCTGCAGGATCACGGCGTAGGGATAGAGCGAATATTCGAGGAGCCGGAATTGATTGAACAGCACGGCGAGGCCAACGCCGCCGATCGCCGCCAGCAAAAAACCCTCCAGCGTCGTCATGAGCGTGACGAGAAGCGACTGCCAGAGCAAAGACCAGTCGGCGATCAGCGTTTGCAAGATGAGACCGGGCGCCGGCAGCACGTAAGGCGGAATATTGCCGATGCGGACGACCATTTCCCAGGCCAGCAGAATGAGCGCCAGAACAATGATCGGCGGCGCGATGCGCAGCATGCGATCATGATGTTCGCGCGGTGCGGCACTCATGACTTGCCACCCGCCGCCGTTTCCGTACTCATGGCCTCGGCCAGCGCCGCCGAGGTCCGGCGGCACAACGCGGCGTATTCGGCCGAAGTGCGGAAATTCTGGTCGCGCGGATAGGGCGCCTCGATGTGAAGCTCGGCGGAGACCCGGCCCGGCCGCGCCGCCATCACCACCACGCGGCTCGACAGGAAAACCGATTCGAACACTGAATGGGTGACGAACACCACGGTCGTGCGCAGCGTCTGCCACACGTCCAGGAGATCGTTGTTGAGCTTAAAGCGCGTGATCTCGTCGAGTGCCGCGAACGGCTCGTCCATCAAAAGAAGCTCGGGCTCGGTAACGAGCGCGCGCGCGATCGAGGCGCGCATGCGCATGCCGCCGGACAGTTCGCGCGGATAGGCTTGCGCGAAGCTTTGCAGCCCGACGCGATCGAGCGCCGCGGTCACGCTGGCATCGGGCTTGCCGCCGGAAGCGCCCTTGCCGCCGGAAGCGCCCTTGAGCTTGAGCGGCAACAGCACATTGTTGAAAACCGTGGTCCACGGCATCAGTGTCGGCTCCTGGAAGACGAAGCCGATCCGGCTTTCGCTTCCCGGATTTGCGGCCGTCCCTTGCCACGCGACACGGCCCGCGCTCGGCTCGCTCAAGCCCGCGATGATCCGCAGCGCCGTCGATTTGCCGCAGCCCGAAGGACCGAGGAGCGACAAGAATTCGCCTTGCCGCACGTCGAGATCGAGGCCCTTAAGCGCCGCCGTGCCGTTAGGAAAAATCTTTTCGACGCCGCGCAAGGCGACGACGGAGGGAGAAGAAGAGGCCGATGCAGGCATGTGGCTATTGCTTCGGCCGCAGTTCGAGCCCGACTTTTTTGTCGACGAATTGCAGCGTGTAGCCCTTCTTGTAGTCGAGCCCGGCTTTGGTGACGCCGGCGCGCACCATCTCGTCGAAAAACTCCTTCATGCGCGCATCGGTCATGGCGCCGACGCCGAGCGTGGAGGCATCGCCGGAATCGACAATGCGGTATTGCTTCATCTTGGCGACCGAATAGGCGAGCAGATCGTCGCTCATTTCCGGATTCTGGCTTTTGATCAGCGCATTGCCGGCGGAATTGTCGTGGTAGATGTAATTGTACCAGCCGATGATCGAGGCATCGACAAAGCGCTGCACGAGATCCGGCTTCTTATCGACCAGGTCGCGGCGCGTTTCGATCAGCGTCGAATAGGCGGAAAAACCCTGGTCGGCGAGCAGGAACACTTTGGGCGTGAACTTCGCCTGTTTCTCGATGGCAAAGGGCTCCGACGTCACATAACCCTGCATGGCGCTCTTTTTGTCGAGCAGGAACGGCTGCGCATTGAACGTGTAGGGTTTTACCTGGGAGTCCTTGAAACCGTAATCGGCCTTGAGCCATTGGAAATAGCTGGCGACGCCCTCCTGCGAGACGAACAGCGTCAGGTTTTTCAGGTCGGTGAATTTCTCGATGCCTTGGTCGGGATGCGCGATGAAGACCTGCGGGTCCTTCTGAAACATGGCGGCGACTTCGACGGTCGGGATGTTCTGCGCGACGGCGTCGAAGCTCTGCAGCGTATTGGCGCTCAGGAAGAAGTCGATCTTGCCGACCGGCAGCAGGATCCGGTTGTTGGCGTTCGGCCCGCCCGGCACGATGGTCACGTCGAGACCGTGCTTGCGATAGGTGCCGTCGGCGAGCGCCTGATAGAAACCGCCTTGCTCGCCTTCGGCGAGCCAATTGGTGCCGAACGCGACTTTGCCGAGCGCCTGCGCGTGCGCCGGGTCCGGCGTCACCAGCCCCGTTGCGAGCCATGCCGCAAGCCCGGCACCGGCCACGCGAAAAATCCCGGCACACCGCATCAGTTGCTCCTTGTTCTCGGCGACGCGACAATAAAGCATGATCCCGAAAAAAGCCCGTCCCTGGCTGTGAAGGCGGGTTTGCCGCAGGTTTTCGGGTAAGATTGCACCCCTGAAAATCCCAGCCCGATTGGCGAGAGAAGGTGATGCTGCCGCGACGAAACTGGATGGAAATGACCTGGCAGGAGATTGCCGGGGCGCAAACGGCGCGCTGGATCGCCGTGCTGCCGCTCGCCGCGGTGGAGCAGCACGGGCCGCATCTGCCGCTCGGCGTCGACACGTTCATCGCCGAGGCCTATCTGGAACGCGTCAGCAAAATTCTGCCCGAGGAGCTTCCGGTCACTTTCCTTCCGGTGCAGCGCGTCGGTGTCTCGGCCGAGCATCTGTCCTTTCCCGGCACGCTGACAGTCTCGGCGACGACCGCGATTGCGGCGTGGACCGAGCTTGGTGAAAGCCTTAAGCGGGCAGGGCTGCGCAAGCTCGTCCTGGTGACAAGCCACGGCGGCAATGTCGCCGCGATGGAGGTGGTGGCGCGCGAGTTGCGGACGCGGCTCGATATGCTCGCCGTCACGGTCGGCTGGCACCGCTTCGGCTATCCGGACGGCGCGTTCACGGCGGAGGAAAAGAAGCACGGCATTCACGGCGGCGATATCGAGACCTCGTTGATGCTCGCCGCGAAGCCCGACACCGTGCGCATGGACAAGGCGCCGAATGCCGTGCCGGCGACGATCGCCATGGCGCAAGAATTCAAATGGCTTGGCGCCTACCGGCCCGCCGGCTTCGCCTGGATGACGCAGGACATCAATCCGACCGGCGCGATCGGTGATGCAACTCTGGCGACGCCCGCGAAAGGCGATGCAGCGCTCGCGCGCGGCGCTGAAGCATTTGTCGAGTTACTTCGCGAGATCGATCGTTTCGATTTGTCACGATTGCGCGAGGGACCGCTTACTTCAACGTAACGTCATGGCATTTTCGCGCGGCGTAATATAATTGGCTTGCTAGGCGGGCATATTCAGCAGTCGCGTGATTGCGGAAAGGCGGATCATGTTTGTCAAAACCAAAGACGGCGTTGAAATTTTTTATAAGGACTGGGGCAAAGGTCAGCCCATTGTGTTCAGTCACGGCTGGCCGTTGTCGGCCGATGACTGGGACGCGCAGATGCTGTTCTTCCTCAATCACGGCTATCGCGTGATCGCCCATGACCGGCGCGGCCACGGCCGCTCGACCCAGGTCGCCGACGGCCACGATATGGATCACTATGCTGACGATCTCGCCGCCGTGGTGGCGCATCTCGATCTGAAGAACGCCATTCATGTCGGCCATTCCACCGGCGGCGGCGAAGTGGTGCACTATCTCGGGCGCCACGGTGAAGGCCGCGTGGCCAAAGCGGCCATCATCAGCGCGGTGCCGCCGTTGATGGTGCAAACGCCGGCTAATCCGAAAGGGCAGCCGAAGAAAGTATTCGATGATTTCCAGGTGGCGCTCGCGGCCAATCGCTCGCAATTCTATCGCGACGTCGCCTCAGGCCCCTTCTACAACTACAACAAGACGGGCAAGCCCGCCGAGGCGACCATCGACAACTGGTGGCGGCAAGGCATGATGGGCGGCGCCAAGGCGCATTACGACGGCATCGTCGCCTTCTCGCAGACCGATTTCACCGAAGACCTGAAGAAGATCAACGTCCCGGTGCTGGTGATGCACAGTGAGGACGACCAGATCGTTCCCTATGTCGCCGCCGGTCCGCTTTCGGCCAAGCTTTTGAAGAACGGCACATTGAAGACCTATAAGGGTTTCCCGCACGGCATGCCGACCACCGAGGCGGAGACGATCAACACCGATCTGCTCGCATTTCTAAAGAGCTGATGTTTCCGCCCCCGCGATAGCGGGGGCGGATGTTCTACGCCGCGATTCTCACATATTCGAAATCGCCCGGCTTGTTGTCGATGCCGACACGCGGCGGCGCGATCCAGCTGGCGAATTTTCCCGGCTCGACGACCTGGCTCATCAGGCTCCCGACAAAGTCGCCGTCGTCCTTCGACGGCAGCCAATGCTTTTGCTCGCGAGTCCATGTCGCCTCGTCGATCAGTCTGCCGTCCGGCGACATTTTGGCATCCTTGAACTCGCCGATCAGGCGGTGGAAACCGACATGCGGCAATTCGAGCTTGAACGCGACCCCGGTGCGCTCGAAGATCTTATTCCAACGGTCGATGCCGCGCTGGCAGTCGGCGGTGTAATCGTCGCGCAGCCGCATATTGATCGCGGTCAAAGCCGGCTCGTCGATCCGCTTGATCTCGCCGCCGACGAGTTTCAGCACCGGATAGGTCGCGTTTTCGAGGCGATGATCGTCGTCGATCTTGGTCTCCTGGAAGCGGCCCTTCAATCCTGCGGTGAACGTGTTCGCCGCATTGGTCGAGACTTCCGAGCCGAACAGATCGAGCGACAGCGAATAATGCAGATTGAGCTTCTTCTGCATCGTCGGCAGATCGATCACGCCGAGATCGCGGATTTTCCCGATCTGGCCCGGATCCTCGATACCGGCCGCCTTCATCGCCTCGCAGGTGCGCTGAATGGTGCGGCCGACGCCGGTCTCGCCGACGAACATGTGGTGCGCCTCTTCGGTCAGCATGAAGCGGCAGGTCCGCGACAGTGGGTCGAAGCCCGATTGGGCGAGGCTTTCGAGCTGCATCTTGCCGTCGCGATCGGTGAAGAAGGTGAACATGTGGAACGACAGCCAATCCGGCGTCGCCTCGTTGAAGGCGCCGAGCATGCGCGGCTTGTCGGCGTCGCCGGAGCGGCGCTGCAGCAGTTCGGCTGCTTCCTCGCGGCCGTCGCGGCCGAAATATTTTTGCAGGATATAGACCATCGCCCAGAGGTGACGGCCTTCCTCGACATTGACCTGGAAGACGTTGCGCATGTCGTAGAGCGACGGCGCGGTCTTACCGAGATGGCGCTGCTGTTCGACGGACGCCGGCTCGGTATCGCCTTGAATGACGACGAGGCGGCGCAGCATGGCGCGATATTCGCCCGGGATGTCCTGCCAGACCGGTTCGCCATAATGCCGCCCGAACGGAATCTTGCGGTCCTCTTCCTTCGGTGCCAGCAAAATGCCCCAGCGGTATTCGGGCATTTTGACGTAATCGAACTTCGCCCAACCTTTGGGATCAACCGAGACGGCGGTGCGCAGATAAACCAGCGCGTCCTGGAAACCTTGCGGCCCCATATCCATCCACCAGTCGATATAGCCCGGATGCCAGCTCTCGAGCGCGCGGAGCACCTGCCGGTCCTCGGCGAGATTGACGTTGTTCGGAATCTTAGTGGTGTAATCGACGTTCTCGATATTCATGACTGTCGCTCCTAATCACACTCGCCTGGTGTCGAATACCGGCTTCTGCCCGGTGCCGTAGCGTTTGAGCGCGCCTTCTTCGCCGATCGCGTTAGGTCGCTGAAAAATCCAGTTCTGCCACGCGGTCAGCCGCGCGAAGATTTTCGATTCCATCGTCTCGGGCCCGGCAAAGCGCAGATTGGCTTCGAGCCCGGTGAGACCGTCCGGCGAAAAGCTGGCGCGCTCTTCGAGAAACACGCGCACCTCGTCATCCCAGTCGATATCGTCGAGCGCGAAGGTGACGAGGCCGAGGTCTTGCGCCGCCTCGGCGTCGAGCATCTTGCCGCGCTCGGCTTTCGCGGCGTCGACGCTTTCGGGCGTGGCCAGGAAACGACAGGCGAGGCGCGTCAGTCCGTTTGACATCGGATAGGCGCCGAAATTGGCGTCGGCGAGCGCGATAGTTGCGGCGGGCCTGTTGTCGCCGCCGGTCAGCATGTAGGAACGGTCGCTGGCGAAGGGCAGCTCGGCAAGTGTGCCGGCAAAGCACGAGCCCGGCTCGATCAGCGTGACCAGCGAGCGCGAAGTGAGATCGACGCGCTTGAGCACGCGCTTCCACAGATGCCGGATCTCGCGCGCCAGCCAATGATCCTTGTTGGCTTCGAGGAATTGGTCATAGGCAAGGACAAGCGCCGGATCGCCGGCCGACTTGAACACGATCGCCGCGGTGTCGAGCTCGTTGATCCGGATATGCAGGATCGCGTCGTCGAGGTCGCGCGCCATTTCAAGCGGCCAGAAGTTTGCGCCCTGCGCCGCCATGGCTTCGGCGGATGCGGGCGGCGGTATAGCAGGACCGCGCAAAGTCAGCGTCGCGATCCGCTCCGGGCGTTGGAATTCGACCGAGAGCGTGCCGTAATCGATGCCGTCGGCAGTAAATGTCCGCGCGAGCGGTGAAAGCGTGATGCCCTTGGTTGCCCCGGCGCGCGGTGACTTCGCCGCGAATTCCTTGGCGCACGCAGCGATTGTCTCGTCGAATTTTGAGCCCGGCACCGCGGCATCGACTAGGCGCCATTCGACCGCGCGCTTGCCCTTGATGCCTTCTTCGGTGGTGCAGAACACGTCGGCAAGGTCGCGCCGCACTTTGCGCTTGTCGGAGACGCGGGTCAGCCCGCCAGTGCCCGGCAGAACCGCAAGCAGAGGCAGTTCGGGCAGCGACACCGCGGCGGAACCGTCGTCGACCAGCATGATGTAGTCGGTCGCGAGCGCAAGCTCATAGCCGCCGCCGGCGGCGGTGCCGTTGATGGCGCAAATCGATTTGACCCCGGAATGCTCGCTCAGATCCTCGATGCCGTTCCTGGTCTCGTTGGTGAATTTGCAGAAATTGACTTTGTGCGCGTGGCTCGCGCCGGCCAGCATGCGGATATTGGCGCCGGCGGAAAATACGCGGGACTTCGCCGAACGCAGCACCAATGCGCGCACCTGCGGATGCTCGAAGCGCAGCCGCTCGATAGCGTCGGCAAGCTCGATATCGACGCCGAGATCGTAGGAGTTCAATTTCAGATCGTAGCCTTCGAACAGGCCGGCTTTCTCGTTGACGTCCATCGCAAGCGTTGCTACCTCGCCGTCGATGCCGAGCTGCCAATGGCGATAGCGCCCCGGCTCGGTCTGGAAATCGATCCAGCTCTTGCCGTTTGCCAGCGTGCTTTGAGCGCGGTCAGCGTCGCCCATGACAATGTCTCCGCCCTTTCAAGTCTTTGGTACGTCGTCACTTTTCATGTATTATAATGCATATATCCGCGATGGACGCACATATCATGCACTATAATTCATGAGGCGGCAATGCCGGAATTGGCCGGTCGTTCGCCTTCATGATGGTCGTGCAACAGCCGGTTGACGAAGCTCGAAATGGTGCTGAGCGTAAGTTCAGGCGCCTCGCGCTGCGGTACATGGCGGACGCCGGGGAAGATCGCGGTCTCGACCGGGCAATAGCACTCTTCATTCACGATCTCGACCTGCCGCAGCGTGCCGTATTGATCGTCCTCGCCTTGCACGACGAGGATCGGGACGCGGATGTAACCGAGCGCTTCGGTGATGTCCCAGGCTTCGAAATCCGGATGCAGCCACGGCTCGTTCCAGGAACGGAAGGCGCATTCGACATCGGTGTGCCAGGGCGCGAGCCTTTCGCGCAAGGCGCCGGTTGCGAAGGATTTGCCGGCGCGGCGGATTTCGGCGAGGCCTTTTTCCTCGGTGAAGAAATGCGGCGCGATCAGCACGAGGCCGCGCACGCGATGATCCTGAATGCTGCCGGCGTAGATCGCCGCGATCGAGGCGCCGTCGCTGTGGCCGAGCAACAGGCCGCGCCGAAAGCCGATGGCGTCAAGCACGCGCGGCAGCACCTCGCAGGCTTCTTCATTGAGGAACGCGGTCGTGCGCGGCATTTTCCCCGGCGACGATTTGCCGTAGCCGGCGCGCGAATAGACAAAGACGCCGGCACCGGTCGCCGCCGCGATATCGTCGGCAAACGATCCCCACAGGCCGACGCTGCCAAGGCCTTCGTGCAGCATGACGATGGTCGGCGCCGCATCCGGCCGCGGCCCGATTATGCGGTATTCAAGCCGCAGCGGCGCAAGATCGAGAAAGCCTTCATCGGACAGCTTTTGGGCCAGCATTGCTCGGCTATTTTCCCTTCAATCCCAACATCTTTGTGACCAGCCGCAACAGCTTGGCGAAGCTTTGTTCCGCGGTATCGCCCGACGTGTCGAGCTCGGCCTGCGCGCGGGCATAGTCGGCGCGGCGCGCTTCGAGGATCGCCACGAGGTCGGCCATGGCGGCGCGGTTCTGCGCCATCGGGCGAAAATCGCCCTGCGCCATGACGCGGCCCATGTGGTCCTCCGGCCGCGCCTTGATCCAGATCGTATGGCTGCGGCGCAACAGCAGCGCGTAGGTCTCGCGGTTCGAGACGATGCCGCCGGCGGTGGTGATCACCGCGGAATTGTTCGCACCGATAACGCGCTCAAGCGCCCCACGTTCATGGCGGCGGAACGTGGCGGTGCCGGCCATTTCGATCAGGTCGGGTATGCGGGCGCCGTAATCGTCCTCGACCATGCGGTCGAGTTCGACGAAGGGCCACCCGAGATGTTCGGCAAGCATCCGCCCGAGCGTCGACTTGCCGGCGCCGCGCAGTCCGACGAGCGCGATGCGCCGCGCCCCGTCGGCATGGTCCGGACGCGCGACGCGCGCTTCGATCAATTTGGTCAGCGCCGGCAACTCGCCTTCCGGCACTTGCGCGAGCAGATCGAGCATGGCCCCGAGCGCCGTATTTTCGGCACCGCTCTGCGGCAGCAGCGCCACGACAGGAAGGTCGAGCGCCAGCGCGATGGCGCGCAACACGCTCACCGAGGGATTGCCGGCGCCGCTTTCGATCTGCGCCAGATAGCGCTCCGAGGTTTCCGAAGCCTGCGCCAATTGCCGGCGCGTCATGCCGCGCTTGGCACGATGGCTCCGCACCTCGCGGCCGATTGCGGCGAGGAAGGCCGCCGCCGCAGCCGTGTCGCTTGGGACAAAGTGGCAGTTCTTCTGGCGCGTTTTCGGTTTCGCCGCGGGCAAGGGTCTGTGTTCCTATGCACTATAATGCATACGCATCATGCACCGGCGCCCGCGGAGTAGCAACCGGCAAGGACGGCTTGCGGACGTAGCTGTGGACCCGAGGCCTCGCGGCTCAGCCTAAAATCTTCCGCCAGCTGCCGTCCGCTTGCGATGACGCCGGTTCGATTTCGTCAACGGCTTCCGGCCCTGGATCGTCGGGCGCGTGGACGAGCGGAATGATCGGCTCGGGTTTGATCTCCATGGGCTTTAGCTCTTCCGCTTTTGCCGGTGTCTGATCGACCGCGACCGGCAATGAGGCTGCCTGGGCGGAGAAGGGCGGAGACGCCGCGTCTTCAGACCGCGACTGAACAATGACTTCAACCGGCGCAACCGCTGACGGTTCAGGCTCGATGACCGGTGCGCTGAGCGTTCCCGCAAGCGGCACGCGCCATTCGAAGGCATCGATGCGGCCGGTCACCGGCGAGGCCGGCAGCCAGTGATCGGACACAAAACCGTCGGCGGTCCAGGCCGGATCGGGCGCGGCATGAACCGCGCGCGCGGTCCATTCGCGGGCGCGGCCCTCGTCGTTGCGCTCCGCACGCTCGAGCGCCGCCATCAACAGGCATACACGCTTGGTCGGCGCGTCGAGATGGGGCGTCAGCACGGCGCGGGCTCTGGCGAATTCCCGAGCGTCGAGCGCGGCGCGCGCCACCGCGAGCGCGCCTTCGATATTGTCGGGCGTTTGCTTGGCCAGCGCCTCGATGCGCTTTAGCCGGTCGCGCGCGGCGTCGCCGTAGCGCAGCTGCGCATAGGTCGCCGCAAGATCGGGATGCGGATTGGCGCGCCAGGCTTTGTCGATGACGCGGCTCGCCCAGCGCAGATGGCCGCCTTCGGCTGATAACCTCGCCGCAAGCGCCGCCGCCGGGATCAAAGTCGGCGCCAGCTTTTGCGCTTCGAGCGCAAAGGTCTTGGCGCTGTCGCGGTCGGTGTCTTCCACGGCCAGCGCCCGCGCTGTCAGCAGCACCGCGCGCTGGCGGCGATAACTCGCTTTGTCGAGCGTGTCTTTGTTGCCATCGAGCAGCGTGAGCGCGCCGGCCCAGTCGCCGGTCGCGCAGCGGAATTCGAGCACCGCGCGCCCGGCCCAGCCGAGCGCCGGCGCCGTGCGCGCGGCTTCCTCGGCAAAGGCATGCGCGCTCGCGAGATCGTTGCGGCGCCGCGCTTCGATGAAAAGGCCGTGCAGCCCGAGCGCTTTGGTGTCGGCGCGGTTGGCCATGGCGTGGAACACGCGCTCGGCGGCTTCGCGATCGCCGGACAACTGCGCCGCTTGGGCGCTGAGCAGCAGCGAAAGCGGCTCGCCCGGCGCGATCTGGTTGACTTGCGCGGCAAATTTTTGCGCGGCGGCGACGTCGCCGGCGCCGATCGCGATCAGCCCGCTGGAAATGGCTTCATAGGCGCGCATGCCGCGCCGATTGCGCCGCATGCCCGACAAAACGAATGGCGAGCGCAAAATGGCGCGGATAATAGCGACGATGAAGTAGAGAGCGGCAAAGGCGACAAGCAGAGCCGCGCCCATCACCAGGGGCGAGAATTTGAGGTGCGCGCCTTGCCAGGTGAGGACGACGTTGCCCGGCACATTAGCAAATTTGGCGACGCCGTAGGCGGCGAGCCCAACGAGGATCAGATAAAGGACGACTCGGATCATCGCGCGGCCGGGCTGCTCAAAGCCGCGAGCGCGTCGGCTGAGATGGTGCGGCTCGCCGCAATGGCGGCTTGGCGTGCCTGTGCGCGCTTGGCCCAATCGGCGCTCAGCGCTTTGGCGCGATCCGGCAGCGCCGCAATGTCGTTCAAGGCGGCGTCGATATCGCCGCGGTCGGCGTCGATAGCGATCCGCGTGATCACCGAGGCAGGATCGTTGCCCGGCGGTGGTTCAGCCGGCGTAAACTCGACGAGGTTCTGCACATTGGCTTTGAGCTTGCCGAGGAAGGTCGTGTCGCCGGACGACGTGTCGGCGGGTTGACGCAAAGCCGGCAGCAGCGCCGCGAGGTCATGCGCGAACGCTTCGGCATGCGGCACGCCGGTCGCGGCGAAAGGCTCAAGCGGAGCTGTCGCGCTCGGATCGGCGCCGAGCTGTTGCACCGCTTTCAGTTCGGCTTGATAGAGCGCACCGCGCTCGACCGCCGCCCGCAGTGCTTGCGCGGCAACCGTCAGTCGCGCCGCCCGATCTGCGCTCGTCGTCGGATGTGCGACCTGTTCTGAGAGAGTTTTCACCGCGCCTTCGAGCGCCGCGATCCGGCCTGTCAGCGCATCCAGGTCCGTAGGCTGAGCGCCCCCTTGTCCGGCATTTTTCGCAGCGTCTGCCGCGGCCCCGGTCGCCTGCTTTTGCGCGGCCTGTGCCGCCGCCGCGATGTCGTCGGCGCGGCGGTTAAGTGCGGCGACCGAATCGCCGAGCATTTTTGCTTGCAGTTCAACCGCCGTGAGCCGGTTGTTGAGCGCGGGCGGGACAGTCGCCGTTTCCGGGTGTGGGGCTTGAATCGGCGCTTGGATGGCGCGTTCGATCTTGTCGAGCCGCGCCGAGATATCGGCATTGGACCTATTCACGACGGCGTCAGGCGCGGTTGCCTGGGTCACGACATCGCGCGCGAGGATAAAGCCGGTTAGCCACAGGCCAACCAAAACCGCTGTGGCCGCAATCGCCCCGATCACGGCGCTGACGGCATGTGCAACCAGCCGGCCTTCGGATTTTGCCGCCGGTTGAGTTGCCGCACCATCGGCCGATGTGGTTCGATCGGACTGATCTGGCTTCGCCACTTTCTCCGCCGCGGGCGCGGCAGCTTGCGGCGCTTTCGCCTGTTCGACTTCCGTCGCGGTCAGTTCGATCGTCGGCGGCCGCCGGCCTGATGTGCTGTCAGACTCGCTTGTCATCACGTCCCTCAAGCCGGCTTGCTGATCGACATCTACGGCATAGTACGGAGCCGCGTTAGCGGCAACATGTCGAATGATCCGGCAAATAGTTCAGCAATGACGGCGGTGGAATAAGGCTTCATCAGCCGCAAAGCGCGATCAAAGCGGCCTCGTCCGGCCGCGCCGCGATGCGAATTTCCGCAGCGCCAGCCTGCGTCAGCGGCTCGGCGATTCGGTCGGAGAGACAATAATGAACGGGCTTTGCGAGTGCGTCTGCCAGGAGACCGGTATTGCGCGCCGCATTCACATAGGCCTCAGCGCTGCGGCGTGAGAAGTGCAAGACTCCGTCGAGCCCGGCGGCCAAAGCATCGGCGGCATGGTTCGGCAGGTTTGAAATGACGACGGCGCGATAGACCAGCGCCGTATGGACGCCGAAATTCTGGCCGCGCAGCAGCCCGGCAAGGTCGCCGGAGCGTTCCTCGCCGGCCAGATAAAGAAGGTGCGACGGTGGTTTCAGGTGCGCGGCGACGAGACCGGCGAGATCGTTCACATTGCCGCCGGCCGATGCGACATTGGTGAAACCGCAATCGCGCATGGCTTGCGCGGTGCGGTCGCCGACCGTGAAGACGGCTAGAGCGCGCAACTCGTCGCGCCGCCGATGGCCCGAGATCGCACGCACGGCATTGGCGCTGGTCACCAGGATTGCCGACCATGATCCGTCGCCCAGATCGGCGTCGGGCAGGATTTCAAGATCGAAGAGCGGCGCGATGATCACCTCGTGGCCGCGGGCGCGCAGCGCCGCCGCTGTGCGCTGTGCGTCGGCCTGCGGACGGGTCAGCAGAATCCGCATCGCTCAATCCTCGGTAAAAAATCCGGCGCCGGCGCGCGCTTTCAGATCATGGCCGGCGTCGGCGCCGAGCTTGGCCGCGTCGGCGCGGCGGCCCTCGCGCGCAACGTCCAAAACTTCGCTGCCGTCGGGTTTTGCGATCAGGCCGCGAAAGCGGACGCTGTTGCCGTTGACACGCGCATGGCCGCCGATCGGTGTGCGGCAGGAGCCATCGAGCACCGCAAGGAAAGCCCGCTCCGCCGCAAGCGCGGTGGCCGTGTCGGCATCGTTGATCGCGGCAACGAGCGTGCGCGTCTTGGCATCGTCATCGCGCGTCTCGATCCCGATCGCGCCCTGGCCGACCGCCGGGATGAATTCATCGGCGTTGAGCAACGATGTCGCCGCCGCCAGGAGCCCGAGCCGCTTCAATCCGGCGACCGCAAGCACGGTGCCGTCGAAATCGCCGGCTTCGAGCTTGCGCAGCCGCGTCTCGACATTGCCGCGGAGCGGCACGATTTTGAGGTCCGGCCGCAAATGCTTGACCAAAGCCTGCCGCCGCAGTGACGCCGTACCGATGACAGCGCCGCCCGGCAGATCGCGCAACGTCTTGGCCGCGCGGCCGATGAAGGCATCGCGCGCATCTTCGCGGGGCAAAAACGCCGCGAGCACGAGCCCCGCCGGCAGCACGGTCGGCATATCCTTTGAAGAATGCACAGCGAGGTCGATGGCGCCGGCGAGCAAAGCCTCCTCGATTTCCTTGGTGAACAGCCCTTTGCCGCCGGCTTCCGCCAGCGGCCGGTCCTGGATCGCGTCGCCGGTGGTGCGGATCACTGTGATTTCGATCCGCTCCGGCGGAAGCCCGCAGGCCTTGGCCAGGCGGCTTTGCACCTCGCGCGCCTGAACCAGCGCCAGCGGGGAACCGCGCGAGCCGATGCGTAGAACGGAAGGTGTCGCAAAGGACGTCGATTGTGCCATCGGACCCTCAGATGCTACGTCGCCAAGATGTTAGCAATGGCGTCAGCAATGATGCTTCCGCACTGGCGTGATCATATAATACACCGATGATCGTTCTGGGCATTGAAACCACCTGCGATGAGACGGCTGCGGCCGTGGTCGAGCGCATCGACGACGGCGGCCGCTTCCAGGGCCGCATCTTGTCCAATGTGGTCCTGTCGCAAATCGGCGAGCACGCCGAGTTCGGCGGCGTGGTGCCCGAGATCGCCGCCCGCGCCCATGTCGAGGCGCTCGATCGCATCATCGCCAAGGCTATGGGTGAGGCCAAGGTGTCGTTCGGCGCGCTCGACGGCATCGCCGCTGCGGCGGGGCCGGGCCTGATCGGCGGCGTCATCGTCGGGCTGACCACCGCCAAAGCCATCGCGCTCGCGCACGACAAGCCGCTGATCGCCGTCAATCATCTCGAAGCGCACGCGCTCACGGCGCGGCTGACCGACGGCGTCGAATTTCCCTATTGTCTGTTTCTCGCCTCCGGCGGCCACACCCAAATCCTCGCCGTGCGCGGCGTCGGCGACTATGTGCGGCTCGGCGGCACGCTCGATGATGCGATCGGCGAGGCCTTCGACAAAACGGCGAAACTCCTCGGCCTCGGCTATCCCGGCGGTCCGCTGGTGGAAAAGGAGGCGGAGCGCGGCGATCCGGCGCGCTTCGCGCTGCCGCGCCCGATGAGCGGCCGCCGTGATGCGGACTTTTCGCTGTCGGGCCTGAAAACCGCGCTACGCATCGAGGCGGAGAAAAT
This sequence comes from uncultured Alphaproteobacteria bacterium, assembly GCA_963810085.1. Taxonomy (GTDB): domain Bacteria; phylum Pseudomonadota; class Alphaproteobacteria; order Rhizobiales; family Xanthobacteraceae; genus BOG-931. The sequence continues at coordinate 261,451 of CAWEMR010000023.1, read as the reverse complement.
CGCGCCGCTCAGCGACCAGGATGTCGCCGATCTCTGCGCCTCGTTCCAGCAAGCCGTGGTCGACGTCGTCAAAGACCGGCTGCGCTCCGGCTTGCGCATGTTCCGGCTGCGCGTCGATGCACCCAAAGCATTGGTCTGCGCCGGCGGGGTTGCCGCCAACCAGGCCATCCGCAAAATCCTGCATCGCGTCGCCTTCGAAGTGGGGACCGAGCTTGTCGCGCCGCCGCCGGCCTTGTGTACGGATAACGGCGCCATGATCGCCTGGGCCGGCGCCGAGCGGCTGGTGCTGGGTCTGACCGATTCGCTCGCCGTGGCACCGCGGGCGCGCTGGCCGCTCGAGCAGGTGACGAAAGGGGCGGGGGAAAAGACCGCGTCGCGCTAGGTCTTTAATTTCTGTTTAAACCGATCGATGAACCAGCGCAGCAGGCGGCGCCAGATTTCGTCCTTGCCGGCGATGTCCTCGATGCCGTGCTCGAGGCTCGGATTTTCGTTGACCTCTGCGACGATACCGTCGGCGGTTTGCTTGAGGTCGACGCCGTAAAATCCGTCAGCAGCGTGGCGCTTTTCGACGTAAGGAAATGGCGAAAGCTTCGCCGCGACAGATTGTCCGTCCTAAACACCGCGTCCTCGATCGCGATGAGGGCATCGAGATCGTGCAGCCGGCCGCGGCGGAGTTTTATGGCGAGAGGCGACCGCGCGCGCTTCACAGCGGTTGTTCCTCGGGCTGCCGCGACCGTTCCTGCAACTGCCCCTGTTCGATCCGCTCGACCATAGCCTCGAGCCGCTCCAGGCGATCCGCTTCTCCCGGCGGCTTGTCCCAGCGCAACCGGCTGATGCGGGGGAAGCGCATCGCCAGGCCGGATTTGTGCCGCGTCGAGCGCTGCAATCCCTCGAAGGCGACTTCAAGCACCAGGCCCTGGTCCGGCGCATGCACAACCTCGCGCACCGGACCGAAACGTTCAGTGGTGTTGCGGCGGACGAAGCGATCGATTTGCAGCAACTCCTCGTCGGTGAAGCCGAAATAAGCTTTGCCGACCGGGACGAGCTCGTCGCCGCCTTCGCCTTTGGTCCAGACGCCGAACGTATAATCGGAATAATAGGACGAACGCTTGCCGTGGCCCCGCTGCGCATACATCAAGACCGCATCGATGATGAATGGATCGCGCTTCCACTTCCACCACGGCCCTTTTGGACGGCCGGGCAGATAAGGCGCGTCGCGCCGCTTGAGCATGACGCCCTCGACGGCTGCGGAGTCCGCGCCGGCCCCGGCCGCCGCCGGATTTTTACGCGCGGCCTTGAGCTCGTCCCAGGTCGTGAAACCGACGAGCGGCGAGAGATCGATACGCTCCTCGCCGAGCCGCGCGATGAAATCTTCAAGCCGCGCCCGGCGCTCGGCGAACGGGCGCACGCGCAAATCCTCATCGCCGTCGGCGAGCAGATCGTAGGCGCGCAGATGCGCCGGAAACTCGGCAAGCAGTTTCGGCGTGACGGATTTGCGATTGAGTCTTTGTTGCAGCACGTTGAACGATTGCACGCGATGGTCGCGCATGATCAGCAATTCGCCGTCGATGGCGCCGGGCCGCCGCAGTGCGTCGAGGAGATCGGGAAAGCTCTTCGAAATATCCTCGCCGGTGCGCGAGTAAAGACGCGCAACCATGCCGCCATGCGCGCCGTCTTGCGCCCTGTCTTGCTTGGCGGCGACCGCCTGCACGCGGATGCCGTCCCATTTCCATTCCGCCAAGAAATCGGCAGCGTCGAGCCCGGCGAGATCGGCGTCATCGAGCGCATGCGCCAGCATCGGCGGCCGGAACGGCGCCGGATCGAGGCTCACGGGCTTTTCGCCTCGACCTTCGAGCCAGGCGAACAGTTCGCGATAGGGTGGCGCGAGACCCGGCCACAGCAGCTCGATGTCATGCGCATCCTTGTCGCCCAGCGCGCCGACCGCGGCCTTGGCCAGACGCGCCGACACGCCGATGCGTAATGCACCGGTGACAAGCTTGATCAGCGCCCAGCGTCCGGTCTCGTCGAGCGCATCGAGCCAGCGCGCCAGCTGTTGCGGCAATTGCGCCTTGCCGAGCGTCGACAGCGTTTCGATGACCGTGGTGAGCGAGATTCCGCGTTTTTCCTCAGCGGACGGAATTTGCTGATGGGGCGGCGCCGGCCACATCAGCGCGACAGTCTCGGAGAGGTCACCGACATAGTCGTAGGACAGTTCGAACAGGACAGGATCGGTGCGCTCCGCGATCAGGCTGCGGATCAGCCCGGCCTTGGCATGAGGAAAGCTCAATGCGCCGGTGATTGCGGCGAGCGCCCAGCCGCGCTCGGGGTCCGGCGTCGAACGGAAGTAATCGGTCATGAGCCGCAGCTTGGCGTTGCGCGCCGGCTCATAGGCGAGGCGGTTCAACAATGCGGCGAAGCGGTTCATGACGCCTCGTCGCCATTGCTCGCGTCATCCGTCTCGTCCTCGTCGCCATAGCCGACGATATCGAGCGGCCGCGCCTTGAGGCCGTGCGTCGTGCACCAGTGCACCAGCGCGTCTTCCTGGCCGTGCGTGACCCAAATCTCGCCGGCGCCGGTCGCTGAGATGGTCGCGGTCAGGCCATCCCAGTCGGCGTGGTCGGAAATGACCAGCGGCAGCGCGACGCCCTGCTGACGCGCCCGCGCCCGCACCCGCATCCAGCCGGAGGCAAAGGCGGCGAGCGGATCGGGAAACCGCCGCGTCCAGAGATCGTTCAGGGCCGATGGCGGACAGATTATGATGGTGCCCGCGAGATTGGCTTTGCTGGCGCCGCGCACCAGTTGCAGCTCGCCGAGCGCGATGCCACGTTCCACGTAATAATTGGTGAGCTTCTCCATCGCGCCATGCAGATAGATCGGCGCGGCGTAGCCCGCTTTGCGCAACAGCGCGATCACGCGCTGCGCCTTGCCGAGCGAATAAGCGCCGACCAGATGCGCGCGCTCGGGAAACAGCGCGACCGAGTTGAGAAGCTTTGCGATTTCGCCGTCGGGGTCGCCGTGCCGGAACACCGGCAGCGCGAATGTCGCCTCGGTGATGAACACGTCGCAGGGCACGAGCTCGAACGGCGTGCAGGTCGGGTCGGCGACGTTCTTGTAGTCGCCCGAGGCGACGATGCGCAGCCCGTCGGCTTGCACCGCGATCTGCGCCGAACCGAGCACGTGGCCAGCCGGATGGAACGTCACGGTCACGCCGCCCAGGCTGAGGCTCTCGCCGTAACGGATGGCCTGGGTCGCGCCGGCGAAATTCTCGCCATAGCGCAGCCGCATCATGTCGAGCGTCTCTTGCGTCGCCAGCACCGCGCCGTGGCCCGCCCGCGCATGGTCGGAATGGGCATGCGTGATCAGCGCCCGCTCGACAACGCGCGTCGGGTCGATATGAAAGCCGCCGAGCTTGCAGCACACCCCGGCGGGGGTGGGGACGAGGATGTCTTCAGGACGCATCGCGAGTCATAAATAGTCATTCCTGTTCGAGGCGCGAGCGCGATGACCGAGACCGGCCCACTGTTCGTTTCCTCCGGCGACCTGATTGCCGACCGGCGCTACCAGTGGGCGCTCGATCTGGCGTCGCGCGGCGACCTGGCCGGCGCAGCCGATCTTTTGACCCAGACCACTGAACTCGCGCCGGGCTTTGCCGCGGCCTGGTTCACGCTCGGCGCGGTGCGCGACAAGCTCGGCGACCGCGACGGCGCGATAGCGGCCTTCACGCGGGCCCGCGACGCGGACCCGGCGGACTTACAAGGCGCGCGGTTGCAAGTCGCACGGCTTGGCGGTTGGGAAGCAGTCCCACCGATGTCCGAAGCTTACGTCCGCCGCTTGTTCGACCAATATGCCGGGCGCTACGACACCGCGCTGACCGAGCATTTGCGCTATCGCGGCCCGGCGATTCTGCTTGAAGCGGTCGGGCATGCGATGCGCGAGGCCGGGCGTGCCATGCATTTTAGCGCCACGCTCGATCTCGGCTGCGGCACCGGTCTTGCCGGCGCGGCCGTTCGCCCGCTCACGGACCGGCTCGTTGGTTTTGACCTCTCGCCCGCGATGATCGCGAAGGCTGAGGAGAAAGGCATTTACGACCGCACCGCCGTCGCGAGCTTTGACGATTTTCTCGGCGAAGCCGTTGCCGTCGGCGCGCAATACGATCTCGTTATCGCCGCCGACGTCTTTGTCTATCTCAATGATCTCGCCCCGGTCATTGCCGGCATCGCCAAAATCTTCGCGCCAAACGGCCTATTGGCCTTTACGGCCGAGACCCATGCGAGCGACGGCGTGAAACTTTTGCCGACGCTGCGCTTTGCCCACGGCGAGGCTTATCTGCGCAAGCTGCTCGGCGTGAGCGGACTTACGGTCCGGCACCTCGAAAAGACTTCTGTGCGCAGCGAAAAGGCGGTGCCGGTCGTGGGGCTGGTCGTCGTCGCATCGGCGCAATGACCGCACGCCGTCAGGCATAATCCTTGATGCTGTCGGCAACGGAATCGGCCACGTGTTCCTTCGAGATAATGCCTTTGACGTCGGCCTCGGTCGGCACGCCTTTGCCGGCGACGACGACCGCCATGGTGCCGCCCTTGCGCCACATGCGCTTTATGACGTCGAAGACGACTTCGTCTTCGCGGGCGATGGTGAAATCGCGCTGCGCCACATCGCCGAGCGTGACGCCGGTGAACGCGTCCTCGAGCCCGCGCCGCAGCGCCGTGTTGACCCGCACCACGCCGAAAATCCGGTTGTTGCGGATCACGACGACATGCTTCAGCGCACCCGCCTCTTGTTCCTTCTGGCGCAGGAACAGATCGAAGTCGGTCGCGGCCGGCAGCACCAAAACATCTTTGTCCATGATGTCGCGGGCATGGCGGACGAGGAACATGTTGGCGTGCAGCGCCTTCGGAATCAGATGGCCTCGCCCGACCAGCTTGACCGGCGGCTCTTTAGCCCGGGCCTATGAGCAGGTCCACCGCGAGGTTGTGCAAGTCACGCGTTGGAACCTTACATACGAACCTATTACGAACCTTATGGCTCGACCCTTGGGGGCTCCCGCGAATACGCTGACTCCGTGACTGTGCTCGAAAAGATTTCACCCCTGCCGGAGGTTTTCACCCGCTGGTTCGCCGGCCGCGGCTGGACCCCGCGCGCGCATCAATTGGAGTTGTTGGCCAAGGCTCAGTCCGGCCGCTCGGTGCTGCTGATCGCACCGACCGGCGGCGGCAAGACGCTGGCCGGATTTCTGCCGAGCTTGGTGGAATTGAGCGCCGCCCCGCCGTCGCGTCGCCTCCTGACCCCCACCCCCATCCCCTCCCCACAAGGGGGAGGGGAGCAGCGCGCGGCGCCGACAGAGCAAAGACGGCTCATTTCGACCGGCCGCGGCGTGCGCCGCGAGGGCGGGCTGCACACGCTCTACATTTCACCGCTCAAGGCGCTCGCCGTCGACATCGCGCGCAATCTCGAAGCGCCGATCGCGGAAATGAAACTGCCGATCCGCATCGAGACGCGCACCGGCGACACCCCGACATCGAAGCGCCAGCGCCAGCGCCGCGACCCACCGGACATTTTGCTGACGACGCCGGAGCAATTGGCGTTGCTGCTCGCCTCCGCCGATGCGCCGTATCTGTTCGGCGCGCTGCGCCGCATCATCCTCGATGAGCTGCATGCGCTGGTCACCTCGAAACGCGGCGATCTGCTTTCGCTCGGGCTGGCGCGGCTGTTTCGTGTCGCGCCGAACCTTTCCAGCATCGGCCTGTCGGCGACTGTCGCCGAACCCGACGATTTGTGCCGCTTCATGGTGCCGCAGCGCGACGGCGATGCGCACGCGGCGCGGGCCGACCTGATCGTCGCCGACGGCGGCGCCGCGCCGCATGTCGCCATGCTCGATTCGACCGAGCATGTGCCGTGGGCTGGGCATTCGGCGCGCTATGCGCTCGGCGAGCTTTATGAGCTCATCAAAGCGCATCGCACGACGCTCGTGTTCGTCAATACGCGCAGCCAGGCCGAAGGCATTTTTCAGGATCTCTGGCACATCAACGACGAAAACCTGCCGGTCGCGCTGCATCACGGTTCGCTCGACGTGGCGCAACGGCGCAAGGTCGAAGGCGCGATGGTGGCCGGCCGCTTGCGCGCGGTCGTGTGCACATCTTCGCTCGATCTCGGCGTCGATTGGGGCGATGTCGATCTCGTCGTCAATGTCGGCGCGCCGAAAGGCGCGTCGCGGCTCTTGCAACGCATCGGCCGCGCCAATCACCGCATGGACGAACCGTCGAAGGGCGTGCTCATCCCGGCGAACCGCTTTGAAGTGCTGGAATGCCGCGCCGGGATCGAGGCGATTGCGGTGAATGCGCAGGACACGCCGGCGCCCCGCATCGGTGGGCTCGACGTGCTCGCGCAGCACGTGCTCGGCTGCGCGTGCGGCGAGCCGTTCCGCAGCGAGGACCTCTATGCCGAAGTGACGGCGGCCGCGCCCTATGCGGCGCTGACGCGCAAGGATTTCGACGCCGTGGTCGATTTCGTCGCCACCGGCGGCTATGCGCTCAAAGCCTATGATCGCTTCGCCCGCATCCGCGAAGGCAAGGACGGCCTGTGGCGCATTTCACATCCGAACGTTGCGCAGCGCTATCGCATGAATGTCGGCACCATCGTCGAGGCCGACATGCTCAAGGTGCGGCTGGTGCGCTCGCGCGCTTCGAAAATGATCCCGCGTGGCGGACGAATTTTAGGCGAGGTCGAGGAATATTTCGTCGAGACCATGGTGCCGGGCGACACTTTCGTGTTCGCCGGCGAAATTCTCAAATATGAGGCCATCGTCGAAGACCAGGTCTATGTGTCGCGCACGACCTCCGAGGATCCCAAAGTGCCGGCCTATGAAGGCGGCAAATTTCCGCTCTCGACCTATCTCGCCGATCGCGTGCGCGCCATTATTTCTGATCCGCAAGCGTGGCGCCAATTGCCGCAACAGGTACGCGAATGGCTGGAAATCCAGAAATGGCGTTCGCAAGTGCCGGGCCGGCGCGAACTTCTGGTCGAAACATTTCCGCGCGGCAACAAATATTATGTCGTCTGCTATCCGTTCGAAGGGCGTCTTGCGCATCAGACGCTCGGCATGCTGCTGACACGGCGGCTTGAGCGCGCGCGGCTGCGGCCTCTCGGCTTCGTCGCCAACGAATATGCGCTTGCGGTGTGGGGCCTCGGCGACGCGGCATTGCGCATCGCGCGCGGCGAACTGTCATTGGCCGCGCTGTTCGACGAGGACATGCTCGGCGACGATCTTGAGGCTTGGCTCGCCGAATCGGCGCTGATGAAGCGCACCTTCCGCAATTGCGCGATCATCGCCGGCCTGATCGAGCGGCGCTTTCCCGGCGAGGAGAAGTCGCGCCGGCAAGTCACGATCTCGACCGATCTCGTTTATGACGTGCTGCGCAGCCACCAGCCCGACCACGTGCTGTTGCGCGCGGCGCGCGCCGACGCCGCGACCGGGCTCCTTGACGTGCGCCGGCTCGGCGAAATGCTCTCGCGCATCAAGGGCCGAATTGTCCATAAAGCGCTGGACCATGTGTCGCCGCTTGCGGTTCCGGTCATGCTGGAGATCGGGCGTGAGGCGGTCTATGGCGAGGCTGCCGATACGCTGCTCGCCGAAGCCGAGGATGAATTGGTGAAAGAGGCCATGCAGTGAGCGTTTCTTCCGCTCATTCCCGCGCGAACGGGACCGCATCCTCTCCCGCGCGCGAGCATGCGCGCGAGATTGTCATTGCCGGCGTCTCGCTCATTGCCGATCCCGCCGGCGCGCTCTATTGGCCGGAGGAAAAGCTTCTCGTCGCCGCCGACTTGCATCTGGAAAAGGGTTCCGCTTACGCCGCGCGCGGCGTGTTGCTGCCGCCCTATGACACGGCGGCGACATTGGCGCGGCTCGCACGCCTTATCGATCGCTACGCGCCGCGTCTCGTGATCGCGCTGGGCGACAGCTTTCACGACAGCGGCGGTCCGGCGCGCATGGCCGAGCCGAGCCGCGCGGCGCTCCGCACGCAGCAGCGCGGCCGCGATTGGGTCTGGCTTGCCGGCAATCACGATCCCGATCCGGCGGACAATATCGGCGGCCGTTTCGCCGATGTCCTGGCGCTCGGCGGCCTGACCTTCCGGCACGAGCCTTGTTCCGATGCGAGCGACGGCGAGATCGCCGGTCATCTGCATCCGTTGGCCTGCATCGTGCAGCGCGGCCGCGCGGTGCGGCGGCGCTGCTTTGCCAGCGACGGTCGCCGTCTCGTCATGCCGGCCTTCGGCGCCTATGCCGGTGGCCTCAATGTGCGCGACCGCGCCATTGCGTCCTTGTTCGCAGCGCTATCGTTCACGGCGCATATGCTGGGCGAGCGGCGGCTCTATGCCGTTCCCGCCGCGCGCTGTCTGTCGGATTAGATTAAAGCTTGGCTTCGGGCTTTGCGCCGGCAGGCTTCGGTTTCGCCGGCTTCGCGGCTTGCGATGCTGGATCCCAGCCGCCCGGCGGCGACCTGACGTTGAGAGCCTCGTCGGGCTGCGCCACGGCGGCCCATTTCTGCACGGCAGCTTTCACCGCGTCGAGCGATTGCTTGTCGAGATGGGAGGCGACTTCGTCGCGCTTCTTGCCCGCGTCGCCGTCGCCGCGATTGGCCGCCAGCGTGAACCATTTGTAGGATTCGGCGTAGTTCTGTTCCACACCAATGCCGCGCGCGTAGAGAATGGCGAGATTGTATTGGCTGTCGGTGATGCCGCGGTCGGCCGCCTTGCGGAACCAAAGCGCCGCGGTGCGGTAATCGGCCGGGCCGTTGATGCCTTCGGCATAAAGCACCGCGAGATTGTGCATAGCCTTGCCGTTGCCCTTGTCGGAGGCGGCGGCATAGAGATCGCGCGCCTTGCCGAGGTCCTTCTTTACCCCGATGCCCTTCTCGTAAAGGCCGCCGAGGCGGAATTCCGCCGGCGCCGATCCTTGATCGGTGGCGCGTTGCAGCCAGTGCACGGCCTGTTCGTTGCTCACCGGAACGCCGTGGCCCTCGGCAAAGCGGGTGGCGACTTCGTATTCGGCGGCCGCATCGCCGGCCGCCGCGGCCGCGCGCAGCGTTGGTCCGCCGATCGTCGCCGGCAGCTTGTCCGTATCGACGGCGGCCGCAGGAACCGGAATGGCCTGAATTGGCACCGCGACGGGCGCCTGATACGGCGCAACATTCGGTGGCGGCACACGGCGCGGCAGCGCGCCGGTGACATCGGGCGTGTCCGGTGACGCTGATTGCCGTTGCGGCGCGGGCGGCGGTGTGGCCGGATTTTGTCCCGGTTGGGAGTCCGGAGTGATGTTGAGCGGCTGGCTCGGCGCGGCGCTCGGCGGCGCATCGGCCGAAGCGCCCGGAATTGGCAGCGTCAGCGGGGCCATCGTTGCCGGCGGCGGCGGCATGACCAAGGAATCCTTTTCCGGCGGTAGATCGGTCGACTGTTCCGGCAGCGGCGGCGGCGAAATCGCGGAGCTGTTATTGTCCTGGAACATATGCAGGACGATGTGAACGCACAGCGCCGCGACGACGACGGCGCCTCCGGCCACGAGCAGCTTGCGCAAGCGCTGCGACAGCCCTTTTGATCGTGACGGATCCTTTGCCGCCTTCGATTTGCGATCGGCCGGAGTCGCGGCGGCGGCCTGCGCGGCCTTTCGCGCGGCGGTGAGGTAATTCGGTTTTTCCTCTACAGCGGTGGAAGAAGGCGGTTCGACCAAACCGGCGGCAGCCTCCGACGCGGCGATGCGGTCGGCGGCGGAAGGCATGGCGCCGGACATGGCGCCGGACATGGCGCCAGAGCCTGGGGTGGAGCCGGGCTCGAGCGGATGATCGGGCGGCAGATTGGGATCGATCGGCGCGCGGGGAGCTGCCGTGGTCATGCGGCGCGGCGCGGCTTCGAAGGAACTGGGCTCGGCGGGCGCCAACGGCATTTTGGGCGCAGCGATCGTCATGGCCGTAGGCGCCATTGCTGTGGGCGCGGCCGCCGCAGGTGTTAAGGGAACAGGCGCCAGTTTGGTGACCGGTGCTTCGGATTTTACTTGCGGCGTTACCGTTGTCGGCGGCGGAGGCACTTCGTGCATGCCGCTTTCGATCATCGCCAGCCGATCGACCACGTGTTCGACGGCGCCGTGAACGGCTTCCAGCGAATCCTGGGTGCGGCGATCGCTGCGCTTAATCTCGGCGACATCGCGCTTGATGGCATCGACGGCCACCGGTTGCGGCGTTGACGCTAATCCGGCGGTGTCGCCCATCGCGCCGCCCCCTGCGCCACCAACTGCACCGCCAACGGCGCCACCACGGGCGCGGGCCTCGTCGATATGCACCAGCAGATCGGCCAAGCCGCGCTCGACGGCGGCGAGATTGCCGAGCCGCGCATCGGACGCGTCGAGCCGCTTGATTAGCTGCGCGATACGGTCCTCGAGATGGCCGAGCGCTGCGTGATCGGTATGCGTGAGCTGGACCCATTCCAGCTTCTCGATCAGCCCGGAGAGGAGCTTCTCGAGCTCGCGCGGCACCGCATGTCCGGCTTCGGCCGAGGCGCTCAGCGCATTGGTCAGCGTGTCGATACGGCTTTCCAGCGCGGACACGGCATGTCCGCTTGCCACGCTATTGGCGATCTCGTCCACCCTCGCGGCCAGCGCGCGCACATCCTCGGCGACTTTCGTCAACGTATCGTTGGACGCGACATGCGAGACGATGCCGCGCAGGGCGCCGATCGCGGTCTCGAGCTGTTGCAACGTTGCCGGATCTTCCTTGGCGATAATCAGGTCAACCTTTTGCGCCAGCGTTCGCACCGCGTCGTCGAACCCGACGAGGTTCTCTGCCGGCGTCAATCGCTGCAGCGCCTCGCGGACCTCCACGAGCCCACGTTCGAGCCCGACAAGCGCCGACGAGTTGACGCCGGTATCGCGCGAATGGTCGATGCGCTGCGCCAGCGCCTGAACTTCGATCTGCAGCGATTCCACCGCGTGACGCGGCAGCGCTTCGATGATCTGACGGCTGATGTCGGCGAGATCCTTGCGGAACGCCGATATGACTTCGTCAAGATCGTTCGACGGACGGAGCGTCTCGATGCGCGCCGTGATGTTGCGCAACTGCTCTTCGAGCTTGGAGATGTCGAGCGCGGGCGCGGCCGGGATGCTCGGTGCGGCTGGCGGCGCGACAGCCGCCGGCAGCGGCTGTGGCGGCTTTGCACTGAACGAGGCCGGCTCGGGGGCTGCTTCGGGGAGCGGTTCCGGTGGCCTCGATTGGGGTGCAAAGAATGGGACGGGTGCGCGCGGCGCGGGCGGCGGCATGGGTTGCGGCATGGTCGCTTCGCCATAAAGCGTGCGCTGCCGTTCGGCGATTTCGACGATCGCGTCGTCGACCGAGAGCGTACTGCCCGGCATCGGGTGATTGGCACTGTGCGGCTGGCCGTTCGGGATCATGCGGTCGCGATGCGGTGACGGCGGGGCGCCGGTCAGGCGTGGAGCTTCGGGCCGCGCCAGTCGTTCAAGCTGGTGCGAGAGCTTGTCGAGACGGGCGTGAACTTCGCCCATTTCCGAGCGGGCGCGCGCGACCAGCCGCGCTTCCTCGGCGCGGGTGGCATGGCGCGCTTCTTCGCGCGCGGCTTGCCACAATTCTTCGCGGGTGGCTTCGCGTGCGCGCGTCTTCTGGCGGCCCCGCGCGGCCTCGCGGGCTTGCGCGAGGGCGGCGTGCCGTTCCTCTTCGCGGGCGCGGGCGGCGGCTCGCGCCGCTTCGCGAATGCGCGGCGGATTCCGGTCCGGATTGCGATCGGCGTAGCGGTCCTGATTGCGATCCAGATTGCGATCCAGATTGCGATCCTGGTCGGGCTCGAGATCGCGGGCGCGATCCCGGCGCCCGCGGCGCGGCGCGTAATCCGGTTCGCGCTCGGGCTCGGGCTCGCGATAGCCGCGGTCATCATCGTCATCGGCGTAGCGCGTGCGCTCGCCGTAATCTTCGTCTTCCGGCCGGATGACGTCGTTAAGCCATTCCCCAACCGACATGCCGGATTGGCGCGCGGCGTCGCGGGCGGCTTCACGCGCTTCTGGACGGAGGCCTCTCAGATTCCACTTCCACGGACCGCCAGATTTCATTGCGCGTCCAAATCACATCGCGAGGAGCGGGTGGCCCTATTCTTTGATCTGTGGCTCGGTAACAGACGAAGCAGAGGGCGCGGCGTCCTCGGGACCCGACTTTTCAGGAATAGAGTAAACAAGCGGTTAATGACCGCCCCGAACCCCTTAAGAATGGGCATTTGGCGGCATGGAACCGGTGCACATTAGGCCCGTCGTAGCTCTGTCGTGAATTGGCTAGCCTATGGGCCGATCCGCTCATGACTTAAGGTTCCCGGCGGGCGCGGGGAGGACGACATCATGCCGAGCTACAGGGCTCCGGTTGACGACGTCATGTTCCTGTTGAGCGACGTGTTCCATATCGATCGCTACAACAACCTGCCCGGCTTTGCCGAGGCTACGCCCGATCTCATCCTGGCCGTGCTCGGCGAGGCCGCCAAGTTTTGCCAGGACGTGCTGACGCCGCTCAATCGGGTGGGCGACAGGGAGGGCTGCCGCCGCCATGCCGACGGCAGCGTCACGACGCCGACCGGGTTCAAGGCCGCCCATCAGCAATTCGTCGCCGGCGGCTGGGTCGGCCTTTCGGCGCCCACCGAATACGGCGGCCAGGGCCTGCCGGTGGTAATGGCGCAGGCCGTCAGCGAGTTTCTGTGCTCGGCCAATATGGCGTTTGCCATGTATTCGGGGCTCACCCAGGGCGCGATCGCTGCCTTGTTCACCCACGCTTCCGCGGAACTGAAAGCGCTCTACCTGCCCAAGCTCGTCAGCGGCAAATGGGCCGGCACGATGAATCTGACCGAGCCGCAATGTGGCACCGATCTCGGCCTGGTGCGCACGCGTGCCGCGCCGCAGCCGGACGGCAGCTACAAAATCACCGGCACGAAAATTTTCATCTCCGCCGGCGAGCACGATCTGACCGAGAATATCGTCCATCTGGTGCTGGCGCGCATCGAAGGCGCGCCCGAAGGCACCAAAGGCATTTCGCTCTTCATCGTTCCAAAATTTTTGCCGACGGCGAATGGCGGCGTCGGCCTGCGCAACGCCGTCACCTGCGGCTCCATTGAAGAGAAGATGGGCATCCACGGCAACGCGACCTGCGTGATGAATTACGACGGCTCGACGGGCTGGCTGGTCGGCGACGCCAATCGCGGCTTGCAGGCGATGTTCGTGATGATGAACGAGGCGCGGCTGAGCGTCGGCCTGCAGGGCTTGGCGCTGTCGGAAGTCGCCTATCAGAACGCCGCCGCCTACGCCAAGGAACGTCTCTCCGGACGCGCCATGACCGGCGCAAAATTTCCGCAACAGCCGGCCGACCCCATCATCGTGCATCCGGACGTGCGTCGCATGCTGATGAATATCCGCGCCTTCAACGAGGCGGCGCGTGCGCTCGTGCTGTGGACGGCGCTGCGAAGCGATATCGCGCATCGTTCCGACGACGCCAAGGAGCGCCAAGCGGCCGACGATTATCTCGGCCTGATGACGCCGGTGATCAAAGGTGTGCTCACCGATCAGGGATTTGCCAATACCGTCACGGCGCAACAGGTCTTCGGCGGCCACGGCTATATCGCCGAGCACGGCATGGAGCAATTCGTGCGCGATGCGCGCATCGCCATGATCTATGAGGGCGCGAACGGCATTCAGGCGCTCGATTTGGTCGGCCGCAAATTGCCGAAGGACCGCGGCCGCGCGCTGCAGGCTTTTTTCGCCGAGGTTTCCGCCTACATCAAAGAGCGCAGTCGGGATGCGGCGATGGCGCCGTATACGACGCCGCTCGCGCAGGCGCTCGGCGAATTGCAGCAGGCGACCATGTGGTTTGTGCAGAACGCGATGGCCAATCCCGAAAATGCCGGCGCCGGCGCCACCGATTACATGCATCTCTTCGGCCTGGTTGCGCTCGGCTATATGTGGTGCCAGATCGCCGATGCGGCGAAGGCCAAAATGGCAAACGGCGCCGACGAGAGAATGACGCAGCGGCTGACGACCGGGCGCTTTTTCATGGAACGGATTCTGCCGGCCGCGACGGCGCATCTGGCGCGCATCAAAGCCGGCGCCGCCAGCACCATGGCATTGCCGTTGGAGGCGTTCTAGCTAATCATCATAGAATTGGCGCGCCTTCCGTAAGCGCTTGAGAGGAATCCATGCCTGAGGCTTTCATTTATGATTACGTGCGCACACCGCGCGGTCGCGGCAAGGCGGACGGTGCGCTGCACGAAGTCACCGCGCTCAATCTGGCGGCCCAGGCGCTCGGCGCCATCAAGACCCGCAACAATCTCGACACCGCTTTGGTCGATGACGTGGTGATGGGCGTGGTCGATCCGGTCGGCGAGGCCGCGGCCGATATCGCGCGCACCGCGGCTTTGGTTGCGGGCTTCGGCGACAGTGTCGCCGGCGTGCAGATCAATCGCTTTTGCGCGTCCGGCCTTGACGCGGTGAATTTCGCCTCGGCGCAGATCATGTCGGGGCAGCAGGAGCTGGCCGTTGGCGGCGGCGTCGAATCGATGAGCCGGGTCGGCATCGGCTCAGCCGGCGGTGCCTGGGCGATGGATCCCTCGATCGCGGTCGCGCACTATTTCCTGCCGCAGGGCATTTCGGCTGACCTGATCGCGACCAAATACGGATTTTCCCGCGACGACGTCGACGCCTATGCGGTCGAGAGTCAGAAGCGCGCGGCAACGGCGTGGGATGAAGGGCGCTTCGACCGTTCGGTGATGAAGGTCAAAGACGTCAACGGGCTCACCATCCTCGCTAAAGACGAACATATGCGTCCGGGCACGACGATGCAGTCGCTCGCGGCACTCAAGCCGTCGTTCACGCAGATGGGCGAACTCGGCGGCTTCGATGTGGTGGCGATCCAGGCGCATCCCGAAGTGGAATTCGTCAATCATGTGCATCATGCCGGCAATTCCTCGGGCATCGTCGACGGCGCCGCCGCGGTTCTGATCGGCAGCAAAAACTCCGCGCAGAAGACCGGACTGAAACCGCGCGCGCGGGTGCGCGCCTTCGCCAATATCGGCTCCGATCCGGCGCTGATGCTGACCGGCCCGGTGGACGTGACCAAGAAGGTGCTGAAATCCGCCGGCATGGAGATTTCCGACATCGATCTGTTCGAGGTCAACGAAGCCTTCGCTTCGGTGGTGTTGCGCTTTCTGCAGGCCTTCGCGCTCGACCCCGCCAAGGTTAACGCCAATGGCGGCGCCATCGCCTTGGGTCATCCGCTCGGCGCCACCGGCGCGATGATTCTCGGCACACTGGTCGACGAGCTCGAGCGGCGCAATCTGTCGACCGGGCTCGTCACGCTGTGCATCGGCGCCGGCATGGGCACCGCGACGATCATCGAGCGCCTGTGAAGTTCCAGCCTTGAGAGAGTGCAATGCCCAAAATCGATGTCAGCAAGATACCGACCGATGCCCGCACTGGTTATCCGCCGCCTTATGACCACGCCGTCGTCGGCCGCGAGCGCAAGCGCCTCGGCAACGCGGCGGGCCTCGACCAATTTGGCGTGAACCTGACGACGCTGAAACCCGGCGCGTCGTCGGCGCTGCGGCACTGGCACGAGCGTGAAGACGAATTCATCTACATGCTCGAAGGCGAACTGGTCCTGATCGAGGATGCGGGCGAGACGCTCTTGAAGCCGAGCGACGCCGCGGGCTTCAAGGCCAATAGCGGCAATGGTCATCATCTCGTCAACAAATCGGATCGCAACGCCGTCTATCTCGAAGTCGGCACGCGCTCGAAGATCGAGCGCGTCGAATATCCCGAGGCCGATCTGCTGGTCGTGCGCGACGACAAGGGCTTTCGTTACACGCACAAAAACGGCGATCCCTATGAGTGAGAGCGAGCCAATGAGCTTCACCAAGTTCAGCCTCGACGTCGACGCCGACGGCATCGCGCTTGTCACCTGGGACGCGCCCGGCTCGACGATGAACCTCATCGACATGACGATGATTGCGGAACTGTCCGCGATCGTCGAACAACTGGCCGCCGACGCCGAGGTCAAAGGCGCGGTCATCACGTCGGGCAAGGACACGTTTTGCGCCGGCGCCGATCTCACCATGCTGGAAGGGCTCGGCCGCACTTTCAAGGAACAGGTGGCGTCGCAGGGCGAGGAGGCGGCGAATACGCGGGTGTTTGAGGAAAGCCGCAAACTGTCGCTGCTCTATCGCCGCATCGAGACCTGCGGCAAGCCTTTCGTCGCGGCGATCAACGGCACGGCGCTTGGCGGTGGTTTCGAACTGGCGCTGGCCTGCCATCGCCGCATCGCCGCCGACGATGCGCGGACGCGTGTCGGGCAACCCGAGATCAAGATCGGCCTGTTCCCCGGCGCCGGCGGTACGCAACGCATCGCGCGGATATTGGCGCCGGCCGATGCGCTGCAACTCCTGCTCAAGGGCGACCAGCTTCGGCTCGATCGCGCCAAGGCGCTGAAGCTGATCGATGCCGTGGTGCCGCCGGGCGATCTGATCAAAGCGGCGAAGGACTGGATCAAAGCGGGCGGCAGCGCCCAGGCGCCGTGGGATGTCGACGGGTTCAAGCTGCCGGGCGGGGCGGTCTATTCCAAGACCGGCATGAATATCTTCCCGCCGGCGAATGCGATCTATCGGCGCGAGACCTTCGACAATTATCCGGCCGCGCATGCCATCATGCAGGTCGTTTATGAAGGGCTGCAATTGCCGATGGATGCGGCGCTCCGCGTCGAGTCGCGCTGGTTCGCCAAGGTCCTGCGCTCGCCGGAAGCAGCCGCCATGATCCGCTCGCTGTTTGTTTCGATGCAGGACCTCAATCGCGGCGTGCGTCGGCCGGCCAATGTGCCGGCGCGGCCGCTGAAGAAAATCGGCGTGCTCGGCTCAGGCTTCATGGGCGCCGGCATCGCTTATGTCAGCGCGCTGGCCGGGCTCGACGTGGTGCTGGTCGATCGCAATCCGGAAACCGCCGAGAAGGGCAAGGCGCATTCGGAAAAGCTGATGACCGATCAGGTCGATCGCGGCGCCGCCACCACCGCCGACCGCGACGTCGTGCTGGCACGCATCAAGCCCACCGCCGACTTCGTCGAGCTGAAAGACTGCGAGCTTGTCGTCGAGGCCGTGTTCGAAGACCGCAAGGTCAAGGAAGAGGTGATTTCGCGGACGCAGAACGTCATCGGCGACAGAGCGATCTTCGGCTCGAACACCTCGACGCTGCCGATCACCTCGCTTGCGGCTGCTTTCAAGGACCGCGCCCGTTTCATCGGCATTCACTTCTTCTCGCCGGTCGAGCGCATGATGCTGGTCGAGATCATCATGGGCAAGGAAACCGGCGACGAGGCGCTCGCCGTGGCGCTCGATTATGTGCGCACGATTCGTAAGACGCCGATCGTCGTCAACGATTCGCGCGGCTTCTACACGTCGCGCGTCGTCGGCACTTATCTGCGCGAGGGCCATCTGATGCTGATGGAAGGCCTGCCGGCGGCGCTGATCGAGAATGTCGGCCGCATCGCCGGCATGCCGGTTGGTCCGCTTGCGCTCAACGACGAGGTCGCCGTCGATCTCACCTGGAAGATTCTCATGGCGACGGAAGCCGATCTTGGGCCGAAGATGGTCGACCCGCGGCAAAAGACGCTGCTCGAGGGCATGGTCGAGAAGCGCGGCCGCTTGGGCCGCAAGAACGGCAAGGGCTTTTACGATTATCCGCAGAACGGGCCGAAGCGGCTGTGGCCGGGACTTGCCGACTTGCAGCCGAAGCAGGTCGATCCCGACACCGTCAGCGTTGCTGGCCTCGGACGGCGGCTGCTCGCGATCCAGGCCCTGGAATCCGCCCGTTGCATCGAGGAACAGGTCGTCACCGACGTGCGTGAGGCCGATGTCGGCTCCATCCTCGGCTTCGGCTTTGCGCCTTTTACCGGCGGCACCATTTCCTATATCGACGGCATGGGGACCAAGGCCTTTGTCGATCTGTGCAACGATCTTGGCGAAACCTGTGGCGAACGCTTCAAGCCGGGCGACCTGTTGCGCGACATGGCGAAGACAGACGACACGTTCTATCGCCGTTTTCCGCCGCCGCAACGCAAAGCCGTCGTCTAATGGGCTGGCGCACAGTGGGCTGTTGCGGAGTGGGTTGCTGCAGAGGGGGTTGCTGTAGGGGTTCCGCCCTGTTGCATGAGGCTTCGCCGCATTACTTTAAGGCTGTCGCATAACCACTTTTGGGCTGCATTGCTCTCCGCCGCCTGCCGCGTGTAAGGTCGCGGCCGTTTTTCCCGGGACCCTGCATGGCACGTGATCAAGTCGACCTGACGCCGCTCGAACGGCGCGACGATCTCGTGGATTGGATTGCCCAGGGCGTCAAACCCAAATCGCAATTCCATATCGGCACCGAGCACGAGAAATTCGTGTTCACGTTGGAGGGGCATCGTCCGGTCCCCTATGAAGGCCAGCGTGGCATTCGCGCGCTGCTTGAGGGCATGCAGCATCTGCTCGGCTGGCAGCCGATCATGGAAGGGCCGAACATTATCGGCCTGTTCGACGTCACCGGCGGCGGCGCGATCTCGCTCGAGCCCGGCGGCCAGTTCGAGCTCTCCGGCGCGCAAGTCAAAACCATTCACCAGACGTCGAGCGAACTGATGGCGCATCTCGTGCAGGTGCGCGAAGTGGCGCAGCCGCTGCATATCGGATTTCTCGGGCTCGGCATGACGCCGGACTGGACGCGCGCTGAAATCCCGAAGATGCCCAAAGGGCGCTACAAGATCATGACCGCCTATATGCCGAAGATCGGCACCCGCGGCCTCGACATGATGTATCGCACCTGCACGGTGCAGACCAATCTCGACTTCGCGTCGGAAGCCGACATGGTCAAAAAGCTGCGCGTGTCGATCGCGCTGCAGCCGGTCGCCACCGCATTGTTCGCCAATTCGCCGTTCACCGAGGGCAAGCCGAACGGGTTTCTGTCGTACCGCTCGGAAATCTGGCGCGACACCGACAATGCGCGCTCAGGCATGCTGCCATGGGTGTTCGAGCCGGGCATGGGCTTTGAGCGCTGGGTCGATTATGCGCTCGATGTGCCGATGTATTTCGTCAAGCGCGGCGACGATTATATCGACGCGTCGGGCCAATCGTTTCGCGATCTGATGGCCGGCAAATTGCCGGCGATGCCGGGCGAGCTGCCGACGCTCTCCGATTGGGCCAACCACATGAGCACGACCTTCCCGGAAGTGCGGCTCAAGCGCTATCTGGAAATGCGCGGCGCTGATTCGGGCCCCTTGCCGAATCTCATGGCGCTGCCGGCGCTGTGGGTCGGGCTCCTCTATGACGAGACCTCGCTCGATGCGGCCTGGGATCTGGCCAAGGTGTGGAGCGCGCCGGAGCGGCAGCAGCTGCGCGATGACGTGCCGAAACAAGGTCTCGCCGCCAAAATCCAAGGCCGCACCGTTTTTGCGATCGCGGGCGAAGTGCTCAAGCTCGCGCGCGCCGGCCTCGCGCGGCGCAAGCATCTCGATTTGGAAGGCCAGGACGAGACGCGCTATCTCGAAGTGCTGGAAGATCGCCTCGCGCGCGGCACGACGCCGGCGCAGGAACTGCTGGCGAAATATCATGGCCCGTGGGGCGGTTCGGTCGATCCGATCTATGCCGAGGAAGCCTATTAGGGCGTGATCCGGAAAAGCGGAAACCGGCTTTGCGAAAAAACCTGCCCGATCAAAATGGCAGAGCGGCAATCAATTCAATCTGAAGCAGGTTTGCCGAAGCAGTTTTGCTCTAACGCTTCAGTTTCTGAGATCGAACAGACGCCGTGCTTCGACAAGCGCCTGATTGCATCCTTCGATGTCGCCGGCGTCGTCGGCCTTCCTGGCCCTGTCGATGACGACGATGCCGTCTATGTTGGCGATATGTTCGGCTTGCACCACCGTTTCGAGCGTCGGCTGGTGATGAAGCTGGGCGTCGCGCGATTGCGGCAGGATCGGGCCGGACAGCGGATGCGGCGTATTGTCTGCGATCTGGCGTTCGAACTGTACGATCTGTATCGCACACGGACCGCCGAGCGCAGCGCCGTTGGCGCAAAGCAAAGCGACTCCGGCGCCCAAGGCGCGGAGGCTACCATAAAAGGACCGGCCGAATGCGCTCTGCGCCGCTGATCTGTTGCGGAAATGCGTCATGCTGTGAACCGCGACATTCATGTCGACCTCCCTGCGGCCGATAAACGACATCGATCAATCTGGAAATGACCGTGAAATTCTGTCCGTGGTTCTCGTGCCGAAATTATCGTTCGACACGCCGTCCCAACCAAACCATGATAATCGTAATAAATTCTTAGGACGGCAGCTCGGAGTTTGACTGACGCATGGCATCATCCGTTAATGCTGTGCTTTGCGCGTTGCTCGCGGCTGCGTTCTGGACGGTGCTCGGCTACAGCATCGTGCGCCATATCTTGCCGCGCGGCCTTGCCGCCGGCGCGGCTCCGGTCATCGGCTGGGCGGTGGTCAGCGCGGCGACACTCCCGATCCTGACAATGACCGGCTTCACGGCGCCGGCGATTATCGTCATCGGTGTCCTTTGTCTCATCGGCGGCATCTGTTTGATGGTGATGCGGCGGCAAGAATCTGAGCAAGAACCCGAGCAAGAATCCAATCAAGAAACCGATGCCGCTCCGGCAATCCCGCCGTGGAGTTATGCCGCGGCGGCGATCCTCGCAGTTGGGCCCACTGCCGCGCTCCTTCCCAAAATGTCCGCGGACGGCGTGCAACTCGCCGATCCGATTTTCGATCATGCGAAGATTGCGATCATCGATGCCATGGCGCGGCAGGGACTGCCGCCGGTCAATCCCGTCTTCGGCGCGGCGGGCAGGCTTGCTTATTACTATCTCTGGCACTTCAGCGCGGCGGAGCTGGCGCTGGCGCTGCGCGTGACCGGCTGGGAAGCCGCGATCGGCCTCACCTGGTTTACGGCTTTTGCATCGCTGACATTGACGATGGGCATCGCCGTCTGGCTGAGCCGACGGGCGGGTGCGGCAATCATCGTAGTGCTCCTCGCTGCCGCGGCCTCGCTGCGCGTCACGCTGAGCTGGATCTTCGGCTCTTACGAGCTGACGCCGTTCATGGATTCGCCCACGGGCTTTGCCGGTTGGCTGTTTCAGGCGGCTTGGGTGCCACAGCATCTGATGTCGGCGTCATGTGTGGTCGCGGCGATGTTGCTGCTCATTCGCTACGGAGAGCGCCAAAGTTTGGCGGCGCTTTTCACGCTGGCATTGGTCGTCGCCGCCGGCTTCGAAAGCTCGACCTATGTCGGGGGCGTGACGTTCGCAATCACGGCCGCGGTTTGCGCCCCGATCCTGTTTGCCGGCGTTGCGCCCAAGCAGCGGATTCGGTTCGCCGTGGGCCTGCTGATCGCTGCGATATTGGCAGCCTGCCTTGCCGCGCCGTTTATCCGCGATCAATTCGCCAGCGTCACCGCGCGCGGCGACAGCCATCCGGTCACCGTGAGTCCCTTCGGCGTACTCGGCGACATGATTCCGCCGGCGCTACGCCGTGTGCTCGATTTGCCGGCCTATTGGCTTCTGCTCCTGTCGGTCGAGTTTCCTGCAGCCTATCTGGCGGGCGCGCTTGGGCTTGCCGTAATACTGCGTCGCGCTACGCCTGGAGCGGGGAAAATCGCCGCGATGGTATTTGCGGCGCTGGCGCTGACAGGCCTGTGCATTTCGTGGCTCCTTGTCAGCACGATCGGCGAAAATAGCGACCTGACCTTACGCGCGGTGCTGCCGGCAGCGATGATCCTGATGGCGGGCGCGGCTGCGGGAATGGTGACAGCGTCGCGCTGCCGCGCTTTGATTGCCGCGCTCGCGCTCGGCGGCCTGGTTCTCAGCCTGCCGGATACCGCAAGGATGCTGGCGTCGAATATTGCGGGCACATCGCGGCCCGGCGAGGCGCTGTTGGCTCAATCGCCCGAGCTGTGGGCGGCGGTGCGCCGCTACGCGCCGCCAAACGCGCGCGTCATCAATAATCCGCTATACCTGAAAGACGTGACGCCGTGGCCGGTCAACATTTCCTGGGCGCTGCTTGCCGATCGCAGCTCGTGCTTCGCCGGGCGCGAAATGGCACTGGCCTTCGCACCGCTATCGTCCGATCGTCGTGAAGCGATCGATGCGCAATTCATTCGCGTATTCGCAGGGCAAAGCACGCCGGACGACATTGCGGCCTTGGCAAAGGACTATGCCTGCGACGTCGCCGTCCTCGTGCCGCAGGACGGCGCCTGGAGCAAGGATCCATTCGCCTCAAGCCCGGATTACCGGCTCGCCGAATTCCGCGACGGCCGCTGGCGGATTTACGTGAAGGTCGCCGGGGTGCACTAGAGGTGGCGCATGATCTTTTCGGAAAACCGGCTGCCACTTTTCCGGATCATGCGCTAAATTCCGGCGAACCAATTGAAGCCCTGCTTGCTCCAGAACGTCTCGCGAAAATCGTTGGTGACCTCGATGGCCTTGATCCATTTCGCGTTCTTGTAGCCGAGCTTGGTCGAGGTGCGCAGCCGCAACGGATAACCGAACGGATCGGCCAGAACGTCGCCGGCATATTTGGTGGCGAGCATCGTCTGCGGATGCAGCGCGGTCGGCATGTCGATGCTTTCGGTATAGTCGTCGTTGCAGATGAAATAGACGTATTTGGCGTTCGTGTCGGCGCCGATGCGCTCGAAAAAGCTGCGCAGGTTCACGCCGGACCACTGGCCGATATAGTCCCAGCCTTCGACGCAAACGTGCCGGATGATGATTTCCTGTTCCGACAGCTGATAAATCTGCTGCGCCGTCCAAGGCTGCTTATTGGCGATGTGGCCGGCCAGTTCGAGCTTCCAACTCGCGCCGTCGATCGGTTTGACATCTTCGATATCGTAATAGGCATTGAAACGAGCCGGCTTCACCACCTGCGACGGACTGAAAGTCGGCGCCAGATGATCGGGGCGGAAAATCGTCTCCTGGACGCCGTCGTTCCAGGCCGATATGGCGCGCAGCACTTTCTGCACCGAATCGTTTTCAGTGACGTCGCAGCCGGTCAGCATCGTCAGCGCGCCGAGACTGACCGCGCCGCGCAGCAGGCCGCGGCGATTGATGTCCTCGACCAGCTTGCGGTTGTCGGCAAGCACGCTCTGGTCGATCCGCTTGTGAGGCCGGAACAAGGATCGCGTTCGGGTTTGGGTCGACATTAAGCGCCCCTGCGCAGGTTGGTGGTCGGATGAGATACGCGTCAATGCGTGGCTTTGATCTCGGGTGCCGCATCATCCACGGTGGGGCCGCCGGTCACCATGGCGACGAGGCTTTGCGGCACCAGCAAAGCGAGCGAGACATGGACCAGGATGAAGGCGACGATCGCGGACATGCACAAAAAGTGCACCAGCCGGATAGTCTGGAACGAGCCGAACAAGGCCGCGAGCTCGGAGAACTGCACCGGTTTCCACAACGCCAGCCCGGAAATCACGATCGTGATACCGACCAGCATGACGCCGAGATAGAGAATCTTCTGCACCGGATTGTAATGCGTCAGATCGTCATGACTCAGGCGAAAGCGCAGCGCATCGCCGACCGTGACAAGGATCTCACGGATCGTGATGGGAAACAGCTTGCGCCGGAAACGGCCGGTGACGATGCCATAGGTCAGATAAGCAAGCCCGTTGAGCACGAAAATCCACATGCCGAAGAAATGCCATTGCAGCCCGTGCTGCGCCCATTTGCCGATCACGATGGCATCGGGAAAATGCAGAAAGCCGAAGATCACGTCGTCGTTGTAAATCTTCCAGCCGCTGCCGATCATGATGAAAATCGCGATCGCATTGATCCAATGTATGATGCGAAGCGGCAAAGGGTGCAGGGGATGCAGACGGTGCGGCTTGGCGGAGGCTCCTGATGTGATGGTCGGCGTTGACATTCGGGCTCCAGCGATCGTTGGATGAACACAGAACTGTAATAACGGTATTGTATCTGCGTTCTTGATTCGGCGAAGGCGTCGCGCGGCTTCCGCACACGACTAGTTGAGACGACTTTCGGACAGTACGGTTGCAAAATGTTGCGCGCAACAAACAATGCTTCACAAATTCGCGGGGCGTTTTTGATCGATAGCCGCCATGCATGGACAGTCGTTATGGACATAGGAGTCGTTAAGGTGCCACTCGCTATTCGAAATTTGCTGATCGGTCCGATGATTGCCGTGAGCGGCAGCGGGTTGATTGCGGCGGCAGGCGCTGCGGATGTGGACCGTCCCATCGTCATGGTGCAGGCCAACATCCCGCCGACCGGCATGGGCGACAAGGACATGGCCATGGCGGCGGCGAACATGGCCGCGGAAGAGCGCATGAATCGGCGTTATCCGCAGCCAATTCGCGTCGGCGCTCTCGTCGGCGCGCGCGTCGGCGACAACGACAGTCGCACCCTCGGCTTCGTCCGGCAGGTGGTGCGCACGCCGCAAGGTAAGATCGATCTCATTGTCGACTATGGCGGTTGGTTCGGCTGGGGCACGCGTCCCGTGGCGGTCCCGATCGCCGTGGTGGGCAGTCTCGGCCGTGAGGTTGTGTCGCTCGACATGCAGCGCAGCGACTATGCTAGCGCACCAACCTGGCAGAGCATGGGCGACACCGTGTTACCGAACGACAACGCCGTCCGCATCGCGCTGGCGCGGCGCTGATCGCATGTCCGATCACGACTTGGTGAAGCGGATAACTTTTTGGTGTTTCGCGAATTGTGCCCTGTGAGACGGAAGTGATTGGCGCTTTGCGGGCCGTTTTGGCAAGCAGAGCGCTGCGTTGTTTTATCGGTTGCATTGGGGGCACTGCATGAATAGCGCGGAGCGATTCAACGCCGGATCCAACTCGGCCAAATCCGATTCGGCCGATTCGGCTTGCGCATTTTGCGGTATTGCTTTCATGGCGAAAGCGTCGGCGCCCGGACGCGCCAAGACGCGGCTGGTGCCGCCGCTCACTTTCGATGAAGCCGCGAACCTCAACACCGCCTTCCTGCGCGACGTCGCCGACAATGTGCTGCTGGCCGCGCGGCACGCAGCCCCGCATGCCGGGATCGCCGGTTATGCCGCCTATGGCCCGCCGGGTTCGGAGCAGTTCTTCGAGCGCACCTTGCCGCGATCGATCGGCCGCATCGCGGCGTGGCTGCCGAATTTCGGCGATTGCCTGTTTGCGACGATTGCGGAAATCTTTGCCCGCGGGCATGGCGCCGCGGTTGTTCTCAACGCCGACAGTCCGACATTGCCGACCGCGCTCCTGATCGAGACCGCCGAAATGCTGGCGCGGCCGGGCGACCGCGCCGTGCTCGGCCCATCGAATGACGGCGGCTACTATCTGCTCGGCCTGAAGGCCGCGCATCGCCACATGTTCGATAATATCGACTGGAGCACCGAACGCGTCGCCGCGCAGACGCGTGAGCGCGCCCGCGAGATCGGTCTTGAGGTTCACACTTTGCAGGCCTGGTACGACGTCGACGACGTCGACGGCTTGCGCCGGCTGCACGCCGAGCTTTTCGGTGAGGATTTTGCCGAGTCGCGCCCGGCGGCGCATTCGCCGCAGTATGCCCATCAGACGGCAAAGCTGATGGCCGAGCTGTCGCGGGATCACGATTTCGGAAGCCGCATCGAAAAAGTACTGCAAGTCGCGGGCGCGCGCCTCTAAGCGGCGCGTGCTTGAAACGCACAATCAAGACCACATTTCAATTCAAGAAAAAATTCAAGGCGAGATAGAATGCAAAGGGCGGCGACGAAGCGGGTGATCGACCCCAAACGCTATTTTGAGAGCGTGCAGACGGACAGCGAGGTCCCCGAGCGCGAACCGGTATGTCTCTATTTGGAGACGACCAACCGCTGCAACCTTTTGTGCACGACCTGCCCACGCACCTACGAGGAGCTCGAGCCGCCGGCCGATATGAGCTGGGAACTGTTCACCTCGATTGTCGATCAGATCCCGAATCTCGAACGCGCCGTGCTGCATGGCGTCGGCGAGCCGATGCTGGTGAAGCATCTGCCGCGCATGGTTCGCTATCTCAAGGATCGCGGCAGCTATGTCCTGTTCAACACCAACGGCACGGTGCTCAACGAGAAGAACGGCCGCGCGCTGATTGATGCCGATTTGGATGAGCTGCGAGTGTCGTTCGACGCGGCAAATCCGGAATCCTATCGCGCCATTCGCGGCAAGAATTATTTCAACCGCATCCTGAAAAACGTGCGGACCTTCCGCGAGATGCAAGAGCGCGAGGGCCACTCCAAGCCGCGGGTTTCGGCTTGGCTCACCGGCTTGCGCGAGACCATCGAGGAATTGCCGGACTTCGTCCGCGTCGCCGCCGAAACCGGCGTCAAGGAAGTACATTTGCAGCGGCTGGTGTTCTTCAAGAAAGATGCCATCGGCATGGCGCGGCCGGACCAGGCGCTCTACGAGCAGCTGTCCGGCGAGGAAGCGGTCTATATCGATCGCGCCACCGCGCTGGCGCAAGCGCTCGGCATTACGTTTAGCGCTTCGGGTGGCGCATCCGAGCCCGGAGTGAGCCTCAAGCGCAACGATAACGGCACGCCAGGTTCGAGTACGCCTTGGTCGATGTGCCGCCGACCGTGGACGGTGATGTATTTCACCGCCAATGGCCGCGCGCTGCCGTGCTGCATCGCGCCGTTTTCGCAGCGCGGCTATGAGAACTACACGCTCGGCGATGCCACTCAGCAGACGCTTCGCGACATCTGGACCGGACCCGCCTATTCGAGTTTCCGCAAGGCGCTGATGTCGAACACGCCGCCGGACGCATGCGCGAACTGCGGATTGCGGTGGAGCCTCTAGCAGTGCCGCCCAAATCCGGCGCAACGCTCGGCGAAATGCCCGGCGGCGTGGCCGTCGTTATTCCGACCTTCAACGAAGCCGAGCCGATCGGATCGGTGGTGGCGGAATTGCCGCGCGATATCGTCACACGCATTCTGGTCGTCGACGGCGGCTCAAGCGACGGCACGCCGGACCGCGCCCGCGCCGCGGGCGCCGAGGTGATCCCGGTCGGCCGCGGCTACGGCCTTGCCTGCCTGACCGGCGCGCAAGCCGCCGACACCAGCGACATCGTCGTCTTCATGGATGGCGACGGCGCCGACGACCCTTCCGCCATCGCGGCGATGATCGCGCCGATCCGGCGCGGCGACTATGACTTCGTTATCGCCTCGCGCGCGCGTGGCGAGCGCGAAGCGGGCAGCATGGCCTGGCACCAGATCCTTGCCGGCCTCATCGCCGGCATTTTGACGAAGCTCCTCTACGGCGTGCGCTACACCGATATGTGCGCCTTCCGCGCCATCCGCCGCGACACGCTGCTTGGGCTCGGCATGCGCGAACTGACTTACGGCTGGAATCTGGAAATGCAGATGCGGGTGGCGCGGGCCGGGCTCCGGGTGCTGGAACTGCCGGTCGGTTACCGGCGGCGGCTGGGCGGGGAATCGAAGGTTGCCGGCTCGCTCAGCGGTTCGTTCAAGGCCGGCGCGAAAATCATGTCGACCTTCGCGCGGGTGGCGACCGAGCCGATGCGCGCGCGGGCCTCGTAAGTTTACATCGCGACCTTGCGCAGAAAGCCGTCGACGCTCTCGCGCAAACTATCGGCCGCCTTCTGCACGGCGTTTGCCGCCGTCAGCACGGTATCCGCCGAACTGTGCATGTCGGCGATCGCGGCCGACACTTGTTGCAAAGCGCCGACCACCGACCGCGTGCCGGTCGCGGCGGTCGCGACATTGTTGGAGATTTCGCTGGTCGCGGCGTTCTGCTGATCGACCGATGTGGCGATCGCCGAGGTGAACAGGCGGATTTCCTCCATCCGGCTCGTTATGCTGCCGATGGCGCGAACCGCGCTTTGCGTCGAGGTTTGCACCGCGGATATCTGCGAGGCGATGACGTCGGTCGCCTTGGCGGTCTGCACGGCCAGTGCCTTGACTTCGGAGGCGACGACGGCAAAGCCCTTGCCGGCGGTTCCGGCGCGCGCCGCCTCGATCGTGGCGTTGAGCGCGAGCAGATTGGTCTGGCCGGCGACGTTCTGAATAAGCTTGACGACGTCGTTGATCTTCTGCGCCGCCTCGGCGAGGTCGCCGATCACCCTATTGGTCGTTTGAGCCTCGGCGGTGGCGGCGCCCACGACATCGCTGGCGCTGACCAGCTGGCGGTTGATCTCGGCGACGGATTTCGACAATTCGTCGGCCGCGGCCGCCGCGCTTTCGACGCCACTGAACGCGTCGTTCGAAGTGCGCAACGCGCCGGTCGTATGCGCGGTGGTTTCGTTCGACGTGGTCGACAGCACAGTCGCCGTCGACTTCATCGCCGCGACGCTTTCGGTGACGGTCTTGAGCACGCCCTCGACGCTGCCGCGGAACCAGCCAATGGCATCGTCGACGACGGCGCGGCGCGCTTCCTGGGCGCTCAATTGTGCGCTCTTTTGCTCCGCCGACCTGCGTTCGGTGATGTCGTCATGGGTTCCGACCCAAAATTCCCCGCCGGGAATGGCACGATTGACGACGGAAATGGCGCGGCCGTCCGGGGCCTCGGTAATGAAGCTGACGACCTTGCCCGAGCTCATGCTGCCCATGAGCTCGTCGCAGTATTGTTTGGGATCGCGCTGCAGGCTGCCGGTTTCGAAGCGATGGCGGACGATGTCGACCAAGGCGGCGCCCGGGTTGACGATATCCGGCGACAGACCATACATGAGCAGATAACGCTCGTTGCAGACAACGAGCCGCCCGGCGGCGTCGAACATCACGACGCCCTGCGACATATTGTTCAGCGTGAGCGCGAGCAGGCGGCCAGCTTTGTTGTGCCGGCGATTCAAAAGAATTATCGCGCCACTCAGCAAACAAACAACGCAGATGGCGACGACAAGGGACCAGTCGTATTGCATCGCAGAACCGGTCAAGATCCGAGCACCCTGCCGGAAATCCGGCGATCTGTTAGCTAACCCGCGCCGATTTAGGTTTCGTTAATGAAACAATTGAGCGGGGCGTCCGGGCCGCCCATCAGTCGGTCAGGATCGCCTTGTCGGGGTCGATCCAGAACGCCCATATCGCGGAGCCGACGACGAGAAGGGCGGCCGCGACGATAAAAGGTGCTTCCCAATTGCCGCCTTGGGCCAGGTAGCCGAAGACGATCGGCGAGATCGCGCCGCCGAAATTGCCGGCCATATTCATCATCCCGGACACCGTGCCGGAATATTTGCCGCCGGTATCCATCGGCACCGACCAGGACGGACCGATGGTGCATTCCAGAAAGAACATCGAGATGGTGAGACAGATGACAGCAGTCACGGCGTCTTCGGTGAGCGCTGCCGGCGTGATGAACACCGCGCAGCCCAAAAGGCCGGTGATCGCCACGCTGCGGCGCGCTATCTTGGCGCTGCCGGTTCGTCGCAACAGCCAATCGGTCGCGAGCCCGCCGGCAGTGTCGCCGATCACGCCGGCCCATAGCGGCAACGACGCCAACAGGCCGCCTTTGAGCAGCGTGAAATGCCGGACGTCGATGAGATAGGTCGTCAGCCAGGTGAGGAAAATCCACAGGCAATAGACGTAAGTGAAATAGGCGCACATGATCGCCCACATATTGGCCGATCGCAGGAGCTTCGCCCATGGCACTTGCGTTCGTTTCTGAATCTGCGGCGGATTGATCGCGCCGCTCGCGTCGAGGCCGCGAATGTGTTCGAGCTCCGTGCGGTTCACCAGGCCGTGGTCTTCTGGCAGGTTACGGTAGCTCAAGGCCCACCATACTGACCACAGCACGCCGATCGCACCGCAAATCAAGAACGCCGCGCGCCAGCTGAAAAAAGAAATGATCAGAAGCACGAACGGCGGCGCGATCGCGGCGCCGGCGCGGCTTGCGCTGTGCGTGATGCCTTGGACGAAGCCGCGCTCACTGCGCGGATACCACAGCTGCATCGCGCGGGTGGCGCCTGGAAAGGCGCCGGCCTCGCCGACGCC
Source organism: uncultured Alphaproteobacteria bacterium (assembly GCA_963810085.1). GTDB lineage: Bacteria > Pseudomonadota > Alphaproteobacteria > Rhizobiales > Xanthobacteraceae > BOG-931. The sequence goes on along the minus strand of CAWEMR010000023.1, from coordinate 231,458 downwards.
GAACAGAAAGCGCACGGCGATGAAGGAAGTGGCGCTGAAGGCCGCGGCGGTGGCGGCGGTCATGATCGACCAATAGCCGACGATGCTCGTCAACACCCGGCGCGCGCCGAAGCGGTCGCTCAGCCAGCCGCCGGGGACTTGAAACAGCGCATAGGCCCACACGAAGGCGCTGAAAATGTAGCCCATCGTGATCTTGTCGAAACCAAACTCCTTGCTGATGAGCGGCGCCGCGGTCGAGATATTGACGCGGTCGAGATAGGTGATCAGGTACATCATGCTGATCAGGAGCAAGATGTACCAGCGGCCCTTACTCGGATGGCTGATGGCGGGCTTATCGGACATCTGATTCACTCCCCAGCAAATATTTTTACGGTCCGGAAATTCGCCTTAGCCGGACTTTGGCCGCCACACTGCCTGTTTATCATTTGACCAGCAAGCACACGGAATGACGCGGCGTTATAGTCGAACTCGGCATATCGTCAGGACATTTGTCCCGGGGCATACAATGATCAAGCGCTACAGCGACCACGCCGCCAATGAACGCACTTTTCTCGCCTGGGTCCGCACCGCGATTGCGGTGATGGCGTTCGGATTTGTGATCGAGAGATTCGATCTGTTCCTTCAAGTCGCCATGCCGCAACTTACGCAACGGCAGCTGAGTGCGCATGGACAAACATTTGCGAATATCGCGGGTCTTGCCTTTATCGCCATCGGCGTGGCGATGATCGTGATTGCTGGAGTGCGATTTGCCAAGACCGCGAAGGACATCGAATCCGAGACGGACGTGCCGAGTTCCGGCGAACGTTTCGATCTGGCGCTTGCCGCGCTGATCGCTCTCCTTGGCGTTGCGCTGTTTCTTTATCTATTGCACGCGGTGCTGCCGGCAATTTAAGCCGCGCGCGCCGGCGCTTCCTCGGTGACGACCTTGAAGCTCGCCATGGTGCACGGCCCGAACGATGTGACCATGGCGACATCGGTGGCGTCGCGTCCGCGCCCCATCAAGACCCGTCCGATGCGCGGCATGTTGTGGCGTGCGTCGAACGTGTACCAGCGGTCGCCGAGATAGACTTCGAACCAAGCGGAAAAATCCATCGGCGCCGGATCGGCCGGCACGCCGATGTCGCCGAGATAACCGGTGCAGTAGCGCGCCGGGATGTTCATGCAGCGGCACAGCGTGATCGCGAGATGGGCGAAGTCGCGGCAGACGCCGCGCCGCTCGGCATGCGCTCCCCAGGCGGTTTTGGTCGGGCTCGCGTGCTCATAGCCGAATTTGATGCGATCATGGACGTAATTGCAGATCGCCTGCACCAGCGGCCAGCCTTTCGGGATGCGCCCGAACAAGGACCACGCCTTCTCCGACAAGCGGTCGGTCTCGCAATAGCGGCTGCCGAGCAGATAGATCAGGACATTCACCGGTAAGTATTCGAGCGCGTGCTGCTCGGCCTGTAGCGCGCTCGCGTCCGGCGCGCCGCTGTCCTGGATCAAAAAATCCGCCGATATCGTCAGCCGTCCGGCCGGCGCGCGGATCACATGGCAGAAATTGCCGAAAATGTCGTGATAGGTGTTGGGGACGAGCGGCGGCTCGAGCCGCATCCGATCGAGCGTGATCAGATCGTCGATGCGCGACGGATGCACGCTCAGCATCGCGATCATCGGCGTCGGTTGCGGGCAATCGTAGGAGATTTCATAGCCGGCGCGAATTTGCATTTTACGCTCCGCGGTTCGCTCGAGCGGAAGTTGCGGCTCAGTCGAGCAGCATGCATGTCTTGATGCATTTCTTGGGCCATACGACGGCCATGCTGCTATTTTTCGGTTTGTAAAAAAAGTGGTGCCCAGGGGCGGAATTGAACCACCGACACCTGCATTTTCAGTGCAGTGCTCTACCAACTGAGCTACCTGGGCCCAGAGCATTCGCGATTTTGCTCTGTACTCGCGCTAAAACGCCAACCCGGTAAGGGGGTCTCGCGAGAGCGCCGTCTTATAAAGGGTGAGCCCTAGACTGTCCAGAATAGGCGTTTCGCCGGTTTTTTGCGGGTTAGTGCTGCGCTCCGCCGTCCTCGTCCCGCCGCTCGTCTTCCTCTTCGTCCTCGGTCACCGGCACCGCATAGACGCCGGACAGCCAGCGATGCAGGTCGACATCGGCGCAGCGTTTTGAGCAGAACGGCCGGAACACGGCGTCGGCGGGCTTGCCACAGATCGCACAGAGTTTGCTGGTTTTAGCGTCGGGCATAAGCGGGAATATGGGGCGCTCCGGTGTCGCTGCCAGCGTCAGACCGTGTTGAGCCAGCCGAAATGGATCGGATAACCCTCGCCGCCGAGCAGCGTCAGCGTCTCATAGAGCGGCAGGCCGATGACGCTCGAATAGGAACCGACCATTTTGACCACAAAACCTCCGGCAATGCCTTGCGCGGCATAGCCGCCGGCCTTGCCGCGCCATTCGCCGGACGCCAGATAGGCCTCGATGTCCTGGTCGGACAGCCGCTTGAAGCGCACGCGGGTTTCGACATGGCGCTGGCGGAACGTTTCCTTCGGCGTCACCAGAGACACGGCGGTGTGGACGCGGTGATTGCGCCCTGACAACAGCCGCAGGCATTGTGCCGCTTCGTCGAGCAGTTCCGCCTTCGGCAGGATGCGGCGGCCGACCGCGACAACAGTGTCGGCGGCGAGGATATAGGCGCCTTTGAGCTCCTCATCGATGCGGATCATGTTGAGCGCGGCCTCGGCCTTGGCGCGGGCAAGCCGCGTCGCGCAGGCGCGCGGCAGTTCGCCGCGCTTGGGCGTCTCGTCGATATCGGTCGGACGCAACGCGTCGGGCTCCAGCCCGATCTGATTGACCAGCGACAGCCGGCGCGGCGAGCCGGAGGCAAGCACAAGTTTGGGACGGCCGATCATTTGAACCGGTAGGTAATCCGGCCTTTGGTGAGATCGTAAGGCGTCATCTCGACGAGCACCTTGTCGCCGGCGAGCACGCGGATGCGGTTCTTGCGCATGCGTCCGGCCGTGTGGGCGATGATCTCATGCTCGTTCTCGAGCTTGACGCGGAAGGTGGCGTTCGGAAGCAGTTCCGTGACGACACCAGGGAATTCCAGGAGTTCTTCTTTCGCCATTCGGTATCCGGCAGTGTTGGTCTGACCATGACCTTGAGCAAAGTGACCTTGAACGCAGTATTGGCCAAAATGGGTCGGAATTTGCGCGGAACCTAGCGGATGGCGGCCCGCTCCACAACTGCGTTGGGGATGAACCAAATCAGCAGGGCTGCACGCTGTGTTTCGCCGCGTATTGCGCGCTAGCGGCGATCCAGGCGGGGTCCTCGCTTTTGCCGGCCGAACCGGCGATGTTCATCACTCATTGCCGGTTCCTCGGGCGACGAAACGCTGCCTGATTCGCGCCAAGATCTGATCGCGCACGTCGCGGTAGGCATCCAAGCGCTGCTCGCGGCTGCCTTCGACGGCGCTCGGGTCCGCCGTCGGCCAATATTCGACGTCGATGGCATTGGTGCGCGTGATTTCGAGCGCGCGGTGATGCGCTTCGGGCGCGAGCGTGACGATGAGATCGAAATTGAGTCCCTCCCATTCTTCGATCTCTTCGAAGGTGACCGGCTTGTGCCGTGAAATATCGAGCCCGATCTCGTCCATGACGGCGACGGCGAACGGGTCGAGTTCGCCTTTGCGCACGCCCGCCGAGCCGACATAGATCGCGCGCCCAAATATTTGCTGGAATAAGGCCGCCGCCATCGGCGAACGCACGGAATTAAGACCGCAAGCGAACAGCACCGCCAAGGGACGGTCGGAGGGGCGGTTCTGCGATGGGGGCATCGGCCGCCTCAGCCCTTCCAGTGCAAGACCGTGATCAGCGTGAACAGCCGCCGCGCGGTATCGAAATCGAGATCGACCTTGCGCTTGAGCCGCTCGGTCACGAGGTTCGAGCCTTCGTCGTGCAAGGACCGCCGCGCCATGTCGATCGCTTCGATGCGGTCCGGCGTCGCGGTGCGGATCGCGGCGTAATAGCTGTCGCAGACGGTGAAGTAGTCTTTGACGATGCGGCGGAACGGCGCGAGCGACAGCATATGCGCGATCACCGGGGTACCGTCGGTCAGGCGAATATCGAAGACCAGCCGGGCGCCGGTAATGCCGAGTTGCAACGTGTAAGGCCCGCCGTCGTGCCCGGTCGGCCGAAAACTGTTGTCCTCGAGGAGATCGTAGATCGCGACGCGGCGCTCGTGCTCGATCTCGTCGTTGGCATTGCCAAGCGAAGCTTCGTCGAGCGTCACTGCCGTGAGCCGGCGGGTTTTGTCCTTATCGCGGCTCTCCTGGGCCATCACCGGTTAAGCCGGATCGACACCGAGCGGACATGGGCGTCGAGCCCCTCCGCGGTGCCGAGCGTGATCGCGGCTTCGCCGAGCGCGCGCAACTGTTCGGGGCCGCATTTGAGGATCGACGTGCGCTTCATGAAATCGAGCACGCCGAGGCCGGACGAAAAGCGCGCCGAGCGTGCGGTCGGCAGCACGTGATTGGAGCCGGCGACGTAATCGCCGATCGCTTCCGGCGTGTGCGCGCCAAGGAAGATCGCCCCGGCATTGCGGATGCGCCCGGCGAGCTGTTCGGCGTCGGCAGTGGCGATTTCCAGATGTTCGGGCGCGATCGCATCGACCAGCGCCGGCGCTTCGTCGAGCGTGCGCAAAAGAATAATGGCGCCAAAATCGCGCCACGACGCACCGGCAACTTTTTCGCGGGGCAATTTCTTGAGCTGGTCCTCGATCGCGCGTTCGACCGCGTCGGCGAGATTTGCGTCGTCGGTAAGAAGGATCGCCTGCGCGCTCGCATCGTGCTCGGCCTGCGCCAAGAGATCGGCCGCGATCCAGTCGGGATTGCCGGCCTTGTCGGCGATGATCAAAACCTCCGAGGGACCGGCGATCATGTCGATGCCGACTTTGCCGAATACGATCCGTTTCGCGGCGGCGACGTAGGCGTTGCCCGGCCCGACGATCTTGGCGACCGGCGCGATCGTCTGCGTGCCATAGGCCAAAGCGGCGATCGCTTGCGCGCCGCCGATACGGAAAATCTCGTCGACGCCGGCGAGCTGTGCCGCCGCGAGCACCAGCGGCTTAAGCTCGCCGCACGGCGACGGCACCACCATTGCGAGCCGCGGCACGCCGGCGACCTTCGCCGGCACGGCGTTCATCAGCACCGAGGACGGATAGGCAGCGGTGCCGCCCGGCACATAAAGCCCGACCGCTTCGATTGCGGTCCAGCGCGAGCCGAGCTCGACGCCAAGCGCGTCGGTGAAGCGATCGTCCTTGGGCATCTGCCGGCGGTGATAGGCCTCGATGCGGGCGCGGGCGAATTCGAGCGCGTCGAGCATCTCGCCGCTGCAGGCTCGCACCGCCGCCGCGATCTCGTCTGCGGTGACCTTAATTCCGGCGCGGCCAAGATCGAGCTTGTCGAATTCGAGTGTGTAATCCGCAAGCGCCAGATCGCCGCGGGCTGCGACATCGTTAACGATAGCGCGCGCCGCCGCTTCGACATCGGCCGAAGCCTCCCGTTTCGTGTCGAGGAAGGCGCGGAATTTTTGCGCAAAATCGCCGGTACTGATGTCGAGACGAATGGCCATTGGTGCGATCAGAAGGCTGAAATGCTGCAGCGCTGATGCCTACACGAGGTGGGCGGCGAATTTGGCGCGGAACCGTGTGCTCAGTAGCAGTCCTCCATCCTTATAACAATTCTAATGTTCTGCTTTTAGATTGACAAAAAGTCCGATGTTCCCCAACTCCTTGAGCATCAATTCACCGCGGAGGAAACGCGCTTGCCGATCGTGAAGAACGCCCCGCTTGTCACGATGATCCGGCGGGTTCTGCCGGCGCTGGTGTTTGCCGCTTTGATTGCGGCGGGCAGCGCGCCGGCGCGGGCCGACGACACGGTGCAGCTCTCCATCACGATGAAGGATCGTCTGTTCGATCCCGCCGAATTGCACGCGCCGGCCGGCAAGACGCTCGCGATCCACGTGAAGAACCTCAACACCATCGTGACCGAATTCGAAAGCAGCGAGCTGCATGTCGAGAAGATCGTTCCGGTGGGTGGCGAAGGCGTCGTTTACGTGCGGCCGCAGCAGCCGGGGCGCTACAATTTCTTCGACGATTTCCACCATGAGACGCAGGGCACGCTGGTGGTGCAGTGAAATGCAGATGCAGTGAAATGCCGGTGCAGTGAAATGAGGGTCCCGTGCTCGCGTCGTTGCTGATCGTCTTTCGCGAAGTCTTCGAGGCCGGTCTGGTCGTCGGCATCGTCATGGCGGTGACGGCCGCCGTTCCCGGCCGCGCGCTCTGGATCGCGGGCGGCGTCACCGCCGGTGTCTTGGGCGCGTGCCTGGTGGCGGTCTTTACCAGCGGCCTGTCGGAATTGTTCGGCGGCAGCGGCCAGGAAATTTTCAACGCCAGCATTCTCGGTTTCGCCGTTCTCATGCTGATCTGGCACAATGTGTGGATGTCGCGGCACGGCCGCGAGCTTGTCGCCGAATTGCGCGCGGCCGGCGAGGCGGTGGCGGCCGGCTCGAAATCGCTGTTGGCGCTCGCCATCGTGGTCGCCATCGCGGTGCTGCGCGAAGGCTCCGAGGTGGTGCTGTTTCTTTATGGCGTCGCCGCCGCGCAGGGCGGCGCCAGCTGGTCGCTGGTCGCCGGCGGATTGGTGGGGCTCGCGCTTGGTTCGATGGTGTGTCTGTTGACCTATCTCGGCCTGGTCACGATTCCGTCGCGCTATCTGTTCGGTGTCACCAGCGCGTTGATCGCGCTTCTCGCCGCGGGCATGGCGGCGCAAGCCATCGCTTTTCTCGAACAAGCCAATATCCTCACCACGCTCGACGAGACGGTGTGGGACACGTCTTGGATCCTCAGCGATTCAAGCTTTCTCGGCAAGGCGCTGCACACCTTGATCGGCTATGTCGATCAGCCGACCGCGATGCAGGTCGTCGTCTATGCGGCGACGCTTGCCGTCATCGTTGTGCTGATGAAGCTGTTTTCGGCGCCGCCACAGCAGCAGCCGCGCGCGGCCTAAGCCGCGGCCGAGTCGGCGACCGAATGGTCCGGGCACAAAGCCGCGGTGGTGACTTCGCCGAGATCGGCAAGCTCAGCCTCCAGGCATTCGACGTCGAGACGAATGACGCCGCCGCCGGAAAAGGTCAGGGTGACGGTTCCGGCCGGAGAATCCGTTTCTGCGAATTCGACGGCGAGCAGATAGAGCTGCGCGTCCTTGCTGCCCTGATCGAGATTGCGGGTTTTGCAGGCCAGCACCCGCTCGAACCGAAGCGCGGTTCGGCACCGCCGGTAGTCCGCCTTGCTATCCGGCTTGGCCTCGACCGCGCTGATCCAATCGAAACGGTTCATCGCGATCACGAAGCGATGCTCGCGCGGTTTCCAGAACATATCGGCGACCTTCACCAGTGCGTCCTGCACGTGAGCCGACACCACTTCCATGTCGTCCGTGTCGAGCGCGACAAGTTTTAGTTCCACGCACGAATCCATCGCCAACCTTCCTGATACGCCCCGATGCACCCCAAACACGTCCCTGTCCGGGGTGTTTTGCTCTATCGCGAAGTTAAGAAGGAGGCTCGCAGGGCGCAAGCCCTCAAGGCCGCGGAATCAGAAAGAAACGCAGGCCGGCCGCAGGATGACGGCGACCGATTGCTGGCGGAAATCGCGCTTATAGGCCGCGACGATGGCGTCGAGCCGCGCTTCGTCGTCGGCCGCGCCGGGCAGCACGATTTCGACGCGCTTGCCCGGCTCGCGCACGATCGTGCCGTCGGCGCTATCGCGCCATTGGCCGTTCGTGTCGGTGACAGTTAGGCCATCGGGAAAGCGCGGCGTGATTTCGCGGGCAACGAAGCGTGCCCAGGCGCTCTCGCTCACGCCGAGCTTGTGGCCGATATCGCGACCGAACAGGAGCTCGGCGACTTGCCGAGCCTGTTGCGTGCCGTGACACGACAATGCAGGCGTTTGCGCGTGCAGGCCGGTTGGCGCTGTGGTGAGAAGCGTAAAGCTAAGCAAATAAAGCCAGGCGACGCGCATCGGTGCGGCTCGCCGAAGCTATATTTCCCCGGACGGCGAGAAGTCGCGGTAATTCCGCATCGTCTGATCGCGCATCACGGCCGCGGAGCCGGCGGCCCACAGCACCATCGCGCACACGGCTCCGAACAAGAAGCTGAGAAGTATTGTTTCCATAACGCCCGTCCCCGACGCGGCAACGTAACGGGCCGACCTTTCGCAATCGTTAGTGGGGGGCCCCTAAAAGCGCACGGGCCGACGAAAGTTCGCCGGCCCGCTTTTGTTGCTTAATTATTTGCAGCCTGAAGGTGTGGCCGTCTTACCGGCTGGGCAGTCGCCGGCAGGATGCGGCGGCACCGGCTTTTGCGGCGGCGGTGCGGGGGTTGCCGCAGCAGGCGCCGGATGCGGAGGAGGCGGTGGTGGCGGCGGGGGCGGCTTGACCATGGCTGGCGCCGGACGGAGCGGTGGCGCGACCGGCTTCTCGATCGCCGGAGGTGGTCCTGCCGGATGCGGTGGCGGGGCCGCGGGTTTCTCAAAAGCCGGCGTCGGCGCCGTTGGATGCGGCGGCGGGGAAGCGGGCTTCCCGAAGGCCGGGGTCGGCGCTGCCGGATGTGGCGGCGGCGTCGCGGGTTTCTCGAAGGCCGGGTTGGTCCCGTCGGATGGGGGCGGCGGCGGCGCGGGCTTCTCAAAGGCCGGCGCCGGTGCCGTCGGATGCGGCAGCGCCGGTTCCGGTTTCACCATCGCGTTCGACGGCGGCGGCGCGGGGGCAACGGTGCCGGGATGCGGCGGCGTTCCCGGCGGGTTCACCGCCGCGGGCGCGCCAAATCCTGGTCGCGTTCCGGGCGTGCCGGGCGTACCTGACGCACTTGGCGCACTTGCGCACTGGCGTCCCTCCTGCGCCTGACGTCGCGCGCGCCGCGGCGGCGGGCAACGAGACGTGAAATTGCGGACGGCCACCCGGGCCGGTGGGCGCTCCCGCTGGCGCCTGCCGGATCACGACGGTTTGTGGCGGCCGGACGAAGACATTAATCGTGGTGGCGGCGGGAATTGGCAGCGCGAAACGCTCACGCGGCGGCGGTGGCGGCGGCAAACGATCGAATTCGCGTCGCCGCTCCGGCAAGAAGAAAATCGGTGGCGGCGGCGGCGGCAAAAAGCCGAGCCCGCCGAACATGATCACCGGCTGATCGACATAACCCATCTCGTAGGGCGGCGGCGGCGGAACCCCGAAATCGAACACGGCGAAGTCCGGCGGCGGCTCCATCTCGGCGCGCAGCATCGCCAGTCGCCGGCGCGCATCCCAAATATGCGGACCGTTCGGATATCGTCGCAAATAGGACCAATAGGCCGGCGGCGTATCGTTCATGACGCAGTGCCGCCAGGTGATCTCTTCGCGGCGTACCGCAACCATTGCGGCGACGCGCCGCGAATAGGGGCTGTTCGGATAAGCGGCGAGGAATTGCTCGTAGCCGTCGATCGTGTCGAGCGCGAGCGCCGCGGCATAGGCGTCGTCGGGATTGCCGAAGTCGCGCAACGGCCGATTGCGGATGTCGGCGAGCGGCACCGCATTCTGCGGCGGTGGTGCGTCGGCGGTACGTTCGGTCATGAAGAACGGACCGTCGATCTGCGACGCATACCAGGGCACCTCGGCGCCTTGCGTCTGTTCGCTGACGCGCAAACGCACGCGCGCGAAAATATCGTCGAGGCTTAAGCCTCCGGTACCGATCATTTCGGTCAGTGCGGTCGCATAAGCGCCGTAAGGACCTTGCTCATCGGGCGCGACGGTGCCCGGCGCGGCGCTAAACGCAATCGCCATGCTCGGCGCCGGATCGACCAGCGCTAAGCCGCCCGCCAAGGGCTGGCCGCCTTGCTGGCCGCCTTGCGCAAACGTGTTCTGCCGCGCCGCATCGAGGATGACGATCTTGACGCGGCCGGGAAGCGACGCCAGCGGCTGGGTGAAATCGGAGATCCGTATCGCTTGCAGCGGCACATCGACGTCGTGCTGGATGTCGGCATCGACCGGAACGAAGTAATTGTCGCCGGCGAACTGCACGCCATAGCCGGAGAGATAGATCAGCGCGACGGCATCGGGCCCGGCGGCGGAAACCTGATCGATGAACTCGCGAAACGATTCCCGCAGCGTCGCCTGATCGAGGTCCCGCGCGCCGGTGACCGTGAAGCCCGCGGCTTGAAGCGCGTCGGCGAGGAGGCCGGCATCGTTGGCCGGCGTCGCCAGCGTTCCGGTCTTGTACTGCGAGTTGCCGATCACCAGCGCGAAGCGCTGTTCCGCGGCCAGGCCCGGGCGCGGGCCCAGCGTCAGCGCAAAGCAGGTAACGAGCCATAACAACGACGCATGCAGAAATTTTCTCATCGCTTGTTTCCCCGAATTGCCGGTGTCTGACCGAGTTTTGTTGGGCGGCATCCTGCCGATCAATGGGACTGAATGATGTCAGGCGCTATGTTTGTTTGCCCGGCTTGCGGCTGTCGGCCGGGCGGCGCTTGGGGGGTTGGCTCGCGGTGGGCACGGGGTACGGTCGCCCCTTCATGTCGCAACATAGGGTTCGCGTTTTGCAAACAGCGGAATTAGATAAGTCATGTTTGCGTCCCGGCGATGACCACGCTAAGAACTATCCAACAAAAGCTTTTGTTAACTCGTCCTGTCGCATCAGCAAGGCGCGTGTTGCTATGCAACGAAATTGTCGATATGCGACCGAGGCGGCAAAGGTTTCTGGAGCTGAAGTTTTTGGGTAACACGAGTTTGTGTAACGCAGACTTTTTGCAAAACTTGTTCAAGCAACGACGATTATGCAACAAAGATCTGCGCCGCATGGGCTTGCGCAACTAAGGTTCAACTGCAAATAAAGTTGCCCTCCATACCATCTGTTGTCTTTTCTTTCACTCCCGTAAGGGATACAAGCTGCCTTTCTTGAAAGGGAGGTTTTATGGCGAAGACGAAGAAGAAGCGGCGTGCGTGGACTGCAGCCGAAGTTCGTGAACTCAGGGCGATGGCAAAGAAGAAAACCACCGCATCGCAGATTGCCAAGAAGCTGAAGCGGACTGAAGGCGCGACGCGTCAGAAGGCGTTCAGCATCGGGTTGTCGCTCGACTCCCGTTCCTAAACTCTGAATAGCTCATCTATTCGCGAGATTTGACGGCATGCCGGCCCACCAAGCGCGGGCGCGGCATGCCGTCGCGCGTCTTTTTGTTGTTGGTGAGCGGCGGGGGCGTCGTTCCGGCTGGCGGCGCATGCTCGCACAAATTGCACCCGCCTAGGAATCATGTCCGCCCGAGTGCACAGCAGCGGGAGCGCTTCGGGTGGAATTGAGATACCCTGCATAATTCCGGGCTATATTAACTACCGGCCGTGAACCTGTCCCAATACCTCCGCAACTAAGTGTATAGTGTTCCCGATCTGGTCGGGCGCATCCGCCATTTTTCAGGCCATTCAAGTGGGCCGCGGCCAGTTGCACGCAAGCTCGGGCGTGGTTTTACGCCCGCTACGGTGATACGAACGCTCATGAGCCAGCCTCCCGGCCCGCTGCGGCAGTCGCCCGCCAGCTCCGAGCTTGCGAACGCGCTCAGCGCGTGCCGGCGGGCTTTTTATGCCATCGCGATGTTCAGCGGCATGAGCAATCTTTTGATGCTCACGAGTGCGCTGTTCATGCTCGAAGTCTATGACCGTGTCCTGCCGAGCCGCAGCGTGCCGACGCTGGTCGCGCTTTTATTGCTGGCATCCGGCATGTACGCCGCCCAGGGCGTCATCGACATGATCCGCAGCCGCATCCTGGTGCGCGTCGGCCAGAGCCTCGATGAGGCGATGAGCTTACGGGTCTATGATGCGATCGTGCGGCTGCCGCTCAAGGTCGGCAACAAAGGTGAAGGCACGCAGCCGATCCGCGACCTCGATGCGGTGCGCGGCTTCCTCTCCGGGATCGGCCCGGTGGCGTTCTTCGATCTGCCGTGGATACCGATCTATCTCGCCATTTGTTTTGTGTTCCATTTCTATATCGGCCTCACGGCCTTGTGCGGCGCCATCGTCCTTGGCGCGCTCGCCGCTCTGACCGAATTGCAGACCCGGCATCCGACGCGGAGCGCCACGCAATTTGCCGCGGCGCGCAACAATCTTCTGGAAGCGAGCCGGCGCAATGCCGAGGCGATCACCGCCATGGGCATGGTCGGCCGCATTTCCCGGCGCTGGGGCGATCTCAATCGCAGCTACATCGCCGCCGCAGGCCGTGCCAGCGACGTCGGCGGCGGGCTTGGCGCGATTTCGAAGGTTTTACGGATGCTGCTGCAATCGACCATCCTTGCGGTCGGTGCGGCGCTGGTGATCAACCAGATGTCGACGCCCGGCATCATCATCGCCGGCTCGATCCTCGGTGCGCGCGCCTTGGCGCCGGTCGACATGGCCATCGCCAATTGGCGCGGCTTCGTCGGGGCGCGACAAAGCTGGCAGCGCTTGTCAAAATTGCTCGGCCACCTGCCGCCGCTCGCCCAGCCGATGCCGCTCAAGCCGCCGGCGCGCACCCTTGTGGTGCAGAACGCCGCCGTCGCTCCGCCCGGCCAGCCGAGGATCGTCTCGCAGGACATCAATTTCACTTTGACCGCGGGCAAGGCGCTCGGCGTGATCGGACCGACGGCGTCGGGAAAATCCTCGCTGGCGCGCATGCTGGTCGGCGTCTGGGCGCCGGCACGCGGCACCGTGCGGCTCGACGGCGCGACGCTCGATCAATGGTCGCCGGAATTGCTCGGCCGCCATATCGGTTACGTCCCGCAGGACGTCGAATTGTTCAACGGCACGGTAGCGCAAAACATTTCGCGCTTCGACGAGCCGCCCGATCCGGACGCCGTCATTGCCGCGGCGCAGGCCGCCGGCGTGCACGATCTCATCATCAATCTGCCGGACGGCTATGACACCGTTGTCGGCGATCACGGCAGCTCGTTGTCGGCTGGGCAGGCGCAGCGGCTGGCTCTGGCGCGCGCGCTCTATCGCGATCCATTCCTTGTGGTGCTTGACGAGCCCAATTCCAACCTCGATGCCGAAGGCGACGAAGCACTGACGCGCGCCATTCTTGGCCTGCGCGCACGCGGCGCCATCGTGGTCGTCGTCGCCCATCGTCCGAGCGCGATCGCAGGCGTCGATTACATTCTCATCATGGGCAAGGGCCGCCAGCAGCAGTTCGGGCCGAAGGAAGAAATCCTGACGCGCGTGACCGCGCAGAACCCGCCGCCGCGCGCCTTGAAAGTGGCGGAACAGGGAGGCGCGGGATGATCGGCGCACCCGACAAAGCGGTCAGCAAGCTCAAAGGACAAGTGCCCCAGAAGTCGGCGACCAAGCTCGCCGACGAACTCGTCGACAAGTTCTCGGGCAGGTTCTCAGGCAAGTTTTCAGGACCACGTTCGTGGAGGCTGCCGCGCCAGCTGCATTGGCTGGAAACGAAATTGTCGCCGACATTCTCCTGGCTGTTCTACGATAGCTCGCCGCCGGAAAGCGCCGACGCTTCGATTCGCCGGCACATCATCGCCGGCGGCATCCTCGTCGGAGTGCTGGCCTTCGGCCTGGGCGGCTGGGCGTCGACCGCTCAAATCTCCGGCGCCTTGATCGCGCAGGGCTCTCTCGTCGTCGATTCGAATGTGAAAAAGGTGCAGCACCCGACCGGCGGCGTGGTCGGCGAACTCCTCGCGCATGACGGCGATCACGTCAAGGAAGGCCAGATCCTCATTCGTCTCGACGTGACCGTGACCCGCGCCAATCTGGCGATCGTCACCAAGGGTCTGACCGAGCTCTATGCGCGCAAGGCGCGTCTCGCTGCCGAGCGCGACGGCACCGACATTGTCCCGGTGCCGAGGGAACTTGCGGACAATATCGACAATCCCGAAGTGAAAGATGCGCTTAACAGTGAGCGCCGGCTGTTCGATTTGCGGCGGCAGGCGCGGGCCGGCCAGAAGCAGCAGCTGCAGGAGCGCATCACGCAATTGCAGCAGGAGATCATCGGCCTCGCCGCGCAGCAAAATTCCAAGGACAAGGAGCTCGCGCTTAGCGAGGAAGAGCTGCAAGGCGTGCGCGAGCTCTGGCAAAAGAACCTGGTTCAGCTCAACCGACTCACCTCGCTGCAGCGCCAAGAGGCGCAGGTCGAGGGCGAGCGCGGCCAGATCGTCGCTCAGGCCGCCGAGGCCAGGGGCAAGATCGCCGAGATCCAGTTGCAGATCATTCAGATCGACCAGGACCTGTCGAGCGACGTCGCCAAGGAATTGCGCGAAACCGAAAGCAAGATCGGCGAATATGTCGAGCGCAAGGTCACGGCCGAGGATCAGCTCAAGCGCACCGATATTCGCGCGCCGCAGGACGGCGTGGTGTTCCAGTCGACGGCCAATACGGTTGGCGGCGTGATCACCGCCGGCGATCCGGTCATGCTGGTCGTGCCGGAGAGCGACAACCTCCTGGTTGAGGTCAAGGTCGAGCCGAGAGACATCGATCAGGTTCAATATGACCAGCCCGTCGTGCTGCGCTTTTCCTCGTTCAACGCGCGCACGACGCCGGAGATCAACGGCAAGGTCGTGCGCATCGCTGCCGATACGTCGACCGACCAGCGCACCGGCCAGAGCTATTATCTGGTGCGCATCGCCATGACAGCCGACGAGGTCAAGCGGCTCGGCGATGTCAAGCTGACGCCGGGCATGCCGGTCGAGGCCTTCATCCAGACCGGCGAACGCACCATGCTGTCGTATCTGATCAAGCCGCTGCATGATCAGTTGATGCGGGCGTTCCGCGAAAAATAAAAATCTCCTCCCGCGCCATCGCGGGAGCGGCTAAGATATCGACGTCGTGCGGTTTGGCTTGACCTCCGCCGGAACAGGCAGATCGCGAGGACTTTCATGAACAGGATCGGCCGCTGGGCGCGGCAATTCGGCGTGGCGAGAGCGGTATGCCTTGTGCTGCTGTTCGCGCTGGTACCGTTGCGGCTCGCCGATCCGAGGCCGCTCGCCGAATTGCGCGCGCGCACTTTCGATCTGTTCCAGGTGCTGTGGCCGCGCGAGCAGACGTCGCGGCCGGTCGTCATCGTCGATATCGACGAGGACAGTCTCAAGGAAATCGGGCAATGGCCGTGGCCGCGGACCACCGTGGCCGATCTGGTCACCAAGATCACCCAGCTCGGCGCCGCCGGCATCGGCTTCGACATTATTTTCGCCGAGCCCGACCGCATGTCGCCGGCAATCGCCGAGCAGAGCTTCCGCGGGATCGACGCCGAAACCCGCGCCAAGCTCGACAGCCTGCCAAGCAATGACGCGGTTCTGGCGGAGGCCATCAAGAATTCCCGTGTCGTCGTCGGTCAGGTCGGCTCGGCGCATATCGATCCGAAAACCAAAGCCGAGCAGACGCTGCAGACCGGCGTCGCCTTTCTTGGACCCGATCCGACTCCCTTTCTGGTGACCTTTCCGGGGCTATTACGCAACGTGCTGCCGATCGAGGAGGCCGCGGCGGGCCGCGGTCTGTTCTCGATCAATCCCGAGACCGACGGTATCATTCGCCGGGTGCCGGTGATCATGGAAGCGCAAGGCGCGCTGGTGCCGTCGCTGACCATGGAAATGTTGCGGGTCGTCTCGCATGCCAGCGCTGTCCTGGTGCGCGTCAACCAGGCCGGCGTGCAGTCGGTGGCGGTGCCGGGCCTGCAAGTGCCGACTGACCGCAACGGACAGCTCTGGGTCCATTTCAACAAACACGATCCTGCGCGTTATGTGTCGGCGAAGGACATTTTGCAGGGCCGCGTGCCGCCGGACCGCCTGCGCGGCCGGCTCGTTCTGATCGGCACTTCGGCGACCGGTCTGCTCGACATCAAGACGACGCCGCTTGATCCGGTGATTCCGGGCGTTGAAGTGCACGCGCAGATCTTGGAAAGCGTGCTCGCCAAGTCGACTTTGGTGAACCCGAACTATGCGATCGGCGCGGAACTCGTGATCGCGGTGCTGCTCGGGATCGGCGTCATTATCATGGCGCCGATGCTGTCGCCGACCGTCAACGTGATGCTGGGCGCGCTACTCATCGCGGGTCTGATCGGCCTTTCGCTCTACCTCTTTGCCGAGCAAAATCTGTTGATCGATTTCACCTACCCACTGATTTCGAGTTGGCTGATCTATCTCGTCCTGACCTTCGTCAATTATTTCCGCGAACAGAAACAACGCCAGCAGATCCGCTCTGCGTTCGGCTATTATCTGTCGCCGCATATGGTCGAGCAGCTGGCGAAGTCGCCGGAAAAACTCGTGCTCGGCGGCGAAGAACGCCGCATGACCATCCTGTTTTCCGACGTGCGCGGCTTCACCAGCATTTCCGAGCATTACAAGGACGATCCGCAGGGCCTGACCCGGCTGATGAACCGCTTCCTTACGCCGCTGACTAACGCCATCATCGAACGCCATGGCACCATCGATAAATATATCGGCGACGCCATCATGGCATTCTGGAACGCGCCGGTGGACGATCCCGAGCAGGAGACCAATGCCTGCGAGGCGGCGCTGCAGATGCTCGAACGCGCCGAGACGCTCAATGGCGAGCTCAAAGAGGAGGCCGCCGCCGATGGCGGCGAATATATGCCGCTGCGCATCGGCATCGGGCTCAATACCGGCCCCTGCGTCGTCGGCAATATGGGATCGGATTTCCGCTTCAATTATTCGGTGCTGGGCGACACCGTGAATCTCGCCTCGCGGCTCGAAGCGCGGACCAAGGACTACCGCCTGCCGATGGTGATCGGCTCGCGCACCGCGGAAATGGCGAAGGAGAAATTCGCCACCATGGAAATCGACTTGATCCTGGTGAAGGGCAAGAAGCAGCCCGAAGCGGTGTTCACCGTGCTCGGCCGCGCCGAGGTCGAACAAGATCCGCGCTGCCGGGAATTGCGCGATCTGAACGCGCAGATGTTGGCGCGCTTCCGCAAGCAGGGCTGGGACGCGGCGCTGGAATTGATTCAACGCTGCCGCAAGAGCGCCAATGGTTTCGACGTCGCCGGGCTCTACGACATGTACGAGGAGCGCATCGCGGCCTACCGCACTCATCCGCCGGAGCCGGATTGGGACGGCGTCTACGAAGCGGAAACGAAGTAAGCGCTTTAGTTGGTAATGGAGGCCGGCGCCGGCGCGCGCCGCGCACCGATCAGCACATCGGGCAGGTACTGCCGCACATCGTTATGGCCGAGCGCAAACAGCGGCACCGCCTGTGCCATCGCGCGGTCTTCGACGAGCCGCAGCCAGCGATTGTCGAGGATGATCCACGTGCCGTCGAGCCGCACCGCGGTAACGGCATGGTCTTCATTGGCGGCCGTGTTGTGGACGATCATCAGCTTGACGTCTTCGGCGGCGATGCCGGCTTCCGTGAGCGCGACATATTTGGCGATGGCATAGTCCTCGCAGTCGCCCTTGAGCGTCGTGAATGTCTCGAGCGGCGCGCTCCAGCGGTCGGGCACGCCCCATTGCACCATGTCGCTCACGGGCTCGATCGCCATATTGACCGCGCGGTTAATGACGCCAATGCGGGCGCGTCCGCTCAGCGCGCGGCCCTGGTCGACGATGCCGAGAAATTGCTTCGCCGCGGCAGGGCACGCAGCCATGTTCGCCCGGCAGCGCGCAAAGATCTCGCTATCGGCGCGCATGTCGGCCTTGACGCCATTCCATTTCGCCACGACGTCGCCGCCGTCGACGGGCAGGATGTAGAATCGGAACGCGGCGTCGATATGCGGCAAGTCGTTGCGGGGCATTTCGGCGCGCGGCAACACCTCGTTGGGCTGATCCGGCGCTCCCGGTTCGAGCGCGGCGAGCTTCGCCGGCGCCTTGGCGTCAAGCTGATCCGGTTTCTGCACGTCGGGCTGAACGCTGGTTTGAACGGGAGCGGCGCCGATCGGCTGAGGCTCGATCCGCTTTCCGTTCGCGTCTTCGGCTTTTGCTTCGATCTGTTCTTGCGGCACGCTGATGGCTATCGCCGCAATGCCCATCGGCGCGTCGATGGCAATCGCCGTCGCGGAGCGGCCGGCGTCCGCGCCGGTCTCGACGCCGGCGGAGGCCGGCACAGCGATGAGGAATGCGGCGACGCACCACGCCGCGACACGCAACAACATTTTGACGCCCCTGAACGGCGAGATGAGACGCTTGCGCGTGCTCTCCCGGCTTTTTGTTCAGGGACGGCATAACGTCGGCACTGCTGCCGCCCGGTTAAGTTGAGGCGTGCGAGCTCGGAATGATCGAAAACGGCGTGTAACAAACGCGATGCCGATGCGGACAATTTTATCCATCGGGTTTGGGGAATTGCTTGTACAGCGCGCCGTTTCTGCGATTAAATGAGCGTCAAAATTGGTA
The DNA here is from genome assembly GCA_963810085.1 of uncultured Alphaproteobacteria bacterium. Classification (GTDB taxonomy): domain Bacteria; phylum Pseudomonadota; class Alphaproteobacteria; order Rhizobiales; family Xanthobacteraceae; genus BOG-931. Next base: position 213,088 of record CAWEMR010000023.1, on the reverse strand, counting down.
AACGGGGAGGAATTATATGGGCCGATATGTGGGTCGACATGCAGGTGTCGGACGCCGAATAGGAATTTGCGGTCTTGCCGCAGCGGCGCTTTTTCTCGGTCTTGCCGGCGCGTCGGCAGAAGACAAGCCGGTCGAGCTAAAACTCTCGCATTGGGTGCCGCCGTCGCATCCGTTGCAGAAGGCCATCCAAGACTGGGCCGACGACATCCAGAAGGCCTCGAACGGCACGATCACGTATAAGATCTATCCGTCGCAGCAGCTCGGCAAGGCCTTCGACCACTACGACATGGCGCGCGACGGCATTGCCGATTTCACTTACGTCAATCCGGGCTATCAGCCGGGACGTTTCCCGATCGTCGCGGCGGGCGAGCTGCCGTTCCTGGTCGGCCACGCCAAGGGCGGCAATCGCGCGATCGACGCCTGGTACCGCAAATACGCCGCGGCCGAAATGAAGGATGTGCATTATTGCTTCTCCTTCGTGCTCGATCCGCTGGTGTGGCACTCCTCCACCAAAAAGATCGTGGTGCCGGGCGACCTTGCCGGCATGAAGGTGAGGCCGGCCCAGGGCACGATCGCCGCCTGGGTGACGCAACTCGGCGGCACCAATGTGCAGTCGAGTGCGCCGGAGGTGCGGGACATTCTCGCCAAGGGCGTCGCCGATGCCGTCACTTTCCCGTGGGGCTCGACGCTGCTGTTCGGCCTCGACAAGGTGACCAAGTATCACATGGACGAGCCGCTCGGCTCGGTGATGTTCCAGTGGCTGATGAGCCCGGCAACCTACGAGGCCATGTCGGCGTCGCAAAAGAAGGTGATCGACGAGCACTGCACCACCGAATGGGCCGCCAGGTTCGCCGATCCATGGGCCGATTTCGAGGCGGCCGGTCTGGAAAAAATGAAAGCCGAGCCGGATCAGGAGATCTACAAGATCACCGACGATCAGCTTGCCGAGTGGAAGAAGTCGGCCGAGCCGCTCAAGCAGAAGTGGGCCGCCGACGTGAAGAAAGCAGGCGGCGATCCCGATGCGATCTTCAAGGAGTTGCAGGCATCGCTGACGCAATACAATGCAGGGTTCTAGGGCATGATCCCGATAAAGCCTGCCCTCGGACTTGATCCGAGGGTGGAAACCGGTTTTCGGAAAAGATCATGCTCAAATGAAAAATCCAACGGCGCGATCTAACTGAGAACGGCGGCGAGCATCTCGCCGCCGTTATTCTCGACGTCGAGCAGCGCATATGACAGAGCCGCAAGTCCGAGCTGCATCCCGACCTGCGTCCCGCAGCATCATGGATCGCTTCATCGACGGCATCGAGCTGGTCGCCGCGTTTTTCATCGGCATCGTCGCACTCGATATCTTCGTTTCGGTGATGCTGCGCTACTTCTTTGCGGTGCAGATCCCCGACAGCTACGATTTCGGCCGGTTGCTGCTCGGCATTTTGATTTTCTGGGGCATCGCGGCGACGTCCTATCGCGGCAATCACATCACCGTCGATCTGCTTTATTCGAATGTCGGCGACCGTGCCAAACGCGTGATCGACGTGTTCGCGACCTTGGTGCTGCTGTTCGTCGTGACGGTGCAAACCTACACGTTATTCGACAAGGTGCGCGGCACCTGGGCCGACCATGTGCTGACTTTCGACCTGCGGCTCCCGGTCTGGCCGTTTTTTCTCGTCGCCTGGCTCGGCGACGTGTCGGCGGTGCTGCTCATCGCCGTGCGCACCTATCGGCTGATTTTCCATCCCGATCTGCTCGGCGGCCAATACCAGATCAAGCCGGTGGAATGAGGCGCCCATGACGCGCGATGTTGCGAGGCTCGCTTGCACCTGAGCACCGACGCGGTCGCGATCGTCGGCTTTGTCGCGCTGTTCGCGCTGATGCTGCTGCGCGTGCCGGTCGGCATGGCGATGGGCCTCGTCGGCGTCTCCGGCTTTGCCTATCTCGTCGGCGGCACCGCGGCGCTCAAAAGCGTCGGGCTGACATCGATGAGGACGGTGACCGACTACACCTTCGGCGTCATCCCGATGTTCCTTCTGATGGGCGCCTTCGTGTCCAATTCCGGCATGAGCCGGGAACTGTTCCGCGCCGCCAATGCTTTCGTCGGCCACTTCAAAGGCGGGCTCGGCATCGCCACGATCGCCGCCTGTGCCGGCTTCGCCGCGATTTCCGGCTCATCGGTCGCCACCGCCGCCACCTTTGCGACCGTCGCCTATCCGGAAATGCGGCGCTACAATTATCCGCAATCCTTCGCCACCGGCGTGATCGCCGCCGGCGGCACGCTCGGTGCCATGCTGCCGCCGTCGACCGTGCTTGCGGTCTACGGCATTATCACCGAGCAAGACATCGGCAAATTGTTCATCGCCGGAATCATCCCCGGTTTGCTGGCGGCGGCGATGGACATGCTTACGGTCGTGATCATCGGAAAAGTGCGGCCGAAATTTCTGCCGACGGCGCCGCGCCACTCCTGGAAAGAGCGCGCCGCCGGCTTGCGCGACATCTGGGCGACGCTCTTGCTGTTCCTGTTCGCCATCGGCGGCCTCTATGGCGGCCTGTTCACGCCGACGGAAGCCGGCGGCATGGGCGCGTCCGGCGCGCTTTTGATCGGCGTGGCGCGCGGCAAGCTGACGCCGCCGGAAATCCGGCGCTCGCTCCTGCAGGCGGTGCGCACCGCGGCCGCCGTGCTGACCGTGCTGATCGGCGCGCTCCTGTTCGGCTATTTCCTCACCGTGACGCAGACGCCGCAGAAGGTGACGGAGTTCCTTACCGGGCTCGGGCTCGGCCGCTACGGCGTGCTCGCGCTGATCATGGTGATGTATATCGTGCTCGGCTGCCTCATGGACTCGCTTGCCATGATCATCCTCACCATTCCGATCATCTTCCCGGTGATCATCCAGCTCGGTTTCGACCCGATCTGGTTCGGCGTGATCATCGTGATGACGGTCGAGCTCGGGCTCATTCATCCGCCGGTCGGGATGAACGTGTTCGTGATCAAAAGCGTCGTCTCGGACGTCAGCTTTTCGACGATCTTTGCCGGCGTGCTGCCGTTCATCGTCACCGACATCATCCGGCTGGTGATCCTGATCGCGTTTCCGATCCTGGCGCTCTGGCTGCCGTCGCACATGTTCAAATAGGCCGCCACTTCAAAAAAGCCGCCCCTGGCTCGCCTGTCGCCATGAGCAAAACGACGAAGCCATCCAGGGCTCGCGCCCGGATGGCTTCGTAGATCTTGTCGTCGGGCCGGCTATTTCGGCCGGACCCGCTGGCGCGCAATGCCACTTGCTTTGACGCCTTAACTCCGCCCGCCGCCGGCGAGAACGGCGCGAGTGGCGCGGTCCGGGCCGAAATCATCGACACTGTCGATGGCGAGAAGATCAGCCAGCCGCGTGCGGGCGCGATTGACGCGGCTCTTGATGGTGCCGACCGCGCAGCCGCAAATCGCCGCGGCATCGTCATAGGAGAAGCCGGACGCGCCGACCAGAATGAGCGCCTCGCGCTGATCCGACGGCAGCTTCGCCAGCGCGGTGCGGAATTCCTCGAATTCCACGCGCCCGGTCTGCTCGGGATGCGACTTCAAGGTCTCGGCATAGCGCCCGTCGGCATCCTCCACCTCGCGCCGCCGCTTACGATATTCGGAGCGGAACAGGTTGCGCAAAATCGTGAATAGCCAGGCCGGCATGTTGGTGCCGGGCTGAAACGAGTCGATATGCGCCAGCGCGCGCAGGAGCGTTTCCTGCACCAGGTCGTCGGCGCGGTCGATGTTGCCGCACAACGAGATCGCGAATGCACGCAAACTCGGTACGGTGGAGAGTACTTGGTCGCGAATCGCTGGGTCGAGTTTCATGATGGCTCGTCCCTCAATCCTGGTCCTGATCGCTCAGTCGCCGAACCAGTTCGGCAAGATGTGGCGGCACGCCCTGATTGACCACGTCGTTGTAAATGGCGCGCAACTGCTGACCGATGCGGGCTTGAACCTCCCGGCCGAGCCTCGCCTCGGGCTTCGGGGAAGTAGGTCTCGTCATGTTGTCCCGGTCTTCGAGCTTCTCACTGACCGGCTCAACATTGGAATTGCGGTGTTTCATTTCATTTTTTCCCCGTTCACCCATGGTTTCCGCCCGCCGCCGACACGGCCCACTCATACCTATTACGCGCTAACGCACTGACATGGCCCGTAGTTCCGCCCCGAAATTGATTCCGGAACTTTTTTTGCGCTGCGGCGTTTTTGCCAGTAACCTCAGCACCATGGAAGGGGAGGGTCGTAGTGTCCAACTCACAAGCCGTACTCCAGCACCTGCCGTCGCTCCGCCGCTATGCCCGCGCCCTCACCGGCAGCCAGGTCTCGGGCGACGCCTATGTCGTTGCCGCCGTGGAATCCCTCATTGCCAGCCCGAAATTGCTGGAATCGAGCTCGAGTTCGCGTGTCGGCCTCTATCGGCTGTTCACGAAGATTTGGAATTCGGTGGCGCTCAACGACAAGCCGGACGCCAGCCGGGTCGTTCTGCCACCCGAGCAGCATCTCACCCAGATCACGCCGCGGCCGCGCCAGGCCTTTCTCCTGGTCGCGCTCGAGGGCTTTTCCGAAGAAGACGCGGCCGAGGTTTTGGACTGCGATCTGCAGACACTGCGCGGCCTAGTCGAGGAATCCGGCCGCGAGCTTGCCGCCGAGATCGCCACCGACGTTCTCATTATCGAGGACGAGACGTTTATCGCCATGGATATCGAGGCCTTGGTCGAGAGCCTCGGCCATAACGTCCTCGGCATCGCGCGCACCCATAGCGAGGCTTTGGCGCTGGCCAAGAACAAGCGGCCGGGGCTCATCCTTGCCGACATTCAGCTCGCCGACGGCAGTTCGGGCCTCGATGCCGTGAACGAGCTGCTCGGCTCGTTCGAAGTACCGGTGATCTTCATCACCGCCTATCCGGAGCGCTTCCTCACCGGCCAGCGGCCGGAGCCGGCCTTCCTGATCGCAAAACCGTTCCAGGTCGCGGTCGTGTCGGCGGTGGTGAGCCAGGCATTGTTCTTCGGGCGCAAAGCGCGGCAGCGCGAGCGCAAACCAGTCGAGCGCCAAGCGACGGCCTAAGGCGCCGCCGGGCTCGTTCAACGACAATTGTCCTATTTGTTTGGTGACGGCCGGGCTTTGTCCCGGCCATCGTCGTTTTGGACGCAAGCCTTTGGACGGAAGAAGCGAGCGTCGCTGTGCAAAAAGCGAGGGCGCAGCCGATCGGCATATCGGCTGCGCCCAACACGACCGGCCAAGCACGGGGGGAGGGGGAAAGACTGGCCGGCCCGCCCTGACAAACCGCCACCATGCTGTTTGTTCCTGTCGTCTCCGGCGAGAAGCCTTGCCATCAGCATTGCAAAATCAGATCGCCGATCACGGGAGCGTGTTTGAACAAAACCGTCTGCCTTCACGTCTCAGTGAATGGGTGTCGGTGACGGAACAGCCTTCGGTGGAGCACGTTGGTTCACCGGTGAGGTTGCCGGCTCGGGGGCTTTTGGCGCGTCGGATCGATCAAACAAACAAATCGATCGGCGTGCAGGAGAAGTCCGATGGCCAAAGCCTTATTCGTCCGCAGTATGGTCCGGATGGCGAGCGCGATTGGACTGGTCTCGCTGTCATTGTTTTTTGTCGGTCTCATTCCCTTCTTGAGCGCGGGTCCGAGCGCAGGCGCAGGCTTTGTCGTCAAAGCGCCGGCGAGTTCTGTCGACCGCGAATTCAAGGGTGACCGGCTGCCGCTCCCATCCGACGGAAATTCCGCCTTTTCGAAGAGCGAGCCGCAACGCTCGCAGGGCCCAAAAGCACTCGAAGGCTCGAAAGCGATCCCCGACGGATGCGATCCGTCATTCTCGCCGATCACCACGCCGCAATTGGCGCATGTCTACGGCCGCTGCACGACGTAGCGCGGTTGTCGCTGAGTTATCTCGGAAATGCGCCGCCGATCTGAACACGGGGCGATTTGCCGCGCTTGATCTTGAGCCGCGGCGATGAACTTTTTTCGCCGCTGCGCGCGTCCCATCGGCGTCCCATCGAGAACAAGTTAATTCGGTCCGCGCAATTCGAGCGAAATTCGAATGAGCGTTTTCATTCGACTTTTATTTATTTGTTGTTTGTTTGGCGCGGAACTCAAAGGCCTCGTCGACAATTGAAACAAGAGAGAACGGCATTCTCTTTAGCACGGGAGCACGTCATGTCAGCACATCGCCGATCACGGCATCTTTGCAGCATCGCTCTGTTCGCGGGCATTCTGACTGTCCCTGTCGTCCCGGCCTTCGCCCAGGTGCTGGCGTTCAACGATCAGCCGGGCTTCCCGCAATATGCAGGCCAGGTGCTCGCCTTCGGGCCGATGCAAAACTATCAGTCCAACCTCCGGCAATACGCGCCGCAAACTGAACCGCAAACCCAATCTCAAGGTGACAGCGTCGCGTCCGATCAGTTGTCGCCGGAGCTGCGCCGCCAGGTGGTCGCCTATCAGACCGCCGAGCAGCCCGGCACCGTCATCATCGATACCGCGCATAAATTCCTTTATCTGACCATGGGTGGCGGCAAGGCGATGCGCTACGGCATCGGCGTCGGCCGCCAGGGCTTCACCTGGTCCGGCGTGCAGACGATCTCGCGTAAGGCCGAGTGGCCGGATTGGATTCCGCCGACGGAAATGGTGGCCCGGCAGCCTTATCTGCCGCGCTGGGTCGGCGGCGGTCCCGGTAATCCGCTGGGCGCGCGCGCCATGTATCTCGGCAATACCGAGTACCGCATCCACGGCACCAACGATCCGACCACGATCGGCAAGAACGTCTCCTCCGGCTGCATCCGGCTGGAAAATTCCGAGGTGGAAGATCTCTATCAGCGCGTCGGTCTTGGCACCAAAGTCATCGTATTGCCCAACGATTCGCACGCCTCGGCCGAGCGCGTGTCGGCGAACGACGGCGTCACGATCGACCGCGCTTATGGCGGCCGCATGACGGCGCGGATCTCGGTGGCGCCGCTTGCCGACGCCAAGGCGTCGCATATTGCCGCACGTTAATTCCGTCGCCGGAAGCTTTTGAGGCGCGCTCAGGGCGCGCCTCTTTGCGTTGTTTCTAAACTTCCACGGCGGGCGGAACTCCGGTGACCGCAAATGTGGGCCGCTGTCCCGCATCCGCACATGATCAAATAAAGTTTGGCCACTTCACATCTGCGATGGCGATAACAATCTTTACCCAAGGGATGGAAGATGGAAGTGTAAAGGCATGGACATGCCTGGTAAAAGAACCCCCGAAACAAACGGGCTAGTACAAGGCGCCAGGCAAGACGGCGCCACACAAGACGCGGCGACAGAATTCTTTCCGAATGCGGCGACGGTTCGCGCCGGACTTGAATCCGCGCGCATCGGCGTGTGGTCCTGGGACGCCGACGCCAACACGCTGACATGGTCGATCAATCTTGAAGCGCTGCACGGCCTGCCGCCGAAGAGTTTCAACGGCACTTTGGCGGGCTTCCTCGACAGCATTCACAATGAAGACCGGGCCAATGTCGAAGCCTTGCTGAAAGAAGCGATGCATGCGCAATCGCCGTTCCGCGCCCGCTACCGCACGCCGCAGCTCAAAGACCGCGACGAATGCTGGCTCGAAGCCACCGGAACGGTCATCGCCGAAGGCGGCAAGGCCAAGGGCATGTCGGGCCTCTGCTATGACGTCACCGGGCGCGTCAGTCTCGAGAACGAGCTGCGCAGCCGCGCCAAGCAGCAGGAGGCACTTGCCCAATTCGGCGAACGCGCGCTGGCCGAACCCGATCTCGAGCGGCTTCTCAATGACGCGGTCTCGACCGTCGCGCTGACGCTGTCGGTCGATTTCGTCAAAATCCTCGAACTGCTGCCCGGCGACCGCGAGCTGTTGCTGCGCGCCGGTTTCGGCTGGAAGAGCGATCTCGTCGGCACGGTGGTGACGACGGCCGAGCCCGACAGCTTCGCGCGCTTCACGCTGGAATCATCGGTGCCGGTGGTGATCGATGATTTTGCCCGCGAGAAAAGGTTCGAGATCGCGGCTTATCTGAGAGACCACAATTGCGTCTGCGGCATGAATGCCACTATCGCCGGCCGCGACGGGCGCGCCTACGGCATTCTCGGCGTCTGCAACAGCCAGAAGCGGCGCTTTTCCGCGCAGGACACCATGTTCCTCGCGGCGGTCGCCAATCTCCTCACCGGTGCCATTCAGCGCCGCCAGCTCGAGCAGCGCCATGAACTGATGATCCGCGACATGCGGCATCGCACCGGAAATCTATTTTCGCAATTGCTGGCGCTGTTCTCGCAGACGGCGCGAACCTCGAAGAGCATTCCGGATCTCACCAGTAAGTATCAGGCGCGGGTGCTGGCGATGGCCAATGCTCACCGGCTGATCACCGAAGGCGGCTGGCAATCGATCCCAATCTTGGAACTTCTCCATGTCGTGCTGGGTCCTTATCTCGACCGCGCCGCATTGAGCGGCCCGAATGTCGATCTCGAGCCCGACCCGGTATTCAATCTGAGCGCGGCGCTGCACGAGCTGGCCGCCAATGCGATCAAGCACGGCAGCCTGTCGCGGCCCAAGGGACAGCTCGATCTGTACTGGTCGGTGGAGCGCACCGCGCGCGGCATGACCTTGATGCTCGATTGGGCCGAGAAGAACGGGCCACCGGCGCGCCGGCCGCGGAAGATCGGATTCGGCACGCGGCTGATCGATCTCGTCATCCAGCGTCAATTGAACGGTGAGGTCATCCGCACCTATTCGAGCACGGGGTTTGGCGTAAAAATGCTGGTGCCACTCACCCACGAGCGGTGGCCCGCCGCTTCGGCGCCGGCCTCGGGCGACAATCCCGGCGAGACTCGCGCTGACACACCCTTGCCGCACGGGGCGCAAGCGCCGTAGGGTTGGGTGCAGCGCAATAAAATCCGGTCGGAAGCAGCGAGGAGCCAGTATTGTCGCAGGGACGCACGCCGTTCGAGCGGATCGCTTTGTTATTGCAAGGTGGGGGCGCGCTGGGCTCGTACCAAGCCGGGGTCTATGAGGCGCTGGCTGAAGCGGATCTTCAGCCGGACTGGGTCGCGGGCATTTCGATCGGGGCAATCAATTCGGCGATCATCGCCGGCAACCCGCCCGAGAAGCGCGTCGCGCGCCTGCGCGAGTTCTGGGAAACCGTGAGCACGTCGCCGCTCGGCATTCCCTATTTCAAACATGTCGAACTTAAGGACCAGGCGAACCATCAATTCGTCAATCAAGCGCGCGCCATGGGTGTCCTCCTGTTCGGCGCGCCCAACTTTTTCATTCCCCGGATGCCGCCGGCTGTGCTGTGGCCGCCCGGCAGTGCCGACAAGGCGAGCTATTATGATAATAAACCGCTGAAGACGACGCTCGAGCGCCTGGTCGATTTCGACCGGATCAATTCGGGTGAAATGCGCTTTAGCGTCGGCGCGGTCGATGTCTGTACCGGAAACTTCACTTACTTCGACACCACGACGCACAAGATCGTCTGCGAGCACGTCATCGCCTCGGGCTCTTTGCCGCCCGGCTTTCCGGCGACCAAGATCGGCGACCGGTATTTTTGGGACGGCGGATTGGTCTCGAATACGCCGCTGCAATGGGTGCTGGATTCCCGGCCGCGGCGCGACACGCTGGCGCTTCAGATCGATCTTTGGAATGCGCGCGGCATGCTGCCGACAGACATGATCGAAGTCGAAGTGCGGCAAAAAGAAATCGTCTATTCAAGCCGCAACCGCGCCGCGACCGAGCAGTACAAATACATGCAGAAGCTCCGCATCGCGGCCGCGAAACTCCTCAAACACCTTCCCGAAGAGTTCCAAGATAGCGAAGATGCAAAACTTCTGGCGGCGGAATCCGACGACAAGGTCTGCAACATCGTGCATCTGATCTATCGCTCCCAGGCCTATGAAGGCATCGCCAAAGATTTTGAATTCTCTCGGCGCACGATGGAGGAGCACTGGAAGTCGGGTTACACTAATGCGCGGCAGACGCTCGCGCACCCCGAAGTGCTGCAACTGCCGGACCGGCTGGTCGGCGTGCGGACCTTCGATCTCGGCGAAGAACAGCCGGATTAGCGTGCGTTAATTTGGGTCGTTGCGACAAAAGGAATTCGAGATGAAGGAAAGTGACGTAAAGCAGCGGGCCTTCGCGATGCCGCTCACCAGTCCGGCCTTTCCGATGGGCCCCTATCGTTTCGTCAATCGCGAATTTCTCATCATCACCTACCGCACCGATCCGCAGAAATTGCGCGAACTGGTGCCGGAGCCGCTGCAGATCGAGGAACCGCTGGTCAAGTTCGAGTTCATCCGCATGCCGGATTCGACCGGCTTCGGCGACTACACCGAAAGCGGGCAGGTCATTCCGGTGACGTTCAAGGGCCGCAAGGGCGGCTATTCGCACTGCATGTTTCTCGACGACCATCCGCCGATCGCCGGCGGCCGCGAGCTGTGGGGCTTTCCGAAGAAGCTCGCCAAGCCGACGCTGCATGACGAGATCGATACGCTCGTCGGCACGCTCGACTATGGGTCGGTCCGCATCGCGTCCGGAACGATGGGCTATAAGCACAAAGTGGCCGATCACGACGCGATCAAGGCATCGCTCCTGGCGCCGAATTTCTTGCTCAAGATCATACCGCATGTCGACGGCACGCCGCGCATCTGCGAACTGGTCGAATACGAGTTGACCGACGTCGATCTCAAGGGCGCCTGGACTGGGCCCGCGGCTTTGACCTTGGTCTCACATGCGCTGGCGCCGCTCGCCGAATTGCCGGTCCTGGAAGTCGTGTCCGGCACGCATATTATCGCCGACCTGACGCTGCCGCTTGGTAAGGTCGTTCACGACTATCTTGCTTAAGACGGCTCCTCTGGGTTAGTTGGCTTGGTCTCAGTTTGTCTCCGGCGGCAATTCCGCGCGGCCGTGAACGCCCCCTTCGATTGGTCCCCTCCCCATGAAAGAAGAAATGATCAGCTTTCGATCCGCGGGCCTGCGCCTGCATGGCGCGGTCGGCGTTCCTGGCGGCCTGGCTGCGACAGAGCGGCGCGCGGCCTTCATCGTGCTGCACGGCTTCGGCTCGAACAGCGAAGGCAATAACGTACTGCAGCCGACGCGCGTTTTGAGCGAATTCGGCTATGTCACCATGCGCTTCGACATGCGCGGCTGCGGCAAAAGCGAAGGCGAGTTTGGTCGTGTCATCTGCCTCGAACAGGTCGAGGATCTCGGCAATGCGCTGTCGTTCTTGGCGCAGCATCCCGCGGTTGATCCCGATCGCATCGGCGTCATCGGCTCGAGCTTCGGCGGCGCGGTCGCGGTCTATGCCGGCGGCACCAATCCGCGTATCGCCGCGGTCATTTCCAACGGCGGCTGGGGCCACGGCGAACGCAAATTCCGCGGCCAGCATCCGACGCCGGAAGCCTGGGCGAAGTTCACCAAAATGCTCGCGGACGGCCGCGCCCATCGCGAGCGCACCGGCCAATCGCTGATGGTGCCGCGCTACGATATCGTGCCGATCCCCAACCATGTGCGCGAGAACCTGGAGCGGCAGAAAGTCGGCATGCTGGCGCCCAATTCGGTGGAAATGTTTCCGGCCGAGACGGCGCAGAGCATGTTCGATTTCCGCGCCGAGGAAGTGGTCGGCAAGATCGCGCCGCGGCCGCTTCTGCTCATTCATTCCGCGAAGGATTCGGTGACGCCGACCGAGCAGTCGATCGAAATGTTCAAGCGCGCCGGCCAGCCGAGCGAGCTTCATCTGTTCGCCGGGCTCGATCACTTCTTGTTCGCCGAAAACTCGACGCGCGTCTGGAACCTGATGCGCAATTGGCTCGATACTTACTTTCCGGCAAAGCGCTCATGAATGGCGAGAAGACGGGTCGCGAAAAGATCGTCGTCGGCCACGAAGAACTCAAGCGGTTCATCCACGACGTGTTCGTCATTGCCGGCGCCAGCGACCTCGACGCCAATACCGTCGCCGACGGTCTGATTTGGGCCAATCTGCGAGGCGTCGACGGCCACGGCGTGTCGCGGCTGCCGCGCTATCTGAAATATATCGAGAGTGGCGAGATCGACGTGAAGGCGCAGCCGCGCCTCATTGCCGATCGCGCCGCGGCCTTCGTCATGGACGGCCATCACGGTTTTGGGCCGGTCGCCGGGATGCAGGCTTCGGCCCTGGCCGTCGCGCGGGCGAAGCAGGCCGGCGTCTGCTACGGCCTCATTCGCGAGACCACCCATACCGGCGCCATCGGGCGCTATGCCCAATGGATCGCGGAGCGCGATTGCGCCGCGGTCATCATGGGCGCGGGCCAGACCTTGATGGCCTATCACGGCGCCCGCGTCGCGAGCCTTGGCACCAGCCCGATCGCGATCGCGGTGCCTACGAGCAAAGGCCCGATCGTGCTCGACATGGCGACCAGTACGATTTCGAACGGCAAGGTGTTGCAGGCGCGCGCCAGCGGCGAACCCTTGCTGGAAGGCACGGTGCTCACCGCTTTCGGCGAAGCCACCACCGATCCGCGCACGGCGGAAATTTTGCTGCCGCTCGGCGGTCCGAAGGGATCGGGCTTGAGCTTCATGTTCGAAATGCTGGCGAGCGTTTTGGGCGCGGCGCCGATCCAGGCGCGCGCGCTCGGCCCGGAGAAGCGCAAACGTCACACCTCGAACATCGCGATCATCGCCATCGATATCGCGGCGTTCCGGCCGTTCGGCGAATTCGTCAGCGACGCCGATACGCTTGCCGCGCTGATCAAAGCTCTGCCGCGCCAATCAGGCTTCGACGAAATCCTGCTGCCCGGCGAACGCTCCGGCCGCACCGAAGCCGCGCGCCGCAAGTCCGGCATTCCGATTCCGGCGAAGCTGTGGGATGAGCTTGAGGCCATCGCCAAGCCGCAAGCGATCAAAATGCCGACGGTCCTGTCCTCACTGCAGCGATAGCGGACGCTCCCGCCGCTTTCACAGGGCGGGCGATAAGTGGTACCAAATATCGGTCACAACGGGGCTCCCCTATGGACCGGCAGCAAGCATCCGCAGCCACGATTGACGAGAGCGAAGTCGCGCGGTTTTCGCGGCTGTCGAGCCAATGGTGGGATACGAACGGCCCGATGGCGCCGTTGCACAAGTTCAATCCGGTCCGCCTCGCTTACGTGAGGGACCGCGCCGCGGCGCATTTTGACCGCGATCCGAAACGGCTCGACAGTCTAGCCGGTTTGCGCATGCTCGATATCGGCTGCGGCGCTGGCGTGCTCTCCGAGCCTTTGGCACGGCTCGGCGCATCCGTCGTCGGCGCCGATCCGTCGGACAGCAATATTGCGGTTGCCAGGCACCACGCCGAGCAGTCCGGGCTCAATATCGATTATCGCGCCACCACCGCCGAAGCGCTGGAGGCCGCCGGCGAAAGTTTCGACGTCGTGCTCGCCATGGAAGTGGTCGAGCACGTCACCGATGTCTGCTTGTTCATCGGCATTGCGGCCGAGATGGTGAAGCCCGGCGGACTGATGTTCGTCGCCACGCTTAATCGCACGTTGAAGAGTTTTGCGCTCGCCATCGTCGGCGCTGAATATATTTTGCGCTGGTTGCCGCGCGGCACGCATCAATGGGACAAATTCGTCACGCCCAACGAGCTTGAAATCGCGATCGCGCAGGGCGGGCTCGATATCACCGATCAGATTGGCGTGATCTACAATCTGCTCGCCGACCGCTGGCAGCTTTCGACCGATATCGACGTGAATTACATGATCGCTGCGGAAAAGCCTTCGCGATGATGGCGTGATGATCTCCGCGTGGCTGTGGGCCATTTTCACTGTCATCGCCGCCTTTGCCCAGACCGTGCGCAACGCGATGCAGCGCGAATTGACCGGCACGCTCGGCACCGCCGGCGCCACGCATGTGCGATTCCTGTTCGGCTTTCCCTTCGCGCTGTTATTCCTCATCGGTTTGTTGTCGGTGACAGGCGCGCCGCTGCCACGGCCCGGATGGAAATTCTGGCCGTGGACGATCGACGGCGCGCTGTTCCAGATTGGCGCCACGGCGCTGATGCTGATGGCGATGGGCGAGCGCTCGTTCGTCGTCACCATTGCCTATATCAAAACTGAGCCAATCCAGGTCGCGATCTTCGGCCTGCTGTTTCTCGGCGATGCCGTCACCTGGCCCATGATGACGGCGATCCTCGTCGCCACCGCTGGCGTCATCGTCATGTCCACCAAGCCGGGCGGCATGGTCGGCGGCATCCGGCCAACGCTGTTGGGTCTCGCGTCCGGCGGCATGTTCGCGCTGTCGGCGATCGGCTATCGCGGCGGCATTCTCAGTCTCGGCCTGCCGGATTACGTCATGGCCGCGACGTTTACGCTCGTCGTCGGGCTGGCCATGCAGGCCGGCGCGCTGTCGATTTATCTGTGGCTGCGCCGGCCGAGCGTGATGGCTGCGCTGGTAAAGGCTTGGAAGCCTTCGCTATTCGCGGGGTTCATGGGCGCGCTGGCGTCGCAATTCTGGTTTCTCGCCTTCGCGCTCACCAGCGCGGCGAATGTGCGGACACTCGCCTTGATCGAAGTCTTGTATGCGCAACTTGTTGCGCGCTTCTCATTCGGCCAGCGCACCACGCCGCGCGAAGCGGTCGGCATGCTGCTCGTTGTCGCCGGTGTCGTGCTTTTGATTCTAACGCACTAGTTCTGATCGTCCGGCAGAATCGGCAGCGGATGAAACTCGATGCCTTCTTCGTGCAATTCCTTGGCCTCGTCGGGCGAGGCCTCGCCGTAGATCGAGCGGTGTTCGGTCTCGCCGTAATGAATCTTGCGAGCCTCTTCGGGAAAACGCGCGCCGACATAGTTCGCGTTCTTGGTGATGTGGTCGCGGATTTCCTTGAGCTTTTGCCGCAGCTCGCGTTCCGGTGACGACATCATCGCCACTGGTGTTTTGGCGGCCGGTTGCGGCATCGGCGCTGGCGGCGGATTTGGCGTGGGCAAGATGGCCGGAAGTTGCGGCGCGACGATGGTGTCGCCCGACGAACTTGAAGATACAAAGCTTGCCGCAACATTTGGCGCCATCATGGCCTTCTCGATTTTCTCCGAACCGCAGACCGGGCAGGTCACCAGCTTGCGTTTCGTCTGCTTGTCGTAAGCAGCCGAATTCTGGAACCAGCTTTCGAAAGCGTGGCCCCGGTCGCAATGGAGCGCGTAACGGATCATGTCGGCTCCCGTACGGCGTGCAGGTAGGTCGGCTCGGCCATCGGCTCGACCAGTTCGAAGCGCCGGCCGTGACGCAGCGACGGCACTTTGCCGCGCGCGGTAGCGACTTCGGCGGGATCGATCTCGGCCATCACCACGCCGGGCTCGGTGCCGCCTTCGGCCAGAACGCGGCCCCACGGATCGACGACAAGCGAATGGCCGAACGTATCGCGGCCGTTTTCATGCCGGCCGCCCTGGGCAGCCGCGAGCACGAAACAGCCGTTCTCGATCGCCCGCGCGCGCTGCAAGACGTGCCAATGCGCTTCGCCGGTCTGTTTGGTGAAAGCCGACGGAATCGCGAGGAACGACGCGCCGGCTTCCGCCAGCGCACGATAGAGCGCGGGGAAACGCAGATCGTAGCACACCGTCAGACCGAGGCGTCCCCACGGCAGATCGCCGATCACGGCGAGATCGCCGGCACGGTAATTGTTGGATTCGCGATAGCTCTCGCCGCCGGCGAGATCGACGTCGAACATATGGATCTTGTCGTAGCGCGCGGCGATATCGCCTTTGCGATCAATCAGGAACGAGCGGTTCACGGCCTTGTCGGGCGACGCCCTGATCGCCAGCGAACCGATATGAATGAAGGTCGAAGACTTGCGCGCGACTTCGCGCAAGGTCGCAAGCGTCGGATCTTGCTCCTCGGCGACGATATTGGCGAACAGCTGCTCGCGCTTGAGCGCCAGAATGTTGGTCATTTCCGGCGTCTGCGTATAATCGGCGCCGGAGCGCTGGGCCTCGTCGATCAGCGCCAGAGCCGCACTGAGATTGGCCTGCGGATCGAGACCCGACCGCATCTGGATCAGGCCGACTTTGAATGTCGAATTGCCGCTCATGATCCTTTGACCTCGGCCAGCAACGGATCGAGCTTGCCGGCTTCGTCAAGCGCATAGAGATCGTCGCAGCCGCCGACATGGGTCGCGCCGATGAAAATCTGCGGAAAGCTGGAGCGGCCGTTGGCGCGGGCGATCATCTCTTTGCGGACCTCGCGGGTTGCTCGTCCATCGATCTCATGAAACCTGACGCCCTTGCGGGTCAGGAGCTCCTTCGCGTCGGCACAATACGGACAATAGGGGATCGTATAGATGTCGATGGTCGCCATGGTGATCGGTAATTTCAACCAAATTACTTACACTTATATGGACGTTCGCCCGGGATCGGCAACCCTGGCAAAAATCAGCACATCGACATTGGCGGCCCCGGCCCGCAGCAATGCCCGTGCGCAGCCCTCGACGGTGGCGCCCGACGTCAGCACATCGTCGACCAGGACAAGACGGCGGCTTTGCCGTCGTCCGGCACGCGGAATGCGCCCTGGATATTGTCGCCACGTTCGGCCCGCGACAGGCCGACTTGCTGCACGGTGGCTTTCACCCGCTTGAGCGCGCCTGCGGCGATCGGAACGCCGCTTGCGGCCGAGACCGTCGCCGCCAGCATAGCCGATTGGTTAAAGCGCCGCGCCCATAAGCGCCGCCAATGCAGCGGCACCGCCACGAACGCGTCGGCCTCGGCGAGAAGCTCGCGCCCGGCTTGCACGATCCAGCGTCCCATCGTCGGCGCCAGATCGAGCCGGTCGCCATATTTCAGTGCATGCACCAGCGCGCGGGAAATCTCGTCGAACCGCACCGCGGCGCGGGCGCGGTTATATAGGACGGCGGGTCGGCAATGGCTTCCATAGACAGGATGCCCGGACCCGGGTCATACACGAAGGGAATGCCGAGCCGCTCGCAATAGGGGCGGGTGATGAAGGACAATTTCGACCAGCACGATGCGCACAGGCCGCGCCCCTCGACGGTGTCGCGGCACGCGGGGCACAGTTGCGGCAAAGCGAGAACGAGCGCCGCGCGGAACGCCACGCGCATCGCGCCGGCGGCGCGTTTGATATGGACCGGGACAGCGATATGAGGCGTCGTCAACATGGCATTACGCTACCGCTCTCCGGCGGAAATGTCATCGCTTGGGAGCAACGAGGTCGAGAATCATGCCTGGCGGGCCGCTAGCAACAAGCCCGGTGATTTTTGACCGGGCGCTGATCCGCGCCCGGCGCAGTCGCGCGGCGGCATTGGGCCCGGCCACGTTTTTGCTCGACCGCGTAGCCGATGAATTTGCCGACCGGCTCGCCGCGGTGATGCGCCGCTTTGATCTTGCCGCCGATGTCGGCACGCCGACCGACGCCGTGCGTAAGGCGCTCAAGAAACTCGGCTCCATCGGTACAATAATCGGTTCCGGTACCGAATTAGGTGACGAACAAAAATCCATCGCTGTCGACGAGGAAGCGCTGCCGTTTCGCGACGCGTCGCTCGATCTGGTCGTGTCGGGGCTGGCGCTGCAATTCGTCAACGATCTGCCGGGAGTTCTGGTGCAGATTCGCCGGGCTCTCAAACCCGATGGATTGTTGCTCGCAGCCCTGCTCGGCGGCGAGACGCTGACCGAGTTGCGGCAATCCTTCGCCTCAGCCGAGAGCGAAGTGGAGGGCGGCGCGTCGCCGCACGTCGCGCCGTTCGCCGATCTGCGCGAGCTTGGCGCTTTGTTGCAGCGCGCCGGCTTTGCGCTGCCGGTGACCGATGTCGATCGCATCACGGTCAGATACGACACGGTGTTCGACCTGATGCACGATCTGCGCCGCATGGGCGCCACCAATGCACTGTCGGCCCGCCGCCGCACGCCGCTGCGCCGCGCAACGCTGCAGCGCTTGGCCGAGATCTATGCCGAGCGCTTCGCCGACGGCGACGGGCGTCTGCGCGCGACATTCGAGATCGTCTGGCTGTCGGGCTGGGCGCCGCATCCGGATCAGCAGAAGCCGCTACAGCCCGGCTCGGCCAAGACACGGCTTGCCGACGCGCTTGGCACGCAGGAAATTTCAGCGGGGGAGAA
Organism: uncultured Alphaproteobacteria bacterium; assembly: GCA_963810085.1. Lineage (GTDB taxonomy): Bacteria > Pseudomonadota > Alphaproteobacteria > Rhizobiales > Xanthobacteraceae > BOG-931. The sequence goes on along the minus strand of CAWEMR010000023.1, from coordinate 195,026 downwards.
ACCCGGCCGCGCTTAGATTATTTCAAAGCGGTCGAAACGGTCGTGAACAGGCCTTTGACGCTCGAGCCGAGGCTGGTGACGGTCGCGGCAATGGCGACGCCGACGCCCGACGCGATCATGGCATATTCGATTGCGGTCGCGCCGCTGTCGTCGCGCAGGAAGCAGGCAACGGTCTTGGAAATATCGGCGGCAGAGCTCTGGCCATTTTTAGTTTTGAACATTGTTTCGTGCCTTCTGGCGTTCGATCACAAAAGCGTCGTCAGATGCGAAATCAGCGGTTCGTCGGCAGGCGGCATCGGATAATTCCGCAATTCGCTCGGCCGTACCCATTTCAACTGTTGCCCTTCGAGCGGCGCCACGAATCCTTCCCAGCGCCGGCAAACATAAAGTGGCATCAGCAAATGGAAGTCAGGATAGAGGTGGCTCGCAAAGGTGAGCGGCGCGAGGCACTCTTCCTTGACGGCGATACCCAGCTCCTCCTTCAATTCACGGATCAAGCTCTGTTCCGGCCGTTCGCCGGTCTCGACCTTGCCGCCGGGAAACTCCCAAAGACCCGCCATCGACTTGCCCGGCGGGCGCTGTGCGAGCAGCACGCGGCCGTCGGAATCGATGAGCGCGCAAGCGGCAACCAGAACAGTTTTGACGCTCACGGCCTGCCCTCAATCTAGGCGAGTGTTGGTAAACGCGGGTTCAATCTGATGGCATCAATAGCCGCAATCACCGCATAGGTTAATGGAAGGTTACTGGCGAGCTAACTGATGAACGGCGTCGACATCCGCGCCCAAACGCATGTGTTTAGCTGCGATAGTCGCCGTTGATCGCGACGTATTCCTTGGTGAGGTCGCAGGTCAGGACGCGATCGCGGCCCTTGCCGAGGCCGAGCGCGACCTTGAGCGCGATTTCGGGCTGCTTCATCACGGCAGAGACTTCGGCTTCGTCATAGGCCGGATCGCGCGCGCCTTTGTGGGCGACGCGGATACCGCCGAACCAGATCGACAGCCGGTCGCGGTCGGCGGGTTCGCCGGCCTTGCCGACGGCCATGACGACACGGCCCCAATTGGCGTCCTCGCCGGCGATAGCCGTCTTCACCAAGGGCGAATTGGCGATCGACATAGCGATGCGGCGCGCCGAAGGTTTCGACACTGCGCCTTCGACGACGATCTCGAGGAGCTTGCTCGCGCCTTCGCCGTCGCGCGCAACCTGTTCGGAGAGATTGGCGAGCACGGCGTTGAACGCCTTGCGGAACGGCACAAGACGCGGATCGCTGGCGCGGCTGATGCGCGGCGCGTCTGCGGCGCCCGTCGCGAAAGCCAGCAAAGTGTCCGACGTCGAGGTATCGCCGTCGATGGTGACGGCGTTGAACGTATCGACGACGCCTTCGCGCAACAGCGTCTGCAAGACCGGCGCCGCGATCGGCGCGTCGGTGAAGATGAAGGACAGCATCGTCGCCATGTCGGGTGCGATCATGCCGGCGCCCTTGGCGAAGCCGCTGATGGTGACGTCGGTGCCGGCGATCCGCGCGCGTGCGGTCGCGACTTTCGCAAACGTGTCCGTGGTCATGATCGCCTTGGCGGCGTCCATATAGCCGTTGGCAGTAGCCTCGGCTTCGAGCTTTGTCATCACGCCGTCAAAAGCCTGGGCGGGAAGCGGCTCGCCGATGACGCCGGTCGAGGCGAGGAACACTTCGGACATCTTGCAGCCGACCGCGGCGGCCGCGACTTTCGCGGTGAAGGCGCAGGCGTCGCGGCCGCTCTTGCCGGTGAAGGCATTGGCATTGCCGGAATTGACCACGAGGGCCCGAGCGCGCGCGCCTTTGAGCCGCGCGCGGCACCATTCGACCGGCGCCGACGGGCATTTTGAGCGCGTGAACACGCCGGCGACGCTGGTGCCTTCGTTGAAAACGACGAGAAGAACATCGGTGCGGTTCTTATAGCGGATGCCGGCGGCGGCCGTTGCGAGACGGATGCCGGCAATTTCCGGCATGTCGGGAACGGTTTTGGGAGCGAGAGGGGAAATGGTGGAGGACATGAAAACGTCATGCGCGGGCTAGGCCGCGCATCCTTGTGAGGACTGACGTTCCGTTAGGTGCGATGGATTGCCGGGTCAAGCCCGGCAATGACAATGAAGAAAATTTCGCCGCGGCGCGGCTATTTCTTCGCCGGCGCGGCCGGGTTGAGTGCCGACGGATTGGCCGCGGCGGGAGGCGGCTGATCGAGACGCTGGATATTGGCGGCGCTGCGCAGCTTCGACACCAGGTCGGCCTGGGCACGGTGCGCCACATAGTTCTCGATCTGGCCTTTGACTTCGGCGAAGGTCGGCGTCGGCTTCGTGCGCTTGTCTTCGATTTTGATGACGTGCCAGCCGAACTGCGTATGCACCGGATCGGAAATCTGTCCTTTGTCGAGCTTGAACGCGACATCGGCGAATTCCGGCACCATCTGATCCTTGGTGAAGTAGCCGAGATCGCCGCCTTCGGCCGCGCCCGGATCCTTCGACTTCTCTTTGGCGAGCGTGGCGAAGTCCGCGCCCTTTTTCAGCTGGTCCTCGATGGCCTTCGCTTCGTCTTCGGTGGCGACCAGGATGTGGCGCGCATGCACCTCTTGCTCGTTCGCCATCTGCTTGACGGCGTCGTCATAGACCTTGTGCATCGCGTCGTCGGTCATGGCCGCGGTGCCGGCGTCTTGCAGCAAGGCTTCCATCAGGACCTTGTTGCGCTCGAACTGGACGCGATGTTTGACGGCGTCACGGTCGGCAAGCTTCTGCTGCTCGGCGGCCTGCGCCAGCACGATGACGTCGGCGAGATAGGTAATGAGGTAATCGCGCTTCTGGTCCGGCCCCATCTGCGGCATGTTTGGGCCGACCTCTTCCTCGGCGAGCGCGAGGTCGCTCTGGCGGATATCGACGCCGTTGGCGCGGGCGACCACCGGATCGGCGTCCTGAGCCCGCAATGCGGTCGTCGGTCCGACCAGGAGGGCGGCAAGCGCGAGCGCGCCGAACGCGCGGGCAACGGACGGACGGATGGAGGCCATAAAACGCGATCCCATAAAACGCTATCCTGTGGCAAGGCGGGAAAGTCGCCGGTTAATTTAGGGTGCCGGGCCCGGGCCTGTGGTCCCGGATCGGCGCGGACACTCGCCCGAATCGATTGTCCTTGGCAATGGCAGATTCGGGGGGATGGCTTAACGAGCGCGTGAATTAAGGGCTTTGCATTGACAAAAAATCGACCCCCTCCTATCTCTCGCCCAGACTTTGGGACGTTCAGTCGCCTTGCAGAAGCCCGAATAGCGCCGCATTTTCCGCTGGTTGGGACGGGCGCCGCCCGCGAGGGAACAGTGCGATCCCAAACTGTGAGAACCGATTTTCGGCCAAGATCGTGCTTCATCAAACAGCTCGCAAGTAGGCAAAGCCTGCAAAAGGTCGTGGCGAAAGCCCGTTAGAAGGATGTTGATGCGATGATCGGCGCAGTCGCCCGCAAGCTGTTCGGTTCCTCCAACGACCGCCGCATCCGCTCCTATCGGCCGCGGGTCGAGGAGATCAATGCGCTGGAGCAGGAGCTCGAGGCGCTGTCCGACGAGGCGCTGCGGGCGCGCACCGACGAATTCAAGAAGCTGCTCGCCGCAGGGACCACGGTCGACGACATTCTGGTGCCTGCCTTCGCCACGGTTCGCGAGGCCGGCAAGCGCGTTCTCGGCCAGCGCCATTTCGACGTCCAGCTCATCGGCGGCATGGTCCTGCACGAAGGCCGGATCGCCGAGATGAAGACCGGCGAAGGCAAGACGCTCGTCGCCACGCTGCCGGTCTATCTCAATGCGCTGACCGGCAGCGGCGTTCATGTCGTCACCGTCAACGACTATCTCGCCAAGCGCGACTCCGAGTGGATGGGGCAGATCTACCAGTTCCTCGGCTTGACGGTCGGCGTCATCGTGCACGGCCTCGAGGATGCCGAACGCAAGAAGCAATACGATTGCGATGTCACCTACGGCACCAATAACGAACTTGGCTTCGACTATCTGCGCGATAATATGAAATACCGGCTAGAAGACATGGTCCAGCGCGGCCATGTCTACGCCATCGTCGACGAAGTCGACTCCATCCTGGTCGACGAAGCGCGCACCCCGCTGATCATTTCCGGTCCGCTCGACGACCGCTCGGAATTCTACAACACGATCGACGCCTATATCCCCAAGCTCGACAAGGCCGACTACGAGCTCGACGAGAAGCAGCGCACCGTCAATCTGACCGAATCCGGTATGGAGAAGATGGAAAGTTCGCTGCGCGCCGCCGGGCAACTCAAGGCGGATTCGCTCTATGACGTCGAGAACGTCTCCGTCGTCCACCACATCAATCAGGCCTTGCGCGCGCATAAGCTGTTTGCCCGCGACAAGGACTACATCGTGCGCAACGGCGAGGTCATCATTATCGACGAGTTCACCGGCCGCATGATGCCGGGCCGGCGCTATTCGGAAGGATTGCATCAGGCGCTCGAGGCCAAGGAACATCAGCCGATCCAGCCGGAGAACCAGACGCTGGCTTCGATCACATTCCAGAACTATTTCCGCATGTACAAAAAGCTCGGCGGCATGACCGGCACGGCGTCGACCGAGGCCGACGAGTTTCAGGACATCTACAATCTGGAAGTCCTGGAAATTCCGACCAACCGGCCGATGATCCGCCTCGATGATGACGACGAGGTTTATCGCACCGCTGCCGAGAAATTCCGCGCCATACTGGGGCTGATCGAGGACTGCAAGGAGCGCGGCCAGCCGGTGCTGGTCGGCACGACCTCGATCGAGAAATCCGAACAGCTTGCCGAGACGTTGCGTAAGGCCGGCTGGGAGCAGCACGACTTCTCCGATCCCAATGCCTTCGCCCCGCTCTATTCGGGCAGCGAAGGCGGCGCCAAGCCGAAAGTGTTCGCCGTGCTCAATGCCCGCTATCACGAGCAGGAAGCGCAGATCATTTCGCAGGCCGGCGTGCCGGGCGCCATCACGATTGCGACCAATATGGCCGGCCGCGGCACCGACATTCAGCTTGGCGGCAATGCCGACATGCGCATCCGCCAGGAGCTGGCCGACATTGTCGACCAGCACGAGCGGGACAAGAGCCCGCGCGCCGACGACATCCGCGCTCAGGTCGCCCGCTTGAAGGAGAAGGCGCTCGCCGCCGGCGGCCTCTACGTGCTCGGCACCGAGCGGCACGAGAGCCGCCGCATCGACAATCAGTTGCGCGGCCGCTCCGGACGCCAAGGCGATCCGGGCCATTCCAAGTTCTTCCTGTCGCTCGAAGACGATTTGATGCGCATCTTCGGCACCGACAAGCTCGACGGCATGCTGACCAAACTGGGCTTGAAGGAAAACGAAGCGATCATCCATCCTTGGATCAACAAGGCGCTGGAGAAGGCCCAGCAAAAGGTCGAGGCGCGCAACTTCGACATCCGCAAGAACATTCTCAAATACGACGACGTGATGAACGATCAGCGCAAGGTCATCTTCGACCAGCGCGTCGAATGGATGCAGGACGGGACGGTGGGCGAAGTCATCTCCGACATGCGCCACTCCGCGATCGACGAACTCGTCGCCAAGCACGTGCCGGAAAACGCCTATCCGGAACAATGGGACACGCTCGGGCTGCGTGAGGAGCTCAAGCGCGTGCTCGGTCTCGATCTGCCGGTCGACGAATGGGCCAAGGAAGAAGGCATTGCCGACGAGGAGATATTTGCCCGCGTCGAGCGCCGCGCCGACGAGCATATGGCGGCGAAAGTGGCGCAATGGGGCTCAGACGTCATCCGTTACATCGAGAAGTCGATCCTGCTGCAGACCCTCGATCACCTGTGGCGCGAACATCTCGTCATGCTCGACCATCTGCGCCAGGTGGTCGGCTTGCGCGGTTACGCCCAGCGCGATCCGCTCAACGAATACAAGGCGGAGGGTTTCAGCCTGTTCGAGGCCATGAGCCACAGCTTGCGTGAAGGCGTTACGGCGCAATTGATGCGTGTCGAGATCGTCGCGCAGCAGCCGCAGCAACAGCCCGCGGCGCTGCCGGCCATGGAGGCGCATAAGATCGATCCGATGACCGGCGAGGACGAGATGGCTCTGGCGCTTGCCGGCGCCGAGACGCTGGCGCGCCACGGTATCGGTACTGGCATCGGCGGGCCGGCGCCGAATTCAGGCGCTTCCGGCGTTCCGTTCGGTGTGCCGATTGGCGGCAATCCCTATAGCGGTCCCGCAACCGCCATCCCCCCCCGGGTTACGGCAGTGCCGGACCGCAATCCGCAGGATCCGCAAAGCTGGGGCAAGGTCGGCCGCAACGAGGCGTGTCCCTGCGGCTCCGGCAAGAAGTTCAAGCACTGTCACGGCCGCTACGCTTAAGCAGAATCGGCGAGCGGCGCATCGTCGTCGCCCGTCCGATGCTTGCCCGGCAATTTCTTGAGCCGGATGCCGCGGCGAATTTACGCGCCGGTTATTGCCCGCTCCCCGTGTGATCGACGGCTTGGTGCGTCCATGCTATGTCGCCGCCGCGCCTCGCAGCCTTCGGCACAAATAGCGAGGGCATAGGGGGCGGATGAATACGCGTGAAATGCCGGCGGCGAAATCGAGCTTCGTCGGGTTTTTTTGCTGGTGCACCGCGGCCCTTTTCGGCCTGCTGCTTGCGCTTGCAACCGTCAGCGCCGATGCCCAATCCGGCTATCCGAACCGCCCGGTACAACTGATCATTTCTTATGGCGCCGGCTCTACCGGCGACGTCAGCATGCGAATCCTGACCGAGCAGCTGACTGCGAAATTAGGTCAGCCGTTCCTGGTCATCAACAAGCCCGGCGCCGGCGGCGTCACCGCCGCCCAGGCAGCGGCGGCAACACCGGCAGACGGCTACACGCTTCTCCTCACCGGCAACAGTTCGACGATCAGCGTCGCGTTGTTCAAGTCGCTGCCCTACAACATTCTCACCGACTTTGCCGCGGTATCGATGGTCGCCAATTTCGACATGGTGGTCCTGGTCAAAGCCGGCTCGCCGCTGAAGTCCATGGCGGACATCATCGCCTATGCCAAGGCCAATCCGGGCAAATTGAATATGGGCACGCTTGCGCCCGGCACGACGCAATATCTCGCGGCCGAATTGTTCAAGATCGCCACCGGCACCGATGTCGCGACCGTGCCGTTCCGCACCTCACCGGACATGATGACGGCGCTGCTGCGCGGCGATGTCGATGTCGATTTCGAATTCTTCGCGCCGATGCAGGCTTTGCTGGCGGACCACAAGGTGACCCCGATCGCCACCACCGGCAAAACGCGGGCCGATTTCCTGCCCGACATTCCGACCGTGATCGAAAGCGGCATTGCCAATTTCGACGTCACGAGCTGGAACGGGATCACGGTTCCGGCCGGCACGCCGAAGCCGATTATCGACACGCTGAGCCAGGCGGCGATCGACGCCCTGCAGCAACCCTCCGTACAGGAGGCAGGAAAGCGTCTCGGCATGGAGATGCGCGGCAGCACGCCGGAGCAGTTGACGGCGCGCCTCAAGAGCGACATCGCCAAGTGGACGGACGTGGTCGAGAAGGCGCATATCCCGAAAATGGACTGAGCAATTACTGCCGCGCAGCCATCGCGCATCGCAAATAGATCGTGGACCCATGAATTGCGTGACCGGCGTCGACCGCCGTCGAGCTTGAATCCAAGATCCCGTTGGCGCCTTGCCGATTTTCTGCGGCCCAGCCGCGTGGCGCTTGTCATGTGGGACATGCAAAAAGGTCTCGCCGGGCGCTCGCCCGCGATCGATCAGATCGTGCGGAACGCCAATGCGCTGATCGATGCCGCCGAACGCGCAAAAATCCCGGTGATCTGGAGCCGTCACATCTTGCCGTCGCTCCGGCTGACCAGCGGGCCGTTCCTGCGGTTCCTGATGAAGAAGCAGAATGTCGACCGGCCGAGCCTGCTCAAGCCGACGATGCAGGACGGCATGGACGACACCGCCTTCGTCGATGGGTTGGCGCCGCTGCCGCACCACATCGTTCTGCAGAAGAGCCAGCCGTCCTTGTTCGTCGACACGCCGCTCGATCTTCGGCTCAAGACCATGGCGATCGACACGCTGGTCATGACCGGCGTGGCGACCGATATCGGCATCGAATTGACATGCCGGCATGGCGCCGCGTTCGGCTATTACAGCGTCGTCGTCGAGGACGCGACGGGCTCGTACGACAGCGAAGTCCACGAACGAAGTCTCGCCTTTCTGCGCGGCTGGACGACGCCGGTCGTCACGACGCGGATGATCGTCGACATGTGGTCGGCCCACCAGGGCTGAGTGGAAGCGCGATATGACGTCCGATCCGCAGGTCGATCTCATCTTCTCGCATTTCATTCCGCGCTACGAAGCCACCGGCGTCGATCCGAACGATCTGCGGACATTGATGCGCAGCATCACGCGCTGGGAGGATTGGTGCCGCGGCTGGTCGACCGAAGCCGCGCGTTACGAGAAGCTTGCCGAGGAGGCTGCCGCGCAGGGCCGCACGCTGACCGCCGCCGAAGCTTATGTGCGCGCCGCGATCTATTATCATTACGGCAAGCACCTGGTTGCCGAACACCCGGAAGAATTCCGCGAGGCCCACGACGCCATGCTGCGCTGCTACGCAGCCGGAGCCACCAAATTGCCGAACCCCGCGGAACGCGTCGAATTTCCCTATCGCGGCCTCGCCATGCCGGGCTGGCTGCGCAAGCCGCGCGGCATGGCGCGCCCGCCTGTGGCCGTCATTCTGCCGGGTCTCGACGCTTGCAAGGAGGAACTGCACGCCTGGGCCGAGGCGTTCGTCGACCGCGGCTTGGCGGCGCTGACGCTCGACGGTCCGGGGCAGGGCGAGACCTCGTTTGCGCTTCCGACTACGCATGAATGGGGCGCCGTTCTTGCGCTGGCGCGCCAGATCACGCTCGAAGGCAAGGCGGAGCGCATCACATGTCCGCTTCTCGTCGTTTTTGGCGCCGGCGACAGGCTTGTGCCGCCGAGCGAGGGCGAGCGCCTCGTCAAAGCAGCGTCCGGGCCGTCACAGCTTGTCGTCTACGAGGAAGGCAATCACGTCTGTTTCGACATCAGCTACAAGTTTCGTCCGCTGACCGGCGACTGGATAGCCGCATCCGCGATCAGATAGTCCGATCGGTGTCTTTGAAAGCTTACTGCAATCCAGCCCAGCGGCCGTCGAACGAGCCGGCCGGCACGACGGGCTGTGCGCCCTTCATCATGCTGCTGCTGTTGGCGGACGGTGCGGCGCTGGCGTCCTGCTGCGGCTTACTCGGTTGCGCTTTAGGCGGCGTGGCTGTCGCTAGCGTGGGCTTCAGCTTCGGCGCATCCGCAACTTGCGGCGCCATGGGCTTTTGCGGATCGGTCTTTGCCGTATCGGTCTTTGCCGTATCGGTTTTGCGCGGCGCCGGAGCGGGCTTCATGCCGGCAAGCGGCGTGCCTGGCGTCGCGGCCGGTTGCTGCGCAGCGTCGGTTTTAGGCTTGAACCAACTGCTGAAGAAGCCCGAATGATCGTTCGTATCGGCCGAAGCGACCTGCGTTTGCGGCGCCTGGGGTTGCGGCGCGCTCGCCGGTGCTGCGGTCGATGCGTTGTTCGACTTGAACATCGCCAAGAGCCCGCGTGACGAGCTGCCGGTAGTTTGCGGGTCGTCGCGCGGGCCGCTGATGGTCGGCGTCGGCATGCCCGGATGAACCGGCGGCGCGTGCAGATGGCCGTCGTTGCCGTAGAACGGCCCGGTGGTTTCGAGCTTAGCGACGAACACCCGGTTCATGCCGCCGTCAGTGCCCGTCGTGATCGGGGCGGTGGCGACATTCTGATTGGTCAGCTGCGCCAGCTGATACTCGTCGTTCTTCTGCTTCTCCATTGCTGGTCCGGCGATCTCCGGGGCAACTTCGAAGGTCGGGCAGCGGCCGATCGGACTGAATGTCAGCGGCTTTGTCGAATTCGCCGGCGGCTGGGCGTCGAATACATAGTGCCGGTCGCAGACGTCGACCTTCGGTTCGAGATGCGTCACGTCGAAATGGTCGCTGCCTTCCTTGAGCATTTTCCAGAACGGCATATTCGGATTGGTGCGATGACGCGCCAAATTCGTCGCCGTCAGCCGGAATGGATAGGCTTGAATCTGGAATTGCTTCTGGCCGCCGAGGAAGGACTCGCGCGCCAGCGAGTAGATTTCGCCGATCTGCTCGTCGGTCATGGCGTAACAACCGGCCGACGAGCAATCGCCGTGGATCATCAGGAACGCGCCGGTGTAATTGTTCGATTTATCGTAGGCGTTGGGGAAGCCGATATTGATGGCGAGGTAATAATTGGAATTCGGATTCATCAGCCCGGGCGTGATCGAATAGAATCCCTCGGGCGCCTGGCGATCGCCTTGGACTTTCTTCGGGCCGAGTTCGCCTGACCAGCGGCAGATCGGATAGACCTTGAGCAGCGAATAGCGGCCGGTCGTGTCCTGCTTCCAGATTTCGAGCTCGGATTCCTCTTTGAAAACCCGAACCAGAATCGGCGAGTCCTTCGGCATGTTTTTTTGATCGAGTAACGCCAGCGTCTCGGGCGAGAGCTCTTTCATCGCCCGCGACGGGATCTGATAGCCCTCGTCGGCGTAGCAGCCGGCGAGCGCGAGTGCGCTGGTGAGGACAAAAAGGGTCGCAAGCGCACGCAAACTTGGCGCGCGCAAATTAAGTGCGCGATTGACGCAGGCGCGGATCAACGTCGAATTCCCCGACAGATGGATTATCCCCGTGCCATCTACTGCCTGATGGTTACCTATAAGAGGTGGCTTTCGCAAGGCAACCGGCGGTCGGAGTTCCCGGTTGACCATGCAGCAGCTAAATAATGGTAAATTATCAACGAAATCGATCGGAAAAGCCAATAAATCAGGTACTTTGCGCGCGAATCTGAGAGCAATCGCGGCAAGATTGTGGCAGCGTTTTTCAACAGGTCCCTATTTGCTCCTGCCGGATGTGAAATTTGGCCGGTTCTCAGAGAGCAAATCAGGGGAGCAAATCAGCCCAGCGTCCGCCCGATGGCGAGGAATTTTTCGCGGCGACGCCGGATGACCGTTGCGCGGTCGAGGCCGCGAAATTCCGCGAGCGCGGTGCCGATCGCTTCGCCAGCAGCCGCCATCGCCGCCGCCGGCTCACGATGCGCGCCGCCGGTCGGCTCGGGCACGATCACATCGACCACGCCGAAGCGCAGCAGATCCTGCGCGGTGATTTTCATGTTGGACGCCGCGTCCTGCGCTTTCGAAGTGTCGCGCCACAGGATCGAGGCCGCGCCCTCCGGCGAGATGACGCTATAGACCGAATGCTCCAGCATCAGCACGCGATTGGCGGTGGCGATGGCAATGGCGCCGCCGGAACCGCCTTCGCCGATGATCAAAGCGACGTTCGGCACGCCGATTTCGAGACAGGCTTCCGTCGAGCGCGCAATGGCCTCGGCCTGGCCGCGCTCCTCGGCGCCGATTCCGGGATAAGCGCCCGCGGTGTCGATCAGCGCGATCACGGGGACATCGAAGTGATCGGCCATGCCCATCAGCCGCGCCGCCTTGCGATAGCCCTCGGGCCGCGCCATGCCGAAATTATGCTTCAGCCGGCTCTCGGTATCGGAGCCTTTCTCGTGGCCGATAATGCAGACGCTGTCGCCACGAAAGCGGCCAAAGCCGCCGATGATGGCCGGGTCCTCGCCGTGCTTGCGGTCGCCGGCCAGCGGCACGAAATCGGTCATCAGCGCCGCGATGTAGTCGAGGCAATGCGGTCGCAGCGGGTGCCGGGCGACTTGCGTCTTTTGCCACGGCGTCAGCCCGGCATAAAGTTCCTTGAGCGCGACGGCGGCTTTGCCCTCGATGCGGTCGATTTCCTCGCCGATGGCGTCGCCGTCGGAGTGCAGCGCGCGCAGTTCGTCGACCTTGGCCTCAAGCTCGGCCACCGGCTTTTCGAAATCGAGGTAAGAGCGCATCGCTTTTAATCAACCGGCGGAATGGGCCGAGCGGCGGGGGCCGCGGGCGCGGCTAAATCGCCCGTGCCATGCCGGGAAGTCAAGGAAGGGGCTTGGTTCCATGGTTAATCTTGGGCGTTAATCTGCGTACTATTCTTGCGCCAGCGGGTGCAAATCGCGCACCAGGCTCTTCAGGCGTTCTTCCAGAACATGGGTATAGATCTGCGTCGTTGAAATATCGGCGTGGCCCAGAAGCGTCTGCACCACGCGCAGATCGGCACCATTGTGCAGCAAGTGACTGGCGAAAGCGTGGCGTAACACGTGCGGGCTGACGTGCGCGGCGCGCAAGCCGGCGGCGCCGGCGAGTGTCTTAAGCTCACGGGCAAAATGCTGGCGCGTCAGATGCCCACTGTCGCCGAATGACGGAAACAGCCATTTCGACTGCGCCTCGTGTCCGGTCTCCTTGAGCAGCGCGAGGTAAGCCGCCATCGCGCGCTTTGCCGCATCGTTGAGCGGGACCATGCGTTCTTTGTTGCCTTTGCCGCGGACGATGATGACGCGCGCATCCTTGCGCGCCGCCGAGGCGGGCAGGGTCACAAGCTCGGAGACGCGAAGCCCCGTGGCGTAGAGAAGCTCGACAAGGCAAGCGAGCCGCGCCGCGCGCAGCCGCATCGGCAAAGGCGAGGAGGGATCGGACGCGGCGGCGGTGCGCAGCAAATGATCGACTTCGGTCAGCGACAGCGTTTTCGGCAAATTGCGCTCGCGCTTTGGGCCTTGCAGCACGGCGGCCGGATCGTCGGCGCGATGGCCCTCGGCATAGAGAAAGCGATAGAGCTGCCGCATCGCCGACAGTCGCCGCGCCACTGTCGTGACGCGCATGCCGCGGCGTGACAGGTCGCTCAGATAATCGCGCAGGTCGTCCGTGCTCGCTTTGGCAATGGAGCGGCCGGCGTCTTTCAGATATGCGGAAAAGTCCTCGAGGTCGCGGCGATAGGCGGCGAGCGTGTTGGCTCCGGCGCCGCGCTCCGCCGCCAGCATGTCGAGATAGAGTTCCGTCAGCGCCGCGTCGGAATGTCGTGCAGTCGAAGCGGGTTTCTTTGCGCGCGCCATTTTGCGATTCGAACCTGTGCGGATCATCGTCATCACCGCGCTTAGAGCATGATCCCGAAAAGTGGAAACCGGTTTTCGGAAAAGATCATGCTCAAACGTAAGATTAGACCTGATCCGATTTGATCAGGGTCTAGTGATCCTTGAAGAACTTGTCCGGCGGAATCGTTGCGCTGATCTCGCGCGTTTTGGGTTGAACGAAATGCGCCAGCGCGTAGAGCCCGCCATAAACGGCGCCGACTAAAATCGCGATGACAGCGAGTAACCGGAGCAGGCTCGGCATCGTTAAGCGCTCGCGCTCTTCCCCTTGGTGCCGGCGGGCGGGACCGAGTACGATCATGTTCGCGCCGGACTGGCAAGAGTCCTGGCAACAGTTCCGGCAGGCGATCTGGCCAGTGATCAGGTGCGCGCATTTCCCGGCGATCTGATAAGGCATCTGACGGATCGTCCGAGCGTTGGCTCCGGACCGTTCGCGGCGTCGGGAGGCTGAGGTCAGGATTTATGTTAAATGACTGATATTACGATACAAAATGATATTAGCCTGCAGGTTCCGGCGGCGCCGATATTGGCCCGCTTGGGCAACCGTTCGCTGGTGCTGACCGGGATGATGGGGGTCGGTAAATCGTCCATCGGCCGCCGTCTGGCGGCGCGGCTTAACGTGCCCTTTGTCGATGCCGACACCGAGATCGAAAAAGCGGCCGGGATGAGCATCCCGGACATCTTCGCCCGCCACGGCGAGGCCGATTTCCGCAGCGGCGAGGCGCGTGTGATCGCGCGTCTGCTCGATTCGGGTCCGCAGGTTTTGGCGTCCGGCGGCGGCGCCGTGATGAACCCTGATACGCGCGCGGCGATCAAAGCCAAGGGCGTCTCGATCTGGCTCAAGGCCGACCTCGACGTGCTGTTGCGCCGCATCGCCAAGCGCAAGCACGAACGGCCGATGCTGCATACCGACGATCCGGCCGAGACGTTGCGTCAGCTTCTAATCACCCGCGAGCCGGTCTATGCGCTGGCCGATCTCACCGTGCAGTCGCGCGAAGTGCCGCACGACGCGATCGTCGCGGAAATCATGAGGGCGCTGTCCGGCTTTCTCGATGTATCGGCGCAAGATGGGAGCAATACATGACGGCGCCCGTCCGCGTTGAAACCACGAATGTTGCCGTATCGCTCGGTGCGCGCAGCTATGACATCGCGATCGGGCGCGGACTGCTCGCTTCGCTCGGCGCGCGGATCGCTGCGCTGCGGCCGGGCTGCAAAGCCGTCATCGTCACCGATGCGAATGTCGCGCGGCTGCATCTCGCCGCTGTCGAAGCATCGCTTAAGCATGCCGGCGTCGCCACGCACCGCGTGATCGTTCCGGCCGGCGAAGCGTCCAAGAGCTATCGCGTGTTCGAAGAGGTGTGCGAGGCCGTCATCGCGTCGCGCATGGAGCGCGACGATCTCGTTATCGCGCTCGGCGGCGGCGTCATCGGCGATCTTGCCGGCTTTGTTGCATCGGTGGTGCGGCGCGGGCTCGATTACGTACAGGTGCCGACCTCGTTGCTCGCCGATGTCGATTCCTCGGTCGGCGGCAAGACCGCTATCGATTCCGCTCACGGCAAGAATCTGGTCGGGGCGTTTTATCAGCCGATCCTGGTGCTCGCCGATACCGCGTTGCTCGACACCTTGCCGGAGCGCGAGTTTCGCGCCGGCTATGCCGAGGTGGCGAAATATGGGCTCCTCGGCGACGCGCCGTTTTTCGCCTGGCTCGAAGCCAATTGGCGCGAAGTTTTTTCTGGCGGACCCGCGCGCGAACACGCCATCGCGATCTGCTGCCGCGCCAAAGCCGACATCGTCGCCCGCGACGAGCGCGAAACCGGTGATCGCGCTCTGCTCAATCTCGGCCACACCTTCGGCCACGCGTTCGAGGCGGCCTGCGGTTTCTCGGATCGGCTGCTCCACGGCGAGGCCGTCTCCATTGGTGGGGCGCTCGCTTTCGCTTTTTCGGCAAAGCTTGGGCTGTTACCTGCCGTCGAGGCTGAGCGCGCCATCCGCCATTTGGCGGATGTCGGCCTGCCGACGCGGCCGGGCGATATCCCCGGCGCGCTACCAAGCCCTGACCAATTGATGGCGTTGATCGCGCAGGACAAGAAAGTGAAGCGCGGAATGCTTACATTTATCCTGGTGAGGGGGATCGGCTCCGCTTTCGTCGAGGGCGGCGTCGATGCCGGCGCGGTACGCGCATTTCTCGGCGAGAAGCTTGCGGAGCGATGAGCACGATCGATTGGCTGACCGTCTTGGCGGTCGTTATCTGTCTGGTGATTTCGGCGTTTTTCTCGGCGAGCGAGACCGCCTTGTCGGCCTCGTCGCGCGCCTCGATGCTGCGGCTGGAAAAGCAGGGCAACCGCGACGCCGGCATCGTCAACCGTTTATTGGCGACGCGCGAGCGGCTGCTCGGCGCCATCCTG
Source organism: uncultured Alphaproteobacteria bacterium (assembly GCA_963810085.1). Classification (GTDB taxonomy): domain Bacteria; phylum Pseudomonadota; class Alphaproteobacteria; order Rhizobiales; family Xanthobacteraceae; genus BOG-931. The sequence goes on along the minus strand of CAWEMR010000023.1, from coordinate 179,531 downwards.
TTCGCCAACAACTTCACCAATATCGCGGCGTCGACTTTGGCGACGGGATTGTTGCTCACCTATTTCGGTCATGCCGGGGAAATCTACGCCGCCTTCATCATGACGTTCATGATTTTCATCTTCGCCGAAGTGTTGCCGAAGACGGCGGCCTTCAACGCGCCGGACCGCATGGCGCTTGTGGTGGCGCAGCCGGTCGAACGGACGGTGCGCTGGTTCTCACCGTTTCTCCGGGTCGTCGAAATACTGGTGAAATACATGTTGCGCGGACTCGGCATGCCGGTCGGCAAGATCCAGTCGATCCTGTCACCGGACGAGGAACTGCGCGGCGCCGTCGATCTCATGCATCGCGCCGGTGTCGTCGCCAAGCATGACCGCGACATGATGGGAGGCTTGCTCGATCTGCGCGAACTCACGGTTTCCGACGTGATGGTGCATCGGACCAAGATGGTGATGCTCGATGCCGACGAGCCGCCGCACGAACTGATCGATGCGATCTTGGCCGCCGGGGTCACGCGCATACCGCTGTGGCGCGAGACGCCCGACAACGTCATCGGTGTGCTCAACGCCAAGGAAATCTGGCGCACGCTGCATGCGGCGGGCGGCGACGTCGACAAAATCGACATTGAGGCGCTGGCCAAGCCGCCATGGTTCGTGCCGGACACCACTCCGGTTGGCGAGCAGATCAAGGCCTTCCGCCATCGCAAGACGCCGTTTGCGCTTGTCGTCGATGAATATGGCGAGCTTGAGGGATTGGTGACGCTGGAGGATATCGTCGAGGAAATCGTCGGCGATATCACCGACGAATACGATATCGCCGTGCCCGGCGTGCGGCCGCTGCCGGACGGCTCGGTCAATGTCGACGGCGGGGTCACCGTGCGCGATCTCAATCGTGTGATGGACTGGAACATTCCCGACGACGAGGCGACCACGATCGCGGGCGTCGTCATCCACGAAGCGCGCTCGATCCCGGAGCCGGGCCAGAGCTTTACGTTCTACGGCTTCCGCTTTCAGGTTCTGCGCAAGTCCCGCAACCGCATCACCGCTTTGCGCGTCGCGCCGCTGACGCGCAAGGTCACCGCAAAGGCAAGCTGATGAGCAATCCTGCCATCGACCCTCATGCTCGCATCGACCAAGGCGTTCGCATCGGTCACGTGCATCTTAAAGTCGCCGATATCGAGCGCGCGCTCGCCTTCTATTGCGGGGTACTCGGCTTCGATCTGACGCAGCGCATCGGCCAGCAGGCGGCCTTTATTTCCGCCGGCGGGTATCATCATCACATCGGCCTCAACACCTGGGAGAGCCTCGGCGGCTCGCCGCCGGCGCCCGGCACGACCGGCCTCTATCACCTCGCAATCCTCTATCCGACGCGGGCGAAGCTCGCCGACGCGCTGCGACGGCTGATCGAAGCGGACATCCCGCTCGAAGGCGCGTCCGACCACGGCGTCAGCCAGGCGCTCTATCTGCGCGATCCCGATGACAACGGCGTCGAGCTCTATTGGGACCGCCCGCAGCAAGAGTGGCCGCGCACTGCGGACGGTGAGCTTGCGATGTTCACGCACCGTCTCGATCTGGTCGACCTCCTGAAACAAGCCGAGAAAGCGCCGGAAACGGCGAGCTAGAGCATGATCCGGAAAAGTGGAAGCCGGTTTTCCGAAAAGATCATGCTCAATCTCTAGTCGGCCGCGACCGCGATGCCCTGAATCTCGATCAGCATTCCGGATCGTGCGAAGTCCGAGACGGTGATCAGCGCGCTGCACGGATAGTGGCCGGCCGCGAAGAATTCCTTGCGGATCTCGACAAAATGGTCGCCGTGCCGCGCATCGTTGATGAACACCGTCATGGTCACGAGGTCTTTCAGGCCGCTGCCGACTTTCTTCAGGGTCGCGTCGAGCAGTTTGAAGATCGTGCGCGTCTGGCCCTCGAAATCGCCGACGAGCGATTTGCCGTCCTGATCCTGCAACGCAGTTTGGCCGGCAAGATAAATCGTGCGCCCGCCGCGCGTGACGATGGCTGGCGAATAGGAGCGGCCGGCGTGGCGCTCCGTGCCTGCGAAATGCTCGATTGTGGATGCGTTTGACATGCAGTCTTGTTCTCCGGCTTGGTTAGCTTTCCCCCGGCGCCTGCGCATGGATGGCAAGCGCATGCACGCGGCCCTTCATCTCGTTTGCCAGCGCCGTATTGATCATGCGATGGCGCTCGAGCCGGCTCTTCCCCTTGAACGCGCTCGACACAATATAGAGTCGGAAATGGCTCTCGCCGCCCGGCCGATGGCCGGCGTGGCCTTGGTGTAAGTGGGATTCATCCTCGACATGCAGGCTCTCCGGTGCGAAAGCCGCCATCAATTTGGTGGTGATGATATCCTGCATGCCCATTTTTGCCTCACGTTAAGGTCGATCAACGCGCCACGCCGATTTAACGCCTGTCAAGTCTTGAAGGTGCCATCGACGCACCCGCATAATCACCACGATGAGTAACGACTCGCCGCTGTTCGATCGAATCCGGGTCAAGCCGGACCAAAACCGCCGCTTGCGCGCGGAGCTGCCCGCTTGCGAGTGGCCCGGATGCAAAGGTCCGGCGACCCATCGCGCCCCGAAGGGCCGCGAGCGCGCCAACGAATATTGGCGGTTCTGCCTCGATCACGTGCGCGAATACAACAGTTCGTACAATTTTTTCTCCGGCATGAGCGACGACGCGGTCGCGAAATACCAGAAGGATGCGCTCACCGGGCATCGGCCGACCTGGAAGATGGGCTCGATCGGCGGCAAAAGCGCCAAGCGCGCCGCCAAGGAATCCCGCGGCGAGGACTTCACCACCAACGATCCGTTTTCGCTGTTCGGCGAGGCGGGACACCGCCGTTCTGGCCATGCGCGGAAGGAGCCCGAGGGGCGCAAGATTCTCAATGCGCAGCGCCGGGCGCTCGACGCCCTCGGCTTTGAAGGTGACGCCACGCGCGTCGATATCAAGGCCAGGTTCAAGATGTTGGTGAAACGGCACCATCCGGACGCCAATGGTGGGGACCGCGGCACGGAAGACCGGCTGCGTGAAATCATTCAGGCCTATAACTACCTGAAGACAGCGGGCTTCTGCTGATCTGTGGGGCCTTGCGGCGGCTTTTCCCACCGCCTCCGGCGGCACTTTCGCCGCCTTGGGCCTTTCTGCTAGACCTAGCGGGACAATCCGACCGCCGGTAACCGCCGATTAGCGCCTCGGAATTGCCGAGGCCGTCGACTTAGGGTTGCCTTGCCAAGGGGCCTAGCCAAGCTGCCTTGCCGAGGTCACGGAGGAGCAATGACTCTCGCTACAGACAGTGGGTCCGGCCTGCCGGACATGAAGGTTTCCGTCCGCCAAGTCTTTGGGATCGATAGCGATCTCGAAGTGCCGGCTTATTCGGAGCCGGATGAATATGTGCCGGAGAACGATCCGGACTACCGGTTCGATCGCCCGACTACGCTCGCCATTCTCGCCGGCTTCGCGCGCAACCGGCGCGTGATCGTCACCGGCTATCACGGCACCGGCAAATCGACGCATATCGAGCAGGTGGCGTCGCGGCTGAATTGGCCGTGCGTGCGGGTCAATCTTGACAGCCATATCAGCCGCGTCGACCTGATCGGCAAGGATGCCATCGTGATCCGCGAAGGCATGCAGGTGACGGAATTCCGCGACGGCATTCTGCCCTGGGCGCTGCAGAACAACGTGGCGCTTTGCTTCGACGAATACGACGCCGGCCGTCCCGACGTGATGTTCGTCATCCAGCGGGTGCTGGAGTCTTCCGGCCGGCTGACGCTACTCGATCAGAATAAAGTGATCAAGCCGCATCCGGCGTTCCGCCTGTTCGCGACCGCCAACACCGTGGGTCTCGGCGACACATCGGGCCTCTATCACGGCACGCAGCAGATCAACCAAGGCCAGATGGACCGCTGGTCGATCGTGACCACGCTGAACTATCTGCCGCACGACAACGAGGTCGATATCGTCCTCTCCAAGGCGAAGCACTATCGCACCACGGAGGGCCGCGAGATCGTCTCGAAAATGGTCCGGGTCGCCGACCTCACGCGCAACGCCTTCATGAACGGCGACATCTCGACGGTGATGAGCCCGCGTACGGTGATCACTTGGGCGGAAAATGCCGAAATCTTCGGCGATGTCGGTTTTTCGTTCCGGCTGACCTTCGTCAACAAATGCGATGAACTCGAACGTCCGCTGGTGGCGGAATTCTATCAGCGCTGCTTCGGCCAGGAATTGCCGGAGAGCGCCGTCAACGTGGCGCTTTCCTAAACAATTGCCTCTTCCCGCTTGCGGGCAGAGGCGCAGCTCCGTTTCGTCGCCAGGTTTATTTCGCCGCCAGGTTCATTCGCCGCTATGTCCTCGAACATCAAGCCGAAGAGCAACGCCAAAGAAGCGCCGACCGAGCCGTTCAAGCGCGCCGTCGGCGTGTGCCTGCGCGCCATCGCCGGCAAGGCTGATCTCGAAGTGAACTTCGCATCGGAGCGCCCTGGTCTTGCCGGCGGCAAGGCGCGGCTCCCGGAACCGCCGCGCCGGCTCAACGAACGCGAGGCCGCGATCGTGCGCGGCCATGCCGATTCAATTGCGTTGCGGCTCGCCTGCCACGATCCGGCGGTGCATCGGAAGCTCGCGCCGGGCGGCCAGCAGGCCCGCGCGGTGTTCGAGGCGGTCGAACAGGCGCGCGTCGAAGCCATCGGCGCGCGCCGTATGGGCGGCGTCGCCAAGAACCTCACCGCCATGCTCGACGACCGTTTTCACCGCGGCAAATTCGACGACATCACCGATCGCGCCGACGCGCCGATCGAAGAGGCGCTCGCCATGATGGTGCGCGAGCGGCTCACCGGCGAGACGCCGCCCGCCGCCGCGCGCAAGCTCGTCGATCTGTGGCGGCCGCTGATCGAGGAGCGTGCCGGCCGCAATCTCGACCGGCTTGAACGCGTGCTCAACGACCAGCGCCAGTTCGGCGACGTGGTGCACGATCTCCTCGACTCGCTCGACATGGGCGAGGATCGCTCGAGCGAATCCGACGACGAGGACGGCGAAGAAGGTGAGGAAGAAAATCAGAAAGATGAATCCGGCGAGGACGGCGACGCCGAGGATTCCGCCGACAGCGACAAGACCAGCAGCGAGGCGGAAGCTTCGGCCGAGGAAATGCCCGACAGTTCCTCGGAAGCCGTCGATGCGCCGGCCGCCGAAATGGCCGACGACGCCGAAATGGGCGATTCGGAAACCGCCGCCGAACCATGGCGGCCGCGCCAGCAGCGCAATGAGCCGCGCGGGCCGGACTACAAGCCCTTCACCTCGAAATTCGACGAGACGGTGGGCGCCGAGGAATTATGCGAACCGGAAGAGCTCGATCGGCTGCGCGGCTATCTCGACAAGCAGCTGTCGCATTTGCAGGGCGTCGTCGCGCGATTGGCCAACCGCCTGCAGCGGCTGCTCTTGGCGCAGCAGAACCGCGCCTGGGAATTCGACCTCGAGGAGGGTCTGCTCGATCCGGCCCGCCTGACGCGCGTCATCGTCGATCCGATGCATCCGCTGTCGTTCAAGCGTGAGAAGGACACGAATTTCCGCGACACAGTCGTGACGCTTCTGCTCGACAATTCCGGCTCGATGCGTGGCCGGCCGATCACGGTGGCGGCGACCTGCGCCGATATTCTCGCCCGCACGCTCGAGCGCTGCGGCGTCAAGGTCGAAATCCTCGGCTTCACCACCCGCGCCTGGAAGGGCGGACAGTCGCGCGAAGCCTGGTTGGCCCAGGGCAAGCCGGCCAATCCGGGCCGGCTCAACGATCTGCGCCACATTATCTACAAGGCGGCCGACGCGCCGTGGCGGCGCGCGCGTAAGAATCTCGGCTTGATGATGCGCGAAGGGCTCTTGAAGGAGAACATCGACGGCGAGGCGCTCGATTGGGCGCATAAGCGGCTTTTGGCGCGGCCGGAAACCCGCAAGATCCTGATGATGATTTCCGACGGCGCGCCGGTCGACGATTCAACGCTCTCGGTCAATCCCGGCAATTATCTCGAGCGCCACCTGCGCTGGATCATCGAGGAGATCGAAACCCGCTCGCCGGTCGAACTGATCGCCATCGGCATCGGCCACGACGTGACGCGCTACTACCGGCGCGCGGTGACAATCGTCGATGCCGAGGAGCTGGGTGGCGTGATGACGGAAAAGCTGGCCGAACTGTTCGAGGAACACGCGACGCAGGATCTGGTGCGTCCGGCGCGGCCGCGGCGTTTGAACGCCTAGCGCGACAGTTGCTTATTCCTGTGCCCGCTGGAATCCGAAACAGCGTCGCTGATCGGCTTTACGCCGCTATGGCCGCGCGCTTCTTCACGACCTGGCGCTTGAGTTCGAGCACCCGCGGCGACAACTCGGCATCCTTGGCCTTGAGCAGAAAGGCATCGAGCCCGCCGCGATGGTCGACGGTCTTGAGCGCGTTGGCCGAGACCCGCAGCCTCACCTTGCGGCCAAGCGCATCAGAGATCATCGTGACGTTGAGCAGATTGGGCTTAAACTGCCGCTTGGTCTTGCGGTTGGAATGGCTCACTTTGTTCCCGATCTGACGGTTCTTGCCGGTGAGCTCGCAACGCCATGCCATAGTTCGAATTCCTTGGTTCAAATTGCTTGCGCGAAACGCGGTGTCCGTCCCGCGCATCATGGGCCGCCTGCCGGACGATGTCGGGGAAATCGCCGCGGACCTATAATCAGGCCCTTGCTAAGCGTCAAGCGGAGCCTGGCCTTTTCGACCTTCCACTGCCAATTCTTGATGATTCTTGGCTAAATACCTGACTGAATTCCCAACGAGATTCCAGATCGCGCCGGACAGGGTAAAAACCACACAAACGACGCATTCTCCGCCAAAACAATGCGTCCGGTTCCACGTCTGGCTGCCCAGGGAAAAACCATTGTCTGCCTTCGTGTTACCGTCACCGATTGGCCGCCATGCAGGCAGTGCCGCGTTCGCCGCGGCATTTTTTGTCTTGGTTCAATCGGTCTTGGCGCAGCTCGGCGTTGTCGCCGTAGTCTTTCCAGCGATGGCGGGAGACGCCGGCGGTTCGGCCGATGCGAGCCATGCCGTGCCCGTGCAGGGCCGGCTCGAGGCCGAATATGTAGCGAGCCTCGCCGGCATCCCGATCGGCCATGGCAATTGGATCATCGAGATTGCCAACGACCAGTACACCGCAGCGGCCAGCGGCGCGACGACGGGCATCATTCGCTTCTTCACCGGCGCCCACGGCACCGGCGCGGCGCATGGCACGGTCAGCGGCGGCCAGCCGATCCCGGCGAGCTACGGGGCGACCATTATCTATGACCGCAGGGTCGACGACGTCCGGCTGACGCTCGCCGGTGGCAATGTCACCGAATACGCGGTCGAGCCGCCTTTGCCTCCGGTCGCGGAGCGCATCCCGATCACCGAAGCCGATCGTCATGGTGTGTTCGATCCGATGACGTCGATGCTCAATCGCGTCGCCGGTAATGGCGATCCGGTTTCGCCCGAAGCCTGCAATCGCAAAGTGCCGGTGTTCGACGGGCGCGTGCGTTACGACCTGCATAGCGAATTCAAGCGCATCGAAAACGTCAAAGCCGAGCGCGGCTATGAAGGGCCTGTGGTGGTCTGCGCCGTCTATTTCACGCCGATCTCCGGCTACGTCCCCGATCGCCCCGCGATCAAATATCTCGTCGAGTTGCGCGATGCCGAAGTTTGGCTGGCGCCGATTTCCGGCACGCGCGTGCTGGTGCCGTTCCGCTTCTCGATGCCAACGCCGCTCGGCACCGGTTTGCTGCAGGCGACCTCATTCGTGACGGTCGCGCCACCGTCGCATTCGGCTGCGAAGACACAGTGACCGGAAGACACAGTGACCATTGGACCCTGGCGGCGAAAGCGCGACGCGGGGTCGAGCCGAAACTGCATCGGTGGCAAAGCCGAACCCATGCCAGAGCGTCATGCCAAAGCGTCCCCACTATCCACAGGACTGTCGCCCTTGACTCCCGGTGGAATCGTGATCGTGCAGCACGTTAACGCTTTTGGCGCCACGGCGGCCGATTGGAACCCAAGATTCCACTCGATCTGGTATTCAGCTGTAATAGCGGTCCCATATATCGCAGTGAACGGAATCGAACAGCTCCAGAGTCGCCGATTCGGCCGCGATTTGTTCCAGACTCGTTCCACATCTTAAGCACAGGGATATTGCGCGTTGCATTGTGATACAGAAGCGCTGTGCTACTTGCGCAATATCGTGTGAATGCCGGGACCTTGATGCCGATTTCGTTTTCGCCGCCTGCCGATCGTGACCTGCGTGCCCGTGGTGCCGGCGTCACCGCCGTGCTTGGGCCGACCAATACCGGGAAAACCCACCTCGCTATCGAGCGGATGCTGGCGCATTCGTCGGGCCTGATCGGCCTGCCGCTGCGGCTGTTGGCGCGCGAGGTCTATAACCGCGCGGTCGAGCGCGTCGGCGCAGAGCAGGTGGCGCTGATCACCGGCGAGGAGAAGATCAAACCGCCGAATCCGCGATTCTGGGTCGCCACCGTCGAGGCGATGCCGCGCGATCTCGACGTCGCCTTCCTCGCCATCGACGAAATCCAGCTCGCCGCCGATTTCGAGCGCGGCCATGTCTTTACCGATCGCATGCTCAACCGCCGCGGCCGCGAGGAAACGCTGGTGCTCGGCGCCGCCACGATGCGGCCGATCGTCGAACGGCTGTTGCCGGGCGCGAGCATTGTCAGCCGGCCGCGGCTGTCGCAGCTGACGTTTTCCGGTGAGAAGAAGCTCACGCGCCTGCCGCGCCGCTCCGCCGTCGTCGCCTTCTCGGCGGATGAAGTCTACGCGATCGCCGAACTGATCCGCCGCCAGCGCGGCGGCGCGGCCGTAGTGCTCGGCTCGTTGTCGCCGCGCACGCGCAATGCCCAGGTCGAGCTCTATCAATCGGGCGAGGTCGATTATCTGGTGGCGACCGATGCCATCGGCATGGGGCTCAATCTCGACGTCGATCACGTCGCCTTTGCCTCGGACCGCAAGTTCGACGGCTATCAGTTCCGCAAGCTCAATCCTTCCGAGCTTGCCCAGATCGCCGGCCGCGCCGGCCGCGCCACGCGCGACGGCACGTTCGGCACCAGCGGACGCTGTCCGCCGTTCGAGCCGGAGCTGGTGCAAGCGCTCGAATCGCACACGTTCGAGCCGGTGAAGCTCGTGCAGTGGCGCAATTCCGACCTCGATTTCTCCTCGATCGGGGCGTTGCAGGCGACGCTAGCCGCGGCGCCGACCGAAAGCGCGCTGGCCCGCGCGCCGGTCGCCGAGGATATTCTCGTGCTCGATCATGCCGCGCGCGACGACGGTGTGCGCAACATGATCGGTACGGCGGCTCACGTCGAGCGGCTGTGGGATGTTTGCCAGCTTCCGGATTATCGCAAGATCGCGCCGGCCAACCATGCCGAGCTTGTCGTCACGCTGTTCGGCTATCTGCAGCGCGAGGGCAAGATCTCGATCGACTGGTTCGCCCAGCAAATCGCCATGGCGGACCGCACCGACGGCGATATCGACACGCTGTCGACACGCATCGCCCATATTCGGACCTGGACCTTTGCGGCCAACCGCCCGGATTGGCTCGCCGATCCCGAGCATTGGCAGGGCGTCGCGCGCGCCGTCGAAGACAGGCTTTCCGACGCGCTGCACGAGCGGCTGACCGAGCGCTTTGTCGATCGCCGCACCAGCGCCCTGATGCGGCGGATGCGCGACAACAATTCGCTCGATCCGCAATTCAACAAGACCGGCGAGGTCGTGGTCGAAGGTCATGTCATCGGCCGGCTCGACGGCTTTGTTTTCGTGCCGGAAGCGTCGGCAGGCGGTTCGGAAGCCAAGACCCTGCAAAACGCGGCGCAGAAGGCGCTGGTCGGCGAGATCGCCGCGCGGGCAACGCGATTGGCCGAGGCGCCGGACGAGCAATTCGTGCTCGCTTCCGACGGCACGCTGCGCTGGACCGGCGCTCCGGTCGGCAAGCTTGTCGCCGGCGAGGAGATTTTGCGCCCGCGCGTGCGCGTGATTGCCGACGAGCATCTGACCGGCGCGCCGCGCGACGCCGTCGAGGCGCGGCTCGATGCCTTCGTCAAATCCCATATTGAAAAACTGCTCGGGCCGTTGTCGCAGCTCGCCGCGGCCGCCGACGTGACCGGCATCGCGCGCGGCGTCGCTTATCAATCGGTCGAAGCGCTCGGCGTGCTCGACCGCCAGCGCGTCGCCGAAGAAGTGAAGGGGCTCGATCAGCCGGCGCGCGCCACTTTGCGCAAATACGGCGTGCGCTTCGGCGCCTATCACATCTATCTGCCTAATCTGCTCAAGCCGGCGCCGCGCAAGCTCGCCGCGCAATTATGGGCGCTGAAAAACGAGGCCGCGCTGACCAAGGGCCTCGACGATTTGCTGCACCTTGCCGGCTCCGGCCGCACCTCCGTGCCGGTCGATCGCGAGATCGATGCGGGTCTTTATCGCACCGCCGGCTATCGCGCTTGCGGCGAGCGCGCGGTGCGCGTCGATATTCTCGAACGGCTTGCCGATCTGATCCGCCCGGCTTTGGCGTGGCGCGAAGGCGCGTCCGGGCCGAAACCGCTGGGCGCGGTCGTCGGCGGCGGCTTCACCGTCGTCAACGGCATGACGTCGCTGACCGGTGCGTCCGGCGAGGACTTTGCGTCGATCCTGCGCTCGCTCGGCTACCGCATGGACCGCCGTCCAAAGCCTCCCGAGCCGCCGCCCGCCGCAGCGACGGTGGCGGCCGCGGGGCCCGTGCCGGAAGCCGTGGAGACGCCAGTCGAGGCCACCGAAAGCGACAGCAGCACGCCGGCGCCCGAGGTTTCGCAGGCGCCTGTGGAGGTTGCCGAGACCGTGGATGCGTCGCTGCCCGAGGCTGCGGCTGCGGCTGCAGCCAGCGAGCCGGAGCCGGCGATTGTCCCCGAGTCGTCGGCTGCGGCGAGCGAGCCTCAGGGCGGACCTCCCGCCGCATCCGTCAGCGCCGGAGAAGAAACTAGGACCGATGCGCCGGTTGAACCGCCGGCTGAGCCTGCGGAGCCAATCCTGATCGAAGTCTGGATGCCGGGGCGGGCAGTACGTCCGGAAGGGGCGCGACGGCGCCCGCGGCACCGGCGTGAACCCCGCGCGGATGGGGCTCACGCACCGCCGCAAAGCGGCGACGGCGCCGCAACCCCCGCGCTCGCTGCTTCGGATGCAGCGGCCTCAGCGTCGGGCCCGCAAACTCCGGATGGTGCGCCGTCCCGCGACGGCGGCCAGTTTCGCCACCGCCGACGCCAAGGTGGCGATCAGCGTCACGGCGGTGAGCGGCATGGTGGTGAGAGGCATGGCGGCGACCGGCACAGTGGCGATCAGCGTCAGGATCGTCCGCCGCGCGACCGCGATCGGCAGCACGTCAAGCGTTTCGAACGGCGCGAGCGTGACAAAGCGCCCGACCCGAACTCGCCGTTTGCAAAACTCGCGGCGCTTAAAGCGCAACTCGAAGCCGACTCCAAGGAGCGCCGCTGAGTGGCGGCGGAGACGCCCCGGCAACGCATCGACCGTTGGCTTTGGCATGCACGTGTCGTGCGCACCCGCGATGCCGCGGCCGCGTTGGCGGGCGCGGGCTATGTCCGCGTCAACGGGACGCGCATCGACGGCCCGGGCCGCATGGTGCGGACGGGCGATGTGATCACGGTTACACTCGATCACGGTGTGCGGGTGCTCAAGGTGACTGGATTTACCGAGCGCCGGGGTCCCGGCGGCACCGGCGCGAGCTTATATGAGGATCTCGAATAGGAGCGGTAGGTTGGGCTTCGAGCGTACTCCTCAAGTGCACCTGCTTGCGTGCACTTGACCCATGCGATAGGAGCAAGGCTCCTAAAAAGCCTGTTCAGAGTGTCCAGATGACCTATATCGTCAACGACAATTGCATCAAATGCAAATACATGGACTGCGTCGAAGTCTGCCCCGTTGACTGTTTTTACGAGGGCGAAAACATGCTGGTCATTCACCCCGACGAATGCATCGATTGCGGGGTTTGCGAACCGGAATGCCCGGTGGAAGCGATCAAGCCGGACACCGAACCGGGTGTCGAGAAGTGGTTGAGCGTGAACGCGGAATACGCCAAGGTCTGGCCGAATATCACGGCCAAAAAGACGCCGCCTGCCGATGCCAAGGACTGGGAAGGCAAGCCCAATAAGTTCGAAGAGCAGTTCTCGCGAAATCCTGGCGCTGGCGACTGATACGCCTTCCGGTTGCGGATATTAACCATTGTTAACGATTTGGCGGATGCGGCGCCGATGCGACGCTTTCGCGACGCGTTAAGGCTTTGATTTTGGCCGAAAATGTGCTATAAAGCTGAAATATAAAGAAAAACACCCCCGAGACACCGCTCCCGCTGATTGGGAGCATCCTTTTTCGGGGGAATTTTCGAGGAACCGTCAATAGAGGCGTGAGACCCACGCGAGAGCAGTGGCAGAGAAAACTCGTCGTCGTTCAAAGAAAAGTGCGGCCGGCATGAGCCGGAAGACAGCAAAACCCGCCTCCCGCGCGAGCCGGAGGCCTTCACAGTCCACGCGAGCTACGGCCCGATCCAGGGTCAGCGTGGCGAAGCCCGCCCAGCGGCATAAGCCCGAGGCGGAAGGAGCAACTTTGGGAATGAATGCGAAGAAGACTACTCAACGACAAGGCTTCAAAACTCAGGAATTCATCGTTTATCCGGCTCACGGCGTGGGTCAGATCGTGGCGATCGAAGAGCAAGAGGTCGCGGGCGCTCGGCTTGAGCTGTTTGTAATCAACTTCGTCAAGGACAAGATGACGCTGCGGGTGCCGACCTCGAAGGTCGCCTCCGTCGGTATGCGTAAGCTTGCCGAGACGCCGATGGTCAAGAAGGCGCTCGAGACGCTCAAGGGCCGCGCGCGCATCAAGCGGACGATGTGGTCGCGTCGCGCTCAGGAATACGAGGCCAAGATCAATTCCGGCGATATCGTCGCGATCGCGGAGGTCGTTCGCGATCTCTTCCGGTCGGAGTCGCAGCCGGAGCAGTCGTATTCCGAGCGTCAGCTCTATGAAGCAGCGCTCGACCGGCTCTCGCGTGAAGTCGCCGTCGTGCAGCGCGTGACCGAGACCGAGGCCATCAAAGAGATCGAAGCCGCGCTTGCCAAGGGGCCGCGCCGCGGTCCGAAACCCGAGGCGGAAGACGAGTCCGTCGTCGAAGAAGAAGCGGCGTAACGCGAGATTTTCGTTCGCAGGAATGCAAAGGCCCGGCAGAGATGCCGGGCCTTTTTCGTTGTGTTTCTCCTTGTGGATTTTGGCCTCGCGTGGCGGTGTCTCGCATCCTGTTACCTGCGCCGCGGTTCCAAAGCCGCGATCTCTGCACTCAAATCATCACGCGGCCACAATATTCCACGGGTTAGTCTCAAATTAAGCTTCATTTGAAAGGACATAGAGGCAATAGGTGGACGGGGGGAGGCGCCGATCATGCGGCGAAAGAAAGCGCTTAAGCGCAGTCGGCGCATTCCAGTTCTCGTGCCAATTCTTCTGGCAGGCAGCGTCGGTTATTTGCTCGGCAGCGCGCATATCACTGCGTTGCGCGGCACGGATCTGTCGGCCGCCGAAGCCGTGGCGCTGCGTTTTCCCCAGGATTGGAAAGATGCCTCGCTGGCGACGGCAACGGCCATTCGCACAGCGGTGCTGAAACTGCACACGCTCAAGAGCGTGAATGTCGCGAGTGCCGGGGCAATCACCGCTGATACCCAGTTCGCGCTGCTTAGTCCCGCGCCGATGGCGCCACAGCCTGCGCGCCAAGCTGTTTCGGCCATAGCGCCGCAAGCCGATCAAAACCCGCAAGCGGCGATCCAGACCGCGTCCGCGGAGCAAACGGATGCAGCGCCCGGCGTGAGCATAGTAGCACAGACCACGCCGCCGCGAGCGCAAACGCCTAGTCCGAAGTCTGCACCGGTGGCATCACAGCCCGCGCCTGCGCAAAAAGCCGCGGCGCCGGCACCGCATCCGCATATCAACGATCGGGCGGGTTACGTCCTCAACGACACGCAAATAGCAAGCATTAAGGACCGTCTGCATCTGACGCCGGATCAGGAGCAGATGTGGCCTGCGGTAGAAGCCGCGCTACGCAACATCGCTTATGCGCGCGCGCAGCAAGCGCGCGACTCTCACGGGCCCCACGGGCGCGGCGCCCCGTTAAGCGACACGCAAACAGCGGCCGTCGACCCGAATGCAGTCCAAGGCCTCAAATCGGCGGCTGTGCCGCTGATCATGAGTTTCAATGCCGAGCAAAAAGAAGAAGTGCGCAATCTCGCCCATGTCATGGGGCTCGATCAACTTGCCTCGCAGTTCTGATCGGTCAAAGCCAATTTATCGCGGCGGCTTTGTCGGCAGCGGGCTTTTCAATTCCCGTAGCGGGATTTTGGCGGATTCTTCGCTGAGCGGTGAAACAATTCGCTGGTGCATTTGACGCCGATCAGCGCCACCAGCGCGAAGCAGACCAAGTCGCCAAATTCGCCCCAGCTGGGCAGATCTATGGAATAGAGCGGCTCGTAGAGAAAGAAGTCGGCGCATTCCATGGCCACGATAACGCAGAGCACCGCGGCAAGGCTGCCGTAGAGCATCGTGACCAACGCGATCGGCAACAAATAAAAGAAGACGGGATGCTGTTCGCTGACAGTGGATTGTTTGACCATCCAGAGCACGGCTGTGGCGATTGACAGGACGGCAAGCGCGACAGCGACGGGCTCAGCCCGTTTCACGATCCACATTCGCATTTCCCCACAGCCGTCATGGACTTTTGTCCGTAGGACTTGTGTCCAAGCGCCTTGCCGGCCTTTGGCACAGTATACCGGACCTAACAGGCTGAGAAAATAGGCGAAAGACCGGGTTCGGCCGCCACGTGACGGGCTTTGCTCGGTTCGCGTCGCAGTTCAGGCGCCAGATTCAGGGCCGCCGGCCGACGCGCTTTCGCGCATGAACGGCGGGCCGCAAGAGGTCGGCCGTGCATTTCGCGCCGAATAGCGCCAAGCCGGTGAAACAAATCAGTTCGCCCCAACCCATAGGATCGGCGATGTAGAAGCTATAGATCGGGTCGTAGAGAAAAAACGCCGCACAAACAGTCGCCGCAGCCGCGCAAATCATCGCCGGCAGGCTGCCATAGACGATAGCCACCAGGGCCATCGGCAGTAGATAAAAGAAAACAAGGTGCTGTTCGCCGGCAGCGGATTGCTTGACCATCCAAAGCACTGCGGTCGCAACGGACACGACGGCAAGCGCGACAGCAACAGGCTCAGCCCGTTTCACTATCCACATTCGCATTTCCCCACAGCCGTCCTTTTGTCCATAGGACTTACCTCGTAAGCCTTGCCTGCCTTTGTCATAGTATACCGGACCTAACCACATGAGAAAATCGGCGAAACGCCGGATTCGGGCGGCCAGAGGCTATTCGACGACGATTTTCACCTGGCTCCCCGGCTTTAGCCTGTCGCCGGGATCGAGGCCATTCAGCGCCCGGAAACGCTCGACCGGGCGGTCGGAAATCGCCATTTTGCCCGCCAGCTTTTCCACTGTATCGCCCGGCGCGACGGTGACGAGCTGCAAGCGAAGGGGCTTGGCGCCCTCGATTTCGGCCAGACTCATGCGGCGGAACGTGCCGATCGATTCGCGAAACGCCCGGTCGGTGTCGGGCGTCCGGTGCTTGGCGGCGAAGATGAAACGGTAAACGTCGCTGCCGAAGCGTAGCGCGTAGAGGCGGAAATCCCACTGATCGCCCTTGGCGGCGGCGGTGGCGCCGGGAAAGCCGTTGATGGTGACGTCTTCGACGGTTGCCGCATCGATATTCTCGATCCAGCCGGAGGTGAGATATTCGGCGAGTGTTTGCTCGGCCGGCACGCGCACGACGTCAAGCCGCAATGCTTGCCCGCCGCCGTGCTTGATGCCGAGCACGGCCTGCGCCGTATTGTCGAGGGTAAATCCGTCTGGCGCGGTGAAGGTGAAGCCCAGCTTCGGATGCAGGAAACGCCGGCCGCGGACGAAACCTTCGCTCGGATCTTCGCCATAGACGATGCCGTCGATGTCGGCGAGATAGGTCGACTTGGCCTGAGCGAAATCCTGGCCGTTTTCGGTGGCGGGCGCCCGGTATTGCCGGGCATTGGCTTGCGCGTTGGTGATCCGCTCTGGCGTCGCCGGATGCGAGGAGAGAAAGTCAGGCGCCGCCGGATTGATCGCTCCGGTCTGTTCTGGCTTGAGGTCGGCATTGTGCTCCATCGAGCTCAGGAAACGCACCGCGCCGTAGGGATCGTAACCGGCGCGCGAGGCAATGCCGACGCCGATCGCGTCGGCCTCGAATTCCTGCGAACGCGAGAAGCTCGCCAGCGCCAACTTCGATTTGGCGAGCGCCAGCGCGCCGGCTTCCGGGTCGGTGACCACGTCGGTCACGACGCGGCTGACCAGGTCGGCTTGGCGCGCCTGCTCCTCGCGGATCTCGGCGTGCCGCGCGATGACATGTCCCATTTCATGCGCCAGCACCGAGGCGAGCTCGGAATTGTCATTGGCCAGCGCCATCAATCCGCGCGTGACGTAAAGCTGTCCGGTCGGCAGCGCGAAGGCGTTGACCGATTGCGAATTGAGCATCGTGACTTTGTAGTGCAGGTCGGGACGTTCGGACGCCGCGACCAGGCGCTCGACGGTCTGCTCGATCATGGCTTGCAGCCGGGGATCGTTGTAGACGCCGCCATAGGTCGCGAGGATGCGCTGATGCTCGCGCAGCACCGCACCCGACATTGCGGAATCGGCTTGTTTGGCCGGCGTGGCGACCGAAGCTTGCGGCGTCACGGACGGGGTCGACGCCGTGCAAGCAGCAAGCAGCAGCGCCGCCAGAGCGACGCCTACATGTCTAGGCCGGATGCTTCGACGTAGTCCCCGTTGCACTGCGTTACCCAAAATCCCTTGCGCGAGTCGCCCCCGAGCGCCTACGCAAAGTCAGTTTCTTCGATCGGCCGTCTCGATCTGCTCCGGCCGCGCCGCCTCGATCCAAGGAACCGTGCCGTCCGTGCCGCGAGTCTCGACCCAGCCCCGGACCCAGACGCGCCGGCCGGCGAGACTCTTCAAATCAAGACCCGCCGCGGTAAAATTACACTCGTTTCGCTTCGAGATCGTAACCGCAAAACTCTCGGACCACCGCCGCCCGAAATTTACGTATCGTGGCTCCGCTGTCACGCACGGACACCACCTGGCCCTCGACCAGCGCAAAATGGCCTCGCCACGCCAGCACATCCACAGGGGTATCGACGTGAGCACCTCATAATACGGATCGCTCCAGAGGCCAAGCTTGGCCGTCCGGGCGGCATTTTCGTCCTCAAGGAGTTCCGCGGAGCAGGCCTTGCCACCGATCCGGTCGGCAACCCGGGCGAAACCCGAAGCGACCAGTTCGCCTTAAGTGAACAGCTCGGCGCCATCGCGCAGCGCATAGGCAAAGACGACCACACGGCCGTAGCGGTCCAAATTGTGGTCCAAGCCGGCCTCCGCCTGCCGCAGCACCACCTCATCGCCCCCGACAAAGGTCCGGCCGTCGATGATGCGGGCAACAGTTGCATCTGCGACTGACTGTCTCGCCCGCACGCGATCTTAGGTTCGGTGCCCTGCGCTGCAGCGCAAGACCCCAACCTCGCCGCAATGGCGGCGCCCAAGATGCCGTCCCACCACCCCCATCATCGGGGCCAAGTGAAAGGCCGCAACGCGGCGGAGCTACGGCGAGGCAGTTCTTGTCTCGATTCGAACCGCGCCACGGCGCCGGCTCGCGGCATTTTGATGGCACGGCCAATTAATGCATGGCGGCAAGGCTTTGCGCCCATTCTCATTCCGGAATTTACCGGCAGCGACCCGCGAATCAGATAATATGCTTTTAGCTCAATAGCTTATGTTTGGGATGCTTCGCGGCGTGGTGGGGACCGTTATGAACCACGTCAAGGAGCTAAGGTTGGTGGGAGTTTAGGAGCCATCAGCAGAATACCCATATGAGGGCTATGGTCGCTCCCGTCCGCAAAAGCGCGTCCGATGCCGACCAGAACGGCGTCCTGCCGGAAGGCTCTACGCCGCCGGCAAGCACTGCGCCGGAAGATTCCGCCGCGGACGCGGGCGCCGGGTTTCCCGAGGCCGTGACTGAAACGATCGCGGCGCTTCTTCACCTGATCAAGCTGATGGGCGGCGAACTCGTCCTCAACGTGGCCGGCGGCGAGACGGAGCGTTTCGAGCGCGCCGTGCGCACCAAGATCGAACAATATACTAGCCCGACTGCAAACCAGGCCGCGCGCAAATCAGGCTTGGCCTTCGCATCTCACCTCGTCGAGCAAGTGCTGACGCAACTGCGCGCCCAGGCGGAAGTGAAACGAAGCCTGGCCAAAGGCCGGCACGGGCAACGGCAGGAGCGCGCGCGGACGACGCCGCTTTGGCGATCCCGCCCAAATTCCTGAATTGACGCGCGCCCGCGTGCACGCAACAAGAAGCCTCTCGGTCCCGTAGCTCAGCCGGATAGAGCAGCGGTTTCCTAAACCGAAGGTCGGAAGTTCGAGTCTTCCCGGGACCGCCAGCCTTCACATACTGTTCTTTGCACATGCTGTTCTTTGTCTATGTTCTGGGAAGCCGGCGCAAAGACGATCACCGGACCTATGTCGGCTGGACCACCGACCTCGACCGGCGTCTACGACAACACAATGCAGGAACCGGCGCCAAGTCGACCCGCGGGCGGCAATGGATCCTGCTCTATTCCGAACCTTGCAAGACCAAGCGCGCTGCGATGAGCCGCGAGTGGCACATCAAGCGTGACCGAAAATTCCGCGCCACGTTGCGGGCGGCAATTCCGACGCGACGAACGCCTAAATCGTAAAATCGAGAGTTCGGGTGCAACCGTTCCGCCCAACCGAGGCCATGGTGTGCTCATGGCGTGCGAGCATTCTTGGCGCACGAGCGCGCCCCGGCAGTTCTTGAACCGGAATTTCTCGCCCTGTAGGCTTCCCCTCCTTCCGACCAAGGTGGCGGGTCAAAGACCCCCGCCAGGAACTCCGAACAGCACAAACCGAAAACACAAACCAGAAACACCCATCGCAAATGACCAGCCAGAGCCACGATGCCGCGAGAGCCGCGGCGAATGCCGCCGCCACAAACGACTTTCACAATCTTCATGAACTCGTCGCCAAAGCCCGTGCCAATCTGAATCAGAACGATTGGGACTATATCGTCGGCGGCACCGAGACCGAGACAACGCTGCGGCGCAACCGCATGGCCCTCGATGCGGTCGCGTTCCGGCCGCGCGTGCTGCGCGACGTCAGCAAGGTCGACGCTTCAGCCGAAGCGCTGGGCCACAAATTGCGGCTGCCGATCGTGCTCTGTCCGGTCGGTTCACTGGAAAGCTTTCATCCCGGCGGCGCGGAGCCAGTGATCAAGGCGGCGGCCGAATTCGGCGTCGCGCATATGCTGAGCTCCGTTTGCGATCCGGGCCTCGAACGGGTCGCCGAAGCCGCGCCGGATGCGCTGCGGATGTTTCAGCTCTATGTCCGAGGCGACGCCGCCTGGGCCGACGATCACGTCGAGCGCGCCATCAAAAGCGGCTATTCGGCCTTCTGCCTCACCGTCGACACCGCGCATTACAGCCGGCGCGAACGCGATCTCGCCAAGCGCCACACCACCGGCGGCCGCCGCCGCGCGACCGGGCGCGAGTTCCAGATGGCGCTCGATTGGCGCACCGTCGAGCGCATGAAGAGCAAGTACAAGATTCCGTTCGGCATCAAAGGCATCGGCACCGCGGAAGACGCCAAGATCGCGCTCGATCACGGTGTCGAGATCATCTACGTCTCCAATCACGGCGGCCGCCAGCTCGATCACGGCCGCGGCTCGTTCGAGGTTCTGCCGGAAGTCGTCGAGGTGGTCGCCGGTCGCGCGATGATCATCGTCGACGGCGGCTTCTATCGCGGCACCGACATCGTCAAGGCGATCGCTCTCGGCGCCCACATGGTCGGGCTCGGCCGCATGCAGTGTTACGGGCTCGCGGCGGCGGGGCAGGCGGGCATCGTGCGCATGCTCGAAATCATGGAAGACGAGGTGATGCGCGCGCTCGGGCTTCTCGGCGTCACGAGCTACGGCAAGCTCGATCGTTCCTACCTGACGCCGGCAGCGCCGGCTAACGCGCCGCACGTGTTCTCGGCCTTCCCGCTGTGGGAACCGCAGCAGTATAGATACTAGACGTACCTCTCGCCCGCTGGTCCCCGCGCCAGCGGGCCCAGCGCTAGATTCTCGCCGGCGCGGGAAGGGCGGCACATTTGCCGCTCTCACAAAACATTCTTGGCAAAACGTTCCCATGAATCTCCAGCTCAGCATCGGCATCACCAACAATCCACGCACCTGGCCGATCATCGACGGCACAGTAAAGGCCGACGGCATCGACCTCATTCCGACGGTGCTGCATCCGTCTGAATTGTTCTGGCGGCAATTGCATTTTTCCGAATTCGCCGTGTCGGAAATGTCGTGCTCATCCTTCATCATCGCCGTGGCGCGCGGCGATACGCGCTTTGTCGGCTTGCCGATCTTCACCACGCGGCGGTTCTTCCACACCAGCATTCTGGTGCGGCGCAAGGCCGGCATCGAGGCGCCGGCCGACCTCAAGGGCAAGCGCGTCGGCGTGCCAGAATATCAGCAGACTGCGGCGTTGTGGGCGCGCGGCGTGTTGCAGCACGAATTCGACGTCGCGCCGAAGGACATGGAATTCTGGATGGAGCGCACGCCGGAAATGAGCCACGGCGGCGCCACCGGATTCAAAGCGCCGCCCGGCGTCACCGTGCATCAAATCCCCGCCGATAAAAGCATCGGCGCCATGATGCTCGCCGGCGAGCTTGACGCCGTGCTGCATTATCTGGCTGATCGCAATCTCGTCGATCGCAGCCGGGCCGATCTGCCGAGCCATCCCGATTTCAAATATCTGTTTGCCGATCCGATCGCCGAAGGGGTGCGCTTCTACAACAAGACCGGGCTGTTGCCGATCAATCACCAAACCGTAATGCGGCGCGACATTTTCGAGAAAGAGCCGTGGGTCGTGCTAAATCTGATCAAGGCATTCAACAAGGCCAATGAGATTGCCGATGCGCAACGTGTCGCCCATGTGCAGGATCATCTGGCGGCCGGGCTGCTTTCGGGCGACCCAAAACCGAGGCTCCTCCACCACGGCGTCAAGGCCAACCGCAAGGTCATCGAGACCATCGCGCAATATTCGGTCGAACAGAGTCTTACGCCGCGCCCGGTCAAGATCGAAGAGCTTTACGCCCCAAGCGCGCTGGATATCTGAGCCATCAGCCGATAAGCCTAGTGCCGCGCGTCGGAGCCGGCGGTGCCCAATGCGTCTTGCTGCCGATATTCGGCGTCATATGTCATGATTTCACGCATCAGCTGTTCGATCATGGTTTGACGTCCCGAATCGTCCCGGCCGCAGGTCAGTTCCGCCATGGTTTTCGCCAGCGCGGTGGTGACTTCATCGGTATCCATGGCGTCCGGTTCATCGGTTGAAACCGGATACTCGGCAAAAAAATTGTCGATCAATTCGACGATCAGGCAATGCAAGCACGGCCGTTCCTCGTTTTCAGTCTGGTCATCTGACATGGCCGTTCTCCTGCTGCGGGTATTTCCGCGCCCGTCAACTTATTCCGCCGCTTGCGCGTTCGGCGGCCCTTCGACCGTCGCGCCCGAGGCGACAAGCGCCTTGATCTCACTCTCGCTCAGCCCGGCTTCACGCAAGACTTCGAGACTGTGCTCGCCGAGCCTTGGCTGCAGCCGCGCGCCCGTTGCCGCGCCACCGCTAAAGCGCATCGGCATGTCGGTGTAAAGGATTTCGCCTTCGCTCGGATGGGTCGCGCGCTTGAAGAAGCCGGTGGCTTCAAGCTGCGGGTCGGCCATCACCTCGTCGAGCGTCGCCATGCGCGCCGAGGGAATTTCGAGCTGGCGCAACCGCGCGAGCCATTCGTCGGTCGTTTTCTCGGCGAGGCAGGCGCCGGCAAGCTCGTAGAGCGCGACAATGTTGCGGCTGCGCGCCGCGATGCTGTTGAAGCGCGGGTCGTCGCAAATCTCGGGCTTTTCGACCATGGTCCAGAACTTCCGCCAATGCCGCTCGGTGTAGGCCATCACGCAGATATACCCGTCCTTGGTCTGGTAAGGCCGGCGCCAGGTGCCGAGCACGCGCGTATAGCCGAGCTTGCCGGCCGGCGGCGTAAAGCAGTGGCCGAACAGATGTTCCGCCAGCACGAAGGACACCATCGACTCGAACATCGGCACTTCGACGAACTGGCCGCGGCCGGTCTTTTCGCGGGCGAACAGGGCTGCCGTGATGGCGTTCGACAGCGCAAGCGCCGTGGTCTTGTCGGCGAGGATGGTCGGCGCATAGCGCGGCTCGCCGGCAATCTCCGACATCAAGGCCGCGACGCCGGATTGGCCCTGGATGACATCGTCATAAGCCGGGAGCCCGCTATAGGGGCCGCCGCTGCGGTAGCCGTGGATCGCGGCATAGATGAGTCTCGGACGGCGCGCGCACACCGCCTCGTGCCCGAAGCCGAGTTTTTCGATCGCTTGCGGCCGCATCGAATGAGCGAAGACATCGGCGCCGGCGATCAGCCGCCACAGCGCGTCCCGCGCGCCTTGCTGCTTGAGATCGAGCATCAGCGCGCGCTTGGAACGGTTGAGACACATATATAGCGCGGCCATGTCGGGCGAACGCGCCGGGCCGGTATAGCGGGTCGTGTCGCCGTCGGGGCTTTCGATCTTGATGACGTCGGCGCCCATGTCGCCCAGCGTCTGTGTCGCCAGCGGTCCGGCCACGACCGCGGTGAGATCGAGAACGCGGATGCCCGATAATGGACCAGCCATGACTTGCTCCCGGTGTGGCGCGATCAGACCAGCGTGTCGAGGCCGTGCGAGGCAACGATGCCGCCGACCTGATCGCTGCGGTTACTGTGAGCGTAAAGCACTGAGCCGATGTCGCGGTTGAGCTCCTCGGCGGTGCGCTGGTGTCGCGGCTTGAGCTGGGCGCTGAGATAGATGCCTTCTTCCTTACCGAGCTCGACCATAGCGCTGCCGAACGGTTGCTGCGAGGCCTCGTAGCGCCTCAATGCCGCGTCGAAATCGTCGCCCGCATTGCGAATGCAATCGGCGAGGCTTGCCGCATCGAGTGCGGCTTTGGTCGTGGCGGCGCCGGCATGGGGGCGAGTCACAAACGCCGCATCGCCGGCGAGCACGACCCGGCCGAACACGAGCTGCGGCGACGCGAGATCGTAGATCGGCTGAAAGAACGGCGCCGCGCTGGCAAAGATCGCGGCGACTTGCGGGGCGATCAGAGCCCGGGCTTCGGCTTTGACGCGGGCGACGACATCGGGCCGGATGAGCGGCGGCGGGATGCCGGCGCTATGATGCCTGCCCTCGGCGTCAGTGCACATATCCGCCAGTTTCGCGGCATCCGTCGGCCGATACCAGACGATGTTGTAGGCGCGCCGGCCGATTTCAGTCTCGTTGTCGTGCCCCGGCACCGGATAGCTGATCGATTGCTCGCCTTCCGGAAGGCAGAACGCGTAGAGGCCGAGCATCTCGCGCCAGATATCGCGCGGCACCTCGGCTTCGTCGAGCACGGCCCGCCAGGCGACATAGCCGGCATAAACAGGTTCGACCCGCGGCAGATATTGCGCACGGACCGTGGAGCGGACGCCGTCGGCGCCGACCAGCAAGTCGCCATGCTCGCGCGTACCGTCCGCGAAATGCGCCACGACGTCCGCGCCGTTCTGTTCGACGCGAAGCAGACGTTTGCCGAGCTGATACCCTTCCGCCGGCAACGCGTCGCGCAATGCGCGGTAAAGCCGCGACCAGCCGCTCATGATCCGCGTCGTCGGCTGTTCGACAAGCGTCGTTCCATCGCTATCCAGGCAGACCGCCTTTCGCAACTGGATGCCCATCGTCTCGTCGAAAGCGATGCCGACGCCGCGCAGAATGGCAATGAGCTGCGGGTGCGTGCCGAGCCCGACGCCGCGGCTTGCGAGTTCCTCGTGATTGCGTTCGAAGACGACGGCGTCCCAGCCGATTCTGCGAAGCAGATGCGCCATGATGAGGCCGCCGAGCGAGCCGCCGATCACCAGCGCGCGGCGCATTTATTCACCTCTGCCGCAACGGGAGAGGGAGGCAAGGAGGTGGCGCGAATTCACGACAGCGCCCAGGACATGCCGTCGTGGCCGGGCTTGTAATCCATATTGGTCACCGCCGGATTGCGATTGATCAGCGCGCGGCCGTACATCGGATTGGTTATGCTGCGCGTCTCGTGCTCGACGCGGAACAGCGGTTCCTTTGTATCGAGATCGATCACGTCGACAAACCGGTACTCGTAGTCGTTGGTCTCCATCGTGATCAGGCCGAGCTCCTTGAGCCGGCGATGCGGACCGGAGAAATCCGACAGGTAGATCTGCACGTGGTGATTGTCATAAGGCGCTTCCGGCGCATCGGTCTCGCGGAAATAGAGATATTGCTTCTCGCCGACCTGCACACGCGCTTCCGGCCCGGTACCGTTCTTAAGGACGTCGGCCTGGGTGCGCAGAACGTCGCGATAAAACCGCACGATGCGTTCGGTGGTGCCGGGGCGGACGTCGAAGCGCACATAACCAATGCCGAGAGCGACGCGGCCGAAGCGCTCCTCGTCGGGCGTATGCAGGTGAATGCGATTGCCCCAGGGGCAGACCGTTTCGACGCAATCATTGCTCTCGCGAAAATCGAATTTAGTGCCGGCCAGGAGCTTGCGCGCCCGCGTCAGGCGATCGAGCAGCGCTTGACGGTCGGGTATGACCAGGCCGACGACGCCGCGCAATATTTCGGGCGTTCCTATCGGCAGATGGAATTGGCTCATGCCGACATTGATCCACATATTGCCCGAACCGGTCATCAAATAAGGATCGCGCGTCAGCCCGAGCCCGGTGACGTAATAATTCGTCGCCACATGCTGATCGCTGATCGAGACATTGACGTGACCGAGATTGACGATGTTGCCGATGTCCTGCGCGGTGCGGTCGTAGTGTCGTTCCAGCATTGTCGTTTCCCTGGTAGTTCGTGTTCTTTTCCCGGTAGATAGTAGGCGCCAGACGATGCGCGCTCAACTGCGGACTTGTCTCGGCAACGACCGGAGGACGCAATGGCCTTTCGCGGTCCAAGCGTAACCCATTTCGAACGCCGCGGTCAGCCGGTCGCTTCGCGCCGGAAATTCGCGGCGCGCATGTCTGTTGCGCTTGGAATGTGGGCGATCCTCACCTTCGCCGGCCTGGCCATTGGGATTGCCGGTTACGCCTTTTTCGAGGGCATGTCGTTGGTCGACGCGTTCGTGAATGCGGCGATGATCCTGTCCGGCATGGGCCCTGTCGGCGAACTGAAGACGAATGCGGGGAAGATCTTTGCCGGGTGGTACGCGATCCTCTCCGGACTGATCATCGTCATCGCAACCGGCGTGATCCTCGCACCGATCTTGCACCGGGTGCTGCACGCCTTTCACGTCGAGACCAAGGAGTGAGCGGGGCTCATCCTTGCCGATGCCGAATCACGGCGGCAGTTTTTGCAATTCCGGGTACGGCTCGTAGGTGGCGCCGACGCAGATGTCCTTTGAATTCTCGACGAATTGATCGAACCGGCCGGCGAGAAACACGGCCACGATCTCTTTCACGCCGGCATAGTCGATACCGCCCTTCTTTTCGGCGTTGAATTTCAGACAGGCCGTATAGCGCGTCGTACCGGCCAATGTTTTGATCGCCGGTTGGGAAACCGCGGCGTCGCGAATTCCGGTCGGGTTGTTCAGGTAGGCGTGCATGGCGCCGAGGAGGTCGGACTTGTAATTCGCCGGATAGACGTTGGCGCCGTTGTCGCTGTCTGCGCCGGGTTGATGGTGTCCGCAGCCGCCAAGGAGCGGTCCGAGAAGCATCATGCCGAGGAAGACGCCGGTGCTTTGTAAAACGCTCGCACGCCGCGCCGCGCCGCCCCGCATCGAACTTTCCGCCCCTGCTCACTCGCCTCGCCGCGAAGTTAGTCCGAATTCGGCGGTAACGCCACCGCGAAGGCGAAGATTATCCGCCGCTTCGCACGCGGAGTCCGCGTTCCGATGTCGACATACGCCTCGGCCGAACCTGAATTCCGCCAAGCGGAATTAGGTGAATTTTTGCTGCGCACGCGGCGAAACGCCTCTGGGAACTGCTGCGACAAAGTCAAGGCGTTATCTTTACGCCGGAATATGTTTAAGTAAGCCTCGTTCCGCACCACAGCCCGGTAATGCTGCATTTCGTCGAGCATCTTATTCACGCCTACGGCCTCTTGACGGTCGCCCTTATCGTCGGCTTGGAATGCATTGGCTTTCCGTTGCCCGGGGAAACGGCGCTGCTTGGCGCTGCGATCTATTCCGGCACCAAACACGACCTGAACATAGTTGCGGTAATCCTGACCGCGGCCGCCGCCGCCATTGTCGGCCGCGCGGTCGGCTACGTGCTCGGCCGCGTGTTCGGCTATTGGCTGTTGCTGCGCTACGGTAGTTACGTGCGGATGACCGAAGCCAGGATCAAGCTCGGCCAGTATCTGTTCCTGCGCCACGGCGGCAAGATCGTCTTCATCGCGCAATTCGTGCCGGTGCTGCGCACCTTCGCCGGCATCTTTGCCGGCGCCAATATGATGCCGTGGCGCGACTTTTTGTTCGCTAATGTCATGGGTTCGATTATCTGGTCGTTGACCTATGGCTATGCCGCCTATGCACTCGGGCGGCAGTTCGAGCGCCTGGAAGGCCCCGTCGTGATCTTCCTCGCCGTGATCACAGTGGTGGGCTTCGTGGTCGGCGGCATTTTCGTCAACCGGCATGAGGCGCAGCTTCTGGCCGAGGCCGAGCGCGCGATGCCGGGGCCGCTGAAGATGCCCTAGCCAGAAGGCCGGCAAAAGGCCGCTCGCCAAGCGGGCCGGAACGGCTCCCGGCGCGGCTATTCAGGCTCTTCTTGAACCCTTTGATCCGCATAGCCATATTGCAGGAAGTCGAGCGGGGAGGATCCCGCGCGATGATTGGGGCGCCGCAAAGGGCCCCGCCAAAGTCGCTTAACCAAGGGCTTTGAAACCATGTCCAGGGTTTCGTCGCTTTCGAGTCCCTTTTTGCTTGGCTTCGATGAGATCGAGCGCGTGCTCGATCGGGTCGGGAAGGCGGCAGACGGGTACCCTCCCTACAATATCGAGCGCGTTCCGCGCGACGGGAATAATCCCGAGCGTCTGCGCATAACCCTTGCGGTAGCGGGGTTTACCCGCGACCAGCTCGATGTCTCCGTCGAGGAGAGCCAGCTCGTCATCCGCGGCCGCCAGCAAGACGACAAAGGCCGGCAATATATCCACCGCGGCATAGCCGCGCGCCAATTCCAGCGCACCTTCGTGCTGGCGGACGGCATGGAAGTATTGGGCGCGGACTTGAGGAACGGATTGCTCTCGATCGATCTGGCGCGCCCGCAACCCGAGCACATCGTTAAATCGATTTCAATCAAAGAGTGCGATTAAGAAACCAGTAGGACTCGACCGCGACAAAGAAAGGAGTCGAGGGCCATGAGAGAGATGAACCGCAACGACACGACGGCTGTCGAACCCAAGACAGACATTTCACAAGAGTTGCTCGCGCAACTCGGTGACGGCCATATCGCCTATGTGAAGGCGGTCCGTTTCGAGGATTTCCGCAAACTCTTCCCGCAGACCGAAATGCCGCAGCTCGATCCCGGCCAGGTGCTGTTCGCGCTGCACGCCGCCGACGGCACGCCGATCATGTTGACCGACAGCCGCGAAGCCGCGGTCGCCAATGCCTGGAGCCAGGAGCTCGAGACGGTCAGCGTACACTAATCAGGAGTTCAGGGATCAGAACGGGGCCGGTGATGCGGCCCCGTTTTGCTTCCTGATATCTGATTGCTGATTCTTGTCGCGGCTATGCCGCGGAGGCCGACGGCATCGCCAGCACGGCGTAGAGCGATTCGGCGTCCTGCGAACCGCGCAGCTTGTGCGTGATTGCCGGATCGCGAAGCAGCCGCGCAATGCGCGCCAGCGCTTTGAGATGATCGGCGCCGGCGCCCTCGGGCGCGAGCAGCAGGAAAACCAGATCGACCGGTTGGTTGTCGAGCGCTTCGAAATCGACCGGGCGTTCGAGCCGCGCGAACAATCCGAACAAGCGCGTCAGCGTCGGCAGCTTGCCGTGCGGGATGGCGATGCCGTTGCCGACGGCGGTCGAGCCGAGCTTTTCGCGCTGCATCAGGATGTCGAAAATCGCACGCTCGTTCTGTCCGGTGAGCATGGCCGCGCGCGCGGCAAGTTCGTGCAGCACTTGCTTCTTGCTGTTGACCTTGAGCGCCGGGAGGATCGCATTCGGCGCGACGAGATCGGTAAGCGTCATGTCTAGAAACCTGAAGAGGAGCGAGGCG
Organism: uncultured Alphaproteobacteria bacterium; assembly: GCA_963810085.1. Classification (GTDB taxonomy): domain Bacteria; phylum Pseudomonadota; class Alphaproteobacteria; order Rhizobiales; family Xanthobacteraceae; genus BOG-931. The sequence goes on along the minus strand of CAWEMR010000023.1, from coordinate 151,046 downwards.
GCGCGAAAGCGTCAGTGATTGTTAGTGACTATTGGTCGCGGTTGGAACCGGGTAACAGTTTCGCATCGGAGCATGAACTTTTCCCGAAAGCCGGCGCCTGAACCGTGCCAACCTTCTTGGCATCATGCGAAAGGCGGCGGACCATAAGGAGACGGCGTCACGGCGTCAATGGGCATCGGCACCTGCCAGGAGCGGCGGATCGATCCAGCCGAAATGGCCGTCGGCGCGGCGATAAACGATGTTAATGCCGCCATGCGCGGCGTGACGGAACACGAGAACCGGCCCGCCGGTCAGATCGAGCTCGGTCACCGCGTCGCTCACCGAGAGCTGTTTCAGCGTCGTCGTCGATTCGGCGATGATGACGGGGGTGAAGGCGTCGATATCCGCTGCGTCTTCGTGCTCCGGCGCGGCGATGATGTAGCTTGCGGCATCGACAGCGGCCCAATTGGCGGCGCGGGCTTCATTGCGCTCCGGGCGGTGATCTTTGAGCCGCCGATGATAGCGGCGCAGCCGCTTTTCGATCAGCGATGCCGCCTGATCGGCGCTGGCATAGGCGTCGGGCGCCATGCCGTCGGCGTGCAGCGTGATCTTCGAATCCAGATGGATTGCGCACTCGGTGCGGAACCCGAAACCGTCCCGCGCCAAAGTCAGGTGTCCCGAATAGCCTCCGTCAAAATACTTACCCACTGTTTCGGCAATCCGATCGCTGATCCGATCGCGCAGCGCATCGCCAACGTCGAGATTTTTTCCGGACACGCGAAATGTCATGGCAGCCTCCGCAATGTGAATGAAGCGATGTCCCTTCATCTAACGCATTGACTCGACGTAGGTATCGCCGGGCGGGGAGTCAACGCGGCACCGTGGCTCGCGGCCCGATCGAGGCCCGGGCAATGCGATGCTACAGAAGGCTGGTAAATTGAATTTAGTTGGCGGCCGCCGCCAGTTTCTCGCGTCGCCGCTGCACGGATGAGGGAATACGCATAGCTTCGCGATATTTGGCGACCGTCCGTCGTGCGATATCGATACCGGCCTCGCGCAGCTTCTCGACGATGGTGTCGTCGGACAAAACATCGGCGGCGATTTCGCCGTCGATCAGTTGTTTGATGCGATGACGGACCGATTCGGCGGAGTGCGCCTCGCCGCCATGCGACGCGGCGATCGCCGAGGTGAAGAAATATTTCAGCTCGAAGATGCCCCGGCTGGTCGCCATATATTTGTTGGCGGTGACGCGAGACACCGTCGATTCGTGCATGCTGATGGCTTCGGCGACGGTTTTCAGATTGAGCGGGCGCAAATGCTCGACGCCGCGGGCGAAAAACGCGTCCTGCTGGCGCACGATCTCGTTGGCGACTTTGAGGATGGTGCGGGCGCGCTGATCGAGCGCGCGCACCAGCCAGGTGGCGCTTTGCAGACATTCGGTCAGGTAGGACTTGTCGGTGTCGCGGCGCGCGGTGGCGGAAACCTCCGAATAATAGCTCTGATTGACCAGAACCTTCGGCAGCGTGTCGGAGTTGAGCTCGACCAGCCAAGCGCCGTTCGGCGCCGACCGCACGAACACGTCCGGCACGATCGGCTGCACCACCGCCGAGCCGAAAGCGTGACCGGGTTTCGGATTGAGGCGGCGAACCTCCGCGATCATGTCGGCCAGATCCTCGTCGCCGACGCCGCAGATTTTCTTTAGCGAAGCGAAATCGCGTTTGGCCAGGAGATCGAGCCGCGAAATCAGCGTCGCCATCGCCGGATCGTAGCGGTCGTTTTCTTTGAGCTGGATGGCCAGGCATTCGGCGAGATCGCGCGCGCAAATTCCAGGCGGATCGAAGGTCTGGAGAGTTACGAGGACAGCTTCGACTTCCGGCACGCCGGTGCCGAGCTTTTCCGCCGCCGCTGCGAGGTCGCCGCTGAGATAGCCGGAATTGTCGACGAGATCGATCAGGTACTGACCAATCATGCGCTGCACCGGATCGGCGATCGCCAGCGTCAGCTGTTCGCGCAACCAATCCGCCAGCGTGGTTTCGCTGGAAACAAAGGCTTCGAGATTGTACTCGCCGTCGTCGCGGCCGCCGGAGCCGGTGCCGGCCCATTCCGAATAGCTGGCAGGGCCATCCGCGGCGCGCGCCTGGGTCGGCTCGCTCTCGTCGTTATAGTTTTCGCCGGCGCTGGCGCCGGGCGCGTCGTCGCGGACGTGGCCGTTGAGCTCGAGTTCGCGGTGCGGGTCCTCGCTACTGCCGCTGCCATTGCGCAGCTCGCCATCCATCACCGGCTGCTCCGAAGACGGTGCGTTATCCGGCTCAACGGCCGGTTCGGCTTCGGCGCCGCTGTCAAGGAGAGGGTTGCGCTCGAGCTCGGCCTCGACATAGGCGACCAGATCGAGATTGGAGAGTTGCAGCAGCTTGATGGCCTGCATCAGCTGCGGCGTCATCACCAACGCCTGACTCTGTCGGATTTGCAGTCTTTGCGAGAGAGCCATGAGTGCCTGTGGCGTAAGGACTTCCGACGCGGCGGATCGACGAACTGGTCCGATTCTTGCTTTCCTCCTTATCGTATATCTTTGGCCGTGTCGCCAGCCTATTTTTGTCAGGCTTAAAATTAGGCAGTCCGTCCCAGGATACCTTTTTTTGTGCCTCAGGCCGATGACGGCTGCCGGGGTCTGCCTGTTATTTGAGCATTGAGTTCCCGCACTGATGGTGTGCTGAACTTTGCGCTCTGGCGCGTCATTCGGCCGCGCATCGGTGGTGCCGGAGGCCGCAAACCTGCCGTCCGCGCCTCCCGGATAGACGCCCGCCGCGAGGCCTACCGAGCTTGCCGACACCGTTTGTACATCCCATCGGTCCTGCTATGAATTGGGTCTCAAGTCGGGTCGGGTGCCGGGTCAGAGGTTTCTTGTGGCTTTGTTCAGCGTCACGGCGGTGCCGGAACGGCGCTACCAGTCGGTAGTGGTCGCAACGATTTTGACTCTGGTCGCGGTGCGTCTGGTCTTTGCGGGAATGGCGCCGCTCAGCTTCGACGAAAGCCTCTACTGGCTGTGGTCGAAGCACATTGCCGGCGGCTATCTCGACCACCCGCCGGTCAACCCCATTCTCATCCGGATCGGCACGACGCTGTTCGGCGACAACGAACTTGGCGTGCGCGCGATCGGTGCGCTGCTGGCTCTGCCGGCGAGCTGGGCGATCTGGCGATCGGGCGCGATCCTGTTCAACGACGACAGGATCGGCGCCACCGCCGCGCTTTATTTCAATCTGACGATTGTCATGGTGGCGGGCTCGGCGCTCGCCACGCCGGACAACGCCTTGGTTGTCGCAACCGCGTTCTTGCTGCTGACGCTGGTCAAGCTGCTCGAGACCGGGCGCGGCGAGTGGTGGCTCGCCATCGGTGTCGCTTTCGGCATCGGCCTGTTGTCGAAATACACGACGGTTTTCTTCGCCGTCAGCATTCTCGCCTGGCTGTTGATCGTGCCGCAGCAGCGCAAGTGGCTGTTCACGCCCTGGCCGTGGATTGGCGGCGCCATCGCGATCGCGGTGTTTTCGCCGACGCTGATCTGGAATGCCGAGCACGGCTGGGCGTCGTATCATTATCAGTTCAACCGGCTGGTCGTGCACCAATGGTCGCTGCGCTATCTCGGTGAATTCTTCGTCACGCAGATCGGCATGGCGACGCCGCCGATTTTCGTCCTCGGCTGTCTCGGCCTTGCCGCCATGCTTAAAGGCGAAGGCGGGCCGCAAGCGCCGCGCGTGCTCATCAACGCGATGGTGTGGCCGATCGTGCTCTATTTCATCTGGCACACGTTCCACGGCCGCGTCGAAGGCAATTGGCCGGAGCCGATCTATGTGCCGTTTGTCATCGCCGCTGCGGTCGCCGCCGAGCGAATAAAGTGGGACGAGACCTGGGCGCCCATCGTGTCGTGGTCGCAGCGGCTTGCCGTGCCGGTCGGGCTCGGCATCGCCGCCTGCCTTTATTTGCAGGCGGTCTTCGGCGTGCTGCCGCTCGGCCGCGCCGATCCCACCGCGCGTGCCTTGGGCGCCGGCTGGAAGGAATTGGCCGGCAAGCTCGATGACGTGCGCACACGCATCGGCGCGCCGATCGTCCTGACCACGGAATACGGCATCGCCGGCTGGCTTGAATTCTATCTGCCGTCGCATCCGCCGGTGGCGCAGGTCAATGAGCGGATGCGCTATGTCGATTTGCCCCAGCCCGATCCGGCCTTGTTCCAAGGCACCAGCATGTATGTCTGCCAGACGCCCTGCGATGCGGTTGCGCTATTGCAGCGAAAATTCAGCAAGGTGGAGCTGATAGCGACTTTGCCGCGGACGCGCCACGGCGTTACCATCAGGGAATATTCGGCGTACAGTCTGTCCGGCCCGACCGGGCAGGTGCTCGACCCGCCGTAAAGCGACGGTCGTAGAACGAGGCGAATGTGAACGAACAACTTCGCGTCTCGATGCCGCTGCCGCCGGATGCGCGGGCGCGCCCGCGGCTGTCGATCGTTGCGCCGTGCTACAATGAAGAGGCCGGTCTCGAGGAATTTCACCGGCGCATGACGGCTGCCGTCAAGGACACCGCAGGCGCCGATTACGAACTGATCCTGGTCAATGACGGCTCGACTGACCGGACGTGGCAGATCATGCGCGAACTCGCCGAACGCGACCCGCAATTGGTCGCGGTCAATCTGTCGCGCCGCCACGGCCATCAGCGCGCGATGACCGCGGGCCTGCATTCCTGCCGCGGCGACCGCGTCCTCACCATCGATTCAGATTTGCAAGACCCGCCGGAGCTTCTCGGCGAGATGTGGCGCCTGATGGACCGTGTCGAGGCCGATGTCGTTTACGGCCAGCGCCGCGAGCGGCAGGGCGAGACCATTCTCAAGCGCGGCACCGCGGCGTTGTTCTACCGTCTGCTGCGGCAACTGGCCGACAGCGACATGCCGGTCGATAGCGGCGACTTCCGGCTGATGAGCCGAAAGGTCCTCGACATTCTCAATTCGATGCCGGAGCAGCAGCGTTTCATTCGCGGCATGGTGAGCTGGATCGGCTTGCGCCAGGTCGCGCTCGCTTACGACCGCGCGCCGCGCACGACGGGCAGCAGCAATTATTCGCTAGCCAAGATGTTCGGGCTCGCCTTCGACGCGCTGACATCGTTTTCGATCATGCCGCTGCGGCTCGCCTCCTATCTCGGGTTCATTTTGGGATTTTTGAGCCTGCTGATGCTCGGCTACACGCTGGGCAGCTGGGCGTTCGGGCACGTCGTCGAGGGCTGGACCAGTCTGTCGACGCTCATTCTGGTGCTCGGCAGCATGCAGCTCATTCTGTTCGGCCTGCTCGGCGAATATGTCGGCCGGCTCTATCTCGAGTCCAAACGGCGGCCGCTTTTTGTGATCGACGAGATCCGCACCGGCGAGAATGTATCCGTGTCGGCACCGTATCAGATTGCCGGCGAACGGCGCGGCATCTCCGGCGAGACCTTAAATTAGAGCATGATCCCGAAAAGTGGGAACCGGTTTTCGGAAAAGATCATGCTCAAACGTAAGATCTAGAGCCGGAATTCCTCGCCGAGATAAAGCCTTCGCACATCCGGATTGTTGACGATCTCGTCGGCGCGTCCTTCCATCAGCACTTCGCCGGAATAGATGATATAGGCGCGGTCGGTCAGGCCGAGCGTTTCGCGCACATTGTGGTCGGTGATCAGCACGCCGATGCCGCGATTGGTGAGATGCCGCACCAGCGATTGAATGTCGCCGACGGCGATCGGATCGATGCCGGCGAACGGCTCGTCGAGCAGCATGTAATTCGGCCGCGTCGCCAGCGCGCGAGCGATCTCGCAACGCCGTCGCTCGCCTCCGGACAGCGCGATCGCCGGCGTCTTGCGCAGCCGCGCGATATTGAACTCTTCGAGCAGCGCATCGAGGTCGCGCGCGCGCCGCTTCTTGTCGGGTTCCACCACTTCGAGCACCGAGCGAATATTGTCCTCGACGGTGAGGCCGCGGAAAATCGAGGCTTCCTGCGGCAGATAGCCAATGCCGAGCCGCGCCCGCTGATACATCGGCAGATTCGTCACATCGTGGCCGTCGAGCTCGATGCGGCCTTCGTCGGCCTTGATCAGGCCGGTGACCATGTAGAACACGGTGGTCTTGCCGGCGCCATTAGGGCCGAGAAGGCCGACCGCCTCGCCCTTGCGCACATAAAAGCTCACGCCCTTGACCACTTTGCGCCCAACGAAGCTCTTCTCGACGCCGTGCACGGCGAGTAGGCCGGAGCGTTCGCCCGGTGCCGCGCCATTGCCGTCGGTGCGGCGGCGCGGCCGCGGGGCCGGACGCTGGCCGTTCACCGGAGGCTGTGGGCGCTGCGGCCGTCCGGTGACCCCAGGCGGGGGTGCAGGCGGGGGTGACGGAGACGGAGTCGAGGGCGGCGGCGTGAACGCCCGTGGTGGTGGCGGTTGGGTAAATGTTTGTGGCGGCGGAAATGTCGGCTGCTGTGGCGCCAATGTTGGCTGCTGCGGCGCGGGCGCTTGTTGCGGAGGCGCTTCCCGTGGCGGCGCTTTGGCGCGCGGCTTTTCCGGAGGTGCGCCGGCGCTCGCGATGTCGAGATAGACATTGCTGATAGCGCCGCCGATCGACTCGAGATCGATAGCGTCCTCCTCGACGACGATCGGCTTGCGCCTCGCCTTGGCTGGGCTGCGGCGGAAGTATGAAAGGATATCTGCCACGGTCTCGAGAAGCTCGCCTTCGGGTAGCGGTTCAATACCGTCTATATAGCGGTTTTTAGCCGATTTTCCGCTCCTCAGCGGAAGGGGCGCGTCAATTCGCTTGGCCCGGCCCAATAGTCATAATATTCGACGAACCGCCGCTTTGGCCCTTGTTAGGCTGAATCAGCGCGCGAACCCGGCCTGGACCGGCGGCACCCGCACCAGCGCCGCCGTTGCTGGAGCCCGATTCCACTTTCGCATTTCCGGTGACCGTATCGACCACAACCTTTTCGCCGTGAATGACGTTCTGGCCCTGGCTGACCACGACATTGCCGCTCAAAGTGATGGTCTTCGACTCCAAATCATAGATGCCGGTGTCCCCCTTCACGTTCTGATCTTTGGTGGTGACGGTGACACCGCCGCGCGCTTCGATCTTGCGAATATTCTGCGCGCCTTGCGGCATGCCGGGCGTGGACTTAGTCGTCGTCACCGGTGCCGCGGCGGGCTTGCCGTTCCCGGCGATGCCTATTTCCTGACCATAAGAGACCACGAGGCTTTGGCATTTCATCGTGGTGTCGCCCTGCACCACCTGCACGTTGCCGGAGAAGGTCGCCGTCTTGTTCTTGTCGCGCACTTCAAGAGTGGCGGCCTCGATCTGAACCGGCTGATCCTTTTTTTGATCGTTCATCATGCCCTGGAATGGGCCCGGCGCGGCATTGTTGTTCGTCTGCGCGGCGACAGGGGCCGCAGTTAACATTGCTGCTACGGCGAGGCTCGCCAACGCGGCGGGGATATTTTGCGTGCGCCAGTTCATTGACCGCTGACCTTTGCCGGATCGATTGAACCGTCTTTGCCCGGCTGCAGCGTCATCGAGACGCCGGTGAAGCGCAGCACGCTGCCGTTCTCGGCAATGTCGAGGTGCTGCGCATTCAGCGAGCCGTTGAGCATTTGCACCAGCACCGGCTTGTCCGAAACGACGGTGCCTTTTTTGACGTCAATGATAGCCTCGCTCAATTTACCTGAATAGCCGGACGACGATTGCAGATCGATATTTTCAGTGAGCGTCAGTATTTCCGACTTCACGTTGTAAACGCCGGACACCGCCAACATTTCCACCGTGCTTTTGTCTTCCATCTCCATCTTGGCATGGAGCTTTTCGAGTTCGACAAGATCGGGCTTGGTCATATCCTGCGCGGCAGCGTTCGCCGAAAACTCGTAAGCGCGGGAATCGGCCGTGAAGCCGGTCAGCCGCGGCGCCTCCATCGTGATCTTGGTGCCGTGGATGACGAGATTGCCGAGTTCGCCCGGTAGCCGGAAGCCGCCGATCGGCGGCATGTAATTCATCGCCACCACGGTCAGCAGAAGCCCGGCAATCCCGGCCGGCACGCCGATGCGCAGCCATCGCACGTGGCGGCTATGCCGCAGCGCCGCGCGATAGCTGCGCTCGACGTCGCCGCGCGGCCTGGTGGAAAGCCCCTTTGCGGCATTCTCCGAATAGGCGATTGCCAAGCGCTTATCCTTCAACATCGCCCCGATTTGGGCGTTAGACCATGCTTCTAGCGGGTTTGTCTTGCAAAAGTCGCTGGCGATTATGTCCCCGGCAGGGCCGCCCCATTTGGCGGTCCCATGTCACGGTCCTATTTAACGGTCCCATTTAGCCGTCCCATTTAGCCGTTCTTGGAGCCGTGCCACCGCCTCACGAATGGGCAAATATGTCGTCCGCGGCAAAGCCCGCAAGGTCGAGCCGCACCCGCACCGGCAGGAAACGGAAACAGGCCTCCGCCAGCTCTTCGCGGCCCTCACGCGCCAGCATGGCGGAGAGCTTGTCCTTCAGCGCATGCAAATGCGTCACATCGGACGCGGCATAGGAGATTTGCGCTTCGCTGAGCGCCGCCGCGCCCCAGTCCGACGATTGTTGTTGTTTGGAAATTTCCTGACCAAGCACCTCGCGCACCAGGTCCTTCAGCCCGTGCCGGTCGGTATAGGTCCGCGTCAGGCGCGACGCGATCTTGGTGCAGAACACCGGCCCCGGCATCACGCCGAAGGTCTTGCACAGCATGCCGAGATCGAACCGCGCGAAGTGAAAAATCTTGAGCAATTTCGCGTCGGTGAGCAGGCGCTTGAGGTTCGGCGCCGAGTCCGCGCTTGCGTGCGGCGCGATCTGCACCACGTCGGCCGAGCCGTCGCCCGGCGAGAGCTGCACGACGCACAGCCGGTCGCGATTGAGATCGAGCCCCATGGTCTCGGTATCGATCGCAATCGCCGCGCCATAGCGTGAAATGTCCGGCAAATCGCCGCGATGCAGGCGGATGGTCATGTGGATTGGCTATAGAAGGATTTGGCTGCCGCCCAAAGGTAAATTGATTGGGGAGTTGGTTTGCCAAACATTTCTCTTAGATTGTATTGGTATTGTAATACACTCTTAACGAGCAATGCTATTGTCATTGATTGGTTACGGATTTGAATGCGCTGCCTTTGTTGCGACAGCTTCCGGGATGTGATGACAATCTAGGTCCTGCATGCCTTTGCAGCGAGCTGCGGCGTTCATATCGATATAGCAGTCTGAGCTGCCGAATCTGCCATATGAAAGCGAGCTTTTCGATTCGTTGGAGCCGGCCGATGCAGTCAACAGGCGAGCCTACAGCTTGGAAGGCTGGTCTGCTAATGCCCGCGAAATCCGGTGGCGCTACCTAGCGGGGCGCACCGTCTGTGCCAAGCTCTGTCGCTCCTTTTGAGCGACACGCCTGTGTTCTGGACAGAGCTATCTTGCCAAAAACGATTTACTAATCGCGTTGAGCCGACCGCCGCGATCCTGCACTCCGACCGTCTCATCGCAAGGCCGTGAAACTGGAACAGTTTGCCCAGTGTCATTGTTGTAATTGAACCGCTGGCAGCGAATACCCGGTTCGTTCATCATGATTGTTCCGATGTGCGAGGTTTCAAACTCGGCATTCGCTTGTTCTTCCTTTTTGGGCTGCGCGTTCCATGCTGACCAATGAGAGGCTGACCAATTAGAGTAGGCCCTCGCGAAGCAAGTTGCTCCGAGAAGAAAACAACCGAAGCCGACCAGAAAAAGACTGTGTTTCAGCTGGACGCCGTTAAAAGCGCTTCGTCTTTTCCCACTCCGAGCTATCATTCAATAGTCCTGCTCTGAGCACTAGCTTTTTGCAGATGCGACCGGCGTGCTCGCGTAATTGAACGCGAGCTTATGCTTGCTCGTCATAAAGGTGAGAGCAGCTGTTGATTGCCTGGATCTAAGGATGGCTTGGATCCTCGACGTCGCTTAGAGCACGAAATTAAAGGTAGTTAGTTAAGGAATTGCTTAACGCATTTTAATTGTCTGCGGCAAACACAAATTCACAGTCTAATTGTTCGCAACCGGCTTCGTTTTAATTGTCGGGTGCCCGGATTGTTCGATAAGCGAGGAGCCGCTGCGAATGCATTCAAGGCAGCGCTAGCAGATATCAAGAACCTGGTGAAGGCTTGCATCTGCCGATTTCGATGAAAAGATCGTCCGGTTTGGAGGGGTCTTCAGCTTTACCCTGGGAGAGGAGGAGTTCGTATACCTCAGGATTCTCCAAGCGGAGTTGCTGCCAAAAGCCTTGGGTGGCGTAACTGCCATGGAAACTGAGTTCGAACCTGCGGGTGTCCTTGTTAAACGCGCCCTCATCAACAATGCGATGACAGACGATGTTTTGCGCGAGGACGCTACTTGTATCCTCGCATTGCGAAAGCGGCATAGCGTCGGATTTTCCGAATTCAAAGAACGCCCAATCCGCCCCGGGGTATTTATCTAGAAGGGGCCACCATTTTCCCTTTTCGTGATCACGGTCGTTTTCTGTAAGGCGTCGAAAGATGTACTTGTGGCGGCCAAGGGCCTGGTCATTCCAGATGCCCGTTCCGCTATCGTATTTCAGGCTAGCTGTATGTTCCCCGAAGCAGATATATGCAACAGGGTCACCTCGCGCGAGCGTCGAAGACAACAAGAGCATCGCCACTATTGCCGCTGCTTTCGATCTCATTGTTGATACATCTGCTGACAAAAGGGCTGGATTGGGACATGTCCGAAGAAATTAACAAATCACTTCCAGTATGTTTTGGCTTAGGTTGACAAAATCTGAATTTTTCGTGCGGTCCCTCCTCCATGGCGATGAAGCTGCATTTGGGTGACGCGGATTCCAGAGTTTCGGGGGGCGGTTACATATGAGGGCCAGAGGGGGTAACGGCAATGGCGATACCCTGATTGCCGGACAACCACTTTTGATTTGGAACCAGGCTAAGCGGAATTGCATCTCTCGGCATGGAATGTTCTCCTGGAACTTCGGAACATGAGTGACGGGTCTTTGCGCGACATTGGCCTGGTAAGGTTTGACGCTGGATCCGCCCACTCTGCTGGATCCGTCCACTCTAAAGCCATATTGGATCCCCTGGGCGCAGATCGGATCCTCGGAGCGCAGCTGAATCTCCAGCGCATTTCTTGGGACGTGGGGGCGCGCGGTGCCACCCGTCTAGCTCTCTATTCGATCTGGGATTTTGATGCACTCCAGGAGCGCGTATAACGGTGCTTATCCGGTGATTGGTTTACGGCGCTCCGGCGACACACTCCGGCCGCGAGAGGGGGATGGTTTCGATACCCACCACTTTGCCAAAAGGCCGGTAGCTAGCGCTGTGCTCTCTTTCGATCCATGCGGTACGCGAGTGACAATGTGACACTTGCACCATGAAGCTTCTGCGAATTAACTGCAGGGCAGTTGTCGTTGCGATGACCTATCCACAAGAAGGTAGGATGGAATCGATGACGGCTCCATTTTATTGCAAATTTTCAATGCGAAATGGATCGCGGCAATGCCGTCGCGGCCGGTCGCACCAGCGTCACATTGAACAAGTCACATTGAACAAGTCACATTGAACAAGTCACATTGAACAAGTCACATTGTCATCGTTAGACGGCCATTCTGCTTACCGCCGGTAGCGACGATCCGTAATGGAGATTTCATGATTTACGCCCACCCTCGCCGGCGGTCGGACCGCGTATGCACCAAAGAGAGCGTAGGGGTAGGGTAGGGCTGCTTTCTCGATCCCCCGTGGCGGAAAATTTCACCGCCGGGTGTTTGCGAAATGGTTGCTGTCTCCGCTGCTCGGCACTCTTCGCCATATCCGTAAAAAGCTTGTGCAGCTGTTCCAAAACTCGACGATGTGCAGACGTTTATTCAGGCGTCAGGACAAGGTCTGCATCGCCCTCGTTCAGCATGCTTCGTTCGAGCTTGATCTCAGTTCTGAGCATCTATCGCTCATCTCAAAGGTCGTCGCCGCAAGGGGCCTATGAGCACTGATTAGAGCATTGCATCACCATGGCAATTGCTCGCGGTGATTTGTTGATCCTAGCCCCAACCGCACTTTAACCGGCCTTCCTGAACTGGATGACTTCGGTAACTTCGTGCAGGCAGCGAGGACACTCATATATGCGCCGATCGTGATCCGGCTTGTCGGGCGAAACACTGACCAGCAACATGCGGGTACCGCATGCTGGGCAGGATGGACAAGCAAGGACAACCGGCATTATCGCAATTCGCGCTGCCATTTTTACCTCCCAACTGCAGGCGCCGTAAGACCCCTCAACACGACGGCTGAACATTCTTTTCATTTGTTGTAAAGTGCATAAACGCAATTATAGCTTATGACGATCGCCATTCAATGACGCTGGTGTGCACTGCGGCAACGTCAGCGATCTCGGTACATCAGTAACTCGTCGAACATAGCTCTGCCGTTCGCTGGATTAGTCGTGGCATACCCGTTCCGGTCAAGCCGCGAGTTCGATGCGACCGTTGCTTTCGCTAAGGAGCTTTGCGAAGCAATCTATCGGCTGGGGGGGGCTGAAGTAATAGCCCTGAACCTCTTTGCAGCCCTCCGCAACGACGAGGTCGAGTTGATCCTTTGTCTCTACCCCCTCGGCAACGACATCGATATTAAGTGCGCGCGCTAGATCAATAATTGCTTTGACGATCGGCACGGAATTATCACTTTTCGATAGATCCTTGATGAAGGACCGATCGATCTTGATTTTGTCAAATGGAAAGCTCCGAAGGTAATTAAGCGAAGAGAACCCTGTGCCAAAATCGTCCATCACGATGCGCACGCCGAGCGAGCGGAGTTCGTGCAACATAGCCAACGTCTTGACGTCGTCCTCGAGGAGCACGGATTCGGTTATCTCCAATTCGAGTCGTGAAGCAGCCAATCCCGATGATGCCAGCGAACCAAGAATGACCTTTACCAGGTTCAAATTCTTGAACTGAATTGGCGAAAGATTGACGGCAACGCGCAGTGCCTTCGGCCATTTAGCGGCGTCCGCACAGGCGGCCTGTAGTACCCACTGCCCGAGCGATGCGATCAAGCCGGATTCTTCAGCAAGGGGTATGAAATCCGCAGTCGCAATCTCTCCCAGCCGAGGATGAAACCAGCGCAAAAGCGCTTCGAAGCAACTAATCTCTCCCGACTTTGGATTGACCAGCGGTTGATAATAAAGCTGTAGCTGTCCGGCGGCTAGCGCGCTTCGCAGTTCAAGCTCAAGCGCGCGTCGCGCTTGAATGCGGGCATCCATTTCCGGTTCGAAAAAGCAAAAAGAGCCGCGGCCGTCTGTCTTAGCGCGATACATCGCAAGGTCGGCATTCTTAAGAAGCTGATCGGCGTTCGCGCCGTCAGCGGGAGCCACGGCCAGGCCGATGCTCGCGCCAATATCCAACTGTTGTCCGTCGATATCATACGGCACGCTCAGTCTCTCGATGATCCGACCAGCTAACGTACTACTCTCTTCGGGGCGGCCCAGATTCGTTTGGATGACTGCAAACTCGTCACCGCCGAGACGGGCGACAAAGTCACTCTCCTTGATACAGTTGACAAGCCTGGAAGCGACTACCTTAAGGAGCTTATCTCCGATAGAATGGCCCATAGAATCGTTGACCGCTTTGAAACGATCCAGATCAATGCAAAGAATCGCAAACGTCTGTGAGTTACCAAGCCCTCGGAAGTTCTTATCCAGTTCTTCTCGAAAGAAGACGCGATTCGGAAGGTCCGTTAGGTGATCATGCCGCGCCAAATGGGCAATGTGGGCCGCAGCCTTTTGTCGTTCGGTAATATCTTCATGAACCGCGACCCACCCACCGTCCTCCGTACCTTGGTGAGAAATCGATATCAAACGACCGTTGGAGAAAGTCTTGGTAAATTGAATATTATCACCGGGAGCAACGGCGTTGATCGAGGAAAAGGTCTCCCGCGGCGTCTCGGCGAACGTCCTCCTGTCCACAAGAAATTGCAAAATTGTCTTGAGCTGAGTGCCAGGCTCGCACAACTCGGTAGGAAGGCCGTAGAGCTTCGCATACCGCTCGTTACAGACGATCAGCCTTTGATGTGAATCGAACATCGTTAATCCGTGCGCCATATTATTCAGCGCGAGGTCAAGCTGCGTGTTGACCTGCTCAAGCTGTGCTTTCCGTTCAAATAGCTCGGCAGCGTTCTCTTTGAAGACCTGGACCGCGCGTGCCATGTTACCCAATTCGTCTTGGTCGCCGCGAGAAGGGACCTCCTCGGTGATTGGCTGCTTCGCCAGACGCACCATGTAAGTGGTGATTAAGTTCAGACGTTTCAGTACCCCGCGCGTGATCGTAAGACCCACCGGACCGATCAACAACAGTGCGGCAAGCGCGCTTATTGAAACCGAGAAGAGCAGCCAACGCGCGCTTTCCAATAATGTCGAAACCGTAGCATTAGCGACGCTGACCTGATGAATGCGGTACTGATGAATTTTATTCTCCAAGTCATCGGCGAGCTTGGCATAGGCCGCTGCTGACTGGAGCGCGTTATCCTGGGCGAAATTATAGGCATAGAACATCACTTGTTGGCCGGCCGTGACCAGCTTCGGCATTTGGTCGGTAATCTGCGTTCGAAGTTCGCCGGCGACTTGATCGGCTTGTCGCCCGCGGTCCAGTTGATCGATCAACAGTGAAAGTTGCGAGCTTTTCGCCATGAAATCGCGCTGACTCGTCTCTAGGCGTGATCGATCGACTTCCGCCGGCGCGCTTTCGACTATTTGCCTATGTTGGGCCAAGAGCGATTGAAGGCGGCCAGAATTCTCGACTGCCGCAAAGCCTCTTTGATCAAGCTGACTCGCGGCATCTTCTGTGACGCGCGCGAAGTGAATCGACGCCGCCGCGAGTATCGCCACAGCGAGGGTCGACAGGCTCGCTAGCCAATAAAGTTTGGCGGAAACGCCTACGTGCCAGCGAGCTGGATGAGAATCGTATTTACTGAGGTTCATTGGTCCAAGCTTGTATTCGCTATATGGCTCGTGGCACGGACCACCTTGAGCATTTCGGGAGTCGGGTCTCCCAGCGTGACCAAACTAAGATGCTGCTCGATCGGACGATCCAGCTTTAGTTCGTTAGTGTTCGACTTTGCTACGATGCTCACTTGGGAAAGTCCCAAAGCTTCCGGCAACTGCTCGACAACTTTGACGACCTGCGAGCTAATCTGAACAAGAATAGGATTTGGGACATTAATGCTATTGCCATTGAGGACGACTTCCTCGACCGAGGCTTGAACGCCGCCGCCCTCGCGGACCTGCACAATTCTGATTGGCAGATCGCGTCCTCCGACTTGATTCCAATTAGTAATCTCACCAAGCAGAATTCCCCGCATTTTATCAGCTGTAATGTCAGTGACCGGATTGTCCCGATTGACGGCAAAAGCCATGCGCGTGTTGGAAATATTAAAACTGCGCAGCTGGTCGAATGGCAGCTCGGCATTTGTCTGCTTCAAATGTTCGATCTCGTTCTCAAGTGGTCCGGAAATCATTGCGAAATCGGCCCGTCTTTCGAACAGGGCCAACAAACCCAAGCTTGATTTGTTAGGAACGACTATCAGCCCATGGCCGGAAGATGCCTCTATGGCAAGCTGATAGGGCTCCATAATCCGGTGGGTAAAAGTCGTGGAGCCCTGAACTATGAATGCCTGTGCACTCGCAGCCCTGCACGGTACGACAAGGAGCAGTAATGCAAAAATATAAATCCCAATTGGTCTACACATTGCGAGCGGAGTCCGTGCGTTTTTTCTGGAACGAATGTCGCAACACTACATCCCCATCCTTTCAATTGGCTAAATCGAAAGGGAGACGAACTCACGTTTTACACTGCGAAATGACTAGGAAGTGCGGTCCGGAAAAGGTCAAATTTTAGCTAACCGTGCAATCGGTCTGCAATATCGATTTGCTAGCCTAACAAAATGGCTGCGCGTCCTGCACTCTGCCGCCAGATTCGGAAAGGTGCGTCATGGTGTGGAATATGCTGCGATGGAATTTCGTTAACGTTGCCGCAATCGCCGCATTCTGCGCGCTTCCACTCATTGTCCCCACTTCGGGATACTCCAATAGAGTAAATTTCACAACGGCGTCACTGTTCAGCGACTTGCACGAGGACAATAGTACAGCGCTTTGCAGCACGTCACGATAAGTAGCGTCGCGTTAACTTTAGCGGAATCGGAAGATCTGTGTCCTATTTATCCCCCGAGCGTACACCGCGGTGGGTTATTCTGCCGCAACGGTGGATTGCTTTGACTGCCTGAGTTCAATGGTGCCGTCTGGGTGAAGCCGAACGTTATCGCCGGTCTCGATCAAATGCAGGCCCTTCGCCTGGACGACTAGGGGGACGTTGAACTCTCTTGCGACAATGGCTATGTGGCTCAGCCAGCCGCCAACTTCGCAAACAAAGCCTCCGGCGCGCTGGAAATACGGGATCCAAGCGATGGGCACCATTCGGCTTACAACAATATCGCCGTCTTCGAAGTCGGGAATGACCGACATCGTGGCGACATCGTCCTGCCCAATGACGCACGCTCTTCCCTCGACGATACCGCTGCCGGAAACGCGAACGCCTATTGCCTTATCAGGGCCATCCGAAGTTTCTGGCTTAAGGCCGCTTGCATAACTTTCAAGCTGTCTAATGGTAAGGGTTGGGCCTACCGATGCCATTCCTTTGAGCTGTAGCTCACGATTGCGCCGCTCCTTGGTTAGGGACCGGACAAGTGGGGCAATGCTGTTGTCTTTCGCCAGGGCCGCGATTTCCTCAAACGTGAGCTGATAGATCAAGCCTTGGAGCCCAAAGCGACGGTCAGCCGCCTGAACCGCGCGCCGAAGCACGGCCAACTCGCGAAGCGAGTGATGTTTAGCATCCTCCTTCAGGGTCTGGAACGAGCATGCTGCGAGCACGGCGCGGATGAGCTGCGAATCTTTGGTAATGACGGCAAGTTCCGCTTTGATCTCTGTTGCCGACCTTATCGGGGGAACTGGCATTTTGAGAAGACGAGCGAGCTCAGAGACCTTCTCCGAATAGCGCGGTTCCGCAAGTTCGTAATCCAGCGATGACCGATGACCGATGCCATAAAGAAGGAGCGCCGCGCGGGATTCAGGCGAAGATCTGCGTGCGTCGCTAATTGTTCGCTCGAATTCTGTTTGGTCCAAGCGAACGAGATATCGAGCGGGCGAAAGTCTAGCACCCACAAGTTTTGCCTTCGCCTGTTTCAAAAGGTAGTCCGCTACTATATTAACGACTGAAGCGCTCACGCAGGTCGAAAAAACGTAGTTTCTTCTAATGCGCTCAATAACGTCGAATAGATCTGCAGTTGACAATTTGTCGAAGTCTGTCGCCTCCAACAAAGAAGTCTCTTTGAAAAATTGAGGCAGAAAGATCTTGGTGAAATCGTTTTCGGCAGTGCCCGCTAATTTGTTCAGCCGCCGTGTCGCGAGCGCGCTGAGCTTGGGCGTTCGGGAGAGCTCTTCGCTTTTATTGACATATAGGTTGCCAAAGATTGTTACCAAATATGGCGGTGAATCTTCCTCCGCGCGATAACTTATGCCAATCTTGCGGCAGGCTAGATCAATGCTGCCGCCGCTTGCCCAGAGCGATTCCATGAGCGAGAGGGATAGTCTGGTCGGCCGCGGCAATATTTCCGACAATTCGTTTTGCTCGAACGCGATGCCATCGGGCGTCGCGATGGTCGTGCAGTTCAGCAGGCGTGACCATTCGCTCCGGACAACTAGATCCAGTTCGTCGCCGGTCGCTGAGGCCGTGATATCGCGGCTCTGGACGATGTAGAAGCGGCCGCCCACGTACACCCATTCGATGTCCTGCGGATTCCTGAAAAGAGCCTCCAAATGGTGGCCGATCGCGATCAGGGGCTTGAGGTCTATCGGCGGCGTAACATCTGCCAACGGTTGCCGTGATGCTCGTCCGATCCGACACGAAACCGGCGCGACAGCCCCTGATACCAGTGCCTCAGCTGTTCCCTCGACCAATTCCACCAGGGAGTGGCTTGGACAGGCAGGGTCGCGCGTAAAGAGAACACCCGAATAATCTGGCTCGATCATTCGTTGTACGAGGATATTCGACAGCGCATTGTCAACGCCGTAGCCGTCAACCACGGCAGAGCTGAACGAGGACAACACTTCCAAGACGGCGTTCTCAAGTTGTGAGCGGTCGACACGAAGCACAGAGGCAAAGACTCCGGCAAAACTATTTGTGCTGTTGTCCTCGGCGCTGCCGGAGCTTCGTACGGCAACTGATTTTGCCGCGAGACTTCGCCAGATGTGGTTTAGTTGCCGGGTTCGCCAACGGCTCGAGGCAACCGCAAATTTGTCTAGAAAGCGCGCTGTCAGCACGATGCCTTCCGGCACGGGAAAACCATGCGCGCGCATGACCCCCAAGCGGTAGGCTTTGTTACCGCAGTAGGAAAGCCGCTCGATGTCATCGAGCAATACGACATCATTGCCGAGCTGCCGGCGTCTTATCGAGCGAATTAATCTGGCGATCTGCTTTGTCACGATCGCTCGCTGCAGGTAGAGCAGAACGGCACTGGCGATGAGATAAATATCGGCGGCAGCGCTGAGGATACTGCCGGTAGCGGTCAGCACGAGCATTCCGCCTATCCAAGTGAGAATGCGCTGCCGCGTCGTGCGAACAAACACACTGTCAAGGTACAAGCAGATAAGGACAGAAAATATGAGCGGCAGCACGTAAGTAGGATCGGGGGCTGCCGCATTTACTATCCATAAAAGCGGTTCGTTACGCTCAACGGCGGCTGCTCCTACCGCTGCGACGGATATTGACATCAGTGGCAAGAAAACCAGGGCGAGCAAATTGCGAAATGGCGTCAGGCCTTGTTGTCGATAAAAGGCGCGCATGGCGCGTGCCAAACGCGGCGGATCCGATCCCAGCCGGCGTTTGAGATCATCGGCCAAGTGGGCGGTATCCTTCGAAACAAGCTGGTCACGTTCTGCCTTCAGCGAGATTGGCAACACAAGGAGCCGCGAAATCATGGCAAGCAAAATGATGGCAGGCAAAAATCCGATATATTGCGCGACCGTATTCAGATATGTCGCGACTAAATCTACAAGCTTGCCCCACAAGCTTTGGTGAAGCTTGTTCAGATATTCCACGATGTATGGCCGCGGCGGCGGAGCGACGAAATAGTCCCAGGGCAATGTGTAGCGTCCGGCATAATCGAGACCGGCATGGGTAACCTCGTAGCCGAGGATTTGCGCGTAGAAGCAGCTGCGCCGATCATAGCACGGGGCGATTATCGGGCGATGAGGAAGCGTGGCAACGCGCTTCTTCAGTTCATCGATGACCGTCGGCCGGATCGGAAGATTAATGGCGTCAGGGAGATGGTATGCGGCAAATTCGCCCGGGTACCGGACGTCGACGAACACCGCACCCTTGGCGATCAGTGAGTGCACATCCGGCGTGTCTAGCAGCACATCCTTATTTGTGTACGGTGGCAGCGACCGGAAATCGGCCAAGCTCGTTGCTTTCTTGTCTGCCAAAGGCCGATGTTCGGCATACCACTTCTCTAGCCCGCCGACCATGAATCGGCAGTCAATGCCGATTGACGCCAGTTCCTGGCAAGTTTGCCAACTGCGGTTGCCATTATCGCAGAAAAGAAGCGCAGTCTTGCCCTTAAAGTCGAGGTGCGCCTGTGCTAAATCGGGAAAGCGTACTGCGATCGCTCCAGGTAGGGTGCCTGTCGACGTTTCCGCGTTTTCGCGAACGTCGAGGAGCAATTCATCGCTGTGCAGGCCCTGCTGCTTTTCCGTCATGATGCGCTCAACCTCGCTCGTGGAAATTCCTCGCGGCGAACTGAGCTGCTGGCCATAGGTCGGTTCTTTGAGATTGGGATCGAGAGTATGATCATCTGTCGTAATAGTCGGCCGCAGGATCGCGGCTTCCAATCGGGCCTGACGGTCAGCCTGCTGCGTCGTGTATTGATGATAATTTGCCGCGAGCGATGCAGCGAGGAGTGCGACGGCGATCCAGACAACGCGCCACGCCACACGGGTTGTGCGGTTCGCCACCGCCGGATCGGAAGTCGCTCGTACGCCGACGATGGCGGCGCCGCCTCCCAATATTGCCGAAAGCAGGGCTATCAATTGAGAAATACTGGAAATCGATCCCACCACCAGGTCTGGTGAGGGAATCGCGTAACCAGGAGAACTCGACAAACTTACGAGAAGAATCGAAGCCGCGGCGGAGCAACAAAAGCTAGAGATTGCCTTAGCGAGAACGATCCACAAATTCGTGGAGCGACAAAGCTGCCTCATAGAACGCACCATCACACAACGGGTAATAATGTTCAGTCCGCGGCCACATTTGCCCGGTTATGAACGCCGAACTTTGTCGGATAATTCCTTCCCCGCCTTTTGAAGGACCCGATCGCGCTATCTGTAATATGACTTAAACATTAACCCAATCAAATTGGTTAAGGGATCGTTCATCTTAGTTAACTTGATCATTAACGGCGAGCCGTTGAGGCAAATGCTCGCAATTGTTCTCAATTTTGACACGATTGACCGGGTTCCATCTGTAAAAACATCCGGATCGGGGGGCACGACAAAAATATCATTCCGCGGCGCTCAGAGCGCTTAAGCCGGCTTAAGTGGCCGACATCAAGAGTGTTGCTCTGGTCCCTTGGCTGAGGCGGAGCGCGCCGGGCGCCCAGCGGTTTGTGGGTCCATAAGACCGGGAGAGTTCGGGAAATATTAAAACCGAAATGGGATGGAACCGATTGAGGGGCGAAACGGGTGCCGCGTCACTCAAAGGGCATAGGCCGCTTTCGGATCATGTCCTCTCCTTTTTTGCGACCCGCTCCCGGTCTTTCTCGACCATCATTGCGCAAATCTGATCCAAGGTGGTTTTCGGTTCCCACCCCAGAGCCGAAAGCGCTTTGTTGAAATCACCGCAAAGGAAGTTGACCTCGGCCGGGCGGATAAATTCAGGGTTGACCCGAACAAGGGAAGTTCCCCTCCGCCCGCAATAGCCAACTTCGTTCTCGCCTCGCCCCTTCCACTCAAGATCTATACCAATGGCTTTGAAGGCCAAGGAGGCAAAATCACGAACAGTTGTCGATCGTCCCGACGCAAATATGTAATCGCCGGGAGCGTCCGTCTGAAGTGTGCGCCAAAAGCCCTCGACATATTCTTTCGCGTATCCCCAATCCCGACGGGGATCCAAATTCCCTAGCTCGAGCATCAATGCGAGCCCACTTTCGATACGCGCCACCGCGTCGGTAATTTTACGGGTGACGAAGCTTAATCCACGCAGCGGAGATTCGTGGTTGAATAACATTCCGGTGCTCGCAAAGATGCCGTACGCCTCCCGGTAATTAATAGTGATATGATGCGCAAACACTTTTGCCGCGCCATAAGGACTCTTGGGATCGAACGGTGTCTTCTCCGTTTGGCTGGTCGATTGAGAGCCACCAAACATTTCGGCAGAGGATGCCTGAAAAAAGCGAGTTTTCGCGCCGGTCTGCCGGATCGCCTCCAGCATGCAGAGAGGACCGATCCCGGTGCTTTGTGCCGTAACTAATGGCAAGTGGAAGGAATCGCCGACATGAGTCTGCGCCGCAAGATTATAAATCTCGTTTGGCTGTACGCGTTCGATCAGCCGAATGGCTGAGCTCAGGTCTGTGACATCATGCCTGACAAGCGAGAACCGGGGATTGTCGTCGAGCGCTAGATCCCTCAAACGCCAAAAATTTGTGTCACTGGTACGACGATGAGTACCGACGACGGTATAACCCTTCTCCAGCAGCGCTTGTGTAAGATATGCCCCGTCTTGGCCTGATATTCCGGTTATCAGAGCAGTCTTCAATTTACCTCCTCAAGCTGGCGATCGACGCTATAAACGGTCGCCTTTGATAACATACGCTGATGTTGTTCATACTTGCTTTCGATCAATCTTTCGAACTCATGCTTGAAACGGGTTTCGCTAAACCGAAGTGCATGCGTCCGAATTTCGCTTGGGCTAAAGCGATTAGGCGTGGCCTCAAAGCGTTCTACTGCGGCGCAGATTGAATCGGCCGTCTGTTCATCAAAATGGTAGCCTGTCACGCCGTCTACGACAGTCTCGCATGCGCCGCCCTTGCCGTAAGCCAGCACTGGCGTGCCGCACGCTTGCGCTTCAATCGGAGCGATTCCGTAATCTTCTTCCGCAGCGAATATGAATGCTTTGGCACCTTGAAGATACTTATGAAGTACGTCATCGGGTTGGAACCCAAGTAACTTCACGTTTGAGCCAGCCAACGATTTCAGTCGGCCGAACTGCGGACCGTCTCCGATGACGACTAGCTTGCGATCGGGCATTTTCTGGAACGCTTCTACAATCAAATGGATCTTTTTATACGGTACAATGCGCGAACACGTGACGTAGTAGTCGCTCTTCTCGTTCGATAATAGAAACTTGTCGACGGCAACGCCCGGATAGATGACCGTCGAATCCCTGCGATATGCTTTGCGGATCCGGCGCGCAATATAGTTAGAACATGCTACGAAATGATCGACACCATTGGCCGTCCTCGAATCCCAAATGCGGCACTTATGTAGCATCCAGCGCGCAAAAAAAGACCTCGCACCAGCGTCAAGGTTTGATTCACTGAGATATTGATGCTGAAAATCCCACGCATACCGCATTGGTGTATAGCAGTAACAAACATGGAGCTGATCGGCGCCCGTCAGCACTCCCTTAGCAACCGCATGAGAATTGGATATGACAACATCATAACTAGAGACATCGAATTGCTCTACCGCCAATGGCATGAGTGGCAGCAATTTTCGGTAATAATGCTGCACTCCAGGAAGAGATTGCAGAAAACTGGTCTGGACCTTGCGGTCGCCAAGCCAGGTGCGAACAGGAGCCGGCATAGTGTCTACTAGGCAAAAGACATCTGCCTGCGGATAAACTGAAAGCATTGTCTCTAGGACCTTTTCGGATCCGGCATATGTCACGAGCCATTCATGTACGATCGCGATGCGCATCGAAAAAAATTCTCTGCTGTTGAAGTTCCGGCGTCCGCAGGTTCAAGTGTCGTGCCGCCCGGTTGAGGGGCGCGAAGGGCGTCCGCAATTTTAAGTGTTACGCGCCATGGGCGCCAGCAAGAGTTTTGCCCAACCATAACAATCGGACCCCTCCGATCCTAGCTACCCCGACTTGCTCTTTATAAAAGGAACGGCGCGACTGACCAGACAGTCAATGACGCGCTCTCCAACTTTATCGGTCAATCCACGCGCTGTTCGTCAACGCGCTATCGGAGGGTTTCCCTGTCCAACATTCCGAATGCTGGCACCGGTTTTCCGGGCACGCAAGCACAAAAAATGAACCGGGTGCACGGCTGAGTTCGATCGCCACCTGCTCCAATTTCGCTGTGTACGTTTCAGAGTTGCGATGATAGCTTATCTGACATTCGATAAGAGCGGGGCGGGGGCGCCGAGTAAGATTGTGCCGCGATATGTGGGATGAGTTCCGGCAGCAAGTGATTAATTGAGTAGCCTTTTTGCCCTCGCTCCGCGAACAGTGGCGAAGTGGAAAAATCAGTCGCGGGCGAGCCTTAAGAAAATCCAAGCCTAAATTTGACCTGATTTAGCCTCAGCGCGGTCCCATTCCGACTGCCTAATGGTATGGTATGGGGGGCATTAGCGTGTCGTGGGCATCATTTGTTTGTGGTTTTCTTGGCGGCCTGGTCATTGGCGAGACCGCCTTGCTTATCGCTCTTGCACTTTTCGGCCGCCGCAGCGCCGACATTGCAGAAGAGCTTTTCCCCAAGCCGCAGGTCGCTGCGCAATCCCGGTCTCATCGTCTTCGCCACTTGCTAAACTCCTAGATTTCCGCGTCGCGCAGACAGTACTCGCAATGTCTTCTTAGCGGACGAGCGTATTGCTGCAACTTGGTATGCAGCACTGTCCCGTCATTATTGTTTTCGAACTCCAAAAAGGGGATAAAAGGGAACAAGGACTTCGATGCATCGTCGAACCCCATTGTTGGCGTCCGGGCTGATGCTTATAGTTGCCGAAAATGAGACGAATTGATCACGTGTGATAGCGGGGCATGGCTGGCCAACCAACGATAGTGTCCGATTACATTGCTCTAATTCTGCGGGCAATTGAGGACACGCAAAATGACCCTGCTCGGTTGCGCAGCCTCATTTATGATGTCACGCGCGTTAGCCTTGGAAAACAGCTGCTGTCAAACTATCGCGAGCTCGGCGGTGGCGGATTGCAAAAATACGTTGTCGATCTTGAGATCGCGATAAAAGAGGCGGAAAGGCTGTCCCAGCAGCGCGAGAACGCTGCTTTCGCCACTCGTCTCGATGTCCAGCTGCTTGGGGAACCGGTCAGCCCTTCCGACGCATCGGCGGTGGCGGTCATCGATCAACCGGACTCTACTGTCCGTCGAAATACGCCTCCTGATAATACGTTGCCTGTTCCTGTTCAATCGGGGGAGTTCTCGCGTGAGATTTTCGCTCCGCCTGAACCGCTGCGCCCCATCGAAATCTGGGAGCCGACATTTGGTCGGAAACTAGAACCCCAGCGGACCAATCGTCCGCGAAAGCTAGAATTAGCCGTGGCAGGTCTTATCGGAATTGCAATTTACGGAATGGTATTTGCACGATCGGACTTGTTTCCGAAACTAGTCGTAACTTATTCGGGTGCACAATCGCAGGTTACGCCGGCAGTTTCGGTTGCGTCGAACGCGCCCACAGACGCTCCGGTAGACTCCACTGCCGTGGGCTCGACTGCGGTAAAGTCTGCTAGCAGTTCTCAAGCGCTTGGCTTTCCGTTGCCCACTGCATACGGAGTATATGCGGTCAGTGAAGGGAAACTTTATGAGCTTAATCAATTACAAATGAGAATCCCGGATCCCCGAGTGGCGATTTCGGCGATGATCCAGACCCCAAGCCACGTCACAATTCCGAGCGGAAAACTCAGTTTCGTTATTTTCAGACGGGATTTGGTCTCAAGTGCGCCTATGGAGGTCTTCGTTAGGGTCGTAGCCAAAGTGACACGAGCGATGGAGTTCTCTGGAAACGGAGCACCAAAGACGACAAACGTCGAAGATCAATGGGCCGTGAGAAATAAGTCGTATGAGTTTAGAGTATCACCAATCGGTAATAATCCGGAAATGATCACTGTACATCCCGGAGATGCTCAGCTGACATTGCTGCCCGGCCGCTATGCGCTTGTCATCGGCGGACAGGGATATGATTTTACTGTCGACGGTCCGGTGACAGATACGGCGCAGTGCCTCGAACGCACCGAGGTAGTCGGCGGAGCCGTGTACTCCGAGTGTCGCAGCCCGCTAAGGGGCACTCTGTAGTAGTGCGCTGACGCGCAAATCAAACTGATTTCTGCCCGATCGCAGAGTCGGTGATGCGGTGATGTTCCTAATCTCTTCGCGACTGGATTGCACTTTTCGTGACTATAACGCCGTTATTTGTGCCGGTCTTCCGAAAAAATTTAGGGCAACGGCTAGCAACGCTCGCCGCAGCCGACTGTTCTCGGTCTCGAGCTCCTTCAACCGCTTCACCTGGTCGCCCTTCAGGCCGCCGTATTCGCTCCACCACCAACTTCCGTCACTCCGATCGTTCCGGACTGCATCGCAACTGCCTGGCCTTGTGCCGTCAGCACATCAACCTGCCGAAGCTTCGCAACAATCTCTTCAGCCGTATGCCTCTTCCTTCCCATCGTCACGTCCTCCTCCGTCAAAAACATACATCGGGGAGGACCACTTCAAAGGGGGCAGATCACCATCAGCTAGGCCAATGACTTGACGCTAGCGCAAGTCGCGGCCGAACCCCGTGGCGCCGAACACCGCCATATTGGGCGCAGTCTTGACGTATTGCTTGACACCGGGAATCGACGAAGCCGTGCGCGAAAACTCTGAAGGCGGAGATTGCAATTCGTAACAACCCTTCTCCAACAGACGGCGTTGGGTGAAAAGGTTGCTTCCGCATTCAAGGGGCGAGTCCATAAGCAATGACATGCGACGCCACATTCCTTTGCAAGTCGACATGGCCGCCGGAGACGATCACGACGATTTGTCGGTGAGACTTCGGTGCAGTGTAGGTCATGGGTGTGGCCTGATTGCCCTCTGGCAGAAGATCGTTCCAGAGTTCCTTGCCGGTAAGCGTCTCGATCGCCCGCAAGCGCCTGTCGGTCGCCGCTCCGATGAAGGTTAGTCCGCCACGCGTCGAAATTGGTCCGCCGATGTCAGGCGCAGCGCCGATCGTGAACGGCAAATGTGTCTTAAAGTTAAGAGGCCCGGAATTCTCGGCCGTACCAAAGGGCTTTTGCCAGACGATCTTGGCTGTCCTTAAGTCGATCGCCGTCAAAAGACCAAAGGGCGGTTGCTGGCAAGGAACGCGCAGGCGCGATTGAAACGGAAGCTCCGTGACAAAATAGGGCGTGCCTTTTTGCGGCAGCAAGTCCTTCGGTCCTTTGTCATCATCAGGCGACGTGCGTGCGAATAGCTTAACCACAGTGGCTAAACGCATAGATTGAGTGACCAAGAGATCATGATCTTCATCAATACTGACGCCGCCCCAATTGACTCCTCCCATTGGCCCGGGAAATTCGATGGAGCCCCGCAATGATGGCGGCGTCATCGGACCATCATAGCGTAGTTTCCTGAATTCGATCCGACACAGCAGTTGATCAATCGGAGAAATGCCCCACATTTCATTCTCGTGTAAAATCGGGCCGGCTAGCGAGGGCATGCCGGTCCCAAAAGGCTGGGTAGCCGAGGTCCATTCGCCTGGCACATCCGTTTGAGGAGCAGGTTTTTCGCTAACCGGATAAATTGGTTTACCGCTACGTCGATCTAGAACAAAGAATTCGCCGCGTTTACTGGCCTGGACGACCGCCGGAACACTCTCATTGCCAATTGGTAGATCGACCAGAGCCGGCTGAGGGGACAAATCATAATCCCAGAGGTCGTGGTGTACCGTCTGGAACGACCAGCGCACCCGGCCAGTCTTGACATCAATCGCGACCAGTGCGCTGGAATATTTTTCCCACTCTTTCTTGCGATAGCTTCCGACAAAATCGGGAGTGGCATTGCCGGTCTGAACAAAGACCAAGCCTAGCGTCTCGTCGGCACTGAAAATCGACCAGGCATTGGGTGTCCCGCGAGTATAGATCTGCCCCGGTTGCGGGGCACCGGGTTCCGATTCCGGACGTCCCATGTCCCAAGCCCAGGCTAGTTTCCCCGTCGTAGCGTCGAATGCCCGTATGACGCCCGAGGGCTCGTTGGTTGACAGATTGTCAGTCACCCAAGCGCCGACGACCGCCACTCCTGCTACCACGGTCGGAGGTGACGTGGTGTAATAGATGCCGGGCTCCACGTCGCCCATATCGTCCTTGAGCGAAATCTCGCCGTCGTGCCCGAAATCGGCACATGGCCGGCCAGTTTCCGCGTTCAAAGCAATCATACGCGCATCGGTTGTCGCCGTAAGAATGCGCTGGGGCAGGCTTGGGAAGCCGGCTGCTCATAATAGGCAACGCCGCGACAGGTCTGGTGATAAACCCCTGTGGAATTGACGTGTGGGTCGTGACGCCAGATCAGTTGGCCATCTTCCGCATTGAGCGCGACGACCACGTTGTCCGACATGCATACGAATATCTTGTCGCCGATCATTAGCGGTGTGGCCTCGTCCTTACGACCAGGCGGGCCTTCAGCTAACGCCGTACCGGGCTTCTCATTCCTTTGAGCGGGTTCCGGCTCCTTGTATTCCCAAATTCTCTTCAGCTGGCCTACATTCTGAGTTGTAATTTGTTGCAGGGGCGAAAATCGCGTCGCAGCCAGCGTGCGTCCGAAATGATGCCAATCCCCATTATTCGCCCCCGTCGGCAGGACAGCCGTGGTTTGGGCCTGAGGTATTGGAGTTAACTCGCCAGGCTTGATTTCATCGAAGGACGAAATCGCAACGCCGAATGATACAAGACCGATGACGGCAACACTCAACGCTAGAAGATACGGCCGAGGCGACAGAAGATGCCCTAAGAGCTGGTTCACCCGGCCAAACGCCGCGTCGGTTGTGAATTTTGTCCAATGAGCAGCATTTCCGTCAAGCTGCCGCAACACGACCGGCAGAGCCATGACGATCATCATGCCCGACACGACATTGACCCTGGGCAACAGAAGCCAGCCCTTAAAACCTCCCACTTCGAAGAAGGCCCAAATCCAGGTGGCCAGGAAATAGACAAAGTACAGGAGAGCGGCAGTCCGATCACGCCGCAGAAAGAGATAGGTAGTGAAGCAAAGCCAGAACCCGGACAAAACGTAA
Source organism: uncultured Alphaproteobacteria bacterium (assembly GCA_963810085.1). Taxonomy (GTDB): domain Bacteria; phylum Pseudomonadota; class Alphaproteobacteria; order Rhizobiales; family Xanthobacteraceae; genus BOG-931. Next base: position 122,711 of record CAWEMR010000023.1, on the reverse strand, counting down.
TAAGCTGAACCGCCAAGGACGAGAAGATAGCATCCGCCGATCAGGAAAATGACCGCCAGGATCGAAAAACTCGCGAGCAGGCCGTAGTAAAAGAAACCGCGGTAGAGAGCTCCGATAAGCGCACTTAAAGCGCTTTCATGCCTTACCTTTTGCGAACTGGGATCCATCGGGAACCATCTCGTCTCTCTTGAGAAGATCGTCATTCAATCCGCTCAGGGCATCGGATCAAGCACATGCGCATCGACCAGACGACATGGTCAGCCGATTCAGATACGTCGGGCAAGCCAAGTTTCTGCTCCCAGCAGAGACTGGTTAATGACTTGATGCATATCGAGATATTTGTATGTCCCGCAGCGGCCGACGAATGTCAAGTGCGCCTCAACGTCCGCAAGCGACTTATATTGCGCATAGACTTGATCATAACGACCATCGGCCGTCTTCACTGGATAGTACCGCTCGCGATTGTTTTCACGATAGTCGCAGGGTTCCTCCTCTGTACATGTATAGCGTCCCAACTCCTCGACCAAATGGTTGGGAAGAAATGCCAATATGTTTCGCGAGTACGTGAGCCCTCATCGGTGAAGTTGGTGGTGGCCCAGGCATAGTCAACCTTGTGTGGTTCGCTGCGGTGATGGAAACGGATTGATCGATAGGGAAGCTCCCCGTATCTAAAATCATAATACTCATCAATAGGCATGCTATTGAAGACATGCTCGTAATCCGGCTCCATGAGCTTGTCGAAAACCCTGTTCAACTCAAGCGTTATATTCCGGTGCGAAAATATCTTCTGGAAGATTGACGTGTAGCCGTTCTTCGGCATGATCTGAAATTTGTCATTGGGAAAGTAACGGCTTTCGTGATCATATCGAATTGGAATTCGCTTGACGATCGCCGTATCCATTTCCTCTAGGTCCATGGACCACATCTTTTTTGTGTAACGTCGAAAGAAGAGGTCCGTCAGTTCGACACCAATTTGTGAATAGAGATATTCCGCGGCGTTCCGCGGCCTATCATTCTGGACTGCTATCGATTTAAGGAAGGCCTGTACTTCGTCCGCGCTCGTGAAGGATTTGCCGAATATAACGTTGACAGTATCCAGATTCACTGGCAGCGGGACAAATTGACCGCTTGAGAGCTTAGCCCGGACGTGATGCTCGTAAGGCGCCCATTCGCCAAACTGCATCAGCCACTTCACAACACGCTCGTTGCTGGTATGGAAAAGATGCGGACCGTAACGGTGGCGGCGCAATCCGTTTTCGTCAATAAAATCGTAGGCGTTGCCGCCGATATGGCCACGTTTGTCGATAACGACGACCGCTAATCCCCGGTCCGCCAGCGTGCGCGCATAGCACGCACCGGCAAAGCCCGCACCAACTACAAGAACTGGTTTTGGCATTCTCGAATTTTTCAGATCATTCCGGTGGAAGCCGCCGAATTCGTTTTTTGGGTTTTGGTTCTCAAGATATTTTCGGGCTGGTCCCCGGCCGGTATCTGCATTGAAACCCCGACTGAAAAGCTCTAGCCATGAACCGGGTAAAACAGTTCGGGCCGTTCCTGAAGAAACCGCAGCATTCCTTGATATTGCCTGTGGAACGAAAAATGCCCCGCAAGAGTGTGTGCGCAGAATAACCGCGGGCCGAGACGATTTTAATCTGTCGCCATCTTGCAAATGTGTTCTTCATCGGCACCAAACGTTGTCTGCTTTATCGCGAGCAAGTGACGCCTAACTGGGAAAATCACAGATAAGATCACCAGAAGGCTTCGCTTCAAGACAATCAGGCCGATGCTGAACTGAACGGGCGCCAGCAGCTCCGGGCTTTGAGTATGGTGCAATTTCCCAATTGTGTCTTCAAGCGGCGAGGTATGCTCCCAGATCCAGCGAGCTGCATCAACATTGTCTGTCGCCGCGACCCCCACTGCGGCAATGCGGGCCACGCCAAAGCGCCCACCTCGGTCTGAGCTTACCGAGCAAGCCCAATATTTTCAGGGAAGAAAACAGCGAGATAGCACACGCCGTTGACATTTAGCATGGGCGCGACAAATCCCGGGTCAACAACCCCCGAAGCGCGGAGCTCATGAAAGTATGCGGACACGTATCGCGAATTGTGTCCGGCGCGACGAATATATCTTTCGTCGATCTTGACGATAGTCTCCGCACTCTTGTGCAGGTTGATCGCGACGTTTTGAACAAGAGAGACGTCGTTGGTTTTAGTCGCGAGGTAGCTCCAATGATTTCGCTGGGCGATATCCGCGAGAGTCGGATCGAACTTGCCCGCTGAAACTCGGCAAACACTCGTCCTCCTGCGGAATTCCCTTTTCCAGTCTGGGAAACACCATGCGCCACAGCGGTTGCTTATAGCCAGCGAGGATAACAACGGGCCGTGTTCTCCAAATTGCACTTTTTATCAAAAAATTTATAGGAATCGTGCAAATTGGATTTCAGTACGATTTGCTTCGCGAATTTTTTGCCCGTGCAATAGACGCTACTACCTAAGCTCACACTTACTATCCTTTTCCACGTCGCTCCAACTCGGAAACGCTATACATCACAGCTGCATCGTTCAAGCATGCGAACTAGCTCGAATTAGATGAGCGGAATTTTGGTGAAAAAGTAAAGTTGACGGCTGAACAACCAGTTAAGCATCATCGTATGCTCCGTTTTCGGGCCGCTCGACTGCCCGGAGGCATTCGGCAGAAGCTTCGATATCGGCAGAGCGAAACGGCTACGATGAAATGGCTGCGATGCTCGGTGCAGATATCGAGGCGCTTCGTGGCTACGGCGAAGTTGTGCCTGGCGTAGATTTTCCCATCAGTTTTTATGGCCGCTTTGATGCCGGCGCTCTGCGCAGGGTTCTCATCGATAGCATGTATGACACAACGGCCGCCGATGAACCGGGATGGGTGGTGCCGCGTGCTTCCGACAGCGGGCCGCCTGCCGACACCATCCGCACTGAGCCTTTTCGTCGGCATGACGAACCCTGATGACAGCGGGGCTGTATTTCGCTAGTGTTTGTTATGTCAGCGGTAAAAACGCTCGAAAGGAAGACGTTATGGCATGGACCACTCCGATCCTCATCGAGATCTGTATCGGCCTTGAGATTAACGGCTATCTGCCGCCTGAGCTCTGATTTTTCTAGGCGAGTTAAAGCGCCCCCGCCCGGATGAGCCGCCTCGTCGCCATTGTACTGGGTTCGGCAGCAGGAGGTGCTTTTCCGCAGTGGAACTGCCGCTGCGTGGTTTGCGCACTCGCTAGGGCCGGCGACACGCGTGTGACAAAGCGCACACAAACTGGCATTGCGGTCTCCATCGGAGATGGCCGCTGGACGCTAATCAACGCCTCGCCTGATCTCGGCCAGCAAATTCAGGCGAACGCCGGCGCTGCAACCGCAGCAGGGTTTACGCGGCAGCCCAATCGACGCCGTCGTGCTCACCGGTGCCGAAATCGACCAAATCGTCGGCCTACTGTCATTGCGCGAAGGCACGCCCTTTACGCTCTATGCGACGCCGGCAAGTCACCAGGTGGTTGCCGCCAACGCTATATTTGGTGCGCTCTCGGCGATGACACGACGCGCCATCAATCCGGATGAACCTTTCATCCTGGCTGGAAATATCGAGGCAAGCCTGTTCTTGGTACCGGGCAAACCGCCTCTCTATCTCGAAGGCGACGATCCGGAGATCAGCATCGAAAACGCGTGCCCAGTCGGGATTTGTCGAGATTGCAACGGGACGACGCCCGACTGATTTTGATGCCCGGCGCGGCGGCGGTTACACCCGCCATGCTCGAGCGCTTCGACCGCTGCGACGCCGTGCTATTCGATGGCACACTATTTACCGACGATGAAATGCTTCGCAACGGAACAGGACGGAAGTCGGGATATCGCATGGGCCATATGCCGATCGACGGTGAGGTTGGTAGCTTGCAAGCACTCAGCGGAGTGTCGGCACGGCGCATTTTCATCCATATCAACAACACCAATCCGATCCAGGTAGAGGGCTCAGCCGAACGGTGGGTAGCGGAGGCTGCCGGATGGCAAGTAGCAGAAGACGGCATGGAGATAGTGATTTGAAGTTTCTTTCGCCTGCCGAACTCGAGGTCGCGCTGCGCGACATCGGCATGCGGCGTTACCACATCCTGCATCCGTTCCACGTCCTTCTGCATAGCGGCAAATGTACTAAGGGTCAGGTGCAGGCGTGGGCGCTCAACCGCTACTACTATCAAGCAATGATCCCGATTAAAGACGCGAGCCTGATCGCACGGTGCGAGAATTCGGCCGTGCGCCGCGAATGGCGTTCGCGTTTGGTCGATCACGACGGCGTGGACCAAGGTGACGGCGGCATCGCGCGCTGGCTCAAGCTCACTGACGGGCTCGGGCTCGATCGCGATTACGTCACTTCGATGAGGGGCCTGCTTCCCGCTACGCGCTTTGCAGTTGAAGCCTATGTGCACTTCGTCCGCGAGAAGACAGTTCTTGAAGCCATCGCATCCTCACTCACAGAGATGTTTTCACCGGTTATCGTCGGTGAGAGCATTTCTGGGATGCTGGCGAACAATAATTTTATCACGCGTGACACCTTGAGCTATTTTCCACAAGCGCCCACCGCAGGCGCAGCGAGATGCCGCTTTCGCGCTTGATTATGCCCAGCGTCATGCAGCGACCGTGCACGACCAGCGGGCAGTGCTGGCCGCGCTTGAGTTCAAATGCCATGTGCTTTGGGCTATTTTGGATGCACTTTATCACGCTTACGTGGCACCAAAACACGTGCCGCCGGGCGCCTTCGTGCCGGATGACAAATGAGTGACCAGCATGTGGCAATTGTAACCCCCGGTGCGCATCCGCGCCTACCGCGTGGTGTTCAACTCACGCACAATGAGACGCACGGAGGATGGTTGCTTCTTGCACCCGAGCGTATGTTTAAGGCCGATGCGATCTCAGCCGAGATCCTTAAACGATGCACAGGCGAGGTGACGGTTCAAGCAATAGTGGACGATCTTGCAGAAAGACATTCAATGCGCCGCGGGAGCAGATCTTCGACGACGTCGTGAAATTGCTCAGCTTCGTTTTTGGCTGATAAGAAGCTGCTGGAGCTTGTCGCGCCTCAGCCGCTTCAAACGCTCCGCCGAATTGCGACTCTTGCTCTCGCCAATAAGACGCACCGCTGTCCTCTCGCTTGTCCCTATTTTGCTCCAACCCGCTCACACTCGACAAGCGTGAGGAAGAGCTCGACACTGCAACCTCGGGCTCGCGTTTTACGCGAAGCGGCGGATATCGGCGTTTTGCAAGTACATCTTTCCGGCGGCGAGCCTGCGGCACGACGTGATCTAGCCGAAATCGTCAAGGCTGCGCGCGCGGCTGAGCTTTAGAGCAATATCGTCACTTCCGCGGTTGGGCTAACGACGCACACTTTGTCCACCCTCACCGACGCCGGCCTCGATCATGTGCAGATTTCGATCCAGGACACCGAGGAAAAACCCGCTGACCATATTGCGGGCTATGATGGCGCCTCGGCGCGCAAGCGCGCTCCCGCTTGCGCAGCCGTCAATCTCGGACTTCCGCTCACCATTAACATCGTGGTGCATCGCGCGAATATTGACCGGATCGACAAGATGGTCGAGTTAGCCCTGTCCCTCCGCGCTTCGCGTGTCGAGATCGCTCACGTACAATATTATGGCTGGGCGCTGAAGAACCGCTCCATGTTGATGCCATTGCGTGAACAGGTGGAGCGAGCGCTACGAGCAGGTGGAATTGCTCAGGCAAAAATATCTTGGCTGTATCGTCATCGATGCAGTGTTGCCGGACTATTACGCACGTTATCCGAAACCTTGCGTCGGTGGCTGGGGCCGTCGCTCCCTTAACGTCACACCGGCTGGCCAGGAGTTGCTACCCTGCCACGCCGCCGAGGTCATTCCCGGTCTCGAATTCTGGACGGTACACAAATATTCGCTCAGGGACATTTGGCACTCTTCGCCGGCATTTATGGCGTTCCGCGGCACCGGCTGGATGGAGGAGCCTTGCAAAACCTGCATCCGTCGCGACAAGGATTTTGGGGGCTGCCGCTGCCAAGCCTTCCCTTCGTCGTCGGCGACGCCCGCGCCGCCGACCCCGTCTGTCATCTTTCGCCGCACCACGCCATGGTTGAGCAACTAACAGCAATTCGAGAAGACGGAGTTTACAATTACCGGAGTTTCTGATCCCTCGGAATCGGCGGCCCCATCAATATGCGCGCGACTTAGGGCCAACGCGCTCGGGGTAGCCAGAGGCGGAATAGTACCTGCTAACCCTCCCGTCTGTCTCCAAACGCAAAGGACTAAGGGAACACGCCCACACCACATCAACATGGGTCGGGTATCCAGCTGAGATAATATACACGCGCTGCACGAACACATCTGATTCGCTTGTGCATTCCGCCAGTTTCCGTAGGTCCGTCCGGTGCCGCGCTGCTTCCACTCCTGTCGGTCCGTTTGCTTTCACGCCATAACTCACAGGGGCAGGAGCGCCCTGGCTGGGGAACACCGACATCAGTTGCGAAGCGATTGGTGGTGAACTCAGCGTTATCGACAAGCTTGGCGTCACCGACGAGCTGATCGCGAACGGTCCGATACCTTGCGGAAAGGCAGCTATCGCTTCTTTTCTTGCTGTGTAATCCGTAAGCACGATAAAACCTGTTTCCGCCTCACGGCCCGTCGCCCTAATTCCAGCCGCATCTAGCTCAAAAATCGGGTCATCCCAACTCGTCGCTGCAACGATACATCCGGCAGAAGTCGATATCAGCAGAGCGAAACGGCAACGATGAAATGGCTGCGATACTTGGTGCCGATTCGAGGCGCTTGGTGGTGGCCACCCCGAAACCGTGCCTGGCGTAGAGTTTCCCATCGTTTATGGCCGCCTTGAAGCGGGCGCTCCGCCGGCACCGGTCTTCATCCATAGCATGTATGACGCGACAGACACATAATAAACCGGGATGGGTGGTCTCACCGTACGACCCCCGTCGCGTCGATTTCGCGGATTTGGGTGAGTGCATTGTCGGCCGCGGTGCAGAGGAACAGCAAAGGCCCCCGGACCGCGATCTTCGGCATTAATTCGACCGATGGCCCGTGGCAGGTCAGATAAGTGCAAGATCGAGTTTAATTCGATCGGCGAGGCGAATGGCAAGAGCTACGATAGTCCGGGTTGAGTTGGCGTGTCCGCTCGTCGGGAACACGGATCCTCCCGCCACATAGAACCCCGCCACGTTATGAACTTTACAATTTGCATCTACGACCCCCAATTTAGGGTTGTCTGACATGCGCGTTGTGCCGGCAGTATGTCCCATATCAATGATGACGCTTTCTTCGGGACGTTGTTCGACGACCCAGTTCTCCAAAACCGGCGTCGGAAGTCCGGTACGTAGTAATTCACCCGCTAGGAGATGACCGATCCGCGTGAGTGACCGACGGGCCTCCTTATCGTCACGCCAATTGACGCGCGCCATTGGTACGCCCAATGCGTCCGATTTATCGGACAAAGTAATTCGGCTTTCCCGGATCGGGTCGGTTCTCGGTTATACCATCAATAACGAGACCGGAAAGCTTGTGCGGAAGGCCGCGGCTTTGAAATTCGCGCACCACGAAATTGGGGAATTGTTTAATTATCGTGTTGATCACGAAATTCTTGACCCGCTCCGGGACGGCATTACTTTCGAACAGGCGCATCCGAACTCCCTTCGCCACCAGACTGGGACTCGATGCAATAGCAAGGGAATCAGACATTCGCATCACTGTTATTTTTTGCGCGCATAAGGCGCTTTACCGCTTCCCCGGGGTCGTGTAAACCATTTTCTTCTATCATATAGACGGCACAATGCAGCAGCCGTTCCCTCTCCTGAAGCTTTTTGCTTGGCACCAATCCATGCATGTACATGTGCGCGCTGTGGCGATGCTTGAGGCTGTAAAAACCAAAGCGCTTCACCACTGCGGGGCAATCCTCTGCCTTAAATTGACCAATTCTTTCGCCGGGTAATCCATAAAGGAACCGGCCGACAAGGTCGTATTGATTGCCTAATCCGCTGTGCTGAATACTGTTAGAAACAAGCAGCAACCGCGGATTTTCAATTGCACTTGCCGCCAAAACTGCGGACTTTGCTCTTACCAGCGAGCGACGACCGTCAATTGTGGATACTTCGAGTTTTTCGAATGCCGATCCAGACTGATTCGTGTCGATACGGGTGACGGTTGCGTTTAGCAACACGCGTACATTGGGCGCATCGAACGTTACGAACTCGGTCCAGAAGCGCATGAGGTCCATCGTGTCGATGCGCGAACGGGCGAACTGCCAGAAGAAAAATTCGAACAGGTTCGGATCCATCTGGGGATGAGGCGGATCAATTCTCAACAAATTCCATAGCTCGCCGTTATAGCAATTAGGCCCTAGGTTAAGCACTTCAGCGGCACGGTCGAGATACGGATTCCAAGACTGTCAAGCCCAAAAGGCCATCCCGAGTATGGAACCCAGTCCCGCGCGGCGAAATCGACGTTATCGAATGCCGCTGATTTCCCTGCCCATGCATGAGAAGAGCCGCCCAATACCCGGCAACGCACCCCAAACATCTCAAACTCATGCAGCCAGGAGGCAGAACCGCCACCATGGAATTCAATTCGCTTTTGAATCTGGGCTGGGTTCTTGGGCTCGCCCACACTCTCCACCGCATTAAGATCGGTAAATCGAGAGTCCTCTTCCAACCGGCCGCTCTCGAGGACTAGAACACGCGTTGAGGTCCCGAAAAACTCGCGAGCGATGCTCAGGCCAGCCGGACCACCGCCTATTATGACAAGATCCGTGTCAAGTGTCGCGTTTGCTTCCAGAGAGCCCAGTGTTTCGATCCGCATGCCTAATTCGCCTTTCTTTTGCATGCTGTGTGTGCCAGCTAGGAACGTCTGAAGAGCTTCAAATATCGAGAGGCTACACATGTCCAGTTCTTTCAATCTCACCCCAAACTGCGAAACTAGTAGAAGACCGGCTTACGACGCAAAAGGGATATTATTGTAGATCGGTGTCCCTCCAAGCCGCCGCCGTCCCAGTCCCCAAAGTTGGGGGTAAGCTGGCGCCGGCTTTCTTGGACACCACCGCTCCAACGAAACCGAGAAGCGACGGCTGAAGTAATATTGCGTTTACCATGTGAAACGCCTGATAACGCCAATTCATTCCGGTAGCATCCACCATGGCACGTAGGGTGTATGCTGCTGCACCAGGACGCGACGAGCGTTGCTAGTGGGTTAAATGCCGCAATGGTTTGTCTGAATTCATTTACTCGACAGGCTCCACTGCTCCGAACTTTGAAAATCACCATCGACGACAGTGGCGTCGGCACCCCAAAGGATCAGTGATGAATCTCGTGACGGGCAGGTTTGGAAGCATATTTGATCTTATGGAGGCACGCCATTGGTCGTCGAAAGAACTTGAGGCAGAGGTAGCAAAGCGTTCAAGCGTTCTATGTCAAAATGGCATATCCAAGCGGTCGATCGTCGTCATCCTACACAGCGGGACCGCGCATTTCGTTATCGATCTGCTGGCTGTATGGGCATGCGGCGCCACGGCGGCGTGCCTCGATCCCATGCTCACACCAGGCGAATTGAGCAATTTGATTTCGTTCATGCAGCCTGGCGCCGTATTAATCAAAGGGGGCCCATCCATCGACAATATTAAGAAATGGACGATCGACCTTTCAGTTGCTTCGTCAGCCTCATACGCACCGGCTAAGACCGAGGGCGATTTGGATGACCCCGCCCTGCTGCTTTTCACGTCGGGTACCACAGGGGCGCCGAAGGGCGTTCTCCTGAGCTACCGCGCGGTTTTCGCCAGGATCGCTCTCAATGCAGAAGTGATTGGCCGAAGTACTCTTTCTAGGTCGTTGCTGACCCTTCCTACGCATTTCGGACATGGGCTGATTGGCAATCTCCTCACGCCATTCATGTCGGGCGCCACCGTTTTCATGCCGGCACTTGGACTTCCACTTGCGCAGGCCCTTTCCGAGATCATTGATGAACATAATGTCACTTTTTTGAGTTCTGTCCCGTTCTTGTGGCAACTCACTTTGAGATCAACACAAAGACCAAAAAAGGGCACGCTTCGACGAATCCATGTGGGTTCTGCACCGCTGTCGAGCACTCTGTGGCGAAGTATAGTCGATTGGGCTGGCTGCGAAGTCGTCAATTGCTACGGAATTACAGAGGCCTCGAATTGGATCGCAGGTGCTTCATCGGACGACGGAATCTACGACGGAAAAGTTGGACGAGTTTGGGGCGGTTGCGCGGCAATTTGCGGTAGAGATGAAGCCATTTCCTCCGAGGGCGAGGGAGAGATAGTTGTGCAAACACCCGCGCTCATGCTCGGCTATTTCCAACGGCCCGATCTTACTAAATCCGTTTTATCCAACGGCTGGTACCGAACCGGCGATGTTGGGATAATTGACGGCAGCGGCCAAATAATCATCAAGGGGCGGGTCAAAGACGAAATCAATCGAGCCGGCTTCAAGAATTCATCCGGCCGATATTGAAGCGCTCTTTGATCACCATCCGTCCGTTCAGGAGTCATGCTGCTTCGGCGAGCCAGATCCAGTGAGTGGCGAGATCGTCTCAATTGCGGTACGGCTTGCTAGCGCGAGCACCGAAACACCGGAATCCTTGAAGGCGTGGTGTGAAGGCCGAATCCGGCGACAGGCCATTCCGGAGCGTTGGTACTTTGTCAATACGATCCCTCGCACTGCACGGGACAAAATCAACCGCGAAATCGTACGTCAAAATGTGGCTTGCACTCTTACCAGCCGATAAATCCACCAACGGATAAGATCCGATTTAATCGTTGCTCGATCGAAGCAGAAATGTGCACCAACGTGGCCTGCGTTAGGAGGGCCCTATATTCTTACAGATCGGCGAGAGTGTTGGACGCCGGCTTTCGGCAGTCCCTGCCTACGTCCATTCGCACAGCTGACCACCCAGTCCTTCGTCGAGCACATCAAGTGATCAAGAAAGGACGCAGTACACTTTGGCCTGCTTAATCGGATGGCTGCAGCGGTGCCTCGACCGTGTTCGCGACCACTGAATGGTGCGCCGTCGTCTGATTAGCATGATGAGTTTCCTGTTGGATGGAACGATTCTGGCGAGTAGCATAGCGCGAGTTAGATGGCCCTGAAGCAGCGTCCTTAACATGATGCTGCCTCATACCTGCCGCTCCGATGACAGAATCGATAACTCTTTGACAAAGAACTTTTCGGCTGCCTTCTTCATCAACCAGTGTGTGGCCGCCTCCGACAGAGACAATTGAAAGCTGCGGGCACCGCGCCCGCCAGCCGTAGTCGGGAGATTCCAAACCGAACTCTCCTGATCGAAAAAGAACTGCTGGAATAGCAAGCGGCCGCAATACGAAATCTTTAAGGAACCTCCTTTTGAAGGCCTGAAAGAATCTCTCATTTAGATCCAGTGCTTTCCTCGTGGGAAACAAGCTAGTCATCCGACACATGAGGTCGACGAGCATCAACGGTCCGCGTTCGATGAGTTCGCACGCTGCATCAGAGACTATTTTTCTCGGCCGTAAAAATAAATTCCGAAGCCATCCGACCGCTCCGCGAGGTGGCAACTCAAAGGTGGCAATGAGGTTTGGATCACGCGTGTCGAACAGACCGAAAAACTCAATACAACATCCTGCCTCAAGAAGCCGAAGCGCGGTTTCCCATGCAATGAAGCCCCCGAAGGAATAGCCCACCAAGCGATACGAATTCATATTACCAAATTCACGTATCTTTCTTAAGGTGTCACCGACCAGCCGTTCATGGCTCGTGTTGATAATGTCGGGCCACGACGGAAGTTCGATCATGACGAAGCGTATACTACCTTCCAAATCGGCACGGAATCTCGCTAACCCCGGACGGTCATTTCCGATTAGAAACACAACAGGGAGGTAATCATCACGCCGGTCAGTAATTATCCTTTCGCTCCGATATACCGCCGCTAGATCCCGAGCGAACAAATCCGGCGTCATTTCCAAAGACAACAACCTTAAAGGGACGGATCTACCGATCGTTCTTTCCAGTTCCAACATGAAAGACATCATCTGAACTGAGTCGCCGCCCGAATCGCGCCATGTTACCGACCCCGCAGCCGCTGGACCCAATTCGCAGGCCCAGGCCGTCCGAACTTTCTCTGATAGGTCGTCCGTTTCCATCGCGTTTGAGCCTTTTCTACTCTTCCAAGCGCGACGTTTCCTCGCCGTCCCTTTTTTGAACGGCTCGCTCTACATTTAGAAACGCCAACATGCGGCGATGAGACGTTGCTGAGGTTAGCTAACTTCCTATCCCAGCGAAAGCGTAGAGCCTTCATTTACCTTAACGTATCCGCTTAATATTTAGACTTCGGCGTGCTCTATCCAATTATATTTGGCTAATATTTGGGCTTGGTCCGCCTTTACCCAAACGATTCTGAATAATGCTAAGTGGGCGCGCGGAGCCCCTAATCTCGCAGACGCCCGAAAGGACAGGCAAAAGTGGGTCTGTCACATTGAATCTGTAGATAGTGAGCGGTCCGAGGGCGCCGTCGTACTTTAGTTCGTGAGTGTACCTTCCGGTCTTCACTTCCGGACAAATACGGGAGGGTAGTGCGATGGGGGCCGCTCCGACGAGACCCTTCCACTCCAAGCCAATCATCTCTCGTCTTCTTATTCGTTATGTTGATCATCTGTTGGTTGGCTTATCGCTCTCATGGTTTTGCTTTGACGGAGCGCATCGGTCGCGTCGAGCAACATGCTGGGCCAGCCATGCTCAAGTTTCTGGCGACGACGAACGGCCGGTTCTGTCATTTCGCATAGTGTCGCCCAACGGGCATCCCAGGAAAAGTTCCGCGACAAATCACCGGGATTTTTAGGGGCGGTAAGCGCGCCGGTAACGACAGCACGAATATCTGTATCAGCGTCGATTTCATGCAGCCACGCTTTAAGGCGACCAGCTTGCGGTAACGGAGGAGTCAAGACCTCCATTCCAGCGCTAAGGTAGTGGTAGTACTTGTCGGGATTAATGAAGGCGGTAAGCGGATGATTAGCGAAATATGGCACGAGGCCAAATCGATATCGACTTAATATCTCATCCAACTCCGACGACTTATACGGCCCTTCATAAGTGATGTTGGGGTAGCGATCCAGCAGGTCCTTAAGTTGGTCGCCGACCAGCTGGTCATTATGGTGAACGCGTCCGTGTATTTTGATGCGGTATTCTGGCAACGCCATCGCACAGCGTGCAATGAGGGGAAAATCGACGCGGGGATTCATTGAGGCGATGATCCCAATTGCTTTCCCATCAGCAGCAATATTGGGCACACGGAGGACATGCGAGGCGTTATCTAGGTGCTGTGCGTTTCGGTAGTGTTTGGCTAAATCAGGTGAGAGTACGATTGTAAAGTCCGAATGTCCGAGATGGACGAGCTCTTTGATTTTGTATTTGGCCCATCCCCACCCCTTCGCGTCGTAGGACAATTCGTCGAAAACATCGAATACAAACAACCATCGGCGAAATGCGACGCGGAAAGCCGGAATATCCTGCGGGCACTGAAGCCCAAGCGAATTCAAAACGATCCCGCCTTCATCGCCAACCGTTTGCTAAATCGCTTCAACGACTGGCTTAATCGATCCAGTCAGCGGCATTCTCTTGGCAACGGTCCCATTTGGAAACGTTAGAACAATTTCTTTGGCCCATTTCACGTGGAGCGCACGAGCACCGCTTTTTGCGGCGGCCTCAACCATGTATCGTCTGAAATCGTAGTCAAAACGTCTAGAACTAAGCACAATGAGGTTCGTCACAATGGCGATCCTAATTGTCAGAAGTCATCCGCGGGGTAATTCCCGGACGCACCGGTATGCCTCGCTCTCATGGCCTGTTGCAGCGATGACAAGACGTCTTCAACGTCTATAAATCTTACGCAAGCCATGGCAGCACAGCCGTTCGATCTATTGCACGGTGCACAGCCGACAGAGTGCGTAAGCATAGTAACAGAAGCGTGGTTCGGGCGCCACAAGTTGATGCGCTGCCGCCCAGCAACCAAAACGACCGCCGGTACGCCGAAGCATGCCGCGACGTGCCCCGCGACCGAGTCGATCGTCACGATCGCGGCAGCGTTTGCCAATGTCGCGACAAACTGCTTCCAAGACAATCGACCCACAAGATTTCGCATTGGTATCTTCTCACCCAAGACGCGAGCCGCGTCCACCTCACTGCCTGATCCTCCGGTTGCAACCAGCTCGTAGCCTTTGGCCTTGAGTGCAGTAGCAAGCAAAATCCACTTTTCAGGAACCCATCCTCTGATGTTTTGCGGGCCCATATAAATCACTATGTAAGCCCTTCCGCCAACACCAACCGAACATTCCCGCACCGAAGACTCAAATCCGGGATAAGAGGCGGGCAGCGACTTCGGAGAACTCTTCGCCCAAGAGCGGTTTCAACAAATCGAGCTGATGATCGATCATGGATCTATCGTCGGGTATCCAGTCGAATGGGTGCGTAAGACACGGACCAAGTCCACCGCTGGTAAACCCGACACGGATGGGGACTGATGCCTCATACATTATGCCGTGCGTCGACGGAAATGATGCATATGTGTCAATCGACATGTCGTACTGGCACCGACGGAGCTCGTTCATAACCGATGCTCGTCGTCCAACGTACTGCGCTACCTTACGTGCTCTTGTTTTGGTGCCTCGATCAAGAGCCCAGTGATCGATGACGTGAACTCTCGCGGCGATATCACTCGCCTCCAACACGCAGCGGGACCAGCTTCCGATCAGCACGCCGAGCTCTTGGACTCGTGTATGACGCTCCAAGAGCTTCAGTAGCGGCAAAATAGTTGTCACGTCGCCGAGATGGCCCCAATTCGCTACGAGGATTCGCAATTTTCGGCCAGACGCTGAATTCCTGTTGCCGCTTAGGGAGGAGGCGCGCAATGGCATCAATTGCGTAGAGGGCGCTGACGAGCAATCCATCCCGCGCCCGATAGGGACCGGTCATCTCCCGTCGCTTTGCGCCAAAGCTAATGTCGGAATCAGGCGTTAAACTCACCAGTAAAACTCGCCAGAAGGAGCCATTGGCTGCATCGTGAGCAGAAAATACCCGGTGTTCCGAAGGGCTAAATCTTAAATCAAGCCTTTTTATCACACGACCAGGTTAAGTTCAAACTAAGCGTCATCTTCATCATGGCACTTCACCATCAACGCTTCCTTTGCAGCCGCACCACCGCATACGCGCTGCGCCTTCGCTGTGACGGGCTTGCATCGTCTTACCTTCCGTCGGTCTCGACGTGCCCATCTACAACACGAGGGTAAAGCGCGTGCGGTCAACCGATCATTTGTTGGAAGCCCGGCGGTCAGAATAATGCGCCACCATCGCAACACCGCAAACGAGCTAACCTTATTTCAGCTTCAGAACGTATTCCGGAGTGAACCGACCGGTCACTAAATGAAACATGCCGATTAGATTGCCCCGCAACCTACCACGACGGTCGATATAGCTTTCCGGACGGACGCTCTTAACCAGATTCGCAAGGAAGTTCCGCGCAGCAAGGCGGAATGCAAACGCAAACGACATGTTACCTTTACGCACAATGTAGGCCGGATTTATGATCTGCGAGTACCCCAGCCGAACCTCGCTTCCCTTGCCACGCTTGGTGCCCAGGTGGACGCCCCAAACCAGATTTGTTCTAACGATGCGGCCGGCGCCGCGCAAGGCGCCACAAAAATCCAAGTCCTCCTGCCATCCATATAGTGGCAGGCGCTCATCGAACCGTACTGATCCCATGCTGGCGGTCCGAAATGCCATATTGCACCCATACGCGCCCAAAATGTCTTGCATGATCGGCGGTGATTTTTTCATCTTACGATACTGTTCAGCCAATCGGAGGCCCTCGTCGAACGTCAGGCCATGCGAATTCGCACCATCAGCAACGACATCACCGTTCACGCCAATGATTGTGTCGTCCTGCTCGAATATCTTCTCCATGTTGAGGAAATAGTCATCACCCACTATGAAGTCATCGTCGATAAATACGATGACGTCCGTTGTTCCAACGAGGCAAGATATCCCCCTATTTCGCTGGCTCGTTAGGCCAACGCTTCCAAACACAGCCCGTACGTTGGCGTTGGCGCAGCTAATCTTTGGAATATCCGCTGGATCCACGGCAGAAATTACGGTGTCATCTGGTATCCTGGGCTGTGAAAGTAGGTTCATCAGCACCTTTTGTAGGATATCCTGTCGACCACGCGACGCAATCACAAGGCCCAGCTTCATGTCGGTGGCTGCCATGTAGGGTTGTCCAGCCTCGCTCGCCGCCAACCACGCGTCGTTTTCGAACGCATAATCTGGCCAAACGCTCGCCCAACTGTTGCGCGTTTTCCGCCAGGAACGGACATCGGCGCACCTGCAGCGAAATTACCGTAAGTGTTACGGCTCGCCGCTATACCGGCGATCGCACCGAACAAAAACCCAACCCACGGACCAAAATCAGCCCCCGGTGCGGAAATACCCAACATCAATAAAGGGGGGAGTAACGAAAGCTTAAGTGCGGGCAGCATTTCCACGGCTAACGGCGTTCGCCAAGTCGCACGCCTACTAAAGGTCTGAGCCAGGAAGATTCCCATGAGTGCTGCGCCGATAAGTCCCGTATTGCTAACGACTGACGCAAACCAGTTCGATGTACGAGTTGATCCAAATCCCGCGCCCAGTCCCCACGTAGAGTTTACCGCGTTCCAGGCAACGGAATTCCAATAAGATCTTTCATAGAACGACGAACTATTCGGCTTGTTGAATATCACCTCGTTAATCAGATTAACCAGTGGATCAAGCATATTTGCGCGAACGATCAAGATGACCAAAAACGCAACGATCAGACCAACCCCCACCAAGAGTTCCGATAAGAGTCCACTGCGGCCTGACGGTGAGGACATAACCGCCCGTCGAATCCAGTTCGCTGCATATGCCAATCCCAAAACTGATAGCCCCGCATAGGCAGTAGAGGACGTGGATAGAACCGCCATAAGCACGAGCCCAATGGTTGCGATCGTGGCTAGGATGCGTTGACGGCCTTCCGCATAGAGATTTCGAAGAAGCGCAAGCGCGGCGGCAAATTGCACGCAGAGAGCGCCGTACGTGGAAGCCTCGGGCGTAAGACCCACAATCCGCTTCACACCCGCGAGCTCTACGTCAACAAGGAAGGCATACCCAGCATTGCGGAAAGGTTCGAGCAAGCTCTCCATCCCAGTTGACGCGGCCGCAAAATCGACTAGCCCGGTGGCGATACAAACAAGCCCGCCAGCAAGGATACTTGTCAGCAATATCCCCGCATACCCTGGATCGTCCGCCATCAACGTTACAGCCATGGTGGTCATAACCGACAATGCCATGTAGCCCGACTGCGTGAAATTCGCCTGTATCGGGCTCAGGAGGTCAGCCGCTTTATTCGCGCGCATCGGCACAATGATGACTTCACCCTGAAAGAGCCTAGGCATGATGACCGTCGCCACAATGCCGACCAGCAAGAAAAGAACGAGACACCCGAGTTGTCGGAAGCCGCAAAACTGATCATGAATTTCGGAGATAGCAGCTATCACCTCTGGGGCAAGAACCTTGAGAATCAAGATAACGACGAACATCGATTGCGGTAAAATTGACATTCCAGCCGCGCTTTCGGGCGGAAGCAATGCCAAACTGGCGAAGGGCATTGATGCGACCATCAGAACCAACAAGGTGGTGCGGCCGGCGGCCACAGTGCTCCAGGCGATCAGGAGCCAAAAGACAACAGCAGGGATAGTTCATTCAGATCGTCCTGCTTGACGATTGCCATGATCGAGAGCGGTCATCAATTCGAGATACTTCTCCGCACTCTTCCGCCACGAAAAGGCCTTTGCTCTTTGTGGCCCTGCCTGGGCGAGCCTGTACCGCAGGTTTGGATCGTCCGCAATTCTTTCTATCGCCGCCAGCCACTCCGCCGCATCAAAAGGCGACGCGTAGAGCACTGCGTCCCCACCCACTTCGGGCAGGCTTGCCGCGTCACTCGATATGACCGGGCAGCCCAAGGCCATTGCTTCGAGGACTGGCAAACCGAAGCCCTCCGTCTTTGAGGGGAAAACTAAGCATAAAGCGTGTCGATATAGAAAGGCGAGATCGTCGTCGTTTACCCTCCCCAAGTGTCTCACATTAGGCGGCAGCTGACCCATGTGTTCATGTGCAAAAACACTATCCTTCCCGCCAGTAACCACGACATCAATGCCTTTGTCAGCGAGATCCGCCGCAATCGAATAAATGATTGAAACGTTTTTGTGCGGTGCTTTGCTCCCCACAAGAAGCAAAAAGCGACTGGGAAGGTCTACTCTGCTAAGCAACGAGCGTTCTGCCTTCCACTCCAGAGCATGCTCGTAGCCGTCGTGAATCACTCTCTATCCCCCTGGCCGGGGTAAAACCGAACCGAATCATCGTCTCCCGTAGAAATGGAGACCGTGACGATCCGCTGGGCGCGCCGTCCGAGCGCTGGCTCAAGAAAGCGATAGGCCGTGCGAAACGCCAAGCTGTAGCTCTCCGGTCGAACTTCGTGTTCATGTCATGAATGCAGACAATTTGCTTTTTCACGACTAGGGGACCCGTGTTGCACAAACTCCAGGGTCCCGTACAATTAGCGCGGTAGAATGAACTGCTCCCAGAGATGGCCCGGCCCGCTTGGTAGCAGCCTGAGTTGAATGTTAGCGAATGTGGAGGATTTATTGGCTCTGAGCGGGCAGAGAATCCGGAGCGCAAGTCCGGCGGTCATCGGATGGCCTTCGCTAATTAGCGCGTCCATCGCCCTCAGGATTTCCCACGCGTAACGATCGACCCCGGTCACATTTCGGCTAACAAATCTGCCGTTTACAGACCATTGCCGATAAGCCGCTTGATTTTGGTTCTATAATTCGCTACGTCGCTTTGTTGCGTTCAAATCCGCGACCTTGAATAGGAAAGCGCCTTGGTGAAAAATAAGCGGGTCAAACTGATCAGTCTGAAAGTTCGATAATCAAAGCGTGATCGCTTAGTTTCAAAGGAATGCAGTTGGAATGGGTTAGTTTCTGCGTCGGGAGGGCGCCAACGGTAACGTCATAGATATTCACTGTGGGATAGGGGTGGCCCAAATTCACCGTGACATTGTCACTGCCTCCGACGTTTTCATCCCAAACTACGAGTTCGAATGTCCCGTCGCTCTTTTGAATGAGTAGATCATGCACCGTGGCAGGTTGATCAGTGATGGAATAGTCCAAAGAACCCGGTGGAACCACAGGCGTCTTGTTGGCCAAAATCGCGGTCAGATTGTGAATGTACGTGGCGGCGAGCTTCGGTGTCGAGTTCGAATTAAAAAGTCCTTCGTGCCCATCGCCGCCCTCCCCGTCGCGCAACTGATAGATGAACGTGTAGCGCCAGCCTCGTTTGAACTGCGCCAAGTAGGTGTTCACCAATACTGTCCCTTACTTTTTTCTCTTTATCGTGCAGCGAGTCCCCAGCCTGTCTCGGTAGTTACGCGTGGTAGCGTCAGTAGAGCATCGCTTGGGTAACCCCGGAAATGATGACGCCAAGTGATTCCGTACTCCACAAAGTTCATCTGAAGGACCATCCAGCGTAGGATCTGCGGCATTCCAGGCTTGATTGTTGCATGACATTCTGGGTGCCGGAAACATAGTTGTGAGGGTTGGCATAATCGGCGTATTTTGTTCCATCGGGGAAGGTTGTCCCGCCCCATTGGGAATTATCAAGTACTGCAATCCAACATTGTCAGTCTCGCCTCCCGCCTCGGAGGGCGCAAAGACCGGATATCCTCGTAAGTCCGAATCCGACTCAACAGCGGCGTAAAGTGCTTGTTGAAACTGCGCGACCGCCGCCCAGGATTTTGCGTCGCCACCGGTTTGTCCATTGTAGGTAATCGGAAAATTGTTGGCTTCGTTCGGTCCTTCGAAGGCCATTAGCGCGCCAGACGCCGCCAACGCCTTGCCGGTCGCGATCGGGAAGTCAAGGTCGCCCCCATTATTAAGGAGGTCGAGACGTACGCCGGTTTCTCGATTGATCAATCGCGTCTGTAACGAGTTGCGTCCACCGTCACGGATGTTGCGAACACCCAAGTACCGTAAAGGCTCGATATAGTAGCTGCCAGATACTCCCTGATCGACGTGGGTATTGACACCAAGAGAGCTCAAAAAATCATCAGCGCCGACGCTGACGGCGCTAAAGCACTGACCGCCTCCAGCGAAAATTGATATTCCAGTGGCAATGAATAATCGCGCCGAGACCATCCGGAGAAGCTGCTTCATGTCGAGGCCATTGCGAACGGTCATCTCCCATTAGATGAGAATTCTCAGGAAATTACCTTCTAACTCACTTAGGTGCAAAATCAGATCGAGTTTACCGATTTTGGCAAAATCGGAACCAGCTAGACGCTATGACCGACTTAATAATGCTGCCAGGGTTTGAGCTGTAAATCGATCGCCAACTTCAGATCGACGCCCTTCGAAAGTAGGAATTGCCCAAGCGATTGCGTGTACCCTTCGGCCACTGGTCGATTTCGCGCTTTAGCAGGTCAGGCTGATTGCTGTTCCGCTCGACGGCGACAAATGCATCGTCCAAAAAACCCATATCGACGGTATATCGTAAGTCCTCGAAGAACTTGCGTTGCTCATCGCTGTTCAGAGCATAAAACCATCGCGAGCCGACTTGCGTGCGCAATCGCATCATCCAGCCGTCATAGGGAGCCGTCGCTATCGCACGATCGTATGAGCCACGCAGCGCCGGATGGAAGCCCTCGGCCAGGGCTTGCACCCAAAAGCGGCCGAGCCAGAGCTGGGCGGAAAGCGGCCGGCAGGCAAGCCCGTCATCGACCGCTTTCGACGCAATGGGTAGCGCCGCCGCAATATCAATATCGCCATGAACGATTAACGCGTTGTCCAGTACGCGCAGGGCGATTGCCGCGCGGTCAACGACGGTCCCGGTGGCGCAAGCGAGTGCTGGTGAGAGCATGGAGGTATCGTCGAGCGCATGAAGAATGCGGCTTGGGGAATAATCATTGTTCTCCCAAATGCGCTCGGCGATGGTCCCGTAGACGGCCGTCCTGGCTTGGGCCATGGCGATGCCGACGGCCGTTAGCACGCTGAGAACTGCGAATAACCTAAGAAGGATGCTCGTCATTGAAACTCGCTGCGCTGTGCCGACCACATTGTCTGCGGGTGCGAACGAAAGCGTATCGAATGAGTCCTGCGAGTACGCATAGCCATACTTGGCGTAGCTCTTGTTGTAGTAGTAGTTATACGAGTACGGTTCCATATTGCGCAGCTGCTGATAGTCGACCTTATTAAGCACGACCCCGACTATCTTGTCTGCCGCCGCACCAAAGGTGTTCAGCGCCTCCTCAAGCACGTCGAAGCGTGTATGGCCCCAATGTATGACCATGATAAAGGCATCGACTTGCGACGCCAAGGCGCGTGCGTCAGAGACCGGGCCTAGCGGCGGCAAGTCAATGATTACATGTTCATACTCGCGGCGTGCCTCGGTCAGCACCCCGCGCATGCGCTCGGACGCAATAAGGTGACCCCGGCGTGAGCGATTCGCTGGCGAAGCACTGTTGGCACAAAGCACAGGGGGCTTTGCGGCACTGAACGTGTCGATTGGGCAAGCGAGTGCGCGCACCTGCGATGAACTCGATAGGCCATGATCGGGACCCGCTGCGAGACCGTCGCGGAAGTTGAGGGTTGCGCATATCGCCGTCGATCAGCAGCGTTGACTTGCCGCTGGCGGCGATCATGTTGGCCAAATTGACGGAGATCGGCTCGGCCTCGACCTGGTATCGCAGAGATCACGCCGAGGCTCTTCATCGGGCGAGTCACCGCCGACCACGTCGAGTGCAGTTTTTATCGATCGCAGCCCTTCGCTGAAATGCGAGAACGGATCTTCCAAGACCTTGCGGGTCAGGCTCTGCGCCTGAACTCCCGCCGCTTGCGCAGCGAGCGCGGTGCCAGCACAAAACGTTCCACGGCCATCAAGAGCTTGGACCCTTCGCCCGTCCGCTGCTGCGGAGCAGCGATTGCTGGCACAAGACCGAGGCTTTGCAGGCCGAGCCGTTCCTCCACCGCTCGGGGTCGGCGCACGGCGCGGTCAAAGTGGTGCAATATAAGCGAATGCACCAAGCCGGCGCACACGCCGACTATAAGACCAAGCAAGGCAGTAAGGGTTGTTCTTGGGTAGCTCTTGTAGAGCGGCGTAGAAGCGCTCGTAATAACCCGCGCGTCTGAAATCGGGAACGATTGCTGCTGCACCGCTTCGGTATATTTTTGCAGAAAATTCTCAAAGACCTTGTGATAGGTCTCGGAGGTCGATTTGAGCTGGGCGAGATCGACCTGGGCCTGACCGTTCGCTCCCACCTCGCGAATTTGTTGGCCGAGCGAGGAATGGAGGGACGCCTCTCGGGCCTTCGCAATCTCGTAGTCACTCTGGTAAGTCTGTGCGATGCGTCGCAGTTCGTCTACAATTGAATGCTGCAGTTCTGCCATCTCATTTTTCAGGCCGATGACTGCGAGATGGTTCGGTCCCAAGCGCGCCGTCCATTCGGCCGCACGCTGGCTGTCGTCGAGAAAGCGCTGGCGCAGGCGAGTAATGACCTCGTCCTTTAAGGTGTCGGTGACGGTGCCGACCGCCTCCCCCGGCGTAGACGACTGCAGCACGTCCTGGATACGCTGGAGACGGGCCTTGGATTCTGCCGTGGCGGCAGTGGCCTGGATCATTTGAGTATTGGTTTCTTGGACTTGAAGGTTCGACAGCAGCCCCTGACCTCGGGCTCCCATTTCGACGATGTTATTACGCTCTTTGTAGTCTTGCACCGCGCGCGCAGCTGCATTCGATTGATCGCGCAGCTCGCCAATGCGCTCCTGAAGCCATATACTTGCCCGCCGTGCAGCTTGGTACTTTGTGTTAAGCTGGTCAGTGATGTAAGCCTCAGCGACTGCATTGGCGATCCGTGCCGCCTTTTGCGCGTTAGTCGAGCGGAAAGAGATCTCCATCGCATAGGTGAGCGCTCAGACGCCGAACAGTAAGAGCGCCACGGAAAGCAGCGACTGCGACGCGATAGCGGTCCGTGTCAGAAAGTGCGGTGGTGTCTTCGTTCACGCCAAAGATTGCGGAGACGAGCCGCATGATTGGGCCAGGCCCCGTATTCACGAATTCCGGGTCGTCGATAAGTTTGAGGTCCTTGATCACGGCGAGTGCAATGCTCTCGGAGCCGAGGAGCTCGACCTCGGTTTCAATTTGTGCGTTGTCGAGCGGGTTGTCACCGACGACTTGTTCTTGACCACCTTGGGTGTTCGAAAACACCTGAATTTTTCGGGAATCGATAGTTACATCCGCCGTTGCCGTGTAAAGGGGCGTTGCGGTGAAGCAATAGACCAGCGTCACTATCACGGCGACAAAGGTCCAGCCGGCAATAACGCGCCGGTTGGACTTTAAAAATGAGAACATGTCGACGAGATCAAAAGAGCGCGCTGCGGCTGCGCTGGGGGTCTCGAACGGCAGGCCACCGGGCTGCTCGCTGCGCTGCAACATGACTACTCCAATAGCCGCCCGAGCCAAGTCTTCCGGGAGCTTTAAGGCTGGGTTTTACACGTTTAGCAGAGGGTTTCAAACCGCATTCCGCAGTGCATCCAGGCATCGCAAAATATGGCAAACTTTCGCGGTTCGTTTCGTTAGTCGCCGTTCTGGTTCGTTGCGGCGGCCGGTGTCCCGACATTAACCCCCCGGGCCCCCTCCTTTGCCTCCGACGACCTGAGCGTGTTCGACCCCCCTGAAACATCCCGCAACTGCTCAGTCGGCGCCAGTGCCCGGGCAAGACCTGCTCCGATCAGAGCGCAGCACACAATTGAAAACCCCGGTATCTGTAGGGAGAAATCGACGCTTGACTGCAATGTACTAAGTATCCCGATACCAGCGCTCATGACCACATAGAGCCGGTTATCGATCCGGCTCAGGGATGCCTTACACAAGATCGCCAGCATTGCAGCCCAGAGACCGAAGACGAGCATGCCAAATGGAATCCCCATTTCGACCAGAAGTTCGGTCGGGGTCGAATGGGCATGATCCCAGACCCCCCATACCCCTCCGGCAGGTGCGCGGTAGGCGGGAAACACGCTTGCGAACGTGCCCAGGCCGGTGCCTAGCCATGGATGGTCGCGAATGATAGCGAGTGCCGATAGCCACGCTTCGGCTCGCCCCGCATCGAAGGTGCCACGCGTTTCAATCTCGTTGGTGAACCGGCCGCCTACCACGTCAATGGCAAGCCCACCAAAGATCGTAAGTAAGGCGACGCCGATCAACAAATGACGCGAGCTTCTGATCGCGTGACTGAAATATAATACGCTAACCAGGCCAAGGACGCCAATCGTCAACAGCGAACCTGCGCGCGATCGCGTCATAAACGTGGTGGCCAGAAGAACAAAGAAAGCGATCACAGAGGCGATTTGCGCCGTCTCCAAATCACTTAGCTTTCTGGCGACGTAATTGAGATCGCGCCAGCGTGGCAAATCGAACCGGTGGCGAATCTCGCGCAAAACCCTAAGATACCAGATGACTGTGACGCTGCCGAAGAATGTAGCCGCAGTGTTGTGGTTGACGAACGTCGCCGTGATGGAAGTCCAAATAGGCCGTCTTGTGCCGCCACAACAGCATAGTTGGATTGGTTAGTTCGGCGAAAATGCCATAGGCCGCATAGGCTAGGCCGGCGTTCGCCACCCAATTGTAAATCCGCGGCGTAAAGGAAGGCGCGCTTCCGAAGACAAGTCCGGCAAGCAACGCCATCACGAGAGCTAGTGGCGGCACAATCGCAAAAATAGGAATCTGGCCGTAGGCAGCAACTCTCGGAGCAAGCGCCTGACCATCCAGAAGACGTGCGGCCTCATCCCAGCCCGGTCCCGACGGTAACAACAGTGATCCAACCCACGTATATTGGAGGGCAACCACCGCGCACCATGCCGCTATCGCCAGCAAAAGCAACTGGATTGCCACGCGAATTTTTCCTTCGGTGGCTGTTGCAGGCGCGACTAAGAGTGCAACACCCAACAATACACACCAGATCGCACCCCAGAAGGGTTCCGCAGAACCGTAGGGCAGCGGCGCCATGACGATGACGAAGCAAACCAAAGTTGGTCCGACGCTTTTGAGCATGCGGAACTGGTACGCGAAACGGCCGCAGCGGGAAAGGCCGCCAGGCGCCCTGTTAATTACCGTTGCTGCGACTGGGCAGGAAGAGGTCGCGATGACTGGCCATAGGTTTGTTTTGCGACCTCTGCATTTGCGACGGCTGTTCGTCGGGCAGCCTCACTCTTTTCTTCGGAACCAAACCGTCACCATCGGCGTAGCAGTCAACATCGAGCGTCGGACCGAGACCACCTTCAGGCTAAGCAATCTGCACAGCGAACGGGAAGTGCATTTGTTTTCGGTTAGTCGATAGTCGTCCCGAGCAGTCGACGAATTTGTTTTCCAATGCGAGTTTCTCACCAAGCGCGACTGGGGTGACTTCTTCTCAATTACGTTTGCGGATTTCAACTTAAACGACGCCTAGCTTCGAGCCAGAACCACTTTTCGATGGCAACAAGCGGGATCTGGGCCGGAATTCACAGATCGCCAATTATAGTCGTAGAGCGCAACAGCTCACCTCTGCTAGATGAACCAGACGAGCCCAAGGGGCGATAGGACAGGCAGGCCTATGTTGCGCTTTAGGGGAAGAGGGTACAGCGAGGAGCATGTGTTCAAGGAAGTTTCACTAGTAACAATTATGGCTCTCGGGCTAACCTGCCAGATCGCCGACGCGCAGGAGCGCTTGAAGCGCTCCATAGACACCACCTCGCTGCCGAAACAGGATGCGGACGGCTTCATAACGCTGTTCAATGGTCGCAATCTTGCCGGATGGCATGGACTTCCGGAATACTGGTCTGTCAGGGAGGGTTGCATCAGTGGCCACGAGAGCGTGGAGGCGTCAAAGCAGACCTTCCTCGTGTTCGCGGGCGCGACAGTTAAGGACTTCGAACTCCACGCCAAATACCGGTTTGTTTCACCCACCGGCAACTCCGGGATCCAGTTCCGGTCGACCGTCATTGATCCCACAACCTTCCGCGTGGGCGGTTATCAGGCCGATTTCGATGCCGAGATGAAATTCGACGGGTCGATCTATGACGAGGCTGGAGTTGCTGGCAACCGCGGCACGATGAGCAATCGCGGCGAGGCAACGACCTGGGATCCTCAAAATAATCGGCACAACACGTCGCTCAAAGAATCCGAAGACGCGCCAAAGCAGGTCATCTCGCCGGGCGGCTGGAACGACATCGTTCTTATCGCTAGGGGCCCCCACATCACTTATGCTGTCAATAACCACCTCATGACCGATCTGATCGATCACAGCCCCGCAGCCTTGCGACAAGGTGTTCTGGCCCTACAACTGCACCAGGGCTTCACCATGGACGTGAGGTTTAAGGACATCCGGCTCAAAATCCCGAGAGATTAGTAGAGGACTCATTCAAATCCACTCAGTGACGACCGCGACGAGAGCGAGCGCAGCCATATAGTTTCGGCCCAGCGATGTCCGCTTCTCTAATCGGCCGTTTGGGGTCAAGCGCTTTCAGACTACCCACCGCTACAACGTCGATGTCGCTTACGGGCTAGTGCTTCTCTTCGGACTCGGCATCCCTTCCATCATGGGATTCGAGGACGAGGCGGAACAATCTTTACCGCGGCCTTGCCGTCAGACCAACGACAGATCCGGGCGGACATACGAACTCACCTCATCCATCGTCCCGCGAGGGACATCATTCCACCGCTGGGCGGAGTTCAGGTTTTCTCCTATCGCCACTGATCCTGCACGGCCCTCATGCCGTTGCGACGTCCCGGGTCCACCGGAACTCTGTACCGTCAACCCAGATGCGGTGCATGATCACGGCCAACCGGCGTGCCACGCGACGATCGCCTTCTTCATTCCGCGACGTCTGGCGATCTTCATCGCCCAGGCCTTGAGCCAAGACCATTTTGTCGAGCGCACCAATAGGATTTGGGCCGCTTCGTAGAGCATCATCCGCATCATCTCGTCGCCGCACCGCGATATGCCACCGGGGCGGTCGCTCTCGCCGGATTGGTGCCGGGATGGCGTCAGTCCAAACACCGCCCCGACCGCCTTGGAGTTCTTAAAGCGAGCTGGGACGTCGACGGTGGCGCGATAGGTCAGCGCCACCACAGGGCCGACACCAGGGACCGTCATCAGCCGCCGGCACACGTCATCGTCCCGCACGATGGCCAGCAAGCGGCGACGCAGGATGCCGATCTGCTCACGAAGCACCCGTCGGACAATCAGCAGTGGCTCAATCAACGTAGCCAGGTCGGGCAGGTTCTCGACAAGCTCCTTGCGCAATGTGATAGCTGGCGCTTTCACCTGACTTGATAAGGGACGCCCCCGCGCGTGGGAGTATGATCCGAATTTCGGCGATGTGGGACTTCGTCCACACCGAGAAGCTCAGCTACAAAAAAGGACGCTGATTGCTGCCGAACAGGACCGTGCCGATGTTATCCGGCAAGCGCCGTGCATCCAATAAGGGGAGCGGATCTAGACAAAACCAATATGGCGCCGCTGCGGGGCTGGGCGCCGCGTGGTCAGCGGATCAAGGCCAAGGGGCCGCATAGCCGCTGGCAGACCATGACCTTCTTGGCCGCACTGCGGCACGATCGCATCACGGCCCCGTGGCTCATCGATGGGCCAATCAATGGCGAAACCTTCCTTGTCTACATTGAGAAGGTTCCGATCCCGACCCTTGGCACCCGATTTGAATCCGCTCGAGCAGTTCTTCGCCAAACTCAAACGTTGGCTGCGCAAGGCCGCAAAGCGAACCACCGAGGCCGCCTACAATGCCATCGGGCCCATTCTCAAAACCGTCTCAGCAGCCGAGTGCGCAAATGCCTCGCCAATGCCGGATACGGCCAAACTAGTCCCATCCCGCTCTAGCGCGTATTTCGCGAGCGCACCGGCGTGGGCGTCCGACGCCGCGTCCTCACGACCTCGGCGAAGGCGATCGTTGCAATATCTGACGTCTAAATCATAGTTGTGGGAATAGTCCTTCGAACCGGAGTTGCCTCGAACCCTTGTGACGGCCGGGCAGCCAACGGGAGACCAATTGATGGATCGCCTCAGTTTTTTAACTTTTCAGAAAGGCGTCACGATCGCGCTCATCCTCGTAGGCCATTGCCTGCAATTCTACGTTTATATCAATTCCGAGGATTACTGGCAGGATCCGATATATAAGAGCTGCTATATATTCGCTTTTGCCTATTACTTGGCCATAAACGGCTATATGGCTGCAGAAAAGCTGAGCCAAACCAAACTGCGCGACGTGGTGAGGTTCAAATTTCAACAGTATCTGCTGCCGATGTGCTTCTGGCTCGGCCTAACATTGGCGCTGACGCCGGTCTTCAATGCCTATGGCGCCACTCACGTCACCCTGCTCAAGACCGTATCATCGACGATGAACGGCTATTGGCTGCTGTGGTCCGATGTGGTGGCGGTGATCCTCATTCGTCTTCTGCACTACCTGCCGGTCAAACCGGCGATTGCGCTTCCTCTCAGCATCGTTGCTTTTCTGGCAATACCAGACGACCTCAAATACAATTTGTTTTCGTTGGTACGCTACGGCTATATCGCCGTCTGCATCGGCTATCTATTCAAATATTACAATATCAAGGTGATCAACAGTTGGTGGATCGCGCTGCTGGTGGCACCACTTTGTATTTTCGTCTACGTGAATTGGTCGGCCAACACCTATATCTATATCAACCGTCTGAATGTGCGCGTCGTATCGAACTATAAAGATATCGCCCTGATGATAATGGGCACCGCAGCCTTCATTTTCGTATGTCACCCGATCCTTAGGTATATCTATTTGGCTTTCGGCAGGACGTCGCACGTCGTGACAGCGATCTCGACTATCGGCAAGCTCTATGCCCAAGTTATCCTGTTTGAAAACTTTATATTTGGCATCGTCAATCGTGTCCTCCCGCCGCGCACCGGAATCTTCGGCCTCGATTTCGGGCTATCGATTTGCGTCACCTTCGCGCTTATGAGCCTGATACCCCTGAGCTTCTACGTCATCAAGCCCGACAGCGTGTTGTTTCGTTTGATCTGGGGCGTCAAACCGGCGACCGAGCTAGGGACAGAGGTCGCCATTCAGGCGGGCCGCACAGACGAACCCGGCGCGCCGGAGATTGCCGATCCCACGCACGTGCGGGCCGCTCGCCGCTCACAATCGTCATGACTTTGGCAGTATCAGTTTGACCGCGGCGATGCTCAACATTGCATCACTAGGCCCCACGGGCTCAACGCAAAGAACGTCGTGTCATCGTTGACAATGATGTCATGGCTGATGGAAAGGCCAAGTCCGGTCCCTTCACCGGGAGGTTTTGTCGTAAAGGACGGGTTGAACATCTGTTCTTTCACTTCAGGAGGGGGCTCGAACGGATATTTTGCGATTGCTGCCGCGACGTCCGTTTTGCCTCCGAAAGCGGACATTGATCGTGACGTTCGGAAAGGGAAGCACGTCACAGACCCCGTTATCGAGACGTGCTATCACTCGCAATAATGCAGTGCGCGCAACACCCACCGGAGGGTCCGATGGCAATCGACATCGCGAGGCGGAAATTCATTACTGCTCTGGGCGGCGCAGCGTTCGGCACGTCGCTCCCCATCGCCAGCACAATGATTGCAGCGCAATCAAGTGCAACGGCTTTTGGCGCGGCTTCAAACGGGCGTACGGTAAGGTTCCGCGACAAGCGCGTCGTGCCGGCACTTAGCCAAGGCTCTGCCCCGTCTCGCACAGGGTAGACATCCGGGAGCTGTCGAGGAAGAAGCACTGCGCACTGGCCTTTCCCTCGGCATGACGTTGATCGACACATCAGACGATTATCGTCGCGGTCGATCCGAAAAATTAATTGGCGACGTGATTGCCGGTCAGCGCGACCGTTCCGCGTATTTCTGGTCTCCAAACTGTAGCCAGGTGATCTGACCGGAAACGGCATGGCGCACGCTTGCGAGGGGGCCTCTCCCGTCTCGGCACTCAGCCACTCAATCTCCATCCTCTACGCTGGCCAGGTTCAGAAACACTAATTTCACTCAAGTGGTGGTCGGGTTTGAAAACCTGCGCGCGACGGGCAAAATTAGTGCCTGGGGCATGTCTAACTTCACAGTTCGTCAAATGGAAGAATTCTTCAAATTCCGCGAGGCGCCGTTGCGCGACCAATCAGGTCCCTTACAGCATCGTCGACCGTCGCATGAACATGACCTACTGCCATGGTGCGAACAGCACGGCATGCCGGTGATGGCCTAGGCTCAGCTCGGCGGGCCCGGCGCCAGTCTGCTGCGTGACCCAACGCTTGCCCGAATTAGCGCAGCACACGGTTGTTCGGCGGCCGCTGTTGCGCTGGACCGTCAGCGGTAACGTGATTGCAATACCTGAATCCGGTTAGCCGTGGCGCATGTGAAGGAGAACGCCGTCGCGCTCTCACTGACGCTCACCCCACAGGAGAATGAGACGTCTGGGTGCAGCGCATCCGCCGCCCCACCAGTAGGGCGGTCGCAGGAGGTCTGATGTCGGAGCGAGCTTCCCGGACCTTTATCGTCGCGGCACCGAATTCGTCGATAAGAATTTGCGCGGAATGAAGCCCGGCCGGCAATCTGGTCGAGCAGCCCACCAAGTTCGAACTGATCATCAACGCCGAGACCGCTAGGATGCTCGGGCTCACCGCGCCGCCGACGCTGCTTGCGCACCTGCACGGCCCTCATGCCGTTGCGACGTCCCGGGTCCACCGGGACTCGGTACCGTCAACCCAGATGCGGTGCATGATCACGGCCAACCGGCGTGCCAGCGCGACGATCGCCTTCTTCATTCCGCGACGTCTGGCGATCTTCATCGCCCAGGCCTTGAGCCAAGACCATTTTGTCGAGCGCACCAATAGGATTTGGGGCGAGATCGATGCGGTTTTTGCTAGCTTTGCGCGCGAGCGCCCCGACGCTCTCTTCATCGCTCCCGACGCTTTCTTCGTCAGCCGCGCGGTGCAATTTGCTACCTTGACGGCGCGCCATGGGATACCCGCGGCTTATTCGGACCGTGATAACGTGGCCATGGGTGGGTTGATGAGCTATGGGGGCCGATGTTGCTGACATGTGGCATCAAGTCGGCATCTACAGCGGCAATATTCTTAAGGGCGCTAAACCCGCCGACATGCCCGTGGTGCAGTCGACTAAATTCGAGTTCGTCATCAATCTGCAAACGGCGCGGGCACTCGGCATCGAGGTGCCGGCAGCCTTGCTTTCCGTCGCCGACGAGGTGATCGAGTAATACATTACCCGTATTGCTGCGCACCAAAGTCCAGCAGCCGATGTCCGCTTTGGCCGACCGGTCGCCTTCGCGCTGACGCCCGGCAATGTCGCCGATATCAGCATGGCCGTGCCGCTGCTGAGCGCCGTCACGTCGCCTAAACACCTGATCGCAGACAAGGCCTATGACGCGGATAGTTTGCGAACTGGCTTAGATTCCGCCGCATCAAGGCTGTCATTCCATCGACCGCAACACGGACTGTGCCTTACCCGCTCGATCGCGCCGTTTATCGACGTCGCAACCTCATCGAGCGCCTCTTCTGCCGCCTCAAGAACTGGCGACGCCTCGCAACACGATACGATCGTTTGGCCAAACTATCTCGCCGTACTCGCACTCGTCGCGGTCGTTACGGAGTGGATTTGAATGAGTCCTCTACCTAGCTAATTGGTGTCGAATACTTCATCGCGATGCATAGAGGGCGCACTCAAACCGACGCGATCGCGCTGCGGCCGTTAGGACAACAGCCGAAACCCGAACGCGACTGAGCGGAGGCACTCGTTGGCTTGATTCCCACACGGGCTCAACACGACGATTGGTATCAAGGATAAGTCACGATCACACTCTAATTTGAATTACATCTCAAGGTTGAATTGTTACGATTTTGAGGGCGTCGCGAGCTTGCCTTAGTTGCTGTGATGAAACGACAGCTTTTCGCGAAGAACCCAGCAATTTTGGCCCTCCATGCGCATGGCGTTTTTAATTCGTGATTTTGCCTCGGAATGGACGGCCTAGGTTAACTTACAAATGCTTTTTTCTCAGTAAGCCTCGGTCAATGGCCTTGTAGCAGCCAATGACGGATGTATAATGATGCAAGGGTTGAGGATGCAACTGAGGATTGCAGGAGGAGTAACCGTCATGCGGGCGACAATGATTGGATTGACTGCAATTATCGCGGTAATTGGGCTGACCCCCGCGCAAGCGGCCTCCATATCTGTATTCAATTCTGGCCCGCCTGCTGGAGTTGTTACCAGCCTCACGCCTCCCGGCGCTAGTCTCACGTCGACCGCGCCCACGTCGACGGGCGTTACTTCCATCGGCACAGATCCTTGGGGGATGAGCTCCACAAATATTTGGATGGCCGTCGGGAGTACGAGCGGGGGATGCTGCGGAAGTAGCACTACTGCGACCTTCACATTCGGAACGCCGGAAAACGTCTTTGACCTGCTCTGGGGATCGCCAAATACGGGGAACACCATCACCTTTTTCAATGGTAACCAGAAGGTTGGATCAGTAAGCGCGACCGATACTATGGGCGACTGGCAGGCCCTTGACGGCGGGGGAAACCCAGTTAGCTCCGGTACGAACCTTGGTCCAAATGTCGACAACGAGGGGGATTTAATTTCGATTACGTTATCCTCCTCATTCACGAGCGCCCTGTTGACCAATGCTCAAGGAATTGGCGCTTTTGAGGTAAGCGACATCTCGGCGGTGCCACTACCTGCGACGTGGTCGATGATGTTAATCGGCTTCGTTGGTCTTGGCTTCTTGGCATATCAGAAACGCGCAGCCGCCTCGCCGATATAGTCGCCTAATTGTTCGCAGTGCCCCGTTCCGACAAAGCGAGGCCGCGTAGCCTGCGAGGGCTGTAGATTTCCGGTTTGCAAACGAGACTTTTTCGTCGGCATTTCGCTTCATGGCACATAGGCTGACGGCGCGTCGAACTTCCGACCGGTATTCAGCGGGAGGCGCCGCAGCGGGAGCCGCCGCAGCGTCGCACTCGTTGCCGTGGTCATCCGCCCATCAGTAATACCAATCGTGACGGCCTATCCGCCAAAATCACGACATCCATGCAAAAATAAATGAGTTCTGCGATCCGCGTTGGCCCGTTTCCGATCGGCCTGATCGGTACCGCTGCGGGTGCCGGAAATGACGCGCCGGCTTGCCTCCAATGACGACGTGGGCACACGCTCGGCGCAGAACCGGGCGGATTGAATTCGCGCTGCTACTCGCCACATTTCCTTGATCACGGCGCTGCTTGATCTGGGTGCCACCGTGCGCGGCTACGATCGCGCTGGCATGGAGCAGGCAAAGCCGTTGCTTCCCGCGGTGACCTATTGCGACATCGCCTATAGCGCAGCCGAGGGCGCCGTCGTCCTCGCGACCGAACGGGAGCAGTTCCGCGCCCTCGATCTGCAGCGGCTCAAAAGTGTCATGACGCAGCCGGTGATCGTCGATTTGCGCAACATCTATCGGCCCGACGAAATGAACCGCGCGAATTCCGCTATCTCGCCAGCCAGCCGCGGCTGGGCTGAACTGACCGCATAGAGCATGATCCGGAAGAGTGGAAGGTCACGCTCAATCAAGATATTAGAGCGCAAATCAATCCGATCTGAAACGAACCCTCAAGCTTTTTCCCGGTGCCTGAACTTCGCGCCAGAGCATTACATAGCTCAGCAGGTGAGTTTACACGCCTCCCGCCCCACGCCACGCCATGGCGGCGGTGCGGCGCACCATAGACGCCTCATGGATCATTTCCGCGAAACAAGGTGAACGTTGTAGAGCATTCGCGTTCCTATGTGAAATCTCTTGCATAGCGAAACACTTTACGAAAAGCGCTTTTCCACATTCACCAAACTCTTTGACTACAAACATTCACCAAACCCATTCACCACAAACATTCACCACACATTGGGGAAACGCACCCCGCATGTTTTTGTTGCAATAAAATATGAAACCACTTGCAGAGAAAATTCATTGATGCGCCCGCATCGCTTGATCGGTTAAAAGCAAATGAACATAGGCAAGTATCAAAAAGACACGCCCCTCGAAGATGGCGCCCAATCTTCCAAGAGTGGAGGGCCCCGGCCGGGTTTCCATCTCTTTGTAAAGCGCCGCGCAGCCGATCGCAGAAGCTCTCAGCTTTCATAAGGCGGTGGCCTTACGTCCTAATTTTACTCGGCGCTATTTTTGACTTCGCCTGGGCCATGACCTTGGTTTGGCTCATCGCTGCATTGATCAAGCGCTTTGTCTAGAAGTCAGTTTGCCCAATGCGCTGAGGGATTTCCTTGCTTCAGATCTTCACCCAGAAAGCAATCAGACTGATGAACCTTCAAGCCAGCTGTGGCAGGTGCACTGTCCGATCTGACGCCGGACAACAAGCTTATTCTTACCGAGGCTGCAAGGGAAACTTCTAAGCCCCGCACGCCAACGAGCGTGTGTGGATCATGTGAAAGCCTGGCAGCGGCGTGCCGCACAAAAAAAATGTGCGATCTGTCTGGGGGATATCCATTATGCTTTTTGATCTTCGAGTTTCCGCTTGCCCTTTGCAATTCGAAGTCGACGTCTGCGTTGTGGGGCTGGCCCGGCCGAAATCGCCGTTGCGAAAGAGCTAATTGGGAGCGGCTTGAAAGTTTGCTTGGCAGAGGGCGGTGGGATCGCCGAGGAACCGGAAACTCGGCGCTCTATAGCGGAACGAGCGTCGGACACCCGATGGTTTTAACGGAGGGTCGTTATCGCGTTTTTGGCGGTTTCACCACCGGATGGAGTGGAAAATTCGTTCCATTAGATCCGATTGATTTCGAGAAGCGCGACTGGGTAAAAGCTTCGGCTGGCCGATCAGCCTTGAGTACTTTTCAGCCCTCGTATGAGAGAGCCAAGAAGCTTTCAAATTTTCAATTGCCTTGGTTAGACGACGCTGAAAGTCTCGCTTCGATCAATCGAAAGATACCTGAGCTCCACAATGGTGATGTTCGTCCCCATGTGTGGCGATGTGCTTCCAGGGACCTCCCGATAACTTGGAAAACGTATTTTTCGTTAGGATATAAACCAAGTTTTGATTGGGCACGCTCTTATGGACCAGAGCTTATTGGA
The DNA here is from genome assembly GCA_963810085.1 of uncultured Alphaproteobacteria bacterium. GTDB lineage: Bacteria > Pseudomonadota > Alphaproteobacteria > Rhizobiales > Xanthobacteraceae > BOG-931. Next base: position 87,444 of record CAWEMR010000023.1, on the reverse strand, counting down.
GATCGAAACACATTTGGCGTGTTGCATGCAAATTTGATCACAATGACGGAAAGCGAGGACGCCGAATTAATTAAAGAAGCGGTTTTCAAGTCGCTGAACGGAAATGTCCTTCGGGTTCGATCTAAAGTATTTGTGTTGGCCTGCAGCGGCATTGAAAATGCTCGAATGGCACTCAATCTTCCTGCACCTCTCCTGGCTAAGATAAATCAGTGCGACAATTTGGGCAGGTATTTTGCTCAACATCCGGACGGGGTAATACTTTCGCTGAAAACGACAAAGGCCCAGGCACTGAAGTTACAACAAACGTTCAACATATTCTGTCGGCCCCCAAGGTATCCATTACAATATATATTGGGCTTTGCTCTTTAGAATCTGCTCAGCGAAAACATAAGATATTAAATGCAAGTGCGTGCGTGGAATACTCCGCGCCGGAAAACTCAGCATGGGCCGCCGCGCGACGTCTGCGTGAGGCCGTGAAACGGCGTAAATTCTCCCGTTCTGCTTTCCGCGATATGGCGCATATACTGTTGAGTGCCGGCAACACGATAAATGGAGCTTTTAAGAAGTATGTTTCGGCCTTCGAACTAATACTTCCCGATCCGTGTATAGATGTAATTATCAACCTTGAGCAGGAGCCAAATAGGGAAAGCCGTATTCGCTTAGCCCATGACATCGACGCATTAGGCGTGCGGCAGGCCGAAGTCGATTGGCGACTTTCTGAACTTGAAAGGAAGACAGCTAAGGTCTTCGCTGAAGCTTTGGTTGAGATATTCGATCATCTGAAGTTGGGAAAGCCCGAACTGGCCGATTGGCTATCTAGCACAGGTTCTCTTCGCGAAGGCCTAGCTGGAAACTATCATTTCATTGGGGCCACTCGAATGGCTGAAAAACCAGTCGATGGGGTTGTTGACAAACATTGCTGCGCGTTCGGAATCCGCAACCTATTTTTTGCAGGAGCCTCCGTTTTTCCAACTGGCGGGCACGCGAACCCGACACTGACAATTGTCGCCTTGGCGGTCAGATTGGCCGACCATATCCGTGCTGAGCTTGCGCAGAAGGGTGGAACCTGTGAGCCGATAACAGGGAAATTTGTACGCTCTACCAAAGCTGGTACGTCGCTTATGGTGGAGTAAGAGCAGACATGGAAACCCAACGCCTGAGCTTTCCTTTTGTGGGAGTAACAGCTACGAACAGCATCCTTATTTAACCGGAGATAATTAGATGGCAAAAATTCGAAGCGCCGCTCGTGGACAACAGAACAAGTTCTCACGTTAAAGATACTTTCTAAAAGGAAAACGCGGGCGGCCAGCATCGCGCGGACTGATCTGCCCCCTTTGAAGTGGTCCTCCCTGATGTATGTTTTTGACGGAGGAGGACGTGACGATGGGAAGGAAGAGGCATACGGCTGAAGAGGTTGTTGCGAAGCTTCGGCAGGTTGATGTGCTGACGGCACAAGGCCAGCCAGTTGCGGATGCGGTCCGAACGATCGGAGTGACGGAAGTTAGGTGGCGGAGCGAATACGGCGGCCTGAAGGGCGACCAGGTGAAGCGGTTGAAGGAGCTCCAGACCGAGAACAGCCGGCTGCGGCGAGCGGTGTCCGATCTGACGCTGGACAAGCTTATTCTCAACGAGGCTGCCAAAGGAAACTTCTAAGCCCCGCACGCCGACGAGCGTGCGTGGATCATGTGAAAGCCGGGCTTGGTATCTCTCCGAGCGGCGGGCTTGCCGGGTTCTTCGGCAGCATCGATCCACGCAGCGCAAGATACCGACGACGCCCGATGATGAGGCCGCACTGAGGGCCGACATTATCGCTCTTGCGCGTCAATAAGGCCGCTATGGCTACCGCCGGATCACGGCGTTGCTACAGGAGGCTGGGTGGACAGGTGAACAAGAAAGCGTCGAGCGGATCTGGCGGTATGAGGGGCTAAAGGTCCCGCAAAAGCAGCCCAAACGGAGCCGTCTACGGCTCAACGACGGCTCTTGCATGCGGCTCCGGCCGGACCATCCCAATCACGTGTGGCCCTATGACTTTGTCAGTGATTGCACCCATGACGGAAGAGCCTTCCGGATGCTGTGCGTCATCGACGAGTTCACACGCGAGTGCCTGGCAATCCGGGTGGCACGCAAGCTCAAAGCCACGGATGTCATCGATGTGCTCGCGGATCTCCTCATCCTGCGCGGATGCACATCCGTTCCGATAATGGTCCCGAGTTCGTGGCGACGGCACCTCGGGGATGGATCGTTGCGGTCGGAGCCAGGACCGCACCTCGAACCCGGCAGTCCTTGGGAGAAGGGCTAGGCGCCGATGCCGATAAATTAACGTTCAACATGGACCACCTGATGGGAGACGATCAACAATCCCTAAGGACAACCCGAACTCAATCTTGAAGATAGTATTGCGCCCATTTCAGCAGATCTCGCCATCCGCCTAGGCCTATTCCACACCTCGCTAGGTCGGGCAGCAGCGTGCGCATCGGGGGCACGACGAGGCATGCGACGTATGCACACGCGACATGTGCCAGACTGAGAGAAACGGCGGCTCCTAGCGCCTCGTATCTCGGAACGGTTAGCCAGAGCATGACCGCCAAAAATGCAAAACTCAGAAACAGGGCGAGCAGTTGGCGCTGAAATCCGCCGGTCTTGAGTGTGAGAATATTTCGAAAGTTCATGAGGAGTTGCATCGGGCCGACGAAAGAAAGAGCCGTTGCCATAAGTCCGATGCCCAACGCTTTCGGCCCGAAAACAAGTACAGCGGCCAATTGTGCAAATATAAAATTGCCCACAGTGAAGAGTACGCTCACGATCGAGGACAGCAAAAAGAGCGCCTTCGACATACTGATGAATTCCTCCGAGCCAACTTCGAGATGGGCAATCGTCGGACCAATGATGAAGAATAGCGCGTTGCCAAACGACAGCATCACGGCCAGAAATTGCAAAGCGATGCCGTATCTAACGAGCTCTGTGGGGCTTGACAGCTGTGCTAACGCCATAGTCGGCCCGCGCACAAACAACACCCCGAGAAACGCGTAGCCTACCAACATGGGTGCGAGGCGCACCAGATCTTTCACCACAGAGGGTCTAGGGCGGGAAAGAACCCGCACGTCCTTTTGTCCAGATAAGCGCCGCATGGCATACGCGAAACTCACCAAAGGCTCGATGCAAAATGAGCATGCAATCCATACAATATCAAGAATTCATTAGCGCCAATAGGATTCGAACCGACGCACCCACAATGAGGCTGGTGAAAGAAATACGCATCAGAGATGAGTAATCATCTCGCACACGCAACAACTGTATTACGATGCTAAGTGGGGTCACGACTAATGCCGGCAGGAACCCCCAAAAGATCCGCGACGCATCGAGGCCACTCGCGCTCAAGTGAAAATACAGGAGCGCAGCGGTGCAGAACAGTGCGGACGTTAGAAGAATGACGAGTATCGATGAGGAGAGAACTGCGCCGGTCGATTGAGAATCCTTCAAACGTACTAGGACGATTTGCTCGAATGCCGGATTAAGGGCAGGCAGGATGAGGTAGAACATGTTTAGTGCGTAGACATACGAAGCAACCTGTTGGACATCGTAGCGTCTGACTATGATTGTAAAGATCAGGAATGACACAAGTTGAGGGGCGAATTGGAAAAAAAGTGCGACCCAAACACGTTTCATGGATTTCCTCTGTCGCGAAAGAGATCGAATGGCGCGACACAGTACGCACGATCGAACAGCGTGCGACTGCAGTGCTGAGAACCCAACCGAATTGAAGGGCAGTCCTTGGCATTGGCGGTGCTACCAATGCGTCCCACAATTGTGGTCCCGTTTCTCCCGCATCGCTGAAATGATCTTCGGAACTAACCCGCTCCGGGAGTGGTTGGTGCACCTTTTGCTGACCAGTAAAAAGGGTAGCTGCGCCCTCGAATTCAAATAAATCATCCACTGCGGCAAAGGTGGCGCAAGCGGCTTCGGTACTGGCAGGACGTCGATCGCCGGTGCCGCTAAAGGAAAGGGCAACGTCATCGCCCGTGCGATCGAGACCGTCAGTGCCACTAAACTCAAAGCCTTCGTTTACGAGGCCGCATCCCACAAGGTCAGGTTGGCCCGTTCCGATCGAAGAAGTCACGTAATGGCCCTGTTCGCAGGCTTCGATTACGAAAATACTATGTCAGACTAAAGCCATCCAAGCAACAAACGCGGGTGTGGGCCATGCAGGGCGGCGCTACGCTCCTGACAAATATGAATGTAAAAACAATGCGAATGTAAATGCTAATGCTTAATCCGAATACCGCGTCTGTTCGCTTCGACCACTCGGCCCCAGGCGTCCGCAAATTCCCGGTGAAACCGCGTCTCCGAGAACCGCATCGCGTTTTCGCGGCAGGCCTCTGGCGCAATCCCGCCATCCTGTGCCTCGAATGCCTCGACCGCGCTGACTACTGCTTCTATCGTCTGCCGGCCAAACAGCAGACCGGTCGGGGCCGACGCTGTTCTCTCGAGTACGCACGACGTCGCACGCCCCGCCGCGTCCAAAGGCGATCACCGGCGTGCCGCAAGCCTGCGCCTCGGCCATGACGATACCGAAATCCTCGCAGCCCGCGAAGATAAAGGCTTTTGCTCGAGCAATCTTGCCGAGAAAAGCTTCGCGGGACAAATGACCCGTAAACTCGATATTCGGTCCGGCCATGGCCTTAAGATCTCGCTCCTGCTGTCCTTGACCGATGACAATTAGGCGACGCTTCGGCATGTTATTGAAAGCGCGCACGATGAGGTCGATGCGTTTATACGGCACCAGGAAGGAGGCGACGACGTAGTAGTCGTCCTTCTGCTCAAAGAATGGCATGCCGTGGACTTCGACCGGCGGGAAAATGACCTCGGCATCGCGACCGTAGATGTGGCGTACGCGCTCGCGAACATAGGTCGAGTTGGTAATCATCAAATCAGGTCCGAACGCAGTTCGAACATCCCATATTCGAAGTCGATGCAGCATCCAGCGAAACAGCAATCCTTTTGGACCCAACCTGAGGCCGGCCTGGTCAAGATACTCGAACTGCTGATCCCAGGCGTAGCGGACGGGGCTGTGCACATAGCATAAATGCGGCTGATCCGGTCGCGTAATCACGCCGCGCGCAAATGCGGCTGAAGACGAGATTACGCCATCGTGCTCAATAACATTGAATTGTTCGACAAAAAACGGGCAGAGTGAGAATAGATGTCGATAATAACGCCGAACGAACGGCCAGTTATTCATGGGGCTGACATTAAAAGCCCTTCCGCCGAAATGGGTGTCATGCTCCGATTTGGAAAGAAAATCGAATAGCGTGAAGATATCGGCGTCCGGAAATAGACCAAGCAAACTCGAAACGACACGCTCACCGCCGCGGTAGGCCGGAAACCAATCGTGCACCAACGCGATACGCATTCTCATCGCCGCAGAGATTGGTGGCGCTGTTGGGCGCTCCGCTGAACCCAAATGATAAGCGCCAAGATCTTTGGCGCCTGCCGGTGCTGCCACCAGCCCTGACTGAATTGAGCTCAACACTGGGCATCGAATCCGATCACTATGTTCACTGTAATCATGGAGTGGTGGGGCTCACGGAACCGCCGACCGTTGTGGGAGGACCGGGAGGATCAATTGGCCCGGGAATCGTGAATGTCGGAATAACAAAAACATCGGCGATATTCCTGGTAGCAAAGTTTGGGAAGAGGAACGAATTACCGGCAATGCCACCACCGCCTCCTGTGCCGGGAGTGGTTGAAGTCTCTGCGGAGCCAGACGACCCGCCGCCGGCCCCCGGCCCCGCTGCTGCAAGATGCTGGTTACCCGTGACGGCCGCAAAAGCCGCCAGCAGATCGGATCGTGAAAACCTACCACCCCGCTTTGAATAAGGCTTGCCGCTTGTGGGTTCGAAGGCAGAAGCATTAGTGCAGCAAGTCCAATCCCCGTCCCGATGGCGTTTTTTTGGTCATCGGTGGCCGATATCGCTAAGGTCAGAAGCGTGCTCAATGTTTGGAGATCGCTCACCACAAGGTTGCGTACGGACGACACCAGAGCGCCTCCACCTAATGGATACGCCGTGAGCAAACTCGACGGATTGGCCAAGAAAGCAGCCGTACTTGGACCGCTTGCATTGTTGGAATCAGGCGAAATGCCCTGAGCAGCGGCAGGCAAAAGGGGCGCGTGACAAAGGCCAAGCGCTAAAAATACCACAGTCAACTCACGCGAGAACAACACCATACTTTATCCAGTAAATTATTGTTACATTTCCTAGGAAAATTAGCATGGCGAAGTCTACCTCGCAAGGACCCCTACAACGGGTGCTAGAGTATTGGGCAAACATAGCAAAGGAAATGTGCTCAGTGTCTGCCTGACGCGGTCGAGCAGTCGGGCAGGCGATTTTTCCATGGGCGTCGCCGGCCACCGCGTGCTCGGTGGAAGCCTTAATCCGTTGTCTTATTCCCCAAGGATATAATGGCCGCGCATTCAAGATGCCAAAATTCCCTTATCCCTGAGGCCCGTTGAACAGTGGTAAAATTTAGCCATTTGCCGAATGGCCTAGCGGCAACCTTAATGCAAATTTTCGCTTGATTTCGGCATTATTGCGATGCAACATAAAACAACTCGTTATCTACACGTCAAAGAATTTATTTAAGCTTCTCTGTAATTAGGGGCAACTTAGTATGTGGTCCGGTGATCCGTTCACCGCGAATCTTCGTAAAGAGTTTAAGGTTCCTAGTCAGGGATCCTTAAAGTTCTTCGGCCGGGTCGTCTATTCTGCGCGGGTGTACGTCCAATGAGTTACACGACCGAAGTCCTAACTCGAAATGCTGACCTGCTGATACGCTCAGGCCGTCCGATCGGCGGGAACTTCAAGCGGGCCTTCGACATCGCGTTTTCGTTCGTTGCAATACTGATACTTTTGCCGCTGCTTGCGGGCTGTTGCTTGGTTGTGCTCGCAACCTCGCCCGGTCCAGTTTTGTTCCGGCATCGCCGGATCGGCCATGGCGGACGCAGCTTCAACTGTCTGAAATTTCGGACAATGGAAATCAATTCTGAGCAAAGGCTGCTCGATTACCTCGCTGCAAGCGAAGAAGCGCGATACGAATGGCAAACATTTCATAAGTTACAGAATGATCCTCGCGTGACGCCTTTCGGTGTGTTCATGCGCCGCGCCAGCCTCGATGAACTGCCGCAACTGTTCAATGTTCTCATCGGCGACATGAGCATAGTTGGCCCAAGGCCGATCATCATGGATGAGGTCGAGAAATACCAAGAGCATTTTGGCGCTTACGCCTCCAGCCGGCCTGGGTTGACAGGATTATGGCAAGTCAAAGGGCGTAACACCACGACTTACGCTCAGCGTGTTGCCTATGACGTGGAATATGTGCGCAATTGGTCGTTGCTCCGCGACATCCGGATCATTCTCATCACCATCGCCGAAGTGTTCATCGGCAGGGGCGCATATTAAGGCCCTCTGTATAATTCATCCAGGCCATGCTTAACTCCTCCGGCGCAGCGGCTGTGACGGCGCTTGTATGATCACTATTCATCAAGCTCTGCCGCAGCTGCAGTAAGCTAGTTCTGCTTGAGAAGTACGGCGAGAACCCGATGCAGATGTTCGAGGTGAGCATTAAGTTCTCGGAGCCGCGCGAGGCCCCGTGACAGCTCCTCTTCGGCGCCGTCTAGCAATTTCGCAGCTTCCGGCTCGCGTTCTAGATTCCCATAAATTTCATTCCCCATAAGCGCCGAAGCGTGGCCCCGTTGTTTCTCAATTCTTTGGCCGAGGCCTTTCTTTTCGGATTCCGCATCGGCGATAGCCTTCTGCATCGATTGTTCGACCAATGCGATCCGTTTGGCATCCGCGGTTACGTCTCGCTGCGGCGATCGAATTCTAAATCGCATTTAGTTCTTCTCATCTCGAACAACTCGCAAGGCGAGGCACTATATCACCCCAAGCAGCTTACGGCATTAGGGATAAGAGCTGAGCACGTAGCTAACTCGGACCATGATGAATTGCACGATCTTACTCACGGAACCTGTATGCGGGACAAGCGCGGCGAAGTGATCCGGGGGGCGGACCGCGGAATGTCCACGGCGCAGCTATTCCTCCGAAAACGGCAACAGAAAAAGGGCATAAAGGTATATGAGCGCGAATGGACGTGGGAAGCCGCCAAGGTGGATGGGGCAGGGCATCGGCACGCCGCTCCTATACTTGACGCCCAGCGCGCGCTGACCGCATTGGGAGCGGCCCGATATGTGCTTGCCTAAGAGGAGTGAAGCCCGCCCGGCTCGCGGTTCATATCAAATTCATTTACCTCTTCCCTTGCTCCAATGGGCCGGTTGTCGATACTGGCCTGATAGTTCACTTCGGTGATCGCAAACGAAATAAACAACCGCAGGCAAGGCTCTTCCCCTCAATTCAGCTCCGGATCTGTTCATGGCCCGTTCGTCCCAACCGCTTCCCTACCTTCTACTGATCTACGGGTTTTTACTTGCTGCTGCTTCATTCTGGCTGCTTGTCGCGGAATTATCTCGCACTGGCGTTACAATGCTACCCACCACTCCTGAATTGGCTGCGGCTGCAGCCCAGCGTCAAAGCCAAGCACTGTGGGTGGCCCGTTTCGGGGGGGTGCGCGGCGATCTGTGGAGCCAATCGGCTTATACCTACGCGACATTGGGGTGGTCCAAACCAGCACCGCCGACGAGCACACTCGATGCAGCGCGGCATAGCGCGACCCGCGCGGTCACGCTGAAGCCAGTAAATCCCTCGGTGTGGCTTCTGTTCGCGGACATTGCTTCCCGCTACCAACAGGGTAGTCCCAATCCAGTTGAAAGCCTCAAAATGTCTTATTACACGGGGGCTCACGAGGACGGCCTGGTCTCGCAGCGGCTCGCAGTAGCCTCTCGCCTCGATGTCTCCGCCGATCCGGAGCTCGAACGCTTATTCCGGCGCGAACTCGAATTTGTACTGTCGTACCGACCGAGCCTGCGACCGGGAATCTTATCCGCCTACGCACACGCTTCGCCACAAGCTCGCCAAGCTATTGAGAGGACAGCGAACGACATAGATCCGTCGTTCGCAAAGACCCTGACATCCTCCAACGGTCCGTAGGCGATTGTTGGAGAAGGGCCTACCGTCAATCGGTTGCGCCGCTGCCGGCTCGGCAGGCCACGCCGACCAATCGAACGCCATAATCCTTCGGCTGCAAAGCACCGGCCTCTCGGCCAGCATTTAGCTAGGCAAAGTGCCTAGCAGGGCCTACGGCGTCGATGGCGCCTGCCTCTGCGCAAAGCTAGGTAAGCCACCATACGGCGATGAAGAGGCTCGATCCTTCGCTAGCAAAGCCCCCGACATCCTTCAAAATCCAGGCACTTGCACCGGTAGCAAGCGCCCCCATCACTTAATGCCGGAGTTGATGCGCCACGCCTCGATCCCATTACCGGTAGCAATCACACCATTTGCCGTTGCGGTCACGTTCTGGATGAAGTTGAGGGTCTTGTCGACTTCAACGGATTCAGCATTGGCCGCGAAGACGAGATCCTTATTGTGCATCTGCACCCTGGTCGCAAGGAAATAGCCGCCCGGGTCTATGAAGTCTGCGGTATAGACGATTGGTACAGTTGGGCCGTCAAACTTTGAGCAATCAACCCCCAGTTGTTCGGCAAGCGCTCTCGGCTCGCGACGATAAAGGAAAACTGATCCGGGATCGGCCTGGAGGTCGAGGAGGCCGCCAGCCTGCCCAATCGCTTCGGCAAGCGTAACGCGCCATTCATTGAACGCGAACTGCCCTTGCTGGCCGGAGGCTCCGAAGGCCAGGAACGTTTGCGGCTCTTGATACAGATAGATGGTGTCGCCCGGCCACGCCCAGATATTGTTCAGCGGTTCAAAGACCAGAGATCCAAATGGCGCAGAAGCACGGCGGTTTTGGCGTTCAAGAACAACCCAGGTGTTCTGGCCTTGATCCTTGAGGCCGCCGGCGCGTGTGATCACATCGAGCAATCGTTCGCCAGCCGGCTGGGCCGGGATGCGGCCGGTAGACGAAGTGAAAGCCGTGTTCACTTCGCCAATGACGGTGATCAAAGACGTATTCTGGGTCACCAACGCCACCACCGCCTGCGGTTCGATCGCTCGATCCTTAATGCGATCAACAATGTCCTGCTGAACTTGGCTCGGCGTTCGCCCTGCTGCTCTTATCGGCCCGGCATACGGCACCGTGACATTGCCGGCGGTATCGATCGGCTGGTTCGGCAACGTTATGAAATTACCGGGCCGCACGCCGGCCTCGGTGGGGATGAAGAGGCCGCCCGCTGCGGCTTCGAATATGGTCACGCTGACGACGTCGCCGATGCCGAACTTGACCTCCGGCGGGGGTCTGCGATCGCCAAACACTGCAGAAAGGGTTTTGGGGCCGAATTCGTCCAGCATATTGACGACGTTGGGAGTGAGTTTGACGAGAGCAAATTGCTGGCCAGATTGGGATATTCCATGTCGGACCACGGCGCTGTTCGGTCCCGCAGCCGGGAACAATGCGCTTGTGCCGGTTGAGCAACCCGCTACAGCGAAAGCCGCAGCCGCCAGCGTAGCCGCTGCAAATATCCGCGCTGCCAATTTACGCAATCCCCGCATAACCAGCTCCCCAAGATGCTATAGTTAACACTTGCGAACGTCGGGTCACAATGCTCACGGACCGTGCATTCAAGCAAAAAGCGATAACCAGAAATATCAGCTAAGATGCTGTTATAACTGGAGAATCGTAAGAACGCACTTGACGCTGACAAGTAAGCAACGCAGAGAGTGTGCGGCTGTGTCTAAATTGCAACGCCGCTTGCATCGAATGGACCGATGGACTCGAGGACACAAATCCCATCGGTCCGGCATGCTCACCATTGCGGTGTCATGACGACTCACTTGATACGACAGTGATTATTAAGAGGTTGTTAGTAGGTGCAGGACCAATAGGGTCGCGAGGAGTCAAAGATCATGGCGATACTCGCGGTCGTCTCTGCTCTGCTCGGGGCGGTTTTAGGTCTTCGGTTCAAGGTCCTCATTTTGGTGCCAACGGTTGGCATTGGGCTTTTTGTGATCCTCGGTGGGGGCTTGGTGCTACATAACAGCCTGACGCGTGGTGCGCTGGCAGCAATTCTAATGGCAACTTGTCTTCAGGTTGGCTATGTCGCGGGGATCGGTATCCAAGCCTTCTTGCTCTGGGCTCGGATCAGCCGACGTTACCAGAGCGTGCGAGAAGCACGTCTGCCACTAACCAGATCGATGTCCTGACAGGAACGGCGAGAGCAGCCTCGGGCGCGTCGCGCCGGATCCACCAAATCAATAGCGGCCCGGGACGGGACAATCGCCCACCGAATACTGCGGATAAGCCCGCATCGCGCCAAAGTAATAATGAGGCTGAGTTTCGTCGTAATTTCGGGGATCAAAGCCGGTCCCGTAGGTCGAGCGCAATTCTCGGTGGTATGCAAAGTCGACCCTTAAACAGCCGCAAGGCCCGCAATCGAGTTGCTGGGCGAGGCGCCCTGTCACAGGGGGCAAATCCGCAGCGACGGACGGTGCAAGGGATACCAAAACGCCGACACCCATCGTCGCAATCGCTAGTAGTGCTCTTGTCATTTGGAACGTCCCCCGCATTCAAGCCTCAACAATCTTAATCTATGTCGAGTGCGACCGCAATATTTAGACGTGGCGATCGCCGCCTTATCCTAGCTCTCCTGCTTTAGCTCTCCTGCTTTAGCTCTCTCTCCTTCTTTATCTCCCTTGCTTTAGCTCCCTTGCCTAAGGCCGCAGCGAAAGGCATCCTCTGCGGCCTTAATTGGGGTGACAAGAGCGCCGTGTCAGCTGCACTGATACTTTTGATCACCCTTATTGGGATGGTTCCAGCCGTTCTCGGCCTTGATGGGCCGCTGGCGTTAGGATTGTGGTCGGCGGTGTCGGCGGTCGCCCTGATCGTGAGCGCCATCACTTTGCGGCCGGCCGAGGCCACTCATTTCGGAACGCTGGTTCGGCCCTTTGCCGTTGCGGCAGCGATTCCGATGATTTTCATGATATTTCAAACTCTGCCACTGCCGAACTTTTTTCGGCTCAATAATACGATTTGGCAAAGCGTTGCGGCGGCGCTGGATCGACCATTTGCGGGCAGCATCACCATTGATACCGGTTCGACCTTACTCAGTCTTTGTCGCTATCTTGCTTGGCTCGCCGTCGGTCTTCTTGCCATTGCGATCAGTATCGATCGCCAGCGCGCCGAGTGGGTTTTATTTGCGGTGACTTTAGCCACCACGCTGATAGCTGCACTTCTCATCATCAATGATGTGGCCGGTTTTGCCTGGCTCGATGTGAGCCATAATGCGGTCGCTCGCGGAGGAGCGCTCGATATTGCCGCGGTTGGATCCATCCTGTCGATTGCGTGCGCCATTCGGGCCTACGAGCGTGTTGACACCGGACGAGCGGGAAACGGGACACCGCCTCCAAGGCTTGGCCTAAGCCTTATCATGTGCTTTTTCGCCTTCACTGTTTGCGTGGTGGCGGTCGCTTTGGCTGAAGGGATCAATACTCCGCTCGCGGCGGCAGCTGGTCTCACGACCCTCCTGGGTGTCACGCTGATCCGTCGCATAGGATTGAGTTCTGTAGGTGTGCTCATCACGGTCATTGTGGTCTTCGTGATTATAGGGGAGATTGCGGCGGCGCGATTGGGCCAGGACGGTCCAGACATAACGTTGAGATTTGCGGCGCCCTCGGCCAACGGCATCACAGAGCGTATGCTTGTCGACAGCACTTGGACCGGAACCGGGGCGGGAACCTACCATGCGTTGGTCCCGATCTATCGCAGTTCAAACGACATTGCGAATGATCTCGATCCGCCCAGTGCGGCAGCCGAAGTTGCCATAGAGCTGGGCCGGCCGCTGCTCTTGATAGGAATCCTATTATCGTCTGTGGTTGTTGTGATGCTGTTTCGGGCAGCGCTCCGTCGCGGTCGGGATTCGTTCTATCCAGCCGCCGGTTCGGCCGCGATAGTTACGCTATTGATCTCAGCGTTCGGAAACGATGGCCTCTTTGAATCCGCAGTTCTTATCATCGTCGGCGCAACAATTGGATTGGCCGTTGCCCAAAGCCGCAGCCGAACGGTCCAGTGACCAATTCGTCAGGCGGAAGCATGTGCGATCGTCGACCAGATGTTAGGATTGCTGGGCGACTGAATCCGGATCCACTGGTAAGGCGTGCGCGCCCACGGTCGGATCCCGGCTGTGAGGTTGTCAAGGACGAGATCGCCGTCGTCCGTCCGAACCACAAGCACGAGGTGATGTTCCCCCGACGACACCACGACCTCTGCCAATAGCAGCGAACGGGATGGCCAGCCTCGCCCCAAGAGTTCGTGTCTCTTGGTCACTGCATAATCGTGACAAGCCCCCGCGCTTGGCGATATTCGCCAACGCTCGTCCAAAAGACTGCCTATATCAACCTTCGGCGCAATGTCGCGGTTCACTTCGCGATTAACAGTAAGCAGATCTTGCAACCGGTCTTTATTGAGCACCTCCGGGTGTGGACGGCGAAACGCCATACGGCGGACTTCACAGTCGTCTTTGTATTGCATGCAGAACCGCGAATAGGCGAGGGGAGCCAGGGCGGGTGCGTCAAAACGGATCGACTTAAATTGAAGCCCAAAGGGCCGCGATAGTTCAAAAGGCGCGGCCTCTGGAGTACGAGTACTGCCTAAAATCGCTAACCCCACGACAATGCGAAGTATTGTCCTCGTAAGGTTCATATCTCTCACTCGTTCGCTGTTGCGCCCGCGTGAGCGATACGTTCAAAAAATTTCCATTAGGTGCCGGAATTGCCCGCTATTACTGCTGGATTCGTAATATTTTAGGCGATGATTAATGATATCTTATTATGAGATTTCGTCTGTTGCTCTGACCTCATTTATAAGGACGGCAGGGTTGTCAAAGATTTCGTCGCTCATGAAGCCCTTTCAGCGGACTAATCGGCTAGTGGTTTGCGGAAGTAGAATCGGGTCTGGCGGTTGCCACTTCTGGTGGGTTCAGACGTGATCTGGAGGCCGAGACGGCGATCTCAGTCCGTTGCTGTCCCGCGCGTACCAGAGGGAACACGGATCTACGCGATCGGCGACGTCCATGGCAGGGTTGATCTGCTTTCTGACACGTTTGCGCGCATCGATGCCGAGCGGAAGACGCTGGCAGCTGAAAAGATGCTGCACGTCTTTCTCGGCGATTATGTTGACCGCGGCCCCCGGTCGCGAGAGGTCCTTGACGCGCTTATTGCACGAGGGCGTCGCCATCCGGCGGTATTTCTTAAGGGCAACCACGAAAGCTACTTGCTTAGGTTTCTGCAAGATCCGGAAGTACTTGACGCTTGGCGCCTCTACGGTGGGCTCGATACCATTCTCTCATATGGGCTGACGCCATCGATCGCTCCAGGTGAGCAGGAGTGTGCTGCACTGGCCTCAAGCCTAATTGCCAATCTTCCAAAATCTCATCTTCGCTTTCTCAACAGTTTGAAACCCTCATTCTCCTGTGGCGATTACTTTTTCGTCCACGCCGGCGTCAGGCCCGGAGTATTACTCTCCCAACAACGGGAGGAAGACTTGTTGTGGATACGTGATGAGTTTCTCTTGCACGAAGACGCTTACGAGAAAGTGATAGTTCACGGACATACACCGGTCGTTGAGCCGGACGTCCGCCCCAATCGGATCAACATCGATACCGGCGCTTACGCGACCGGCCGCCTAACTTGTCTTGTTCTCGATGACGATGAGAGGCGCTTCATTTAACCTCACCAAAGATGCCGATAACTGTTCGATAGGCGGATTGGACGCGGGTCCGCATGTTGGCGATTTTTTGCCAATAGCTGCCGACAGATCACCTGGGAGTCTGTCTTTGACTGAGTAGGACAACGGCGGCTACTTCGAAAAGCAAGCGCACGAGCACGATTTGCGCGATCATTCCGAGTAACGCAGGCAGGAAGTTAGGCAACCAAGTGAACCAGCTTATGCCTCTTTGCGCCAAGAGCAGGGAAACCTCGCTCAGAGAAACATATAATTGAATGATCATGTGCAGGAGATAAATGTACCAGACGATGCGAAGGCCGATGAATGTGAAGACCGGCCGAAGGGAAAAAAAGTCGCTTACGATGTTCATGGCGGACCTTTACGTTTGATCGCTCGCTCTTAGTCAAACTCCATTCGTTGCACGGGTTGAAATCTTGGCAGACTGGTTTGTCAGTGACGCAGTTTCGATGGCAACCCGCCGGTCAAGTGAGACTGCCGAATTCATGCAAAGATGGATTGGCCGGTCGCGTCAGCATGACGAATATCTTATGGGGTTGGCGGGGTCGGCACCGTTCTCCTTAAGGCGCGCGCACGCTCATGCGATCGTTTCGTGTCATCACGAATCATCGCACCGCTGATGAAAACACCAAGCATGTATCCGATCTGCAGACTGGTCGATCCGACAGCGGCCGAGAGGATAGCCGACCAAAATCCACTTTGATGCAGCATGCCGTGAATAAATATAAGTGCAAGAACGATTGGCACGGCCGCGAACAAAATCGTGACCCTGAACCGACTGCCAAGGGCCACTCCGACCAGCAGACAAGTAAGCGCGGGTATCATTGTTTTTGACGGCCCAAGCGCTAATCTGGATAGGCATTTGCGCCCGATGGTATCCAAGCACAGATTCGTTCACTAAAAGCAATGTCGCTGTTCTCGACGGGAAACGCATTTGTACCGTGGTGTGGACGGCAACGCGCGCGCAAAGACCATGCGGAGTGCTTTTGTTGGGTAGTGCAGGACCCGAGCGATTGTCGTCAGTGAATTGGCTTTCGGCTTGCCGGGTCTGTACGCCTGTGAATGGGTGTGGATAAGACGAGATACAATCGGAAATCACAGCCGGGCGCGCTCTGAAAGAGTCCTATCCGCTCCAGGGACTGGATGCATGCGAGGGCCCTGCACCACGACGTGCTTGACCTCACAGGTCATTGATCTGCACGGCCAGGTCGCGGCCCTCCAGGACGAAATCTCAACACTTCGGGGGCTTGTTTCAACGCTGGCCAAGTGAAAGAACTGCAGAGAGTGACCGATCCCGCGGCCACGGCGTTTGCCACTCGAGCCAATCTCGATACCGTCAAAATGACGGCCGCAACTGCGATTCAAGATGGCGCGAAAATCCTACTTTGCTCAAATTATTCGGCGTTGACGAAATGCCTTTGGCAGTCAGACTTCAATCGTGTCAACGCGGTCGATGTTGATCCGGGCAAATGGTGGCAGCTCAAAGTGGTGCCGCATACGGATGCTCAATGACGACCCTTGATCGAGAGACTCGTCATTACCGCTTGCACGGTTTTACACACCTGGTGTCAGACGGGCGAAGCTGTTGCTTCGCCTTCACTTTGCAGGTGTTATGTTGCCAATCGCGCTCGGCACGGATCGGCCGTTGTCGCTTCGGCGTCTTGCTTTCGTAAACTCCGCGTGATCTGCCGCTGCGTGAACCGGCTTGACGTTGCATCTTTTGGCCAGAAGTGATGGACAGCATCGACCAGACACCACCCCAGAAAGACCGCCCAAATCAGGGTGCTAATCGCTCCCACTGCCACGGATGCGGCTGCAAAAATAAAACGCGGTCGACTTAAAACCGAAACAGGCAAAATGCCCGTAGCGTAGAGCCCGTCCTGTGCGGTGTTCTGCCGTTCGATGTCGCTCATGCCGTCCTCGCGCCTGCCCAACAAACTAAAGCAACCTGCATGCCAAAGTTTTGTTTCGGTGCGATAACAGTGATGTGTCGCTTCGGGAATTTGCGTCCTTCAAGGCAGGCCAGCCGTCGTTGCGACATGGTTCGGGACATGGTCCACTTGGCCGGCGTGACCGCGGGAAGATACGCGATCGCGAATCTGGGTACGGCGTTACCTGAAACCTGCGGGCACGATCGCTTCGTTCGAGACTGCCTAAGCGATGGATTCGCACAGTTTCGACATCGGAAAGTGCTCTTTGGAGATATAGTGGTTCTCCCGCGGGCCAAATCCAATAGTAGCGGTCCCAGCTGTGCTACTTGGGGTCGATCGTAGGTTCACGGGTCGTGGCTTCAGCGAGGGAGTGACAGAGCCTTCTTGGTTTGTCATGATTAATGGAACTTATCTTCCGACGGTCGCCGGCGACAGACGTGAAATCCGTGGTGAAATCCGGGGCGACCGCCGCTGACAAGGTGAGATTTATGTCACGGGGCTATTGTGGCAGGAGTGAAGCCAGGGGGACTGCATGAAGAAATTGCGTATTGCTGCGACCACTCTGCTTGTGAGTTGGTCTGTTATCGGCCTTTCTCCGGCTTTCGCGCAAAATCAGTGGGGATTGCTAACAGGCGCGCAGATGCAAGCCTATCATGCCTGCCTTTTCGAGGCGTGGATCCAGGACTACTGCCGCTGGAACTCTCCCAGTTATGCGCGCGCGCAATGCCTGGCTGCCAATGGCGCCGGTAGATATCCCTTGGAGGGTCACTGGGTTAGCGATTCGTACTGCTGGTCGGCGGCTCAGGGTCTAACCCCGCGCTAAGTACGTCAGGCCGGCCGAGGGTCCAAGAAGCGGCTGCCAAACAGTCTTGCTGACATCACCGCAAGCGCGATGGGCCAAGCACACTGAGCTATGGCCCATCTGCATTCGGCAAATCTCCTAACGTTAATTCCATCTGACGCTGGATCCAGCTCGCCCCAAGTGATCAACTCTTTGGCGGGGTCAGCGCGTATCGAACCCTTCACGCTGTCTCAAGAGCCCCGGGTGCGGATGTACCGCTCGGGGCTCGACCTTTTGCCTGGCACGCTATGTGGGCGACTTTTCATTCCAAAATTGAGCGAAGCTTAGTTAAACCGCGCTCGGGTTGCGTTGTTTCATTCACCAGGGTTGACGCGACAATCTGGAGGGCAGCGCAGCGAATTGCTTTTTCTTCGAGCGCTAATTCAGTAGCTCTATCCGGAAGTTTCCGATGCAACGAAATCGCAGCGGCGATTTTCTTCAGCGGTGGGCTTGCGTTCAAATTGCTTCGCAACTCGCGAGAAGGCATAAAGATCATCCACAATGTGATCCGTCTTTCCGCCACCTCGCACAATCCGAATAAGATTTGCGCTCAGGTGACTTAGCGTTGCCTTCAGATCGTCAGAGATTGATCGATTTCTGACTTCCTCTTCGGAGCGCTCGCTGACCACTCGGAAATCTGGCAAGCCAACTCTCCTATCTTTCCCGCGCGCGCATCGTTAGGAACAACGGTACGCGCCCTAGAAGTTTTTATGCTGTTTTGGTCGGGCGAGATGCGCGTCCAAGTTTCGGTTTAGTGCAAATCTTCCAAATCCAAGGCAGCTCGCAGCCGTCTGTGCAACTTCCCAAGCCTGGCGACCTCAAAGATGCGGATCGCGATCCCATTGCGCTTCGAGAAATCCCCTCACCTAAAGTGGAATTTGCGCATTAAGATCACGTGAGTCGCGCAGAATATGGATGCCTGAGAATTCTGCTTGAGGATCTGATGCGAGGTAGTCGCTTAGTTCGTATGCATTTTGCAGGGCATTTACCTCTCGCACAGGCGCGATAGAATTTTCATCACGTACAAAGCGCCAAGTCTGGACGACCTCCAGTTCTTCGACGGTGATGCTGGTCTCCTCGAGAAGCTCTCGGCCCAGATTCGCCTGCAGATCGACGGCATGTCCGTCCAGAATATCGGTTGTTTCGGGTGTGCCGTTGGGAAAGTAAAGCTCGCCGCCACGTGCGGGGTGTGGCGCCATCTCGCCGACCAAATAAGCGCCATCCGACGCGCGCAAGGCCGCAGCTGTCCAGAAATTGTAAACCAATGGATCTGGAAAATGCCAGTCACGCCAAGCCGTGAGACTGGCATAGTCCGTCTCGAAACATCTGCCGTCGAGTATCTTGTCGTGGATACGATAGCTGTGGAGCAGGAGAACGCGACCGTTCCAAAGAGGTCGCTCCTGCTTCAGCCGAGTAAAACGGACGTCGATCTTGCTTCGCTGGGACCTCGCGAATTCCCAAAGCGACTGCTTAACCACAATCCTAATGTCGTCTAAATCGACTATTTCGACGCCGTGCCTAGTAAGTGTCATACAGTGATTAACTCGCTTTTTGCTCTGTCGAAAATCGATGCCGTAAATGCAGCGTAATACGTACTTTCGCTTATATATGTCGATGTTTAGGAATTTAGTTAGCCGGATCGATAGACCCTGTTGCTAGAAAAAACCCTTTACAAGCTGAAGGGATAAGAAGATGCGCTTCTTCTTCGATTACAAGAGTGAAGAGCAAGCCGTTCTTGATTACAGCGGGTACGAATTCAAATGCTCTCGCGGCGCTATCAACTTTGCTCAAGAGACCTTGGCGCTTCTCAAAAATAGCCTAAACCGCGAATGGGACGGCTGGTCGATTGAGGTCTGCAGCATTGATGGAGAAAAGTTGTGTAGATTGCCAATTCATGCACCTCAGACCATGCTTCTCGGCGAGTACGAGCAAGACATAATCGGTTCTGTGTCATAACAAGGTTGAATAATCGACATCCTCGGCGAGATTTATCGCAAATCTGCGGGTCGCATTGGGGATAATCTCATGCGGTCCTTCGTGACATCTTGGTGTGCCGTCACACTGTACGAACCATGTAATTGGATTTGACCTAACCGACGCGCGTCTGGCGACAGGCCTTTGCAGTGGCATTCCGCCAGTGCTGCCGGCTCGATCGACCATCAGCCTGACGTTCGCCCGTCCTAATTGGGGCCGCGGACCTTATCTGTATTTCAGGGCCATCCTGGCGCCATAACTGCCATTTCTGGCTGAGCCAGGCGCGGGTCGGCTCATTAACTCTGGTGTGCGCGATGGGCGCCGGGGCCGCGACGACGTCGCGTGATTGCTTCACAACCTGAGATCGGGCGAGCGATTAAACCGCTGAGGAAGGTGTGTAGTCCCTGTTCCTTGCGCGGACGGTAAAGATGCTGACGGCAGCTAAGCCTATCAGCAACATGGGCAATGTTGTCGGCAGAGGAACCGGGTCTACAATGGATGTGAGTGCAAAAGCCGTATCGTCACGAGGGTGCGCAAAATCCAAAAAAATACCGCCCAAAAAATCAAGCACGATCGCCCCATGGGGGGTGATGTCCGCTGCTTTTATATTCACCACGTCGCCGCTTTTGATGACGGCAGAAGCATTATGAAGATCGCTTCCCGTAAAATCGAAAGAAACGCCACCGATAGTTATGTCGAGTGCTGTGACGTCGTGACCTGACGTCCCATCCACGGTGAGTGAGCCGGTGCCGCCCGAACTGCCGAAAATTGGGGTCACGTCAAAAACGTAGTTGATGGTGCTTGCGTTTGCTACGTCTGACGAGAGCGCGCCAGCCAGCACTATCGCCGTTAAGGAAAGCGCATGCGTTAGCCCGCGAAGCATTATCGTCTCCGTCTGCGATCAAAACTCCAAAAACCCTGTGCGCCTGCGTGCGCGTCCAAGGTGCTCTGCGAATCACTTTTCTTTACTCACTTGGACCCTCTCAGAGGTAAAACCAACGGTCAATGTCGGAGTGATGGAGTGCTGTTAATGATGTGGGCAGGTGACAAGTACGCCGTGAGGATGCGACACATTTGAGCCGGCGTAACACTCAATGATCAATTGAGCGAGCCCAACAGATGCAACGGCTCAGCCGTCATGTCATCGAGGTCTGACAGCTAGCTCGTCGCATCGCGCGCCTCGATCCGTGCGACGAGGCACGCGATCCTGTCCGTTAAAATCCGTCTCTAACGCGAATTTTGGCTGAACAGCTCAGTTGGCTCGCGCCGGTCAGAAGTGACTTTGGGGCCACATCCTGCGTTTAACATCAGACCGTGAAGTATCTGCAAGGACTCGAATTAACACCCAGACGGGCGGCGCTGTGCCCCCTTAAAGCCCTAGCACCCTCAGCGGTGTCGTCCGTCACTGGTTGCCCGAGCGGCCGGCGATGGATTAAGCGGGCCCGGCAGGTGTTATTTTTACGGCCTAGTCGAAATAGCGTGGGTTCCATGTTGGACAAACTTCCCCCATCACCCTTTTATTGCCCACACTGCGGCGCGCGGTATCGCCTCGTCCGGGCTGAAGCGCCGGACGTGGGTAATGACCCGGAGGTCACCTGTATCCGGTGCGACGGCCTGCTCGACAGCCGCGAAGGCGCTTTCGTTCTCAAATACTTTTTTGTGGATGGCCCGAACCAACGGCAGCGGCGCTGTTCCTAGTTTTGCAGAACAGTCATAGTTAGCGGTTAGCTCGTAGACGCTCCATTGAGACGTTGTCCTAAGAGAAACTTAACTCCCCGGCTCCCTGCCGGGGCGTCTTTTTCGATTGCCGGTCTGGCTGCCGTGCCGCTCTATCGTTTGTACACAGTCAAGAGTGATGTGCGCGTCACTCGCTCCTTCGCTGCCGCAAAGCCGAGCTTAGTCGTCAAGGGGCAATCCACGACGGACGGCACACCCGCACATCTTCTCGAGGCACAAGCAGCCTCGAGCCGCTTCAGCCGGTACCGAAATTCGCTCTGACGGGGAAAATCGCCCTCGCGATCATCATTTTCCGGGTGCTCTCAAATTCTGATTGATGGTAGTTTTTCGGGCCTCAGGTTCCAGTCGCTCCGCTCCCGCCGCCGCGTCGAAGAGCAGAAACTCAGCATGTCGCCGGGAGGTTCGCGGGCACCACCGCACAAGCCTGTGGATGGCAGACTCTTTTGCTGTTTGTCGCATCCGGTTTCACGGTTGGCGGCCATATTTCAGCCGTAGAGCGCAAAGCACATCTATCACGTGGGGTTTTGGGTCGGCGTAGGCGTAGTGGGACGCAATGAAAAATTCGATTTGGGCCATATGCGAGTGTGTCGCGGAGATTCAAGCCATTCTTGAAGATCACTTGGAAGCGGGCAAATATCGAACTGACGAAGTGCCTTGGCTAATTAGCGAAATTCTGTCCGAGGACGGATTGCGCGAGGCCATGCATAGAGTTGGCTACCTCCAACCAAGCGCGTCGCGGCATTGAAGCTGATTTGTTGCCTCGTGCTCTCACGCATGCGAGGGGGCGCGGCGCGTTATGGACAATCGGGCCGAACAACCGCCGGTTAAAGAAGAAGCTCAGCGGCCGCCGAGTATAAGAGATTTGCAACACATGTCTTGCAAACTCCAATTGGCGGTTGGGCAAAATCAATATGCGATCCGACCAATTCGACATCAATGACAATGCGCCGTGGTCCGCTTCGGACGACGATGACCTGATAGCGAGAGTTGAGGCAGGTGCTAACCTTGACGAAGTTGCCGTGTTTCTTTGCCGGTCTGGCAACTTGTTCGGCGTCGCGCAGCGGGCCGCAGCCCTCGGGCTAAAATGGCGGCACTGGCGACTTAATTGATAAGCTCTAACTTGACCCCGTGTGACTGGATGGCTCCAAAACTTGCCGATTGTTCGGCAACTTTTGGCTGACGTCGACGCGGGTGTTTGCGAATGTCCCAGTTAGCGTTACGCGCCGCGGTTGCCATTCAGATGCACCAACAGTCTCTGGATTAGAATTGCGTATTTTGGCGCGAGGTTGGGGGCTTGCGCCCTTGCGACACCCCGATTTTCCAGATTGTCCCACTG
Source organism: uncultured Alphaproteobacteria bacterium (assembly GCA_963810085.1). GTDB lineage: Bacteria > Pseudomonadota > Alphaproteobacteria > Rhizobiales > Xanthobacteraceae > BOG-931. The sequence continues at coordinate 64,823 of CAWEMR010000023.1, read as the reverse complement.
AATTTAGCAGCCTCGATCGACTAAAATCGCCTTCCGTGTGGCTGTTCTGGGGTTGCGTTGGGAGATCCGAACATTGCTTGGCTGCAACAGCTCGTTTGGCAGCGTTTCGGTCATTGTCCCTGCGGCCGGTGCGTTAGTGGCCCGGCTCCTCGGCGTCCCCAAAGCTCCGGGCCGTTTGGGGAAGCGGCTCGTCGCTGCAGCACAGACAGGCGAGCGCGAGCCAGGCCGGCTTTGCAAAATGGCACCTGAGTTCGATCGATCTCCACGTCTGACGACGTTCGCGAGCGGCCCGCGCGACCAAAAGAGACGTTTCTTGAAATCGGAATGACAGGCTTAACTGCGCAGTAACTGCGCCGCGATATCGGATACACCCGAATTATAAAACGCTGCCTTGGCATGAGGACATCGAGTTCAAAGCCGCGCGAGCGGAAAGCATGAACCAATCCGGTGATGCCGCAAGCAGTTGAACCAGCGCCAATCGTGACCGGCGCCAGCCGCCGGTCACCGAGTTATCCACACCCCCACCTTGTCATTGAGATGCGCATTCATGAGACTTAGGTTTAATAAGTGTGAGCTAAGTCATGGTCGACCATCTGGCATGCGCCGAGCGTTCCCGCGTCAGAGCTTACCAGTGTGGACTATCGGCAAAGAATACAACTTCATCGTCCTTCGCGAAATGTTATCGCGAACTCGCCGAGCTATACCTTTCGATCGCCGAGATTGAGGAAGATTTCGTGCGTCGCGATATGGCATCGAAGCAGCGGGCGAACGACCACCTTATCGCAGAGCTTTCGTCTGATCGGGATGAAATAATGGCCCCGCAATTGCCCAGCTTTAAAGGCGTCGCTCGGCCTACGGTACGTCAGTTTAAGCCGACACTCCTCCAAACCTTGCCGGGGTCATAGAGATCACTGTCTCGCCCGGCGATGCCCTGGAACTTGGCGAACGACGGCTTACGCGAAACGCGCCAAGGCGTTTGTAATCCATACTTCCTTGTGGATCGAGCGCGCCGACGGTATCGGCGTAGTTCCTATTTTGCAGAACGGTCATAGTTCGCAGTTAGCATTTATCCGCTTTGCTGAGCACATTGCCCTGAGACGACTTCAATCCCCGGCATATCCATGCTGAGCTGCGTTTTTTGATTGTGGGTAGGGTCGCCGTGCCGCTCTATCGTTTGTACACCGTCAAGAGTGATGGGCACATCACGGGTGTGCCAGAGGTCGTTGATTCCCCTGACGATGAAGCTGCTTTGCAACAGGCAAGGCAACGTCTCAACGGTCATGCAGTTGAGATCTGGGATACCGTGCGCTGCGTCGGCTGGATCGAGCCGGACGAAAGCGGCGATAAGCTGCGGCTTTAGGGGCCAGGGCTCGGATGAGGCGCTGCGCCGGGGCCGCGCTCCTCCGGTTGTCGAACAAATAGTTCACAACGGATTTTTGGTCGTGTTGTGCACACTGACTTTGGTGGGGCGGCGCAACAGTTGCAGACGTGTCCCGCCGCCACGGGCACGGATCGCCCCAAACCGTCCTTCACCTGTCGCGTTCGAGCGCTCCCCGGGTTCCAAGCCGCCCACCAGCGCCACGTCTGGTTTATGCCGGTATGACGCCGCATGCGATGGGAACCCGCGCGGCCGAATTGGTTGAAAGGGTCTTCGTCCTTGGGGGCGGTGTCGCATTTCACCCCGACTTAACTGCGCGGTAACGGCGCCGCGATACGATACGATTCGGCCGAGCTTGTTTGGCGTACTGGCGACATGGCAAGGGGCCTCGGGTGTTGACGCAGCCGGGGCCTCTACTTCTTCGCGCGCTGGCATGGCGCGAAGTAAGCCGTGTCAACCGATGCAGCCCGAATTATTGCATCCCCAACGCACGGATTCGCTGGCTCAGCCATTCGGACCGCATCCTGACTGCGCGCGTGGAACATCTTGCCTCGATGTGCGTTGCAGAGATTCGGGACGGGATCGGGAGTTTGCGCACAATTTTGCCATGACCTGCGCCGCGTTGGCGCGGGTCAAGCAATGGTAGCGCGAGAGATATGGGGAACCTGACAATGCACCCTTTTCTGGTGGGGATAGCGATCTATTCGGGGAGCCTCGCGATCGTGAGCTGGAGCATCGCCACGTCTAAACCCGCACCAGGGGGTGATTGTAGCCAAAAAGCCATGCAGCCTGCGGATCAACGGGAAACGGCGGTCCGAAGGCGAAAAATGGCGCAAGACATTCCGGCGGATTCCCGCGCCTAAAGTGCCGTTAGAACCAATGTGACGAGGGCGTAGCCCAGGATGGCCGTCCAAGCCACCGTGGCCAAAGCCCCTGCAATCAGAAAAGTGTACGGCCAAATGTGCCGGAACCGTCCCAGTCCCCAAACCATATCCCTTAGTAGCTTCGAGGGGCCAATGGGTTCGAGCGGGGTGGGGGGCATTCGGTTTACCGATCGTGAATTGGTGTCGACGCCCGGTTCCCAGAAAAGGCCGCGCCGCGTCGAGAGGCTTTCGGGAACAGCAACTGATTTGCAACCCGTGTGCCGCAAACTGTCTTTGGCGGGGTGAGGCGGCAATTGTGGACTTGTCGCGTCGACACGGGCGTAGCCAGCCCCAAACTTTCTGCACCTGTCGTGTTGGAGTGCCTCCCAGCATTCCAGCCCCCGCCACAATTGCACGTCGGATTGATGCCAATATGACGCAACGCCTGAGCACAGGCGAGTACTTGCCCGCGTGTGTTAAGGCCGCATAATGCGGCCTCATGACTGAACCTCAGGGAACAATTTGCGAATTGAAGGTCTTCGGCGGCTGGCAACCCATCACGCTCGAAGAAGCGCTTGGGCTGCATCCGGATCGGATTAAACGCTGCCCGGTCTGTCATGGCCGCGTGCGGGCGCGACAGGCCGAGAATGGCGTCGGGGCACTTGTGGAACACTATATCACCGACCCCGGGTGCTACTTGGTCGAAGCCTTCGACGGCAATCCACGGCCACATCGCAGGGCGCTCAGATAAACTGAGCCTGCTAAGAGGCGACGAAGCGACGTCTCGTTTGTGGCTCATATGGCGGTCGCGATCGGCCGCCGAGCCGAGTACCGGGAGAATATCTGAGAGCCGTACAGTTTGCTGCCGGTCTTAACGAAAAGCCGTGAGCTTGAGAATCGATCCTTAATTCCGGCAAGGAGATCTCGGCGGTGGGAGGGGAGGTCACCTACTTAATGAGTGTCGTGTTGCTGTTGGCAGGCATCGCTGTCGCGATGTTCGCCACAACCTTGATGTGGACGGGAATCGATTTCATCGAATAGTGGATATCTAATCGCCGCCGTCCATGCCGCCTCGCGGATGGGGTCAGTTGCTGTCACATCGCAACGTCTGATTTACCTGCAATAACGAACACGACGGCGGTTAGGCAGTGGACACTTGGTTTAGCGGACGGGTCGGAATTTGTCCGGCAGCATTTCTGGGTCTCAACCTGCCGCCAGGGGTGCTCTCCATCGCTGACGAGGTGATCGAATAAGGGGAATGTCCACTTTGGGTTACAAGCGGGCGAAACCGCAAGGCCGGCATGTCCGCTAAGGGCCAAGAACTGCCTCACGCACCGCAGCAAACGGTCCGACTACTCGATTCGCTCATTACCGGGTGCCATTCGGCGGAAAACATCGGACATCGGCCTTCCAAACTCTGAGTAAATGACGAGACCCGCAAGAATATTCGCACCCGGCAGGGCGACACACTGCGCGAACAAGTCGTACCAGTCCCCTCGGCGCGGCAGCTAAGGGCCACAAGCAGACATCGCCACCGAAGTCGCTGTGCTCTTAGGCGGGAAGATCACCCATCGTTGTCGCTTACATGAGCACACCAGCTACAGAGGCCAGTCGCCAAATAAGTCGTCATCTCTTCGAGCGACGGCTTTTGCCCACACCGTTCGCACAACCGAACGCGCTGGCGGGCTTCAGTATCTCCGTCCGAATCCTGATCTTCCATACGCGCCCCCAAATTTAGACCTTGGCAAAAGATTCAATACCCGCTGAGCCGATCGATCTTGGAATTGGCTTGGATGAGTCGTTTGGCCAGAATGCCAGCTAGATTGCGTGTTATGCGCTCAGCAATACGAGGATGCTCGCGACGGAAGCGTTCGAGCTCTTCGATCGGCAGTTCCAGACAGGACACATCAGTATCGGCCCAAACATCGGCGGACCGCGCCCCGTCAAGAAGCGACATCTCACCAAATTCCATGCCCTGGTCTAAACTCGCAAGTCGTACCCCGCTTGGCAGCTTCACGCTAACCATGCCCATCAACAAGAAGTAAAGCGACCCCGCCGGATCGTCAGTTGCAATGATGCGCTGCCCTGCGCTGTAGCTACGCGGAGTGGCGAGCGAGGTGAGATTGTCTATTTCCTCGTCTGTCAAGCCGGCTAACATGGGTTGCTCCTTAAGATGCGCGCTCACATTGCCAGGGACGTAGCCGCCGAAACGAAAAATGATTTGGTCTTCGGCCCATTCGATCGCATTGTCGAGTAGTCGGAACGTACGAATCTCAGGTATATCGTCGAAGGGCAGGATCGTTGCTGAGATGTGTGTGTCCGGCTCAATTCCAGTTAAAATGGCAGTCGCTGGTTTAGCGGTAAAATGCTGTAAAAGATCAGCCAGCAATAGGCCACCGGCTCGAGTGATCGACGCGACGCGTCGGAAGTCGATGATCAGAATCGTCGAGTGCCTCTCCGCGAGTTTCCGCGAAACATAGTCAATCGTCGCGAACGAATGTGCTCCGACAAGTTCGATGATGCGAACCTCGTGGTGATGTTGTTCAAGGATTTGCTGATCCCGGTTCAAGCGGCTACGCCGTGATGACATGCTGCCGATGTCGTAGTCGGCGAGGATTGAGGTGCGTACGTCCCCGGTTCGGTTTAACATGTGCAGGCCGAAATGCGTCGACAACGCTTCGCATATTTTCAAACCGCGCACGCTATTGCCGTGCTCATCCAGCGGCGGCGAAAAAGTGCCGAGACCCAGTTGTGCAGGGAGAGCGGCCACGATGCCCCCGCCAACGCCGCTCTTGGCCGGCATGCCTACGCGATAGATCCATTCGCCTGCGTAGTCATACATGCCAGAGCTCGTCATGATCGATAGTGTACGCGCTACCGTGAAGGGCTTTACCACCGCTTCACCGGTGACTGGATTGACGCCATTATTAGCGAGCGTCGCCGCCATGATGGCAAGATCGCGCGCGGTCACGAGCACTGAGCACTGGCGGAAATAAATGTCGAGCACCGCGTTAACATCGCTTTCAATAATGGAATGGTTGCGGAGCAGATAGGCGATGGCACGATTGCGATCGCCGGTGTTATGCTCAGAGGCGAATACCTGCTCGTCGACAGCAAGGTCGCGCCCCGCGAAACGGCTGAGGGCGTCGCGGATGCAGTCGAACGCTTCATTGCCCCTCGCTTTTTGGATCAATGCCGAGCACGCAATGGCCCCCGAATTGACCATCGGGTTATAGGGTCGGTTATCTGGACGTAGCCGAATGGAGTTGAATGCGTCGCCGCTCGGCTCCACGCCGATTACCGCCTCGACTCGCTCGGAACCGAGTGCTTCGAGGGCAAGCGCAAAGACGTAGGCTTTTGAAATTGACTGGATCGTGAAAGCCACATTGCTGTCGCCCACTTCATAGACGTGACCGTCTACGGTCGCGAGGCTTATACCAAAGTGGGCGCGGTTGGCTTTTTTCAATTCTGGAATGTAGTCAGCGACGGCACCGCTATAGTCGGCGCGGAACTCGGCGTGACATCGTTTGAGAAAGCGTTCGAGCGGCGATATTGGACTTTTCAACGAGGTGCCATGTGCAGAATTCAAAGACATACCCGGATCTAGCCTGAATTGCTTCAACTATGAAAAAGGTATCGGCCCAGCAACCGACAATGATCTATTGTCGGTTTGTCAAAAAATTGGGTCAATGTGACAAATCAACCGGTGAAAAAGGCAGGATACGGAACGTCTTTCGCAACGTCCCTCGAATAGTGTGGGTCTTTATCTTTCGCGCGACCGAGGGCCAGATCACCGGATCGATGATCAGCGCCTCTTTGCCGTGCCGGCTGGCGAGGAGATAGGTAAAGGTGCCGGAGATCGGCGGATGCCGCTATGGGTCAAGAAGCGAGCATAAACCGCACGCTCACATGGATCAAAATTCATTCGCTGATGGTGGAGTTGATATTTCCTGTGCGGCAGATGGATTCTTGGATGAACTTGCGTGTTGCATGCCCAGGACGCGCAGTCTTTGGCTGGGACTGAGCAACTGAGCACCGTTCGAGGCAGACTGTGAGGTTTCGGAAACATACCGATCGATGTCTCGATAAGCGTTTTCAACCGCCGTGTCGTCCGCTGCCTTCTCAGCCATGTGCATCCCCACTCGCGCAAGTCACACAGTTCAAGATTAGCGAAACTGTAGCAATTTGTCGAATTAAGCGGCTCCAGTGTAAAAAATCCGGTCCGCAAGGGATCACGCGCCACCCATCCAGATTGTCCGCATGTCCGCTTTGGGTCATTCGCGACCTTGCCGGTCACCGGCCGTTGCGGCAGCTATACCCTCAACACCGGACATTCGATCGAGGCGTTATGGGCCGCGGTCGCCTCACTAGGTAGTTCACAGACATCCCGGTGCAAGGTGTGATACCTTGCCGGAGTTCGAGCGGACCTGAGTCCGTTGGGCTGGATATGTTGGGACCTATTGACCTAGAGGATTGGGCTGACGAAGACGACTTGGTGCGCGCTGAAATTCGCCTTTTGCCTGTTGTACACCGGTTTGCATCTGATCCCGGCCTTATGCGGATACTTCTTGGAAATGAAATTTCCGGAAGATTGCGCGCTTTCATTAAAGGGCGGGAATTAAGTGTTGAGGCACTACACTGCCTGCTGGCCGATTTGATTCTGGCCGGCAGTCCACCATCCCCTTAAACAACACCCCAACCCAGAACGGTTTTGGTATGCGGTTGCTGTCACGGGCACTCGTCCAGTTTGGTGGTGTGGTTGAGATGAGTTTTGAAGCGACAGGGCTTCTCTGCAAAATGAGCGTCACGCTTCCAGAAAGCATCACTATCGAGTTCTGAGGGAACGCCCAGCGGTAAGGAGATCGCCGGATACGGGTAACTCTGGAAAGGCCTGCGGCCGCTGCCGCCGGTCTCTCAGACCGGATGTCCGCTTTGGGTCATTAGCTGCCGCGGCGTTCAAGTTTAGAGATGTCCGCTTTGCCCCCAAAAGCTACCGCGGCTGTCGCTGATCTGCGCGTCCGCTTTGGGCCAAAAGCGGACATCACGGGGCAACGCAAACTTCTGCGAAACGGGGCAGTCACGGCAACGGAGCTCTGGGTCTTTGCGCCGCCCACCATTTGAACAGCCTCGGACTGAAAAATAACCGAGCCGGAATTTCCCATGCGGGGTATCTGCCGCGGGGAGCCATAGGACGTTCCAGAAAATCTAAGATATCTTGGTCGCTCCAGTTTGCGGGGACCGTCGCAGTAAACTCTGGGCGACCCTCAAGACCACCTTTCGCGTAATGCACGACAAGGCGTCGCAGCCTGGACCGGGGCACGTGTTGTACAAAAAGCTTCGCTTCTGTTCTGTACTCAGGACAATACCGCGTGGCGATGAGTCTCAACTCGCGCGTTTCCTGCACCGCCGTTCCTCAGATAATTCTTAGCTGTTGACGGTTTGATCTGGCGCGCTTCCAGAGTGCTCTTTGTCCATCGAGTGCTCGGCACTCTTATCGGACTGAGTAATTGGTTCTGCGTCCGGCGCGTCTTGTAGTTTTGCCTTTGTCACAAATGAATTTGGTGTTTTGATAAATCTAATTCCAATTTCGGTCTTAGATCTCCACATCACTTGACACCACCTCAACAAGCCGTCGTTGAACCTGACCAAAAACTCCTGCGGTGCGCAATTGGGATCATTAAATCTCAAGCGTGCGCCAGTTTGTGAAATGTCTTTAAGTTCGCATTCCAAGCTTGGACCAAGTCCAGTACCCATATGAACTTTGCGCGTGATTTCTCTGCGTGGCGTTGCGCGCTTGTCAGATATATCCCTTGGAGCCTCATCAGGTGCCAATGATGCTTGCGACGACCCGTGACCGTCATCGCTTGTTGATTTGCCAATATTCGTATCGACGATAGTGTTTGCAATTTCCGAAGACATGCTCATCCTCGTTCGCGAGGAACGTTAAATAGTGCACTGGCAACTCGGCGATTTCTCAAGAATTGAGGTACATTTTACATGGCAACAGTTAAAGTTCGGCTAGCTGCCACGACTAGTCCAATTATTGATGTCCGTAGGCGGCCTTTATTAATCGTCAAGTATGTATTTTGACGCCTATGCAACTTCCAGCGGTTAAATTTCGTCGCAGGTAGCTTGTGCCGGACGCATCGGACTGAGACGCGGCCTATTCAACGCTTTCTGCATATTCAGCTTTTCTCAACGAAGAGATCAGCACATGAAGCCCCCAGAAACTGCTAAGAGTGTTCAGCTAGGTGAGATTGACGATCGAAGACAGATCCCGGATCGGCGCCGTTCGTCGCGAAGAAAGATTCTAAAACGCGGCGTTACATTTTGGCCTAACGGCGATTCTTCCGAGTGCACTGTTTTCAATCTGTCGGAAACAGGTGCCCAGCTAGAGTTTCGTGGTCTAGCGCCGAACCATTTTGACCTTGTTGTCGAAGGCGATCGGTGGCGTCGAACGTGCGCCGTGGTCTGGCGCGAAGCCAACCGTGTCGGCGTCAAGTTTCAAGAACAGTCGCCCTTAAAGCTATCTGGCATGGAGGAACTCGCTGGCCTTAAGCGCTATATCGAAGTGTGCCAGTCGATGGCCAATCGAGCCGCTCCATCGGATTGTGAGTTACTTCTTGAAATGGCAGACGCGTGGGCCACGGTCATCAGACGGCTGCAAAGAAAATTCCAGCAGCAAACGAATTCGGCGCGCAGCAACGCTATCCGCTTGTGACTCTCCGAAAATCTACGTTGGAAACTATCCTCCACAAAAGGTGATGAATTCGCGCCGCATCATGGGTCGCCCTGGGCCGATGATCAGAGGCTAATTGCGTTTAAAAGCGATGGCCGTTTTTTTCCGTCACACCAAAATTGGCCGCAGATGTCGCAGTCGGGTCATTAGCCGCCACGCCTCTCTCAATTTTTGGCGTCCGCTTCTGTCCCCGAGCAGACTTTTTGCGCTTCATTCGATTACCTCGTTGGCGCTGATAAGAAGGGCGTTCGGCACGGTCAGACCGAGCGCCATTGCGGTTTTGAAGGTTGAAAGTCGTTAGGGCTAATCGAAAGTTATCCGCGACGATTTAAGCGGAGCTTCACGAAGCGCAGTCAAAATAGTCTTACACAAACGGGACTTTCAGATGCCGAACAAGATGGAACATTTGGTACGCAGTCGACCTCTCAGACTGGCTTTCTCAATAGGCTTAATCGCTTTTGGGACATGGTCCGTTTTTCCGTACCTAACTTCACGGGTGGGATCGACGGCATTCATCAACGCCGAGCTCATGCGAATAAACGCGCCACTTGCAGGCCGATTATCTACTGAACTTCCTCATAATGGTGACTTTATCGCTCATCCTGAGCCCGTGAAACTCATCGAAATTCGTACCCCGGATCGAAGATACCTTTCAGACCTTGAACGGCAAGTCGTGATCGCGGCGGGGACAGTAAGTGAGGCAAACCTTCAGATATCAGAAATTGATCGCGCGGATTCTGCACTCGATCAAAGGATCGAGGCATTTCAAAAAGCAATGATTAGCCGCATCGAGCAAGACATGAACGAGGCAGCCGCAGAAAAAAGCGGGTGCCTTGTTGAGGCCTCGCAACGCCGAGATATCGGAACGCGGATGGAGGAGCTCACGAAAAGTGGAACCGCTTCCCCGATACGTTCTGCTGAAGCTTTGGCCTTACAGGCTGTCAATGACACGAAGTGCGAAATGGCAGCAGCGCGTCTGCAGAGACTTCAGGTAAAGTCAGCCGCGGCAAAGCAGGGTATCTATATTCGAGATGGCGTGAATGATGCGCCTTATTCGCAACAGCAAAGAGACAGATTGTTGCAGAAACGACAGGAGCTTGTAATGCAGGCTCTCAGCGAGAAGCTTCGCTCCGAAGAACTTGAGAAACAGATCGCGGAAGAAAAAGGCCGAATGCAGCAGATGGATCACTTTAATCTTACGCTGCCGGCTGATCACGTGGTTTGGTCTCTGGCGGCAAGTCCAGGCGCTTCGGTAACGGAAGGCCAAACGGTTTTAGACTTAGCCGACTGCAATAGTCGCTTCGTTACGGTCGAGTTGCCGGAGCGGGACTTCGAGTCGGTTCGGCTCGGAGGACAAGCTGATGTGCGACTCATAGGCGGCAGCGAATGGCGTCAAGGAGCAATTCGACAGGTGCGCGGATCAGCGGCGAGGGCAGACGATCGTCTTCTTGCCGCGCAGACTCCCCATGCCGGACCGGGAAACATCACGGTGGAGATAGCCGTCCCACAAGCATCCTTCGCTGCAGATCAAAATGATTTTTGCGGTATCGGCCGTCTGGCTGAGGTCCGCTTTCCGCGCGCAGGTTTCGGCTTATGGAATGGCATTGCTAGGATGTTCTCTTTTCACTCCGGCACTCAAGTGGCCGCGCAAACAACTCCCACAAGCCACTGATGTTCGAGCAATCACTATCCTTAGCGCAATTGCTTGCGCCACTCGCGTTTGTTGTATCTGCGATCTACCTCCTAGGTCCGCTATTGCCATTGCAGAGGACGTGGGCACGCGCCGCGATCGCTTTTGTCGTCGCGGTAGTTGCAGCTCGTTACTTGGAGTGGCGGCTATTTACAACCGTATTTGGTGCTTCGGGTGAGTGGTACGAGGTTCTTTGGATCTGGTTGTGCTTTGCGATCGAGTGTTTTGCACTGTTTGACTGCCTAATTCTTTACTTGATGTTTTTGAAGACGTCAGATCGTAGCGCCGAGGCTGATCTGCACGAGGCGGGGCTTAGGGCGACGAATTCAGAGATGTTGCCGACCGTCGACGTTTACATCCCAACCTATAATGAGCCATTGGAAGTTCTTGAAAAGACGATTACCGGCGCGATCTGTCTCGATTATCCTCGCCTCAACGTTTACGTGCTAGATGAGGGTCGGCGGCCATGGCTTAAAGCTTTGTGCGAAGCGCAAGGCGTTGGCTATTTGACGCGGCCCGACAATAGCCACGCCAAGGCAGGCAACATTAATCACGCGCTTACGAAAACGAATGGCGATTTCTTTCTCGTTTTCGACGCCGACTTCATTCCACAGCGAAAGTTTTTGATGCGGACAATGGGATTCTTCGCGGATCCGCGTATCGCTATTGTCCAGGTTCCTCATGTTTTTTATAATCACGACCCGATGCAGGCGTCGCTCGCCCTTCGCAAAACTCTTCCTGACGATCAACGCTTTTTCTTCGAAGCCATACTGCCGAGCCGCGACGCATGGAATTGCGCATTTTGTTGTGGCTCAAATTCGGTTACGCGAAGGAGCGCTCTCAAAGAGATAGGAGATCAACTACCAACTCAATCTATTACGGAAGATATGCTTCTTAGCTTATTGCTGATGCGGAAAGGCTATGTGACACGCTATCTGAGTGAGCACCTTGCTTACGGACTTGCGCCCGAAGGACTTGAGGCTTTTTTTGTTCAACGGCGTCGCTGGGCCCGAGGGGCAACCCAGATCATGTTTTTGCCCGATGGCCCGCTTGGCGCGGGCCTCTCTCTGGTACAGCGTCTATTGTTTCTGCCCACTCATTGGCTCTCTCAGGGGCTGATGTTTCTGATGTCTATCGTCGCGCCAATCGTGTTCCTCTGGACAGGGCTCCTGCCCGCTGCAAACGTAACCGCCGAAGCGGTGATGTACTATTTAGTCCCCATGTTGCTGGCAATTGTTGGCGGGATCTGGGTCTATGCGCCAAAGTATTATTTGCCATTCGCAGCACAAGTTGTGGGAACGTTTCAAAGCTTCAAAATATTGCCGACGGTCCTCGCGACCATCGTCCGCCCGTTTGGCCATGTATTTAAAGTCACACCCAAGGGGGACGATGCCCAAACGACGACGTTCGAAAAGCCAATTTTTTTGTGCTCTGCCGGGTTATTGGCCGCTACCGTATTGGGGCTCGCCGTCAATACCGTTCCCGAATGGCGTATTATTGACGAAAATGGGCTTATCCCCGTTGTAGGCTGTTGGTGCGCCGTCAACTCGGTCATCCTTTTTCTCGTGTGTATGATGTCGTTGCAGGCACCCTATCGGCGCGGCGAGGAGCGCTTTTCGATGCGCGAAGAAGTCGGCCTCGTAACTCCGCAAGGCATGATCGTAAAAGGAACCATCAGCGACATCTCACTGTCTGGGCTCGGAGCCGAGATAGAAAACATGGGTTCTCTGAAGATCGGCGATGTTGTCCGCATTTTTATTAGCGAAGTTGGCTTTGTTGTCGGTCGAATTGTTCGGTCTGGGACTACCTTTGTTGGCGTTCAATTCGATCTGCCGGCATCCGTGGAACGCGACTTGTTGATACGAAAACTCTTTACAGCAAACGTTTCTGCAGCCACTGTAGTAACGACGGCGTGGTCTGCGACGGGAGCTGTGCTAGCAAGCGTTTGGACGGCGCAAACAAAGCCCGCAGAGATGGTGCGCAAACGGAATGTCGTAAACACCGAAGCGCGGTTACCAGCCGCGGCCTTAATGGTAGAGCCGGAACTGCGCAAACAAAATCTCGATCAGCTCAGCAAACAACGCAAACGTATCGCGGCGTAATATCGGCCCCATTGCTTTACGGGCCCAAAGGCGCACACGGAACTTCGGTCGCGCAATGTCCAATTACTTACATTGACAGCGTTGCCACACCCTGCGCCAGCCGAACGGCCTGTATGCCTAGGCTGTTGGACCGCGATAAACCACGCCAGCGCAAGCGATATCGTCGTACCTTGGTGCCCCATCTTCGAATTCGACCACTTTGTCCATTATGGCTCGCACCAGGCCCTGAGCTGCGGTGTCAGCGTGTTCACGCATAGCGCGCTTGATCTTCTCATCGCAGAAGAACTCCCCGTTACAATTGGTCGCTTCTGGTAGCCCATCGCTGAACAGGACTAGCCGATCGCCGACGGCGACCGGTTCGCGGTCTTGAATGTTACGGAGGCAGATGCCGCCAGCGGTGGTCCCGTTGGTGTCAAATGGTCGATCAATAGCGGACTCAGCCCTGCAACAATATCGGTGGGTCTGATTGGCTAGCGAAAAATATCAACGGCGAATTTATTTGAGGGCTGCTGAAATGGTTGCGAATGTGGGGCTCAACTTTGGACCGATACTAAAAACGGTCGCAAATATCGCTAACGATATGCCCGCCGCCATGATGCAGTATTCAATGGCGGTCGCACCCGACTGTTCCTTCCGAAAACGCAAAAAAAGAGCGACCATGTCGCCTCCGGCGTGTTCACCGTCGATCATGCTTAGAATAAATGCTTTTTTGTTTAAATGATTTGTTCGATGTTTCATAAATCTATGCGACGCAGCTGGTACTGGCTGCTTCTATCATGCTGAAATATCACTGGTTTCTTTTAAAATAGGGACTGGCTCTTTTTAAGAAGACCTCAAGCTGTGTGTGAGACGGTGGAACCATGCTACCACTTGGTTCGTCCATCTGTTACGTTGACGAGCGTAACCGGTTCGGTGTTGCACCCGCATGGTCAAGAATCAGGTTAGCCTTTCGGAGCTAAAACAACGGCTGCTTTTGAGGATCAAGCGAGCTGACGCCGCCGCTGCTCGCAACATTATTGATCTTGTAATCGTCCGGCAGAAAGCATCTGCCAATTCCAATTGGCGGATTGGTAATTTTGTCAGCATCGGCCACGGCCCAATTTCAGAAATCTTCAAAAACTACGCTTTTTCGGCGCAGGCCGAATTACAACGTGAATGTGATGTCGATTGGTCACTGACCTCACGCCACTAAATCTGGCGGCTGGATTCCTTTCTAGGGCCGCCATCTGACTCGCCCATGAGCGGCGAGCCGAACTACCTAACCCTACGCGATCACACATTTGGCAGAATGTGGCCGCAACCACTGTACGACATTACGCCGGTTCTTCTGGCCATCAATGACAATGTGAAGCACTTTTATTAAATTTGCTGCCGAGAATGCGGCATTCAATTTAGTCAATAGTAATACGTTCCAAATACTTTCCTGCCTTCAGAAAAATAAAAAACTGGACGCCAACGGACATGCGCGGAAGCCGTAAATGCCTCCCTCTCGCGTTGCTGCTGTTCCTATCGCCGCATTCAATGGCGGCGGCGCAGACCTATATTGTTCAAGGATCAACGACGTTTACACACCGTGTGATGGAACCATATCAGGTCGCGATTGAAGCATCGTCGGGTCACCATTTGATAGTCGTTCCAAACAAATCAAGTTTGGGCTTGCTTTCGCTTCTCAATAAGCGAGCCGATTTCGCAATGATTTCGGGACCGCTGGAAAACGAAATTGAAGGATTGAAATCGCACTACCCCGATCTTCCCTTCGGTCAACTCCGCGATTTTAACATCTCGAATACTCGTATGGCATTTACGATTAACCAAGACAATCCGGTTCGCGAGTTGACGACAGATAAAATGCGCGACATTTTATTGGGTAAAATCAGCAATTGGCGCGATGTCGGGGGCCGCGATCTGCCAATCAGAATTGTGCATGTCCGCAACGGCGGCGGTGTTCAAGCCTCGGTCGAGGAAACACTCCTCAATGGGAAGAACATCAGTGGTCCAGATCCTATTTCCGTTCAGATTAGCTCTCAGGTTGTCAAAATCGTGGAAGAGTTTCCCCCCGCGTTGGGCTTGTCGCAACTGAGCATCGTAGCGAACTCCAATACCGTTGAGCTAAAATTGGACCACCCAGTAGAGCAACATCTCAATCTCGTAACCTTCGGCGAACCAACGCCCGAAATGCGTAAGGTCATTGATGCCGCGCGTTTGATTGCGAACACGGCGTTAGACCGATGAATATTTGATAACTCGCGCGATAATCCTTCTGTTTGCAATGAGGTATTGCGGCTTTTAGCGAACCTAAAAAGGTGAACTTCTGAGAAGTTTGTTCCACTCGGGACGTGCGGCCTTGGACGACGGCGTCACGGTAACAAGGTGAAAATCCTACGCGCCCTCACCCGCCACACCGTTCCACCTTTTCAGCACATCAGCCAATGTCCGCTTTCGGGGGTAAAGCGGACATGGCGCGGACACGAAGTGATGTCCGCTAATGACCCAAAGCGGACATTAAGCGTGCCTTACTGAGCGGTTGCACAATGCCCGTCCGAGCCCCTTCCTGACCCCTGGTCTGAGCCGATACGATGCCTTGTCCTAAGCCTTGGAGAAGGCAATGAGACGGCGCTCCAAAACCGGCGGTGAACCAGCCAAAGCGCGACACCGCGAGACGGTGACGCTAAAGCGGCCCGGTGCGCCCAAGGCCGTGCGCCGTCGCAGTTCTTCCGCTGGCGGCCTGAGTGAGCAGGTTGCGCTGTTCAAACGCGAGCGGGACGAGGCGCTAGAGCAGCAAAAAGCTACGGTGGAAGTGCTGCGCGTCATCAGCGCGTCGCCGGGCGATCTAAAACCGATCTTTGCCGTTATTTTGGAAAATGCAACACGCCTCTGCGAAGCCAACTTCGGCGTGCTGTTCCTGTGCGAGGGGGACGCCTATCGCGCGGTGGCGATGCACAACGCGCCGTCCGCGTATGTGAAGGCCCGGCAGCGCGAACCACTGGTGAGCATGACGGGCACGACGGTGATCGCAGAGGTGGCGAGGGCCAAACGGACGATCCAGACTGCTGATATGGCCAAAGACCCAGCCTACCAAAAAAACCCGCAGTACACGCAGCTGTTCGTCAGGCTGACTGGCGCGCGCTCCTTTGTCGGCGTGCCAATGCTCAAGGACGATGCATTGATCGGGGTGGTCGGAATCTACCGGCAAGAAGTTCGCTCCTTCACCGACAAGCAAATCGAGGTGGTGCAGAACTTTGCCGCCCAAGCGGTAATCGCCATCGAGAACACGCGACTGCTCAATGAATTGCGCGAGTCCCTGGAGCAGCAGACCGCAACCTCCGAAGTTTTGCGCGTCATTAGTTCGTCGCCGGGCAATTTGGCACCTGTTTTTGAAACCGTGCTAGCGAACGCCACGCGTATCTGTGAGGCCAAGTTCGGCAATCTTTGGCTCTGCGAAAACGGCGGCTATAAAATTGCCGCAACCCATGGCGTCCCGCACACATATCGAGAACATCTTACGCTCGGTGTCGTGCTTCATCCCGGTCCAAGTGTCCCAGTCGCCCGCGCCGCGAAGACTGGCGCGGCTGTTCACATTGCCGATCTGCGCGTGGATACGGCCTACCTCAGCGGAGAGCCAGTTGCCGTGCGCGGCGTCGAGCTCGGCAAAGTTCGCACCCTGGTCGCGGTGCCAATGCTGAGGGACGGCGAGGTGGTGGGTGCATTCGCGATCTACCGTCAGGAGGTACGACCGTTTACCGCCAAGCAGATCGAACTGGTGCAGAATTTCGCCGCGCAGGCCGTTATCGCCATTGAGAACACGCGGCTGCTCAATGAACTGCGTGAGTCATTGGAGCAGCAGACGGCAACGGCAGATGTATTGAGGGTCATAAGTTCGTCACCGGGGCATTTAGAGCCAGTGTTCCAAAGCATGTTGATGAATGCCGTCAGAATTTGTGAAGCAAGCTACGGGATATTGTATACATATTCTGACGGCACGTTTGAGACCTCCGCGCAATATGCCCTGCCGGACTCGTTTGCCGATTTCGTTAAAAAACGTGGCGCGTTTCGACCGCGCCCTGAAAGCACGCTCGGTCTCATCGAGCGCACAAAACAGATCGTCGATCTTAGCGATATTTCCAAAGACGATCCATCTAATCCAGCAGCGCAGTATGGCGGCGCGCGATCCTTTGTCGAAGTGCCAATGCTTAGGGATGGCATTCTGGTAGGCGTGATTCTTATTTACCGTCAGGAGGTGCGACCATTTGCTGCCAAGCAGATTGAGCTTTTAACGAACTTCGCCGCGCAAGCCGTTATCGCCATCGAGAATACGCGGCTTCTCAACGAATTGCGCGAGTCGCTGCAACAGCAGACCGCCACTGCTGAAGTTTTGAAGATAATCAGTAGTTCGCCTGGTGAACTGGAGCCTGTTTTTCGGGCAATGCTGGAAAAGGCGACGGACATCTGCGACGCCAAATTCGGTACGCTGTACTTATGCGAGGGCGATGGCTTTCGTGCGGCGGCAATGCATAACGCGCCATCAGGCTACGCGGAGGCTCGTGCACAAATAGTATATCCGCCTCGGAGTAGTAGCCTTTGGCGTGCGGCTAACTGGAAGCAAGTCGCTGAAATTTCAGATGTCACGACTACGCAACAGTACATTGAGGGCGACAGATTTGTGGTGAGCGCGGTGGCACTTGCCGGCTATCGTTCCGTCCTTAGCGTGCCCATGCTCAAGGACGATGTGCCGATTGGCGTCGTCAGCATTTTTCGCCAAGAAGTTCGGCCCTTCACCGACAAGCAGATAGCGTTGGTGCAGAATTTCGCCGCCCAGGCCGTCATCGCCATCGAGAATGCACGCCTGCTAAATGAATTGCGTCAGCGCACCAACGACCTGACTAAGTCACTGGAAGATTTGCGCACCGCGCAGGATCGCCTGGTGCAGACGGAAAAGCTCGCCTCGCTCGGCCAACTGACCGCCGGCATCGCGCACGAAATCAAGAATCCACTTAATTTCGTTAACAATTTCTCAGCCGTTTCGGTCGAACTCATCGACGAGCTACAGGAAGCACTAGGAAGCGCTCACCTCGACAGCAAGCTCCGTGCAGATATCAATGAGATCGCGGGTATGCTGCAAAGCAATCTCGATAAGGTCGTACAGCATGGCAAACGCGCCGACTCCATCGTCAAGAACATGCTGCTGCATTCGCGCCAGGGTTCCGGCGAGCATCGATCGGTCGATATCAACGCTCTCGTCGAAGAAGGCCTTAATCTCGCCTATCACGGGGCGCGGGCGGAGAGACAAGACTTCAATATCACGATTGAGCGGTCCTTCGACCCGGCTGCTGGCGAAGCCGATCTGTTCCCGCAGGAGATCACGCGGGTCCTGCTCAACCTGATCTCGAACGGGTTTTACGCCACCACCAAACGCAGGGCTGAAGCGAACGGGGGCGATTATGAGCCCACACTGACCGCCACAACTAATGACCTTGGTCACAGCGTTGAAATTAGGATTCGCGATAATGGCACCGGTATTCCACCTGAGGTTACCGAGAAGATGTTCAACCCCTTCTTCACGACCAAGCCTGCCGGTGAAGGAACGGGGCTCGGCCTGTCTATCAGCCATGACATCATCGTGAAACAACATAACGGGACCATAGAAGTCGATACGCAGCCCGGCGCATTCACCGAATTTCGGATCGTCCTGCCGCGCGGCGCTTCGACCACTGCCAAGTCGGGAGAAACTGCGTGAACCTGCTTATTCTCGTGGTCGACGACGAGCCCGATGTCGAAGTGCTTTTCCAGCAGCAGTTCCGACGCGATCTGCGCGCGGGCCGCTTCACGATGGAATTTGCCCAATCGGCCCCCACAGCGCTGGAGCGTATTGCTGATGCTGCAAGCCAGTCTCTCATCCTGATCCTGTCCGACATCAACATGCCGGGGATGAGCGGCCTTGAGCTCCTGCCCAAGGCGAAGGCCATGCGGCCGGACGTACCGATCATCATGATCACGGCCTATGGCGATGCCGACACCAAGCGCAAGGCGCTGGAGAACGGGGCTGAGGCGCTGCTGACCAAGCCCATCGACTTCGGGACGCTCCGCAGCGAAATCGACAGCCGCGTTGAGCGCGTCGCGTAGCAGAACTGCCTCGTTGAATCCCCCAATTTTTTTATTGCAGTGCATGAGTCCGCTTTTGGCCAAAGCGGACAGCAGCGGCCGTCAATCGATGTCCGCTTTTGGGGGTAAAGCGAACGTCCCGGTTCCACCGCGCCGGGGCAGCTAGACCCTAAGTGGACATTCGTCTTTGGACGAAGCGTCGCCACCACTATTTCCGCTGAACGATCAGTAATGCGCCTGCGACTTTTGTTGATGCGGCCCCGGTGGCGGTTGATACCAATCGTTTCGCTGACAGAAACCACCGATCCCACTCACCGTGGCCATGCACTGTTCCCGAGTGACGAAACCACAATTGTAGGTAGCATCACCCATATTTAAAACTGCGCACCATGGATAATTTTGGGCCTTGGCTGTCGTGCCAACCGCGATCGGGGCGACAACAATTCCTAGCATGAAGAGCAAGTGTCGCAAGGCCGAACTCTCGATTTGCAACGGTGCTCTACCACTAACACCGGACAGTCTCCAATATTCACGACGCAGTTTTGGCGGCCTGGTCGGTCCAATTCGGGAAGCATGTGAATGTCGGCATTGCGTCCTTCCCTGCGTGCGTGAGTATGTAAAATAATTGTTGTTGATGCTTTCAGGCCGCGAATGTCGACGGCACTGCGCCTTGGTCGTGTCTGCCGCAAGACAGGGATGTTCCAACTGGCCTTTTGCGGCCTCGCGGCCCAACAAGGCTGCACACCGTCATAAAATGAAGCTGTCAAGCAGCCCGATGTCCGGTATTGGCTCTTAGCGGACACCCCACGACAGTGGTGGCGCGTCCGCTTTTGGGTGCAAAGCGGACATAGCAGCTTGAGCGGACCGCGGCAGCTTTTGACCCAAAGCGGACATTCAGCGCCTTATTCGATCACCTCGTCGGCGAAGGAAAGCACTCCTGGCGGCACGTCGAGACCAAGCGCCTTAGCCGTCTTCATATTGACGACGAACTCGAACTTGGTCGGCTGCTGGACCGGCAGATCAGCGGGCCTCTCGCCCTTTAGAACGCGCCCTGCGTAGATGCCCATCAGGCGATAGGATTCGGCCAGATTGGCGCCGTAGCTCATCAGGCCACCCGCGGCCGCAAACTCACGCCGGCCATAGCTCGCTGGAATCCCGTGCTGGTTCGCCGCGGCTGTAAGCGCTTCGCGCCGAGCAATGAACAGAGGATCGGCGGCAACTACAAGTGCCGTGTCGCGCACTCCAGCGAGGGCGGTGAGGGCAGGTTCGAACTCGGTATCGCTCCGCGCGTTCAGCACACGCATCTCGAATCCGAGCATGCTGGCGCTCGCCTGCGCATCCGCGATCTGTTCGGCCGCCTGTGCGGCAGTCGGATTGACGAGTATGGCAAACACCTTGGCCGCGGGCACGAGCTTGCGGAAAAGCTCTAGCCGCTTCGCCGTCAGCGATGCGCTAAAGACCGTTATGCCCGTAGCATTGCCGTCCGGCCGGTTTAGGCTTGCAACAAGACCCTGCTTCACCGGGTCACCGTCGGTACTGAATACGATGGGAATGGTGCTGGTCGCCGATATCGCGGCCCGGGCCGCTTGCAGGCCGCCTGTTGCGATGATCACATTCGGTCGGCGGTCAACGAGTTCGGCGGCCAGCGCCCGGAGCCGGTCGAGCTGACCGTCCGCCCACCGGTACTCCACCGCGACGTTGCGGCCTTCAGCAAAGCCGCTCTCCGCAAGACCCTGGCTAATGAGCATAAGGCGCTCCTTATCGGCACTTGCCGAGGCGCTGCCGAGTACCCCGATCACCGGCATTGCCGGTTGCTGCGCCCACGCAACGAGCGGCCGAGACGCTGCCGCGCCGCCAAGTGCGGATATGAACTCCCGCCTTCTGATGTTGATTGCCACCGGATCCTCCCGTGGGGGATACGCACGCTGGATCGATCACGAACGATAGCACGCCTCGAAGCTGGGGTCTGTGACGTATCCGATTATGTTGCGGTGCATGAGTCTGCAACTGGCCCTTAGCGGACATTTCGAACGTCACGATCAATGTCCGCTTTCGGGGGCAAAGAGGACATCCCAATTTGACCGCGCCACGTCCGCTAATGACCCAAAGCAGACATTGAACCTGATCATGGTGCGATCCCTGCAGGGGCAGGCGGAAGGCGGATGAGTCACAATCACGATGGCTTTTTTGCCGAAAATACGATCGCCTGAAGGGGCATGCATCCCGGATCGACTCCGAACTCACGGTGAAAGCGTTGCACCAGGACATCGACAATTTGATCCGGCTCGACGCCCTTTCGCGCTCGAACTTGATCGATCAGTGGGCTTCCAAAGACCAGCCCGCGCGCGAAACTCGCTGCGTCTGGAACATCCTTCTTGAGCTTAACGATGGCGGCATTGATGTCAGTGAAGCCGGCGTCTGTCAGAGAGTCCTTAATCGGATCGAAAGAATAAGAGAAGGGCACGCTCATAAACTGAGGTGGATCGTCCGGGAAGAAACTTCCGACAACTTCGTGCGCAATTCGGCCGAATGGGTTGTGTCGATGTGAATCCCAAATGCTGAAAAGATAATGGCCGCCGGAGCTGAGGACGCGATAAACCTCACGATAAGATTTGCCTTTATCTGGATAAAACATCACACCGAATTGGCATACGACGGCGTCGAAGCTGCCATCAGCGAAGGGTAACTCCATTGCGTCCGCAGGTTTAAACTCGACGTCCTCTCCGGGCCGAAACTTCGCGCGCGCGATTTCGAGCATCGGCGGATTGAGATCGGTCGCCGTCAAGCCTACGCCAGCGGGCAAGCGGTCGCGCAATCGGCGGGTGACGATGCCGGTGCCAGCCGCCGTTTCCAATACTCTTACCGGATTGCAAGCGGCCACACGTTGCGCGACGTCGAGGGCATAGTCCACGAAGATCATCGGCCCCATACCTTGATCGTAATGGTGCGGTATATTGCCAACAAAACCCGCCGCATTGTCTTTCATGACCGGCCTCCCGTCGTGTTTGCTGGAGCATAGCGCGGTGCTCCAATGCAACAAGCGCCGCGTCGCAACGCACCCGGTCGAACTAGGCTAGGAGTGCTGCGACGCACGAGTCCGCTCATGGCCCAAAGCGGACGCGCCGAGCTTGCGTCTTCGTGTCCGCTTTCGGGATGATAGCGGACACCGGGAATTAGTGCCGTCGCGGCGGCTCAAGGCCCGAAATGGACATTCCGAGCGGCATGAAACTATCGATTTTGCTAATGCGCTTTTAACCAGCGTCGATATCAATTGGCTGTTATTAACGCACATCGAAGGCGGCGAGCGTTATTTTGTCACACAGGGGTGGGACGAAATATGACGTTTAGGAAAGCCAAGAGGTCAATGGCACGTCCGGGCGTTCGTCTGCTCGTATCGGTCATTGCCCTGCTTTTATGCTTCTGTGGGATTCTTGCCTACGCAATGGCGGAGGCTCGCCGCGCCACCTTGGAGAGCGCGCGGGTAGCATCCGCCAGCCTAATCGCAGCTTTATCGTCCGACATTTCCATCAATATCGAAACGTTAGATTTGTCGTTGCAGGCTGTCGTCGACAATCTGAAATATCCCGATATCGACAAGATCGATCCAAACCTGCGTCAGCTTGTGTTGTTTGACCGCTCCACCACCGCCCGACACTTGGGCAGCATTCTGGTGACCGACGAAAAGGGAGATGTCCGTATCAACTCCCGCACCACAAATCCTGCGCCGCTCAACCTCGCCGAACGTGACTATTTTATTGCCCATAAGAATATGAACAATATCGGAACCTACATTGGCCACCCCGGCCGGTCTGCAGATTCTGATCAGTGGTCTATTGGAATCAGCCGGCGATTGTCACATTCGGACGGATCATTTGCTGGCGTCGTGGTAGCTGCTCTCCGGCTCTCGTTTTTCGAAGAATTGTTTAGCAGCGCAGCGCTCGGGCCACACGGAAATATCACACTCACCCGGACCGACGGCACGTTGATCATGCGATGGCCTTATAAGGAAGAATATATAGGCCGCAACCTCAGCAAATCAGCGCTCTACGAACACTTAGCACACTCGCCTTCCGGCACATTTGAATCCAACGCGTCAACTGATGGGGTCCACCGGCTCATCGCTTATAACCAAGTTGGCGATTTGCCACTCGTAATCGGCGTTGGGCAGTCAACTGACGATATCTACTCGAATTGGCGACACGATGGTTTGATCGTCGTCATCCTCATTGGCCTACTTTGCATCATGGCGTTGGTACTGACGATTTACCTGGCTCGCCAATCGGCAATGTCCCAAAGTCTCGTTCACGAACGCAACCTCGCCATTGACAGCCTTGCTCAGGGGCTTTGCATCTTTGACGCCGAAGAGCGATTGATCGCCTGCAATAAGAAATATGCGGAACTATACGGCTTGGACGAGGAGCACACTAAGCCAGGAACGACCCTACGTACAATTCTCGAATATCGGGTAAGAAATAACATAGTGCCCGAAGATTACGAGAACCAAATCAATGGGTGGCTTAACGAGGTTGCGTCTAACAAGCCCTTCGAGTTTGTTCAGACATTGCTCGACGGACGCTTTATCGCCGTGGTGCATCGACCGACCGCCGAAGGTGGATGGGTATCCACGCATGAGGATGTCACCGACCGACAAATGTCCCAAGCCAGGGTCGAACACATGGCACGTCATGATGCCTTGACCGGGCTTGGTAATCGCGTGGCTCTGATGGAAAGGATAGATGAAGCTTGTGCGCGCTGCCGTCGTCGCGGAGAGACCTTCAGCTTACTCTTGCTGGACCTTGATCGGTTTAAGCAGGTCAACGATACGCTTGGCCATCCCGCCGGCGATGCGTTGCTGCAGGAAGTTGCCGCTCGCCTAAAAGCCTGCCTACGCGAAACCGATGCGATAGCGCGCCTCGGCGGCGACGAATTCGCTGTCATACAGGCGGGCGAGACGGACCAGCGCGAGGCTTCCTCGAAGTTAGCGGAACGTATTATCGCGGAATTGTGCACCCCGTTTAGCATCGAGGACAACGAGGTTCATATTGGCGCAAGTATTGGCATTGCATTAGGACCGGAGCATTCGATCGATCCCGACGATCTCATGAAGATGTCGGACATGGCGCTCTATCGCGCGAAAGAGTCAGGTCGCAATTGCTATCATCTCTTTGACATCGCAATGACCGACGCCATGAGCCGCCGCCACGAACTGGAAAGCGATTTGCGGCGCGCCATCGAGAACGACCAACTAGAGCTTTACTATCAACCTATTGTCGACGCAACCACGCGCCGGATTCGCGGCGCCGAAGCTTTGATCCGCTGGCGGCACCCAACTAAGGGCATGATCGAACCAGATCGATTTATTCCGCTTGCCGAAGAATCTGGACTGATCTCGCAGATCGGCCAATGGGTGCTGCATGCCGCCTGCGTGGAGGCAGCAACTTGGCCGGCTGACGTCAAGCTTGCGGTTAATCTCTCTGCGAAGCAATTTAACGACCCCAATTTGCTGGACGTCCTGGTTTACATATTAAGCGAAACAGGGCTTCCGCCCGAGCGATTGGAACTCGAAATCACGGAAACGGCACTAATCGAATCCGCAATAAGCATCCTCCCCGTCTTGCGCCAATTCAAAAACCTCGGTGTCACAATCGCCCTCGATGACTTCGGCACCGGCTATTCGTCCCTCAGCCAGCTAACGATGTTCCCGTTCGACAAGATCAAAATCGACAAATCGTTCACTCAGAAAATGACGTCGCGCGCCGACTGTGCCGCAATCATTTCGGCGACCATGACGCTCGCGCACAGCCTTGATAAGGAGACGACCGCGGAGGGCGTCGAAACGGTGGAACAATATAAACTATTGCGAATGGCCGGCGTGACGTCACTGCAAGGCTTCTTGTTTAAGCGCCCAGGGCCAGCGTCCGACATCGATTTTAACGCGGTATACGGCGGTACGATATTGGAAGAGGCGGCGTAACCTTCGATCCGGGATCAGCCAGCGAAATTCCCGCACTGTCTCCTTTGGCCCTTAGCGGACATGCCGCTGGCCGACTGCCGTGTCCGTTATTGGGGGTAAAGCGGACGCCAAGAGTGTGCGTTGTTGGCCCTTAGCGGCGCTTACCGCATCGCAATCGAATGTCCGCTGTTGGGGTTATAGCTGCCGCGACGGCTGAGGATCGGCAAGGTCGCGAATGACCCAAAGCGGACATCGCGGTGGCTGTTTCTCTCGCGACTGAAAGCTACTAAAATTGTAGGAGCTGCAATGAAAGCGGCTCCTGCGAGGTCGCCGCTTCGGTAGCAGCACACCAATTCGGCGGGGAGGCAACGCATGTTGAAGACACCCCTTTGTGATGTGTTTGGTATTGAACTGCCGATCATTCTGGCTCCGATGGGTACTTGCACGTCGGCAGAACTTGCGGCTGCCGTGTCCAACGCAGGCGGCCTCGGCGGAATTGGAACGCTATTCCGAGCAACGGCAGCCGTAAAGCGCGACATTGACGTGGTGCGAACGCTGACGAGCCGGCCTTTTGCGATCAACCACATTCCCCAGACGTTGGACGCCGAGGCGTTTCGCTACACGCTGGAGGCACGACCTACCGTGATCTCATTCACGCTTGCTGATCCTGGCAACCTGATGCGTCAGGCCCACGATGTCGGGTCGCGCGTAATGGTGCAGGTCACGACGGTTGCGCAAGCGGTCCAAGCGGCTGAGAAAGGCGCCGACGTGATCAGCGCGCAAGGCAGCGAGTTCGGGCGGCTATTGCGGTGACGTGAGTACCATGGCTCTCGTCCCGCAGGTTGTTGACGCGGTGTCGCCCATTCCTGTCGTCGCGTCAGGTGGCATCTTCGACGGCCGAGGGATCGCGGCAGCATTTATGCTTGGCGCAGCGGGCGTTAATCTCGGCACGCGGTTCATTGCGTCCTTGGAAGCTCCCGCACCAATTGAGTGGAAGCATGCGATAACTGCAGCCAAGTCGGAGGATGCGATAAAGGTTGATGTTCTAAACGACATCAGCCCTCTTCCAGGTACGGTTGGTTTTCACACGGTACTGCGCTCGCTTCATACAGCCTTTCTGGATGAGTGGAGCAGCAAGCGCGAAGAAGCTCGACGTGATCGTGATCGTCTAAGGGGCCAGATTGTCTCGACGACTCAGGCAGGCCGTCAACACGAATGTCTTCTCACGGCTGGCCAAACCGTTGGGGGCATCAATGAAATCCTGTCGGTGGGCGAGATCATGCACCGACTCGTTGCCGAGACCGAGGCCGCGCTTTCGAGGGTGGCAATGGGTGAGAAACAAACGCGACACGAACCAGCAAAGTTGCCGCGTGATAGCCATCCGCGACCTTCGAACGCTTCGATACAACGTGAAATTCAGGAGCCAGATAGCCTCGGCGGATAATAGCATGCATGATCGACGGAGACCGCGGATGTCCGCTTATGGCCCAAAGCGGACAATCCGAACCGACTAATCGATGTCCGCTTTCGGGGTGACAGCGGACATAGCTGCCAGGGATTGGCGCGGCAGTTAATGATGCTGTGGACGGCTCCTCCATCCGGCACGTGAGTGCCATAGATGTGAGTGCTCTTGAGCTCCCCCGGTTCGGAGGAGCTACCCATGCAAACGGTCACGCTCTCTCTAATGAAGGCCGGTCCGCCGCACGGCAGGTGGCAAAGCTGTAGAGCATGCCTGTAATCCTTCTGGACCTTGGCGGAGTGGTCCGTCCACGCTTGCACGGAAGCCAGCTCTTCATTTTTATGGACCATCGCGTCATTTCGACGCCGCGCAGAACCGCTAACGCCGCGTTCCATTCCCGGCGAGGCTGATTGGAATGACTTGGCAAGCGTCGGCTGCTCAAGAAGAGCAGTTGGCATATCGAGAAAGCTAAACCATTGGTATTCCAACGAGCGCTTGGTGCTCCCGCGAAACTACGAACTGGAGATGACGCGCAGCACTTTCGAGGTTGCCGTATCTCCGCAAAGAAAATTTCACAGCTTCGCAGTGTCCGATTGGGATGCTCTGCTGATGGGCGCATATGTGCTGGAAGGGGGCATCGTCAGGCGCTTGGTGGCAAAGCCCGCTCGATCCGCTCCAGGCGAGAATTCAATTTCTGCAGGCTCGATACGAGAACACGAAGGATGCCTGTCAGCCCTATGCTGTCCGCTGTGAGGGCGCCGACGGGTGCCCTACACCCAGAGCATCGTACGAAAACGAACTTCGTCCCGTTTAATTCAACGTCCTCGGTCTCGAACACATTAAGGTTGCAATGCGGGCAGTGCGACATGGTATTCTCCAATCGACGGATTGGAGAGTATCGAGGTCGGCGGTCGGCGAGAAGTCCGCTATCGTACGCGATGGCAACATTCATCTACCGCTGCCCAAACACAAGCTTGAATGTGGAATCACCGGTCGCCGACGGCCCAAACCAGGGCCGTTCAGAGATTTATGAGACCCTGGCTCACTCGACATCGAACCTGCTCGCAATGAGCATGACTTTGATCGATCGAATGGACATTGTGCGGCACAAGATCACTCGGCGCGCCGCGCTGGCCGGCCTCTTCGATGCCGTGGCAGTGGCCGAAGCGCGGGCGCAGATCGCACAGGCGAAATACGGCAGCCGCGGCGCTCGACGAGCAGATGGCTGAGCACGCGGCCAAGATCGAACGCGAGACGGCGGAGTATACCGAGCGATTGGCGGCTTTGTCTGCAACGAGTTTTGTGTGGACGGGCTTGCGCCCCAATTTATTGTCGCGCCAGAGAAGCAAATGCCGTCGCTGGCTAAGGTTCAATTTCGCTAAAGCGATCTGGTCCGCCGCGCGGTGGGGTCTATCGCTATCTGACAATTTTAAAGTGACGTGGCCATCGTGAATCCTTCCAGCACATGTTACTGCTGAAAAATGGAGACGTGGCCGAGTGGCTTAAGGCAATCCGCATAATGCGGAATACGGGTCAAACCGTATCGTGGGTTCGAATCCCATCCGTCTCCGCCAGTTACCTGCGCTGCGTCGGCAGCTATAGGAAGCCGACAAACCGAAGAAGCACCCAGCCCAAAAAGGCTATCCACGCCAGCGTCAGGATGGCTGCAGGAATGAGTACGGCGGCTGTCAGGTATCTCGGGTGGGTGGCCACGGTGCCGCACCTCACTAGCGGCGATAATAGGGTCGTCTGCGGTATTGGATTGCTCGCACCGAAAAATAGACGCCACCCAGCAGCGCTAAAACGATGAGATCTATAATCGCTATGGTGGCCATGACCATAAGGTCTGACGCCACTTTTTGTGATCGTTCAATGCAAGACTGAAATTCACCTTACTTCGCAACCTTAATGCGCGCCGCGCGCCGAAAAGTAGTGCGATCTCCAGGGATTGCCTGCGCGATTTTCTTGTGAATTTGGATACTGTTTGGGCTGTCGGGGATGAGCAACTAAAGCGACCGTCATGCTGTTCCCTGAAATTCTACAGACATGGCGTAGAGAGCCCAGCCTTCCCCGGTTGGGCTCTTTTTGTTTGCCAGCCACAGCGACTGGCGCCTAACGGTGATGGTGCTGTCGTCTGCGGCGGTGTTGGATCCAGCGCACTAAAAAATAAGGCCCGGCCAGTAGGGCTGCAACGATGAGATATACGATCACCAGAGTGGTCATGACGCCCCTCTGACTCACGGCCTGATCGACACTTCGCCTCGACGCGCCGGGCGCGTGCAGTCGTGCGTCAGAGCGCCCGAACTTGCCAGGGCACGCCGACAGGGACTGAAAGCAGCGCCCGGGCCGGGTACATTATATCAAAAAAAGTGGCGCTGTTAACGGCGATTTTAACTTCGGTCCCCACCAGGCATCGCGGGTGCGATGCTTGTTTGCTCGTCTTCACGGACCTGCCCCTTTGAGCATTGTTCCCGTGACTGCTCAGGGTACTGTCCCTCCTCAACAAGTCGCGCGAGAGCTAAGTAATGCTGGCTTATCAGCCGGTAGCGCTTAGCGACTTCGTGGGACGGGCTTTCATCAGCCAGCTTCTGTGATTTAAGCGCGCACCTGCGAAATCGCCGCGCACGTATGAGCGCATCGAACATAGTGCCTCTTCCATAAATTACCGCAATTAGGCCGATACGGGTCCGATACCGTCCGGCTGGATCAAATCACTACACTCAAATCTGTATGCGATAGGTTAAAGCGTCCCGGCGCAGAAGCTTTTTATCGAGTGCCCGCCCGGGGTTTGATCTAACGGACAGGAATCATTCTACGCGCGGCTCTTAAAATCAAATTCGAAACCAAGCAAGCGCGAGCAACAAGAGCCCAAGCAACCAAGGTGCCCACAACAGAACTGTGCCACCAGCCCATTATCGACATTGCAGGCAAGCAACATCGCTTAGCTTGTGCGCCGGATCTTCCGCGCTAATGCTTGATCAGTTTTGGCCTTGGTCTCAGTGTCCGCGCTCGTACCCGGTGACCTTGGCAGACGATCAATCAGATCGGCGTCATAATCCTCCGGCGCCTGCTCAGACGTGACAATAGCCCAGCTCACAATCGCGAGACTGCCGAGCAAGACCGGGGCAATGATGCCAAATAGGAAAGGGAGCATTGTCCCCAGTCCGTAAAAGTCGAGGCCCCGGCTGCGTCACCATCCGGGGCCTCACTGCCTGTCATGTAGCCGTACGCGCGACGCCCTGGCCAAAGCGAATTTTATCGCTGGGGCGTTACTGCGTGGTTAAGCATGCCGCATTTGGGATCGGGAAAGTGAGCCGCGCGCTTCGTCGACAGCTATAGGAAGCCGACCAACCGAAGAAGCAGCCAGCCCAAAAAGGCTATCCACGCAACCGTCAAGATGAGCGCAGGAATGAATATGGCGGCTGTCAGGTATCTCGGTTTGGTGGCCACGGTGCTGCGGTGATAATCGCGTCGTCTGCGCCGATCTTGGATCCACCGCACAAAGAAATAGACTCCGCCTAACAGCGCTAAAACGATTAGATATACGATCGCCAGCGAAGCCATGACCGAGGTCTGACGCCGCTGCCTGTGATCGTTCAATGCGAGACTGAAATTGACCTTACTTCGCAACCTTAACGGAGACTGAGAGCGGCGCGTTGTGCAACGCACAAGACCGCTTTTGGCTCGAGTTGCCACAGCCTTAATGTCCCCGGTGAAAGGGGCTTGCTCACAGTTTAGCTGTGGATTGCCTACTGTTTGGACTGTGAGAGCCCGGCCCGCCCGGTTGGGTTCTTTTTGTTTGCTCGCACCGCCGACACCGAATCAGACATAACTGGTCGGGTGAGCCAGACCCAACTAAGCGCGGTTGAGCGAAACGGGCATTGGGCCGTTCGCATAACTTGGCCGAATGGCAGAAACGCCTATTTCGGCAAGTATACTTCCGAACCGGAAGCCAGCGACTGGATCAAGGAACACCGATGGCTGACAGCTAAGAGAATTGAGGAGAAGGATTTGGTATGCCACACCAGGCAGGCGAGGGGCAAGAAGTCTCAAGCTGGATGAGGGACCGGCCTATTAAGTCATCCGAAAATGTTGCCTGTAGAATTAAGTCGGCTCCGACGCGCATCCTTAGATGTCGCGAGATTTACGTAGGATCGCGACAACCACGAAGGCACAAGAAGTGCCGATGAAAATGCCGAGGGCAAAGCCGTGCAAGAACATCCCGGCTAATATCGCAATCAGCGCACGGTGACTTGTCCTTCCCGGACAAAGAGTTGTTCTGTTGTGCCAAAATAAGCCGATGCGGTCCGGCCTGTGGGCGAAGTGGAAAGACCCGAAGTCAGGCGATGAGGCTCTAAGCTGCACGATTCTGACTTGCGCACCGAACGATGTGATGGCCGCGCTTCATAATCGCATGCCTGTCGCGGACGGTGATTGGCTGAAGTGGCTTTGGGGAAGAACCGGCCACGCAAGACGAATTGCTGCTGGCCGCGCCGACGAGGTGATCGAGTAGCAGTCCCGATGTCCGCTTCTGGCCCAAAGCGGACGCGCCCGACAGCCGCGGCAGCTTTCGGGGGTAAAGCGGACATTGGCCAAGGTGTTGTCCGCCAACCTCGATTTATGAGTACGCGCCCTAATTACCGATGACCCAGTGCGGTGCGCGGCGTCGGCCATCGCTTGTCCCGCGTCGTGTCGCTAGCTTGCGAAGGTTCGCTCCGGCCTTTAGCTCGTAGCTTATAGGTTGTCTTCCTACCCTCGACCTTACTCGCCGCCTCAAGCCAATTCCTTGCCATGTCGAGGAAGATAGCCCGCTCGTGATCACTGGTGACGGTTTTTGCCCAAACGAGGCAATCCTCTGCGTTTTGTCGAAATTCCTTCGCCGATGTCATCTTGGACGCTCCCGAGCGTAGTGTCTTCGCCCCGCGCCTATAGGAATAATTGCACCTCAGATGGACGTCATCAAAAAAGACAGTTCCAGCCTGTGAATAGCGTGCACATTCGCGGTGCATCATGGTGATGAATCTCAGGGCTATCGGATAGCCGAATACGCACACCAAGTAAGACGCCCCGAACAAGTGGATGTCGCATTTGGCCACGTGCAGCTACGCCACTTTATTGCCGGATCTCGGGCGGAATAAATTCCGCTATCGCGGCGGAGGGCCTACGTCGGAGCTCTCCTCGGCCACCTGGCCGTTTCCGACAGTTCTGCGGACCTAAACCAGTCCCCTCGACGGCGTGTGTTTCACGGTTGCTCGAAAGGCAGCACGATTTTCACTCCCCGCTACAGCCGTGACCACGCCGCGATTTCAGAGCGGCCGATGATCATGTGCTCGCTCGCGGCCACCTCTCGCTGCAGCCGCTGGGCCAGGGTCGCAATCTCTACTTCGGCAGCTGTCGCTATATCTAGCTGCTCCATCATGGGCAAAAGGCTCGCCGCCAGTCCAGCCACTACTTGCAGCCAATCCGCACACCCCGAACTGCCGCTGACGAAGGTTTGCATCCGCATCTGCGGCGACGGCAGGCCCGCACCCGCGAACGCCGTGTACAGATTATTTGCTGCGTTGGTATCTGTACCGGCCCCACGGAATGCCTCGACGATCCACTGGCAGCACCGGTCGTAGGTCGGCGCTGGCGGGAACGATCGCACATTGGTCCAATCCGGTTCTTGGAAAACGATCAAACCGCCCGGGCGCAGGTGCTGTTTCATTAGCGCGCGCATCATCGCCGCTGGGTCGGCTTGAAACAGCAGGACGTACCTGCCAACGACGGCATCAAAAGGTCGGTCGAATGCGATCTCCGTGGGATCACCCGCCCAGAAGCTTACATTGTGCGATCCCTTAGTCGCCGCCCTCTGCCTCGCTGTCGCCAGCGCCGCTGCCGCCTTGTCCGTACCGATTACCTCACCGGTCTCACCGACGAGGTCAGCGGCAAGGAATGCAACGTCGCCGGCGCCGCTGCCAACATCAAGTACGCGCATGCCGGCGCTGATCCCCGCCTCCCGAAAGAACTGTCGCGTGATTGGCTCGACGAAGCGGCTTTGTATGCTCAAACGCTCCAGCTCCCCATCTGAGTGACCGAGCGCGTAGGTTGGGTTATCCATGACCATGCCCCTCTGCGTAGGGCCGAGATGCGTTTGTCGCAACGCTGCGGCCTTTCCGCGCAACAGCGATGATTTTGAGTTTTTCACAGGGGGGGTCAAGGCCGACCGATGTCCGCAATTGGCCGTTAGCTGCCGCGGCACCCTGACGACTTCGAGTCCGTTATTGGGGGTAAAGCAGACGCGCCATCGCACGACTGGGCGTGGCAGCTTGTGACCCATCTGCGACATCGGCTGTGCAGCGCAGCACTCGTGAGACGATGCCTGGTCTACTCGATCACTTTGTCGGCGCGCACGAGAAACGTTTCCGGGATCGTGAGTCCGAGCGCCTTCGCGGTGGTGAGGTTGACGACCAAATCGAGGCTTGGGTCTGGCGTCTGCTCCTGGGCGAATACCGGACATCGGACCTTGGAGCCGCCGCGTCCGTTTGTGACCCAAAGCGGACCTTTGGCGCGTTCAGCCCGGTGTCAGCGTGGCGAGCTGGACGGTGTCGTATTTCTCGCGCAGCTTGGCGAGGGCCTCCGGGTCCGGCTTTCCACCCTTGGCGACCAAGTCGCGCAACTCGTCGAAGTATTTCTCGTGTCCGGGGGGCGCGGTAATCAGGAGCATGCGGCCAGGCGCTGAACCAGAATTGCCGAACGCGTGCGCTGCACCGGGAGGGACGAACACGAAGGTTCCTGGTCTGCCGCGCACGACCCGTTCGCCACAACGCAGATCGAGCTCGCCCTCGAGAACATAGAACAACTCCTCGATCTTTGTATGGTAGTGTGCGCCTGTGTTGAATCCCGGCGCAATCGAGAACTCGAAGAGCGAGCACTGCTTAGAGTGTTCGGCCGTAAGAAGGTAGTCGACCCGGGTTTGATGCAATGTGACACCGCCGGCCTCACCGTGATGCAGGATAATTCCCTCGACGGACATCCAAACCTCCCGTTCGCATTAAGGTGTGACAATACGCGAACTTCCTGATACGGGGCAATCCGGTCGCCGACTGTCGCCGCAGCTTTCAGGGGGTAAAGCCCCGGACATCGCAAATGTAAAAATTGGGAGGCATCGGTTATGCGCAAGATTGCATTTGTCTCTGTATTTGTAGTCGGGCTGATCGCTCCGGCCTTCGCCCAAAAAGCCGAGATTGAAGCAGCAAATGCGAAGTGGATGGATTTCTTCAATAAGGGCGACTTCGCTGGCGTCGCGTCGCTCTACGCGGATGATGCGACGGCATTTCCGCCGGGTTCCGGCATGGTGCAGGGGAACACCGCGATCGGAGCCATGTGGAAAGGTCTGGCGGAGCAAGTCGGTGACCCGAAGGTCACAACCCTCGACGTTAAACGGCTTGGGCCTAAGGCGGCGCGCGAAATCGGGACTTTTACCCTGATGACCAAAGGCCCAACGCCGAAGGAAGTGGCTGGCAAATATGTCGTGATCTGGGAAAGAGTCGGAAAGCAGTGGAAGCTCGCTGCCGACATCTGGAACGATAGTAAATAGCACCTAATTTGCCCGTAGTTTTGTCGTTGCCTTTTCGCCGCAGTCAGGTTCGCAATCTATCAGGTGATGGAGCCACGCCGCATTCGCGGCCCCCACGTTGAGTTTCGTTGTTTTCGTTGCAGTGCATGAGTTCGTTTCTGGCCCTAAGCAGACATGCCGTCGGCTGACTGCCGTGTCCGTTATTGGGGGTAAAGCGGACGCCAAGAGTTTTGCTGCCCGCGTCTGCTTTTGACCCAAAGCGGACATCCCGCGTGAGGAAAATAGGCGGCGTTTCGCCACAAGACGTGCGACCCGATTTAGCGCGGACGCCAACGTAACCTGCTACCATATCTCAGTGTGAAACTTGGCCGGGGGCGGCAAATGAGACTGCGCTGGTTAATTGCGTTGCTTGGTGGTGCGGTAGTTGTTGGGCCGCTCACCGCAAACTCGCAGCAGCCGGGCACACCGGTGCTCGGCTTCCTCAACATGACGTCGCCGCAAGGCTATGCTGGCCCACTCGCCGGCTTTCTCAAGGGCTTGAGCGAGACGGGCTTCGCCGACGGACGCAATGTCATCATCGAGTACCGCTGGGCCGAAGGACAGGCCGACCGCCTGCCGGCGATGGCTTCCGATCTCGTTCATAGGAACGTTAGCGTCATCGCCGCGACCAGCACGCCCGCGGCGGTTGCGGCGAAGGCGGCGACCAGCACCATTCCTGTAGTTTTCGAGACGGCGACCGATCCCATCCGGCTTGGCCTGGTTTCCAGCCTCAACCGCCCGGGCGGCAACATTACCGGCGTGACCCAGACCAATGTTGAGGTTGCCCCGAAACGGGTCGAGCTGATGCACGAAATGTTGCCGTCGGCAAAATTGTTCGGCCTTGTCGTCAATCCTACCGACCCGGCCCTTTCCGATAGCCAGTCAAAGGACTTTCTCGCCGCAGCCGAAACGCTCGGGGTTCAGCTTCTCGTCCTTAATGCGAGTAACGACGCCGAGTTGGAGAGAGCGTTCGCAGAGGCCACCGAGATGAAGGTGGGCGGCGTCGTGATCAGCACCGATCCGTTTTTCACGAGTCATGCCGCGCAACTCGCCGCGCTCAGCGCCCGCTACTCTATTCCCGCGATTTCCAAAGGCCGCGACTTCGCCGCCGCCGGGGGAATTCTCAGCTATGGCACGGACACGCCCGACACTTACCGCCTAGCCGGCATCTACACTGGACGAGTGCTCAAAGGCGAGAAGCCGGCCGACTTGCCAGTGCAGCAGGCGACCAAAGTCGAGTTGTTCATCAATCTGAGAACCGCCAAGGCGCTAGGAATTTCTGTTCCACTGCCGCTGTCGGGTCGCGCCGACGAGATCTTCGAATAGCCCGGTTATATCCGCTTATGGCCCTTAGCGGACGCGCTGGTCGGCGACTGCCGCGGCAGCTTTCGGGGGTAAAGCGGACATTGACCAACCGCGATTTATGAGTACACGCCCTAAATTCGAGTTCGTCATCAACCTGCAAACGGCGCAGGCACTCGGCATCGAGGTGCCGGCAGCCTTGCTTTCCGTCGCCGACGAGGTGATCGAGTAATACTTACACGTATTGCTGCGCACCAAAGTCCAGAAGCCGATGTCCGCTTTGGGTCAAAAGCGGCCACGACCGTCGTTCGTTGGCGCGGCTGCTTTACTCCTGAAAGCGGACGTCGCGGCAATGCTAATGCCGGATAGGTTTATTGCCGGATCTCGGGCGGAATAAATTCCGCTATGACGGTGGAGGGCACAAAGTATTTGGCGACGTCGGACCTTTGCTGCGCGTCACTTGGCCGTTTTCGGTTTTTCCGCGGACATCGCTTATCTTCGCGCTGATGATCCCGAGCAGGCATTTGTTTGCGGCATCGAAAACACCCGACCCAGAGTTCCCCGTCGTTGCGACGTCGCTAATTGCGGTTCGATATTTGGGATCGAGTTTCGGCGGTAGCAGGAACGGCGCGATGATGTGAGATCGTGCGACGGCTTCCGGCGTAGCGACGATGACGTTCTCGCCGATCGACGGCGGCGTGTTACATAAAGACATCCGCCTCAGTCGAAGGCTGACGGGAAGGCTAGCGGTCGTCGAAGGAGAGTAGCGCCAGGTCCACCGTCGAGAAATCGCCGCGCTTTACGACTTGCGCCGGGAGCCTTTGGTAGCCGATGCCAATCGTTATGGATTTCAAATACTGACTGGCGACGTGAGCGGCGGTGATGACCCGCCCCCTTCCCAGATAAACGCCATTGCCCGGCCCATTTGGACTGGTGCCTTCGAGAATATGGACGGCGTAGAGTTTAAGCGACTGATCGGCGTCCTGCGCATAGGCGGCCTGGTCTAAGGCTATAAATGCGAGGACGCTCAAGACGAGTGCCCGAGCGGCCTCGGTCATGCGGCTGTTAGTGACGGTGGGTACTCGATACACCGCGCGTGGCCTCGGTCGATGGGGGCAAAAGTGGGCGGATTCCGCGCTCTGTTATGTCCTGCTCGTAATCGCGAAACAGCAGGAAGCGGATCGCCGCCGTCGCTCTGTCGATCCGTCTTAAGAGCCGGACACGGTAGATGAGCAACGCGAGCCCGAAAACGGCCGCGCAAATCAATATCAATTCGGTGATCCCCAGCATGCTCTTGCCCATCGCGGTGGAGACGATGCTAGGGGGTCGAAGCGCAAAACGCACCTGGATATTCACCGGTTCATCCCGAAACGGCAAAATCCTTAGGTAAGACAAGCCTTTCGGAGCGATGGCTTTTGAGTTTCGGCGGTCAAGTCGCGTTGATCAATTGGATGTCAGCGCCTGCTGGACCGGCTTTCACTCCTCGCGAATGCCGATTTTGACCGATGGTCAGCCGCAACCGAGAAGGCGACGATCGTATGGAAAGCGTGCCTGCCTTTAGGCACAAATAAAGAGACCGCCTCGCGGCGGTCTCTTTCAATTCTTTGAAATCTTAAGTTTCTAGATCACGCCGCGGCGGACAACTCCAGTCCACCGGCTTGGCGATTTTTCCGCAGACCAAAGAAACCCAGCAGTCCAAGGCCGCCAGCAAACAGCAGCAATGACGGAGGAATTGGCACCGCCGAGACGTCGGCATATTCAAAGGCTGACTGACCCGTGTTGTTGAACGTCACGGAACTGACGCCCGAAATGGCGAAGGTCACAAAGTCAAAGCCCACATCTGGAGTCGCATGGGGTAGCTGCGCCAATGAGAAGGTCCCACCTGCTCCAACGCCGTTAAAAGTGACCGAGTTGTAGGCATCGGGTGATCCCCAAATAAAGCTGAAAGTCGACAACCCAGTCGTATTATACGTCGCACTTCCGGCACCGGTCGGGAAGCTTAGGACGCTATAGGACAGAGTCTGATTCGCAAACGGTGAGAGCGTTTGGTTTGCAACCGTGCCCGTCTGGTTCAGTACAAAATTGCCCGTCGTGGCCAATTGGGTCGGTGATGAAACTCGACGCGGCGGGTGACGGAGTAGCGGAGCCGACATCGCTCATCAAACTCACGGTGGCAGCATTTGCGCTTCCCAATGCCGCTACCGCGCTAAAAGCAACGGCCACGCAAGCAGTCGAGTAAGATCGCCAACGCATTTTAGCCTCCACTGGTGCCCACTTCTACGACCTAAATTTGCTCAGATCGTCAGTTACGAGTCAAGCGTCTATCCACCATAAAAAGCTGATTTGATGGGCATTTGTTCCACCTCCCACGGTCGTATTTTTGCGTCAAAATAGTAACACTCCTGCGACGGCTGTGGTAGCTGAATGCGGCCAGGCGGTCGGCTCATCGCACGATGGAAAGCCTAATCGCCCCCGCCCTAGAGAATAGAATCAGATTCGAAGGTGAAAATAGTTAATTATAAATGAAGATATCCACCATATAGCGAATATAGGCCAAGTAAAACTGGCGACTACCCCAAACAGTACGAGGGCTAAGGCCAGATAGTAGGCGCCTCGATCTAAGATCGACTTTAGCGCACCATAGACAGGTTCGACATTACTCGGTTCTACATGCGTTTGTTCGATACTGGTCATTTCCGCTCGAGCTTGGTGCGCCACTCACCCGACAAGCGATAACGCGGCGATTTAGCGAGGCAATGACCAATGTATGGCACTAAAAAGATTAAAGTTGTCGTGGTTAATCAGCAACACTCTTAAGAAATCGCACCGACCGCCTTCCTCCATGAAATGTGGAACCAAATCGCCCTAGCTTGTTGGGCTGAACAGGCGCGGCAAAAGTCTTTGCCTTTGCCGCAAAGACCATTGCGCCAGCCGGTCGAGGTAAAGGTAGAGGACCGGTGTCGTATAGAGTGTCAGCACCTGACTGACGATCAAGCCGCCGACGATCGTGATGCCCAAGGGCCTGCGAATTTCGCCGCCGTTGCCAAAGCTGATGGCGAGCGGCAGGGCGCCGAGAATGGCGGCCGTGGTGGTCATCATGACCGGACGGAAGCGCAACAGGCAGGCCTGAACGATCGCGTCGTGGGCGCTTAGGCGCTGCGAGCGTTCGGCATGAATGGCAAAGTCGATCATCATGATGGCGTTCTTCTTGACGATGCCAATGAGCAAAATCAATCCGACGAAGCCGATGATATCGAACTCCATGTGGAACAGGATCAACGCCAAGAGTGCCCCGAGACCGGCAGACGGCAGCGTCGAGAGAATAGTGATCGGGTGAATGTAGCTTTCGTAGAGCACGCCGAGAAGAATGTAGACGGCAGCGATCGCGGCGGCGATAAGGATCGGTTCGTTATTGACGGATTGCTGAAAGACCTGTGCCGTCCCCGCAAGACCGCCATGGATCGATGCCGGCATGCGGATTTCTTTCACCGTATCATTGATCGCGGTTGCGGCCTCGCTCAGGGTTGCACCTGGCTGCAAGGCAAAAGAGATTGTGGATGCAACAAATAGCCCCTGATGATTGATATTCAGCGGCGTGCGGCCCGAATTATAGTGGCTCACGGCGGCGAGCGGTATCATTGTCTCCATGCTGGTACTGACAGCGGCGCCGGATGAGGTGCCGCTTCTGCCGCGATTGGCCAGCGCATTGATCGAACTGTTACGTGCAGAATTGTTGTTGGAATTCGCTTCGGCTGTTGTGCCTGTCGGGAGAGCTGAAGTCCCTTGCGCGTAATTCCTGACATTGAGGGGCGCGGTGACAGTGCCAAACGGAGTATTCGTTGTCGCGGTCCCCGATGCCGCGCCGCCGGATGTTGAAACATAAATATCTTGAAGAGATATCGGGTATTGAGTGAAACGTGGGTCAATCTCCATGACCACGTGATACTGATTCATCGCACTGTATATGACGGACACTTGGCGCTGTCCGAATGCATCGTAGAGAGTATTGTCGATCTGGGCTGGCGTGATACCAAGGCGCGCGGCGCTATCGCGGTCGATGACGAGATCGGCCTCGAGCCCGTTCTGCTCCTGATCGGACGTTACGTCAGTCAGCACTGAACTGTGCTCAAGCGCCTGGACAAGTTTCGGCGTCCAGGTGAAGAGATCGGCAACACTGTCGGATTGCAGCGTGTATTGATATTGCGAACTGCTCTGCCGGCCTCCGGCGCGAATGTCCTGAACTGCGCCCAGATAGAGATTGGCGCCGGAGACCTGGGCTAATTTGGGCCGCAGCCGCGCAATCACTGCCTCGGCCGACGGGCGTTGCCCAAGCGGTCGCAAAGACACGAATGCGGCGCCGGTATTGCTCGACCCGCCAAAGCCGCTTCCTGCTCCCGTGAACCCCACCACATTCTCGACCGCGGGATCCTGCTGAACGATCGTCATCATTTGCCGCAGTTTTGCGGTCATCGCCTGAAATGAGCTGCCTTGGTCTGCCTGCATCCAGCCGTAGAGGCGGCCGGTATCCTCCTGAGGAAATAAACCTTTCGGTATGGTGTAGAACAACGACACGTTGATCAGGATCGCTGACACGAGGGCCAGCAGCACAAGCCCACTGTGCCGCAGGCTGTATCGCAGTGTGCGTTCATAGCCAGCAAGGACGCGATCGAACAGAGTTGGCGCTTCAGACCGCATAGCGACTTGGCGCGGCCGCAACAATAGCGCGCACAACATCGGGGTCGTCGTCAGCGAAATCACCAGCGAGATCAGAACGGCAATGGTGATGGTGATCGTAAACTCGCGAAACAGTCGTCCGAGAATCCCGCCCAACAGCAGGATCGGCAGGAAGACGGCGACCAAAGAGAGGCTTATTGATAATACCGTGAATCCGACCTCCTGCACGCCGAGCAAGGCGGCCTGCATCGGGGCAATTCCGGTTTGCCGATGACGGAAAATGTTTTCGAGCACGACAATCGCGTCGTCGACGACAAAGCCGGTGGCGATCGTGAGCGCCATCAGGGAAAGAATATCCAGGCTATAGCCCAGAAGATAAATGCCGCCGAATGTGCCGAAAATCGAAACCGTCATGGCGACGACCGGAATGATGGTCGCGCGCATGTCGCGGAGAAAGAAGTAGACGACAAGTGTGACCAAGCCGACGGCAACGAGCAGCGTCAATTCGGTGTCGCGCAGTGAAGCGCGGATCGGCGGGCTGCGGTCGATCGCGACAGTCACGTTGACGTCGGCGGGCATTGCCGCAATCAAATGTGGGAGTGCAGCCTTCACATCGTCAATTGTTTGGATGATGTTGGCGTTCGGCTGGCGGAAGAGAAGCACCAAGACCGAGGGCTGGCCGTTGGCCAAGCCAAGGTTGCGTAAATCCTCAACGGAATCATTGACGGTCGCGAGATCCGACAGGCGGATGGCGGCGCCATTGCGATAGGCGATGACAAGCGGAACGTAGTCCGCCGCATGGGTTGCTTGGTCGTTGCTATAGATTTGATAGCGCTCGTGCCCATCATCGATCGTGCCTTTCGGGCTATTGGCATTGGCCGAAGCAAGCGCTGCACGCACGTCCTCAAGCCCGATGCCATATTTGAAAAGGGCCTGCGGATTAAGCTCGACGCGGACCGCGGGAAGGGTCGATCCGCCGATCGCGACTTGGCCAACCCCGCCAATCTGCGACAGCTGCTGCTGAAAGACGTTGCTGGCGGCATCATACAATTGACCTTGGGTCAGGGTTTTCGATGTCAGCGCCAAAATGAGAATGGGAGCATCGGCTGGATTGGCCTTGTGATAAGTGGGGTTGCTTTTGAGGCTTGCCGGCAAATCAGCGCGCGCGGCGACGATGGCGGCCTGCACATCGCGCGCCGCCCCGTTGATGTCGCGGCTGAGAT
This sequence comes from uncultured Alphaproteobacteria bacterium, assembly GCA_963810085.1. Classification (GTDB taxonomy): domain Bacteria; phylum Pseudomonadota; class Alphaproteobacteria; order Rhizobiales; family Xanthobacteraceae; genus BOG-931. The sequence continues at coordinate 23,744 of CAWEMR010000023.1, read as the reverse complement.
CGAACTGCAACGTAATGCGGGTTTGTCCGAGCGTGCTTTGCGAGGTCATTTCATTGACCGCGGCGATTTGCCCGAGATGACGTTCGAGCGGCTCAGCAACGCTGGTCGCCACCGTCTCCGGGCCGGCGCCGGGAAGCGACGCGCTCACCGAGATCGTTGGATAATCGACTTGCGGCAGTGGCGCGACCGGCAGTTTTGAAAACCCAAGCACACCGGCGAGGCCGACGCCGAGCGTCAAGAGCGTCGTCGCCACCGGACGGCCGATAAAGGGCGCGGAAATATTCATCTGCTTGCGTCGCGTTGCGATTGCGGAACCGCGGCGAACGGTCGGGCAGGGGCAGTAACGGTATCAGAGCTTGCCGCGGTCGGTTCCGATCCAATCGGCGGTCATTTTGCCAAATAAAACCTGGCGATAAAGCCCAAGCTTTGCCAGCATATAGCCCGGAATCGACAAAATTGATCGAAATGGCAATACGTCACGCCCGTATTTCGCCCAGGCGAGCCCAACGGAAACGGCAAACACAACAAGGGTCGTCGCACTCAGGCCAAAGGCGATGGACCCGAAACCCAATAGCTTGGCAGCGCCGGTCATCGCGAACATCAGAACCAGCACGATGGTGAGCAACGACAAGGGCGGCACCAAAAGATCAAGCGTGAGACTCAAGAGATTAAAATCGCGGTGAGCGACTGCAAGGCGCAGCAGATTAGGAGCTTTTTTGAAGATGGTCATTAGGTGCCCATGCTCCCAACGCCGTCGCTGAATTTCTGCGCCTCGCGCGGATGCCGCGAAATGACTTGTCACAAGCGCGGAAGGACAAAACAGGGGCGGGTGTCCGGCCGCAGCTAGATCGAGCCCGAGTTTCAGATCTTCCACGATCCATCCGCTGGCGAGGTCGGCTCCACGAACCACATTCCAGGGAAACGCCATGCCCGCGCCCATCAAGGGACAAGGTAGATCCAGTCCTCCGAGGCCGAGTGGCCGGACCCAGTTCTTGACGCGCCAAGCGAACTCGGCAACTTGATGGTTGATCTTCGATCCCTCCGGGGCCGTCATCAGATAAAGGGCTTGCACGGGCCGTTTCGTCTCGGCGCAGGCGGCGGTTAGACGATCGATCGCGTTCCACGCGAGTCGACAATCAGCATCGACCATGATGACGATCTCAGGAGGATCGCTGTCGAATTGCTGCAGACCAAAGTCCAACGCAAAGCCCTTGCCGATATGCGCGGTGTCGTGGCGCTCCACGACTTCAGCGCCCGCAGCCCGAGCTAAGGCGGCAGTATCGTCGACGCAGTTGTCAGCAACGACCAAAAGTCGGTCGCTGGGAAGTAGCTGAGTTTTGATATCAGCGAGAGTTGCGGCGATGCCCGCACTCTCGTTGCGGGCTGGAACCAAAACAGCAATGCGCGCGCGACGCTCGTGTGTTGAACTTGGCGGAACTTCACGTCGTAGAAGGCTGCCCCAGATCTCGAGGCAAAACACCGCAGCCGGAATGGCGACGGCGCCGGCAATGATTGCCAACAGCCAGGATACGACGAACGTCATTCAATTCTTCCACGCCCACCAAGACAGCCCAGATCCAGAGCCAGCACGTCAATGCCTCGATGTGACGCGCAGCGTTAGGGCAAACAGCATAGGTGTGCAACCGATCAATTCTGGCCGAGCGATGGCATCAACTCAGCGCAGTTTCAGCATCAATTGCGTTAATAATCAGCCAGTTCCTTTGACGCAAAGCTCGGCGCTGACAGGTTGGCGTTGCCTTCGCAAATTCGATCCGGTCGTTAAGCACTAAGTCGCATTTTTGCCCCAGTCCTTTTGCGCCTGGCCTGGCCAAAAACGGGTTAATGAGCCGACGTTCCAATTTGCAACGCCGGTCAAGGGGTATTCATCCGCCGAGATGCCAAGTTGCATCAAAATCGGTTTGACTTCTGTCCTTCGCGGAGATCACCGCAGGCGCCCCCGGCCACTCTATGTTGAATTTGGGGTCGTCATAGCGAATGCAGCGTTGGTGCTCGAGCGAATAAACTCCGTCAACAAAATAAAACGTCTCAGTGTCATCGACGAGTGTCAAAAAGCCATGTGCGAAGCCTTTGGGTACATACACCATGCGGCGGTTCTCAGCGTTTAGCTCGGCGCCGAAGCTCTGTCCAAAAGTGGGCGAACCGCTGCGGAGGTCGAGAATGACGTCAAAGAGCGCGCCGCGAACGCAGCGGACCACCTTCGTCTCTTGGTGTGGCGACAATTGATAATGCATGCCGCGCAGCGTGCCCGTTGTTGTACTCAGGGAATTATTGACCTCAGTAAAATGACGGACCAATCCATGCTGCTCAAATTCATCCTCGTTAAACAAGCTCGTGAAGAAGCCGCGATCATCGCCTCGTTTTTCGACGTCAACGAGGTAGGCGCCGGCGAGGGGGGTTGGGGTAAAGATCACAATCAACTCCAGACTGTCGCTAGGGCATGGACTCATTAAGGCGAAGCCATAGCTTGTTGTCCCTAGCCTCAGGTCCGCTTTCGCGGCGAAGCGGACATGAACCGGCTGGCAAAACCTAATAGATCGGTCGAAAATGATCCAAAGCGGATGCGGCTCGTCAGTACCGAAGTACCCATTTTGCGGTCATTACTGTCCAGACACGCATAGGTCCCTTTACGGCCGCATCGAACAGGTATGATGACACCCGCGGGATTAAATACCCTGTAATCATTTCGTTGACTCGAGTCTGCCCCCGTGAACAAAGTTCTCGGTTCCGATGGGAACAGGGCCTTTCTAGTGGGTGGAGCGTGTGATGTCTCACCATAAAATGTCTTTGGGAATTGCATTTGCTGCGGCGTCGTTTGTGTTTCTGCCATTCGGCGCTAACGCCGTTCCTGTGCCGCCGACCACAGTCGGCGACCCCACGACCTACGTGCAGGACTCCGATGGCTGTACCGGTGGCTGCGGAATCGACACCAATAACACTGTCAAGATTTGGTCCACGAACGTCTCCGACGTTTACCAGATCACCGTGTCGCTTGATTCTAATGGCTGGACCTTCATGAAGGACCCCACTGGTAATGGCCACGACGCGACATTCCTGTTTTCCAGTACTTCTAACGCTTTGACGCTCTCCAATATCAGCTCAAATGGCGGCTCTATTTTTACACAAACTTCTAGTCCCACACATGACGCGCCTTATACCTTTCCGGCAAACGGCTATGGGCTGAGCAACTCGGAGCAAAAGAAGGGCAACTCACTGACGTTTGACGTTACGTCGTCGAGTAGCTCGCTTGCCCTATTCATAGCGACCTTGCAGAGCGCCACAGGTGGATCAGATAACCCGTTCTTTGTAGCGGACGTGTCGAACGCTAACGCGGGGACTGACGGGCGTACAGGCTCAATCGACTTCGGACTCGCTCCAGTGCCCCTCCCATCCTCGCTGCCGCTCTTCGCAGCAGGACTTGGTCTCATGGTCTATTTTGCGAGGCGGCGTAAGCAGAGCATAGAGCAAGCCGTCGCTGCCGCTTGATCGCCAGTTAAACTCGGACCGCGAGAGACCGCCGCGAGGCGGTCTTTCTGATTCCGCGCGCAGCGAAGCGGACATTGAGCCGGATTTACTGCTCTGGCCGACTTTGGAAAGATAATAGGACTTTCCGTTTGGCGGTTGCGGGGATTTCTCGGCAAAGCGGATTTTACGCCGCCTTGCTACCTTCGTGATTGCATCAGGACACAGCGTATTTCTGACCGGCTTTGAATTGAAGGACGTGCCCAATCCCCCGCTTATTCCACCTAAAGGCACATAGAGTTGCCCGGGGAGCAAAATACCATTGATACTAAAAGATAATTACAGATTAGGGCGGCTTTATCCACAAGCCTGAACGAGCAAGAGGTCGAGTGGCGAAAAGAGTTTGAGCGCCTCGGCGAGATTTTGGTCTATGACAACCTCAAGCGGGCGCGATCTATGATGACGAGGCAAAGCGACAAGCGGCGTTTCGCTGGCTTGACGAAACAGCGAGCACCCGGAGAATTCGCGAGGAGCAAACCTACGAATATTCTCGGTGGACTTTCTTTGCTGCCATCGCCGCGGTGATCGTCGGCGTCATCGGTGTAGTATCACATTGCTGCATTGAACCGTGGACTCGCCGCTCGCCACCGTGGCGTCGACTGAACCGTGACAGCTTGGGAGAGCTTCATGAACAGAAACATCGTCTTCGCCGCGATTGCACTTGCGTTCGTTGCCTGGGCAGCAACCGTGATGGCGATTCGTACGCCGCCGCTCGTGGCAAACTGCAGTACCCCAAACTGCTAACCGCCTCGTTAGACTAACTTCGCAAAGCTGCCGGACCTGCTGTTAGGCGGCGTGACGGCACAGAAGCGCAAATCAACGCCTATTTGGTTGGAAACGGAATTTCTCGTTGTCCCTCATTGTCCGAAACCACGATCGCGCGCCAACGTTTCGGATCGATAGGGCCGAAGACTTCATGGGTAATGATATCCTGGACAAGCGACTGGGCCCTTTTGCAGGCGTCTTCGATGTCCGCGGCCACGATAGTGATGCGTCGGGGAGTAGAGCCGTTGGTGAACTCAAGTTCGTAAGGCAGGTCGGACACCGGTCTCTCCCGGTTTGGGCGCCGGATCATCACAACACCTTATTCTGAATTCTTCCTTAGCGTCCTTCCTGCCGCGCGGACGCCTTCAATCGCCAAGGACATACCGCCGGCGCTCCTCGCGCACCTCGCCGGCAATGCTTCTTAGCGACACCTTTACGAGTTCAGCGAACGGCGCGTGCGGCCGGCAGGCGCGGCAGGACAAAGCCGGAATGAGTCCGGTCACCCTCGTATCAGGGTGACGATCGAGTCCGCGCAGGTCGACCGATTGCGTGGTACAGCAGCCGGGGCAGCGGACCCACAAAAACCAATGTTGTGCGGCGACAGCGGCGCCAATCGTGGGCGAGAACAAGGGTGGCGCGCGCTGCGCTTGCCGCTCGTTCCACTCATTGACCAGCCGGCGGGCATCGGCCCTCACCTGCGGATCGAGCGCGCCCATGGCCGCGGCTTCCTTCTCCGCTGCTCCCCGGCGCCCGTCCTCCATCTTGCGGCGGTTGAAGCCCATGTCTGATCGTCGCCAAACCACGCCCTCATAAATCGCGACCGGCACCAATAACGGGCCTGTCAAGCAGGAGTACGCCGATCCTTGGGGATAAGTGGGCCTTTCTCCGATTATGTGCAGAATTTCACGTTTGGCGGTGGTTAAATGGTTTTGGACGCAAGGGGGCAACACATGAGTCAAATACTCCAATTCAAACGTCCGCAAAATGCATTTGACCCGGAAGCGACGGCCGCTTTGGCGGCGGCTTACGAGAAGGCAACCGGCCAGCTTCGCGGCGATGGTTATGCTGATTTCGTCCGCAACGTCATCGCCAAGCGTATCATCGCTATTGCGATGAAAGGCGAGCTTGACCCGGACCGGCTTTGCACGTCGGCGCTCGCATCGATCGGCTTTCCCGAGTCAATGGCCAGCTGGACTGGTCAAAGCTCAGATTGCTGAGCTTGGAAGGCGTCGAGTGCCGGGTCGAGACCTAGTGGGGATAACGACGGCGAAGCTCACTGGTGCAATCCCGATAATCGCGCTGATATTTGTCGACTGTCTGCAAGTGAGAGTGCATTAGCGCTGGCCGCTTCTCGGGAATGCTCGAAGTGGCTTGTTCCAGTTCAAGCTGCTCAAGGATAAGCGCCGACATTGCATTTGTATTTTCAGCAATTGCGCGCCACAACTCTTCGTCGGTCAATTTTACGCACTTCACAGGAACCGCTCCGTATTTAGGTACTCGCTCGCGCATATCGTGGGCTGTGTAGGATAACATTGGCTTAATGCCGCCCAAATTTGGCAGTCGAACGTGGGGCACGCGGATGCCATCTCGCCCTGGTCGCGCCCATTGCCGCGGCCGCTGACCATCCCGACGGACGTCTCGGTGGCGCTGCAGACTGGTGCTGAGCCAGGAAGGCGTCGAATGTCGGCCGAAGTAGCGCAGGCTTCCGCCAAAGCGACAACATGTGACCCCTATCACGTCGCGCCGCTCAGCACCGGGGTAGTGTTGGCTGACAGTTAGGACGATACAGTTCCTAGGAGGACCATAATGGCTGCGATCAAAAAGACCGGCCTGCGGGCTACTCGTTGGTTCAAGCGTTTCCAGGAAAAGAATCGGCCGCCGTACCGTTGGTACGAGCATGGCATTTACGTCGCTTAAGCATCCCGCGATGCGCCGAAATATCGCGGGGCCACACTAACACGTGATTTGCGTTGCCGGCGCAGAGCGCGCCAAATAGCTGCGTTAGGTTAGGTCGAACCGAGCGGCTCCCCATCCCCCGACAGGACCCCCAGCCGCCCGGCTAGACAACCTAATTGAGGCAACAACCACGGAGCCCCAAGCTGATTACGCTTGGGGTTCTTTTTTGTGGCGACTCGGAGTCTTATGCGCGGCCGGCAGCTTAATTGGCGGCCGTTGCCTTTTTGACACACACGGCTGCATAGCAGCGCAAGCCGATGATCTGACACATGGCCCTATCTACCTAGCAAACGCTGCGCTTCGTGCGAAAAGTATCGACCTTCAGCAATGGTTTGCTGCCAAATATCCGCGCTATGACGACCGCCGTATTTGTACAGGTCAAATGCCCAGAGAGCGCCGAGAGCGACGACCGTGACAAAGACGAAATCGCGCATATCAAGATATCACCACAACGGCGCCAAGCGCGGGTCGGATCGGTGCTCCCGTTCGTACGCACGAATGACCTTGTCCCAAGCCTCGGCTATCACGAGTAGCTGCCATGCAGCCTGCGGATTCGTCTCGGCTGCAGCCATGCGCCGGCACTCGGCAGCATCTCGTTTTGCATCGGAAATGCTTTGCATTTCTCGCCACAGTCTCGGGCAGGCTGCGAGGCAGCCTCGGTTGCCGTAAGCGTGCGCCCATCGCGGCCAAATAGCAAATCTTTTGCTTTCAAAAAAAGCCCCGGCATTGTCGCCGGGGCTAGGCCTCCCACCACGAGAGATCAAAACCGCCCTGTGCTGACGCGCGTGTGTGTCAGGCAGCGAGGTTGGCCGCGTCAGTACAACGGGTTGAACGAGACTTATCTGAGTCGTGATCGGTTCGCAGCAGAAAAATGCGCGGGGCAAGCGGATGCTGCCCCCGCCGTTCTGAGATTGCTCCTCTGCCGCTTCCTGGCGATCCTGGCCTTTAGGTCCGATTACATTTGGGCGGTCGCATCGTACGCGGCTCAAAGTCCTACCGTCGTCGAATGCCTTGCCGCCATCAAGCACGCGTTTGGTGCAATCAAATCGACGGAGTCCTAGATCCAAAAATATAACGTTAGAACCAATGTGACGAGTTCGTACCCCAGCATCGCCATCCAAACCACGGTGACCGCGAGCCCTGTGATTAGCAGCGCGTGCGGTAAAAGGGGGAATCTCAAGGCTAAAGGAGCCGCAGTCGTTAGCAGCTTCGTGCGCCAAATTCGTTCGGACGGGATAATTGCAATGGCTCCCCATGCTGACTCATGAAGTCTGGGGAGATTCTTGGTGTAGGTCTGGTCAAAACAGACCGCTTTGGCTGAGGCTGCCGTCACTTGTCGATGGAGCGGGATCACGACGGGAGCGCCAGACTAGGTACTCGGCCCCGAACGAGGGAAGCGCTCGGGGCCTTTCCTGCCGAGCACAGGGACGTGAACTCGGCCGCATGGATAACTGCTGGCCTTCCGTCATGGTTCTGCAACGCGGGGCAAGCGGACGCCGCCCCGCGCTCCAAGTTCGACGGCCCTTTAATGCCGCCGCTGCTCCATTCACTCCCAGCAGCGCTCTCGCGGCGTTCGCAGAGCGCTTCTCGAGCGATGGGCGTGTGAATTGTGTGCAGGACGCAAGACGGTTCTTGCCATTTTGGAGCAAATCACGTCATCCCTCCGGCGCAACTCAACAGGTCAGCGCCGAGGTAAGTTATGGATTTCGAAGAAGTGATTGGCATGCTTCTAATCGGTAGCGTGGTCGGCGGCGTTGCTCTGCTTATTCTCTGCACGGGGATCATTCTGTAACGCGCTGCCGACGCGCGCTGGCTGGCGCTGCGCGCGCCTGGCGCGTCGGGGCGTATTTCTTTCAGCTATGATGTGATAGCCTAGGCTACACCGGCGCTTCCCAGCAGCAAACAAATGAGAATGGCGCTGGCGATAGAGAGCGCCAATAACCCGTCTGCGCTCGGGCGGCGATTGAGCCACCGAAATTGCGTATTCAGGAGTTCCTGATCGCGCCGAGTCATGGAGGCGGTCCTTCATCTGACCGCGCAAAGATATCTTGAGACCTTTCTATCACCGCTAGGTTTTGAACCGGTAAGTCAAATCGCGAGACGGGGGCCGGGCAGCGCAGGTGCAGAATGAAGCTTGTCCAGATTCTATTGCCGGTGCGAGACAACCACGGCCGGAAATTCAAACGCGTCCTATATTCGCGGCTTCACGAGGAGTTGGTGGTGCGCTTCGGTGGGATGACCGCCTACGCGCGCTCACCTGCACATGGCTTGTGGAAGTCGGAAGGCTCTACCAAGCGAGATGACATGATCATTGTCGAAGTGATGACAAAACACTTTGATCTGGCGTGGTGGAAGAAATTCCGCCTCAGTTTAGAGCGGGCTTTTAGCCAAGACGAAATCGTTGTTAGGGTCCACAATATTATTCAGGTGTAGATCGTGGTGCCCGGTGGACGCCAAGCCCATCAAGAAAGCCGGGACAGCACGTCGAGGCGCAGCGTGTCGATCAGACTGCGCATCGCCAGAGGTGTCAGGGCTCAATCCGACATTCTGAATCAGATTGTCGCAAACGCGACCAAAAGCGAATACCGCTGCGAAACAAAATGTAACTAGCCGTGATCGATCGATTGCAGAAAGCGATTGTCACGTCCCTGTCATAATCGCTATGAGTGCGGGATGGCAATCGTAAAGTGGCTGGTCGACAAAGTACTTCCTACAAAACTACACAAACCAAATGGCGAGGAGTTCAGCTTCCTCCTGCTGCTCGGCGTTTTTTTGGGAGTAATGCTTTTCGTTGTTTATTATGGCTGGCCGTTTTGAGGATCGGTAATTGCCGATCGGCAACGACAATCTCAAATTTTAGCAAGTTACGTAGGTCATCAGTAAAACCCCTGACCCCTTATTTCCGGCGCTGGTGCGTTGAGGTCCGGCTTATCAGATAACTTGAGCCCCGGTTCCATACCACGGGGCTGTTTTTTATCTCACGGGGCGCATCATGTCTTCCGACGATCTGTTCGATCTCGCCCTACTCGATAGGGGGTCGATCGTCATCGCTGCTTTTCTCGTCGCTTATGTCGCCATCGGGTGAAATCCCGGCGGAGAATGAACGGCCTAATGCGGCGGCATGGGCTCAAACATCAGCGCAGCAATAAAGCGGTAATTCCAATCAGGGCCGCCAAAACCCTTAAAAACTCTCGCCGTCCCCACCAACCATCAGCGCAGGGGTTGTCCGGTGGGCGACGAGGATCTACGCGGCGGGATGTGGACGGCCTGCGACAAAGGCAAGGATGAAATCTCCTGACTGATGTCCTGCTTAGCCATCTGCAGGGTCGCGACGTTCTGTGCCATCAGTTCTTGCTTTGCAGCGAGTTGATATTGATTGGCAGCAAGTTGCTCCAGGCCGCGCCGCACGATGGCGATATCAAGCGACATGGGCTTAAGCTGCTGAGCCAAGTCAGAAAGAGTTACTGCCGCAGGCGTTGAATCGGACAACAACCACCCCAGCGCCGGAGCCGAGGCCCTAATTATGTCCTTTGCTTCGCCACCATAGGACTGCCATGTCAGCGTGACGCCGACACCGATCAGAGCGGCAAAGAGAAAGCGGGCCACAGCGCGAAACGTTCGATCGCCAATCGAGGGTCTGATGTTCGCGAACTGGTAGTTCTCAAAGTCTGAGAAGTGACCAGACACATAGCCCGGCGGCGCCACAGGCGGAGCCTCGGCATAATGTTCAGCTTCTTCCGAAGCTATCCCAATGCGCTGATATGATGGATCGCGTTTCGCATCCAAATCGCGCAAGTTTTGCGAGCAACCCATAGTACCTCTTTGGTGTCCGGCTATCAGATCTCGCTTTAATTGGTCGAGCGCCCGCCTCGCCCCGCGGGCGCTCGTGGTAGTCCATCAAGAGACACCCTGGCGAGCTGAGAATGGTGTCCAATCATTCTCCGTATCAGTGCTGTTAAAAGAACTTTACCACGTTTCTTTACTCCCCGTCGTCGCAAACCTTAAAAAGTGGTTAAGACCATCGCGGCCTTCTGTGGGTTTGTTTGTAGCGATTGCATCGGGAGAGTCCGTTGCCCCGCCCGGGGCCTATTGCGGTCTTTATTTGTTGGGCGACAAAGCTGCAAACCGCATTGCGGCCGTTCAGGTTTTGAACCCTGACGGCAAATCAATCTCGATGCCGCTGATTGAATATCTCCGAAGCCGGATACGCCCAAATTATACGACATTGCCATGGCGGGTGGACGTCGAGTTCGAAGAGCAAAACAAGTCGGGCGCAGGTTGATTGCCCGCAAGCCGGTCGAGCCGCTGCCCCGTTTCCCGAATGCGACATGCTTAACCGCGCAGTAACGCCCTAGCGATAATATTCGCGTTGGCCGGGGGTGTCGCGCGTACGGCTACATGGCAGGCAGTGGGGCCTCGGATGGTGACACAGCCGGGGCCTCAACTTCATTGGTGGGGGGAGAATGTTGCCTTTTCTGTTCGGCATCATGGTCCCGATCGCGCTCGGCAGTCTCGCGATTGTGAGCTGGGCCATCGCCACGTCTGAGCCCGCGCCAGAATATGAAGACACCGATCTGCGCAGTCGTATGCCGGGTTCAAGTGAAGCGAGCGCGGACGCTGAGACCGAGGTCGAAAGAACTAAGAGCGATCCAGCATCCGTTCAGAAAGTCCGAAAGATAGGCTGAGCCGGAGGTCGACATGGCCGACATTTTGATCAAGTGCCCCCTGTTCGTAAAAGCTGTTCCGACAGGCGTCACCACGGACATGATTGTCCTCGACACCCTGGAATTTCCACTCACGATGCAATGTCCCGCCTGCAGGAAAACCCACCACTGGACGCGAAGGGACGCATGGGTGGATGACGGTTCGCAACGCGTCGCACCGCGTCACTAAAACGTCGACGGCCGGCGAAAGGGCGTAGTGAAACCAGTCGGCTCTGAGTTTTTGTCCGATGGACACCTGCAAAATACACCAGAGCAGTTCGCGCTGGCCCGCGTGACCTGGTAGTTGTCCGCCGCTTCCGAATGTCTGCTGTCAGACTGCCGGCCGTCGGGGCTAGCGTAGCCAGTTGACCCCCCCTAAATCGCCGTCAATGGAGGGGGTCGCTAGTTGATTGTGAGCGGCATATAGAGCGACTAGCCTCGTCAAGGTTTGTTCCAGCGGATAATCGTAAATGGGTGCGTAGTGAATTGGTACTTTTTCGTTTTCCAGGGACCTGACGAAAAAGTCGATGACCTGGACGGCGAGTTTCTTCCGAGCGATAACGCCGCCATTGCTCATGGCCTTCGCCTGATCATCGAAATCAAAAAGACCGCAGGCCGGTTCGACAATTCCCAATGGGACCTTGTCGTGGAAGACGAGGATCGCGAGACCGTTATTAAAATCCCGTTCTAAATCAGGCTGCGTTTGACATTCTGAACCGGATTATTGCAAACGCGACCAAAAAGCGAATCCCGCTGTAAAACAAAAATGTAATTGGCCGTGAACGATCCATTGCAGAAAGGAGGAGTTCATCCTCCTTCTGCTGATCGGCGCTTTTGCAGGAGTAATGCTTTTCGTTGTTTATTATGGGCTGGCCGTTTTGAGGATCGGCGCCTGGCGATCGGCAACGACAATCTCAAATTTTAACATGTGACGTAGCCTTTCCGTCATTTCCCTCGACCTATCTTTGCGACGCCGGTTGGATCCTCAGCAGACGCCGGCAAATATCGGACAGGCTGGGCCCCGGCCGCAAACTGGGGCCCAGTCTGGCCGGAGCTCTCAGCGTAGATCCTAATCCCGCCCTCGCAGAACGTGGCGATGCCCTACTACCGATTTTACACCGGCAATCGAATAACGGCGCCGGCCGCAATTGAATTTGCTTCCGATCAGGAAGCCATCAGCAATGCTAAGCAACTGCTCGACGGTTCGAACGTCGTTGAGGTTTGGCAGGAGTGGCGCGTCGTCACCCGGCTGAGTCCTTCCGAGCATTTGCAAGATCAGCCTCAGGCGATATGACTGTTCGCCCCCGTTAAATGATTTGATCGGCGCCGCTACCAAATCGCAGCTAGGGCGCCGCCGGCTTCGAGCAAATAAAAAGAGCCCAACCGGGGAAGGCTGGGCTCTCTACGCTTACGCTCGGTCTGGGGGATAGTACTTACGGGCACACGGTCGCTTCTGTTGCTTAGCCCCGACAGCCCAAACACTAGGCAATCCACAGCTAAACTGTGTGCAGGCCGCCCCTTCACCGGGGACATTAAGGCTGTGACAACTCGAACCAAAAGCAGTCTTGTGCGTTGCACAACGGCAGGTAATACTGCCTCGTGCTGTGCCGGATAATGCTGGGCGGGAGTAGCGTATGTCCTCATCCGACCGAATGATGGTTCCGGCCTGCAGGTGCGGCAGTGAACTCCAATTATCTGCCCCCGATTCGATGCCCGGCGAGGCTGTCACACACGTGCGGGTCTATCGCTGTGATGATTGCGGCCACGAAACCCGCATCATCATTTGGGGCGCGGATATCTGCGAGGCATATACGCCGCTCGCTCCATGAGTGAGCGGAAATCGCCTGTCCTGCCGATTGCTGTCTCTGCCATGGTCGGTTGACTTACCGTCACCGCTTTGGCAGGTCCCACAACTGACCCGGATGCGACTTTTCCCAGAGCTGGTGAGCAAGAAACTCATCCAAGGCATTTTTGACGTTCTTGTCACGAGGAGCCGGATCCTCGACCGCTTGGGGGTCATTGATCAAGTAATGGAGTCTCTGCCGCTCAAGCGGACTGATATTGAGAACGGCGGCCGTATGGTCGACGTGCTGCACTGTCGCCAGATACAGGTAATCTTGGTCAGATAGACCCTCTGCCAATGCCGAACCCGTGACAGCAAAGAATCCGGCTGCAACGCCGATGACAATCCGGTATTTCAACGATTGTCTCGATAGAATTTGATTATGCATTCTGCGATGTCCACTGGCTGCGGCAAACACTATAGCATGGCTCCGAACTCCAGCGATGCGCCAATTAGTGCAGGTTCGAAGGTGCTTAAGAGATAACGTAAATTCCGCGACGGCGTATGCAATTAATGAACGGCGATCTAAATCCAAGGGAGATCCTAAGGCTCTCCCGACATGGAAATGGCCATCCTGATTATGTTTCTTTCGGCGGTGACTCTAGCAATCGTGGCTCTCCAAGGCCGCGGCCGGTGGTACTAAACATGCCCAGCCTCACTGCCTGGCGGGGGGGTGGCTCGGGATCCTAGGCCAAGATGACATTGTTGCGGGGGGAGGGTAAACTTAAACGATGTTGTTAGCGCTTAATTCCAAGCAAGTGCACCTTTGGTATTTACCTTTGGAGGAGCGGAGGTCTGATGACCTCCGCAAGGCAGCGCAACGCCTGATATCGTCGGAGGAACTGGCTCGCGCCCAAAGCTTTCTGAACCCTAAGGCGCGAGATTTGTACGTGCTCTCGCGATCCTTCTTGAGGGCTGTGTTGTCGCAATATGTTGGCGTCAGCCCACAAGACTGGAAATTCCGTACCAACAGGTACGGCAAGCCAGAAATAGCCTCGCCAGCAAGCGCTCAATCACTGCGGTTCAATCTGACCAATACCGACGGACTTGTTTGCTGCGTGGTCGCCTTCGGTCGGGATGTCGGGATCGATGCCGAGGCGATCGACCGCGCGGCTGCAATCGAAGAAATTGCCGAACATTATTTTGCGCCCGCGGAAGTGGCGATCTTGCGAGCACTCCCTCCCGACGAGCGATCGTATCGCTTCTTTGAGATTTGGACGCTCAAGGAATTGTATATCAAGGCTCGCGGCCTCGGCTTCAATCTACCGCTCAATAAGTTTGCCTTCGTCGTCAAAGATGGCAAGCCGATCGAAATCGTGACCGATCCGGACCTCGCGGATGATCCAGAGGATTGGTATTTTTCCGTCTTGCGGCCGACCAAAGGCCATTTGATGGCGCTGGCACTGGCGCGAGCGGGAAATGAGGAACGGGCAAGCTGGCGCGCGGAAATCGAACTTGTCGTTAAACCCTTTGCCAAACATGCCGACGAACGCGTGTTGTCGCAGAAGACTGCGGACCTGGCGTCTCCGATCAGTGAACCGGTAGGATTTCCGAACTTGGCGCAACACCGACAAGATTTCGTGATCTGAAAATCGGACATCGGTCGATGAACGATCAAATCACAAATATTGAGATCGCGCAGGCCCCGCCATTGGGCCGATAAAGCGAAATACAGATGAAGCTCCTGGTTGTTATTCCGAATTATCGGGTCGCTCATCTTACAATCGATTGCCTTCGCTCGATTGCTGAAGAAGTCGGACGTGTGCCTACGGCGCATGTCGCCGTCTGCGAAAACGGTTCCGGCGATGAATCAGCGGAGCTAATCTGGAAAGCGATTATCGAAAACGGTTGGGATTCGTGGTGCAGCTTTACAGTGCTCGAAACCAATCTAGGATTTACCGGCGGCAATAACTTCATTATCGAGCCAGCTTTGCGGTCCGCTGATCCGCCGCAATACGTTCTTCTTCTGAATGCCGACACCATCGTTCGACCATATGCGTTCAGCGCGTTGGTCGATTTTATGGATCAGCATCCGGAGGTTGGCATCGCGGGAAGTCGACTTGAAGATCCGGACGGTACTGCGCAGCGGTCCGCCTTTCGGTTCCCTTCGCCGCTGAGCGAGTTTGAAGGCAGCATTAAATTTGGCGTGATCAGCCGATTGCTTGGCCGATGGGTGGTGGCGCCGGACGTGCCGCCCCAAGCTTGCAAGACAGATTGGGTTGCGGGCGCGAGTTTGATTGTCCGATCCGAGGTCTTCCGTGACATTGGACTGCTAGACGGAGGCTATTTCACGTATTTCGAGGATGTTGATTTCTGCTTCAACGCAGGCAAGGCAGGTTGGTCCACATGGTATGTGCCGGCTAGCCGCATCGTCCACCTGGTAGGGCGGTCATCGGGCGTCACAGTCAAGAAACCGAAACGTCAGCCTGCCTACGCGTTCCAAGCACGTCGGCGCTACTTCTTGAAAAATTGCGGTCCGCTCAAAGCTGCGATGGCCGACATTGGGCAAATAATAGGACTTTCGTTGTGGCGGTTCAGAAACCTTTTGGCAAAGAAAGATTCAACGCCTCCCCATTATCTTCGCGATTGCATCAGACACAGCGTGTTTGTGAGTGGGTTTAAGTTGAAGGACGTGGGCAATCCCGCACTTATACCGCCCAAAGGCTCATAGATCTCGGCCTAGCTACTAAGGCTCGTCGATGGGGAGCACCATACGGCGCGCACCGTTATAAGCCGCGAAAATTTCTGTTTCCCACAGTTTCCTACAGCTTCTCACACTAGCTGCTGTGGCTACTCGTTGGCCGACCCCAAAATAGCAGAGCCGATTGAGAGTGTTGCATTTGCGTCGCAGCCGCGCGCTTTCCTCGTTGTTACGTCATTTTGACCGTACGGCGTGTCGGGAAGCACACAGATTTCGCCAGCGTGTTTGCTAATATTCTTCTGCAGGCCGGGCATCTTTGAAGGCGTGAGATGTTGCCAGACCCCCTCAAGCGCATTTCGGTAATCCTGCTGATGAGTGCTGGCGTAGCACTGACCGTGATGTGGGCGTGCGTTCTGGCCTATAGTCTGCTCGAACTCGGTGAACATGGGTATCTTTTGGTGCGCGACGTGACAGGCTCGCTTCTCAGTTCAATTTAGTCGACGGCTTAGGGGCGATCGAGTGTAGCGAGGGTATTGCGAATTAACTACAACCTGACGTTATAAAATATCGGCTTGAAATTATGCTAGCGAATTGATTGGATTCTTGATTGAAGGGGGATCGGCGGTTGCCGGTTTCCTTGTTTTTCAGAATTCGCTTACTCGGAATAACGTGCCGCCTCATAGAGCTATGTTTTTGTTACACCTCGTCACAAACGCCACCGGCTACGACCCAGCCATGAGTGGCAGCAAACAACCGTAAGAAGACCCGAACCTTGGGCTTCCATGTTTGACAACATTCGTCAGGATTATCGCTCTTATGACGGTGAATGGGGCGCCCAGGGTTTCTGGGTCATGTTGGTGTACCGCTTTGGACGCTGGCGCTACAAAGTGCGGCTCGTGCCACTGCGCAAATTCTTTTCATTGATATATCGGGTGCTCTTTAAGATGATCCAAATTCTCACCGGAATTGAATTGCCCTGTGAGGTGGAAGTCGGTCGCAATTTCATCATCGATCATTTTGGCGGAATCGTGATCAGCGGCTACGCGAAATTCGGTGACAACTGTCGTATCCGTACTGGAGTTGTTGTTGGTTTACGGCATGTCGAAGACAAGCGCGCTCCCGTCATTGGCAATAATGTCGATATCGGGGCAGGCGCAAAATTGCTTGGCCCAATTCGAATTGGCGACAATGTCTTAATTGGTGCTAACGCCGTCGTGATGATCGATATTCCGGATAATTCCATCGCGGTTGGAGTTCCCGCGGTCGTGAAGCCCCGCGGTGTAAGTGATGCCAGCGCTCAGATTAGATGACGACGCATTGCGGAGAGAACGCCGCCGGAGATTTGCAGCTATTGCAATCGGTCGGAATGAGGGCGAACGTCTAAAGCGTTGCCTTCAGTCGGTTTCTGGGGCCGTCACGATGTTGTATGTCGATTCTGGTTCGACTGATGGGTCCGTACAATGGGCGCGTGAGCGCGGTGTTGAAGTGATCGAGCTCGACATGAGTGTTCCGTTCACCGCGGCACGCGCACGCAATGCCGGTTTTTGGCGACTGCGCGAAGTTGCACCCGATATTCGCTATGTGCAGTTCGTCGACGGCGACTGTGAACTCAACGGAGAATGGCCAAAGCAAGCGATCGACTTCCTCGAAACCCATGGCGAGGTTGCTGCCGTTTGTGGGCGGCGACGTGAGCTTTATCCGGAAAAATCGATCTACAATTGGCTATGTGATGTCGAATGGAATGTACCCGCGGGGGAGGTGCGTCTATTTACCGGTGACGTCATGATTCGAACGTTGGCAGTGGGAGTTGTAGGGGGGTATCGCGAGGATTTAATCGCCGGCGAGGAGCCCGAACTTTCCGTTCGATTGCGCGAGGCAGGCTGGCGAATCTGGCGATTGGCGTCCGAAATGACCATGCATGACGCTGCCATGACCCGCTTTGGTCAGTGGTGGAACCGTGCCGTTCGAGCGGGCTACGCTTTCGCGGAAGGCGCGCATCTACATGGGGCGCCTCCTGAGCGCCATTGGGTGTGGGAATCTCGCCGTGCTTGGCTGTGGGGAGGTTTGCTGCCGGTGGTCTGCTTGTGGCTTAGCGCACGCCTGTGGCCGTGGGGGCTACTGGTTTGGTTGATCTACCCTCTACAGTTCCTGCGACAGACGGCGCGTAATCCCGGATCGTTGAGCGAACGCGCGACGCTTGCCTTTTTCCAAATCTTGGCGCGCTTTCCCGAGAGTTTGGGGCAACTGATATTTTTGGTGGACCGATTGCTGGGCACGCGAACACGCCTTCTTGAATACAAATAGACGCCAATGCGTGTCGCCTACCTCATCAATCAATATCCCAAAGTCAGCGGCAGCGCTTATTGAGTACGAGTAATGGCCGTAGCTGCCGTAGGAATTGTGGGGACAGGGTTCGTCGCGGACCTTTATATGCGTTCCCTGCAAACTTTTCCCGAACTCAGTGTGGTTGTCGCGACCGACATCGATCAATCGCGCCTCGCCGTCTTTTGCGATCACTGGAAGATACGTGCGTCGCAAAGCTTGCAGGAAATGCTCACTCCAGGTGCCGCAAACTCGCCAAGTCTGATTTTAAATCTCACCAATCCAGCGTCACATTTTGAAGTAAGTCGTACCTGTCTCGAAGCTGGCAAACATGTCTATTCCGAAAAGCCGCTCGCGACCAGCATGGACGACGCCCATGCACTTTGTAGTCTCGCACGGAATAAGGGCCTAATGCTTGCGTCGGCGCCTTGCAGCGTTCTTGGTGAAGCGGCACAAACGCTTTGGCTCGCGTTGCGGCGGAACGACATCGGACAGGTGCGGCTCGTCTATGCCGAACTTGACGACGACT
Organism: uncultured Alphaproteobacteria bacterium; assembly: GCA_963810085.1. Taxonomy (GTDB): domain Bacteria; phylum Pseudomonadota; class Alphaproteobacteria; order Rhizobiales; family Xanthobacteraceae; genus BOG-931. Next base: position 5,445 of record CAWEMR010000023.1, on the reverse strand, counting down.
TCGTGCCGCAGGCGCCGTACCGGAAATGGCGGAGCGAAACCGGTGCGCCCTGGCCCTTCCAGGACGAATTCAAAGTCGGCTGTACGCTTGAGCATGCTGGTTATTATCTAACGTGGCTAATGGCGATGTTCGGCACCGTCGATAAAGTGATCGCGGCTTCGGCGAACCAGGTGCCGGATAAGCTTGGTAAAGGTGTGCCTACGGCGCCTGATTTCTCCTCCGCGACGCTGTTCTTTAAATCGGGAGTAGTCGCGCGGCTCACCTGCAGCATTGTCGCGCCGCACGACCATAGCATTCGCATGGTTGGCGATAGCGGTATTTTGGAGCTCAAGGAAGCATGGAACAACAACGCGCCCGTTCGCGTACGGCGCCGCTTCGTGTTTCGCCGGAGGCTGATCAACAGTCCCTTTGCCAGACGAATCAAAATCGCGGGCCCCACTCATCCAAAGGTGAAGCGGACGGGTGCCGCGGCCATGAACTTTGCGCTCGGTCCGGCCGAGATGGTTGCTGCTTTGAAAAAGTTGAGACCGAGCCGCCTATCTGCAGGATTGGCGCTCCACTTGAACGAAGTGTCGCTCGCAATTCAAAGTGGCGGCGGTTTGCACGTGATGCAGACGACATGCCCGCCAATGGAGCCGATGCCGTGGGCGCGATCGTAGCCTTGGCAGCATAGGTACAGACGATGGCATCTAAAGACGAAGTTAAGTTTGCCGTGGTTGGGACCGGCAGTATGGCAGCCGCCATGATGCCGGTTTTTGATCTGGCCAATGTGCGTGTGGCCGCCGTTGCTTCGCGAAACCTCGGACGCAGTCAGAAATTTGCTGCCGCCTTTGGCATTCCGACGGCCGCCGACGATTTCGCATCCTTACTTCGCAGCGGCGATTTCGATGCGGTCTATATCGCCAATGAAAGCGCCGAGCACGCGGATGCGGCTGTCGCGGCGCTGGAGGCTGGCAAGGCCGTGCTCTGCGAGAAGCCGCTTGGGCTTTCGACGATCGAGGCCGAACATGTCGCTAAGGCGGCGAGACGTTCGGGTCAGCTCTGTATGGAAGGACTGTGGATACCCTTCCTGCCGGCGTACCGCCGTTTTGTCGAATTGGCGCACACTAACACCTACGGAAGGCCCATTCATCTCGCCGCCGACTTTGGCTACCCAGCCAGCGAGGAACCGCAGTCACGGCTATTCTCGCCGGAAGCCGGCGGGGTGTTGTTCGATCTCGCCACGTATCTTGTAGCGCTCGCGCTCGACGTCTTTGGGCCGGTCGAGAGCCTACGCTCTTTAATCGATGTCACTGCGCGGGGCGTCGACCGACATGCCTGCATTCAGCTTTCACATCGAAACGGTGGACAATCGCAGTTGTCTGCGTCGTTTATATCTCTGATGTCCAACGCCGCGACGCTCGCTTGCGCGGAGGGACGGATTTGTCTTGAAGAGCCTTTGATCGGTGGAGAATTCATTTCCGCGCGGCGGGTAGCGGTGCCGCGGCACCTGCGGCAAGAGTCAACGTATGAATTGACGGCCAAAGCGAAAGTTAAGCGAAGTTTGCGTCGCCATCAGTTGTTACGTCGGCTTAAAAAGCTCGTCCCTGAGGGTCGCCATGATTATTTCAGCTATGGAACCAACAAGTATCTTCCACAACTCCTGCATTTTCTTTCCCTTCTGGCCGCTGGCGCGGCAGAGAGCGATGTGATTCCGTTGGAACGGTCCTTGAGCATCATCCGTGTCCTCGATCGTGCCCGGACGGAAAGCACCCCTTGAGACCGATAGAGGCCCGGATTGTGAAGATAGCGTACATTATGAACTCGTACCCGATGACTAGTACGACGTTCATCCGGCGCGAAATCGGCGCACTTCAGGAAAACGGCGTTGATATCTTGCGCATTGCGCTCCGCAACTGGTCCGGCGATCTCGTCGACGCGGATGATATTTTGGAGCGCAAACGCACGCGCTATGTGCTGCCTGACGGCGCGTTGCCGCTTGTCTTTGCGGCGCTGCGCATGTTGGTCACGCGGCCAGTTCGGCTCGCGTCCGCGTTCAAGCTGGTGTGGAAAATGAGCCGCCACGCCGACCGTCCGCTGCCCGTTCATCTGGTTTATTTGGCTGAAGCCTGCCGCATTGTGCCCTGGCTGCGTGACGCAGAAATTGCGCACGTGCACGCGCATTTCGGGACGAATGCCGCTGAGGTGGCGATGCTCGCGAACGCGCTAGGCGGTCCGGGATGTAGCTTTACCGCGCATGGGCCGGAAGAATTCGATAAGGCGTCCTCCATCGGGCTTGCAGAGAAGATCAGGCGCGCGCAATTCGTTGTCGCGGTTAGCTCGTTTGGCCGGAGCCAACTCTATCGTCTTGTCGATCACAAGTTTTGGTCGAAAGTGCATGTCGTGCATTGTGGTTTGGATAAGCACTATTTGGAGAGTGCAACTGCGCCGCCACAAGATCTCGCCTCGGTTCGTTTGCGTGGGTCGCCTATGCGCGCAGAAGGGTCAACTCCTGCTGATCGAAGCTGCGCGTAAACTCGCCGCAGCCGGGATAGACTTTCAACTCGTGCTGGCAGGCGATGGCGAACTTCGCGCCGATATCGAGGATTTGATAGCACGCGACAAACTGCCGGTGAGGATTACGGGTTGGATCAGCAGTCAACGCGTTCGCGAGGAGATACTCGCAGCCAAGGCGCTCGTGCTACCGAGCTTTGCGGAGGGTCTGCCGGTTGTCCTCATGGAGGCGATGGCGCTGCATCGGCCGGTCATCAGCACTTATGTTGCGGGAATTCCGGAATTGGTCGTTCCGGGCCAACACGGCTGGCTGGTTGCGGCCGGCGATGCTGAGGCCTTGGCGCGCGCGATGCAGGCTTGCCTCGCAGCGCCCGCCGATGTCGTTAAGCGAATGGGCGAAGAGGGGCACAAGCGCGCTGCCGATCGCCACGATGCACAAAAAGAAGGCGCCAAACTTCTGGACTTATTTCGAGCCTGTGCAGGTATCAACGAACTACGACTGATCGTTGAGATTGGAAGATCCCATTTTAGATGTCAAAAAGCTGATCCAAACACCTGAACGAGCGGACGTTTGTCGTTCTTCACCCAGGTCATTTTAAGCTCGGTGAATAAGCGGCCAGGCGCAGTCCCTATCCCCAGACTAGCCTTCTGATGCACACCATTGTCACGCATGCGAAACATGATTTGGAGATCTGCTACCTTTATACCCGGCCCCCGGCGCCAGCCACTTCTTTTCCAATCCCTGAGGCAATTACAGCTCCTAGGATATTGCGCATATCGGGCCAAACTGAGTAGAATTTCCGCGACGGAGGCGGATTGTGGCGAGCCGGGCGCTTACTGCAAACCGCGAGGGGGCCCAATGTCGCATTTCGCAAGAATGGCGAAAGCGCCGTTCGCGATGGCATTTCGCACAGCATCCCGCGTGAATTTCGCACGACGACCGCGGGAAATGCGTTACGTCTTCATTCTCGGGCACAAACGATCTGGTTCAACACTCGTCGCGGAAATGCTGACGAGCAATGCGGATTTCGTGAGCGCGGGTGAAACACCTACGACTTATGATGATCCGGAGGAGTTGCCGAATCTTTTCCCGAGAAACGCACACGGCAAATACGTCGTGGATAAAATAACCATGGACCAGTATTTGCCCAGAGAGGATATCTTATCGTCGCCTCTCGTCCATAAATGCGTGTTTTCGGTTCGCGCGCCGGAAGGATCTCTAAAGAGTGTGATGAGCCGCTACGGGTGTGATGAGAGCACGGCCCTTGGTGCCTATGTCGGTCGCCTCAAGACACTTGTCCGATATGGTCGCGTTCTTCGTGAACGCGCATTACTCGTGCAGTATGGTCATCTGATGAAGCAACCGAAGGAAACCCTCGTCGCGCTGACCAAATTCTTTGACGTCGAAGAGCCGTTCACGACGGACTTTCGCGCCGATGATTCCCGCGGCTTGTCCGGAGATCCCGACATTCTGGTCCGCCGTATCCTCCATGGCCCCGGCTATGACGTTCGAATTGGTGCGGAGGTTATCACCCAAGCCCAGCGGGCCTTTCAGACACACAGGCGCGAGTTGCTGGATTCGGGTGTGATATCCGCCGTCGCAGAGTAATACCGAGTAGTCACGCGTGGATCGACGGCAAGCGGGCACGGAAGCTGGCCGTTGGCGCTGCTGTCCTTTTAGACTAAATCGATCTTGGACCCGCGCAAACACCGGAACTACGGTCCGGTCAGCTCAATGACCGTAGTGAGATCGCTGATCTCATTAATGAACATCATGTGATAGGCCGCGGTGTCAAATAGCCGTTTGCAACGGCGAAGCTCAACGCAAACACAATGCCGTATTGGCAATTAAGATCATCACCTATCCTTAATATGCCGAGCAAAGTAAACATTGTCATGATTACGGAAACTTGCGGAAACCTAGATATGAGTATCACTATCGTGCAGGCGCTAGATGTCGTTTTGCAAATGCTTTCTTGTTCGGACTAAGGGCGCCGCAATAATGCCGGCCGCTTTGATCCTTTTAAACGAGCTCGCGAATCGGTTGGCGGCGCCAGGCGACGGCGATGAATGGGGCCGCGGAATACACTAAGCATGACGTCGAGTCTTAAAACGCCAGTTCTCAACTCAACATCTAGACGCGAAAGTTTGCGCAAGATACTTCGCTATCGACTTGCGAATCCGACCCGCTTTTTGCTCGACCTTGCAACGGTTAAGTTGCGCGCTCGTAAGGCGGCTAATCATCAGCCTATCAAGATCCTACTCGTTAGCGACGCCATTACGCCAACTAGCGAAGAACAGTTCAATTTATTCTCGTTATATCGTTCCGAATTGCGTGATGATCTGAACTTAGTCACCGTGCACGTGCTGCTAAGCGACGTTTTGAGACTGTCAAAGAGCTTTCTGGCGCACTTCGATATACTCATACTGAAAATGTCATTTCAAACGCGGCAGAAAGACGCGTTGAATATCGTTCGGTCAATCCGAGGCAAGCTCGATTATCAACGCTTGATCTATTTTGATGGCGACGATGATCTCTGCGTCCAGTGGCCGGAAATTTTGTCTCATGTCGATTTATATGTGAAAAAGCATCTGTTTCGTGATCGGAGCCTGTACCTGAAGCGGTTCATCGGCAAGAGCAATCTGACTGACTTTGTCAATCGCCGGTACAATCAATCTTTCGAGAGTGATCAGATCGCGACACACAGCGGTCCCATTCCTAAATCGCAAATCGTCAAACTAAAGGTCGGATGCAACCTCGCGTTGGACCGAAACATCGTTGAATTATATCATGCTAGGCGACGACGATCGGTCCGGAATGATGATCAAGCTGACATTATTTTTCGTGGTAGCGTTCCGAAGGATTGGATGCATTACCTGAGGAAGGATATCGGGCCAGCGTTGGAGCGCCTTGGAAAACGCTACCGGGTCATTACCTCGACCGCGCGCGTT
>CAWEMR010000022.1:0-312467 GCA_963810085.1 uncultured Alphaproteobacteria bacterium | reverse complement strand
CCAGCGCCGTCTCAATCGCCGCCGCGGTCCCGGTCAGCGTCACCGACGCCCCAGTATGGCCGCCGGCCGTGATCGTGCCCTGCGTAACCGTCAGAACCGTCGACAGCGCGTCGGTCGTGTTCGGCGTATCCGTAACCGTCACATAATTGCTGAGCGCCAGCGACGCCGTGTTCTCGTTCACCGTGAACGGCGCCAAGGTTTCCGACACCGTCGTCGTGTCCACAACCGTGATCGCCGCCGACGTGCTGAACGAGGCGTGGTCAACAGTGTCGGTGGTCGCAACCGTCAGCGTGTCGGGGCCGTAATAGTTGGTGCCCCCGGTATAGGTCGCCGAAGCCAGCGCCGTCTCAATCGCCGCCGCGGTCCCGGTCAGCGTCACCGACGCCCCAGTATGGCCGCCGGCCGTGATCGTGCCCTGCGTAACCGTCAGAACCGTCGACAGCGCGTCGGTCGTGTTCGGCGTATCCGTAACCGTCACATAATTGCTGAGCGCCAGCGACGCCGTGTTCTCGTTCACCGTGAACGGCGCCAAGGTTTCCGACACCGTCGTCGTGTCCACAACCGTGATCGCCGCCGACGTGCTGAACGAGGCGTGGTCAACAGTGTCGGTGGTCGCAACCGTCAGCGTGTCGGGGCCGTAATAGTTGGTGCCCCCGGTATAGGTCGCCGAAGCCAGCGCCGTCTCAATCGCCGCCGCGGTCCCGGTCAGCGTCACCGACGCCCCAGTATGGCCGCCGGCCGTGATCGTGCCCTGCGTAACCGTCAGAACCGTCGACAGCGCGTCGGTCGTGTTCGGCGTATCCGTAACCGTCACATAATTGCTGAGCGCCAGCGACGCCGTGTTCTCGTTCACCGTGAACGGCGCCAAGGTTTCCGACACCGTCGTCGTGTCCACAACCGTGATCGCCGCCGACGTGCTGAACGAGGCGTGGTCAACAGTGTCGGTGGTCGCAACCGTCAGCGTGTCGGGGCCGTAATAGTTGGTGCCCCCGGTATAGGTCGCCGAAGCCAGCGCCGTCTCAATCGCCGCCGCGGTCCCGGTCAGCGTCACCGACGCCCCAGTATGGCCGCCGGCCGTGATCGTGCCCTGCGTAACCGTCAGAACCGTCGACAGCGCGTCGGTCGTGTTCGGCGTATCCGTAACCGTCACATAATTGCTGAGCGCCAGCGACGCCGTGTTCTCGTTCACCGTGAACGGCGCCAAGGTTTCCGACACCGTCGTCGTGTCCACAACCGTGATCGCCGCCGACGTGCTGAACGAGGCGTGGTCAACAGTGTCGGTGGTCGCAACCGTCAGCGTGTCGGGGCCGTAATAGTTGGTGCCCCCGGTATAGGTCGCCGAAGCCAGCGCCGTCTCAATCGCCGCCGCGGTCCCGGTCAGCGTCACCGACGCCCCAGTATGGCCGCCGGCCGTGATCGTGCCCTGCGTAACCGTCAGAACCGTCGACAGCGCGTCGGTCGTGTTCGGCGTATCCGTAACCGTCACATAATTGCTGAGCGCCAGCGACGCCGTGTTCTCGTTCACCGTGAACGGCGCCAAGGTTTCCGACACCGTCGTCGTGTCCACAACCGTGATCGCCGCCGACGTGCTGAACGAGGCGTGGTCAACAGTGTCGGTGGTCGCAACCGTCAGCGTGTCGGGGCCGTAATAGTTGGTGCCCCCGGTATAGGTCGCCGAAGCCAGCGCCGTCTCAATCGCCGCCGCGGTCCCGGTCAGCGTCACCGACGCCCCAGTATGGCCGCCGGCCGTGATCGTGCCCTGCGTAACCGTCAGAACCGTCGACAGCGCGTCGGTCGTGTTCGGCGTATCCGTAACCGTCACATAATTGCTGAGCGCCAGCGACGCCGTGTTCTCGTTCACCGTGAACGGCGCCAAGGTTTCCGACACCGTCGTCGTGTCCACAACCGTGATCGCCGCCGACGTGCTGAACGAGGCGTGGTCAACAGTGTCGGTGGTCGCAACCGTCAGCGTGTCGGGGCCGTAATAGTTGGTGCCCCCGGTATAGGTCGCCGAAGCCAGCGCCGTCTCAATCGCCGCCGCGGTCCCGGTCAGCGTCACCGACGCCCCAGTATGGCCGCCGGCCGTGATCGTGCCCTGCGTAACCGTCAGAACCGTCGACAGCGCGTCGGTCGTGTTCGGCGTATCCGTAACCGTCACATAATTGCTGAGCGCCAGCGACGCCGTGTTCTCGTTCACCGTGAACGGCGCCAAGGTTTCCGACACCGTCGTCGTGTCCACAACCGTGATCGCCGCCGACGTGCTGAACGAGGCGTGGTCAACAGTGTCGGTGGTCGCAACCGTCAGCGTGTCGGGGCCGTAATAGTTGGTGCCCCCGGTATAGGTCGCCGAAGCCAGCGCCGTCTCAATCGCCGCCGCGGTCCCGGTCAGCGTCACCGACGCCCCAGTATGGCCGCCGGCCGTGATCGTGCCCTGCGTAACCGTCAGAACCGTCGACAGCGCGTCGGTCGTGTTCGGCGTATCCGTAACCGTCACATAATTGCTGAGCGCCAGCGACGCCGTGTTCTCGTTCACCGTGAACGGCGCCAAGGTTTCCGACACCGTCGTCGTGTCCACAACCGTGATCGCCGCCGACGTGCTGAACGAGGCGTGGTCAACAGTGTCGGTGGTCGCAACCGTCAGCGTGTCGGGGCCGTAATAGTTGGTGCCCCCGGTATAGGTCGCCGAAGCCAGCGCCGTCTCAATCGCCGCCGCGGTCCCGGTCAGCGTCACCGACGCCCCAGTATGGCCGCCGGCCGTGATCGTGCCCTGCGTAACCGTCAGAACCGTCGACAGCGCGTCGGTCGTGTTCGGCGTATCCGTAACCGTCACATAATTGCTGAGCGCCAGCGACGCCGTGTTCTCGTTCACCGTGAACGGCGCCAAGGTTTCCGACACCGTCGTCGTGTCCACAACCGTGATCGCCGCCGACGTGCTGAACGAGGCGTGGTCAACAGTGTCGGTGGTCGCAACCGTCAGCGTGTCGGGGCCGTAATAGTTGGTGCCCCCGGTATAGGTCGCCGAAGCCAGCGCCGTCTCAATCGCCGCCGCGGTCCCGGTCAGCGTCACCGACGCCCCAGTATGGCCGCCGGCCGTGATCGTGCCCTGCGTAACCGTCAGAACCGTCGACAGCGCGTCGGTCGTGTTCGGCGTATCCGTAACCGTCACATAATTGCTGAGCGCCAGCGACGCCGTGTTCTCGTTCACCGTGAACGGCGCCAAGGTTTCCGACACCGTCGTCGTGTCCACAACCGTGATCGCCGCCGACGTGCTGAACGAGGCGTGGTCAACAGTGTCGGTGGTCGCAACCGTCAGCGTGTCGGGGCCGTAATAGTTGGTGCCCCCGGTATAGGTCGCCGAAGCCAGCGCCGTCTCAATCGCCGCCGCGGTCCCGGTCAGCGTCACCGACGCCCCAGTATGGCCGCCGGCCGTGATCGTGCCCTGCGTAACCGTCAGAACCGTCGACAGCGCGTCGGTCGTGTTCGGCGTATCCGTAACCGTCACATAATTGCTGAGCGCCAGCGACGCCGTGTTCTCGTTCACCGTGAACGGCGCCAAGGTTTCCGACACCGTCGTCGTGTCCACAACCGTGATCGCCGCCGACGTGCTGAACGAGGCGTGGTCAACAGTGTCGGTGGTCGCAACCGTCAGCGTGTCGGGGCCGTAATAGTTGGTGCCCCCGGTATAGGTCGCCGAAGCCAGCGCCGTCTCAATCGCCGCCGCGGTCCCGGTCAGCGTCACCGACGCCCCAGTATGGCCGCCGGCCGTGATCGTGCCCTGCGTAACCGTCAGAACCGTCGACAGCGCGTCGGTCGTGTTCGGCGTATCCGTAACCGTCACATAATTGCTGAGCGCCAGCGACGCCGTGTTCTCGTTCACCGTGAACGGCGCCAAGGTTTCCGACACCGTCGTCGTGTCCACAACCGTGATCGCCGCCGACGTGCTGAACGAGGCGTGGTCAACAGTGTCGGTGGTCGCAACCGTCAGCGTGTCGGGGCCGTAATAGTTGGTGCCCCCGGTATAGGTCGCCGAAGCCAGCGCCGTCTCAATCGCCGCCGCGGTCCCGGTCAGCGTCACCGACGCCCCAGTATGGCCGCCGGCCGTGATCGTGCCCTGCGTAACCGTCAGAACCGTCGACAGCGCGTCGGTCGTGTTCGGCGTATCCGTAACCGTCACATAATTGCTGAGCGCCAGCGACGCCGTGTTCTCGTTCACCGTGAACGGCGCCAAGGTTTCCGACACCGTCGTCGTGTCCACAACCGTGATCGCCGCCGACGTGCTGAACGAGGCGTGGTCAACAGTGTCGGTGGTCGCAACCGTCAGCGTGTCGGGGCCGTAATAGTTGGTGCCCCCGGTATAGGTCGCCGAAGCCAGCGCCGTCTCAATCGCCGCCGCGGTCCCGGTCAGCGTCACCGACGCCCCAGTATGGCCGCCGGCCGTGATCGTGCCCTGCGTAACCGTCAGAACCGTCGACAGCGCGTCGGTCGTGTTCGGCGTATCCGTAACCGTCACATAATTGCTGAGCGCCAGCGACGCCGTGTTCTCGTTCACCGTGAACGGCGCCAAGGTTTCCGACACCGTCGTCGTGTCCACAACCGTGATCGCCGCCGACGTGCTGAACGAGGCGTGGTCAACAGTGTCGGTGGTCGCAACCGTCAGCGTGTCGGGGCCGTAATAGTTGGTGCCCCCGGTATAGGTCGCCGAAGCCAGCGCCGTCTCAATCGCCGCCGCGGTCCCGGTCAGCGTCACCGACGCCCCAGTATGGCCGCCGGCCGTGATCGTGCCCTGCGTAACCGTCAGAACCGTCGACAGCGCGTCGGTCGTGTTCGGCGTATCCGTAACCGTCACATAATTGCTGAGCGCCAGCGACGCCGTGTTCTCGTTCACCGTGAACGGCGCCAAGGTTTCCGACACCGTCGTCGTGTCCACAACCGTGATCGCCGCCGACGTGCTGAACGAGGCGTGGTCAACAGTGTCGGTGGTCGCAACCGTCAGCGTGTCGGGGCCGTAATAGTTGGTGCCCCCGGTATAGGTCGCCGAAGCCAGCGCCGTCTCAATCGCCGCCGCGGTCCCGGTCAGCGTCACCGACGCCCCAGTATGGCCGCCGGCCGTGATCGTGCCCTGCGTAACCGTCAGAACCGTCGACAGCGCGTCGGTCGTGTTCGGCGTATCCGTAACCGTCACATAATTGCTGAGCGCCAGCGACGCCGTGTTCTCGTTCACCGTGAACGGCGCCAAGGTTTCCGACACCGTCGTCGTGTCCACAACCGTGATCGCCGCCGACGTGCTGAACGAGGCGTGGTCAACAGTGTCGGTGGTCGCAACCGTCAGCGTGTCGGGGCCGTAATAGTTGGTGCCCCCGGTATAGGTCGCCGAAGCCAGCGCCGTCTCAATCGCCGCCGCGGTCCCGGTCAGCGTCACCGACGCCCCAGTATGGCCGCCGGCCGTGATCGTGCCCTGCGTAACCGTCAGAACCGTCGACAGCGCGTCGGTCGTGTTCGGCGTATCCGTAACCGTCACATAATTGCTGAGCGCCAGCGACGCCGTGTTCTCGTTCACCGTGAACGGCGCCAAGGTTTCCGACACCGTCGTCGTGTCCACAACCGTGATCGCCGCCGACGTGCTGAACGAGGCGTGGTCAACAGTGTCGGTGGTCGCAACCGTCAGCGTGTCGGGGCCGTAATAGTTGGTGCCCCCGGTATAGGTCGCCGAAGCCAGCGCCGTCTCAATCGCCGCCGCGGTCCCGGTCAGCGTCACCGACGCCCCAGTATGGCCGCCGGCCGTGATCGTGCCCTGCGTAACCGTCAGAACCGTCGACAGCGCGTCGGTCGTGTTCGGCGTATCCGTAACCGTCACATAATTGCTGAGCGCCAGCGACGCCGTGTTCTCGTTCACCGTGAACGGCGCCAAGGTTTCCGACACCGTCGTCGTGTCCACAACCGTGATCGCCGCCGACGTGCTGAACGAGGCGTGGTCAACAGTGTCGGTGGTCGCAACCGTCAGCGTGTCGGGGCCGTAATAGTTGGTGCCCCCGGTATAGGTCGCCGAAGCCAGCGCCGTCTCAATCGCCGCCGCGGTCCCGGTCAGCGTCACCGACGCCCCAGTATGGCCGCCGGCCGTGATCGTGCCCTGCGTAACCGTCAGAACCGTCGACAGCGCGTCGGTCGTGTTCGGCGTATCCGTAACCGTCACATAATTGCTGAGCGCCAGCGACGCCGTGTTCTCGTTCACCGTGAACGGCGCCAAGGTTTCCGACACCGTCGTCGTGTCCACAACCGTGATCGCCGCCGACGTGCTGAACGAGGCGTGGTCAACAGTGTCGGTGGTCGCAACCGTCAGCGTGTCGGGGCCGTAATAGTTGGTGCCCCCGGTATAGGTCGCCGAAGCCAGCGCCGTCTCAATCGCCGCCGCGGTCCCGGTCAGCGTCACCGACGCCCCAGTATGGCCGCCGGCCGTGATCGTGCCCTGCGTAACCGTCAGAACCGTCGACAGCGCGTCGGTCGTGTTCGGCGTATCCGTAACCGTCACATAATTGCTGAGCGCCAGCGACGCCGTGTTCTCGTTCACCGTGAACGGCGCCAAGGTTTCCGACACCGTCGTCGTGTCCACAACCGTGATCGCCGCCGACGTGCTGAACGAGGCGTGGTCAACAGTGTCGGTGGTCGCAACCGTCAGCGTGTCGGGGCCGTAATAGTTGGTGCCCCCGGTATAGGTCGCCGAAGCCAGCGCCGTCTCAATCGCCGCCGCGGTCCCGGTCAGCGTCACCGACGCCCCAGTATGGCCGCCGGCCGTGATCGTGCCCTGCGTAACCGTCAGAACCGTCGACAGCGCGTCGGTCGTGTTCGGCGTATCCGTAACCGTCACATAATTGCTGAGCGCCAGCGACGCCGTGTTCTCGTTCACCGTGAACGGCGCCAAGGTTTCCGACACCGTCGTCGTGTCCACAACCGTGATCGCCGCCGACGTGCTGAACGAGGCGTGGTCAACAGTGTCGGTGGTCGCAACCGTCAGCGTGTCGGGGCCGTAATAGTTGGTGCCCCCGGTATAGGTCGCCGAAGCCAGCGCCGTCTCAATCGCCGCCGCGGTCCCGGTCAGCGTCACCGACGCCCCAGTATGGCCGCCGGCCGTGATCGTGCCCTGCGTAACCGTCAGAACCGTCGACAGCGCGTCGGTCGTGTTCGGCGTATCCGTAACCGTCACATAATTGCTGAGCGCCAGCGACGCCGTGTTCTCGTTCACCGTGAACGGCGCCAAGGTTTCCGACACCGTCGTCGTGTCCACAACCGTGATCGCCGCCGACGTGCTGAACGTGGCGTGGTCAACGTGTCGGTGGTCGCAACCGTCAGCGTGTCGGGGCCGTAATAGTTGGTGCCCCCGGTATAGGTCGCCGAAGCCAGCGCCGTCTCAATCGCCGCCGCGGTCCCGGTCAGCGTCACCGACGCCCCAGTATGGCCGCCGGCCGTGATCGTGCCCTGCGTAACCGTCAGAACCGTCGACAGCGCGTCGGTCGTGTTCGGCGTATCCGTAACCGTCACATAATTGCTGAGCGCCAGCGACGCCGTGTTCTCGTTCACCGTGAACGGCGCCAAGGTTTCCGACACCGTCGTCGTGTCCACAACCGTGATCGCCGCCGACGTGCTGAACGAGGCGTAGTCAACGTGTCGGTGGTCGCAACCGTCAGCGTGTCGGGGCCGTAATAGTTGGTGCCCCCGGTATAGGTCGCCGAAGCCAGCGCCGTCTCGATCGCCGCCGCGGTCCCGGTCAGCGTCACCGACGCCCCAGTATGGCCGCCGGCCGTGATCGTGCCCTGCGTAACCGTCAGAACCGTCGACAGCGCGTCGGTCGTGTTCGGCGTATCCGTAACCGTCACATAATTGCTGAGCGCCAGCGACGCCGTGTTCTCGTTCACCGTGAACGGCGCCAAGGTTTCCGACACCGTCGTCGTGTCCACAACCGTGATCGCCGCCGACGTGCTGAACGTGGCGTGGTCAACGTGTCGGTGGTCGCAACCGTCAGCGTGTCGGGGCCGTAATAGTTGGTGCCCCCGGTATAGGTCGCCGAAGCCAGCGCCGTCTCAATCGCCGCCGCGGTCCCGGTCAGCGTCACCGACGCCCCAGTATGGCCGCCGGCCGTGATCGTGCCCTGCGTAACCGTCAGAACCGTCGACAGCGCGTCGGTCGTGTTCGGCGTATCCGTAACCGTCACATAATTGCTGAGCGCCAGCGACGCCGTGTTCTCGTTCACCGTGAACGGCGCCAAGGTTTCCGACACCGTCGTCGTGTCCACAACCGTGATCGCCGCCGACGTGCTGAACGAGGCGTGGTCAACGTGTCGGTGGTCGCAACCGTCAGCGTGTCGGGGCCGTAATAGTTGGTGCCCCCGGTATAGGTCGCCGAAGCCAGCGCCGTCTCGATCGCCGCCGCGGTCCCGGTCAGCGTCACCGACGCCCCAGTATGGCCGCCGGCCGTGATCGTGCCCTGCGTAACCGTCAGAACCGTCGACAGCGCGTCGGTCGTGTTCGGCGTATCCGTAACCGTCACATAATTGCTGAGCGCCAGCGACGCCGTGTTCTCGTTCACCGTGAACGGCGCCAAGGTTTCCGACACCGTCGTCGTGTCCACAACCGTGATCGCCGCCGACGTGCTGAACGTGGCGTAGTCAACGTGTCGGTGGTCGCAACCGTCAGCGTGTCGGGGCCGTAATAGTTGGTGCCCCCGGTATAGGTCGCCGAAGCCAGCGCCGTCTCGATCGCCGCCGCGGTCCCGGTCAGCGTCACCGACGCCCCAGTATGGCCGCCGGCCGTGATCGTGCCCTGCGTAACCGTCAGAACCGTCGACAGCGCGTCGCTAGTGTTCGGCGAATCCGTAACCGTCACATAATTGCTGAGCGCCAGCGACGCCGTGTTCTCGTTCACCGTGAACGGCGCCAAGGTTTCCGACACCGTCGTCGTGTCCACAACCGTGATCGCCGCCGACGTGCTGAACGAGGCGTAGTCAACGTGTCGGTGGTCGCAACCGTCAGCGTGTCGGGGCCGTAATAGTTGGTGCCCCCGGTATAGGTCGCCGAAGCCAGCGCCGTCTCGATCGCCGCCGCGGTCCCGGTCAGCGTCACCGACGCCCCAGTATGGCCGCCGGCCGTGATCGTGCCCTGCGTAACCGTCAGAACCGTCGACAGCGCGTCGCTAGTGTTCGGCGTATCCGTAACCGTCACATAATTGCTGAGCGCCAGCGACGCCGTGTTCTCGTTCACCGTGAACGGCGCCAAGGTTTCCGACACCGTCGTCGTGTCCACAACCGTGATCGCCGCCGACGTGCTGAACGTGGCGCTATTCAACGTGTCGGTGGTCGCAACCGTCAGCGTGTCGGGGCCGTAATAGTTGGCGCCCCCGGTATAGGTCGCCGAAGCCAGCGCCGTCTCGATCGCCGCCGCGGTCCCGGTCAGCGTCACCGACGCCCCAGTATGGCCGCCGGCCGTGATCGTGCCCTGCGCAACCGTCAGAACCGTCGACAGCGCGTCGCTAGTGTTCGGCGAATCCGTAACCGTCACATAATTGCTGAGCGCCAGCGACGCCGTGTTCTCGTTCACCGTGAACGGCGCCAAGGTTTCCGACACCGTCGTCGTGTCCACAACCGTGATCGCCGCCGACGTGCTGAACGTGGCGCTATTCAACGTGTCGGTGGTCGCAACCGTCAGCGTGTCGGGGCCGTAATAGTTGGCGCCCCCGGTATAGGTCGCCGAAGCCAGCGCCGTCTCGATCGCCGCCGCGGTCCCGGTCAGCGTCACCGACGCCCCAGTATGGCCCCCGGCCGTGATCGTGCCGTGCGTAACCGTCAGAACCGTCGACAGCGCGTCGCTAGTGTTCGGAGAATCCGTAACCGTCACATAATTGCTGAGCGCCAGCGACGCCGTGTTCTCGTTCACCGTGAACGGCGCCAAGGTTTCCGACACCGTCGTCGTGTCCACAACCGTGATCGCCGCCGACGTGCTGAACGTGGCGCTATTCAACGTGTCGGTGGTCGCAACCGTCAGCGTGTCGGGGCCGTAATAGTTGGCGCCCCCGGTATAGGTCGCCGAAGCCAGCGCCGTCTCGATCGCCGCCGCGGTCCCGGTCAGCGTCACCGACGCCCCAGTATGGCCCCCGGCCGTGATCGTGCCGTGCGTAACCGTCAGAACCGTCGACAGCGCGTCGCTAGTGTTCGGCGAATCCGCAACCGTCACATAATTGCTGAGCGCCAGCGACGCCGTGTTCTCGTTCACCGTGAACGGCGCCACGGTTTCCGACACCGTCGTCGTGTCCACAACCGTGATCGCCGCCGACGTGCTGAACGTGGCGCTATTCACCGTGTCGGTGGTCGCAACCGTCAGCGTGTCGGGGCCGTAATAGTTGGCGCCCCCGGTATAGGTCGCCGAAGCCAGCGCCGTCTCGATCGCCGCCGCGGTCCCGGTCAGCGTCACCGACGCCCCAGTATGGCCCCCGGCCGTGATCGTGCCGTGCGCAACCGTCAGAACCGTCGACAGCGCGTCGCTAGTGTTCGGCGAATCCGCAACCGTCACATAATTGCTGAGCGCCAGCGACGCCGTGTTCTCGTTCACCGTGAACGGCGCCAAGGTTTCCGACACCGTCGTCGTGTCCACAACCGTGATCGCCGCCGACGTGCTGAACGTGGCGCTATTCACCGTGTCGGTGGTCGCAACCGTCAGCGTGTCGGGGCCGTAATAGTTGGCGCCCCCGGTATAGGTCGCCGAAGCCAGCGCCGTCTCGATCGCCGCCGCGGTCCCGGTCAGCGTCACCGACGCCCCAGTATGGCCCCCGGCCGTGATCGTGCCGTGCGCAACCGTCAGAACCGTCGACAGCGCGTCGCTAGTGTTCGGAGAATCCGCAACCGTCACATAATTGCTGAGCGCCAGCGACGCCGTGTTCTCGTTCACCGTGAACGGCGCCACGGTTTCCGACACCGTCGTCGTGTCCACAACCGTGATCGCCGCCGACGTGCTGAACGTGGCGCTATTCACCGTGTCGGTGGTCGCAACCGTCAGCGTGTCGGGGCCGTAATAGTTGGCGCCCCCGGTATAGGTCGCCGAAGCCAGCGCCGTCTCGATCGCCGCCGCGGTCCCGGTCAGCGTCACCGACGCCCCAGTATGGCCCCCGGCCGTGATCGTGCCGTGCGTAACCGTCAGAACCGTCGACAGCGCGTCGCTAGTGTTCGGAGAATCCGCAACCGTCACATAATTGCTGAGCGCCAGCGACGCCGTGTTCTCGTTCACCGTGAACGGCGCCAAGGTTTCCGACACCGTCGTCGTGTCCACAACCGTGATCGCCGCCGACGTGCTGAACGTGGCGCTATTCACCGTGTCGGTGGTCGCAACCGTCAGCGTGTCGGGGCCGTAATAGTTGGCGCCCCCGGTATAGGTCGCCGAAGCCAGCGCCGTCTCGATCGCCGCCGCGGTCCCGGTCAGCGTCACCGACGCCCCAGTATGGCCCCCGGCCGTGATCGTGCCGTGCGCAACCGTCAGAACCGTCGACAGCGCGTCGCTAGTGTTCGGAGAATCCGCAACCGTCACATAATTGCTGAGCGCCAGCGACGCCGTGTTCTCGTTCACCGTGAACGGCGCCACGGTTTCCGACACCGTCGTCGTGTCCACAACCGTGATCGCCGCCGACGTGCTGAACGTGGCGCTATTCACCGTGTCGGTGGTCGCAACCGTCAGCGTGTCGGGGCCGTAATAGTTGGCGCCCCCGGTATAGGTCGCCGAAGCCAGCGCCGTCTCGATCGCCGCCGCGGTCCCGGTCAGCGTCACCGACGCCCCAGTATGGCCCCCGGCCGTGATCGTGCCGTGCGCAACCGTCAGAACCGTCGACAGCGCGTCGCTAGTGTTCGGAGAATCCGCAACCGTCACATAATTGCTGAGCGCCAGCGACGCCGTGTTCTCGTTCACCGTGAACGGCGCCACGGTTTCCGACACCGTCGTCGTGTCCACAACCGTGATCGCCGCCGACGTGCTGAACGTGGCGCTATTCACCGTGTCGGTGGTCGCAACCGTCAGCGTGTCGGGGCCGTAATAGTTGGCGCCCCCGGTATAGGTCGCCGAAGCCAGCGCCGTCTCGATCGCCGCCGCGGTCCCGGTCAGCGTCACCGACGCCCCAGTATGGCCCCCGGCCGTGATCGTGCCGTGCGCAACCGTCAGAACCGTCGACAGCGCGTCGCTAGTGTTCGGAGAATCCGCAACCGTCACATAATTGCTGAGCGCCAGCGACGCCGTGTTCTCGTTCACCGTGAACGGCGCCAAGGTTTCCGACACCGTCGTCGTGTCCACAACCGTGATCGCCGCCGACGTGCTGAACGTGGCGCTATTCACCGTGTCGGTGGTCGCAACCGTCAGCGTGTCGGGGCCGTAATAGTTGGCGCCCCCGGTATAGGTCGCCGAAGCCAGCGCCGTCTCGATCGCCGCCGCGGTCCCGGTCAGCGTCACCGACGCCCCAGTATGGCCCCCGGCCGTGATCGTGCCGTGCGCAACCGTCAGAACCGTCGACAGCGCGTCGCTAGTGTTCGGAGAATCCGCAACCGTCACATAATTGCTGAGCGCCAGCGACGCCGTGTTCTCGTTCACCGTGAACGGCGCCAAGGTTTCCGACACCGTCGTCGTGTCCACAACCGTGATCGCCGCCGACGTGCTGAACGTGGCGCTATTCACCGTGTCGGTGGTCGCAACCGTCAGCGTGTCGGGGCCGTAATAGTTGGCGCCCCCGGTATAGGTCGCCGAAGCCAGCGCCGTCTCGATCGCCGCCGCGGTCCCGGTCAGCGTCACCGACGCCCCAGTATGGCCCCCGGCCGTGATCGTGCCGTGCGCAACCGTCAGAACCGTCGACAGCGCGTCGCTAGTGTTCGGAGTATCCGCAACCGTCACATAATTGCTGAGCGCCAGCGACGCCGTGTTCTCGTTCACCGTGAACGGCGCCACGGTTTCCGACACCGTCGTCGTGTCCACAACCGTGATCGCCGCCGACGTGCTGAACGTGGCGCTATTCAACGTGTCGGTGGTCGCAACCGTCAGCGTGTCGGGGCCGTAATAGTTGGCGCCCCCGGTATAGGTCGCCGAAGCCAGCGCCGTCTCGATCGCCGCCGCGGTCCCGGTCAGCGTCACCGACGCCCCAGTATGGCCCCCGGCCGTGATCGTGCCGTGCGCAACCGTCAGAACCGTCGACAGCGCGTCGCTAGTGTTCGGAGAATCCGTAACCGTCACATAATTGCTGAGCGCCAGCGACGCCGTGTTCTCGTTCACCGTGAACGGCGCCAAGGTTTCCGACACCGTCGTCGTGTCCACAACCGTGATCGTCTCGACCCCAGTCGTGCTCGTGCTCTGATTACCTTCGGCATCGACCTCGGTCGCGACGATGCTCAATACAAAGTTCGTGTTGTTCGTAGACGTAACCGCCAGTCCGTTGAGGACACCAGCAGCTATGTGGCCGGCATCGAATGTGATGCTTCCGTCCGAGATCGGCAGAGAATCGCCATGGGCGTTGCTCAGTGTCACCCCATTTGGGATATCGCTGATCATCACCGAACTAAGCTTGTTGTTGCTGCTCGGATCGCCGTTCGGGCCGGTCTCGCTGTTGACCACGATCCCGAGCGCGAGCGCGATCGGCGAGCCCACCGCGCCAGATACTGCCCCTGGCGAAACCGTCGGCGCCAGCGGAAGGGCCGTCACCACCTCGGTACCGGTCCCGGGTGGGCTAATAACGCCTGCAGGGTCCCCCTCGATCGCCGTGATCGTCAGCGCAAAGTTGGTATCGTTCGCCGTTACGATTGTCAGGTTGTTGAAGTTCCAATCGACGACATCAATCGAAGTACTGCCGACCTGGGCCGTGAAGCTGTGGCTGCCGTCGCTCAGTGTTGCCCCGACCGGAATCGTACTCACCACCAGCGAAGTCAGGCTGGAGCCCGTGCCACCGTTCAGCGTCACTCCGAGGTTGAGTGGGATCGGCGAGCCCTCTCCGCCATTAATTGGCGGGCCACCACTGCCACTGATCGGCGGCGGGCCCTCAACCCCAACTGCAGCCACCGGTATAACCGTTGGCCCGCCGACGACGCCGGCGGCGTCGTCGGCACGAGGATAACCGGCGTGCTAAGGGTGCTAATGGTTGGTCCGGCGTCCGATACGTTCGGGGTGTGGCCCGTATCGTTGATTGCCAGCTGTTGAGAGTTGTTGTTGGTGGTGGTGGTGGTGGTGTTGTTCCCGAAGAGAACCGACTCCGAGGTCGAACTGCCGTCGCTGCTGGGCGACTGCGACTGCGGGTTAATATCAGCACGTCGCCAAAGCGCGCTATAGGAAAGTCCCTGCGTTTGAGTGTCGTTCACGCCCACATAGAAGTCGTGCAGTGACGCCATTTGTTCTGGCGTGTTCGTCAGTTGTTGGATGCTGACGGCGGACCCACGTAACGACAAAACGAATGTTTCTGTCGTCTTATCGACGACAATGTCTTGCGGATGATCCCCCTTAGTGTGGATCGTGAAGACACCGTGCGGAAGACTCTCGTAATATTCTCTGTAGTCGATCGTTCCATCATCAAGATGGTCTTTGTAGTCGATTGTTCCATCATCGAGCACGGCGCTCTTGGCCGCTAATTCATGAATGAGGCCAAAGGTGAAAACGCCAAAAGCTAGGCTACCAAAGCCAGCGGCCGATCCAGTGCTGCGAACTTGCCCAAGAGGCGTGTCTATGAGCAGGCGTCCAATGGCCGCCATCTTACCGGCAATGATGCCGAATATGCCCTTTGTGACACGAAATACCGCTGAATCAGAACCTTGTCTTACCCCGTAAACGAATTCGTCGAGCACCACACGCGTGTTGGCGTAAAGCCGAAATGTCGTTCCGTCGACGAATACGATGGCGATCAGGCCATCAGTGCCGGTCTCAATCAGATCGCCTTCATGAACAGGATCGCCAACGGCGGGGCGAGCGATAGAAGCATTCTCGCGTGTGATGGCGACCAAACCCATCACCGCTTGTAATTTGCCGATGGCTGGTACGCTCACCGATTCCGGAGCGGAGCCGGCGCCAAGCCCACGACCATCCTCCGCAGCGGTGCCGCTGCCAGACATACTGCGCCTCTCGTCACCGACGTCGCATTCCTAAATTCTTGATCGCGGGACGCGACGTCCGGAGTCTTTGTGTCTACGGATTGTCGCCTTATGTCGGGGATCGCTCCCCGAGGTTCATAGAATTTTAACGATTTTTTCTGGACTTTTGTCAAAAATCGATAGGCAACCCGCCAATTTATTACTTACCAGTGGCGAATTTGCCTCATGGGTAAGTCCAAGTGGTTGAGATAACAGGGTATTGGAAGGTCAGCCCGCCGGATCGGCGGCGTTCACCATAAAATGAGGCTAAATGCCTTGAACCACACATTGATCTACGCTGACAAAGTCAATATGGTTTCCAGATACCAAAGTTTCTCTGGCCACGCATCGGGGGAGCCATGAATTCCCGTGCAGTCGGCCTGTTGTTGGCTGGCTTTTATCTTGCACTGAGCGGATTGCTGCCCGGCTTAGCTTGGGCGCAGAGTGGATCGACTCCGCCGCCGGGTGAGCTTGACCCGAACTCCGTCGGGAAAGTCATATCCGTGACGGGAACGGCGCACATTGAACATCCCACTGCGGTCTTGGTTCAGGCCAATGTCTCCCCGAACAACTTCGGCCAAACGAAGGTCGATGATCTCATATATCGTGGCGATATCATTCAGACCGGTGCGGACGGTGCGCTGGGGATTACCTTTGCCGATGGCACGGCCTTTAATGTTTCCAGTAATGCCCGCATGGAAGTAAATGAGTTTGTGTATGACCCAAAGGGCCATTCGAATTCATCGCTGCTTAGTCTGACGAAGGGTACGTTCACTTTCCTCGCCGGCAACGTCGCGCATACGGGTGATATGAAAGTCGACACGCCCGTTGGAACCATGGGCATTCGCGGCACTGCCCCGCGTGTTGAAATCTTGGATAACGGCACAGTCAGATTTTCCACTCTCGCCGAACAGAAATAAAGCGCCGCAAAAAACGCCAGCCGCTCCCAGCGGTCGCTCCGCTTAGTAGCACGGTGCAGATTTTCGCGAGACGGACCTACATCGGGGATTTCCAGTAGAGCAATACACGGCTGCAGGACATGGACATCGGACGTGATACATCTCGATTTGTCATGCGGGTTGCGACGTCGGCCCTGACGTTGATGTTGGCTGCCACGTGGGCTGCAGCGCAGAGCCCAAACCTTAGTAACATCGACTTGTGCAACGGCAGGGATCGAACATCCGCCGAGCCTCAGATTATCGGCTGCACGGCACTGATAAAGTCAGATGTGAATAACTCACACATACTAGCGATCGCTCACAACAACCGGGGAGACGCATATGTCGGCAAGGGGGAATACGATCTAGCCATTCAGGACTACGATGAGTCAATCAAGCTCGATGCGAATTTCGCCAAGCCGTTCAACAATCGAGGATTTGCCTACCAAGCAAAGGGCGATTATGAGCGCGCGATCCAAGATTTTGGTGCAGCAATTAATATCGATCCAAAATACGCCAATGCCTTTGCCAATCGTGCTGAGACTTACCAGAAAACGGGTGATTATCCTAACGCCTTGAAAGACTTCGACGAGGCGATTCGGCTTCAACCCACATTGAAAGTTCTGTGGAACGAACGGTGCTGGACACACGCCGTAGTCGGCGAGTTACAGGCGGCCATCACTGATTGCAACGAGGCGATCCGACTGGATCCAAAGGTTGCCACGGCGTTTGACTCCCGTGGCTTCACCTATCTTAAGCTGGGTCAATGGGAGCAGGCGATTGTTGATTATGATTCCGCGCTGCGGATAGATCCGAAATCGCCAACCGCGCTGTATGGGCGAGGCTTCGCCAAACTAAAAACTGGAGATCGAGCCGGCGGCAGCACCGATATTATGGCCGCAAAGTCTTTCTTCCAAGGTATTGCCGAACAATTTGCCCGGTTTGGGCTGCAATAGATGCCCAATATTATGCTGCCGCGAAGAAGCCCCAAGATTGAAACGATTTGGCTGCCCAGCTCGGGCAGATTTGCTCTCAAAACATTGCAGCCCAAGGGCTCGAGACGTTGGGTGAAGTTGCAAGGGGTGAAGTTGCAAAGTGAGTCTAATGAGCCCAGCGAGTTTCCTGAATAATCGCTCGAATAAGATAGCCTCAGCTCGCCGCCGCGGCGAAATCAAAGTCTCGGGATTCGTCCTAGTCCAGAAGAGCGGTGCGCGGCATCAGTGCAACAGCACGTGGCCCGCCTGGATGGCCTGTTGCAATTGGGTTGTCGTGGTATTGGCGAGAGTAATGCTGTCGTTGTGCCCGAGGTTGATGACCGCGTCGCCGTGGACGTCGGTGGTGATGAGCGACGCGAGATTGATGATGGCGTCGCCATGGGCATCGCTGGTGATCAGCGACTGCAATTCCTGGATCGTTTGCGCATTGGTGAAGTGGTCGAGCTCGATCGTGTTGTGCTGCGGATTGAAATTGACGATCGTGTCGGCGCCGATACCGGGCGCGAAAACGAAGTTGTCGTTGCCGGCGCCGCCGATCGATACCGCCACGTTTGATTTAAGGCCGCGGCCGGATTTTGCGCGTCGTTGAGGCTGACATTATAGGATTGGGTCAATATCTCGCCTGGCGCCAGATTGATTTGATCCTTGTCGACCGAGAATTGCCAGTTGACCGATGTGCTGCCGTTGCTTTCGGTCACCTGACCGAGCGAGACACTGCCAATATAGTCGGACCCGTTCGGCGTGATGGTTGCCGACTCGGTGCCGGAGAGATCCGCGCCGGCGAATGTCACGTTGCCACCGACGTCGTCGGCCGACGCCGATGAAAGCCGGACGCATCGGAACCTGCCGTCGTCGGATCAGTGATGAGCGTACCGCTGTGGCCGTCGCTTCCAACATTTAGCGTACCGGCGAAATCGTCGAATGTCAGACTGACGCGCTCACTTCCAGCATAGAGCTCTAAAGTGACTATTCCGCCAGTGGTCGTCGTCTCCGATTCATGGGTAACAACAAAGTTTGTCAGATCGATTCCGTCCGAGTTGCTCAAATTGCTCGCGGTTCCGGCAAAGCCATGAATGGTCGCACTGTAGCCGCCGGACACGTCGCCGAGAATGAGTTCGCCGTATTTTGGTGTGCCGCTACCATTGTCGAATGTTATCTCATTCACGTCCGTCTTCGACACGAAGTCCAGCGTGCCGCCTGCGATAATCGCGTTGCCGCCGTGATTTTGTACGATATCGTCGATCAGCAATGTACCGCCGTGGGATGCTTCCAATGTGCCGTAGTTCTCGATTGTGCCACCGTAGATTTGCAGCGTGCCGCCGGTCGAACTCGATGATTGCGCCAGCAGCAATCGTGGTGGTCGCATCGCTGATCGTGCTGGCCCCGGTCGAATCCATTGTGCCGCAGATGCTGACCGTGCCGCCGCTAATGCCGCTGTCCTGGAGGTAGAGCACTGAGCCGAAGGCTACTTCGACGGTGCCGCCAGTATTTGTGACGGAATCGCTCGAGAGTGTCAGCGCGCCGCCACCGGTCGCTTCCAGAGTGCCGCTATTGATCACCGGCGTGGCGTCGATGGTCAGCGCACCGCCATTGGCCTCGAGCAAACCAGAATTGTCGATCGAGCCGGGATCAATAGCCAGCGTTCCGCTGCTCGCTTCCACCGTGCCGGTATTGGTGATGCTGGCGTCGTTGATCGAACTCGTCCCCGTCGAATTTAGCGTGCCGTAGACATCGACAGTGCCGCCGCTGATGCCGCTGCCCTCAAGGTCGAGAGTTGAGCCGGCATCGACTAGCACCGTGCCGGTGCTGTTGGTGATGAGATTAAGGCCAGTGGGGCCTACGCCAGCAAAGATGCTCGAGACTGCCGAGCCACCGAAACCATTATAGGGGTTACCGGTCGGGCCGTAGTTAAAAATGATATATTCAACCGCTTGAAGCGGTTCAGTTATATCCACAGTCGTTGTCGAGGAGGAAACCGGTACAGGCGAGCCCCAAGGCGTAAAAGTGATTCCATCGATTGATACTTCGATACTTATCGGCCCCGTAGTGGGTCTGTTATTTTGTGTGATCGTCGTACCAATGTCAGTAATTTCCCTGATTTGGCCGAGGCTGATTTCGATCCATCCGTTGGAATCATTTGCGCCAAACGTAAATCGCGTGTCGGTGTCAGGGGGATTAGCAGTATACCAGTTTACCGGCGAATTGGTAAGCAGGTCGGCTTCCATTTGCGCGTTGTTTATCCCCCCGCCCGTTTCCTCGCTCGATGCTGCTATGAAGGTCGCGCCAGTGCCGTTGTTGGTGATGGTAGTGTTCGACAACGTCAGCGTGCCGCCATGGGTCGCTTCCAGTGTGCCGGAGTTAGTCACCGGTGTACCATCAATGGTCAGCGCACCGCCATTGGCCTCGATGAGACCAGAATTGTCGATCGAGCCGGGATCGATGGTCAGCGTTCCGCAGCTCGCAACCAGCGTGCCGGTATTGGTGATGCTCGCGTCGTTGATCGAACTCGTTCCGGTCGAATGCAGCGTGCCGTAGACATCGACCGTGCCGCCGCTGATGCTGCTGTCCTCAAGGTCCAAGATCGAACAGGCATCGACCTGCACCGTGCCGTTCCCGACGATCTCGGATGTCGTAAAGGCGATGGTGCCATGATCTGTCGCCGTGATCTCGGCGCCCGTATCATTGGTGATCGCGGCGTCGACGAAGAATACACCCCCCGAATCCTTAGCGATAACGACGCCAGCATTGTCGAAATTCACGTTGGTGAAATCGATGACCGAGCCGCAGCCGGTCGACACGATCTTGCCCGCCGGCGTCGTAACATCCGGATCGGTGTTGCCGGCGTTGGCGGCCTCGTTCGTGACCAGAACTTGAAGGAACGTCACATTGCCGCCGTGCTTGGCGGCGATGGTTCCGAAATTGTCGACCTTGGACGGATTGCTCGGATCAGCGCTGAAGAAATCGATAACCGCGCCAATGCCGCTCGAGACAATTTTGCCGCCACTCTCGATCGTCACCGCACCGTAGGTCGTGAGGATCGGCGGATCGCCTTCGACCAGAAGAAGGCCTGCGACATCGAGGCCGCTCGTAAGCGTAAGCCCGCCGCCGACAACGTCGAGCTCGCCCGGTCCATCAATCGTCAGGCTGAAGATTGTTAAGTTGAGATCGTATTGCACATCGCCCGACTCGATGATGACGACGTCGGACGAATTTATCGGCGCCGTTCCGGCAAGCCACTTTGGCCCTGTGGGCCAGGTACCCGTTCCCGTCGGCCATATGAACACATTTGCCGTGCCCGAGAGCGTTGTGGGATTTGGTGGAAGCAGCGGATTCTGCTGCAGCCCCGGCAAAGAAGGGAGATCTGGAAGCTGGTAATTGTACGCGTAGGGCCCGTTCGGACCGGGATTTTCCGGAAAGAAATTCGGCGGCGCCTGCAACAGCGGGTCATCCCCACTGCCAGGATAACCGACCGCGTGCGGACCAGCTAACCCATAAGTCTCGAACAGTTCCTGAATAATCAACTGATTGGCCGCCACCTGCGACGCGGTCAGCGGAACGGTCGAAACAAGCGGCGGGCGGCCGATGCCTTGCGGGGTGACAAAGGTAACGTATCCGGTCTGCGATACGGTGGCGATGACCGTGTAGGATCCGTCCGGATTCTGCACGGACATGTCCCATGAGCCGTTCGTGGTCGAACCCGGATCGTCGTAGACGGAATAAGAATATGTAACGTTGCCGGAGGTCGCGTTGATCGTAGCGACATCCTGGACCACGCCAGTGGTGCCACGAATGCCCATGGTCGCGACCGGCGTACCGATCTTCATGTCGCCGGTATGCGCGACCTTGCCGGCGACAAAGCCGAATGTGCCTTCGACCAGTGTGAACAGCGCCTGATTAGACGTCGAATTCGCGTCATAGGCATATTCGTTGAGCGCCATCCGGGTATTGGGAAGGAGCTCGAGCGCGGTGCCATCAGGAAAAGTGAGGCCACACTTGGAATCGGCGCCGGTAACGAGCACGTCGCTTTTGTAGACGACGTCGCCGACATTGAGGGCAACGGAAACGCCGTTGCGCAGAACAGTGACGGTGCCGGCGACTTTTTGCACCTTGCCGATGGAATCGGGCGCCGTGCCGGCCTGTGTTTGAGTTTGCGCTTGTGCGTATTCATTGGGCGCCAGCGAGCCTGCCAGCAGGTCGACAATATCCGGCGACAGATGCGCGCCATTCGGCGCCACCAAAGCAGGCGGGTGCTCGCTCGCAAAGTAGCCGGGAATGACATGATGCCGGCCGTCATGGCCGGTGAGAACCAGATCGAGACCGGCGCGATGGAAGTTACCGGTGAACAGTAACTCCGCGTCGGGTACGACGATGGCGTTGGCGTGATGCGAACTGGAATGGATCAGCGAGAAACCGCTGCCAAAGTCTCCATCCTTCGCGGACGTATAATAATTCATTCAGTCGCCCCCTTAAGAGCGTCGTTATCAACTCCCCCCGGAGCGCCAGTTGGATCGCAGTTGCCCCTCGTCCCAGATCCCTGGCAACTGCGCTGGGACCTTGTTACAGATCGGCTCCGCCCGGCAAGGACTTATTAAGGGTTCGGGACCCTATTTCCTGCGACAAAGTAAACCGCCGCAGGTACTTGAGTATGCAGCGGCGAGTTCTCGCTGCCCCGCACGCATTAACCATGAGAGCGGCGTCGACGGCTTACCCGACTGCCTCAGGCGGTGGTAAACCCAGATCGGTGGAAGGGGCCGGCGGCAACACCCATCCCGATACCCATATTTTGTTTTGCGCCGGGATGGGATGTCGCGATGCAACAAGCTAGTCCGCTGCTGACGGACCTCTACCAGATCAACATGATCCAGGCTTACCTGGACCATGGCGATACCGAGACCGCAGTCTTCGAGCTGTTCGTCCGCACGCTGCCGCCCCGGCGCGGATTTCTGCTGGCGGCCGGCCTCGAACAGGCGCTCGATTATCTCGAAAATCTCCACTTCTCGGCTGCGGAAATTGCCTGGCTGAAAAGCACCGGCCGCTTCGGCGCAAACCTGCTCGATTATCTGCGCGACTTCCGCTTCACCGGCGACGTCCACGCCATGCCCGAAGGCACGGCATTCTTCGCCAACGAGCCGATCTTGCGGCTGACCGCGCCGCTGCCGCAGGCACAATTCGTCGAATCGCGCCTGATCAATATCCTGCACTATCAGGTCCTCGTCGCCGCCAAGGCGGCGCGATCGGTGCTTGCCGCGCCGAACAAATTGCTGGTCGATTTCGGCATGCGGCGCGCGCACGGCGCCGAGGCCGGCCTGATGGCGGCGCGGGCAAGCTACGTCGCGGGCTTCGCCGGCACCGCCACGGTTCTGGCCGGAGAACAATTCGGCATCCCGCTGTTCGGCACCATGGCGCATTCCTTTGTCGAAGCATTCAGTGACGAGGCCGAGGCCTTCGAAACCTTCGCGCGCGCGCGGCCCGACAATGTCGTGCTGTTGCTCGACACCTACGACAGCGAAGCCGCAGCGCGCAAAGTCGTCAAGCTCGCGCCGCGACTGAAGCAGGCGGGAATTGCCATTCGCGGCGTTCGGCTCGACAGCGGCGATCTCATCGCGCTGTCCAGGAGCGTGCGCGCCATTCTCGATGCCGACGGCCTGAAAGAGACGACGATCTTTGTCAGCGGCGGCCTCGATGAAGATTCGCTCCTCGCATTCGCCAAAGCCTGCGCGCCGATCGACGGCATCGGCATCGGCACCAGCCTGACAACGTCCGCCGACGTGCCGTCGATCGATTGCGTCTATAAATTACAAGAATATGCCGGCCTGCCGCGGCGCAAGCGCTCGGAGAAGAAGTCGACCTGGCCGGGGCGGAAGCAAGTGTGGCGGCGCTACGACGCCGACGGCCGGATGGCAGGCGACCTGCTCTCCCTTGCCGACCACGAAAAGGCGGGCGATCCGTTGATCCATCCGGTCATGCTCGGCGGGCGGCGTTTGCAGCCGACGCTATCGCTTGATGACATCCGCCGGCGCGCTAAACGCGAGCTTGAATGCCTGCCGGAGGCATTGCGACAGCTCGCGCCGGACGCCACCTATCCGGTCAAAGTAGCCGACGATCTCGTCGCGCTCGCCGCGGTCATCGACCGGCGCGTGAGATAGAATCGCGCGGGCCAGCGCTTAGCTGCAGCGGACGCGCAAAATCCATCGTGAACCGATACCGCGGTTGGGCAATACGGTCATGACCAACGCAGTCACACCCGGGCAGGACGACGTTCTTCTCGTCGTCGACATCCAGAATGATTTTTGCCCGGGCGGCGCGCTTGCCGTACCGCGCGGCGACGAAGTCGTGGCGACAGTCAATCGTCTCGCCGGGATGTTCCGCAACGTCGTGCTGACCCAGGACTGGCATCCGCGCGGACATTTTTCCTTCGCTTCGACGCATCCCGGCAAAAATGCCTTCGACACCATCGTGGCGTCCTACGGCCCGCAAGTGCTGTGGCCCGACCACTGCATTCAGGAGACGCCGGGCGCGCAGTTTCATCGCGCGTTGCAAATTCCCCACGCCTCTTTGGTGGTCCGCAAAGGTCACGATCGTTTGATTGATTCCTATTCGGCGTTCTACGAGAACGACCGCACGACGCCGACCGGGCTCGCCGGCTATTTGCGGGAACGCGGCATCAAGCGCGTGTTTTTAGCCGGCCTCGCGTTCGATTTTTGCGTGCGCTACTCGGCCGAAGATGCCCGGCGCGGGGATTTCTCAGTCATCGTCATCGAGGACGCCAACCGCGGCATCGACATTGAGGGTTCGGTCGAGGCGACGCGGGCGAGCCTCGCAGGCTTGGGGTGCCGTGCCTTGCTGCCACGGAACTCGGTTCCTGAGCGCATGGTACGCATGGTAAATGTGGACAGTAGGAGATCGTCGGAACGATCACCGCCCGCTATTTGTTGCAAATCGCACAGGGCCGGAAAGGACTTGTCGGGACCGACCCTTGCCGCAGCGCAATCGAAAAAGTGTGCAACGCACAATTTTTTCTTGACTTCGCCGTAAAACGGGTAAGTAATTCATAAATCGGTCATCTTTGAGTTACGGCCGATCGAGGGTTAGCGTCATGCGCCATTCAACGGCTGCACCCACGTCGAGTCTGCCCTCCCTGATGATGCCCTGCCCGGTATGCGCAGGCCGCATGGCTTATAACGGCCGCCGCTTGGTCGCCGCCGAAATCGAAGACACCATTTACGCGTGCCGGCGCTGCGGCGCCGAGCTCATCCGCACCTCGGTGCGCCAGTCGTCCGAGCAAAAGCCGGAAGCGGCTTAATTATCTTCGGTCAGCTCAAGCCCATCTGTTTGAATACCGCGCGGCCGAGCAGGCCGTAGGGATTGTTGAGCGTCTCCAGCATTTCGAAGTGATTGTAGCCCTCGCCAACGAGGAGCTCGACCGGCTTGCCGGCGGCTTTCACGGCCGCCGCGAAATCGCGCGTCTGGCGCTGGAATTCCGGCGTCTCGTAAGTGCCGTAAGTGAGCACGAGCGGCGTGTGAAGCCGGTCGAGATGGCGAATGGCGGAAAGCTCGTTCTCCATCGCATCGGTGAACTTTACGTATTTGGAGCGCTTCGACAGCCGCACCGGCTGGAGGTCATACATGCCGCTCGACAGCGCCGCTCCTTTGAGAATGTCGCGCGGCAAGCCGTCCTTTGCCCAATCGCTCGTCACCAGGCAGCCGGCGAGGTGCGAGCCCGACGAATGCGAGATCAGATAAAGCCGCTTGGGATCGCCGCCGAATTTCTCGGCGTTGCGATAAAGATATCCGACCGCGCGCCGGACTTGCTCGACCATCGGAAACAGGCTGCCGCCGGCATCGGCGACGTTGGTGAAATCGAGCACGGCGAAATGCGCGCCGGCATGCACGAACGGCTCGGCGAGACAGGTGAATTCGGACGCTACACCGTTCAGCCAGGCGCCGCCGTGAACAAAAATTGCAACGGGCGAACCCCCACCCTTCCCTCCCCCGCTTGCGGGGGAGGGAAGGGTGGGGGTTCGATAAACGTCAAGACCCTCGATCGGCGTCGGACCGTAAGCAAGCCGCAGCGGCTCGCCGAGCCGCCCGCGCGCGGCGGCGCTATTGGCCAGCCGGCGCTTGGCGACCTGGTCGCGGTTCGGCGCATAGACGATCTGGTCATAGGCATCGTCGAGTCCCTGCTGGTCCATGTCGAGCCAGACGATCGGACCCTTGGTCCTTGCCGCAGCAGCATTCGCAGTCATTGCAATTCCCTTTCCTCGTCGTACAGCCCGAAGGCCGTTCGCTCCTCGGCAAAGCCCGCAATGGCAAACTTGCCGAGCGGCTGCAAGCCGTCACCGCAATATTTTGCAAAATCTTCCGAGGCGAGAATAGTGCGGCCCAATTGGCCGGCGAGCTTTTCCAGGCGCTCGGATAATCCATCTGGCATTCGGGATCGGCGAGGCGGCACCGCACTGTCGTCCCGGTATTGTTGACCTGCGACATCGGGCTATTGCGAAACACCTCGCGATCGAGCAATTCAAACGACGCCTCGGCGACCACCGTGCCGGTGTCGGGGCGCCAGATGAAACGGCGGCCGAGGACTTGCGGATGCAGTGTCCGCACGAATACCACGGCCCGCCACAACGGCACACCGCAGGCACTGAGACGCACGCATAATTCGGTCATGACGTCTTGCGCCAAGGCCGCAGACCGCGCCCCATCGACGAGCCAATCGACAATAGATTTCAAGTGATCAAGTTGCGACTTTACCTGATCAGGTTGCGGCTTTAGTTGGTCCGGTGCCGTCACGGGCTCTGTCCGCGCTTACCGTATTTGGCCTCCATCGCGGCGAAGAAGCCTTGATCCTTGATCGCGTCGAGCAGGCTTGTATCAACGTAGTCGCCGACATTCTGGCTGGCCTTGGGGAACACTTTCAAGATGTTCTGCACGCCCGGCCACGACGGTTCGAGGTTGGCCGGCGCTTGTGCGACAAAATCGCGATAGGCGATGTCGACATTATTGGCGCTCGTGATCTTCAGATCTTTCGCCAGCACCTGTTTGGCGCGTTTCTCGTCGCCGAGTGCAATATAATTGGCTTCGATACTGGCTTTGAGAAAACGCGTGAGCAGATCGCGCCGCGCCCCGATATCGGCGTGACGCACGGCGATGCCGGCGAACAGCCACGGAATCTGCATCGGCACGAGATCGACCAGCGCGTTCAGCCCGCTTTGCCGCGCGGCCGACGCGGCGGGCTCGTCGAGCGCCGCGGCTTTGATCTCGCCCGACCTTAATGCGGCAAGCCGGTGGGCGCTTGAGCCGTATTCCTTGATCGTGACGTCGTTGCGGGTGAGGCCGAGCTTTTGCAAAGCGAGCGTCACCGCGGAATCGCTTTCCGAACCGGCCGTGCTGATGCCGACCGTGCCGCCCTTGAGATCGGCCGCGCCAGTCACGCCGCGGGCGGCAAAAAAGGTGAAGCGCATGACATTGGAAAGCGAAGCGACGAGCCGGAGGTCGCCGCCGGATTGATTGACTTTCATCACCGAGGACAGTCCGACAGACATCACGTCGATGCGGCCGGCCTGCAATTCCTCGGCGCCACGGCTGCCGCCGTTCATATCAAGAATGTCGACCTTGAGACCCTGTGCGGTAGCGAGGCCCGCGGAACGCGCCATATAGAGCGCGAGCACTGTGCTTGAGGGATCGGCGATGCCGGTTTTGAATTCGACCGGAGCCGAGGCCTGCGGCGGCGTCGGAGGAACCGGCTGCGTCGGCTGCGCCTTGGCGAACCAAGGAGTGAAAAACGGTACGCCAAAAGCCGCAACACACAGCGCAAGAAGCGCAAGCATGGCGAGCGCGTGGCGAGTATGATGTTGCTCCGGCAATGGCGCTTCCCTGAAGGTTTTCTTGGGCGCTGTCCCGCCCGATTTCATCCTAATCCAAGTCACGCGCCAGGCGCGGGTCGGTCTTTCATAGCCACCAAATATGGCCCCATCAAACCGATGAGGTGAGGTTCATGTGCCATGTTGCATCAACAGCCAGATGCCGGCGGCCACAAAGGCAGCGCCGGCGAGACGCGCGACGATCCGGCCGAACGGCAAAGCCTTTTCGACAAGGACGAGAATTGCCAGGACGGCGATCCAAAGAAGGTTCATCACGCCGCCGACGAACAAAAGCGCCATCACCGCCCAGCAGCAGCCGACGCAGTAAGCGCCGTGCCGGAAACCCAAGATTAGCGCGCCGCGTGGATCGCGGCGAAAGCCGCCATGCTGCATGATGAAGGCGAGCGGCGCCTGACAATAGGACAGGCAAACCCGTTTGGCCGGCGTCCATTGATAAAGGCCGGCCAAGATCAGAATCATGGCGCCGAGCACGTTGCTGGCGCTCTCCATCATCGGCGTTAGCAACGCTGAGCGGTCAAGCGCCCATTGCAGAACGGTCGCGAGCAGCGCGAACAAGATCCAGGCGATCAGATAGCCGGCGACGAACCAGCCGCTCCCGGCGAACGGCTTGTTCTGCGCCGCGGCCTGCCGCCCGACGCGCGCATAGATGAGGATCGTCGGCACCACCGATGGCGTCATCATGCCGATCATCATCACGACCCACATGGCGAACACGTAACCGAACTCGATCGGCTGCCACGGCGCATCCGCCGGCATCATCAGGCCTTGACCCGCCGGAATCGAACGGAAGCCGGTCATGTCCATGCCGTCCATCTTCATGTCTTGGGCAAGCCAGCCGAGATCGGCCCAGGCCAGCGCGGTCAGCGCAAGGAGCGCGGCGATCACGATCGCCCGGTCGCGCCGCAATATGGATTCCAGCGTCGTCTCGCTCACGGTCTATTTGACGATGCCGTTCTGGCACAAATTGACGTGTGCGAACTGGGCATAGGAATCCGCCAGCGTGAATGGAATCGGACTTTGCACCTTGGTCCAGCCGCGGCCCATCTCGGCGAGCGAATATTCAAACCCGTCCGGGATATCGATGCGCACGCGATACTCCGCCCCGGTAATCGGATTCTTGATCGGCTCGCCGCGGCCTTCGGTGACGCCGGGCACGACAAGCCGGCCGGTGCGGCCATCGACATCGACCTTAAAATCGATCGGCGCGAAAATCGGGTCGTGCAGTTTTTCGAGCGTCGTCGCAAACACCGAAAAAATAGTAGCGCCCGGCTCGGTGTCCTGACCGGTCAGGATTCGTAAGAGCGCCTCGCGCTGCGTCGGTGTCGCGCGTTCGTCGATGACGACCGCGGCTTCGCCCTTGCCCTCGTGGATCGCGCCCGGCCAACGGAATATGCCGACGAATTTCAGCCCGTCGAGCTTGGTGTCGCCGTGATGGCCGCTGTCGATTTCCATGCCCGCCACCGCCATACAATTGCCGTAGGTCGGCAGCGCGTTGAATTGGCACGGACAGCCATAGGCGCAATTGCAATTGACGAATTCGCGCGCCTTGATCGTCCATTTCACGTCGGTCATGGTCGCCCTCCCGAAGTGTTGCAGGACATCGTGGACCGGACGCCGGCCCGGCGTTAAGATTAGCACGAAGAGAGCGGCGTCGGGAGGGGCGCTTACCCCAAATTCAATTCCTTGAAGAAGTCGTTGCCCTTGTCGTCGATGACGATGAAGGCCGGAAAATCGACCACGTCGATGCGCCAGATCGCTTCCATGCCGAGTTCGGCATATTCCACGGTCTCGACTTTCTTGATGCAATGCTCGGCGAGGTTGGCGGCGGCGCCACCGATCGAGGCGAGATAGAAGCCGCCGTATTTCTTGCAGGCGTCGCGCACGACCGGTGCGCGATTGCCCTTGGCCAGCATCACCATGGAGCCGCCGGCAGCCTGGAAATCGGCGACGAAGGAGTCCATGCGGCCCGCCGTGGTCGGCCCGAACGCGCCCGAAGCATAGCCTTCCGGCGTCTTCGCCGGGCCGGCGTAATAGACCGGATGGTTCTTGAAGTAGTCCGGCAGCCCCTGCCCTTGCTCCAGACGCTCGCGTAATTTCGCGTGCGCCAGATCGCGCGCGACGATCATCTGACCGTTGAGCGACAGTCGCGTCTTGACGGGGTGCTTGGACAGCTCCGCCAAAATCTCTTTCATCGGCCGCGTGAGATCGATCTTCACCACATCGCCGCCGAGCTTTGTCGTATCGACGTCCGGCAGATATTTGGCAGGATTGTGCTCGAGCTCTTCGAGAAAGACGCCGTCTTTGGTGATCTTGCCCATGGCCTGGCGATCGGCCGAGCACGACACGCCAAGCCCGATCGGCAGCGAGGCGCCGTGGCGCGGCAGGCGGATGACGCGCACGTCATGGCAGAAATATTTGCCGCCGAATTGCGCGCCGACGCCGAGCGACTGCGTCATCTTCTGAATCTCGCGTTCCATCTCCTTGTCGCGGAACGCATGGCCGTCCTCGGAACCGTGATCCGGCAGCGCGTCGTAATATTTGCAGGAGGCGAGCTTCACAGTCTTCATCGTCAGCTCGGCCGAGGTGCCGCCGATGGCGATGGCGAGATGGTAGGGCGGACACGCCGCGGTGCCGAGTGTCAGCACTTTTTCTTTGAGGAAAGCGAGCAGGCGCTCGCGGGTCAGGATCGAGGGCGTCGCCTGGAACAAAAATGCCTTGTTGGCCGAGCCGCCGCCTTTGGCGATGAACAGGAACTTGTAGGCGGAATCCGTTTCTCCTTTAGGCTCGGCGAAAATCTCGACTTGCGCCGGCATATTGTTGCGCGTGTTCTTTTCCTCGAACATCGAGATCGGCGCGAGCTGCGAATAGCGCAAGTTGCGCTTCAGATAGGCGTCGCGCGCGCCCTCGGCGAGCGCCGCCTCGTCGTCGCCCGCGCTCCACACGAGCCGTCCTTTCTTGCCCATGATCAGGGCTGTGCCGGTGTCCTGGCACATCGGCAGCACGCCGCCGGCCGCGATATTGGCGTTCTTGAGAAAATCATAGGCGACGAACTTGTCGTTTTCCGAAGCTTCCGGATCCTCGACGATCGATTTGAGGCTCGCCAAATGCGCGGGGCGGAGAAGGTGCGCGATATCGGTGAATGCCGCCTCGGCCAGCGCCCGCAGCGCCTCGCGCGGCACCACCAGCACGTCCTCGCCCATGACGCGCTCGACGCGCAGGCCTTCGGCGGAGATTTTGCGGTAGGGCGCCGTGTCTTTGCCAAGCGGGAAGAGCGGCGAGTGTTTGTAGGGCGGCGTCGGGTGGGTGGAGAGGGGGGCGTTCATGGGATCGGCCTGGATTTGCTTCGTGAGGTTCGTGGGAACTCTATACACTTTTCTCGCCCGTCATACGCGGGCTTGATCCGCGTAGCCATGCCGAATTGCGGCATGGCTCGGCCTCGCCGCAAGCCTAGCGAATTCGAGAGTCCTGATGGATTGCCGGCTCAAGCCCGGTAATGACGAATGTGTTTTCGGAAATTTAGATCGTCGCGGGAAGCGCGGTCGTCACGTCTGAATATCAACTAACGTCTTCAGCATCCGCGAATAGACGCGGGCGACGTACACGTTGAACACGAAGTCATAGCGCGCCGTGAGCTGCTGGACGGCTTCGGTCGTGTAATTGACGTTGGGCTCGGCCACCATGCCGTTCTGGTCGGCATAGGGCGCGGTCGGATCGTAGGCCGGTACGGTGCCGGGCTGCACATTGGTGACGACCGCCTTGGTGCCGCCGCCGGCGGTCTCGACCTGATTGACCACTTGCAGCGTGTAGGCCTGCGGGTATTGCGCCTGGATCGCCGGATCGGCCGACGGCAAGGGGCCGTCGGATTGGGCGTTGGCGACATTGTTCGCTGACACTTGCAGACGCTCCGAGGCGGCGGTGATTCCCGACACGGCAATCGACAGGATGGAACTCATCCTGTGTCGATAGCGTCACGCGCCCTAATTGGGCGTTATGAAAGTCGCTAAAGTTTTAGCGAACGAACTCCGCGCGCCGTTCGTCCTACAATTTGAACAGCTTCTCCGCATTGCCGTGGGCGATGCGCTCGCGGTCGGCGGCGCTGACCGGGATCTGATCGAGGAAAGCGCGCGCCGCCTCCATCCCGTTATATGGATAATCGGCCGAGAACATGATCCGCTCGACGCCGACTTCGAGCAGCAGATCGAGGAACGTCGCCGGAAAATTGAAGCCGGCGATGGTGTAGTGGACGTTGTCGCGCAGATAGGCGCTGACCGGGCGCTGCAGCTTGGTCACGGCCGGCGGCAGCCTTTCCTCGAAGCGCTGGATCATGAAGGGCAGCGCCTCGCCGAGATGGCCGATGACGAATTGCAGTTTGGGATAGGCGTCGAACACGCCGCCGAGAATGAGACGGAGAATGTGCACCGCGGTCTCGATATGCCAGCCCCAGCCGGAACCGGCGAAGGCGTCCGTCACGGGCTGCGCGAAGCCGCCGAACGACACGTCGATGACGGCCTGCGGCGGCAAGGTCGGATGCAGATAGATCGGCACATTGAGCGCCTCCGCGCGCTCGAGAATCGGCCAGAAGAACTTGTTGTCGAAATAGCGGCCGCGATTGTGGCCGTGGATGACGGCGCCGACAAAGCCGTGGTCGCGCACCATGCGCTCGAGCTCGGCCGCGGCTTTGTCCGGCGCCGCGGTCGGCATCGCGGCCAAGCCGGCGAAGCGCTTGGGATGTTTCTTCACGGCGGCCGCGAGGAAATCATTGGCTTCGCGGGCGAGCGCCATCGCCTCGGCTGCTTCCGACTGCTCGCAGCCCGGCGAGGTCAGCGACAGCACCTGCATATCGATGCCGGCTGCGTCCATTTCCGCGATCCGCTTGTCGCCGACGTCGGCCAACTGCTCGAAAACCTTGGCGAGGCGGCCGCCGACCTTTTTCGCGTGTTCCTCGCGGTGCCGACCGGCGCCGGCGCGGAACGCGGGGGTCGTGAAATGCTCTTCGAGCGTGATCGTACGCATGGGCGGTCCTCTCGATGTTGCTTTTATGTCGTTGGTGACGGGCCGAGCTTTGGCGGGAACTCGATTTATAGCCCGGCGGACGGATTGGGCAATGCGATAGCGCGTCTGCGATTTCGGAATGGGAATTCGCGCGCACGCTGCGGTGTTCATTCGCGCAGGCCGCGCCGCGGCGACAGGAGGCAGGACGATGAACGTATCGCTGTTTTACGCCGCGATTTGCGCTTTTGCGATCGCGCCCGTTGCTCCGGCACGCGCCGATAACGTGCTCACCACGCACCGGCTCGGCTCAGGCCTTGCCACCGAGGCGGTGAGCGAGGCGGTCGCGGCTTGCGCGAAGCAGGGCTACAAGGTCACCGCGACCATCGTCGATCCCGACGGCGTGACGCAGGCCCTATTGCGCGGCGACGGCGCGACGATGACCGCGCTCGAAGCCTCGCACGACAAGGCCTATACCGTGCTGATGCTCGGCGCGCCGCGCGGCGAAGAGGCCAACAGCGCCGTCAGCCAGCGTCTCGGTGCTACGGCTTCGCCCGGCGGGCTCGCCAAGTTGCCGCACGTTCTGCTGGCGCCAGGCGCCATGGTGATCAAGACCGGCGGCGAAGCGATCGCGGCCATCGGCGTCGGCGGCGCGCCCGGCGGCGACCTCGACGAGGCTTGCGCCAAGGCCGGGCTCGACAAGATCAGCGACCGGCTCAAATAGCGCACCCGCGCGCGCCAGACCGGGCTTCGCCGCGCTTTATGCTGCCGGCTTGTGTCTTGTTTTACGCAATTTCCCGGCGGAGCCTTAATGCGCCGTCGATAATGTCTGGTTTGCGCTCACAATCCTCAAAAAACAAAGGCCATTCGTATGGATTTCGGAAAAAGATCTTCGAGCCGCCAAACCCACCCCGCGCCTGTCATGCAAGAGACCTGCGTGCGGTGTTGCGGCACCGGGCGCGTCCGCGAGCGCGGCGAACGGATCATCTGCAAAGCCTGCGCGGGAACCGGACGGTCGATGGTCCAGGTAGAACGGAGCGCCTGAGCCGAGCCGCCGCCGAGCGAACCATTTGAGCGGAACATGATCCTTTCTGAAAACCGGCTTTCACTTTTCCGGACCATGTTCTAATGGCAGGCCATGTCTACACACATCGTCCGCGTCGGCCGTGCCGCAACGGGGCTTGGCCTGTTCGCCGCCAAGCCGATCACGGCAAAGGCCTATATCGTCACTTACCGGGGCAAGCGGATTCCGACAGCGCTTGCGCACCGCCGCGAGCGCGAGGCGACGGCGAAATATATGTTCGAGATCAACCGGCGATGGACCATCGACGGCTCGTCGCGGCGCAATCTCGGGCGTTACATCAATCATGCCTGCCGGCCGAATTGCGAAGCTGTGCTGCGCAAGGGCCAAATGGTGTTCGTGGCACTGCGCGACATCCCGCCCGGCGAAGAGATCACGCTCGACTACGGCAAGGACTATTTCGATCTGTTCATCGCGCCGCTGGGCTGCCGCTGTGCGGCTTGCGCGCGCCGGGCGGCCAAGATTTACGGCAAATCTTCGCCGCGCCGCAGCGCTAAGATGCGCTAAGCGGCGGAACGGATGGCGCTTGATCTGCAAAAGGCGTTGAACATTCTCGACGGGCGGCATGTCACCGGACTGCGCGCCGGCGTGTTCATCGTGGCGGCGGCACAGGCATTGCTGCCTGTCGGTCTCACTACCTATATCGCGCGCAACGCCAATCCCTTGGGCGACGGCATGGAATGGGTCGCGGTGGTTCCGGCCCTCTTTATTGCTTTGTTCTTCGTAGCGCCGGCATTGATATTGAGCGCGATCAACCGCCTGTTGGTCCTCGGTGCGCTGTTGGCGGGCGCCGGCGTTCTGGTCAATCTCGCATTCTATGTGGAGATCGCGCGCGAATTTTCCGGGCGCGGCGGCGGCTAGCTCATCCGCTCATTCGAGCGTGATATGCGCGTCCTTGATCAGCTTGCGCCATTGCGGCTCCTCGACGCCGATGCGCTTGGTCACGTCTTCGGGCGTGCCAGCGATGGACTCGAAATATTGCGCGTTGAGGAACGTCTTCTGCACATTGGGATCGGCAAAGATTTTGCGCACTTCGTCGTTGAGCTTTTTGACCACGTCGGCCGGCATGCCGGCCGGGCCGAACAGGGCGAACCATGACACCGCGACGAAACCGGGCACCCCGCTCTCCGCGATGGTCGGCACGTCCGGCAGCGCCGGCAGGCGCTTTGGCGCGCCGATCGCGATCATCTTCACCGTCCCGGCCTTGACCTGGGGCATGGCGGTGCCAGTCGAGACGAACATCAATTGAATTTGGCCGCCCATGACGTCCTGCATCGCCGGCGCTGCGCCCTTGTAGTGTACGGCGACGAACTTCGTACCGGTCACCGCTTTTAGCATTTCCATGTTGAGGTGCCCGCTCGAGCCGACGCCATAGGTGCCGTAATTGAGCTGGCCCGGCTTTTCCTTGTCGAGCGCGATCAGCTCCTTGACGTTATTGGCCGGCACCGCCGGATTGAGAACGAGCGTGTGATCGATTTGCACGAGGCCCGAGATCGGCGTGAAGCCTTTGACCGGATCGTAGGGCAGATGGTCGTAAAGCGCCGGATTGACGATGAAGGTGCTCTCGGGCCCGATCAGCAGCGTGTAGCCGTCGCCCGGCTGATGCGTGACATATTCGGCCGCTACCTGGTTGTTGGCGCCGGGCTTGTTCTCCACAATCGCCTGAGCACCGAAGTCGGCGATAAAATGCTGCGCCAACAGGCGGCCGAGCATATCGGTGACGCCGCCGGGCGACGCCGGCACGATGATGGTGATCGGCTTCGACGGATAATTGTCCGCCACAGCCGCCGGCACTGCCGCGGCTATGAAACACGCCACCGCCGCCGCGCGGCAAAACCAAACCCTCATTGCAATCCTCCCCATCGAACGCCTGTCGTTGTCCGGCATTATATACCGTGCCGCGCCTACGCTTGAACGGCCTACGAACCGCCAGCGACCAATACTCTATAATATAGAGCGGCATGAGGCACGAAGTGCAGTCATTGCGCGTAATTTCGCGACCGGCCGGCTTTTTTGCCGCAGCGGCTTTGGTCGTCAGCCTGGCCGCGGGGCCGGTGCGCGGCGAGGGCAGGCCGATACCGACTTCGCCAAACGGTTTTTCGCCAGCTCCGTCGGCAAGCCGAAAGCCCATGCCTGTTTCGTGGGGCGCTATGATGCCGCGCATATGGCGCAGCACCCGCTGCAAAAGGTCAGCGTGATGAAGCTCCTCATCACGTCCGAGAAAACGCCGGACGACAACTCCTCAACTATTCGTTACGGCTCGGCGTCAACCTCCGCGACCGGCCCGGCGATTTCGATTCCAGCGGCGATTGCGGCCACGCGCCGACGGTGCGCAATCCCGACAACGATCCGGGGCCGACCGCCGGCATCGACTTTCAGTGCTCCGTCGATTGCGACGGCGGCGGCACGTCACCATCGCGCTCGTGGTGCATGGCCCGGCGCTGAAGGCGTTCCATACCGCGCAAGCCTCGCCCGATTTATCCAAGCGCACGGCTGACCTGGCGAAGTGCGGACTTAAGCTCAACGCCTGCATTCACACCATGCAGGCGCAAAGCGTCACGCTGACGGATCTGCTGCCGGGCTTCGCCGTCGCCGACAAAGGCGGCGTGGTGCGGCTCGCGCAATTGCAGGCGCAAAGCTACCTCTATCTGCGGCCGTGACATCTGAGTGGAGCATGATCACTGGCACAAAAACCCCTCGCCGGACCGGCCGAAGCAGAATTTCTTGCCGACATTGATCAATTGAACCCGGCGGTTGACGCCCGAGGTCGGGTGCGCCGGATCGCGCAACTGCTCTTCGCCGAGGCCGACCGCTTCGAGCACCGCGGGATTGACGCCGAACGGATCGATCAGCGCGTTGCGGATCGCTTCGGCGCGGCGCTGGCTCAGGCCGATATTGTATTCGCGGCCGCCAACCGAATCGGTATGGCCGATGACGAGGAAGCCATAAGCCAGCAGGATCGGATTATGCAGCGCGTCGGCGATCGAGCCGACCGTGCGGTATGACGATGGCTTGATGACCGCGGAATTGAAATCGAATTCAACTTCGACGGTGAACTGCGCCAGATTTGCAAGCTGCGGAAAGGTCAGCGGCCGCGGCGGAAGCACGCCGGGATAATTATGGATATTGTCCAATGCGGCCTGGCGCATCTGGGCTGCCGTCAGGTCGAGCCGAGTATCGCTGACGCCCGCCAAGCTGTTGGCGATCTGACCCGCGCTCAATCGGTTCTGCGCTATGGCTGCGGTCACGGCAAGCGCGAAAACGACGGCCGCGGCGGCGGAAATGTGAAGCGGTTTCATTGCTGAGCCCTCTCGGTACGCCAGCCGGTATCGGTAAAGGTCTGGTTGCAACGCGGACTGATCGCAGCCGGGGTCGTGGCCAGAAGGCATTCGACAAGATGCGCGTCGGCGTGCGACGTCCCGCACAACCGCTCGATATCGGCGCTGCAAATATCGCCGATATTGCGCTGCGCCGCAGCTCTGCGGCTGATGGAATCGTAGACCGTCGCGCGGGCTTGGCCGCAGCGCGGCGACAGCGCGCCGGCGTGACTGTCCAGGCAGTTTTTCAAGCCGCCGCCGAGCGGAACGCCGCGGCAATATTTGGCCACGTCGCCGCTGCAGGCGGCAGCCAGCTGCGAAATCGCGTCGGCGTAGCTCATGGTCTGCGCCGACGCCGCGCCGCCGATGCAGAATGACAAGGCGCAGAAAATGGCCGCTTGTTTCAGGATACGCATGAAGCCTCCCTCACCGCGTGTATTATCGTACCGGTGATCACCCTCAGCCATCCTAGCGCATCCTGAACCGAATTGCACAGACGGGACATTGGGTTGCTGTTTCGCGTTTGGCGAAGCGCATTTCTCGGACTGAGGCGTGACAATGTCCCCATGCTGGGGCGGGCTTGATCCCGTTGGCAAAGGGCCACGTCATGCCGGCCCCTCGCGGTGATAGTGATAGCGAACGCCGGTGGGGATCTTTTCGCTGGTGCGCACGATCAGGCCTTCAGCGGCCAATTCTTCGAGGCGCTTCGCCACCGTCCAGCGCGACCACACGCCGAGCATTGCCCAGATCGTCGTTATCGGCTGTCTATGCTCGGGCCCCACCGGCACGACCTTGAGCACCTCATCACGCATATTCATGCTGCCAGACCGAATGCATCAATGAAGTGCCATGTGCTTCCACCGCAGCCCGAGGAGTGCGGCCCGGATAGCCACCTCATCCGGCATGCGGCAAAGGAAAACTGCGACTTCATCGATCGAAGCGCCGCGGAAAATCTCCGTGCGCAGATCGTCATCATCGATATCCGACCACGGTGTGCCGACATTGGCAGTCAGGTGCTCATTATCGTGCATAGGGTTTCCATCGCACGACGCGAGCAGAGCTGACGTACGTCCTCAGTCCCGAGAGTTACGCACGAGCGCTAAGACCGCGTGGGTACAAGCGAGGATGCCGAGAGCGACGCCATGCAAAAACATACCGCGTCATTGATCAAATTTATGCTCAAGCTCTTGCGCCTTGGCCATCAGATCGGTTGCCAACTCCTCCAGAACATTGGAAAGGGAGGAGGTCTGGCAGTTGCGCGCCAATGCCGTGCATTTGTGCGCGAGCTCTCGCAGGTCTTTGGTGATATTTTTGATCACTGACGTTCGGCCAAGTTAATAGATTGCTCTTTGAAAGGTTGAGATTATCTCCAGATCGCACAACCAGCTTGCGATTTGCCGTCAGTTATTTGATTTTACTTGCCAGCAGGCAGCAGATTGCCCCGCGCGACAGTAGGCGTCGTTCCGGTCCAGCGCCGGAAAGCATGAGTAAATGCGCCGATTTCCGTATAGCCGAGCAGCCAGGCGATCTGAGAAATTGGCAAGTCGTGGTCTGCAAGGTAGCGATGCGCCAGGGCCAATCGCAGCTCGCGCAGAATGCCGGCAAACGACAATCCCTCGGCAGACAATCGCCGCGCCAGCGTTCGCGGGCTCATGCCAACCCGTTCTGCGATAATGTCGGAACGGGCCTGCCCGTGCGGCAGCAGTTGGGCGGCGGCTTCTTCGACACGCAGCCTCAGCGAAGTGGCCTTCATCTCGCGGCGCGCAAGAGCGTCCTCGCAGTATTGTACCAGAAAATCATGCAGGTAATGGTCGGTAGTTACGATTGGGAGGCTCCAGCTCGCCGCGGAAAACTGGATCTCGTCGATGTCGGCACCGGCCTCGATCGCGACACCTACAAATCTCTCGAAATCGCTGTCCCGAAAATTTCTGTGGTGTGCGATGCGCACGTGAATGGGCTTAAGGTCGCGACTGACCAAGTGGCGGCAAAGACGAGCGACCGCAGTGACCCAGAACTCGATCTGATGCCGGTCCGTGTGCCGGGCCACGCCGGTATACTGGAAGCCGACTCGAATGGACTTTCCTTTCCTCACACGCACTATGACGCCCTCGTTCACAAGACCGGAATAGCGCTGAAGTCTTTGCAGGGCGCTCCCCAGTATGTCGGCCGAAGCGGTGAGGTAGTATAGGAATTCCAATGCGCGCAGATCGAAATCCTTGGCGAGATGAAATCCGAGATAAGGATCTGCGGTCGCGTTGGCGACGAGGTCGACAAATTTAATTTGAGCAGCAACCCTCAGCCAGACATTTCGCGCTTCGATGTCCGCAACAGTCAGGCCGGCCTGCTGCGCCAAGCCGCTAGCGTCCACGCCCTCTTGCTTGGCGCGCGCATAAGCAAGGCGTGAAATCAATCCGCCGCAACTTCGCATCGCCCTTCCCGCAGGCTTCGACCACGCCAGAGTTTTGGCATATAATTTGGATGATCAAATCAGGAAGTTGCGATCGGCGATACAGGCTTGAAAGCTCTATTTGCGATCCAGCAATCCTGAGCAGCACATGTGATATATGGGTCATGAGCCGCCGCACGCCCCGGCAAAAGGCGTCCGCCTTACTCCGGAAAGCGGACACCCGCGTAAGCGCGATGTCTCCGGATTACCGAACGAACTGAGCGCGCAGGAGCCGTCGTGTCGCACGACTCTACTTCGCCACGATGTCTTTGTAGATTGCACCGTCCTTCATGATGACGAGAAAATTTCTGTCCGGGTCGGCAATAAGCTTGATATTTTCCAACGGATTGCCGTCGACGATCAGCAGGTCGGCGATTGCGCCCTCTTCGATCACGCCAAGTTTGCCAGGGTAGGGATTGATAAATCCGGAAAGTGCCATCAACTCGCCGTTGTCTGCGGTGGCCATTTTGAGTGCTTCGGCAGGCGTGTACCAGCGAACCATCTTGGCCAAGATCGCCCCCTGCCGCGTGGTGAGCCCGGCGTCGAACAGAATGTCCGTGCCGAAAGCCGT
This sequence comes from uncultured Alphaproteobacteria bacterium, assembly GCA_963810085.1. GTDB lineage: Bacteria > Pseudomonadota > Alphaproteobacteria > Rhizobiales > Xanthobacteraceae > BOG-931. The sequence goes on along the minus strand of CAWEMR010000022.1, from coordinate 273,129 downwards.
TTTGACATTGTATTTCCTGGCGAGCTTGTAGGCGTTGTCGGTTCCGGCAAAGACTTCCAGCGCCTTTTTCTGCGACACCGGATTCGCAAGCGGGGGCGCATCTTCATCATCCAGGAGCGGCTGCAAGCTCCACCAGATTCCATTATCCGCAAGCAGCTTGGCGGTCGGTTCGTCGATTAACTGGCCGTGTTCGATACATTTGACGCCGGCGGCAAGCGCTTGCCGAATGGCGCGCGGCGTATAGGCGTGGACCGTGACATAGGTGCCCCAATTTTCAGCCGCCTCAACGGCGGCGCGAATCTCCGGTTCGGTGTACTGCGTCGACTCGATCGGATTGTAGGGCGAAGCAACGCCACCGCCCGCCATAAGTTTGATCTGGCTGGCGCCCTGCCTCAACTGCTCTCTCGCGCGTAACCGGACCTCATCGGGGCTGTCGGCAATGGCCGCGATGCCCTCGACCTCGGAATGGCTCAGTGGGCCGCCCGGCACTCGCGGCACCTCGAACGAGAACCTGAAATCTCCATGTCCTGAGGTTTGCGAGATAAATGCACCCGAGGGATAAATGCGTGGACCGATCGTGACACCCTCGTCGATGGCGCGCTTGAGACCAAAGACAGGACCACCGAGATCACGCACCGTGGTGAAGCCCCTCATCAGCGTCGCTTGAGCCTGTCGCGCAGCCACGAGCTGGAGATAGTTCGGATCGGCGGTCATAAGGACCATCTGAGGCGTCGCCGCCATGATTGCGTGCCAATGCGCGTCAATCAGGCCCGGCATGAGCACACGCCCGCCCGCCGCAATGGTCCGAACGTTGGCATTGGCATCGACGGCAATTGGGCTTGCGGATATGCGCTCGATGATGCCGCCTTTGACCAGCACATTAGAAGGAGCTGAGAGCACGCTACTCCTGCCATCAAAGATGCGGACGTTCTGGAAAAGCGTGGTACCGCCGCTCACCGGGCCGGCGGAGGGTTCCAAACCCGGCGCTTCCAAATCCGCATCGCCTTGCGCGAAACTCACCCGACAGGACCCGACCACGAGTGCCGCAGCCAAAATGAGCGGTGCACTCAGCGCGAGGTTCAATATTCGGATCATCATCAGGCCGGTCTCCGCCGCAGCAAAAAGGGTCGATCACCTGGTCGGCGCGGGTTCAACAGAACCTGGAGGGATGGAAAGCGCTGGCGTCGCCGCTGACGGCGGCCAAGGGCATTTCGGTCATCCCGGTCCTAAACCAGTGCAAGAGTATCGGGTGCAGTCCTGGTAAACATCCCGACACTCGAACGATGGCAACTGGTTCAGATGACGACAGTCGCGATAGTGTGCACGACAGGTTTTTATGCATTGCTGTTTAGCCGTCTGAACGGCCGCGAAGGTACGAGATGCAAGATCGGCGTCGCGCGCATTGAGTGTTCCAATACTCAAGGACAGAAGCACTGCGAAGAGGAGAGAGACGACTGCAAACGACCGCTTGCTGCATTTCATGGCTGAACCCCCTTAGGCCGAAAAGACGATAAGTTTGGAGCGATGTCGCTCGCGGTGGCGAGCGGTGTCGACGGGATGTCGAGGCTGGCGTCTTGCATCAGCTCGAACTTCGTCGGCGGCTCCAGGCGTTTCTCACTTATTGTCGCAAAAGGCTGTCATCAAACCTGACCTACAGTACCCAGTACAGCAGTCGGAATTTCTCGTGCATTCGCCACCCTTAGGATAACAAGCCATTCTGATCTTATTAGTTCTTGCCATCGAGCCTGATGACGAGGAAGCATCCATCGGCGAATAAGAAACGGGCTGCGGCACGATGGCGCCGTCCGCCAACAGCGGGCGCGTACTTTGGCCCAAGAAGGAAAAGACACACAAAACAAACGCAATAGTAAGTGAGAACCCAAAAAGCAATTTTGATACCTTCATGGCTCCTCTCCTTCTGATCCGCGGCAGGCGTTACTATGGCTGCGCGTGAGCAGTTTATTTGACGCTCATTTCATTCGCAGAACAAGTAGGACAAACTGATACTTCTGGCGACCCGTCATCATATTGTCGTCAGCCTTGTCGAAGAGGGTCCACTGGTTTGACCGAACCGGGCGTATCTATTCGGCTCTGCAATGGTCGCGGGAGAGCTCCCAGCCGCCGCACACAAATAAACATGTTTTGACTGCTGCAATGCACACTTCGCTTCCGTCATAAGCGGACACGGTGCGCGCTCACATCGCCACGTCCGCTTTACCCCCGAAAGCTGCGGCGCCTCTCGTCAGCGGGCAAGTCCACTGGCCGCGCGTAAGTACACGCGCAACCGTAGTACACTGATGTGACGGTGCGAGCGAGAAGCCCAGCGCCGGTACGACCATTTGGAAAACAGAGGAGACGTTTGATGAGAGCACATCAATGTGCCGTGGCCCTTGTGACCGGGATCTGCACCGTCATGCTGTCGACGGCCATCCTCGCACAAGATCCGCCATGGCGGCACGAGGTCAGAAGGCTGGATGTGCCGGGCGCGCCCGACAAGCAGATCGTTGTCGAACTAAACGAGTTCAAGCCGGGCGATGGACTGGATCGTCATTCCCATCCGGGGATCGAGCAGGGCTATGTCATTCAGGGCGCCATGGTGCAGCAGTCGGGCAAGGATCCTATCATGTTTCCGACCGGCACGCTGCTGTCGAACATGCCCGACGTCGTTCACGGTGGCTTCAAGGTTGTCGGGGACACGTCTTTGAAGGCCTTCTCGGTCTACGTCGTCGACCGAAACAGGCCGCTTTACGAGTGGGCGAAGTAGTTCCCGCGCACCGTAATTTCGGGTGGCTTGCAACTTGTTGCGCGACGAGATCTGCGGATTACTTAACGAGCTGTGCGCGCAGACGGCCAAATTCGGCGTCGTTGATCGACCCTGCTTTCTTCAGCCGATCGAGCTTTTCGATTTCGTCTGCGGCGCTGAAGCCGACGACGCGCCGAATTTCGTCCCGGGCCTGTTGCGCCTGCTGCATATTGCGCTCAGCCATACCCCTGCCTTGCGAAATCAAATACGCAAAGACACCGATATACGGAACCAATACCAAAACTATTATCCAGATTGCCTTGCCCCAACCTGAAATATCGTGGCGCCGGAATAGGTCGCTGGTAATCGAAATGAAAAGCCAGAACCACATGATGAAGATGAATATCGCGAGTGCGTCCATCAGGAAGTTTCGGTAGGTGAAGCCTTCTTGGAAAAAGAACATTGCGAACCTCTATTGTGCCCTGGGATTGGTTGATCGGCGGCCGTATTTGACTGCCGTCACTGCCAAGTCGCGGTGATGATCGAGCATCCATGGGGCGATGCCGTTAAGTCATTTGCGTGCAACGCCGCCAACATCCAATTGCGCGCCAACTGCAAAAAGGCGTCTCGCATTTCCTCGGTTTCGGCCTCATCGGCCGACCTAAAAAACTGCACGGCCAGTTCTTGATATTCCTCAGCTGTGACCATCGCGTGTCCCCACCATGACCTGTCGGTTTGTATGATCCAACCTGCCTCCGGACGGCCCTCAATGCCGAGCCAGATCCGAAGCCGCATCAAACCGCGCAAATCGTCAGATCAGCGGCATCGAAAGGACGAGCACGAATCCGATCACCGCGAACGCGATCACGGCACCCAGCGCTGTTGCAGTGACCGTCAGATCGGTCACAAGGTCCGCACTCATGATCCATCGATTCATTTAAAGCTCTCCCCAACCGCCGCGATAATTCGCTGGCCCGGTGATTGGATGCGATTGGAGAGCCGGCTTCCATTCGCCGTTGAGTCATTCTCCCTATACCAAAGTATAGCCACGCCGGCCGGCGGGGAGCGCCGAGCAAAGCACAGGCCGCCGCTCGCTTGATCCCCTCCGTCAGGGGGAAGATCGAACGCAGTTTGTGCAATCGTACCCGCCCGGGACGACATCGAGCAAACGCTTGGTGTTCGCTAAGAGCCGATAGGGCTTGGATCAGTCCGGGCTTCCGCTTCTCCTACCAGCGGTTCCGCGGAACCCACTGTGTCTTAAATGACGCACGGGCATACGTTTGTCATTTGATGCGTCGCGACCGGGAACGAAACAAATAACTCAATGTTTTTCCGTCGGATAAGGCGTGAGGAAAAACTGCCGAGTATGCCCATGCGTTCCTATTGCTTACACCAGGCACGAGTTTGCATGTCCTTGGCTCGTGGAACCGACGATCCGAGCGTGAAGGGACGATACGAGAGACTGGCACTCGAATTGATGGAGCACGCGGGCGACAAACCTGATGCCGAAGAGGAAGGAATGCCTGCGGTCATCAGCAAAACAGATACCGGGGATGCGAACCCGCATCGGTGAGCTATTAGGACTCCTCAGCCACCACGCGCTTGGCGTCAATGCTGCAGTATCTTCGACAGGAACTGTTGCGCTCGTTCACTTGTGGGCTTGCCGAAAAAGTCGGCGGTCGGTGCGTCCTCGACGATTTCGCCTCTGTCCATGAACACCACGCGATGGGCGACCTTGCGGGCAAAGCCCATTTCATGGGTTACTACGATCATGGTCATGCCATCCTTGGCGAGCGCCACCATGACGTCGAGCACCTCTTGGATCATCTCCGGATCGAGCGCCGAGGTCGGCTCGTCGAACAGCATGGCGATCGGGTCCATGGCGAGCGCCCGCGCGATGGCGACGCGCTGCTGCTGACCGCCGGACAGTTGCCCGGGAAATTTGTCCGCATGCGCGGCAAGCCCGACGCGATCGAGAAGCCGCAGGCCCTTTTCACTCGCTTCGGCCGCGTTGCGGCCAAGCACTTTGATTTGCGGCAGCGTCAGATTGCGCATGACGGTGAGGTGCGGAAACAGCTCGAAATGCTGGAACACCATGCCGATCCGCGCGCGCAGCCTGGGTAGATTGGTCTTGCGGTCGCCGACGGAGACGCCCTCGACGCTGATGCGGCCTTCCTGGAACGGCTCCAGCCCGTTGACGCATTTGATCAGCGTCGACTTGCCCGAGCCCGACGGGCCGCACACCACGACGACCTCGCCCTTGGCGACTGCGGCAGTGCAGTTCTTGAGCACTTGCGTCGGGCCGTACCACTTGCTGACGTCGGCGATGTCGATCATGTCAGTCTTGGGGCTCATCGGATGATGGCGACGCGGCGCTGCAAGTGCTGCACCACGCGGGAGGCGGTGAGCGAAATAATGAAATAGACACAGGCCGCGAACAAATACATCTCGACCAAGCGCCCGTCACGCTGCGCCACCTTGGACGCGGCGCCAAGGAAATCGGTGACCGAGATCACGTAGACCAGCGAAGTATCCTGGAACAGCACGATCGTCTGCGTCAGCAGCACCGGCACCATGTTACGAAACGCCTGCGGCAGGACGATGTAGCCCATTGTGACCGGGTAGGTCATGCCGAGCGCCTGCGCGGCGGCCACTTGGCCGCGCGGGATCGACTGGATGCCGGCGCGCATAATCTCACAGAAGAACGCGGCCTCGAACAGCGTGAACGTCACCAGGCAGGAGGCAAAGGCGCCAACCTGCATCGGCTGCGTTGAATGTTTGATCCACTGACCGATATAGGGCACCAGGAAATAGAACCAGAAGATCATCAAGACGAAGGGCACCGAGCGCATCAAGTTGACGTAAGCGGCGGCCGGTACGGTCAGCAACGCAACGCCCGAAAGCCGCATCAGCGCCAAGAGCGTGCCGATGATGATGCCGCCGATTGTGGCCAGCGCGGTCAGCAGCAGCGTGAACGTCATGCCCTGGTAGAACAGATAGGGCAGCGAGCGCAGGATGACGTTGAAGTCGAAATTGGCAAACATCGTGTCAATGCCCCGCAGCTTGCGGCTTGGACCCGAGGTAGCCCGGAACCGCGAGCCGGCGCTCGAGCACGCGCATGGCGAACGTCACGATCAAGTTTATGACAATATAAATGACAGTCGCGGCGGTGAATGCCTCGAACACCTGGAACGTGAATTCCTGCATCGACCGCGCGCGGGCGGTGAGTTCCATCAAACCGATGGTCAGCGCGACGGCACTATTCTTGATGGTGTTGAGCAATTCCGACGTTAGCGGCGGCATGAGGATGCGGAACGTCATCGGCAGGAGAACGTAGGCATAGGTCTGCGGCAGCGTCAGCCCCAGCGCGAGCGAGGCAAGCCGCTGGCCGCGCGGCAGGCTGAGAATTCCGGCGCGCACCTGCTCGGCGATACGCGCCGACATGTAGAGCCCGAGCGCGACGACGGCGGTGTAAAACGAGGCGTTGGGAAGCTGCTTGAGCCAAGTCCCGAAGGCGCGGGGCACCACTTCCGGCAGCACGAAGTACCACAGGAACATCTGCACCAGGAGCGGGATGTTGCGGAACAACTCGACATAGACGTCGCCGATCCGCACCGCCCAGGTCGACGGCGTGGTGCGAAGCACGCCGACGAGCGATCCGACAGCGATCGCGATGATAAAGGCGCAGGCCGCGGTCAATAGCGTCCAGCCCGTACCCATGAGCAGCGTCTGCCAATAGGTGTGAACGCCGTCGGGTGAGAGCTCCCAGAAAACCGCCCAGTTCCAGTGATAGTTCACGCCGCTAGCGCCTGATGCCCTTCATTGTGCATACCACGCCGGGTCGCCGGTATCGGTCGGGTTGGCGATGACCTTCTTGAACGGGGCGCTCATCGGCACGTTGAGGTTGATGCCTTTGGGCGGGATCGGCTTGAGGAACCACTTCTCATAGATGGCGTTGATCGCGCCGCTCTTGTATGTCGCCGTCATCGCCGCATCGACCACTTTCTTGAACGCCGGATCGTCGCGCCGCAGCATGATGCCATAGGGCTCGACCGAGAGCGCGTCGGCGGAGATCACGAAGTCGTTGGGCGACTTCGACGTGGCGACGAGACTGTAAAGGAGGATGTCGTCCATCACGAAGGCTGCCGCGCGGTCGGTGTCGACCATTAGGAATGCCTCTGCATGATCCTTGGCGGCGAGGACATTGAGGTCGAGGTTCTTCTGCGCCCCGATCTCGGTGATCTGCTTGATGTTGGTGGTGCCCGAGGTCGAGACGATCGTCTTGCCCTTGAGATCTTCCACCGTCTTGAGATTTGCCGATTTCTTCGACACGAACCGGTTCGCGGTGACGAAATGGGTGATGGTGAAGGCAACCTGTTTCTCGCGATCGAGGTTGTTGGTCGTCGAGCCGCACTCAAGATCGACGGTGCCGTTGGCGATCAGCGGAATACGGGTGGCCGAGGTGACCGGATTGAGCGCCACATTGAGCTTGTCCAACTTGAGCTCTTTCTTCACCGCATCGACGATCGTGTGACAAAGATCCATCGCGTAGCCGACGACCTGCTGATTGTCGTCATAGTAGGAGAACGGCACAGAGGATTCGCGGTGGCCGAGAGTGATTGTCCCGGTATCCCTAATCTTGGCAAGCGTACCGGTGAGCTCCTCCGCATTTGCCGGGGCGCTGAGAAAACACAAGGCCGCGATCGCGGACACTATCAGCTTGAGATACATCGTTTGCCCCTCTGTTGACCCGAGACTCCAACTCATAGTCTCAGATGTCCGTGCATCATAGCGATTTCCTGCGACGCTCAAAAGTGTCCATTTTGCTTTGCATGTTTCTCTTTGAAGCCCGCTTGTCGGGGACCCTCGTTTATCGAGCCGGCGGCGGAAAAGCGAGAAGGGCATCGGCGACGGCCTCTGGCTGTTCCTCCGCGACCCAATGGCCGAAGTTCTCGATATTGACGGCCCCGGACGTCGGTTGCGATGTGGCAGGGGTATGTACCGCGCAAATGGGCCGAATCCCCACAATCTTTCCGACCGCAGCTGAGGGACATGAACGGCCGGCAGCCAAAAGCGGCTTACACGAATTAAAATTGGAATGTCGCGTTCAGCTCTGGCGCAAAGGAAAAGACATTTCCGGAAAACCCGCCCGCCGCGTCAAATCTGACATACGGGCGGTCAATGGCATTTGCCGGCGACTGGAGGTGTTGGAATCCGCAATCGCTCAAAAAGGCGACCATTTGAACCATGACAGCCTGTCCGCGTCCCTTGACGAAATCGCCACCGCATTCCCAAACTATCAGCGCAACTCGACCGCTTCGCACCAGTACCTTGGCACCGGAAATTATGTGCGGTTCGAAACTCTCCGCGTCGATCTTAAGAATAATCCGCTGTCCAACATGCTTTTGTAGACTTGCCAAGGCTCCATCAAGCGTAACGACTGAAACCCATTTCGACGGTCCACTTCCGTCGATGCGTGAATCAGCCCCGCGAATGCTGTGACCCATTGTGGAGTTCGTCATCAGCGACGCCAATCCGAATTCACTGCCGCATGCCGCGCAAATAACGGTGACGTTCGACAATTGATTTCTCGCGACATTCTCGGAAAGTATCGTTGCATTCATGAGATCCGGTTCGAACGCAATGACATCGATCTCTCCGGCAAGGTGAGTGGCGGCCTGTAGAGTGAAGAAACCCCAGTGCGCGCCGACGTCCACGAACAGGTCACCCCGCCGCAAAATACGCTCGACGAGATCTCGGGTCGGGGGCTCGTATCCGTTGCCGGCCTCATTTGCCACCAAATGGACAGCACCGGGATCGGTGACCAAATGCTTGGGAAAATTCAAATTGAAGCGCGGTGTACCGTCAGGTCGCTTGAGCGATGAAGGCAGAATCGCCCAACCATCGGCGGCCTCTTGCAGGCTTATCCTCACAACGGAGTTCATCGTTCCCACCGCGCGCAGATAAGATTCCCGGCCGTCGCCAACGGGCTTTAGGCCAAGCGCGAATCAGCAAACGATTGAACTGTACCGCCGAAGCGACGTGAGTCCAGGCAACTTTCTCGGCTCGGCAGATAGACGCGATCGGCGTCAATTGCCAAAGCTTAATCAAGCCGCCACGTCTCGGTAATCCGCCGCTCCCACCTATTGCCAGAAGGTGAGACCGCCTTTCTGCGCTCCTTAAAAAGCGCGTCGCGGGTCTCAAATCCGCGCGCCATGCCGCCGCGGCCTTACGGGTGACAACCATGTGTGATCAGAAAGCGCCGAGTTCCACGCTCACGCCGCCGCGCTGCCCGAGTTGCGCGCAGCCGATGCGGCTTGCCAAACGCGTTGCCCGGTTCGACGGGTTGCCGGATCTCGCAACCTTCGAGTGCCGCGCCTGCGGCGTGTCGCATATCGAGACGTTGTGACAGCCCATAGCGCGGACTGGCGAAGCATTATCCGCCAATTCGCTTTGCACGGCGGCGGGGTACCGGGCGAACCGCCTCCGCGCCGCGCCTTGCCTCGCTTCGACGCACTGCCAATCTTCGCGTCGTTGAAGGGCCGTCAGGCAATAAAGTGGTCCTGCACATAGGCAAACACGCTGCAAGGGTATATTGATAGTTTGCATAAAACCCCAAGCAGGAGTTGACCTTGGCAAACCTTAATGAAAACGCGGCGCAGGCCGTGGAGCAGACCATGAATCAAACTCGTGGAGCGATGGAACAGTATTTCAATTTTGTTCAGAACGCTTTTTCGTCATCTCCCTTCGGCGGTACCGAGCTGACCGAAAAAATGAAGAGCTTCACTGAGGAAAACATCGCTGAGGCCCAGAAATTCGTGCAAAAGCTCAGCCAAGCCAAAGATTTTCAGGATGCCCTTCGAATTCAGACCGAATACATGCAGAACCAGTTTCAAACCTTCGGTGAACAGACACGAAGCCTCACCGAAGCATTTACAAAAGCCACGACGGGCGTCGTGAAGAATCCCTTCAGAAACTATTGATGTTTCGTCGTCGCTACGGCCGCGGTTGCAGTTCGTGATCCTATGCCAAGGTATTTTCGAGGCAATCCGGTAGCAGCCGGCTTGGTCGTCATAAACGTCGGCATCTTTGTGCTGATGTCAGCCTTGAACCCCGCGGCGGAATGGGGTTCCAATTATCTCATAAGCTGGGGCGCCGATTACGGGCCGCTGACTTTAGACGGGCAATTTTGGCGGCTGCTCACGTCAACATTCCTGCATTTCAATTTGATCCATATAACAGGCAATATGGGTTGCCTGTTTTATTGGGGCTCCGTCACCGAACGGGCCATGGGGAGCAGGCTGTTTCTTCTTTCATATTGTCTGTGTGGCGTGTTGGGCAGTCTGGCAAGCGTGCTGGCAAATCCTCAAGCCGTAAGCGCGGGCGCGTCAGGCGCTATTGCGGGGGTGTTTGGTATCATGTGCGTGATGTGGTTTCGCGGCGACACGCGTGTGAGCAAACAGGATATCGTTGGAAACTTGACGATAAATGTCGGGCTAAGTGCTCTGCCCGGCGTCGACTGGATTGCCCATGTCGGCGGACTATTTGGTGGCCTGATCCTGGGGTTACTGCTTCTGCGGGGAAATAGTAAAACGGAAGAACCGCAGTGAGGACGTGACGCGGTTAGACGTCTGTTCCAACGCCGAAGCAGACATCTCTCGACGTCTTGCGCCACAGGTAGACCTTCCCGGCTGGTCAATTCACCGCTTGCGCCTTCGAGCCCGGCTATTTCAACGCCGGTGGATCACTTCGCCGACACGGCGGCGTCGACCTTCTTCCAGGTCGGATCCGGATTGAACGACGTCATCTTTTCGGCGATGTCGGCGGTGTCCGGTCCCAGATCCTTTTGGTAGACCTGCCCCGCGTAATTGACGATGAACGTCATCACGCCGGAATTGCGGTACTCGGCTGGGTAAGCGACCAGAGCGAAGCCGCCGATCATCTTGCCGTCGACGACATAATCGGCGGCGCCGCCCTGGGCCGCCGGGCCCTGTTTGGTCAGGATCTTGTAGTAGTAGCCGTGATAGGGCGAACGGCCCTCGCCGGCACGGTAGCCCTGGCGCGATGCCGCGGCGAACAATTCGCCGAGCGGGCTTTCCTCCTCGCCTTGCGTAGTCGGCCAATAAAGCCCGTCCTTCTTGCCGGCGGAGCTGACAAAACGCTGGGCATAGAGGCCCAAGCCCGCGCCGCGATCCTTGTCGGCATAGTCCTTCTGCGCGTCGACATAAGCGAGCACGGTCTGGATGGTGTCGAGCTCGTTATGGCCAATGCGCCGGTAAAGGATTTCGCGGCGGCCCTCGTCGGTGTCGAACGACCAGGTGCCGTTCTTGTTCTTCTCGAGCGGAATCGGGAACGGATAGTCGTTGTCGCCGATCACCAGCACGGCTCTGTTGTCGCCGGCCATCGTGATCTGGTGCTTTGCGTCATACGAGGTGACGAAGCGCTGACGTACGGCGTCGTCCGCCACTTTGTCGCCGGACGAGATGATGTCCTCGCCGTCCTGGCCGAGGACTTCGAGGGCTGCTTTCTGATCGCCGCTGCGCGCCGTGGCGGCCAGCGCCTCGACGGCGTCCTGCGGCGTCTTATAGTCCTGTTGCGCGACGGCCGTTGACGCCGATGCCGCGATGAGGATCGCCGCGATCAGCGCTGTGCGCATTGCGAATATCTTGTTCATGACTTCCTCGGTTCTTTGTTCGATTTTAGCTCGGCTGTGGCGTTGATCCAATTAGTGCGCCACCGGCATTCCAGCCGGCACCTGCGCACCCGATGCCACCCAGCGATCGTAGCTTTCGAATTTCAAGCCGAGCTTGTCGTAATAGACCCGCAAATAGCCGTCCGCATCGCGCACCACCGCGTTGGGCCTGACGGTTTGCACCTCCTGCGCCATGACGCCGACATAGGCTTTGCTGCCGCCGTTATAGACGAAGCGATAAAAGCCAAGGCCGTCGTCGAGACGTCCAAGCCATGAAATGTCGTGCTTGAGCCTCACGTCGGACCGGCGTCCACCACCGCCGCCACGGCCGCCGCCGCCACCACCGCGGCCTCCGCCACCGCCCCCTCCTCCTCCGCCGCGCGCAAAGCCGCCGCCCTCCGCCGCCGCGCGAAATGCCGCCGCCGCCACCACCACCGCGGCCTCCGCCGCCGCCAAGACTGGCGCGGCCGCGCGCCGCGTCAAGATTGGCGACGCGTCCCGAACTGATATTGCCCATCGCATTGCCTGGGCCACGTCCGCCGCCGCCCGCCGGCCGGTTGCCGGCCGAGCAGCAGCCGCGCCGCCGCCGCCGGGACGATTGCCGCCGCCGCCGACATTCGGGCGGTTGCCACCACCACCGGCATTCGGACGGTTGCCGCCGCCGACATTCGGCCGCTCGCCGCCGCCACCGCCGATATTCGGCCGGTTGCCGCCGGCGCCCGGATTGAGCACCTGATTGCCGCCGCGGCCGCGGAAATCCATGCGGTTCTGCGCGCCGCCGCCGCCGGGACGATTGCCGCCGAATTTCGCCGCGACATTGGCGTTGGCATAGCGCACGCCCTGACGATGCGCCGGGTTGTGCGCCCAGTTGCCGTTGCCGCGATTGATATTGTTGATGTTGGTATTGCGGTTGACGGTGATGTTGTTGCCGCCCCAGTTGACGCCGCCGCCCCAATATCCGCCCGACGCCCAACGGCCGAGCGCGTAGCCGGCGCCGAACGCCAGACCGGTCGCGATCACGCCTGCGGCGATGTAGCCCGGCGCCGGCCAGTAATAGGGCGGATACGCCGGATACGGCCACGGGCCATAGACGACGGCCGGATCGTAATACGGCACATAGACCGTATTTGGGACAGCAGGTTCGATGACGATGACCTGCCGGCCGCTTTGTTGCTGCGTCGACACCGTTTGCTGCTGGTTCGACGCCAGCTTGTTGTTGGCTTGCGCCTTGGTGCGTAGCCGCTGGATGGCGTCCATCACGTCCGGCTGCTGCGCCAGCACGGCGTCGCCGAGTTGCTGCGTCCAGCTCAACTTGGTGCTCATCATGTCGAGCACCGAGGGTGTCGCCACCAGCGACTTGACGCTGTCGTCCCAGCTTTGCTGATCGACCGCCGCCTTGAGCGCGTCGCCTTTGAGGTTCGTGTTGGCCTTCGCCCAGCGATCGGCCTCCACGACTTCGAGCGGATAGGTCGATGCCATCAGGATTTCGGACAGCAGCGCGTCGGGATAGAGCGCAATGGGCGCGACCAGCGCGTCAAGCTGCCCTGAGCTGAGCGATTGCTGCGCCGGTGCCGAGGCCTGCTGGGCGGGTGGTTGCTGATCCGGCGGCGACTGCGCCATCGCGGCAAACGGCAGAGCAAGAATAAGCGCAACCGCCAGCACCCGTACCACTATCGTGATCATGTCTTCCTCCTCGAACATTCTGCCCGCGCGGGGTTCATTGCTGGAATGCGAACACCTTGTTCCAGTCGCGTTTCATATCGACGACGGTCCAGCCTTTCGCGTTGGCCTCATCGAGCGCTTTGTCGAGCCTGCCGACCAGCGATTGCCGGTCGTAGGCGTATTCGCGCTCGGCGTCGGTGTGATGGACGAGGCCCATGAAGCGCGCGCCGGTCCCGGCCGCGGTCCATTCCAGCATCTGCTGATCGCCGTCCGAATTGCCGAAGGCGAAGATCGGCCGCCGGCCGATAAAGCGGTTGATGCCGACCGGCTTGCCGGGACCATCATCGACGAATTCGATCTTGGGAAGCTTCATCAGTACCGGCTTGCCGTCGGCGCCCTTCTCGAATTTCACGACGCCGGACGAGCCGACGACCTGTTCGGGCGGGATACCGTACACTCTTTCGGTCCAGGGCCGCATGAATTCGATGCCGCCGCCGGACACGATGAAGGTCTTGAAGCCGTTGGCGCGCAGATAGCGCAGCAGTTCCTGCATCGGCTGATAGGTCAGATCGGTGTAGAGCCGCTTGAAGCGCGGGTGCTCCGCGGTGGCGATCCAGTCGAGGACGGTTTTGGTGAAATCCTCGACCGTCATGCCGGAGTGCGTCGCCATCACGATGTCCAGCAAGCCTTTCTCGCCGGCCGCCGCCAGCGCCCGCTGGTCGTTGTCGAGCAGCGCCTTGAACGGCTGCTGTTTCTTCCATGCCGGATGCTGCGGCGCCATCCGCTTGAGCTCGTCAATTGCGAAGGCGACTTGGAAATACATGGGCTGTTCGCACCACAGCGTGCCGTCATTGTCGAAGGTCGCGATGCGCTCTTCGACCGGGACGAAATCGGCGCTGCCTTGGGTCGTCACGCGCGCCACAAAATCGGTGATCGATTTCTTCACCGCACCGTCATTCCATGACGGCAACGGATCGGATTGCGCGAACGCGGCGCCGCCGCCGCACGCGAACACCCCGAGCAACACGGCAAGCAAAGCACGCCGGCAGAAATTCATCTGCGTATTCCTATTTCGTCACTCATCTCTGCACAGGCGGCGGCGCGCGAGGCACCGCCGGAAAGGCATGACGCCGCTTACTTCGCCGTCTGGCCGGCCATCATGTTCTTGATCAAGCCGACGATGGCTGTGAGGACAGCGCCGGCGACGCCGCCGCCGACCGCCTGCCCGACCAACGCGCCGATATCGACATTGCCGGCCGCCGCGCCCTGCAGCATCGGCAACAAAGCGGTGAGCAGCGTGCCGCCGCCCGCGCCACCTATGGCGCCGGCAATGGTATTGCCGAGCGCGCCGAGGTCGACATTCTTCATCGCCGCACCGGCGGCATTGCCGCCGACGGCACCGGCGATGAGCTGGATGATCAGATTAATCAACGTCGCTGACATTTCATTTCTCCCGGTGTTGTTATTTGCGTTTCGTTTCTTCTTGTTGCGAGCGTGCCGTGGTGCTGCACGTTCGATCTCTAAAATCTATGGCAATGCTGCGGTCAGTCGTTTTGCGCCGGATGCTGCAACTGCTCGAGAATACGGTCGAGATTGAAGCTCTGCGGTTTTTGTCGTGGCGGAAATTCCTTGAACGTATCGACGAACGCTGCGGCAATCGCCTGTCCACCAACCAGAAGATATGCCTTGTGAAGCGTCCACGCGTAGTACGAGTTCGAGGTGATTTCGGCACCGTTCATACGGGTCCATGCGCAGGTTGAAGACCATCGGAAATCGCCGGCAAGTGAAGGGTTCGGCCCAGATATCGAGTGTACCCGGCGTCTTTTGTTCGCAGAACACGAGTTTCCAGTTGTCAAACCGCATCGCGACGAGTTGGCCATCGTCGTCGATAGTAGATAAAACTCCTTGCGTTCGGAATGGTCCTGCTGGCCGGTCAGATAGGGCAAGCTGGTTGTAGCCGTCGAGATGCACCTTGTAGGTCGCGCCGCCCACTTGCCAGCCCTTGAGCAAGCGTTCCTTGACGTCCGGTATCGCCGGCGGCCGCGAGCAGCGTCGGGAACCAGTCATGGCCGGAGAAAATCTCGTTCGCCACGCTGCCCGGCTTGATGCGGCCCGGCCAGCGCACCATCGCCGGCACGCGGAATGCGCCTTCCCAGTTGGTGTCCTTCTCGCTGCGGAACGGCGTCATCGCCGCGTCGGCCACGAGTTCATGTGCGGGCCGTTATCGGTCGTGTAGAGGACGACGGTGTCGTTGGCGATGCCGAGGTCGTCCAGCGCCTTGAGCAGTTTGCCGACGTCGCCGTCATGCTCGATCATGCCGTCGGCATATTCGTTGTCGGGCATGCCCGCTTTGCCCGCGCATCGACGCGCGCACATGTGTGTAAAGATGCATCCGCGTCGTATTCATCCAGACGAAGAACGGCTTATTGGCTTTGGCCTGGCGCTGGATGAAGTCGATGGCCGCCGTCGGTGGTCTCGTCGTCGATCGTCTCCATCCGCTTTTTGGTCAGCGGTCCGGTGTCTTCGATGGTCTGCTTGCCGACTTTGCCGAAACGCGGATCGACCGTCGGATCGTCCTTGTCGCTGGCCTTGCTCCGGATCACGCCGCGCGGACCAAACTTGGCCTTGAACGCCGGGTCTTTCGGATAGTCGGGTCTTCCGGATCCTCCTCGGCATTGAGGTGGTACAGATTGCCGAAAAATTCGTCGAAGCCGTGCACCGTCGGCAGGATATTCGTTGTGATCGCCGAGATGGTTCTTGCCGAACTGGCCGGTCGCGTAACCGAGCGGCTTGAGTGCCTCGGCAATGGTCGACGTCCTCCGCTCTGCAGTCCGACGGTCGCGCCGGGGATTCCGACTTTGGAGAGACCCGTGCGCAAGAGCGACTGACCTGTGATGAAAGACGAGCGGCCCGCCGTGCAGCTCTGCTCGGCGTAATAGTCGGTGAACATCATGCCTTCTTTGGCGATGCGATCGATGTTCGGCGTGCGATAGCCCATCAGGCCGAAGGTGTAGGCGCTTATATTGGTCTGGCCGATGTCGTCGCCGAAGATAACGAGAATATTCGGCTTCTTGCCGCTCGCCGGCGCCGCCGGCTGTTGTTGCGCCTGCGCAACCTGGACGGAATTCGTAGCAGCGATCGCCGAGGCGGCCGCGAGCGTCGTGCTGCCGAGCAAGATATTGCGGCGATTGAGTGCGGGTTGGTTTGGGTTCGACTTGTCTCCGCTGCCTTGACCAGACATTTCTCTCTCCATGCTGTAATGACAACGTAAAGTCAGGAAACGAAACCTCCACTATTTGTTCTGCTGCGTCTGATCGGGCGCGTTCAGTTGCCGCGCGTCGCGCGCCATTTCGAGACAAGTGACGAGATCGGTGTAGCTCGGCAACGAAGCGGATGTTTCCTCGCCGACGCAATTTGTCTTTTCGTTGGACGTAAAGCTCGACCATTCGCCGACCAGCTTCGCCCGCATCGCCTGCTCGCTCTGCACGCATTGGGCAAAACCGAGATCCGGCGCGCCTTTTTCGCCCGGGCTCGCCGATTGCTGAGCGATGCCACGGCAGACCGGATCGACATTCAGTTGCGGTACATCGTCAGCGCGCGCGGGGATGCTACCCGCGAGCAAGGCCAACATGCTTCCCATCAGCAAGGCACGCATGACAACGCTCCCTCATCGAGTTATTGCTGCACCCGCAGCTTCAGCGACGACACGCCAAGAACGGCATTAACGGCCATTGAGCCTTGCAGCGACAGCGGCTGCAGCGCGAAGGTGCGTGCGGAGCCGCCGACGAGCACATTGGCACCGCCGCCGATGCCGAAGCCGACATCGCCGCTCACCCCGACATATTCGCCGGCAAGCGCGCCGGGCGCAACGCCCATCGTTGGCGCGAACACACCCCAGCCCAGCACGCTGCCGGCGCTGATGCCGATGTCGAGACCCACGGTATTGATTGCGCCGTCATAATATTGCGGTGGCGCCGCCGTCGGTCGGCGTGTAAGTGCACTCCATTGGCTGATGACCGAAAATGATGAACCCGATATTCGGATTGACCTTGCACATCAGCGAGCCCACCTGCGTCCACGGCTGTTGCGCCTGAACGGCAGAGGGCGCTGCAAGCGCGGCCAACATTGCGAACAGCGCGGCGAATATCCGGTAAAGGCGCATGATCCTCGTTTCCTTTGTTCAATTCAAAAATACTATCCGCACATATCGTGCATGGATAGGCGGCTATGGACCGAGCGCGCGCTGCACGCGCGACAACTCCTTTTCACATCGCCTCGCGTTGCCTCTGGCATTGGCGGCGCGCGCCCGCGTCATGGCGCGCCTGATGTTGCGAACCAGGTGCTGGTTGAGCTCGCCGAGCTTCTCCTCGGCAGTGGCGATCGAACGCGGCGTCGGCTGAACGCTCATGCCGGCGGCGACGCTCTGCGGCGCGAACCGCCCCCGCTCCGCGATCGCCTCGAGCCTGGCGTCGACGCGGGCTTGCATCACATCGATATCGGCCGAGCACGGCCCGGCCTGGCCCGCCGCTACCGACGCGCAAATACCGCGGCGCCGCATGCCGCTAATCGCAAAATCATCATTGTGGCCCTCCTGGCCCCAATTGCTGCCGCATTTGGCGGGCCCGCTTAAATAGCGCGCCCGCCGTTGTTCTTCACTATTGCCCTTCGTGTTACTTCATCATCGCCTCAATCTTTTCTTTCACGCTGGGCGAGGTTGAACGAGGCAGCCGCCTGCATCGGCGGATAGTCGATGACGGCTGTCCCGCCGCTCCCACAGTCTGCTGGACTACGACGAAGCGCCAGAACTCGCGAGCCATGAAGTCGTTCATGTAGCCGCCGCCCAGATCGTTGAGCGACTGGCCGCGAATTGACGGCGTCCGCTCGAACGGATCCTGGCGCAAATTGACGATGGTCGGCATGTCGGTCGTCATCTTCTCGCCCGGCCAGCCGAACGGCTGCTGATAGAACTGGAACTTGAAGTCGTCGATGCGCGATGGCGCCGAGATGCGACTCGCCGAAATAGAAGAGTTCGTGACGCGCCGACGGCCCCTTGCCGGTAATCAGGTCCATCTGGTTGTAACCGTCGAGATGGTTCTTGTAGGTCCGGTCGCCGATCTGCAAGCCCTGCAGCAGTTGCTGGGTGATGTTCGGATTGCCCGCAGCCGCGACCAGCGTCGGCAGCCAGTCGAACCCGGAGAAGATGCCGTTCTCGACCGTGCCCGGCTTGATCTTGCCTGGCCAGCGGACGATGCACGGCACGCGGAAGCCGCCCTCGAACACGGTGCCTTTGGTAGCGCGGAACGGCGTCATGCCGCCATCGGGCCAAGTGAAGACTTCGGCGCCGTTGTCGGTGGTGAAGATCACGATGGTGTTGTCGGTGACGCCGATATCGTCGAGATGCTTGAGCAGATCGCCGATGTCGTCGTCCATCTGCGCCATGCCGGCCTCTTCCACGCCGTAATTATTCTTGGGGTTCATCTTCGCCTGATACTTCTCTTGCAGATAGGTGAAGACGTGCATGCGCGTGGTATTGTGCCAGATGAAGAACGGCTTGTTGGCCTGCTTGGCCCGATCCATGAAGCCTTTGGTCTGCTCGACCAGAACTTCGTACGAAGGTCTCCATGTCGTATTTGGCGTCGCGGCCTTTCTGCCATATCTGGTGATCCGCGCTCATGTCCTTGAATGGCTTGAGCGGGCCTTCGTCGACGATGCGCTGCTTGCCGACCTTGCCCCAGCGCGGCAGCACGGTCGGATCGTCGGTGTCGGTCGCGTAGGAATGCACCAGGTTGCGCGGACCGTATTTGTCGATCCAGTCCTGCGGATAGTCGAACCAGTACGGATCGGACATCGCATCGAGGTGGTAGAGGTAGCCGAAGAATTCGTCGAAGCCGTGCACGGTCGGCAGATACTTGTTCAGGTCGCCGAGATGGTTCTTGCCGAATTGTCCGGTCGTGTAGCCCATCGATTTCAAGAGCAGTGCGGTCGTCACCGCCTGGTCCGGCATGCCGACATCGGCGCCGGCCTGGCCGACAGTGGTGAGGCCGGTGCGCAGCGGAATTTGCCGGTGATGAAATTGGCGCGGCCGGCGGTGCAGCTCGCTTCGGCGTAGTAATCCGTGAAGCATCATGCCGTCGGCGGCGAGCTTGTCGAGGTTCGGCGTCTTGCCCGACATGATGCCGCGGTGATAGGCGCCGATATTGAACCAGCCGACATCGTCGCCCATGATGACGAGAATGTTCGGCTGGCTTGCCCGAGGGCGCGGGCTGCGCTTGCGCCTGGGCCGTTTGCATGGGCGCCGTCGCACTCAATGCGGATGCGGCGGCAAGGGTCGTGCTGGCAAGCAAGATATTGCGGCGGTTCAGTGCGGTCTTCGCTACGCTTGACTTGTCTTCGTTGTCTTGACTGGACATTTCTCACTCCCTGTTCTGATGACACATCGGAATCCGAGATGGCTCGTGGACGTATCCACCGCTTCCGCATGGCGCGCGGCCGGGCGATAGCGGCGGCAGTAATTCGGCGCGCATAGATGCGAGCCGCCTTTGATGACCTTGCGCGGAATTTTTATTCCCGGCTGGCACGGATCGAAGCTTGCAGCTTCGGCACCGCCGCGCGGATTTTCCGGAATGCAGCACGCCTTCGGCGCGTCGGCTTCATGCTTTGCCGACCACCAATCCGCGGTCCATTCCCAGACATTGCCGATCATGTCGTAGACGCCGTAGCCATTGGCCGGGAACGCCAGCACCGGCGAGGTGCGCTCGAAGCCGTCGTCGCAGCGGTTTTCGTGCGGGAAATTGCCCTGCCAGGTATTGGCGCGATGTCTTGCCGCCCGGCGTGAACTCGTCGCCCCAGGCGAACTCGGCGCCATCGAGGCCGCCGCGCGCGGCGAATTCCCATTCGGCTTCGGTCGGCAAATCCTTGCCGGCCCATTTCGCGTAGGCGAGCGCGTCGGCAAAGGCGACATGCACGACGGGGTGATTGTCGAGCGCGTTGATATTGCTCTTCGGCCCGTAAGGATGCCGCCAGTTCGCGCCTTTCAAGAAACGCCACCACTCGCCCCAGTTTTTCAGATCGACCGGATGATCCGGCGGCGTGAACACCAGCGAGCCGGCATAGAGCATGTGCGGCAGCGCGCCGGGATAATTTTTCGGATCGGGTGCGATTTCGGCGAAAGTGACGTGGCCGGTTGAGCGGACGAAGTCCTTGAACTGCCGGTTCGTCACCGGCGTGCGATCGATCCAGAAGCCGTCGACGCTGACGCGATGGACCGGCGCTTCTTCGGGATAATGCTTGTCCGATCCCATGCGGAACGTGCCGCCTGGAATCCGGATCATGTTCGGCGGAGCCGAAGGCTCCGTTCGCTCTAAAGACGCAACTTCACTATCGCTCACGAGCTCCTCGCGCTAGACTGCGTTCAGCCTCACATTCGTCGCGCCGGACCGTTACCAAAAATCTAATTCGCCGATTGAAACAAAGAGGCTTCTTGCTTCGTCACTATGCCCGGCCGACATCTGCAAGACTATCCGCGATTATATCCGATGGAACCTGACAAACGCGTGATGATGCTTTTTGTGCAGCGCACATCGGTAAAATCTTACGGTTCCATCCGAACCATCTTCGCAAAACTTCAAATGTCTCAGCGCTAAACCGTCGCTGTGATCAATGCGCAACGCTACCGCCAAATCGATCCGGTCCATACGGATTTACGCGAATTGGCCGGTGTCACATTCGGCCATTGTCGATTAAGCTTGGTGCGCGACAACGTTTGCCTTGAGCTGAACGGGCCAAACGGCCCTAGGGGGCGCTCATGACTCCAATTCGGACCAAAGCTTTTCAAGTGCGTTTCTTGGCGAGCATAAGCGGTCACAGCTTGAGCGGCCGATCGCGATGCACCGTTCAGCTTGGCGGTGTTCTTTCCCTGCGCCGCAATCACATGCTCAACAGACATTGCGCTCGCCGATGAAGGAGGCGTGAGCTTTTGGCTTCCTGGCTTATTTGGCAGCCTTGCAGCCGCCCCACAGCAACCCGGATGGTCCATCAGACTTTTATCTATTATCACATGCACGTGTCCGCGGCGCGGCGACGTAGCCCTGCAACGCGAGTTTGAAATCAAAAATATCCCGGTTGGCCTAACGGCAACGGCAGCACGCGAACGCCAACCTGAATGCCATCCGGCGATCTTGGTGCATTCGTCATCCGAGCTATGTGTTCGCAACCCCAGTCTTCGGTGGCCAGGCCGCGGTGAGCTTGATGACAATAACTGGCAACACGAGCACCTCCCTAAACGGAACGGTAACAGGCACACTCACCCCGACCGGCGTGGCCGTTCATGCGGTCCGACGGCATCAGTGACTCGGAGGACGGGCTTTGGCGATCTGTACCCGCTGTTCACGCTGCGCTGGAACGCGGGCGTCAACAACTTCATGACCTATGTCACCGGCGATATACCTGTCGGCGCCTATAACTCCTCCAACCTGGCGAATATTGGCATCGGTCACGGCGCGATCGACGCGGGTGCCGGCTACACTTACTTCAACCCGCAGACGGGCCACGAATTTTCTGCGGTCGGAGGTTTTACCTATAACTTGACCAACACGTCCACCGATTATCAGAACGGCGTCGACTTCCATTTAGATATGGCGGCGTCGCAGTTTCTGTCCAAGCAATTCTTCGTCGGCGCGGTCGGCTACATATATGACCAAGTCTCTGCTGACCGCGGGTCTGCTCCCATTCTCGGTCCGATCGAGTCCCAGTGTCGCAGGCATTGGCCCGCAGGTGGGATACATCTTTCCCGTAGCGGGCATGCAGGGTGTTTTAAACCTGAAGGCATATTTTGAGTTCGACAACCATGACCGCCCCGATGGCTGGAATACGTGGATCACGTTCTCGATCTCGCCGTCTGCGCCGCCGTCGGCCGCGGCTTCGCCGCCGATGCTGACCAAGACGCTGCCGCGCGGCTGATCACTCTTATTCCTCACCCACCAGATCGCGGCGCCGGCCTTCGAGCGCCGCGGAATAACGCCGCAGCACATAGGCTTCCGTGAGCAGACCGACGACGTGGCGATCGGTGAAGCTGTCGACGACCGCGAGCATTTCCGCCTCGGCGCGGTCGAAGGCGAGCACCGATTCCTTCACCGCCATGCCCGGCAGCAGCATGTCCTCGCGATGGTGCAGCAGCGCCTTGATCGACTGCTCGGGCTCCATTTCGGCGGCATGCGCATCCGCCACCACGATAAGCCCGACATAGCGATCGGCCTCGTCGACGGCGATCACCGACGCCACCGAGCCGAGCGGAAAGGTCTCGCGGAAGGCGGCGATACCCGACGTGGCGCTCACCGTCTGCACGTCCTGGCGCATCATCTTCTCGACGGTGAGATCGCGCATCCAGCCGACATCGGCGGCGCTGCGGATGGTTTCGCCGCGCAAATGGAAGCGCCATGTGGCGAAGGAGTAGCCGAACACTTCGCGCGTCACCTGCGCGGCGATGATCACCGCGACTAGCACCGCCGTCGTCAACCACAAATCGTCGGTGGTTTCCAATGCGATGAAGATCATCGTCAGCGGCCCGCCGATCACCGCCGCGGCGAGCGCGCTCATGCCGATCACGGCATAGGCATTGGGGTCGAAATAAACGGTCGGCCAAATCATCGTCAGCGCCACCGCCAGGAGATGACCGCCGAGCGCGCCGATCAAGAGCGAGGAGAAGAACATGCCGCCGCGGAATCCGGAGCCGAGCGAGGCGATCGAGGCGACGATCTTGAGCAAAAACAGAAGCGCGACGGTGCGAAACGACAGATCGAGCATGCCGGCGACGCGCAAGGCGCCGTGGCCCGACGACATGATCTGCGGCGTGACGATCGCCAACAGGCCGACGACCAGACCGCCCAGCATGGTGCGCAGCGCCGGGCGCAGCTTCAGCCGCGCGAACATCGTTTCGCTGATGGCGACGCCGCGCATGAGAAGAATGCCGAGCCCCGCTGCAAGGAGGCCGAGTGCGGCGGCAAGCACGAGATCATGGCCGGTGATGGTGGTCGGCTCGGGCGCCACGACGCCGAGCTCGGCCGGCGACAGCGATCGCGCCACCAGAAAGCCGACCAGCGCCGAAATGCCGACCGGCGCCAGGCCGCTCGGCGAATAGCTGCCGATGATCAGCTCGAAGCCATAAAACGCGCCGGCGAGCGGCGCGCCGAATGCGCCGGCGATGCCGGCGGCGGCGCCGCAGCCGACGAGGATGCGCAGATCACCGCGGCGCAGGCGAAACGCATTGCCGATGCGCGAGGCGACGCCGCTCGCCAGCTGCGTATAGCCGGCCTCGAGACCGACCGAGGCCCCGACGCCGCTCGACCACACCGTCTGCGCGGCGACGATGATGCTGCCGAGCAGCGACATGCGGCCGCCGTGCAGCGCATTGGCTTCGATCGGGTCGATCTCCCGCTCCGGGCGCCAGCGCTGGATGAGTTCGCTCGACACGCCGAAAATGATGCCGCCGAGTAACGGCACCGACAGCGCCAAAAGTGGATCGAGCGACAGCCGCGCCGACAGACGCTCGCCGTGTTGCAGATGGAAGAACACTTCGTGGAGCAGATCGACGGCCGAGCCCATCAGGGCGACGACCAGACCCCCTGCCGCGCCGACCAGCGCCGCAAGCCCGATCAGGCTCGATTCCCGCGCCCGCACCAAAGCGCGCAGGCGCCGGGGTATTTCAAATCTGGCTAAGGCGCGGGCGGTCAAAGTGCACCGCCACGGGCACATGTATCGCGGGCACATATATAATGGACAGCCGGAAACCCGCTGTGCGCCGCCGCGCTTTGCCGCGCACGAGCAAGAGCGCGTTCTGCGTCTAATTCGAGTCACCATCGCTGCCGTCATCGCTCTTCCCGTCGGCGGAATCGTCAAGCTCACCGGCGGCCCGTTTATGGCTGAAACGGACGCCAGTGTCGTTAATGGCACGGCGCATTTGGCGATTGGCGAACCGACCGTCCGGGAACGCGGCGGCCAATCAGGCCGCAGGATTTACCGGCGCCCGATATGGCCTAACTCGGCACGGAATTTCGTCCAAAGAGTGCACCGCACCAATGAGCAAAAGCCAATCGTCCCAAACGGCTTTGGAGTCAACCTGTTTGCGTGGCCTGACCACGCCAGAGGGTAAGCAGACGGATTTCGCCGCTGGCCAGATCACGATCCCTGACGTTTTGTTGCAAGGCGCCCTCGGCCACGCTCGGCATGACGTTTAGGACGCCGCACAATTTCCGCCTGCCTGCCGCGACACTATTTCTCGCTGCCGAGCGTGGTTGCCGAGCATGATCACGGAATCATTTAAAGCGCATCGGCTGCGAGATCGTCCGCGACATCGGGAAGGACGGCGTTTGGCGCGCCAGCCGGACGGTGGCTTGCTACCACTTTTGCCGTCACGCCTTGCGCCTGTTCGCCTGCAACTTTCGGCTAACAGGTCAGCGCCCGGAACGGCCAATGCGACAAGGCGTTAGTCACCATAGCCGGGTGGGCACTCCGTGATGGTTTCATACGCAGCCGACGTTTTTTCGCGTCTTGTTTCCAACTTCCATATTGACCCGCCTCCGCCAGCCCGGAAACGGGCCGCGGATGGCGTTGCCGCCGCTCGTTCCGCGGCAGAGTGCCAAGTCGAGCGCCAAGTCGAGCCCCGCGTCGACCCCCAAGTCGAGCCCGATACCGCTTCGCCCGCGGGCACGATCGTCGAAACCGATATCCCGGCCCGCCTCGACGCCCTGCCGTTCGGGCGATTTCACCTCCTCGTGATCGTGGCGCTCGGCATCACCTGGATACTCGACGGGCTCGAAGTGACGCTGGCCGGGGCATTATCCGGCGAGCTTAGGGACAGCGCGGCTTTGGGGCTGAGCAATACGCAAGTCGGTTTGGCCGGAAGCGCCTATCTCTGCGGCGCCGTGCTTGGCGCTTTCTTCTTCGGCTGGCTGACGGATCGCCTCGGCCGCAAGAAGCTGTTCACGATCACGCTCGCCGTGTACCTTCTCGCCACCGCGGCGACCGGCCTGTCGTGGGATGCATTCAGCTTTTCTCTGTTCCGCTTTCTCACCGGCGCCGGCATCGGCGGCGAATACACCGCCATCAATTCGACAATCCAGGAGCTTATCCCGGCGCGGTTCCGCGGCTTTACCGACCTCGTAATCAACGGCAGTTTTTGGGTCGGTGCGGCGCTTGGCGCGGGCGGTTCCCTCGTACTTCTCGATCCCGCCGTCATCGATCCGGCAATCGGCTGGCGGCTTGCTTTTCTGATCGGGGCGACTATCGGACTTGTGATTCTACTGATGAGATTTTGGATACCGGAAAGTCCGCGCTGGCTGATCACCCATGGCTTCCCCAAAGCCGCCGACGCGATCGTGCGCGGCATCGCAGCGCAGTTCGGCGGCGAACGATTGCCCGCCGGCGATAAAACGCGGCTGCGCACGCGCAGTCACACCCCCCTTGCCGAGGTCGCGCGGGTTCTGTTCGTGACCTACCGCCGGCGCACGCTGGTCGGCCTGAGCCTGATGTCGGCGCAAGCTTTCTTCTACAATGCGATCTTCTTCACCTATGCGCTGATCCTGACCGATTTCTACGGCACGCCGGCAGACCAAGTCGGCTGGTACATTCTGCCGTTCGCCGCCGGCAATGTGCTCGGGCCCATTGTGCTCGGCCGCCTGTTCGACACGATCGGCCGCAGGGTGATGATCGCTTCGACTTATGCGCTGTCGGGACTTCTGCTCGCGGTGACCGCGGACCTGTTCAGCCGCGACGTTCTGTCCGCATCGACGCTGACTATCGCCTGGATGACCGTCTTCTTCTTCGCCTCGGCGGCGGCGAGTTCGGCCTATCTGACGGTGAGCGAGATCTTTCCGCTTGAGATTCGCGCGCTCGCCATCGCGTTCTTCTACGCCGTCGGCACCGGCATCGGCGGCATCGCCGGACCGCTGCTGTTCGGCATGCTGATCAATACTGGTTCGCGCGGCAGCGTCGCCATCGGCTACGTCGTCGGCGCTGCGCTGATGATCGGCGCGGCTTTGGTCCAGGCGCTATGGGGCGTCGCCGCCGAGCGCCAGCCGCTCGAATCCGTGGCGCAGCCGCTTGCGCTTTTCGAGTGAACGACCGATATCCGACTGACAGATAGGCTTGCAGATGAGCTTGGAATTTCTCGACAATCCGGACCCGGCGACGACGAATCCCGATATGGAGCTTAAGCCAACGTCCTTTCTTCCGGATTTACGCAAATGCGCGATCCTGCTCGATATCGACGGCACCATCCTCGATTTTGCGCCGTCGCCGCGGCAGGTCCGGGTGCCGGTTGAGTTGCGGCAGACGCTGACGCGGCTCAATGAATTAACTGGCGGCGCGCTGGCTTTGGTCAGCGGCCGCGCACTTGCCGACATCGATTTGATTTTCTCGCCGCTTGAGCTTGCCGCAATCGGCGGACACGGCGCGGAATTGCGCGCTACGCCCGGCGGCAAAGTGGCGATGCGGGCAAAGCCGCTCGAAGCGGAGTTCAAGCGCAAGCTCGCCGGCGTAACCGAGATCGGGCCGGGCGTGCTCGCCGAGGACAAAGGCTACTCGCTCGCGCTGCACTATCGGCTTGCCCCGGAAAAGGCCGATGCGGTGCGCGCCGCGGCAGAACGAATTTGCGCCGACGCGCCGCACGGCACGGTCGAAATCCTGCCCGGCAAGCTTGTCGTCGAGGTCAAGCCCGCCGGAATCAACAAGGCCAATGCGGTGTGCGAACTGATGGAATTCGCACCGTTTGCCAAACGCAATCCGATCTTCATCGGCGACGACATTACCGACGAGCCGGTCTTCGGCGTTGTTGCGCAATTCGGCGGCTTGGGCTTTTCCGTCGGCCGCATTGCCCCCGACGCCAGCGGATATTTCGAGAAGCCCGAATCCGTCCGCGCGTGGCTTGCGCGCATCGCGGCCGCCGGCGAAGGCACGGCAGGATGAAAGATCACGGGCTTGATCTCGCGATCATCGGCAACGGCCGCACCGCTGCATTGGTCGATCCGTGTTCGCGGATCGTGTGGTGGTGCTATCCGCGCTTTGACGGCGACCCGATCTTCTGCCGGCTGGTGGCTGGACGCGAGGAGAAAGGGTTTTCCGACGTGGTGCTAGAGGACATGGTGGACTTTCAGTCGGCCTATGTCCGCAATACCGCGATTGTCAGCCATGAACTGACCGACAGCCGCGGCAACAAGGTCAAGATTACCGACTTCACGCCGCGCTTTCGCCAATTTGGCCGCGTGTTCCGGCCGCCGCAAATCTATCGCATCATCGAGCCGATCTCAGGCCTGCCGCGCATCACCATTCGCATGCGCCCGACCTGCGATTACGGCAAGCCGCTGCCGCGGCGCTCGCTCGGCAGCAACCACATTCGTTATTCCGACGACAACACCATTATTCGCCTGACCACGGACGCGCCGCTGTCGATGATCGACAGCGAGGCGCCGTTCGTTCTAACCCGGCCGATGCATCTGGTGTTCGGACCGGACGAACCGTTCACCGACGATCTGGAAAAGGCCTGCCGCGACTTCCTCGAGCGCACGCGTGATTATTGGATGGAATGGGTGCGCCGGCTGTCGATCTCCTACGATTGGCAGGACGCCATCATCCGCGCCGCGATCACGCTGAAGCTTTCCAATTTCGATGAGACCGGCGCGGTTATCGCCGCACACACCACCTCGATCCCGGAAGCACCCTCCACCGGCCGCACCTGGGACTACCGCTACTGCTGGCTGCGTGACGCTTATTTCGTGGTGCAAGCGCTCAACCGCATCGGCGCAACCCGCACGATGGAGGAATTCATTTCCTTCACATTGTCGATCGCGTCGAAACCCGATCAAGAGCTGAAGCCCTTGTACAGCGTGGTGCCGAACTCTTCGCTTGAGGAAAGGACCGCGCCGCATCTCGAAGGTTATCGCGGCGACGGCCCGGTGCGCATCGGCAATGCTGCCGTCGATCAGGTGCAGCACGACGCCTATGGCAGCGTTATTCTCGCCGCCATGCCGATGTTTTTCGATCGCCGCCTGCCGCGGCCCGGCGACGAGGGGCTTGTTTCATCTCCTTGAAACGCTCGGCGCGCGCGCCGCCGAGAAAGCCTTCGTGCCCGACGCCGGCATCTGGGAATATCGCGGGCGCCAGCGCATCCACACCCATTCCGCCGCGATGTGCTGGGCCGGCTGCCAGCGGCTCGCCGCGATCGCGATGCGGCTCGGGCTCGAGCCGCGCGCCAAATACTGGAACTCGATCGCCGAACCGATGCACGCCGAATTGCTCGATCAGGCCTGGAATCAGAAACGCGGCGCCTTCACCGCCGCGTTCGGCTCTGACGATCTCGACGCCAGCGTGCTGCTCCTCGCCGATCTCGGCGTCGTCGAGGTGGACGACCCGCGTTTTATTTCGACCGTCGCCGCCATGGAACGCGAATTGGTGCGCGAGAAGCACGTCATGCGGTACGCCGCCGCAGACGATTTCGGCATGCCGGTGACGGCGTTTCTGATCTGCCGGTTCTGGCTGATCGATGCGCTATGGTCGCTCGGGCGGCGCGAGGCGGCGCATGACCTGTTCGCCGACGCGATGCAGCATCGCAACCGCTATGGGCTGCTCTCCGAGGACGTCGATCCGCAGACCGGCGCGTTATGGGGCAATTTCCCGCAGACCTATTCGATGGCCGGCCTGATCCTCTCGGCGATGCGGCTGTCGCGCAGCTGGGAAGACCGCTACTGGCGCGGCTGAGCAGGGCAGCCGAGGGTCGCCCCTGGTTTTTCCCTATTTCAATTCCGGCATTACCGATTTTTCGGCGTATAATGACGGGCCGTGAAGCGGCTCCGTGGTTCCGAACGGGTGGGGGCAGATCCTTGAATCATCAACACCGAAGTGCCGCCCAGATCGCGCAATCGTCGCCTGGCGAAGACCAGTGGTATGTTCTCATCGACAACCAGAGCTACGGTCCGCTACGCCTCAGCCATCTCAGGGAACTGGTCGAACAAAGGCGTCTGCAGGAAAGCGACTGGGTTTGGAAACCCGGGCTCGATTCATGGATTGCCGCGGCAGATGTCACCGGTCTGTTTGCCGCGCCGGCGCGGTTTCGCGATGAGCCGCAACGCGGTGCCGAGCGAAACGCCGGAGCAGAAAAAAAGCCGGAATTTCAATCCGGCCTCAAAGAGAGAGCGAAGGGTCAAATCAGAGACTTCGTACTGATGTTCTTATATCTTTGGTTCGTTTTTGGCCTGCTGGTCGTTCACGAATCGATAGTGTTGTCGCAGCATCAGATACATTTCGTACCTCACGGCATCGCCATCATTAACGCCTTGGTCTTTGCCAAAGTCATGCTGGTCGCCGAAGATCTGCATCTTGGTCACAGATTTCACGATAAGCCGCTGGTTTATTCGATCGCCTTCAAATCGATCCTGTTTGCCGCCGCCCTTATATGCTTCCACATTATCGAGCGCGTGGTTTTCGGAATGTGGAATGGCCAGACGATCGTCGAGAGCATTGCCGACGTCGGTGCCAATAAACTGAGCGGCATCGTGTCTCTCGGCATCATGGGAACCGTAGCGCTGGTGCCGTTCTTCATATTGAGCGAGATCAGCCGCGTGATGGGTCCGGATAATTTCTGGGCTCTGTTTTTTCACCGCCGCAGCGCTTAAGCGAGCCAAGCGAGCCATGAATACCTTGGCCATCGGGGGAATAGTCTTCGCCGTCGTTTTCGGCGGCGCGCTGCTCGGCATGTCTCTGCGCGCCTTTCTGCCCGAACATCATTTGAGCGCGGATTCAAAGGACATCATCAGGATCGCCATGGCCGTGATCGCAACGCTTGCGGCACTGGTGGTCGGTCTCTTGATCGCGTCCGCCAAGAGCTCGTTCGACACCAAGGGCGGTGAGCTGACCCGCGCCGCCACCCGCTACATCCTGCTCGATCGCACCTTGGCCCAATACGGACCGGAGACGCAGGCCTCCCGCGATCTGCTGCGGCAGATGGCTGAGACGAGGCTTCACCAGATCTGGCCGGAGGAAGGCGCCGGGCCACTCAAGCCCGAGACCGTCACCCAAGGTCCCGGCATCGAAATTATTCAACGCAATCTGCTCAATCTTGCTCCGCAGAACGACGCGCAACAATGGCTCAAATCGAAGGCGCTGCAGCTCAGCAGCGATATCGCGGAGATACGCTGGGAGGCGGTAGAGCAGTTCGGCAGCAGTATCCAGTGGCCATTGCTGACCATATTGGTCTTCTGGTTCGCCGCCATTTTTACGAGCTTCGGCCTTTTCGCGCCCACGAACGGCAGCGTGATCATCGCGATGTTCGCCTGCGCCCTGTCGGTCGCCAGTTCGGTCTATTTGATCGTCGAGATGGATCAGCCCTATGGCGGGCTGATAAAGCTTTCTAGCGCACCGCTGCTCACCGCATTGGGACAGATGGGCAAGCCGTAATCGGTTCGGCCGCGTCAAGATTATCTCGCAGCGAGTGCGCCTGGCATGTCGAACTTGTAGTCCGCTTGCACCAAGAGACCGTAGCGATCGGTTTTTGCCGGCAAGGTCTGGCACGGACACGGCGTGCCGAAGCCATTGGTATAGGCGTTGTCGTTCGTCCACATCGCCCAGTAGCGACCGCCGACGCCAATATTGAAGGCGGGCGTGATGTAATAGGACAAAATCGCGTCGAGTTGCACGCCGATGCCGTGGCCGGTTTCCGTTGAGTTCTGGTTCGAGACGTCGGTGCGCAGCCAATGGGTATCGACGCCGCGCAATTGCGTGTATGGCAGGACCGCCGCATCGGTATTGAGGCTGAGCCCCGGCAGCAGCATGACGTCGCCGTTCACGCCGACACGCAGCGAGTTCCAGGTGTCGTTCTCACTGATGCCGAGCTGGCTCGCGGGGATTGCAGGCACACAGTCGGAGAAGGAATTCGCGATCTGCGTACAGCCATAGGCGGCCTTTTTATCCCGATAATAGTTGTAACCGATAAAGGCGCCGAGCCGGTAATTGGCGCTCCACAAAAAATCATAGCCGACGTCGCCGGTCGCGTAGCTGATCGTGCCCTTGACCGGATCCGAGAGCGTATTCGAATAGGGAACGGTTTCGCCAAAGATCAGCCAGTCCTCGTCATTCATATGGCCGCTCGCGAGCGCGCCGGTGCCGACAAAGCCTTTGACAAACATCCTGTCCGGGCTTTCCACCCGGGCAAAAATCTCGCCCGAATTGGCGACCGAGTTGTAGGTGAGCCTCGACACCAGCACATTGGCATTGCCGGGCGAGGTCGTGCCACCAAGATCTTTCTGGAATTTGCCGAAACTGTACCAGTAGCGCGCGCCAGCCTCGAACTCCCAGCCGGCGAGCCAGGAGGCCGGACTCCCGGGCGGCTGCCACGCCGCACCGCTAATCGTAACCGGCGGCGCGTCTGCCCAATGCGCCGACGGATCGACGCCAAAGCGGTAGTTCAAGCCGAATTTCACTTCCTGGAGGTTCTGCGAAATGCTTGTCGCGCCAGCCGGCGTCTCGACATAGCTGGAAGCGTCGCCCGGAGTGCCTTGCAGGAAGCTGATCGGCGTCGAGACATTGGAATGCCCGAAGCCGAGATAATCGTATTCGAGCCGCAGCGACCATGCCGGGCTGAGTGCGCGTTCGACGCCCGCGCCCGCCGTCCAACCCGCTTTCCACACATTCTCACTGGCGTCGGTTCCGGGTCCGAGAAGCGCATTGCTGGCAATGTCGATATGATCGTGGACAGCGGCGAAGCCGCCTTTGACGTAAAGCAGCGTGCGCTGCTGCGGATCGATGGCATAGCCGATGCGCGGCGTCACGGTTGCGCTGGCATTGGGTTCGGCGCGGCAGTCCGCCGAAATGAACAAGCCCGAGGCAGCGAGGCAAGTATTGGTGCCGATCGAGACGAGCCCGCTCAGGTCGGCTTCGACGCCAAGCACCAAGCGCGTCTGCGGCGCTTGCCAATTATAGCCGGCCTGAAAGCCGCCGAGGAATCCGGGCGTCGACACGTTGTCGCCGAAGACCGAGGAGCCCGCCGGATCGGCAAATTTAGTGTCGCCCCACAGCGCGCCGAAATGCGCGCCGACATAGCCGCCGGTCCAATTCCAACTTGGCAAGACTTGGGGCGGCGGGCCTGCGCCGAGATCGGCAGCGCGCGCAGTGCCGGCAATCGCCAATGCGAGAAGCCAAAGGCCGTGGAACACGAGCTTCTTCATGTTCGACCGCTGCCAGTCCTGCGGCGTGGTTTCTGCGCGAGTCGCCGAGGCGGCCAGCCGAAGCCCGATAACTCCTTGCTCCGGCTTGCAATTGCGCGCAGGCCGCGGGCTTTCGATTAGTAAAGAAATATGGTTGAGGCTTCCTTAATGCGGGCGCTGCGAATTCGCACCTGCGCGGGCTGCGCGCGCATTCCGCAACATCAGGGAGATTGAAAGCCTTTCCCGGCGCGGAACGATTTTGCCATGCGCGCGACGACGGCATCGTAGCTTTGCTTGGCGGCCGCCGGATAGGTCATCGAAAAAGTTTCGCTCATTTGACCGCCGTGCGACAGCAGATGCCGCTGGTAAAAGATATTGGCGCCAGCCGTCCCCGAAATGACGAACCAATTGTCGCCTTTGGTCTTGTAGGTGACGACCGCGCCGGGCGCGAGATTCTTGAGCGTAAACTCCTGAATGTCGGCGAGAGTGGAATCGAGCGCGTAAGCCGCATAGACGGCGAATTTCGCGCCGTCAGCGCTGTTGAATCTTCGACCGTCATTGGCGTCGGGAGGCGGCTCGGGTTTGAACTGATCCGGATAGTCGATCGTGGTGCCGTAACGGTCATTCTGATAGGTCAGCCAATTGCCGGCGCGCGCGGCAGCGGCAAACGTCATCGCCGGCACGATGGCGCTCAAAACAGCAAATACGAACAGCCATTTCCCGCGCATCGCTTTACCTTTTGGCAGTCAGCCCAAATCACTGTAACCCTAGCCGAACTTGAGCACGACCTCATAACCCCGGCAATTTAAGCCAAGGAGACGCCTCATGTGCCAATATTGCTTAGACGCGGTCGGTACTCGGAAGGTTCTCGAACGGCGTAGCTTTCTGAAGGTCGCGGGCGCCGTCGCGGGTCTTGCGCTGGCGCCGCGGGCCTTCGCCAAAAGCGACAAGGCGCCGCCGAAGCCGGAAAACGTCATTTTCCCCGACGCAGCGCTCGACCGGCTGGTCAAGGGCAATGCACGCTATGTGGACGGCGTCAGCAGGCGCCACGACTTCAAGCATGAGCGCGAGGCCCTGAGCACGGGACAAAATCCCTTTGCCGCCATTCTGAGCTGCGCGGATTCCCGGATCGCGCCGGAATATTGCTTCGATTCCGCGCGTGGCGATCTTTTCGTCTGCCGGATCGCCGGCAATTTCGCCAGCGATGAAATGGTTGCCAGCCTCGAATATGCTGTGCAGGTGCTCAATACGCCGCTCATCATGGTGCTTGGCCACGAAGCCTGCGGCGCGGTCGACGCCACCATCAAATCGGTTAAGGACGGCACGACGCTGCCCGGCCATTTGCCGTCGCTGGTGGCTGCGATCAAACCTGCCGTCGATGCCGCCAAGAACGACAGCGGCGATTTGCTGACCAACGCCATCCACCGTAACGTATCGCTGAACGTCGACAAGCTGAAGAGCGCGGCACCGATCCTGAAATCCTTCGCCGACGACAAGAAAATCCGGATCGTCGGCGGCATCTACGAACTCAAGTCGGGCAAAGTGGAACTCGTCGCCTGACGGAAGTCCGGCGTCACTCCGCCGGCGTCTTGTCGGGCGCCGGCGCCCGCATGGCTTCCGGCGGCGCGTGCTCGTCTTGGGAGCGCTGATGCACCGGCTTGCGCACGCGCGTCAGATTATAGGCGCTGTTGATCAAAGCGAGGTGCGAGAATGCTTGCGGGAAATTGCCGACGAGCCGCTTTGAGCGCGGATCATATTCCTCGCTTAACAGGCCGACGTCGTTGGCGAGGCTGATCAGCCGCCGGAACAATTGCTCGGCCTCGTCGAGGCGTTCCTGCAAAATATAAACATCGACAAGCCAGAAGCTGCAGGCCAGGAACGCACCCTCGCCGGGCGGCAGCGCGTCCTCAACCTCTTCGGTGCTGTAGCGCATCACGAAGCCTTCATGCAGCAGGCGCCGCTCGATCGCGGCGATCGTCTGTTCGATGCGTGGATCGGACACCGGTAGGAAGCCGACGCAGGGCAATAGCAAGAGGTTGGCGTCGAGCTGGTCCGATCCGTAAGCCTGCACGAAAGTTCCGAGCGTTTTGTTGAAGCCGCGCTCGCATACTTCCGCGCAGATCTCGTCGCGCAGCTTGCACCAGGCGTCGACCGGACCGTCGAGCCCGAAGGTTTCCGCGCTCTTGATGGCCCGATCGAACGCCACCCAGGCCATGACCTTGGAATAGGTGAAATGTTGCGGCGGCCCGCGCATTTCCCAAATGCCGTGATCCGGCTGACGCCAGATTTCCGTGAGGTGCTCGAGAAATTTGAGCTGCGCACCCCATCCAGATTGGTCGGTCGTCAGCCCGCCGCGCCGCGCCTGATGGTAGGTGTCCATGATCTCGCCGAAGACGTCGAGCTGGAGCTGGATATGCGCCGCATTACCGATACGCACCGGCACGGATTTCTCATAGCCGGGCAGCCAATCCGCAACCCATTCGGTCAACCGCCGTTCGCCGCGGATACCGTACATGATCTGCAGCTGATCCGGGCTGCCGGCGACCGCGCGCAACAGCCACTCGCGCCAAGCCTCCGCCTCCTGGTAATAGCCGGCATGCATCACGCCAAGAAGCGTGAGCGTGGCATCGCGCAGCCAGCAGAACCGGTAGTCCCAATTGCGTTCGCCGCCGAGTCGCTCCGGCAGCGACGTCGTCGGCGCCGCCACGATGCCGCCGGTCGGCTCGTAGGTGAGTGCCTTGAGCGTGATGACCGAACGGCGCACCGCGTCCGACCACTCGCCGGCCGGCCGGCATTTTGCCGACCATTGTTTCCAGAATTTCTCAGTCGCCTCCAATGACGCCGTCGGGTCGCCCGCCGTCGGCAGCGGTTCATGCGAGCGCGAATAGGTCAGAACCAGCGGAATGGTCTCGCCGCGGCTGATGGTGAAGTCGCCGACCGTGGTCATGTCCTTGCCTTTGACATGCACCGGCGTGCGCAGCACCACCATGTCCGGCCCGGCGATCGCGCGCGTCGCGCCATTTTCGAGCCGAGTCACCCACGGCACGATGGCGCCGTAGCCGAAGCGCAGAATGAGCTCGGTATGCATCCCAAGCTTGCCGCGCGTACCGTGGACGATGCGCACGATCTCGGATTGCTCACCGTGGAACGGCATGAAGTCGACCAGCGTGGCGGCGCCGTCATCGGTCTCGAAATGGGTCTCGAGAATGAGCGTGTTCGGGCGGTAGCGGCGGGTGATGCGCGCCGGTTGACGCGGCGCCACGAGCCAGCGGCCGTTGTCGCAGGTGCCGAGCAGCGCCGCGAAGCAGGCATCCGAATCGAAACGCGGCCAGCACAGCCAGTCGATCGAGCCGTCGCGCGACACCAAAGCGGCGCTTCGGCAATCGCCGATCAGTGCATAGTCTTCGATGCGCGAAGCCATCGCTGGGCACGCCGTCACGAAAAATCGACGACGACTTTGATGTCGCCGGGTACGACGCATCAGCGATTGCGTCCATTGCTCGACGGGCACGCGCCGGGTGATCAGGCGGGCGAGCCAATGCTTGTCGGCGCGCTGCAGTGCGGCGACGGCGTCTTCGTAATGCGCGCGGTTGGCATTGACGCTGCCGAAGACGGTGTCGTTGTCGAGCACCATGGTGCGATTGACCTTCCCGATATCGACGTCGAGGTCGTGACCGGGCGCGGAGACGCCGACCAGACAGACGATGCCGCCGGCCGCGGTGCGGCCGAGCGCGTCGCGCACGACGCTCGGCACGCCGGTGCACTCCATCAAAATATCCGGCTTCAGCTCGTCGAGGTCCGGGATGCCGCCGAGATGAAACGAGCCGCCGAGTTCAGGCGCACGATCGTTTTCTTTTCCAGGTTTTCATGATGATCGAGCACATGGACATCGAGCCCGCGCTGCGCGCCGATCATCGCCGCCAAAAGCCCGATCGGACCCGCGCCGGTGACGAGAAGCGTCTTCGGCAGCCAGGCGCGCGAGCGCCGGCCGATGCGCTCGGTGTGATCCCACGCCTTGGCGACGACGCTGGTCGGCTCGACCAGAACGCCGTTCATGCCGAGCGACGGATCGAGCTTGATCAAGAATTCCGGCTCGATGCGGAAAAAATCGGAGCCGTAACCGTTGCGCTCCTTGATGCCGCGCTCGGTGTAACGGCCGTTGCGGCACATATCCCATTCGCCGACGGCGCAAGACGGACACGGCACCGGATCGGGCCGGCGCACGATGCCGACGACGAGATCGCCGGGCTTGAAGCCGGAATCCGCCGGCGCCGCCTCGACTTTGCCGAGCGACTCGTGGCCGATCACCAGGCGCTTCTCGCCGGGCGGCGCCCAGCCGTATTCGCCGGAGACAATTTCACGATCGGTGCCGCAAACGCCAAGCGCCAGCGTGCGCACCAGCACCGCGCCGTCCGACGCCGGCGGCGCGGGCACATCATCGAGCCGTGCCGAATTGGCGACGCCGGGCGCAACAGTGAGAGCGCGCATGATCAAATCCCGGAAATAATGTCTTGCGCAACGACAGCGGCCCGACGGGGATTGCGCAGCTATGCGCCCCGCGAGGGAACGCCAGCGCGTGAAAAAAGTTCCCGGTGCGGAACCGACGGCTTTCCTGCGCCGTTAAGCTATCCCGCTGTGCCGCAAGGAATTTGTTGGAACCCGTCATGGAACCGCTAGGCCGCAAACGCTGGGCTATTGCCGAAGGTTATATTCCATCGGAAAGCTCGTTCACCGACCCGGCGCTGGTGTCGCATGAGACGGCGTGCATTCTCAACGCCGGCGACAGAACAGCGAACGTGCGCATCACGATTTTCTTTTCCGATCGCGAACCGGCCGGTCCTTATCTTGTCACCGTCGGAGCCCGGCGCACGCTGCATCTGAAATTCAATGATCTGCATGATCCCAAACCGGTGCCGCGCGACACCGCTTATTCGTCCGTGTTCGAGTCCGACGTGCCGATCGTTGTGCAGCACACAAGATTGGATTCCCGTCGCGCCGAAGTGAGCCTTCTCTCCACCACCGCCTATGCGGAGGCGTGAGCGAGTTTTCCAATTATGACGCGGAGAAAATGAAGCTCGCCGCGCGAGCCACAATTGACCGTTGAAAAATCATAACTTTAGCGCGGCCGCGCTGCACTGCATCACAAATTGGAACAAAGCGCGGCCAAATCCGTTGTTGCAGCACCGGAGTGGAGGACGTGTTCCATGACTGTGGTGGTCGTTTCCAACCGTGTTGCCCGCACGAAGCCCGACGAACCGCTCGCCGGCGGTTTGGCGGCGGCGCTCCTGCCCATGGTCCGCGATTCCGGCGCCATCTGGGTCGGCTCGAGCGGTCAGGCCGGGGACGCAGCACAAACGCACGATTCGTTTGCGAAGATCGAAGCGCTCGGCAAGGGTGCGCTGGCGACTGTCGATATGCCGGCGAAGCACTATCACGGCTATTACGAAGGCTTCGCCAATTCGGCGCTGTGGCCGGCACTGCATTCGCGGCCCGATCTCATTCATGTCACCGCTGACGACTACGCGTCATATCGCGAGATCAACACCTTCATGGCGCGCGCGCTGTTGCGCTTCAATTCGCCGGAAGCGGCGTTCTGGATTCAGGATTATCACTTCCTCACGCTCGGCGCCGAACTCCGCCAGCTCGGCATCGAGCGGCCGCTCGGCTTCTTCCTGCACACGCCGTGGGCGGAACGCCGCACCATGTCGGCGGTGCCGCATTGCTCCGAGCTTGCCGAGGCGATGCTCGCTTACGATCTGATCGGCTTTCAGACCGTCGAGGACCGGCAGAATTTCGAAGATTATTTGCGCACCGAACTCAACTCCGACATCGTCGACGGAAGGGTCGCGTCGCATTGGGGCCTAACCCAACTCGCGACCTTCCCGATCGGCATCGATGTCGACGAATTCTCAACGCGCGCGACCAAGGCGGTCAGCCGGCCCGAAATCTCCCGCCTGCGCGAGAGCCTGCGCGGCGCCCAGCTCGTGCTCGGCGTCGATCGTCTCGATTACTCGAAAGGCATCGCCAATCGCGTACGCGCCTTCGACCGCATGCTCGAGATCGAGCCGAGCCTCAAGCGTAACGTATCGCTGCTGCAAGTCGCAGTGCCGTCGCGCGGCAACATCAAGGCCTATCGCGAGCTGAAATCGGAACTTGCCGGCCTGGTCGGCGAGATCAACGGCCGCCACGGCGAAGTCGACTGGACGCCGATCCGCTACATCAACAAGGGCTTTTCGCAGCTCACGCTCGCCGGCTTCTATCGGGTGGCGCGCGTCGGCCTGGTGACGCCGCTACATGACGGCATGAACCTTGTCGCCAAGGAATATGTCGCCGCGCAAAATCCGCTCGATCCGGGCGTGCTGGTCTTGTCGTCATTCGCCGGCGCGGCCAAGGAGCTTGATGCCGCCCTCCTGGTCAATCCGCACGACATCGACGGCATGGCGCGGCAAATCGCGGCCGCGCTGAAAATGAATATCGAGGAACGGCGCGAGCGCTGGCACGCCATGGTAGGCAAACTGAAGGCAGCGTCGGTGCAGACGTGGTTTGCCCATTTTCTGCACGTGCTTTCGGACGTGCGACGCACGCCGCTGCAGGCCGCGACCCGGCCGATCGTGCTTGAGCTCGCCAGCCGGCGCGCGGCCAATAATCGCTGAAAATTGCGCGCTGCCCCGCGACGACAAGGAAATTTTTACCTTGTTTGGGCCATAGTCCCTCCCGTCGTTCGTACGTGGCGTAGCGTGGAGTAGTGCCGATGTCGGGCGCTCGCGAAAGCTTTGCGAGACCTTCGCGTCTCGGCGGCCTGTTGGCTGCGGCAATGGCGTTCATCGTGCTCACGGCCCTGCCGCCGGCGGCGCTGAGCGCCACCAAGATCGTGCAACACGGCCCCGATATGTCGCGCCCGCACGTCTACCTGATGCGCGGCCTTCTCAACATCTTCTCGCTCGGCATGGATCAGCTGGCGACCGAGATCCAAGGCCACGGTATCGAGGCGAGCGTCTATAATCACACGGTCGCGGATTCCGTCGTCGCGCAGATCGTCGCCAAATACCACGCCGGCGATCACGGTCCTTATATTCTCGTCGGCCATTCGCTCGGCGCCGATGCGGTAATGATGATGGCGCAAAGCCTCAATGCCCAAGGCGTGCCGGTGGCTTTGGTCGTCCCGTTCGACGGCACCGGCTCCTATGCCGCGCCGAAGAATGTCGCCTGCGTGCTCAATCTGACGCAGCGCGCTTATGCCTATATGCGGCCGGGCTTGGGCTTCCGCGGCAAGCTGCAGAACGTCGACGTTTCCAGCGACTCAAACATCGATCATTTCACCATCGACAAATCGCCGCGGCTGCAAGGCATGGCGATGACCTCCATCGTGCAAACGGCGCATGCGGAAGCGTGCCGGCCGGGCGCCAATGCGCCTGCGGTCGCGCGGCCGAAGGAAACGCCGGCTCCGCAATTTGCCGCGCCGCAGGAACAGCCCGAAAGCGCGCCCGGCGAGGCTCCCAAACAATCTTCGGTCGACGCACCGGCAAGGACGCCTTCACCGCTTCTGGGCGGAAACCAGGGCTGACCGGCGGGACGGCTGTCGCGCTTCGAGAGCGTTGCCGGCTGATACTGGAGCGTGCACTCATAAAATACGGCGTCCGCTCTTCCCCAGAAATCGGACATTTTGTGCCGCGGTTCGCATGTCCGCTAAGTGCCATTGGGCGACATCAGGCAAGTTGGGTGTGCCGACTGACATCGAAGCGCTGCACCAGAGAATTCGCCCCGTGCCTGCCTTGATCTCTGAGCACAAAGAGGCAGTATTACCGCTCTAATTTATTGCAATATGCAAAGGCAAATAACAGCTGAATTGTCCAGGCATCGAGCGTCCGACTCGGTGAGCGGCGGGTCATCATCGTAACGGAGCACATGGGAATGACGGAAAAATTGGGCATGACGGAAAAATTTGGACGGCTGGCGCTACATATGTGGACGATCGACACCACGCCACTCGCGACCGCGCTCGATGCCGCGCGTGTCGCGGGCTATGACGCGGTCGAGCTGCGCCGCACCGACTTCAAGCGTTGCTTTGATGCCGGCATGACTAACGAGCAAGTGCTCAATCTCATCCGCAAGAGCGGCATTCCAGTCGGCGTGCTCGGCGTTGAATATGGCTGGCTGTTTGCCACCGGCGATGAAAGCAAACGGCTGTTCAACGTGTTCCGGGAGTCATGCAAGAATGCGGTCGCGCTCGGCTGCAGCATGCTCATGAGCGCGCCGGGACCGGTCAACGGCTCGATCAAAGACGCGATCAAATATCTCCGCGAAGCCGGCGACATCGCTGCCCAATACGGTCTGCGCCTCGCCATCGAGTTCAATTCGCAGCATGATGTGCTCAACAGCCTCGCAGTGCTTACCGAGCTGATCACCGGCGCGGGCAAGCCGAATTGCGGCTACCTGATCGACGCCTATCATTTCACACGTAGCGGCGCTGGCGGGCGGGGTTTCGAGAGCGTGCCAGCCGAGCAAATCTTCTGCTTCCAGTACAGCGACCTTTCGCCGAATCCGGTAACCGGCGTTAAGCGACCGACCGACCGCCTGCCGCCCGGCGAAGGCGTCGTTAATTGGCGCGAGATGCTCGGACTGCTAGCGGAGAAAAATTATACCGGCTATCTGAGCTATGAAGCTCCAAACCCCGAGCAATGGGCTCGCTCGCCTTACGATGTTGCGCGCGAGGGTGTGGAGCTTACGCGCAAGCTGCTCAATGACGCCGTTCCCAGTCATGTGATGTGAGGCAACCAATGAGTCACTCAGACGCAACGACCACCGACCCACTTTTCGCTGGCCTGAACGACCGCTCGATCACCGCCATCCCTGCGACCGTCGAGAAGCAACGCTACGTGACCAGTGTTGCCCCTAAGGCTGCCAATCCAGGCAAATGGGTCGAGCAGCCGCGGCTGCCGATCCCAACCGGTGAACACGCCGTGATCGAGTGCCAGGGCGAGATTCACGTTATCGCCGGCTATGCACGGCA
Source organism: uncultured Alphaproteobacteria bacterium (assembly GCA_963810085.1). GTDB lineage: Bacteria > Pseudomonadota > Alphaproteobacteria > Rhizobiales > Xanthobacteraceae > BOG-931. Next base: position 231,835 of record CAWEMR010000022.1, on the reverse strand, counting down.
TCGCGTCGATGGCAGCTTCCATCAAGTGTTTGATTCCAAGACCGGCACGTGGTCGCTGAAAGCGGCGTTTCCGCTGCCGTGCAATCACGTCGCGGGCGTCTCGATCGGCACGAAGATCTACACCTTCGGCGGTTTCATCGAGCAGAACCGTTGCCCGCACTCCAAGTGCTTTGTCTATGACACGACGGCCGATCAGTGGGCGCCGATCGCCGGATTATCGCGTCCGCGCGGCGCGATTTCGGCCATCGTACTCGACGGCAAGATTCATCTGCTCGGCGGGCGCGATGTGCGCTCGGTGGAGTGGCACGAGATTTATGATCCCGCGACCGACAAATACACAATCCTCGACGGCATGCGCGGCTCGACCGGCACGCAACCGTTCGTCGGTCAGCGCGACCACATGGGTGTCGCAGTAGTCGATGGAAAAATCCACGCCATCGCCGGCCGCATGGACTCTTACGATTTCAACACATCGCTCAATGCGGTCTACGATCCGAAGACGGATGGCTGGACCTTTCGCGCCCCGCTGCCGACGGCGCGGAGCGGCCCTTCGTGCGTCTACATCAACGGCAAGATCGTGGTGTTTGGCGGTGAGGCCACCGGCAAGGTATTCGGTACCAACGAGGCCTACGATCCGAAGACCGACGCCTGGGAGGCGCTCGCGCCTATGGCAATCCCACGCCATGGGTTGCATGGCGCCACCGTCGCCGTGATCGGCAACATGGTGCACGTGCCCGGCGGCGGTCCCGTACCGGGCGGTAGCATCCAGGGCGCCTATCACGACGCCTTCACCTTCGCCTGACGCGAACAATCGGCCATAAGCGGTCTATTCGTTGCTTAGAGTGGGGCCACGTCCCTCCGAAAGCGGACATTCCTGCGCGTTTATGAGTACACGCCCGAGCGCATCAACCGGCTTCGGGAGCGCCCGTGCCTTCGACCTGGATGCGATAGCCGGACCGCACATTGGGCCAATAATCCCAAATCGCCTTGTGATGCGTGCAGCGATTGTCCCAGAACGCGATCGAGTGCGCGCGCCAACGGAAGCGGCATGTCCATTCCGGCTTGTTGCAATGATCGATCAGGAATTTCAGCACGCGCTCGCCCTCCAGCGCCGGTAATTCGTTGATCTTCGCGGTGAAGTCGGTATTGACGTAAATGACCTTCTTGCCGCTGACCGGATGCTTGATGATGACCGGATGGACCGACGACGGGGCGGTGGGACCGAATACGCGCGCGCCATCATGGGTGGCGGTCAATCCCGAGAGATACGCCTGCATGCGCGGCGACAGCGCGCCATAGGCGGCGTACATGCTGGCGAACATGGTGTCGCCGCCGCCGTCGGGCGGCACCGTGTGATTATAGAGAATGCTGCCGAGCGGCGGGATCGCCCCACAGGACTGGTCGGAGTGAAAGTTCTCGCCGGAGATTTGTGTCGAGCTTTCATCGTAATGGAATTTCCGGACATAGGGATTGTCGGTGGTCTTGCTGATGGTTGCGCCGCCGACATGCTTGCCGATCGCGCCGAAATAACGCCCGAGCCTGATGTGGTCGTCAAAACTGATCTTCTGGTCGCGGAAGAAGATGACCTGGTATTGAATGAATGCTCGGTGCAGTTCCTCGACCTGGGTGTTCGGCAACGGCTTGGTCAGGTCGATGTTGCCGATCTCCGCGCCAATGTGCGGCGACACCGGTTCGACAGTGATGGTTTCGTAGTTCATGCCTTCCTCCCTATCGCTATCTCAATCGATCTGCGGGATGCCGGAGCGCTTGATGACCTCGGTCCAGCGCGCCACGTCATCGTGCACGAATGTCCCGAATGCTTCCGGGCTTGAGCTCGTCACGTCGGTTCCCATCGACTGAATGCGAGACGCATAATCCTTGTCGCCGACAATTCGCACGGTTTCGGCGTTCAGCCGGTCGACGATACTGCGTGGCGTGCCGGCGGGAACGAACAGACCGGTCCAGGCACTGACGTCGAAATTGGGCAAGCCCGATTCGGCCAATGTCGGAATGTCGGGCGCCGCTGCCGAGCGCTCCTTGACGGTTACGCCGATGGCGCGCATCTGCCCGCTGCGCACTAGCGGCAGCGCGGTCGGAATAGTTTCCAGCATCATGGAAACCCGTCCCGCAATCAGATCCGGGAAAGTCGCGCCGCCGCCTTTGTAGGGGACGTGCAGGATATCGATCTTGGCCTCGTCCTTGAAAAGTTCGCCGGCGAGATGCGATGCCGTGCCGACGCCGGCCGAGGCGAAGGACAGCTTGCCAGGATTGGCGCGGGCATAATCGATCAGTTCACGCAGGTTGTTCGCCGGCACCGCCGGATTGACGATCAGGAGCAGCGGCAGTTTGTGCAGGATTCCAACCGGACTAAGGTCGCGCACCGGATCGTAGCGTAAATTCTTGTAAAGCGCGGGCCCGATGCCGAGCGTGCCGTTGGTGCCGAACAGGATCGTGTAGCCGTCGGGGGCCGCGTGCGCCACCGATTCGGCGCCGACATGGCCGCCGGCGCCCGGCCGATTGTCCACCGCCACCTGCTTTCCGAGCCCGCGCGACATGGCGTCCGCGACCGCGCGCGCCAGCACATCGGACGAGCCGCCGGCCGCGAATGTCACGACCATGGTGATGGGTCGCTGCGGATAGTCCGGCTCCGCGGCGCTTGCGCCATAAGCGACCGCCAGCAATGCAGCAGCAAAAACTACAACTCTTCCAGGCATCAGCGCGGCCCCTCCCGTCGTCGCACTGTGCCCGGCGGCATCGTGCGATGCCGCAATACACTACGAACCATGCGTCACGGATACAATGACACGAATCCTATTATTAACTGTGCCTGAAAGTTATAACGACGCCGCACGAATTTGCGGCAGGTTTCACGCGGCTTCCGCCCGCTCGATCAAATGAACTTTGTGACCGACCCGTGCGTCTAACCGTCTGGGTCTACTAGCCTTCCTTATTTTCAGAGAAATTCAGTGTTCAGGGAGACGCCGCTTATGCGCGGTACCATCGAGTTTGCGGCAAGAGATTTCGGCGCGTCTCGCAGCGCCGCCTTTGCATTCGTTGTCCTGGCTGCGCTCGCCGCAACGGTGCAAGCATCAGCATCGGACGCAAATCAGAATCTCGAAGCCGATGATAGCGGCGGGCTGCCGGTTCCCAAGGAGCACACGTCGAGCGTCGGCGCGCAGTCGCCGTTCCGCCGCGAAATGACCGCCAGCGTGCCGGCCGATCTTGGTGCGGTGCTGGCGTTCTATCGGCGGGAGGTTGGCAAGCTGAACTGGACGGAGGATACGAAAAGCACCGTCGTCGCCGTGGATCGCGCGGTCGTCAGCTTCGGCTCGCCGGATGGTCCCGCTGTCCTGAAACTTGACCGTAAGGATAGCGAGACCAGCGTGAGTCTCGTCGTGCGAAATCCGGACGCGGCCGCGAAGGCCGGCATGGTACCGAAACCGGGTCAGGCAAGGCTCCTGTTAGGCAATGCGCTTCCTGCCGAAGCGGCCGTCACCATCGCCAACAAGACCGTGAAGGTCGCAGGCGGCGCCGGCGCCAAAGGCCCGGACGGACCGTCGCTCGATCTGCCTCCCGGCAAATATTCATATTCGATCAGGATGCCGAACCAGTCCGTCAAACGCGACGATGTCGAAATCGGGGCCGACGAAACCTGGGGCCTGCTCATCGGCCTCGGCGGCGCGATGCCATTGCAGATGTATTGAGGGGGAACCGGACAGTTCCCGCCTCCGCGACTGCCGCCGTTTCGGCACATCAGCCAGTCCACGGGCGCTGTCTTCCGCACGGCATCTGCTAAAGTCCTCCCACCCGACACGCTGGGTTGTCCGCGTCGGGCAGCGACTCTCATCTCACGATGCCGTCTTTGGAGGTTCTTCGATGGCCAAGACTGCTGCCGATTTCATGGCCGGGGCGCTGCAGAGCGCCGGCGTTAAACGAATCTACGGCGTCGTCGGCGACTCGCTCAACGGCTTCACCGATGCGTTACGGCGAACCAAGTCGATTCAATGGATGCATGTGCGGCACGAGGAGGCCGCCGCCTTCGCCGCCGGCGCCGAGGCGTATCTCACCGGAGAGCTTGCGGTCTGCGCGGGCAGCTGCGGCCCGGGCAATTTGCACCTGATCAACGGCTTGTACGACTGTCACCGCAGCCGCGTGCCGGTTCTGGCGATCGCCGCGCACATCCCGAGCACTGAGATCGGCATCGATTATTTTCAGGCCACCCATCCCGAAATCCTGTTCAAGGATTGCAGTCATTACGTCGAGCTTGTTTCCAGTCCCGGACAGCTTCCGCAAATCCTGATGCGCGCGATGCGCGCCGCCGTCGGCCAGCGCGGCGTCGCGGTTGTCGTCATTCCGGGCGATGTCGCGCTCAGGTCTACAAATGCGACAGTGCCGAAATGGATCGTTCCGACGCAGCCGGTGGTTTCGCCGAACAAGGACGACGTCGCGCGCCTCGCCGCACTGCTCAACGGCGCCTCGCGCATCACGATGTTCTGCGGAGCCGGCTGTGCGGGGGCGCATGCCGAAGTCATGGGGCTCGCGCAACGCCTCAAGGCGCCCATCGTCCACACGCTGCGCGGCAAGGAGCATATGGAATACGACAATCCGTTCGATGTCGGCATGACCGGCCTCGTCGGCTTCGCCTCCGGCTACAAGGCGATGAAGAGCTGCGACACTCTCCTCATTCTCGGCGCGGATTTCCCCTACCGGCAATTCTTCCCTGAAGACGCCAAGATCGCGCAGGTCGATGTCCGTCCCGAGGCGCTCGGCAATCGCTGTCCGCTTGAAATCGGTGTTCTGGGCTCGGTCCAGCAGACGTTGCAAGCACTGCAGCCGCTCGTTACCGAAAAATCGGATCGGCGCTATCTCAATCTGGCGCTCGCTGACTATAAATCGGCGCGGGCGAGCCTCGATGCGCTGGCCGAGAGCAATCCGAGCAGCACGACGATCCACCCGCAATATGTGACGCGGCTGGTCAGCGAGCTCGCGGCGGACGACGCGATCTTCACCTGCGACGTCGGTACGCCGATCGCGTGGACGGCGCGCTATCTCAAGGTCAACGGCAAGCGCCGGCTGGTCGGGTCGTTCAACCACGGCTCGATGGCGAACGCGATGCTGCATGCCATCGGCGCGCAGGCGGCGTTTCCGAAGCGCCAAGTCATATCGTTCTCCGGCGACGGCGGCTTCACCATGATGATGGGCGACTTCATCTCGTTGTTGCAGCTCGGCCTGCCGGTGAAGATCATTCTCCTCAACAACGGCACGCTCGGCTTTGTCGAACTGGAAATGAAAGCCGGCGGTTTCCTCGATACCGGTTGCGATCTGAAGAATCCGAATTTTGCCGCCATGGCCGAGGCGATGGGCGTCAAAGGCATCCGCGTCGAGAAGCCGCAAGAGCTCAAATCGGCCGTTACGGCCGCGCTCGCTCACAACGGCCCCGCCCTCGTCGACATCGTCAGCGCCCGGCAGGAACTGGTCATGCCGCCGACAACGACATTCGGCGAGGCACACAATTTCGGCGTGTTTATGATGAAAGCGGTGCTCGACGGCCGCGCCGGCGAGCTGATCGATCTAGCCCGGGTTAATCTCACGCGGTGACGGCGGGCGGCGCCGCAACAGCTTGCGCTTCGGCTTCACCGCGTGGCTGCGTTGCAGCCCGGCTTCGCGCGCAGCTTCCTGCAGATCGTGGCGGATCTCGTCGCGCTTTTCGTGGATCGACGCGATAACGGGGCCCATGGGAATCCCGAGCCCGACCAGCGCCGCTTCGGACAGCTGCAAGCTCGCTTCGACGGTTTCTGGCACCGCATCGGTGGCGCCGAGCGCATAGAGATGGCGCGCGTGATCGGCGTCGCGAGCGCGCGCGACAATAACGACGTCGGGGCGCATGGCGCGCACGTGCTCGACAACATTGTCGATCAAATCGTGATTGTGAATGGTGATGATCACGCCGGCGGCCTGGCCGAGCCCGCAAATTTCGAGAAACTTATCGTCGCTGGCGTCACCGTAATAGACGTCATGACCGTCGCGCCGGTCGCGCATCACCATCGACGGATCGGAATCGGCGGCGATAAAGGAAATGCCGTGCTCCTTGAGTAGCGCGCAGACGACCTTGCCGACGCGGCCATAGCCGACGACGATGGCGTGTTTCTGGCCGGCAATCGGCCGCGCCACGAGCTCGGTGGCGACCGGCGCGCCGGCGCGCAGCCGCGCGCCGATGCGCCTCCCGGCAAAGGCGAGACCCGGCGTCAGCGCCATGGTGATCGCCGTCACCGCCAGTGCCGCACTGCCAAGGCGGCCGTCGATCAGGCCGAGCGCCGACGCCGTGCCGATACCGACGAAAGCAAATTCGCCGCCTGGGCCGAGCAAGAGGCCCATCTCGACCGCCACCGGCCATGACAGGCGGAACAGCTTGCTAAGCCCGATGACCAGCAAGGCCTTGACCGCGATCAGCCCGACGACGGCAGCAAGAAGCAAGGCCGGCGCGTACAGCAATTCACGGATGTCGATATCCATGCCGACCGTGAAGAAGAAAATGCCGAGCAGAAGGCCTTTGAAGGGCTCGACGGTTGCTTCGATCGCCTTGCGGTATTCGGTCTCGGCAAGCAGCAGCCCTGCGACAAAGGCGCCCAGCGCCATCGAAAGGTCAGCCCGATTGGCGACGACGCCGGCTGCGATGACGACAAACAGCACGGCGGCGATAAAAAGCTCGCGCGACCGCGTCGAAGCGACCAGGTGGAACAGCGGCCGCACCAACAGGCGGCCGAACAGAATGATCACGGTGAGCGCGATCAAGGCCTGCACAAAGGCGCGGCCGAGGCTTTGCAGGGCCGAGCCCTCCGGACCCGCCACCAAGAGCGAGATGAAAATAAGGATCGGAATAACGGCGAGGTCCTGCGCCAGCAGCACGGAAAACGTGGCGCGCCCGACATTGCTGGTCAGGCGCTCCTGGTTGGAGAGGAGCTCCAGCACGATCGCGGTCGAGGACAGCGACAGACAGGCGCCGAGGATGATCGACGTGGTGTGATCGAGGCCGGCGCGATCCGCCGCGACGGCGAGCAGCGCGGTGGTAATAACGACCTGCAAGCCGCCAAGCCCGAAGACCAGTCGCCGCATGGTCAAAAGACGCGACAGCGAGAGTTCGAGGCCGATCAGAAATAGCAGAAAGACAATGCCGAGCTCGGCGATGCCGGCGACGTCCCTGGCGTCGCCGATCGTGATCCAGGTCAGCGGCGGAAACGACTTGATCAACGAGCCCAGGCCGAGCGGCCCCAACAGCGCGCCGGCGCCGAGATAGCCCAGCACCGGGGAAAAGCCGAGCCGGCTGACGATCGGCACCACGATGCCCGCCGTGCCGAGCACGACCAGAGCGTCGCTATAGGCGGAGACAATGATCGTCGACGAAGGCACGGCCAGCTCCGGCGCGATGAATTTCGACTTGTGGCGCGATTTTACGGCACCTGACAAGCCCGGCTATAAGCTTGCGTAAACGGCGAGTGCAAAGCTGGAGGAAACGTTCATGACAGACATGACCATCAAGGCCATTCGCACGACCATGCTGAGCGTGCCGTGGCCGGAGACGCCGTGGCTCAAGGGCCACGCATTCGGCGACGCCCGCAATATTCTGGTACTGGAAGTCGAGACCAAGGGCGGTATCGTCGGCATGGGGTACCTGCTGCTGTTTCGGCTCGGCATCAAGTCGATCGTCGCCTGTCTCGAGGAATTGATCATCCCGCGCGTCATCGGCAAGGACGCCAGCGCGGTCGAGGCGATCTGGCAGGATTTGTGGCGCGCGACCGTCACCTATGGCCGCGGCGGCATCGCCACCATGGCGATGTCGGCGCTCGACATCGCGCTGTGGGACGCGCTCGGCAAGCGCGCCAATCTGCCGCTGCACCGGCTGTGGGGCCATTATCGCGCGCAACTGCCGGCCTATGGCTCGGGCTGTTTCCGCGGCTCCGGCGGCGACGGCATGATCGCGAAGGCCCTGCATTATAAGGAGCGCGGCTACAAGGCGATCAAGATGCAGGTCGCGCATACTGCCGACCTCGCGACCGATCTCGACAACGTCAAACGCATGCGCGAAGCGGTCGGGCCCGGCATCGACATTATGATCGACGTCAATATGGGCTGGACCGCCGACATCGCCATCCAGATGGGCCGCAAGTTTCAGGACTATGACGTGTACTGGCTGGAAGAGCCGGTGGTGCCGGACGACTTCGCCGGTTATCTGCGCATCGCGCAGGCGCTCGATTTGCGCATCGTCGGCGGGGAGACGCATTTCACCCGCTTCGATCTCAAGCCATTCTTTGAAAATCCGCGCCTGCCAATCCTGCAGCCCGATCCGATGCGCGGCGGCCTGACCGAATTGCGCAAGATCGCGACGGTCGCCGACACCTGGAACATCACCATCGCGCCGCATCTGTTTCCCGAGCTGAACGTGCAACTGCTCGCTTCGATTCCGAACGGGTTGTGGATCGAGGATATGGGTCTGTCCGACGACCTCTGGATCGAGCCGGTGCTGGTCGTAAACGGCATGATCACAGCACCGGAGCGGCCGGGGCATGGACTTGCGTTCAGGCCCGAAATATTGCGTGACTTTCGGGTCAAGAATTAAGCGGCCCAGCCACGATTTTTGCCAAATCCCAACGCATTCCCAGGCGACTCACATGAACCGCATTCTGCGCTACCGCGACCAATGGCCGTGCCGCAATGCGCCAACCATCGGGGTTTCCGGATGAAGGCTCTCTGCGCGCTGATCGCCGGCGCTGCGCTGTTCGCCTCGGGCGGCAGTGCGAAAGCGAGCTTCATCGACGACGATGCCACGTTCAGCCTGGCTATCTCGGTGCTGCGCGCGGCGATCGGCGCGCACCCGCGCGCGATCCGGCTCGAAGCCGACGCCAACGGCATCGAGATCGAGGCGCAGGATCCGCATCATCCCAATCACATCGATCGCTGGCGCTACGGCATCGTCAACTATCTCGGCATGATTCCGCTGCGGCATTTGACCGGCCCGGAGCCGGTCGACCCGGCGCTGATCAACCCGGACATCGAGGCGAATCTCTTTGACCTTGACGGCATAGAATTCGCCGCCGCCCCGAAACTCATCGCAGCGGCGATTGCTCGCGCGCGTCTGCAAGATGAAGCCAAAGTCACGCATATGGAAATCCAGCGGCAGATCTACCTTCTGCCGGAGCCGTCCAGCGGCGACGTGCGCTGGACCTTGCACATCGATAGCGGCCGCGAGCGCGCCGACATTATTGCCAATGCCCAAGGCGTCATCGTCGGCGTCGATGTCAGCGGCACGCAGCGCGCCAAGATGCTCAATATCCTCAAAGAGCCTGAATTGACGATCGAGGCGGCCACGGCGTTTCGCGATGCGATCGGGGTGCAAGCGGTGCTGACCAAAATCGGCATCGAACCCAAATCGATATCCTTCGCCACCACGATGCGCGATCAGTCGCTCGCCGGGCTGGGCAGCGGCCTGCCGGCCACCGCGTCATTCACCTGGGACCTCAACGGCCTGCAGCGGCGGCTCGGCACGATCGACGTCAGCGCGCAGATGGGCACGCCGGCGCCAACATCTTTCAGCGTCAACGACGTCGACTGGTCGATTGTCGGGAAACTCGAGAAGGATGCGATGGCAAAACTCGCGATCCCGCAGGCGAGCATCAAGCATGTCGAGATCGGTGCCGCGACCGACCAGCCGGGTCAACCTGTGCTCGACTGGACCGTCGAGATCGCCGAACCGAGCGGAGAGGTCACGACGGTGGTCGCCGACAAAGCAGGCGCCATCCAGCGCGTCGACTTGCCGGAATCGCGGCGGCCCAAGATCGATTGGCGTGATCCCGCGGTGCTGGCCGGCGCCATCGCGCGCGTCGGCGCGATATTCGGCCAGAACGCCAAGATCGCCTCGATTGTCGCCGACGACCGGCGCGGGCGCATCACCATCGACGACCCCGCCCATGGCGGCCAGGCGGCGACTTTCGATTTCACCAGCGACGGCGTGTCGCGCGCCGGAATAAGCTTCTCGCTCGAACTCGATGGGGCCGCGCTTTGGCGTCGCCGATCTTGCCGCGCTCAACGCACAAAAACTCACGGCGCTGCAAGCCGACGCGTTCAAAAGATTGAGCGGAAACAAAACCGCCTATTTGGAGAGCGTCACCATCGGCGCGCATCCGTTCGTGCGCCAAGCCGGCGCGCATGCGATCGAGGTGCGCTTGCGCGACGTGCCGGAGGATTCGGTGAAAGCCGAATATGCGTGGATCGTCTACGATTTCAGCGGCCGTGTGCTGGATTTCGTCACCTTCTGATACGGCCCGTCGCGACATATTCGGCAGTGGCCAAAGTCATGGAACTGTACTATTACGTCGTTTTGTCAGTGTCTTAAGACCGATTCACGCCGGCATAAAAGACCCGTTCATGGCGTGGCGCACAGCCCCAAGGCGGTATACTCGCTCGGCGTCAATTCGGGCAGGACACGAGGCCGTTCTGCGTATAAACTATTAACCAGAAGCACGCGCGCGAAGACTCGGATCTGATTCCATGAGAGCGACCGCGCGATCTTCTCGATGCGCGGCAACTCGATGTGTGACAGCGGTCGCTAACTCAATTGGAGCAGATGATGCCTAAGGGTACCGTGAAGTGGTTCAATTCGCAAAAAGGCTATGGGTTCATTCAACCGCAAGCCGGCGGCAAGGACGTGTTCGTTCACATCTCCGCCGTCGAGCGCGCCGGCCTGAATGGTCTTAACGAAGGACAAGTTATCGAATACGAAGAGGTCGCGAACCGCGGCAAGACCTCGGCGGAGAACCTCAAGGTTCAGCGCTGATCTCTGTCTGAGCGCCGCGAACTTGGCAGTGACGCCTCCATAATGTTGTGGGTATCCGGATTTTGCCTGATCCCACTTTTCCCTAGAGATCTAACCGACAATTTGTCTCTGGGACGGCGCAGCACAGGTACACATAGCCATCCTCGGGCTCATCTATCGGCTCGACATAGGTGACACGGCCTTCGGTGAGCGCGCTGCGGCACAGCCCGCAGCTGCCGGCGCGGCAGCCAAATGTCGGCGACACGCCGGCGGCCTCAGCGAGATTCAAGAGTGTTCCCGAGGATGGCGTCCAAACGACATCCATATTGCTGCGCGTGAATGTGACCGTGACTGTCGCCGCCGGATCGACGGACGCTGCGCCTTTGGCCGGCAGCAGCGTCGACGGTCCGAACGCCTCGTAGCGGATGCAAAGCGGATTGACGCCGGCCTTGGCCAAGCCGTCATGCATCTGGCGGATGAAATCGCCCGGGCCGCAGAGGAATATTTCGGCGAGCGGCGCCGCGGCATACGGCATGAGATCGGTCGCCGTCAGCCTGCCGCGCTTCCACGCCGGAAGCCCTTGAACGGGCTCGCCGTCATGCTGCGAATAGGCGAGCATCCCCTGAAGATTTCGCCGCTCGGCCACGAGCGCCTTCAATTCATCCATGAGCGGATGTTCGTGCGGCCGCCGCATGCCGAAGGCGGCGAACACGCTTCGACGGCCATCCCGCGTGACGTACTCGATCATGTTCATGATCGGCGTCACGCCAATTCCGGCCGACACCAGAACGAGCGGCGCATCGCCGCCTATATCGGGATGGAAATTGCCGCGCGGGCGTTCGACGTCGAGCCTGTCGCCGGCGCTAAGACTTGCAATCCGTGCCGATGCTTGGCCGAGCGCACCTTGCGCGTCGCGCTTGAGCTTGATGGTGATGCGGTAGCGCCGATCCGCATCGGTCGCCGATAGGCTGTAGGTCCGCTTCAGCCCGTCGGGCCAGACCAGCGTGAGATATTGGCCGGGCAAGGCGCCCGGCAACGGCGCTCCATCGGGCGGCCGCAGCCAGATCGAAAACACGTCGTGCGCGTCGGCAACAACCTCGTCGACCACGACCGAACGAGACTGCGGCGCGGCCGTTTCCATGCGGCGGCGAAGCTCGGAGTCGACCATGCGCCGCACCCGTGACCGCCACTTCGCCGAAATATCGCGGGCCTGCACGACCCGCCGCAGCATAACCGGATCGCGGTCGGCGAACTGTGTCGCCGCAAAAACCTCGCGCACGGTTGGCGACGAGGGATCGCTCGACAACAGCTCGATCGTATCCGACGGCGCCACGGATCCCTCTTCGAGAACCCGGCAATAGAAGCCGGTGCGGTTGGCGGCGAGAAAGCGGACGGAGAAATCGCTGCCCGCATTCATATGCATCACGAGCTTGTAGCAGGGGATCCGAGGCTCGGAGACTTGCAGAACGGCGGAGCCCATCCGCAGAATATCGCCGATGCGCAGCTCGCTTTCGAGAACGCCTTCGGTCGTGACGTTCTCGCCGAACTGCCCCATCGGCAGAACCGCGCGGCCGATCTCGCGGCGCCAGAAGTCATAGTGCTCGAGCGGATAGCAATAGACCGCCTTGTCGATGCCGCCATGTGCCGACAAATCGGCCTGCCCGTCGCCGACGAAGTTGAGCCGTTGCAACGTCAGCGGCGCGTCGATCGGCGCTTTGCGGATACCCGTCCGAAACGACATGCCTCTATAGGTGACGAGCCTCGGCTCACCGACATTCAGGGATGCGACGTTACCGTTCATGCCGGCCCCAACGAGAACGCGTTGTAAAAATGCACCGACCGCCATGAACGGGACTAAGCGATCCCGGTCATGACGGTCAATGTCCGTGCCGCGCGAGGGGCGAAGATTACTCGCGCCGTTCGGCTCGCATCATGCGGCTTTCGGGCTCCCGATCGCCACCGGCGCCACGTCTTGCTGGAACCGGGCGTGGGTCGCTTCGAGATCCTGCTTGATCTCGCCGACCGCCGCGGGCTTGCGGGCATGGAAGGCGACAATCCACACGATCCCGATGACGAGATAGGCGATATACGCGTAGGGGAAGTAATTGACCGGCGGGTCCGGCACCGGAATGACGCTACCTACGGTCGGGATCATCAGCAGCAGCAGCGAGGCCGCGCACATTGCGAGATCGATGGGGCGCTGTTCGCCAAGCCGCTTAAGATAGACCGGCGCGGCGACGGTGATGAGGCAGTACGGCGTGATGAAGCCGAACGCCGCGAGCGTGCCGGCATAGTTGAAGATGTCGAGCGGCACCAGCCCGCCAAGCGCCGCGATTGTCGGCAACGCAAACGAGATGATCGCAAAAGTCGTCACCGCGATGTGCGGCGTCTCGTTGGTCGTGTGAGCTTCTGCCGTCGCCTCATGGAAGATGCCGTGACGGCCCATCGCATAGATGATGCGCGAGCCGGCATTGACGCAGGAACAATTGAGGGCGAAGAAGCTGACCATCGCGCCGATCGACAGCGGGATCGCCAGCGGCGCGACGTTGGCCAACGTCGCCAAAGTGTTCAGCGGCGTGTCCAATTTGTCGAGCGGCGTCGAATAGCCGCGGACGCCGAGCACCATCACATAGGTCACGAACACGAAGAAGGCGCCCGAGATGATCAAACTCACCATCACCGCGCGAGGGATCGTCTTCAGTGGGTCCTTGGCCTCGTCGCCGAATGCAGTGGCGCATTCGAAACCGACAAGGCTGAAGATCGCGACCACGACGCCCAGACCGACGCTCGACCACGGCAGCTGGCTGACGTCGAATTGCGCCGCGTCGACGGCGAAGTGATGCCGCGACAGGACGATGGCGCACAACACGAGGATGAGCGCGCACGAAATGCCCTCGAAAACCAGCATCAGTATGGCCGAGAGCTTCACGTTCTTCCAGGCGCAATACCAGGACGTGGCCACGCAAACCGCGAACAGCGCGACCGGCGGCACGTTCAGGCCCACCATTTTCAGAAGCGTATCGGCGAAGATCGAGAAGCCGGTCGCGCCGGCGATCGAAATGCCGAGATAGGCCCAGATCAGCGACCAGCCGCCGACCGCGCCGGCGGTGACGCCAAGGCCGCGGCAGATATAGGCATACATCGATCCGGCCCCGGTGGAACGGCTGGCGAATTGATTGAGATTGTAGGCGACGAACAGCAGCATGACGGTGCCCAAGGCATAGGACATCCAGCTCCAATCGCCGGTGTTCGAATACATCACCGGGATGATCAGAGCTGCCGTCATCGTGGGAGAGATCAGCGCAACTGCTTGCGCCAATACTTCAGTGAAGCTTAGACAGTTCGGTTTCAGCGCGACGTTAGGCATGACCATAGGCTCCGTTGAATGGACGACTTGTCCTGCGCCCTTCGACGTCCGAGCCCGGTCTCAAGACCACCGTGCGGCAGGCCTAGATTGGAGGCTATTGTGGGGATGGACCGGTCAACACATCCAGTTTTCAAATGACATGGGGTCCAACGGGACGTGTCCACGCTTACATTGCGTGCACCCGCGCGCGGCCGCGCCATAGGGCGGCCCAGCGCGCTTTTGGCGCGAAGGCAACGTGAATCAAAGGCGAATAAACCGATCTGCCGTCCAGGCCGCAGCGCAGGATCAGGACAGCGCAGCCGTATGCGCGGCGGGCCCAGAGCATGATCCGGAAAATGCCTGCCCTCGGAGTTGATCCGAGGGTGGAAACCGGTTTTCCGAAAAGATCATGCTCCGCCAAAATGGCCGCGTCAGAAGCTCCAGTCCACGTCGAGATCGGATTCGACACGGAGGAGAGAACCAACGCCCCCGCTGATCGCCGCGTAGGCGCCGAATTTCACGCCCTTGGCCGCGTCGTCATACCGATAGGTCGACAGCGTGGGCAGAACATCGAGCCCAAGCGTCGCGCTTTGCTGATCGATCGAGGTCAGGCTGCAACGGAAGCACGGATTGACGAAGCGCAGCGCAACGTCGCCGCAGCGGGCATTGGTGAAATAATCTTCTTCGTGTTCGTCGATGCCGGTGACGACCAGGTTCGGCCGGAACCGATTCATCGGCACGGCTTGCGGCAGTTTTTGATTCAAGGCGGCGTGCGAAGCCTGCGAGATGACAAGGATGCCGTAATTGTCGACAAAGCTCGTCGGCGCTGCATCGCGTTCCGGATATTGCACGCCGCCTTGGCGCAGCGTCGCCGGATCGCATTTCACCAGTCGGAACGCACCGCCGAGATATTTGCTGAACCAGGCGTCGGCATCGGCCGTGGTCGAGACGGCGCCGTGCTTTTCACCGAACAACGTGATGGTGACCGGCTCGCCGCCGCCATTCGCCGACAGATGCAGCGGCTCCATGCCCGGCGCGGACAGGATGATGCCGCCGTTGAGCTGCGGCTTCACCAGCGCCAGCGTCGGATTTTCGCGCTGCGTCACGAAGGCGCCGTCGGCATCCACCACCATCCAATTGCGATCGAATTCGAATCCGGTCGGCACGATGGAAACTTCCTTCATGCGAACACCGGCGCAGGATTTGATCGGGTAGACAAAGAGATCGGAAATTGTCGGCGAATTTGTTGACGAATTTGCTGGCATGACACGTCTCCTGACACGTCTCCTGGTGGCCCGGCATTACCCCGCGGCGCTGACCACACGCGGGACCGTGCCCGCATTGTGGAAAGCGTCGGCAAAAAAGCGATCCGGCGGCAGCCCGGCGCGCCGCGTGAAGTCGAGAAACGCCGCGTCGATCAGGCCCGGACTCCCGCAGGCATAGACGTCGAACGGCGTTAGGTCGGAAAAATCCTCGATCACGGCGCGATGCACGAGCCCGACGCGGCCGCGCCATTCGTCCGAACCGGACGGTTCGGAGACAACAGGTGTCACGCGCACACCCGTTTTCGCTGCGATCTCGTCGAGAGCATAAAGCCCCTCTTGGCGGCGGCTGCCCCAATAGACATGCAGCTTGCGTTCCGTCGCCATTGGTGCGGCCGCTTCAAGCATCGCCTTGATCGGCGCGATCCCGGTTCCGCCGGCGAGAAGGATGGTGGGGCGCTGTGCGGCCTCGGACCCTGCCGCGTCGGAAAATCCGAATTCGCCGAACGGCCCCTCGAAGCGCACGATGTCGCGCGCCCGCATATGCTCGTGCACATGCGTGGTGAAGCGTCCATTGGGAATGCGCCCGATGTGAAGCTCGAGCGTGCCGTCCGCCCGCGGCGCATTCGCGATCGAGAACGCATGCAGACGGCCGTCGTCGCCGACGAGGGAAATGTATTGGCCCGGCCGATACCGGATCGCCGCGTTCGGCGGCGGCTTGAGCGTCACAACCGCGACATCGGGCGAGGGCTTTACGATAGCGGCGACGCGCGCCGGCCGCCGGTACATCGTGCCGATCGGCCGCGCCGGCAGTTCCGCGACATCGAGCGTGACGTCACCGAGCGCTTTGGCGCAGCACAAAAATGCGTCGGTGCGAGGTGACGCGCGCCGCATCAGCGCCGGCGATGCTTCGTCATAAGTAATGCTGCCGGCAGCGACAGTCGCCTTGCAGCTGCCGCAGATCCCGCCGCGGCACGCATGCGGCAGCCATATTTCCTGGCGCAACGCCGCGTCGAGGATCACCTCGCCTTGATTGACCGCGAAGCTCCTGCCGGTGCGGCTGAGAGTAACCAAAGGCATGGTCTTTGCACGATTCCTTGGCGAACTCCTTGCCAAACCACTTGCCAAGTCACTGGCCGGAAGCCTATGGGCACCGTGGACCATGGAAAAGGTCCAAGAATGACTGATGGAGGGGTCCAGTGCTGCGGCCTTGGAAAATCAGCCTTGCCGAGCGTGTGGACAGGCGGCGAAGCATTCCGGTCTATCAGCAGATCGTTCAGGCGCTGATCCACGACATTCAGCGCGGCCGGCTGGTGCCCGGCACTTTCCTGCCGAGCAGCCGCGAACTCGCAACCACGCTCGGGGTCAACCGCAAGACCATCGTCATCGCTTACGACGACCTGATCGCGCAGGGCTGGCTCGCCTCCGACGGGACGCGAGGAACGATCGTGTCGAGCTCGCTACCGGAGCTCGCGCCGCGGCCGGCGCCGATTCTGCAGCCCGACACCGGCCCCGAAGGCACCGCTCCAGAATTCAAGATCCGTGCGGCGACAGACCCATGGCCTGCTTTCGTCGAGAGCACGCAACTGACCTTCGACGACGGCGCGCCGGATGCGCGGCTATTGTCGCCGGACGTGCTGTCGCGCGCCTACCGCACGGCGTTGCGGCAGGCGGTGCGCGGCAATTGGCTTGGCTATGGCGATCCGCGCGGCTCGCCGATCTTGCGCGAGACCATCGCCAACATGCTGATGACGCATCGCGGCCTCGTCGCCAGTGCCGACAATATCTGCATCACCCGCGGCAGCCAGATGGCGATTTTTCTGGCGGCGAGAATTCTGGTGCGGCCCGGCGAAACCGTCTTGGTGGAGGCGTTGAGCTACGCGCCCGCCTGGCAGGCGTTCCGCGCCGTCGGCGCCACCGTCGTCGGCGCCAAGCTCGACGACAACGGCTTGGATGTCGCCGATGTCGAGCGGCTGTGCCGCAAGCACAAAGTGCGCGCGCTTTATCTGACGCCGCATCATCAGTTCCCGACCACGGTGTCGCTGACGCCGCAGCGGCGCTTGCGGCTCCTCGATCTGGCGAGCCAATTCGGCTTTGCCATCATCGAGGACGACTACGATCACGAATTCCATTTCGAGCAGCAGCCGCTGTTGCCGATGGCGAGCTACGCGCCGCGCCGTACGGTCTATATCGGCTCGATGTCGAAGCTGTTACTGCCGGGGCTGCGCATCGGCTATGTCGCGGCGGCCCCCGACGTCATCCGCTTGATGGCGAACGAGACGGTCATCATCGATCGTCAAGGCAATGCGCCGACGGAATTGGCGGTGGCGGAACTGATCGAGTCGGGTGAGTTGCATCGCCATTCGCGCAAGGCGCTGCAGGTCTATCTCAAGCGGCGGGACGCCTTCGCGCAGCTCCTTGAGAAAAACTTCACAGGCCTCGTCGATTTCAAAATACCGGACGGCGGCTTGGCGTTCTGGATCACGTTCCGCGACGCTTCAGTGCTCGACGCGATCGAGCAAGGCGTGCCGCGCGGCCATGTCCGCTTCCTGCCGTCCCGCTCGTTCGCGATCGCGCCCTTCGACCAGCGCGGACTTCGGCTCGGCTATGCAAGCCTCACCACCGAGGAGGCGACCGAAGCCGTGCGCCGGCTCAGCCAATTGGCCGACGGCGCCGCGCGGCCGGAAACCGCGAAGCCGCATTGATGTCGCGGATCTTCAGCGGCGACTGTTTGCGGCGCGTGAGCGCGGAGAGGTGGTAGCGAAGCACGGATTCGTATATATTAGGCGTCGCAAGGGAGGCGCCGATGTCAGAGCCGCGAATCCGTCCGCTGACGGACCATGAAGCCACAGGTACGCAACGCCTGCTGATCGCATCCGCCGAGCACAACGGCGCTCCCGATCCGCTTTGCGCCAGGATCTATGTGCGCAGCGAAGCCGGCCGCAACTGGTTGCGGCACTGGAACGAGCTCCTCAATGGCGGCGTGCTGGCGGTGCCGTTGAAGGAGATGTGCCGCGTTCTGATTTCGATGAAACACGGCTGCGGCTACTGTTCCACCGTACGCTCGCGCATCGCCTCCGAATCCGGGCTCACCGAAGAGAAGCTCATGGCGACAATGGACTTCGAGACGAGTCCGCTGTTCGACGCGCGCGAGCGCGCCGCGCTTCGCTTCGCCACCCGTTTCAAGGAAGGCGACGATGCGATCGACAGCGATGAGGTCTATGCCGACCTCAAGGCCCACTTCACCGAAGAGGAAATTGTCGAACTGGGACTGCTCTGTGCCGAAACCGACGGCGTCGGCAAATTCGCCCGGTCACTGCGGATGCGAACGTGGGACGAGGCATGCACGATCCAGCCGCTGTTGCGGGCAGAAACCGTCGCCCGCGAAGCTGCCGAATAGGGATTACGCCTCGTTTGTTTGCGGGTCCGCACAGCAGCACGCGTTGCGCATGCGTGCTCGTGTCGTCCGCCTTCGCCGACGGGCCGCCGATCCGGAATAGGCTGCCCTTGACCGGCCCGTCCGTGTCGACCGGAAGCCACTACGCCAAGTTTTTGAAGTGCTGGTAGCGGAGGACGGATTTGAACCGCCGACACGCGGATTATGATTCCGCTGCTCTAACCAACTGAGCTACTCCGCCATCGCAGATAGAGCCGGCGGGCCTTGAATCCGGCGCCGGCGGGGCAAGATTTAGGGTAGTTTTCCGGTCTTTCCAAGACCCAAGGCGATCTAAGGTGACCAAAGGTCCCGGCAACCGGAAAGTAAGATAAAGCGCCCAAATTGCGCGCCGGCAACCCCATAGGAGACAGCATGGCCATCGAAAAACCGGGCATCATTGCGGCTAGCCTGACGGCCGCCGTGCTTGGGGCTTCATTATGGGCCGCGCCTTGGACTGCGCCGGCGGCCTTCGCCCGCGGCCCCTATGACGGAACCTGGAGCGTCCTGATCGTGACCGATTCCGGCACCTGCGACCGCGGCTATCGCTATGCGCTGCGCATCGCCGACGGCAAAATTTATTACGACGACCCCTCCTTCAATGTGTCCGGGCATGTCGACGGCCGCGGCAATGTCAGCGTCGGCGTCCGCTACGGCGATCAATATGCCAACGGCTCCGGCCAGCTCTCCGGCGATTACGGCGACGGACATTGGAGCGGCCGTTCAACGACGTCGCAATGTTCCGGTCACTGGGAAGCGGAACGCCGCGGCTGATTTTTTGCAGGCGCTAAATTCTAGTTCGTGCTGCGGCCAAGCTTGCCAAACCGGATCAGCGAAAAATGCCCGAGCGGCGGCATCGGACGCCGCTCGACGAGTTTTACACTGCCGTGGCGCTCAGCCCATTGTTCGAGCCGCTTAAAGCGGAAGCCGACTTGCCAGCCGAGCTGGCGCGCGATCGGCGCGAACGCGCTCTCATAGGCGGCGCGAAAGCCGTCCTCGGCGCCGAGATGGTTCACCAAAATAATCTCGCCGCCGGGCCTGGTGACGCGCGCGAATTCGTCGAGCGTCGCTTCCGCGTCCGGTACCGTGGTGATGACATATTGCGCGACGACGACGTCGAACGACGAGTCCTGAAATCCGAGATTCTGCGCATCCATCACCGCGAGGCCGTCGACATGGGTCAGCCGGTGTTCTGCGACGCGCTCCTTGGCTTTGCGCAACATGGGTGCGGAGAGATCGACGCCGATCAATCGGTTCGACCAGGAATAATCGGGCAGCGATAAACCGGTGCCGACGCCGACTTCGAGAATACGGCCGCCGATCCGTTCGGCCGCGGCGATTGACGCCTTGCGGCCGCGATCGAACACGGCGCCGAACACCAAATCGTAGATCGGGGCCCAGCGCGCATAGGCTTTGGCGACGCCGTCCTTATCGAGGTCAGCCCCCACCTTCGCCCCCGTTACAACGCCTCAACGCGACAACATCTCGACGCGCCAACACACTTCAACGCGTATTTGCCGCACTGACCATTTCGGCGTCGGCTCTGCTCACGCCGGCCGTCATTGCCACCGTGCTGGCAATGAACCCGCCGCCGAGCACGCGGGCCTGACCTTCGGCCGCATCGTAGAACACGCAAGCCTGGCCCGGCGACACGCCATCTTCGCCGCCGGCCAGTTCGACCTCGATGAAAGATGTGCCGGCATGCAGCCAGCCGGGCTGCGGCTGCCGCGTCGAGCGGACTTTCACGAAGACTTCGGGATGCCGTTCGATCGCCTCGGCGATCGCCCTGTCGCCGAGCCAATTGACGTCGCGCAGACGGACGCGGCGCGTGCGCAGCGCTTCGCGCGGGCCGACCACGACGCGCCGCGAATCGGCGTCGAGCCGCACGACATAAAGCGGCGAGCCCGTGGCGATGCCGAGCCCGCGCCGCTGGCCGATGGTGAAATGAATGATGCCGTCGTGCCCACCCAGCACGTGGCCGTCGAGGTCGACGATGTCGCCCGGGCCGGAAGCGCCCGGCCGCAGCCGCTCGATCACCTCGGCATAATGTCCGGTCGGCACGAAGCAGATGTCCTGGCTGTCCTGCTTATCGGCGACGGCAAGACCGTAACGGCGCGCAAGCTCGCGCGTCTCCGCCTTGGTGCGGTCGCCGAGCGGAAAGCGCAGCAGATCGAGCTGTGCCGGCGTCGTCGCGAACAGGAAGTAGCTCTGGTCGCGCTCGGTCTCGCGGGCGCGATAAAGCGCGCGGCCGCCGCCCGGCAAAGTGCGCGAGGCGACGTAATGGCCGGTCGCCAAGACTTTGGCGCCGAGTTCGCGCGCGGTTTCGAGCAGATCGCGGAACTTGATCGATTGATTGCATTCGACGCACGGCACCGGCGTTTCGCCTAAGACATAGCTCTGCGCGAACCGATCGATCACCGCTTCCTTGAAGCGGTCCTCGTAGTCGAGGACGTAATGGGGAATGCCGATCCGCTCCGCGACCGCGCGCGCATCATGAATGTCGCGGCCGGCGCAGCAAGCGCCCTTGCGGTGGGTGGCCGCGCCATGGTCGTAGAGTTGCAGCGTAATGCCGACCACGTCATAGCCGGCATCGGCCAGAAGCGCGGCGGTCACCGAGGAATCGACGCCGCCCGACATGGCGACGACGACCCGGGTGTCGGACGGCCGGCCCTCGATATCCAATGTGTTCAGCATGCCAATATTTTCAGGAAAGCCATGTGGCCGCGTTTTCGCAGGTCTTTGCGCCCCGTCGGCGCTCAAGCATCATGTTGATCGGCCAATATTATAAGGTGCGTTCCGGCGGTTCGCCATGGTCGAAGCATAGTCGGAGCATGGCCGAAGCACGCTTCCACCCGCTGTTCACGCCGGACTGACCGGAGGAAATCACCGCGGAAAGCCTTGTTTTAGGTGGAAACAGGCAAATTTTGCCGCCCACCGCGTAAAGCTTGCCGCGGCCAGCCCGCCGTCCATGAACTTAAGTAATTGAAATATTTGACTTTTATTGAGATCGCCACGCTGGCCCGCCGGTTGCAAGCACTACTAATGTCGCTTCCCGGAGTCCCAAAGTGCCAAGCGTGCCGAGTATACCCAGCGCCTCCGCCGCGGCTTCGCTGATTTCAGCGTCGCCCGCGCAGGCGTCGGCACAAAGCCAAAACATCAGCACCCAGCCATTCGCGGCTTTGCTCGACGCCGGCGTATCCGGGCCGGCCAATGTCCCGCCAGCACCGGCCAATCCGCTGCCGGCCCCGCCGCAGCAGACACCCGCATCGACGAACAGTTCGGCCGGCAGTGGCAGCCAAGGCGACAACAGCACAAACGGCGGCCACAGCGGCAATAGTTCGAGCACCGGCTCAAGCACGACGACCGGACCGCAACAGCCGACAGGAAATACGACCGGCGCGAATTCTTCCGGCGCGAGCGCGCAGAACGGCAATGGCGCGCGGCAGCCGAACGGCACCCCATCCGACGCTTCGTCCTCGAGCGCAAATGCGAATAACGGCACGTCTTCGGTCCCCGCCTCTCAAGCGCCGAGCACCGCCGCGACCGCGAATCCGGACCCAAACGCAACGAATCAGGCCACTCCGGTAAACGGCGCGGCACCGCCGAACAACGCGCCGCAGCCCGACCCCAACGCCAATGCCAACGCCACCGCAGGCGCGACGGCGGCGGCAGCGATCATCGCCGCGGCCACGACTGTGCAAAATACCGACGCGACGACACCAGGCACATCGGGACCGGCGAAGAAGTCCAAGGACTCCAGCAACAATCAACCTGACAGCAATGCGTCGGACCCGACGGCTGCGGCAGTCGCAACGGTCATTATTACCAACATCGCCATAGACAGCACGCCGGCCTCCGCCGCGAATTCGACGTCGAACATCGCAATCGGCACGCAGGCCAAGGCACGCGCGCAAGTCGTCACGCCGGGTGGCGGAAATCAAGATGACGGCACGGCGCAAGGCACCAATGCCACTGCGAGCGCCGACACCACTTCGGCACAGACGACGGCTACCACCGACGCCGCGAATGCCGTCGCCGATTCCTCTGCATCGCAACCTCAAGCGGGGCCCGCCAACGGCGCGCCAACGCCGGCCAGTTTCCAGCAAGTGCTGAACCGGACGGATGCAACGGCCCAAGCCGACACCAACACGCAGGCGAGCGCCACGATCACGACGACGCATGGTGGCGGTCTCCCCGGCACCGGATCAGCCGACGGCATCGGATCGACGGGGCAAGCCGCATCCATCGCGACCAAGGCGGCCACCACCGACGTCCCGACGCTGGGTATCGCCGCGGCACCCGTCGCCACGACTCAAACTACGGCGACAACCTCCGCCACGGCGGCCGTGCCGACCGTATCGATCTCCGGACTTCCCGTCGCCATCGCCTCGCGCGCGCAGGCCGGCTCCAATCAATTCGATATCCGCCTCGATCCGCCCGAGCTCGGCCGCATCGAGGTGCGTCTCGACGTCGACAGCAACGGCCAGGTGACCTCTCACATCACCGCTGACCGTCAGGACACGCTCAATCTGTTGCAGAACCAGCAGCCGCAGCTCGAGCGCGCGCTCGAGCAGGCAGGGCTCAAGACCTCCGATAGCGGCATGCAGTTCTCGCTGCGCGATCAATCCTTCACCGGCCAGCAGAACCAGAATTTCGGGCAGAACGGCAACGGCGCGCAGTCGAGCACGCAGCAGCTTGTCATCCCGGATTCAAGCTTATCAGCCGTCGACACGACACAGATCTACTCGCGCCTGAACCTGCGCGGCGGGCTCGATATTCGCGTGTGAACGGCGCCAATGCGCCAAAAGTATGCGCCAACAGCTTTTGTTTGAGGACGGATCATGACCACCAGCGTCACCAACAACACGACGAACACCGCCAATGCGACGAATTCGAGCAGTTCGAACGCGGCGAGCACCACCAATTCGGGCCTCGACCAGCTCGCCGGCAACTTCAACTCGTTCCTGACGCTGTTGACGACCCAGCTGCAGAACCAGGACCCGCTCTCTCCGCTCGATACCAATCAATTCACCCAGCAATTGGTCGAGTTCGCCTCGGTGCAGCAGCAGGTGGACATGAACACCAATATGCAGACGCTGATCTCGCTGCAGCAGACCAGCGAAGCGTCCTCGGCAATGCAATTGCTCGGCGCCAGCGTCACCCTCAACGGCACGTCGTCGCCGCTGTCGTCGACCACGCCGGCAAGCTGGAACCTGAATTCGGCGGGGCCAGCGACAGGCAATGTCACGATCAAGAATTCGAGCGGCACGACCGTCTATACGGGAACCGTGTCGCTGAATAGCGGCAACAACACCTATACCTGGAACGGCACCGGCACGACCGGCCAGACCTGGCCCGCCGGCCAGTACACGATCGGGGTCACCGCGACCGGCGCCAGCGGCCAGGCGGTCACGGTGTCCTCGCAGGTCCAGGGCACCGTCAGCGGCGTCGACCTCAGCAAGAGCCCGCCGCAGCTCGTTGTCGGTGGACAGGATTACCCGATGAGCGCCGTCCAATCGGTCAATAACAGCACATTGAGCAGCCTCAGCGGGCTGAGCACCAGCCTGAACAGCCTCAATTCGGCGCTAAGCACGCTCAATTCGATCCTCTAGCGAGGCCGCGCTGTGCCTCGCCGGCTTCGGACCGGTTGGCTCTTTCGCCAAAAAAAAGCGGCCTCACGCCCTCTGCCCGGCAGATTGCGCCCAATTGTACCCACCGCTTAGGCAAATTTTAAGCGGGCGTGCGTATGGTCGGCCTCTGTGAAGTAGTCGAGTTGGTGAGAGTTGCTATGACCGAACCCCATCGCCCGAGGGTTAAATACGTGATCGGGCCGGACGGTTCACCCCTGACGATTGCCGATCTGCCGGCGCCAGGGACGAAACGTTGGGTCATTCGACGCAAGGCGGAAGTTGTCGCGGCCGTCCGCGGCGGTTTGCTTTCGCTCGAAGAGGCGTGCAGCCGCTATACTTTGACGGTCGAGGAATTCCTGTCTTGGCAATATTCGATCGACCAGCATGGCCTCGCCGGCCTGCGCACGACCCGCATCCAGCAGTACCGCCAGTAACACTCGCTTAACAGATCTGGCGGTTTTGTTCGGCTTTGCCGGCCGCGGCAGTTTTGTGCGCGCCTGCCCGATTTATTAACCGGGCGCTAACCATCAACCGGGCAAATCTTGCCGAGTGAAGCGCGACGGCGTCGCTTCGCTCCGCGGGGGAAGGCTCGGTGCAAGGTCTAATCGAGTTTGCCAAGACACTCGGCGGTGCGCGCATCGCCGCGATGGCCGCGGTCACCATCGCGCTCATCGGCTTTTTTGCCTTTGTCATCATGCGGGTCACGACCCCGCAAATGACGCCGCTGTTCACCGATCTGTCGCTGGAAGACTCCGCCGCCGTCGCCAAGCAGCTCGACCGCGAAGGTGTCACCTACCAGCTGCGCAATGACGGCAACATCATCATGGTGCCGACGGATCGGGTGGCGCGGCTGCGCATGACGCTCGCCGAGAACGGCCTGCCCAAGGGCGGCGGCGTCGGCTACGAGATTTTCGACAAATCGGATGCGCTCGGCACCACAAGCTTCGTGCAGAACATCAACAGCCTGCGCGCGCTCGAAGGCGAGCTAGCCCGCACCATCCAGGGCCTCGACCACGTCGAGGCGGCGCGCGTGCACCTGGTCATGCCCGAACGGCCGCTATTTTCGCGCGACAAGGTCGATCCGTCCGCGTCGATCGTGCTCAAAGTACGCGGCTCTCTCGCACCGGCGCAGGTGCGTGCCATCCGCCACCTCGTCGCCACCGCCGTCAACGGATTGAGCCCGCAGCGCATCTCGATCGTTGACGAACAGGGACAATTGCTCGCCGACGGCGCGACCGACCCGATGACGGGGAGCGATGTCAGCGCCGACGAGCGGCAGGGAGCTTACGAAAAGCATCTGCGTCAGCAGGTCGAGGCGATCGTTTCGTCGGTGGTCGGCCCCGGGCATTCGCGCGTCCAGGTCAACGCCGATTTCGACTTCAACCGCATCACGCAGACCTCGGACAAATACGATCCCGAAGGCCGCGTCATCCGCTCGAGCCAGACCCGCGAGGAGACCTCGGCGTCGGGCGACAACAACCAGCAAGTCACCGTCGGCAACGAATTGCCGAGCGCCGCCCAGAAGCCGCCGACCGACACCGGCGGAGCGCGCGACCAGAGCCGGAAATCGGAAGAAATCGTCAATTACGAGATTTCGAAAACCACCAAGACCGAGGTGATCGAAGGCGGTCGCGTCAACCGTCTCTCGGTCGCGGTGCTGGTCGACGGCACCTACGGCAAGAACGACCAGGGTGACGCCACCTATCAGCCGCGCAGCAAAGAGGACCTCGATCAGATCGCGACGCTGGTGCGCTCGGCGATCGGCTTCAGCCAAAAGCGCGGCGATCAGGTCGACGTGGTCAATCTGCGCTTCGCCGAGACGCCGACGATGACGATCAACGAGCCGACCGGCTGGCTCGACGCGATGCACTTCACCAAGGACGACATCATGCGCGCCATCGAAATGGTGGTGATGGGCATTCTCAGCCTCGTGGTGCTGCTGTTCGTGGTGCGGCCGCTGGTGCGGCGCGTGGTGACGCCGGAAGAGCCGAAAGCGGCGGCGGCATCGGGCGAATTCCTCCCCGGAACCGTCGGCGCGGTTGCTGGCTCCGACATCGACCCATCCAAGGCGAACGAACCCAGCATCGCCGCCAAGATGATCGACATCGCCCAGATCCAGGGCCAGGTCCACGCGCAATCGGTGCAGAAGGTGGGTGAGCTCGCCGACAAAAATCCCGAAGAAACCGTCGCCATTATCCGTCACTGGCTGCATGAAATGCCGGCCGCCTGATCGCGCACACGCCCGAAACCATGCCCGACACACCCACCGACAAACAGCCCAACGAGGCCGCCCAGCGGGAGGTTGCCGGATTGCTGGCGACTCTCGCCAGCAATCTGCCGGAAGGCGTGCAAAAGCGCCAACTGACTGGACCCGAACGTGCGGCGGTCCTCATGCTGGCGCTCGGCGAACAGCACGGTTCCAGAGTCTGGAACCTGCTCGACGACGAGGAGTTGCGTCAGATTTCCGTGGTGATGTCGACGATCGGCACGATTGAAGCCGGACTGGTCGAGAACCTGTTACTCGAATTCGTGTCGCGCATGTCGGCCTCGGGCGCCATCATGGGCAATTACGAGGCGACCGAACGGCTACTGCAGCAATATCTGCCCCCCGAACGGGTGGGCAACATCATGGAAGAAATCCGCGGCCCCGCCGGCCGCAATATGTGGGAAAAACTCTCCAACGTTCAGGAAGAGGTTCTCGCCAATTACCTCAAGAACGAATATCCGCAGACCGTCGCCGTGGTGCTGTCGAAGATCGGGCCGGAACCTGCCGCGCGCGTGCTCGCCATTCTGCCGGAGGATTTGGCGCTCGACGTCGTCAACCGCATGCTGCGCATGGAGGCGGTGCAGAAGGAAGTTCTCGAACGCCTCGAGATGACGCTACGCACCGAATTCATGTCGAGCTTGTCGCAAACGCGGCGCCGCGACGCACATGAGGCCATGGCCGAGATCTTCAATAATTTCGACCGCCAGACCGAGACGCGCTTCTTGACCGCGCTCGAAGAAGACAGCCGCGAGAGCGCCGAGCGCATCAAGACGCTGATGTTCACGTTCGATGATCTGACCAAGCTAGATACCGGTTCGGCGCAAACGCTGATGCGCCATATCGAGAAGGACAAGCTCGGCATCGCGCTCAAAGGTGCCGCCGAGCCGGTCCGCCAATTCTTCCTCAAGAATATGTCCTCGCGCGCCGCCAAGATGCTGCTCGACGACATGCAAGCGTTGGGTCCGGTGCGGCTGCGCGACGTCGACGAGGCGCAGGGGCTCCTCGTCAATCTCGCCAAGGATCTTGCCGCCAAGGGCGAAATCATCATCTCCAAGTCCCGCGGCGAAGAAGAGCTGATTTATTGAGGCCAGATTGGTCGAGGCTATGGGTATGACGGCACCGACAAAATTCCTGTTCGACACCGACTTCGCCGGCGGCCTCAAGAAGCCGGTCGAGCCGATGATCACGCTCGCCGAGCACGAGGTGAAGCTCGCCGAGGCCGAAACCGCGGGCCACAAGCGCGGCTATGCGCAGGCGCAGAACGACGCCCAGGTCGAGTCGGATCGCCGGATCGCCGCAACGCTCGAAACAATCGCCAAGAGCATCGCGGCGGCGAGCGAAGCGCTGCAGGCGATCGAGGCGCGCCTTGAATGCGAGGCGGTCGAGGTCGCGGTCGCGGTGGCGCGCAAGCTGGCGCCGACTTTGGTGGCACGCGAGCCGTTTGCCGAAATCTCGGCGCTGGCGAGCGATTGCTTCCGCCAACTGATCGCGGCGCCGCACATCGTCGTGCGCGTCAACGACGCGGTCTATGCCGCCGCCAAGGACAAGCTCGAAGACATCGCCCGCGCCCGCACTTTCGAAGGCCGCCTGGTGGTGCTCGCCGAGCCCGATATCGCGATCGGCGATTGCCGCATCGAGTGGGCCGACGGCGGCATCAATCGGGACAGCGCCTCCGCCGGGGCGGTGATCGGCGAAGCGGTCGCCGGCTATATCGGCGCGCGGCGCAATTTCGCCGGCCTTGAGCCGCGCCGCAGCGCTGCGGAACAGCAGGAAACGCCGCCCAGCGCCGACGATCGGGCCGACACACACCCCAGCCACGGTAACGCCCACGATTTACTCGAGAACGAGTTCAGGAGATGAAACAATGAGTGAGGACAGCAAAGTCCCGCTACCCGACCTTGAAGGCGGCGACGCGCCAATCGAATCGGCGCCCTTGATAGGTGCCGATGGGCCGGTCAATCGCATCGCCTCCGATCTCGAAGCGGTATTCGATGTGCCGGTCCAGGTGTCCGCCGTGCTCGGCCGCGCCCGCATGGATATCGGCGATCTTCTCAAGCTCGGCCCCGGCGCCGTGCTCGAACTCGACCGCAAGGTCGGTGAAGCGATCGACATCTATGTCAACAACCGCCTGGTCGCCCGCGGCGAAGTCGTGCTGGTGGAAGAAAAGCTCGGCGTCACCATGACCGAAATCATCAAAGCGGAGCGCTCGTGATGTCGCGACACCCGCAGCGCCACGTCACCGCCTTCGTCGGCCTCGCCCCGCTGTGGCGCGGCGAGAGAGATAAGACTGGAGACTTCCCATGCGCCTTCTGATCGTCGGCACACTCAATGGCCAACTCACCACCGCGACCAAGATCGCGATGGAAAAGGGCGCGCTCGTCACCCACGCCGCGGACAACAGCCAGGCGCTTGCCGTGCTGCGCTCGGGCCGCGGCGCCGACCTGCTGATGGTCGATGTCGCCATCGACATCCGCGCGCTGGTCACGGCGCTCGAGGCCGAACGCATCCACGCCCCGATCGTCGCCTGCGGCACCGCGACCGACGCCCGCGCCGCGGTCGCCGCCATCCAGGCCGGCGCCAAGGAATACATCCCGCTGCCGCCGGACGCCGAATTGATCGCCGCCGTGCTCGCCGCCGTCGCTGATGACAGCCGCGATCTGATCTATCGCGACGACGCCACCGCGCGCGTGGTCAAGCTTGCCCAGCAAATCGCCGCGAGCGAAGCTTCCGTGCTGATCACGGGCGAATCCGGCACCGGCAAGGAGGTGTTGGCGCGCTACGTGCACGCCCGCTCCGGCCGCTCAAAGAAGCCGCTGATTTGCGTCAACTGCGCCGCCATTCCGGAAACGCTTCTGGAATCCGAACTGTTCGGCCACGAGAAGGGCTCGTTCACCGGCGCGGTGGCGCGCCGCATCGGCAAGTTCGAGGAGGCCAATGGCAGCACGCTCTTGCTCGACGAGATTTCGGAGATCGACGTGCGGCTGCAAGCGAAGCTGCTGCGCGCCATCCAGGAGCGCGTGATCGACCGCGTCGGCGGCACGCGGCCGGTGCCGATCGACATCCGCATCATCGCCACCTCGAACCGCAATCTCGCCGAAGCAGTGCGCGAGGGCATCTTCCGCGAAGACCTCTTGTTCAGGCTCAACGTGGTGAACCTGAAGATCCCGCCGCTGCGCGAACGGCCGGCCGACGTGCTCGAACTCGCCGATTATTTCGTCAAGAAATACACCGCGGCGAACGGCGTGCCGGCGCGGCTGCTGTCGCAAGACGCGCGCCGCACGCTGACCTTGAACTACTGGCCCGGCAATGTCCGCGAGCTCGAGAACACCATGCACCGCGCCGTGCTGATGGCGAGCGGCGAGGACATCGGGCCCGAAGCGATCCTTACGCCCGACGGCGTCCGGCTCGACCAGCAAAAGAGCGCACCGGCCGTTGCGCACGCCGCCTTTGCCGCCGAACAGGTGTCGCGCGGGCTGGTCGGCCGCACCGTCGCCGAAGTCGAGCGCGACCTGATCCTGGAAACGCTGAAACATTGCCTCGGCAACCGCACGCATGCTGCGAATGTGCTCGGCATTTCCATCCGCACGTTGCGAAATAAGCTTAACGAATATTCGGCCGACGGCGTCCCGGTTCCGCCGCCCGGCGGCGGCGAACCGCGCGTTGCGGCATAAGATAAAGGCGCTTTCGTCGGGCGCCATCGCGCTATATGGTGCGCCGCCATGAAAAAGCTCCAGCGCCGTCAATTCATGAATCTGGCCGCCAGCGCGCTTGCGCTGCCCGCTTTGATCCGTAACGCCCGCGCCGACACTTATCCGTCGCGGCCCGTGCATCTCATCGTCGGTTTCCCCGCCGGCGGCACCGCCGACATCATCGCGCGCCTGACCGGTGCCATGGTGCAGGAGCGGCTCGGCCAGCCCATCGTCGTCGAGAACCGCGGCTCGGCCGGCAACAGCATCGCCGCCGAAACCGTCGCCCGCGCCACGCCAGACGGCTACATGCTGCTGTTCATCGCCAATCCCAACGTCGTCAACGCCATGCTCAATCCGGCGCCGGATTTCGACATGGTCCGCGATATCGCGCCGATCGGCGGCATCGATCGCAATCCGCAGGTCCTGGTCGTTCATCCCTCCTTGCCGATCAATTCGGTTCCCGAACTCATCGCCTATGCCAAAGCGCATCCGGGCGAGCTTAACATGGCGTCGGGCGGCATCGGGTCGACCCCGCACCTCGCCGGCGAACTGTTCAAGATGATGACCGGCGTCAACATGCTGCACGTGCCCTATCGCGGCGACGCGCCCGCGATCACCGATCTGCTCGAGGGCCAGGTGCAGGTGATGTTCGACCAGGTCATCCTGTCGATCGACCACATCCGCGCCGGCCGCCTCAAGGCGCTCGCGGTGTCGAGCGCGGACAAGCTCGCCGTGCTGCCCGATTTGCCGCCGGTGTCGCAATTCGTCCCGGGTTACGAAGCCTTCGCCTGGCAGGGCATCGGCGCGCCAAAAAACACGCCGCCGGAAATCCTCAGCCGCATCGCCGGCGAGATCAACGCCGCGCTCGCCGATCCGAAGATGCAAAAACGCCTCGCCGATCTCGGCGGCGTGCCGATGCCGAAGACGCCCGAAGAATTCGGCCAGCTCATCGCCAACGAGACCACCAAATGGGCCAAGGTGATCAAGTTCGCGAATATAACTAAAGCGGGCTGATTCACTTCGTCGGCTCGCCGCCTTCGACCATAATGGTCTCGACCTCGCCGGCGCCACTGCGGCGGAACGCGGCGGCGACGTCGTATTCCTTCGACGTGAAACAGGCGACGCCCTTCTCGAAACTCGGAAACTCGATCACGACAAAGCGCTGAAACTTGTCCGGCCCTTCCATGGTCTGGAATTTGCCGCCGCGCGCCAAAACCTTGCCGCCGAATTTGGCGATGATGCCCGGCACCAGATCGGTATATTTCTTGTACTCGACCGGATCGTTGATCTTCGAACGCGCGACCCAATAAGCTGGCATGAACAAGTCTCCGTTGTGCGGAAGAGGATGGGGGTTATCGCAAAAGGCTAGCGTACGTCCTCGCCGATGATCTTGAAAAACACGAATGAGGCAATCCACTTGCACGACACGCCGACCGCGATCCCGATCATGGTGTCCATCAGGCGCAACAGTGGCTGACGCCACGCGTCGTGCGGATCGATCGCCGCGACCAGCATGACGACGGCCGTGGTCACCGCCGTCAGGCCTATTTCGTCGCGCCGGCCCAGCACCATCATGATGAGCGTGCCACAGACCAAGACCGCCGCGAGCCCGATCGGCGTAAAGGGAAACAACAAGAGATAGAGCAAGCACAGCGCAAAGCTGACGCCGGTTGCGATCACCCGCCCGACGCTCGCCGACAGCGACTTGGCGCGGGTATCGCGAAAGACATAGACGGTCGCCACGATCGCCCACAGGCCCCCGATCAGGTCGGAGGACGCACCGTGACCGAACCGGGAAAAAACCGCGTCCATGATCCAATAAGTGATGAGACAGGCGAGCGCCATGTCGACGGCGTAAGCAATATCCCACGTCGAAAGTCTCTCGGTGTTCAGCCGCATAGTCCCCGCCCCGCCCGCCTGCTCACGCACCCGTCGCCACATAGGGCTTGACCATCTTGGCCGGATCGACGATGCGGTCGAATTCGGCCTCGGTCACGAAACCGAGCTTGAGCGCCGCCGTCTTCAGCGTCAGCTCGTGCTCCATCGCGTAATGCGCGATCGTGGAGGCCTTGTCGTAACCGATCACCGGCGCCAGCGCGGTCACCAGCATCAGAGAGCGGTCGACATAGTCCTGGATCCGCTTGCGGTTCGGCTCGGTGCCCTCGATCATGAATTTGCGGAAATTGGTGCAGCCGTCGGCCATCAGCGTGATCGAGTGCATGATGTCGTAGATCATCAGCGGCTTGTAGACATTCATTTCCAGATAACCGCCGGCGCCGCCGAACCCGACCGCGACGTCGTTGCCCATGACTTGCACCGCGACCATGGTCAGCGCTTCGCACTGCGTCGGATTGACCTTGCCCGGCATGATGGACGAGCCCGGCTCGTTTTCCGGAATAATGAGCTCGGCAAAGCCGGCGCGCGGACCGCAGGACAGTAACCTGATGTCGTTGGCGATCTTATAGAGCGACACGGC
This sequence comes from uncultured Alphaproteobacteria bacterium, assembly GCA_963810085.1. Lineage (GTDB taxonomy): Bacteria > Pseudomonadota > Alphaproteobacteria > Rhizobiales > Xanthobacteraceae > BOG-931. The sequence continues at coordinate 198,926 of CAWEMR010000022.1, read as the reverse complement.
GAGCGTGCGCAGCGTTCCGGACAGCTGCACCAGCGCGTCATGGGAGCCCTGCACCGTGAATTTGTTCGGCGCGCTGATGAAAGGCAGGCCGGTCAGCTTGGCGATTTCGGCGGCCGCCGCCTCGGCAAAGCCCGGCTCGGCATTGATGCCGGTGCCGACCGCGGTGCCGCCAAGCGCCAGGTGATAGACGGTTTTGAGCGCATCTTCGAGACGATCGAGATTGTCGGCGAGCATGCCGGCATAGCCCGACCATTCCTGGCCGAGCGTCAGCGGGGTGGCGTCCTGCATGTGGGTGCGGCCGATCTTGACGATGTCGTCCCACGCGGCGGCCTTGGCCGCGATCGAGGCGTGCAGCGCCTTCACCGCCGGAATGAGACGCTGCTTCACGCCCATCGCGGACGCGATATACATCGCCGACGGAAACGTGTCGTTCGACGATTGCGACATGTTGACATGGTCATTGGGATGCACTGGCGTCTTGCTGCCGAGCGGCGTGCCGACCAATTGCGAGACGCGGTTCGAGATCACCTCGTTGAGGCTCATGTTGAATTGCGTGCCGCTGCCGGTCATCCACACATGCAACGGAAACATGCCGTCGTGCTTGCCGGACAAAATCTCGTCGCAGACCTTGACCATGAGCTCGTGGATCTTGTCGTCGAGACGGCCGGCAGCATGATTCGCATTCGCCGCCGCTTTTTTCAAAATGGCATAGGCGGTGATCATTTCCCGCGGCATCAAATCCCGGCCGATGCTGAAATGTTCCAGTGAACGCTGGGTCTGCGCGCCCCACAACTTGTCGGCGGGAACGGCGACCTCACCGAGGCTGTCGGTCTCCTTGCGAAAATCGCTCATCGTTTTCTCCCGAGAGAAGACTGAATCTTAACCGTCACTTTAGGACCAGCGCCAGCTTGTTCGGCACGCGGGCGATAATCTACGATGGTTGCTTCAGACTGCGATGTGTAAACTGCTTTGCGTGCTCGGATTCGGCCGAACGCCACCCGAGCCGAGCTTACAAGTCGTGAAGCGCCGCGGCCAGCGCAAGGCGTGACGCTGCGGCCGAATCACGGGGCGAATCGATGATCAGATGCGTGCGCCTTTGGACCGGAGCCGATGATAATTCCCATTTCGAAGAAGGCGTGATCGCGCTCGAGCACGGCTCGCGCGGCGACATTCTCACCGACAAGCTGCCGGTCACGAACGTGTCGTTCCAGGAAACGGCCTCGGGCGGAAAATTCGCATGGCACGACGCGCCCACCCGGCAATTCGTCATCACGCTCAGCGGCACGCTCGACTTCCAGACCCGGGGCGGACAGCATTTCATCCTGCGTCCCGGCGAGATCCTGCTCGCGGAAGATACCTGCGGCGGCGGCCACAGCTGGAAATTGGTCGACGAAGAGCCGTGGCGCCGCGTCTATGTCGTGCTGGCGCAGGGCGCCGCCGTTCCTTTTCAGCCAACGAAGTAATCGATCCGAGACACAGCCATGAACGGGCCTTCGAGCAGCGAAGCTGACATCATTCTTGTCGGCGCCGGCATCATGAGCGCCACTTTGGCCGTATTTCTCAAGGAACTCGAGCCGTCGCTCCGCATCGAGATTTTCGAGACGCTGGATGGGGCGGCGCTGGAAAGCTCCGACGCCTGGAACAATGCCGGCACCGGCCACGCCGCGTTGTGCGAGCTCAATTACACGCCGGAGCGCGCCGACGGCAGCGTCGACATTTCGAAGGCGCTCGAGGTCAATACCGAGTTCGATCTGTCACGGCAGCTGTGGTCCTATCTGATCCGGAAAAAGGCGATCGCCTCGCCGGATCTGTTCATTCATTCCGTGCCGCATATGAGCTTCGTCCACGGCAAAGCGCATGTCGATTTTCTCAAGAAGCGCCATGCCGCGCTGACGGCACATCATCTTTATCGGGGCATGGAATATACCGAAGACGCGAAGACCTTGAGCGAATGGGTGCCGATCGTCATGGAAGGCCGCGTCGTCAACGAGGACGTCGCCGCCACCCGCATGATCACCGGCGCCGACGTGAATTACGGCGCGCTCACCCGCAACCTCATTGCCTATCTGCAGTCGCTAAGCGGCTTCGCTATCCATTATTCGCACCGCGTCACGCATTTGCACCGCGAGCAGGGCGGCGGCTGGCGCGTCGAGGCGCGCGACACGGCGAGCGGCGCGGTAATCTCGGCCGCGGCAAAGTTCGTCTTTCTCGGCGCCGGCGGCGGCGCGCTGCCGCTCTTGCAGAAATCCGGGATTCCGGAGGCAAGCGGCTATGCCGGATTTCCCGTCAGCGGCATCTGGCTGCGCTGCGACTCGCCCGAGATCAGCAAACGCCATCACGCCAAGGTTTACGGCATGGCTTCAGTCGGCTCGCCGCCGATGTCGGTACCGCATCTCGATACGCGTATCATCGGCACGCAGCGGCACATCCTGTTCGGGCCCTATGCCGGTTTTTCGACAAAGTTTCTCAAACACGGTTCGCTGCTCGATCTGTTCATGTCGATCAGGCCCGGCAATATCGTGCCGCTGATGGAAGTCGGCCTGCACAATTTCGACCTGACCGAATATCTGGTGGAGCAGGTCGTGCAATCGCCCAAGGACCGCTTCGCCACGCTGACGATCTTCTATCCGCGCGCCGAGCAGAAGGACTGGAAGCTCGAAGTCGCCGGCATGCGGGTCCAGATCATCAAGCGCGACCCGAAAAAGGGCGGCGTCCTCAAATTCGGCACGGAAATCGTCGCGGCGCAGGACTGCTCGCTGGTCGCGCTGCTCGGCGCTTCGCCCGGCGCGTCGACCGCCGCCGCGATCATGATCAAGGTCCTCGAACTGTGCTTCGGCAATCAGCTCAATAGCGGCTGGAAGACCAAGCTGCAGCAGATCATTCCGTCCTACGGGCATTCGCTGATCGACGACGCCGCGCTCACGCGGCAAGTGCGCGCCGACACCGCGGCCGTGCTCGGTCTGCAAAACGTCTGATAAACGGAAGACCGCTACTCGGCGGCGCGGCGCGCGGCGATGATCTGGTCGGCAGTGCGGCCGGTCAGTTCTGCCATGTGATCGAACTTGAAGGTGAAGGTACCGGCGCCAGCGGTTGCCGAGCGGATCTCGACAATGAGATCGCCGATCTCCGATTCCGGCATCATGGCGCGCACCACGTCCCAGCCGTCCCAACCCTCGCGCGTGTCGAAGCCGAGTATCTGGCCGCGCCGGCCCGACATCAGCGCGTTGATCTTCGCCGTCGCATCGTTCGGGCAGAAGATTTCGACCAAATAGATCGGCTCGAGCAGCACCGGCTGGCATTGCGGCAGGCCTTCGACGATGCCGATGCGGGCCGCGGTGCGGAACGCCATGTCGGAGGAATCGACGGTGTGGTACGAGCCGTCGGTCAGCGCCACATGCAGATCGACCACCGGGAAACCGAGCGGCCCGTGCTTGAGCGCGTCGATGACGCCTTCCTCGACCGAGGGAATGTAATTGCGCGGCACCACGCCGCCGGTGATCTTGTCCTCGAAGGTAAAGCCCGCGCCGCGCGGCATCGGCTTGATGTCGAGGACGACATCGCCATACTGGCCGTGGCCGCCGGATTGTTTCTTGTGCCGGCCGCGCTGCGTGACCGGCTTGCGAATGGTCTCGCGGTAGTTGACGCTCGGCGTGCGCCGCTCGATGGCGACGCCGTAACGGTCGCTCAAGCGCTCGGTGGCGACGCGCAGATGCATTTCGCCCTGGCCCCACAGCACCACTTCGTGCGTCTCCGGATTATGCACGATGGTGATCGAGGGGTCTTCCTCGGCGAGCTTGTTCAGCGCCTGGCCGAGCTTCACATCGTCCTTGCGCTCTTTCGCAGAAATCGCGATCGCCAGCACCGGCGGATAGGGCTCGACCTCGGCGATCGCCGCATGGGCCTGCTTGCCCACCGTCAGGGTGTCGCCGGTCTTGGCCTTGTCGAGCTTGGCGAAGGCGACGGTTTCGCCGAGCGCCGCCGGGCCGCGCTTTTCACTTGATGGGCCGACCAGCTTGAAGACGCCGGCGACGCGGCCGGCCTCGTCACTGTCGCTGGATAAGAATGTCGTGCCGTCGCCGGCCTGGCCCGCCAGCATGCGCACGATCGACATTTTCCCGCCATGCGCCGTGTTCTGCGTCTTGAGCACATAAGCGACCGCGTCGTAACCGGTGATGCCGAGCCGCTTCGCCGTCTCGGCGATGCCCGGCGATTCATGACGCAGCGCCTTGAGCAGCCGCAGCACGCCGTTGGCGCGCGCCGCGGTGCCCATCAGAACCGGGCAGACCAGGCCGTCGCGCAATTCGCGGGTCAGATCGTCGAACACTTTGTCGCGCGGCGGCTGAATATCCTCGAGCAATTGCTCCATCAGCTCGTCGTCATGATCGGCGAGCGTTTCCAGCATCGAGAAGCGCGCGGTCTTTTCCAGATCGGCGCGCTCGCCTTCAAGCGGTACAACTTCGGACGGCGCGTGCTCCTTGTAGACAAAGGCGCGTTCCAGCGCGAGATCGACGAAGCCGGTGATGATGTCGCCGGAGAAGGTCGGGATCTGCCGCAGGATCAGCTTGGTGCGCGACGCCGGCTGCAACAGTTTCAGCACGTCGTGGACACCGGCGTCGGCTTTGTCGATCTTGTTGACGAAGAGAATGCGCGGCACTTTTTGCTCTTCGAGCTCGCGCAGCACGAGCTGAAGCTGCGGAATCTTCTTCTCGTCCATTTCGCAGACGACGATGGCGGCGTCGATCGCCGGCAGCGCCGCGCGCATGTCGTGAACGAATTCGACGGAGCCCGGACAATCGAGAAATGTGTAAGCGTCGCCCATGAAAGTCGTCGTGGCGACGGTGAGCTCGACGCTCATGTGGTGATGGCGCGCTTCCTTGGAGGCATCGCCGACGGTGTTGCCGGCTTCGACTGAGCCTTGGCGCGGGATCGCGCCGGTGCGGGCGAGGATTGCTTCAAGTAATGTGGTCTTGCCGCTCTGAAAGGGGCCGACCAGAGCGACACAACGGGGACCGCCCGCTCTCGCACCGTTATTTGCGCCATTGCCGCCGTTAGTTGCCATAACAACCTCCCGCAACAACCTCCCGAGACGGATCGCTGTTTGGTCGCGAGCCGAAGGAAGCTATCGTTTCAGGCGACGGCGGGGGCGGTCAAGGGGCGCGTGACGGCGCCCCTTCTTTATTATCAATTATTGCGCGTAACGCAGTTCCAAAGCGCCGACGCCGGCGGCGACGTTCAGGCCGGTCTGGCCCTGAACAGAGAGCGGCTGCAACGCCACGGAGCGGTTCGAACCGCCGAGCAACGCATTGGCGCCAAGGCCGGCGGCGACAGTCGCTTCGGCTTGCAGTCCGGCATAAGTCCCACTCAACATGCCGGCGTAACGATTGGTGTCGGTGAACACGCCCCACACCATAGCGCCGCCGGTGGTGAAGCCGACGTCGAGACCGATTTTGGTGATCGTGCCGGTATAGGCTTCGGGCGGGCCGCCATCGGGCTGGAAATTGCAGCTGACATTGCGCTGCGAGCCGACGATGAGGCCGACGCCGGCCGAAATCGAGCAAGCGAGCTTACCGACTTGCACACGCCGCGGCTGCGCATCCGCCGGCATCGCGGCCATCGCGGCAAATGCCGCAGCGGCCCCCGCCACCTTGATTAAATTGACTGAAAAAGCCTTACGAACCATCTAGTTGCTCCATAGCCCCCCGGCCCAGCCAATGGGCCACTCGACGGCATCATAGGCGAGAACAAGGTCTGCGTCTCCCCTCGTTTCGCCGGCTTTCGCTCCGGATTTCGCCGCACTCAATCCACGTCACGAGCTGCGGCAACTCAAAATCACTTTTCGCGCGGTGGTTCGCCGGAACAAGAGCCTTGCTCCTCGATTGATCATTTCGGGGGCGCTCTAGTCTCGGTCATTCGCGATGAAGTCTTCACTCCTCGCTGAAAACCAATCCGATCAGCCAGTGACGCTGCACCGGATCATGCAGACGATGATCGGCGAAAGACTGAGAGAGCGCTATAAGCCGCCGCAAAAATTATCACATGAGCTCTTTGTGCTTTTGATGCAGTTGAAGGAGCAGGAGCGGCGGGAGGCGGCGGCCGTGGCGAACGGCGGGGCTTCGCGACTAATTCCACGACGTCATGAAGCTGATTAGAAGAAACCCAACGACTCACACCCCGTCCCGGCCTTGAAGCTGCCCTTGGCGCGCTTTCCCGGAATATCGATGATGTGCACGGAGCCGTCGCCTTGGCAGGCAACGAAAAGTTCGTCGCCGCGGAACGCCATGTCCATCGGCTGCGAGCCGACTTTGATTGCGGTCTGCTCTTTGAACGACGGATCGATCAGGCTCACGGTGTCGCTGTTGAGGCTGGTGACGCCAAGCAGACTGTTGTCCGGGGCGTAGCGCGCGATCTGCGCGGCTTTCGGCACGTCCTTGAGCACGATCTCTTCGCGCACTTTGCCCGCTTGCGTGTCGATCAGAAACAGCGTCGGCTTGGCGTCGTCGACCGCGATCACGGTGCCGCCGTCGGGCGAGATGGCGATGCCGGCGAGCGGGCGCGGCGTCTTGATCTTGCCCAACAGCTTGCGCCCGGGCAGATCGATCACCGACACCGTGCCGTCTTCCTCGTTTTCGGTGTAGAGGCGCTGGCCGTCCGGCGCGATGATCAGGCGATGGCCGTTGGTCGAGCCGGAATCGATCGCCTCGATGACTTTGTTGGCCTTGCGATCGACCACCGCGACCACCGCCGAGTTCTCGCAGGTGATGTAGATGAAGCCGTCGGGCCCGAGCTTGAGCGTGTGCGGAGCGATATAGGGATAAAGGTCGATGGTGGCGACCTGTGCGCGCCGATGCAGGTCGAACACGCACAATTCGTGCTGCGGATTGGGATTGCGGCCGTGAATGCCGTCGCCGAAGATCGGCACATAAGCCATGGCCGGCTGACCGCCGGTGTCCGGCACGACCAGCAGCTCATGCACGGTCCGGTGAAAGCCGGCGAGCACGACTTCGGTCTCGTAAGTCACAGGATTGAGGAACAGGACTTTCGTTCCTATCTTGTCGACCGCGATCATGCCGTGTGAATTGCCGCGCGGATTATTGTCGTTCGTCATCGTGTTCTTCCCTTGAATGCGCGGTAAGTCTACCTCGTCATGCCCGCGCTTGTCGCGGGCATCCACGTCTTGCGGCAGCGAAGGAGGTGTAGACGTGGATGGCTGGGACAAGCCCAGCCATGATGGCTACGATTGGATTATACAGGGAGCAAAATCCATGAACGCCATCGCGTCACATAACATCAAATTCCTCGGCCACAGCGACCAGGGCGGCCGCGGCGATGGCGTGCAGCTCATGGTGCATCGCGGCTTCGCCTATATCGGCCACGGCTTTAGCAACGGCATCACCATTATCGACGTGCGCGATCCGACAAAGCCCGTGCCGGTGCAATTCATGCCCTGCCCGCCGAATACGCGGGCACATCATCTGCAGACGAACGGCGACCTTCTGCTCGCGGTGAACGGGCCGAGCGTGTGGACCATGCAGGTGAGCCAGGAAGCCTATTTTACCGGCACGTCGGGCCAGGCGCTGGAAGGCCAGAAATTCACCAGCGGGCTTCGCATCTACGATATTTCCAAACCCGAGACGCCGCGCGAAATCGCCTTCCTGCCGATGGGCGGTTTGGGGCCGCACCGCATCTGGTATGTCGGCGAGCGCTACGCCTATGTCTCGGTTCACCTGCCGGAATTCTCCGACCATATCCTGGTGATCGTCGACATGAAGGAGCCGACGAAGCCGGAAGTGGTCGGCAAATTCTGGCTACCCGGGATGTGGACCGGCGGCGGCGAGACGCCGACCTGGCCGAAGGGTAGGCGTTACGCGCTGCATCACGCCCTGGTCGCCGGCAATCTCGCTTACAGCGCCTGGCGCGACGGCGGGCTCGCCATCGTCGATGTCGGCGATCCGGCGCGGCCGAAAATGGTGTCCCACCGCAACTGGGATCCGCCGTTCGGCGGCGGCACCCATTCGCCGCTGCCGCTGCCGGACCGCAATCTGCTGGTCGTTGCCGATGAGGCCAATTTCGCCGACTGCAAGCTCGGGCTCCGCTACATCTGGGTTTTCGACGTGCGCGAGCCGTCAAATCCCATCAGCATTGCGACCATGCCGGTGCCGGACGAGGCGGATTACTGCAAGAAGGGCGGCAATTTCGGGCCGCATAATCTTTGGGAGAACCGGCCGGGCGCGTTCGTCAGCGCGCAATATATCTTCGCCACGCTGCACAATGCCGGCGTGCGCGTCTATGACATCAAAAATCCGTTCGCGCCGCGCGAGACCGCCTATTACGTGCCGCCGAACCCCGAGCGCATGTACGATCCGCGCCCGAACCGGCCGCAAATCGTCCAATCCTGCGACTGCTTCGTCGACAAGGACGGCGTGATGTATGTGACCGATTCCAATGCCGGCCTTTATATTTTGCAGTTCGACGGCGCGTGATGTCGTTGCGAGCGAAGCGCCGATCGCTGTGGAATTTACCCTGTCGCTGCATTCGCAAGGCGCGCGGAGCCGACGACGTCTTAACCACATTGACAGTGGGATGCCGCCCTTCCACACTGAGCCGTCACAGAGCCGCTTAAGCGGCCGGACGGGGCATCACGGGGAGGAAGACATGGCGACTGTTACGACAGCGCAAATCGGCGCTGCGGCGCCTGGTACTCAAACCATCGAGAATTTCGTCGGCGCGGCATTGGATGATGCGAAAATCTCGCCGCTTCATCGGAGAATTATCGGCCTCATCGCCGCCGGATATTTCTTCGACGTCATCGACTTCACCGTCTTCGGCTCGCTGGTTCCGTTCATCCTGCAGTCCAAATTCGCCACCGGAGCCGAAGTTGCAGCCATCGGCAGCGCCACCATTTTCGGCCTGTTTATTGGCACCGCCGGCCAGGGCGAATTCTCCGACCGCTTCGGGCGGAGATTCATCTATCAGTTCAACCTTTTGCTGTTCGGCATCTTCACCATTCTCGGCGCGTTCGCGCCGAGCGTCACGCTGTTGATCGTCTGCCGCTTCATCGCCGGTATCGGATTAGGCGCCGAGCAACCGCTCGCCTTCGCTTATGCCGGCGAATATTCGCCCAAGCGGATTCGCGGCCGCATCCTCGCCATCGTCCATTTCATCGGCGGCGCCTGCGTGTGGCCGATCGGAACGGCGGTAGTGCTGCTGTTCGGCAGCGTGGCGACGACACCCGAATATGCCTGGCGAGGGGTCTGGCTGGTCATCGGTGTCGGCGCGCTGATCGTCTGGGTGTTCCGCTTCACGCTGCCGGAATCGCCGCGCTATCTGGCGACGCACGGCCGCGGCAAGGAAGCGCTCGACGTGCTCGGCAAGCTGGGCATTGCCGGGCCGACGCAGCCGTTGTCGACCGACGCGGCGAGCGACACCAAGAGCGACCCGTTCAGCGTCGTGTTTCGCAAATTCCCGGTCCGCGTCGTCGCCGGCATGATCTGCTTCACGGCATTCTTCGGCGTCGCTATCGGGCTCGGCGCCTGGCTGCCGAACATCATGAACGGCAAGGGCTTCACCATCACCAAGTCGTTGCAATATACACTGGCCATGAACTTCGCGGTGCCGTGCGCGAGCATCTTTATGATGTATGCGCTCGACAAATTCGGCCGCAAAATCACGTCGGTCTGCGCTTTCGTCGCGGCGGGACTGATGGCGATGGTGTTCGCCAATGCCGAGACTGCCGTCGAGCTCATGGTTGCCGGCTTCATCATGATCTTCTTTGTCCAGGTCGCAGGCAATTCGATGCAGATCTTTGCGTCCGAGGTGTTCCCCACCAACGCGCGGGCATCGGGCTTCGGCTGGGCCGCGGGCGTCGGCCGGCTGGCCACTGCATTCATCATGCCGACGATCCTGTGGGTGCAGAACGGCTGGGGCCTGACGACGGTGTTCGCCTGCCTCGCCACCCTGCTGTTCGTCGCGGCGGTGTCGGTCACGCAACTCGGCCCCGAATCGCGGCAGAAGAGCCTCGACGAGATCGCGCCGCCGACCGGTTAGGCGCGCGATCGAAAGCACTCGCGTTCAAGAAAATTGGGCGGCTGCATGATAAAGCAGCCGCCCTCTTTCGTTTGCGGATTGGTTACCGCAGATTGCCGCAGAAGCGCTGGATGCGCGTGCAGGCCTCTTCGAGCGCCGTGGTCGCGGTCGCATAAGAAATGCGGAACGCCGGACCGACGCCGAACGGCGTGCCTTGCACCACGGCAACGCCCTCCGTCTCCAGAAGCTCGGTGACGAAGTCCTCGTCGGTTACGAGTTTCTTGCCGTTCGGCGCCGTCTTGCCGATGGTGCCTGAGCACGACGGATAGACATAGAACGCGCCTTCCGGCTTCGGGCATTGCAGCCCGTTGGCCTGATTGAGCATCGAGACGCAGAGGTCGCGCCGCTCTTTGAAGATATTGTTGTGCTTCGGGATGAAATCCTGCGGCCCGTTGAGCGCCTCGACCGCGGCCCACTGCGCCACCGCCGTCGGGTTCGACGTCGACTGCGACTGGATCATCGCCATGGTCTTGATCAGTTGCTCGGGACCGCCAGCATAGCCGATGCGCCAGCCGGTCATGCAATAGGCCTTCGACACGCCGTTCACCGTCAGCGTGCGCGGATAGAGCCGCGGCTCGAGCTGCGCCGGCGAGTAGAACTTGAAATTGTCGTAGACCAGATGCTCGTACATGTCGTCAGACATGACATAGACATGCGGATGCCGCACCAGCACGTCGGTCACCGCTTTCAGCTCGTCCTTGGTATAGGCCGCGCCGGTCGGGTTCGACGGCGAGTTGAAGATGATCCATTTGGTCTTCGTCGTGATCGCCCGTTCCAGATCTTCCGGCTGCATCTTGTAGCCGGACTTCATCGTGGTGACGACCTCGACTGGCGTGCCGCCGGCGAGCAGCACCATGTCCGGATAGCTCACCCAATAGGGTGCCGGAATGATCACCTCATCTCCCGGATTGATGGTGGCGATGAGCGCGTTGTACAGCACCTGCTTGCCGCCCGTGCCGATGATGATTTCCGACGGCTTATAGTCGAGCTCGTTCTCGTTCTTGAACTTCTTCGACACCGCGGCCTTGAGCTCGGCGATGCCATCGACGGCGGTGTATTTCGACGCCTTGCCGTCGCGGATCGCCTTGATCGCCGCCTCTTTGATGTTCTCGGGCGTGTCGAAATCGGGCTCGCCGGCGCCAAGGCCGATGACGTCGCGGCCGGCGGCTTTCAGCGCGCGCGCTTTATCCGTGACGGCGATCGTTGCCGACGGCTTGATGCGCATAATCTGGTCCGCGATGAAGGCCATTTTCGAGTCTCCCGATTCTCCGTTTGTTAAAACCGCGGCTGTCCTAAAGGCCAGATGCCGCACAGGCAAGCCTTAATCCCTCTTTTCACCCTCACATATGCGGCATTTCCGGAACGGCGCCCCCCGCGCAACAGTCCGTTAAGGCCGCACTGGCCTAATGCCCGCATTAGGCCAGTGAAGGACCCAAATGCACCGGACGCGCGAGATGTTGCGAAGCGGCGATTGGCTTACGCGCGAACGCGTGCGGCTTATCGCCCTGACGCTTCTGATCGCCTCGGCCGCGGGCTTTATTTTCCTGGTCGCGACCGCGCATGTCGCGGTCCATGGCGTCATCGATCGGCAGGGCCGGCCGCTCGGCACCGATTTCTCCAATGTCTACGCCGCCGGCACTTACGTTCTCGACGGCGATGCCCAAGCACCGTTCGATCCGCCGCAACAATTCGCGCGCGAACAGGCGATCTTCGGCCAAGCGACACAATTCTACGGCTGGCACTATCCGCCGTTGTTTTTGTTCGTCGCCGGGGCGCTGGCGTGGATGCCGTACGGCGTGGCGCTTGCGGTCTGGCAGGCAGTAACGCTGGCGCTTTATTTGCTGTCGATTCGCGCGATCGTGGCTCCCCCTCTCCGCGCGGCGGGGAGAGATGATTTTCTCTGGCTCCTGCTCGCCCTCGCCTTTCCGGCGGTGCTGATCAATATCGGCCACGGCCAGAATGGATTCCTCACCGCGGCGCTGCTCAGCGGCGCGCTGGTCGTGCTGGACCGCCGTCCGATCGCGGCCGGCATTCTGCTCGGCCTTCTGGTCTACAAGCCGCAATACGGTGTGATGATTCCGCTGGTGCTGGCGGTGAGCGGGCGCTGGAAATGTTTTGCGTCAGCCGCGGCAACGGTTGGACTTTTGGCGCTGGCGACCACGCTCACATTCGGCATGGGCATCTGGCACGCCTTTCTCGCCTCGACCGAGTTCACCCGCACGGTCGTGCTCGAGCAAGGCAATACCGGCTGGTACAAGATTCAAAGCGTGTTCGCTTGGGCCCGCATGTGGGGCGCGCCGGTCCCGTCGGCCTATGCGCTGCAAGGCGCGACGATCCTCGGCATCGGCGCTTCTTTGGTCTGGCTGTGGCGCAGCGCCGTGCCCTATCCGCTGCAGGCGGCGGCGCTGTGCCTCGCCACCATTCTCGCGACACCTTACAGTTTCGATTACGACATGATGGTGCTGGCGCCCGCTATCGCCTTTATCGCGGCGGATGGTTTCAGCCGCAACTTCGGACCGTGGCAGAAGACCATGCTGGCTGTGCTGTGGCTCACGCCGCTCGTCGCCCGCAGCGTTGCTCAAATAAGTCTAATTCCACTCGGCGTGCCGGCCATGCTGGCGATGTTTGTTTTCATATTGCAGCGCAGCGAATTTGGTTTGCAGTCGTTTCCGTTCTTGGTGGCATTCTCCGACGCAGCCACTACATTAGATGCGAAATCCGGTGAGGTGGTGTCGCATAACCAAGTTGCAGCTAAAAATACCGCGGCGAATGGCGCGGCCATAAATGCGGCCACGACATCGCCGCGTTGATGTCGTAAGGCCGCAACACTCGCGTGATACCGCCGCCAGGGTTTTTTGCGCCAGGGCTTTTTGCGCCAGGACTTTTCGGAAGCGGCTTTCTTGGAAGCGGCATTTTTGGACGCGGCGATGTTTACGCTCTATTCGATGCAGCGGTCCGGCAACAGCTACAAGGTGCGCCTCGCCTTGGCGCAGCTCAACGTGCCTTATCGCCTTGTCGAGATCGATATTTTGAAGGGCGAGAGCCATACGCCGGAATTCCTGACCAAAAATCCAAACGGCCAGGTGCCACTTCTCGAAGTCGCGCCCGGCCGCTATCTCGCCGAATCGAATGCCATCCTCTGGTTCCTCGCCGGCGGCACGGAGCTCGCGCCCGAAGATCGCATCGACCGCGCCGAAATCCTGCAATGGATGTTCTTCGAGCAGCACAGCCTCGAGCCGAATATTGGCGCCGCCTATTTCTGGCTGGCGCTGGTCAAAGGCGGGCGCGAATTGCAGCAGCACGCGCTGGAAGACTGGATGGAAGAAGGCAATCGCGCGCTCGGCGTCATGGAACGGCACCTCGCGCTGCACGATTTCTTCGCCGCCGACCGTTACACCATCGCCGACATCGCGCTCTACGCCTATACCCATGTCGCGCATCACTGCGATTACGACCTCACGCCGTTTCCGGCGATCCGCGCCTGGCTCGATCGTGTCGGCAACGAACCGGGTTATGTGCCGATGGAATTTCGGCCGGCGGCGGTCGCGCTGGCGTGACGCCAAAGACACAGCGGTACTAATTTGCTCCGCGGCGGCGTGACGTTAACTAAGCATTAACCAAAACCACGAATTTGCCTTTATTTCTCAAAAGCTTCGCCCAAGTTCCGTCGAGCCGGCGCCGGCTTCCCGCGCGAATCTGACACCAACGCAAAAACTGATTCGCCGACGACGCGTTTGGCGAACAGGACCGCGACGAGGATGACGACCATGACTGGGCTCACGGGGAACATCGGTTTTGCTTCCCCCACTTCCGAAAAAAACTTTGCCAAACGGCGACGCGCCGGCATTGAACTGTTCGCGACTGTTGCGCTTGCGATTTGCTTGATGATCGCGGCGACCGCCGTGTCGATCGGCATGGCGAGCGCACAGGCGCCGCTGATGCAGATTCTCTACCGGTCCTGATCGCTACTCGGCGGCACTATTCGGTCTTGATATCCGCCGCTTTGATGATCGGCCACCACTTGTCGATCTCGGCTTTCTGATAGGCCGCCAATCCTTCGGGCGTCGCCTGCGCGGGCGTCGCCACGACTTGGCCGAGCGCGTCGAGCCGCCTGCGCACGTCCGGATCGGTCAAGGCGGCGCGCACTGCCGCACTCAGCCGATCGACCACGGCTCTTGGCGTGTCCTTGGGCGCCCACAAGCCGTGCCAGAACGTGATCGTCAGGCCCGGCACGCCGGATTCGTTCATGGTCGGAATGTCCGGCGCCTTGTCCCAGCGCTGCTCGGTCATGATCGCGTAACCCTTGAACCGTCCCGCCTGCACGTTCGGCAGCGCCGACGTCGCATCGAGACACGCCATATCGATCTGGCCGGCCATCAGGTCCTGCATTGCGGGTGCCGCACCACGATAGGGCACATATTGGAATTTCGCGCCGGTTTTCTGCTGGAAGAACACGCCGCACATATGCGCGGCGCTGCCGGCGCCCACCGTGCCGAATACGCTAGGAGTCGATTTTGATTTCACCCAGGAAATCAGTTCGGCGGCATTGCGCGGCGGCAGATCGTTCTTGCCGAGAATGATGAGCGGCGCGCCGGACAGATAAGCGATCGGCTGCAAATCCTTGAGCACGTCATATTGCAGCGCATAGAGCGCCGGCGCCCCGACATGGCTCGTCCAATTGCCGATACCGATCGTATAACCGTCCGGATTGGCGCGAACGACGTTATTGCTGGCGATGGTTCCGCCGGCGCCGGTCAAATCTTCGATGACGATCGGCTGGCCGAGCGCGGTCTTCATGCCGTCGGCGACGATTCGCGCCAGCGTGTCGGTCGGGCCGCCGGGCGGGAAGCCGACCATCATGGTGATCGGGCGCGACGGATAATCTTGCGCGATTGCGGCGCCGGCACTCGCGAGAAGCACGCTGGCCAGAAGCACGATGAGCGCGCCGATGAAACTCCCGCGTTTCATGGTTCCCTCTTGTCGTTTCCGCGATGTGCATCTTCTTTTTTTACGCGGTAACGATGACATGGGTGCCGGCAGGCTAATAGGTCAGGAGCACTGTCGTGACTGGCGCAAAAGCGTGCGCCTCCGCTGCACGCGCCCTTGGAGCGGCGATTGACGCCGCCTATATGCGCCCTGTAACCATCCGCAAATGTTCGCAAAATTCGAAGGATTCCTGACGCCGACGGCAACGCCGGAACATCCGGAACCGCCAGCCGGCCTTCTCGCCTTCCTGTGGCACTTTGCCCGGCAGGCGAAATGGCTGTTTGCCGCCTTGTTCGTGATCGAGCTTCTGGTGGCGCTCAGCGACAGCGCGGTGCCGTGGTTCATGGGCCGCGTCGTCACCATGGTCACGAAAGTGCCGGCGGACCGCTTCTTCGCCGAAGGCTGGCCGTGGCTTCTCGGCATGGCGGTGGTCGTGCTGATCGTGCGCCCGAGCGTGACTCTCGCGCGCTACCTCGTCAACAACCAGGCACTGGCGGCGCCGTTCACCGGGCTGGTGCGCTGGCAGGCGCATTGGCACGTGGTGCGGCAGAGCTGGGCGTTTTTCCAGAACGATTTTGCCGGCCGCATTTCCAACCGCGTGATGCAGACCGCGCCGTCGGTGCGCTCGACGCTGACCGCGACCATCACCACGGTCTGGTACATCATCGTCTATGGCGTCTCCGCCATCGCGCTGACCGCTTCGGCCGAACGCTGGCTTGCGGTTCCGATCCTGCTGTGGTTCGCGGGCTATGCCGCGCTGATGTATTTTCTCGTGCCGCGGATCCGCGAACGCTCGAAGGTGAGCTCCATCGCGCGCTCGGAGCTGACCGGACGCATTGTCGACAGCTATACCAACATCCTCACGGTAAAACTCTTCGCTCGCGCCCGCGAAGAGGATCAATATGTGCGCGACGCCGTCGATCACCATGTCGATCTGTTTACCGCCTCGCAGCGCCTGCTGACGGTGTTCGGCGCGACGCTCGACGTGCTCAACGCGCTGTTGATCGCCGGATCGGGCGCGCTGGCGCTGTTGCTGTGGCGCTTCGGCAAGATCGAGGTCGGGGCCATCGCCATGGTGCTGCCGCTGACGCTGCAGCTCACCAACATGTCGCGCCAGATCGCCATGCGCATTACGGAAATCTTCGAAGACGTCGGCGTGGTGCAAGAAGGCATGCTCACCATCGCACGCCCGCTGCAGCTCCCCGACCCGGCGCATGCGCGGCCGCTGACGGTGAGGGCCGGCCGCATCGAATTCAGGAACGTGACATTCGGATATGGCCGCGAAACCGGCGTGCTGGAGAATTTCAATCTGACGATCGCGCCGGGCGAGAAGATCGGATTGGTCGGCCGCTCCGGCGCCGGCAAATCGACGGTGGTCAATCTCTTGCTGCGCTTCTTTCATCTCGAAGGCGGCTCGATCCTGATCGACGGCGAGGACATTTCCAACCTGACCCAGGAATTGCTGCGCACGCAAATCTCGGTGGTGACGCAGGACACCTCGCTGCTGCACCGCTCGATCCGCGCCAATATCCGCTACGGGCGGCCCGATGCCAGTGACGAAGAGATCGAGCGCGCCGCGCAATTGGCGCACGCCCACGAATTCATCCCCGATCTCGAGGATTGGCACGGCCGGCGCGGCTACGACGCTCACGTCGGCGAGCGCGGCATTAAATTGTCCGGCGGTCAGCGCCAGCGCATCGCCATTGCGCGCGTGATCCTCAAAGACGCGCCGATCCTGGTATTCGACGAGGCGACCTCGGCGCTCGACAGCGAAGTCGAATCCGCGATCCAGTCGTCGCTCGGCACGCTGATGCAAGGCAAGACAGCGATCGCCATCGCGCACCGGCTTTCGACCATCGCGCAGATGGACCGCCTGGTCGTGCTCGACCACGGCCGCATCATCGAACAAGGCACCCATCGCGAGCTGATCGCGCAGAACGGCCATTATGCGGCGCTGTGGCAGCGCCAGGCCGGCGGCTTCATCGACGCCGCTGACATGCAGGCGGCGGAGTAACGCTCCGGCCAGCCGGCGAAGGCCCATCGGGGTGCGGCGCGCCGCCGCATGCCCGTCGCAATTCGCCTATAACGCTGACGTTATTGCGCCGAGATCGAACCGGGAGAATTGTCGATGCGCCGTCCGCTGATCGCCGCAACTTTGGGTTTTGCCACTATCATGCTTTTGCCGGTGTCCGGCTTCGCCCAGCAGGGACTGCCGATGCCTCCGGGCGGTTTCAAGCCGCCGCCGGCCGCGCCGATCAAGCCCTATCAGACCGTGGCGGTGACGCCGCCGGCGCCGCTGAACGATCCGGGCTTTGTTGCACTGCGCAAACAGATCGGCGATATCGCCGCGAAAAAGGATCGCGTCGGGCTCGCCAAGCTCGTGGTCGCGCAGAATTTCTTCTGGGTTCAGGACAAGGATCTCGCCGACAAAAAAAAATCCAGTGTCGATAATCTCGCCAAGGCGATCGATCTCGACGCCAAGGACGGCTCGGGCTGGGACACGCTCGCCAGCTACGCCAACGAGGCGACGGCGGCGGAATCGCCACAGCAAAAGGGCGTGTTTTGCGCGCCGGCCGACCCGACCATCGATTCCAAAGCGCTCGAGGCGCTCGGCAAGGCGACCGGCGCCGATCCCTCGGAATGGGGCTATGCCAACAAAGACGGCGTCGAAGTGCACACGACAGCGCAGCCGAATTCGCCGGTGATGGAAAAGATCGGCGTCTATTTGGTCCGCGTGCTGCCCGACACCGTCCAGGGCGCCAATCCCAACGATCCGTTGTTCCTGCATATCGCGACGCCGGACGGCAAAACCGGCTTTGCCGATGCCCAGCTGATTTCGCCGCTCGGCAGCGACCAGATGTGCTATTCCAAGGATGCGAGCGGCTGGAAAATCGCCGGCTATTTCGGCGGCGCTTCTTCGCAGTAGAGAGCGAGATGCCGTTTTGTGCCGCAGGCATCATGATACTACCGCGGGTGCGGCAAGCGGGGCTGGGGCCAAGCGATGCTGGAGGCAATGGGGCAAACAAATGCTGATGGCAGCTCTGCCATTAGATAACGGGTGTTGAAGCGGGGCCGTGTCCGCAGCACAATGGCTCGCAACGAGGGTGAGACGAATGGCAAGCAGACTAGTTCCAAAGCTGGTTTCAGGTCTAGTTCCAGGTCTAGTTCGAAGTCTGGTTCCATGGATCGGCGCAGTGGCTTTGTGCCTGATTTCGGCGCAAGCGCCGGCTCAGCCGGGGCCGCGCCCCAACGCGGCGCCGGTCTACCAGTATCCGGTGACGGCGCCCGACGTCGATCCGGGCGTCGATCACGGTAATTCGGGCGCCAATCTTCCGGAACAATTCCAGAAGCAATTGGTGTTGTACCGCTCGCTGCAGCCGCCGGGCACCATCATCATCGACACCCAGGAACGGCACCTCTACCTGATCCAGGATCAGACCCACGCGCTGCGCTACGGCATCGGCGTCGGCCGCGACGGTTTCACCTGGCAAGGCCTGTTGCAGATCAGCCGCAAGGCCGAGTGGCCGGATTGGCATCCGCCGCCCGAGATGATCGAGCGCCAGCCGTATCTGCCGCGCTTCATGGCGGGCGGCCCCGGCAATCCGCTCGGCGCGCGCGCGATGTATCTCGGCAATACGGTCTATCGTATCCACGGCACCAATGCGCCGGAGACGATCGGACAAGCGGTGTCGTCGGGCTGCTTCCGTCTGGTCAATGACGACGTGACGGATCTCTACAGCCGCGTGCAGGTCGGCACCCACGTCATCGTGCGGCAGGATTAGATACGCGTTCCCCGACGCGGTGCAGCGTGAAACGCTGCTCCGCAGATCCGGGATCGTTTTTCAAACTCGGCATTTGTGAATATCCCGGGTCAGCAGCACACCAGTTCGTGGTGCACCGCTGACCCGGAAAACTTTTTATTTCTGCGCGCCCACGGCCGCTGCGGCCACCGATTGCGCGGTCTGACCAAACAAAATCGCGCGCTCTTCCGCGGTGCGGATGCCGCCCTGACCGGGATTGATCTTCGGCGTCCACGCATAGGCCTTGACCACAGCGGGGCGCGCCGCAATCGCCTCGAGCCAGCGCTTGAGATACGGGAAGTCGGAAATTTTCTGGCCCTGGCGCTCCCACGGCACCACCCACGGATAGCAGGCCATGTCGGCGATCGAATATTCGCCGGCGAGATATTGATGATCGGCGAGCCTTTTGTTCATCACGCCGTAAAGCCGGTTCACCTCGTTGCGATAGCGATCCATGGCATATTGAATCTTGTCGGTCGCATAATTGCTGAAGTGATTGTTCTGGCCCGACATCGGGCCGAGACCGCCCATCTGCCAGAACAGCCATTCCAGCGCCGCGACACGGCCGCGGATATCTTTCGGAACGAACTTGCCGATCTTTTCGGCGAGATAGAGCAGAATGGCGCCGGACTCGAACACCGAGATCGGCTTGCCGCCGCCATGCGCATCGTGGTCGACGATGGCGGGAATGCGGTTGTTCGGCGACACCGTCAAAAAGTCGGCCTTGAACTGTTCGCCCTTGCCGATATTGACCGGAATAATTTTGTACTCGATGCCGGCCTCTTCGAGGAAAATCGTTACCTTGTGGCCGTTCGGCGTAGTCCAATAATGTACGTCGATCATGATGAAGCCCGTGCGTGATGAGGTGAGAGAATTCTATGTGGGCGGGCAGTGTAGCCGTTCAAGGCGGCCTTGCGGAAGCGGCCGCGGCGGCCCCGTCATGAGGCGCGATCGCAGTAAGGAAATGACAAGGACGCGCGGTCATAGTCGGCCCTGCCGTTGCGCCTATGCGCGCGGACGGGATTGCCGTCATGACCGCGATGAACGTCGCAGCGCAGGCCCAGCCAGGAGATAAAGTGCCGTCAGGAGACGGCGGCGCAATTCGTGTGTTGTCAATCACCGGGTTAGCCTTCGCCGGCCTGACCGCGATTTTCTATGTCTGGAAGCTGTCGTGGGCGGGGCCCATTCCGCGCGATGCGAGCACGCTCGTCGTCGGACGCGACTTCTTGAATTTCTGGATGTATGGGTGCGCCGCCTGGCTGCCTGATCCGAGCCGGTTCTACGATCCGCATCCCTATAATGACGCGCTCGCCGCACTGTTGGGCCCGGATTATCCCGGACAGAACTGGTCCTACCCGCCCACCATCATGCTGCTCGCCGCTCCATTCGGCCGCATCGGGTACGTTCCGGCGCTGTTGTGCTGGACCGTCTTGGGACTTGGAATTTTCATCGCGGTGGCGCGGCGCGCCGTCGGTGAGTGGCATTTGCTGATCCCGATTCTGTGCTCGCCCGCCGCGGTGTTCTGTCTGATTTCAGGTCAAAGCTCGCTGCTGACCACGGCGATGCTGTTGACGATCATGGCGTGGCTCGATCGCCGGCCGCTGCTTGCCGGCATTCTGATCGGGCTGCTGACCATAAAACCGCAGCTCGGTCTGTTGTTTCCAGTGATGCTTGTCGCATCCGGCCGCTGGCGCGTATTCGCCGTTGCCAGCGTCACGGCACTGCTGCTGGCCGCCGCCGCGACCGCCCTATTCGGGCCGCAAGTCTGGACCGATTTTGTCGTCCACGGCCTGCCGGCGCAGAATCTTGTGCTCGCCGATCCGGATCGGATCGGCACGCGCTACTATCCGACGATCTTCATGAATTTGCGCGGCTTCGGTTTGAGCTATGCGGCGGCCATGGCGGTGCAGGCCGTGTTTACGGCCTTGGCCGCGGGCACGGTCGTCTTCGCTTACCGGCGGCGCAAAAACGCCGACCCGCAATTCCTCAGCGCCTTGTTTTTTGCCGCAACAATTTGCGCCGTTCCCTATCTCTTGTCCTACGACCTGCTCGCCGTCACGTGCCTCGCCGTGATGCTGCTGGCGCGCGGCAACCTCGACACCACCGGCCAGACGCTCGCCAAGCTCGTCTATTGGCTGCCGCTCATTCAGATGATCTTCGGGCAATATCATATTCCAGGACCGGCCTTGATCCTGCCGGCCTTCGCCGTCTTCCTGTCGATGCGACTGGCGCAACAGCGCAGCGATGGTGTCTCCGCCGCAGGCCAACCGATGACGCCGGCGGCGCTTCCCGCATCGCCTTGACGCTTTCGGCGTGCGGTTGAGCGCATTTTATGAGTTGCGGTAACTGCGGAGAAACCACGGCGCGCAATCTGGACGCGTGCGAGATCCGGCGTTGCACGCGCTTAACGCCCGCACGTGTATAAGTCCGGACAAAACCGGACTGTCGCACATGATCGATACACTGCGCTTCTTCGGCCTCGCCGCCTTTATGTTCGCCGCCGTTTTCCTCGGCATGAGCTGGCTGTTGCGCGTGGAACCGTTGCAGCCGAGTGCGCAGATTCCGACATTCCATCCGGTCGACAAAGACGACCCGCTGCTCAAGCTGCAACAGACTTCGGTCAGCGACGACGATCCGACCCGCGACCGCTTGCGCCACGAAGTGCTCGACGACGCCAAGGCACTGTCCGACGATCCGTGCAATGCGAAATTGAAGACAAGATACATCAAGGCCGCGGTCGCCTATGCGCGCGCCTGGATCAGCATCGCGCCGTGCATCGGCACGCTCAGCTGCGGCTCCTCCGGTGACTCGCAGAAGATCGACCGCGCGCGGCAGGCTTTCGGCTCGCCGCTCGACGTACGGGTTCGCGACGCGATGACTCATCTCCACGCCAAAGGCATTTTTGGTCCGGCGGACTTCCCGAAAGACACGGTTCGCCTGGTGGCGGATATTGCCGCGGACGAACTCGATCAATGCGGCGGCCAGTACCAAAGAGTACAGGCACGTCAAGGCGCGGCTCGACCCCGACAGCAGCCCGGCGCCGGGCCTGAGTTGCGGCAACTAGCGCGCCGCCGCGGGCACCGGATGATCAGTGCATTACGAGCGCTGCTGATTGTCGTGCTGGCGGCCATCGCGTTTGAATTCGTCTTTCTGCCGCGCGAAAAATATCGCGCGCTCGATCCCGACGAGCCGATCGCCGCCGATGGATCGATGATCGCGGGCCGCTCCCGCACGATCTACGACACCAACCCGTTATACCGGGCGGCAAGCCAAGCGCGGGCGGATTCAGACGACCCCGCCGATTTCGCAACACCTCTAAAGAACGAGAGAGCGTGGGCCGAGGGCAGCCGCGCGGACATCAAGCGGCTGATCGGGCGGCTCGACTGGTCGCGCTGCCAGGATAGGCCGCACCGACTCCTCATCGACGCGGTGCACGACTACTACGGCACGCGCGGCCGCGAGAAGCAGAGCTTCGCGCTGCGCGGCCCGCGCGCCAAGGCCGCGATCGACGAGGTATGGTCGACGCCGCTCGACCGGCAAATCGACGATTTCGTGCGCCACGCCGTGCAATACGGCATCCTGCATAAGAGCGAGGTGCCGGCGAACATCTATCCCGAATTCGCCAAGACCTTCGCCGATACCGAGGAATTGGGCGCCGGTTGCGCGCCGCAGAAAGCCGGCAAGGCCGCGCAAAAATTCTAGCGGCGGCGGCATTCGTGCGCGTGCGGCGAATTCGAGGGAACCCCATCGCCCATCCCGGATTTCGCTCGCGCGCAATCCGGGCTACGCTTCCTCAATTGCAGGAGGAACCATGGTCACCGAAATCGCGCAGATCGACGTCAAGCCCGGAACGGAATCGGAATTCGAGGCCGGCGTGAAACAAGCCGCACCGCTGTTCAAACGCGCCAAGGGCTGCGCCGGCATGGAATTGCAGCGCTCGATCGAGAAGCCGACGCGCTATCGCCTGTTCGTCAAATGGGCGACGGTCGAGAACCACACCGTGGATTTTCGCGGCTCGACCGATTTTCAGGAATGGCGCAAACTCGTCGCCCATTGCTTCGCTACCCCGCCCGAGGTCGAGCATGTGACGCAGGCCGTGCACGGATTCTGAGCGGCAGCCGCGTTTGACGGCGACGCAATTGCCTGCGCAGTGTTCGCCGGGAAATCAACCGAGGTTCATCGATCATGCCAAGCAATATGCCGCCCGTTCCTCCAGGCAACCGGAGCAACAAAGGTCCTGCCAATCCGCGCAAAACGGACAAGCGGATTAATTCCGAAGCTGCGGAGAATAAATCGGTCAAGCCGACCGAAAAGCATCATAACGCCGCCGAAGAAGGCGATACTGGGAATATAAAGCAGAACACGACGAACAAGGGATTCTATCGAGGACGCCGAATGGGTTAGCTCTCGCGTCAGCGAGACGATGTTCAGTTTTGGACCGCGCCGATCCGTTGCTGTGAACCGAGAGTGTCGGCCGGCCGATCGTTCAATCAATCCGGTTTCGTCTTGAGTTTCCTCACGTCGCGCGACATTTCGAGACAGGTGAGGAGGTCGGTGTAGCTCGACTCGCCGCCCATTCTGGCTTCGGCGACGCAATGACCCTTGTCCGATGCCGAAAAGGTGGACCACTCCTTTTTAGTTGTCTCGCGGTCGGTCTGCTCGGCATCCAGGCATTGCTGCAGCGTTATTGACTGCGTGCCCGCCTCGAACGGTGCGGCCGATTGACTGACAATTCCGCGGCACAGTGGCTCGACGTTGAGAACGGGAACCTCATCCGCGTCGGCCGGCAAAATCGGCATCATCAGCAAAATCGCCGGACTGCATGCCTTCAGGAATTTATGCATGGGGAATGCTCCTCGATGCGCCCTAGTGCTCTGAACGTTGGCGGTTTGGGTGCGGGCAAACAGCCGACGCAATAGGTGTTACTCATGCAAGAAACGCTGACCGTGTTTGTGCCCACTCAAGGCAGACATCTAGGGTGGCGGGCCTGGCGCCGATATCACAGTAAGAACCAATTTCTCACTAACAACAATATCTGCTTTTGTCACAAGCAGATGACGCGCATTTACTCCCGCTCGTTCAGGCGTGTACCCGCTCCACATTGGCGATGCGGGCCGGCACGCCGAATTCTCGGCGGCAGACTTCGGCCAGCGCGGCCACGCCATCGCGGATCGCTTGGTGTGACGGATTAGCGAAACACAGCCGGGTGCGGCTTTTGCCGTAGCTCTTGTCGGTCGCCCATTCCGGGCCGGGATTGATGGCGACTCCGGCTGAAAGCGCGGGCTGGTAGAGCTTGAGCGTATCGACCTGGTCCGGCAGTTTGACCCAAAGGAAGATGCCGCCTTTCGGGTCCTCGAATTCGGCGGCCGTGCCGAATTGCTCGTTGAGCGCATCCATCAGCGTTTCGAGCTTGGCCCGCAGACCGCGCGTCAGGCGCGGCACATGCTCCTCGAAATGTTGTGGGCAAAACTCGCCCAGCACCATCTGCTCGACGGCGCCCGAGCCGGCATCGGTCTTGATCGCCAGCATGCGCGCCAGCAAATCCCAATCGGCGACGATGTATCCCACCCGCAGAGCCGGCGCGATGGATTTCGAGAACGAGCCGATATGGATGATGTTGCGGCTCTTGCTCATGGCGTGCAGCGCTGGCGGCCGTTCGCCGCTCCAGATCAGATCGGCATAGCAGTCGTCCTCGAAGATCGGCACGCCGTATTGCGCGGCAAGCTTGAGCAATTCCTGCCGCCGCGCTTCGCTCAAAATCGTGCCGGTCGGATTCTGCACCGTCGGGATCGTGTAGATGTATTTAGCGCAGATGCCCTTATGCTTGAGATCTTCGAGCGCCGCGGCGAGCGCGTCCATGCGCATGCCGCCGTCGTCGAGCGGAATGCCGACGTTATTGACGCCGAGCCGCGCCAGCCGCGTCAGCGCGCCTTGATAGGTCGCCTGCTCGATGATGACGGTGTCGCCGCGCGTCAGCAAGATGCCGTTGACCAGATCAAGCGCCTGCAGTGAGCCGGACGTGATCAGGATCTCGCCGGCGTCGCAGTCGATGCCCGCGGTGCGCTTGAGCTTTTGCGCCAGAAACTCGCGCAGCCGCTTATAGCCGAGCGGTCCGCTGTTGAGGCCATAGGTCGCGAGCGTCGCGCCTTCGCGCGTCAGCACGTCGTTCGCCGCTTTGACCAAGGCTTCGACCGGAACACGCTCGGCATCGTTGTGGCCGCCAACGAAATTGTATTTCGCAAAGCCGTTCCATCTCGCGGCTGGCGGCGGCAGGCCGGGCGCCAACAGCGGCGCGAAGTCGAAGGCGGTTTTCGACGTGGTCATGAGCGATTTCTCCCTGGCGGGAGAGTAGTACAGATTTCAAATCTGCGGCAATTCGCATGACAAGACGGGTTGGCGAAGCTGCCGCAATTGCTATTGTCGTGCAAAGCCTTGCTTCATGTAGGAAACCCCCATATGCGCCGTCTTACCTCGCTCGCTTCGCCATCGGCCTGCGCGCTGGCTTGTACGCTGTTTTGCGCCTTCGCGAGCCCGGCGGCGGCGGAGTTTCCCGACCGGCCGATCCATCTCGTCGTGCCGCAGGCCGCCGGCAGCGCCACCGATACGCTGGCGCGCATTTTCGGCGCCTCGTTCGGCGACGCGCTCGGCCAGACCGTCATCGTCGACGACCGCCCGGGCGGCGCGCTGACCGTCGGCATGGACGTCGTCGCCAAGGCGCCGCCCGACGGCTACACGCTAGGCATGTCGCCGATCGGCGCGCTGGCGCTGACGTCGCATCTGGTCGACCCGCTGCCCTATAATGTCGAGCGCGATTTTGCGCCGATCGTCGTCGTCACGCGCGGCCAAATGCTGCTTGCGGTATCGCCGACGACGTCGATCCATTCGGTCAAGGAGCTGATCGACTACGCCAAGGAAAATCCCGGCAAGCTCTACAACGCCTCGTCGAGCAATGGCTCACCCGGCCATGTCGACGGCGAATTGTTCAAATACATGACCGGCACCACGATCGTTCATGTGCCCTACAAGGGCGGCGCGGCCGCGATCAACGATCTGATGGCCGGACGCGTGCAGGTGATGTTCGAAAGCCTGAACTCGATCGCGCCGTTCGCCCGCTCCGGCCAGGTACGCCCGCTCGCTGTCACCGGCGAGCGCCGCTCGCCGGCGTTCCCGGATCTGCCGACCGTCGCCGAGGCCGGGGTGCTGGGCTATGCCGCGCCGACCTGGAGCGGCGTCGTCGCGCCCGCCGGCACGCCGAAGGACATCGTCGCCAAGCTCAATGCCGTGGCCAACAAGGCGCTGCAATCGGACGCCTTCAAGTCCAAGATCGCGCAGATCGGCGACGATATCGGCGGTGGCACGCCCGAAGATTTCGCCGCGCTGATCTCGTCGGAATACAAGAAATGGGGCGACGTGATCCAGCGCGCGGGGATCAAGCTCGAATAGCCGGCCGAGCAGCCTCGCACTGCACTGGTGACAGCCTGGTGGCAGCAGGGTAGCACTCGGACTAAGCCCGGTCATAACGGCGCGCGATAGACTTTCTTCGCCGCCGGACTAGACCCATATTGGGCCCATGGCGAAGCGTCCCGACAACCGACATCCGGCCAAACACTCGAAAAAAGACCCGGCCAAGCCGACGCGCGCCAAGGCGTCGCGCCCGGATTTGGCGGTGCTTGACCCGTCGCTGGCGGAACTTCTGAACCCGGCCATCGGCCAGGGCCGCGCCGGCCTTGGTGCGCAGACGGGTTCCCCCTCCCCGCAAGAGGAAGGAGAAGCGCAGGCTTCAAAGCTTGCACCGCCGCCGGACAATTCCTGGGACCGGCGCAGCGATTTCTCCAACGCGCATAAGGCGCGCAAATCCACGCAGCAGGGATTCAACGAGCGGCCGCAATCGGGTTACATCGGAAACGGCGGGACAGATGCGGGCCCGACCGATCTCGATCCGGAACTCGCCGACGCGCTCGGCTATGGCGGCAGCGATCCGAGCAAACCGCTGATCGGTCCCCCTGCCGACGACCGCGACGAGATGACGGAGATTTTCGAGCGGCAGCGCGAGAAGCGTCACCGCCCGTCGCCGCAACCGATAACGCTCGGCGTCACCGCCTCGATGCAGGCGCTCGAGCAATTGCTGCGTGAGGGCCGCGCTGAATTCCGCGAAAGTGGAGAGGCCGGCAAGATCTGGATGCCGCACCGGCCGCCGCGGCCGGAGAAATCCGAAGGCGGGCGGGCGCTCGTCATCAAGTCCGAATTCGATCCCAAGGGCGATCAGCCGCGGGCGATCGAAGAACTGGTCGAAGGCGTGCGGCGCAACGACCGCACGCAAGTGCTGCTCGGCGTCACCGGCTCGGGAAAAACCTTCACCATGGCGAAGGTGATCGAGCAGACGCAGCGTCCTGCGCTCGTTCTCGCGCCGAACAAGACGCTGGCGGCGCAGCTCTACGGCGAGTTCAGGAATTTCTTTCCCGACAATGCGGTCGAATATTTCGTCAGCTACTACGACTATTATCAGCCGGAAGCCTATATCCCGCGCACCGACACCTATATCGAGAAGGATTCCTCGATCAACGAGCAGATCGACCGCATGCGCCATTCGGCGACGCGCGCGCTGCTGGAGCGCGACGATGTGGTCATCGTCGCCTCGGTGTCGTGCATCTACGGCATCGGCTCGGTTGAGACCTATTCGGCGATGACTTTCACCATCAAGCGCAGTGAGAAGCTCAATCAGCGCCAATTGCTGGCCGATCTGGTGGCGCTGCAATACAAGCGTTCCGGTGGCGATTTCTTTCGCGGCTCGTTCCGGGTGCGCGGCGACGCCATCGAGATTTTTCCGGCGCATTTGGAAGACCGCGCCTGGCGGGTGTCGCTGTTCGGCGACGAAGTGGAATCGATCCACGAATTCGACCCGCTGACCGGTCAGAAAACCGACGAGCTCGAATTCGTCAAAATCTACGCCAATTCGCACTATGTGACGCCGCGGCCGACGCTGCTGCAGGCGCTTTCCGGCATCAAGCTCGAACTGCGTCAGCGGCTCGAACAGCTCAATGCCGCGGGCCGGCTTCTTGAGGCACAGCGGCTCGAGCAGCGCACCATCTACGACCTCGAAATGATGGAAGCGACCGGCGTCTGCGCCGGCATCGAAAATTATTCGCGCTACCTCACCGGAAGGAAGCCTGGCGAGCCGCCGCCGACTTTGTTCGAATATGTGCCGGACAATGCGCTGGTCTTTGTCGACGAAAGCCACGTCACCGTGCCGCAGCTTGGCGGCATGTATCGCGGCGACTTCCGCCGCAAGGCAACGCTTGCCGAATACGGCTTCCGCCTGCCCTCCTGCATGGACAATCGGCCGCTGCGCTTCGAGGAATGGGACGCGATGCGGCCGCAGACGCTTGCCGTCTCGGCGACGCCGAGCTCCTGGGAGCTTAACGAATCCGGCGGCGTGTTCACCGAACAGGTGATCCGTCCGACCGGCCTGATCGATCCGCCGGTCGATGTGCGCCCGGCGCGCACGCAAGTGGACGATCTGGTCGGCGAAGTGCGGCAGGTGGCGCAGCGCGGTTACCGGTCGCTGATCACCGTTTTGACCAAGCGCATGGCCGAGGATTTGACCGAATACCTGCACGAGCAGGGCATCCGCGTGCGCTACATGCATTCGGATATCGACACCATTGAACGCATCGAAATTATTCGAGACCTCCGCTTGGGCGCCTTCGACGCCCTGGTCGGCATCAATCTGCTGCGCGAGGGTCTCGACATTCCGGAATGCGCGCTGGTCGCCATTCTCGACGCCGACAAGGAAGGCTTTCTGCGCAGCGAAACCAGCCTGGTGCAGACCATCGGCCGCGCTGCGCGCAATATCGACGGCCGCGTCATTCTCTACGCCGACCACATCACCGGCTCGATGGAACGCGCCATGGCGGAGACCTCGCGCCGCCGCGAGAAGCAGGCGGCGTATAATACCGAGAACGGCATCACGCCGGAGAGCGTGCGCAAGGGCATCGGCGATATCCTCAACAGCGTCTACGAGCGCGACCACGTGCTGATCGCCGCCGGCGCCGGCGAAGCCGGCGAATTCGAAGACGCCGCTACGATCGGCCACAATTTCGGGGCGGTGCTCGCCGATCTGGAAACCCGCATGCGCGCCGCAGCCGCTGATCTCGACTTCGAGGAAGCGGCGCGGCTGCGCGACGAGGTCAAGCGACTGCGCACGACCGAGCTTGCCGTGACAGACGACCCGACGGCGAAATTCTTACCCTCCCCTGGGACGGGAGGGTCGTCCCGCAATGCGCGCCGGGGTGGGGCCAGCAAAGTCCACAAGCCTAAGCTCGATGAAATGGGCATCGCGCTCTATCACGAAGTCGCGCCGCACCGCCCAGACTCGAGTAAGCGTGGAGCGCCACGCAAACCGACCCTCGACGAAATGGGCCCCGGCATCGAATCGATTCCAGGGAAAAGCTCCGGCCCGCGCTCGACGCTCGGACGCCCTGGCATGCGCGGCGGCTTCAAGCCGCGCCAGCGCTGATCGTGCTCCACTGTGCGCCCCGGATGGGTTAGATTGCGCCGTTCGCACAGAATCACACACCGCGAACCGAGGAGGACCCCATGGCCAAAGGTCAGATGCGAGGCAACAAGGAAAAGAAGAAGCCGAAGCAGGACAAAAACCTGAAGAAAGGCGGCGCCGCATCGTCGCCGGCGCCGTTTGCCAATATGCACAGCCAAGCCAAGCCCGGTACGTGGGGCAAGAAGGGTTAGGGGCAAAAAAGGGCTAGCGCGGAGTGCTGCCCGCCGGCTGCGGAATCAATCCTTGATCGATTTTGGCCATCTCGGCCGGCTCGAAGCTGATGCCCCAGCGCCGTGAGCAGGCGCGAAGCCAAGGCACGACGCCAGAGACGACGGGGAAATCGATTGTCTCGATCTTGGGTGCCTCGAAATGAGCGCTCGCGCCGTCGCCGAGCGCCAGCGCCAATGCCGCCCCGTGCTCCGGAAAAATTCCGATCTCGTTATTGCCGAGCACTTGCGCCGTAACACCGGTGAATGGCTTGTTGCCGAGCTTGAGCGTGGCATCGATCGGCTTGCCCTCGGGTAGATTCAGGGCCGAGTCTTTCACCATCATGGTCAGGCCCCTGGCGCGGCTGACCATCAGGAATGTGCCAATGGCGTGGGTGTCCGCGCGGTAGTGCTGCCGGATCATGCAGACCGCGACTTTGCCGTCGAACCCGCGCAACTCGGAGGCGTCCCAACCGCTGATCTTCTGTTTGTCTTCGATGCCGGCCGGGCCAGCCGCTGTCGGCTGCGCCGAGCCGATTTCGGGCGAGCGCGGACGCGGCACCGGCAAATCCGGCGCGTTGGGATCAGTCGGCTTATCGATCGCGATCTTGAACTGCGTACCGCATTGCTTCAGCCAGCCATAGGCGTCGTCGTGCAGAGCGAGCACGATGGGCCCGGTGTCGAGGCTGCCGCTGTCCGCGCGCAGCTGCACCGTCTCGGTGTTTTTGAGGGCGGCGAGCACGCCGGCCGCGTCGCCCGGATGGAAGGCCAGCTTGTTGTTCGTGCCTGCTATCGTGAAGGCAACGGCTGGAAACGATTGACCGTCGAGAATGACTTCGGCTTCGTCGTCCATGACCGCCTCGGCGGGCAGCTTGTCATCGCTCACTCCGAAAACCAGGCCGGCGCCGGCGCTGATGTCGACGCTGAAAGCGGTATCGATCTTGCCGTCCGCTCCGGCGCGCGGCCGCTCCGCGATCATCACGCATTGCCGCACTTTGCCGTTGGGGCCGGTTTGCGGCAGCCCGCTCCAGGTCCCGTCCGGAAAGTGGACCTGCTTGCCGGCCACGGGCTTCGGCATTTCCGCGCCATAGGCCGCGAAAATCATGCCGGCGGCCGAGTGGAGCAACACCGCCGCGCCGAACATCAGCGCCCGAACTGCAATGCTTTTATTCAACATCGCCCTGCTCCGTCTTGCGGTATTTCCGGCTTTGAATATGGGCGCGCGAGCGCTAATCGGCACGGCGCGCACTCAAACCATTGGACGTATGCCGGTACCGGCAGGTTCATTCTGGCCACTGGCGGTGAGGCCCGCTGTGCTCTGGGCCACAGATGTCGCGCAAGGCGACGCCGGTGATAAGGTCGGGCCGTTCGATCACCCGGCGCGAACGACAATTCAGGGTGCCGCACGAATGTCCGATATCGGCCTGGATTGGGGACCGCTCGACTGGGCTGAGATCGCCCTCTTCGTCGGCGCGCCCGGCCTTGTTCTCGGTGCCATGCTCGGCGCCGTCCTGTGGCGGCGCCATCGACTGTGGGGCGCGATTGCGGGCGCCGTCGCGGGGCTGGTGGTGTGGGATGCTGCAGTTGTGGCTTGGCTGACGGGGCCCTGGAGCTAAGCAGCTCGCCCAGAGCGCAGCGCGCGACGCTTGCGCAGAGCCGGAGTCGCGGGCGCTGGCCGGATAGCTGCTGTCAAAGACCGCTGAAACTCAATAATGATTAGTCCGTATCTCGTCGTGTCCACGCGAGCAATGCGCATGGCCGATACGACCGCCTCCTTCTACACCACCGTCCCTGTCCGCCGCGGCTTCCGCGCCTTGATGGACCCGGCGCAGTACACGCCGTTGCCGGCCGATTGGACGGTCGGCATTGCCGATATCGTGCAATCGACCAAGGCGATCGCCGAGCAGCGCTACAAGGCCGTCAACATGGCCGGCGCGGCCGTCATCGCGGCGCTGACCAACGCGCTCGGCGGCCGCGAATTTCCCTTCGTGTTCGGCGGCGACGGGGCGAGCTTTGCGGTTCCGCCGCGCGACACTGAAATCGCGCGCGAGGCGCTAGCGGCAACGGCGGCATGGGCCGATAGCGAACTCGGCCTGACGTCTGCGCGTCGCGCTGGTTCCGATCGCCGCCATTCGCGCGCAAGGTCTCGACGTGCGCGTGGCGCGGTTTGGGCCGTCGGAGAATCTGTCCTATGCGATGTTTTCGGGCGGCGGGCTCGCTTGGGCCGACGGCGCGGTGAAGCGCGGCGACTACGCCGTCACCCCTGCCCCGCCCGGCAGCTTGGCCGGATCTACTCAGGCCTGTCGTGCCGGTTTCAGGAATTCCGTGCGGCGCAAGGCATGATCCTGTCGCTGATCGTGCTGCCGGCGCCCGGCGCCGATGCCGCAGCGTTCCGTGCGCTGACCGAGGAGATCGTGACGCTGGTCGAAGCGAGCCCGGACGCCGGGCGGCCGGTGCCGGCGCAAGGGCCGGCGCTGCGCTGGCCACCGCAAGGCGTCGCGCTCGAGACGCGCGCCGCGCCGGGCGGAAGGCTGCGGCGGCGCGCCGGCGTGCTCGCCAAGACCTTGATTTATTTTCTGATCATGCGCGCGAGCCGCCCCATCGGCAGTTTCGTGCCAGCCCGATATATGCGGCAGGTCGTGGAGAATTCCGACTACCGCAAATACGACGACGGGCTGCGCATGATCCTCGATTGCACGCCCGAACTCGCCGACGCGCTGGAGCGCCGGCTCGCCGCGGCGGCCGGCGCCGCGCGCTATGGGTTATTCCGGCAGGATGCGGCGATGATGACCTGCTTCACGCCGTCACCGACGCGCAGCGATCATGTGCATTTCGTTGACGGGGCGCGCGGCGGTTACGCGGCGGCGGCGAGTGCGCTGAAGGCGGCGCTTGCGCCGCTCACTTAACCCAGTCCTGCAAATATGAAACTGCCACCAAGGCAGATTTATCCATTGATTGCGCTGCAGGCAGCGCCGGGCGCTGAACCGGAGAAACTACATCCCCGGCTTGGTCAGCGTGTCGGCGCCGACCTTGGCGATCTGCCCGTCCTGTGCCGACAGCGCGCCGGAGACGCCGATGGCGCCGACGATCATGCCGTTGGCGACAAGCGGCAGGCCGCCTTCGAGCGGCGTGATGTCTTTTAGCGCCAAGAGCCGCATGCCGCCGCCGCCCGCGGCGATGGCGTCGTCGAGCGCCTTGCTCGCCCGCTTGAATTGCAGCGCGGTGCGCGCCTTGCCTTCGGCGGCCTCGACGGCGGAGAGCTGGGTGTTGTCGATCTTGTGGAAGATCACGAGATTGCCGCCGGAGTCGAGAATGGAAATGGCGACCTGCCAGGAATTCTTCACCGCTTCGAGCTCGGCCGCCGCCATGGCACGCTTGGCCTGGTCGAGCGTCACCGGCGGCCCGTAGGGCAGCGTCGCCGTCGAGACCGGTGCGGGCGGCGACGCGGGCTGCTGTTGCGCCAGCGCCGGGCGCACCGCAACGGCAATTCCCAGCGCACAAACCAACGCAAGCATGCGAAACATCGGTGAGCCCTCCGGATTACGCCGAATCGAACAATGGCGGGCACCATAAGCGGCAAAAGTGGCGCGGAAAAGCCGTTGCAGGGCCGCGATCGGGGCGGCAATCGGGGCTGCCGGCGGGTTGAGGGTGCGCCAAACGCGAAGCCGCGCTATTTTGCGGGGCTGATTTGGCAACCTTGCCTGGGTTCAGAGGGGGATTACATGGCTTGGCCGGACGGACGCTACATCCAGGCGTCGATTTTCTTCAGCCGCTGGTTCTTGGCGCCGTTCCTGCTCGGCCTGCTGATGTGCCTCCTGGTGCTGATGTACCGGTTCTTCGGCGATTTGTTCGAGCTGATCATTCAGACGCCGCGGATGAACTGGCACGACGTCGTCACCGGCGTGCTCAATCTGGTCGATCTGGCGCTGACCGCCAATCTCATCATCATCGTCATTTTCTCGAGCTACGAGAACTTCATCCGCAAGATCGATGCCGCCGACCATCCAGACTGGCCCGACGGCCTCACCCAGGTCGATTTCGGCGCCCTGAAGCAGAAGCTGCTCGGCTCCGTTGTCGGCATTGCCGCGGTCGACGCGCTGGCGTGGTATTTCGATCTCGAAAAGGAGCCGGACACGTCGAAGCTGATCTGGGTCATGGGCTTTCCGCTGGTCTTCGCGGTCGTGATGCTGATTCTCGCCATCGCCGACTGGTTCAGCGATCATCGCAAAAGCGGCGCGAAAAAAGGGTCGCATCTTGATGGAGCATGATCTTTGTGGAAAACCGGCTCCCGCTTTTCCGGATCATGCTCGGAAACCAAGCCGGCCGGGCCGTTGCGGCCGGTGAGGCATTATTAACCATAACTGGCGTTAATCGGGTCCGGGCTTTGGTCACCGGGGTCGGATTACGCGTATGCGGGTCACCCGCTCTCTTTTGCTGATATGCGCCGTGGCGTTTGCGGCGGCTGGGTGCACGCGCGTCCAATACGTCGCCATGCCGGCGCCAGCGCCCGCCCAGCAAGGCATCGACAATGTCGTCTATGGCCCGACGGCGCCCCCGGCCTACCGCCCGGCCGTCGCGCCCGCGCCGGTTTATGCCGCAGCCCCCGCGCCTGCCTACCGGCCCGCGCCGGTTTATGCCCCAGCTCCTACGCCGGCGATGATCCGTCCGACGCCGGTCGCGATGGCGGCTCCGGTGGCCGCACCGGCTCCCATAATCGCGCCGGCCTATGGCGGGCCGTTTCAGCAGGGCGGTTACACGCTCGATTCCGGCGACCGGCTGCGCGTGGTCGTGTTCGGCCAGGACGGACTGACCAATTCCTACGTCGTCGACGCCAGCGGCCATATCGACATGCCGCTCATCGGCTCTGTCGCCGCAGGCGGGCTGACGACCAACCAATTGTCGGCGCGGATCGCCGATCAACTGCGCCAGGGATTCATCCGCGAGCCGCATGTCGCGGTCGAAGTCGAGGCCTACCGGCCGTTCTTCATCCTCGGCGAAGTCGCCCAGCCCGGACAATATCCCTACGTCGCCAACATGACGGTCGAAACCGCGGTGGCCATCGCCGGCGGTTTCGGGCCGCGCGGCTACCACAAGACCATGATGATCAGCCGCAATTCCGGCGGCCGCACGTTCCGGTTCGAAGTGCCGATCAGTTATCCGATCTGCCCGGGTGACACCGTGCAGGTTCAGGAACGCTGGTTCTAGAAAACAGACAAATGTTTCCTGGGCGCGGCGCTACGCGGAATGCTGCACCGCGTCCGGAAACAATTTCACTTCACGTTCTTCGCCAGAAACGCCATCGAGCGCTGCCAGGCGAGTTTGGCCGCGGCTTCGTTGTAGCTGCCGCGCTCGTCGCAATGAAAGCCGTGCTGGGCGTCGGGATAGACATAGATCTCGCAATCGCCGCCGCGCTTGGCTTTGATCGCCTCGACGTCGCTCATTGGGATCGAGGCGTCTTTCTCGCCGAAATGCATCTGCACCGGCACTTTCGGCTTCTCGTCGACGTTTTTGGCGATCTGGCCGCCGTAATAGCAGACCGCGGCGGTGAGGCCGCTGAGCTTGCACGCGGCCAGAAACGAAATCGTGCCGCCCATGCAGAAGCCCATGATCGCGACCGGGCCTTCCTTTTTTAGTTCGTCGATCGAAGTCTGCACGTCGCGCAGCATCGCGCCCCAATCCGGATTGGCGACGAATTTGCGCGCATTGGCGATCTCGTCGGGTGTGTAGCCGCATTCGAAATTCGGCTGCTGCCGGTCGAACAAAGCGGGCGCCAGCGCCGTATAGCCTTCGCCGGCGAGGTGGTCGCACACGGCGCGGATGTGATGATTGACGCCGAAAATTTCCTGAATGAGGACGATGCCGCCCTTGGCTTTTCCGGCCGGGTCGGCGCGATAGGCGCCGAATTTGAAACTGTCGGACGACGTCAACGCAAAGTGTTTACCCAAGGCGATCCTCCTGTGACTGATGTCAATTTGGTTCAGCTAATGATTGGCTTATCGATCTGTACGATATGCGGCCGGCGCGGGAGCGCGGCAGCGCGCCTCAGCATACAACGTCGCGAATGTCCGTTGAATGGCAGTTTTCGCGATGCCGGCTCAACCGCCACCCGCATAAAGCCGCATAAGGCCGCATAAGCCGCCGGAGACCGGCGGCACCCGCTCAGCGCGTGACGACGATAAAGTCAGTGCCTTCGCCGGTTTCGTCGCCGAGGCCCTGATCCGACACGATCAGGGAGGAGCCCGGAACCATCCGTTGCGAGATGAAGTCGATGGCGTCCTGCGGCAGGTCGATGCGCGCGAGCGCCTGTTGCGGCGTCTGCGGCGGCGGCGAGTCGGCGGCGGGTCGATCGTCGTCGTCATGCCCGCGCTTGCCAAGGCGATCGACGTGTCGAACGTAGTAACGACCGTAGCGATCGTAGCCGACTTCGTCGGCCATGATGCGCAACGGCTTCGGCGGAGCGGAAGCCCTAGGCGCTGCGCCCGGCATCGACACCACGTTCCAGCGGAACGTCGCGTTGTCGGCGAGATATTCCATCGCCGTGAAGACGTGCGTGCCCATCGGCTCTTCGGGATGGGCGATGGTAATCGCTTCCTCGAAGACCGGCTCGAAATCCTGCCGCACGAAAATCTTTCTTTCCTTGCGGCTGATGAAGATCGCGATCGGCGACTTTTTGATCGGCGGGGTTTTGGCGACGTCGGCCGGTTTGGCGGACGGCGCTTCCGGCGCAGCGATCACGGGAGTGCTGCCGGTAACGGCCGGCGCTTGCGCTTTCGGATCGGCGGACAGCGTACCAGGAGCTTTGGCGTCGGCCGCCGCGGGCGCGTTGGTCTTCGCTGCGGCGGCGGGGTCCGGCTTTGTATCGTCCCACACCAAAACAAAACTCGCCGCGACATTCGGGCTACTGCCGCGCAGGCCGAGCTCGGCCGGCTTGCCCGGCATTGCAGCATCGGCGAGACTTGCATCGCTGGCTTTGCTGCCGTCGATGCTTTGCGCGGTCTGCACCGCGCCCGATGCCGGCGCGGAGGGCGCCAGGGCTGCGGCCTGCATGTCTTTGTGCACGAACAGATGCGGGTCGGCGAAATCGGTCGGCTTGAGCTCGCCGCGCGCGACGATCACGCGCGCGCCGACCCTGGTGAATTTGTAAAGCCGCGCGGCGAATTCGCGCGGCATGCGGATGCAGCCATGCGACGCCGGATGACCGATATTCTCGCCCTCGTGCATCGCCACGCCGGACCAGGTGATGCGCTGCATGAACGGCATCGGCGCGTTGCTATAGAGGTTCGAGCGGTGGAAGACCTGTTTCTGAATGACGCTGAACACGCCGGTTGGAGTCGGCAGGCGCGGCACGCCGGTCGCGACCGAGGTGTCGGCGACATAGGTGCCGTCGCTGTAGACATGCAGCTTCTGCTGATCGATCGAAACGAAAATCTGCACCGGGCCCTTGGGAGCATTGCCGAACGGCTCGCTGCCGGTGCGGTCGGCTTCCTTATGCAGCGCCTTGTTCTTGGTCCGGGCCGCGGCCGGCGAAACGCCGAGCGCCAAAGCCAGCGTCACTATAATACCGAAGGCCGAGACGCTGCCGAGGAGCATTCCCCTGGCTGGTCGGAGCGAGGGCGAGGCGCCGTGGCGACACGTGGTCATGGTGCTCAACTCAGTCCCTAAACAGATGCCGGAAAACCAACAGGAAAACGCGGTTCAAGCCCCGAACTTCGATTTTACTCGTCGCGAACAGCCCTTTCTACATACCGACGAATAGTTGAAGGAGTTTTTACGTTAATGAGGCGTGCAAGCCACGGTTCCGCCGTTTCTGCCCACTTTTTGGCACTTGCCAGCACGGCGTACGTTTTTTGACACGTTTTGACGTGTGCCCGCCCCCTCACGCCGTTGGCGTCAGGGCAAAGGCCTCGGCCAGCAGCTCATAGGAGTGCCGGCGCGCCTTATGGTCATAAACCATCGTCGTGACCATAAGTTCATCGGCGCGCGTCGTCTCGATCAACGCATCGAGCCGCTCCTTCACCCGCGCGATGCCGCCGACGACAAGGCGGGTGCGCTGGCGGCCGATGCGCTCGCGGTCGCTCGGCGTGTACGGATAGGCGGCGGCATCTTCGGGTGAAGCGAGCGGCAGATATTCGCCCTGAGCGCGGCGGACATAATGCAGATCGGCGCTCGACGCGATGCATTCGGCTTCCGCATCGGTATCGGCCGCGATCACCGCGGTGCCCAAGATCGCGTAAGGCGCATCAAGCACCGACGGCTTGAAATGCTCGCGGTAGCTCAGCATCGCGCTCGCCGCGTCATAATCGGCGAAGTGATGCGCGAAGGCAAAGCCCAAGCCCAG
Source organism: uncultured Alphaproteobacteria bacterium (assembly GCA_963810085.1). Classification (GTDB taxonomy): domain Bacteria; phylum Pseudomonadota; class Alphaproteobacteria; order Rhizobiales; family Xanthobacteraceae; genus BOG-931. Next base: position 160,958 of record CAWEMR010000022.1, on the reverse strand, counting down.
CGACGCGGCAAGCTCGGCGCTGTAGCCGCTCGAGCCGAGCAGCCAGATCGGCGGCAGTGCAACGTCGGAAGGAACCGCGCGCACTTTGCGAAACGGATGGCCTTCCGGATAACCGCCGCGCTCGAGCAGCAACAATTCCTGAAAGCGCTCGAGAAAGTCGTCGCCTTGCCGCGGATCCTGCCGCGCGCGCAACGCGTAGGACGTGATCTGATCGGTGCCCGGCGCGCGGCCGAGCCCGAGATCGATGCGGCCAGGAAACAGCGCCTCGAGAACCTTGAAGCGTTCCGCGACCATCAGCGGCGCGTGGTTCGGCAACATCACGCCGCCCGAGCCGACACGCATATGCGACGTCGCCGCCGCGATTTGCCCGATCATGATTTCGGGCGCGGAGCTGCCGACATTCGCCAGATTATGATGCTCCGCCACCCAGTAGCGCTTGTAGCCGAGCCGGTCGGCGAGCCGCGCCAGATCGAGCGAATTGCGCAACGCCACCGAGCCCGGCGTGGCGGTGGTCACGGGCGACAGATCGAGGACGGAAAGCGGGATCACGCGGAACTCTTTGGGCAGAACTTCTCAGGCAAAACTCTTGGCAGGGTGTCAAGCAGCCGAGCGGCAAGAGAGATGTAAGCAAACTTATGCGATCTTCAACGGAGCGTCCGTCGGTCTCGCCTCACCGCGGCTCACTGGTTCGCGGAATTGCCGGACCCGTTCCGCGCCGCATGGCGGAGTTTCACCGGCCTCGGCCTGATCGCCGTCGGCGTATATTGATAGCCCGGCTGCGCGTAGCCGCTCGACTGACCATAGGCGCCCAGCGGCGTAAATGCGTTCACATTCGGCTGGGTCAGGCCGCTGGGCTCGCCGAACGCGTTCGGCTGCATATAGCCGCGGGCGAGCCGGTGAATGCGCGGCCTGCGGAAGTGATGCGATTGATGCAGATGCACGGCGAGCTTGCGCCGCTTGACGGCCTTGCGGGCGAGCGTCGGAGCGGGCGACGTGCTGACGCTGGCGGGATTTTCGGCTTCGCGTGCGACAATCCTGATCTCCGGCGCGATACGTTGCGGGGCGCTCACAACGGCCGGGCGTTCGGAGACCGCCGACTCGGCCGGCGCCCTGACGGCCGCGGTCACGTCATCAGTGTTGGCATCGTCCCGCCGCGCCTCATTCGTCTTGGCGTCGCCGGACCTTGCAGCTTGGTCGCCGCTATCGGCTTGCACATCGTGTGACGCCTGCACCGTCGTGTCGTCTTGCGGCATCGCCGCAGTGGATTCCGGCACCACGACGATCACCGGACCGTTCGGGACCTTCGGCGCGTTCAACTGAAAGCGGACACCGAACGGTGCCCGCTTGCCGTCCGCGACCGGCGCGGAAGATTCATCGGCGAAGGCAATTTGCAAAGGCGGCCTGCCGGCCGGCAGCGGCGAGAACGGTTCATGCGCGACGCTGAACGCGGCGAACATTCCCATGAACAGCGTCATGGCGCAGACAACCGCCAGCAGCGAAGCCGATACCGCCACGATCATCAGACGGACATTGGGAAACATTCCACCTCGCAGAACGCCCGCGCGCGAATCCGAAAGCAGCACGCGTCACACAGGCATCAGATCATCGCGAGAGCCGAATTCACGATCGGATTTAACGATCACACTTCAGGATTGCGTGGCACTGCGCCGACGTCGCCACACCAGCCAACTACGGCACTCGGCCAACGCACTACCGGAACGATACGTTCCGGTACCGCGAATTTAGCTGAGTCGCTGAAAAATCAATCGAAAAAATGATTCGCCCAACGCCTTTGCGCGAAAAATGCAAAGTTTTATGACAATCGCGCATCAGTGATCGATGAACGCTCCGGGCTGTGACGTTTCTTGCAGGCTGATCTAGCGCGCGACCGGAACTTGTGCAGGAGCTTGGGAGGCAGCGGCGCTCGCTTGCGCGCCCGGCATGACCACGACACGGGTGCCGACGGAGACCCGGCTATAGAGGTCCGAGACGTCGTCATTGGTCAGCCTGATGCAGCCCGACGACACGAAAGTGCCGATGGTGGACGGCTGATTGGTGCCGTGAATGCGGTAGAGCGTGCCGCCGAGATACATGGCGCGCGCGCCGAGCGGATTGGTCTCGCCGCCCGCCATGAAGCGCGGCAGATAGGGCTGGCGCTCGATCATTTCCTTCGGCGGGAACCAGTCCGGCCATTCCTTCATGCGGCTGATGCGTTCGGTGCCGGTCCAGGTGAAGCCTTCGCGGCCGACGCCGATGCCGTAGCGCATCGCCTTGCCGTCGCCGAGCACGAGATAGAGGTAGGTGTGCGGCGTATCGATAATGATGGTGCCGGCGGACTCGATTGTATTGTAATCGACGACCTGGCGGCGGAACTGCGGCGCCAGGCTCGCCGGGCCCTGCTCCGGCTGGTCTTCCGGCGGCAGTGAAGCGACCACGGTGCGGCGGTTCGACGGCGATGCCGCACGGATCGAGCCGGTCACATCGGCCGGATCGCCGCCCGCCACATCGCCCGGCGGCCGCTGGAACACCTGCTCGCCATCTTCGGCCGGCAACGGCTGCGGCGCATAGAGCCGGCCATAGGCGTCTTGGTGATAGGGCACGCCATTGGCGTCGCGATAGACCGGCTGACGTTCATAAGGCGGAGGACCGGCCGGCACCGGGTAATATTGCGCGCAGGCGCTCCCGGGCGAGCCGACCAAGGCGGTCGCGACGGCGGACGCAGCCAAAACGACACGGAAATTGATACTCAAGACGAACCCCCACCGACCCCTAATTCTTGTTTGGTTTTGCCGGGCACATTTGGCGCAAACAAGGCGCAGGCGGGCGTTTTCGGCGTCGATCCGCCGTGGGCCCGCGAGTTCCATTGCGATGGTGAACAATTCGTAATTGACCGCGCCGGCGGAACTCTCGCCCATGCCCGGAATGTGGTATTGATTGCGGTCCGGGGAAAATCGGCGGCGCTTGCTGATGTGGGGACATGGCTGCAAGCGCTGGCTTGTTGTGGGGACAAGGCCATGACGCAGATCGGCTTCCGGCACTTCGCCGTGCTTGCGATAGTTTTGCTTGCTCTCACTTTGGGTTTTGCCGGCGCCGTCCGCGCACAGAGCGCCGAGATCAACGACCTCAAGGGCAAGATCTTCGACGCCAAAATGGCGCAGCAGACATTCGGCAACGGGCTTACGCATTGCAGCGAGCTTGACGGCACCAATTTCTATTTCCGGCAGCGCGACCGCATCCTCAATCTCGCGGAGTATCATCGCTCGCTGGAAAGTCTGGCGCAGCAGCGGTCCTTCAATCCCGAGACCAAACGACCGTGGAGCGAAGAGGACGTCATCGCCAAGTGGGAGCAGGCGCAGAAGCAGGCGGCCGACGACCGCACCAACTGCGCGCTGGTGGCAAGCCTGCCCGAGCTTCAGAAGAAGCTCGACGATTTGCAGAAGCAGGCCGCGGCGCAACCAAGCAAGTAGCACGAGACCACTTGATCGCGCGCGCCGGTGCGCGGCCAAATGCGCTCACTGCGTTTGCGCGCCGCGACCGCGCCGTTCATGCTAGAACTGCGCCTGATCACCGGCGATCCGATATCAGGGGCAGAGGACTATCACGATGGATTGGACTGACCGACGGCAGCGGCTGCGCGCGATCATCGCGGGCCCGCGCTGCATTTATCCGGGCTCGGTGTTCGACGCGATCTCGGCGCGCATCGCCGAGGATTTGGGCTTCGAGGCCGGCATGTTTGCCGGCTCCGTCGCCTCGTTCACGGTGCTCGGTGCGCCCGATGTGGTCGTGCTGACGCTGACCGAATTCGCGCAACAGGCCTACCGCATCAACCGCGCCGGCAAGCTGCCGTTGTTCGTCGATGCCGATCACGGCTACGGCAATGCGCTCAATGTCAAACGCACCGTTGAAGAACTGGAAACCGCGGGCGTCGCCGGGCTGACGATCGAGGACACGTCCCTGCCGACCAATTTCGGCGCTACCGGCGCGACGCTCATTCCGATCGCCGAAGGCGTCGGCAAGATGAAGGCGGCGCTCGCCGGGCGGCAGGACCAGCGGCTCCTGATCATCGGCCGCACCAGCGCCATGGCAATGACCGGCCTCGAGGACACCATTGCGCGATTGCAGGCTTACGAGGCGGCCGGCGTCGATATGCTGTTCATGACCGGCGTGAAAACCCGCGCCCAGCTTGACGCCGTCGCCGCAGCCGTCAAACTTCCGTTGTTTCTGGGCAGCGCCGGCGCCGAGCTGTACGATCTCGACTATCTGAGCGCGCGCAATGTGCGCGTCTGTTTGCAAGGTCACATGCCGTTCATGGCGGCGGTGAATGCCGTACACGAAACGTTGAAGGCATTGCGCGAGGGCGCGCCGCCTGCCAGCATCACGTCCGTCGCGTCTGCCGACCTGATGAAGCAAGTGACACGGCAGGCCGATTATTCGAAATGGTCCAAGGAGTTTTTGAGCGCGGGCATTTCGGGCGGCTGACGGGCTTGACGGCGGGTGCGACGAGAGGACTTGCGGATGGTATTGATCGAGCGCCACCTTGATTGAGCGTCTTGCAGGCAACAAATAACGCTTATGAAGCGAAGGAATACCCGATGCCATCGGTGAGCGACTGGAAGGTGCCGTCCTCCTCACAGCCGAAGTCGGAGGACTATGGCTACGACCTCGAACACGCACTGTCGTCGGTGGTGGCGCTGCGCGCGATCATACCGGCGGACGCGTTCACGGCCGAGACGCTCGGCACCGAGCGTGCCGGCAATGGCGTTTTCATCCGCGGCAACGGTCTTGTCCTCACCGTCGGCTACCTGATTACCGAAGCGGAGACGATCTGGATCACGCTCAATGACGGCCGCTCGGTGCCGGGCCATGTGCTCGGTTACGACCAGGAGACCGGCTTCGGGCTGGTTCAGGCGCTGGCCAAGCTCGACGTGCCGGCGCTCGAGATCGGCGAGTCCGCAACCGCCGCACTCGGCGACCGCGTCGTCGTCGGCGGCGCCGGCGGGCGGCAGCGTTCGGTCGCCGCCAGCATCGTCGCCAAGCAGGAATTCGCCGGCTACTGGGAATATGTGCTCGACGAAGCGATCTTCACGTCGCCCGCGCATCCGAACTGGGGCGGTACCGCGCTGATCGGACCGGGCGGCGATCTCATCGGCATCGGCTCGCTGCAACTGCAGCAGGCCGCCGAGAAGGGGCAGCCGCAGAACATCAACATGATCATTCCGATCGATCTGCTGAAGCCTATCGTCGACGACCTGCTCAAATTCGGCCGGCGCAATATGCCGCCGCGGCCATGGCTCGGCCTCTATGCCACCGAAGTGGAAAACCGCCTCGTCATCGTCGGCCTGGCCGATCGCGGGCCGGCCAAGAAGGCCGATATCCGCACCGGCGACATCGTGCTGTCGGTCGGCGGCCGGGATGTCAACGATCTCGCCGGCTTCTTCCGCCACATCTGGGCGCAAGGCCAGGCCGGCGTTGAAGTGCCGGTCACGATCTATCGCGACGGCGAGACCATGGACCTGCGCGTCAAGTCGAGCGAGCGCAACCGGTTCCTCAAAGGGCCGAGTTTGCATTGAGCGCGCCGCGTTCGCGGAAATGATGCGTCACTTCTCCTCGAACAACGCCGTCAAACCTTCGCGGTAAGTCGGATAAAGCAGCGCGACACCGAGCTCGCGCTTGAGCTTGTCGTTCTTCACCCGCCGACATTCCTGCCAAAAGCTCAAGGCCATCGGCGACATCGCCGGCGCCGCTTGCGCAAACGGAATTTCCGGCGGCGGTGCGACACCTAAAAGCTGCGCGGCGAAGACGATGGGCTCGGCGGGCGGCGACGGCGCGTCGTCGGCGACGTTGAAAATCCCCGACGCACGGCGCGTGAACGCCGCATCGATCGCTTGCGCAATGTCGGCGACATGAATGCGGTTGAAAATCTGGTCGGGCTTGACGACGCGCCGGGCTTTGCCGCGCGCGATCTGGACCAGCGCGTTCTGTCCCGGCCCGTAAATGCCGGCGAGACGAAGTATCGCGACGCTTGGCGCCGTGACGCTTGCGCCGTGACGCACGCCGAGCGATTGCCAGCCGCGTTCGGCGGCGAGCCGCGCGCTGCCGCGCCCCGAATCCGGCTCGGGCGGCGTGTGTTCATCGACCCATTGGCCGCCGCGGTCGCCGTAGACGCCGATGGTCGACAGATAGACGATCTCGCGCAGTTTGTTGGCGCCGGACAGCGCCTCGCCGAATACCGACAAAATCGGATCGCCGTTCTCGCCGGGCGGAACGGACACGAGCACGTCACTGGCCTCGGCAATGGCGCTGTTCAGCTCGGGCGTCGCTGCCGTGCCATCGAACACCAGCGCCTGCAAGCGGCCGGCATCGTAGGCGTTCAAGATCGCGGCGCGTTCGCGACTGCGCACTGTGCCGATGATGCGATCGAACTTTTGCCCATAGGCGGCGACGAAATGTTCCGCGCAATAGCCGAAGCCGAAGCAAACGAGGCTCGTCATCCGCTCACGCTCGCGGTCCATTCTGCCATCACATCCGGATCGACTTCGCCGGCGCGGCGCGCAGCAGCACGTGCCAAGCGCGCCAGATCGAGGCGGCCGAGCGCCCAAACCGCCGCGCCACGCACCAGCGGCGACGGATCGTCGAGCAATCGCTCGGCTTCGCCGGCGAGGCCGTCGTCCCCGGAATTGCCGATCGCGATCAGGACGTTGCGGATGAAGCGCGCGCGGCCGATGCGCTTGACCGGGCTCTTGGCGAACAGCGCGCGGAACGCGGCATCGTCGAGCCGCGCCAGATCGGCGAGGCGCGGCGCATGCAGTTCCTCGCGTGCCGCAAGTTTCATCTCGCGGCCGGCGACCGCGAATTTGTTCCACGGACATACCGCCAGACAATCGTCGCAGCCATAGATGCGGTTGCCGATGGAGCTGCGCAGCTCGCGCAGAATAGGGCCTTTATGCTCGATGGTCAGATAGGAGATGCAGCGCCGCGCATCGAGACGATACGGCGCGGGGAAGGCCGACGTCGGGCAGATGTCGAGGCAGGCGCGGCAATGGCCGCAATGATCCTGTTCCGGCGCGTCGGGCGGCAGTTCGAGCGTCGTGAAGATGGCGCCGAGAAACAGCCACGAACCGAATTGCCGCGATACGAGATTGGTGTGCTTGCCTTGCCAGCCGATGCCGGCTGCGGCGGCGAGCGGCTTCTCCATCACGGCCGCGGTATCGACAAACACCTTGATGTCGCCGCCGGCCTTGTCGATCAGCCAGCGGCCAAGGCTTTTCAGCCGCGGTTTGATCACGTCGTGATAATCGTCGCCGCGCGCGTAAACGGAAATGCCGCCATGCGTCCGCTGTTCCAGGATCGCCAGCGGATCATCCAGCGGGCCATAATTGACGCCGAACATGATGACCGAACGGACGTCGCCCCACATCGCGCGCGGGCTCGCCCGCCGATCGGCATTGGCTTCCAACCACGCCATGTCGCCATGCGCGCCGGCTTTAAGAAATTCGTGCAATCGCTCGCTTGCCTGCGGGATCGAATCCGGCTGCGCGATGCCGACGGCATCGAAACCCTGCGCAAGCGCCGCTGCGACGAGCTCGGCTTTCAGTGCGTCGGGCGTCAGAAGTCGAGATTGGCGTAAGTCTGAGATGGCGCCAGACCGGACAGCTTTTCCACCAGCAGCGTGCGGAACGCCGGGCGCGATTTGATCCGCGCGTACCAGTTCTTCGCTGTCTCGTCTGCGTCCCACGGCACATCGCCCAGATAATCGACGGCCGACAAATGCGCCGCCGCCGCCAGATCGGCATAGCTCAGATGATCGCCGGCCAGCCAGTCGCGGGCGCGGACGAGCCAGCCTATATAGGCCAGATGGTACTTGATGTTGGCTTTCGCAGCACGCAGCGTTTCGGTGTCGGGCGAGCCGCCGCCATTGTCGAACGGGATGTAGCGTTTATAGACGCGTTCCATCACCAGCGGGCCGCTCACCTCCGCGAAGAACTTGTCGTTGAACCAGTGCATCAGGCGGCGCACTTCGATGCGCGCATTGCTGTCGAGCGGCAATAGCCGGCCATTCGCGAAAGTCGTGCCGATGACCTCGTCGATATATTCGGCGATGACGGCCGCGCCCGGAACCGGCGGCATGCCGTCTTCCACCAGAACCGGCGTGGTTCCCGCCGGATTGAGCTCCAGAAACTCCGCGCGACGATCCCAGACCCGTTCCTCGACCAGCCGCGGCGGCTGGTTATACTCTTCGAGCACCAGCCGCACGAACCGGGAATGCGGGCAGATCGGATGATGAAACAGCGTCGACATATGCCGCGAGCCTCTGCCCGAATCTTGGCGGTGCGTCAAAAGTGGCGAAATGTGGCGCCGGGTTGCGCAATAGCCGGAGCCTGAGCGCAATCCCTTAAAATTTTGGAAGCTCTGCGCAAAGGGCGCGTGCATCACGTGTGCATGACGCACCGCGCCGGCGAGGCGCCCCTGTGCCGGTCGTGAATCCAGTGTGGACCTTGCTCAGGCCGGGCGCGGCTGGAACTGACCGGTCTTGCGGAAACGCCACAGATACGACGGCACGATCGCCTCGATCGAGTCCGGAATGATGCCGATCCCTTCGAGCGTGCGGCCGTCGCGCTTGGCGTCTTCCGAAACGACATTGTCGCGCTTGAGCAGTTCGACCTGATCGAGCGTGATCGGCGGCTTCGGCAAAAACTGCAGGAAGGCCGCCTGGACCTTCATCAGGCCGAACGGTATCGGCAGCAGCAAACGGCGGCGCTCGACCGTGGCCAGAACGAACGCCATCAATTCCTTGAACGTGTACGCGTCCGGGCCGCCGAATTCGTAGGTGGTGCCGGGCTTCAAATCGCCGTCGACGGCCTTGGCGACGCCTTCGGCGACGTCGCCGGCAAAAACCGGCTGCATCCTGGTATGACCGCCGCCGGGAAGCGGCAGCGCCGGTGACAAACGCGACATCGCTCCAAAGCGGTTGAAGAAATCGTCCTCGGGACCGAACACGATCGACGGCCGCACGATGATGGCAGAGCTCGCCGCAGCGCGCACCTGTTGCTCGCCCTCGCCCTTGGTGCGCGCATAATGCGATGGCGCATCCGGGTCGGCGGCGAGCGAGGATATATGGACAAGCGGCGCGCCGACGTCGCTCGCCGCCTTGGCCACCGTTGCCGCGCCGTCCGCCATCAAAGCGTCGAAGCGCTGGCGGCCGCGCTCGAGCATCAGGCCGACCAGATTGACCGCGACATCGGCGTCGCGCAGAGCCGCCGCAACCGAATCCGGGTAACGCAGATTGGCCTGCACGGCGTGGATCTGGCCGACCCGGCCCATCGGCTGCAAATAGCCGGCGAGCCCCGGCCGGCGTACCGCGACGCGGATGCGATAGCCGCGATTGGCCAGCGCCCGCACCACGTGGCGGCCCAAAAAGCCCGAGCCGCCGAACACGGTGACGAGCGTTTCGATCTTGCTTTTGGTGGTCATTGTTCGCGAAATACCTGATCGTTTGATGGATGTATAGCGCAATAGTGCCTTCGATTGACAAGGCGGTGACTGCTCCGTACCTATCCCGAATCCTTGAGCCCGACACTGCCCAGGTGGCGGAATTGGTAGACGCACTAGTTTCAGGTACTAGCGCCGCGAGGCGTGGAGGTTCGAGTCCTCTCCTGGGCACCAGTTGGGCGCCATTCCGGCGTAAATCAGCGTTCACTCAGACGTCCCGCTAGCCTCCGGCTGGGCCGCCCGTCGGCGCAGTCCCCTTCGACAAACGGCGAATTCAACATGGCCAATGCTTGCACCGAGGGCGTCGATACCGGTTTCGTGGCGCTCGGCTATTTCAAGGTGGCGATCCTCGGCGTGGTGCAGGGGATTTCGGAACTGCTGCCGATCTCCTCGACCGCGCATATGCGGCTGGTGCCGGCCGTGCTCGGCTGGCAGGATCCGGGCTCGGCGTTCTCGGCCGCCATGCAGATGGCGGCACTCGCCGCCGTCATCAGCTATTTCTGGGCCGACCTGCGCTGGCTTGCGGTGGATTCGATCTCGGCGGCGCTGCGCGGACGTTTTCGCGATAAGTCTTTTCAGTTCGTGGTGTGGATCGTCATCGCCACGATACCGATCGGCATTGCCGGGCTCGCGCTGTCGAAGATTCTCAACCAATGCAATTCGCCGCTGCGCGCCATCAGCGTCATCGGCTGGGCTTGCATCGTCATGGCACTGCTCTTGGCTACCGCCGAGATTTGGGCGCGGCATCGCCGCACCATCAAGGACGCCACTTTGACCGACGCGGTGCTGATCGGCCTGGCGCAGGTCGGCGCGCTCATTCCCGGCGTGTCACGGTCCGGCTCGACATTGACCGCGGGCCTCATGCTCGGCTTCGAGCGCGCCGAAGCAGCGCGCCTGTCGTTTCTGCTCGGACTGCCGGCCATTGCGCTGGCGGGCCTCAAGGAGATCTACGAGCTCCATAAGGTTCATCTCGATGCCTATGGCTGGAGCGTATTGTTCGTCGGCCTCCTCGTCGCGTCGATCTCGGCGTTCTTCGCGATCTGGGGCTTGATGCGGATCTTGGAGAATTTTTCCAGCTGGCCGTTCGTGATCTATCGCTTCCTGCTCGGCGTCGTGATCCTCGTCGGCGTCGCTGTCGGTTGGTTGGCCTAACGGCCAGCCTCAACACGCTCGCCGGATAGCTTGAAAATCGCTTGATGTCAGCTGGCTCATGCGCACTCCCCCAGAAACGAGGCGCGCACAGTAAGTTGGCGGCCCTGACAATGGCCTGACAGTAATGTGACAGCGTGTTTATGCGCTTTGCGGGGGCGAGGCCTGAACCACCGCCAGCGCGGCAGGCCCAAGGACGCGTCGCATTCCGGCATCGAGCCGCTCGTCGGAAAAAATCTCGGCGACGTAATCGAGCCCAGCGCGGCCGCAAGCTTCATTCGCGTCTTGCTTCTCGTGCAGATCGCAGATCAATGCCGCCAAGCCCTTGGCGCTGCCGGCGACGCAAGCTTCGAGCGCGTTCGGAAAATCCAGACCCTCGGCGGCAAGCGGCGTGCAGACGCAGGGAACTCCCGCCGCCAGGCTCTCGATCAACTTGCCTTTGATGCCGGCGCTGAAATTGAGCGGCACCACCGTCAGCCGCACACGATCGAAAATCTCCGTCAGATCCTTGACGTAGCCGATGGCGGTGACGCCGCCGCCGCACAGCTTGCGGATCTGCTCGGGCAAGCCGCTGCCGACCAGAAAGCATTCGATGCCGGGCTTTCGCTTGCGCACCAGCGGCATGATCTCGTCGATCAGCCAGCGCACCGCATCGAGATTGGGCTCGTGGCTGTAACCGCCGATGAAGGCCAGGCCGCTGCGCTCCCCAAACGGGCGCGCCGTCGGCCGCACCGGCACCGACCAGCGCGCGGTATTGGCGAGAATGCGGCCGATCAGCTTGTCATTGTCGATGACAAGGAGACTGACGGGGACATCCGGCTGCGCATCTTCCTGCGCCCACCCGGCGACCTGCCGCAAATCGACCAGATCGAGGTTTCAGCATAGACGTCCGTTCCAGGCGACTTAGAAACTCGGATTTGCCGAGTTTAAGCGAAGTTCAGGCTTGCGGCATCCAAAACACGCGCGAAAGGCCTTAACGATATGGCATGGTAACCGGCCGGGTCCGAGCCTTGGTGCAAGCCTTGGCGCCGGCTGAAATCGCAAGCGCAGCGGCGGTGTTAAGCGGGTTTAAAGCCACAACCGGTTTAAAGTCGCGGCGGAAGCCTTTATCACCACAGTCGCAGAGATGAGTTGCGGGATGATGTCAGATTATATGCCCCGATGATCAAGCAGGCTGCCATTCTATGCGGCGGTCTCGGCACCAGGCTTGGGCCCCTCACCGCGCACACACCGAAGCCGCTCCTGAAAGTCGGCGGGCTTGCCTTCCTCGACGTGCTGCTGTTCGAGCTCGGCCGTCAGGGCGTGAAGAAGGTTCTGCTGCTGGCCGGCTTTGCCGCCGACCAGATCGCCGCCTATGCGGCGTCGACGCCGATGCAGGACCGCTTCGGCCTGGACATCGGCGTGTCGGTCGAGCCCGAGCGCGCCGGAACCGGCGGCGCGCTATGGCATGCGCGCGAACAGCTCGATCCGGCATTTTTCATGCTCAACGGCGATTCCTGGTTCGACATCAATCTGCTCGAGCTTGCCCGGCTGATGGACGGCGATCCCGCAGCGATGGGATCGATCGCCGTGCGACATCTGGCGGACACGTCGCGCTACGGCGTCGTCGTCGTCGCCGACGGCAAAGTGAAAGAGTTCGTGTCACGTCCGGCGCAATCGGGCGGCAGCGGATTCGTCAGCGGCGGGGTTTACGTCTGGCGATCGCGCGTCGTCGATGAATTACAATCGCGCTGTTCGCTCGAAGAGGACGTGCTGCCGCGGCTCGCGGCGGGCGGCAAGCTCCGCGCCATGCCGTCGGAAGATTATTTCATCGACATCGGCGTTCCGGACTTGTTCGAGCGCGCGCAGCATGAAGTGCCGCGGCAAAGGCGGCGCGCCGCCGTGTTTTTGGATCGCGACGGCGTGCTCAATCACGATGACGGCTATGTCAGCAAACATGAGGCGTTTCGCTGGATCGACGGAGCGCAGGCCGCAGTGAAGGCTTGCAACGACGGCGGCGCCTTCGTTTTCATCGTCACCAATCAAGCCGGCGTCGCGCGTGGCCTTTATACCGAGCGCGACATCGAAGCGCTGCATGCGAAGATCGACGCCGAACTCGCGCGAGCCGGCGCGCATATCGACGATCTGCGCTATTGCCCGTTTCACGAAGATGGCGTGGTGCCGGATTATCGGCGCGCGAGCGATTGGCGCAAACCGGCGCCGGGAATGATTCTCGATCTGTTGGACAAATGGCCGATCGATCGCGAAGCGAGCTTTTTGATCGGCGACAAAGAGAGCGATCGCGAAGCCGCGACGGCGGCGGGTATCGCCAGCTATCTGTTTACCGGCGGCGACCTTGCACGATTTGTGTCGGCGATCCGTGCCGGTGAAACAAAGAAGACGCGGTCCTCGCCGTAGCGGGCCAGTGTTCCCGTCCGGAACCGGTATTTGTATTCGCCTTAAAAAGGCGGCATTGAGTTGCAACCTTGGCGCTGCTGGGGGGCGGCGAATCCACTTTGGGAACTACTATGCGGCGCTGGAATTCGATGGTCTTGTTTGCGCTTGCGCTGACCGTGCTGGCGATTGCGGTCACGGCCCATTCGCGTCAGGCTCAGGCGCAAATTGGTATCAACATCACGATTGCGCCTCCGGAACTGCCGGTCTACGACCAGCCGCCGCTTCCGGCGCCCGGCTATCTCTGGATACCCGGTTATTGGTCCTGGGGCGCGGACGGCTATTACTGGGTGCCGGGTTATTGGGAGGAGCCGCCCGCCGTCGGTTTGTTGTGGACGCCGGGCTATTGGGGCTGGCACGAAGGCCTTTATGTCTGGAACGACGGCTATTGGGGCCCGCATATCGGCTTCTATGGCGGCGTCAATTACGGCTTCGGCTATGTAGGCACGGGCTACGAGGGCGGGCGCTGGAACAACGGCGTGTTCGCCTACAATCGGACGGTGAACAATTTCGGCGGCGTCCACGTCACCAATGTCTACAATCAGACCGTCGTCGTGAACAACAATGTCACCCGGGTCAGCTTCAACGGCGGCACGGGCGGAACGGCGGCCCAACCGACGCCGCAAGAACAAGCGGTCGCCCACGAGCAGCACGTGCCGCCGACCACGGCGCAGACGCAGCACCAGCAAACCGCGAGCTCCAATCGCGCGCTATTGGCCAGCGAAAATCACGGCAAGCCGGCGATCGCGGCCACAAGCAAACCGAACGAGTTCAGCGGCAAGGGTGTCGTCGCCGCGCATGAGGCAACGCCCGGCAATACCGCCTCGGGCGGAAAGCCTGGCGGAGCGGGGCCGAACGGAATCAATTCCAATGCCGCCAAGACGCTCGGCAGCACGAACCCGAACGCCGCGAAGACGCTTGGAACGAATCCGAACGGCGCAAAGGTGCTCGGCACGAATCCGAACGCGCCCAAGACACCAGGAACCAACACATCGGGAACGAATTCAGCCACGACTACACTTGAGAAGGGTAAGGAAGGGCCGGGTACCAATCGCGCAATGCTCAACAACGGGACGAATGGTACGACAAACGGAGCCCTGCCAAAGCCGGCGAATGTTGGGGTCAAGCCGCTCGTGGCCACCCCGCATAACGTAAACACGGTCCCGCCGCAGCCGCACCCGGCGGCCGCACTGCAACCTCACCCGGTCGTCGCCGCGCCGCACCCGCCGGCTCCGCATCCGCCGGCCCCACCACATCCGCAGGCGAAGCCGGCACCGCATCCCAATGATAATAAAAAGCCGAGCTAATTCCGAGTTGCGCTCAGTCTGAGTGGTACGGAGGCCGCCTCTAGGGGCGGCCTCTGTTAATGATGCCCGCTCATTGTCGCCCCCAGGCTGATGTTGAAACCTCGGCCGTTTCGGAGGAAAATCAGCTTTGGCACAGCATTTTGGGCTGAGGCAGCCGACCGCCGCCGCGAGCGTCATCCTACGGATGAATGATGTAGGAAGACTAATATTCCGTCCTGGCGCGCAAGATCGCGGCTACGACACACGACGAGGGTGCGCAATAAGTCGCGAGGTCTGCTCTATTTGCAATACCAACACCTACGCCGCCCCGATATGGACGATCGACTGATCGATCTCGAAGCAATGCAGATCAAACCTGACTCGGCGCAGAGTGACTAGTTGTACAGATAAGATCCGCTGTCGCTGTCTTGAGCCAGTGCCAGTTTGCAGGAGAAATTTCAATATGACCGAACCAGACCGGAAAAAAGCTTCTTCGAGTTACTAACATTCCAGAAACTGCAGCGAGAATTAGCCCTGGCGCGCCGAAACAAAATGTCAAAGATGTCTGCTTGTGCTGGAACTTATAGGCTCATTGCCGAGGCCCAGCCGCACGCCTATCTTCAATAACCGACCAGAGCGGCGGTCAATGCGGTCATTATTTTAATTGCATAGAAACCATGAACGATCAATCGATCATACGCAGCACCGACGACCACGACCCTTCCCAAGCACCTCAAACGGCTTGAAAGCGAGTCTATCGAGGTCATGCGGGAGGTAGTGGCCGAGTTCAAAAGGCCGGTGATGCTTTATTCCATCGGCAAGGATTCCAGCGTCATGCTGCACCTTGCCGTCAAGGCGTTTTACCCGGCGCCGTTGCCGTTTCCGGTCTTGCACGTCGATACGACCTGGAAGTTCCGCGAGATGATCGCGTTCCGTGACGAAACGGCGCGCCGACTCAATCTCGATCTGGTCGTCCACATTAATGAGGACGGCGTCGCGCGCGGCATTAATCCGTTTGCCTCAGGCTCGTCGGTGCATACACATGTGATGAAGACCGAAGCGCTGAAACAGGCGCTCGACAAATACGGCTTCGACGCCGCGTTCGGCGGCGCGCGCCGCGACGAGGAGAAGAGCCGCGCCAAGGAGCGCATCTTCTCGTTCCGCTCGAAGGACCATGTCTGGGACCCGCGCAATCAGCGGCCGGAACTGTGGAACCTGTTCAACACGCGGGTGCGGCCGGGTGAATCGATCCGCGTCTTCCCGCTGTCGAATTGGACCGAGCTCGATGTCTGGACCTACATCATGCTGCAAGACATTCCGGTCGTGCCGCTCTATTTCGCTAAGGAACGCCCGGTGGTGCAGCGGAGCGGCACCTGGATCATGGTCGACGACGACCGCATGCCGCTTGAGCCCGGCGAAAAGCCGGAAATGCGGCTGGTGCGCTTCCGCACGCTCGGCTGCTATCCCTTGACCGGCGCCATCGAATTGCCGGCGACGACGCTTGCCGAGATCGTCGCCGAGATGGAAACCGCCCGCGTCTCGGAACGTCAGGGCCGCCTGATCGACAGCGACGAAGCGGCGTCGATGGAAAAGAAAAAGCGCGAAGGATATTTCTGATGGACTTTCGTCTTGAGCGTTCGTTGGGGACCGGCCAGACGAAAGACCTGCTGCGCTTCATCACCTGCGGCTCGGTCGACGACGGCAAGTCCACCTTGATCGGGCGGCTGCTGCACGATTCCAAACTGATTTTCGAGGATCAGCTCACCGCGCTGGCGAAGGATTCCGCCCGCCACGGCACCACCGGCGAGGATCTCGATTTTGCGCTCCTGGTCGATGGGCTCGAAGCCGAGCGCGAGCAAGGCATCACGATCGACGTCGCCTACCGCTTCTTCTCGACCACCAAGCGCTCGTTCATCGTCGCCGATACGCCCGGCCATGAGCAATTCACTCGCAACATGGCGACCGGCGCATCGGGCGCCGATCTCGCCATCATCCTCATCGATGCACGCAAGGGCGTGCTGGTGCAGACCCGGCGGCACTCGCTGATCTGCTCGCTGCTCGGCATTCGTCATGTCCTCGTCGCCGTGAACAAGATCGATCTGGTCGAGTTCAAGCAGGACACGTTCGACAAGATCGTCGCCGACTATGCGGCGTTTGCGGCGGAGCTCGGCTTTGCCTCCGTGGCGCCGATCCCGATTTCGGCCCGGTTCGGCGACAATGTGACGGTCGCTTCGGAGAATACGCCGTGGTACCGCGGCCCGACGCTGCTGCAATATCTGGAGTCGATCGACATCGATCGCGAGAACCTTTCGAAGCCGTTCCGGTTCCCGGTGCAGTGGGTCAACCGGCCGGACCAGGATTTTCGCGGCTACGCCGGCACCGTCGCGTCAGGCCAGGTCAAGGTCGGTGAGCCCGTGGTCGAAGCGACCTCGGGCCGGACCTCGAAGATCGCGCAGATCGTCACTTATGACGGTAACGTGCCGAGTGCCGAAGCCGGCGACGCGATCACCATCACGCTTGCCGATGAACTCGATATCGTGCGCGGCGACGTGTTGGTGAGCCCGAAGACGCGGCCGGAAGTGTCCGATCAATTTGCCGCGCACATCATCTGGATGAGCGACGAGCCGCTGGTGCCCGGGCGCTCCTATCTGAGCCGAATCGGCACCAAATCGACGCCGATGACGGTCACCTCAATCAAATACAAGATCGACGTCAATACTCGTAATCATCTCGCAGCTCACACGCTCGAACTGAACGATATCGCGGTGTGCAACCTGTCGACCGGATTTCCCGTCGCGTTCGATCCCTACGATCAGAACCGGCGGACCGGCGCCTTCATCATCATCGACCGCTTGACCAATCATACGGTCGGCGCGGGCATGATCACGTTCGGGCTGCGGCGGGGCACCAACATTCACTGGCAGCCGCTCCTGATCGACAAAGGCCAGCGGGCGGCGTTGAATAAACAGAAGCCCGCCATCTTGTGGTTCACAGGCCTGTCCGGCGCCGGCAAATCGACCGTCGCCAGCATCGTCGAGCAACGGCTCCACGCCCGCGGCCATCACACGACGCTACTCGACGGCGACAATGTGCGCCACGGATTGAATCGCGATCTCGGCTTTACCGAAGCCGACCGCGTCGAGAATATCCGGCGCGTTGGCGAGGTTGCCAAGCTCATGGTCGAGAGCGGGCTCGTCGTCTTGTGTTCGTTCATTTCGCCCTATCGCGCCGAGCGCGATATGGTGCGCAGCCTCGTCGAACCCGGGGAATTCATCGAAGTGTTCGTCGATACGCCGATCGAAGATTGCATCCAGCGCGACCCCAAAGGGCTCTACGCCAAGGCCAAGGCGGGACAACTCAAAAACTTCACCGGCATCGATGCGCCCTACGAAGCGCCGGAAAAGCCGGAGATCCATCTGCACACGCTCAATCAAACGCCGGAGCAGCTCTCCGAGATCGTGCTGCGCGCGCTGGCAGACCGTGAGATCGTTGCCAGCGAGCACTGAAGCCGGCGGGCGTCACATTGACGCGAGGAAGCGGATTTCCGCTTCCCATCATCCGACCGAGATGCGCCGCTGGACGCCGTCGCGCGCCAGATCGATCATCTGATCGACCGCGTTGCGCCATGGCTCTCTTTTCGTCACGGGTGCCGGAGCGACGGAGAGCTCGTCCAATCCCTCCAATACCCGGCATGCCGAATCGACGCTAAGCGAAGCTTGCTCATACATTTCTTTCCACGCCGCGAATTTGTCGTCGTTCGGCGGGAATTGATAAGTCAGATTGCACTTGAAGTTTGAATGCGCCGCGACCACTGCCTCGATGCGCTCGTTCTGCGCGAACACTTTGACGACAGGCTCGATCGCCGTGTTATGGAGCAGCGATGTCAGCCGGCCAAGATTGCCCTTGTAGATCACGATCGAGGTGCGGGTCGACAGAAGATAGTCGGCCTTCTGCTCGATCAGGCCGAGATTGACCTGATAGAGCTCGAGCATCGAGCGCAATTCCGCGGCGAGCGCGGTGACGAACCGGCCCGCTTCATCCGCGGTTTTCTTGTCCATACGCTGGCCCGCGACAACGTGATTCATGACCACGATGCTGAGCATCATCAGCGCGGGAAGAAATGTTGCGGTCACGTGCATGAGAACATCGGGCATTCACGCCTCCTCATCAGGTTTCAAACGGCCGTTCCAAGTCGAAGGGCCGCTCTATCATAAGCGAATAGTAGCTAACAGGCTAAAGCCCCAGCAATGTGGCGAAGTTCGGTTTGAGATATGCCTATCCTTCAGGCACCGATTGGCCGCCCATCCCGCACGCTCACTTGATTTTGATGAGGTATGCAATTGGCGCGGCCGTCACCCCATCAGCCTGACGCCGACGATAATCAGCACCGCGGCGAGCGTGACGCGCACCACCCCGTCGCGCGTGTGGCCCGCCAGATAGCTGCCGAGAACGATCCCCGGCAGCGAGCCGATCAGCAAAGTGACGAGCAGGCTCCAATCGATCGAACCGAGAAACCAATGGCCGATGCCGGCAAGCAGCGTCAACGGCACGGCGTGGGCGATGTCGGACCCGACGATGCGCGCCAGCGGCATTTTCGGATGCAGCAGCAGCAGCACGGTGACGCCGATGGCGCCGGCGCCGACGGATGTCGCGGTGACCAGGACGCCCATGACGAGGCCCAGCAACACCGTAAAAAGGTTGACGCTGCGTGGCGTCAGATTGCTCATGCTGCCGGCATAGCGCTCGCGAACGGTCTTGCCGGCCAAGAGGAACACCGCGGTGACGAGAAGAACGGAGCCGAGTGTCAGCGCGACGGCGTGCTGTGCGGCAGCGCCGTGCAGGTTGAAGCGGGACAGCACGATCAGCGTCACGATGGTGGCCGGCACGCTGCCGATCGCGAGAAGCCCGACGAGGGCCCAATCAACGGTGCGCGATGCGCCGTGAACGACAGTGCCCAGCGTCTTGGTCGAGGCCGCGAACAGCAGATCGGTGCCGACCGCCGTCGTCGGATGAATGCCAAACAGCAGGATCAATAACGGCGTCATCAGCGAACCGCCGCCGACGCCGGTCATGCCGACGAGAACGCCGACAACAAAGCCGGACAGCACGTAGAGCGGATCAATGTGGCCGATGAAATGCATGTTACGCCGCTAACAAATCGTGTGACTGCGTCGACAGACGATACGCCGCCAACATACGACACGCCGATGTGAAACGTGTAACAGGCCGCAACCCGTAAGGAGTGCGGCCCGTGATAAACGCGAGCTAGCTCGGCGATCCGGATGCGTCAGCACACACCACCGCAATAAGTTCCCGGCTGACCATTGATGGTCGTTCAATTCAGGAGCCTGGGCAAGTGGGACGGCAAGTCCGGAACAGGTGCGGCAGCTTGCGGCGGAACTTCGCGACGCGCGGCAGACGACAAGCTTTTCTGCAATTGTCCTTGCGCCCGGATTTGCGCAATCACCTGCTCGACCAGGTGCTTGGCATGGGCCAAGCCGGCTTCGCGCGCCTGCCGGTTGGCCGTCGGAGAGGTGAACTGCCCAATCTTTGCGCGCACCGCCTGCTCGAAGCGCTCGGTTTCGCCTCCGGCATGCGTGAGCACCAGTTCCGCGCCCATGAGACGGAGCAGATGGAGGAGCGCGGCAAGCGTCACGCTGCTGCTCTCCGTGATCGAGCAAGTGAACTGTTCGGCATTGAGCGTTTGCTTTGACGCGACGCCTTCGGAACCGGCGCCGCCGTCGGACTGGCAATTAGCAGAGTGACCATAAGCAGATTTGGACATGGCACACCTCATCAGCAGGTCCACGTCCCAAGCTTCATAAACTTGATCTACTTTGTCAAGTATTACTTTCCGGCTTTGCGCCGGGGCCGAAGCTTCGGGTTCTGCTGACGGTTCCGTGCGGCGAATGTCGAGATCGGCTGCTGATCCAATTCGCTGTCGTCGGCGCGAGCGTCGGCGATCGATGTCCGCTCCAGCACTTCGAGCTGGGCGTTATAGGCGCGGCCGAAGCCGCGGCGCATCACGCAGCTTTTTTCGTCCTTGCAATCGTGGCAGCGGCGATACGCGGTCCGCGACAGGCAGGGCAGCGGCGCGACCGGCCCGTCGATCAAGCGCAGCACTTCGCCGAAGGTGATATCGGCGGGATCTCGCAGCAGGAAGTGGCCGCCGTCGCGGCCGCGGCGGCTCGCCACCAATCCGGCGCGGCGCAGTTCAAGCAGGATCTGTTCGAGAAAGCTTTGCGGGATCTGCTCGCTCTCGGCGATATCGCGGGCCTGACGGCATTCGTCCGACCGCGAACCCGACAAAGCGATAATGGCCTTAAAGGCGTATCGTGCCTTCTGCGAAATCATCTCATCGTCCAATGAAGCAAAGCGGAACTCGAACCATATCTATCGGAGCACCGGCAGCCCGACAATGCCTGCATTTGGAGAACGCTATTCTGGAAGTCGTATGCTTTAAGGTTAAGATCGATTGAGGCAGATTGAGAGTGCCCGCAGTCATCGTGACCGTGCTTGCCTTCTGTGATACCAATAGAGGGTTCGCTGCCGCCGCGACGCCGATTGCAATGTGCAGCTGATCAGACGCAGCGTCGCTCGCATGCCACCTCGGCTTCCGGCAGTGCCGACTTAAAAAAGACGCGGGCAAGTATAAGTTAAGCTCACGATATAAATTAGGCTCACGAGATGGGTTCCAAAGCCATGGGCCTAGTTCGTTTTATCAGACCGGGAAACACGACGTGAAACGCGCGCTGATCGCTACGCTCCTCATCATTTTCTGCGTGACCTGCTTCTGGTATGCACTGTCGGGGGTGACCGCACCGTCGTGTCCACAAACCGGCGGCCCTGTCCCAAATAGTGGAAGTGGCAGAAGCTCTGCGAACCCGGCAAGCAGCGGCAGCAGCAACGCAAACAGCGGCTGCGTGAATGGCAGCAGCGGCTTGGCGAACCCGTCCGCCGGCAGTGGCGGAACGTCGAGCCAGGCGGCCGGCAAGAAAGTACCAACCGCTGGGAGTTCGGGCCCCGCCGCGGGCTTCGGTGGTGCGGGAGGGAGTGCCGACGGCGGCCCGGCGACGACCAATGTTGCGGCAAACGGCAGTGGCACATCAAATCCGGCGCAATGTCAGGCGAAATGCCAAACGGCCAATACGGCGTGTCAAAGCAGCTGCTACCAGGGAAATAACGTCGCGGGTCAAACGCAACTATGGCTCAAATGCATGCAGGGCTGCAGCGCCAGAGCGAGCCTTTGCCCAACTTATTGCATGAGTGGGACGACGCCACCGCCGGCCCCGCCCTCGATGCCGTCCGCCACCTCGTCACAGTCGTCGAGTCCGCCAACCCAATCGAAGCCGACACCGTCCATGCAAATTCCGGATTCATCATCATCGTCTTCATCGTCGTCAGGTCAGCAGTAGATTTGTGAAATTGGCGTAAATTTGCGCGTGGACTTGGCGTGTGATGGCTCGCGAACGGTATTTGATCATCGGCTTGGCGAAGACCGGCACCACTGCCGTCGCCATGACCCTGCGGAACACACTGCGGATCCAAGGGCTTTGCATGGAGCCCCGGGACATCGCGACGATCGAAGCCGAAACCGAAGAACGGCTCGTCATCAAAATCCTGTTCGACCACTGGATCAGCCGCACCGATCAACTGAAAGAGTACCTGCGCGATACAAGGAACGGTGACGCACCAGTCACAATTGTTATCGTCCGCGATCCGCGCGATGAGGCGATCAGTCGCCTACATTACTCGGCCTATGATTATTTTTCATCGCGCTCCACGACGGACGACGATCGCGCCGCATGGCTTGATGTTTTTTATCGCAAGGAATCGGCGCCCGAATCTCTCGGGCTTGTCGAGATGCAAAAGGAACTGATCGACCGTTTTGGCGGAGGCTTTCTCGCCAGCAGGCAGGTCTACGAATCATATCTCCAATTCGTCGACGATATGATCGAACGGAGCGCCACGTCCGTTCACCTGCTGCGCTACGAAGATTTTGTCGATAACACTCTGCCTGACGAACCCTTGCGGGCGCTTCTATCTGGGAGCCGCAATGTCGGTCCGCTGTTGCGCCGGGTCCATCGCAGCGGATCGCGCGGCGAGTGGCAACACTTTCTGACCGACAGCGACCTCGCCGTCATCAACAAGCTGTGCGAGCCGTATCTGCGCCGATTCAATTATCCGCTGGAGCGCAAGACGACCGAGAAAAGGCCGTCCTATGCGACAGGCAGCGGCTATGTCAAAGCATTGATCAGCGAGGCGTGCGAGCTCTACAAGGAAAGACAGCAAAAGGCGTAAAGATTATCCGCGCCTTTGCGGCGCTATGGCGCCACCGGACTTGTCGCAAGAAGCTCCTGGGCGAGCTTATCCAGTTCCGGCGCGAGCGCCGCATCCCACTGTGGCGGCACAATATCGAAGATCCGCTGCAGCCGCGCCAAGCTTAGCCGCGAATTGAGTGGCCGTGCAGCGCGCAGTGGATATTCATCGGTCCGGATGGGTGTGATCTTCTCGGCGGCCACTCGCACGCCGCGACTCCTCAAACCCTCGACGATGGCGGTGGTGAAGCCGTACCAGCTCGTCTCACCGGAACCGCAGATATGAACGAGGCCCTTGGCCTGGATTGCGCGATCGTGCAGGCAATCCATTCCGCCAGCGACCACCGTGGTCACTGCGTCGGCAATCAGCGCTGCCGATGTCGGAGCTCCGATCTGATCGCCGACAACTCGCAGTTCCTTTCGCTCTAGAGCTAGGCGGCTGATGGTGCGCATGAAATTCTTGCCGTGCGCCGCATAGACCCAGCAGGTGCGAAAGATCAGATAAGAACCGCCGGCTGCGCGCACGGCATGTTCGCCGGCAAGCTTGGTCGTGCCATAAACGCCGAGCGGCCGCGCCTCGTCGTTCTCGTCCCAGGGCTTCTCGCCGCTTCCGTCGTACACGTAGTCGGTCGAGAAGTGGATGAGTGGCACAGAATGTTGCGCAGCCCAACGTGCAATAACCCCAGGCGCCTCGCCGTTGATGCGCATGGCGAGATCGGGCTCGTCCTCGGCCTTGTCGACGGCGGTATAGGCTGCCGGATTGATGATCAGATCCGGCGCGTCGCGGTCAAGCGCCGCAGGAATCGAGTCGAGCTTGGTGAAATCGATCGTGAACTCGTCGTGCGGAATGACGGTGCCGAAGGGTTTCAGGCGCGGCACCAACGCGCCGCCGACTTGCCCCGAGACGCCGGTCACGAGAATGCGCATCAGGCCGGCTCGTATTTTGGCAATTTGCCGTCGAGTTGCGCGAGCGTGCTACCCTCCTTGTCACGCCCCGACAAAATCGGCGCGTCGTTGTCCCATTTGATCCCTAGTTTCGGATCGTTCCACAGCAGCACATGCTCGTTGGCGGGAGCGTAAATCTCGTCGCATTTGTAAAAAAAATCCGCCGTATCGGATTGCACGATGAAGCCGTGCGCGAGACCGGGAGGAATCCAGAACTGGCGGCGGTTCTCGTCGCTTAGCTCCACCGTCACGTGCTGGCCGAACGTGGGGCTGCCGACGCGCACGTCGACGGCGACGTCGAGCACCGAGCCGCGCAGAATGGTTACCAATTTCCCCTGGGGCTTCGGATATTGAAAGTGCAAGCCGCGTAGCGTGCCCTTGACCGAGCGCGACAGATTGTCCTGAAAGAACTGCCGCCGCATGCCGTTTTCGGCATAGCGTTCGGCCTGAAACAGCTCCGTGAAAAAGCCACGGCTGTCGCCGAATATCTTCGGCTCGATGATCAGGACCCCGGGGATTGCAGTCTTGGTGACGATCATATTCTTCCGGCCGTGACAGCGGCAGCCGTCGACGGATAAATGGATTGTATGGCTTTTTCGTATATGGTTGAGGCTACCACCATGAGGCTCGCTATCAAAACGTTTACGTTGCCGAGTGACGAAGCTAGGCAGGCAATTGAGTTCCGCGCTCGGATGCTACAAGATTTAGATGCTACGGGGTTGCGATATTACGGGTTTAGTAAGCACAAGACGGCTCGCCGGGTTCCGCATTTGCTCCGGTCTTGAAGTCGCCAAATTGGGGCATCAATGAAAGGCATTATTCTGGCGGGTGGGGCGGGCACACGGCTCTACCCGGTCACATCGGTTGTCTCGAAGCAATTGCTGCCGGTGTTCGACAAGCCGATGATCTATTATCCGCTGGCAACCCTTATGCTGGCCGGCATCCGGGACATCCTTCTCATCACTACGCCGCAAGATCAGGCGCTGTTTCAACGGCTGCTCGGCGACGGTACCGATTTCGGCCTGCGGTTTAGCTATGCCAGCCAGGACTATCCACGCGGCCTAGCCGATGCCTTCATCATTGGCGCCGATTTCATCGGCACGGATCGCGTGGTCCTGATCTTAGGCGACAATATTTTCTACGGCCACGGCATGGTCGAAATGCTGGCGCGCGCGCAGGCGCGCAGCAGCGGCTCAACCGTATTCGGCTATACGGTCAATACGCCTGAGCAGTTCGGCGTCATCGAGCTCGACGATACCGGACGCGCGATCTCGATCGAGGAAAAGCCGACCAAGCCAAAATCGAACGTCGTGGTGACCGGTCTCTACTTTTACGACAATGACGTCGTGAAGATCGCCGCCAATCTGAAACCGTCGCCGCGCGGCGAATTGGAAATCACCGACGTGAACCGCATCTATATGGAACGCGGCGATCTTTTTGTTCAGGTTCTCGGTCGCGGTTTCGCCTGGCTCGACACCGGGACGCACGCTTCCCTGGTCGAGGCCAGCCATTTCGTGCAGATCTTGGAACAACGCCAAGGCACACGCGTCGCGTGCCCCGAGGAAATCGCGCTGCGGATGGGCTACATCACGCTCGATCATTTCGAAACGCTCGCCGAGCGGTGCGGCAAGAGCAGTTACGGGCAATATCTTTTCGATATCCACCGCTCGTTCTCCAAGTCGCGCCGCGGGGAACTCTGACCCATGGGCCTTGAGAACACGCGCTTTGAGAAGGCGGTCGTTTTCGTTACCGGCGGCGCGGGCTTCATTGGTTCGGCCGTTGTCCGTCACCTACTCGACGACACGCAGGCTTTCATCGTGAATATCGACAAGCTGACTTATGCCGCATGCCTCGAATCGATTCCGCGTGCCTGATAGCAACAACCGCTACCGCTTCGCGCAGGTCGATATTTGCAACGGGCCGGCGCTGCGGCAGCTGTTCGATCAATATCAGCCGCAATATGTGATGAATCTCGCTGCCGAGAGCCATGTCGATCGCTCGATCGATGGGCCGGGCGAATTCATCCAGACTAATATCATCGGCACTTTCACGCTGCTGCAGGAGGCCTTGCGCTATTGGCGCAGTCTCGATCGCACGGCGCAATCGCGTTTTCGCTTCCATCACATCTCGACCGACGAGGTCTACGGATCGCTGGGCGCGGAGGGTCTGTTCACGGAAGAAACGGCCTACGCGCCCAACTCGCCCTACTCCGCCTCGAAAGCCTCTTCCGATCACTTGGTGCGCGCCTGGCGCGAGACTTACGGCCTGCCAACGCTGGTGACCAATTGTTCGAACAATTACGGGCCATATCATTTCCCGGAAAAACTCATTCCGCACATGATCATCAAGGGCCTCGCCGAAGAGTCGCTGCCGGTTTACGGCGACGGTCAGCAAATTCGCGATTGGCTCTATGTCGAGGATCACGCGAAAGCTCTAACGCTCGTCGTCGAGCGCGGCACGCCGGGCGAGACCTATAATATCGGCGGCCGCAACGAGCGCGCCAATCTGCATGTCGTGCAAACGATCTGCGAGTTGCTCGATCGACATGAGCCGTCCGCGCGAGGCGCCCGCCATCGGCTGATCTCGTTTGTCACCGATCGTCCCGGCCACGACCGGCGCTACGCCATCGATGCCTCGAAAATCGAAAACGAGCTGGGCTGGCGCGCGCTCGAGACTTTCGAGACCGGGATCGCCAAGACCGTCGCCTGGTATCTGCAGAACCGATCCTGGTGGCAGGCCATTCTCGACCGCGGCTACAAGGCCGAGCGGGTGGGTCTGAAGCTCTAGTTCGTGCCCGGCGAAGTAATGCGGGCCGCTTCGGTCACCGCGCCGAACACGTGATAGAGCGTGCTCGCGGGAATGAATTCGGCGATCGGGGCGCCTTCGGCGCTGACGCGATCGACCCAGCCGCCGGGGATGGGACGCGCCAGAAAGGCTTCCGACAAACGGTTCAGGCATTGCGCGGCGCGCTCATCGCAGCCGGCGTGGCCCGCCTCACCCTCGACGATGTTGGCTTTAGCGCCTTCGGTATGCGGCCAGCTGCGCCGGGAGTTAGCGATCACCGCGCCCGACATGTCCAATTCGTCGACGATGAATCCGCCCTTGTCCCAACCGTATTTGTCAGCGTGCGCATACAACGCCGCGCAATAGGATCCAACGTTGCGCCCGGATAGCCGCTGGTAATGACGCAACAGCCAGATCCATTCGTAGTGATGGCCTGGTTCGCAAATGCGGCCTTTGGCACCCGGAATCGGCACGAGCTCGTCCGTCAGATATTCGCAAAGTGCGCCGCTCGACGGCTGGAAAAAACGCTCCGCGAAAAGGTGGAAGATTTTGGTCGCATGCGCCAAATACTGCTCATTACGAGTTGCCTGGGTCAGAGCGATAAATGCCTCGAACAGATGCATATGCGGGTTCTGCCGGCGGATGGCATCCGGCGGCGGCACGGCATCGAGATAGCCGCCTTGCTTTGCAGCAAAGCCGTCGTCGAGATAGGCGATCGTCGCGTCGATGACCGGAATGACTTGGCTATCGCCGGTGAGGCGGTGGTACCAGGACAGCCCAAGCAAGGCGAAGGCGTGCGCATAACCGTCGCGCATCGGATTGCCGATGCTCCCGTCGGGCGCCAGCGAATAGACCCAGCCGGGTTTGCCGTCGGCCTGATAGAACTTGCCGATCATGTATTCGACGCAGCGGTCCGCCAGTTGCCGGCCGTCGGGATACCAGCCCAAGAGAGCCGCGCTGCAGTAGACGAAGAGCTGCCGGCCCTGAACCATCAAGCGCTTCGGCACGTCGAGAACCGGCGCGCCGCGCAGGTCGAGCCGCTCATGAAAACCGCCGCGCGCTTGGTCAACCCCAACGGTTCCCCAGAACGGAAGAGCCGTGTCTTTGGTCCAGGCGAGGACCGGCGCCAGCGCCTGCTGCAGATGCGGAAATTTGTTCATACTGAGGACCAGCTGATAGCAAGGCGGGCGATCATTTAAGCACCAGCGATTGTCATTCTTATTTCCATCGATTTGCTTGTGAAGCGATGGCGAAGAATATTGCACAACCCAGCGACACAAGTGCCAGGAACCCGATCACAAGCATTGTTAGGAACGCCAGAGCGGCGTGGGCACCGGCATCCGAATCGGAGCCGACGTTCGATTGGGTCCACGCCCACTCGCTAGCAAAGACTGTCAGGACAAACAGAACCGCCGACACTACGCCGAATTTGATTGAACGTTTGGTGTAAGGCAATAAACGCACGCGACCTGCCCGGCTCAGACGAGCGCTTCGCTGTTACCGACGCGCATCTTCTCGACGATCCGCGTCGTCGAGGAATTCGGCACCAGCGGCACCAGCACCACGCGCCCGCCATTGGCCTCCACGATCGAGCGGCCGACGACCTCCTCGACCTTGTAATCGGCGCCCTTGACCAGGACGTTGGGCTTGATGTCCGCAATCAGGTCGATCGGTGTCTCGGCGTCGAACGTGATCACGGCATCGACAAAAGCCAAGGCCGATATGACTTTGGCCCGCGCCCGCTCGGACTGGATGGGGCGCGTCGGTCCTTTGAGCCTCGACACCGAAGCATCGCTATTGATGGCGACGATCAGGCGGTCGCAGTGCGAGCGTGCTTCCGCCAATATCTCGACATGACCTTCGTGAATAATATCGAAGCAGCCGTTGGTGAAACCGACCACCATGCCGTCCTCGCGCCATTTGGCGACCGCCTGGCGCAGGCCGGACGTGGTGTCGAATATTTTCGACTTGATATGGAAGTCGGGTCGTGACAACAGGGCGTCGCCCAACTCTTGATGCGTGACGCAGGCGGTGCCAAATTTCGACACGGCAATTCCGGCCGCATAATTGGCGAGCCGCGCCGCATTCGCGATCGAGGCGCCGCTGGCCAGCGCAAGGGTAAAGCCAGCGACGAGCGTATCGCCGGCGCCGGACACGTCAATAACCCGGCGCGCCGTGGCGACGAAGCTCGTCGCCTCGCCGTCGGCGGGCACCACAAGGACGCCGTTCTCGCCGCGCGTAACCAGAACGGCGTGGCCTTTGGTGAGTTCGAGCAATTTGCGCGCCGCCGCGAGCTGGTTCTCTTCGGTATCGACGGCAGCCCCTACCGCGTGCCCGAGCTCGTTCAGGTTCGGCGTCATGTAATGCGCGCCGGCATAACGCTCGTAGTGCCGCCCTTTCGGGTCGACGACCACGAACTTGCCGGCATTGTAGGCGTGCTCGATGATCGCGCGAATGGCGTCGTCCGTCAGTAGACCCTTGCTGTAATCCGAGAGCAAGACCGCATCGACCTGCGGCATCAAATCGGCGACGATGCGAACGAGCTTCTGTTGCAGCTCGGGCGAAATCGCCGAGGAGTCCTCGACGTCGGCACGCAGTAGATGCGTGTTGTGCAGCTTGGCGACAAAGCGGCTCTTGACCGTGGTGAGGCGCTCGGGCGCGTGAACCAGATGCGCCTCGATATTTGGCGTTTCGCCAAGGCAGCGGCAGATCGCGGTCGCCGCCTCGTCGGTGCCGACCATGCCGATGAGGTCGCAATGGGCGTTGAGTGAGGCGATGTTGCGCGCCACGTTGCCGGCGCCGCCGACCGCCTCTTCGACCCGATCGAGGTTAATGACCGCCGCGGGCGCCTCCGGCGAAATGCGGCCGACGCTGCCATAGCTGAACCGGTCCAGCATCAAATCGCCGACGACCAGGATGCGCCTGGAGGGGAACTGCGCCAGGACGGTTTCGAAGGTGGCCCCTGAGGTAGCAGCTTGCTTTTCCATTGCAGAACGGCTCCTTGCTGGTCTTTCAGCGAGAGTTTGGCTCGGCCAATATTCGCTTTTTTGTGATTATCCGCGTCTGACAATAGCACATTTCGGAAAATAGCAACCCAGGCTCCCTTAGGACGTACCTAACGTAACTGCTGGATAGCCACTTTTGCTTGTGCCGTACTGTGACAGAAAGCGCAAAGGTATTTATCCGCCGCGATATCGGCGGGACCCTAAGCTCTCGGACATCACTGCCCGGCCCTGCCGATGGAGCGATCTCGTCATGCATCCCAAATATAGCTAATGCGACGGGCGCCGCGAAGCGGCGTGCCCGCTATAATCACAGGTAGGATTACGACCTGATTAAGCTCTCACACACTGCGGTCGCCAATTCTACTGAGACTGCAGGAGAAAGAAGCTCTCATAAGGACGAGCGGGCTTCAGCGTCGCCTAGGCCTTCGCGAAAAACGTGGTGCGGGTAAATCTGTTCTGAAAACTTACCGTCTCGTTTAATGACGAACTCTTCAACAGCTTCTGTAGCGCCAAGACAAGAAGGCGTAGTCGAGTCATCGAACACGTAATAGCTGCCGCGCACCATGTGTGGCTTGACAATGTCATAGCTGTAAGCGACGGCCGTTTTAATGTCGCAATCGATATGGGCGAGCGCGATACGCTTGCCGTTGAGAATATCAGGCGCGGTGTCCTGAAAAAGACCTTTGATCGGGACCAAGTTGCTGAGATTGTTCTGATTCCTCACTCGAATAAGATCGTCATAGCTGGTATCGCGGAAATCACCAGCTCTGTGAATGTCGGCGTTCGCGTCAACGCTTGGCATACCTTCAAAGGTATCAAGAGCATAAACCGTCGATTGGGGTAGAAAGATCTTGGCCGCTGCAGCCATGAAAAGTGCAGAACCACCCCGATATGAGCCGAATTCGATTATGTCGCCGGACAGCAGCTTCGGAAGGTAAAACCTGATCAGCAGATATAAGTTTTTGATCCGCATTGGAGAAACGACGGTTCGATCCTTCGCTAATGAGAAGCACTCCTGAAAATGTGGGTCTTTGTCGAGTTCGGCGGAAAGATTTCGCGTCAGGCCCCAGCCGCGTTGATAGCCATCGCGAATGCTACGTCCCCTTTTTATGTCTGCTGGGATATTGACTTCTGGGAGTGAGATCATTGAACCCACAGATCTTTGTCGACTGACCGGCAGCGCCCAAAGATCAACATAACGATGGCTCTTTTCCGGACGTTCCGGTGCCCTTCTTTCACTCAATGTGGAAAATCGTTGACCAAACGGCGTCGATGGGAACCAAGTGGAAAACGCCTCACTTTTATGAACGTGACCTGAGCCCCAAAAACTCCGCCAAAAATGGGTGGCGTCCGCTCCCAACGGGAGACCGACTGCGCAAGAGCGGATTCACTGAAGAGAACAGGTCAGCAGGAGGTCAAAGTCACGTCAGCGGCAAGTGACTGTTCGGCCTGGCTGTGCGCAATACCAATCGACCAAATACGGCAGTGTCTGAGGGTCCGTTTCTGGGAGTAAGTGCTGCGGATTCGGGTTCCAACTTTGAAATACTATTTGCGCCGGACGCTTTTTTACAAATCCTTCCCATTCAACAATATGGAGCTGCGCCGACTTGATCCAACCGTCATCAGTTTTATCGGCAAATGAGCCATTATAAATTACGCCAAAATTCCAGCCCGCAGCCTCGAGCGTCGTTAGGATTGGAGGAAACTCCTCTTTCCAAGGCTTCGCCCATTGCACATCGAACCGCATGATATTTGGCGCACTCCCGCCTAGTGTCGCGTTGACTCCATCTAGCCATTCACGGAGTTCGTCTGCACTTCCGAGACCTGAAAGCGGCTCGACGTCAATCGTCTTCGCCGAAGGATAGACAGACCTTATATCATTGATCTCTTTGGCGAAGCCCTGAGCCAATTCGGCAATAGAGTATCGACACGCGGCAGGCTGTTGCGAATAGTGTCCGAAGTGCAGGGGCTCATCGACGACAATATACTGAAGATCTGCGCCAAGCTTTTTCAAGCGGCGCGCCACTAGTAAATTCTCATCGGGCCGCATCGCCATTCCCTCAATCCCTTGTCCACAATTGTTCGCCGGAATGACTCCAAATACAATTCCAAGAGCGACGTGACGCGTTTTCAGAAACGAAAAAATGTTACGCAATTTGTCGTCCGGCTGAGATTCAATATATCGACGGACAATTTCAAACGCGTCAGTATGCTTAAGTGCGCGCGGCCATGGCGCATTATCCGCGAACAGATCTGGGAAATCCGGATCTATAGTGAACCCGGCGGGGGCGCGCATGTCGTTGACGGGGGCCAGCCAAACCGTTTGCGCCGTCGCACGCGACAACAACAACAGCGTGATGACGATAATGGCGATCGGCGCGTTGTTAAAAATCTTGCGTTTTCCAATCATCGCGTATCCATTTATTCCGTCGATTTAACGAGCGCAGCGGCAAGCTAAATCTTGTCGTTGAACTCCATTCGGTGCAGACGCCCTTCAAAATACCCGTGGTTTCTCCAATGGTCCGATAGATTCTTTATTGTTCCATTGCGTAAAGCTGCGTCCAGCTCTGGATATCTGCGCGCATAATATTCTTCATCCACGGAAACGAATTTCAGCAGAGGCCTTACTGTTGTCCTAAGCGCAGATTCGCTTATGAATTTTTTTGGATACACGTCAGCGGAGGGACCAAGAAACCATTCCAGAATGCGCGCCCACGCCGGAAAATAACCGAACGCGCCTATGAGATCAGAGATGTGAACATCCCCAGATACCGCATTAGATGCAATCATCTCAAACACCACCGCGTTCAAGCGCTCGATCATGACCCGCAAGTGCGGAGCATATTCGAGGCGAGCGGAGTATTGTGGACGAGCAATCTTCTCTAGAACGAGCTCTATTTCGTAACATCCGGTAGGTCGAGCCGTCGCAGGTAGAGAGTAATTAAAGTTGGTGTCGTTCTCCGCAAGATGCCGTATGCGGAAGCCATTTATAGGTAGTGATTCTTCGACCTCAGCCAACAGAGAAGAGGTCGTATAAAATCGTTTATGGTCGCCATTCCATCTGCTGGGTAAATCGCATCGCCTTTCATAAATGTATTTATGCGGCACAAAGATCAGCATGTACCCGCCAATTTTAAGCACGCGATACCAATCCGCAAGGATAGTCCTATAATCAATAATGTGCTCAAGGACATGACTCGCCAAAACAGCATCTTGTGACATATCTTCGAACGGCAGGGTGACGCCGTCGTATCCGGGATAGTCCAACTCTACCCCTATTGCGGCCTCGGTGATCGGTACCGCTTCCGTATCTCCACCACGGAACCCGACATCGAGAATTTTTGTGCCACTGAGATATTTCTCAAGGAACCCGTCTTGAAGACGCCTCTGGTAAGATTTCCGGAACTCGATTCCGATCCGCCTTTGCAGAACAGCCGTATCAGCCCTATCCATGCCGACTCCACCTCACAGAACACAGATCCCTTAGAGGACGATGGCGAACATTTTTTGGGCGTTTCAAGCTTAAAGTGAAAAGTGATACGTTCATAAATGCAGCGCAGGCCCTCTATGAGGCCAACATTTTAGCCTTATCGTTGATGCCAAAAAAGCTGGCGGTCGCCTTATGAATACGCCGGATTGCATCAGCGACCCCTTCGGCGAGAAGAAAATCTGCACTAATATATGGAATTTCTCTAGTTTTTTTCTCGAAAAATTTCTGACCGGCACCTACTCCTACAATATTATCCTTGTATTTTTGAAACATATAGTCATAGACGAATTGCAGCGCCCGAGCGTTGTCACTTAAGACGACGGTCCGCTTATTTTTTTCCATTGCCGCGAAGATCAAATCCATATCGGCTTTGACCTCAACGCCTTCAGAGATTGTTTTGAACGCGCGATCGATCAAAAAGCTGCTTCGATCAGCCCCGTAATCGAGACCATTGAGAGTCCTGACAAGGTTTGTTTCCTTTACGCTGATCGACTCGTTCACAATCGGTCGCTTGGCTTCCGGCCCGAGGCTCGGAATGTTCAGAATAACTTCCCCGAAGTCGTCCAACAGATCCTTCTTGGCGTCCATCACGTTGCTGTACGATATAATTTTGATGCTTTCTTTGCCGAATACTCTTTCGAATCGGTCTAGGATCAAGCCATGATTGACCGCTTGCTCATTTTCGGGATTTCTGAGGAGTTTATTTATAAATTCCGGAAGAGTGTCGCGGTCGCCCTGTCGCACTGATTGCTGCCAGGCGGACGGAATCCAATCAGTCCATCGGCGAGTGTACAAAACAATTTCCGCTTGAGCACCATCTAGCAGCGAATTCAACTGCTCGATTTGCTTGACTTCTAAGTCGACAAATCCCTCGCAGGATAGGACTATGGTGTCGCAACTACTTGAGTTAAACTTATCAAAATACTCCTTGAGACCACTGATTGCGCCTCTCCTAATTTTCTCAACGATCTCGAAATGAGAAAAATGGGACGACTTGGTCCACATGTCATTTGGATAGTTTATTCCAGCGGTCAGCAATCGAGACCTCAGGTGGGATAAAGAATTCTGAATGTATTTTGTGCCGGTCTTAGGCAACCCAATGTGGATGACGTATTTCATTACAGATGCCCCCTAGCACCTATCATCGCCACAACAGATTGGCGTCCAATGCTCAGTGGAGAGATCAAGCATAATGGTTTCATGCTGTTTCGTGCCTTGGGAAGTATCGGCGAATTCAAAGAAACGGCGTCCTATTTATTGACGCCACCAATCCTAGGACCTCCACTGGGTAGCCCTTGACTTCTCGAACTCACAGCGGAGAAAAAGCGGCTTATTACGCGCACCCCCCTCCAACATTCTTCCTTTAGGCAACTAATGCCGACGCGATAGCTTTTATTCCCAGAAAGTTCAGATTTACGAGGCACCCAAACAGCGGTCGTCTCTTAGTTATGGGTCAAGGTGGAACCGTTGTATCCATCACCTGTTCGCCCTCTGTGTTATCTGTGCCGATCCGAACGATCAAGATATTCAACGACATACCGCCTCACGGCCCGCGTCAGCGGCGTGAAGTCCGCATTATACCCCGCTTGCCGGAGGTTTTTGACCTCGCTCTGGGTGAAATACTGATAGCTGTCGCGGATCGCCGCCGGCATATCGACATATTCGATATTGGGCGGCCGGCCGAGCGCTTCGAACATGGCGGTGATCATCTCGCGAAAGCTGCCGGCCTGGCCGGTTCCGACAT
Organism: uncultured Alphaproteobacteria bacterium; assembly: GCA_963810085.1. Taxonomy (GTDB): domain Bacteria; phylum Pseudomonadota; class Alphaproteobacteria; order Rhizobiales; family Xanthobacteraceae; genus BOG-931. The sequence goes on along the minus strand of CAWEMR010000022.1, from coordinate 126,315 downwards.
TATAGATGCCGTAGGCGTTGGGCATTTTGAGGAACCACAGAATGACGGCGACGACGTCGTCGACATAGATGAAATCGCGCCGCTGATCACCGTCAGCAATGCCATCGCGGTGCGACTTGAACAGCCGGACCGGCTCGCCGGCCTTGGCCCTATCGAACACCTTGCTGACCACGCTCGCCATGGCGCCTTTGTGATATTCATTGGGGCCGAAAACATTGAAGAATTTGAGGCCGGCCCATTGCGGCGGCAGTATTTTTGACCTCTCGAAGCGGTCGGCGACGAGCTGATCGAACAGGTGCTTGCTCCAGCCGTAAAGGTTCATCGGCCGCAGCCGCATGAGTGCCGCCGAGGACCACTCGTCGGTGAAATCGGACGTCCGATCGCCATAGGTAGCCGCCGACGATGCGTAAATAAAAGGCACCTTGGCCTCGGTGCACCAGTCCAGCAGCGCCAGTGACAGGCGGAAATTCGCGTCGATGACGGCATCGCCGTCGGTCGCGGTCGTCGCGGTGACGGCGCCGAGATGGATGATCGCGTCGAGTTTGCGGTCTTTCAGCCATGGCGCGAGATCTTGCGGAAACACGAAATCGGCGATCCGACGCTTGGCGAGATTGCGCCACTTCTGGTCTGAGCCAAGCGTGTCATTGACCGCGACGTCGGTAAGGCCGGCATCGTTGAGCGCGGCGACGACATTCGATCCGATAAAGCCGGCACCGCCGGTGACCAGGATCATGGCGCGAAGATCGCATATGAGAAGTTCATAACGCGAGACCGGCTGTCGCCAGACGCCGCCCCTCTACTCACCTGCTGACGCCGCACCGGAACGAGTTGCGCCAGACCGTGCAAGGTCCGGTAGGCCATGCCCTCTCGCATTTCATGCGCCGGCTTATCGTGATCTAGACCTTGAACGGTAATCGTCCTTCGGTGAACCCGTGCGACTCGAAATGCTCTTGCGCCGAGTTGATTTCGCCCTCGTCGATGCCCTCGGCAACGTCCGGATAGCGCGAAATATAGAATTCCTCGTCGACAACGACCTTCGACGGCAGCCGCCCCTCGAAGTAACCATCGGCAACAAAATGGTCCTTGGCGGATTTCACGCTGCCCGACTGAATGGCCTGTTCGATGTCCTGATACATAGTCTTGTACCAATTCTCGTCGACCGGAATGGAGGCCAGCAATTTGCGGATCAACGACTGCAACTGGTCGTACGTCAATTCGACGCGCTGGCCGTCCTTCAGTTCGTCGGAAACACCAATTTGCTTCAGCAAAACAGTGTAGGGCACCACGTAACTTGACGTCGTCATGCTTCTAGATCCGTTTTTTCTGGCCGGCGAAAGAACCTACGTTATCCGTATGCCGTGTTCAAGAGTGAGAAACTTCCGGCACATCGGAATTAGTTGCGCTGCGGTTAACGCGTGAACGCAAGCGAGCCCTCTGTGACACTGATCGCGTGTTGCCAAATAACATGGTGAACATGACATATTTCGTTGGACGGCCACCGCCGAGACGCCCAACGGTCCCCATTCATGCGCGTCAACCACGCCGGAATGGACGCCAATGGTCGGCACGCCGATGCCTGCGGCGATGTGTTTGGGCCCGCTATTGTTGCCGATGAATAGCGCGCAAGTGTCAAGGAAATATGGTAGCTCATCGAGCTTGAATTTGCCGATGAGATTATGAACGCGCTCCGTGTTCTGAATGTGCTCTTGCACCTTGCCGGCGAATTCCGCCTCGTCGGGTCCGCCGATCAGCGCGATGTCGATCTCCTCGGTCTCGAGCAATGCGTTGGCGATTTCCGCAAAACGATCCGGGGGCCATTGCCGCATTTCGTTTCCCGATGCCGGATGCAGGCAGACCAGCCGCCTTTGATAGACGCCGATATCCTTTAGACGGGAAATGATTACGATTTGCCGCGCCGACCAGTCTGGAGAGCGATGTATGCCGACACGATCTGGCATCCCCCCCTCGAAAACCGCATCGACGAGATTGACCAGATCGTCCGACACGTGCTGATGTTTGCGGACCAGTTGGACGTCGCCTTCCCAGGACAACGAAATATCGAGCCACGGAAATTCGCCGCGCGTATTGAAGCCTGCCAAAAGCTTGGCACCGGTCTGCTGCAGCAACGCTCGCGTATCGACATGCTTGCGCAGATCGATGGCGATGTCGAAATCGAATTGCGCCAATTCGCGCTGCAATTCGTCCAAGCGCTCTTTGCCAAGCTCGGCCTTGCCGAGGCCGGAGCGTGCATTGAAAAATTCAAACGGAATGATGCGGTCGATCGCCGGCTCGAGCTTCGCCAAGTGTTTTGAGGCCGGCGCGACCAAGGCCACAAGTTCCGCGTTCGGAAAGTGCCGCTTGATCCGCCTGAAGGCCGGGAAGGCGGTAATAAAGTCACCGATGTGATCGACTTTTATCGCCAATATTCGTTTGACAGCGTCCAGCTTATAGTGCGGGCGGCCTGCAAAAATGATCTCAGTCGGCTCGGGGTCCGCTTGATAAATATCACTGTTCTTGTCGAGGGCCGGATGAAAATAGCAATCACCCTGAGATATCAGGCTCGACCATCGCGCATTGAACCCCGAAGAATCGTGTTCGTCCTTCAAATCTTTGCGGCTGGCGAGTTCGTGATGGATGAGGCGTGCAAACGGCGTGTAGACGCAGCGCAGCTTCTGCTCGTGGATTTTCAAGCAGAAGTCGAGGTCGTTGTTGGTCACGGAATGCGATTCGTCGAACCCGCCGAGCTTATCGAACATCTCCCGTTTGATCAGCATGCAAGCGCCAGTCACCGCCATGACATCGCGTTGGGTCAAAGCGAGGCCGAAATAGCCCGGGTCATCTTCGGCGCAGAAGCGGAAGGCATGCCGCGCGAGGCTGCCGCCGGCAAGGAACATGCCCGCGTGTTGAACCTTGCGGTCCGGATACAGCAATTGCGGCCCCACAATGCCGACATCGTCATCGCGCGCCTGGTCCAGCATCGCCTCCAGCCAATCGGGCTGGATGACCTCGATATCGTCATTGAGGAACAGCAGATACTCGCCCGACGCTTCCCGCGCGGCGACGTTGTTGAACAGCGACCAATTGAACTTCTCGCGGATCTCGACGACGACGTCGCAATTGTCGCGAAGCCAGGGCTTCCACTCGCTGTCTTCGTCGGCGATGTTTTCGATGCAGATGATCTCAATGTTTTTATAGGTGCTGATATTGCGCAACGAATCGAGACACACCTTAATAAGGCCGCGTGCCGCGCAAGTCGGAATGACGATGGAAACCAGGCCGTCGACTTTCGCTTTCGGCCGGCAGCGATAAGTGTTGGCAATGACGCCGTTCTTCGACCGTCCAGGCCAGACGGCGGCGCTTGAGAGCGCCCTTGAGGGCTCGCATTTCGATCTCCGGCGTTTCGATATTGCCTTGGCCACGGCGCGCCAGGACCCGCGCCACATGGGCAATCTCGGTAGCTGTTTCGGTCAATTGCAAAACCGAATCGAAATTCGGCTTCGGGCCGTGGAACGGCTCGCGTTCGGCTTTTTGGAACTGCGCGAAGGTCGCGCACCACGGCCGACCGATATAATTCGCCGACATCAGGAGCGTCGGCGACCAGGCCGGCTTGAAGAAAGCGTCCTCGCGGCTCGTTCCGATATTGTGCCGCCGCTCGTCTCCATAGATGAAGTCGACTTGTTCATTGCGGTTGAGCATCATCGCGAATTCGAATAAAGCGTCGGCCGCAAGAACGTCACCGGCATCGAGCGGCAGCACGAGGTCTCGCGGCCGCGCTTGCGTCGTGAGCTTTTCGATGTCGGCACCGTCGGGTTGGCATATCACGCGCGGACCGAACGCCGAGAACTGATCGCGCACGATACGTTCGATCGTTGGGGCGGCTTTGGTATCGCTCGAAATGACAATCGTCCAATCCGGGTAGCATTGCGCTGCAATGCTACGGAGCGTGGCTGGCAACGCCTCGATCTGTTCGCGACGGCAATTCACGCAGACATAAAACGCCGGACGGAACTTAAATCGGCTCGTCACCTGATCGGCGAACAGGAGTTCGGCCGCCGACATACGTTCGCGCAGGCTCCACGGACCCGGCTGCTCGCCGACCTGTCCGACATTAATCTCGAAGGTGCGCCTGCGCTTCTTCGTTCGACTTGGTTTTGACCTTAAGCGTGACCTGATGCTGCCCCTCGGCCAGCAAGCGGTGCGGCAGCGAGAACGCAAAACCGCTCAAGAGCGCATAGTCCCAGCCGTAAGCCGGAAAAGCCTTGGCAACGTCCTCGCGGCGAATACCGTAATAGGCGGTTCCGATATTCAGTCCGTCGAGCTCGAAATCGATCGAGGCGACGCCACTTTTGGCGATGGTCCAGCCATTGATGGCGAGCGTACCCTCAACCAGCCGGGTCGCTTTACCATCGACGATCTGCGGCTCGTCGATATTGATCTGGATTTCCTCAGCGGCGCCTTGCGCGACGGCCTGTTCGGGCTCGACCGTATCCGTCGCTACGACCGCAACGTGGTTTTGCCTGGTCGAGCCGTCGAGCAAGATGGATTCGACGCAGACCACATGCTCGCCTTTGATCTTTGCCGGATCGAAAGTGGCTCGAAAGTTAAAGCCGGACTTTCTCGACTGCGCGATAGCTGGATATTTGTTGCCGACGTCGGCGCGATCCTGCCCGTAGTCGGCGAAGCCAAGGATCTCGCCCTCGAAAACGACCCGCATCTTCTCGATGCCAAAGCTCGACACCGCCCAGCCTCCCAAAGATAGGGTTCCGCGGGACGTCATCTGGACGTAGTCGCAAAAGAACTCGTGGATTTCCTTAGGTTTGCGCCGCGCGATGTAGTTCGGCGCTTCAAGCGGAAATATCGCTTCGCGAACAACTCCCCCGACAACATGGGCTACGATCTTGATCTCCGTCGCCGCGCTTTGCTGCCCGTCGGGGAAGAATGCGTGTCGCATCCGTGACCAGCAGGAAGCCCGACGTCCCGGCACTAGTGTATTTCGGCCACGCGGCCCCGACGTCGGAACGTTCAAGAGCTAGCTGCGCAGAACCCACCAAGTCGGAGCCGACATAGACGTTCACGGATTCGATTGCTGCATGTGACAATACCCAACCCTTCACTTGCAGGAGGCCCCGCTTGTCGACCGACCTTTCGTCGATATGCAGAACCATCGTCGGATCGTCGTCGGAATCCACCCGCGTCGGCTTCGACGGCTCATGGAGCTTGTCCGGTTCGGGCTTGAGCATCAGCCGGGATTGGAATTTCTGCTCCCGCCCCTTGCGGTCGCGGGCGATAACATTGATCGGTAGCCCTTCGTTCGCGGCCTGCGCCGATAAATTCACCAGCCGGTCGCGTTTAATCTCACAGGTGAAGCCGCTGTTCGCGAGCGGCGGATAAGTCGGATAGGCCTTCGCCAGATCGTCGCGGCGCAGGCCAAAGTTGGCGGATTGGACGATGTCGGCACATTCGACGATGATTTCTTGAATTTCCGCGGTGGCCACCGCAAATCCTTGGACCAAGATCGCAGACGTGGTGATGACCTGGTTGGGCTCGGGCCGTTCGACGACCAGCAAGATGGACTTGGATTCCGCCGTCAGTTGCGGGGGAGCAGAAGCTATATTCAGCTCAGCCATCGAAACTCTTTCGAACCTTTGCGCGGCCGTTCTCGAGGTTCGCGTTCAGAGCTGACCTGCCGCAATCATAGGCAAGCAAGATCGGTGCTACTTCCCACTAAATCCCAGGCCACCCGCACCGAGAATAAGGCCGTTCGACGTCATGGCGTTCCGCTTCTTTGGCGTTCCGCATCTTGGCGGCTTTTCCCGCTTTGGCTTCGGAACACGCGCACCCGGCCGGATCGCTTTGACAATCGCGCAGACACCGCGGCAGCGCGTTTGCTCGTCATTTCTTGTTGCGCAACGGAACCAGGGGCCAATTCTCTGGCCGGGCGAAATTCCTCAGAGGCTTCGGCCTTTCCGATCGAGCTTGAGTGGTTCACCGGCCGGATCAATTGCGAACGGTCGGCGGATTCAATCTTTATCTTCAATCCCACGAGCGGTTCGCGGCCTGTCGGACCGCTGAGAACCACACGCTGACCGGTCACCATCATTTGCGGCGACCCAAGGAAAATGGCGTTAACGAAGAGTTGCCGACCTCGCGCGGCCGACCCGGAAAGCTCAAGCGTGGCGCCGACAATCGGCAGCGCACGACCGCGAGTTCCGGCAAAATCCCCAACTTCCACCAGCGGCCCGATGACCGGTCGCCGTCCTCCGACGGTAACACCGTAGCGAAGCGACAGGTCGTGGCGTTTGTTCGGCCACTGGATAGCGAATCCTTCAATCCGCGTCGGCGCCTGAGGCCCCGCGATCCAATTGTCGGCATCCACCACGATATCGCCGCGGCCAGCGACATGGCCGAGGACACGATATCCGGAAACATCGAGCGGTTCCCGCGACAATTCTCGAGCAGCGCCGGGGTCCTGCGACAAAGCGATGACCTGGACCCGCGCGGCCGTTGAACCGTTCGGCTGCACCGGAGCGACCACAAGGCGCAATCGTCCCGACCGTACCGCCCGTGCCACCAAACTGGCGCCTGGCGACCACAACACCGCCTCATCCACGTCGGGGGGAAGGATCAGCTCAATCGCATTTTCGCTTCCATCTTCAAGGCTTATGCGCACTGTCGGCGGGTCCCGGGAGGTTTCGCTCGAACTCATACTTGACTAAAAACAATCCTCGCTGCACGTCGACGGTCTTCTGTTGGAAAAGCTGTTTCATGTGCAAACCTTGCCGTTAATTTTACTAATTGCGACGCGTGCGAAGAATATACTGGCCAGTTGTCGGAATTGCTATTGAGTTGATGATTTATGCGACGGTCACGAAACGTGACGGTAACTTCGTCCGGTCTGAACTTGTTCAATTCGGCAAAGGAACGTGGGGACGATTAATTTACAATGAAGAAAGTCCTATTTGTTCACAACAACTTCCCTGCGCAGTTTGTGCACCTCGTTCAGGCGCTCGGCACGGACCCCAGCTTCGAACTTGCGGCTATTGGCACTCAGACCGCTCGTCGTTTGCCTGGCGTTAAGCTTATGAAATATTCAGTGAGCAACGGCGACGTTGCCGCTACCCATCCTTTTGCGCGCCGCTTCGACCTCGACAGCCGTCGCGCTGAGGAGGTGCTCTACGCGGCATCCTCGATAGCCTCGTGCGGGTTCGAGCCTGACATCGTTATCGGGCATCCGGGCTGGGGGGAAACTCTGCCGCTGCGCTCGATCTTTCCCAGAGCGCATCACGTCCTTTATTGCGAGCTTTTCTATCGCCCCGTAGGCCAAGACACAGGATTTGACTCGGAATTCGCCGAAACGGGGATAGACAGTGATGTTGGTTTGCGTGCGAAAAACGCCGCAACTCTGTTAGCCCTTGTCGATTGCGACAGTGCGATTTCGCCGACACAATGGCAGAAATCGACTTATCCCGAAGAATTCCAATCCAAGATCAAAATCATTCACGAGGGCGTGGACGTCAATCGGGCAAAACCATCGGCCAGTGCTAAGTTACGTTTGCCGTCAGGCCGCGTTCTGACCAAAGCCGACGAAATTGTGACTTTCGTCTCGCGAAACTTCGAGCCGGTCCGCGGGTATCATGTCTTTATGCGTGCCTTGCCGCGTATTCTCGCCGCGCGCCCGAAGGCGCAAGTCGTTCTTATCGGCGGAGACGGCATTCCCTATGGCGCATCTCCGCCACCCGGCCAGACATGGAAATCCATATATCTCAATGAAATTGCGGACCAAGTCGATCAAACGCGCATTCATTTCTTAGGTCACGTTCCTCATTCCGAGTTCCTGCACGCACTGCAGATTTCTTCGGCTCACGTCTATTTTACTTACCCTTTCGTACTTTCGTGGTCGCTGCTCGAGGCCATGAGCACGGGCTGTCTGGTGGTTGCATCCGCAACTCCCCCGGTTCAAGAGGTCGTCAATTCCGAGAATGGAATTCTTGTGCCTTTCTTCGACGTCGAACAACTCGCCGACCGTGTGGTCGAAGCACTGACCCATCAGCGCCGATTCAATTCGATGCGGGCTCGGGCCCGCGCAACGATCGTGAACAATTACGACGTCCACAAAATTTGCCTGCCGAAAATGCTTAATTTCCTGGGCCTGGAACTAACTGAGCCGCCGGCTGAGGCCTCTACCCCGGCTCTGGTATCAAGTGATGAAGACGTTTGATCGCGGCCCCGCAACAGGCGTTGCCGGCGGCGAGCCAAAGTGAGCAACCGCGCTGCTTCTCCACCTGCAATGGTTGAAAGTCGATCGAATACGCCAAAGGAATTAATCCGGTGTTATCAGGCCTGATGCTATTCGACGAAAGCCGCCACTCTTCGGCCCTGGAATCTCTGTCTCTGACGGGCCTGTCTGGCGGAGATGCGGCGCAAGCATTCAAATTTGCCGATCGCCGTTGCCGCATTTCGCCGGTTGCGGGGGCGCATCACTACACATTACGTGGCGAAATTTCCTATCGCATGGGTTACTTCGAAGCGGCTCTCCAAGATATTGAACGCGCGCTTGAGCTTGCGCCGGATGACATTTCCGCCAATCGCCGAATGTTGGCGTGGGGCAAACAGCCCGCCCAAATCCAAGCCGCGCAGCGCCTGCTAGCGATTGAGTATGATTTCGCCGGCGTCGCCGCCGCGATCGCCGTTCTGCAAAAAACAGGACAGCGTGCGTTTGGGGCGGTCAAATGGACCGACACCACGCTGACAGGATGGGCTTTATGGAATCGTTCAAAGCATGCCCGAATTGCAATCGAGAGCGGGGCCGATAGCCGATCAATATCGCTTACGCCAGATCCACGCCATCCTCTCGCCACGTCTACCGCAAATGCCGCGAATTTTTCGCTTAATCGCCCGCATTCGCAGACATCGCAGCTCGTCTCCCTCTATGCCGGCAGAAAATTGTTTCACGAAGCGCGATTACGACCGAATGTCCCGGCCCCTTTTTCGCATGGAGCACGCCGCTCGGGCGAACCAGCCTCGCCAACAATAGATATTATCGTTCCGGTCTATGGCGACTTCGAAGCCACAACAGCATGCTTTGAAAGCCTGATGCCGGAAATCGCCGCCTGTCCTGATGCTCGGCTTATCGTGGTCGACGACGCATCGCGTGATCCGCGCATCAAACAACTTGCTGATGGAATCTCCAAAAAGACGCGCATTATTCTGTTGACGAACGAGAAAAATCTGGGATTTGCCGCCTCGGTCAACCGCGCACTCGAAAAAACTCAAGGCGGCGATGTCATCCTGCTCAACGCTGATACTGTCGTGCCGCCACGGTTCATTCAACGACTGAAGTCGATCGCGCACAGCGCGCCGGACATCGGTACCATCACGCCTCTCTCAAACAACGGCGAGTTCACCAGCTTGCCGGTCGCCTTCCGCTCTAATCTCTTGGGAACATACCAGGATGTGTGCGACATCGACGCCGCCGCGGCTCGCGTAAGCGCCGGACAAGTTATTGATATTCCAAATGGAATAGGATTTTGCCTTTACCTAACACGCGCCTGTCTCGACGCGATCGGCCCATTGTCTGAGGCTTATGATCGCGGCTATTTCGAAGACGTCGAGCTTTGCCTGCGCGCACGCGAATTCGGGTTTCGCAATGTGTGCGCAGTGTCCGTTTATGTCGGTCATGCCGGGACTCGTTCCTTCGGCGCGGAAAAACGTTCTCTCGTCGTGCGCAATCAGAAAACGATAGAGCGGCGATTTCCAAAATACGAATCCGAATGTGTGGCCTTCGTCAAAGTCGATCCGCTGCGTCCAGCCAGAGAGGCGATCGAGCGGTCCATACCCTCGCCTCACACCGGAGCTACGCTTCTTGTCACAGGACCTGGCCTAACCGAAGCTGTCGTTGAGGCACGTGCTCAAGATTTATCGGAACAGAATGAATTTGGATTGATTGTGCGAAGCTGCACAATTGCCTCAAATCCTGTCGTCAGCCTCTACGATCCAGCGAAGGGCTTTCCGCAATCCCTGACATTCAAGCTTTCCGAACCGGGCGAGCGCGAGGCGGCGCTTTCCTATCTGAAAAGTTTGCAGCTTGCGCGTATCGAGATCGCTGATCCCGCAGGTCTTACTCCCGCTTTTAGCGAACTACTCCTGCGCCTCGAATGTCCCATTGACTTGCTAGTGGCCGATGCCGGATTTGTTTGTCGACGCGGAAGCTTCGTCCGCTTGGACGGAACACGGTGCGACGCGAAGCGCATAGGGCGGCCATGCGACGAATGCCTAGCCGCCCCCATAGTCTGGGCCGGGGAGACGACAAAAGATTGGCTCAAACCGTGGGAAGGTCTCGTCGCGAGAGTGCGTCATATCTATGCGCCCAATCATCAAGCTAAGTCGTTCGCGTCGCGCTTCGTCGGACGCCGGAAAGTCATCGAATTGAAGCCCCCAAAGCGGGACTTAGTACCGGCACGGCGCCCCAAGAATTCAAAAATCGGACGTGGAATTGGATTGGTCGTCGTCGGCTCGGGTGCGACGGAATATCGATTAATCAAGACCACTGCATTGGCGCTCAATCACGAATTGCCTGAGCGGTCGGTCATCGTGATCGGCCAGACCATGGACGACCTCGGTTTGATGCGGCTCGACAATGTTCACGTCACCGGGGCCGTAGACCGAAGGGAGTATAGTCGGATATTGAGTCAATACGATATTGGCGCGCTTTTCTTCCCAATCCGGCAGCCATTATTTGGACATCCGACAATGGCTGGACTTGCGGAGCGCGTCGCTACGGCATCATTCGACTGGTCCTCGGGAGAAGGATCGCCTCGGGCAGGCGATTTGGCATTGCGGCCTGGAATCACAAATGATGAGCTGATCGAGTCCCTGGTGTCGTGGCTTTCCGAGATCTGAACCAATGAAAGAGTCGACAGCAAAGCCGGCCGAGATCGAGCGGCCAAGGCTGCGAAGCGATTTCTTTCGGGTCGACGAACAGGTCTTTGCGGGCTACGTCGTCGACGAGGATGACATCCACCGGCGCTTCGCTGTTGAATTGATTGTCGACGGCTATCCGCTGAAGGTCGCTCGAGCCGATGCCTATGCCGATGAGCTTGCAATCGAGAGTCTGGGCGATGCTTGCTACGGCTTTGAATTCTATCTTCCTGGGAATGCAGTCAGTCAGGCATCGGTGATCGAGGCTCGGGTTGCCAATCTCGACATCGCCGTAGGCCTGCCAATTTTTTTAGCAGCGCCGGACAACCAAACGCATACTCCCCTATCGACGAACGAGGTGACTTGGCTCGGCGGCCTCCGCTTTGAGGGATGGTCCCTGAGCAATGGTGAAGACATTCCCGTCATTACGGCAATCGTCGACGGCGAACGTATTGCGGAAGCCAAGGCAACGAGGTGGGCGAATGTGGGTAGCAGAGACGTTCCTCGCTTCGCCCGACGGTTCGACATCAACTTGCCGGAGCGTTTTGCCGATGGCCGGGTCAAGCGTGTGCAATTCGTTCGAGAAAGCGGCGAAGAATTCCCCAGCAACCCGCTGACCATGGTCGCGTTCCCGGACGGTCTCCGCCAAGTGATCGATCGGTTCAGTGCGCTGGAGTCGGAGCGGCCGAGGGGCAAGCAGTTCGACCGCATACTCCCGATGGCCATTCCGTTTACAGAATACACTCATTGGCTGGAGCGCTTCCCGGTAGCTTCAAGCGAGGATTGGGAATCGCCGCCTGTTGCAATTGCGTTGGTCGGTCCAGGCGACCCAGAACCGTCGTTGGGCAGCTTAGGCGATAGTGACTATCCGGACTGGGTCGCTGCCGCGTTGCCGGAGACAATTGGACAATCTGGATTCGATGCAGAGCAGTTGCAGGAATTCCTGGCCGGAGATGCCGAGAAGAGTGAGATTATCGTTTTCACTCATGCCGGCACACGTTTTGAGCCCTTGGCGCTTCATCGCATCGCCGCCGCCTTTAAAACATTCCCTGACGCCGTGGCGGTCTATGGCGATTTCGATATCAACGGCGCCGATGGCCTGAAGTGGCCGATAGCGCTTCCGGCCTTCGACTATGAGCGAATGATCGAACAGGGCTATTGCGCTCATTTGTTCGCGTTGCGGAGGGGGGCTGTCGCGGCAGACCAAACTGACCTTTATCAGTTGCTTCTGTCCTCACTTGGTAATTCCCCGCTACGCGAGGATAGAGTCATTCATATACCCGGTTCCCTTGCCACCTTGGCTGCACTGGATACGACGTCCGACAATGGATTGCTTACCAAGGCCACACGCATGCACTTGCTCGGGCGCAAGATCGCAGCCCACGTGACGGAGTCAACTCACGCACTTTTCCCCGCCTCGCGCGTGGTGCGTTCGATCCCACGTGGATCGACGACGATCGTTATCCCCGTGCGTAACCAGATCGAACTCCTGCGCTCTTGTTTACGCTCGATCGAACCCGCTCTGGCCGATGGCGATGTCGAAATCTTGATTGTCGACAACGATTCGGCAGATCCAGAAATGATCAAATTTCTCAATGACTTAGACGGCAAGGCGGCGACCGTATTGCGGGCTCCCGGGCCGTTCAATTTTGCCCGCCTCAACAATATCGCCGCCGAAAAAGCGAAAGGCGAGTTCTTGTGTTTGTTGAATAACGACGTACAGGCCACCGACGACCAATGGCTTCGCGAGATGTTGGGACGGATGTGCGAAGAGGACGTCGGCGCTGTGGGAGCGCTGTTGCTTTGGCCAAGCGGTGTCGTTCAGCACGGCGGAACTGTTCTAGGCTCAAGCTTCGCAGCGACACATGCCTTCTGCGATCGCTTTCATACGGACTCGGGCTATGCGGATCTATTGTGTGTTGCACACGAATGCAGCGCGGTAACGGCAGCATGCTTACTCACGCGGCGTAGCGATTATCTCGAAGTCGGCGGCATGGACGAAGTGCTTTTCCCGGTGAGCTTCAACGACGTCGACTATTGCTTGAAACTGCGCGCGAAAGGCAAGCGCATCATCTTCACACCGCATGCTCGTCTGCTTCATCTGGAATCGGCTAGCCGCGGCGATGACACGCAACCAGATCGGGCCGCCCGCTTTGAACGCGAGCTGCGAAATCTGAGGGCGCGCTGGGGCGAATATCTAATCGCCGACCCCTATTACAGCCCGATCCTTTCGCTTGACGCCACACCGTTTTCGGCTTTGGCGTGGCCTCCCCGAGACCGTGATGCGCGAATAAGGGCAGCTCCTGTGCCAGCCGCCGTGCCACCCGGTTTTTAACAGGAAAACATTACTCAGGGACGGATGACCCGTGATGGCAGAGCCAACTGTGAATACCATTGAGTTCGAGAGTCCGGAGGAGAGCGTGATCAAGCAGGTGTTAAATGTCGGATCGGGTCCGCAGGGAGCTGAACGGCTCCATCAATCATTTCGGACCGCCGATTGGGAAGAGGTCAGATACGATATCGATCAGGCCGTTAAGCCGGACATCGTCGGATCGATTGTTGACTTGCGCGAGATCGAAGACGCTTCGTTCGATGCAATCTGGTGCTCGCATAATCTGGAACACCTGCATACCCATGACGTCCCGAGGGCGCTTGCCGAATTCCACCGCGTTTTGAAGCCGGACGGATTTGCTCTGATTTCCACTCCGGACCTTGAAGCGATCGCAGAGCTTATCGTTGGTGGGCGCCTGGAGGATGTCGCCTATAATTCGCCCGCAGGGCCAATCACTGCGCTCGACATGCTATACGGGCTTTCCATCGCCGTGCGGCAGGGAAATACATACATGACCCACAATACTGGCTTTACAGCTGATCGGCTGGGGCGGCTTTTGATTGAGAGCGGATTTTCCGAAGCGCTCGCAAAGCGTGAACCCTGGTTCAATCTATGGGCGCTCGGCCTCATGCCGGAAGCAAAGAAAGACGATTTGCTGCTTCATCTGCACGCAAACAGCTTGGATATTTATCCCGACGCAGCTGAATGAGTTGGTGAGTAATCAGGCCAACCGAGCGAGCCTTGCAGCTGCCGCCTCATTTCCTTGCGCGGCCGCCTTTTGATACCAGTGCCGCGCCATGGCGTCGTCTTGCTCGGTGGGGCCTCCGGTATGATAGATATCGCCTAGCGCAAGTTGCGCTTCTGGCATTCCCTGCTCTGCCGCCTTTTGAAAATAAGTGAAAGCCTTCGTCGGGTCTGCCTCGCAACCCTGACCCTTCGACATCATCACTGCGCAATTATATTGCGCAAGCTTATGGCCCAGCTGACCTGCTTGCTCGTACCAAGCTAGGCCTTGCGCGATATCTTTGGGAACGCCCTGTCCCGTGCAGAACATGATTCCAAGTTGAAACTGCGAAGCCACGTGATCAGCATGCGCAGCACGCTCTAGCCAAGCTGCGGCAAGTTGAGGATTGGCTTGGACGCCTGCCCCGTTCAAGAGCATCATCCCTAACGTAAACTGAGCTTCAACTTGACCGGCTTCCGCTGCTTTCTGATACCAGCCCAACGCGTGGCCATGTTTGATGTGGCTCTCCGTGCCTTGCACTGAGAATTCGACCTGAATAGAAATGACCAAGTTGCACTGCCGCCGGGCCATAGCCCGCCTCGGCTGCTTGCTTGAGCAGATCTTCGGCGCGTTGCGGATTACGCTCAACCGCGTCGCCGCCAAGATGAAGCATCGCGAGCGTCGTCTTGGCGTCGGGGTCACCAGTTTCCGCGGCTTTACGGATCAGATCAATGCCGCGTGTCGAATTCCGCTCGACCCCGTCTCCACTAAGATAGAGCCGGCCCAACTGAACCTGTGCCGCTGCTATCCCGCGTTCCGTGGCAGTTTGATACCACTCAATTGCTTTCTGGGTATCTTTCTCTACGCCCGTGCCATTTGCGTAAAATACTGCGATATTGTACGCGGCCGTGGCGTGGCCCTGTTCGGCTGCGCGAAGAAACCAGCGCGCCGCCTCGCGCATATTGTGCGTGGTTCCCGAACCGGTGGCACAAAGTCGGCCAATAATGAATTGCGATTGGACGTCATCGAGTTCAGCCGCACGTCGATACCAGTCCGACGCTTCGCGCAAGTCCGGCTCCACGCCTTTTCCGCGCGTGTAGAATTCGGCGAGAGAGAGAATGGCCGGCAGATAATTCTGTTTGGCGGACTTTCGCAGGTTGGTCTCGGCGCGGTCCAGATTTTCGGGTAGCCCCCGGCCACTGAGATACATCAGGGCGACGTTGTAATGCGCCCGCGGATCGCCGCGCTCCGCCGCCTTGACGAACAGGCGGCCCGCTTCTTCCGTGTCCTGCGGCCGACCCCGGCCGCTCAGATACAGGGTTCCGAGGGCGACTTGAGCTCGGGGATCGTCGCGATCGGCTGCCTTTTGGTACCAGTCGGCCGCTGTCGATGCGTCCTTCTCTACTCCCAGGCCCTGAAAGTATATATCTCCGAGTCCAAATTCACCCGAGGCATTGCCCTGGTCTGCCGCTACCGAATACCAATAGCGCGCCGCCTCGTAATCCTTGGTACAGCCCAATCCCAAGCGATACATCTCTCCGAGAACCGCCTGCGCTTCGGATTTTCCGCCCTCGGCGGCCAAGCTGATGTAGTGCATCGCTTCGTCGTGATTTTTTTCGACGGCAAGACCATTAGGGAAGAGCAATTCGAGGTTCTTCTGCGCCGCGTCATTGTTGCGGGTCGACGCGGCTTGCAGCCAGCGTTCCTGGTCCGTCGGCCACTTGTGCCCGGGCGAACCCTGTAAATACAAAGTTCCGACCTGGTACTGCGCGTCGGTATGACCGTGTTCGGCGGCGCGCTTGTACCACATCACCGCATCCGGCCAGCTCCGGTGCACACCTTCGCCGCGCTCGTAGAGCAGGCCTACGCGATATTGCGCTTCGCCGCTGCCGAGTTCGCCAGCCTCTCGCCACCTGCGCAAGGCTTCGAGATATTGCTGAGCGTCATAGGCATCATTGCCGCGCTGCAAAAGCTGCAACGTACGATCTCCGGCGCCGGATGCCGGCCGCATGCGATCGAGAAGACCGAGCACGGGAAGTCTCACGGTTCTCGCATTGATTCGCCGAACACGCGCATCACGCCGCCGAGCACATAGGTGAGAACTGAGCGTGTGCCGACCTTCATATCGGCGGTCAAAGTCATACCGGGAATCAATCGGAAATTAGGGCCAACATTGATGAAGTGCGTCTCGTCGATGCTGCAGTGGACTTTGTAATAGGGATCAACGGGCTTGCCGTCATCGTCAGTGGTAAAGGCGTCGTCACTGATCCAGCGCACCTGCCCTTCAGCGGTGCCGTGTTCCATGTAATTGAAGGCTTCGATTTTGAGCGTGCAATGATCGCCGGCACGAACAAATCCTACGTCGCGCGACGCCACATTGCCTTCCGCCTCGAGCGGCGTGTCCATCGGCATCAAGGTTAGAAGCTGGTCTCCCCCTTTGAGGACCGAGCCCACGGACAATTTCGCGACGGTTAGCACGATCGATGGCTCTTCCGCCGCCCATTGCACAAGATCCTGGTGCTTCACGGCCTTTTCGAGCTGAGCCTTGGCGGTATCCAGACTGCCGCGGGCCGCCACCAAATCTTGGCTGAGATTCATCCGCCACTGCTGGATAAAGGCTTGCTTGTCGGAATTGGTCGAAGCCAGCGTCTGTTTTGCCTCGGAGAGGGAGTTATTGTCGTAGTCGAGGTTCCGCACCAGATCGATATGCTGGTCCTGCGATATCAATTTATTGAGTTCCGAACCGCTGCCGTGCTCGGCGAGGATGGTACGCATATCTTCGATCTTTTTGGCGATGTCAGAGCGGCTTTGATATGCGTCCTTGTCGGTTTGGAATTTCTGAACCGTTGCCTCCAGCTGCTTGATCTTTGCGTCGAAGCTGTCCAGTTCCGCCTTATATTGCGCGACCTGCTGATCGTAATAAGATTTGTTCATCGCCTGATACCTGACGAGATCAGGATCGGTCGAGGCCGGAAAGACCAAAGGCTTATCGGCAAGCTGCGCCTCATCGCGCGCGATCTGCGCATCGAGACCAATGATCTGCAGCTGCAATTGCTTGACATCGGCTGCGGCAAAGGTCGGATCGAGCGAAGCCAGCTTCTGTCCCTTGGCAACTTCCTCACCTTCTCGAACATCGATTGTCCGGATGATTGAGGGATCAAGTGCCTGATAGACGTTGAGCTGGTGCGTGGGCACGATTTTTCCGCTGCTCGAAACGACGCGATCCATGCGGGCAATTGCCATCACGGCCAACAACGTCACCATGAATCCGGAGAGCACCCAGACGGTCATCTTCGCGATTCGTGGCTCCTCCCCGTGGCGGATCGCCTCGGTCTCGGAGTGGAAACGCTTGACGACGGTGAGATCGTTCGGCTTAGGAGACAAGGTTAGGTCTCCGCAATGACGGCTTCTCGCGGCGGTTGACCGTGGCCAGCACGCTCCGCGTCTGCTGATGCCACATGTCGCTGTAGATATCGCACCGCGACAGCAGCTCTTGATGCTTACCGATGTCTTGCACTTTGCCCCGCTCGAGCACGAGGATCGCGTCCGCATCCACAAGCGAAGTCAAGCGATGCGAAATGATAATGAGCGTGCGGCCGTAACCGATGCGATTGATATTGGCGTTGACGATGGCTTCGCTATCCGCATCAAGCGCGCTGGTGGCCTCATCGAGAATCAATATTCTAGGATCGGTGATCAGCGCTCGGGCGATAGCAAGCCTCTGCCGCTGGCCGCCCGACAGGTTGGGCGAACCCTCGTAGATATGAGTTTCATAAGCGCGCGGCAGCTTGTCGATGAACTCCTCGGCGCCGGCAAGACGGGCCGCGCGAACGACATCGTCGAACGTCGCATCGGATTTCGCGGCTGCGATATTTTCGCGGATCGTGCCGCTGAACAGGAAGTTTTCCTGCAACACGACACCGAGGCTGTGCCGTAGGTGATCGACGTCGTATTCACGCACGTCAACGCCATCGATCTTGATTAGGCCCTCGTAATTGGAGTGCAACCGTTGCAATAGCCGGGTGATAGTGGTTTTTCCCGACCCGCTGCGGCCCATAATGCCGAGTGTGCCGCCTTCGGGTATTTCGAATTTTACGTCATCCAGCGCTGGCGTGGGCGCGCCCGTGTATTTGAATGTGACACCCGAAAATTCGACCTTTCCGCGCAGCGGAGTCAACACGCCGTGCCCAGAGCGGCCTTCTTCCGCGGGTTGATTGACAAGCTTGCTCACGACCGCGACGGCGACCCGCGCTTCGTCCAATTGGTTCACCAACCGTGCCATTGACGTCAACGGCGCCGAAACGCGCTGCGACAACAACATGAATGCGAACAATGCCCCGACATACACGGCATCGCTGCTCGAGAGGGAAAGATAGACCCCGAGCGCAAATGAGGCGGTCAGGGCGAGGCGCTCCAGAGGCCTCACCCCAGCGTACAGGAGATTTGCAGTATTCTCGGCCGCAAACTGCAAATTAGCCACTCGCGCGACGTGAACATCGGAGAGATGACGCTGGCGCGCGTCAAGGGCGAGAGACTTGACAGTTCGGATGCCGTGTATGGTCTGCACGAGGAACGAGGCATATTCCGTGGATGCTTTAGTAGCCTCGCTGGTCTTACGTCGAATAACAGGCATCATCACCAAGACCCACAAAATGATGAGCCCGCAGCATCCCAACACCACGGCGGTCATCGCCGGACTGAAGAAGAACATGATCGGAATGAAGATCAGGAGCGTGGTTGAATCCAAAATCGTTCCGAACAATTGCCCGACCATGAAGGAACGGATCTTCCGAATTTCCCACATGTCGTGAAAGATCTTGCCGGACTGAGTCCTCTCGAAGAAGTCGATCGGCAAATTCAGCACCTTTTCAAACAAATAGGTGCCGAGCTTGGCGTCAACCTTCCGTGTCATGTTCAGAATAAGAAACTGACGCAGATAAGTGAACAGCGCTTCAAAAACGATCAGAACCAGCATCGCGATGCACAACACAAAAAATGTGTTATAAGCTTTGAAGTAGAGCACCTTATCCGACATGATGCGCCAGAACATGATCGGCGCCAATGCCAGAAAGCTCATCATGAACGCGCATATTGCGACGTCGCGGACCATCCACCTTTCGCGAAACAACAGCGCAGCGACCAGACCTAAGCCGAAGGGCTGTTCCTCGTCGTCGATTTCGTAATCGCGCTTGACCAGAATGACTTCGCCGGTCCACACGTCTTCGAAGCGAATACGGTCGAGGACCAAGGGTGCACCATCATCGGCGTTCGGGTCCTGCAACTTCACGAAGCCTGTCACGTCCCCCTTACTCTCGGCTTGGAGCAAGACCATGCTGGCGCCGTTGCGCAATCGTACGATCGCCGGCAGCGTTTTCCGCAATTGACCAAGACCGTCCCAATCGAGATCGACGACCTTAGCCGTCAGGCCGACGGATTTTGAGCATTTGACGATATCATCGAGGGAGACTTCCTGATTCGTCAAAATGTGTCATGGATGAGTTGAGATACCGACAGGTGCATCCCGTGATGTAGCGCAACGATTACAAGGCTCGCGAGGCCGGAAGGCGCTTGGGTCTTGTCCACACCAACCGAAGCAGCGCTTTCGAGCTTTGCCAACACGTTCATTCACTCACCTTATTATTTTCCTGAGACGCCGACCCCAAACGCCATCGTCTCGAAAAAGTTCCCGAGTCATAGTTGACCGACCATAAGTTCCCGAACATTAGACAATCCTCAAATCGAAATAACAAAGCGCGTAGGGTTCAAAAGCGAACGAGCCTGCATATCCGGAGAGTTCAGCAAAATTGTGGACTGAGTTATGCTACCCAATATATGGCCAGTCTCGTTCCGCGCGACATCAAACTTTGTTCAAACCTGTCGAAAAGATGAACGAACCGGAGGCAAGGACGCAGTTTCGCAAGCGAGAATTGACAGCATGGTTGGTTCGGAGCGCTTTAGTCCTCGACCGGCCGAGCGCCCTGGCGGGCCACGTAGCTGTGCGATACTGCACCTTGCAAGCAACGTTCAACCAGGTCGCAAAGCTCGCGGAGTTCCCCAATTCCCAAGCCGTAGGGATCGAGGTCACCCACCGAATTGCCAAGCGAAAATGCGCGGACAAAAGCGGAGCGGTTCCCGATCGGCGGAGCGACAATTTCTCCGTACTCTTCCAACTCGTCGACGAGTTGCCTGCCCTCGAGCGTGCGCCTGTCGACGCGATTGGGCGTCAGGATCACATGAACGTCCTCACCGCGCATGCCACGGACCGCGTTGACGATTTCCAACGTCCGATTGGTTGCTGCCAGATCGAGCCCGGACGGCAGGCAGGGAATAATCGTAACGTTCGCCAGTGCGATCGAGGCCGCTAACGCCTCCTCGGATGGCGGCGTATCTACGACAACAAAGTCGCTGCGGATACGCTTGACGGCTATCGCCCAGTCGGCGACCGGTCCTTTAGTTGTAAAGGTGATCTCTTGAATAGGAAAATGTAGCCCGCCGAGCGCCCCCCACTCGCACGCCGAGCGCAGAGGATCGGCGTCAATCAAAATAACATCGCCGCCACGATTACGAATTTCGGCAGCTAATGACACAGCAATGGTAGTTTTGCCCACTCCGCCTTTGCGCTGAGCGATCGCAATGCGCTTAGTGTTAGTGTTATTGTGCCGCTGCTGCGTCGCTAGAGCCACGAGCTACTAACCTCTGTAAAGGTGTCTGTCGCGCCTTTTGTAGCAGAGTGAAGCCTGTCTCGGAAATGATACGGCCTTGGCGGGAGTTCCCGTCATTGTTCGGGCGTTGAGGCGAGATTTGGCACGAACCAGCGATGACCGAAGACCCGCGCCATTAGCGATGTCAGCTAACGCTGTCTCGTTGAAGATCATAAGCGCCGCGATGCGAATTTGTTCGTTATCTCGCCTGCTTTTTCGACGTTTGCTGCATATTAATCATGCAGCCCCGCTGCGCGGTAACACTAAAGTCGGCTCATTGTTGTGCGCAGGTCTATGCATCGCGTATGTGGCATAGTGGGTAATTCTCAAGGCGCATTCGTAAAGCGATCTTACCAGCCGCGTTGCTCGGCACGAGATCGCTGCCTACAAAAGTGGCTGCCAAACGAGATTATATTGCCGGTCGTTGACCACGCTGATTCAGATCCCTACGCCCGGCAGGTGATTGTCGAGCATTTTATCTCATTATAAAAAGATCCATGAAGTCCGTGATAGATAGTGACCTTTGCAGACGTTTAGAGTGGGGACAACTTGGCTAAATCCATCGTTCCTCTGATCATGTGCGGCGGCGCCGGCACGCGGCTGTGGCCGGCGTCGCGCGAGGGCCGGCCCAAGCAATTTTTGTCCTTGTCTGGGCCAGAATCGACGTTTCAGGACACCATCCGCCGCGTGTCCAATCCGGCTCTGTTCGGTCGGCCAATCGTTGTCACAAATAGTCAATATCGCTTTCTTGTCGCTGAGCAGCTCGCGGCAATCGGCGTCGAGGCCGATATTTTGCTCGAGCCGATCCGACGCGATTCCGGACCCGCGATCGCGGCGGGCGCGGCCTTCGCTGCGAGCCGAGACGGCGACCCGCTGGTGGTCGCACTCGCCGCCGACCATGTCGTCACGGATGCAATTGCCTTCGCGAAGGTGTGCAGCCTTGTGGCGGATGCTGCCGCCGCGGATCGCATCGTCACATTCGGCGTGCGGCCGACGCGGCCGGCTACTGAATACGGCTATATCCGCGCCGGCGGGCCAATCGGGCCAGAAATTTTCGCCATCGAAAAGTTTGTTGAAAAGCCGGACGCCCAGACCGCGAAGCGTTACGTCAAAGAGGGCTACCTTTGGAACTCTGGCAACTTCATGTTCCGCGCAGGCTTGCTACTCGATGAATATCGTGGCTTCGAGCCTGACAGCGTAGCCGCCGTAGTGGCGGCCGTTGACGGCAGCGGCAAGGATTTAGGGTTCGTAACGCTTGATCTGGAGTTATTCTCGCGGTCGATCGCTAAATCGATCGACTATGCAGTGATGGAACGCACCAAACGCGCAGCCGTGATGCCGGTCGCTTATGGCTGGTCGGATGTTGGTTCGTGGCAGGCCGTTTGGGAATTGTCAGGCCGCGACGGGCTCGGCAATTCGAGCCAGGGTTCCGTCGTCTTCGTTGATTCGCGCGGCTCCTATGTGACGACGGACAAACAGCTTGTTGCGCTGTTCGGAGTCGATAATCTCGTCGTAGTTGCAACTGACGATGCCGTGCTGGTCGCCAAGCGCGAGGATGGTGACGGCATGCGGCGGCTTGTCAAAAAGCTAAAAGAAATCGCGCCGAAAATCACCGAGGAGCATCTGAAGGTGCATCGGCCCTGGGGCTCATATCAGTCGATCGATCAGGGCGCACGCTTTCAGGTCAAACGCATCATAGTGAAGCAGGGAGGCCGGCTGTCGCTGCAATTGCATCACCACCGCTCTGAGCACTGGGTTGTGGTGCGCGGCACAGCGCGCGTGACTATCGCTGACGACGTCAAAGTCGTGCATGAAAATGAATCTGTGTACATTCCGATCGGCGCTAAACATCGCCTGGAAAATCCGGGCAAAATTGATCTCGAACTGATCGAAGTGCAAACCGGTAGCTATCTAGGCGAGGACGACATCGTCCGCATCGAGGACGACTATCGCCGGTCATAACTAGAGGGCTTGATAAGGCACATTTTCCTCTGTGCGATCAGGTCATGGATCATGAAAGCGAACTATTTGGGTACCCTGATCGTTAGCCGAACTTGGTGCAACTGCCATTCGACTTAAACTGAATATATAGCCTCATCGACTGATGACCCAAGATTCAACACCCTCATCGGTGAACTGAATCGGCATTGCTAGTGAGCCAGCTTCATTCAGTGCCGTGACCAAGCGGTAGCGATGCTCCGGTTGAGTCATGAACATCAAAAACCCGCCGCCGCCCGCACCGGATACTTTTCCGGCGACAGCCCCATTGTTTCGCCCAAGCTCGAAGATCTCCTCCACTTTCGAATTAGAGACAGCTTTCGAAGTGCGGCGTTTAGCCTGCCATGACCTGTTGAGTATCTCTGCAACGTGCTGAATATTTCCGCCGAGCAACGCTTGCTTCATTTCGGCCGCATCGGACTTCAGTTGATTCAACGCCTCCACGGCGCTGTGGTTGTTTTCGGTTGCCGCCCTGACTTGGTCTTGAATAACGGCAGAGGCGCGCGATTGCCCCGTGAAGCATATAATAATGGAGGATTCAAATTCGCATAAATAAGAATTCGAAATTCGCAATGGATTGACGATTACTCGATCACCGGGCAGGAACTCCATGTAATTGACACCTCCAAAAGCGGCGGCGTATTGATCTTGCCGTCCGCCCGCGAGCCCTGCTTCGACACGTTCAATTTGGAAGGCAAGCCGAGCGACGTCGTAGCTCCCAAGCGGTAGACTAAACGCTGATCGGTAGGCCTCCACCAGCGCAACAACCAGCGCCGAAGACGCTCCCAAGCCGGAGCCAGGTGGCGCGTCCACGGTCGAGGTGACGGTAAGAGCGTGCGGTTCGCCGCCCAGGTAGTCGCGCACCATTCGATTATAGACGGCGCGATGAAGGATTAGACCGCTGTCGATGGGCAACTGCCGTGCCAGAGGTACAATGTCTTCATGTTTGACGTCATGCGCCGAAAAGCAGAGCTGGCGATCGGCGCGAAAGCTTAGGTTTGCATAGGCGTATCGTGAAATTGTCGCGTTGAGAATCGCGCCACCGTAAGTGTCGCAGTACGGCGAAAGATCCGTGCCGCCGCCAGCGAAACCAAGGCGCAGCGGCGCACGAGCGCGGACGCTCAGCCCGTGACCATGGCGAGGTCTTGCACGGCTATCGATCGCGATTGCGATCTTTGCGCCAAACGCATCTGTTCGGAAAAACGCTCGGAATATTCACGTTATCCCTCATAAAGAAACATACATTGAACGGTGATTTCTTAATGGAAAAATAAGATCGAGGTCGCGCAGGCAGATAATGATAGTTTTATCCATAAGTGCCCGATTCGATCTTATCTTCTCTTCTCACGATCGATTTGGCGTCAGGGGCCTGTTAATAAACCGGACAAAAGGGGCGTGTTAACAGCCAAAATCTTAGCAAGGTCCGGGCAAATCGGCAGATTTGTACGACAGTAAAACGACAGTTAAAAAATGGGCGGCCTCTTTTGTTGTTAAGTTCGTCTTTTGGAATTCGAATCAATCGACGTTTTGATTGTGCCGCGACGTCTGCGCTTCCGCGGACCTGATACTTGCGCGTCGCACCGCCATATACTTGCGCGGCGCCGCCATAAAAATTGGCGATAACTCTAGTTTTTACCTAGATCTAGGCTGCTGAACAACCTGCCGTCCATTTGGTGGACGTTTCTCGTCGCCTCCAACACACACTCGACTTCCTCACGTGCTTTTGGGGCCCGGCCGTCCTACCACGTACCGACGCTCTGCTATGTGATTCTTTGGCTATGGTTGAGGCAGCAAGCGATCAATACGCATTCCAAGGCCGCAACAATTGGACACAAGTTAACGCTAAAATTTGGCAGTCGAGCCACAAATTCCAATTGTTGATGTACCACAAATCAAACTGTATTCGCTTATGCATGGCCGCAATTTCGGCAGTTTCACCCCGAAAGCCGTGAGTTTGAGCCCAGCCGGTCATTCCGGGTTTGACGTAACGGCGGAATGCATAATTATCGATTGAACGCGAATATTCCTCGTCGTGAGCGAGCGCATGAGGGCGTGGTCCGACGAGAGACATCTTACCAATGATGACGTTGATAAGCTGGGGCAATTCATCAATGCTACTGATCCGCAACAAACGGCCAATTCTTGTAACTCTACGATCTTCACGTTGCGCTTGCTGTATGAACGGGCCGTCTTCCAAAACCGTCATGGTCCTGAATTTGTAAATTGCGAACTCCCGTCCGCTAAAACCTCTACGACGCTGACGAAAAATGATCGGGCCGGCCGAATCGAGCTTTATTGCCAAGGCTGTGGTAAGCAAGAGCGGCGATAAGACGACCAACATGATGCTTGCGAGTGCAAGATCGAAGATTCTCTTTATGAACAAATTCTGCCACGACAACGGCGCACGCTGGATCTCGATGGCGCTAAGCCATTCGTGATTGCTTGCACTCGGGATGACCGAACTCACGGACTGATCCGGCAGCAGGAGCACTGAAAGAGGCAGTGTCCTCAAGCGTTCACAAATCAACTGTCGGCGGCGAGTATCGCTCCACCTCAACGCAAGCAGCACCTGTTCGGCATGATCGATCTGAGCTGCAGCAATACTCAAATTTAGGATGGCGATGTCTTCAACTGCGATATCGTCATTCGAAATAGCTGATCGAACGGCATGTCTTGTCGGGGAAAGCTCAAAACGGCGAACCTCACGCGCCCCGTAGGTCCGAAGCAAGTGGAGGGCAGGTTTAGCGGCGAGTTCTTCCGGATCGCCGATCACGATGACCCGTTGACCCGCTAGCGTACCATTCGCCAAAGCTCTCTGAAGATTAATTCGGGTAAGGGCCCGCGAAGTGAGTATGACACCCAGCCCGAGCACGCCAAAACCAATCGTTGCACCACGGGAATAATGTTGACCGCTTTTAAGCAAAAAGAAAACCGAAGTCACTACCAATAGGACCGCGCACCACGCGATTGCGACGCCGCGGATTTGCGCGTTAGCGGAAAGGAGCGTGTTCGGCTGGTAAAGACCTAGAAGTTTGGAGACTAGTATAAAAGTGAACGCCGAATAGGTACCAAGCGCGACATCAGCCACTCCATCCGTCCTGATACCCCAAAAGACGAAATTATACACAATTCCGGCGACGATCGCGGCTGACAATACTAGAGCAAGGTCGCATATCCCAGTGAACAGTCCGATACGGCGGTACGGAACATACTGAAAAATCGATCGGGAGGTGCGCGTGGGAGGCCAAGATTCAGCGATAACCGAATTTGACATGATTAATGGCCCACTTTGCGGCAGAACCGACAACGTTGCCGGCACCTTGCCACAGAACCATAATGACTTGCTCACCAACAAAATGAAACGATAGAATTCCGTCCTACACAACACATTTCAGAACGCTCTCACACAATTTACGCTGATTTATCATACTCTTACAATTGACCCAGAAATTAAGCATATATTGACGCTGATCTGGGAATGAATTTTCCAATTCGTAACCGAAATATCACAGTTCCGGTCGACCTTAGGCAATACAATGGTCTGGGGTTCTCTAGCGACTGCCCGTCTTGGGGAAAGTCATTCAATTTTGGTGGGGAGAGTAGTCATGATCGGGCTTATTTTGCGGTGGGCGGCGATCCTCGCGGTTGGACTGCAGGTTGCCGGTTGTTACACGGACTATGGTCCCGTTGCGTCTGCGCCGGACCCGGTCGTACCGCCGTCAAGTGTAGCACCCTTCCTCCAAGGAGGTGAGGTCGTCAGGGTGACGATTTACGGCGAGGAAGCGCTGACCGGTTCCTACACCATTAATCCCTCTGGTGAAATCGTCATGCCTTTAATTGGATCGGTGAGAGCGGCCGGACGCTCCCAATCCGAACTCGTGCGCGAAATCACCCGCGCTTATGTTAGCGGTAAGTATATTCAGGATCCTAAAATAACAGTTGATGTTCTGGCTTACACGCCAATTTACGTACTCGGGGAGACGCTGAGGCCGGGTGCGTATCCCTACACGAGCGGTCTTAACGTACTGACTGCCATCACTCTCGCCGGCGGTTTTACTTACCGCGCGAGCAGGACTTCAGTTCTTGTTCAGCATGCCGGTGAAACGGTGTGGCAAGAATATCCGTTGTCAGCTTCCGTATCGGTTGCGCCAGGAGATTTAATTCGAATTCCAGAAAGATATTTCTAAAGCATCAGGGGATATGTCCTGAGTCGCTCGTAGCGTTGTTGGGATTGAATGAGTGATTTGAACATTCCATGCTTTGGGCAGAATCAGAGCGAATAAGGCACCATGGCCTACGAGCGGCATTAAGCGCGCTGATTATTTTAGTATGGATAGACCCTTCAGTTGCGCAGGAGCCTCCGTTAGGCGTTCCACTCGCCGGGGCCTTGCCCTCGCTGGCCAGCTCTGGATGCGACGCTGGACTTGCCAACAACGCTGACATCTTTGGCGGTACGAGTCTCTACGGCAATTCGGCAGCGGCGGGAGATAATGGCACTACCGGCCTCAACGCCCCTCTCTATAGGGCTGCCAATGCTGGAGAGAACCTACCGCTCTTTAGCAATTCCTTGGCCGGAGACAACGTTCCCCTTTATAGCGCGCCCGATGCCGGAACGAATGCGCCGCTCTACTCAAATTCCTCGATTTATAATAGGTCGAATCTCTCCGGGGGGTACACCGGCGCCGGCAGAGTCAGCCCGGTTTCGAATGATAGCGGCGCTTTAAAGTGCCGCAGCGGCATCCCGGTTGGGGAATGGCTCTTATACCCATCGATTCAACTCAATTCAATTTACTCCGACAATCTCTTTCTAGCTCCATCATCGCCGCTGAATGCATACAGCTTTGGTGTGAACCCCAGCGTTACCGCTCAATGGAGTAATGGCATCCACAGCTCGACCATTTACGCAAACTTTAATACCCAACGTTATCCGACCGACAATCTTATCAATACATTCGACCGGCAAGCGACATTCACTGAAAGCTATTCACCACTTCCTGACCTCACCTTCACCCTTCTCGGCGATTACAGCCATGCTACCGTCGCTAGTAGCCTTACGAACTCGATCCCCAGCCCGATAGTGACGCCTGTAACGACGCCTACCCGACTTCCCAACGGCAATTTCCAATTGCCAAACGGCGAGATTGTCTCTCCCACCGGTCAGGTCGTAGGAAACATCAGCAGTGGATCTGTCGCCAATGGCACATCTGTGGTCAATCCGTACGATCAGTACACCACGACAGCAACGGTCAGCAAAATCTTTAACGACGCAGTCCTGACGCTGGGCAGCTCATTGGCACAGACTAATTACCAAAATCAACAAAATCTGGGGACGTCTTCGGCATTCTCATCATTCACAACGAAGACCTTTACTGAAGCCGGCTCAGTTGCTCTCGGTCCGCTGTTCTACCTCTATTCGAACGGAGTCTTTTCGTCGCACGCTAACGGCGAAGGAATAGATCCAAATTCGCAGGTCTATATGATCCAGGGCGGAATTGGCACCCGTCAATTCGGATTATTCCGTGCCTCATTCTATTCTGGGTATCAGGGCTCAAATAGCGACGCGTCAGCGTCAGCCGGCGGTCAAACTTACGGAGCGACCCTTTCTTATTATCCAATGCTCGCCTGGACGATTACAGCTGCAATCGACGAAACAATCAATAAAGCGCCGGCAGGTGGCACATCTAACCTAGCCTTGTCGGTGGCCTCGCCGGAACAGATAGCGCTAAGCAGCTCGACAAATGTAACTCACGCATCACTGCAGACCCAATATCAAATCTCGGCGCAATGGTCCACGACCGGGAGTTTAAGCCACACTCATATTGCATATTATGGCAGCTCTCGACTGGACAATGCGTGGCAGTTCGATGCTCAATTAATTTATGAGATTTGGCGAAATATGACACTTGCTTGGGAATACGAGTACACTGCCATTTCATCTAATGCGCCAGGCGTGAGCGCAACCCGAAATTACATGATGATGAGTGCAAATTATCGATTTTAAGTGTCTCGCTCGATGGCAATACGGCCAAGCGGGCAACGCACGGTATTTGCGATAGGTCAATAATAGTGGCCATAGTAGTATGGCATGCTGGCTTCCGGGACCTTGTTGACAACGACCCGAAGCACTTCCGCCGACTGCAAATGTCTATTGCTTTCTTGAATATCGGACACCTTTGAAACCCCAACTGCGACGACAAGTAGAACGCAATCGACTTGCGGCAGGATGGTGATAACGTCGTCGCTCGCCAAGATTGGCGGCAAATCGACGATAATGAAGTCGGAAGCGAATTCGCGTCTCAGATCCTGGAACATTGTCGTCATCGCGCGAGAGGCCATTAATTCGGAATGTCCCGCCCGCGGCGTCGTAGGCAGCACCGTCAGCCGCTGACTGTCGATGCGGGCGTGAATAATCGCCTCAGACAATCTCGTGCGACTTTCCAGTACACTTCTGACCCCGTCCTCAAACTTCAGGCCCAAGTATGCCCCAACTCGTGGCCTTAAAAGGTCCAAATCTGCCAACAGCACAGACCTTTCGGTTTGCCGGGAAATGCTGAGCGCAAGATTCACTGCGGTGACGGTTTTACCACAAGCGGGCGTCGGCGAAGTGATAGCTAGGACTTTTTGACCTTTACCGTCCATCGATTGCAAAATTTGCGTCCGCAACATGTCGTATGGCCGCGAAAGGGGATTAGTAATTTCGTGCGCAACGATTCTATTGGATTTTAAGAAAGCACTGTTGAGCTTAGTTTCACGAAGCCTTCTGGGAGAGCCATGACGAGGATTCGGATCCAAACTATGGCCAAATGCCGGTTCAAGCGCGGGCTTATCGGGTGGTGTGTCGAATTGTGTGCCGCGCGTCCGCGGC
Organism: uncultured Alphaproteobacteria bacterium; assembly: GCA_963810085.1. Classification (GTDB taxonomy): domain Bacteria; phylum Pseudomonadota; class Alphaproteobacteria; order Rhizobiales; family Xanthobacteraceae; genus BOG-931. Next base: position 96,778 of record CAWEMR010000022.1, on the reverse strand, counting down.
AATTCGGTGCGCTGCTGGGCCTTTGCCCGCTCAATCGCCTGCCGTATGTTTTCCATCAATCGCTCTATTGGCTCTATTCCAGCGTGTGAACAACTTCACTTAGACAAGCGCGTCAGGGAGTCGATCCATGATCGATCGAACCAAGAGAAGTCGATTTCTATCCCGATGTAGAGCGCTACGGTAAGTCCAGCCAACAGGAAAGCGCCAATCGCTATCCACAACAACATGATTTTGCGCTTTCTTCGAATAATTTCGCCGGCAGTTGGGATGTAGGGTATTGCAACCAATAAGCGCCCATCAATGATGCCGGCTAATTCGTGACTTCCCCGAATAGTCTTATCCAGCATTTCGGCCAGCAGGACGGCTCCGCACCCTGCAAGTACCGCCAAACCAAGTGAAGCCGCGAAAAGCTTTGGCCGATTGGGTTTAACGGGACGTTGCGGAACTGCGGGCTGCTCGAGAACCTGCAAATGTTCCGATTGCTGATTCCGCTCCATGCTTTCGCCAAGCCGTGCGGCGGTAAGCTTTTTGCTAGCTCCTTCTAGATCCTGCTCTGTGGCGGCCTGCTGTTGTTCTAGCGCGTCAATATCCTTGCCTGGCGCGGAAGCGGTCGTTGTCTTAGCGGTTTGACTAATTTGCCACTGAAGTGCGGCGATCCTTTTCTTGAGAGCCTTTACTGCGGGGTGTTCCTCCGAATAAACCGAAGAAGCTTGAAGCAGTTGTCCTTTCAGCGCGGTGAGTGCATCCATCTGAGTTTTGAGCGGGTCTGGGGCTTCCTGATTCCCTGCGCCGGGATTTACCCGCTGCCGCTTAATTTCAAAAATCTGGCCATTAATTCCATCAAGCTTATCCTGCAATCGCTTCACTTCTTGAGCCAGAAATTCGGTTGTCTCTGATGCGCGATTAGTTCGCGCGCGAACGTCCTCATCAAGGATCACGGTCAAAAATTCATTCGCTACTTTCACGGCTAGGTCGGGATCTTCATATTCGAAGCTCACCGTAAACGCGACAGCAGAACTTCTTGCCGCTAGAACCGGCGCGCCTCCCGCTATCGGTGTGTTCAGATCGACGAGCTGAATTGCCGCTCGTTGGCGCGTCAAGTCAAGGAGTTGGGTTCCCGACATCCACTGCCGCTGCGAAGGGAACAAATTAAACTTATTCACGATTGGCAACAGGCTATCCCTCGCCATGAGGCGCTGCTGGATGACCTGGATACGTTCCGTCGCTGCAGCCGTAACCGTAGGTTCAACGAGGTCCGTTGGAATGGCCGATGACTCAACCAAAATCTTGCCTTCCGAACGGTAAATGGGTCGTTGGATGGCGACGACGAGAGAACCGGCTATAAGAAAGGCAACAAAGGGTACCGCGAAATAGAATATCCGTCTCTTTAGGATTCCCAGAAATCGCGCGAGATCGAACGCCTGTGTTCGATCCTCGCTAACGCCGCCTTGTTGACCAGTATACGCTTGGAGCATCGTCACTTCGGAACGCACTGCATGCGGATGAACATAGCAGATTCCTCGGTATACCTAATCAAACGTTGGGTTTCATTATTAATGACCGCCGCCTTGGATTGCATCAATTATAACGACCAAGGTTCCGCGAGCCATATATCAGACTGTGCAGATTGCCCAAAAATTATGTCATTTTCGGATGGCACTGTGTCGCATGGTATTTGCGGTAACTATAGGCGGGTCCCGCAGCCGAGGCGAACGGCGATCTGGCTTCCAAAATGAAAATGCGACATAAATGGCTGACTAAGGCCGCAACCTTGCAGCCTCTTTAGAGGGCCCCTCATGTATGAGGCGTACTACGGGCTAAGGGAGAAGCCATTTTCCATTCTCCCGGACCCGGAATTGATCTATTGGGGCCAAAATCACCGCCTGGCTTTCGCCATGCTGGAATTTGGCGTGATGAACAGTGCCGGATTTACGGTAATTACTGGTGAAATTGGTTCCGGCAAAACAACGCTTATCCGCTATCTTTTGCGCAGACTAGATCCCCAGGTTGTGGTCGGCTTAATGGCAAGCACGCCGCAAGGCCAAGCCAGCCTGCTGCAATGGGTCATGATGTCGTTAAATCAACCTTATGAGGAAAGCTATCCTAGACTGTTCAAGAGATTTCAGCAGTTTCTCTATGATCAATATTCGAAGGGACGGCGGACAATACTGATTGTCGACGAAGCTCAGAATTTGGATACGAATTCGCTGGAGGAGCTTCGAATGCTGTCAAATATAAATGCTGACAAAGATCAACTCTTGCAAGTTGTCCTCGTCGGTCAGCCGCAGCTCAAGGACAGACTGCAAGCACCAGAATTGCTCCAGTTCGCACAAAGGGTGTCATCGGACTTTCACCTTAAACCCCTCCTCGCGAGTGATGTTATTCGCTACATCAACTTTCGCCTCGATGCTGTAGGATGTAACTATCACCTCTTTACTGATGATGCCTGTAGGATGATTGCCGGGGCAAGTCGAGGCATCCCGCGGGCAATAAATATTCTCTGTGATACTGCTCTGGTTTATGGCTTTGCTGCCGAAGCTAACGAGATAACGACTGAACTCGTAACTTTGGTTATCGAAAACAAGCAGGAGTTCGGTGTTCTCCCACCATCCGAATTGCGGGCTTAAAGGATGGACGCGCATTACAATTTAATTGCAACGTCCGGGCTACTGGGTAGCGATCTTTTTGAGCCCAGTCTTAATATCTTCCGCCAGATCACTACTCGGCGACTTAGCAAGGGCAGTTTTAAATTCGTTGGACGCTTTGGCATTTTGGCCCACCGCCACATATGCCATTCCAAGATGATAGTGGACTAGCGCCACATCGGGCAGCGCCACGGCGGCGTCCTCAAGCTGCGCAACAGCGGCATTAATATCGCCCTGTCGATAACTGATCCAGCCAAGTGTATCCTTGAATTGGGGAACCAGCGACTTTCGCAGCACTGCCGCAAGCGCCCGAGCTTGGTCGAGACTGGCCTTATCGCCGCGATGATCCGACAGTAAGCTTGCCAGATTATTTGCCGCGATCATGGAACTCGGTTGCTGCGCCAACACATATTGGTACTCTGCGATCGCGCCGTCGTAATCTCTCTGCAGCTCCAGGATACCTGCCGACGACATGTGCAAGACAACGCTATCCGGCTGCTGCTTGAGGCCGTCCTGAATGACCTTCAGAGCTGCGTCCTTATTATTTTGACTGAGATAAAGATCGGCGAGGGCACGGTAGCCGGCGGCATTTTGGGGTTGTTTTTGTATGGCGGCCGTAAAGCTCTGCAAAGCCTGATTTGGGGAATTGTTTACAAGCTGAACGGAGCCAAGAAGTACGAGGGCGTCAGCGTTAGCAGGATTCGTTTTTAATATGGCCTGTAGGAAGGTTACCGCACGATCTGTCTGTTTCGTGCGCAGAAGTTCTCTCACCAACAGCACCATCGGCTGCACTGCTAACGGTGTGTCAGCCACAGCATTCTGGAAGGCTGCAATACTAGCATCGTATTTGTTTTGACCACCTAAAGCCGCTCCGAGGATCTGGTCCGCTATGCCATTGCTACCACCGATGCGTCGAATGGCTTCGCTAATATCCTGTGCGCCAACCCAATCCCTCAGTTGCAGCTTAACTTCTGCCAAGACCGACAGAATGGCCACATTGTTCGGACGCCTACTCGCTAAATCACTTAATACGTCTTCGGCCCGTTGCACGCCACCGCGCCGGCGTAAGAAAGCCACGTAGGTGAGGCCAACATTCGGATCGTAGTCGGATACTTTTAGTGCATCGGCAAACTGCTTCTCCGCAAGTTCGATGGAACCCTTTCGTTCATAGGCAGTCGCCAGCAATTGCATGAGCTCTGTCGATCGAGGCTGATCATTAAGTGCCGTGCGCAAATCGGAAATCGCCGGTTCGAGTTGGCTACGTTCCATGCGAATTAGCGCGCGGAGCCGCAGACCATTGGTGTTGCGGCCGTCGCTTTGAAGAACCTCGGCTACCAGTGCATCCGCGGCATCAATATTCTTTTGCCGTAGGTCTAATTCGGCCAACTTGATTTTAGCAGCAAGCGCTTGGTCGGCGAAGGACGTATCTTTTGCTAGTGTCTCAAGCAGCTTAATACTCTCACCAACTTTCCCTTGATTGTAGTCGAGGTCAGCCAAGGCCATCTGATACGGAAACACTTTGCCGCCGGCATTAATGCGGGCAACAAGTTCAGCGCGCGCGACCGTCACGCCTTTGCTCGCATACAAGAATCTTACAAGATCAAGGACGGCGTCCGAGTTCTGCGGATCTGCGGCAACAATGGCCCTTAGCTCCTTTTCGGCATCATCTGGCCTGTGTTGATCCATGTAGAATTTCACAAGCTGCCGACGAAACGCCACTTCCTGCGGATAAAGCTCGATCAGCTTTTGAAGAATGGACTCGACTTGCGGCAGATCCCCGAGCTGCTGGAAGATCTTGATTTTGAACAACTGCACACCAAGATCTTTGACGTGCGCCATCGAATCGCTGTCGAGAATTTGCAGCGCTCCTTGTGCATCGCCATTTTGGAGGCGATCCGCAGCGACTACCATCATCGCATCGATATTTTTCGGATCGATTTTCAGCGCCGCCTGCGCCTCTCGGACTGCATTAGTGGCATCCTTGAGCTTATAGAAAATTGCAGCTTTCAACGCGAGAATATTAGCGTTTGCCGTATCGTCCAGGTCCTTTACAGTTGCAAGAGCCTGGTCGGCGGCGCCCCCGTAAAGCAACAAGTTGGCCAACTTTAACTTAGCGTCGACGTCCTTCGGATCGAGTTCCACGATCGTCCGCAGCACCGGGACCAACTCTGCCCAACGATGATCGAGCTCGTCGGCCTCGGCGAGTCCGCGCCAAGCGGGCAGCATATCCTTCTTTAGCCTAACAGCATTCTTGAACTCGATTGCTGCTCGCTGAGCGTCGCGCGCTGCGAGCAACTTTTTTCCACTTTCATAATAGCGTACAGCGCGATTCTCCGCAGAACTGCAGGCAGCAAGACAGAGTGCAAGAAGACAGAGAGTAGTGAAGCGTTTCATATACTGTTTCCGCGAACGATTTACCTTCTCCGTGCGAGAACCCTTCCGCAACGTATTTTCCGCAACCGAACCGGTATCAACTTTTGCTTTCCACGGCTCCATAGAATGGCATTAAAAGTACTGCCAAACCAGAGTCAACGATATCCTGCGCGGAAATGGCGAAGGGCAAATGGCACTACTGCAACGACGTCACGGAGGTTACAAAGCTCAGTGTAGCAAATCGGGCAGGGGCTGATGCAAATGCATCGATGCGGTGCAGCGTTAATTACGCGGACGCACTTTTCGATCAAGCCAGCGCGGTCAAGGATCAATTGCGACTAAACCAGGGCAACGCTTATATAACCCAACGGGTATGCACCTGAGCAATTAATGACGCCGAGAGTTAATTGCGCTTTGTGGTGTTCAGCCAACTATCGGCTGTCACGCAGGAAGTATTCAAGCCCATTGAGACGAAATGTCTTCTCAATTTCTGTGCTGATCCCAGAAAGTCTTGGACCGAAGCCACCGCAGCTCCTGATCTGCTTTCTCAACATCAGAATAAGTCCCATGAAGCGCGGATCAATCTCTCGGGTTTGAGAAAAGTCGATTTCGATCGGCTTATTTAAGGCCAGAGCCTTTCTGAATACGGCGGTGGCCTTTTCGACCTCGCTGTGTATCGCGAAGCCGCAAAGGCTCACGATGACGCACTCAGGAGTCTCCGTTTGATCGACAATGAGAGTAAGGTCATCACGCTTCGCTTGTTGTCGCAGCGATCGCGCCTTGAAAGCAAGCGGTAATACCTGTGTCAGCAAGAGGCGCAAGAACACCACGCCGTCCCGGCCATAACGTCTCCACAGCTGCGGCTCTTGTCCGATGCGCCAGAGCCATTCGAAGCCGAGCTTTTGCAAAGCCCGTGGCGCACGCTTAACCGTGCCCGCCTGAAAATTGATCGTTGCACCAAGCTGAGCGCGAACTGGCACACACAGTTTGTGGTGGTTACGCAATAGCCAGAGCTGCCCCTTCTTCGCATTCAGCGCAACCACAAGAAAGTCTGCTTTACTGGAATTAATTGCATCGACGTACTGGTCTCGACTCAATTCGTCGACCGTACCGAAACCAGGACAGATCCAACCGATACAGTTGAGCGCCGTGGGCTCGGTGTTGAGCGCCCGAGCGGCCGCGCTGGCGACCTGCTCAGTCGCTCCGAAGAGAAAGACCTTCAATACTCGCTGGTATCGAAACGTATCCCTGAGAGTTGCAAAAATATCAGACCCTGCAACCCTTTGCCTTATTGGAATTCCCATCAGCCGAGCGATCCAAACGATCGGCATCCCGTCTGGCGGACAAAGGTCGCTCAGAAGGAGAGATTCTCTAAACTCGTCGTCGTTTTGGCTGCTTACGAGGAAGTTCAGATTGGGAGTCGAAATCACATACGGAATTTGGCTGGAGGCGGCGGCTTGGATCCTGCGGACGACCGTCGGCATGTCGATTGTGTCAATCGGAAGTCCGAGAATGCAATAGACCTCTCGGGCGAGGTTATCCGCAGCAACGGCTACGTTGAGAGCGCCTCCGCAATCGTGGGAACCGCGAAGACGCCGAGTCCTTCGTTTGTGGAACTCGGTGCGGACACTACGAACCACACTTGATAAAGATCTTCCCACCCCTGCTATATCCTGCCTGTCCAGATCATTTCAACGAGGGATCGAGCATCAGCAGACGACCGCTGTGAACTCAGAAAGAGATCTGGCACAGGAGATTTATCTCCAGTGCCCCACCGACGCAAGCCGACATATCCGCTGCGGTATTAGCCCTCATCGGCAGTCCGGGCAGACGTGACGAACGTCCTTCGGACAATCCGGAAACCTCAATTGATAACCCTGATATCGGCCGCCGATGTGCGCATCTGGTTGCGTGCGGTAGTAGTGGACCTTGGCGCCGCTCGAGTGCGTTCGTTCTTTTGCTGTGGCGCAAAGAGCGTAGGTCATCACAACGGCATTTGCAGCTGCGAATAAGGCGATAGCCGAGATTGCCGACAGGCGTCATCCTGGCGGAACAGTCGCCGCAGCGAAGATCGCGAAGGTGCCCGAGTTGTCGCTAGTACTAATACACGGCACGCTGGAGGTAAGACGAGGTTACACCGGTCCCTGACGTGCGTCGTTGTCCGTGCCCAGCATCAGCCGCGCCCTAAGCTTGTTGCCGCTCTCGACGGCGGCGCTGTCCATGCGACTGGTAGCTGCTGTAACTGAGCCTGAAGCCGACCTCTCAATAAAAATGAATTGTCCACGTTCACGCAAGTCAGCAAACTTGCGCCAGGAATTGTACAGAATTAGCCACTGCAATTGCGCTTGCGGGTTTGATGTGGCCAAGGCCGCCGCCATGCAGTCTTGCGCCCGTTGTCGCCAGTCCGCTACGGTCATCTCCATCGTCGCCACCTTACGCCACGCTACTGAACTCTACATATTTTCGCCCGGGCATTGCAGAGGCGCAAGTCATGACAGTGCGCGCAACTATCGTTTCGAGTGACGTAGGCTATCAATTTTCTTCTACTTTTCGACGCTCCCGCCCAATCACTTTTATCGGGGATGTGTTTTTCCTGACCCGTTGTTGGCAAACAGCAGTCTCAGCGAAGAAATCCCGATATCCAGTCAACGAACGCCGTGAACTGGCTCGGATTTAGGATAAAATATAGCCCGACCCCTATGGGCACAATAATCATAAGCCAGTCACGCATGGCGATTTCCAAGAGAGCCAACCTAACACATTATGCACGGGATTCTCGCACTCTCAAATGTCTACGTAGCTGGCTATCGCAAGGCCGAGATCACGTTCACACATCGCTTGGTAGGTGGGCGCACGCAGGAACGTATGAGATTTTCTCATCTGATACGCACTTAGTTTGATGTTCGGGTTGCTGAGACCCGAGCCCCAACAAGCGCCGTCGCTATTTGGACCAAATCGCGACCGTGACCGTAGTGGTAGTTGCCATCCGTTGCACCGACCATCTATCCTCCCCTATCGGAACCAAGGTGAAGCAACTGGCTTTCGCACCCTCCCAACTCGTACAGAAACCGTTCGGATTGAGACTCCATGTGCCGGTCTTTGGGGTACCGGATGGTTCGACAGGCTCACGCGTCGCCTTTCCATCCGGCGTGAAGGTCATTTTGAATTTGATGCCGTTGGGAGTTGCCGCGGTGAAGCCTTGACCATTAAAGAAAGTATCCTGGATGTCAGCTGGGCGCATGGTATCACCGGCGAACGCAGAGTTCGCCGCGAAGAGCATCACCGCGACAAGGAGAAGTCTCGCAAGCATCGATATCCACCCTGGCACGCTTGGCGGTAGTGAATGCACAATCTTGCACTTTAATTTCGCTACTTAAAGTGGCTTGAGGCAGGCGGCTCCGCTGTCCACGGACCCGAAAGGCCTCGGACACACCGAACCTCTAACCGACGAGCACCGAAGTACGATGAAAAGAAACGGCGAAAATAACACTATGAAGTGGAAACGCACCGACAAGCGGGCCATCGCCCAATAATTTAATTACCTCGTCTACTTGGGAGCTTGACCATCCTTGTCATCTCCTACGGACGGCGCCTCTTTGCCCGATCCGGGAGCCTGGTCCATGTTGCCGCCGCTAGCTACGCATTTATTGAAATATTTCCTGAAGTCTTCGACTGTTCCATTGGCGTAACCTGCGGCGGGATTGCCTGGTACGCGCGGCGGATAGGCCTTCCCAGTTAACTCTCCACACTTCTTTGCGACCTCGGCCGTGATAGCTGACGCGTCTCGCGTCGTCACTGAATGTACGAGGCAAGTCAACGCGACGAGCGCCGTTCCATATTTCAATGTGGGCGACACCACCTTGGATTCCCGCAGGCCCGAAGTAAAATAGCTTAGCGTCGGTCTCTCAAGCCGTAACATGAGTCCTCCATCGCGGTATCATCCTTAGCCATCTATGAAAAAAGCGGCCACTTTTCACGGGCTGAGGGAGTGGTGGCGCAAAAGTACACACTGGTAACCTAAATTGAACTCGGGCGAGTTTCTCTCTATGTCATATGTAGGGTGTTGCGAGTGGGAGTGGGCAAATGCGCATGTTGCTTATCTGCTTTACCTTGGCGTTGATGGGTCTAGCTATTTCTCCGGCCGCGGCTTACCCGATGGACTATGAGGGTTGCGGCCACGGTTATAATTACGGCTACTACGCCCCCTACCATCGTTATCATCCGCGTTATTATCATCCGCAGTATAGCTCCCGCGTGACCCGCTACGAATCTTGCGGCTGTCACTTCGGCTATGAGGGCGGCTACAGCATGTGTGCTCCGATTGTCTCCTGTTACGCCGAGGGAGGCCGTTGCAGAGCAACGTGCCACGCGCAAGCAGGGAAATGACCGGGGCAAGGCCGGGCGCCATTTTTCTATCCTATAATCGCCTCGGTTGCGGGACTGTTGCCCGCTTTTTTCATGTTCGCCACTCCGCCCGATTAGGCGCTTCGCACTACCTGTGCAGGAAAAATGATAGAAAAACATAAGGTGTCGGTCCGATCTCACACGCCGTCACAGCGCCGGCGCGCTCGTCGGAATTGGAGGTGCGAAGGTAAGCACTTTGGTGTAACATTGGGGTGGAGATGCGCACGCTCCAGTCATTCCGGTAGATAGTTTGGCAGTTTCGGAGCCAAAGCTGCGGCGAATGAGCGAAGGCGGGCGTCCGCTTCCGCCTCAGCATTGTCGCCAACGCTGGTAATGATCGGGGTATATAGCCGAACCAAAGCGCCATCCTTGCGACCTTTTAGGAGGTTGTCGACCAGCACGTAATATTTCATGCCGAATTCGCTTGCGGTCCGACGATCGCGCTGCTGATACCAGTAGTACATCAGGATCTTCTGTTCGCCCTTCTGGATTAAGACGTGATTGTAGGTCCCCGTCACTCCGTTGATCCCGTCGCCGAAATTTCTTTCCTTAAAAGACGCGAACTCCCAGCCAGATCCGGGCAAGCACACGCGTGGAGAATGAATGGCAGCGGCCGCGCTAAGTGAATTGTAGTAAGCCACAAAGAGGCTGACGGGCGCGGCAGCCGCGCCCTCCGCATTGTGCCCTTCGGTGAAGTCGCCGTTATAGGTATCGGCGTCCTTGAGAGCGCCTAAAATCTCGGCATCAAGCGCTATTGGTGCACCGGCCCAACCACCTATCTGCTGTGGAAAGTCGGTAAAACTCTGGCGCACCAACTTCGGCATGGATTGATACGACGCCGCTATCGAGGCGGTCGCACCAAGAGCGCCGGCACAAATCATGATAGCAAGAATGAGCGGCAGCGTCACCGCGATCGGTCTGGTCAGGCCTTTAAAGGTCGGCCGCCGACCCACGATGGATTCGATTTCGACTTTGGACCAGCGGAAACCTTCGAGGACGAAGATCTCAAGCCCGAGTAACAAAACGCCGGCGAGGAATACAACCCACCCTTCAAACTCGTGAAAAAATCCCTCCGCCATGTGATTACCGAAATTATTGACCAGTACCGCTGTCACGGCGATGCGGAAGCTGTTGATCAGGATCGTAATTGGTACGGCGGACATCACGACGACAGCCTTTTTCCACAACGGCGCCTTATAGAGATAAGCGATCAAAAAGCTGATACAGGTCAGCGGCAGAAGGTAACGAAGCCCGCTACACGCCTCGGCGACCTGGAGTTTGTATGAGCCGAGATCGATGATGTTTCCCTCGACGTAAACGGGTATTCCTAAAAGCTGGATAAAGACCACGCCGAGGTTGGTGGAGATGAGTTGCAATTTGATCGTGAGCATCGCCTGAAGCGTAAAGGGCAATGGAAGCGTCAGCAGCAATATTAGCGCTATCGGCAAAAGTATACGCGCTGCCCCGCTACCAAAGAAGACCAAGCCCAAAGCGAAAAGACTGGCAATGAATGCAATTTGCTCGAGAAAATATGATTCCCCCGCCATGGCGATAACTGCGCACAGCTGCGCCATGACAAGGATCACCAATCCCGGCCATCGCGACCCTATCGCGCCCGACATCAAAACCGGCCAGCGGCGCCATAATAGCACGGGAACCAGAACCGCGATCAGAAGACCGTAGCTGTATTCTTCTTCATAGCGCCAGCGGTTGTATAGATCAGCAAGGCTATCGCGGGCGGTGTAACAGGCGAGTGCGATGCCAAGAATAACGAACCCCGGCGCCAGCGCGCGGGATAGGAACAGCTTTCCCCCGCCAGATTGCAGGCTTAAGTTAGGTGTCGGGGAATAAAGGGCTGTCATCTGGCCGTCTAAATGAACCTGGTGTAAGGCTTTTTGAGACTAGCCTTTTGTCTCAATTCCTTGCAAGTACGACGGGTAGTTCTGGGCAGCAGCTGCGCGTATTGGTGGGCTCTGAATCCATCCAATAAAGCTCGGAACGCTGACATGCGGAGTACGGAGTACGGTTGCCCAGCGCGCCGTACTAGCCGTAGTCCCCGACAACATGACGACCTCTGCCGCGCAGAGTGAGGTTGACGGCCGCGATGATTTGATCGAGCTTTTCATTGTTACCCCGCGCGCAACCTCATCATGAACCATTTCAACGGCCACTTTGTACTGACTCCTCCTGCTCTGCCGCGCTGCCAACCACCACTATCGACGCCTCTCATGCTTGTTAACCTCTTTTAGAAGGCGCCCTTTCGACGAATCAAAAACGCCCTACTGACGCGTAGCCAAGTGCATTTTCTAGAGCTTTCCGACAGCGGCCGCTGGGAACACTATTACACCCGCGCTGAGCTGGAGAACAAATTGCATGAGACCGTGCGGCTACGCGATCAATGGGCGAGTATCGCCGGTATCTCGCCGCGGGAGTACGTGGCCAACTGACCACGCGAGCGTCAATACCGCCCGAGAATTTCTTTATCAACGTATGGGGTTTTTGTTCGGAGCGAGACAAGGCGACTTCCGTTGCTGGCCTTTTCGATCGCGCCGGCCTCACCTGCCGCGCCGGCAATACGGCGGCGAGGCATTAAGCCAAGTGGGTGGCCTGTTTGGCTGTAATTGACGCAAGGCCACGCGGATGCGCTTCTCACAGTTTTCGTAGATAATCGGCCCAACTCTTGATACGAGATTTTCGGCGCGCGGCACCGTATTTGTATTCGTTGAAACAACGTTTCGAGCAAAAGGCGTTGAGAGCGTATCTATATCGGACTAACCCAAAGCAGCCATTACATCGACAACAACGCTTGATGTTGCGCTTACCGGTTGTCGACCGCGTTTCAGGAAGACTTTCCAAATCGGCTTTTTTATTCATTATGCGCTCCGCCTTCACTCGAGCTGGCAGGCCAGAAAGCCATGCGACGCCAGACACTGCGAACCGGCCGCCGGCAGCGGACCTGAGCACATCGCAGTGTTCCAATTTGTTTGTTTGTCTGATGCGCGATTTAGCTCCGCTACATTCTGACGGAAAACACTATTGGAGGCTGCGCAAACAGCAATCCAACAGACCTTGAAATCCCAACTAAGTTGTTCGTCAACCTTAAGCGGTATGGTTAGCTGAAAAACCAGACTTTCGCGTGGCTTGTCAGACGCGTTGCTTATGCCCAGTCACGTCAATAGATCGGAGCTATTGCTCTAGAAGAGAATTGAGCAAAATTTCTGTTATCCTAATATGACATCAAGCGGACGCGTGTGCTTCGCAGCTTTGTAAAGCAAAATCTCTCGGGCCGAACGTGACCCGAAATTTGTTGCGGCCACGGCACCGATCTCACAATCGAAGTATGAGCAAGATGACACTTCAGCTACTGGTCCTTTTCGACCGCCGGCGGACGACCTTCGCGTCAGTTATTTGAGGTCTCGCTACCAAGCAGCTCGACGGCCGACAAGGCAGCTCATGATTCAGAACGGATATTAAGCCGATTGGCGTCTTGTTCACACGCGCGCCTCCGAATTGCTGACAAAAGGCGTCAGCAACCGCCGACTCAGAGAAGCACCAGCGACAATAGGTTTGGCCTTTTCGAGTGCTTGGCTTACCAAAACGTGGTCGAATTTCGCGGAACCGATGGAAGCTTGACATTTCCCGGCTTAAGCAAAAATCAAAGCCGTTTACCGGCACCGCGATCTCGACAATGCGTGGGAAAGCTCGTTCGCTTGCCAGCGCTCTTCTCCCAAGTTTGGGTAATGACTTCCCGCTGAGTTGAACCGCCGCTTTTTTCTTGGTTTCGATTGCTTATTGAATGCGACACCCGTCCCCCTACCTAACTGCGGAGGTAATATACGATGCTCCACAATTATATGTCGAGCCAGTGTTGTCCAAGCAGGAAATATTAGTTGCGGCGTAAAAAAGTTCAGCCCGGATGCGCCGGATCAAATTTTGTGAGGTGAAAGTTCGGGAGGCTCGTCATATGACTTCTCCCTCGACCAAGCCGGCCGCGATGTAGGAGGGTATTTTGCACTGCAGAAGTCCGAGGCCACTGGAGAGACTCCGACCGTCACAATGAACGTCGGCTTTCGGAGGTAAATCGAACACGGGACGAGGCACAATTGATGGCCGTCGGCTTCGCGCGGCTGGCGGGCTCGACGAGTTTTTTCGGTCGTCACTGCTTCCTCTGGCGTGACATTCGTAGCCGGTCTGCCGGCGTGACTTCCAATGACTCTGAGTTACGGAACCCAATGTTGTGGTGGCGAAACGACCGACAGGATCCATGCGACCGCGTGGGGCCGCTGAACCTGTCCTGGGTCCAGAGGGCGGCGGCTGGCACCTTAGCAACAATTCGCAGACCCTTTCGAATTAAGCGCTCCTCACGTTTGTCGGTCTTTAACAGCAAACAGCAGCCACAGCTGTGGGGCATGCTTGAGAAAATAACTTTCGAGGAAAGGTATTAAAAGCCTGCCCCTTAGCCACTTAACGCATTGGGTTCGTTTCGAGAAATATCTTGCGCCGTCGGGCGGCCGGATTGGGGCAACTAATTTTCCGGATACTACTTGTGTTGCAAAACGCCCGTAGATTCAGGATACGTCGTGAGAACAATCCCATTTCATCTAATACACTCTCGGTTGCTGGAAATTTACGCTTTTGCAGTACGTTCGCCAGAGCTTATCGTTACCCTGCCATAAACTTACAAAATCGGCCACAGCCATGCGTTCACCCATTGTTTCGGCATTGTTTCTGGCGTGCGCGCTGACCGCAGCGCATAGCGAGACGCCGACCGCGGTGCCGGCCCGCGCCGCCCCGGCCGCGCCGGCCGCGCCGGCCGCGCCGGCGCCAAATACTCTGGCGCCTGTCGACACCGTCAATGTAGTATGTCGTCGAATAAAATCCGCGGCGCTTGTGAACGCCCTGCCTCCGGAATTTCTGACGCGGCTGATCTGGCAAGAGAGCCGCTTCAACGAACATGCGATCAGCTCGGCCGGCGCGCAGGGGATCGCGCAATTCATGCCGAAGACTGCCGAATGGGTCGGCCTGGGCGATCCGTTCGACGCTTCCGACGCGATCAGCAAATCGGCTGCGTTGTTGCGGAACCTGCGCGCGCAATTCGGCAATCTTGGCCTGGCGGCAGCGGCCTACAATGCCGGACCAAAACGCGTCAACGACTGGCTGGTGCGACGTCGCACGTTGCCGCGCGAGACGCTGGATTATGTGCGGATTGTCACCGGCCACGCGGCCGACGAGTGGACGACCAGCGCTGCAGCCAATTTGGCCAACTCGTCGGTCAACTTGGCACCTCCCAAAGCCGTGCCTTGCCCTGAAATCATAAAGCTGTTCGCCGAACATCGCGACACGATGCGAGGTCCCGTCGCTCCTGCTCCAATCACATTCCCCTGGGGCGTGCAGCTCATCGGCGGCCCTTCGAAAAACGTCGCCCTTGCCTCGTTTTATCAGATGCAAAAGACTTATCGCGGTGTACTCGGATCATACCAGCCGATGGTGCTTAGTTCGCCAAGTGGTTCGTGGTACCGCGTGCGTGTCGGCACAAGCAACCGCAACCAAGCGGAGCACCTATGTTCGAACCTGCGTGCTGCCGGTGGTTTTTGCCTGGCTCAGCCGAACTGATTAGCCGAATAGAATACTTTCCTGAGTTTGTTAGTCGGCGACAATGTGGCTTTGTCCCGCTCAACCGTGCAAGTCTTCGATAAACACTTAAATCACGTTTGTTACATCCCTGTCCCAATCGCGATGAGTGCGGGATGAAAACCGCAAAAGCGGCTCGTGGGCGCGATACTGCCAACAAAACCATATGAGATGAATGGGGAGGAACTTATCTTCCGGTTCCTTCTCGGCGCTTTTGTTGAAATTATGCTGTGATTGTTTGCTCAGACTAACGCTCGTCGCTGGCTGTGCTAACAGAACTTAGCATTAATAAACTCAAATTTTAGGATGTGACACAGCCCTTCACTCAACGTCCTTGACGCATGCTTCAGCTACCCGGCGTGGCTAGCGTCCGGCTTATCAGACTGACTTGAGGCTCCGGCGTCTCCTAGCTGGAGCCTGTTTGTCCAAACGGCAACAAGCGGGGGTACCATGTCTTCCGAGGAACTGTTTGACCTCGCACTACTTGGCATGGTGGCGATCGTTATGGCCGCGTTTCTCGTTGCTTATGTCGCCGCCGGCTGAAATTTCGTCAGAGGCATGTATCCCCACTACCATTCGAATGGTGCTCGCATCACGTTAATCAGGTTCAATCATTTTTCGTTCAAGTGGGCACATCAACCACAAAGCCAGCTTCAAAATAGACCGTCATCTCCCCGAGGGATGACCTAGCCCCGCAGCAATCGCAAGCCCAGCTGGGTTGGCGCATAGGTGCTCTATTCCTATCCGGCCTTCGACTCTTCCATCTGGGCATCCACGAAAAATTGGATCTGGCGATGAAATCAGCCGGCGCCACATTCGAGCGTAAATACTAAAATCAATTTGCAGCACGACTCTATTGCCCAGGAGTCTCCGCTCGCAAATTAGCGTCGCATAAAGTGTGGCCGTCACATCGCCGCTCAAGAAAACACACCGTTATGGCGTTGCGTCTGAGCGCCCCCACCTAATCACCCTTGGAATTACAAATTTACAGAGTGCGTAGATGTGCCACATCGGATTTGCTTAAGGGAAGACTTGCGATGAACAACGTAGAACAAATTCGAGAGCGCATATCAGCCTCGGGCGGGTCAAAGACCGTCGGAAGCCAATACGCAAATCCAAACCTGGTTCGAACACGTTGGGAATATTGACTGGGCAGCCTATCGGGCCGCATAGATTCCGTGCTTTAGTAGTACCATATAAACAGGCGACCTATCTGAGCTGTCATCGCTGCTGGTGTATCGGCCCCCACTATTTGGGCCTGTCCTCAGAGACTTGTCGGATCTTTGCTCGTGTGGCCGCAAGTGAGGATAGTGATTTTGACTCTCGTCAGTTTCTTGGTCGTCTACGCGTCAACGTAAATCTGCCTGAAACGTTGCACGTCGCACACTTCCACAGCAACAAAGCCGCCGCGCGCCGGCCTATTGCTTGCATCGTGCTTCTCCTAAGGGAGTTCGTCGCACTAAATACGGTAGGTAATAACATGGCCAAGTAATCGAAGCGCCGCGCATGGACAACGACGGATATTGAGACGTTGAAGTCTCATGCAAAAAGGAAAAATCGGGCGAAAAATTGGCTCAAACTTTGAAAAGAACCGAGCGTGCGACGCGGCGGAAGGCTATTAGCTTAGGTGTATCACTCGACTCCCCAGTGTAAGTTTTCGTTGATTGCGCCGATCGGGTCGGAATTGGCGGCTCTCAAATTACTCAGTGAGGATCATGGGCCGACCGGAATGCCGCAGAGGCCAGAGACTATTCTTGGAACCAGCCGGAATAAAAACCGGCCGAGTTATCAGAATTCCACGCGAAGGAAACTCAAACTAACTTGCTGTCGTCTCGTCGGCGCATTCTGGAGGATTTCCATCGGCATCCACGGTTCGTTCGGTTTGGAGACCACAAAAGCGACAAGCGAATATCTGTCGCTCGTGGTGAGAACCATACGCAGCATCAGGACCGCGTCTCGTCAAGGACATACTCTTACGGCAATTGCGACAGGGTGGCCTATCGTCAATGCCAAAGCTTCGCCGCTTCTCTCGCGGATACAACATATGCTGCCCCCAACCCCGCTTTGCAAAGCGGGTTCACAAATATGTCGAGAAGGTGGCAATGAGTGGATAAGTAGCGCAAAGAACTGCAGGCTATTAGAAGTGTCTGCCGCCTTAGGCGACCCCGACCCGATGAGAGGATCATGCAGGCTGCTATCCAGATTCCGCAACCGCTTTCAGATTTTCTCGCCCCGATTCCCCAATCTGCGGCATGGTTTGCACTCGTCGCATGTGCCGTAGTGGTGGTAACGCTGATCTTCTCAGTCGTAGTCATTCGTCGGCTTGGCACCCTGTCTCTAACTTTGTTCGTTATCGCCGGCATCATCATCCTAGTATATGACCTCTATTCCAAGATGCAGGGAGACAAAACATGGTCGGACATCGCCGGCGAATACTTACCCCAGTTTGCGTCGGAAATTATCATAACATTTCTTGCGGTTGCGATTCTGGAGCGTTCAATAGCCTTTCGTGATCACCGTCAGGAGCGCCGCGCCGAAATCAGACGCAATGCGCTAGGGGCACTACTCTATTATGTCCGGTTCTGCAATCGGCACAATTTGCAATTTACAATCCACGATCGGCAAGAGTTAAACGATGACCTTGCCGCCTTTAACAAACGCAAAGCAAACCGAATGGCCTCAATGTCCGGCAAGGAACAGGCTCTCTTTGAAGCAGCTTCCGAGGCGGTCAATAAGCTGGTCGCCGCCGTAAATAATGACAATGTGAGCGCCGATGATCGACAGCGGGCAATCGTCGACAGCGCGAATACTCTCCGTACTAAATATCAGGAATATCGCGAGATCTTTTGGGAAGCCGCCCCTCCGGACGCAACGCCGTAGATCAATTCGATGATACTTTGCGCATCCACTTAAATGCGTGAGCGAAGCCATGATCGACCTTCTGGCGTCCGCCGCGCGTTGCCGCTCCAAAACTACTGGGTGCGAGGCATTGGAGCAGAACACGCCTTCACCACTTTTTGCGTCGCCGACAATGACGAAGAGTTCGTTTGTCGCGACTTCCCGCCCGGGGACGGCTATGCCATGGACGTGGGGCTGTTGAGGCTCCCACTATGTGAAGCCTCCATGCAGACGGTCACGACAATCAGTCTGGAAATCGCGAAGTCGGCTTTTCAGATCCGCGGCCTCGATCCAGAGCCGCTGGCCAGCTTCAGTCTGTGGGGGGCAGGAGAATGGTTTTTCCCAGATTTAGGTGGCGCCGCTCTCTTAAACTGGTACTATTAGTGAGAGTTACGACTTTGTATTTATCCCGCGACAATGCGAGGAAGGCCTCCGACTAACGCCGGGCGATCATGAGTGTTCTAAATTCGCTCCGTTCCGACGCCTCATCCAGCGACGTGCCGCCATTGGCGGCTAAAGACCCACTAGGGAGCGAGGGATTCCAGATCCCCTTTGCTACTTTGCGACATCTTCCTCTCGAGCCCGCCAAAGTTCCACGAAAATGGCTACTCGGCTCCGTAATTTTCAGCCTTTATATCGGTGCGGCCATTTCGGCGCCTGTCATCTGGAGTATGGCAAAGACGAGCGGTCACCAGACGGCTCGGGTTAAAAGTGCGCTATCATCGAACGCCGCGGCGCCGTCGGTAGTCCCCTTGGTCGATGATGGCCGTGTAAAAGATGGCCTTGCAAAAAAGGCGAAGGAACCGCCACCACGAGCCGAGGCCTCGCCGCAGTCGCCGTCCACCTCAATGGAGAAAACGGCGTACCTAACGGCCGATGACAGATCCGCACAAACGACGCAACCGCCGGCACAGATTCCGCCAAAGTCCGCGGCTCAGCACGATTCATCACTGACGGTCAGCAACTCACCACAGACGGCCAGCAGCGTTCTGGTGCTCGATAACGATGAAATTACCGCATTGCTAAAACGCGGCAAGACCTACATCGCGAATGGTGATCTCGCTTCCGCGCGACTGCTCTTAAGCCGCGCCGCTGAGGCCGGCAGCGCCGAGGCCGCAACGGAGCTCGCTGCAACCTTCGACCCCCTCGTTCTCCGGCAGCGTGGTGTCATCGGTGTCGAACCCGACATCGCGCGGGCCCGAAAATGGTACCAGCGGGCGGCAGAACTCGGGTCCGCCCTTGCTTCCCAGCAATTGGCAAAACTAAGCGCGATGCGTTGATTGAGTGTGCAGCCTGGGCTCGTCCGGCGCATAGATGTGTTCCGCTTTGTCATGAATCGGCCGCTACTGCGCGGCTCGACCTCGGTTGATCGAAAGCGCGCTTTCCAATGGAGCTAGCCGACACCCCTCGCCTTTAGCCTTCCAGCCAATTCTGAATATCGCTACGATCAGTTTAGCTTGGACTTCGTCCAATAATTTCGCGAGGAGGCGTCATGAAGAGGGCATTCCTTCCTTTGCTCGCTCTTGTCTTATCGCTACCCTTATGTGACCGGGTGTTATCCCAGACGCCGTTCTCTCGTCAGCAGAACAAACAACGAGTGAACGAGAACGTTCTGTTTCTCATGGGAGGGCAACCCGGCGCTACCTTCAACCAGATTGCCAACGACATTTCGGTGGTGCTTGGCAGTGGAAATAACAATGTACGTGTGCTGTCGGTGGATGGTGGTGCTGCAGTCCAGAACGTGGAAGACGTGCTTTTCCTGCGAAACATCGATATGGCGTTAACTACACAGGAGGCAATGAACTACTTAAAAGGCAACAGTGAGTTAGGACCAAACCTAGAGCAGAAGCTCGTATATATTGTATCGCTCTTTCCGAACCCGCTGCAGATTTTGGCGCGTTCGGGCGCGAAAAGCATCAAAGATCTGAGTGGGAAAAAAGTCAGTTTCAACAACAAGGGTAGTGCAACGGCGCAATTTGTTCCGAAGATATTTCAGG
The DNA here is from genome assembly GCA_963810085.1 of uncultured Alphaproteobacteria bacterium. GTDB lineage: Bacteria > Pseudomonadota > Alphaproteobacteria > Rhizobiales > Xanthobacteraceae > BOG-931. The sequence goes on along the minus strand of CAWEMR010000022.1, from coordinate 76,830 downwards.
CTCTTGGGATCGAGGTGCAGGAGTTCTACATGCCGCAAGCAGATGCATTGGAAAAACTCAAGAGCGGCGAGTTGGACGCTACAATATGCTCCTGCCCGACACCGGTCCCCGCATTTGCAAGCGTAAGGCCAGAATGGGGTTTGCAATTTGTTTCCGTACCCTACGAGAAGTCGATCCAGGAGAGCTATCTTCCTGCTTCGATCAGTGACGAAGATTATCCCACTCTGATCAGAAAGGACGAGAAGGTGGATACGATTGCCGCAAGCACCGTCCTCATTTCATACAACTGGCCAAAAGATTCGTTGCGATACGAACGGACGGCCAAATTCGTAGACGGATTCTTTTCAAAGATCAGTGAGTTCTACAAGCCGCCACGTAACCCGCTTTGGAAGTCGGTAAACCTTGCCGCAACGATCCCGGGATGGACGCGTTTTCCTGCCGCCGAGGAATGGCTGCAAAATTGGCGGGCGGGCCAGTCCAAAGGTCAGTAAGAGGCTTTCAAATAGGCAGTGGAAGGTCGTTGCAAGACGGATCAAAGCACTGAATGGGAAGTACAAAACTGGATCACCGATACTTTTCTGAGCAAACGCCTGAGCACATAGCAAACAGATACCCCTCGGCTGTTCGGTTCTAATTTTGCGGCATGCCATTTACCGAGGGAATTCCGCACGTTTTTTCGGAATGATGCGGTGCAACAAATTCGGGCACAAGAATGGGGTGGGACGGTAGCCGCCACAGAAGACAGAATCTGTCCAATTTTCGCTTATGCCGGGTCTTGGTTTAGCAAAGCCAAGGACCACTCAAGTTCAGGCGACGCAAGCGTGCAGATTCTCCAAATGGTCGTAGCGCAATTGCGTTAGTCAACCAGCGTAAAACGTTCTTTCGTGCAGCGTCGACAATGGCCCCTCCGCGCGAATGATCGATTCACTCACTCTGTAAAGCCGATCGAAGCAAGTGCTGCTCTACAAAGCTTATTCGGATCGCGCTCGCCCATCTTTGCTGCGGCGACGATGCGCTTAGCGATGATTTCGCGGAGGTCGATGTAGCGATCGCCCTGAAAATGATCAGTGGCTTTCTCGTAGGCGGTAGCCAGCGCTTCTTGGGTTTTAGGGTCGAAGGTATCCTTCGAGTGGCCGAACAAAACGATTACTTGGCCCATGCTTCGCGCTGCCACAACAGAATGGAGCTGTCTGAACGGTTATTTCGACTTATTGGACTTCTGCGACTCGGCTTCCTTGGCTAATCGAAGCGCTTTCAAACGCGCGATCTTTTCGCGAGTGGCGAGAGCTTGAATCTCATATTCGACCATTGCCTTCCGACGAAGCCGCACAAGCTCCTGTTGCTTGAAATTTTTCTCCGCCTGTTGTCGGTCCTGATCGGAACTCATGGATGACTCGCTTCGCCGATAATAAAATGATGATCCGGCCTACAGTTCCTGCTAGGTTTTATGCCGTTTGATGGTCAGCTGATCACGACCAGCATGCCCGCGAACGCGAGGCCAACGAGAAGCATTGACCAGACTCCGGCATCAAGATAAAAAAGCCGACCCTGTGGCCGTCTTATGGGGGAACATTGCAATCTCATCGTGTTCGAGCGCAAAAGTCTCTCCATTGTTGGATGAAAGACATTTTGGATGCAGTCTCTCGATATTTTCTCAGGCACTCGCTGAGCACAATGAGTTTCAGCAACCGCATGCTGAATTAGCCCAAGGCGCTCATTACATTGAAAGCAATGCTTCGTATCGATCGTTTGAGTTTTGGTGACGACTTCTTGCTCCTTCTACGCATTTCATCGTAGTACTTGCCCGTGGCATTTTATTAGTTACCGGTCCTCAACTCAGTTGCTCTAGTGGCGCAAACTAATTGAAACCACGTAAGTAGCAATCAACCGGCATCTAAATCTGTGCAAATTTCATCGTCAACCTTACGCAACATGGTTATTGCGGCCATTTTGATGAAAGCAAAAAAGCTCATGAGATTGGGTGGCTTGCCGACCCGCGAGCGTTTCGATCAGGACTTGATTTCTCGGCCTGGACCGGCATCGCGCCGAAGCAGAACTCAAGCGGAGCTAGAAATCGGTTCGGCAGTATTAGGAAACGAGGTGACCGCTGTCTGCGCGGCCTGTTTGTTGCTGGCGCTCTCGCCGTCAAGCGCCGGCTGGCTCACTGCATTACTGGCGAGGCGCCCCACCAAAGTCGCCGCCAGCGCGCTCGCCAATAAATAGCCAAGATGACATGGGTGATCATGGCCGACGTGACGTAGAGCCGGTCGATCCGGCGATCCTCGGCGTCAGCGAGAAGTACATCCCGGAGCTTCTAAAACACACGCGCCAGCCATTCGAGCTTGTGCGGTTTCCGCAGGAAGAGGAGACTTACGAGCAGAGAAAGGGGGCGCGACCGATCCGCGTGTCGCCGACAAGCATTGCTGGCGAGATACGCGAAGAGCATCGGCGGCGTCGCCTTGGCGATTGAAAGCGTGCGCGCCGCCGGCAGGCAGCTAAGGAAGAATTTAGATTGAAGTGTTGTAATGATCCGACATGCGGAGAGATCTGGTGTCCGACCTGTTTTACGAACGCGAGTTTACTAACGGCTCTACTCCCCGACGCATCACTATCGTGGCTGCAGACATCGAAGACGCCTGCAAAAGAGCACGGTCGCTAGTTTAGGATATCCTCGTTCATGGAGTCTTCGGCGATCCGAAGGGCTGGCGCGCGATCGTCGTTTCGGACAATGAGGGGCGACGAGAAATTCCGTTTCCCACAAGGTAGGCTGGAACGCGAGGAACACCGGCGACGGACGCTATTCGCAACTTATGAACAGGATGCGCTGCTGTCTTAAACTTTCTCACGACCCTTTTCTGCTACAGCTAAAAAAGGAGGGGTGGCTGAGCGGCTTAAGGCATCCGCTTAAATGCGGAATACGGGTCAACCCGTATCGAGGGTTCGAATCCTATCCCTTTCCGCCGGCAGCCAACTTTGATGGGACGGAGAGTCAAGCGGCCGTGGCGCAGCCATGCCGAGCTTTCAAAGGCGAAGCGCAAGCAGACGCCGCGTGGCTTTGCGCCTGACGCCCCCCATCAGCAAATCCGGCAGCCTGGCGAAGCTGGCCGCCATCACTCGGGCTTCGTCGCGCATGAGCCTCTTCGCTGCCAAGCGACGCTGCAGATCGTTCTCGAAGTAGAAGTAGCCCAGCGCCTGCCCGCCGGCGTCGTGGACGACGAAGGACTTGGCGCGCTCCTCGACGGTCCATGGCGGGGGGAAGCTTCGATGGTTTGGCATGTCCGCTTTTACGCCGAAGCGATATTCGTCAGCACCGGGTCGTTTAAACTAAGGTTGGCCGGGCTTATGTAGATGATCGCAGATTGATCGACGTCAGACGCCACTTCCAACGACTCTTCAACGCAAAACCGAAATTCAGCTTACTTCGCAACCTTAACGGCCGGCGCGGGCCGTCACAGCGATGCATCATTTGCTTGTGGATTGCCAATTGTTTGGGAGGACGAACAGCACGTAATGCAGAGCCGGTCGATCCGGCGATCAGGACAACCCACTTGGGTCAGAGCATCATCGAATGCGAGCTTGTGACCGGGACCTGATCCGCGGAGGGCATTATGGCCAGCAGTCATGGGAACCGCACTCAAAGATCCCATGAAGGTGGCGCGAGCCGGCTAGGCTGCCCGCCATCTCAAACTGGAGGATCTTTTGATGTCGCAGTCAGTCGCCGCTTTGATACCAGCCGCTGTAGACTATGAGAGGACGCTCGTCCTCGCGATTGAAGTTAGTAACAAAAATTGGGTGCTTGCGGCGCAAGTGCCTGGCCTGCCGCATACGAAAGCGAAGCGCACGATCGAGCCCGAAGCCGAGGCATTGCTGGCTGCCATTGTCGGATATCGCGCCCGCGCCACCGCGACGGGCCGCAGCATCGAGCGCGTGATTGCAGTCTACGAGGCCGGATGGTCGGGTTTCTGGCTTGCGCGCTGGCTAACGAGGCATGGGGTCGAAGTTTACGTTGTCCAGCCTTCCAGCGTGCCGGTTGATCGTCGGATGCGCCGCGCAAAGTCTGATGGCATTGATTCCGAGTTGCTGCTTCGGACACTTCTCGCTTGGCTGCGAGGAGAGCCACGCGTGTGCTCGATGGTGCCAGTTCCCGACGAGGCCGATGAGGATGCTCGACGATGCGTTCGCGAACGTACCGAACTCATCTCCGAGCGCGTCGGTCTGACCAACCGGATCGGAGCTATTCTAGCAACGCTTGGCGTGAGCAATTACAACCCATTGCTTCGGAACCGAGATCGTCGTCTCGCCGAATTGCGGACGGCTCTCGGCGAGCCACTGCCTGCAAACGCGCATGCCAAGATCAAGCGTTTACTTGCTCGGTTGGAGTTGGTGCTCACGCAGATTGCTGAGCTGGAGCGTGCGCGTGATGCGGTGATGGAAACAGAAGCGTCCGACGAAGCTAGTAAGATGATCCAGCAGCTTACAGCCCTGCGTGGCATCGGCATTCAGAGTGCGACCGTGCTGGTACGTGAAGCATTCGTGCGTCGCTTTGCCAATGGCAAAGCACTTGGATCATACGCTGGTTTGGCTTCCTCGCCATACAGCAGCGGTGGGATCGATCGCGAGCAGGGCATCGGAAAGGCCGGCAACCGTCGGGTCAGAACAGTGATGGTCGAGCTTGCGTGGTTATGGACGCGCTACCAGCCTGGCGCCGCTCAGGTCTGCTGGTTCCGAGAACGGGTTGGGTCAACGGGCCGGCGTGTTCGTAAAGTCATGGTGGTGGCCCTCGCCCGTAAACTACTGATCGCGCTGTGGAGGTTCGTCATCGACGGTGTGTTGCCTGAAGGCGCGGTCTTAAAGCCTGCCGCCTGATCGGCTTAGCAATCCGGGTTGCCGTGCGAACGAGAGCAGCCCGGTGATCCGAGGGAACGTCGCCGTTGTTCGGCGTGGCGCCACGGCGCCGTCTTCAAAGAGTGGTGCCGTTCTCTTGGAGCTCTCCCGTTCCCGAATGCGGGACAGTGGTTGGGATTAGCTCCCGCCGGATGTGAGGTTCGCAGGAAAGCCTGCAGAAATGAGAGCTCCACCTTGGATCGCAGTCTGCCTAGATCAGCTCTTGACGGAGACACCATCAGGAGGCCGAACACATGGCTGCACCGACCAAGCCTGCGACGCGAAGTTTCTCCTTGCCAACTCGGAGCCGGCAACTGTCGCCGCAGCTTTTTGGGGCAACGCCGACATGGGCCGCCCTTTGCCGCTCGCCGAGTGATCGCGCTTCCCCGGCGAATGGGAAATCATTGGGCCCATCATTTGATCGCCGAGGGCAGACAGCAACTCGGCAATTTTAGGAAGCGCTGACCGGACAGACGGCGGACGCCGTTGGCGGCGATTAACTGGCGGTCAGTTTAATCTTGCAGTGTCGCGGCGAGAGCATAGCTTTCGCCTGCACGCACTCGTACCGACAACCGGCTGAGGAATTGCACCATGAACGACACAATAGCTGATCATGATCAAGCCGACGAAGATATACTGGCTAACCATATCTCTGACGTGGCGCTGGAGGCAGCGGCGAGCTGGGAGCAGTGGGTCGGCATGCCTTCGATTATCCCTCTTTGCCCCCCGACGTTACGCTTTTGCAATTAGGCTTTTCGCCTCTCGGTCGTGCCACTTCAGGGTACGCACTTGGGGTCCGAAGTGTCCTAATTCCGCGCCCTGTGTCCTAATTTGATTTTGGGCTGTCCTATTTTGCCTATTGGCCAGTGAGACCACCGCCTTGAGTTTGGTGCATCCAGTCATTCTGTTTTTTATTCGGGTCTGGCTTCACTTGCTGACCCTGCCGGAATGCAAAGACAATAAAGCCTCCAAGCCCGACGAAAGTCGCAAGTCCGATTAGCCAGTGGGGAATACTCATGGGTAATCCTCCTAGCCGCCTCAGTCGGCAACTTTTCTATATCAAACCGTCCTTGCGATGCCGTCCATTGGCCCACAGCGGACATGCTAACCCGCGCCGGACGGGTATCTGCTTCCGGGACACAAGCAGACCCCGCTAATCGCGGCGTTAATGCCCGATTTTGACCGATAGCGGAGATTGGAAAAACCGTGTCATTAATGAACCGTAGTAGCCGGCTCAAAAAACAGCGGTGCTAGATTCGCTAATGCGTAACAGAGCTGGCGCATGTTCGACCAGACTATAGGAGTTTAGCATGCAGGAAAGGCGACGGGTTCAGCGCACGCGCGTCTTAAAAGACGCAAAAATCATTTTGAAGAATAGTTCTTCTCTTGTCGACTGCACCGTCCTCAATCTGACAAATATGGGCTCTTGTGTATCCCTGGGTTCTCCTGCCAGCAGCCCCTATTCGTTCGCCCTCTCTTTTGACCGGGCGGTTTCAAGCCGACCGTGTCGGGTGATTTGGCGAACTGAAGACAGGTTCGGCGTTTCATTTGAATAATCGGACTCGATCACCGCATGGCGGGTACGGCTGGTGCCTTCGGGACATTCGAACTTGCCAGCGCGAATGACGAAACGTACCCCGAACTTCGTGAAAATCGCTGCGTTGGCAGCCGCATAGGGTTTGTATCCTCGTCATTTGCCACATCGAGGCGGCGGTCCAGTGGCCTTTTGCCATTGCGTTCCGCCACTGTCTGTTGAACGACCGCCGACGGGCCGTCACTGCCCGTACGGCAGTTTTACTAGACACAATCCTCACTAAAAGCCGTGATTCTTGGCACGGCGCTTCTTTCAAAGCCCCTTAGATATCAACTCCCGAACGGCCGGCGCCAACCCTTCCTCCAAAGTATCACGGGAGCGCCAACGATAGCGAGCAAGCCCGTCATGGGTTATTCGGTGGCAGTCCCCGGACAAAAAATTGACTTAAGGCACCACTATCGGAAATTAGTCATCAATATCGTAGGGGTTTGTCATGTCGCAGTTGCAGGCGGTCGTACCAGTAATCCAGTCGCTGGAGGCGTTTCGGGACAAGGTGAAACAGCGGTTGACGAAGGTGCCGGAGTATCGAGCATTCCTGGCCATCGAAAAACCCATAGCGGAAGTTGCTGATATTACCGACCTTGTCACTCATTTGCAGACGGCCAAGCAGAAAATTCTGGACCGACTCAAGACAACACGGGAATACCAAGCGCTGCTCACGGTCGACAAAGCGATCAAAGACATTTCGGAACTTCTTGATGTCGTGGGCAATGATACGGACTTCGACGCTGCGAGCGCGATCAAACCGGCTGCCGCTGCCAAAGCGCAACAACCGGTCCCCGCTATTGTTGCCACGGCTCCGCTTGGCAGGGCCCCGGCAGCCGAAGTTGCCGCAGCTACGAAGATGCCTGAAACATACTCCCGAGGTGCAACTGAGGTTGCTGCGGCCATAGAGGCGGCCGGGCAGCTTACCGCCGAACATCGTTCAACTCTAGGAGACGTGGAGGAACGGCGGCTCACAACGCTTGATGAAGGCAACCCAGAGGCTGAAAAGGCTAGGGTTGCATAGAGGGCGACCGTGCGGGGGCGCGGCTTGCCGCGTCGGCTCTCTGGCCTGCGGGACGCCGTCCTCATCCGCCCGTGGTACCAACTGGGAAGCAGTGCGGCATCAGTGTTGTGGAACGTCATTTAGACTGACGGCCGCGGTTATCTGGAAATCGCAACGGCGAGCCGCCGCGCGGGCCTCTTTGGCTGCGAGGCAGTTTATGAACGCGCCATTTTCTTCCCGTTTTCTTCTTCCCGTTTTCGCGGCACATGCAGGCGAGCGACAGCATATTAGTGTTCAACGCTGGCTTAGGACATGGCGAGAAATTGCGACCCTCCAGGTTCTTTCTGTCACTAAACATCAGGTTTGTGACTTATCGCCACCGGACATCCTGCCGCGACGAACCAAATCCCCATTTTCAATTCTCGCGGCCGTCAGCCACCCGTGTTTCTCGATCCACTGACTAGCTTCGCGTTCAGAATTATATTTTCCGAAGTAGTGTTTCGCGCCATTCGGCCAAGTTATGCGAACGGCCCAATATCCCCGTCTCTCAACCGCCTCTAGTTGAGTCCGATCCATCCTGGCATTATACCTAATTCGGACATGGGCCAGGACTCCGTTCTGATTAGTACGGACATCGCGCTTTTCGATATGCTGTACTCGGTCAGGGCGACGCTCGTTGGTCGAGGGCGTGCGAGCTAGGAGATAAACCGTGTTGGCTAAGATGAAATTTTGGAGCGTAATTCTTGCGGCGCAATGTATCACTTTTGAGCCGATGACCAACGCGTTGGCCATCCCACTGGAGGTCGCAAGAAAGTGCAATGCTTTAACCTCCAAAGCCTATCCTCCGCTCGTGCCCGGCAATCCTGCGGCGGGTAGAGCAAACGGAAATGGTCATGCGGTGCGAAAATTTTTCAACAGATGCGTAGCGAATGGCGGCCACATGCATAGGCACGCCTCGCGGTCCTAAAGCGGGTTGACTCCCGGCCCCGTTAGATCACACACTGGTCGTGCTGGCGGGAGCGATGTTGATCGGTCTGCGCGAAGGCCGATCATGACCGCGCTAGTGATCATATACGTCGCCATTTCAGTCCTACTGGGCGGGACTTATCTTTTAGTGCGTTGGATCCAAGACGGTCGCAGCCGACGCGATTATCGCCGCGAGGTTTTGAACCACATTAGGCCGCGTAAGCCGGTTGACTTCCCTCCCAGTTAGATCACACTGGTTGTGCCGGTGGGGCCAAATGACCGAACCTCTATCGCTAGACGATGATACAACGGCCCGCCTGATAAAGTTGCTCGGCACTGTCGAGAGATTACCCGCTGCCAACTCGCCTTTCCCGTTCGAACAACCTTTTCCATCAGAGATAGATCGTCATGCAACGGGCGAGGAGTTCGTCTTGCTGCTTCTGCTCGGAGCGGGTGCCGGCTTTCTGCTCTTTGTTCTCGGCAACGGCTGGCCGTTCTGAACAACCCGCGGGCAGTCAACGGGAAAAATAGGCGAGAAAATCGACCGATTACATCGAGCGCTTCGTTCGGAGTTTCACCGAATCAGCGCTCCACCTTATTCGATTGGAGACGGCGCATTTAGGGGCTTTGTGAGCTCCAAGCATCGGTGGTAACCGTAATCATTTCAGTCGGGGCGTCTGAAGGGAAACGGGCACCCCGTGCACACCCTGCCCCCGCCGCTCAATGTGCGTTCAAAGCGACCCTGCTCGCTCAGAGTGGCGCCTTATCTCGCTACTGCAACGGGAAATCAAACCTGCGCTTGCGCGGGGGGCTCTTTAGGCCTTACGGCCAACCGGATGGCTGTAGCTCACGCGCCGCCCGGCTACGTGTTCATTATTGGGGGCTAAAAATTGGGGGCTAAAACGGACATTAAACTATATCTGTCCGAGCTTAACTTGGCGTCCGATAGGGATCATTAGCTGCCGCGACGCAATAGAACTGTTTCGCGCCGGGATTGGAAAAGCTCAAGACAAACTGCTCGTAAGATTTTGTGCGCAGGCCACCAATGATAAGCCCAACCATGCGCGCAATCAGCTTGGCGCGCTCATCAATCGACGCTTTGCGTCCTCAACCAAACAACTCTGCCTCCCGACCCACGACTACTTTAGTGCAAAATTCGGGTGGCGTTCTACCAGCTTGCGCACCTATCCACGGGTGCGCTCCGTTCGCCCAGTTTTCCACAGCAACAAACCCACTGCATTGCTCGGGCTATTGCTTGCGCGATATTCTAGTTAAAGACATTCGTTGTTCTAAAAAGGATAGGTATAACATGGCAAAAAAATTGAAACGCCGCGCGTGGACAACGACTGATATTAAGACGTTGAAGTCACAGGCAAAGAAGAAAATGAAAGCAAAGGGTATCGCTCGGACCTTGAAGAGGACAGAGGGAGCGACACGACAGAAAGCTTTTAGCTTGGGTTTATCACTCGATTTACGCGCATAAGCCCATCTAAGTCAGGAGTTCGACGCTCTTAAGCTTAAGTCATACCCAAATGGCGATTCCCGACTTGCGTTGTGGGGGATCACAGGTCTACCGGAATCCCGTTGAGGCCAGAACCTCCATACATCCGCGCCACTGGCTGAGACGATAGTCCGCCTCCCCGACAGGCGAGGTTTTTTAGAAACTTGCGTATTGACTTAAGAGCCCAGGCTTTCTGACCTGGGCTTTTTTATTGCACGAGGTCTTTTACCATTATCTCATCGAGTACGTGGCGCGGCTTCGCCCAAGCCGTCAGCGCAGCATGAGGCTTGTTGTATTCTTCGAGAGGGCGGCCGGGGGGTAATGGGCACCGAGATAATCGCGCCGCACGCTCGGGCTCGCTCGCTCCGGGCGCACGAGCGTCGGCGGTAGTGACCGTCATGGCGCGTCCCTCGCGGGTCAGGATCATGTAGCCCTTCGCCTTAGTACCAAAGAGGTCTTTAGCTTCCTCTCCGGTAACGACCTGCCAGGACAAGTTTCCAGTTTCCAATAAGCAGTTTGGCGCTCATTGGCCTTGCCCTCCATGATTACGCGTCACTAGATTTTCGGGGCCGACTCCTGAGGACATCAGTATACAGGTATTTCGCCATGACAGAAACGCTAGTATAAGGTAAGGTCGATTACGTAAGCGCGAAAAGCGCATCGGCCGCTCAAGCGCCGAATAGTTTTCGGCGCCACTGTTTTTTCGCGCGCGTATCAGCGTTTGCCACGGTCCTCGAAGCGCCCGAGCCCAATATCCTGCAAGCATCGTCGTTGAGGTTCCTTAGCTCGCCGCCGAAATAAAGACGATCCGGACCGAAAAGCTGCCGCCGAAGTCTAGAAAGTGTGTGGAACTTCGGAACGTTGATCACGATAGATCTCATGACACAACCTCTTCCGTCTCGCCATGATAACATTTAGCATCTTAGCGGCCCGCCGCGTGTGACCGGAAGCACAGCTACTACTGGCCCAACCTAGGATGGGAGAGCTACAGTGAATACTTATGCGTCGAGCGTTGAACCTGAGCGCAAGGAGCAGCTCCACGTTGCCCGCAAGCTCTACAAGTCTTTACTGGCCCGGTACCCAGACAGGTTGATTATACTTTGCGACGACCGTGGGCTGATGCTGGCCCGCACTGACCGCGATGCAGCGACTGGGTCGCTTCTATCGGAGCACTGAGTGCCGTCGAGTGTCCGCTTTCGGATGAAAAGCGGCCGCCACTAATTGCAGTCGCGGAGGCAGCTCGTTGGCGGCCGCGAGCAGGGTTTGCGGCACGGTGAGGCCGAGTACCTTGGCAGTTCTCAGGTTGATAACGCAATCAAATTTAGTCGGCTGCACCACAGGCGTCGAATCTCTCCGCTAGGGTTTGGATGGCTGGCGAGATTGTGGGACCGAGTTTCTCCGATTGAGTGACACGGTTCTACTCGGCGGTTTGCAGCAATGGTGCGCGCCGGGGTGACGGCTCACGCGACGGACTGGCGTTTTAATCTTCTCCCCGCAAATGTCTCCTCTCCTATGGCTTGCACCGATCAAGATTATCGAGAGCAAATAAGATTTGGGCGACCTGTCGCCACTCGTAGCGACTGATCTGGCGCGAATTTCGGTGGTTGGCAAGCTGAAAAAAGCGCACGGCAAGTGAGCGTGATCGGGAACCGAGCTCTGAGCGGACCGGTAAGGCAGTGATCCCCGTTAAATAATGCCGACGGCTACCCGTCTCATAACCATACCGCGTAAGGTTGATGATTAAGTTCGCAGGGATTGTCAGGGTCAAGCGCTTGCCTGCGCGTAACTTTGGAGAGTAATGCAGACAAAGCGGCGGTCGAACGACCCCACCTAATAACAACCCTCGCATTTACCAATTTCGGCGCGCAGGGTACCGCATCGAACTTGCGAAGGGAGCCTAATGATGAGCAACGTAGAACGATCTCAAGAACGCATATCCGGCCCCGTTTCCATAGATCACCCCTCGTCGGCCGTCCAGACTGACGATCTCGTCGTCAATACCCACACGAATGCGGTGACAGTAGAGGGCGCCCGTGTGCATTTGACCGGCAAAGAATATGAAATTCTGAGACTTCTTTCGGTGCGCAAGGGCGAGACGATATCTAAGGAAATGTTGCTGAACCACCTTTATAGCGGCATCGACGAGCCGAATATGAGGATCGTCGACGTCTTTGTGTGCAAGTTGCGGAAGAAGCTTTCTAACGCGTCGGGCGGCAAGAACTACATTCAGACTATTTGGGGACGAGGTTATCTCATGCGCGACATAGAGGAGACTGAGGCGCGCATTTGCGCTTAACAAGTCTTTATGACGTGGCATAGGCTGACACCACACCGCATCGCCCTAGCGCATCGGGCGGCTTTTGACCAAAAGCGGACATTGGCGAGCCTCTAATGCCGAACAAGCGTTCCAAGCCGGCGGCCGCCTCGGCGAGATCGAAGCACTGAGCTGGGTGGCACCTGGAATGTTTGGTGGAGCTATTCGTGCATGCGTTCCAGAGGATACAACAAAACAACAATTGGCCAAGATCGCCCGACCCTGACCGATAGCCAGAAGCGATTCAATCTGCTCCTGGCAAATTGGCGCAGGTCGAGCATCTGCAGTTGAAGGTCTATGCGGCACAGCGCGCGCTATTCCGCACTACGCGACCGGCGGCATTCTGGGCACGACCAAGGGATTTATGTACTGTGTCCCGTTCTTTTGCTCATTGCCGCGCATTTTCCTCATAACGGTGGTTCTAGACGTCTCACCGATCTATCTCGCATTGGGCCCCTGATCATTCCTCTGCCTTTCGGATTTTCTCTGTTGTGGTTCTCGCACCACGGCACCAGATGGGCCGTCGTTGACGGAACGGTCGTCGCGATTCTCGGCGTGGCCGGCATGCTGGCGATTGTGGCCTATACCGACAATGTGCCGATACTGCCGGAGAGTGCGCGCGACTGGCGAGAAACGGCGGAATATGCCGTCAGCATCGCGCTCGCCTTAGCGACCGGAGCGGTGATTGCTTTGTTGATCCGCCGCATGGTTCCGCGCTCGCTCGACCGCACCAGTGCGCCCGGTCCCCTGGCGATCATGATTGCAAACATCATCGGCCGTCACGTTGGCGAGCAGGCTTTGCGTCGCCGCGCCCAAAAAATTGAGGTCAATCTCGGAACGATCGCGACCGCGGCCGGCGCGCTCGTTGCTGGCGCGGGCTCGATCTATACGGACTTACGCGCACTTCTGAGCGGATGAAAGCGTTGTTGCATCCGCTGATTGTGGCGACGGAAGCTGCTGAGCCCAACATCGTAGAGCACCATGAAGCAGACAATTGTCCTTGCCGCACCGGCCTTCGCGGGGGCGTGAGGCTTTAACGCTCGCGATCCAAGTCAGTTCTTGGCAATACCGACTTTATTTAACGACAATACGCACGGCCGCGAACACAAATTTGAAATCTCCTCTGGAAGACTATACGCGGGACGGCTGCATCAAGCCCCCCACACGCCCCTACCACCCTCACTGATGCCGCCGTCAAAGCCCCGGTTAGCCCCCCGGGGCTTTTCCTTTTTGCGAGTCGACCTGCATCTGCGACGGATGACAACCATGTTTGAAGTCACCGGCTACGATCCGCCTGTCATACTCGTGAGATGCCGCCGGACTGGCGAGACTTATCAGTTCGAGATCGGCGACGACGGCGCGCTCACGCACAGCGAAGCACGACACGACCAAGGTGATGCTCGTCGAGCAGCGATCTTGTATTTAGCGCAAGTGAAAAGAGCTACGCGCTCGGAAGCAATTCTGGCCTAGTACTAGACTGCCGCGCGTTCTGGTACGCTCGCGGGAGGGGGAGCAGGCCGACCGGGCATGGGCGGAAGTTGGCCCCGGACCTCCATCCGGGGCCTTTCCTTTATTTGGCGCTTTGTTCAAAGCTTTGAGTTCGCCATCACACTCGGCGTGACGTATGGCAGATAACGCGATCGACGAGATGGCGCGGTCCTATCTGAATGGCCTCTTGCCATCGCAGCCCGAGAAGCGCGGCGCGGATAGCTACCTCATCCGCCGTTCTGCATAAGAATGTTGCTGCTGTCTCAAGCGACGCACCCGACGCGACCGGGGCTTCCCGAGCGGTGATTTCGGATGACCGCTCCCCCTCTGTCACGACAGGTACCAGCAGGATAAACCTAGTTCCGATCGCAGAGCAAGACGACGCATCTCAATCGCGTCCGCTTCGGACACTTGCCTTGGCAAGGTGAGCGAGGGCCGCGTCCCATAGTCTGCGATGGTCTCGCTCGCCGAGCTTTGCCAGCTCGATAACGCAGCGCGCGAGGATTTCGCTCGTCTGCTCTCCCGCCCACCGAGATGAAACCTGGTTCCGCTTGTTTACAGCCCAACTCGGGATCAAGTATTGGAATCGTCGCGATCCTTGGCAAGTTGGTTTCGTTTGCGCCTATTTATCCGCCTTACAAAGTCCATCCACTGCTTCAGTTGAAACGGCGAAGGGCGACGTAGAAGTCTAGTCCCCGGAATGGATCGAACAGGACTAATAGGCGGAATAGGCCTAATTGGACCATTGCTCATGGTTGCCTCTGCCGCGAATCGACGCGCGTCCTATTCTGCTTGAACGAGTGTCCCAATTGGGACGCCACCAACATGTCCCTGGACAGGATTCGCGGATCAGCGCACGGCGCGTCGAGTGACATCAGAAATCTATTGTATTGTGATGAGTATCACAGGATCTACCCGAAAGCGTTCGAACCAGTTGGCCGCGTAAACTACTAATGTTCAAGGTTGCCGGATGTGGAGGTTACCATGAGCCATACGAAGCTGACGGTGCCGATCAATCTCGGTGCAGCTTTAAGACAGCTCTTTGGGGGTCCTCGCGTCGCCTCCCCCGACCTCCGAGACCTGAACGATCGGGGCCTGACTGATATCAGGTTCACTCGCCGCGGGACCGATTTTGAGGCCGCCAAGCCATTTTGGCTCTGAGCATTGCGACAGCAGTCGTGGCTGTTATTTCAGGTTATTAGCATCAAAATAATGCACAACGGCTGGCCAGTAGCGTCTACCACCCCACATTTTTTGTTTTTGTGGAAAGTCCGCATCGGGATCGTCGTCGAGCATCTACAATGTTTGTCGGGCAATCTTTTCCGGTACGCCCAAGCGCCTAATCAGCTGTACGTCGCTGACAAACAACCTTGGTGCTTTGGAATCGGTCAAGGCTTCGAGACTATCGAGCAACTTGCTCAGTAACGTCGCTACATCGTCAGGCAATTTCGGTTCGGTCATGGGTCACTTGCTGTCCCACGGTGCCGCCAACTTGAGTTGCCGCTCACGAACCTTAGTTATCCAAAAATGTCGCCGTAGAAAAAACGTCAATAAAAGAAACAAATCCAATCAAGATCGCGGCCAGAAACACTATGGGTTCTTTTAATTCCATGCTCGCTTACTGAATGATCGGGGATATTTTCCAGATGCCTACCAGACGCGGCACGTTCAGGACGGCGCCACAGCTAACACACTCAAAACTTTGCGCTGTAGTTCGCTCGTCCTGGCCAAGCGGAACGCGACGGAAGCGCATTGGATCGGCACAGAACGGGCAGCGAGGACGTGGGCAATCGAGGTCCATAGGCCCAGCCTGGACCGAGGTTGGTTAACGAAAGGTTAACGAATAGATTCGGAATTGTCGGATCGCGACGTAAGCAGTTGATCTAGCGGAGATTTGAGAAGCGGGGAGAACCAACAATACATAAAAAATCACTTCGGACAACAGAGCAGCAAGGCTGGGCAACGGATATGTGTTCCGCGCTCCGCCATTGTGCCATTAGCCTGTGGATATGGGCTATGCGGCCGCGGGCTTTGTCACGATCTGGCTAATCGTAGTGTTCGTGTCCGCACTACGAAATCGGAGTTTCAATTTATTTGCCCGTCGTGCCTACGACGCGGACTGCGAGCGGAACCATTCACAGAGTTAACGTGCTGCATTTTCCTTAACGCGTAAAATGCCGTAGGGCTTCGTATCGTCCGGTAAAAGCGTGTGCTTATTTGGTGGATGCACCAAACGCACATAGTGCTCATTCTCACTCTCGGGCTCGGCGCGTATATCGCCTACGACTTGGTCGCAATCCTTCGCACCGGTCGAACAGGCGGCAAATCCGATGTCATCACGCGAAAGCAGCCTACGCGATTTAGAAGGCATATTTATACCGAGTGCGCCATCCTCGCACTTTGTCTCGGAATGACGCTGTTGGTCTTCCTGCGATCTCCGTAGCTTCGATAGTGAAGTTCACCGCAGGCCGTTGCCCGCAGCTACCGCGGTAGGGGCGCTTAAAATCAAATTCGGAACCAAGCAAGTGCGAGCAACAACAGCCCAAGCAACCAAGGTGCCCACAACAGAACCGTGCCGCCCGCAACAAGTAAGCCCAAAATGATTGCGGGAATCCAGCCGAGGCCGAACCCGAACAGAAAGCCGTAGGTGTAGATGCAATAAGCCCAGGCAACTAGGAATGCCGCAGGGCCGGTCACGACCGCCAGCATCATGCCAACCGAGATGTAATACGGCGGGTGCTTTATTTCGGGGATTGCCTCAGTGGCCATATCGCTCACCAAGCGTAGCCCGGCAGCAGCAACCTTAAGTCTGTTGGACTGAGTCGTGCAAGGGGCGGCGTGGCCTCGGCGAGTACGGTGGGCGCACCGATGCCGCGGCTCTCATTTATACCCCCGCTGACGCCCGTGCGGAGGCTGAGCGTTGGCGCAATCAGGTCAGGGCGGGCCCCCCCAACCAAACAGCGATGGAACTGGCTCAGACGGCACTCCAAATGACCGGCATCGCAGATCCTCGCCGTTGAGCTCGATCAGATCGAAAGCACAGAGGACCGCTGCGGCGTTCAGAACGGCTATCTATTGCCCAAAACAAAACGCTTCACTCTTTCTCCACCCATGCATCCCAGGTATCCCGCCCCAACAACCGAAACCACAACCCGTGGTGATCTAACGGGGCGCGGAGTCAACCGGTTTGCGCACAGTTTAGTTGTGGATTGCCTAGTGTTTGGACTGTCAGGGGAGAGCAACAGAAGCGACTTTACGCTGTGTACCCCAATGTTCTCCTGACTGAGCGTAGAGAGCCCAGCCGCCCCCCGGTTGGGCTCTTTCATTTGCGCTCACGATGCTGCCGGGAGGGTAGCTCGCAGTTCGATTAACCGCCGTACTGCATTTTTAGGCAATAACGAAGCTTTCCTTCAAAGGTCCCAAGATATGTTTGCGCGGTCATATGAAGGGACCGCCTCCATGACTCGGCGCGATCAGGAACTTCTGAATAAGCAATTTCGGTGGCTCAATCGCCGCCCGCGCGCAGACGGGTTGTTGGTCCTTTCCATCGCCAGCGCCATTCTCATTTGTTTGCTGCTGGGTAGCGCCGGGATTGCTTAGGCATCACATCATAGCTGAAAAAATGCCCCAGCTCTCACTAGTTTCGGTGCGGAAGACGGCACTCCACCCAACAAAGACCACGCCGGACAGCACCGTCTCCAGAAATACAGCGGCTCGTCGTCCGATAGCTATCATTATTACAATCGCCATTGTTGGTCTGATCTTTTGGATAATGCATTCCAGCTAAAGCGTCTTTTGTGATTAGGACAACCAGTCCCTAGACAGGATCGCGGATCAGCGCCCCGACGGGCCGGGCGCGTGCAGTCGTGCGTCAGCGCGCCGGGACTTGCCTAGGCGCCACCAGTAAGTGCCTGGGCCGGGTAAATCATATCAAAAAGTGTGGGGCTGTTGGCGGGCGATTTAAGGAGAGGAGTGAACCGGCTCAGGCGCGGTCTTTGATATCTAAAACGGCGAGCCAAGCGGAGAACAACCCGGCTTTGTTCGGAACAGCCGCCGCTTTGTGGTGGGGATAAAAGGAGCCCCGGGTACTGGCCGGGGCTTAAAGTCTGTCTGATAAGCTGGACCTCAACACCAGGCGCCAGACATCATGGATCGGCGCCTGTAACGAATGAGCTACGTAACTTGCTAAAATTTGAGATTTTTGGTGCTCAGCTCGGACGGCACCAATCTTCAAACGGCTATCCATTCCCCAAAACAAAGAGCAGAAAGCTGCCAACGGCGCCGAGCAGAAGAAGTCACATCCGCGCGATGACTAACCATAAGCAACCGTGGTGGGCGCACGTCGCAATGGCGACCATTCTAGCTGCTGGATTCGCGGCGGTTATCTTCTGGATAAATGGATTACCTATCAAAATAGCGGAAACGATTGCGATGGCAATTATCACGGTGACCATCGCCGTCTACGTCTGGGTCATGAGAAAGAAATGAAATGACCCACTACGCACACGTCAATCGCTCGATAGGCGCTTATCGGGACTCGCAAATTTCAGATCAGCGATTTGTACACGCGGCGATGTAGACACGGCTGAGCATCAGCAAGTCTTAGTGCGCCCCGACGTATCGCCGTAAACGATGCGCCGGGAGCCGCGACGTGCTGCCAAGTCGATTTCTGGCGCGATGCCTTCGGCAGATGCCCGGCGGCGGACGCACGTCGGCGAGCGTGACAAGATCCATGACCGTGGAGATCGTGAGATGGCGCGGCAACGGGCGCGACCAGTTGGGCGGAGCAAGGCCTACTCCTAAACAACGTAGACTTTGAGGTTATTTGGCATCAGCTTGCCCAGCGTCTCGTCTGAAGGCCAATTCGAATTTTATCAACGTCGATCTCTTATGACGATTTTTTGGTAACTGAGCATCAACCAAAGCTGCACAAAAGCACATGTCTTACAGGTGCTTTAATGACGCAGAGCATAGAAGGGCGCCATGCAACTTTTTGCGGCTCTGATTTACTGGGTCATTGTCTCCCTCTGGCTGACGGTCTTGGGAACGATCATTTTCTTTTTCGTCCGCAATCCAAAGGCCTTTGGCACGACCCGGCTGCTTCTGGCTGTTCTCGCCATCGACACGACGCGCAATATTTTCGAGAACACCTATTTTGGACTCTATTTCGGCAGCCAATACGGACTTTTCGCGCCGCAGCTAGGGCATTTGCTTGGCCAGCCTGTGCTGCTCGTCGTGCCGAAAATCGTAAACGTCATTGCTGGCTGCTTTGTGCTCGGCGTGCTGCTGCTGCGGTGGCTGCCACTTGCCATCAACGAACGCGGCCGGGCTGAGCAGCACGCCACAGACCTAGAAGCACTCGCCGCGATCGATTGGCTGACCGGTGTCTATAATCGGCGGCAATTTGAAACGCTCGCGCGAGCGGAGTTAGCGCGCAGTCAGCGTTACGTCCGGCCGCTGACCGTCCTGATGATGGACATTGATCACTTCAAGGATGTGAACGACCGCTACGGCCATGCCGTCGGCGATCGCGTACTGCAGGATCTTGCAACGGTGTGCCTCGCCATCAAGCGCGACGCCGACGTGGTCGCACGCATCGGCGGCGAAGAGTTTGCCTTGTTGCTGCCCGAGACCACAGAAGCCGCCGCGGCACAATTCGCCGAGCGGCTACGCCAGCAGATTCGCATTTGCGCGCCCGTCGTCGAAGGCAAAAGATTGGCGATTACGGTCAGCATCGGCATTGCCGGTGCCACGCTCAAGACGTCCGGCACCGAGTCGCTGCTGAACAGCGCGGATCAAGCCCTCTACAACGCAAAGCACTCCGGCCGTGACCGCGTAGTGGTGTGGCGGCCGCCGGTTGAGATGCACTTGAAGGTAGCCGCCGAGTAGTTCCCCTTAGTGCTCCGGCGCGGCCCTCACGTCCCGGCCCCCACAATAAATCTGGTAAATCCGACACGCTTCATATTTAGTGAACAGCTTCGCAGCCGACCGCCCGGCCGGCTTCTTCCTCGGCCGGCTTCTTCCTCGTAATATCGGGTCGTCAACCGCGGTCAGTGCTGTTACTATGGCCTTCGGTCGAAGGGTACGAAGCATGCGGCGGATATTATTGCTTTCCGGGGCGCTCGTTGGCTCGATCGTGATCGTGGCTGTACCTGCGCTGATTATGCTGTACGGTGCTCCGCCTTCTGTGAAATCCCACGGCACATTGAAGTGCTACGATCAAACTCAAAAGCAAAGGCCGTGCTAGGGCGCGTACTCATAAATCGAGCTTGATTGGTGCGGCTCACTCGATGTCCGCTATGCCTTGATAGCGACCAAATTCTGCGCTGCAGCGAAATGTCGCGACGGGCCATGGGCAGACATCGCGGCAATGCCGCTGAACGCTAGCCTTGACCACCTTTCTCGAGCAATCCGAGCGCGCGACGCAGGACATCCGCCGCCGCTTTGCGCTCGTCGTCAGACATGCGATCGGCATCGACCTCGAGGCGCAGATGCGCTGTACCGGCCTGTTCTAAGTCTTGCTTCAGCCCAACGACCGCATATGTCGCGACCGGCTGCGCAATGCCTTTGACCTGCACATGGCCGCGCTCCTCGCACCGCACGTCGTCCTTCACGTTCGCATAGGTCTCGAATGAGATTAGTATTCCGCCGGGCGATGCCTCATGCTCCAATCGCGAAGCAAGGTTTACGGTGCCGCCGACCATCGTGTAGTCCATGCGGTCCTCGCTGCCAAAATTGCCCACCGTGCAATAGCCAGTGTGAATGCCGATCCGGCAACGCAGCGGCGTCTCGATGCCGCTGTTGCGCCATTCATGCGCTAGTTCACCGACGCGCTTTTGCATAGCGATCGCCATTTGGACGCAGGCCAGCGCGTCCTCCTTCACACCCAGCGTCGTCGGATCGCCAAAGAACATGACAATGGCGTCGCCGACATATTTGTCGACGGTCGCGCCGTATTGCAATGCGATCTTCGACATTTCGGTGAGGTAGTGGTTGAGGAGGTGAGTGAGGTCCTCCGACTCCATTTTGTCGGTGATTTCGGTGAAACCGACGAGGTCGGAAAAGCAAACCGTGAGCTTCTTGCGTTTGCTTACGATCTTGACGTCCTGTTGGCCGGTGAAGATCGAATCATACACCTGGGGCGCCAAATATTTTGCGAGCTTGGACGACAGCGAGGCCAGCGCGTTGGACTTCTCGGTGAGATCCTGCTCGCGTTGCTTGAGCTCGGTGATATCGGAATAGACCGCGACGCTGCCGCCGTCCTCGGTGCGGCGCTCACTGACCATCACCCAGCGGCCATTGTCGCGCCGCTGCACCTGCGGCTCCCCGGGATTGCGATGCTGCGCCAGCCGTTCCGCAATCCATTCTTCAACGCGACCTTCCGCATCCTTCGCTTGGCCGCGCTCGGCAGCCCGCCGAATGATGCTCTCGAACGTCGTACCGGCGCTCAGATCCATTTCCAGGCCAGGGTAGAGCAGGTTGCGATAGCACGAG
Source organism: uncultured Alphaproteobacteria bacterium (assembly GCA_963810085.1). Taxonomy (GTDB): domain Bacteria; phylum Pseudomonadota; class Alphaproteobacteria; order Rhizobiales; family Xanthobacteraceae; genus BOG-931. The sequence goes on along the minus strand of CAWEMR010000022.1, from coordinate 55,601 downwards.
TTGCAGATGACCAGCCGGTCCTCCCCGTCGTAACAGACAAAGCCTTCAGAAATGCTCTCGATCGCCTCGGCGAGTCGCCGTTCGCTGCGCAACCGGGCATGCTCGGCGCGACGCAGCGGCGTAATGTCATAAATCCAATGAAGCCGTTTGCCACCGGCGACCGCGACGTGACCGCCATGGTAGGCGACCTGGACGTAAGATATCAGCAGATTGAGCAAATCGCCTTGCTTGGTCTTCCAGACAACTTCCTCGTTCAGCAGTTGCCCGCCACGTGTCCGCAGTATCTCGATGACGCGCGCACGATGATTGAGGTCGTGCCAGAACCGGCTGGTGTCGAACCGTTCTAGTTCTTCTTTCTCGTAGCCCGTCAGTTCACGCAGGCGCCAATTGTGGAACAAAAGCCGCCCATCCTCGTCGACGACGATCACCGCAGCCGGGCAGTAATCGAGCATTTCGCGAAGCTGGCGTTCTTGTTCGGCGACCTGCGCCTCGTGCTGCGCCAGCTCAGTGATGTCGTAAACCCACAGCACGCGCTTGCCGCCGACAAAACTGATATGGCCGCCGTGGTACCCGACTTGCACGTAAGAGAGCAGGAGATGAACCAGCGTGCCTTTCTTGGTCCGCCACGTTACCTTTTCATTCAGAATCTGGCCGCCCTGCTCGCGTAATTGGTTGATGATTCGCGCGCGCTGATCGAGGTCGTGCCAATGCGTACGGGTGTCGCAAAGATCGAGTTCTTCCTTACTGTATCCCAGAATTTCGCGCAGCCGCGCGTTGTGGAACAAAAGCCGACCATCGTCATCGACCACCGATAGCGCCGCGGGGCAGAACTCGAGCATCTCGCGGAATTGGCGCTCGTGCTCGGCCGTCTCGGCTCCTGGAGCCGCACCGCCGTTGGCCACCGATCGGCCTGCTGTGGTGTCAGAAGACATACGGCCCCCGCCGAACTGGCTTGGCGAACGATAGCACCAAAGCCCACTGGATTCGAGGTGCCTATCCTGCCGGTGGAGATAAGTTCAACGACTATGTTAGCTTCGGACTGTAAGCGGACGTGAAACGGTAGGGGTCACTTTGACAAGGATGGGTAGACATCAGTTAATGGTCCGGGGGGAACCATGCGCCTGAAGCATTGTTATAATTTCCATGATTTTCGCGAATTGGCACGACGGCGTCTGCCAGGCCCTATCTTCAACTATATCGACGGCGCCGCGGATGACGAAACGACGTATCGAAGAAATACGCGCGCATTCGAAGAATGCGACCTTGTGCCGAGTGTTCTTTCCGGCGTTGAAAACGTCGACCTATCGGTGACCGTCCTAGGTCATAAGCTCAAAATGCCATTTTATTGCTCGCCGACGGCTTTGCACCGGCTGTTTCACCATCAGGGCGAACTTGCCGTGGCGCGCGCCGTGGAAAAATTCGGAACCATGTTCGGCGTATCGTCGCTGGGCACGGTCAGCCTGGAAGAAATCTCGAATTTTTCGTTTCCACAAGTCTATCAATTTTACTTCCATAAGGATCGCGGACTAAACAAAGCAATGATAGAGCGGGCCAGGGGCGCCGGCGTCCGCATCATGATGCTGACCGTGGATTTGATCACCGGCGGCAACCGCGAACGCGACCTTCGCACCGGATTCACCATTCCCTTCCGGCTAAACTTGCGGGGCCTATTTCAATTGGCGACCAAACCGAAGTGGGCGATCGACTATGTTACCCATGATAAGTTTCGGCTCCCGCAATTGGATACTCATGTCAACATGAAGGGAGGCGCGACCTCCATAGGCGATTACTTCACCAATATGCTGGACCCATCGATGAACTGGCGCGACGTTGCGGAAATGGTCAAGCAGTGGGACGACAAATTCTGTCTTAAAGGAGTGATGAGCGTCGAAGATGCCAGGAAGGCCGTCGACATCGGTTGTTCGGGTATCGTCGTTTCGAATCATGGTGGGCGCCAACTCGACGGTTCGCGCAGTTCCTTTGATCAGCTGGCGGAAATTGTCGACGCCGTCGGTGATAAAATCGAAATCCTTTTCGATGGCGGAGTTCAACGCGGGACCCACGTCCTCAAGGCGCTCTCATTGGGCGCCAAGGCTGTGGGAGTAGGCCGCCTCTATCTTTTCCCCCTCGCTGCCGCCGGCCAGCCTGGCGTCGAGCGTGCGCTTGGGTTGATGCGTGCGGAGCTTGAGCGTGACATGAAGCTGATGGGCTGCACGTCCATCAAGCGACTGTCGCGGGCAAATCTTAGATTCCGCAGTTAGATTGACGTTCTGCAATGTAACCTCGCCCTAAGACAATGTCCGCTACGGGTCATTCACGACTGCCCCGAACCGGCGGCAGGCCCGGCCATGTCCGTTGTGCCCCCGAAAGCGCCAGTAAAATTAGGCGGTGGCCTCTGCCGCGACAGGCCTTTGCGGGTTGATGGTACCGCCCGGCGCGTGATTTAAGCTCCCAAACTGGAGCCTCGAATCATGCGCTACGAACTCACCGATTATGAATGGGCCGCGATCAAGCCGATGCTGCCGAACAAGCCACGCGGCGTTCCGCGTGTGAATGACCGGCGTGTGCTCAACGGTATCTTTTGGGTCTTGCGGTCAGGCGCGCCATGGCGCGACCTGCCGGAGAGCTGGGCCTTACACAACTTGCTACAATCGCTTCGTTCGCTGGCGACGGGCGGGCGTCTGGGGCGGGATTATGAACGCGCTGGCTGCCACGCATGACGCAGCCGTGCAAATGATCGATACGTCTATTGTCCGCGTGCATCAGCACGCCGCCTGCGTCACTCGAAACAGGAGACAGTCCATAGGCCGATCACGCGGCGGCTTGACCAGCAAGATTTATGCGGTGGTTGATACCAACGGTCTGCCGGTCCGGCTCGCACTTACAGCCGGTGAGGCGCATGACAACCGGCTCGCAGGCAAACTCCTATCCCGCCTGAAGTCGGAGACAATGCTGCTGGCCGACCGTGGCTATGACGCAGACTGGATCAGAGCTTTGGCCGCCAAGAGGGGCGTTTGGGCCAACATCCCGCCAAGGTGCAATCGCAGCGAGCCGATCTGCTTCAGCCCGTATCTCTACCGTGCCCGGAATTTGGTCGAGAGGTTTTTTAATAAGATCAAGCAATGTCGGCGTGTCGCGACGCGCTGTGACAAGCTCGCAGCAAACTACCTCGCGTTCATCCAGCTTGCGTCAATCAGGCTATGGCTGCGTGTTAATGAGTCCGCGCCCTAGTACCGGTCGTCTGCGGACGTTCCTCGCCCTAATGGCTGAAAGTCCGCATACCATCAACGACTAAGTTGGACAGCAGCCACACCACCGGCATCGCGCAGCAAAACGCCAGAACGACACCGACTGTCATGCGGAGCGTCGGCCACCCATTGGCGGCATTTGAAAGCTGAATCATTTTACGCCCCTCACAATCCCATTATCCAAAACCTGCTTTCTTCGCAGCAACGTTGGTATTGTCGCTGCGACTGCGGAGAATCTTTGGTGCTGGTTTGGCAAGTTTAAGCTGCACCCACACTGCCACTCTCGCCGGCATAGAGTTATCGGGCATTTATTTCTGAAAATGTGACGACGGTCACGGGATTGAAGAATTTTTAACGTTTTCAACAATGGCGAAAATCAGCGCGGGCCCAAAACTCGGAGAAAACGTCACCGTTGACACTGCGGTGGCCGCGGCCCTCGCCATTGGCGCGGAGGTCGTTTTAGCCGCTCCGCTCTCTCGCTGCCGTTGATGAACAAGCGATAGCCTTTTCCTTGGCATTCGTCGCATCTGCTCTCGTGCCGCAGCCCTGAGGCACGACAATGCTCGCACGGGGCCGGCCGCTTTTCATCCATTCGAGTGTGCTGTTGGCAGAGCAGCATCAGGGAAGAAATGCGCGAGGAACGCGGGCGACGAGAACTTGGCGAAAGCTTCTAAGTGTCAGTCGAATTATACGACCCGCAGTTTCCGCAGTGAATTAGGACGCTATGAACTCGGTTCTCCTCCGCGCGCAGCAAGATCGTGCCACAGGACCCGCAGGTATAATCCACCGACCGATCTATCTCCTTGAGAATTGGTGGAGCATCTAGGACCAGACCGGACGCGGGAGCACTGATCACCCTTAGACTGATCTTGCGAGCGACCATCGACGCTGATCCTTCAGAGGCCGTCCACGCAAAATTATTTCCGACGCATCTCGCGAAACTCCTTCGGTCCGCGGATTAGCCTTCTCTTGCGCCGCTGTTGCTCCTCTGGCGGCGCGGTTTTGTCTCCAATATCATCGATCGTGCTCGCTGCCATTTCGGCCGCCTTGGGTGCCGCGTCAGTGTGGGAGAGTTTGTCGGCTAAGTATCGCTTCTCGCAGTGATCGGCTAGCAACTTCGCGATCAGCCCGGTGAGCGAGCGATGCTCCGCCGCTGCGGCCTTTTCTGCTGCGTCCTTTAACGTTGCTTCGATCTCAAGGATGACGCGCGCGGTTTTCATACAGTTACAACACCGGCCGGCGATAGTTGTTGCCTGACGCAAATTCGCAGGTCACCACCCGTCAGATCTTTCACGATACTCCTACTTTCGGGTTCGCCCCTCGAGCCACATGTGCGCAATTTCGCCGTATTGCCGCCTGGAACCGCGCAGCCCAGCCCTTGACCGCGGTCGTTGCCCCTTGAAAGCTGCAGCACCGCCAGCCATGTACCATCCAATCAGATGGTTGAAGGATTGCCATGACCCCGATTGTAAATCAACTCCGTCCCAAACCCGGTGATAGCGAGAAGATCACGATCAATCTCGGCTACATCGACCTAGGGCAGATCGACCTCATGGTGCAAGAGGGTTTCTACTCGAACCGGACCGATTTCATTCGCTCCGCGATCCGCAGTCAGCTCGAACGCCACGCCGACGTGGTCAAGCAATCCACGGTCCGCAAAAGTTTGGACCTCGGTCTGCGGCACTACGGTCGTGAAGATCTCGAAGCGGCGCGTCGGGCCGGAGAAATGCTGCAAATCCACGTGCTGGGCCTTGCCAGCATCGCCCTGGATGTCACTCCCGAGCTTGCTCGCGCCACCATCGCGTCGGTTGTCGTGCTGGGGGCCTTGCATGCCAGTCCGGCGGTCAAGGATGCGCTGGCCGACAGGATGCGGTGACATCTGATGCGGCATTGAATTCGACGGTATTCCCGAAGGAGACAACTCGGGCTTCCGGCGCGGACGCTCAATTGATTCCAATCAAGAGGACTTTTGGCAGATGAACGACATGCTGAAACCGAAAATGATGCTTAAAGCCACACGGCTCACGCGCGCGGGCCGGCTCACCGAAGCAACGGCGCTACTTCAGCGCATGCTTCGAGGCGAGGCCGCCCCGGACCTGAGTTTCGGGGGCGCCGGTGACTTCCCTGTTGCCGGACGCGCGCCACCAATCATTGATGCCGAGGTCGAGACGATTGACGAGCCGGACCGTCCGCTCTTCGGCGCGGCCACTTCCGCCCGGCCAAACAGGTTCGGTGGGCTGCGCGCTTTGTTCGACCGCGTTAGGCGTCGCTCGCCCGCCCCGGTGTCGACGCCGGACGTAGTGCCGGCCGGCGGAAAGTTCATTGAAGCGACCTTTAGCAACCCGGCGGGAACTCGAATGTATAAGCTCTACATCCCGAGCCGCTATCAGGGTCAGGCAGTCCCCTTGGTCGTCATGCTGCACGGCTGCACCCAGTCGCCTGATGACTTCGCGGCGGGCACGCGCATGAACCTGATTGCGGAGGAACACACTTGCTTCGTGGTCTATCCGGCCCAGCCCAGCGACGCCAATCCAGCGAAATGCTGGAATTGGTTTCGCCCGAGTGACCAACGGCGGGGTCAAGGCGAGCCTTCGCTGGTCGCAGACATCACGCGCCAGGTCATGCGCGAATATTCAGTAGACCCGAAGCGCGTCTACATTGGTGGACTGTCGGCCGGAGGCGCCGCAGCCGCCGTCATGGGCGCGGCCTACCCCGATCTTTATGCGGCAATTGGCGTGCATTCTGGCCTCGCCTGCGGAGCCGCCAACGACCTTCCGTCTGCGTTCGTCGCCATGCGGCAAGGTGACTTGGCGGATACTTCGGGATCTGGCGACATTTCGCCGATGCTCACAAACGCGCAGGTGGTCCCAACCATCGTTTTTCACGGTGATCGCGATACGACGGTGCATCCCCGCAACGGCAATCATGTCATCGCACGTTCGATGGGAACCACGAACCCGCGAAAGACGGTGCATCGCGGTCAGGTCCCCGGAGGACATACCTATACCCGCACGATCCACAGCGACCCGAGCGGGCGCGCAATCTTTGAGCACTGGGAAATCCACGGAGCGGCACACGCCTGGTCGGGCGGCAGCCCCGCCGGCTCCTACACCGATCCGCGAGGACCGGACGCCACGCGAGAGATGCTGCGTTTCTTCCTCGAACACCGGACCCACGCCACCGCGCCGACGAGATGATGGAATGGGGTAAGATTTTCTGCTGCGCATGAGTCCGCTTAAAGTTCTTGCCAAGGTGCCGTCCACACATGACCCGAAGCGGACATGAGCCATCAATCTTTGCTGTGCCACATTGTGCTAGTTTGAGCCGGTGCGCTGCCTTCGCTAGATGCGAGATGAGCAATGAGACGGCGCGATTTCGTCAGGCTTCTCAGCGCTGCGGCAAACACCTGGTCGATTGCCTAGAGGGCGGCGAGCGCCTGCTACAGATCGCTACGCGGACATCCCGACCGACGCATACTGTGTCCGCTTTCGGGGCTAACAGCGGACACCGCGACGCACGCGATATTGGTGCGCGACGTGTGCGCGATCGTCGAAAGTCTAAACGACGAAACTCAGAAAGACAAACCTAATCGACAACGCTCATTTCAATGGTACCCCTGGTGCACCACGATGAAACCGTCAGCCTGCATATAAGGTCCAGGACCACATTGCAGTTCGACGTCGTTGAAGTCGACAGAGTTCATTGAGGTATTCTGCGTCTTGAGAGACGCAAAGCAGTCCTCCGCTTTATCGGCGATAACCTGCGGCGTCGCAGCGGGAGCACCGAGAAATGCGCTGGCTGCTGCGGCGGCTTGGTGGTCGTCACTTCCGTGCCATGGGAGTTGCAATGTTGCATAATTTTGAAAGCAGATGACAAAGGCTTCGAGGCCATTTTGTAGGGTCAGGTGAGAATCTCCGTCCTCGTTGCCCGATTGAGCGGTTAGGCCAAGAGCAGATAGGCGCGAAGTCGCGATCGAGCATCGTGCAATGGCCTGCTTCGCAACAATCAAATCAGAGGGTGATGCGCCCATCAAAAATCCAGACAATACTACACAGAATGCAACGAAGAACTGGTTCGGCATTTCGTCGTTCCTCAAGTTTGGCGAAGCCATACCTATCCGCGAATTGGTGACGCGATTAGGTAAAGGCTAGCCCGACCGCCAGTCGCCAGATTACAATATAAGCGGATAAATATCAGGCGGATCGTTTTCCCTTCCGCCGAATAGGGGCAAACAGAAGACTACCGATGATCAACGCTGACATCACAAGTACGACTTTCGAAAGACGGTGCATCGCGGTCAGGTTCCCGGAGGACATACCTATGCCAGCACGATCCATACCGACCCGAGCGGGCGCGCAATCTTTGAGCACTGGGAAATCCACAGAGCGGCACACGCCTGGTCGGGCGGCAGCCCCGCCGGCTCCTACACCGATCCGCGAGGACCGGACGCCACGCGAGAGATGCTGCGTTTCTTCCTCGAACACCGGACCCACGCCACCGCGCCGACGAGATGATGGAATGGGGATAAGATTTTCTGCTGCGCATGAGTCCGCTTAAAGTTCTTGCCAAGGCGCCGTCCACACATGACCCGAAGCGGACATGAGCCATCAATCTTTGCTGTGCCGCACAGCACTGTTATTTCCGAACACTGTGCTATGTTTAGCTTATACCAGGCGTTGTTTGCGGGGGCGAGGGAAAGCCCATGAAACGTCGGCAATTCATTGCACTGCTTAGCGGTTCGGTAGCATGGCCTCACGCTGTCTGCGCGCAACTGGCAGGCAGGCCACTAAATATCGGGGTCCTCGGCGCGGACGCAGCGGTCTGGGCTCCGTGGACGGCCGCCTTTGTGGCGCGCCTGCGGGAACTTGGTTGGGTTGAGGGACACACTATCGCGATCGAGTATCGCTGGGCCGGGGGAAACTCTGAGCGTGTAAGCGAGATCGCAGCCGACTTCCTGCGAGAGAACGTTGCCGTCATTGTCACATATGGCGGCGCCGTTGCTGTGCTAAAGCAGGCAACGACGGTCACCCCCATCGTCTTTGCCGTGGCGGTCGACCCAGTCCGCGGCGGCCTGGTTGCGAGTCTCGCGCGACCGGGCGGCAACGTTACCGGAATGTCGATTTAACAGTCCGATCTTGTCGCCAAGCGGCTCGAACTCTTGCGCGAGGTCATCCCTCAGTTCCGCCGAATGGCAATCATGTTCGACGCTGGCTATTCGAATTCCGTGCTGGAGGCCAACGACGTTAAGGCGGCGGCTCGCGCGCTCGGCCTCGATTTCGCATCGCTCGCTATCCGGCGCCCCGAGGACATTCAACCAACCTTCGCGGCGCTCCAGACCAAAGTGGATGCACTTTACATTGTGTCCGATGCGCTCACAGCCGCAAACCGCACGCGCATCATTACGCTTGCGCTCAACGCGCGGCTACCAACCATCTTAAGCTACCGCGATTATGTCGAAGCCGGGGACTCATGTCTTACGGTCCAAACTATGTGGACCTTTTCGGGCGTGCCGCTGACATGGTCGACAAGGTGCTGCGCGGAACGAACCCGGGCGATATCACTATCGAGCAGGCAAGCAAGTTCGAATTGGCTATCAATCGCACGACCGCCAAGATACTCGGCGTGCAAATTCCAGCTACACTGCTCGCTACCGCTGACGAGGTGATTGATTAATGGAATTTTTTGCTGCGGCACGAGTCCGAAGCGTCGACTTCGAATGCCGCCGAGGACGTGAGCGCCTCGTCGAGATTGCGGACTAAACCTCGCTAAAGGAGTGGTAATCGAAGCGGTTACGGCGCGTGTCCAAAAAAATGGTATCTCGCCGACACGCAACGATCTCCTTGATCAATTTGCTTGCCGCGTCGAGATCAATGACCGATCCGGTCGAGGACACGCCCCCGATGCCCCATGGCTCGGATGCGCAGTTGCCTTAACGGTCGTTAGGGATTTGGTGCTCGTCGTTTTTTTGATTGGGCAAAGCCCCCTGTGGTCGACAATTTTATTTTTTGAAAAACAACCCCATGCAAAGGATAAAATATTCAGATTTAGCCGCCGGGAATTGATGAGATGCTTCCGACGTAAGTTGGGGGTTCCAGGATGCGACCCGCTCTACTCAACAGGTGCCAGCCCCCGCCCCGCACCTATCCGACGCCCCGCGCGATCTTGATGCGCTGTAGAGTAGCGTCTGCTGTGGGCTCGCGAGTCGCGTCGGCTTCGCGATAACGTGTTGATGCTCGTTTCATCGATTCCGGCACTCCAATCGCGTGTCGTCAAACTGTTGGTGCAGCATTGTGACCCCTGAGATCATCAATTGTCTTCGACTGCCAGGAGCCGCTGAGCCCCCGCGTTTGGAAGCTTTCAAGACCCTTAACGATCGGGTGATCGCCGGTGCGGTGGTGAGCGCGGATAGGTCCTCGTGGGCGCCGGTTCTGGATGGTGTGGTGGCGCTCAGTCAAACCTCCGCCGGCTCGCCCCCCACATCTGCGGCCGATCTTGCGCAAGCTGGCATCCCTCCGCCGCTTTGTTCTGGTCACCGGGAATGGGTCTCAACGACCGATCCCGAACTTGCGCGTTTACCTTTTGATGCCATTGCCGAGCGGCTTCTCGCCGAAGCCGAGACATTGGCAACAAGCCTGGAAGCGGGCGCAGCGGTGGTTGTGATCGGTGACGATAGCGGCTGGGCAGCCTGTTCTGTGGCCGCCCTGTTGCCGGATCAGGTCGTGATCGCCGTCATCGGTAAGGCTGGTCCGCTGGGGCTTCCCGGCTGCCGTCGGTGGCTGGCGTCATCGGATGGGCCTGGCAATCTGACCGCTGTCGTAAGTGAGACAGGAACGCAGGGTTTCAATTTTCAAGCGGCCGCTGTTGTCATTGACGTGGCTGCGCTTTCGCCAAACGCCGCGTTCGCACCTCCCGTTGAGGCTTGGCCTGAAACACTCCATGCGCTGATTAACCCCGACGCGCCTATTGATCTCAACCGTGCGCAGATCGGTGAACGGCTCTTGTCGGACGCGGAGACCAAGGTCTTTTATTGGGCCAGCCGCGCCCTCTCTGTCGCCCATACCGCCGAACGCACAGGATATGGCACCGATGAGGTCATCGCTATCCTCGCCGGCCTCCATGGTGAGGGCTTCGTTCGCTTGCAGCGCCTGCCTCCGGCCATGGCGAGGCTGCATGTGTTCTGGAGTACCGGTGAGGCCATACTGCCGCTGGCCGAGCAGACGCTAGGACATATCGCCAAGTTCGGCTTTCATCACTTTGCCGACCGCACCTTCATTCAGAATGCCGAGGATGGCAGCGCGATTACGTTTGGCGAGGCGGCTTCTGTCATTGCGCGCACTGCTGCGGCCCTCCACTGCGATGGCGTTCGCGGCGGCGACCGAGTTTGTGTCCACGCGATCGCGCATGTCGAGGTTCCACTGCTGTTCTGGGCCTGCGTCCATCTAGGGGCGGTGTTCGTGCCGATCGGCTCGAATTGGTCGCGCGAGGTTGCGGCCAGCGTTTTGGACCGCTGCAGGCCAAAGCTCCTGTTCATCAATGACGAGATTACCGACCGGGTGCCGGAGCACTGGCGCTCACGGGCGATCCGGCTTGATCCAACCGACGACACTGCGGATCCGAATGCGCGAGAAATCTTGTTCTCGAATTGGTTGGGTGACAGCGATGCATCCGATCAGGTAGAAGCGCGACACGCCGGGCCAGATGAGCCCGCTGTGATCCTATTTACTTCCGGCGCCACAGGCGTGCCAAAAGGGGCGCTGCTCAGCAATGCAGCGATGACCATCTTTAGCCTGTCGAATGCTCAGCTCGCCGCAATGTGCGTAGACGATATTATTTTTGCGATGATCGAAGCGACCGGGACGAGGGGGCTGCGCGAAGGCTGCATCAGCGCAGTGATTTGCGGTGGCGCAACGGTTATCGCCGACCCCACGCGACGCCGCAATGCGCTTGGGTTCGGCGACATTTGCCGCATATACGGCGTCACACAAATGAGTGCGGTCCCTGCGACGCTGCGCCGGTTCGGCCAAATCAAAGACCGCCTCGCACCCGACACTTTCAATGCATTACGGGTCATAATTTCCGGCGCAGCACCGCTGCACCAAGAAACGTTGAACGCAATCGGGGAGCTCAGCTCAGCCCGAGTGATAGATAATTTGGGAAGCATGGAAGCTCTGCAAATCGCCGCGAGCAGCTTGTTACTGAAGCAAGCCAGTATCTCTGTCCACGGCGGTTATACGCACGGCAACATCGCGCAGACCGTTGATGAAGGTGGCGATGTTATCCGTGATGGTGGGATCGGTCGCCTGCGGTATTATGGCGATAGAATGATGATCGGCTACCTCGACGATCCCGAGCGGACGGCTGAGGTGATACAGGATGGCTGGGCCTACACGGGCGACATGGCCGCCTGGGAGCCGGACGGACCACTGCACATCGTTGGGCGCGCCGTTGAGATGATTAAGAGTGCTTGGGGTGACAAGGTGTTCCCGAGCGAGGTCGAGGCGGCCCTGATGGCGGACCCCGGGGTATTTGAAGTCGCAGCCACTGGCTTCACCGATGCAGACGGGATCGAGTACATCGCCGCGTTCGTCACTCCAAGCAGCACGCCAGAAGACCCTGATCGTTTGATCGAGGACCTGAAGAACCGAGTGCGCGAGGTCCTCGGCGACAGCAAGGTCCCCAAGGTGGTGGTGCTGGTCGATGACATGCCTCGGGTGGCGCGCGATAAGATCGACAAAAGGGAATTAGTGGCAAGGTATCTCTAACCGTGCACGAGTGTCCCTTGCCTTTGAAACCTAAGCGCGGCCACCGAGACCGCGTTCGAGGCTGTCGCAACTGTTGGGATGACCCTGTGTACGTCGTTGGTTCGTTTGAGATGATTTTACACGCACAGGACGCCGGTTAGTCGTTGTGAGGAATTAGTGGAAATTGTGCGCCTTCAGGATGGAGATGACAGCGCGTCGGCATACTGCTTGCCGACCTCCAGCGGAACCATCCACGACTATTTTGAACTAGCCAAGGCGATTGGGCCTGGGCATTTAATTTATGGCATCCAATTTGCTGATCGAGTGCAAACGGGAAAATTCAAAGAGTTTTCTTCTCTGCGAGAAATGGCTACTGCGATGCTACCCGAATTTCTCGTACATCATCGCGACGGCCCCATTTGCTTGATCGGATATTCATTTGCCACATCCTTGGCGATCGAGCTGGCGCAACAACTGGTTGGACTCGGCAAGACGGTTCCATTGGTGGTGATAATCGATGGGAGGCCTCCTCCCGCTTGCTTCACGCCGTTTTTGCGAATGAGCCATTTCATAAGGCACGTTGGCCCCTGGGCGATAAAGGTGGCGACGAGGACTGTAACCGACACAAATTATCGATCCATATATTACAACAAGATGGTGGGCTCCTCTTGGTACGCAAATCTGCCGGAAGATCTTCAGGATTATATCAAGACCAATCTTGCGAACTCGCGGAATTATCGGTTCGAAGGGATATACCGCAACAGAATTCTCTTGATTCGTAGCGCGGACCACGATGCTCATCCGTTGCGGTATGATCACGGGGAAGACTACGGCTGGGGAGGCATCACAGGCGCGAGTGTTGAAGTTGTGTACACCCCTGGGGACCATCACTATATGATGCAGAACCCGAACGTGGTGCACATTGCAAATGTATTGCGACTGGTGCTGAGCGTTGTGAATTGAGCCGTTGCCCGTGGTAGGTCCATTGCTTCAAAACCTAAGCGTCGCGATCGACGCCACGTTCGAGGCTGTCGACTCGAGAAAGCCCTTTTTGGTAGCGGCCGTGCCGTTAACCTACGGCGCCCTAAAGGATCGCATGGGGCGCCTGCAGGCCTTGTATAATCACTATGGTCTTGCGGCGGGGGATCGCATTGTTATCGTCTCCGGCGATGACAGTTCCGTCATCAGTCTCTACTTCGCGAGCGTTCGCGCTGGGCTTGTCGCCGTCCTTGGGAACGCTGAGACAACAGCAGCTGAAGTCGCCCGGCTCATTGCCGCCGCGGAACCCAGGATGGTCTTCATTGACCGGGCAATTATGCCGATCGATGCCGTGGCGGCACTGTTGCCTAAGAACTCTCACGCCATCTCGATTGACGGCACAACGTCATTACGAAAACCTAGCCTGGTTTCCAAGCTCCTTCGCGGAAATAAACCCGACGCTCAATTGATCGTTGATCGCGGGGCTTTCCCCGCTCTGCTCGAGGACGTTGAACCGGCGCCATTTGCACCTGCGCCAGCTGACGCGACCGTTGCCCATATGCTCTTTACCTCTGGCACCACCTCGCGGCCAAAGGGCGTTGAAATCACCCATGGCAACATCCGAGCTCAACTTTCGACCTTTCTGTCGGTCTATGGCTACGATGCCGACAGCCGCATCCTCAACATCTTACCACTGCACCATACGGACGGCCTTATGCAGGGGCCGGTGGTCGCCTTCATCGCTGGCGCAACCGTTTATCGGCCCGCGCGGTTCCGGGTTGTGGACCTGCCCGAATTGATGGCCACCGTGCGCCGAGAGCGCATTACGCATTTCATTGTGGTGCCGACCATACTGTCTCTCATGATGCGCCTTGATGAAAAATATGATGATAGTTTCAAAGGCTCTGATTTGCGCGTGCTGCGTTCCAGCGCCGACCTGTTGGACCCGACCCTGTGGCGCGCGTTCGAGAAGCGTTTCGGGGTCGAGGTGACAAATTCTTATGGTCTAACCGAAACGGTTTGCGAGGCAACGTATTGTGGTCCCGTCGCTGCGACCAGACGAATAGGCACCATCGGAAAGCCCATCGACTGCAAGGCTCGCATCGTTGACGACTCTGGCAACGACGTCCCGGCGGGGAAAGTTGGCGAACTCTGGATTAGCGGCACCAACATTATGAAGGGCTACTTTCGCCAGCCCGAAGAGACTGCGGCCGTTCTCACCGATGGCTGGTATCACACCGGCGATCTTGCACGTATCGATGCCGACGGCTTCTTCGCCATAGCCGGGCGCAAGAAGACGGTCATCGTCACTGGCGGTATCAACGTCCATCCGGAGAACATCACCACCACGATCCGCAATCTCGAGGGGGTTATCGACGCCGTCACGTTCGGTCTCAAGAACGAGGTATTTGGTGAGATTGTTGTTTCCTGCGTTGTCGTCGCCCCTGATAGCGGTCTGAACGCAGACGCCATTATGTCTCATTGCCGTATCTCCTTGTCGGCGGAAAAAGTGCCCGCCGCCGTCTATTTGCTCGATGACCTCCCCCGCGGTCCGGCTGGCAAAGTGCTCCTCGATGACGTTAAGATTCTTGCCGCAGAGAGGGCGCACCGGAAAATCGATTCGACCGGCGACATTCGGGAGCAAGTGTTGGAAATCGCCGCACGAACCTTCAACGTGCCACTATCCACTTTGACCTTCCAGTCGACGCCCGACAATACGAATGGCTGGGATTCGCTTGCACATATAAGTCTCATTGCTGCCCTGGAGCGCCAGTTTAACCTCCGCATAACAGCGTCAGAGATCATGAACCTGCGCTCCCTTGCCGATGCCGAGTGGATCGTTCGGTGTACGCGTGCGGCTCGTCCGATGCCCCAGACGGTCGAGAATGAGCCGCAAACTTAGCGGGCGAGATAGGGCTACCCGGCTGGCGGCGGAGGCGGCAAATACCGGATGCAATAATCCAAGAACAATTACGCGCGCCATTGTGATTTTTTTTCAACTTACTAGAATACCAACAAGACCGCGGCGTTGACTTTTTCGAGCTGATGGACAATCACGGCGGCGACGCTTCATCGTTTCGCCATTGGGCTCGCGGATCATTCGACTAACACACTAAGCGTGGCGCGTGATCGCGCGAAGTAACGGCCCGCAACCGGATTTCGTTGGTTCGTACGAAATCCAAAGTAGCGGCAGCAATTTTCGGGAGAGTGTTATGTTCTTGAGATGCACCCTACACGTTCTCATATCCGCGGCCCTCACGGGCATTTTCGGTGGCGCCGCTTATGCACAGGGCGCCAGCCCTCCGACCGCGGGCGGCCCTGTATCCAATTCGCCACCACCCGCGGTCGTCGCTCCCGCGCCAACACCGAAGCCATTCGACGCCGCCGTTTTAAGCGCGGCCAATGACTTATTTTCAAAAGCCAATCTAGATGGTGCACCAAACCGGATTGCTCTGACCATCGATCCGCTCATTGATGGTAACAGCGGCGTGCAGTCCAGCGCCACCCAAACGATGGGGAAGCGGATTGTTGATCTCGTCAAAAGCAGTTACCCACGTTTCCAAGTCGTTCCTTTCACATCAGAAGCTATCGCCAAATCGCCTGTTGTTCTGATCGGTACATTTACCGCGATCAACAATGCCGGATTGGCGCAGGGCCCACGCGATGTCTTTCGCATTTGCCTTGCGCTCGCAGACCTTAGTAGTAAGAAGATCATCTCCAAGGGAGTGGCGCGGGCGCTGCCTGAGGGGGTCGATGTGACACCGACCTCGTTCTTTGTCGACAGTCCTGCATTTACCAACGACGCTGCTACCGGGGCATACATAAAAAGTTGCCAGGGTACCAAGCCCGGCGACCCCATCGTTCAGGCTTATGCAGACCGCATTCTGGTCGCCTCTTTGATCGAAGACGCAACTGACGCCTACAATGCTAAACGATACAGCGATGCGCTCGATGTCTATCGTAGTGCGTTCCGCACGCCGGGCGGCGAGCAGCTTCGCGTACTTAACGGCATATATCTCTCCGACTATGCGCTGCACCGCCGCAAAGATGCAGCAGACGCCTTCGGCAATCTCATCGACTATGGGCTTAGGGGCGATCGCCTCGCAGTAAAGTTCCTGTTCCGGCCCGGGTCGACGCAATTTGCTACCGATCCGCGAATTAGGGCGCCTTATCAAATGTGGCTCGGAAAAATCGCCGAACGCGCGGCTGCCGCGAAGGCCTGCCTGGAAATTGATGGTCACACCAGCGCCACTGGCCTCGCAGCACTGAATGACCGGCTATCGGAACTGCGCGCCGAATACGTCAAAGATCAACTGGAAACCGCCGAGTCCTCGCTGAAAGATCGTTTGATCGCGGCCGGCAAAGGTTCCCGCGAGATGATCATTGGTACCGGTAAGGATGACACGAGCGATGCGCTGGATCGGCGGGTAGAGTTCAAAAACATCAAGTGCTGAAGAAGCTACTAACTCGAGAATCCCCTACTGCGCCAATGTCCTTGCAATCCGGAAGCCGACATCGTCGTGCCTTTCGGAGGGAGAAGCTTTGGCACGAACCGCAGGACGTAACGACACCGCGTTGCTGTACCACGACCCGCCACGCACTGTCCGACTTTCGCAGTCCGCGGTTTCTCGCCGCGTGCCATCTCGAGGCGCGGCCGTATAATCGTCGGCGTAACAGTCCTCGACCCATTCCCAGGCGTTACCAAGAGTGTCGAATAACCCCCACGCGTTGGCATGGAACGAACCCGCGGGCGCCGTAAAGGGGAAACCGTCCGTGCAATCCATATAAGCATAGTCGGCAGGTAACTTTGCAGTTTTTGCGGAGCGATCGGCGCCGTTCGCAAATCTGCACAGATCTGCCGCATCGTTGCCGAAACCGTAATGCTGTGCACTTCCCGCCCGCGCGACATATTCCCATTCGCTTTCCGATAACAGACGGTAGGGCTTGCCAGTCAACCGCGAAAGCCATTCGACGTAGGCCCGTGCGTCAGTCCAGTTAATACAAACAGCAGGGTGGGCACCCGTCTGAGTGAATCCCGGATTGCGGAAGGAACGGTTGTCACGCTCCTGCGGCACGCTGTTTTCAAAAGTATAGCACCGGTCGCCAAATTTATAGCCAGACACGCGCACGAACGCATCGAATTGATCTCGCGTGACCTCCGTGCGGCCGACGGCAAAGGGTTGAGCTATGGCAACCTCATGCTGCGGCTTCTCATTAGCGGCAGCAAAACCACTCTCTATGTCGAACTTGTTTGACCCCATCAGGAATTTTCCAGACGGGATCACCACCACCTCTGGACATTTATCGCATTCCTCAAATGTGTCCGCGGGCCTGAGTTGCTGCTCGCGTTCCAGCGAAAGCGCTGTGACCTGACGCGTACCGAGCGTCGGCATCAAGCCATATTTGGTGCTCCACCACACCGCGGCGACCCCGATTAAGAGCGTCAGCATTGCAAGCCAAGTCTTCCGCGGTAACCAACCGGGACGATCAGCAACTTGCGATTTCTTAAGGTCTATAGTTTTGGCATCGACGTCGGCCGCGCCAACTTGCCGCTCTAAATCGATTGAGTAGACTTCAATGGGCTTGGCGATATTCTTGAGATCTTTAAGCCCTCGTCGGCGGATAGACAATTGAACTTTGTCTTCGACCTGATCCAACGCCTGCCGAGAAATACAAATCCCGCCGTTGTCGGCGATGGCTTCAAGCCGCGCCGCAACGTTGACGCCATTGCCAAATATATCGTCGCCGTCTTTGATGATGTCGCCAACATTGATGCCCATTCGAAGCTCTATTCGCTTCGTCGGCTCGACCTGCACATTGCGCTCGACCATGCCGCGTTGGATTTCAACCGCGCAACGCACCGCGTCCACCGCACTGGCAAATTCAACCAGCATGCCATCCCCGGTGGTCTTGACGATGTGCCCGCGATGCTCTTTGATTTTTGGTTCGAGTAGTCCGCGGCGATGCGCCTTTAGGCTGGCAAGGGTGCCTTCTTCGTCGACACCCATAAGCCGGCTATAGCCTGCAACATCGGCAGCAAGAATGGCTGCAAGGCGCCGTTCTGGTCGCTCATCGACCAAATTTTCGTCCTCAAACGCTTTCGAGTCCAAGTCCTTACTCCGGAAGATATTACGGAATCGCCGGTCGAACCAGCGCGTTGACCGCCGGGGCGACGTCTCTAGCCGTTACGCTGGGGCGTGAGGTCGGACGCGTATTTTTCGCGCGCGATGGCCTTAAGTGTCGGAAGCCGCGGGAGCGGCGGCGGTCTTAGCGTCCGTAACGGCGAAACACCGCATTCATTGCGATATGCCGGCGGCACGCTCAGGGACGGGCTTCCATCCGTCTGCACGCTTCTTCGCTTCGTCAATTTGCTCCAAGGTCATATGCTTTGCGAGGATCCCCTGCTGTTCTAACGCCTCTTCGTATCCTTGCGCGGCGGCAACGTCCAACCACATCATGGCAGTGACGGCGTCTTTCGGCACTCCCTCGCCCGCTTCGTAAAGACCGCTCAGGAGACACTGAGCTGGATGTTTGCCTTGGTTGGCGGCCCGACTGTACCATTTCGCAGCGGCGCCGAAGTTCCTCGGTCCCCCAAAGCCATTATAATAAATTTCGGCGAGATGGAGCTGCGCGTCGGCATCGCCGCTTTCAGCCAAAGGTTGGAGGAGCCTGCTGGCGGCCACGAAGTCGCCTGTACGTAACGCAGCCATTGCATCTTCGTAAGGGTCCGTAGCCCGTGCTGGTGTCAGCATCATGAAGGCAATGCAAAGCGCAATTATGCAACGCATAAGCTCATCCCAAGATTGGTGTGTGACGTAAGATCCCTAACACCTGCCCAAGGGCCTTTCCAAAGGCATCTGCAAGCATAATTAGGAGCACCGATCGCGCGCGATTAGACCGCTAAAAATGGCAGATTTTCGGTGCAGTTCCCTTACTCGGTAACATTTTACTAGCGAGGGGTCGTTCCGGCCACCGGCTCGCAGGCGTTCAAATCGATCACTTGGCGCGCTTCTTTGCTTCTCCTCTGAATCTACCCAACCAAGCGCGCGATCGCCTCACGCCGCCGATCTTATCCGGCACGAACAGCATCGGCTTCTGTCATCGTATGCATTTTACCGCCTCGACCGCCGTCGAGGTCTAAAAGACAATTACCAGCCCCGGGTGACCAGCCGACGGACCGGTGCCTAAGTTTTCCGCAAAACCTGCGCGCAGAAATGGCTATTTCGCCTTGGCGCTGGGCGTTCACGATAATTTGGGTTGGTGTCTCAGGATAATTGCCTGTGCGCTAAGATCGAATTAGTAAGATCGCGCCCTTGGAGAGCGACCCTATGAGAGCGAGTCCATGACGGTCCTGGTCACCGGCGGCGCCGGCTATATCGGCAGCCAGATGGTGAATGAGCTGAGCGATGCCGGCGAGCGCGTCGTCGTGCTCGACAATCTTTCCACCGGACACCGCTGGGCCGTGCCCGATAGCGTGCCGCTCATTGTCGGCGAGACCGGCGACCAGCCGCTCGTCAGCAAGCTCATCCGCGAGCACGACGTCGGTGAGATCATCCACTTCGCCGCCTCGATCGTCGTTCCGGATTCGGTGCGCGATCCGCTCGGCTATTACCGCAACAACACCGCCAATTCGCGCGCGCTGATGGAGTGCGCGGTCAAGACCGGCGTGCGCCATTTCATCTTTTCCTCGACGGCTGCGGTCTACGGCAATCCGGCGACTATTCCAGTTTCCGAAGACGCACCGACACAACCGATCTCGCCTTACGGCTGGTCGAAGCTGATGACCGAGATCATGCTCGGCGATGCCGGCCGCGCCCATAGTTCGACGCACGATGGCCTCACGCATGTGATCTTGCGCTACTTCAACGTCGCCGGCGCCGATCCGCAGAACCGCAGCGGCCAATCGAGCCCGGCGGCCACGCATCTGATCAAGGTCGCCGCCGAAACCGCGCTCGGGCTGCGGCCGAAGCTGCAAGTCTTCGGCACCGATTATCCGACGCCGGACGGCACCTGCATCCGCGATTACATTCACGTCAGCGATCTTACGCGCGCACATTCGGACGCGCTGCGTCATCTGCGCTCGGGCGGGCCGTCGCTGACGCTCAATTGCGGATACGGCCATGGCTTCTCGGTCCTTGAAGTGATCGACACGGTCAAACGCATCGCCGGCGTCGACTTCAAGGCGGAGATGGCGCCGCGGCGCGAGGGCGATCCGGCGCAGATCGTTGCGGCGAGCGAACGGGTGCGCACGGCGCTCGGCTGGCAGCCGCGTTTCGACGATCTTGCAACGATCGTCACGCACGCGCTCGCCTGGGAACGCGAACTCATGCGGCGGCGCTCCGTCGCCGAGCCGCGATCGGCGAGCCAACGCGCCGCACGCGTCTGACGTCGTCCGGGGCGTCGCCTAGGTCGCCGTCCTTGGACGGCAGCGGCACATTGTCGATAAACACTATTTGGGAACAGTAGGCTGGTCCCATCCCACGGTCTGTTGGGCGGCCGCGGTCGAACTGCGCACCTAGCTCCCTAACCTCTCACGGTGGGCGCCCGCGTCGAGTTACCCGTAGATAATCGTTTGACCACGAGACAACGAAGGGATGACCATCGATATGGCTTTGGACGCCGCAACGGCAGTATGCCGAACTCTGTTTCCCTCCACTCCAAAATAATCACGATATTCATGTTCGATCACTTTGAGACCGGCACTCTCTCCAATTTCGTCCAGCTCTTGCTTTGTGTACTCTCGAATATGGCCCGGGTTAAATGTCTCGAAACGCAGGCGTTGGTAGGGATTATATCCGAACAGCATTTTTATCCGTTTGTGCAATGCTACAGCGTTCGGCGTTTGACAAATGATAATTCCGTCATCTGCCAAAAGGGTTTTGAGAAATTTTAGGACAGCTTCAGGAGGCGTCACGAGATGTTCGATCGTCTCTCCGAATACGATCAGTTCAAATTTATCCCTTCGATCAAGCCGCTCAACAGTCAGCGACTTGTTCAAATCGAACTCTATGTGTTCGGGAAAATTCAATGAACCAGGCTTTGACCGCAAAGCGTCTTCCTGTGCGGAGGTTAGCCGAAAGCCAAGGCTGGTTACGCGCTTATAATTTTGGCAAAGTTTGAACGTCAAGGGACCGCGACCAATATCCAGAACGGTCGTGTTCGGCGAAGGCTTATAGTTTAGGCACTTGCGGATAACATAATCAAAGCGTGCCGAATGATAAGCGCCGTAGTCATGCTCAACCGGCGCAACGAACAGAGCGCTCAACGGGGGTGACATATTCATTGCGTGCCTGTGACAAGGTCTGCGCAATCCCCGGAATTGCACTGAAGACAATCGTTACCACAGTTTCACGGCAGAATTAAGAATAATGGAGAGAGTATCAACTGGTATTGCGATTCGGGACGGCAACAATTCCAATCGTGAATGCGAGCTACTAAAAATACCATCGCACCTGCCTGTCCACAAAGCGAACTGTACGCGAGCTATTTCCCGATTTGCGCGGCGGCTCATGCTGGGGATTAAAACAAGAGCAGAGCTCCCAACGTCCGCTTCCGCCCCAAAGCGGAAATCGTGTCGCACGTCCGGCGGGCACATCCCAAAACATCTCACGAAGAGCAAATCAGGGGCAAACGGCCAAGGGATTGTGCAAGGACGCTGGTGACTTGCGAGCGCTCTTGATCGGGTGCATACTCGTCCGAGTGGTAATTGTAAAAGTGGCGTAGTCATTGTTGTGAACGGTGTTGGGATCCGGGAATTCGCTGCCCTCGGGCGCGTGATCGCAAGTGGACGCCTCAATCGCAATGATGCGGGAGGCGACGGCTTTACCGACCGATTCGAAACGCTGCTTGCACGAAAACTAGGCGCAAACCACGTACTGGCCGTCAACAGCGGGACTAGCGCACTAATTTCTGCGCTCGTGGCCGCCGGTGTCGGTCCAGGTGATGAAGTTCTTGTCCCGGCCTATGCATGGATATCAACGGCGGTCGCACCTTTGGCGGTTGGCGCAACCCCGACGCTCGTTGATATTGATGAAACGCTGACAATCGACGTTGCCGATATTAGGCGAAAAATCACGCCGCGCACGAAGGCGATCATCCCCGTCCATATGCAAAATCTTGTCTGCGATATGGACGCAATAATGACGATCGCTCAGCAACACCAGCTAGTTGTCATCGAAGATGCGTGCCAGGCCGTTGGCGTCAGCTACAAAGGCCGGCGGGTCGGCACGATCGGCGATATTGGCGCGTTCAGCTTCACTCGAAACAAAAATATGAACTCTGGCGAGGGTGGAGCGATTATCACCAGTAACGATCAACTATTTGCCCGTGCTCGGATTTATCATGATGTGGGGACCTTCGCCCGACGCAATCGAGATGAATTCAACGAGCCAATTTTCGCCGGTGTCAATTTCAGAGTTTCTGAGCTCACCGGGGCAGTACTTTATGCGCAACTCCCAAGATTGGACCCCTTCTTAAAGCGTTTACGAAATCGACGGCAAGCATTGGTGCACCAACTCAGCAAGAGCGATCGATTTAGGATCTCTCCGCACCACGATCCGAACAACGCGGTCGGCTTGAGCGTGCTTTTCGAGCGGCCGGAAGACGCGAGGAGCTTTACGTCCAATCGCGGTGTGACCCGACTAATCGACACCGAGCGGCATGTCTACACAAATTGGGAGCCACTGCTCAACCAACTTACTTTTGATAGTCGAATGAACCCCTTCAAGTGGGCGCATCGGGAAATTAAGTATCAGATCGGCGATCATAGTCGCACGCTCGATATCTTAAAAAGGACGTGTCACGTGTCTCTCGGTGCGAGATACCCGCTGTTCGTGGTCAGCGCCTACGCTCGGTCGCTTGTAAGATCGGCGGCTCAGCAAGTTTCAGTTCGTCAAGGTGCTCGCAGAATTATCGACGCTTCGTCGTCCGCGACAAGCGCGTTGCGATAATGCGATAGTCAAAAGCAAGCACCCAAGATTGGCGGTTGCGCGCGCAAATAAAATTGCATCCTCGGCCGATCACGCGCTGTGCCCGTAGAGCACGCTACTCCGAGCGACGCTACGAACGTAACGTGGCGGTCGCAGGAGAGACCTCAAGACGTGAGGTATTCGCGTAGGCAAGGTCCGCTTCTGGGGAAAGACCCAGCGGTTAAGCCTCACATCTCCGGGCAATCTGACCAGGAATCTCAAGGTCATTTCATTCGCGCAAGGCCATTGCACAGGCCGCCCGGCCGAAATGCATAGTGGCTCGGCTTTTGCACTGTATCGGAGGCTAGGCTGGTTCAGTTAAGGTCGAATAGGGATACGGGGGCGTTTCCCAATGAGGCTTTTCAGCGCTTTATTCAACCGTGGCGGTGTTGATGAAAAAGACCGGACGGGTCGAGGAGTGTACTATCGCAAGTGGCGCCTTGATGGCGAGACGCTGAGTTGCGGTTATAAATTCGAGGGGCTATCCCGCGAAATAACACCCGTGTCTCTTCGAATAAAGTGCAACGTTAATAAGTTTGCTAACGGCAAACTTCAACCATACGTCCGTTTCTCCTTCCGACCAACTCAGTTCCTTGCGCCATTCTTCCGTGAACCACTCGATCCCGAGGCGGGGATGATACCTGCTCCTTTTCATGTCGGGCTGGTTAGTTCGGAAGCGGGTCTAGGAACAGAGAAATCACCCATGGTTCAAGGCGGCGTCTTCACGGCGCAAGCAGGTTTAGAAGAAGATGCTGTTTGTTTAAGCGTGAATGAAGAAAGGCTTTGTCTCAAAGCAATTTGGCCTGGCAAAGAGATGACCTTCACAATTGTGGATCCTCGAACTGAGCCTTCGGTAAAGCTCCGACTCCGGTTGCCGAATGATGCAGGATTTCCTGCGCTCTTCGAGAAATTATGCAAAGCCGTGCGACTTTAGATGGCGGCCCCCAGGACTCGTCATTCTCGACATCGCGCCAGAACTTCCGTTCGGTAGTGACGTACGGCTGGCTGCCTCACTTCATAGTCGAGCTTGTCCGAACTCGTACGGCCTTGGATTTAAGCTACGATCAGGAAGCGGCGATTGCGGCAATTGGCTTTGAATATGGCGCGTCAGCAAGTTACGGAGCCGAATTTTTCCCCGCGTTCCATCAATGCCTAATTCTCGGATTAGGGCAAGTGCAGCGTCGGCCTTTTGGACCGCGGCATCCTCGCCGGATTTAGTTGGCTCAACAGCCACGGCGTTCATGTTTACCGAATTGGTTTGCTCGCCGAGCTTTGATGAACCCGCCTTTTGCATCGCGGCATCTTCACCATGGCCTGCGGCGTTGGTGTTTACCGAATTGGTTTGATCGCCCAGCTGTGATGAGCCGGCTTTTTGCGTTGCGACGTCTTCGCCATGGTCTGTTGGCTGAACAGCAACGGCGTTCGTGTTTATCGAATTGGTTTGATCGCCCAACTGTGATGAGTCCGCTTTTTGCGTCGCAACATCTTCACCATGGTCGATTGGTTGAACAGCCACGGGGTTCTTGTTTACCGAATTGGTTTGATCGCCCAGCTGTGATGAGTCCGCCTTTTGCGTTGTGACATCTTCACCATGGTCTGTCGGCTGAACAGCCACAGCGTTCGTGTTTATCGAATTGGTTTGATCGCCGAGTTGTGATGAGTCCACTTTTTGCATCGCGACATCTTCGCCATAGTCTGTTGGCGGCACGGCAACGGCGTTCGTATATCCCGATTTGGTCGGGCTGCCGGCTTGTGCTGAGTCCGAATTCTTGGCGATCCACTGTAGTCGAACCGGACGGAGGCCTAGAAGCTTCTGATCTTGCGATAATAGTGCAACCATAACATGCATGGTGCCGACATAGTCCGCGGGAGGGTAAATCGACACGCTATTGAGATCACGCGCTGGCAATTGCCAACTAGAACCCTCGACGACGACGCCGGCCGACAACCGCGCTCCTGCGGCAAGCCCTACGACTTTTAAAGATTCATTTTGCGGCGCCGGGGTAACTAGGATCTGCAGTGAAGCTGGCTCGTTCGAGATGGCCTGTTGATCTTCGGCGATCAGTACCGATGCTGCTTGCAGCTCAGGTTTAGCCTGATGCACCATCGGAATTGCTGACACCCCGAAGGCCGCCGTCAACGGAAGTATGAGATAGGCCAATCGCATGGCGGACTCCCACGCAACATAAACGCGGATACGATTTCGGGGCCCAGCAAAAAGCCGGAGCGCATCTTCTACGCCGCATTTTTCTGGCAATTCGTGCCGCGAATAGCTAGTTTTATTACGTGTTTTCGGCGATTTTCCGCCAGACTGTTGCTGTGCAAACACAACTGGTGTGCACACGTTCCGCGTAAGAAAGTTGCACGCAAGCGACCAACGCATTGAAGGCAAGTGCAAAAATCGATCATCGGTGCTTTTCTGAGCAACCCGCACATTTAGTTATCCCGGCGCGTCAGACACGACACCTTCCGAGTTTCAGGTTCTTATTTCACGGCGTCCCATGGGTTCCACCGAGCGCGTTCCACACCACTTTCGGGAATGACGCGGTGCAACAAATCCAGGCCGAGATTGCGAGAATGGCGTGACGCAGCAGTCGGAGAGCTTGTAAAACTTTTCGCTCCACGGCGTTTCGGTCACTGCCAGCGCCGATACCGATGGCACGTTCGTGCAACGAACTGCATGGGCCTTCCATTGGCATGATCAAGAACACGCTTGGGCGGATCGTAGCGAGTGCTGCTCTGCAAAGTCTGTTGGGATCACGCTCGCCCATCTGTGCTGCGGCGATGATGCGCTTAGCGATGATTTCGGGGCGGTCAATGTAGCGATCGCCATGAATCCGATCGGCGGCTTTCTCGTAGGCGATAACAGCGCTTCTTGGGTTTTAGGGCCGAACAAAACGATTACTGGGCCCCTGTTTCGAGCTGCCACAAAAGGATACGCCAGCGGCAATATCCCCACGCCGCAACCCAGCACAAACGGGGCCTGGGTCTCAACTGACCTGCGCGCGTTGACATCGTAGTGCCAACGAAACCGCCGGAATGGCCTTATTTCGCAACCTTAACGGCGGAGTCTGCGCTGATTTGCGCAACACTTGGCATTGCGGCCGTGCTATTATGTTCGCTTAAGTCAGCGGACATCGCAAAATGCGGGATCAAATTCTATCGAGACAATCATGCTGGATCGTCCTGGGCGTCGTTACTGGATTTTTTGCTGTCACAGGATCTGCGTTGGCAGAAGGTCTATCTGAAGAAGATTACTCGTATCTGCAGACAGTTCAACACGTGGAACATAGAGCGGCCGTTCTTAACATCAGTCCGTTGGAGCGGCAGACGCTCCATAACTTGATCAATGACCCCAAGGCGGCCACTGATCCGGTCTCACGTGACAAGAACGTCAAGAGTGCCTTAGACGATTTTCTTACTCACCAGACCTGGGAAAAGTCGCATCCCGGTCAGTTGTGGGACGTGCCAAGGCGACCTGTGACGGATACGGGCTTTCACTAGTGGCGAATTCGGCAGTGGTAGCTGGCAACCCCCCAGCTTGCGAAACAGCCATCCGCTTCCAGAAACGGCGGACCATCCCAGCGGTGATAACCGTCGCTCGCGGCGATGTTGGATCCAACGTCGGGCGTTTCTCGCCCTAGGACTGCGCCGGCATCAGCTGCCCTGCTGGAACGAACACAGCCTCCTCTACTTTCCGGCCTTCAATATCCTCGATCCAGGCCATACGACCCTTAGACCGCTGATCGGCAAGCGTCTCTACCACCTGCCGCGGCGTGTCACATAGAATCACCTGGACAGCATCAGGAGGGCTCGTCTGCGATTTTATGTACCAAGTCATGGTGTGCTGCTCCGTCGGCCTCCAAACCAGCTGCCGCGTGCGAACGTCAGTCACCAGATAACTGTTGCCGAATGACAGCAGATATTTCCCAGTAGACCACCTGAGGCGGCGCGTGACGGCGCGGCAGCAAGACACCCGAAGCTTTGCGTGATAGCTCGGTCGCTTTTGCCCATGCCGAACCCGACTGAGGCGCATTGGATTGCGCAGAAGAAACAGCAAGGATTTGCAGCATCGAGGTCCACAAGACGTTGGACCGTGGCGGTTAAGAAAAGGTCAAAATACAGGTCGAAAATGGCCAGATCGCACGCAATTAAGCAAACAGCGATCGAGTAGCGGCAACGCCCGATCCCCGTCACGTCAACGAGTGAAGGTGGGCCAAGACATTCTGTGGCGCAAGCCTCTGTTGGATCCCAGCCCCCATAAATTAACTATTAGCGCGGCCACGATAATGCCTAGCAGCGCGGACGTGTTAGCTGTTCGCGTGGTCTGGGCTGGGGGCGGCAGATGCAACGGCGTGATTTCGTTAAAGTCAATGCTAGCTCAACAGTCGTATGGCCGCTCGCCGCACGCGCGCAGCGATGCCAATGATTGGCTATCTCTCCATCGGAACGCCGGGATCCGACGCTGACCCTTACATGGTCGCTTCCTGCAAAGGATTCGAGGAAGCCCGCTATTCCGCTTGGACCAAAGCGATTCACTGGGAATTCCCGATTCATTTCATCGGATTCTTCTGATGCGCATTCTTGTTGTTAGCGACGTCACAGGGTTCATGCGCGGTGGAGTCCCGGTGGAGACGGCGCGGCTAATTCGCGGGTTGCGAGCTCGTGGTCACCAGTTGGCGTTTATGGGCGATATCCCGATAGAGGGCACTGAACCCGTACAGCACTTTGCCCTCTCGTTGCCGATCGACAGAAGCCTATCTTTGCGATTGCGAGAAGCAGTCAACGCATTCAGACCGGATCTAGTTCACGTAATGGCAATGAGCTCCCGCGGAATTACGCAGATTGCACCACTGTTGAGATCGGTGCCATGGATCCTCACCTGTCATTCAGTGCCGCCGTATGAGCGTAAGCTGCAGTATTTGCATTGGAACGATACCGCCTATTACGCGGCCCGCTCACTGCGCTTTGCCGCAAACACCCGCGCGTGGAAATATCTATTTCGCAAAGGCTTCATCTCGCACGCTGTAGTTCATAGCCATCTTATAGAAGATGTTCTCAGGCGCTATGGACAACCCATGAACCGCGTTTCCCTCATTCCTCTCGGCTACGAGGCCGCAGAGAACGTCAATCACTCATCGCACGTTGCCATGTCAGGGAGGCCGCTCTGCATGTTGACGATTGGAGGAATCGCACACTCTAAAGGTTACCATGATGCGCTGATGGCGCTTGCTGAGCTTCGTCGCGGCTTCCCGAAAATAGAGTATAATATAATTGGGGAAATGCGTGATCCGAGCTATGCGCGCTTCTTGGAGGCGACGATTAGAAAACTTGAACTTCGCGACTCCGTTCGAATTTTCGTTAACGCAACGGACGCGGAGAAGAATGAGGCACTGCGACGTTCGGGCGTTTACCTACAGCCTTCTCACGAAGAAGGATTCTGTCTTGCCTATATCGAAGCCGCATCGATCGTGCCTCTGTTGGTGGGCACAGACACTGGCGCAATTAGATTGATCAGCGCGAACGACGTTGGTGCCCGTGTGGTTCCTGTCGGACAGCCTTCGCGCATTGCTGATGCGGTGCGAGAACTAATTGCCATTTCACCGCCTCGCGATCTCCTGTTGCAACGAGAGGCACGGCTTGCGAATAAGTTTTCTTGGTCAAAGTATCTTGATGCTCACGAATCCCTGTACATTCGTCTGCGTCAAAATGACCAACCATCAGAGTCTTCGTGATCGAAAACGGCGAAGCGTCCGACGCGCCTGAAGGGCAGCATCGTCACCTGTTTCAATGTCGTTGAGCTCTGCAATGAGCAGGGTTTGTTTCAGAAAAAGTGCAATAAGAACTGCGCGAATTTCATATGCAATCGTAACCAAAACGAAAGAGTCACGTGAAATACTCGCGGCGGCTCAGCATATGAAAAAAACACTTTATGAACGAACATATCGTTCTGCCCCATCAGCGCATAAATGTAGGCCCCCGGCCTGTTTTCCTCCAAAACTGGTGGCTTAAAATCGCAGGCGAATGCTGCGAGTCGGTGACGGTCACTGGCACCAAAGGCCTATTAAAGGGCAGTTTTCGCTATTGGATCCGTCGAAACCGACTAGGCTTGCCGTTTGGCTATAATCCGCCGCTATCTCACTTGTCGGGATTCACGATCAGCCCGATTCTCGATCTTCAAGAACAATGCGGGGTGATTGACGAGTTGATTGCTCGACTGCCGAGAGGAACTTCATTTCATTTCGTTTTCGATTCCAGAGGTCAAAACGCTGAACACATCAGGCGCTCCTTTCAAAAGGCAGGGTTCACGCATCAGACGCATAAGAGCTATTTGCGCCCGCCGGGTGATCCCGACGTGCTAAGTGGGATCAAGAGCGGAGTTCACAGGAGACGGATAAACTCTGCTAACCGCCAGCTTCATATAGAAGAAATAAACGCGAACCAATTTCTGATGCTGTATGGAAACAATTTACGCGCTGCGCGAAAGAAGATCCATTGGCCAATCGAAGTTGCCGGTAAGCTGATCGAAGAAGGCGTCCGCCGAAAGCAGATGTATATAATTGCCGTCCGCAAGAAATGGGCTCATGAGTACGACGGAGCCATAGCCTGTATCTGCGATCCCGCTGGCGAGCGAATGTATTATTGGATGTCGACGCGATCGCACTCTAATGGAGAAAACAAGCCTCATCGTGACACGCAAAAAGTCCTTGTGAAGAAGGCGATGGAATACGCTCAAAGTCGAAATTGGAAATTTGATGCGGATGGCGCGAGCACGAAAGGTGCGGAGCAATTTCAAAGAGATTTGCTTGGGC
The DNA here is from genome assembly GCA_963810085.1 of uncultured Alphaproteobacteria bacterium. GTDB lineage: Bacteria > Pseudomonadota > Alphaproteobacteria > Rhizobiales > Xanthobacteraceae > BOG-931. The sequence goes on along the minus strand of CAWEMR010000022.1, from coordinate 25,854 downwards.
TCAATGTCTGGGAAGAGCGCGACGTTTTTATGCGCCTTACAAGAACCGCGCGCGCGTACGAAGACTGGCGTCCGAGCCTTGGACGTATGGTCGCGTCCTTAAACCCTAGTATGCCCGGTTTTATATTGCGGCGGCTGACGACATTTTCTCGCGACGAGGGTCGAGACCAAGAAACGCTCCCAACCGAGATGTAGCCGCCGGGTCCTCTTGCCGCCCTTGTGTCGTTATCGAGTGTCTAGGGCGTGGACTCATTAACGCGCAGCCATAGCCTGATGGATGCAAGCTGGATGAAAGCGAGATAGTTCGCCGCGAGCTTGTCGTAGCGTGTCGCGACCCGCCGACACTGCTTGATCTTATTGAAGAACCGCTCGACCAAGTTCCGAGCGCGGTAGAGATAAGGGCCGAAGCAGATTGGCTCGATGCGATTGCATCTTGGTGGAATGTTGGCCCAGACGCCCCTCTCGGCGGCAAGGGCTCTGATCCAGTCAGCGTCATAACCACGGTCGGCCAGCAGCATTGTTTCCGACTTCAGGCGAGACAACAGTTTGCCTGCGAGCCGGTTGTCGTGCGCCTCACCGGCTGTCAGCGCGAGCCGGATCGGCAGGCCGTTGGTATCGACCAGCGCGTGAATCTTGCTGGTCAAACCGCCGCGTGATCGGCCCATGGATTGTCTCCTGTTCCGCGCGATGCAGGCGGCGTGCTGATGCACACGGATAATCGACGTATCGATCATTTGCACGGCTGCGTCATGCGTGGCGGCGAGCGTGTTCATTATCCCACCCCAGACGCCCGCCCGTCGCCAGCGAACGAAGCGATTGTAGCAAGTGGTGTACGGGCCAAAATTGTCCGGCAGATCGCGCCACGGTGCTCCGGAACGCAGGCCCCAAAAGATGCCATTGAGCACGCGCCGGTCATTTACACGCGGAACGCCACGCGGCTTGTTCGGCAGGAACGGCTTGATGGCGGCCCATTCATAATCGGTGAGTTCGAAGCGCATGATTCGAGGCTCCGGTTTGGGAGCTTGAATCACGCGCCGGGCGATGCCATCAACCCGCGCCGGTCCTCATGCCAGTTTACTTCCGGGTTCGGGGCACAGCGGACATGGCAGCACCTGCCGCTGGCTTCGTCCCGATCGAAAATGCCCATAGCAAACATCACAGGGCCGACCAGCTGCGCGGAGTTCGGCGGCCGATATATTGACTCTCCGAGATTAACCATATCATTGTGGGTAAGGGATGTACTAAAGGCGGAGGTGACCGTGCGCGCGGTAATAGGTCTAAGCTCGGCTTTGATGCTGGTTACGACCCTCTCGGCCAGTGCCGCCACCATGACCGATTTAGTCACTTTTAGCGCCAATACCTTTCAAGCGTCTGGTGGCTCTCCGGCGTTGTCCCCTCCGACGGACCCGGTAACCGGTTCATTCACGATTACATATGATCCCGCCCTGACGTATGCCGACACAACGTCCGGCATCGCGCTAAATACCCTGAATATTTCATTGGGTTCCTCGCTGTCCTTCAATTACTCACCAAGTAGCCAAACCGTTGATGGGGTGACTTATGCCGCGCACGAACTGGTAGTTGGAGGCATCTCCGACGGCGCGGGGCAAATTTTACTTCCGTCGAATGACTTTTGGTTGTTTGTCAACACGTTCCCAACGTCACCCACATTCAATCAAGTTGGTTATTCCACGGCGAGCTCAAACACCAATGCGTTCTTCACGCTCGATGGTACTGGATCGGTGACGGTGACCCCGGAGATTACCCCGACCCCGCTCCCCGCCACCCTACCGCTCTTTGCTGGCGGCCTTGGCGTTGTCGGGTATCTAACGCGCCGCAAGAGGCGTTCGCAGGTTCTAGCCGCGGCCTAATAACTTAAATTCAATCTGGATGGAGAGAGGCCGCCGCAGAGCGGCCTTTCTTTTTTGGGGTGAATGCCCGTTACTGGCCCGTCGCGTCATTTCGCGGCGACGCAGCAATTGCGTCGCTTTCGGAGCAAAGCGGACATCAGCGCGCCGCGTTTACAGTACCGGATTTATGAGTACGCGGCCTAGACGCCACGCGTAACGGTCGTCGAGGCACTTCATGGACCCAAACTATACTTGTGGCGTCCCGGCATAGGATGCATCGTACTTCCTTAAAGATGGAGACGCCCGGGAGGCAGGCACTCGGTCTGTGGCGGACATTCCGCGACCGGCGGTTAGAATTCTCTATTGGCTCAAAGGCGCAAAATGATATAGATCCTGGCTGTAATTGAAGCTTGCGAGCCGTTCGGCGCCGTTTTCATAATCCCAACACCCCACATCGTCGTATCCGAGAATAATGAAAGCGGCTGCAAAAAGTGTTCTCGAAAAATTCGATCTTTTGGATCCAGCGCAACGACTGCGCCGGCGAATTAAGCACCCATTTAAACCTTCGGACCGCGTTATCGTAGCGGGTTACCTCGCCCAAACCGACGCGCCGAAATTAAACATCGGGTGCAGCGGGCATTTACTAGATGGCTGGCTCAATACTGATTACGCTTCTAAATTACCCACCGTCATACATCTTGATCCAAGGCACCGTTTCCCATTTAAAGAAGAAACGTTCGATTATATTTTCAGCGAGCACTTTATCGAGCATATTTCATACCGCGACGGCGTGAATATGCTCGCCGAATGTTTCCGAGTTCTCAAAAAATCCGGCAAGGTCCGAATATCGACGCCAAATTTGGCCTTTCTGGTAGACCTTACCAGATCTAATAAATCCGACTTACAGCGCGACTACGTGAAATGGTTGGCGAATACCTATATTTCCGACGCTCCAGATGATAACGAGGTTTTCGTTATAAATTATTTTGTGAGAAATTGGGGACATACCTTCATTTACGACGAAAAGACGTTGCGTGGCGCGATGAATAGCGCCGGCTTCAAGGCAATAGCAAAATGCGATCAGCTTGAAAGTGAAGACGCCGCTCTATGCAACCTAGAAAATGAAAAGCATCTGGCACCAAATTTTTTGCGCCTGGAATCGTTCACGCTTGAAGGCAGCAAATAGGCCCTGCGGCCGGGCTCAATCCCAGCGTCCTGCCCCGTTATTATTTCGCGGCAACATTCTGCTAGACTGCCGTGGTAATTCCCCCAACTCTAGCCCTGAAGGCTAAAGAAAATGGGCTCAGCAAGGCGGCCCCGAAAAATCTAATTCGTGAGGACGCGATGGTGGATACGAAGAAGAGTATTTGCGATTTCGGTCGGAAGGCGCGGGACTTCGCGCTCAAGGGCGTGGACGGAAAACTCTATGCGCTCGCCGACGTGCGTGGGCCAAAAGGAACACTTGTTGTCTTTATCTGCAATCACTGTCCGTACGTGAAGGCAAGCATTAGCCGCATTGTGACAGAGGCCAGGGCGCTACGCGAGATCGGTATTGGCACGATCGCTATCATGCCAAACGATGCCGAGAGTTATCGCGAGGACTCCTTCGAAAATATGAAGACGTTCGCGGCGAAGCATGGCTTCACGTTTCCCTACGTCATCGATGAGACGCAGGAGGTGGCGAAAGCATATGATGCCCAATGCACGCCGGATTTTTTCGGCTTTAATTCGCAAAATGAACTGCAATATCGAGGACGGCTCGATGCCTCGCGTATGATTCCGTTCCCGCGCGCCCGCCGCGACCTTTTCGAAGCAATGAAGCAAATAACCGAAACCGGACGTGGCCCGGCGGAGCAGACCTCTTCCATGGGTTGCTCGATCAAGTGGAAGGATTAACGGTCCCCTTCCACGCGGCGACCGGAGGTCGGATTGATGAATAAATACAGCATGATCGTGCTCGGGAATCGCTAAGTGGAGAACCGCTTCATTCGACGAGCGCGAACGTATACACCGCTGAAGCCCAATTGAACTCGGCCGCACTTCCTTCTATGTTGCATGGCGAGGGTAGTTCTATCAGCGGGAGCGAAAAAATGCGGATATTGCTTGTCTGCTTTACCTTGGCGTCGTTTGGTCTAGCTATTTCCTCGGTCGCGGCTCACTCAACGGGCTGTTGCATCGGTTCTAGTTATGGCTACTACCATAGTTATCATCCACGTTATTATCATGCGCTTTACAGCTCCCCCCTGCCCCGATACGACGCTTGCAGCTGCCATTACGGCTATGAGGACGGCTACAACCTATGTACTGCGGTCGTATCCTGTTACACCCAGGGTGGTCGCTGCAGAGCAAGCTGCGCCGCAGTAATAGGGAATTGAGTGAGTTGACGCGGGCGGCGCTGTTTTAGAAAAATTCAAGATCGAATTTCGGAGAGACCGCCGCGGTCTTTCTTTTTGTGGCTTCGAAAAAGCAACCGCGGCGTCGAACTCATAAAAGCGCGATGTCGGCTTACCTCCCCAAAGCGGACAACGCCGGGCGGACCACGGCATGTCCGTCTTGGGCCATTAGGCGACATCGGAACGTCTATTCGATCACCTCGTCGGCGCGGCTTAGCAGCGAAGCTGGCACGCTGATGCCAAGCGCCTTGGCAGTCTTGAGATTGATCGCAAGTTCATATTTGGTCGGGGATTGCACCGGAAGATCAGCGGGTTTCTCGCCCTTCAATATGCGGTCGGCGTAGTTTGCCGCGCGTCGGTATTGGTCGGCAAAATTCGGCCCATATGAAACCAATCCGCCGGCTGCAACAAAAGGCTGTTGAATGAATACCGAGGGCAGCTTGTAGTGCGCAGCCGCGGCGATGATCAACTTGGCGTTGGCTGCCCCTGTCGCACTCGCCGTTAGAATTATTCCGCCATTTGATTTCTGCGCGAAGGTCGCTATGGCGGGTTCAATCTCGCTTCGCTCGCGCAGGTCGATTGGGCTTACCTCGATGCCGACGGATGGTGCCACAGACTGGATGACGGCGAACTGGCCGATACCGGCGCTGATTGCGGGATCGCGAAGAACTGCCGCATGCGTCACGGTTGGTGCGATCTCCTTGAGTAGTTCCAACCACTTACCGCACAGGTTGTATTCGAACATCATAAAGCCGGTGGCATTGCCGCCCGGTCGCGACAGACTTTTGACTATGCCTGAGCCTACAGGATCGGGGACGATGACAAATATAATCGGAATGCTGCGCGTAGCTTTCAGGAGTGGCTCTACCGCGGCGTCGCCACCGGCCACAAGTAAGTCCGGGGCAAGCGCGACCAGCTCCGCCGCATACCTTCGTATCTCAGCTTCATTACCCCCGCCCCAGCGAACTTCGATCCGCACATCGCGCCCTGGCGTCCAGCCCAACTTTTGGAGCCCTTCCAGGAATGCCGTATAGCGTGCTTGAGCGCTCGGCGTGTCTGCGGATATTCCCTCCAACATACAGATGAGCCGGATGCGCTCGCCTTGCTGCGCGCGCGCCGCGAGCGGCCACGCCACTGCCGCGCCGCCAAGCCGCTTGATGAACTCCCGTCGCCTCATGCACAGCCTCACACTCGCAGAAGCCTACCACTACCGCTGCGTTGTGCATCACGGCAAATCTTTGCCACCGATGTCGCAGTTGGGTCATTTTCGACCGATTGAACATCGCTTTGCGATGTCCGGTTGTCCCCCAACAGCGGACATCAAGACCGCTGGCGTTTATGAGTACACGCCTAGACCAGGGCTTAGCGGCGATATTGACGCTTGAGCCAGTCCGGCGCTGGCTCTCCCACGGCTTTCAGTTCGTCTGACCCACCCCATAGGGATTGCGCCCACTTTATTGTTGGAAAGGCTATCACGCCGCAATCGGCTGGTCTGTGCCGTTGGGATGTCTGCAATTGGCCCTTAGCTGCCGCCCCAGGCGCCGTCCACAGATGGCTTTGCTAAAAATACCTCTCTGGGTGTCGGGTGGCAGCCTTTGACCTCGCATGGACGACTATAAATTTGAACTAAATCAGGTTGAGGTTGTTGTCTACACGGGCAGAACTCCCTGACAATCGAAGACGATCCGCTACGCGCAAGTCCGTGCGTTGATGAAATACACGCGACAAGGTGAGAGCGACTGAGATGAAAACTGCGCTGTTAATTGCGATTTTCGTCGCAACCGCGAGTCCCGGGTCGGCGGCCGATAGGCAAGATTTGGTTCAGGCTCGATGGGATGCGTCGACCCACGTGGACTGCGAAACGGTTCGTGCCTATGTCGGCCAGGTGGGGTTGGCGCAAGCTACGGCGCTGGCTCGTGCTGCCGGGATGACCGCACAACAAGAGTGGAGAGCAAGGCGATGCCTTGCGAGGAAAATCTGATGCTTCATCTTGGCGACCCACTCACCGCATAACCGTCGAACACGCTAGGAGACTATTTTATGCGCTACACTCAGCTCTCGGGACAAAACATTTTATCAGCCCTTTCTGAAAGCCATATTGTTATTTCTGCAATCAAAAAATATCAGGCATCTCTTGCGAGCAGCACTGGACTTCCAGAAGATGACACAGCACGAAACGAATTGACGGCGGCGAATTCAAAAGTAGTGGAAAAAATTCAAACCGAGATCAGAGCGCTTGAACATGAACTCGATCGTCAGGAATCCGCCGAAAAGTCGCGATATTAAAAGCGCTTCGTAGCGGCGCGGATGCAGTCGGCGGGGTGGATCCCTTTGTCTTCCTGTTAGGCCCTATTCAGTAACTTTTCGTGGCCGCCAAATAGCGACATAGTCGATCTCTGCAACAGGTTGCGTCCCGTTAGCTACGACGATGGCATCGAATTCGACTGTCGCGTGACCCTTTACCACGAAGTTAGATCTTATCTTGGAGCGCAGAGTTAGTTGGTCACCAACGTGCGCGATAGCATAATGGCGCACCCTGCTACTGAGATGGATCCATGGGCCGAGTATTACGTTCTGCAATAAAGCACGATTTGCGAGTTGCAGGATCTGTCCTGGATGCACCGCCTTTTCGGCGCAATAAATCGGGTCTGTTTCACGAATTGCATCGAGATAGTCCGAAAGGTTTGCTTCGTCGATAATCAAAGGTGCAATCCCGAGTGAAGTTCCGACCGCAAGGCTGGTTTCACTCGCCTTCGGCCGTTCGAGTGGAGGCACGCTCGCCGGTAGCGCATGTATCCCGGAGGTGGCCGGGCGATGTTCAGGCAAGAAGGCATAGCCCGTCGCACATTGGAGGCCCGCGCTCTCGACGGAAAGAGCCAGCCCATTGCTTTGTTCGATCGCGGTCACGCGGGCAATCGCACCGTCGTACACCGGCTTTCGGAAACGGCACTCGGCTTCACCACGTTCCAGCCAGGCGAGGCCCCAACGGGCTACTGGCATGTGCGTCATGTAGGCGTAGACTGTGGCGCCGGGCACCAGCGCTCCATGATACCCGAGCGCGCGGGCGATTGGATCGTCGTGAATCTTGTTCTCTGAAGTGGCTGCAGTATTAAATGCAACGACTTCATGTGCAGAGAGCGCCTGTGTGCCCATCGTTTTCCCGCCTAATGTCGTTGGCTCGGGTATATGGATAAGCCGCCATATGTGACCGCTCGACGGCGAATAGGCCCCCGCATTGATTTGCCGGATCAGACCTCATCGGAATCCGCTTGGCCGCCGTCGCAAAACTTAGGCGGCGGCAGTCGATAGGTTGCCGGCGTACGAGACAATTTTATTGGCGATCCGATACCACGATAGGCGCCTATATCTACGATCATGCCGCGATGTGCTGCGTGTGGATGCGCGAGCGCTTCCGGCACGGAGAGCAACGGTCCGCACGGTACACCCGCGGTGATCAGAATTTGCGCCAGTTCCGCGCCATCGAACCGCGCGAAAGCTCTTTCAAGCTCTTGCTCCAAGGCATCTCGGTTTTCGACACGCCTTGCGTTTGTCGAAAACCGCGGATCATCGCCCATCTGGGGCGCCGCGATCAGCTCACAAAGTTTTCGGAACTGCCTCTCGTTGCCCGCAGCAACAAATATGGGGCACGTTCCTGTCTCAAAAAGCGAATAAGGCGCTATGTTGGGATGGGCATTGCCGGTTCGCACTGGAAGGTTGCCGGAAACAAAATAATTCGCAGCGTGCGGATGAAGAACTGATAAACCGGAGTTGTAAAGTGCGGTCTCGACGATTTGACCTTTGCCAGTTCGAGCGCGGTCGTAGAGCGCGAAAAGAATCCCCAAAGCAGCATTCATGCCCGTGACCATATCGACCACGGGCAAGCCAACCCGCAACGGTCCGCCGTCGCGTTCGCCGTTGACGCTCATGATACCTGACATCGCCTGAATGATAGCGTCGTAACCGGGCAGCCCGCCAAGCGGGCCATCCGCACCAAAGCCGGTGATACGACAGTGGATCAATCGAGGAAAGTTTTGCGAAAGGACGACATCGCTGAATCCCCACCGATCGAGCGTTCCGACTTTAAAATTCTCGACGAGGACATCAGCATCGCCCAAAAGGCGCCGCAGCAATTCCTGGCCGGCGGTGTTCGCAAAATCAACGACCATACCCTCCTTGTTGCGATTGACGCCGATGAAATATGGCGCCGTACCATCAATAAAGGGGGGCCCCCAACTCCGCGTTTCGTCGCCGGCAGGAGGTTCTATTTTGAGAACATCCGCGCCGTGATCGCCGAGGATCTGTGTGCAGAAAGGGCCGCCCAATACGCGGCTGAGATCGATCACTTTCAGCCCGGCGAGCGATCCGACCTGATCGATCATAAACTAATCCAGACCTGCATTTCGTATGAACCAATTAACAGAAGCGTGGTGCGGCGGGGCGTCACCTACGAGTCAAACATTAATCCTTCTTTGCCCCGGATGCTTCAACAATTTTGCGCCATTGATCGATTTCGGCGGCAAGCATGGCTGCGAACTGCGTCGCGCTTCCTGTGATCGGAATCGCTCCGAGATCGTCAAATTGCTGTTTGATCTGAGGGTCTTCAAGCGCGAGATTTATCTCCCTGTTCAATAAATCGACGATCTCTGATGGCGTGCCCCGAGGAGCGCCAACACCGTAGAACGAACTTGTTTCGTATCCCGGCAGACTGCCATCTATCGGCGGGACATCCGGTAACGACACAGATCGTTGCCGTGTTGTAACACCGAGCGCGCGCACTTTGCCATCTCGTGCCAGCGGCGCCGAAGAGGTGACATTATCGAACATAACCTGGATTTGACCTGACATCAGATCCGCGAGAGCGGGAGCCGACCCCTTATAGGGCACGTGAACGAGGTCGATCCCCGTCATCGATTTGAACAACTCACCAGATAGATGGAGCGATGTCCCCACTCCAGACGAGCCAACACTAAGGCGTCCCGGATGGGACTTCGCGTAAGCAATAAATTCCGGGATAGTGTGAGCTGGAATGTCGTTGTTGATGACCATGACGAGTGGGATGCGCGCCACCCCCGCGACCGGGACAATTTCCTTGGAAAAGTTGAACGGAAGAGTTTTATCGAACGACACGTTGATGGCATTGGCAGTGCTGATCAGGAGCAACGTGTAACCGTCAGGTGATGAATTTATCACTTCCTGGGTGCCGACGTTGCTGCCAGCGCCCGGCGCGTTGACGACAAAGAACGGTTGCCTGAGCTTCTCCGAAAGCCGCTGACAAATCAGGCGTGAAATGACATCAGTTGCCCCGCCGGCTGTATATGGAACGACCCATTTCACTTGGTGATCCGGATAAGCGGTCGTCAGCATCGACTCAGCCGCGACCCGCATGGCGGGAAACGCGGACAGGGACGCCGTCGTCACGATGCCCAGCGTGTTTGTGAGGAAATCTCGTCGCTTAAAGTGACTTCGTGTCGCCATGTGCATCGCTCTGATTTCGCCCGATTTGCTTGTTTGGAAAAGTCTTCTGCGAACCATAAATTACCGGAGTAACAGCTTTGCGCAACATATTAGCCATAACCCATGACTTTGAGCTGGATCGACGTCCATTACGGTTTTGTTTTCAGGAGCGGGGGAAACTGCTCTAGATTTGCCGCCCATGCCCGGTGATACTCGATAATTCTGGCTGTTTCGGCAGCCATTTCGGGACCGAACAGTCGACTGAGAACATGGAGCATCGTATCGATGCAAAGTGAAACTCCGCCACCCGTGATGACGTTTCCCTCATCCACGAGACTGCATTCTTGTGCGTCGATGTCTGGATACTCGGCGCGCAACCGTTGAAGCGGGGAAAGCTCCGGTGCAACCACTTCGCGCTTGGTGGTTGCCGACTTGCCATTCAAGATCCCGCTGGCCGCGAGAATTAAGCCGCCGGTGCAGACGGAAACGATCGGAATTTCCGCGGCATGGCGTCGAACAAAGGCCAGTGTTTCGCGCGACCGACTCTGATCGATCCACCCTGGTCCGCCGGTTACGATCAAAAGGTCAAGGCGCGGCACGGTCTGAAAGTCGTAATCCGCGAGGACGCGCAGCCCATTTGCCAATTTCGTTATGCCCGCCCGTGGGGCAATGGTGCAAATCTCTATTTCGGGCCGAATGCGCCGTGCCATCGACAGCACGCCAAATGTAGCAAGATCGATCGGCTCCACGTCCTCATAAATTAAAACTCCGAACAGCACGCGTCCTCCACTCTTAATGTATGCAACCGTATGCTACGGTTCAGGCAACGCTTCATGGCATGAAACTTGCCCCGTCAGACACTACGATGGCGAAGAAGCGCGATCAAAGCAATGCGATCGGATAACGGGCTCAGTCAAAAAACGGCAAACGGCACATGATGACGCCCATGACGAATGCATGACGTGCCCTTAAGGCGAGCGAATGCTTTTAAGATGGTGACTTCTTCGGAGATGCCGCAGCTCGATGCTTCCCCTCCTCCAAGGGGTGAAGCGAAACCGTTATCAGGGAGACGGTAAATGACGATTACTACAACCACTACCGCCGTCGGCGAAATGCAAACGCCTCGAATTGGCGCGATCGCGTTTGCAGGCGCGATCGGCACGATTATCGAGTGGTATGACTTCCTGATCTACGGAACTGCGGCGGCTCTGGTTTTTAACAAACTGTTCTTTCCCAACGTCGATCCAAGGATCGGCACCTTGGCCGCGTTAGGCACCTTTGCCGTCGGATTCTTGGCGCGCCCCATTGGCGGTGCGATCTTCGGCCATTTCGGTGACCGCCTCGGCCGAAAATCGATGCTGATGCTAACCATGATCGGCATGGGCGTGTCTACCACGGCCATCGGCCTATTACCTACATACGATCGGATCGGAATCTGGGCGCCGGCTCTGCTCGTACTGCTGCGCGTGGTACAGGGCATCTCGCTCGGGGGCGAATGGGGCGGCGCCTCGTTGATGGTACTCGAGCACGCCCCGCGGGATCGCCGCGGGCTGTTTGGAAGCTTGGTTCAAGTAGGTTTCCCAATCGGCCTCGTCTCGGCATCCGCTGCGTTTTCTCTTGTTTCGATGCTACCGGACGCGGATTTCAGATCCTGGGGCTGGCGAATTCCTTTTCTCCTCAGTGTAATACTGGTCGTTATCGGTCTATTCGTTCGGGCGCGACTTCCAGAGACACCGGTCTTCGAGGAGATTAAAGCCAGCGGCAAGATCGTTCGCAGCCCCTTTGTCGAGATGATCCTGAAAAATCCGCACAGCTTTCTCGTCGCAACCGGATTGAAGCTTTCCGAGGTGTCGTGGGTCTACATGCTAACGGTCTTCGTCGTTGTTTATGCGACGACGAAACTTGGTCTACCGAAATCTCTGATGCTCAACGCGATCCTCCTCGGCGCATTACTGGAGTTATTCACGATTCCGCTCTTTGGGCATTTCTCGGATTTGTATGGACGGCGACCTCTTTATTTTGCCGGCGTTGCTTTCACGATTATCTTTGCCTTCCCGCTGTTCTGGCTTCTCGACATGAAAACGCCGGAGATCGTTATACTCACGGTGGTCGTTGCGCTGAACTTAGGGCACGGTCTGATGTTTGCACCAGAATCGACTTATTTCCCCGAACTGTTCGGGCCTAGCGTGCGCTATAGCGGTGCATCTTTTGGCTTCCAGGTTTCCGCTGCCATCGGCGGCGGGTTCGCGCCCATCATAGCGACTGCGCTCGCGGCCTATATGGGCGGCACTGCGGGGGTCTCTATCATGTTGATCCTCCTGGCAATGATCACGCTCGTCGCGACGCTTTGCGCTCGCGAGACCAAGGGCGAGGCTTTATAGGCAGCAGCTGAGACGAGCGGCTTGCTAAGATGTTTGAACAACAGCCGGATGAGTCCTGTTTCTTAGCTTTGGGGCCGCCAGCAGCCGCAGACAACTAGGTCGCAATAACAACAGCATGACCGACCTGGTGATCAACTTGTCCGGACCGGACGCGCCCCGCACGGCGACCAGAGTTGCATCGCACCCCGCTGCCGTGAAGGTGGAAATCAAGGCGGCTTTCGGGATATTTTAAGAGAGTACGGAGGGCGGGAGGAGAAAATGAATGTCCGTAGCGCTGCGGGATCAGATTGTTACATTTTCTCCGTCACAATCATTACTGTAATCAGTGTGGCGCCATGACCTCAATCCGCACCCGATGGTCTGGTGGACGGCTCTTGCATATCCACATCGCAGCCGCAGCCTCTTTCGAAATGGAGGAGGTCGCTGAGGCAAATCTAGTGGCCGGCCGCGGGATTGAAGGTGATCGGTATTTTCTGGGCACCGGAACTTATTCGCCGAAACCAGATGTCCGCGAAGTTACCCTCTTCGAGATGGAAGTCCTGGATGCACTTGGGCGAAACGATCCTCCCCTTCAGCCCGGCCCCATCAAACTTGAACCTGCCGACCATCGTCGTAATCTTACGGTTCTGGGCGTTCCCTTGAACCATCTGGTGGGCAAGCGCTTTCGAGTTGGTGATGCTGTTCTGTTCGGCGGCCGCCTTAATTTCCCATGCAAGTATCTGGAAGAATTGCTCGGCTTGCCGGTTTTTCTACCGTTGTACAACCGGTCGGGTCTCAACTGTCGGATTGAGAAAGGCGGAATTGTTCGTCGCGGCGATCAAGTAGAACCAATGGACTCTGTTTAGAGAGCTACCGCGTTGACAGCACGCATCATTATGAGGATGACCGTATGCGATGTCCGCGCCATCTCAGATTCGGTTCGGGTCTACACGTTTCGCCATCCGCGGCGCGATCATCTGCCGCCTCCGACACCGGGCTCGCACGTCGATGTGCATCTGCCTGACGGGAAAATTCGCCAATATTCGCTCTGCGGCGATCCTGATGATAACAAGGTCTATCAGATCTCAGTCAAACGCGAAGACGACGGGCGCGGCGCCTCTCGTTGGATTCACGAGAATCTACGAATTGGCTGCATCGTTCCGCTGTCAGCGCCCCGCAACAATTTTCCATTAGCCGAGAATGCGGATCGTCATGTTTTGATCGCCGGCGGCATCGGTATTACCCCGATACTCGCAATGACGCAGTATCTTGCCCGGCGCAATATCCAATTCGAATTGCATTATTGCGCCCGTCAATCCCGGAATGCGCCATTCTTGGCTATGCTTAGCGAGATATGCGGTCCGCAACGGCTATCAACCTATTTTTCTGATCCTGCCGATCCGCTATTCAACCGCCTCGACGTGGAGACACTGCTCAAGTCGCTAGTGCCTGGCGCCCATGTGTATTGCTGTGGGCCGCAAAGCTTGACACAAGATTTTCGCGCCGCCGCGGTCAATTGGCCGACACCCTACGTCCATTCTGAGGTGTTCAAACCGACATTTGATGAGAACTTCGTTCCCGAGCCATTTGATGTCAGGCTCGCTTCGACTGGAGAGGTTTTGCGGGTTCCCGCAAATAAATCAGCGCTCGATGTTTTGCGCGCGCATGGGGTGAGTTTGCCCTCATCTTGTGAGCTTGGCGTGTGCGGAGCTTGTGAGTGCCGCTATTTGGATGGCACGGTGATCCACCGCGATTCCGTCCTTGAGATCACAGCGCGCCAGGACCGCATGATGCTCTGCGTCTCACGTGCGCGGGTCGGTGTCACGCTCGACATTTAAGACAGACTCTCGGTGGTTGCGATCGATTCTCGTCACTATCGACTATTCGCTCCAGTCGCACAAGGTCAGGTCGCTGCCTCTTCCATGGCTTCGCAGTTCGGTTCGCTCCTTGATCAGTTTGCTTGCCGCGTCGAGATCAATGACCGATCCGGTCGAGGACACGCCCCCGATGCCCCAGTGGCTCGGATGCGCAGTTGCCTTAACGGTCGTTAGGGATTTGGTTTTTTGATTGGGCAAAGCCTATTTGGCCCCAGATATTATTTTTTTTGAAAAACAACCCCATGCAAAGGATAAAATATTCATATTTCGCAACCGAGGATTGCGCATTTCAGAGACGCTACTAGAATGTCATTCCTATAGGATGATTCTTTTCCAGTGTGACGACGATTGGAACAACCTCAATGAGCCGGAAGAAACGCGGCGCAGCAGCCGTCGGCAACACGAACGACTGACACCGAGCGCGCAGCGCTCGACAGACAAGCGCGGCGACAGAAGGACCGACGCAGCCTCACTTAAAGCGCTTTAGCGCGGTGCGGCAGGCCGGAGAGATGCGGCTTTGGCTGGCTAGCAGACAGTGCGCAACGCGGTCGCGGTCCGGAATGAATTGGCCGCAGACCGTGATGGCGTCAGTCACGCACGCAGAGTGATTGTCTTGGTCTTGGGCGCGTGAAGGAGAAGCCGCAAGTTGAGACACAAGGCAGAAGAGGACAAGAGCTGCTGCATTGCGAAGTTTCATGGGTCTTTTCCAATCTCCGGCATGTAACCGGTGAGAAGCGACACCCTGACATGCGGACAACTGACATGCTGCGGGTGCGGTTCCACCGCTGAGCGCAGCGTGCGCGATGGTGACTGATACTGACACTGCGAGCACCCATCGAACTCTACGCGAAACGCGCTGACCGGAAAAATCTCGTGCAGATTGGGATTGCCTAGTTCGCGCAGCAATTCATCCACCCGGAAATAAGCTGCCGAGGATGCGCCCCACAGGTCTTTGGACGCTGCGCGCAATTCTTCGAGCAGGCCGAGCGTGTACAGCTGGCCTTCTATGTCAGAGGCGTCTCGGTCATGAGAACGAACAGTGAACACGGGCGGGCCGAAGTCAAGTAGGATGGAGTTAAGTAGAATTGAGTTATTCGACCGTCGTTGTCCCCCGTTGTGTAGGAGTAAGTCGTGCCGCCGTCACGCCCGTATTGGAAGGGTTACCTCAAGCTCGCTCTAGTTTCCTGCCCCGTCGCGCTTTATCCAGCGTCAACATCATCGGAGCGCGTGACCTTCAGGCAGATCAACAAGCAGACGGGCAATCGCCTACGCCAACAGCTGGTCGATGACGTGACGCGCGAGCCTGTGGAAAGCCACGACAAGGCGCGCGGCTACGAGTACGACAAGAACGCCTACGTCCTTGTCGAAGACGAGGAATTGGACGCGATTGCCCTCGAAAGCAGTCACACCCTTGAGGTCGACACGTTCGTACCTCGCGAACAGATCGATGAGCGGTATCTCGACGGCACTTACTACATGGTTCCGAACGATGAGGTGGGGCAGGAAGCCTTTGCTGTCATTCGCGAAGCGATGCGCGATAAGGGCATGGTCGCTCTAGGTCGTGTTGTGCTGTCGAAGCGCGAGCGCGTCATTGCACTGCAGCCGTGGGACAAGGGCCTACTCGGCGCGACGCTGCGCTACGCCTCTGAGGTGCGCGACGCGTCGGATTACTTCGACGAATTGCCAACCGTGAAGATCGACCGTGAAATGCTCAAGCTTGCCGAGCACATCCTGAATACGAAGAAGGCAGATTTCGATCCCACGGAGTTCGTCGATCACTACGAAGAAGCGCTCGTCGAATTACTGCGCAAGAAGCAGGAAGGCGTGCCACTAGCCAAGGCGCGCGTACCGACACCGCCACGCAACGTCGCCAACCTCATGGATGCGCTGAAGCGCAGCATCGCCGCAGACAAGAAGAAGCCTGCCCCAAGAGCAAGAAACGCATTCCAGGACAGGGCGAGATGCTGCTGCCTATTTCAGGCAAGAAGGGGAAGGACGCCGAGGCCAAGCCTGTCCCGCGAACTGGCGCGCGCCAGAAGCGAGCGGGCTAGGAGCGACTAATTCCGCTCTTCGTCGAGGTCGGCCGTATCTGTAAAAAACCTCAAAACTCGCCCAACCAACAAACGTTAACAAACAAATTAAACGCTAAAAATGGCCTAGGCGTCGTCGTCGAAAATGACGATAATCGGCAACAATGCCTCTTTATTTGTAATGCGTTGGGGGGTTGGGGATGAAAGCGAAGTTTTTATGCGCCGCTCTCTTATTTACGCTCGCATCTGGGTCCGCTAAGGCGAGCCAATTAGCTTTCGCAGCGACAGGGAACGACCTCTTCGGTGTGCTCGATCTCAGCACGGGCACTTTCACCGAGAGCGGCGACATGGGTCTACGCCTTTCCGGGCTCGGTGTTGTCGGCGGGGTAATTTATGGCGGAGCCTACAACGGGAGTAATACGCTTTACAGCGTCAACCCGGCAAACGGCGCGCTAACTGCGGTCGGTAACAGTTCAATCAGTTTCTTTGTTACCGGCTCGACCACTAATGGGCTGTATGCGGAAGGATACGATGGAAATCTGTACTCGATTAACCCCCATACAGCGGCAGCGACATTAATCGGACCGGTTGGCTTGAGCGAGTCAGCCACCGTCATCGGCATGTCGACGGGTTCGTCCACGCTCTACTACACTCGCAATTCCTCTCTCTATACGATCAACACAACAACTGGCGCAGCTACTCTGGTTGGCACCGCTGCCTCTGGTCAATTCGCTGCATCGGTAGTCGAAGGGGGCACAATCTTTGCGGGGGGATTTCATCCGCTCTCCGTCTACACCTTAGATGGGAGCAACGGCTCCGCAACGTTACAAACGCTCACTTCGGACTCCACCTTGTACGATTTCGACGGTCTTGCGCCCGGACCCAGTCAGCGCGGCCCCTCTTCCCTCTGCTCTCCCACTCTTCGCTACCGGCCTTGGCGTGATGGCTCTATTTGGTTGGCGCAGGAAGCGGAAGCACAGCACCTTTGCAACCGCGCTAAACTAACTTTTTGGCGACACCCCGTAGATCGCTTCCACTCGCGCCTTTTTCTCGTTGTTAATTGCCAATCGCGAGCCACAACGCTAGAGGGACCGCGTCGTCTATTGCGGGTCTCCAACTTGCGCAATTCGCCTTTCGAGCTGCCGCGAAATGCTACCTTGTCAGCGCCACGGAAAGCGGACAGCATTGGGAGGATGGATTTTTCGCAAACCAAAATTTCAGTAAGCCGCTCTATCTGGAGCTACTACAAGGTCCGGAGGCTTGTTGGGCTGCTGATCCGAGACCGAAAAGCGTTCATGAATTTCAAGACTGAGGGCCTGATCCTTGATATAGGCTGCGGGTCAAATAGGAATGAGAAAAACATCAATCTCGATTATGAATGGCGACTCGGCCTCGACATTTGCTGTGACATTACACATGGGCTGCCATTAGCGGACGATTACGTGGGCGGCATTTATAGCGAGCACTGTGTCGAGCACATTTCATTCGACGCGGCGCTGGCACTCTTTGGTGAATTTTACCGAGTGACTAAGCGCGGAAGCTATATCCGCATCATAGTGCCAGACTTGGAAATCTACACAGACAGCTATGATCAATTTCGCAAAACTGGCGAACTCTCAATGCCATACGCTACTGACGATGCAAGACCGGACGGTATCTATTCGCCAGCAATGAGTATCAACCGCATCATGCGGGCACACGGGCACCAATTCATTTATGATTTTGCCACGCTCGAAACCATGCTCAAGACTGCTGGCTTTAATAAAATTCGGAAAACTCAATTCGGCGAAAGTGCGGACCCGCGCCTGCTACTTGACACTCCTAGCCGCGCTATCGAGTCGCTTTATCTAGAGGCGCAGAAGCCATAGCATCATGCCACCTTCCGGATGCGACCACGATCGAGTGTCGTGCATGTCCCATTCTTCGCCCGTTGCTCTGTGAAGCGCCGAAAGTGTTCTTTGGCGCGGCGCAAGGCCAACCGTGTTGGCCTCAAGTTTCAAGAACAGTTGCCCTTAAAGTTATCAGGCAGTCGGCAAATTGCGATTTTAGGCGCCATGTCGAAGACGCCAAATGTTGGCCGAGCATTCCATCTGATCGTGCCACGTGCTCTTATTGCTCCACAGGTTGAGCAAATAAAGAGAGCCGAGACTGGCCAGATGTCGCCGGAGGAAGAGGCTGACTTCTCAATCGAGATCACACGGTGGAGTGCCTCCGCCATCAACTGCCTAGCGTGACCACGGGGACACCTGCCGCATCGCTTTGTCTCGATGCTTCGAGCAACATCATCAACAAGACCACGACAGGATCGTGCGTCTAAGAAAGTCAATAAAATCGGGCACAATTTAAATCCTTAAACCTTATGACGCAGAACTCTTGCTAATTGGATCGGTTGTTATAGCTTGTGTTTGAAGGCCAATGCCCCGCGCTGGGGTAATTGAAGGACGAAGTAGGCCCCGCGCCGGGGCTGAAAAGTCAAGCGGACTGCGGAGCCCGCGCTGGGTACTCCGACCAATCCAAAACCTTAGTCGCCCCGCGCGCTGCGGTGGCTTTCACTTCCGGCTCTGACGTGCCGCGCTGGCACCAAGCATGAGCCTGACAGGACAGATTTGCTATGGCGAACGTCCAAGGGCGCCGGCTTTGCGCAGTTCTAGCTTTCATTCGGATGTCTACCCGCAGCGGATGGGCTGCGCGGTTGATCAGCACGGGTGCCTTCGCGCAGGTGCCCGTTGACCCGAATAACCCGAACGAAGGCGTAACCGTCGAGTACAAATCGGCGTCTCGGTTCTTGGTCATAAGCCCCTGTAGCGCGCGATTTTATTTTTGGAAAGTCAACAACCCCTGTAGCGCGTTCCCCTCAACTGTAACGACGATCGGAGAAACCCAATGAGCCCGAAGAAACACAACCTAACATCTAGAGTTCGGCGACCCGAACCGACTGTGCCGGTTCGGCAATGCGAACCGACTGAGCTCGAGCGCGTAGCGCACGACAAGCAGACAGATGAAGTTCGGCTATTCGAACTTGAGCGCGCAGCGCTCGAGGCTCGAAAGAAGGCGGCTGAAGTTCAGCAAGACGAACCGACTGTGCCGGCTCAGCGTTACGAACCGAATGAGTTCGAGCGCGCAGCGCTCGACAAGCAAGCACAGCGACGAAGGACTGCCCACCTGGACCGCGCCTGAGCATAATCGAGGACTATAAGGGAATCAGGTTCGGGATTGGATCATCCAGACGGGTTTGTTGGTCATACGGTTATGATGGAGATGCTCGGAACCGCTGACTGGGATTTTTATCAAGGCAATTTGGAGCTGCTGCAAGGAATAACGGATGCGGGAGAGGGAGCTGACGAAACCAGATACAACTTTCCGATTTCGGTCATTAAAGGCATTAAACCGGCGGACCAAACCGAAATGATGATGGGAGCCCTGATGGCCTGCTCGTACATCGGAGCGATGCAGTGTGCAGCAGATCTAGCGGTTAATAAGAAAACTTTTTCTCGGCTGATGAAGGAGAAAGGTTTGACCGTGGCGGAGCGGATGTATCTGGAGCGAGAACAGAAGGAATTGCATATTGAATACGTGTCACGCCTGGACAGCAATCAGCGGGCGTTCAAAGGGTTTACGCGAACATATTGTATGCTGGTGGACACATTGAAACATTACCGAGCAAATAGCCATCCGTCGACGACAATGCAACAGGTCAACGTGGCTCACGGAGCCCAGGCGATCGTCGGGGGCACCTTTACTCATGCCGCGCCGCAAAACGATCAGCAAGAGAATCGGACGGCTCCTCCGCGAGCGCTTGCCGATCAACAGCAACCGGCAATGCCGATCATTGACAATTCGGGCAAGAAAGAAGCTGTGCCGCTGCGCCGGAAAACTCGATGACCAGCAACCATCCGCCTGACACTCGTTTGATGCTATCGAGCCCTCGCTGCGGAGCAAAGACGCGCTCCGGCAAGCCCTGCATGTCTCCTGCGGTAAGTGGAAAGAGACGATGTCGGATGCACGGTGGGGCCTTTGGGACCGGAGCGCCGCCGGGTAACAAAAACGCACTGAGGAGCGGTCTTTATACAGCTAGAGAGATCAAGAAAGCCCGGAAATTGCGGGAGCTTTATAAGCAAGCCTGGCAGGAACTTCGGGGGTTAATGCGCATAGTGAATGGCCGCTGATTGCCGCTACGCCTTGGCTCAAAGGCTGAAGAAGACCCCGGGGCGGAACATTAGTTGCGCGATCATTCATTCATTGTTGCCTTTAAACGTCAGAAACACTGTCGGCTTAGGGCCTCCGAGATTGCGGCGATCCGAATTCTGAATTTGGCCGCTCGAACCGGCGCGTTTACCGGCTCGACGGATTTTTTGCGGTGTCACGTACGCCGGCAGACCTGGTGGCCGTTGTGATCTCGGCTCAGTTACCGGTGGACTAGAACGCTCGGCCGTGAACTTTGCACGGCGCTCTACCGATACTTGCGTCACGTGCGGTTCGTCCTTTAGGGGCAACAACGCGACGCAAGGTTGCACTGCCTGTTCGGGTGACCCCCTGAGAGCGTCCGACGCATCAGACGTTTCATGACCGGTTTTCAGCCTGACTTCCTTCAGGTTCACGCCAGATCGGCTCTCTGCTTGATAGGAACCCGCGTGTGAACATCACGAAAAGTTTGGTAATTGCGACTAGCAGCCGACGGAGACCGCGGGTGTAGCTCCGCCGCACCTTGCTCAAGGGCGCTCGTCGGCCGATCGTCGATGTTATGGATTTGCCGGCCACTTTGT
The DNA here is from genome assembly GCA_963810085.1 of uncultured Alphaproteobacteria bacterium. Taxonomy (GTDB): domain Bacteria; phylum Pseudomonadota; class Alphaproteobacteria; order Rhizobiales; family Xanthobacteraceae; genus BOG-931. Next base: position 5,128 of record CAWEMR010000022.1, on the reverse strand, counting down.
CGTGTTGCGACTGAAGTGTCCGGGCGGGATCGTCAGTGTTCTGCAATCCGCTTTCGACGTCTTCGAGCGCGTTGATCACGGTTTCGGCCGTGAGCCCATGGCGAATGGCAGTGCAGCGGGAGCGGTCCTCGTCCTCCTGCGTAGCCGGGCCTGTGCGTTTGCGCGCGTTGCGACGGTGCGCTTCGATCTGTTTGAGCGATGTCATTGCCGATCAACCAATCAAATTGGCTTCGCGTAATTCGGACTTCCGACAGCCGATCGGTCACCCCTGGGCCCAGGCCTACGCGAATTGCCGGCCAATCGAGGGTGCGTTTCGAGCCACAACGAACGTGCTGCAGCGGTCGGATCGATCGCGGCCTTGCGCCACCATGCGGCTTCGTCACCGTGGCGATGGATCTCGCGATGATGCCCGCGGCATAAAGGGACTGTGAACTCGTCGCTGACCTTGCGTCCAAGCGCCCTGCTCTGCGCAAAGCGCAGGTGATGGGCATCGCAAGGCTTGCGGCCGCAGACCAGGCAAGATTGTTTGGCGACATACCGACGTGCTCGCGATCACGAACGCGGCGCGGCTCCGCCAATGCAAGGACGCTCTTATCGACGGCAGGAAACTGGTCGGTTGTGTGACCGGGCGGCGGATCATCCGCGGCGGGTGCCGCAAAGGTCCTAAGCCTAGCTTCGAAAATCTCCTCAACGCCGCTCCGCATCGGTCGCAGTCAGAGTATTCTTTGCCGCAAGCCGGCGATGCGCCCAGAGGGCAGCTTCGTCACCTGTGCCGATGTCGTCGAGCTCGCCAATAAGCCGGTCGCGCAATTGAGCCGATGCCTCGGGACGGAGCATTGGAGTCGGTGGTGGACGCAAGGGAGACTTTCCATTGCCTTGAACAGCCGGACGTCGAGCGGTGGTGTGCGGACGGCTGTCGAGCCGACCGTTGGCGCTGCCATTCCCTTTTGCCTTGTCCGGTCCCGAGGCCTGATTGGTCTGGCGCCACAAGGTCGGGCGCATCGAGATCGTCCTCGCCGGCAATGCCGACCAGGGTGAACAGCGCATAGCGCCGGGCATAGGTCAGCGCCGCTCCCATCCGATGCGGGGTTGCCGTCTCGCTGATCGGACAGACCGGCCAGTCCGACGCGATCCATTCGCCCGAGGCATGAGCAAGCACGGTCGTCAGATTGACGATGCCGGCCGACTGATCGATCGCCGTGGTCTGCACCGTTGCGATCTCATGCTGGCCCAAGGTCTTGCGCACGATCTCAAGCCCGCTTGCGAGCGAGGCATAGCGGAACAGCCGCTCCGGCGCGTTGGGTTCGCTTTGCGCTTCGATCGACCCGATCAGCGATTTCTCCGGATTGGAGAGTTCGATCTGCGCCTTGGCCAAAGCCGCGGCCAATGCGGCGATAGAGCCACTAGACCGCTGCATGGCTTGAGCCCTCCTCGCCCTTGAGAAGGTCAAAGCTCACCGCCCCCGATTTCGAGCGCTTGGCCCGGATGCCATGCCCGATCGCCTCCTTGGCATCCTCAGGGACATAGGCCCTTCAGTTCGGCCTTGGCCCGCTCATGCTCGAGATGCGCCGATCGGGTCTCGGCAAAGACCGCCGCGAACTCCGCCCAGGCATTGGACGTGCTCATGTCCACAATGCGAATGGCCTCGACCCTGGGCTTGGGCGGATCAACCCCAAACAGCTGCGGGGTCTCGCCGTTTTCGACACAGCGCCAGAACTTGCGTTCCGCCGTCACGATCAGATGCTGATAGAGCGGATCGGCATGGGCCAGGATCTCGACCCACTTCCCGCCCCCGGTAATGATCGAGAGCACCGCGGTCCGTGCTGCCACGACCCACATATTGTGCTGCAGCTGCGGCATGTACTTTGCGGCCGCCGCTCTCCTCCGAGAACGACCACGGCAGCATGAACTTTGAACTCAAACACCGCGTCTGAGCCCTCAACCCGGCCGTCCAAAGTGGCGGCCATCCACTTCAGCGCCGGGTGAAAGACCCGCTGCTGCACATCGATAATGACTTGCCCGGTATTCGCTTCATACCAGCGCCGATTGAGGTCCTCGGTCACCAGACCAAGCTGGACGATGAGATTGCCGGACAAGTCCTCCGGCTCCACTTCGCCGCGCTTTTCCCGCCACAGCCGCACAAGGGCCGCCTCATCCGTTCCCATAATGATCCGGGCGTCGGAGCCGCCGATGAAGTGCCGTCGTATCATCGGTCGGAGCGACTTTTTTTACGATGTGTCATGCATTCCAACCTCCATTCTTCAAACGATACCTGAGTGTATTAAATGATGCGCGTTGCCCTTTGCAATACCTGATGGATTAAGTAAGCACCAGAGCTTTAAATGGATAAGGCGGCGCTATGTCTGAGTACGAATTGATGCCGCGCAGCGAGAGGCCTTTTGCGGTGGGAGCAGCCGACCTTGCGACGAGGCTTCAATCTGTCATCGTACCAACGATTAAGCGGCTCAAGTTCGCAGCCGGGCCACGGCGGCGCACACGTCGACGACGATTGCGTCAGAAAGGCGACTCGAAAGAGCAGGCGTAGATTTCATCGAAGAGAACGGCGGGGGGCCAGGTGTGCGCTTGCGCAAGCGAGCACATAAACGACAAGTCAAAAGAGTAGCCTCTGGGTTGGCCTGCCGCAGGCCCGGTGGCTGAGAGTTTTCGTGCTCCCGACAGAACCAATTCCGTCCACGCAAGGTCGCGATCCGCTGAGAGACGACTAAGCGACGTCCCGTTCGTGGTTCTCTTTGCAGTCGCTTTCGGCTGTCGAGACGAGTATCGGGAAAATATCGGCCAAATTCTCTAACGAGCGGCCTTCTTCTGTTAGGCGCGCGATGTTCCACCACGTATATGCCATTTGGCGGAATATCCTTCGCTCTTGGTCAGATTTGGCGGTCCTCGCCCATTCGAGGCACTCGTCGGCATAGTCGCGGAAGTCCTGCGCGGAAGCCATGTCGCACACCCTTCAATTATGGGTCCGGGGTTCGCGTTTATTGCACGTTCAGTTGACGGCACTATGACGTTGGTCACACGTCAGTCGCGCCCCGGACTTGGATGCGCGTGACAGGTCACTCGCAAAAGGAAAAGCCCGGGGGCTGAGGTCGGGGCTTTAACGGTGGCACCAGTTGAGGGTGTTCGGGGCATGTGGGGCCTTGGTGCAGCCGTCCCCGCATAGTCTCCCAGCAGAGATTTCAAATTTATGGTCGCGGCGGTGAGGATTGTCGTTAAATTCGTGAGACCTCGCACGCGCAAATCATTAGTGACCGTCGCTTGTTCACGTCACATCAGCGGCGAGAGGCTGTTGCGAGGCGGAAGGCTGAGGCCCCTCAAGCAGGCGTCGGCGGCACGACAGGCGGCGAAGCGAGCTGGTGTAAAATGTCGATCAGCTCGGCGTGCGCGGGCGAGCCCCGCTCGCTGAAAGCCTCGATCGGGTTTGCTTCGGTCAGCCGGTTGAGGCGCGTGAGCAGACGAATACGCTGACGGCGAGTAAGCTTGGCCTCGGACGAGCGCCATCGGAAGAATAGTCGATAGAGTTCGCCGTCGCCAATGAGCATATTGAGCTCGTGTATCGTGACATAAGCAAAGAACAGCACCATCAACCAGATCTGGATCGACAAAAAACGTGGCCAGGAGAAGGTCTCGACTAGGTGGGTGGGGAAATCTGCTATTGCGCCGCCGGCCGTCAGGAAATGAACGAGCCTTTCGGCTAAACGCACAATCAATACGCACAACCAATAGATCGCACTCTTAAACATGATGGGCTGGATCATCGGCGCACCGTCGAAGCGGCGCATGAAGGGTAGATTGTCGGTCACCAAGACAGCTTTTCCAACTAGCAACGCCGCCAGCGTTGCGGTCAAGAAGCCACTAAACTCGATGTCATGCTCCGCCAAGATCAACCGCTTGGTCCATAAGATTAGGTTGAAGCCGACAAAGAAAAAGATCGTCGGCGGCAGCGCGTGTTTCACCTGAGCAATCCACCAGTCGAAAGCTCGGCGCAGGAATGGCGTGGACGCGGCAAGAGCAGGCTGACTCATGCGCTATTCCCCAAGGATGATACAGAGCCACAGTCTAGCATGCCGTATGATCTTAACGATTGGCCAACGCATTCCATTTCTCAAGTATTGGGTTGGATGACACGTCCCAAGACGACAATCGCGGTTTTTGCGGCATAATCCCCACCGGGCCCCTCTATGAGGACATCCGCCTCATTGGCTGCCGCGCAAACGGGCAGGTACGCGGGAGACGTGGCCACTCTCGCGACAATTGCTGGAGTGCTCAAAAAAGCGGGCGTGGAGTTTATCGATGAGAATGGCGGCGGAGCCGGCGTTCGCTTGCGCAAACGAAGTCAAAGACGAGAATCAAAAGAGTAGCCTCTGTCGGCTATCCTATCCGCCATGAATTGATCGAGGTGCTGCCGGGCGATCGAGTAGGGATCGACCATTCCGGGCAACGTTAACCATGCCCTACTCCATCCCCCGCGTGACGTTAATCTTTTGTTAGGCTTCTCGCCGTGCCTGCGGAGAGAACACGGCCGTGCAGAGGATAAAAGTCCGCGAAATCAAATCACCAGCTGCGCTCGCGGCTTGCGGCTTATTCCTCGTGCCCGAACCGTTTGGCATTTGTTTTGTACTTGCGGCGGCAATTTGGTGGCTACGGCGCAAAATGGGGTGCCGATGCCCTCCTGCACTCTTCCGGATGATAAGCAACTTATTTGCGCATTTATCCAGAATGCGCGTACGGCTGAATAGGCTGTATATTTGCAGCAGACTTGACGGGCTGAAGGAGACGTCGACGATCGAGCCGCGGGGTCCGCTTCTTGAGTGACCGTGGACATCGCCATCGCCCGGTCGCAAGCGCGACAGCAGGTTCGCGAGCCGCAGCACGAGTTCTCGCTCAATGGCGGATTGCGCGTCATAGTTTGCGATCACGATCGCCTCAAACGCCCCTGGGTCCGCTTGGACCAAATCGGTTCACTGTGAATTGCCGATTCATTTTATCGGATTCTTCTGATGCGCATTCTTGTTGTTAGCGACGTCACCGGGTTCATGCGCGGTGGAGTCCCGGTCGAGACGGCGCGGCTAATTCGCGGGCTGCGAGCTCGTGGTCACCAGTTGGCGTTTAT
>CAWEMR010000021.1:0-136636 GCA_963810085.1 uncultured Alphaproteobacteria bacterium | reverse complement strand
CACCCTCACGTTCGCAGTTGTTCACGGTCTTTCGCCATCGTCCGCTAGCACCCTGAAACACAATAAGAATTCATCACACTGAATTCAGCGGCGGCCGTCATCGACCGCTTGCAGCCGAAAAAATTGTCGGTATTTATGACGGTATCTTCAGCCAATTCTATCTGCGCTGGGGACCGGAGATACCGTCATGGTTTTGACCGACACGCACATTCGCAACGCAAAGCCTAAGGCAAAGTCATACAAACTCAGCGACGGCGGGGGCATGTACCTTCTCGTCAAACCAGACGGCGCGCGCTACTGGCGCTTGGACTATCGATTTGCCGGCAAGCGCCGCACTCTTGCGCTCGGCGTATATCCAACAACGACCCTTTCCAAAGCGCGTACTCGCCGCGATGAGGCGAGAACATTGCTGGCTGACGGCACCGACCCAGGTGTCGTGAAGAGGGCAACCAAGCGTGCCGCAAGGCTCTCAGTCGAAAATTCGTTTGAGACGGTCGCACGGGAGTGCCTTGCCAAACAGCGCAACGGGCTCGCTCCCCGCTATTTCAATCTGCTCCTTGCCCGACTTGAGGGAGATATCTTCCCCCAAATCGGCTCACGGCCTGTTGCAGACGTTGATGCGCCTGAATTGCTTGAGGTCCTTAGGAAGGTTGAGAAGCGCGGCGCAATAGAGACTGCCCGCCGGCTTCGGCAAATTTGCGGTCAAGTGTTCCGTTACGCCATCGCAATTGGCATTGCGAAATATGATCCCTCCGCTGCACTCAGAGGCGCGCTGAGTTCACCCGGCAAGCCACGCGGCCATAAAGCGATGCCGCTCAGTGAGGTTCCGACATTTCTGAGATTGCTCCAGACCTACGATGGCGATGTGCGAACTCGTCTCGCGCTGCGGCTGATGATTTTTACGTTCGCACGCACAACCGAATTGCGGTCGGCACAGTGGTCGGAATTTGAGGATTTGGACGGAATAAATCCCTTGTGGCGAATACCCGCTGACCGGACGAAGATGAAACGCCAGCACGTCGTGCCGCTTGCGCCGCAAGCTGTGACATTGCTGAATGAACTGGGCTCTTTGCCCGGCTCCCAGGCGAGCGCATTCCTGTTTCCCTCACCCTCACGCGAAGGAAGTATAAGCAACAATACAATGCTCTATGCTCTGTACCGTATGGGCTATCACGGTCGCGCCACGGTTCACGGATTTAGGGCGACGGCCTCCACCGCACTTAATGAAAGGGGCTTCCGCGGTGACGTCATAGAACATCAGCTCGCTCACCAAGAGAAGAACGCCATACGTGCAGCCTACAATCGCGCAGAATACCTTAGCGAGCGCGGGGCCATGATGAAGTACTGGGCTGACCTGTTGGACACCTTGGAAGGCGGCAACGTCGTAGTCCTTAGGAGCTAAGCGTAACTGATAAGGAAAGTCTAATTTGTTATTCAGTTGGCAGCGGGTGCTTGCAGGTCGTGGCATAACCTCCAACCACAAAGCGGTTATGAGCGCGCTACTCGATCTGGAAAAAGCAATATTTCTTGACGTCCTCGTCGTCGTTTACCGACGAATGTTCGCGTTTGGTTGCCGCGTTCTATTGGTCAATCATTGGTCAGCCCCGCATAGGGAGGCTAGAAATAGAGTTAGCGGAGGGAGTGTCCGCCTTTTGGGAAAAAACTCAAATTATAACAATAACATAAAATCCCTTTGGTTTGGCACCCCCAAACATACCCACAAATAATACCTGTGCTCTACGCGAGTAGTTCGAGATGACTCCGGACCCGAGGCGGCAGTCATTTACCTCTTTTTGGGCTGCAAAGTCATTCCGGGCTTGTGTGCGTCAGCTAAGGGCCAAATCCTTTAGCCTCACACCTTGCATTTCGTCGATCGCCGCCATTACCACGTCGGTAGCGGATTGATGGACCATGTGGCCGACGCCGGCGAACTCGGCGCAACGTGCTATGGGGGACATCCCGGTGAAGCCGAGCCGACTGTTCGTCCGTGTCAATCAACTTGTCATCCTCGCCGGCAATGATGGCGACGGGCATTGTTAGGACCGCGTATTCCTTGTGAAACGCAAAGGCGGCGGGGATCATGAGAGCAGACTCGGCAGCGCTGGCGCGAAGCTGTGAGGGACGAAGAGCCATCTCTTTTGGAAATCCGGCAAACTTCTCCGGAACCACTGATGGTCCGAAGATTTTTTTCATCGCTACTGGCCACATCAACCTTGCCAAAATAGGCGACAGGGTGTGACTCATGATGTCGCCGATCACTGGGATGGCTGGCCAGGAGAGAAGAACGTCGCCCCGAGCGGTCGGATAATAGTATCCCGAGGCGAGAATCAAGCGGGTAACGAGTTTGGGGTCCTTCAGCGCGAGCGCAATTGCCACTGACGCTCCCCACGAATGGCCAAGCACGATTGCCTGCGAAATCCCAAGTTGTCCGAGTGCTTTACGAATGAGGTCCGCTTGCACTCCGGGCGTCCAGACGGTTAGACGAGGGCGCTCACTGTAACCAAATCCAGGCCGGTCAAATACGATGACCCTATATCTCTGAGATGCTTTCTCTAAAAGGCCGCTACAGTCGAAATCCTGAATCATGCTGCCGTTGCCATGCAGCATAACCAACGGCTCGCCGTGGCCCCGCTCGATGTAATGGAGGCGGACACCGCCTACTTCGATGAACTTCCCTATGGGCGGGTTGTTACGCTCGGCTTTCTTCGCAGTTAAGCGGTTGACCAGTGCAGCGATTGTGAGCGCTACGATCACGCCCGCCACTCCCACCGCGACGGGATGGGGTGAGACATCTGCACGCGAATAGTGCCTAGAGGACAAAGGGGTACCAAAGGAGCGGGAAAGCATTAGTCCAATCCTGTTCTGCTCGGGAGCAGCGTGCCTCTTGCGAAGCTGCGCGCCGGAATATGGGAAACTGGGAAACAAGCCACGCGGTCCTTCGTCCCCGAGGAGGCACCGTTCGGATTTGGATTTGCCCGCGACGCGTCGTTCCACAATGTCATTCGTCAGTATTCAAGACTGTCGTCACCGACCGGCTTGTTGTCGGTGCATGTGGTCTTCTAATGAGATGGTCCGAACGGCTTAATTGCGGTGCAGCAGACGGGTCACTGGTAGCCGCGGTGCTGGCCCTTTCCAGAGCAGTCACGCGGCCTCTGCTTGCTGATTAACAACCGCTTCGGCAATCTTGGTCAATGTCGCGTCAGTTTTCTTTTCTTCTTCGAGTGTCTGCTCGAGAAGCCGTACAGCGGCGGTCAATCCCAGTTGTTTCGCCCATGTCCTGAGTGTGCCGTACCGAGATATCTCATAATGTTCAACCGCCTGGGCGGCGGCCAACAAACCCGCGTCGAGCGCCGGAGACCCTTTGTATTCTTTCATAATCTCCGCACCCTCTTCGGTGATGCCGATGATGGCATCGCAAGTTTTAGCTTGCGGCTTTTTGTCGATTAATCCAAAGACTTCCTCCAGGCGCGCGACGTGTCCTTCTGTCTCACCTTCGTGTTTTTCGAACGTCTTTTTTAGATCGGGAGACCGAGAGGCTTTTGCCATCTTCGGCAAGGTCGCAAGAATTTTCTTTTCTGCAAAATAGATATCCTTCAGCGTATCGTGGAACAGATCGCTTAGCATTTTGGGTTCTTTGGTCATGCGCATTCCTGGATTATTGGCCGTCCACCAGCCGACCGCTGGTGAACGTGGCCTGTGAATAGGAAGAATTATTCGAGACTTTATCGTCGTCGGTAGGCGCACTCGCTAAAAGAGCGCTTCGCCTGATCTGGACCAAGCATCCTACTGACCATTTGTTCCTCGTCAGTTCCTTTTGACTAACCAAAAGCCGCGGCGTTGGTCTCATGTGCTTAACCGACGACCGTTTGATGTCTAAATCAAGATAGTTCCGCACATTGGGGAGGAAAGCGACCAGCACGCAGCACCGAAGACGCCGATGTCAAAATCCGATTGCTGGAACTAGCACGCAGCTCGCGTGGTCTATGAAGTATCTTCTTCCAACCGCCGCGCAGGATCTCTACGACAATGTTCGCGACAGCGCCGGCGATCTCGCTGATAGTGCCTTACCAAAAACTCTTGACGAAGAACGGGCTACTGACCAAGTCTCTAGTTGGAATGATCGTCAAACGAGATTGCCTTTAATTAGCGGAACGTGCCGCGGCCGTCTGCCGGTGCCTCCTCGGTGACGACCTTGAAGCTTACCATGGTGCACGGGCCGAACGAGGTGACGATGGCGACGTCGGTGGCGTCGCGCCCGCGCCCCATTAGGATGCGTCCGATGCGCGGCATGTTGTGACGCGCATCGAATGTGTACCAGCGGTCGCCGAGGTAGACTTCGAACCAAGCGGAAAAATCCATCGGTGCGGGATCGGCCGGCACTCCGATATCGCCGAGATAACCTGTGCAATAGCGTGCCGGTATGTTCATGCAGCGGCACAGCGTGATGGCGAGATGGGCGAAGTCGCGGCAGACGCCGTGCCGTTCGGCATGCGCCTGCCAGGCGGTTCTGGTCGGGCAGGCGTGCTCGTAGCCGAATTTGATGCGGTCGTGTACGTAGTTGCAGATCGCTTGAACGAGCGGCCAGCCTTTTGGCACCTGCCCGAATAGGGACCATGCCTCATTCGACAAACGGTCGGTCTCGCAATAGCGGCTGCCGAGTAGATAGAGCAGAACTTCCACCGGCAGGACTTCGAGCGGATGCTGCTCGGCCTGCGGCGCGATCGCGTCCGGCTCGCCGCTGTCCCGGATCAAAAAGTCCGCCGACATCGTCAGCCGACCAGCGGGCGCGCGGATAACATGACAGAAATTGCCGAAACTGTCGTGATAAGTGTTGGGCACGATCGACGGATCGAGGCGCATCCGATCAAGCGTCACTAGATCCGCGATGCGCGACGGATGGACGCTCAACGTCAGGATCATCGGCGTCGGCTGCGGACAATCGTAGGCAATTTCGTAGCCGGCGCGAATTTGCATCAAACAACTCTCGGTTCGCGTCAGCGGAGCCCTTATCGACATGTACCAAGAAGGAATCGCTCAAAAAGTTCCGACAGTCGAAGTCCGGCCGAAGTTCCTTGAAATGAAGGATGATACTTTAAAGGCTCTGATCACCGACTTCGACAAGAATGGCCGAAAGCAATGCTCTCGACGAGTAGGCCGCCTCAGTTGACGGCCTCTTCTATACCAGGAGCTAGATGCATCTCCCAGCCACTGACGCCATTTTGTATGTCAGTGATGAAGCGACGATACGGATGCGGCTAAGCTTCGCAGCGGATGCGTCCACACTCCCATTCCGAACCGGACCACGAAAAACGCATATACCAATGCAACTCGTGCGAACACTCTGAAACGAGATGTAAAATGCCGCTAGGCCGCAGGAGTTAGTCGCTGACAAGCGGTCAAGACGTCGGTGGATTGATACGGCTTGGGGATGAACATGCTCCCGGGAACGCAGCGGTGAGGATCAGCCGAACTGCCCGAGGTGTAGATCACTGGCGCATGTGGACGATCTCGCCGAAAAAACTCGGCCACGTCCCAACCGTTTGCTGCGCCACTGAGATTGACGTCGGTAAAGACTATGTCAATTGACATGTCCGACTCAACGACGGCGATGGCTTCCTCACCGCTCACGGCCTCAACGGCGCGGTAGCCAGCCTCGCGCAGGCGGTCAACAATACTGCATCTTACAAGAAACTCGTCCTCAACCACGAGAACAACCAAAGCATGAGCACCGTTTGTGGTCGATACGGACATTAGCGCGACTTTCTTCAGCCAAGCCTCAGGCCTGGCGCCGGTCAGATCAGTTCGATTTTCTCGGATGGAAGACGCCGGGATTTTGACGTGTGAAAGCGCCTAACTCAGCACAACGACCACACGACTGTACGGTTCCGTACTTTTCCTAGTTTCGTTTTGGTTTGCAGATGCAATTGTTATTGGGCCAGTGAAGGCTTATCTCCCGTTCAACGCCAGCAGCGACCTTCGGGCGCGGGCGGTTGAGAGACCCTGATGTGCTCTTGCCCCTTTTATGGGAAGAGCCATGGCCGCCGTCTCTCGCCGATCATCCTCATCGCCTCGTAATCAGCTTCTAAACGCAATGTCGGTCACCGATCTTGCGTTGTTGAGACCGCACTTGAAACCTATCGAGATGGCTGTTTTCAAGGAGATGGAACGACCCAACCAACGGATCGACACGGTCTATTTTATCGAGGCCGGGATCGCTTCGGTCGTTGCCGTTCAACCGGACGATACAAAGATTGAAGTTGGTCTCATTGGCCCTGAGGGTATGAGCGGCATAGCCGTCGTGCTGGGCGGCGAGCAGTCGCCGCATTCCACCTACATTCAGGTCGCCGGCGAAGGTCTGCGAATGCCAGCCAGTGAATTGCGTAAGGCGATGGACGCCAGTGGCTCATTGCGCAGTTTGCTGCTAAAATTCGTTCAAGTCTTCATGGTGCAGACGGCGCACACCGCCATCGCAAACGCGCGTTCCCATATTGACCAGCGTCTAGCGCGTTGGATCTTGATGGCCCATGACCGGACCCGCGACAAAACGATACCGCTAACCCAAGAATTTCTTTCGCTAATGCTGGGGGTAAGGCGCGCCGGCGTTACAGAGGCGCTACAAAACCTCAAACGGCAGAAGCTCATCGACACCGGCCGAAGCCTGATCGTTGTGCTCGATCGCAAGGGAATTGAGCGTGTGGCACGGGGCGCTTACGGAGTCCCCGAAAATGAATATCGGCGGCTCATCGGCTAGGGTTTGTCAGCCTTGGCAGGGTCTCGGCGGCTTTCTTCCTGGCGATGATGCGCATCGGAAACCGCGGGACTTAGAACATCTTCTGTTTTTTGCAACGGCGCGAGTTCAAACCGTGCTGCGGCTTCAATCCAGGTTTGGGCCATTTGCATGAAGATCGCGCGCTCGTGTTCTGAACGTGCGGTGCGAGCCCAATCCATACATTCGCGTGCGAATTCGCGGTATTCCTTGGCTGAAGACATGGCACAATCCAACGGTGCGCAACCCGCGGAAATTATAATCAATCATCGCAGCAATCTTCCGCACGGTTCCGTACAGAGGCCCCTCGATTTGGGGAAAATTTGCGAGGACGGTCCGGCGGGGCAACGGACCGCGTTCTTATTCCCCACGCGGGTAGTTCAGCATTTCATCGGTGGCACCATCTGTTCCTTGCACGGTCGGCACCTCCGCGTCTTGTTAAGGCGTGCGCAGTATGTCTTTTGACACGCCGTCATCGCGCCGCGCTCGCTACAGTCTGGCCGATCGGAGCGCGCGGGCCATTTCGCATTTCTCGGGTCGACCGTTCTGGCCTTGAGATCCATGCGCGAACCGGCAACATGACCACCTTGGGGTAGACGATGGCTCCAAGCGACGTTCTAATCGAAAAACTAACCCAGCATTCTCATCTCTCTGCTGCGGACTTAGCTAGAGTGCGTCATTTGACGTGCTCGCTCCGTGAGCTGTCTCCGACTGAGGACTTCATCCACCAAGGTGATCGGCCGCGCACTTCTGCTATTGTCATCGAAGGGAGGTTGGCGAGATATCACACGCTTGCGTCCGGGCGTCGGCAATATCTGTCAATCCATTTGCCGGGAGATTGGCCAGATGCACAGGGTCTTTTTCTTGAGGAAATGGACCATTCAATATGCGCAATCGGTAAGGCGGTCGTTTGCGCTATCCCTCACGATGAACTAATAGCGCTGTTTCGCGAGCGCCCACCTATCGCTTTTGCAGTTTGGCGTGAGACTTTAATCGATGCGTCAATCTTTCGTGAGGCTATCACGAACAACAGCAGTCGTGATCCTGTAGCTCGTCTTGCTCACTTTTTTTGCGAGATGTATTTCAGGGCCAAACAAATAGGCTTGGTGAGGGACGGCGCGCTTCTCTTGCCTTTGAATCAGACGCAAATTGGCGAAATGCTTGGGATGGCTCTTGTTAGCGTAAATCGCAATCTGAAAAGACTCCGAGATTATTCGGCGGCCGATTTCAAGGCGGGAAAATTGATAGTGAAAGATTGGAAGAAGCTTTCGTCTATCGGTGAATTTGATCCCACGTATCTACACCAGACGGTGCAGCCTAAAAGGTAGCTTATCCGAACCGCTGTCGCCTGATCCACCAATCGCAAGCCGTGCTGGTTTTGGAAGCCGTTGCGAGGGAGGAACGATAAACTCTGACGACGGAACGCGGGCAGGCGAAGGCAGAAATGTTCAGAACGGCATGCTGTGATCTGGAAATATAAAACGGCCAGCCATAACGGTTGAGCAACGCCCTTTCACGCCTTCTCGACCCACGCGTCCCTTCGCGTCCAGCGATGGATTTTCCTGCAGGCTGGACAGTGCATCGTGAGTGGAAATTCTAAGGTATCCAGAACAATTATCTCCGTGCTGACGCCTGTCGGAACAGGAATTCCGAACAGGGGGCACTTGATCATAAAAAAAATCGGCCATGACGACCTCGAGCTCAGCCTATTTTCCGGCTCTTCTCAGTGGATGCTGGATCGCTTTTAGTTTTTTTAACGTCGATTTCAGTGTCCACGCTCGTTTCAGTTGACTCGGGCGGAGGACTGTTAGATCGGCGTCAGCATAGTCTGGCGCGGGCTCAGACGTCGCTATGGCCCAGCCCACAATCGCGAGGCTGGCGAGCACGACGGGGACCATGATGCCAAATAGGAAAGGGAGCATCGTCCCCCATCCATAAAAGTTGCGGCCACGGCTGCGTCACCATACGAGGTCCTCTCGCCGTGCCAGCCAGTACGCTCAGCCGAATCGATGTCGCCGCGGCGTTAAAGCATGGTTAAGGATGTCGCATTCGGTAACGGGCAAGGACACTTCAACTGGCTTGCGGAATCAACCTACGTTCGATGCGCGCGTTTCACATCGACCTCGTCCCACCATGGCAGTGTCGTGTGGCTTGGGCGTATTCGACTTTGGAGATACTCAATCATCGGCATCGAGATTGATTTGCCGTCAGGGTTCAAAACCTGAACGGCCGCAATGCGGTTTGCAGCTTTGTCGCCCAACAAATAAAGACCGCGATAGGCCCCAAACTTGACCCTGATTACACGATCCATTTTTATTATCTCGTGCGTTTCTCCCCAAGCATCCTAGTCCGCCATTATTAAAAGTTCGAGTGGGCGCAGGTACGTCTTTTGACACTGGGGTTTCGCTCGCGGCCCACCGGCAGCGACCCTTTGGTCAGGCGTCGGTGGCTGAGAGTTCGATAGCGCTCCCGTCTGTAAAGGCAGTGGAGCGTCACAGTGCATACAGCCAAGCAATACCGCGCCCTGTGCTTCCGATGGGTAACAACCTCATCAACCAGTAAGAATCGCGCCACCTACCTCAGCAACGCGCAGATTTGGCTACAAGCCGCGTCCCGACTGGACGGTGGCTTCCCCATTCGCGGCGCGCGAGTCCCTAATCTCAGGCAAGGTGATGAAAGGTTGGATGAGCCGGAGCCAAGCTAGGCCGTCCGGTCGGAAATCCCCCTGATCGGCCATGAGAGTACGCCCAGGAACTAAACCTCCGCATTCCGGATTGAACTAGTCGAAGTGTAATCCCGTACGGGATAAGGCTCCGCAGTCCGTGCGTATTAACGCCTAAACGGCGCGGGAGAGATGATCGGGGGCGCTTAGTGTCTCGCGTAGTCCTGCTAGTCGATGATGATGGTCTCATTCTCGCTACCACGGCGATCATACTGGAAGACCTCGGATACGAAGTGATCACCGCTTCCAATGCGGAGGATGCGCTTCATAGACTTGCCGCCGAACAACGGATTGAAGTTTTAATCACTGACGTTGCCATGCCCGGGATGGATGGAGTAGCTCTCGCGCGAGCGGCGACGCGGATGCGCGATGATTTAAAGGTAATCGTTATATCTGCGCACGTCGACGCGAGCCACGGCTTTCCCATGATCCGCAAGCCATTCCGGTTTGAAGACGTCAGACAAACGATGGCGATGATCTAGGCTCGACCGGCACTCGACATTTCATCGGTAGCACCGACTTATAGCGACGTCTTTTGACATGTTTCCGATTTTGTTCGCCTTGCCCGCTCGACCAGATACAATGCTTTATCATCGACAGCGGCTAACAGGGCGTCGATGGCTGAGAGTGTCGTGCTCCCGCCTGTAAACAGGGTGCCGTTAGACCTACAGCCTCAGTCTCGAAGCAAGTCAAACGACCTGCCCTGGAATGTTCGGGGCAAATGAGGGTCGTGAGTGTAATTCCGCGCGAAGATGGAATCAAAGATCAAACCTTCGATTGTCCATTGATGCCCATCACGTCACAGAGCTGCAGTCATTTGGTCCTCCATCAATGGTGCGGAGGACGATCTATAATAACGCCAGTGCCTCTAACTCAAACCGGAGAGTTTGTTATCTCGATGGTTTTTAGTGGTTTTCTTCCAGGCTCCTAAGCCTGATCAGCGGAATCGGCAGCGGAGAACATCAAAGGCTTCTCAAGTGCAATTGGAAATACGATCTCAATTCTGGTCCCTCGGTGTAACGCGTCGTGCGTGATGCTGGCCTTTAGCTTATCCGCCATGGCTTTGATTATCTTTTGTCCAAGCCCGGTCGCGCGGGCCGGGACCGAGCCTTGGTATCCCACCCCCTCATCCTCGACGCTAATCATCGCGCTCTGACTACTCTTCTTTGCTAAAGCCACACGGATCGGCCCCTTTCCGTCGGGGTATGCGTATTTAAGGGCATTAATAACGAGCTCGCTGACGATCACACCGATCGCGACAACGCGATCGGGATCAATCTCAATCGGCTCGGCGACAATACTAATTTGTGCACGCTCGTCGCTCTCCGCTGACAGCTTTAGGTCTTCGACCAGCGCTTTGAGATATTCATCGACGGCAACAGTCTTGACGTTTGGCGACGTATAGAGGCTGCGGTGCACTTGCGCTACTGCCATCACGCGCGACGTGACGTTGCTGAGGGCGCGCTTTACTTCCTGATGCGAACTGGCGTTGGCTTGTATATGCAAAAGCGCAGTAATTAATTGCAGCGAATTTCCTACTCGGTGGTTGACTTCGCGAAGCAGTAAGGCGCGTTCGACGGCGAGTGCCTCGAAACGATCACGCGCTTCACGAATCTCAATGTCGGACGCGATTTTTGCACGGCGTAGCCGCATCGATTCAACTGCAGTTTGAAACGCGGCCAGGAGCAACGGAATGAATTCGCCCGTTGCGTCTTTGACGACGTAATCAAATGCACCGGCCTTGAGAGCAGTGATTACCAGTTTGGTGTTTTGCTCACCGGTCACGAATATCACTGGCGGGTGATTTGGAATTTCGTGAATCCGCGCAAGCGTGCCCAACCCGTCGAGACCGGGCATATTTTGGTCGAGCGCGATGACGTCGAATTCGTCCGCCGCAAGCGCCCGCAAGCCACTCTCTCCATCAGGCGCAGTGGCCACGCGAATGCCTTCGCGCTCCAGGCTGCGCTGTATCAACCGACATAAACCGGCGTCATCGTCGATGTAGAGTACGTTACGTGGCATTTTTCTCAGTTGATTGCAGGAACCTGGATGACCGAGAAGAACAATCCGAGTTGCCGAATAGCGTGCGCAAAATTCTCGTAATTCACTGGCTTCGTGATATAAACGTTACAGCCTAGATCATAACACCGCTGAATTTCGACCGCGTCGTCAGTCGTCGTTAAAACGACGACTGGAATGCACTTTAAGTGCTCGTTGCTTTTGATTCGACCAAGGATGTCGACCCCCGTCATGTCCGGGAGATTGAGGTCGAGCAGGACCAGGAGCGGTTTCCCCTTGTTGCCCACCCCCGTGCCGTCCGCTCCGAAAAGAAATTTTAGTGCCTCACTACCATTAACAAACGGAATTATTTTGTTATTCACGCCGGCACGGCGGATATTCTTTTCAATAAGACGCGCATGGCCCTCATCGTCCTCGATCATGATCACCTCAACCGGCACTTCTGACAGTCGACTATTCATGTGCCGCTCCTGCATCTCCCGGCCATTGTTGCGGGAAAGTGATGGTAAATAAGCTGCCCTTGTAGGGCTCCGACGACAGTTGTATGTGACCACCAAGACGACGTACGAGCGCTCGAACGTGCGCCAGCCCAATACCCTCTCCAGGCTGGTCCTGTGGTCCCGATCGCCGAAACAGTTCAAAGACCCGCTGATGATCGCGCGGATCGATGCCGCGCCCGTTATCGCGCACATCATACACCACGGCAGAGCGGGTAAGGTGCCCTTTAATTTCGATCTGGCACGCTTCGTCTTTCCGACCATACTTCAGGGCATTGTCGATCAGATTTGAAAATATTTGTTCAATCGCCAGTCGATCGCTGTTCAAAGGGGGCAGGTCGGCAACGATTATTTTTGCGCCCTGTTCAGTAGCGCGGTGTGCCATGGTGCGGGTGATCACGCTCAGCTGCTCCACCATATCGATAGCTTCTGGCGTGAACTGCCGCCGTCCCTCGCGGGAGAGTTTGAGAACCGCGTTGATAAGGCGGTCCATTTTTGCAATCGATGCCTTTATGAAACCGACGGCTTCATCGAATTCCTGACCTAGCGGCGTCAGTGAGCCACCGTCATTGATACCCTTCGCGCCACTATCCGATCCCAGCGTATGGATCTCATGCTCCAGTTTTGCGATTTCCGCGAAAATATCTCCCCGGAACTGCTCAAGTTCACTGGTGAATCCCATGATGTTGACAAGAGGAGAACGGAGATCATGGGTGACGATGTAAGCAAAGCGTTGAATCTCCTCGTTGGCTTCGATGAGATCAGCCGTTCTATGCTCGACGATCCGCTCCAGATTGGCGTTTGTTGAAGCCAATTCACGCAAGGCCGTCTCGCGTTGCTTCACCGTGCGCTGGATCAGGAAGACAACGAGGCCGCCGATAACTGTTATTAGCGCGGCGCCGGTCAACGTTATAAGAAGTAAGACTTGATTGTTTCGTCGAGACTGTCGCGACCTATCCGCCAGAATCTGATCCTCCTCCGCAATAGCTTTTTCCCCCAATGAGCGCAAAGTGTTCATCATCTGACGCCCATTGCCACTGAGGACCAGCGCGCGAGCTTCATCGGTCGCTCCCGATGAATTGAGCTCGATCGTGCGCTGCATTTCGTCGAATTTTCGTTTGGAGGTCGCAGCCATTTGTTCGATCAACTGCTGACGCGGCGGATCGTCGGCAGTCAGTGAGCGCAATTCGGCAAGCAACTGCGCCGTTTCACCTTTTGTGGCCGTATAGTCATCGAGATATCCGGTCTCGCCCGTAAATAAATAGCCGCGCTGGCCCGATTCCGCTCTGCGCACGCTCAACAGCAAGTTTGACAGCTTGTCCTGAACTGTCAGAGTGCTGGTAACCAATTGTGCGTCGGTGGCTGACTGATTAACCATCCATAGCGTGCTGGCACTGATGGAGATTAGGAGCACGAAACCCAGGGCGAGAAGGACTGGTTGGGTCCAGGCTTTATGTCTTGCGCTTAATGACATCGGAAATTGGCACAAACATGCGGATGCAAGCTGACAAAAGAGAAGGCCGCGGCGTTGAGTTTAAGGGGCGTTCTCAATCGGGTGCGCGAGTTTTATTTACATGGTTTTCGCTAACTCATCCGAACCGCGCCAGTCAAGCGTCGCCCCTTCAAGACCGGGACTTTGGGCGCGACCATTCGGGGGTGGCCTAACGCTAAATGCGGCAAATGAAGGAGCTCGGTGTGCAACGAACGAGCCTCGTTACCGATGCCAAAATGCATTGCATCGCGGATCGGTCCGAAGTGGCTTTATCTCGCCCCCCAAAGTACCCAGTAGCTTTTCACCTCCCAACATTCGACAGTACCGCATAACAAGATCTCCGGCGCATTAAACGAGCGGGCATCGATACTTCGTTTTGTATCAGCCGGTACGTTAGGAGCATCAGCTTTCTAGTTCGTACCAATTGCCGCCTCGATGCCGACGCAGGAATCTCTAGGCTTTGTTTACGGGACCTTTTCCCTTAGCAGGTTGTGGTTGGGTAATGCTTACTGGATCTGATCCAGCCATACTTTCTTCGAGGCCCTGCTCGAGCTTTCGTTCTTCCGTATTTCCTGGCACGTCAGATTTGCTCTTGGAAGGCACATCTGGGTCACCGCCACGTTTTTTGGTTGCTGGACCGACCATTTCAAGCCTCACAAAGATAATCGCTCTTCCGAGCGAGGTACGTTACGAATTTCAGAAAAACAAACTCTCAGTTCACGCACAAAGAGACGCTCCTAACCGTGGCTTACCAATGTCCCCGGCGGCGGCCCCAATAACCACCTCCGCCGAAAAGTAGGACGAGAACGAGAATGATTAGAAGTAATTCCATGACAACCTCGAAATGACTCGTGGCCTAATCGAAGCCAGCGAAAAAAGCCCCGCTGACACGGGGCTGAATTTCATATCACGTGCGTGAGCATTAACCCGACAATCACGATGATGGGTACACCCAGCAACCAAAGAAGGACTGGCATGTCGGCCTCCGAGTTTTGTCGATCCCGTTCGATCGCGCTTTAACAAGCTGACAACAAAGCAATGGTTCCATCCTTTATCCAGAGCCCGGTGGCACTCAGGGCGGCCCGCTTTAGGAACTTAAGCCCAGGCCCTGCGTTGTTATTCCATTCCTATCAAATAACGGGGCAGTTATGCGCAACAGCGACCGCCAAGTCGCGGAATTTGTATTCGATCGAAACAAAAGGCGAGAATCAGAAATCAACAATGTGCTAAAACAAGAAAACGCACGACACGACGCTGCGATGAAAAACTTGCAACGCCTCCGCGCGTTGCGGATCGAGCGCGACGCCCAAAATCAAACCGCAGGCGGATCCAAAAAACGCGTGTGATTTCCAATGTGCACGGCGCGTTCGGGACGGTGCACCTACCGCCATGAGGTGGCTTCTGTCGTCACGGCCTTATGCTCAGCTGCAGCGTAACTGAGACCCGTCGTCCTGCTAGCTAGCAAAGGTTTGCTCCGGGCTTTTAGCTCGTAGCTCGTAGCTTATGGATTGTCTTGCCACTTTCGAGCGTGCTCGCCGCCTCAAGCCAATTCCTTGCTATGTCGAAGAACAGGTGTCTGCTGCGAAACGCGATGGTAGATCGCGAGACAATTAGCCTTGATAGCGACGTGCCGCAGGCTGACGAGCCGCTCCGAACACGGCAGCTCCGATGAATAGGCCCGTGACAATGGCAACACCCAACGCGACTAACGGTCGATCCCGGACTTCCGAGCTCACGCGCTGCACGGCATCATTGCCGTAGCTTGAACCGAGCTGCGCAGCTTGTCGCCCTCCGGTTCGGAATCGGTCGACGATATCACTCAGGACCGGCTGCGAGCGACGCAGGGAGAGAGTTGGCGACGCGCATAGCCTCGTTGCCCAGCGATACGGCCAACGTTCTCAAGCTCGTCCTCGACTGCGCCGAGGTGCTCGACTGCGCCGAGGTGCTCGACTGCCCTCTTAATGGCAGCCACACTTGAAGCAAACTCGGAGGAGCGACGCGCAAACATAGGAACCTCGTTTATTGGTTATTGGAAAACAAAGCGCGACCGTCATTGTTCCATTTTGTTTCGTGAGCCCAATTTTGGCGCGGACATGGTAGGATCCGCGCTTGACGCATGACCGGGAGCTGGGGTTCACCAGCAGAAACTGTCGGATCATGAAGCCGGAACGGACCGGATCGACGCGCATTGTCGGCGTATGGCACACCGCCCGATTTCGCGCGGCGCATTCGGCACCCGAGTGGGTCGAATGGTCTCGAATTTTTGAGCCTAGCCGTGGGCCTGTTCAGCGGGGACGGCACTGCGCTCGGCGGACCTTGTACAGCCGAAATCGAACAGCTCAGACGCCAGGTTGCCGAAGCAGGTCCTGTCCCACTTTCCGAACCCACTGCCGCTCAGTCCACGGATGCACAGCTACACCATCAGCCAACCCCCAACTCGGTGGGGCAAGCGAAACATACCGCCAACAAGGACGCTGATGCCGCTCTTGAGCGAGCGAAACACGCCGATGCGGCGAACGACGCTGCGGATTGCAATGCCGCTCTCGCCGAAGCGCGAAACCTCCATGAAATTAAGGAATGAAGCTACGCCGTCCGCATCACGACGAGGTAGAAAGTTCGGCACTAACGTTTTGACGAATAACGAATAAGGTTCGCAAGCGCACGCCCTTCCACATATGCCGACGCCACAACAATTATGTCGCAAGCGAGTTGAGAGGGTTTAGCAGCAATTCCTATCGATGTTCATGGTGCTGGCAAAGCACTGACATGCTTGAACAGCTCGGATATTCGGTTCGCTAAGATTCCGACGGTGTAACGACTCTTCGGGCGATTGAAATTGGCCGATTCGATCCCGCCTTGGACTTCCTTTTAGGCATCGGCCAATGAAAAGTGCAGCAAGAAGCCAACCGAGAATCGGAACGGATGAGAGTGCCTAGTGTTTACGTCAGATGGGTCATGGAACCGGCAAAGGAATTTCGAGAGTCCGCGGAGGAATGTCTGTATTGGGCGAACGATGCTCGCAATGATGGAGAGCGGGAGTTCTAACGATGGCCTGCGCGCTCGGAACCAGCTAGGGATCCGGCCATTTAAGTGCGGCATGGTCAGTTGTAGATGAGCCGATGTTAGGCAACCCGTCGCCATTGCCCGTTTGGGATCGCCAGACCGGGAAGTTGCTCCAAGAATTCATGGACGACCATCCGGCGACCTACGACAGTCGCCCTCGCCGTTCGCCAACCCAATGGCTCGAATCACAGCCTCTTTATGATTGGCTGATGGCAGCCTATCAAAACACACGTTACAGCGCCCGCAATATCGAGCCGTTCATTCGAAAACATCTTATCGATATGAGCGAGTTCAAACCTGTCGCCTATCGATCGTTCGCGGAATTCTTCGACCGCGAATTCCGGCCGGGACTGCGGACCTTTCCCGCAGCGGCCGGGGAAATGGGCGCATTCGCGGAAGCGCGATATTTCGCTTGGGAGAGCTTAGGAAGCGATCAGCAATTCCCGATCAAAAGACAT
The DNA here is from genome assembly GCA_963810085.1 of uncultured Alphaproteobacteria bacterium. Taxonomy (GTDB): domain Bacteria; phylum Pseudomonadota; class Alphaproteobacteria; order Rhizobiales; family Xanthobacteraceae; genus BOG-931. The sequence goes on along the minus strand of CAWEMR010000021.1, from coordinate 119,619 downwards.
TCCCTAAGTGCCGAGGACATTCTCGGCAGTCACGAGCGGGCGCGGCCCTTTATTGGTGGCCCGGTCATTCTCGCGCGCCTGTCGCCGATGGATTATCACCATGTGCATTATCCCGATTACGGGACGACGCTCGAAAAGGACCGCCTCGGCTGGCGGCTATGGACCGTCAACTGGCACGCACTACAAAATCAGCCGGATATCCTATTTCGCAACGAGCGCCAGATAAACATTCTCGAAACCCGCCATTTCGGCCGCCTGGCCTTGGTCGAAATCGGCGCGATGTCCGTAGGACGGATTGTTCAGGTTCATCCGCTCGATCAGCTCTTCGAACGGGGTGCGGAAAAATCCGTATTCAAATTTGGCGGCTCGGCCGTCATCATGTTCGGAGAAGCCAAAGCCTGGTCTCCATCCAGCGACATTCTTCAACAGACGAAACAAGGCGTCGAAACGCTCATACGCCTCGGTGACTGCATCGCTTCGCGGAGCTGACAGCGAGGGTGATTTGATGCGGCCGGCTTCCCCCACGGTTTCATTGAAAACCGCGAATTTCAAACAAAGCCCTGCGATGTGCGTCCGGCTTGATTGGCGTCATATTCGGGAAATGGTTGCGCAGGGGCGTTTCGGTTATTGTGGATTGGATAAGTGCCAGCGAAGACTTGCGCACCCGGCAACATATCGTCGGCCACTATTCAGTGGTGTGCGGATAAAGCCGACGCAATATTATATTGGAGAATCCGGCATTCGGCCGGCGCCGCCATAATCCCACGCCAGCGCTTTTTCAATGTCTGGTTCGACTTTACGCATATTTACCCCAAGGTACGGAATGACTTGGTCATCCGGCGCCTCATCGTGATCGCGCCACGGGAATTGGTTAGGAAGGCGTCGACGAGGACCGGAAAGAGGCACGAATCAAGGGCAATAGCCAAAAGCTCAGCCGCCCGTGAGTTTAGCAATGGCCCGGCTTAGCTCCTGCATCTCATAAGGCTTTTGAAGAACCTGAAAATCCGACCGAACGTTCCTAAGTTTGTCGCTGTATCCAGTCGTCAGCAGGACGGGGAGATCGGGGTGTTTCTGTTTGACGATGCGCGCTAACCCGAGGCCGTCGAGGCGGCCGGGCATAACAATGTCGCTTAAAACCAAGTCGATGCCATTTCTCTCAATCTCTTCGAGCGCAGCATCAGCACTCGCGGCCCATCGCACCGAATATCCAAGCTGCTCAAGAAGCCCTGTACTTGCGCTGGCAACGTCGGGATTGTCCTCGACCAACAGGATAATACCTGCCTGTGCCGCTTGATCACTGCTCGGCTCATTGTCATTAATCGAGACGTAATGTTCGCGCGGGAGATAGACGGTGAGTATGGTGCCCTTCCCGAGCTCACTGGAGATTTTGACGGTGCCGCCGGCCTGATGAGCGAAACCATACACTTGCGAAAGGCCGAGACCCGTTCCCTTGCCCACGGGCTTGGTCGTAAAGAACGGATCGAACACGCTCGTGATGATGTCCGCCGGGATACCCACGCCAGTATCCGCTACGGTGATTGCAACGTAATCGCCGGCAGGTACGCTGTCGCCCTCGTCAATCGTAGTGTTATTGGCGCCGATCGTCAGCGTGCCGCCATCGGGCATAGCGTCGCGCGCGTTGATGGCGAGATTGACAAGCGCTATTTCAAGCTCGCCGACATCGACCGTGACGCACCACACATCCAACGGAATATCGATGGCCAGTTCGACATTTCCGCCAATGCCGCTGTTTAACACCTCGCGGATCGACGGAATTCGCTGCGACAAATCGACGGGTTCCGGATTTACACGCTGGCGTCTCGAAAATGTCAGCAGTTGGCGGGTCAATGCCGCACCGCGCTGCGTCGCATGTTCGATTGCCTGGGCTGCTACTGCCGCTTTTGAGTCCCTCGCGGCGAATTTCTTTAGCGCTTGAATATGGCCGGATACGATCATGAGCAAATTGTTGAAGTCGTGCGCCACGCCGCCCGTGAGCTGGCCGAGCGCATCCATCTTTTGCGACTCGGCGAGTTGCTTCTGCATCTTTTCTAGAGACGCTTGGGCCTCACGGCGCTCGGTGATGTCCCGAGTTATTTTAGCGTAGCCGATCAGCTCGCCGTCGTCGTCGCGAATCGGATCAATGACAACGCTCGCCCAAAAGAATGAGCCGTCCTTGCGCACGCGCAAGCCTTCTTCATCGTATCTTCCAACAGTCCGCGCGATCGCGAGAGCGCGCGCCGGCCGCCCCGCAGCTTGGTCCGACGGCGTATAGAAGCGGGAAAAATGCTGTCCGATAATCTCCTCGGGCGCGTAGCCCTTGATCCGCTCTCCTCCTATATTCCAACTCGACACGTTGCCTTCAGGATCGAGCAAATAGAGCGCATAGTCGGTCACGGCGCTCACGAGCAGCTTAAATTGGGCTTGGCTGTCCTGCAGCGCCCGCTGCGAGGATTGACGTTCGGTGATGTCACGCGTGATTTTGGCGAAGCCAATCAAAACTTCATCTTCATAAATGGGGTCGATCACGATCGAGGCGAAAAAGCGCGAGCCGTCTTTGCGCACTCGCCAGCCTTCGGCCTCAAATTTTCCTTCGCGGCGGGCGATCGCTAGAGACCGGTCGGGCATACCCGCGGCACGCTCTTCTGGCGTATGGAAGAGGCTGAAGTGTCGGCCAATAATTTCGTCGGCGTTGTAGCCTTTGATTCGCTGGGCTCCGGCGTTCCAGTTGGTAATGATCCCTGAGGGGCTGAGCATATAGATGGCATAATCGGTGACGCCTTCGACCAGCAGCCGGAAGCGGCGCTCACTATCGAAGAGCTGCGTGGCGTGTTCGCGTTCTGACGGCTTTTTCGCCATTGCCTTGAACCCGTGCCCACCCCCAACATTGTTGAACCCGATCGCTCGCCGAAAGTTCCGGCTGCAGACGTCCCGGTCGGCGTTCGCATTCCTTGAGGCATTCGACAAAGCTTCTGAAAACAAAACTCGGCAACGGACACTTACGCCGGTAGGATATTCGCCTGGATTGCCAACTATACAGCCAAGACTGCCGGAGCACCCGTCGTCTTTGTCCTGGCCGTCGCTTCCGTATGATCTGGCTTTTGACGGATCCGATCTTCCGCTACTCCGACACCTGTTGTGTGCTTTCTGATGGTTTTTCTCATTCAAAATTTCCAAAACTCGACGAACTGATCCGATCAAGCTCCGCCAAGAAACCTTTGTCGGTATTGAACATCTAACAGAAAAAGAAATTGAGAAGCTCAGTGATGCTGTCGAACAGCGAACCGGGTCGGTCAAGAATTGAATTCCCTGACTAGATATTAAGGAACCGTCCGAGCGCGCCCGCGGTTGGTAGGATATGGCTAATCAAGCGGAACTTGATCGCGTTTGGGACATCATCGAACGGGTGGGCATTTGCATGCTGACAACGCGGTTTGCCGAAGGACTTCGTGCACGACCGCTGGAGGCTCGACCCGAGCGTAGCGCCGACACCATCTGGTTTGTGACGGATTTACGGAGCGACAAGGAGCACGAGATCGAATGCCGGCAGGAGGTTGGACTCGTTTTCATCGACTCCAAAACCGGAGCCTATCTATCGATAACGGCGCGCGCCCAGATATGGCGCGATCATGCAAAGGCCGCCGAAATCTGGAAGAGCACAGATAATATGTGGTGGAAAGGTCCGGAGGATCCGAATGTCTGCGTTCTGCGCGTTGACCCATTCATCGCCGAATTGTGGGATGGCCCTTCAAATAAAATCATTTCCGCTTTCGAATTCGTCAAGGCGCGACTGACCGGCGACAAGCCGGATCTCGGCGAGAACCGAAAGGTAACCGTGGAGATGCGATGAGCATTAGGAATTTCAACGCATTTCCGCGCCAGGGGTTTCAGGATGTATGCGGATGCGCGCGCGGAACTGACGGGGCAGCCCGGAGTTTGCCAGGGACCCGGAGAATTTCTCATGCCTGACGATCTTGCCAAAATAAGCCAACCCGATCGCAGCAAGATCGAGATGGGCGACGAGGATGAAGACGAGACATCTCGGCGTCTCGAAGGAAGAGCTACAGCGCTCGGTGGATAGGGTCGGGAACTACGCTGCGGCTATTAAAAAGCAGCTTGGAAAGCAAGCTTAAGATTTTAGAGACGCCATTGGCCGCCGGAAAAGGGACGCGAGGAGGACAGCATTATAGCGCTGAGGCCAAAAATAGGGATGATGATGAGTAGCCGGGTGCCCGCGGACGCCGAGGCGGTCGACCTTGCCGGCATTGAGGCGTTGGCGGTCGAGCTTGCCGCGCTTGCCGGCCGCGAGATTACGGCCGCCTTCGGTACGATCTTCACCGTGCGCTACAAGACCGGTCCGCGCGATGTGCTGAGCTTGTGCGATCCGGTTTCCGAGATCGACCGCAATGTTGAAATCCTGATCCGCGAGCGGCTCGCGGCGCGCTTTCCAGATCACGGTATCATCGGCGAGGAATTGGCCGAACGGCCGGGCCGCAATTCGGAATTCGTCTGGGCAGTCGATCCAATCGATGGAACGACGAATTTCGTCAACGGCTTTCCGCTGTTTGCGGCATCGATCGGCGTGCTGCAGCTGGGTCGGCCGATCGCCGGCGCGGTGTGGTGCTCGGTCAGCCACGCGCTGCGCGCCGGCGTCTATCACGCGCGCATCGGCGGAAGCTTGCGCTTCAACGGCGACGACGTGACGCCCAAGCTCAATGCGGCGGTGCTGCGGCGGCTCGCCGGCGTTCCGGTCGTAGCCAATACCGACGAAGCGGGTTGGGAAACGCGCAAGACCGGATCGGCGGCACTCGAATGCGCGCTCGTGGCGGCGGGCCTCTTAGAAGTCTCGCGCTTTGCCGCGCCAAATATCTGGGATGTGGCAGGCGGCGTCGCGTTGGTACAGGCGGGCGGCGGCGTGGCGCGAGAATATGACGGCCTGCGCTGGTTGCCGATGGAAAGCTTCGCGCCGCTTGCACGAGCGCGGGAGAAGCCGGATCTGCGCTTCTGGCGGCGCGCCATGGTCGTCGGGACTCCGCAGGCGGTGGCGCGGATGTGCGATGTCTCGCCATGCGCATTGCCGCCAGGCGGCGACGGATAGGCATCTGCACCGGCGAAACCACTCCGATGCGCTACATCATTTGAAGCACCGCTCCCTCAACTCAAACTATAACCAGCCCCTTCGCTGATTAACGTCTTCGTATATTTATCAAAGGTGAGAATTTGTTGACGACCGCCCTTAAATCAAAAAAACAAGGCCCCGCGCTTTCGCCTATTGTCGCAGTGCCTGTGCGTGACGAAGCCGAGCGGTTGCCCAAATTGCTGACCGCTCTCGGGGATCAGAGCTGGGTCAAAACAACCGGCGACGAGCTTCCCGTGGTTTTGGTGCTGAATAATTGTCGCGATGATTCGGCGAGCGTCGCACGTAGGATGGCGCGCGAGCTACCGCAATTGCGTCTCGTTTGTGTTGAGGTAGAGTTTCCGCCCGGACGAGCGCATGCCGGTTCGGCGAGGCGTGTTGCGATGGAAACGGCAGCCATCCACGGGGGACCGCGGGCTGTACTGATATCGACTGACGCGGACGCGGTACCGGCGACCGATTGGATTGAAGGAAATCTCAACGCCATAATCAGCGGAGCAGACTTGGTCGGGGGCTTAATCGTTGGCGACCCGCACGAAGAGAGGTTGCACGGTCCCGGCTTTTTGCGTCGTGCAACGCGCCAGCTACGTTACGCGAGACTTGTCGACCAGCTGGCGGCAATAGTCCATCCCCTTCCCTGCGATCCGTGGCCGCGGCACAGCGACCATACGGGAGCGAGCCTCGCCGTGCGCGGCGACGTTTATGAGCAGCTCGGCGGTATCCCGGCAATCCCAACTGGAGAAGATGTCGGGTTCGTCGCTAAAGCTCTCCAAGGGGGATTTCGGTTGCGGCATGCGCCCCGTGTTCGGGTGCAAGTATCAGCCCGGCTTGCGGGTCGAGCTAGAGGTGGCATGGCGGACTGTATCCGAGATTGGGTAGAGGCTGAACAACTCGGCGCACCGCAGCTTGTCGAAGACCCTATGTTTGTGCTTCGGCGCCTAGTGCGGCGACCCAATTGCGCCATTCGTCTCCCAGCAGAGTTTGGTGATTACCCTATTTTTTTGAACGGGGTCGGTCCATCCGACGTTAAAGGACCAGTGATTGACGTCGACACTGCGATTGCGCACCTGGAGCGTATGATTGCTGTGAACGAAAATACCAAAGATGTCGCGTAAAGAACGGCTTTGGATATCCTATGCCGCGCTGACGGAAGCTGCCGCCGTCGACGCTGCCGAGTGCGACGCCAGCGGAGACTTTCCGGAGCGCGCTTTCGATCGCTTGCGCGTGCTGGGCATTCTACGGAGGCCGTGCCTCGCGTCCGCAGACGCAAAAATTTTGCTACGTTCGCTGGCCGCGATCGGGCGCGGCAATCTTAGCGTGGGTCGCATATTCGAGGGACACTGTAACGCGTTGCTTCTAATCGAGCTTTTCGGCACTTCATCCCAGCGGAACCACGTCGAGCACTTGTTGGCGAGCGGAGCAATCTTTGGTGTCTGGAACACGGATGCGCCGGGAACTCCGGTCACACGCGCCAGTGAGCATCTTACCGGCAGAAAAAACTTTGCCAGCGGCATCGACGGCATCAGTCACGCGATCATCACCGTTTTGACCGGAGGAAAGAGGCAGATGCTACTGCTTCCGGTTATGAAATTGACAGTTGATCGGACCTGGTGGAAGCCGCTCGGCATGAAAGCATCGGGCAGCCATGTTGTAAGCTTAGATGGCGTTGCCATCAACGAAACGACCTCCTTGGGAACCGCCGACAGTTATATTCGGGAGCCTTGGTTCTCCGCAGGCGCTATACGTTTTTTAGCGGTGCAGGTTGGCGGCATGCAGGCGATCCTCGATGTTACCAGCGAGCATCTCCGCCGCGCTCAGCGCGCGGATGACGCGCATCAGATCCATCGGGTCGGTCAGATGGGGGTGGCTGTGGCCACCGGATACCAATGGCTTGATCAAGCCGCGCAACACTGGGCGCAGGTTGGCTTTCTTCCAAACGCTGAAGTGATTGCCTTTGCCAACGCGGCCCGCGTAGCCATCGAACGGGCCGCTCTTGACGTGCTTGAACTTGCCGAACGCAGCGTGGGCGCGAGCGGATTGGTCGCACCTCACCCACTCGAGCGCCTGGTACGCGATTTGCGGACATATCTCAGACAACCCAATCCCGACGGCGCCTTAGCTAATGTCGGCGCAGCCGTGCTCAATGAAGTGTGGGTGCCAGGACATGATGAACCCATCTGATATCATGGCAGTTCGGCGTGCGCTGGTGGTGGCGCCGCATCCCGATGATGAAAGCCTCGGCTGTGGTGGACTTTTGGCGGGGTTGGCGCAACGCAGATGTGAGGTGTTCGTCATTTTTGTTACCGATGGTGGCGCATCACACCTGCGTTCGCGCAAATGGCCACGAGAACGCCTCGCATCGCAGCGGCGCGCCGAAGCCAATGCCGCTCTGCTGGAACTGGGTCTCGGCGAGGCGCGACGAGCGTTCTTCAATTTCAAAGACGCGGACATGCCGATTTCCGGATCACTAGAATGGCGCGGCGGCGTAGTTAATATGCGGGACATCGTCACGCGGCTACGCCCCGAACTCATTGTCGCGCCGTGGCGACGTGACCCCCACTGTGACCACCGTGGCTCGTGGCAAATGATGCGTGAATCTCTCGGGCGATCATTGCGCCCCCCTACGCTCGAATATGCTGTCTGGCTCGACGAGCTGGGCTCGGCAGAGGATCACCCTCAAACCTGTGAAGCAAAGCGAGTTTCGATTGATATCAGATCTTTTCTGCCGGCGAAGCGGCGCGCCATAGCAGCGCACAGCACGCAAACGACAGCTTTAATTGATGATGATCCTAAGGGTTTTCGTCTGACCCCGCATACAATCGACCGCCTGACGGGGCCGGTGGAATACTACTGGCGAGGGCGAGATGGGCCGAATTGACGTCGCTGGATTCGAGCGGAAATTCCGCGCCGAAATCGACCCTTGGGACTATCGAGTCTCCCGGTTTGAACGTTATAAACGAAAGCTTCTCATCCAGGCCTGCGGTTGCGCCAAGCGTGGCCGCGGTCTCGAGCTCGGATGCGCCAATGGCGAAACGACGCGCGAACTCGCCCCGTTATGCCTTACCCTGGTCGCGCTTGACGGATCGCCGACGGCTCTGGCCGAAGCGGGGCGACGAACGGGTAATCTGCCAAATATAACTTTCCTTCAGGCAGCGTTGCCGCAGGAAATGCCACCCGGCCCTTTCGACCTTATCGTGGTATCCGAAATCGCGTATTATCTGGCGCCGCATGCTCTCGCGAGCCTGGCACGTCGGCTGGCGCGCGCGCTGGCGTCGGGTGGCCGAATAGTCGTGCTTAATCATCGGCGCCTCTTCAGCGATGCCGCGCAATATCCCGCGGCGGCTCATCAAAAGCTTTGTCGCACGTTGAGACGCAGCATGAGCGCAATTGTGGGCAAGGCCTATCCGCACTTCGACATTGCAACTTTTGAGCAAAGGTTAGGCCGGCCGCACGGTGGGCCGTGAAAGTGCATACGTGGTATGAGAATATGCCGTTGTTTCAGCCAAATCCGCATAAGGGACTGTCTCACGAAGTCGCGGCGGCGGTCGAAGAGTACTTTGCAGCCAGGCGCAATGACGACTATAGGCGCTCATTGTTGATACGGGCGTGCGAATACCTAATGACTTTCTTCGAGGGGCATCGGGGATAACGTGTTTGCAATAATATTTCACAATCCGACGTCGGGGACAAAGGGCGTCGATAAGCAGAGCCTTTTGGCTGCTATTAAGCTCGCAAATATTGACGGGGAATATGTTTCGACAAAATCCGACGATTTCGAAAAAGCTTTAGATCAAAAAGCAGACCTGTTCGTCGCCGCGGGCGGAGACGGCACGATCCGAAAGATAATTATCGGCGCTCGCGAGAGAAAGGTCCCTATTGCGATCTTCCCACTTGGGACGGCGAATAACGTCGCACGGTCCCTTGGCATTTCCGGCACTCCGCAGGAGCTTGTTGAGACTTGGGACCTGGAGCACGCCCTACAGTTTGACCTAGGCGTGGCGCAGGGATCGTGGGGTACCACCTCTTTCATTGAATCGTTCGGGGTTGGGCTTTTCCCGCAATATCTGGCCTCCGCAGCAGAGGAGGACAAACTAGAGGGCGCGGAAAATCTTCTCCAGGGCCGCAAACTTTTGCAAAAGGCTCTGAAAAAAGCAAAACCTGCCGTTCTAGAGATCAGGGCAGATGGAAAAACTCTGAAGGGTGACTTTCTTGGAGTAGAAGTACTGAACATTTCTTTTACTGGTCCAGGCCTGCCGTTAGGGCAACGCGCTGATGCGACGGATCGAAAGCTGGATCGTCGTGTGTTTTGAGGCCAAAGCCAAGCAAGACTTAGCGAAGTGGTTGGATGCGCCATCGGAATCGCCCCCTCCGGTCGTCAGCCGCCAAGCTTCCGAAGTACAAATCACATGGCGCAATGTCGCAAATCGATTGGATGATAAGACGTTTACAAACGAGGACGCTATACAAACCGCGGAACTATCCTGCGAAAAGAAGCCGACTGCCATTTTGATCCCAAAGAAGCTTGCCATTCAAAAAATCCACGAACGAAAAGCGGGAGAGCCGGTCGCAACGTAATAGCTCTGGACAGTCCTGGATCTGAAGGAAGCAGGGACGCACTGGTGAAACGATGACTTAGGCTTGCAAGCCATCAGGCACAATTCGTAAAGCCCAAAGATCATTCGCCGGGTCGTCGCATCATCGCCAACAGACGCGTTGCATCGAGCGGTGGCACTTTTTTGGTCGTTATCGAAATACCCATACACACACTATGACCTTCATCGCGCGCAAATGACGGTATCGCCGTCGAGATAATGGATAGTGTTGGCCGCCATAACGGAGAATTGCTCGGATGAATGGTGAGATTCTCGAGTCCAGTGACTTTCGTGCCCCCGCCGTTTTGCTCTCCGGCACGGTGGATTATGCGATGTATCAGAGTTTTCGAGATCAGTTCGTGCAAGCGCCAGAGACGGGACTCGTCGTGGTTGAGCTTTCGACCCTCGGCGGAGATCCTGAGGTCGCCCGAATGATGGGCGAGGATGTCCGTTATCACAGTGATCTGTCGCCTGCACGGCATATCGTTTTCCTCGGCAAAGCCGCGATCTACTCCGCTGGCACAACGTTCATGTCGTTTTTTGCGCGGGGCAATCGTTATTTGACGCGCGGCACGCGCTTGATGATCCACGAGCGCAAATTGAACAAGACGCTGAACATAGATGGTCCGCTCACCGCCTGTGTGGCCACAGTGAAAGCGACGCTTAATGAGATTGAGGCGTCCATTATTATTCAAAACGAGGGGTTCGAAAATCTCATCCGGGGTTCAAAAGTGACCATGGGTGAGGTGCTAAGCCGCGCTCCTTTCAATTGGTACATTGAGGCGCAGGAAGCTTTATCGCTTGGGCTTATTGCTGCCGTGCTCTGATCAGCGATTTAAACTGCCGAGCTATTAACCTAGCTATCACCCCGTCTTCCTTCCGTGCTCTTGAGTGGAACTATCGGCGTGTTCCGCGCTTGGAAGGCTGAGCGCACTGTTTGCGCTATCAATTAGAAGGAATATCCACATGAAAATGCCTGTTTCGGCCGGCGCCGGCTTGTTATTCGCGAGTGCGATCCTCTTTACCCAGATGCCCGCGGCGCGCGCGGAGATGATGAAGAGCGTTCCCGCCGACAACACTACGGTGACAAATTGGTACAAACAGGATGTCTATGATCCTTCCAATACGTCGATCGGGAAGATAATGGACGTTCTCGTGTCGCCGAGCGGACAGATCAGCACCGCTATCATTGGTGTCGGTGGTTTTCTTGGCGCCGGCGAGAAGGACGTTGCCGTCAGCTTTCCATCGATCAAAAGAACCATGAAGGACAATAAAGTCTACCTCACGCTGGACACCACGAAAGATGCGCTCAAAGCAGCACCAGGATTTAAATACGATAGCGATAAGACGCGCTGGGTCCCGGAAGAAAAGAAATAAGTAAGAACCAAACGTCCTCTCCTCCAAGCCCCCGGCTCACGCCGGGGGCCTTTTCGTAAGTGCGCGTGATTGGCGAAATACGGCCAAGATGGTGGCCACGGAACTTATTTGAGATTTCGCAATTATCTGGAAAACAACCCGCCGGGGAAAAACATGGACATTGACACACGGCCCGCGTCCGCCGTTCTGGACGCCAATTCTGCCATTTCCTGGGGAGCAGTCGCCGGAGGCGCCGTGGCCGCCGCAGCTTTATCCCTGGCTTTGATAGCCTTTGGCGCGGGACTTGGTCTTTCCAGCATATCACCTTGGAGTAACAGCGGCGTCTCTGCAGCGACATTCAAAACCGGTGCAGGCATCTATGTTGTGCTCGTCGCGGTAATGTCTTCTGCCGTCGGCGGCTACCTCGCGGCGCGGCTGCGCGCCAAGTGGGTCGGCGTCAACACTCATGAGGTCTTCTTTCGCGACACGGCGCACGGTTTTCTCGCCTGGGCTTTGGCGACGCTTCTGAGCGCAACCGCGTTGACGTCGGCGACTTCCTATCTTGCCACTGGCACTGCTGCGGGGCTGGGCGGCGCTGCATCACAGGCCGCGCAGTCTGCTAACCCATCGGAAATTTACGTCGACAAACTGTTCCGAACTGACGCTTCCGCTCCTTCGACGGCTGTCCCTGCGCCGAATACGTCGAATGCGGACGCGGCTAATCCGGCTGCGCCCGCTTCCTCCGGCCCAAACCCCAATCAGATGCGCGGCCAAGTTTTGCGGCTCTGGACGGCAAGTTTTCGCGACAACGAAGACATAAGCGCCGCCGATAAAAGCTATATCGCGCGGCTCGTCGCGGCACGTACTGGCATGAGCCAACCCGACGCCGAAAAGCGCGTCAATGAAGTTATCCTGGAAGCGAAGACCGCCGCTGATAACGCCAGGAAAGGCATGGCGAAACTCTCTTTCTGGCTGACTGCCGCCATGTTGCTCGGAGCGTTCGCGGCAAGTTTGGCGGCTGTCGAAGGCGGATCCCTGCGCGACGGCACATGGAACGATCGAATTCTCACACCCCGAGCCATGTAAGGAGCATATATCATGGGCAGAGGAATTCTTCTTTGGCTGCTGGGCGTACCGATTCCTATCATCATCTTGCTGGCGCTTTTCTCGCACTGACCAAACCAAATCCTCGCGCACTGAAATCAAATTCCTAGTGTCTTTGAGAGACGGAGATAGTTATGTCGATTGGCACCATTTTGCTTATCATCCTTGTCCTTATCCTCCTCGGCGGATTTAGTGGGCTTGGGGGAGGTCCGTTTTATGGTACCGGGTACTATGGCGGCGGCGGCCTCGGCCTCGTGGTTGTTATCCTGCTGATCCTCGTGTTGCTGGGTCGAATTTAACAGTTGCAGGGATCAAACATGAACAAAAAGCCGGGCGGCGAGAAGACAGCTGTTTCGCGGGATCAATTAGCTGATCTTCTAAATGAAGATCTGTCGCGCGAATATCAGGCGATCATTTCATATGTAGTGTACTCCCAGGTACTGAAAGGTGCGGAGTATATGAGCATTGCCGAGCAGCTCGAACTCCACGCTCAACAGGAGCTCAAACACGCGCTGATCATCTCACGGCAGATCGACTATCTCGGCAAAATGCCAATGGTGTCTCCAAAGTCGGTACGTACATCGAAAAAAGCTAAGGACATGCTGCGCTTCGATCTCGAGAACGAAAACGAGACGATCCGCAATTACCGCAAACGTGTCAGACAATGCGAAGCTCTCGGAGAATTTGCGTTGGCTGAGCAGATTCGACAGATCCTCATCGAGGAGCAAGACCACCAAATCGATTTGGCGACGGCGCTCGGAGAAGACGTTCCGGATATCGGGAGTGCCTAAGGCGCGGGGAGCACTTTTGTATTACGGACGAGGTCTTGGGTTCTATCAGTTGTTCATCCATGGCACTTTGATGAAGGCGACGTCGCCACTAGCGCCGGCCCTCGCCAGAATGAGAGTCCCTGATTTTCCGTCGGGAGAGAGACAAATCGCTCACACCGCGACATTACCTTAGATCTGGGCCTTCGGCAGCTTTCGGAACGAATTTCGATCACAAGCGGTTGGCTCCTCCGGTGCACTCGCCAGCGTGAGGGTCAAAGCTTTGTCCGATTGGTTAAGGCGTATTGGGGGTTCTGAGCCACGGGAGGGCATGCCATCCCCTGGGCTCAGCGAGAGGAAATTCAAGGACCGCTTCCGGACGCAATTCTCGGATCCGCTCATACCCACGCGGCCCATTTCGCCCGCAGAATACTGGACCTACTTGTCTGCTGCGGCGCTCCTTGCGATGCTTTACCATTCCGCAGCGCTTCGCCGCGAAGAAACCTCGCGGGCCAAGACGGGCCCGGGTGCATTCGGCACCTTTCGCGGCGCGGACGAGCCACAAACGGTCCAGCATCTGCGGGCAGACGAACACGGGCGCGGCCGAAACGCGACAGCTCCCTGGTACATTCCGGCGCGCGGCTGGAAGGATATTCTCTGGCGCACCTGTCGACAGACCAGCGAAGACAGGCTGCTCGCGGTGGCGGCTGGCGTGGTCTTTTATGGCCTTCTTGCGCTATTCCCCGCTATTACAGCCGTTGTCTCGCTCTATGGTCTGTTCACGAACGCCGCGAGAATTAATGACCATCTTTCGTTCGCGGCGGGAATTTTGCCCGCCTCAGCAGTGGACCTCATCCATGAACAGATCGTCCGGCTTACCACGAAAAGCGATACCAAATTAGGGTTTGCCTTCGTTTCCGGGCTTGCGATCGCGCTGTGGAGCGCCAACGCGGGAATGAAAGCTATGATGGATGCGCTCAACGTCGTGTACAAAGAAAAAGAGAAGCGTGGGTTCATCCAACTGAACCTGATATCGCTAGCATTCACCCTAGGAATGATAGTGCTCGCTCTGGTCGCGTCGGGCGCGGTTGTCCTCCTACCGCTTATCCTTACGCATCTCGGACTTGCACAAGTCACTAATGCATTATTCCAGTACGCACGCTGGCCCATCTTGCTTGCAGTCATGATAATTGGATTAGCGACGATATATCGGTTTGGACCGAGCCGCCGAGGTGCGCGTTGGCAATGGTTGTCAATTGGCACCGTCGTGGCGGCCACGGCATGGATCGTCAGCTCGGCTTTTCTGTCCTGGTATCTCGCTACGTATGCTCATTACGACGTGACCTATGGGTCGTTGGGGACCGGCATCGGCTTAATGATGTGGATGTGGATGTCTGCCATCGTCGTACTTCTCGGCGCACAGTTGAACTCCGAAATCGAGCATCAGACGGCGAGTGATTCCACCGTCGAGCGAGATAGACCGCTTGGCGAGCGCGGTGCCGTTATGGCCGACACTGTCGGCAAGCAGCATAAATGACGCATCGTATGGGACGGGCCGAGGGAACCAGTCCACGTGGAGGTCGTTGTTGAGACAGTGTATTCGTAACGGAGTGGCAAATGGATAAGGATCGAATCAAAGGGTCAGCTCACGAGGCAAAGGGCGCGATCAAGAAAGGCATCGGTAAGATCACCGGCAACTCAAAGCTTGAAACCGAAGGCGCCGCTGAAAAGAACGCCGGCAAAGTGCAAAACTCAGTCGGTGGTCTGAAGGACGCCGCGCGAGAAGCGCTAAAAAGTAAGTGATGACCCCAGGACGGTGTCGGCTTCGGCCGGCATCGTCGCTTGTGATGTGTGATGAGTGACATTCCCAATCAAACACCAACCGAAATTCCAGACCCGGAAAAGAAGCGCGATAAAGTTCCGGATATTGGGCCGCCGGCAGAGCCGATTATCGAGCCGCCCGCGCCCAATCCCTCTCCAGTGAAGGAGCCACGCAGAACGCCGCCACAGAGTAGTCAATAAGGAGAGTTTGCTTTGATTTTTCACATATGGACCAAGATCAGCGGCAAACGATAATCAGGGATGGGTGATGGGGGGATACTCGAAATACCAACGTCTGAGGGCGATGTCCGAAATCTCTTACCACTATCGCGTTGCTCTCCACCCCCGCTTCAAGCCGCGGTTAACTCAACCCAACAAACGCGGATAGGACGCAACTGGCGCATTGAAATAAGCCCTAGGCTTCCTGGTGCCCTAGGCTTCCTAGTGCCCTAGGCCTCCTGGTGCCCTAGGCTTCCTGGTGCCCTAGGCCTCTCCTGCCCTCGGCTCTCTCCAGGCTCTCCCCATAGGTACTTCGGCTCCGCCGCAGTGCAGGAGGGGAACTCTCTTCGATCGGCAGACGTTGTTGCCAAGCCATGCTCACCGCGATCATCATCTGGCTTGCCCTTGCGATTGTCATCGGCGTCGCGGCCGCTCGCCGCGGACGATCCGGCCTGGGCTGGCTTTTCATTTCCTTGATACTTTCTCCACTGATCGCAGCCATATTCTTGGCGCTACTGCCTGACCGCCGATATGAAGAAGTTTTAAGCCGGTTGGCGGCCTATAACGCAGCCGCAAGTACTGCACCCGACACGACCCGCAAACTCCGCTAGACGCGGTGGGAAGCATACTCGGCAGGTCTTCATTGTTCTGATCAGGGCAGCGACACGATAGAATGAAAGCCGTCACGACAGTCCCACTAAAAGGACAGCCGGATGCCTCGTGACTGTCAGAGACTTTTCAGTTATCGACAGCCTTGCTCTCTTGTTGGTGAGGAGGGCTCGGCCTCCTATCAGCGTCCGTTTGTTGTTCGACCTCATCCTTACTGCTGCCGATAGCCTTTCCGGACATGTTGCCTGGATTGTAATGGAACTTTCCAGACTCCTTTTCGCCGGGTTGCTTTTGGTTCGGATCTTTGTTGTTGGCCATCGAATGCTCCTGAAAATTCACTTCGCTTTCTCCCGTTGGAGAGCTAAAGTGCAGTGGAAGTTTTCAAGCTGCCCCGAAGGGCAGCTTTTCTGAACAATCGCGACTAATCAATAATCTGAACGATTGTGTGAGTGCGCGGGTCAACTAGCACCGTATGTCCGTTAACTATCGTGTATCGGTACTCTCGGGCACTCGAATATTCAGGCGGCATTTCGTAGTATGTCACGCCTCCATCTGGGAGCACGGCACCAACACGAAGTTCATCGCGATATTCGTAAGAAGGGTAGTGACGCTCAGCTACATAGCTATGGAACCGAGGACGATCATCGATACCCAACACACCGTTCACGCCGCCGATGACGCCGCCAATCACGCCGCCAACTACAGCTCCCACGGGACCAGCGTCGTGCTCGCCAACGCGAGCGCCATGAGCAGCCCCATCTGGTACGCCTTGAGCGCGCGCTCCGGCCGACATCGCGAGTGCCATGGCGCCAACAAACATAATGTGTCGAATCATGTGACCTCTAATTTTTTGGGGGTGAAGTTCTCTGATAACGCGCCCGTAGGGCATGCGTTCCGCGAGAGGCCGTAGATCGTTCGCCTAGGGTCAGCCGGCCTATGCTTGCCCTGCGCTTCCATAGCGAAGCCCCGTCGTTAGAGCACTCACTTCTCGGACGAGGCGTGACCTGGGAAAGGTGCTTGTCGTTTATCACACGCTTAAATCTGGGCGTTGGCAATATCTGTCAATCCATTTGCCGGGAGATTGGCCAGATGCACAGGGTCTTTTCCTTGAGGAAATGGACCATTCAGTATGCGCAATCGGTAAGGCAGTCGTTTGCGCGATCCCTCACGACGGGGGCAGGGGCTCGACCGGCCTGCAGGCAATCAACGCGCGCCCGACTTGGTTTGCTCTTCAAACTCGACGTCATTCAGCCATGGCAGTGTCGTATGGTTTGGGCATATCCGACTTTGGAGATATTCAATCATCGGCATCGAGATTGATTTGCCGTCAGGGTTCAAAACCTGAACGGCCGCAATGCGGTTTGCAGCTTTGTCGCCCAACAAATAAAGACCGCGATAGGCCCCAAACTTGACCCTGATTACACGATCCATTTTTATTATCTCATGCGTTTCTCCCCAAGCATCCTCAGCCCGCCATTATTAAAAGTTGAGTGGGCGCAGGTACGTCTTTTGACACTAGGTTTCGCTCGCAACGGGCCCCACATACAGGTATCACCGGCAGCGTCTCTTTGGTCAGGCATCGGTGGCTGAAAGTTCGGTAGCGCTCCCGACTGTAAGGCAGTGGAGCGTGACAGTGCATACAGCCAATACGATTGGCATTCTGACGGTCTTGCCTGCGAAATCACTCTACCCGTTATAGGGTAACGAGCGGCAAACGGTAGACTGCTACGTCGAGCGCCAGGCTGAGCCGAGATTGGCTTCGCCTGGTTTGGGGTAAAAAGGCTAGCTCTTTTTTGCAATGCAGGAGGCAGTTCATGGCCTTAGGTGCGGTTTTGACAGGTTGCCGGGTCTTCTAGCGCCTAGTCGCTAGCACGCCGTTTATTCTGTTTCTTTTCCTCACTGATATCCTCGTCCGAAGCGTCTTCTATGCCGACGATTGCGTTCCTGGCGCCCTTGGTCGCAATAATCAATTCATCCAGCTTGAGCTGCAGAGCCATTGTGTCCCGGGTCTGAGTATTCTGAAATCAAGAAAACCATCAAAAACGTTACAATTGTAGTACCTGTATTGATTACGAGTTGCCACATATCGCTATACTTGAAGACAGGACCAGTTATCCCCCACACCGCCACGGTCGCCACCGCCACGAGAAACGTCACCGGTTTACCGGAAATCTGTGCAGTTTGAGAAGCGAGGCGGCTAAACCATCCCGCCGAATTCGAATGGGGCGCACCGTAGGCGCCCGTCGGCAAGTTTGCTCTCATCTCTCGGCCTCCGTCGCATTAAGCGTCCAGCACATTTTCTCGCCCCGATGATGATAATTTGCGGCGTCGGAATTATCGTCCAACCGCTGCGTTTCCACTGAAGGGTCGAGCCGGAGCGCGGTAAGCCCGCGGGGACCGGATTTGCGCCACGGCCGCCGAACAACTACTTATGTCGCGGCTGACGTAGGCGGCCACGAGAGTCGCGATCGCTGCGGCGGCTAATCGGAACGTGCAATTAGGGATCCGCCATCACTTACCAAGTTGTTTTTTCACAGCCGCCGCCGAATTGCCGACCTTGTCGATGGCTTCTTGCAGTTTTTCCCTCGAAACGCGGAGATGCTTCGTCCAATATTTCACTTCATGCTCTTCACCCATGGCGATCTTGCTACGATCAGGCTGAGCTTTCTTTGTGAGATCGTCCGGCATCATGTTTCCTCCTGCTGAAGGCAATTCGGGAATACCACCGGGGAGTTGTGAGCAGCGCCGGGCAAGTCTTTTAGTCGCATGTGCGCGCGACGGCGGCCCTCGGCCGCACTCACTTAAATGCCTTGTGCGCCGCCGGCTACAATCAAATCAGCAAGAAGACGGCGTAGCGCCTCAAGATTTAAATCCAGGCCTTTAATAAAAGTGTGCAGTCGTCCTGAAAGACCATCTCCAAGAATTACTCGCGCGGATTCAGGGTCGGATGCAAAGCGGGCTACGATGGGCAAAAGGCGGATTTCAGCACGCACCAGGTCGCCTTCTTCGGCCCAGTCTTGCAGGTCAACAGAAGCCAACATGTTGTGCTCGTGCAATCAATGCTGCGTGGCACCCGACAGAGGATCAGCGGCGTATATGCCGCGCGTGGCCCGGTAGGAAAACCTATCGTCACATCGCGGGTTCCGAAAATGAAGAAGGCCCGATTTGCATCGGGCCTCCTGATTTATTTCTGCTGTTGGCTCTTGGAGTGAGCCTGATCACTATGTTGGCGAGCCATTTGGGAATGTTGTTGGGCGTTTGCCGAGTGTTCTTTGCCCTTGTTGTGGTCGCCTTTCGCATGATGTTCGGCTGCGGCGCGGTGGGATTTGGCAGCGTTCTCGTGATGTTCAGCTGCTTTATTGTGCTCTTCTCGAGCCATTGGGTTTCTCCGGCTAGCGTTAGGGGGACAGAGGAGCAACAGCGAATGTCTGCATTTGGTTCCTCGTCTGGACGAGCTTTATTCCCACTGAGGACCGCTGCTCACGCGTTCCGAGAGCGCTTTCGTGTTTCACTCAAATAGCCGGAGCAGGCGTTGCAAAATCAAGACGTTTGCAACGCTGAGAAACCGCTCAATCTCTACCGACGGCGTCGGCATCCAAAACATAAAAACCGGTTCCTCTGGCGTAGATGATGCGCTGCGACGCATCTCAATCCGAATTTTCGGTCTGACGTTTCAGACGCTTTGCTTCTCTGTCGACAAGCTCGTTCCAATGCTTGGCGATGCGAAGCCAAAAGTCCTTTTCCACTTTGTCGAAAGTTAGGGCGGCCATCTGTCGGGCCTCCTCTGCTTCATTGCGAAATCGGTCGGCGTCGCTCATTCTGGGCTTCAGTCTTGCGGCGTCATGCCGAACGCGACATTGCTGGCTTAGGACGAGGCACGCAGATGTGGCCGAAACGCCAGATACTCAGCGAGAATGAGGTTTCTGCGCTGAGCGCGTGTGTTGCGATCGCTGCCGATTTAGCTGTTGCACCCGAGTTTGACGGCCGTTGATTTGCAAGCGATAGCCTTTTCCCTGGCATTCACCGCATACGGCCCCGTGTCGCAACCCCGAAGCACGGCAGGCGTCACACGGCACGGGTAATTTTTCATCCATGATAATCTTGTCGGTGGCGTCCTTGGCAATTTTGACAACCCACGCTACGAATCGCCCAGTTAATGGATCACCAAGTCTTCTAACTGGAGTGGTTAATTGCAAGATCAATTCAGGCGAAGCGCGAATGTTCCGTAGCCGCGGCTTCTGACCCCAGCGGTGATCAACTAGCTCTTTGTTTTTGGCTGATCGCCGCGGATGTCGCGAAATTCACTTGGGCCGCGAATAAGCCTTCGCTTCCGCCGTTGTTGTTCCTCGGCGGGTTGGGATTGATCGGTCATGCCTGCGATTTCGCGCGGTTGGGGGGAATGTTTGCGATCTCCGGACTCGATACGATCCCCAATCTGCGCCAGATTTCCGAAACGCTATCGCTCTTGCGTTCGACCACGAACGCGCTGCAAATGGCGATCGCCCTTAATCGCTGCCAGCAAGGCCTGTTCGGCACTGTCTCCCGCCGCAAACATGTCGAACGCGTTCTCCGGAACGAGACGATGTTCTTTATTGCCGACCATCCAGAAGCGATCGAGGCTGTGAATATGGGCGTGCCCATGACGATGGGGCCGAGCGCAAGCAAGCTGCACAAGGAACTGGCTGGCCTCGGCAGCTTCTGCACGGAACTCAAGCCGGCCCGGACGGCCGTCTAAGTGTCCGCCGAACGCTCCGGCGTTTTCAGAGAATCCGGCAAGAAACAATCATCGCGGCGACTTCATTGAGCATGGTCGCCATCCGAGGAGCACGGCTCGGTCCGCGGTAGACGCCCTCCGGCGAAATTGCCACATCGATCGATGTAGGGCGGCTTGCGCCACATTTCGCGTAATACGTCTTTTGACAATCCGACGGGAAACATCTGCGAGTTAAGATTGGTGCCATCGGGAATAGGCGTGGCGACACGGTGTTACTTTCCAGCCGAACTAATCCCCAAGACTCGATGCGGAATGCCCGGGCGACAACCCACGCCCGGGCTGAGTAGTCGGTCATTGACCAAGGTATTCAAGGATGGGCGGAATGCTTGACTTCGGGCACCCACAGAACGGCTTCGACACCGAAACCGTATCAGCGTTAGAGATCGCTTTCGACAAAGCCACCCGTCGTTTTCAAGGGGAGCACTACAATGATCTGCGTCGGATCATTGCCACACGGATCGTCGCTATTGCACAGAGCGGCGAGCGCGATCCTGGTCGCCTTTATAGAGCGGCACTCGCCTCAATCGGTTTCCACGGATGAGCAGGGGACCACGGAATATATGGGCTCATCGTATGGGCTCTTGGTATTGGCCTCGGACACTCTTGTGGGGCGACTGTCGTGGCGGCTTTCAGGCGAAGCGGAGATCAACGCTTGACTGTATCGCTGCGGCCTGGATGGCCAGTAAGTAACGCGCAAGACTGCCGTTTCTGAATGTAATGGCGGCTCAGAACCGCAAGTTCCGTTCGAGGGCGCCTTCGTTAGCAACGTGCGCTTGCTCAATAAAACTTGTGCAATTTCGCGATTAGATCCCCGTTTTATGTTTTCTGAGGTGAAGCAGGACATATCCGTATTGGACTATGTGATTGGGCTCGCCAATCGCTTCGAGTTTGAAGTCTCCGGCAGTTTGAAACGTCTGCACGCCTTTTCCCGGCACAATGGTAGTTCGAGACATGCTTCCATCAGGCGACGTCCAATACACCTTGGTCTCCGCATCGGCCTCCCATATCGTGAGTATGACGGTATGCTGCTCGGCGTCATCAATAATGACTTTTGGTGCTGCACCCACTTGCAAGGTGCCCGTACCTAGTGACTCGAATTTGTCAATCCGACCAAAAACGATCTCTTGCGCGTGAGTGTGCGTTGTCAAATCGCATTGCGTGAATAAAAGCACCAACGCACCGATCAAAGACGCGCTAAGTTTCGCGTGACGGCGGTACCACAACCATCGCCGCCGACGTTTACTGAGGCGCCCACGATTAGATTCGACGGCGTGCCGATAGCCGTCGAAATACGCGCCTAAAGCGGAGGCAGCTTCACCTTTTAAAAATGCCTCCATATAAGCGGAACGCGCACGCACCCCTGACAACTGCTTTTCCGCGACCATAAGGCGGGCCTCGGCTGCGGTTAATTTGCCGGTGAGGGCTTGCGCCATTCGAGCGCGGATAACCTCGCGAACTGCGGAATTGAGCTCTCGAGGCCGTCGAACGAATGCCGATAATGCTTGAAATCGCAGTTTCATCGTCATGGCTCAGGTAGAGGTGTTAATGACCAATAAAACCCGCTTCGAGCCATTGAAGTTCCCTTCAGGACCGATCAAGGAGAAATGAGCTAGCCACAGCAATTGCTGCTGAGCCTGGAGAACGTCGAGTGCCGGCCGAAGTAGCTCGTACCGGCATGCTACGAATGGAACTAATTCGAGTTCGAAGCGCTGGTGTTCCTCGCGCGCGTCGACAGCGATGATTGTCGGCGACAGACTGCACCAATTCCGCAAACGACGCGTGCAGCGCCCCACCGCGCGCGGACTGTGGGTAATAGAAAAGCTAACCGGCGTTCTCCGGCCACTTCTCGTGGAAGACAGACTATCTTTGCGCATTTCGGCCTGCATCAGCGGGCTGCCTGCAGTATGTCTTTTGACACCCGCAATCTTGGTATGCACCACTATAATGAGATAACGGAACGTGGCGCATCGACGAACGTTTCTCCTGAACATAAAAAGAGGAGAAGCCCATGTCTTTCGAAACTACAACTGGAAATACTACAGCGAGTCGCCGCGAAACTGCCTCGCTGATCGGAAGCGATAAGGTGGAGGGCACCGCTGTCTACGGAAGCGACGAGCGTAAGATCGGCGCGCTTCAACGCGTCATGATCGATAAGATGAGCGGCAAAGTCGCCTACGCGGTGATCTCTTTCGGCGGTTTTTTAGGAATAGGCGAAGATTACTACCCCATTCCGTGGTCAAACCTAAAATATGACAATCGCCTCGGCGGTTATGTCGTTGGCATTACCGAACAACAGTTAAAGGGCGCACCAAAATTCAGCAGGAGCACGGATTGGGACTGGTCGAACCGCGATAGAGACCGAGAAGTATACGGCTATTACGGCTCACCACTCTGGTACTAATCCTTTAGGAATACGCCGAGGGCAGCGATACCGAGCATCGCGCGCCTCGGTGCTTTCCTAGACACTTTCGCGCTTTTGCCTGGCAGAAAAATGGATCGGCTATGTCGGACGAAGACTCAATCCCGCAGAGCCCGGCGGTCGGCCGGGAAATACGAGAACGTCTCGGCCGGCAGCTCAAGAATTACTATGCTGTTACCGGGCAACTTCCTCTTACCGCCCGACTGGTCGATCTGATCGAGCGGTTATCACAGCAGGCTGAGCTAAATCACGAAGCGAAATAGCGTCTACCCCGTCTCCCCGGCGTAGGACGGTTCGCGCCTCGCGAGTTTGCCGTCGGCCCCGGAATGTCCCTCCGGGGTCTTTTTTTGGAAACCAAAGCCCTCGGTCGGCATTGGTGCATAGAAAATGCCAGGCGTTAGGACATGTGCCAGTCGTGCGTGGAAATAGACAAACGGGTTGAACGCCAACGCGAGTTATTGCGTTCGACGACTGACGCAGCGGAGATCGAACGCATCAATCGGCTGATCGCAAAGCTTTATGCGGATCGAGTGGAGTTGCATCAAAGCCCGGAAAAGTAAGGCCGCCTCAGTTGGCGGCCTCTTTCGTTCTACACAGAGAGCCAAATGTCCGCTTGTGGCCCTTAGCGGACACGCCGCTCGATGATTGTCGCGGCAGCTATCGGGGGGAAAAGCGGACATGCCGATTTGGCAGCGCGGTGGCAGCTAACGACCCGAAGCTGTCAATGGCGGTCTTCGGGTTTGGATCCACACTCCTTGAGCAACTCGTTCCAGCGCGTACCAAGTCGCCTTCTTCGGCCCAGTCTTGCAGGTCAACAGAAGACCGTTCCCTTGGCCTGATCTTGTCGGACATCAACATGCCGGGAATGAGTGGCCTTGAACTGCTGCCTAAAGCGAAGGCCATGCGGCCGGAAGTTCCAATTATCATGATGACCGCCTATGGCGATGCGGATACTAAACGGAAGGCGCTGGAGGATGGAGCCGAGGCGCTACTGACCAAGCCCCTCGATTTCGCAACTCTCCGCAGCGAAATCGATAATCGGGTTGAACGCGCCGCATAGCGGACCATCACTGATCCCCCAACTTTTATTGCGATGCAAGAGTCCGTCGTTGGTCGTTGGCTGCCGCGCCGAGCTCCGGGCTTCGCGTCCGCTATTGCGAGCAAAACGGACATCACGGCGGAAGACAGTGCGATAGCTTTCGACCCAAAGCGGACATGGCCATCTCCAGTATGCTAGTTTGAAACGCTGCGACGCCCTATCCTGAGCCTTGGAGATGGCAATGAGACGGAGAGAGTTCATCACCGTTCTCGCTAGTGCGGCAGTCATGTTGCCGTGCACTGCGCTCGCACAGAAACCCGCCGCCAAAATATGGCGACTAGGTATCCTGCAACCTGGTGCGCCACCGGAGCCGCTCGTTGATTTTCTCCGGGAAAGATTGAACGAACTCGGCTATAGCGAGGGACATAATATCGCTTACGAGTTTCGGTGGGCGGAAGGTGAGCCCCAGAGACTAACTGAACTCGCAAAGGAACTCGTAGATTTGAAGGTCGACGTCATCTCCACGCTTAGCACGCCCGCTGCCATTGCTGCGCAAAAAGCAACCCAAACGATTCCTATTGTCTTCACAGGCGTCGGCGACCCCGTCGGCTCAGGTTTAGTATCCAGTCTCTCTCGGCCCGGTGGAAATATAACGGGCATCTCGATACTGGCCACTGAACTGACTGGAAAGCGGCTTGAGCTTCTCGAAGAGATCGTCCCCGGCGCATCTCCAATGGCGATGTTCTGGAATGATACCAATCCGGGGATGGTGCTTCGCGCCCATGAAGCGCAAAACGATGCAGATAAGCTGGGCCTAAATCTGCAATCGATCGGGGTGCATGACCTAATCAGTTTTGATACAGCGTTCGCCGCGATTAACAGCGGCCGATTTAACGCATTGCTGGTACTCGTTGATCCATTCACGCACGCGCACCGTCAGCAGATCGTGGATTTTGCTGCCCAACGACGCGTGCCTGCGATGTACGAATCACGGGAGTTTGTGGACGCTGGCGGCCTCATTTCTTATGGACCAAGCCTGCCTGCCCTTGAACGACGCTCCGCCGATTATGTGGATATGATTTTTAAGGGTTCAAAGCCGGGCGATCTGCCAGTCGAACAACCGACCAAATTCGAGATGGTAATCGGCATGAAAGCCGCAAAGGCGTTAGGTCTTACGCTGCCGCAATCTGTCGTGATGCGCGCCGATGAACTGATCCAATGACCAGCGATGTGCAGATGAGGACCGACGACTTCTCCGCGGACATCCGCGTGAAGGGGCACCGCCGCAAGCCTTGTGGTTGGGCACGCACTCGTGGTCGATGGCGGTTACACCATACATTGAAGCGAAATAATAATAAGAAATTCCTCCAATGAAACGCTTTGAAAACAGAATTGTTCTCGTAACAGGTGCGGGCAGTGGGATTGGAGCGGCTAGTGTGCGACGGTTGTTCGCGGAAGGCGCATCAATTGTCGCCGCAGACATCCGCAAAGAAGAAGTCGACAAGGTCGTCTCCGAATTTGACGGCAGCGACAGGATTTATGGTGTCGCCGTCGATGTTTCAGATCGCGACCAAGTGACGGCTTTCGTTTCGGGAGCGACTCAACGGTTCGGAAGGCTTCATGGGTTGGTGAACAGTGCGGGCATCCGGGGCGTCGGCAATGTGCTGGATGTAGATGCTGAAACGTGGCGAAGGGTCCTCTCTGTCAACCTCGATGGCACGTTCAACGTCTGCCAGGCATTCGCCCGCGTTGTAAACGAAACGCACATGCCCGCGGCAATCGTAAATCTCAGCTCTGCGGCCGGGATCAGGGGCGTACCCAACCGGTTGCCCTATGCCGCATCGAAGTACGGGGTCGTCGGGATCACCCAGACAATGGCGTTGGAGCTCGGGCCACTTGGCATTCGGGTCAATGCCGTGGTGCCCGGAATGATCCGCACACACCTGACGGAGGCCATGTTCAAAGAGCCCGAGAATGTGAAGCGCATCCGCGCCGCTCACCCAATTGGTCGCGAGGGTCAACCCGAAGAAGTCGCTGCAGTGATCGCCTTTCTATTATCGGACGATGCCAGCTTCGTAACCGGGGCAATCCTTCCCGTTGATGGCGGTTCCACTGCGGGAATTGCCTCGCACTAAGCTGCGTGCGTGCGAGTAGCCACTTCTGTTCTGGGTCATTAAGCGGACATTGATTGCATCGCAGCGAATGTCCGCTATGGGCCACAAGCGGACTCATGCAGTGCAGCAAAGAGTGTTCTATTCGATCACCTCGTCGGCGCGGCCGCTCAACGGCATCGGCACGGCGATGCCGAGCACCTTGGCGGTCTTGAGGTTGATGTACAGCTCGATTTTCGTTGCCTGCTGGACCGGCAAATCGGCCGGCTTCTCACCCTTGAGGATACGGCCGGTATAGACACCAACCAAGCGATAGGAGTCGGCGATATTGCTACCATAGCTTATCAACCCACCAGCCGTGACAAACTCGCGTGTTTCAAAAATCGCGGGCACAGCGTGCTGAGCCGTTAGCGCGGCAAGCTGCTCGATCCTGGTATTGAAAAATGCACCGCCGCCGATCACAAGCCCGCCCGCTCGCAATTGGATCAGCTTTGCGAAGACCGCATCGAAGTCACGTTCAGTGCTGGCATTTAGGACATGGAGTTCCAGCCCCAGCCTGTGGGCCGCCGACAGCACTGCACTCGAATTGGCCCCGGCAATAATGGGGTCGGCAGGGTTGACGAGCAGGGCCATGACGGTCGCCGTCGGGATCAGCTCATGCAACAACTCCAATCGTTTTGGCGCGATCTCGGTGTTCAATTGGGTCACGCCAGTAACGTTGCCGCCCGGCCGGTTAAGGCTGGCCACGAGCCCGACCTTGACGGGGTCCAAGCCCGATTCGAAGACGATTGGAATGGTCTTGGTCGCCGCCCTTGCTGCAAGTGCAGCCGGGGTGGGGGTCGCGGTAATTACGGTTACTTCGCGATGAACCAGATCGGCTGCCATCGCCGGTAGCCGCGCGCTTTGGCCTTCCGCCCAGCGGTATTCCATCGTGACGTTCTGGCCGTCGAGATAACCGACTTCCTTCAGACCCTGATGAAACGCGGTCAGGAGGTGGGGCTCGTCGTCTTGACCACGGATGCTAAGAAAGCCGACCACCGACATCGCCTGCTGCGCGCGCGCCGCAAGCGGCCAAACGGTAGCTGCGCCGCCGAGAAGCGTTATGAACTCGCGCCGCCTCATTGCTTGGTCCTCAGGTCGAAGACCGCAGCGTATCATATCGTTGGCGGGAGCAGTGTTGTGCGGCACGGCAAAATGGCCGCTCATGTCCGCTATGGGTCAAAAGCTGCCGCGATCAGCTCAAGCTGCGATGTCCGCTTTGCACCCGAAAGCAGACACGGCACTGCGGTCAGGCGGTGTCCGCTAAGGGCCAGGAACGGAACTCGTTCGATCATTCTTTCGGCGGCAAGGTACGCACCCAGGCGATAACGGCGTCCAGATCGGTGTCGCTCAGGTCAAAAAGCTGCCGCGACCGCTTTCCCCCAATAGCGGACACGCCCTGAGCGCCAAACAAATAGTTGTCGCGTTCCAACCGCTACGTATTTGCGACACATTTGATTGAGAAAATTTTTTCCGGCGGGGGTATGCAGCAACTTTGCAGAGTTGCCGCGTCGACAACGAGGGTTGGTAGCCCTATTTCCCATCACCCGAGAGTACTTGGAGTGCCTCCCAGCGTTCCAGGCCCCGCCACCTTTGAAGGCTGTCTCAAATTGGCACGGCGAGGCGTGAGTAACACAGCTACCTCGATGATGCTGTAACAAGAATGACGCAGCGTCAGACGAAAACGCCCCAGGCAGACCATTCGCCTGTTCGTTGGGAAAGCCTGCTGGCTCGGCCAACTAGCTGACCTTGTTGCGGCTTGATCCTGACGACGCACCGATCTTCCAGTCATACCTCAACGATACCGCCGTTGAGGCGTCGTTTTGCCTTCTCGATCGCGCTAGGCATCGCATCGCATTGGCGCGCGGCGGGACACGAACGCGGACGGCTGGCGCGTCCGCTATGGCCCACAAGCGGACATTCGACGCTTGGTGCAAAATGAAAGAGGCCGCCAACTGAGGCCGCCTACATCACTTTGGATGCGGCTTTGACTGTTCGATAATAGCGTCCGCCAGCTTGAACCATTCGGCGGCCATTTCGCGGTTGATGGCGCGGTCATCCTGGTCCGTTATTTCGCGCGTAAATCCCAAACAATGCGCGGCGTAGCGGGCGTAATCCTTGTGCTTGTCGTTCTTCGGAACGGCCATGATCCCACCTTGCTGTTTTCTCCGCTGGCAGCCAAATGTGGAATGGGTTGCGACGGCGGGTCTGGTCAAAATCGAACACCTTGTAAGCCACCAACTGAGGCCGCCTATTCGCGTCCGGTAAGCTCCGATGTCCGCTTTGGGTCATAAGCGGACATGACGGCGTCAGTTCGTGATGTCCTCTATTACCCCGAAAGCGGACATTCATTGCATTGCAGCGAATGTCCGCTTTGGGCCAGAAGCGGACATTCGTGCAAACCATGTGCGAATTCGGCGGACGCACTTAACCTATTCTGTTTGGAGTTGAGCTATAGCGCCGTGGTTCACGGCAGTGCCGGCAACGATCACCAGGTAGCGACGCGGATTTTGATCCTCCCCTTTCACCAGCTGTCGAATTGGGCCGATGGCATTAACGACGGCTGCGCCTGCCGGGTTGGTCATGAAACCCTGGAGCGGTTCGAGTACGCCGGAGCCCGAGCGCTCGCTGGCAAGCGCAAGCAGATACGGCTTTCCCGGCTCTAGCCCGGTCACCGCGGCCTCCAATATCTGCACCAGCCCCTGATCGGAAAGCGAAACGCTGGTCGGCGCCTTCTCATCCTTCTTTGAGCCCGGCGGGGCCAGCCACAGCTGCGCCGATTGGCCGGCTATGCCGAGCGGCTGCAAGTTGGTCGTTCCCGATCCTTCCGGCGCGGCCGGCATCGTGGTCATCGCTGCGTTCGCACCGCCCGTCACGGCGGGGACAGCACCGGGAACATAGACGAGCGCCTGCGGCGCCTGACCGATCGGGCTCGTAGCGATCACTTCGTTCTTGAGCGTGTCGATGGCAGCGACCTTGTCTTCGTTTTCAAGGCCGACATAAACGCGCGTTCCGTCTCCGGATGGCCAGATGCCATGCGGCAACTGGCCGACTGGAATAGTCGCGACCTGCTGAAAATTGTCGGTGCGAAACACTTTGATTTGGTTGAGCCCACCGATCGTAACATAGGCGAACATGCCGTTGGCATTTCGCACGATATTGACGTGATTGGTGATGGGACCGGTGTCTAAGGTCTTCAACAGCTCAAACGGCGGCTGAGCATCGAAGACCTGGGTCTTCCCCGTGTCCTTCAGCGTGAACCACACCTGCTTGCCATCAGGGGTCGCTGCGATATTGGGACAAAACGGGCTCGCCTGCGGGACCCTGCCGACAATTTTGTGATCGGCGACGGTTATGACTTCGGTCTCCGGCGTAAACGACGAGCAAACATAACCGTATTTGCCGTCGGGCGAAAAAATCGTCATGCCCGGCCCATTGGGAACGATGATTCGGGTCTTCTCCGCGTAAGTCACACCGTCAAGGACGGAGACATAGTTCTCGCCGCGCACAACGACCCATACCTCACTTCCATCCATGGTAAAGAACGCTTCGTGCGGCGAACGCCCGACATAGGTGACATGCTTGACGCTGTTGGTCGCCGTATCGATAAAGTTCACCGCATTCGACCCGATTGCGACGACAGCAATGGTGCGATGATCCGGCGAGAAGCCCATCCCGTGCACCAGCAGCTGACCCTTGTAGAGCGGACTGAGATTGCCGGGCAGCGGATCGCCAAGGCGGATGGTGCCAATGAGCTTATTGTCGACCGGATCGGTGACGGAGACCGTGTTCGAGTACTGTTCAGCGGAGTAGACACGATCTTGATGGCCGATGGGAATATCGGGGTCGGACGCGGCCGCAGGGGCCTGTCCGGCGAAGGTATAGCGGACACTGAGAAGGCTTGTCGCAACCAACAGAACGGCCACCACTATTACGTTGCGTCGCATATCACGGCTCCTTTACAAGGGCTGCATTGTCAGATTTCAAATCATTCGGCGCTGCAGGCGAGATCTGATCAGGCGATGGTACGGATGGCGGCAACGCTTGCCCGACCGCCAACCGCATTGCAGTGATCTCTTGCAGCTGAGTGACGATGATTTCCTGAGCCATACGCCGGAGTGGCTCATTGCGTCCGTAGCGCAGTTCAGCCTGCGCCATCTCAATGGCACCCTGATGGTGCGGCACCATCATTGTCACAAAGTCGGCGTCGACATCGCCTGACGGCCTAATACTCATGTCGATCATCATCTTTGTCATCGCGCTGACATTCTCGGCGACAAAGGGAGCCTCCGCCGCCGGTGCGGAACCAAACGCCCTCGCGCAGACCGCTGAGATGTAGTCCGCGAGCGATTGCGGGCGGGCTGAGTTGACGGTCAGATATGCTGTCGCGGCAACGGCACCGATGGCAATCGCTGCCATATGCGGGATGACTGATAAGCGAAGGGCTCGCGGCATCACGACCTCGCGTTGATTAGGACGGACAACGAGGCGATTACAGCAGTGATTTGCGTCCAGCGGAATGGGGCTGAACGATCAATTGCGTCGCAATAATCTCAACGACCGAATGCCAGCTTTCGGTCATAAGCGAACGCTCGCCCATGGTCCCGGCCACGTTATCCTTTCCCTTGCGGGACTAGCTCAGAGTTAGGACACAGAGCCCATTCACCGTTTTGGATAACCGGTGAATATGTAGTCCCCAAGCACCCGCCGCCGACGCTCCTCCCGCATGTCGCCGGCAATGCTGGTTGGCGACAACTTCACCAATTCGGCAAACGGCGCATGCGGCCGGCGACAGCTAAAGTGCGAACCGGCAAGCCCAGCCTACGAGCCAGATCGCTGCGGCTAACATCAGCCCGGGCAGGTTTATGATTGGAAAGTTCGACTCCAAACCGAATACGAAATCGGACGCTACCCACAGCGTGACGGCTGCCGCGATGGCAGACGCTATCCAAAAAATCGCATATCGAGCTCTCATGATCGTTCCTTCCCGCTATTCCAAGCGGTTACAAGGAGAACGCGAGCGTGGGGTTGTCCGTTCCCTTCAAAGGAAGTGACACTTCGTCATTGACCAGTCGGAAAAGGCTGAAAGCCGACGCTGTTCCCGCCCCAGCCGGGATGTTGGATGGTCGCGCCCTTGCTGCCGCAGCCGGTGCAGCGTGCGCAGTTGCGTAGCTTGTCGCTCGACTCCTCCGCGCCCCATCGGATCACGGCAACCGCACACGCGAATGGCGCGTGATGCTGGCACCGCTCGCAGTGCATCCACACCCGGGCGTCCCCTGCCGCGGCTACCGCCTCGATTTAAACCGTCAACAGCACCGTGCATTGATCCACCTTTCGCATTGCTCGAGACGGCGGCGGCCCGCGCGGCGGCGCTAAAGCGTGACGGGCTGCGCGGCTGCTCGCCAAACTGCCGGACCTGTTGCTCGGCAAAAAAGCGACTATAAAAACCCGGTGGCCGCTACAGGAAAGCGTGGAGCTTGCTGGTGAGAATGCCCAAAGCGCTTACACAGATGACGGCAGCTCAATTTGCCGCTCGGTTTCCGGAAGGCGACGACGGGACCTGCCAGAGGTATCTAATCGCCCGCCGCTGGCCGAAGGGCGTTCACTGCCCGCGTTGTAATAACACCTATCTTTATGATGCGTCGAGTTTCAAACCCCATCACTGGCAGTGTCGCAAATGCGGGCCGCACGGCTATCGCTTCAACGTTCTCGCCGGCACCGTATTCGAGAATACCAAAAAGTCTTTGCGTGATTGGTTCTACATTACGCATCTGATCCTTTTTGGAAAAAAGCATTTCAGCAACTCAGAGCTTGGCAGTATTATGGGCTTCACAGAACAAACTGCCCTCCACATGAGACGAAAAATCCGAATTGGTCTTGCGGCGCCAAAACGAAAGCTCGGAAATATCGTTGAGGCTAACCGGGCGCGCGCTACAAGGCGAGTGACATCATAGTCTTAGACCGTCGACCTCTATCCGGTCGGGCTTTTTTGCATTCCTCAGGAGCAATCTCTGAGCCGCGAAAACTGGTCGCACCCCCTGCCCCGGCCGCTGACAATCCCGACCATCATGGATCTGGTCACGCTTCGATAAGGCCGCGGCCGGCGCAGATCCGGAAATCGTGGTGTCTTACACGGGCACGGGAATTGGAATAGCTTTGATGTCGCTAGGGGGCCCGATAACTGATGTAGATTTTACCACAACGGCAGGGCGCCATGAAAATTCAACGTCGACAGTTTCTGCATCTGGCAGCGGGTGCAGCTGGTCTGCCGGTGGTGCCACCCGCAGCCGCACTTGGGCAGGGCACAATCCCAACTAACGCCATCATGATCGTCGAACGCACACAGTACTTCGCCAAGCCTGGTTTGGCCGCCGAGGTCCTCGATCAACGACGCAAGGCTTGCGCCGTGCGTCTTTCGATCGGCCTTCCAGTCGGCGAAATATTTGTCAAATATCCTGGCGGTGATGGCAGCGAGCCGGATGTCGCCTGGCAGTGCACTTTCGCCGACGCAGCTGCACGCGAGGCGGACCTCGCGGCGCGGGCGGCAAGTCCGGCATTTGAGAGCGTTCGAGTGGGGATGAGAAAACTATATGCGCGTTTCGAGCGGCAAGTCTTTTCGACCGCCGCCCTTTGATTGCCCAGGACGACACATTGCAGAATGAAAGAGGCCAGCAACTGAGGCGGCCTAAAGAAAAAGCCCCAGCGCAGTGGCCGAGGCTTAGTCACCCATTAGAACGTCCAAGTCTAACGAAGGCAAGGTGACACTGTAAGTGTGAAGCCTTATGCGACTATTGAACTCGTCGTTGACGTTTACTCAGCGGGTCCACAAGAAAATACTTGAGAAAGAAAGCACTCTCTCTGCCGACGAGCGGACCGCCACAACTGAGGCAGGTTACCTCGCGAACATTGGCCGGCCCCGGCGCCGCTTCAACCTTCACAATACGGTATTGAGCACCGCAGTGAGGACAGCGGAAAAGCGTCTGTAATTTGTCTGTCATGGGAGTGTCACGTTACAAAAGCGACTATCCCTCAATTCAAATGACAGCGTTACGTTCTGCCACGCGTCCCGTCTACTGCGGCGTCAATCTTGGCCTTCAACGTCGCGAGGTTGAACGGCTTGGCGATGAAGCCACTTGCACCCGCCTTCTTTGCCGCCTTCACATTATCGATGCGCGCACTGGCCGCCATCAAAATGAAGGGAATTTCACCAATGGCGGTGCGCATATGCCTTAGCAGTTCATAGCCCGTCATTGGCTCCATATTCCAATCGGAAATCACCAAATCATATTTTTTGGTCCGCATCATATCGAGCGCGGAATTACCCCCGTTGGCCATATCAACGTTTTCGTACCCGAGTTTACGCAGCGCATCTTGGGTGATGCGGATCGTAGTCGGGGAGTTGTCGACAACAAGGACCGACAGATTTAAATTAGCGGGCATTACTGTCCAAAGCACGGCGCTTGCACATACCCACATAGCGCATGAGATCACAGCGCCGGCGGCTGGACGGGCTTCACGCGCTTGCCCGCTTGGCGGCGTCCGTCAGAACCTTGCGCACATAGTTCGACAGCGGCCGGCCGTCGCGCGCGGCACAGGTTTTGAGTTGCTTCACAAGCGGCTCAGTTATGCGAACCACAAGTCGCTTTTTGAGGGGTGCTTTTCCCATGATCGGTGCTCTACTGGCACACAACGTCAGCCGCAACGCACCGCAGAGGAGACCAAGCCCCGCCGCTTCCCTCCGCCCTGGTCGATCGAGGAAACGCCAGCCAGCTTCATCGTGAATGGTAATGGCTTATGAGTTGCCTCGTTTCGACTTCTTTGCAGGAAGGGCAGACGAAGACGAGGTTTTCTGGACGCACGCCGAGCTCTGGGATCGTGCGAAGATGCTCCATCGTGTCGCCGCAAGAGGGGCACACTAGGACCGGTCGCATGCTGTCCGGGACCGGGGGCGAACGTTTGACGATGAGGGTCGAAAGCGGGTGATGCAGCATATAGAACTCCCTTGAAACAGGCGGGAGCGCTAACAAACTCTCAGCCACCGACGCCTGGCGCAAGGCCGCTGCCGGTGATCTTCCTTATATAGGCATTGGCCTGCATGTTCGCCATTCAACGAGTCCATGCCCCCCCTCTCACTTCCCGCCGCGCTCGCTTCGAGGAAGAATCCGGTCGGCGCTCGGCAGCGAAGTTGCTGACCAAGGACGAGGCGCGGCGGCTGGCAGTGAACTTCGCCAAGCTGCCGGATTTATTGATGGGCGGCGCTAAGGCATAATGCACCGCAAGCCAGCGGGGCCGGTCACATGAGCATTGCCAGAATAACGGCGCTGGGTGCGGTGTGATGCTTTGCTGTGGCCAGCAGGCCCCGCCGCCAGCGCCGACAAACCCACTTACCGCGCTCGGCGGCCTTTTCCACAACATGGCAGCCGGAGCCAGCCCTACTATAAAGGCACGCGACGATTTTGATGCGGCCGTCGCGGACTACAAGAAATGCCTTGCCGTGAAGTCCGCGAATGATTGTGAGGGCGAGCGGCACATCATGGATGCTGCCGCGGTAGCCGCGGGCAACGGCTTGCGGTGAACCTCGCCAAGCGGAGGAGTCATCCTTGCCACGCCCCAACTATTCGTGCCCCTGCCCCGGCCGCTGACAATCCCCGACCGTCAACACGCTCGCCGACGTGCGCACGCTGCTCGGGCATCTGCCGAAAGCATCACGCGAGAAATTGACTTGGCAGCATGTCGCGGCCGAGCTCGACAAGGCCGCTGCCGGCGACAACCCGACGAGCGTGTCAGTGGCGCAGGTGCAGTTGTAATAATTCCTCAGTTAAAAAGTATATTCACACCCACCTTCAGCACATTGGCATTGAGATGTGAAGTCAATGGAATAATGGCCGGTACGCCAGAAAAGCTAAAATTAAGATTGTTATTACGATTGCCGAAATCTAGATAATTGTACTCAGCTTTTACGGTCAGATTGTTGGTCACTGCGTATTCAACGCCACCCCCAACTATCCAGCCAAATCGACTGAACGAATCCGCTTCTGATATCGTGACGGTAGGAGGAATTGTAATAGTGCCAGACGTGTTGAATTTTTCGTCCGCCCAAGCTCCGCCAACCTTTGCGTACACGAGACTTCGGCCGAATGCGAGTCCGAAGCGGGCAGCAAGCGTACTGAGAACTTCATCCTTGTAGCTCAAGCTAAGGCTGCCAGTGGCGGGACCACCCAATCCTGTTGCGACAACGCCGCCTGCAAGCGTATCTTTCATGCCGGACCAATCAATATCGCCCTCAATTCCGACGACGAATTGATTGATCTGATAGTTGAAGCCGATCGTGCCCCCAGCGATACCACCGTTGGGGTGGAGCGAATCTCCAATGCCGTCGTCCCAACTACCCCAGCTATAGCCGCCGTTTAGACCGACGTAGAAGCCCGTCCAAGTGAAGGGCGGCGGTGGAGTTGGAGGCGCAATCGTTTGCGATTTACGTACAATCGGGAGATCGGCGGCGAAAGCAAAGCTCGCGGAGAGAACCGCGAACGTCACGCCCATAATCAATGATTTATTCATGTCGCCGCCCCGATGTAGTACGATGAGGCTCCGTCCAGCCTCCTGGACAGCCTACGACCAAAGGGGGCGGCTTGTCTGTGACCTTCCCGCAACGGTGGATGCAATAAACGCTCGGCAATTGCAGGTCGGTCGACGCCGCCGTTACAGCATTTGACGTAGGACGGCACAAACGGACCCCGGCGATTTGCTGGCGCGGGGCAAGCGGATGCCGCCCCGCGCCAATATGCTACGCCACGGCGGGAGCCGATCCGGTTGACGTGTCGGTCGCGCTGCAAATGGTGCTGATGTTGGAGCGCGTCGAGTGCCGGTCGCGTAATGGCAGCGCGACTCTGGCGCAGCGCTTTCCGCGCGGCTAAGCTTCTTCGAACGCCAACTGTTTTGGCGTTGCAGACCGAGGGGATGTCATGCCGAAATTGGCCAAAGCCGTCGTAGCGGTTGCGTTCATTGGTGCAATGGCGATTGGTGGCCACTCGACTGTCAATGCGCAACCGGGTTATTACGGTGGCGGAACGTGGAACGGTTGCCCACCGGGTTACACAGTACAAGGCGGAGCTTGCGCACCGTATCGCGGGCCGCGCGGCAGGTATTACGGCGGCGGCGGGTATTACGGCGGCGGCGGATATTACGGCGGCGGCGGATATTACGGCGGTCGCAGCTGTCCGCGTGGCTACACCGTGCAAGACGGCGTTTGCAAACCGTATAGAGGTTACTAGCGGTAGATCGCCTGAACAAAAAACGCCCCCGGCATTTTGCTGGGCGCGGGGCAAACGGGTGCCGCTTAATATCCGACTGAGATCAACGGCCGATCTGGCGGCTGTCTCTGACCATATAGAAAACGCTGCTGATCATGAGGATCGAGAGCGCGAAGAGCGCAACGGCAAATAGGGCAAAATCGAGCACCACTTATAACTCCCTGGCTGCCCAACTAAGCACCGAGCGGGCCCATTAGTTCCGGTGGTGAAGCGCGAGGCAGCGGATGTGCCGCCCCGCGCCGTGGTGTTTCAGACCACCACTTTGAATGTTGCTCGGCGGCTACGCGGCGTGAGCGCGGTGGCCAGACTGCCTTCACCACCGACCAGCCAATCGAGGCTAACGTCGTATCTCTCTGCAAACGAAAAAAGGCCGCCGTGATCGTTGAACATTGACGACCCGACCTCTCGCCTCCGATAGGTGCGCAAAGTAATGAGCCATGCAGCCGCGGCTTCCGCTTCCGTGATACCTAACGCCAACCGAGTGGCGCGAAGTCGTTCGCGAAATCCCGATACCATTTAAGACGCCGCTCTGCCGCTTCACGTCGACGCCCCTCCAACGCTTTGCGTGGTTTCTTTCTCTCTTGGGTTTGTGCGGGAATTTGATTATCGTAGCTGACTTTGTGTCTACGTCTGACATTTCGTCTCCATAGGTGCGTGAATGCCCTGGGAGGCGGACTCGGAATCCGAGCGTATTTTGATACAAGTCGCATGGGAGCCGGTCGCCCTCCATAGGCGGTTGGCTTCAAGTCCCGGCGCGTCGTTGGTCCGGCGCGTCGGGGCGCCTTCAATCATGCGCCCGATCGAGATTCGTCGTCAATTCTCAATTTGCAAACTTTGCAGGCGTTCTTTGGTCGCCCAATTCGAATATCTCACTGATTGAGGTTACGTCAAACGACATGACGCGATGCAGCGGCTGCGCTGCACAACGATGCCCAATTAAACAGCGGCAAAGTGCACCGTTTTTCCGCCCACGATTTTCGGAACGTTCTGAAACCGGCCTTGGTTGATCTTCGCGAGGTAGACTTCGCAGAACCAATGGAGAGAGCCCCCATGAGCAATCAGAACAACCAGCAAGGCGGCCAGCAAGGCGGCCAGCAAGGCGGCCAAGGTGACCAGGGCGGTCGCGGCGGTCAGCAAGACCAGACTAACAAGCCCGGCCAGGGTGGTCAGCAGGGCGGTCAAGGCGGACAACGCGGTGGCCAGCAGCAAGGTGGTCAGAACAAATAGAAGCTAATTCGGACTGGCCTCGGTGAAAGCGCCGAGGCCTTTTTTCTGACCATCAGACGCACTGGCTGCGGGTGTTTTTTTCAGCACTCGGTCGGGGCGCTATTAGACCCGCTGATTTGCTCCGCCGTGTCTACGACATCGCGCGTATAAATCACTGATCTGAAATATCTGAGTCGTGGCAGAAGCTTATTGAACGTGGTCGTAGGAATTGTGTGCGTGATACAAAAAATCCCGCCGAGGAATCGCCCCGGCGGGATTAGTGCAGATGTCTTCGCAACACTCAGACAGTTCCTGATGTTCAGCCCGTTGCCTGCCATTGTCAAGTTCAGCACATTGGGATCAACAATCTCAAATTTTAGCGAGTTACATAGTTCATCAGTCATATCCCTGACCCATCATGGCGCTGCAGTCAGACAAACTTCAAGCCCCGGCTACGTACCCCGGGGCTCTTTTATTCTGGCCACCAAAATCGGTTTTCTTGCCGGTTGACTCACCGCCCCATGCCGCCAGTCTGTGCCCGGCTTTTATTTGAGTGCCGTCGATACCGACGAAAAGGTGGTGTTGAGTTTGGTACCAACACCCTTGACCACGGCGATAATGGCGACCGCGATACCCGCCGCGATCAAACCGTACTCGATCGCTGTAGCGGCGTTTTCGTCTTTGAAAAACTTGATGACAAGACGCATAGCCTCATAATTAAACTTGGAACCTTGTGATCGCCTTAACGCGGTCCGGACTAATTCGCTAATAGGCAATTCACAGCTATACCGTGCACAGGCCGGTTGACTCCCCGCTCCCATCAAATTTCGTCACACTTTTTGGGTATATCGGACCCGGCCCCGGCGCTGCTCTTTCATCCCTTTTCGTGGCGCCCCGGCAAGTCCCGGCGCGCTGACGTGCACGCGCCTAGCGCGTCGGGGCGCTGTTCCGCGATCCTGTCTAGGGATGTTTTAGAAGAGAGCGCCTTTTAAATCTTTTGACCCTGGCCGGCCTTCCCATATCCTTTGACTGTTTTCCGCGGCGAACCAGGTTGTCCTTCTCATCAATTTTTATATCCGTCATCCAGAGGTGTTCTTTGATCCAATCGCTGGCTTCGCGCTCGGAGGAATACTTGCCGAAATAGTCCTCTCGGCCGTTCGGCCAGGCGATGTAGACGGTCCAATGTCCGTCTTTCTCAACCGCCGTTAGTTGGGTCTCGTCCATGCCCCAATATACCTGATTGAAACGCCGACGAGACGGCGTTCTAACCGTGGGGCTTGGCGCTTTTGTTGCTCATCCCTGACGGTCCAAACAACAGACAATCCACAAGCAAATGACGCATCGCAGCGGCGCGGGGCACCCATTAAGGTTGCGAAGTAAGGTGAATTTCAGTCTCGCATTGAACGATCACAAGAAGTGGCGTCAGACCTTATGGTCATGGCCACTATAGCGATTATAGATCTCGTCGTTTTAGCGCTGCTGGGCGGCGTCTATTTTTCGGTGCGAGCAATCGAACACCGCAGACGATCCTATTGTCGCCGCTAGTGAGTTGCGGCACCGTGACCACTAAACCGAGATACCTGATAGCCGCCATATTCATTCCTGCGCTCGTCTTGACGCTGGCGTGGATAGCCTTTTTGAGCTGGCTGCTTCTTCGGTTGGTCGGCTTCCTATAGCTGTCGACGACGCGCGTAGCTCACTATTCCGATCCCGAATGCGACAGACTTAAACCGTGCGGTAACCATCTCGCGGTACGCTTCGAACGCGTACTGGCTACAATGGGCGGGAACAGTGCTCCATTTCTGGCTTTGCATCGCAATCTATTTTGGCACTCTCGCGATTATGACGTTGTTGGGCTTCGCCGCTATGTCCACCAGACGTGCAGAGGACGATTACCTTCGAGCCAAGCCGCTCAGTGGTCATCCAAGCCCAAGCGATACGAGCGCGGACGCGGACGACCGCGTGCTGACGTTTCCCGAGGCGGGTGACTCTGCCCAGTCAAATCGGTTGACCACCGCCAAATAAAGAGAGCCCAACCGGGGAAGGGTGGGCTCTCTACGCCGTAGATCAGAGGAACGCTGAAATCTTCGCTTCCGCTGCTCATCCCCGACAGTCCAAACAGTAGGCAATCCACACCTAAACTGAGGCTGGTGAACAACGGTTGGTCAATGTCCGCTCTACCCCCGAAAGCGGACATATGCAGTGCACTAGCCCATGTCTGCTTTGGGCCAGGAACAGCCTCACGCACTGCAACAAAAACAGCGAGGCTTTTCGCCGTCGGAGCACCGTGAAGTCGGTCGCAGAAGTCAAATTTGAGGCGTGCTATCCTGCCCTACGTTGCGGCGGTCATGATCCCGTTGGGGACGGCTTAAATGGCAATCAGGACCGGACGGCGGAAATTCATATCGGCGTTTGGCGGGGCGATGGTCGGATGGCCGCTCGTGGCGCGCGCGCAGCAGCAGGGCAACCAATTGCGGCGCGTCGGCGTATTGATGAATGCGGCGACAGAGAATAGGGAGGGGCATGCACGTTTTGCCTTATTCGCGCAGGCACTCCGGACAGCAGGCTGGGTTGATGGCGGCAATGTTCAAATCGATACCCGCTGGGCCGGGACCGATCGCGATCTCATGCGCAAATATGCAGCTGAATTAGTCGCACATGCGCCCGACGTTATTCTGGCGGCTACCACCCCGATCGTAACTGCTTTGCAACAAGCATCGCGCAGCGTGCCGATCGTTTTCGTCGGCGTCATCGATCCGGTTGGCTCCGGGTTGGTTGCGAGCATGGCGCGACCCGGCGGCAATGCCACCGGCTTTGTCGTGTTCGAATACTCACTGGCAGCAAAATGGCTCGAGCTTCTTAAAGAGATCGCGCCTGGAGTTACCCGCGCTGCTGTTCTGCGCGATCCCACCGTCGCGGCGGGAATTGGTCAATTTGCTGCAATTCAAACTGTGGGATTGATCGACATGGAATTGAGTGCCATTGATCTACGCGATGCCGATACGATTGAGCGTGCCGTCGCGACATTTGCAAGTGATCCAAACGGCGGCCTGATTGTAACGGCAAGTGTCTTCGCCACAAATAATCCCGAATTGATCGCGGCAGTCGCCGCCAAGTATAAACTGCCCGCCGTCTACCCGTTTAATTATTTCGTCCAGCACGGCGGCTTGATATCTTACGGGGTTGAGGTCGCCGACGATTACCGTCGTGCCGCCGGTTACGTCGATCGCATTCTCAAGGGCGCAAAGACTACTGATCTGCCGGTGCAGGCGCCAACAAAGTATTTGCTGTCGATCAATCTCAAGGCCGCAAAGGCGCTCGGCCTTGTAGTGCCGCAGTCGCTGCTCACCCGAGCCGACGAGGTGATCGAGTGATCTTTTCGCCGTGCGTCAATTGACGGTGCCAACTGCCACGACTGCTTTAATTATTGGCGTCCGCTTTAC
This sequence comes from uncultured Alphaproteobacteria bacterium, assembly GCA_963810085.1. Classification (GTDB taxonomy): domain Bacteria; phylum Pseudomonadota; class Alphaproteobacteria; order Rhizobiales; family Xanthobacteraceae; genus BOG-931. The sequence goes on along the minus strand of CAWEMR010000021.1, from coordinate 78,673 downwards.
CCCCAATAGCGGACATTGGATCGCCCGTGCGGAATGTCCGCTTTGGGCCAATAGCGAACTCATGCAGTGCAACAAATTTGGGGAGATCGGCAGGACAAACCTGCCGTTGGGGCCAGTGCGCGGCCGGTTAGTGGCTGGCGCTTTCACCCGATTTGACAGGTGCCGCTCCAGTGCGCGGCAGAACGATCCGAAATTCAGTGAACTCGCCGGGCTTGGTATCGACCTCTATAGACCCGCCATGTTGCTTGACGATGATGTCGTGGCTGATGGAAAGGCCAAGCCCGGTGCCTTCCCCGGCAGGTTTTGTTGTGAAGAACGGGTTGAACAACTTCTCTTTCACTTCGGGAAGAATGCCGGTGCCGTTGTCGCGGATCGTGATTTCAACGCTGTTGCCGAGGTTCTTAGTCGCGGCAGCGAGCATGGGCTCGTAACCCGCGCCACCCGTATCGGATTTGCGCTTGGTAGCTGCGTAGAACCCGTTTGAGATCAGGTTGAGCAGCGCCCGCGTAATCTCCTGCGGAAAGACATCGACCTCGCCGGTGGCTGGATCAAAGGACCTCTCCAGGGTGATATCGAAGCCCTGCTTCTCGGCCCGTGCCCCGTGATAGGCGAGATTGAGGCTCTCCTCGACGAGGGTGTTAATATCCACCGACCGGTGCTCGCCTGACCCCTGGCGCGAGTGCAACAGCATGTTCTTGACGATGACGTCGGCGCGCTTGCCGTGCTGCACAACCTTGTCGAGATTGCCTTGCAGCATATCCGCGATCTCGTTGATCTCCTCACGCAGCTTGCTGTCGAGGTGAGCGCCTTCCAGCGCCGCCCGCAATTCCTCAATGAGTTCGACCGATACGGATGAGAAATTGTTGACGAAGTTAAGCGGGTTCTTGATTTCGTGGGCAATGCCAGCGGTTAACTGACCGAGCGAGGCGAGCTTTTCCGTCTGCACGAGGCGGTCCTGCGCAGTGCGCAAATCCTCTAGCGACTTCGTTAATTCGCGGGTTCTGGCTTCCACGCTGTCGAATAGTCGCACATTCTCGATCGCAATTGCTGCCTGGTCCGCAAACGTCGAGACCAATTCGATCTGCTTGTCGGTGAATGGCCTAACTTCGGAACGCAGCAGCGTCAAAACACCGATTGGGATGCCCTCACGCAACATCGGAACACCAAGGGCCGTGCGATAAGCGTCGAATTTCTGTGCCTCGAAGGTGTATTCCGGATCAGCTCGCACATCGAAAATATGAACCGCCCGACCTTCGAGTAATGCGCGACCAGCGGCTGTCGCTCGCTCCGGCTTGACCGGAATGTCTCTGACGTAATCCATGAACTGAGACGAGAATCCGTAGGACTCCGCACGATAGAACACGCCGCCCTTCTGTCGTGTAATTGTAGCCCTGTCGGCCTCGCAAAGGTGGGCCGCTGATTCAACAAGTGTTTGCAGCACGGTTTGCAGATCGAAGGTTGAACGGCTGATGACCTTGAGCACGTCTGCAGTAGCCGTTTGCTGTTGAAGCGACTCGCGAAGCTCATTGAGCAGCCGCGTATTCTCGATGGCGATTACGGCCTGGCTGGCGAAATTTCGTAGCAGCTCGATTTGTTTGTCCGTGAACGGCCGAACCTCTTGCCGGTAAATCGAGAAAGCACCAATCAATTCACCATCCTTGAGCATCGGAACGTCCACCGTCGATCGTGCGCCGCCGAGCGTGACTGGCGGGCTAAGAACACCCTCAGCCGCATAGTCGGCGGTGTAACTCACCTGCTTTGTTTGCATGAGGCGTTCGAGGTGGCTTCCTGGTACCGGTTGAAACCTCCCTCGCTGCCTTGAGAACTCGCCAAGTGCTGGCGGCGTGCCTACCTCCGCCGTGAAGCGGAAGGACTTCACCGTCGAAACGCAATAGCATACCGAACTTGGCCTCGCAGATGCGCGTGGCATTCTCCAACATGGCCTGAAATACGGGTTCCAGATCGCCGGGCGAACTGCTGATGACGCGCAGCACTTCTGCGGTGGCGGTCTGCCGTTCTAACAACTCGGTGAGTTCAAGCGTTCGCTGCTGCACGTCCTCGAACAACCGCACGTTCTCGATCGCGATCACAGCCTGGTCGGCAAAGGTGGTCACTAAATCAATTTGCCGCTGGCTGAACGGTTCCACCGCGTCGCGGGTAAGCGCAAAGACACCGATCGTCATGCCCTCACGCAGGAGGGGCACACCGAGGATAGTTCTGAACCCAAATGCCTGCTGATACCCAGTCGCGCTGTATTCGGGATCAGCGAGCACGTCGGGGATATGAATTACCCTTCCCTCCAATGCGACTCGCCCGACCGCGCTACCGCGGCCCGCTCGCTGTGGGTGGTCGAGCGCGTACTGCTGGGCATTATGCGAAAATCCGTAGTTCGCGCCCAGCCTATACAGATCACCGTCCCGCTGAAAAATGACGCCCTTCTCGGCCGCGCAAACCCTGGCGGCCAACTCGGTCAGCGTATCGAGCACCGTCTGCAGGTCGAATGCTGAGCGGCTGATGACCTTGAGCACATCGGCAGTGGCGGTCTGCTGTTGAAGCGATTCTCTCAACTCACTTAGCAAGCGTGTATTCTCGATAGCGATTACGGCCTGGGCGGCAAAATTCTGCAGCATTTCGATGAGGCGGGACGCGAACGCGCCCGGTGCACTGCGCTGGACGACGATGGTACCGATCGCGTCGCCGTCTGCACGCAACATCGGCACGGCGAGTAGGCTGCGCCAGTGTCCCGCGGCGGCCATGGCGTGGTCATAGTCCGGGTCTTCGCGCACGTCCCGAACCTCGACCACCGCGCGGTCGAGCATTGCGCGCCCTGACGCCTGCGAGCGGACCGGACGCATGGGATAGGTACGCATCAAGATTTCGAGGACTTGCGGAGTGACATCATGCGCCACTACGTGGAGGCGCTCACCGTCGAAGCGATGCATGACACCAAATTGCGCTCCACAGAGCCGCACCGCGCTCTGGATTATGGTATCGAACACCGGTTGCGTGTCGGTTGGCGACGTATTGATGACGTTCAGCACCTGCGACGTGGCGGTCTGCTGCTCTAGCGACTCGCTGAGGTCAGTCGTCCGCTGGCGCAATTCATTAAGCAGCCGCGTGTTTTCAATGGCGATGACGGCTTGGGCGGCGAAGTTCTGGACGAGCGCAATCTGGTTGCCGGTGAATGACCTGACTTCAGTACGCAATAACACGATCACACCAATTGGTAGGTCGTCGCGGAGCAACGGGACTCCAAGTACTGTGCGAAACCCGGCCTTCTCCTGCATTTGTGTCATCTGATAATCCGGATCCAGGAGCACGTCCGGCAGATGAATGGTAGTGCCATCCAATAGCACACGCCCAATGACGCTTCCGCGATTGCGTTCGTGCGGCACGCTCCTCAGATATTGTTCGCTTCCAGTCGGAAAATTAAAAATAGAAACGTAGTGGAAAGCAGTACCCTCGTGTTGTGCGATCGCCGCCATCTCGGCCTTGCAAAGGCGTGCTGCTGATTGAACCAGCGTATCGAGCACCGATTGCAGGTCAAAGTTTGGGCGACTGATGACGTTGAGAACATCGACGGTAGCGATTTGCTGCTGCAGCAATTCCTCCCTTTCGTGTTCGAGCAACACATCGCTATGAATGGAAGGCGCGGGACCGCCAGCGCCTAACGCGGTCGTTCGTCGCTTTTCCTTGATGGCTTGATGCGGTCGTTTTTTCATGGTCCCTGCAGTTGCGCGCGGACGACCCGCTGTGGACGAAAAGCTAACTCATTGCCGTCCCGCCAGTGCAACGCATCGTAGTTGGCGTGATGAACAGCTAGAATGGGTTCTATAACTTTAATGGAGAAACATTCGCGTTCGTCGCCGCCATCGTTGTCTCGGACGTCACCAAACAGCCAGAGATCTCGGCGAAAAGCGTCACTTTTCGCGCAATGCACAGCATGTCCGTCTTCATGTCTGTTCTCGCGCCGACCTGCTAGGATGCTAGGCGGAATGCTAACTGCAGTCTAGCCGGAGGTCGGCAAGATAAAACGAGGAGAAAAAATTGAACGGTCGCGACTTAGGAGCCGGCAACTACATCCTTGGACATTCCGACCGCGAACTAAAGCGGTTAAATGCCCAAGCCAGACTAATTGACCCAATCACTCGACGGTTTTTTATCGAAGCCGGACTGGTGTCCGGCATGCGTGTTCTCGATGTTGGTAGCGGCGCAGGCGATGTCACATTTTTGGCGGCGAAATTAGTTGGTTCTACTGGCGAAGTTGTCGGAGTGGACCGTGCGGCGTCAGGCATCGCGGCGGCGCAGGCGCGCGCAAAGGCCCTCTCCATAAGCAATGTGACCTTTTGCGAAGGTGATCCAACGATAATGACGTTCGAGCGACCTTTCGATGCAGTAATCGGACGTTACGTGTTGATGTTTCAGAAAGACCCCTCAACTTTGCTACGAAGGTTAGCAACACATTTGCATCCTGGAGGTTTGGTCGCCTTTCACGAAAGTGATTACGACGGTTTTCGCTCGATTCCGACAGCACCACTTTATGACCAGTGCTGTCGATGGATAGTTGAAGCACTCCGAGGTACCGACACAAACATGGGCTTTAATCTTCCCGGGACCTTTATCAATTCAGGTCTGCCGGCTCCCTCCATGTGTCTCGAAGCTCTTATCGGGGCTGGAACAACCAGTGTCGAGCCTCTCGAGCTGAATGTGGGTCTTATGCGAACGCTGCTCCCTGAATTGGAGCGCCTAGGTATTGCAACGGCAGCTGAGGTGGACATTGAAACGCTCTCGCTACGCCTGATCAGTGAGGTTACTGCTACCGGTGCTGTAACGGTGGGACGGTTTGAAATCGGCGCCTGGTGCCGTCTGCCGTAAGCGACGGCATGCGCTGGTCTCTATTGAGAGAGTACACGCGGCCATCGCCGACAAGGTGATCGAATAAGACGGCGGATGTCCGCTTTGGGTCACGTGTGGACGGCGCCCTGGCAAGAACTTTCTGACGTAGCTGCAGCATTGGTCGGGTGCGGTCACGTGTCCGGCCTGTTGATGCGGCAGGTATGGCCGCTGGCCCTAATGCTCTGCGCGGATCGGGTCCCAATCGAAAATACGCATTCGACTATGCGTTGACCCAAACGGGTTCTCCCGATCCCCGGAACGACCGTATCTGCATTACGTCGTCATGCCCTCGCCAATTGGTGTTGCCGATCTATCTCATGGCCTCCGTCATGCCGCCATTAACAGCTTCGGCTCTTTGTATCTGTCGCCGCGAACCATGATGGCCCAGGCCATCCGCGCGATCTTGTTGGCAAGCGCCACCGCCGCCACCTTGGCCGGTCGGCGCTCCATTAATCGTGCGAGCCATGGCCGGTTCCTGGTTCCGTGCTTCTGTGCATAGCGGATGACGGCTGTCGCGCCGACGACCAGCAACCATCGCAAGTATCGATTGCCCTGCTTGGTGATGCTGCCGAGCCTGTCTTTGCCACCGGTCGTGTGCTGCTTGGGCACCAACCCGATCCAGGCGGCAAAGTTGCGCCCCGATACAAACGCCTTCCAGTCGCCAATCTCGGCAACCAGAGCCGTCGCGACGATCGGACCGATGCCCGGGATCTCCGCCAGCCGCCGGCTCGCCTCGCTCGAGCGATGCCAGGCCAGAATGTTCTTATCGATGGATCCAACCTCGGTCCCGATCGCGCCGTACTGCCGCGCCAGCACATCGAGAATGCTGCGGGCGGCCGGGGGAATCCGGTGGTCTTTGGCGTCAGCGATGATGCGCAGCAGTTCTGCCGTTCCGTTGCGGCCCTTGGCCGACACGACGCCGAGTTCGGCCAGGTGCCCGCGCAGCGCATTGCTCAGCATCGTGCGCTGACGCACCAGCAATTGCCGGGTCCGGTGCAACATCAAGGCCGTCTGCTGTTGTCTGGTCTTGATCGCAATGAACCGCATCGAGGGTCGCGTCACCGCTTCGCAGATTGCTGCCGCATCGTTCGCATCATTCTTGCTGCGCTTGAGATAGGCCTTCACATAGCTCGGCGGCATCAGCTTGACGGTGTGACCAAGTCCAGTCAGCTCGCGACCCCAGTGATGCGCTGACGGACAGGCTTCGATCCCAACCAGGCACCGCGGCAGCTCGGCGAAGAACTTCAGCATCTTCGCGCGACTGACGCGCTTGCGGATTACCACCGTGCCCGCACCGTCAACCCCATGCACCTGGAATACAGCCTTCGCAATATCGAGACCAATTGTGCTAACCTCGCCCATGGACGGCTCCCCTCAATGTGGTTCGCTTAACGCAACCACCTTTGGCACATCGATGCCGTAGAGTGGGCGCCGTCCACAGCATCAAAAGCTGCCGCGACAGAATGAAATCGTGTGTCCGCTTTCCACCCAAAAGCGGACATGGAACTGCGGTCACGAGATGTCCGCTTAGGGCCATAAGCGACGTTCCCGGAACGGACCTGCAAGACCGTTCAGCCTCCCTTCTTAGGCGAGGGACAAGAAATCACTGATCACCGAGCCGCGATCAACTCCACTGACAGGCTGGCAAACTGCCGCAGGCTGTTGCTGAGCTTGCGCTGCGGTTCGCCGACGATGTCGATGCGCTCAAACCGCGCGGCGAGCGCCGTCATGACCATCTCCGCCTCGAGGCGCGCCAGCATCTGGCCGACGCACAAATGAATGCCGGCGCCGAAGGCAACGTGACCGGCGGCCCGGCGGTTGACGTCGAATCGCTCGGGTTCGTCCCAGCGGCGCGGATCGCGGTTAGCGGAGCCTAGGAGCAGCAATACCTTCGCGTCCTGCGGGATTTCGACCCCACCGATGTCGACAGTGCGGGTGGTAGTGCGGAAGAACGTCTGGATCGGCGACTCCCAGCGCAGCGTCTCGTCGAAGGCCGGCCGTGCCAGCGCCGGCTTCTCGCGCAGCGCCTGCCATTGCGCCGGATTGGTAGCGAAGGCGTAGAGCGCGTTGCCGATGCCGACAATGGTGGTGTCGAGTCCGGCCGAGAGCAGCGAACGCACCAACAGCGGCGCCTCCTCCGCCGTGATCTCGTCGGTGTCGACCGCAGCCCAGATGATCGCGCCGAGTCCGGCGGGCGACAGCGCCTCGCGGGCGCACTGGGCGTTGATCCAAGGCACAACCTTTGCCGCCTCGGCCATGACCGCCTCGAAATGCGCGTTGCGCGGACCAAAGGCATTGAACACCATAGCGCCGTAGGGCAGCAGGTTTTCCACGCCCTCCCGGCCGAGGCCGACCGCCTTGGGAAACACGCTCAGCGGATATGCCTCGGCGATGTCCGCGATCGCGTCGACCCGCCGGCGACCGACGAGCTCATCCGCAAGTTTCTCGGCCGCTTCCTTGAAGCCTGCGCGCAGGCCCGCCATCGGTTTTGCAGACAGCGCCCGGTTCATCACCGTACGGCTGCGCGTATGCAGTGGCGGATCGGCCTCGAGGATTAGGCTCGGCGGCCGCCATGGCTTGGTGCGGCGGAAATCGTCGATGCCGACCCCGGCCGCGGAGCTGAATGTCTGCCAGTCGCTCAGCGCCGCCTGCACTTCGGCATGGCGCGCGCATGCCCACAGCCCATAACGCTCGAGCCACACCACCGGCCCGGCTTCGCGCAATTCCGCATAAAACGGATAGGGTTCGGCGAGGAAATCGTCGGCGAAAGGATCGAGGGACGAAACCGGAAAGGCGGGCATCGCAAATCCTCGATGATGAACGCAGCGGCACCGGGCAACAGTGGGCAATTTTACGACGTTCGCCTTGCCGCTGAAACAGCGACGCCAGAGCATTCTTCGTGGCCGGGTTGATTGCTCGCCAACGAAGCTCGGTGGGTAATCTTGACCTCCAGCCTGCCAGCACGCGAGGTTTCGTCTCGGTCATTAACTGCCGCGCGGCTGCTGATATTTGCGGCGTCCGCTTCACCCCCGAAAGCAGACGCCGCAGCCGCCGACCGGCGCGGCAGCTAAGGGTCAGAAGCGGACATAACGGAGGGAGGGTCACATTCCTCCTCATGGCTTGCCCAGCGCGGCCGCCGTGCGAGGAAGAATAATCCGGATTTCCGTGAATTCGCCGGACTGGGTGTCGACCTCTATGGAGCCGCAATGTTGCTTGACGATGATGTCGTGACTGATGGAAAGGCCGAGACCCGTGCCTTCGCCCGCAGGCTTTGTCGTAAAGAACGGGTTGAACATCTTTTCCCGGACCTCAAGTGAAATTCCAATACCATTGTCCCGTATCCTGATCTCCACGCGGTCGCCGAGGCTTTTGGTCGCAGCGGTGATGGTTGGCTCGAACCCGTTGCCGCTTTCCTGCCCTTGCCGCTTGGTCGCCGCATAGAAGCCGTTCGAGATCAGGTTCAGAAGAACCCGAGTGATCTCTTGGGGGAAGACCTCAACCTCACCGACCGTCGGGTCAAACGACCGCTGCAAGGTGACATTGAAGCCCGGTTTCTCGGCTCTCGCCCCATGATAGGCGAGATTGAGACTTTCCTCGACGATGGCGTTGACGTCGACGGACCGCCGCTCGCCTGAACCTTCCCGCGAATGCAGCAGCATGTTCTTGACGATCGAGTCGGCGCGCTTGCCATGCTGCACGACCTTGTCGAGATTGCCTTGCAGCATATCCGCGATCTCGTTGATCTCCGCGCGCAGCTTGCCTTCGAGGTGAGCGCCTTCCAGCGCCGCCCGCAATTCCTCAATGAGTTCGACCGATACGGATGAGAAATTGTTGACGAAGTTAAGCGGGTTCTTGATTTCGTGGGCAATGCCAGCGGTTAACTGACCGAGCGAGGCGAGCTTTTCCGTCTGCACGAGGCGGTCCTGCGCAGTGCGCAAATCCTCAAGCGATCTCGTCAATTCGCGTGTGCGAGCTTCTACGCTGTCAAACAATCGCACATTTTCGATAGCAATCACCGCCTGATCCGCGAAGGTAGCCAAGAGCTCAATATGATTTTCGTGAAACGGCTTAACGGTGACCCGGCTTACGACAAGTATACCGATCGGATTGCCCTCGCGAAGAAGCGGCACGCCGAGATGCGTGCGAAACCCGCCTAATCGCTGGGTCTCCTGCAGGCGATAGTCTGGATCGGCGAGAACATCGGTGATCTGGACCGGCTTGCGCTCCAGCAGAACTCGTCCGACCACGCCCTCACGACCCGGCGCAAACGTAAGTGTTTCGAGATACTGATTGTATTCAGGAGTATGGCCATAGCTCGCCGCAGCATAGAAATTACGAGCATTCTTACTTGGACGTAGAATCTGCGCTTTGTCGGCGCCACAGAGTTTTGCCGCCGATTCAACGAGGCTGCCCAGAACAGCAGGCAAGTCGAATGTTGAGCGACTAATGACCTTAAGTACGTCCGCGGTGGCAGTCTGTTGTTGCAGCGACTCGCGCAGCTCATTGAGCAGCCGAGTGTTTTCAATAGCGATAACGGCCTGGGCGGCGAAGGTTTCGAGAACCGCAAGCTGCTTGTCGGAGAGCGGCCCGGGTTCGCGACGTACGACACTGAGAGCCCCGATCGCGACGTCGCCGCGTATCATTGGCATGATCGTGACTGCCCGATAACCGCTCTCCAGGAAATTTTTCTTCCCGGCTCCCATCTCAGATGGTGCGTGCTCGACGTCGGGAATGTCCAGCAGTTTGCGGTCTAGTATTGCAGTGCTGTTGATATACTCGCGCGTGAGCGGAACAGGAAATCTGCGCCGCCAAGCTTCGGCCCGAGCGGGGTCGGACTCGGCGATCGCCACAGCCCTTACCTCGTCGCGGTCCACAAGCGCGATAGTGATCGCCGCACCGGAAAACAGCCGCATACCGCTCTGCACGATGGCATCGAACACCGGCTGTGTATCGCTGACCGACTTGCTGATGACGCCCAATATCTCTGTCGTTGCCGTCTGCTGCTCCAGCGACTCACCCAGCTCGGCCGTGCGTCTTTGCACGTCGTCGAACAGCCGTACATTCTCGATCGCAATCACCGCCTGGTCGGCAAATGTCATAACGAGTTCGACCTGCTTGTCGGTGAAGCGATTGACCCTGTTGCGCCCCAGGGTGAGAACACCAATCGGTTGGCCTTCACGCAACAGCGGAACACCCAGGAAAGTGCGGTAACCGCCTTTCTGCTGTTCGTTCCGAAACGTGTAGTCCGGATCGGATAGAACGTCTTCGACGTGAGTGACTTTCCCGTCGAGAAGCGTGCGTCCAACGACGCTGCCGCGACCAGCCTTCATAGCGATATTTTTCGTGAATTCCAGCCAGTCAGGCGGAAAGTTATAATTAGTGGCGTAATAGAAGCCGCGGTCGCTGGGTCGAGTGATGCCGGCCATATCGGCGTCGCAAAGCCGTGCGGCCAACTCGGTTAGCGTATCCAGCACCACCTGCAAATCAAACGTCGACCGGCTGATGACCTTGAGCACGTCGGCAGTGGCGGTCTGCTGCTCCAAAGACTCGCTCAGATCGTCCGTGCGCTGACGCAATTCATTCAGAAGTCGCGTGTTCTCGATGGCGATAACCGCTTGGTTTGCGAAATTTTGTACTAACTCGATCTGCCTATCAGTGAAGGGCTGGACGTGAACCCGTCGAATCGCAATCACACCAATGATCGTGTCCCCCCTCAACATTGGTACCGCTAGTATGGTCCGGTGCATCCCCTCATCACTGCGTTGATCCGTTGCCCATTGATACTCAGGGTCGGCGAGCACATCGTGTATGTGTACGACGCGATGCTCCACAACGGCTCGTCCTGTCGCAGAGCTGCGATCCTGGGGAATTGGGTTTCGTTTTACGACTTTTTCGAGAAATTCCTCCGAGTGGCCGCAGCTCGCAGCAACGCGATAAATGTCACCGTCTTGTCTGTAGATGAGACCTCTCTCGGCGCCGCATACGCGCACCGCCTTCTCAACCAGACTGTCCAATACCGGCTGTAGGTCGAATGTTGAGCGGCTGATGACCTTGAGGACTTCCGCAGTCGTCGCCTGCTGCTCTAACGCTTCGCGCAGTTCGCGGGTTCGACGATCGAGTTCTCTTCTGAGATTGGCAGCGGAGGCGTTGCCCGCGCGCGAGCGCCTGGCCCTCTGCGCTCGGCGGCGCTTCGGTGCTATAGCCTTGCGAAGGCGCGGCTTTCCGGCCTTACCCTGTTTCATCGTCGCCCCCGATCAACAGGTGAGGCGGTATTGTATATTGTTTTGCGTCGCGTCCTGAGGAATTTTGAACGGGGCTGATTGTCGCGATGGCCGCTTTGGGTCATAAGCGGACATGACGGCGTCAGTTCGTGATGTCCGCTTTACCCCGAAAGCTGCCGCGGCAGTCACCGACCGGCGTGTCCGCTAAGGGCTATGAGCAGACATTTCGGAAGCCTCATTCAATTATATCGTCGGCGCGCTGCTGAAGCTGCAGTGGCACGTCGAGACCGAGGGCTTTCGCCGTCTTGAGATTGATAACGAGCTCATACTTGGTTGGCGCTTGTATGGGCAGGTCCGCAGGGTTCTCGCCCTTCAAAATACGATCAACATAGGCCGCCGCTCCGCGTTGCTGCTCAACCGTATCGAATGCATATGAGACCAGTCCTCCTTTATTAAGGAACCGTCCGAGCGCGCCGGCGGTTAGTGGGATATGGCTAATCAAGCGGAACTTGATCGCGTTTGGGACATCATCGAACGGGTAGGCATTTGCATGCTGACAACGCGGTTTGCCGAAGGACTTCGTGCACGACCGCTGGAGGCTCGACCCGAGCGTAGCGCCGACACCATCTGGTTTGTGACGGATTTACGGAGCGACAAGGAGCACGAGATCGAATGCCGGCAGGAGGTTGGACTTGTTTTCATCAACTCCAAAACCGGAGCCTATCTATCGATAACGGCGCGCGCCCAGATATGGCGCGATCATGCAAAGGCCGCCGAAATCTGGAAGAGCACAGATAATATGTGGTGGAAAGGTCCGGAGGATCCGAATGTCTGCGTTCTGCGCGTTGACCCATTCATCGCCGAATTGTGGGATGGCCCTTCAAATAAAATCATTTCCGCTTTCGAATTCGTCAAGGCGCGACTGACCGGCGACAAGCCGGATCTCGGCGAGAACCGAAAGGTAACCGTGGAGATGCGATGAGCATTAGGAATTTCAACGCATTTCCGCGCGCTCCGACGCGTGCGTCGTTCGCTTGGCCCAAGGCAGCGAATTCGGGGGATTTGAGCGCGCCACAGGCAGTGTGAACTGGCATCTGATGCCACGAGATGCCGCTGCATTTACCTCTTTCGCCCCTATTGAAGCTCGTTAGCAATGGCTCGAACACAACAGCGGAAAACGATAAAGAATGCGCCGCGGACGCATCGCGATAGTGCGGCACATGATGCCGGCTCGCGCGAAATCACCGACCGGGAAGTCGAAGACATTGAAGAACGCTCGAGCCCGCGCACGCCGGTCATTTACGAGATCGTACGCCGGCTAGGCGAAGAGGAAATGGCGCGCCCCATTGTCTCGCTGTGGTGGTCGGGCGTCGCCGCTGGCTTGTCGATTAGCTTTTCGGTTTTGGCCCAGGCCATACTGCAGACGCACCTTCCCGACGCGCCGTGGCGGCCGCTTATTGCTGATCTCGGCTATTCGGTCGGCTTCGTGATGGTCGTCATGTCGCGACAACAACTCTTTACGGAGAACACGGTAACAGCCGTGCTCCCGGTCATGGCCGAATTCAAGACGCAAAATCTCGTAAAGATGGCCCGCATGTGGGGCGTCGTGCTGGCGGCGAATTTTGTGGGAACGTTTTTCGCCGCCCTATTCACGACCTATACGCCGACCCTCACGCCAGATCTCTACGGCGGCATGCTCGATATCAGTCGTCATATTGTAGGCCACGGGTTCCTCGAGATGTTTTGTCGCGGCATCGCAGCCGGGTTTCTCATCGCCGCCATGGTCTGGCTAATCCCCGGTGCGGAGAGTGCACAATTTTACGTCATCGTCTTGATGACCTATCTTATCTCCGCCGGCAGCTTCATGCACATCGTCGCCGGCAGCGTCGAAGCGTTCCTGCTCGTATTGGCGGGTGAATTGAGCTGGCTCTCGATGCTCACCGACTTCGTTGTTCCCGTTCTTGTGGGCAATGTCGTCGGCGGCACCGCATTATTCGCCCTGGTCGCTTATGCGCAGGTCATGAAGGAGATCTGAAACCCCGCGGCCCCTCGCGCGGCGCTAGAAGGACTGCTCAGTGGTGGCCACGGCATCTTCGCGCACGCCTCTTTCAAATCTCAATTTGACGGCTGATTTGGACAAATCGCTCAGCCGAGAAATTAAAGCGATCCGCCGGACCAATGGAGTTTATATATAAAAAAGAGAATAAGTGACGTCGCCAAGCGGTGAGTTGAGGCTTTTGCTTGCGGGCCACAACACGGTCACGTTCGCTGAAATAAAGGGCGTCGTCCGGATTGAGAGGACAGGTGGATTTAGCTTGATGAAGCGCTTTGACGACGTCCGGGCTCTCGAAATAGCCGAAGCAAACTGTCACATGCCAAAAGCCTTCACCCAGTGGTTCAACGTAAATTCGCCTTTTTGCGCTTACGCGGGGCTTTGTCGTAAATTGCACTGTAAGCGCGACCGTCTCCTCATATAGAGATCCCATCTGGCGAACATGATCGGCGATGAGGGGCGAGATAGCGCCGCTCAATCGCGTCAGAAAGATCGCCCGGCCGGGGATGCGTTCAATCTTATGTTCGCGTAATTTCCTGACAAATTGAGCAACAGTGATCTCGTCGCGTTCGCGTCGGTGACGCATGGCGGCAATGCCTGCGCGCCAAGTCGTCATAACGATGAAGATTGCTGCGCCGACCACGAGTGGTATCCAGCCGCCGTCGGCGATCTTCGTGAGATTTGCGACGAAGAACGCGATATCGATGCATATAAACAGCGAAAAGACTGCGATCGCTCCCCAAGCCGGCCATCCCCACGACATGCGCATGATTCGGTAGAGAATGGCGGTCGTCATCAGCATAGTCGTTGACACGGCAGCGCCATAGGCGCCCGCGAGCCGGTCCGAACTTGCGAAGGTGATCGTCAACGCCAAAGTGCCGAGCATCATCGCCCAATTGACGAACGGGACATAGACTTGCCCGGCTTCCTCCGACGAGGTCTGCTTGATGCGCATTCCGGGAAGCCAGCCAAGCTGAATCGCTTGCCGGGTCAGCGAGAACGATCCCGTGATGATCGCCTGGCTGGCTATCACTGTTGCCAGCGTTGCCATAACCACGGCCGGATAAAGCAACCAGCCCGGGACAAGACTGAAGAACGGATTGTTGCCAGCGCCAGAGTTTGCGAGTACGGCCGCCGTTTGGCCGGCATAGTTCAGCAGTAAAGCCGGCAAAACGATTGCCGCCCACGCTATGCGGATCGGAGCCCGGCCAAATTGTCCCATATCCGCGTACATGGCTTCAGCGCCGGTCGCGCAGAGAAACACAGCGCCAAGGATGGCCATGCACGAACCAGGCTCCCGGACCAAGAACGATGCCGCATAGGCCGGATCGACGGCAACCAAAACATGCGGCGCCTTGCTGACGCCGAGCGCGCCGAGAACGGCGATGAAGATGAACCAAACCAGCATGATTGGTCCAAATGCGCCGCCGATCGCAGCGGTCCCGTAGCGTTGCACGAAAAACAACAAAAGCAGAATTGCAGCAGCAATCGGCATTGTGTAGGGCGCAAAGTCGTTGCTTTCGGGCTTGAGGCCCTCAACTGCGCTAAGCACCGAGATAGCGGGCGTAATCATACCATCGCCATAAAGGAGCGCCGCGCCGATTAACCCGCAAGCAATGAGATAGCGGTTACGGCCGTACCAACTGGCGCGCGTTAGCGCGGTCAGCGCGAGAATACCACCCTCGCCCCGATTGTCAGCACGCATGACCACGAGCGCGTATTTGATCGTGACAATAACGATAAGCGTCCAGAAAATCAGCGACAAACTTCCGAGCGCACTTTGCTCGTCAAAGTGGCCGCCGCTGATCGTGCCAATGGCCCGAAAGACGTAAAGGGGGCTCGTGCCGATGTCGCCGTAAACGATGCCGAGCGCTGTGACGAGTACGATCGACTTGGACCGCGCAAGACCGTGCACCTGATTTTGTTGACTGTCTGCAACTATGCTCAACGAAACACATTCTCCTGCAGCTTCCGGACAACTTCTCTGCGACGATGAACGCCAGGCACCTGTCCGGCACGGGTGCCTGAAGGTGCTGCCGGCTGCCATCTGGGAGAAGTCCGTGCCCTCCGTGGGCACGGACCTTTGATCGACGGGGTGGGTTACGCAGCGCTGCGCTGAGTATGCCGGCCTTCCTTCACTTCCTCGATGATTTTCGCACTGAAGGCCTGCAGGTCACCGGGATTGCGCGACGTAATGACGCCTTGATCGACGACGACTTCAGAATCCTCCCACTTTGCGCCAGCATTTGCGACGTCGGTTTTGATCGACTTGTAGGAGGTCATCTTGCGCCCTTTTGCAATGCCGGTTTCGACCAAGAGCCAAGGCGCGTGGCAGATAGCGGCAACAACCTTTTTGGCGTCGAAAACTGCCTTAATCAACTTCAACGCTTTTTCTTCGACGCGCAGAAGATCAGGGTTGATCTGGCCACCCGGGAGAACGATCGCGTCATAATCGTCGGCCGAAACCTGATCCAGGGTCTTGTCGACCTTCACTGGACGTCCCCAATCCTTTTTATCCCAGCCTTTAATCTCGCCCGCCGCTAATGAGACGACTTCGACGGTCGCGCCGGCTTTTTTTAGCGTGTCGCGCGGCACCTCGAGCTCGGACTGTTCGAACCCATTGGTGGCGAGTATGGCAATTTTCTTTCCGGAAAGTTCCATTTCCTGCTCCTTCTTGAGGGGTGAGCTTGGTAAACTAAGCGACCAAAGGCATAGTTCCTCGTCTGCCAAGATTCGCCGCCCGAGATATCAAAAAGCACTCCGTTTTTGCTCGGAAAATTTCGCATCTTGGCTTCGCCTATAATGGTTATCTTTAACGACAGGACCTCATGGCGAACCGTACCGGCAGCGCTGATCTACCCCTTCACGGCGGCCGTGTGCCTACGTGGCTGGGACAGCGGCATGGTCAACGCTTGATGCCATTCCGCGCCTGAGGATCGCCGGGGCGGCTATTGGTAGCGCCTGCGTCGTGGCGCGAATGAACCAAAGTCGTTCCGTTAATCTGTCGGGCAGTTGCACACTTACCGCTTACTCTTGTTGGATGCCCCGTCGACAGCACTCCATATCTCGAAGCACCCATTATTTCCTCTTGGGGTGTCGCTCCTCACCTCCGCATAACCTTGCCGCCCGCACTAACGTTCCGTTCGGAGAAGCGGCCAACGACCGGGAGGCCGTGTTACGAGCAACTAATTAATGTTCAGCAAGTTCGCTCACGCCGCGCAGACTTAAATCGTGAATAGGGTGGCCCCGAGGCCACCCTATGAATTCAAAATAGCCTATTTTTAATCGTCGTCGCGTTCTTTCTTTATGACAGTCTTTTCTCGGTCTCCGTCGCGATCCTTTTTGATGATAATTGTCTTATCGTGATCGCGGTCGCGATCCCGGTCATGATCGTGGATGCCCACGCCAACAGGACCGACCCCCACACTGATCCCAGCATCTTCCGCATGGGCAGGCAGTGTGGCTAAGGCAACTCCAGTTGCTGCAACCAATACAAATACATAACGGCCAATCATCGAACGTCTCCTTCTCCAATAAATTCCATGTAAACAACGCTTCACCGGGGAGGATGTTCCGATGCCCGAGCCGGTGTCTCGCTAACGTCGCTTTAGACCCAAAAGCGGACACCATTTCCACTCGCAGGGAGACGCGCTCGATCAGCGTCTCATCCTCGTCAGGCGCACGTGAACCGTTCACGCGCTTCGACACCGGCTATCGCTGCAGCAGATCGTTGGCGACGGGCTTCAACAACTCGGTCCCGGCGCTGCCGTCGAGCTACGTCGCAAAATCCTTCGCGGCGAGTAGGACGGGCATACGATCATGGACGTCGGCGAGGAATTGGTTGGGCTCGGCGATAATCATGGTGCAGGACTAGGGCGTTTCACCGCTCGTCTTGTCGAGCCACTCATGCCCGAGGCCAACGATATCGCGACTCAGATAAAATTTGTTCAAACCGCCGGCTGGTACGAGGGGAGCCCCAGGCGCACACACGCGCGTCAGTAAAGCAGCTGACTATCTTTATGGTGGGGGAGGACTTAGTCCTGACGACAATGCCGGGGCTTTTTTCCACGACTTGCTGCGCCCGCGAATACCGGGTTGGGCTATAGGGGCGATCACAGCAGCGGTAGAAAGCATAGCGGTCGGACATAGGAAATTATCGCCCTTCCCGCGCGCCGTGCCGATCATCCCTCACATCAGCGCCATGATGTGACCACAGGTCATTCGGCCGCTTCGTCTTATCGCGCTCCAAAATCTCCTCAAAAATGGCGCGATCTCCGTCTTTATGCGGCCCAGAGGGTAGGAGGTGCGGCGGCAATCGACCTGCGGAATCTGCTTGCGCGTCAACAAGTGGGCTGGAGAATAAATGCTTTTGAATATGGCTGTGCCGCGGCGGCGCGCGATCAGCGCTGTCATGTCAGCTTTTGCCGTTGTGGCCGTTGCCCCGGGCGCTTTCGCTGGCGACTGCGAAGGCAATAAGGACGCCTTGGGTACGGCACGCGTTATGGCGCTCGACCCCGCGGGCCTCCAGCAAGTTGGGACCGTTCAATATCCCCAGACAGTGCCGCTCAGAGATCATGAGGTTGTGCTCACCTTCGACGACGGTCCGGCGCCGTCGTCAACTCCTGAGGTACTCGATGCTCTTGCGGCACAATGTGTCAAAGCTAATTTCTTTGTTGTGGGAGAACACGCTCGCGCTGCGCCGGAACTCGTTCGCCGTGAATTCGAGGAAGGTCACACGGTCGGCACCCATTCACAAACGCACGCCGATCTCGCCAAGCTGTCATTGGCCGATGCCCAAAAGGAAGTCCAAGACGGGATCGAATCAGCCAATTTTGCCTTGAAACCGTCGGCAACGGCGGCGCCGTTTTTCCGCGCGCCCTATCTTTCAACTACGCCGAGTATCGAAAAATATCTCGCGAAAGCCGGCCTCATGCTGTGGAGCATTGATGTAGATCCGGAAGACTGGCGTCCGCTAACACCGGACGAAGTGGTTTCGCGAATTGTCAGCAGGCTCGAGCGAAGAGGCTCCGGAATAATCCTGATGCATGACGTTCAATCGCATACAGCAGCCGCAATTCCGCAATTGCTGCACGAGCTGAAGATGCGCGATTACAGTATCGTCCACGTCGTATACGGAAGCGCCAAAGAAGCAACCGCGCATCCGCAATAAAGCACGAGGAACCTAAGCGCGGCGGACGTGTTAACACGGGGATTTTTAAATCAGGCGAAGCGCAATTGCTCCTGTGGACCCACAATGGCTTTTAGTTCCTCGAACAAGAGCGTGAGCTCGAGCCGTAATCCTGCAGATTCGAACGAACAATTGCCGGCGCTGACCTCGTTGCGCGGAATTGCTGCTCTGTGGGTGGTGCTCTATCACTACAGCGTGCAGTGCTTCCCTAATCTCGACGCCACGCAATACACCCACCTCGTTCACAAAGGCTATCTGGCCGTTGACATGTTCTTCATGCTCAGCGGCTTCGTGATGACGCATGTCTATCACCGCGCGTTCTCAGAAAGCGTTACGCAGCATTACCGGAGCTTTATCGTCGCAAGAATCGCCCGCGTCTATCCGTTGCACGTCTTGGTCCTACTTTTATTCGTGACGACGGCCATCGCGGCACATTTCGCGGCTGGAGCATCTCTGAGCCGCCTTGATGATATTCCGCTGCGGGGTTCGGAATCAGTCACGGCTTTTGCGGCTAATCTCTTTATGTTGCAGGGATTGAACGCCAGTCAGCTTAGCTGGAATTACCCGGCGTGGTCGATCAGCGTCGAGTTCGTCGCCTATTTGTTATTTCCCTTTGCGCTACCGGCGATTTGGCGAGCGTCGGATAGCGCTAAAATCTCAATCGCACTGTGTCTTTTGATAGCACTGACGGTTTTGGCCTTTTTGAGCAAGGGCAATTTTAATCAATGGGACGGACCCATCACGTTGCTGCGCTGCCTCCCGGAGTTCATTCTTGGAACATTGCTTTATTGCGCATTCCGTGCGGCGCCGCGTAACTCCTGGCTTAATCAAGACGCGATGGCTCTCCTCGTAGTCGCGGCGATTGTCGTCTGTCTGCAGGTCGACGCGCCGGACCTTCTGATTACCTGTTTGTTTGGCGCGTTCGTGCTGATTGCGGTCCTGAATACGGGCATTTTTTCAGAATGGGCGCAGGCGGCCCCGCTACTCTGGTTGGGCGACGTCTCCTATTCGCTCTACTTGCTCCATGGTTTTGTTCAGTTCCTGGCCGGTAAACTGCTCACTCGCTTCGGCATACAGAATCATGCAGATTTGTCGATCGGCAGTTCGTTAGCATTGATGGCCTTGATGATCGGCGTGTGCCTTCTCGCAGCGCATTTTACCTATTTCGGCGTCGAGATCGGTTCCAGACGGTATCTGCGCAAGTTGCTCGACGCTCGCCAGAAAAGAGTGGCAGCGAAGATCAATCGACACGCGGCGCAAACATCCGGTCTCACGACACCGGCTTAACCGGAGGATACGGCCTTATTCGGTTTCTAAAGGGGAACCATCAGCAGATTTGCAGGTTATCGCACCACGGCGTGGGTGCTTGCACGCGGGGAGCAGATACGTTAACTGGCGCAGAATTATGTTCCATCGCAAAAATACTTTTGGTCCGAACGTTACTGACATTCAGCAGCTGTGTACCGAAAACCTAAACCCGCACATATTGATGATGCAGCCCACCCAGAACCGCGCGTGAACGAATGATACCGGTCCGCTGAACCAGCCGAGGGATCGGCGCATCCTTGTCCAAGGATCGATGGGTTCTGATACGGTTGTAATATTCTGCATAAGACCTGAGCAGCCGACGCAGGTGCGTCTCGCCCAAGATGATGAAATGGTCCACGCATTCGCGCCGGATCGAGCCAATCAGTCGTTCGGCGTATCCGTTCTGCCAAGGCGAGGCTCGCGCCGTCGGTCTATCCCTAATCCCCATTGCTCGGATTCGGCGGGTGACGGCCGCACCATAAATCCTGTCCCGATCGCGAATGAGATATTTCGGAGCTTCATCCCAAGGAAAAGCCTCGGTTAGCTGGCGTGCGATCCATTCTGCAGTCGGATTTGTAGTGACAGCGATCCAGACAAGCTCTCTGCGGTCCAGCCGAACAATGACGAAAGCATACAGCAGATCAAAGCCAATGGTCGGGACAACGAACAGGTCCATGCCGACGATGTCCGGAGAGTGATTACGCAAGAAGGTGCGCCAACCCTGGCTTGGCCGTCCGCGCCGCCTGACCATGTATTTGGCAACACTCGACTGCGCGACCTCGAAACCAAGTTTGAGCGGTTCGCCGTGAATACGCGGCGCACCCCAAAGCGGGTTCTCGAGGCTCATCTGTCGGATTAATGCGCGTAGGTTCGCCTCGATCCGTGGACGCCCTCCCCGTTGGCGAGATTTCCATCGCCAATAACTGCAAAAACTTGCCCGATGCCAACGCACCAGCGTCTCGGGCCGGATGATCATGAGAACGTTTAGAATCGATGGAAACCAGCGATAAAGTTGGATCAAGAACCAGCGATCGCCCTTCGTCAGCCGGACCCGGCGCGGCATCTTACGCCGCAATACGTTCAACTGACTGCGGAGCGCTGCGTTCTCTGCTTCAAGCCGACGCTTCGACTTGAATGGCACGGCCAAGATGCCAAGAATGAAATACAACAGCGCGATCATCGCGGCAGCTTAAGCGATTCTTGGCACCCCATCAACGCGGATAGGGTTTTCGGTATACACAACTTCCCGCTAGACAGCGTGACTCACGGTCTGATCCTCGAAACCGTAGGCGCAGATTTCGAGCCTGGGTAACGCGCATATCTGAAACCCACGCATAGTCGCGGTTATTTCTAGCAGGCACTCATCGACCACGGATAGGCCACGTCAAACAAAACCGGCTTCCGCCGGGACCGCTGCAAGGCTGTGTCACAACAACGTGGATCACCTTCCTCGCAATGATGCTGATAGCGATCAGCTCTGCATCACACTCATGCGCATCCCCGTATCGGGCATCCCCCTACCGGGCATTCCCATATTGGCGTTGAGGTGCAACATGATCCAAAGCGAGCCCGCGATCACAATGCCCACGATCAACGCGCCAAAGGCCAGCGCCAACGCATTGTTGGTATTGTCTGGGCCTGTGGTGACGTGCAGGAAAAATGCAAGATGCACACCCATTTGCGCGACGGCCAAGGCGGCCAACGCCATTGGCACACCCGGTGTGTAAATGAGACTTGTGCCGCTTGCGACCCAGAACGAGCCTGCCGTCAACAGCGCCGCAAGCATGAGACCGATCACGTAATTCCCGATGCCAACGGCTATCTGATGCGGACCGAAATCCGGATCGCCAGGAGCAGCATCTGCGCCAAATTCACGCGTTGAACCGTTTTCGTTGCTATCGGTGTCGGTATGGCTCATGCTGCTTTCGCTCATGGGCTTGTTCCTAGAAGATAGACGTTGGTGAAGATGCCCACCCAGATGATATCGAGAGCGTGCCAGAACAGACCAAAGCATAATCCGCGACGCAGAATGTTCGCAGCGAAGCCCTTGGCCCAAAACTGCGCCATCATTGTGCCGAGCCAGAGCAGCCCGATCGTAACGTGCAAGCCGTGACAGCCGACCAATGCAAAAAAGGCGGATAAGAATGCACTGCGCTGCGGGCCCGCGCCTTCCGCCAGCATCCGCGCGAACTCGCTCCCTTCGAGATAGAGGAAGCCCGCGCCCAAGATTCCGGTGATGAGATAAGCAATCTGCGTCCAGACCATGTTGCGTGCATTGCTGGCGATCGTTGCCAAGCCGCAGACAAAGCTTGAAAGCAGAAGAAACGCGGTTTCCAGCGCGACTGTCTTCGAATGAAATAAGGTCTGAGGCGTAGGTCCACCGGCGGTGGCGTGCGACAGCACCGCATATGATGCGTAAAATCCAGAGAACATCACAAAGTCGGAAAGAAGAAAAATCCAAAATCCGTAGCCAGTGATAATTCGTGCCGGCGCCGGCCCTATATGAACATCCGCAGGCTCGGCGCGGGCACCGAGCTTGTGAGGATCGCGCGGCTTGGATTCTGGCGCCCATGCTTCGCCTTCACCGCGCTCGGCAAGTGCGCGGCACATCTCGCGTTGCTTGCGATCGATCGCGGCTACCTGTTCGGCGGAGAACCCCTCCTTCGCGATATCACGCCAGGCGAAGACGATGAACGTGATGAATGCGCCGACAATGCCGACAATGACCATCCACCAGATGTGCCAAATCAGTGCGAAGCCTCCGACCACTGCGAAAAACGCGGTCACAAATCCAGTCGGGCTATTCCGGGGCATTTCGATCGGCTTATAGTTCGGCGGGTCGGCGAATTGTTCCAGCGCCTTTTGCTTGATACCCCAATAAGCCTCCTCCCCCGTGACGTTCGGAAGCACGGCAAAATTGAAAACAGGAGGCGGCGAAGCCGTAACCCATTCGAGTGTACGCCCGTTCCATGGATCGCCGGTCCGATCGCGTAGAGCCTCACGATGGCGAATTGAGACCGCGAGCTGAGCCACTTGGCAGGCAATTCCGGCAAGGATGAGAGCCGCGCCACCGGCTGCCAGGACGAGCCAAGGATGCCATGCCGCGACGTCGTAGTGCTGCAGACGTCGGGTCATGCCCTCAAGACCGAGGACATAAAGCGGCATGAACGCAACATAAAAACCGACGGTCCACAGCCAGAACGCCGCCCTCCCGAGCCGCTCATCCAGCGTGAAGCCGAAGGCTTTCGGAAACCAATAGGTGTAGCCAGCAAAGGCTCCGAACAAGACCCCGCCGATAATGACATTGTGAAAGTGCGCGACGAGGAAGACCGAGTTGTGAAGCACGAAATCTGCAGGGGGCACCGCAAGCAGCACGCCGGTCATGCCACCGATCACAAAGGTCACCATGAAGGCGAGCGACCACAGCATCGGAACAGTGAAGCGAATGCGTCCACCCCACATGGTGAAGAGCCAATTGAAAATCTTCACACCAGTCGGAACCGCTATGATCATCGTCATGATGCCGAAGAAGCCGTTGACGTCGGCGCCCGCGCCCATCGTAAAGAAGTGATGCAGCCAGACCAAAAAGGAGAGGATGCAGATCGCCATCGTGGCGATAACCATCGACCGATAGCCGAACAGCGGCTTGCCGGAAAAGGTCGAAATGACCTCGGAGAACACGCCGAAAGCGGGAAGAATGAGGATATAGACCTCTGGATGTCCCCACGCCCAGATGAGATTGATGTACATCATGGCGTTGCCGCCGGCGTCTGCCGTGAAAAAATGGAAGCCCAGGTAACGGTCCAGCAACAGCATCGCCAAGGTCGCTGTCAGGATGGGAAAGGCCGCGACGATCAGCAGATTTGACGCGAGCGCCGTCCAACAGAAGATCGGCATCCGGGTATAATTCATGCCGGGCGCACGCACTTTGAGGATTGTGGTGACGAAATTGATTCCGGTCAGGAGTGTGCCGATGCCGGATATCTGTAAAGCCCAGAGGTAATAATCGACGCCTACCCCGGGCGAAAATTTAAGTTCGGACAACGGCGGATAAACGAGCCAGCCGGTCTTGGCGAACTCGCCAAGCACGAGCGACAAGTTGACAAGCAAGACGCCGGACGCACTGAGCCACAGGCTGACGGAATTGAAGGTCGGAAACGCGACATCACGTACGCCCAGCTGCAGCGGCACGACAAAATTCATCAGGCCGATCATGAATGGCATGGCAACAAAGAAAATCATGATCGTGCCGTGTGCAGAGAAGATCTGATCGTAATGCTCGGGTGGCAGATAACCTTGGCTTTGATAAGCTAGAGCCTGCTGTGAGCGCATCATGATCGCGTCGGTGAAGCCGCGGATCAGCATCACGCCAGCAAGAACGCAGTACATAACGCCAATTCGCTTGTGATCGACGGACGTGATCCACTCTCGCCAGAGATAGGGCCAGTGGCCTTTGAGCGTTATCCATATCAGGATGCCGATGATCACAACGATCATCAGCCCCGAGGCCGCAAGCGGAATCGGCTGATCAATGGGGATCGCGGACCAGCTCAGTTTGCCAAGCATCAGCCGCCCCCGTTCGACGCGGGTGAGCTGCTTTGCCCTCCGGGCTGCTCCTCCGGCCCTGGTGCAGCGGGTGCAGTTTCGCCCACGACGGCTTCGAAGAGATGCGGATCGACGCCGTGATAGGTTATGGGTTTCGTTACGATACTTTGTTTGGAGAGCTGAGCGTAGGCGGGCATGTCCAGAGCCGAGACCCCTCCTTTGGCGTCCGTCAGCCATTTTTGATACAGGTCCGATGGCAGCGCGCGAACCGTGAAGCGCATGTCGGCAAAACCATCGCCACTGAACTGCGCCGAGAGCCCGGCATAGTCTCCAGCAGTATCCGCCTGCAGGTTGAGCTGCGAAGTCATACCGGCCATTGTGTAGATCTGGCTGCCGAGCTGCGGCACGAAGAAGCTGTTCATGACGCCGGACGATGTCAACGTGAAATGCAACGGCGCGCCGACCGGTACGACGAGTTGGTTGACGCTCGCGATGCCGTCGTTGGGATAGATGAAGAGCCATTTCCAATCGAGCGAGACGACTTCAATTTCGATTGGAGCTACTTTTGATTCCAGTGCGCGGTAAGGATCGAGCGCATGGGACCCGAACCAGGCAATGCCGCCGAGAAAGGTAATGACGAGCGCCGGGATCGCCCAGACAATAAGCTCAAGCTGACCAGAGAACGTCCAGGTCGGTCGATAGATCGCGCGGTCGTTCGACGCACGAAACCAAAAGGCAAAGCCAAGCGTCGCAAGGATAACAGGAATGACGATCACTAGCATGATCGCCACCAAATCGAAAAGAATGAGGCGCTCTGCGTTCCCGATCGGTCCGCGCGGATCGAGAACCCCAGCGCAGCCGGCAAGCGGCAGCATGAGAGCGATCAGGGTGGCCGAGGCTCGACTGATGGAAGTCATGAGGGTATCGGTAGAACCGATGCCGTTGAGCACCGAATAACGCCCCCGGCTTTTTGGCAGGAAACGGCATTGAGTCGCTGAGACGCTCGCCGACTTAATGCCCCAGAACCATCCGTCAGCGCGGCGACGTGAAACCGCTTGTCGCCCTGAAAACTCGTCACGCAAGTCACCGCTGAGGATGCCTCCAAGAGTCGCACAGATCGCGCGGAAGAGCAACGACATGAAGATCCAGAACGAAAGGTAGACCGCTGCCTTGCGCGCAGTGTCGGTGGCCTGCGTGGTTTCAGTTTTTGCGCGATTGACCACTTCGTCGACACGACGCTGGTCGTGCGACAGGTCTTCATTCAACGGTTTGCGAGGCAGCCAGTTTTGCACCTGGCCGGAAGATTGCGGCCATCTGCAATTCTTCAGTCGTCACTGGTGGCATCCTTGATTGCTTTCCGCACACTTTCAACGTCGGACGTAGAGACCGGCGAAGCTTGATTGCCCCAGCCGCTGCGCACATAGCTGGCAACGGCTGCGACTTCCTGGTCTGACAGTTTCCACCCAAACGATGGCATCGACACAGGTGTCGGATTCTGGTCGGTTGCCACGGCGTGGCCGCCGTTCAGGATCAGCCGAATAATCGTCGTCGGCTTGGCGCTCTCTACGATCGAGCTGCCCTTCAAGGCCGGAAACATCCCTGACACTCCTTGACCGTTTTCCCTATGGCAGGTTGAGCAAGCGTCTACATAGATGGCCTCTCCGGCTTCGGCGACGCCGGATGCCGGCCGGCTCGGTGTCTCGTTGTCGTTGAGCGCAGGCTGGCTTTTCAGATAGACGGCAATCGCCCTCAGATCGTCAGTGGTCATCCTCGAAGTAGAATAGTGGATCACTTCCGCCATTGGGCCGTACGCGACAGCGACGCCCGTGCGTCCGGTCTTGAGGAAGCTGACAATGTCCTGTTCGCTCCAATCGCCAAGGCCGCCGCGTTTGTCGCCGATCAGACTAGGCGAGTACCAATTGCTTAATTCGCCGCCCTGCAGGCGATGACCGGTCTCCGCGGCCCCGAACGTGCTCGTCTGGGTATGGCAGGCGCCGCAATGGCCGAGCCCCTCGACCAGATAGGCACCGCAATTCCACGTCGCGCCCTGCTTAGGGTCGGGGGCGTAGGTCCCTGGCGTAAAGTAGAGTTTGTTCCATCCAGCCATCGCCTCCCGTTGGTCGAGCGGCCACGGCAGCGTGTTTGCCGGTCTGCGATATTTCACGCTGGGAACTGACTTCAAATAGGCATGGATTGCGTCGACGTCCTCGCGAGTCACTTTGGTGAACCATGGATAGGGAAAAGCCGGGTAAAGATGGCTACCGTCGGCTGCGATGCCCTGGTGCATGGCATGATAGAATTGGTCGTCGGTCCACGACCCGATTCCGGTGTCAGGGTCAGGCGTAATATTCGGCGCATAAATCGTTCCAAATGGCGTCTTCAGCGGACGGCCTCCGGCTAGCATCGCGCCGCCCTCCGCGGTGTGGCAGCCCTGACAGTCGCCGGCCGCTACAAGGTACTTGCCGCGCTGGAGCTGCGTGAAGGAGCCTTGCTCGGCGTGCGGTCGTGGTGACATGCAGAAGACGGCGATTGCCGCGCACGCCAAAGTCGCTCCGACGCCGCGAGCCGGTGCTATCGCCCTCATGCCTGCACCAGCGGGCCGGGCGATTTTAGGTATTGGTTGCGGATTGCTTCGAGCGCCCAATAGGTCAATGCGCACAGCGTGACGGTCGGGTTGTAACCGCTGTTGTGTGGAAATGCGCTGGCGCCGACGACAAATAAATTCGGCACCTGCCAATGCTGCAGATAGCGATTGACGACGCTGTCGTTGGGGCTGGCGCCCATGATCGCGCCGCCGGTGTTGTGCGTGGACTGATAAGGCGCAATGTCGTAGTGAGGTCCACGCTTGTTCTGCCTGATCTCGCGAGGCTGCATGGCCTTAGCGATCTGCACCATTTTCTGCATCTCGAAATCCTGCATCTTCAATTCATTTTCCTTGAAATCGAAAGTCATGCGCATCAGCGGCTTGCCGTAGACATCACGGTAGGTCGGGTCGAGATCGAGGTAATTGGTGCGGTTGGGCATCACGGAACCCATGAGTCCCATGCTCATGGAGGTCAGGTAGTTCTTGACGAACGCCTGCTTCCACTTTTTCCCCCATTTCGGAGTTCCCTCCGGCAACAGTTCGGTCTCGATGGGGCGGCCGGTCGTCATATAGCCGCCGATGTATCCGCCATGCAGGAAACCGAGTCCGGTGTGGTCGAACGAGTCGCCATTGAAGTCATCGACCATCATGCCCAGGGCGCCGGCGCCGACGAATGGATTGAGAATCTTGTCGTCGAAGAACACGTCAACGCTGGGCGTGATCTGATATGCGTAGTTCTTACCCAGTGTGCCTTTGCCGGTCGATGGATCGTACGGCGTCCCGATTTTCGATGTCAGTAGCAGGTGGACGTTGTGCAGAATATAGGCGCCGAGAATGATCAGCTCGGCGGGCTGCTCATATTCCTCGCCCTGCGCATCCACGTAGGTCACGCTGGTCGCGCGCTTGCCGGAATTATCCAGATTGATCCGAGTCACTTCGCACTGAGTCTTCAGGGTGAAGTTCGATTTTCGCATCAACACAGGCAGGATAGTGGTTTGTGCGCTGGCTTTTGAATAATTGCCGCAAGCGAATTTTTCGCAGAAGCCGCAGTAGGTGCATGGCGCCAACTCGACCCCGAGTGGATTCCGGTAGGCCCGCGACATGTTGGCCGAAGGGCATGGAAACGGATGCATGCCGACGTCGGTCGCCGCCTTCGCAAACAGCGTAGGCCCGTAAGTCTGGGTCATCGGCGGATTGGGGTACGGCTGCGATCGCTGACCCTCGAACGGGTTGCCGCCCGGCTGTTTCTGGCCGTTCAGATTGCCAGCTTGGCCCGATATGCCGGCAACATATTCGAACTTGTTAAAATACGGCTCCAGCTCCTCATACGTCACGCCCCAATCCTGCAACGGCATATCGTCGGGGATGGCCTGCTGGCCGTATCGCGCGAGGGTCTGAGTGCGGATCTGGAAATCGTAGGGCAGAAAACGCCAAGCCTGTCCGTTCCAATGAATGCCTGCACCGCCCACGCCCGTGCCCGGTAAAAACGATCCCAACTCCCGCATTGGCAATGCGGTCTGATCGGGCGTGTTGCGGAACGTCACGGTCTCGCGGGCGGGCTCCTGAAATAGATAACTGCGATATCGATAGCGCAATTCGTCCTGGATAAAGGCTGGCGAGAAATCTGTCGGCGTGTCGCGCCAATTGCCGCGCTCAAGCGCAAGCACATCGAGGCCGACATCGGTCAACTCCTGACCAACAATCGCGCCAGTCCAACCAAAACCAATCATCAGAACGTCTACGGATGGCAATCTTTGTGACATGAGCGGATTTCTAGTCTCTCTGCAGTTACGCCTTTCGAGGGATCCACTCTTTTCGGCCCTTGATGCCAACGGGAGGCAGCGTATAGCGGATACCGTGCTTGCCGACCCACTCGGAATAATCGTAGCGCGCGCCCGGAAAGCCGAGCATCTTCCAGCACGCCATGTTTTTGTTGCCGCCATAGATTGGATCGGAGAACATTCCCTCTTTGGTGTTTTGGAAAAAGATTTTGAAAAAAGCTTTTGTGTCTAAATCCGAAAGCTCCAGGGTCCCCGCTTCCAGTTTCCCGAGTAGCTCGTCCTGTTCTTCGGATCGAAGGTCGGCGAAAACCATTGTGATGGGTGCGCTGCCGGTATTTACCGGATGAGCGGTCGATTGCTCGCCAGCGACGTGCGCGTCGATCGCTTTAATGGTCGCCCTGTACATTTCCGCGGGTGTCATTCGGGATTGAAAGCCCTGGGTTATTTCACCCTTGGCCCATGGACCCTGCATGTACCATCGTGCGCCATGGCCAAACGGTCCGGCGAGCTGGTGGTCGATGAACAGCGTCACACCGGCATCGTTTGCGCCGGGACCAAGTTCGTCGCGCGGGATCAGGCGCTCGGTCGCGGCATCAACAAATCGCACTTCGGCAGGGGTGAAATAAATATAGTCCGAGGACTGTAACGGTTCAGGCGCGTCGGCTGCATGGGGCGACCAAGGGACGCTGCCCTGGATGGTCCGCGCAACGGTAGTGTCGGCCGCGCCAAGTACTGCTGATGCGCCTGCCAATGCGCCGACGGAAAGAAACGAACGACGATGTAAGCGACCTTTTTGCATGGCAAAAGCCTAGGCCCCATCGTCCAACTGATGCCGCGCCATTCGGTTCCACCCCCCGAGTAGTCCTGTGCCTGCGAACGGACAGGTGCATCCGATTTGGGGTGCTCACGCTACTGCCGGAGAACTCGCTGAGGTGATCAAAATCGTCTGCGCCGATTAACCGGTAGTCGCGCCTGCGCACCGTCGACCGGAGTTCTTCCCTGAACGGTGAACAGTTTCAGGTTGCAGTTTTGACGGGTTGCCGAGACTTTTTGCGCCTTAGTCGCTAGCACGCCGCTTATTCTCTTTCTTTTCCTCACCGATCTCTTTGTCTGAAGCGTCTTCTATGCCGACGATTGCGTTCCTGGCGCCCTTGGTCGCAATAATCAATTCATCCAGCTTGAGCTGCAGAGCCATTGTGTCCCGGGTCTGAGTATTCTGAAATCAAGAAAACCATCAAAAACGTTACAATTGTGGTTCCTGTATTGATCACGAGTTGCCACGTATCGCTATACTTGAAGATAGGACCAGTTATCCCCCACACCGCCACGGTCGCCACCGCCACAAGAAACGTCACCGGTTTACCGGAAATGTGCGCGGTTTGAGAAGCGAGGCGGCTAAACCATCCCGCCGAATTCGAATGGGGCGCACCGTAGGCGCCCGTCGGCAAGTTTGCTCTCATTTCTCAGCCTCGGTCGCATCAAGCGTCCAGCACATTTTCTCACCCCGATAATGATAATTTGCGGCGTCGGAATTATCGTCCAACCGCTGCGTTTCCGCTGAAGGGTCGAGCCGGAGCGCGGTAAGTCCGCGGGGACCGTGCCGCTATCCGTAAGCGCATTGCTTCGGAAAATGAGCTTACCGGTGTTCATATGAGTCTCATAGAGCCCTGTGGCTCTCGGATTTGTGCCACGGCCGCCGAACTACTTATGTCGCGGCTGATAGGCGGCCACGAGAGTCGCGATCGCTGCGGCGCCTATCACACTGGCGCAGGCGACTCCTGCGCGCAGCGGGCCTTGCGATCAACCTTGTTACGAGCCCAGTTCGAATTGGGAGGTTGACCGTCGGCAAATGCACCATCGTCAGTCGGATTGAGTTTGGGTCGAATATGATGTGTTCCTTATTGGAAGAGAGAGCGACTTCGGCATTTCGGGCGATGTAAACCTTTGCACCTGTCCAAAAGTTCACGGAACGGACTGTCGCAGCACCAGTTGAAAATAGGTGGGGAGCTGGCGAAAAAAGGATACAATACAATGAGACGTTCTATTCTCACCGCCGGAGCGGTTTTGCTGCTCTGTGGGACAGCGGCGATCGCCGAGACTAATACGCCCAACACACCTCCTACACCCCCGACCGCCAACTCACCCGCTCTAAACCCCGATTCCGCTGCCGCGGGCGCGCTTCGCGGTCACATCCATGATATGCTGCAACAATCGGGCTTTTCCGATATTCGCGTGATGGCAAGTTCGTTCATGATCCGAGCCAAGGATAAGGACGGTAATCCAGTCGTCATGAGCGTCAGCCCGGACTCGGTGACCGAGGTTTCAGAACTGAGACGGCCGGATGCTAACTCTTCTCCGGATTCGACAACTGCAACAGCGGCATCGGAATTCGTATCAGTAGATCAATCTGATCATCTAAGCTCGAACCTTGTCGGGCTAGATGTCTACAACAGTTCAAATCAGGATGTCGGACAGATCAAAGATATCGCCATCGGACCGCAAGGTCGCGCGCAGGCATATATCGTGTCGGTTGGGGGATTCCTTGGCCTGGCTGAGCATTACGTTGCCATAAACCCAGCAAACATTAAGGTTTCCTACAATACTTCTGACCAAAAGTGGCACGCAACTACCGGTGCCACCAAAGCAGATCTAAAATCTGCGGCGGAGTTTAAATACGACGGTCGTTGGAACGCGAGCAAGTCGTGACGCCCTTTCCTAAGATCTAAAACACGACTTCCGGATTGCGCTTGAGCAATCCGGATTTCAAGCATTTTGGTTCGCCGACGCCAAAATAATGTCACAAAACCACACACTAAAGCGCATAACTTCTCCCACGAACTGAATCGTTCAGTCGATTCCTTCACGGCAAGGATCTTATCTTCGGAATAAAATTTCCCAGGAGTACCGGTTCGGCGGCGAGTACCGGTGCTTTACTTCAACCCGAAAACGGCCAGTGATAGATGGTCGATACATTAGGCAACTCTTCGAACGAATTCCGTGAGTAACTTGTGACGATAACACAGAAGTCAACCTCCTGGTTCCGATTTACGTAGGAGACAGAAGACGTTGGTGCGCCCAAGGTCGCGCAGTCGCCGAGGAGCCTGACCGTTGATGACCCTTCCCGTCAGTGGGAGGTCTCAAAGGTAAGAAAGTGACCATCCGGATCACGCAAAATCGCGCGAAGAGCGCCCTGTTCAAACCTTACCGGACCTGACAGGAGAGTACCGGCTGTCCTTTCCGAAAAACATATCCGGGCGTAGGGATGATGCAGCCCCGACAGAACGGGCGTAGCGGCAATGTTTCCGTATCGTTGGACTGCTCGACCCAGCGGCGTATCTTTGTGCAACGATAAATGTGTGCGCGAGTTATTATAATAGCAGGCGTACGCGGTTAGAACCTGCCGCAGATGCGCCTCGCCGAAGATCAGCATTCGGGAGAGGCACATTTTAAATCGGTACAACGGAAGAGAAGCTGACACTGATAAGGAAACAAACAAAACCTTATCAGTTGCCTTCGCCGTATTGACCGCAAAACAATCATTTTTCTCCCTGGCCAGCTGTGCTCTACTCTCTCAGCTTCAATTTGATTTGCTCGATTTGGAATCGAATGGCCGGCAAGCAGGCAAAGATTCTCTCCTCAGACGCCTTCAACTCGCTCCTTGCCTACGCTGCTTCCACCCGCCATCCGGTCCGCAATACGGTGATCGTGCTGTTGTCGGTCAAGGCTGGCCTGCGGGCCGGCGAGATCGCGAACCTGACTTGGCCGATGGTCCTTGATGCCAACGGCGAGATCGGTCGCACGCATCGCCCTGCACGACAAGGCGGCCAAGAAGGGCTCAGGCCGGTCGATACCGATTCACCCGCAACTGGCTGAGGCCTTGCACGCCTGGGCCGGCCAATCGGTTAGCGACGGACACGTCATTACCTCGGAGCGCGGCGGCCGAATGACGGCCCTAAGTATTGTCATCTGGTTCGAACAGAGCGTTCGCAAAGATTGGCCTGAAGGGTTGCTCGTCACATTCCGGCCGGCGGACCTTCATCACCCGCGCGGCAAGGCTCGTCCACAAGGCCGGCGGCTCATTGCGAGATGTGCAACTGCTCGCTGGCCATGCCTCGATCGAGACCACCCAACGCTATATCGACGGCGACAGCGACGCCCAGCGCCGGCTGGTGGGGTTGGTTTGATGGGCCGCCGACGACGTGAGCCCGCTTTCGGATTTGCCAGCAAGGCAGACCGGGCTTACGCGATCAACATCGTAGAGACAGTCACTTGGCTGGCTGGCCGACCTGATTACGTCGACGAGTTAGGTGAAGCTGGCAAAGACCTTGATCTTTTCGGAACGATCGGCCGCCCACGTTCGTCAAAGATCTTCAAATGGCTGATGGCGGCCTTGAGCTATCAAGGCATTTCCGACGCGGTGGCCCGATCCTACATGGCAGCCCATGAGCGACCGGCCTGGGCCAAGATCGCCCGCGGCGTGAAGACCGGCGCCTGTCCGCTGCTGCAGTCCTACTGGCATTTTCATGGCTGTGGCTATCGCAAAACCGCAAAGACCTGCGCCAAGCCGGATTTGATGGAGACCTGTCCGTTGCCAGCCCATGATTTTCGCAACGGCAATCTCAATCAGCTCGCCTATTCGTTGTTCTTGTTCATTGCCGACGTAGCCGATGGCGATCTCATCGACTGGATCGATCGGCGTCTCGCTGAGGCCCAAGTTGGTCCGGCGGAAGGTCGCCTCGGCCGCATGGCCCAGTCCATCGTTGAGCCCCTCACCGGCCTGCACGGCGCGTCGTACAAGGTCCTGAACATGGCCTTGAGCGATCTCTTATTGATCGGCAGTGGCCGTAACCAACTGTGGGCCGAAGTCGCCGCTGGCCTGATTGCAGTCGACACCCTGGTTCATAATTTTTTGGTTCGAACCGGGATCTTGGCCCGGGCCCAAGCCAACCACGCCTATGGACCGCAATGCTACGGACCAGCAGGCTGTGCTTCAGTGCTGTCGATTTTGAGCGAGGATATCGACGCCCGCCAGTTCAACACCGCGTTTCCAAAAGTCTTCCCGCGGTACATTCAACACGCGATCTGGGCCTATTGCGCAGGCGAAGGGCTGAGCGTCTGCAATGGCAACACCATCGATGACCTGCACCGCTGCAATAATAATGACTGCCGGCTGTATGCCAATTGTGACCGAATAACCCTCGGCCGAAAGCCTCAAAAAACGTCGATTTCTTGAGGCTTTTTAGGCGCTTGACAAGCAATGGTAGTATGATACTATATATCTACTGCTGATTGAATTGGCGAGCCGTCAGCTCTGCCGAAGGCATGTCTGTGCCGATCAGCAGTTTTCCAAGTCCCATCACCGAACCGGCAAGGGCGCCCTCGTGGCGCCTTTTGTCATTTCCAATGGAGCAATCGCAATGAGCAACTCAGCAAAGTCTGGCCCACAGCCTGCCATCATCGTCTTTGGCCTGACCGCCATCGGCAAGCCGAGAGCTGGCATATTCAAGGGCACCGACGTCGGGCCCGCCCGCAAGGCCGCTGCGAAGTTAGGCCTCACGGTCACCGAAATCGCGGATCCTGCAAGCCGCGCCCTCGCCGCAAAAATCCCGGCGGGCCGGATCGGCGGCTCTGCCGATGGGCTCGTGGGCTTCGTGACCAAAGACATTTATGAGCAGATCAAAGCCCTCGGGCCCCAGCAGCAAAAGAACGGCAAGGGAGAGAGCACAACAGTGGCCTCGGCTGCGGTCCAGTTCCGCCTGCCGGTGAACTGGGACGACATCAAAGTCGGTGACCGGGTCTTAGCTCAAGATACCGATCCAGCCGATGGCTGGTGGCAAGTCAGAGTGATCGAAGTCCACGGCGATTTGTTCAAGCTGCGCTGGCCAAGGGAAGAACGAGGCCGTCCGTTTCAGAGGCATCGCGCGACCCTCGGCCTGATCTGTCCTGGCGAGGTCAAAGAACCGGTCAAACCCGATCCCAATCAGGCGGCAGCCGAGCCCGCGGTCTATCCAGCCCATTGGTCGGTGATCGGTCTCAACCAGATCGTCCTCGCGAAAGAAGAGGGGCCTATGGAGCAATGGTGGGAAGCAAAGACCATCAACCTCGACAAGGAGCGTGTTCACTCTGGCATGGCGCGATCATCCCCAGTTGCCCGCGATCGTGCGACCGCGATCTGGTCTCGGGTTGGTGCATCCGGCCCCGAAAGTCCGCTGAACTTTTGAACTGACGTGCGCGTTCGTTGATCGATCGAGCGCGCACGTTCTCTTTCTCTCCTTATCACCCCCATCAACAAAACGGAGTTGAACAATGTCTTCTCAGACAGAGCAGATTCGCGCCCTCAATGATCAATTGCGGCAAAAGCTCTCTACTGGTCTTGCCGTCATCACCCCTGGCGTGGCCGCCCTAGGGCCAGAAGCAGTCGACCGGATCGTCAAGACCATCTCAGTCTATGACGACTTCTGTCATGCCAACGATCCTCACGAGGAACACGATTTTGGTGCGTTCAAAGCAGAGGACGAGACGATATTCTTCAAGATTGATTATTACGACAACAGTCTTACGTGCCACTCGCCTGATCCCGCGGACCCAAGTGTGACGAAGCGAGTCATCACCATCATGCTCGCAAGTGAATACTGAAGGAGGGGTCATCATGTCTGTAACGATGACGTCCCTCAGTAATGATCGTCCGTTGCGGCCGGGATTTCTGGTGGGCCCTTTAGGTTGGCTCAATGAGTATTTGGCCAAAATCCTGACGAGCGATCGTGAACTGCTCGTGAGCCTGTTCGAACTCGACCCCTATCGCATGCATGTCCTTGGCCTGGGCGTAGCTCACCTCGATCCCGCCCTCCCCTCGGCAACAATCATCGAGAGCCTGGCGCGCCGATCACCACAAGCCTCCGTGACCCAGATCCTAGGGAGCTGGCCGCAAGGGTTGGACAGGGTTTTACACGCACTGCCCAACGCGAGCGTATTGGCACCGAAAACCTACCGAGCCCTGGTCGCGGTGCTGCAAGACCGAGCCACAGCAGCACACCTGCACCATTGCCGAGCCATAACCGGGCCGCTCATTATCGCCCTTGCCGCGCTGCCTCCTCCCTTGCGGCGGCCTGCCATCTTCAAACTATTCGACGACATCGAGGGCATGGACCGGTTTGTCGCCGGCCTACAATTTCTAAGTGATCGGGCCGGCGTCGCCTTCGATCGCCTCGTCGGAGGAACTCGGCTCACTTGACCAAACCGAGCAGGTTAGGGCCAAGATCGCCGCTCTTGCCGACCGCTTGCCGTTGCCCGATCGACTACCCGCCCGGCAGCTTGGCACCTTCCAGCGTATCGATGACCCAGCTCAAATCCGGTCCTTGGCCAAGTCTTGGCACAATTGCCTTGGCGAATATCTGCACGAGATCAATGAAGGAACGAGCCTGATTTACCGCTCCACCGAAGACGACCAACCGACAGCGGCTTTGCTTGCCCGGGCCAACCGACTGGGTTGGGCTCTCGTGGATATTAAGGGCCCCAAAAACATCGACATCCACCCTAAAACTGCGTCGCGACACCACGAGACCTTCGCTCGCGCCGGCGTACCGCAATTTGCGGATATCGAAGCCATCAGAAGTATTCTCTGGCGCAGCCGCTTTTCGCGCCGCCGCTAATAGCGATCACGGTCTCTTCATCGTCGTTTGCGTCGGTCAGTTCCGTGGCAGCTTTCGGCGGTAAAGCGGACGCGCCTGTGGTTAGGCCGCATGTCCGCTAATGATGCTGTGGACGGCTCTTCCACCCGGCGCGCGAGCGCCATGGATGTGGGCGCTGTTAAGGCTCCCACGATTCGGAGGAGCTACCTATGCAAACGGTCACGACAATCGGTCTGGACATCGCGAAGTCGGTCTTTCAGGTCCACGGCGTCGATGCGAAGGGTAATGTAGTCATCCGCCGGCAGCTCAAGCGACGCTACGTGATGACCTTCTTCCGGAAGCTACCGCCGTGCCTGGTCGGTATCGAAGCCTGCGCCTCGTCCCATCATTGGTCGCGCGAACTCCAGGCGATTGGCCATTCTGTGCGTCTGATGCCGCCGGCCTATGTGAAGCCCTATGTCAAACGGCATAAGAACGATGCCACTGACGCCGAGGCGATCTGTGAAGCGGTCACCAGACCGAACATGCGGTTTGTCGCGACCAAGACGCCAGAGCAACAGAGCTGCCTGACTTTGCATCGTACCCGTCACTTGTTCATCCGCCAGCAGACCTCGGTGATCAATGTCATCCGCGCTCATCTTGCGGAGTTCGGGATCGTCGCGCCGGTCGGACGCAATGGCGTCGAACAACTGCTCGGCGTTGTGGCTGATGGAAGTGATAAGCGATTGCCTGAGATTGCACGAGCGTGCGTTGCCGCGCTCGGCACCCAACTGCGCGTGTTGAAGGCACATATCCTGGAGTTCGATCGCCGCATCACGGCCTGGCACCGTTCGAACGAGGTCAGCAAACGGCTTGATGGGATTCCCGGCGTCGGTCCGGCATTGGCGACCGCTCTGGTTGCCAGCGTCGCCGATCCGAAGGTGTTCCGATCAGGAAGGGACTTCTCGGCCTGGATC
Organism: uncultured Alphaproteobacteria bacterium; assembly: GCA_963810085.1. Taxonomy (GTDB): domain Bacteria; phylum Pseudomonadota; class Alphaproteobacteria; order Rhizobiales; family Xanthobacteraceae; genus BOG-931. Next base: position 41,513 of record CAWEMR010000021.1, on the reverse strand, counting down.
GGGCTTGTCCCCAAGCAGAACTCGAGCGGAGGCAAGGACAGGCTCGGCAGTATCAGCAAACGAGGCGATCGCTATCTGCGCAGCCTGTTCACGACCGGCGCGCTCGCCGTCATCCGCTATGCCAAGATCCATGGCACCAAGCATCGGCCCTGGCTCACTGCGTTGCTGGCGCGGCGACCCACCATGGTGGCGGCTATCGCACTCGCCAATAAGATTGCAAGGATGGCGTGGGCGATCATGGCCAAGGGTGAACGCTACAAGGAACCGGCCGCGCTGGCGGCTTGAACGAGATCGCACCGGGTATCCGATGTGATGTGAAGGTTGGGAGGGCGAACAGCACGTAATGCAGAGCCGGTCGATCCGGCGATCAGGACAACCCACTTGGGCCAGAGCATTGTCGAATGCGTCCTATTGACCGGGACCTGATCCGCGGAGGGCATTATGGCCAGCGGTCATGTGAACCGCATTCAAAGGCCGAACACATGGCTGCACCGACCAATGCTGCACTCGTGAAGAAAAGCCTTGCCAACTCGGAGCCGTCCACACATGACCCGAAGCGGACGTCGGGCTGATCAAGCAATGGGGCTTCCGATCGACCCGGCAAACCCGCTACGATGATCCGGGACTTTTGGGGGCAGGCAATGCGGCGGCGTGATTTCATCGCACTTCTCGGCAGTACAATTTGCGCGCAACCTCCATTGGCAAGCGCACAAGACGCAACGAAGCCGGTGATCGGCTTGCTCGGAGGTTCGGCCGCTGAAACCTTTACGTCACGGGTAAGGGCGTTTCGCGAAGGATTGAGCGATGCCGGGTTCGTCGAAGGCAAAAACGTCTTGATCGATGAACGCTGGGCCGATGGTGCCTATGACAAACTTCCGGGTTTGGCCGCCGATCTCGTGAACCGTCAGGTCGCAGTTATCGCCGCGTTCACAACGCCCGCGGCGAAGGCCGCCCAGGCTGCAACTTCAAAGGTCCCAATTGTCTTCACGACCATCGGCGATCCGGTCCAGGTCGGTCTCGTTGACTCCTTGAGCCGTCCTGGCGGGAACGTCACAGGCGCCAGCATGATGTACGTCGAGGTTGGACCGAAGCTTTTGGATTTGTTTCACCAGCTTGCGCCAAAGGCCGGCACCGTCGGACTTTTGCTGAATCCTACCAATCCCAACGCAACCCAAATCACAAAGAGCATGCAGGCCACCGCCGATACGCTTGGCCTGAAACTGCGCATCATGAATGTCGCGAGCGAGCACGACTTGGCGGTTGCCTTTTCATCTTTGCCGGATTTCTCGGTTGATGGGCTCGTCATTCCCCGAGATGCGTTTCTTGAGACGCAGTCTGTCCAAGTTGCCGCCCTGGCGGCCAAGCGTGCATGTCCGGCAATCTCTCAGGACCAAGCCTTCGTCGCGGCTGGCGGCTTGGCAAGCTACATGCTCGATTCATTGGCCGCCTACCGTGAGGTAGGCGTCTATGCTGGCCGCATTCTCAAGGGAGAGCGACCGGCTGACCTGCCTGTGATGCGTCCGACCAAGTTCGATTTCATCATCAATTTGAAGACTGCAAAAAAGCTGGGACTGACCGTATCCCTATCGCTACTCGCCTCGGCCGATGACGTGATCGAATAGTCGGTATGATGTCGTCTATTGGGTTGCGGGTTCAACCGGTCAATGCAACACCGCTCGTAGTCTATCGGCAGGAGTTTCAAAGCCCAAAGTCTTTCGCGGACGTTGGTTGAGGCGCCGGGCGATCCCGTTCAGGTATGCCTGAGAGAAGCGCGACAGATCAGTTCCTTTCGGGAAATACTGTCGCAGCAATCCGTTGGTGTTCTCGTTGCTGCCGCGCTGCCAAGGACTGCGAGGATCGCAAAAATAGACCTGCACGTTGGTAGCGACGGTGAAGCTCTTGTGGTCAGCCATCTCCTTGCCTCGATCCCATGTCAAGGAGCGGCGCAGCTGCTCAGGCAGTTTGCGCACGTGTTTACCGAGCGCGCCTACCACGGTCGCCGTGTCCCTGCTCGGGACCTTGAGAAGCATCGCAAAGCGAGTATGGCGCTCGACGAGCGTCACGATGTGCGTGTTGTTTGCTCCGGAGAGAAGGTCTCCTTCCCAGTGGCCTGGTACAGCGCGGTCTGCGGCCTCGGCCGGCCGCTCGCGGATCGAGAGGGTATCGACGATCTGTCCCAGTCCACTCTTCGTGATGCCGCCCTTAGCTTGGCGCATCTGTCGCGCTGTGCGCAGATGCGCCATCAGCTCCTTCTTCAGCACGCCGCGGGTCTGAATAAAGAGACTCCGATAGATCGACTCGTGAGATACCTGCATACCTTGGCCGGTAGGGAATTGCCGCTTCAGCCAACCAGAGATTTGCTCCGGCGACCACTGGAGCGCGAGCTTCTGCGCGACGCGCCATCGTAGCTCGGCATGGCGCGCCAGGCGACAAGGCTTCGGGCGCAACGCCCGCTCCCAGGCGCACCTATCAGCTTCGCTTGCGCGGTAAGCGCTGCAGCCGCCATTACGCTTTATCTCTCGACTTACAGTCGAGGGCGATCGCCCGAGACCCTGTGCGATCCGCCGTATCGACCGACCGGCGGCAATGCCACGCGAGACCTCTTCGCGCTCCTCAAGCCTCAGCGCTACCGTAGCTCTCCGACGTGGCGTTGCAGCGATTCCGCCACCGAGGGCCAAGATCCGATACACGCCGCTTTTGTTCCTCCTCTCAAGAGCTCGCGCGATGTCGGCCACGCATTGACCGCTCTTCCAGCGCTCCCACAGTTCAGCCTTCTGCTTCGGCGTAAACCATATCCGGGCATTCCCTTCCATTCGCATACCTCCTCATCTGGCAAGATTAGAAGGTGTTGCGTCGATCGGTTGAACTCACCGCCCAAAGCGGACATTCAGCTCATTTCCGCACCGCAAGTGCTGGTTCACAAGTTCAATTGATAACTTACTGGCACCCAACGATAACCGCTTGTCGATTTTTCAATGAATCCCAGGCCGGGGAACGGCATGTGAAAGCCAGCCACGAGCAGGTTATCGGTCGCAACCATGTCGAGGATGCGCTTGCGGGTAAGCACGGCCTTGTCCTTATCGTCGTCTACATCAAGGTGCCAATCTGGCCGTTGAACGGCCATGACGTAATGGACGCAGGTATCGGCCCAAATGAGAAGGCGTTTTCCCCCACTTTCGACGTGGTATGCCATCATGCCGGGTGAATGTCCGCCAGCATCGATTGCGTGGATGCCCGGCGCAATTTCTTCGCCCGGCTTGATAAAGCTTGAACGCTCTGCGAATGGCAATGCAAGTTGAACAAAAAGCTCACGATTGAACTTGCGTGCCTCGCGCACCTTTTCGCCTCGCCTCCAGAAATCGAACTCAGCCGCACCAAACACATAGCGCGCATTGGGGAAGGCCGGCACCGCGCCGTCACTCAATCCGCCGATATGGTCAGGATGGCCATGGGTGAGAACGACAACGTCAATGTCTGTCGCCTCGTATCCGAGCAACTTTAGGCGGTCGACTAAATGGCCATTGTCTAGCCGAGTACGCAGTCGTTCGTGCCTCCGCCGTAGGGTGCCGTTTCCGGTGTCGAAAAGCACCAGCTGATTCCCGGTGTTCACCAAGGTGGGGATGAACGGATGTTCGTAGCGATTGGATTCGATGCGATTGGCGCGACAAAGCTGGTCTGCCTCCTGGATCGAATGCTCAGGCCCGAAGCTCGGATGCAGGCCGTCGCGGACCACTTTGCCGTCCATGATGTTGGCGATCTGGAAGTTGCCAAACTCGAAGCTGTAAATAATTGGCTGTACGAGGTCCTGTCTTAAATCTGCCACGTCATTCCTCCGAGCGCTTATCGACCGGCACTGACTACCAAGAACCCCCTCAACCAATCAATCGAAGGGGGATCAACTTGCGCAGCGAGCCCGCAGTGGACATTCGGCGAGGGGTCCTGGCGTCTGCTTTTGGCCCAAAGCGGACACGCCAGTCGATGGTTGTCGCGGCAGCTTTCGGGGTAATAGCGGACATCACGATTTCATTCTGTCGCGGCAGCTAATGACCCAAAGCGGACATCGGGCTCTTATTCGATCACGTCGTCGGCTAGGGCGAGCAAGTTCGGCGGCACTTGAAGTCCGAGCACATTCGCTGTCTTTTTATTGAGGACAAGATCGAATTTCGTCGGATGTTGCACCGGTAGATCGCCGGGCTTGGCGCCTCTAAGCAATTTATCGACGTATTCCGCTCCCTGCTGGAACTGGACCGCTGCATCGAAACCGTACGACATTAACCCACCGGCCTTGGCATAGAAGGCGAATGGGTAGATTGCGGGCACACGCTGGCGCTCCGCGAGAGCGATGATGAGGCCGCTGTTCGCGAAAGTAACGGCGTTCGGCGCAACAATCAGGCCAACGTTGGGCTCAGCCGCGAGTGTTGCAAGAGCTCCTTCAATTTCGGCGCCGCTATTAACTGGAAGGCCCGCCAACTTGATGTTGAATGAAGGTGCCGCAGCTTCTGCAGATTTCAGATATCCTACGTTTGGGGGTTCTGGATGCAGCAAGACCCCGACGTTTTCGACTTTAGGTGCAATTTGACGGAGTAATTCCAGCCATTTGCTTCCCATCGTAGGCTGGTAATTTGCAAAACCGGTGATGTTGCCATTGGGTCGGGCTAAGTCTGCGACGAAGCCACTGCCTATCGGATCGGAAACGGAGACAAACACAAGCGGTATTGTGCGAACTACCGACTGAAGGATGGTTGTGACCAAATTGGAGTTAGCCACCATCACATCTGGCGAAAAGCTGAGCAATTCCTCGCCCATCGTACGAATGTGTTCGGGATCGTCAGCGGCATATCGCCAGTCGATTCTGAGGTTACGCCCTTCGACCCAACCGAGATTTTGAAGCTGCTGCCGGAAGGCTGCGACTTGCAACTGTCCGTTCGGATCGCTCTCCCGGTAACCCATCACAACGCCGACCCGTCGAACCCGCTCCACTTGCTGTGCGCGCACGCCAACCGGCCACGCGAGCGCCGTGCCGCTAACGGCGGCAATAAATTCCCGCCTTCCGATGCCGATTGTCATTTGATCGCCGGGAACACTACCACGCCTCACTCGACAGGTCTGTGGAGCACTTCACCACCCGATGTCCGCTTATGGCCCAAAGCAGACATCCCTAGTTGCACCGCACATGTCCGCTTTTGGGGGTAAAGCGGACATCCCAATTTGACTGCGCCGCGTCCGCTTATGACCCGAAGCGGACATTGCGCAACGTCGTCAATGTGTCGAGTCCGACCAAAGCGTCGGTTTGCCACCGTCAATTGACGCACTGCGAAAGGTCAGGTTTTTTCATTACTCAAGATAAGCTATAAAGGTCTTGCGAAGAGAATTGTTCATCGCTGGGGAGAAACATTATGCCATTTCATGCGCCGTCTTCATTGACGTTCTGGCTTTCGGTGATTCTGGTGGTGCTCGCCGTCATCCTTCGGTTTGGGCACATTTCGCCTGCCGGCACTTATGCGGGGTGGCTGGGTGTAGCTGGCTACGTAATTCTGGTAATCGGCTGTACCGTCAAAACGGCATAAGTCGTCGCAACCTAATTCAAACCCGGATCGCCTCGCGATAGCGCAGAGCAGTGCATGAGTCCTGTTGTGGCCCATAGCGGACATTCCGAGACGGAAGCTCAATGTCCGCTTTCGGGGTAATTGCGGACATCACGAACTGACGCCGTCATGTCCGCTTCTGACCCAACAGCGACATTGGCGACCCAATTCGCGTAACGGCATTTATGGAATGTCGCAGCGGTTCACTCTGCCTTGATGCCGGCCGCCTGGATCACCTTGGCCCATTTTTCGGTTTCCGCAGCGATGAATTTCCCAAATTCGTCGGACATCATCGGCAGCGGAACTGCGCCTAAGTCGGACAGTCGCGCCTTTATCGTAGGATCGGCAAGACCCGCGGTAACTTCCTTGTTGAGCCTGTCGATAATCTCAGTGGGCGTCTTCTCGGGCGCGCCTATCCCATACCAACCGGTCGCCTCGTAGCCCGGTACAAATTCGGCCACGGTCGGGATATCCGGCAGCGCCTCAGAGCGTGCCGCACTGGTTACCGCAAGGACGCGCAGCTTTCCTGTCCGGATATACGCGATCGCCACCGGTATCGGACCAAATACGACTTGCACCTGTCCGGCGAGGAGATCGGGCACGAAACTGCCGCGGTACGGGACGTGAACCAAGTCGACGCCGGTCATCATCTTGAACAGTTCTCCGGCGAGATGACTTGCGCTCCCGTTTCCCGCCGATGCCATGTTAATCTTGCCCGGATTGGCTTTGGCATAAGCGATGAACTCGGGGACCGTTTTAGCCGGAACGGATGGATTGACCACCATGACATCAGGAACGCCGCAAATACTCGCGACCGGCGCGATGTCGCGCATGAAATTAAAATTGAGCTTGTCGTAGAGCGCCGCGTTGATGGAGACTGATTGACCGAAACTAAGAAGCGTATATCCGTCTGGAGGCGCTCTGACGACTTGCTCGACCGCGACGTTGCCGCCGGCACCCGGTCGGTTTTCGGTGACGAATGATTGACCAAGGCGCTCCGACAGACTTTGACCCGCAAGACGCGCGACGGTGTCGGAAGCATTGCCCGCCGGAAAGCCGATGATAATACGCACCGGCCGAGCCGGATAAGTGTCCGCCCTTGCGGTCCGCAACACGGTCGGAATAAGGGCCGCACCCGCTGCCAGATGCAGAAATTGTCGGCGGGGAAGTTTCATTCGATCACCTCGTCGGCGATCGAGAGTAATCCCGGCGAGAGCGTGAGACCAAGCGTCTTGGCGGTCTTTAGATTAATGACCAGATCGAATTTGGTCGGCCGAACAACCGGCAACTCGCTCGGCTTCTCGCCCTTGAGAATCCGGCCAGCATAAACGCCAGCCTCGCGATACGCTTCAGCGAAGCTGATATTGTAACTCATCAGGCCGCCGATCTCGACTATCTCGCGCTGTGCGAACATCGTGGGGAGCGATTGCCGCGCAGCCAACGTGACGAGTTGTTCGCGGGAGATAACCATGAATGGATCGTCACCCACCAAAAGCGCACCAGCTTGCGTTCGACCGAGCGTCGAGAATGCCTGATCGATGTCCTGCTGGCTGGTGGCCGTTAAGATAACGATCTCCAGCCCGCTGGCGCGAGCGCCAGCCTGCAAATCTTTCGACTGCGTGTCGAAACTCGGACTTGTCGGGTTAAGGAGCACGGCGATCGTGTTAGCAGCGGGCACCACTTGGCGCAGCAAACCCAGCCGCTTAGCCTCGATCTCGTTGCTGATTACATTGATGCCTGTGGCATTGCCGCCCGGGCGATTGAGGCTGGCGACGAGGCCTAACTTCACCGGGTCAGCCCCAACGGTGAACACGATTGGAACCGTTTCAGTCGCGGCCTTGGCGGCTAGAGCCGCCGGAGGCCCACCGGCAGCGATCACGGCGACCCGCTTGCCTACCAATTCGGCGGCGAGAGCCGGCAATCGCGCGTACTGACCCTCGCTCCAGCGGGCATCAACCTCGACGTTTTGACCTTCCACATAGCCGGCGTCCTTCAACCCGGCCCTATAGGCAGTAAGTAATCCCGCATAAAACGGATCGTGGGCCGATCCGCTATTGAGCCACCCAATCACCGGCAGCGCCGACTGCTGCGCGCGCGCCGCAAGTGGCCACGCTGCCGAGCTACCGAGCATGCCTATCAACTCTCGCCGTCTGATGCTGATTGCCATTGACGTCCCCCCAAGGGATCAGCCGATGTAACGCACAGATGATATTTTGCAGCGCACGAGTCCGCAATTGGCCCATAGCGGACATCAAGCTGGCGCCGTGTCATGTCCGCTTTTGGGGGTAAAGCGGACATCCCAATTTGACCTCGCCGCGTCCGCTTATGACCCATAACGGACCTCAGCCCTCCAACTTTGCTGTAATGCACAATGCTGTTCGCGCTGGTAGGTTATAGCCCTCGTTCCAGGGTGACCTATGAATCGGCGCGAGTTCATCGCGACACTTGGCGGCGCGGTCGCATGGCCGGTGGTCGCGGGGGCGCAGCAAGCGAGGCCTGTGCCGATTATCGGCTATGTCGCGCCGACCGGTCCTCTGATCCCAAGCCGGAGTACGGGCGCATTTTTGCAGCGGCTGCGCGAACTAGGCTGGATCGAGGGGCAAACAATCACAATCGAGTCTCGTTGGGCGGCTGGACGCCCCGAACGACTCGACGAGATTGCCGCCGAGTTCGTCCGGCTCAAAGTCGATCTGATCGTCACGTCATCAACTAATGACTCCATCGTAATGAAGCAGGTGGCACCGCAAATCCCGATGGTCTTTGCAGTGTCAGGCGATCCGGTCGGCTTCGGCTTGGTCGCAAGTCTGGCGCGGCCGGGCGGCAACGTTACCGGTCTTTCGATCCAGACGACCGATTCAGCCGGTAAGCGGCTCCAATTGTTGCGTGAGATCGTTCCTGATCTCCATCGGTTGTTGATCCTAGCCAATCCCAGCAGTGCCAACGTCATGCTGGAGGTGACCGAGGCTCAGGCAGCGGCCCGAACCTTCGGCCTCGACGTTGCAACCTCGGAGATTCGCCGAACCGCAGATGTCGATTCTACGTTCGAGTTGCTCAAGAGCCGGGCGGATGCGCTGTACGTCGTTTCTGACCCGCTTGTGAACGCGAACCGGATACTCATCGGCACGTTGGCGCTCAGAGCGCGGATGCCGATGATGTGCATGTTTCGAGAACTCGTGGAAGCGGGATGCCTGATGTCCTATGGACCAAACCTGCCCGACCTGTACCGTCGCGCCGCTGAGTTCGCCGACAAGATTTTGCGCGGGGCGAGGCCGAGCGATATCCCAGTCGAGCAGCCGACCAGGTTCGATCTCGTCTTAAACCTGACAACTGCCAAGGCACTCGGCCTCGTCGTCCCGCCAACGCTGCGCGTCATCGCCGACGAGGTGATCGAATAGCGAGCTGATTTGCTGCAGTTGCTCGCGTCCGCTTCTGGCCCAAAGCGGACATCGCGATAGCCCCAAGCCGTGTCCGCTTTCGGGGGTAAAGCGGACATGCTTTGAGTGCAGCTACACCCGCCAGAAATCCTTGAACCGAGTCGGTGACAGCTCCGTATAGCGGACAGTGTGCTGGATGTTTTTATGCCCGAGGTAGGCTTGGAGCGCCCTCGTGTCGTGGCCCTTGTTGGCGAGGGCATAGCCACAGGCGTGTCTCAGCATGTGTGGGTGCGCTTTGAACCCAAACTTGGCGTCGACACCTGCGGCGCGATTTTTTCTCGCGTGGTCCCAGAAACGCGATGGTCGATGGTCGGAGGGCGATCAGGCAGATTGCCACCTGTAAATGGTCTCTTAACCATCGCGGTCTAACTTGTGTTTACTTTTCGGTTAGCAGACCGCGCGGTTCGCTTGGCGTCCGCCCGACAATCTCGCCGAAGGCCGGCCTCGCCTTAGCGGCTAACATCTTTGGAAGCGGAGATCGCGCGGCTCGCAAGTCCTCTCATTCTGAGCTTGCCGGTGAAATCGTGAGGGAGAAATGCCAGCATCCGAGATGAAGGCGCGCATTATTGTGTTGGGGGTCGGTGGCGCGGGCGGAAATGCCGTCAACAACATGATCACCGCCGGCCTGGAAGGCGTCGATTTCGTGGTCGCAAACACCGATGCCCAGGCGCTCACGATGTCGAAGGCCGAACGGATCATCCAGATGGGCGTGCGGGTGACCGAGGGGCTTGGCGCCGGGTCGCAGCCCGACGTCGGCCGCGCTGCCGCCGAAGAAGTGATCGACGAGATCCGCGATCACCTTTTCGGTGCGCACATGGTCTTCGTCACCGCCGGCATGGGCGGCGGCACTGGAACGGGTGCTGCGCCGGTGATTGCCAACACCGCGCGCGATCTTGGCATTCTCACCGTCGGCGTCGTCACCAAGCCCTTCCACTTCGAGGGCCCGCGCCGTATGCGCTTTGCCGAAGCAGGCATCGCGGAACTGCTCAAGGCGGTGGACACCCTGCTGGTTATCCCAAACCAGAACCTGTTCCGGGTGACCAACGAAAAGACCACCTTCGCTGATGCCTTCGTGCTGGCCGATCAAGTACTGCATTCGGGTGTGGCCTGCATTAGCGACCTTATAGTCAAACAAGGTCTGATCAATCTCGATTTTGCCGACGTCGTCACCGTAATGCGCGAGAAGGGCAAAGCCATGATGGGCAGGGGCGAGGCCTCCGGCGCAAAACGCGTGCTCGATGCCGCTGTGGCCGCGATTTCCAATCCACTGATCGAGGACCCCTCGATCAAGCGCGCCAGTGGCCTGATAATCTCCATTACCGGCGGCAAGGACCTCACGCTGTTCGAGATCGACGAAGCGGCGACCCGCATTCGCGGAGAGGTCGATGAGAACGCCAACATCATCGTCGGCGCGACTTTGGATGAAAGCCTGGAAGGTATCGTCCGCGTCTCGGTGGTGGCCACTGGCATCGATAATCTTGGCGCGACGCCCCAGACGCAACCGGCGCACTCACTCACGGAACTCGCCGGCAGGCTGCGCAACGACAGCCGCGGCGATGCATCTTTTAGAATGACCGAAGGGGCGCTGCTACGACTTCGAAGAAGGCCTACGCGCCCCAGCCGTCTTGATTGGCTGAGCGCAAAGCCTTTTCGGTGGGTGCAGGGTGGGTACAGGTTTTCTTGGGCACAAAATCGTCGGATCACGCAAGGCAATAAGTAACTGATTTTGCTTAGTTTATATGGTGGGCGCTGTAGGGATCGATCCTACGACCTCTCCCGTGTGAAGGATACCCCACACTTAGCAACTTCAACGAGTTACTTACGCCGAAAGTAGCTTTCCACGGATTCTCCAACGCAAGTCCGACGTTCCCGTCGGGCACCGATGTCCGCTTTCGGGGGTAAAGCGGACATCCCACTTTGACCGCACCGCGGCAGCTTTTGACCCGAAGCGGACATTCAGCGCCTTATTCGATCACCTCGTCGGCGTGGATGAGCAGCGCCTCTGGGAAAGTGCGACCGGGCGTCTTGGCAGTCTTGAGTTGATGATAAGATTGAACTTGGCTGGCTACAGGACCATGTGCTGAAGGGACAGTAGGAAGCAGCAAGGCCGTCACATACTACGTGGCCCTACCGTTTTTGAGGACCGAAGACGGCGTGGCGCCTGGCGAAGCACAAGAGATGCCCAACGAAGGGGCTGCGATCCGGCGGGCCGAGTCGATGTCGCGGGATCCGGCCAATGCCGGCGCTCTCGCGTTCAAGCGGAGCGGCGACCCGAGCATGCGTATGAGCCAAAAAAATAAAGTTTGTTCTCGGATTCAAGGCATTAGCAGCATTTCGGTCGAATACCTGACGGCGAATTGGCAGCGTCCCTTGTAGAGTGCTAAAGGCGCACCAATTGAACAAGAGAGGCTCATTTCACACAGCGACGCGTAGCGAGCCTCGCTCTTTTTTCCAGAAAAATAACAGGAACACAGCTCAGGAGGAGCGCATGAAATTCCGCCCATTGCACGATCGTGTTGTCGTCGAGCGTATTGATCCCGACGCAAAGTCCGCCGGTGGCATCATCATCCCCGACACCGCCCAGGAGAAGCCCTCGCAGGGCGAGATCATTGCCGTCGGCCCGGGCGGCCGCGACGAGAACGGCAAGTTAATCCCGATCGACCTGAAGGTTGGCGATCGCGTGCTGTTCGGCAAGTGGTCGGGCACCGAGGTCAAGCTCGACAGCGTCGATTACTTGATCATGAAGGAGAGCGACATCATGGGCGTCCTCCAGGAAACTGCGGCCAAGAAGAAGGCCGCCTGAGCATTCCCATCATCGAAACAAAATTCACGGAGTAGCAAAATGTCTGCCAAAGAAGTTAGAATTCTCAGTTGATGCGCGCGACAGCATGTTGCGCGGGATCGACATCCTCAACAATGCGGTAAAGGTGACGCTCGGCCCGAAGGGTCGCAACGTCGTGCTCGACAAGTCTTACGGGGCCCCCCGCATCACCAAGGACGGCGTGACCGTCGCAAAAGAGATCGAGCTTGAGGACAAGTTCGAGAACATGGGTGCGCAGATGGTGCGCGAAGTCGCCTCGAAGTCATCCGACTACGCCGGTGATGGCACGACGACCGCCACGGTTCTTGCACACGCGATCGTGCGGGAAGGCGCCAAGTCAGTGGCGGCTGGCATGAATCCGATGGATCTAAAGCGTGGTATCGATCTTGCGGTTGAAGCGGTGGTCGAGGACCTTAAGAAAAACTCGAAAAAAGTCACCTCGAATGAGGAAATCGCCCAGGTCGGCACGATTTCCGCCAACGGCGATACCGAAATTGGCAAATTCCTTGCCGATGCCATGAAGAAAGTTGGCAACGAGGGCGTGATTACGGTCGAAGAAGCAAAATCCCTGGAGACTGAACTCGAGGTAGTCGAGGGCATGCAATTCGATCGCGGTTACATCTCTCCCTACTTCATCACCAACGCCGAAAAGATGCGGGTAGAGATGGAGGACCCCTATCTTCTGATCTACGATAAGAAGCTTTCAGGCCTGCAGGAATTGTTGCCGCTGCTCGAGGCGGTGGTGCAGACCTCGAAGCCACTCTTAATCATCGCCGAGGATATTGAGGGCGAGGCTTTGGCTACGCTTGTCGTCAACAAGCTGCGCGGTGGCCTCAAGGTTGCGGCGGTGAAAGCACCAGGCTTTGGTGATCGCCGCAAGGCCATGCTTGAAGACATAGCGATTCTCACCGGCGCTCAGGCGATCAGCGAGGAGCTTGGCATCAAACTCGACAAGGTTACAGTGAACATGCTCGGCCGCGCCAAGAAGGTGATGATCGAGAAGGAGAACACCACCATTGTCAATGGCGCGGGCAAAAAGTCCGACATCGAAGCGCGCATTATCCAGATCAAAGCGCAGATCGAGGAGACCACCTCGGACTACGATAGTGAGAAGCTGCAGGAGCGTCTCGCCAAGCTTGCGGGCGGCGTCGCGGTGATCCGTGTCGGCGGCGCCTCCGAGGTCGAGGTCAAGGAGCGCAAAGACCGCGTGGATGATGCCATGCACGCGACCCGTGCAGCAGTCGAGGAAGGGATTCTTCCAGGCGGCGGCGTAGCGCTGTTGCGTGCTGGCGAGGTACTCAAGAAGGTGCGGACGCAGAACGACGACCAGAAGACCGGCGTCGAGATCGTCCGCAAGGCGCTCTCAGCTCCAGCGCGCCAGATCGCGACCAATGCCGGCGAAGACGGGTCCGTGATCGTCGGCAAGATCCTTGACAAGGATCAGTACGCCTACGGTTTCGACGCCCAGAATGGCGAGTATGTAAACCTCGTTTCTAAGGGCATCATTGACCCGACCAAGGTTGTTCGGGCGGCCCTTCAGAATGCAGCGTCGATCGCCGGGTTACTAATCACTACGGAAGCCATGGTCGCCGAAAGGCCGAAGAAGGACAGTGGGGCCCCGGCTATGCCTGGCGGTGGCATGGGCGGCATGGACTATTAAGCCCATCCTCAATCAAAATGACGAAGGTCCGGGATTTATTCCGGGCCTTTTTTCTTGTTCCGTCGCACGAATTATCGCTTTTTCTTCTTCGCGTTCTTCTTCGAAAAAATCGCGTTCCAGTTTTCCTTGTAGGCGGTGCTAACCGGTTTCTGGCCTTCCCCCCGGCTATAGTTTGAAGGTGGAGCGGCGGCGGCCTCGCCGCCCTCGGTCTTGGATACGGCTTCACCTGCAGTACTTTTGTCCTTCGCGGCGGCCTCGCTTTTTGGAGCGGGGTCGGCTTTGGCTTTTTTGTTGTCGCTGACCATGGTCTTTCCTCACGCTAGGCGGACGTATCCTTGGTTTTGCGAATTGGTTGTGGGCTATCACAAGCAATCGGACAATAGGAAACGGAGGGATGCCACATGTCCGCTTCTGGCCCTTAGCTGCCGCGCCGGTGATCCGCCTTCGTGTCCGCTTTCGGGGGTAAAGCGGACACCGGGCGTTAGAACTTTCGCGGCAGCTAATGACCCATCAGCAACATTCGCCGTGCACTGCGGCATAGCTTTGATGCCAGACCAGGCCGCTTGTTGTTGTGCAGAACTCCTGGCAAAGTACCTTAGCCCAAGAGGGCGCTGGATAAGATCGCAAGTTGATTTCGTCGCAGACCGGTCATTGAGTTTTTGGGGGGACAAATGGGTTTAGCACTACGCCGTGGCACGCCCGCTGATGCGAATGAACGCTGCGCAATTTGTTTTGAAGCCTTTAATTACTTTCTCCTGTCTTCCCGAAAGTTGCCGTCCGACCGGGTATGAGCGGGTCGCCAACCTTCATTGAAAAACACGGACTATGGAGCGACGAGCAAAAACGGCTCGCCGCGGAGATCGCGCGGCGAGTTGAAGCGGAAGAGCTGCGTTTCGTCAGGGTCGCCTGGGGCGACGCCCATGGCTATTCGCGGGCGAAGGCGCTGACCGTCCCTGCCTTTCTTTCAGCTCTGAGCGGCGGTTACAACATCGGGGTCGCCACCACAACTCTCGATTCCGCCGGCGCCCGTGTCTTCGCCTCGTTCACCCGCGGCGGCGGCATGGGCCTCGACGAGATGACCGGCTCGCCCAATCTCACGATCGTCGCCGATCCGTCGACCTTCCGCGTGCTGCCGTGGGCTCAAGGCGTTGGCTGGGTTCTCGGCGACGAATATTTCAACGACGGTCGGCCGTTCCACTTCTCGCCGCGCCAGCTTCTGCGCAAGGCGCTCGGTGCGCTCGGCGAACGCGGATTTCGCTCTGTCATTGGCCCGGAGATCGAATGGTATTTGCTTCGGGTGGCCGATGGCCACTTGGGCGACGAGAACATCGGCGCTCCAGGTTTCCGCGGCAACCCGATCGCAACCCGACCGGTCGAGCCCGGCTATCATTACCATTCCGAGACGCACATGGACTTGATGGAGCCCGTGTTCGATGCGCTGGCTGACGCCTTCGCGGCTCTCGGACTTGGACTGCGCTCGATCGAAAACGAGTGGGGCCCCGGCCAGGTAGAATGCACCTTCGCGCCGCGCCACGCCCTGGAGGCGGCGGACAACGTACTCCTGTTTCGCACGGCCACGCGCCAAATTTGCCGGCGACTCGGCTATTTCGCCACATTCATGTGTCGGCCGGCGCTCAAAGGTTTTTGCTCAAGTGGGTGGCACCTGCATCAATCGCTGACCGACGCGTCAACCGGCGCCAATCTTTTCGTGCCGCAAAAGTCCGGTGATTTTCTCTCGCCGCTCGGCCAATCGTATCTCGCGGGACTGCTGCAGTACGCGACGCCAAACACTGCCTTCGCCGCGCCGACGGTCAACGGTTATCGCCGCTTCCGGCCGAACTCACTGGCGCCCGATCGCGCGACCTGGGCTTACGATCACCGCGGCGCCATGATCCGCGTGCTCGGGGGGCTGCATGATCCGGCGACGCGGCTCGAAAATCGCACCGGCGAGCCCTCGGCCAATCCCTATCTTTTTATCCTGTCGCAGATCATTGCTGGCGTCGCCGGAATCGAAGCCAAGGCCATGCCACCTCCGCCGAACGACGAGCCGTACGCGGCCGAACGCCCGCTATTGCCGAAAAGCCTGCCGGAGGCGCTCGATGCCCTCGACAAGGAGCCGTTGTTCCGCCGCACGCTCGGCGATACGTTCATTGACTATTTCGTCAAGCTCAAGCGCAGCGAAGCGGGAAGGTATTTACGCTCGCTTGAACAGGCCGGAACGCCGGCATCAAGCGACGAAACGAGCGCGTGGGAGCAAAATGAGTATTTCGATTTCTTTTAGAGGAGGTTCTGCGGCTAATTGCAGAGCTGCGACTGAAGCAACTGCCCGCATCAGCCTGAGCCGACCGATGGTCATGCGTTCGCAAGTATCGGACGGGAGGACTGCGCCCAGAAGCCAAGGAAAATTATCTACCGGGACGCCACTTCCCGGCCGTGCGGAAAATTGCAATCGTCTGTCTCAAGTTCAGCGTTCATCCGGGGAATCCCGGTTAAAGTGCGACCGATTTCGCCGGACGTCATGGCAAGCCTGACGAGGAGTATCGCATGACAGTGCTGGAAAAGATCGGATCGCCGCCGGCGAAGCTCGGCGGCGCCGCACTGTACGACTGGGATTATCTGGTTCAGGAGGATCGCGCCCATCGCCTGATCTACACCGATCCGGCCATTTTCGAAGTCGAGATGACCCACATTTTCGGTGGTACCTGGACCTATTTTGCGCACGAAAGCGAAATTCCGCTCGAGAACGACTTCATCACCCGGCGCATGGGCCTGCGGCCGCTTATCATCGTTCGCGACAGCGAGGGAAAAATCCGCGCTCTCTATAACCGCTGCACCCATCGCGGCACGACCCTGTGTCGCTGGGACAAAGGCAATAGCAAATCGTTTCAATGCCCTTATCACGGCTGGAATTTCCTCAACACCGGCCGATTACGCGGCGTGCCATGGCCCGAAGGCTATGCCGCCGACCTACGCGACCCAAAATACAATCTTGCGCAAGTACCACGCGTGGAATCTTATCGCGGCTTCATCTTCGGCACGCTCAATCTTGACGCGTTGCCACTCACCGAGCACCTCGGCCCGATCAGCACCGTCATTGACGAGTGGCTTGACCGCAATCCCGGCGGCAAGGTCGTAGTCTGTGAGGCAAATCGCTTCAGATACAAGGGTAACTGGAAGCTCGCTTACGACAATTCCTGCGACGGTTATCACGTCGCCTATTCGCATCGTTCTCTGCTGGAAACCGAAAATCGCTTCGCTGGCGAGAATGCCAAGGGCATGGCGTATTATCGCAACTCGCCGGACACCCAGCCGATGTACATGCGCTATACGGGCCACGGCAATCACTTCAAGGACAAGCGGCCAAACCTCGAAAAGCGGCCGGGCGGACTGTGGGCGCTGGAGAGCGCGCATCCCGGCATGGAGCATTACGAATCCGAATTCATCAAACGCTACGGGGACCGCGCCTTTGCGCTCCTCGATCTCGCGGGTTCCGAGCCGGTCAACATCAACGTGTTTCCGAACTTCTCTCTTCTTGGCAATCATATCCAAGTGTTCGAACCGGTCAGCGTCGAGGAGACGAACGCGATTTGGTACGGCACGATGATTGTCGACGATGACGGCAAACTCGGCAAAGACGCCGTGACCGACATTAATGCGCTTCGCATGCGGACCCAGGAGGGCTTTCCTAACTTCGGCGAAGTCGACGACATCGCCAACTTCGAGCAAATCCAGCGCGGTCTCATGGCGATCGAGGACGAATGGGTCTACATGAACCGCGGTCTCGGCATTCCTGGGCGCGTTAAGACGCATGAGGACGGCTCGATTACCGCGCCAGCGACGGACGAGGCCTTCATGCGCGAGCATTTCAAGGAATGGAAGCGGCTGATGAAAACCCGCGCCAACTTCGCTATTCAGCGGGAGCCGTGACGTGAACGCGCCCACTCCGCCGCTCGATCCATCGCGCAGCTCTTATTATGTCACTGACGTCCTCTATCGCGAGCTGATCGAAAACTTTTCCGGTTGGCAGGACGACGCCTTCTCCGTCACCGATGTTGCCGTTCGTGATGAATTTCGCCGTCTCCTAGAGCGTGAGGCTCGGTTTCTCGACCAGCTTCGCTACGACGATTGGCTCGCGATGTACGCTGCCGAGTGCGTCTATTGGGTGCCGTCAACGCCGAAGGCCGGCGATCCGAGACGCGAGGTTGCGATTATGTTCGATGATCGCCGTCGGCTTGAAGACCGCATTTATCGGATGCGCACCGGCTTTGCATGGTCGCAGGCCCCCGCCTCACGCACGGTCCGGCTGGTGACCAATGTTGAAGTATTTTCAACTGTTCGCGACGATGCGCGAATGGTGCGTTCGAATTTTCTGATCAGCGAATTCTGGGGCGACGAGATCCGGCAACTAACTGGATGGGCCGCACACCGGGTGATGCGCGACCATGCCGGATGGAAAATCCAAGCCAAACAGGTCAACCTGATCGAATGCGATCAGTCGATCCGCAATCCGAGCATCATTTTGTAAAATGGCTCATTCGGCCGCCGCAATTTCCAACTCAGATATGCGGCTAAAAGTGGACGCTGGTTAGTGGCTTTCGGCTTGCCGAGCGATTACCGCGTTCGCTTCCCGGATAGCGCGGCCCTCGTCGCCAGTTTTTTCCAAGCTTTCATTGGCGACTTTCGCCCACAGATCTTTCAATGCCGAGGTGCTTGCCTTGCGCGAGTGTTTTTCCGCGTCGTTAGATGTCCAGGGCATTTGGAGCTTCCGAAGGTTCAAACGGACTATTCCGCCAGTTCTCGACGCGGACGAGAGCGATGGCCAGCCACTAACTGCCTGCGTCGTGTCGCTCAATCGCAGATTTTCCCTGTCGAATCTCCCCGATTTTGTTGCAGCGCATGAGGCCGTTATTGGCCCTTAGCTGCCGCGCCGGTCATCCGCCTTCGTGTCCGCTTTCGGGGGTAAAGATGGGATAATCGGCCGGCGTTGTTGTGGATAGGCTGAAGATTTTGGGTGCTGCGCTTCAGGCTGATGGTGAAACGAGGTCACCGTTGTTACGGGCCTCAAGCATCAGAAGGAGAAGCGCAGCATGGAGCATTTTGCTGGATTAGACGTATCGGTCAAGGAGACCAGCGTCTGCATTGTGGATGACATGGGGAAGATCGTTCGGGAAGTGAAGGTTGCGAGCGAGCCGGAAGCTCTGCTGCCGGTGCTGACAAATCCCACCTACCGCTTCAAACGGATCGGACTGGAAGCCGGGCCGCTGTCGCAATGGCTGTTCAGCGGTCTCGCCGAAGCGGATTTGCCGGTGATCTGTGTCGAGACGCGGCACATGAGGGCGGTGCTGAAGGCGCAGATCAACAAGACGGACCGCAACGATGCGCGCGGCATCGCGCAGATGATGCGCGTGGGGCTTTACCGTCCGGTGCATGTGAAGACGCTACGAAGTCAGAAACTGCGGATGCTGCTGACCCATCGGAAGCTGCTGCAGTCGAAGGCCATCGCGATCGACAACGACCTGCGCGCCACCTTGCGCAACTTCGGTCTCAAGGTAGGGGCGGTGGGAACGGTGAAGTTCGAGGCGCGGATCAAGGAGCTGGTCGAGAATCTGCCCGACCTGGCCATTTT
The DNA here is from genome assembly GCA_963810085.1 of uncultured Alphaproteobacteria bacterium. Taxonomy (GTDB): domain Bacteria; phylum Pseudomonadota; class Alphaproteobacteria; order Rhizobiales; family Xanthobacteraceae; genus BOG-931. The sequence continues at coordinate 22,387 of CAWEMR010000021.1, read as the reverse complement.
GGTGGACCCGCTGCTCATTGTCCGACGAGTGCTTCGTGAGCAGATCGGCATCCTGCACCGCCGCTTGCTGGCCGTTGTCCGGGACGATGACGTGTGCCGACGCCTGATGACGGTGCCCGGTGTCGGTCCCGTAGTGGCGCTGACCTTCCGTGTCACCATCGACGTGCCGGCTCGCTTTAAGAACTCCAAGGCAGTGGGAGCGGTATTTGGACTGACGCCATCCCGGCACCAATCCGGAGAGAGCGATCGCCCAGGCGCCATATCGCGATGCGGAGACGAGATGATGCGGATGATGCTCTACGAAGCCGCACAGGTCATGTTGGTGCGTTCGGCGAAATGGTCGTGGCTCAAGGCCTGGGCGATGAAGATCGCCAGGCATCGCGGAATGAAGAAGGCGATCGTGGCGCTGGCGCGACGGTTGGCCGTGATCATGCACCGCATCTGGGTCGATGGCACCGAGTTCCGCTGGACCCGAGACGTCGCAGCGGCATGAGGACCGTGCAGGATCGAATGCGACAGGAGGAAACTCGAGCTCCGCCCAGCGGTGGAATGATGTCCCTCGCGGGACGATGGATGAGGTGAGTTCGTGTGTCCGCTTGGACCTGTCGTCTGTTTGATGGCAAGGCCGCGGTAAAGATTGTTCCACCTCGTCCTCGAACCCCATGATGGAAGGGCCTTGGTGCCGATTCCGAAGAGAAGCACGAGCCCGCGAGAGACATCGACACTGGAGCGGCGGATAGTCTGAAAGCGCTTGACCCCAAACGGCCGATTAGAGAAGCGGACATCATAACTTGAGCGGGCCGCGGCAGCTCTTGACCCATAGCGGACATTCGACCAGCTTTCATCCAGACATCAAGCTAGGCGGGGTGTATATAGTTCAAGCCCAAACCATGACCGAACACTCAGTTCCGTCCATCTCGGAAATGTCCGCACTCATTCGTGCGAAAGACTGGTCGAAAACTGCACTCGGCCCTTCCGAAGGCTGGTCGCCGATCCTCACGCTGGTTGTGGACCTCATGCTCGCCTCGGGCTTCCCGATGGCTGTGCGTTGGGGTCCGGATTTTGTGATGATTTACAACGATGGCTATCGTCCGATCCTCGGCGATAAGCATCCTTGGGCACTCGGCGTGCCATTCCGCGAGGTGTGGCCGGAAGTTCAAACACAGCTGAAGCCGCTGCATGAAGCCATCCTCAGCGGCAAGCGTAGCGCCTTCTTCGCTCAAGACCTGCCTTTGAGAATTCAGCGGCACGGGGCCGAATATGAGGATGCGCGCTTTACCTTAAGCTACAGCCCGGTTCCGGATTTTTCAGTCCCCACAGGTGTAGGCGGAGTCCTCGTCACCGCGGTAGAAACGACATCCAGAGTTCTAACCGAGAAAGCACTGCGCGCCAGCGAGGAGCGGTATCGATCCGCGATGATGCTCGGCCATATAGGTAGCTGGGAGGTCGATTTTGTCAAAGGCATCAGGACCTGGACACCTGAAGGAATGGCGCTATTTGGCATCAATTTAACCGATGGTCTGGGTCATGTCGGCGGGGAAACGGACGAATTCCTTCGATCCATGCACCCTGAAGATCGACATCTTCTTGCTCAATATCATGCCTTGGCGAACACCCAGGACTCTTTCACAGCCGAGTACCGAATTGTGAAGGCGGACGGGAAGGTAGGTTGGCTCTCAGGTTACGGGCGCGTTCTCGACAGAGAAGCGGACGGCAAGGCCCATCATCTGATCAACGTCGTCACAGACATCACCGAGCGCAAGCAAATCGAAGCCGCGCTACGCGAAAGCGAACAACGATTGCGTTGGCTGGCGTCTATTGTCGAGTTTAGTGACGACGCGATTATAAGCAAAAATCTCGATGGCATTATCACAAGCTGGAACAGTGGTGCAGAACGTGTTTTCGGCTATACGGCCGAAGAGGCTATTGGCCAGCCTATCACAATCGTCATTCCAAAAGACCGGCAAGACGAAGAGCGTGTAATTCTAACGCGTATCAGACGAGGAGAGCGCATCAACCATTTCGAGACTGTTCGACAGCGCAAGCATGGCAGCTTTATCTTTGTTTCATTGACCGTTTCTCCGGTCAAAAACACCGACGGCAAGATTGTTGGCGCCTCGAAGATCGCAAGAGATATTACCGAACAGAAGCGAAGTCAGGAGCAAATCGCTACGTTGGCACGGGAAGCGGAGCACCGTAGCAAGAACGTTCTTGCGAGCGTGCAAGCAGCCGTCAATCTCTCCAACTCGGACACTCCCGAGGGTCTAAAGCAGGCAATTGAAGGTCGCATCCAGGCGATCGCGAATGTTCACTCGCTATTTGTAGCCACACGGTGGATCGGTGCGGACCTATTTACAATCGCAAAACAGGAGCTTGCTCCCTATTCCGAAAAGGACGAAGGACGAGTCCACATAGACGGTCCGCCAATCTTATTAGAACCTAACGCCGCGCAGACGATCGCCGTTACCGTGCATGAGCTATCGACAAATTCCGCTAAGTACGGGTCACTTTCCAAGCCCAAGGGGCAAATTGAACTCAAATGGGTGCACGAGGCAGACGGACAGCTAATTATTCGTTGGAGGGAGATGGGCGGTCCGACAGTGCAAATTCCTTCGCGTCGGGGCTTTGGCAGCCGGGTCATCGAACGAATGATCAGACAGTTAAAGGGCAACGCGCATTTCGACTGGCGCCCCGAAGGCCTTGTTTGCGAAATTTCTCTTCGCCTGTGATTTTGCTTTGCGGCGTTTGAGTCCGTTCGTGGCCCTTAGCTGCCGCACTGATCAGAGACTTTCGCGGCAGCTTTTGGGGGTGAAGCGGACACTGAAAATTGGAGCGCGTCGCGGCAGCTTCTCACCCGTAACGGACATATTTGGCCCGATTTAGGCGTTATTATCTTTCCCATACCCGGGCCGATTAGTTGATGTGAACTGGTATTAGGCGACCGGCCTTGAGAGCATCGGCGTAATCTTGCGCTCGTGACTTGGCTTCGGGGCCGGTGAAGATCGCCGCATAACAATCGCCGTCATCGTCGAAATATTTGACGCGCCATTCGCCCTCGTTTCTGTGATCCTCATACACGGTGATTTCGTCGGGATTTACCGTCATGCACTATTTTTCCGGCGGTCAGGTCTCCTTTTTGCCGTTACACCAGCCGCAACGCAAAGGAGGTTTCATCGCCTAAGCGGTAGGACTTTTCCTCTAGTACGCGAACTCGCATTAAGAAGAGCAGCGTGCACTTTAGTGGTGAGTTCGTCCCCGACAAATGGCTTTTTAATTATTCGGGCTTCGCCGATATCCGCCAACACTGCTTGGTCTATGTAGCCCGTTATGAAGAGCACGGGAATAGTCGGAAATTTGCAATGCACTTGACGTGCGACCTCCATTCCGTTCATGCCCGGCATCGCAAAATCCAGCAGCACAAGATCGATATTTGACTCTCCGTCCAAGAAATCGAGCGCAGCACCGCCGCTGCCAACTTCCAGAACTACGTACCCCAAGGCACGCAGCATAGACCCGGTAATCTCCCGTACGGCGTGATCGTCATCAACGAGAAGAATTATTGACCCCTTGAGAGGGCGCCGAATAGAACCGGAGAAAGCGGGTGACTTATTCTTAAGCCCCGCATCTGGCGTGCGTGGAAGGTAGACTCTAACGGCGGTCCCTTCGCCGACCCGAGATTCGATGCGGATACCCCCACCAGACTGTTTCGCGAACCCGAGCGCTTGACTCAACCCTAATCCCGAGCCTTTGCCGATTTCTTTCGTGGTAAAAAACGGTTCAAACACTTTGGCGAGTATGTCTTTAGGCATTCCGGAGCCGTGGTCGGTCACGGCAACCATCACGTAATCACCGGCGGTCGGCTCCTCGGGTTTTTCCGGTGGACCGAGAGTGGCATTGCCAGTTTCGATTGTGATGGCGCTGCCGATCGGGCTCGCGTCCCGCGCATTAATCGCGAGATTGAGAACAACCAACTCGATCTGACTCGCGTCGACCAAGGCATTCCATAGACCTGGTCGGAACCTGGTATTGATCTGCACGCTGCCGCCCAAAGAACTTTGCAGCAGATCACTCATCTGCGCCAGCGCATCGTTAAGATCGACAGGCTTAGGGTCGAGATGTTGACGGCGGGAAAATGCGAGCAACTGTGACGTGAGCTTAGCGCCCCGCTCTGCTGCAAGCCGCATGTGGGAGAGCCGCCGCTTTAGTGTGGGGTCGGAGGAATTATTTAAGTCCCTTTTTTCAATAAATTCCACGTTTCCAAGAACAACTGTGAGCAGGTTATTGAAATCGTGAGCAACGCCCGACGTTAGCTGACCTACGGCTTCCAACCGCTGCATTTGCTGCAAAGTCGCTTCCACCCGCTCGCGCTCTTCGATCTGCGAAAGAAGTTGCCGATTAGCCGCATCGATCTCACGGGTCCGCTCGACAACTCGAGCCTCCAAGGTTTCGTTCAGCGCGCGCAGCTCGATCTCAGCGTAACGCGCATGACCTTCGCTCTTATGCAAATCTTCGAGTCGCGAACGCGCTTCGTATTGTCGTTTCCGGGCGCGTATGGCGCTCTTAATGACGCTAATAAACGTCGTCGGATGGAATGGCCTCTCCAAAAATGCTACGTTCCCCAACACCTCCATTTGCCTGCCGGCGGCGGGATTTCTTTCCAAGCCCCCACCCTGTTCCGTCAGGAGCACGAAGGGAAAATCCGACCACGGCGGTTGCGAGCCAACCCAATACGCAAGATCCTTAATATCAGCGCTTTGAATGGAGTCATCAGTCAACACCGCGACGGCCGCCCCTGACGCTACTTGTCGAATGAGGTCAGGTAGGTCGTCGCAAATTTCCGTCGTCAATCCAGCCTCACGCAAAATTTTGGCCGCAACGAATGCGTCCCTTCCTTGCGGAGCCAGAATAAGCGCGCGCTCCGATAGGCTACCGATCACGGTTGCTGGTCCCCCGCAGTGCCAACACCGAGAATTTGAGGCACTCCGCGCAAAATGCCCTGATACTGATCGAGTGGCTGACCGACATTGAGGCCGTGGTTGTTGATGCTGAATTCACGGAGAGTATTTTCGTGCTGACCCGTGCGCTTCTTCACCACGGAGATTGCGCGGCGCACCTCGCCCCGTAGTTCAAAATACCGAAGCATAATGACCGTATCAGCGAGATAGGTAACATCAACCGGCGCCCTCATCTCTCCCATCATTCCATGTTGGGCAACGGTCAGAAACGTCGTCGCACCCTGTCGATTTAGATATTGCAACAGCTCATGCATGTGCAGAATAAGGAACTGTTCCTGGGGCATGGAATTTTGGTAACCGTTCAAACTGTCCAGGACGACTGTCCGAATGTTGTCCTTTTCCACGCATGTGCGAACTTTGTGAGCAAATTCACCTGGGGAGACTTCGGCCGCATCCATCTGCTCGATGACGAGACTTCCCGCGTCCCGCATCGCCTTCAAATCGATGCCCATGCCTTTGGCCCGCGTAAAAAGAAGTCCCAACTCTTCATCGAAGATAAAGAGCGCGGCACGTTCACCGCGTTTGACCGCCGCCTCCGCCATTGTAAGAACGATGAGTGATTTACCGGTGCCCGCAGGCCCTATGATCAAAGTACTCGACCCGCTTTCGATGCCTCCTCCCATCAACTTGTCAAATTTATCAATCCCGCTGGATAGAGCAGAGGACCTCTTTTCTGTGCGGTATTCAGCGGCGACCAAACGAGGGAACACCTGAACTCCGCCCGTTACTATTGTAAAATCGTGGTATCCGCCGCGGAACGATTGACCACGATATTTTATTACGCGAAGTCGTCTGCGTTCCGCACCGTAATCGGGCGCAAGTTCCTCCAGCCGAATAACACCGTGGGCAACACTATGAACGGTCTTGTCTTCCGATTCAGCCGTCATGTCATCGAGCATAAGGACGGTCGTATCGCGTTGGCCGAAAAAATGTTTCAATGACAAAATCTGACGTCGATAGCGAAGCGAGCTTTGAGCTAACAATCGTATTTCGGACAAGCTGTCCAAAATTACTCGCCTGGGTTTAGATCGCTCCAGGGCTTCGAAAATTCTTGTTGTAGTTTCTCCTAGCTCTAGGTCGGATGAATAAAGAAGGCTCTGTTGCTGCTTTTTGTCGAGCAAGCTCTCCGGCGGTGCTAGTTCGAAAATATCGATGTCGTTTCCTAACCTCCATCCGTGAGCGCTGGCTGTTTCCCTGAGCTCTTCCTCAGTTTCTGAAAGGGTAACGTAAAGTCCCTTCTCGTGATTCCGTGCGCCCTCGAGCAAGAATTGCAACGCCAATGTGGTCTTTCCTGTACCCGGCATTCCCTCGACTAGAAAAAGGCGATTTCTACGCAATCCGCCGATGAGGATATCGTCCAGACCGGGGATCCCCAATCCTGCCTTTTCCGAAAAAGCTGTCGCATCGTTCATGGATTAGCCTCCGGTCCGATAACACAGCAGGGCTCTAGGAGTTCAATCGCCATGGGTCGACGGCAATGCCTTCTGCATGACCTGAACTGTATAGAGTCTTATGCCGCTTCCGCTTGCTGATTGACCACAGATTCGCAATCTTCGTCAGTGCCGCGTCGGTCTGCCAAGCTCCTGCCCCCACGTCCTGAGAGTGCCGCAGCGTGACATCTCGCTCAGCATCTCGACAGGTGCCGATGCGGGCCGCTGATGAACTTCGCCACTGGTGCGGAACGATTCGTACACATTGGCGTCGTCTATTGTGGCTCCGTGGGTCGACGGTCACTCCGACAGGAACAATTCGCCGCTTGGCCGAGGCGCCCTTGATCGGACCTTAGAAACGCTCGAGACGACGATGAAGCTCTTCAAATGCCAGCACTGCGGGCAATTGCTCTATTTTGAAAATGATCGTTGCGTGAAGTGCTCGCGCCGACTTGGCTTCATCCCCGAGATCATGAATTTGTCGGCGCTGGAGCAAAAGGGCGACGCGCAGCAGGGCATTTGGCGGGCGCTCGCCGTCGACAAGGAGTTTTATCGTTTTTGCGCCAATGCCGAATTCGCCGTCTGCAACTGGGTGGTCGAGGCCGATTCGTCCGACACCTATTGCGCTACCTGCCGGCATAACCGGACCGTTCCCGACACCGGCAACCCCGAGAATGTCGCCGCCTGGCGCAAGATTGAGGTCGCCAAGCACATGCTGTTCTACACCTTAATGAAGCTTCACTTGCCGCTCGACGAAAAGGACGTGAACGGCCATCTGCGCCTGCAGTTCGATTTTTTGGCAAGTGCGGCGCACGACGGGCCGCGCGTCCTGACCGGGCACGACAACGGCCTCATCACGCTGGCGCTGGAGGAGGCCGACGACGCCGAGCGCGAGAAACGACGCACCATCATGCATGAGCCCTACCGCACCTTGGTTGGCCACTTCCGCCACGAGGTCGGACACTTTTATTGGGACGTGCTGGTGCGCGACGGCGGTCGTTTGCAGGCGTGCCGCAGTATTTTCGGGGACGAGACCGCGGATTACGGCGAGGCGCTGAAGACCTATTACACCAATGGAGCACCACCAAACTGGCAGGAAAATTTCATCAGCGCTTACGCGACGTCGCATCCGTGGGAGGATTTCGCCGAGACTTGGGCGCATTATCTGCACATCGCCGATACGCTCGAAATGGCGCGCGCCTTCGGCATGTACGTGCATCCGCGTCTGGCGCAGCCCGGCGAATACGACGCGCGGGTCGATTTTGATCCGTATCTGGCGGACGAACCGTCGGCTTTGATCGACACATGGATCCCGTTAAGCAACGCGCTCAACAGCCTCAACCGGACCATGGGACTGCAGGATATCTATCCCTTTATCCTGTCGCCGCCGGTAGTCGAGAAACTGAGCGCGATCCACGATCTGATTCACGGCCATCAGCTTCCCGAAAAAGCCCTCGTCGACGCGAAATCGGCCGCGTAGAAGTCCGCTCTAAGTAGAGAAAAAGACCCGTGCCCGGAATACTCGGCTCGGGTCGTAAGTTGATGAAGGAGTACAAAGGGACGCTGGCCCTTGATCGCGTTTGCTCTCGGCGGCCCAAGCGGTCTAACACGACGAAATGTCGCGGTACGGAACGCTCCGGACTTGGGCGCAGGAACCTACTCTCGACCAATCAGTAGCTTCTGAACGTAGCCATCACCGTGTTTCACATTGCAGCGCGGTGATGGCTACTTTAGGCTTGCGTGCCGCGCCCCTTCAAACCGCTGCGCATAAGAGCCACAACGCGATTGCCGGGCGGCAGCTCAATGCCCGCAAGGTGGCCACGGCTCGGGCAGCGGCTTAGGGCTTACTATGTTGTTACGCAGCAAATCCCTCTTCCCACTTCGAGCACCTCTCGCAGCCGAGCGGAGAAGAGCACGAACCGGAATAAGGCGGCGCATCTGTGCGCCGCGACAGCAGTCTATCCTTCGTTCGCGGCGTCCTTAGTGGTCGGCACCGAACTTATTTTTCCGTCGAGCCAGTCCTCTCCGTCGGCTAAATCGCTGAGAGCCTTATGTCGTTTGCGCTCAAACGACAATTTCCTTTCGCACCACTCGATCCGAGACGCCGCTTCGTTCGCCGCTTTGCGGTAATCATTTCCTTTGGACATGACGACCTCCTGATGCCGGAAAGAGAATCCGTCAGCCCAAAAACTCGAGATCCTAGGTTTGGTTCCAACCGAAGATCCACCCTCTGCGCTCGTCAGAATACATCAGCGAACAATGGCGCCATCACAGCCACCCGCTGAATGTCGACACACATGATTTTTCTCATCCAGCGGCGGCTGCGCCAAGGCGTGATAAGGCTGCGCGTTCAGGAACCTAGATCGACTTGCGGCGTTGCTAGAGCGGATGGAGACCTGCCCCCCGGTTCATCATCCCCATAAGAGCCCCGGCCGCGTTGCTGTGTCCCAGCGCGCCGGGGCATTTTTTGTCCCTACTTAGATTCCGATTGCCGAGCCCGCATCGATGTTGCTCACGCATCGCGCCGGCAATGCTTGTTGGCGACATCATGAGTTCAGCAAAGGGCGTGTGCGGCCGGCAGCGGCGGCAAGTCAAATCAATAAGAGTAAGTGAGATGCCCGTTTCCTCACATTGCCGACAGCCTTGTCGACCGGCCATATCTCTAACCCCGCGTCCGGGCACGGTTTTAGCATCGTCAACAATTCTTCTTCGGTTGCTGGCTCTTCGCCAAGCCAATTCGGCCAATCACTGTCCGCACAGTGCGCAATCCGTGTCCGCTTTCGGGGGCAGAGCGGACACCAAGATTGAGGCCGCACCCAACTCAGACCAATTCGACCGCATTCCTCATAACGTCCTCAGCCACGTCGCAATACAAAGCGGTCGTTCCAATATGCCTGTGGCCCATCAGCTTTTGGATTGTCCGCATCCCGACACCCTTGGCGTTGAGCCGAGTCGCAAAGGTGCGTCGTCCTGAGTGAGACGACGTATGGATACCTGCCAGCTCGTAGATTTCCTTGAACAACATCGACAGCGTTAGGCTCGAAAACCTTCCGCAGCGTTGAGATCGAATGAGCGGCCAATCTGGCTGCGCAAAGGGACGCTCCTTCAAGTACGACTCGATTTCCTTTTGGGCTCGTGTCGGCAAAATTACTGTCCGGCTGAAGCTACCCTTAGTCTGGTCTGCGACTAGCCTTATCTCGCGACGCGCTTCACCAAACTGATTTGCAACGTCTTTGACCTTAAGAGCGGCGATTTCACCAACTCGCATCCCGGCAAAGATGGAGAGGACGAAAGCCAATCTATTTCGATCGGCATGTCTGCCGGTTTCGACAATACGAAAAACGCGTCTAATATCGGTGTCACTGAGGACGGAAGCTTGCGGCATTGCTCGATCTTTCCTTATGAAATGTCGAGCAAGAAAATATAAGTTAAGCTATGGGGGTCTACCTACCGTTCTTTTTGGTCGCGCAGGTCAGTGCGTTCAAGCAGTTGCCGCGGTAAGTTGAAGAATCATATATTTCTTCAAGAAATTATTTTTGGAATATGCTCAGGCGTTCGCTTATTGCCTTTGCCACAGCGAGTGGGTCTCGCAACAACGCCGGCGCGCGTCGTAATGGTGGATTTCTTGACCCAATCTGGGCCATGCGGAGAAATGATAGCGAGTCAGCTTAGACTGACTTTTCCAAGCTGCTTTTTGACTGCGATCACAGAGTGGCCGACTTTATCCACTGCGCGCTTGAGTTCGTCTTTCGAAACGCCAAGGTGCTTCGTCCAATATTTGACTTCACGCTCATCACCCATCGCGATCTTACTGCGATCAGGCTTAGCCTTTTTGGTGAGATTGTCTGCCATGAAAACTCGTTGCACCTCTATCGTAACGCTCAACGAGATCTCGTGAATTGGCGAATCCGCTCTTCAAGCGTCTGGACACATTTGTGCTCGGTGCTCGGTCGAAGGAAACGCGGCCGCGTCGGCTAAGTTCCCAAGCCCTCCCCTTGGGACGGATGCTGGTCGAGGCATTCATCCTGCTGGGCGCTGCCGGTTCAAAAGGTGGAACTATTGCTTTGTCGTCGGCTTATTAAACCGCGATCCATGAGGTCGGCAAAAAAGTGGAGGTCGACATGCCAGTCCTTCTTTGGTTGCTGGGTGTACCCGTCATTGTGATTGTCGGGTTAATGCTCACGCATGTGATTTGAAGCTTAGCCCCGTGTCAGCGGGGCTTTTTCATAGATTGGTCAATCAACTAACTCAACCGCGGTTGTATGGAATTACTTTTGATTGTGCTCGTCATCGTTCTTCTTTTCGGCGGGGGTGGTTATTGGGGCCGTCGCCGAGGACATTGGTAAGCCACGGGCTGATGAGCGTCTCGTCGTGCCGCGTGAACTGAGAGTGTGTTTTTTTCCAGTTTCGGAATTGCCGAGGCGGCAATAGGTATGACTATAAAGCTGATGCTCATAATGGACCGGTGTGATGCAAAAAGAAGTCCTCGGTGCCCGCTGGTTTAATGCGCCGGAGATTTTGTCGTGCGGTACTGTCGAACGTCGTGAGGATACGCGTGAAAACGCTGGATTGTTTCGCCCAGTGGTTGAAAAAACATCATCGACCACGGGTGTTGAAAATTTAGGCCTTAGGCTCTCCACTCGCCCTACAATACATCTGCCCTGACATAGATAACGCCCCGATCTAGCATTTGCAGGACGCGCGCTGCACCAAGCGATACGTCGATTACTCTGCCTTTAGAAAAGGGACCACGATCGTTGATCGTCACGATTACACTTCGACCGCTCTTGGAATCAGTCAGGCGAACGCGAGATCCAAAGGGCAACGTTCGATGGGCCGCTGTTAACGCCCCGGGGTCGAGCCTTCCGCCATTAGCCAACTTCCCGCCGCTGTAAGAATAGTACGAAGCTAAACCTGAGAAGCTTTGCTGCGCTGCCGTTGCACTCGATCCGAAAGATCCGAGCACTATCGCCGTCGCACATGCAACGCGTGGAGAAATCAACATTGCCATCCCTGTGGGTGGTTATCTCAAAAACAATCGCAAAGTGTTATTTGTCGGCATATTTGAATTCAGGAAGCATCTTCAGTGAGTCTTTAGTCACTCCGTGCAGCACCGGCTTGCTATCTACAAAGCTTAGGTTCTCGTACGGCACAGCGATGTAATGGGAATCCATCCCAAGGAATCCCCCGACCGATAGGACAGCGAAAGGCGGCGCACCGTTTGGACTCACGAGTAGATCATCGACTTTGCCGATATTTTCATTCGCGTCATCCGATACACTGGTGCCAATGATCTTCGAGGCACGAAAGCCGGCCGGCACCTTCTGAACATTGACCTTGGCTATATCCACCGTTTGCGGCACGCTTTGCGCAACCGCGGGGCCGGCAAGCAAGACGGTAAGGATGCATGCTGGTCGAAGAAAGTGATAATAATCGGGCATATCAACACCTCTTTAGAGCCTTGGACGCGTCCTCATCCCTAAGGGAAAACCTCTTTGTCTCCTCCTTCAACGCTTCACGTGCGGAATTGTTCGACGATCTCGAAGGACAGAGACACAACACGCGGTCGCCGCCGCGGCGGCGGTGAAAAAACTTGGGAAGTGGGGTTTCCGGCTGTTCAACAATTGTAAAAATGCGTCGATTGACGTGTCTCACCTCAACATAGCGCACCGCGGAACGCTTGCCGGCCCTCTGGGTTGCCACTCTACTACTACCCACAAACCCAAAGGCACAAAATGAACAATCCAAATCAAGGCAATGAGCAAAACCAAGGCGGTCAACAAAACCAGGGCGGACAGAGACAGGGCGATCAAAAGCCAGGGCAGCAGACGCAGAACCCCGGTCAAGGCGGCCAGCAAGGTGGCCAAGAGAACAAGCCCGGCCAGCAGCAAGGCGACAACAAGCCTGGTCAGCAGACGCAGAAGTAATTTTCGTCATTTAGGTACAGGAAACCCGGCCTCAGGCCGGGTTTTTTGTCGCGTAGGTCATCGAAAGTAAAAGCGCCTCGCGCCTAGCGGGACCGCGATGCTTCCAGATGCCGTGAACCCGAGATCTTTAGGCAGCTTCCGCTTGTTGATTGACCACCGACTCCGCAATCTTCGTCAGCGTTGCATCGGTCTTCTTTTCTTCCTCGAGCGTTTGCTCAAGCAGCCGCACCGCGTCATTTAGGCCAAGCTCCTGCGCCCATGTCTTGAGCGTACCATAGCGTGACATCTCGTAGTGTTCGACGGCCTGTGCGGCGGCCAACAGGCCCGCGTCAAGAGCGGGAGAGCCCTTGTATTCCTTCATGATCTCGGCGCCCTCTTCGGTAATGCCGACAATGGCGTCGCAAGTCTTGCCTTGCGGCTTCTTCTCGATCGCAGCGAAAACCTTTTCCAGCCGTGCGACATGGCCTTCAGTTTCGCCCTTGTGCTTTTCGAATGCTCTTTTCAGATCGGGGGACACCGCGGCTTTCGCCATTTTGGGCAGCGTTGCGAGAATTTTCCTCTCGGCGAAGTATATGTCTTTTAACGTATCGTGGAACAAATCACTTAGCTTCTTTGGCTCTTTCGTCATGACAAACTCCTGATGATTGCCCGCGCAGCGGCCGACAGGCCAAAGGTACCCTCGTTGCTGCAGACGGTTCTAAATTTGGATCGTGGTTTACGGGGCGCTTTCGCCTTAGCTTGGACCAAGCGTCCCGGCAAACAATCGTTCCTCCTTTTGGGAACATATTGGCTCGCGCGCGCTTGATGATTGCACGAGCTGGCCATGGCCAGTTGCAATCCAATGACCACGCTTCGAAGTTTATTTGAGTGGCCGGCTCACTCGCCTCCACGGGAGACTTGCATGATCAAACTGGCCTCTATTATCGTCGTCACTGTCGCGATTTCTACAGCTGCGGTTGCTCACTCGACTGCCAAAATGAACCACGCCATTCCCGCCAATTCTTCGACGGTCACCAATTGGTACAAACAAAGCGTCTACGATCCGAAAGATAGCAAGATTGGCGAGATCGCCGACGTTCTTGTTGATAAGTCCGGCCGGATCGATTCTTTGATTGTGGCTGTCGGCGGGTTTCTTGGGGCGGGCGAAAAAGATGTTTCCGTTCCCTTCGATGCGGTCCACGTCACGAATAAAACCAACAACAAATGGTATTTGGTCATGAATACGACCAAGGACCAACTAAAAGAGGCCCCCGGCTTCACCTATGACAAGGATTCGACGTCGTGGATGCCCGATAAGAAGTAACAGCGAGTTCCCCTTCCGCGGCTTGAAAAGGCACTTCCTACCCTTACTCGCTCCGGAGCAAACTGAGGAGAGTTTCATGAATGAGCATCGAGCAACTGGCGCTGCCAGGAACGTCGGCGGGAAGGTAGAGGAAGCCATAGGCCGCGCAACCGACGATACGAAAAGCCAAGTTCAAGGCGCAATGGACCGGGCTCAAGGTGCTGCCGAAAATCTATACGGCCAAACGAAAGATGCGGCGAGCGACGCGGCCGCAGGATTACGAAAAACCGCGCTCTCATTTGAGGACACGCTTCGCAATACGATCGAGGATAAGCCATACACCGCGGTGGCCATTGCGCTCGGTCTCGGATGGCTTCTCGGAAGAACACACCGACCACTGTAGTAAGCCAACTGATAGGCCGAATTGATGTCTCGGCAGAAATCAAACGGCCGATGAGCAGCGGCCCGTTTGGTGCATTCGCAAATCGAGGGTGGTTCGCTGCGAGACGGCACATGGAACCGTTCTCACTCCACGGCCAATATAAAGGAGCATATCATGGGTAGAGGAGTTCTACTTTGGCTGCTTGGCGTCCCAATCCCTATTATCATCCTGCTTGCGTTATTTTCACATTGATATTGAGTGATTAGCTACTGCGCCGCACCTTTCCTTGGAACAAGCCAATAGAAATTCGGAGAAGATGCCATGTCGCTTGGTACAATTCTGCTCATTGTTCTCGTCGTCATATTGCTCGGGGGCTTTAGTGGCTTTGGCGGCGGGCCGTTCTATGGCACCGGCTATTACGGGGGCGGTGGGCTCGGCTTGATCATTGTTATCATTCTCGTCTTGGTTCTGCTCGGACGGATTTAGTAGACACAAGAGTTCAAGAGCTGACGAAACCTTCGGTTGGGTTCGTGCGTGGACGCGGCTACGAAATTAATGAGGATGGTGGCGCAAGCACGCATACTTACTGTAGCGAAAGCCATGCTGGTGCATGGTCGCTTGAGTTCTCTTTTCCTCGGGTCACCCTGTCAACGCCAGCTTTTGTCAGGCGATGTGCTAACTTGGGACTAAGCAGCAAATGATCCAGCCGAAGGCCGTCGTCCCTCTCGTATCGATTTCGCCAATACGTCCAGAATGTGTATATTCGTTTGTCTGGATGCATCGCGCGCATCGAATCTGTCCAACCCTGCTTAATCATTTTGGCGTACGCCGTTCGGCTCGCCGGCTGTATGAGCGCATCCTTATCCCACGATTTCGTCGGATAGATATCCAAGGGTGTAGGAGCTATGTTGAAATCACCAGCGATCACGACAGGAGCGTTTGCTTTGAGTAGCTTGCCAGCGTGCTTATGTAGACGCTTCATCCAAGCGAGCTTGTAATCAAACTTCGGCCCTGGTTGAGGATTGCCATTCGGAGCGTAGACGCAAGCGATAATAACACCGCTGACTGCGGCCTCGATATAGCGGCTTTGACGATCTTCTGGATCCCCTGGCAGAGCGGTTCGAGTGAGCACCGGAACATTCTTGCGAGCGAGTATCCCCACGCCGTTCCAGGCTCTTTGGCCGACCCAAACGGCTGAGTAGCCGACCCTCTGAAGCGACTTCTCGGGGAATTGTTTTTGCTCCGTTTTGAGTTCTTGCAGGCAGACCACGTCGGGCTTAGCAGAATTCAGCCATTCTAGAAGATTCGGCAGCCGCTTGTTGATGTCATTGATGTTAAAGGTCGCGATTTTCAACTTAAATGTTCCCCCTCACGCGGGATTTGTGGCGCTTATCTTAGCATCGAGTGAGCTATAACATCTCCAATCTTCGTCACCGACATAATAGCCGAATAGGGGAACGACATGCTCAGCAGCGAAGTATTTGCGCGAGGCGCCAACTACACGGCAAGCGTCGCCAGAAGTCCCTTTGTTTTTGCTCTCGCTGTCGCTTCAATATTGATATGGCTTTTTACCGGACCAATCTTCCATTAGTCTGACACTTGGCAGTTGGTAATGAACACATGGACGAATGTCGGGTGTTTTCTGATGGTATTTCTCATCCAGAATTCTCAGGACCGAGACTGAGCTGCGCCGCAGGTTAAGCTTGATGAGATGATCCGTTCTAGTCCTGCGAAGAATGCATTTATTGGAATTGAACATCTCCTCGAGAAGGAAATAGATTAGCTTCGGGCTCCTATCGAGCAGCGTGCTAAGTCCACCAAGAAATGAACGCGTTGATGATGAAGGCGTCTCAAGAGGGCTCCGATGAAAATTAAATGGCTCAGTAAACCACAGAAGGGAGACTATTCGGCTGCCGCGTTATATCTAAGTCTGACGATGGCTCCATCAGCAGCCGAGTTTGCCGTGGGACGAATGAAAAATGCGAAAATGTCGGAAGTTGCGGCGAAGGACATTTTCAGAGCTTCTGGACTGCCTTTGATCGGCGTCAGCAATAGTCATGTCGAAAAAGATATCGGCCGGATCGCCAAGAATGAAAAACTGCCTCCTTTGTTGCTCTGGAGGGATAAACCGAACGGTAGGCTCATCGTCGCCGACGGATATCATCGGCTTTGCGCAGTTTATAAGATCGACGAGGACGCCATGATCCCATGTAAGATCGTCTGAGACGGCATCGAGCCGGCCGTGGGGGACGCAAATGAAAAAGGCCGCCCGGAGACGGCCAATTTCGCAACTTTTAAGATGCTTCGTTCGTTTATTTGGTGAGGTCTCGGACTGCATCTTTCACATTACCGGCGGCGTCATGTCTGCTTCTGACCCAAAGCGGACATCGGACTGCACCCGCAACGGACGATAGGTTGCAAAATCGTTCCGTTACTTCCTGACTAACCCACCATTACTTAGCACCGATTTCCGTGCAAAAAATTACCGGCTTTTACGGGTTTTGCAAGGACGGAAGTCGGAGGCGCTGGGGACCGTGTCGCTGCCGGAAGAGCCGGCGACGGCGTAAATTCCGCCGCCATAACTGATAAGGAAAGTCTGATTTGCTAGTCAGTTAGCAGCGGGCGTTTGCGGGTCGCGGCACTCGCCTACTATTTGAACCTCGAACCAAGCGGTTATGAGCGCGCTACCCTACCCGGGAAAATCAGTAATTCCAGCGGCATAACCGCCATTTTTCAGTAGTAACTAGGGATCGACTCTCCCGCGCCCAGACTGTCAACAGCGCCCTTGGGCCGCCGCTGCGAGTCCGGAATTTTCGGCAGTTCTATGCCGACTTTCTTGTAAGGGATGCTGTCCAGAAAATGTCGGATGAGGTTCAAGCGAGCGCGCCGCTTATCGTCGGCCGGGACGATGTACCACGGTGCCTCAGGCGTGTCGGTCGCCTGGATCATCCGCTGATAGGCCGCCGTGTAGTCCCACCAACGCCGGACCGATTCGATATCCATCGGGCTCAGCTTCCAATGTTTGAGCGGGTCGTCGATTCGGGCTTCGAAGCGACGCCGCTGCTCTTCTTGGCTGATATCGAGAAAGTATTTGCGCAGTATGATACCGTTTTGGATGACAAGCTCTCGTTCGATCGCGGGGGTCACCAACAGGAACCGTTCCGCTTCCGCCTCTGTGCAAAAACCCATCACGCGCTCAACCCCTGCCCGGTTGTACCAAGACCGGTCAAAGAGAATGACCTCGCCCGCCGCGGGGAAACGCGCAATGTAACGCTGCGGATAGACCTGCGTCTTCTCGCGGTCGGACGGCGCGGGCAATGCTACATGTCGGTAGACGCGCGGATTTGTGCGCGCGGTAAACCGGCTGATCACACCACCCTTGCCTGCCGTATCGCGCCCCTCGAAGACAACGATGATGCGCGACCCCGTAGTTCGGACCCAAGTCTGCAGACGGGTAAGTTCGATCTGAAGCTTCAGCAGCTCCTTCTCGAATTCCTTTCGCCTCATTTTGCCGGGCGCGCAATTTGGCCCGGCAGTGTGGGGTTTCTCTTTTTTGTATTTGGCCATTGGCATCCTTTCGCCAGGGTCATTCGGCAGCTTTTGGATGAAGTACGAGCTTGCCTTTCGGTTTGCGCTGTGTGTTCTCCCGAAGCGTTTGGAAAATGACGTAAAGCATGGGGATCAGGAAAATTCCGACCGTGCTCGCCGCCAGCATGCCAAAAAAGACGGGCGTGCTGACACTGCGGCGCGCAATCTCTGAGGCGCCCTCGGCCCAGACTAGCGGCGCCAGACCGACGATGAACGCAATCGAGGTCATCATCACGGCGCGGAACCGCAGCTTTGCGCCGAGCTCCGCCGCTTCGCGAATGTCCATGCCGCTCTCCCGTTGGTCCTTGGCGAACTCCACGATTAGGATCGCGTTCTTGGCCGCCATCGCGATCAGCACAATGAGGCCGATTTGGCCATAGAGATTGAGCGGCAACTTGGCGACGATGATGCCCGCGAATGCTCCAAGCACACCAGTCACCACCGACAACAGAACGGGAACTGGAATCATCCAGCTCTCGTACAGGCCGACGAGAAATAGGAAAGCAAACAGCAGGGCCATTCCGAGAACCATGCTGGTCTGCCCGCCCGCCCTGTATTCCTGAAACGCCGTGCCGGTCCATTCAAAGCCGAAACCGGGCGGCAGCGTCTTGGCCGAGATATCAGCCATGGCGGCGAGCGCCGTCCCGGAGGCGACGCCCGGCGCCGGAATGCCGTTCACGGTCACCGAGCGATAATTGTTGTAGCGGGTAATGACCTGAGGACCGGTCACGTTGCGCAGGGACGCGATTGCTTGCAGCGGGACCATGGTGCCTTTGCTGTTGCGGATGTAGATCCGCCACAAATCCGGTACATCGCGCCGGTTCGCCGCCTCGCCCTCAAGATTGACCTGCCAGGTTCGGCCGAACAAATTAAAGTTGTTGACGTAGTAGCTGCCAAGGGTCGCTTGCAACGTCGTGAATACGTCGTTGATGGTGAGGCCCAGGGACTGGGCCTTGGCGCGATCGATGTCGAGATAAAGCGATGGTGCGGACGCACCGTAAGTCGTGAACACCTGGGCGAAACGACTATCCTGCTTGGTGGCATCGATGAGTCCCTGGACCACACTGCCGAGGGTGGCCGGATCTGCGCCCTCAAAACTCTCGAGCTGGTATTCAAACCCGCCGGTTGTGCCGAGGCCGATGACAGGCGGGAGGTTGAACGGAAGGACGACCGCGTTGCGGACCTGCATGCCGGCGCCGAAGGTCTTCGTGATCAGGGCCTGAACCGAATCCGCAACCTGCTTGCGGTCCTCGAACGGTTTCAAAACGGCCACCATGAAAGCGGTGTTGCTGGACGAGAACGAATCGAGGAACGAATAGCCAATGATCGAGACCGTATCCTTGACTTGCGGCATAGATTTCAGAATCGCTTCAACCTGTCCGACGATCTCGCCGGTGCGGGCGACCGAGGCACTGTCGGGAAGCTGCACTTGAACGAAAAAGGCGCCCTGGTCCTCCTCGGGCAGGAAGCTTGTGGGCGTCAGGTGAGCGATGCCGCCCACGCCGACCGCGAACGCGACAACAAGCACCACCGCGAGCACCGAGAACCGCACAAGCTTTCGGACAAACAGCGCATAACCGTCGCGCACTCCATCGATGCCACGGCCGATCACACCCATGAGCCCCCGGCGCGCGCCGGAATGGCGCAGGAAGAGCGCGCACAGGGCTGGCGACAGCGTGAGCGCGTTAAATGCCGAGATCAGCATCGTGGCGATGATAGTGACCGCGAATTGGCGGAATAGCGTGCCGGAGATGCCGGCAATGAAGGCGACCGGAACAAACACCGACAGGAGCACTAGCGTAATGGCGATGATCGGCGCCGTGACTTGCGTCATCGCCTTCTTCGCGGCGGCCGCCGGAGACAGATCCGGCTCTTCTTCCATCACGCGCTCAACGTTCTCGACCACGACGATCGCATCATCGACGACGATGCCGATCGCCAGCACCATGGCCAGCAGCGAGACCGTGTTGGCCGAATAGCCGAGTGCGACCAGCACCATGAAAGCACCGATCAAACTCACTGGAACTGCGATGACCGGAATGATGGTGGCGCGCAACTGCCCGAGGAATACGAAGACCACAAGCGCGACAAGAACGAACGCCTCGAAGAGCGTCTTGACCACCTCGTGCATGGTATCCTTAACGAACACCGTCGTGTCGTAAGTCGCTCGCGCCTTCAGTCCCTCCGGAAAACGAGCACGGACCTTATCGAGCGTTGCTTCCACAGCCTTGGCAGTCGCAAGGGCATTTGCGCCTGGTGACAGGAAGATTCCGATCGTCACGGCTGGCCGACCGTTGAGCCGGCTGAAGTTATCGTCATTCATGGCGCCCAGTTCCACACGCGCCACGTCCTTGATACGCAACGTGGAGCCGTCGGGATTGGCGCGCAGCACGATGTCGCCGAATTGATCGGGATCGATCAACCGCCCTTGTGTCTGCACATTGACCTGGAACTGCTGACTTTCAGGGATGGGACGCGCTCCAATGCGGCCAACCGACGCCTGAACATTCTGACTTTGGATCGCCTTTATGACGTCGGATGGGGCGAGGTTGAGGCTCGTCAAGCGCGCCATGTCGAACCAGATCCGCATGGAGTAATTGAGCCCGCCGAACAGCTTTGCCTCGCCGACGCCGGCCGTGCGCGACAGTTCATCAAGTACGTTGATGATCGCGAAGTTGGTGATGAAAAGCGGATCATACTTCCCGCTTTCGTCATAGAGATTAATGAACTGCAATATTGATGACGATTTCTTTTGGACCTTGATGCCCTGGAGTTGAACCTCCTGCGGTAGCTGAGCGATCGCTGTTTGGACACGATTGTTGACGTTGACAGTGTCAATGTCGGGATCGGTGCCGAGTTCGAAGCTCACCGTGAGTGTGTACGTGCCGTCATTGCCGCTCGTGCTCTTCATATAGATCATCTTGTCGACGCCGATGATCTTCGACTCCAATGGTTGCGCCACGGTCGCCTCAAGCACCTCAGCAGATGCGCCCGGGTACATCGCAGTAACCTCGACCTGGGGAGGCACGATATCGGGAAGCTGCGCGACCGGAATTCGCGTGAGGGCCAGGAGCCCACCCAGCGTGATGACGATCGCGATGACGATCGCAAGGCGGGGTCGGTCGATGAAGACTGAGGAGATCATGGCGTCAGCTCCGGCTGGCGGTGGACGCTACAGGTGCGGGTGTCACTGGTGCGTTGGGTCGCACCCGCTGGACTCCTTCCACGACGACCTGCTCTCCTTCTTTGAGCCCGTCGGCGACGCCGGCCGTCTCCGGGGTCAATTGGCCGAGAGTTCACCCGGCGTTGCCGCGCAATATTCTGATCATCGACGACATACACGTAGCTGCCCTGTTGATCGGCGAGAACCGCTGCGCGCGGCACCGCGATGACCGGCTTCGGGTTCACAGATTCAAGGAGCACCGTGACGAACTGGTCTGCCACGAGTTCGCGAAGCTGGACTCCTCCCGCGGCCTGGGATCCGAGCACCGGATTCGGAATAACTCCTCGGATGAGAAGGGTATCGGTGTCTTGTGCGATTGCGTTGTTGATGAAGTCGACCTTTCCGGTCGGGCCGTAAATCCGTCCGTCCGGCAGCCGAACTCGGATCTTCACTGCGTCAAATCCGCCCTTTTGGGCATACTCCTCGCGCAACTCGACGGCTCGGCGGGTCGGAACTGGAAAGACGACATACATCGGGTTCTGGCTCACCACGGTAGTCAGGACGCCCGACTGCGGATTGACCGCATTGCCGATGGTTACCGAGGTGCGGCCGATCCGGCCATCGATGGGAGAGCGAATTTCCGTATAGTCGAGATTGATTTGTGCAGTCTCAAGCTGAGCTTGTGCCGCTTGCAACAGGGCTGTTGCGCTGCGCTGCGTCGCGTCCGCGGAATCTAAAGCCTGTTGGGTCCCGGCATTTGTCTTGACGAGCTGCTGCGCGCGCCAAAGCGAGATGTTGTCATTATCAAGCTGCGCCTTGGCCTGCGCGATTGCCGCATTCTGAGCGTCGACAGCCGCCTGGTATGGCGGACGTTCGAGCGTGTAAAGCAGGTCGCCCTTCTTGACGTCGGCGCCTTCCGTGAAATGCTGCTGCTCCAAGAAGGCGCTCACGCGCGCGACGATGTTGACGCTGTTGGTCGCCTGGATGCGACCGTTGAATTCGTAGCTGTCGGCCATCGGCTGGCGTTCCACCTTGATCACGCTGACTGGCGGAGGACCAGAAGGCGCGGGCTGTGCGATTGCCGAAGTGGCCAAAACAATGCCGACTAAGGACAGGGCGAACCGGGTCATGAGATGCTCTCTTTGATGTCTGCCGCTAGAGGACGGCAAGTTTTCGATCGCAATCAAAATACCGAAATCATCGTGATGAATTCTGGCGACCAAGCCAATTCTGAATGGGTCGAATTTGCATAAGCCAAAGGAGAAGAGCTACGTCTTTAGCTTAGTCCCGGCCGGTGCCCGCGTTTGTCGCAGCATCCAACCCCTTCATGGCATCGCTGCAAAAGCGTGGATGATTGGACAGGCGCGGCCGCGGCGAGTGCTATTCGAGCGGGGCCAGGCCGGCTGCGTAGTGCTCGCCTGAGGCAATTCGTCTAGGCCCGCTGTTTGCCCTCAAGCGGTAGCAACGAAAACGCCTGCGTTGGTTGGCGGCGAGCGGCAGAAAGCAATCGCTAGATACCACGCGACAGCGGTAAAGTGAGCGCTGTTGTGTTCAACCCTTTCTCTCGCCTGTCATTACGATGCGGCAATCAGGACTGAGG
>CAWEMR010000020.1:0-45080 GCA_963810085.1 uncultured Alphaproteobacteria bacterium | reverse complement strand
GTCACCACAAGTGAAAAGCGTTCCAAGTAATCGCAACTAAATCAAGTGTAGTCTTGCAGAACGAAACCAAACTCAGTTCGGCTTGACGACGCGAATATGCAGCTCGCGCAATTGCTTTGGCGTCGCTTCCGCGGGCGCGCCCATCATCAGATCTTCGGCGCGCTGGTTCATCGGGAACAGCACGACCTCGCGGAGATTTTCTTCGCCGCACAACAGCATGACGATGCGATCAATGCCAGGCGCGATGCCGCCATGCGGCGGCGCGCCGAGCGAGAGCGCATGCAGCATGCCGCCGAATTTCTCTTCCAAGACGCTCTCGTCATAGCCGGCGATGGCGAAGGCCTTTTTCATCACGTCGGGGCGATGATTGCGGATGGCGCCGACGACAGCTCGACGCCGTTGCAGACGATGTCGTATTGAATGGCGTTGAGCGCCAGAATCTTGTCCTTGTCCGACGGATCGAACGCCAAAAACTCATCGGCCGGCAGTTCGGCATCGAGAACGGGTTATGGGAGAAATCGATCTTCTTCTCCTCCTCGTTCCATTCGTACATCGGGAAGTCGACGATCCAGCACAGTTCGAAGCGGTCCTTCTGCACGAGGCCGAGCTCTTCGCCGACCTTGGTGCGCGCGGGGCCTGCGAATTTCACGAAGCTTCCGGCTCGCCGGCGACGAAGAACACCGCGTCGCCGTCCTTCAAGCCGAGTTGCGTGCGCAGCGTTTCGGTGCGTTCGGCGCCGAGATTGTTGGCGACCGGGCCGCGGCCGACGACGGCGCCATTGTCGAGCGCAAACAAAATATAGCCGAGCCCCGGCTGCCCCTCGCCTTGCGCCCAGGAATTCATGCGGTCGCAGAACGCGCGCGAGCCGCCGGTCGGCGCAGGGATAGCCCACACCGCGCCTTTGGTAGTCTCGAGAATGCGCGCGAAAATCTTAAAGCCCGAGCCGCGGAAGATCTCCGAGACGTCCTGCATGACGATCGGATTACGCAAATCCGGCTTGTCGGTGCCGTATTTGCGCAGCGCCTCCGCATACGGGATGAGCGGAAATTTTTTGGTCACCGGCTTGCCGTCGGAAAATTCCTCGAACACGCCGCGCATCACCGGCTCGACGGCGTCGAAAACGTCCTGTTGCGTCACAAAGCTCATCTCGAGATCGAGTTGATAGAATTCGCCGGGCGAACGGTCGGCGCGCGCGTCCTCATCGCGAAAGCACGGCGCGATCTGGAAATAGCGATCGAAGCCGGCCACCATGATGAGCTGTTTGAACTGCTGCGGCGCCTGCGGGAGCGCGTAGAATTTTCCCGGATGGATGCGTGACGGCACCAGATAATCGCGCGCGCCTTCCGGCGACGACGCGGTCAGGATCGGCGTCTGGAATTCGAAGAAGCCCTGCTCCTTCATGCGCCGGCGGATGGTGTCGATGACGGCGCCGCGCTTCATGATGTTGCCGTGCAGATGCTCGCGGCGCAGGTCGAGGAAGCGGTATTTGAGGCGAGTTTCCTCAGGGTAGTCCTGCTCGCCGAACACCGGCATCGGCAGTTCGCCGGCCGGTCCCAGAACCTCGATCTCGCGGATATAGATCTCGACCGCGCCGGTCGGCAGGTCAGGATTTTCCGTGCCGCCGGGGCGCCGGCGCACCTTGCCGTCGACCCGCACTACCCATTCCGAGCGCAACGTCTCGGCCACTTTGAAGGCCGGGCTGTCGGGATCGGCCACCACCTGGGTCAGCCCATAATGGTCGCGCAGATCGATAAACAGCACGCCGCCATGGTCGCGGATACGGTGGCACCAGCCGGAAAGCCGGACCTCGGTGCCGATGTCGCCCTCTCGGAGCGCGCCGCAAGTGTGAGTGCGGTAGCGATGCATGCTCAATTCCGCCAATGGGTGGGGAAGTCGGCGCACAACCACATGCGTCGCACCAAATTGTCAAGCCGGGCCGGCCACGGCCCAAATCGACCGATAGCGGCCCGAACGCGAGGGACCGCCTCGACAGATTTGCCCCGATCTGCACAAGTCACGGCGCGGGGAACTGGCATGCAGCGCAAGACCAAAGCCGCGGAGACGGCGCAACCGATGACGGCGGCGGAAGCCGTTGTCTCAACGCTGATCGGCCACGGCCTCGACACGGTCTATGCGCTGCCGGGCGTACAGAACGACCATCTGTTCGAAGCACTGTTCAAATTTTCCGACCGGTTCCGCACCATTCATACCCGCCACGAACAGGGCGCCGCCTATATGGCGCTGGGCGCTGCGCTCGCGACCGGCAAGCCGCAGGCCTATGCGGTCGTTCCCGGCCCCGGCTTGCTGAATTCCTCCGCGGCGCTCCTCACCGCCTATTCCATGAATGCGCAAGTCCTGGCGCTGGTCGGGCAAATTCCCGCGGGCGATATCGGCAAGGGGCTTGGCCATCTGCACGAGATCCGCGATCAGACCGGCCTGATCGCCCGGCTGGTCGACCACACGTCGCTGATCCGCAAGCCGGAACAGGCCTCGCGCCTGACCGCGCAGGCGCTGCGCGCGATGCAGACCGGCCGCCCCGGACCGGCCGCGCTCGAATGCGCCATCGATGTGTGGGGCCAATCGGCGCCGGTGGCATTGCAGGCGCCGCTGCCGGTGCCAAAGCCGAAGGTCGATATGGATGCGGTGCGGCGAGCCGCGAAACGGCTCGGCGCGGCGAAGCGGCCGATGATCATCTGCGGCGGCGGCGCGCAAGACGCCGGCGCCGAAGTGACTGCGCTGTCCGCCATGCTGCAAGCGCCGGTCCTCGGCTATCGCCGCGGCCGCGGCGTCCTCGACAGCCGCGATCCCTTGAGCGTCACGCTGCCGCTTGGCCGCGACCTCTGGGGCGAGGCAGACGTGGTGCTGGCGGTCGGAACCCGGCTCCTCATCCAGTTCACGCAATGGGGCGTCGATCGCGAGCTTGCCATCATCCGGGTCGACGCCGACCCGATGGAGCACAATCGCCTGCATCGGCCGGCTGTGGCGCTGACCGGCGACGCCAAGCCCATTCTGCAACGTCTTCTGGCGGAACTGCCCACGCACAACGCGAAACGCCCGTCGCGGACGGCCGAAATGCAGGAGCGCCAGGCCGCGTGGCGTAAGCGCCTGGAGAAGCTCTCACCCCAAATCGCGTTTCTCGACGCGATCCGCGCCGAATTGCCCGAGGATGGCCTGTTCGTCGATGAGGTCACCCAGATCGGCTTCGCCTCACGCCTGCTGTTCCCGGTGTACAAGCCACGCACTTATCTCTCGCCCGGTTACCAGGACAATCTCGGCTGGGGCTTTGCCACGGCGCTCGGCGCGCAGCACGCGCGACCCGACGTGCCGGTGGTGGCGATTTCCGGCGACGGCGGCTTCATGTTCACAGCGAACGAGATCGCGACCGCGATGCGCCATCGTATCCCGCTGGTTACGGTGCTGTTCAGCGACGGCGCCTTCGGCAATGTCCGCCGCATCCAGCAGGAACGCTACGGCAACCGGCTGATCGGCAGCGACCTCGCCAATCCCGATTTTGTCGCCTTCGGCAAAAGCTTCGGCGCCGAAGCCACCCGCGTGACAAGTCCCGACGACTTGCGCCAGGCGCTGCGCCGCGCCTTCGCCCATCGTGACGGCCCGACCCTCATCGAGGTGCCGGTCGGCCAAATGCCAAGCCCCTGGGAGTTCATCATGATGGACCGAATACGGGGCGGTTAGCGGGGTTCCAATTGCGCACCGGAATTTGACCCGCGCCGGTGCACCCCCTATCGCACGCCCATCGCACGCCCTTGCCATGCCCGTGGCAACTGAACGACACTATTAGGTACCAATGACGTTTGATTCCGCAGCCGCCGTCTCAATGCAGCCCATCACGACGACGCCCGAACTCGCCGCCGCCTGCGCACGGCTGGCGCGTCATCCTATGGTGACGGTCGACACCGAGTTTCTGCGCGAGACCACGTATTACCCGCTGCTGTGCGTGGCGCAGGTGGCCTCGGCCGACGAGGCTTGGGTGATCGACGCACTGGCGCCGGGCATCGACCTCACGCCGTTCTACACGCTGATGGCCGACGAGAAGGTCATGAAGGTGTTTCACGCCGCCCGCCAAGACATCGAAATCGTTTGGCACGCGGCAAAGCTCATTCCGCATCCGATCTTCGACACGCAGGTCGCCGCCATGGTGCTCGGCTATGGCGATTCCATCTCCTACGACCAGCTCGTACAACGCATCACCGGCGACACGCTCGACAAATCGCATCGCTTCACGGACTGGACGCACCGGCCGCTGTCTGACGCGCAGCTGCGCTACGCCATTTCCGACGTGACGCATCTGCGCGACGTGTATCAGGCGCTGGTCGCCGATCTCGAACGCCGCGGCCGCGTCGACTGGGTACTGGACGAGATGCGCGTGCTCACCTCGCCCGACACCTACCGCATGGATCCGGACAGCGCCTGGCAAAGGCTAAAGACGCGGGTGCGCAAGCCGAAGGAGCTTGCCGTTCTCATCGACGTCGCCGCTTGGCGTGAGCGCGAAGCGCAGTCGCGCGACGTGCCGCGCTCGCGCGTGCTCAAGGACGAGGTCATCACCGATATCGCGGTGCAAGCGCCGACCACGATCGAGAAGCTCAAGAGCCTGCGCTCCCTGCCGAAAGGTTTTGAACGCTCGCGCTGGGGCGAAGCCATCGTCGCCGCGGTGAACCACGGCCTGGCGCGCGATCCAAAGACCTTGCCGCATCAGGCGCGCAGCCAGCCGGCGCCGAACGGCGCTGCGACCATCGAGCTTCTCAAAGTGCTGCTGCGCATGATCTCGGAGCGCCATCACGTCGCCGCCAAGGTGATCGCGACCGTCGACGACCTCGAACGCATCGCCGCGAGTGACGATGCCGAGGTTCCAGCATTAATGGGCTGGCGGCGCGAATTGTTCGGCGAGAAAGCGCTGGCGCTCAAGCACGGCAAGCTCGCGCTCGCTGTGGAGAAGGGCCGGGTTACGGCGATCGAGCGGGAGTGAGCCGCTGATTTGCAGCGTCCGCTATTCCCCCGAATGCTGACATTGATTATGGCCGGCGGAATATCCGCTAAGGGCCAATTTCAGACTAACGCACCGCAGCAAAAAATTCCTATTCAATCACCTCGTCGGCGCGGCCAAGCAGTGTGAGCGGGACGGTGAGACCGAGCATCTTGGCAGTCTTGAGGTTGATGACCAGATCGACCTACGTCGCCTGCTGGACTGG
This sequence comes from uncultured Alphaproteobacteria bacterium, assembly GCA_963810085.1. Taxonomy (GTDB): domain Bacteria; phylum Pseudomonadota; class Alphaproteobacteria; order Rhizobiales; family Xanthobacteraceae; genus BOG-931. Next base: position 39,873 of record CAWEMR010000020.1, on the reverse strand, counting down.
CAAGTCGGCTGGTTTTTCGCCCTTGAGGACGCGGCCGGTGTACGTGCCTGTCAGGCGATAGGCGTCGGCGAGATTGGCGCCGTAGCTCATCAACCCACCGGCCGTGGCAAACTCCCGAATTCAGCACTCACCGGTACGCCAACACGCGCGAAAGCGGACTCCAGATCATCGTCGGCGAGTGGCGCTAACGGCCGATAGGAGACATTTCTCCGCCGCCCGGTTCAAATGCTTCGGTCACGGAAGCCGCGCTCACGGGATAAAGTCCAACTCGCGCACGCGGTTGGAATGGATCTTCAGCTCCGCGATCTGTTCCGGCGTGAGACGATAATCCGTGAGAATTGCGCGCCATCCTGGGGCCAACAGGCGCTGGACTTCATCGACCGCGCGGTGCTGCGGCACGGCCGCAGCCCAATATCGCGTTTCACTGCCTTTGGTGGCGGCGACGACATATACACCAATATCGCTCATGACCCCGACGGCGCTCGTCCCTCGCCCCATGCGTTTGGGCAAAGTGTTTTATAGGATGATGCCGGCGGCCTCGGTCGTGACCTAAGTCACACAACCGGATGCACGTCTGCCGGGACAGTTGGCGGCGCAATCGAGTCGCGCCTGCGGCGCTCAAGCGACGGGGACTTCACAAGCTGAGAGGATTGTTGCTGCGCCTACCCCATCAGCGTCACGGTCTCGCGGCCGATCAGGCGGCCGAGCGAACGCAGCCGGTTCAAGACGCGCTCGCCGTTGAGGGCGGCGAATTCGCCGGGAAGCCGCAGCGCCAGGCGGTGGCGCTCGACGGCGAGCGACGTCTCGGGCAGAACCTCTGGCATCGCCGCCGAAACCACGTAAGCGAGCCGAAGAGCCGCGCCAAGCACGCGGGCGCGGTCGAGCATGCGCGTCGAGACCAGTTCCCGCAGCCGCGGCGACAGCTCGTCGTCCATCACAAGGCCGACATGACGGAAGAACACGGCCAGCGCCAGATAGGCGCGGCCTGGATGATCGATGCCCATAAAGCCGCCATGGGCGATGATGTTGAGCGACTGCTCGCCGCGATAATCCGGATGCGCGCGCCAGCCGATATCGGCGAGCAGGCACGCGGCATGGCGCAGCCGGCGCTCCTCGCCGGTTTCCTCGAGGCCGGAGGTCGCCATGAAACGGTCGGTCCAGGCCATCAGCTCTTCGCCATGTTGCGGCGAGCGCGAGCGCAGCTGATTGAGATGACGCGACGCCTCGATCAGTGCATCCTTCTCCTTGTCCTTCTTCTTCAACAGCGAATAGAGCAAGCCCTCGCGGATGCCGAGTGCCGAGAACACCACCTGGCGCGGTCTGCCGACGCGCAAGATATGTTCAAGCACGAGCGCCGCATAAGGCAGTAACGGCCGCCGCGCATTGTTCACCACCTCGATATTCGACAGCGTTTCGACATCGACCCGGTGCAGTAGCTTGGTAAATTCCAGCGCCTCGCCGGCGGGGATGGCGTAACCGTGCATCACGTGCAGCGGATAGCCGGTCTGCCACATGTGCAGCCGCGCCAGCGAACGCCAGGTGCCGCCGACGGCATAGAAGATGCGACCTTGGCAAGCCCGCAACATCGACAAGTCGTTGAGCGTCTTGCTCACGAACTTCTCCGCCTTCTTCACCGACCGCGACGAGATATCGGCCAGCGCCAAGCCGCCGAGCGGGCGCGTCACGCCGCGCCGCGCCTGCGAGCCGCGCACATCGACCAGTTCGAGCGAGCCGCCGCCGAGATCGCCGACAATGCCGTCGGCGCGGTGCATGCCGGAAATGACGCCGAGCGCGGTGAGATCGGCCTCGCGCGTGCCCGAAAGCACTTCGATATTGGTGCCGATCATCGCCTCGGCGAGCTTGATGAAGGCCGGGCCGTTCTTGGCGTCGCGACAGGCGGCGGTGGCGATGGCGAGCGTTTTCTTCACGCCCATGGTCTGGCACAGCGCGCGAAATCGCTTAAGCGTGGCAAGCGCGTGTTGCACCGCGTCGGCGGCAAGAAGTTTTGTTGTCTGCACTTCGCGGCCGAGACCGCACAAGGCCTTCTCGTTGAAAATCTCGGTCGGGCTGCGCGTCAGCCCTTCATAGGCGACGAGGCGCACGGAATTCGAGCCGATGTCGATGACGGCGATCGGCGGGCCGTGATCGAGACGTCCTTGAGCGTCGAATTCTTCAAGCGTCATGGTCGCAATCTGCACAAAAGCCGGTGATGGCGTGTTCCGCCCATTGGCCGGAGATCATGGGCCGAAGATGATGTGTCGTAGGAATTTTCGGCTTGGGTCTCGCCGCCTGGGCCCGGCAGCGCGGCACGTGCCGATCCTACGCGATTCGCAGCACCGTCACACCGGCCGGCTCACACTGCCAAGTCACACAGGTTCCGGGCGATGCCGCAACCGCGGCACGGAATCTTTCGGCGATTTGCCGCGTCCCGACAAACTCGGATTGGTCATGAAATAGGTCGTGCAGTTGAACACTTCCTCGCCCGGCGCGGTTTCGATGCGCGACGACGAACCGTCGCCGAGAAGCTGCCAGCTCTGCTGGTTGTCTTTCAGATTGGCGACCATGATCTGCTCGAGCACCTGCTCATGCACGGTCGGATTGAGGATCGGACACAGCACCTCGACGCGGCGGTCGAGATTGCGCGGCATCATGTCGGCCGAGGCGATGTACACGGCCGCCTTCGGATGCGGCAGGCTGTGGCCGGAGCCGAAGCAATAAATGCGGCCGTGCTCGAGGAAGCGGCCGACGATGGATTTGACGCGGATATTATCGGAAAGTCCCGGAATGCCGGGCCGCAAGCAGCAGATGCCGCGCACCACGAGCTCGATCGGCACCCCGGCGCCGGAGGCGCGATAAAGCGCGTCGATGATGTCGGGATCGACCAGCGAGTTCATCTTCATCCAGATCGCGGCGGGCCGCCCGGCTTTGGCATTGGCGGTCTCTTCGTCGATATGCGCCTGCATGCGATTGCGCAGCGACAGCGGCGAGACCGCCATGCGCTCGAGCTCGGCCGGCTCGGCATAGCCGGTGACGAAGTTGAAAACACGCGCGACGTCGCGCGCGATGATCGGATCGCAGGTGAAGAACGACAGGTCGGTATAGATGCGCGCGGTGACCGGGTGATAGTTGCCGGTACCGACATGGCAATAGGAGGCGAGCGACGTGCCCTCGCGGCGCACCACCAGCGACAACTTGGCGTGGGTTTTCAGCTCGATGAACCCGAACACGACCTGCACGCCGGCGCGCTCGAGGTCGCGCGCCCAGCGGATATTGGCCTCTTCGTCGAAGCGCGCCTTCAATTCGACCAGCGCGGTGACCGACTTGCCGGCATCGGCCGCTTCGGCGAGCGCCTTGATGATCGGGGAATCGGCCGAGGTCCGATAGAGCGTCTGCTTGATGGCGACGACGTCCGGATCGCGCGCCGCCTGCTGCAGGAAGTTGACCACCACGTCGAAGGATTCGTAGGGGTGATGAACGACGAAATCCTTCTGCCGGATGGCGGCGAAGCAATCACCGCCATGGTCGCGGACGCGGTCCGGATAGCGCGGCGTATAGGGCACGAATTCCAGATCCGGCCGGTTGAGATTGGCGATCTGTCCCATCTCGTTGAGCGCGAGCACGCCATCGACGCTGAACACGCCGTCGTCGCTCACGCCAAGCAGATGCTGCACGAAGCGCCGCAGCTCGACCGGCATCTTCGCCTCGATATCGACGCGGATGACAAAGCCGCGGCGGCGGCGCTTGAGCGCGGTCTCGAAGACAAGCACGAGGTCTTCGGCTTCTTCGAGAATTTCCACTTCGAAATCGCGGATGACGCGGAAGGCGCCGAGCCCCTTCACCGCGTAGCCGGGAAACAGCTTGCCGATGAACAGGCTGGTGACGCCTTCGATCGAGATCAGCCGCACCTCGCCGCCATCGCCCGATTGCGGCAGCCGCACGAAGCGCTCGATGCGGTTGGGCATGCGGATCAGCGCGTTCATCGCCCTACCGTCCTTCACCCGCGACAGCTGCAAGGCGATGGTGACGCCGAGATTGGGAATGAACGGAAACGGATGCGCCGGATCGATGGCGAGCGGCGTCAGCAACGGAAAGACGTGAGCGAGGAAGTAATCCTCGAGCCAGGTTTTCTCGGCCCGCGTCACGTCGGGGCCGTCGATCAGGGCGATGCCGGCTTGCCCGAGCTCCGTCCGCAGCTCGCGCCACTGCGCCTGCTGGTCCTCGACCACGATCGACACCGCTTCGGCGATGCGTTCGAGCTGCTCTCCGGGCGTCAGGCCCTCCGGGCTCTTGCTGTTTATGCCTTCGCGGACCTGCGCACCGAGACCGGCGACGCGGACCATGAAGAACTCGTCCAGGTTATTGGCGGAGATCGCCAGGAATTTAAGCCGCTCAAGCAGCGGGTTCTTGTGGTTGGCAGATTCCTCCAGCACACGGCGATTGAAGTTAAGCCAGGACAACTCCCGGTTGATAAAACGATCAGGGCTGGTCAAAAGATTCGCGGCCGCCTGGCGCGCGCCGTGCTCGGACAGGCGCTCTTCCGCGCGCCGCAGCGAGGCGGATTCTCGCGCAGCAGCAGTTGCTTGGCCGCGGTCGGCCATGGTTTTCTCATGCTCCTCGAAGGCGACGTTGGCCACTATGCTACAATCCTGTGAAAATTGCCTAAGCACATAACGCTGAACCCCTGCTGCATCGTCAAGACCGGGTAAAGGTCGGGACGCAAAGCGCCGAAATCGGGGCCGTCGCGGAACCTACGGATCAGCGCTGTCGCGAAACATTTCCGCAGCCAACGCCCGGCTTGGCGAGCGTCCTTGCCGCAGCGCTTCCTCATCGAGCGCAATCACCGCCCCACGCGCTGCCGCGAACGAGCGCTCGATATGGGTCAGAAGATAGCGCACGACGCTCTCATCGAGCGTCAGCTGACGATCGGTGGCGACTTTCACCAGCACGCCGCGCAACAAGGCATCGTCGGGAGCGTCGAGCGCCACGACCGGCAACGCCCGCAGCCGCGACATCAGATCCGGCAAGCTCACCGGCCAAAGCGAAGGAACGGTGCGCGCCGTGAACAGGAGAAACGCGCCTTCCTCGCGCGCGAGATTGATCAGATGGAACAGCGTCGGCTCGTCTTCGAGCGCGGCGGCGTCCTCGACCACCAGCGCGCCGGTTGCCAGCGCCGACGGCAAGTCCACCTCACCGAGGTGACGCCCGGATACCACGCGCGCACCCGCCGTCGCCGCCCAGATCGTCGCGAGATGCGTTTTTCCCGAACCTTCCGGGCCGGCCAACGCAACGGCGCGCCCCGGCCAGTCCGGCCAGGAATCGATCAGCGCCAGCGCCGCTTCATTCGGCGGGCCGGATAGAAAATCCTCACGCGCATAGCTTTCGGCGTGATCGAGCGCGAGCGCGAGCTGACGCGGAAAGGAGGACATACTCGGCGACATCAACGAGGACATGAATGACGACATAAGCGATAACGCGGCTGACGCCTAGGACAAACCGCTACCGGTGTAGAGCGGAGATGCCAGATAACGCCGCACCGCGAACCGGATCAGTACGCCCGCTGCCGCCGCAAGCGGCACGGCCAAAAGAAGCCCGACAAACCCGAACAGATAGCCGAAAGCGAACAACGCGAACATCAGCCAGACCGGATGCAGCCCAACGCTGTGGCCGACGAGATAAGGCGCCAGCACATTGCCTTCGAGAAACTGGCCGAGCAGGACGACACCGGCGACAATCAGTATTCCGCTCCAATCCGGGAAGAATTGCGCTACCGCCACCGCGAGCGAGAGCGAGAGCGCGGTCAGCGATCCGACATAGGGAATGAAGCTGATCAGGCCGGAGACGACGCCGATCAACAGCCCGAAGCTCAATCCAGCCAGCGTCAACCCGACGGCATAATAAGAGCCGAGGATCAGGCACACGCCGGATTGGCCGCGCACACAGGCCGAAATCGTCACGTCGATGTCCTTGAACAGGCCGCGCACGGTGTCGCGCTGCGGCAACGGGATCAGGCGGTCGAGCGTATCGACCATGCTGTCCCAGTCGCAGATCAGATAGAACGCCACCACCGGCGTGATGATGACGAGCGAAAAGATCGAGATCAGCGCCTGGCCCTTCTCCCAGGCCGAGGCGAGAAGCCCGGTCACATAGCCCGCCGCCTGATTGAGAAGGTCGCCGACCGACTTGTCGGCGCCGACCAGATTGTCGCCGACGAAATGTTTGATCCACGGATGGCTCGGATCGCTGACGAAGGCTTCCAGGCGCTGCGCGTAGCCCGGCGCGTTCTCGATCAGCCCGGCAAACTGCCGCATCAATACCGGCGCGATCAGGAGCAGCAGGATCACAAAGGCGAGGACGAAGCCGCCGAGAATGAGGAGGGCCGCGATCAGCCTGCTCATGCCGCGCTTGCTTAAGCGTTCGGCCAAGGGATCGAGCACGTAAGCGAGCGCCATGCCGAGAACGAACGGCAAGAGGATCGGGCTCAACAGCCACAACAGCGCGACAAAGACGATGAGCGCCGCGAGCCAGAACACGATATTGCGTTCAAAGTGCATTGCCCGTCCCCCACCCGCCAGATCAAGTCTCGGCGCCGAACGAATTCATGTGGCGAACCCACTCGGCGAGATAGAAGGCGATGGAGAGCAAGGTCAAGATCGCGACCAGCGCCATCAGGAGCTTTGCCGCGGTCGAAGCGTCGAAAGTGAAGGCCTGCTCGGCCAGAACCAGCACGGCGAGCACGATCTGCGCCGCCGTATTGGCTTTCGAGACCATCAGCGGCCGGATCGGCATCGGCTTGCCGACCAGCAGCGACAGCATGAAGGCGCTGACGATCATGATGTCGCGCGATACAACGAGGATCACGAGAAAGATCGGCAGCGCGGTGGCGATGCCGAGCGAGATGTAAATCGAGACGATCAGCGCTTTGTCGGCCAGCGGGTCGAGATAGGCGCCAAGCTCGCTCTTCATCTGGAAGCGCTTTGCCAGAAACCCGTCGATAGCGTCGCTGATGCCGGCCACCAGGAACAGGATAAAGGCGATGCGCATCTCTCCCGAGATGATCGCCCAGACCACGACCGGCACCAATAGGATGCGGCCCAAAGTGATGAGATTTGGGATACTCAAAAGCTGCCCCGGCTAGCACATCCGCGGTTCAACTGGGCAAAGGCCGGGTCCGACCGACATTTCGCGCGCAGTCCAAGAGTCCACAGGAATACACACTATACTGAGCCCACAATATACTGACGCCCGCACGCTTGCGCACCCCGCGATTCCGACGTAGGAGGCGCGAGCATGGCCTCCCCACCGGGGAGGATTCTCGATCCGAATTGGTGGCTTTCGTGGATGAGGCGCGCTACGCGGACGCCGGCGTCGATATCGATGCCGGCAACCGCATGGTGGATTTGATCAAGCCCCTGGTGCGCGCTACGGCGCGCGCCGGCGCAGGCGCCGAGATCGGCGGCTTCGGCGGGCTGTTCGATCTCAAAGCCGCCGGCTTCACCGACCCGATCCTAGTCGCCGCAACCGACGGAGTCGGCACCAAGGTGAAGATCGCGATCGAGACCGCCCGCCACGACACGATCGGCATCGACCTTGTCGCTATGTCGGTCAATGATCTCGTCGTGCAGGGCGCCGAGCCACTGTTCTTTCTCGACTATTTCGCCTGCGGCAAGCTCGATCCGGTGGTCGGCGCCGACGTGGTGAAAGGCGTTGCCGCGGCATGCCGCGAGGTCGGCTGCGCCCTGATCGGCGGCGAGACCGCGGAAATGCCCGGTGTGTATCACGGGCGCGACTACGACCTTGCCGGCTTTGCCGTCGGCGCTGTGGGCCGCAAGGACCTCTTACCGCGAAGCGACATCGCCGCGGGCGATGTCGTGATCGGGCTGGCGTCAACCGGCGTGCATTCGAACGGCTTTTCGCTGGTGCGCCGTGTGGCGGACATGGCGAAGCTCACCTGGAAGGATCCCGCGCCGTTCGAACCGTCACGAAGCCTCGGCGAAGCACTGCTGACGCCGACGCGGCTTTATGTGCGCTCATGCCTCGCCGCGCTGCGCGAAACCAAGGCGGTCAAGGCGCTCTGCCACATCACCGGCGGCGGCTTTATCGAAAACATTCCGCGCGTATTGCCGCAGGGCCTCGGCGTGGCGTTGCAGCTCGATCGCGTTCCTGTCCTGCCGGTATTCAAATGGCTCGCCACCACCGGCAATATCAACGAGCACGAAATGCTGCGCACGTTCAATTGCGGCATCGGCATGGTGGCGGTGCTCGATCGCGACACGGCGGACGCCGCATGCGAGCGCTTTGCCAAGAACGGCGAGAAGGTGGTGCGTCTTGGCGAAGTCGTGGCGGCGGCGGGTAGCGAACGCGTCGCCTTTCGCGGACATCTCGACTTGAGCTTTCGAGCCGCATGAAAGACAGATGAAAAAGCGCGTGGCGGTGCTGATCTCGGGCCGCGGCTCGAACATGACGGCGCTGATTGAAGCGGCCAAGGCGCAAGACTATCCGGCGGAAATCGTTCTTGTGGTGTCGAACCGGCCTGGCGCAATCGGGCTCGTGCGCGCGCGCGACGCCGGCATTGCCACTACCCTTATCGACCACACCGCCTTCGGCAAGGACCGCGCGGCGTTCGAGCGGGCGCTTGATGCCGAGCTCGAAGCCAAACGGATCGAGATCGTGTGCCTTGCCGGATTCTTGCGGCTCTTGACGCCCTGGTTCGTCGATCGCTGGAGCGGCCGCATGATCAACATCCACCCGGCTTTGCTCCCGCAATTCAAAGGGCTCGACACCCATCGCCGCGCGCTCGAGGCCGGCGGCGAAGAGCACGGCGCCACGGTCCACTTCGTCAGCGTCGGAATGGACGAAGGTCCCGTCATTGTTCAGCGCGCCGTCCCGGTGCTGAAAAGCGATACCGAAGCAACGCTTGCCGCGCGCGTGCTGGAGGTGGAACACCAGATCTATCCACAGGCGCTGCGCCTGGTGGCCGAGGGCCGCGCGCGTTTTCCCGACCAAGTTCCACAAAAATGAAAAACCCCCGGATGTTACACCGGGGGGGCCGCAAGAACCGGATTTTGCACCGGAGTATTTCCTGGTTGGCTCACGCAACCTTCAAATATTCAGCCGAGGTCCTGCCGCGATTGGTGACGAGTTCGTACTCCACATTCTGTCCCTCGTTGAGCGAGCGCAGCCCGGCGCGCTCGACAGCGGAGATGTGAACGAACACGTCCTTATCGCCGGTCGACGGCTTGATGAACCCGTAGCCCTTTGTCGAGTTGAACCATTTGACGGTGCCATTCTGCATCGTCTGTCTCCTAATTCATTCCAGATGCCGGTGAAGACACGGGCGCAACTTTCGCAAGTCGATTTGCAGGTGGATTCGCAACTCGCGTGCGAGAGCCGTGCTTCTCGCCACAAGTAGATTTTGGGGGAAGTCCGAAACGGAGAAGTCCGAGGCGATTGAGTCGGCAAGGCAGCACCGAGCGGATGACCAAAATCCGATTGCGCAACAAGGAAGCCAAAGAAATACGGCGCAACCGTGGCTGCGCTATTCCAAAATTTTTTCTGACGATGCGCTGTGTGTTCTACGCAGCACTCGCTTGCGCGCGCGCGGCATCGGCGCGGATTTTCGCAGCCGCGTGCAAGCGCCACCACAATCCGCCCGCGGCAATAGCAAGAAGTGCCGCGGCGCCAGCCGCCGCCAGCTCGGCTTGGTGCGCGAATTTTTCGCCAAAGGCGGCAGCAAGATGTCCTACCACCGCCGGATCGGTGGCGATGACGCCGCCGGCGACCCAGCCGAGCAGCGCTGAGCCCGCCCAAATTAAAATCGGAAAGCGATCGAGCAGAACCGTGATCAAAGCGGCGCCGGCCATGATCAGCGGAATGGAGACGGCGAGACCGATCACGAGCAGCAACAGATTGCCCTGCGCGATGGCGGCGATGGCAATGACGTTGTCGAGACTCATGACGATGTCGGCGACGACAATGATCATCACCGCGCGCCACACATGCGCCGCCGCCTGGATTTCGTCTTTATCGGCGTCGTCCGGCACGATCAGCTTGGCGGCGATGACGAGGAGGGCCAAGCCGCCGACAAGTTTCAGATAGGGCAAAAGCATCAGTTCGGCGACAACGCCGACGAAGATGACGCGCAACACCACGGCGGCCCCGGCGCCGGCGACGATGCCCCAGCGCCGCTGCTCCGCCGGCAATCCGCGGCAGGCCATAGCGATGACCACGGCATTGTCGCCGGACAACAGGATATTGATGAAAATGATCTGCAGGACGGCGAGCCAGAACACCGCCAGGTCCAATTGCGCGACGCTCGCATGAAACCAGTCGCGCCACAGCGCGGGATGCAGATATTGCGCGACCGATCCCACGCCGGCGCTCTAGCCGACAATTTCGTTGCCGGAGAAGAACTGCGCAATTTCCTTTTCCGCGGTGTCGGCGGCGTCCGAGCCATGCACGGAATTTTCGCCGATCGACTTGGCGTGTTCCTTGCGGATGGTGCCGGACGCGGCTTTCGCCGGGTCGGTCGCTCCCATCAGATCGCGATAGGCCGCGACCGCGTTTTCGCCCTCGAGCACCTGGACGACGACGGGACCCGAGGTCATGAAATCGACGAGCTCGCGAAAAAACGGCCGGGCGCGATGCACGCCATAGAACGTCTCCGCTTCGGCGGTCGTCATCCGCACGCGCTTTTGCGCAACGATACGCAGACCTTTCTTTTCGATCATCGCATTGATGGCGCCCGTCAAGTTGCGGGCGGTCGCATCCGGCTTGATGATCGAGAATGTACGCTCGATCGGCATCAAAATAATCCTTTGGGAAATTGCGAAAGCGGCGTGGAACCGCGCCGGGCTTATAGCCTCCGCCCATGTTTCCGGCAAGCGCACGAGGCCGCCGCAAGAAGCCCTGTGAAGCGCGCATGAATGCGCGATGAACGGGCCCGTGACCGTGCGTTCAATTTGTTAAACGCGCAATAAATTTCCTCCTCAGCGCAAATTCAGCCGTCAACCGGCAAAATCGGCAGCATGAACCAAATGCGCGACCCGCTTGTCTCATCCATATCGGCCGCGCATGCGGCGATCAGAAACACAGTCAAACCAAGGAGACCTCACATGTTGCGCAAGACAATCTTGGCTCTCGCCACCACCGCGACGCTCGGCGCCGCCGCGCTCGCGCCCACATCCGCTTCGGCCCATTCGGGCGGCGGCGGCTGGCATGGCGGCTGGGGCTTTCACCCCTTCGTTCGCGTGTATGCCGGTTACGACGGCTGCGAGGTACGGCGCTGGGTCTATACGCCCTATGGACCCGTGCTGCGCTGGGTCAATCGCTGCTACTGATCTGGCTCTGCTTCACGTCGATTGAAATCGCGGCTCCGCACTTCACCAAACAGCAGAGCCGCGTCATTCGATCGGCGCTCAGTTCGAGGCGGCCTTCTTCTGCGGCTTCGTCGGCTTCTTCTTCGCCACCTGCGGCGACGGCGCTTGGTCGGCGCCACGGTTCATTTCGGTGAGCGAACCGCGCAGGAAGCGATAGATCCCCGGGCGCGGACCGCTCTGAAAGGTCAGCACCGCGGTGCGGTCGCCGTTCGGCGCATTGCCGATCTGGACAGATGAGGGCTGGCCGGCCCGAGAAACGACGTCACACTCGCTCATGCCGAGCGCGATGCCGCCGCCGCCCCCCAGCAAAGAAGAAGGGTCGCCGGCCGCAGTACCCAAAGGCGCTCCCACTGGCGTTCCTGCGGCAGCGGCTGGACCGGGCGCCGGAGCAGCCGGCGCGGCAGCAACCGGCGCCGGACACGATCCACCGGCGTTGACCAAATCGTTCGGCGTGATCGGATGTTGATTTTTTTGTGATTCCGAAAGCTCGGAAAAGCTATAGCCGGCGCTGCGCCCGGTGACATCTAACGGCTTGGCAAACCAACCTTGGCTGGTGTCCAGGTTCGTGCAGCCGCCAAGCGCAATGGCAACCGCCAGCGCCAACCCAACGCCCGCACATTGTGATCGAACCAGCACCCAACAGTCCCCTAAACCCAACCCGTTCGGCAGCTTGCGCCTCTTTGTGTTGCGATCATGGCACGGAGTTCGGTGTGGGTTCCCTGCCCAACGCAACCATTGCACAAACATGACAATTGTATCAGAACCCGTAAAGCCATTCCGGTAAAGGTTAAAATCACTCGGAAAGACAGAGACTTGACCCAATCCCCCTCAAGCCGCCGAACAGTGCCATTGTGATACAGATCACGGATTCTTTTCCCGTCCGACGCGACACTAGGTTCCGTCTACGCGCCAGCATCCGTCCCGGCTCGCCGGGACGTTAGTCGTTTTCGGGGGATTCACATGCACTTGCAATTCATTGGCTCCGGCGACGCGTTCGGGACCGGCGGACGCTTCAACACTTGTTTTCATCTCGTCGGGCGCAACATCAATGCGCTGATCGACTGCGGATCGTCATCGCTGGTCGGCATGAACAAGCTCGCGATCGACCGCAACGCCATCAATACGATCTTCATCACCCACTTTCACGCCGATCATATCGGCGGCGTGCCGTTTTTCATTCTCGAGGCGAACTACATCCTAAAACGTCAAAGCGCGCTGACCATCGCCGGACCGCCGGGCCTCAAATCGCGCTATGCCGAGATCATGGACGGCGCCTATCCCGGCACGTCGAGCCTGCAATTATCCTTTCCGCTGACGCTGCGGGAACTGGAAATCGGCAAGCGCAACGAGCTCGGCCACATGCGCGTCACGCCGTTCCGCGTCGTGCACGACGACCGCGCGGGACCGTGCCTCGGCTATCGCTGCGAAGCCGAAGGTAATGTCATCGCCTATTCCGGCGACACGGAGTGGACCGACAGCATCATCGACATCGGACGCGAAGCGGACCTCTTCATCTGCGAGGCCTATACGCGTGACAAGCCGATCACGAGCCACATGGCGCTGAGCTCGCTGGAAAAACATCTGCCGCAGATCAAGCCGAAGCGGCTCGTCCTCACCCATATGAGCAACGACATGCTGGCACGCCGCGCCGAGGTACCGTATGAGTCCGCCGAAGACGGTATGATCGTCAAATTCGACTGAAGCGCCTATGCGCCGAGCGCAGCTTCGATCGCGGCCAGCGCGGCATTGGCCTTCGATCCGTCGGGACCTCCGGCCTGCGCCATATCCGGCCGGCCGCCGCCGCCTTTGCCGCCGAGCACTTCGGCGCCCTTCTTGACGAGATCGACGGCGTTGAAGCGCGCGACCAGGTCGTTGGTGACGCCGACCACGACGCCGGCTTTGCCGTCGCCGGTGACGCCGACGATCGCGACCACGCCGGAGCCGACCTTCTTTTTGCCTTCGTCGGCGAGGCTGCGCAGATCCTTGAGCTCGATGCCTTCCACAGCGCGCGCCATCAGCTTGATGTCGCCGATGGTGCGCAGCCCGTCGGCGCCGTCGCTCTTGCCGGTGCCCGACATTGCGAGCTTTTTCTTCGCGTCGGTCAATTCGCGTTCGATCTGCTTGCGCTCTTCGACAAGCGCCGCGACCCGGCCCGGTACATCGTCGGCCGGCACATGCAATTCGGATGCGGTGGCTTTGGCGAGCTTGGCGAAATGATTGGCATTGGCGCGCGCCGCCTTCGCGGTCAACGCTTCGATGCGGCGCACGCCGGCGCCGACCGCTGATTCACCGACCACCGAGATGATGCCGATATCGCCGGTGCGCCTGACATGGGTGCCGCCGCACAATTCGATCGACCAGCCCATCGCGTTGCCGCCGCCTTCCCCCATCGCAACGACGCGCACCTCGTCGCCATATTTCTCGCCGAACAGCGCACGGGCGCCGGACGCTCTCGCGTCGTCGATCGGCATCACCCGCGTCGTCACCGCAGAATTTTCCAGGACCATATCGTTGGCGATGTCTTCGACGCGCTCGATCTCCTCGCTGCTCATGGGCTTGGGATGCGAGAAGTCGAAGCGTAGCCGGTCGGGGGCGACCAGCGAGCCTTTCTGCGCCACGTGGTCGCCGAGCACACTCCGCAACGCCTCGTGCAACAGATGCGTCGCCGAATGATTTTTCCGGATCGCACCGCGCCGCGTATGATCGACGTCGAGCGCCAGCGCCAGTCCCGGCTTCAGCGTGCCCTCCTCGAGGGTGCCGATATGGGCGAACACGCCGCCAAGATATTTCTGCGTGTCGGTGACCTTAAAGCGCACACCGTCCGCCGTCAGCACGCCGGTGTCGCCGACCTGCCCGCCGGACTCGCCGTAGAACGGCGTCTGGTTGAGAACGACGGCGCCGCTCTCGCCTTTTTTCAGCGCGGAAACTTCCTTGCCGTCTTTCACCAGCGCCGCCACGACGCCTTCGGCGCTTTCCGTCTCGTAGCCGAGAAATTCCGTGGCGCCGGCCTTCTCGCGCAGCGCAAACCACACCGCTTCGTCCGCCGCCTCGCCCGAGCCGGCCCATGACGCGCGCGCTTTGGCGCGCTGCTGCTCCATGGCGTCGGTGAACGACGCGATATCGACGCCGATGCCGCGTGGCCGCAGCGCATCCTGCGTCAGATCGAGCGGGAAGCCGTACGTGTCGTAGAGTGTGAACGCCGTTACGCCGTCGAACATGTCGCCCGTCTTGAGCGACTTCGACGCTTCGTCGAGGATCGACAGCCCGCGCTCGAGCGTGCGGCGGAAGCGGATTTCCTCGAGCTTCAGCGTTTCCGTGATCAACGCATCGGCGCGGTGCAGTTCGGGATAGGCGTGGCCCATCTCGCGGATCAGCACCGGCACCAGCCGCCACATCAGCGGATTCTTGGCGCCGAGCAGCTCGGCATGGCGCATGGCGCGGCGCATGATGCGGCGCAGCACATAACCGCGGCCTTCGTTCGACGGCAACACGCCGTCAGCGATGAGAAACGCGCTGGCGCGCAAATGATCGGCAATGACGCGATGCGAGGCCTTGCGCTCGCCGTCCTGATCAACATGGGTGAAATCGGCGACAGCCTCAATCAGCGCGCCGAACAGATCGATCTTGTAATTGTCGTGCGTGCCCTGCAGCACCGCCGCGATGCGTTCGATCCCCATGCCGGTATCGATCGACGGGTGCGGCAAGTCGATACGCTTGCCGCCGGCAAGCTGCTCGTACTGCATGAAGACGAGATTCCAGATCTCGACAAAGCGGTCGCCGTCGGCATCCGGCGAGCCCGGCGGCCCGCCCGGAATATGATCGCCGTGATCGTAGAAGATCTCGGCGCAAGGACCGCATGGACCGGTATCACCCATCGACCAGAAATTGTCGCTGCCGGCGATGCGGAGGATTTTCCGCTCAGGCAGTCCGCTAATCTTTTTCCAGAGATCGAACGCCTCGTCGTCGTCGATATAGACGGTGGCCACGAGCTTGTCGGCGGGAACGCCGTATTCCTTGGTGAGCAGCTTCCAGGCCAGCTCGATGGCGCGTTCCTTGAAGTAATCGCCGAACGAGAAATTGCCGAGCATCTCGAAAAAGGTGTGATGCCGCGCGGTATAGCCGACATTATCGAGGTCGTTATGCTTGCCGCCGGCGCGCACGCATTTCTGCGACGTCACCGCGCGCGAATAGGGCCGTTTTTCCAAGCCGGTGAAGACGTTCTTGAACTGCACCATGCCGGCATTGGTGAACATCAATGTCGGGTCGTTGCGCGGCACGAGCGGCGACGACGGCACGATTTCGTGCCCTTCCCGCGCGAAGTAGCCGAGGAATGCGGAGCGGATGTCGTTAACGCCTGTCATCTTGGGCAACTCTCTAGCCAGCCGGTTCGCGCCTGTCCAGGAAAGGGCCGAATCAGCGGCGGAATTGATGTATAGCCGTAAAGTATATAAGTGCTGTCGATGCGGGATGCCCGGTGGCATGCAGCGAGATTTGCCGCGAAACTGAGCAAGTAATGAACGACCAGACTAGCAGCCGCCCCCTCCCCCTTACGCTCCAAGATCGTCTGCACCAGGGACGCTTCGTCATGACGGCGGAGATCGCGCCGCCGGTGGCGTGCGATGGGAAGGAACTTTTGCGCAAAGCTGCCGGCCTCAAGGGCCTAGCCGACGCGGTCAATGTCACCGACGGCGCCGGGGCGCGAGCGCATATGGCAGCGCTTGCCGCCGCGAGCCTCCTCATCGGCGCCGGCATCGAGCCGGTGCTCCAGCTCGCCTGCCGCGACAAGAACCGCATCGCGCTGCAAAGCGAGCTGATGGGCGCGGCCGCGCTCGGCATCCGCAACCTGCTCATCCTCACCGGCGACGATCCGAAGTCCGGCGATCAGCCCGAGACCAAGCCGGTCTTCGACATCGATTCGAAGACACTGATGGAAACGGCGCGCCGGATGCGTGACGACGGCACGCTGCCCACCGGCCGCAGGGTCGAGGGCAAGGCCTCCTTCTTCATCGGCGCAGCCGACATGCCGATCGACCCGCCGGCCGGCTGGCAGCCGAATGCGCTGCTCGGCAAGATCAAAGCCAGCGCGCAATTCGCGCAGACCCAGTTCTGCATGGACGCTGCCATCGTGCGGCGCTATGTCGGCGCGCTGGAAGCAGCCGGCGTGACCAAGCAGCTTGCGATCCTCATCGGCGTCAATCCGCTGCGCTCGGCGAAGTCGGCGGCGTGGATGAAAAGCCACCTCTTCGGCACCATCATCTCGGACGCTTATATCGAGCGGCTGGAGAAATCCGCGGAGCCGGCGCGCGAAGGCATCCGCATCTGCGTCGAACTCATTGAAGAACTGTCGACCATCCCCGGCGTCGCCGGCGTTCATATTATGGCGCCGGGCAATGATGCGGCGATACCGGAGGTGATTGCGCAGGCAAGAACGCGCGTGAAGGGCGTCGCTTAGCCAACCGGCTCCTCCGTAGTTTTAATGTCCACTTCCGATGTCAGCGTCCGGTGCACCGGGCATTTGTCAGCGATCTCCATCAGCCGCTTGCGCTGCTCGGCATCGAGTTCGCCCTCGAACGTGATCACCCGGTCGATGTGATCGATCATGCCCTCCTTGGTTTCGCAATCGGCGCAATCCGTCGCGTAGATCCGGCCGTGCTTGAGGCGGACCATGATGCGCTTGAGCGACCATTGCTTGCGATCGGCGTAGAGCCGCACCGTCATCGACGTGCAGGCGCCGAGCGCAGCCAGAAGCAGATCGTAGGGTCCGGGACCGCTGTCGAGGCCGCCCACTTTGACCGGCTCGTCGGCGAGAAAATGGTGCGCGCCGGCGATGACCTCGTTCTGCAGACCGCCGCGCCGCGTTTCGCGCACGAGGACGAAGCCGGGTTCGCCGGCTTCATTCGGATCGCTGTCGGCCGCCGTATCGAACATGTCGAGATAGCGCTCAGCCCAGGCGGCGATGACATGGGCGACATAGACGGCGTCGTTTGGCTTGCGCAGCAGATGATCGGCGCCCGAGAGCGAAATGAAGCTCTTGGGATGTTTAGCCGCGAGAAAAATCTTGCTGGCGTTGTCGATGCCGACGATCTCGTCGGTTGGCGAATGGAAAACCAGGAGCGCCTTGTGCAGGCTGGCGATGCGGTCCGCGAGATTTTGCTCGGCGATGTCGTCGAGCAAAGCACGGCGGATGCGGAACGGCCGTCCGGCGAGCGACACTTCGACTTCGCCTTGGCTCAAGATTTCCGCCGTGCGGCCGCCGAACAGGCCCGCGATATGCGCCGGATCGAACGGCGCCGCAATCGTCACCACGGCGCGCGCATCGGCAATGCGATGCGAGGCGGCGAGCACGGCGGCACCGCCGAGGCTGTGCCCGATCAGAATGGCCGGCGCGCCGATCGTCGCCCGCAGATGATCGGCGGCGGCGACCAGATCGTCGACATTGGAGGAAAAGGTAGTGTTGGCGAACTCGCCTTCGCTGGCGCCGAGCCCGGTGAAATCGAAGCGCAGCACCGCGACGCCGCGCAACTTCAAGCCCTGCGCAATCAGCCGCGCCGCCTTGATGTCCTTGCCGCAAGTGAAACAATGCGCAAACAGCGCCACCGCGCGGATCGGTCCCTCCGGCCGGTCGAGCAGCGCGGCGAGCGTGTGGCCTTGCGGATTGGGAAAGTCGAAACGTTCGCCCGGCATCAGCGCCTCCTAATGCTTGTCGTCGCCGCTTGTGGCGCACGCAGGCAGAGGTGACAAGTCTTCGCACACTCTCCCTAAGCAGGCTGCAATCGGCTGGGAGGAAACGTCTTGGCGCGCGGACCTGCCTTTAGCCGCTTCCATTAGGGCAACCTGCCCATTACAATCGACGGTAGCATCCTGGGGCCGGGGCCGTGCTTTCCTCCATTATGCGAACAATCCTGGTGGCGGCCGGGTGTTTCCTGATTGCACCCAGCTACGCGCAGGCACCGGCAATCGTACGGCGACAAGCGGCGGCGTCGAAGCTTTTCCGGCCGCACGTCCCGGCGGCGTCGTCAAAGTGCCCGTTGTCATCAACAATCACAGCGCCACCTTCATCCTGGATACCGGCGCCAGCCTCGTTGTTCTCGTGGTCGAAGCAGACAGTGCAGCAGCGTTTGGGGCCGATGGCCTACTCGGCTTGAGTTTCCTGTCGCGCTTCAATGTAACGATTGACGGGCACACTGTGAGAATTGCCACAAGCAAGCCTCGCTAGACGTGTTGGGTGACTTGGTTCACCCTTTCATTCGATTTCCAACCGTGTGAGGACCCCGATGGCTTGTCACGATCATTGCACCTCGCATCCAGCGACCCCTGTTCTCAACCGGCGCAACCTCGTCACGGCATTGGCGTCCACCGCCATGGTGTCCGCTGCTCCGTTGTCGGCACCCGACGCGCACGCCGAAGCCGGCGCCAGCATCGCAAGCGCCGAGGATGTGCGCTTCATGCGCATCGCCTTGAAGGAAGCCAGGCGCGGCGATTATCCGTTCGGCGCGGTGATCGTGAGGGAGGGAAAGTTGCTTTCGCTCGGGCGCAATCTCGGGCGCAGCCACGACGACCCGACGGCGCATGGCGAGATGGTCGCGATCCGGCGCTGCCTCGCCGTGCACGGCTCGGCGGCGCTCAAGGGCGCGACGCTCTACACGTCCGGGGAGCCGTGCGTGATGTGCATGGGCGCGATCCTCTGGTGCGGAATCGGCCGGCTGGTCTATGCCGCCTCCGTCGCGCAGATCGCCGCTAAGATGAACCAGATCATGATCACGAGCACCGAGGTCGCGGCGAAGGCGCCGTTCGATCCGATCAGCATCACCGGCGGCGTGCTCGCCGATGAAGCAGTGCCGATCTTGGCGCGCTAGGCCACCTCCCCCGACGCTCAATGATCGAACCAATCCGGGAGCATACCACGCGAAAAGCTCTACGAAATTCGGACCAAGCGTGTCGGGAACGAGTCTTATCCCGCTCGTCCAGAGCACCCACGCGATGAACTCATCGTCGGTGAGGAATAAAAACGCGCCGAGAGCAATGGGAAACTTCGACGACCAGAAAAGTCCAAGCACGCTAAAAAATATCAGATAGACTATAAACTTGCTCAAGAATTTTCTGCCTAAAGGCTTCGACGGTGGGGCTGGTCATGACGCGTCCAAAGAACCGCCGGCTTGTAAGTTGCCGGCTTGTGGGTCGCCAGGTTGACTTTTCAACGACTTGAATTGCGCGACCGACCATGTGCGGCGTGGCGTCATGTGCTTACCTTGGCCCAAAGCCCGACTAAGCATCGACCAAGCATGATGGGTTTCGCAAGAGCTCAACCTCCCCTACGCTGATACCATGGACTTGCAGGGCAAAACCGTTCTCGTCACCGGCGCATCGAGCGGCATCGGCAAAGCTATTGCCGTCGCTTTCGCACAAAAGCGCGCGCACGTGCTTGTTCACTATGGCAAGAACAAAGCGGGCGCGCAGGAGACGCTTGACGCGGTCAAGAAACTTTCGAGCGGAAGCCTGCATCAGGCCAACCTTATGAATCGCGATCGGATCGCTGAGCTGTTTGCGGACATCAAAAAGACGACGCCAACCATCGACGTGCTGGTGAACAATGCCGGCGACGCCAAAGCGGGCGACATCAACGACGATGAAATCTGGGACTATGAGTACAAGAACATCTTCTTGTCCGCCGTGGAGGTGAGTCGCGCGTTTCTCGCGCTGCCATCTGCGCATTTGCGCAAGATCGTCAACATCACTTCGCTCTATGGGAATCTTGCGACCGGCGCGCCGGACTATCTGCAGTACTCCGCCTTCAAGGCGGCGCTGGCCAATGTCAGCGCGACCGTGAACAAATCGAGCGCCCCGAAGGTCATCGTCAACGCGATCGCGCCCGGCTATACCGAGACGCCGGCGTGGGCGGGCGCTCCACCGAAGGTTATCGCGGCCTGCGCGCGCGCCACATCCATCGGCCGCTTTGTCCGGCCGGAGGAGATTGCCCATGCCGCCGTCTTCATCGCCGAGAATGACGCGCTCGTCGGCCAGGTGCTCACCATCGACGGCGGCACGTCACTGGTCGGGATGGCGTAGCAAAGCGATATCTGGACGGCGGAACTGAGGAGAACATGACTGAAGACGCCACCATTCGCAGAATCGCAGATGAGGCATTCGCTGCGTTTAATAGTGGTGGCCGGCATGTGCCATCATTCTCCGCGCGCTATCCGGATTTCAGCCTGAATGATGCTTATCGCGTGACAGCGCTTAGCAACAGCATGCGCGCAGCACAGCACTACAAACCTCTCGGCCGCAAGATCGGCTTTACCAACAGCCGGATGTGGGATGAATACGGCGTGCGTGCGCCAATTTGGGGCTATGTCTACGACCGCACGATGCACGACCTTGCCGTGCCCCTGCCGCTCGCGCCGTATACTGAGCCCAAGATCGAACCGGAAATCATGTTTGGCCTCGCCGCCGCGCCCTCACCCGGTATGGACGACGCGGCGCTGCTGTCGTGTATTGCGTGGGTCGCGCATGGCTTCGAGATCGTCCAATCGATCTTTCCGAACTGGAAGTTTTCTGCGGCCGATTCCGTCGTCGCCGATGCCATGCACGGCGCACTATTGGTTGGGCCGCACCATGATATTGGCCCTCGCACGGGCGAATGGCTGGGCGCGCTCGCAAGTTTCGGCGTTGAACTCTATTGCGACGGACAGTTGATGGACCGCGGCCACGCCTCAAATGTTCTCGGAGGACCACTTTCGGCGCTGCGTCATCTGGTGGAACTGCTTGGGCGCGATCGGGATAATCTGCCGCTCGCGGCCGGTGAGATCGTGTCAACTGGAACGTTGACGCGCGCGCTGCCGGTGAAGGCTGGTGAGGCGTGGACAACGAAGCTGAAAGATATCGCGTTCGATGGCATCAGCCTACGATTTTGCTGAGGCAGCCGCGTTGGCAACGACGGTGGGCTTACGCGGATAACTTTAGCGCCCCTATTCTCGCATAGCCGCATCCAGCCCGTAGCATGGGTGGAGCGAAGCGATACCCATTCTACACCGGCGAGGACAATGATGGATTTCGCCAAAGCTCAACCCATCCTACACGCGGGTAACGGCATTCAAGCTGGCGGCGTGTTGGGAATGGGTGTAGATCGAGCAGTAATCGAACAAAGTCCTTTCAGGGTGAAAATGGATGGCTGGGTTTAAAGATCTGAGTTTCATCGAACGGCGTAATGCTGCAGCGAACGCAAAGAAAGCAGATCTGGAGAAATTTCGCGCTAATGCTGCCGATCCTACTTCGGCTGAACGGCGGAAGGCGCGGGCCGCGAGCGCGGCCGATCGCGCCGAAGGCAAGCGGGTCCGCGAAATTGAAAAGGCCGAAAGAAAAGTGCGGGATGACAAATTAGCAATGGAAGCCAAGCACGAAGCCGCATTACAGGCTGAACGTACTTCGACCGAAAAAGCGAATCGTGAAGTCGCCTTACAAACGGAACGCAAGGCGGCAAGGGATGCCCGGTACGCCGCACGAAAGACGAGATCAAAGGGCGCGAGATAGGGTCAATTACGGCGGGATGAAGCCGACAACTTTACCTGCTCAATTCCCGCATCGCCGCATCCAGCCCTTCGATCGTCAGCGGAAACATCCGCCCGCCAAGCAGCTGCCGCATCAGGCGGATCGAGGCGGTGCCGTCCCATTCGCTCTGCGGCACCGGATTGAGCCAGACGCAGGACGGATAGGTCGCAGCGATACGCGTCATCCAGGTTTGTCCGGGCTCTTCGTTGAAATGCTCGACCGAGCCGCCGGGAGCGACGATCTCGTAAGGCGACATCGACGCATCGCCGACGAAGATGACTTTATAGTCGTGCGGATAGGTGTGCAGCACGTCGAAGGTCGGCGTCGTCTCGGTCCAGCGCCGCGCATTCTGCTTCCACACTTTTTCATACAAACAATTGTGGAAGTAGAGATGCACCAGATGCTTGAACTCGGTCTTGACGGCGGAGAATAATTCCTCCGTCGCCTTGACGTGCCAATCCATCGAGCCGCCGACGTCGAGGAACAGCAGCACCTTGATGGTGTTGTGCCGCTCCGGCCGCATCAGGATATCGAGATAACCCTTGTGCGCGGTGCCCTTGATGGTGCCGTCGAGATCGATCTCGTCCGGCGCGCCGGTGCGGGCGAATTTGCGCAAGCGGCGCAGCGCCACCTTGATGTTGCGGGTGCCGAGCTCGACGTCGCCGTCGAGATCGCGAAACTCGCGCTTGTCCCACACTTTGACGGCGCGGAAATTGCGATTGGTGTCCTGGCCGATGCGCACGCCTTCGGGATTGTAACCGTAAGCGCCGAACGGCGACGTGCCTCCCGTGCCGATCCACTTCTTGCCGCCCTGATGGCGGCCTTTCTGTTCGGCGAGCCGCTTGCGCAGCGTCTCGAGAAGTTTTTCGAGGCCGCCCATGGCCTCGATCTGCTTCTTCTCTTCCTCGGTGAGATATTTTTCGGTGAGCTTCTTCAGCCACTCGGCGGGGATTTCAGCCTCCGGCGCTTCTTCGACGAGGCTGAGACCTTTGAAGACGTGGCCGAAGACGCGATCGAACTTGTCGAGATTGCGCTCGTCCTTCACCAGCGCCGCGCGCGACAGATAGTAGAAGTCCTCGACGCGGCGGCCGGCGATGTCCAGCTCCATCGCCTCCATGAGCGTGAGATATTCGCGCAGCGTCACCGGAACGCCGGCCTGTTTGAGCTCATGGAAGAAGGTGGTGAACATCGCGGCATTCTAAGCCGCAGATGCGTAGACCGGCTACGGGCCGGCGCTCTGGTTCTTCTTGGCATCGCTAGCTTTGTTATAAGTATCTGTTCTAGCTATGTTTATCCTAAATAAATATCTAAAGATATATCTTGAGCTATAACTCATAATGATCTATCTATAGATATATCTTACAATGGGAGAACCCAAGATATGCATAGACATCACGGCCACCGCGACCACGATCATTGTGAGTCCCGCGGTGAAAAATGGGGCGCCGGACGCCACCAACGCGGCCGCTTCGGCGGTTTCGGTTTCGGCGGCCGCCACGGCGGCCCGGACGGCATGGGCGGCGACGACATGATGCGGGCGCGTCGCATGCTGGTGCAGGGGGACCTGCGGCTGCTGGCGCTCGCGCTGATCGCGGAAGCACCGCGGCACGGCTACGAAATCATCAAGCTGGTCGAGGAGAAGACCGCCGACTGGTACTCGCCGAGCCCGGGCATCGTCTATCCGACGCTGACCTATCTCGAGGAAGCCGGTTACGTCACCGCGTCCACGGAAGGCTCGAAAAAGCTCTACACCATCACCGACGAAGGCAAAGCCTATCTCGACGCCAACCGCGACATCATCAAAGTGGTGCTCGACCGCTTGTCGGCGTTGGGCGAACGCGTCGGCCGCTGGCGCCGCGCCGCACGCGGCGAGCGTGAGGATCAATTGCCGCCGCTCGTCGAAGCCGCCTTCACACATCTGCGCGAAACGGTGGCGAAGCGTCTGGACAAAGATGCAGACGACGAATCGCGGCTGGTCGAAATCCTCGCCCGCGCCGCGACGGAATTGCAGCAGCGCAGCTAACTCATTTTTGCGGACGCCGCTTCCGGCGTCCGGACATGTTCCGGCCGGATGCCGAGCGCGAGCAGCCGCGCCGGGATGCGGCGCAGAACCGGAAACAGCCCGACCAGCTTGAACAATAGCGGCGGCTTCGGCCGCCGCCCGGCCTTCCAGCACGCGGCTAACCACCCGTTTTTGAATCATAAGCTGCATGCCCTGGGTGAAACGCACCGGCAGCGTGCGCCGATCCTCGATCGCTTGAAGGTCGGCGTCGGTAACCGTGCCGGCCTTCAGCGGAGCGGCGAGCCGGTTCGCCGCAGCGACGGCGTCCTGCACCGCCATATTGATGCCGACGCCGCCGATCGGCGACATCGCATGCGCGGAATCGCCGATGCAGATCAGGCCAGGCCGCCACCATTTGCGTAGGCGGTCCACCGTCACGGTCAACAGCTTGACGTCGTCGAAGCTTTTCAGCTCATCGATGCGGTCGGCGAGAAACGGCGACAGGTCGAGAACCCGCTGGCGAAATGCGTCGAGGCCATCGGCCTTGATGCGTTCGATGCCGCCTTTGGGAATGACATAGGCGCATTGCCAATAATCGCCGCGGTCGAGCATGACCATCATCTTGCCGGCTTCGATATGGCCGAACGTGTCGGTGGCGTCGCTCGCTCTGCGCGTCATGCGAAACCACAGCACGTCCATCGGCGCGCCGTAATCGTCGCCCTGCAAGCCCGCCTTTTCACGCACCGTGGAATGCCGTCCGTCGCAGCCGACGACGAGATCAGCGCGGATCGTGAGCGGACCGTCGGCCGTGGTGGCGCGCAATCCGACGATGCGGCCACCCTCCTCGATCAGGTCGGTCGCTTCGGTCTTCATGTGCAGATCGAAGGTCTTGTATCGCTGGCCGCGGCTCGCCAGGAAATTGAGAAAGTCCCATTGCGGCATCAGCGCGATAAATTTGCAATGCGTCGGCAAATGGCTGAAGTCGGCTATTGCAATGCGCTCGGCGCCGATCTGAGCGCTGACGCTTTTGAGCTCTTGGTGCGGCAGTTTGAGGAAGTCGTCGAGCAGACCGAGCTCGTACATGAATTCGAGCGTCGAGGGATGCACCGTATCGCCACGAAAATCGCGCAGGAAATCCGGGTGCTTTTCCAAGACCGCGACCTCAACGCCGGCGCGGGCCAGAAGAAAGCCGAGCATCATCCCGGCGGGCCCGCCGCCGACGACACAACATTGCTTGGTGAGCGTCGCGTCCATGGCGGCCGTTACCCTTCTGAGCCTGCGATTTGCCGCAAGCCGCATCTTCTTTGTAAAATCGCGCGTACATTAACTAATGCTCATAATGCCGCCCTCACATTTCCGCCGCAACCAGGGTGCTAGAAGGTGGCGAAACGCTCCCGCCCACGATCATGCGCACTTCCCTCTATTTTGCATTCTTCATCGTCGCCGTCGGCTTGTTGCCGCGCGACGCGGCCTTTGCCCAGCTCGCAGGCACCGGCGACTTTCGCATCCAATGGGAAGTCAAGAACCGCTTCCGCCTGTTCAAGAACGAGGCCGATTTCCAGCGGCTCGCGGCGGAGAACCGCGGCGACGGCATCCTCGCCCAGGAGCGGCGGCTCGAAAACGATAGCAGCGGCCAGGGCTGGGCCAAGGACGTCGTCGCCGACCTGTGTCTCGACGCCTATGGCGAACTTGTCGACAGCTGCGACCGCGACGGCGCGCACGAAAGCTATCTCAATCCGCGCGACCATCCCGTCGGCGTGACGGTGTCCGGCCCGGTGCCGCAAGACGCGACTTGCGTCTGGAGCTTCGATGACGGCGACGGGCCGGTCCGGCAGAACACGGTGCCGTGCAATCAGGAAGTCCGGATCCGTGCGCGTGCCGGGAAGACGACGGTCGCCACCGTCGATATTCCGCTCGGCGACGGCACGGCGCAGCGCGTCGCCACCGAGATCGCGGTGCGCGACGTGCTCATCGCCGGCCTTGGCGATTCCATCGCCGCCGGCGAAGGCAATCCGGACCAGGCGGTCGAGCTCGACGGCGGCTTCTGCTTCCGGCGTTTCTTTAGCGGCGGCGGCAGTCAATATTTCCGCCCCAGCCGCGCCGGCTATAGCGACGACCGCTCGTGCGAATTGGGCTCGTTGAGCCCGACGGCGGCGCGCGACTGGGCCCGCCATGGCGCGCGCTGGATGAATCCGGCTTGCCATCGCTCGCTCTACAGTTATCAGGTGCGCACCACCCTCGCGCTCGCGATCGAGCAACCGCATATCGCGGTGACGCTGATCCCGCTCGCCTGCACCGGCGCGACCATCGAGCTCGGCATGTTCTCAGGGCAGCGCGCCGACGATTGCCCCTGGGTCACGGGCATCGACAGGTGCTCGGGCACGGCGCCCGCGCAATTCTCCGAACTCAAGGACATCATGGCGGCGCTGCACAAGCAGCAGCCCAACCGGGTGCTCGATCTGGTGCTTTTGACGGTCGGCGCCAATGACGTGAATTTCGCCGGCCTGGTCGCCAATGTCATCGTCAACTCGCTGACCGAGCGGGTCCTGCTCAAGCAGGGCGGCTCGATCTCAAGCGTCGCCAACTCGCAGGCAGCTCTCGACGAAGATCTGCCCAACGAATTTTCGCAATTGCGCACCGCGCTGAAGCCATATGTCGCCGGCAATCTCAACCGCGTCGTTTACGTCTCCTACGGCAATCCGGCCAATCAAGGGGAGAACCAGCCCTGCACCGGCAGCCGCGACGGGCTTGACGTTCATCCGGCCTTCGGCGCCGATACCGAGCGGCTGCGCGCGGCATCGCAATTCGTCGATACCAAATTCCTGCCGAAGCTGCGGCTGCTCGCGACCTGCGACGGCAACAAAGTCTGCAAGGATGCGGCGACCGAGCGCATGACCTTCGTCGACGGCCATCAGCAGGCGTTTGCGCGTCACGGCATGTGCGTGCGCGCCAATACCGATCCGGAATTCGATCGCAATTGCTTCTCGAAGACCGGCGAGAGTTTTGCCACCGACCCGACCACGGCGCCGGACAATCCGATGGCCTGCGGCGAGCCGCCGAGCAATTATCAGCCCTATTCGCCGCGCGGGCGCTGGATCAGGACGGCGAACGACAGCTATTTCGTCGCCATGACTTATCCGGAAGGCATGCCCGCGGTGTTGAAACCGAGCGACATCCACGACGCGCTCTGGGGCGTGCTCAGCGCCGTCTATGGCGGCGCCGTCCATCCGAGCGCCGAGGGTTATGCGGCCATGGCCGACGCGGCGCTGCCGGCCGCGCGCGGCGTGCTCGGCCTCACCCCGCCGCCGGCGTTCAGCGCCGAACCGCTGCCGCCGCCGGTAATGCCGGCGCCAGTGCCCGCCGCTGGCGGGCCGCAGCAGCGCGTGCCGTAACGCGCTGGCCACAGCGCCAAGTGCTGATTACACGTCCACCATTTTGCCTGAGAGGAATTGGTGACGTGAAACAGCCGCAATGTGGCAAACACCGACGTAAATTGCGCATGCGCCCGGCATGCAAGGAGCACACATGAGCAAACCGAGAGCGATCGACTATGCCGATGCCTCTGTCGAGGTCAGGGCCGTCTATGACGACATCAAAACGACGCGTAACGTGCCTGACGTCAACAATTTCTGGAAATATCTCGCCAACGACCCGACGACGCTCAAGCGCACCTGGGAGAGTATCAAGCAGGTGATGGCGCCCGGCGCTCTCGATCCTCTGACAAAGGAAATAATCTATCTGGCTGTCTCCGTCACCAATGGCTGCGGCTACTGCACCGCAAGTCACAGTGCGGCCGCGGCGAAAGCGGGGATGACGCCCCAGCAGTTCTCGGAACTGATGGCGGTGGTCGGCATGGCCAACGAGACCAATCGCCTCGCCAACGGGTATCGCGTACCGATCGATCCAGCTTTCGAAAGCTAGGACTATTGAGGCGGCAAATCGTCCATGTCCACTAAGACGCCGCCGCATGCGCGACTTGCGGCTTCTCCGGCGCGACGCCGAGCTTCTTCTGCAGGCTGGTCGACGACGTGGTGTACTGAAACACCAGCCGCTTGTCCGGATAGACGTAGCGGTGCGCCTTCTGCGCCATCAGCGCGCCTTCGTGGAATCCGGACAGAATGAGCTTGAGCTTGCCGGGATACCAGTTGATGTCGCCGATGGCGAAAATGCCGGGCACGCTGGTCTCGAAGCTTGCTGTTTCGACCGGAATGAATTCGTCGTCCTTGAGCTCAAAGCCCCAATTGGCGACCGGACCGAGCTTCATGGTCAGGCCGAAGAACGGCAGCAGGGCGTCGCAGACGATTTCGAAGGTCGAGCCGTCGTTAGACTTGCCGACCGCTTTTTGAATCTGGCCGTCGCTGCCAGCAAGCGACGTGACTTGTCCCTGCACGAAATCGATTTTGCCCTCGCCGACCAGCGCCAGCATTTTGTTGACGCTGTCGGGCGCGGCGCGGAATTCGGCGCGCCGATGCAAGAGCGTGAGATGCTTGGCGAGCGGCGCGAGATTGAGCGTCCAGTCGAGCGCACTGTCGCCGCCGCCGACGATGAGAACGCGCTTGTCGCGAAACACCTCCATCTTGCGCACCGAATAGAACACCGACTTGCCTTCATAGGGTTCGATGCCGTGGATCGGCGGACGCTTGGGCTGGAACGAGCCGCCGCCGGCGGCGATGACCACGATCTTTGACTCGAACACCTTGCCTTGATCGGTCTTCACGCGAAATAGCGGGTCGCCGATCTTCTCGACGCTTTCGACCATCTCGTTGAGATGGAACTGCGGATTGAACGGCTTGATCTGTTCCATCAGCGAATCGACGAGGCCTTGCGCGCTCGTCATCGGCACGCCGGGGATGTCGTAGATCGGCTTCTCCGGATAAAGCTCGGCGCATTGGCCGCCGATCTTGTCGAGAATATCGACCAGGTGACATTTCATATCGAGCAGGCCGAGCTCGAATACCGCGAACAGGCCGATGGGCCCCGCGCCAATGATGACAACGTCTGTTTTGATAGGTTCGCTCATATCGTATCCAAGCTCGGTTGGGCTTTCGAAGTTTGCATCAGAAGTTTCTGGGAAGGCGATTGTCTAGCGCGCCAAATGCCACAATGAAAGGGGCCGCCACAATGAAAGAGGCGCGCCGCGCTGGCCGTTTCCGGTCACGCCTGACGGTTGGGCGTGGTCACCACCAGCCCATCGAGCTCGTCGCTGACCTTGATCTGGCACGACAAGCGCGAATTCGGCTTCACCTCGAAGGCGAAGTCGAGCATGTCCGTTTCCATCGGCGACGGCTCGCCGACCTTTTCGCGCCAAGCCTCGTCGATATAGAGGTGGCAGGTCGAACAGGCGCAGGCGCCGCCGCACTCGGCCTCGATCTCGGGCACGCCGTTTTTGATCGCCGTCTCCATGACGGTGGAGCCGGTCTCGCCGTCCACGGTGCGGGCGGTGCCCACGGAATCGATGAAAGTGATTTTCGCCATGACGGAACGCAGAGCTATGGGGGTTTTGGGTTGGGTTTGATCGCAGACGGCACAGTTCGCAGGCAGGCGCCTACTGCGGGCCAGTTCTATCCGCTCGCGCCGGGCAGCGCCAGTGCGGGCGAGTGCACAACCAGAGAAGATTTTGCCGGAACCGCCAATAGGCCTGGAATAAAAGTCCTGCTGGAACGATAGAGTTGGTCCTGGAGCCTCGGCCTTGGAGAGTCGACTCTGGGCTAGCGCATACGCGCCAATTCGGCCAACAGGCCGGTCAGGCGCGAGCCGATGGCGGCACTCGCTTCGAGGCTCGCAGACTTCAGTTCAGTCACCGCGCCGTCCATTGCGCCCTCGCCCCTCGCGGCGTTTTCCACGAGTTCAGCCGCGCGCGCGACCCGCCACGCGCCGATGCCGCGGGCCGAGCCTTTTAATGTATGGGCTGACGCCGCCGCCATTGCCGGTTCGGCGCCGACGATGCGGCCAAGCATGATGGTGGTCTGCCGTACGAAGAGTTCGAGCACTTCGCGTTCCAGCCGCCGGTCGCCAAGCGTCATGCGCTGCAGATGGGTCTCGTCAATGACGGTCGGCTTTCGATCGCGATCCGCAGTCGCTGCCAATACGCTCGATACGCTCACGGACACTCTCCCGCCGATGTTTCACGCCAAGGTTTCACGCCAAGCCGAATAGACTGCCCAATACCTCGTAAGAATTGAGCGAATTTGCCGGATGTTTCACGGCAATGGTAAGTAAAGCCTTACGCACGTGGTGCGGGAAAGCGCCGAGCTCAAGGCAAATTTATTCTAAGTTCGACCGTATTTTCGGCCGCAATTTCCGGCCCCAAGCTGGCCGCATTGTTGACCGCACATTGGCGGTAACATGTGCCGGAAAGCCCGCGGGAACATGGTCAACAAGACGTTAACGATGATTAAAGGACCGTTACCAAATCGGTTTTATTTGATCTGCCAGAGCGATAGGATGGCCCGTGGCAGTGGGACTTGAGGGCTTGTTTGGGGCAAGCCCCTCAGCCGGCGAGGATGTGACGATCACGCGCTCGTGGCGCGGCCCTGGGCGTTCCGGGATATCGGGCAGGATATTCGGAACCATTCTCGGGCCGACCTAGTCAGGCGTAACACGCGAGGCGACGACCGAGATGGCCAACTATCCGAAAAAAATGATGGATCCGACGGAAGCGGCGCTGTCGGCCATCCAGGAAGCTCTCAATATCCGGGACGACGAAGACGATGCTGAGGCTCAGGCCCAGCCTCAGACGCGGCCGGAGGGCAGGCCTGAGGGCATGTCCGACCTGTTCGCCGGCGATCCGCGCTCGCGCGACGCTCAAGCGGCCTACCGGGAACCCGTCGATACCGGCGCGATCGGCACGCGCGACCTTGCCGCGCAGTCGGGCCGCGTCGCCAATGACGACCAGCAATCGATCGGTCAGGTCCTGCAAGCGCTGCAGCAGCGGCCGTCCCGTTCGTCTTATTTTGTGGCGACGGTCTTTTCCTGCGCCTGGATTGTCGGCTGCCTGGCGCTGTCGTGGGCCTATCTGTCGAGCCTGAGCTCGACGCTCGGTTCCGACCATTCGCCGGCCGCTTTAATGGTCGGCCTTGCCGCCGCAGCTTTGCTGCCCGTCATCTTCTTTTACGGCCTCGCCCATATGGCGTGGCGCGCCCAGGAATTGCGCCTGATCGCGCAGTCGATGGCGCGCGTCGCCATGCGGCTTGCCGAACCCGAGAGCGTGGCGCGGGATTCGATCGTCACCGTCGGCCAGGCGATCCGCCGCGAAGTCGCGGCCATGGGCGACGGCGTCGAACGCGCGCTGGCGCGCGCCAGCGAACTCGAATCGCTGGTCCAAAGCGAGGTGGCGGCGCTCGAACGCACATATAGCGACAACGAAGTTCGGATTCGCGCACTGCTCCAGGAACTGGCCAGCCAGCGCGATACCTTGGTCGGACAGGCCGAGCAGGTGCGCTCGGCGATCAACAATGTTCAGATCGATCTGACCCAGGATTTGTCCACGATCAGCGAACTCGTCGGCCAGCAGGTCAACGAGGCGGCAATGCGGATCACCCATTCGCTGGCCGAGCGCGGCGAGAACATCACCGTTCAGCTCAGCCAGATCGGCGACAATATGGTCCAGCAGCTGAGCGAGCGCGGCGGCGACCTGCTCGATCGCCTGGAAACGGCGAGCAACGAGACCTCGCACGCGATTTCGGCCGCCAGCGACCGCCTGACCTCGAACCTCAACTTCAAGACCAATCACATCGGCGAGGAATTCGCCGAAATCGCGACCGGTCTTGAGGACATGATGACGGAGCGGCTCGATCGGGTGACCGAAGGCTTCTCCGACAAGTCGCTCGCGGTCGTCGATCTGATGATCGGACGCTCGCAGGAACTGACCGACGCCATCATCGAAACATCGAGCCAACTGGCGGAGGCGATTGCGACCCGCGCCGACGAGGTCAATTCGACGCTGAAATCGTCGGGCGAGTCGCTCATTCTCGACCTCGATCTGCGCGGCGGCGAAGTGGCGTCCAAGCTGCAGCAGGTCGGCGACGGCATCGCCGAACAGCTGGTCGCGCGCAGCACGACCATGACCAACTCGATGCGCGAGAGCGCCGAGCATGTCGCGGGCGTCATGGCGACGCGGAGCGACGCCGTCAAGGAAACGCTCACCACGCGGCTTGCCGCGTTCGAGGAAATGTTCAGCCACACCGGCGCCGAGCTCGGCGAGAGGATCTCGCGCGATTCCTCGACGCTCGGAAATCTGATCACCCGGCATCTCGCCGAATTCGACCGCACCGTGAAGACTTATGGTTCGGAACTGGTCGAGCGGCTCGGCGCGCGCACCCAGGATGTCTCCGAATCGATGCGCAGCTATGTCGACAATTTCGACAGCCGCGTCACCGCGAAGGCCAACGAAGTCACTAGCGTCCTCGATCAGCGCCTGACCCGGTTCCAGGAAGCGATCGACAGCCGTTCGCAGACGCTGACCGACGCCCTGTCCGCCCGCATCGTGGAAATCTCAAAGACCCTCAACGAGAACGGCAAAGAAGTCGTCGCCACGCTCGACAAGCGCATCACCGACGTCACCACGATCATCGATGCGCGCACCGTCAAGCTCACCGACACGATCAGCGACCGCATCGCCAATATCGACTCGTCGCTCGGCAAGGGCGCGCTCGAAGTCGCCAAGACGCTCGACTCCCGCGTCGGCCACCTGGAGCAGCTCCTCGGCGGCCGCGCCGAGGCCATCATCGCCCAGATGGAGACGCACAGCCGCGCCGCAGGCGATCAGCTCGGCACCCGTTTCGAGCAGATCGCGGAATTGATCAAGACGAACTCCGCGGGCGCCGAACGCGCCCTCACCCAGCTGGCCGCCAGCACCACTGACGCGCTCGGCAAGAGCGCGGCCGCGAGCACCGCGGCCACCGAGGCGCTCAACCGCAGCGCCGCGGAAGCGACCGTGTCGCTCAACCGCAGCGCCGGCACGCTCGCCAACACCATCACCAAGAGCGCCGCCGTCGCCAATGAAGCGATCGGCAAGTCGACCGCGGGCGCCGCCGATCTCCTCGCCAAGAGCACGCAGACTGTGACCGAACAGATCACGCGCAGCGCCACCGACGCCGAGCGCAAGCTCGTCAGCATGAGCACCGAAGTGTCGCGCAACGTGGTCGGCAAGGCGAACGAGATCAATACCGCGCTGACGCAGCGCGTCGAGGACATGACGCGCATCCTCGACGAGAAGTCGAACACCCTGATCACGGCGCTGACCACCAAGGGCCAGAGCTTCGCCGGCGAAGTCGGGCGCATCACCGACCAGACCGTCAAGGCGATCGAGGCCAAGGGCTTCGTCTTCACCCAGACGATGGTGGACAAGAGCGAAGAGATCGCTCGCCAGATCAACGACGCCAGCCTCAACGCGACTGCCGCGGCGACGCGGACGCTCGGGCAAATGCAGGAAGGCGTCCAGGGTGTCACCGACGGCGCCAGGCTGACGCTGACGCGGACGCTCGAAGACCTGCATCACGCCACCAGGAGTGCGATCGAACAGTCCAAGCAGACGG
This sequence comes from uncultured Alphaproteobacteria bacterium, assembly GCA_963810085.1. GTDB lineage: Bacteria > Pseudomonadota > Alphaproteobacteria > Rhizobiales > Xanthobacteraceae > BOG-931. Next base: position 6,415 of record CAWEMR010000020.1, on the reverse strand, counting down.
CGGCAGCGACTATTGCCGAAATGATGGAGACGCACACCATGTTGCGCTCCGACTCCACCGCCCTGTTCGAACGCTTGCGCGAAGCCAACATCCTGCTGCAAGAAGTGCTCAGCGGCGCGCAGGAGAATATGAGCTCGATCGAGCACACCATGGCCTCGCGCATCTCCGAATTCGTCGCCGCCATGAACGAGCTGAGCACCAAGAGCGGCGCCACCACCAACAAGGTCGAACAACATCTCGGTGCTTTCAACAACGTGACCTCGCGCGTACTCAACGAGTTGGGCGACCTCGCCGACCAGTTCTCTTCGCATGGCCGCACCCTTACCGAGGCCGTCGAACTCCTCGAGACCAGCAACCGCCGGACCGAGGATTCGATGGTCACCCGGCAAGCGACCATCGACACGCTGGTATCCGCGCTCGACGCGCGGACGGAAGATTTCGGCCAGCGCCTTGCGCGCTTCTCCGGCCTCCTCGACGAGTTGCTCGATACCGCGACCACGCGGGCGCGCGAGATCGCCGGCGTCATCGCCGAGACCAGCACCGAAAGCCTGCAGACGCTCGAACAGCAATACGATCTGGTGCGCAAAAACTCGGATGAGGAACGCAAGCGCACCAGCGAAGCGCTCAATGCCGTCTACGACGAGGCCCTCGGCGAAGTGCAAGGCATGTTCAACCAATCCACCAGCCGCTTCACCGAAGTCATGGTGGGCATGAAGCAGATGGCGGCGGAAATGCAGCAGGAACTCGAGACCACGCGCAACGAATTGCGCCGCGGCATTCTCGAACTGCCGCAGGAAACCTCCGAGAGCGCGGCGCAGATGCGGCGCGTCATCGTCGACCAGATCGAGGCGCTCGCCGAACTCAACCGCATCGTCGCCCGTCACGGCCGTTCGCTCGATGCCGTGGAGCCGGCGCGGCGCGAGGCCGAGCCGCTTTATGCGGCGGGCGGCGGACGCGGCGCGCAACCCCGGCCGATCCGCCCGGACATGGCGCCGCACGTGGCGCCGCACCCGGCACAGCAGACGGCGCCGTATCAGCCCGCGCCGCCGCGCGACATCACCGGCGCGCCGCGCCGGTCCGGACCGCCGAATCTCAGCCCGGTCCCGGGCAGCAAGGACGACAGCAACGCCCGCAATGGCGGCGGCTGGCTGTCCGATCTTTTGACGCGCGCCTCGCGTGAAGAAGGCTCGCAGCCTGCGTCTCAAGGCGCGCCGCAGCCCTTGCGCGAAGGCCCTCCCCGCGACGATCGTTCGCCGCGCGACCCCGTCGACTCGATCGATTCGCTTTCCGTCGATATCGCGCGGATGATCGATCACGACGCCGCCGCGGAATTGTGGGAACGCTATAAGCGCGGCGAGCGCGGCGTGTTCAACCGCCGCCTCTATACGCCCCAGGGCGCCAAGGCATTCGACGAGATCCGCGCCAAGTATCGCGCCGATCCGGAGTTCCGGCAGACCGTCGAACATTACATCCACGAATTCGAGCGGCTGCTCGACGACGTTTCGCGCGGCGATCGCGGTCCCGCGGTGGCGCGCAACTACCTGACCTCCGATACCGGCAAGGTCTATACGATGCTGGCGCACGCGGCCGGACGGTTCGACTAGACCGCCGGGGCTGGCGCGGCGTTTAAGCACCGCCCACTGCCCTTGCTAGCGCCGCAATAACGGCGCTACCGTTGACGCATGGATGGTGTCTTGGACAGCGCCTTGGACAACGCCTTGGACGCCCCGGCTGAACTGCCGACCGCCGCGGATGTCGATGCGGCCGCTCGCCGGCTGGCCGGCGTCGCCTTGCACACCCCGCTTTTGACCTCGATCACGCTCGACGGCATGACCGGCGGTCGCGTCTTCCTCAAAGCCGAGACCTTGCAGCGCACCGGTTCGTTCAAGTTCCGCGGCGCCTATAACAAGCTTGCCTCGCTGCCGCCGGAACGGCGATCGGGCGGCGTCGTGGCGTATTCATCCGGCAATCACGCCCAAGGCGTGGCTGCTGCGGCGCGGCTCCTGGGCATGCCCTGCGTCATCGTCATGCCGCATGACGCGCCACGCGCGAAACGCGAACGCACCATCGCGCATGGCGCCGAAGTCGTGCTTTACGATCGCGCACGCGACGATCGCGAGGCCATTGCCAAGGACATTGCGGAGCACCGCGGCGCCGTACTGGTGCCGCCTTACGACGATGCTCTGATCATCGCCGGCCAGGGTACCGCCGGCCGCGAGATCGTCGAAGATCTCGGCGCGCTTGGGCTGACGCCTGACGTCGTGGTGGTCACCGCTTCCGGCGGCGGCCTCGCCGCCGGCATTGCGCTCGCCGTCAAGACCCGCGTGCCGAAGGCCGCCATGTACACCGCCGAGCCGCAGGGCTTCGACGATCATGCCCGCTCGTTTCGCAGCGGCCAGCGCGAGGAGAATGCGGCACTCACCGGCACGATTTGCGACGCGCTGATGGCGCGCACGCCGGGCAAGCTCACCTTTGCCATCAACCGCTCGCTGATCGGGGCCGGCGTCGTGGTGAGCGACGACGAGGTCGCGGCCGCCGTAGCCTTTGCCTTTACCGAACTAAAACTCGTCGTCGAGCCGGGCGGCGCCGTCGCGCTCGCCGCCGTAATGACCGGCAAGATCGACGTCAAGAACAAGGTCGCCGTCGCGGTGCTCTCCGGCGGCAATGTCGATCCGGAATTGTTTTCGCGTCTGGTCGCGTAACGCTCGCTCGCTGCCCCGGCCGCAGCAGCGAATGCGCGCTAAGCCCCCGGCCCCGGCAGGAAGCAGCGGATTTGCGTCGCGCCGTCTGAGTCCTGATAAGGCCACACCACCGCCGAGCCGAAGCGATTCGGTTCCGTCACCACCGCATTGTCAGGCACGACAAGCCATTGCCCTTGAATGCGCACGCGATAACGGCCGTTCTGCGTATCCCAATCGACGTTCTCGACGCTGACGCCGTCGGCGAACGAACAGCACAGGCCCTTCCCGCTCGCGAGCTGGTCGAACCATTGTTTGAGCGGCGAACTGGCGTAGCGGCCGTCATCACGCGCGGACACGCTGCGCGGAACTGACACAAGCATGCACAATGCAACTGCCGTCAAAGCAAGAGCGGTAAGTCTGTGCATAATGGCCCTCCAGATGATCAGCTACGCGGACCGCAATCGGTCTTGCAGACGCCGAAACTTTTAGACCTGGAGAAATCAACGCAGCTTTCGCCTGCACGCCGTTGTTGATCCGCATGACGACTTTTGAAGCAACTTCCGTGCCGTCCTCGACACAGGTGCAGCGGAACTTTGCCCCGTGGAACTTTGCGCCATGAAACCATGCGCAATGGAACTTTACGCAGTCATGGGAACCGGACGCGGACTACGGGACAACCAACTTCATCTAGGTCATTGGATCAGCCGAACAAGGCGATCACTTCGTCCTCGCTCAACGCGTTCGTCATGGTCAGCGAATCGTATCGCCGCGGGTGTTGATTGACCGGCGCCGGCTCGTTTGCGATCCGCAATTGCGGCCGCGCGATGTCGACGAGCGGCACGACTTCCGCAGGCAGCGGCGAACTTGGACGCGGCGTTTCGGCAACGGGCGCAGGTTCTACGGCGGCAGGCGCCGGGTCTTTGAATAAGTCGTCAGCCTTCTCCGACAACAGCGCCGCGCCCAGAAGCTGCGACTGCGAGAGCGCGGATTCGCCGGCCGGCTTGGCGCCACCATTGTTGTCGTGGTCACTGCCCTCGCCGAACACAAAGTCCGGCGCCTCGATATGCCAGCGCGGCGCATTGTCCTGCGGCACCCGCCGTTGCGGCGTTGCGGCTTCGGCAAGCGCAATTTCCACTGCGTCGGACTTGCGTTCCGGCAGTTGCGGCAAATCTTCCTTTGCTGAGAAGTCTTGCGCCGCGCGTTCCCCCATTTCCCCGACGCGCGCCGTCAGCGATGCCGCAATTGCTGCGACGGCTTCCGAATAATCGCGGTCCTTCCGAGCTTCTGCATCGGCGATGCCGCCAAGCGGCGGCGAGTTTCGCGCGCTCGCGGCGTCGTCATCGCGTTCCCCGCCGCCCGCCCGCGCCGGCGCGATCGGGGCGGCCATGGAAGCGGCCATGACAGTGCGACTGGCAGCGAGGTCGCGCGACATTGTGGCGAAGGGTTGCGGCGCCGCGCCGGCCCCGATCGCCGCCTCGATCCGCGTGATAGCGGCCATGACTAGGTCGGTATCGGCTGAGCGATTGCGGTTGGCGTATTCGGCCAGGAACCATCGGCCGCGCTCGGTGGCGGTCACCGCCGCGTAAACGGCATTATACTCCGCCTCATTGGGCGGCCCGGCAACTTGACCCGACTGCACGAGTGGTTGATTCGACATCACAATCACCTGTTAAATCACCATCATAACAACGGGAGCCGCGCAATCGCATGGGCCCCCGATCAGGCAGAGATATTCACAGGTTCTTCACAAACCGAGCCCGCGGTTCCAAAGGCCTTCGCGGTCGCTCCCGGGGTCCCCGGATCATCTTATCCCCAAAGCGCAGATTCGGGTGGATAGGCACAACTACCTACATAGCGCAGGCCTTCCGGGCGGTCCTTGGCCAGCAGCAGCGGCCCATCGAGGTCGACGACGCTCGCTTGTTGCGCCACCAGGAGCGCCGGCGCCATGGCGAGCGAGGTCCCCACCATGCAGCCGACCATGATGCGAAAGCCCTGTTTTTCGGCCGCCGCGGCAAGCGCCAGCGCCTCGGTCAGGCCGCCGGTTTTGTCGAGCTTGACGTTGATGGCGTCGTATTTGCCGGCAAGGGCCGCAAGCGAGGCGCGGTCGTGCACGCTCTCGTCGGCGCAGACCGGAATCGGCCGTTTGATGCGCGCGAGCGCGCCGTCGCGGCCCTCGGGCAAAGGCTGCTCGATCAGCGTCACACCGGCTTGCGCGCAAGCGGCGAGGTTTGGCCGAAGATTGTCGTCGGTCCAGCCTTCATTGGCATCGACGATGAGCTCGGCGTTGGGCGCTGAGCGGCGTACCGCCGCGATGCGCTCGCCGTCGTCAGCACCGCCAAGCTTGACCTTAAGCAGCGGCCGATCGGCCGCGCGTTGCGCCGCTTGCGCCATGGCCGCGGGCTCAGCGAGCGAAATCGTGTACGCCGTGATCAGTGGTTTCGGCGCGGCAATCCCCGCCAATTCGTAGGCGCGGCGCCCGCTACGCTTCGCCTCGAGATCCCAAAAGGCGCAGTCGAGCGCGTTCCGCGCGGCGCCCGCCGGCAGCGCGTCTTGCAGCGCCGTGCGATCGAGGCCGCGTGTCAGCGCCGGCCGCATCGCTTCGATGGCCGCGACAACGCCGTCAGGCGATTCGCCATAGCGGGCATAAGGAACGGACTCGCCGCGGCCGCGATACGCGCCATCGGTGAGTTCGACCGCCACGACGACGGCTTCGGTCTTGCTGCCACGGCTGATGGTGAAAGCACTGGCAAGCGGCCAGCGCTCGATCCGCATCGAAAGGTCCATTGCGCCAGAAAGGGTCACGGCGCGAGTATGACGGCGGTGGAGAAAGGCTCAAGGGCCGCGTGACGATTGGATCGCCGACGGCTTAGGCCGCGATCCCGGCGCGCTCGCGGATCGGCTCGGCCTCTTCTTCCTCGTCTGGAAGCGGCGGCAGCGTCTCGGCGCGATCGGCCCAGCGGATGATTTCGAACGTGCCGTCCTCATGCTCGCCGAGCGCAGTGCAGCTTTCCACCCAGTCGCCGCAATTCATGTAGCGGATGCCGAAATTGTCGTGGATTACGGCGTGATGGATGTGACCGCAGATTACGCCGTCGACTTTGTGGCGCTGCGCCTCTCCGCCAACGTCTGCTCGAAGGCGCCGATATAGTTCACGGCGTTCTTGACCTTGTGCTTGGCCCATTGCGACAGCGACCAATAGCGGAAGCCGAGCCGGCGGCGGATCACGTTGAAATAGCGATTGAACAGAATGGCGAGGTCATAGGCGGTGTCGCCGAGGAGCGCGAGCCAGCTGCGCGTGCTTGACCACCATGTCGAACACGTCGCCGTGCACGACGAGGTAGCGGCGGCCGTCGGCGGCCTCGTGAATGGCGGTCTCGACCACTTCGATGCCGCCGAAATGCGTGCCGTAATAATCGCGCAGGAACTCGTCGTGATTGCCCGGCAAGTAAATCACGCGCGCGCCTTTGCGCGCTTTGCGCAACAGCTTCTGCACCACGTCGTTGTGGTCCTGCGGCCAGTACCAGCCGGAGCGCAATTGCCAGCCGTCGACGATGTCGCCGACGAGATAGATGGTCTCGGCGTCGTGATAGCGCAGGAAGCTGATGAGGTGGTCGGCCTGGCAGCCGCGCGCGCCGAGATGCACATCGGAAATAAACAGAGTACGGAACTTTATTGTGCCGTGCTCGACAGTCACCGACGGGATTCTCGCGTCTTTGTTGCCTTCGAATTTGCTT
>CAWEMR010000019.1:0-30034 GCA_963810085.1 uncultured Alphaproteobacteria bacterium | reverse complement strand
CGTAAATTCCGCCGCCATAACTGATAAGGAAAGTCTAATTTGTTATTCAGTTAGCAGCGGATGCTTGCAGGTCGTGCCATAACCTCCAACCAAGCGGTTATGAGCGCGATACCTGAGCTGGAGCTGTTTTGGGCCTGGACAATTATTGGACATAAGCGACGCGAAGCGGTCTGCCTTCTCGATTTCGGGAACCGAACAGGCAATTGCCAAATCCTCAAGAGGGAAACAAAGCAAAGCCGCGCCGCGTGTTGGGCGCGACTTTGCTTCTACTAAACGCAATCTCTGCAAAAGTCGTCGACTGGCGGCTCTCCGATTTAGGCGGCCTTGCGGTTGACATGAGCCTCGGCCATCGAGGTTAGCTTCTTGTCGGTCGCCTTTTCCTCTTCGAGCGTCTGGTTGAGGAGCGTGACGACGTCGTTATGGCCGAGTTGCTTCGCCCACGAGATCAGCGTGCCGTAGCGCGTCATTTCGTAGTGCTCGACCGCCTGGGCGGCTGCGATCAGCGCAGCATCGAGCACCGGCTTTTTCTCGACCTCGCCGGCGACTTCGTCGGCTTCCTTGATGATGCCGTCGATGGCGGGGCAATCGACACCTTGCGCCTTTTTGCCGGTGAGTTGGAACACCTGTTCGAGCCGCTTCACATGGTTCTCAGTTTCGCGCAAATGCAGCTGAAAGCCCTGCTTGAGCTGTGGATCGGTCGCCTTCTCGATCATCTCCGGAAGGGCTTTGGCGATCTGTTTCTCGGCATAGTAGATGTCGCGCAGCGTGTGCGTGAACAGGTCTTCCATATTCTTGATGTCTTTCGTGAACAGTCCCATAGCTGTCGTGTCCTATTGTTATGGTTTGTGGAGGCGACCGGCCGCATGCTCGGCCGAACGCACTGACGCCAACGTGTGGACGCCACACTGGGTTCCTGCTCCCTGGTACGGTTCCGTCAAAAAGAAATAACCGGCGCTTTGGCGCGCCGATTATTTGTTGTGACATTCGCGTTCGGCGAACGCGTTCAGCGTGGCGACGTGGGCACCGCTTGGCGAACGGAAACTTCGTCGCGCAAATCGCCGCCCAAAATACCGCCGAGCGTGGCGCAGGCGGCGCCGAACAATAGCGACATGAATGTCCAGAACGAGAGATAAGCGGCTGCCTTGCGCGCTGTTTCAGCCGCCTGCGTCGCGTCCTGCTTGGAGCGGTTGATCACATCGTCGACGCGACGCTGCGCGTCGTCCTGGCTCATGCCCGTACGGACGCTAACGAGCTGGGCCAGATAGGCGCGATCGTCATTTGACATACCGTTCGGACTTAATGCCGTCAGCATGATACGCTCGGCTTGATTGCGTTCGTCGCCGACCTCGTTGGCGCCATTCGCACCGGAAGGGGCCGCACCATTCACTCCGGCGGCGGGCGCGGCGCCGTTCGCCCCGCCTTGCGGCGCCGGGCGGAACAGCGTGTCGGTGAAATAGTCAATCGACTGCGGCTGGCTGGCCGTACCCGAAATGCTCGCTGTTGCCGTGCTTACCGCGGCACTCCCTGTCGCCGAAGTGACCTTGTTTACTGCGGCAGCAAGGATGACAAAGGTCAAGACCACGCCGATCGCCCAGACGATCAGTCCGTTGGCACCGTCGCGAAATTTTACTTCATCAGTATGCATTTGCGCCGGTCCGCGGCGCAGCCTTCCCGCCACATAGCCGCCGGTCGCGAAACCGACCGCCTGGGCGAAGACGAGCCACAACGCGCCGATGACGGTCATCGTGGTGGTGGACGGCGAGGAATATGAATAGGGCGAGACCACTGACATGCCGATGCCGCTGCCCAGAGCAATCACGATAATCGACACCGCGATTGCGGTGAATGAGCCCGCGATTACCGCGCTCCAGGAGACGCCGCTCCAGGCTCCAGGCCACCCGGCTTGTACCGGCGCGCCGCCGACGCTATCAGCGATGATGGTTGTTTCATCCGTCATTAAAGCCATTGGTCTTTCTCCGAGAATGCTTGATTTGCAAATAACGCGGCGCCCCCCGGTCGGAGAAAACTGAATGGTTGCGGGACGCCGCCATTCAATTGCCGCGGTTCGTCTTTCGTCTGATGAACCGTTCAACACAATTCCGGTTCCCGTGACGACGTGCGATGCAATTTCAGGGCAGAGCGGCGCGCGGTCTGGAACTATTTCGCCGCCGTGGATTTTTCCTGCAAGGAAATCATCATGCCCATTTGCTGCGCCGCAAAAAACCGGCCGGCGTTCTGACATGCGAGGAAAAAGACATGGTCAATTTAGTTGTAACACTTTTGATCATTGCGCTGATCGCAGCGGTGCTCGGCTTCGGCGGAATTGCATCTGCAGCCGTTGGTATTGCCAAGGTCATCTTCCTGGTTGCACTGCTGCTGTTCGTCGTTGCTGCCGTGGCCGGAACAATGCGGACGGTTTAACCGTCGCACCACAACCGTTCCGTTTTGCTCGGGCTGCCGTGCGGCGATCAGACGCCGAAGTAGCAGATATAGACCGCAGTGAACGCGACGACGACCGTGGCAAGGCCAAAACCAAGCACATAACGGACGTTGTGTCCGGTCACGCCCTGCCGAGCCTGATCTTTCGGCAGTCCGATTTCGATCCGGGTGTGTCCGGCTGCACGGCGACGACCGATGCGATACCGTCCTGCATGAAAGGTTCCACGGCGCGTCCAAGCTTCCCGGAGCGTAGCCGTCGAAGACCCGCCCGTGACCTTACGACTAGACAGTGAATCAGGGCTTATTGTCTTTTGACATAGTGACTAAGTCGCGCGTGTACACTCCACCTCGAAACTCTTTTTGAAAGTTAGGATGGTCCCTTTTGAGATAAGCGGAACTAACGGCGGACAGTTTGGTGACATCATTAAGGCGCGGCTCGTCAAATAGAGCAAGATGGCCAACGCCGCCGGCATCCAAGCCTGAATAGAAGCGCCGATCGCGACGCACAGGCTCAGAGCCCTGCCTAAGCTGCGAGTTCTGAGTTCGGCATCTGCAGCGCCGCGCGAGCGCCTTGGCAGATTACGCCGCCGCAGGCGTGGGCGCGAGTGAATTCCGCGCCAAGGAGCACGATCTGCGACGTGTAATAGACCCAGATCAGCAGGACGACGAGCGAAGCTGCAGCGCCGTAGGTCGAGTTTAGTACCTGACGGCCGATATAAATGCCGATCAGAAGCTTACCGACCTCGAACAGGGCAGCGGTAATCCCACCACCCAATCCGACATCGCGCCAATCGACGTGTGTGTCTATCCCGCAAGCGCGCGTGTGATCGTCCACGAGGATACCTGGGTCCCGGGTCCGACCATTACGTTTCGCGAGCACGAAGGCCGTGGCTATTGGAGCGACGATCGCTGGACGGACTGGTAAGTCGCACCGATAACGTGCCGCCTTTCTCTTTCGTGCGCGGGAAAATCCCGTTGATTTGCGGCCATTTGGATTTTTGCCGCGCACGAAGGGAAGCCGTAAACAGGTGAGCGATAAGGAATAACATGCCAGCACGTCGACCCCGAACCAATCGGCTTCCCGAAAGCTTCTTAGATCTCTTCCGGGTGCTGGGTATGAGCCGCGAAACCGTGGAACGCGCCACAAGGTACGCTACGAATCAAAAAACTCTCCGGGTACGCAGCCCGGATTTCCGGGCGAATTCGCCGTCACCGCGGCGCCGCAAAAGAAGTAGACGGGCGGCGCAGGACCCTCAAGATCAGTATCCGTTATTGTAGCAGCCTCACATTTGGGCGATTGGCATCTGACGCCACCTCGCCGCAGCAAGTCGTCGTTGTTCGTCGGTCTTCATGGCTGGCTATTGCCAGCGTCACGCGCCCGGTCTCAGGCCTGCACAATGGTTTGCGACAATAATGAACGAACTGCTCTCATGATCCGGGGGTTCTTTGTGCGATTTAGTGCAACGGGCGCGTCCCGCCGCGGCGCACGTACACATAAAGCATCTGCGTGTCAGTCGTTCCGACCGGCCACACGGCGCGGCAGCACGGCGCGGCTTGGCTCATCTATTGAATTTCTTACGCAACTCGACTTTCGCGCGCTCGAGGGTTTTTCGTTTCGTTGCAGGAAGATTTTTACCGGCACGATTGATGTAGAAGGTCAACATCGATAAAGCAGAACGATACGGATTTGCTTTGCGTCTATGGCTGCGTTCGGCCGAGCGCTTGAGCGAGGCCGCGATCCGCTCCGGGTCATTTCCCGCGAAAGCGCCTCTCCTAAGGTCAAGCGCATCGCTCTCTCGGGTCACTCTTGCGGACCACCGGCCGGTCGAGCGCCGTCGGCGCGGTGATTTCGGCGAAGACGATAGGGTCATTTTCGCACAATTTTTCTCGGTCGCTTGGTCCTAGGCGGCCGAAGTCGCCGGACTTTGGCGTCTTTTTCTCGCGTTGCAGCGTCATCTTCGGTTCGTCAGGGCCGCCCAGAATGCCGCGGGCCTCAGTAATCTCCGTAGGTGAGCGCGAGCCAAGACGGTCAACCTGTGTAGGCGCGGTCAGCCGATATAAGCGATCCGCTGCTGCTGCCGCGCTTCCTCAGCAGTATTCGGCCGCGCCGGCAGTTGCAGAACGGTCGCAGTCTGGCCGTCGCAGAGCAGTGTCAGGAGCATAATCTTGCCATCAGGGAATTCGAGGGCGTCGTGATGCGCCGTCTCTTTGTTCTTGTTGATTTGACGAAAGATTGCCGTGCGATGGCGAAGCGTCTTTTCGCGCCATGGGAAAAGGCCCATAGACAACACCTTGATGTCCGCCGCAAAAGATAGCTCGGTGCCTGGTAGGACGCAAACGGCAACGCTCGGATCTTCCGCAGCGCAAAAGCCGCGGGTACCAGTCCCGAAGTTATGTGTGGTCAATTTGTCCGCAACGACGGCGGCCCGCGATTTAACCTGGCTTAAGCTGTAATCACACATTTTGAGCTTACTCCTTTGCACTCGTGTGATACCCCGCCCTAAGGCCAAACTGACGCCGAAGTATTTTGTTTCCGGCCTGCGGAGATTTATCTACCTAGAGCGGGTTTCGGCTTTTCGAAGGATTACCCTCAAAGCCTTCGTAAGCCGAGCGCTTGTTGTCCGGAATGCGCTGATCGCTTGCGACATAATCGTTATGGCGTCGGCATATGTGGAGAGGAGCGCGCGCTTGCGAGCCTTATTCGTTATTCGTCAAAACACGTTGGTGCCGAACTTTCCACGTCGTAATGAGGACGGTGTAGCTTCATTCCTTAATTTCATAGAGGCTTCGCGCTTCGGCGAGGGCGGCATTGCAATTCGCCGCGTCGTTCGCCGCATCAGCGTTTTTCGCTCGCTCAAGAGCGGCATCGGCGTCCTTATTGGAAGTATGTTTCGCTTGCCCCACCGAATCGGGGGTTGGCTGATGGTGTAGCTGTGCATCCGTGGATTGAGCGGCAGTGGGCTCGGAAAGAGGGACAGGACCTGCTTCGGCAACCTGGCGTCTGAGGTGTTCGATTTCGGCTGTGCAAGGTCCGCCGAGCGCAGTGCCGTCAGCGCTGAACAGGCTCGCGGCTAGGGTCCAAGATATCAGGCCCATTCGACCCACTCGGGTGCCGAGTGCGCCGCGCGAAATCGGGCGGTGTGCCATACGGCGACAATGCACGTCGATCCGGTCCGTTCCGGCTACATGATCTGGCAGTTTCCGCTGGCGAACCCCGACTCCCGGCCGGCGTCAAGCGCGGATCCTGCCATGTCCGCGCTAAAATTGGGCTCACAAACGCAATGGAACAATGACGGTCGCGCTTGGTTTTCCTACAAGGTGCTTATACGAGGTCCCTATGTTTGCCCATCGCTCCTCCGAGTTTGCTTCAAGCGTGGCTGCCATTCAGAAACACCTTGGCGCAGTCGAGGACGAGCTTGAGAAGGTTGGCCGAATTGCCGGGCAGCGAGGCTATGCAGCTGCGAGCGACGCAGGAGAGAGAGTTGGCGACGCGTTGACTTCGATCCTGAGTGATATGATCAACCGATTCCGAACCGGAGGTCGACAGGCTGCGCAACTAGGTTCAAGCTACAGCAATGATGCTGTGCAGCGCATCAGCTCGGAAGTCCGGGATCAGCCGTTGGTCACGCTGGGTGTTGCCATTGTCACGGGCCTACTCATCGGAGCTGCCGTTTTGGAAGCGGCTCGTCAACCTGAAATACGTCGCCGCAAGGGATATCAAGGCTAATTATCTCGCGATCTAACGTCGCGTTTTCGCAGTACATACCTCTTCCTCGACATGGCATGGAATTGACTTGAGGCGGCGAGCAGGCTCGAAGGTACGCAGCTAGCAGGACGACGGGTCTCGGTAGCGTTGTAGCCGGGCACAAAAAATTCGAAATTACATAACACCGCAGCGACGGAGGTCGCCTCATGGCGGCACATACACCGGTCCCGAATGATCAAGCCCGTTTTTTGGCTCCCCCTGCGGTTTGATTTTTCGCGTCGCGCTCGATCCGCAATGCGCGGAGACGTTGCAAGTTTTTCATCGCAGCGTCGTGTCGTGCGTTTTCTTGTTTTAGCGCATCGTTGATTTCTGATTCTCGCCTTTTGCTTCGATCGAATAAAGATTTCCGCCACTTGGCGGTCGCTGTTGCGCATAACTGCCTCGTTATTTGATAGGAATGAAATAACAATGCAAAGCCTGGGCTTAAGTTCCTAATCAGGCGCGTCGGTCCAGCACGTCGCAACTTTCCTATGCCGGCACCGCAAGAGGCGCGCGCTAACGCTCACCTCCGCATCCGGGTGGCTTGATTGGTATTCCTGCCCGCACGGCGGCCTCGAGGCCAGGCATTGGAACATCCCCGACGATGAAGCATTTAGTTTGCATGGAATTTATTGGAGAAGGAGACGTTCGATGATTAGCCGTTATGTGATTGTGTTAGTTGCGGCAACAGGAGTTGCCTTTGCCACACTGCCTGCCAATGCGGAAGATGCAGGTGTCAGTGTAGGCGTCGGTCCTGTTGGGGTGGGCATCCACGATCACGACCGGGATCGCGACCGCGATCACGACAAGACAACGATCATCAAAAAGGATAGCGACGGAGACCGAGAAAAGACTGTCATCAAGAAAGAACGGCAAGACGATTAAAAATAGTTCCGTTGTGAATTGCAGGGTGGCCTCCGGGGCCACCCTTTTTTAGACGACTTCAACCAGCGTATTAGCGCAAGCAGGCTCGATTTCTAGGTCTTCCCTATTGATCTCAATCCTCATAAGTAAAATCTAAGCAAACACTCGTCATCGACCGCTCTGTGGCGGCTTTCTTCCTGGTTCCTTGAATGGAGAGGGATTGGGCGCAGGCGGCTCGATGATTGGCTCTGCCGGCGGCCCAATATCCGGTACTTTATCGCGCTTCTTTTCCGAATCTGGAATTTCGGTTGGTGTTTGATTGGGAATATTGCTCATCACATCACAAACGACGACGCCGGCAGAAGCCGGCTCCGTCCTGGGGTCATCATTTATTTTTTTACCGCTTCACGCGCGGTGTCCTTCAGACCACCGACGGCGTTTTGCACTCTACCGGCGTTCTTTTCAGCGGCGCCTTCGGTTTCAAGCTTGGAGTCGCCTGTGAGCTTACCGACGCCTTTTTTGATCGCGCCCTTGGCCTCGTGAGCTGCGCCTTTGATTCGATCCTTATCCATTTGTCACTCCGTTCGAATTCACCGCTTCAACAACTATCTCCACTTGGAGTAGTTCCTCGGCGCACGCCCGAACGATGCGCGATCTAGGGTGCCTTCCCCAACAGTATCGGCCATAACGGCGCCGCGCTTGCCGAGCGGCCTAGCGCGTTCGACGGTCGAATTCGGTCGCCGTCTGGTGCTCGATTTCGGAGTTCAGCTGCGCGCCGAGAAGTACGACGATGGCAGACACCCACATCCACATTATCAAGCCGATGCCGGTCCCCAACGACCCATAGGTCACGTCGTAATGAGCATACGTAGCAAGATACCAGGAGAGAAATGCCGAACTGACGATCCACGCCGCGGCCGCCGCGACGGTGCCAATTGACAGCCACTGCCAGCGCGCGTGTCGGCGGCTCGGGCCAAACCGATATATTGTCGCTAATCCGAGCATCATGACTGCAAGCAAGATCGGCCAGCGCGCGTACTGGAATAATGCACTAGTGACTTCCGCAAGTCCGCGATCTGCGGCCATGCGCTCCGGAAGGACGCGTTATATACGTTGGTTTATCAAACCAACGCGGTTTGCACGCAACAAGCTACGCTGCCGTGTGATCGAAGCCTGACCTTCCCGGGGCCTCACACTTTCCCGCAACTGCTGGCGTCGGCGTCGTATCCCCTCCGTCGCGAGGCGGAACGCAGCCGCGACAGTCCGGCTTCAACGCCGTTCAAGCGAAATTTGGTCAGGTGATGCCCTCTGGATGCGGACGAGACGGAGGCGCTCACGGGGTGCGAGCAGGCCATTGCCGTTCTTGATCGATCGGATAGGTCCGAAGCGGTTCCGGAGACCATGCCCGACACATCCTTCCTGCTGCGAAGAAAGGTGACACCGACCCGAACCCGCCTCTGCCAAACGGCTTTGGCGACGCCGACGCGGCGAGTGCATTTCACGATTTTCTCACAACTTGGTGGGGATCATCTGGAACAAGGTTAGCGCCCGGAACATGCTCCTGTTGCGGATGGCTGCTTCGAAGCAGCTCCAGCTTTAAGGCTGCGATCGTATCGAAGAAACGCTTCCCGCTCACATCAACCGCGACATTTTTGCGGAATACGGGAACACCTTCAACTGATGGGAATTGTCCACTCAATTACAGAGAGGAACTGAAAATGAAAAAAACAGGTCTGTTCTTAAGTGCGGCGTTGCTCGCTAGCACCGCCGCCTACGCTCAATCGACTGCTGCGGGCCGCGCGGAGTTGATGAGTAGTGTTCCTACCAGCGCAAAGACGGTCTCTGACTGGTACAAGCAGGACATCTACGATCCTTCCAATTCCAAGATCGGGAAGATCGACGATGTGCTGGTGTCGGATAACGGCCAGGTGAATGCGCTAATTGTCGGTGTCGGCGGCCTCCTCGGCGCGGGTGAAAAAGACGTCGCGGTGCCGTTCAGCGCGGTAAAACAAACCACGAAGGACAACAAGACGTACCTGACAATAGAGACGACGAAAGACGCTTTGAAATCGGCACCAGGCTTCAAATACGATAGCGGCAAGACTGCGTGGGTACCCGACAAAAGGTAAAAGTGCCCCCAACAAGAAGGCCTCGGTAGATTGCTGAGGCCTTTTTTTGGGTCGGAGTTCTAATTTGAACGGCGATCCTCGCCGCGAACTGCGAAAATAGTCAGCAAGTCATTATGCACCCCGAAATTCGACGTGGTTCATTCTTGCAGTCGACTGGGAACTTACAAGTTTCCAAGTCATTGTCCTCATAGTTTTCAGAGGAGGAAACACAATGGGTCGCGGAATTTTACTTTGGCTACTTGGCGTGCCGATCCCGGTCATAATCGTACTACTTTTGATCTTTCATCACTAAGTTTGCGCAGCAAACGTCGCGGGTGATGGCTTTATGATCGCTTGTACAAGCCACGCACAGTGCGTGTGCGCCACGCAGGAGTCTCTATCGCCCCTCGATAGCAAGACGTTCGCGCAGCACACACTACTCCAGAGGCGTTACGCCGGGGTTCTTAGCTCGGAGCCTTCTTTAAACTCTATTGCTGGGAAATGACTATGCTCGTCGCAATTATCATCTGGCTTCTTCTCGCCATCGTGATCGGAGTGGCGGCTGCCCGTCGCGGCCGTTCGGGACTCGGTTGGCTTTTTCTGTCCCTGCTGCTGTCGCCACTCGTCGCGGCGATAGTGTTGGCGCTTATGCCCGATCGTCGGTATCAGGAAGTCGTCGAGCGGCTTGCGGCCTATGACCACGCCGGCGCCCAGGTCGGCGCGGCGGGGGCGCTATGTCACTTCACCGCGTCGCTGAGGGCTTTTCCTTGTAGGTAAATTCAAGAAGAAACGACGCTACGCTCAGGCAAAACTGACGCTTGACCTAACTGGGATCAGGGACGGTCGATGCTACCCCCAACCTAAATCGACCCGGATACGCCAAGAGCCAATGTTTGTGTGGTCCGTAGCAGACACTATTTCGACCCGACGCTTTAGCGTTGATCCGCTTTCGCGAACGACTTCGCGACGTGCGAAGTGTTCATCTTGCCGAAGTTGGAACCAGACGATCCATAAATTGTTGGGGGCCTATTCCCTATAATCAACGGAGCGCCGAGTTCAGAAACGCCGGTGCATTCTGCCGATTAGCCATCCAAGACCGAGTGCAATTGCGACCGCGGTGTACGGCTCGTTCTCTATTGTGTTGCGAAGCGCCTTCTCGAACGAGCCAGCGGTCTTGCGCGCCGCCATTCTGGCGGAATCAGCAACATCGGAGGCGCTCTCGGCAGCTCGTCCATAAAGGTTTTGAGCAGCATCCGATGCCTCGCTTGCAACGCTTGCCGCTTGTTTCTTGGCATCTCCGAAAGCACGGTTGAAATCAGAATTGGGAGTACGGTTCTCTGACATATGGGGTTTCCTGCGCTCGAATAAGGGCTCGGAGCGTCAACGCGCTGACCTGAGCTAAAGTTCAGACTGGAACGTTTATTCGGCAGCGTAGCTTGTTTCGTTCAAACCGCGTTGGTTTGATAAACCTACGTATATAGCGCGTCCTTCCGGAGCGCATGGCCGCAGATCGATCCCGACTACTGAAACTTTATGCGCCGAACGAGCATTGTTGATCTGCTGCCGGGGTGACAACCGGCCATAGCAGAGATGGCGGACGCAGCTAATTTTGCCGGTTTCTAGCTGCGGCACCAACAAATCGGCACGCGCTGACGCCTAAACTGCTCCCCCGCAGCACCTAATGCGCCGCGCGGTTCGAAACTAAAATCGCACTTTGGCATTGTTTAAAGCGATTGTCTGGATTTTGCGCTGCCCCGTGGAGGCAAACAATGTCAGTTGGCACGATTATTCTTGTTATCCTAGTTCTAATTTTGCTTGGCGGATTTAGCGGGTTAGGCGGCGGACCGTTCTACGGTACGGGCTATTACGGTGGCGGAGGGCTCGGCGTGATTGTCGTTATTCTGTTGATCTTGATCCTAATGGGCAGGATTTAGTGTCGGGACTTACGACCTAACTTACGTGAACGCGACGCGCATTTTTACGACACGCCTCGTGTATTGCCCTCCACTTATTTGCGCCACATGTCCCAACCTCTTGTTATCACCATTCCACACGAACTGGGTCGGGCCGAGGCGGTAGCCCGCTTACAGTCCGGCTTCAACGCCGTTGAAGCGAAATTTGGTCAGGTGATTACCTTTCAGGAACAAGTGTGGACGGGAAGTCACATGCAGTTTCGGTTGACCGCCCTTACGCAATCCGTTAGCGGCACAATCGACGTTTTTGATGACCGAGTTCGCTTGGAGGTCGTTCTTCCCTGGCTCCTGGCCAAAATCGTAGAGAGAATTCAGCCATTGATTCACAAGGAAGCAACGCTTCTGCTCGAGAAGAAGTAAGTTGTAGGGCTGTCTTGAGCGATAATACGAACCACGGTTTCTCTTTCGAATGAAGACGAAGCGCTCTGACCGCATCGTGAGCGTTCGATTTAGCCGCTTCTTAGGAACTTTTTGCCTTTCTTCCGCGCCTTGGAACAGCTCGGGCAGCGGCTTACTATGTTGTTACGCAGCAAATCCCTCTTCCCACTAACCGATCTGATCGAGCACCT
Source organism: uncultured Alphaproteobacteria bacterium (assembly GCA_963810085.1). GTDB lineage: Bacteria > Pseudomonadota > Alphaproteobacteria > Rhizobiales > Xanthobacteraceae > BOG-931. The sequence continues at coordinate 18,336 of CAWEMR010000019.1, read as the reverse complement.
CTCGCAGCCGAGCGGAGTTGAGCAAGAACCGGAATAAATCGGCGCATCTGTGCGCCGCGACAGCGGTCTATCCTTCGTTCGCGGTGTCCTTAGTGGTCGGCACCGAACTTATTTTTCCGTCCAGCCAGTCCTCTCCGTCGGCTAAATCGCTTAGAGCCCTATGTCGTTTGCGCTCAAACGACAATTTCCTTTCGCACCACTCGATCCGAGACGCCGCTTCGTTCGCCGCTTTGCGGTAATCATTTCCTTTGGACATGACGACCTCCTGATGCCGAAGAAATCCGTCAGCCCAAAACTCAAGATCCCAGGTTTGGTTCCAACCTAAGATCTACCCTCCGCGCTCGTCAGAATACATCAGCAAACAATGGGATATTCGTGATCGCCATCACAGCCACCCCTGAATGTCGACGTCAGATGGTCTTTTTCATCCAGCGGCGGCAGCGCCAAGGCGTGATAGGTCGCCCGTTCAGGAACCTCGATCGACTTGCGGAGTTGCAAGAGCGCATGGGGACCTGCCCCCCGGTTCATCATTCCCATAAGAGCCCCGGCCCCGTTGCTGTATCCCAGCGCGCCGGGGCATTTTTGTGTCCGTACTTAAATTCCGATTGCCGAGCGCGCACCGATGTTGCTCACGCATCGCGCCGGCAACGCTTGTTGGCGACATTATGAGTTCTCAGCAATGGGCGCGGGCGGCCGGCAGCGGCGGCAAGTCAAATCAACAAGAGTGAGTGAGATCCCCGTGTTCCTCACATTGCCGACGGCCTTGTCGACCGGCCATATCTCCAACCCCGCGTCCGGGCACGGTCTTAGCAGCGCCAACAATTCTTCTTCGGTTGCAGGCTCTTCGCCAAGCCAATTCGGCCAATCACTGGCCGCACAGTGCGCGATCCGTGTCCGCTTTCGCGGGTAAATCGGACATCAAGACTGGGGCCTGTCGCAGCAGCTAATGACACAAAGCAGACATCGCGTCCGAGCGCCTCTGGCTGCGATGTGTGGAATCTACTGACGTGAGTTCGGCTTGATCCCAAAATGTACAACCAGACTCGTCTGGAGCTGCTCAAAAGTATAGGGCTTGTTTAGGACACAGGAGTTTTCGACGAATAAGGCCTGCATTCCATCCGTAACAGCTTGCCCCGTCGTATACAGCACTCTGAGATCAGGATGGCGTTTGACAGCCTGCTTCGCCAAATCGAGACCCCCTTGAACGTCATCTTTCAGACCGATGTCAGTAAAAAGGATTTCGACTTCAGAGGCGACGTCTAGAACCGCCAGCGCCTCAGCAGCGTTGCTAGCGTTAAGTGTTCGATGCCCCTGTTCCTGCAGGCACGATTCCGCCAGTACGCGAACTTGGTCGTCGTCTTCGACGATCAGCACAAGAGCCATTACCCGACCCCCATTATGTTAAAAGAACATAATACGGCGGCGTATGGTTGGTTCCCCGCCAAACATCGAGACGGCGTTCGGAGGTAAAGCACAGACATCGGAAGCTGACCGCGCCACGCCCACTTGTGTCCCTTAGCTGCCGCCGCGGTCTGCGCCAGTCGCGGCAGCTTTCGGGGGGTAAAACGGACACCAAGATTTTAGCCGGCCGCGGCAGCTAATGACCCAAGGTGGACAGGGACATCGTAAACGGCTTTGAACGAATTTTTAACGCGCCCGTTTTTCAATTGGCGGTCCTTTCATGAGCGCGGGGGGCCAAATGAGTTCCGCAAAATACGCCAGTCAAATTTACGCCAAGAGCGCCATTGAAACTGCCGATCGTCGTGAACTGGAAGCAAGCCTTCTGCTCCGGGCTGCCGCCCAGCTCCAGGCCGTAAGGGACCGCTGGTCCGAAGACCCGCCCGACCTGCACGAAGCACTGCTCTATAATCGCCGTCTGTGGCTGATATTCATTGACGCTGTGAGCAGCGATCAAAACAAGCTCCCGCCTGCCGCCCGGCAGAACATCCTCAATATCGGCGCCTTCGTTCTGGCCGAGATCTTCTCGCTGATGACCAAGCCCGATCCCGTGCATCTTGAAAACCTGATCCGCATTAATCGCAAGCTGGCTGCGGGGTTGAGCGCTCAACCTGGCCGGCAGGCGACGGAGGCGGCATAACATCGGCAGCGAGCGCTCAGGTCGGCGAGCGGCTCAAAGCTCGCGTTGCAGTCCTCGCGGCTTGGCTCGCGCAGACCGTTAGCCCCGGGAAAGCGTCGCGCTGGCGGATGAGGCTCCCGGCTGAAATCCACCAGCACAATGTTTCCTTCGCGACCGATGACGCGGTCGTTTATCACGCTCAACATAGCAGCCTCACGGTTGGCGGCGCGTCATTGGGGCGGCGCGCCGGCGTTGCTGTCTCCCTCTCGGGGCGACCGCCGAAAGATGTGTTTCCGGCGCAGAACCCGACGGTACTTGTCGCCATTGGCCTGCTTATCGAGCGTCCGCAAGGCGTCCATGATCTCGTCGAAGCGCACCGCTGATCCCTGAGGCCCGGCGCGAAGACTAGGCGCCGCTTCGATGGCGCAGGCGTCCGAGGCCCACGAGGCAAGAATGGCGCGCTTCTCGTTAATTGTCAGGTCAGGATCGTTAACAACTGCGGCCGGATTTTCGAATGCCTGCGCGGGATGCAACAGGTCGTTGAGGTCCCATCCGTCGCCCACATCCTCAGATTGATCTTGGGTGTTTTGCTCAGCCTTGCGCTTCATGGTCCTCCTCCTCTCTAAGGAGGTGGCTGGGTGAGATGGGGCCCAGGCCACCTCGTATAAGCGTTTTGGCGAAGAGTGATTTAGGCGCGGGTTGAAAACGGTCAAGTCCGGCGGCGCACCCAGCGCCAAAAATTTTTGCCGGCCCGTATTTGCTCCTCTTGAAATCCGCGGAGCCTTTTCTAACTCCTTGGGCGTCGTGCGATGGCGCGGCTTCGGGTGCCCTCCGGGGGCCCGAAGAGTGGGCGCTGGCAATGGTGCCTGGCGTCTCTCGTACCCTTTTGCTCTATGGAGGATCGGCTATGAGAACTTATGATTTGACCCCCCTTTGGCGCTCCACCGTCGGCTTCGATCGCCTGTTTAATTTGCTCGAAGACACTAGCCGCTGGAGCGGCGAGGAGCACAACTACCCGCCTTACAACATCGAACGGACTGGTGACGACCAGTACCAGATTGCGCTGGCGATGGCGGGGTTCGCGGCCGAGGACATCGGCATCACCGCCGAACAGAACGTGCTGACGGTCGAGGGCCGCAAGGTCGAAAAGGCCGAGCACCAGTACCTTTATCAAGGCATTTCGGCGCGGCCGTTCCGCCGCATCTTCAATCTCGCCGACCACGTCCAAGTCACGTCGGCAACCTTCCAGAACGGTCTTTTGAAGATTGATCTGGTGCGCGAGGTGCCGGAGGCGATGAAGCCTCGCCGGATTGACATCAGCACTACCAATAGCAGTCAGAAAATAGAACAGAGGAAAGCTGCCTAGCCTTAAGGTTGCTCGGTCGGCTCGGCTCGCTGCAAAATGGTCGCGAGCCGAGCCGACGCCGGGCGACGCGACGCACTGGGGTCGTGTCATGTCATTAGCAAAGGAATTTCAAGAGTACGCAGACGAATGTATGGAGTGGGCAAAGAGCGCCAAAACCGACAAAGAGTGTGAAATTTTCCTACAGATGGCCAAAGCATGGAGGGATGCGGCGCTTATTGCTAGAGACCCTGCGTCCACGGCGACCGCTCGGACTAAGCCATCGAGCGACCAAGATGACAGCGCGACCATCCGACCCCATTAGTTGATGTGAACAGGTTTTAGGCCGCCAGATTTGAGAGCTTCGCCATAATCCTGCGCTCGTTGTTTGGCTTCGGGACCTGTGAAGATCGCCGGATAAGATAGCATCATCGTCGAAATATTCGACGCGCCATTCGCCCTCGTTTCTGTGACCTTCCAACACAGTTATTTCGTCGGGATTCCTTTGCGATCCTTTGGGGGATCAGAGTGGCGTCGTCCAAATCCCCGGTCCTGTGCCGCCTCAGTTGGCGGCTCTCTAATATCACAAGCCACCGGAGGAATGTCTCCTATTGATGCTGTGGACGGCTCCTCCACCCGGCGCGCGAGCGCCATGGATGTGGGCGCTGTTAAGGCTCCCACGATTTGGAAGAGCTAGCTATGCAAACGGTTACGACAATCGGTCTGGATATCGCGAAGTCGGTCTTTCAGGTCCACGGCGTCGATGCGGAGGGTAATGTAGTCATCCGCCGGCAGCTCAAGCGACGCTACGTGATGACCTTCTTCCAGCGGCTACCGCCGTGCCTGGTCGGTATCGAAGCCTGCGCCTCGTCGCATCATTGGTCGCGCAAACTCCAGGCGATTGGCCATTCTGTGCGTCTGATGCCACCGGCCTAATCGCATCGTTCATGGATTAGCCTCCGGTCCGATAACACAGCAGGGCTCTAGGAGTTCAATCGCCATGGGTCGACGGCAACACTGACGCTGCCATTTTCCCGTCATGCCACGAGCTAATTGGCAATGCACCGGCCGTCTCCTTTTAGCCCACAGCGGACACGCTGATCGGCGTCGGCTGCGGTAGCTTGTGGGGGTAAAGCGACACGGACACACAACGAAAATCAACCATTCAGACCGACTCGACGCGTTCGTCATATCCTTTCGAGCTTTGGAAAACGCTTACGATCCTTTTCAACTTCCTGCTCAATCTGACCGAACCGATCGCGAGGTTACGCGGGAGCTGTCGGAAACCCGTACTACGGCGGTTTCAGCATGCGGGGCGGCATCCGCTGCATAAAGGGTCCGCGCGGGCGTTGCTCCCATAACTCCCGTAATCAAAACGTCTTTGAACTCGCGCGTCTAAGAGGCGGGCGCCGATCTCAAATCAAGCGTTAAATGACATGACCTAAAGATCTTCCACCTCAGCATGATGCATCGGAGGAACGCTTCAGTGGCAGGGAGTTACCGCTCTACTTCCCACAAAACCAAAGGCATCAAAATGAACAATCCAAATCAAGGCGGGCAGCAAAACCAGGGCGGACAAAACCAGGGCAATCAAAAGCCGGGCCAGCAGACCCAGAATCCCGGTCAGGGCGGACAGCAGGGTGGTGGCCAAGAAAACAAGCCCGGCCAGCAGACCCAGAACCCCGGTCAGGGCGGCCAGCAAGGCGACAATAAACCGGGCCAGCAGACCCAGAAGTAATTTCTGACATCACGCATGATACAGAAAACCCGGCCTCAAGCCGGGTTTTTGTCGCGTCAAATCATTGAACATAAAAGGCACCTCGCTCCACCGGGCGTGAGATGCCTTCTGCATGACTTGAACCGTATAGAGTCTTATGCCGCTTCCGCTTGCTGATTGACCACAGATTCGGCAATCTTCGTCAGTGCCGCGTCGGTCTTCTTTTCTTCGTCGAGCGTTTGCACAAGCAGCCGCACCGCGTCATCTAAGCCAAGCTCCTGCGCCCACGTCCTGAGAGTGCCGCAGCGTGACATCTCGCGCAGCATCTCGCCAGGTGTCGATGCGGGCCGCTGATAAACTTCGCCACCGGTGCGGAACGATTCGTACACAGTGGCGTCGTCTATTGTGGCTCCATGGGGTCGATCGTCACGCCGACAGGAACAATTCGCCGCTTTGGCCGAGGCGCCATTGATCGGACCTTAGAAACGCTCGAGAGACGACGATGAAGCTCTTCAAATGCCAGCGCTGCGGGCAATTGCTCTATTTTGAAAATGATCGTTGCGTGAAGTGCTCGCGCCGACTTGGCTTCATCCCCGAGATCATGAATTTGTCGGCGCTGGAGCAAAAGGGCGACGCGCAGCAGGGCATTTGGCGGGCGCTCGCCGTGGACAAGACGCTTTATCGTTTTTGCGCCAATGCCGAATTCGCCGTCTGCAACTGGGTGGTCGATGCCAATTCGTCCGACACCTACTGCGTCACCTGCCGTCATAACCGGACCGTTCCCGACACCAGCAATCCCGAGAATGTCGCCGCCTGGCGCAAGATTGAGGTCGCCAAGCACATGCTGTTCTACACGTTAATGAAGCTTCACCTGCCGCTCGACGAGAAGGACTTGAACGGCCATCTGCGCCTGCAGTTCGATTTTTTGGCGAGCGCGGCGCACGTCGACGGGCCGCGCGTCCTGACCGGGCACGACAACGGCCTCATCACGCTGGCGCTGGAGGAGGCCGACGACGCCGAGCGCGAGAAACGACGCACCATCATGCATGAGCCCTACCGCACCTTGGTTGGCCACTTCCGCCACGAGGTCGGACACTTTTATTGGGACGTGCTGGTGCGCGACGGCGGTCGTTTGGAGGCGTGCCGCAGTATTTTCGGGGACGAGACCGCGGATTACGGAGAGGCGCTGAAGACCTATTACGCCAATGGAGCACCACCAAACTGGCAGGAAAATTTCATCAGCGCTTACGCGACGTCGCATCCGTGGGAGGATTTCGCCGAGACTTGGGCGCATTATCTGCACATCGTCGATACGCTCGAAATGGCGCGCGCCTTCGGCATGTACGTGCATCCGCGTCTGGCGCAGCCCGGCGAATACGACGCGCGGGTCGATTTTGATCCGTATCTAGTGCACGAACCGTCGGCTTTGATCGACACATGGATCCCGTTAAGCAATGCGCTCAACAGCCTCAACCGGACCATGGGACTGCAGGATATCTATCCCTTTATCCTGTCGCCGCCGGTAGTCGAGAAACTAAGCACGATCCACGATTTGATTCACGGCCATCAGCTTCCCGAAAAAGCCCTCGTCGACGCGAAATCGGCCGCTTAGAAGTCCTCTCTAAGTAGAGGAAAAGACCGGTGCACGGAATACTCGGCTCGGGTCGTCAATCCAGATCGCGCAGCCCGGCGAGTCCTCGTGTTTGACAGATTGAGTGAATTATCGGCGTCAAACGCACACTTAGACTTCGCGGTGCGAGCCCAATCGAGGCATTCCGTTAGCAAAAGACATATCGCGCGCTAACGCGGAACAAGCGGCCCGGATGCAGCAGTGGCAATGCAACCATGAAACGACCGAATTCAGCTCTTCGCGTTGAGCGAGTTTCGGTGCTCCTCGAAACGCCCTAAGTTCCTCTGCAATAAGCGAAGTATTAGCTCAGCATCCGACGTATCTACCCCGGCCGCCCTCAGGCGGACAATCAGGCCTTTTTGTTGCTGCACAATGCGACGAGCTTCCAAGACAAGGTCCTCGGCGCGGTGAAGGTCGTTCTTATTATCCCACATCGCTCTGGTGGACGGGCGACGCCGCGGGTCGGGGGGAATGGCTGGGGGGCCTATGACGGCGGGTGGCGCCCGTCCGAATCCCTAACCTGATTGACGTTGGCCGGTTCCCGCCGCCGCTAATTAAATTGCGCCAGATAACGCAGCGGGACTACCTGTATTTAACCACGAAGCATTCGCTGCTTTTGCAGATGATGCACTCGAACGTGCGCACCTCGTGATCCGGTTTATCCGGCACGATCAGCGCCAACAACATTCTATTTCCACACTTGCTGGAGGCCGGATGATCGAATTTGAATAAGGGGTAACGGGTTGAAAGATTGTCATGGGTGGCTCGCCCGTTACAGGCGGGAGCACGACCCCTCAGTCACCGATGCCTGACCAAAGGCCGCTGCCGGTGATGCCCCTATACGGGGTCGCTGCGGGCGAAACCCTAGTTCAAAAGACGTACCGAGACACATAATCGCAGCCCCCGATGTTACCGGTCGAACGGGAAACGACAATCTGCGTTGACCGTCAGGAAAGGGCGGTTCTCCCAGAACCACGCCTTGTCCGAGAAGTCCCGGTGTGAGGCTCCACAACGCCGGGGCTTCGCTATGGCTCCCGGCCGCTCCCATTCCAAATGATCATACACGTAGAGTTGGCGAACATTCGGAGTGCTCCGGAACCGCAATTGTCATGCCGCGTTAGAAAGCGCATGGTTTTCAGGAGCGGAGATAATGAGCCAAAACATCGGTCATTCTCAGATCGTCCTCGATCCTGAAACTACAACAGCCATCAAGATCGCCTATAACAAAGCTACTGCTCGTTTCCACGGCGACCGCTATTCCGACTTGCGCAGAATTATTGGGAAGCGGCTGGTAGCTGCGGCACAGACGGGCGAGCGCGATCCTGGCCAGCTTTGGAAAATAGCACTGCAGTCGATCGGCTTCCACGGCTGAGTTCGCGAGCGGGCCATGTGACGAAAAAGAGTATGTTTCCTTGAAATTCGTATGTGGCAGGCTTAGCTCTAGAGTAACCGCACCGCGATACGATTCGCGTGTCTTGGGTTGTAGGCGTACCGGCCATGGTCGATGGCCTCGGCGCGACTCTTCAGATTTGGGCTCACATTCACGGATTTGGGACGATGCTCCCTTCCCCGTTAGGTTTCACGATCGCGATCTATATTGCCAGTCTTACTGTTGTGAGCTGGAGTTTGGCGACGTCTGAACCTGCACCAAATGATGGCTCCGATCTGCTCAATCGTCTGCCAGGGCCACGCAGAACGAGCGTGGAACGATCGCGTTCGCGACGATGACCGCGCGGCTCAGTCCGTCGCGGTCTTTATTTGATTGCGTCCACGCATCTGTTGTGGCCGAAACTCATTATACTACGGAAAACCGGCCACGACTTATCAATCCGCTTCGATATCGCCAGCAGACCTCGGTGATCGCTACCAACAAGCCCCGGTTAGATCGTCAAACGAGATTGCCTTTAATTAGCGGAACGTGCCGCGGCCGTCTGCCGGTGCTTCCTCGGTGACGACCTTGAAGCTTACCATGGTGCACGGGCCGAACGAGGTGACGATGGCGACGTCGGTGGCGTCGCGCCCGCGCCCCATCAGGATGCGTCCGATGCGCGGCATGTTGTGACGCGCATCGAATGTGTACCAGCGGTCGCCGAGATAGACTTCGAACCAAGCGGAAAAATCCATCGGCGCGGGGTCGGCCGGCACGCCGATGTCGCCGAGATAACCGGTGCAATAGCGTGCCGGTATGTTCATGCAGCGACACAGCGTGATGGCGAGGTGTGCGAAGTCGCGGCAGACGCCGTGCCGTTCGGCATGCGCCTGCCAGGCGGTTCTGGTCGGGCAGGCGTGCTCGTAGCCGAATTTGATGCGGTCGTGTACGTAGTTGCAGATCGCTTGAACGAGCGGCCAGCCTTTTGGCACCTGCCCGAACAGGGACCATGCCTCATTCGACAAACGGTCGGTCTCGCAATAGCGGCTGCCGAGTAGATAGAGCAGAACTTCCACCGGCAGGACTTCGAGCGGATGCTGCTCGGCCTGCGGCGCGATCGCGTCCGGCTCGCCGCTGTCCCGGATCAAAAAGTCCGCCGACATCGTCAGCCGACCAGCGGGCGCGCGGATAACATGACAGAAATTGCCGAAACTGTCGTGATAAGTGTTGGGCACGATCGGCGGATCGAGCCGCATCCGATCAAGCGTCACCAGATCCGCGATGCGCGACGGATGGACGCTCAACGTCAGGATCATCGGCGTCGGCTGCGGACAATCGTAGGCAATTTCGTAGCCGGCGCGAATTTGCATCAAACAACTCTCGGTTCGGTCAGCGGAACCCTTATCGACATGTACCAAGAAGGTATCGCTCAAAAAGTTCCGACAGTCGAAGTCCGGCCCGGGTCAGGGCAAACGCTGCTAGGCAAACGTCATTTGTGATTTTCCGCGTTGTCCGCAGAGACAGTGCCGGGCCATTGGCCGGTCGCATAATCGAAAACAACTACCCCCGCCAGTAAAAAGAAGGCCACTACCACGCTCCACAGAATAAAGCGCGGCGATGGCTCAGGGATGACGGGTGTTTTCTTTTTATTTGACTGTTGGAAAGCCATGTGTTCAGGCCGCTTCCGCGTGCTGATTTACGTTGGTCTTGGCGAGGTGCGTCAACGTCTCGTCGGTTTTCTTCTCTTCGGCCAGCGTGTCGTCAAGAAGTTTCACAGACTGGCTGAGGCCTAGTTCCTCCGCCCAAGTCCTCAACGTGCCGTAACGCGACATCTCGTAGTGTTCAACCGCTTGAGCCGCCGCAAGCAGGCCGGCATCAAGGGCTGGCGTGCCCTTGTATTCCTTCATGACTTCCTGGCCTTCTTCGATGATGCCCATGATGGCCTCGCACGTCTTGCCACGCGGGGCGGCATCGATTTCCTCAAAAACCTTCTCCAGGCGCTCGACGTGCCCTTCGGTTTCAGTCTCGTGTTTCTCGAAGGCGGCCTTGAGTTCTTTAGCCTGGGCGGCTTTCGCCATCTTGGGAAGCGCGCCGAGGATTTTCTTTTCAGCGAAGTAGATGTCTTTTAATGTATCGTGGAACAGCTCACGCAGATTTTTCTCACTAGCCATACTGGTTTCCTCCTGAATAGGGCTCGTCCAGTAACAGCGGCAAATAGGTTATTGTTCCGGCTCTGCCTCAGTTAGCATACCAGTTCACACGACTCTTTGTTCGCTTGCGAGGGGGACTGGGGGTCGCGGCGCCGCCCATCCGACTCCTCAATTTGGCACGATGTTCCAAAAGGAACCATCACCAAGCTGGAAAGTTAATTTGATACGAGTATTCGCGTCTAATTCGGAGCGGATTGCGATGCAAGCGATCTACAAATTACTGTTTATCATTCTCGTCTTGAGAGCTCGAAACCGGGGGAGATAATCTCACTTCGCCCTCGCCGAACGCCGATTGATCGTCTGCAATAAATACGCTGAGATATATGGATTGGGTGAAGAGCATACCAAGCCTGGTACGCCACTGCGCGCCATCATCGAACGCCGTGTTGTCAACAATAGTGTGCCGGAAGACACGCCATATCAACGAATGGCTCGACGATGAAGCCGTAAATAAGCCGTTCGAAATCGTTCAGTCCTTGATAGACGGGCGTTTTATCGCCGTGCTTCATCGGCCGACGGCAGAGGGTGGATGGGTGTCAATGCACGAGGATATCACCGATCGACAGATGTCGCAGGCGAGGGTCGAGCACACATGGCGCTTCACGATGGCCTCACTGGCCTTGGTCGTGCAGCTCTGATGGATAGAATTGAAGAGGCATACGCTCGATACGCCGCACTATCGGACCAGGAAATGGATACCATCAATCGGCGAAATGGCCGCCGAATGGCTCAAGCTGGCAGAGGCATCAAGGCCGATTAGGCGATCCACGTGACGCAGGCCGCCTAGTTGACGGCCTATTTCATATCAAACCACAAAGCATGATGTCGCTAATGGCCCTTAGCGGACATCGCGGTAGCCCAAGCCGAGTCCGCTTTCAGAGGTAAACCGGACATCATCCCACGTTGACAGCACCGCGGCAGCTTTTTACCCAAAGCCGCCGCATGGCTTGATTTATTCAAGTGTCCAGCACCCTTCGCACCTTGGCAGCAAGTTGTTTTAGGGAAAAGGGCTTACTCAGGAAGTTCACCCCCGGGTCGAGTACTCCGCCGTGCACCACCGCATTTTGCGTGTAACCAGTCGTGAATAGCACCTTGAGATTTGGTGTACGCTTCAAAGCCTCGTCGGCGAGCTTCTTCCCATTGACGTCCGGCATCACAACGTCCGTGAACAGCAATGTAATATCTGGTCTGCTTTGCAACACCGAGAGCGCGGCGGCGGCATTCTCGCTCTCTAGCACCGTATATCCAAGTTCGATCAACGCTTCGGTGCTGGTTCGCCGCATCAACGGATCGTCCTCTACGACGAGGATCACTTCGCTGGGATTTCCTACCTGTTCCGGCTGCACCGATTGGCGCTCGCTAGCTTCGCCGCCGCCTGTTTTTCTTGGCAAGTAAACCTTGACGGTCGTCCCAGCGCCAATTTCAGAATAGATTTTAACGTGACCACGAGATTGTTTGACGAAGCCAAAGACTTGGCTCAGTCCGAGCCCGGTTCCCTTCCCCGCTGCCTTGGTGGTGAAAAAGGGATCGAAGACACGGGAGGCGACCTCTGGTGGCATACCCCCGCCGGTGTCAGTGATCGCTATCATTACGTACTGTCCGGGGTCCACCTCGACTTGCTGTCTGCAATAAGCGTCGTCCAAAAAAGAGTTGGCGGTCTCAATAGTTAGCTTGCCCCCCTCGGGCATGGCATCGCGTGCATTTATCGCGATGTTGAGAATGGCACTTTCCAACTGGTTGGCATCTGCATGGGTCGTCCATAAGCCGGCGGCGGATACCACTTCGATGCGGACCTGCTCACCGAGCGTCGAGCGCAGCAGATCAGACATTTCGGCAATCATCTTGTTGGCGTCGACGGCTGCCGGTCGGAGCGGTTGTTGTCGCGCAAACGCAAGAAGACGGTGTGTCAAAGTGGCTGCGCGGTCGGTGGCCTTTTGTGCCGACTCCATAAACCGCTCAATACCAAAATCACCTTTTGCAATGCGACGCCGCATCAGATCGAGAGAGCTACCGATTACAGCAAGCATATTATTGAAGTCATGCGCGACGCCGCCAGTAAGTTGGCCGATGGCCTCCATCTTTTGCGCTTGGCGTAGCTGGGCTTCAGCCGCCTCCCGTTGGTTTATTTGCTTCATCAGTTGATCGTTTGCGGCGACGACCTCCCGAAAAGAGCGCCTTGCTAATACGCCGCCGAGCACTCCCGCCCCGCAGACCAAAAAAAAGGCCGTTGCAGCAGCAATCCGCACCGAACTGCCCCACTTGGCCGCGCGATCCTCTCCCTCTAACAACGACCGATTTTCTTCATTCACCATCTCTCTGGCGAGAGCACGAGAATCATCCATTAGGTGAAGGCCGGTGTCGTTGTTCACGATTGCCAAAGCTTCCTCCAACTTGCCAGCCCTGCGAAGATCAATGGTGCTGCTCAATTCGCGCAGCTTCTCCAGGGTTAATTGCCGCATGCGAGCAACGGACTGCTGCTGGGTGTCACCTCCAACAAGTGCGCTTAACTTGTCGAGCGCACCGGGTAATTCAGTAACTGCCGCTTCATACGGGGCAAGGTAGATTTCCCGCCCCGTCAGAATATAACCACGCTGACCAGTCTCTGCGTTGCCCAATAAGGTTATGACGCCCGCAATTTGATCGCGGACCGAGAGCGTGTGCTCCACTGCTTCAACCTCGGCTTGCCGAAGCGCCGAAAACCAAAAGGTGCCCGCCACCAACAGCGCGGCGAATACGGTGCTTGCGATCAAGCTAAAATAGAGTCCGGAGAGGGATTTAAATGCCGCGGGCATTTCGACCTTTTACCCCAAAGAGCACTCCCACCAACGTGGCGAGTGCCTTAGCTCACGATCGAGCTACTACGAACACGGCGACGAAGATCGCAACCGATCGAAAGGCATCGTGACCGCGCTTGCACAGCGATTTTTAATTTTGGCTCTCGCTGGCTTGCTTTTTCTTTGCCGCTCCTATCTGGGCATCGGCGACCACACCGAAATCACCGGATTTTGTACTGCCATCAGCGACAGCAAAGCCTTCGGCACTCAAGCCCCGGCGGAGCAATTCGCGTACCGCCGCGGCACGGCTCGGCATACGCCGCTTGAACCGCCAATTATCAAGCGCAGTTAATTCCTCTTTCGTCAGCATAATTTGCAGGCGTTCGCCTCGGGGATCGGTCGTCATAATGCGCCTCCATTCGACAACAACCGCTCTACTCAACTAACTAATCATACTCAATACTTAGCTCAATGTGCAAGATGCGTGGTCTGCCAATCTTGGGCTAACGGTGCAATTTGAGCTGAAGCCGCGAACGTCTGCGCTATTTGCAAGTGTAGCAGTCGACCAGATCTTACTTATACTACTAACTTATTACAAGATCAGCAAGTAACCTAAGTTGAACATGAAATAGATATTGTAAATTTAAAGAATAAAGCACAAGTTATCTACTTGGGAGCTGGCCACAGGAGTAGGCCATGTCATTTCTCACTTTGGTCACTGCTGATGCGGAGCCCCGCTTTCAGCTAAGCCAAGAAGCCGATCACCGGATCGCAAATAGTTTGGCGACAATCAGCGGCCTCGTTCGAGTGCGGGCTCGGGCCAGCCAAGATGTCGATGATACGCAAACTTTCTTGATGGAAATCGCGGATCGCATTGAGACTGTCGCCAAGCTTCATCGACTTTTTGCCGCTTCCAACAACGGCGCGTATGTCTCAATGACTATTTGCAAGAAATCTGCGAGCGATTGAGCAGCGCACTCGCGCCGAGCTCGACTTCATTTTCAGTTGCTTGTTCTTCCGAACTCTTGGTGCCATTCAAAATAGCATTACCGCTTGGCCTCATCGCGGCTGAACTTTTTTCCAATTCCCTGAAATACGCGCACCCCGCGGGTTTGCCGGTGAAGATCACAATATCCTGCACGCGCACCGGAGATGAATTAACGATGAGGTATGAAGACGACGGCGTGGGATTTCCCGAGGATTTTGACATTTCCCATGACGGCCATCTGGGAATGCGCTTCATCCGTTCGCTATGCGGGCAGCTTAGGGGCACGGACACCTGGTTGAGCGATCCTCTTGGTGTCCGATTTGAAATCGTCGTTTCTTGCAAAAATTAGATCCACGGGACGTCACGAAGAAACCGACCCGGAAGACATCATGAAAACCGTTGAAGAATACCGGCAATTTGCCAAGGACTGCCGGAAGCTGGCCCTCGAACTCACCGCCCGCAAGACAAGCACGCCACTGGAATTGATGGCTAAGGCTTGGGACAAAGTCGCGAACGAACGCGAGGCCAGCCTCAAAAGGATCTCGCCCCTCCAAATAGTAGAAGATGCGTCGAATGAAACTCTCTCCTGTTGCGAAGTTACAGTTTGATGAAGATTGTTGCAGTGCATGAGTCCGGTATTGGCCTGTAGCGGACATGCCGTTGGCCGACTGCCGCGGCAGCGGGATTGACACTAGGGTTCCGCTCGCAGCGAGCCCACCCTTATCGCGACGGCCGGCACTCGACGCCTTCCAGGCTCAGCACCAACTGCGTCATCACGGGAAGCTGGCGAGCAAGCGAAGCGGCGAGCAAACCGTATGCTATGCGGTGCTCTAAACGCTTACCGCTGAGATAGGTTCGCCGGAACAAATCAGAAAAGTGCAACAACAAGCAGCCGAGAATCGGAACGGAAAAGAGTGCCCAGTGTTTACGTCGCATTGGAAACATTGACGGAGGTTTCAAGCATGACGACGATTAAGAAGACACTCATTGGTGCCATGTTGGGTGCGGGCGTTTTGGCAGTCTCAACGATGAGCGCCTCGGCCGCAATCGTGTGTACTGGCAACGTGTGTTGGCACACCCATGAGGATTATGACTACCCGCAGACTGCTCGTGTGATTGTTCATGACGACGCTTGGGCTCCTGGTCCTGCAGTGGTCTTCCACGAGCACGAAGGTCGCGGCTACTGGCGTGACGATCGCTGGAACGAGTGGTAGACGACATTGGAGAGGCTGCCCAATCCTGAGGGCAGCCTCTTCTCGTCGCGCGTAATTCCTTCGCGCACGCTCAAGCTGCAGCATCAATCGCAGGGCGACCGACACGTCGGCAGGATCTGCGCCGGCCGCGGCCTTATCGAGCTCGGCCGCGACATGCTGCCAAGCTTCCTTCGCGCGCGTTGCTTGCAAGATGACAAAAGAATTGCGCTTGGCGGTGCAGAGGCCGCCTCAAGTTGGTGGCCTCTTTCATTTCAAAGTCTAATCTGCAGTGTCAGTTGTTGGCCCCTAGCGGACATCGAAGTCGCGTGCAGCAATGTCTGCCTTTGGGATGCCCAAATTTGGGCACGCGCAATCGCAATTGATCGCCTATGTCGGCGACATGGACCGCGATTTTCTCCTCAGACACATAGCCGAAGCCGAACGGCATGTAATTGAGACGGAAGCCTTCATTCAGCAGCACCACAAGTTTATTGCGCGGTTGCGCAATAACGGGGGGTGACACAAGGCACGCCGAACGGCTTCTCCATAGTACGATTGGCATCCTATCAGCCCATGAACAGCATTTAGACGGCTTGCGGAGGTTGCTCGCGAAGAGCAACTCTGCGCAAGGGCTCGATGGTGATACGCGATCATAAGCCGAAATGATGTGGCAGTTCCGTTTAAGGCCATGAGCAAACCACCTCAGCTACGATCGGTTTGGTGTCAGGCAGCCTTCAAGGCTTTGTCGATACATGCGATCAACTCGTCGTCCATGAATGGCTTGCTGAGGAAGCCCACCGCTCCGGCCTTCATGGCGCGTGCCCGCACGCTATCATCAGGATAGCCAGTCATGACAATGGTGGGGATGCAATGACCTCGGGCGACTAGGTGGTCTTGCAATTCAATGCCACTCAATCCCGGCATCTGCAGATCGGTGACGAGGCATGATGTATCGTGGACTTGCTCGGATTCGAGAAATTCGTCGGCCGAGCCAAACGTGGAAGCGTTGTAGCCCACAGATCGCACGAGCGATTTCGTCGCTTCGCGCACAGCTTCGTCGTCATCGACAATCGCAATCAATACCTGAGACATAAGGGCGCTCCGGGTCTACCGCTCGGTGGGGAGCGTGGGCGCGTCTCTCAACCACTGACGCGATTTCGTATGTCAGTGATAAACGAATCATACGCTGTACTACGTCGGATAGGAACGATACGAGCGTATAGGTTGTAAGGGCGTTAACGCGCCATCGAGATCGTGAAGGGTGTCGGCTTATGGCCCTTAGCTGCCTCGTGGTCAGCGGCAGTCGCGGCAGCTTTTGGGGATAAAGCGGACATGAAACAAGGTACGGATTGATGAGCCAGGGAGTGGAACTTCAATGGCTCGAAGAGGGTTTTATTGCTCATCAACACCTCTACCTGAGCCATGACGATTAAACGGCGATTTCAAGCGTTATCGACATTCATTCGACGGCCTCGGAGGAATTCGTCGCCGCACATCGGTGAGCACAATTCCGCAGTTCGCGAGGTTATCAGCGCTCGAATGGCGCAAGCCCTCACCGGCACATTAACCGCAGCCGAGGCCCGCCTTATGGTCGCGGAAAAGCAGTTGGCAGCGGTGCGTGCGCATTTCGCCTATATGGAGGAACTTTTAAAAGGTGAAGCTGCCTCCGCCTTAGGCGCGTATTTCGATGTTTATCGGCAAGCCGTTGAATCTAATCGTAGGCGTCTCAGTAAACGTCGGCGGCGATGGTTATGGTACGGCTTTCACGCGAAACTTAGCGCGCTTTTGATTGGGGCTCTGGTATTTTCATTCGCGCAATCCGATTTGACAACGCACGCTTCCGCGCAAGAGATCGATTTTGGCCAGATCGACAAATTCGAGTCGCTAGGAACGGGCACCTTGCAAGTCGGCGTAGCACCAAAAGTCATTGTAGATGACGCCGAGCAGCATACCGTCATACTCACGATATGGGAGGCCGATGCGGAGACCAAGGTGCATTGGACGTCGCCCGATGGCAACATGTCTCGAACCACCATTGTGCCCGGCAAAGGCGTGCAGACGTTTCAAACCGCCGGAGAATTCAGACTTGAAGCGATTGGTGAGCCAAATCATACGGTCCAATACGCGTACGTCCTGCTTCACCTCAGAAAACATAAATCGGGCATCTGATCGGGCCTGACGACGTGTGGTTTCGGTCAGAATTCACTTCCGACGCATATCACGGAACTCGCTCGGGCCACGTATTAGATTATCTTTGCGACGTCGTTGTTCCTGTGGTGGCAGAGTCTTGTCACGAAGATGATCAATTGCATTAGCCTCCATTTCAGCGACTTTGGGTGCCGCATTAGTGCGTGGTGCCGAAGGAAGAAGAGTCGAAGAGTGCATTTTGTAATGCTCGACCAGAAGCCTTTTGATCAGTTCGGCAAGGGAACAATTTTCAGCTGCCGCGGCTCTTTCCGCCGCGGCCCGTAGTTTTGCTTCTATCTGCCACGTGACTTGTTCTGCTTTCATCTGAATTATAACGCGACCCGAACTCCATTTGCTGCATGACCGTTTGCGCCTTATTCCAGATGCTCTGACGTCCGTCCGTTAGTTCCCCGCTAACGTCCATGTCGCTGGGAACTCGCCGTTTCTCGGAGCGTTATTGGAGAGGAACCGCGTAGAGGAATGGTCGATGAATATCCTGAAACAGGGTTGTGTAGCTGCAATAATACTCTTAGCGGCAAGTTCCGTTGGGTTCGCACAAACATCGATCACCAACGGCAAAGGTTGCACCCCTCAGGAGCGATCAAACAAATCGCTTGAGCACGATCAAATTAACGCAGGGGTTATCTGCCCACCGGAGATCGACTCCGGCATGGCGGCGCCGACGCCAAAAACTGGCGACACTTCAGTTCTTCGGCCACCGGGAGCTCCCGGAGGCGATCCGAGCGTGCAGCCCAAATGAAGACCCTGAAGCGACACATCTGAACACCGGTCGTTGCAAACCGGCCGGTAGCCGTCGCTCAAATCCATATGCTTGTAGGCGACAGACCG
>CAWEMR010000018.1:0-33097 GCA_963810085.1 uncultured Alphaproteobacteria bacterium | reverse complement strand
GGGAAAAGCTTGCACTTCACCTCCTGCGACATCTTCCGCGTGACGGCCGGCAAGATCGCTGAGCATTGGGGCATGGGTGACATCGCCGGCGTACTGGCGCAGATCAAGGCCTGAGATTTCCCCAAGGCGGCGGCTCAGGTGAAGCTCGCGGAAGGAACCGCTAAGGTTATCGGAGTGACGCTGCCGGGTTTCATCCTACTCCGCGCCGACGAGATGATCGAACGAGGCGCTGGATGCCCCGCTTCGGGTCAAAAACTGCCGCGACCGCTCCAATTCCTGTTGCCCCCTTTGCCCCCGAAAGCTGCCGCGGCAGTCGCCGGTCGGCGCGTCCGCTAAGGGCCAAGAGGCGACATCGCTCCCCTACACGCGCCCAGCGGATTGGTGTAGGTTCGGCAAAGAGCTGCCGGCGGAACATGCCGACGTTCCGTGAAACCAAAGGCAGCGGCTGTGCCTCCGGCGGGCGAGCATTCCGAAGATAAATCGACAGGTTCGGGAACCTCCGCATTTGCGGAAGGCGCTCAAGCGCATGGGCAATGCCATAAAACTTCCCCGCCGAAGTTTTCTGCATCTCGCAGCGGGCGCCGCCGCGCTGCCGGCCGTCCTGCGCATCGCACGCGCGGAAACCTATCCGTGCATGGCCGGTGCGCTTGATTGTCGGCTTCCCTGCCGGCGGCCTCACCGACATCCTGGCACGCTTGCTAAGTCCACGGCTGTCGGAGCGGCTCGGGCAGCAATTCATCGTCGAAGATCAGCCTGGCGCGGGGACAAACCTCGCCACTGAAACGGGTCGTGAGGGCGCTGCCAGACGGCTACACGCTTCTCATGGCCACGTCGACGAATGCCATCAACGCGACGTTCTACGACAAACTCAAATTCAATTTCATCCGCGACACCACGCCGGTCGCAAGCATCGCGCGTACTCCGCTAGCCATAGTGGTTAATCCATCGTTTCCGGCCAAGACCGTCCCTGATCTCATCACCTATGCGAAGGCCAATCCGGGCAAGATTAATATGGCTACAGCTGGCATTGGGAGTTCCGTTCATCTCGCCGGCGAGCTGTTCATGACGATGACCGGAGTTCAGTTGGTCCCAGTGCACTACCGCAACAGTTACGTGCCCGATTTGCTCGCCGGACAGGTGCAATTAGTGTTCAGTCCGATACCTACGACGATCGAGCAGGTCAGGGCGGGCAGTTTGCGCGCCTTGGCAGTGACCAGTGCGACACGTTTGCAGGCGCTGCCAGACGTTCCGACCATCAGTGAATTTGTACCGGGTTACGAGGCAATCGTTTGGAACGGTGTAGTCGCGCCAAAGAACACGCCTGTCGAGATCATCGACAAGATGAACAGAGAGATCACTGCGAGCGTCAGCGATCCGAAGATCATGGCACAATTCGCTAATGTAGGAAGCGTCCCGAAATCGATGACACCCGCCGACTTCGGCAGGTTCATTGCCGAAGACACCGAGAAGTGGGGTGAGGTGATCCAGGCGGCTAACGTCAAGGCGGAGTAGGGCAATCTCGCCGACCGAAATTCCATAACGTTTCGTTACACGAATTTGCTGAGGCCGATGTAGCTGCCACGCGACCTAATCTGAGGCGTGGCCGCTTTACCCCCGAAAGCTGCCACGGCTTTGGCACCGGCGCGTCCGCTATGGGGCTAACAGCTGCCTCGTGCACTGCAGCAAATGTGCTATCGCTGCATATGCGGGCAAAACAAATTGAGACCCGCTAATCCGGCAGCCCGGCTTCGCGGAACGCCTCGCTCATGACGGCCGTCAACGCCGGCGCCCAGCCCGAAGCTGAAAAGAACTGGCCGTAGCGGAATCCCGGTTGCAATTCCACGACCCGCGCTGCCGTAGCTTTGGCCTCGTCAGGCCGTCCGAGCCTGACCAGTGCCGCTGCGAGTACCCCATAGCACAGGGGAAACCCGGGCGCGGACTGAACCGCCTTGCGCCCGGCTGTCATCGCTTCTTCGTATCGGCCAAGTTTGAAATGCGCGGCAGATACGGCCACGAAGGCGGAGGAGCGCCAGGGATCGAACGGACTGAGGCGCAAGCCGCGGTCGGCCCATTCGATCGCGCGCTCGCTTTCTCCACCAAAAGAGAGAATGACGCTGCCGAGGATATAGGTCACGGCCAAGGAGGGACTGACCGCGAGCGAGGCCTCGAAGGCGGCGAAGGCCGCGGCCCGATCATGCTTGTCCATGCCGACGACGAATCCCGCGAAAGCGAGCGCCAGCGCATCGTCCTGGCCGTACGTTATCGCCGCCTCGGCATGGCGAATTGAGGCAGTCCGGCTTTCCGCGCGAAATCCGCCGCGAAGGAAGAGACTGTGATGACACTCCGCGGCATAAGCGTGCGCCAGCGCGTAATCCGGATCGAGCGCGAGGGCACGTTCCAGCAGCGCCAACGCATTTGGCGCCCGCGCCGGATCGCGCGAGTAAACGTCGGGCAGCGCCCGCAAGAGTAGATCGTATGCATCGAGGTTGTCGGAGCGTTTGCGTTTGACGCGTTCGGCTTCGGCCAGCCGCAGGCTCGGTTCGATGGCGCCGACGACGGATAGGGTGATCTCGTCCTGAAGGGCGAAAATATCGTCGTATTTGCGGTCGTAACGCTCGGCCCAGACATGTGCGCCGGTCGCGGTGTCGATGAGCTGCCCGGTGATGCGCACGCGATCAGCCGCTCTGCGCACGCTGCCTTCGAGCACATAACGCACGCCAAGCTCGCGGCCGACCTGCTTCACGTCGACAGCGCGGCCCTTGTAGGTGAAGGTCGAATTGCGCGCGATGACGAACAGCCACTTGATGCGGGAGAGGCCGGTGATGATGTCCTCGACCATGCCGTCGACGAAATAGTCCTGCTCGGCGTCGCCGCTCATGTTCTGGAACGGCAGCACCGCGATCGATGGCTTTTCGGGGAGCGCCAGCGCCGGTCGGGCGCCTCCTGCTGCCGCGCCGCCGGGGCGAACGCCATAGACGCGCACGGGCTGGGCGATGTTCTTGAGCTCCCTTTCGCCCATGTCTGTGACGTCGAGTGGTAATTTCCCTCTGATATGCTGATAGGCATTGTCGGAAATGCAGATCGCCCCGAGCTCGGCCAGCGGTTCGATCCGCGCGGCGATATTGACGCCATCGCCGAAGATGTCATCCTCGTCGATGATTATATCACCAACGTTGATACCGATCCGAAACTCGATGCGACGTTCCTCGGGAATACCCATGTTGCGCTCTGCCATGGCGCGCTGAATTTGCAGTGCACAGCGCAGCGCATCGACCGCGCTCGCAAATTCGACCAGGGCACCGTCACCGGTGGTCTTGACGATGCGGCCACGGTGTTCGGCGATCTTTGGATCGACGACTTCGCGCCTGCATGCCTTAAGGGCCGCGAGAGTACCTTCCTCGTCAACGCCCATCAGGCGGCTGTAACCGGCAACATCGGCCGCGAGGATGGCGGCTAACCGCCGTTCGACCCGCGCCTCGGCCATAGAGTTCACCAACCTAACGTGATTGCACCTAAGTCTATGGTCGAGGGCGGGGTGTGTCCATCGAGGCAAAAAGGCCTTTTGCAATGCGGGAATTGGTATTCGCGAGGCGCCGCTTTGGGTCAAAAGCGGCCGCGACGAGCATTTGGCTCCGCGTCTGCTTTACCCCCAAAAGCTGCCGCGAAAGTCTCTGATCAGTGCGGCAGCTAAGGGCCAAAAGCAGACATTCAACCATTCATTCGATCAGTTCGTCGGCGAGCGTGAGGAGCGAAGGCGATACAGTTATGCCGAGTGCCTTGGCGGTCTTCAAGTTGATGACGAGTTGGATTTTGGTTGCTTGCTGCACCGGCAGATCGTCCGGCTTCTCGCCTTTGAGAACGCGGCCGGTATATAGGCCTAATTCCCGGGAGGCGGTGAGAAAGTTTGCTCCATACTCATCAGGCCACCGGCTATCACGTTCTCGCGGTACGCATACAGTGCGGGCACCTGGTGGCGTGCCGTCAATGCGGCAAGATGGTCGCTGTGTACCATAAAGAGGCTCTCGCTGTTCGTTAGCAGCGCGCCCGCTTGCTCACGGATCAAGATTGCAAAAGCTGCATCGATTTCGCTTGGGCTACTCGCATTGAGAATCAGCAGGTTCATTCCAAGGGCATGGGCCGCATCCCTCGCTTCCTGGCCGTCGGATTCGGCTAAGGCCCGGTTGGCTGGGTTGACCAGAAACGCGATCTTCGTCACGGCGGGCATTAGCTCATGCAGCAGCTCAAGGCGCTTTGCCGTAACTGTAGTTTGAAGGGCGGTGAGGCCAGTGACGTTGCCGCCGGGATGATTGAGGCTTTGAACAAGGCCAACCTCGACCGGATTGGACCCGAGCGAAAAGACGATTGGGATGGTTTGGGTCGCTGCCTTGGCGGCAACCGCCGACGCGGTAGTATTGGGTATCGCAATGACGCTTACGTGAAGCCGAACCAAATCGGCGACCAGTTCCGGAAGTCGTTCGAAATGGCCTTCCGCAAAACGGAATTCGATCGCGACATTTCGGCCTTCTGTTAGCCAGTTTCAGCCAACCCGCGGCGGAAATAAGTTAGATATTCGGGAGCATCGCCGGACGACCAGCCGCTAAGATAACCGATCACCGGCATCGCGGCCTGCTGCGCACGCGCCGCGAGCGGCCAACTCATCGCTACGCCGCCGATCAGCTTAATGAACTCGCGCCGCTTCATGGACCTCGTCCTCAGGCCGAGGAGTTCACCCTACCACACGGTAGGGCGAGATTTGTGCGTCAAGGTTGCCATGTCCGCTTTGGGTCATTAGCTGCCGCGGCGGCTCTAATTCTTGGTGTCCGCTTTCCCCCAATAGCGGACGCGACGCAGCAAGGTCGGCGTGTCCGCTTTGGGCCATAAGCGGCCTCATGCGCTGCAACATGATTGGCGAGATGCAAACAGAAAGACCGCCTCGTGATGGCCTTTCCGAAATCCGATTAGGTTGGTCGACTTTAGGTGAACAGCGATAGGATCGCCTGTGCCTGATCTGAAGCCGCGGCGATCAGTTCATTATAACTTGTGTGCCCTTGAGCGGCAGCCTTCAGAATGCATTCAGCGAGATACGCTTTTGTTGCTGACGTTGAGTATTCCAACGGCACTCTTGTCATGACTTCTTCGAGTGCGTTCCTCATGTCTTGGATGAGGAGAGGGTCAAATTGTGGCATAGCTCAGCTCCCGATAGGTAGTCTTGGGTCTTCTATGCGACGCGCCTCAGCCAAACACGAACAAGCCAATTTCATCAACACGGCCTAAGTAACAGAGCAAATATGAAAGAATTTTGGACGACGAGAACAGTGTCGTGTCATTCACGCCGTTTTGAACGTGTGACAAGATGTCCGCCAAAACTCCGACGAGGCCGATGACGCGTTGCGCCGCTTTGAGAATTTCGCATTCTTCCGTTCCATCGCGCGACAATGTGTCACTGACCCTGATCGGCGCGACACGTGACTGACCGGCCGCGCCGCATCTGACGGAGTCACAACATGCTCAAGCGCCTCGTTGCGGTGGTGGCCGCAGCGACTTTTTCGTTTGCCACAAACGTCACATGCCGGAACGAAATGCAGCAAGATGCGTTTCGCGGTGAGGACGTCTGGTGACTTTACCGCGAAACCGGATGCCAGTTTTTGTGAGAATTAGCGCTGAGAGCGGCATGTCGCGCCCCGGAGACATAGTTTATTTGCTTGCGAGCACCATTGCTGGCCTCATCACGTTTTGGGTCGTGTGGGCCTACTTCTACAATGCGGAAAAAGGTGAACCCATAATCCAGATCGTCCCTTTGTTTTTTGCCGGAGCTATTTGGTTGTTGGCGCGACTTTGCCGATGTTGACTGGCTAATCCCTGAGCGCGTCCCGAGGCTCAGCCCGGCACAAAGCGCGACGACGCGACGCGCATTGTGGCGAACTTGTAACGAAACCCCTAATTCTCGCTCTGCGTTCCTTCAGCGGGGCGATATTCCTCAAAGGAGATCGCCATGAAGAAACGATCTATTGCGCTAGCCGCGGCCCTACTGTTGTCGAGCGCTGCGGCGGCCTCGGCAGCGACCATACCCAGCCAGGCGAAAGCGAGCGACACGCTCAATCTAACGAGCACCCAGCAGAAGACCGCTTGGGACGACCTCTATATGCCGTCGCTCAATCAGGAGGCACCTTCAGGATTTAACCTCATAGTTGGGGCGGTGATTCCCAACAGCGTGACAACGGCGGCGGTCCCGAGCAAGGCCGCGCAGGCCGTCCCATCCCTTCGGCCTTATGACTTCGCCATGGTGCAAGGGAAGCTTGTGATCGTGAACCCGGCCGATAAGAAGATCGCGGAAGTGATTACGGGATAGGCGCACCCGCGATCTTCCCAGGCTAGTAGTCACCCGGCGCCCGCGGAACCCCCGCGGCGCCGGTTTGTCTGCCTTGCTCCCAATAACGGATATCGACTCAAATGGGGGCATACGAAGATTGCCGCCGGCGTCCGCTTTGGGTCAAAGCTGCCGCGACGCACATTTAGCCCCCGAAAGCTGCCGCGAGAGTTGCCGACCGGCGCGGCAGCTACGGGTCCAACAGACACAGCGCCTGACGGCGAGCCGCCGATAAAACGGCGGCGGATCGAATGAAACAGGCCGACAACTGAGGCGGCCTACGTCACGCGGTTCGCTTAATCGGTTTTGACTGCTCGATAATGGCGTCTGCCAGAGCGAGCCATTCGGCGGCCATTTCGCGGTTGATGGCGCGGTCATCCTGGCCCGTTATTTCGCGCGTAATTCCCAAACAGTGCGCGGCGTAGCGGGCGTAATCCTTGTGCTTGTCGTTCTTCGGAACGGCCATGATCCCACCTTGCTGTTTCTCGGCTGGCAGCCAAATGTGGAATGGGTTGCGACGGCGAGTTTGGTCAAAATCGAACATCTTATAAGTCACCAACTGAGGCGGCCTATTCGCGTCCGGTAAGCTCCGATGTCCGCTTTGGGTCAAAAGCTGCCGCGGCGGCTTTAACTGGTGGTATCCGCTTTGCCCCCAAAAGCTGCCGCGGCGGTCGCTGATCTGCGCGTCCGCTCAGGGCCAGAAGCGGACATCGGACCTTGTTCCACTCGGTACCCCCAGTCGATTGACCGGATAACGTTCTCTGTTTCAAATGCTCAGGATGGCAGGGGATATCCCGAGTTCAGACCAGCTCGAAGGCCCTCGCTTTACGGCGAGCGGCGTATGGCGTGGCAGCGTTGAGATCGCGCCGATTGCGGCATTCGTGATCCCGTTTGGAATTGCCTTTGGTGTTGCGGCGTCTGCCAAAGGAATCTTGCCGGGAATTAGCGTGTTCATGAGCGTTGCCATCTATGCCGGGGCTTCACAGTTCGCAGCACTGGACCTTTGGCACGCGCCTCTGCCGCTGGCGACGCTCGCTCTGACGGTGCTTGCCGTCAATGCGCGCCACATTTTGTTGGGTGCAGCACTCGCGCCATGGCTACTACAGATTCCGATTGTGCAGCGACTCGCGGCGCTGCTTCTCCTCAGTGATGCGAATTTCGCGCACACCATGGCCGCCCGAGACCGCGGAGAAACCGACGCCGGCATCTTGTTCGGCAGCGGGCTGACAATGTGGATCATTTGGATTGCAAGCACTGCTGTCGGTGCGCTTGCAGGTTCATTGCTGGGCGATCTGTCGCGCTTCGGTTTCGATGCGGTCATGGTCGCCTATTTCACGGCTGTGATTGTCGGCTGGTGGAAGGGCCGGTCGGACTTGTTCCCTTTCATCACTGCCGCGGCAGTTGCTGTTGCTGGCACCTATGTATTGCCGCCAGGCTGGCACATTATTGCCGGCGCTCTTGCAGGAGGTCTCGTGGGAGTGTGGCGCCATGGTTGACACGGTTGCTGCGATCACCGCCGTCGTTCTCTTGGCGCTTGTTACTATGGCAACGCGTGTTGGCGGCGTTTGGACCATGTCATTTGTCACGATCACACCCCGCGTTGAAGCCTTTTTGAAGTACATGTCGGTATCGGTGCTGATCTCGATTGTTGCCGCGACTACTTGGGCCGCAGGGCCACGCATTTGGCTTGGAGTGGGTATAGCTGCGCTTGTGATGATCGCGTCACGCAGCGCGGTAGGTGCCATGCTAGCAGGCACGGCACTCGCGGCATTAGCGAGAAACTTCGGATTCTAAATTCGAGACGTGAATAGCTTGTCCGCTTGGGTCAAAAGCTGCCGCGACGCACATTTAGTCCCGTGTCCGCTTTTCACCCGAAAGCTGCCGCGGCAGTCAGCCGACGGCATGTATGCCAGGGATGACCGGCCTTGAGCTACTACCCAAGGCAAAAGCCATGCGGCCGGATGTGCCGATTATCATGATAACGGCCTATGGCGATGGCGAGACCAAACAGAAGGCACTGGAACGCCGGCGCGAGGCCGAGAAGCAGGCCGCCGCCCGCCGCGCGCTCGATCCGCAGGTGAAGGTGGATGCCCACCGGCTGGTGACCGAATGGAATGAGCGCCAGGCGCTTGTCGCCGACGCGCATCGCGGACGAGATGCGGATAGAGCGCGCGCGAAGATTGCTCGGCGAATGACCGTCCAAATGTCCTGAAAACCTCGTTCTTGGTAGCCCAGCGGTAGCCCAGGTTTGATCGGACAACGCTTTATTGCGCTAACTGATTGAAATAATTGGCTGGGGAACTACCGGTCACATCATTGATGATATCCCCAATCCATTCAAACTGTTAGTCCAGTGTTGCGAATGGCGATACCGACAGTTATACCGACACTCCATCCTGGTTACCGGGATGGTTCGCATCTGCTCGGCGTTTGCTCCGCTGGAGAACGTGCTGGGTGACGGCGCGTGAGGCAACAGAGTAATTTGGGGCGCACGTCGTTGTCGACCGCACCGAAGCGGCCTAACACCGCGGCGATCTTTTTAAGAAATGGCGTTGGCTTGTGGCAGTGTGGGCAGCTTATTGTCAGCCAAAAGGCAGCAGCGGGTGATACACTAGGCTAACGTAAAACCTTGGCGACTTGACGCACCCCAGGCGACGTAACCGAGGTTACGGACGGCAGTGAATGTCGACGAACAATTACGTACGGAAGGGGTTGCAAGGCACTGATAATTAAACGCTTTTATGCTTTCTTTGCTTGCACTTGGCGCCACGGCCCAATATACCGTCGGCGGATGCTGACCCGATCCACGATCCTCCGCGGGAAACCGCCTCGACAGCGACCGTCGCCACGACTGGCGCGGCGCAATCGAGGTGCGTCATGTCTTCGTCCCCGTCGTTGCCGCTGGAATCAGCGGTGCCGCTTGCGCTCTCTGTAGAGAAAGCGTGCGCGCTTAGTTCGCTTGGCCGGACAAAATTCTACCAACTCCTCAAAGAAAATAAGATCGTCGCGCGTAAGTGCGGACGGCGCACAATCATTTTGAAAAGCGATCTTGAAAGTTTTTTGCGCTCCCTCCCGGTGATTGGGGAGGCCTCATGAGCGCGAGTGATATCGGTCCTCGGCCCGTGCGCGCGACATTATTTCGCGACCAGCATGCGACGACGGTCGACGGCAAGGACATGCTGCTGGAGGACCCGAACACTCGACGAGTCGCAGGGTGTCACTAATGGGCGACAAACTTGAAGTCCGAAAGAAAGTGCAATTCCACGCTCGCACTATCGTTGCCGAAGTCCAGAACGGCTCTCTGAGAATGAGCATCACAGATTTTTCCAGGACGCCGATTATTGCGGCTCGGCCGCGCACCTCGGTGGAATTCGAAGCGGGTATGTCTCGCGAAGAAGCCATGGCTGCGCTCATGGCATTACTCAAAGAGATTGAGGTTCAGGGACTTCCAGAGACCTCTTTTTCGATTGACCGCAAGCACGCGAAAAAGTTTGAAGCGATGTTGAAGAATTTCGCTTCTGTAGAACGCGAATATGATCGTCTGAACCCAAGGGGCCAACAAGTGTGGAGGGAGTATGTGGCGTTGAAATACCAGCAGTATTTGGCGTGGAAAAACCAAGGCAAAGATAGGATCTGATTTCCTTTTTCTGAACAGCATTTTCGCCTTTATAAGTGGACTGTCTAGGCCAATGTTTCAGCGGCATGCTCGTGCCGACGAGGCGGTGATGATCGAAGAGATTTGATACGTGGATGCCGGCGCTCACTTTTTTCTCTACGTAGAAATTCAGCACTAGCCGGAAAGATAGCACTGCAGAACGGAGTTGGTGATGGCGAACAAAAAACAGTCGGAGGACCGCAAGAAATCGCCGCGCGGTAAGAAAGTCAGTCTTCGGACGTGGAAAAAATCGTGGTCGGCCGAGACCGCAACGTTTGAAGAGGCCAAGTTGCTGCGCAGGCGTGTCGTCAAATCTCTGCGGAAGGGCAATGACCAGGAACGTAAAACGGCGCTGATCTTGCGGCAATGCCGGAGCGGGAAGCGATGTGGCTCGCCGGATTGCCCAGTGTGCAAGCGGCGTTGGCGTCGTAGGGCGCAACGCAAGCGTGGCGTGCAGGGCATGCCTCTGCAGGTGGATCACGCGTCGCCGAGTGTCGTCATGACGCGCGCGACCGACATCGCGCCTGAGAAAGTCGAGTGGCTCTGGGCTGGGCGTATAGCTCTCGGAAAGCTCTCCGTCATTGCGGGCGACCCAGACCTCGGAAAATCGCAACTTGCCGCATTTCTAGCCGCCACCGTGTCGACCGGCCGGGAATGGCCTTGCCAAGAGGGATGTGCACCGCTGGGCACGGTGATCATGCTGATGGCCGAGGACGATGCCCGTGACACTGTCATTCCGCGGCTCGTCGTCGCGGGTGCCGATCTGTCGCGGATTCACTTGCTTGATGTCCACGAGGCTAGTAACGGCGGCCGCCCTTTTAACTTGTCGTTGGACGCGCACGTGCTTGAACAAAAAATTCGGCGGTTCGGTGACGTTCGGCTGATTGTCATCGATCCTATAACGGCGTTTTTGAAATCGACAGCCGCGCAGCGAGCTGCCGCTGCCAGCCTGCAGAAGCTCGCCACAAATTTGGGTGCAGCGGTGGTCGCGGTGTCGCATCTGGCCAAGAGCGCAAGGTTAAATGCTTTGGCTCAGGTGGCCGGCAGCCTTGGCTTGGTAGCCGTAGCTCGCGCGGTATTCATCGTCGCCCAGGAAAAGGGGACGAATCGCCGCCTGTTTCTCCCAGCCAAAAATAACTTGGCAAGCGCCGCCAGCGGCCTAGCCTATCAGACGCAGGCGAAAGCCACGTCGAGCGGGATCGGTTCGTCCGCGGTGGTCTGGGATTCCGCGCCGGTCTTGGTATCTGCGAACGACGCGTTGGCACCTGTCAAACGGGGTGGAACATTGCAATCGGCGCTCACCGACGCGGAGGATTTTCTCCGCGTCCTGCTGGCTGCTGGGCCGATGCCGTCGAAGGCCGTTAAATCTGAAGCGAGCGATGCCGGCGTCAGCGGCGCATCACTCCGCCGGGCTGCCGAGGTCCTCCGGGTAAAATCCTATCGAACCGGCGGGATCGCCGGCGCGGGGAGTTGGCATTGGGCGTTGCCCCATGAATCAGCCCCTGACGACGGAACAGCTCGCGCTGTCACTGATACTTCCGTGGCGCCGTTCAGCTCGGGATGATCGATCCGAGAGCCTCTATCATCGTCTTCGTCTAAGATGCTCATCTATTACAAAACATCTTAGCAGTTTGAGCGGGTTCTATTTGCAGGCGTGTGTATCTACGACCTGCGTCGGGCGTTGATCGAGCGCCGCTGGACAGACTTGTGGTCGGGGTCTCAGACCTCGGTCAGGTCGAGCAGGCCAGCACTCAATTCGATCACGACAGAGCGCGTTCGACAGCCATCAGGCCATTCCGGCTGGCTGTCCGCCCAGACGATTGCGTTTCCCGACTTGGTCGGGAGCGTTGGCTTAGTGGGCAGGGCCTTCTTTGCATGAAGCCAACGGAGAACCAGCGCGGGGTGGCGCGGATCATCGAACCATCCCTTGAACTTTTCGGCGCGAATCGTGGCCGTTGAAACGGCGCCGGAATCGTCTATGTACCCGTCCGCCGTTTTGAAGGTATCAGCGCAACGCTGCTTGTTCCCGGCCGTCTTGAGAATGTTTGATGATTTGAGCTTGGCTCGCAGTCTACGAAGTCCCGACCGAAGCAGTTCAGTCTCGGTCCGAAGGCTACGTTTCGCCGCGCGATGGCATCGCATGATGCAGCGGTCGACGAATTTCTCAGAATAGGGCAGCGTTCCAAATCGGACACCAAGAATGCCACCGGCTCGTATTAGACCAAAGCAACTGGCCAGATGATGCAAGGCCGGTTCATCGGTTTTATTAACAGCAGCATTGACGAAGTCGTCGATCAACGGCTGGACCAACGCCGAGATTTTCCGTCGGCGCTTGATGACGCGCCTAATGAAATGCTCAAACGCGACGCCATGGTTGTCGGCTACAGCCCGTCGCAGGTCTTTGCATTGCCGCCTGGACCACTTGGTGCGATAACCGGGGACAATGCTCTCAGGGCAACGATCAAAAATATCTGCGGCACCGACGAACAGGTCAATCCACCGAACTGCTTCGCCCATCGCACGGGTCTCGCCGGCTGCCAAGGAAATCTCGTCAAACGTTTCTTCGCCAGTTCCAAATCCTAAAGCTCGCCATTTGTGGTCGAAATTCCCGGTATCGTGAGTCACGAATTTGGAATACATCGTTCCACGACCTTCGGCGAACCCGTAGGCCAAGTCGCGAATACGCTCGTAACGAATCGTCGCGCTACCCTTTAGAAGCCCGAGCTCGTTTAACGGCACCACCATATCGTTGAATGAGGCCGGCAATTCGCCGAGGGCGGGATCTGTCGTCCTAAAATTTGGTAGATCTTTTTCGCGGGCAAAGCCGATAACGGACCCAGCTACGACGAGCGCCGTACTCTTCCCAGCCTTAGACGGCCCCGACAACAAAATTCCGAATGAGTGAAAATCCAGAAAATCAAGAAGCGGCGCAGCGAGCGCCATACAAATCCCCAGCACCGTGCAACTCGAATATCGTGCGGGCTCCGCGACTGAGGTAATCCAATCTTCATGGCTTCCGTTGCTGCTGAGTGCGAACTGCTGATGACCCGACCGATTATGCGGCGGTAGAATAAGAGCGTCGCCCCGAGGGGTGCCAACAATATGATCGTGCATGACGAATGCACGGTGCCCATCATACCATCCTAAAGACGCTGGATATTTCCACCGCTTGGCAGTGTTGGCGGCAATAGACAATGCTCCGATGGCAGCGTCATTTTCCTTGTCACTCGTGGACATATCGGCGCCGGCATCCTCAAGTGCTTCCCTAAGCTCATTGACTCTTCGCAGACCGGATTTTGGCTGTTCAATACGCCGAATTTGACCATCGATATCGCGGAATTCAATTACCGCGGTAAATTCACCGGTGGCTTCATCCTCCGCTATAGCAATGAGTTTGAGATGGGGCGATTTCCGATAATTATTGCTCACGACCTGGCTCCTGCATTGTGTGTGCGGCGTGTGCACATGCACACGCAACACACCTCCTTTACAGAATCGCCGCAGGTCTCTCGTGGCTTGCCCGACTTTTGAAAGAATCGCCTCAGGATGCCTTTTAAAGGCTCTCAAACGCCTTCTTTTGGCAGTTCTTCGCCTTCCGACAAATCTTGAGGTTTCTAAGGTGACCATCTACGTCGTGGACATCTTAGCGGTATGGCCATCCGGCCTTGTGCGCACACTCTGCACACGTCTTATGCGACGGACGGCCCCATTGCGCAGTGGGTGAAATCTGAATACCGATCTAATTATCGAGTTGGCGAACCAAATGTTGAACAGTGCAGTGTAGTCACTTCTTAAATCTAAAAAGGCCAAAGAAAGCGATCTTTGGTCTCTATATCGGTATTTTTCGCCATTCTATCGATTTAGCGTGATACGACGGCTTAGCAATCAATTGCTTCGAGCTTGACGCCGGTCGATTGTAGGATCGGTTTCACACTGCGAAATATAAATCGCTCTGCAAATCCGATCCGGTCTAGGTAGACAAATAATTCCAATCGCTCGGCAGCCCGTAATTTGTCACGAGAGGTGTTTCGACATTTGCGCATTGTGCCATCATTCCCTTTCTTAATAGTGTCAACGCCAATACGTCTTTTAAATTGGATCTTGAAGGCGTAGGACCGACGTTGCGCGGAGTTATCAAAGGTAGAGATTTTAATTGGTCTTGGAATTCGCCTATCGCTAGCAAAGAATTGTTTCAATATTTTTCTGACACGCGATTTATTCGCGACGGATGTAATCAAATAATGGTGCACGCACCAAAACGGCTTATATCTTCCGCACTCATCCTCATTAAATGAAAAGTCGATTGCGCCAATCGCAATATCTATTTCGGCTTTATCTAGTGCGTACTTGAGTCGTCGTTGCAGATTGCAAATGTCTAGGGTGTGCAGCTTGCCCAGCCTAATAATTGGACTTCGCTGGAATAATAGTAATAGCGACGAGCTGGTGACCGTTATTGCCTAGCTCGCGAATTAGATGTTTTGATTTCCGAACAAAACTCCGCTGCAATAGCGTCCGCATTCAGGACAGGCGCCAGAGCAACACCGATTATTGCGCTCACACAATTCCAGCCGGTCAGCGACCTTTTTGCTAATGGGTCGGTCTTTTCGTATTTCCGCAAAAATCTAATTAGACGCAATCGTTCGTTCATATTGATATTTGGCTGATGGTTCGTCCTCTCCATAATTGGTCATCTCGGCTTTTGGTCTTCCTCCGCAATGGCCGTTTTTACCCATGGTTTAATGTCAGCATAATTATCCGAATCGAAAGTCTTGGATGGCTGAAGATATGAAAGTGGGAATAGTGGTTCGATGTTGTCATTGGAGTGCTCCTTTGTTTTGCACTCCCTTATTTACAAAATCGCAGGAAAGCATCCTGAGGCCGTTATTTCGCTTCTTGAGGCTTCAAGATGCGTTCTTGGGGCCGGTCGTTTCTGAAATGCGATTGTGTAAAGAACCACCAGCGCGGGATCCCGAACGATAGTGCTTCGGCCGACGCCAATAGGAGAAAGAAATGAGTCCGAAGAAGCCAAAAGCCAAGGCGTGCAAAAAATACAAAGATGCACTCGTATTAGACGCAGTGTTAATCAGTCTCTTTAGAAGCGCAGACGGGGAATTGGAGGATGGTCCGATACTAATGTTTGCCTGTAGAACGTTGGAGCGGCTTGGGCTAGCCGGAATAAGATGCATAAAAACCATAAATGAGACGGCGATCAAGAACTATTACGTCTGCAGCGCGGGCTCCGAGTTGCGGGAGTCATACGATCAAGGATTAATGGAGGGGCAGGTCGACTGGGGTTAAAGTACGATTTTCAAACAACCGTAGTTATAGGCGCTCGCATTCTGGACATTCGCGGGAGCAGATCGATTTCCTAGTTCACGCCGCTGAAATCGATCTGCAACCGCGCCTCAGGCGGCTGTGAGTATTTGCCGATACTAAAGCGAATTGAAAATCCAATTACTAAATTGTGCAGGCGCCATTAAATTTAGCGCCAAGGACCGGCAATACGAGTCCAAAGAGGGAAATAACGAACGCGGCGGCTATTTGACGATTTGAAGGAACGTTAGTCTGAGGCGACAATGCTACAAACACGCTAATTTATGGCAGCGAAATAATTAGAAAAAACAACGCAATAAAATTTCCCATGGAGGTTCGCCCTCCCGCAGTTAATCGAAGGGCCGCTTCCTTCCTCGATGGCTTTTTCTCGTCTTGATAATTGTCGGAATTCGAGTTTTCGCGTGTCACGACCGAAAGTAGCAAATCCGGTTCGAGTTGAATCGGATTGCTCTTTTATCTTTCACTCGATTATTTGCGAAAACTGCCGGAAAGCATCCCGGGTCCATTCTTTAGCATCTTGAGGCCTCAGGATCGTTTCTTTGGAAAGACCGTTTACAGAAAACAATTGTGTAAAGAATCATCAGCGCGGTGCCAAAACAATAATGTTTTCGGACGATGCTAATTGGAGAATACAATGAGTACGGAAGACGCAAAGCCGGAATGTGTGAGACCTTTCGAGAAAAGATTACGACATGCAATGACTACTGAAGCCCGCTTTTTTGTCGATAAGGAGTGTGGAGTAATTATCGACGGGCTAAAAGGGGAAAATACCGGCCTTCCGCCCGAAAATTTTGACGACCCGGAAGACGAGTTGCGGGATGCGGTGTTTGCGGAAGAGTTGGCGGGATTGATGTCATGTCTCAAAATGAAGAAGCGAAAGCGGTCGGCGTCAAAGGTGCTCGAGAAAGAATTTGCGGCAGCGTTTGTTGACCTAAGGATGACGCTAACCGCTATCGGGGCGGCAACAGCGGGATCCGCAACTCTCGCTGTAGCTGAGGCGTTACCTCTCAAAGACGATCGGTATGGTTATTGGACGCGGACCAAGAGCCTGGTCGGCTGTACCTCAATTGGCCAGTTTTTGGGTGAAGTTAAAATATTGATTGAGGACATCTACGGCCCTGTGAATGCGGTAGCTGCCAAACGGCTAAGCATGACAACCCTGTTAATTTTGTTGAAGCATACAGCGACGTCGCTGAGGGGCCTTTGGGGTGAGTTTGCGGTGGCGCACGCTGCCGACGCTTTCGCACTGATTTCTTTGATGAGGTCGGCGAGCGTTAGATTGCCAGAGGCTCTCCTTAAACGCGCGGAACAGTTACGTCATGATTCAAAGGGGTGCGCGGAGTTCACGAAAGCATTGCCGAAACAACTAGAGCGTCACTTTCCTGACCTGGAGGTGCGTATTGATCGCTGGCGAGAGTATTTGAACACTGGCCGGCTGAGGCGCGGCTCCGAGGATTATCATTGGCGCGCGGCGTTATCGTGGGAAAGGGTCTCTAAAGATGCGAAGGCGCACTTTGAGCACGGAATCGAATCGTTCCTCTACGACAACTGGCGGGCAGAGGCTAAGCCGTGGGCTATAAAGAAGGACATTATCGCCGCTCGGTCCGCGCGTTTACGTTCCAGCGAGAAGAGGGCGGCGACTGAATCTGGTATGGCGTAGTTTTTGTTGTCTGCGAAAAGTCAGCCTGAGCCGCCTTCTTGGAATGTGCGACTCAGGCGACTTTAGCTTTGCCTGACATCGAATTGCAATTAAGCGCCTTCGATTTCAAGTATTCAATAATTCGTGTCTGGCAATGGGCCGTCGCGCTGTGTTCTTTTCAATGCAGAAAGGACAACAAACAGGGCTATTTCGCCCTTCGGCTAAGGCGACAACACAATTACAGCGCTAATTTATCGCAGTGAAGCAATTAGCGAAATAGATCGAAATGAAATACCACATGGACCGACATCTGAGATTCTGGGTGACAGCGGAATATCAAAACACAAAGCACCGCTACCCCAATCTCACACGCTCAGAAGTTATTCGGGGCATATTGTCTGAACTCGAATCTGCCGGGTACGCCAGTCGATATATTCGAAAGGATAACAAGCTCGGCTGGCGGGCAACAGACGAGATGCGTGAAGACTTGTTCAAGCAAGAACAGGACGCAATTTTCCGCCGGGCGGGCCTATATCAATGAGCCCTATTCAACCCGCTAAGCGCGTTCCATTTCAACGATTCGAATATAAGCCCAAGACCAAATATGCGCACTTTCGCGGCGTGGGGTATGTCGACGCTGCTTTGAATCAAGATATCGAACGTCTTCGCGATCTCTGGGAGAAGGTGCAAGCCAGTCGGGCTCGGGACACAATCTATGATTATTTGCGAGCCGCCTATGAGCTGGTCCTGTGCTGGAAAGTGGAGGGTCACAGGCGGCAGCGAGCAAAACGTGCCCTGAAGATCAATGGGCTGGCCCCGCCGAGAAGGCCAGAGCCTTTCGCGGCTGTCATTGCGGCGAGTGTGTCGCCAAAGAGATTAGATCGGCGGCAACTCAGCAAATATTCGCTTGCTCTGCGGTATGCTGCGTCCCGCGGCTGCCACCCGAAGAGGCTCAAGCGCCTTGTCACGGCAACTGGCGGCCTGAACGTCTGTGCGGCCAAGTTTAGGCGACGTCTCAGGCGACAATAGGGGTTGATGGCCGAATACGGCGGCCAAGTTTAGGCGACGTCTCAGGCGCAATAGGGGTTGATGGCCGAATACGGCTCAAAAGCGAACTGTATAAGAAAGTGCCATGCCTCGGATTCGAGGCGTCACCTGAATGGGGAATCGAAGTGGGTGACACAGCTAGCGCAACAAAATCCGGTGAAATGGTGGAACGCGGCGTATTCTCAATCTGGCAGTTTGACGAGTTCCCGCCGGCGTGGCTTCGTCCCAAGCAGAATCATTTTCCTAAGTACTCAGCGCGGGTTTGGCTGTCCTGCAGTCGGTTCAGAATGAAAAAGAACTTAAACGCTATTGCATTCAGAAAGCAGAAAGATAGCGACGGGCCCCCTCGTAATCCAAAATAGCCAGCGGCTCGTAATCTGTTTTTTCCCAATCCCGGTCCAGCGCATTCGTCAAGTTGTCAAGAATGAACCATTCTCCATCTTGATACACCGCTACGACCATATGATCCTCACTGCGCGCCGGTAGGTGCACAATGACGAGCCTGACGTGGTCCGCCGAAATTCCAACCTCCAGAGCTGCGGCATACTTCGCGAGAGAATAAGATTTGCAATCGCCATTTCTCATTGTGATCGCTTCAAGCGGACCAACCCAACCGGCAGGCGCGGGTTTGATCATGAGATTGATCGATATGTTTAGGTGTCCTAGTAGCGCTTCACCCCGATACTGACGAATTTCATCGAGCTTTTGTTCGAGCGCGGGTATTAATGGGCAAGGATCACCCTTGGATTGCAGGCACTCGTAAAAGTAAGCTCTCTCAAATTGCATTTGGTGTCGCAGGGACTCCCATATTCCAACGAGAGGGGCTTCCTCATTGATTTCAATCGTGTGGTTGCCGAATGGGTCACTTAGGCGCTCGTCGGCGAAGGCCGGCAAAGCGAAGCCAACCACAACTGCGACAAACATGGTCAATATAGCGACACGCATTTTGGCATCGCACAGTACGCGATTCCCTCGATCCCGGACATCTGGCAGAGAGCAGGGCAGCTAAGTGTCAGAAGCGGTCGTCGGGGCCTCTGTTTGAATTGCGAGATCGTATCCAGACGGGCAACGATCCTGATCGTGCCGGCTGTTATGCGCTCCGACTCACATCATGAGCACAGCCCGACCATTAATCTTCCCAGCCTTCAGGTCCGCGAACACCTGGTTAATGTTGTCCAGCTTTGTTTTTTGGATTTCAGCTCTGACCTTACCCTCGGCTGCGAATGCGATTGCTTCTGCCAGGTCCTCACGACCCCCCACGATCGAGCCGCGAATGGTTATGCGATTGAGGACAACATCGAAGATGGGCGTCTGAAATTCTCCAGGTGGGAGCCCGACGAGGCTGATCGTCCCCTTTCGTCGCACTATCTTCAGCGCTTGGGCAAACGCAGCGGGGGAAACCGCGGTAACCAGCACGCCATGGGCGCCGCCGCCAGTTTTTTTCACGATTTGCTCTGCCGCATCAGGTGCTTTGGCATTCACAGTAACCTCCGCGCCTGACGCGCGGGCAAGCGCGAGCTTAGCCTCGGTGATATCCAGCGCGGCAACGTGCAAGCCCATCGCCTTGGCATATTGCACCGCGAGCTGGCCAAGGCCGCCGACGCCGGAGATTGCAAGCCACTCGCCCGGTTTGGCCTGGGTCTCTTTGATGCCCTTGTAGGTGGTGACTCCGGCGCAAAGGATTGGCGCCATTTCTGCCAAATCCGATTTTTCCGGCAAGCGCCCAACATATGGAGCCGCGCCAATAACGTAATCGGCAAAACTACCGTTCACGCTGTACCCGGTGTTATGTTGCGCGTAACAGAGGCTTTCCCACCCGGTCATGCAATACTCGCATTGACCGCAGGCGTCGTGCAGCCAAGCAACACCTGCTCGATCACCCTCCTTCAAACCAACAACGCCCGGTCCGCAAGCCGCAACGAAACCCACCCCTTCATGGCCGGGTACAAACGGCAGCGAAGGTTTTACCGGCCAATCGCCGTCGGCGGCATGAAGATCGGTGTGACAAACCCCACTTGCAGCCACCTTGATCAGAACTTCGCCTGGGCCTGGCGTTGGCACCGGTACTTCCTCGATGCTCAGAGGTTTGCCGAACGCACGTACCACTCCGGCTCTCATCATCTTACCCATAATACCTAATCTCCCGAGCTGTTCGCCCTAGCCGGCCGGTAAGGTCGCGTTGTGGGCCTATAATCGCTTTTGCAGTATCCAGTTTCGTCAGTCATCTCAAAATTGCTTCGCACGCAAATCGTCGAATTCTGCGCGACACCTTTCGCTGAAGCTGCAAATGATGTCGAGCGAGCCATGTCTGATCGCCTGTATTTCGGAAAACGTTTTCGCCGGCTCGGGATACGTATCAATAATTTTTGAAATCAGGTGCTCGGCACTTTCAATAACGAGAGTGGAAGATACTACGCGCATGCAACTCATCTTTGCATACAGGACTACAAGTAACGAAATGTCCGGTTCTTCGTGCAGGAGTGCGTCAATGTAGCATTTCGCAGCATTCTCGATATATTCCTTGTAGAGGTCTGACCGACGTGCCCTTTCGTGCGCAAACCATTCAGAGCGGGCTTGCCTTCGACCGATCAACCAAGAAGCGAGCAGAGATGTGAGCCCGCCAATGGCTGCGCCAGTAAGGGCGGCGATTGCGGAAACCAAGCTAGCGCTCATCGGATCCCGCCAATCAAACGGAATTCCCCACGATCGACATGAAAACGATCTTCCCGTCGGCCAAGCGCCAGATCGACGCCGAACCAGGCTGCCGCCTCGCGTAGCCGGTTCGCTGTTTCGCCGGTGATTTCGGCGGCCGCGCCCAGCACTTGGCACAGCAGGGCGAAGGCCGTCCGTCGTACCTCGTTATCCTTCGGCAGCAGTGCCGGGATCGCCGCGACGGCCGACGCCTGGTCGATGAGCAGCATGAAAAATTGGTTCCGCACGATGTCTTTGAACTGCGCCAGTGTCACCGTTGTGAGTTCGGGTAGCATCTCTCCCGCGAGGTTGGCGGCCCGCATGCGGCGGATTGCCTCGAAACCGCGTTCGTCGACGCCGTCCAGCGGCATGCCGACATAAATCAGGGTACGCACTAAGGCTTCGCGCAGGCCGCCTTCGGAAACTTTCGACTTGAGATCAGCAATGCGGGCGTTTACTAGCTTTTGGTGTAGCGGGCTCGTACCGGCGTGGCGCGGCCGGCGCGTATCAAAGGGATCGACGCCGACAGCCGCCTGGAGCAACGGCGAGCCGTACACTGCGAGAAAAAGCTGCTCGCCGGCGCAGTCGCGCAAATCGCGCCAAGCGTCTAGAGCGGCGATGATCTGGCGCGAAGCGAACTCCTGCATTGCAACGAATGGATTGTCAGGATCTGCCGGGGCGCGGTTCTCGCGCACTTGCTTCGCCATGGCACTCAGCGGCGCCATCAGGGGATTGGCGTCGGAAAAGAAATCGTACTGCACTCGGAGCGGGTGCAACTTCCGGATCCCCTCGGACATCGCCGGCGGCAGCAGGGCATGCACCCAAGGTTTCATGAAAGTCCGATAGAGTCCGAGATTGATTTCCGACACCCGCGCGGCGGTCGCAAATCGACGTTCGTCGGCGGAGTCATTGCCACCCAGCGCACGGATGTCGTCGAGCGTCCGCTGCTCGCATCGCATGACCCATTGTCCCGTCACGAGATCGGGGCTTGTCGTCCCATCGCTCTTTGGTTCGAGCACCGCCTCGTATAGGCCGGGCGGCAGAGTATCGATCAGGTCGATGTTGCTCGAGAACTCGTCGTACTGCTTACGGGCGACATCTCCGGAGACAAAGATGCCGAGATGTCCGATGCTGTCGTGCATTGTGTAGACGATAGTCTGGCCGTAGCTGCGGATCTCGTCCACGTCCTTGTAGAGGTCGAGAATCCAGCCGAGCGCCTGCTGTGGCGGCGTGATGTTGTCGCCCTTCGAGCAGAACACCACGATCGGCCGGTCGACATTGCGTAGGTCGATTGCCGTGCCATCGGACAATTTGATTTCGCCCGCTGCCAGATGATTGCCGACGAACAGCTCGTCGACGATGAACTGGATTTCATCAGCATTGAGATTAACGTGCGCCCCCCAATAGCGCTCGAAACCGAGATAGCGCGGCGCTTCGGTGTCGACCTTGGAGTATAGATTGTACTGTTTGGTCCACAGAGTATTGGCCGGATTGAGGTTCTCGAAATTCTGCACCAGCCACACACCATCGAATTTATTGTGGCCGAGATCACTGGTGAGCGCTGTGAGCCAGCTGCCGCCGAGCAGGCCGCCGGAGTAGCGCATCGGGTTCTTGCCTCGCACTCCGGCCCAATATGACATCGGCGAGCCCGCGATGATGATCGGACCAAAAAGGTCGGGCCGCATGGCTGCTAGGATCATCACGGCCCAACCGGCCTGGCAGTTGCCAATGACGCAGGGTTTGCCATCCGCATCGGGATGAAGGGCGATCACGTGCTCGAGGAAGACCGCTTCGGCACGCGCTATGTCCTCGATGGTCTGGCCGGGGACCGGCTCGGGCAGGAAGCCAATGAAATAGCAGGGGTGGCCCGCTTTCAACGCGACGCCGATTTCGCTGTCGGCCTTGAATCCACCAATGCCCGGGCCGTGACCGGCGCGCGGATCGACGATGACGAATGGGCGGCGCTGCGGGTCGACCAGGACGCCCTTCGGCGGAATAATCCGCACGAGGCCATAGTTGACCGGCCTTTCGAGCGCACGCCCATCCATCAGGGGTTCAAAGGCGAATTCGAGGACGTGCGGGACAGTCTCGGCCAGGTGCGCGCGGTATTGATTGCCGCGCTGACGCATCACGTCCCAATACAGGATGCTGCGCTGGGCGGCGTCGACCATGTATTCAACGGCAGGAGCGAGGGTGCCGAAGTTCCCGACATTCATACATCGCGAATTTTCCGAAACCGACGACATCGAAGCGCTCCTTTGAACGATTGAATTGACTACCCGCCCACCCGCGGGTCGCTCCAGCTCAAACTGGCGCCGATGTCCCCCGGCATTCCGTCAGGGAAATCGAGCACTTGAACTCTGAGGCGGTACCCGAGCGGCCGCAGGCATTTTTCCCAGAAGTTGTAGAGTTCCTTGGGCTGCCCGGTCAGCGTCTTTTCCCAGCCTGGCTCCGCCTGATTGATGGCGCGTCCGCGATCCGTGCAGAGATCATGGGGGAAGCGCGTGACAAGGACCTCAGTATGTCCATTTGCCGCGGCGCGTTCGATTACTGTGGCAGCGCGCTTCATGTGCTCATCATCGGAGATACCGATGGGCTTGGAGAGCTGCTTAAGCAAATTCTCTTTCTCCGCCTCGGCGGCCGCCGCGCGCCGTGCCTCCTCCGTTGCCTTCTGCGCTTCGGCCAGAGTCAGCCTCTTCAACAGCTCCTGGGCGGTAGGCAGCACCCGATCGGTTACCATCATGGTCGTTCCATTCGTTCGCTGATGCGGAGGACATCCGGGCCCCTTGCTCGCCCGTGTCGCTGGACGCCAACATCATGATCTCCGGGGCGCCATAGTCCATTGCGCCTGGGTACGGCGAAATTCGCTTTTGGCTGAGGATGCTAAGCGAATGCTTATGCGATCTCGAAAAAGCGGCGACGACACAGCGGCATCCCCATCCCTGCCTCCGAGGAAGCAGCCATACGGACGATCGCACTATGTACAGGGCGACAATTGAAGTATTCGCGCGGACAGTGGACCCTCCCGCCAAAGCCCGAACGGGGGTGCCGCTGGCAGGATCAGAACCGCTGCTGCCCGCCCGACGACAGCTTGAGCATGTCAGCCATTCGACTGAGCTCGGGAAGGGAGCGGGCCTTCATCTTCCGCATCAAATGGGTGCGGTGCACCTTCACGGTGGATTCGGCGATGCCTATATCGGCAGCAATCTGCTTGTTCAGACGACCGGCCGTAACCCGGATCATGACTTCACGCTCGCGGGTGCTGAGCGAGTCGAAGCGCTGCCTGAGCGCCTCCAGGGCCCTCTCGTTCTCGCGTCGGGCCCGATCACGCGCGAGACCGGACTCAACGGCTTCCAGCAGGTCCTGATCGCGGAATGGCTTGGTGAGAAACTCGATAGCCCCTCCTTTCATCGCTTGCACGCTCATCGGAATGTCGCCGTGCGCCGTGATGAAGATGATTGGCAGTTGCCGGCCCGCGGCTGCAAGGTCGCGCTGCAGTTCGAGGCCGCTTCGTCCCGGCATCCTCACATCGAGTACTAAGCAAGTCGGGCCGTCCGACGAAGGCGCCGAGAGGAACTCCGGCACGGACGCAAATTCGCGGATGTTAATGCTGACCGAGCGCAAGAGCCGAGCGACCGAGTCGCGAAACTCGGTGTCGTCATCGACGATACAGACACTGGCGTTCGTCGCATCACCCATCCCGAGGATCCTGCCCTAGGAGAGCGCTCCCTTTCAGCTTGGAATGGAACTGATTCTATCCATGCCCTGTCGCGATGAACAGCCCCTTGGCTGTAAGCCTACGGCCGACGACCTAAGCCATCGCTTAAGGCTGCCGGCATTGCTTTATCTCGAGTGTCGATCGACATTGCCAGGGAGTGTGCGGGCGGTGCCGTGTTGGCCGAGCCCTTGTCAGGAAGCCGCGAAAGTGAAACGTAAATTGATATCGATCGTCGAAGATGATGAGCCATTTCGTGAATCTATGCAAAAGCTCGTGATGCTGCTCGGTTACACCGTCGAAGCGTTCGCGTCGGCAGCCGATTTCCTCAAATCGACGGTTGTGGCTGAAACCGATTGCTTACTAGCTGATGTGCAAATGCCGGGAATGACTGGCGTCGAACTCCACAAGCACCTTATCGAGGCAGGACACCCGATCCCGACGATCCTCGTCACTGCATACCCCAATGAGGCGGTACGCAACCGCGCCCTGAGGAACGGTGTCGTGTGTTATCTCCCCAAGCCCGTGGACGATGATCATCTCGAGCGATGCCTCCGTTCGGCTCTTAAATCCGGCGAGTCGGCTAAGGATCAGTTATGAGTCGTCTCGGGCCGCCGGCAGGGTGAACCGGAACGTGGTGCCCCGCCGCTCATTTGCCTCTGCCCACAGGCGTCCCCCATGGGCATCGATTATGGAACGGCAGATCGACAACCCCATGCCGATACCATTGGCCTTTGTGGTGTAGAAAGGCTCGAACACTCCCTGAAGATGCTGCGGATCGATGCCCGGTCCTGAATCGCACACGGATACAGAAATCCCATACCTCTGGCTTTGCTCTGTGATTATCGAC
This sequence comes from uncultured Alphaproteobacteria bacterium, assembly GCA_963810085.1. GTDB lineage: Bacteria > Pseudomonadota > Alphaproteobacteria > Rhizobiales > Xanthobacteraceae > BOG-931. The sequence goes on along the minus strand of CAWEMR010000018.1, from coordinate 7,799 downwards.
AATTCCCGCGGTCCGTCCTCCTCCACCGAGCCCATGGCTTCGAGCGCGTTCAGGATCAAGTTAGTGACCACTTGCTGAAGTTGAACCCGATCGCCATCAATCGGAATCAAGCCTTCGCTTAGGCGGGTGCGGACCAAAACCCGGTTCTTACTGATTGCACTTTGCACCATGACAATCACTTCATTGATCGCCTCATTGACGTCGATGAGGTCCTTGTGCGCCGGCGCTTTCTTGATGTGCTCACGCATGCGGTCGACGATCATTTTCGAACGGTCAGCATCCCTGACGACACACCTGAGCGCTTCCTTAACTTCGTCAAGATTTGGCGGGTGCAGTTCCAGAAAGCGTATGCCGGCCCGCGCATTGTTGCGCGCTGTGGCGATCGGATGCAGGATTTCGTGAGCCAGCGAGGCGGCCAACTCTCCCATGATGCTCAGTCGATTCACGTGCGCAAGATCAGCCTCGAGCTGTCGAAGTCTCTCATGCTCCTCCTCAGCACGCTTGCGTTCCGTCACATCGACCTGCGTGCCAATAATTTCGACGTTGCCATCCGCGGAGAGCAAAGGGTGGCCAGTCGCTTCGAGATGTTTCACGGCCCCGTCAGGGCGGATGATCCTGAACTCGATCACGTAATCTTTTTTCTCCCGCAAGGCCGCTTGGGTTGCTAAATCTGCCCTCTCGCGGTCATCCGGATGGACCCGTTGCAACAGAGTTTCGCGGCTCGGGAGCCCCTGCGATGGATCAAGCCCCCAAATACGATAGCATTCTTCGGACATGTAGACCGCACCTTGCGTATCGAGAACGGCTGTGCCGGTGTGGCTCAGTCTCTGTGCTTCTGCCAGATAAGCTTCGCTGCGTCGCAGGGCCTCTTCGGCCCTCCTTCGCTCAGTGATATCGCGCACAAGACACAGGAACCGGCGTCCGCCTTGCTCGAAATGGCCCTGGCGAATCTCAACTGGGAATGAGCTTCCGTCCTTGCGCCGGTGGCGGGTTTCGAAAGTGACGGCTGCCCCAGCGAAAACCTTTTGCCTGATGCGCGCGATGGTCTCCTCGTCAAGGCCGACATCGAAGTCGCTGCGATATCTGCCGATCAGTTCTTCCCGCGTATAACCCAGACTGTGGCAGGCTTCTCGATTCACATCGACAATTATCGAACGATCGTTAAGCAAGAAGAAAGCGTCGGTAGCCTGATCCACGAAGGTGCGAAGGCGCGCTTCACTCGCCCGCAACTTGGTTGTAAGCGCGGCGACGACCAGCGACGTTGTCAAAAACGCCGCGATCCGCATGCTATCGTCTACAGCATCGATGCGCAGCTCGAACAACGGAGGCGCGAAGAAGTAGTTCAGACAGGCCGCCGCGACGATCGATAGAAGGGCGGAGGCACCAAAGCTGCCTAGTAGCGAGACCGCCGCAACCACAATCACATAAGCAAAGCCCGTCCTCGCAAGCCCAATTCCGAGCCGAAAGCAGACGACGGTGATGATCGCCAAACCGGTGAGACCCAATAGGAATTGGACGACGCCGGCCGCTAATCGGGGTCTCTTTTTGCGCGCACTCTCCATCCCAACGCCCCGAACAAATGCCCGCCGCCTGGAAAAAACGAGGGCGACGGTAGGCGCTCTGCCGCCCAATCGAGCACGGCGCCCAATCTCGCACACGACGGAGTATGCTACGGCGCTGCTTTTGGCGGAAGATTTTTCGGTACGTAATTTAGCCCTCTGGCTACAAGGCCGCCCCGTCCCTGAACATGGGTTGCATGCGGATAATCCAATAAGAGAAAGCGCCTCGCCCTTCGCTTAATCGTATTTCTCCATTTTTCGCACAAATATGCCTCTGGCATCAGCAACGCGAATTCCGGAGGAGGACACTTGGTCCTCGTGCCAATGGTCTAATGCAGCGGTTCGGAATGGAGGAGACAATGGCTCGAAACGAAATCTGCAGACGTGGGCAGGCATCGGCTGCAGTACCGTCCGGTCCAGTATCCACAATCAATCAGCACATTGCCATTCTGCTGCTGGGGCTTTTCTTGTCACTTCTCAGCAGCGCGACAATCGCGGCCGAGCAGGGAACTCTGGAGCAGCGTCGCGCCTGCACCCCGGATGTCTTCAAACATTGTGGCGAATTCATTCCAGACGCCGATCGAATCACGGCCTGCCTGCGGGAAAAGATACGAGACCTCAGTCCTGATTGCCGCATCGTAATGACAGGCGAGAGAAAGGGTTGAACACAACAGCGCTCACGTTACCGCTGTCGCGTGGTATCTAGCGATTGCTTTCTGCCGCTCGCCGCTAACCAACGCAGGCGTTTTCGCTGCTACCGCTTGAAGGCAAACAGCGGGCCTAGACGAATTGCCTCAGGCGAGCACTACGCAGCCGGCCTGGCCCCGCTCGAATAGCACTCGCCGCGGCCGCGCCTGTCCAATCATCCACGCTTTTGCAGCGATGCCATGAAGGGGTTGGATGCTGCGACAAACGCGGGCACCGGCCGGGACTAAGCTAAAGACGTAGCTCTTCTCCTTTGGCTTATGCAAATTCGACCCATTCAGAATTGGCTTGGTCGCCAGAATTCATCACGATGATTTCGGTATTTTGATTGCGATCGAAAACTTGCCGTCCTCTAGCGGCAGACATCAAAGAGAGCATCTCATGACCCGGTTCGCCCTATCCTTAGCCGGCATTGTTTTGGCCACTTCGGCAATCGCACAGCCCGCGCCTTCTGGTCCTCCGCCGGTCAGCGTGATCAAGGTGGAACGCCAGCCGATGGCCGACAGCTACGAATTCAACGGTCGCATCCAGGCGACCAACAGCGTCAACATCGTCGCGCGCGTGAGCGCCTTCTTGGAGCAGCAGCATTTCACGGAAGGCGCCGACGTCAAGAAGGGCGACCTGCTTTACACGCTCGAACGTCCGCCATACCAGGCGGCTGTCGACGCTCAGAATGCGGCAATCGCGCAGGCCAAGGCGCAGCTTGATAATGACAACATCTCGCTTTGGCGCGCGCAGCAGCTCGTCAAGACAAATGCCGGGACCCAACAGGCTTTAGATTCCGCGGACGCGACGCAGCGCAGCGCAACAGCCCTGTTGCAAGCGGCACAAGCTCAGCTTGAGACTGCACAAATCAATCTCGACTATACGGAAATTCGCTCTCCCATCGATGGCCGGATCGGCCGCACCTCGGTAACCATCGGCAATGCGGTCAATCCGCAGTCGGGCGTCCTGACTACCGTGGTGAGCCAGAACCCGATGTATGTCGTCTTTCCAGTTCCGACCCGCCGAGCCGTCGAGTTGCGCGAGGAGTATGCCCAAAAGGGCGGATTTGATGCAGTGAAGATCCGAGTTCGGCTGCCGGACGGGCGGATTTACGGCCCGACCGGAAAGGTCGACTTCATCAACAACGCAATCGCACAAGACACCGATACCCTTCTCATCCGGGGAGTTATTCCGAATCCGGTGCTCGGATCCCAGGCCGCGGGAGGAGTCCAGCTTCGCGAACTCGTGGCAGACCAGTTCGTCACGGTGCTCCTCGAATCTGTGAACCCGAAGCTGGTCATCGCGGTGCCGCGCGCAGCGGTTCTCGCCGATCAACAGGGCAGCTACGTGTATGTCGTCGATGATCAGAATATTGCGCGGCAACGCCGGGTGACTCTCGGCCAATTGACCCCGGAGATGGCCGGCGTCGCCGACGGGCTCAAAGAAGGAGAGCAGGTCGTCGTGGAAGGAGTCCAGCGGGTGCGACCCAACGCACCAGTGACACCCGCACCTGTAGCGTCCACCGCCAGCCGGAGCTGACGCCATGATCTCCTCAGTCTTCATCGACCGACCCCGCCTTGCGATCGTCATCGCGATCGTCATCACGCTGGGTGGGCTCCTGGCCCTCACGCGAATTCCGGTCGCGCAGCTTCCCGATATCGTGCCTCCCCAGGTCGAGGTTACTGCGATGTACCCGGGCGCATCTGCTGAGGTGCTTGAGGCGACCGTGGCGCAACCATTGGAGTTGAAGATCATCGGCGTCGACAAGATGATCTATATGAAGAGCACGAGCGGCAATGACGGCACGTACACACTCACGGTGAGCTTCGAACTCGGCACCGATCCCGACATTGACACGGTCAACGTCAACAATCGTGTCCAAACAGCGATCGCTCAGCTACCGCAGGAGGTTCAACTCCAGGGCATCAAGGTCCAAAAGAAATCGTCATCAATATTGCAGTTCATTAATCTCTATGACGAAAGCGGGAAGTATGATCCGCTTTTCATCACCAACTTCGCGATCATCAACGTACTTGATGAACTGTCGCGCACGGCCGGCGTCGGCGAGGCAAAGCTGTTCGGCGGGCTCAATTACTCCATGCGGATCTGGTTCGACATGGCGCGCTTGACGAGCCTCAACCTCGCCCCATCCGACGTCATAAAGGCGATCCAAAGTCAGAATGTTCAGGCGTCGGTCGGCCGCATTGGAGCGCGTCCCATCCCTGAAAGTCAGCAGTTCCAGGTCAATGTGCAGACACAAGGGCGGTTGATCGATCCCGATCAATTCGGCGACATCGTGCTGCGCGCCAATCCCGACGGCTCCACGTTGCGTATCAAGGACGTGGCGCGTGTGGAACTGGGCGCCATGAATGACGATAACTTCAGCCGGCTTAACGGTCGGCCAGCCGTGACGATCGGAATCTTCCTGTCACCAGGCGCAAATGCCCTTGCGACTGCCAAGGCTGTGGAAGCAACGCTCGATAAGGTCCGCGCTCGTTTTCCGGAGGGACTGAAGGCGCGAGCGACTTACGACACGACGGTGTTCGTTAAGGATACCATGCACGAGGTGGTCAAGACGCTCTTCGAGGCGTTCGTTCTTGTCGCGCTTGTGGTCTTCGTATTCCTCGGGCAGTTGCGCGCCACCATCATTCCGGTCATCGCAGTTCCAGTGAGTTTGATCGGTGCTTTCATGGTGCTGGTCGCACTCGGCTATTCGGCCAATACGGTTTCGCTGCTGGCCATGGTGCTGGCGATCGGCATCGTCGTCGATGACGCGATCGTCGTGGTCGAGAACGTTGAGCGCGTGATGGAAGGAGAGCCGGATCTGTCTCCGGCGGCCGCTGCGAAGAAGGCGATGACGCAAGTCACGGCGCCGATCATCGCCATTACGCTAGTGCTCCTGTCGGTGTTTGTTCCGGTCGCCTTCATTGCCGGCATCTCCGGCACGCTATTCCGCCAATTCGCGGTCACTATCATCGCCACGATGCTGATCTCGGCATTCAATGCGCTCACGCTGTCGCCAGCCCTGTGCGCGCTCTTCCTGCGCCATTCCGGCGCGCGCCGGGGGCTCATGGGTGTGATCGGCCGTGGCATCGATGGGGTGCGCGACGGTTATGCGCTGTTCGTCCGAAAGCTTGTGCGGTTCTCGGTGCTCGCGATGGTGCTTGTTGTCGCGTTCGGGGTCGGCGTGGGCGGCATCGCCCACCTGACGCCCACAAGCTTCCTGCCCGAGGAGGACCAGGGCGCCTTTTTCGTTCAAGTGCAGCTTCCCGACAGTGCCTCGGTCGCCCGTACCGGCGAGGTCGTCGGACAGGTTGAAGCGATTCTGAAATCTATGCCGCAAGTCAAGGATACGGTCTCGATCATTGGCTATTCGTTCCTCGATTCGTTCTCGTCCAGCAACACCGCTTTCATGGTGGCCGTTTTGAAACCGTTCGAGGACCGCAAGCAGGTTGCGGATTCGGTTCAGGCCCTGATCACGAAGACCTTCGGCGCCGGCATGCAGGTCCGCAACGCGGTCGTCCTTCCGTTCAACCTCCCGCCTGTCATCGGCCTCGGCACAACGGGCGGGTTTGAATATCAGCTCGAGAGTTTTGAGGGCGCAGATCCGGCCACCCTCGGCAGTGTGGTCCAGGGACTCATCGATGCCACCAAGCAGGATAATCGTTTCGCCCAGGTGTTCACGACTTACGGTGCGTCCGCACCATCGCTTTATCTCGACATCGATCGCGCCAAGGCCCAGTCCCTGGGCCTCACCATCAACGACGTATTCACGACGTTGCAAGCGACCCTTGGCAGCTACTACGTCAACAACTTTAATTTGTTCGGCCGAACCTGGCAGGTCAATCTTGAGGGCGAGGCGGCGAACCGGCGCGATGTACCGGATTTGTGGCGGATCTACATCCGCAACGGCAAAGGCACCATGGTCCCGCTTCAAGCAATCGCGTCCCTGCGCAACGTGACCGGTCCTCAGGTCATTACCCGCTACAACAATTATCGCTCGGTGACCGTGAACGGCATTCCGGCGCCGGGCGTCGCCTCCGGGACGGCGCTTGCCGCCATGGCTGATATCTCGGCCAAGACGCTGCCGCCCGGTTTCGGCTTTGAATGGACCGGCACGGCGTTTCAGGAATACAGGGCGGGCGGGCAGACCAGCATGGTTCTCGGAATGGCCCTGCTGTTTGCTTTCCTATTTCTCGTCGGCCTGTACGAGAGCTGGATGATTCCAGTTCCCGTTCTGTTGTCGGTGGTGACTGGTGTGCTTGGAGCATTCGCGGGCATCATCGTCGCCAAGTTGCCGCTCAATCTCTATGGCCAAATCGGCCTCATTGTGCTGATCGCGATGGCGGCCAAGAACGCGATCCTAATCGTGGAGTTCGCCAAGGACCAACGGGAGAGCGGCATGGACATTCGCGAAGCGGCGGAGCTCGGCGCAAAGCTGCGGTTCCGCGCCGTGATGATGACCTCGATTGCGTTCATCGTCGGTCTGGCGCCGCTAGTCTGGGCCGAGGGCGCCTCAGAGATTGCGCGCCGCAGTGTCAGCACGCCCGTCTTTTTTGGCATGCTGGCGGCGAGCACGGTCGGAATTTTCCTGATCCCCATGCTTTACGTCATTTTCCAAACGCTTCGGGAGAACACACAGCGCAAACCGAAAGGCAAGCTCGTACTTCATCCAAAAGCTGCCGAATAACCCTGGCGAAAGGACGCCAATGGCCAAAGACAAAAAAGAGAAATCCCACACAGCCGGGGCAAAGGGCGCGCCCGGCAAAATGAGGCGAAGGGAATTCGAGAAGGAGCTGCTGAAGCTTCAGATCGAACTTACCCGTCTGCAGACTTGGGTCCGAACTACGGGGTCGCGCATCATCGTTGTCTTCGAGGGGCGCGATACGGCAGGCAAGGGTGGTGTGATCAGCCGGTTTACCGCGCGCACAAATCCGCGCGTCTACCGACATGTAGCATTGCCCGCGCCGTCCGACCGAGAGAAGACGCAAGTCTATCCGCAGCGTTACATTGCGCGTTTCCCCGCGGCGGGCGAGATCATTCTCTTTGATCGGTCTTGGTACAACCGGGCAGGGGTTGAGCGCGTGATGGGTTTTTGCACAGAGGCGGAAGCGGAACGGTTCCTGTTGGTGACCCCCGCGATCGAACGAGAGCTTGTCATCCAAAACGGTATCATACTGCGCAAATACTTTCTCGATATCAGCCAAGAAGAGCAGCGGCGTCGCTTCGAAGCCCGAATCGACGACCCGCTCAAACATTGGAAGCTGAGCCCGATGGATATCGAATTGGTCCGGCGTTGGTGGGACTACACGGCGGCCTATCAGCGGATGATCCAGGCGACCGACACGCCTGAGGCACCGTGGTACATCGTCCCGGCCGACGATAAGCGGCGCGCTCGCTTGAACCTCATCCGACATTTTCTGGACAGCATCCCTTACAAGAAAGTCGGCATAGAACTGCCGAAAATTCCGGACTCGCAGCGGCGGCCCAAGGGCGCTGTTGACAGTCTGGGCGCGGGAGAGTTGATCCCTAGTTACTACTGAAAAATGG
>CAWEMR010000017.1:0-34543 GCA_963810085.1 uncultured Alphaproteobacteria bacterium | reverse complement strand
CGTGCTCTATGTCGAAGAGCTGGTCGGGCCCGACACCGTCAACACCATGCCGATCGCGACGATGGACGCGTTTCGCGACCACGGTCAATTGCGCGATAGCCTGTTGCAGGACCCGGCAGAGGCGCAACGCGTATTGGGCGCGCTGGAGCGGGCCGGCATCTCGCTCACCGGCGGCACCGACAAGCTTCTCGACGAGGGCGTGCGGCTATTCGCCGATGCCGCCGACAAGCTTCTCGCCGCCGTCGCCAAGAAGCGAGTCGGAAGTTCTCGGCAAACAGATCGACACGCAAGAGCTGGCACTGGACGGCGAACTGAAGAAAAAAACGGAGGCCGTCGCCGAGGCGTGGCGCGTCCACGGCAATATCCGAAAGCTTTGGCTGCGCGATAAATCACTCTGGACCGGCGCCGACGAGGACCGCTGGCTCGGCTGGCTGGAGAGTGTCGACGACAAGCAGATTGCGGCCTACGTAGCTTTTGCCGAACAAATAAAGCGTGACGGCTTCACCGATGCCGTGCTCCTCGGCATGGGCGGGTCGAGCCTCGGCCCCGAAGTGCTGGCATCGGCATTCGGCCATCGCGCGGGCTGGCCGCAGTTGCGCGTTCTCGATTCCACTGTTCCGGCACGGATCAAATCGGTCGAAGGCCAGCTCGATCTCGGCAAGACGCTGTTCATTGTGTCGAGCAAGTCGGGCAGCACCACCGAGCCCAATGTTCTCACCGATTACTTCTTCAAGAGCGTCGCAGATAAAATCGGCGCCGACAAAGCGGGCCAGCACTTCATTGCCATCACTGATCCCGGCTCTGCGCTGGAAAAGCGGGCCAAAGAGCAACACTTCCGCCACACGTTCCACGGCGTGCCGAGCATCGGCGGCCGCTATTCAGTCCTTTCGCCGTTCGGCTTGGTGCCGGCGGCGATCGCCGGGATCGATGTCGCGGAGCTGGTGCGGCTCGCACGCATGATGATGCGTTCGTGCGGACCGGATGTTCCTCCGGCGGAGAACCCCGGCATTGAATTCGGCATCGCGCTTGGCGCCGCGGCCGCGGCGGGTCGCGATAAGGTCACGATGACCTCGTCGCCCGGCCTCGCCAGTTTCGGCGCATGGGCGGAGCAATTATTTGCCGAATCGACCGGCAAGAACGGCAAGGGCCTCATTCCGGTCGATGGCGAGCCGCTCGGCGCGCCGGACGTTTACGGCACCGATCGCATCTTTATCGACATGAAGCTTGCCGGCGACTCAGCCGATGCCGACCACGAGCGCAAGCTCGCGGCCTTGCAGAAGGCCGGTCATCCCGTCATCCGCATCGCGCAAAAATCGGCCGAGAATATCGGTCAGGAATTTTTCCGCTTTGAGATCGCGACCGCGATCGCCGGCGCGGTGATCGGCATCAATCCGTTCGATCAGCCCGACGTCGAAGCGAGTAAAGTGAAAACGCGTGAACTGACTTCCGCGTTCGAAAAGGCCGGCGCCCTGCCCGCTGAGAACTCCGGTCTGCTCGGAAAAGTCGATCAAGCTCTACACTGACGACAAGAACGCCGCAGCACTCCGCAAGGCCGGCGCCGACGGCAGCGTCGAAAGCTGGCTCAAGGCGCATTTCGGGCGCGTCGGCTCTGGCGACTATGTCGCCATGCTCGCCTATCTCGCGCAGGACAAGGGCAACACGGACAGTCTGCAGAAATTGCGGGTGGCGATGCGCGACCGCCGCCATGTTGCGACCTGTCTCGAATTTGGACCGCGCTTTTTGCACTCGACGGGTCAAGCCTACAAAGGCGGGCCGGACTCCGGCGTATTCTTGCAGATCACGTCCGGCGACGCCGAGGACCTGCCTATTCCGGGGCTGCGCGCCAGTTTCGGCGTGGTGAAAGCGGCGCAAGCGCGCGGCGATTTCGGCGTCCTCGTCGAGCGCGGCCGGCGCGCCTTGCGCGTGCATCTCGACGGCGATCTCAAAACTGGCTTATCCGAGCTCGCGGCCGCATTTGAACACGCGATTTCCTGAGCGGAGCTTTTTGTATGCAGATCGGCGTCATTGGCCTTGGGCGTATGGGCGGCAATATTTCACGCCGCTTGATTCAGAACGGTCACGAGGTGGTCGTTTACGACCATGACTCAAAGGCGATCGCCGCCGTCAGCCGTGACGGCGCCAAGGGCGCGGACGGTCTCGACAAGCTCATTGCGCTCTTGCGCCCGCCCCGCCCGGTCTGGGTCATGTTGCCGGCCGGCAAAATCACAGAAGACACGATTGCGCAACTCGGCAAGCTGCTCGATGCCGGCGACATCGTTGTCGACGGCGGCAACACGTTTTGGAAGGACGATATCCGCCGCGCCAAGATGCTCAAGGCGCGCAACATCCACCATGTCGACGTCGGCACGAGCGGCGGCGTCTGGGGCCTCGAGCGCGGCTATTGCATGATGATCGGCGGCACGAAGGAGATCGTCGATCGTCTCGATCCGATCTTCAAGGCGCTGGCGCCCGGGCTCGGCAATGCGCCGCGCACGCCGGGCCGCGACGGCCGCGATCCGCGCGCCGAGCAGGGCTATATCCATGCCGGGCCGAACGGCGCCGGACATTTCGTCAAGATGATCCATAACGGCATCGAATACGGCCTGATGCAGGCCTTCGCCGAGGGCTTCGACATTTTGAAAAACGCATCGAGCGACGCTTTGCCGGAAGACCATCGCTTCGATCTCGATCTCACCGACATCGCCGAAGTGTGGCGGCGCGGCAGCGTCATCAGTTCCTGGCTGCTCGATCTGACGGCGAGCGCGCTGACCAAGGACCCGAAGCTCGCCGCCTTCGAAGGCGTGGTCGAGGATTCCGGCGAAGGCCGCTGGACCGTGATGGCGGCGATCGAAGAGGCCGTGCCGGCGGACGTTCTTTCCGCCGCCCTCTACACCCGCTTCCGTTCGCGCCGCGACCATACTTTCGCGGAAAAAATTCTCTCGGCGATGCGCAGCGGCTTTGGCGCGCATGTCGAGCCAAAACACGCTGAGCCTAAGCACAAGGCCAAATCGTCATGACGGCCAAAACCGCGGCGACCTCGGCGCGGCCGGCCGATCCGTGCAGCCTCGTCATCTTCGGCGCATCGGGCGACCTCACCCATCGGCTTCTGGTGCCGGCGCTCTATAACCTCGCCGCCTCCGCATTGCTGCCCGAGGCTTTCGCCTTGATCGGCGTAGCGCGGAGCAAATCTTCGAGTGAGGCCTTCCGCGACGATCTCGCCAGATGCCTGCCGAAATTTGCCACGCGCGACATCGACGAGCGTGTGGTCAAACGACTGCTGGCGTGCGTCACCTATGTCGAGGGCGAGCCCGACGACGAAGCGACCTATAAGAAAATCGGGGAGCAGCTGGCCCGCATCGAGCGCGAGCGCGATACCAAGGGCAACCGGCTGTTCTATCTGGCGACGCCGCCCGCGGCTTTCACGCCGATCGGTTGCCATCTCGGGCGATCCGGCCTGGCGCGGGAAGAGAACGGCGCCTGGCGGCGTGTCGTCATCGAAAAGCCGTTCGGCACCGACCTCGCCTCGGCGCGGGATCTCAACCAAAAGCTTCTCGGCGTGCTCAAGGAAGATCAGATCTTCCGCATCGATCACTATCTCGGCAAGGAAACCGTTCAGAACATCATGGTGCTGCGGTTTGCCAACGGCTTGTTCGAGCCGATCTGGAATTGCCACCATATCGAGCACGTGCAGATCACGGTCGCGGAATTGCTCACCGTCGGGCGGCGCGGCAGCTATTACGACGCGACCGGCGCCTTGCGCGACATGGTGCCCAATCATCTGATCCAGCTGTTGTCGCTCATCGCCATGGAGCCGCCGTCGCGCTTTGCCGCCAACGCGGTGCGCGCCGAGAAGGCGCAAGTGCTCGACGCCGTGCAATATCAGATGAACGGCGACGCGCTGCGCAATTCGGTGCGCGCACAATATGGCGACGGCTATATCGAAAATCGCGCCGTCGAGGCCTATCGCAAAACCAAGGACGTCAAGCCCGACAGCACCACGGAGACCTACGTCGCGCTCAAGCTCATGATCGACAATTGGCGCTGGGCCGGCGTGCCGTTTTATCTGCGCACCGGCAAGGCCTTGCGCGCCAAACAGACCGAAGTGGCGATCAAGTTCCGGCAAGCTCCAGTCGCCATGTTTCGCGAAACGCCGGTCGACCGTCTGGCCGACAATTTTTTGGTGATCCGCATTCAGCCGGACGAATGTATCGGCCTCGAATTCAACGCCAAGATTCCAGGGCCGTCGGTTGCGATCGGCGGCGTCGGCATGACCTTCAAATACGGCGACTATTTCGAGGCCGCGCCCTCGACCGGCTACGAGACGCTGATCTACGACTGCATGATCGGCGACGCGATCCTTTATCCGCGCGCCGACGGCATCGAGGCCGGCTGGCGCGTGGTGCAGCCGTTCCTCGACGCCTGGCATGAGGCGGGCGACGACGGGCTTGCGACCTATCGCGCCGGCAGCGAAGGCCCCGCCGAGGCTGATCAGCTTCTGGCCAAGGACGGCCGACGCTGGCGCCCGATTGCGTGAGTTGTGACATTACGTGAGTAGTGAACATGGAGACGAAGACACGTCCCGAAGTCATCGTGGTTCGCCGATGCTCCGGCATTGGCCGAGACAGCGGCAAAGCGCCTGATCGATCGCGTGGCAGATGGCGACCGCGCCGCGGTGTGCCTCACCGGCGGGTCGAGCCCGCAAGGACTCTATCGCTTGCTCGCCGCAGAGCCGTGGCGGAGCAAGGTGCCCTGGGACCGCGTGCATTGGTTCATGGGCGACGACCGCTTCGTTCCGGAAAGCGATCCGCTCAGCAATATGGGCGCGGCCCGCAGCGCTTTTCTTGATCGCTCCGGCGCGCCGCGGCAAAACATTTATCCGATTGCGACCGACGCCGCCGACCCCGACAAAGCGGCGAACCTTTATGAAGACGTACTCAAGACGTTTTACGGCGCCGACCGGCTCGATCCGGCGCGGCCGCTATTCGATCTTGTCCTCATGGGATTGGGCAGCGATGGCCACACTGCTTCGCTGTTCCCGCACGCCCCCGCCTTGAACGAAAAAGCGCACTGGGTGGTCGGCGTCGCCAAGGCAGGTATGGAGCCCTATGTGCCGCGCGTCACTTTGACCTTTCCCGCGCTCGCTTCATCGCGCGAAATGCTGTTTCTCGTCGACGGCGCCGATAAGCGCACAATTTTGGGCCGTGTCATTGGCGGCGCAGACCTTCCGGCGCATCGCGCCTATTCCGATGGCGAACTTGTTTGGCTCACCGACCGCGCCGCGGCGCCGGAGACGGCAGCATGAAGGCCGATACCCCGTCGGGCGACATATCCGTCCTGGTCGTGATGGGCGTTTCCGGATCCGGCAAAAGCACCATCGCCGCGATGCTCGCGCATCGCCTGCATTGGCTCTATGAGGACGGCGACTGGTTTCATCCCAAAAGAAACATCGAGAAAATGCACCACGGCGAGCCGCTCACCGACCAAGATCGCTGGCCGTGGCTGCACGCCATCGCCGATTGGGTCGACGCGACGCGCAAATCGGGCAACCACGGCATCGTCGCCTGCTCGGCGCTCAAGCGCGCCTATCGCGACATCCTCATCGGCACCGGGAGACCCGACGTCCGGCTGGTCTACCTCAAGGGCGATCAAGATCTGATCGCCCAGCGCATCGCCGCCCGCGCCGATCATTTCATGCCGCCCAAACTGCTCGACAGCCAGTTCGCGGCGCTGGAGGAGCCAAAGGCCGACGAACGGCCGATCACGGTGTCGGTCGTGCCTCATCCCCGCGAAATTGTCGAGACAATCGCCGGAAAACTGAATATCGATGAAGCTGTAGGCGCCGAGCCTAGTCGCGCGAAGCGATAAGCGGCCAGCGCTGCAGCGAGAACCATCGACCCGATGAACGAGCAATTGCTCTCGTCGCGAGCCGGCGCACCCACCGACGACAAGCGAACCACCGACCGCCTCTTGGTGTTTTTCGCGCTGGTCTATGTCGTCGAGGGCGTGGGCCAGATCGGCGGCCTGATCTCGCAGCCGCTCAATCATTATCTGAAGGAGGCGCTGAGCTGGACGCCGGTCCAGGTCACCGCTTTCATTACCGTTTTCAATCTGCCCTGGGTCATCAAGCCGCTTTACGGCCTGATTTCCGACTTCGTGCCTTTGTTCGGCTATCGGCGCAAAAGCTATTTGATCGTCGCCAATATCCTCGCGATCGGCGGCTACTTTTGGGTGACGAGACTGACCGACGCGAGCGATCTTCTCATCGCGCTCCTGCTCACGGCCTATGCCATGGCGATTTCAAGCACCTTGTGCGGCGCGGTGCTGGTGGAAAACGGCCAGCGGCTGCATGAGAGCGGCAAATTCGTCAATCAGCAATGGCTGTGGTTCAACATCGCCGCCATGGCTGCGGCTATTATCGGCGGCGAGCTGGTGCAGTATCTTGCGCCGGCCATGGCTTTGCATACGGCGGCGGCCATCGTCGGCGTGGCACCTTTCTTGGTCATCTTCGGCACGCTATTCTTGATCGACGAAAAAAGGACGCCGGCCAACATTCGCGGCACGAAGGCAACGCTCCACGGCTTGGTCTCAGCCTTCAAACGGCGCGAGCTCTTGATCGTCGCCGCTTTCATCTTTCTCTATTATTTCAGCCCCGGCTTGAGCACGCCGCTCTACTACCACATGACCGACGAACTGAAATTCTCCCAAGCCTATATCGGCATCTTGTCGTCGATCGGCGCGGCCGGCTGGGTGGTCGGCGCCCTGCTCTACCGCCGATTCTTCGAAGACCTGACCATGAAGACGCTGCTCAATGTGAGCATCGCGCTCGGCACGGTGACAACGCTGTCGTATCTGCTGCTCGCAAGCGAAGCATCGGCGGCGATCATCAATTTCTGTGCCGGCTTCTCGGCGATGCTGGCGACGGTGGCGACGGTGACGCTGGCGGCCGATTTTTGCCCGCCGCGCGCGGAGGGATTTTCCTTTGCCGTGCTGATGTCGGTCATCAATCTCTCCAATTCGGTCGCCGACAATGTCGGTTCATATCTCTACGCAAATGTCTTTCAACGCGGGCTGCCACCGCTTATTATTATCTCTGCGGCTTGTACCGCGTTTGCCGTTATTTTGGTGCCGCTGCTGCGACTCGGCGACAGACGGCAGGGCGAACCGGCCAGCGCCGGAGACCGGATGGAACCGACCGCTCCGCCCGCGCGTTAACTTGTGCCATTGCGTAGAATATTTCCGTAACAGCCGAGTTGCCCTGAACTTAAGTCCCGGGGGCCGGTTCGGGACCAAGATTTGGTGCTCGATCATGCGAAAGATCGGCGCGCTTATTGTCATCGGCGGACTAGCCGCCACTGTTCTTTCCGCCCCGCCGGCGGCGGCTTTCGGCCTGCGCATCGGGCCGTTCCATATCGGCTTACCGTTCGGCCGCCATCACTGGCACCACCCGCTCTATATGCGGGCGAATCCCAACGACATGACGCGATCCAGCGACGCGGTGCGATCCAGCGACGTACGGTCCAACGACACGACGCGATCTAACGACACGGCGCGATCCGAGGCGCCTGACAAAACCGTGCCGCAGGGCGTGGTGTCGCCGGCGCTGGTTTATCCAAGCCTCGCGCTGCCGGTGATTTTCCAGAACATCTTCTGGCCGAGCTCGTCATCCTGGCCTTTCGGCTATCAGAACATTTTCACGACGGCCTTTGCCAAAATCCCCGCGACTCAGGACCAGCGCCAGTGTCAGCAGCCGCTCGACGCCAACGCCATGGTCGGACGTATCAGCGGCGCAGTGTCGCCGACCGCCGATCAAATGCCGCTTCTGCAAAAACTCGGCGGCGCGCTTGGCATGGCATCGGGCTACCTCGCCAAAGCCTGCCCGAAACAGATTCCGGCTCAGCCCGTGGCCCGCTTGCGAATGATGCAATCGCAGATCCAAGCCTTGGCCATGGCGATCAACATCGTGCACCAGCCGCTGCAGGATTTCGAGCAATCACTGACACCCGATCAGCAGTCGCGCTTTGACGGGGCCGCTGCCCCCTCACAAGCCACGGTCAGCGATCAGAACCAAGCCGGCAATATGGTGAGTCCGTGCGGCGACGACTCGTCATCGGCAATCGATTGGTCGATCGAGCAAATCAACCGGTCCGTTCAGCCGAACGACGCGCAGCGTGACGACTTGGCCAATGTCAAGCAATCCTTCAACGCGGCGGCAATCGACCTCGATCAACATTGTCCGGCTTCGGCACCGCCGACCGCACTCGGCCGTCTGGAAACAATCGAGGCCCGCCTCGACGCGGCTTGGCGCACAGTGCTGTCGATGCAGGTCACGCTCGCCAATTTTGAGACCAAATTGAGCGACCAGCAAAAAGGCCGCTTTGACGCGATGAATTTCGCCTCGCGCTAGAAGTACCGCGCTTTAGGGCGCGCGGTTCTGCGCGTTCCAATTCCGCTCGAGATTGGCGATCAGCGCCGGGCTGAAATGGCAATAAGCCTGCTCGCGCGCATAGACCGCCATGTAGCGGCGGAACGTATCGAGCGGCTCCTGGCTGACGCGCATGGCGCGGCGATTGCCGGCGGCGCTGACGACGCCGGAACTGGTGAAGCCGTCGATCACGTTATCAAGCGCGGCATCGATCGACGCCGTCGGCGCGATCTCGTCGCAGATCAGCCGCCCCTCCGGCGTATCGCAATCGAGCCGCCGGCCGTAGAGGATGGCCTGCCGCGCGATACGGTCGCCGGTGAAACGCCAAAGCCGCAGATTGGCGGCGCCGGGAATGATGCCTTCCTTGCGCGCCGGTAGCGTCAAGTAAGCATCATCTGCCGCGAGCACGTAATCGAGCACCAGCAGAAGCTGGCAGCCGCCGCCGATGGCGAAGCCATCCACGACACCGACCCAAGGCTTCTCGATCGACCCGCCGATGAGTTCGTCGGGGCTTGAGTCCGCGCGCGCCACGCCGCGAAACAGCTTATTGACCAGCCCCATGTCGCGCTTGATGTACCAGACGTAGGAAATCTTGCCGTGATAGAGATGCGTCAAATTGATGCCGGCCGAGAACAAGCGGCGGCCACGATACTTCGTGTGCTCGACCGTGTCGCCGCGCAGCACCGCGATGTCGGTCGCGGGATCGAGTGTCGCGACATCGATCGCAGTCTCGAGACCGTCGACCGTGCTCTCGTCCTCGGAATTGAGGAAGCGCGGATGGCGCATGGTGACGAAAGCGGCCTTGCCGCGGCGCTCCAATGTCGCGCCCTCGAATTCAAGCTTGCCGCGTTCCGCAAAACGGCGGGCTTGTTCGAACGCTTCCGGCCGCGGCAACAGCATCGCCTGGCACAGATGCATGCCGCAGGCGGCGTTGCCGAGAACGCGTGACAGAAACAGGCCTTGATCGATCTCGAAGCCGTCTTTGTGCTGTTGTTGCAGCTTGTCTTCTTGGGCAAGCTGCGCGTCGCTCGGCACAAGACCCGGCACGACGGCACCGGCTTCGCGGACCAGATGCTCGACGCGCTTGAACTTTGTCAAATCGCCGGTCAGGTGGCGATAGATCGTCTCGACATGGACGGCGAGAAACTTTTCACGTGAAGCCCGATCCCGCTGCAGAATCCAAGCAACCGCTGTGGCCTCCGCTTCCGAGCGCGCGGGCTTTTGCGGCAGCCGCACCAGCAGGTCGGCGCCCGTTCGCCATTGCCGCGAAAGATTTTCCGCGTCGCGGCGAAAATCGCCGGTGATCACGTCGTCGCCATCGCGCCATGCCGCGACCGCCTCACGCGGCAAGCCGGCGCGCTCCAAGGCATTCGTCCGTGAAATATCTTCCACAACCACCATGGTCTATTCCTCGAGCTAATTTCTCGGCCGTTTATCGATCACGCGCTTGGCCTTGCCCTGCGACCGTTCGATTACGCCCGGCGCCACTGCCCGCACCGTCGCCGTCACGCCGACCTGTGCCTTGATCAAGTGCGCGCCGCGCTCGGCCAGCAGCATTGTGGCATCCGGCGGCAGAGCTTCGCGCGTTTCGACGATCACTTCGAGCTCGTCGAGCCGGTCGGGCCGCGTCACTTCGAGAATGTAGTGCGGCGCGAACATGTGTTCGGCGGCGAGCGCGGCTTCGATCTGGGTCGGGAACACATTGACGCCGCGGATGATCAGCATGTCGTCGCTGCGGCCCTTGATGCGCTCGATCCGGCGCATGGCGCGGCCGTCGCCCGGCATAAGCCGCGTGAGATCGCGCGTGCGATAGCGGATCACCGGCATCGCCTCCTTGGTCAGCGAGGTGAAGACCAGTTCGCCCTCCGCGCCGTCCGGCAGCACTTTGCCGGTCTCCGGATCGATGATTTCCGGGTAAAAATGATCCTCCCAGATCGTCAGGCCGTTCTTGGTCGCGGCATATTCCTGAGCCACCCCCGGGCCGATCACTTCCGACAACCCGTAGGAGTTCACGGCATCAAGGCCCATGCGGCGCTCGATCTCGGTGCGCATGGTCTCGGTCCACGGCTCCGCGCCCAACATCGCGATGCGCAGCGACGATTTGCGGGCATCGATGCCTTGGCGATCGAATTCGTCGGCGATGGCGAGCAGATAGGACGGCGTCACCGTGATGATGTCCGGCTCGAAATCGCAAATCAGCTGCACCTGGCGCTCGGTAAACCCGCCGCTGACCGGGATCACCGTGCAGCCAAGATATTCGGCGCCATAGTGAAAGCCGAGGCCGCCGGTGAACAGCCCGTAGCCATAGGCGATATGCATCTTGTCCCCCGGCTTGCCGCCGGCGGCGCGCATCGAGCGTGCCATCAGCATCGCCCACATCTCGATGTCGCCACGTGTATAGCCGACCACCGTCGGCTTGCCCGTGGTGCCGCTCGAGGCGTGGATGCGCAGGATGTCGCTCATCGGCACGGCGAACATGCCGAACGGATAATTTTGGCGCAGATCCTCTTTGGTGGTGAACGGAAATTTGGCGAGATCGTCGAGGCTCTTTACGTCACCCGCCTGAATTCCCGCGGCCGCGAGCTTCTTTTGGTAGTGCGGCACGCGCGCGGCGCGCGACAGCGACTGCTTGAATCGCGCAAGCTGCAGGCTGCGCAATTCATCGAGGCCGGCATTCTCGATCGGGTCCGGCTGGCCGAGCCCCCGCATGCGCAGGCCCTGTTCGACCATGGCGATTCCTCCCAGCCGTTAGCCGGCTGTTCGCCGCAGTCTATGGCCTGTCGGAATCGCCTGCAATTCGACCGATCCGGTGGTTATTCGTAGCCAATCAGTTTCAATGCCAACCAAACGTCGTCGCCGACCGTCGACGAAAGTCGCGGAACTCTCGGCCGCCGCAATCACAACCCTTAATGGACGAACGGTAAAGCGCCACTCTACAATGAGTTGATTCGCGCCACCTCGTACCTCCCCAACTCTACATGCCCGATGTCGCCATTCTGTTGTGTACGTTCAACGGCGCGAGATTTTTGCCCGCTCAGTTGGCCTCATTCGCCGATCAGACTTGGCAAGATTGGCGCGTGTTCGCATCGGATGACGGTTCGAACGATGAAACCGCAGCGATCTTGTCGCAACACCAAAAGAAGCTCGGGCCGTCCCGCATGCAAATCCGCAACGGCCCGCAGCAAGGTTTTGTCGCCAACTTCCTCAGCCTTATCTGCAATCCGGCGATTGCCGCCGACTACTACGCTTACTCGGACCAGGACGACATATGGGAATCCGAGAAGCTCTCCCGCGCCGTCACTGTGCTGAAAACAATTCCGGATCACATTCCTGCGCTTTTCGGGTCGCGCACCCGCTTGATCGACCACGATGGGCGCGAATGCGGTTTCTCGCCGCTATTTCGGCACCAGCCCGCCTTCCGCAATGCATTGGTGCAAAACATCGCCGGCGGCAACACCATGGTCTTCAACGCCGCCGCCCGCGAGCATCTGATGGCCGGCGGTGCCGGGTTGCAACTTCCAGGGCACGATTGGTGGACTTATTTAGTGACGACAGCGGTCGGCGGCCAAATCCACTATGATCCAACGCCATTGGTGCGATACCGCGTGCATCCTGAAAACGTCATGGGATCGAACGCGGGATTGCTCAATCACGCCGGGCGATTGCGCATGGTCGTGCGCGGCCGATTTCGCCATTGGATCGAACTCAACATCACCGCACTCAAGCCGTTGCGGGGCCGAATGACGCCGCAAAACCGGGCCGTGTTCGACTTGTTTTGCGAATCGCGGGATCGCCCCTTCATCGGCCGCCAAATCGGCTTTCTCAAAACTGGCATCTATCGCCAAACGCCGTTGGGAAATCTTGGGCTCATTGCCGCGTCATGGCTGAAGAAAATATGAGCGTCGCCGACTAGCGTTTGGCGCCGAATTTTCGCCACATCGAAAACGCCCCGGCGATCGCCGGCATCATGATCAAATAAAATGATCTTGAAGCGTGCCTGGTCAGGACCTGATCTATTTTTTCTTCAGCTAAATTATCCCGGCAAAGCCAAACCCGGTAAGCCATTCGAATTTTTCGCGACGCCATATTGACAACGGTCTTCCTCACATACGGCTTTCTTCCATATTTCTCGAACAGAGCGATATTCTCATCGATGAGCGCTCCGCTCCTGATGCTTTGCAGAGTCATCTGATCGGCGTGGAGACGCACCGCACATATTTCGTCCGCAAGATTTGCCATGGAGCCCCGCTCGAGCAGATAGAACCACATCTCCAGATCCATGAGCAGCGACAGCGATTTATTGAAGCCTCTTTGCGCCGTCTCCCTTCGAAACATGACCGCACTGGGCTCGCCGACATAATTCCCGCCAAAAATGCACCGATTGATGACTTGCTCGCCCGGTATCGTGGTGTCTCTTCTCGCATACCTTTGCAGAGCGGTTTTTTCGCCGCTCGCATCGATGAGCCTGCGGCCGCCCACCACCAATGTCGCCCACACATCGCTGTCGAGCGCGCGGGCCATTCGTTGCAGGCATCCGGGCAGGAGCAAATCGTCGGCACAAAGGAACTTGATGTACTCGCCCTTTGCATGGCCCAGGCAGGCATTGAAATTTGCCGTCATGCCGATATCGATCGGATTTCTATAGAAGCGAATACGAGGCGCGCTGGCTGCTCTCTCTTCGATCCATTTCGTCGTGCCGTCGGTCGAGCAATTGTCGACGATGATCAGTTCAAAGTCTTCGAATGATTGTTGCAAAACGGATTTACGGCCAAGGGCAGAAACGCCCCACCGTTTTTGACTGGTATGCACACGCTGATCTTGGGCGGCACCGGGTCCTACTCGCGACACAAAAGACCAGACTCGATCTTACCTGTTTGCTCAGCGGCTTGCGCCCACTCGCGCAACAGCACGATAGCGACGGCAACCGCAAGCCAGTCGGCGGCACGCATCATCTCGAAATGCAAGAACAGACAGCGAACACCAGCGCGCTCTAAGACGCCGGAATTGAGTTTCGTCCCCACCAACCACCCTAACGACGCGACCCATCGATATTGCCTGCCTCCCGGCAACGCTGTTATCCCGAGACATCCACTCGTCCGGGGTCAGCAATGGAAATCGGTAAGGTCGTGATATTGGCCGGAGGCCTGGGCAGCCGCCTTGCTGAGGAAACCGAAATACGCCCGAAACCGATGATCGAGATCGGCGGCCGGCCCATTCTCTGGCACATTATGAAAATCTATTCGCAGTTCGGCCTGAACGATTTCGTTATCTGCCTCGGCTACAAGGGCTACGTCATCAAGGAGTTTTTCTATAATTATAATTTGCATATGGCGGACGTGACCTTCGACCTCACGGAAAATTCCACCACCATTCATCACCGCCGCGCCGAACCATGGCGGGTCACGCTGGTGGAAACCGGCGACGCCACAATGACCGGCGGCCGCATTCGTCGCGTGCGCGAGCATATCGGCAATAAGGATTTTTGCCTGACCTACGGCGACGGCGTGGCGAACATCGATATCCCGTCGCTGTTGGCATTTCACGACAAGCATGACCAGCCGGCGACGGTGACTGCGGTTCAACCGCCGGGACGGTTTGGCGCGCTTGAGGTCGATACCGCAGCTCGGGTGGTCAGCTTTAGCGAGAAGCCGCAAAGCGACGGCACCTGGATCAACGGCGGTTTCATGGTGCTCTCACCTGAGATCATCGACACCATCGAAGGCGACGACACTGTTTTCGAGCAAGACACGCTGCGAAAACTGAGCACGGAAGGCAAGCTTTCCGCTTATCGCCACACCGGCTTCTGGCACGCCGTGGATACGCTGCGCGATAAGCGGCATCTCGAGCATCTCTGGGCGAGCGGGAGAGCGCCGTGGCGGGTGTGGTGAAGCCCTCGGCCGAATTCTGGTCTGGAAGACGCGTCCTCGTTCTTGGCCATACAGGATTTAAAGGAGCCTGGCTCAGTCTCTGGCTCCGTCGCATGGGCGCCAATGTATCGGGCTGCGCGCTGCCGGCGGATGACATGAGCCTGTTTAACGCTGCCGGAATGGAGGCGCTTGTCGACAACCATTACGCCGACATCCGCGATCGGGATTTGGTCATGACCGTCATGAAAGCGGTCCAGCCGGAGGTCGTGTTCCACCTCGCCGCGCAGTCTTTGGTCCGGCTCTCCTATCTGGAGCCGGTAGAGACCTATGCCACCAATGTCATGGGCACCGTTCACGTCCTCGCCGCCGTAAGCGCCGTCACATCGGTCGGCGCGACAATCGTGGTCACCAGCGACAAGTGCTACGAGAACAAAGATGAGTTGCGGGCTTATCGCGAAGACGAGCCGATGGGCGGTCACGATCCCTACAGCAGCAGCAAGGGCTGCGCTGAACTGGTGACGGCGGCATGGCGCAAATCGTTTCGCCCGGCTGCGGGGCGCCGCCTTGGCATTGCATCCGCGCGCGCGGGAAACGTGATCGGCGGCGGCGACTGGGCGACGGACCGCTTGATTCCGGACTGCGTGCGGGCCCTCAAATCAGGCCAAGCCATCGGTATTCGCAATCCCGACTCGGTCCGTCCCTGGCAGCACGTGCTCGACCCTTTCTGCGGCTATCTGGTTCTCGCCGAACGGCTGACCGCGGAGCCGGAAGCCTATGGCGAAGCATGGAACTTCGGACCGGTCGACGAAGATGCCCGGCCGGTCTCTTGGATTGCAGATCGCCTCGTCAAGACTTGGGGCGGCAGCGCGCGCTGGGAAAAAGCCGCCGGCGATGAACTGCACGAAGCCAAATACCTCAAGGTAGACAGTTCCAAAGCGCGCAGCCGCCTGCAATGGCGTTCGGGCCTGCGCTTGGCGGCGGCGCTTGATTGGACCGTGGATTGGTACAAGAGCTTCCTGGGCGGCGGACCTGCGCTCCAACTCACCGAGCAGCAGATCGAGCGATACCGCGGACTAGACGCATGTCACGCGTGAGCGATTGCTGCCGATTTTGCGGTGCAGCCCTCAAACGGACCTTTGTCGACCTCGGCAGGTCGCCGCTCGCCAACTCGTTTCTGCGCAAAGAGGACCTTGGCCGCCGCGAAGTTTCCTATCCGTTGCACGTCTATATCTGCGAACGGTGTCTGCTCGTTCAGCTGCAGGAATTCGAACGCGCGGAAAATATCTTCAGCGACTACCTTTATTTCTCATCTTATTCCGAGCTTTGGCTGCGTCATTGCCGCGATTATGTCGGGCGGATGATCGAGCGGTATTCGCTCGACGGCGGCTCGCTGGTCGTCGAGGTCGCCAGCAATGACGGCTATCTGCTGCAGTACTTTGCGGAACGCGGCATCGGCAGTCTCGGTGTCGAGCCGGCAGCCAACGTCGCCAAGGTCGCGCAGGACAAGGGCATCCCCTGCGAGGTGGCGTTTTTCGGCGTCGACACCGCGCGTCGCCTCGCGGCCGCGGGCAAGTCGGCGGATCTGATGGTCGCCAATAATGTCTTCGCCCATGTTCCCGACATCAACGATTTCGTCGCCGGATTCAAAATCATCCTCAAGCCAACGGGAACGGCGACGTTTGAATTTCCGCATCTTTTGAATCTGATCAACGAACGGCAATTCGACACCATCTATCACGAGCATTTCTCGTATCTCTCGCTGCTCGTCGCCGACAGGATCTTTGCGCATCACGGATTGAGGATCTACGACGTCGAGCGATTGCCGACCCACGGCGGCTCGCTGCGACTCTTCGTCTGCCACGCCGACGCTGGATATCGGAGAACCAGCGGGGTCGACGATCTGCTCACGATCGAGCGGACGGCGGGACTGGACCAGATCGCGACTTATGCCAAATTTGCCGGTTCGGTAGCCGCCCTCAAACGCGACCTGCTGAGCTTCCTGGTCGTAGCGCGCACAAGCGGCAAATCGGTGGCCGGCTACGGCGCCCCGGCAAAAGGAAACACGCTGTTGAATTATTGCGGCATCGGCCCCGAGCTTCTGCCTTACACCGTTGACATCAATCCGCACAAACAAGGCCGCTATCTGCCCGGCGTCCAGATTCCGATTTATGCGCCGGAGCACATATTTGAAACCAAGCCCGACTACGTGCTGATCCTGCCGTGGAACATCAAAGACGAGATCACCGAGCGCATGGCCGGGATCCGCGAATGGGGCGGCAAGTTCGTCAGTGCAATTCCAGCTTTGACGGTACTGCCTTGACCGAACGAATTCGCTAACCGATCGGCCGGACTTAGATCGGCCCCAGCATGTCCCAGGATGACGGGCCGTCCCAAGCATGATTCTTCAAGGCCTTACGGCGCTCCGAACTCCCGGTCGTGTAGCTGCCAGTTTGGTTATCGGCGACAAGCAAATTAGCCTGCAAATCGATCCAGAATGTCGACGACGATTTCCACTCTGAAATATTGTAGGTTTTTCCCGTTCGATCGACCACGACCGGCCTGAGGCCACGCGCTATAATCTGTTTTGTCATTGAGTGCCGCCCACTCTCAAACTTATAGGCGTCGATCTTCCTTTTGAATGTCATAAATCGAAGTGACAGGAAGACATCTCTCCAAATCATAAAGGCGTTGGTGCGAATATGCGGGTTCGGATGACGTCCGAATTCATAGACGCGAAGAGGATATAGGCTGACACGGCTGAGCCGACGGGCCAGACGGCGAAAGTTAAATTCACCGTCGGTATCGTCCCGATTGGCGGGTTTATTGGTCCCGCATGATAGAACTCCGAAATACCGGCTCAAATAATGCACTGGGTGGCGCAAGACTTTCAGGAGCGCCGCTTCATATCCGGAACTCGCAGACTGCCAAGAGCCTGTCGCACCGACCAGCCCGACGCCAGGCATGCGGAGCGCGTTGTCGAAATGAGTGAGCCAATCGTCCGCGAGAATTTTGCTGAACGTATTGAGAAACAGCAGTTTCGGATTGGAGATCGATTGGGCCGCCGCGATGTAAGAGCTGATATCGTAGCCGGTGTCGTCGACTTCGATCGTGTCGACCGAAAGTGATCCGAACAAAGCGCGAGCCGCCGCGAGCGCCTGCTGATCCGGGAACCCTTTCAATATGACGTGCAGATCATGTTCCAGACCGGCCGGATGCGTCCGATAGCAGTCCAGGAACGTGCGGACGGGGGCCGCTCCCTCGGCGAACCTGTACAGATAGACGACCCCGATATCCGCCACCTTCGGATCTCCGTATTTACGAACGAAATGCCGGCGGCAACTTCAAGGCAACAACTCCCAATCTGCCCGTCTTTAATCCCGTAATTGCGTACCTCCAGTCAATATTGTTATTTGACCTTTCCATAGGCTGAGTTCCCTCATGCAAATTCATCCGAAAGCGCTTCCGAGAGTGATGCTCGTGAGCGCATCGCCCCATCAGGACGAACGCGGTCTGTTCGTTCGGACATACGACGCTGCGCTATTTGCCGCCGCTGGTCTGCCGACCGAGTGGCGGCAATGCAGCACGTCTTGGAATGCCCGGAAGGGCAAGTTGCGGGGAATGCATTTCCAAGCCGCGCCGCGCCCCGACCCGAAGCTTGTTCGGTGCACGCGCGGGCGAATATTCGACGTCGTCGTCGATCTGCGTTCGGATTCGCCGGGTTTTCGCCGCTGGACCGGCGTCGAACTCTCCGATTCAAATCGCGATGCGCTGGCCATCCTGGCTGGTTGCGCGCATGGCTTTCTGACGCTCGAGGACAATTGCGAAGTTTTCTACATGATAAGCGAGGTCTACGTTCCTGAATTGGCCCGCGGGGTGCGGTGGAACGATCCGGCATTTTCGATCGCGTGGCCGACCGATCCCAGTGCCATATCCGAACGCGACCAGACCTGGCCGGATTTCACCGCATGATGCGCGTGATGGTGACCGGAGCGTCGGGATTCATCGGCACGCATTGTCTGCGCCGGTTGTTGAGGGAAGATTGCGAAATTCACGCCGTCAATCGCAGTGATGCGGGCGATGGCCAAGGTAACAGCCGAGTCGACGACCGAGTTCACATGGCACGCCGCCGATCTGCGCGACACTGCGCAAGCCGTGGCGGTCGTCGCCAAGATACGGCCCACGCACCTCCTGCATGGTGCCTGGATCGCAACGCCGCGGCGCTACCAACATTCGCCCGAGAACATCGCTTGGCTACAGTCCAGCATAGCCATGGCCGCGGCATTCGGCGCCCATGGCGGCGTCAGCTTCGTCGGCATCGGCAGTTCGGCCGAATATGCCGCTTCCGATGTACCGTGTGTCGAGGACGAAACGCCAATTCTGCCTTCGACCGTATACGGCAAGTGCAAGGCCGCCTGCTGGCTTGCCGTGCAAGCAATTGCTCAGGACTCAGGCTTCTCCGCGGCTTGGGGCAGGCTCTTCCTGCCGTACGGCCCCGGCGAACCAGCACAACGCTTGGTGCCCTCCGTCATTGCGTCACTGGTGTCCAGCAAGGCGGCGCAGACAACGCACGGAACCCAAGCGCGAGATTTTATTTACGCGCCCGACACGGCCGATCTTCTTATTCGCCTGCTGCTCACGTCCGAGCCCGGAGCCTTCAATGTCGGCACCGGCCGGGCGACCACGGTCCGTTCCGTCGTTGAATATCTGGCGGCGCGGCTCGGGAAACCGCAATTGTTGCGTCTGGGCGCGATTCAATCGTCGCCCGATGAGCCGCCGGTTTTGGTGGCCGACATGACCAAGGTTCAAAACCGGCTGAAATGGTCGGCCACGACCAGCGTTCACGACGGTCTCAATCACATGCTCGATTCCGCTGCGTCGTGAGCTGCCGTGTCGTGAGCTTCAGTGCCGCGGCGGAATGATGAAAATCACATAGCGCTGGGATCGGCCAGGGATGCCGAGAAAGGTGCGCGTCATCTCGACGTCAAAGCGCCTGCTTGCCGGATCTCCGGCAGCTTTAGCGGCCGCCGCTTCCACCCAGTCAGCACTATCGGCCAAACAGACCAGCGCCATGCCATTCTCGGCAAGCTGGGCATCGCTTGGTTCAGCAGCGCCGTGCAGCGTGCGGGGCCAATTGTGAGCGTCGGCGTAGACCTCATCTGCAATGTGGCCGCCGAACGACCGCCACGGCAGCGGGCGCGGTCGATCCCGCGCATAGGCGATCACCTCATCGGCAACATCGCAACCGACAAAGCGCAAAGGTTCCGAGGTCGTTTGCCACCAGGCGCGTTCGGTCTCAGCCGCCAATAAGCGGCCGTGGGCGGCCGGCGGCGTCACGCCCGCGCGGTGGATGGCCCATGCGATGGCCGGCGCGGCGATCAGCATCACCAACGGCTCAGCCGCCGCGACCGCCAGGATGCTGTGCCGGCCAAGCGGCGGAACCTTCATATCCGGCGGCGACAGCAGCAGCACCGGCAGCAGCGTCAATGCCGGCATCGCCCAGATCGGGGTCAGAATAGTGTCGCCGACCAATGCTTCCGCGACGGGCAATAGTAGCGGCGCCCAAAACGCAACTGCGACCAGCCGGCGGTCGCGATCCGACGGCCAAATCATCTCGACGATTGTTGCGCGGTGCGGCCGCGCCGCAGCCAGAACAAAGAGCACCGGAACGGCCGCAAACACCGCTACGCCCGAAAGATAGATGAAGGCTTTGATGGCCGCGTCCGAGAGCGAACCCGTGGCGTGCGTTGCCGTTGCATAATCGAAGGAGACGAAGTCGTGCTGGTAAACCCAAATCATATGCGGGCTGAGCACGGCGAGGCCCGTGGCAATCGTGACCCACGGCGCCGCCGAGCGAAGGTAAGCGACGCGGCGGGGATCGAGCAGCGCGGCGATCATTAGTCCGACGAGCAGAAACACGGACCAGTACTTTGCCAGCATGCAAAGGCCGGCGCCGGCGCCAGCCAGCGCGCCATAATACGTGCTGCGGTTTCGGTAAGATCGCAAGAACGACAGCGTCGTTGCCGCCCATGTCGGCAGCAGCAGCGAGTTCGCGTTGAACTTCAGCGCGTGAAAATTATAGAACGGGATCAACATCAGCAGACCGACGCCAACGACGCGCTTTTCGATGTCAAGGTAATCCGCGGACAGGCGCCAGACGATCCAGAGCGCGATCGTCGGCATCGCCATCGCCAATAAGTAATAGGACCAGTCCGCCAGCGGAAAAGTGCTGAACCACAGCCGCACCAACCACGCCCCAAGCGGCGGGTGCTTGGGATAGCCGAGGCTGAGATCGCGCGACCAGGAGATCAGCTCCGCCATGTCCGGATGCAGATCTTGGCTGCTCTTAGCAATGCTGCCGTAGAGCGTCCATGCCACAGCGTAGCCGATCAGCAGCAACAGCACGGCGCGGTCGCAGCGCGCCGCATCCACCATCGCGTCGGACCGTCGCTTGAGAAAATTACGAGCCGAACGGATCAATTAGACCGGGACCATCAGAGTGGCTGTTATCGTGACGACGCAGCCAACTCTATCGCGACAGGTCCGCCATGTCGCCAAATATTCTGCCGCACAACATAGAACCGAGGGCGCCAAACATTTGGGGACATCTCAGGTCAATTCTCGAAGAAGCGATTCTTCGGCCGCGGCAAGCCGAGATGCTCGCGCAGTGTTGTGCCTTCGTAATCGCGGCGGAACAGGCCGCGGCCCTGCAATTCGGGAACGACGCGCGTCACGAAATCGTCGAGCCCGCCCGGCAGATAGGGAAACATGACGGTGAAGCCGTCGGAAGCTTCGGTTTCAAGCCATTCCTGCATTTCGTCGGCAATCGTCTTCGGCGTACCGACCATGGCGAGACCGGAATAACCGCCGAGCCGTTGCGCAAGCTCACGCACCGTAAGCTTATCGCGCTTGGCGAGCGCGACGGCGCGCTCCCGTCCGCTCTTCGACGCATTGCTCTCCGGGATTTCCGGCAACGGCCCATCGGGATCGAACTTCGACGCGTCATGGCCCAGCGCGATTGAAAGCGATGCGATGGCGTTAGCGTAATTGACGAGGCTATCGAGCTTTTGCCGTTTCGCCTTCGCCTCCTCCACCGTATCGCCGACCACGACGAAACAGGCAGGCAGGATTTTCATGTGCTGGCGCGAGCGGCCGAGTTGTTCCATACGGCCCTTTACGTCGGCATAAAACTTCCGGCCGGTCGCGATATCGCTCTGCGCGGTGAACACCGCCTCCGCCGTTTCGGAAGCAAGCTTGCGGCCCGACTCCGATGCGCCGGCTTGCACGATCACCGGCCAGCCCTGCACCGGCCGGGCAATGTTGAGGGGCCCGCGCACCGACAGGAACTCGCCCTTGTGACCGAGCACGTGCATTTTCGACGGGTCGAAGAAAATGCCCTTGTCGACATCGCGGATGAAGGCGTCGTCCGCCCAACTGTCCCAAAGCCCGGTGACGACATCGTAGAACTCGCGCGCGCGCTCATAGCGCTCACCGTGCTCCATGTGCTCGTCGAGCCCGAAATTGAGCGCAGCGTCCGGATTTGAGGTGGTGACGATATTCCACCCGGCGCGGCCTTCGGACAGATGATCGAGCGAGGCGAAGCGCCGGGCGATATGATACGGCGCGTCAAATGTGGTCGAGCCGGTGGCGACCAGCCCGATGCGTTCGGTCACCTGCGACAACGCCGACAGGAGCGTGAACGGCTCGAAGGAGGTCGCGGTG
This sequence comes from uncultured Alphaproteobacteria bacterium, assembly GCA_963810085.1. GTDB lineage: Bacteria > Pseudomonadota > Alphaproteobacteria > Rhizobiales > Xanthobacteraceae > BOG-931. The sequence goes on along the minus strand of CAWEMR010000017.1, from coordinate 12,535 downwards.
TGGCTGCGCTTGAGCGCGTCCATCGGCATGTTGAGCACGGCCATGTGGTCGGCCATGAAGAACGCGTCGAACTTCGCCCGCTCCAGCGCCTGAATAGATTGCTTCAAGTGCGCGTAGTTAAAATTCATGTCAGGCCAGGCGCCGGGATAGCGCCACGCGCCGGTATGGATGCTGGCCGGGCGCATAAACGCGCCGAGGTGGAGTTGGCGGGAGGATGACATGCTGAAATTCCCTGTCCGAATAGACCTAGGTGAGGCCTGCCTAATCTAGGTACGCCATAGATGAGGTGGAAGCACCGCCGCTAATATCAATATGCTAAAAGCTCGCTCAGGAATAAGTTAGTGCGGTAGCAGTAGCAACCAAGGACAAGACCACAATGCCGGTTACCAAGATTCGCGGCGTCAATATCAATTGGCAAGTCATCGGCGGCAGAGGACCTTCCAAAGGCCCATCCAAAGACCCTTGGGTCGTCATGACCAGCGGTGGGCGGCGGAGCTATGAGGAGTTCATCCCGCTCGCCGACAAGATCGCCGCTTACGGCTTTCAGGTGCTGCTGCATGACCGGCGCAATACCGGCGCCTCGGAGGTGCTGATCGAGGGGGACGAAGGCGAAGAAATTCCGTGGACGCGCGACATGTATGAACTGACATTGCAGCAGAACATCCAGCCGGCTTTCTTTTGCGGCTCGTCATCGGGCGCCAGAACGTCGATCTTGTTCTATCTCCGCTATCCGCAAGCCGTGCGCGGGCTTCTTCTGATGCGAGTGACCGGCGGCGCGTTTGCGGCGGGCCGCCTGCCGGAAAACTATTACGGCCAATTCATCCGCGCCGCGCAACAAGGCGGCATGGCAGCGGTCTGCGCCACCGAGCAGTGGAAAGAGCGTATCGCGGCGAACCCCTCGACGCGCGACCGCCTGATGGCCATGCCGCCGCAAAAATTCGTCGATGTGCTGATGCGCTGGAACGATATATTCGTGGCCGGCGGCAAGTACCCGGTGATGGGTGTCAGCGAGCAGGAGCTTAAATCCATCAACGTGCCGACGATCGTTATTCCCGGCAACGACAAGACGCATGCGAGCCAGAGCGCGCTCTTCGCTCACAAGGCCATACCGGGCAGCGAGCTTCACCGCCTGCCGATCGAGGATCAGGACCTTCCGCTCATTCCGTTCCCGGAATGGGCGCCTTACGAGCCTGAGATTGCCGGCGTATTCGCCGACTTCATGGCGCGCACGCTCGCCGCGGAACGAAAAGTAGCAAGCTAGAGCATGATCCCGAAAAGTGGAAACCGGTTTTCGGAAAAGATCATGCACAAACGAAAAATCTAGTTTTGCAGGTTGATCATCACGCGCGCCAGCAGCGTGTGCAATTGATGCACCTCCGCCGACGACAAGCGCCGCGTCGCGCGCTTGTTGATCTTGCCGATGAGCGGCATGATCTTGCTCTTGAGACGGCGGCCCGACGCCGTCAGGGAAATATTGACCTTGCGCCGATCCGCGGCGTTGCGCACCCGCGTGATCAAGCCCTCGGACGCCATGGCTTTGAGCACCGCCGTCAGCGAAGCCTTTTCCACCATCATGCGCTGCGCCAATTCCACTTGGCTTAGGCCCTCTTCCTGCCAGAGCACACGCAGTGCCGACCATTGTCCCGTCGTTATCCGATGCGGCCCAAGCTCATCGGCCAGCGCTTTCACAAAAATGCGATAGGCATATCTGATCTGATAGCCGAGGCTTTGCTCGGCGCTCATCGGCGGAAAATTCGCCAACACGCCGTTATTTTCCCTCGCCGCGGCGGCGGAGCGAACAGACGGTCGTCGGGATGGCATTTGGAGAATCTCGCGCGAATGGGTGCCGACTATGGCCGGAAGTTGCAGACGAGGTCAAAGGATAAGACGAGCTAATCGGGCTCGGCGCCCATGACCCCAATGCCCGCAGAACCGAGCTGCTAGAAGCACAAGTGGGTGAGAACGTCGCCCTTTTTGGTCGTGAGAACCATAGGACATTTTAGACGCTCGAGGGCGGCCTTGGCGTCTTCGTCGCCCAGCGCCGCGGCTCTTTCGTAATACCCTTTGGCCGCCTCCTGGTCCTTCGGGCCGCCTCGTCCGCTGGCCGAAAACGAGCCCATCCATTCCAGCGCGCCGGGATGATTTTGCGCCGCCGCTTTTTCGAACATCGCGCGCGCGCCGACATCGTCCTGCGGACCGCCGACGCCCTGGGCCATCATCAGGCCAAGCTGAAACTGCGCCTCCGCCGAATTGGCATCGGCCGCTCTGGCAAGCATCGCCCGCGCCGCTGCGGGGTCGGACGCATTTCCGGCGCTGCCGGACAACGTCATGAGATTGGTGGCGCCCCGCGCATTGCCGGCCGCGGCCGCGCGCTCGAAATATTTACGCGCCTGGGCATCGTCCTTCGGCACGCCGGATCCGGCGGCATACATCACGCCGAGCTGGACCATGGCCGACGTGCTGCCTTTGTCGGCCGCCTTGCGAAAGGCGGCGATGGCGGCCGGCATTTGCTGGCCGGCGACATAGGCGCGGCCGAGCTGGTAGAACGCGCGGCGCGAGGATCCCGACGCGGTTTTGCAGAACTTGGTCGCGGTGGCGATATCGGCCGGCGCGACGTGGTCGACGCCTTTGACATCGGCCGGTTTGTCCGGATCGGACGGATCGGCGGCCAGCCGGTCGCACAGCACGAGATCGGCCGATTGGGCCTGAACCGGCGCAGGAGCAAAAGCCGCGGCCAGCGCCGCAAGGCAGCAGCAATACACAACCGAAACTGTCAGAAGCCGCTTTGTCATATCTTTGAAATCTATCACGATCGCGGTGATATTGTGATCCCGGCGCAAAAGACACACGCAAGAGATGCCCCGCTAAAGTTAATGGGCGCCGACCGGCTTGGCGAAAAGTGCACGCACGGGCCAGAAGACCGCGACAATAAAAGCCGCCCTTATCGTCCCGCGCACGAAGGCCTCGAGCGGCAACGCCCCGGCCTGCGTCACGGCCTCAAAGCCGCCCGCCATATAGATCCGGCCGACGAGGACAACAGTGTTCATCAGAAGCACCGCGCCTGCGGTTGTCAGAACTAACGAGCGCGGAACGAACATAAAGAAAATGCCGTAGATCGATCCGGCGATCAGACATGCTTTCACCATCAGCGGCCCATCTTGCGACAACAGTTGCAGCAACGGGCCAAAGCTTTTGCCGTGAAATATCGGCCAGACTTCATGGATGAGGACGACGACGCGCGTCAGATAAGTGCCAATAACTCCTGCAACGAAACCGGTGACGGCCCGCATCGTCAACGGGCTTTCCACTGGACTCTTCGAACATCGATTCCTCTATGCTTTCGCCCGCTCCGGCCACTTCTCTTGAATGAAACTATCAATGAGGTAGCAGTTTCTGTCCAAGGCGAGCTGATCTGCAGCGCGCTTGATTTGTTTAGAAAGCTTCTTCTGCGTGTCTTTTTGGGTGTCTTCCTCTGGCACCAGAGGAGTTTCTTCGCCGGTGAATGCGGAACTCAAGTACAAACTCCATTCGCAACTTACCGATCGCCCGAAGCATAGGTGAAACGGACAGGCGCGAGCAAACAAAAAAGAGCCCAACCGGGGAAGGCTGGGCTCTCTAATGTGGGGTTTGCGGGGACAAACATACAGTCGCTTTTGTTGATCTGCCCTGACAGTCCAAACAATAGGCAAATCCACAGGCAAAAAATACAGGCGTCATGCGTAACCGCGCATTAACGCCGCGGCGATACGTTTCAATTCTGCTGGGACGATGTATCGGGCTCCCCAGGCGGAAACAATGCAGCATTTTTTGGTATTTATCGCGATCTATGTCGGCACTCTCGCGGCCATGTTCGTGATGTTCGGTATAGCTCGACGTGGATCAAAGAAAGATCACTCCGTCCCCTCAAAGACCCGCGCAAGTTCGGAACATTCGGCCGTAGAGCTCCCAGAGCCGGTTAACTCCTCGCCCCTTTAGATCAAACTGATTAGTTGGCGGCGGCGACGGGTCAAAATGTTGATCTGTCTGCGCGTCATGACCACCCTGGTGATCGTCTATCTCATCCTTGCGGCCCTACTGGCCGGGGTTTATTTTTTAGTTCGTCGGATCCAACACCACCGAAGGCGACATGATTATCACCGCAACGATGGCTAGCCGCTTTTAGTGTTGACGGCGCTGCACAGGCCGGTTGACTCCCCGCCCCTTTAGATCACACTGGTTGTGCTGGGTCGCACCGTGGGGATGGGGGGCGGTCACATGAAATCGAAAATCGCGGCGTTTGTTGCTGGCGTATTTTTGCTGTTGGCACCAATCGGCGCGCGTGCGGCGACATACAATATCAATTTGAATACAGCGCCTGGCGTTCCTGGGACGGCTGGGTCAGCTACATGGATTGGCCCCTGCTACTGCTACAATAGTGTCACCTAGTCGGCGATTTATTCCGTTGTACCGGGTAGCACTGTTGATTTTGGGACCGTAACTACGCATTCGTTTGGGCCGATCGGAACGCCTGACCTCGCTCGTTAGAGGCCCCTAGCCAGAAGCGTCTGAGCCGCCCTGCTGCACCAACTCGAGGGTGATGCCCTCGGGACCCTCGAACAGCCGCAGCTTTCGGTTGATGTAATCCATCTCGTCGCTCAGCATGGTTACGCCGTTGGCCACGAGGTGCGCGGTGGCCGCCTCGACGTCGTCGACACGGAACGCGAGGTGGTTGAAGCCCCGTTGCCGCAGATTCGTCGGGTGCGCACCCGGATCGGTCCCTGGGGCCGGGTCGAACTCGAGCAGCTGGATCTCGAAACGAGGATCCGCTCCCTCGAGTGCGAGGGTGATGTGCTGCGCTTTCATGCCCGGCATGCCCATGTACCGGGCGGGAAGGCCGCCGTCGATCGTCGCGACGTGCTCCTTCCGGAAGCCGAGGAGCGCGAAGAACTCGATCGCCGGGCCAGCATCGGCCACCGCGATAGTAACATGATCCGGATTGAGGAACATCTCACGCCCACTCATCAACGTCGTGCATTCAGCCGCGCCGCTTCACCGTTCGGCGCGCGCTCAGGCGACGTAGGTGCCGTGTTCATACCAGCGATAGGGCGGCCTGCTGGCTTCGCGAAAGCTCTTGAACCAGCGGGTGAACTGCTTGGTGCCTTTTCGGATCGTCGCCATGAAAACCTCCCGAGGAAAATTCACGTCCCGATCGTCAGAAGGTATGCGGCTGGCGCCTGCCGGGAGTTGATGGCGATCACACTTTGACGTTTTGGCTACGTGGAACTCGCGAAACTGTCGCGACAGCATTGGGGCGAGCTGCGCGAGGAGCACAGGGGGCGGATACTTGGCGACTAAGCAGGGCTTCGATCAAGGCAGCAACCTGGTCCGTTCCGCAAAGGAATGTATCCCGAACAGTCATCATGGCCATTTGGCGGTATTGATTAATCGCCGCTTTTCCCGCTCTTGTTCGAATGGTTTTTGAACACCCGCTGACAACACCCCCCGCGCATCCTAGATCCTCTCCCAACAGGACAATCCAATGGATGAGAAACTACCGGCCCCGTGCGAGCGTTGTCGTGCCTCAGGGCTTCGCCACGCCTTGTTCCTCAACCGCAGCCAGATACCGGAGCCGCTAAAGCGACCTCCTCGCCAATGGCGAGGGCCACGGCAACCACAGCGTCAACGGTAACGGCGCTGCCCCATCGTTCAACTGCTAAAGTGGAGACCCATGCGTCGCGTTCACATATTCAGAGGCCCCGTTCGGAGCAAGCTTAAGGGCTTTACCGAAGACGAAACCGGCGCCAACTTGCCCGCCGATAAAGGGCCCTGGCTCACGACCATATGGAAGTCCATTCTCGTTGACCCGAACAATCCGTCGGTGCGGATCGGCGTCGACGATCAGGCCATTCTCGACGGCCTCGTGGTGCAGGGTTATTACATCACCACCGCTACGATTCAGATCTCGGAGACGGAGAATGCCGACGCTCCGATGTAGGACGCCTAAGGCGGGCCACCGATTTACGTAAGGAACTCGCGCGGTAAACACCTCGGGCGGGTTGCTTTATTCGCCTAGCACGCGACGTCGCCGCACTTCGCATCTCGCCCGCGATGCTCATCGGCGACAACTTCACCAACTCAGCAAACGGCGCGTGCGGCCGACACGTCCGACATGATAGCGCCGGAATGAGGCCGGTCACCATCGTATCGGGATGCCGATCGAGCCGGCGCAGGTCGACGGATCGCGTGGCGCAGCAGCCGGGGCACCTCACCCACAAGAACCAGTGCTGAGCGGCGACGGCGGCGCCGATCGTCCGCGAAAACAGCAGCGGCGCCCGCTGGGCCTGCCGCTCACTCCATTCGGTCACTAGCCGCCGCGCATCCGCCCTCACCTGCGGATCGAGCGCGCGACGGGCCGCGGCTTGCTTATCGGCCTCGCGACGGCGTTCATCGTCCATTTTGCGGCGGTTGAAGCCCCATGTCTGGATGGTCGCCGAACGGGCGAAACTGTCAATGTCCGCTTTACCCCCGATAACGGACACAAGGCGAAGGGGCTGGCACGTCCGCTTCGGGCCAATAGCGGACACCTTCAAACCAGAGAGTGTTTGAAATCAGTCATCAGATCGAACACCGTTTATCCCTACTCTATTCGATGTCTGTTGTTGTTGCATTAAGATCACGGTTAGCTATCAACCGACATTTTGTCACGACGTCGCCATTCCCGGGATGTTTGCTTTCCGTTATTGAGAGAACGCAAATGCTCGCGGGGCGTGACATGCGGATCAACCGATTAGCTTATGCCGCTGTCTTCGCGGCAACTTCATTGAGCATGGTCGCCGTCCGAGGAGCGCGGGCTCAGTCCACGGCAGACGCCCTCCGGCGAAATTGCCGCATAGATCGATGCAGGACGGCATGCGAATTGTGTCGCAGCGAGAGGTCATGTCGGGGGCGCGCAAGATGAATCCGGCGTCAGATTTTCTGGCCCGTGCCAACGATTACTTGCGGCTTGCGCAGACCGCCAAATCAAGAAAGAAGCAGCACATTTATTTGGAGGCGGCGGAGGCTTGGTTGCGAGCCGCAACGGGTTGCATAAAGGCTCGCCAAGGTGCGTGCGTCCGGCAATCTTCCGAACCGAGCGTCATGTCTGCTGCAAGTAATCTCTCGCGTGCACGCGCGAGCACTGTCCCACTGGCCGCGGCTGACGCCTGAATGGGACGTCAGCAGAAACGGTGGGCTTCCCACGCGCCGACGAGGTGATCGAATAAGAGAGCGCGATGTCCGCTTTGGGTCTTTATATGACAAGCGGACTCGCGGTTTGACCAAGAGCGCATGCGCTTTGCCCCCGAAAGCGACATTGCCCCGTGTCTGCTCCGCGATAGCCACATTAAGTTCGTAGGGTTGCGTAGGAGTATCCCGTGCCCCGCCAGAACTGGTCGCGCCCACTGTCCCGGCCGCTGATAATCCCGACCATCATGGATCTCGTCACGCTCGCCGACGTGCGGACGCTGCTCAGCCATTTGCCAAAAGCATCCCGCGAGAAATCCATTTGGCAGCACGTCGTGGCCGAGCTCGATAAGGCCGCTGCCGGTGCCTATACCGCGAGTGTTTCAGTCGCGCTGCAGATGGTGCTGATGTTGGAGCGTGTCGAGTTTACGAAGGGCTAGTGCGCGGCAAGAGTCATGGCTGCTTCGGCTTCTTGGGGCGTCCGACTACGCGATATTGGAATAGTAATTTGCCTTCTCCTGGAGGTAGAGGCGTCGTGCAATACCCACAAAATACCGCATGAACCCCGACCACCTTTGGGATTTGCACTCTCTTGTACTTGGCCCCGCATTCGGGACACTCAAAATTGGATTTCAGAGGATTTCCGGCCACCTGGCCGAATATGCCGCGTTCGGCCTAAGTCGCAAGAGCTTTTCCGGCCTCCTTATCGGACTGATACCGCATCGGCCGCTCGTCGGGCGTAGCCGGCTCCTCTGCTCAAAAAGTGTGCTTGATTATTTCTTTCTCGCGGCAAGAATAAATCGGCTTGGGAGCAAGGGTTTCGCCGATGTCTGAGTACAGGATTTACGAGCTAACTGCAGACGATCACGTAGCCTCGTGGCCAACGATTGTGGATTGCCCCGATGATACTGCGGCAATTGAGAAGGCAAGACAGCGGCTCGGCCATCGTTTCATTGAGGTATGGCAGGAAAACCGGTGCGTGATCCGCATGCAGCCAATCGCCGACCGGCGCAAACACGGCTGATGTGTCGGCGCGCGCGCCTCGCGGTGCTGAGCTTGGAGCACGTCGAGTGCCGGGCGAAGTAACTAGACCATCGCCATCATGTTTCTGACGTCTTCCGGTTGGAATGGCTTGCGGATCATGGGAAAGCCGTGGCTCGCGTCGACGTGTGCAGATATGACGATTACCTTCAAATCATCACGCATCCGCGTCGCCGCTCGGGCAAGAGCAATTCCATCCATACCGGGCATGGCGACGTCAGTGATTAAAACCTCAATCCGCTGTTCGGCGGCCAGCCTGTGAAGCGCATCCTCTGCATTGGCAGCGGTAATCACTTCGTATCCGAGGTCTTGCAGCATCATCGCCGTGACATCGAGAAGGAGAGCATCATCATCGACTAACAGGACTACGCGAGACACTAGTCGCCCCCGATTATCTCTCCTGCGCCGTTGGCGAATAACTTCGCGCGCAGGCTGCGGAGCCTTACATTCGGTCAACACGGGGTTCGAAGGTTTAGTTCCTCGGCATACTCTGAAGATCGATCAGGGATTTCAGATCAGGCGGCCTAGGTTGGCTCGGGCTCATCCAGCTTCCCGTCACCCTGCTTGGCTACGGGAATTAGCGCCCCACGAATGGGTAAACCACCGTCGAGTTCGGGACGCGGCTTGCAGCCAAATCTGCGCGATGCTGAGGTAGGTGGCGCGATTGGCTTGGGTCGATGCCTTGGCCGCCCATTCAAAGCATTCTTCGGCCAATTTGCGATATTGCTTGGCTGTATGCACGGCGTGCTCCACTACAGGCGGGAGCGCTACCGACTCTCAGCCACCGACACCCAAACGCGCTGCCGGTGATGGTTTGAATGTGGCTCTTTGTGGCTGAAAACCTAGTGTCAAAAGACGTAGCCGAAGCGAATTAGGACTGACAATCGTCCGCGACCATGTTGCCGGTGAAGTTGAGCGGAAGCCCGCCTTGAGGCTAGTTAGTTTTCAATGACATGCTTGTCGGCGAACACCGCGTCCGGCTTCCTTATGTTCGAATATGGCATATGGCATCAGCGGGAAATGGGTGGAGCTGCTCAAACAGTTTTCGCCTGCCGTGGCGCGGGCGGCAATCCTCCGCGATCCTGCCATAACCGCGGGGATCGGCCAATTCGCCGCAATTCAAGCTGTGGCGCCATCGCATGGGGTGGAAGTGAGCCCTATCGACGTGCGCGATGCCGGTGAGATCGAGCGTGCCATTGGGACCTTCTCGCGCTTCCCTAATGGCGGCCTGATCGTGACAGCGAGCGCTTTGGCGGGGGTTCATCGCGAACTAATCGTCACGCTTGCTACCCGATACAGATTGCCTGCAGTTTACTTCGAACGTTTCTTCGTTACCGCCGGCGGCCTGGTCTCCTACGGGCCTAACTTTGCCGACCAGTATGAACATGCAGCCGGCTAGGTCGATCGCATTCTGAAGGGCGAGAAGCTAGCACCTGCCGGTGCAGGCGCCGACCAAGTACGAGCTGGCGATTAACATCAAGACTGCAAAAACGCTCGGCCTCACCGTGCCGTCGAACTTGCTTTCGACCGCCGCCGAGGTGATCGAATAATCTGGTGAATGTCGCTCATGGTCATAAGCGGACACGGCGCAGTCGAGTTGGGATGTCCGCTTTGCCCCCAAAAGCTGCCGCGAGAGTTGCCGACCGGCGCGGCAGCTACGGGTCCAACAGACACAGCGCCTGACTGCGAGCCGCCGATAAAACGGCGGCGGATCGAATGAAACAGGCCGACAACTGAGGCGGCCTACGTCACGCGGTTCGCTTAATCGGTTTTGACTGCTCGATAATGGCGTCTGCCAGAGCGAGCCATTCGGCGGCCATTTCACGGTTGATGGCGCGATGGTCTTGGCCCCCTATCTCGCGCACGACTTCCAAACAGTGCATGGCGTAACGGACGTAATCCTTGTGTTTGTCGGTCTTCGGAACGGCCATGATCCCACCTTGCTGTTTCTCGGCTGGCAGCCAAATGTGGAATGGGTTGCGACGGCGAGTCTGGTCAAAATCGAACACCTTGTAAGCCACCAACTGAGGCGGCCTATTCGCGTCCGGTAAGCTCCGATGTCCGCTTTGGGTCACGTGTGGACGGCGCCCTGGCAAGAGCTTTTTTGACGTAGGTGCAGCATTCGTCGGGTGCGGTCACGTGTCCGGCCTGTTGATGCGGCCGGTACGGCCGCTGGCCCTAATGCTCTGCGCGGATCGGGTCCCAATCGAAAACACGCATTCGAGTATGCGTTGACCCAAGCGGGTTCTCCCGATCCCCGGAACGACCGTATCTGCATTACGTCGTTATGCCCTCGCCAATTGGTGTTGCCGATCTATGCGCTGGCGACTGTCATGCCGCCATCGACAAAGTCGGCTCGTTGTATCTGTCGCCGCGAACCATGATGGCCCAGGCCATCCGTGCGATCTTGTTGGCGAGCGCCACCGCCGCCACCTTGGCCGGTCGGCGCTCCATCAATCGTGCGAGCCACGGCCGGTTCTTGGTCCCGTGCTTCTGTGCATAGCGGATGACGGCCGTCGCGCCGACCACCAGCAACCAGCGCAAGTATCGATTGCCCTGCTTGGTGATGCTGCCGAGCCTGTCCTTGCCGCCGGTCGTATGCTGCTTGGGCACCAACCCGATCCAGGCGGCCAGGTTGCGTCCCGATGCAAACGCCTTCCAGTCGCCAATCTCGGCAACCAGAGCCGTGGCGACGATCGGGCCGATGCCTGGAATCTCCGCCAGCCGCCGGCTCGCTTCGCAGGAGCGATGCCAAGCCAGGATGCTCTTGTCGATGGATCCGATCTCGGCGCCGATCGCGCTGTACTGCCGCGCCAGCACATCGAGAATGCCGCGGGCGGCCGGGGGAATCCGGCGATCCTCGGCGTCGGCGATGATCTTGAGTAACTCTGCCGTTCCGTTGCGGCCCTTGGCCGACACGACGCCGAGTTCGGCCAGGTCCCGCGCAGCGCATTGCTCAGCATCGTGCGCTGACGCACCAGCAATTGCCCGGTCCGGTGCAGCATCAAGGCCGTCTGCTGTTGCTTGGACTTGATCGCAACGAACCGCATCGACGGTCGCGTCACCGCCTCGCAGATCGCGGCCGCGTCGTTCGCATCGTTCTTGCTGCGCTTGAGATAGGCCTTCACATAACTCGGCGGCATCAGCTTCACCGTGTGGCCAAGCCCAGCCAACTCGCGACCCCAGTGATGCGCCGATGGGCATGCTTCGATGCCAATCAGGCACGGCGGCAGGTCGGCGAAGAACTCCAGCATCTTCGCGCGACTGATGCGCTTGCGATCACCACCGCACCCGCATCATCAATTCCGTGCACCTGGAACACAGCCTTCGCAATATCGAGACCAATCGTGCTAACCTCGCCCATGGACGGCTCCCCTCAATGTGGTTCGCTTTAACGCAACCACCCTTTGGCACATCGATGCCGTAGAGTGGGCGCCGTCCACAGCATCAAAAGCTGCCGCGCGCTGTTGCGAACGACATGTCCGCTATTACTCCGAAAGCGGACATTGTCGGCGCGTTTATGAGTACACGCCTTAATCCCCGATGACGCGAAAGACCCGGATGCGTGGAATGCGCCGCGTGCTGGGCCCTAGTTTTCATCATTCGGATAGGCTTTCGCCCTCAAGTGGGGGGCGCCGCGTCCGCTTCATGTCTTAAGTAATTGACCGGCGGCCTCGACAGCATCGGCACGACGTTTTGCGGCGTCACGTCGATAGGAGGCGCGGCGTGATCCTCGCAGGAAATCTCCTTGTTGGGACTTTCGACGATTATGCGCGCTGTAGTGCCTAAACCCCTCCACGTTATCTGTAGATGGTTGGGCCGCCCCCTCACCTTCTGGCGGCGGGAAACGCATTGCGATGAGTTTCAAATATTCGCCGGGGCGCTCATCGTGCAGTAAATCGAAAGCCGCCATGCCGTTAGTTTTGTGATCCTTAATCACGGTGTTGTAATGCGCGACGAGATCCTTATCGAACTTCGCACTAAACTTATTGCGAGTAAACCTATTTACGGCCGCCCGTCTTTGCCTTGCCCCTTCTCAAATTCGGTCATGCGGCAACCTAATGCAGAGAAAAAACACTGATCGCCTCGGGCATGGATGTCCCAACGATCAGCCGCCGACTAGGACACGGTTCCCCGACAATTACGCTCAGCGTCTACGGGCATCTCTTTAGCAACACCGACGCGAGAGCAGCCGAGTCATGGAAGCGACGTTCGCAGACTTGCTAAACGGACTGAGCACAAGAGGAGGACTTTTCGCTAGCAAGCGGCTAGCAAGTTCAGGTAAGGGTGACGA
>CAWEMR010000016.1:0-61216 GCA_963810085.1 uncultured Alphaproteobacteria bacterium | reverse complement strand
CAAACAAGATATGTTAAATAGAAATTATTCACCTGGCGCCGGAGCGGCTGGCAAGTCCGCAAGCGGCAAGCTCACGATGACGACGCAGGCATCCTCCGGATCGCTTTGGATCTGAAAGCCGAGCTTGCGGCACATCGCCAGCATCCCGGTATTTTCCTGCAGCACCTGCCCGCGCACGCATTTCAAGCCCTCGGCGCGGGCGTATTCGATCATCCGCTGCATCAAGAGCCAGCCGAGGCCGTGTCCTTTCAGGTCGGAGCGAATGAGGATGGCGTATTCGCCATTGTCGAAATTGGCGTCGGCGTGGATGCGGACGACGCCGAGCATTTCGCCGGTCGATTCGTCGATGGCCAGAAACGCCATGGCGCGCGCGTAATCGATCTGGGTAAAGCGCGCCACGAACATGTGGCTGAATTCCTTCACCGGCGCAAAGAAGCGCAGCCGCAAATCCTGTTGCGTCACCTTGGCGAAGAACGGCGCATAGAGCGGCTCGTCTTCCGGCCGGACCGGGCGCACCAGGAGCGGCTGGCCGTCATGTAACGTCACATGCCGCTCCCATTCCTTCGGATAGGGCCGGATGGCAAAGCGCGGATGACCCGAAGGACCGCGGCGACGCTCGACCGGCGCGACCGAGACGCGGGCATCGACGGCGATGACTCCGGTTTCGTCGGCGAGAACCGGATTAAGGTCAATCTCGCGTATTTCGGGGAAATCGGCGGCCAGCTGCGCCAGCTTGACCAAAAGCAGCGCGATGGCTTGCTCGTCTGCCGCCGGCACATTGCGATAGGCCTTGAGGATGCGCGAGACGCGCGTGCGCGCAATGAGACCGTGGGCGAGCCTGAGATCGAGCGGCGGCAGCGCCAGCGCCTTGTCGCTGATCACTTCCACCGCGGTGCCGCCCTGGCCGAAGACGATAACGGGACCGAATGTCGGGTCATCGGCCAAGCCAATGATGAGTTCGCGCGCCTTGGGCCGCACGATCATGGGAAAAACCGTAACGCCGGTGATGCGCGCGTCAGGCTTTGCCGCGCGCGCGCGTTCTAAAATATCCGACGCCGCCTCGCGCACGGCTGTCTCGCTGGTGAGATTGAGCCGCACGCCGCCGACTTCGGATTTGTGCACGATATCGGGCGAAAGAATTTTCAGGACGACCGAATTGCCCGCGGCCAAGTGAGGCCTGGCCGCGGCAACTGCCTCTTCGGCATTGCGCGCAAGCGCCGCCGGCGTAATCCGGATGCTGTAAGCCGACAACATGCGCGTCATCGCGATCGGATCGAGCCAGACGCGCCGTTCGACGGTTTGTCGATCGGCGGCTTGTCGATCGACTTGCACGTCGCGCAATGCCGTATCGATGATCGGACGCACCGCGGCGCTATCGGGCGAAAACTCCTCCGGCAGGCTCGGCGGCGTCGCCATCAGCAATTCCTGGGACTCCCGGTAACCCACGAGGTGCATGAAGCCCTGCACGGCGTCGGTCTCGGTCGCGTAGCTCGGGATACCGGCGGCATCAAATGCTTCCGCTGCCGTGTCGCTGCCGCCGATCCACACGGCGAATACCGGCTTGGGCGCGAAGGCACGTTTGTTGCGATGCTGCTGCGTCACGGCAACGACCGCTTTCGCTGCTGCGATGGGCGAAGCAAGTGCGGTCGGCACATTCATGACCAGGACGGCGTCATTGGCCGGGTCGTCGAGCAAGTTTTGCAGCGCCACGGCATATCTGGCATCGTCCGCGTCGCCGGCGATGTCGACGGGATTGGCATGCGACCAGATCGGCGGCAGCGCCGCATCGAGCTGTTGCATCGTGCCGGGAGAAATGGTGGCGAGCTCGCCGGCAAAGTCGGCGAGACGATCCACGGCAAGCACGCCGACGCCGCCACCATTGGTTAAAATCGCCAGCCGCTTGCCGCGAAGAATGGTCCGGTGTCCCAGCGTCTCGGCCGCGGCGAATAATTCGTCGAGATCGAGCACGCGCAAGAGGCCGGCACGGCGAAACGCCGCGTCGTAAACCGCGTCCGATCCGGCAAGCGCGCCGGTATGCGTCATCGCCGCCTTGGCGCCTTGAGCGTGACGTCCGGACTTGATGACGAGAACCGGCTTGGCGCGCGCAGCGGCGCGTGCCGCCGACATGAATTTGCGCGCATCCCTGATCGATTCGACATAGAGCAGGATCGCCCGCGTCGCCCGATCCATGGCGAAGAAATCGAGAAGATCGGCAAGGTCGACGTCGATGCTGTCGCCGATCGAAACTACGGCCGAAAATCCAATGTCGCGAACCGAAGCCCATTCCACAAGCCCGGTCGCAATGGCGCCCGATTGCGAGATCAGCGCCAGATCGCCCGGCCGCGGCATCGAAGCGGCAAAGCTGGCATTGAGCTTGACGCCTGGAATCTGCACGCCAAGGCAATTGGGGCCGACGAGCCGCGTCCCGGCCGCGCGCGCGGCGCTTTCGCACTGATCCGCCAGCGAACCGGGTCCATGTCCGAGGCCCGCGGTCAGGATGATGCAGCCGGCCGTGCCTTTCGCAGCTGCGGCGGCGACAATGCCGGGAACGGCCTGAGGCGGCGCCGCGATCACGGCAAGGTCGGGCGTATCCGCAAGCCGGTCAAAGCTTTTGACGGCGCAAATTCCGTCGATGGCATCGTAGGACGGATTGACGAGATGGATGACGCCTTCAAAGGCGCCGCGCTGCAAATTCCTCAGCACGGCGCGGCCGGTCGATTTTTCGCGCGGGCTGGCGCCGACCACCGCAACCGATCGCGGCGCGAACAAGGTGTTCAGTCGATAGATCGACATGACATGGCCTCATTCAGAACATCGGCCTCATTCGGATCGATTGCCGCTGTCGTCGCCGCGACAGTATAACACCGCCTCACCGTGACGCTCGCGTGAAATCCGCTAGCGTTCGTTCAACGCGCCGCGAACAAGGCGAGCATAGACCCAAAGCACAATGCTTTTGGGGTTGGCCAGACCCATCCGATCGAGGCAGCCGCTATGATCGGCGCCGCCGGAAAGACCGCGCAGAAACATCGACACGATTTCGGCAAGCGAAGCCGATTTCAGTCTTTCCAGCGCCGGAATAAGCCGCTGCTCCACATCCGTGAAATCGGTGCCGAAAGGAAATCGCGGCAACAGGCCGGCGTCGGCGGCGGGCTTTAGCGCGCGGACGACGGCGTCGGGCGTGTTGTCGCGCGCCGCTTTCGGCAATTCGTAGGAGCGCTCGATCTTGCCGGCGTCCTTGGCTTGCTGCAGCAATTCGTCCTGGAAGCGTGAATCGGTGATCGACAGCATCGCTGCGATCACCTCGCGGTCGCTTTTGCCGCGGATGTCGGCGATGCCGTATTCGGTTACGACCATATCGCGCAAGTGGCGCGGGATCGTGGTGTGGCCGTAACGCCAGCGGATGTTGGATTGCGTCTTGCCTTTCGCCGTGCGGGTCGCGTGCAGCACGATGGCCGAGCGCGCACCCTCAAGCGCAAAACCTTGCGCGATGAAATTATATTGGCCGCCGACGCCGCTGACGACGCGGCCATCCTCGAGTCCGTCGGAAATCACGTCGCCGAGAATTGTCGCCATCATGGCGTCGTTGAGAAAACGCGCCATGACGCGGGCGCGGCGCTTGTCGTCCTCACCGTGATAAAGCTCGTTGACGTAGGAGATCGACGTCATGCCGAATTTTGCCGTGACTTCCGGCGGCATATCGCGGAGCGCGCGGTAGAAGGCGCGCGAGCCGACGAAGAATCCGCCATGCAGCACGACGCCGTCGACCTCGCGCTTGAGGATGCCAGCGCGGTAGAGATCGAGCATGCCTTCGACGAACAATTCCGAGCAGCCGTAAAGGCCGATGTCGAACGGCTCGGTCCGCACTTCGGGGTCTTTGCCCGGCTCATAACCGAGCTTGGACAGCAATTTGCAATATTCTGAATTTTGCTTTTGCCGCAGCACCAGACCCTGCGCGACGGCATCGCCGAGCGAGCCGATGCCGATCTGCAGCGTGCCGCCGTCCGGCACGATGCTCGCCGCATGCAGCCCCGCCGCATAGTCGGCGAGCGAAACCGGCTCGCGGGGCGGCGCGAACAGCGGAAAGTCGGTTTTCGGGCTGTCGAGCAGAAGATCGAATTCGTTCGCCGCCACGGCTGCGTCGCCGCGCATGAACGGCAATTCCGTATTGGTCTGCCCGCAAAACAGGAAATCGGCGCGGCCGTCGCGGCGCAGCCGCAACAGATCGCAGGTCAGATCGGGATTGCAGCTCAGGCTGTAGGGATAGGCCGTCTCTTCGGGATGGTGCGCCACCAATTGGCCGATCACATTGACGCCGCGATCGAGCACGTAGCGCAGCGCATGCGTATAATTCGCCGAAATATAATGCTGCTGCGCATAAGGCGAGCCGAGCCACTGGCCGGCTTCGAAGAAGAATTCATTGATCTCGATATTGGGCGGCACGCTGCCCTTATGAATGGCCGCCGCGTAATGCAGTGCCGGATAGTCGGCAAAGACGCGCTGGGCGACCGGGTCGAGGAAGCGGCGCTCCAACTCGTTCTTCGCGCGCGGTGCTTCGAGCGTCAGCGCCGTGAAGATGGTGAGCTTGAGCGACGGATCGGCGGCCGCCCTGTCGTAGAGTGCGTTGGCGATGTGGCTCGCCTTGCCGAGCCCGAGCGGCAAAGCGAGCACGATTGTCTTGCCGACCCTGTCGACGATGGCATCGGCAAGCCGCACCGGGTCGTCGAATGTCGCGGGCGCCGCGCCCGTATGGATCATTTCAGATTGTCCCAGCCCGGATCGGGCTGGAAGCGCGGCCCGTATTTCTCGGCAAGGCGCTTGAGCGTATCGCGCACGTCGGCGATGCCGCGCGTACGTGCGTAATGCATCGGGCCGCCGCGAAACGGCGCGAAGCCGGTGGCGAAAATCATGGCGCCGTCGACGATCTTCTCGTCGGCGACGATGCCTTCGCGCAGGCAGGTGACGCAGACGTCGAGCATCGGCAGCACCATGCGGTCGACGGCGTCGGGCGGCGCCGGGGCCGCCGCATGCCCCTTCACCGCATGGCCGTCTTTCCAATCGTAGAGGCCCTTGCCGGACTTCTTGCCGAGCTCGCCTTTAGCGACCTTGTCCTTGAGCCATTGCGGCGCTTCGGGCATGTCGCGGTTGAGGCTGCCTTTGAGCATCTCGGCGACATGCAGGCAGATATCGAGTCCGACCTCGTCGGCGAGCTCGATCGGCCCCATCGGCATGCCGAAATCCTCGGCGGCCTTGTCGATGCTTTCTTTGCTGACGCCGGAATCGAGCATGACCAGCGCCTCAAGGAGATAAGGCGTCAGCGCGCGGTTGACGAGGAAGCCCGGCGCGCTCTTGACCGGCGCCGGGAGGCGATCGATGCGGCCGAGGAAGGCGCGCGCGTCGCTCAGCACGTCGGCGGCCACCTGATCGTGGCTGACCACCTCGACAAGCTGCATGCGCGAGACCGGATTGAAGAAGTGAATGCCGACCAGCCGTTCCGGCCGCGGCAGGCCCTCGCGCAATTGCTCGAGCGGAATGCTCGATGTGTTGGTGGCAAGAATGGCGTCCGGCTTCATCTTCGGCTCGATGCCGGCGAAGATCTTGCGCTTCAGGTCGAGGATTTCCGGCACCGCCTCGATGATCAGGTCGGCACTGGCGACGCCTTCGCTCTTGAGATCGGGGATCAGCCGGTCGAGCGCATCGCGCACTCGGCGGCGGTCGTCGCGGCCGATCTTGCCGAACAGATCGGCGGCGCGCTTGATAGCGCCGGCGATCGGCTCCGGTTTGGTGTCGCCGAGGCTGACTACAAAGCCGTGCCAGGCGCACCAGGCGGCAATATCGCCGCCCATGGCGCCGGCGCCGATGACGTGGACGCGCTTGCCGTCCCATCTGCCGTCGGCGAGGCTCTTGAGATTTTCGCGCAGGAAGAACACGCGCACCAGATTTTGCGCGGTTGAAGTGACCAGAAGCTTGGCAAAAGACGAAACCTCCGCCTTCTGCATCGCCTCCGGATTGCCGCCATGCACTTCCCACAAATCGATCAGCGCATAGGGCGCAGGATAATTCCTATGCGGCGCCTTCTTCTCGGCTTCGCTGCGCATCCGCGAGGCGAGGAGGCCGCGCACCGGGCGGAGATTGATCAGCTTGCCGAGCAGATCCTGCTTCGCAGGCTTCCATTCGCCGGCAACGGCCGAGCGCACCGCGGCGCGCACATGGCGTTCCTGCGTCACTGCATCGACCAAGCCCAGCCGCTTCGCCGAGCGGGCGCGTTCGGTCTTGCCGGTCAGCATCATGGTCATGGCTGTTGCCGGATTGATCAGGCGCGTCAGCCGGAAGGTGCCGCCGAGGCCCGGATGCAGGCCGAGCAGGACTTCGGGAAAGCCGAAACTCGCGCCGTCGATAGCGAGGCGATAATCGCAAGCCAGCGCCACTTCGAGCCCGCCGCCGAGACAATAACCGTGGATGACCGCGATGGTCGGCAGCGGCAGCCGATTGAGACGGTCGAGCACGGCGTGGCCGGCCGTCAGCGTCGTTTCGATCTGCGCCGGGTCGGTGACGCCCTCGAATTGCGCAATGTCGGCGCCGGCAATGAAGCCGCTGGTTTTCGCCGAGCGAATGACAAGACCGCGCGGCCGGTCGCGCTCGAGCTTTTCCAGCACGGCATTGAGCTCGGTCAGTACCGGCTCGGACAACGTGTTAGCGCTTGAATCCTTCTTGTCGAACAGCAGCCAGGCGATGCCGTCTTCGTCGGTGCGCAGCCGCCAATTCGCCCAGGGGCCGGGCTCCTGCTGCGTTTCGCCGACCGCGAAGGGGCCGAACTCGAGGTCGCGCTTGCCGAGAATGGCCATGGTCGGCATGTGAGTGGATTTGCGAGCGGGCGAGGTTTTCATGCGCACCCCCTAAATCGCTTCGATCAGCATCGCGCCGCCTTGGCCGCCGCCGATACATTCGGTGGCGATGCCGCGCTTGTAACCGAGCCGCTTCATGGCGTTGACGAGATGCAGCACGATGCGGTTGCCGCTGGCGCCGACCGGATGGCCGACGCCGATGGCGCCGCCGTCGACATTGAGCCGGTCGCGCGGAATTTTGCCGGCCGCGCCGTCAAGCCCGAGCGCGTCGCGGCAGAATTCGGCATCGTCCCAGGCGGCGAGACAGCCGAGCACTTGCGCGGCGAAAGCCTCGTTGAGCTCCCACAATTCGATGTCATTGAGTGCGAGATCGTGTCGTTTGAGGATCGCGGTCGAGCAATAAACCGGCCCAAGCCCCATGACGGACGGATCGAGCGCCGACCATTCGCTGTCGACGATGACGGCCTTCGGCGTGAGCTTGTGCTCTCTCACCGCGTCTTCCGACGCCAGGATCACCCACGACGCACCGTCGGTGATTTGCGAACTGTTGCCGGGCGTGACTTTGCCCCACGGCCGCTCGAAGGCCGGCTTGAGCTTGGCGAGCGCGTCGGCGCTGCTGTCGGGGCGCACGCCGTCGTCGTGATCGAAGAGCGTGCCGTCACGGGCGAAAGCCGGTTCGATTTCGCCGGCCAGGTAGCCGTTCTTCTGCGCCGCGGCCGAGCGCAGCTGGCTCTCGGCGGCATATTCGTCAGCCTGCCGCCGCGTGATGTGAAATAGATGTCCGACAAGCTCGGCGGTTTGCCCCATATTAAGCTCGGTGATGGGATCGGTGAGGCCGCGTTCGAGCCCGATCACCGGGGTAAGCATCGACGGGCGAAAGCCGAGGAACGCCGAGAGTTTTGCGCCGAGGCCGCGGGCGGCGAACAATCGCGCGTACCATTTGACGGCGCTGCGGTTGAAGACGAGCGGCGCGTAGCTCAGCGCCTCGGCGCCGCCGGCGAGCACGAGATCGTTGACGCCTTCGCGGATATAGCGATAGGCGGTGTCGATCGACTGCATGCCGGAGCCGCAATTGATCTGCACCGTGAATGCCGTCATCGCCTCGCCCATCCCGAGCCGCAAGGCGGCGACGCGGGCCGGATTCATCTCGTCGGCGATGACATTGACGCAGCCGAGGACGACCTGGTCGAACGCGTCCGGCGCGAACGGTTGCCGCAGCAGCAGCGGTCGGCCGCATTGCACGGCGAGATCGACCGGTGTGAACGGCCCCGGCTGGCCGCGCGCCTTGATGAAGGGCGTGCGGCTGCCGTCGACAATATAGACCGGCCGGTGCGCTACTCCGCCGCTACCGGCGGGGCTTGTGATGTCGCTTGCGATGACACAGCTCCCTTGCTCGCCGCGCCACGGGCGATCAGTTCTTCCGGCGCAAAATCGTTGACCGCAATCGCCGAGGCGACCGCTTCGGCGGCGGCTCTGAGTTTCGTCGCCTCGTCCGCGGTGATGGTGCCTTGCTTCACCGCCAGATCGATGTCGCGCACGCGCGCCGCATGCATGCGGTCGCGGATCGGCTGAACGTCGACCGTCATGGCGAAGGCGCGCTCGACCAGCGCGATGCCGTTGCTGCCGTCCATCTCGGTCGGATGAAACAAGTCCACCGTCAGGCGATCACGCGCCGCCGACGGATCGGCGATAATATCCGCGCATTTATCGGTGACATGATCCGACGGGCCGCGGCGGCGCCTGCCGAACGGCTGAATGAAGAAGCGCAGCAGCCAGGCGATCGGCCGCACCGGGAAATTGCCGATGATCTCGTCGAAGCGGGTTTCGATCGTCGAGAAACTCGACTCCAGGCAATATTCCAGCAGCGGGAAATCGTCCTGCTGGCGGCCTTCGTCATTCCAGCGCTTGAGCGCCGCGCTCGACAGATAAAGCTCCGAGAGAATATCGCCGAAGCGGGCCGACACCATTTCTTTGCGTTTGAGCGCGCCGCCGAGCGTCAACAGCGAAACGTCCACGGCGAGCGCAAAGGCGGCGGCGTGGCGGCTCAGTTGTTTGTAAAACGGCGTCGCCGCGCCGGCATCCGGCGCCGGCGCGAATAGGCCCCCGGTCCAAGCGCGGCCGAAGGCGCGGCACGCATTGGCAATGCTGTGGCCGACATGGCCCCAGAACGCCTGATCGAAGGCCTCGAGCCCGCGGTCGCGGTCGGTGTCTTCCAGCGCCATCATTTCCTTGAGCAGATAAGGATGGCAGCGGATCACGCCCTGGCCGAACTGGATCAAAGCGCGGGTGACGATATTGGCGCCTTCGACCGTGATGGCGATCGGCACGCCGCGATAAAGGCTGCCGAGATAATTCAGCGGACCTTCGATAATGCCTTTGCCGCCGTGCACATCCATCGCGTCATTGACGGCGACGCGCATGCGGTCGGTCGCCTGCGATTTCATGATCGCGGTGACGACGGCCGGATGGTGACCGTCGTCGAGCGCCGCGCACGTCATGCGGCGCGCCGCGTCGAGCAGATAGGCGGTCGCGGCAATGCGGCCGAGCCGCTCTTGCACGGCTTCGAATTTCGCGATCGAGACGTGGAATTGCTCGCGGATACGCGCGTAGGCGCCGGTCATGTGGGCGCAGAAGGCGGCGCCCGCCGCCGACAGCGACGGCAGCGAGATGCCGCGTCCGGCCGCGAGCGCGCTCATCAGCATTTTCCAGCCCTTGCCGACCTGATCGACGCCGCCGATGACATTGTCCATCGGAATAAAAACGTCGTGGCCCCAGTTCGGTCCGTTCTGGAACACGTGCATGGCCGGCAGATGACGGCGCCCGATGCTGATGCCGGGCAGATGCGCCGGCACCAATGCGAGCGTGATGCCGATATCGTCGCGCTGGCCGATCAGATGATCGGGATCGTGCAGCTTGAACGCCAGTCCGAGCACGGTCGCGATCGGGCCAAGCGTGATGTAGCGCTTGTGCCAGTTCAGCCGGATGCCGAGAACCTCCTGGCCGTTATAGGTGCCGCGGCACACCACGCCGGAATCGATCATCGACGCGGCGTCCGAGCCCGCTTCCGGGCTGGTCAGGCCGAAGCACGGAATTTCCTCGCCGCGCGCCAGCCGCGGCAGCCAATAATCCTGCTGCGCCTTGGTGCCGAATTGCAGCAAGAGTTCGCCCGGGCCGAGCGAGTTCGGCACCATCGCCGTGCAGGCGCAGCAAATCGACCGCGTCGACAGTTTGCGGATCACTTCGGAATGCGCATAGGCGGAAAAGCCAAGCCCGCCATAGGCCTTCGGAATGATCATGGCGAAGAATTTTTTGCTCTTCAGGAAGTCCCAGACTTCGGGCGGCAGGTCGTGCCATTCCCAATTGATCTTCCAGTCGTTGAGCATGCGGCACAGCTCTTCGGTCGGGCCGTCGAGGAATTGCTGTTCTTCGTCGGACAATTTCGCAGGTGCGAAGGCGAGGAGCTTCGTCCAGTCGGGATTGCCGGTGAACAGATCGGCGTCCCACCAGACGTCGCCGGCCTCAATGGCCTCGCGCTCGGTATCGGACAGCCGCGGCAGCGCGTGCTGCGCCATCCGAAAGATCGGTTTGGTGATCCAATCCCGCCGAAAAGTTGAGGGCATGGTGCATTCCCCCGGCTCTAATTCTTCTCAAGAGGTGAGACTATAGAAGCCTCGCGTCCAAGTGTTACAATTTCGGTTACGATTGCCGGGACAGCCGGCCCGGCAAAAACATGGTGATCGGACGGTTAGGCCGCCAGACCAACCCGAATACAAACCAGGTAACAGGCAGGATTGGCTCATGTTCGCTTGGCTTGAAAAATACCTCAGCGACAAAATCATCGCTTACATATCGCAGCCGACCGGGCGTTATGCACCGTTTTATGCGCCCGATCCGGAGCTCCTGCGCAAGGCATTGATGCCCGGCGACATCCTCCTGGTCGAGGGCAATAGCCGGCTTTCCGCCACCATCAAATACCTCACCCAATCGACCTGGTCGCACGCCGCCCTTTGCGTCGGCGAGAGGCCGGGCGACGTGGCGCAAAACGGCGAGCTGAATGTGCTGCTCGAAGCCGAGGCCGATACCGGCGTCGTCACCGTTCCGCTCTCCAAATATGTCCGCTTCCACACCCGGATTTGCCGGCCGGTGGGTCTCGATGAGGCCAGCACCAAGAAGGTTCTCGACTACGCGCTGGCGCGGATCGGCACCAAATACGACTCGCAGCGCATCGTCGATCTGGCGCGCTATCTGTTTCCTTATCCGCCGGTGCCGGTCTGGTTTCGCCGCCGCATGTTGTCGATCGGCTGCGGCGACCCGACGCGCGCCATCTGTTCGACCTTGATCGCGCAAGCCTTCGCGTCGATCCGCTATCCGATCTTGCCGGAGCGCGCCTCGATCAACGGCAAGACTTATGTCATGGCGCCTTATGTGCAGGATGAGCTCGATCACATCCGCGCTCACGGCCTCTACACGCCGCGCGATTTCGACGTGTCGCCGTATTTCGCCATCGTCAAACCGACGCTGGTCGCCGGCTTCGACTATCGCACCGTGCCATGGGATCCGCCCGGTGTGACGGAAGCAGATCTGGCCAATGCCAGAGTCGTGGCACTGCCGCCGGCGTGAATTCAGCTCGCCGCCACCGCTTGCTTTTGGCCGGTGGCGTCGACCCGTACGTAAGTGAAGAGCCCTTCCGTCACCTTGATCGGGATCGTGTCGGCGCCGCGCGCGCGGCGCGCCCAGCTTTCGATCTTGATGGTGATCGAGGTGTTGCCGGTTTTCGCCACGCTGGCGTAGCAGGACACTTCGTCGCCCACGCAGACCGGGCGGTGAAAGACCATCGCGGTGATGGCGATGGTAACGACGCGGCCGCCGGCGTGCCGGGTCGCGATCGTGGCTCCGGCCAGATCCATTTGGCACAACAGCCAGCCGCCGAAAATGTCGCCGTGCGGATTGGTATCCGCCGGCATGGCGATGGTGCGGATGGCGGGCTCGAAGGTGGGCGGAAGTTCCGGGACGTCCGGAATCTTTACGGCTGGGTCTTCAGTCACCGCCATTGTGGCTTTCCAACATGGTTCGCTTCATTTCATAGCCCGATACCGCGCCGGACAACATCGGATCGCCCGCCGGCCACGTTAGCGGGTGAGGGTGAATAGGACCTTTATCCGTATTTTCGGCAATCGGGCCGCATTCCGTATCGCCGCGCCAAGCCCTATGATCGACTTTAATAAACTGGAGGAAACACAATGGCCGGGCTCACGCTCAGTTACGTCCATGGTGCAAGCAATCAGCCGCTGATCGGCGAGACGATCGGGCGGTTCTTCGACGCCGTGTGCGCCAAATGGCCGTCCCGCCCGGCGCTCGTGGTGCGCCACCAAAAAGTACGGTTGACTTATGCCGAGTTGCAACGGGAAGTTGATCGGCTGGCCGCCGGCCTGCTGACGCTCGGTTTGCATCCCGGCGACCGCATCGGCATCTGGTCGCCCAACAACAGCGAGTGGGTGCTGACCCAATTCGCCAGTGCCAAAGCCGGCCTGATCCTGGTCAACATCAATCCGGCCTATCGCATCGCCGAGCTCGAATACGCGCTCAACAAAGTCGGCTGCAAGGCCTTGATCCTCGCCGAGCAATTCAAGACCTCGGATTACATCGGTATGTTGCGCGAGCTCGCGCCTGAGCTCGGCCATGCCACGGCGGGAAAGCTCGAATCGGCGCGGCTGCCGGCGCTGCGCTCGGTGGTGCTGCTCGGCGAGAGCTGGCATCCCGGTACGCTGCGCTTCTCCGAAATTCTGTCGCGCGGCGGCGCGGAGGAAGCAAAGCGCATCGCCGCGCTTGCGCCGCAACTGCAATTCGACGAGCCGATCAATATTCAGTTCACCTCGGGCACTACCGGCTTCCCCAAAGGCGCGACGCTGTCGCACCACAATATCCTCAACAACGGTTTCTTCATCGGCGAGGCGATGCGGCTGACGCCGGAAGATCGGCTTTGCATTCCGGTGCCGCTCTATCATTGCTTCGGCATGGTGCTCGGCAATCTCGCCGCGGTCACCCACGGCGCCTGCATGGTCTTTCCGGGCGAAGGCTTCGATCCGCTCTTAGCGCTCGAGACCGTCGCCGAGGAACGCTGCACCGCATTGCACGGCGTGCCGACGATGTTCATCGCGCAGCTCGACCATCCGGAATTCGCCCGCTTCGATCTGTCGTCGCTGCGCACCGGCATCATGGCGGGTTCGCCGTGCCCGATCGAAGTGATGAAGCGCGCCGTGGCCAAGATGAATCTCGCCGAGATCACCATCGCCTACGGCATGACCGAAACCAGCCCGGTCAGCTTCCAAAGCTCGACCGAGGATCCGCTGGAGCGCCGCGTGTCCACCGTCGGCCGCATTCAGCCGCATCTCGAGGTCAAGATCGTCGACATGAACGGCCGCATTGTGCGGCCGGGCACGCCGGGCGAACTGTTGACGCGCGGTTATTCGGTGATGCTCGGCTATTGGGGCGACGAGGACCGCACGCGCGAGGCGATCGACGCGGCGCGCTGGATGCATACCGGCGACCTCGCCACCATCGATGCCGAGGGCTATTGCAATATCGTCGGCCGCATCAAGGACATGGTGATCCGCGGCGGCGAGAACGTTTATCCGCGCGAGATCGAGGAGTTTCTGTACCGCCACCCGAAAATCCAGGACGTGCAGGTGATCGGCGTGCCCGACGACCGTTACGGCGAGGAGATTTGCGCCTGGGTCAAGCTGCGTCCCGGCGTCAGCGCCACGGATGACGAGATCAAGGCGTTCTGCCGCGAGCAGATCGCCCACTACAAAGTGCCGCGCTACGTCAAATTCGTCGACGAATTCCCGATGACGGTCACCGGCAAGATTCAAAAATTCATCATGCGCGAGCGCACGATCAACGAACTCGGCCTCAAGGTGCAGAAGACCGCGTGATTTTTCGTTTGCGCATGATCTTTTCCGAAAACCGGTTTCCACTTTTCGGGATCATGCTCTGAAAGCGGAATAAGGCCGCCCACCGGGACGGCCTTATCCGCGCCAGCTACGCTGTTCAGTGGTCAGTTCTTTTGACTATTACCGCTGCGGGTTCGGAACGCCGACCAAGCCGCCGTCCTTGCCGTAACCGGGGATCGTGTCGTATGCGGCCGATTGACTGTTGTAGCCGACGCGGGCCTTGGTCGCGGCCGAAGCCGAGAACGTGGCGCCGAGAACAAAAGCGGCAACCAGCGCGAATTTGGACATCGTGAACATTGTCATATCTCCTGATCAGTGCGGCCGCATGGATCGGAATGCCCACTTGGCCTTACTCACAGGAGAAGATTCCAGATCGCCGCGTTTATTCCCGGCAACCGAGCTCTCAAGGCCTCGACGCGGATAACGTTTTCATCACCGCGGAGTGAACGGACGCTCGGAAACAACCCCGGTCACACTTTGATCTTCTCATTCTCGACGACCCGCCCGACCGCGTCGCGCTTGAGCATGCGATCCTTGTGGGCGGTATAGTTCTTCAGCTCCGCCATCGGTAGATCGCGGCGCGCGCCCCAGGTGTAGAAGACGAAACCGTAAGGATCGAGCACTGAATACTTGTCGGCAAGCCATTCGCGTCCCGCCAGCATGCCGTCGATCTGCTTGAGATAAGTGTGAAAGGTTTTCAGCCCGGCTTCCTTGATGCCGGGAAAGGCCGACGTGTCGGCGGTATAGCGCTCGGGCCGGCCGACATGGGCATGCGCCGGATGCACGCTGGAGGCAAAGTAGCCGATCAGCGCAAGCGCCTTGGCTTCGGCAAGCGCATCCTTCGGCCACAAGTCATAGCGCTTGCCGAGATAGGGCAGGATCGCGGTGTTCTCGGTGAGCGGCGAGCCGTCGTCGAGGCCGAGCACCGGCACGCGGCCGAGCGGATTCATTTTGAGATAGGCTTCCGTGCGCTGCTCGCCGCCAGCGAGGTCCACCTTGCGCGGCTCGTACTTCTCGCCGCTTTCCTCGAGCACGATGTGCGAAGCCATCGAGCATGCGCCCGGCGCGTAATACAACGTCAACATACGAAACGCCTCCCTGACAAATTTTGCTCGCCGCGTTCCCGTCGCGCAGCGCGACGGCCCCAGCGACCGTGCGATCATTATATGGCGTGAGAACGCCAGGCGTAACCGCCTTCGCGCTCGAAGTCGGGTTCACTCGGCGACGTCACTTAGCTGAAATCTTGTCCAGCACCGGCAGCCAGGTTTGCTGCTCCTTGGCGACGAAGGTGAGGACTTGCTCCGGCGTCATGGCGTGCGAATAGCTGCCGATATTCCCCAAATTCTTCTTGAAGTCCGGATCGTTGACGACCTTGGCCAGATCCGCGCTGACCTTGGTGATGATCGGCTGCGGCGTGCCGTTGGGCGCGACCAGCACTTGCCAGCCGGTCGCGGCGAAACCCGGAATTGTCTCCGCCACGGTCGGCATATCGGGAAATTGCGGCAGCCGCTCGCGGGCGGCAACCGCAATCAGCTTGACCTGTCCGGCCTTCACCGCACCGACGATTCCCGAATAGCCTTCGATGATCAGCGAGACGCGGCCGGAGCCGACATCGGCGAGCGCCGCCGCCGGTCCGCCGTTATAGGGCACCGGCAGCAGCTGAATGTCGGCGCGCTGTTGCAGCACCAATCCCGTCAGATGGGTGAGCCGGCCGACGCCGGTCACTGCGATCGTGATCGTGCCCGGCTCTTTCTTGGCGAGCGCGATCAGTTGCGGCAGCGTCGAGACGCCGAGCGCCGGATTCACCGCGATGAACATCGGGTTCTCCGCCGTGAAGCCGATCGGGATGAAATCGCGCGGCAGCATGAGCGGCAGATTGGGCGCAATCGTCGGCAGTGCGGCAAAGGTGGAAAGCGCCGGCATGAACAGCGTATAGCCGTCGGGCGTCGCTTCGGTTGCGGCGCGCGCGGCAATGCTGCCGTTGGCCCCGACGCGATTGAGGATGATGACCTGCTGGCCCCACAGCTTGGTGAGCCCATCGGCGACGAAACGCGCGTCGACGTCCGGCGTGGAACCGGGCGCCGCGTCGGAAATGATCGTCACCGGCTTAGTCGGATAGTCGCTGGCTTGCGCGAGTGTCGCGCCGGCGGCCAGCAACGCCATCAAGCAAAGTCCGGCAATGCGGAACCAGCGCCAGGTCCCTTTGCGCCAGGTCCCTTTGCGCCAAGTTCTTTCGCGCCACGTCATTTTATCCTCCCCGGTTTCGCCGCAAGCGTGCCAAGCATTCCAGCTCACAGTGCGGCAGGCGGCGAATTAACGAGCCCAAGATAGGGCTGTCAAAGATAGGGCTGTCAAATCGCGGGTTCCACAGGCAAAGCGGGGCTGCGCCAAACCGACACGCCCCATTCGGATCGCGGTGGCCCGGTCGGTTTGCCCAATAAATCCCGCAAAATACCGCTCGCCACTGCCTTTACCTTAACTCAACGTAACCGCCCGGAGGCCACGCGCATTTAACGAATATCCCTTATGAGGGTGTGCGATAGCCCCACAGTCCGCTTGGTTGATGCAGTGACGCGTGCGACACCATTGACGGCGCTTCGAAGCGCGAATTCGCAAGCGGATGTGATCCCCTTGGAAGCGGGGCAGGCGGTGTTTCCGCGCTGGACCGACGCGTCCGCCGAAGCCGCGCCGGACATCAGTTTCAACATTCACAGCAGCCTCGCCGCCGTCGAGGACGAATGGCGGCGGTTCGAACGGGTCGTCGTCTCGACGCCGTTCCAGACCTATGAATGGCTTGCGGCGTGGCATCGCCATATCGGAATTCGCGAGGGTGTGGTGCCCGCCGTTATTGTCGGGCGTTTCGCCGACGGCGAGATGGCGTTCATCATGCCGCTTGCCATCGATCGGCGGCATTCGATACGGCGGCTGTGCTGGCTCGGTCAGGATCTGTGCGACTACAACGCGCCGCTTCTGTCGCGCGATTTCTCGGAGCGCGTCACGCCGGAAAGATTTCTTGAGCTGTGGCAGAAGCTGCACGCCAAGATGCAGTCCGATCCGCAATTGCGCCACGACTGGATCGAATTCGAGAAGATGCCGGAGACCATCGGCGCCCTGATCAATCCGTTCACCTGTTTGAGCCTGACGCTGAACGCCAATAGCGCGCATATCGCGCATTTGGGCGGCGATTGGGAAACATTCTACCGCGCCAAGCGCTCGTCGGCGACGCGCCGGCACGACCGCTCCAAGTGCAAGCGCATGGCCCAATTCGGCGACATCCGCTTTGTCACCGCCGCCGACCCGGCCGATGCCAAAAAGACGCTCGAAACTTTGATGCGGCAAAAAAGCCTGTCATTCGCGCGCAAAGGCATTTCCGACATGTTTGCGCGGCCGGGCTATCGCGAGTTCTTTCTCGATGTCGCGTCCGGCCCGGCGACGCAACATCTCGTCCATGTCAGCCGCGTCGAGATCGGGACGGCCTGCGCGGCGGCGAATTTCGCCATCGTGGCCGGCGATTGCTACTACCATATCCTGTCGAGCTATTGCGACGGGCGGCTCGCGCATTACGGGCCGGGTGCGCTGCATCTTCGCGAATTGATGGCGCATGCGATTGGGCGCGGCCTGCGGCGGTTCGATTTCACCAT
Organism: uncultured Alphaproteobacteria bacterium; assembly: GCA_963810085.1. Classification (GTDB taxonomy): domain Bacteria; phylum Pseudomonadota; class Alphaproteobacteria; order Rhizobiales; family Xanthobacteraceae; genus BOG-931. The sequence continues at coordinate 43,780 of CAWEMR010000016.1, read as the reverse complement.
CGGCGACGAACGCTACAAGAGCGAATGGTGCGACCAGCATTTGCGGCTTTACGATTACAGCGCGGCCGCCAGCTGGCGCGGCTGGCCAGCGAGCGCCATGTCGGCGGCGCGCCGCCGCGTCAAGCGCACCATCAAGCAGACGCCTCTGATCTGGAGCATCACCTCGCAAGTGCGCGCGCTCTACGGCGCGCTGCTCGGCCCGCGCGGCTCATAAAGCCGTTTACTTCTCGATCTGGTCAAGATTTTTCGTCATCCGCGCGATGACGCGGCGAAACGCACCCATGTCGCGCGCGGCGATGCCCTGTTCCGCCTCCGCGGTGACGCGGCGGGCAACGCCGAGCAGCGTGTTGCGCAGCCGCTTGGCCTTCGCGGTCAGGAACACCCGCACCTTACGGCGGTCGTCTTCGCCGCGGACGCGGCGGATCAGGCCGGACCGTTCCATGCTGCGCAGCGCGATTACGGTGGTCGGTTCCATCATGCCGACCCGGGCCGACAATTCGCGCTGCGACAGCCCGTCCGTGATCCACAACACGCGGAGAAAATACCATTGGCCGCGCGTCACGCCGTAGGACGAGATGCGCTGTTCGAGGAGCCATTGGAAAGCGCGATGCGCGTCGCGCACCAGGTAGCCCGAGCTCGTCGCCGGCGGAAATCCTGCCGCGCCGCGCGCGCCGGCTTTCCTTCGCGAGGGAGGACGCGGCATCGTTGTTGACGGCTCCGTTGACAGCTCTGCTCGGGAGGGCGGATAATACTTAGAAATCTATGCAATGGGAACGCAACCGATGCAACAGCCGGTCGTCAGGGACAAGCAGCATACGGACAGTCAATCGGCGACGCCGAACCATGCCTTCGATCTGCGCGCGACGCTCGAATGGCTACGCGCCTCCGGCGAGTTGATCGAGACCGACAAGGAGGTCGATCCCGACCTGCAAGTCACCGGCCTGCAGAAACACATGGATGGCGGCTGCCCGATCCTGTTCAACAACGTCAAGGGCAAGCCGAACCATCGCGTCATCACCAATCTGTTCGGCGACATGGCGATCATCAACCGCATGTTCGGCTGGAAGGATGATGCCGAGCGCGTGAAGAAGCTGGCGCATGCATTGTCACATCCGCTCAAGCCGGTCGAGATTTCGCAAGACGACGCGCCGTGCCAGGAGCATGTCATTACCAAGCCGGATGACGTGAACAAATGGATGGTGCCGATCCGCCACACCACCTACGAGCCCGAGCTCACCGTCGGCTCCGGCATCCGCTGCGTCACTGGCCCGCAATTCGATGGTGGCTCCGACCTCGGTTACAACCGCATGAATTTCCGCTGGGGCAATGTCGGCACGTTCCAGATCTCGCCCGGTTCGCATATGTGGCAGGTGGTCAACAAATATTACAAGGAAGACCAGCCGGTGCCGATTACGATCTGCTTCGGCGTGCCGCCGGCTTGCACGCTGCTCGCCGGCGCGGGCTTCGACTATGCCGTATTGCCGATGGGCTGCGACGAGATCGGCATCGCGTCGGCGGTGCAGGGCGCGCCGATCCGCCTGGTCAAGGCGCGTACCGTCGACGCCATGGCGCTCGCCGACTGCGAATTGGTGCTGGAGGGCTACGTCAACCCGCGCGACCGCCGTTTCGAGACCAAGGAAGCCGAAGATGCCGGCGTGCAGGGCCGCTATCATTTCCACCCGGAATGGGCCGGCTATATGGGAAAGTCCTATAAGGCGCCGACTTTCCATGTCACCGGCATCACCATGCGTAAGCCGGCGTCGAAGCCGATCATTTTCGCGCTCGGCGTCCACATGCTCGACGATCACAATATCGACACCACAGTGCGCGAGGCCGCGATCTACGAGCTGTGCAACCGCTTGCAGCCCGGCATCGTGCAGAACGTGGTGATCCCCTACTGCATGACCGATTGGGGCGGCTGCATCATCCAGGTGAAGAAGCGCCATCAGATCGACGAAGGCTGGCAGCGCAATTTCATGGGCGCCGCTTTGTCGTGCTCGCAGGGCATGCGGCTCGCCATCGCCGTGAGCGAGGACGTCGATCCCTATTCGATGGACGACATCATGTGGTGCCTGACCACGCGGGTGAACCCGCGCACCGATATCCTCAATCCGATCCCCGGCGGCCGCGGGCAAACGTTCATGCCGGCCGAGCGCATGACCGCGGGCGACCGGCAATGGACCGCATCCAACACCCAATTCGAGGGCGGCATGGGCATCGATGCCACCGTGCCGTTCGGCTATGAGAGCGATTTCCTGCGGCCGGTCTATCCGGTCGACAAAGTGCGGCCGGAGGATTTCTTCTCCACGGACGATATCGCCAACGCCAAGAAGCGCATGCAGGGCTGGGTGCATTCGCTGGCGCGGACCGGACGCTAAACCCGGTTACGGTATTGCAGGCGGGCCGCCCGGGATGCGACAAGCGCGATGTATCCTGGGGGATCGCTCATGGCAGACACGGCCCGTCCCGCGCGCATCTGGTATCAAAGCTTCGTCCATCCGGTCGAACAGGCGCCTTACATAAAACGGTTGCAATCCGCTCTCGACAGCGCCGCCGGCCCGGGCATGCGGTTCGAAGTCCATGGCCTCGACCCGCCCGATCATCTTTTCCATCCGCTGACGGAATTGCGTTGCGCCGCCCAAGTGATCCGCCTTGCCGTCGAAGCGGAGCGCGCGGGCTATGACGCTTTTGTCATCGGCCATTTTCAGGAGCCCGGTCTTTTGGAAGTCCGCGGCGCATTGGACATCCCGGTCATCGGCCTCGGCGAGGCCAATCTGCTGGCGGCGCTCGGCATGGGAAGCAGCGTCGGCCTGGTGACCATCGATCCCACCTTCATCACCTGGCACAAGCGGCAGGTGCGGGCGCACGGCCTCGATGAGCGGGTCGTGGGCGTGCGCGCTATCCACGTCGACCTTCCCGGCTTCATGCGCGCCTTTACTGATGAGGCCGCCTATGCGCAGGTTCGGGCCGACTTTGTCGACCAGGTCCGCCCCATGGTCGTCGAAGGCGCTGAAGTCATCCTGCCGGCGGGTGGCATGCCCATGCTGCTGTTCGCGCGCGAATGCCCGTTTTTGATCGACGGCGCGCTTGTGCTCAACGGCATTGCGGTGGTGGCCAAGGCCGCGGAGATGGCGCTTGCGCTTTACCGCCTCACCGGCGCGGTGGTCAGCCGCCGCGGCACTTACGCCAAGGCGTCGGCCGCATGCATCGCGGAGTATATGGCCGGGCGCTGGTAAATGCTTGTCCGGACTACCGCCGGCGCGGAATACTGCGTAGCTGATGCTGCGAACCGCGTAGAAATACAGCGGCATCGGTTTGGTTGATATTTCGGCAAAACATCCGGTCGCGAGAATGGTCGGCTTGGCCCAGCCGATCGCATTGTGCGACGAACTGCCGTAGATGACGAAGCAATCGCGCTTGTTGGCCTGCAGCGAGGCAACGATATTGCCGAGCACCACGTCAAAGACGTCCTTGGCAAACGGGTTGTAGAAAAACAGCACGAGCGGCGTATCCGGCAATTGGTATTGCGTGGCATCGGCTTCGACGATTTCAAAATCGCGGCATTTCTGCCAATCGGATTTGAAGCTTGCGATGTTGCGCGCGGCGCGGGCGACCAGTTCCTTCGCAAACTCCACGCCGATAATCTTTGAGAAATTATATCGCGATGCCAGCAACAGCGTTCGCGATTTGCCGGCGCCGATGTCGACGAAGGTGTAATCGGACAAATCGCGCGGCAGGCTTCGCATCATGAAATCGAACGACTTCGGCGACGTGCCGACGCTCTCATTGCCGAAGTCTCGGTTCGGTCCGGTCCGGCAATGGTCAGCGAATGCAGTTGAATGGAGCCCGCGGTATCGACGCCGTGCTCTCGGTCCCAGCGCAGCGCCAGGCGATGCGCGATGATGTGGCGGATATTATGGCCGCCACAGCCCGATTTGGCGAAAGGTGCGGATCGCGCGGCGGATGCGGCCGCGCGAAAGATCCTGCATGTCACCGCCGCCAAACGGCGCGTTACGCGAAGCGGTCTCCGGCAGCGACATGAAGCAAACTTTCAGGATCCGACGGGGCGGCTTGGGCACGATAAATCGCGGCCCGTATGCCGGCCAATGTTGTGCCGCAAAGCGGTTAATTAAGTTATTTTGCAATCCGGCTTATTGCTCAGCCAGCGCTGCGCCAGCGCCCGGCGGTCGAGCTTGCCGCGTTCGCTTTTCGGCAGCGATGGGGTGAGCACGATCTCTTTCGGCGCCTTGAAGGCCGGCAGCACGGTTCCGCAATAATGCAGCAAAGCTTCGGCATCGATCTGCGCGCCGGGGCGGGTGACGACATAGCTCACCACTTCCTCGCCGTAAATCGCGTCCGGCACGCCGATCGTCGCCGCCTCAATCACTTCGGCGCATTGCATCAGACAGGAATCGATCTCCAGCGGCGAAATCTTGGCGCCGCCGCGGATGATTAATTCCTTTTCACGGCCGGTCAGCGTCAAGAAACCGTCGGCGTCGAGATGGCCGATATCGCCGGTGCGGATGCGGCCGCGGCTATGCGCTTTGATCTCGCCGTCCTCGGCGAGGTAGCGGAACGGATGATCGGGAACTCCGCCGAGCTCGACATGGCCGCTCTCGCCCACCGGCAATCGCTTCCCGTCGGCGCTGACAATGGCGAGGTCGTGATAGGCAAGCGGCCGACCGACGGTGCCGAGGCGGCGTTCCTCGCCGGGGATGGCGGCGATCCAGCTCGCTTCGCTGGCACCATAGCCTTGCGCGATCGGAATGCCGAGCCGTTGCTCGAATCGCTTCCACTCTTCGAGCAATAGCGGTGCCGAGCTCGACGTGATGAAACGCAGCTGCGGCAGATTGCGGCGATGCGCGTCGCTGTCGCCATTGAGCAAAATATTGATCGTGGTCGGATTGCCGGCGGCAATCGTGACAGCGTGATCGCGCACATGGGCGAAGAATCGGCTCGCCGAAAATTTTTCGCCAAGCACCAAGGTTGCGCCGCGATTGACCGGAACCAGCGCGCCCAAAAGCTGCGCCGAGGCCCAGCTGAACGGCCGGAAATCGTAGATCCGGTCGTCGGCGGTAATGCCGAAACCGTCCGCCATCGGACCGATATTGGCAAGGTATTCGCCAAAACTTAAGACGACGCCCTTCGGCTTGGTGCTCGTTCCCGAGGTAAAAAGGATGACGGCATCGTCGTCGGGGAGCGCCGGGCTCCTATCCCCCGGCGGGCAGCGCGTGAGCGCTGCGAACAGCGTGCCGGGCTCCGGCGTGTCCCAGGACCCGAGGCGCAATCGCGGCGCGGAGCTCTGCGCCAAAATGTCGTCGATCTGCAAACCGTCTTGATAGAGAACGAGCTTCGCCTTGAGCCGCGCGAAAATATCGTCGAGCTGATTGCGGTTCATTTCGACGTGAACGGTACAGACCGTGCAGCCCGCCGCCATCACGCCGAAATAGCACAGCAATTGCTCGATCGAATTGTTGGCGAGAAGGGCGACGCGATCGTTGCGGCCAAGGCCGCGCTGGCGCAGAAAGGTGGCAAAGCGGCTGACGGTGTCGTGCAATTGACCGTAGCTGATCGCCCGGCCATCGTCGGCTATGATGACCCATGGTTTGTCCGGCGCGCGCGCCGCGGCGCGCTCGATCCAGCTTCGCAACAGGTCAGAGCCGGCGTTTTCTTGCATGGCGAAACGGCCAAAGGTGAATTCCTTAGCATTATAAGCATTTCGGCCGGAGGTGGAAGATGATCTCGGTGCTAAATTCACAATGGCCGGATCTTGCAGGAAACTTACGAAGCCGCCGCCGCTCTCGCGAAATGTGATCGCAAGGCGCTGGAGCGCGGCGCTTAGAGCGTGATCCCGAAAAGTGGAAGCCGGTTTTCGGAAAAGATCATGCGAAACGCAAAAAGCTTCACTGCGGCGCGGCCGCTCCGGTCCCGAGCCACTGCTTGATCAAAGCGGGGAGCGTGCCGTCCGCGATCAGCGCCGCCTGCGCGTTGCCGATGACGTCCGCGAGCGCGGTGTTGCCCTTGCGCACGCAGATGCCGAGGAGCTCGCGAGTGATGCCGGTTTCGACGACCTTGAGCTTCGGCCGGTCGCGCACCAACCATGCCGTGACCGGCGCGAGCTTCATGAAGGCGTCGCAGCCGCCGGTCGAGAGTTCGTCGAGCGCGGTCTCGATCTGGTCATAGGCATAGACGCGCACGCGCGCCGCGCGCTGCTCGGCGACCAGTTTTTCGGCGACCGGCTGGCTGGTATTGCCCTGTTGCACGCCAATCACCAGACCCTCGAGGTCGCCGATGCCGTGCACGTTCGGATGGCGGCCGGTGTCGACGACGAGAGATTGGCCGGACACCACATAGGGCGGGCAGAAGTCGGCGACCTTCTGCCGTCCCGGCGTGATGGTCGTGCCCGAGGCGACGCAATCGTAGCTGCCGTTATCGAGGCCCGCAAAGATGCCGTTGAAATCGGCACCCTTGTAAGGAACGAGCTGCCACGCGCGGCCGAGCTTCTCGGCGATCTTCTGCATCAGCGTAATGTCGAAGCCGGCCGGGCCGGCCTTGGTCGTCAGCTCGAACGGCGGGTCGGGCAGGGCAGCGCCCACCCTTAACGGGGCCGCACCCTTGGCAGCGCCCGCACCGAGGCCAGCCGCGGCGAAGAGCGGCAAGGTGGCAAGCAAGTGACGTCGCGTCATGTTCGCTACACGCTCGATTTACGCGCCGTTCAGCTCGCGCCGCACCAGCGCCGCGCCTTCGGCCATCGCTTTCATTTTGCCGAAGGCGACCGCGCGCGGCAAATATTTCATGCCGCAATCCGGCGCGACGACGATGCGCTCCGCCGGCACATAGACCAGTGCGTGGCGGATGCGGTCGGCGACGGTCTGCGGCGTCTCCACCGTCATGTCGGAGAGATCGATCACGCCGAGGATGATGGTCTTCGACGGCAATTGCGTCAGCACGCGCAGATCGAGCTTGGGCTGTGCCGCCTCGATGGAGATTTGCTGCGCTTTCGAGCCTTCGAGCTCGGGCAGGAACGAATAGCCGGACGGCTTGTTGTGAACCACCGCGGCATAGCCGAAGCACAAATGCACCGCGACCGTACCGGTGACGCCGTCGAGCGCGCGATCGAGCGCCTTCAATCCATATTGCCGCGCCTTGTCGGGATGCTGCTGCATCCAGGGCTCGTCGATCTGCACCACGTCGGCGCCGGCTGCGAATAGATTCTTGATCTCGGCATTCACCGCGGCGGCATAATCCATCGCCACGGCTTCTTCGTCTTTGTAATAGTCGTCCTGCGCCTGCTTGCCCATGGTGAAGGGCCCGGGCACCGTCGCCTTGATGTGGCGGTCGGTATTGGCGCGCAGCACTTTCACGTCGCGCAGTTCGACCGGGTGCCGGCGCCGGATCGGGCCGGTCACGCGCGGCACCGGAATGGCCTTGCCGGTCCGGTTGATGGTGGTGCCCGGATTTTTCACGTCGATGCCGTCGAGCGCGGTGGCGAAGCGGTTCGAATAGCTTTCGCGCCGCTGCTCGCCGTCGCTGATGATGTCGAGGCCGGCGCGCTCCTGGTCGCGGATGGCGAGGATGGTGGCGTCGTCCTGCGCGGCTTCAAGCTTGTCCGGCGCAACCAGCCACAAATCGTCAACCCGCACTCGCGGCACTTGTTTCGACAGCCTGTCGCGGTCGATTAGCCAGTCAGGTTGCGGATAGGAGCCGACCAGGCATGTGGGTAAGAGCATGTCACTATCCCGGAGCAGACACATTTGAGATGGCGCTGACCGTAGCGCCAAGTCCCCATTGATTGCAGGCCCAAACGGTGCCTGAGAGGAATTTGAAGTCAAGGATGCGCGAATCGCACCGCTTTCCGCGGCGACCCCTATGGGGTCGTCCTTGAGTTCAAATTCCTCTCAGGCAAAATGGTGGGCGAGCAATCAATGGAGAAATCTGCCTCGGTGGCAGTCGCATTTTCTTCCCCGCCGCGTTTCGCGCGGCGGGGGAGAGCATTGCAGTCCTACTTCAGCGCCTTCTCGTAGGGATAGATCACGTTGCCGGTCTTATCTTCGGCCGGCGTCACTACCGTCTGATAGCTCATGCCGCGCCAAGTATCGAGGTTCGCGGTGTCGTTGAGGTCGTGATACTGGACCTGCAACATGCCCGACTTGGTCCACTCGCCATCCTTGCCGAACTTCATATCGGCCATGATGGTCTTGAACTCATGGCTCTTCAGATAGTCGGCGAGCTTGGCGTCGTCGATGCTCTTGGCGCCTTCGACGGCCTGCTGCAGCACCTGGAAATAGGCGTAGCCCCAGCCGCCGAGATAATAGCCGAGCGGATCGACGCCTTCGGCTTTGGCGCGGTCCTGATACCTCTTGAAGAAATCCGCGGCCGGAGCCAGGAGCTTCGGCGACGGCACCCAGGTCTCGTAATTCACGATGCCGTTGAGCTTCCCCTTGAGCTTGTCCTTGAACACGGTGGCCTGCAGGCCGACCATCGCGCCGCCGATCATTTTCGGATGGAAGCCGATTTCGGTGGCGGCCTGTAGCATGCCGACCGAAGACAGCGGATAGGAGCAGATCACGACGAGATCCGGATTTGCCGCCTGAATGGCGCGGACGATCGGCGAGAAGTCGGTCGTGTTCGGCGGATAGGATTTGTCGTAGACGAGATTGAAGCCGAATTTCTTCACGTTGTTGCGCGCACCTTCGCAGGCGTTACGCGAAAACTCGGCGTCCTCGGCGGCGAGCGCGATCGTCGTCGGCTTCGGATTCTGCGCCGCCGCGACCTGGAAGAAGCCCTCGGTGAACGCCTCTTTGGCGTTCGGGCCTGATGGCAATATCGAGAAGTAGCGCGGATAGTGGAATTCGCTGTTGGCCGCCAGCGCGAACAGGCCGATGAAGGTCTTGTTCTTCTGCATCACCACCGGAATCGCCGGCGCCACCATATTGGTCGCGTAGCCGGAGACCACGAGGTCGACTTTGTCGACGTCGAGAAGCTTGGTGTAGATGCCGGGAACGGTCGAGGGATTGGACTGGTCGTCATAGTTGACGAGCTCGACCTGACGGCCGAGCAGGCCGCCCTTGGCGTTGACTTCTTCCGCCCAGATCTTGGCGCCGAGCAAAGCTTGCTTGCCGTTGGCGGCGAGCGGGCCGGTCAGCGCCATGCTGAAGCCGATCTTGATCGGCGGGCCGCTCTCCGCGGCGGCCGGAAAATGGCCTGCGGCAAAACCAGCCGCAAGCAGAACAGCACCGACGGCGCCCGCGGCGCTACGGCGCGAAAAGTGAAAACCCATGGTTCCCTCCAAAAGGCGGCTTTTCTAGTTACTCACCTTGACGTGCCGCCCGCTATCGGGCGAGACGCGACAGTGTCGGCGGGGAGAATGCCCTGCTTTCGCGCTCCTGAAAAGACGTAAGCAGCGTGGCAAACTGCCCGTTGGGCGCGGTCCCCGGCGCCTCGTCGCGGGGTCGCGGCTTCCGCCTTTGGTGTATAAAGGCCCCGTCCTTCCGCAGCCTCTGGCAGGGCTAAAACCGCATTCGCTGATTTAAGGATTTCGTATCGGAAACGAACGGGTTAACCTTGCGCAGATTTGCCCTTTGGAGTGGTGCCACTTTCAGCGGCAGTCCCGATCTGCCTGATCCCCGTGCTGATGTAGGAAGGCCAGCATGATCGCGCTTTCGATCAACGGTAAGGTCCACACTGTCGACGTCGAGGACGACACGCCGCTGCTGTGGGTATTGCGCGATACGATCGGATTGACCGGCACAAAGTATGGTTGCGGCATTGCGCAATGCGGCGCCTGCACCGTGCATATCGACGGGGTGGCGACCCGCTCCTGCCGGGTGCGCGTTAGCACGCTGGCCGGCAGGAAGGTCACCACGGTCGAGGCGCTGATGCAGGACGGCAAACTGCATGCGGTGCAGCAAGCCTGGATCGATCACGACGTGCCGCAATGCGGCTATTGCCAGAGCGGCATGATGATGGCGGCGGTGGCGCTGCTGGCGGAAAATTCGAAGCCGACGGACGGCGATATCGACGCCGCGCTGACCAATATCTGCCGCTGCGGCACCTATCAGCGCGTTCGCTCGGCGATCCACGCCGCCGCCGGCCGCCTCCGCGACGCCAGCGGCCACGCGGCGTTGGCGCAGTAACTACTTCGTTATCCTGAGGTGACCGCAAAGCGGCCCTCGAAGGATGCGGCCGAGGCGCTGAGGCCGTCGCCCTTCGAGGCTCGCCGCGCTCGCGCCTCAGGGTGACGGGAAATTTTAGTTTTTACTCTTTGACGTCCTTCACCGGCGTCTCCGGCGTCAGCCCGCCGCGGCGGCGCGCGAAGGTTTCCTTGCCGCTGTCTTCCCATTTGCCGGTAACGGCGCGGCTGGCGTAAGTGTCCCAGACCGCATCCCATTCGCCGAGCGAATAGCCGTGCCACGGCGATTGCGGGGTGAGCGCGGGGAGGCCGAGTTCGTCCCAGATCTTGCGGGCGCCTTCCATGAATTCGCGCTTCGGCAAAGCGAGCGGCGGCGCCGGCTCTTTCAACGTGGCGTCGATCAGCATGGTGGAATCCACACCCCCTCCCTTCCCTCCCCCGCGAGCGGGAGAGGGTAGGGAGGGGGATTTGGGGCCATGCCCCGGTGAGCGATACGGCGCGATCTGCACGTCCTTGACCGGGTTGGCGCGATAGGCGAGCGACCAGAACACTGCGTCGGTGTTTTCCGGGTCGATGTCCTCGCTCACGGCAATGACATATTTGCCGATATCGGCCTGCAGGCTCGACGCGCCATGCAGCGCACGCCAGATTTCGGTGCGTGCCACTCCCGGCGCGAACTGCACGAACATCACCTTGCGCAGATTGGTCAGCGGCTCGTGCAGCACGACTCGGCGCACGCCTTTGATGGCGAGCGTGTCGCGCAGATGCGACAGATAACGCGGCTCGTAGGCGACGCGCTTCATGACGCTCGATTCGCTCGGCGTCACTTCGCTCAAGATCGAGACCCAAACCGGCTTCTTCTTGTGCGTGATCGCGGTCACTTGCATCGACATGTTGAAATCTTCGAGCGCGACATGGCCGTGGCTTTCGCCGAACGGGCCTTCCGGCTCGAGTAATTCCGGATCGATGAAGCCCTCGACGACGCATTCGGCGTCGGCCGGGATATCGAGATCGACGGTGACGCCCTTGACGGTGCGGATCGGCGCGCCGGCGAGGCCGCCGGCCACCGCCATCTCGTCGCAGTCGATCGGCAGCTTCTGCGGCCCGGTAAACATGACGACCGGCGCGCAGCCGACGACGATCGCGATCGGCATCGGCGTTTTCATCTTGCGGTGCTTCTGCCAGTGCAGATAGCCGCCGGCGCCGCCCGGCCGCGCCGCCATGCGCACGCCGAGCCGGTCGGTCGCTTTCAACTGGGCGCGATAGGTGCCCATGTTGCGGACGCCGGTTTCCGGATCCTTGGTGATGCACAAGGTGGCGGTGAGATAGGGCGCCGCGTCATAGCCCGGCGTCGAGATCGGCACCGGGAGGAGCTTGAGGCCGCCGTCGGGCTTGCGTAGGGCATCGCCCTTGATGATGACCTCCTGGCAGGGCGCCGATGTCACCACCGCCGGCGCGATCGGATTGGCGATGGCCGCCATCCAGGCATCGCCGATTTCGCCGACCGGGCGGCCCATGCCGACGGCATAGATTTCGGCGGAAGCCGCCAGCGCCCCGATCGCGACCGGCATGTCATAGCGGCGGCCGTCGCTGTCGACCACATCGGTGAACAGAAAAGCGCGCCGCTGGTTCTCCTTCAGCCCGCCCTGGAATTGCCAGCGCGCCAGCGGATGCAGCTCGGTATCCTTGTTGATCGGCCGCGCGATGCGCACGACCAAGCCATCGGCTTCGAGCCGCGCCAAATGCTCCTGGAAATCGAGCGGCGGCCCGGCGACGTTTTTCTTTTTCTTATCCGATGCAGGCTTGTCGAGCATGAGGCGGCCTTCCGTTACGTCACTTCGTGTTCTTCATATACTCGGCGATGATCGGCTTGGCGACGCGAAAGCAGTCGACGCCCATCGGCGCACCGCAATAGATCGTGATCTGCGTCAGCGCGGCGCGGATCTCGTCGGGCGTCAGTCCGTTATTGAGCGCGCCGCGCACGTGGGTGGCGAACTCTTCCATCTTGCCGAGCGCGCCGATCATGCCGAGATTGAGAATCGAGCGTTCGCGCGGCTTGAGCGTCTCGTCGCCCCAGGTCTCGCCCCAGCAATATTCAGTGAGCAGGCGCTGAAAGTCGCGATTGAAGTCGTCGACATTCGCCAGCGCGCGGTCGACATAGGCCTCGCCCAAAACCGCGCGCCGTTTGGCAAGACCGATGTCGTAGCGTTTCTGATCCATGGCGTTTCCTCCGTTTGCTGCGGCTCCCAGCGGTCCAAATCATACACTTGAGTGCACCAAGGCCCGTCTTCGAGTGCGGCGGGGCGTCTAGTCCACCTGACCTTCAACGATAACAAGATTTCCGACCGAGCTGCCTAGTCGAAGTCCGATTATCTTCTGGTACTCTGGCGATCTGTACCACCCTTCGGCAGCCTCTCGCGACGGGAATTCGATTATGACGAGACGGGCATGCGGCCATTCCCTTCCAATAATTTCAGCTTACCGCCACGCGCGATGGACTTGCCGCCGAAAGCTTCGAGTGTGGCTGGAACTGCCCTTTCGATATTCCGAAAACATAGATTTGTCTTTCGGGGTCTCGGTCGCAACAACGAACGCTTTCATCATCGTTTGCCTGATCGGTCAGTTCCAACGCGGTCGAGCGTCTGCCTTCGAGGTTACGAAATGTCTGATTCGTATCGCTATTCTTCCGCCGGGCCGCCCTTCCAGCGTTTGACCGTGCCGGTGTCGATGCCGAATAGATCGAGCAGCCGGCCGCAGGTGTGATTGACGATGTCGTCGACCGATTGCGGGCGATTGTAGAATGCCGGCACGATCGGCGCGATCACGGCGCCGATATCGGCGAGCGTCGTCATGGTGCGCAGATGCCCGCCGTGCAGCGGCGTCTCGCGCACCGCAAGCACCAGCCGGCGCTTTTCCTTGAGCACGACGTCGGCGGCGCGCGACAACAGCGAGGAGGTCACGCCGGTGGCGATTTCGCTCATGGTGCGGATCGAGCAAGGCGCGATGATCATGCCCATGGTCGGGAACGATCCCGAAGAAATGGCGGCGCCGATGTCGCTCACGGGGTAGTACACGGCGGCGAGCGTGCGCACATCCTTCGGCTTGATGTCGGTCTCGTAGACCATCGTCATTTCCGCCGATTTGCTCATGACGAGATGGGTCTCGATCTCGGCCTTGCGCAGCATTTCGAGAAGCCGCACGCCATAGATCGTGCCCGAGGCGCCGGAAATGCCGACAATCAAACGCTTTGTTTTGGCCATACCCTATTCGTCACGCCGATGACGTGCCCTTTCCGGGGCCGTTGTGCCACGCGGCGCGGCGGCGTTCCAGCCCGAAGCGGTTAATGCCGCAGCGCGGCGGCAAACGCTGTGGCGAGCAGCGCGATGGACGATTTCGGGAAATTTACGCCGAGCACGCTTTCATAGGCCGCGATATTGCCAATCGCCGCTGCCAGCGCCGGCGTCTCGGTGCCCAGCGGCCCGGATTTGGCGAACATATACAGCGCCTCCTGCTGCAAGCGCTCGGCCTCGAGCTCCACCGCTTTGACCTTGTTGCGGAAGGCTTCCTGCGTGCCCGGCTCGACCAGCGTCGCCGCGCCCTTCAATTTTCGCCGCGCGTCGCGGATCGGGATGATGGTGAGATTGCGCCAGTCGTGCACATTGTCGTCCAGCATCTTGACCTCTTCGGCCGACAATTTCCGGTCGTCGGAGGCGAGCCAGAACAGAAACAGCAACAGATTAACGTCGATGCCGAAGCTGTCCTGCAAAGCGATGCAGGCCTCCGATACGGCCGGCTGGCGGTAGAACTTCAGTGAGAATCGCCAGAACGGCGTTTCGGTCGATGTCGGCGTATCGGTCATGGCCGGATTGTCCCGTTAGGCGGTTTTGACGCCGAGCTCCGCCATCTCCTTGGCGTAGGCCACATCCATGCGCGATGCCAGGCCATGCTTGGCAAGTTCGGCGGCGAACATGCGGCGGACCTCCGGCTTCTCGTCGAGATAGTCGATCTGATCGCCGCCGGCGCGCTTACTGATCCACGCCTTCGGCACGCCCTGCGCATTGCGGATGGCGACGCCCTCGTGCTTGAAAGCGAGGTAGCGTGACGGCGTCGTGCCGGTGTTGAAGTGCTGGTGGAACCACATATTCGGCGGCACGATGCAGGTGCCGATTTCCCAGTCGAAGCGCTGCGGCTCTTCGCCTTCGGGCCACATCAGTGAAAAGCCTTCGCCCGAGAGTACGATGACATGCGCGCCGGGCCCATGCGCGTGGCCCTTCTTGTAGGTGCCGATCGGGAATTGCGAGATGTGGCTGTTCATCGAGCCCTTGGCCATGTTGAAGCGGATGTGGCCGCCGCCGGCGCCGCGCTCGGTCGCGGTGATCAAGGGGATGTTGACCGCGTCGGGCACGAAATTCGTGGTGAGCAGAAAACCCTTCTGCTCGCCTTTTGACGAGAAATAATCCGGCTCGCCGGCGAAGCGGTCCTTGAAGTCGTATTTGGTGTTGAAGATGAAATCGAGGTCTTCGTAGAGATTGATGATCGGCGGCGCATTGGTGACGGCGACGTAACGCGCCGGCTCCTTGCCGGAGCCGTTGAAATGCTGGTGATGGCAGTTGAGCGGGATGGCGAACAGCGCGCCGTCCTTCCACTCGAAGGTGATGCGGGCGCCGGCGTCGTTCCATACCGTGGTCGAGCCGCGGCCCGAGAGAACCAGGATCATTTCCTCATAGAGCTGCCGGTGTGGAGTGAGACTTTTACCTGGCAGAATCTCCATCACGTAGCAATCGTTCGAGGTGCGCGAGGCGTCGTGGTTGAGGAACACCGCGTTGCCGCCGCGCCGCGCCCAGGGCTTCAGCGGCACGGTTTTCAGGTTGCGCACGTAGAACGACGGGATGATGTCGAGGCCTTCGGCCTTCACCCAGCGAGTGTAGGGCGTTTCTTTTTCGGTCTTGAACTTGGCGGCGAGGTCTTCGGAAACGACGGCGTCTTTCTTGGTTGTATTGGCCATTTGCTATTCCTTACATATTCCGGAGCGCTGCGCCGATCTTAGCGAAGAAATGGCGGAATCGGCTAGGGCCGGTCCCGCATAGATGGGTGCTCGTGCGCGTGGTCGTGATTGTGATCGTGGCTGTGGCCATGGTGGTGATGATGATCGTGGGCATGATCATGATCGTGATCATGATCATGGTGATGCAAGCGCTGGCGCGGCCGCGGCCCGCGCGGGTCTTCGTTGAACACCAATGATTTGATGGTGACCGGCACGGTGTAAGACGGCATACGGATGCGGCCGAGATCGATATAGTCGAAATCCCACAGCACCACGCCGTCGATCACAAGAATCTCGCTGGCGACGCCGAGCTCATCGCGTAGGATGTGGCCCAGCGTCTGCGCCACGTCGCCGTCGAGCATAATGTAGAGCGGAAGTTTCTTGGCGATGCGGTTGGCGAGCCCGCTTTTGATGCCTTGCGCGAAGGCGGCAAGCCGCTCATACGACGGCAGTCCGGTCCAGCGCAACGCCAGCGCAATCTCATGCTGGCTATCCGCGATATCAAACGCCGTCATGTGATTGCGGATCGCCTTGGCCAATTGGTCAGGGTCGATGGTGTCGCCGCACGCGAAGGGCGGCAGCAAGACTTGCAGATTGCGGCGCGGCAATAGTTCTCCGGGTGCCGAGATGTAGCTGGTATTGCCGGAGAGCTGCACGCTGTATTCCGACGCGCCGAGCGCTGTGGCGCGGATGCATTCGCCGGCCGGCAGCACCGGCCATGGCAAGGCGTTGTTGTCGATGCGCGCGCGGATGGCGCGGCCAAGCTTTGGGCCCATATCGCCGAAGTCGCGCGTCTCGCGCGCATAGATGTATTCGGCGACACCGCCGGAAAACATCACGCCATCGATGCGGCCGA
This sequence comes from uncultured Alphaproteobacteria bacterium, assembly GCA_963810085.1. Lineage (GTDB taxonomy): Bacteria > Pseudomonadota > Alphaproteobacteria > Rhizobiales > Xanthobacteraceae > BOG-931. Next base: position 27,748 of record CAWEMR010000016.1, on the reverse strand, counting down.
GATCGCTGGCAAGATCATCGATAGGATCGGTGAGATAGAGATGCGCAATATCGTGTGGCATCGGCCGCGCGGCGATCGCCGCGACCAGCGCATCCGCCATGACGTCGGCGACATGCTGCAAGTCATCCGCACCCGCGGCATCGCCGCGGCTCCAGGAAAAACCGGCGCGCTTGGCGTGATGCTTTCCCGCCGGATCGAGCCGCACGATCTTGCCGTTCTCGACCACCTGCAGGCGGCCGCCGATATGCACCGCCGCGGTGGCGATCACTTTGCCGTTTTCGACCAAGCCGAGTTTGGTCGTGCCGCCGCCGATGTCGATATTGAGGATGCGCTTTTTCTCGTCGCTCGAGACGCGCGCGGCGCCGGAGCCGTAAGCGGCGAGCATCGCCTCCATGTGATGGCCGGCGGTCGCGGTGACGAATTCGCCGCCTTGCTCGGAGAGAATCTTGGCGATGCCCTGCGCATTCTCGCGTCGGAGCGCCTCGCCGGTCAAAATCACGACGCCGGTGTCGATCTTGTCGGGCGACAGGCTCGCCGCGACATAAGCATCGTCGATGATCTCGCCGAGCTTTTCGTCGTCGATGCGTTCTTCGCTCTGGTAGGGCGTGAGTGCGACCGGCGACTGAAACAAGGTCTCGCGGGAGACGACGTAATAGCGGCTGGTCAGATCCTCGGCCAAGCGGCGCAGATGCACGCGCGAGAAAATGACCTGAGTGCCCGACGAGCCGATGTCGATGCCGACGGTCGTCAGCGAGACATTGTCCTGCCGCCAGAGCGGATTGTCCTCCAGCGGCCCGTCGTCATCGTCGAAATCGTGGTCGTGATCGTGGTCGGTGTCGTCGGCATGCAGGTGCACGACGTCGCGGCCATAAAGGTGGTCGGCAAGCGTGTGGCCCGTTTTCTTATTATCGTCGTCGGCCATTCCTACCTTTTTCCTTCGCCGCATGATCCCGAAAAGTGGATACCGGTTTTCGGATCAGATCATGGGCATTAAGCGCTCTTATTCCCGCGCCTGCCGCTGCGGGTCAATACCGGCGCCAAACTCGGTGTTTTCAGGGCGTTACAGGTGTAAATTTAGCCTAACCGGAGCTTTCGCAATGAGTGAAAATGGCCTGACCACGCTGCCGAGCATTCACAGCGCCAAGGAAACCATGGACCGCCTCGAAGCCGACGTGCGAGCCAAGGGCCTGACCGTATTCGCGCGGATCGATCACTCGGCCGGCGCCAAGGCGGTCGGGCTTTCGCTGCGCCCGACCGCGCTTCTGATCTTCGGCAATGCCCAAGGCGGCACGCCGTTGATGCAGGCGCTGCAGACCACGGGCATCGACCTGCCGTTGAAGGCGCTGGTCTGGGAGGATCCCGGCGGCAAGGCCTGGCTGTCGTATAACGAGCCGGCCTGGATCGCGCAGCGCCATGGCGATGCGGCGCAAGTCAGTGAAGTGACGGGGCGTCTCGCTGGCGCCTTGGCTATGTTGGCCAAGGCGGCGACGACATGATCGCCGGCACCCTCATCCGACCGGAATCACATTCACCGACACGCCGATCCGCTGGCCGCCCGAGCCGAGAATGACGCCGTCCATCGGCGCCACGTCCGTATAGTCGCGGCCGATGGCGAGCATGACATGGGCGTCGGAGGCGAGCAGCGCATTGGTCGGGTCGAGCCCGATCCAGCCAACATCCGGGCCGCACCACAGCATGACCCAGGCATGCATGGCGTCGGCGCCCTGCAAGCGCGGCCGGTCGGTTAGCGACACGGTGCGCAGATAGCCCGAGACATAAGCGGCCGGCAGGCCGATGCCGCGCAGCCCGGAAATCATGACATGGGCGAAATCCTGGCAGACGCCGCGGCGCTGCGCGAAGCACATTGTCGGCGTGGTCGTCGCGGTGGTGGCGCCGATCTCGTAGACGAGATCGGATTTGATGCGCTTGATAACTTCGATCGCGGCATCGAGGATGGCGCGTCCGGGCGGAAAACTCTGGCGGATATAGTCGCGGATGGCCGGATCGAGCGACACGATTCGGCTCGGAAACAGAAAATGCGCCGGCGACAGCGGGCCGATATCGCTGGTCGCGAAGGCATCGTCGCGCACCTCTTCCCAGGCCGGCGTCGCGAGCGGTTTGGGATCGTCCGGCGGATCGACGGCAACGCGCGCCGATAATTTCACCGTCACTTCGCTGTGCGGCTCGTCGATCTCGATCCAGGTCAGGCGATTGCCGAAAAAATCCTGGCCCTCGCGCCGTTCGACCGGCTCCGGGACGATCTGCAGCGCCGCGACCTGAACGTGTTCGCCGTCGCGCGAGACCGGCGTCAGCCGCAGCACGTGCCGCGCGTGCGACACGGGAGTTGCATAGCTGCATACCGTCGTCTGCCGCACGTCGTAGATCACGCCAGCGCCTCCCACATCAATTCCGTCCGCTTATTGTTGGTGAGGAAAGCGGAACTGATCGCATCGGACAGTTTCATCAGCGAATTCTCGACATCGACAATCAAATTGTCGTCGACCGCGCCGGCATTGATTGTGCGGAGGCGCGTCGCGATGCCGGCGGCGATCTGCTGCGCCGGCGACAGCCGGCCTTCCGCATTCGGCTTCGGCAATGCGCCGAGATGGGTCTCGATGCGATCGAGCTGATATTCCACCGAGCGCGGATTGTTCGGATCGAGCATCACGAGATCGACGACCGGCGCCAGCGCCGCGATCATCACATAGCGCTGCCGGTAGCTGATCTGGCTGTCGGCGAGCTCCAGCAAAAGATCCAGACCGCCGTCGGGCGCGCCGGTCTCGGCGAAGGCGCGCGCCAGCCGGCAGGTCAACAGCGCCCGCTCGATGCGGCGGCCGAGCTCGAGAAAGCGCCAGCCGGCAAGCTGCGTCATGTTCTCCTGCGCCAGCCCGGAAAAGGCCGCGATGATGCGCAGCGCCGCTTCGACGCGTTCGGCGATGGCGCTCTCGGTGGGGCCGGCCGCGAGCGGCGACGAGATCATGGTGCCAAGATCGTTGATTGCGCGCCAGGCATCCGGCGAAAATCTGTCGCGGATGACGGAAGCAGCCGAGCGGGCGGCGCCGCACAGGCGCGGCAACGATCCATCAAGATCGGCGCGCGTCAGCACCGCGCGCGCGGTAAAGGTCGCCGGCGCCTGGAACGTATCGCTGGGCGCCGCGCTCCACGCGACGAGCAAAGAACTGATGCGGCTGATGACAGGTGCTGCGGCGTCATCGGCGACGCGATTGACGATGGCGCGGATCAGCCGCAGCGTCGCCTCGGCGCGCTCGACGTAACGGCCGACCCAGAACAGATTGTCGGCGGCGCGGCTCGGCAACAATCCGGTGGCGCGCTGCACCGGCATGCCCTCCGCGCTGGGCAGGAGCGTGGTTTCCCCGACCGGGCCGCGCGCCAGCACCCAGGCATCGGCGGTCGCCGCGCCGTGCTGCAAGCTGACGGCGCGGGCGTCGACATTATCGGCGATGCGCACGAAGCCGCCGGGCATCACCTGCCAGCCGTCGCCGACTTTGGCGATGAACAGCCGCAGCGTGAACGGGCGCGGCTGCAGCCGCCCGTCGCGCCACACCGGCATGCTCGACAGCGTCACCGCTTCCTGCGCCACGTAATCGATGCCGCGGTCGCGGATCGCCTGCATCAGTGCGTCGCGCTCTGCGCGGTCGAGCTTGGCGCCCAAGATCTCGCCGCCGAAGCGCGGATCGTTGAGATGCTCGGTGAAGGCGGACGCGATCACCGAAGTGTCGAGCTTGTCGAGCATTTCCTCGCGCATGTCGGCGCGGCCGAGCCACCAGGTGGCGACATTGGGCATTTTCAGTTCGTCGCCGAGCACGATCGGCGCCAGCGCCGGCAGGAACGCCAGCATGGCGCGCGCCTCGATCAAGCCGGCGCCGAGCGAATTGATGATGGTGATCTTGCCGTCGCGCACCGCTTGCAGCAGACCCGGCGCGCCGAGCCGCGACGCGGCGTTGAGCTCGAGCGGATCGGCGAAGTCGGCATCGATGCGCCGCAGCAGCACTTCGGTGCGTCGCAGTCCCGACACCGTGCGGATGAAGACGCCGTCGTCCTTGACGCTGAGATCCTCGCCTTCGACCAGGAGCAGGCCGAGATAGCGCGCGAGATAGGCGTGCTCGAAATAAGTCTCGTTCATCGGCCCGGGCGTGAGCAGGCTGGCGCGCGCATCGTCGCGGCGGTTGAGCGCGAAAATCTCGGCTTGCAGTGCTTGGAAGAATGGCGCCACGCGGTCGACGCGCGTGGTGCGGTAGATATCGGGAATGGCGCGCGATAGCGCGAGCCGGTTCTCGATCGCATAGCCAGCGCCGGACGGCGCCTGCGCGCGATCGCTGAGCACCCACCAGCGCCCGTCGGCGCCGCGGCCGACATCGACCGCGTAGAAGCGCAGATGCGCGCCGCCGGGCGGCGCGACGCCGACCAGCGGGCGCAGGAATTCCGGATTGCCGGCGATCACCGCGGCGGGGAGCCGCCCGTCGCGCGTCAGCGTGCCGGGGCCGTAGGAATCCGCCAGCACCGCTTCGAGCAATTGCGCGCGCTGCGCCAGGCCCGCTTCCAATTGCCGCCATTCGCCGGGCTCGATGATGAGCGGCACATGGCTCAGCGGCCAGGGGCGCTCGATGCCGGCGGCGCCCTCATAGACGCGATAGAAGACGCCGGAATCGCGCAGATAACGGTCGGCGGCGGCGAACCGGCGATTGATCTCGTCGGAGCCCAAAGCGGCGAGCATGGCGAGGAACGGCTGCCAATGCGCGCGCACGCGCCCTTGCGCATCCATCATCTCGTCGAACACGCCCGACAGCGGCCGATAGCCGGAGACCAAGGACTCCAGCTTGGGCTCCAGCCCGGTGGCTTTTGGTTCGACTGCGGTGTCGACTTGCATGTGGGTTTGCATGTCGGCTGATATGGCCATGACGCGAGAATCGCCGGAATATTGCGCCAAAGTGTTTCAGCTTCAGCGCCGCAGGTCGAGAGTGAGCGGATATTCCAGCGAGGTTTCGAGCGGCGGCGTCTCGATCACCCCGCCGGTGAAGCCGTGCTCCTGGAAGCGAGCGCGCCGGCGGCCTTCCGCCTCGTAGGAATTGACCGGATACGTCTCGTTATTGCGCCCGCCGGGATGCTGGACGTGATAGACGCAGCCGCCCAGCGAGTGCTTGTTCCAGGTGTCGACGATGTCGAAGGTCAGCGGCGCCTGAACGGCGACGGTCGGCTGCAGCGATTCCGGCAGGCCCCAGGCCTTGAACCGCACGCCGGCGACGAACTCGCCCGACCGTCCGGTCGTGGTCAGCGGCACGCGGCGGCCGTTGCAGGTCACGACATGACGATCCGCATTGAGGTTCAAAACCTTGATCTGCAGCCGATCGACGGAGGAATTGACAAAGCGCGCGGTGCCGCCGGGCGTGCCCTCTTCGCCGAGCACGTACCACGGTTCGATCGCCTGGCGCAGTTCGAGATCGACGCCGGAGCGGTGTACGGTGCCGCAGAGCGGGAAGCGGAATTGGCGCTGCGCCTCGAACCAGCCCTGATCGAATGTGTAGCCGGCATATTTGAGGTCGTCCAAAACCTCCTTGAAATCGTCCCACACGAAATGTTCGAGCATGAAGCGATCGTGCAGTGCCGTGCCCCAGCGCGCCGGCTTGCCTTCGAGCGGCGTGTTCCAGAACGAGGAGATCAGCGCGCGGATCAGCAATTGCTGCGCGAGGCTCATGCGCGCGTCGGGCGGCATTTCGAACGAGCGGAATTCGACCAGGCCGAGGCGGCCGGTCGGACCGTCCGGTGAGAACAATTTGTCGATGCAGATTTCGGTGCGGTGCGTATTGCCCGTCACGTCGACCAGGATATTGCGGAACAGCCGGTCGACCAGCCATGGCGGCACCCAATTCTGGTCGCCGGGCCGCGGCACTTTGCTGGTCGCGATTTCCAGCTCGTAGAGCAGATCCTGGCGCGCCTCGTCGATGCGCGGCGCTTGGCTGGTCGGTCCGATGAACAGGCCGGAGAACAAATAAGACAGCGACGGCCGGCGCAGCGCGTAAAGCACGAGGCTCTTGAGCAGATCGGGCCGCCGCAGGAACGGGCTGTCGGCCGCGTTCAAGCCGCCGAGCACGACGTGATTGCCGCCGCCGGTGCCGGTGTGCCGGCCGTCGAGCATATATTTGTCGGTGCCGAGCCGCGCCTGGTGCGCATCCTCATAGACGGACTTGGTGATGTCGACGGCCTCGCGCCAGGATTCGGCGGGGTGGATATTGACCTCGATGACGCCCGGGTCGGGCGTGACCTTGAGGACGTTGAGCCGCGGATCGGGCGGGGGCGCATATCCTTCGACATGGACCGGCAGATCGAGCTCGGCCGCCGTCGTCTCGACGGTGGCGATCAATTCGAGATAATCGTTGAGCGTCTCTGTCGGCGGCATGAAGACGCACAGATGGCCGTCGCGCACTTCGATCGACATGGCGGTGCGCACCGCGTAATCCGAACCGTCGGTCGCGCTCGGCGGACGCTGCATGACCAAAGTCTCAGGCGCGAGAGGCGGCGAATCCGCGTGTCCGGTTGCGCCGTGAAAGATGTGCGACGCGATGGGATGCGTGACGCGCGGATCTGACAACGGCGTCCGCGGCGCGAACGGATCGGCCGGCCCCAGATAGGGATAAGCGGCCGGGCCGATATGGGGGAGCGATTGCAGCGGCAGACGGAAGCCGACGGGCGAATTGCCGGGCAGCAGAAACAGCCGCCCGCGGCGCGTGCGCCAAATCTCGCTCAGCCATCCTGGCATGGCTTGCGCTGTCCAGCGCTGGATCGGCAGTACGAAGCCTTTCGGCGCGCCGAGATGGCTGTCGAAAAGCCGCAAGATCCGCGCGCGTTCGTGCGGGTCGTCGATCTTGGGATCGCTCGGGTCGAAATTCTCCGGGATCAATCCTTGTTTGAGCATCCGGTCGACCGGATCTTCATAAAGCGGCTGCACATATTCGATCGTCAATCCGGAACGCGCGGCAATTCCTTCGGCCAAGCGCTGCGCATCGTCGGTCGAAGCGTCGCGCGCCGGCGTCTCGCGGTTGATCAGTCGGTCGTCGCGCCACACCGGCACGCCGTCGCGGCGCCAATAGAGCGCAAAAGCCCAGCGCGGGATCGGCTCGCCGGGATACCATTTGCCTTGGCCATAATGCAGCAGGCCGCCCGGCGCGAAGCGGCTGCGCAGGCGGCGGATCAAATCGTCGGCGCGGTGGCGCTTGGTCGGGCCGAGCGCCGCGGTGTTCCACTCTTCGCTCTGATAATCGTCGACCGACACGAAAGTCGGCTCGCCGCCCATCGTCAGGCGCACGTCGTTCTTTTTCAGATCCTCGTCGACTTTCTCGCCGAGCGCATCGAGCGCTTGCCACGCCTCATCGGAAAACGGCGCGGTCACCCGCGGCCGTTCGTTGATGCGCTTGACGCTCATGTCGAAGGCGAATGAGACCTCGGCCGGCTCGACCAGGCCGCTGATCGGCGCCGCCGAACGATAGTGCGGCGTTGCCGCGAGCGGGATGTGGCCTTCGCCGCAGAGCAGTCCCGAGGTCGGATCGAGCCCGACCCAGCCGGCGCCGGGCAGATAGGCTTCGGTCCAGGCGTGTAGGTCGGTGAAATCGAATTCCGTGCCGGAAGGTCCGTCGAGCGCTTTGACGTCGGGACGCAGCTGAATCAGATAACCGGAGACAAAGCGCGCCGGCAGACCGATATGGCGCAGGATCTGCACCAGGAGCCAAGCCGTATCGCGGCAAGAGCCGGAGCCGGCGGCGAGCGTTTCCTCGGGCGTCTGCACGCCGGGCTCCATGCGCACCACGTAGCTGATCAGCTGCTGCAGCCGCTGATTGAGCTCGACCAAAAAATCGATGCTGGTGCGCGGCGTGCGCGAGATCGAGCAGACGAATTCTTTCAGGCGGGGACCGGCGGGTTCGGGTCCGATGAAGGCCAGCAAGTCTTCGTAAAGGTCCGGCTCGAATTTGAACGGCCATTTGTCGGCATAAGGCTCGACGAAAAAGTCGAATGGATTGATGACCTCCATGTCGGCCGTGAGGTCGACCGTGATGGAGAACTCGGTGGTCTTTTCGGAAAAGACGTAACGCGCTAGCCAATTGCCGTGCGGATCCTGTTGCCAGTTGACGAAATGTTGGGCCGGCGTGACCGTGAGCGCGTAATTGGGGACACGGGTGCGGCTGTGCGGCGCGGGCCGCAGGCGTACAACCTGCGGGCCGAGATTGATGGGCCGGTCATAGGTGTAGCGGGTGGCGTGGTGGAGCCCGACGATGATGGACATGTTTACGCGTTACGCCCCGGAGATTTGACCACGGAAATGCACAATTTCCATGCAATTTCCGGGCCGCCATTAACGGATTTGGTGAAGTCGTCGCGGTCGCGGCGGGGACATTATGCCTCAATCAAAGCGGTTGGCGACGCCGATATCGACACACGCTTAACCCTCAACCATCAAACGCCGATTTCGGTCGGTCTTGGCCCCGTATTTTGCGTCCCATTCAGGCCAGGAAAAGCGCATAATAAGGGCTGGAAGCGTGAGGAACATTGTCGCCAAACGGGCATTGCGTCGGTTGGGATGAATTCCGATGAGTGGTCAGGGTTCTAAGACCATCCGCAGGGTGAGACAAAAGAAGGCCGAACGCGCCAACGCCGTTGCCGACAGCGCGGCTACGGCGAAAACCCCGACGCCGGCCAGCCTCGACGCCTTCACCGTCATCGCCCAAAGCTCGCTCGATGCCATCCCGACCGGTTTCTGCGTCTGCCGCGCCGACACCAGTCTCGTCCGTTACAACAGGCGCGCGGTGGAATTGTGGGGCCGTGAGCTGCCGCTCGGCGAACCGACCGCACATTATAGCGGCGACTTCCGGCGCTACCGGCCCGACGGCGAGCCGCTGCACTTCGATTCGACGCCGGTCGCACAAGCAATGCGCAGCGGCGAGTGCGTGATCGGCGCCGAGCTTGTCATCGAACAGCCGGACGGCGTGCGCGTTCCGGTGTTGATGAATGTTCAGCCGCTCAAGGATGATGCCGGCCGCGTCGAGGGCGCGGTCTGCAGCTTTCAAGAATTGACCGAACGCAAGCGCGCCGAAGAAGCGCTGCGCGCCAGCGAAGCCGAGCTGCAATCCGTCATCAACCGCACGCCGTTCATGATGGTGCGATGCAGCCGCGACATGCGCTACCGTTTCATGAGCGAGGCCTATGCGCACCTGCTCGGGCGGCCGCGCAGCGAGATTCTCGGCAAGACCATCGGCGAGATTCTTGGCGAGCAAGGTCTCAAGACGCTGCGTCCCTATATCGAGCGCGTGCTGCGCGGCGAAGCCGTCAATTTCGAATGCAATCTCGATTTTCCCAATGTCGGCTCGCGCCGCCTTCATGTCGCGCATCGGCCCGAGCTCGACGCCAAGGGCAAGGCCGTCGGCTGGATCGCATCGCTGCTCGACGTCACCGAGCAGCGGCGCGCCGAAGCGGCGATGGCGCGGCGCGCCGACGAGCAAGCGGCGCTTTACCGGTTCACCGACCGGCTCTATCGCGCGACGTCCTTGAACGACGTCTACGAAGCGGCGCTCGATGCGATCGTCGGCGCCTTGCATTGCAAACGGGCGTCGATCCAGCGCTTCGATACCGACGGCGCCATGCGCTTCGCGGCGTGGCGCGGCCTGTCCGATCATTATCGCGCCGCGGCCGAAGGTCTGTCGCCCTGGAAACCGGACGAAACCAATCCGGAGCCGGTCTGCTTCGCCGACATCGATCTCGCCCGCTTCGACCCCGTGGGCAAGACGGCGGCGAAACAGGAAGGTATCGGCGCGCTGGCGCTGGTTCCGCTGATGGCAGCCGGCAATCTGGTCGGCAAATTTGTCACGTACTACGAAGAGCCGCGCGAATTCAGCCAGGAAGACATCGAAATGACGTTGACGCTGGCGCGCCAGCTCGGTTTCGGCATCGAGCGCATGCGCGCCGATCATGCGCGCACCAGGATCGAGGCGGAGCTGCGCAAGCTCTCGGAAAGACTGGAGGCCGAAGTCCATAAGCGAACGCTGGAACGCGACCGCATCTGGAACGTCTCGGAGGATCTGCTCGCGGTATCGAATTTCGAGGGCTATTTCCTCAGCATGAATCCGGCCTGGACCCGGCTTCTCGGTTGGAGCGAGGACGAAATCAAGTCGATGAATGTGAGCGAGCTGCGGCATCCCGACGACGCGCCGCATTCGATCGCCGGCCGCGAGCAATTGGCGCAGGGCGTGCCGACGGTGCGCATGGAAAATCGCTTCCGCCACAAAGATGGCTCCTGGCGCTGGCTGCAATGGACCATGACCGAGAGCGAAGGTCTTATTTATATCGCCGGCCGGCATGTGACCGCGGAAAAAGAAGCGGCCGCGGCGCTCGAACGCGCGCAGCGGCAGACCGCGCATTTGCAGAAGATGGACGCGATCGGCCAGCTCACCGGCGGCATCGCGCATGACTTCAACAATCTGCTGATGATCGTGAGCGGCCACGCCCAGCGTCTCAAGAACCATCTCAAAGATGTGAGAGATCAGCGCGCCGTCGCCGCCATCGAAATGGCGGCGATGCGCGGCGAGAACCTGACGCGGCAGCTGTTGTCGTTCTCGCGCACGCTGCCGCTCAGCCCGACGGTGATCAGTCCGGCCGAAACGGTTCATGCCATCCGCGACGTCTTGGCCGGCTCGATGCATGTCAATATCGAATTCCAGATCGCGGTGCCAAACGAGGTATGGCCGGTCCGCGTCGACAAATCGGAATTGGAGCTGGCGCTGGTCAATCTCAGCGTCAATGCGCGCGACGCCATGCCGCTCGGCGGCGGACGCATCGTGATCTCGGCGGAAAATGTCCGGCTCGAGTTCGAACGACTTGCCGGAAGCGCTCAGCGGCGACTTCGTCGCGCTCAGCGTCGCCGATAACGGCAGCGGCATCCCGCCCGATCTGTTGTCCCGGGTGGTCGAGCCGTTCTTCACCACCAAAGGCCCGGACAAGGGCACGGGGCTCGGCCTATCCCAGGTCTACGGCTTCGCCCGCCGCTCGAACGGCACCGTGTCGATCGACAGCGAATCCGGCCGCGGCACCAAAGTGACGGTCTATCTGCCGCGCAGCCATGCCACGATCGCAGCACCGTCGCCGCAGGACGACGGGCAATATACCGCCGCCGCCGAACGGCAGGTCGTCCTTGTCGTCGAAGACAACGCCGATGTGCGTGTGGTCGCGGTGTCGCTTTTGAAGGAGCTCGGCTATCGAACCATCGAGGCGGAAACGGCGTCGGCGGCGCTCGACGTGTTGGCTGCCGGCAAGAATGTCCGGCTGGTATTCAGCGACGTCGTGCTGCCTGGACAAATCGACGGCTTGGCGCTGGCGCGCACGGTGACGACGAAATATTCGCATATCCCGGTGGTGCTGACGACCGGCTATACCAAGGTGTTCGAGGCCGATCCGGAATTTCCGCTACTGCGCAAGCCCTATCAGATCGCCGCCCTCGGACGGATCATCCATGACGCGCTCGATGCCTCGCCGGCGAAGCACCCGAAGCTCGCGAGTTGATCGCGTCCCACGTATCCTCTTGCCCGGGTTACTTCCGCGACAAACCAAGTTCGCGGCGGATGTCCTCGGTATGCTCGCCAAGTTTGGGCGCCTGCCGCCGGAAACCGTCGGGCATCGCCGAAAAGCGCGGGATGATATTGTGCATGGGCACGCTGCCCATATCGCGGTCTTCGACCTCGACGATCGCTTCGCGTCCGGTGACGTAAGCGTCGTTCGTCAAATCGGCGACCGAGCAAACCGGGCCGACGGTGACGCCCGCCACCTCGAACAGCGCAAGATTCTCGGCCTGGCTGCGCTGCGCGATGAAGCCGCCGATGATCTCATCGAGTTCGTTGCGATGCGCAACACGCGCGGTATTGTCGATGAAGCGCGGGTCGCTTTTCAGATCGGGCCGCCCGATCGTCTCCATGATCTTTTCCGCCATCGACTGCATCGAGCCCGACATCGCGACATACTGGTCGTCCCTGCAGCGATAGACGTTGCGCGGTGCGGCGTGCGAGGATTGGTTGCCCGAGCGCATGGTCGGCTGGCCGAGGCGGATATGCGCCGCTTCCGCGCCGACCATGGCGTGAATGGGCTCGAACAGGGAAAGATCGATGACCTGGCCGGGTGCGCCGCCTTGCTCGACGGCGCGCAGCGCGGCGAGAACCGCCGCCGCGCCATAGAGTCCCGAAATCATGTCGGCAAGCGCGAGCGGCGGCAAGGTTGGCGGCTTGTCGGCATGCCCATTCATGAAGGCCCAGCCGGACATGGCTTCGACGAGCGTGCCGAAGCCCGGCTTGTTGCGCCACGGGCCGGTCTGGCCCCAGCCGGACACGCGCAACACGATCAGCTTCGGATTTCGCCGCAGCAAGTTGTCGGGGCCCATTCCCCAGCGTTCCAGCGTTCCAGGCACGAAGTTTTCGACCAGCGCCTGCGCCGTATCGATCAGCCGCCACAGAAATTCGCGGCCGTCATCGCTTTGCAGGTCAATCGCGACGCTGCGCTTGTTGCGGGCATAGACCTTCCAGAAGACTTCGATGCCCGCGACCCGCCAGCTGCGCAGATCGTCGCCCTTGCCGGGCCGCTCGACCTTGATCACGTCGGCCCCGTAATCGGCGAGCACATGGGTCGCCATATTGCCGGCGACAAGCCGCGACAGATCGACGACGCGCACGCCGTCGAGCAGGCCTTTGCGCTCCGCGTTGAATTGTTTGATTTCTGTCATGGCTGCCCCTGACGCTCCCCGGTGCCGGCCGGCCCTGCCGGCCGCTGCGGGCATGATCGAACAGAACCTTCCTAGGGGTAACTTGCTGACATCTGCAAGCGGGCGCCGGCGGCCCTCGCGCTCGTGCTGGCCGTCGTCATCGTCTGGCACTTGGCGTAAAATGAAGATGGAATAGTGTCGCTCAATACCGGAACGACGAATGACAACCCAATCCAAGTCTGTCCAATCCAAGTCCGTATTGATCGCCTGCTACCTCGCCGTGCTTTCGGTTGGCGACAACAGTACGGCCATCATGGCCGCGCTGCCGACGATGACGAGCGACCTGCAATTGGCGCCGACTATCGTCGAATGGGTGGTCAATTCGTATCTGCTTGCCGCGGCCATTTTTATCGTCCTGGGCGGGGACGCCGCGGACCAGTTCGGGGCGCGGCGCTCCTCGACGATCGGTGTCGTCCTGTTCGCTGTCGCTTCGCTGCTCATCGCCGTCGCCCCGAGCGGACTGGTCGTCATCGGTGCGCGCGCGCTGCAAGGGCTCGGTGCGGCCTTGGCTGTGGCCGGCACTTTGGCCGCGGTCACCGAAGCCTCCGCCGAATCCGAGCGCGCCGGTTCGATCGGCGCCTGGACTGGATTCCTCATGCTTGGATTCAGCATCGGGCCGCTGGTCGGCGGCTTGGTGACGCATTACGCCGGGTGGCGCTTTAATTTCTGGCTCAACGTGTTGATCATGGTTCCGGCGGCGCTCATTTTGGCGCTGAATCCCGATGGCCGGTCTAACCAGAGGCGTGCGATGGACTGGCCGGGGCTCGGCCTCCTCGCCTTGTTCATGATGACGTTGATCCCGGGGCTACAGGCGCTGCGAACCGTTTGGTCGTCACCGCTCGCCCCGATCGCTTTGCTGGCCATTGCCGCGGTCGCACTCGTGATTCTCATCAGGGTCGAGACCAGACGTGCTGCGCCGCTCGTCGATTTCAGCCTGTTTGCAAAGTCGAATTTTTCTTTCGCGTCCGTGCTGATATTCGTGCTGATGTTCCAGATCATGACGTTTCTTCTTTACTACAATCTCTTTGCGCAGGCGCCGGAAGGCCTGCGCATGTCCCCGGTTGCCGCCGGATTTTCACTGACGCCACTTTCTGTTGCGCTGTTTGGTTTCGCGCGGGCAGCGCCCCGGTGCGCTGCGGCACTCGGACTGCGGCCGATGCTCATTGGTGCATCACTCCTGCTCGTGCTCGGCTGCATGATCCTGTGGCTTGCGCAGGCCGAAAAAGCCTTCGTGCTTCTGATGTTCGGTCTTTTGGTGGTTGGCGTCGGAATTGCGCTGCCTTATGCGTCGGCGCCGCGCATCGGTCTCGACGCGCTGCCGCGGACGCAAGCCGGTAAAGGCTCCGGCGTGTTGAACTCGTGCAGCTTTCTTGGCGGCACTGTCGGCGTCACGCTCGGCGGCATCGCTTTCGCCGTCATGGGGTTCCCCGGCGTGCTTGCGCTGCTAATGCTGTCAGGAGCGCTTGCCGCCGCACTGTCCATGCGGTTGCGCGCGGGGTAAGCGCGCCGATATATAAAGTCACCAGGCGAAATTCCCGCCGGTGTAAAATATCTGCTGGTCACGTATGGCGACGAATATACGGAAAAGAGGTACGCTGGCGGCCTTACCATTACCGTCGTCCGCCAACGTTCAAAAACCGTGAGTGAGCAATCGCTATGGTACAAGGTCAGTTATGGAACTTTGCGACCGAGTAGTGAATGATGGTGGTGCCCACGCCGCTCATTTCGATCACGATCTTTTTGCTGGATTACCATTTCCAAGCCGATGACAATGCTTGCTTGTGCTTACCGATATCGCCGGAGGCCCGCCGTTGACTTCGCGCTCCCACCTAGGACTTTCCTCACGCCGCGCATTCATGAGATTGTCGGCGGGAGGAGTTGCTGCGCTGTCCGTTCTGAATTGCGCAAAGCCGGCTGCTGCCCAATCGAATTCCCCCGTCGCGACGCGAGCGATCCCGCACTCGAACGAGCAGCTTCCGGTCATAGGGCTTGGCACGGCGAATGAATTCCAGGCGCAACCGCAAGGGGCCGAAAAGGCTACGCTCAAGAAAGTCGTCGACGATCTACTGGCACAGGGCTGCAAGCTGATCGACACCGCTTCTTCCTACGGTGCGGCGGAGAGCGTATTGGGCGATCTACTTTCCGACCAAGATCGCTCGAAGGTATTTCTCGCCACTAAGATCGAAGACGGCAGTAGAAAGGGAGGCCTGGCCGAATTCCAGAACTCACTCCAACGGTTGCGCTACCGGCAGGTCGATCTGCTGCAACAGCACAATGTCGAGGATCCGCACCAGGATCTGGGACCGTTCCGCGACTGGAAGGCGCAAGGCCTTTGCCGCTATATCGGCGTCACTACAACTTCCAAGAATGACTATGATGCCGCTGAAGCGGTCATCCTCCGGGAGAAACCTGATTTCTTCCAGGTGGATTATTCGCTGGCCGACCGGACGGCTGAAAGGCGTTTGTTGCCTGCAGCGGAGGATGTCGGCGCGGCGGTTTTGACGGCGTTGCCATATGGGCGCAGTTCCATTTTTACGGCGGTGCGCGGCAAGAGCGTACCCGAGTGGGCGCACGAATTCGGCGCGACGACCTGGGCGCAATTCTTTCTGAAATTCCTGCTTGGTTACAAAGCCGTGACCGCCGTAATCCCCGGAACCACAAATCCCATCCACCTTGCGGACAACATCAGCGCGGGTCGCGGTCCGTTCCCGGACGCGAAGCAGCGCAAGGCCATGATTGATTTCTTCAATGACCTATGAACCGAGCGGACTCGATTTTGTAAGCGAAATGGCCACGCACACAATTCTCTAATGGGTATCAGCGTCGACCATATCGAATAAATCGGGACTTCAATTGTTAATATGCTTGTACCCACAACGGCCTCTTGGGAGATAGGCCATGTTCAATGCTGATCACGCCCGTCTTGATCGTCGTTCCCTTCTCGGCACTGCAGCATTTGCTGGCATTGCGCTCGCGATTTCGGGTAGCGCCTTGGCTCAAGGTGCTCCCCTAAAAATCGGCATCATCGGGTCTGGTCACATCGGCAGCACGATCGGGACGCTCTGGGTTAAATCGGGTCATTCTGTGATGTTCTCGTCCCGTCACCCGGAAGAACTGAAGCCCCTGGTAGATGAGCTCGGTAGCGTTGCCCGCGCAGGCACGGTTGCTGAAGCCATCGACTTTGGCGATGTCGTCCTCATCGCTGTGCCTTATGGCGCTTATCCGCAGATCGGCAAGGATTACGGAAGCAAGCTCGCGGGCAAGGTCGTCCTCGACGCAGGGAACGCTGTCGCGGCGCGTGACGGCAGCGAGTTGACGGCAGAAACTAAAGATGAGGGCATCGGCCTAACCTCGGCGAAATATCTGCCAGGCGCGCGCATCGTGCGTGCTTTCAATAGCATGGGCTATAAGTTCTTCGCATCAGAGGCCAACCGCGCTGGTGATCGCATGGCCGTCCCGATTGCCGGCGACGACAAGGATGCGTTGAGCATTGCCTCCACACTAGTTCACGATGCCGGTTTTGATCCCGTCGTTATCGGACCGCTGGTAAGGGCCAAGGATTTTTCGCAAGGGAACCCACTCTATGCCCTTCAGCTCACGGCCGCTGAAATGCGCCAAAAGGCCGACGCACTGAAGTAATTATCGGGAATTCATTGAATGGCACTCGCTGATGCGCATCGACTCTCCCACTCTGCCTTCTATCGTTTCCTAAGCAAGATCATCGACGTCAGGCCAAGCGAAGCGACTGCCCTCACCTGGGCTTGGCTTTATATCTTTTCGCTGCTGTCGGCCTACTACATCCTGCGCCCGATCCGCGACCAGATGGGCATTGCGGGCGGCGTGAATAACCTGCAGTGGCTGTTCACTGGCACGCTGGTCGGCATGCTCTTGCTTAATCTGCCATTCTCCTACCTGGTTAAGACATTTCGCCGCGAGAAATTCATCGCGATCTCCTACCGGTTCTTCATCGCGAATATTCTGCTGTTTGCCATTGCGCTGTATGTCGCAACGCCCGAACAGACGATCTGGGTCGGGCGCATCTTCTTTATCTGGACGTCCGTATTTAACTTGTTTGTCGTCTCAATCTTCTGGCAGATGATCGTCGACGTCTTCACAGCAGAACAAGGAAAGCGGTTGTTCGGATTTATCGCGGCTGGCGCCACGTTAGGTGCCATCGCGGGATCCGCCTTCACTGTATCAACAGTAGAGCACGTAGCTCCGGGCTATCTGATGGTCGGCTCGGCGGTCATGATCGAGATCGCGGTGTTCTGTGTTCGTCGCCTTTCCGCTCTTTCGGCGTCCTTATCGGCGCGGCCCCAATCGGAGCAAGACAATGAAAAGCCCGTTGGAGGAACGTTACTTGCTGGCTTTCGCGATGCGTTAGGATCGAGTTATCTGCTGAACGTCAGCCTTTTTCTTCTACTCTACGCGGTAACGTCTACGTTCTTATATTTTCAGCAGGCAGCCGTCGTGAGTCATGCTTTTTCCAGTCGCGCCGCACAAACGCAGTTCTTCGCCTCTGTCGATCTTGGCGTGAATGTACTCACGCTTGCGATTCAGCTTTTCCTGACAGGACGCATTCTCCGGTGGTTTGGAGTCGGCACGTCGCTTTCCATGCTGCCGGCCGCTAGCGCCATTGGTTTCGGCGCAGTTGCGCTATTACCGTCGTTGGCGTCGGTCGTGGCATTCCAGCTAGTGCGGCGTGCCGGCAATTTCGCGATCGCGCGGCCGACGCGGGAGATCCTTTTCACCGTGCTGCCGCGCGAGGATCGCTACAAGGCCAAGAGCTTTATCGATACCGCAATCTATCGCCTTGGCGATCAAATCGGAGCTTGGTCATTTGCACTGCTCTCTTATATCAAGCTGGAGGCGACTGAGATCTCCATTGTAGCTGCCGCGACTTCGATGATCTGGCTGGCCAATAGTTGGTGGCTCGGGCGCAGACAGGACGTACTTGCGCGGCAACAAGAAGGAGTGGACTTACCGACTCAACCGGGTCAACTGCCTTGATCGCGCGACCGCGGATGCCCGGCGCGAAATTAAAAGCTGCGGAATTGAATTTGCGCCGCGTAGCGCGCGCTTGTCGTGTTTGGAAAGACCAATCGAGCTAGCCATAGGTGCGATCTCCTTTTGTGGAGATCGCGCCGGCCTTAGTTACCCAAGGTGGGGGATCGCGACCAGGGTGGGCTCACGAGAAGAACTCGCTGTTTTCCAATCAGTGGTCCTCGCTTCAAATCAGCCACGGAGAGAACGGTTTTGCTTCTATAGGGCGCTGAATATTGCTTGATATGTAATGCTATAAGCCATTTCAGCAGGAAAAATCCTGCAGATCGCCCTGATCGGACACTGGCGGTCGCGTCCGCTTTCGGGGGTAAAGCAGCCACGCCTTTGCTCAGGCCACGAGTCCGCTTTTGACCCATAGCGGACGCGCGCCGAGGATCGCCTAACAGTAGCGATGGAATGTCGGATTACTCCGGCTCGATGTTGGCCGCCCGGATCACCTTGGCCCACTTCTCGGTTTCGCCGGCGATGAATTTGCCGAATTCGACCGGCGTCATCGCCTTCGGCGCAACGCCTATAGTGAGGAGCCGCGCCTTCAGGTTGGGATCGGCGTCGCCGCTGGCGATTTCCTTACTGAGCTTTTCGATGATCTCGCTCGGCGTGCCGGTAGGTGCGCAAATGCCGTACCAACCACTCACTTCGTACCCCGGCACAAATTCTGCGAGGGTTGGCACGTCCGGCAATGCATCCGAGCGCGTTGCAGTGGTGACTGCAAGTGCGCGCAGCCGGCCGTCTCGGATGTATTCGATAACCTGAGGCATCGGACTGAAATACACTTGAACCTGTCCGGCGAGCAGATCGGGAACCAAATTGCTGCGATAGGGAACGTGGACGAGATCGATGCCGGTCATCATTTTGAGCATTTCGCCAGCTACATGGGGCGAAGTCCCGACTCCCTGCGAGGCCATGTTGACCTTGCCGGGGTTGGCTTTGGCATACGCGATGAACTCGGGAACGGTTTTTGCCGGGAATGAAGGCGTGACCACCATCATAAAGGGTGTGCCGCCAATGAACCCAACCGGGACGAGGTCGCGCATAAAGTTGAAATTGAGATTGTTATAGAGTGTGCTGTTGATCGCGTTCGTTGAGACGGCAAGCAACAGTGTGTAGCCGTCCGGCGTCGCCTTGGCGACGATTTCGGTGCCGATATTGCTGGCGGCGCCCGGTCGGTTGTCGATGACAAACTGTTGCCCGAGCCGCTCCGACAGCCATTGACCCATGAGGCGCCCGGTTATGTCGGGTCCTATGCCCGCAGGAAAACCAATGACGATGTGCACCGGCCGCGTCGGATAGTCGAGCGCGAAAGCGACGCGCGGCAAAGCCAAGGCCGGGAGCGCGGCTGTCCCCGCGGCCA
The DNA here is from genome assembly GCA_963810085.1 of uncultured Alphaproteobacteria bacterium. Classification (GTDB taxonomy): domain Bacteria; phylum Pseudomonadota; class Alphaproteobacteria; order Rhizobiales; family Xanthobacteraceae; genus BOG-931. The sequence goes on along the minus strand of CAWEMR010000016.1, from coordinate 8,528 downwards.
GATGCAAAAAAGTTCTACGGGGAAGTTTCATAATGTCGCCCCGGTATTGCTCGCGCAATGCGCGCTCGGACGGTTTCAATGTGTGAACGATGAAGTTGGGACGCTCGCCGACAGCAGCTATGCTGCCAATTGCAATAAATTATCGGGATTTCGCACGTCTCGTTGGCAGCTCTCGATGAATGCTACACGAAACTGCTGCGGCGCGGGAGTCCGCAATTGGGCCCTTAGCGGACATTCGGCGACTGCGTCTCAGAGTCCGCTTTCGTGGGCAAAGCGGACATCCCGCACGCTGCTTGTCATGTCTGCTTGTGACCCAAAGCGACAGTTCGGCACCCCTAATGGCCGCATCGCGAAAGGCTCATTCGGCCTTGGTGTTTGCCACTGGCGCCGATCGTGTTGATCATTTTCGCGTATTGGTGCCAGCCTTGGTTTCGGCGGTCGTCAGCGCAACCGACGCCTCCGTCGTCAGCAAGAGGAAGGTAAACGTCTCCTCGAGGTAAAGCCGAACCGTCTTGTCATCGTGGCTCAGGTAGCCGATCGACACATCCTCGCCGATATACAGGCCGAAATCGCCGCCGCGGGTCGTGAGCACAAATGCGCCGGAAATCGCCGGAGCCCAGATGATGTGACCGTCCACCAGCCGTTTGACGTGCTCAAGCACCGGATAGCCGTTGTCGCTGGTCTCACTCAGCCCCGAGACTCAAGCGAGGTCATGGACGAAAACCAGAGGAAAGGGGCTGAAACCCCTGGCACCGGAGCGATCGCCCCCCGCAGCAGGTCCAGCGCCAATCGGCCCTCGATCGCCCGTCGCGTCCGCACCCGGTACACCGCCTTTTGCATCTTGCGATCGCCGTTGGCGAGTTACCCACGGCGTTGGAGGTACGCGCCAAGAGCCGGCCCCTGCGACATTGCGCACAACACGCTACCGCAGGTTTTCGCACGGATGGGGCTGCTTCCCCTGGATGTCCTCCGAGGATGCGGCTCCCTAACGGCGCCATGACGGGGGTGAACGAGTCGACCTCGACAACCTGGGGTTCCGATAGCAACGGAGAAAAAAACAACGAACTTCCTCCGGATTCTCAGGACGCGAGAGGTCTCCTCCCCCTGCAGGAGTCTGGCCGTCCTCCGATGGCACAACAGACCGACGAACCTTCATAGAGTGGTAGACACCCACTGAGGAGGTATTACCCATGATCGAGTCGCCGGGACTGACATCCCGACCCGCGAAGATCCCGTCCGCAATGGCGTGGGCGGCGCACAGCATGCTCGGGGCGATCATCGCCACCTCGGTCGCACTGGTCGTGTACGTCGTCATCGGGCTTATCTCCTGGGCCGCCGTCCGGGGGTATGAGGGGATCTGCCTCTGCGCCGCGATGGGCCTCGCCGCTGGCGTCGTCCTGCGGGGACCGGGTCCAGACCCGCCCGGGTCTTTGGCGGCGGGATGGGGGCAGCTATCGCCGGGTACGCCGCCTTGTCGACAGGCGAGATGTTCCCGCCGGCGACGATGCAATGGGCTCTCGCCGGGACCGCCTATCAGATTGCAACTTGCAACGCCTATTACCGCTCTTGCCGACGAGAGGCCATTTTTAGAACCCAGGTGGGCCCCGCGTACACGTTCGAGGTGGGCCCCGCGTACACGTTCAGTTCCACGTGCCGCAACAGCCGCGCTGCCCGCAGGCATCGGCCATGAGATTCGCCGTTCGTTCACACCGGCCGCAAACTCTCTGCGAGGATCGGGACGAAGGCGGGGTGTTAAATGTTGTTTCAGAGTTCCGCGGGGATCAAACGCGACCCCGGGTTGTCATCCGAGGAGTGCGGCTGCGACGTTTGCTCAACGTGGGGTTGGTACGGGTTTCGCCGGCTTGGCGTCCAGCGGCCGGGCATCCCACACCTTTACCGTCCGATCCCAACTGGCGGAGGCGAGCCGCTGGCCGTCTCGGGCTGAACGCCACGCTCAAGACCGCGTGGGTGTGCCCCGTAGGGTGAGGGTTTCCTGCCCGGTGCGGCGTCCCACACCTTCACCGTCTTATCCGGCTGGCGGAGGCGAGCCGCTGGCCGTCGGGGCTGAACGCCACGCTCTGGACCCGGCCGGTGTGCCCCTTGAGGGTGAGGGTTTCCTGGCCGGTCGCGGCGTCCCACACCTTCACCGTCTCATCGTGGCTGGCGGAGGCGAGCCGCTGGCCGTCGGGGCTGAACGCCACGCTGTTGACATCCGGTGTGTCCCTTGAGGGTGAGGATTTCCTGCCCGGTCGCGGCGTCCCACACCTTCACCGTCCCATCCTGGCTGGCGGAGGCGAGCCGCTTGCCGTCGGGGCTGAACGCCACGCTCATGACATCGCCGTGTGTCCCTTGAGGGTGCGGATTTCCTGCCCGGTGCGGCGTCCCACACCTTCACGGTCGGTCGTCCTGGCGGAGGCGAGCCGCTGGCCGTCGGGGCTGAACGCCACGCTCATGACGCCCTCGGTGTGCCCCTTGAGGGTGAGGGTCTCCTGGCCCGGTCGCGGCGTCCCACACCTTCACCGTCCCATCGCCGCCGGCGGAGGCGAGCCGCTGGCCGTCGGGACTGAACGCCACGCTATTGACACCCTCGGTGTGCCCCTGAGGGTGAGGGTTTCCTGGCCGGTCGCGGCGTCCCACACCTTCACCGTGCCATCCCAGCTGGCGGAGGCGAGCCGCTGGCCGTCGGGGCTGAACGCCACGCTGTAGACACTGTCCGGTATGCCCCTTGAGGGTGAGGGTTTCCCGCCCGGTGGCGGCGTCCCACACCTTCACCGTCCCGTCCTGCTGGCGGAGGCGAGCCGCTGGCCGTCGGGGCTGAACGCCACGCTCATGACACAGCTGGTATGCCCCTTGAGGGTGAGGGTTTCCTGCCCGGTTCCGGTGTCCCATACCTTCACCGTCTGATCCTGACTGGCGGAGGCGAGCCGCTGGCCGTCGGGGCTGAACGCCACGCTCAAACCCCGCCAGGTGTGCCCGTTGAGGGTGCGGGTTTCCTGCCCGGTCCCGGCGTCCCACACCCTCACCGTCTCATCTGACTGGCGGAAGCGAGCCGCTGGCCGTCGGGGCTGAACGCCACGCTCAAGACACCGCCGGCATGCCCCGTGAGGGTGCGGATTTCCTGCCCGGTCCCGGCGTCCCACACCTTCACCGTCCGATCGTGACCGGCGGAGGCGAGCCGCTGGCCGTCCGGGCTGAACGCCACGCTCTAGACTCCTCGGTGTGCCCCTTGAGGGTGAGGGTTTCCTGCCCGGTCGCCGCGTCCCACACCTTTACCGTCTGGTCCGCACTGGCGGAGGCGAGCCGCTGGCCGTCGGGGCTGAACGCCACGCTCGTTGACAGGGGCGGTGTGCCCCCGGAGCGTGAGCGTTTCCTGTCCGGTCCCGGCGTCCCACAACTTTACCGTCCCATCCCAACTGGCGGAGGCGAGCCGCTGGCCGTCGGGGCTGAACGCGACGCCGTAAAGGGGCGGTGTGCCCCCGGAGGGTGGGGTTTCTTGTCCTGTCGCGGCGTCCCATACCTTTACTGTCCCATCTGACCGGCGGAGGCGAGCCGCTGGCCGTCGGGGCTGAACGCCACGCTCGTGACAGGGCCGGTGTGCCCCTTGAGGGTGATGTGCCCCGAGGACAGCCTTCGTTGCCAGCGAACCATTCGAACCCTCTGCGATCGATGCCGCCCTGGTTGACCGGAAGCTGATCGACGAGCCCTTGCTGCAAGAGCTCGCCATTATAGTCCTCCCAGTACTGCTGGACGAAATTCATTGGAAGTCGTTCAGACGTTGCTCGGCCAGCTCGAACTGATGCCTGTACCGCGATGCCGAGACGGAGTAATAGCCCGCGATGAACGTCAAGAGCGCCACGACCGAGATGAGCAATGCCGCGACGGCCGGGTTGCAGCGGCGCCGGCGACCGGTTCGCTCCAGCGAGGTGCTCCATCGCGCAAGGATCGTCCGGTTCTCGAGGAAGCGCAGGAGATGTTCGCCCAGTGCGTGGGCGGACGCGTAACAGAAGACAGATATTGGCCATCGCCTTCAAAACGATCGTCTCCAGGTCGCGAGGGATCCGGCGGTCGATTTGACGAGGCGATGGCGGCCCGCGTGCAAAACCTGGTGAATCAGGGCTGCCTGCCGCGCGGAATCAAAGGCGGGCCGTAGCGTCAGCAGCTCGTAGAGCGTAATGCCGAGGCCGTAAACATCGCTCGGCGGTCGGACCGGCCGTCGGACCGCTCCGGTGCCATCTACCGCAACGCCGACGATGTCGCACAACCCGACTGCTCGCCCACCCCTTCCGCCTTGGCCAGGCCGAAGTCAAGGACCCAGACGGTCCCCTCCTCGTCCATCAGCAAGTTCGACGGCTTGATGTCGCGATGCAGGACGCCTTGATCGTGCAAGTAATTCAAGGCCTCGGCGATCTGGAGACCGATCCGGGCGATCCGCCGATGGTATTGAGACTCGCCTTGTTCCGCGATCGTGACGGTGGTGATTTCCGGGCGGGGGGGTCGCCGGGACGCCGTCCGGTCGATCCATGGGTTCGGTCGATGCGGTGGCTCGTTCGTTTGCTTGTCCTCGCCCTCGCCCGCGTCCGTGGCCGCCGAGTGCGCGAAACGGCCCTCACCAGACGGCCCGCGATCTCGGTCGCCGCACGTTCGGCCAGGCTCAGAGTCGAGGCCGGCAAGGGGCCAGTCAGTCGCGGAGCCGGCGGACCCCGCCGAGGACGGCCTCCAGGTCTGCCCGTGGATCAACTGCATCGCGTAATAGTGGTGGCCGGCGTGCTCGCCGATGCCGAAGACCGGCACGATGTTCGAATGGTGCAGTGCCGCGACCGAGCGGGCCTCGCGGCGGAATCGCTTCAGTGCCGCGGGATTGGCCAGTGCCCCGCGGGGCAAGACCTTCAGCGCCACCCGGCGCCCGAGCGACTCCTGGACCGCCTCGTACACCACGCCCATGCCGCCGCGGCCGATCTCGCCGACGATCCGGAAGTCGCCCAGCCGGTCCGGCACGAAGCCGTCGGCTCGCGACGAGTTGTGTCGGGGGGACCCGAGGGCCGCCGGGTGAGGACTGGCCTCCTCGATCGCCAGGAGGGCGGGAAAGACCTCGCGGATCTCGCTCGGAGAGCTCGGGATGCCTGTCGACGTACTCGGTCACGGTCGGACGCTCGCCCCGCCGGTATCGTTCGAGGAACTCATCGGCCAGGATTTCCACGGGATTGCGCACAAGGTCAGGGTCGGTCATCGAGTTCCCCCGTCCGGCGCAACCGGAAAGGTGGCCGAGTATCCCGGGGCCGTCAGGAGGATCGGCCTGAGCCGCTTCAGGGCTCGCACATAGCGGTTGCTGGCGGCCGCCACGCTTAGGCCCAGAATTCGCGCCGTCTCGGTGTTTGTCATTTGCTCGAAGTGGCGGAGCGAGAGCACCTCGCGGTGAGGGTTCGACTGTTCAAGGCGTCCTGGACGCGAACCTGAAGCTTGACGGCGCCGGCCGCCTGGCTGGGGGACGTCAGCCGGCCCAGGAGCCGGGCCGCCAGCGCGACCGAGCTCGTCTGCGGCCTGACACCCCCCAGATGCACATCGCGGCCGCATCGCGGACATGTGCCCCAGGTGCTTGCGGTGCAGCGCCATCAGCTTCACGACGGTGATGTGCGGAGCCATTGGAAGAATGGGACCTTCGGATTGCTCAAGTATCCCGGCATCGACCGGACGACCTCGAGGTAGGCCTCCTGGAGCACATCGGACGGGTTCACCCGGCCGTGCAGGCGACGGTCCAGGCGCATCTGGACCAGCCGGTGCAGGCGGTCCCAGTGTTCCATGAATTGGCGGCTCAGGGCTGCGGTCCCGGGAGCCATCGCCAGGGGCGAGTTCCGGCGGAGCATCAGGTTCGTGTTCCGTTTGTGAAGTCATAGAGATGGTAATTGCGCGCCGGGCGATCCATCCACAGGAAATTTTTATATTTCTTGATTTCACCGTAATCGAGCCCTCACGATACACCGTCGCACTTTTTTCGGATTCCCTGTGGACGCCGCGGCCCCGTGCGCAATTCCACCCATAGTCGATCCGACGCCGAAGAGAGAATTCCGGCGCCGGCCCAGAGGGCACGCCGATCATTCCTCGGTCGTCACTGGAGCGGACAGGCCGGCGGAGACGCGGCGCAACATCAAGGAGCACGCCGATGACAGTCCTAGATATTCAGTCGCCCGAATTGTCGCTCGACGCCGGTCCCTTCTTGAACTCACCGGAGGACGGCCGGGATCGGCCCACGCAGAGGTCCGGCACGAGTACACCCGCGACCTCCTCACGATCCTCCAGGGGCTGAACGCCTCGCTGCTCGTGTCGACCTACCAGGCCGGCAAAGTGGTCGGGGTCGGGGTCGTTGGAAGCAAGCTGGCCCTGTCGTACCACAACTTCGAGCGTCCCCTGGGGGTGGCCGTCCGCGACGGAGTCGTCGCCATCGGCACAAGGGCACAGATCTGGTTTCTCCACGGCGCCCCGGACCTGGCTCCCCGAATCGAGCCGGCGGGCCGCCACGACGCCTGTTTCGTCACCCGGTCGTCCCGATTCACCGGCGAAATCCAGGGGCACGAGATGGCCTGGTCGGGCGAGGACCTCTTGGGTCGTCAACACGGCTTTTTCCTGCTTGTGCACCTTGCACAACGAGCACAGCTTCGAGCCGCGTTGGCGGCCGCCGCTTATCTCGACATTGCGCCGGAAGACCGCTGCCATTTGAATGGCCTGGCGATGTCGGACGGACGGCCGAAATACGTCACCGTCCTGGGCGAGACCGACGAGTCCGCAAGGCTGGCGGTCGGGCAAGGCAACCGGCGGCGCCCTGATCGATGTCGATAGCAACGAGACGATCGCGAGGGGCTTTGCCATGCCCCATTCGCCGCGGGTACATGACGGCCATGTCTGGCTGCTCCACTCGGGGGTGGGCCGGCTCACGCGGATCGACCTGGCCGATCGACGGCGTGATGATGTCCTCCTGCTGCCGGGCTATGCCCGCGGCCTGGCCTTCGCGGGGCCGTTCGCGTTCATCGGATTGTCGAAAGTCCGCGAGACTTCCGCCTTCGGCGGCGTCCCGATCGCCGAGCGGCCCGAAGGCGCTCAAGTGCGGTGTAGCCGTCGTCGACCTGCGGACCGGTCGCCTCGCCGCCCACCTCGAATTCGCCTCGGGGATCGACGAGATCTTCGACGTCCAGGTGCTGCCAGGTGCCCGATCTCCGATGTTGTCCGGGCCGTACCCTACCCTGGATGGCGGTCGCCCGATCTGGACCGTTCCGGGCCCCAAGCCTTGATGGCGAGCGGCAGACGGTGATCGCAAGCCGACGTCCCTGTCAAAGCGCATCCATGAACCTTCCCAACACCAACCAGGAGGATCTCGCAATGGCTTCCCTTTCTCAGATTTACCAGCGAGCCGCGTCGTCGGGCCGGCGACCGAAAACCGCACGCCGCCATCGCGACGTACCGAGCCAGGTTCGAGGCCCTCGAGAGTCGGGACACTGTTGTCCCTGACTCCCAACCCTCATCGCGGATGTGAACACGCTCGGCGCAGAGTTCGAGCCCCCAAGGCTTCACGGCCGTCGGTCGGAACCGACCTTCTTCCTCGCGGACGATGGCGTCCATGGACAGGAGCTGTGGAAGACGAATGGTGCGGCGGCCAGGGACGTCGCTCGTCAAGGACATCAACCCCGGGCCCGTCGGCTCCAACATCCGCGGCATGACGGCATTCGACGGCCTGCTGCTCTTCTTCGCCAACGACGGCGTCCACGGCAACGAGCTCTGGAAGAGCAACGGCAAGGCGCACGGCACCACCCTCGTCGACGACATCACACCCGGCTCGGAAAGCTCGAACTCCTACCACCGATCAGTCCACCCGCGGTGGCTGAGGGGCAAGTTGTACTTCCAGGCCGACGACGGTACGAACGGCAAGGAACTCTGGGAGACGAATGGCACGACGGCCGGCACGACAATGGTCAGTGACATCAATGCGGGCCCCCACGGGCTCTTACCCTTACCCAACTCACGACCTACGAACGGCAAGCTCTACTTCGAGGCCAACAACGGCGCCGCACGGCTATGAACTCTGGCAGTCGGACGGCACGGCGGACGGCACCGTTCTTCTCGATGACATCAATCCGAGCAGCGGCAGTTCGTACCCCAGCTTCCTCCACAGCCAGCGGAGGGCACCTCTTCTTCGTCGCGCCGACGCGAACGGCACTAACGGCCGACAGCTCTGGAAGAGCGACGGCACGACCAACGGCGCGGCGAGTTCGTCACGATCATTTCCAATAATTCGTTTGTCCAGCGCCTGACGGATGTGAACGGCACGTTGTACTTCGAAAGCGCAGTTCGAGCTCTGGAAGACTGACGGCACGGCCGCCGGCACCACCCTCGTCAGCAGCGAGACCGACCCGCAATACATGACTCCCATGAACGGGGAAGTCTACTTTACCGGGTACGATCCAACCAACGGACGTGAGCTTTTTCGTGACCGACGGGACCGCCTCTCCGGCACCTCCCTCGTCAAGGACATCAACCCCGGC
>CAWEMR010000015.1:0-55494 GCA_963810085.1 uncultured Alphaproteobacteria bacterium | reverse complement strand
TAAGGGTCGGAGCCGCATAATTAAGCGCACGGCGCGGAAAGCGCCGATCAAGCGCAAATCTCCTGCCGACCTGTCGAACCAACTCGATCTCCGAACACGCGAGCGCGACGAAGCACTGGAGCAGCAGGCCGCCACCGCCGAAGTGCTCAAAGTCTTAAGCCGCTCACAGTTCGATTTGCAGACCGTGCTAGATGCGGTTGTGGAATCCGCCGCTCGGCTGTGCGAAGCGGATACCGGCATAATTCGGCGCCTGGAGGGGGACACTTATCCGCTAGCTGCGACTTTCGGCCTTACGAGAAAACAACGCGAGCATTTTACCGGTTATTCGACAAAGCCGGATCGCAGCTCGGTTTTTGGGCGTACAATTCTCGAGGGCCGCACGATTCATGTTGCGGACGTAGTCGCAGATCCCCAATACGACCGACCCCGACTTCAAGACTTCGTCAGCGTGCGTGCCGCGCTCGGCGTGCCGCTGGTGCGGGAAGGAAGCGTAATCGGGGTCTTCACACTCCAACGCAGAGAGCCGCGGCCCTTCAGCCAGAAGCAAATTGAGCTGGTCACCACCTTCGCCAATCAGGCTGTCATCGCTATCGAGAATGTGCGGCTGTTCGACGAGGTGCAGGCGCAGAAGCGCGAAGTTAGCGAAGCGCTTGAATATCAGACTGCGACCAGTGAAATTCTCAACGTCATCGGCCGGTCGCCGACGAATGCTCAGCCTGTGTTCGACGCAATTGTCGAAAGCGCCGCGCGGCTGTGCGAGGCGGTGTTCAGCGTGGCCTGGCGGTACGACGGCGACCTGCTTCACTATGCGGCGAGCCACAATTTCACACCCGAGGTTCACGACCGGCTCTTGCAGACGTATCCCAAGCGGCCCGACCGCTCGTTGGCGGCGGGACGGGCGGTATTGGATGGCACGATCGCGCAGGTGCCCGATATGCTTGCAGACCCGACTTATGCCCACGAGTTTGCTCTGGCTGGGAATTGGCGCGCCTCGGTGGCGGTTCCCATGCTCCGCGACGGCAAACCGGTCGGCGCAATCTCTGTTGGCAAAGCCGAAGCTGTGCCGTTTTCGGAACGGCAGATTCAATTGTTGAGCACCTTCGCCGACCAGGCGGTGATCGCAATCGAGAACGTACGGCTGTTCGACGAGCTCCAGAAGCGCACCGACGATCTTTCAGAAGCGCTGCAACAGCAGACTGCCACCGCAGACGTGCTCAAGGTCATCAGTCGTTCGACTTTCGACCTGCAGGCGGTGCTCGATACATTGGTAAAATCAGCGGCGCGGCTGTGCGAAGCCCATATGGCCTGTATCGTCCGCCCTCACGAAGGCAAGTTTATCTTCGCCGCGAATTATAACTTCCCGAGGCCGTTCGTCGATTTCGTAGCGGGAAGCCCCATCGTTGAAGGCCGGGGATCGATGGCGGGACGCGTGCTGGCTGAGGGTCAAACCATTCATATTCCGAATGTGCTCGCCGACGACGAATACCAGTTTAGCGAGGGCCAAAAGCTGGCCGGATTCCATTCCTTGTTGGGCGTGCCACTGCTGCGCGAAAATGTGCCCATCGGCGTGATCGTCCTGGCGCGGTCGCAGGTGCAACCCTTTACCGACAAACAAATCGAACTGGTCACCACTTTCGCCGACCAAGCAGTGATCGCAATCGAGAACGTGAGGTTGTTTGATGAGGTGCAGAAGCGCACGCGCGAGCTTTCGGAATCGCTGGATCAACAGACTGCGACGTCCGAAATCCTGCAGGTCATTTCCAGTTCGCCCGACGAGATCCAGACGGTCTTTCAAACGCTTCTTAGCAATGCATTGCGTCTGTGTGTTGCCGATTTTGGTTTAATTTTTCAATGCAACGGCTCCGGTGTGGAATTGATGGCGCATCGCGGCGCCAAGGGGGCCTATCTCGACTACATGCGACGCGGATTGGATCGTCCGGGTCCGGATACGCTTATCTCTCAACTCATCAAATCCCGCGCCCCTTTGCAGTTCGACGATTATGCCAAATCACAGGCCTATCTCGACCTCGATCCTCTCGCGGTCATGGCTGTCGAACGCGGCGGTGTGCGGACGTTACTCGGCGTGCCGATGCTACGAGAGGGCGAGCTGATTGGCGCGATTTCTCTGTACCGCAGAGAGGTTCATCCGTTCACAGACAAGCAGATAGAGCTGTTACAGAGCTTCGCCGCCCAAGCGGTCATCGCCATCGAGAACACGCGGCTGCTCAAAGAGCTGCGGCAATCTCTGGAGCAGCAGACGGCGACGTCTGAGGTGCTGAAAATCATTTCAAGTTCGCTCGGCGAGTTAGAGCCGGCGTTCAATGCGATACTGGAAAATGCCACGCGCATCTGCGAAGCAAGACTTGGTAGCATGTTCCTGCGCGAAGGAGACGTCTTCCGCGCTGTGGCCGTGCATGGCGGCTCTTCCTATGCAGAATGGTCTCGTCGCGATCCTGCCGTCGATATGCGCGTGGCCGAGAACGTAGGGACGCCACTCGAGCGGCTGACACGAACCAAGGCGGTTCTCCACATTCACGACCTCCGTGCCGACGAGAGTTATGTCAGTGGCAACCCGCGCATCGTGTCGCTCGTCGAATCGGCCGGTGCGCGAACCCATCTCGTCGTGCCCATGCTCAAGGAGGACGAGCTTATCGGCGCCATCGTCATCTATCGCCAGGAGATGCGGCCCTTCAGCGAAAAACAGGTCGAACTGGTGCAGAACTTCGCAGCGCAGGCTGTCATCGCCATTGAAAACACCAGGCTGCTCAACGAACTGCGCGAGTCCCTGCAGCAGCAGACCGCGACCGCAGACGTACTCGAAGTCATAAGCCGCTCGGCATTTGATCTTGAGGCGGTGTTTGCCGCGGTCTGCGAACGTTCAGTCCGGCTTTGCGAGGCTAACAGGTCGCTCATCTTTCGTTTCGACGGCGAACAATTGCAATTGGCGGCAGGCTACAACGTATCCGCCGAGTTCAAGCAATGGGTGACAGAGCATCCAATTCGGCCTGGTCGGCACAGCGGCGCCGCCCGCGCCGCACTTGAGCGCCGGACAATCCATTTGTCTGACGTCCGCGCTGATCCGGAATATTCCTATGGCGCGAGGGATGTCGAGCCGATTCGGACGATCCTCGGGGTTCCGATACTGAAGGGCGACGACCTCTACGGCGTTATCATGATTTTTCACATGGAGGTCAGGCCCTTCACGGATAAGCAGATCGCTCTTGTGGAGACCTTTGCGGACCAAGCAGCGATCGCGATCGAAAACGTACGGCTGTTGGATGCACTGCGCCAGCAGACCGATGCACTCGGTCGTTCGGTAGATGAGCTGCGGGCACTGGGTGAGGTGTCGCAAGCCGTGAATTCGACCCTCGATCTTGAGACCGTGCTTTCCACCATTGTCGCCAAGGCGGTGCAACTTTCGGGCACAGAGGCGGGTGCCATTTACGTTTTTGACGATCTGCAGCGCGAATTTAAGCTTCGCGCCACCTACGGCATGGATCAGGAATTGATTGCCGCGCTCACGCAAGCCTATATTGGCCTCGACGAACCGAGCGTGATGTTGCTTCTCGCTGAGCGCCAGCCGCTCCAAGTCGCCGACTTGAAGGAGGAGCCTCGCTCTGACCTCGTTGAAATAACCCTGCGGGCCGGCTTCCGCGCCAGGCTGGTAGCGCCGCTCATTCGCGGCGACGATATCGTTGGCCTCCTGGTGGTTCGTCGCAGGACTCCAGGTCGGTTCGACGACAATACGACCGACTTGATCAAAACATTTGCCGAACAATCGGTGCTGGCAATCCATAATGCCCGCTTATTTGAAAGCGTCGAGATCCGCACCCGCGAATTGGCAAAATCGCTGGAGGACTTGCGGACCGCGCAGGATCGGCTTGTGCAGACGGAAAAGCTCGCCTCGCTCGGTCAGTTGACCGCCGGGATCGCGCACGAGATCAAGAACCCGCTCAATTTCGTCAACAATTTCTCATCCGTTTCGGTCGAGCTCGTCGATGAATTGCGGGCGGCGCTGGAAGGCGCTCACCTCGACAGCAAACTGCGCGCGGAGATCAACGAGATCGCCGACATGCTGCAAGGCAATCTCGACAAGGTCGTGCAGCACGGCAAGCGCGCCGACTCGATCGTCAAGAACATGCTGCTGCATTCGCGTCAGGGCTCCGACGAGCATCGGCCGATCGATATCAACGCTCTCGTCGAGGAAAGCCTCAATCTCGCCTATCACGGGGCACGCGCCGAGAAGCAGGGCTTCAATATCACCTTGGAGCGGTGCTTTGACCCGGCAGCCGGCGAGGCCGATGTGTTCCCACAAGACATCACGCGGGTGTTGCTCAACCTCATCTCCAACGGCTTCTATGCCACGAACAAGCGCAAGGGCGAGGCCATTCCAGACTACGAACCTACCGTTACTGCATCGACCAAGAACCTAGGTCACAGCGTGGAAATCAAGATTCGTGACAATGGCACCGGCATTCCGCCCGAGGCGAAGGAAAAGATGTTCAACCCGTTCTTCACGACCAAACCAGCCGGCGAAGGAACTGGACTCGGCCTTTCCATCAGTCATGACATCATTGTCAAGCAACATTCCGGCTCCATAGAGGTCGATACGCAGACCGGCGAGTTCACCGAATTTCGGATCGTCCTGCCGCGCGCGGGTGCACCGCTTGTCAAATCGAGAGAGCGGACATGAATTTGCTCATTCTCGTGGTCGACGATGAGCCGGATGTCGAAGTGCTGTTCCGACAGCAGTTCCGGCGCGATCTGCGCGCCGACCGTTTCACGATGGAATTTGCGCAATCAGCCCCGATCGCACTTCAAAGTATCACCGAAGCAGGCGACCGTTCGCTCATCCTAATCCTGTCCGATATCAACATGCCGGGAATGAGTGGTCTTGAACTGCTCCCAAAAGCGAAGGCCATGCGGCCGGAAGTTCCGATTATTATGATCACCGCCTATGGCGATGCAGAAACAAAGCGCAAGGTACTGGAGAACGGCGCCGAGGCGCTTCTGACCAAGCCCATCGATTTCGGGGCGCTCCGCACCGAAATCGACAGCCGCATTGAGCGCGCCACGTAGCAGAGCTCTCTGTCTACGCGCCCTGAGTAGGAACGTGGCTTAGCGGTCGGGTGCGGGCAGGGGGCCGAGATGGATACCGCATTCGGTCTTGCCGAGCCCGCTCCAGCGGCCGTCGCGGACCGAGCCGCCGAGCGCCGGCTTGTGCGTGCAGGGCACGCAGCCGACCGAGCTGAAGCCGATAGCCTCCAGCGGATGCCGCGGCAATTTGGCCTGGGCGAACACGGCATTGAGCTCCGGCCGCGACAACCGCGCCAGCGGGTTGAATTTCAGCCGCGGCCCGTCCGCTTCGACGACCGGCAGCTCCGCGCGCTCGCCGCCGTGATAGCGCTTGCGGCCGCTCATCCAGCCGTCGAAAGCCGCGAGCTCGGCGGCGAGCGGGGCCACTTTGCGGATGTCGCAGCAGGCATCGCGGTCGCGGAATGCCAGGTCGCGTTTGGGATCGCGCAACGCAAGCGCGCTCGGCGACGGCGTCACCGTACGCACATCGGTCAGCCCCAGGCGGGCGACCAGCGCATCGCGATAGGCGAGCGTTTCCTTAAACAGCCATTGGGTGTCGAGAGACAGCACCGGCAGCGACCGATCCACCTCGGCGACGAATTTGAGAAGAACGGCAAATTCGGTGCCGAAGGACGACACCACCGCGATCCGGCCGGGCATGGCGCGCACAGCCGCCTCGACAATATCGCGCGGGCTCGCTTCGGCGAGCCGCTCGGCCATTTGTTCGGCCAGTTGGGCGACCATGGCTCCGGCATCGGCATGCTGCCGCGGCGCGGCCGAAGCCGGGGTTCGTTCTTCGGTGTCGGGATCTACGAACATCGACGAAATCACTGAATTGCCGGGCTTCCTAGAAGAATTTTCCATATAAAGGGCCGCAACGAACCCTTAAAGGGAATGGATTTTCATATTAGGCGCTGACCCAGGTGCGATGTTCTGCGCTTCGCGGGCGCCATGGCATCGGCGTTTCGGCGGGCCGACTGGCAGCCGCGCGCCGGCGAGGATTGCCTGCCCACCAGCGTTGGGGGTACGCCAAGCGCATGCCAAGAGCGACGTCGTGGGCAGCGCAAAAATCGAGGAAACGGCCGGATGAAATCCGAAGACGCGATCAGGACCAAGGGGCGGCCGTTCACCGGCGCTGAATATCTTGAAAGCTTGCGCGACGGGCGCGAGATCTATGTCTATGGCGAGCGGGTCAAAGACGTCACGACGCATCCGGCGTTCCGCAATGCGGCGCGCTCGATCGCGCGCCTCTACGACGCGCTGCACGACGGCAAGACCAAAGCGATCCTGACATCGCCGACCGACACCGGCTCGGGCGGCTACACCCACAAATTCTTCCGCGCCGCGCGCTCGCGCGAGGATCTGATCGCGCAGCGCGACGCCATCGCGCAATGGGCGCGCATGTCCTACGGCTGGATGGGGCGGTCGCCGGATTACAAGGCGTCGCTGATGAACACGCTCGGCGCCAATTTCGATTTCTACGGCAAGTTCGCGGGCAACGCGAAAGCCTGGTACCGGCGCGCCCAGGAAAACGTGCTGTTCATGAACCACGCCATCGTCAATCCGCCGGTCGACCGTTCGCGGCCGGTCGATCAGGTGAAAGACGTCTTCATCACCATCCAGAAGGACACCGACGCCGGCATCTATATATCCGGCGCCAAGGTGGTGGCGACCTCGTCGGCGCTGACGCATTACAATTTCCTCGGCCAGAACGCCGCAGTGCCGCTGCACGATACTGACTTGGCGGTGATGTTCATCGCACCGATGAACGCGCCGGGGGTGAAGCTGTTTTGCCGCACCTCCTACGAGATGACGGCGAGCGTGATGGGCACGCCGTTCGACTATCCGCTGTCGTCGCGCTTCGACGAGAACGACGCCATTTTCGTCTTCGACAATGTCTTCATCCCCTGGGAAGACGTGCTGCTGCACCGCGACCTCGAGAAGCTGAAAGTGTTCTTTCCGCAATCGGGCTTCCTCGCCGGCTATCAATTCCAGGGCTGCACGCGGCTTGCGGTGAAGCTCGATTTCATGGCCGGCGTGATTGCCAAGGCGCTGCACGCGGCGGGCTCCGATGAATTCCGCGGCAATCAGGCGATGCTGGGCGAGATCATCGCCTGGCGGCACCTGTTCTGGTCGCTGACCGAGGCCATGGCGATGAATCCGACGGAGTGGGTCAACGGCGCGGTACTGCCGAACTACCAATCCGGCTCAAGCTATCGCGTATTCGCCGGCGATGCTTACGGCCGGGTCAAGGAGATCGTGGAAAAGATCGTCGCCTCGTCGCTGATCTATCTGCCGTCGTCGGCGAAGGATTTCAAAAATCCGGCGATCGACCGTTATCTCGCGCGCTACGTCCGCGGCTCTTACGGCATCGACTACAAGGAGCGCATCAAGATCATGAAGCTTCTGTGGGACGCGATCGGCACCGAATTTGGCGGCCGCCACGAGCTTTACGAGCGCAATTATGCCGGCAACCATGAGGACATCCGCATCCAAGCGCTGTGGAACGCGCGCGGCTCCGGCATGATGGATCAGATGACGGCGCTCGCCGAACAATGCATGTCGGAATACGATGAGAATGGCTGGACCGATGACACGTGGCTCAACCCGGATGATGTTGCTTATCCCGGCTTGCCGGATGCGCTGGCGGCGGAGTGAATGAAATGAGCTGGATCGATCAGCGGCCCGACGATGCGATGGACGGCGCTTTCACGGCGGTGGCGCCGGCGCCGATTGCGAGCGTCGAGCCGCATGCGTTTCGCGAAGCGATGAGCCGGCTCGGTGCCGCGGTGCATATCGTCACTACGGCCGGCACCGGCGGCAAGACCGGCTTTACCGCCACCGCGGTGTGCTCGGTGTCGGATACGCCGGCGATGCTGCTTGTATCTCTCAACCGCCGCAGCCAAAGCGGGCCGGTTCTCGCGCAGAACAATGTGTTCTGCGTCAACACGCTTCCCGCCAGCGAAGAAAAACTCGCCGACATGTTTGCCGGAAGGAGCGGCGCCCAATTGCATGAACGTTTCGCGCAGGGCGAATGGACCACATTAAAGACCGGCGCGCCGGTGCTCGCCTCCGCCGTCGTTGCTTTCGACTGCCGCGTCATCGAGATCAAAGCCGTCGCTTCGCACAATGTGATCTTCGGCGCGGTCGAGGCGGTCCGGCTCGGCCCGGCGGGCGCAGCGCTCGTCTATCACGAGCGAGCCTATAAGCCGGTTTAGCCTGCCATTGGCCGCCGAAGCCGCGACCCGCGCCGCAAATGTGGCGCGAATCGCACGGATTTTTGCTGTGGTATCAAGGTGTTGCCGATAAATAGTGCAGCGGCAGGAGGAACCCGCGCCGCTATCGCGGGTTATCTTTCTTGGGCGGGGGTTCACAACGGAGAACGTCCCGATGGCAAACGAACAGAATAATCAAAGCAATCCGCAACAAGGCGGACAGAATAAACCCGGCCAGCAGCAGCAAGGTGGGCAGCAAAAGCCCGGTCAGCAGCAGCAGGGTGGCCAGAACAAGCCCGGCCAGCAGGGCGGCGGTCAGCACGAGCAGGGCGGCCGTTAACCGCTAACGTTCTCTCTTTAATTTAATTGGCGGCAGCTCGCAGGCGCGGGCTGCTGCTTTTTGTTTGTTTATTTGCTCAGCAAAAATCCAAGCACCGCGTCGGTATAGGCCTGCGGCTGCTCGACATTGGAAATGTGTGCGGCATTGAGCACGGCGAGCTTGGCGCCCGGAATGTGCTGTTGGATATATTCATTGCCTTCGAGCGGCGTCGCCGGATCGTGCTTGCCGGCAATGACCAAAGTCGGCGCAGTGATTTTCGGCAACAGCGCGCGGTGATCCATGTCGCGCACCGCTTCGCCGCAGCCGATAAAGCCTTCAGGCTTTGTGGCGACGAACATGTCGTGCATTTTCTTCATCGCCTGCGGCGCGCTTTCGCGAAAGCCTTTGGTGAACCAGCGCTCCATATTGCCGTCGACGATGCCGGCGAGGCCCTTCTCGCGCACCGTTGCGATGCGGGTGTTCCACATCGACTTGTCGGGGTAGTAGCTCATGGTGTTGGAGAGGACGAGCCTGTTCACGCGGTTCGACGCATTCGCCCCGAGCCATTGCCCGACCATGCCACCCATCGACAATCCGCACCAATTGATCTTGGCAATGCCGAGCCCGTCGAGCACCGCCAGCACGTCGCGACCAAGCCGCTCCATCGTATAGGGCCCCTTCGGCACGCTCGATTTGCCGTGACCGCGGCGATCGTAGCGCAACAGCCGGAAGTGCTTGGTGAACGGCGCCACCTGATCGTCCCACATATGCAGATCGGTGCCGAGCGAGTTCGACAGCATCAGGACCGGAGCGCTCTCCGGCCCCTCGATCTCGGCATGGATGACGCAGCCGTCGTCGGTCTTGATGTCCGGCATTGAATTTTTCCTTCCCTGTGATGGTAAAACCCTTAGCGGCCCGCGCGCGCGCCGCCAACCCTGTCATGCGCCCTTTTCATGCGCGGCATCAGGCTGTAGGCGAAATGCACGAAAGTGACTATGTATCCGATCAGGTTTTCAATGACGCAAGCGATCAGGCTGCGATCAAGGAGTAGACAATGGCGATGACGATGAACGGCGAGGTCCAGCTCGCGGCACCGGTCCAGACGGTTTGGGAAAAGCTCAACGACACCGAAACGCTCAAGGTCTGCATTCCGGGCTGCGAGCAGCTCGACAAGACCGGCGATAACGAGATGTCGGCGATCGCCACAGTGAAGATCGGTCCGGTCAAAGCGAAGTTCAAAGGCAAGGTCACGCTGTCCGATCTCGATCCGCCGAACGGCTACAAGATCAGCGGTCAGGGCGATGGCGGCGTCGCGGGCTTTGCCAAGGGGGGAGCGACGGTGAAGCTCACGCCGAAAGACGGCGGCACGCTGTTGTCCTACGATGTCGAGGCGCAAATCGGCGGCAAGCTCGCGCAACTCGGCCAACGGCTGGTGAACGGCGCGGCGAAGAAAGTTGCCGACGATTTTTTTGTGAATTTTGCCAAAGCGGTCAATCCGGTGGCGGCGTAAAGCGGCGCGCCACCAAGACATCCACAATCAGCAGCCCGCCGCCAGAATTGGCAGCCCGCCGGAAAGGCGGGCTGCCGTAGCACTCTACAGTCCCATTTACCGGCGGGGATTTACTGACAGGAATGCCGCGCTCCGTCGCGGCCGATATAGGTCCCGGTCGACGGGTCGAAGGAATGATACCGCGCACAGCTTAAGTTCGCTTCGCTCCCGGTTCCGACGACTTGGCCGGCGCCGTTATATTGCGTTGTCCCGGTTTGCGAGGGGGCAAAACCGCCGTCGTTCATGGTGCGACCAGCCTGTTGCGCGGACGCGGGCAACACGACCAACGCGCTGCTTAAAGCGAGCGCGGTTACGGGAAGAATCATCCGAAGGCGCATGATGTTTACTCCGTGTTTATTTGGTTGCAGCCGCCACGCCACCGCGTGTCCTCTGCTCGGCAAACGCGATGCGTGTTTGTTGTTCCCTCGCGCAATGCAAGGCTGCTGCGCGCGTCGTTTATGAGTTAATGAATTCATGCGCGGCGGGTCTGGGGCCACGCTCTGGGGCCACGCCGAGGTCGCGTCCGGGCGCGCTCCGCGCACGGCGCCGAGCGGCGAATAAGCCCGCGGAACTGACTTGACCGCCGCCTAGCCCGCGGTTCAGAGTAATAATCGTTCCAGGGTACGAAAACCGGCAAAAACGCCCCGATTTCGCCCTCGAACTTTGCCGGCGAGCGGGAATCGCTGGCAAATCTCGACGTTTGACCGGAATTTTTCCAGGAGGAAGCCCCATGGCAGCCCAAAAGGGAGCCGAGACGGTCGCCGTTTCCATGACCGTGAACGGCAAGCCTGTCACAGGTGAGATCGATCCGCGCACATTATTGGTTCAATTCCTGCGCGAGAATCTGCGGCTCACCGGCACGCATGTCGGCTGCGACACCTCGCAATGCGGCGCCTGCGTCGTGCACGTCGACGGCATGGCGATCAAGTCGTGCACCGCGCTCGCGCTTTCGCTCGAAGGCGCCGATGTGCTGACCATCGAAGGTCTCGCCGCGCCCGACGGGCCGCTGCATCCGATGCAGGAAGCGTTCCGTGAAAATCACGGCCTGCAATGCGGCTATTGCACACCCGGCATGATCTTGACCGCGGTCGACATCGTGCGCCGCAAGGGCAACGAACTCGACGATCGCACCATTCGCGAAGAGCTCGAAGGCAATATCTGCCGCTGCACCGGCTACCACAACATCGTCAAGGCGATTGCCGCGGGGGCGCGGGCGATGAAGGGCAAGGATTCAAGCACCGGCGCGACGAGCAAAGCGGCCGAATAACAAAAAGGATCTGTTGGGGAGCGCGAACCACCGGAGGCAATGCCAATGAGTGCGACCGGGATCGGCGCCGCGGTGCGTCGCAAGGAAGATCGCCGCTTCATCACCGGCACGGGCCATTATACCGACGACATCAACCGGCCCGGCCAGGCTTTCGCTTATTTCGTCCGCTCGCCGCACGCGCATGCGGCGATCAAATCGATCGACACAAAGCCTGCCTCCGCGATGCCGGGCGTGCTCGCGGTGCTGACCGGCGCGCAACTCGCCGGCGACAAGATCGGCGATCTGATCTGCGGCTGGATGATCCATTCCAAGGACGGCTCGCCGATGAAAATGGCGGCGCATCCCGTGCTCGCCAATGGCAAAGCCTGCCATGTCGGCGACGCGGTCGCCGTCGTGATCGGCGAGACGCTGGCGCAGGCGCGCGACGCCGCCGAGAAAGTCAAAGTCGATTACACGGTGCTGCCGGCGGTCGCCGATCCTGCCGCCGCGCAGAGACAGGGTGCGCCGCGCATCCACGATATCGCGCCGAACAACACCATCTATCAATGGAGCCTCGGCGACGCCAAAGCGGCCGACGCCGCGTTCAAATCGGCCAAGCACGTCACCAAGCTCGACATCGTCAATAATCGGCTGGTGCCGAACGCTATCGAGCCGCGCGCCGCGATCGGCGAATATGATTCCGGCACCGGCACGTTCACGCTGTGGAACACGACGCAGAACCCGCATGTGGCGCGGCTCGTCATCGCCGCCTTCGTCGGCATGGCGCCGGAGCATAAGCTGCGCGTCATCGCGCCCGATGTCGGCGGCGGCTTCGGCTCGAAGATTTTCATCTATCCGGAAGAGGTCGTGGCGCTGTGGGCTTCAAAGCGCGTCGGCCGGCCGGTGAAATGGGTGGCCGATCGCTCAGAAGCGTTCCTCGTCGATGCCCATGGCCGCGATCACGTCACGCACGCTGAAATGGCGTTCGACGGCGACGGCAAGATTTTGGGCCTGCGCGCCAAGACCGTGGCCAATCTCGGCGCTTACATGTCGACCTTCTCGTCGTCGGTGCCGACTTATCTCTATGCGACGCTGCTGTCCGGGCAGTACGGCATTTCGAGCATCTATTGCGAGGTCGATGCGGTCTACACCAACACCGTGCCGGTTGATGCCTATCGCGGCGCCGGGCGGCCGGAAGCGACCTTCGTCGTTGAGCGGCTCGTCGAAGTCGGCGCCCGCGAAATGGGTCAGGATCCCGCCGAGCTGCGGCGCAGGAATTTCATCAGCAAATTCCCGCACCAGACGCCGGTCATCATGATGTATGACGCCGGCGATTATAGCGCCTCGCTGAAGAAGGCGATGGAGCTTGCCGACTATAAGGGCTTCGCCAAGCGCAAGCGTGAATCGGCGCGCCACGGCAAGCTGCGCGGCATCGGCCTTTCGACTTACATTGAGGCCTGCGGTATCGCGCCGTCGCAAGCGGTCGGCTCGCTCGGCGCCGGCGTCGGTTTATGGGAATCCGCCGAAGTGCGGGTCAATCCGACCGGCTCGGTCGAAGTTCTTACCGGCAGTCACGCGCACGGGCAGGGCCACGAGACGACATTCGCACAAGTCGTCTCCGAACGGCTCGGCATTCCGATCGACGATATTTCGGTGGTGCACGGCGATACCGACAAAGTGCAATTCGGCATGGGCACCTATGGTTCGCGCTCCGGCGCGGTCGGCATGTCGGCTTTGGTTAAGGCGCTCGATAAGGTCGAAGCCAAAGCAAAAAAAGTCGCCGCCTATATGCTCGAAGCCGCCGAGGGCGACATCGAGTTCAAGGACGGCAAGTTCAGCGTCGCCGGCACCGACAAGACGGCGGCCTGGGCCGACGTCACGCTCAACGCCTATATCGCGCATAAATTCTCCGGTCAGGAGCTCGAGCCCGGCCTGAAAGAGGGCGCGTTCTACGATCCGATCAATTTCACTTTCCCGGCGGGCTGTCATATCTGCGAAGTCGAAGTCGACACCGAAACCGGCACCACCGAGATCCTTGGTTGGACGGCGGTCGACGATTTCGGCACCATCATCAATCCGATGATCGTCGAGGGCCAGGTCCACGGCGGCATCGCCCAGGGCGTCGGCCAGGCGTTGTGCGAGGGCGCGGTCTACGACAAGGACGGCCAACTCGTCACCGGCTCGTTCATGGACTATTGCATGCCGCGCGCCGACCACCTGCCGCCGCTGAAGGTCGACACCACAATGACCAAGTGCCCGTCGAATCCGCTTGGCATCAAGGGCTGCGGCGAGGCGGGCGCTATCGCGGCGCCTGCCGCGGTGATCAACGCCATCACCGACGCCATCGGCACCGAACAGCTGGCGATGCCCGCCACGTCGCAAGCGGTCTGGGCGGCGTTGCAGAAATCGAAGACGATGCCGCACGCGGCATGAGGACATTTATTCTCGCCGGCAACGGCGCGACGTTGAGATAAACGGAGGACTGCGATGTACGCCTTTACATTCCATCGGCCGCAGACGGTGCGGCAGGCGGCCGGCATGCTGACCAAGAACGAAGACGCCAAATTGCTCGCCGGCGGCCAGACGCTGTTGCCGACGATGAAGTTGCGGCTCGCAGGTCCCCCTCAGATCGTCGACATGACGCTGATCGAGGGCTTGAGCGGGATCGAATTGAGCGGCCGTTCGCTCAATATCGGCGCCATGACCCGGCACTACGAGGTGAACTCGTCTCCAATCGTGCAGCAGGCGGCGCCCGTGATCGCGAAACTCGCCGGCATGATCGGCGACCCGGCGGTGCGCCATCGCGGCACCATCGGCGGCTCGGTCGCCAATAACGACCCGAACGCCGATTATCCGGCGGCGTGCCTGGGCCTCGGCGCCGCCATCATCACCAACAAGCGCCGCATCAAGGCCGACGACTTCTTCACCGGCATGTTCTCGACTGCGCTCGAGCCCACCGAGATCATCACCAAAGTGAGCTTCCCGATCCCGAAGAAGGCGGCCTATCAGAAATTCCGCAATCAGGCGTCGCGCTTCGCGTTGGTCGGCGTGTTCGTCTCCAAACGCGGCAGCGAGATCCGCGTCGCCGTCACCGGCGCCGGCTCGAACGGCGTGTTCCGGGTGCCGTCCTTCGAGGAGGCGCTGAAGAAGCGCTTCTCGCCGAAATCGCTCGAAGGCATGACCATCCCGGCCGACGGCATGAATTCAGACATCCACGGCACCGCCGAATACCGGGCGCATCTGGTCGGTGTGCTGGCCCGTCGGGCGGTTGCCGAGGCGATCGGGAAGTAGGTCTAAAACCAGCAGAAATGCTGATTTGCTATGGCCACAGGATTTGCCCGAGCGACGGGACAAATCCTGCGGCGATGACTACATTGCGTCCATGAACAAGCCTTTGCCCCGCCCGCTGCCGACCTCTATTGACGCCACCGTCGATCTCCTTGCCGAGGCCGAATATTTGGCCGACCGCTCGCTCGGCACGGTGCTGTTTCTCGCCCTGAAAATGGGCCGGCCGATTTTCCTCGAAGGCGAGGCCGGCGTCGGCAAGACTGAAATCGCCAAAGTGCTGTCGTCGACGCTGGGGCGGCGGCTGATCCGGCTGCAATGTTATGAGGGCCTCGATGTCGCCGCCGCCGTCTACGAGTGGAATTACGCCGCGCAAATGATCGCGATCCGCGTCGCCGAGGCCGGAGGCGAGCACGACCGCACGCGGCTTGAACATGACGTGTTTTCCGAACGCTTCCTGATCAAACGCCCGCTGCTGCAGGCGCTCGAGCCCGACACCGCCGGCGCGCCTGTTCTTCTCATCGACGAAATCGATCGCACCGACGAGGCGTTCGAAGCGTTTTTGCTCGAAGTGCTGGGCGACTTTCAGATCACGATCCCGGAAATGGGCACGGTGAAAGCCGCGCAGCCGCCGATCGTCGTTATCACCTCGAACCGCACCCGCGAAGTGCATGATGCGCTCAAGCGCCGCTGTCTCTATCACTGGGTCGGCTATCCGACCGCCGAGCGCGAACTCGCCATCGTGCGCGCCAAAGTGCCGGGCGTCGGCAAGAAATTGTCCGAGCAGGTGGTGGCTTTCGTGCAGGCGCTGCGCAAGCAGGACTTGTTCAAATCGCCCGGCGTCGCCGAGACGCTCGACTGGGCCGGCGCTTTGTCTGAACTCGACGTCGTCGCGCTCGATCCGGCGACCGTGTCTGACACGCTCGGCGTGCTGCTCAAATACCAGGACGACATCGCGCGGCTCGAAGGCAGCAAGGTCAAAGAGCTGCTCGACGAGATGAAGTCGGATCTGCGCGCGGCAGAGTAGGCCATGCCCGAACTCGTGCCAGAACGAAAGCAGGACCAGTCGGGCCGCCTCGCCGAGAACATCGTCTATTTCGCCCGCGCGCTGCGTGCCGCCGGCATTCCGGTCGGGCCGGGCGCCGTGCTCGACGCGCTCGAAGCCGTGAAGGCCGCCGGCGTCGGCACTCGCGACGATTTTTACTGGACGCTGCACGCGGTGTTCGTGAAGCGGCACGAACATTCGGTGCTGTTCGACCAGGCTTTCCGCATCTTCTTTCGCCGCCGCGGCTATATCGATCAGCTCATGGCGATGATGCTGCCGCAGATGCCGGCGCAGCCGCAGGCGCCGCAGGCCGGCGCGACGCGCGTGCATGAGGCTTTGTTTTCCGGCCTCGACGACAAGCTCAAGAAGGAAGAGGAGATCGAGCTCGACGCGCGCCTGACGGTGTCCGACCGCGAAGTTCTGCAGCAGAAAGATTTTGCGCAGATGACCGCGGCCGAGATTACGTCGGCGAAAGAGGCGATGAAGCGGCTCGTGATGCCGTTCGCGCAGGTGCGCACGCGCCGCCTCAAGCCGCATGTCCGCGGCCATCTCATAGACATCCGCCGCACCTTGCGCGCCTCGATGAAGGGCGGCGGCGATTTCATCGATCTACGCTTCATCGGGCCGAAGCTGAAGCCGCCGCCGATCGTGGCGCTGCTCGATATTTCCGGCTCGATGAGTCAGTACAGCCGCATCTTCCTGCATTTCCTCCACGCGCTGACCGACTCGCGGCGGCGGGTGAGCACGTTCTTGTTCGGCACGCGCCTGACCAATGTCACCCGCGCGTTGCGCGAGCGTGACCCAGACGATGCGCTCGCCGCCTGTTCGGCCTGCGTCGCCGACTGGTCGGGCGGCACGCGGATCGCTTCGTCGCTGCACGCCTTCAATAACCTTTGGGCGCGGCGCGTGCTGACCCAGGGCGCCATCGTGTTACTCATCACCGACGGGCTCGAACGCGACGCCGACGACACGCTCGCCTTCGAGATTGACCGGCTGCACCGCTCCTGCCGCAGCCTGATCTGGCTCAATCCGCTGTTGCGCTTCGAGGGCTTTGAAGCCCGCGCGCGGGGCATCAAGACCATGCTGCCGAATGTCGACGAATTCCGCCCAATCCATAATCTCGAATCCATCGCCGCACTGGTCGCCTCGCTGCAAGGCGGCGGCAACCGGGCCGGCGATCCGAGAGCCTGGATGCAAAAGGTGGCGTGACGCTTTATATTGGCATTATATTCGATGGTATATAACGCAATATTCCATGTAACGCTTTGTTGTATGGGATATAGCGGTGAAAGCGGAGGCAGATCATGCTCTCGACCGACAACGACATTCTCAAAGCCGCCGAGGACTGGCGCAAGAAGGGCCGGGACGTGGCGCTCGCCACCGTGGTCGAGACCTGGGGCTCGGCGCCGCGCCCGGTCGGCTCGAACCTCGTCATCGACGACGAGGGCAATTTCTTAGGCTCGGTGTCCGGGGGCTGCGTCGAAGGCGCGGTCGTCACCGAGGCGCTCGATGTGATCGAGAGCGGCAAGCCGAAAATGCTGGAATTCGGCGTCGCCGACGAGACCGCCTGGAAGGTCGGCCTGTCATGCGGCGGCAGGATCAGGGTATTCGTCGAGAAGGTGGAGTAAGTTCACCGGCCATGAAGCTCGACATCCTCACCGCATTGAACGCCGAGCGCGCCGCGCGCCGCGCCGCCATTGTCGTCACCAATGTCGAGAGTGGCCAGCAGCGCCTGGTCAAAGCCGCCGACACGCCTAAGGATTCGCTGCGCGCGGTGCTCGCCGATCATCTGCGCACCAGCAAGAGCGGCATGGAAGAGACGGCCGAGGGCCGCGTCTTCCTCACCGTCTATGTGCCTGAGCCGCAGCTCGTGATCACCGGCGCCGTGCATATCAGCCAGGCGCTGGCGCCGATCGGCAAGCTGCTCAACTATGACGTCACGATCGTCGACCCGCGCACCGCGTTTGCGTCGCCGGAGCGCTTCACGGATGTGAAGGTCGTCGCCGAGTGGCCGGACACGGCGCTGCCGCCGCTCAATGTCGACCGCTACACGGCTTTCGTCGCGCTCACCCACGATCCGAAGATCGACGATCCGGCGCTGCTGCACGCGTTGTCGCGCGATTGTTTCTATATCGGCGCGCTCGGCTCGCGCAAAACCCACGCGCGGCGTCTTGAGCGGCTCAAGCAGCAGGGCGTGTCGGACGCCAATCTCGCGCGCATCCACGCCCCGATCGGGCTCGATATCGGCGCGGTGTCGCCGGCTGAGATCGCGGTCGCCATCATGGCGCAGATCACCGAGCGGCTGCGCGAGGAAGTCGAAGCGCAGCCAGTGAAGGCCGCGTCATGAGGTTCGGTGCGGTCGCGCCCAAGGAAGCTGTCGGCGCCACCGCCGTGCACACGATCCGGCAAGGGTCGCTGGTGCTCAAGAAAGGCACGCTGATCGGCCCCGGCGAAGTTGCGGCGCTGGAAGCGGCCGGCATCAAGGACGTCGTCGTGGCGCGGCTCGAAGTGGACGACGTGTCCGAGGACACCGCCGCGGCCGAGATTGCCAAGGCGGTCGCCGGGCAAAGCGTGCATGTCGACCGCGCCTTCACCGGCCGCGCCAATCTGTTCGCGCAATCGGCGGGCGTGCTCGTCGTCGACAAGGACGCCGTCGACCGGCTCAACCGCATCGACGAGGCGATCACGTTTGCGACGCTGCCGGCCTACAAGCCGGTGGTAGCCGGCGAAATGATCGCGACGGTGAAAATCATTCCGTTCGGTGTCGCCAAGGACGCGCGCGACGCCGCGCTGGCGCGCGCCAAAAAGCCGCTGCTGCGCATCGCGCCGTACCGCATCCGCAAGGTCGGCGTGGTGTCGACGGTACTGCCGGGGCTGGCAACGAAAGTGATCGAGAAGACGCTCAAGATCACCGCCGACCGGCTGGCGCCGGCCGGCGCCACGATCGTCGCCGAACGGCGCGTGCCGCATGAGCGCGAGCCGCTCGCCAAGGCGCTCGACGAAGTTTTGCAAGCCGGCGCCGACCTGGCGATCGTGTTTGGCGCCTCCGCCATCGCCGACCGCCGCGACGTGATCCCAGCGGCGCTGGAAAAGATCGGCGGCACTGTCGAGCATTTCGGCATGCCGGTCGATCCCGGCAATCTGATGATGATCGGCTCGGCTGACGGCCGTCCGGTGCTCGGCGCGCCGGGCTGTGCGCGCAGCCCGAAAGAGAACGGTTTTGACTGGGTGCTGATGCGGCTTCTCGCCGGCCTTGAGGTGTCGCGCGAGGACATTACCGGGCTCGGCGTCGGCGGCCTGCTCATGGAAATCGTGACGCGGCCGCAACCGCGTGAAGAGCCGCTGCATCCCCTACACGCCATCGCCGCCATCGTGCTCGGCGCCGGCCGTTCGAGCCGCATGGGCGGCCCAAATAAACTTCTTGCCGAAATCAACGGCAAGCCGCTGATCCGCATGGTGGTCGAACAAGCGCTCGCTTCGCAGGCGCGGCCGGTGATCGTCGTCACCGGGCATCAGCGCGAGCGCGTCGAGGCGGTGCTCGCAGGCCTGCCGGTGAAGCTCGTGCACAATCCGCATTTCGCCGACGGGCTCGGCACCTCGCTCAAAGCCGGCATCGCCGCGCTGCCGGCGGCAGCCGACGGCGCCATTGTGTGTCTCGGCGACATGCCGCAAGTCGACGCTGCCTTGATCGATCGCTTGATCGGCGCCATCGATCCGGACGAGGGCGCGCTGATCGCGGTGCCGACCATCGACGGCAAGCGCGGCAATCCGGTGGTGTGGTCGCGGCGTTTCTTTGCGGATCTCATGACCGTCGAGGGCGACGTCGGCGCGCGTTATCTGATCGGCCGCTATGCCGAGGCGGTGGCCGAGGTGCCGGTATCGGGCACCGCGGCGCTCACCGACGTCGACACGCCAGAGGCGCTCCAGGCGGTGAAAGCCGAGCTGGAAAAAACCTAAAGCATGGCCTTCGCGACAGTCTGGGAGACGCCGATCACCGGCGGTCTTGATCCGCGCGTAATTTGCCGCTCCATTCACCAACTCGAAACCCTTCCCGCCTAGCTTCTCGCGCACTTCAGTGGGGGAGTGGGCTTCATGTCGAGACGCTTCATCTCGAGACTTGGACGGGGCTTCGCCGCTGTGGCGGTGAGCTTTGGACTTTTGGCGGCAGTGATTGGCGCCGCCGATGCGGCCGGCGCGCTCGCGGTCGGCTCCTGCGGCGCTTATGGCTACGGCTTCGACTGTTCGAACGAGTCCGACGCCCGCACCGCGGCGATGCGCAAATGCTCCGGCGGCAGGTGCCGGATCGTAGGCTTACTGCATCGTGCCTGTGCTGCGATGTCGGTCGACGCCAAGAATCCTTGCGGCTCGTTCGGCTGGGCCATCGACTCGCATCTCGGCAAAGCGGAAAACATCTCGATGCGCCGCTGCGTTCAGTTCGGCGGCCACGAATGCGTGGTGCGCGCCTGGGCTTGCGACGAGAAGGGCTAGTTATTCGATTACCGGAGGCTCACGTGGGAAGAATTTATGGGGCTTTTGCGACATTGGTGTTGCTATTGGCATCGCCTGCTTTTGGCCAATATGTTGCAGTCATCCAGACTTGCAATCGGTACCTTGTGAAGTTTTGTGCATCCGATCGATTGGAACGAAGTCGCCTTAGCCAATGTGTTGAGGCACATTTCCAGGATTTCACTGAACCGTGCCAGGCGGCGCTTGTGAACATCGGCGCGGTGAGAGAAGCCTGCAGGGCAGATATCCGGGAGCAATGCCCTGGCGTAAAGCCTGGCGCAGGTCGCATCCTCCTGTGTGTCAAAGAGCACTTCGTTGCTCTGACCGAGGCATGCAAGACCGCAATCGGTCATGCCGCGGAGCGCAAAGTGGGAGTGCATTGACGCTCGCAGCAAGGCTGGCGGACAGACGTCGGTTTCGGGTCATTAGCGGACGCTTTACCCGCGATAACGGACCGAGTGCGCTGCTCAAATTTGATTGTTGGTCTAGCTCCCTGCATCGAGACCGCGCCGCAAGCGGGTCTCGTCGAGCGCGCCTTCCCATTTCGCCATGGCAATGGTTGCGACCGTGTTGCCGAGGAGATTGGTCGGGGTCAGCCCCTGCGACATCAGGCGATGGATGCCGAGCACCAGCGCCACGCTCGCGACCGGAATGCTGCTCTCGGCGCCGAGAGTGGCGGCGAGAACGACGAAAGCCGCGCCGGCAACGCCCGCCGCGCCCTTTGACGTGACGAGCAGGATCAACAGCAGGCCGATCTGGTGCCAGATATCGAGCGGCGTGTTGGTGGCTTGCGCGAGAAACACGGCGGCGGTGGCGAGATAGAGACAGGTGCCGTCCAGATTGAACGAATAGCCGGTCGGCACCACGAGCCCGACCACGCCTTTCTCGCAGCCGAGCCGCTCGAGCTTGTCCATGATCCGCGGCAGCACCGTTTCCGACGAGGTGGTGGCGATGCAGATCAGCAGCTCTTCCTTGATGTAGCGGATCAGCTTCAGCAGGCTGAAGCCGCAGAAGCGCGCCACCGCGCCCAAGCCGATGGCGATGAAGATCACGCAAGTCGCGTAAAAGCCGAGGATCAGTTCGCCGAGCGAAGCCAGCGAGCCGATGCCGAACTTGCCGACGGTGAACGCGATGGCGCCGAACGCCCCGAGCGGCGCCGTCCACATGATGATGCCGACGATGACAAAGACCATCTTGGCGACGATCTCGATGATATCGACCAGCGGCTTGGCCTTGTCGCCGATGACGACCAGCGCGAAGCCGGACAGGATGGCGATAAACAGAACCTGGAGGATGTTGCCTTCGGCAAAGGCGCCGACAAATGTGCCGGGAATGATGTTCATCAGAAACGGCACGGCGCCGACTTGCTGAGTCAATTTCACGTAAGGCTCGACGGCGCCGGGATTGAGCTTGCTGACGTCGACATTCATGCCGACGCCGGGTTTGAGAATGTTGACCGCGACGAGGCCTATGATCAGCGCGACGGTCGTCATCACCTCGAAATAGACGATGGCCTTGACGGCGACGCGGCCGACCCGCGTCATGTCGGCCATATGCGCGATGCCGGTCACCACCGTGCAGAAAATGATCGGCGCGATCAGCATGCGGATCAGCTTGATGAAGGCGTCGCCGAGCGGTCCCATCTCGGCCGCGGTGTCGGGCGCCCACCTGCCGAGCGCTACGCCGAGCGCCATCGCGATCAGCACCCAGACCCATAACTGGGTCCACCACGGGCTGCTGCGCCGCGTCTCGTCCGTTGCTGCGGTCGTCGCCGTCACGTCGATCTCCCGGGCCTGCCTCCAGGCGTAGGCTGTAGCCGGTAATGCGCCGCGCGCAAACGCGCAAAAATGCAGCCCAATCATGATTTGCGGCCCTCCTTGGCAGCTTGTGGGCAGGGGTCCGGCCCGCCGGAAATTAGGACTTGAAGATGACTGACTGGTCAGTCATATTTATGCAATGAAAGCCAGCAGCAATCGAATTGCGAAAAAACCCGCGGCCCGCGCCGCCACTGCGGCCGCGCGGGCGCCGAAAGCCGACCTGCGCAGCGCCAAGGCCGCGGCGCGGCGCGATGCGATCCTCGAGGCGGCGCTCGACGAATTTTCCGCGCGCGGCTTCGAAGCGACGCGGCTCGACGACGTCGCCAAGCGCGCCGACGTCGCCAAGGGCACGATCTATCTCCATTTCAAGGACAAGGAAGACCTGTTCCAGGAGCTGATCCGCTCCAATATGACGCCCGTGGTCGGCACGATTGAGACGGCGTTCGCGACCGACCTGCCGCTGCGCGTGATTGTCGATCAGGTGATCGAGTTTTTTGTCCGCGAAGTTTACGGCACCCGGCGCAAGCAGCTGATCCGCCTGATCATCAGCGAAGGTCCGCGGTTTCCGGCGCTCGCCGAATTCTACTATCGCGAAGTGCTGTCGCGGGGCCTTAAGGCGGTGCGCGGCTTGCTGCGGCGCGCTTATGAGCGCGGCGAACTCGCCGACGATACGCTGCTGCGCTATCCGCAATTGCTCGTCGCACCCGGCTTCATCGCCATTGTCTGGAGCGGATTGTTCGACCGCTTCGAGCCGCTCGACGTGCGCGGCATGATGCATGCCCAAGCCGACCGGCTGTTGGGGCGGAGGCCGTCATGAGGGCGCGGATCGCGATCGGGGCCTGTGTGCTGGCGTCGGCGCTGGCGCTTTGCGCCTGCAAGAAAGACGACGCCATCTATCAGGGCTGGGTCGAGGCCAATCTCATTTTTGTCGCGCCCGACGAAGTCGGCCGCGTGCAAACGCTTGCGGTGCGCGAAGGCGACACGGTCACCAAGGGTGAGCCGATATTCACGGTCGACGACGATCTCCAGCAGGCCGATCTCGCCCAGGTCAAGGCGTCGCAGGTCAATGCGCAGCAGACGTTCGACCGCGCCCAGCAACTCGCGAGGACCGGCGCCGGCACGCAAAAGGATCTCGATGTCGCAACCATGGTGCTGCGCGATGCGCAAGCGCGGCTCAACTCCTCGCAAACGCGGCTGACGCGCCGCCAGGTCTTCAGCCCGGTGAGCGGCACGGTCGAGGAGGTCTATTACCGTCCGGGCGAAATGGTGCCGGCCGACCGGCCGGTCGTGTCGCTGTTGCCGCCCGGCAATCTCAAAGTGCGCTTCTTCGTGCCGGAGCCGGTGCTGCCCAAGATCGCTTACGGCGACATGGTCAGGGTCGGCTGCGACGGCTGCGAGCCGGATCTGAAGGCCCGGATCAGCTTCATCGCGCGGAAATCCGAATTTACGCCGCCGGTGATCTATAGCCTCGAGGAACGCTCCAAGCTCGTCTTCCTCGTCGAGGCTTTGCCGGAAAAGCCCGCGGCGTTTCGTGTCGGCCAGCCGCTCGATGTGAGGCTCATTGCGCAGCCGGCGAAATCGCTGGGGCCGGAGGCGTCGAAATGAGCGCCACGCAAACTGCCGCACAAACCACGGACTCCAACATCGTCATCGACGTGCATGGCCTGACCAAATCGTTCGGTGACCGCACCGTGGTGCGCGACCTGTCAATGCAGGTCAAACGCGGCACAATTTTCGGCTTCCTCGGGCCCAACGGCTCAGGCAAGACCACGACCATCCGCATGCTGTGCGGACTGCTGACGCCCGACGGCGGCAACGGCACCTGTCTCGGCTACGACATCCGCACCGAGACCGCCAAGATCAAAACTTCCGTCGGCTATATGACGCAGCGTTTCAGCCTCTATGACGATCTGTCGGTGCGCGAGAATCTCGAATTCGTGGCGCGCATCTACGGCCTGGCGCAGCCCGCGGCCGCGACCAAGGCGATGATCGAACGGCTCGGCCTGCAGGGCCGTGAAGAGCAGGTTGCGGGAAAGCTGTCGGGCGGCTGGAAGCAGCGGCTGGCACTCGGCGCCTGCACTCTGCCCAATCCAAAACTTCTGCTGCTCGACGAGCCGACCGCCGGCGTCGATCCGAAGGCGCGGCGCGATTTCTGGGGCGAGATCCACGCGCTGGCGGCGACCGGCCTCACCGTTCTCGTCTCCACCCATTACATGGACGAAGCCGAGCGCTGTCACGAGATCGCTTATATCGCCTTCGGCGAAGTGCTCACGCGCGGCACCGTCAAGGATGTGGTCGCGAACTCGCATCTGACGACGTTCACGGTGAGCACGGGCAACGGCGAGAATCTCGCAAGCCTCGCCGCCGAGCTCAAGGAACGGCCGGGCATCGATATGGTGGCGCCCTTCGGCACGAGCCTGCACGTCTCCGGACGCGACGGCACGGCGCTCGAAGCGGCGATCGCGCCGTACCGCGACCGGCCGGGGCTCGACTGGGAGCGCGGCGCGCCGTCGCTCGAGGACGTGTTCATCGATCTGATGGCAAGCGCCAAGGACAATTTCCAATGAAGCATAATTTCCAATGAGCGCGCTCTCCGTTCTCGGCGCCGACGGCTTTTGGCGGCGGACCGGCGCCATGCTGCTCAAGGAGTTCCTGCAGCTGCGCCGCGACCGCGTCACCTTTGCGACCATGATCACGATCCCGTTGCTGCAGCTCATTCTGTTCGGTTACGCGATCAACACCACGCCGCGCGATCTGCCGACCGCGGTGCTGCTGCAGGAATCAAGCGACATCGGCCGCACCATTCTCGCCGCCATCCAGAACACGAAATTCTTCCGCGTCACCGCGCTGCTGCACAACGACGCCGAGCTCGACCAGGCGCTGGCGTCGGGCCGGGCGCTGTTCGCGGTCGAGATCCCGGCGAATTTCGAGCGGTCGCTGCGCCGCGGCGACAAGCCGGCGCTGCTGGTCGCGGTCGACGCCACCGACCCGGTGGCGACCGGCACCGCGGTCGCCGCGCTGTCGGACCTGGTCAATACCGCGCTCGCCAACGACCACGGGCTGCCCGAGACGAGCCAGCCGCTGTTCGAGATCCGCACCCACCAGCGTTACAATCCCGCGGCCTCGACCGCGCTCAACGTCGTGCCCGGACTGCTCGGCACCATCCTCACGCTCACCATGCTGATCTTCACCGCGCTGTCGGTGACGCGCGAGACCGAGCGCGGCACCATGGAGAGTCTGTTGGCGATGCCGATCACGCCGCTCGAAATCATGCTCGGCAAGATCGCGCCTTACGTGCTGGTCGGATTCATGCAGGCGGCGCTGATCGTCGGCGCCGGCGTGCTGATGTTCGGCGTGCCGATCGTCGGCAATCCGGTTTTGCTGGCCGCCGTCGCCACCTTGTTCATCGCCACCAATCTGTCGTTCGGCTACACCTTCTCGACGCTGGCGCAGAACCAGCTGCAGGCGGTGCAGATGTCGATGATGTTCTTTCTGCCCAATATGCTGCTGTCGGGATTCATCTTTCCGTTCCTCGGCATGCCGTATTGGGCGCAGACGGTCGGCGAATTCCTGCCGCTGACGCATTTCCTGCGCGTCGTCCGCGCCATCATGCTCAAAGGCTCGACGCTCGGCCAATTGCAATATGACGTCTGGGCGCTGGCCGGGTTGATGGCGCTGGCCATGGCGATCGCGGTGACCCGCTTCCGCCGGACGCTCGACTGATAGTTCGGACTCCGCCGAAGTGAGGCGGCAGGCCGCGGTATCGGCGCCGGTCTGCCCTGCAACAAACGGATATGGCGGATCGCACCAGCCCTGTATAAGTGTCTCGCATTGACCGGGAATCGAGCGATGATCATGACGACGACGGCGGCAACGGCCGCCCAATCAGCCCCCGACGCCGCGACCGATTTGGCCAATCGGCGGCTCTCGATCGCGTTCATCAATTGGGCGCATGCCATCGATCACTTTGTCATCCTCATTTATCCGACCGTGGTCATCGCGCTGCAGGCGATCTACGGCGACTCGTATTCGACGCTGATCTGGCTCGCGACCGCGTCGTTCGTGGCGTTCGGCCTGTTCTCGCTGCCGGCCGGCTGGCTCGGCGATCACTGGAGCCGGCGGAACATGATGACCGCGTTCTTTTTCGGCTGCGGCGTCGCGCTGATCGGCGCCGCGTTGTCGCCGTCGCTCTATGTGCTCGCTTTCATGCTGTTCGCGCTCGGCATGTTTGCAGCGATCTATCACCCGGTCGGCACCGCGATGATCGTCGAGACCGCGACGCAACGCGGCCGCACGCTCGCCTTCAACGGCGTCTGCGGCAATCTGGGCGTATCGCTTGCCGCCGGCATCACTGCGGCGCTGACCGCGGTATTCTCCTGGCGCGGCGCGTTCTTTGTGCCGGGCGTGATCTGCCTCGTCACCGGTTTTGCCTATATGTGGTTCGCGCCGAGGGAAGCGCGGCACGGCGCAGCGCGCTCGAACTCGCCCGACGTTTCGATGTCGACCGCGCTCGCCGCGACGATCTTCGGCCTGTTCCTCGTCGTCGCGGTCAGCGCCGGGCTCGTCTTCAACACCATCTCGGTGGCGCTGCCGAAGATCGTCGACGAGCGCATCGCCGGCATCTCGCTGGTCGAAGTCGGCGGCCTGACCACGGCGGTGTTCCTGTGCGGCGCCATCGCGCAGCTTACGGTCGGCCGGCTGGTCGAGCATTTCCCGCCGCATATCTTGTTCGCGATCTTGGCGATCATGCAGTTCTGCGGCGTGGTGTGGTCTGCTTATGCGCAGGGAACGACGCTATTGTTCGCGCTCGCCTTCACCATGGCGGCGATCTACGGCCAGATCACCGTCAACGATCTGATCCTTGCGAGCTACAGTGCCGACGCCTGGCGCGCCCGGCTCTACGCGGTGCGCTACTTCGTCACCTTCATGATTTCGGGCGTGGCGGTGTCGATGATCGCGTTGCTGCACGCCCGCGGCGGCTTTGGCCTCGTGCTCGGCGTCACCGCGGTCGTCGCGCTAGGATTCCTGATCGGGGCGATCCTGATCGCGATCCTCGCCAATGGCGTGGAAAAGGCGAGGCTGCAGGTCGCGGTGCAGCCGGCGGAATAAATCCGCCGCCTAACCGCGTCGGCAAAATCGTCCGCGCGCAGTGCCCACCCTGCTTCGCGCGTCAGGCGATTTTACCCACGCTCCGAAAGTCTCAGGCCGGCGGATTTTTTGCCGCCAGCGCCATGCCGATCATCGCCGTGCCGCCGAACATCATATTGATGCCGACCAAGAGCCCAAGCGCCCAGGTTGCCGATTCCGGCAGCCCCGCGAAGATGATGCCGGCGAGGATCAGGTCGACGATGCCGCTCACCAGCATCCAGACCCAGCGGCCGGAGAGCTGCGCCTTGTGATCGATGGCATACATGATGGTGGCGACGCCCTCGATGATAAAGAAGGCGATCAGCACCAGCGTTAGCGACACCGTGCCGTTGATCGGCCAGCGGATCAGCACGATGCCGGCGGCGATGCTGATGACGGCG
The DNA here is from genome assembly GCA_963810085.1 of uncultured Alphaproteobacteria bacterium. Lineage (GTDB taxonomy): Bacteria > Pseudomonadota > Alphaproteobacteria > Rhizobiales > Xanthobacteraceae > BOG-931. The sequence goes on along the minus strand of CAWEMR010000015.1, from coordinate 27,908 downwards.
GAGATGAGCGCCCACCAGAAGCCCGGCACGTTGCGCATCCAGAACGTGGTCACCAGCCCGACGCCGCCCGAGACCAGGAACAGCCAGCCGATCAACAGCGTGAAGGCAAGCGTGGCGATCTGCGGCACGATGATCGCCGCGGCGCCGAGGATGACGAGCACAATCCCCTCGAACAGAAACAGGCCCCAATGGGCATGGATGGCGTTGGCGACCGATCGGGCGATATCGCTGTCGGACGGGGGGCCGCTCATAGTCATGATTCACTCCCTGCAATGGCGCTGCCGGTCTTGAGTCGCGCCAATCAATGGCGACGCGGCAGCGATTTGTTAACCTTTTCGGAAGGATTTTTCCGGCACAATGATTCACTGGTAGCCAGTCTTGCATAAACGCGTTCGAGCGCCTATGTAGGCTATGCGGCGTTGAGCTTAACCGTTCCGCCGCAGGACGGCCACGATGACGTGGGGTGACGCCGGATGTACGCGCGCCCTATCATTCGTGGCCGTTGGCATATTCAGAGCATGACACTTGCACAGCATGACATTTAGAGCGTGACGGCGTTGTGCGTCCGCATGGAAAACGCTTGGCGTCGGCGAATGAGCGTCTCGCGCGCTCCAAGATCGTCGCTGATCCGTCACGTCAGCTTCCCGACTGTCGTCACATCGCTTAACGGCTTGTGACGTTGACTGTGACGATGTCACACGGCGGTGCGATCTTGGCGCGGCGCGGGTTCGCGTTCAGTCCTTTAATTTCGCGATCAGCGCCATCGCGCCGGCGGGCGCGCGTACTTTTCCTTCGTGAATGACATAAGCGAACACGTCGCGCGGTTCGGTTTTGGTCGCGGCCTTCGTCTTCTGCAGCGGCGCGACGACCGGCAAATCGTCCGGTGCGCCGCCGTTAGCCCAGGCTTGCAAGCGGCCGGCCCAAGCCTCGATGTCTTGTTGCGGATAGGCTGTCACGATGGTGTCTTTTCCACGTTGCAGTCGCGCATAGACAAAGTCACCGGTGATGTCGGCGATGTTCGGATATTTCACGTGATCGGTGAACACGACCGGCATTTTGAAACCGCGTAAGAGCGCTGTGAATTCGGGCGTCGAAAAACTGTCATGACGAACTTCGATCACATGACGAAGCGCATGACCGTTGTATTTGTTCGGCAACAATTCGAGGAAGCCGCCGAAATCGGCGGGGTCGAATTTTTTCGTCGGCGCGAATTGCCAGAGCAGGGGGCCGAGATGCTCGCCGAGTTCGGTGACACCGGAATCGAGAAACCGCTTGATCGAGTCGCCGGCTTCCTTGAGTAGCCGCCGGTTGACGGCAAAGCGCGGGCCTTTCAGCGCAAAGACAAAGCCCTTCGGCACTTCGCTCGCCCATTTGCGAAAGACAGCCGGTGTCTGCGAGCGGTAGAACGTGCCGTTGACCTCAATCGAGGTCAGGTGCGCGCTGGCATAGGAGAGTTCCTTCGCATGTGCCAAGCCGTCCGGATAGAACACGCCGCGCCACGGCGCGAAGGTCCAGCCGCCGATGCCGATATGGATCTTGCCCGATTTCCCGGACTTCGACGCACTCTTCGATTCAGTTTTAGATGCAGTCTTTGCAGTCTTCGCTGCGGCTTTGGCCGGAGTCATGTGCCTGTCACCAAGGGATGTTAGATGAACGCTTCAAGTGGCGAGATAGTGTACGGATTTATCGCCACAACGGCCACGGTGACAGGCGACGCCGGATGAACGCGCGCCCTCGCTCGTGGTCGTTTCGTTTTGCCGGGTGGTTCACTTGACTTGGGCCAGCAACTCTCTTGCCGCCTGCAGATCAGGTTTGTCGAAACCTTCGGTGATGCAAAATCGCGAGTCCGCCGCATTGGCATGGCCGCAGGCGGCGCAGGTCAAAGCCTGCGGCGACCCGTATTGCGGACAGAACTTGCTGTCGCCCGGAATACGACTTGCGCAACTCGGGCAGGCTTTGGTTGTCGGCATGGCGGCGCGATCATATCGCGCGAAGTTGACGCCGAGATATAGGCTCATGGCACGGCGCGGCGGAAATGTTTGCGCCTATTCAAAGCAAAAGGCCCGGGATCGCTCCCGGGCCTTCGCATGTCGTTGCGTTGAGAACGGATTTCTTAGAAATCCATCCCGCCGCCACCACCCGGCATCTGCGGCATCGCGGACTGCTTCTTCGGCAGTTCGGCAACCATCGCCTCGGTGGTGATGAGCAAACCGGCAACCGAGGAGGCGCCTTGCAGGGCTTGGCGCACCACCTTGGTCGGATCGATGATGCCCTTCTTCACCATGTCGACGTATTCGCCGCTCTGCGCGTCGAAGCCGAAAGCGTAGTTGGAGTTCTCGAGGATCTTGCCGACGATGACCGAACCGTCCTCACCGGCGTTGGTGGCGATCTGCCGGGCCGGAGCCTGCAGCGCCTTGCGCACGATCTCGACGCCGGTCTTCTGGTCGTCGTTCCCGGTGCGGATCTTCTTGAGCGCCTCAGTGGCGCGCAGCAGTGCCACGCCGCCGCCCGGCAGGACGCCTTCCTCGACCGCGGCGCGGGTCGCGTGCATCGCATCGTCGACGCGATCCTTGCGCTCCTTCACCTCGATCTCGGTGGCGCCGCCGACGCGGATCACGGCAACGCCGCCCGCGAGCTTGGCCAGCCGCTCCTGCAGCTTCTCACGATCGTAGTCCGAGGTGGTCTCCTCGATCTGCGCCTTGATCTGCGTGATGCGTTCTTCGATGTCCTTCTTCTTACCGCCGCCGTTGACGATCGTGGTGTTCTCTTTGTCGATCATCACTTTCTTGGCCTTGCCGAGCATGGCGAGCGTGACGTTCTCGAGCTTGATGCCGAGATCTTCCGAGATCGCCTGGCCGCCGGTCAGGACGGCGATATCCTGCAGCATGGCCTTGCGGCGATCGCCGAAGCCCGGCGCCTTGACGGCCGCGACCTTCAGTCCGCCGCGCAGCTTGTTGACGACAAGCGTGGCGAGCGCTTCGCCTTCGACGTCTTCGGCGACGATCAGAAGCGGCTTGCCGGTCTGCACGACAGCTTCAAGAAGCGGCAGCAACTCGTTGAGCGCCGAGAGCTTCTTCTCGTTGATGAGGATATAGGGGTCCTCCATCTCAACGCGCATCTTGTCGGCGTTGGTGATGAAGTAGGGCGAGATATAGCCGCGGTCGAACTGCATGCCTTCGACGACGTCGAGCTCGGTCTCGAGGCTTTTGGCCTCTTCAACCGTGATCACGCCTTCATTGCCGACCTTTTCCATCGCCTTGGCAAGATAGTCGCCGATCTCCTTGTCGCCGTTGGCGGAGATGGTGCCGACCTGGGCGATTTCGGCGTTCGAGGTGACTTTCTTCGAGTTCTTCTTGAGCTCCTCAACGACGGTCTCGACTGCGAGGTCGATACCGCGCTTGAGGTCCATCGGGTTCATGCCGGCGGCAACCGCCTTCGAACCTTCCTTGACGATGGCGGCGGCGAGCACGGTCGCGGTCGTGGTGCCGTCACCGGCGATGTCGGAGGTCTTGGAGGCGACCTCGCGCACCATCTGTGCGCCCATATTCTCAAACTTGTCTTCGAGCTCGATCTCCTTGGCGACGGTGACGCCGTCCTTGGTGATGCGGGGAGCGCCGAACGACTTGTCGAGGACGACATTCCGCCCTTTGGGGCCTAATGTCACCTTCACCGCGTTGGCGAGAATGTCGACGCCGCGCAACATCTTGTCGCGCGCATCGACTGAGAATTTCACTTCTTTAGCAGCCATTGGAGTTTACTCCGGTTGATTGGGTTCGCGGACGCTCGGTGCGAGCGTTACGCGGCTTTCTTTTTGGCGAGGGGGGCCTCGATGATGCCCATGATGTCGGACTCCTTCATGATCAGGAGGTCCTGGCCATCGATCTTGACCTCGGTGCCCGACCACTTGCCGAACAGCACAACGTCGCCGACCTTGACGTCGATCGGGATCAGCTTGCCGGCCTCGTCGCGGCCGCCAGGTCCCACGGCGATGATCTCGCCCTGCGACGGCTTCTCCTGGGCGGTGTCGGGGATGATGATACCGCCGGCTGATTTTGCCTCGGCGTCGATGCGCTTGACGACAACGCGGTCGTGCAGCGGACGAAACTTCATGGTGTCCTCCTAGGTTTCTGAAAAAGCTTACGAAGTGCGGTTTGGAGCGAACCTTTTGGGTCGCCCGTGAGGTTGCTCGTCTGAAGTGCTAGGCGGCGACAATGACGTGCCGCTATGTGGCGATTTGGGGCTGGAATTTTCGCCCGCAAGGGGCGCCCGCAAGTTTTTTAGCACTCGCTTCGCCGGATTGCCAACAAGCTTTTTGCCGTGGTTAACGGCGCTTAGGTTCCGGCCGTCCGGCGAAAATATTGTTCCGGACCGCTAGGAAACTCCTCCCAGAAAGTTCCGTTGAATCCCACGAAATGGCCGGCTGCACTGCCTGTTAGCACAGGTTTGATGATGCTGCTAGTGCCTTGAAAATACACAAGTTATTCACTTTTGAGGCTTGCAATAATGGTTCGAGTCTCGAAACATTCCCCTGGTCCGGGGATGGAGGGCACCATGGCTTCTGCGGAGTTTAGAAAACAACTCGAAGGCTACGGATTAACCACCGCCAGTATTCTCTACCGGCGGCCGGACCATCCGTGGCTGTTACAGACCTATGTCTGGCAGGATTACGATCTCTGTCCGAATTTTCCCGTGCTCAACAAGTTCCTCAACTTCTGGCTGGAAACGCTTGAGGGACCGCTGCACTCGGTGACGGTGGCGCATGCGCGGCTGATCAAGCCGGCGGAAATCCGCGCTATCGACGGCGAGTTCAGGCTGCACTGATTTTTACGCTGGCGTTCTACGCCATGCCGGTGAAGCGGATGAGCGCGTAGCTCATCAGCCCGAGCAGGATGAGCGAGAGCGTGACCGCGAGCGTGACGCGCAATCCGGTCCGCGCAACGACGCGCACGTCGACGCCCAGACCAAGCCCTGCCATCGCGACCGTCGTCATGATGGACGCGGTGCGCGTGATCGGCGGCAGCAGCACTTGCGGAATGAAGCCGAGCGAGCGCAGCATCAGCAAGACCAAAAAGCCGATGATGAACCACGGCACGAGCTCGGTCACTGCCGGCGTGCGGCGATTGGCGCGGCTCTCCACCGGCCGCATACCGCCGGCAAGAAGCGAGAAGCCGAGCACCACCGGGCCCAGCATCAAGACGCGCACCAGCTTGATCACGGTGCCGACCTGATTGCTCAGCGCGCCGATCGGCAAAGTGGCGGCGAGAACTTGCGGCACGGCATAGACCGTCAATCCGGCGAGCACGCCATATTGCGTCAAGGACAAATTGAGGACCGGCACCAAGAGCGGCAGCGTCAGCACGACAATGACGCCGAGGACGGCGGTGAACGAGATCGAGGAGGCGATGTCGTCGCCGTCGGCGCCGATCACCGGCGCCACCGCGGCGATCGCCGAATTGCCGCAAATCGAATTGCCGCAGGCGACCAGGATCGACATGCGCTGCGGCAGGCCGAGCAGGCGGCAGATCATGTAGCTCGTGCCGATGGCAATCGACACGATGGCGGCGATGCCGAAAATCAGCAGCGGCCCGAGCGCCATGATCGTGGCAAAGCTCACCGAGGCGCCGAGAATGACGATGGCGCATTCGAGCACAAATTTGGCGCTGAAATTGATGCCGGGATGCCATTTAGACCCGGGTTTCCACGCGGTGCGCACCGCGACGCCGATGAGGATCGCGAGCACCAAAGCTTCGAGATAGAGCTGGCCGACGATATAGACTTCGATGTCCTGCAGCAGCACCGCGGCGACCGTGATCGCCGCACATAGAAGGATTCCGGGCAGCAGGCGTTGCAAATGCGCGATCAAATGCGTCACCGCGGGCGAAGATGGTCCTAAAAGATCATGCTCCCAAGATAACAAGCGGCAGGGCAAATGTCCTGCGGCGCCCGCCCGGCAGGCAAGCTTGTTCCCTGCAATGGCAGCCCCAAATACGAAACGCACCGTCGGTAAAACCGTAGGGCAGATTGCGGCTATTGCATCGCAATATCTGCACACAAATGCCGGAATAAAATTCGTGTTAACTCATTCTATTCCATTACAATTTTGTGATTGTCATTTGACGCATCGGCCATTGTGCGATGCGAAATCTGGAGTAGATGAAGGTGAAGGCGACGACGACAATAGGATGTTCAACATGAAGACCCTCAGCACCAAAGTGGCTCTGTCCGCGCTTGCTGTTGCCGCGCTGCTCACGAGCCCGGCTTTTGCGAAGAGCCACCGTCAAGTCAGCCAGGACAACGCGGCGATCTACAACGCCGTCCCCGGCAGCGACATCCCGGCCTACGACAGCGAAGGCGGCGTGGTCGGCATTGCCAATCCGGATCTGTACGGCGCGCAGTCGCAGCGCTAATCAGCGGTTGGTCTCCGAACTCTGGTCTATTTGAACGATAAGGCCGCCTCGGTTGGGTGGCCTTATTCGTTATTTGGAGTCATTTGCCGCCGGAGCGGCCCAAGAAACTGTGTTCAAGAAGCCACGATGGTGCGCAACATGGTGTGCAAGTCGGTGCGAAGCGGTGCCGGCCGTCATTAGGGCACGTGTTCGCCACAAAAAAGAACCCCAAGCAGGCTACCCGCTTGAAGTTCTTAAGTTCGTTGCCTCAATTTAGGCTTTTCTGGCCGGGCGGCTTTTCCTGTCGGGGGATGGGGAGCCGCCTGGTCGGCCTAATTCTTTGTAGCTATACGGCGCGCACTGAGTCCGCAATGCGCTTCACGCGTTAGTGTTATTGGCTGCAGCGCGCTTGTTTGACGCATCAGCAGATAAAGTCGTTACCAGCGTGGACTTTGCCTACGCCGGTACAGGCTCGGCCCTAACAGGTGACGCCTGTCGCGCAGCGCCGTTCCGCACGCCGATGGCGCCGATTGACTCCCGCAACACTAACTGCACTGGCCGGATTACCAACGCGGGCTTCCGCCCTGTCGAGCGACACTGACAGGCCGTTATTTTTGGATTGATGCAGCGAAACAGGCACTGCGCACAACAGTGCGGCGCCCATCAGCGTCGCTATGAGAGCCGCACTCTTCACATTGGTTTTTCTCATGATCTTCCTCCTGGCCTCCCGGCCACAGCGTACGCTTACGGCGTACGACCCAGGCATTGCAGAACGTTCTCGCGCTTTGGGCTTTGATCAGATCATTCGACCGATCTGTCCCGGCGCCAATGATCCAAAAGGATCCAAAAGCGGCGCCGCAGCCTTCAGTGTCGACGAGGCTGGTGTTGAAGAGCTGGGACCGAACCCGCGCAACGGGTGCCTATCTCGATCGCGACAGCCGGCTATAGCCCGCCGCGGAGTGGCTCAGGCCGCTTGAGATCATCGACTTTTCTTTGGTCGACTCGTATTCGATGCCGACGCGGCAGCCGCGTATCCAGGCGACGTGGCAGATCGTTCGACTGCGGCCATTGATGAATTCGAAGCGCTTGGGCAGGTTACATGCTCGCGAGAGTTCGATGCAGGCGCCGCCGGCTGACAAATCGATGATGCGACAATCGATCAGATTGTCTCCCAGCAGCAGTTTTCCCGCCCGCTGCATCGGGCCGGTGGGCTTGATCCGGGTCCATCGTCGTTTATCGGGCATCAGAAATAGAATTGTTATCGATGACTTAAAATGCGCTTAAGGGAAGCAAGCGATGCGCGCGCCTTGGTGAGTGCATCGCCAAGTCCGGCTACCGAGGAATGTGGCGCAAAAGAGTTCCACTTAACCGAATATTAGGTCGATAACCCCATTATTAATGACGGTTATATGATCTTACTGAATTAGCCTCGCGCCGTGATTTCGATGACGCCGTGCGCAGCGGCTGCGGGAATGAACGCGTCGATCCAGCGACAGCACGCCGCGCTCGCTTGCGAAGCCGCTATCGCCGGCAAGGAATTGGCGACGTCATGACCAAACAAAACGGTCGCCCGTCCATTCCCGCAAAAGGCGCCACGCCGGCGCGGACGCGCGGCATGCCGGTAAAAGGCAAGCGCAAACCCTTCGCCTTTGTCTGGCTGAGCCTGTTCACCAGTGCGCTCCTGACGGTGGCGATTTTTGTCTTGGTCCCGCGGCCCGGCCGGGATGTATCGCCGCCCGGCGAAATCGCGACCGGCGATATTGATCCGTACCGCCTTGGCGCAATCGTCATTGGCGATGGCACGACGAAATGCACCCGCGCCACATTCGACAATCGCACCGGAAAGATCTCGCACGAGTCTGTCGCGTGCGAGACGACGACGATCGTCAATGAGCAGCACCATGGTTCGGCCGTGATCGGCGCGGCGCGCTCGCTCAACTCCATCAGCAATTCGTTCAAATGAAAAACCGGCTGCGGTCAAAATTCATCTCTTCGGCACCCCAGAAGGATTTGCAGCGGAACGCATCATGGCCAGCGCCCCAACACTGACCGTCGCCGCCACCAAGCACGATAAATCCGCCAATCCATTGTGCTTCATCATGGAAGAGGATTTTGTGTTTCGGCAGGGTGTTGCCAAGGAGCTTCGGCAATCCGGCGTCGATATCGTCGAGTTCTCGGACAGTTCTCGATTGATGGACATGGTCGATGATCAAAACCCCGACGTCGTCCTCCTCAGCCTGGACAAGACGGCGCCGCATGAATGCGTGCGGGCGCTGTTGGCCTTGAAGGGCTGCAGCTATTCCGGAGCCGTCCAGCTGTTCGGGCATTGCGAACCGCGGGTGCTCGAAAGCGTCAATATATTGGGCGCCGATTGTTTCCTGACGATGCTGACGCCGCTCACCAAACCCATCAAGGTTGCGACCATTCACAATATCATTCTCGGCCGCAAGCTCGGCGCGGCGACGGCAAGCGGCATCCCGCTTGCCGAAGCGCTGCGGAAGAATCTGGTCGAATTCCTGTATCAGCCGCAGTTCGATCTGAAGACAAAACTGATGATTGGGCTCGAAGCGGTCGCGCGCGTCGCGCATCCGGAGCACGGGCTTTTGACGCCGGATCAATTCCTCAAGGGCGCGGACGAGGAAGCCCGTGTCGCCTTGTCGCGCCTGGCGCTGCTCAAGGCTATGAAGGCAAGTGTCCATATTCACAACCAGGGCATAGGCTTGTCGATTTCGATCAATATCAGCGTCGACGATTTGTTGAAGATCCCGATCCCCGACGTCGTGATGTTGCATCGGCCCGAGGACAAAAGCTGGGCCGGCGTGGTCTTGGAAGTGCCGGAGCGGCAGGTCGTCAATCGCATCGAACTGCTGAAGGCGCGATTGCCGAAATTGCAACAAGCCGGCATTTCGCTGGCGATCGACAATTTCGGCCGCACCTCCACCAGTCTCGAGATGATGAACAAGATCGGCTTCGCCGAAATCAAGATCGATCGCACGCTGGTCGAAGGCTGCGCGACCAATACCGGCCACATGAAAATCTGCAAAACCCTGATCCAGATGGCGCACAATTTCGGCAGCCGGGCCGTCGCGGTCGGCGTTTCGAACAAAGACGATCTGCGGACGCTGACTGAACTCGATTGCGATGTCGGGCAGGGGTTTCTCTTGGGCAAACCGATGACCGTGCGCCAGATCGACGAGATGATCGCGAGCCAGAGGCTCGCCTCGAACAAGTCCGCCAATGCGGCCGCGGGAGCTTCGTTGGCGCCGGCTTGAATCCGTACGCTAACGACAGCTCCGGCGAATGCGGATAAGTTACGATGTCGGGGAAGCCGACAACGCGCGGCGCGATCTAATGCAATCCGCAATGATCCACGTCGTACCAGCGGTCCCGCGATTTTCTTGGATCCCGCGGCTTATTTTGCCCGATAAGGCGCGCGCACCAGCGCACGACACGCGAACCGGCATTTTTTTAAGATGCTCCAAAGCGCCCCATGCCACTAGGACGTGGCAAGAGGAGGAACGGTTCATTGCGCTGCTGAGGCGATTGATAAGGTTCCACCGGAGCTGAGTTCGGGCCGACGGCGATTGCGACGTCAAACGCGGGCCGCTTAACCGGTTATTAGGCCGTTAACCGCATTATTAATTCCAGTCATAAAATTTTACTGGCTTGGCTCGCCGCCGCGAGCGGAAGCCGCGCACGGCGCTGCGCGCAGCGGCTGGCCTTCGCCGGCGCGGAACTGACGACGTCATGACCAAACAAAACCAGTCTCATTCCGTAAGAGGCGCAGCGCCAGCCCGGACGCGTGGCGCGCCCGCCAAGCGATCGCGTCCGCCTCGCATGATCACCTGGCTCAGTCTTTCGGCCGCCGTGCTGGCAATGGCGACGATTTTCGTCATCGCTCCACAGTTTAGACGCGATATGTCGTCGTCCGGCGAACTCACGACGAGCAATATCGATACCCACCGCCTGGCCCTTATCGTCACTGACGACGGCACAACGAAATGCGCGCGCGCCATATTCGACAATCGCACCGGGAAGATTTCCCAAGGGCCCGCTTCCTGTCAAACGGTCGTTGACGAGGACCCGCTCGGCAGGGCGCGCAGGCTCAACGCGATCAGCAATTCGTTCAAGTGAATAACCTGTCGCGGCGTCGGAGGCAGGGGTCAGTCTTAAGTCTGCGCGCTAATTCAAAACTCCGACGATCGCTCCGAGCAGGCACGTCGTCAGCGTGCCCGACACGATCGATTTCAGCCCGAGCGAGATCACCTCGTCGCGCTTTGCCGGGCACATGGTGGAGAGCCCCGCGATCATGATGCCGAGCGAACCGAAATTGGCGAAGCCGCACATCGCGTAGAGCATGATCAATCTTGAGCGCGGATCGAGCGCGCCCTCCGGCAGTGCCGCGAGCGACAGATAGGCGACGAATTCGTTGAGGATGGTTTTCAGCCCCATCAGCCCGCCGGCGGTGACGGCTTGCGACCACGGAATGCCCATCAGCCAGCACACCGGCGCCATGATCCAGCCGAGCGCGCGCTGCAGGGTCAGCGGCGCGCCGAGCACATCCGGCAACAGCCCGAGCATGGAATTGCCGAGATAGACCAGCGCCACGAAGACGATCAGCATCGCGGTGATGTTGAGGAGGAGCTCAAGGCCCGAGCCGGTGCCTTTGACGATGGCGTCCATGGTCGAGGTCGCAACTTGCTCGACCTCGCTATCTTTGCCGCTAGCCTCGCGACCAAGTTTGCCGCCGGTATGTTTGTTCTCCGGATCGGGCACCATGATCAGGCTGATGAAGATCGCCGCGGGCGCCCCGAGCACCGAACAGACGGCGATGTGGCCCGCGGCATTGGGAATGGCATTGGCGAGGATCGTCGCATAAAGCACGAACACCGTGCCGGCGATGCCGGCCATGCCGCCGGTCATCACCACGAACATTTCGCTGCGCGTCAGATTGGCGAGGTATGGCCGGATGAACAGCGGCGCCTCGACCTGGCCGACGAAAATATTTGCCGCCGTCGACAGCCCGACCGCGCCGCCGACGTCGAGCGTCTTTTCCAGCGCCCAGGAAAAGCCGCGCACGATCGGTGGCATGATGCGCCAGTAGAACAGAAGCGATGACAACACGCTCATCACCAGCACCACCGGTAGCGCCTGGAAGGCGAGGATGAAATCCGAGCCCGGCGGCTTCGGATCGAACGGCAGCGCCGCGCCGCCGACATAGCCGAACACGAACGACGTGCCGGCCTTGGTGGCGGCTGCGATTGCGTCGACCGCCCGGTTGATCCAGTCGAAGGCGATCTGCGTCTGCGGCACCTTGAGCATCAGCAGCGCCAGCGCAAAAGTGACGCCGAGCCCGGTGACGACCTGCCGCCACGGCACCGCGCGGCGGTTCTCGCTGATGACGAAAGCAAGCGCGATGATGGCTGCGACGCCCAGCGCCGATTGTAAATTCTGCATTATCGATGAAGCCCCATTCCCCGGCGACAGACTTTAGCGCGCTATTTTTCCATCGTCATTGCCGGGCATAGCCGTTCGAAGAACGGCGTCGCTTCGCTCCCCTATGACCCGGCAATCCATGCCGCCCCGCACTTCACCATGGACCACCGGGTCAAGCCCGGTGGTGACGAGCGGAGGCGACGATGGGTGCGCCCCCTTAGCGTAAACAAATCACTGCAATATCGCCGCGCATTTTAGTCGTCTTCTCTTCAAGTTTATCCCTGCATTTTAGCGGCATTTCAGAGCGTTTCTGCGACGAATGATCCCAACAAAGGCGTCGTCAACGACGTCAAGAAAACTTGGGGCAGGGGTCAATCGTGGGTCAGGTGTTTCGCAAGCGCATTGCGGCGCTCCGTGCTGCAATTTTGGCGACTTTACTGTTCTGGTGCTTCTCCACCGTCCATGCGACGGCCGGCACAGCCGTGCTTTTCGCGTCGGTCGGCGAGCGCACCTCGGCGCCGCCGGTCGGCTGGGTGCAGTTCTGTCAGACCTATCAGGGCGAGTGCAACACCAAGCCGCTGCCGCCGCGCGACGTGGTGCTGAGCGCGCAGGCCTGGAACGACCTGAAGCGGGTCAACGACACCGTCAATCGCGGCATCAAGCCGATCACCGACATGGATCATTACGGCATGATCCAATGGTGGCGCTATCCCGACGACGGCTCCGGCGCCTGCCATAGCTATGCGCTGCTCAAGCGCCGCCTGCTGATGCAAGCCGGCTGGCCGCGCCAGGCTTTGCTCATGACCATCGTGCACGAGGCGAACGGCGAGGGCCACGCGGTGCTGACGGTGAAGACCGACCGCGGCGAGTTCATCCTCGATAATTTGAACGACAACATTCTGCTGTGGTCGAAGACGCCTTATCGCTTTTACAAACGGCAGTCGCAGGACGATCCCAATACGTGGGTCTGGCTCGGCGACGCGCGCACGGATCTGGCGTCGTCGTCCGTTCGCGGTGGGCAGTAGCCGGGCTCAATTGCCAAAATTCGCGGCCAGATAATCAGCGATGGTCCGCGCTTCGTCGGGCGTGGCAGTTCCACCGCGCGCCACCATGTTGGCGACAATGATTGGCCAATCCGCTTTGTGCCTGGGGACCGTCGCGATGCGTTCGAGGTCGTGGCAGAGATTGCAGCGCGTCTCGACCAAACGCTTACCCGGCCCGTCCGGCAACACGACGGGTTTTTCCGGCGGCAGATTTATGCCGGGACCCAAATTCAGCGCGAGATAATTCACGACGGTATCGATTTCGGGGCCCGTCAATTGCGCGCCGCGAAACACCATGTTGTTGACAAAGAGCCTCCAGCCCGGCGCGCCATCGCGTATTTTTGCGATTGTGCCGAGGTAGTGGCATTGCGAGCACGCGGCCGCAACGAGGTCGCGTCCGTCGCCTGCCGGCAAGGGGTTGGCGGCTTGTTGCGCCCGGCTCGGTGCAGCTCCGGCAACCGTCACGAGCGCTACGAGAAACAATACTGCAGCACGCATGATCACACCTTCCGGCTGCGCAAATTGGCGAGCGAATAGGGTGGATGCCATTCGGATACTGCACCGAGCCCTTCGCGCTTGATGTGAATATCGAGGAGATAGGGCCGCCCCTCGACCATGGCGCTCTTGGCGCGATCGAATGCGCCCTTGAGCGCAGTCGTCTCCTTGACCGTCTCGCCCTCCACGCCGAAGGCGCTCGCGGCCTTCGCATAATCCACGTCGGGATCGCCAAGATAGCACGTCATGTCGCGGCCGGCCTCGAATTGCCGGCCGGCGCTGTTCCAGATGCGATTGCGCTCGTTATTGTAGCTGTGATTGTTGAGCACGATCACGGTGACCGGCGCCTTGTACCGCGCCATGCTCCACAACGGCTGCGGCCCGCTGAAACAGAAGCTGCCGTCACCGACGACGGAGACCACCGGGACGTCGGGCCGTGCGAGTTTCACCCCGAACGCGGCCGCCATGCCCCAGCCCAGCACGTTAGGACCGGTGCTGAAATATTGCTTGTCGTTGCCGCCGAAACTCATCAGCTGATCCATGGCTTTTCCGGAATCGACGTCGGCGACGTAGCAGGTGTCACGGTCGAGATTGGCCTCGAGCTCGAGCCCAAGCCGCTCGACACTGATCGGCGCGGTGTCGGCAAGGCCGCGCGCGATGCTCTGGCGCACTTCGATCATCTGCGCGGCGTAGGCGCGGGTGCGTGCCGCGCGCTCGTCGGCGATCGACTTGAGCCGCGACGCGGTCGCCATACCCCTGATCGCCGCGGTGAGATCGGCGATGGCTAGCCGCAGGTCGGCCACGATCGCGAGATCGACCGGTGCGCCGCGCGCAAGACTTGTCGGGTCGAGCCGGATTGAAATCACCTTCGTGCCTGGCGACGCCTGCTCGCCGAAGCGATTACCAAGGTTGACCAGAACATCGGGCTTGCCCGGATAGCGCATCGTCCGCACCAGCGTGCCGATATAGAGCGGGTGCCGGGTCGGGAAGGGTTTTGACCAATAGCCCAGCGCCGAGCCCTGCGCTCCCTCGCCGGCGACCGGCAGGCCGAGGAGCTCGGCGAGTTCAACCAGTTCTTTTTCGCCGTGGCACATGGTGATCTCGTCACCGATGCTGACCAGCGGATTGCTCGCCTCGATCAGCAGGCGTGCCGCCTTGTCGATATCGTCCTTGTCGGGCCGAATCCGCATCGGCACGTCGAATTTGCTGCGCTCCCAGATCTGCGCTTTGGCATGCTGATCGAGCGTATTGCTCGGCAGCGACAGGAACACCGGCCCGCAGGGCGGGGTCGATGCGAATTTGAGGCCGCGCCGCGTGGTTTCCGCGATGGCCGCCGCCGACTGCGCCTGCCAGAACCATTTGGTGATGGGCTGCGTCATCAGTTCAGGGTGGTCGACTTCCTGGAATTGGTCGCGGCCGAGCGCGTCCTGATCGATCGAGGCGACCGCGACCAGAAGCGGAATCTGGTCCTTCGCACTATTGACCATCTGCGTCATGGCGTTGGGCAGCCCGATATTGGCGACGACGGCGATGCCGGTGCGCCCGGAGGCGCGCGCATAGCCGTCGGCCATGGCCACCACGGCGCCTTCCTGAATGCCCTTGATCAAGTGAATCCCGGGCTCGTCGACCAGCGCGTCGAAGATCGAATGATCGCCGGTCGAGGGATTGAAGAAAATGTGCTCGACGCCGGCGGCCTTGAGCTGCGCCACGAAAAGGGCGCCGCCAGTGCCTTCGACATCGCGGATCGCCGAGGCCGCTTCGGCGGACGCGCCGCCCTGACCGAGCGGCGCGAGATTCTGCGCCACCGATTTTGCGGCGACAGTACTCATCCCGAGCGCGCTGAGCCCGGAGACCAATTGCCGGCGCGACATCCCTTGATCGAGATACTGCTTGATGAGCTCTTTCACGGAAAACCTCCCCCGAATCGATACGCGTAAATCGGCCATAGTCGAAGCCGTCGCGTCTTATCTTGTGGCGAGACTAACACTGGGAAGACGGTGGCTTAAAGAGCGATGTAGAAGAAGGCCGTGAGCCGACAAAGTGAGGGATCAGTCCCCGGCAACAACCGGGTCCAGGAGCGCGGCGCCGCGCCGCATGCGCCGAGTGACCGCGGGCGACATGCTTTCCGTCATGAGCAGGCCATGTCGGCGATCCAGGATCGCTGCGGCGTCGGCCGGGTGCGCTCCATGACGTTCGATTTGCCATGACGTTTGATGTGCTATGACCTTCGATCGGCTGTTTGCCGAATGCCTGCGCCGGCTGCGCGCGGCGACCGACGGCATGTGGGCTATGGCGGGGAGCAAACCCTTCTCGGATCGGTCGGCGAGAAATCGTTGCGCCTGCGCAAACGCACCTATTATCGGCATTCGTCGCAAGTCTGGCTGTCCGGGCAGTTTGCACAAGAGAATGGGCAAACCCGGTTCCACGGCACGGTCGGATTGCACCCCTTTGTCCTGGCCCTTCTCGAATACTGGGTCGCCGCCGTCTTCCTGGGCGGCGGCGCGGTGTTTGTCAGGACCCTGCGGCTCTTATTCGCCGATCATCTCCTCCTCAATGATGGCCCGTTACCGCCGACCTTCTGGCTCGGCATCATTGTCCCGCCGCTCTTGCTGGGGTTCGGTCTCATTCTCCTGGTGTTCGGCGATCGGTTTTCCAGCGACGAGCCGCGCTTTCTCATCGAATTCCTCGCGCGTACCATCGAGGGCCGGGAAGTCCGCAGGAGTCCATGATGCCGCAGATCCGTTTCGAATTCGGCGTGCTGACGCTTGACGCCGAACTGCTCGATACCCCGACCGCAAAGGCGATTGCCAAGGCGCTGCCGATCACGAGCGCAGCCATGACGTGGGGCGAAGAAGTGTATTTCGAGACGCCCGTCGAGGTCGCCCGCGAAAAGGACGCCCGCGCCGTCGTCGTGCCGGGCGAGATCGCTTATTGGCCGGATGGCAACGCCATCGCCATCGGTTTCGGCCGCACGCCGATTTCGCAGGCCGACGAGACCCGGCTGGCGAGCCCGTGCAACATCTGGGCAAAGGCGCTCGGCGACGTGAAGACGCTCGCCACAGTGCGCGCCGGAATGAAGATCAAGGTGAGTGTAATTGATTAGGATTGGCCGGGCGGGGGCGGCGGATTTCCGCCTTCGCGCCGTTGCGCGAAGAACACCGTCAGATCCCAAGTGTTGCGGATGTTGACCAGCAGCGAAAAGATCAGCGCGCCGGCGAGGAGCGGCGGGCCGATCGTGGAATGCGCATAGATGAAGATCGCCGCCGCGAATGTAGCGGCATAGCCGAGCGGCGGGCTCACGCCATAGCCGATGTGATCGTCGATATCGGTGACATTGCTGCGCAGCACGCGGCGCATGATGAATAGCGAATAAGCGCACGCCGCCGCCGCGCTGACGCCGACAATGAGCGCGAGCGAAGTTTCGGTGACGTCGGGCATCAGCGCGATCAGGCTGACGAAGAGCACATAGGTATAATGAAACAGCACCGGACTGGTGAACGTGCGCGTCGGGCTCGACGGCGCGGTGCTCATAAAGCCGGTGCCGATCGAAGCGGCGACGAACAACAGCGCCACCAAAGCCGCCGCCGCGGTGCCGAGCAGTCCGTAAAATTCGTGCCAGCCTTCGAGCATGGGAAAGAGAACTTAGCCTCTTCCAACAAACGGCATCAGGTTCGCCATCACGGTCATGAACAGCACATTGGTGTCGAGCGGCAGGCTGGCCATATAGACCACGGCGCGGCCGACATCTTCGGCGGCCATGCGCGCTTCGATCATCTTGCGGCCGTCGGGCTGCAGCACGCCGTCGCCTTGCACCATGCGGTCGGTCAGCGGGGTCGCGGCATTGCCGATATCGATCTGGCCGCAGCAGATGTCATAGCCGCGGCAGTCGAGCGCGGTCTGTTTGGTGAGCCCGGTGACGGCGTGCTTGGTCGCCGTGTAAGCCGCGGCTCCCGGGCGCGGCGTATGCGCGGAGATCGAGCCGTTATTGATGATGCGGCCGCCGCGCGGATTTTGCGATTTCATGATCTTGATGGCTTCTTGGGTGCACAGGAACACGCCGGTGAAATTGGTGGCGACCACGGCTTGCCACTTGTCGAGCGGGATGTCTTCGATCGGCATCGCCGGCGCGCCGATGCCAGCATTGTTGAACAGCACGTCGAGCCGGCCATAGGTTGTCTTGGTGTCGGCGAACAGCGATTTGATCGAGGCCGGATCGGCGACGTCGGTCGGCACGGTGAGCGCTTCGCCGGGCGTCTGCGCGCCTTCGGCGGCGACCGCGTCCAGCATGTCCTTGCGCCGGCCGGCGAGCACGACGGCGTAGCCTTCCTTCATCAGCGCCAAGGTCACCGCCCGGCCGACGCCGGTTCCGGCTCCGGTCACCAATGCAACTTTTCGCCCAGCCATGCGTGCCTCCCGTCAAGCGTTTGCGGGAGGATACTGGCGAAGGCGGTGCGTTGCGGCAATCCCTCTGCCGGCTCAGCTCGCCAGGGCGATTTCCCGGTCGGGGCTGGCGACGCCGCGATAATCGTCGGGCGAGGCGAGGCGCTTGTCGATGTCTTCGGGCGGGCCGGGCTTGCCGAAGCGGTAGCCCTGCATCGAATGCACGCCCGCGGCGCGCAGGAACAGATGCTGCTCGGCGGTCTCGACGCCTTCGGCGGTGACCTTCATGCCGAGGCCGCGGCCGAGGCTGACCACGGCATGCACGATGGCCGCGGCATCGGGCGCCTTTTCGATCGAGCGCACGAAGCTCGAATCGATCTTGAGCTTGTCGAACGGGAAACGCCGCAGATAGAGCAGGCTCGAATAGCCGGTGCCGAAATCGTCGAGCGCAAAGCGCACGCCGATGGCCTTGAGCCGCAGCATCGACAGTTCGGCGGTTTCGAGATTGCCGAGCAGCGTGCTTTCGGTGAGTTCGAGCTCGAGCCGGTTGGCGTCAAATTTGGTCTCGGCGAGGATGCGCTCGACGACGTCGACGAAGTCCGAGCGGCGGAATTGCAGCGGCGAGACGTTGACGGCGACGGTAAGCTTCGGCCAGTCGCGCGCTTCGAAACAAGCGAGCCGCAGCATGTATTCGCCGAGCTCGACGATCAGCCCGGAATGTTCGGCGATCGGAATGAAGCGCACCGGCGGAATTTCGCCATGCACCGGATGGGTCCAGCGCGCCAGCGCCTCGACGCCGATAATAGTGTCGCCCGCGGAATTCACGATCGGCTGATAGGCGGCGCGGATTTCCTTGTTCTGGATCGCTTTGAGCAGATCGCCTTCGAGCAATTTGCGGCTCGACAGGTCGGCGTCCATCGCGGCGTCGTAGATGCAGGCGCGGTTGCGGCCCTCGTTCTTGGCGCGATAGAGCGCCATGTCGGCGTAGCGCAGGATATCGGCGGCGTCGCCGACGCGGCGGTCGATGACCGCGATGCCGATCGAGGCGCCGATGATGATGTTGTGGCCGCTGATGGCGTAAGGCGCGCATACCGCGGTGATGATGCGGCCGGCGATGGCCTGCAGCGAATAGGAATCCGACTCGCAGGCGGTGATGATGGCGAATTCGTCGCCGCCGAGGCGGGCGACAAGATCCTCGCCGCGCATGATGCGGCTCAGGCGCTGGGTGACGTTGAGGATGAGCTCGTCGCCGATGTGATGACCGAGCGTGTCGTTGACGTCCTTGAAGTGGTCGAGGTCGATGTAGAACACGGCCGCGGTCGGGCCGCCGGCGCGCACGTCGGCGATGACGCGCTCGAGCCGGTCGCTGAAATAGATGCGGTTGGGCAGGCCGCAGACCGGATCGTGCAGGGCCAGATGACGCAATTGCCGCTCGCCGGCGTCGAGCTCCTGCGAGGCGCGGCGCATGTGGCGGATGACGAGCCCGACGAGGAGCGCAAAGCCGGCCAGCGCCACCGCGATGAACGGCACCACGCTCTGCACGATGGAGGCGCCCGGCCGCGTCGGACTCCAAGCGAAGCGCGCGACGGGGCCGCCTTGCCGATCGGCCAATTCGACGACGCGATCGTCACCGGCCTGCGCCGGATCGTCGATGCTGCGCAGTCCGGCGAGCTGCAGATGCGTGCCGATATTGTTGAGCAGCCGGCTGTTGATATATTTCACCGAGAGCACGATCGGCGCGCCGGCATTGCCGGACGCCAGATCGGCATCGGTGCCGACCGCCACCGCGGAGACGAAGGCCGGCTTGTTCTCGAAGCGCTGCATCAGCACCGTGCTGCGTCCCGGTTTCTCGGCATCCTGGGTTTCGAGCAACGCAATGGTGTGGCTTGGCTGTGCGCTCAGACGGTCGCGCAGCAGAGCGAGGCTCGGCGCAAACTGCGCGGCAAGATCGCCGGCATCGGCGTCGGCCGGATCGCGCGCATAGGCGTAGATGATGTGGTCGTTGGCGTCGACAATCACCTCGACGTCGCTGTGAAAATACTTTTCCGACCAAGGCCCGATCCGCCTGCCGACCCAATCGGTATCGTAGGCATAGCGAATCTTGACGGCGGCGCGCGGCGTCGAGGCCACGCTTTCGAGCACATGCAACGCGCGAATGCCGTGATCGGCCATCGCCTGGCGGATGAGCTGCTGCTCGGTATTGAAGGAGACTTCGTCGGCCCGTTGCGCCGAGCTCAAGACCGCGACGATGACGCAAACGATGGCGACAGCAACGATCACGCCGATCGGCACAACCAGGCTCGCCCGCGCCTGATCCCACCGCGACCGCTTACTTTCCCCGGCGATATGCGACCGCGCCGAAGGCACCACGCTGCCACCCTTTGGACCAAACGCTGGCCGGACCATAGGAAGCAAAGATTGCGAATGGCTTGCACTTAACGCGCGTAAAGAGTTTCGCTGCGCGGCCCGCGCGTTTCCGCTTGCGGTCGTTAATGAACGGTAAATGGCCCCCACCCTGAACCTCCTCCGCAAGCGGGGGAGGGAATGGGAGGGGGTCAGCGCCGGTTGCTGTAGGGCGGCCGCGGTATGCCGATATGGGCCGCGCGCAGCGCTGCCGACCAGCGCTCGCGCAGATCGGTGAAATAAGGCTCGCCCGGCTCGATCCGATAGATCAGTTCCGGGTCGCAGGCGTCGCGGCGCACCACCAGCACGTCGATCGGCATGCCGACGCTGAGATTGGAGCGCATGGTGGAATTGATGGAAACCAGGCCGACTTTGAGCGCGTCGTAAATGTCCATCTCGTAGTTGATGGCGCGATCGAGCACCGGTTTGCCATATTTGTGCTCGCCGATCTGCAGATAGGGCGTGTCGGTCGTGCATTCGATGAAATTGCCGGCCGAATAGATCATGAACAGCCGCATGCGTTCGCCGGCGATCTGGCCGCCGAACAGGAAGGAGACGTCGAAATTCACGTCGGAGGCTTCGAGCGCCTTGCCCTCCATGGCGTGGACGGTGCGGATGATATGGCCGACGCGCTGCGCCGCCTGGAACATGGTCGGCGCATTCATCAGCGTTTCGCGCTCGCCGGTCTCGGGATTGTCGTAGCCCTCGGTCAGGATGCTGACGACGGATTGGCTGACCGAGAGATTTCCCGCCGTAGCGATCGCCATGACGCACTTCTTCGGGTTCTTGAACACGTGCAGCTTGCGGAAGGTCGATATGTTGTCGACGCCGGCATTGGTCCGCGTGTCCGCGAACATCACCAGCCCTTCGCGTACCAGAATCCCACCGCAATAGGTCATCGCTCAGTCCCCCGTGCGGTCCTTATAGCATCCCCTATGGCGCTGCGAAGGTGGCGGTGAAGGCGCGAATCACTGACCGACTTTGACGGCGACCGCGAGCGTTTCGGCGCCCACGCCGTAGCGCATCCGCCGCACCGGCGCGGCGCCGAGCGCATCCAAGCCGATGGCGACGCGGACGTGACAGTCGGTCGGGCAAAAGCCGTTGGCGGGGTCGAACGCGATCCAGCCGAGCTCCGGCACAAAGGCTTCGGCCCAGGCGTGGCCGGCCGCTTGCGCGTCAACGCCGTCCTCGTGGCGGATATAGCCTGAGACGTAACGGGCCGGAATGCCGAGGCAATGCGCGGCGGCGATAAAGATATGGCTCAAATCGCGCGACGGGCCGCCTTTGCGCGCAAAGGTTTTGGCGGCGTTCGCCGCGCTTTCCGTGTCGTCAGTCTCGTGCGCCATGTCCTCGTGGAGCCGGTCCAGGATGCCGTGCAACTCGCCGAGAATCTCGCCGCCTTTTTCGGCGCGGATGCCGTGCGCGAAATCCCGGATCGCGTCGTCGGCCTGGGTCAGCGCGGTGTCGCGAAGAAACAGGCTCGGCCCGAAGCGCTCGACCGTGCCGCGCACGATGCCGTTATTGTTCTGCGTCTCGACTTCGCCGTCGACCTCGACGCTCAATTCGCGAAACGGGCCGTCGGCCGAGAAAACGTGGGCGATATTTCCGAACGCATCCTCTTGCGCCGCAAGCCGCGCGTCGGCCGAGACGTCGATGCGCCAGCGCACCACATGCTGCCCCTCGTGGTTTCGCGGCGTCAGGCGAAGCATCTGGATCACGCCCGCGGCCGGCGGGTCGTAGCGATATTCGGTGCGGTGGGCGATGCGGATGCGCATGTCGGGCGTCAGGGATCAGCAATCAGGGATCGAGCAACGCGGCGTTGCAGGAGGGCAGAAGATAGCGACATCGGACATCATTGTCCTCAATCTTCTGATCCCTGATTGCCGATCCCCGTCTCCTGCTCACAGCAAATATTGCTGCGAGACCGCGGTGCCGAGACGGTTATTGTCCTCGACAAAGGTATCGATGAATTCGTGTAGGCCGTTCTGGAAAATCTGCTCGATCTTGCTGTTCTCGAGCCGCGCACGGACGGTGCGGGCCTGGCGCTGCGCCGGGCCTTGCCGGCCATAGGCGGTGGCGATGCGGTCGAGATTCTGCACCAGATTTTCGTAGCAGCTCGCCAGCGATCGCGGCATCTCGTCCCGCAGCATCAAAAGATCGGCGACGAGCCAGGGTTTGACGTTCTCGCGATAGACCCAGTGATAGGCGGTCAACGCCGAGACCGAGCGGAGGATCGACGTCCACTGGAAATAATCGAGCGGGCCGCCGACTTTCTCATCGGCGGGCAGCAGCAGATGATATTTCACGTCGAGAATGCGCGCGGTATTGTCGGCGCGCTCCATATAGACGCCAAGCCGCGAGAACCAATAGGCGTCGTTGCGCAGCATGGTCCGATAGGCCGAGCCGTCGAAGCGCAATGACGAGCCGAGCACCCAACGCAGATAGCGGGCGAATTCCTCGCGCGAACGCGGACCGTTGCCCCAGCGCTTGAGCTCGAGCCAGGCGCCGTTGATGGCGTCCCACATTTCGCTGGTCAGTGCGGTGCGCACCGCGCGCGCATTGAGGCGCGCGGCTTCGAAGCAGTTGCGGATCGACGACGGATTGCTGGTGGAGAAAGCGAGGAATTCGGTGACGGTCTCTTCGTTGGCTTCTTTGTAGTGTTCGAAGAAACCGCCGCCGCAACCGGCGGTCGCCACGGCGGATTCCCATTCATTGGTGGTGCCGACATAAGCCAGCGGCAGCGCAGTGAGGCGTAACGTGGTGTCGAGAATGCGTGCGATATATTCCGCGCGCTCGACATAACGGGCGAGCCAATAAAGGTTGTCGGCGGTACGCGAAAGCATCGGTCTACCCGTCCAGCACTCAGCTCTATCCGTCCAACACCCAGATCTATTCGTCCAGAACCCACGTGTCTTTTGTGCCGCCGCCCTGGCTCGAATTGACCACCAGCGAACCCTTCTTGAGCGCAACGCGCGTCAGCCCGCCGGGCACGATGCGGATGCGGTCGCGGCCGACCAGCACGAAAGGCCGCAGATCGACATGCCGCGGCGCGATGCCTTCCTCGACGCAAGTCGGGCAGGTCGAGAGCGCCAGCGTCGGCTGCGCGATGAAGTTCGTCGGGTCGGATTTGAGCTTGGCATGAAACGCGGCGATCGTCGCCTTGTCCGCCTTGGGTCCGATCAGCATGCCGTAGCCGCCGGAACCGTGGACTTCCTTGACCACCAGGTCTTGGAGATTGTCGAGCACGTAGGATAGATGCTCGCTCTCGCGGCAGCGCCAGGTCGGCACGTTCTTCAAGATCGGCTCTTCGCCGAGATAGAATTTCACGATCTCCGGCATGTAGCTGTAGACCGCCTTGTCGTCGGCGACGCCGGTGCCGACCGCATTGGCGAGCGTCACGTTGCCGGCATGATAGGCCGACATCAGGCCCGGCACGCCGAGCGCGCTGTCGGGACGAAACACCAGCGGATCGAGGAAGTCGTCATCGATGCGGCGATAGACGACGTCGACGCGCTTCAATCCTTCGGTGGTACGCATATAGACGACTTCGCTCTTGACGACGAGGTCGCGGCCCTCGACCAGTTCGACGCCGAGCTTATCGGCGAGGAACGAGTGTTCGTAATAGGCGGAATTGTAGACGCCGGGCGTGAGCAGAACCACGTTCGGTTCGGATGAAGCCGCCGGCGGCGCGATGGATTTCAGCGTCGCCAGGAGCTCGTCGGGATAATTCTCGACCGGCGCGACGTGGTAGCGCGAGAACAGTTCGGGGAACAGCCGCAGCATGATCTCGCGGTTCTCCAGCATGTAGGAGACACCCGACGGCGTGCGCGCGTTGTCCTCGAGCACATAAAATGTATCGGCATCGAGCCGGATGATGTCGATGCCGGCGATATGCACGTAAATGTCGTGCGGGACTTTTTGGCCGTTCATTTCCGGGCGGAAAACCGGATTCTGAAAAACCAGATCCTCCGGCATCACACCGGCTTTGAGAATCTCGCGGCGGCCATAGACATCCTTGATATAGGCGTTGATGGCCTTGACGCGCTGTTCGAGGCCGCGCCGTAAGATGGTCCATTCCTTGGCGGAGATGATGCGCGGAATGACGTCGAAGGGAATGAGGCGTTCCTGCGCTTCGGGATCGCCATAGACGGCAAAGGTGATGCCGATGCGGCGGAACAGCAGTTCCGCCTCACGGCGGCGGAAGTCGAGGACGTCCGGTTTGACTTCGTTCAGCCATTGCGACAGTTCGGCATAAGCCGGTCGCACATCGTCGCCAGTCCCGTCCCCAGTCCCGTTCATTTCGTCGAACATGTCGACCCCGGCCGCTTCCGTCCCAAACCTTTGCGGCGTCTACACTTGTAGCAGTATTCCCTCGTAGCAATCTTTGCGCCAATTCGGACGGCCGAAGGAACGCGCGGAACGCCGGCCTGTTCCCATTTTTGCCCATGTTTTGGGCGGTTTGACTATGGGGGCGGCGGTGATCTGCCTCGCGCCGGTTTTGGCAAGGCTACGGCAGCCGAGGAATTAGGCGGTCATGGGGAAGGCGGGTTCGCTTGAGCGCGTACGCCCGCCGCGCTAGAGCAGACGGCACGACGGGGAGAAATGCCATGATCGGCACTATGGCCGAGAATGCGGCTGCAACCGGCAGTGGGATCGTCACCGCGGCCGTGCTCGTGATCGGCGACGAGATCCTGTCCGGCCGCACCAAGGATAAGAATATCGGCTTCATCGCCGAATATCTCACCGGCATCGGCATCGATCTCAAGGAAGTGCGCGTCGTTCCCGACGAAGAGCCGGAGATCGTCGCGGCGCTGAATGCACTGCGGGCGCGCTACACCTATGTGTTCACGACCGGCGGCATCGGCCCGACCCACGACGACATCACCGCCGATTGCGTCGCCAAGGCTTTCGGCGTCCCGCTCCATTATCATCCGCGCGCCGTCGAGATCATGCGCGAACGCGTCGCTTCGACCGGCGGCGTGATGAACGAGGCGCGCATGCGCATGACGCGCGTGCCGGAAGGCGGCGAGCTTGTCCTCAACAAAATATCGGCCGCGCCCGGCTTCTGGATCGGCAATGTCATCGTGATGGCCGGCATTCCGAGCGTCATGCAGGCGATGGTCGAATATGTCACGCCGCAGCTTAAAACCGGCACCCGGATGTTGTCGGAAAGCGTGCGCGCCGATTGCCGCGAGGGCGATATCGGCACCGAGCTCGGCGAAATCGCCAAGGCCCATCCCGACGTGGTGATCGGCTCATACCCTTTCGTCGACGAGAACAAGGACGCCAATACCAATGTCGTGATCCGGTCGCGCGACACCGACAAGCTCGCCGCCGCAAAACAGGCGGTCGAAGCCATGCTGGTGCGGGTCAAAGCGGGACTAAAGGGCGTTAAGGCGTAAGCGGCGAAAATCCGCGCCAGCGCGATTGACGCGAAATCGCCCCTGCGGCTCACTCGTCGGAGTGATTCGTCCAACAATCCCCACTTTGCGGGTGAGAATAAGCGGCATGAACCGTCGCCGGATCATTATTCTCGTCGGTGCGCGCATCGTCGCGGCGCTCTTTGCTGCGATTTTTGTCTTCGATCGCGCGTCCGCGGCGGCGAACCTTCATGGCCTCGGCGTCGTTTATTTGCACGGTAAGGCCTCGTGGCCGGGCGCGCTCAATGGCGGAATCCTAAGCTCGCTCGAGGATGAAGGCGCGCTCGTGGCCGAGCCGGAAATGCCGTGGTCGTTTCATCGGCGTTATGCCGCGACCTACGACGAGGCGATGAGCGAGATCGATACCGCGGTCGCCGGGCTGAAAGCCAAAGGCGCGACCCGCATCGTCATCATCGGCCACTCGCTCGGCGCCAACGCCGCCATCGGCTACGCCGCGCGGCATCCCGAGCTCGCCGGCGTCGTTGCGCTCTCTCCCGGCCATCTGCCGGAACAAGACGGTATGCGCAGTTTCGTCAGTGACGCGGTAGCACGCGCCAAGAAGCTGATCGCCGAGGGGCAGGGCAACGTGCCGCAAGACTTTCCCGATATGGCGCAAGACATTCCGTTGACGACAACCGCGACGCCGGTCGTCTATCTGAGCATGTTCGATCCCAACGGGCCGGCGGTGATCCCCAAGAACGCGGCGATCATCGGCGCACAGCCAAAGCCGGTGCCGCTCCTTTGGGTCGTCGGCAAGCTCGATCCGATCGATCGCCGCGGTCCCGAATACGCTTACAACGCCGCCGCCAAGAATCCGAAGAGTAAATATGTCGAAGTCTTCGCCGGCCATTTGACGACCCCGGTCGTCGCCCATGGCAAAGTGGTCGATTGGATCAACTCGCTGTGATGAGCGCATGGCGCTGACTTCGCCGCGGCACGGCTTGCCGCAGCGAGCGGCGATGCTTACCTACGCCGTGCATTTCTCCGACATCTATTGTTCGGCGCGAGCGGGAAACAAGTGAGCGAGACGGAAGCACTCCTTAGCGTGCTGCGGCAGGCGGCCGACGCCGATTGCGTTGCCGCGATCGAGCGGACCATTCGCGATGCGCCCGATCGCGATCTCTGCCGCATCAACGTGCTGAGCTTTGCCGCCAAGCATGGCCTCGAGGAAGAGCAAACGATTGCCGCGTTCTTGCACGCGGCGCGGCTGGGGCTGTTCGAATTGTCGTGGAACGTGCTCTGCCCGGGCTGCGGCGGCGTGCTCGACGCCAGTTCGACGCTCAAAACCGTCAACCGGGACGAATACGAGTGCATGCTGTGCGCCTGCGGCTATACGCCGACGCTCGACGAGATGGTGGAGGTGACCTTCACCATTTCCCCGCGAGTGCGCCGGATCGAGGCGCATAGTCCCGACACGCTTCCCGAAGTCGAATATTACCGCCAGATCTTTTGGAGCTCCGGCGTCGACCTGCCGGAAACGCTCGGCGACAGTCTCGCCGCGTTTACGATCGAGTTCGATCGAACTGCCGCCCGGCGAAAAGGCGGTGCTGTCGGTGCAGCTGCCGAACGATTTCGTCATCGTATTCGATCCGGTAACGCATGCCACACAGTTTCTCGACATCAAAGGCGAGCCGACGCGCGAGCGGCAGACACTGTCGATGGTGCTTAACCCGGTGAAAGCCCCGTTCGGGACGATAGAAATGCGCCCGGGCCCGCTGCGGCTGTCGCTCGAGAACCGCACCGACCGGCGCGTGCTGCCGGCACTGTGGATCGCCGGCGACGCAGCTGCACAACCTGCTCGGAAAGCGCAAGCCATTCCTGACCGCCAAGCGCTTGCTCACCAATCAGACTATTCCGGGACATCTATCGCACCGACACGCTCGACGTCGACCAGCGGCTGAAGATCACGAGCCTCACCTTCCTGTTCACCGACCTGAAGGGCTCGACCGCGCTCTACGAGCGCGTCGGCGATCTCGTGGCCTACGATCTGGTCCGCCAGCACTTTCACGTCTTGCACGAAGTGGTGGCGGCGGAGGCGGGGGCGGTCGTGAAGACGATCGGCGACGCGGTCATGGCGACTTTTCCGACGCCCGACCGGGCGCTGGCGGCGGCGTTGCGCATGCGCCACGAGATGGCGCGCATCAATGCCGAGCGGCAGAACGAGGACTTGATGCTCAAGATCGGCATTCACGAGGGACCGTGTCTCGCCGTCACGCTCAACGACCATCAGGACTATTTCGGCCAGACCGTGAACATCGCGGCGCGCGTGCAGGGGCTTGCGTCGTCGCGCGCCATTTTCGTGACCCAGCCGGTCATCGACGATAAAAAGACGGCAAATATCCTGG
>CAWEMR010000014.1:0-13375 GCA_963810085.1 uncultured Alphaproteobacteria bacterium | reverse complement strand
CCACAAGCCGCGAGGAGCGTGATTTGATTTCGTGGAGCTCACTCCGCAGGCACGGCTAGAACCTTAACAAAAGATTAACATCAGGCTGACCTGCGATGACGGAATAATCGCTGCGACGTCTGTGCTTCCTTCGTGGGGATGAGGTGAGGATTGTCTTGGGAGCGAGCGGGTCGAAGTTGCTCGGCGCCATCGGATGCCAGCGCTCCCGCAGCCAAAGTACACGGATAGAAGAAAAACGAATTGAGCCGGTATCGCGTTCTCCCGGGCTTGCCATTCAGAACAATCACGGCCATTGGTAGCGCTGGATAAATTCGCCACGCGCCAGCATGCCAATGTTTTGCGAACGCCTTTAAGGCCGGCGTCAATAGCGAACCAAAGGCGAGCACCAATCCGATCAGTCCGAACTGTCCAAGGATCAAAAGTGCGAGACCCCAAGGGCGTTCGCCATTCTGTCGCCACCAGTCCCATCGCGCCGCGCCGAGCACCGGGTGCTCGGCAATGAGCGGCAAGGCTGCTTGGTCCCGAGCTATTCGCCAAGTGAATGACCCGCGCCCTGAAGAGCGGATGATATCAACAACTATGTCGACCGATTGCCGTGTTTTCTGCGATTGCGCGCAGTGGCAGTACTCCGGACAAATAGATTGTGCCACCCAGCGTCATAAGCAAAAAAAACAAGGGCAACACACGCCGCATCAGCGAGCGGCCTATCGCCCAGGACAAGACGGACCCCCCCCCAGCCGAGAATAACAAGAGGACTGCGCCAACGGATTGGCTCATCAGCGCGATGGCCAAAGCCAGCACCGCGACAGCTGCCAAACGGCCGCGTTCGCGCGAGTTGGGCGTGCTCTGCCGAAGCCAGACTGCAGCCAGCGCAGTTGCAGCCACCCAAATTCCATATTAATTTGCCGTCTTCAAAGAACGCGAGTGGCCTGAAGCCGACATAGCGCTGCCACCCGTCGGACCGAAATGGGTGAGGCTCATAGATAAGACCATAAACTTGGGGCCCCAAAACGCTCTCGACCAATGCTATTGGCGCGATTACTGCCAGCCCAGCCACGATCGCCGTAATTAGTCGCCTGCCGCCGCCGATGCGCCGGAAAAATAAACGCGGCCGAGGAACCAGGGTACGCCCCAGGCAGCAGCAAGATAGAGCGAGGCGATCCAAGCTTGCGGCTCAGGGTTCTCATCAACGACGAACCATTGTCCGAGCGGCCACAGGCACCACAACACCATCGGAACGTCTATCCATCCCGGTCGCCAACGCGCCAAGGATTCGCGGTCCTTCCATAGTGCGCCCGCCAGCGCAACGACAGGCGGCCACCACATCTTGGTGAGCAGCATGTCCGACGGTATAGCCGCGCCCGTGATCCAGGTTCTGGGTAAACGGCATCGGCCGATCCGGCGGGAAAATTGCCCACGGGCAATCAGAGCCAGCCGTCAAAGCGCGTGGACCGCTACCGCAAGCGCCGGTGGGACGAAAGCCGAAAACCAGCAGGGCTGCGAACCCGAAGGCGGCAAATACCGCTTGGGATTCATTGCCGCGTCGCTATTAGGTTTGCGCAGGCGACTGAAGTGTAGACGATCAGGTCAGGAAGATTCTGGATCAATTCATCAGCGAATGAGACAGGAGCTGGCCGGCCTGCTGTCTTTCGCTACGGCAACGATCGCCTGCTTGATCGCGGCGTGGCATTCGGGGACGCGCGATAAGAGCACTTGGAAGGTGCTGGCACTGATCAATTGTCTTTTTCTCATGGAGATCTATTTCGGCTTACGTTTTTCTATCACCGAACTCGTAAGAACGTTGCTGAAGACAGAAGATCTTTACGGCGAGTTGCACGGCTCGATCCCGGGAATTATCGTTATATCAATTCTTGCCCTCGTTTTTTTATCGCTATTCCTCCTTTGGCGTCGAGTCCGCGGAGGCGCAGCGCGGGTAGCTGCGAGCATAACTATTGCAATTTTATTCCTATTTGCAATCGAGACGGTGTCACTTCATTCGATCAATAGGATTCTTTTATCAACCGATTGGCCCAGTGCTGATGCTTGGATGGGTGTGGGCGATCGCAGCGGCGGGGATATGCTTGGCAGCGACTCAAAGCTCGCCTACGAAAGTCTCCCGGAGACGAAGGATAAGCGAAGAATTCAAAGAAATGTTCGCCGAACTAATCAACCGTTGTCTTGAGGCCTTTCTGATTGCGCGTGGTTGCTATCGCTACGTCGGTTCTTATGCCGATCTCGTCACCCTTGGGGCGCTCTCCGTCGACGGGACAACGCGATCGCATTTCTCGGTCATTACCGTGCGGGTTTGGGCCAGCGCTGATTCTCGGATGAAGCGGACATGACTGTCACCGAACTGCAATGTCCGCTTCACGCCCGAAAGCGGACATTCCTCAGCACTGGCGAAATGTGCGCGGCCCACTACTCTGCCGCTTCGGCGGCAACACCTTGCGTCAGCTTCGGATTGAGCGCGCAGGCGTCCTCCCAGCTCAATACATTTAACGACTTTACTAATTTACCGACGCCATCGGTCTGCGCGCAGAGCATGCCGAGCTCTATGATCTCTTCGTCGCTGAAATAATTTTTCAGTTCATCGTAGACTTCGTCCTTGTCGATCGCGTGTTCGCCCTGTTTAAAAAGGTCAGCATAATGCAGCGCAGCCTTTTCGCGCGCCGTGAAATGTATGCTAGTTTGATACGAGCCGAGAAGATCGGTGATCATATCTTCAGTTAGGCCTTCCGCCTTGGCCACGTTGGAGCGCACGGTCGAGCAATAGCCGCACTGGTGCGCAACCGAAATCTTGATGCGGCACATTTCTTTCAGTTTGTGGGGCAACACGCCCTTGTAGAGCACCTTGTTCCAGCACTCGACCCAAGCGGTGCCGACTTCGCTGCGGGTCATGATGCTGACCACGCGCGGATCCGGCGCCCCAGTCCTTTTAGCAGATTCAATCATGGCATTGATCTGCGGGCTCTTTTTGGAGTCATCGATATAGCCAATGCGCGGCATAGCCAACCTCCCTGGTCAAGCGGCCCTGGGCCGAATTTGATTTCGTGGACTTTTATTCCCTCTGCACGACCGTGCTCACTCCGCAGGCACGGCTAGAACCTTAACAAAAGATTAACATCACGGGTGGGAGGGAGTACGGCATGGTTAACGTGGCTTGAACATGATGGGTGCCTCGTCAACGTTCCAATCGATGTCTGGCAGGCTGACCTGCGATGACGGAATAATCGCTGCGACGTCTGTGCTTCCTCCGTGACGATCGGCGAGGATTGTTTTGGGAGCGAGCAGGTCGAAGTTGCTCGGCGCCATCGGATGCCAGCGCTCCCGCAGCCAAAATTGCCGGATAGAAGAAAAACGAATTGAGCAACGCGTCTGCAGCTGCCATGAGAACAATCACGGCCATTGGTAGCGCTGGATAGATTCGCCACGCGCCAGCATGCCAATGTTTTGCGAACGCGTTTAAGGCCGGCGTCAATAGCGAACCAAAGGCGAGCACCAATCCGATCAGTCCGAACTGTCCGAAGATCAAGAGTGCGAGACCCCAAGGGCGTTCGCCGTTCCGTCGCCACCAGTCCCATCGCGCCGCGCCGAGCACCGGATGCTCGGCAATGAGCGGCAAAGCTGCTTGGTCCCGAGCTATTCGCCAAGTGAATGATCCGCGCCCTGAAGAGCGGATGATATCAACTATCTGCCGACCGATTGCCGTGTTCTCTGCGATTGCGCGCAGTGGCAGTGCACCGGACAAATAGATTGTGCCGCCCAACGTCATAAGCAAAAAAAACAAGGGCAACACACGCCGCATCAGCGAGCGGCCTATTGCCCACGACAAGACAAGCCCCGCACATAATAAGAGGATTGCGCCAACGGATTGGCTCAGCAATGCGATGGCCAAAGCCAGCACCGCGATAGCAGCAAGACGGCCGCGCTCGCGCGAGTCGGGCGTGCTCTGCCAAAGCCAGATTGCAGCCAGCGCAGTTGCGGCCACCCAGATGCCATATTGATTGCCGTCTTCAAAGAAGCCGAGTGGTCTGAAACCGACATAGCGCTGCACCCCGTCGGACCGAAACGGGTGAGGCTCATAGATCCAGCCGTAAACTTGGGGCCCCAAAACACTCTCGACCAATGCTATGGGCGTGATCACTGCCAGCCCAGCCACGATCGCCGTAATCAGTTGCCTGCCGCCGCCGTCACCACAAAAATAAACGCGGCCGAGGAACCAGGGTACGCCCCAGGCAGCAGCAAGATAGAGCGAGGCGATCCAAGCTTGCGGCTCAGGGTTCTCATCAACGACGAGCCATTGTCCGAGCGGCCATAGGCACCACAGCACCATCGGAACGTCTATCCATCCCGGTCGCCAACGCGCCAAGGATTCGCGGTCCTTCCATAGTGCGCCCGCCAGCGCAACGACAGGCGGCCACCACATCTTGGTGAGCAGCATGTCCGACGGTATAGCCGCGCCCGTGATCCAGTATGGGTAAACGGCATCGGCCGATCCTGCGGGAAAATTGCCCACGGGCAATAGGAGCCAGCCGGCAAAACACGTGACCGCTACCGCAAGCGCCGCTGGGACAAAGCCGAAAACCAGCAGGGCTGCGAACCCGAAGGCGGCAAATACCGCTTGGATCATTGCCGCGTCGCTATTAGGCTTGCGCAGGCGACCGAAGTGTAGACCATCAGGTCGACGATGCTCGATCGATTCATCACAAATCCGACGGAGCTGGCCGGCCTGCTGTCTTTCGCTACGGCAACGATCGCCTGCTTGATCGCGGCGTGGCATTCGGGGGCGCGCGATAAGAGCACTTGGAAGGTGCTGGCACTGATCAATTGTCTTTTTCTCATGGAGATCTATTTCGGCTTACGTTTTTCTATCACCGAATTCGTAAGAACGTTGCTGAAGACAGAAGATCTTTACGGCGAGTTGCACGGCTCGATCCAGGGAATTATCGTTATATCAATTCTTGCCCTCGGTTTTTTATCGCTATTCCTCCTTTGGCGTCGAGTTGCCGGAGGCGCCGCGCGGGTAGCTGCGAGCATAACTATTGCAGTTTTATTCCTATTTGCAATCGAGACGGTGTCACTTCATTCGATCGATGGGATATTTTATCAACCGATTGGCCCAGTGCTGATGCTCGGATGGGTGTGGGCGATCGCAGCGGCGGGGATATGCTTGGCAGCGACTCAAAGCTCGCCTACGAAAGTCTCGGAGACGAAGGATAAGCGAAGAATTCAAAGAAATGTTCGCCGAACTAATCAACCGTCGTCTTGAGGCCTTTCTGATTGCGCGTGGTTGCTATCGCTACGTCGGTTCTTATGCCGATCTCGTCACCCTTGGGGTGCTCTCCGTCGACGGGACAACGCGATCGCATTTCTCGGTCATTACCGTGCGGGTTTGGGCCAGCGCTGATTCTCGGATGAAGCGGACATGACTGTCACCGAACTGCAATGTCCGCTTCACGCCCGAAAGCGGACATTCCTCAGCACTGGCGAAATGTGCGCGGCCCACTACTCTGCCGCTTCGGCGGCAACACCTTGCGTCAGCTTCGGATTGAGCGCGCAGGCGTCCTCCCAGCTCAATACATTTAACGACTTTACTAATTTACCGACGCCATCGGTCTGCGCGCAGAGCATGCCGAGCTCTATGATCTCTTCGTCGCTGAAATAATTTTTCAGTTCATCGTAGACTTCGTCCTTGTCGATCGCGTGTTCGCCCTGTTTAAAAAGGTCAGCATAATGCAGCGCAGCCTTTTCGCGCGCCGTGAAATGTATGCTAGTTTGATACGAGCCGAGAAGATCGGTGATCATATCTTCAGTTAGGCCTTCCGCCTTGGCCACGTTGGAGCGCACGGTCGAGCAATAGCCGCACTGGTGCGCAACCGAAATCTTGATGCGGCACATTTCTTTCAGTTTGTGGGGCAACACGCCCTTGTAGAGCACCTTGTTCCAGCACTCGACCCAAGCGGTGCCGACTTCGCTGCGGGTCATGATGCTGACCACGCGCGGATCCGGCGCCCCAGTCCTTTTAGCAGATTCAATCATGGCATTGATCTGCGGGCTCTTTTTGGAGTCATCGATATAGCCAATGCGCGGCATAGCCAGCCTCCCTGGTCAAGCGGCCCTGGGCCGAGCCGATGCTTACAGGCTAGCAAAAGAAAGCGGATTTCGTAAGTTGAATGTTTCGTGCCTAGCCCGTCTAACACAAGCTTCACATCTGCCCAATTGTGCGACCGGCTGATTGGCGAGCTGGACGACATCGGCACAGGTGACGATGTTGCCCTCGGGCGCATCGCCGGCTCATGCGAGTGAAGTATTTCTTTGGCTTAGATGAAGAAAAGTGAGTTCGGCGGCGGCCGCCGGCGCTTCCAGCTCACTTTCCGTAGAGCCCAATAATCGGTAGGTCGTCGACGATGCGGTGCTCGCTGCAATTCGCGGAAAAGACGCAGGCGACGTGGCTTCGCTCAGCCGCAGATGGCCGTCGATAAAGCCCTCGGGCCTGACGGAGCGAGTGGCAAGCCGACAAGATCGGGGAATTAGGGGAAATATTGCCTTCGTTTCGCCAGCGGCAAACATAGGCGTCTAGTCAGATGAGAGTTCATAGCCGCTCTTGGAGGCGCCCCCCAGCTGTGAGTGCCGACAATGGCTCCTTGCTCAAAGCTATACGATGTGATTTTCATTAGAAATTCCAGAATTTGGTCGCTGGCGGATCCTCATGAGAGCCATCGATGGCGAACGATGCGAAAGCGGAGGGATTGCCATCGACACTCGGAGGCAATACCTCCGCCCCGAAGTCGTAGCGGGTCTGCAGCCATTTCGTGACCACTCGATCCCGCTTAGATCCATCATTGCCATTGGGTATCAACCGGGGCTGGCAGATGAAAAAGCCGTTGCGGATGCGTCGCCGACCGCCGCCGCCGATGAAGCCGTTTTGCTTAGACTTGGCGCCGACGTAGACGCCGATACGGCTATCGTCGCGCGCACACCGCTGCGGCCGGTGGCTGCCGGCTCTGATGACAGACTGGTACACACGCTTGAGAGCCTCGCCGGACAGGCACGCGAACTTATCAGCGACGCTACCAGCGAAGTGGTCCTTATCTCGCCCGCTCACAACCTGAGCGAAATGCTTGTTCAGCTTGTTGACGATTTTTGCTTTCGCGCCGTCGCAATTCTACTGTCACAGGATTTAAGCGAAGCGATGGATGGTACTATATGGAAATTGCAGCGTATTTTGTTCGATTTGGGTCTCGTGGGCATTGGCTGCGTCCAGATTGCGGCCGGCGAGGTGCGTTGTTTTGTGAGCAGTGAGGCCGTTCGGTCAGCACACAGCCTCGGCGTCGGGTCACGCGGCCGCGTCACGGTGTCCAGTCTGGGAAAGAACGGCCGTTTCGCCAATCAACTGTTTCAATATGCATTTGTGAAACTCTACGCCTTGCGGCATGGCCTGAGCGCAGCAACGCCGGCGTGGGAAGGGAGCCAGCTTTTTGGCCTCGATGATCCGTCCTGTGCGGGCCTCGATCTCCCTGAACTACGCTTCAGCGCCTTTAGTCAGGATGACCAAGTGCTTTGGAAGATGGCTGAGCCGCCGGTTGACGTTGATCTATGGGGTTATTTCCAGGAAATTCCCGAGTGTTGGCAGAAACATCGACCATTACTAAGGCGCATGTTTTTGCTATCAGCCGAACACCAAAGTACGTTCGACGATTGGCGCCACGAGGTGACGCACGCTGGCCGACGAACACTAGTCGCGATTCACGTCAGGCGCGGTGACTATCGCGAGCTTCAGCAACCGAACTGGCCTTGGTTTCGTCTGGTACCAGAGGAATGGTACATTGCATGGCTGCGAGCCCTCTGGCCGAGCCTTCACGATCCGGTTCTATATGTTGCGACGGATGAGCCGGACGCGATATTGCCGCTTTTCCGGGAATTTGAGACCATTCCAACCACACTCGGCCCGAGGATACCGGCAATTCCCGAACATGTCCGCGATTTCGAAATTCTCCGACAAGCAGACTACCTGGCAATTTGCAACAGCAGTTTTTCCCGTATGGCAGCTATTCTCGCATCGCCAATGCAAAAATGCTTTTGTCCATCGATACAAACGGAAAGCTTTGAACCATACGAACCTTGGATGGATCGCAATTTTTGGATTCGATTTGGCACCCGCTCGTCAGGTTTGAGGGGATGGGCGATGTGGATCAGATCCCGCTGTTACAAACTGATGCGTTCTTTATGAATCGCAACGCCGTCAGCGGATCAGTCTGATCACTTCATCCGCTCAGTGCGAGAAAGAGCTTCTGCGCGCGTAGCGCTGGCAACGTCGATCAGCCGCAAGCAGAAAGAGTGAAACAAATGCCTATAGAAACGGCTGCAATAACCATATCGCGTAAGGTTGACAATGAATTTGGCGGAGATTTGGACGCCGGTTGATTGCTACTTGCGTCGTTTCGATTAGCTTCGCGATTACAGTGCAATCCGGTCTGCAATGGAAAAAAGCACCCTTTCGAAGAAGCGAGTAAACGTCGAAATGTTCGCGCATAAGACGGCAGCCGGCCGGCTCTTAGGTCTTAATCTCGTAGATTGGTCAGTGCTTCTCGGCGGCCTAGTGCTCGCAGGCCTACTGATAGCAATCAGCTGACCTTCAACGCCATCACGTCTTGCAAGAACTGCACATGGCGAACTGGATAACAGCCCTCTCGAATAGGCGAGGCATTCTTGACTTCAGATAAGGACCGACAGCGGGCAGAGAAAACGTTTAAGCGACAGGAGCCTGCGCGGCATCGTCGTAAGGCGCCGATCGAGTATGAAGTTCACGCTGCCGCCACTCGCGAAAAGATGGAGCGGTTAAAAGCGCTTCGATTGGCCAAGGAAGCCGAGTCGCAGAAGTCGAAGAAAGATAAGTGAAGCTTCTATTATGCCAGGCCCGGCCACGGGCGCGCCCGATAATCAGCGATATTTTATTCTCGTTGGGCTCTGTGGTCTCGTGTTTAGCTAGGGTGAAGCTACTCCGCGCAAGCGAACACCGGCGCCGCCACGCCACGGTTCTCCTCGATAAAGTCGACGCCTACCCCCGCAATCGCCTTCTTGAGTGCAAGCACGGTCGACATGTGCGACGCCATGGTGCCTGCCTGGGACTCGAGCCGCTTAATCGTCGGTAGCGAAATTGATGAAGTCTCTGTAGGCCGCGCTGATCCCATCGCAAGAGGCGCTCGCGTGGCGCGGATCAACTCGCTGCTCAGGACAAGCGACGCAATCTGTCCGAGCTGAAATTCGAAAACGAACCCAAATCTCTAGCAACCGTTAAGGAAGCATCGCGCCCGAGGCATTCTCAGGCACTTGGAGGTGCGCCCTCGACCGGATCGGTCGATACGAAACAACTCTTCGTCAAGCCGCCCAGATCTTATTCGCCCTCAATAATGGCGATTGAATAGGACCTCTGCCACGAGTGATCTTTACTACGCTATCGGCCGCGGATAGTAATCTTAGCCAGCCAGCCATGGGTTCGACGCCCGAATGCAGGGCCAAGCACGCGGCAAATATTTCATTCTCCTTTTGGCGCTCACGCTCTGGGCGCTGGCGATGGTAGTTCCTGATCTCTACCGTCTGGTTCAACCTCTCGGCTCATTCGGCTTCTACGCTAATAATGATGGCCTGGTCACCGACGTTCGGGGACCTTTTCCGAATGACGCAGCGTCACCTGCTTTTCAGGCAGGGGTGCGACCCGGCGATCGTCTGGACTTGACCCAAATGCGCTGCATTCAACTCCGCACGCTTACATGCTCGAGTGCGATGGCGGCGCTTGGAGGCATGCGCCTCGTCAATGATGGCGAACGAGCCGAATTGTCATTTGTCGCAAGCCCAAAGAGACCGGCCTATCAAGTCGATATAGTCGCCAAACAACGGCCGTACAGTTGGCCCGTTTTGTTGGTTTTACTGCTCGACCAGCTGGCCGCGATCCTCGTCATTCTGGCCGCTGGCTGGTTGGTCTTGACCAAGCCTGGTGTCATGACGTGGGGATTCTTTCTTTATGTAATTTGGTTCAACCCCGGCCAGTCCTATAAATTTTATGCGTTCTTGTTGCACTACGCTCCGGCCGCGTTGCTGGCGCAGAACATTGCCGGCGCAATCGCGCAGGGCGCGGGGTCCGCCGGCTTTATCGCCTTCGCACTACGGGCGCCAAACGGCGTGATGACCCAGCGCTGGCGGTCGGTCGAACTGTCGCTCCCCACGGTCGGGATCTTGGTCGCGCTGTTGCTGGCGTTGAGTTACGCAAATCTCTTCGGTTATCCGACAGAGATCATTACTAGGCTGGGAGTATTGAGCGGGCTTGTCGTTGCAGCCTGCGCGTTCATGATACTGTTGGCTCGGCAAAGGGAGTTGCCGCCCCAGGACTTTCAGCGGCTACGTTGGGTAATTTGGGGGTGCCTGATCGGCCTTCCGGCATTAGTGCTCGCAGACGCTGGCACCACCACGACCTTGCTCAATCTTATTTGGAAAGATTATTCCCCGCCCGAACAGCTCTGGGGGCTCATCTATCTCATCAATGGCGTGCTCTGCCTATTCGTCAGTGAGGCGGTGCGCCGGCCCTATGTCGTTACTGTGAGCATCCCGCTGCGTCGCGTGACCATCCTTGGTCTCATCCTCAGTTTGCCGATCCTGTTCCTCCATCGAGAGATCGACTACGTCCGCGAGGTCATCAGCGAAAGTGTCGCGTTGCCGGCCTGGGTCTGGATTTTGATCGCGGCGGCTACGCTTTTCCTGATGTCAAAGGTTCATGACATCGCTGTCCATCACGTCGATCGGCTCTTCAGTCGTGCCATCGCGGAAACGGGAGAACAGCTCGGCAATGCCGTTCTCAATGCGACAAATTTTGCCGAGATCGAGGCCTATCTTGTCCAGGGGGTACGCAATGCATTGAGTCTTGCCTCCGCAAGCGTCTTTCGCGAGGAAAATCGAATATTCCGACGCACCGCGTCGGATCAGGGTTGGAATGACGCAGAAGCACAAGTGCTCGATCCAAGCGATCCGATGCTCGAACTGGCGCGCGTCCACCACCCGTTCAGCGTCAACTCCGAGGCTGCCGTGCGCAGTCATCTGCCTAAGGGCCTGATGCAGCCGATCTGCGCGGTCCCGATTGGCGATCAGCTACGCTGCGTGGCACTCGCACTCTATGGACCGCATTTGACCGGCAATGATCTCAACCACGACGAACGGACCATGTTGGCCGAGCTTGCCGACAGAGCAGCGAGTGCATTCATGAAGCTTTCAGAAGAGGAGTTGCGCCAGCGCATCGCCGCTCTAGAAACAGAGCTCAACATCATCACTGCCCAAAAGACAAGCTCGACGGCATGACGTGCCCCTGCTACGCCGTGAAACATTCGAGAAATATCCCGTTCACGTCAAATTCCAGCTGCTGAGTTCCGATTAGAGCGGTGCTGTGTGTCGCCCTGCGCGGGAGATTGTCCGCCAGGAGCAGTCCTAGGATGGCCGCGAATGCTACATAAGTTTGGGCGGCTGCGCCCAGAACGATGGCGCTATCCCGAGACCTCATTCATGACTTGTCGGACGGCGTCGATGACTTTGCGCATTTCGGCGGTAGGATCGCCCAAGGTTACGAGGTCGAGATGCTGTTCGATCGGGTGTTCCGTTCGCAACTCGACCGCATCTGACTTCGTCACGATACCTTGCTGCGATAGGCCCAATGCTCCGGGCATTATTTCCGTGATGTGGATGACCTGCGAGCTAGCCTGTACAAGAATGGAATTTGGAGCGTTTATGCCCTTGCCGGCGAGCAGGTCGTTCTCAATCGAGGCCTGAACTCCTCCGCCCTCCTGAACCATCACAATTTTAATCGGCAAATCTGGGCCTCCGATGTCGTGCCAGTTTGTAATCTCGCCGAGCAAGATGTGGCGCATATTCTCGTCGGTTATCTTGTGAACCGGATTGTCTCGATTGACCGCAAACGCCATACGCGCGTTCGCTATATTGAAAGTTTGGAGCCGGCCAAATGGTAGATCCGGGTAGT
This sequence comes from uncultured Alphaproteobacteria bacterium, assembly GCA_963810085.1. GTDB lineage: Bacteria > Pseudomonadota > Alphaproteobacteria > Rhizobiales > Xanthobacteraceae > BOG-931. Next base: position 1,356 of record CAWEMR010000014.1, on the reverse strand, counting down.
CCGATTTCAGAGCTTTGATTTCATTTTCAAGGGGCCCTGAGATCATTGCAAAATCGCCGGACTTTTCGAACAAAGCGAGAAGGCCTCAACTCGACTTGTTGGGCACGACAGTTAACTTGTGACCGGAAGCTGATTCAATAGCGTGTTGATGCGGCTCCATTACGCGGTGCGCAAACGTCGTCGATCCTTGTACGACATAAGTCTGAGCAGCCGGATTCGTGGAATCCTAAGTCCGTCCCACCGAATACGGCAATAGGAAAAGCATCGAAACGAAAGCGACATTGATATTAAATTCTCGGCGCTTGAGCGGTCCAGAACGATTTTTCATGAGGCCGAAGTTATTGTCTTCGAGTTACTCGCGGATTAAGCAACCAACTTCCTTGATCAAAACTTCGCGAACCCGTCGCACCGCTTCCGCACGCTTGCGTTGTGCCGGACGCCAATGACCGACAGCAAGCCCGGCTAAAACGGCTGAAAAAAGCACCCTTAGCGAACAAGCGAGTAATTGAAATGTTCGCGTGGGTTCATTGGGATGGTCGCAGGCGCAATTCCCGTTGAGCCGCGTCGATTGCTGTCGCGCTCTCGGCCACTGCGAAGCGGATCATCACGTGATCGTTATCAGACACTGTGCGAAAGGCGCGACAGCGCGTCGCAGCGCTGGCGCCGGATTGCCCTAATTCGGTCGAAGCACAAAACTACGAAGTTGATCACAGAAGTTTAAATCCGGGCCCCTCTGGCGAGGACGTCGATCGTTATCGGCCAACCTCGCGATGTCGGATCAACTGTCCCGCGCTGGTCGCGCCGGGTCGGTCGACATCGGGGCTCTAAAAACCTCATCATCCCGACAAGACTGGCCTGTGTTCCTCTGGCGCGCCCACGGCGCATTACAGAAGAGGATCACCATGGTAGACGAATTCATTCGCCCGAGCACAGCTACTGAGCAGACTGGCGACCAGCCCAATCGGCGCGACGAAGAGGTGATGCAGGCGTTGGTCACCGCCGGCGCACTCGTGGCGCTCTCCGACGGTCAGCTGAAAGTCCGTTGAACGCGAAGAATTGTTGGATTTCATCGAGAAACAGGGATTTGTATCAACCATCTCACGAAACGAGATCGCCGAAGCTTTCGATAATTGCACGCGACAACTTGAAGGTCGGAACAGCGCGAACGTGATCGTGGATGCACTTCGTCCCTTAGCTGGCCTCTCGTTGGCATCCGTTGTGGTTCGCGTTGCTGATAGGGTCGCTGTTGCCGACGGGACAATTCAACCCGGCGAGTTACGGGCCCTCAAACTGATACGGTTGGTCATGAAAACTCTACGTCCAACTGACCGTCCTCGATATTTGCAACCGCGTGAT
>CAWEMR010000013.1:0-271175 GCA_963810085.1 uncultured Alphaproteobacteria bacterium | reverse complement strand
GCATGGGCAAGACCACGCTGATCAATACGGTGGTCGGCGTGACCAATTATTTCGGCGGCAAGATCGCGCTCGACGGCGCGGATATCACCAAGATGCGTCCGGAACAGCGCGCCCATAGCGGCATCGGCTGGGTGCCGCAGGAGCGCAACATTTTCAAGTCGCTCACCGTGCACGAAAATCTCACCGCGGTGGCACAGCCGGGGCGCTGGACCCCGGACAAGGTCTATACGATGTTTCCGCGGCTCGGCGAGCGGCGGCAGAATATGGGCAACCAGCTCTCCGGCGGCGAACAACAAATGTTGGCCGTCGGCCGCGCCCTGGTGCTCAATCCGCGCGTCATGTTGCTCGACGAGCCGCTCGAAGGCCTGGCGCCGATTATCGTCGACGAGTTGCTGGCGGCGCTCCGCCGCATCATCCGCGACGAAGGCGTCTCCGCGATCCTGGTCGAGCAGAACGCCAAGAAGATTCTCCCGGTCACCGACCGCGCCATTATTCTGGAGCGCGGCTGCGTGGTTCACGCCGCCGACAGCGGCACGCTCGCCGCCGATCGCGCGGCGCTCGAGACGCATCTCGGCGTCACCGATCACGGCCCGCGGCGGATCGGGCGGGCGAAACCCGCGTCCTAGCGCACGCCACGCTTCTGTTCCGCGTGCTAGCTTTGGCGGGCGAAAGAATTGGCGCGCGTCCCATGGTGCTCAACGAACCGGAAACGAGCCTGCACCCCGATCTGTTGCCGCCGTTGGGGCGGCTCATCGCGCAAGCTTCGCAACATTCGCAAATTATCGTCGTGTCCCATGCCACGCCACTTGTGGCCGCTCTCGAAAAAGCAGCCGATGTGAAGCGTATCGTGCTGGAGAAACAGCTCGGCGAGACAATTGCCGCGGACGACGAAACGCCGAGTTGGACCTGGTCATCGCGATAGAGTGGAGATTTTGTAGCATGGCGAAGCTCGTCTTCGGATTGAACCAGTCCCTGGACGGCTATGTCGACCACCAGGAATTTGCGCCTGGTCCCTCGCTCTTTCGTCACTTCACCGAGCAAGTGCGCGACCTGGCCGGCAGCGTGTACGGTCGCCGCATGTACGAGGTGATGCGTTATTGGGACGAAGATCGTCCTGAGTGGGACGCGGAGGAGCGCGACTTCGCGGCGGCGTGGCGGAGCCAACCGAAGTGGGTCGTGTCGCGCTCGTTGAAGTCAGTCGGCCCCAACGCCACACTTGTCGCGGATGACGTCGAGGCGGTGATACGCGGGCTGAAGGCCCAGCTCGTTGGGGAGATTGAAGTTGGCGGACCAGACCTGGCACGAAGCCTGACCGACCTTGGTCTTATTGATGAGTATCGACTCTACTTCCGCCCCGTCGTGCTTGGTCGCGGCAAGCCATTCTTCGCCGGCCCCCGGCCGCCGCTCCGCCTTGTGGCCAGCGATTTAATCGGCGAGGGCGCGATCAGGTTGACGTACGTTCCTGCCTAATTACGCAACTCGCCCGACGGATCGCGCCGACGCGTCAGGTCGCTTTGGGTCGACTGCGGTAGTTCATTAGCGAGGGCTTGACGGCAACGTTCCGATTACAGAAGGGACCGTTACCTCGACGCATATCTGTCGTCGAAACTGTAATATGGTCCGGCGGGGCTTTGCGCTTGGGGAGAAGCAATATGAGGCAGCGTAAGCGCGCCTTGCTGAGTGCGATTGTAGCGGCGGCGACAGTGTTGGCGGCGGCGCCCCAGGCGCAAGCAAAAATCTTGGCGCAATGGGTCGAGCTTGGCCCGGACGGCGCGTCGAGCGTCCGTGCCGTCACCGATGATGCCTGCCCGTCGGTGACCTTCGACGGCACGGCCGTGCCGATGAACGTCCGCTCCGAGCCTGGGCAGAGCTTCGGCAATGTCAGTCCGGCGCAATTCCCGGTGCGCGGCTGCGAACTGGCGGTGCCCCCGGGCGCGATTGCTGCGGTCCTCGACGGCAAGCCGCTGCCGCTGCAGCGGCCCAATCCCCAGCGTATCGTGATATTCGGCGATACCGGCTGCCGGCTTAAGACCGGCGACCCGACACAGGCCTGCAACGACCCGAACGCGTGGCCGTTTGCCAAAGTCGTCGCGGCTGCGGCCGCCGCCTGGCCCGATCTGGTCATCCATGTCGGCGATTACGAATACCGCGAGGAGGCTTGCCCGGCCGGTAATCCCGGCATGCGCCGGCAGTCCGTCCGGCTATGGCTGGGCGCCCTGGAACGCTGATTTTTTCGCGCCGGTCGCCCCGCTGTTCGCCGCTGCGCCCTGGGTCATGGTGCGTGGCAATCATGAAGATTGCAGCCGTGCCGGCGAGGGCTGGTTTCGCTTTCTCGATCCCGCGCCGATGGAAACGGCGTGCCGCGATTTGACCGGCGATTATGTGGTGCGGCTCGGCGATCTCGGCTTGGTTGTCGTGGATAGCGCCAAAGTGAAGGACACTGCCGGACCGGATAGCGATCAGGTCCCGATCGTGCGCCGTCAGTTGATCGACGTGCTCGCCAAGATTCCAAACAATGCCTGGCTGGTGGCGCATAAGCCGGTCAATGCCATGCTCGCCAAGCCGGGCGACCCCGAGGTCAACATCGTCTCCAACAAGGTGCTGCAGGCGGCGCTCGGCGCCGATATGCCGGCGAGCGTGCGCATGTATGTCGCCGGCCATATCCACTTCTTTCAGGCGGTCGATTTCGGCGGCGCGCGGCCGCCGCAGCTCGTGGTCGGCACCGGCGGGGATAATCTCGAAGGCGTGCCGAAAGCGAGCGTTGCCGGCGCCGACATCAACGGCCTTAAAGCCGTCAATGCCGTCACCTATTCCGGCTTTGGCTACATGGTCTGGGACCGCGTCGATGCGACGACCTGGAGCGGCACGCTGTTTGACGTTAACGCCAAGCCGCTCAACCATTGCCGTCTCGGCGACCGCGCTCTGAGCTGCGGGTCCTGATCTGATTTGGATTGTTCATTTGAGCATGATCTTATCCGAAAACCGGTTTCCACTTTTCGGGATCACGCTCTAGTGCCTCGCTTCGAACACTTTGTGTCCGTTAGCTCCGCGGCATGATGCGGAGGATCAGGGAGGTCGTTATGCCGGCATCGCGCGTCGCGGCACTGCGCATTTTCTTCGCAGCGCTTCGTGCTTCATGTCTCGCCTCTGTCTTTGTGGTCGCGGAGATCTTTTTGGTCGGCGCGGCCCAGGCGCAGCAACAACAATCCGCGCCGGCTCAACAGGCGCCGTCCGCGCCCGATGGACGTGTGGTCGTGATTGGCGAAGGCAGCGTCAGCGTTGCGCCGGATTATGCCGAGGTCTCAGGCGGCGTGACGACGCGCGGCAAGTCGGTCAAAGAGGCGACCGATACCAATTCGAAGCTGATGGCCGCCATGACGTCGGGGCTGATCGACTCAGGCATCGCCCAGAAAGACATCCAAACGTCGCGCTTCTCGATTCAGCCGATCTACGCACCGCCGGACCCGCATGGCGAAGCGAAGCTGTCAGGCTACAGCGTCAGCAACCAGATCAATGTCACGATCCGCGATATCGGCAAGGTCGGCGATGTGCTCGACCGGCTGGTCGCGGCCGGCGTGACCAATGTCGGCAATATCGAATTCCTGCATGCCAATCCGTCGAAAATCCTCGATCAGGCCCGCGAGGCCGCGGTCGCCGACGCCAAGCGCAAAGCCGAGATTTATGCGAAGGCCTCCGGCCTGACGCTCGGCCGCGTGCTGTGGATCACGGAAGACCCCGGCTACGCGCCGCCGATGCCGATAATGGCAAGAATGTCCGCCGCCATGCCGGCGCCGGTGTCGATCTCCGTCGGCGAGGACGCGCTGCGCGTGCGCATTACGGTCGGCTTCGACACCGCCAATTGACGGCGGCCGCCAGGTTGAGAAGGTTTTTGGCGCTCTCAGCCTAAAATCTTCGCGTCCACGGGGCCTCAAGACTCCGTATAATCGCCGCGCGCTCTTTCAATTTTCGAGACCTCATTATGTATAGCGCGACGTTCGGAACCCGCCGCTACGCATTCGCCGATCTTAAGACGCTGTTGGCCAAGGCGTCGCCGCCGCGCAGCGGCGACCGGCTTGCCGGTGTCGCCGCGGACAGCGGCGAAGAACGCGTTGCTGCGCAATTCGCGCTCGCCGATCTGCCGCTTGCGACATTCCTCAACGAAGCGATCGTTCCTTATGAGAGCGACGAGGTTACCCGCCTCATTATCGACAGCCATGACCGCAAAGCCTTCGCGCCGGTCGCGCATCTGACCGTCGGCGGCTTTCGCGACTGGCTTCTCGCCGACGAGACCACAGCGCCCGTGCTGGCGGCGCTGGCGGGAGGCCTCACGCCGGAAATGGCGGCGGCCGTGAGCAAGATCTGCCGCTTGCAGGATCTGATGGCGATTGCGGCCAAATGCTCGGTGGTCACGGCGTTCCGCAACACTTTGGGTCTGCCCGGCCGCCTGTCGGTGCGGCTGCAGCCCAATCATCCGACCGACGACGCGCGCGGCATTGCCGCCAGTGTATTCGACGGGTTGCTGCTCGGTTCCGGCGATGCCGTCATCGGCATCAACCCGGCGACCGACAGTCCGGCAAACACGCACACGCTGTTGTCGATGCTCGACGAGATCATCACCAAGCTCGACATCCCGACGCAGAGTTGCGTCTTGGCGCATGTGACGACCACGCTCGGCCTGATCGGCAAAGGCGCGCCGGTCGACCTGGTGTTTCAGTCGATCGCCGGCACCGAGGCGGCGAATAAGAGCTTTGGCATCGATCTCGCGCTGCTGAAAGAAGCGCGCGACGCCGCGCTGTCGCTTCGCCGCGGCACGGTTGGCGATAACGTCATGTATTTCGAAACCGGGCAGGGCAGCGCGCTCTCGGCCAATGCCCATCACGGCGCCGACCAGCAGACCATCGAAGCGCGCGCCTATGCGGTGGCGCGGGCGTTCAAGCCGCTCCTCGTCAATTCCGTGGTCGGCTTCATCGGCCCGGAATATCTGTTCGACGGCAAGCAGATCACCCGCGCCGGGCTTGAGGACCATTTTTGCGCCAAGCTTCTCGGCGTGCCGATGGGCGTCGATGTTTGCTACACCAATCATGCCGAAGCCGATCAGGACGATATGGACGCGCTGCTGGCGCTTCTAGTCGCCGCCGGCGTCAATTTCGTGATGGGCGTGCCCGGCGCCGACGACATCATGCTCGGCTATCAGAGCACGTCGTTTCACGACGCGCTCACCATGCGCGATCTGTTCGGCCGCCGCCCGGCGCCGGAATTCGAGGCCTGGCTGGCGCGGCAAGGTTTCATCGACGCGGCCGATCGCATCCGTCCGCGCGATTTGCCGCGCCATTTTCGGGCGCTGCTCACGCATGATCCCGAAAAGTGGGAACCGGTTTTCGGAAAAGATCATGCGTAAATAGATGCCATGACGCCTGAGAAGGAAAAAATTTGGACGGACCTGCGCCGGCTGACCGCAGCTCGCATCGGGCTCTCGCGCGCCGGTGCGTCGCTTGCGACCCGCGACATGCTCGATTTCCAGCTCGCGCACGCCCGCGCCCGCGACGCCGTGCACGCACCGCTCGATGCAACGAAATTGGCGGCGGACTTGTCCGCGCTCGGCGCCCCGGTCATTTCCGTCGCCAGCGCGGCGGCGGATCGGCAGACCTATTTGATGCGGCCCGATCTCGGCCGCAGCCTGGCGGCCGGCGCGGACGCGGCGCTCGCCGCGCAGCGCGGCGACTATGATGTCGCATTCGTCATTGCCGATGGATTATCGGCGCGGGCCGTGCAACTTCACGCGCAGCCAGTCCTCTGCCGTACGATGGCCGCGTTGCGCGCCGAAGGCTGGAAGATCGCCCCGCTTGTCATCGTCCGCCACGGCCGGGTCGCCGCCGGCGACGCCGTCGCAGCCGCGCTCTCGACCAAGTGCGTCGCGGTTCTGATCGGCGAACGCCCGGGGCTGTCGGCGCCGGACAGCATGGGCGCCTATCTCACGTGGCAGCCGCACGCGCAGAGCAACGACGCCGAGCGCAATTGCATCTCCAATATCCGGCCGGAAGGCATCGATTATGATGCCGCCGCTTTCAAGCTCACGCACCTTCTCCGCGCCATGCGTATGCGCGGCCTGTCGGGCGTGGCGCTGAAGGACGACTCGGACCTGTTGCTGATCGGCGATAGATCGTAAATCATCGTCAGTGTCGTTGCTCGAAATTAGAAGAGCCATCGTTCGAAGACAAAAGAGATTGCGATGCGCCTCGAATTCGTCACTGTCGATGTCTTCACCGCGACCAAATTCGGCGGCAATCCCCTCGCCGTCGTGCTCGACGCCGAAGGGCTGACGACGGCGCAGATGCAATCCATCGCCGCCGAGTTCAATCTCGCCGAGACGACCTTCGTGCTGCCGCCGCAAGACGCTACGCATACGGCAAAGGTGCGGATTTTCACGCCGCGCTTCGAAATGCCGTTTGCCGGGCATCCGAATGTCGGCACCGCGTTTGTGCTGGCGACCGAGGGCAAAGGCGCTGTCGGCGAACCGCTGACATTCGAGGAAAAGGCTGGTCTGGTGCGGCTTGATTTGATCAGAGACGGCGCTTCGATTGTCGGCGCGCGGCTTGAGCCGCCGCAGCCGCTCAATCTCGGCGATCAGATAGCGCCGGACCTCATCGCCACGGCATGTTCGCTCGATTCAGCCGATATCGAGACCGCCGGTCACGCGCCGTGCGTGGCCTCCTGCGGCGCCGCCTTCGTCTTCGCCGAACTGAAGACCCGCGCGGCGCTCGCCAAGGCGCAGCCGCGCACCGAGATATTTTCCGCCCATGTCAAACCCGACCTCGCGACTGGCATCTTGCTCTATGTCAAAGATCAAGATGGCGGCGCCGACATTGCGGCGCGCATGTTTGCGCCGCTCTACGGCGTGCCCGAAGATCCGGCGACGGGGAGCGCCAATGTCGCGCTGGCGGGCCTGTTGGCGAGCCTCAACCCCGCGCGCGATCTAACGCTGCAACTCCGTATCGCCCAAGGCGTCGACATGGGTCGTCCGAGCCTCCTCGAAGCTTCGGCCGAAAAGCGCAATGGCGAAATCGGCGCCCTGTCGATCGGCGGCCGCTGCGTGCCTATGATGCGCGGAATATTGGACCTGTAGCCGAAGCGGAAACATGGAACATCTCGGCACCTGTCATTGCGGCAATATCCACGTGCGCCTGCGGTTATCGAAAGCGCCGCAAGACAGTCCGCTGCGCGCCTGCGCCTGCTCGTTCTGCCGCGCGCATTCAACGCGCACCGTCGCCGATCCCGACGGGCTGTTCGAAATGTGGGCCGACGATTGGAGCTTGGTCGAGCCCTACCGTTTCGGCTCGTGCACCGCCGACTATTATGTCTGCCGCCGCTGCGGCAATTATATCGGCGCGGTGTGCGAGACGGCCGCAGGAACCCGCGCCGTCGTCAATGTGAACTGTCTCGCCGACCGGGCAAGCTTTACGCAGGCTCCGGCCGTGTCAAACTATGACGGCGAAACCAGCGATACGAGGTTGTCGCGCCGCGCCGTCAATTGGATGCCGGCTTCGATCAAGCACGCCTGATGCGAACGACGATTACTGTGTCGCTGCCGCCGCCTTGGCCTTGGCGACGATGTCGGGCGGCGTGGCATAGACATCCTTGACCAGGTTCTCGACGTCCGCGCCGGACACCGGATTGACCTCGAGTTGAGCCTTGTCGGCCTCGGCCAGAAAGTCCTTGTCCGTCATCGTGTCCATGAAGGCCTGGCGCAGCGTCGCCAGCCGGTCCGGCGGAAGATTCGGCGGCGCGAGATAGGGCCGGCCCATGACATTGCGCGCGAAGATCAGTTTGAGGATCTCCCGCTGCTCATCGGTCTTGGCGAAGTCGGTGACCAGCGGCACGTCCGGCATTTCCGGATGCTTGGCCAGCGACAGCTGGACCAGGATGATCATGCGCTTGTCGTCGAGCCAGTCCTTGTGCGTCGTCTTCACGCTCGACCACGACCAGCCGCAGCGGCCCTTGACCTCGCCGCGTTCCATCGCCAGCACCACGTCATTGCCGCCGGGATAGCCCTCGACGATCTTGAAATGGGTGCCGAGCACGCCGTTGAGTACGCGCGGAAACTGGTCGGTGTCGGCCGAGGTGCCGGTGCCGCCGACGGTGAGCTCCTTGGTGAACAGATCCTCGAATTTGGTGATGCCGGAATCTTTCATCGCCACGCAGACGCTGACTTCGTTGTTGGCGCTGCCGATCCATGAGAATTTCTGCGCGTCGAAAGCGTCGCCCTGGCCGATCAGAAGCGGATCGAAGCCGATGCCGCGCCCGATCGTGCCGAGCGTGGACCCGTCGTGCGGCGCGACGCGGTAGAGGAAATTGGCGAGACGGAGACTGCCGGCGCCTTCCATGTTCTTCGGCACCAAAGTCGGATTGCCGGGAATATGCGCGCCCATGTGCCGGCCGATGACGCGGGCGTAGAAGTCATAGGCGCCGCCGGTCGAATAGCCGATATAGAGGTCCATATTGCGGCCCTTGTAAAACTCCTCCACGCTTTGCGCGAAGACGATGGCGGCAGGCGCGATGACCGCAATGACCGCAGCCGCGATGCCGCGAACAAATCGATGACGCCCAAGTCGGTGACGCCCAAGTCGGTGACGCGCAAGTCCACTGGCCACGTGTCGTCCTTCCCCAGTTAGCGTTTCCGCCCTATTGCAGCTTTGCCGTCGCCTTTGGCGGAGCGTTCTGCCCTGCGGCAATCGGCCAGTCCAGTATCACCCTAGCATGGCTATCATCGGTGCGATCATGGGTGTGCCATCATTCACTTGACGCCACTGCCGGTTTCAGGCGCGATGCCGGCGGGGAGCAAGGGGAGTTATTGCCGCATGCAGCCGGATATGTTGGCCAGCGCGTTCCACGCGCTGCAACTCCTGCTTGAGCCGGCGCGGCTCATGTTCCTGTTCCTCGGTGTCTTGATCGGTCTCGCTATCGGCGTGCTCCCCGGCCTCAGCGGCATCGTCGGTTTGGCGATGCTGATCCCGTTCACCTACAACATGGACGAATATACCGCCTTTGCGCTTCTTCTCGGCATGGCGGCGGTGATCACGTCGTCGGATTTCATCACCGCGGTGCTGTTCGGCGTGCCGGGCCATGTCGGCGCGGCGGCGACCGTGATCGACGGCCATGCCATGGCGAAGAAGGGCGAAGCCGGGCGTGCGTTTGGCGCCGGCTTTGCGTCGTCGCTCGCCGGCGGCATTGTCGGCGCGATCGTCTTGGCGATCAGCATTCCGGTGCTGCGGCCGCTCATGCTCGCCATCGGCTCGCCGGAGCTTCTCGCCTTCACGCTGTTCGGCATGTCGATGGTGGCGACGTTGTCCGGCCGCGCGCCGCTGAAGGGCCTCACCGCTGCAGGTCTCGGGCTGATGATCTCGATGGTCGGCTCGCGCGCGCAAAGCGGCACGCTGCGCTGGACCTTCGATTGGCTCTATCTCTGGGACGGCGTGCCGCTCATTCCGGCGACGCTTGGGATTTTCGCGCTGCCGGAGCTTGCCGAGCTTGCGGTGTCGAGGAGGCGCATCGCCGGCGACAACGCGCCCGACATCAATCTCTCGAACCAATGGGAAGGCGTGCGCGACGTTGGACGCAACTGGTGGCTCGTGCTGCGCTGCGGCGTGCTCGGCACTGGGCTGGGCGCGATTCCCGGCATCGGCTCCGCGGTGATCGACTGGATCGCCTATGGTTATGCCCAACGCACCGAGAAAAACGCGGAGACGTTCGGCACCGGCGATGTGCGCGGCGTGATCGCGCCGGAGTCTTCGAACAACGCCAAAGAGGGCGGCCACCTGGTGCCGACCATCGCTTTTGGTGTGCCGGCCGGCGCGTCGATGGCGATCCTTCTTGGCGCCTTCCTGATGCACGGGCTGACGCCGGGCCCGGACATGCTGACCAAGCATCTCGATCTCACTTACATGATCGTCTGGAGCCTGACGCTGGCGCATGTCATCGGCGCCGTGATCTGCATTTTGTGCAGCGGCTGGCTCGCGCAAATCTCGCGCGTCCGGCCGGAAATTCTTCTGCCGGTCATCATCGCCTTGGTGTTCGTCGCCGCTTTCGACGGCGAGCACGATTGGGGCGATCTGTTTTCGCTGCTGTTCTTCGGCGTCATCGGCTGGATCATGAAGCGGCTCGGCTGGCCGCGGCCGCCGATGGTGCTCGGCATCGTGGTCGGCGCCATTTTCGAGCGCTATCTTTTCATCTCGACACAACTCTACGGTTGGGGCTGGCTCACCCGGCCGGCGGTGCTGGCGATTCTTGCTTGCGTGGTCTGGGCGCTGTACCGGCCGATCTCACAGATCGTAGTGACGCTCGTCGCCGAGTTCCGGCAAGTCGGCAGCCGCAAGATCCAGTTCGGCTCAGCGTCCGCTTTTTCGCTCGCGGTCATCGTCCTCATCGTCGCGGCGATCATCTCGTCGGCGGGCTGGCCGCATGACGCCAAGCTGGTGCCGCTCACCGCCTGCAGCATGGCGCTGGTCGCCGCCGTGCTCAATCTGGTCTACGAGTTGCTCGGCCCGCAGCAAGCCGTGATCGCGCACGCCGATTCCGGCGTAAAGGTGAGCGCGCATGTCAGCGATCTCGGCGTGACCGACGAGGTCGTGCGGTGGCGCGCGATCTCGTTTTTCGCATGGCTCGCCGGATTCATCGCCCTGGTCGCGCTGATCGGGTTCATTCCGGCGATTGCGGTCTTTGTCTTCGCCTATATGAGCTTCGGCTTCGGCGAGCCGCGGCTGCATGCGCTGGCTTATGCCCTGGGGACGACGCTGTTGTGCTGGGTCGTCTTTCAGTGGGGGCTGCAAGTCGCCTGGCCGCAATCGCTGCTCGGCGATCTGTTTCCGACGCTGCGCGAATATTCCCGGCTGATCTAATTCAGCTCTCCCCGCATGCGGGGAGAAGCAGTCCTTACTGCAACGCCGCCGCGGCTTTCTTCACGACGTCCTGCGGGGTCTGATAGCCTTCCTTGACCAGCGCTTGGATCTGCTCGCCGGACACCGGGTTTATTTCGATTTTATTTTGCGCGGCCTCGGCGAGGAAATCCTTGTCAGCCATGGTGTCGTCGAAGGCCTTGCGCAGCGCCGCCAGCCGGTCGGCCGGTATGCCGGGCGGTGCGAGGAACGGCCGGCCCATGACCTGGCGCGAGAAGATCAGCTTGAAAATCTCGCGTTGTTCTTCGGTTTTCGCCAAATCCATAATCAGCGGCACGTCGGGCAGTTCGGGATGCTTGGCAAGCGACATTTGCACCAGGACGACGATCTTCTTGGTCGCCACCCAGGTCGGCCGCGTCGTCGTCAGGCTCGACCACGACCAGCCGCAGCGGCCGTCGACTTCGCCGCGCTCGATGGCGAGGCTGACGTCATTGCCGCCGGGATAGCCGGTAATGATCTTGAACTTGGTTCCGAGCACGGCATTCACCACCGCTGGGAACTGGTACGTGTCGTCGGCGGTCCCGGTCGAGCCAATGGTGAGCGTCTTGGTGTAGAGCGCGTCGAAATTCGTGATGCCCACATTTGTCAGCGCGACGCAAACGCTCACCTCGTTATTGGCGCTGCCGATCCAGGAGAACTTCGTCGCGTCATATTGCGCGCCGTTCTGGTTGAGGAGGGGATCGAAGGCGATGCCGCGGGCGGTGGTGCCGAATACGGTGCCGTCGCGCGGGGCGGCGGCATAAAGAAAATTGGCGAGGCGAAGGCTGCCGGCGCCTTCCATGTTCTTCGGCACGATGGTCGGATTGCCCGGAATGTGCCGGCCGATATGCCGCGCCAGAAGCCGGCCGTAGAGATCGTAGCCGCCGCCGACGCTATAGCCGATCTGCAGGTCGATGGATTTGCCGGCATAGAACGCGGCGGGGTCTTGCGCGCGGGCCGCCTGCGGCAAGAGGGCCGCTATAACGAGCGCCGCCGTGACGAGCGCTATCATGACGAGGCGTGCGCCAAGCCCGCGAACCACAGCCACGATCCGTCCGGTTCCGCCGGTCGCGTTCGACCTCATTCCCCATCCTCCCCGCCATCGTTATTTGTCATTCTAACCTGCGGCGCGCGCTCCGTCAGCGCCGCTACAGGCCTTGTCGTCAACCTTGTCGCCACCCTTGCCGCAGCGTCTCGCCACTCGATTGCGCGCCTTGCGGAAATCTCGTAAGGACCACGGCGAAGCGCCACGCGGGGCCGTTTTTCGGCAGTTCGCAGCGGAACCCGCGTTTGCCGCAGCACCGCGAAAATACGGAGCGCGCATGACTGGAATGCTCGAACACGAAACTCCCGGGCTTGGCCACAACAAGCCGTCGCCGGAGGACGCCGACGAGATCAAACATGGCAAATGGGAACGCTGGGCCAAGAAGCGCACTTTCGTGCGCGCGCTCGAAGGCACCTACAGCCACGTCTATAAGCAGCTCCTCGAGGAGCCGCGGGTTTATTCCGCCAAGGATCATCCCTGGAAGGGCGGACCGGCGATGTACGGCAAGCACGTCATCTCGCCGAGCGCCGTCAACATCGTGCAATCGATCGAGTCCCATATCGAATGCTACGCGCCGCTCAATGCCGGCCAGAAGCACGGCCATCTCAACAGCGCGGTGTTCTATGTGCTCAAGGGCCATGGCCACGACGTGCATGACGGCCGTCACATGAAATGGGAAGCCGGTGACGTCATGCTGGTCGAGAATGGCTGCGTGCACCAGCACTTCAACGACGACGACAAGGAGTCCTGCATTCTCCTCGTCTTCAAGGCGAAGCCGCTGTTTCTGTTCATGCATCTTCTGTTTCAGAAGATGGTGGAATGGCCGACCGACAAATTGCCGCCCGGGGTCACGGAATTCCATCCGCCGACTGACATCTGAGCCGTCGTGGAAAAATAGATCAGGAAAATCATGACTTCGTTCCAAGACAAACAAGCCGCGCTGTCGGGCTCAGCCAACAGCAATTTCCTCGCCGAGGCGATGGTGGAGTCGGAAAAATTCCGCGCCGACTACGCGACGCTGCCGAACGTCATCAAGGCCAAGGACATGCCGTGGGAGCGTTCGCCCGACGGCCTGATCAAGCATCTCGTGCACCAAAAGATGCACACCCGGGAATGCTGCATCGAAGCCTATATGCAATTCCTCAAGGACGGCGAGAAGTCGGGCAAGCACCGCCACATGTGGGAGGAATTGTTCTTTGTCGTCGAAGGCTCAGGTTACGACCTGCACTGGGACCTGAAATGGGACTGCCTCGATGCTTTCGATTGGCAATGGTCCGATACGCCGAAGAAGTTCGAATGGACCGTCGGCGACTATGTCTACATCCCGCCGTTCACGATGCATCAGCATTTCGCCAAAGCCGGCGAGGAATGCCGCATCATCGTCATGAGCAATCGTATCGTCAAAGACATGGGGTTCGACTGGTACGACCAGGTCGAACGTGCGCCGGGGTTCTGAAGGCTTTGTCGTCTTATGTTCACGGGGAGTAGGCGAAGCGGCGACGGAGTGCGAGACTGTCTCCCCGGAGAAGCTGATTGTTGAAGTCGCCTGACCGTCCACGAGGTAGCCTCACGATGCGGGGCTACCTTTTTGTCATGGTCTTGGCGATTTTGCTTCCGGTCGTCGCCTTTGCGGGCGTGCTGTTCTGGCGTTACTACGATTCGGAAACAGCGCGTATCGATTTAGGACTGCAGAACGACGCGCGCCAATTGGCGCAATCCGTCGACCGCGACATCCAGAGCCAGTTGGTCACGCTCGAGACGCTCGCTACGGCCCAATCGATTGCGAACCGCGACTACGCGAGTCTCTATGCGAGTGCCGCCAAGATCCGCGACCTTACCGGCGTCGACGTTCTGCTGCGCGACAAATCAGGCCAGCAACTCATGAATACCCGCGTGCCCTGGGGCACGCCGTTGCCACGTGACGCCGCCGAGGGCGACGATGAGGTCGTCGCAGCCAAGAAGCCGTATATCAGCAATGTCATTACCGGAACCATTGCCCGGCAGCCGATCTATTTCATCACGGTTCCGATCGTGACTGGCGGCGAAGTGGCGGCTTTCCTTCATTTGAGCGTGAATCTGCGGCATCTCCTTCCCATCCTCAACGAGAGTATCAATCCAAATCAGGTCGCCGGCATGCTGGATCGCGACAATGCGGTCTTGGCGCGAAGTGAGGGATTCGACGACAGGGTTGGAAGACCGGCATCGAAAAATTTTGTCGATCAAATGAAGGGCGCTGAAGGATCTTGGCGCGGCGTCAATAAACAGGGCTACGAAATTCGCATTGCCTACGCGCGTTCCAAGCTTGCCGGCTGGCTGGTCTGGGTCGGTCTTCCGGACGCGGAGGTGCAAAGCGAGCTGCGTTGGACCTTGTGGGCGCTGAGCCTGCTTGGACTGGCGCTGGCCATACTCGCGCTCGGCGCGGCCTCCATCCTCGGGGGCCGGCTTGCCGACGCCGCCGGCGCGCTCGCCGCGCAAGCCGGCGCGCTGGGGCGGGGTGAAGCCGTACCGCCCACGACCGTGCCGGTGCGGGAATTGAACGAGGTTGCGGCCGAAATCGCCGCGGCCGGCGCTCGCCGCGGCGAACTCGAACGTCAACTCGTTCAGACGGCGACCCACGCGAGCGAGCAGCGCTTTCAGATGCTGGTTCAGGGCGTCACCGACTACGCGATCTATATGCTCGATCCGCAAGGCAATGTGACCAATTGGAACGCGGGGGCGGCGCGCATCAAGGGCTACAAGGAGAACGAAATCGTCGGCCAGCATTTCTCGGTGTTCTATACGCCGGAAGATCGCGCCGACGGGCTTCCGGTGCGCGCGCTGTCGACTGCGATCAATGAGGGCAAATACGAAGCCGAGGGCTGGCGCATCCGCAAAGACGGCACGCGGTTCTGGGCGAGCGTGGTGCTCACGCGCATCGAGGATGCCGACGGCAGGCTGATCGGCTTGGCCAAGGTTACGCGCGACGTCTCCGAGCGCCGCGAGACGCAGCGGCGGCTCGATGCGGCGCGCGAGCAGCTTTATCAATCGCAGAAGATGGATGCGGTCGGCCAGCTGACCGGCGGCGTGGCGCACGACTTCAACAATCTTCTGACCATCATCATCGGCAATCTCGACACCGCCAAGCGCACGCTCGAAACCTGGCAGGACGGCGCCAAGGCGCGCCTGCACCGCGCCGTCGACCACGCACTGATGGGCGCGCAGCGCGCGGCAACGCTCACCGGCCATCTGCTCGCGTTTTCGCGCCGTCAGCCGCTTGAGCCGAAGATCCTGGACGTCAACAAGCTGTTGAATCATATGTCGTCGTTTCTGCGCTCTTCGCTTGGCGAGGCGCTGCAACTCGAAGTCGTCGGCTCAGGCGGGCTCTGGCAAGTCGAGGCCGATGCGGCGCAGCTTGAAAACACGGTTCTCAATCTCGCGGTCAATGCGCGCGACGCCATGCCGAACGGCGGAAAATTGACTGTAGAAGCGAGCAATGTGCTGCTCGACGAGGATTATTGCGCGAAGAATGCGGAGGTGCGGTCCGGCCAATACGTGCAGATTTCCGTCACCGACAACGGCACGGGAATGCCGGACGATGTCGTGACGCGCGCCTTCGAGCCTTTTTTCACGACTAAGGAGATCGGGCAGGGCACTGGGCTGGGGCTGAGCCAGGTTTACGGTTTCGTCAAACAGTCCGGCGGCCACGTGAAGATCTACAGCGAGCCCGGGCAGGGCTCGACAGTGAAGATCTATCTGCCGCGTGCCACCGGCAAAAAGTCCGGCGAGCAGCGGAGCCCAAGCGTCAGCGCGCCGCAGGCCTATGGCAAGGAGGCGATCTTGGTCGTCGAAGACGACGACAATGTGCGCGCCTTCATCTCCGAGACGCTCGAAGAATTAAACTATGTCGTATTGCAAGCGGGCGATGCGCCTTCGGCGCTGCAGGCGCTCGACGCCGCCGAGCGCGTCGATCTTCTGCTCACCGACGTGATCCTGCCGGGCCCGAACGGCCGCGAGCTCGCGAACGCGGCGCGCGATAAGCGGCCCAAGCTCAAGGTCCTGTTCATGACCGGCTATTCGCGCAACGCCATCGTGCACCAGGGCCGGCTCGACGAAGGCGTTCAGCTCATTCAAAAGCCGCTGACGCAGTCGTCTTTGGCCGCCAGGGTCCGCGACGTATTGGATATGCGTTAAGGTTCCGGCAAGGTGACGGAGGCCAGCTTATTTCTTCTCGAGGCCGGCGCGGTCGATCACTTGAGCCCACTGCTTCACGTCGGTCTGGAATTGCACGTCCATTTCAGCCGGCGTTGAGGCACGCGAATCGATGCCGAGCGCAAGCAGCTTCTGCTTGACTTCCGGATCGGCGAGCACGTCATGCAGCGCCTTGTTCAGCGTATCGATCACCGGCTGCGGCGTGCCGATTCTGGCATAGAGCGAATTCCACGATGCGGCGTGGAAATCCTTCACGCCCTGGGAGCTTGCGGTCGGCACATTGGGCAGCGCCGGCGAAGGCTTTGGCCCGGTCCAGGCGATGGCGCGCAATTGACCGCTGTCGAGCCCCGGCTTCAGGGCGGCGTAGAAATCGATCACCATCTGCACGTCGTCGCGCATCAGTGCGACCACGGTGTCCGGCGTGGTGCGGAACGGCACGATGATGAAATTGACGCCGCTTGCCTGTTTGAAATAATTGGCGGTGAGATTCTGCACGCCGCCGGCGCTGATCGTGCCGACATTGAGCGCGCCCGGCTTGGCGCTCGCTTCCTTGAGGAAGTCCGTCAAATTCTGGTAGGACGATTTGGCGTTGACCACCATCATGCAGTCGAAATAGCCGATCGAGGAAATCGGCACCAAGGATTTGAGATCGAGCGGGAATTCCTTGTACTGCGGCACCGAGCTGGCGATACCGCCGGTGAAGAGCAACAGCGTATAGCCGTCGGGTTCGGCATTGAGCACGGTGTGGCCGGCGACGAGACCGTCGGCGCTCGGCTGGTTCTCGATGAAGAAACGCTGGCCGAGTTTGTCGCCGAGTTTGTCGGCGACGATGCGGGCCGAGATATCGCCGACGCCGCCGGGGCCGAGCGGTAGCACGATGCGCACCGGCCGGCTTGGATAGGTGTCGGCGTAAGCGCCGCGGCTGAGCGCTGCGGCGCCGAGCGCCGCTGTCGAAACCATGAAGGCGCGCCGGGTGGTCAATGAGTGCGGCATGAACGTTGTTGTCCAATCTAAACAGCCTAGGGATAGTCAGAAATAGTCAGGAAGCGGCGGCACCATAGGGCCTTGATGCCGCGCTATCAATTGTGGGCCTTGTCATTGATTTTACAAAAGAATCAGACATGATGCCGGGCACGAGAGGTATTTCCGAAGCTCCCGCGTCACTATGCCCGGGCCGCGTCGCCAAGCCCGCCGCCTGCGGCTAGACTGGCGCCCGGAGCAGGCGCTGGCTAGTCGCTTTAAAAGACAAGCCTAGCGGACCGCTGGGAAGAGGAATGGCGCGAGCGCCGGCAAAGCCAGGTTCAGACATGTCGATTTCGTTGATGACGTCGCGCCGTTTCGCGCCGCTGTTCTGGTGCCAGTTTTTCGCGGCATTCGGCGACAACTTCCTCAAGACCGCGCTGGTCTTCGTCATTCTCTATGAAGTGGCGGGCGCCAATTCGGGTGTCTTGATCACGCTCGCCGGCGCGACGCTGATCGCGCCGTTCTTCTTTCTGTCCGGATTGGGCGGCGAGCTCGCCGACCGTTACGACAAATCCTTTGTCGCGCAGCGCGTCAAATTCGTCGAGATCGGCGCCGCGATGGTCGGCGTCGCCGGCTTTGCCTTTCATTCGCTGAGCCTGCTGTTTCTCGCGGTGTTTCTGTTCGGCACGCTGGCTTCGCTGTTCGGACCGGTCAAATACGGCATCCTGCCGGATCTCCTGCCGCGCCGCGAACTGCCGTCGGGCAATGCGCTGATCGAAGGCGGTACCTTTCTCGCCATTCTGCTTGGCACGATCGTCGCCGGCCTCGCCGCCAACGGCAACAGCAATCCGATCCATTTCGCCTGGCTGATGATCGTGACGGCGCTGGCAAGCTGGCTGTCGAGCCTGCTCATTCCGAAGGTCAACGCCGGCGCCCCCGATCTTCCGATCAATCGCAATATTTTCGTTTCCACAGGCTCCCTGATCGGACAAGTGCGCGCCGATCCGCGCTTGTGGTGGGGCGCCCTCGTCGCCAGCTGGTTCTGGCTGGTCGGCGCGCTCGTCCTGTCGTTGTTACCGCCGCTCGTCTCGCACGACATCGGCGGCACCGAAGAAGTGGTCACGCTGTTCCTCACCATTTTCTCGGTGGCCGTCGCCATCGGCTCGGGCCTTGCCGCCTGGCTCGCGGCCGGCCGCATTGTGCTCTTGCCGACCTTGGTCGGCGCCGTGCTGATCGGCCTGTTCGCACTCGATCTCGGCTGGGCCGCGTCCGCCATGACGCCCGCGGCGAGCCCGATCGGCATCGCCGCCTATTTCGCCTCGCGCCACAGCCTGCACATCGCCATCGATCTTGCTGGCCTCGCGATCGCCGGCGGCCTGTTCATCGTGCCGGTCTTCACCGCAGTGCAGGTGTGGGCCGGCGCCGATCGCCGCGCCCGCGTGGTGGCGGCGGTCAATGTGTTCAACGCCGCGTTTATGGTGGTCGGCGCGCTCGTGCTCGCGGTGCTGCAGAAATTCGGCTTCACCACGCCGCTCCTGTTCGCGCTGCTCGGCGCGGCGAGCCTTGTGGTCGCCTGCGCCATCGGCTTCACCATGCCGACGAACTGGCTCAACGATTTCCTGTCGATCGTGTTCCGCGCCTTCTTCCAGCTCGAAGTCAAAGGCTTGGAGAACATCGACAAGGCCGGCCATAACGCCATCATCGCGCTCAACCATGTCAGCTTCCTCGATGCGCCGCTGGCGGTGTCGATCCTGCCAAAGCGCCCGGTCTTCGCCATCGATGTCGGCATGTCGCAGCGCTGGTGGATCCAGCCGTTCCTCAAATTCGTGCGCACCATGGCGCTCGATCCGCTCAAGCCGTTCTCGCTCCGCGCCATCATCAATGCGGTGCGCGAGGGCAACTCGCTGGTGATCTTTCCGGAGGGGCGCATCACCGTCACCGGCAGCCTGATGAAGGTCTATGACGGCGCGGCGATGATCGCCGACAAGGCGGATGTCATGGTGGTGCCGGTGCGCATCGAAGGGCCGGAGGCGACGATTTTCAGCCGGCTGAAGACGACGCAGGTGCGGCGCCGGCTGTTTCCGAAAATTACCGTGACGATTCTCGAACCGGTCAAGCTCAAGGTCGATCCGAAGATCAAGGGCCGCAAGCGGCGGCAGGCCGCCGGCGCCGCGCTTTACACGATCATGTCCGACCTGATGTACCGGACCACGCCGACCGACAGCACCGTGGTCGAAGCGCTGATCGCCGCCGCCGAAGCCCACGGCCCGAATTGGCCCGCGGTCGAAGACCCGCTGAGCGGCCAGCTCACCTACAAGAAGCTTCTGATCGCCGTCGCGGTACTCGGCCGCAAGCTGATCCCGCTTGCGCCGCAAGGCCGCGCGCTCGGCGTCATGCTGCCGACATCGAACGGCGCCGTGGTCACCATGCTCGCAGTGTCGTCGGCGGGACGGGTGCCGGCGATGATCAATTTCAGCGCCGGCGCGGCCAATATACTCGCCGCCTGCCGCGCCGCGGAAGTCGACACCATCCTGACGTCGCGAACCTTCGTGGAGAAGGGCCGGCTGGGCCACGTCGTCGAGCAGCTCGAAAAGCAGGTGCGCCTCATCTATCTCGAGGACGTCCGCGCAACGATTGGCACCGGCGATAAGCTGCGCGGCCTCCTCAGCTGGAAAAAGCCGCTGGTCGCGCGCAAGCCCGACGACTGGGCGGTGATCCTGTTCACGTCCGGCACCGAAGGCCTGCCCAAGGGCGTCGTGCTGTCGCACCGCAACATGATAACGAATGTCGCGCAGATTGCGGCCCGCATCGATTTCGGCCGTGAGGACAGGCTGTTCAACGCGCTGCCGGTGTTCCACTCGTTTGGATTCACCGGTGGCGTCATCCTGCCGCTGATTTCCGGCGTGCCGATCTATCTCTATCCATCGCCGCTGCATTATCGCACCGTTCCCGAACTGGTTTACGGCTGGTGCGCGACGGCCTTGTTCGGCACCGATACGTTCCTCAACGGCTATGCGCGGATGGCGAACCCATACGATTTCCGCTCGTTGCGCTACGTGCTTGCCGGCGCCGAGCCGGTCAAGGAAGCGACACGGCAGATCTATCTCGAAAAGTTCGGCCTGCGCATTCTCGAAGGTTATGGGCTGACCGAGACATCGCCGGTGCTCGCGCTCAACACGCCGATGTTCAACAAATTCGGCAGCGTCGGGCGGCTCTTGCCCGCCATGGAGGCGCGGCTCGACAAGGTCGAGGGTGTCGACGAGGGCGGCCGGCTCTTCGTGCGCGGGCCGAACGTGATGCTCGGCTATCTGCGCGCCGACAGCCCGGGCGTGCTCGAAGCGCCGCCTGATGGCTGGCACGATTCAGGCGACATCGTCACCATCGACGACCAGGGCTTCATCGCCATCAAAGGCCGCGCCAAGCGCTTCGCCAAGGTCGGCGGCGAAATGGTTTCGCTCGCCGCCGTGGAAATGCTGGCGGCGGAACTGTGGCCTACCAGCATCACGGCGGTATCGGCGATCCCCGATGCGCGCAAGGGCGAGCGGCTCGTCATGGTCACCGACAAGCACGGCGCGATCCGGTCGGATTTCATCGCTTATGCGCGGAGCAAGCACGCCGCCGAACTGATGTTCCCGGCGGAAGTCATCGTGCTCGACAAATTGCCGATGCTCGGCTCCGGCAAAGTCGACCAATTGGCTGTCGATAAGTTCGTGCGCGAGCAGGCGGCGGCGAAGGCGGCGGCAGCGGAGTAAATTCACAATTATCGTTGCTCAGGCGTCGCCATCACCGCGGCGCGTAATTTCCGTTATCTGCGCGGCCGCGGGATCACTATTCGCAAGACGATCGATCTGATTATAGGTACTTGGTGCATCGAGAATCGCGTGCCGCTGCTTCATAACGACAGCGATTTTCGTCCGATGGCACGCCATCTGGGCTTGGTCGAGGTTCCGGTCGTAGGATAAGGCGGCGTTCTTCTGTGCTTGTCAGTCGCCTACCAAGCCAAACGGCGATTGCGCAATCGCCGCCGACATGGAGCTTGTCCTCCGCGTCCACGGCATGGAGCCGGCGCCGGATGTCTTCTAGGCTGGCACCGAAGCGGGACGGCGCGTCGGGTTCAAGATTGATGTCGCGAAACTCGATAATGCCGGCGCGTGCCGCTTGCACCAGGCGGCTGCGCTGCCACTCGATGCCGGCATTACAGACCGGGCATTTGGTGTTGTACCAGATAAGTTTCGGAACTCATGGCCAAGCTCCGACGACTTATGGCGCACGATCATCCGCTTGTCTGAACTCTTGCTGCAGTCTAAGACGTTCGCATCGCCAGCACGCGATCGACCATCGCGCCGGCTTCGCCGAGATAATTCGCCGGATCGCACAGCTTCGTCAGCGCGGCGCGGTCGAGGTGCTTGGTGATCTCGGCGTTCTCCGCAAGCAGATCGACCAGCGGGCGTCCGGTTGCGACCACTTTGCGGCAAATGTCGTAGACAAGGTCGTGCGCATATTGGCGGCCGAGATAGGGGCCGAGCCCCATCATCACGGCTTCCGACACGATCAAGCCTTTGGTCAGGTCGAGATTCGAGCGCATCTTCTTTTCATCGACCTGCAAGCCGGTCAGCACGAATTCGGTCTGCGACAGCGCCCCCGCGCTGAACGAGAAAATCTCCGGAAGTATAATCCATTCGATTTCCCACGGTCCGGTGGCACGCTCGTGGTCTTCGATCATGGCGTCAAGCAGCGCGGCGGCCTGCTGCCGCACCACCGAGGTCAGCGCCGTGATATAGACCGATGAGATCGGATTGCGCTTCTGCGGCATGGTCGAGGATGAGCCGCGGCCTTCATGGAACGGCTCGTAGAGCTCTTCCACTTCGGTCTGCATCATCAGCTTGACGTCGAAGGCGATCTTGCCGCAGGTGCCGGTGACCAGACCGAGAAAACAACCGACTTCGGCGATCGTATCGCGCACGGTGTGCCAGGCGATCGCCGGCTGGCCGAGCTTTAATTCCTTCATCAGCTCGACTTGCGTTGCCAAGCCTTGCCCGCTGAGCGAGGACAGCGTGCCGGCGGCGCCGCCGAATTCGCCGACCAGAACGCGCGTACGCAGCTCTTTCAGGCGCTGCTTGTGACGCTCGAAAGCGGCCAGCAGGGTCGCCATCTTGTAGCCGAAGGTGATCGGCACCGCCTGCTGCAGATTGCTGCGGCCGGCCATCGGCGTGTCGCGATATTTCTTGGCGAGGCTTGCCAGCGCATCGGAGATCCGTCCGAGGCTCGCCTCGATCAGCACCAGCGCCTCACGGATCTGCATCACGGTCGCGCTATCGGTGACGTCCTGCGTGGTGGCGCCCCAGTGGCACCACTCGCCGAGCCCGTCGCGGCACAGCGCCACGAGCTGCTGCACCACCGGCAGCACCGGATAACCGATCTTCTCGGTCTGAACCTTCAGCTTCTGAAAGTCGATCTCGGCGACCTTGCAGTGCTTGACGATTTCCGCCACGGCTTCTTTCGGGATGATGCCGAGCCGCCCTTGCGCCCGCGCCAAGGCCGCCTCGAAGTCGAGATATTTCTGGACGCGGCTCTCGTCGGAAAACACCCGCCGCATCGCTTCGGTCGAAAAGATATCGCGAAATACGGCGGAATCGATCAGTGACGTCGGCATCAGCGCGGTCTCCGGCACGGCAAATCTGCGGGGCCTTTTCATAGTGCACCGCGAGGAGCATGACCACTGGGTCGGGGCGGATAAGGCCGCGCGGCCAAAAGAGAGCCCCATGCTGCTCCGGCCGCGCCGAGTTCACGCCTCGAACGGCAAACCGACATATTGCTCGGCGAGCGACGCCTGGGCATGCGTGGAAGCTTGCAGATAATCGAACTGATTGAGCCGCATCTGCTCCTCGAACGGCGTCTCGGCGGGGAAGCGATGCAACAGCATGGTCAGCCACCACGACGCGCGCGCCGAGGCCCAGACGCGGCGCAGCGCCATGTCGGAATAGCCATCGAGATAGTGGGTCTTGCCGGCGCGATAGGCCTCGATCAGCGCGCGCGACAGATAGAACACGTCCGACACCGCGAGATTGAGCCCCTTGGCGCCGGTCGGCGGCACGATATGGGCGGCGTCGCCGGCGAGAAAAAGTCTGCCGTAGCGCATCGGCGCGGCGACAAAGCTGCGCAGCGGCGCGATCGATTTTTCGATCGACGGGCCGGTGACGATGGCGTCGGCCATGTCCCTTGGGCAGCGCGATTTGAATTCTTCCCAGAAACGGTCGTCCGGCCAGTCGTCCAGTTTCGCGTCGAGGTCGCACTGGATGTAATAGCGGCTCAGCATCGGGTTGCGCATCGAGGCCAGCGCGAAGCCGCGGCTGTGATAGCAATAGCAAAGATCCGGATAAGGCGGCGTTTCCGACATGATGCCGAGCCAGCCGAACGGGTAGCTCTTCTCGTAGGTCTTGAGCACATTGGCCGGGATCGAAGGCCGGCTGACGCCATGATAGCCGTCGCAGCCGGCGACATAATCGCAATCGATCCGCCGTTCGACGCCGTTTTTTTCGTAAGTCACGAACGGCCGGTCCGAGGTCAGGTCGTGCGGCCGGACATTGCTGGCCTCTTCGATGATTTGCCCGCCGGCTGCATCGCGCGCCGCATAGAGGTCTTCGGTGATCGCGGTCTGGCCATAGGCCATCATCCGCTTGCCGGTATATTTCAAGGCGTCGATAAAGAAACGTGGACGGCCTTCCCAGGTGATCGCCGATCCGTCATGGGGATGGCCTTCGCGATCCATGCGCGCGCCAAGTCCGACCTCGCGCAACAGCGCGACCGTGCCGGCTTCCAGCACGCCGGCGCGGATCCGGGCCAGCACATATTGCCGGCTTTGGCGCTCGAGCAGGACACTGTCGATGCCGTTTTTGTGCAGGATATGCGACAGCAGGAGGCCGGCCGGGCCGCCGCCGATGATTGCCACTTGAGTTCGGGTCGCAGCTGTCATTGCTGAAATGGGTGCGGAAAGGCCGGGCCGGGACAGCCAAAGACCCGGTAGCAAAGGCGTAATCGGTCGATTAGGCAAGCGGGCCGGATTCAGGCCATATGGCCGCTTGAACCGGGCCGCCGATGTCGCGATATAAGGCGCGCGCCGAGACGGGATCATTGCATGTTCGAATCTTTCAAGACCTTCATTTCCGAATTTGTCGATGGCGAAAAGCATCCGAGCCAGTTTGCTGATGACGATTACCGGCTGGCGGCCGCGGCGCTTTTGGTGCATGCCGCCACGATCGATGGCGACATGTCGCAGAGCGAGGGCGACAAGCTCCGGGCGCTGCTGCAGAAGAATTTCACGCTCGACGACGCAGCGACCGCGGAATTGATCGAGAAGGCGACCGCGGTCGAGCGCGAATCCGTCGACCTTTATCATTTCACCCATCAGCTCAACCGCTCGCTCAACGAAGCGGGCCGCGCCCGCATCGTCGAGATGATGTGGGAGATCGTCTATGCCGACGGCCGGCGCGACGAGCTCGAGGACAATCTGCTGTGGCGTGCCGCCGACCTGCTTGGCGTTTCGCCGCAGGAACGGATCGCGTTGCGCCGCCGGATCGGCGGCGAGGACATCGCCGTTGACGATAAAGACACCGAAGGAGCGGGCACTGGGGATGCGGGCGCGAAGGAAGAGGACAGGAGCGGCGCATGAAGCCGGTCACGCTGGTTACCGGCGCCTCGTCCGGCATCGGCACGGAACTGGCGCGGATCTTTGCCGCGCGCGGGCATGAACTCGTGGTGGTGGCGCGGCGCGCCGAGCGGCTCAATGCGCTCGCCGACGACATCGCCAAAGCGGGTCGGCTACGGCCGACGGTGCTGACGTCCGATCTCGAACAGCGCGACGCGGTGGCAAAAATTGCCTCGGAATTATCGGCACGCGGCCTCGAGCCAAATTTCGTCGTCAACAATGCCGGCTTCGGCTTGATGGGCGAAGCCGCAGCCCTCGACCGCGACGAGCAACTCGGCATGGTCGATCTCAATGCGCGCGCGCTGACGGAACTATCGCTGACCTTCGTCGACAGTCTTGAGCGCCATCGCGGCGGCCTGCTCAACGTCGCCTCGATCGCGGCCTTCCTGCCCGGCCCGGGCATGGCGGTCTATTACGCCAGCAAGGCCTATGTGCTGTCGTTCACGGAAGCCTTGCACCAGGAATGGTCGGCTCGCGGCATCCGCGTGACCGCGCTCTGCCCGGGGCCGGTGCCGACCGAATTCCAGGCACGGGCCAAGATGGAGCTGCCGGGCGCCGCCAAGATGATCGAACTACCGCCCGATCGCGTGGCGCAGATCGGCTATGACGGGCTCATGCGCGGCCAGCGCGTGGTAGTCGCGGGCCTCGGCAACAAGCTCGCGGTCTCATTCATGCGCGTGGCGCCGCACGCGCTCCTGTTGCGGGCGGTTGATCAGCGCACTAAAGCATGACGGGTTATTGAAGCCTGCAACCAAGCTCTGATCCATCGCGCATTGATTTCATTCGCGAACACGGTAGGAATTGAGAAAACCGTGTTCGAACAGGCTGATGCAACAGCAGATTCTTATCGTCCTGCACCAGGAGCACTCCACACCGGGCCGCGTCGGAAGCGCCCTGCAACAGCTGGGATATCAGCTTGACGTGCGCCGCCCGCGTTTTGGCGAGCCACTGCCGGACACGATGGGCGAGCATGCCGGTGCCATCATCTTCGGCGGCCCGATGAGCGCCAATGACGAGGACGACTTCATTCGCAAGGAGATCGATTGGATCGCCGTGCCGATGAAGGAGGACAAGCCTTTTCTCGGCATCTGCCTCGGCGCGCAGATGTGCGCGCGGCAGCTCGGCGGCAAAGTGTTCAAGCATCCGGGCGGCCATGCCGAGATCGGCTATTACCCGATCCATCCGACTTCGGCCGGCCGCACTGTCGTCGAGACCTGGCCGGAACGCGTATATCAGTGGCACCGTGAGGGTTTCGACGTGCCGCCGGGCGCCGAGCTTTTGGCCGAGGGCGACACGTTCGAGGTGCAGGCGATACGCGCAGGGCGTGCCTACGCGCTGCAATTCCACCCTGACGTGACCCACGCCATGATGCACAAATGGACTACGCGTGGGCACGACCGCATGGAGCTGCCGGGCGCCCGCCCGCGCCACACCCATTTCGCCGACCGCGCTGTTTACGATTATTCGGCGCGCGCCTGGCTAAGTGTTTTTCTCGAGCGCTGGCTGGCCGCGGCCTGACGTGAATTTTGCGGCAAAAAGGCACGCCCCGCTGTTCAGGCGTTCAAGAAACCGTCATAGTTTCGGCCGGGGGCGTCATGCATTCACCTGACATTGCTGGCCGCGTTTCGCGGGAGACGGCGACATCGCCGCTGCACCGGTTCTTGATCCGCTGTCATGCGGAATTGCAAAAGGACAATAGCGGCGCGCTCGCCGACTACATCCCCGAACTGAAAAAGGCTGACCCTAACCATTTTGGCGTCAGCCTTGCGACGATCGACGGCCATGTCTACGAGGTCGGCGACAGCGACG
Organism: uncultured Alphaproteobacteria bacterium; assembly: GCA_963810085.1. GTDB lineage: Bacteria > Pseudomonadota > Alphaproteobacteria > Rhizobiales > Xanthobacteraceae > BOG-931. The sequence goes on along the minus strand of CAWEMR010000013.1, from coordinate 244,537 downwards.
TCCCCTTTACCATCCAGTCGATCTCCAAGGCTTTCGTCTTCGCGCTGGCGTTGGAACTGCTCGGCGCCGAGAAAGTCGAAGCCGTGATCGGCGTTGAACCGTCAGGCGACGCCTTCAATTCGATCCGGCTACGGCCCGACAACCGGCCGTTCAATCCGATGGTCAATTCTGGCGCCATTGCCTGCTCCGGCTTGATCCATCAGGCCAAGGGCGGCGAGGCGTTCGAATGCATCCGCTCGGCGCTGTCAAGCTTCGCCGGCCGCGACCTCGGCGTCGACGAGCAGGTCTTTACCTCCGAGCGCGACACCGGAGATCGCAATCGCGCCATCGCTTACCTGCTGCGCAATTACGCGGTGATCGCGGGCGACGTCGGAGCGGTCCTCGATGTCTATTTTCGCCAGTGCTCGGTGCTCGTCACCTCGCGCGATCTCGCCATCATGGCGGCGACGCTCGCCAATAACGGCGTCAATCCGATCACAGGCGCTCAGGTCATGTCGCCGTATACGGTGGCGCGGACGCTGTCGATCATGACCAGTTCCGGCATGTACGATTATGCCGGCGAGTGGATTTATCGCGTCGGCATGCCGGCCAAAAGCGGGGTCGGCGGCGGCATCGTGGCGGCGTTGCCCGCCCAACTTGGTCTTGGCACTTATTCGCCGCCGCTCGACGCCCATGGCAACAGCGTGCGCGGCTTGAAAATCTGCGAGGCGTTGTCGACCCATTTCGGCTTGCATATGCTCAACCGCTCCGGCGATGTGCGCACCTCGATCATCGCCGACTACGACATTGGCGGCATCGCCTCGCGACGCAGCCGCAAGCCGCGCGATCAGCAGATCCTCGAAGAGCGCCACGACGAAGTGCGCGTCATCGAACTGGTCGGCGCGCTGACTTTCGCCACCATCGACTATGTGTCGCGGCAGCTCGGCGAACGGCCGTCGCAAATTCTTATTCTCGATTTTCGCCGCGTCGCCTCGATTACGCATGCCGCCGGCATGTTGCTGGCGGAAAACTTGCGCACCGCTTCGGCCACGACCACGACGCTTCTTGCCGGCCTCGAGCCGAAATCCGCGATCGGCACCGCGATCGGCCCGCTCATTGCCGACATCCCGAAAGTGCGGATGTTTGCTCTGCTCGATGAAGCGATCGAATGGGCCGAAGATCAGATCATTTTCCGTTACGGCGGCTACACCGCGGCGGCGAATACCGCGCATCTCAAAGAACAGGCTTTGTTTGCTGGGCTTTCGGAAGGGGAACTCGCCGATCTTACCGCACTCGGCACGGCGCGAGCCTATAAAGCCGGCCATCGCATCATCGCGGCCGGCGAACCGGCATCATCATTGTTCTTTCTGCAAAGCGGCATGGTGAGCGTCAAATTGCCGAGCGGCGTCCGGCTCGCGAGCCTCGACGAGGGCATGGCGTTCGGCGAGATGACGCTGCTCGACGAGCCGCGCACCGCCGATGTCTGGGCCGACACCAATGTCCTCTGCCTGGAATTGCCCATTCCGGAATTCAACCGCTTCCGCAATGAGCATCCGGCGATTGCCGAACGCATCGCGCGCAATCTCGCGGCGATCCTCGCCAAGCGTCTGATCTTGGCCAACGCCAAGATCGATCTGCTCAGCGCGTATTGAACGTTACTTCCAACTCGCTGCAAGCTGCTGGGCGAAATAGGCGACGGTCTTGGTGTAGACCTGCGACGCGTTCCATTGCAGCAGCACCTGGAAATTGGCGGTGCCTTCGCCCCAGGGCTGGCCGCGCTGCCAGCCATAGCCTTTGAGATAATTGGCGGTCGAGGCCAGCACGTCGGGCACGCTGCGAATGAGATCGCGGCGGCCATTGCCGTCGTAGTCGACGGCATATTTCAGATAAGACGACGGCAGAAATTGTGTCTGGCCGATCTCGCCGGCCCAGGCACCGTGCATGTCGGTGGGCGACATGTCGCCGCGATCGATAATTTGCAGCGCCGCGATCGCTTCGCCGCGGAACTTGTCCGGCCGCCGGCAATCGTAAGCGAGCGTCACCAGCGAGCGGACGGTCGGGAATTTCCCGGAATTGGCGCCGAAATCGGTTTCCAGTCCCCAGATCGCGACGATCACCGGAGCGGGCACGCCGAATTGTTGTTCGATGCGGACGAAGATCGAGCCGTATTGCTGCAACATTAGCCGTCCGCGCGCGAGCCGCGGCGGCACCATGCGGCCGGAAAATTGCTCGAAGCTTTGCCGGAACACGCCCTGGGCGTGGTCGCGCGAGATGATGGTCGGGTCATAGGTCATGTTGCCGAGCGCCCCCTGGATCGTGCGCTGCGACACGCCGTCCGCGGCGGCTTCCTGTTTGAGGCCTTGCAGCCAGGCGCCGAAATCGCCGCCGCAGGGCGCGGCATGCGCCGGTATTGGGATAATGGCGGCGGCGAGGAAGAGCCACATCACGCGGATGATCAGCGATCGCATGCTTTATCCTTCCGGTTATTCTGCCGCCCTTGGATGACCCGTCGGCTCATGATGCCGCAGGAGCGCGGCTGCTTCCAGCGTCACGATTTGGCCATGTGATAGCGGTCGGCATCCCAGAGTTCGGCAAAGATCCATCGTGAAATCACCACAACCGCGAGAATGCTGAAGCCGCCGATCAGCACCGAGGGGATCGTGCCGAAGAACGAGGCCGCGGCGCCGGCGCGGAAATCGCCGAGCTGGTTCGATGTAATGACAGCCATCGAATTGACCGCATAGACCCGGCCGCGCATTTCGTCCGGCGTGCGCAACTGCACCATGGTCTGCCGGATCACGACGCTCACGGTGTCGGAAGCGCCGATGACGGCCATCGCGGCGATGGCGAAAACGAAACCCGGCGCCAGCGCCAACAGAATCGTGCCGATGCCGAATATGGTGACGGTCATGAACATCACCCGTCCGACGCGATCGGAAACCGGCCAGCGCGCGAGCACGAGCGCGGTCACGATGGCGCCGACGGCGGGCGCCGCGCGCAACATGCCGAAGCCAAGCGGACCCACGACATAAATATCGTGGGCAAAGACCGGCAAGAGCGCCAACACGCTGCCGAACAGCACCGCGACCATATCGAGCACAATGGCGCCGAGCACGACCTTGCGCCGCGCGATGAAAGTGACGCCGCTGAACAAAGTCTTCAGATCGAGCGGCATGCGCGCCGAAGCCGTTCGCTCCATCGCAACTGTAATCATGGCAAGCCCGGCCGACAGCCAGATCACGGCGCAGACCGCGAATACCAAGGTCGGACTGAGCGCGACCAGAATGCCGCCCAGCGCCGGCCCGGCAACGACGGCGGTCTGCGAGCCCGAGGTCGCGGCCGCTACCGCGTTCGGCAGCACTCTCGCCGGCACGACATTGGGCAGCACCGTCTGCACGCTCGGCTGTTCAAAAGCGCGCCCGGTGCCGACAATGAAGGCCATGGCCAGAAGCAGATTCGGCGTCAGGTGGCCGGTGAAACTCGCCAAGGCAAGAACGGCGACGGCCACCGCCTCGACGATCTCGGCGATGAAGGCGACCCAGCGTCGGTCGAAGCGGTCCGCGACATGGCCGGTGAAGGGGAACAGACAGATCGCCGGAATGAATTGCACGAGCCCGACCAGCCCGAGCTGGAACGGGCTGCCGGTCATAGCGTACATTTGCCAGCCGACCGCGACCACGTGGATTTGCAGGGCCACCGACGCGGCCACCCTCACGTAGAGGTAACGCAGAAAGGCGGGATGGCGCCAAAGCGATATCTCGGAGCTGGAATCACTCTGCGTCATTGCAGAGGGCTGTTTAGCCGCCATCGCCGAGGATAGCTATCCAAGCGACGGCGCGGTCGAGCCTGACGGGTAAAGTGGATATTGGGGATGTGGAAGCGGGCTTACCGAGCCGTAGCTCGCGTAGCGAGCGAAGGCTGGTGGAGCCGAGGGGAGTCGAACCCCTGACCTCCTCATTGCGAACGAGGCGCTCTCCCAACTGAGCTACGGCCCCCGCCAAAAGGCTGCGACCGGCAAAAACGGCCGGTTCGGCGAGTGCCGGCCATTTAGGGCCGCCGTTTCCGGGTGTCAAGGATGGTTACGGCGGGGAAAAGGCCCAAAACCGGTGGCTTGTTCAGGAACCCGCAAATCGCTAGTTTCCGCCATTCTTAAACGCAAAGCAGGTCCATGCGCGCTCTCTTCGAAGTCATCGATATCGCTCTCTCGCTCTATATGTGGATTGTGATTGCGATGGCGATCTTCTCCTGGCTCGTTGCCTTCAACGTGGTCAATACGCGCAACCAGGTTGTCGCGATGATCGGCGATTTCCTCTACCGCATCACCGAGCCGGCGCTGCGTCCGATCCGCAATTTCATGCCCAATCTCGGCGGCATCGATGTTTCGCCGGTGATCCTTTTTCTGATCATCATATTCATCCAACGGATTATCGAGCTTTACATCCTGCCGAACGTGTTCTGAGCGCAATGCCGACGAAGCCGTGGACGCAAACCGCGGACGGCGTGGTGCTCGACGTGCGCCTCACCCCGCGCAGCGCGCGCGATGCGCTCGAAGGCGTCGAGCGCCGCGCCGACGGGCAAACCGTGCTCAAGGCTAGGGTGCGCGCCGCGCCGGTCGAGGGCGACGCCAATGAGGCGCTGCGGCGGCTCATCGCCAAGGAACTTGGGCTTGCTCCGCGGCAGGTCGAATTTGCGGGCGGCACGACCGCGCGCGTCAAGCGTTTGCGGATCACGGGCGACACACGAGCGCTCGATGCGCTCTTGGAGCGGCTGATCAAGGAGACCGCAAAGGTGACCACATGAGTGCGAAGATCATCGACGGCAAAGCCATCGCCGCCGATCTGCGCGCCCAGGTCGCGGCCGAAACACGCCGGCTGACCGCCGCGCACGGCCTAGCGCCCGGATTGGCGGTGGTTCTGGTCGGCGACAATGCCGCAAGCAAGACCTATGTCGCCAGCAAGGCGCGCGCCGTGCTCGAAACCGGCATGCGGCCGTTCGATCATCAACTCCCGGCCGATACCAGCGAAGCCGACCTGCTTGCGCTCATCGAAAAGCTCAACGCCAATCCCGCGGTGAACGGCATTCTGGTGCAATTGCCGTTGCCGCCGCAGATCCATACGGCGCGCATTGTCGGCAGCGTCGCGCCGGACAAGGACGTCGACGGCTTTCACCCGGTCAATTTCGGGCGCCTTGCGGCAAAATTGCCGACGCTCGTTCCGTGCACGCCGATCGCCTGCATCAAGCTTGCCAATTCGGTGCGCCCGTCGCTCGACGGCCTCGACGCGCTGGTGATCGGCCGCTCCAACATTGTCGGCAATCCGCTCGGCCAGCTGCTGCTTGCCGCCAATGCGACCGTCACCATCGCGCATACGCATACGCGCAATCTGCCCGATCTGTGCCGGCGCGCCGAACTGTTGTTCGTCGCCATCGGCAGCGCCGAATTCATCCGCGGCGACTGGATCAAGCCGGGCGCGACCGTCATCGATGTCGGCATCAATCGCGTGCCGGGGGCGGACGGCAAGTCGCGCATCGTCGGCGACGTGTGCTTCGCCGAAGCGGTCAATGTCGCGGGCGCGATCACGCCGGTGCCCGGCGGCGTCGGCCCGATGACGATCGTGTGCCTGTTGGTCAATACGCTGCGCGCCGCCTGCATCCAGGCGAAGCTGCCGCCACCTGCGGTGTGACGCCTCAGCTATTCCAGCCGAACGCGACCTTATCGAGCACGCGCGAGCCGAATTTCTCCGACGAACGCGCCACTGCCTTGCCGCCAAGTGCGCGATAGAACTCGACCGCGTTCTCGTTCTCCGACAGCGCCCATACGATCAGCGATTTCATCGAGCTCTGCACCAGGTCGCGGCGCGCGGCGGTGAACAGGCGGCGGCCGAAGCCGAGGCCCTGGAATTCTGGCCGCAAATAGAGTTCGTAGATCTCGCCGTCATAATAAAGGCTGCGCGCGCGGTTGCGGCCATAATTGGCGTAACCCGCGATCTTGTCGCCGAATTGCAGCAGCGCGATGCGGCTGCCTTTGCGGATCGCCGATTCCCACCATGCCGGGCCGCGGCGATTGATGAGCTTTTCGAGTTCGGTGCCCGGAATGATGCCCTGATAGGCCATGCGCCAGGCCTCATCATGGGCTTCCGCGACATCGCCGGCATCACGCGATGTGGCGCGGCGGATTTCGATAAGGACTGTGCTCATGATGCGATGCTCATGCCTCGATCAAAGCAAGCGATTCCGGGCAACTCAAGGGCCGAGATTCACGTTCAGTTAACGATTTGGATTATTAGCCAAAAGACCGGGCTTGGCCAGAATTGCGAAGGAAAAAATACGTGCGCCCAGCGCAATCTCGCACCGCTGTTGCAATAGCGTCACGGTCCCCCGGTTTTTGTGCCGGAGGCGTTCCGAATGTGTCGCAATTTGTGACAGGATGGCCGTGTCGTCAGGCCGTCCGATGCCGCGCACGCGGCGCCACATCGGCTTTGCTCACACGCGCTCGGCCTCTTTGCGCCGTTCGTCGCGCTTGCGGTCGTTCGGGTCGAGCAGCTTTTTGCGCAAGCGAATCGATTTCGGCGTCACCTCGACGAGCTCGTCGTCCTCGATATAGGCGAGCGCCTTTTCCAGGGTCATGCGAATCGGCGGCGTCAGCCGGATCGCTTCGTCCTTGGAATGGGTGCGGATATTGGTGAGCTTCTTGCCCTTGAGCACGTTGACTTCGAGATCGTTGCCGCGCGTGTGCTCGCCGATGATCATGCCGCGATAGACCTTCCAGCCCGGCTCGATCATCATCGGGCCGCGATCTTCGAGATTCCACATCGCGTAGGCGACCGCTTCGCCCTGGTCGGTCGAGATCAACACGCCGTTCCGCCGCCCGACAATGTCGCCGCGATGCGGACCATAGGCATGGAACAGCCGGTTCATCACCGCGGTGCCCCGCGTGTCGGTGAGCAGTTCGCCCTGATAGCCGATCAGGCCGCGCGTCGGGGCGTAGAAGATCAGCCGCACGCGGCCGCCGCCGGACGGGCGCATCTCGATCATTTCGCCTTTGCGCTCGGCCATCTTCTGCACGACGACGCCGGAATGTTCCTCGTCGACGTCGATGACGACTTCCTCGATCGGCTCGAGCAAATCGCCGGACGGGCCGTGCTGGAACAGAACCTTCGGCCGCGACACCGCAAGCTCAAAGCCTTCGCGCCGCATGGTCTCGATCAGAATGCCGAGCTGCAATTCGCCGCGGCCGGCGACTTCCATGGAATCCTTCTCGTTCGATTCCGAAATTCGCAGCGTGACATTGCCTTCGCCTTCGCGCAGCAGCCGGTCGCGGATGATGCGGCTCTGCACCTTGTCGCCTTCGGTGCCGGCGAGCGGCGAATCATTGATGCGGAACGTCATGGTCAGCGTCGGCGGGTCGATCGGCTGCGCCGGCAGCGGCTCGGTGACTTCCGGCGCGCACAGCGTGTGCGACACGAAGGCCTCCGGCAGACCGGCAATGGCGACGATGTCGCCGGCAAAGCCTTCCTCGATCGGCGCCCGCTCGAGGCCGCGGAACGCCAGCACTTTGGTGATGCGGCCCTCTTCGATCATCTCGCCGTTGCGGTCGATCACCTTGATCGGCTGATTAGGCTTCACCGAGCCGGAGGTGATGCGGCCGGTCACGATGCGGCCGAGATAAGGATTGGATTCGAGGATCGTTCCGAGCATGCGGAACGGACCGTCTTCGACCTGCGGCGGCGCGACGTGGCGTAGCACGAGATCGAACAGCGGCGCCATGCCCTGGTCCTTGGGGCCGTCCTCGGACGCCGCCATCCAGCCTTGCTTGGCGGAACCATAGAGGATCGGGAAATCGAGCTGCTCCTCGGTGGCGTCGAGCGCCGCGAACAGATCGAACACCGCATTGGCGACTTCGGTGGCGCGGGCGTCGGAGCGATCCACCTTGTTGATGAGGACGATGGGCTTGAGCCCCATTTTCAGGGCCTTGGAGACCACGAATTTGGTCTGCGGCAGCGGGCCCTCGGCGGCGTCGACCAGCACCAGCGCGCCATCCACCATATTAAGGATGCGCTCGACCTCGCCGCCGAAATCGGCATGGCCGGGGGTATCGACGATATTGATCCGGGTGCCCTTCCAGACCAGCGAAGTCGCCTTGGCGAGAATGGTAATGCCGCGCTCGCGCTCGAGGTCGTTCGAGTCCATCGCGCGCTCGACGACGCGCTGATTGTCGCGAAACGAGCCCGATTGCTGCAGCAGGCGGTCGACCAACGTAGTTTTGCCATGGTCGACGTGGGCAATGATGGCGATATTGCGCAGGTTCATAACCGTATCCGGGAATCAAAGGCGGGCCCCAATGGGCGCAAGGGGGCCCGCGATTGCCTGCGGTATATAGGGCTTTTTGGCCCGGAAGCAATCGAAGTTTGTGCAGAGCACAATGGCGCAATGGTTTGGCGTGTGGCTGGCGCAAGGCGCGGCCTAGGGCGTTAAGGATACGGCCCGGGACGGCATCTCGACCCGCGGCCGTGGATCGGCGGAAGGAATTTAAGCCGCAGCGATCTTGGACCCGGTGGGCGTGTTCACCGGGGTGATGGCAGGCGCCGCCTCGCCCGGAACCGCGCCCGCATGGTCGAGAATGGCGGTGCGCCGCGTGGCAATGGCGAAGCGGAGCTGGTCGAGCGCAAAGGCAAACGACATGCGCACCGTCTCGTCGAATTCCTCATGCTCGCTCTGATGGATGATAGCGATGACGAGATTGTCGGCCTCAACCTGAAGCTGTTCGAGGGCCTCCAGGCTTTGCATCCCATGCGCCTTGCGCACCATGTCCAGCACCCGCTGCAACAGCCGCAGCCGGCGGGTGCGCGTGTCGCTGCGCAAATAGCTCGCCACGCCGGCGATGGCCGAGCCGAAGATCGGAAAGATCAGCAGGCCGTAAAAGATGTCGTCGCCGTATTTGTCGAAGAACGTCTTTTGATTGTCGGTCAGGTAGTCGAGTGCGCCGGGATGGGTGACAATGTCGGCGTCCTTATCGGTCGCGGGCGCTTTGATTTTCGCTTCCCGCGGCATCGCGTTAGCGATCGCTTGCCGTGACGTGTAGACCACCTTGGCGACGGTCGCGATCACCGACGAATTCAGCGATCTGCGCGCCACCAGATATTCGTCGAAGCCGAGGCTCTTAAGGCTATCGCTCGGCGACGGCGGCGTGCCGCCGAAAGTGCCGGCATCGATATCGACCGAGTCGAAGGAGGGATTGCGCTTGGCGATGCCGTCGGCCTGATCGATCTCGATGAAATTCGGCGCGACGCCGTTCTGCGTCGCCGCGGCGACCACGCTGGAAATGGCATTGCCGGTGGCCGAGCCGGCAACGAACAGCACATCGACCTGATTGTTCTTGACGGCTGCGGCGACATCGACCGGCGCGATCTCGGACATCGTCACTTTGATGAGCGGAACGCCGTAATGGCCCAGCACGAGTTCGAGCAGACCTCGTGTCGCTTCATTGCCTTTGACGATGCCGACGCGTTTGCCGGCGAGGTCCGTGACCTTGCCGAACTTGCTGTCGCTCGACGTGTCGCTGTCGTCACTGTTGTCGCTATCGTCGCTCTTTGCGGTCTTGATGTCCTTCTTGCCCTTTGCTGTCTTCGCGCTCTTGCTGCTGTCCTTGTCGTTCTTGCTCTTTGCGCCCTTGGCGGGCTTCGCGGCGGCAGCACTTTCCTCCGGCTTGGCCTTGGTCGCGGCGCCTGGTGCGGGGACGATCAGCGCAATCACGTCCTGCCGCAGAATGGCGACGACCGGCCAATTGAGCCTGTCATCGAGATTGCTCGGCAGGATGGCGAGGTCGGCTTGTCCCTTGCTGATCGCCTCCGCGGTGGCTTGCGGGCTTTCGGTCGGAACAAGCTGCAAATTCAGGTCGCGGTGTTCGGCCTCGATCTGACCGGAAATCACCTGGACGAACCGGGCGTCGAGCGGCGAGGTGGCGACCCGCAACTGGGCGCGTTCCTTGGCGTAATAAAAACCGGCCCAGATCAAGGCGCCGATGAGGACGGTTCCGAGGATGGCGACCAGCCAGGTATGCCTCAGGAACATCCGTACCCGGCTTCGCACCATATGTTCGAGCGACTCGATACTCATCGTCCTACCCGACAGGCCGCGGGGCGATGCGAAGCCGCCCGTGTTGCCGCCGGACCTCTCGGAGCGCCGGAACAGCCAAAGTCTCACGGCCAAAGGCGGGCGGTGCGGTAGTCCGGGCGGCATGGTAAATCCTAACACGCCTCTGAGCGTCTGACCCTACAACCGTGCGGACCGGGTTCAATACGCCGCTGTGGTTAATCTAAGCGGCGCCGGTGCTCGCACGTTCAACCGATAATCTCGGTTCAACTTGTGGCCCGACTTTGGCGGATAATCCTGAGGCCTCAGGCCAGCCATTCTGCCTCCGCGCCTTCCGGAGGCGACCCTATCATGTCCCGATGAGGCCTCTGCATAGGTACCCATAAGCCAGCCTATGGGTTGGCCGCTGTGCCTTCTGTCATACCGCGGAACCTCGCCCCCCAGCTCGTTGTTTGGTAAGCATGGTTCATCTTTACGATTTTGCCAAAGGGGTTTGCCCATGAGCCAAAAGCTTGCCGGTGAAGCGCGCAAAGGCGCGCTCGGCCGGCTCAAAGGATGGAGCGAGGTCAATGGCCGCGACGCCATCGCCAAAAAGTTCGTCTTCGCCGATTTCAATCAAGCCTTCGGCTTCATGACGCGCGCGGCCTTGGTGGCAGAAAAACTCGACCATCATCCGGAATGGTTCAACGTCTACAAGACCGTGGATGTGACGCTGTCGACGCACGATGCCGGCGGCTTGACCGAACTCGACATCAAGCTCGCCGAAATGATGGACAAGCTTGCGGGCTAACCCGCCCGCGGTGGGACAAGCTCGCCGGCTAAATGCTGCCTTGCGGCTGCCGCCTTTCGGGGCCAACTCTTTCGGGCCAAGTCTAGAGTCATGATTTCGGGCGGCACCGTGATCCAAAAAGCCACCGTGCCTCGCAGGAGGGTCCCAGGAGGGTCCATGTGGTTTCGCGACCAAGCCACCACCTGGCAAGGGTTTTCTTGGCAGGATTTTGGCAAGGACTTTACGGCACGGACGCGCCAATTCGCCGCTGACGAGGACGGTCTGCGGCGCCGGATCTGGTGCAAGCTGAAGCGCGAGGCGGCGAACATTCCGTTCGTCGAGAACGCGCTCACCGCGCATTATTGCGCCTTCGATCGCAAGACGCCGCTTTACGTGAAACTCGCGCTCGTCGGCGCGGTCGTCTATTTCATCGTGCCCGACGATTTGATCCCGGATTCTATACCCGTGCTCGGCTATGCCGACGACGCCGCCGTTCTCGCGGGCGCCATGAAGATGTTTTCCTCGCATATCAAGCCGGAACATCGCGAAGCGGCGCGGCTGATGCTGGAGCGGATGCGCCGCGTGTAGTTACGGGTGAATGACGATCTTCCCCATCACCTTGCGGTCGGCAATGGTTTTGAGCGCGGCCGCAATGTCCGCCAAGGGATAGACCGCGTGCACATAGGCGCTGAGCTTGCCCTGCGCTGACCAGCTCACAATGTCCTTCATTAATTCGCGCTGCGCCTGCGGTTCCCGCCGCACCCAGGCGCCCCAGGCGACGCCGCGAATATCGCAGTTCTTGAGCAGCACCAGATTGAGCGGCAGTTTTGGGATTTCTCCGGCGGCAAAGCCGATGACGAGATAGCGGCCGTTCCAGGCCATCGATCGCACCGCGGGCTCGGCGTAAGCGCCGCCGACCGGATCGTAAACCACGTCGATGCCGTGCTCGCCGCTGAGCTTCTTGAGCGCCGCGCGCAAATCCTCGGTGGCGTAGTTCACCATCTCGGTAGCGCCGTGCTTGCGGGCAAAATCGAGCTTCTCGTCAGAAGACGCGCAGGCGATGACGCGCGCGCCCATCACCTTGCCGATCTCGACAGTGGCAAGCCCGGTGCCGCCGGAGGCGCCGAGCACGACCAGCGTCTCGCCCGGCTTGAGTTCGGCGCGCACGCGCAGCGCATAGAGCGTGGTGCCATAGGTGACGGTAAGGCCCGCAGCGCGGTCGAAATCGAGCCCGTCCGGAACTTTGACGAGGACGTTCGCCGGCACGGCGATCGCCTCGCGTGCCGCGCCCCAGCCGGTATTTCCCATCACCCGGTCGCCGGGCGCGATATCGGTTACGCCCGGACCGATGCTTTCAACGACGCCTGCGAATTCCGCCGCCGGCGAAAACGGAAACGGCGGCTTGTGCTGATATTTGCCGGCGATGATCAGGGTGTCGAAGAAATTAAGCGCGGCTGATTTGATGCGCACGACGGCCTCGCCGGGGCCGGCTTGCGGCTCCGGGATATCAGCGAGTTCGAGTTCATCGGGGGAGCAGAATTGGCGGCAGAGAATGGCTTTCATGCGGAAGTCATATCAGGCTTCCGTCACTCCGGCATCAAGGAGGGTGAGGCGCAGGCGCGAGAAGGCGAGCCGCAGGCGCGACTTGACCGTGCCGAGCGGCAGTTTCATTTGCTCGGCGATCGTTGCGTGCGACAACCCGTCATAGAAGGCAAGCTTGATCAGCGCGAGCTGCTCGCGCGGCAGCGAGCGCAACGCCGTGCGCAAACACTCTTCGCGCTGGCTCAAGTCAAAACAATCGTCGCAGCCCTCGGCGGGGTCGGGGATATCGAAGAAATCTTCGTTGGCGCAGATGATCTCGCGGCAGCGCCGCTTGACGTCGATGCGGCGGTTGCGGGCGATGTGAAACACCCAGGTGGTGGCGCCGGATTTGCTCGGATCGAACATGTGCGCTTTGCGCCAGATCGTCTCCATCACGTCCTGGGTGACGTCGGCGGCGGCGAATGGCGCAAGCCCGAGCCGCATCATCTGCGCCCGCACGCGCGGGACAAAGTGATCGAACAGGAGGGTGAATGCTTCACCGTCGTGGTCGGTCCCGACCGCCATCAGCAGGTCATCAAGATGGCCTGCCGGGCAGCTTCCTGAACTTGCCGTCGGCGCCCGATGCGGCGAAGGCACTTCGTTATGTAACCACTCGGTCAGGCTCAAGGCACATCTTCCCACTGATGACGTATTCCCAGGGATGACGCGCGATAGGGAGGTCTGTCGGACGCGAGAATTGCCCACCCCTGTCGCGCGTCACTTATTGTCGCGATTATTCGGCGGGCGGCGGTATCTGGCTGTGTCCGTCGTCACAGTTTTGACGGTGCGGCGAATCAGCCCCGCGGCCCGCCGCGTGGCCGGTGCGCCAAATCGGCACTGCACAAGCCCGCTTATCGCGCGGTTTTTCGGCCGAATTGGATTAAATATGACAAGTTTGCTATCAATTGCCGGGGGATATTTCCGCGAGGGCCGATGCGCATCCATCGACGGTGGCTGGTTGTCCTTTCGCCGCTCACGTCGCTGACGCTGCTCTTGGCAGCGTCATTTGCCGTTCCCGCTTCCGCGCAACAAACGCCCGCGCCGGCCGCGGCGCCGGCCAAGCCGAAACCGAAGCCGGCCGCCAAGCCGGCGACGTCGACGGCCGCGGCGCCCGTGGCAAAACCCGCGGCCGCGACGGCAAAGCCCGCCGTGCCGCCGGCCATGGGTGGCGTACAGCCGAAACTGCTCGGGCAATATGCCGACTGGGGCGCCTATACGGCTTCGCCCGGCGGCAAGAAGGTCTGTTTTGCCATCGCCAAACCGTCGGCGTCGGACACCGTGCCGCCGGGCCGGCCGCGCAATCCGGCCTATATGTTCATTTCGACGCGGCCTGCGGAAAAGGTGACCAACGAGATTTCGATCGTCATCGGCTATCCGTTCAAGCCGGCCTCGGACGCGACCGCTGCCGTCGGCTCGACCAGCTTCCCGCTCTACATCCAGCAGGACGGCGCCTGGATCAAAAACGCCGCCGACGAGGCGCATATGATCGACGCCATGCGCGGCGGCCAAACTGCCGTGGTCAAAGGCATTTCGGTGAAGGGCACGCAGTCAAGCGACACTTTCAATCTCAAGGGCCTGGCGCAGGCCCTCGACCGGGCCGGTCAGGAATGCAAATAAACCCTTTGCAAACGGCCGCCTAGGCTGCGGCTTCGCGGCCTGATATCGAACTGTCGAAACCGGAATTGGCGCACCATCTATGTGGCAGGCGCCGTGGCCCAGTAGGCTTTGCGGTCTAATGTGCCGCCACCCTTTGGATTGACGATGACCGCTTCGACCGCGACGAAAACAGAAAGCTCGACCCCATTCGTCGAGAAGCGCCCGCTCGAGCGCTACGCGCCGCCGGCGATCTCGTCGCTTGTCGGCCTCTCGCGCGAGGCCTTGGCGGAAGCGCTCGGCGCGATCGATGTGCCGGAACGGCAACGCCGCATGCGCGTGCAGCAGATCTGGCACTGGCTCTACGTCCGCGGCGCGCGAAGCTTCGACGAGATGACGACCTTGTCGAAGGACTTGCGCACGGCGCTGGCGCAACGCTTCACGCTCGATCGCCCCGAAGTCGCCGCCGAGCAGATTTCCGTCGACGGCACGCGCAAATGGCTGCTGCGCCTTCCGGGCGAACATGACGGCGCGCCGCACGAGGTCGAATGCGTCTATATCCCGGAAACCGACCGCGGCACGTTGTGCATTTCGAGCCAGGTCGGCTGCACGCTGACTTGCACCTTCTGTCACACCGGCACGCAGCGGCTCGTTCGTAATCTCACTGCCGCCGAGATCGCGGGTCAGGTCGTGTTGGCGCGCGACTTTCTCAACGATTGGCAGCGTGCGGCGGCGCCGGCGGGCGGCGAGCCGGAAAAGCGCCTGGTTTCGAATGTCGTAATGATGGGCATGGGCGAGCCGCTCTATAATTTCGAGGCGGTGCGCGACGGCCTTGCCGTTGTCGCCGATGGCGAGGGCGTGAGCATCTCCAAGCGCCGCATCACGCTGTCGACGTCGGGTGTGGTGCCCGAGATCGCGCGCGCCGGCAACGAAATCGGCTCCATGCTGGCGATCTCGCTGCATGCGGTGACCGACGAATTGCGCGACGAATTGGTGCCGCTCAATCGCAAATATCCGATCCGCGAATTGCTCGATGCCTGCCGTAATTATCCAGGTCTCTCCAATGCGCGGCGCATCACGTTCGAATATGTGATGCTCAAGGGCATCAACGATTCGCTGGTCGACGCCAAAGCGCTGGTGCGGCTCCTCAAAGGCATCCCGGCCAAAATCAATCTTATCCCGTTCAATCCGTGGCCCGAAACCAAATACGAATGTTCCGACTGGGAGCAGATCGAAAAATTTTCCGAAATCGTCTTCAATGCCGGCTACGCCTCGCCGGTGCGCACGCCGCGCGGCCGCGACATTCTCGCCGCCTGCGGCCAGCTCAAGAGCGCGACGGAAAAGCTCTCGGCGCGTGAGCGCCTGGCGTTGCGCGCCATGGCGCTTACCGATTGATGCGACGGGACCCGAACGGGCCATTCATCGAACCATGACCGCGCTTTTCCGCATCACCATGATGATCGTCGGCTATATCTGGGCCTGCGTCGCGGCGTCGCTCGTGCTGACGCTCGGTACGTTGGCGCCTGACTGGAACGATCTCGACGCGCTCGGCAATTCGCTCGGCAGTCAATCGCCGGACGTACCGACGATTGCGCTATGGTCGGTGGTCGGGATCGGCGCCGCCGTCATCTTCGCGGTCGGCTTTCTGCCGACGCTGCTTGCGATCATCCTGACTGAAGGATTCAAGCTGCGGTCGATCGTCGTTTACGCCATCATCGGTGGCGCGCTCGCGCTGGCCGCGGCCTATGGCCTTGATTTCGGCGGCTACGTCACCGCGCCCAATGCCGATATGGTGCATGAGCGCGAAGTGTTCGCCGCCGCGGGAATCGCCGGTGGGCTGGTCTATTGGCTGTTCGCCGGCCGCCGCGCCGGCGTCTGGAAGTGAGCGCAAGAACTGGATCATGAACCGGACCGGGCTCACCATCGCGCTCATCATCGCCTTTGTGGCCGGCATTCTCCTCGCCGTCGACCCGCAGTTCGACCTCGACTTTGCGCGCTTGAGCTTTGACCCGAACCGGCAACTCTTCGGCATCAACGCGCAGCTTTGGGTGCAGCATGCCCGCCAGGCCGCGCGCGTCATTATCACGCTGTTGGTGCTGCCGGCCTTCCTCGCCGTCATCGGCAAGCTGATCTGGCCGCATCGGCGCATGCTGATCGAAGGCCGCGCCGCGCTGTTTCTGATCGTAACGCTGGCTCTCGGCCCCGGCATCGTCGCCAACCTGATCCTGAAAGATCATTGGGGCCGGTCGCGGCCGATCGACGTGCAGCAATTCGGCGGCGCCGACAAATTCACGCCGTGGTGGGATCCGCGCGGCGAATGCCCGAACAATTGCTCGTTCGTCGCCGGCGAGCCGTCCGGCGCATTCTGGACGCTGGCGCCGGCCGCGCTGGCGCCGCTCGAATTGCAGCCGCTCGCTTTCGCCGCGTCGCTGGTGTTTGGCGTCGCCGTCGGCATTCTCCGCATCGGCGGCGGCGGGCATTTTTTCAGCGACGTCGTGTTCGCCGGCCTGTTCGTCTATCTCGAAATCTGGCTGGTCTATGGCCTGATCTATCGCTGGCGCGCGACCGCCATCAGCGAGGCGGCGATCGAGGCATTTCTGGTGCGGCTCGGAGATGGAATACGCGACGCGCTGAGCAGGCTCATGCGCGCCGGCAGCACGTCGAATTAGCTCGCTTCATTCGGGCTGACCGAGAACCTGAAAAATCTGTTGCAGCTGCGGGCTCATCGGCAGATTGAGCGTTTCGCCGGTCGGCAGACGGTGCACGAACCACTTGTTGTAGAGCTCGGTCAGACGCCGCTCCGCCGCCATCCGCGCGAAAGTCCGCTCGACGACGGCGGCAAAGTCCGGATCGTCGCGGCGATAGGCGAGCCCATAGGGATCGTAGGACAGATATTCACCGACGATGCTCATGTCATGCGCTGCCGGGTCGGTGGCGATGATGCCGTAGAGCAGCACGTCGTCAGTGGCGAAGGCATCGGCCTTGCCGGCGGCCAGCATGGCGAAGGACTGGGCGTGATCGTGCGCCGTGACGATATTGATGCCGAGATTCTGCTTGTCGGACAGCGTCCGCAGCGCCCCTTCATTGGTGGTCCCCGCGGTCACCACCGCGGTCTTGCCGGCCAGATCACGATAGGATTTCACCGACGAATCCTTGGGCACCATCAGCTTGGTGCCGGCGACGAAGAACACCGGCGAAAACGCTACCTCCTTCTGGCGCTGCAGATTGCTTGTGGTCGATCCGCATTCGAGATCGACGGCGCCCGACTTCACCTTGTCGAAACGGTCGGCTGAGGTAACCGGGGCGACCGCGATCTTGATGTCCATGCCGTCGAGCTCGGTCGCCGCCTCTTCGACGACCTCGCGGCACAGGTCCATCGAATAGCCGATCGGCTGCTGCCGATGATTGAGATAGGAAAACGGCAGCGAGCTTTCGCGATAGCCGAGCGTGATGGTGCCGGTGTCCCTGATCTTCTTCAGCGTCCCGGACAGCGCGCCGAGCGCCGCATCCTGCGCCGAGGCATTCCGGGCAACGCCCGGCAGCGCCAAGCCCGCGGCCAGGATGACGCTAAGGAGCGCGCGCCGGGCGGTCATGACACGCTCAGGCCGCCGCCTGCGGCTTGAACACCGGCGCCGGCTCGACCGGCAGGTCGTGGATCTTCTCGCCCTCCCACTTCGCCACCACCGCCGTCGCCAGCGAGTTGCCGATCACATTGGTGGCGGAGCGGCCCATGTCGAGGAACTGATCGATGCCGATGATCAGCAGCAGCCCGGCTTCCGGAAGATTGAAGCTCGCCAGGGTCGCTGCGATAACGACCAAGGAAGCGCGCGGCACGCCGGCCATGCCTTTGCTCGTGAGCATGAGCAGAAGCAGCATGGTGATCTGCTGTCCGAGGCCGAGCTGGATATTGTAGGCCTGCGCGATGAACATCGTCGCGAAGGTGCAATACATCATCGAGCCGTCGAGATTGAACGAATAGCCCATCGGCAGCACGAAGCTGATGATCTTCTTGCTGACCGGGAACTTTTCCAGTTGCTCCATCAATTTCGGATAGGCCGCCTCGCTCGACGCGGTCGAGAAGGCGAGCAGGAACGGCTCGCGCACGAGCTGAACCAGCCGCAGCGCGTGACTGCCGAAAAACAGGTAGCCGACCGCGATCAGCAGCGCCCACAACAGGAAGAGCCCGATATAGAATTCGAGCACGAACTTGCCGTAGGTCACGAGAATCCCGAGCCCCTGCGTGGTGATGATGGCGGCGATCGAGGCGAACACCGCGAGCGGCGCCAGCTTCATGATGTAGCCGGTGATGGTGAGGATGGCGTAGGACAGCTGCTCGATGCCCTCGACCAGCTTGGCGGCGCGCTCGCCGAGCGCGGCGCAGGCGACGCCGAAGAACAGCGAGAACACGACGATCTGCAGGATTTCGTTGTTCGCCATCGCCTCGATGACCGAGCGCGGCACCAGATGGGTGACGAAATCCTTCATCGACAGCGAGGCGACTTTCAGATTGGTCGCGGCCTGCGCGTCGGGCAGCGGCAGATTGAGATGGTCGCCGGGGCGCAGGATGTTGACAAGGACGAGGCCGAGGAGGAGCGACACCAGCGACGCCGAGACGAACCACACCATCGCCTTGGCGCCGATGCGCCCGACGATCTTGGGATCGCCCATATGCGCCACGCCAACCACCAGCGTCGAGAACACCAGCGGTGCGATGATCATCTTGATCAGCCGCAGGAAGATATCGGTCATCAGCGAAATGTAATCGGAGATCGCCTTGGCCGTGGACGGATCGGGCCACAGCGTGTGGCAGGCATAACCGACGATGATGCCGAGCAGCATCCCGATAATGATGACGGTTGTGAGCGTCGAACGCATAGTGTCCTCCGCGACGATCCGCGGGGGCAGCTTAGTGTGTTTCTTGCCGGGCGGGAAAGGGCATCGAGGATCGTGAGCCCCGAATATCGTTTTGGAAGCGCTTGCGTCAGCCTCGCGCGCCCCTATAGTCCGCGCGAATTTGGCGATATTTCCGCGTTCAACAGGGTCTATTGCAATGCCAAAGGGCGACGTCAAGAAGGTGGTGTTGGCCTATTCCGGGGGGCTCGACACCTCGATCATTCTCAAATGGCTGCAGACGACTTACGGCTGCGAGGTGGTCACCTTCACGGCCGATCTCGGCCAGGGCGAGGAGCTCGAGCCGGCGCGCGCCAAGGCGCTCAATCTCGGCATCAAGCCGGGAAACATTTTCATCGAGGACCTGCGCGAGGAATTCGTCCGCGATTACGTGTTTCCGATGTTCCGCGCCAACGCGGTCTATGAGGGGCAGTATCTCCTCGGCACCTCGATCGCGCGGCCGCTGATTGCCAAAAAGCAGATCGAGATCGCCGAGAAGGTCGGCGCCGACGCGGTGGCCCATGGCGCGACCGGCAAAGGCAACGATCAGGTGCGTTTCGAGCTGTCCTATTACGCGCTCAAGCCCGACGTGAAAGTCATCGCGCCGTGGCGCGAATGGGAGTTCAAATCGCGCGAGGCACTGATCGCCTTTGCCGAGCAGAACCAGATTCCGATCGCCAAGGACAAGCGCGGCGAGGCGCCGTTTTCGACCGACGCCAACCTGCTGCACACCTCGTCCGAGGGCAAAGTGCTGGAAGATCCTGCCGGCGAAGTGCCGGATTACGTCCATTCGCGCACCGAGGATCCGGCGAACGCGCCGGACACGCCGGAATACATTACCATCGAATTCGAGCGCGGCGATCCGGTTGCCGCCGGCGGCAACAAGCTTTCACCCGCCGCTTTGCTGACTGCGCTGAACGCGCTCGGACGCAAGCATGGCATCGGCCGGCTCGACCTGGTCGAGAACCGTTTCGTCGGCATGAAATCGCGCGGCATGTACGAGACGCCGGGCGGCACGATTCTACTGGCCGCGCATCGCGGCATCGAATTCGATCACGCTCGACCGCGGTGCTGCGCATCTCAAGGACGAGCTGATGCCGAAATATGCCGAACTGATCTATAACGGCTTCTGGTTCGCGCCCGAGCGCGAAATGCTGCAGGCGGCGATCGACAAGAGCCAGGAATTCGTCTCCGGCAGCGTGCGGCTCAAGCTCTACAAGGGCCATGCCAACGTGGTCGGCCGCGACAGCAAATATTCGCTCTACGACCAGGATCTGGTGACGTTCGAGGACGGCAAGGTCGCCTACGACCAGCGCGACGCGGAGGGGTTCATCCGGCTCAACGCGCTGCGGCTGCGCACGCTCGGGCAGCGAAAGCGCAAGCTGAAATTGTAGGCGCGCGACGCGGTGCTCACTCAAGCGGGCGCATGACAGACCGCTTCGATATTGTGCCCGTCCGGATCGAGCACGAAGGCTCCGTAGTAATTCACGTGGTAATGCGGACGTAGGCCGGGGCCGCCATTGTCCTTGCCGCCCGCCGCGATGGCCGCGCGATGAAACGCATCGACCGACGCGCGGTCTTTGGCGGCAAACGCGATATGAATTATTCGATTAAGTCCGCCTTCGCCGCCGATCCAGAAATCCGGCTTGCCGTCCGCGCCAAAACCGGCGGCGGGGCTGTCGTTTTCCGACTGCGCGACTTCCATGACCAATTCATAACCGAGCGGCTTGAGCGCCTTCTCGTAAAAGGCCTTGGATCGCGCGTAATCGGCTACCGGGAATCCGGTGTGGTCAAGCATGGGACTTCGCTACGCCCCCGACACGACACGCGAATAACGGCTAGACCTGCCGCTCCACCATCATCTTCTTGATCTCGGCGATGGCCTGCGCCGGATTGAGATGCTTTGGGCACGCCTTGGCGCAATTCATGATGGTGTGGCAGCGATAGAGGCGGAACGGGTCTTCCAGATTGTCGAGCCGCTCGCCGGTCGCCTCGTCGCGCGAATCGACGAGCCAGCGCCGTGCCTGCAGCAACGCCGCTGGGCCGAGATAGCGCTCCGAATTCCACCAATAGCTCGGGCACGAGGTCGAGCAGCAGGCGCAGAGAATGCACTCATAGAGCCCGTCGAGCTTCTGCCGGTCCTCGTGGCTCTGCTTCCACTCCTTGCGCGGCGTCGGCGACACGGTTTTCAGCCACGGCTCGATGGCGGCGTGCTGGGCGTAGAAATTGGTCAAATCCGGCACCAGGTCCTTCACCACCGCCATGTGCGGCAGCGGATAGAGCCGCAGCGTGCCTTTGACGTCGCTCATCGCCTTGGTGCAGGCAAGCGTATTGGTGCCGTCGATATTCATGGCGCAGGAGCCGCAGATGCCTTCGCGGCAGGAGCGGCGGAAGGTCAGCGTGGCGTCGACATTGTTCTTCAGCCAGATCAGGCCGTCGAGCACCATCGGCCCGCAATCGCCGGCGTCGACGTAATAGGTGTCGACGCGCGGGTTCTGCCCGTCGTCCGGATTCCAGCGATAGATGCGGTACTCGCGCTCGGTCTTGGCGTTCGCCGGATGCGGCCAGCTCTTGCCTTCGCCGACCTTTGAATTCTTGGGCAATGTGAATTCGACCATATCAATAAACTCGCTTTTTCGGCTCGATATAAGAGACATCGTTGGTCAGCGTGTAAGTGTGCACCGGCCGGTAATCGATCGTGACTTTGCCCGACGCGTGATCGAGCCAGGCCAGCGAGTGCTTCATCCAGTTCTGGTCATCGCGATCGGGGTAGTCCTCGCGCGCATGGGCGCCGCGGCTTTCGGTGCGGTTGACGGCGGAGTCCATCGTCACCACGGCCTGCTCGATCAGATTGACGAATTCGAGCGTCTCGATCAGGTCGGAATTCCAGATCAGCGAGCGGTCGGACACATGCACATCGCCGACGCCGTTATAGACCTCGTGGATGAGCTTCGAGCCTTCTTCCAGCACTTCACCGGTGCGAAACACCGCGCAATTGCTCTGCATGACGTGTTGCATCTTGCTGCGCATATGCGCGGTCGGCGTCGAGCCCGAGGCGTTGCGATATTTGTCGAGCCGCGACAGCGCCATCTCGGCTGAGTTCTTCGGCAGTTCTGGCTGCTTGTCGTTCGCCGTGAGAATTTCGGCGCAACGATGCGCCGCGGCGCGGCCGAAAACGACGAGATCGATCAGCGAATTCGAGCCGAGCCGGTTGGCGCCGTGCACCGAGACGCAGGCCGCTTCGCCGAGCGCCATCATGCCGGGCACGACGTAGTCCGGATTGCCGTCCTTCTTGATCAGCACTTCGCCGTGATAATTGGTGGCGATGCCGCCCATATTGTAATGCACCGTCGGCACGATCGGCACCGGCTCGCGGGCCAGATCGACGCCGGCGAAAATCTTCGAGGATTCGGTGATCCCGGGCAGGCGCTCGGCGAGAATTTTTGGATCGAGATGGTCGAGGTGGAGGAAGATGTGGTCCTTCTTAGGCCCGACGCCGCGGCCTTCGCGGATTTCGATGGTCATGGCGCGTGACACCACGTCGCGCGACGCCAAGTCCTTGGCCGATGGCGCGTAGCGCTCCATGAAGCGCTCGCCCGCCGAATTCACCAGATAGGCGCCTTCGCCGCGCGCGCCTTCGGTGATCAGCACGCCGGCGCCGTAAATGCCGGTCGGATGGAATTGCACGAATTCCATATCCTGCAGCGGCAGGCCGCTGCGCAGCACCATGGCATTGCCGTCGCCGGTCTGGGTATGCGCGCCGGTGCATGAGGCATAAGCGCGGCCATAGCCGCCGGTGGCGAAAATGGTCATCTGCGCTGTGAAGCGGTGGATCGTGCCGTCGTCGAGATTGATGGCGATGACGCCGCGGCAGCGGCCGTCGTCGTCCATCATCAGGTCGATGGCGAAATATTCGATGAAGAACTCGGTCTGATGGCGCAGCGCCTGGCCGTACATCGTGTGCAGCATGGCATGGCCGGTGCGGTCGGCGGCGGCGCAGGTGCGCTGCGCGGTGCCCTTGCCGAAATGCGTGGTCATGCCGCCGAACGGGCGCTGGTAGATCTTGCCGTCCTCCTCGCGGCGCGAAAACGGCAGGCCCCAATGTTCGAGCTCGTAGACCGCATCCGGCGCGTTGCGGACCATATATTCGATGGCGTCCTGATCGCCGAGCCAGTCCGACCCTTTCACGGTGTCGTACATGTGCCAGCGCCAGTCGTCCTCGCCCATATTGCCGAGGGCAGCCGCAATGCCGCCCTGCGCCGCGACCGTATGCGAGCGCGTCGGAAACACTTTGCTGATGCAGGCGGTGCGCAGGCCTGCTTCGCTGCAGCCGACGGTGGCGCGCAGCCCGGCGCCGCCGGCGCCGATGACGACGACGTCATAGAGGTGGTCTTCGATCGGATAGGCGCGGCCGCTGACGCCGGGCGCTGCGCTTCCGTTGCTTCCGTTTTCAGCCATTGCTTACAATCCGAAGGACAATTTGAGGAGCGCGTAGACCGAAACCGCGCCGACGGCCCAACAAAACAGCGTGTTGGCCATCAGCAGCGTGAGCTTTGACGATTCGTCGTGCACGTAATCCTCGACGATCACCTGCATGCCGATTTTCATGTGAGTGACGATCGAGATGATGAACAGCAGCAAAATGATCGAAACGGCGGGCGAACCCAGGATCTGCGCCGTTGCCGCCTGGTTGCGGCCGAGCAGCGCGATCAAAATGATCACCGCGGCGATGGTCAGCGGGATATTGGCCACTGCCGTGAGCCGCTGGCGCCAAAAATGCTGGGTGCCGGATTTGGCGGCGCCAAAGCCGCGAACGCGGGCCAAAGGCGTGCGATAATCTGCCGGTCCGCTCATCAGCCAACTCCCATCGTCAGCAGGACGAAGATCCACAGCAGCACCGTAATCGCGATCGAGCCGATCAGATTGGCAGCGGCAAGCCACTCACGTTCGCTCGGGCCGAAGCCGCGCCCGGTGTCCCAAATGAGATGGCGGACGCCGCCCAGCATGTGATGGATCAGCGCCCAGGTATAGCCGAACAGGATGAGCCGGCCGATCCAGGAACTCGCGAACCATTGGAACCGCGCATAGCCATTGGGGCTTGCGGCGGCGATGAGCCACCAGGCGACCAGCAGGGTTCCGAAATAGAGGGCCGAGCCGGTGATGCGATGCACGATCGACATCAACATCGTCAGCGTCATCTTGTAGACTTGCAGATGCGGAGAGAGCGGCCGCTCGGCGGGGGTCCGTCGTTCGCGCGAGCGTGTGTCAGCCATTGGCGTCATCCGAATTCGCTTTAGCGCGGGCGCGCCTAGCTTAGAACCGTTCCTACCCAATCCGCCCGCCGGTCGCAATGCAGCATTGCGCACAAGCGCGATGTGTCAGGCAGGGACCATTTCGCGATACGCGAAGAATAGTATTGAAATATCCCAGCACAATAGGCGATATTGGAAGTCAGGCTTCGCAAAATACGAAGGCAGCATCATCTTCATGCGTTTCGATCTCGCCGATCTCAGTCTTTTTCGCCACGTTGTCGAGGCCGGCAGCATCACCCATGGCGCCGAGCGGGCGCACCTGGCGCTCGCCGCAGCCTCGACGCGCATCCGCAACATGGAAGACGCGCTTGGCGTCGCGCTGTTGACGCGCGGGCGCCAAGGCGTGACGCCGACGCAAGCCGGCCGCACGCTGCTGGCGCACGCGCGCACCATCCTGCGCCAGGCCGAGCGCCTGCACGAGGACCTCGGCGCCTATGGCGGCGGGCTTGCCGGCCAGATCCGGGTGCTGTCGAACACCAATGCGCTGACGGAATTCCTGCCGGAGGCGCTGTCGTCGTTCCTTGCCGCGCATCCCAATGTCAGCGTCGATCTCGAGGAGCGCTTGAGCGACGAGATCGTAGGCTTGATCGCCGAAGGCGTCGCCGATCTCGGCGTCGTCGCCGGCACGGTCGACGCCGGCGGGCTCGAAACCTATCCGTTCCGCCGCGACCGTTTCGTGCTGGTGGTGGCGCAGGATCACCCGCTGGCGAAACGCGCCAAGATCGCGTTCGAGGAAGTGCTCGATCAGGATTTCGTCGGGCTCGATCGCGCCAGCGCCATCCAGCGCTTTCTCGCCGCCAAGGCGGTGCGCATCGGCCGTCCGTTGCGGCTGCGCGTGCAATTGCGCAGCTTCGACGCCATCTGCCGGCTGGTCGAATGCAGGGTCGGCATCGGCATCGTGCCGGAGACGACGGCGCGCCGGGTGTCGAAAACCATGGCGATCAAGCTCGTCGCGCTGTCCGATCCCTGGGCGGTGCGGGACCTGACGATCTGCGTGCGCAGCCGCGACAAATTGCCGGCTTATGCGCAGCAGCTCGTCGAGCATTTGCGGGCGCCGGCTTAGTTCTTATGGTTTGATCGATTGCCGCACGGCGGCGATGGCGTCGCCGAGGGCGGAGATACGGATCGGGAGTTTTGCCACTGAAATGCCGAGCGGGGCCAGCGCGTCGTTGACGGCGCTTGAAATCGCCGCCGGCGCGCCGAGATAGCCGGATTTGCCCGAGCCCTTCTGGCCCAACACCGTAAACGGCGACGGCGTGCAGTGATGCACGATCTCGACCTCAGGCACTTCGAGCGACGACGGCAACAGATAATCCATGAAGGTCTGCGTGATCATTTGGCCCTGATCGTCGTAGACGAACTCCTCGAACAGAGCGGCGCCGATGCCGTGGGCGATGCCGCCGAGCGTCATGCCTTTGACGATGTGCGGATTGATCACGGTGCCGCAATCGTGGCCGATGACGTAGCGCTCGATTTTCGGCAGGCCGAGATCGGGGTCGATCGCCAACAGCACGACGTGAAATTCGAACGAGTGGCACGGATACATGTGTACCCGGCCGTCCGGCGTCGGCAGCGTGCCGCCGGTCGGCACCTGATAGACATGATTGGTTTCCAGCCCTGGCTCGAACCCTTCCGGCAGCAGATGCCAATTGCGGTGCGCGATGGTGACGAGATCGAGCCAGGTCAGGCGGCGGTCGCCCGTTGCCGTGGCGACGCCGCCATTGGCATAGACGACCGCATCTTCGCTCGTGCCTAACTGGTGCGCGGCGATGGCGATCAGCTTCTGCTTGAGCTTCTGCGCGGCATGGAAAGCCGCGCCGCCGAGCATGATCGCCATGCGGCTGCCGACCGGCGAATTGCTCGGCATGCTTTCGAGCGAATCCGGCCGCATCACGCGGATGCGGTCGGGATCGATTTCGAGAACCTCGCCGATCACGGTCGCCGCCAGCGTCTCGTGCCCTTGTCCGGAGGAGGTGGTGTTGATGGTGGTGACGATGTCGCCCAGCGCATCGACATGGATGCGGCAGGCTTCCATCCAGGTGCTGGTTGTGTTCTTCGGATTGAGCAGCGGCTCGAAGGACGCATTGCCGCCGCTCGGCTCCAAGCAGGCGGCGATGCCGATGCCGGCCAACATGCCGCTTTGACGCAGCCGGTCGCGCTCGGCTTGCAGCGCTGTCCAATCAACGTGGTCGAGCACCTTGGCGACCACCGTGTGATAATCGCCGCTGTCGTAACGGGTGCCGCTCGGGATGAGATAGGGAAACTCGTCCTTGCGAATAAAATTCCGCCGCCGCACCTCGATGCGGTCGAGGCCAAGCGCACCGGCTACTTTGTCGATGGCCGATTCGATGGCGTAATTGGTCGGCGATTGGCCGAAACCGCGCACCGCTTCCTGCACCGCCTTGTTGGTTGTCACCGACTGGGCGCGATATTCGACGCTTTGAATCTTGTAAGGCCCGACGATGGCGCCGATCGGCTTGCCGAGCTGGAACGGCGCGCGGCCGGCATAGGCGCCGACATTGTCGAGCGCGCGCATTTTCATCGACCTGATAATGCCGTCGGTGTTGAAGGCGAGCGACACGTCGAAAATCCGGTCCGGCCCGTGCGCGTCGCCGGCCCGCATGTTCTCCAGCCGGTCCTCGATCAGCCGCACCGGCCGGCCGAGGCGGCGCGCCAGATAGCCGCAAAGAATGGTGTGCTTGATGCCGCGCTTGACGCCGTAGCTGCCGCCGACATCGATGTCCTGATGCACGCGCACCGCGTTGGCCGGCAGCCGCAGCGAGCGCGCGATCTGATCGGCATATTTCGGCATCTGGATCGAGGCCCAGACATCGAGCAATTCGCGCCACGGATCCCAGGCGGCGGTGATGCCGAAGGTCTCGATCGGCACCGTCGAGCTGCGGCCCCAGACGACGCGGAACGACAAGTGCTTTTGCGACTCGGCAAAATCGCGCGTGACCTCGCCCCAGACAAAGGTGCGGTCGAGCAGCACATTCGAGCCGTGCGGCGGATGCACGATCGGCGCGTCGGGCTTTAACGCCTCTTCCGGATCGATCACAAAAGGCAGCGGCTCGTAGGTGACGTCGACGAGCTCGGCGCCGTCTTCCGCCAGCGCCCGCGTCTCGGCAACGACGGCAGCGACCCATTCGCCGACATAGCGCGTCTGCTTCACCGCGAGCGGATAGCGCCGCACTTCCGGCGTATCGAGGCCGTTCATCAACTGCTCGGTGGCGCCCGCAAGCTCGTCGCCGGTGATCACATAACGCACGCCGGGCAGTGCCAGCGCCGCCGTCGCGTCGATCCCAACGATGCGCGCGGCGGGATGCGGCGAGGGCACCAGCGCCACATGCAGCATGTTCGCCGTCCGCACGTCGGCGGCGAATTGGCCCATGCCGGCGACAAAGCGGCGGTCCTCGCGCACGCGGCGATTGGTGGAAACGTAACGCAAATGGCGGGGCGCCGTGCTCATCGTTGGTGCGCCTTCGGCGCATTGGCAAGCGCCAGCCGTTCCGCGGCCAGCGCAATCGCTTCGACGATCTGCCCGTAGCCGGTGCAGCGGCAGATATTGCCGGAAATGGCTTCGACGATTTCCTTGCGCGTCGGCTGCGGATTGTCGCGCAACAGCGCGGTCGCGGTCAGCACCATGCCCGGCGTGCAATAGCCGCATTGCAGGCCGTGCATCTCGCAGAACGCATCCTGGATGACGCTGAGTTCGCCGGGCGCCGGCGCGACGCCTTCGATCGTCGTGATCTCGTAACCGTCGGCCTGCACCGCGAACATCAAACAAGAGCGCGCCGGCTCGCGGTCGAGCAGCACGGTGCAGGCCCCGCAAACGCCGTGTTCGCAGCCAGTATGCGAGCCGGTGAGGCCAAAATCGTCGCGCAGGCAATCGAGCAAGGTCTTGCGCGGCTCGACATCGGCGCTGCGGCTCTCGCCGTTGATCGACAGCTCGATCTTCATTGCCGTCTCGCCAATGCGGCCTGCCGCGCATCGCTCAAGGCACGCCGCGCCAAGACGCCGCCCGTGCGCCGGCGATAATCCGCAGATGCATGGAGGTCGCCCCAGATGTCGAGGCCTGCCATCGCGGCGTCGAGGGCTTTGGCAATCGTCGCATCGCCGAGATTGGAGCCGATGAGCGCTTCGCCGGCGAGATCAAGCCGCACGGGAAATTCGCCGAGGCCGCCGATGCCAATCGCGCAAGCTTCGCAACGGCCGGCATCGTCGAGCGCGATTTGCGCTGCGGCACAGACGAAAGCAAAATCGCTGTGGCGCGCATTCACTTCGTGAAAGCCGGTGCCGACGCGGTTCTGCGGCCAAACCGGGAAACGGATTTTGGTAAGCAGCGCGCCTTGCGGAATGGCGGTGACCATAGGACCTAAGAAAAAATCGCTCGCCTTGATCGCGGTTTCGCCCTTTGTGTCACACGCGACGATGTCGGCGTCGAGCGTGAGCGCGACCAGCGGAATCTCCGCTGACGGGTCGGCATGC
Source organism: uncultured Alphaproteobacteria bacterium (assembly GCA_963810085.1). Classification (GTDB taxonomy): domain Bacteria; phylum Pseudomonadota; class Alphaproteobacteria; order Rhizobiales; family Xanthobacteraceae; genus BOG-931. The sequence continues at coordinate 215,836 of CAWEMR010000013.1, read as the reverse complement.
GCGATCGAGCCGCCGATCGTGCCGCACCGCCGCGTCGCCGGATGTCCGACCCAGGGAAACACTTTTGCCAGAAGCGGCAGTTTGGCGGCGATGAGCGGATCGCGCTCCGCGGCGGCCTGCCGTGTGGTGGCGCCGACGACGATGGCGTTGCCGTTCGCTTTGATGCCCGAGAGTTCCGGTAGGCGAAGGACATCGACCAGCCGTGTCGGCCGCGCCAGCCGCATCGCCAGCATCGGCACCAGCGACTGCCCGCCAGCAATGACGCGTGTATCGCCGTCTTCGGCGAGCAAGGCGCAAGTCTCTTCGATTGAGCGCGGCCGGATGTAGTCGAATGGGACAGGTTTCACTGCAGGCTCCGGTCAGGCGCGCGGCGTCCGCGGATCATATCCGACGATCGTAGCGCGCTTTTCGTGCAGCTTGCATTTCAGCATCTCTTTCGCCGCTTCCTCCAGGCCACGGATTGGTTTCCGTTTGTCCCGTTGCGCTTCAATTGTGCTCTACCGCGGCATCAGCACCCAGTAATCCAGATCGAGCAGCACCGCGGGATCATATTCGTCGCCGGTCTTGGCCGGGAAGTCGTTGCACCGCTGGTCGCGCGTGGCGATGGTGCGCAGCCGCAGCGCGCCGACATCGGTGCGGCCGGGCAGTTCGGACTTCGCCAAGACTTCCGACCACGCGAAGATCGTGCCGCCGGCAAACAGTGGCGCCACGTGCCGGCCGCCATTGATGGCGGCAACGTGGAAGGCATTGGCCAGCCCGTTGAACGACAGCGTGCGCGCCAGCGAGATGACGTGACCGCCATAGATCAGCCGCCGGCCGAAGCGGCCCTTGCCTTCGATGAATTGGTTGAAGTGGATGCGCGCGGTGTTCTGATAAAGCCGCGTCGCGATCATGTGCTCGGCTTCCTCGACGGTGTAGCCGTTGACGTGATCGATCTTCTCGCCGACGGCATAGTCGCCATATTTGGCGGTGCTGCCGGCGAGCGCGAGATCGTAATCGACGACATCGATCGGCGGGCAGGCTTCGCCCAGAACTTTCGGGTCGAGCACGGTCGGCAGCCGCGGCACGTGATCGCCGGGCGCGGGGGCCGCCTCGTCGCGCTTGTTCACCATCACCCAGCGCACATACTCGATGACGGGCTTGAGATCCTGGTTGTAGCCGGTGGTGCGCACGTAGACGATGCCGGTCTTGCGGCTTGAATTTTCTTTCAGCCCGATCACTTCGGACTGCGCGGACAGCGTGTCGCCGGGATAGACCGGCGTCCGGAAATAGCAGCCGGCATAACCGAGATTGGCGACCGCATTGAAGGACACGTCCGGCACGGTCTTGCCGAAGACAATATGGAAGACGAGGAGATCGTCGACCGGCGAGCGCGAATAGCCGATGGCCTGGGCGAAAGCGTCCGACGATTGCACGGCAAAGCGCGCGCCGAACAAGCCGGTATAGAGCGCGACATCGCCGACGCTGACCGTGCGCGGCGTCGCGTGCCGGATCACCTCGCCGATGCGGAAATCTTCAAAGAAATTGCCGGGACTATTCTTCGACATAGCTGTCAACCCTCAAATACCGACCCCGGCATGCGGCCGCGCTTCATACCCCACCATTGTCGGAGGGGAAAGCGGCGTGTTCACGCATCCGTGACAGCAGTTCTGAAACCTCCGGGAACGGCCGCCGTATCTGGCTTCGACGACGCGAGCGACCTCGTGTCGCCGGCGGCTTCCCCCGCCGCAAACCCGAAAATGGAGACTGTCATGTCGAAGCGTTTCGCTCTCTTTGCCAGCGCGGCCATCTTCGCCTTTGCCGCTGCTGTGGCGCCTGCGCCCGTTATCGCGCAGATGTCGGAAAAGACCGTCACCGTCGGCGGCGCGCCGATGTATCCGTCGAAAAACATCATCCAGAACGCGGTGAACTCCAAGGATCACACGACGCTCGTCGCCGCGGTGAAGGCCGCGGGGCTGGTCGACACGCTGTCCGGCGCCGGTCCGTTCACCGTATTTGCTCCGACCAATGCGGCGTTCGCCAAATTGCCGGCCGGCACGGTCGATACGCTGCTCAAGCCGGAAAACAGGGCGACGCTGACCAAGGTGTTGACCTATCACGTCGTGCCCGGCCGCATGACCGCCGTCAGTCTGATGAAGGCGGTGAAAGACGGCGAGGGCCAGGCGCATCTCAAAACCGTCGCTGGCGAAGACCTGATCGTGAAACAAGCCGGCCCCGGCAAGCTCACCATCACCGACGCCAAGGGCGACGTCGCCGATGTCACGATCGCGGACGTTCTGCAGTCGAACGGTGTTATCCATGTCATCGATACGGTGCTACTGCCGAATTGATGTCGTCGCTCTACCCGCTCGCTCCTCCCTCTCCCCGCGTACGGGGAGAGGGTTGGGGTGAGGGGGCGCCGCCGCTTGGCTCAGACTCTGCGGAGAGGTTCCCTCACCCGCCGCGCTTCGCGCGGGCGACCTCTCCCCGCGCGCGGGGAGAGGTTGAATTCGGGAGAGGGTTTGCTGACAGGAATGTGAGACCCAAGTGCTTGCACGTTTTGCTAAAGCTCCGCCCAGATCAAAGAACGCATCATGACCCTTGAAGCCACCAGCAATTTACCGGTCACGACCGGCCGCGCCACGGCACCGCTCATTCATCCGCGCTGGGTGCGCATCACCCATTGGATCAATGCGCTGGCGATCTTGATGATGATCGGCTCGGGCTGGCAGATCTATGACGCCTCGCCGCTGTTCCGCTCCATTTACTTTCCGAGCCAATTCGCGCTCGGCGAGTGGCTGGCCGGCGCGCTGTTGTGGCATTTCGCCGCCATGTGGCTCTTCGTCATCAATTTCACCGTCTATGTCACGCTCGGCATCTTCACCGGCCGCTTCCGCCGCAAGCTGTTGCCGATCCGCCCGCGCGACGTGCTGAACGATTTCATGGCGGCGCTGCGCGGCAAGCTCTCGCACGAGGATCTGACGGTCTACAACGCGGTGCAGCGGCTGCTCTATTTCGGCGTCATTCTCGCCGCCGTCGTCATCGTGCTGTCCGGCCTCTCGATCTGGAAGCCGGTGCAGTTGAAATATCTCACCGTATTGTTCGGTGGCTACGACACCGCGCGCTACGTGCATTTCTTCGCCATGTCGTCGATCGCGGCGTTTCTCACGGTCCATGTCGCGCTCGCGCTCTTGGTGCCGAAGAGCCTGCGCGCGATGATCCTTGGACGCTGAAGGAAACAAACCGATGGCCCGCGCGCAAAAGCCAACAACCGGCGTCGACCAAAAGCTCCTGATCAAGGATGCGGCGAAACTCTTGCCGCAATCGTCGCGGCGCATGTTCCTGCGCGGCGCCGTCAGTCTCGGCGCGCTGTCAATGCTGACCGGCTGCGACATCATCGACGGCCCGACCTCGGAAAACGCGCTGCGCGTCATGTCGCGCTTCAACGATCGCGTTCAGGCCTTGTTGTTCTCGGAGACGACGCTGGCGACGGAATATCCGGAAAACGCGATCACGCGGCCGTTCCCCTTCAACGCCTATTACAGCGTTGATGAAGCGCCCGACATCGACGGCGACAAGTATCAGCTCGAGATCGGCGGGCTCGTCGACAACAAGAAATCGTGGACGCTGCCGGAGCTTAATGCGCTGCCGGAAGTCTCGCAGATCACCCGCCACGTCTGCGTCGAAGGCTGGAGCGCGATCGGCTCCTGGCAGGGCGTGAAACTGTCCGACTTCCTGAAAATGATCGGCGCCGATACCACGGCCAAGTATGTCTGGTTCCAGTGCGCCGAAGGCTATTCGACCACGATCGACATGCCGACGGCGCTGCATCCGCAGACGCAATTGACGCTGAAATTCGATCACAAGACCCTGCCGACGGCCTACGGCTTCCCGATCAAGATCCGCATCCCGACCAAGCTCGGCTTCAAGAATCCGAAATACGTCACCGCCATGTGGGTGCAGAACAACGACGCCGGCGGTTATTGGGAGAACCAGGGCTACAACTGGTTCAGCGGGCTGTAGAACCTGGCCATCTGCGCCCCGCTTGCCAAGCTAGACGCGGCCCTTTAGCACTCGTCGCCTCATTTTCACGAGGCGTCAGTCATGCCCACCTACCAGCTCCTTCTTCTCGCCGGCGACGGCATCGGCCCCGAAGTCATGGCCGAGGTGAAACGGCTTCTCGGCTTCTACGCCAAGAAAGGCATCGCCGATTTCCAAACCGAGGACGGGCTGGTCGGCGGCGCCGCTTATGACGCGCACAAGGTCTCGATCACGGACGCGACCATGGCCAAGGCCCATGCCGCCGACGCCGTGATCTTCGGCGCGGTCGGCGGGCCGAAATGGGACACGGTGCCGTATGAAGCGCGGCCGGAGGCGGGACTGTTGCGCCTGCGCAAGGAGCTCGCGTTGTTCGCCAATATCCGCCCGGCCATCGTCTATCCGGCGCTCGCCGATTCCTCGAGTCTCAAGCGCGAGGCGGTCGAGGGACTCGACATCATCATCCTGCGCGAGCTCACCGGCGGCGTCTATTTCGGCGAGCCGAAGACCATCACCGATCTCGGCAACGGCCAGAAGCGTGCCGTCGACACCCAGGTCTACGATACTTACGAGATCGAGCGCATCGCGCGCGTCGGCTTCGAACTGGCGCGTAAGCGGCGCAACAAAGTCACCTCGATGGAAAAGCGCAATGTGATGAAGACCGGCGTGCTGTGGCACGAGGTGGTCGACGACGTGCACAAGCGCGAATACAAGGACGTCGCGCTCGAGCACATGCTGGCGGATTCCGGCGGCATGCAGCTGGTGCGCTGGCCGAAACAATTCGACGTCATCGTCACCGACAATCTGTTCGGCGACATGCTGTCCGATATCGCGGCAATGCTCACCGGCTCGCTCGGCATGCTGCCGTCGGCGTCGCTCGGCGAGGTCGATGCCAAGACCAAGCGCCGCAAGGCGATGTACGAGCCGGTGCACGGCTCGGCGCCGGATATCGCCGGCAAGGGCATGGCGAACCCGATTGCCATGCTGGCCTCGTTCGGCATGGCGCTGCGCTATTCGTTCAACATGGGCAAAGAGGCGGATCTGCTCGACGGAGCGATCGCCGCCACGCTCGCCAAGGGGTTGCGCACCGCCGACATTAAGTCCGACGGCGCCAAGATCGTTTCGACCGCCGAAATGGGTGAGGCGGTCGTCGGCGAATTGGAGAAGCTGTCGTAAGGCGACTACGCCTTACGGAACACCAGATTCGGCCCGAATTCCTGCGCCAGCTTGAAGCCTGAAGCAGCCATGAGCCTAACCGTCTCGTCGCGCGCTTCGAGCACCTCGATCTGCACCACACCGCGATTGTCGGCGAGCGTCTTCGCCATGCCGGCGAGCGCCTTGCGCTCGTAGCGCTCGATGTCGATCTTGATCGCCAAGGTTTTACCGGAAAGTTGCACGAGGTCGTCGAAGCGCACGATGTCGACGTCATAGCCATGGATTTGGCCTTCGCCGGGCGGCGCGTTCTCGATGATCTGCGACAGCCCGATATCGCGCTCCGGTCCCGGCACCAGGCGGAATTTTCCGGGCTGCGCGCCGAGCGCCACTTCGTTGATGGTGATGTCTGAGTCGAGCAGATCGTTGATGAGAAGATTGGCGCGCAGATGCACGCGGTTGCGCCGGTCCGGCTCGAACAGGACGGCGCGGGGCGCGAGCTTGTTCTTCATCACGATGCAGGTATAGAGGCCGAGATTGGCGCCGATATCGATGAAGACGTCCGGCTTGATCTCGGCGCAACTCTTCATGAAATTTTTCAGCTCGTGATATTCGCCGATCTTGGCCGAAATCTCAAGCCCGCCGACATTGACCGAGCGCACCAGAAAGTCGGCGCCGAAATAGCTGCAGACGAAATAATGCCCGCGATGGAAAATCTTATTGAACGGCTTATAGACGCGGCGCCGCCATTTATTCCGCCACCGTAACGCCAGACTCATTCCGTCCCCACGGTCACCCGCCGCCAGAGCAGGCGGCACGCATCACAATCTTGGTGGCAATTTGCCGAGCTGCCAACCTAGAACGGCGAGTTCGAATTGATCCCATCGAACGGACCGGGCAGCGGATAATTGCCGCGGCCTTGGACGTCGGGGCCGAAGAACCAGTTCTGGTGGCCGGGATCGCCGCCGGGCGGCAACATATAGGTGCGGAAATTGCGGTCGCCCACCGACACTTCGGTGCCGGTGTCGAGGTAAGAACGCCGCGGAATGACGAGGACCCTGACGTGGCCCTGCCCGTCGGGAAGGATGGTCGTGGTCGGCTGGATCACGGTGCCGCTGGCGGAGCGGGCGACCACTTCGGGCTGATAGTGCTTCTTTGTCGCTGCGTCGGCCGGGGCGGTGAGCGCCGCGAGCCCGACGCCGACGGCCAGGAACGCGGCAGTTACGGCTGCAACATTGGCGGATAAAGGCATGTCGGCTCCCCGGTTCGGCTCGCAATGTAACCCGCTTTCGCCGACCGCAATAGCGCGCTTGGGCAACAGTCGTCGTCAGTTGCAGTTCCGGTACGGTGCACTGCAGAACAATATTCTCCCGTTGTGAACTTCGCGTAACGTCTTTTCCATGGCTTGCGGCAAGCCTACAATTAAATCCTAAACCTGACTGCGGTGGACGCGCGCACGGTGGCGACCGTGCGTGCCGACCGTTCGCCAAAATCGGCAGGCGTGCCGATATCGGGAGGAAGTGCAATGAGGTCCTATTCGCGGCCGCTGACCAGGCGCCGTCTCCTTCACCAAAGCGCAATCGTCGGGCTCGCGGCGTATGGCCTACCGGCCGCTTTGCCGGCATTGGCAAAATCCACCGTCGATCTGCCGTTGCCCGGCGGTCCGGATGAACGCGACATCACGACGGTTTTCCCGCAAAAAGGCGCGATGGTGCTTCAGCGCACGCGTCCGCCGCTGTTGGAGACGCCGTTCGAGGTTTTCGACAAGGGCGTGTTCACGCCGAACGACCAGTTTTATGTGCGCTGGCATTGGGCGGTGATTCCGACGAGCGTCGACGTCGATAAATTCCGGCTCAACGTCCACGGCAGCGTCAATCAGCAGCTCTCGCTCAGCATCAAGGACATCATGGCGCTGCCGCAGGTCGAATATGCGGCGGTGAACGAGTGCTCCGGCAACTCGCGCGGCCTGTTTCAGCCGCGGGTCGCCGGCGGCCAGTGGGCCAACGGCGCGATGGGCAATGCGCGCTGGACCGGCGTCGGGCTCAAGGACGTGCTCGACCGCGCCGGCGTGAAGCCGGGGGCGGCACAGGTGCGTTGCAACGGCATGGATGAGCCGATCATGCCGGATGCTCCGGATTTCATGAAATCGCTGTCCGTCGATCACGCGCGCGATGGCGCGGTCATGCTGGCCTATGCGATGAATGGGCAGCAATTGCCGCTGCTCAATGGCTTTCCGCTGCGTCTGGTCGTGCCGGGCTGGTATGCGACCTATTGGATCAAAATGCTCAGCGACATCGAAGTCTTGGACGGCCCCGACTCCAATTTCTGGATGAAGACGGCCTACACGATCCCGGACACGCCGCACGCCGACATGAAGCCGGGTCAGGCCAATGTGCCGATGGTGCCGATCACTCGGATGAATCCGCGATCCTTCATCACCAACATCCAGGCCGGCGCGACGGTGAAAGCGGGCGCCGCCGTTGCCGTTCGCGGCATCGCGTTCGGCGGCTATGACGGCGTCAAGGCGGTGGATTTCTCCGCCGACGGCGGCAAGAGCTGGAGCGCCGCTCAACTCGGCAAAGACGAAGGCAAATACAGCTTCCGGCAATGGCACATCAGATTCACGCCGGCCGCGAAGGGCGAAGCGACGCTCATGGTTCGCTGCACGAATTCAAGCGGCGAGGTGCAGCCCGCGGCGCCGAACTGGAATCCGTCCGGCTTCATGCGCAACGTGATCGAATTGACTCAAATTTCGGTGGCGTGAGGGAGGCGGACATGAACAGCAATTTTTTCGCGAGCACGATTTTTCTGCTGCTGCTCGCCTCGGCCGCGGTGTCGGTTTCCGCCGCGGCGCCGGCGGCAAAGGCGCTCACGCTCAAATCGGTCAGCGTGTCGTTGCCGGACGGTGATCGCGATCTGCCCGATGGTCCGGGTCTCGCCGCGGTCCAGGGCAACTGCATTTCCTGCCATACGCCGGGCATGATCTTGACCCAGCCGGCGATGCCGAAAGCATTTTGGGAAGCCGAGGTCGCCAAGATGCGCAATATCTATAAGGCGCCGGTCAGCGACAAGGACGTGCCGGACATCGTCGCCTATCTGACCGCCGTCAAAGGTCCGAAATAGATTTTTTCAGCTCTAGCGCATCGATACGCGGCCGCGCAGCTTCACGGCGCCGGACTTGGCGTTGTGCGGCAGCGGCGGCCGCACGGCGTGTTCCGGGGTTGCGGCGAGGATCGGACTGCGCTGGCCGCAGAACGTGCGTTTGACTTCGGCGCTCGCAAACAAGGCGGCAAGGTCGCCGTCGCCGCCGGCGGAGAGCATGGTAAGCCGGTCGAGCGCACACGACAGCGTCGCCCGGTCGACCACTTCTTCGCTTGGGCTGCAATACCAGCCGGAAATCTGCATCACCGGGGTATCAAACGGCCGGGCGAAGCCGAGGCAGCGCCGCGATTGGGCATGACGATTGGCGTGGTCGTCGCCGTGGTCGTGGGCGGCGATGGCGAAATCGACCAGCGGCACGGCGCCGAATTTGGTGTCGAGCTTGCCGGCGGCTTTGACGTCATCGGTGACGGTGAAGGCGACGATGCGCGCGGCGATCTCGCTTGGGGCATCGATGAAGCGCTCGCCGGCGCTGCCCGGTCGGTAGATTTCGACCATGGCATAGAGCCCGCTGGCCGCCGGGTCGCCCCAGCTCAGCACGTCCTTGCGGCCGCCGTCGGCGGCGCGGCGCTGGATGGCGTAGTCCGGATTGCTCGCGGCCCATTCGGGCATTTGCAGCTCAAAGGCGGGATGGGGGCGGTCGATACTGACCCATTTCGGCCGCGGCCCCGGATTCACCGCAGCAACCACCCCTTCGGTGCGGAAAAAGCTCGCCGCCAGCATAGCAAGAAGTCCGAGCCCTCCCATATAGGCAAGGATGCGCACGATGGTGGCGCGAATGTCGCCTGGCGCGGAATACGAGACCGGCTGCACGGCTCCCCCCAAGCAGTGTAGTGACAGCGTTGTGTTCGTGCCGTTTCTCGCCTAGAAGCGCTTCCGCTTCGGTTCCCACGGGGGTCCTGGGACCGCGAATTTTCGGTGGAGAGTTAACGATGGGTTACAACGTCGCCGTCGTCGGCGCGACCGGCAATGTCGGGCGCGAGATGCTCAATATTTTGGACGAGCGGTCGTTCCCGGCCGACGAGGTCGTCGCGCTCGCCTCGCGGCGCAGCATGGGCGTGGAGGTGTCCTATGGCGACCGCACGCTGAAGGTCAAAACGCTCGAACATTTCGATTTCTCCAACGTCGATATCTGTCTGATGTCGGCGGGCTCGGCGGTTTCCAAGGAATATTCGCCGAAAATCGCGGCCGCGGGCGCTGTGGTGATCGATAACTCGTCGGCCTGGCGCTACGACATGGACGTTCCGCTCATCGTGCCGGAGGTCAATGCCGACGCGCTTTCCGGGTTTCGCAAGCGCGGCATCATCGCCAATCCGAATTGCTCGACGGCGCAGCTCGTCGTCGCGCTCAAGCCGCTGCACGACAAGGCCAAGATCAAGCGCGTCGTGGTCGCGACCTATCAATCGGTGTCCGGCGCCGGCAAGGAGGCGATGGACGAATTGTTCTCGCAGACCAAGGCGGTGTTTCAGATCAACGAGGTCGAGGCGAAGAAGTTTCCCAAGCGCATCGCCTTTAACATCATTCCGCAGATCGATACTTTCATGGAAGACGGCTACACCCGCGAAGAGTGGAAGATGGTGGTCGAGACCAAGAAGATTCTCGATCCCAAGATCAAGCTCACGGCGACCTGCGTGCGGGTGCCGGTCTTCGTCAGCCATTCCGAGGCCGTCAATATCGAGTTCGAGGAGCCGATCACGGCCGACGAAGCGCGCAACATTCTGCGCAACGCGCCGGGCTGTCTGGTGATCGATTCGCACGAGCCGGGCGGTTACGTGACGCCTTATGAGGCGGCCGGCGAGGATGCGACCTATATCAGCCGCATCCGTGAAGATGCGACCGTCGAGAACGGGTTGTCGATGTGGGTCGTGTCCGACAATCTGCGCAAAGGCGCGGCGCTGAACACCATTCAGATCGCCGAGTGCCTGATCAACCGCAAGCTGATCACGGCGAAGCGCAAGGCGGCTTAGCCACTCACTCCGTCATTGCGAGCGCAGCGAAGCAATCCAGGCCTCGCGGCCTGGATTTCCTCGTCGCTTTGCTCCTGGCCATGACGCGCTTGGCACGCGGCGTGCACGTCCAGTAGCTTAGGCCGATCAATTCTGGGGAAAGCCATGACCGTCCGTCCGCGCCGCAGCGTGCTTTACATGCCCGGATCCAACACCCGGGCGCTGGAGAAGGCGCGCGAATTGCCGGCCGATTGCCTGATCCTCGATCTCGAAGACGCCGTGGCGCCGGAGGCCAAGGAACAGGCCCGCGGCGCTATCGTCAAAGCGCTGGACAGCGGCTTCGGCGACCGCGAGGTGATGGTGCGCATCAACGGGCTCGATACCCGCTGGTGGGTCGACGACCTCAACACCGTGCTCAGCGGTGCCCGCAAGCCCGACGCGATCCTGGTGCCGAAAATTTCCGATCCCAACCAGCTCGAGGATCTGGCGTCGCGCTTTGTCGACCTCCACACCGATCCGCATGTACGGATCTGGGCGATGATGGAAACGCCGCTAGCGATGCTCAATGCCGGCCGAATTGCCGGCGCCTCGCTCGATTCCGAGACGCGGCTTTCGGGCTTCGTCATGGGCACCAACGATCTCGCCAAGGATACGCGAGCGCGTCTGGTGCCCGGCCGCGCCCCGATGCTGCCGTGGCTGATGACCTGCGTCGCCGCGGCGCGGGCCTTCGGGCTCGGCATCCTCGACGGCGTTTATAACGATCTCGGCAATGCCGAAGGCTTTGTTGAGGAGTGCAAACAGGCGCGCGATCTCGGCTTCGACGGCAAGACCCTGATCCATCCGCGCCAGATCGAGCCGTGCAACCACGCGTTCTCGCCGAGCGCCGATGAAATCGCCATGGCGCGCAAAATGATCGCGGCCTTCGAACTGCCGGAGAACGCCAACAAGGGTGTCGTGCAGATCGACGGCAAGATGGTCGAGCGGCTGCATGCCGATATGGCGAAGCAGACGGTGGCGATCGCGGACGCGATCGAGAAGCGCAAATCGGCCTAGAGCGAAATTGCTTAGATTGAATCAGTTGTCGCTCTAGCATTTTGATGGAGCATGATCTTTTCGGAAAACCGGTTTCCACTTTTCCGGATCATGCTCTAAATTTCAATCGGCCCAAAGATAGCCAGCCTCATTGCCGTTCGATGGCGTTGTCGTCGACGACTTTGTTCCAGCGTGCGATTTCGGATTTCATGCGCGCCGACAGTTCCGCCGCAGTGCTCGGCCAAACTTCGATTCCGAGGTCGTGAAATTTGTTGGTCAGGTCGGGTTCGGCCAAGGCCGCCTGCATCGCCTGAGCCAAACGATTGATAACGGGCTGCGGCGTCTGCGCCGGCGCGAAAATGCCGTTCCACGACGCGACCTCGAAATTCGGAACGCCGGCTTGCCGCGTCGTCGGAACGTCCGGCAAGAATGTCGTGCGGTTCGCCGTGGTCACGGCCAGCGCTCGGAGCTTTTTCTCGGCGAGCGCGTCGCGATAGCCGCCATAGGCGTTGATCGCGACGTCGATGTCGTTGCGCAGCAGCGCCACGGTGAGATCGGGTGCCCCCTTATACGGCACGATCGCAAAGTCGATGCCCGCGGCCTTCTTGAACAGAAGCGCCGTCAGATAGGGCGTCGTCCCGGCAGCCGACGTGCCGACATTGAGCCGGCCCGGCTTGTCTTTCGCCGCCGCCAGAAAGTCCTGCAGCGTGTGCAGGCCTGAATCGTAATTGGTCAGAAAAAGATAAGCGAAGTCGCTCATGCCGGTGATGGAGACGAAATCCGTCAGCGGGTCGAACGGCATCTTCTTGTAGGTCGCGGCGCTCACCGCGGTCGCGTTCGAGAGCATGGCGAGCGTATAGCCGTCGGCCGGCGCCGACAATACGTCGCGCGCCGCGGTGACGCCGGCCGCGCTCGGCTGATTCTGCACGATGATCTGCGTGCCAAGCTGCGCGCCGGCGCGGTCGGCGAGAATTCGCAACGAAATGTCGGAGACCGCGCCGGGCGGGAATTGCGTGACAATGCGGATGGGGCGGGTCGGAAACGGCGATTGCGCCTGCGCCGAGGCCGCGGCAATCGCGATCGCCGCGACAACGATCAGCGCTGCCAAGACTGTTTTGACTGGGGCGAAAACTTTCATGGCGGTTCAGGCTTCCGCCACGACGCGGTTGCGCAGCACGCCGATCCCGGTGATTTCGATCTCGATCAGGTCGCCGGGCTTGACCGCTTCGGGCACTTCGTCGGTGCCGAGCCAGACCACGTCGCCCGGCGACAACGTGTTGTAACGCGACACGTCGCTGACGACCTCGCCGGGGCTGAACAGCATATTGGCGGTCGGAAACGAATGCGCGAGCCGGCCATTGATCTTGACGTTCGTCGTCATGTCGCGGAGCTTGAGCCCGGTGACGATCCACGGCCCCATCGGCTTGAACGTGTCGGCGTTCTTGCCGCGCAGATTGGTCGGGTCCTTGGCCTGCCAGTCGCGTTCGGTGAGGTCATTGCCGATGGTCCAGCCGAAAATGCACTCCGCTGCCTCGCTCGGACTGACTTTGCGCGCCGATTTGCCGATGACGGCGACGAGCTCGGCCTCATATTCGAAGCGCTCACCGGCATCGGCCGGTTTGACGATGTCGGCTTCGGGCGCGGCGAGTGCGCTGTTCGCCCGGTAACCGACGCGCGGCGTCTTATAGAAGATCGGCTCGCGGCCTTTCACCTTGGCGCGGCCGACCACGTGGTTATGGTAGTTCGAGCCGATCGCATAGAACGTGCCGGGCATCACCGGCACCAGCAATTCGACCTCGCGCAGCGCAAAGCGCGCCGAGGCTAGTTTGTATCCGGCGAACGGATCGCCTTCGATGGCGCGCACGACGTCATCCTCGACGATGCCGTAAGACACGAGATTGGAAGACATGCGATTGGATTTTCGAAAGCGGCAAAAAATCATTGAACCGGCCTCGCCCTTGTGCGGACGGTCGGGCTTTGCCCGCGCGATGTCAGGGAGCAGTGGGAGAGAAGCTACCGCACGGCACCGAATTGTCAGTGCCGCGCATCGCCCTTTGCGAATATCTCGTCGTAATGGGCCTGCGAGACGGTGCTGATCTCCCACCAAGTATTGTTGAGGTCAAGCAACTTGAACGAGCGATGACCGCCGGTCTGTTCGACGTCGAGCACGCGCTTGATGCCGTAATCGTCCTTATGCGCGAGCGCCGCGGCATGTGCGGCATCGACATCGGCGTTCGCGGCGACGGAGAGCTTGAAGCGGTTCTGCGGGCCTTGTTCCTTGGCGTCGCCGTCCTGCACGCAAACGCAGACCACGGACCATGGCCCGCCCTTCCACATATATTGCGCTTCCTTCAGCGGCCGGACGATGTCGAGGCCGAGGAAATCGACGAGAAACCGGCGCGTCGCCGGCATGTTGTTGCATTCATAGGTGCCGTGCGAGAAAAACTCGTTTTTGACCAGCGGTTCTGCCGTGGACATTGTCAACTCCCTAAGCTCATCTCTCTAAATCGGCCGGTGCGAGACCGGATCAGTCGGCGAATTGGTCGCCCTTTTCGCGCAGCGCGGTGTAGATCAGGTCGGGCGTGCGGTACTCGACCTCCCACCAGTTGGAATCTTTGTCGGTCATGTAGATCGCGTAGGAGCCGTTGCGGAAAAACGGCTTCTGCACGCGCGTGATGCCGTAGTCCGCCTTGCTGGCGGTGACCTTGGCGTAAGCCTCATCCACGGCAGCCTGGCTCGGCGCCTCGAAGCCCCAATGGTTCAGCATTTCCTGCGGCACGGCGATGTCCGGCGTCTCGCGCACTTCAAGGACCCAATAGGGTTTGCCGTGCTTCTCCTCGCCCGGGCGGTGCCCCTTCTCGCGCACATACATCAGGCCGTTCGACGGCTCGACGCATTCCATGTCGAGCACCTCCTCGTACATGCGGCGCGCGCGCTTGAGATCGGTCGTGACCAGCGTGCCGCAAATCAGGGACTGGGTCTTCACGTGCGGCGACGTGGCGCCTGGTTTGACTTGGAGGTTCATGGTGGAGCCTTTCGGATGTGATCGAGAGCCCTATAAATCGAGCACCAATGTCTCGCCCGGCATGGCGCGCGAGACGCAGACTTGCAGAAAGTCTTGTCGTTCGTCGTCGTCGAGAATGTCGTCGCGATGATCGACCTTGCCCGACACATAACCGACGCGACAGGTGCCGCAACGGCCGGCCGTGCACAGCGTCTTGACCTTGATGCCCTCCGCCTTGAGCACTTCGAGAATGCTCTTGTCGGCGGGCACGGTGAAGGTCCTGCCGGCTTTCTTCAGCACGATGTCGAACGGCTGGTTGGTGTTGACCGGCGCGAGATCGGCCGCGCTGCCTTTGAACAGCTCGTAATGCACCGTGCCCTTCGGCCAGTCGGCTGCGGCGGTGACCGTCGCGCGGATGAGGCCGATGGGGCCGCAGACATAGACCTGCATGCCAGGCAATCGGGTGCCGAGAAGCGTCTTCACATCGAGCGCGCGCGCCGGGTCGCCGCCGTCGAAATGGGTGAGCAGCCGCTCGCCGTGCCGGGCGCGCAGTTCGGCGAGGAAAGCCGCCTCGTCGGCGGAGCGCGCGCAGTAATAAAGCGTATAGGCGCGGCCGATCTCGGCAAGCCGTGCCGCCATCGCCATGATCGGCGTGATGCCGATGCCGCCGGCGATCAGGACATTGACCTCGCCGGCTTCATAGAGCGCAAAATCGTTGCTTGGCGGCGCCGCCTCCAGCGTGTCGCCGACCGCGAGCTTGTCGTGGATGTAAGCCGAACTGCCGAGGCTTTGCGTCTCACGCAGCACGCCGATCACGAAGCGTTGCGGCTGGCCCTGATCATTAAGCAGAGAATAGGAGCGGGTTTCGCCGTTCGGCAGGGCGACGTCGATATGCGCGCCCGCCGTAAAGGCCGGCAAGGCGCTGCCGTCGGCCGATGACAATTCGATGCGGCGGATACGGGGCGTTGCCGCGTCGATACGGTCAACTTTGAGCCGCAAGCGGTCCTCCCGATGCCTTCGCGCCGTTCGTTGGGCGCGGTCATTTTAGTAAACACAGATACTATCGCATCAAGGCTACTTTTGCACCAGGACTCTGTCCAGAATTGCGCGGCCGTGCCTATGGGTGCGGATCAGGCTGCGCCGGACAGCCTAATTCTTCAGCCGATAGCCGGTCTTGAAGAACCACCACACGATCGCGAGGCAGACCGCGAGGAACACCAGCGTCATCGCCAGGCTTACGGCGACATCGACATCGGCCACGCCGAAGAAGCTCCAGCGGAAACCCGAGATCAGATAGACCAGCGGATTGAACAGCGTCACCTTGCGCCAGAACGGCGGCAGCACGCTCGTCGAATAGAACGTGCCGCCGAGAAACGTCAGCGGCGTGATGATCAGCAGCGGCACGATCTGCAATTGCTCAAAACCGCCGGCCCACAGCCCGAGAATGAAGCCGAACAGGCTGAAGCCGACGGCGGTCAGCATCAGGAACGCCACCATCCAGAACGGATGCTCGATATGCAGCGGCACGAACAGGAACGACGTGGCGAGAATGATGACGCCGAGAATGATCGACTTGGTGGCGGCGGCGCCGACATAGCCGAGCACGATTTCCAAGGGCGAGATCGGCGCCGAAAGGATTTCGTAGATCGTGCCGACGAAGCGCGGGAAATAGATGCCGAACGAGGCGTTGGTAATGCTCTGCGTCAACAGCATCAGCATGATCAGCCCGGGCACGATGAAGGAGCCGTAGCTGACGCCGTCGATCTGGGTGATGCGCGAGCCGATCGCGGCGCCGAACACGATGAAATAGAGCGAGGTCGAGATCACCGGCGAGACGATGCTCTGAAACAGCGTTCGCCCGGTCCGCGCCATTTCGTACATATAGATGGCGCGCACGCCGTAAATATTCATCGCGCGGCTCCCGTGTTTCGCTTCACCAGGCCGACGAAAATGTCCTCCAGCGAGCTTTGCGTCGTCTGCAAATCCTTGAACTCGATGTCGGCGTGGCGGAGGTCGTCGAGCAGCGCGGTGATGCCGGTATGCTCGCTCCTGGTGTCGTAGCTGTAGATCAGCTTGTTGCGGTCGTCGGAGAGCGCGAGGTCGTAGTTTGCCAGCGACGGCGGCACGACGGCGATCGGCTTGCGCAGTTCGAGCGTCAATTGCTTCTTGCCGAGCTTGCGCATCAGCTCGGCTTTGTCCTCGACCAGAATGATCTCGCCGTGATTGATGACGCCGACGCGGTCGGCCATGTCCTCGGCCTCTTCGATGTAATGCGTGGTCAGGATGATGGTGACGCCGGAGGCGCGCAATTCGCGCACCAATTGCCACATGTCCTTGCGCAGTTCGACGTCGACGCCGGCGGTCGGTTCGTCGAGAAACAGAATCTGCGGCTCGTGCGCCAAAGCTTTGGCGATCATCAGCCGGCGCTTCATGCCGCCCGAGAGCATGCGGATCTTGGCGTCCTTCTTGTCCCACAGCGAGAGTTGCTTCAGCACTTTCTCGATCAGCGCGGGATTGGGCGCCTTGCCGAACAGCCCGCGCGAAAACCGCATGGTCGCCGGTGGCGTCTCGAAGGCGTCGGTCGTCAGTTCCTGGGGCACCAGCCCGATCAGCGAGCGCGCGACGCGGTAATCGGAAAGAATGTCATGGCCGTCGACGAGGACGGTGCCGCTGGTCGGCTGCACGATACCGCAAATCGTCGAGATCAGCGTCGTCTTGCCGGCGCCGTTCGGGCCGAGCAGCGCGAAAATCTCGCCGTGTTGGATCTCCAGGTTGATGTCTTTCAAGGCCTGGAAGCCCGACGCATAGGTCTTGTTGAGATGCGAGATGGAAATGGCGGACGTCATGCGAAATCGTGCTGCCGGGGCTGGGTGTAGGAACGGGCGAGGAGGGCTCGGCCGGCACGCTCATGCCGGCGTTCGCATAGCCTTAGCGATTTAGGTGCGCCTGCGCCGCGATCAAGTGCGCGAACTCAAGTACGGTTTGGGAATAGCCGGCCGTCACATCCAGGGTCGCGCCGCCTTGGCCTTGGCCTCGAAGCCGTCGATCTTGGCGTTCTTCTTCATGGTCAGGCCGATATCGTCGAGGCCTTCGAGCAGCGCCTTCTTGCGGTACGGGTCGATGTCGAATTTCACCGTGCCGCCGTCGGGACCGCGGATTTCCTGCTTCTCGAGATCGACCGTGAGCGTCGCATTGGCGCCGCGCTCGGCGTCGTCGAACAGCTTTTCCAGATCTTCCGCCGACACTTTGACCGGCAGCACGCCGTTCTTGAAGCAGTTGTTGTAGAAAATGTCTCCGAACGAAGTCGAGATCACGCAGGTGATGCCGAAGTCGAGCAGCGCCCACGGCGCGTGCTCGCGCGAGGAGCCGCAGCCGAAATTGTCGCCGGCGACGAGGATCTTCGCCTTGCGATAGGCCGGCTTGTTGAGCACGAAATCCTTGTTCTCGGAACCGTCGTCGTTGAAGCGCTTCTCGGAAAACAGGCCTGAACCGAGACCGGTACGCTTGATGGTTTTCAGATATTGCTTGGGGATGATCATATCGGTATCGATATTGATCATGCGCAAGGGAGCAGCGACGCCTTCGAGAGTGGTGAACTTTTCCATTTTCAATCCTGCCGGATGGCGGTCCCAAGGATGGCCTAAAGCACAGCTTAGAAGCACTAATTTGACGGGTTAATGGCGGCTCCGCGGGCGCGGGTCAAGCCTATGCCACAGCCCCTGATTTCGCGGGCACTTCGTCGGTGCCCTGGCTGGTTTCTTTGGCCGTGTACTTGGCCTTGTACTTGGCCTCGCGGTCGAGCGTGCAGACCTGCACGCTGTACTCGGCGTAATACTTCTGCCGCGCCATTTTCTGCGCCGCGATGTGTTCGGGATTGGTGCGCCAGGTGCGCAAGCCCTCTTCGTGCTCGAACTCGACGATGGTGCAGCGTTCGCCGTCTTCGGCGTGAAAGGTCTTGTGCGAGATGTAGCCCGGCATGGTCTGGGCCAGTTCGCTCATGCGATCGACCGCGGCGGCATATTCGTCGCGCAGTCCGGGCTTCAGGCGGGAACGGAAAACGGTAATAAGCATGGCAGTCCTCTTTCAAAGAGCCGTTGCAAAATACTTGGTGCCTTTTGGCACGATTCCAAGGCGCCGCCGCGTCACGACTGCTTCTCGAATTGCGGCACGCTGCCGAGCTGCGTGACCCAGTTGCGTGCCGACCGCCACCAGATCTGCTTGCGCGGCACGAACTGATTGCGCTGGCGCAAAATGCCGACGCGCAATGTATAGGACGGCTGCACGCCGTCGCCGGGCGTCGTCGAATAGATCGGCGTGCCGCAGGCGCCGCAAAAGGCCTGGACACGCGGATTGCCGCTGTCGGCCGTGGTTTTCACATAGATGGCCGGTTGGCCGGTGAGCTTCAATGTGGCGCCCGGCACCGGGACAGAAACCCGGAATGCCGTGCCGGTTGCGGTCTGGCAATCGGTGCAATGGCACACCTGGGTCCGTTCCGGATCGGCCTCGGCTTCGACCTTGATCGCGCCGCAGGCGCAGCCGCCGTCGACTTTCATGACTTCACTCCCTCAGCTTTAATCCGCAGCGTTCTCGATCGCTTCCATGTCGCCATCGGACAGCCCGAAATGATGCCCGATCTCGTGCACCAGGACATGCTTGATGATAGCGCCAAAAGTCTCGTCGTGCTCGGCCCAGTAATCGAGGATCGGGCGGCGATAAAGCCAGATCATATTCGGCATCTGCACCGGCGCGCTCTCGGCGCGAAACGGCAGACCGGTGCCTTGGAACAGGCCGAGCAGGTCGAACTCGCTCTCCGCCTGCATCTCTTCGAGCACGTCGTCGGCCGGAAAATCGTCGACCTGGATGACGACGTCGGCGCACAGGTCGCGAAATCTCTTCGGCAAACGGCGGAACACTTCGCTGGCGAGAACCTCAAGCGCCGCGAGCGACGGCGCCTTGATCGGGCGCCAGTTCAGCGGATCGGATGCGAGATCGGCCATAATCCCAGTGTAGTCGGTATTGCGGGATAGGGTAGATTGAGCCGATGACAAAACCGAAACATTTGCTGCTGATCGCTCTTGGCGTGGTGCTCTTCGGCTTGCCGCTACAGGCGCGCGCGCAGACGGTTTCTTCGCCGCTCGCCACGCCGGATTTATCCAGTCCGTCACCGCCGCGCTACGTCCGCCGGCGCCTCGAGATCCATCCGGGGCGGCTGCTCTACCGCCGCTGCATCGACTGGTACGAATTGCAGAACCGGCCGAGCGGCACCGTGCTCTATCCGCAAATGCGCTGCTGGTGGGTGCGGGGCTAGAGCATGATCCGGAGCGCGGCTGCGGCGGAATGCGGCTGAAATGAATCTGTTATGCTCGTCCCATAGCCTCGCGTCATGCCAGAAGGACGATCATGACACAGGTACCACCCGAGCCGCTCGTTCCGAATAGACGCCCGAAGGGGGCAGGGCGCTGGCGATTACGCTAGCGCGCCACACCATCCATGCGATGCAGAAAGAGCTCGAAGTGCTCAAGGCCGGGCGCCCGAAATACGCCGACGATCCGTTTGGGCTGATCGCGGCAGGTCATGTGGTGGCGGTCGAATTCGCCACCATCGCCGCAGCCAACAATTATTGGCAGCGATGAAGAAGTTCGCTCGGGGAGCGGCCTCTACTTAATTCCACTCGCGCACGTCGACGAAGTGCCCGGCAATGGCTGCCGCCGCCGCCATGGCCGGCGACACCAGATGCGTGCGGCCCTTATAGCCCTGGCGGCCTTCGAAGTTGCGGTTCGAGGTCGAGGCGCAGCGCTCGCCGGGCTTGAGCTTGTCCGGGTTCATCGCCAGGCACATCGAGCAGCCCGGCTCACGCCACTCGAAGCCGGCTTTGACGAAGATCTTGTCGAGGCCTTCGGACTCCGCCTGCTCTTTGACGAGGCCCGAGCCCGGCACGATCATGGCGTTGACCTTGGCATTGACCGACTTGCCGTCGACCACCTTGGCCACCGCGCGCAAATCCTCGATGCGCCCATTGGTGCAGGAGCCGATGAAGACGCGGTCGATGCCGATATCGGCAATCTTCTCGCCGCCCTTGAGCCCCATATAAGCGAGCGCGCGCTCGATGGCCTCGCGCTTATGCGCGTCGGTGACGCCGTCGAGGCTCGGCACGCGGCCGGAGATCGAGACCACCTGTTCGGGGCTGGTGCCCCAGGTGACGAGCGGCGGCAGTTTTGCGGCGTCGAGCCTGACCTCGCGGTCGAAATGGGCGCCGTCGTCGGAGCGTAGCGTCTCCCAATAACGTAGCGCCGCCTCCCAATCCTTGTCCTTGGGCGCCTTGGGGCGGCCCGCGAGATAGGCATAAGTCTTTTCGTCGGGCGCGATGAAGCCCGCTTTGGCGCCGGCCTCGACCGACATGTTGCAGACCGTCATGCGGCCTTCCATCGACAGCGCGCGGATTGCCTCGCCGGCATATTCCAGCGCATAGCCGGTGCCGCCGGCGGTGCCGATTTCGCCGATAATGGCGAGGATGATGTCTTTCGCGGTGACGCCCGGCGGTAATTTGCCGTCGACGATCGCGCGCATGTTCATCGATTTCTTCTGGATCAGCGTCTGCGTCGCCAGCACATGCTCGACTTCCGACGTGCCGATGCCGTAGGCGAGCGCGCCGAACGCGCCGTTGGTCGCGGTATGGCTGTCGCCGCAGACCAGCGTCACGCCGGGCAGCGTGAAGCCCTGCTCCGGACCGATGATGTGGACGATGCCCTGCCGCTTATCGAACTCGTCGTAATATTCGAGATTAAAGAACTTCGCATTCTCGGCGAGATAGGCGATCTGGGTGGCGCTTTCCGGATCGGGATTGGGCAAATGCCGATCCGTTGTCGGCACGTTGTGATCGACGACGAGCAGCGTCTTGTCCGGCGCCCGCACCTTGCGGCCGGTGAGGCGCAGGCCTTCGAACGCCTGCGGGCTCGTTACTTCGTGCACGATGTGACGATCGATATAGATGAGGGCCTCGCCGTCCGGCGCCTCCTCGATCACATGATCGTCCCAGATTTTGTCGTAGAGGGTGCGCGCTTTGCTCATCGTTACGGAACTCCAGCCCTTCGCCTGCGCGCAATATAATCGCAAGGCGACGGATTGTTATGCTTTCGCTTAAGCCTTCGGTTTGGCCTTGGCCGCGGGCTTGGCGGGCTTAGCTGCCGCCTTGGCCTTCGGCTTGGCGTCGCCCTCGGCCTTCAGGGCCTTGGTGGCGGCCTTGGCCGAGGCTTTGGCGGCGCCCTCGGAGCCAAGGGCTTGCTCGCCGGCATGGTCCTGCCGCTCGACGATGCGGGCCGACTTGCCGCGCAGGCCGCGCAGATAATAGAGCTTGGCGCGGCGGACCTTGCCGCGGCGGACCACGGTGATCGAGTCGATCATCGGCGCGTAAAGCGGGAAGACGCGCTCGACGCCTTCGCCGTACGAAATCTTGCGCACCGTGAAATTCTCGTTGATGCCGCCGCCGGCGCGGCCGATGCAGACGCCTTCATAGGCCTGCACGCGCGAGCGCTCGCCTTCGACGATCTTGACGTTGACGATGAGCGTATCGCCCGGCTGGAAATCCGGAATTTCCTTGCCGGCGGTGAGCTTCGCCACCTGTTCGGCTTCGATTTCTTTGAGGACGTTCATGGCGAATTCTCCATCCGCTGCGCCCCTTGGCGCGCGCTGTTTTGGGCCGGTTCTACTCGGGTTGGGCGAGCTTCTACGCTACCGCGCCGGGTTTGTCACCCTATCGTCACCCCGCTTTAGTGCCATTGCGGAAACGCTGCAGAAAGGCCGCCCAGAGGTCCGGCCGGCGCTCCTGGGTCAGCCGTTCGGCCTCGGCGCGGCGCCAGGCGGCAACTTTGGCATGGTCGCCCGAGAGGAGGATTTCCGGGATCGGCTGGCCCTCCCAGGTCTGCGGCCGGGTGTAGTGCGGATATTCCAAAAGCCCGCCGGTAAAACTCTCTTCGGCGCCCGAAGCCGGAGCCCCCATGACACCGGGCAGCAGCCGCACGCAGGCGTCGAGCAGCGCCATGGCCGCGGTCTCGCCGCCGGACAGCACGTAATCGCCGATCGAGACTTCTTCCAGGTTGCGCGAAGCGATCACCCGCTCGTCGACCCCTTCGAAGCGGCCGCAGACGAGGACGACGCCGGGACCCTGGGTCAGCGCCTCGACCCGGGTCTGGGCCAGCGGCGTGCCGCGCGGCGAGAGCAGGCAGCGCGGCCGGGCATCGCAAGCCACAGCATCGATGGCGCGGCCGAGCACGTCAGCCTTCATCACCATGCCGGGCCCGCCGCCGGCCGGAGTGTCGTCGACGCTACGATGCTTGTCGGTGGCGAAATCGCGGATATCGGCGACATCGAGCGACCAGGCGCCGGCGGTCAGGGCTTTGCCGGCAAGGCTCGCGCCGAGCGGCCCCGGAAACATGTCGGGAAAAATCGTAAGCACACTTGCCCGCCACATCTCAATCGCTCTCCGCCTCATCGCTCGCTGCCAGCGGAACGACAACGATCTTGCCCGCGGCGATGTCGACCATCGGCACGTGCGTTTCGTCGAACGGCAGCAATTCGGTTTTACCGCCGGCTTCCGGGGTTACTTCGACCAGATCGCCGGCGCCGAAATTGTGGATCGCAACGACGGTGCCGAGTTTTTGCCCGTCGCGATCCACCACGGCAAGCCCGATCAGATCGGCGTGATAAAACTCGTCGGGCTCATCCGGCTCCGGCAGCCGCTCGCGCGGCACGTAGAGCTTGATGTTCTTAAGCTTCTCCGCGGCATCGCGATCGGCGACGCCGGAAATTCTGGCGACGAAGTGATCCTTGGCCGGGCGCATCGTTTCGATCTTAAAGACACGGCCGTCTTCGCTCTCGAGCGGACCGTAATTTGTGATCGCTGAAGGATCGCCGGTGAAGGAGTGCAGGCGAACTTCGCCGCGCACGCCGTGGGCGGCGCCGATTTGGCCTAGACATACAAGTCTTGGACAAACTCGCCCGCCGCCCGCCATCGCGTTGTCGTCCTAAGCTCAGCTGGCCGGCGTCGCTGCCGGAGCCGGTGCTGCGGCCGGAGCTGCGGCCGGCGCCGCGCCTGCCGCCGCCTTCGCCGCGCCTGCCGCCGCCTTCGCCGCGTCGGCTGCCGCCTTGCGCTCCTTGCGCGGGATCGCCTTCTCGGGATTCTTGCGCGGCGTACGCTTCATCACGCCGGCGGCGTCGAGGAAACGCATGACGCGGTCCGACGGCTGCGCGCCCTTGGCGATCCAGGCCTTGGCCTTTTCGATGTCCCAGGTCAGCCGCTCGGTCTTGTCCTTCGGCAATAGCGGATTGAAAAAGCCGAGACGCTCGATGAAGCGTCCGTCGCGTGGCGCGCGGCTGTCGGCAACGACGATATGGTAGAATGGCCGCTTCTTGGTTCCGGCGCGGGCCATGCGGATGACGAGGGGCATTCAGTTTCCTTTCGCTACGTTGATTGCGTTGAACAAAAAATCACTTCTTCTTTCCCAATCCGGGCAGGCCGCCCGGAAATTTTTGCCCGAGACCCGGAAGTCCCGGAAAGTTCGGCGGCAGGCCTCTTGGCGATAAACCCGGCATGCCCGGCATTTTCGGCGGCAAGCCGGGTCCTTGACCCGGCACTTGGCCAGGCACTTGGCCGGGCGCGCCCGGCAGTCCCGGCGGCAGGCCGCCCGGCAATTTTTCCGCAAGCTTTGCTAGCTCTTCCGCGCTCGGCATGCCGCCGCCAAAGCCGAACATATTGGCAAGGCCGGCCATCGGGCCGCGCTTGGCGCCACCCATCGCTTTCATCATGTCGGCCATGGTGCGGTGCATTTTCAAAAGCCGGTTGATGTCTTCGGGCTTGGTGCCGGAGCCAGAGGCGATGCGCCGCTTGCGGCTGGCTTTGAGCACGTCCGGATTGCGCCGTTCGGCCGGCGTCATGGAATCGATGATCGCCATCTGCCGCTTGAGCACGGTCTCGTCGAGATTGCGCTCGGCCAATTGGTTTTTCACTTTGGCGATGCCGGGCAGCATCGACATCAGGCCGGTCATGCCGCCCATGCTCTTCATCTGGCCGAGTTGCTCGCGCAGATCGGAGAGATCGAAAGCGCCCTTGCGCATCTTCTCGGCGACGCGCGCCGCCTTCTCGACGTCGATCGTGGTCGCGGCCTTCTCGACCAGCGAGACGATGTCGCCCATGCCGAGAATGCGGTCGGCGATGCGCTGCGGATAAAAGTCCTCGATGGCGTCGAGCTTTTCGCCGGTGCCGATCAGCTTGATCGGCTTGCCTGTGACCGCGCGCATCGACAAAGCGGCGCCGCCGCGGCCGTCGCCGTCGATGCGGGTGAGCACGATGCCGGTGAGGTCGAGCCGTTCGTCGAAGGCGCGCGCCAGATTGACGGCGTCCTGGCCGGTCAGCGCGTCGGCGACGAGAAGCACTTCATGGGGAGCCGCGGCGCGGCGCACGTCGGCCGCTTCGCGCATCAATTCCTCGTCGAGGGTGAGGCGGCCCGCGGTATCGAGCATCACCACGTCGTAGCCGCCGAGCCGCCCGGCCTCCCTCGCCCGCGCCGCGATCTGCACCGGCGTTTGTCCGGCGACGATCGGCAGCGTTTCGACGCCGACCTGTTTGCCGAGAACGGCAAGCTGCTCCATGGCGGCGGGCCGGCGTGTATCGAGCGACGCCATCAGCACTTTGCGCTTCTGCACCTCGGTGAGGCGCTTTGCGATCTTCGCCGTGGTCGTGGTTTTGCCGGAGCCTTGCAGTCCCACCATCATGATGACGACGGGCGCCGGCGCGTTGAGATCGATCGGCTGGGCGTCCGCGCCAAGCGTCTCGATCAGCGCGTCGTGCACGATCTTCACCACCATCTGGCCGGGCGTGACCGACTTGATCACGTCAACGCCGACGGCGCGCGCCTTCACTTGATCGGTAAACGCCCGCGCCACGTCGAGCGCGACGTCGGCCTCGAGCAGCGCGCGGCGCACTTCGCGCATCGCCTCCTCGACATCGGCTTCCGACAGCGCGCCGCGCCGCGTCAGGCGGTCGAGGATCGAACCCAGCCGTTCCGACAGATTGTCGAACATTTTGCCCTTTCACCTCGCCCCGCATGCGGGAAGAAGGAGAAAAACGAAACAACGCCCGAGGGCGCATAGCGCTGTCGGGCGGTTACCTCCGGTCTCCAGGACCGGTCGGCGGTCAAAAATTTCAGTCTCTTGCGAGAGTGCGCGGAACGTAGTGAGGGCGCCCCAGACTGTCAACCGGGCGCATTTGGCCGGAACTAGCCCGGCGCGGTGGACTGTTTGATCAAAACATAGACGTTAACGACGAGCTTGCCCGCCTCGGACTTGACCGGGTCGGTCACATATTCCTCGATGAACATGTCCTTGGCTTCCAGCTTCTTGTCGTCGAGATAATTGGTGATCGCCTCATAGGTATTGTCGAGGTCGTCATACGAGCCGCGATGGACGAATTTCAGCGCCGCGCCCTCGGGCGACTGGCCGACGGCCATGTCGCCATGCGGCGGGTTCTTGGGCGCCTCGGCGATCGGAACCGCGGCTTGGAATTCGAAGCCGGTATCGTCGGTCGAGGTAAAGATCGTCATCGGCATGCCGCTCGCCTTGATGCCTTCCTTGTCGAGATAGGCGTCGATCTTCTTCAGCGCACTGGTGATCGTGTCGAAGGCCTTGTCCCACGTGCCGGACCCCTTCACGTAGATGATCGTCTGGGCCTTGAGCGCCGTGTTCTCGCCGAAAACGTCGCCGCTCTGGTTCCCTTGAGCGGGCGTCGCGTTAGGAGCGGCAGGGGCCGGTGCGCCTTGCGCCGGAGCGGCGGGCGTGGCGGCTGGGGCGGGTGGCGTCTGCGCGGCCGCCGGTACGATGGCAACAGATACGGCCGCGAACAGGGCGATGGCCACCGCAATACCGGTGCGAAGGCTCAAGCGGCACGGCATCAGGCTCTCCTTGAACATGCGATCAGTGCCCGCGGCCGCACCGTCGCCCCAAATCCATTCGTCGCCCATTGGACTTTAGCACGGCCGGGCGGTCACCGTGCAATCGGAACACGGGTGCAGAGTCACTGGAAGGGTACTGGCTTATGTGATGTGACTCCTCATATAAGTCGCCGATATTTGTCGCGGATTTCCGGGCTTTGCTATGGGTGCGCTGGCGAACAGAGACTTTGTCAAGATGAACGGGCTCGGTAACGAGATCGTCATCGTCGATCTGCGCGCCACGCCAAGTCTCATTGCACAAAGCCCGGTCGCCACCGCCGAAGCGCAAGCGGCGGCGCGGCAAGAACCCTACGATCAGCTCATGGTGCTCTATCCGCCGCGGGCGGCGACCGATGGGGCGATCCGCATCTACAACAATGACGGCTCGGAGGCCGGCGCCTGCGGTAACGGCATGCGCTGTGTGGCGGCGCTCATCAGCGAACAGACCGGCCAATCGGCGCTGACCTTCGAAACGCAGGCCGGATTGATTCCGTGCTGGCGCGGCGATGGCGGCCTCTACACCGTCGACATGGGCAAGCCGCGCTTGCGCTGGGACGAGATTCCGCTGGCGCAGGAATTCGCCGACACGCGCGCCATCGAGCTCGAGATCGGCCCGCGCGGGGCGCCGATCCTGCATACGCCGTCGGTCGTCAGCATGGGCAACCCGCATGCGATTTTCTGGGTCGAGGATCCGGGAGCTTACGATCTCGCCAAGATCGGTCCGCTGCTGGAAAACCATCCGATGTTTCCGGAGCGCGCCAATATCACGCTCGCCGCGACGCCTGAGCGCGACCACATCGTGATGCGCACCTGGGAACGCGGCGCCGGCCTCACCAAGGCCTGCGGCTCGGCGGCCTGCGCCACGGCCGTTGCCGCGGCGCGGCTGCGCCGCACCGGCCGCACGGTGAGGGTGTCTTTGCCCGGCGGCGATCTCACCATCGCATGGCGCGAGACGGACGATCACGTGCTGATGACCGGCCCGGTCGAATACGAGCACACGGGACGCTTCGATGGCCGCTTCGACGCCGCTCTCTCCGCCGCGGGAGCGGTCTGACAATGTCTGTGGATGTCGTCACGTTCGGCTGTCGGCTCAATGCCGCGGAATCCGAAGTCATCCGCCGCGAGGCGGAAGGTGTAGGCTTCACCGACACCGTCGTGGTCAATACCTGCGCGGTGACGGCGGAGGCGGTGCGGCAAGCGCGGCAAACGATCCGCGCGCTGCGCCGAGAGCGCCCGCAGGCCAAGATCGTCGTCACCGGCTGCGCGGCGCAGACCGAGCCGCAGACATTTATCGCCATGCCCGAAGCGGACTGCGTGCTCGGCAATGCCGAGAAGCTTTCGGCCTCGGGTTGGGCGCAGGCGCGCGCGGCTTTCGATCTGGACAATGCGCCGAAGGCGCTGGTCAACGACATCATGGCGGCCAAGGAAACCGCGGCGCATCTCGTCGATCATTTTTCCGGCCGCAGCCGCGCTTTCGTGCAGGTGCAGAACGGCTGCGATCACCGCTGCACCTTCTGCATTATTCCCCACGGCCGCGGCAATTCGCGCTCGGTGGCGATGGGCGCAGTGGTCGACGACGTGCGCCGGCTGGTTGGCAACGATTATCGCGAAGTCGTGCTCACCGGCGTCGACATTACGAGTTATGGCGCCGATCTGCCGGGTACACCGAAACTCGGCACGCTGGTGAAGCAGATCCTCAAGCACGTGCCGGAGCTCAAGCGGCTGCGTTTGTCGTCGATCGATTCGGTCGAGGCCGATCGCGATCTGCTCGATGCCTTGGCGAGCGACGCGCGGCTGATGCCGCATCTGCATCTGTCGCTGCAGTCCGGCGACGATCTCATCCTCAAGCGCATGAAGCGGCGGCACCTGCGCGCCAATGCGATTGCGTTTTGCGACACGGTGCGGCGGCTGCGCCCCGACACGGTGTTCGGCGCCGATCTGATCGCGGGCTTCCCGACCGAGACCGAAGACATGTTCAAGAACTCGCTGGCGCTGGTCGAGGAGTGCGGGCTGACGCATCTTCACGTCTTTCCGTTCTCGCCGCGGCCGGGCACGCCGGCGGCCCGCATGCCGCAGTTGCCGCGCGGTATCGTGAAAGACCGCGCCCGGCGGCTGCGCGCGGCAGGCGCCTTGGCGCTGACGCGTCACCTCGATGGCGAGGTCGGCGCAACGCGCCGTGTCCTGATTGAATCGCGCGACATCGGCCGCACCGAGCATTTCACCCAGGTGAAGCTCGCTGCGGCAGCCGATGCCGGGACGATTGTCGATCTCAAAATGGCCGCGCATGACGGCATACAATTGCTGGCCGCTTGAGTATTCTTTCCGAAGAATCGGAGGCGATGCGATGGACGGCAGCCAGGATTATCTGATCACGACGACCGCGGAGCTTGAAAACCTCTACAGCGACGCGCCCTATGGCCCCGCCGTCTTCAAGGAAGCGGACCGCATCACCCCGCAATACCGCAAGCTGATCGAGGCTGCGCCGTTTGCCGTCTTGGCCACGTGCGGCCCTGAAGGTCTCGATTGCTCGCCGCGCGGCGATCCGCCGGGTTTTGTACGCGTCGTCGACGAGCACACGGTGCTCATTCCCGACCGGCGCGGCAATAATCGCATCGACAGCCTGCGCAATCTGGTGCGCGATCCGCGCGTTGCGCTGTTGTTTCTTATCCCCGGCGTCGGCGAGACCATGCGCCTTATCGGCCGCGCCAAAATTTCCACCGATCCCAAATTAACAGAGAGTTTTGTCGTCAATGGCAAGGCGCCGAAATGCGTGCTGGTGGTGACGGTCGAGCGCGCCTATTTCCAATGCACCAAGGCGATCATCCGCTCGAAACTGTGGGACCCCGCGCAGCAGGTCGATCGCAAAACCTTGCCGACGCCGGGCTCGATCCTCGCCGAATTGACCGGCGGCAAAATGGGCGGCCCCGAGCACGACCGGCTGGCGCCCGAGCGGATCAAAGCGACGATTTACTGATCGCGGCGTCACGCGGGTTCGCATCCGGCGCCAGCGCGGTCTGTTCAGTTTGCGCTTCGCCGCGCCAGCCGCATTGCTCGAGTCGCTCGTTCATATGCTTCGGCACCGGCGCCGTGACGCGGATCGGATCGCGGTTCTTGTAGAGCGGCACCACGACCTCGCGGGCATGCAGATGCAGCACCGGCCCGCCCGTTCGCGGCGCTGTGCCGTAGATGGCGTCGCCGAGAATTGGCCAGCCCATTTCCGCGCAATGCACCCGCAGCTGATGCGTGCGGCCGGTCAGAGGTTCCAGCGCCAGCCAAGTCTGAGAGGAGCCCCGCCCCATCACCTTCCATTTGGTCACCGCAGGCTGCCCGTCGGGATCGTGCTTCATCCACCAGCCCCGGGTGACATCGAGGCGGCCGAGCGGGAGCTCGATGACGCCTTCGTCGGCCTCTGGCGCGCCCTCGACCACGGCCCAATAGGTCTTGCCGACCTCGCCGTTCTTGAACCGTTTGCCGAGCGCCGCCAGCGCCTTGCGGTGGCGGCCGAGCACCAGGCAGCCCGACGTGTCGCGGTCGAGCCGGTGCGCCAGGCTTGGCGGCCGCGGCAGGCCGAATCGCAGAGCGTCGAAATGGTCCTGCAGGCTGACCCCGCCTTTTGGGCCGTTATGCACGGCAAAGCCGGCCGGTTTGTCGATCACCAGCATCAGCCCGTCGCGATAGAGCAGCCGCGACACCATCTCTTCCGGGGTCATGTCTTTCGGCATCATGCCGAAACCGCTATCACGGGCGCCGCATGCAAGACAGTACACAAGACAGTCCTGCCGACGGCGCAACGGAAACCGCCGAAACCGCGCAAGACCTTGAAAACAGGGGCAATTGGTGGCGGCGGCTGAGTGGCGGGCTCAAGCGCAGTTCGACGGCGCTGAGCGCGATCTCCGACCTCGTTACCAAGCGCAGGCTCGACACCGCGACGCTCGACGAGATCGACGACGCGCTCATCCGCGCCGATCTAGGCCTCGAAACGTCGAACCGCATCGTCGCGGCGCTGAGCGAAGGGCGTCACAATGCCGAGATCACGTCCGATGAAGTGAAAGCGGTGGTGGCGGCGGAGGTCGAGAAGGCGCTCACGCCCGTGGCGCGGCCGCTTGCTATCGACGCGACGAAGAAGCCGTTCATCATCCTCGTTGCCGGCGTCAACGGCTCGGGCAAGACCACGACGATCGGCAAGCTCGCGGCCAAGCTCCGCGCCGAGGGCCGTTCGGTGATGCTCGCGGCCGGCGACACATTCCGCGCCGCGGCCATCGAGCAGCTCAAAATCTGGTCGGAGCGCACCGGCGCAAGCTTCATCGCGCGCGAGGCCGGCGCCGACGCCGCGGGTCTTGCCTTCGACGCCATTGCCGAAGCGAAGGAGCGCGACACGGACGTCCTCCTCATCGACACCGCGGGTCGTTTGCAGAACCGCACCGAACTGATGGACGAATTGCACAAGATCGTCCGCGTCATCAAAAAGATCGATGTCGAGGCGCCGCACGCCGTCCTTCTCGTGCTCGATGCGACGGTCGGGCAGAACGCGCTGTCGCAGGTCGAGATCTTCAAGAAAGCCGTCGGCGTCACCGGCCTCGCGATGACCAAGCTCGACGGCACCGCGCGCGGCGGCATTCTCGTCGCCATCGCGGCGAAATTCGCGGTGCCGGTGCATTTCATCGGCGTCGGCGAAGGCGTCGACGATCTTTCGCCGTTTTCCGCGCGCGACTTCGCCCGCGCCATTGCCGGACTTGATTCATGACCACGACCACGAAGCCGCAGCTCAATCCGTTCCTGAAGCTCGCGCTCGACCTCGGGCCGCTATTGCTGTTCTTCTTCGCCAATTCGCATTACGGCATTTTCGTCGCCACCGCGACATTCATGGTCGCGATCCTCGCCGCCATGGCGGTGTCCTATGTGCTGACGCGGCATTTCCCGATCATGACGGTGGTCACCGCCATCGTCGTCGTGGTGTTCGGAGGGTTGACGCTCATCCTGCACGACGCGACCTTCATCAAGGTGAAGCCGACCATCATCTATGCGCTGTTCGGCGCGATCCTGATCGGCGGGCTCCTCTTCAACAAGCCGCTGCTCGGCATCGTATTCGACTCGCTATTCCACCTCACCGAGGAAGGCTGGCGCAAGCTGACGCTGCGTTGGGCGATCTTCTTCCTGGTGCTTGCCGTGCTCAACGAGATCGTGTGGCGCAACACGTCGACCGATGTCTGGGTCGATTTCAAGGTGTTCGCGGTGATGCCGCTGACGCTGCTGTTCGGCGCGCTGCAATTGCCGCTGTTGAAGAAATATTCGGCCGAGCCGGCGGAACAGTGACGGACAACTAGGGCCCCGCCGCCAGCGCCTTGTCGATCTGCGGCTTCAGCACGGCATCGATATTGTCCGCGGTGATCGGCCCGACGAGTTTGTAGGCGATCCTGGCATCGCGGCCGACGACAAATGTTTCCGGCACGCCATAGACGCCCCATTCGATTCCGGCGCGGCCGCTGTCGTCGGCGCCGGCCGCGGCGAACGGATTGCCGAAGCGGGCGAGGAAACGCCGCGCATTGTCGGCTTCGTCCTTGTAATTGATGCTGACTACGCGGAAACGGCTGTCCTGCGACAGCCGCAGCAAAAGCGGCGCCTCGTCGCGGCACGGCACGCACCACGACGCCCAGACATTGACGACCGTGACGGCGCCCTTGAAATTCGCCGGGTCGAGGCCCTGCAGCGGCGCGCCGTTGCGCTCAAGGCCAGCGATCGGCGGCAAAGCTGTCTGTGGCGCGGGACGTCCGATCAGCGGCGAGGGGAGGAGCGACGGATCGCCGCCAAACAAGCGGAACAGAAACAAGCCGGCGAGCCCGAGAAACAGCACGAGCGGAAGGAGGACCAGCGCCCGCCGCCGCAGTCCGCCGTTCTCGCTCGCCGTCACGCTCATGCCTGTTCCTTTGCTGTTTTCTCGGCCGTTCCCTTGGCCGCGTCCGTCCGGTCGGCGCGCGCCGCTCCGGCGCCGCGCGTAAAGCCCTGCAGTTCGAGATCGGCGAGCGTGCGCCGCTGCGCGCGGTAATCAAGCGAGACCCAGGCAATCAGCACGCCGATGATAATGACGGCTGCGGCGTAAGCCGCGGCGATGAAGCCGATATGCGCGGTCGTTTCCATCTTCAGCTCACCGCGCTCGCTTGCAAGAGATGCAAAGTGCGCACGCGGCGGCGCAAAATTTCATTGCGCATCGCCGCCAGCAACAGCGTCGCGAACAGCAGCGTGAATGCCCCGGCCATGATGAAAAGCGGAATGAGAATGGTCGGATAGATCGTCGAGCCGCCGAGGCGGAACACCGACGCGCCTTGGTGCAGCGTGTTCCACCAATCGACCGAGAATTTGATGATCGGCAGATCGACGGCACCGACCAGTGTCAGGATCGCGGCGGCGCGCGCGGCGCGCGACGGGTCGTCGACCGTAGTCCACAGTGCAATGACAGCGAGATAGAGCAGAAGCAGAACGAGCTCGGAGGTCAGCCGCGCGTCCCATACCCAATAGGTGCCCCATTCCGGTCGCCCCCACAGCGAGCCAGTGACCAGGCACAGCAGCGTGAAAGCCGCGCCGATCGGCGCTGCGGCTTTTGCCGTGACGTCGGCGAGCGGATGCCGCCAGACCAGCGTACCAAGCGCCGCGACCGTCATGACGCCCCAGCCCAGCATGCCGAGCCAGGCCGACGGCACATGCAGGAACATGATCTTGACGGTAGCGCCCTGCTGATAGTCGTCCGGCGCCACCATGGCCTGGTCGATACCGAAGGCGAAGGCGAGCACCGTCACGCCGCTCAGCCACGGAATGGTGTTGTTGGCGAGTCGGAGGAATCGCGACGGGTTGGCGAGGTCGGTAATGCCCATTGGCAATGTCCTACAGGCGCTTCCTATCCGGGCACAATGCCATCTGATCTCACTTTTGCATGAGCAAGATGGCGATTTGATTTAGGCATCATTCGATCAAGCCTCATTCGCGCGAGCCTTATTCAAGTTCTTGTCGCAAAGCGGCGGCAGCGGCAAACGGCCCGACGACGAGACTGGCGAGCGTCAAGGCGCATAGGATCGTGAACGGCGTGCCGAACGGCACTGGCCCGACGACGGCGGCGTTCGCCGCGGCAACGCCGAAGATCAGAACCGGCACTGTCAGCGGCAGCACGATGACGGCGAGCAACAAACCGCCGCGCCGCAGGGTCACAGCAATCGCCGCGCCGATGAGGCCGATGAATGTCAGCGCCGGCGTGCCGACCAGAAGCGTCAGCACCAAAGCGCCCTCTGCCGCGGCGTCGATATTGAGAAACAATCCGATCAGCGGCGCCGCGATTACGAGCGGCAGGCCGGTGGTGAGCCAATGCGCGAGACCTTTCATGGCGACGACAAGTTCGAGCGGCGCGCGTCCCATCAAGATCAGATCGAGCGAACCATCCTCATGGTCGTTGGTGAACAGTCGGTCGAGCGCCAGCAGACTTGCCAGCAGCGCCGCAAGCCACAGGATCGCCGGCCCGATGCGTTTGAGCAGCGCCAGATCCGGCCCGACCGCAAACGGCGTCAGCGTCACCACCACCAGGAAGAACAAAACGCCCATCAGCGCGCCGCCGCCAATGCGCACGGCGATCCGCATGTCGCGAACGAGGATGGCGGTGAGCGCGCTCATGAGTGCCCTCCCGCTTGTGGGGAGGGACTAGGAGGGGGGACCTGATCGAGCCGCAACTCCGAGGTCTTCTCGAGCCCGATCGGCCCGTGGGCGGCCGCGACAATGAGGCCGCCGCCGCCGAGATGCGCCCGCATCAGCTCGGCCAGCCGGGTTTGGGCGGTGGCGTCGAGTGCGCTCGTCGGCTCATCAAGAAGCCAGATCGGGCGCTTCGCCGTCACGAGCCGCGCGATCGAGAGCCGCCGGCGTTGGCCGGCCGAAAGATAAGCAGCGGGAAGCGCCGCAAGCGCGTCGAGCCCGACTTGGGCAAGCGGCTCGCGGACATCGCCGGACGGCGCGCCGAGGAAGTCCGCCCAAAACCGCAAATTCTCGGCGACCGAGAGCGACGGCTTGATGGCGTCCTGGTGGCCGAGATAATGGGCCTGTTCGCCGATGCTCAATTCGGGGTCGCCGCCGTCCAGCGTAATCCTGCCCTGCGCGCTGTGCAGGAGTCCGGCCACGGTGCGCAACAGCGAGGATTTTCCCGCTCCATTGCGGCCGGTGACGGTCAAAGCCTCGCCGGAGGACACCGCAAAGCTGACGCCGATAAAGACATCGCGCCCGCCGCGATGACAGTGCAATTCGACAGCGGTGAGCCGCATCAGCCAAACCTTGAGAGAATTTTCCACCCTGGCGAACCGGGCCGCAGCCGCCGAAAACCAAGCCCATCCGGTTAAACCATGCAGGTTACCGGATAATTCGTTGCCGAACTGGCACTACATTAGAAAAGACCTTATAAGCCGAAGGTCGGATCGCGGCGCGCCGGTGACGCCTGCCACATTCGATTTCCTCGTCTTTTTCCGACCTGCACGGGGAGGAAAAAGAGGGGGTTTAGGGGCCTTCGGCAATCTATTGCCTGTGATTTGCACCGGCGCCCGGCCGGCAGCTTGGGAAAAAAGTCATGACTTCGCTCGACAGCTTTAAATGCCTTCGTCCGCTCAAAGTCGGTTCCAAGACCTACGCCTATTACAGCCTCCCGATCGCGGAAAAGAACGGCCTGAAGGGGATTTCGCGGCTGCCGTTCTCGCTCAAAGTGCTGCTCGAAAATCTGCTGCGTAACGAAGACGGCCGCACCGTCACCAAGGAAGACATCCAGGCCGTCGCGCAATGGCTCAAGACCAAGACCTCGGACCGCGAAATCGCGTTCCGCCCGGCGCGCGTGTTGATGCAGGATTTCACCGGCGTGCCCGCCGTCGTCGATCTTGCCGCCATGCGCGACGCGATGGATCATCTCGGCGGCGAGCCGAAGAAGATCAATCCGCTGGTGCCGGTCGATCTCGTCATCGACCATTCGGTGGCGGTGAATTTCTTCGGCCACAAGGATTTGTTCAAGAAGAACGTCGAAGAGGAATACAAGCAGAACCAGGAGCGTTATCGCTTCCTGAAATGGGCGCAGCGCTCGTTCGAGGATTTTCGCGTCGTGCCGCCCGGCACCGGCATCTGCCATCAGGTCAATCTCGAATATCTGTCGCAGACGGTGTGGACGTCG
Organism: uncultured Alphaproteobacteria bacterium; assembly: GCA_963810085.1. Taxonomy (GTDB): domain Bacteria; phylum Pseudomonadota; class Alphaproteobacteria; order Rhizobiales; family Xanthobacteraceae; genus BOG-931. The sequence goes on along the minus strand of CAWEMR010000013.1, from coordinate 180,367 downwards.
AAGACCAAGACCACCTTCCCCGACAAGACCGTCGCCTCTGAACTTGCTTATCCGGACACGCTGGTCGGCACCGACTCGCACACCACGATGGTCAACGGCCTCTCGGTGCTCGGCTGGGGCGTCGGCGGCATCGAGGCGGAAGCCGCCATGCTCGGCCAGCCCTATTCGATGCTGCTGCCGGAAGTGATTGGCGTGCGGCTAAACGGCAAGCTCAAGGAAGGCGTCACCGCGACCGATCTCGTTCTCACCGTGACGCAGATGCTGCGCAAGCGCGGCGTGGTCGGCAAATTCGTCGAATATTTCGGCCCGGGTCTCGCCAGTCTCACCATCGCCGATCGCGCCACGCTCGGCAATATGTCGCCGGAATACGGCGCCACCTGCGGCTTCTTCCCGATCGACGACGACACCATCCGCTATCTGCGCGACACCGCGCGCAGCGCGGACCGTATCGCGCTGGTGCTTGCCTACGCCAAGGCGCAGGGCATGTACCGTACCAAGTCGACGCAGGATCCGGTCTTCACCGAAGTGCTCAAGCTCGAACTATCCTCGGTCGAGCCGTCGCTCGCCGGACCGAAGCGCCCGCAGGACCGCGTGACGCTCAAAGACGTCAAGAACGGCTTCGCGCAGTCGATGGACAAGGAATTCGGCAAGGCGTCCGAGATGGACAAGCGCGTTCCGGTCGAGGGCAAGAAATTCACGCTCGGCCACGGCGACGTCGTGATCGCGGCGATCACGTCCTGCACCAACACGTCGAATCCGAGCGTGATGGTCGCAGCCGGTCTGGTCGCGCGCAAAGCGGTGGCGAAAGGCCTGACCGTGAAGCCGTGGGTGAAGACCTCGCTCGCCCCCGGCTCGCAGGTCGTCGCCGAATATCTCGACAAATCCGGCCTGCAGAAGGATCTCGACGCGCTCGGCTTCAATCTGGTCGGCTTCGGCTGCACCACCTGCATCGGCAATTCAGGCCCGCTGCCGGAGGAGATTTCGGAAGCGGTCAACACCAACGATCTGGTCGCGGCCGCGGTGCTGTCGGGCAATCGTAACTTCGAAGGCCGCGTCAATGCCGACGTGCGCGCCAATTACCTGGCGTCGCCGCCGCTCGTGGTCGCCTATGCCATTGCCGGCTCGATGCAGATTGATGTCGCCAAGCAGCCGCTCGGCACCGATCAGAAAGGCCGCAAGGTCTATCTGCGCGACCTCTGGCCGACCAGCCGCGAGATCGCCGACGTCATACGCAAGAACATCAGCAAGGCGATGTTTGCGCGCAAATACGGCGACGTGTTCAAGGGTGACACCAACTGGCGCAAGATCGCGGTGAAGGGCGGCCTCACCTACAAGTGGGACGACCGTTCTACTTACGTACAGAACCCGCCCTACTTCGAAGGCATGGATAAGCGCAGCACGCCGATCGAGGACATCGTCGACGCCCGCGTGCTTGGCCTGTTCCTCGATTCGATCACCACCGACCACATCTCGCCGGCGGGATCGATCAAGGAAGAAAGCCCGGCCGGCGAATATCTGCGCGACCATCAGGTGCGGCCGAAGGACTTCAATCAATACGGCACGCGGCGCGGCAACCACCAGGTGATGATGCGCGGCACCTTCGCCAATATCCGCATCAAGAACCAAATGCTGCCCGGCGTCGAAGGCGGCTTCACCACCCATTATCCGTCGAAGCAGCGCATGACGATCTATGACGCGGCGATGCGCTACAAGTCCGAGCATGTGCCGCTCGTCGTGTTCGCCGGCAAGGAATACGGCACCGGCTCGTCGCGCGACTGGGCGGCGAAAGGCACGGTGCTGCTCGGCGTGCGCGCCGTGATCGCTCAGAGTTTTGAGCGCATTCATCGCTCGAATCTGGTCGGCATGGGCGTCATTCCGCTGGTCTTCGAAGAGGGCACGTCGTGGCAGACGCTGGGCTTGAAGGGCGACGAGCAGGTCACGATCCGCGGCCTGCACGGCGATCTCAAGCCGCATCAGCGCTTGCAGGCGGAAATCATAGCGTCGAACGGCGGGCTCAAGCGCGTGCCGCTGATCTCCCGCATTGATACGCTCGAGGAACTGGACTATTTCAGGAACGGCGGCATCCTGCAGTACGTTCTGCGTCACCTTGCGGCGTAAATTTCACGACTCATGTCCAACTGAAAATCGCGATCTCGCCCGGATTCAATCGAATCCGGCGGGTTTCGCGCACGTTCGGAACCGAACACGATTGAGAAACGGTTGCGCGCTAAATTCATGCGTGCCGCTTCCGCGTCGCCGTCCTGTCCATTTTCTGCCTCACCGCGAAGTGAGTGGTAGGTGACTGCCGCCGCGCTTAGTAATAACGGGGTCATGCGTCGCTGGGAGCGAATCGTCGCTTGAGGGTTCTGGGGTGGTGGAGGTTGTTGCAATGGTTCGTCGCTGTCTCGAGTCGGCACCACTGGTCGCCGGTTTGTTGATTGCGACTCTTGCAGTTGCGCAGGCCGGCGAGCCGCGCGCGCTGCTCGAACTCTTCACCAGTCAGGGCTGCTCGTCGTGCCCTGCGGCCGACAAGTTGCTCGGCGAATTCTCCGCCGATCCGTCCGTCGTCGCGCTCAGCGTGCCGATCGATTATTGGGATTATCTCGGCTGGAAGGACACGCTCGCCAATCCCGGGCATTCGGCGCGGCAACGCGCCTATGCGCATCTGCGCGGCGACCGCCAGGTTTATACGCCGCAAGTCGTGATCAACGGCGCGGCGCACGCGCTCGGCAGCGATCATGCCGCGATCGAACGGGCGATCACGCTCACCGATCAGAAATCGGGCGTGATGTCATTGCCGGTTTTGGTCTCGATGGGCGGCAACGGGCTGAGCGTGCAAATCGACGCGGCGAAGACCGATCACGCGACGGCTGAAGTCTGGCTGTGTCCGCTGATGAAGGCGGCCCAGGTTGCAATCGATCGCGGCGAAAATCACGGCCGCACCATCACCTATCACAACGTCGTGCGGAACTGGATCAAGCTCGGCGACTGGACCGGCGCCCAGGCGACGTGGAACGTGCCGATCTCGGAAATCGAAGCCAGCGACGGCGATGCCGCTGCCGTCATGGTGCAGGAGGGTACGCACGACAAGCCGGGCGTCGTCCTCGGTGCCGCCTATTACTCGCTCGGTCAGCGCACGACGGTGGACGGCGGACTGACGTCGCAGGCGCGATAGCGCAAGCTTGGCCGCGCAAGCCGGCCGCATCAACCGCATCAGACCGGCATCCCCTCGTGTCTCGATCGCATCGCGTCGGCGGTCAGCAGCTGTGCCACATAGCGGCTCCATGTCGCGTGCCCAACAACAAGAAAGGCCGGCAACTTGCCGGCCTTTTGGCACTTGTGACAACTTGGGGGATTCTATCTTAACTGGCCCGGTCCGATCGCGCCCCGGGGGGCTGGGGGGCTGAGGAATCCGGAACGCAAACCGAACCGGGCCCTGAGGCAACAAGATACTCATTCGCAGTCCAGCTTGGCGTGTGCTTGACCGAATTAGGGCCGCATTATGATTTGCTTAACGAACGCGTGATTCCAACTGTCCATAACGCCGCAGCCCGCCGTTCCTGTCCGTTTCGACGCCAAATTGCGTCGGTCGTGAATGCCTGTTCGCGCGCCTATTTGGGCGGCAGTTTTGGCGCGCAAGAGGGGCTTGCCGCCGGTTCGTTCTGGCGCGATCATGAAGCTTCGGTGACGAGTTACCGGATGAAGGCTGCCGGACGAAGCAAGCCGGATCATGCAAGACCTGAACATCAAGACCTGAACGCAAACTTCAACAATGGAGGCGCCGTATGGATTTCGGCGAGACCGAACCAAGCGCGTGGCGCGGGGGCGAGCCGCGTTCTTCCGTCCCCGCAGCCAAGGTTACCTTCAATCGCCGCGAGCTCGACCGTATTTTGGGGCTCTATGGCCGCAAAGTCGCCGCCGGCGAATGGCGTGATTACGCTATCGATTTTCTGAAAGATCGCGCGGTATTCTCAGTCTTCCGCCGCGCCTCGGAAATCCCGATCTACCGCATCGAGAAGAATCCAAAGCTCGAACGCCGCCAGGGCGCCTATAGCGTGATTTCGGCGACCGGCCACATCTTGCGCCGCGGCCATGAGCTCGATCGCGTGCTCTCAGCGCTCGACCGCTCGCTTCGCGTGGTGGCGGGGTAGGTAGCTCTACGGCGCCGCCGTATCGGCCTTGCCGAGCGCGATTTGCATCAGCGGCGTGTCGAGCCATTTGCCGTGCTTGAAGCCGACCGCGCGCAGCGTGCCGATCATGTCGAAGCCCGCTGCCGCATGCAGCGCGATCGAGGGGAGTTGCGCCGAATCACCGATCACCGCGATCATCTGGCGAAAGCCGCGCCGTTCGGATTCCGCGATCAGGCGTTTGAGCAGTACAAGGCCGACGCCGCGGCGGTGAAACTGCGGCGCGACATAGACCGAATTCTCCACCGTCCATTTGTAAGCCGGCCGCGCCCGATACGGCCCGGCATAGGCATAACCGGCCAGGGCGCCCGACAGATCGGCAACGAGATAGGGATAGCCATCGCTCAGGAGCGTTTGCAGGCGCCGCGCCATTTCCGTCTCGTCCGGCGGTTCAAGCTCGAACGACGCCGTGCCGTGGCTGACGGCCTCGGCGTAGATCTCCGTAATCGCTGCGATATCGCCTGCGGTGGCGGGGCGAAGCGTGATGTTGCTCGCCGACTGCGTGTCTCTCATGGTGCGGCATCCCGTGCTTGCGTCTGGTTGCTACTCCGGGCCACCGTTTTCTGCAAAGCTTGAGGGAAGGAGACGGAACGGCCTTGGGCGCACCGGACAAATGAGCGCGGAAACAGCAAGCGAACCGCCGCACCGGTCGCGCCGCGTCGTCGTTACGGCGCTCGGGATTTCGCAGACGCTCGCCTGGGCGTCGAGCTATTACCTGCCGGCGATTCTGGCCGATCCGATCGGCGTGAGCCTGCACGTTCCGCGCTCATGGATCTTCGCCGCCTTCTCGATGGCGCTTTTGATCGCGGCCTTTGCCGGCCCAGTCGTCGGCCGTTTCATCGACCGCTATGGCGGGCGCGGCGTGTTGGCGCTGTCCAATATCGTGCTGGCCGCCGGCCTCCTGGCGCTTGCCGCTGCCCACGGGATCATGGTGCTGTTTGCCGCCTGGGCGGTTCTCGGCATCGGCATGGCGCTTGGGCTTTACGATGCCGGCTTCGCCGCGCTGGCCGCGCTCTACGGGCAAAGTGCACGCGGCCCAATCACCGGCGTCACGCTGTTCGCCGGCTTCGCGTCGACCGTGAGCTGGCCGGTCTCGACATTTCTCAACGATGCGCTGGGCTGGCGCGAGACCGTGCTGGTCTGGGCGGCGCTCAATATCGTCCTCGGCCTGCCGCTCAATCGTTTGGTGCTGCCGCTTCCGGCGCAGCCGGCGCATGTCTCCCGCGCGACGGAGACCAAGATCGGCTGGGAGCCGCGCCGGCAAATGTTTCTGCTGGCCTTCGTCTTCGCCGCCGCATGGTTCGTCACCGGCGCGATGGCGTCGCATCTGCCGGCGCTCCTCGAGCGCGCGGGCTCGACGCCGGTAGAGGCCGTCGCTGCGGCGTCCCTGGTTGGGCCGGCGCAAGTCGCGGCACGGCTCGCCGAGTTCGTAATTTTGCGCCGCATCCACCCCTTGGTCTCGGCGCGGGTCGCGGCCTCGCTGCATCCGCTCGGTGCGGCGCTGTTCGCCATCATCGGTGCGCCCGCGGCCGCCGCATTCGCTGTGTTCTACGGCGCCGGCAACGGCCTCCTGACCATCGCGCGCGGCACCGTGCCGCTCGCGGTCTTCGGTCCGCTTGGCTACGGCGAACGCACCGGCCTGCTCGGCGCGCCGGCGCGCGCGGCGCAAGCTTGCGCGCCGTTGTTGTTCGGGCTGTTGCTCGACGCCATGGGACTCTGGGTCATCGCGGTGTCGGCGGCGCTGTGTCTCGCCGCCTTGGCGGCGCTGTTCTGCCTGTCCGCGACAAAGACCTAATCCAAAAACAAAGCGGTCCAAACACAGAGCGCCCCGGGTTTGAGCCCGGGGCGCTGACGTTAAAGTCGCTTGCGCTGTGCTTAGCGGCGGTCGCCCATCAGGCGCAGCAGCATCAGGAACAGGTTGATGAAGTCGAGATAGAGCGACAGCGCGCCCATCACCGCCTTGCGGCCGGTGACGGTGCCGTCGTCCTGCGCGCTATACATCTCCTTGATGCGCTGGGTGTCATAGCCGGTGAGGCCGGCGAAGATGCCCACGCCCATGATCGAAATTGCCCAATCGAGCCCGCTCGAGCGCAGGAAGATGTTGACCAGGCTGGCGATGATGATGCCGATCAGGCCCATGAACAGGAACGAGCCCATGCCGGAGAGGTCGCGCTGCGTGGTGTAGCCCCACAAGCTCAGCGCGCCGAAGCTCGCCGCCGAGATGAAGAACACGCGGGTGATCGACGAGCCGGTATAGATCAGGAAGATCGACGCCAGCGACAGGCCGAGCAGGCCGGCATAGACGAAGAACAGCGTGAGCGCCGTACTCGGCGCCAGCCGGTTGATGCCGAACGAGATGGCGAAGACCAGCGCCAGCGGCGCCAGAACCAGGACCCACATCAGCGGGCTCTGGAAGATGAGATGACCGAACGACGTCAGCTGCAGGCCAGCGCCGGTATCGGTCACCGCGGCCGAGAACGTGAACCATGCCACCAGTCCGGTCAGCGCGACGCCGGCGGCCATATAGTTGTAGACGCGGATCATATAGGCGCGCAGCCCCGCGTCGATCGCGACCTGGTCCGTGCGATAGCCGGTCCGCGCGGTCGCAAGATTCCGATCGAAGTCGGACATGGAATTAACCCCTGGGTTGTCCCGGCATTTACCGGGCTAGGCGCTCGACGAGCGCCACGTGACCGGAATTTAGTGCGAAAGCCGGGTCCGCGCCAGATGGGTGCGACGCCATAAATAGGGGTGTTACAAACATTTCACGGTGCTTAACGGCGGCGTCAGGAACGGCCAAATCGGCGCATTTCTAGAGATTTCGCAGCACCGCCGCGGGTTTGCGGCCCAATGCCGAGAAAGTTCCGGCTAGCCCGACCACAACCGTAACCATAAGCGCGCTGAGCGCCGCGCCCGCCGCCGTGCCCGCCACGAAAACGAAGGGAAAATCCATCACCTTCGTCACGATAAGATCGGCGGCAAGCGAGCCCGCGGCGACGCCGAACACGACTGTCGCCAGCCCGATCAAAAGGTATTCGAGCGCATAGGCCGCGGTGAGTCGCGGCCGCGTGGCGCCGAATGTTTTCAGCACCACGGCATCATAGATGCGAAAGCGCTGGCTTGCGGCCAGCGCGCCGCCGAGCACCAAAGCCGCGGCGACGAGCGTGATCGAGCTTGCGCCGCGGAGCGCCAGCGCCAGCTTGCCGATCAAGCCGCCGACGGCGTCGAGCGCGTCCTTCACGCGAACCGCCGTTACCGTCGGAAATAAATCGGCGAGCGCCTTGATGATTTTCGTTTCCTCCGCCGGTGTGCCGCCGTCGGCAAAGGTCAGCGTCGCAATATCGGTATGCGGCGCGCCGTCGAACGGGCCGGGCGAAAACACCAGAACGAAATTGATGCCGAGATTTTCCCATTCGACGGCGCGCAGATTAACGATCCGCGCCGTGATGTTGCGGCCGAGCACGTTCACCGTGATGGTATCGCCGATCTTCAGGTCGAGATCGTACGCGGTGCGGCTTTCCAGCGAGACCAGCGGCTCGCCGGAATAATTCGCGTCCCACCATTGGCCGGCGACGATGCGCGATCCCGCCGGCACGTCGCGCGCGTAGGTAATGCCGCGGTCGCCGCGCAGCACCCAGCGCGAGCCTTCGGCGGCTTTCAGCTCGTCGGCCTTGATGCCTTTCGCCGAGACGATGCGGCCGCGCAACATCGGCACCTGCTCGACCTTGGCGTTGGGCGCTGTTTCGCGGATGAAAGCGTCGAAGCGATTGGCGTCGGCCGCGGGCACGTCGAGGAAAAAGAATGTCGGCGCGTGTTCGGGGAGCGCCGCGGCAAATTCGCGATGCAGGTTGCCGTCGATTTCGATCACGGTGACGAGAAGCGCGAGCCCGAGCCCCAGCGACAGCACGACGCTCGGCGTCAAAGCCCCCGGCCGGTGGATGTTGCCGATGGCGAGCCGCAAGATCGTCGAGCGCACGCGCGGCGCGCGGCGCGCGAGCCACATCGTGAGCTGGGCGATCAGCCGCAGCATTAGAAAAACCAGCGCCGCGGCGATGACGAAATATACGGAGACGCGCGGGTCATAGCTGGTGACGACGGCGAGCGCCGCGAGGAGGGCAGCGATTGCGGCGGTGGCGACGACGTAACGGCGCCGCGGCCATTTGCGTTCGGCGGCGATCTGATCGCGAAACAGCATGGTCACCGAAATATCGTGAGCGCGCCCGAGCGGCCACAGCGCAAAGGCGAGCGCAGTCAGGACGCCATAGGCGATCGACAGCGCGAGCACCGTCGGATGCAGCGACGGTGCGACCGGCAGCGGGATGATCCGGCCGAGTCCCCAAGCGATGGCGAACGGCAAAAGCGCGCCGAACGCCGCGCCGATCAGGGTCGCGAACAGCGCGACCAGCAAAGTCTCGCTGCAATAGATCGCGAACACGTCGCCGCTGGTCGCGCCGAGCGCCTTCATCGTTCCGATCACGTCGCGCTTGCGCGCTAGATGGCTGGCGACCGCATTGGCGACACCGACGCCGCCAATGAGGAGCGTGGTCAGGCCGACCAGCGTCAAGAACTGCGTAAAGCGATCGACGCTGCGTTCGAGTTGCGGCGAAGCCTTGTTGCGGGTGCGTATGTCCCAACCGGCGTCGGGAAATTCCTGCGGCGCCTGCTGTTCCAGCGCGGCCACCGCGCTGTCGCTGGCGCCCGTTTCCGGCAAACGCACCCGGTATTGCCAGCGCACCAGGCTGCCGGGTTGCAGGAGCCCCGAGGCGCGCAGCGCCGCTTCGCTCATCAGTACGCGCGGACCGAGCCCGAGCGCGCCGCCGATCTTGTCCGGCTCGCTCTTGAGCGCCGCGCGCAACTCCACCGTGATATTGCCGATGCTAATGCGGTCGCCGGTTTTCAGATCCAGCCGCGTCAAGAGCGTCGGGTCGACCGCCGCGCCGAAGGCGCCGGCTTTCTGCGCGAATAGGTCAGGCAGCGGCATGGCCGGATCGGTCGCGACGGCGCCGACCAGCGGATAATTGCCGTCGACCGCTTTGACCTCGACCAGATTGGAGCGGCCGTCGCTTGTTCGCGCCATCGCGCGCAATGTCGCCACGGCCGATACGGTGCCGTGCGCATCGAGAAAGCCGCGCTCGGCTACGCCCGCTTCGCGCTGGATCAGCGAGAAATCGAGGTCGCCGCCGAGGATGGTGTGGCCGGCGGCCGCGAGGCCGTCATTGAGGCTCGCCGCCACCGAGCCGACGCCGGCAATCGCCATGACGCCGAGCGCGATACAGCCGATGAACACCCCGAAGCCGCGCAAGCCGCCGCGGAGCTCGCGCCAGGCAAAGCGCAGCGCAATGCGCGGCCGCACATAACGGATGGGCTTAGCCGAAGGCGCAAGCATCACACGGCCTCCGCGAGCTTTCGCGCATGCGCGCTCGGCGCCAGGCGCGCGAGAACGAAATGCGTCGGAACGTAGACAAGAAGCGGCAGGCCGATCAGCAAGCCCAGAAACCAAATATAGGCCGGCACGAGAGTCTGCGCGGCGTAATCGCTCGTGCCCCAGACATAGTTGATGTTGACCGGCGTCAGGCCCGGATGCGCCGTCGGCCCTGGCATCAGGAAAAAGCAAATCGGCAGCACGATCCAGGCCAGCGCCGTCCAGGACGGCAGCGCGCGGCGGTCATAGCCGGTTCTCCAGACCAGATAGACAAGAAGGAGCGGCAGCCAGCCGTGGAACAGCGATAGCGAGCGCAGGAACAGCGAATGGCCGGAGTCGAACATGTAGTCGGTCATGCCGGTGAGCGACACGCCGCCCAGATGGCCGCAAAAATCGACGAGCCAAATGCCCTGCGGCACCAGAATGCCGACGCAGCATTTGGAAATCAGCAGTGCATTCTCGGGCCAGATGCCGATCAATGTGAGAATGAGCGCGAGGTCGCAGAAATACAAAAAGTTGGTCGGCCCGTAATAGTGCCAGTACACCGGAATAAGCACCGCGAGATAGCCGGTATAGGCAAGCTTGAGAGCAAGCGGCACGCGGGATGCTGTCGCCGTCATGCCGGCTCAACCGCGCCGACGCGGCTCTCGATCTGGCCCGAGCGCAGCCGGATCACGCGATCGCAGCGCGCCGCGAGCGCATTGTCGTGGGTCACCAGCACCAGTGTCGTGCCGCGCTCGCTGTGGCCGCGGAATAAAAGCTCGACGATGTCGCCTCCCGTCGTCTCGTCGAGATTGCCGGTCGGTTCGTCGGCGACGAGGATCGCGGGATTGGGCGCGAGCGCGCGCGCCAGCGCCACGCGCTGCTGTTCGCCGCCGGAGAGTTCGGCGGGATAGTGATGAATGCGGTCCGCCAGTCCGACGGCGGCAAGCTCCGCTTCGGCGCGGCCAAGCGCGTCGCCAATGCCCGCGAACTCGAGCGGCACGGCGACGTTTTCCAGCGCCGTCATGGTCGGGATCAGATGGAAGGCCTGAAAGACGATGCCGACATTCTTGCCGCGGAAGCGCGCCAGCGCATCCTCGTTGAGCCGCCGCAGCTCCTCGCCGTCGACCTTGACGGAGCCGGTGTCGGGCCGCTCAAGGCCAGTCATGACCATCAGCAAGGTCGACTTGCCCGAGCCCGATGGGCCCAACAAGCCAACAGCCTCGCCACGCCCTATATGAAGGTCGATATCGCGCAGGATATGAACGCGGGCGGCGCCGCGGCCGAGTGACAGGTTGACCCCGCTGAGCACGATGGCGTCGCCGGCAAAAGGAAATCCCGAAATGTCGTTCATACTTTCGACCGGTCCAAATCTTTCAAAACAACCAGCTCACAAACAGCCCCAAGTCTCGCCTCAAGTCTCGCTATTTGCGGGTACCCGCTCATATGGGTGGCGGCGTGCTCTCCGCCAAATCGCAACTGCGGCGTTTTGTACCTTCTTGCTGAGTCTTTGGACAATGACCCATCCGGCCGCGGCGCAGACGCCTGTTCAAACTGCGCCGATCCAAATCGTCGCATTGGGCGATTCTTTGACAGCGGGATATGGGCTGCCGGATCGGGACGGCTTTGTGCCGCGGCTGCAGGCGGCGCTCGCCGCCAAAGGCATCGCGGCGACCGTCGCCAATGCCGGGGTGTCGGGCGATACCGCTTCCGACGGCCTGGCGCGGCTTGATTGGTCGATACCGCAAGGCACCGATGCGATCATTGTCGAGCTCGGCGCCAACGACATGCTGCGCGGCATCAAGCCCGAAGTGACGCGCGGCGCGCTCGACAAGATGCTGCAGCGCCTGACGGCGCGTCACATCGCCGTCATGTTGTGCGGCATGCGCGCGGCGCCGAATCTCGGCACCGATTACGGCCAAGCCTTCGAGCGCATCTATCCGGAGCTTGCGGCAAAATACGGCACGCTGCTCTATCCGTTTTTCCTCGACGGGGTCGCCGGCGACCTCAAACTGACGCAAGCGGACGGTATGCATCCCAATGCCGCGGGCGTCGGCATCATCGTCGAGCGCATTTTGCCCAAAATTTTGCAACTCGTTGACCAAGTCCATACGCAGCACCCCTCATAATGGGTTGCGCAGGGTCGCCGTTCATCCCATTCTGCGGAGGCGGCGAATCGCTAACACGAGCAGGAGTTTGTCATGCCCCGCTTGTTCACCGGTCTCGAAATTCCGCCGCTCGTCGCCCAAACGCTCGCCATCATGCGAGGCGGTCTGCCGGGCGCCCGCTGGATCGATCCTGAGAATTACCACCTGACGCTGCGCTTCATCGGCGATATCGATGACGCGCTGGCGAACGAGATCGCCGGCATGCTGGGCCGCGTGCATCGCCGGCCGTTCGAGCTGCGGCTCGACGGCCTGACCTCGTTCGGCGGCCGAAAGCCGCGCGCGGTGGTGGCGCCCGCGGCGCAGGTCGCGCCGCTGATGGAACTGCAGGCCGAGCACGACCGCATGCTGCAGCGGCTCGGCCTTGAGCCCGAAGGCCGCAAATACACGCCCCATGTCACGCTCGCGCGCTTGCGGGACTCTTCAAGCCATCAGGTGGCGGACTATCTGGCCGCCCGCGGCCATTACCGTTCGATGTCGTTTGAAGTGTCGCGCTTCGTGCTGTTCTCGTCGCGCTCGTCGGTCGGCGGCGGTCCTTACATCGTCGAGGAAGCCTATCCACTTGCGGCGAGCGAGATGCGCTTCGCGCAGCGCGCCAGCTGATTTTTACGCCCGCAACATTCTCGATTGCAGATCGAGCATCGCGGTGGCGAAGCCGTGGCTGTCCGACATCATTTCACGCATCAGCGACATCGGCGTCGGCCGCGACGATTCGACCTCGCCGACCACGCTTTCGAAATCGAAGGTCAGTTCGGCGTCGAATTTGCGTGCCAGCTGCTGCATGCGGTGGTTGTCGGCCATGCAGGCCATGTGCAGATGCCGGTAGCCGCGATTGCGCGCCGTGAGCAAGATGCGCGACAACAGCGCCGAGCCGACGCCATGCGACTGCCACGGCTTCTCGACGCTGATCGCGGCTTCCGCCTCGCGCGCGAAGCGAAGACCGAGCGGGCGCAGTTCGGCAGCGCCGCACATCACATTCTCGATGAAAAAGCCGTAGATGACCGCGTCGAGCGAATTGGCGAGGTCGACATATTTGCGGACGAAATCGTCGGACACGCCGCCGGCGAACCGGTTGCGCCGGCTTTCCGGATCGAGGCGAAGGATGTGCTCACGGTATTTAGCCGTTTCGCCGACCCACAATTTGCGGATCACGCCGCCTTCGGGAAGTACTTCCTGCATTCCAAGAGCTCCTGACGTTACGTCGCCAATAGCCCTCCGTACGCCTTCCTCCCAGAAAGCAAACGGGCGAAACGAGAATGTCTCGTGCGCCCGTCGAATCCAAAACTAATGTCGGTGTGGCGCCGAAGTTTGGCAAGGCGAAGGATTGAGCAACATGCCTACATTCCGTATACGCATGGCTCGTTCAATGTTTGCGACTATTTGACGACAATCAAAAACATCGCGCATAGATTTAACGTCAGTTTGGCACGCAGCGTGCACAATCCCCGCCACGTTTCTCTCACAACCATTAATATCCGTTAACTCTTCATGCCGAGCTCGGTCACAGCACACTACGCGGAAGCCGTTGCTGCCGGCCGAGTCGAGGAAGATCAGGCGCAGCTTTCCATCGTCAGAATGATGGCGCAGCTTGAAGCGCGCATCGTCGAGCATCGCCTGGCGCGGAAATCTTCGGCGCTGGGCTGGCTGTTCGCAAGCCGCGCCCGCGCCCAGCCGGCGATCAAGGGCCTCTATATCTACGGCGCGGTCGGCCGCGGCAAAACCATGCTGATGGATTTCTTTTTCGATGCGAGCCCGGTGGTGCGCAAACGCCGCGCGCATTTTCACGAATTCATGCTCGACGTGCATGAGCGCGTTCACGCGCTGCGGCAGAAAATGAAACTCGGCGAACTTCAGAGCGAGGATCCGATCAAGCTTGTTGCCGATCAACTCGCCGAAGAAGCGTGGCTGCTCTGCTTCGACGAGTTTCACGTCACCGACATCGCCGACGCCATGATCCTCGGCCGGCTGTTCACGCAATTGTTCGAGCAGGGCGTCATCCTGGTCGCGACCTCGAACGTGGCGCCGGAGGATCTTTATAAGGACGGGTTGAACCGCGCTTTATTCGTGCCGTTCATCCACATGCTCGAAGCGCGCATGGACGTGGTGCGGCTCGACGCGCGCACCGATTTTCGTCTAGAAAAACTCGGCGGCAAGCCGGTCTGGTACGTGCCGGCGGATGCCGCTGCCGACACGGCGCTCGACGCCACCTGGCAGCGGCTCACTGGCGGGCATAACGGCGCGGCGCAAGATCTTCCGCTCCACGGCCGCAGCGTGCATGTGCCGCGCGCCTTCATGGGCGTGGCGCGATTTAATTTTCACGATCTGTGCGAGCAGCCGCTCGCCGCGGCCGACTATTTGCGCATCGCCCACGAATATCACACCCTCATTCTCGATCATGTGCCGACCATGACGTTCGACAACCGCAACGCGGCCAAGCGCTTCATTATCCTGATCGACACGCTCTACGATATGAACGTGAAGCTGATCGCCTCCGCTGCCGCGGAATCGGATGCGCTTTACAAGGCCGATCAAGGCTACGAGGCGCTCGAGTTCAATCGCACGGCATCGCGACTCATCGAAATGCGCTCGGACGCCTATCTGGCGCGGCCGCACGGCGCGGCGCACGGCAAGACGTCAGGTTCAGCGGCCGGCATCGTCGAGACTTAGAGCACGATCCCGAAAAGTGGGAACCGGTTTTCGGAAAAGGATCAAGCTCAAGGAATGTTACCCGCTGACGCTCGTCGTCAGCATCGCGGCGACGACCACGGCCATCAGCGCCGTCGCGCCCCAGCCGAAAATCGTCAGCGCGCGCGAGGCCGAGAATTTGCCCATGATCTTGCGGCTGCCGACGACCAGCATCATGGCGACCATCAGCGGCACGGCGACGACGCCGTTGACGACGGCGCTCCAGAACAGCATGCGGATCGGATCGAGCGGGGTCAGCGCCGCGCCCAAGCCGGCGAGCGTCGCCGCGGCGACGACGAGATAGAAGCCCGGCGCGCCGCGAGCGGGCATTTCGAGGCTGCCTTCCCAGCCGAAACACTCTGCCACCGCATAGCCGGCGGAGCCCGCGAGCACCGGCACCGCCAGCAATCCGGTGCCGATGATGCCCGTCGAAAACAGAAAGAAGGCGAATGGGCCGGCAAGCGGCCGCAAGGCTTCGGCGGCTTGGCCGGCGGTGCCGATTTGCGTGACGCCATGGGCATGCAGCGTCGCCGCCGTGGTGATGATGATGAAATAGCCGACCAGATTCGAGAGCAGCATGCCCGTGATGGTGTCGAGGCCGATGCGAGAGGATTCGCTGTGTGCCAGTCGATTGGGGAGAGCTGCGGCGGCCGCGGCGTCCTTCGCGTGACTGCGCAGCTTGCGGCCCTCGGCTTCGAGCGAAGCCTGCCAGAAGAACATGTAGGGGCTGATCGTGGTGCCGAAGATTGCCACCAGCATCAACGTGAAATCGCGATCTAAGGACAGGCGCGGCACGAAAGTCGCGTGCAAAACTTCGCCCCATGGAATTTTGACGCTAAAGGCTGTGGCGACATAGGCGAACAGCACAAGCGTCAGCATTTTCAAGTAGCCCGAATAGGAATGATAGGGGATCAATATCTCGGCGCTGAGGCAACCGACGCCGAACAGCGCGATATAGAGGAGCACCGGACCGCCGGCGATGAGATGCAATGCGTCGCCCATCGCTGCGATGTCGGCCGCGATGTTGAGCGTGTTGGCGACAAGCAAAAGCCCGACGATCGCATGAAGCAGAAAACGCGGCAGCGCTTTGGCCAGATTGGCCGCAAGCCCCTGTCCGGTGACGGCGCCGATACGGGCGCTGACCATCTGGATCGCGATCATGAACGGGGTCGTCAGAAACATGGTCCAGCCGAGCGCATAGCCGAACTGGGCTCCCCCTTGCGAATAGGTCGCGATACCGCTCGGATCGTCGTCGGCCGCGCCGGTGACGAGGCCCGGCCCGAGCATGCCGAAAAGCATGCGAAGAAATGCCTTCGGCGGCCGGGTCTTGGTCCTCGCAGTCGTCATTTCGCGCGCTCGCTTGGCCGCCGTGCCCGGGCTGGGCGGTCGGTCAATCATAGCAGGACCGCTTTCGTTCCCCTCCGGCGGGATCGCCGGTTCTGCCGACTTGAACGCACGCGCCGAAAGAGTTAATGACCGCCACTGCTGGGCCTTTCCCCGTCAATCAAGGAATTTTCTCTATGGCGCGAAACAAGATTGCGTTGATAGGCTCAGGTCAAATCGGCGGCACGCTGGCGCTGCTGATCGGTCTCAAGGAGCTCGGCGATGTCGTGATGTTCGACGTCGCCGAAGGCATCCCGCAAGGCAAGTCGCTCGATCTCGTCCAGGCGTCGCCGGTCGAAGGTTTCGACGCCAAATTCGCCGGCGCAAATTCCTATGAAGCAATCGAAGGCGCTTCGGTGTGCATCGTCACCGCCGGCGTGCCGCGCAAGCCGGGCATGAGCCGCGACGATTTGCTCAGCATCAACCTCAAAGTGATGGAGCAGGTCGGCGCCGGCTTGAAGAAATACGCGCCGAACGCCTTCGTCATCTGCATCACCAATCCGCTCGACGCCATGGTCTGGGCGCTGCAGAAATGCTGCGGCCTGCCGAAGAACATGGTGGTCGGCATGGCCGGCGTGCTCAACTCGGCGCGCTTCCGTTATTTCCTCGCCGACGAGTTTAACGTCTCGGTGGAAGACGTCACCGCCTTCGTGCTCGGCGGCCACGGCGACACCATGGTGCCGCTGGTGCGCTATTCGACGGTGGCCGGCGTTCCGCTGCCCGATCTGGTAAAAATTGGCTGGACCACGCAAGCGCGCATCGATGAGATCGTCGACCGTACCAGGAACGGCGGCGGCGAGATCGTGAGCCTCCTGAAAACCGGTTCGGCTTTCTACGCGCCGGCATCGTCCGCGATCGCGATGGCGGAGAGTTATCTGCGCGACAAGAAGCGCGTGCTGCCGGTCGCCGCGTGGCTCAACGGCGAATACGGTGTCAAAGACATTTATGTCGGCGTGCCCGTAGTGATCGGCGCCAAGGGCGTCGAGCGTATCGTCGAGGTCGAGTTCAATAGCGCCGAGCGCGCCATGTTCGACAAGTCGGTCCAGTCCGTCGAGGGCCTGGTCGACGCCTGCAAGAAGATCGCGCCGGATCTAGGTAAGTAACGACAGCGTCATTCCAGGGGCGCCGCGCAACGGCGAACCCGGAATCCATAATCACGAAACATGACGCTGCTCGTGCAAAGTTTGAAATGACTTAAGGCAGTGGATTCCGGCTCTCGGCTGGAATGACGATAGGCAGGGCCATCCATGAACATCCACGAATATCAAGCCAAAGCGGTGTTGCGCGATTTCGGCGTGCCGGTGCCGCGCGGCATTGCCGCTCTCTCCGTCAGCGAAGCCGAAGCCGCCGCCAATACGCTCGGCGGGCCGATCTGGGTGGTGAAGGCGCAGATCCATGCCGGCGGCCGCGGTAAGGCGGGCGGCGTCAGGGTCGTCAAAGAGGTCGCCGAGGTGAAGCGCGAAGCGCAGCGCCTGCTCGGCTCGACCTTGGTGACGCATCAGACCGGACCCCAAGGCAAGGAAGTCCGCCGCCTCTATATCGAGGAAGGCTCGGCCATCGATCGCGAATATTATCTCTCGGCGCTGGTCGATCGCGCGACCTCGCGCGTCGCCTTCGTGGTGTCGACCGAAGGCGGCATGGACATCGAGGAAGTCGCGCACAACACGCCGGACAAGATCGCGAGCTTCTCGATCGACCCAGCGACCGGTTTCATGCCGCATCACGCCCGTTACGTGTCGCAGGTGCTGGGGTTCAACCGCGAAGTCGGCAAGCAGGCCGAGAACATCCTGCCGAAGCTCTATCAGGCCTTTAGCGCCAAGGACATGAGCCTTCTTGAAATCAATCCGCTGGTCGTCACCAAAACCGGCGACCTGATCTGCCTCGACGCCAAGATCGGCTTCGACGACAACGCGCTTTATCGGCATCCCGACATCGTGGCGCTGCGCGATGTCACCGAAGAGGACACCAAGGAGATCGAAGCATCGCGCTACGATCTCAATTATGTCGCGCTCGACGGCACCATCGGCTGCATGGTCAACGGCGCCGGTCTCGCCATGGCGACCATGGACATCATCAAGCTCTATGGCGAAACGCCGGCGAACTTTTTGGATGTCGGCGGCAGCGCGACCAAGGAAAAAGTGGCGGCGGCGTTCAAGATCATCACCTCGGATCACAACGTGAAGGGCATCCTGGTCAACATCTTCGGCGGCATCATGAAATGCGACGTCATCGCCGAAGGCGTGGTTGCTGCGGTGAAAGAAGTCGGGCTGCGTGTGCCGCTCGTGGTGCGGCTCGAAGGCACCAACGTGGCGCTCGGCAAGGAAATCATCGCCAAATCCAACCTCAACGTCACCTCGGGCGACGATCTCGACGATGCCGCGCAGAAGATCGTCAAAGCGGTGAAGGAGGCTGCGTAATGTCCATCCTCATCGATAAGAACACCAAGGTTATCTGCCAGGGCTTCACCGGCAAGAACGGCACGTTTCATTCCGAGCAGGCGATCGCCTACGGCACCAAGATGGTCGGGGGCACCTCGCCCGGCAAAGGCGGCACCACGCATCTCGGCCTGCCGGTATTCGAAACCGTTGCCGAGGCGCGCGACAAGACCGGCTGCGATGCCAGCGTCATTTACGTGCCGCCGCCCGGCGCGGCGGATGCGATCTGCAAGTCGATCCAGGCCGAAATGCCGCTGATCATTTGCATCACCGAGGGGATTCCCGTCGTCGACATGGTCAAGGTGAAGCGCGCGTTGTCGGGATCGAAGTCGCGCCTGATCGGGCCGAATTGTCCGGGCGTCATGACGGCGGGCGCCTGCAAGATCGGCATCATGCCGGCGAGCATTTTCAAGCCCGGCAAGGTCGGCATCGTGTCGCGCTCCGGCACGCTCACTTACGAAGCCGTATTTCAGACCACGAATGAAGGCTTGGGCCAGACCACCGCGGTCGGCATCGGCGGCGATCCGGTGAAGGGCACCGACTTCATCGAAATGCTGGAAATGTTTCTGGCCGACAAGGCGACCGAGTCGATCATTATGATCGGCGAGATCGGCGGCTCGTCGGAAGAGGACGCCGCCCAATTCCTCAAAGACGAAGCTAAGCGCGGCCGCAAGAAGCCGGTGGTCGGGTTCATCGCCGGGCGTACTGCACCGCCTGGTCGGCGGATGGGACACGCGGGGGCGATCATCGCCGGCGGCAAGGGCGACGCCGAATCCAAGATCGCCGCCATGGAATCGGCTGGAATTAAGGTTTCACCCTCGCCGGCGCGTCTCGGCAAGACGCTCACGGAAGTATTGAAATCCTGATTCAGTTCTTTCGTCTTTTCCGTGCCGCATCCGATGACTAAATAGGATAAAAGAGAGCTCCCGAGCGCCGGGCCGGGCCAATTCGCTGCCTCTCGCAGCGTCGGTTTCTACGTTTTGCGCTTTGCTCCCCATCGACTAGTTCGGGATTCGCCTCAAGGATCGAACCATGTCTCGCCAAGACGCGAACGCTGCCTTCGCCCTCACATCCTTTCTCTACGGCGGCAACGCCGACTACATCGAAGACCTCTACGCCCGTTACGAGACCGACCCGAAGGCGGTCGATGCCGAGTGGCAGTCGTTCTTCCAGAGCCTCAAGGACGACGCGCGCGATGTCCTAAAGAACGCGAGCGGCCCGTCGTGGGCGCGGCCGGGCTGGCCGGTGCTGGAGCGCAACGAACTGATTTCCGCGCTCGACGGCGATTGGGCCGAAATGGGCAAGACGCTCGGCGGCAAGGTCAAGGCGCAGGCGCAGACCCGCGGCGTCGATATTTCCTCAGCCGATGTCGAGCGCGCCACGCGCAACTCCATTCGCGCCTTGATGCTGATCCGCGCCTATCGCGCGCGCGGGCATTTTTACGCCAATCTCGATCCGCTCGGCCTCGAGCCGCCGAAGGTCGAAGACGAGCTCGATCCGCGCACCTACGGCTTCACCGACGCCGATCTCGACCGCCCGATCTTCCTCGACAAAGTGCTGGGTCTCGAATTCGGCACCATCCGTCAGATCATCGCCATCCTGCGCCGCACCTATTGCCAGACGCTCGGCGTCGAGTTCCTGCACATTTCCAACGGCGCGCAAAAAGGCTGGATTCAGGAACGCATCGAAGGTCCGGACAAAGAGATCACCTTCACCCGCGTGGGCAAGCGCGCCATTCTCAATAAGCTCGTCGAAGCCGAAGGCTTCGAGAAATTCTGCGACGTCAAATTCACCGGCACCAAGCGCTTCGGCCTCGACGGCGGCGAGTCGATGATTCCGGCGCTGGAACAGATCATCAAGCGCGGCGGCGCGCTTGGCGTGCGCGAGATCGTCGTCGGCATGGCGCATCGCGGCCGGCTCAACGTTCTGGCGCAGGTGATGGCGAAGCCGCAGCGTGCCATCTTTCACGAATTCAAGGGCGGCTCATCGACGCCGGACGCGGTCGAAGGCTCGGGCGACGTGAAATATCACCTCGGCGCCTCGTCGGACCGCGAATTCGATCAGAACAAGGTGCATCTGTCGCTCACCGCCAATCCGTCGCATCTGGAAATCGTCGATCCTGTGGTGCTCGGCAAGGTGCGCGCCAAGCAGGATCAGCTCGGCGCCACGCCGGACGACCGCACCATGGTGATGCCGCTCTTGATCCATGGCGATGCCTCGTTCGCCGGCCAGGGCGTCATCGCGGAATGCTTCGGGCTGTCCGGCCTGCGCGGCCACCGCACCGGCGGCTCGGTGCATTTCATCGTCAATAATCAGATCGGCTTCACCACCAATCCGCGCTTCTCGCGCTCGTCGCCCTATCCGTCCGACGTCGCCAAGATGATCGATGCGCCGATCTTCCACGTCAACGGCGATGATCCGGAAGCCGTGGTGTTCGCCGCCAAGATCGCCACCGAATTCCGCCAGAAATTCCAGAAGCCGGTGGTCATCGACATGTTCTGCTATCGCCGTCACGGCCACAACGAAGGCGACGAGCCGTCGTTCACCCAGCCGCTGATGTACAAGGCGATCGCCAACCATCCCTCCACGCTGCAAATCTACGGCGACAAGCTGGTCGCCGAAGGCGTCGTCACCACGGCAGACGTCGAGAAGATGAAGGCCGATTGGCGGGGGCACCTCGATGAAGAGCTCGAGTCCGCGCTCGGCTACCGCGCCAACAAGGCCGACTGGCTCGACGGCCGCTGGTCGGGTTTCAAGACCTCGGGCGATGCCGACGATCCGCGCCGCGGCAAGACCGGCGTCGATCTCGCCGAGCTCAAGGATATCGGCGAGAAAATCACGACGCTGCCGCCGGGCTTTCACCTGCACAAGACGCTCAACCGTTTCCTCGACAGCCGGCGTAAAGCGATCGAGACCGGCGAAGGCATCGATTGGGCGACCGGCGAAGCGCTGGCATTCTGCTCGCTCTTGCTCGAGGGCCATCGCGTGCGGCTGTCCGGGCAGGACTCAGAGCGCGGCACGTTCTCGCAGCGCCATTCGGTGCTGATCGATCAGGAGACCGAGCAGCGCTACACGCCGTTCAACGAATTGCGCCCGGGCCAGACCCGCTACGAAGTCATCAACTCGATGCTCTCGGAAGAGGCCGTGCTCGGCTTCGAATACGGCTATTCGCTCGCCGAGCCGAATGCGCTGACCTTGTGGGAAGCGCAGTTCGGCGACTTCGCCAACGGCGCGCAGGTCGTGTTCGACCAGTTCATCTCGTCGGGCGAGCGCAAATGGCTGCGCATGTCGGGCCTCGTCTGCCTTTTGCCGCACGGCTATGAAGGGCAGGGGCCGGAACACTCCTCGGCGCGCCTCGAGCGCTTTTTGCAGATGTGCGCCGAAGACAATATGCAGGTCGCCAACTGCACGACGCCGGCGAACTATTTCCACATCCTGCGCCGTCAGATCCAGCGCGACTTCCGCAAGCCCTTGATCCTGATGACGCCGAAGTCGCTGTTGCGCCACAAGCGCGCGGTGTCGAAGCTCGACGATATGGGGTCGACGACCTCGTTCCACCGGCTGCTGTGGGACGATGCGCAGACGTCGCCCGGCGAGAAGATCAAGCTCGTGCCCGACGCCAAAATCCGCCGCGTCGTGATCTCGTCGGGCAAGGTCTATTACGATCTCTACGACGAGCGCGAGAAGCGCGGCATCGACGACATTTATCTCCTGCGCATCGAGCAGCTCTATCCGTTCCCGACCAAGGCACT
The DNA here is from genome assembly GCA_963810085.1 of uncultured Alphaproteobacteria bacterium. GTDB lineage: Bacteria > Pseudomonadota > Alphaproteobacteria > Rhizobiales > Xanthobacteraceae > BOG-931. The sequence goes on along the minus strand of CAWEMR010000013.1, from coordinate 158,356 downwards.
GATGACGGAACTGTCGCGGTTCAAGGAAGCCGAGATCGTCTGGTGCCAGGAAGAGCCGCGCAATATGGGCGGCTGGGTATTCGTCGACATCTTCCTCGAATGGGTGCTCAACCAGATCGGCGCCAAGCATCGCCGTGCGCGCTATGCCGGCCGGCCGGCCTCGGCGTCGACCGCGGTCGGGCAGATGTCGCTGCATCTCGCGCAGCTCAAGAATTTCTTGGAAGACGCTCTGGGGTAATTTCTTGCGACGTCTTGACGGCGCCGGACAAGCAAAGACGTGGATGGCCGCAATCAGCGCGGCCATGACGAGAGGGACATTATGACTGAGATACGCGTGCCGACGCTCGGTGAATTGGTCACCGAAGCGACCATCGGCAAATGGTTCAAGAAAGCGGGCGAGGCCGTCGCCGTCGACGAGCCGCTGGTCGAGCTTGAAACCGACAAGGTCACGATCGAAGTGCCGGCACCGGCGGCCGGCGTCTTGAGCGAGATTGCCGCAAAAGACGGCGAGACCGTCGCCGTCGGCGCCGTGCTCGGCCAGATCAAAGACGGCGCGGGAGCCGCGCCGGCAGCGAAGGCTGTGCCGGCAGCGGCGCCTGCGGCGAAACCCGCGCCTGCCCCGACGCCTTCGCCCGCACCCGCAAAGGCGGCGGCTGCTTCCGATGTGCCGCTCGCGCCGTCGGTGCGAAAACTCTCAACCGAATCCGGCGTCGACGCCGCGACGGTGCCCGGCAGCGGCAAAGACGGCCGCGTCACCAAGGGCGACATGCTGGCGGCCATCGAGCGCGCCGCGGCGCAGCCGACCCCCGTCGCCCAGTCCGCCGCCGCAGTTCAGGTGCGCGCACCGTCGCCGGCCGATGACGCCGCGCGCGAAGAGCGCGTGCGCATGACAAGGCTGCGCCAGACCATCGCCAAGCGGCTGAAGGAAGCGCAGAACACCGCCGCCATGCTCACGACCTTCAACGAGGTCGACATGGGCCATGTCATGGCGCTGCGCACGCAATATCGCGATCTGTTCGAGAAGAAGCACGGCGTGAAGCTCGGCTTCATGGGCTTCTTCGTGCGCGCCTGCGTGCAGGCGCTCAAGGAAATTCCGGCCGTCAATGCCGAGATCGACGGTCCCGATCTGATCTACAAGAACTATTATCACATCGGCATCGCCGTCGGCACCGAGCGCGGCCTGGTCGTGCCGGTGGTGCGCGACTGCGATCAGAAATCGCTTGCCGAGATCGAAAAGACCATCGCCGATTTCGGCCAGCGCGCCCGCGACGGCGCGCTCAAGATCGACGAAATGCAGGGCGGCACCTTCACCATCACCAATGGCGGCATCTACGGCTCCCTGATGTCGACGCCGATCCTCAACGCGCCGCAATCCGGCATTCTCGGCATGCACAAGATCCAGGAGCGGCCGATGGTGATCGGCGGCAAGATCGAGGTGCGGCCGATGATGTATCTCGCTTTGTCCTACGACCACCGCATCGTCGACGGCCGCGAGGCGGTGACCTTCCTGGTGCGGGTGAAGGAAAGTCTGGAGGAACCGGCACGGCTGGTGCTGGATTTGTAATCAGGTTTTGTATCTCATGTCTTACGATCTCATCGTTATCGGCTCCGGCCCCGGCGGCTATGTCTGCGCCATTCGCGCGGCGCAACTCGGCATGAAGACCGCGGTCATCGAGAAGATGTCCACGTTCGGCGGCACCTGCCTCAATATCGGCTGCATCCCGTCGAAGGCGTTGCTCAATGCGTCAGAGCTCTACGAGGAGGCCACGCACAAATTCGCCGACATGGGCATCAAGGTCGGCAAGCCCTCGGTCGATCTCGCCGCCATGCTCAAATACAAAGAGAAGGGCGTCGAGGGTAACGTCAAAGGCGTCGATTATCTGTTCAAGAAGAACAAGATCGAGAGCTTCATCGGCACCGGCCGCATCACCGCGCCCGGCAAGGTCGAGGTGAGGGCCGCCGACGGCAAGACGCGGGTGCTGGAGACCAAGAACATCGTCATCGCCACCGGCTCCGACGTGACGCGGCTCAACGGCATCGACATCGACGAGAAGCGCATCGTGTCGTCGACCGGGGCGCTCGAACTCGGCAAAGTGCCGCAGAAGCTGCTCATCGTCGGCGCCGGCATTATCGGGCTCGAGCTCGGCTCGGTGTGGCGGCGGCTCGGCGCCGAAGTGACCATCGTCGAGTTCCTCGATCACATCCTGCCCGGCATCGACGGCGAAGTCGGCAAGCAATTCCACCGCATGCTGCAAAAGCAGGGGCTGACGTTCAAGCTGTCGTCGAAAGTCACCGGCGTCGACACCTCGGGCAAGGTGCTCAAGGTCAAGGTCGAGCCCTCGGCCGGCGGGCCTGCGGAGACGCTCGAAGCGGATGTGATGCTTGTCGCCATCGGGCGGGTGCCTTTCACCGAAGGGCTTGGACTCGAAACCGTCGGCGTGAACAAGGACAATCGCGGCCGCGTTATCGTCGACCCGCATTTCCAGACCAACGTGCCGGGCATCTATGCCATCGGCGACGTCATCGCCGGCCCGATGCTGGCGCATAAGGCGGAAGAGGAGGGCGTCGCGGTCGCCGAGATCCTCGCCGGCCAAGCCGGCCACGTGAACTACGAGGTCATTCCGAACGTCGTCTACACCTATCCGGAAATCGCCTCCGTCGGCAAAACCGAGGAAGAGCTGAAATCAGCCGGCGTCGTCTACAATGTCGGCAAGTTTCCGTTCACCGCCAATGGCCGCGCCAAGGTCAACCTCACCACCGAAGGCTTTGTGAAAATCCTTGCCGACGCCAAGACGGATCGTGTGCTCGGCATCCATATTCTCGGCGCCGATGCCGGCAACATGATCGGCGAAGCCGCCATCGCCATGGAATTCGGCGCCTCGTCCGAAGACATCGCGCGCACCTGTCACGCGCACCCGACGCTGACGGAAGCCGTCAAAGAAGCCGCTCTTGCGGTCAACAAGCGCGCGATTAATTTCTGATCGTCATTGCTGCGCGTCCTACAACGTCGCGATAAACGCCACCGCATGCGGCGCGAAAATGCCGAGCGATAATAGCGCGGCCCCGACCACGCCGAGCAGTCCCGCGAGCCAAGCCAACCCCACCATGCCGGTGATGACCGCGGCCGACGCCAGCACGATGCCGATCTGGAACGCCGCCGACGACAATTCATAGTGGTGATATTTCGTCAGCGACAGATCGCGCTCCGCTTCGGCGTCCTTCGCCTTTTCCTCAAGTTCCTTGCGGCCGTTCCCTGCTTGCGGGTCCGAACTCGTAGCGCTCGGCAGTTTTGTGCCAGGTTTCGATCTGCTTTGCGATCGCTTCCTTGACTGCCGGATCGCTCAGGCCCGCGGCCAGCAGGTTGGTCTGATCGGCCGCGACATTCAGCGTTGTCCGGCGAATGTCCTTGGCCTGGAAAAACGCCCAGAGATTCGACGCTTGGATATTTTTCGTGTTGGCCTCGTTCTGCGCGCCTTTGCCCAGCGTCTCCGAGAAAGCAAGGAACAGCGCCAGGATCGCGATCACCAGCGCGATCTTGCGGTTGAAGCCCTCGCCGACCTCGATCTTCTCGCCTTCCTTGGCCTTTTCGATGGCTTCGCTGATTTCCGACATGATGGCCCCTCGTTTTTTTGTCTCGTCTGTGGGTGGGTTAGCCGAAGCCGTAACCCGCCGCAACCGCGTGGCGGGTCGTTCATCCGCCCTACAGGCTACGCCGTTACCAGTGGTTTGGGTCAGGCGCGCGGATGGGCCGAGCGGTAGGCCTCGATGAGGCGGTCGGCGTCGACCTCGGTGTAGATCTGCGTGGTCGACAGCGAGGCGTGGCCCAAAAGCTCCTGGATCGAGCGCAGATCGCCGCCGCGGGCCAAGAGATGCGTGGCGAAGGAATGCCGCAGCGCATGCGGCGTCGCCGTTTCGGGTAAGCCGAGCGCGCCGCGCAGCCGCGCCATCGCCAGCTGCACCAGGCGCGGCGATAATTGCCCGCCTTTGGCGCCGACGAACAGCGGACCAAGCTCGGGAAGATCGTAAGGGCACAGCGCGACATAATCGGCGATCAGTTTCGTCAGCTGCGGAATGAGCGGCACCATGCGCTCTTTGCGGCCCTTGCCGAGCACGGTCAGCACATCGTGGGCGCCGAACTCGCCGCGTTTCAACCCGAGCGCTTCGGAAATGCGCAAGCCGCAGCCATAGAGCAGGCCTAGGACCGCGGCGTCGCGCGCATGAATCCACGGCTCGCGGCCATCGCCCGCGGCGATATCGGGATCGGCGACGGCGCGCGCGCCGGCGACCGCGAGCGGCCGCGGCAAGGTCTTGCCGATTTTCGGCGCGCGCACGGCCGAGAGCGCGCCGACCCGGCCTTTGCCGTTCCGCTCGAGGAAGCGCGCGAACGCGCGGTTACCCGCTAGAACGCGCATCAGCGAGCGGCTGCCGATGCCGTCTGAGCGCCGCGCCGCCATGAAGGCGCGCACATCGGCAGGCGTCAGCGCGGCAAGCTCTTTGAGCGACGGCGTGCCGCCGAGATGCTCGGCGAGGAAGGCAAGGAACTGCAGCACGTCGCGCTGATAGGCTTCGATCGTTTTGGGCGACATCCGCCGTTCGGCGCCAAGATTCTTGAGCCAATGCGCGATCTCGGCGGCGACTTTCGGCGCGACGGCGGTGAGTTCTCTTTCCGGCATCTTCCGCTCATTCCCGCGATAGCGGGAATCCAGTCCTTTTGTTCGGCGCTTTCGGCACTAAATTCCCGCTATCGCGGGAATGAGCGGGAAATCTAGCCCTCCGCCCTTTACCCTTTCTAAACCGGTCGGAATCGGCCCAGACTCCTCCGTATGGCCAAGCGCGTCGTCGATGTTCTGGTCCCGGTCGCGCTCGACCGGGCCTATTCGTACCGGGTGCCGGACGAGCTTGAGCTCGCCCCCGGCGACATCGTCTGCGTGCCGCTTGGCGCCGGCGCGGCGACGGCCGTGGTATGGGCGGAGAATCCGAAGCCGGATATCCGGCTCGACAACCGGCTCAAGGACATCGAGGAAAAACTCGAATTCCCGCCGCTGCGCCCCGAGCTGCGCGGCTTCGTCGACTGGCTGGCGAATTATACGGTCAGCTCGCGCGGCATGGTGCTGCGCATGTGCCTGCGCATGGGCGAGCATCTGGGCAGCCCGCGCGAGCGTGTCGGCGTGCGTCTCGCCGGCGCACCGCCGCAGCGCATGACGCCCGCGCGCCAACGCGTGCTCGATCTGCTCGCCGACGGCATGACCCGCGGCAAGAGCGAAGCCGCGCGCGAAGCGGGCGTCTCGGCGGGCGTCATCGACGGCTTGATCGACGAAGGCACCTTGCAAACCCTTGTGCTGCCGCCGGAGCCGGTCGCGGAGAAGCCCGATCCGGATTTCACCCCGTCCGAATTCTCCGCCGATCAGCGCGCTGCTGCCGATACCCTGAAAACCACCGTCGGCAAAGGCGGCTATTCGGTCACGCTCCTCGACGGCGTCACCGGCTCGGGCAAGACCGAAGTCTATTTCGAGGCGGTGGCGGATGCGATCAGGAGCGGGCGACAAAGCCTCATCCTGATGCCGGAGATCGCGCTCACCGCGCAATTCCTTGACCGCTTCGCCGTGCGTTTCGGCACGCGGCCGGCGGAATGGCATTCCGAGCGCACGCCGCGCCAACGCGCGCGCACCTGGTCCGCTGTCGCCAAAGGCGAAGTGTCCGTCGTGGTCGGCGCGCGCTCGGCGCTGTTTCTGCCTTACGCCGATCTCGGACTCATCATCGTCGATGAAGAGCACGACCCGGCCTACAAGCAGGAAGACGGCGTGCATTATCACGCCCGCGACATGGCCGTGGTGCGCGGCCATATCGCCAAAATTCCGGTGGTGCTCTCCTCGGCGACGCCGTCGGTCGAGAGCGAAGTGAACGCAAGGCGCGGCCGCTATGCGCGGCTCGCTTTGCCGGAGCGGTTCGGCGGTCAGCGTTTGCCGTCGGTCGAGGCGATCGATCTGCGCGCGGCGCCGCCGCCACGCGGCCGTTTCATCTCGCCACTGCTCGCCGGCGAAGTGAAGACGGCGCTGGAGCGCCGCGAGCAGGCATTGCTCTTTCTCAATCGCCGCGGCTATGCGCCGCTGACCTTGTGCCGCGCCTGCGGCTTTCGCTTTGCCTGCCCGAACTGCGACGCCTGGCTGGTCGATCACCGTTTCCGCAAGCAGCTCGTCTGCCACCATTGCGGCTTCGCCACGTCGTATCCGCACGAATGCCCGAAATGCCAGGCGATCGATTCCTTCGTCGCCTGCGGGCCTGGTGTCGAGCGCCTCGAAGAGGAAGTGCGCGAATTGTTTCCCGATGCGCGCGTGCTGGTTCTCTCCAGCGATCTCGTCGCCACCGTCGAGCGCATGCGCGAGGAATTTGTCGAGATCGCCGAGGGCCGTTTCGACATCGTCATCGGCACGCAGCTCGTCGCCAAGGGACATAATTTTCCGATGCTCAATCTCGTCGGCGTAGTCGACGCAGACCTTGGCCTCAGCAACGGCGATCCGCGCGCCGCCGAGCGCACCTTTCAGCTTCTGCATCAGGTCATCGGCCGCGCTGGCCGCGACGCCGGCATCGGCCGCGGCTTCCTGCAGACGCACCAGCCCGACCATCCGGTGATGCGCGCTTTGATCGCGCAGGATCGCGAGGCATTCTATTCCGCCGAGATCGAGATGCGCGAGAAGACGCATTATCCGCCGTTCGGCCGCCTCGCCTCGATCGTCGTCTCCGGCGCCGACAAGCACGAAACGGCGGTCTATGCGCGGGAGCTGGCGCGCCGGGCGCCGCAGTACGACGACGTGCGCGTGCTCGGCCCCGCCGAAGCGCCGCTTGCGCTGGTGCGCGGCCGGCATCGCTTGCGCTTGCTGATCAAGGCGCCGCGCAATTTCGATCTGTCGGGCTATCTGCGCGACTGGCTCGCCGCCGGACCGAAGAAAAAAGGCTCGATCAAGCTCGACATCGACATCGATCCACAGAGTTTTTTGTAAGATCACCGCATGACGGAAACGATCGAAACCATCCTGCTTCTGCTCGCTGTGCTGGTGGTCGTCGCCATCGTGGCGCGGCGGCTCAATACCGCGCCGTCGATCCTGCTGGTCGTTGCCGGCATCGTACTCGCGGTCGTGCCGGACCTGCCGCGCATCGAGCTGGCGCCCGAACTGGTGCTGCTCGGCATTCTGCCGCCGCTGATCTATTCCGCCGGCGTCGCCATGAGCTGGCGCGAATTCCGCTTCAATCTGCGGCCGATCACGCTCCTTGCCTTCGGCTGCGTGGTGTTCACCACCTGTGCGGTGGCGGCGGCCGCGCATTGGCTTCTCGGCATGCCGCTTGCCACGGGCTTTGTGCTCGGCGCGATCGTCTCGCCGCCGGATGCGGTGGCGCCGCTCGCCATCGTCCGCCGGCTCGGCCTGCCGCGCCGGCTTGTCGTCGTGCTCGAGGGCGAGGGGCTCGCCAATGATGCCACGGCACTCATCCTCTACCGCTTCGCGGTCGCCGCGGTGAGCACCGGGCTGTTTTCCTTCGACACAGCCGCCGGCACCTTTGCGCTCATCGTCGTCGGCGAGATCGCCTACGGCATCGGCGTCGGCTGGGCAAGCTTGCGGCTGCGCCGCTGGGCGCGCGATCCGCGCGTCGAGATCACGCTGTCGCTGATGACGCCTTACGCCGCGTTTCTCCTCCCCCAACAATTGGGCGGATCGGGAGTCCTCGCCACGGTGGCGGCCGGCCTGTTCGTGAGCTGGAACGGGCCGCTGCTCATTCCGGCGGCGACACGGCTGCAAGGCATCTTCTTTTGGGACCTGCTGATCTATCTGCTCGAAGGCTTCGTTTTCCTGGTCACCGGCATGCAGACGCGCGTGCTGTTCCTGCGCATGCACGACGTGCCGTGGCAGCATTTCGCTTTCGCCATCCTGCTCACCGTGGCGGTGGCCATCGTCGCGCGATTCGTCTGGGTTTTTCCGGCAATCTATTTGCCGCGCTGGCTCAGTCCTGCGCTGCGGCGGCGCGATCCGCTGCCGCCCTGGCAGTGGCCGTTCTTTCTGTCCTTCGTCGGCGTGCGCGGCGTGGTCTCGCTGGCGGCGGCTTTGGCGCTGCCGCTTTTCACGGCGGCTGGCGCGCCGTTTCCCGATCGCGATCTCATTCTCTTCGTCACCTTCGGCATCATCGTCGTCACGCTGATCGGGCAAGGCTTGGCGCTGCCGGCTGTCGTGCGCTGGCTCGGGCTCGGCCAACACGCCGCCGACGAACGCGAGCGCGAGCACAAAGCCGAGCTTGCCGCGCGCGCGGAAGCCTTGAACGTGGCGCAGGGCCGCCTGAAACAATTCGTTGCCGACGGCCGGGTGACGCCGCAGGCGCATGCCATGCTGCGCGCCCGCCACGAATACCGCGCCGGCCGGCTGCCGCAGACCACGCCGGACGGGATCGCCGCCGCGGCGGTGGCCGCGGATCTGCGCATGGAGCTGATCGCGGCCGAGCGCGAATATATCTACGGGCTCCTGCAGCGCGGCGAGATCACCGACGAAGCCCGCCGCCGCATCGAACGCGAGCTCGATCTGGAAGAGGCGAGCGTCGCCTGCAAGAAGGAAGGCGGCGAGGAGCCGCCGCTGTAGTGTGCGGCGTTACGCGGCTACTTTACTTTTCTTGGTGAGGCCTTTCGTTTCGCCGGCTTCCTCCGTGTTAATTTCTTTCTCTCCGCAATCGCAAACGCCCGCCGCGCCCATACCGCAAGCTCCTCCGGATCGTCATAGAGCCGCTCCGGCAGCCGCCAATAGGACAGCGACGCTTTACCGACGCGGCCTTTGCTTTTGGCGCGGGTATAGACGAAGGGCCTGGAGCCTTCGCGTTCGAAGTCCGGGATGCTGTCGTCGTCGACTTTGAGAAAAATCGCGCCGTCGAAGACGAGTGCGAAGGTCAGGCCGTCGGATGAAATTCCTGAGCCGCCGAACAGGCGCTTCACCGTCACCGGGCCGAACGGCGCGAACAATTCGCGGATGAATTCCGGGTCCAAGCGGGCTGTCTCCGTGGCGGGCTTTCTGAAGGGCCGGATGAACGAAGCGCCGTCCGGGGTTTATGTCTGAAGGCGCTATCCCGGGAGAGAGCGATGTATAGCAACATGCTGTTACCCACAGATGGGTCGGAACTCGCCGGCAACGCCGTCCAGCACGGCATCGCTTTGGCTCAGCGGCTCGGTGCCAAAACCACCGTGCTTACGGTCGTGCCGCCTTTCCACACGTTCACCACCGACGCGCAGATGATCGAGGATACGCCGGCTCTGTATGAGGCACGCATGCAGATGCATGCCGAAAAAACTCTCGGCGCCGCCGCTGACGCTGCAAAAGCGGCCGGCGTTTCATGCGAGACGTTGCAGGTCGAGAACGAACATCCCTACCGGGCGATCATCGATATCGCGGGGACGAAAGGCTGCGATCTCATCGTCATGGCCTCGCACGGCCGCCACGGCATTTCCGCGCTCGTCCTTGGCAGCGAGACGGTCAAGGTTCTCACGCATTGCAAGATACCTGTGCTGGTCCATCGCTAAGCCGCGTGCGCCAATTGCCCTGTGTCGCCTACGAGCTTGCTCGCCTCAACTCATCTTGAGCGGAATCTCACCCAGGAAATCGCGCTTGCCGACATCCACGCCCAAATGACGCAGGATCGTGTAGGCGGCGGTGCAATGAAAATAAAAGTTCGGCAGCATGAAGTGGTTGAGATAATCGTCGCCCTTCATGTGGCCTTTCTTTTCCGGGCCGAGCGGAAAGGTGATTTCGCGCTCCGCTGACGCGTCGATCGCCTTGCGGTCCAGCGTCTTCAGATAAGCTACCGTCTTTGCGATGCGCTCCTTGAGCTGCGCGACCGTCGTCTCGTTGTCCTCGAATTTCGGCGCCTCGACGCCGGCCAGACGCGACGAACCGCGCCTTGCCCCATCCGTTGCCACTTGCACTTGGCGGACGAGATCGAACATGTCGGGCGCCAGCCGCGAATGCAGCAGCACCGAGGCATCGATCTTCTTGGCGGCGGCGAAGGCTTCGGCCTTGTCGAGGACGCCGGACAGCGCGTTGAGATTGATCTCGAAGACCGGCAGCGAAGCTTGCGACATGGATTGCGGCATGTAGGTTCCCTGGGCTTGGAGTGGTTTGGCTTGGTGAATTGATCGTAGGAGAATTCAGGCAGCCGGCGGGAAGAGGATGTCCCGGCAGAAGCGGATATGGTTCCGCCGCGGCGGCCCCGCAAGGCTCGATTTGTGCCCGCTACACGCCGGATTTGGATTCCCGGATCGACCGGCGCAGCAGGGCGAACAACGAGCCGCCCGAGATCGCGCCGAGCGCGTAGATGACCGCCGCCAAAAGCGCGAGCGGCGCACTGACGCGAAAGCCCAAAAACGCCATCGTGACCAAATCGAAATTCTGCAGCACGAAGATCAGTATGGCAGCAGCAAACAGGATGACGATCGTCAGATAGAACCAGCGCATGGCGGCCTCGCCTTCGGATTGGACCTTTCGCAAGCCTAGCCCGGTTCGCGCGGCAGTGAAATCGGGGGGCAGGCTCGCCGTGCTCGTATAGTATCGCATTTGGGAGCAACCGATTCGCGATGCGGCTGCGCACGATCATCTTTGGTGCCCTGGTTCTCATCGGCTCCTTCGCCGGCGCGACGCTTCTGATGAAAGTGCTGTGGCCGGTCGCGCCGCAACAGGAGCGTCCGGCGCTGGCTCCGATGCCGCCCCTGCAACCGCTCACCGGCACATCGGTGGTGTTGGCGCCGGCGGCGATCGCGCTGTCGGCGATCGGCGAGGCGCTGGAGGCGCAGGCACCGAAGAATCTCAGCGGCAAGCCGCAGAATCCGGTGTCAAAGCTTTTGTCCAACGCCCAGCTCACGTTCAACGTCAATCGCGGGCCGTTCGTCATGAGCGGGCAGCCGGGCGTGCTGACCGTCACCACGCCGCTCAGCGGCCAATTCCAGGCGCTCGGCACCGTCACCGGCGCCGCCGGCACCGGGGTCGCCGCGGCCGGCGGTGCCATCGGCAATCTGCTCGGCGGCAATGTCGGCCAGCAGGTGCAAAACCTCGCCGGCAAGGCGTTCGATCAGCGCACCAATATATCGGGCAGCGTGACGGCGACGTCGCGCCCGACCATCGCGCCGAACTGGCGGCTGGCGCCCAATTTGGCGGCGCAGGTCAATGTCGTCGACGTGGTGCTGCCGATCGGCGGGCTGAAGCTCAGCGTCGCCAATGAGGTGAAGCCGGTGCTCGATAGCCTGGTCCACCAGCAGACCGATGCGTTGGAAGCGCAGCTCCGCAACAACCCGTTCATCGAGACCGCGGCGCGCAGCGAATGGGTCAAGCTGTGCCGCTCCGTTTCGCTTGGCACCGCTGGCCAAGGCATGCCGAATTTGTGGCTCGAAATTCGCCCGCGGCGCGCCATCGCCGCGCAGCCGCAGATCGACGGCAAGGCGGTGACGTTATTGGTCGGCGTGCAGGCGGAAACCCGCATCGTGCCGAACCAGACCAAGCCCGACTGTCCGTTCCCGCAACAGCTTGATCTGGTGCCGCAGGGCAACCAGGGCCGCGTCAATATCGCCGTGCCGATCGATATCCCGTTCACCGAAGTGAGCCGTCTGCTGGAGACGCAGTTCGCCGGAAAGACCTTTCCCGAAGACGGCTCCGGCGAATTCGCGGCGACCGTCAAACAGGCGAGTGTCGCGGCTGCCGGCGACCATCTCCTGATATCGCTGCTTGTCCGCCTGAAGAAGAGCGGCTTCTTCTCGATCGGCGCCGACGCGACGGTCTATGTCTGGGGGCGGCCGGTGCTTGATCAGGATCGGCAGATCCTGCGCTTCACCGACGTCACGCTCGACGTGCAGTCGGCGGCCGCCTTCGGGCTTCTCGGTGCTGCGGCGCAGGCGGCGGTGCCCTACCTGCAAAAGACGCTCGCGGACAAGGCGGTCATCGATCTGAAGCCGTTCGCTGCCGATGCCAAGAAGCGCATTGCGGCGGCGGTCGGCGATCTCGCGGCGCAAGCTCCGGGCCTGCGCGCCACCGTCAGTGTCGACGATCTCCGCCTTGCCGGCATCGCCTATGACGACAAGACGCTGCGCGTCATCGCCAATGCCAACGGCGCCGTGAGCGTGGCGATCTCGTCGCTGTCGATGCAGTAAAGCTGGCGATGCGGTAAATCCCGCCTATTTCTTCTGCGGCAGCATCAAATCTTCAAGTTTGAAATATTTTCGGGCGTGATCGAGAAGCTCGCCGTCGCTCGGATGATCGACGGTCTCGATGCCGACAATGACCTTCATCAGTTGCGGCTCGTGCGCGCTGATATGCTTGACCAGTTCGGTCTTGGCATTGGCCGGCCCGGTGATGAGAACGGCGCCGGCATCGGCGACGGATTTGGCGACGGCGTCCAGGAATTTCTGATCTTCCGCCGCGTGCCCGCTGCCGATCGAATTGGCCTTGTGGTGGGTATGCACGTTCGGATTGTCCGGATGCAGCACCAGCTCTTTGGCGTCGCTTGGGCTGAAATGGAACACCCGGGCTTCGCGGTGATCAATCCAAACAACCGCATGAAAGTGATGGATTGCCATAAAATCTGGTCCTGTTAGGGCATGATCCCGAAAAGCGGCGACCGCTTAGATCATGTTCAAATGGAAAATCTAGGATGCCGCGGCCGCCGCTTCCACCACTTCCACCATGGTGCTGGTATTATCGACGCTGTCGTAAATCGAGACTTGAACGATCGGGTAAGCCGTCTTGATACCCTGCGCCACCGACTGAGCGGCTTCGGGGGTCGTGTAGGAGCCCTTGGTTTGCCGGTCGACCTGGAGCAAATAACGGCCGCGTTCCGGCCGCTTGCGCTGCGAGAACACGTCTTCGACGTCTTTTTCCGAATCGTCCTTCACCGGCATTTTGATTTGGCGCGAGGCCATGAAAATCGCTCCTATGTGGGGGGAATCCCTTATGTAGTGTGTTCGGACCCCGGCCGCCAGCCGTTTCGGACAGGCGTCGGGGGCTGAACCGGGGACCGAACCCCGAGTTGCGCTTCAATAGGCCCCAGCATCGCGGTCGCGATTTGCAATGCTGCTCCGACGGGACCTCGCTTCGCCCGGCCGATGCGACATAGTATAGCTCGCGATATAGCTCACTATGGTTCATCGGGCCTGCGCCTGGCGCGGCCGCGTTTTCGACAATTATGCGAAATTTGCGCGCTATCCGTTGATCTTGGCTTGGCCGGGCCGTCGGAGTATTTTGTTGTGGCGTCATCAGTCTCCGCGAAAGCCCGGTCGTTTCCGCGAAGTTTCCAGGTCCGCGATATCAAGACCAGCGGCGCGACGATCCATGTGCGTCATCATGTGCGCCACCACGGCCCGGGGCAGGCGGTCGTTTTGCTACACGGCTTTGGCGACACCGGCGACATGTGGGCGCCGGTCGCGGCGGCTTTGGCCGAGGATCATACCGTGGTGGTGCCCGATCTGCGCGGCATGGGCCTGTCGTCGCATCCGCCCGGCGGCTACGACAAGAAAACGCAAGCGCATGACATCGCTCAGGTGCTGGACCGGCTGAAGATCAGCAGCGCAGCCCTCGTTACCCACGATATCGGCAATATGGTCGGCTATGCCTTCGCCGCGCAATTTCCGGCGCGGGTGACGCGCTGGGCCGTCATCGACGCGCCGCTGCCGGGGATCGGGCCGTGGGACGACATTCTGCGCAGTCCGGCTTTGTGGCATTTCAATTTCCGCGGGCCGGATGTCGAGCGCCTGGTCAAGGGCCGCGAGCGCATCTATCTCGACCGCTTCTGGAACGAGCTGTCGGCCAATCCCAAGGCGATCGACGAGGCGACGCGGCGGCACTATGCGCGGCTCTATGCGCGCCCCGGCGCCATGCATTGCGCCTTCGAGCAATTCGCGGCCTTTGCCCAGGATGCCATCGACAACAAGGCGCTCGCCGCCCAAGGCAAGCTGACCATGCCGATCTTGGCGCTCGGCGGCGATCATTCGTTCAACACCCAGATGGCCGACATCATGCGGCTGGTCGCCAGCGACGTGACCGGCGGTGTTATCACACATTCAGGACATTGGGTGATGGAAGAGCAGGGCAAACAGACAACCGCGGCGATCATCGATTTCATCGGCAAGCATTGAGCGAGGCGCAATTCCGCAATGGAACAAATAAGGAGATGACAATGTCATTGCTCGAAATTCATGTTGCCTTGAGTTTGGTCGGAATAACGTCCGGCCTGGTCGTGCTCTACGGCCTTCTCACCGGCAAGGCGCTCGGCGGCTGGACCGCATTGTTTCTGGCGACGACGATTTTGACCAGTGTCACCGGCTTTCCGCTGGCGCCCTTCGGCTTCGATCCGCCGCGCGCCATCGGCACGCTTTCGCTGATCCTTCTGGCAATCGCGGTCGGCGCTTATTATCTGTTACATCTCGCCGGCGCGTGGCGCTGGGTCTATGTCGTGAGCGCCATGACCTCGCTGTACCTGAACTGCTTCGTTCTGGTTTTCCAGGGCTTTTTGAAAGTTCCGGCCCTGCACGATCTGGCGCCGACGCAGTCGGAGCCGCCTTTCCTCATCGCCCAAAGCGCCGTCCTGATTATCTTCGTCGTGCTCGGCTTCCTGGCCGTGCGCAAATTTCACCCCCGCACCGGCTGATGCCGATTCGGCGGTCCGCGCGTTATCCCCGCGCGGTTATGCATATTTAGGAGCAACGAAAGGATCCGACCCATGAATGCCAAATCTTCGCGTCCCGCGCTCGCCACCCCGACCGACCTCACGGCCAATGCCGTCGGCGATATTTCCGGCGCACTGCGCATCCTGCTCGCCGACATGTTCGCGCTCTATGTGAAGACCAAGAATTTTCACTGGCACATGTCCGGCTCGCATTTCCGCGATTATCATCTCATGCTCGACGAGCAGTCCGATCAGATCTTTGCCACCACCGACGCCATTGCCGAGCGCGCCCGCAAGATCGGCGGCACCACGATCCGTTCGATCGGCCATATCAGTAAGCTCAAACGCGTATTGGACAACGATGCCGACTTCGTCACGCCGCTCGACATGCTGGCCGAACTGCGCGACGACAACAAGCAGCTGACGGCGCATATGCGCGAGACCCACGATCTGTGCGACGAGCATGGCGACGTGGCGACGACCAGCCTGCTCGAAGTATGGATCGACGAATCCGAGCGGCGCACCTGGTTCCTTTTCGAATCGTGCCGCAAGGAGCAGGAGTAACAGGTGCTTTATCGCGTCACACCGCTTCGGTCTCCGGCACCGGGACGTTGAAGCCGTTCAACGTCACCGAGACCAGGCAATAAAGCCCGACGAGATAGATGAGCTCGGCGGCGCCGTGCTGGCCGAACGCCTGCACCGCCGCCCGATAGCTCAGTTCGGGCAAAGTGCCGTGATGCAGCAGCGAGGAGGCGACGTTGTAAGCGACGCCTTCTTCACGCGTCAGATCGGGCGGCCGCTGCCCGGACACGATGGTTGCAAGCTTGTCGTCGGACAGGCCGCGCCGTTCGGCGGCGATGACATGGGCGTAAAGCTCGTACGACGAATGAAAGATGGTGCCGGTGACCAGGATCGCCACTTCGCGGACAGTGCGCGGCAGCGACGGCGAAATGGACAGCGCCAAGGTCAGGTCCCAGATCGGCTTGCCGAATTTCGGCTCGTGCAGCCATGGATTCCACGGCCCCATGAGCGCGCCGTTCTTGGCGATGGTGGCAAAGCCTTGAAAATTCTTTTCGATGCCGGCCTTCATGTCTTCGTAAACCGGACGCTGTTCGGGGGTGAGGTCCGCGGGCGCAAGCAACGGCAGACGCATGAAATCTCTCCTTGTCAGGGCATGATCCGGAAAAGTGGAAACCGGTTTTCCGAAAAGATCATGCTCAATCAAAATGTTAGAGCGACAATCGGTTCAACCTGAAACAATTTCGCTCTAGGGGGATGGGTCCGCAGCAGCGCCGATAATGTGATGCAATTATATCTTTGGCGCGACGGGCTTTCCGCCGAGGTCAGGCGGCCTCGCCGGCTATCACGCGAACCGCTCGCGCGCCCGTTCGCGCGCTTTCGCCGCCTCGATGTCGCGGTTCTTCGCCGGGCTCGAGGTTTCGAGCGCATCGAGCAGCCGGCGCGCGACCTCCGTCACTTCGTCGATGGCGCGGTTGAACGCCGCCTCGTTGGCGTGCGAGGGCTTGGCAAAGCCGGAGAGCTTGCGCACGAATTGCACGGCCGAAGCGCGGATTTCGTCCTCCGTCGCCGGCGGCTCGAAATTGAACAGCGTGCGGATGTTGCGGCACATTGTGTACCCCTTGCTATAACCCTTTGCGTTACTCCACGCGTCACATGAAAGCCTGGATCCCGGTCTGCGCGCGGCCCAGTATGAGCGCGTGAATGTCGTGCGTGCCTTCATAGGTGTTCACGGTCTCAAGATTACAAAGCACGCGCATGACGTGGTATTCTTCGGAAATGCCGTTGCCACCGTGCATGTCGCGCGCCATCCGCGCGATATCCAGCGCCTTGCCGCAATTGTTGCGCTTGAGCAGCGAGATCGCCGGCGGCGACGCCTTGCCCTGATCGATCAGGCGGGCGAGCCGCAAGGCTGCGTGCAAGCCGAGCGTGATTTCGGTCTGCATGTCGGCGAGCTTTTTCTGAATGAGCTGATTGGCGGCAAGCGGCCGGCCGAATTGCTTGCGGTTGAGCGTGTAGTCGCGGGCGCGATGCCAGCAGAATTCCGCGGCCCCCATCGCGCCCCAGGCAATGCCGGTGCGCGCCATGTTCAGGCAGCCGAACGGGCCGGCGAGGCCGGACACATTCGGCAGGATATTCTCTTCCTGCACCACAGCGCCTTCGAGCACGATCTCGCCGGTGATCGAGGCGCGTAAGGACAGCTTACCGTCGATCTTCGGCGTAGAGAATCCCTTGGTGCCGCGCTCGACAATGAAGCCGCGGATCTTGCCGTCGAGCTTGGCCCAGACCACGGCGATGTCGGCGACCGGCGCATTGGTGATCCAGGTTTTGGCGCCGCTGAGGCTATAGCCGCCCGGAACCTTCTCGGCGCGCGTCACCATCGAGCCGGGATCGGAGCCATGATCGGGCTCGGTGAGGCCGAAGCAGCCGACGATTTCGCCCTTGGCGAGCTTCGGCAGATATGTCTTGCGCTGCGCCTCGCTGCCATAGGCATAGATCGGGTGCATGACGAGGGACGAAATCACCGACATCAAGGAACGGTAGCCGGAATCGGCGCGCTCGATCTCGCGCGCGATCAGGCCGGAGCAGACATAATTGAGCCCCGCGCCGCCATATTCCTCGGGGATGGTCGGGCCGAGCAGCCCAAGATCGCCCATTTCCTTGACGACGTCCGGATTGAATTCGCCGTCGCGATTGGCTGCGATGACGCGCGGGAACAATTTCTCCTGCGCATAATCGCGCGCGGTGTCGCGCACCATGCGCTCTTCCTCAGACAATTCCCCTTCGAGATCGAGCGGATCCTCCCAGTTGAACGCGGCGTCTTTGATCTGCACGCCTTTCGGCTCGCGCTTTTCGGCCTTTGTCTCGGCTTTCTCGGCAAGTTGCGACATGGGTTTTCTCCCTAACTTGACCCAAGCTTAGGAGGCGCCCCCGCGCGCGGCAAGCGGCGCTGGCCGGACACTAGCGACATGGGCCCGGTGGCCGGACTTTCTCTTCGCGCTGCGGCTTGCCGTGCAATTTAAGAGAAAATCCGGCCACAGCCGCTTATTCGAACACACCGTTGCCGACGCACCGCGGTTTCGCTATCTAGTCGGCATCGCACCGGCTCTGCGCGCCCGTAGCTCAGCTGGATAGAGCGTTGCCCTCCGAAGGCAAAGGTCAGAGGTTCGAATCCTCTCGGGCGCGCCAGTCTTTCACTGCATCCGCTTTATTTCCCCAGAGCGGAAACGCGAGACCGGCTCGATTTCCACAAAAAGCGAACGGCGGATATCAGCAGGCACGGTCGAAAAGGCTGCTCAGTGCTGACAGGTACGCAAATTCGATGTTCAGCGGGTGAATAGGTTCAACGATTTATTTTATCCGACCGCTTTCTTGATCGCGTCAATCAATGTCGGTATCGGAAATGGCTTACATAAAAACGCGACGCAGCCTGCGGCAAAGGCTTGGCGTTCGGTCAACGCATCGGCGTTCCCCGTCATAAAAATGATGGGGAACTTGAATCCGTCCGCTGCCAATTGGTGCGCTAATTCTACACCAGAAATGTCGCCAAGCTAAATATCCATGAGAAGGGTCGAAGCGCAAATGAGAAACGCCTCGGCTGAATTGAAGGTTTCCGTGGTATATCCGTATGCCGACAAAAGCGTCTCCATCGCCTCGCGGATTTCCTGGTCGTCATCTATGACGGCGATGGTATTCTGCGATTTTGACATCAATCATTTTCCAAATAAGCGTGTGGCTCATGCAGTGCTCAATGCGCGCTGAGATCGGAGCCAATTCGGCCGCTGGGCGTATAAGGGTTTGCGCTACGACACGCGCTGAATAGGTGCGACTCTATGCCGGGGTCTTGTTGTTATCTGCCAAAGCTTTGTCCGCGCGCGCCAGCCCCGGCAGGGGACGATTGATAATCGACAGGGGCTTTGCTCGAACAAAACATTTGCGGCCTTGCTTTTGCTCCACCGTCATGCGATACTTTGTATCGCAAAGTGAACTGGTGGCGAGTTGGCGGTGGAACGAGATGCCTGATCTCGACAAGGCGCTGGCCGATATTCTTGCGATCCGCAGCCAAATTGCGGCGGGGACGGCGTTTCAAGGCTATGGGCCGACGGCCGTCGCGGCGACAGGCGGCGTGGCCTTGATCACCGCCGTGCTTCAATTCCTCTGGCTCGACGATCCGACCGCGTATCCGCTGACATTCTTCTTGGGCTGGACCGCGGCGGCGCTGGTGTCGGCGGCGATGATCTTTATCGAGATGCGGGCGCGCTCGCGCCGGCATCATTCCGGCCTCGCCGACGCCATGGTGCAACAGGCGGTCGAGCAGTTTCTGCCGGCCGGCGTCGCCGGGCTCCTGCTGGCGATGATGCTGTGGAAGTTCGCGCCGGAGACGCTCTGGCTGTTGCCGGGACTGTGGCAAGTGCTGGTCAGCCTCGGGATATTCGCCTCCGTCCGTTCGCTGCCGCGCAGCGTAGCGTCGGTCGGCGCCTGGTATTTCGTCGCCGGATTTACCGTCTTGCTGCTCGGCAGCGTCAGTCACACGCTGTCGCCGTGGACGATGGGCCTGCCGTTTGTGATCGGCCAATTGCTGATGGCCGCCCTTCTCTACATTGCCTCCGAGGACACCGATGCCGAACACGAATAACAGCGCCAATTACAGCGCGCCGTTTTCCTATGACGGGCTCGATCGCGTCATTCACGAGAAGGCGCGGCTCGGGCTGCTCACCTCGCTGATGGCGCATCCCAAGGGTCTGTCGTTCGCCGATCTCAAGCAGCTTTGCGCGCTGACCGACGGCAATCTCAGCCGTCATCTGCAAGTGCTGCAGGAAGCCGGACTCGTCGAAGTCATCAAAGGCTACGAAGGCAACCGCCCGCACACCACCTGCAGGCTGACCAAGACCGGCCGTAAGCGATTTCTCGATTATCTCGCCGTCCTCGAACAACTGGTACGCGACGCGGCGAAGGCTGCAGGAAAACAAGACGGCGCCAAGCAGGACACGGCGTCCGCCCGCTTCAAGATCCTCCCGGCCTGATTTCGCGCCCCTTTTTTTACATGGAGACTTTGTGATGCAAAGTGCTCGCCTATCCAAACTGACGGCCAAGCTGCATATCGGCATCATCATGGACGGCAACGGGCGCTGGGCGAGCCGCCGGCGCCTGCCGCGCGTGCGCGGCCATGAGGCCGGCGTCGAGGCGATCCGGCGTGTCGTCGAAGCAGCCCCTTCGCAAGGCGTCGGCACGCTGACGCTCTATGCGTTTTCCAGCGACAATTGGCGGCGTCCGAAAGCGGAAGTCGCGGCCCTGATGGGGCTGCTGCGCTTTTATCTGGCGAACGAAATCGAAAGCCTCGCCAAGAATGGCGTCCACCTCAAAGTGATCGGCCGCCGCGACCGCCTGCCCGACGGCATCGCTAACGCGATCGCGCAGGCGGAAGCCGCGACGGCCAACGGCGACGCGCTCAATCTGCGCATCGCCATCGATTACTCGGCGCGCGACGCCATTCTCGATGCCGCGGCGAAAGCTGCCGGCATCAACCACCTCACCCGCGAGATGTTCTCGCAACTCGTCACTGGCGAAGCCGAGTTTCGCGACGTCGATCTCATCATTCGCACCAGCGGCGAGAAGCGGCTGTCCGATTTCCTGCTCTGGGAAAGCGCCTATGCCGAATTCTATTTCACAGAGCGGATGTGGCCGGATTTCGCCGCCGAAGATCTCGCCGAAGCGCTCGATGCGTTTCAGCGGCGCGAACGGCGGTTCGGCGGCCTGCAATCGGAAGCCGCCGAACCTGCCTTAAGTTTTTCATAAGGGCAGCGGCGAGACCGGCGGAGTCAGAACTCCGCCACGGCCGCAATGAGCCGTTCGATATCTTCCGGCCGCGACAGGCGGTGATCGCCGTCTTTGATCAAGGTCAGTACGACATCATCGCAGGCGAGCCGCGCGACCAAGGCCTTGGCGTGCTGCCACGGCACGTCGGGATCCTCGACCCCTTGCAGGATGCGCATCGGGCAGCCGGTTTTGATCATGTTGCCGAGGAGAAGATGATCGCGCCCGTCCTCGATCAATTGCCGCGTGACGAGATACGGCTCCGATGAATATTCCGACGGCCGCTTCCACACGCTGGTCTCGGCAAGCTCGCGCTTGATCTCGGGCGTAAAGCGTTTCCACATCAGCTCTTCCGTGAAATCTACCGCCGGCGCGATGAGGACTGCGCCGGCGACGCTCGCCGCCGTGCCGCCCTCTCCCGCTTGCGGGGGAGGGAAGGGTGGGGGCCGCCGCCGCAATTCGCGAATGAGAAGCAGCGCCAGCCAGCCGCCCATCGATGAGCCGATCAAAATCTGCGGCCCGCGGCAACAGGCGTCGAATACCATCAGGCTTTCGGCGAGCCAGCGCGAGATCGTGCCGTCGGTGAACGCGCCACCCGATTCCCCATGGCCGGAATAGTCGAAACGCAGGCAGGCGCGGCCTTGGCGCAAAGCCCAATCGGCAAGCGCCGCAGCCTTGGTGCCCTTCATGTCGGACTTGTAGCCGCCGAGCCAGACTAGGCCGGGCGCGGTGCCCGGGGTCTCGCGGAGGGCGATGGCGCGGCGCTCGGCGCCTTCGCCAATGTGCAGGAATTTCAGGCTGTTATCGTTCATTGCTGGTTTGCCGGCGGGTTTTGCTGGCGGATCGCGGTGCGGGACCATAAATCATGTCGGGAAGCTTAGCCCAACGGCCCCGACCGCCGGCCGAATACGCAATGGCGTTGACTTGCAGCCAAAAACGCTCGATTCTCTGGGGTACCGTCCGGCATCGCCGATCATTGTCGTCGTATCGCGCGATACAGATGTGTAATGCATATCGTCTAAGCCACAGCTCATCGTTACAACTGGCATCGCTACAACGACCATCGTCGCAACAACACAGGAGATAGTACCCATTCGTCGCCCCATCAGACTGCCGCAGCCCGCCGCCAAGGACGGGCCGCGCATCAACGAGGACATCCGCGTTCGCGAGGTCCAACTCATCGACAAAGACGGCGCCAATAAGGGCGTCACCGAGATCACCGCCGCCATCGCCATGGCGCAGGAAGCCGGGCTCGATCTGGTCGAGATCGCGCCGAATTCGGTCCCACCGGTCTGCAAGATTCTCGATTTCGGCAAATACAAATATCAAGCCCAGAAGAAAGCCGCCGAAGCGCGCAAGAAGCAGAAGGTCGTCGAGATCAAGGAGATCAAGCTCCGGCCGATGATCGACGATCACGATTACGAGGTGAAAATGCGCTCGATGCAGCGGTTCTTCGAGGAAGGCGACAAGGTCAAGGTGACCCTGCGCTTCCGCGGCCGCGAAATGGCGCACCAGGAGCTCGGCTACAAGCTCCTCGACCGCGTCAAAGGCGATACGCTTAAGATCGCCAAGATCGAGCAGGAGCCCCGCTTCGAGGGCCGCCAAGTCGTCATGGTGCTGGCGCCGCGGTAAACGGCGCCGGACTTATTTTGTTTCGTATCCGACTATGTTGATGTCGCCGCGTGAGCCGCCTCGGCCGTGCGGCGTTTTAACAGATCATGTTCCCGCTTGTTGCTCGTGAGCGCTGCGGCCGTGTCGAAAGCGGCCCGCGCCTCTTCATAGCGGCCGAGCTTGGACAGCAAGTCGCCGCGCACGGTCGGCAGCAGGTGATAATTTTTCAACGCAGGCTCGTCGGCAAGACGATCCACGATGACCAGCGCTGCTTGCGGACCTTCGGCCATGCCGACGGCGACCGCGCGGTTCAGCTCGACGATCGGCGAGGGCGTCAGCGCCGCGAGCTCCGCATAAAGCACAGCGATCCGCGGCCAGTCGGTCTCGCCCGCCGTCGCCGTGCCGGCGTGGCAGGCGATGATCGCGGCCTGCAGCGCGTAATTGCCCATTACGCCGCCAAGCACTTGGGCGCCGCCGAGTTCGCGGGCGCGGGCCAGCGCCAGCATGCCGCGACGGATTTGAAGCTGATCCCACAGCGCGCGGTTCTGCTCCAGCAACAGAATGGGCTCGCCTTCCGCATCCGTGCGCGCCGCCGTCCGCGAAGCATTGAGCTCCATGAGAGCCAGCAGCCCGAAGGCTTCGGGCTCATGCGGCGCGATGGCGGTCAGCACGCGGCCGAGCCGCAGCGCTTCGTTGCAAAGCTGCGGGCGCAGCCAATCCTCGCCGCGTGCGGCGATATAGCCTTCGTTAAAGATGAGATAGACGACCTCCAGCACCGAGGCGAGCCGCGCCGAAAGCTCTTCGCCGCGTGGCGTTTCGTACGCGAGACCCGATGTCGAAAGCGCGCGTTTGGCGCGCACGATGCGCTGCGCGACGGTCGCCGGCGGCTGCAGGAAAGCGCGGGCGATCTCCTCGGTGGTCAATCCGCAGACCATGCGCAGCGCCAGCGCGGCGCGCGCCTCGCGCGACAGCAATGGATGACAGGCGGTGAAGATGAGGCGGAGCATCTCGTCGCCGATATCGTCGTCGAGCGCGGTGTCGAAGTCGGGCATGGCCTCTTGCTCCTCCGCCAGGGCGGCGGCGATCACATCGTGTTTGCGCGCGAGCATCTGTTTGCGGCGCAAGTGATCCAAGGCGCGGTTCTTGGCGCTCGCCATCAACCAGGCGCCGGGTTTTTCCGGGATGCCGGTCACCGGCCAGTGCTCGAGCGCGGCGATGAGCGCTTCCTGCGTGAGGTCCTCGGCGAGCGGCACATCGCGCAGCATCCGTGCCAGGCTCGTGATCAGCCGCGGCTGTTCGATCCGCCAAGCGGCGAGGATCGCGCGATGCAAGTCATCGCTATGCAAATTCTTGCTATGAGTGTCGGCGGCCGTCATGACTGCCGACCCTGCCGAAGAGGACTTCGCGTCAAGACGCTTGGCCTTACGACATGCGCGAAGCGAAACCGCGAAGCTCGCACGTCCCCTCCCAGCCCGGCATCAGGTCCTTGTGCAACTGCATGAACTCCTTCGCCGAGGCCAGCGCCTCTTCCTTGCCGGGCAGTTCGAAGATCGCGTAGCCGCCGATCACCTCCTTGGCCTCGACGAACGGGCCGTCGACGACGCTAAGCTTGCCGTCGGCGATGCGCACTTGCGCGCCGGTGGCGATCGGCATCAGCCCGCCATTGTCGAGCATGCGGCCGGCCTTGATCTCCCGGTCGGCAAGCTTGTGCATGGCCTCGAGGAGCTCGGCGGTCGGCGGGCTGGACTGGGCGGATTTGACGATGAACATGAAACGCATGTGAGAACTCCTCCTTAAGGCGAGCCGCGCGCGCCATCGCCGCTGAACTGTCTCGCTCGGTAAAGACGACGAACCAGCCAGGCGCGGATCGACATGCGCGTTCTATAAAATCGCACCTTGGCGCGAAAGACGATCCGCCATCGGCCGGGAACGCGTTTCAGTCTATAAGCTGTTAGAATAACGAGAGTAATCTATCTTGCCACGGCGCAGGCAGGGTCGGGTATCGCCCCCACCGCCGATTGCGTTTGGCGGCGCTCTCTGCCATAACCGCGCCCTTCCCGCCGCCCGGCCGATTAAGGGCTGCCGTGGCGGCGGTGAAGTGCTCATCAGCACGCGATCGTTAACGATCGACAGCGTTCGGGCCGGAGCTCGGACGCTTATTTCATGAGGAGAGCCAAATGCCCAAGATCAAGACCAAGTCGGGCGCGAAAAAGCGCTTCAAGGTTACGGGGACCGGCAAGGTCCTCTATGCGCAGTCGGGCAAACGCCACGGCATGATCAAGCGCACCAAGAAGCAGATCCGCCAATTGCGCGGCACCAACGTGCTGTTCAAGACCGACGGCGACAACATCAAGAAGTACTTTTTGCCGAACGGCTGAGAACCGCTGTAGCGGCCTTTCCCGGCGTTCGATAGTCTTTCCAAAGGAGATCAATCATGGCTCGCGTCAAACGCGGCGTTACCTCTCATGCCAAGCACAAGAAAGTGCTCAAGGCCGCCAAGGGCTATTACGGCCGGCGCAAGAATACGATCCGCATCGCCAAGCAGGCGGTGGAGAAGGCCAATCAATATGCCTTCCGCGATCGCAAGCGCAAAAAACGCACGTTTCGCGCGCTGTGGATTCAGCGCCTAAACGCCGCGGTGCGTCCCTTCGGCCTCAATTACAGCCGCTTCATCGCGGGCCTCGACCTGGCCGGCATCACCGTCGACCGCAAGGTGCTCTCGGATCTCGCGATCCACGAGCCTGTGGCCTTCGCGGCGATCGTCGACCAGGCCAAGTCTGCGCTCGGCAAGTCGGCGCTCGCGGCATAGGCGCGTCATGGCCGGGCGCGCCCATAATGGATCGCGCACATGATTGACCGTGCCTATGTCCAGCGCATGGCGCGCTACAATCGCTGGCAGAACGAAAACCTGTACGGCACAGCCGACCG
This sequence comes from uncultured Alphaproteobacteria bacterium, assembly GCA_963810085.1. Classification (GTDB taxonomy): domain Bacteria; phylum Pseudomonadota; class Alphaproteobacteria; order Rhizobiales; family Xanthobacteraceae; genus BOG-931. Next base: position 133,315 of record CAWEMR010000013.1, on the reverse strand, counting down.
GCTGTCCGACGCGGAGCGCAACCGCGAGTGCGGCGCGTTCTTCGGCTCGATCCACAAGACGCTGAATCATCTGTTGTGGGGCGACCGCAGCTGGATGGCGCGCTTCGCCGATCTGCCGCGGCCGGAAGTCGGGATACCGGGCTCGGTCGCACTCCATCCGGACTGGAATGAGCTCAAATCTGAGCGCGCGGGGTTCGACAAGACAATCATCGACTGGGCGGACACGGTCGACGACCCCTGGCTCGCCGCCGACCTGACCTATTTCTCCGGCGCCACCGGGCGCGAATGGACGCGGCCGCGCTGGATGCTGGTCACCCATATGTTCAATCACCAGACCCATCATCGCGGCCAGGTTCATTGCATGCTGACGCAAGCCGGCAGCAAGCCGTCCGACACCGACCTGCCGTTCCTGCCGGATTAAGCGACATGTCCGACATCGCTCAGCTCGAACAACAAATCCTCGGCGAGGTCGCCTCCGCCGGCGACGAGTCGGCGCTCGAAGCGGTACGCGTCGGCGCGCTCGGCAAGAGCGGCTCGATCACCGCGCTGCTCAAGACGCTCGGTACGCTCACGCCCGACGAGCGCAAGAGCCAAGGCCCACTGATTAATGGCCTGAAGGATCGCGTCAACGGCGCGCTCGCCGAGCGCCGCGAAGCCTTCAAGGACGCAGCGCTCCAGGCGCGGCTCAATACCGAGAGCATCGACGTCACCTTGCCGGTGCGCGAAGCCCCGCTCGAGATCGGCCGCGTCCATCCGATCACGCAGGTCATCGACGAGCTGACCACGATTTTCGCTGATATGGGTTTCGCCGTCGCCGAAGGTCCCGACATCGAGACCGACGATTACAATTTCACCAAGCTCAATTTCCCGGAAGACCATCCGGCGCGCGCGATGCACGATACGTTCTTCTTCAATCCGAAGCCGGACGGCTCGCGCCTTCTCCTGCGCACCCACACCTCGCCGGTGCAGGTGCGCACCATGCTGACGCAGAAGCCGCCGATCCGCGTCATCATTCCGGGACGCACCTATCGCTGCGAACTCAGATCAGACGCACACGCCGATGTTCCACCAGGTCGAGGGCCTGGTCATCGACAAGAAATCGCATCTCGGCCACCTGAAATGGATTCTCGAAGAATTCTGCAAGGCGTTCTTCGAGGTCGACAAGGTCGGCATGCGGTTCCGGCCGTCCTATTTCCCGTTCACCGAGCCGTCGCTCGAAGTCGATATCCAGTGCCGCCGCGACAAGGACGAAATCCGTTTCGGTGAGGGCGACGATTGGCTGGAAATTCTCGGCTGCGGCATGGTGCATCCGAACGTGTTGCGGAATTGCGGGCTCAACCCGGACGAATACCAAGGCTTCGCCTGGGGCATGGGCATCGACCGCATCGCCATGCTCAAATACGGCATGTCGGACCTGCGCGCCTTCTTCGAGGCGGATGTGCGCTGGCTCAATCATTACGGTTTCAGGCCGCTCGATTTACCGACGCTGGCTGCGGGCTTGAGCGGATAACGCGGGGAGGTCGGGCGATGATCAACTCGACGATGCAGGCCGTGGACCGCATCTTGTATCAGGCGATAACCCGCGGCTGGCCGAAAGAAAGTATCGCGCGCTACACCGACCATCTTGCGGTGGACGGCGACGGCACGCTCGGCCCCAATCCCATCAGCCGCAGCTTTCAGATCCTGGACAGCAAGGCCGGCGGTCTTCTCACCCACACCTCGATGATGATCGCGGCGCTCGGCGTGTCCGCGCCGGTCGTCGCCGACAATCATTTCGAGCAAGGCGTGATCGTGCTTGAGATCATGCTGTATCTCTTGGTGGCGCTGGGTTGCCTGCGCTGTCTCTCCATGTTCCATCGCGATACCTCTCACCCGCTGCAACACGCGGCGCTCCGGGAGCTGATCATCCGGCGCGAGCTGTTCAAATGGTGCAATCACGGCGCCATTCTTCTTACCATCCTGGTCTTCATCAGTCTGCCGCTGCTCTATCTCTACGTGCCCGAGAAAGGGGTCGGGCTGTAATGAAGTTCACCTTCGCCTGGCTCAAGGAACATCTCGACACCGACCGTCCGCTCGGCGAGATCGCCGACAAGCTCACCATGATCGGGCTCGAGGTCGAGCGCCTCGAGGACAAGGCGAAGCTCTTTGCGCCGTTCGTCATCGCCAAGGTCGTCGAGGCGAAACAGCATCCCAATGCCGACCGGCTGCGCGTCTGCATGGTCGATACCGGCGACGGCAAGCCGATCCAGGTCGTGTGCGGCGCGCCGAATGCGCGCGCCGGCATGATCGGCGTGTTCGCGCCGCCCGGCGCTTTCATCCCCGGCAAGAACATTACGCTTGGCATCGGCAAGATCCGCGACGTCGAAAGCCGCGGCATGCTGGTGTCGGAGGCCGAGCTGCAGATCTCCGATGATCACGACGGCATTATCGAACTGCCGCCCGACGCGCCGATCGGCGGCAGCTTTGCGCAATGGGCCAAGTTCGACGATCCGGTGATCGAGATCAATCTGACGCCGAACCGGCCCGATTGCACCGGCGTGCACGGCATCGCCCGCGATCTGGCGGCGGCCGACATGGGCAAGTTCAAGGACCCGGCGATCAAACAGATCAAGGGCGAGTTTCCCTGCCCGGTGCACGTGGCGCTCGATTTCGGTGCGACACCGTCGCTGTGCCCGGCCTTCGCGCTGCGTCTTGTCCGCGGCGTCAAGAACGGCCCGTCGCCGGATTGGCTGCAACAGCGGCTGATCGCGATCGGGCTGCGCCCGATCAATGCGCTGGTCGACATCACCAATTTCATCACTTTCGACCGCGGCCGGCCGCTGCATGTGTTCGATGCCAAGAAAGTCAAAGGCAATCTCACGGTGCGCCGCGCCCGCTCCGGCGAAACGGTCCTGGCGCTCGACGGTAAGACCTACACGCTCGACGACGCGATATGCGTCATCGCCGACGAGGCGGGCGTGGAATTGCTCGCTGGCATCATGGGCGGCGAAAAAACCGGCTGCGATGAGACGACCACCGACGTGCTGATCGAATCGGCACTATGGGATCCGGCCAATATCGCGCAGACCGGCCGCAAGCTTGGCGTCAAATCCGACGCGCGTTACCGTTTCGAGCGCGGTGTCGATCCGGCTTTCATGCTGCCGGGCCTCGACATGGCGACGCAGATGGTGATGGAGCTTTGCGGCGGCACGCCGTCGGAACTTACCGTCGCCGGCAATGCCGAGCCGCCGGAAAAGATCATCGACTTCCCGCTGTCTGAGCTCGAGCGTCTCGGCGGCCTCGACGTGCCGCTCACCGACATGCGGCGCGTGCTCAATCATCTCGGCTTCTTCGTCGCCGGCCAAAGCGAGCGCGTGAAAGTCGCCGTGCCGTCATGGCGGCCGGACGTCGAGGGCAAGGCCGATATCGTCGAGGAAGTGGTCCGCATCGTCGGCGTCGATAAAGTGCCGCTGACGCCGTTCCCCCGCGGCGAAAGCCCACGGAAGCCCGTGCTCACGCCGATCCAGGTGCGCACGCGCAAAGCCAAGCGCGCGCTCGCCGCGCGCAATCTGGTTGAAGCCGTGACGTGGTCGTTCATCGCCAAGCCGCAGGCCGAATTGTTCGGCGGCGGTAAGCCAGAGCTCGCGCTCGCCAATCCGATCGCGGCGGAACTGTCCGACATGCGGCCGAGCCTCGTTCCCGGCCTCGTCGCCGCGGCGCGCCGCAACACCGATCGCGGCTTTCCCGATGTCGGCCTGTTCGAAGTCGGGCAAATTTTCCGCGGCGACCGGGCGGAGGATCAGTGCACCTCAGCCGCCGGCATCCGCCGCGCTTTGGCGAAGCCGTCCGGTATCGGCCGCCACTGGTCGAAGCGCGAGTTGAATAACGAGGTCGACGCCTTCGACGCCAAGGCCGATGCGCTCACCGTGCTGATCGCGGCCGGCGCGCCGGCGCAGGCGCTGCAAGTCGTGCCGGGCGGCCCGGCGTGGCTGCATCCCGGCCGTTCCGGCACGATCCAGATCGGGCCACAAAACGTGCTCGGTTATTTTGGCGAATTGCATCCGAGCGCGCTGGAAAAGCTCGACGCCGAAGGCCCGCTGGTCGCCTTTGAGGTCATCCTCGAACGCATCCCCGAGCCGAAGGCGAAAGCGACGCGCGCCAAGCCTGCGCTCGAACTGTCGCCGTTCCAGCCGGTGGAGCGCGACTTCGCCTTCGTCGTCGAGCGCAACGTGAAGGCCGCCGATCTGGTGCGCGCCGCTTTTGCCGTCGACCGCAAGCTGATCTCAGGCGTCAGCGTGTTCGATCTCTACGAAGGCCAAGGCGTCGAGCCCGGCAAGAAATCGATCGCCATCGCGGTCACGCTGCAGCCGCGCGACAAGACCATGACCGACGCAGAGATCGAGGCGCTCGCGGCAAAAATCGTCGCCGAAGTCGGCAAGCGCACCGGCGGGGTATTACGAGCATAAGCCTCGCGCAGTTCTATGCGCGTGCCGCCCGTCTGTGCACTCGCACGAACGCGTCCGAGCGGCCGGCAATATGCCGAATGCCACTGGCGCGCGCCGCAGACGCCAGCGCGCCGGGAGCGTCGGACGTGCATGTGACGGCGGCACCGTCGAGCGAACGGCAAGCGAGCTCTTTGCGATAGCGGTTGGCGAGAACCTGTCCGATCAATTTGCCATCGGCGTAAATGTCGAGGCACACCGGCGCATCGGGATGATCGGCGGTTTGCGCCCAGCCGGAAACGCAACGCTCGCGCACGCTATCGATAGAGCCGCGCAATTTCCCGATCCGCTCACCGTCGGCAGTGCGAAGAAGACCGGCGCGCAACGCGATGTGCTGCCGCGCCGCTTCGATCTCGTAGCCTTCTTCAAGACGCGGCGCGCAATAGTGCGCGGGCGCCGCGGCGGCATCCTGATAGAGCGCGTAGTAGTCCCGCGCGTTGTGGAACAGCAAACGGTTGGCGTCGTCGATATAGCTTTCCGCCAATGCGCCTTCGGCGATGATCACATCATGCGTTTCAAGTTCGACGTGGAAATATTCTACCTTGGCGACGCGCTCGGCCTGCACGATCGACACGCCGTTGACGAGATCCTTGGCCTCGATCAGCACGCCGTCCAGATACATCGCGTGATCCGGCGAGATCCAGAGATCGCGCTTCGGCAGGTTGTCGTCGAGCGCGCCGGCTTTGATGCAGATCGGCAGGATGTCCTTGCGGCCCATGACAAAGCGGCCCGCATAGCTGCGCCGCCCCATCCATTTGATCGGCCGCGCTACGCCGGACACGGTAATCACCTTATCGCCGACCTTGAGCTTCTCGACGCGCTTCTCGCCGCGCGCCATCTTGATCAGCGTGCCGGGGCAGTAGCAGGGCGTTGAGATCGTAATTCCTGGCTGTCGGAAACCCGCGAGACCGGAGGCGACATTGCACTTAACCCGCCAATAGCGGGGCCCCTGCGCGCCAAAATAGCAGTGGACGTTTTTGGCAACAACAATTTCTTACCTCCAAGCCGAGGCGAAATTTCGCTGTCGAATCAGGAGCTAATCACCAACACCCAGGTGTATATTGGAACTAAAAGTTCACAGCCGCGCAGGTTTTATCCGATCGCCATTGCGGGCGCCGCCTCAGCGCTCGTTGCCCATGATATTGGGCGTGCCGGTATAGCCCGACGTGCCGCGATATTGCGGCGTGGTCTCGCCGTAACGCGGTGCGCGGCGCTCGACTTTGGCGCGCTTGGTCTTGCCCTTGTCCTGCGTGCCGGCGTCGGTGTCGCTCGCCACCGGCGCTGCCGGCCGCAGTCCGCCCACGGCCCGCAATGCGGCGTCCGCGGCGCGCTCGCCGGATTCCCAGGCGCCGCCGACGGTGCCCCATAAGGTTTCATGCGCGGCTTCGCCGGCATACCAGACGTTGGCGGCGATCGGACCGAGCAATTGCTTGCGCGCGAACTGGCTGCCCGGCACCGCGGCCGACCAGGCGCCGAGCGTATAGGGATCGCTGTTCCAGCGCGTGGCAGCTTTGCGGCCGATCGCGTTCTTGATTTCCGCGCCGTAGAGGCTCACCAGCCAATCACTGGCGAAGGCGAACATGGCGGCTTCGCCTTTCGCCGTCAGGTCGCGGCCGAAGGATCCCGCGACATCGATGACGCAGAGCGGCGTGCCGGAAATATTGGCAAGGAGAGCTGCGGTGCGGTTGTCGCTGGATTTCTCGAACACAAGATCGTCGCTGTCGAGCCCGAGCGGATTGCCTTTGAGCTCGAGCGCGATGTGATCGTAGCTGCCGAGCGACATGCGGCCGAACGCGTCGAACTGATGATGTTCGAGATCGGGCGTGAATTTCAGGCCGCCCGACGAAATGACATTGGTCGGCACCGTGATGATCGCGGTGCGGGCGTTGATGGTGCCTTTGGGCGTGACCACTGAAATTCCGCTGCGCGTATCGATCGACGTCGCCGGCGTCGAGACCTGCACGGTAAGCCCCTGGGCCAGCGACGCCAGCAGCGTGCCGAGACCCTGTTTGGCGAAGGCCGCGGTTTTGCGCTCGGCCGCCTTGGCAAAATCGAACGCCGACACCGACGTCAAATCCTTCGCGCAATTATACGGGCCGAGCACGAATTCCACGGTCGGCTTCCAATCGCCGAGATCGGCCGGCATGGCCTGTTCGCAGGGCGCGTCGGTCTTGCGCGCGATGTCGTCGATGGCGCGCGTGGCGCGGACTTGCGCGCTCAAAAAATCCTCGAGCTCGCCTTCACGCGCGAAGCGGCGGCCGATGCGCACCTTCTGGCTGCGCGGCGCGGGATAGATGTCGGCGCGGTTCGGCGCCAGTTTCGTGAGCGGATTCGATTCGGGCAAATGGAGCCAATGCGCGCCGCGGTCGTAAGGCACGCCGAACGTCGTCATGTCGGTGATGCAGCGGCCGCCGATATGGTCGGTCGCCTCGATCAAGACATAGCGCCGGCCGGCGGCGGCGATCTTGCGCGCCGCGGCGATGCCGGCGGCACCGGCGCCGACAATCGCGGTATCAATCGCGCCCGAACTGGGCGTGGTTGCGGCGAATACGGGATTACCTATGGCGAGCAACTGGCGCGCGGCCAAGGCCGCCGAAGCGGCGAGAACGGAACGGCGGTTGAGCTGTGCGACAGATTTGCGCGGCATGGTTTCCAAAGCGCTTATGGGTGCGCCGCACCTTGCCCGAACTGCCCAAGCTGCGCAATTCCGCAGCAAGTCCCGTGAACGAAATCGCAACGGAGTCCGATTAAATTGCGGCGAGATAAGACGCAGTCAAACCGCGCCAAAGCATGATCCGGAAACGTGGGCACCGGTTTTCCGCAAAGATCATGCGCGATCATGGCTGGGAGGCCACCATGAGCAGGATGCTCGATGGCGTTGGGCGTGTCATCGCCCGCTATTTGCAGAAGCCGATTGCGGGCTACGAGCCCTTTACGCCGAGCGATCCCGAGGCGCTGCGCCAATCGCTGCAGCCGGGCGACGTGCTCCTCGTCGAAGGCAACAATCATGTCTCCGGCGTCATCAAATATCTTACGCAATCGACGTGGTCGCATTCCGCGCTCTATGTCGGGCCGCTCGACGGCCGCGTCGGCAACGACGGCGAGCCGCATGTTCTGATCGAGGCCAATCTCGGCGAAGGCGTCGTCTCGGCGCCGCTGTCGAAATACACGCCCTTTCACACCCGCATCTGCCGGCCGGTCAATCTGGTCGAAGAGGATTGCTCAGCCGTCTGCGCTTATGCCATTGCGCGCATCGGCTTCGCCTACGATCTGAAAAACATCGTCGATCTGCTGCGCTATCTGTGTCCGCTGCCGGTGCCGCAGCGCTGGCGGCGGCGTTTGATTTCGCTCGGCTCAGGCGATCCGACGCGGATCATTTGCTCGGCGCTGATCGCAGATGCGTTCACCGCGGTGCGTTATCCGATCCTGCCCAAGATTAAGCTCGCCGGCAGCCAGCAGGCGCGCGAGGAGATTTTGGAGATCCGCCACTCCTCGCTCTATTGCCCGCGCGACTTCGACATTTCACCCTATTTCAACGTGGTCAAGCCGACCATCGTGCGCGGCTTCGACTATAAGCGGCTGCAATGGGCCGACCAGTCGCGCGGCGCGGACGACACCGCCATTCCGCTGGTGCCGGAAGCGGCGGAAGACGAAGTCGAAGCGATGGTGGCGTGAACACCAGCATCCCAGCTCAAATATATATTTGAGCGCTGCCGGCTGCGCCAAGTCACCATTGATTGCACGTCCACAGCGTGCCTGAGAGGAATTCGAAGTCAAGGATGCGCGAAGCACACCGCCTTCGGCAGCGACCCCTCTGGGGTCGTCCTTGAGTTCGAATTCCTCTCAGGCAAAATGGTGGGCATGCAATCAATGGAAAAATCTGCCTCCGTCGCAGTCATTACCGCTCCCGTCCTGATTTTGGAATCCCTTGTATTTTTCCGACCCCATCGCTACCTCTGCCGCACGGTAGAGGGCCCCATGATCGACGACGTCATCCACGCGATCACCCAGATGTTCGCGCCGCCGCTGCGCACCGTGCTGTGGCGGTCGATCGCGCTGGCACTGGCGCTGATCGTCGTCGCCGGCATTGCGCTCGAACGGATCATCGTCTGGGTGCTCGGCGCCGGCAGCGCGACAGTGGAAACCACGATCGGGGCGCAAGCGCACGGTCCGGTGACCGCGCTCGCCTGGCTGCTGTCCTTCGCGGCCGGCGTCGGCATCGTCGTCGGCAGCGTCATGCTGATGCCGGCGGTGACGGCGGTGGTCGGCAGCTTTTTCGCCGACCGCATCGGCGACGAGGTCGAGCGCGAATATTATCCGGCCGATCCGCCGGGCAAGGCGCTGCCGCTCACGCTCGCGCTATGGGAGGGTTTCAAGACCGCGCTGCTTGCGGTGGTGATCTATCTGGTCGCAGCGCCGCTCATTCTGTTTGCCGGCTTCGGCGCGGTGGTCTTCTTCCTCGCCACCGCCTACATTCTCGGCCGCGAATATTTTGAGCTCGCCGCCATGCGCTTCCGCCCGCCGGCGGAGGCGAAGCTGTTACGCAAGCGCAACGCCGCGCTGGTCTATGTCGGTGGTCTGTTCATCACCGCCTTCGTCTCGATCCCGATCGTCAATCTGGCGACGCCGATCTTCGCCATGGCGCTGATGGTGCACGTGCACAAGCGAGCGAGCCGGAAGGCGCTCGTTACGACCTGACGCCGGATCAGCGCCACACTTCGTCGGCGAGCTCCACGACCATGCGCAGCTTCGCCCATTGCTCGTCCTCGGCGAGCACGTTGCCTTCTTCGGTCGAGGCAAAGCCGCATTGCGGCGAGAGACAAAGCTGATCAAGCGCGGCGAACTTCGTCGCCTCGTCGATGCGGCGCTTGACGTCGTCTTTCTTCTCCAGCGAGCCGGATTTCGTCGTGATGAGGCCGAGCACCACGATCTTGTTGCCTTTCGGCAGGAAGCGCAGCGGCTCGAAGCCGCCGGCGCGCGAGCTGTCGTATTCGAGGAAATAGCCGTCGTAATTCAGCTGACCGAGCATGACCTCGGCGACCGGCTCGTAGCCGCCTTCAGAAATCCAGGTCGAGCGAAAATTGCCGCGGCAGACATGCGTCGTGATCACCATGTCGGAAGGCTTGCCGTCGAGCGCCATGTTGATGACGCGGGCATAGTCCTGCTGCAGCCGGTCGGCATCGAGGCCACGGTCGCGCGCCTTTTTCAGCTCGGCCTGCGAGCACAGATAGGCCCAGGCGGTGTCGTCGAATTGCAGATAGCGGCAGCCGGCGTCGTAGAAGCCACGGATCGCCTGCTTATAGGCCTTGGCCAGATCGTCGAAAATGGCGCTGCGGTCGGCATAGAACTTGGTGTCGACGGCGTTCGGCTCGAGGCGGAAGTGCAGCGTCGCCGGGCTGGGGATGCACATTTTCGGCGTCACGCTGGTATGCGCCTTGAGGAACTTGAAATGCTCCAGCATCGGGTGGCTGGAGAAGCCGAGCTTGCCGGTGATGCGCGGGGTCAGGTGCCGCGTCTGCACGCCCTGGAACTGGATGCCGTGATCGATCTCGTGGATCTCGACGCCGTCGAGCATGCCGTAGAAATCGAAGTGCCACCACGAGCGGCGGAATTCGCCGTCGGTCGCGAGCTTGAGCCCGACCTCTTCCTGTTTCTTGATGATCTTCTCGACCTCGCGGTCCTCGACCGCGGTGAGCTGCGCCGCGGTGATCTCGCCCTTCTCGCGCTTGGCGCGGGCTTCCTTCAACGGCGCGGTGCGCAGCAGACTGCCGACCACGTCGGCACGGAATGGCGGTTTGTTTCTCATCATCAGGGCGATCCTCCGCGAAATTCGTTGGCGCCTAACAAGCCGGAGGCGCGGCTTTCGTCAACTGCAATTGTCAATGCGCACGCGGGGTTGGGCGGCGGCCCATAGGATGCCCCGCCTCACACTTCGATCGTCACTTTGCCGTCGACGACTTCGGCCGCATAGGTCTTGACCGGCACCATGCAGGGCGGCGACACCACTTCGCCGGTGCGAATATTGAACTGGCCGTTGTGGAAATTGCATTCGACAACGTCGTCTTCGATATAGCCCTCCGACAGCGAGCCCGGCCCGTGGGTGCAGGTATCGTCGGTGACGAAAAACTGGCCGTCGATATTGAACACCGCCAGCACCAGGTCTTCGATCTCGACCTTGAGCGCCGTACCGGGCGCGACGTCGTCGGTGCTGCAGAGGTCGATGCGTTGTGCGGGCATGAGGGGCAGTCTCGTCTGTGCATTGCAGGTGCGGGGAGGGCCGTTATACAGGACGACGCCCATAATGAAATATTTCCGGCGGGTCGCTATAGTGCGGACGGCTTATGAGGAGAGTGCATGATGGAAAGTGAATTGGCCCGCATGGCCTCGGCGGCGCAGGCCAAATTCCGCATCGACCGGCCGAATTCGCAAGCCCGCGCCGTCAAGGTGATCGCGCTCGATGCGCCGAGCGAGCGGGTGGTCAAGGAACTGGCCCAGGCGCCATGGCAGCGCGCGAGCTTCCTCACCGCGACGGCTTTTTCCGGCGCGCCGCAACGGGGCAAGCCCTTCTCCATGAACGGCTGGCTCAACGATCTCGCCGGGCGCACCAAGGATCTGATCGACGAAGTGAATTCCGCCGATCTCGTGGTCATGGTCGCGACCGCGGGCGAAAACGCCGCGGCCGCCGCTATCATCGGCGAGGCCTGCAGCATCAAACATGTGATGACCACGGCGCTGATCCTCGGCGGCGCCACGTCGAGCGACGAGGTGCTGTCAAAGATGCTCGGGCAGTTGCGCCCGCACGCCATGATGCTGGTGATCGCCAGCGCCAACGAATACATCAAAGACATGCTCACGGCGCTGCGGGCGTAGGAGCAGCCTCTCGCCGGGCGCGAGAGAGGAAATAACGGAGTCCCAATGAAATTCACCGGTGAAGTGACGGTCAAGGTGCCGCGCGCGGAAGTCTACAAGGCGCTGCGCGATGCGCGCATGCTGGCGTCCTGCGTCGACGGCGTGCGCGATTTGCAGGAGACGTCGCCTGATCATTACGCGGCCGTGTTCGAGACCAAGGTCGCCTACATGAAATTCAGCTTCAAGGTCGCGGTGGAGGTCACGCGCGCGGAAGAGCCGAACCTCATAGAGGCCAAGGTCGAAGGCACGCCGCTCGGCATTGTCGGCCGGCTCACCGCGACGTCGCTGACCCGGCTCACTGACGCCGGTGAAGGCACCCAGCACGGCACCAAAATCGACTACGAGGTCGAGGCCGCCTTGACCGGCAAGCTCGGCAGTCTCGGCCAGCCGGTGCTGCGCTCCAAGGCCAAGGAGATGGAACGGCAATTCGCCGCGCGGCTCGAGGCGGCGTTTGCCGCGCCGGCGGGGTCGCCCGCCGCTTCGGCTTCGTGATCGATCTGGCGTCAATGAAAGAATCCGCCTCGGTCGGCGCTCGATCTACTGCATCAGCGGCGCTTCGTGACCTGACCAAATCTTTCCGCTAGACTCTGCGCTGAGGGTGAAGGCGAGGGCGGTGCCGCACTTTGTGGCGCCGAAGCAGGATCAACCTGCGGCTCGCCATCTGCTACGCTGGGAGGACGACATGGCCCAATTGACCGACGTTTCCAACACCACGGCAGGCGAACTGGCCTGGTACCAATCGCTCACCACCAGCCAATGGCGCATGTTGCTCGCCGCCAATCTCGGCTGGCTGTTCGACGGCTACGAGACTTATGCGCTTATTCTCACCGTCGGCCCAGCGATGCATTCGCTGCTCGATCCGTCGCAATATAAGGAGATTCCGTCTTTCGCCGGCACGGTGATCTCGATCACGCTGCTCGGCTGGGGCATCGGCGGCATCTGCGGCGGCATTCTCGCCGATTATATCGGCCGCCGCCGCACCATGATCTACGCCATTCTCGCCTATTCGATCATGACCGGGCTGACCGCGTTCTCGTTCAACTGGATATCGTTCGCGGTGCTGCGGTTCCTGGTCGGCATCGCCATCGGCTCGGAATGGGCCACCGGCACGTCGATGCTCGCCGAGCTGTGGCCGCAGCATGCGCGCGGCAAGGGCGCGGGCCTGATGCAATGCGGCCTCGGCATCGGTTTCTTCCTCGCCAGTCTGATCTGGCTGTTCGTCTCCGGCTTCGGCCCGGATGCGTGGCGCTATATGTTCGTCATCGGCATCCTGCCGGCGCTGCTCACGGTCTGGATCAGAACCTCGATCGAGGAATCGCAGCCCTGGCAAGAGGTCGACGCGCAGCGCCGCGACGCCAAGGCGCGCAAGGCGGCCGGCGCCACGCTCAGCGCGCATGACCACGCGCTCACCCGTTTCACGGTCGCCGATCTGTTCGTCGATCCGACGACGCGCAAGCGCACCATTCTCGTCTTTCTGATGTCGCTCACCACGACGCTGGCCTGGTGGGGCATCTCGTCCTGGGTGCCGCCTTATATCGCCTCCGTCGCCGCCAAATCCGGCCTGCCGGGCCCGCAATGGGCGAGCTATGCCGGCATGGCCTATAATTTCGGCGCCATCCTCGGCTATGCGAGCTTGGGCTTCCTCGCCGATCGCTTCGGCAGAAAGCCCGTGGTCATGATCTTTTTCGCCATGGCCTTCGTGATGACGCCGGTGCTGTTCCTGTGGACGCAGGATCTGACGCTGCTGCTCGTCGCTGCGGCGGTGAACGCGTTCTTCACGCTCGGGCAATATTCCTGGATGCCGGTCTGGCTGCCGGAATTGTTCCCGACGCGCTCGCGCGCCACCGGCGTCGCCTTCGCCTTCAACGCGCCGCGCTTCATCGCCTTCCTCGGCCCGCTCTATGCCGGCTTCCTGATCACGCAGTTCGGCGGCTTCAGCCACGCCGCGATGACCATCGCCTGCATCTACGCGCTCGGCTTCATCGTGACGCCGTTCCTGCCCGAGACCAACGGCAAGCCCCTGCCGGCGTAGCGCGGCGCGGCCGCACCCACTTTCCTCGTCATGCCCGGAACAAGTCCGGGCATGACGGCGCTGTGCCATCTCAGCGCTTTGCGCTGTCCACAGCCTGTGGATTTTCTCCCAACGTGTTTTGACTCAGCGCCGCCGCGCGCGGAGCATCATGTCATGGAACAACTCGATCACACCGGCACGGTGGCGTCCGCGCTGCTGCGCTTGGCCGACACCGGCTTAGATCGCGTCGGGATGGATCGCGTCGTTCTGTCGCGCAAAGTCGACGCCCTGGTCGATGCCTATCTGGTGAGCTTCAACGTCAGCGCCAAGCAGACGGCGGCGATGCGCAAAATCCTCGCCGACGAATTCCTCGCCACCGCCCCGTTTAACGAACAGAGCTACCGCATCTGGCGCCGCATCATGCATGAGGACGCCGAGACCCCCGAGCCGGTGTTGCGCGTGGCGAGCGATCAACTGCTGCCGGAGCTGGATTTTTCGCCAAGGGCGCCCTTCGTTCCGCAACGTGAGGCCGCGCAGAAACCATCGGACCTTGCCAGAAAAGCGCCGCGCTCGTTCTTCGGCTCTCGTCGGTCGTAATTTCTGCTGCCGGAATTGGATTTCGGTGCGCGGGTGATATGCCTCCTCGGTTCCGTTCGCCGGAAGGACAATTTGAAGATTGTAGTGAAATTCAGTCCTCAGCCCCTTAAACCGCCCTAGCGAGCCGTTTTCGTCCCCGCCGCATCCGCCAGTTCCAGGCTGTCGGCCCGCCGCTGGCTCGCGATCATCGCGGTGCGCAAGAGAAACTGCCGCGCCCGCTCTGGGTCGGCGGCCATGGCTCGCAATTCGCCGAGATTGCGCTTGCGCGTTTCCGGGTCGCGCGCTTCGAGTCGGTTCTTGTTGGCGATCGATTGCTCCTGGACGAATTCGACGGCGATGGTGCGCCGCTGCAGGTCGTAGAGATCGAGCAGCCGGTCGGGCGCGGCATCGAGCACGACGCGCGCAAGCTTGTCCGACAGACTAATCGCGTCCTGGATGCCGCCGTTGAGCCCCATGCCGCCGATCGGATTGTTGACGTGGGCGGAATCGCCGGCGAGCAGCACGCGCCCTTTGCGGAAGGTCTGGGCGACGCGCTGATGCGTCACGTAAAGATTGCGATGCACGATCTCGAAGGGCCTGTCGGACGGGAAGAACGATTGGATGCGCGCCTGGACGCCGGCGTCGCTCAATATGTCTTCTTCGGAGAGCGTAGGATTGGCCGGATAGACGGTGCGCCACAGGCCGGGCGGGCCGTCGGCCGAGACCTTGAAGCAATTGCACCATTCGCCGGGGTCGGCGAAATAGCTGCGGTAGCTGTAGCCGCGGTTGGCCGCGAAATCGAACGGCGTCGTCAAGACGATGAATCGCTCCGGCCAGGTGAAGCCGTCGAACTTGATGTCGGAGGCCTTGCGCACGGTGCTGCGGCCGCCTTCGGCGCCGATCAGATAAGCGCCGGAATGCGAGGTGACGCCCGACGGGCCGCGCACCTCGATGGTCACCGCGTCAGCCGTCTGCGCCGCGCCGACGACTTCGTGGCTGAACAGCACGTCGACGTTCGGAATTTTGCGCAACCGCTCGAGCAGGAGATTGGAAGTCTTGAACTGCTCACACTGGATGACGAAAGGGTGCTTGCTGTCGTTCTGCAAAACCGCATGGTCGAATTCCGCGACCAGTTCGCCGCTCGGCCGATCCCAGAATTGAAAGATCGGCGCCTTAAGCCCGACGCGCGTCATGTCGGCGACAAGCTCCTCGTCGAGCAGATCGAGCGTCGCCGGATGCGTCGTCGCCGCGCGCGGATCGGCCTGCGGGCCGCTGTTGAGGTCGAACAGCCGCACCGGCACGCCGCGGCGGCCGAGCAGCCACGCGCACAAGAGCCCAACCGGTCCGCCGCCTGCGATCAACACTCTACGGTCGTCACGCGTCACCTTATGACTCCACTTCTGAGCGCCACCCACTCTCGCGACCTTGGGCGGACTATGAACGCACGCCGGCACGCCGCCAATGCGCAGGGCGCGCCGCAATGCTTACGGCGCTAAGCGCGCAATGGAGCCATGCTTTTGCGCGAATTCCTCTCAGGCAAAATGGTGGGCGTGCAATCAATGAAAAAGTCTGCCTCGGTCGCCGCATCTTATATGCCAGACCAGACCGCTTCCTTGACAGGCCCCGCCGTGACAGCGCAGAACGCCCGCACACCCCTTCACGACCACAGACAAAGCCCCTAAAATCATGAGCAGCGAACCAAAGCCGGTAGCGTTCGGCGACATACGCGGATGGATAAAAGCGCTCGACGCGGCGGGCGAATTGCAGCGCGTGGACGCCGAGGTCAATTGGGACATCGAGCTCGGCACCATCGCGCGGCTGGCGCAAGGCGCCGGCACCGGCCCGGCCGTGCTGTTCAGCAATATCCGCGACTATGGCGCCAATGCCCGCTGCCGGCAGGTGTTCACCGGCGGCCTGTCGAGCGCGCGCCGCGTCGCCATGATGTTCGGCCTGCCGCCGGATACGCATCCGCGCGAATTGGTGAAGCTCGGCCGCACCGCGCTCACCAGCAGCGTGCCGCCGAAAGTCGTCGCCACCGGGCCGGTGAAAGAGAACATCGTCAAGGGCGACGATGTGGATCTTTACGAGTTGCCGGTGCCGCAATGGAATCGCCTCGACGGCGGCCGCTACATTATGACTTACGGCGGCGTCGTCACGAAGGATCCGGAAAATGGCGTGATGAATGTCGGCATCTATCGCGGCATGCTGGCGGCCAAGAACAAGATTCCGATCCTGATGTGGCGCGCCCAGCATATCGGCCACCACGTCACCGCCTGGCAGCAAGCCGGCCATAAGGAAATGCCGATCGCGGTCGCCATCGGCTGGGAGCCGTCGCTCGGCTTTGTCGCCGGCTCGCCGGTGCCGAAAGGGATGTGCGAATACGACGTCATAGGCGCCGTGCGCGGCGCGCCGGTCGAACTCGTCAAATGCGAGACCGTCGATCTGCACGTGCCGGCAACGGCCGAGATCGTGATCGAAGGCTATCTCGGGCTTGATCCCGCGACCTATACGATGGAAGGCCCGTTCGCCGAAGTCACCGGCTATGTCGCCGGCGACAAATCGCCGAAGCCGACCATCCGCGTCACCGCTATCACTCACCGCAAGGACCCGATCTTCCGCGGCACCATCGAAGGCTCGATGCCCGGCTCGTTCTCCGAGAACGGCATGTGCTCCTCGATCATGCGTTCGGCGACGGCATGGAACGTGCTCGATCGCGCCGGCGTGCCCGGCATCACCGACGTGTGGTGCCCGCCGGTGCAGGCCGGCGTGAATATCGTGGTGCAGATCAAGCAGAGCTATCGCGGCCAGGCCAAGCAGGTGGCGAACGCACTGTGGGGCTCGTCGGCCGGGCACGTGCGCTATAAGCACGTCACCGTCGTCGACGACGATATCGACATCTACGATTACGCCGCGGTGGATTGGGCGATCGCCTATCGCGTCAATGCCGGGGAAGACGACATCGTCATCATGCCGGCGACCTTCGGTTTGGGTCTCGATCCGTCTACCCGCAAGCGCGACCGCAACACATCTTTATACGGCACCGGCAAGTGGAACCGCATGCTGATCGACGCCACGATCAATCTCGACCACGACCCCGATCCCGATCTCGGCGGCGCCCGTTTCCCGCCGACGGTGTGGCCGGAGAAAGCGGACGTCGACGCGGTCAAAGCGCGCTGGAACGAATTGGGGTTTGACAAGAAGAAGTAATGCAGGCTACGGCATCACGGCACCGGCAATTGCGGCTTGCCTTCGGGCACCTGCATATCGAACGCCGCGAGCAAAATTGCCGTGCTGGTGTAAAGGCCCATGAGCATGACGAGCTGCACAAGCTGCGCCGGCTCGAACAAAGCTTTGACGCGGGCGAAAGCCGCCGACGTGACTTTGTGGTCGCCGAGCACTTGGCGGCCAAGCTCGATGATCGCGGCATAAGTCTCGTCGAGACCAAGCGTGCTCTTCCGATGCTTGATGACGTCGATGACCTCGGCCGGCACGCCTACTTGCAACGCTTCCGGTTCATGCGCCGCCCATTCGAACCGGCTGTCCATCTCGCGCGCGACACTGAGGATCGCGACTTCGCGGACCTTCGGATCGAAGTCCGCCTGATAGCGCAAAAACGAATTGAGCGTGTTGTGCGCGTCGACCGTGCCGGTGCTGTAGAGATGGATGCCCGCGGGCCCACGCAGGCCGACAATGGTTTTTCCCGGCGTCGAGGCGCGGTCGTAAGCGCGCTTACCGGCTTCGTCCAAGTCGTCGCGCTTGAGCAATGGCAGGCGAAATCCGGATTGCGGGTCGATATCTGACGGCGGCATTTTCTTCCCTTTACGTTCGTTTTACGCGTGCAGTGAGCGTGCCACACGGCGGTTGCGGGTTCAGCCGATTTACTCGATCATCCGCGGCTTAAAGACAATAGCACTGCAGATCATAGCAAGAGTGGAGACGACGCCCGATGTTCTTCGAAGGCTTTACCAGGAGCGAGATCAAGACCTCCGGTGCCCGCATTGTCACGCTCAAAGGCGGCAACGGGCCGCCGCTTCTGCTCATTCACGGCAATCCGTTCAGCCATCTGTCGTGGCAGAAATTCGCGCCGCAACTCGCCCAGGAATTCACCGTCATCGCCACCGATCTACGCGGCTACGGCGATTCCGAAAAAGTGCCGGGCGGCGACAATCATGAGAACTATTCGTTCCGCGCCATGGGCCAGGATCAGTTCGAAGTGATGGCGGCGCTCGGTTACGACAAGTTCTACTGCGCCGGCCACGATCGCGGCGCCCGCGTTCTGCATCGCATGTGCCTCGATCATCCGGAGCAGATCGCCCGCGCCGCGATCCTCGACATCGTTCCGCAGCATCACCTCTACAACAATATGAACAAGGCCTGGGCGACGTTTTCATGGCACTGGCTGTTCATGATCCAGCCCTACGATTTCCCCGAACGGCTGATGAGCGCGGAGCCGGATTTCTTTATCGAAAAGAAATTGTCGAAGACCAAGCAGGGCCTGAGCTTCTTCGACCTGGCGGCGATCGCCGAATACAAGCGCTATTTCCGCAATCCGGCGACCGTCCACGCCATGTGCGAAGATTATCGCGCGACGGCCGGTATCGACTTCGAGATGGACACCAAGGATTTCGACGCCGGCAAGAAAGTCACGGTGCCGCTGCTCCTGTTATGGGGCGCAACCGGCGGCGTCGGCCGCAACTCAAAGCCCGCGCCCGGCGAAATCTGGCAGCGCTATGCGGCCGACATCCGCGGCGCCAAGGCGCTGCCATGCGGACATTATCTCTCCGAAGAGGCGCCGGAGGAGACGTATAAGGAGTTGCGCGAGTTTTTTGTTGGAGGGGAACTTGCCTAGCTCGCCTCCGGCGCCGGCTCGGCCAAGAAGTTCTTCATCGCGTACCAGAGCAACTGCCGGTTCTTGCCGAACACCTCGCTGTGCGACGTGTTCGGCAGGATCACATATTGCCGATCGCCGTTCGGCAGTTGGGCGAAGAAGTCGAGCAAGTCCGCATTGGTCGAATTGCCGTCCCATTCGCCGCGCGTCATCAGCACGGGGCATCGCACTTTCGTCGGATCGACCAGGGGCAGGTTCGCCGCCATGTCGACATAAGTGCCGCTCGGCACGGTGTCGCCGTATTTCATTTCGTTGGCGACGAGCGCATCGGCCACGGCCGGATCGTAAGCGGAAGGATGACCGTCACGGCTGAAGATCGAATGGACCATGGCAGCGTCGCGCTTGCGCCGCGGACTGGCGCGCAATTCGGCGAGATGTTCTTGGCGGCGCCCGATCTCTGCCGCGCCGTTGCCCTTATACGTGAAGGCTGTGAGGATGAGCCGCTCGACGCGGTCCGGCTGTGCCTGCGCAAAGGCGCCGGCTCTGATCGCGCCGGAAGACTCGCCGGAGACATGATATTTGCTCTGGCCGGTCTCGCGCGCCAGCACGTCCAAAGCCGCCGTGAGGTCGGCGACGCCGCTTGCGATATCGGAATTGCCGTTGGTTACCGTCGAACGGCCGTAGCCTTCATGATCCATGGTCCAGACGTCGAAGCCGTAACGGGCAAAGACATCCATCAGCGAATATTCGCCCTTGCCCGGCACGGTCAGGTCATAGCTCGACAACGACGAGAGCGAGGAGCCATGCACCAGAAACAGCACCGGAAGCGGCTTCGCCCCGGTCGCGGGCGCGCCGATCCTTTTGCGAAACATGAACAGCTTCACGTCACCCTTATTGGCCCAATATTCGCCGCTCCAGATATTTCCTGTCGCCGGTTCCGTGGTCTCCGCTCGCGCCGGCGCGCCGCCGCCGATCAGGCCCGCGCCAAATCCGAGACCGGCTCCCGCAATCAGGGTGCGGCGTGCGATAGAATATTCATTCATGGTACCCTCTCAATGCCTTGTCGGTCTATGGATCGGAGCGTTTCCTCAATGATTTGCAGCGAGAATAGCAGGCGCCGCAGAAGCTTGGCAGGTGGGGGTGTGGCCAAACATCGCGCAATCCGGCAAGTGTTTAAGTACGATTACGGACCCAAATAGGGGGTGTTAGGTGGAATTGCCGCTCTCGCGCCGGCCGATAACATCTGCTAGTTGGGGCCGGTTCCCGCTGGCGTCCGATTCCGAATTTCGCAAGTCTTTGCGGCACATTTGTTCGCGGCACAAATCGATGCGAGTTTCGGCATCAATGAGACACCAAAATATGTATGTTGCCTGTGCGGCTCGGAAGTTTCCTAAGCAAGCTTATCGCTTGATCGCCCGGACTTCGGACTCACCTAACCAGTGCATGATCCGGAAAAGTGGATACCGATTTTACGAAAAGATCATGCTCAATCAAAACGCTCTAGAGTGAAACGAGATTTTGTCGATGGATGCGCAAGCAGCCGGTTCTGACCGCGGTCTATTGAAGTCGCTGCGCGGTCATGTGGGCTTCTTCGATCGTAAGGTGGGGCTGCGGCGGCTTGGCATTGCCATCAGCCTGACCATGATCGTCGTCGCCGTGATCGTGCTCTATCGCATTCTGCGCGACATCGATCCCAACTCGCTGATCGACGCCATCGAGGCGACCGACTGGAAGACGCTGATCATCGCCGGCCTGTTCGTCGTCGCCGGTTATCTGACGCTGACATTCTATGACCTGTTCGCGCTGCGCACGATCGGCCATCCCGAAGTGCCGTATCGGGTCGCTGCCCTTGCCGGCTTCACCAGCTATGCGGTCGGCCACAATGTCGGCGCCAGCGTGTTTTCCGGCGGTGCGGTGCGTTATCGCATCTATTCCAACTGGGGCCTCTCCGTCATCGAGGTTACCAAGATCTGCTTTATCGCCGGGCTGACGTTTTGGCTCGGCAACGCCACCGTACTCGGGCTTGGGGTGCTTCGCTCACCGCAAGCCGCGCGCGCCATCGATCAATTGCCGCTGTGGTGCAATCGCGCCATGGCGCTGGTGATCCTCACCATGCTGGTCGCCTATGTCGCCTGGGTTTGGGTCAAGCCTCGCGTGATCGGCCGCGAGGGCTGGCAAGTGACGCTGCCCGGCGGCCCGCTGACGCTGCTTCAGATCGCGATCGGCATCATCGATCTCGGCTGCTGCGCGGCGGCGATGTATATGCTGGTGCCCGACGAGCCCAATCTCGGCTTTGTGACGGTGGCGGTGATTTTTGTTGCCGCCACATTGTTGGGCTTTGCCAGCCACGCGCCCGGCGGTCTCGGCGTGTTCGATGCCGCCATGATGGTGGCGCTGTGGCAGTTCGATAAAGAAGACCTGCTGGCCGGGCTGCTGTTGTTTCGCCTGCTTTATTACATTATTCCCTTTGTGATCTCGCTTGTTGTGCTTGGAATTCGCGAAGCCTTGCTCAGCCGTGCCGCGCGTCGCATAAATCGAGCGTCGCCGCCGCCGTGAGCTTTCGGTGACACTGCGTGTGATCCGCCGCGATCCGCCGGGAAATTACCGCGAGGAATTTCATGAGCTTGGCTGAAGACCGAGCATCGCTGTCGGGCAAACGCTGGCGCGGCGGCTGGCTGGTGATCGTGGCAGCGGGGATCGTATTCGCCGGGCTCGTCGTCGCCGGCGCGCTTCCTTATTCCTATGCGCTTTCAAGCTTTGCCATCGTTGCCGCGGCCGCCGTGCTCGCTGTCCGCACCGGCGAAGGCGAGGAGCGCCGCAGGCAGCCGATCGCGATTTCCGAGCGCGGCGACGGTCTGTTGCGCGCCGTCGTTGCGGGCCTGCCCGATCCCGTCGTTGCGCTCGATCGCGATGGCCGGGTCTTGGCACTCAACGAGCGGGCGCGGGCGCTGGCGCCGGCGCTGCGTCAAGGTGAGCCGGTTTCGTTTGCGCTGCGCATGCCGGAACTGATCGAGGCCATCGGCCGCGCCGCGGCGCAAGGCGAAGAGCAGCGCGTGGTTTATTTCGAGCGCGTGCCGCTCGACCGCTGGTTCGAGACCATCGTCATGCCGGTCAAGCGCGAAGCAAGCGCAACGCGGCCCGATCTCGTGCTGATGACGTTTCACGACCTCACGCCGCTGCGCCGGGTCGAGGAAATGCGCGCCGATTTCGTTGCCAATGCCAGCCATGAATTGCGCACGCCGCTCGCCGCGCTGCTCGGCTTCATCGAAACCTTGCAGGGCTCCGCCCGCGAAGACGCCAAGGCGCGGGCGCGCTTTCTCGCCATCATGCAGGAGCAGGCGCGGCGGATGGCGCGCCTGATTGACGATCTGTTGTCATTGTCGCGGATCGAGCTCAATGCGCATCGCCGCCCCGATACGCCGGTCAATCTGGTGCCGATCGTCCGGCAGGTCGCCGACGGCTTGGAAACGCTGGCGCGCGACCGCGGCGTGACGCTGCACATCGACGCGGCGAACGCGCTGACGGTGCACGGCGATCACGACGAGTTGGTCCGGGTCTTCGAGAATCTGGTCGAGAACGCGCTCAAATACGGCGCTGCCGGCCGGCGCGTCGACATCAAGCTTGGGACGGGCGCATCAGCCGATGGCGAGCCCGAGGCGCTGGTCAGCGTGCGTGATTACGGCCCGGGCATCGCGCCGGAACATCTGCCGCGGCTCACCGAGCGCTTTTATCGGGTCGATGTCGGCGAAAGCCGCGCGCAAGGCGGAACCGGACTCGGGCTGGCGCTCGTCAAGCACATTCTTAACCGCCATCGCGGCCGTTTGACCATCGATAGCGCGCCCGGAGCGGGCGCCACCTTCACCATCCATTTGCCCACCGCGGTTCCTGTGAATCCGCGATAAATTGACGCTGGTTCAACGGCTTATACTGTCATCTAATTGTCATCTGGCGCTCATAGAACAGTGACGTGCCGAAACTACCCATAGTCGCGCTGCGGATCAGTCTTCGAAGGCAGCTCCTTTTGCAGCGCGTATCTGTCAGACGACCAACTCGACTCTAGCGTTCAGCAGGGACGCTAATCCGGCGTGGGTCGGCGACCCGCGTCGTCCGATATTCAGGACAGGAGAGATCAAGTGAAACATCTCGGGACATTTGCCGTCGCCGGCTTCCTAGCCGCGACGATTCTTCCCGTCGCCGCCATTCTTCCAGCTCAAGCCATGGACATCTCGGGCGCCGGCGCCACGTTCCCCTATCCGATCTACGCCAAGTGGGCGGACGAGTATAAGAAGGCGACCGGCGTCGGTCTCAACTACCAGTCGATCGGTTCCGGCGGCGGCATCAAGCAGATCGAGGCGAGAACCGTCACCTTCGGCGCCACCGACGCGCCGCTCAAGGGCGAGGATCTCGATAAGAACGGCCTCGCGCAATTTCCGATGGTCATGGGCGCCATCGTGCCGGTCGTGAATCTCGACGGCGTCAATGCCGGCGATCTCGTTCTCGACGGGCCGACGCTTGCCAAGATCTACCTCGGCGATATCAAGACTTGGGACGATCCGGCGATCAAGAAGCTCAATCCCAATGCGAAGCTTCCGTCGCAGGCGATTGCCGTCGTGCACCGCTCCGACGGTTCGGGCACCACCTTCAATTTCGCCTATTACCTCGCCCAGGTCAGCGATGATTGGAAGTCGAAGATCGGCTTCAACACCTCCGTCGAATGGCCGGTCGGCATCGGCGCCAAGGGCAATGAGGGCGTGTCGAATAACGAGGCCCAGACCAAGGGCTCCATCGGTTACGTCGAATACGCCTACGCTCTGCAGAACAAGCTGGCCTACACGAAAATGGTCAACAAAGACGGCAAGACCGTTTCGCCAACCAGCGACGCTATCCAGGCTGCCGCGGCGAACGCCGACTGGAAGTCTGTGCCGGGCTATGGCGTGGTTCTCGCCAACCAGCCGGGCGCCGGCTCCTGGCCGATGACCGCTGCGACCTTTATCCTCATCCCCAAGCAGCCGCAGGATCCGGCTGCCGCCACCGAGGCGCTCAAGTTCTTCGCCTGGGCCTATTCCAAGGGCGCCAAAATGGCGGAGGACCTCGCCTATGTGCCGATGCCGGCAAAGGTTGCGACCGACGTCGCGGCAATGTGGGCCAAAGACATCAAGGACAGCGACGGCAAGCCGCTGAAACTGTCGGAGAAGTGACTCCTGACGCGCTAAGGCAAGGCGCCCATCCATTTGTGCATTTTGGGTGCCTTGCCCCTTTAGTTCCACCGGCTTGCCGCGCAGAGTGTCTGGTGTGGCGGCCGGTAGATTGCTTGAATGGCGCTCCGAGGCTGAACCAAGGCGAGCGTCATGATGGATCCCGCGGGGAGGCGATCCGTGGCTGATTTTGCGTTACAAAACCAAGCGCTCGTGACGGCCGAGTCCGTGACGCGCGCCAGGGTCCTCGGCCGGCTTCGCCTCGGCGACGCCGCGTTCCGTCATATGACTCGGGCCGCCGCTTTCGGCGTGCTGGCGCTGCTCAGCGCCGTCATCTTCTCGCTAATCCTCGGCTCGCTGCCGGCGATCAGAGCCTTTGGTTTCGGCTTCCTGGTGAGCCAGAGCTGGAATCCGGTCACCGACAAATTCGGCGCGCTGCCGGCGATCTACGGCACGATCATCACCTCGTTCATCGCCATGTTGATCGCGGTTCCGGTGGGTCTGATGATTGCCTTCTTCCTCACCGAACTATGCCCGCAATGGCTGCGGCGGCCGATCGGCATTGCCATCGAACTGCTCGCCGGTATCCCGAGCATCATCTACGGCATCTGGGGCTTGTTCGTGTTCGCCCCGTTCCTGCAGGAAACGCTGCAGCCCTTCCTCATCAATACGCTCGGCAACGTGCCGGGGATCGGCGCGCTGTTCGCCGGGCCGCCTTACGGCATCGGCATGCTGACCTCGGGACTGATCCTCGCCATCATGGTGCTGCCGTTCGTGACCTCGATCACGCGCGACGTGTTCGAGGCAGTGCCGCCCGTGCTCAAGGAAGCGGCCTACGGCCTTGGCTGTACGACCTGGGAAGTGGTGCGCAACATCGTGCTGCCCTATACGCGGGTCGGCGTCATCGGCGGGGTCATGCTGGGGCTGGGCCGCGCACTCGGCGAGACCATGGCGGTCACCTTCGTCATCGGCAATGCGCATCGCATCTCGACATCGTTGCTGGCGCCCGGCACCACCATTTCCGCCACCATCGCTAACGAGTTCACCGAGGCGGTGGGAGATTTGTACACCTCGGCCCTGATCACTCTTGGTCTGATCCTGTTCGTGATTACATTCATCGTGCTCGCAATTGCGCGTTACATGTTGATGCGCATCGAACGCCGGATCGGGTGACGCCATGCCGGACACCATCTTAGCCTCGCGCTATTCCAGCCGCCGCCGCACCAACGTCATCACGACAGTGCTAGCCTTCGCTGCAACGGCGCTCGGCCTGGGCTGGCTGGTGCTGATCCTGGGCGCGCTGCTGTGGCACGGCTTCAGCGGCCTGTCGGTCGCGGTGTTCACCGAAATGACGCCGCCGCCCGGCTCGGCCGGCGGCCTGCTCAACCCCATTATCGGCAGTCTGATCCTGACGACCATCGCCGTCGTCGTTGGCACGCCGATCGGCATCCTGGCCGGCACTTATATGGCCGAATATGGCCGCTTTGATAAGTTGACCAGTGTCGTCCGCTTTATCAATGACATCCTGCTCAGCGCGCCGTCCATCGTGATCGGGCTTTTCATTTATGAAGTGATGGTGGCGCCGATGGGACATTTCTCCGGCTGGGCCGGGGGCGTCGCGCTTGCCGTGCTCGTCATCCCGGTGGTGGTGCGCACCACCGAGGACATGCTGACGCTGGTGCCCAATGCGTTGCGTGAGGCCGCGACGTCCATCGGTCTGCCCCGCTCGCTCGCGATCAGACACATCTGCTATCGCGCCGCGCGCGCCGGCATGGTGACGGGCGTGCTGCTCGCTGTCGCTCGGATCAGCGGCGAAACCGCGCCGCTCCTTTTCACCTCGCTCAATAACCAGTTCTGGAGCACGAACCTCAACGCGCCGGTCTCCAGCCTGCCCGTGGTCATCTTCCAATTCGCGCTCAGCCCCTACCACGACTGGCAGTCGCTGGCCTGGACCGGTGCTCTCATCATTACGCTTGCCGTGCTCACCTTGAGCGTCACTGCACGCGCCCTTGTCGCATCAGGAAAACAGTCATGAGCATGAGTGCTGCTTCCGTCACCGTTCCGTCCGTCAGCCATGTCGCGGCCGATCGGGCGGGCCTGAAGGACAAAATCACGATCCGCGACCTCAATTTCTTCTACGGCGAATCAAAGGCGCTGAAATCGATCACGCTTTCCCTCTATGAGAACAAGGTCACCGCCTTTATCGGCCCGTCGGGCTGCGGCAAATCGACGTTGCTGCGTGTGCTCAATCGGATGTACGATCTTTATCCGCACCAGCACGCCACCGGCGAAGTCATGTTCGATGGTGGCAATGTCCTGTCGTCGAAACAGGATCTTAATCTGCTGCGCGCGCGCGTTGGCATGGTGTTCCAGAAGCCGACGCCGTTCCCGATGTCCATTTATGAGAACATCGCCTTCGGCATCCGGTTGTACGAAAAAATGCCGAAATCGGAGCTCGATGGGCGTGTGGAAACATCGCTGCGGCGCGCGGCTTTGTGGGAAGAGGTCAAGGACAAGCTCAACGCCAATGGTCAAAGCCTGTCCGGCGGTCAGCAGCAGCGGCTATGCATCGCCCGCACCGTCGCGGTACGGCCGGAAGTGATCCTGTTCGACGAGCCGTGTTCGGCGCTCGATCCGATCTCCACCGCCAAGATCGAGGAACTAATCGACGAATTGACGGACGACTATACGATTGCAATCGTCACGCACAATATGCAGCAAGCCGCTCGCGTCTCGGAGTTCACCGCCTTCATGTATCTCGGTGAGCTGATTGAATTCGATGCGACGAGTAAAATGTTCACCGCGCCGCAAGACCAGCGGACGCAAGACTACATCACCGGCCGCTTCGGATAACAAAGACATGACCGAAATCACCACGACCACGAGGGTCGACCACACCGCCAAGGCCTTCGATACCGATCTGCAGGAGATCACCCGCAAGGTCGCCGAAATGGGTGGCCTCGCGGAACGCCAGATCGCCGATTCCGTCCAGGCCCTGGTCGACCGCGATATGGAACTGGGCGAGCGCGTCATCGCCACCGATCCCGCGATCGACACTATGCAGCGCGAAGTCGAGGAAAAAGCGATCCTCACCATC
Organism: uncultured Alphaproteobacteria bacterium; assembly: GCA_963810085.1. Lineage (GTDB taxonomy): Bacteria > Pseudomonadota > Alphaproteobacteria > Rhizobiales > Xanthobacteraceae > BOG-931. The sequence goes on along the minus strand of CAWEMR010000013.1, from coordinate 106,218 downwards.
GCGCGCCGCCAGCCGATGGCGGTGGATCTGCGCGAATGCGTCGGCGCCATGCGCGTGTGCAACGATCTCGAGCGCATCGGCGACCACGCCAAGCATATCGGCAAGCGCGTCGTCGCGCTCGACGGCGACTTCTATCCGCAAAAGCTGATCCGCGGCGTCGAGCACATGTCGGCGCTGGTCCTGGCGCAGCTCAAGCAAGTGCTCGATTCCTACGCCAACCGCGATCTGCAAGGCGCGCTCGCGGTGTGGAACGGCGACGAGGAAATCGACTCGATGTGCACCTCGCTGTTCCGCGAGCTGTTGACCTACATGATGGAAGATCCGCGCAACATCACGTTCTGCATGCATCTGATGTTTTGCGCCAAGGACATCGAGCGGATGGGCGACCACGCCACCAACATCGCCGAAACCGTCTATTACATGATCGAAGGCCGTCCGATTACCGACCAGCGTCCCAAGGGTGACACCACGAGTTTTCCGGCAGCAGCACTGCAGAAATAGGAGACCGGGATGGGTGCCAACATCCTCATCGTAGAAGACGAGGAGCCGTTGACGACGTTGCTACGCTACAACCTCGAAGCCGAGGGTTACGAAGTCGACGCCGTCACCCGCGGTGACGACGCCGATACGCGACTCAAGGAAACCGCACCGGATCTCGTGGTGCTGGATTGGATGCTGCCCGGCTTGTCCGGCATCGAACTGTGCCGGCGGCTGCGGGCGCGGCCGCAGACGCAGAGTCTGCCGATCATCATGCTGACGGCGCGCGGCGAGGAGAGCGAGCGGGTACGCGGCCTCGCCACCGGCGCCGACGATTATATCGTCAAGCCGTTCTCGGTGCCGGAACTGTTAGCGCGGGTGCGCGCGCTGTTGCGCCGCGCCAGTCCGGAACGCGTCGCCATGATCCTCAATATCGGCGACCTCGAGCTCGACCGCGAAAAGAAGCGGGTGTCGCGCTCGAGCCGCCCGGTCGATCTCGGCCCGACGGAATTCCGCCTGCTCGAATATCTGATGGAACGTCCGGGCCGGGTGTTTTCGCGCGAGCAATTGCTCGACGGCGTGTGGGGCAGCGATGTCTATATCGACGAGCGCACCGTCGACGTCCATGTCGGCCGCCTGCGCAAGGCGCTCAACCGCGGCCATACTACGGACCCGATCCGCACCGTGCGCGGCGCCGGCTATTCGCTGGACGATCGTTTCGGCAAGGCGAGCTGAGCAACTATCTGCTTCCCGTCATCCTTCGAGGCTCGCTCCGCTCGCACCTCAGGATGACGGTTCCGGATCAGCGCGGCGGGCGCTTATCGCGACGCCGGTCGCTCGCCGGCTGATAGGCCACGCGCGAGTGATAGGCGCAGTAGGGCAGTCCGCCGAGCGTATTGCCGCCGCAGAAGAAAAAGTCGCCGCTGCCGGGATCGCCGACCGGCCAGCGGCAGGTTTGCTCGTTCAATTCAAGAATGGTACGGCGCTGGCCGATCGGAATGATGTTGTCGATCAGTTCCGGCTCGGCTTCGCTTTCGATGTCATAAGCATGCGCGAGCGCGGTATTGCCGCGGATCGCGGGCCGCCCGATGCGCAACATGTGCGAGGGGGCGCGCGTTTTGCGTTGCCGCGGCGCCGCGCTCGACGTGCTCTTGGCGCGGCCGGAGAGTCCCAGCCGATGCACCTTGCCGATCACCGCGTTGCGGGTGATGCCGCCAAGCTCGGCCGCGATCTGACTGGCCGACAGGCCGTCCGACCACAGTTTCTTCAGAAGCTCGACCCGCTCGTCTGTCCACGACATGAGCAAATTCTCCTCACCGATACACGCAGGGTGTTCGTTCAATTCTTGTCAGTTCAGCGCTTGCCGAATCCTTGGCTTGCCGATCCTTGGCGGACCAATTCCTGGTCGATGTTGGGCCGAATCCGTCGCCACGCCAGGCGACGCAATGGCCGCCCAACACGCACACAACCGATGACGCTTTAGATGTCTGTCCGCCGCACGATATGTCGTACTTGACAAGAAAAATGCTACAATATGGCGGGACTCCGGCGCAAGAGTCGCACAAGCCACTTCCACACATTCCTGCTTATATGTGGATGACATGGGTACAAAACGAGTCCGAAGCGGCTAATTATCCTGTGTTGACAGTGGGGCGCGCCGAAATAAAATATGTGTCGGTGCCGCCCGGAGAGGCGGCACAATGCTTTTTCAGCTGCGTAATCGGCTCCTAATCTGCGCAAAACGCCGCGCAGCGCCCGCAGATCTAAACCCGTGACATCTAACCCGTGACATCGCACCCGTGATCGCAAATGACATCGCATCTGTTGCCAACCTACGCCCGCGTTCACCTCGCTTTCGAGCGGGGCGAAGGCGTTTGGCTGACCGCGACCAACGGCGACCGTTATTTGGATTTTACCTCCGGCGTCGCCGTCAACGCGCTGGGGCATGCGCATCCGCATCTGGTCGCGGCGCTGACCGCGCAGGCGCAGAAGCTATGGCACGTCTCCAATCTCTATGAGATTCCCGAAGCCGAGCGCGTGGCGGAGCGGCTGTGCGACGCAAGCTTTGCCGACGTCGTGTTCTTCTGCAATTCCGGCGCCGAAGCCATGGAAGGCGCCATCAAGATGGCGCGCAAATACCATGCGGTGAACGGCGCGCCGGAACGCTACCGCATCATCACCTTCGAAGGCGCGTTCCACGGCCGGACGCTGGCGACGCTCGCCGCCGGCGGGCAGAAGAAATATCTCGAAGGCTTCGGCCCGGTGGTCGAAGGTTTCGATCAAGTTCCCTACGGCGACCTCGATGTCGTCAAGCGCACCATCGGTCCCGAGACGGCCGCGATCCTGATCGAGCCAATCATGGGCGAGGGCGGCGTGCGCGTGGTCGAGCCGTCCTTCCTCAAAGCGTTGCGGGAGCTGTGCGACGAACACGGGCTCCTTCTGGTGTTCGACGAGGTGCAGACCGGCATGGGCCGCACCGGGCATTTATTCGCGCATCAGCGGGTCGGCGTCACCCCCGACATCATGGGGCTCGCCAAGGCGCTCGGCGGCGGTTTCCCGGTTGGCGCCTTTCTCGGCACCGCCGAGGCGGCGATGGGCATGACCGCCGGCACGCATGGTTCGACCTTCGGCGGCAATCCGCTGGCGATGAGCGCCGCCAATGCCACACTCGACGTCATGCTGGAGCCGGGCTTCTTCGAGCGGGTGCAGCGGACGGCGCTGGTGTTCAAGCAGAAGCTCGCCGAAATCAAGGACCGGCATCCCGCGGTCATCGCCGAGGTGCGCGGCGAAGGTCTGCTCGTCGGGCTCAAGGCGCTGCTGCCGGTCGGGGAACTGGTCGATGCCTGCCGTGCCGAGAAGATGATCACCGTTTCCGCCGGCGATAATGTCATGCGCTTGCTGCCGCCGCTCATCATCAGCGAGCAGGAAATCGCCGAAGGCGTGGCGCGGCTCGACCGCGCCTGCGCAAAACTCAGCCGCGCGCATGCCGAGAAACGTAAGGAGGAGGCGGCGCAATGAGCGGCCTCCGTCACTTCCTCGACCTCATCGATGTTCCTGCCGCCGATCTCCGCCGGATGATCGAAGATGCGCGCGCCATGAAGTCGGCGCGCTGCGATCGCCCGCTCGCCGGCAAGCCCTTGACGGGCAAGACCTTGGCGATGATTTTCGAAAAGCCTTCGACGCGCACCCGCGTGTCCTTCGAAGTCGCCATGCGCCAGCTCGGCGGCGATGTTCTTCTCCTCACCGCGGAAGAAATGCAGCTCGGCCGCGGCGAGACGCTCGCCGACACTGCGCGCGTTCTGTCGCGCTATATCGACGCCATCATGATCCGCACCCTCAATCCCGATGACGTCGCCGAGCTCGCGCGCCATGCCACGGTGCCGGTGATCAACGGGCTGACGCGGCGCTCGCATCCGTGCCAGGTCATGGCCGATGTCATGACGTTCGAGGAAAAGCGCGGCTCGATCCGCGGCCGCACCGTGGCCTGGACCGGCGACGCCAATAACGTGCTGACCTCCTGGATGCACGCCGCCGCGCGCTTCGACTTTCGTCTGCGTGTGGCGACGCCGTCGGAACTGGCGCCGAAAAAGCCGTTGGTCGAGTGGATCAAGTCGTCCGGCGCCGATATCAGCATCGCGTCCGATCCGGACGAGGCGGTGAAGGGCGCGGATTGCGTCGTCACCGATACCTGGGTGTCGATGGGCGACCGCAACGGCGCGCGCCGCCATAACCTGCTCAAGCGCTACCAGGTCAATGCGCGCCTGATGGCACGCGCCAAGCCGGATGCGCTGTTCATGCATTGCCTCCCCGCGCATCGCGGCGAGGAAGTCACCGACGAGGTCATGGACGGGCCGCAGTCGGTGGTATTCGACGAGGCCGAGAACCGCCTGCATGCGCAAAAAGGCATTTTGACCTGGTGCCTGCACGCCGACGGGCGCTAGAGCGCAATCGTTTCATGTTGAATTGATTGACGCTCTAGCATTTTGATTGAGCATGATCTTTTCGAAAAACCGGCGTCCACTTTTCCGGATCATGCTCTAGTTTTTCACACGGAATTCTGCCGCTGGTTTTTCGCGCCCGGCATTTTCCTGGCATGTTCAAGGGCTCACAATTGAGCCTCAGAAACTTATATTATGGCGCGATGAACAAGCCCGATATCGCCATTCCGGTTCGCGAGCCCGATCGCAACGGCCTCGACGACACGATCTTGCCGTTTGCGGTTAAGGCACTCGACGTGCGCGGCCGCATCGTGCGGCTTGGTCCCGCGGTCGACACCATCCTGAACAGTCACGATTACCCCGCGCCGGTGGCAAAATTGCTCGGCGAGGCCATCGTGCTCACCGTCATGCTCGGCTCGAGCCTCAAATTCGAGGGCCGCTTCATCCTGCAAACTCAAGGCGACGGCCCGGTGAGCATGCTGGTCGTCGATTTCACCTCGCCGGGAAATGTGCGCGCCTGTGCCCGCTTCGACGCTGCGCGCGTCGCCGCCGCCATTGCCGCGGGCGAAGCCGCGCCGGGGCAGCTTCTGGGCCGCGGCCATCTCGCCATGACCATCGACCAGGGCGCGGAAATGAGCCGTTATCAGGGGCTTGTGGCGCTCGACGGGGGCGACCTCGAACAGGCCGCGCACGAATATTTCCTGCGCTCGGAGCAGATCCCGACGCGGGTGAAGCTCGCCGTCGCTGAGGAATTTCGCGCCGGCACAAACGGCCCGCGTCGGCATTGGCGCGCCGGCGGCATCATGCTGCAATTCCTGCCCAATTCGACCGAACGCACGCGGCAGGCCGATCTCGATCCGGGCGACGCGCCGCCCGGCACCACGCCGCATGTGGTCGCCGAGGACGACGCCTGGGTCGAAGGCCGTTCATTGATCGAGACGGTCGACGATATCGAACTGCTCGATCCGGATCTGTCCAGCGAGCGGCTGGCTTACCGGTTGTTTCACGAACACGGCGTGCGCGTGTTCCGCGCCGCGCCGGTCAACGCGCAGTGCTCGTGCTCGCGCCACAGCGTCGAGAACATGCTGAAAAGCTTTTCGCAGGAAGATCGCGACGACATGGTCGAGGACGGCAAGATTACCGTCACCTGCGAGTTTTGCAGCTCGACCTATGTGTTCGCGCCGAACGAAGTCTCAGCTCAGGACGAAGTCTCGGCTCCGGACCTCTTGGCTCAGGAGACGCCGGCCTCGTAGGCTCTTTCGGGCGGCGCCGTCTGCGGTTCCGCCGTTAGATTTTGCCCGGCTGTGGGGCCGTCACATTGAGCGGATGGACGCGCTCATAGCGGCCGCGGACCCGTTCCAAAAGCTTGTGCTGGAAGGCCGGATCGAGTTCCGCGGGGCCGGATGTGGTGGACGACGCGACCGTGCCGGTCACGTCCATGCCATACGCATCGAAATGGGCGGCGGCGCGTACGCATTCAGCCCCGATCATCACAGTCATTCCCGCCAAAACCGCCGCAATAGCCTGTGAACGCATTGATATCTTTCCGCGAATCATAGCCGCTCCACTTGAGTTCCATTTCTGCCAATCAATTTAGCCGAATTTGTGCACTGCAATGTGACTGCCCGATAGTTCGGCCTAATTTATCGACTATACTACTGAAACATATAGATATTATTTTTTATACCGCAATGCGGTAAAAACGCTGCCACCCCTGATGCGCCCGAGCGTCAGGAACCAGACGCGGTGGGCGCGATTGACCCAAGTCATCGGCAGGTACCGAGCGGGCAGGGGCGAGCAGCGACCCAGGAGATTCTCATGGGCGGCACAATGGCAGTATTGCAGCCAAGATTTTGATTGGCGTCGCGACAGCCACGGTGTGGTTCGTGCTCTCGCATGCCGCCAGCGCCGAGCAGATTTGCCAGCAAATCTGCGACAATGGATCATGCATTTCCCGCTGCGTCGACCGCCAGAATTCGCAAGTGATCATTCGCGACATGACGACGACTATTATCGGGATCACGAACGCGGTCGTGCGCTGGGCGTCGGGGTCGAAATCGGCCGCTAGTCGCAAGATCCGTTGGGACGTCAGCGCGGCTCCGCAACGGGGCCGCGCTTTTTCCATTTAATTCAGCGTGCGTTTGTTGGCGACGCTGTCCAGCGAGAATGCCGGCACCTCGATATCGAAATGCTCGCCGGCGGCGCTCACCATGCCGTAGCTGCCGACCATGAAACCCGACGGCGTCTGCAGCGGCACGCCGCTGGTATATTCGAACGCCTCGCCGGCCTTGAGCACCGGCTCTTCGCCGACGACGCCGGCGCCGCGCACTTCCTGGCGCCGGCCGTGGGCGTCGGTAATGCGCCAGTGCCGGGTCTTCAGCTGTACCGTCTCGCTGCCCTTATTGGTGATCGAGATCGTATAGGCCCAGAAGAAATAATTGTTCTCCGGCGACGACCGGTCGGCAACGAAGCGCGGGGTCACGACGACCTCGATATCGCGAGTCACCGCCCGATACATGCTTCGGTTCCTATCACGGCGCGTCTCACCGTCGTTGCCGGCATTCCCGATACTCTCAAGTTCCGCTGACGGCCCTTGGCCACAGGCCTTTGGCCACAGCTCTTGGGCCACAGCTCTTGGGCCACAGTTCTTGGGCCACAGTTCTTGGGCCACAGTTCTTGGTCGCGGCTTTCGGCTTGCCGCACTATCGGCGCAAAGCTCGACCAGCCGTATTAGTTAATGATTCCACGGAAAAGTGAATAACGTCGCGGCGCTTGTTGCAATAACCATGCGGACCAGCTTTCTCAAGTCAGAGCATGATCCGGGACAGTGGAATCCGGTTTTCCGCAAAGATCGTGCTCCACGAAGACGTTCTGCGCCGGGCGGGCTGGATTAACGACGCTGGATGGGCCGCGCTGCCGTGTCGGGGCGGGCGGAGATGATCGCAACGCCTATGCTGGTGACGCCTATAACGACGGCTACGCCGCTTCCGGTCGTCTCGACCGAACGTGACCTGCGGCTTGATCTGTTCCGCGGCGTGGCGCTGTGGCTGATTTTCCTCGACCACATTCCCGGCAATATCCTCAACTGGTTCACCATCCGCAATTACGGCTTTTCCGACGCCACCGAAATCTTCATCTTCATCTCCGGCTACACCGCCGCCTTCGTCTATGGCCGCGCCATGCGCGAGCGCGGCATGTTGATCGCAAGCGCCCGTGTGCTGCGCCGCGCCTGGCAGATCTACGTCGCGCATATCTTTCTGTTCACGATCTTCATGGCCGAGATCGCCTATGTCGCGGCGACCTTCGACAACCCGCTCTACGCCGAGGAAATGAACATCCTCGATTTTCTCAAGCAGCCTGACGTCACGATCTTTCAGGCGCTGCTGTTGAAGTTCAAGCCCGTCAATATGGACGTGCTGCCGCTCTACATCGTGCTGTTGCTGTTGTTCCCGCCGATGCTGTGGATGCTGTTGCGGCAGCCCGGCTTCGCGCTCGCGGGCTCGGCGCTGATGTATGTGCTGGCGTGGAATTTCGATTGGAATCTGCCGGCCTATCCGAACGGCGTCTGGTTCTTCAATCCGTTCGCCTGGCAATTGTTGTTCGTGTTCGGCGCCTGGTGCGCGCTTGGCGGGGCGCAGCGGTTGTCGAGCGTGTTGCGCTCGCCTTTGGTGCTGACCCTCGCCGTCGCTTATCTCGCCTTCGCCTTCGCCATCACCATGACTTGGTATATCGAGCCGCTGCAGCGCTTCGTGCCGCAATGGTTAAGCGATTGGATGTATCCGATCGACAAAACAAATCTGGACGTGCTCCGCTTCGCGCATTTTCTCGCGCTCGCCGCGGTCACGGTGCGCTTAGTGCCGCGCGATTGGCCGGGACTGAAATCGCCGTTTTTGCAGCCGGCGATTGTATGCGGCCAGCATTCATTGGAAATTTTCTGTCTGGGCGTATTCTTGGCCTTCGCCGGACAATTCATTATCAGTGAGTGGTCCGGCGGGCCGCTGATCCAGGCGCTCATTAGCCTTGCCGGCATTCTGATCATGATTGCGACAGCGAGCCTGATATCGTGGTACAAATATATCGAAGGGCGAAGTCCCACATCGCGCGTCAAAACACCCGACGCCGACCTTGCGGGAGGCGGGGCATGAAGCTTGTTGTTGCCATCCTCGCCGCGGGTACGCTCGCCGGCGCTTGTTTAGCCGCCGCTTTCGGCGGCGCCGCGCGTGCCGATCCGCCGCCGGAAGAATGCGACGTGCCGCAATCGTTCATCGAGAGCGATATCGAACTCCCGCACGTGACCGATGAAGTGAAGACCAAACATCGTTTGGACATCAGCGTCATCGGCACCGGCTCGTCCTCGATCGCCGGCCCGGAAGGCCCGCATTTCGCTTATCCGGCGCGGCTCGACGAGGCCTTGAAACATCAGCTCACGGGCGTCGAGATCAAGCTCACCGCGCACGTTCAGTCGCGTGAAACCACAGCCGCGATGGTGGCCGGCTTGGGGAAGATTCTCGCCGACGACAAGCCGTCGCTCGTGGTCTGGCAGGCCGGCACGGCGGATGCGCTGAGCGGCGTCGAGCCGGAAGATTTTCGCACGAGCCTCGATCAAGGCGTCACGCAAATTCAAGCCGCCAATGCCGACGTCATCCTGATGAACATGCAATACAGTCCGCGCACGGAATTGATGCTCGATGTCTCCGTCTTTGCCGATGTCATGCGGTGGGTTGCGCAGCAGCACGGCGCCTTGCTGTTCGATCGGTTAGGCATCATGCATTACTGGAACGATGCGGGGACCTTCGACCTCTATACCGCTACAAAGAAGTATGATATGGCCCGACGTGTTCATGAGTGCATTGGCCGGGCTTTGGCGTCGCAAATCATAAACTCTGCGCATCTTGACGCCGCAAGAATGCAAACAACGCGTTAATGTCCCCAAAGAAGCAAACAAAACTCCCCTGCTTGGCGCGGGTCGCGGTAGCGACTGCATTTTTTGCAGTGCACTCTGTTGCGCTGCACACAGCCGCTTACGCACAGATGCAGCCTGCGCATTTTGTCGCACCACAAATTCCTGTCGATGTCATGCCGGTCGCCGCGCCTTCGGCAACGCCTGCGGCTGTCCCCGCCGTGGCTGCATCCTCGGCGCGCCCGGCGACATCCAATCTGATCAAGTCGGCCGTCATGCCGGCGCCTGCTCAGGCTGCCGCTGCGCCGCCGGCCGCTTGCAGCGCGCCAGCCGTGTTCACGCATTTGGATCGCCCGCTGCTGCACACGATGCGTTATCTCGCGAGCGGCACGCCGCTGACCATTATCGCGATCGGTTCGTCGTCGACCGCGGGCGCCGGCGCAAGCTCGGCCGCAGCAGCCTATCCGAGCCAGCTGGCCGCCGATCTGCGCGACAAGTTTCCCGGCCACGACATCACGGTGCTCAATCGCGGCGTCAACGGCGAAGAGACCGACAATATGATGGCGCGCTTTGCCTCGGACGTGATCGCCGCGCATCCACAATTGGTGATCTGGCAGGTCGGCACCAATTCGGTGTTGCGCGATCGCTCGCTCGAGAAGCACGCGGCGCTGCTGCATGACGGCATTGCGCAACTTAAAGCCATCAATGCCGACGTGGTGCTGATGGATCTGCAATATGCCCCGGCCGTGATCGCCAAGCCTGAAACCGACGACATGGTCGAGCAGATCGCGCTCGCCGCCAAGACCGAGAACGTCGATCTGTTCGGGCGCTTCGCGATCATGCGCAACTGGAGCGAAGTGCAGCATATTTCCTTCGACACTTTTGTGGCGCCGGATCGCTTGCACATGAACGATTGGGGCTATGGCTGCGTGGCAAAACTCCTCGCCGGCGCCATTGCCGAAGCCGCGACCCGCCCGATCACATCGGCCGCGGTGCATCCGGCACCGACCAGTGCGCCGGCGAAGCCGGGCGCACAATAGCCAACGCTACCCCTGTCATCGTTTCCGGCGCGGCCTCAAGAGTTGGATAACCGCATTGCGGCGTCCGCAATGACGGCTACACCGCCTGCAGCGCCGCGAGCACGTCTTCGACGATATCGTCGGGATGCTCGAGCCCGACGGAAACGCGCACCAATCCGTCGCTGATGCCAAGCTCGGCGCGCTGCGGCGCGGTGAGCCGCTGATGCGTGGTCGTCGCTGGATGGGTGATCAGGCTCTTGGCGTCGCCGAGATTGTTACTGATGCGTATGAGCTTCAACGCGTCCTGAAAACGGAACGCGGCTTTCTTGCCGCCGTCGATTTCGAAAGCGACCAGCGTCGAGCCGCCGCGCATCTGCTTTTGCGCAATGGCAGCCTGCGGATGATCGGGCCGGCCCGGATAGATCAGTCGCGAAATCTTTGGATGTTCGGCAAGCGCCACCGCGAGTGTCGCCGCGCTGTCGGTCTGCCGCCGCACCCGCACCGCGAGCGTCTCAAGACCCTTGAGCAGCACCCAGGCATTGAACGGCGACATCGACGGGCCGGTCTGGCGCAACAGAGTATGGATATGGTCCGTGATGAATTTCTGCGAGCCGAGCACGATGCCGCCGAGGCAGCGGCCCTGGCCGTCGATATGCTTGGTCGCCGAATAGACGACGCAGTCGGCGCCGAGGGCGAGCGGCGATTGAAACAACGGCGTCGCGAACACATTATCGACGATCAGCGTGGCGCCGGCCGCATGCGCGATCTTCGCCACTTCGGCGATATCGATGACTTCGAGCGCCGGATTGGTCGGGCTTTCGAGAAAGAACGTCTTGGTGTTCGGCCGCACCGCGTCGCGCCAGGCGTCGAGATTGCAGCCGTCGACCAGCGTCGAGCTAACGCCAAAGCGCGGCAGATAATCCTCGACAATATAGCGGCACGAGCCAAACATCGCTTTCGCGGCGACGACGTGGTCGCCGGCTTTGACTTGGCCGACCAGCGAAAGCGTCACCGCGGCCATGCCGGTCGCGGTCGCGCGCGCGGCCTCGGCGCCTTCGAAGGCCGCCATGCGGCGCTCGAACATGTCGACGGTCGGATTGGCAAAACGCGAATATTGATAGCCGGGATCTTCGCCCTTGAAGCGCGCCTCCGCCTGGGCGGCGCTGTCATAGACGTAGCCCTGGGTGAGATAGAGCGCTTCCGAAGTCTCGCCGAACGGCGAGCGCAGCGTGCCCGATTGAACCAGACGGGTTTCCGGGCGGTAGTTCTTTTGTGCGGACGCGGACATGTGTTGCTCCATGGCCGATAGAGACATCGGCCGAAAACAAAAACCCGGCCAGGAGGGAAAATCCTCGGCCGGGCACACGTGTCCCCGGCCTTTTAGCAACTTATTTTACGTGGCTTGCAAGCCGGCCGGCTCAAATGACCACGGGATAAGCGAATGTATACGCCGTGACTGTCTTTGCGTCAAACCGGGCGTCGGGTTAGATCGCTCCCCGTGGCGTCGGCAATCAAACCCTCGAACGAAGGCATTCTTCCCGACCGCATGATCGCGGCGCTGGCGGAACAGGGCGGGATTCGTCCGCTTTACCCATTCGCGTCCGATCAGATCCAGCCGGCCAGTCTCGATCTGCGGCTCGGCGCGATTGCCTATCGGGTGCGCGCGAGTTTTTTGCCCGGCCCCGGCACCACGGTGGCGCAGCGCATTGGCGAACTGAAGCTCCACGAATTCTCGCTTGCCGACGGCGCGGTGCTGGAGACCGGCTGCGTCTATATCGTGCCGCTGATCGAGAGCTTAGCGCTCCCCGCGGATATCGCGGCGGCGGCCAATCCGAAAAGCTCGACCGGGCGGCTCGACGTTTTCACCCGCGTCATCGCCGACGAGACGCGCGGCTTCGATCGCATTGCCGGCGGCTATCACGGCCCGCTCTATGCCGAGATCAGCCCGAAAACTTTTCCGGTGCTGGTGCGCGAAGGCTCGCGGCTGTCGCAATTGCGCTTGCGCCGCGGCGACGCGGCGCTCGGCGCCGATGCGTTGCGCGCGTTGCATGCAAGCGAACGGCTGGTCGACCGCACCGAAGCAGTGATGGGCGACGGCGTCGCCATCAGCATCGATCTATCCGGCGTGAGCCACCACCCCAACCGCCCTCCGCAAGCTGCGGAAGGAAACGGTAACGGCGTGGTCGGCTATCGCGCTAAGCGCCACACCGCGGTCATCGAAATGGAGCGTCGCGGCGCCTACGAAGTCGCCGATTTCTGGGAGCCGATCGCGGCGCGCGCCGACAAGAGCCTGATTCTGGATCCCGATGAGTTTTACATTTTGGCGTCGAACGAGGCGGTGCAGGTGCCGCCCGATTATGCCGCCGAGATGGCGCCGTTCGATCCGCTGGTCGGCGAATTCCGCGTCCACTATGCCGGCTTCTTCGATCCCGGCTTCGGCTATGCCGGCTCTGGCGGCACCGGCTCGCGCGCCGTCCTCGAAGTGCGGTCGCGCGAAGTGCCGTTCATCCTCGAACACGGCCAGATCGTCGGCCGGCTGGTCTACGAGAAAATGCTGGCGCGGCCCGATCAACTTTACGGCACCGGCATCGGCTCGAACTATCAGGCTCAAGGCCTCAAATTGTCGAAGCACTTTCGCGGCTGAAAAACCGGCCGACGCAAAAATAGCTGTGGCATTTCGGCCAAGGAGGCGTTCTTCTGTGCCGGGGACGGCTGAGGCTTTAGAGCTTGGCGCGATGAAGCGGGCGCTGATCGTGGGCTTTGCAGTGTTGCTCGCGGCTGCCATCGGCACCGTGATGCGCGGCGTAACGCCCGCCTTGGCACAGGCCGGCTATGATCGGCCGGGCGGCGACTATTCCAGCGCCTCGGTCCCGGGCGGCGATCCGGCGACCTGCGCGGCCCGCTGCGAGCGCGACAAGAATTGCAAGTCCTGGAGCTTTTCCTATCCCGCCTCCGGCACGCCGGCGACCTGCTATCTCAAGCACGACGTCGTGCCGCCGGTGACCTCGAGCTGCTGCGTGTCGGGCGTCCGCGGCGCCGGCGTGATCGAGCCGCAGGCCGGCGCGACCGAATATTCGATCGATCGTTATGGCGGCGACTACCGGTCGTTCGAGACACAGGCCGACCCGACGGGCAACGCATGCGCCGAGGCCTGCCAGTCCGAAAACAAGTGCCGGGCCTGGACCTATCGCCGGCCGGGCTATGGCCTGGCGGCGCCGCGCTGTTTTCTGAAAGAGACGATCAAGCCGCCACGGCGGCGGCCGTGCTGCATTTCGGGCGTCGTGCGCTAGAGCATGATCCCGAAAAACGGGGACCGGTTTTCAGAAAAGATCATGCGCAAACGAAAATCCAAATCCCGGCTCATTTCACCGCGGTGAAGAACCGCGACAGCCGCAATGCCGCGGGCCATTCCCAAATCGGCTGACTCTTCGCCGTCATATCCCAGGAGCCGACCAGCGCGTCGACACGTCCGACGAGATCGGACACCGGCAGAAGCCCGACGCCGCCCAATTGCAAGGGGACCCGGCTGTCGGCCGAATTGTCGCGATTGTCGCCCATGACGAACAAGTGCCCCTGCGGCACGGTGACTTCCGGCGTATTGTCGAATTGGTTCATCGTCGCGTATTTGAAAATCGTATGCGCGCGGCCGCCGGGCAGTGTTTCAATGAAGCGGGCCACCGGCTCCTGCGAACCGTCCTCGGATTCATTTTGACCGACGCCATCGGATTGAATGCCGACCGCCGCGCCGTTGATCCACAGCTGGCCGTCTTTCATTTCGACGCGGTCGCCGGGAAGGCCGACGACGCGCTTGACCCAAATCTGCGAACGGTCGCCCGGCCAGCGGAACACGACGACATCGCCGCGGCGCGGCAGCGCGCCGAGGATGCGCTTGGATTCCGGCAGCGTGACAAACACCGGCAAGGAAGCCGAACTGTAGCCATACGGATATTTGGTCGCCAGCAATTCATCGCCGATCTGCAGTGTCGGCTCCATGGAGCCGGACGGCACGTAATAGGGTTCGGCGATGGCGGTTTTCGCAGCGATCACCAGCGCAACGATCACGGCGATATCGACAAAGGTTTTGATCCATCGATTCATGACGACCCTGCGCGGCTCCGCCTCGAGGCGGCTCTCAGACCAACGGCTCATTGCAAAGATTTTCCCGTGCGGCGGCGCCTTAATCCGCCTTCCGATCATGTCGCAAAAATGGCTGATCTGTTCCGAGAACCGGTTCCCACTTTTCGGGATCATGCTCTAGGCGCCGGTTCCGCCCACCGTGATGCGGTCGATCCGCAGCGTCGGCTGTCCGACGCCGACCGGCACGCCCTGGCCATTCTTGCCGCAAGTGCCGATGCCGTTGTCGAGTTTCAGGTCATTGCCGATCATGGAGACGCGGTGCAGATCGGTCGGTCCATTGCCGATCAGCATGGCTCCCTTGATCGGTGCGCCGACCTTGCCGTTCTCGATGCGATAGGCCTCGGTGCACTGGAACACGTATTTGCCCGACGTGATGTCGACCTGGCCGCCGCCGAAATAGGTGGCGTAGATGCCGTCCTTGACCGAGGCGATGATCTCTTGCGGATCGCTCTCTCCGGCGAGCATGTAGGTATTGGTCATGCGCGGCATCGGCACGCAGGCAAAGCTTTCGCGGCGGCCGTTGCCGGTCGGCTTCATGCCCATCAGGCGCGCATTCTGGCGGTCCTGCATATAGCCGATGAGAATGCCGTCCTCGATGAGCATGGTGCGATTGGTCGGCGTGCCTTCGTCATCGATCGACAGCGAGCCGCGGCGCATCGCCATGGTGCCGTCGTCGAGCACAGTGACGCCTTTCGCCGCCACGCGCTGCCCCATCAGGCCGGCAAACGCCGACGTCTTCTTGCGGTTGAAGTCGCCTTCGAGGCCGTGGCCGACGGCTTCGTGCAGCATGACGCCGGGCCAGCCGGGGCCGAGCACGACGTCCATTTCGCCGGCGGGCGCCGGAACCGCTTCGAGATTGACCAGCGCCTGACGCACCGCGTTATCGACGGCGCCTTGCCAGGCATCGGTGGCGATGAAGCGCGCATAGCCTTCGCGGCCGCCATAACCGTCGCTGCCGGTCTCCTGCCGCGTGCCGTCGCCGACCACGACCGAGACATTCAACCGCACCAGCGGCCGGACGTCGCGATAGGTCTCACCGTCACCGCGCAGAATCTCGACCGCCTGCCAGGTCGCGGCGAGGCTGGCCGAAACCTGGCGCACCCGCGGGTCCTTGGCGCGCGCATAGGCGTCGATGGTTTCGAGAAGCCGCGCCTTGGCCTCGAAGGTCGGGCTGCCGAGCGGCGAGTCCTCGCCATAGAGCTTCACATTGCTGCGCGCCGGCGGCTCGGCGTAATGGCCCGTATAGCCGCCCTTGACCGCGCGCACGGCGTCGGCGGCGCGTTCGATGGCGGCCTCGGAGACGTCCGAGGCATGCGCATAGCCTACCGCTTCGTCCTTGACGGCGCGCAGGCCAAAGCCTTGCGACGTGTCGTAAGTCGCCTGTTTCAGCCGGCCATTGTCGAAACCCAGCACCTCAGACTGGCGGTATTCGAGAAAAAGTTCCCCGTCATCGGCGCCGTCGAGCCCGCGCGAGATGATTTTGGCGAGCCGCGGCCGGTCGAGGCCGGCACGGTCAACGAGGGAGATGGGGGAATCCGTCATGGCACAATCCTCGGCACAGTCCCTTGGGGCAATTCTTTGGGGTGATCCTGGGGCTGTTATGGCTCTACATAAGTGCTTCGCAGCCGTCCGGCGAGGGGCGTTCAATCCCGCTTGGCGATGCCGGCTTTTTCGATCACCGCGCTCCATTTGGCGATGTCGGCCTTCATGCGGGCGGTCATGTCGACGGGCGTGCTCCACCGCATGGCCATGCCCATCTGCTTGGCTTTGTCCTGGACGTCGGGGGTGGGCATGACGTCTTTCATGGCGCGGTTGAGCGTCGCGATGACGCCGGGCGGCGTCGCCGCCGGAACCGAGAGGCCGTTCCAGCTCTCGACTTCGAAATCCTTCAGCCCGCTTTCGATGACCGTCGGAACGCCCGGCAGATAGGCGGTCCGCCGCAAACCGGAGGACGCCAGCGCCGTGAGTTTCTGGTCGGCAAGAAGTCCGCTGATCGCGGCGTAGAACTCGAAGGCCACATCGACGTCGCCGCGCATCACCGCGCCGGCCATGTCGGGCGAGGCGCGGAACGGCACGATCGCCGCATTGATGCCGGCGGTATTGATGAAGAGATCGGCGGCGAGGTTCTGCGTGCTGCCGGGATTGATGGTGCCGATATTCAATTTGCCGGGATTTTTCCGCGCCGCGTCGACGATATCCTGCACCGTATTCAGCGGCGATCCGGCCCGCGTCACGATCAACAGATCGAAAAACGCCGCGGTTGAGACCGAGGCGAAATCGGTGAGCACGTTGAACGGCAGCGACTTGAACAAAGCCGCGGCGATCGCATTGTTGTTGCCGGTCATCAACAGCGTATAGCCGTCGGGCGCGGCACTGGCGCCGGCTTGCGCCGCGACAACGCCGCCGGCGCCGGGCCGGTCCTCGACGACGAATTGCTGGCCGAGATTGCTCGAGAGCTTGTCGCTGAGGATGCGCATGCCGACATCGGCGACCCCGCCGGCGGCATAAGGCACGATCAGCGTCACCGAGCGCGTCGGATAATCGCCGGCGCTGTAAGCGGGCGGCGGCGCAACGGTGAGAAGAGAGAGGGCGGTGGCAAGGGCCGCAACAGTGCCGACAGCGCGCATGAACGTTCCCCCCGTGTCATTATTTGCCGGCGAGGGTAGCCGTTCGACGCAATGGGTCAATCCGGCGGGTCTAGGGAAGCTGGTCGTAGCCTTCGCCAAAGCCCTTGAGGCTCATCGGGAAGCCGATGCCTTCCTCGGGCGTTTGGAAAATGATGAAGGTCGAGGTCTGTCCGGTGCGCAGCTGGCCGATCAGCTTGTCATCCATGACCACTTCGGCGACGCAGCCATTGGGCAGGCAGCGCACGAAACCGGCGCGGCCGACATCGGCATTATCGATCTTCAGCCCGAGCCCCGACGGCAACAGTACGCCGAGCGGCGCGACGACGCGCATCAGCCGGCTCTTCTGGTCCGACGTCTTGAGCACGATGACGGTCAGCCCGACATTGGGCCGGTCCTCCGCCGTCACGCTCTGCATCAGCGCGCATTGTTCGCTCTGCGCGCCGGGCGGCGTGTCGCAGCGGATCTGCCAATCGCCGTGAACCGATTTGACCGCGCCCTGGGCATGGGCGGTGCCGCTCCACGCGGCAGCCCAAACAATGGCGCTGCCGGCGAGCGCGGATGCCGATAGCCGCAACCGCCATGCGCCGTCGAATATCGCCATGATCACGTCTCTCCTCGGGAGCCGCCTTAGGCTTTTCGGGCGGCCGGCAAGCCGCCTCTACATGCCCCCGGCGGGCTCGCCAATCGTGCGAATCAGTCGACTTTAGCGGGCCGCCGCACGAAGGCTTGCCTACATCGTGAGCCCACCATGTCAAGGTCGATCCAGACCAAGCCATTGTGGCCGCCCGAAGGTCGCCGCGGCGTGCCGGAAAACCCAATTCGCCGCAGCCCAAGCCGCTGTGCATGGTTGGCGCCTCGGCACCGAAGAGCGCATTGCGGCAGGGCCGGATTTGTGGTTTGGAGAAACCGGGATTCCCTATCCCATCGCTAGCAGCCGAGGACGCCGGGCCAAGGCTAGATGCAAGGCTAAGTGCAGGGCTATGTGCAAGGCTTCTTGCGAGGCTAACAAGGCTATTAACAAGGCTAAAATGCCGTCCGAAGCAGCGGCGTCACACTGTTGCGGTCTGCGCTGAAGTAAAGTCTCCGCGCTCGCTGTCGGCACCCGTGATCAATATAGAAACAGGGAATAGAGCGACAGATGAAGGTGCGTGCACATTTGACCTCTATCGCGCTGGCCGCGAGCGCCGTGCTGGCGACCGCAGGCGTGGCGCTGGCCGCGTTCGGGCAGCCGGTGCCTTGGCAGATGGACCTGCAGGACGCCGCGACACCGGTGATGGAGGAGATCGCCGGGTTCCACTTTTTCTTGCTCTGGGTCATCGGCGCGATCTCGCTGTTCGTTCTTGCGCTCCTCCTGATCGTCATCGTGCGGTTCAATGCGCGCGCCAATCCGACGCCGTCGCGCACCACGCACAACACGCCGATCGAAATCCTCTGGACGATCATACCGGTCATTATTCTTGCGGTGATCGCGGTGCCGTCGTTCCGGCTCTTGTTCAACGAGCTCGACGTGCCGACGCCCGACCTCACCATCAAGGCCACCGGCAAGCAGTGGTTCTGGAGCTACAACTATCCCGATAACGGCAATATCGAATTCGATTCGATCATGGTCGCCGAGAAAGACCTCAAGCCCGGCCAGCCGCGGCTGCTCACGGTCGACAATGAGATGGTGGTGCCGGTGAACAAGGTCGTCCATGTGCTGGTGACCGGCGCCGACGTGATCCATTCCTTCACCGTGCCGTCGTTCGGCTCCCGCATCGATGCCGTTCCCGGCCGCATGAACGACACTTGGTTCAAGGCGACCGTCACCGGCATGTTCTACGGCCAGTGCTCCGAACTGTGCGGCAAGGATCACTCCTTCATGCCGATCGCGGTGCGGGTCGTGAACGACGCCGACTTCAAGGCGTGGCTCGTCACGGCGAAGCAGAAATTCGCGACCGACGACAAGGCTCCGGCGAACACGTTCGCCGCCGGCGAAGCTGCACCGGGCGATCCGTCGTCGCGCTGAGATCGAAGATCAAGAAACGCAAAAGACGAACAGGCAAGGCAACAAGCCGAAAAGCGACGAGCGGTCGCTAACAAAGGGACCGGCAATGGATACGATGGCACACGCCGCGCATGGTGACGAAGGCGGACATGCGATCCCGCATGGCTGGCGGCGCTTCGTCTATTCGACGAACCACAAGGACATCGGCACGATGTACCTGGTGTTCGCGATCTTTGCCGGTCTCATCGGCGGCGTGTTGTCGATCCTGATCCGCGCCGAGCTGATGTATCCCGGCATCCAGATCTTTCACGACACCCATACTTTCGACGTCGTCGTCACCGCGCACGGCCTGATCATGATCTTCTTCATGGTCATGCCGGCGATGATCGGCGGCTTCGGCAATTGGATGGTGCCGCTGATGATCGGCGCGCCGGACATGGCTTTCCCGCGCATGAACAATATCTCGTTCTGGCTGCTGCCGGCGTCGTTCGCGCTGCTGTTGACCTCGATGTTCGTCGAGGGCGAGCCCGGCACCAACGGCGCTGGAACCGGCTGGACGATCTATGCGCCGCTGTCGACCACCGGCCATCCCGGCCCGGCGGTGGATTTCGTCATTCTCTCGATCCATCTCGCCGGCGCCTCCTCGATCCTCGGCGCCATCAACTTCATCACCACGATCTTCAACATGCGCGCGCCCGGCATGACCATGCACAAGATGCCGCTGTTCGTATGGTCGATTCTGGTGACGGTGTTCCTCTTGCTGCTGTCGCTGCCGGTGCTCGCCGGCGCCATCACGATGCTGCTCACCGACCGCAATTTCGGCACCACCTTCTTCAGCCCCGACGGCGGCGGCGATCCGATATTATTCCAGCACTTGTTCTGGTTCTTCGGCCATCCCGAAGTCTACATTCTGATTCTGCCGGGCTTCGGCATGGTCAGCCAGATCGTCGCGACATTCTCGAAGAAGCCGGTATTCGGCTATCTCGGCATGGCCTATGCGATGGTGTCGATCGGCGCCATCGGCTTCATCGTCTGGGCGCACCACATGTACAATGTCGGCATGTCGTCGACCGTGCAGGCCTATTTCATCGCCGCCACGATGGTGATCGCGGTGCCGACCGGTGTGAAGATCTTCTCCTGGATTGCGACCATGTGGGGCGGCTCGATCGAGTTCAAGACACCGATGCTGTGGGCGGTCGGCTTCATCTTCCTGTTCACCATCGGCGGCGTCACCGGCGTGGTCCTCGCCAATGCCGGCGTCGACCGTACGCTGCACGGCACCTATTACGTGGTCGCCCACTTCCACTACGTGCTCTCGCTCGGCGCGGTGTTCGCCATTTTCGGCGGCTGGTACTACTGGTTCCCGAAAATGACCGGCTACATGTACAACGAGACCATCGGCAAGCTGCACTTCTGGGTCACCTTCATCGGCGTCAACATCGTGTTCTTCCCGCAGCACTTCCTCGGCCTCGCCGGCATGCCGCGCCGCTACGTCGACTATCCCGATGCGTTCGCAGGGTGGAATTACGTGTCGTCGATGGGCTCGTATGTTTCCGGCTTCGGCGTGCTGATCTTCCTCTACGGCATGGCGGTCGCGTTCACGAAGAAGGAACGCGCGGCCGGTAACCCGTGGGGACCGGGCGCCACCACGCTTGAATGGACGCTGCCGTCGCCGCCGCCCTTCCATCAATACGAGACGCTGCCGCTGATCCGATGAGCGTAACGTTTGCCCAAGCGGAAGTCGGTCATACCGGCGTCGATCCGAGCATTGCGCCGAGCATTGCCGGCGCCGGCGACTATCTCGAATTGATGAAGCCGCGGGTGATGTCGCTCGTGGTGTTCACGGCGCTGGTCGGGCTTGTACTCGCGCCGGGCCATGTGCATCCGGTCATCGGCCTGACCGCGCTCATTTGCATCGCGGTCGGCGCCGGCGCCTCGGGCGCGCTGAATATGTGGTACGACGCCGACATCGACGCGCGCATGACGCGCACCGCCGGACGGCCGATTCCGGCCGGCAAGCTGCGGCGCGGCGAAGCTCTGGCGTTCGGCCTGATGCTGGCGGGTTTTTCGATCTGCGTGCTCGGGCTTTTGGTGAACGTGGTTGCCGCGGCTCTGCTCGCGCTCACCATCGGTTTCTACGTCGTCGTCTATACGATGTGGCTCAAGCGCTCGACGCCGCAGAACATCGTCATCGGCGGCGCCGCCGGCGCACTGCCGCCGATCATCGGCTGGGCGTCGGTGACCGGCGGGGTTTCGCTCGAGCCGGTCGTGCTGTTTCTCATCATCTTCGTGTGGACGCCGCCGCATTTCTGGGCGCTGGCGCTTTACCGCAAGGACGATTACGCGCGCGCCGGCGTGCCGATGCTGCCAGTGGTCGCGGGCGACGATGCGACGCGCCGGCAGATCCTCCTCTACACGCTTATTCTCGCGCCGCTCGGCGTCGCGCCGTGGCTGCTCGGCTATGCCGGGACGGCCTATGGCATCACCGCGATTGTCACCGGCGCCATTATGGTTGCTTTGGCCTTTCGGATTCGCGCGGAAAAGCAGGGCTATGCGGCGAGCAAGCAGATGTTCGCCTTCTCGATCCTTTATCTGTTCCTACTGTTCGCCGTGCTGCTGGCCGATCGGATGTCGGGAGGGCTGTTCGGCCACTTCGCGACATGACAATGAGCGTTTCGATGAACGATAGCGACAAGACACAACCCCCAGCCTTCCTTCCCCCGCTTGCGGGGGAGGGTGGGGAGGTGGAGCCCGGCCTCAGGCTGACGGAAGAGCAATTGCGCGCGCGCCGTTCGCGCTCGATCGCGATCGGAGTGTCGCTCGGTCTTTTGGTGATCCTGTTCTACATCGTGACGCTGGTCAAAGGACCTGGCGTGCTGGAGCGGCCGCTGTGAGCATGCCAACCCGGCGCAAATCCGATCTCCTTGTCGCCTTTGCCTGCGGGGCCTTCGTCGCGCTGATGGTCGGCGCGGCCTACGCCGCGGTGCCGCTTTATTCCTGGTTCTGCCGCACCACGGGTTTCGGCGGCACCACGCAGGTGGCGACGTCGGCACCGGCGACGGAGATCGCCGGACGCACGGTCACGGTGCGCTTTGACTCCAACGTGGCGCCGGGCCTGCCCTGGAGCTTTGAGCCGGAGCGGCACACCATCGACGTCAAGCTCGGTCAGGTCGTCACCGTCTATTATTCGGTGACCAACGAATCCGCGCGCACGACCACGGCGCAGGCGGGTTACAATGTCACGCCGCCGACCGTCGGCATCTACTTCGAGAAGATCAACTGCTTTTGCTTCACCCAGCAGACCATGAAGCCGGGCGAGAAGCGGGAGATGGCGGTCGTATTCTATGTCGATCCCAAGCTCGCCAAGGATTCTGAACAGGACACGCTGAAGAACATCACGCTCTCCTACACGTTCTATCCGGTACACCCCCTCACTCTCCCTCCCGCGCAAGCGGGGGAGGGAAGGGAGGGGGTGGCGGAAAGCGCAAATCCGGAAAAGTCCGGACACATTTGACATGAGCATGATCCCGAAAAGTGGATGCCGGTTTTCGGATAAGATCATGCTCAAAGTGAAATCAACGAAGCGGCGCGGGTGGCGAGGGCCTCCGCGTCAAGGGTGGAGAAGATAACGATGGCTGAGGCGCACGCCGAACCGCAACACGACTACCATCTGGTGAATCCCAGCCCGTGGCCGGCGATCGGCGCGGTTTCTGCTTTCGTCACGGCGGTGGGTCTCATCCTGTGGATGCACCAGATGGCGAGCTATGCGCCGCTCATCATGGGCGCCGGCATGATCGGCATCGCCTATACGATGATCAACTGGTGGCGCGACGTCATCCACGAAGCCGAAGTCGAAGGCGACCACACCCGCGTGGTGCAGATATCGCATCGCTACGGCATGATTCTGTTCATCGCCTCGGAAGTGATGTTCTTCGTTGCCTGGTTCTGGGCCTATTTCAACACCGCCTTGTTCCCGGACGAGCTGCGCGACGTGGCGCGGATCGCCTATACCGGCGGCGTCTGGCCGCCCAAAGGCGTCGAGACCTTCGATCCGTGGCACCTGCCGCTTCTCAATACGCTGATCCTGCTCACCTCGGGCACCACGGTGACCTGGGCGCATCACGCGCTACTCGAGAACGACCGCAAGGGTCTGATCTGGGGTCTGGTTTGCACCATCGCGCTCGGCCTCAGCTTCACCTGCGTCCAGGCCTGGGAATACGGCCATGCGCTGTTCCACTATTCCGGCAACATTTACGGCGCCACCTTCTTCATGGCGACGGGCTTCCACGGCGCGCATGTCATCATCGGCTCGATCTTCCTGATCGTCTGCCTGTTCCGCGCCATGGCCGGCCAGTTCAAGCCGACGCAGCATCTCGGTTTCGAATTCGCCGCCTGGTACTGGCACTTCGTCGACGTGGTGTGGCTGTTCCTGTTCGCCTGCATCTATGTGTGGGGCCAGGGTCCGTCGGCGGGATAACGGCGCAATACTTTCCGCTCATTCTCGCGACGGCGCGAGATAGCGCCGGAAATAAGCTTGGTCCCCGCTTTCGCGGGGATGAGCGGCACGCAAGGTCATCGCTGTGACCGATAAGACGATCACGACGCTTGGCGGATCGATCGCCGCGGGATTGGCCTGTGCCTGCCCGCGCTGCGGCCGCGGCAAATTGTTTCAGGGCTTTTTGACCTTGCGGCCGCGCTGCGAGGCGTGCGGCTTGGATTACAATTTCGCCGACGCCGGTGACGGTCCGGCCGTGTTCATCATGTTTTTCGCCGGCGCCATCGTCGTCGGCGCGGCGCTCATCACCGAGATCGAGTTTCACCCGCCCTATTGGGTGCATGCGGCGCTGTGGCTGCCGCTGATTCTGATCGTGACACTCGGTCCGCTGCGGCCGATGAAAGGCTTGATGATCGCGCTGCAGTTCCATCACAAGGCGGCGGAAGGCCGCTTCGGCGCCGATCAGCCGTGAGCAAACACCAGCGTTCAGGTCGCCGTTCTTGGCTCGGCCTGTTGGTGCCGGCGATCCTTGCCTTTGCGATCCTCATCGGGCTCGGCGTCTGGCAGTTGGAGCGCAAGGCGTGGAAGGAAGGGCTGGTCACGGCGCTGACCGGGCGGCTCGCTGCGCCGCCGCAGGCGCTGCCGCCCGCGCGCGATTGGCCGGGATTGGAACAAGCGAGCGACGAATACCGCCGCGTGACTTTCACCGCGCAATTTCAGAACGACAACGAAGCCTTGGTCTTTGCCTCAGCATCGGCGTTTCGTCCTGACGTGTCGGACGCCGGTCCGGGCTATTGGGTCTTCACTCCGGCGCGGCTCGCCGACGGCGGCATCGTCATCGTCAATCGCGGCTTCGTGCCAGACGCGCGCAAGGACCCGAAATCGCGCCCGGAGGGCGAAGTGTCAGGTCTGGTCGCGCTCACAGGCGTGATGCGCTGGCCGGACAGCCGGCATTGGTTCACGCCGGCCGACGATGCCGCGCACAATCTCTGGTTCGCGCGCGACCCGGCGGCGATTGCCGCGGCGAAGAAGCTTGGTTCCGTCGCGCCGTTCTATGTCGAACAGGAGACGCCGGTGCCGCCCGGCGGCTTGCCGCAGCCCGGCAGGCTCGTGGTGAGCCTGCCCGACAACCATCTGCAATACGCGCTGACCTGGTTCGGGCTCGCCGCCGTATTGGCCGGAGTTTTTATCTCCTGGGCGCTCACCTCGGGGCGCGGCGAAGGGGCGGAGGAGGGGTCGTAAACCCCCATTTGGGCCCCCGATTCGGCCCGTCCGGACCCTTCCGCGCTTCCTTGTGGAGGCCTCGGTTTTCCTATTACTGTGATGGCGGTTCCGGCGTTATCACCCCGGGCGGCCGCGGCCGACCCCTGGTAAATATCATTCGGAATCAATAAGTTAATGCTTCCGGCCAGGGACCGTCCGGCCATCTGGGATCGCCACAAGGTGCACTACGTCTCGACCAGGGGTGCTGCCCCCGCATCAGGCTTCGCCGAGGTCATGCTCGCGGGTCTTGCCCGCGACGGCGGCCTCTATGTGCCGGACACCCCGTCGGAACACTGGCCGCGGCTCGATCCCGAAACGATCGCGGGCTTCGCCGGCCGGCCCTATGCCGAAGTCGCCGTCGAAGTGATCCGGCCTTTTGTTGGCGATGCGCTCGGCGAAGCCGATCTCGCCCGCATGGCGCGCGAAGCCTATGGCACGTTTCGCCATCCCGCGGTGGCGCCGCTGGCGCAGCTCGGCGTCAATACGTTCGCGCTCGAACTGTTTCATGGGCCGACGCTCGCCTTCAAAGATCTGGCGATGCAGCTCTTGTCGCGCCTGATGGACCACGCGCTCGCGGTGCGCGGCGAACGCCGCACCATCGTCGTGGCGACGTCCGGCGACACCGGCGGCGCCGCCGTCGAAGCCTTCCGCGACCGCAATCAGGTCGATCTCGTCGTGCTGTTCCCGCAAGGCCGCGTCTCCGACGTGCAGCGGCGGATGATGACGACGGCCGACGCCGGCAATGTCAGCGCGCTCGCCGTCGAGGGCACTTTCGACGACTGCCAAGCCATCGTCAAAGGCCTGTTCAATCACCATGCCTTTAGCGATCGGGTGCGGCTGTCCGGCGTCAATTCGATCAACTGGGCGCGCATTGTCGCTCAAGTTGTCTATTACTTCACGGCGGCGGTCGCGCTCGGCGCGCCGGCGCGCAAAGTCGCCTTCACCGTCCCGACCGGCAATTTCGGCGACATCTATGCCGGCTATGTCGCCGAACGCATGGGCCTGCCGATCGACCGGCTGGTCATCGCCACCAATGTCAACGACATTTTGGTCCGGACGCTGGCGACCGGCACCTATGAGCTGCGCGAGGTCGTTCCGACGACGTCGCCGTCGATGGATATTCAGGTGTCGTCGAATTTCGAGCGCTTGCTGTTCGACGCCTATAAGCGTGACGCGGGCGCGATCAGGGCGATCATGGGATCGCTCGCGCAGTCGCGGCGGTTTTCGCTGTCGGCTCCGGCGCTCGCTTACATCCGCGGCCTGTTCGCCGCCGGCCGCGCCGGCGAAGACGAGGTCGCCGCCACCATGCGCGCGGTCAAGCGCGAAACCGGCAATTTCGTCGATCCGCATACCGCTGTCGGTATCGCGGTCGCCGAGAAGGAACAGCGCGATCCCGCAGTGCCGATGGTGGTGCTCTCCACCGCGCATGCGGCGAAATTTCCCGATGCGGTCGAGGCAGCCTGCGCGGCGCGGCCGCATCTGCCCGATTGGCTTTCCAACATCAATCAGCGTCCGGAGCGCGTCACTGTGCTGCCGGCGGATCAAGCTGCGGTCGAGCGTTTCGTCCTTGCGACGAGCCGCGCGGCGCAGGAAGGAGCGGCAGCATGAGTGTTGAGGTAACGACCCTGAAGTCCGGTATCAATGTGGTAACCGACGCGATGCCGCATCTCGAAACGGCCTCGCTCGGCGTCTGGGTCGCTTCCGGCAGCCGCGACGAGCATCACGACGAGCACGGCATTTCGCATTTCCTCGAACATATGGCGTTCAAGGGCACGCGGCGGCGCTCAGCGCGCCAGATCGCCGAAGAGATCGAGGCCGTGGGCGGCGATCTCAACGCGGCGACCGGCGCCGAAAGCACCGCCTATTACGCGCGCGTGCTCAAGGCCGATGTGCCGCTCGCGCTTGACGTGCTTGCTGACATTCTTTCCGAGCCGGCCTTCGACTCTACGGAATTGATGCGCGAGAAGAACGTCATCGTCCAGGAGATCGGCGCTGTCGCCGACACGCCGGACGATCTCATCTTCGAGCATTTGAACGTGATGGCGTTCCCCGATCAGCCGCTCGGCCGCTCGATCCTCGGCACACCGAAAACGGTGCGCTCGTTCGACGGCGATAAGCTGCGCCACTATCTCACCCGGAATTATCGCGCGCCGGATATCGTCGTGGCCGCGGCCGGAGCGGTCGACCATCAGGCGGTGCTGGCGGAAGTCGAGAAACAGTTCGGCTCCTTCAATGGCCCCGCCAGTCCGGCGCCGGAGCCGGCGCGTTTCGGCGGCGGCACCCATGTCGAGAAGCGCGAGCTCGAGCAGGTGCATATCGCGCTCGGCCTTGCCGGCGTCTCGATCACCGATCCCGAGCTCTATAGCTTGCAGGTCTTCACCAATATTCTGGGCGGCGGTATGTCGTCCCGGCTGTTCCAGGAAGCACGCGAGAAGCGCGGGCTGTGTTACTCGATCTATTCGTTTCACGTGCCGTATTCCGATGTCGGCATGTTCGGGCTCTATGCTGGCACCGACGCCGCCGACACCTCGGAACTGATGCGCGTGATTGTCGACGAGATCGCGAGCACCGCGGACACCATTTCGGAGGCCGAGGTCGCGCGCGCCAAGGCGCAAATGAAGGCGGGCCTGCTCATGGCGCTGGAAAGCTCCGGCGCCCGCATCGAGCAATTGGCGCGGCAGATGATCACGCGCCGCCGCACCATTCCGCTCGACGAATTGGTGGCGCGGGTCGAAGCCGTCACGGTCGAAAGCGCGCGCGCGGCGGGCCGCGGCCTGCTGCGGCGCGGCAAGCTCGCCACCGCCGTGATGGGTTTGGGCTCCGGACTTGAAAGTGCCGCCGCGATTGCGGAAAGTCTGACTCGTCAGGCTGCCTGACGAACCGCCGCCGGCGTTTCGAAGGGTCACGCGTTCGTCGCAAGCCTGGTCGCAAGTTGGTCCGATGGCGTTTTTCCGCACCATCAACTTTACCGAGCCATTGCCGACCGCCGAGGGCGACGGCCTTTTGCTGCGCACGCCGCAAATGACCGACTACGAGGAATGGTCGGCGCTGCGCGAAGCCAGCCGCGATTTCCTCATCCCATGGGAGCC
Organism: uncultured Alphaproteobacteria bacterium; assembly: GCA_963810085.1. Lineage (GTDB taxonomy): Bacteria > Pseudomonadota > Alphaproteobacteria > Rhizobiales > Xanthobacteraceae > BOG-931. Next base: position 78,289 of record CAWEMR010000013.1, on the reverse strand, counting down.
GACCTGGCCGGATGACGATCTGACCCGCAGCGCGTTTCGGCGGCGGATCAAGCGCTATACCGAGGACCTGCGTAGCGACCAGGGCTATGCCTTTCTGATCGTGCGCTATTCCGACGGCGCGCTGGTCGGTGGCCTGACGCTTGCCAATATCCGCCGCGGCGTCGCCCAGGCCTGCAGTCTCGGCTATTGGATGGGCCTGCCCTTCGTACGCCAGGGCTATATGACGGAGGCGGTCCGCGCGGTTATTCCCTTTGCCTTTGCCACGCTAAGGTTGCATCGCCTGGAGGCCGCCTGCATCCCGACCAATGCCGGGTCGATCCGGCTGTTGGAGAAAAACGGCTTCGTCCGCGAGGGCTATGCGCGGGAATATTTATGCATCAACGGCGCCTGGCAGGACCATCTGCTGTTTGCCCGCCTCAAGGATGCCGCCAAATCCTGACCGCTTTAACCATACCCCCTCGCTTTCCATCGCCCGATTGCGGGGGAGGGTAGGGTGGCGATTAACCGCCTTGGGATGGCCACGGTTGGTTTGGTATAAAATCCTGGGCATCGCGATTGAGCACGGTCCCGAAAAAGCCTGCCCTCGGGCTTGCTCCGAGAGCGGACACGGTTCGGAAAAGATCGGGCGCAGTGGGATGGCGATGAATTGGGGATGCGGCGCGACTTTCAACCGATAAAGTGGGGCGATCGTTTACCGGTCGCAGCCCTGCTCGCGATTGTGCTGCTGGCTCAGGGTTGCACCGGCAGCGGCAGCATCGGCGTGCCGACATCGTCCGTGCCGGCGGGCACCACGGCCACAGCCGCACCACCGCCTTCCGCGCCGCCTCCGCCCGCGCCGCCGAGCTCGCCTTCCTTCAAAGACAAGGTCGCGAATTTCTTTTCGGGCGCGTCCGATAAGTCGCCGCAGCCGGTGGCCAATGCGCAGCCGGATGTCGATTGCCCGTTCATCGATGTCCGCCAGGGTGCCTCGACTTTGATCATCCCGCCGCCGCCGCCCGACGGCGGCAACGAAGCGATGACGCTGCGATACCAGGGCAGCTTTGTCCGCGCCGCGCGCGAATGCGCTATAGTCGCGGGCCAGATGGTGATGAAAGTCGGCGTGCAGGGCCGCATCATCGTCGGCCCGGCCGGCGGGCCCGGTCACGTCGACGTGCCGCTCCGCATCGCGGTGGTCGACGCGCCGTCCTCGGGCACCAAAGTGGTCACCACCAGATTCATCCAGATTCCGGTCGACGTCACCAACGCCGACGGCGCCAGTTTCACCCATATCGAGGAGGGCTTGAGCTTCCCGTTGCCGACGCCGCAATGGGAGCTCGGCAACTATGTGGTCTATATCGGCTTCGATCAGCTTTCGGCTACCGCCAAGCCCGCGCCGGCCGCAAAACCCAGGGCGAAGCCCAAGCCCAATCCGAACGCGCCGACGGGCTGACGGTTAGACGTACCCATCATTGCGATTGCGGATCACCAGCCGCGCAAATCGGTCACCGCGCTTTTGAGCGCCCGCATGTCGGCAACGACGGTGCGGGCGCCACGGGCGAAGAGCTCGGTCGCAAGCCGGCCGGGCGCAGGAACGCCGAGAGCAAAAGACGTTTGACCACAGGGTGTTTGCTTCGCGGTCGGAGGCTCTCTCTCCTTCGCAATGTCCCAGCCACCCGCAACCTCAGAAGTGTGACGCCCACCTTGGAAAATCAAGCCGGCGTGCGGCGCCCAAGACGCCCGTCAATTGATTTGAATTTAAAGGAAAAGTCTCGGATGCGAAGAAGCAAGACCGACGTCAGTTGAAGCGGTTTTTGACGTCCTCGATACCCTTCGCCAAGAGGTCCTCGGCAACCTTGCCCTTGGCCGACACCGACAGAATTCGTTCGGCTGCGGCAACCGCGGCATCGGCCGCGGCGGATTTCACATCGGCGAGCGCCTGCGTCTCGGCCTGGGCGATTTTCGCCTCGGCCATCTTGGTGCGGCGCGTGACAAAGTCTTCCATCCGCGCTTTGGCTTCGGCGGCAAGCCGTTCGGCCTCGACCTTGGCGCTGGCGATAATGGCCTCGGCTTCGCCTTCCGCCTCGCGGCCCTTGCGCTCGAATTCGGCGAGCAGCGTCTGCGCTTCCTCGCGCAGCTTGCGCGCGGCGTCGAGCTCGGACTTGATGCGCGCCTGACGCGCATCGAGACTAGCAAAGACTTTGCGGTGGACGCCGAGATAAGCCAGCAAAGCGAGAAAGCTGAAGAAGCCAAGAGCGACCCAGTTTTCGGTTTCCATCATGGCCGTGCTCAGCTCTTGCCGGCGTCAAGCGCGGCGGCGATTTCGCGATCGGCCGGGGCCTTGCCGATCAGGCGCTCGACGATCGCCGCAGCGGTGTCGGCCGCGATACCGCGCACATTGCCCATGGCGGCGCTGCGCGTCGTCGCGATCGATTGCTCCGCCGCCGCGAGCCGCTCGTGGAGCTGCGCCTCGAGCCGCTTCTGCGCGGCCGCGGCCTCGGCGGCCTGCTTCTCCCGCGTCGAGCTCGCGATCGACTGGGCGCGGCTGCGCGCATCGGCGAGCGACTTCTCATAGGCCACGTTCGCCGCGTTCGACTGTTCCTTGAGGCGTTCGGCCGCCGCAAGATCATCGGCGATCAGCTTGCCGCGCTCGGCGATGATCGCGCCGATCCGCGGCAACGCGATCCGCGACATCAGCACGTAGAGCAGCACGAAGCTGACCGCGAGCCACAGCAGCTGCGACGGGAAATGCTCCGCCTGAAACGGCGGAAACGCAGTCTTCCCTGCGGGATGCTCGGTATGGGCGGTCGGTTCGGCCATTATGTTCTGCCTAAGATCTGCCGTTGCGGCGAAAGCTTAGAGCCCGAACAGCAGCAACAGCGCGATCAGCAGCGAGAAAATGCCGAGCGCTTCGGTGATGGCGAAGCCGAAGATCAGGTTGCCGAACTGGCCTTGGGCCGCTGACGGATTGCGCAGCGCTGCGGCAAGGTAGCTGCCGAAGATGATGCCCACGCCGACGCCGGCGCCGCCCATGCCGATGCAGGCAATGCCAGCCCCGATATATTTCGCGGCGATCGGATCCATAACGAAACTCCTCTTTGCGGTTGGTGCGACGTGTTGCGTTGTGAAGACTTGGTCTCAGTGGCCCGGATGAATCGCATCATTGAGATAGATGCAGGTGAGAATGGCGAAGACATAGGCTTGCAGGAATGCCACCAGGAATTCCAGCGCAGTCAGCATGACCACCATGAAAAACGGCAGCGCCGCGCCGAACCAGCCGAGCACGCCGGCGCCGGCCAGCATGATGATGAACCCGGCGAAGACCTGAAGCGTGATGTGGCCGGCCAGCATGTTGGCGAACAGACGCACCGAATGCGACACCGGCCGCGACAGAAACGACAAGACTTCGATGAAGACGATCGCCGGCAGGATCAGTTTCGGCACGCCCTTGGGCACGAACAGATTGAAAAAATGCAGGCCGTTCCGGTAGAAGCCGTAACCGACGACGATGAAGAACACCAGCAGCGCCAGCGCCGCGGTGATGATCAGCTGGCTTGTCACCGTAAACGAATACGGAATGAGCCCGATCACGTTCGCGAACAAGACGAACATGAACAGCGTGAACACGAAGGGAAAGAACTTCATGCCTTCGGTGCCGGCCGAAGACTGCACCGTGTTGGCGATGAATTCGTAGGAGATTTCCGCGATCGATTGCAGACGCCCCGGGATCACGGCGCGCGGCGCCGTCGCGCCGATGAGCAGGAGCGAAACCGCGCCGACGATGATGAACATGTACAGCGCGGAATTCGTGAACGAGATGTCATGCCCGGCCATCGAGGTCATGGGCATCAGGTTCTCGATCTGGAACTGGTGTATCGGATCGACCTGCATGGTCCTGTTCGCCGCCCTGGATGTCGCCTTATTCGACCCTGGCGCCAATGCGCCGTGAGCTTAATGCGCCGTGAGCTTAATGCGCCGTGAGTTTATTCTTTCCGGTTGCCCGGGTCGTGGCCGTCGAGTGCGTTCCTCGCCACCACTCCTGCGGAGCGCATAACATTGAGCACGCCCGCCGCAAAGCCCAGCAGAAGGAAAATCATCAGCCCCCATGGCGCGGTGCGGAACCAGCGATCGATGAACCAGCCGAGGCCGGCGCCGACCACGACACCTGCAACGAGTTCGCTGGAGAGCCGAAAGCCCTTGGCGTAACCGGATGCAGTTGCCGCCCGATCCGCCTCAGAGCTTTCCGAAGTCCGGCCCGCGCTGCGTGCCTGGCCGAGATCTTCGTTGAGCCGCTGAAGCCTCGCGGAGAGAGCGGCCTCGTCGGTAAGCTGCTTGCCCCGGTCGCCGTTTTCGCGTGCGTCGCTCATGGTCCCGATATCCGGTCCCGACACTCGCGGCGTTCAGCAACGGCAGCACGCGCGCACCTTGAAGCCGCGCGGACCATACTGACTGGGTCCACCCAAGTCAAGAACGGCTGACCTCTTCTAAGCACTTGAAGTCATGAGAAAATTTGACCGCACACAAGACTTTTTGGCGAAGCCTTTTTGCGCGCTGCCAAGACCGGCAAGACGTTCTAAGATCGGCGTTGCTCCAGAGAGCGTGGGAGGTCGAGATGATGATCCTGAAAAGCGCCGCCAGTGGGTTCGCCATTTTGGGTCTCGCAGTCTTGTTGGGTCCCGCGGTCTTGTTGGGTCCCGCAGTCTTGTTGGGTCCCGCAATCTTGGCCGTCACGGTGCCGGCAATGGCCGACGACGCGACGCCCGATAGCGCCGGCGGCCGCTACGTCTTCAACAAGACCGCCGACGGGGTGGTGCGGCTCGACACCCAGAGCGGCCAGGTCGCGCTGTGCAGCCGGAAGACGGTGGGTTGGGCCTGCGAGGCGTCGCCCGAGGATCGCGCCGTGCTGGAAAATGAGATCGGGCGGCTGCGCGCCGAGAACGGTGCGCTGAAGAAAGACCTTCTGTCGCGCGGTCTGCCGCTGCCGCCGGGTGCGATGCCGGAGCCGCCGGTTGCGCAAAACAGCATCACCGTGCCGCTGCCGAGCGACGCCGACATCAACCGCATGGCCGATTTTGCCAACCGGGTCTGGCATCGCTTCAAGGAGATGGTCGAGCGGGCGCAGCAGCAGATCTTGAACAAAAGCTAGAGCATCCCGAAAAAGTGGATACCGGTTTTCGGATAAGATCATGCTCCAAAAAAATGAGGCCGCTTGAGGAAATTATCGGCCGTCACGACCACGCGCGTCGAGACCATCGCGACGGCAATTTTGACCGTGGCGACGTCCGGCGAGGGTTTCTTCGAAGTCACGCGCGACGCTGTGTCATTTCTTGAAACCGTCAAGGCGCGGGACGGCGCGCTGCTGCTCTATATCAAGCACACCTCGGCGTCGCTCGTCATTCAGGAAAATGCCGACGCCGATGTGCGCACCGATCTCGTCACCGCGCTCAAGCGGCTGGCGCCGGCGCATGCCGGCTATGTCCACCTAGTGGAGGGGCCGGACGACATGCCGGCGCATATCAAATCCATGCTCAACGGCGTGTCGCTGCAGGTCCCGGTCATGGCAGGAGCATTGGCGCTCGGCACCTGGCAGGGCATCTATGTCGCCGAGCACCGCGCCCGTCCGCACCAACGCGAAGTGGTGCTGCAGTTCCTCGGCAGCTGCGGTTAAGCGCAATTGCGGCAAGCCTTTTTTGCGGTTCATGCAGTTTGCACATTGCTGCAATGATAGCGGCGGGCGTGGTGGATCGCCGCGCCCCTCATAAATGGGGAAGGATAGTTCCCGGCCGGGCTCAGGAGTGCGCCTTTGGATCGTTTCGTCGGAATGGCCGTATTCACCAAAGTCGTCGATTCCGCGAGCTTTGCCGAGGCGGCGCGTCACTTCAGCATGTCGCCGGCGATGGTCAGCAAACATGTGCAGACGCTCGAGGAGCGGCTCGGCGCGCGGCTTCTCAACCGCACCACGCGCCGCGTCAGCGCCACTGAAGCGGGGCAGGATTATTACGAGCGCGCCGTGCGTATCCTGGCCGAAATGGAAGACGCCGAGGCCGCGGCCAGCGATATGCAAACCTCGCCGCGCGGTCAATTGCGTGTCACCGCGCCGGTCTCGTTCGGCACCCATCTGCTCGCCCCCGTGGTCGCCGACTATCTCATGAATTATCCGGACGTATCGATCGATCTCAGTCTCGACGACCCTTACGTCGATCTACTCGAAAAACGCTTCGATCTCGGCATTCGCTTCGGCCACCTCGCCAATTCGAGCCTGATCGCGCGCAAGCTCTACGCGCTTGAAGTCATACTCTGCGCGGCGCCCGCCTATCTAGAAAAGCACGGCGCGCCGCATGCGCCGGCCGATCTCACCAAGCACAGATGTCTGATCTATACGCATGCCGCGCCGCAGAACGTCTGGAGCTTTGTCGATCGCAACGGCAAGGAAGAAACCGCGCATATTTCCGGACGCTTTCAAGCCAATAGCGGTGACGTGCTGCTGCCGCCGGCGCTCAACGGCTGCGGACTGCTCCTGGCGCCGGATTATCTCGTCGAGGCCCACCTCGAGGCCGGCCGCTTGGTTCGCATCATGCCGGGATACAAGACGCATGAGACGCCGGTCTATGCCGTCTATCCGAGCCGCAATCTCTCCGCCAAAACCAGAACCTTCGTCGATTTTCTCGCCGCGCGGTTCGGCCGCTTACGCGAGGGCGCCCACGGTGGCATGAACGGCCACGGCGATACGGCGGTAACGCCGGACGTGTTGGACGTCAAAGCCTCCCCACCAAAGGAGACGAGAGCGAGCTAGGTCTCGCCGTCGTCACCTCGATAAATGTAACAGGTTCCCGCATTCCGCGCGGCGGTTCTGGCTCTGGCAACACCGGGGCGCGACACGCCGGGAAAATTGGTGCACATTTGCGCCGAGTGTTGTGCGCCAAGCGTGGAGCGAAGGCCAATGCACGGACTGAGCATGAAAGCCGCTATCGGCATGCTTGTCGTCATTGCCGGCTGCAGTGCGGCCGCGGCACAGAACGCAGCGCCTCCTCCGGCGGTTTCCGTAAGCCCGGTGGCGAGCCGCCAGGTGACCGAGACCGGCGACTTCATCGGCCGCATCGTCGCGGTCGACAAAGTCGACGTTGTCGCGCGCGTGACCGGCTTCATCGGGCAGCGCAATTTCACCGAAGGGCAGATGGTCAAGACCGGCGACCTGCTGTTTCGCATCGAGCCGGACACATATAAAGCCGAGGTCGACCAGCAGGCCGCCAATCTCGCCAAGGTCAAGGCGAATGAGGTCAATGCCAATCTGCAATTGAAGCGCTCCCAGGAATTGGTGAAAAACCAGAACGTACCGCAATCGACGGTCGATCAGAACTTGGCCACCGAGCAGTCCGCGCAGGCTGACATTTTGCAGGCGCAAGCGTTGCTCGAGCAGGCCAAGATCAATCTCAGCTATACCGAGATCTTCTCGCCGATCGACGGCCGGATCGGCATCGCCAATTTCACCGTCGGCAATCTGGTCGGTCCGTCGACGGGGACTCTGGCGACCATCGTCAGCCAGGATCCGATCTATGTCACGTTCCAGGCGAGCGAAGCCGATGTTATCGCCTACCGCAAGCGAGTCGCCGCATCCCCCGACAAGGATCCACACGTCGTCGTTCACATCAGGTTGCCCGACGGTACGGAATACGCGCATCCCGGCCTCACCAACTTCCTCGACGTTCAAGTCCAGACCGATACCGACACCGTGACGGCGCGCGCACAATTGCCGAACCCGGACGGCGTCCTGAACCCGGGCGGCATCGTTGGCGTCATCGTCGAGCGCGGCAAGCCGCGTTACGCGTTAATGGTGTTGCAAGCCGCCGTGCTGTTGGATCAGGCCGGCCACTACGTGCTGGTGGTCAACGATGCCAAGAAGGTCGAGCAGCGGCGCATCACGACCGGGCCCGAACACGGCAAGGACGTCGAGGTGGCGAGTGGGCTGAAGGAGGGCGAACTCGTCATCGTCGACGGCATTCAGAAAGTGCGTCCCGGACAAATCGTGGCGGCGACTGTCGTGCCGGAAAATTGAACCGAAAATTCAGCCCAAACATTCAGGCCAATGTTTTCCAATATTTTCATTGATCGGCCGAGATTCGCGATCGTCATCGCCATCGTCATCACGCTGGCCGGCCTCATTGCCATTTCGGCGATCCCGATCGCGCAATTTCCCGAAATCGTGCCGCCGCAGGTCACGCTGACCGCCAACTATCCCGGCGCCGATGCCGAAGTGGTCGAGACCACGGTGGCGCAGCCCATCGAAGAACAGGTCAACGGCGTCGACAACGCACTCTATTACCAATCGGCGAGCGGCTCCGATGGCAGCTATACGCTCAACGTGACGTTTGCGCTCGGCACCGATCCTGACATCAATACCGTCAATGTGCAGAACCGCGCCAGCCTCGCCATCCCGCAATTGCCCGATGAAGTGTCGCGCTCGGGGCTCAGCGTGCGCAAGAAATCGGCGGCGCTTCTTCAAGTCATCAATCTTTATTCGCCGAAGAACACCTATGACGCCGTCTATCTCAGCAATTATGCGGTCATCAATGTCATCGACACGCTGGCGCGCATCAAAGGCGTCGGCCAAGTCGTGCTGTTCGGCCCGCTGAATTATTCGCTGCGCATCTGGCTCGATCCGGACCGGCTGACCGAACTCAACCTCACGCCGAACGACGTCATCGTCGCGGTGCAGAGCCAGAACGTGCAAGCCGCGCTCGGCCGCATTGGCGCCGCACCGACGACCAACGAGCAACAGGTCCAGATCAATATCAAGACCAAGGGCCGGCTGACACGCCCAGAGGAATTCGCCAACATCGTCCTGCGCGCCAATGCCGACGGTTCGCTGGTGCGCATTAGCGACGTCGCCCGCGTCGAAATGGGCGCGCAATCGCAGGACCGCTATAGCCGCTTTAACGGCGCGCCAGCGGCCGCGCTCGGCATCTACCAGTCGCCGGGCTCGAACGCCGTCGAGGTGGCGAAGCAGGTGCGAGACACCATGACGACGCTTTCGGCCCGGTTTCCCGCCGACCTCACCTATACCATGTTCTTCGACACCACGGTGTTCGTCACCGCGACCATCGTCGAGGTGGTGCGGACACTGGTGATTGCAATCATCCTCGTTGCCGTCGTGGTGTTCCTCTTTCTCGGCAAATTGCGGACCACGCTCATTCCGCTGATCGCGGTGCCGGTATCGATCATCGGCACATTCGCGGTCATGCTGATGATCGGCTACTCGGCCAACACCGTCTCGCTGTTGGCGCTGGTGCTCGCCATCGGCATCGTCGTCGACGATGCCATCGTCGTGGTCGAGAATATCGAGCGGGTGATCGAGGAGGAGCCCGAGCTTTCGATACCGGACGCCTGCAAGAAGGCGATGTCCGAAATCACCGGCCCGATCCTCGCCATCACGCTGGTCCTGCTGTCGGTATTCGTTCCCGTCGCTTTCACGCCCGGCATCAGCGGGCAATTGTTCCGGCAATTCGCGGTCGCCGTTTCGATCGCGATGCTGATCTCGGCGCTCAATGCGCTGACTCTGAGCCCGGCTTTGTGCTCGGTGCTCTTAAAGCGCGGCCAGCGCACCAGCGGCATCATGCGCCGCGTGCTGGGCGGCATCGACAAAGCCCGCGACGGCTATGTGGCGATCGTGCGGCGCCTGGCGCGCGTCGCGATTATCGGCGTCGTGGTCGTCGCCGGCGTGCTCGCGGCCGCAGTGTTCGTCTTCAGCAAGACGCCGCAGAGTTTCTTGCCCGACGAGGATCAGGGCGCGATTTTTGCCGCCTTGCGGCTGCCCGAAGGCGCTTCGATCCCCCGCACCGAAGCGGTGGTCAAACAAGTCGAAGACATCGTCAAGCCGATCCCCGGCGTCGAAGGCGTGCTGTCCGTGGTCGGGCTGAACTTCATCGATTATGTCGCGTCGTCGAACCAGGCGTTCTTTGTGATCCGGCTCAAGCCCTATGAAGTCCGCACCGATCCGGCGCAGAGCGCGGGCGCGATCATCGCCAAGCTGCGGCCGCAGCTGTCCGCCATTCCGGGCGCCATCGCTTTTCCGTTCAACCTGCCGCCGATCCTCGGCCTGGGCAATACCGGCGGCTTCCAATATGTCCTGGAAGCCCTGCAAGGCCAGTCGCCGACCGACGTTGCGGCGGTCATGAACGGGCTATTGGTTGCGGCCAATCAGCAGCGCGAGCTCGCCGGCGTGTTCAGCACCTACGCCGCCAACACGCCGCAGATCTATCTCGATATCGATCGCGACAAGGCGCAGGTGCTTGGCGTCAAGATCAGCGATATTTTCAACGCGCTGCAGTCGACGCTCGGCAGCTTCTACATCAACGACTTCAACGTCTTCGGCCGCACCTGGCAGGTCAATGTCCAGGCCGAGACGGGCTTTCGCCAGCAGATCGACGATATCGAACGGATCTATGTGCGCAACGCCAAGGGCAGCATGGTGCCGATGCGGGCTTTGGCGGAGGCCAAGCTCGTCCAGGGGCCGCAAACGGTGGTGCGCTACAACGGTTATCGCGCCGCCGTCATCAACGGCGCGCCGAAGCCGCCGGCCAGTTCCGGCGAGGCGCTCGCGGCGATGGAGCGCATTTCGGACGCGACCTTGCCGCCGGGTTTCAGCTACGAATGGACCGGCACCGCGCTGCAGGAAAAGACCGCGAGCGGACATACCGCCAGCATTCTCGGCTTCGCCGTGCTGTTCGCCTATTTGTTTCTGGTGGCGCTTTACGAGAGCTGGAACATTCCCATTCCTGCCTTGCTGTCGGTCAGCGTCGGCGTACTCGGCGCGGTGAGCGCGGTGGCACTTGCCGGACTGAGCTTCGACGTCTACGCGCAGATTGGGCTGGTCGTGCTGATCGCGCTTGCCGCCAAGAACGGCATTCTGATCGTCGCTTTCGCAGTCGATCAGCGCGCGCTCGGCAAGGACATCAACGCGGCCGCCATCGAAGCGGCTGCCTTGCGATTCCGTCCGGTGATGATGACAAGCTTTGCCTTCATCTTCGGGCTCTTTCCGCTGGTAATTGCGACAGGCGCTGGCGCCCTCACGCGCCACGCGGTCGGCACGCCGGTCTTCGGCGGTATGATCGCGGCCTCGGTGTTTGGTATTTTCCTCATTCCGCTACTGTTCATCACCTCGGAGCGTCTGCGGCATTGGGGCGGTGGGCAAGAAAAGTAGAAATGCCCGGCACTGTGGACCGGCCCCAACGATCGGCGGTAATATGCAATAGGCGCGCAAAGTCGTGCGACTGATTGGGGCGTATCTTTGAGCGACGGTGTGTTTCATCATCTTTTGATTGCCGACGATCACCCGTTGTTCCGCGGCGCATTGCGCGAAGCGGTTAACGGCCTGTTCGACCGCGCCGATATCGCCGAAGCCGGCACGTTCGAGGAGGTGACCGAAGTGCTCGAGCGCGGCGGCGATGTCGATTTGATCCTGCTCGACCTGCGCATGCCCGGGGTGCGCGGCTTTTCCGGCCTGATGTATCTGCGCGCGCAATATCCGAGCCTGCCCATCGTCGTAGTCTCGGCTAATGACGATCCGGCGGTCATCCGCCGCTGCATGGAATTCGGCGCGTCCGGGTTCATTCCAAAGACGCTCGGCGTCGAGGCATTGCGCCAGGCCGTCGCGCAAGTGCTGCGCGGCGAAGTGTGGACGCCGCCCGACGTCGATCTGGCGCGCGACGCCGATAGCGAAGGCGCCGCCGTGATCGCGCGGCTCTCAACGCTGACGCCGCAACAGGTGCGCGTCCTGATGATGCTCTCGGGCGGCCTCCTCAACAAACAGATCGCCTATGAGCTCGGCGTGTCGGAGGCGACGGTGAAAGCGCACGTTTCCGCCATCCTGCAAAAGCTCGGCGTCGAGAGCCGCACCCAGGCCGTCATCGCCGCCGGCAAGATCGAAGCCGGGCAATGGCCACAGGTGCCGGTGAAGGAAGCCTGAATATTATTCCGCAGCGACCCGCTGCACCCGCCACTGCGTGATCAATGCGCGGAGCGACGCGGGTTTCACCGGCTTGTTGAGCACATGCACGCCGTCGGCGCGGGCTTCGTCGCGCACATGGCGCGAGCGGTCGGCGGTGATTAGGATCGCCGGGACATGTCGGCCGAGACGGCGGCGCAATTCGGCGATGACGCTGATGCCATTGCCGTCATTTGATTGGTCGCCGTCGAGATGATAATCGACCAGAAGCCCGTCCGGCTCGAGGCCGCTTGAATTGATCGCGGCCAAAGCTTCGCCGAGATCGGCGGCCGTGAGCGTGCGGCAGTTCCAGCCGCCAAGCAGTGTTTCCATGCCGTCGAGAATGGCGCGTTCGTTGTCGATGCAGAGCACCACCGTGCCGTCGACCCGGCCAATATCGGGGCGCGGCGCAGCGCGCGATCTCGGCGCGGCGGCGACGCCGGTCGCCCGGAGCACTTCGATGGAGAAGCGCGAGCCATGTCCAGTTCCATTCTGCCCGACATTCGAGCGCAGCGTGACCTCGCAATCGAGCACGCGGGCGATGCGTTCGACGATCGACAGGCCAAGGCCCAAGCCGCGCGCCACTCGCGCGCCCTGATCGAGCCGATGGAATTCCTTGAACACCGCGCGGCGCTTGGCCTGCGGAATGCCGATGCCGGTGTCGTAGACTTCGATGCGCAGCTTGTCGCCGCGGCGACGGCAGCCGACCAGGACATGGCCTTCGGGCGTATATTTGATCGCGTTCGAAATCAGGTTTTGCAGGAGCCGCCGCAGCAGCCGGCGGTCCGAGCGCACATTCAGGCTGCAGGGCATGAACACGAGTTTCAGCCCCTTGGCGCGGGCGAGCGGCGCGAACTCGACGTCGAGCCGCGCCAGCAAATCGTCGATGCGGAAATTGGCGATTTCCGGCTTCATCGCGCCGGTATCCAGCCGCGAAATATCGAGCAACGCGGTAAAGATTTCCTCGACCGCTTCGAGCGAGGCGTCGATGTTTGCCACCAGATCCGACTCTTCGCCGCCGCGCTGCCGTTCGCTCAGGCTCGTCACATAGAGCCGCGCCGCGTTGAGCGGCTGCAAAATGTCGTGGCTCGCGGCGGCGACAAAGCGCGTCTTCGACACGTTGGCTTCGTCGGCTTCGGCCTTGGCGCGTTCGAGCTCGGTATTAAGCCGCGTCAGCTCGCCTGTGCGTTCGCGCACGCGGCGTTCCAGCGTCGCATTGGCGCGCTCCAGCGCCTCGGCGGCCTTCACACTCGGCGTAATGTCGGTGAAGGTCGTCACCAGGCCGCCATGCGGCATCCGGTTGGTGCGGACTTCGATCACGAGGCCGCGGTCGGCGAAGCGTTCCAGGATCGGCTCGTCCTCGGACGTGTAATTGGCGATGCGCTCGGCGACGAACTCGTCGCTTGTCTTGTCGTTGCGCTCGGCGTGCTCTCCGACGTGGCGCAGGATGTCGGCAAGCGCCGTGCCGACGCGGGTGAGGCCGTGCGGCAGATCGAAAATCTCGCCGAACTGCCGGTTCCAGCAGACCAGTGTCAGGTCCTTGTCGAACACCGCGATGCCCTGGCGGACGTGATCGAGCGCGGTCTGCAAAATCTCGCGATTGTAGTGGATCGCCGCATTGGCATCGTCGAGCAGCTTGAGCGCGGCCTTGGTCGAAACATTGCGCTTGCGCAGCAGAAGCGACAGCACGAGCCGCGACGACGCCGCGCCGATCGCCGAGGCCAAAAGATATTCGGCATATTGCAGCAGCTGGAAATCGGCTTCGGCCTGCGGCTCGATGTCGATGCGGCGCGTCACGGCGAAGCTTGCGAACGACTCGCGCGTGCGCTCTTCGCCGAGATAGCGGGCGACGGTCGTAATCAGTTCCTCGACGGTCACCGAGGCGCGGCGCAGCCGGAAGCTCGGCGCCATCGGCGCCAGCGACGACGGCACGAACAGGTCCGCCTGCACATGCTCGATGGCGGTCGGGCGGCGGAGCAGCGAACAGCAAATGTAGAAGGCGATGTTGAATCCGAGGCTCAACAGCACGCCATGAACCAGCGGCGGCAAGTCGAAGCCGAACAGCGCCTGCGGCCGCAGCAAGGTCACGCCCCAGGGCCCGTCGATGAGGATGTGCCGGCCGACAATGCCGGCATCGGAAATGCTTGGCAGCAAAAGCGTATAGGCCCAGACCAGAATGCCTGAGCTCATGCCGGCGATGGCGCCGAGCGCGGTGCCGCGCCGCCACAGCAGACCGCCGAAAAAAGCCGGCGCGAACTGCGCCACCGCGGCGAAGGACAACAGCCCGATCGCAGCCAACTGCGCCTCGCCGGCGGAGCGGTAATAGATGTAGGCCAGCAGCATGATGACGAAGATGGCGATGCGCCGCGTCGTCAGAAGCTGCGCACCGGCGTCGCTCGGCCCGCCGTTCAGCGCGGCGCGGCGCTTGAGCACCAGCGGGATCACGAGGTCGTTCGACACCATGATGGAGAGCGCGACCGTCTCCACGATCACCATCGCGGTCGCCGCCGACAGGCCGCCGATAAAGGCAATGAGCGTGATCAGTTCGGCATGCGCGGCGAGCGGCAGCGCCACGACGAACATGTCGCTGTCGACATGGCCTAACGGAAATGTCAGCAGACCGGCCATGGCGATCGGCAGCACGAACAGATTGATCAGCACCAGATAGACCGGAAACATCCAGGCGGCGCGGCGGATCTCGGCCTCGCCGTGGTTCTCGACAACAGAGACGTGGAATTGCCGCGGCAACAGGATGATCGCGAAGAACGACAGCGCCGTCATTGCGGCGAACGGCGCGAATTGCGGCGCGTTGGTCAGAATGGTGGCGACACGCGGCTGCGCCATCGCGCGCGCGAACAGATCGAATGGGCCGTGGAACATGACGAAGGTGACGAAAATGCCGACGGCGGTGAATGCCATCAGCTTGACGATGGATTCGGTCGCGATCGCGAGCATCAAGCCGTCCTGATGCTCGGTCGCATCGGTGTGGCGCGTGCCGAACAGAACGGCGAAGGTCGCCATCGCCAGCGCGACGAACAGCGCGACATCGCCGAGCAGCGGCGTGCCGCCAGGCGCGGCCTGCGCGAGGATGGTCGAGACCGACGCCGACACTGCTTTGAGCTGCAGCGCGATATACGGGATCATTCCGATAATGGCGATCAGCGCCACCGTCGCCGCCACCGCCGGACTCTTGCCGTAGCGGGCGGCGACGAAGTCGGCGATCGAGGTGATGTTTTGTCCCTTGGCGAGCCGCACGATGCGGATGATCAGCGGATAGCCAAGTCCGACCATCAAGAGCGGACCGATATAGATGGTGAGAAAGTCGAAGCCGGTGCGCGAGGCGATGCCGACCGAGCCGAAAAATGTCCACGACGTGCAATAGACGGCAAGCGATAGCGGATAGATCAGGAGCCGGTACGATGCGCCGCGGGCGAGGCCGCGCATACGGTCGCCATAGCTCGCGACCAGAAACAGCAGGCCGATATAGGCCAGCGCAATGGCGACGACGATCCACCCTTGCAGCATGGCCTAACCCTAAAACCTCCCGCCCCGACGTGTGGTGATGACGCATGTTACGGGCGTTTGCGCCCGATTTTAGGTTAGGTCACCACAGTTTGGCGGACCTGTCTATCGGCGGGGCAGGGGGCCGTGAGGTCTCAGTAAATAAGCCAACGGCGCGCGTTGACGGCCTTTGCCGCAACGGGCATTCAGGGCGCGTCAATGCGACCCATCCTTCCGCAACGGCGCGTCCTGATCGAAACGGCCGAGACGCTGGCGATCGCGCTCGCCGGCGGCGTCGGCTTCATCCTGCTCAATCTTCCGGCCGCCTTGGTGTCCGGCTCGGTGGTTTTCGTAGCCGCGGCGGCGCTCTTCGGCCGTCCGATGCGGGTGCCGCTGCCGCTGGCGCGCATCTGTTACGTGATCGTCGGCATCCTGCTCGGCACCGTGGTGACGCCGGAGACATTGCACGGCGTCACGACCTGGCCCGGCAGCATCCTACTGCTGATGCTGTGCTCCATCGTCATGATGGTCGCCACCATGGCCTATCTGCGCTTCGTGCATCGCTGGGACCTCTTCTCGGCGCTACTGGGCGCGAGCCCGGGCGCCATGGCGCAAGTGATCTCGCTGTCGACGGAACTCGGTGGCGACCTGCGCGCCATTGCCATCGTGCAAACGATGCGCGTTCTGCTTCTGGTCGTCGGATTGCCGAACGGACTGGCGCTGTTCGGGCTGGTCGTGCCGGCCATAACCGCGCCGCGCGGCGAGGCGGATCTTGCGGTGCTGGGTCAGATGATCATGCTGGTCGTGGTCGCGATCGCTTTCGCGATCGGCTTTGCACGGCTGCGGTTTCCCGGCGGGCTTCTGTTCGGCGCCATGGCGGGATCCGGCCTGCTGCACGGCGCCGATCTCGTTCACGCCGCTTTGCCGTGGTGGATCGGCTCGTCGTCGGTGATCACGCTTGGCGCGCTGGTCGGCTCCCGCTTCGCCAACACCTCGTTGCGCATGCTGGTGAGCTATCTCGGCGCCGCGCTCGGCTCGTTCGCGGTATCCATGGCGGTCGCCACGGTTTTCATTCTGATCGTCGCGCATTTCTTTCCGTTCTCGATCGCCAATATTGTCATCGCGTTTTCGCCCGGCGCGCAGGACACGATGATGGTGCTGGCGCTGGCGCTGCATCTCGACCCCGTCTATGTCGGGGCGCATCACTTGGCGCGGTTTCTGGTGGTGACGATCACGGTCGGCATTGCCGCGCGCTGGCTGGCGCGGAAGGAGCCGCCGCCGCGAATGTAATGTGAAGGCGAGTTTTATTCCGCCGCGAGCGCGCGCTCTTTGAGCGGCAAGCGCAGCCGCTGCCAGACGTCGACCAGGGCCTCGGCGAGCGCGTCGATCAGTCGGTCGTCGTGATAGGGGCTCGGCGTGATGCGCAGCCGCTCGGTGCCCTTGGGGACCGTCGGATAATTGATCGGCTGAATGTAGATGCCGTGATCGGAGAGCAAGAGATCGCTCGCCTGCTTGCACAGTTCCGGATCGCCGACGAAGACCGGCACGATATGCGTCTCGCTCAGCATCACCGGCAAAGCCGCGGCCGCGAGCACCGCCTTGGTGCGCGCGGCACGGTCCTGGTGCCGCTCGCGCTCGAAATTTGATGTCTTCAAATGGCGGATCGCGGCCGTCGCCGCGGCGCAGACCGGCGGCGGCAGCGCGGTGGTGAAAATGAATCCCGGCGCATAGGAGCGCACCGCGTCGATCAGGGCCGCACTGCCGGCGATATAGCCGCCGAGGCAGCCGAATGCCTTGGCCAATGTGCCTTCGACGGCGTCGATGCGGTCGACGACGCCGTCGCGCTCGCTGATGCCGCCGCCGCGCGGCCCGTACATGCCGACGGCGTGGACTTCGTCGATATAGGTCATTGCGCCATAGCGCGCGGCGAGATCGCAGATGCGCTCAACCGGCGCCACGTCGCCGTCCATGGAATAGAGGCTCTCGAACACGACGAGCTTCGGCCGCGCCGGATCGGCCGCCGCCAACAGCTCTTCGAGATGCGCCATGTCGTTGTGGCGGAAGATCTGCTTTTCGCAATGCGCCTGACGCACGCCTTCGATCATCGAATTGTGATTCCAGGCATCCGACAGGATCAGGCAGTTCGGCATCAATTTGGCGAGCGTCGAAATGCCGGTCTCGTTCGACACGTAGCCGGAGGTGAAGACCAGCGCTGCTTCCTTGCAATGCAGATCGGCGAGCTCGCGCTCAAGCTCGACCAGCGGATGACTGTTGCCGGCGATGTTGCGGGTGCCGCCGGCGCCGGTGCCCATGCGCGACGCGGTCTCGATCATGGCGCCGATCACTTTGGGGTTCTGGCCCATGCCGAGATAGTCGTTCGAGCACCAGATCACGACGTCTTTCGGCCCGGTCGGCGAATGCCACACGGCATGCGGAAAACGTCCGGCGATGCGCTCGAGATCGGCGAACACCCGGTAGCGCCGCTCGCTATGCAAGCGTCGAAGCGCATCGGAGAAAAAGCCGCTGTAATCCATGGTCTTGGTCTTTTGGAACCTGGTTCTTTTTGCCCAGCTAATTCAGTATCCGAACGCCTTTTTAGAGCCGTTCCAGGGAGCTTGTCGAGGTGCCTATACGGGAAAAAACGCCGCGCTGATATGCGGTAGATCAAATGCGGTGGACTTGATGGGCGCGGTGCTTATTCGGCCGCGGCGCGCGCTTGCGGCATCGAGCCGGTATTGGCAAATCGCGAACTGCCGAGCCACGGGCTCCACGGTTCGGGCGGCACCAAGCCCTCGGTGACCGAGACCGGCAGGATGAGGCCGTCGTCGCTGATGCGGCCGATCATCACCGGCTTGAACAGGTGATTGGTGTTGCCGTCCATCAGCACCGAGAAGCCGCTCGGCGCGGTGAACCGCCTGCCGCCGAGCGCTGCGCGCACTTTGTCCACTTCGGTGGTGCCGGCGGCTTCGACGGCGGCCACCCACAGATGGAATCCGATCCAGGTCGCTTCCATCGGATCGTTGGTCACGGCGTCCGGCTTGCCGGTAAAGCGCCGCCATTCGGCGATGAAGGTGCGGTTCTCCGGCGTATCGAAAGCGTGCAGATAATTCCACGCCACGAAATTTCCGGCGACATTCGAGCGCATCAGCGCGGGAAGCTCGGCTTCGGTGATCGACAGCGACATCACCGGGATTTCGGACGCCGCGACTTCCTGGTTGGTGAGCTCGCCGAAGAAATGAACGTTGGCGTCGCCGCTCACCGTGGCGACAATCGCGGTCTTGCTCTCGTTGCCGCCTTTGGCGAAGCGGCGGATGTCTTCGACCACTTCGCACCAATCCGATTGGCCGAGCGCGGTATAGCGTTCGGCACATTCCCGAACGCCCTCGCTGGCGAGATAGCCCTTCAGCACGGCATTGGTGATGCGCGGATAAATGTAATCGGTGCCGACCAGAAAGAAGCGGTCGATGCCTTGGTCGCGGAGGAAATTGACCGCGGGGATCGCCTGCTGCGGCGGCGTCGCGCCGGTATAGAAAATGTTCGGCGACGTTTCCTCGCCCTCGTACTGGCTCGGATAGAACAGCAGCGCGTTGTCCTTTTCGACGATCGGCAGCACCTCCTTGCGCGACGCCGAGCTCCAGCAGCCGAACAAAGCGGCGACCTTGTCCTCGTGAATGAGCTTCTTCGCCAGCTCCGGATAGGCTTTCGGGTCGGAATGCGGATTGACGATGACCGGCTCGATCGGCCGGCCCAGCAATCCGCCGCGCGCGTTCTGCTGCTCGATCATCATGACCAGGAGCTCTTGCAGCGGCCGTTCGCTCGCGGTCAGCGTGCCGGACAGCGAATGCATGATGCCGACTTTGATGGCGCCGAATTCAAGATCGGAGAAATAATGCGTCGCCGCCTCGATCCGCCATTGCGAGCGGCCGAGCAGATCCTCGGCGGTGGCAAGGACGCCGTTGCCGGCCTCCTCGACGCTTGAGGCAATGGTCGAAATCTCCGGCAGCACGCCCGCCACTGCGCCGGCCACCTGCTCGGCGCGATTGCCGATGCGATTGATCTCCTCGGCCTGGTGATCGAGGATTCCGGTCAATTGCCGGTTGGCGTTGCTCATGGTCGTCACGCTCGACGACACGCCGGCGATCGCTTCGACCGTCTTGTTCACTGCCTGCTGAATGTCATGGACCTGGGCGCTGATGTCGCCGGTGGTTTTCGCGGTTTGCTGCGCCAGCGTCTTGACCTCGGAGGCGACGACGGCGAAGCCGCGCCCGGCGGCGCCGGCGCGCGCCGCTTCGATCGTGGCGTTGTGCGCAAGCAGCGAGGTCTGCGAGGCGATGGCCTCGATCAGCTTGACCACGGCGCCGATGCGCTCCGCCGCCGCCGACAGGCTGCGTACCGTGGAATCGGTGTGGCCGAGATCGGCGATGGTGCGGTCGGTCGCATCCTTGGCTGCGGATGCCTCGGCTGTGCATTGCACGATGAGGTCGAGGAGGTCGCGCGAGGCTTCCGCCACCGCGGCAACGTCACGGCTGGCGCAAGTGGCGGCTTCGACCGCATGCGCGGTGCGTTGCGACATGTCCTTGTTGCGCGCGCCGAGATTGGCGGTGGTGACGCGGATTTCTTCGCCGGCCGATTGAAACGTGCCGGTGAGCTGGTCGACGGTGCCGCGAAAGCGCTGGGTGAAGAAGCCGCGATTGGCTTGGCGCAGCCGGCTTTCGGCGTCGCGGCTCTTGTGATCGACCGCGAGTGCGTCGGCGTCGATGAGCGCCTGTCGCATGGTTTCGGCGGCAGCGACGCTTTGCGCCACGGCGCCGCCGTGAACGCGGCTTGGCAGCGCCGCATAACGGTCGCCGGCTGCGATTTGAGCGATAGCGCCGACCACAGCGCGCAGCGTGCGCTCGCACCGCCAGGCTGCCGAAGCTGCGCCGACGCAGGCTATCCCTAAGCCGAGGAGGAGGCTACCGGTGCCCCAGGTCGTCAGCACCGCCACCATGCCGGCGAACAGAAACGGCAGCACGATCCAGGCCGGCAGCGGGCTTTTATGAAATTCGGCGGCCATTCTCGGCGTCGTTTCGCCGCGGCAGTAAAAGTGCTGGAGAACATTTAGAAAGTGCGCATATTCGATTACTAAATCCCTTCCTAATGCTGCACCGCACCGCTTTAATATTCGGCAGTTAGGCCCAAATTATATGCGGGTAGTGTGATGCGCCGCATCACGGGCCAATTGACCGACCGAACACTGCCGCGAGACACTGCCAAGATCAGGACATGACCGACCCATGACCGAACGCGCTGCCGGCCTCAATGACGGCCTCACCGATTACGGCGACAAGGATTTTTCGCGCTATTTGCGGCGCTCGTTCGCGCAATCCATGGGCTATTCGAAGGCGTTTTTGGACAAGCCGGTGGTCGGCATCGCGTTTACCGGATCGGACTTCAACAATTGCCACCGCCATTTCCCCGAACTCCTGGCCGCGGTGAAGCGCGGGGTGCTGGCCACCGGCGCGCTGCCGCTCGAATTTCCGACCATCTCGCTCGGCGAAGTCTTCCTCACCCCGACGAGTCTCAAATTCCGCAACCTGATGTCGATCGACACGGAAGAGATGATCCGCGCCCAGCCGATGGACGCAGTCGTGTTGATGGGCGGCTGCGACAAGACCGTGCCGGCGCAGCTCATGGGCGCGGTCTCTGCCGACCGCCCGGCGATTTCGCTGATCGGCGGGCCGATGATGACGGGTCGCTATCGCGGCGAACGGCTCGGCGCCTGCACCGATTGCCGACGCTTCTGGGCGCGCTATCGCGCCGGCGATATCGATGCCGACGAAATCTCGCAGGTCGAAGGCCAGCTCGCGGTGACGGCGGGGACCTGCGCCGTGATGGGCACTGCCTCGACCATGGCCTGTCTCACCGAAGCGCTCGGTCTTTGTCTTCCGGGCACCGCCGCGATCCCCGCCGTGCATGCCGACCGCTTGCGCGCCGCGGAAGCAACCGGTGCGGCGGCGGTGAAACTGATCGGCTCCAAGCTCACGCCGACGGCGATCGTCAATCAAAAATCAATCGAGAACGCGTTGCGCGTTCTGCTCGCGCTTGGCGGCTCGACCAATGCGGTCATTCATCTGACCGCCATTGCCGGGCGCGCCGGCGTGAAAGTGTCGCTCGATCAGCTCAATAAGCTGTCGGACGAGACGCCGGTGCTGGTCAATCTCAAGCCGGTCGGCAACGGCTATATGGAAGATTTCTGCTCAGCCGGCGGCATGGGCGCGCTGCTGCGCGAGTTGAAGCCGCTCTTGCATCTCGACTGCGTGACGGTGACCGGCGAGACGCTCGGCGAGCGGCTCGAAGATGACGACAAGAGCGGCGACACGACTTATGTCGACCGCACGATCATCGCGACGCGCGACACGCCGCTCGAACCGGAGGGCGGCTTGGTCGCGCTGTTCGGCAATCTGGCGCCGAAGGGCGCGATTCTCAAACGCTCGGCCGCCGACGCAAAATTGTTCGAGCACGAGGGCCGCGCCGTCGTGTTCTCCTCGCTGACCGATCTCGCCAAGCGCATCGACGATCCGGCGCTCGATGTCGAGGCCAACGATATTTTGGTTCTGCAAAATGCCGGCCCGCATGCGCCGGCTTGCATGCCGGAGGCGGGCTATCTGCCGATCCCGAAAAAGCTGGCACAGCGCGGCGTCAAGGACATGATCCGCATTTCCGACGCGCGCATGAGCGGCACTGCCTTCGGCACCATCGTGCTGCATGTGACGCCCGATGCGGCGTCCGGCGGGCCGCTCGGGCTGGTGCGCTCAGGCGACCGTATCCGGCTTTCGGTCAAACAGCGCCGGATTGAATTATTGGTCGACGGCGCCGAACTGAAAAAACGCGCCGCCGCGGCGCCGCTCGTCGTGGCGACGCCTGAGCGCGGCTATGCAAGGCTCTTCGCCGAGCAGATCCTCGGCGCCGACGAAGGCTGCGACTTCAAGTTTTTGATGCCGGGATAAGCCTAGGGCGCGCTACCTCGCCACCGCGATCTCCAGCGGAAAATCGTCGACCACTTCGTGGCCGGTCTCGGTCACGATGAAAGTATGGCCGAGGAAAATGCCGAACAGCCCATCGGGCGTGATCGGATTGGGCTCGGCCATGATCACCATGCCGGGCTTCAATACTTCCTCGAATTTCTCCGCCGACACATGCTCGGCGACGACATGCGGCTTGTCGGTGACGAGATCGATGCCGTGGCATTGCGTCGGCCGCGACTGGTAGCCGTTGTTGCGGAAGAATTTGCTCGCCTCGCGCATCGCTTCCGCTGGTCTCCCGGGCGCGATCTCGGCGACGATCTTGTGATAGCCGGGCAGCGTGATCTCGTGCCAGAATTTTTTCACCATCTCGGTCGGCTCGCCGACGCAGATGGGTGAGCCGATCTGCGCGGTATAGCCGCGATAGCCGGCGGCCAATTCCATATTGATGATGTCGCCTTTCTGCAGCACGCGCGCCGACGGCCGCGGATTGCCGAACACCATCGCCGGGTTCGCCATCGGCGTCGAGCCGATGATCAGAAAATCGATATCGCCGCCGCCTTCAAGAATGGCCGCGCCGGCAGCGGCGCGCAGCTCGTATTCCTTCACGCCTGGCCGCGCGCGCGCGACCATGGCGTTCATGGCGTTCTCGCACAGCACGCCCGCCTTGCGCACGCAATCGAGCTCCTCGGCGCTGTGGATCGACAGCAATTCATGGAGAAAGCCTTCGGTGAAGACCAGCTCGGCGCCGGGCAGGTTGTCGCGCAGCACATTGAATTGATTGACCGGCAGGTAATCACCGTGCCGCGGATCGATCTCCATCAGCCCGATGCGCCCGCGTTCGAGTTTCAATTCGCGCAGCCGCTCCACCATGACGTCGGCATAACGGCCGCTGCGGCTATGCCGCACGTCGGTCACTGCGACCTCGACCTGCCGGCGCACCGCCTCGGCATGCGTGCCGCCCATCGAATAGATCATGGTCGGCTCGCCTTCGAGCGGCACCAGCACATAGCTTGAGAGCGCATGCCATTCCCAATGGCCGGTCAGCCACAACATGCCGCCGCCGAAGCTCCAATGGCTCGGGCCGCCGGGCACGATGAGCGCGTCGAGCTTTTGGTCGCGCATCTTCGCCCGCAGCGCCTTGTAGCGCCGCTCATACTCGGCCTTGGAGAACTGCTCCCACACCGCGTCGCGGTAATACGGCGTGTCGCGCATATTGGCGAAGGGCAGCGACTGGTCGAGCTTGGTGCGGACGATCTCCCACGGCTGCGGGCCGATGCGTGGCGGACGGATCTGGGTATTCATGGACGTAACCTCAGGACTTTTCTGGATTGCACGAAGATGGGGGGCCATTGGTTCATAACCCGATTGCCGGATCAATGCATCACGAAGAGATGCCCACGTCACCCCTACGTTACCGCTTCACCCGCACGCCGGCACGCTCCAGCCGCGGCAGCACCTCGTCGCAGAAATACGGCACCTCGTCGAGATAGTTGACAAAGGACAGCCCGATGCCGCGCACGCCGGCTTGGCTGATGATGCCAAGCTCCTCGGCGATGCGGTCCGGCGTGCCGACGAACGGATAGCCGCCGACCGCATTGGCGGCGAAGTAGCGGCGCTTCCTCTCATATTCCTCGGGCGGGATGGTCTGCGGCGTGATGCTCTTATTGGCGAGCATGCCGTCGATCGCGCCCCAATCGGCGTTCTCGATATTGACGTGCTGATAATAATCGTCGGCTTCTTGCTGCGTCGGGCGGCAGATCACCTGGCCGACGGTGAAGACCTCGATGTCGCGGCCGAGCGTAAGCGCTGCGGCTTTGACCTCGTTCACTTTGGTGGCGCTGCCCGCGAGCGAGGTCCGCGAGCCCGCGGTCGCCACGAAGAATGCGTCGCAGTTGCGCAGCGCAAAGGCTTGGCCGACATCGGACGAGCCGGCATTCATCAGGAGCGGCCGCGTATCGCCGTAAGGCTTCGGATAGGCGCGGCCGCCCTTGAGCTGAAAAAAACGTCCGTCGAAATCGAATGTGCCGTCGCGGGTCCAAGCCTCTTTGACGATATCGATCCATTCCTGGGCGTAGTCGTAGCGCGTGTCGTGCTCGCGCTGCTTGACGCCGAACATGTCGAATTCGCCTTCGTTCCAGCCGACCACGATGTTGACGCCGACGCGGCCTTCGCCGATGTGGTCGGCAGTGACGAATTCCTTGGCGGCGATCAGGGGATGAAACAGCGGCGCGTGAACGGTGCCGAACACGGTCATGCGCTTGGTCGCGCCGAGAAGGCCCACCGCCCAGGTGATGGTCTCGAGCGTGCGGCCGTGAAAATCGGTGTCGCCGCCATAGCCTTTCCAGCGCGCGATCGGCAGCATGAAGTCGAGGCCGGCTTGGTCGGCGAGCCGCGCCAGCTTGAGACAATCCGGCCAGCTCGCCGACCAGCGTTCCGGAACTTTGGTGGCGGAGCGCCCGGACGAGCAATTGGCGCCGAACAGGCCGATCTTCAGCGCATTGCCGTTGAACATGGCAATTCTGTTTTTTAAGGAGGCGCCCGGCGCCAACATCGTGTTTCTCCCCGTTTTGCCGTTTCTCTTGCTCGTTCTCTCACTTGTTTTCTTGCCCGGCAGTCTAGCATTTCGATGGCCTGCCGGGGCTGTGCTTTAACCAAATCCATACTTCCGCCGTGGCATTAAGCCGTTGAGGAAACGGCCAAATGTCAGCCCAGCGCCTGTTGCAATGGCTCCGCGCTTTGTTATGGCCCGCGCCGTTGCTTGGCGTGGCGATGATCGCCGCTCTCTGGCTCGGCCTGTTCTATATCCTCTCCGATCATCACGGCGCTTTGGCCGATCCGCAACAGCGCCGTGGAATCTTCGTCCCCGTCGTGATCTTTCTCACGCTCCTTGAGCTGATCATCATGGCCGCCAGCATCCGGCGCCAGGTGTCGGTCGAAGAAACCAATCTGCGCTTCAACACGGCGCTGGAAAATCTCACCCACGGCCTGTGCATGTTCGATGCCAACAAGCGGCTTGTGGTGTGGAACGAACGCTATGCCAGCATGTACCGCCTGCCGCCGGAACTGCTGAAGGTCGGCGCCACGCACGAAGCCATCATCGGGCATCGCGTGACGCACGGCATTCTCAAGGGCGAAACCAGCGCGGGTGCGGTCGACAAGAAGCTCGGCGCCTTGGAGAAGATGTCGTCCAACAAGATTTCGAGCCGGGTCGATGAGCTGGCCGACGGCCACCTCGTGCGCGTGACGCGGCAGCCGATGCCGGGCGGCGGTTGGGTCGCGACCCACGAAGACATCACCGAGAAGCAGCGGCTAGAACATCAGCGCGAGACGATGTTGGCGCAGGAAAACCGCCGGCTCTTGACGGAAAGCGCGATCGATTCGTTCCGCACCCATATCGAGGAAATGCTCGGCATCGTCAGCTCAAGCACCAATGCGATGAAATCGACCGCGAACGCCCTGATCGCGTCGTCGCACGAGACCACGCAGCACGCCGAAGGGGCGCTGCGCGAATCCGGCGAAGCCTCGGCCAATGTCACGCGGGTCGCGGGCTCCGCCGAGCAATTGTCGGCCTCGATCGCCGAGATCAATGTCCAGCTCGCCGAGACCACCCGTCTGGTCGCCGGTGGTGTCGAGAAGGCGCGGGCGTCGAACGGCGAATATGCCGGCCTCACGCTGGCTGCGGAAAAAATCGGCGACGTCGTCAAGCTTATCCGCAACATCGCCGGGCAAACCAATCTTCTGGCGCTGAATGCGACGATCGAAGCGGCGCGCGCCGGCGAAGCCGGACGCGGCTTTGCCGTGGTGGCCGCCGAGGTGAAGTCGCTGGCGGTGGAAACCGCGAAGGCGACGGAAGAGATCGCGCGTCATATTCTGGCGGTGCAGGAATCTACGGGCGGCGCCGTCGAAGCGGTGCAGGGCATCGAAGACAGCATGCACGAGATCAATACGCGGGCGTCGAGCACCGCCGCCTCGGTGCTGCAGCAGAATGCGGCGACCACCGAGATCAGCCGCAATGCGGCGAACGCGGCGCGCGGCACCGACATGGTCGTTTCGGCCTTGGGCAAAGTATCGGGCGCCGCCGCCGAAACGCGCAACGCCGCCGAGACCGTGCTGAGCGCCTCGAATTCGGTCGATACCTCGGTCGGCCAATTGCGCGCCGAGATCGAAGGCTTTCTCAAGAAGGTCGCCGTCTGAGGCGTTTTGATCCGCGCCCTGGCGCGTCGGTCGTGGTGCTGCCGCACAGGATTGAACTGTGGACCTCTCCCTTACCAAGGGAGTGCTCTACCACTGAGCTACGGCAGCGGCCCGAAGCGGGTGTCGTTGGCCTTGCGGCCGGCCTCGCAGACGGACATTACGCTTGTACGAAAAGCACTTTGCGTGAAATCGCGGCGATCCTTGCCACAGGGCGGGGGTTAAGCGCAAGCGTGTGCGCTTGCTTGAGGCACTATGGACCGTCATCCTGAGGTGGCCGCGAAGTGGCCCTCGAAGGATACGGCCAAGGTGCTGGGGCCGTCGCCCTTCGAGGCGCGGCTTTGCCGCGCGCCTCAGGGTGACGGAACAAGCATGACCAAGCGCGACAAAACCGAAAAATGGGCGGCGCGCAGCGCGCGGCTGTCGGCGGCGCTTCGCGAAAACCTCAAGCGCCGCAAGGCGCAAGCCAAGCAACGGGAGCTCGCCCGCAAGCCCGCTCAAGGGCAGGACGTCCGGCAGGAAACCGGTAACGAAACAGGCGCGAATTCCCCGCAGGCAAAGCCCGAATCGGAGGCCTCTCCCGAGTTCCGCCGCAATCCGGTACGCGAGTAGGGACTGAATTGGGGACTGGATGATTGGGCCGGGTTCTGGTCCAATCGGTGGCGTCAGGTTGGGCGCCAAGTTTTAGGTTGGGCGCCAAGCTTTAGGACGGCGCACGGGTCGGCCCAGCGCGGGGCCGGGGGGTCAACATGTTGGATCGCATTCGCATTGTCGGCGGCCGGCCGCTCAACGGCTCCATCCCGATCTCGGGCGCGAAGAACGCAACGCTGCCTTTGATGATCGCGGGGTTGCTCACCGACGAGACGCTCATCCTCGACAATGTGCCGCGGCTGGCCGACGTCGCCGCGCTGCAGCGCATCCTCGGCAATCACGGCGTCGACATTACCGTCGGCGGCAAGCGGCCGGGCGAAACGGCGGATACCGGCCAGACGTTGCATATTTCGGCGGCCAATATCGTCGACACCACCGCGCCCTATGAACTGGTCTCGAAAATGCGGGCGAGCTTCTGGGTGCTGGCGCCGCTCGTCGCCCGCATGGGCGAAGCGCGGGTGTCGATGCCCGGCGGCTGCGCCATCGGCACGCGGCCGGTCGATCTCCTGATCATGGCGATCGAAACGCTCGGCGCCAAAGTCGATATCGACAGCGGCTATGTCGTGGCCCGCGCGCCGAAGGGGCTCCGAGGCGGCGAGATCAATTTCCCCAAAGTCACCGTCGGCGGCACGCATACCGCGATCATGGCGGCCTCGCTCGCCAACGGCACGACCGTGATCGAGAACGCGGCGCAGGAGCCCGAGATCACCGACGTCGCCGACTGCCTCAACAAAATGGGCGCGCGCATCTCCGGCGCCGGCACTTCGCGCATCGTGATCGACGGCGTCGCCAAATTGCGCGGCGCGCGCCACGCGGTGCTGCCCGACCGGATCGAGACCGGCACCTATGCCATGGCCGTCGCCATGGCCGGCGGCGATATCCTGCTGCAGAACGCGCGGCCCGAACTGCTGCAATCCGCGCTCGACGTGCTCACGCGGGCCGGCGCCACAGTGACGGCCACCAATGAGGGCATCCGCGTCGCCCGGAACGGCGCCGGCATTTCGCCGGTCGACGTGACGACGGCGCCATTCCCGCAATTCCCGACCGACCTGCAGGCGCAACTGATGGCGCTGATGACACGCGCGCGCGGCACCTCGCAGATTACCGAGACGATTTTCGAGAACCGCTTCATGCACGTGCAGGAACTGGCGCGGCTCGGCGCCCGCATCCAGCTCGACGGCGAGCGCGCCACTATCGAGGGCGTAGCGGCGCTCAAGGGCGCGCCGGTGATGGCGACCGACCTGCGCGCGTCGGTGTCGCTCGTGATCGCGGGCCTTGCCGCCGAAGGCGAGACCATCGTCAACCGCGTCTATCATCTCGACCGCGGCTTCGAGCGGCTCGAAGAAAAGCTCGGCCGCTGCGGTGCCGCGATCGAGCGGCTGTCGGGCTAGGGCAGCGTTCCGCGCGGGGAGTTACTTCCGCTCGGCTTGTGCTAAGTCTGAAGCCCCGCTTGCGGTAAATGAGAACTGTCCTCTATTTGATTTAGCATCCATGCCTGTCACGTCCTTTCCGAAACTCTCGCGATGCGTGACCGCATTCGCAGTTGCTGCGCTCTCGATTTCTTTCGCCGCTGCCGCGTTGGCGCAAGACTATCCGGCGCGGCCGGTGCGGCTGATCGTTGGCTTTGCGCCGGGCGGCTCGACCGATGTCACCGCGCGTCTGATTGCCGACAAGATGCATGACACGCTCGGCCAGGCCGTCGTGGTGGAGAACAAGCCGGGCGCCAGCGGTGCGCTTGCCGCGCAATATGTGGCGCAGTCCGATCCCGACGGGTACACGCTGTTCTACACCACCGTCGGCGCGGTCGCGCTTAATCCGGTCTTCCGCAGCGATCTGTCCTACGATGCGCTCAAGGATTTTGCGCCGGTCGGCAAGGCTGCCATCAATTCGCCGGTGCTCGTGGTCTCGGGCGAAATGAAGGTGAATTCGGCACGCGAACTCGCCGAGCTCGCCCACAAAAAGCCCGGCGCCGTCACCGTCGGCATTACCGGACGCGGCGCAATGTCGGATCTCAGCATGCAATTGTTTCAAGCCGAAGCCGGCATCCAACTGCAATCGGTGCCCTATCGCGGTGCGGCGCCGGCGATCACCGATATTCTCGCCGCCCATCTCGACGGCTTGGTCGGCGACGTGCCGACGGTGATGGGGCAGGTGCGTGCCGGCACGCTGAAAGCACTGGCGACATCGTCGAAGGAACGCTCCGATATTCTTCCCAACGTGCCGACCTTCGTCGAACAGGGATTCCCAGGCGTGATCGGCGACAATTGGTCCGGCGCGCTGGCGCCGGCCGGCACGCCGCCGGCCGTCATCGCGAAATTCAATGCCGCGATGGTCGCGGCGCTGAACGATCCGGGCCTGCGTCAACGCTTGCACGAATCCGGAACCACGCCGTCGCCCAGCTCGCCCGGCGAATTCGGCAATTATATGCGCGAGGAGATTGCACGCTGGGCCACGGTGATCAAGGAAAAGGGTCTCAAAGGCGAGTAGGACACAATCCGAAGCTATTACGCGCGCTTCGCAGTCTTGCTACAATGGCTTGCAAGTAAGGGGCGACGCGCAATCCAGTGAGAAGGCGTTACGTTATGAAAAGCCAGATCAGAAAAACCTGTTCATGAAGATGTCCGTCCCGAGGAATACGGTCCTGACGATGCTCGCTCTGCTCGCGCTCACCGGTGTTGCCCGCGCGCAGGGGGGCGACGTTTCGATGTTGCGGGATCGAGACGCGGCGGACAGCAAAGCCGCCCAGGAATACATCAATCGGATGCAAACCGACGAAAAATACCGAGAGACGATCCGCAACCAGCAAGCGGCGCCAACCGCCAACGATCCTTGGGGCGCCGTGCGGCCGACGACGCCGCCAGCCAAGTCTGCCGCCAAGCCTGCAACGGGCGCTGTCAAATCCGCCAGTGGCTCCAGCAAGCCCGCCACGGGCAAACCTGCCATTGGACCAGCAGCGTCCGCGAACAGCGCCACGCAAAAAGGCCAGTGACGGCGGCCCCGCCGCTACAGCAGCGCCGCTACGCGGCAAGCTCTTTCATGATGCGGTAGAGCCGCGCCTGGCCTTCGAAGCCGATGCCGGGCCGCTCCGACAGCGTCAGGTAGCCGTCCTCGAGCTTGGCGTCGTCGGCGAAGCCGCCGAAATCGCCGAACACGCCGGGATAAGATTCCGCGCCGCCGAGGCCAAAGCCGGCGGCAATCGCGAGCGACATCTGATTGCCGCCGTGCGGGAACATCAGGCTGCGCGGCCATTGGTGCCGCGCCAGCATGTCGAGCGTGCGGGCATATTGCACGATGCCATAAGCCTGCGGCGGATCGACCTGAATGACGTCGTGGCGCTGCGGCTTGAGCCCGCCGAAGCGCACCAGATTTTCCACGTCCTGCGTCGAGTACAGGTTCTCGCCGGTCGAGAGCGGGGCGTCATAGACGCTGGCGATTTCGGCAAGCAGCGCGAAGTCGAGGGGATCGCACGGCTCCTCGAACCAGCGCAACCCGAGCGGCTTCAGCCCGCGCGCATAAGCGAGCGCGTCGTCACGATGGAATTTCGAATTGGCGTCGACCGCGAGCTTGCCGCCTTTCGGCAAGATCGACTTGACTGCTTCGACGCGGGTGAGATCGTCTTTCAGCGGCATGCCGCCGACTTTCATCTTCACCATCGTGTAGCCGGAATCGAGATGGCCCTTCATCTCGTCCAGTAGGTCCTTGGTGGTCTTGCCCGGCGCATACCAGCCGCCGCCGACATAACAAAAAACCTTCGCGGCGATCTTGCCGGAATTGTAGTGCTCGGCGAGCACGCGATGCAGCGGCTGCTCCGCGATTTTCGCCACCGCATCCCACACCGCGACCTCGATGGTGCCGATGCCGACCGAGCGTTCGCTATGGCCGCCGGATTTCTCGTTCCGCAGCATCACGGCGAGGATTTTTTCCGGCGCGAAATTGTCCCCCGCTTCATTGAGCAGCGATGGCGGCTCGGCTTTAAGAATGCGCGGAATGAAGCGTGCGCGCATCTGCGCGCCGCAGGCATAGCGTCCGGTCGAATTGAACGCGAAGCCGCAAACCGGCTTGCCGTCACGCTTGACGTCGGTAATGACGGCGACCACCGACGTCGTCATTTCGGAAAAATCGGTGCTCGAATTGGCGAGCGTCGAATTGAGCCGGACGCAGGTTTCGCGGATGTCGACGATGCGCATTGCGGGGGGACTAGTGCTTCACTGGACCTGTTTTACTGCACCTGCTTTTACTGCACCTGCGGAATCTTCGCGTCGACGATGACCTTGTGCCACTTGTCGATCTCTTTCTTGATATAGGCCTGGAACTCAGCCTGCGTATTGGCGACGACATCGAAGCCGAGGTCGGCGCATTTCTGCTTGACGTCGGGAAGCTGCATCAGCTTGACGATCTCGTTGTGCAGCAGGTCGACGACCTCCTTCGGCGTTCCCGCCGGCACGAACACGCCTTGCATGGTTTCGGATTCCTGGTCCGGGACTCCGGCTTCCGCCATGGTCGGCACGTCGGGCAGCGCGCTGGAGCGTTTCGCCGCGGTGACGGCGAGGCCGCGCAAATTGCCGCCGACAATTTGTGGCGCGGCCGGAGGAATGGCGCTGAAAGCGATCGGCGTGTGATTGCCGACGGTGGATTGCACCGCGGGCTCGCCGCCGCCATAGGGCACGCTGGCGGCGTCGAGCTTATAGGTCAGCTTGAACAATTCGGAGGCCAGTTGCGGCGTAGTGCCGAGCCCGGCATTGGCGATCGAGTATTTGCCGGGATCGGTCTGGATCAGCGCAATCAGGTCCTTCATGCTCTTGGCCGGTAGCGACGGATGGACCGACACGATATTCGGCGACGCGGCGGCGAGCGTGATCGGGATGAAATCCTTGTACGGATCGTACGGGTTGTTGGCGTAAAGGCTCGGATTGACGACATAGCTCGAGCTCGCCACCAGGATGGTGTAGCCGTCGGGCGTTGAGCGCGCGGCAAGCGACATGCCGAGATTGCCGCCGGCGCCGACATGGTTCTCGACGAAAAACTGCTGTTTCAAGGCTTCCGAAAGCTTTTGCGACAGGATGCGCGATATCACATCGGTCGGCCCGCCGGCCGCGAAAGGCGCGATGATTTTCACCGGATGATCGGGATAGGCCGCTGCAGCCTGCCGCGGCGCGCCGAGCCATCCGGCCGCAAAAAAAGCCGCGGCGAACGCGGCCGTACGCCCCCAACCTGTTACCCTCATTGCATCCTCCCTGGTATTTTGAGGCGATGCTATCATTGTTTTGTCGGGAACGGTAAGTCGGGAGCCGACCGCCATGAGACGACCGCGATGAGCCAGAATACATTGTACCAAGTCACCGGCCTTGCCCCGGTGCTCCATGTCAAAGACATGCAAGCAGCGCTTGCATATTATTGCGACAGGCTGGGCTTTACGGTCTCGTTTACTTGGGAAGATCCGCCGCGATACGCCTGTCTTTGTCTCGGCGACGCCGACCTGCATCTGAATTCCTATCAGCCGCCGGCGGCGTCATCGATCATTTGCATCTTCTGCAAGGGCGTCGACGCGCTGCATGATGATCTCGCGACGCGAGGTGCCAACATCACCCGTCCGGTCGCAGACCAGCCCTACGGTATGCGCGAATTCGTAGTGACAGATCCCGACGGGCACAGCTTGGTATTTGGCCAAGGAATTTCACCCTGAAAGTGGACTGGACAAAGGAGACATCATGCCGGGCGAGAAAGTAACGCGCGACGATCTGCGGGCGGCCGCGGAAAAATACAAGAATTGGGGCAAATGGGGCCCTGACGACGAGATCGGCACGCTCAACTACACGCGCCCGGAGGATATCGTCGCCGCGGCTCAGCTCGTCAAAAAAGGCAAGGTCATCTCGCTGGCGCTCAATTTCGACAATACCGGCCCGCAAAGCGGCAAGACCAATTATCCGGTGCTCGGCCGCATCAATCCGCTGCACACCATGCTGCGCACCGGCACCGACGCCTATTCCGGCGTGCTCGACAAGCGCGGCATCCGCGCCGCCGACGACATGGTGGTGATGCCGCTGCAATGCGGCACGCAATGGGACGGGCTCGGCCACGTCTTCTACGAAGACAATATGTGGAACGGCTACGATTGCCGCGAAGTGTCGTCGTTCGGCGCCGCCAAATGCGGCATCGAGAAAACCAAGAGCAAGATGGTCGGCCGCGGCGTGTTCCTCGACGTCGCGCGCGCGCTCGGCAAGGACTGCCTCGAGGACGGCTATGGCATCACCTGCGACGATCTCGATCTCACCGCCAAGAAGCAGAAGATCGCGTTCAAGCGCGGCGATTACATTATCGTGCGCACCGGGCAGATGGAGCGCTGCCTCAAAGCCGGCAATTGGGACGGCTATCCCGGCGGCGACGCGCCGGGCTTTGCCTTCGAGACGCTGGAATTCGTGCGTCGCACCGAGCTTGCGGCGCTCGCCAGCGACACCTGGGGCTGCGAAGTGCGGCCGAACAATACCGAAGGCGGCATCAACCAGCCCTGGCACTGGATCACCATCCCGATCATGGGCATGACCATGGGCGAGATTTTTTATCTCAAAGACCTCGCCGAAGATTGCGCCTTGGACGGCGTCTACGAATTCATGTTCGTCGCGCCGGCGATCCCGATTACCGGCGCGGTCGGTTCGCCGACCAACCCGCTGGCGATCAAATAAGGTCAGAAAGCGGGTTTCGCAAAAGCAGGACCCGCCATCCGCTGGGGAGGAAAATGAAAAAGCTAATGCTGGCATTGGCGGCAGTCTGCTGCCTCGTCGCGAGTCCGCGCGCCGCGCTCGCGCAGGCATCGTCACAAGAATGGCCGCAGCAACCCATCCGTATCATCGTCGCGTTCGGTGCCGGCGGCGGCGCCGATATCATCGGCCGTATCCTTGCAGACGCGATGCAAGAGCGGCTCGGCAAGCCGGTCATCGTCGAGAACAAGCCGGGCGCCGGCGGCATTCTCGGCAACGAACTGGTCGCCAACGCCGCGCCCGACGGTTACACACTCGGCATCATGACGGCGGGCCAGATCATCGCCGCAGTCACCCGCAAGGACATGCCTTATGACACCGCGGCGCTGACGCCGGTGGCGCAAGTCGCGAGCGCGAGCCTGCTCATCGCGACGCGCCCGGATTTTCCGGCTGACAATGTCAAAGAGCTGATCGCCGCCGCCAAAGCCGATCCCGGCAAGATCGTTTTCGCCAGCCCCGGCTTCGCCGCCACCCAGCATTTCGCCGGCGAATTGTTCAAGCAGATTGCCGGCGTGAATCTCCTGCACGTGCCGTTCCGCAGTTCGCCCGAAGCGATCAACGCGGTCTTGGGTCACCATGCCGATGTGATGTTCGACACCGTTTCGGCGCTGATCGGCCAGGTACAGTCCGGCGCGCTCAAAGCACTCGCGGTCACCGGCAAGGAACGCTTCCCCGCGGTGCCGAACGTGCCGGCGGCGAGCGAATCCGGCCTGCTTCCCGGCTACGACGTCACCACCTGGTACGGCGTGTTCGGCCCGGCCGGCATGCCGGCTGCGGTCGTCGCCACGCTGAACAAGACGCTGATAGATATCATTGCCGACGACAAGACACGGCAGCGCCTGGTGGCGGTCGGCGTCGTCGTCAAAGGCTCTACCCCAGCGGAATTCGGCGCGTTCACGAAAGACGAGTACAAGAAATGGAACGCCGTGCGCGAAGCCGCCGGCATTGCGCAGCAGTAAACCCTTCAGTGGAGTACGCCCGATGAGCGAGAACGACCAGCACGATCGCGGCCTCAAGCTGCGCACCGAAATGTTCGGCCGCGAAGCGGTGGACAAGCGCATGAACGCCTTCGGCGAGTTCGGCAAGCCGCTGCAGCACATCATCAATGCCTATGCCTATGGCGACGTCTGGAGCCGGACGGCCTTGCCGCTTGCGACCAAGTCGCTGGTTATGGTGGCGATGATGGCGGCTGCGGGACACGACAAGGAATTGGGTGTGCATATCCGGGGCGCCTTGAAAAACGGCTGCACACTCGCACAAATTCAGGAGGTGTTCCTTCTCCTCGCGCTCTACTGCGGCATCCCTGCCGCCAACGAGGCGCACCGGATCGCGAGCGATATATTGCGCGAGCACACGCTGTAGTGAGGGCAGGCGCGGCTTGCGCTTTGTCCGGCAAGACTTACTTTTGTGACAAGACTTATTTTTACGCCATCTTCATATCGCAACAACGGGGTCCGCGTCATGAGCACCACAACCGAGACCAAGCAATATCCCGTCCACCACACCGATGCGGAGTGGCGCAAAATCCTCACCCCCGAGCAGTTCCACATCATGCGCGAGCATGGCACCGAGCGGCCGGGCAGCTGCGCGCTGAACTACGAGAAGCGCGCCGGCACATTCGTTTGCGCCGGCTGCGAGCAGCCGCTGTTCACCTCGAAGAAGAAATTCGACTCCGGCACCGGCTGGCCGAGCTTCAACGATCCGGTGCCCGACTCGGTCGAGACCACGACCGATCGCGCCTACGGCATGGTCCGCACCGAGGTGCATTGCAGCCGCTGCGGCAGTCATCTCGGCCACGTCTTCGAAGACGGCCCGCCGCCGACGCATCTGCGCTATTGCATCAATGGTGTGGCGACGAATTTCAAACCGGAGTGAGGTCGGGCGCAAGCCTTACGGCCGCGCCAGCAAATCCCGCACGGCGCGGCCGGCCTGATCGATAGCAAGGTGCGCATAGGCGTCGCCGCCGGCGTCCGAATTGGCGATGGCGACGCGGCCGAAGGTTTGCCGCGCGACCTTGAGAACGCGCTCCTCGTAATCGTCGGCATCGAACAGCGAATTCGCCACATAGCCGTAGCCGTGCGGCCAGCGATTGACGGTGATCGCCGCGATGTCGCGCTCGCTGGAAAAGCCGCCGCGGCCGAGCATGCGGTCAAGCTGATCGCGGATGCGCGTCTCGAAATCCGCAAACGTCATGGCGAAAAGCTTCTCGCGGCCGATGCGAAACTGGGTGCGGGCGTCGAGCCCGGAATTCGGCGCGCCCGGCACGTGCTCGAGATGCAGCAACATCGGCTCCGCCGGATCGCGCGGATGATGATAGCCGCCGAGATTGACGGGAAAGTCGAGCGCGATGTCGTTGAAGAAAGATGTCGGTGCGGCGATCTGGGAGACTTTGAGCGCAAGCCACGGCCGCCAGTTGCGCACCACCACATTGGTGTAAACGAGCGGCGTCTTGACGTTCTGCTGAAGCGCCGCGCGCTGCGCCTGCGGCAGTTCGGGCATCAGATACGGGATCATCATATGAAAGCAGGCAAGCACCGCGTGTTTCGCGCCGACCCGGTGCGGGGAGCCTGCGCGGACATAGCCGACGCTGACTTGCTCTCCGGTCTGGCGCACGTCGATCACGGTCGAGTCGAGGCGGATACGCACATTGCGGTCGTCGCGGTCGAGCTGGTCATAGTCGAAACCCGCAAGCACGATGTCGTCCATCGTGGTGCCGCTCGCTACGCCCGGAATGAGCGCGCGCACCAGGAGCCGCGCCAGCGACGCGTTGCCGTCGGGGAAATGATAAATGTAGGGCTCGCGCCATTCGGCGGGCTCGTCGGTGTCAAGGCCAAGGCCGGCGAACCCCGGATAGCCGAAGTCGCGGATATCGGCGGCCGCCACCGCATCGCAGCCGAGCCCGAAGAAGCCGAGGGGCCGGCCTTGAAAGCAATTGACCACCTCTTCGCTGCAGCCGCAGATCTTGATGAGATAATCGCGATAGCTCGTGGCTTTGAGGATCCTCAGCTTTTGCCCGAGTGATTTGCCGGCCAGCGGATCGCGCTTGGAATCATAGAGCGCGCGCAATTGCGCCTTGCTGGCGTCCGAAACCGGCATGGCGGCAATCAAGCTTTCGAGCGCTGGCCGCGCTTTGTCGCCGCGCGATAGCAGCACGTCGCCGGGAAGAAGCGCGTCGCGGCCGAAGGTTTCGCGATCGAAGAACAGGCCACTGGACAGGCCGAGCGAAGAATAGAAGCCGCGG
Organism: uncultured Alphaproteobacteria bacterium; assembly: GCA_963810085.1. Taxonomy (GTDB): domain Bacteria; phylum Pseudomonadota; class Alphaproteobacteria; order Rhizobiales; family Xanthobacteraceae; genus BOG-931. The sequence continues at coordinate 40,987 of CAWEMR010000013.1, read as the reverse complement.
TCGAACGCCGTTTCGAACCGCGTCACCTCGACGCCGAGATCGCGCAGCAGGCCCTTGGCCACATCGCTCCACAATGTCTTCGGCGATTGGATCGACTGGCTACCGCCATAGCCGATCAGGCGGCGCTCGCCGGGCGAAAATTCGTTGCGCTTGGCATGGCCGCCGAAATCGTCGTGATTGTCGAGAATGAGAATGCGCGCGTTCGGCCCGGCGGCGCGGCGATAGAACCATGCGGCAGCAAGCCCGCTGATGCCGCCGCCGACCACGACCAGGTCATAGTTCGCTTCGACCTTGGCGCCATCGATGCCGAAGCGCTGGCCTTCGCGCGCGAAAGCGTGTGCGACCTCGAACGAGCCCGGATGCTGGCCGCGCAGGCCCGTGAGTGCCGGCGGATAGCGCGCGGGGTCGGCGGCCAGCTGCGCGGCTGGCGTCAAGCCCGAGGCGATGGCGAGCGCGCTGCCGTTGAGAAAATCGCGGCGGGTGATGGAAGCCATGTCGAAGTCCAGCACTTGTCACTTTGGCCTTGTCCGCGCTACGGCGGTCCCGGCCGCACCGGCGACATCGCGGACTCGCCGCGGTTGAGCCAGGTCATCGAAACATAAGCGCCGACCCATGAACCCGCCGCGGCGAACACGACATAGATCGCATTCGACGTGTAGCTGATCACCGAGACGGCGGCGAGCAGATACCAGATCGCGCTCCAGTTCGCGGCGCGAAAGCGGTGCCGCGAAGCGACCGCCGCCGTGAACATCACGAAAACCGCATCGGTGACGATCGTCGCGCCGAACACCGCGAGCGCGACGAGCAGGTTGAAACTGAGGTGCGCGATGGGAAGGGCAATGTCCATGTCGGTCTCTCCGTGGTCACGGCAGACATTGCGAGGAGCGAAGCGACTAAGCAACCTGCGCTCGAACATCAAAGCGTGTAGCGCGGTGTCTCAGGATGGCTCACGCCAGAAGGCGAGGATGGCGCCGGCGAGCTCGTCGGGGCACTCCTCGGGCAGAAAGTGTCCGCAACCTTCGCCGATCGCGCTGCCCTTGACGCGGTCGCCGAGCGTCGCGACCGTCTCGTGCAGGGCGTCGCCGACGCCGTCGCTGCCGCCGAGCGCCAGCACGGGCATCGGGAGCCGCTGGGCGGCGCGCGCTTTGGCCTGCGCAAGTCCTTCCGCGCTGAAATTGGCGCGGTACCAGGCGAAGCCGGCCCGCGCGGTTCCCGGCGCGGCGAAGACGCGGACATATTCGTCGAATGCGGCGGGCTCGATCGCGTAGGTTCGCGTGCTCTTTGTCGCGAACAGAAAGGCGAGATAGGCGCGCTCGTGCCCCTGCACGAGGATCTCGGGCAGGTCGTCCAGCCGATTGAAGGCGAATTGCCAGGCCTTGAGATTTACGGCTTCGCTCGCGACGCCCGCAGGTGGCAGCGGCGAAATGCCCGGCACGTTGGATTCGGTCAGGACCAGCCGCTTGACGTCGCCTGGATAAGCCGCGGCGTGGGCATGGGCGATCCAGGTCCCGACGTCGTGCGCGACGATGTCGACGCCGCCCGGGCGGTTGAGCCCGGTCGCCGCCAGGAAGCCGTGCAGGTCGCGGGCGGCGGTGTCGAGGTCGTAACCGCCTTGCGGCTTGTCGCTGTCGCCATAGCCGCGCGGCTCGAGCACGTAGACCTGGCGTCCCGCCTTGACCAAGAGGGGAATGATTTTGCGCCAGGAGATCCACGTCATCTCCGGCCAGCCGGGGATCAGGACGACCGGCTCGCCCGAACCTGCGGTCACATAGTGGAAGCGGATTGCGTTCACTCGGACCACGTGGTGGGCGACATCGCCGAACGGCGCGCCCGCCGTCTGCGACAAGGCCGGGCTCGCGCTGCAGAGCGAGGCCAGCAGAACGAGGCAAGCGAATGCGCGCATCGGTTACTCTCCTCTTAGGTTTTGGTTCTCGCCATCAAGGTGAGTAGCGGTTGAAGACGAAGTCGCGAGCTTTGACGGTCTCGTGGCAGGGAAAGCAGGCTTTGTGCATCGCCTCGTCGGCGGGTTTGCGGTCGTCGAATTGAGCAAACCCCCAGCCGCCGGTCGAGGCGTATTTTTTTGAGTCCTTGACCATGAACTGAACGCCGTTCTTGGGTGGCCCGGCCACGAAAGATTGGAGATGGCCGAAGGCTTGCGCGCTTTCCGCCAAAGGGTCGTAACTCCAGGCGAGCCGGGCAATGATTGTGCCGTCGGGAAACGGAAGCGTTTTGTCGCGAGACGCCTTGATCGCTATGTCGTTGCCCAGAATGGCGCGCAGATCGTTGAGGGTGCCTTCTTCGTGAGCCACGGAGATCAATCTCCAGTCGCGGTATCCGGAGGGCAGTTTGATGCCGAAGATCGGGGCCACCGTTTCATCTTCGGCGTGTCCGGATGCGAACGGCAATGCCGCAATGACGGACGCCGCGATAGCGGCGGCGAGCACCAGAATTGTGAGCCGTTTCATCACGCACTCCTTCGTGCGGCCTTCAGGTTGATTTGCGCAGTGGCTTGAAGCTCGCGCGAATCTCCTCCGAAAAAATTTTCGGTTGTTCCCAGGCGGCAAAGTGCCCGCCTTGGTCGAGCTTGTTGTAATGGATGAGTTTGGGATAGGCCCGCTCTGCCCAGCTTCTCGGGGCCGCATAGATTTCGTCGGGGAAAGCGCTCACGGCGACCGGGATCGTGACGCCCCTGACGTCGAAGAAGCCTCCTCCCGTCGAAATCTGCGTGGTGTCCCAGTAGAGGCGCGCCGATGAGATCGCGGTGTTCGTCAACCAATAGAGCGTGACGTTGTCGAGGACGTCGTCTCGAGAGAGCCCCTCCGTCTTTCCATCGAACACGCGTGAGATCATTCCGTAACTGCGGATGTCGTGATCCAGCATCCACGCGGCGAGGCCGATCGGCGAATCCGCTATGCCGTAAAGCGTCTGTGGCCGGTTCGACATTTCTTGGGCGTAGCCCAGGCCGTGCCTGTAGAAATCATCGAGCTGGTCCCAGGCATGTTTTTCATCGGCCGAGAGGCCGGCGGGCGGCGGGCCGCCAACCGAAAGAGCTTTTGAAACATCGGCTGGAACCGTGGCCGCCATATTGGTGTGAATGCCGAGCAATCCCGGCGGCTGCTGCAGCGCCATCACCTCCGAGACGGCATTCCCCCAATCCCCGCCCTGCGCCGCGTACCGTGTATAGCCCAGGCGTTGCATCAACGTCGCCCACGCACGCGCGATGCTGACGGGGGTCCACCCGGGCGCAGTCGGCTTGCCGGAAAACCCGTAGCCCGGTAGCGACGGAATCACCAAATCGAACGCGTCGGATGCGCTCCCGCCATGCGCCGTGGGATTGGTCAGCGGATCGATGATCTTCAGCTGCTCGATGATCGAGCCGGGCCAGCCGTGCGTGACAATGAGCGGCAACGCATTTTCATGTTTCGAACGAACGTGGATGAAGTGAATGTCGAGTCCGTCGATTTCGGTCACGAATTGCGGCAAGGCGTTCAGCCTGGCCTCGATCTTTCGCCAGTCATGCTCCGTCTGCCAATATTGTGCGAGTTTCTGAGTTGTCGCGAGCTGCACGCCTTGCGATGGATCCGTGACGGTTTGCTTGTCCGGCCACCGCGTCGCCTTCACCCGCCGGCGGAGGTCGTCGAGCGCCTCTTGCGGAAAACTGATGTGGAAGGGGCGGATGGCTTTGTCTTCCGTCGCGGCGTGAGCCTTCGCGGAAAAGGAGTCGGGGGCAGCCGCGGCTGCGCCTACGACCGCCGCGGCGGCAAGAAGGTCGCGCCGGTTGAGCGATGACGATGGCGTTGTTGCGGACATGATCGGTCTCCCTGGTTGAGTACGCGGTTGATGTCGTTTCAAACGTCGGCGACGTCGACGATGGCTTCGGCGAAAGCCTGCGGCGCTTCCTGCGGCAGGTTGTGTCCGATGCCGCCTTTGATGATGCGGTTGGCGTATTTGCCGGTGAATTTCTTGGCGTAGGAGCTGGGGTCCGGGTGCGGTGCGCCATTGGCATCGCCTTCAAGCGTGATGGTGGGCACCGTGATGACCGGGGCCGCGGTAAGCCGCTTTTCCAGATCGTCATATTTCGGCTCGCCGTCGGCGAGGCCGAGTCGCCAACGGTAGTTATGGATCACGACGGCGACGTGATCCGGATTGTCGAAGGCGGCTGCGCTGCGATCGAAGGTGGCGTCGTCGAAGTCCCATTTCGGCGACGCGAGCTGCCAAATGAGCTTGGAAAAATCGTGGCGGTTTTTGTCGTAGCCTTCGCGGCCGCGTTCGGTGGCAAAATAATATTGATACCACCATTGCAGCTCGGCCTTCGGCGGCAACGGCACCTTGCCGGCTTCCTGGTTGCCGATCAGACAACCGCTCACCGAGACCAGCGCCTTGCAGCGCTCCGGCCACAACGCCGCGACGATGTTGGCCGTGCGCGCGCCCCAATCGAAGCCGCCGATGGTCGCCTTGTCGATTTTGAGCGCGTCCATCAAATTGATGAGATCGACAGCGACCACTCCCTGCTGGCCGTTGCGGACCGTGTCGCTCGCAAGAAAGCGCGTCGTGCCGTAGCCGCGTAGATAAGGCACGATCACCCGATAGCCGGCCTGCGCCAGCGTCGGGGCGACATCGACATAGCTGTGAATGTCGTAGGGCCAGCCGTGCAGAAGAATGACCACCGGGCCGCTGGCCGGGCCGATATCGGCATATCCGACATTGAGCAGACCGGCATCGATCTGCTTCAGCGGGCCGAACGAGGTGTGCGTTCCCGGCTTGACCGCGGGCAGCTTGGTCTTGCTGGGCTCTGCGTGTGCCGAACCGATCATGCCGAGCTTGGCGGCGGCAAGAGTAATGGCGGCCGCACCGAAAAAGCGGCGGCGATGATGATCGATATTTTCCGATACTTTGATCTTGTTCATAGCGCGTCTCCTTCGTTCGACAGTTGATCGGAAGCACCAATTAGGCTTCTTCGATTCGCCCTCAAAGATAGGCCGCGCGCGCACGCGCGCTGCTGCAGCCGGTGTTCGCGCAATTCGTCGAGGGTTTGGACACGACGGACCTGAAGACGGCCGAAGAGCTGCTGGCAACGTTGGCGCAGCCTTGCTTACGCGCGTCTGCGTCAGGCCGCCTCAGCCATGTTTCTCTCCGCAACAATTCGTTATATCTATACGAATATATCGCTATCGTGCCGCCCGCACCACGGTCGATGGTATTTCCGGATGTTACGACGGCATACGGCTGCCCGAAACATCAATCGCGTTCACAAATTGGGGAGCTTCGCATGCGATGCATATTGTCATATGCACTATTCGTGATCTTGAACATGTCGATATCGGCGGCTGCGGCCGACGAAATCCGGCTCTATGCGGCGGGAAGCCTGCGCGGCGCATTGACCGATGTCAGCGCCGCCTTCGCCACCGCGAGCGGCCATCATGTTACGGCAAAATTCGGCCCGTCGGGCGTGCTTAAGGACGAGATCGCCAATGGCGCCAATGCCGATGTCTTCGCCTCGGCCAATATGGCGCATCCAACGGCGCTCAGCGAAGCGCACAAAAGCGGTCCGGTCTACTTGTTTGCGCGGAACCGGCTGTGTGCGCTGGCCAGGCCGGGACTCAAAGTGGACAGTTCAAGCCTGCTTGAGCGCCTGCTCGATCCGGCGACGACGCTCGGCACTTCGACGCCGAAATCCGATCCTTCCGGAGATTACGCTTGGGACGTGTTTACAAAGGCCGAGGCCGTGAAAGCCGGCGCTCGGGCTGTCCTGGAGCAGAAGGCGCGGCAACTGACCGGCAGTCCCGCGAGTGCGGCGCCGCCTCCGGGCCGCGCCGTATATGGCTGGCACATCGCGGAAGGGCATGCCGATATTTTCCTGGCCTATTGCACCGCGGCGGCAGAAGCCAAGCAGCAGTACCCCGACCAGCAGATCGTGGCGCTTCCCGCCGAACTCGCGGTCGGGGCCGATTACGGCCTCACCGTGATCACAGGGGCGCCGGCGGCTGCGGCCGAATTCGCCAAATTCGTTCTGTCCGATCCGGGCCAGAAAATTTTGCAGAGCTTCGGCTTCGCGCCAGGGGAAGCAGAGAGATGATGTTGACCGAGCGCGCGTAGCCGGCTGGCGGTAACGGCCCGCGATGCGTGTCAAGGCCATCACGCCGCCTTCGCCCCCCATAGCCGCCGGCTCGCGATCTCAGCGCCGTCACTGAGGGCGCGCAATTTCGCCCAGACGATGCTGTCGGCCACCATCGGCTCTTCTTTGACAGCGGTGCCGAAGCCGCAATCGACGCCGGCGATGACGCGCTCGCGGCCGACCAGATCGGCGTAACGGCCGATGCGCTGCGCCACCAGCTTCGGATGTTCGACGAAATTGGTGGTGGAATCGATCACGCCGGGAATCAGAATCTTGTCGTCGGGAATTTTTATCGTCTTGAGATCTTCCCATTCGTGATCGTGGCGCGGATTGGCGGCCTCGATGCTGATCGCCTGCACCTTTGCCTTAAACGCGATGTCGATGATCTTGGTCACCGGCAGGTCGTGGGTGTGCGGTCCTTCGTAATTGCCCCAACAGATATGCAGCCGGATGCGGTCGGCGGACAGGCCTGAAAGCGCCGCATTGAGCACAGCGATATTGCGCTCGGCGATTTTGCCGCGGAATTCGTCGTCGGTCAGGTTGCGATATTGGTTGTTGCGCGCCGAGCCGAGATCGGGCGCGTCGATCTGCAGCACGAAGCCGGCCTCGACGATGGCGCGATATTCGACTTTGAGAATATCGGCGAGCGCCGCGAGGTAGGCATCCTCGGTCGGGTAATGCAGGTTGATGATGAAGCGCGTCAGGATGCCGGGCGACGGCGCGGTCATGAATATATCGGTCGGCTTCGATGTCGCGGCCGCGGCTTTGAGATGCGCAAAGTCGCGGTCGATCGCGGAATGATCCTTGTAGCGCAATTCGCCGACGCAGCCGGGGAACGGCACATTGCCGAAGCCGCCGACGCGGGCGAAATCCGGATGCGCCAACAGATCGCGGCCGATCATGATGTCGCGGCCCTTCTCGGCGGCGCGCGGATCCATCTCGATGCCGGAGACGCGATGGCGGATGTAAGTCGTATAGGACGGCTTACTCATCTCGCCGTCATTGACCACGTCGATGCCGGCCGCGACCTGCCGCGCGACGATGTCGTCGACGGCTTGCGCGGTCGCTGCTTCGAAGGCGTCCGGCGCAATGACCGCGCCCTTCTCGCGGTCGAGCATGAGCGCGATCAGCGATTTCGGCCGCGGCAGGCTGCCGGTATGGGTGGTCAGGATGCGGTCGTTCGAGATCTTCATGGCGGACTCCCTACGGCAGTGTTTTTGCCACCCGGCGCGGATGGCGTTGTCGAAGATCGGGGCGGGGGATAGTGTGCGCGCCGCGCCTCTGCGGCAAGGCGGAACGGCGCAGGGTAGAGGGTGGAAAACAGCATGCGTATCGTCGACTTGAGCCGGGAGCTTTATCACCGCACGCCGTCCTATCCGGGGCAGCCGCCCGTCATTCACGGCGTCTGGAAGACGCACGAGGAGGCGTTCGCCGAGTCCGGCAATGTCCAGGGCAACAGCGTGATGTTCTTCTCGATGCCGGATCACGGCGGCACGCATATCGACGCGCCGCGCCACTTCGGCAAAACGGGAACGCCGATCGATAAATATCCGCTGGAGAACTGCATCGTCCAAGGCATCTGCATCGATCTGCGCCACATCGCGCCGCGCGCCGAAATCACGCCGGCGGACCTGGAAGCCGCGGTGAAAAAAGCCGGCGTGCCGATCCCGAACAAAGGCACCGTGCTGTTGTGCACCGGCCACCACGAGCGCACCTTCCCCACGGCCGCTTATTCGACCGACAATCCCGGCGTGAATGTCGCGGCGACGGAATGGCTGGCGAAACAAGGCATCGTGCATTTCGGCATCGACTCGATGCGGCCGGGGCCGGAAGGCAAAGTGAATTCGCTGGTGCACAAAGCCTGCCTCGAGCTCGACATCACGCATATGGAGAGCCTGTGCAATCTGGAAGCCCTGCTCGGGCAGGGCGAATTCCAGTTCATCGGCCTGCCGCTGAAATGGCGCGAAGGTACCGGCTCGCCGATCCGCGCGGTCGCGGTGTTTAACGACTAACTGCAAAGCAATAATCTCGGAAGCGGAGGGCGCCGGCACATGATGCTCGGGCACAATCGTAAAATGACCGGGGCGCAATGCCTCGCCGATATGTTCAAGGGCTATGGCGTCACCCACATCTTTCATGTACCGGCCGTGCTGCGCACCACTTTCGCCGAGATGGAACGCCGCACCAACATCAAGCGGCTGCATGTGCATGGCGAGAAGGCCGCCGCCTATATGGCCGACGGTTATGCGCGCGCCTCGGGCAAGCCCGGCATCTGCATGGCGCAGGTCATTGGCGCGCTCAATCTCGCTGCCGGCCTGCGCGACGCTTGGCTTGCGCATTCGCCGGTCATCGCCATGACCGGCGGCCGCGAGCCGAAGACAAAATTCCGCAAAGTCTATCAGGAGATCGACGACATGCCGGCGTTCGAGCCGGTGACGAAATTCAACGCCACCGTCGACGATGTCGCGCGCTTTCCCGACATGGTGCGGCAGGCCTTCCGCACGGCGGTGACCGGCTGTCCGGGTCCGGTGCATCTGCAGTTCCGCGGCAATGAAGGGCAGATCGACGTCGAAGAAGCCGACATGGAGCCGCTCACCGAGCCGCAATTCGCTCGCGTCCCGGCGTTCCGTCCGGAGCCCGATGAGGCGAGCGTGCGCGCGGCGCTGAAAATCCTGCAAGACGCGGCGCGGCCGGTGATTGTCGCCGGCGGCGGCGTACGCAGTTCGGGCGCCGCGCTTGAGCTCGTCGCTCTTGCCGAGGCGCTGCAAATCCCGGTCGCCACTTCGCTCAACGGCAAGGATTCCATCCCTGGCAATCATTCGCTCGCAGTCGGCGTCGTCGGCAGCTATTCGCGGGAGAGTGCGAACCGCGTCGTCAACGCGGCTGACCTGGTCTGCTTCATCGGCACCGAGACTGGCGGCATGACCACGCATTTCTGGGCGGTGCCGAAAATCGGCACACCCGCGATCCAGATCGATATTGAGCCGGAAGCGCTCGGCCGCAACTATCCGCTCGCCGCGGCCGTCAACGGCGATGCCAAGGTGACGCTGGCGAAAATGCTTGCGTTTTGCGACCGCGGCACGGCGGTCAAGCGCAAGGCCTGGATCGCTCAAGCGCAGCAAATTTGCGGCGAGTGGCAGGCGAAATACAGATCGGCGCTCAATTCGGACGCGGTGCCGGTGCGCCCGGAGCGGCTCTGCCACGAATTGACCAAGCACGTGCCGGACAACGGCATCGTCGTCGTCGATACCGGCCATGCCGGCATGTGGATGGGCGGCATGTACGATCTCACCTCGCCGCGGCAGAATTATATGCGCAGCGCCGGCCATCTCGGCTGGGCGTTCCCCGCCGGCCTCGGCGCTAAATGCGCCTGTCCGGAACGGCCGGTGGTGACCTTCACCGGCGATGCCGGGTTTTGGTACCATATCGGCGAAGTCGAGACGGCGGTGCGCTGGAACATCAACGCCGTGACCGTCGTCAACAATAATGGCGGCGGCAACCAGTCCAAACGCGGCTTCGACCGCGTCTATGGCGGCGAGCAGACGGCGAAGGCGCGCGAATTGTGGACCTTCAGCAAGATGAACTTCGCCCGCCTCGCCGAGGATATGGGCGCACTCGGCATTCGCGTCGAAAAAGCCTCGGAGTTTCCGGCAGCCCTTGCCAAGGCACTCGCCGCCAAGCGCCCGGCGGTCATCGACGTGGTCACTGACATCGAGGTGCTGGCGCCCACCACTGTTACTTAATGCGCCGTAACTCGATGCCGAATTAATTCGGGCAAAATCCGGGCAAAAACTACGGTTGGCCCGTTTCCACGCATTTCCAGCCTCTGGTCACAAAAGTCGGTCACAAATTTGCAATCAGGGACGGCAAATCGACGCCTCGTTCGCGTTCAAGAATTGTGACAGACTGCGACCATCACGGATATGATCGCAATCGATGAGCACAGCACGGGAATCGGCAGTTCGCCTCCTCAAGCTGATGATGATCGCGTCGCTGGTCCTGCCGGCCGCGGTGTTCGGTTACGCGTCCTGGGTCACCTATCACGACATTCAAGCTGCCGCTGACGAGCGCATCGAGCATTCGATCGACGTCATGCAGCAGCAGGCGCTGCGGGTTTTCGAAACCGTGGATCGCACTTTCGCCGAAGTCGACGAAGTCGTGCGCGGCATGTCGAACGATCAGATCCGCGCGGCGCAGATGAGCTTGCATGCCCGTCTCGATCGCATCAAAGGCGTCATGCCGCAGGTGCGGACCATCATGCTGATCGGTAGCGACGGCCACGCGCTCACCTCAAGCACGCTCGAGACGGTCAACCCGGACGCGGATTTTTCCGACCGCGATTATTTTTTCACGCAAAAGGATCACGATGCCGGGATCTATGTAAGCGACGTGCGCTCGCCCCGCCTGCCCTTCACCGGCGATGATTTCTTCGTTCTGGCGCACCGGCTCCATTCGGATGAACTCGTTTCGCGGTATCATCGCGGTCGCGCTGCGGCCGAATTATTTCGAGGATTTCTATGCTTTGGTCGGGCAGACGCCCGGCAGTTTTTATGCGCTGGTGCGCGTCGACGGCGCGATCCTGGCGCGTATCCCCCAGGTGCGCACGCGGCAGCTCAGTGCCAACAGCATGTTCACCACTGCGATCCACAAAGGCGAGGAGCGCGGGCTGTTCACCGTCACTTCCGAAATCGACCATATTTCCCGCCGCGTCGGCTTCCGCAAGCTTGAAGGCTTTCCGGTCTATGCGCTCGCCGGCACCGAGACCGGCGAGATCCGCGGCGAATGGCTGTCGGCGGTCGGCTCGTATCTGATGTTCGGGCTGCCCGCGGCCTTGCTGCTGTTCGGCGTGTTGTGGATCGCGCTTCGCCGCACCGAGCGGCTGCACGAGGAAGCCGAGCGTCGCGAAATGGCGGAGGACGCGTTGCGCCAGGCGCAACGCCTCGAAGCCATCGGGCAATTGACCGGCGGCGTCGCCCACGACTTCAACAATCTGCTGATGATCGTCAGCGGTACGGTGCAGCGGTTGCGCCGGCATATCACCGGCGAGAAGGAGACGCATCTCCTCGACACCATCGCCAATGCCACCGAGCGCGGCGGCAGCCTGACCCGGCAATTGCTCGCCTTCTCGCGGCGGCAGATGCTGCAGCCGAGCGTCATCGATCTCTCGGAGCATCTGCCCGAGATCAAGGAGATGCTCAGCCGCTCGCTGCGCGGCGACATCGTCATTCGCGTCGTCGTGCCGCGGCGGCCTTGCTATGTCAAAGTCGATCCGAGCGAATTCGAGCTGGCGCTGCTCAATCTCGCCTTCAATGCGCGCGACGCCATGCCGTCCGGCGGCACGCTGACGATCACGGCGAAACCGGTGCTGATGCGCGGCAATTCTACGGAAGAAGGGCTGAACGGCGAATTCGTCGCCATCAGGGTCACCGACACCGGCACCGGCATTGCGCCGGAAGTCTTGCCGCGGGTGTTCGAGCCGTTCTTCACCACCAAGGAGGTCGGCAAGGGGACCGGGCTCGGCTTGAGCCAGGTCTACGGCTTCGCGCGCCAATCGGGCGGCGCCGCCAGCATCACTACGTCGCAGCGTCGCGGCACCGCCGTGACGCTGTTTTTGCCGCGCACCTGGGAAGTGCCGGCGCAGCCGCACGAACAGAACGCGGCGGCGCGCACCGCGCCGGCGGCCGGCACGGTGCTCCTGGTCGAGGACAACGCGGAAGTCGCCGAGGTCGCCAAGGCTTATCTCGAGCAGCTCGGCTATCAGGTGCAGCACGCGGCAAGCGCGCAAGCCGGGCTCGATCTGCTCGAACGCGAGGCCGATATCGATCTGGTGTTCTCGGACATATTGATGCCGGGCGGCATGAACGGCCTTGAGCTTGCGGATGCGGTGCGCCGGAAATATCCGGAACTCGCCGTGCTGTTGACGACGGGCTACAGTTCAAGCGCGCAGGACGCGCTGCGCCGGGGTTTTGACGTTCTGCCCAAACCCTACAATCTCGCGGCGCTCGAGCGTGCCTTGCATGAGGCGCAAGGAGCGAGCGAACAAGGTGCGCGCCAAACGCCGCCGCGGCAGGAGGCGGTCGGGTGACCGCGCGACCGCGCTTAGCTGTTGGCTGAGCTTAACCCCAGCTTAGCCCGGACTTTAGCCCCACGGGAATTTCGGCAGGGCGCCGATACCGAGTAGGGACGCGGCAAGGCTGATCGACATCAGCCAGCCGATGGCGCAAAAACTGATCACCATCACTGCGTCTTTGGCGCCGAAGTCGGCCGGCCGCGCCGGAATTGCCAGTTCGCCGCGATTGGGCATATGTCTTGCTCCTCCGATGACGTCACGCGGGACTTCAAGCAAATCCCGCGCCGCAAGCCGCGTTACAGACCGCGATGGGTGGCCTACAAAAAATGAATAGTGACAAAGCAGGGTAAACGATTCGGTAAGAGCGCCGTGTGACGGCCCCTTTCCTCATAATCTCCGATAACGAACCGATCTCCGGCTAGGCAATTGCGGCCTGCGACAGGCCGCTCGCCAGCACTTTCTTGTCCACCGCGCCTTCCCATTGCGCGATGACGATGGTCGCGAGCGCATTGCCGAGAATATTGACGGCGACGAAGGCGGAAGACAGCAGCGGTGCACGCCGAGGATCAGGCTGACGGCGGCGACCGGAACGGTGCCGGTGCAGCATGTGGAGGAGCAATCAATGGGAAATTCTACCTCTGTGGGAGAAACTTATATGTGCCGAGCCAGGACAACGCCCGTTTGGTTATTCGCGTTTTATGTTGACGCAGGGGCTTAAGGATTGAATATCCCGGCGCAAGTCGCGTGATAAGTTGCGTGATATGCAACCGCATGAGATCCAATGCCAGCGTCGCCGTCCGCCATGATCGACATCCACCCGCACATTATCTCCCAGGACCTCAAGCGCTATCCGCGCGCGCCGCTTGGCGGCAAGCAATCGGACTGGTCGGCGACCCGGCCGGTCTCGCTCGAGCAATTGATCGCGGCGATGGATGCGACGGGCATCCAAAAGGCGGCGATCGTGCAGGCCTCGACCTGTTACGGCCACGACAATTCCTATGTCGCCGACGCGGTCGCGGCGCATCCCAAGCGTTTCACCGGCGTGTTCTCGACCGACGTGTTGGCTCAGGACGCCACCGCGCGCCTGCGCCACTGGATGGAGCGCGCGCTCACCGGCCTGCGCCTTTTCACCTTCGGCAGCACGATGAGGGAGCAGGCGTCGTGGCTCGACGATCTGAAATCCTATCCGGCCTGGAGCCTCGCCGCCGACCACGGCCTCTCGATCTGCATGCAGATGGCGGCCTCGGGGATTCCGCAGCTTACGAAAATGATCGAGCGCTTCCCGAAAGTGAAAATCATTCTCGACCACATGGCGCGGCCGATGCTCGACGACGGACCGCCCTATGCGGCGGCATCGAGCCTGTTCGGGCTGTCGCGCTACCCGACCGTCTATCTGAAACTGACCAAGCGCAATTTCGAACAGGCCTCAAGTGGCAAGGCGACGCCGGAAACGTTCTTCCCAAAACTTGTCGCCGAATTCGGCGCCGAACGGCTGTCCTGGGGCTCGAATTATCCGTCGTCGGAGGGGACGATGCCGGAGATTTTGGCGCTGGCGCAGAAGACCCTCGCCGTGTTGCCGCAAAAAGATCGCGACTGGATTTTCGCCAAGACCGCGCAGGTGCTTTATCCGGCGCTGCAAGATTGAGGATCGAAGATGAGCCAGGACCATCCGGTTTTGCATACGATGTTGGGAAATTATCCCGACACCGCCACGCTGAAGAAGAGTGAACTTAAGCCACGGCTGTTTGACTTCGATTTCGCCGAGGTCAAGGTTGCCAACCAGCTTTTCAAATCGCTGGTGCGCGACGCCAAATACGATATCGGCGAGCTCGCCATCGTGACGTTTCTGCAGGCCAAGGCCTACGGCAAGCCGTATGTGCTGCTGCCCGCCGTCATCGTCGGGCGCGGCCAGCATCACACCATCGCCTACAACCCGGAGCGCGGGCATTTGCGCCCGGGCGATCTCGAAGGCAAGCACGTCGGCATGCGCGCCTATACGGTGACCACCGGCGTGTGGGTGCGCGGAATCCTGCGCGAGCAATACGGCATCGACGAAAAGAAAGTGAAGTGGGTGACCTTCGAGGATCCGCATCTCGCCGAATTCAAGGACCCGCTCTATGTCGAGCGTGCCGCGCCCGGCAAGACGCTGCCGCAAATGCTGCTCGACGGCGAGCTCGATGCCGGCATTGTCGGCGACCACATGCCCGATCCGCGGCTCACATATCTGATCCCGAATCCGGAAGAGGAAGCGAAGAAATGGGCGCTGTCGCATGGCGGCGTGCCGATCAACCACCTCGTCGTCGTGCGGCAATCGATCGCGCAGGCGCGCCCGGACATCGTCAAGGAAGTCTTCAACCTGCTGTATCAAAGCAAAATGGCGGCAAAACTGCCCGAGACCGGCACGGCGCTCGATCCGCTGCGCTACGGCGTCGAGGCGAACCGCAAGGCGCTCGATGTCATCATCGACTTTTCCTTCAGTCAGGGTATGATCCCGCACCGCTTTTCCGTCGACGAATTGTTCGACGACACGACGCGTAAGTTGACCGTGTAAAGCCCCGCAACGCGTGCCACCTATGCGAATGGGGGCTAGGTCTTCGCTCCCATAGTCTCTAACTTCGCGCTCCCCGAAAAACTTGGGCCAAATAGGCCGTGCAGTTGGAAGCGTAAATGTCCAATCCGATGCAGTTGTGGAATGCGTGGTTCGCCTTGTCTTCCGAGACAGCCAGGCTTGGTTTTGAGGCGCAGCGTGTCATCGCGATGCGCATGATGCGGCTCGCCGGCGGCGGCGCCAAAGCCAAGGCGGAATCGCGCCGGATGGTGTCCGAGAAGATCGCGGCCTTTGCCGAAGCGCAAGCGGCCGCCGCGGCGGTGATGGCGGAAGGCGGCGATCACCATCGCGCCGCGAAAAAGGTGCTCGGCATCTACAAAAAGCGTGTTCGCAGCAATACCCGCCGGCTGACGAAGTAAGTCTCGCAAGCCAAGGGTGCCGGTCTTAGGAAACATGAGCCGGCAGGGGTGTTGATCATTCACTGCGCATCAACAGACTGTTTCTGATCCACTCAATAGTCGAACGTCATTGACGTCCACATCTCCGCAAGCACGCCGCATCAAAGTGCGGTTCGCTTGAATTCCAACTGGAGGAGATGTGCCATGAAGAGGCTCTTTGCCAGCAAATATCTTCTTTCCGCAGCACTTGCTGTGGCCGCATTGGCCGCGGTCAGCTCGGCGCCGGCGTTCGCCCAGTCCGTCGATCACTTTGGCAGTATGTTGCCGCACTATTTTAACGGCGCGGGTGAGGAAATATGGGGATCATGGGGTCCCCCGACCACGCAGCAGCAAGCCGCGCAACCCTCGCGGCGTCTCTATATGTACGTCAATCCGCACGCGTCGCGCTCCCGGGGCCGTTGAGAAAGCGGATTGCTTCGGGTTACTCACCGATCTCGCGCAGAATCTCGGCGGTGTGCTCGCCGAGCCGGGGGGCAGGGCAGTCCGACGCCATCGGCGTCCGGTCGAGCATAATCGGTGTGCGGAGCCCGGGAATCTTTCCGCCTGCAGCCGCGTCGCTTTTCAACGACAGCAGCATGCCGCGATGCGCGACTTGCGGATCGGCGAACACCTCTTCGAGATCGTTGATCGGGCCTGCCGGGATGCCGGCGTCTTCGAGCTTCGGCAGAAGCGCATCGCGCTTGAAGCGCATGGTCAGGCCTGAGATTTTGCCGACCAACTCGGCACGATGGGCGAGCCGGCCTTTATTGTCCTTGTAGGCCTCGGCTTCGGCGAGTTGCGGCTCGCCGAGAATGCCGCACAGTTTGATGAACTGGCCGTCATTGCCGGTGGCGATAATGACGCGGCCGTCGGCGACCGGAAACACCTGATAAGGGACAAGATTGGGATGCGTATTGCCGATGCGCTGTGGGATTTCACCCGACACCAGATAATTCAGCGCCTGGAACGACAGCACGCCGACGGTGGAATCGACGAGGGAGGTATCAACATAACCGCCTTGACCGGTTCTTTCCCGGCGTTGCAAGGCGGCGAGAATGCCGACTGCCGAATAGACGCCGGAGAAAATATCGGAAACGGCGACGCCGCACCGCATCGGCTCGCCGTCGGCAGTGCCGGTGAGGCCCATCAGGCCGCCGATGCCTTGGGCCATCAGGTCGTAGCCGGCGCGCGGCGCCGCCGGACCGTCCTGGCCGAAACCGGTCACCGAGCAATAGACTAGGCGCGGATTGAGCGGCGCGAGGCTCTTATAGTCTAGGCCGAATTTGACCAGCCCGCCGACCTTGAAATTCTCGATCAGCACGTCGGACCGCGCCGCAAGTTTTTTGACGATGCGCTGGCCCTCGGCGCTGGCGAAGTCGAGCTCGATCGACCGCTTGCCGCGATTGGCGCTGTGAAAATAAGCCGAGCTGAGATGGCCGCCGTCGGCCGCCGGCACGAATGGCGGCCCCCAGGCGCGGGTATCGTCGCCGGCGCCGGCACGCTCCACCTTGATGACGTCGGCGCCGAGATCGGCGAGCAGCTGGCCGGCCCACGGCCCGGCCAGGATCCGGGCCAGTTCCACGACGCGCACCCCTGCTAAGGGACCTTGTTTTGATGGGCCCGGCATAAACTTACTCCTGACGCGGCGGCCTGCCGCGAGGTCGCCTAAGTGACAAAATGGGCTCAGTTTGTCCAGGTTTGTCTACAGTTCTATACCTTTCGCCAGCTTGTCATGACGGCGTTCGATCATTAGCTATAACTGGCCGGATGGGATGAAGCAGTGAACACGTCATTCTTCAGCGAGATGCTGCAAAGCATCGCCGACCGGAGCCGGGCGCTGATCAAGCGCGAGCGTCGCGAGCCGGCGCATGAGCGCTCGGCCAGCCTTGTCGAGCAATGCGAGGAGTTGCTCTCAGGCCGCGGCGAGGCGTCCGGCGTCGCGCTCGCCCAGGAAATCCTGGCGCGCTACGCCGACACCACGATCGGGCCGCGCATCGGCTTCTTCGAGGCGCTGGCCACCACATTCGGCCACGACCAGGCGCGCATCGACCGCGCCATCGCCATTTACCGGGCGTCGCCGACCCCTGAAAACGCCACCGAACTGCACCGCGCCAGCGAGCCGCAGCGGCTCGAACTGTTTCGCCGCCTCAATCTTGCTCCCGGCGGCACAGCGGCGCTGGTGCATATGCGCGAGCAACTGCTCGACGCCATCCCGCACCGCGACGACCTGAAAATCATCGACAACGATTTCGTTCATCTGTTCTCGTCCTGGTTCAATCGCGGCTTTCTGGTGCTCCGCCGCATCGATTGGTCGACCTCGGCGGCGATCCTCGACAAGATCATTCGCTACGAGGCGGTGCACGAAATCCAGGACTGGGACGATCTGCGCCGCCGCATCGATCCACCCGATCGGCGCTGCTATGCGTTCTTCCATCCGGCGCTGGTCGACGAGCCGCTGATCTTCGTCGAAGTGGCCCTGACGCGCGAAATTCCGGGCGCCATCGCGCCGATCCTGTCCGACAAGCGCGAGCCGGTCGAGCCGCAGCGGGCGACGACGGCGGTGTTCTATTCGATCACCAATTGCCAGCGCGGGCTCGCCGGCGTCACCTTCGGCCACTTCCTGATCAAGCAGGTGGTCGAGGAAGTATCGCGCGAGGTTTCGCGCGTCGCGACCTATGTCACGCTGTCGCCGGTGCCGAATTTCGCCTCCTGGCTCAAGCGCGAGCGCGGCAACGCCGCCTCGCAAGTCCTCGACGACGACGATCGCGAGGCGCTTGCCGGCCTCGATACCGAGGGCTGGTGGCGCATGCCGGAATTCGCGGAGAAAATCCGCGAGCCGTTCCTTCGTGCCGCCGCCTGGTATTATGTGCGCGCGCGCAACAGCCGCGGCCTGCCGGTCGACGCGGTGGCGCGGTTTCATCTCGGCAACGGCGCGCGGCTCGAGCGGCTCGATTGGCTCGCCGACATGTCGGAGCGCGCGCTCAAGCAGTCCCACGGCTTGATGGTGAATTATCTCTACGATCTCGATTACATCGAGCGCAATCACGAGGCCTATGCGCAGCAGCGCACCATCGTCGCGTCAAGCGCCGTGACCCGGTTGGTGACGGCGCCGGCACGCGAGATCATCCCGGTTTCGGGGTAGACTTCTGCCGTCATTCCAGGCCCCTCGCTTCGCTCGGCTCCGGAATGACGGGAGACATTCATGCCCACCCTCCTCGGCGTGCTTGAAACCGTACTTTACGTCGACGACTTCGCGCGGGCTTGCGCGTTCTACGAACAGGTTCTCGGACTGAACAGCATCTACCGCGATCAGCGGCTGTGCTCTTACGACGTCCACGGCCGCGGTGTGTTGTTGCTGTTCTTGCGCGGTCATTCGCTCGAAACGGTGCACCTGCCCGGCGGCACGATCCCGCCGCATGATGGGCACGGCCCGGTGCATATCGCGTTCTCCATCGCCGCCGCTGAGCTCGCGGCTTGGGAGGAGAGACTGAAAGAGGCCGATATCGAAATCGAAGGCCGCACCACCTGGCCGCGCGGCGGCGCGAGCATTTATTTTCGCGATCCCGACGGCCACTTGGTCGAATTGGCGACGCCGGGATTGTGGCCGGGTTATTAGGACTTCCCGTAGACCGAAACGATAGCGCCGCGGGTAACGCGATTTTCGGGCGAGGCGAGGAAGGCGATAGTGGCGGCGACCTCTTCCACTTTCGGCCACAGCGCGTAATCGGCTTTGGGCATGGCGTTGCGGTTGGCTTGTGTGTCCATGATCGAGGGCGCGACGGCGTTGACCAGGATGCCGTCCTTGGCGACTTCCTCGGCGAGTGCCGCGGTGAAGGCCGCGACCGCTGCCTTGCTCGCGGTATAAGCCGTCATGCCGGCGCCGCTCCGCCATTCAAGACCGGCGCGGGCCGAGACATTGACGATGCGGCCGCCGGCGGATTGGTTTGCGCTTTCTTGCATCGCGGTAACGGCGGCGCGGCAGCACAGTATGCAGCTGACGAGGTTCATGTCGATCTGCTGGCGGATCGTGGCGACGCTGGCGTCCTTCAACGGACCCGCGGCAAAACCGCCGGCGATATGGATCGACGCCCACAGCGGCCCGATCCCTTTGTAGAGGCCGGCGATATTGGCCTCTTCGGCCAGATTGCCGGCGACAGTGACGACGACCTGTTTGTGGTCGCGTAGGCGGAAACGCTTCGCCTCCGCTTCCTCGAAACAGGGCACGTGGCAGACGGCGCCGGCTTCGATCAGCGTCGTGACGACGGCGGTGCCGAGCGCGCCGGCGCCGCCGGTGACAACAATGTGACGATCGCGGAAATCCATAGGGCTATCATCGCTGATCCTGGGATCGAGGCAAGACGGGTATCGGGACCGCCACGAGGATTTGTTAGTCTAGGAAAAGAGGAGAATCAGTGGCCGACTTCGACCTCGCTGTCATCGGCGGCGGTATCAACGGCACCGGCATCGCCCGCGATGCCGCCGGCCGCGGCTTCCGCGTCGTGCTGATCGAGCAGAACGATCTCGCCTCCGGCACCTCGTCGGCGTCGTCAAAGCTTATTCACGGCGGCTTGCGCTATCTCGAGCATTACGAATTTCGCCTAGTGCGCGAGGCGCTGCGCGAACGCGAAGTGCTGCTGCGCGCAGCGCCGCATCTGATCCGGCCGCTGCGCTTCGTGCTGCCGATCAACGAAGCGCGGCGTTCGGCTCTGCTGCTGCGCATCGGCCTGTTCGTTTACGATTGGATCGGCTGGCGCAAGATCTTGCCGGGCACGCGCGAAGTCGATCTGGTGACCGACGAGGCCGGCCAGCCGCTCAAATCGCGCTTCCATCACGCCTATGAATATTCGGACTGCTTTGCCGACGATGCGCGGCTTGTCGTGCTCAACGCCGTGGATGCCGCCGAGCGCGGCGCCGTCATCCGCACGCGAACCCGCTGCGTCTGGACCGAACGCCACGACACCTGGCGGCTCGTCCTGAACGCTCGCGGCCAGCGCGACGTGGTGACGGCGCGGATTCTGGTCAATGCGACCGGCGCCTGGAGCGAATTGTTCGCAGAAGCCGCGCTACGCACCGAGCCGCAGCACCGGCTTCGTCTCGACAAGGGCACGCATATCGTGGTGCGCAAGCTCTACGATCACGACCGCGCTTATATCTTGCAGGCGGTGGACGGACGCGTCGTCTTCGCCATCCCGTTCCAGCGCGACTTCACGCTGATCGGCACCACCGATCGCGCCTTTGCCGGCGATCCGTCCACCGTCATACCGACCGGCGAGGAGATCGAATATCTGTGCGCCATCATCAACGAATATTTCCGCGCCGAGATCGGCGCCGCCGACGTGGTCTGGGCCTACGCCGGCGTGCGCTCGCTCTATGACGACGGCGCCGGCAATCCGCAAGACGTCGGCCGCGATTACACCTTGATGCTCGACGAGCGTTTCGGCGAGGCGCCCGTGCTGACGGTCTACGGCGGCAAGGTCACGACCCATCGGCGTCTGGCCGAAGATGCGCTGGCAAAGCTGTCGCATTTTTTCCCGCACTCCAAACCGTGGACGGCGCAGAGCCCGCTGCCGGGCGGCGATTTTCTTTACGACGGTATCGAAACCTTGATCGAGCGCACGCGCCAGAGGTGGAAATTCCTCACCGCCGATCACGCGCGGCGGCTGGTCGGCGCTTACGGCACGCGGGTCGATCGCGTGCTCGGCGCGGCGAAAAGCCTCGACGATCTTGGCATGCGGCTCGGCGCCGATCTCACTGCCGCCGAGGTGCGCTATTTGATGACGAAGGAATGGGCACAGAGCGCCGACGACGTGCTGTGGCGGCGCTCGAAACTGGGCTTGCGTTTTTCCGACGCGCAACGGGCGGATCTCGACCACTTCATGAGCCAGATCAACGCCACCGTCCGCGCCTGAAAGTCCTTGGAGCATGATCTAGCGTTAACCGAACGCTCACCACGTTGCCGCGCGTCATTCCCGGCAAATGGCGGGTCCACCGCGATCGCGGCGAATTGCAAGTTTCAATTTTACCAAGCCGCAATGCCGCCGTGATCTGATATTGCGTGCGAAGCTATTTGGTCTTTGCGGCCAGAGTGTCGAGTCCCGGGGTACTATGTTATCCAAACATTCGAAGAAAGAGATCGAGAACATCATTCAGTCGCTGTGCGTGCTGGTGGTCGACGACAATCAGTATATGCGCAAGATGGTCCGCACGCTGTTGGTCAATTGCGGCGTCAAGGACATCTATGAAGCGACCGACGGCATCGCCGCGCTCGATTCGATCCGCACCGTCGCGCCTGACGTGGTGATCCTCGACTGGGAAATGCCGCTGCTCAGCGGGCCGGAACTGGTGCGTATCGTGCGCTCGCCGGGCGTGTTCCCGATGCCGGATGTGCCGATCATTATGCTCACCGCCCACGGCGAACGCTGGCGCGTCGTCGAGGCGGTGCGGCTCGGCGTCAACGAATACCTGGCCAAGCCGGTATCCGCCAAATCGCTCTACGATCGCCTTGTCGCCATCACGCTGCAGCCGCGGCCGAACGTGCAGCTTGGCGATTATTACGGCCCGGAACCGCGCAAGCTCATGACCGATGCTCTCGACGAGGCTGCCGTCGCGACGACAGCGCCGATCGAGTTCGTCACCTGACCGGCGCCTCCACTTTTATCTCCGTAGTTTCCCGTATTCCGAACATGCGCTAGCGTATTGTGCTATCGCGCGGCGTTGGGGCATGGCCGCTGGTTTGGGGCAGGGATGCAGGCTGTCGATACGGCAAAGGACGTTGCGAATCCCGGATTTGCGAAGCGTAGTTTTGCGAAACGCGGCTTCGCGCCTTGGACCGACCGCACCGCGAAGCCGCTGTTGCGCATCGAAGGCTTGCGCAAAGGTTTCGGTGCCTTCACGGCGGTCGATCAGCTCTCGCTCGATATCTACCAAGGCGAGTTTTTTGCTTTGCTCGGTCCTTCTGGCTGCGGCAAGACCACGTTGCTGCGCCTGATTGCCGGTTTCGAACAGCCGGATGCCGGCCGCATCATTCTCGACGGGGTCGATCTGGCGCAGGTGCCGCCGCATCGGCGCCCGGTCAACATGATGTTTCAAAGCTACGCGCTATTCCCCCATCTCAATGTCGAAGCCAATGTCGCTTTCGGCCTCAAGCAGGAAGGCTTGCCCAAATCGCAGATCGCCGAGCGCGTCGCCGACATGCTGGCGCTGGTGAAGCTCGAAAGCCTCGGCCGCCGCAAGCCGCACGAATTGTCGGGCGGCCAGCGCCAACGTGTCGCTTTGGCGCGAAGCCTCGTCAAGCGCCCGCGCGTTCTGCTGCTCGACGAGCCGATGGCGGCGCTCGACAAAAAATTGCGCGGCGAGACGCAATTCGAGCTGATGGACCTGCAGCGGCGGCTTTCGCTCACTTTCATCATCGTCACCCATGATCAGAGCGAAGCGATGACGGTAGCCGACCGGATCGCCGTGATGGATCGCGGTAGGCTGATGCAAGTCGCGCCGCCGGCGGAGATCTACGAGCAACCGAATTCGCGCTGGGTCGCGGACTTCATCGGCGAGGTCAATCTGTTTGAGGGCCGGGTCGGCGACGATGGTTTGAGCGTCGAGGGCACGGCTTTGGGCCGGCTGCGGGTCGGCGCGAAAATCAACGCCGAGCCGCAGGCCGCCGTTTGGGTCGCGGTGCGGCCGGAGAAGATGCGGATCACGCGGGCCGCACCTGACGCCGACCAGCAAGCCGGTGCGGAAAACTGCCTTGCCGCGACGGTGGTCGATGTCGGCTATCTCGGGGATTTGTCGATCTATAAATTGCGCTGCGACGCCGGCATGCAGATCAAGGCGGCGATTGCCAATACCGGCCGCTCCGCGGAGGCGGCGATCGGCTGGGACGACCGAGTGTGGCTGAGCTTTCCCCCGCAAGCCGCCATCGTGCTGACGCGATGAAGCCGGACCGATCATTCTGGCAAAAGCTCGTCGTCCGCATTCCCTATGCATGGCTCGTCCTGTTTTTCCTGGTGCCGTTTCTGATCGTGCTCAAGATCAGTCTGTCGCAGACCGCGATTGCGCAGCCGCCTTACGTGCCGACATTCGACCTCGCGGCCGGCTGGCACGGTGTGCGGAGTTTCTTCGCCGGTCTCACGCTCGACAATTACGGCTTTCTCGGCACCGATCCGCTTTACATCTTGTCTTATGTGAAGAGCCTGCAGATCGCGGCGTTCTCGACGCTGCTTCTACTCATCATCGGCTATCCGATCGCTTACGCCCTCACACGCACGCCGCGGCGCGTGCAGGCGGTTCTGGTCGTGCTCGTCATCCTGCCGTTCTGGACGTCGTTTCTCATCCGCATCTATGCCTGGATGAACATCTTGCAGCATGACGGGCTGCTCAATCAGCTGCTCATGGCGCTGCACATCGTGAGCGCGCCGCCGGCATGGCTGTCGACCGACACCGCCGTCTATATCGGCATCGTCTATTCCTATCTGCCGTTCATGGTGCTGCCGCTCTATGCGACGCTGGAGAAGCTCGACGAGCAGCTCCTCGAAGCCGCAGCCGATCTCGGCTGTCCGCGCTGGAAGACCTTCTGGCTCGTCACCATGCCGCTGTCGGCGCCGGGCATGGTGGCGGGCTCGTTGCTGTGCTTCATCCCGATTGTCGGCGAATTCGTCATTCCCGATCTGCTCGGCGGCTCGCACACCTCGATGATCGGTCAAACTATCTGGACCGAATTTTTTGCCAACAAGGACTGGCCGACCGCCTCTGCAGTCGCCGTCGTCCTGGTTTGCCTGCTGGTGACGCCGATCGTCATCTTCCAGAATCACGCCATGCGCGGTGCGGAGCGCGAGTGACGATGCGGAAACTTTCGCCGTTCAATCTCGCAGCGATCATCGTCGGCCTCGCCTTTCTCTATCTGCCGATCGTCATTCTCGTCATCTATTCGTTCAATGCGTCGCGGCTCGTCGCGGTGTGGGGCGGCTGGTCGACGCACTGGTATGTCGAACTCGCCGGCGACGTGCCGCTTCTCGATTCCGCCTTTATCAGCCTGCGCCTGGCGCTGATTTCGGCGAGTGCGGCGACGCTGCTCGGAACGCTGGCGGCAGTGACGCTGGTGCGGTTCGGGCGCTTTCGCGGCAAGCTTGTGTTTGCCGCGATGATCTATGCGCCGCTGGTCATGCCGGAGGTCATCACCGGGCTGTCGATTCTTCTTCTCTTCGTCGCCGTCTCGATCGACCGCGGCTTCTGGACCGTGGTCATCGCCCATACCACGATGGCGATGTGCTTCGTCGCGGTGATCGTGCAGTCGCGGCTTGTCGATTTCGACATCAGTCTCGAAGAGGCGGCCATGGATCTCGGCGCTTCGCCGGCGCGCACCTTTTTCGCCGTGACGCTGCCGCTGATTCTGCCGGCCATCGTCGCCGCCTGGATGCTCGCCTTCGCACTGTCGCTCGACGATCTGGTGATCGCTAGCTTCACCACCGGACCCGGCGCAACGACGCTGCCGATCCGGATCTATTCCGAGGTCCGGCTCGGGGTGAAGCCGGAGATGAACGCGGTTTGCGCCATCATGATCGCTGTCGTCGGCGTGGCCGTTATTGTGGCGTCGCTGCTCACAAAGCTCAGCGCCGCCAGGGGCGCGCCGGCGCAGCCTTGAATCGGGCTACGACCCGCCCGCTCAATCCGGACTCTCGCCCGGCGGGCGCAACAGAAAGATCACGAACCAGATCGGAATGATGACCAGCGAGCCGAGCAGCAGATTGGTCAGCGCCCGGGAAATGCCGTCGCGCGCCAGGTCTTCGAGCCGCTCCGGCGAAAGTCCGGCCGTCTTGATCAACTCATTGGTGCCGATGCCGAAATGGGCAAGGACCGTTCCGACGATCAGCGACGCGATCAGCACCTTGATCAATGTGCGCGTAAGGCGGCTGAGCATCAGCTAGGCATCCCGCAGCGGGCAATCCCGCGCTGATTCGGACGCCGCAAATCATAGAGCAAAAAGTTAAAAACCGCGCATATGGCGGCAATAACGGCGCCGGAAACCGGCCTGCACCGACTATTGGGTGGGTTTCGGCGGCGCCGTCGTCGATGCCGGCGACGCGGCCGGTGGCGCTACACCTGACGGCGAGGCCAATAATTGGTCGATCACCGAGCGCACGGCGTCGCTGGCATTATGCGTTTTGGCGGCGTCGAGCAGCGGCGCGGCCGCCCCCGAACGGCGGATCAGGGCCTGCGGGTCCGGCAGCAGGATCGGATCGTCCCACGGCCCTTGCACGACGAAGGGCAGATCGAACGCGTCGGCGCTGGCGGTGGAAACCAGCGTCGCCACGCCTTTGAGGTCTAGATCGCGCGTCGGCACCGAGGCTTGGCCGCCGACCGCGAGTTTCACCGACGGACCGTCGATATGCATGTCGTCGATCGACACCGTGCCCTGATCGATCTTGAGATTGATGGCGAGCTCGTCGAACGGTGTCGCGCCGGAGCGGAAGTCGCCGCTGCCGGACAGTGGTCGGCGCTGCAGCCGGCGCAGCAATTGCTCGACATTGATGCCGGAAAGCGCGCCGGAATGCGCAGTGACGCTTGCGGTGCCGTTGAGCGCGCGGGTCACCGCCATCACCGACGCACCGGAGCCGTCGACATTCATGGCAAGATTGCCGTGACCGGCGACTTTGCGCACGCCGAACAATTGACCGAGACAGTCATTCAGATCGACATCGACGAATTGCATATGCGACGACACGCCGACGCCGCCGTCGGCGACATTGAGCCCCAATGTACCCTTGGCGGTGCCGCCGAAAGCCTGCGCCTCGCCGATGGTGAGGTCGAGCTTGCCGTTGCGCAAATTCGCCGCGACCGCGGTGCGTCCGAGCTGCGCGGTGGAGAGCTTGATGCTGGCCGCGGAAAGCCGCAGATCGAGATTGAAATCGCCAAATCCGTCGAGCGCGATCGGCAGCGCATCCCAATTGCGCTCGTTACGTGCCAATAGCCGCACACCGGACAGGTAAGGCGTCAGATCGAGCGCATCGGCGGCGAGCGTGCCCTGCACCAGGCGCTGGCCGCCGGTCGACAAGGTCAGCGCGCCTTCGGCGGCGTTGCCGTCGACCTCGACATTAACATTGGACAGCGCAACTACGCCGCCGCCGATATCGCTCTGCGCGCGCAGCGTGAAGCGCCCGAAACCGCCGAACGGCAATTTGCTGCTGCCGGTCCAGCGCATGGCGTCGCGCAGCGACGGCGCATCGACGCCGAGCGCACCTTCGATCTTGAGCGTCGGCCGCGCGCTCGCCGAACCGTCGAAGGCAAGCTGCAGCGGCACGCCGGAGACGCGCACTTTGAGGCCGGACCGGTCGCCGGTCAGCGCCGCGAGGAAATCGGTGAGCGCCAGACTCGCTTCGACCGGTTGATTGTTCCAAACGAAGCGACCATTGGCGCCGAAGCTACGCGAGATCGACGGCCACGCGACCTGGAATTCGACGTTCTCGAGCCGCTCCGTGGCGGCGTTGCCGACGTCATGCACGACGACAGTGCCGTCCTGAATGTCGATCTCCGAGAACGACGCCGTGCGATGGTCGGGATTAGGCATCAGCGCGCGCGCCAGCGTGTCGATCAGGCCCGACCAGTTCGATTCACCGTTGGCGGCAAAAGTCACGTTGATGACCGGGCGCACCAGCGTCACGTCGGCGATTTCGATGCGGCCGGCAAGCAGCGGAAAATAACGCAGCCGCGCCGTCAATTCGTCAGCCGCGACCGCGGGCTGACCGCTGTGATTGTCGCCGAGCAGGACTTTGTGAAAGGTCACGGCACCGGACGGAAACAGCGACAGCGAAATGTCGTCGCCCAGCATCGGATCGAGCCCGGTCACGGCGCGGATTTCCGATTTCACCGCCTCGCGCACCGACGTCGCGGGAATGAGAATGGACAGCGCCACCAGCGTGACGAAGCCGGCCGCGAGAATGGCGACGACGGCAATCGCGAGGCGCTTTAAGCCAATGGCCGCGGGCAAAGGACGAATTTCCGATGTTGATAAAGCCGGGGTGAATATTACCGGGCGGCCAACGGGCTGCAAACTGGCGGTTCTCTGTGTCGCTTTCGTGGCCGCCGCCGCCGCGGGCGCGCCCAAATGCTTGCTGCAAATAAAAAAAGGCTCGGCCGGGTGCAGCCGGCCGCGTCAGCGGGCCGAATAGCGCGTCGCTTTGGGCAGGCGCTGCTCGGCCACCTCGGCGATCAGCTTGCCGATCATGGCCTGGCCGAACGAGTTGAAGTCCTTCGCCACCATGACGAAGGCGCCGAGGCCGCCGATCACGTTGTTGCGGTAGTAGTTGTCGAGGCCGCCCGGCGGATTGGTGTGATCCGGATTCCACGACATCGGGTTCTCGCTGAGGATGACTAGCCCGTTGATGGTGACGCCTTGGGCCACGGCATCGTCACGCGCGGAGGCGACGTCGCGGCCGGCATTATTGGTGCCGTCCCCGGAAATATCGATGATGCGGCGGCTCGACGTGAACGGCGTATGGGTGAACTGATCCATCGCGAAGTCGATCGCGCCGCTGATCGAGGTGCGGTCGGCAAAGGAGCGCGGCGCTTCGAGCAGACGATCGCCGAAATCCTTTGCGCTCGCGCTGTCGCCGATCGCCGTCCAGTCGATCACCACGTGCTGGGCGCCAACGCCCGACCATTCGACGAAGGTCAAGCCGATGCGGCCGGCATGGCCGGATTTGATCGTCTCGAGAACGCGCGGATCGGAAATTGCGGCGGCATAGCCGTCGCGCTGCAACTGGAATTTTGCCGCATCGATGCTGCGCGAGACGTCCGCCGCTAGGACCAGAAGCAGATCGACGTCGTCGGCAGCCAAGGCGGGCGCGGGAATGAGCGCGCCAACGGCGAGAGCCAATACCAGTACGATCTTGATCATGCGCATCGCCGCACCTGATCGGGCAACGTTGACGCGGCAATCCTGGTGCGCAAACACGGCGAAAACGAGTTCCCCAATTCTCGCGTCCCAGAGTCTCACGTCGATGTCGAAGTCTAGCAGATTTCGGGGTCCCCCGAATAACGCCAACGCGCAGCTGTCCCACTTTATCCGCCTATTCGGCGACGACGCGGCTGGGCGGAAACGCGATTTCGACCAGCGTGCCGGCATTCGGCGCGCTCGAAATGCTGAAATTGGCGCGATTGGCCTCGGCAATCGCCTTGGTCAGCGGCAGGCCGAAGCCGGTGCCGCCGGAGCCGAAGCTGTCCGAGGTTGCGGTCTGCTGGAACGGTTCCAGCGCCGCCTGGATATCTTTCTCGCTCATGCCGGCGCCGGTATCGCGCACCCGCAGCACCGCCTCGTGGGCGTCGGAGAACACCGTCGACACGATCACTTGGCCGCCGGGGCCGGTGAGCCTGATCGAATTCGACAACAGATTGAGCACGATCTGGCGCATCGAGCGCTCGTCGGCGACGACCTGCGGCAAAGCCGGCGTGAGCGCGGTGCGGATGATGATGCGCGCCTTGTTGGCTTGCGGCTGCATGATGCCGACGCATTGCTGGGTCAGCTCGTTGAGACTGATATTGGCGAAATTGAGTTGGGACTTGCCGCTCTCGATCCGCGACAGATCGACGAGATCGTTGAGCATCGCGACAAGATGCGTGCCGGCGGCGTGGATGTCCTTGACGTATTCGCGGTAGCGCTCGTTGCCGATCGGGCCGAAGCGCTCGGCCATGATGACCTCGGCGAACCCGGTGATGGCATTGAGCGGCGTGCGGATTTCGTGGCTGACTTTGGCCAGGAATTCGGTTTTGGTGGCGGCCGCCTTGGTTGCTTCGCGCTTGGCGTTGCGTAATTCTTCCTCGCTTTGCCGGCGCGTAGTGGTGTCGCGAAACGTCGCGGCGAGACGGTCGGCGCCGATGCGCGTGATCGTAAGCGCCAGCGGCGCCAGCCGGTTCTCGCCCACGCGCACTGCGACATCGAGCGGATTGTCGTTGCTGTTGGTGTCGTTGGTGACACGGTCGAGGTAATCGCGCGCCGCGCGCTCGCTCTCCGGCGCGAGCAGTTCGCCCAAGGCACGTCCCGTCATGTCGGCCGTTGATGTGCCGAACAGGGCCGCGGCACGCCCATTGGAGTCCGTGATCAGGCCTTGAGGATCGAGCGTGACGATGCCGTCGGCGACGGTGTCGAGAATCGATTTGAAGTCGCGGTTTTCGCTTTCGGCGCTGGCGAGCGCCTGCTGCATCTTGTCGAACGCCGCGTCGGCTTCGCTATTGGTGAGAACGAGCGCCAGCGCCGAAGTGCCCTGCCAGGGCACGGTGAACATGCGGCCGGTGGCCGGCAATTCGTGGCCGCTATGGGTGCGGATCGAGAACGTTTGCAGCCCGCCGTTGTCGCCGGCTACGGCGGTCGGGCCGGCGAACAGCGCGTTCAGGCCGCCCGACTGTTCAATCGCGTTGAGGCTCTCATAGCCGCTCCAGTCGAGGAAATGCCGATTGGCGTAGAGCAGCGAGTCGTGCCGGTAGAGCAGGACGCCGACCGAAATGCGGTCGAGCAGCGTCTGTTCGAGGATGGCGGCTGCCGACGGCGCGGCAGCGGCTTGCGCGGGCGGCTCAGTGGGCTCAGCTTCGGCGCCGGTGTCCTCGGCGGCGGGGCCCGATCCGCGCAAGCGCGCGGTGAGTTCCTGTGCCAATTCGCGGAACGCCCGCCGCTCGACCGGGCTCAGAGGCGGCGGCGTTTTGATTTCGCCCGGCAGCGATTGGCGGAACGGCACGACATTGGCGGAGCTCGGCGTCAGCGTAAGGGCGGGGCGCGCGGCGGGACGTTCGGCATGTTCGGCCAAATCTTGCGCCGCGCGATCCTCCGGCGCCGCTTTTTCTTCGGTCGCTTCCGGCGCTGCCGTTGCGAGCGGCGCCGTCACGGCCTCGGTGCGTTGTGGCGGCGGTGGGGAGTCGACCGGACGTTCACGGCGTTCGCGCGCCAGTTCGTTGATGCGGTCGATGTCGCGGCACACGCCGAAGCCGCGATAGCCGCGGAAGCTGCGGTCGCGATCGAAGACCGGCAAGCCGGACAATTCGACCGTGAGCCGCTCGCTGGAATCGTCCACCGGCCACGACACGACGATGCCGCTCCAGGTTTCTTGCGTCGCGATGGCGCGCGCGACCTGATTATCCGGATCGAGATTGAGCGCGTTCGCGATCTCGCTCCACGGCCGTCCGGCGGCCGCCATGGTGCGCGGTCCAACCAATTCGATGAATTCGTCCGAGCCGACGACAAAACGTCCGTCGGCATCCATGTGCCAAACGAAGCGCAAGGGATGGTGGCGCTCCCCGACCGGCTCGTCGCGGGACGCGGGAGGCGCGAAGACCGGTTCTGCGACCGGCTCATCGTGAGGAACTATCGTTTCTGCGGCGGGCTCTTCGCTCACGATGGGCGAAGCGGGGATTGGCTCGGCCGCCGCTTCGACCGGAGGCGGTGCAATGACGGCTTCGGCAACGGGTTCGGCCGGCGTCGGTTCAACGATCTCGGGGATCGTTTCCGGGACAGGTTCGGCGACAACAGGTTCGATGCTTGGCGCCTCGGCCGCCGGCACAGGTTGCGGCGCCAAAGTGAGCAGGAGCACGCGCGAATGATCTTTGCCGAGCCGTTCGGCGGTGATGCCGACGGGGGCATCGCTGATGCGGGCGGTGGCCTGCGTCGTGCCGGATTCCGCTACGGCGAGATCCGCGATGGCCAAAGCCGATAGCGTCGTCGCGCCGCCGAGCCGCGTCTGTGCCGCAGCGTTGGCGTGGGCGAGCGTGCCGTCGGGAGCGAAAGCCGCGATCGCATCCGCCCCGTCGGGGAAAAGCCGCCGCACCCGCTCGCTAAGCGTCAGCACTGGGCCGGCCGGTTCGGCCGCAGCGATGAGCACCGCGGCTCTGCCGTCATCGAGAACGATCCGCGAGCAGACGCAGGTCAGCCCTCGTCCGAAGCCGGCGCCGAAGGCGCGCAGCCGCTCGAGGCGCTCTTGGGCGCGCGATGGAAGCGTCGCGCCAAGCCGGATCACTTGGGCGGCCGCGGTGTCGCTTGTCTTGAAGCGTCGCTCGCCCAGCGCGCTCACATTCGCCGCGCCGAAGATCGCGGCGCCCACGGCATTGGCCCAAAGAATGCGCGATCCGTCGGCGCTCCATAGCCACGCCGGCCAAGTGCTGGTCGCAAGCTCCGCGAGCCGCGGGTCACGCAACGGAGCGAGCTCTGAATCCACAATGGGCATGCGACGGAACTCGTTACCCTAAAGGAATTCTTAATAAAGCGGGCCGCGTACGGCGTGTCCATGCCGGGGGCCGCCGTACCACCGGCCTTGACAGGATAACCTTAATCGGCGGGACTTGAGACGCTAGCTGCGCTCGGCAACGGCACTCGCGAAGCCGCTTTGGGCCCACATTGGCCCGCCGCGCATTTCATGCGTTTTTCGTGCCAAAGTTCGCGCTCGGCGCGCCGAAACCGCTTGCAGATTTTGAAATTGGAACACTAGGATTGTGGCGCCCGGATTGTTGCGAGTGTCCCAGTCACGTGTCCTGGGCAGAGGGAGCGAGTTATGGCCAAAGATCCATTTGAGCAGTTTGCCATTCCAACCGAGATGCGCGCATTCGCCGAGCAGAACGTGGCGCAGGCCAGGAAGGCCTTTGAGAGCTTCATCGACGCGGCAAACCAGGCCATGGGGCAGATCCAGGGCCACGCCCAGGCGGCGCATATCAGCGCCTCGGAAATCGCGCACAAGTCGCTGACTTATGCCGAGAAAAACGTCGAGTCGACCTTCGATTTCGCGCAAAAGCTGATGCAGGCCAAGGACGCCTCCCAAATCATGGCGCTGCAATCGGAGTATTTGAGCCGGCAAATGCAGGCGCTTTCGACCCAGGTCCAGGAGCTCGGACAAAGTGCCGCCAAGATTGTGGTGGATGCTGCCAAGACTAAGACTTGAGATAATCACGGCGTAACCGTGACGCGTATCGCGGCCTTTGCCGCCTGCGCGGATGACCCAGAAAACCAAATAGTTTCAAGCTGTTGCAATAGTTGCTGCATTGCAATAATTTCTATTGCGATGCACCAAAAAAGTTGCTATTTATACCTCAAGTCATCCCCGGGCTTGGAACGGTAACCGTCCGGTCGCGGGTCGAGAATTGAG
Organism: uncultured Alphaproteobacteria bacterium; assembly: GCA_963810085.1. Classification (GTDB taxonomy): domain Bacteria; phylum Pseudomonadota; class Alphaproteobacteria; order Rhizobiales; family Xanthobacteraceae; genus BOG-931. Next base: position 8,706 of record CAWEMR010000013.1, on the reverse strand, counting down.
GCCCCGTGCAACGGGCGGCGAGGCCTAGGAAAAAGAAAACATCTCTTTTGTGAGAACAGCCCCAAGAGCAGCGAGCAAAACCAAGGACAAGTGTCATGACGGATGCCACGATCGCCACCACGACCCCCAAAGCGAAAAAGTCGACTTCAGGCGCGTTCGAGATGCCGAAGTTCGAAATGCCGAAATTCGAGATTCCGAAAGTTGAAATGCCGGCGGCGTTCCGCGAGTTCGCCGAGCGCGGCGTTGCCCAGTGCAAGGACACCTACGAGAAGATGAAGGCCGCCGCGGAAGAGGCGACCGACGTGATGGAGACCACCTATTCGACGGCCGCCAAGGGCGCCTCGGATTACGGTCTCAAAGTGATCGATGCGGCCCGCACCAACACCAATGCGGCGTTCGATTACTACGGCGAGTTGCTGGCCGCGAAGACGTTGTCGGAAGTGATCGAACTGTCGAGCACGCATGCGCGCAAGCAGTTCGAAACGCTCACCGAACAAGGCAAGGAACTCGGCGCACTGGCCCAGAAGGTCGCGACCGAGACCGCCGAGCCGATCAAGAGCGGCATGAACAAGGCCTTCAGCAAGGTCGCCTGATCGCGCTGTTCCGCGCATTAGAAGTGATTGGAAAGCCCGGGTCCAAGCCCGGGCTTTTGCTTTTTTGTGTCCCGAAAACCCGGTCTTGTCGCTAGTCTTGCCAAATCCGGGCGTTACCCATAGGTTCCGCTCGCTTGCCGACCGCGAGCCGTGCAGCTGTAGCTCAGTTGGTTAGAGCGCCTGTCTGTGGAACAGGAGGTCGGTGGTTCGAGCCCACCCAGCTGTACCAATAAAATCAATCACTTACCTCAAATGTGCTGTTAGGGCTTTGATTCGTAATCAATGCTGTAGACAATGAAGTGGTCCTTATCGACATTGCAAACAGCGCGGGATCGACCGCGCTATCGACCAACGGAGTGGCGTCGAGGCTGAGCCGGATATCATTGTATCCCTCGCCTCCCTTACCGGATTATCGCCCTAGAAGAAAACCGCTTGATCACATCCACGTCCCCGGCCTTTTCGCGAGACGGTTTGCTGCACGAAATAGGTTGAGCCCATAAAAAAACGAAGCTAAAAATGATTTTCGATCGGCCTTGGCCATAAAACTCAATGGTCAGTCGCGCTCACAAATGTTTTGCAGGTAATCCGCGTGATAACGCCTCGGTAGAAACAGGCGGCGCAGACAAATGCCATATACTTCTCGGACGTGACGGGATTGGTCAGTTGCGTAGTCACAACCCGTGCATTCAGGCTGCCATCAAAAGCAATGCATCGACCGCAATACTTGTGATCGGATGTCGTCGTCATAGCCATGGGATAGTCAGCAGGTTCTGGTTCGCTCAATTCCGATCAGCCAAATCTTTGATAACGGCGACTTTTGCGTTTTTGCAGTCGTCAATGAATTAGCGGGCTTCTTTGTCGCTTTCGAATATCTGAGCTCCGCAAAAAAACCGTCGTCCTTTGCACCGTCTTTTGCATTGTAAACAATAATATTCACCGCGGATATCCGTCTCATCTGATTTCAAATCAGCGAGTCCCGCACCCTAAGTGATTGAGAACATGGGCATTGGCACAAGCTGGCGCCATTTAGGTAATGCTATAGGAAGTTTCGACGCCCCCTCGTGTGCCACTAGCATTCAGGCGGCAGTGTCGCGTTAAAAACGACGCCGTGCTCGCGCCCTTTGCTTCTTTATTGCAGGACCGATGTCGCAGATGGGTCAAAAGCTGCCTCGCTCGCTCAAGCTACGATGTCCGCTTTACCCCCAAAAGCGGACATTCATTGTCACTGCAAATCCCATGCATATCAGGACAACATCGGTATACTCATGTAGGTGAGAAAACGACCTCTCTTGTGAGTGCTGCAGGGGTCGTAGGGCGCGCACTGACAACGACCGGGGGTATACGATGCTGCGGGATACGTTCAATAATCTATTCGCTAATCAATGGTTTTGGTTCAGTGCGGCGGCAGTTCTGGCGGTTTTAGTCTGGGTGATTGCGGCATCCAAGTTCTATAAATCAAAGTCTTCCGAAGTTATTCAGGATCAACAAGACGGCTGGATTCCAACAGGACGAATTGATTTTTCAAATCCTCAATCAATGGGCGATTTTATCCTGCAAGCAGAGGACACTCGAATTATTGAAAGCTTAGGTGGAGTGGAACATCGCGAGATTTGTTGGCGAAAAGCCACGCTCGATGAGGCAAAGGCGGTAGTGGTGGCGTACCATGCACAGCGTAATCTCACGATGGCGGCGAATTTCATCGTAAATTCCCCGATACGACGAAAGTCAAATTCGGATAATGAGCATCAGAACCTTCAGCTCGGAAAGGATGAGGCTCCCGATGGAAAGTCCCAAGTCTAGAGGCACGGCAACGCTATCGGTCGGCAAGATGGGTAAACGGGTTGGTCCGGCTCTGCGATGTCCGCTTCGGGTCAAAAGCTGCCGCGACGGCTAAAGGCGCCCGTGTCCACATGGCAGCGCGGCGTCTCGGTGTCCGTTAAGAGCCACAAGCGGACCTCGAGATACGGCGTCCGCCTCTTAGGAACGTCAAAGTATGGCTAGCGAAATTGAACGCAAATTTCTGATTAAACCTGACGTCTGGAAGCCAACGACACAGGGCGTCCATTACCGTCAGGGCTTTTTGTCCTCAGCGAATGAGCGGGTGGTTCGCGTCCGCATTGCGGGAGACAATGCCTTCCTGACGATCAAAGGAATCACACAAGGTGTTACTCGGCTCGAATTCGAGTACCCGATCCCTTTTTCTGACGCGGTTGCGATGCTGGACAAACTCTGTAAGCACCCACTGATTGAGAAAACGCGCTATCGACAGACAGTGGGCCGCCATATTTGGGAAGTCGATGTCTTCCATGGAGATAATGAGGGACTGGCGATTGCGGAGATCGAGTTATCAAGCGAGACGGAAGCCTTTGAGCGTCCGTCCTGGATTGCAAAAGAGGTCTCCGGCGACCCGCGTTATTTCAATAACAATCTCGCTGTGAACCCATTCAAGCTCTGGAGGCGAGCAAGGTAGGCACGGTTCAACTGTCGCCGAGCGACAGGATCGCATCGGAAAAATGAACAAGGATGCGCTGCGGGTGAAAATCGCCACCGATCCCGCGAAACGGCAGTTGTTCGAGAAGCTGCTGCTCGAACAAAGAGGTAAGCTCAAAAAATACGAAGAAGATCACAAAAAGAAATAACGCACGCTATCTACCCGCGGCACGCCTATCTGAACACCTATTGCGTTGGAGCCGTAGCTGTGGCGGTGGCGAGTACGACGACCTTCGCGCCGAGAGGGGTGCGGTCGTAAAGGTCGGTGACGTCATCGTTGGTCATGCGGATGCAGCCGGCCGACACATTGTGGCCAATGGTCCATGGCTCGTTAGTGCCGTGGATTCGGTATAGTGTGTCCTTGTTGCCTTGCCACAAATAAAGCGCGCGAGCGCCAATAGGATTTTCCGGGCCACCGTGCATTCCCAGCCCACTCTGTAATTGCGTCATGTGTTCTCTGAGTTCGGGCTTCCGCTGCAACATTTCGGCGGGCGGATACCAATCCGGCCATTCCTGTTTGCTATGAACCGTCGCCAAGCCCGACCAACCAAATCCTTCGCTGCCGACGCCGACCCCATAACGGATCGCTTGCCCACCGCCCTGCACGAGATAGAGGAAGTGACTACCCGGATCGACGATGATCGTACCCGGCGACACTGGAGAGGGGTAAGTGACAGTTCTTCGCGCAAAAGCCGGATCGAGTTGGTGCGACACTGGAGCAGTGGTACAGGCAATCAGCCCGAGCAGGGCGGCCGCAACCATACCGCACCCCACGACAGCGCCACGGTTTGGAACTTTTGCGGTTTCCGGTTTCATGCTCGCTGCCTCATCGAGGTAGAGCAATCTCATCGGCGCGTGTCCGAGTAGGGGCGCGAAACCGCTCTACTCCTTGGAACAATATCACGTCTGACTTTTTTAGTCAGGCGACCGGCACCGCGGTGGACGGCCGGGGAGCCGTTTGTTGTTTTTGGCGACCTGGAGGACAGATTATGTTCGTTGAGCTACGGTCGGAAGATGGAGAGGAATGCTTCTGCGTGAATATCGATGCGATTGCCTATACCAAAGTCAACAAAAGCAGAGCGGCTGACGTAGAAATCTTTCTTAGGGGTGGCTTCAATATCGCCGTACATGTCGTGGGGAAGGACGCAGATATTCTGCGCGATGCAATGGGATTGAAAACCATGGTCGGCACAAAAAACATGAAGTGAATCTCACCCTCGCCCGCCCCCGAGCGCATGCTCCGTTTCCGGCCTTGATAGCGCCGAGGAGTGTTCGCTATCGGGGTCCAAAGCGGACTACGCTGCAGTCAATGCTGTCGAATTGATCGAGACTGTGTCTTTTCAGCACTAGAAGCTCCCCAGCGGCACCCCCTACGATTATCCGGCATGACAGGGGGACTTCTCGGATGAAAAAGCTCGCTCTAATTACGGCCGCGGTGTTGGCTCTCTTGAGCATCGCCGGCTGCGCTCAGATCGGCAAAGGTAAGGCCCCGCCGCCGGTCGTCACCAAGGGCTAATTGCTGTACCAAATGAAAGAAGGCCGGCTTGAGCCGGCCTTTCCTTCGTGACTGCTATAGCAAACGAAAAAGCCGCCAACTGTGGCAGCTATTTGAGTGGCTCGCCGTGCATGTCGACGCTGCGCTCGATCCGATGCCCGCATTCGCATGCGAAGGTTTGGAGCTCGTAGTCCTCGTCATCCGGGTGTGGTCCCCGCCTCGTGAGGCTCATGGCGTAGCCGGATAGAGGGCACGGTGGCAGATCATCTACGCCAAGGTGCGAGGGGATAGTGTCGACATCTACCTCCGACAAAGCAATCGGTGTGCCAGTGCCGCGGTCCATATTGTCGCGCGCATTCGCGGCGGCCATGTTCCGGACTTATAGCGGTGTCTGACGATTGATTGCCAGCCGTTCGGGGCCGGAACACCGCTCGGCATTTCGTGCAGGTAGTTGACCGGCGACGCTGTGCGCCGGCTGCCCCGATCCCGCAGAGTCCAATGCAAATTTTTGCGAGCAGTGACTGCTGTTATCTCAAAAGCGGACACGGATTGCGCCGGTCGGTGTTTCCGCGGTGGGCCATAAGCAAACTCATACATTGCGCAGCAAACAAAAGGTGCTCGCTTCGAAAAGCCCTTTTTCCATGCTGTGCTCTCACTAACATCCACAACCGGAGAATCCGGAATAGTGGACGGGATAATAGAAAGTGGGGGCTACAACGATCGCGGTGCCGACGCCGTAACCAGGATAGCCATTGCCAGCATAGCCGCTACCGTAGCCGTAGCCACCCTGCCAGCATAGCCGCTACCGTAGCCGTAACTGCCATAGCCATAACCGGCAGAGCCGTAGCCGCCGGTGCCGTAGCCGCGATAGCCGTAGCCTAGTCCGCGGAAGCCGTAACCACCGTAGCCCACGCCGCGATAGCCGTAGCCGCGATAGCCGTAGCCACGATAGCCGTAGCCTAGTCCGCGGAAGCCGTAACCACCGTAGCCCACGCCGCGATAGCCGTAGCCGCGATAACCGTAACCCCACCGCGCATTCGCGGTATCGGACATTCCCAACGCCGTTGCGCCGATGATTGTCGCTGCGATGAGTGCAGTCAGAATTTTCTTCATAGCATCACCTCATTCTCATTTACTGAGTGGGCATTCGACTGATGAGATCATAGCCGAGTATGCCCACCAATATGGATGCGAGGCCAAAAATTGAGCCGCTCGGTAAATGGATTAGGTAAAGATGTGCAGTGGCGGTAATTAATGGTGACCGCAACACCTCGCGTCCGCCAAGGGCAAATAGCGGACACCTTCAGACCAGAGTGTTGTTTGAAATCAGTTATCAGATTGGACGCCGTTTATCCCTACTCCATTCGATCGTCGCGTTGTTGTTGCATTAAGATCACGGTCAGCTATCAAACGATATTTTGTCACGACGTCGTCATTCCCCGGATGTTTGCTTTCCATTGTTGAGGGAACGCAAATGCTGGCGGGGGACGGGACGTGCGGATCGACCGATTGGCTTATGCCGCTATCATCGCGGCAACTTCATTGAACATGGTCGCCATCCGCGTAGCGCGGGCTCGGTCCGCGGTAGACCCCTCCGGCAAATTGCCGCTTAGATCGATGCACCCACGTCCGGGCTGAGTAGTCGGTAATTGAGCAAGTATTCAAGGATGGGCGGAATGCTTGACTTTGGGGACCCACAGAACGGCTTCGACACCGAAACCGTATCAGCGTTAGAAATCGCTTTCGACAAAGCCACCCGTCGTTTTCAAGGCGAGCACTACCATGACCTACGTCGGATCATTGCCACACGGATCGTCGCTATAGCGGAGAATGGCGAGCGTGATCCTGGTCGGCTTTATAAAGCGGCACTCGCCTCAATCGGTTTCCACGGATGAGCGCACGGCGGGTTGCGCAGCCCGGGCCAAGCGCGAACTGTAGAGGGCAAGATGGCTATCGTAAAACGATCGATCGTAATAACTGGGCATAAGACGAGCATCAGTCTCGAAGATGAGTTCTGGTACGCGCTCAAGGACATTGCGGTGCTCGACATTCGACGCTGTCGGAGTTGATTGCAGCCATCGAGGCAAATCGCCAGACCGCCAATTTGTCATCAGCGATAAGGGTGTTTGTTCTCGCCACCATCTCCCTGGCAGCGCTAGTCACCCAACCAACGGGCGCGACGCGGATGGTGAAGAAAAAGGCCCGCCGAACCCCTAAAGGCTCGGCGGGTTAAGTGTGAACCCTGTAACCGATCAGCTAATGCGCGACGTGTCGTTACGGTTCGTCGGCAGCATCGTCGCTTTGCATTGCATGGTTAACTGGTGAAATCGCTCGGTCACGACAGTGCCACGATACTGAGAATTTGACCGTCCTTCATTCCGAGCCAGAGAGCAGCGGCGGAGCCGGGAGGCATTGAATGTGAAATCCGCCACCTTCACAGACGTATTTTATGCAAACATTAGAGTTCACGTTAGTCCAGGAAGCTACGGGTTTACACACTGGGCCGTATTGAAAGGGAGGACCGATCACAGGCTGTCCCATGGCGCTTGTGGAAAGCACGAGACTAGCGACGCCAATAAGCCATAGTTTCTTCATGGTCGCGCGTCCTTTTTGCTGCGGATGTCGAGTAGCACTATAAACGGGATTATACGAACGGTTCAAGCAGGTCCAATACGGGAAGCAGATGCAGCCGACCAAATTCGAGTTCGTCATAAACCTCAAGACCGCAAAGACACTTGGTCTCGCAATTCCGCCGACACTGCTGGGCTCTTGCGGACAAGGACGTCACTCTGGTCACTCATTCAGGGCGTCGGATAGGAACACCTCCACAGCCAGTGCAACTGCACTGAGGTCCTCGCGCTCGTTCGGGTCCAAGTAACCCTTCGTACTGCGAAGACGCTCAGTCTCCTATTTTCACCAACACTTTCTGCTCGCGCCGACGAGGTGATCGAATAGACGTGCTGAATGTCCGCTTAAGGTCATTAGCTGCCGCGCGCCGCGACGAGAGGCGCGGCTGCTTTACCCGAATAGCCGATCCGATGCCGCAAGGCCGGCGGGTCCGCTAAGGGCCAATGGCGGACATCCCGTCGGCGTTCCCCGGACTGTTAGCGACGTCACAGACCACTCATTGGGGCGTAGTACTGTTCCCGATACCGCTTGCCGCCCATGCACACGAGCGGTCCATCAAGCGTGACTACAGCGAAGTTAAATCTCCAGGAGATAGGACATGACCAAATCCAAACCGACGAATGAGGTGCTCCGTTCCCGCATCGCCGACGAAATGGCTGACAGCCTGGACGAAGAACTGGAAATGGAAATCGACGATGAGCGCCTCGATGAGTTTCTGACTGAATGCTCCGGGCATCCGGAGCCGAATGCGATCGACCGCCGACTATATTTCGCAGAATTGCTGCGGCTTCAGGGTGAATTGGTGAAGCTTAGGACTGGGTGCAACATAAAAAACAGAAGATAGTTGTGATTTTTGAAGGGCGCGACGCGGCGGGAAAAGGCGGTGTGATTAAGCGGATCACCCAGCGGCTAAACCCACGCATCTGCCGAGTCGCAGCGCTGCCCGCGCCGAATGAGCGCGAACGCACTCAATGGTATTTCCAGCGGTATGTCTCGCACCTTCCTGCGGGCGGGGAAATCGTCCTTTTCGATCGAAGCTGGTACAACCGCGCCGGTGTCGAACGGGTAATGGGATTCTGCACGGAGGAAGAGTGTGAGGAGTTCTTTCGATCTGTTCCGGAGTTCGAGCGAATGCTGGTCCGCTCTGGAATTACTCTGATCAAGTATTGGGTTTCAATTACCGACGATGTGCAGCAATTTCGATTTATGATGCGCATCGAGGACCCGTTGAAGCAATGGAAGCTTAGTCCGATGGATGTTCAATCGCGAAGCCGTTGGGAACAGTACACCAAGGCTAAAGAGGCCATGTTTGAGCACACCCATATCCCCGAGGCACCGTGGTGGATCGTGGAAGCGGACGATAAGAAAAGAGCCCGGCTGAATTGCATCAGCCATCTACTCACGCAGGTTCCGTACGAAACAATTCCGCGCGAAACGGTTAAGCTACCGCCCCGCGTCTATAATCCAGATTATCTTCGGGGTCCGGTCCCCGAGGAGATG
>CAWEMR010000012.1:0-151310 GCA_963810085.1 uncultured Alphaproteobacteria bacterium | reverse complement strand
TCCTGGTGGCGGGCGTCATCGACAGTCTGACAAACTTCGTCGAGCATCCAGAGGTAGTGGCCGATCGCATTGACAGCGTCGTCACAGTCGTTGGCGATCCGTCGCGGGTGCTGGCTGGGACTGACTGCGGTTTCGATACCTCGGCCGGTTGGGGCCGCGTTGCCGAAGATGTGGTCTGGGCCAAGCTTTCAAGCCTGCGCGACGGCGCGCGGCTTGCTTCGGATCGAACTCTTTCGCACCGGCGGTAGGATCGGCTGAGCGAACCCAACCCTTAACGGCGGCCAACTCATGACTCACAGGTTAAGTAATATTTTAACTCAGGTATATCGGATCAATAATTGCTTCAAGATCGTTTTGGTGTTTGACATGATCACGTGCTTCTCCTTTGCGACTGCGAACTGGGACTTGGGGGTCCAAATGAACAAGATGACGAAGAGCAAGCAAAAGCTTGATATTGTGCCGCTCTCGAAAGCCCTGTCATTGTCACGCAACAGGTAGGTCGGCGCTGATGCCGAGGGGAAGGCTTCGGTGATCTGTCGCGCCAGCCATTCTGCTGTCGGATGCCGTGTCACCTCGAACCACAGCAACTGCCGCCGGCCATGACCCAGAACCACGATCACGACAGGCGCTCAAAGGTCACTGTGGGAACCACGGACATGTCGTTATTCCGTCGGCTTAAGGCCTGAGCCAGCGTGGTACTTAGCAGCAAGCGCCATCCGGCTCGAAATGCATGAGAAGAGCGCGATCGAGTTCCGGCAGCGCGGCTGCAAGCGCTGCGTTGTCCCGAGCGCCTGCACGCATCTGTGCCAACACTTCTGCGCGTGCGCTTGGCAAGTCGGCGCCGGTTACGACGCCATCCTTCACGACAGTCCGTCCATTCACGATGAGTTCGCGAATATGACGAGCAGTCGCTCGCGTCAAAACTAAGTCCAGCGCGTCAATATCATCGCGCAAACGATCTTCATCAATTGCCGCCCAGTCGAGCAGTAACAAGTCGGCAGGTGCGCCCGTACAAATGGCACCGCCGTCGTCGAGATTAGTGACCGACTTGCGACCGTTGGCAAAGGCAATTTGAAGCATTTTTTCGCGGCTTACGCCCACCGCAAAGCCGGAGCCGGCGTGAAGCAAATGCGCAAGCCGCAGTTCGCGCAATGCATCGTCGTCTTCGTCGAACGCCTTGCCGTCGATCCCCAGTGCAACACGGCAGCCTGCCTCAACCATTCGAACAACGGGTGCAATGCCCGATCGCAAGTGCAAATTCGAACTGCTGTTGACCACAATCGTTACGCCACGCTTGGCCAACAATGCAAATTCATCCGGCCGCGCCCAAACGCAGTGAGCCAGCGTAAGACGGGGTGACAATAGACCAATTGCGTCGAGGTATTTCACAACGCCGTCTGGATAGTTCGAATCCGCCCACTCGCGCTGATAGCGGCTTTCAAGCAGGTGCATGTGGATGCGTCGCCCGCAGTGATGTGAGGCTTCCGCGACAGCTTCAAGCATCGCGCCGCTGCACCACTGCACACCGTTGGGCCCGTATTGCACATCAAACATCGGACCAGCCGCAGCGGCAGCAACCGCCTCGACGAGATCAATAGATTCAGCAGGTGACAACGGCTTCCGAAGCAGCCTTTGCTCAATCACCTCACGTACGCCCGTCGGTAGCATGGCTAGAACCGGCTCTGAAGGGCCGTAAACCAGTGGATTGCGGTCGCGCATAGAGACTGCAAAACCGACGCGCACACCAACCTCACGAGCGGCGCGCGCAACCGCAGCGGCTTCGGTAGGAAGGTCGGTCCGACCTTGGACACGCGTGTAGTGATTCATGACCGTCCCGGCCCCACCGAGAGCGGCGCGCGAAAACGCCACGACCGCAGCGACGTAAGGATCGACTGAAGGAAATAGCGCAAGGTAATGCAACCAAGCTTCCAGCGGCCTATTTCCGGCGCCTATAGAGCTTGATCGCACCGGGCGCCCATGATCATGCGCGTTGACGAGCGCTGGCAGCACGAACAACGGCTCGACCCCCCCAGCCACGGCGGCGTCGCCGACGGCAAGTACCTTATCGTCATGAATCTCGATGAGGCGGGCACGTCCCAACGGAGCTGCGGCTGCCTCGATCAGATAGGCAGAAGAAATAGTTCTCATGGCAATTACGATCCGAAGCGGGGCACCCCCCGCTTCGATCTCTCCAAGACAACACCCCGCTAGTTGGTCAACGTGATCGGCATGCGCTCACTCTTTGGCGGCAAAAACGCCCGATCATAAACCTCACCCACTGCGGGGACGCGTGGAAGACCATAGGATTCGGCGATTGTCGCGATAGAGCCGGTCAGGCGCGCATCATTCGCATCGCCGATGCCGAGTGAGTGCGCTTCCGGCGTATTGATCAATGTATTATACACATAGATCAGCCGGCGTTTTTCGATGGACTTGTTGATTAGTGGCTCGGTCTCTGCGAGGAGATCGATTGCGGCATCAGGATTAGCCATCGTTTCTAACAAGGCTCTATTGATGGCCCGCACCAGACCCTTTACTGCCTCCGGCTTTTCCTTCGCCAATTTTTGCGACACCATGATGCCGTTCGAATAGAGATCGATTCCGGAGTCCGCGTAGTAAATCCAGCGAAAATCCTTATCGGGGTCAAGCTTCTGCGCGATAAGATTCATGTAACTCGTCGCCGTGAAGACGGCGGCAACGTCAACCTGGCCTTGAATCAAAATCTGCTCCTGAAGATTTGGCGCCACCTGCGTCACGTCGATCGTCGCGGGATCGATGCCGTTTTTCTTAGCTAGCAACGGCAATAGCTTTAGCGACGCGCCTCCTGGCGTCGATCCCAGTTTTCGTCCGCTCAAGTCCTTGACCGTCATGACTGGACTTGTTGCCTTGGTGAGCAGCGCGAACGGCGCCTTGCTGTAGACCATGTAGACCATCACGGGCGCCTCGCCTGGTTTCAGCGCCGCAGTCTGGATCACCGCGTTGGTATCGCCGAATCCCGCGTCGTAAGCGCCTGACATTATTCTTGTAACGGTCATAGCCGAGCCTTCGCCCTGATCAATCGTGACGTCGAGATGCTCGGCGTCGAAATAGCCCTTAGCCTTTGCCCAGAAGTACCAGGCGTGGATACCTTGCAACTTCCAATCCAGGGTAAATCGGATCTTTGTGGTGTCCTGCGCGGAAGCGCTGAACACCGTGAAAAGCGTTACGACAACAAATGCGGCTACAAATCGAACTAAAGGCATGATTGACTCCTATTGGTGGGGTTTACCCCATCGCGAGATCATCCTTGCGATGGGCCCAGCCAGTGATGTGAGATTCAAGAAACGAAAACACGGCGTAAAGCGCTACGCCCATGACCGCGAGGATGACCAACCCGGCGAATACGAGCGGCACGTCGAAATTTGAACTAGCAATCATCATCACGTTGCCGATACCACGGTTTGACGCGACCGTTTCGGAGATGACCGTGCCCACGAACGCGAGAGTGACAGCGACCTTCAGCGAGGCAAAGAAGTACGGCATAGTGCGTGGCAAGCCGACGTTCCAGAGAATGTCGAGCTTGCTCGCATGAAGCGCCCGCATCACATCCTCGAGCTCCGGTTCCGTTGTCGCAAGACCGGTTGCAACGTTCACAACGATCGGAAAGATGCTCATGATCATCGCGGTTAGCACAGCCGGTACCGCCCCGGCGCCAAACCAAAGAACGAAGATCGGCACCACGGCGACCTTCGGAATCGTCGCAAAGCCGATGAGGAGCGGATAGGCGACGTCGTATGCTAATCGCGAGGAGCCGACGATCACGCCAAGCGCTACGCCGATCGCGATACCCAAAGCAAATCCGATCAGCGTGGTATAGAGCGTCTGGATCGTATGCGGCCACAGCGCCGGCATGCGCTCGACCAGTGTGACAATTATCTGGCTCGGTTTGGGCAACACGATATCGCTCACTCGAAATATCCAACACAACGCTTCCCAAAGGGCAAAGAACCCGACTATGAACACGGAAGAAGCGAGCCGCCGACGTATCTGCGGATTCATCAAGCAACCTCTTTCACGGGACGCGCTGTAACGATGAGCTCGCGCAGCCGCTGCGTCATCGAAACAAAGCCAGGCGTGTATGACATTTCGATCGTGCGCGGCCTCGGAAACGAAACTTCAGCGTCGTCGATAATCTGCCCTGGTCGCGCCCGCATGACGCAAATACGGTTGGCGAGATACCCGGCCTCCTTCAAATCATGGGTGACCAGCAAGACGGTGGGGTGCATCTTCATCCATAATTCCTGCATGATCGCCCACAGCTCTTCGCGGGTGAATTGATCGAGTGCCCCGAACGGCTCATCGAGCATTAAAAGTTGCGGCTCATGCACCAGGGCTCGGCACAGCGAGGCCCGCTGCAGCATTCCGCCGGACAGCTGCCATGGGTGTTTATCGCCGAAATTGGCGAGGCCCACTTCTTTTAGTAGCGCTTCGGCCCGGTCTCGGAATTCAGTCTTACGCTTGCTCCGGTAGTTTTCCCGGAAGGGCGGAACGATTTTTAGTGGCAGCATGACGTTGTCGCGAACCGTCAGCCACGGCAGCATGGTAGGGTTTTGAAACGCCATGCCTACGCGAATGGGCTCCGCGCCAATCTCCCTGCCCGCGACGTAAACGTAGCCGGTGCTTGCGCTGAGTAGGCCAGTCACAAGTTTTAAAATCGTAGATTTGCCACAGCCCGACGGACCGACGAGCGCAACGAAGTCACCTTGTTTCAGGCGCAGGTTGGTCATTCCGAGCGCATTGATCTGTCGATCGCCGTGCCCGTAGGTCAGAGTTACGCCTTCGAGCTCGACAAAGAATTCGGAGTGTGGACTCGGCTCATTGATTGCGTTGGACATCATGCGCCACGCTCCACTGCCCGATCACCCTTGTTGCGCACAATTGCTTGCATAGTGAGGTCAGCGTTGCGCAATTCGGGCTCGGGCATATGCTGGATCGTATGCACGGATCGGCCCCAGCCGCGTGTATCACTAACGAGCGCGCGGTGTTTCATGACAAAGCGCCCGCGAACTAATGTGTGAATTGGTAGTCCCTTTACGTGGCGACCATTCCACGGCGACATCTTTGAGCGAGATTGTAGCGTTGCGTCCGTGAGTGTGTATTCGCGGGAAAGATCCACGATGGCTAGATCGGCATCGGAACCGACTTGAATTGCACCCTTGCGCGGAAAAAGCCCCCAGATTTTTGCGGGGTTGAACGAACTCCGACGGACGTAATCGCAAATTGACATCCGGCCCTTGTTGACCTCTGTCAGCATCAGCGGCATCTGCGTCTCAACGCCCGGAAATCCGCAATCTACGGCCCAAATATCGTTTCGCGTCTTTTCTTCTGGAGTATGTGGAGCATGATCGGTCGCAATCAGATCGATAGTGCCGTCGGCAAGAGCAGACCAGAGAGGTTCTTGATTGCGCGCCTCGCGAACCGGCGGATTGACCCGGATAATCCCAGCCATGTCGTGGTAGTCGTCGGTCGAGAGCAAGAGATAGTGCGGGCACGTTTCGCCTGTAATATCAACGCCCCGTTCTTTGCCCTCGCGCAGAGGCCGCAGCTCTTCTGCTGACGAGATATGCAGAATGTGAATCCGCGCACCGGTCCATTCAGCGAGAATGGCGGCGCGGCTAACGGCCTCCACCGCGACAACTGCCGGGCGCGACGCGATATGGGCCAAAGGATCCTGTCGGCCCGCAGCCACCAAACGCTCTTGACGGCGTTCCATGATGGAGTTGGTCTCGGCGTGCAGCGAAATTCGCTTGCCGGTCAGCGCAACGACCTCAAAGGCTTCCAGCATCGCTCCGGTCGACGGCGACGGGATCTTGCCGAACGTATTGCCCATATAGAGCTTGAAACCGATGATACCGCCGCGGACCAGCTCGGGCACGTGTTCGATAGTGTCCTCGCCGAGCAGTCCATAAAGGCCAAAGTCGATGTAAGCTTTACTCGCAGCAATCTCATGCTTTGCAGCTAGTATTTCCGCATTCCCAGTCGGAGGAATGGTGTTCGGCATGTCAAAGACGGTCGTAACGCCACCGAAGGCAGCAGCGGCCGTTCCGCTCGCCCAATCTTCCTTGTCAGGATAGCCCGGGTCACGGAAATGCACGTGGACGTCGATGGCGCCCGGTAGAATGTGCAAGCCGCTAGCGTCAAATGTATCGAGCGCCGGCGGCATCGCCTCATTGGCGCCGACCGATAAAATGCGGCCGTCTTTTATGGCGATGCTGCCAACTGCAATCGTATCGGCTGACACGATCGTGCCATTTTGGATGATCAGATCAGCGGTCATGGTCATAATGTCCGTTACGCGTCCTCAAAGCATCGCCCAACCGCCATCGACCGGAAGATCGACACCGGTGATCTGGCGCGCAGCATCGCTGGCGAGAAAAAGGCAAGCATTAGCGACATCGCTGTCGACCGTTACACGCTTGAGCGCGTATTCAGATGCGTGCCGCTCGACTGCTTCCTCGACGCTGATTCCAAGGCGTTTTGCCATGTCCGCACAAACCTTGTCGCGAAAGCGCGGCCCGTCGACCATGCCGGGCGCAACGCAATTGACATTGATGTTGTATTGACCAACCTCGAGTGCGAAGCTTTTAGTGATGCCGCGCAGCCCCCATTTGGACGCCGAATAGGCCATGCGCCCTGCACGGCCTCGCATGCCGAACGTACCGCCGACATTGACGATTTTGCCGTAACGTTGCGCGATCATAGTTGGCAGCACGCTACGTATGATGTGAAAGGAGCCGTTCATGTTGAGTTTGACGATCGCGTCGAACTCTTCGGGAGTGGTCTCAACACCAGTCTTGCCGATCGGACCCGAACCGCCTGCGACGTTGATCAGAATGTCGATACGTCCGTCATAGACGGCCTTGGTCTTCACGGCTGCATCCAGACATTGCTGCGGGTCGGTGAGGTCGCAGGGGACAATGATTGCTTCCGCGCCCGCCGATTTGGCGGATTTGGCAACCGGCTCAATGGCCGCAAAGTCGCGCCCAACCAGAGCCAAGTGCGCGCCCTCGGCGGCAAAGGCCTCGGTGATGGCCGCGCCCATCCCCTTGGCCGGTCCCGTGATCATTGCCACGCGCTTGCTGAGTTTCAATTCCATGGTCACGCCCCACAACGCGACGTTTCGATAAATACATCGTTCCGCTCTTGGATACGGAGGTCGCGGCGGCGAAAAATCAAAACAGCTTCTTCGGCAGTTCGGCACTTGGCGGAAGAAAATCAGGCGTAAATATTTCGCCGACCGAAGGGGTACGTGGTAGGTTCTCGGCATCGACCAGAATCTCGATCGAACGTTTCAGCCGTTCGATGTCGACGTTGCCGACGCCAATCTTGGCGATCTCGGGATGGCTCATCTCATCCATGAGCGTCGCGACCAATCGTTCACGCTCCACCGAAGTTTTAATCAGCGGCTCGCGCTTGGCGACGGCAGCAACTGCGGCATCAGGATCCTTCAGAGCGTCTTCCAGTCCGTGATTGATCGCGGCAAGAAGACCCCTCACCGCCGCAGGGTTATCCTTGACCAGTTTCTTCGAGACGATGATAGCATTTGAATAAAGGTCCATTCCGTAGTCGCCGTAATTGACCCAGCGGATTTGCTTTTCGGGATCGACGCCCATCAACTTGGCGCTGAACCGGATAGTATTGACGTAACCGAAAACTCCGTCGACTTGGCCTTGCATCAGCATCTGTTCGCGTAAATTTGGCTGCATGTTGGTGATATTCACTTTTGTGCAGTCGATCTTGGCGATCTTGCAGAAGGCGGGAAACAGTTTGAGCGCTCCGTCACCGGCGGCTCCACCGAGCGTCTTGCCCTCAAGGTCTTTCGGCGTATGGATCGGACTATCGGCGCGTACCGCGATGGTGAATGGCGGCCGGTTGTACATGACGTAAACCGCGATCGGCGCTTCGTCCGGTTTCTTGGCGGCAAACTCGATCAGTGCATTGATGTCGCCAAAGCCGACATCATAAGTGCCGCTTGCGACGAGCGGGATCGGCGCGCCCGACCCGTTGCCCTGGTCCATCGTCACATCGAGACCTGCGGCTTTGAAATAGCCGCGGTCATCGGCGAGAAAGAACCAGCCTTGCGGGCCCTGGTATTTCCAGTTCAACACCATCTTAAGCTTGGTCTGTGCAAAAGCTGGAGCCGCGGCAGAAAAGAGAATCCCGATCGCCGCAGCAAAAACCAGAAAGCATCGACGGATGGCCAAAGTCATGTGATTGGCTCCTGCTACAAATTCTTGTTAGTTGCGGCTTCATGACGAAAAGCTGCAATCGGTGAAAACCTAGACCGAACGAGCGTTGCCTTCTATTGCCGATTTCTTGCTAGAGTGGTGTCGAAAAGGCATCACCGACTTAAGGGCGGCAAAGCCATGAAACATCTTCGGATTTTGAGTTACGTCGACGAGGTCGCGCGCGCAGGCTCGATAAGAAAGGCCGCCGAACGGCTCAACGTCACCGCTTCCGCAGTCAACCGCCGGATCGCTGATCTCGAAGGGGAGCTCGGCGCTTCTCTATTCGACCGCCGACCACGCGGCATGCGCCTGACGGCTGCGGGGGAGGTGTTTGTGCACTACCTTCGCGGGCATAACAGCGAAGTTGAACGCATGAAGTCGCAGATCGAGGACCTTAAAGGCCTGCGACGCGGGACCGTAAGAATTGCATGCAGCCAAGCGCTTGCACTCGATTTCCTGCCTCGTCAGATCGCCGAGTTCCGCAGGAGCCACCCGCTTGTCTCGTTTGAGCTCAGAGTGGTCGACCACGAATGGGCCATGGCCGCCCTGGCGGCCTACGAAGTCGATTTGGTCGTCGTTTTTCGGCCGCCGTTCCTCGCCAACTTTCAGCCACTCATGATGCTCGAACAGCGATTGGTGGCCGTCATGGCAAAAGGCCATCCGCTCGCCGCACGGAAAGAGCTAAGGCTCAGGGATTGCGCTGCATATCCCGTCGCTCTGCCGGAACGATCGATTGGTGGTAGGCAGTTGCTCGATGAATTCTCAGCGCGAACTGGGCTCTCATTTAATATCGCAGCGGAATCCAATTCGTTCGAAATGCTGCGCGGGCTGGTGATACATGCTGGTTTGATTTCATTCCAAATCCAAATCGGAATGATGCCTCAAGGTAACAAGCTTGGCGTCATCGCGCGCCAGATCGACGACCGCGACGTACCGCGTGCCAATCTCGTGGTTGGCCGACTCCGCGGGCGTAACCTGCCGATCCCAACGGCAGTCTTTGCTGAATTGCTCAGTCGCAAGCTTGAAGAGATGCGGACGGATCGCACGCACAAGCGGCTCAATGTCTCAGGTAAGTCGATTAAAGTGTCGAAAGTGCGATAATAGGTGGCTCAAATTTTCCGACTACTATCATGACGCCACGTCTTGAGCGTTCATTGTCCGCTGCCGCCAGATCATTGTCAGTTCCAGAATTTTGGCAAACTTGAATCGCAGTAGTTTGCCCTCACGCTTCGTAGACGAGCGCGCCTTTTGCCTGCACACGACCAGCTTGATAGGAAATCGTCTCGATGTTCACTGTGAGGCCTCTTCTCTCTTTAAGTTTTAGATCGTCGATATTTGTTCTTTCTGGTGAGTTGGCGCCACCGTTCCATAACTTGTCATTATGCGGACGCTCGAAGAGTGAATTTGACCATCCCCGGCGGATTCGACTGATTAAGAAATGATGTTTTCTTGATCAGTCAGCCGAAATAACTGATGCATTCATGAGGATACCCGCTGGTCTAAATCCGCGGCCGCGCGGTTCGCTTCATTGGTTGACTCTCACTCGCTTGATCGCAAATCCTGGAATGCCTCCTCCAATCGCCCAAGTGCTTCCTCGAGGATCTTGCGTGGCGTGGCGAAGTTGAAACGCAACCAGGTCTCACCGCCCGGTCCAAACTGCTCGCCTGGACTCGCAAAGATGCGCGCGCGGTTTTTGATCCTGGCGGCAATTTCTTCGGGCGCTAGACCGGTTCCGGAAAAATCGATCCAAGCGAGATAGGTGGCGTCCAGACGCATCGAGCGTGCACCGGGCGCTGCCGCCTGGATTCGTGCATCGAACAAATCTCGGTTCTTGACGAGATAGGGCAACAACGCATCGAGCCACATCTCACCTGTCCGCCAAGCTGCCTCAGTCGCGATCATGCCAAATCTGTTGTAGGAACCAAGTCCACTCGCCGCGATCCGCACATCGAGGCGACGCTTCAACGTGGCATTGGAGGTGATGCACGCGCCGACATGGGCGCCGGCCAAATTGAAGGTCTTCGTCGCGGCGACGCACGTGATCAGACAATCTGCGATCTCTGGCGCGACAGCCATTGTTGGCGTATGCTTCGCACCGTCAAAGACAAGATCGCAATGGATCTCGTCGGAAACCAGAATCAAGTCGTGCTCAGCGCATAATACGGCCAGCGCGTGAAGCTCGGCGGACGACCAGACGGTGCCACCAGGATTGTGCGGGCTGCAGAGGAAAACGACTTTCGTTCGAGGCGTTAGCTTCCCGCGCAGTGCATCGAGATCCATCGCGTAACGACCCTCGGTCTCGATTAGCTGCACGTCGAGAATCCGCCGCTCATTAGCGAGAATGATCTTCCGGAAAGCATGATAGGCAGGCGGAAAGACGACGACTTCGTCGCCGGGCGCACTCACGGCCTGAAGGATAAGACCCAGCCCGGAAACGATCCCGGGGATTGGACTCACCCAACTCGGATCTATGAGCAGGCCGTGGCGGCGAGCCATCCAATCCGCGAGTGCGGCGGCCCAGCTTCCAGTGTCGGCGTAATAGCCGTGAATAGCGCGTTGCATCTCGACAGTAAGCGCTAACGTCACCCCCGGCGGCGCGGCGAAATCCATGTCCGCCACCCACATCGGAATCGCATCTGAAGACTCGATGCCTGAATGGCGTGCGATGTTGTCCCACTTCGAAGCGTGTGTACCGCGGCGCTCGATAACGCGATCGAAATCGAACATGAGGCTTCGGCTCCTAAGGCTTGGTGTGAAGGTGGCTTACAAGTTTCCTAGGCAACATCGTGAGCACTGCGGAGCGCGAGTCCAGCGATACGTGGGAAAGAACATTAGCCGATTGACCGCGTCGTCACAGCGCATGAGTGTGGCCCCATGTCTGCTCCAATACACGCAGCCAGTTTTTGTAACATAGTTTCTCGATTAACTGATCGCTGTAGCCCCGCGCCCGCATGACCTGCACGAGATTTTGCAGACCGGCAGCGTTTCCAATTCCCGACGGAATCTTTGCGCCGTCGAAATCGGACCCAAGGCCGACGCCGTCCTCACCAACCTGTCTGAGAATATGCTCGATGTGGTCGATCACCAGCTCAAGTGGCGTATCCGCGTCTCGACGGCCGTCCGGACGGAGAAAGCTTGTAGAGTAATTTACGCCAACGAATCCATCAGTTTCCCGAATCGAAGCCAATTGAACGTCGGTTAGATTTCGGGAATGCGGGCTCAAGGCATGGGCATTGGAATGGGTGGCAACAAGGGGAGCATTGCTGATCGCAGCCACATCCAAGAAGCCTCTCTCGTTTAGATGCGATAGATCGATCAAAATCCCCATAAGGTTACAAACACGAATTAGTTCCTTGCCGAGATCTGTCAGACCTGGCCCGGTGTCGGGAGAAGAGGGGCAACGGAACGGCACGCCATGCCCAAATGCGTTGGGCCTACTCCAAACGGGCCCGAGAGAACGCAGTCCAGCCGCATGCAATACGTCCAGGAATTCGAAATTTGGATCGATTGCCTCCGCGCCTTCCATATGGAGGACAGCCGCTAGCGCGCCTTGTTCGAGAGCTTGTTGAATTTCGCTGACGCTTCTGCAGACCCGAACGCGCCCTCGCGACTCGCGCACGATCCGCAGAAGGAGAGACACCATGCCCACAGCCGTCCTTTGCGCCGTCAATAATTCGACGGCTGGTGCGGGCAGTGGTTCTTCATCGGTACTCTTAGACTTCGCGTCGCCACCTTGATTTTTTGGCGCCTCGGACGACGGAACAAAGACAGCGAACAAGCCTCCAGCGAATCCGCCTTGAAGGGCCTTCGGAAGATCAAGGTGCCCGTCTACCCCTCCTTCTATGAAAGCCCGGGGAGCATGCGCTCCACCATGCCGGTAGAGCCGCAACAAAACGTCATTGTGGCCATCGAAAATCGGCACAACGCGAGGCAAAGTCATCATAGAACTCCATTACAGAAGTTGGGGGTCAGCCTATTACCCGATCGAAGTTAGTGACCATTCCGCGATACTGCAGAAATCGCCATTGTCGATAACGCCACGTAGAAGGACGACGCATTTTGAGGTAAGCTTGATTTTCGTCTTCTTACCCCCAAGAGGTCCATTATGTCGGTTTCCATGTACACGATTTCCATTCCAGTCTTCATCCAACACCTCAATGGGCTCAACACCGTTTTGGACAAAGCAATGGCCTGGGCCACCGCGCGCAAGATCAACGAGGTCGATCTCTTGAATATGCGGCTGTCGCCTGACATGTTTAATCTGACGCGACAGGTGCGGGCAGCGACCGATCACGCTGCTAACGCGGCGGGGCGCCTCTCCGGGAAAGAGCTCTTAAAGTTTGCCAACGACGAAACGACCATTGCGCAATTAAAGGAACGCATAGCCAAGACAATTGATTATCTGAAGAGCGTCCAACAGAGCGAGATCGACGGCACCGAGGACAAGGACATCAGTATCACCTTCCCGTCCGGGCAGACACGCCAGTTCACTGGCCAGAGTCTGCTGCTTGGCAATAGTCTGCCCAATTTCTGGTTTCACACCACCACCGCCTACGACATCATTCGGCAGTGCGGCGTCGAACTCGGCAAGCGAGACTTCATGGGCACACCCCCGGCACATTAACGTAATGTTATGCCTTGTGCGCCGTCGTCCTCACCGAAAACACAGCCTGAGCCGAACTGACTAGGAAATGATGCTTTCTTATCGAGTTGGCCGAGTGACTCCAAAATGTGTATTTCTTATTCAGCCTCAGTAGGCAGTCGCCGTGGACGGTTGAACCAGAGGTGTCAACGTTGGCAGCTCAGTTGTTGCGTCAAATGCTCTGGTGCTATTAACTGACGCTCGGAAAAGCTAGGGGACAAAAATGAGACTCGCGTTTTTTGACGATTACAAATTGGGCGTGGTGGTCGGCGACAAGATAGTCGATGTCTCGTCCGTTGCCAAAGGCATCAAGGCGCTGGGCCCGCAGGACGTGATCCGCACCGTGATCGAGAAATGGAGCGCGTATAAAGGCAGGCTCGCGGAAGCCGCCAGAAAGGGCAAGGGCAAGCCGCTGTCGAAAGTGAAGCTCCGACCGCCGTTGCCGAAGCCCGAGAACATCGTGTGCATGGCGGTCAATTACATGGAAGACGGCACGCTCTCCGAGCCGGCGCCGATCAACGCCTTCATGAAATCCCCGGGTGCCATCATCGGCGACCGCGGCGCTATGGCGCTGCCCGATATGGCGGCGAGCATCTTCGAGGGCGAAGCGGAACTCGCCGTCGTCATCGGGAGGCGTGCGTCACACGTCAAGGCGGCTGACGCGATGAAATACATTTTTGGCTATACCAATTTCATCGATGGTTCGGCGCGTGGCGTGGTGCCCCCAACCAACGTTTTCTACCAGATGAAGTCACGCGACACGTTCGCGCCGATCGGCCCCTACATCGTCACCAAGGACGAGATCAAGGATCCGCATAAGCTGCAGATCACGCTCACCAATAACGGCACGGTCTATCAGAACTTCAATACCGACGACATGGCGCACAAGATTCCGCGCTGCATTGAGTGGGTCACGGCCATCCATACCCTCCACCCGGGCGATATTCTGGCGACTGGGACCAATCATCGGGGGCTCAACCCGTTTATGGATGGCGACAAGATCGAACTCTCCTGCGAAGGTTGCGGCACGCTACACATCACGGTGCGCGATCCGCTCAAGCGGACCTGGGCGCGCATCACCCGGCTGCAGCATAAGGAAAGTGGCGGACAGGGCGTACATACTCCCCAGACTGGCGGAAAATACGCTCCCACGTGATGAGGGCGGAAATTGCGGCCGCACTGTTGCTGCCGACACCCGCCTCCCCGCTGTAAACTCGCAACAGGTGACATGACCTGGTGCGCGCGACAGTCGACGTCATTCCATAATCTCTCACTCTGCGAATGTGCGAATCACGCGGATTGTCGCCAAGCTCAATGCCGCAATGAACAAATATTTGAGTTCTGCGGACGGAACAGTTTCTTGGATAATCTCGGAGTAACAATCGCGAGCAGTCCCCCGGATCAATTAAAGACGACTCGTGGCGCCCGCTCAGGTTGGCCTACCCGGCCGGCCATAGCCGCCGCCGCCCGGTGTTTCGAGCGTCACTTCGTCATTGGGCTGCATAACCATCTTGCGCGCTTCGGTAACAGCTTTTCCATTCACCAGGAATTTGCCAGACGCGCCAGGCGAGCCGCCGCCGAGACCTTCTGGTGCAAGGGCGGTGCGGCTCGCGACTGCATTGAGAAGCCACGTGCTGTTGGTGCGCATACGCCAGCCGATCGTTTGCCCATCGCCGCCGCGGGATGCGCCGGCCCCCCCTGATCCGATGCGAAGCTCCTTTTTGTTGAACACGATCGGCATAGACGCTTCCAATACTTCGACCGGCACAGCCGCGACGCCAGTCGGATAACAGGTCGCCGAAGGTCCGTCCTTGGTTTGCCGCGCTCCCATCCCGCCCGAGTAGTTGAACATCGAACTCGTGAATGGCGAGTCGTCGGCGTTCTTGCCCTGGATTTGGATCGTCCAGACCGCGCCCGAACCTTCAGCAAGCACTCGGTCCGGCATGACGTGATAGAGCGCCTTGAGGATCGGCATCGGCACATACATGCCGACGACATGACGCGCGTTGACCGGAGCCGGATATTTGCAGTTCACGATGCAGCCTTCCGGCGCGGTCACTTTGATCGGAGCAAGGCTGCCGAAATTGTTCGGCAGCTCCGGATCGAGGCACGAGCGGATGGCAAAGGTGCTGTAGGCATGAGTGTAGTTCATCACGACATTGATGCCGTAGGGGCTTTGCCCGGAACTACCGGCAAAATCGATGTGGATCTCGCCTTCCTTGGCGTCGATCGTCACCGCGGTCTTGAGCGTAATGATGTCGCCGCCCGGCACGTCGAATTGGCTTTCGCCATGGAAGGTGCCGGGCTTGAGCTTGCGGATCGACTGCCGCGTCGATTGTTCGGAGCGTGAGATCACTTCCTCGGAAATCTCATCGATGTCGTCGTAGCCCTGCCGGTCGAGCAGAGCGGATAGCCGCTTGCAGGCAAGTCGGGCGCTCGACACTTGGGCTGCGAGATCGCCAAAGACGTGATCGGGTGTGCGTACATTGCTTCGGATCATCTCGTGCAAGACTTTGTTCGGCTCTCCCGCCTCGTAAAGCTTGAGCATTGGGATCCAAAGGCCTTCTTCGTGCACGTCACGCGCGCCGGCACCGACGCCATAGCCGCCGATGTCGGTGTGATGAATGGTCGAGCCGAAGAAGCCAATCAGCCGGTTCTTGTGAAAAGCCGGCAACATTACGGTGATGTCGAAGAAGTGACCGGCCGACAGCCACGGGTCGTTAGTGATCAAGACATCGCCGGGATTGAGCGTCTGGGTCGGAAACGCTTCGACGAAATGCTTGCCGGCAGCCGCCAGCGAATTGATGTGGCCGGGCGTGCCAGTGACGGCTTGCGCCACCATGCGGCCGCGCCGGTCGAACAGCGCGTTGGCAAGGTCTCCGGCTTCACGCACGATTGGGCTGAAGGCGATACGTCGCAGTGCTTTCGCCTGCTCGCTGACAATACTGATCAGATTGCTCCAGACGATCTCTAGCTCGATACCGTCCATATTCATTGCTCCTTGGACGCCATGACGCATCCGGTGCGATCGACTTTGGCCTGCCAGCCGGGAAGAATGATGATGGTGGTCTCGCGCTCCTCGATAATGGCCGGGCCGGCCACGACCTGGTCGCAAGCGAGATCGGCCCGCGCATAGACTGGCGCATCAACATCTTTGTCGCCGAAGCGCGCCTTGCGTTTGCTGCGCGGCTTCCCCGGCGCGGAGGCAAGCGCGGGCACGCTGTCGCGCGATGCGGCGGGGCCGGTCGCGACAATGCGCCAGCTCACGATCTCGATATCGACCTCCGGCAAACGCAAGCTGTAGAGCCGTTCATAGCCCTGTTCAAACACTTCGCGCAGCCAGGCCGGATCGTGCTTGCGCCGCGGGTCGCTTTCGAACCACGCCGTCACTTCGTTCTGCTGGCCGAAATAGCGCATGTCGGCGCCAAAGCGGAAAGTAATGTCGCCCGATTTGCAGCCAGCGCTGGCCAGGCCCTTGCGCGCATCGTCCACGAGTTGGCTCAGAATGTCGTCGGCACGCCGCCACTCGATCGCCGACAAACGAGCTAACGCGCCACGAGAGAGATCGAGCCGCGGCGGCGTGACCAATGTGCCGAACGCCGAAAGCACGCTCGCGAGCGGCGGATAAATGACAACGGGGCTATCCAGCAAGTCGGCCACGTAGCAGGCGTGAACCGGGCCTGCACCGCCGAAGGCAAACAGCGGCAGGCCGCGATAATCGATGCCGCGATCGACGGCGTGCGCGCGGGCAGCCGCGGTCATCGATTCACCGACAACGCGATATATTCCGGCCGCGGCTTCAAGCGTCGTCGTGCCAAGCAATTCGGCGAGCTTGCCGAGCTGCTTTTCTGCCCCGGCGCGGTCGAGCTTCATATCGCCGCCGAGAAAATTATCGGCGCTGAGATAGCCGAGGACGAGATCGGCATCGGTGACGGTCGGCTTCTCGCCGCCACGACCGTAGGCAACCGGACCGGGAGTGGAGCCAGCGCTCTGCGGTCCGACTTTCAGCAGGCCAAGATCGCTAACCGAGGCGATACTGCCGCCGCCGGCGCCGATTTCGATCATGTCGACGGAGGGGATCAGGATCGGCAAACCGCTGCCGGATTTGAAGCGGTAGATGCGATCGACCTCGAAATCACCGACCACGAGCGGCTGGCGATCCTCAATAATGCAGGCCTTTGCCGTGGTGCCGCCCATGTCGAAGGACAACAACCGGTCGAGCCCGAGCACATCGGCGAAATAGGCCGCAGCCAACGCGCCAGCCGCCGGGCCGGATTCCACCATGCGCACGGGAAACTGGCTGGCGACATCGATGCCGATAACGCCGCCATTGCTCAGCATAATGAGTGGATCGTTGGCGAAACCGCGCTGCTTTAATCCCGCGCGCAACGCTTCGAGATAAGGCTCGGTGATCGGCGCCGTATAGGCGTTCATCGCGACCGTCGAGGTGCGCGGATATTCGCGGATTTGCGGCGCGACATCGGAAGAGATCGACACATACATGCCGGGCGCATGTTTGACGATTAGGTCGCGCATCGCCCGTTCGTTCGCGGGATTGATGTAGGCATTGAGGAACGACACGGCGACCGAGACCACGCCCTTGCGCTTGAGTGCGCTGACGGCGGCGATGGCGTTCACCTCATCCAATGGCGTGAGCACCTCACCCGTCGCGAGGACCCGTTCGGTGACGCCGAATGTCAGCTCTCGCGGAACCAAGGGTTCGGGAAACTCAATCTGCGGATCGAACATCTCGTAGCGATGCTCGTCGCGAATGGTCAAAATGTCGCGGAAGCCTTCGGTGACAAGAAGCGCCGTCTTCGGTCCTTTGCGCTCTATGACGGCATTGGTGACGACGGTCGTGGCGTGGACGATGACGTCGGTCACAGCGGCGGGCGCGACATTCGCTTTCTTCAGGACGGAATCGACGGCGCGAAAGAAGCCGATGTCGAGGCTTTCCGGCGTGGTGAGGGTCTTGTCGACGATGGTTTGGCCCGACGCACTACGCAAAACGACGTCGGTGAAGGTGCCGCCAATATCGACGGCCAGCGCGTGACGCGACATTCCGTGGGCTTCCTAATCTACGAGACCGAGTATCTTATAACGATACTTGATATCTTTCCTATACGAGAATTCGGCATTTATCAAACCAAATATGCATTGACCCCAGCACCATTTATCGGTAGGTGTTCCATAAATAATAAATGAGTCTCTCACAGCGAGACGCTGTGATCCATATTTTCGGGGCCGGAAGCGCTTACAAGATGACAGATGTGCTTGAAGTGACGGATGACGACGACCGCGCGCAGGGCTCGGGCGTCATTCAATCCGTGGTCACGGCCGCGCAGGTCATCGAGGCCTTGGCTGCGGCCGCCCAACCGGTGCGGCTGACCGCACTTGCCAATCAGCTCGGCGAGCCGAAGGCGAAGATCCATCGGCATCTTTCGACGCTGAAATTTCTCGGCTTCGTCGATCAGGATGCGCAGACCGAATGCTATCGGCTGGCGCCGAAACTCGCGCATATCGGCCAGGCGGCCGCCGACCAGCTCGATCTGCGGCGGCTTGCCGAGCCGTATATGATGCGGCTTCGCGATCTTACGCGGCAAACGGTGGTCCTAAGCCTGCCGGCGAGCGGCGACGCCATCGCCAATGCGGTATTCGACAGCCCCAATCTCGTGACCATCTCGGTGCGGCTCGGTTACCGGCTGCCGTCTTATTCGTCGGCGCAAGGCAGGGTCACGCTTGCCTTCTCACCGCCCGAGCTTCAGCAGCGCATCCTCGCGCGCAAGCTGCAACCGCTTACGCCGCGCACCATCGTCGATCCCGCGCAACTGCGGCAAAGGCTGACGCGCATTCGCGAGCAACTCTACGACGTCGCGATGGATGAAACCCTGCTCGGCATTTCCGCGGTCGCGGCTCCAATCCTCGATTTTGCCAACAAGCTTGTCGGCGCCATCGGCGTCGTCGGCACGACGCAGCATGTCCACGATCCGGTGGAGCCGGAACAGCTTCAGTTGCTGCGCGCTTGCACCAAGGCGATCTCGCTCAAATTGAACTCCACCGCCTATGAGGGGCTCAAGATCCCGAATATGCGAGAATTCATCTTCGACTAGACGACAAAACGAGACATCAAAACCGCGCATGACGTAATCAAAACACGAAGAGTAAGAGGGAGGGGTAATGTCCAAGTCTCACAACAATCTTCGCTCGATTGCCCAATGCTCTGTCGCAGCGCTCGGGCTTTCTTTGCTCGCCGCGAGCAGTGCAAAAGCCGAGGACGTTTACAAGATCGGTATGTCGGCTGGCTTGACCGGCTATGCCGCAACCGTTGATCGCGCCTGGCGCGACGGCGTCGAGGTCGCGGTCGATACGTTCAACGCCAAGGGCGGCGTCTTGGGTCGTAAGGCACAGGTCATCGTGGAAGACAATCGCTCCGAGCCTCAGGAAGCGGTCACTGCCTATCGCAAGATGATCAGCTCCGACAATGTCAACGTGTTCGCCAGCGGCTGCGTGTCGGCGGGAAATTTCGCTGCGGCGCCGCTGGTGGTGAAGGCCGAAACGCCCATGGTGCTGTGTTCCATCCTGCCACAGCAGCCGGATCAGGTGAATTGGGCGTTCACGACCATCCCGCCGCCCCGTTTCGAAGTCGAAACGCGGCTCGATTACCTCAAGAACAAGACCACGATCAAAAAGATCGGCGTGTTACACGACCCCTCGCCCTACGCCAACGCCCAAAGCGCTGCGGCGGAGAAAGAGGCTGGCGACTACGGACTGGAGATCGTCGGCAACGAGCAATACAAGACCGATGATGCCGATCTGAGCGTGCAGATTCAGAAGATGTATTCAGCCGGTGCGCGCGCGATCATCAAGATCGGCCTTGGCGGCACCACGCTGACGGCGGCGAAGAATATCAAAGAACTCGGCCTCGACATGATCATGCTGACGAGCCTCGAAGATATCGCCGTGTTCCGCCCGGTGGCGGAGGTGCTTGGCGACAAGTTCTTCTTTGTGGCCTCGCCGTCGCAGGTCTACGACGTGCTTCCCGCCGGGCCGCTGAAGGCGGAAATCGCAAAGTTCCTCGAGCCGTGGCGTGCGAAATACGGCGATCGCGACCCGAACTGGGCCGGCCGCGGCTGGGACGCCGTGACGCTCATTTCCGCGGCGACAGCAAAGGCCAAATCGGTCGATGGCCCGAAGGTGCGCGATGCTCTCGAAAGCATCGACGGTTTCCAGGGCACGACGGGTATCTACCACTTCTCCGCCACCAATCATCAGGGCATCACGGAAAATCCACTGTTGCTCGCGACGATCGTGAACGGCCAAGTCAAAGTGGTGAAGTGACGGGCAGCGATGGCGCGTATGCTCGAAGTCGAAGGGCTCTCGGCGCATTACGGCCACGTCGAGGCTCTGCGTCTCGTCGATTTTCATGTTGACGACGGCGAGCTTGTCGCTGTGCTCGGCCCGAACGGCGCCGGGAAGTCGACGCTGATGCGCGCGCTGTTGGGTCTTGTTCCGACGCAGGGGCGCGTTCGCTTTTGCGGCACGAATGTGCCGCGCCGTAATCCTGTTGCCGCAGCAGCCTGTGGGCTCGTCCTGGTGCCCGAAGGCCGCGGCATTTTCGGACCGATGACGGTCGCGGAAAACCTTGAACTCGGCGCTTATCTCCTTAAAGGTAATCGTACGGAATTCGCGCGCCGACATGATCGCGTGCTGTCGCTGTTCCCGCGCCTGAAGGAGCGGCTGTCTCAGGTCTCGGGTTCGTTATCCGGCGGCGAACAGCAGATGCTGGCGATCGGCCGGGCCCTGATGGCGGAGCCGAAGATTCTCTTGCTCGACGAGCCGTCGCTCGGGCTGGCGCCGCGCGTTGTCGAAGAAATTCTGGAAAAGCTCGGCGAGCTCAACCGCAACGGCCTCCCTATCGTGCTCGTTGAGCAGAAGGCGCCATTGGCGCTCAAGCTGGCGCGCCGCGCCTATCTCATGTCAGTTGGAAGCATCGCCGCCGAAATCGATCCTCGCACCGTCAAGTCCCACGATGAACTCGCTCATTTCTATCTGGGCTAAGAGCCGCGCCAACCCTGCTTTGCTCGCGGTGTGGGGCCTCGCCGCTGCGCTCGTTATCTATGTGCTGATCCGCGGCGGCTATCTGATGTCCGTGATGCAGATCGCGGCGATTTACACGATCTTTGTCACCGGCTTGAACATTTTTATGGGCTATGCTGGCCAAGTCTCTTTCGGTCACAGCGCTTTCGCCGCGGTCAGTGGCTACACCTCAGCGGTGCTTACGGCGACGTATGGCTGGGGGCCGCTGCCGGCCGCTGCCCTCGGCCTCGCCGGTGTGCTCTTTTGCGCGCTGGTGATCGGTTATCCGACCCTGCGCCTGCGCGGTCACTATCTAGCCATGGCGACGCTTGCGATCGGCTTGATCGCTTACGACGTCGCCGTGGAATGGGGATCGGTGACGCAGGGCTATATGGGAATCTCCGGCATCCCGCCGCTTGGCATTGGTCGCTGGACCGTCACCTCCGATCGCGGTGTGCTGTTGTTGCTCATTATTGTTGCCGCGCTTGGCGCATTCGCCTCCGCCGGTATTCGGCACTCGCGGCTCGGGCGGGCCTTCGTCGCCATTGCCGGCAGCGAGAACGCGGCGCGTGCGCTCGGTATCGACGTGGCGCATTACAAGCTCATAGCTTTTATGATCTCGGCGTTCTACGCCGGCGTTGCCGGATCGCTGTTCGTGCATGCCGTCGGCTTCGTCAGCCCGGAAGTGTTCGGCCTGCACATGGTCGTGCTCGCCTTCACCATGCTCTATATTGGCGGCATCGGCACGTTCACCGGCCCAGCGCTCGGCGCACTCATTGTGACGTTGTTGCCGGAGACCTTTCGTAAATTCAACGAATATCAGGATCTCGCCTACGGCGCCGTTCTAATCCTCATTCTGATCTATGCGCCGGGCGGCATCGCATCGCTGCCGAAGCTGTTGTCGTCTCTTACGCGCAGGAAGCCCGCATGAGCATCCTGCGGCTCGACAACGTCACGCGCCGGTTCGGTGGCCTCGTCGCCCTCGAAAACGTCTACCTCGAAATCCCGCCAAGCGGCATTACCGCAATCATCGGGCCGAACGGCGCCGGCAAGACCACACTCTTCAATATCATCTCGGGCTTCAACACACCGACTACCGGCAGCGTCTTTTTCGGCATTGAGAACATCACGGCCATCGCGCCAGAGCTGATCGCCAAACGTGGCCTCGTTCGGACATTTCAGCTTGTACAATTGTTCGACGATCTGACCGTGCTGGAAAACGTCAAAGTCGGACGTCATCTCCACACGCGGGGTGGCCTTCTCTCCGCCTTGATACCCCACCTCGCGGCGCAGCGGGAATCAGTGGTGGATTCGGCCGCGCGCGCCCTTCTCCAACAGACAGGACTTGCCGACTACGCCGAAGTGCTCGCCTCGGCCCTGCCCTACGGACAAAAACGCCTGCTCGAAATCGCGCGTGCGCTCGCGGCCGAACCTAAATTGCTATTACTCGACGAACCTGCCGCCGGTCTCAATCGCGAGGAGACGCAGCGGCTCGCCGATCTGCTCCGCCGGATCTCAGCTTCCCGGACCGCGGTTTTACTCATCGAGCACGACATGAGCCTGGTCATGAATGTGGCCGAGCGGATTGCCGTGCTGGATTTCGGCCGCGTCATCGCCAATGGAACGCCAGCCGAGGTGCGCCAAAATCCTGACGTCATCGCGGCCTATCTTGGTCAAACGGAGGCCGCTCTTGCTTGACCTCGTCATGCAATCGATTGCGAGCGGCATTGCGGTGGGCTGCGTTTACGGCCTCATCGGCATCGGCTTCTGCGTAATCTACAATGCAAGTGGCATCGTGAATTTCGCGCAGGGCTCCTTCGTGATGCTCGGCGGAATGGTGGCAAGCGCGGCGCTGAAGACCTACGGTTTGCCGCTGCCGCTTGCCGGAATTCTCGCCATCCTGATTTGCGCCAGCATTGGCATTCTCCTTGAACGCATTGTTGTGCGCCCGTTGTGGGACCGACAATCCGCGACATTCGTTATGATCCTCGCGACGCTCGCGGCGCAGATCGTCATCGAACGTCTCACGTTGATCGTCGCCGGCGACCAGCCACGGAGCCTGCCGATGTTCACCGACCTGCCACCGCTGCGCGTCGGCAACCTCGCACTCAGCTATCAGTTTCTCTGGATTGTTGGCGGCTCGGCGCTTGTCATCGCGCTGCTGGCGCTGTTCTTCTCCTCGACCAAGACCGGCAAGGCAATGCGGGCTTGTTCGATCGATCGCGACGCAGCGGCCCTGCAAGGCATTCCGGTATCACGCATGCTGGCGCTGGCGTTCGGGCTCAGCGCAGCGCTCGGCGCCTTCGCCGGCGTGCTGATCACACCTACACAATACACCGCCTTCAACCTC
The DNA here is from genome assembly GCA_963810085.1 of uncultured Alphaproteobacteria bacterium. Taxonomy (GTDB): domain Bacteria; phylum Pseudomonadota; class Alphaproteobacteria; order Rhizobiales; family Xanthobacteraceae; genus BOG-931. Next base: position 127,975 of record CAWEMR010000012.1, on the reverse strand, counting down.
GGCGTGCCATTTGCCATCAGCGGCTTCATCGCGGCGATCGTCGGCGGTTTCGGCCGGCCACTTGGCGCGCTCGCGGGCGGCATCTTTCTCGGCGTGATCCAAGCGCTGGCCATCGTATATCTCGGCTCCGCGTTCAAAAACATCGCCGCGCTGTCTATATTGCTGCTGTTTCTGTTCTTTCGGCCAACCGGGCTTCTTGGCTCCGCAAAATAGCAATGGAGAAAACAAAAATGGACATCCACAAGATTGACTGGAGCGCCATGGATTGGAAAGAGATCCGCAAAGGCGTCGAGCAAAAAGCGTTCTCCGGAAGCGCGGCCACAGTCGCTTTGCATCGCCTGATGCCGGGACACGAGCCGAGGCCGCATAGCCATCCGCACGAGCAGATCGCCTATATCGTCTCCGGCACATTGCGCTTTCACATCGGCGACCAGGTTCATGACATCGGCCCGGGCGGACTCGTTGTCATTCCTTCCAACGTCACGCATTGGGGCGAAGTCGTTGGCGAGGAGCCGGTGATCAATCTGGATGTATTCACGCCAAAGCGGCCCGAATACGCCCCGTAGGTTTACGGCAACAAGATCAAAGGCAATTAGTGAAGCCTGTGCTTCACACCGGAGATGCACGACATGAGCGAAGTGACATGAACCAAGCCAGTCCCCACCGCGTGCCGATGCAGGGCGATAATCTCGATCAATCGTATCGCACCTTCCTCGCCGAGCTCGAGGCCCGCGGCGAGCTCATTCGCTTTCAAAAGCCGGTACATCCGACGCGCAACATGTCGGCCGTCGAATGGAAGACCTATGCCGAGCTTGGCAAAGCAAGCCTGTTCACCAATATCGAGGGGCACCCGGGCTGGACGGCATGCAGCCAGATCGTTGCGGACCGTCGCAAATGGGCGATCGGCCTTGGGCTCGATGAGGCGACGTTTCTACAAGACATCGGGAAGCGCTTCCGCGCGCCGATCGCGGCGACGCCGTATGCGGGAAAAACTCCGGTCAAGGAAGTAAAACTGCTCGGCGACGAAGCGAATTTGCTAGATCTGCCGGCAATGCAAGTCTCGGCACGCGACAGCGCCCGTTACATTCCCTCCGGTATCACTTTCGTGAAAGATCCCGACACCGGCGTCGGCAATCTCTCGCTGCACCGGCAGCAGATCAACGGACGCGACAAGACGGGATTTGTCATGCTCCCGCGCCATGCGCGCGCCATTTACGACAAATATTCCGCGCGCGGCCTGCCGACGCCAGTCGCAATTGTCATCGGGGTCCATCCCGCGATCTGGCTTTCCGCGGGCTATACGACCAGCCCCGGCATCGACGAACTGGGCCTTGCCGGTGGCCTGCTCGGTCAAAGCATTCGCACCGTCAAATGCGAAACGGTGGACATCGACGTGCCGGCCGAGGCCGAGATCGTGCTCGAAGGCGAGTTGCTCCCGGGCAATCATCTCGAACCTGAAGGCCCGTTCGGCGAAGTGACCGGAACCTATCCCGATCCCGGCCAGGCTCACGTCTTTCACCTGAAGGCCATCACGCGCCGGCGCGACGCGATCTATTACGCGCTGCACTGCGGCTTTCCACCGACCGATACGCAATCGACAACCGGTCTCGGTATCGAGCTCGCGACCATGGAACACCTGCGTGTCGTCGATGGCGGTCTCGACCTGCTCGATGTCCGCCTGCTGACAGTGTCGGGACTGATGACGCTCGTCATCAAGATCCGGCCGAAAGTGGAAGGCCAAGCCAAGACTGCGCTGATGGCGGCGCTCGCCGGGCCCTATCAGCAGCCAAAAATGGCCATCGCCGTCGACGACGACATCGACGCTTCGGACTTGCGCCAGATCATGTGGTCGCTTGCGACACGAGTGCGGGCCGACCGCGACGTTATCCTCATCCCGAACGTAAAGGTTTGGGGCCTCGACAACGCCTCGCCCGTCATCCCTGGCGTCGAGGCGTTCCAGCGCGTCGGCACCAAATGGATGATCGACGCGACCAAACCGGCAGTGACGATGCCGAAAGAACGGGCTCGCTTCGACATGGCGCTGCCACCGAACTTCGAGTCGGTCGACATCAAAGATTTTTTGCCGTGAAGAACTCGCCGCACGCCAAGAGCGCGCAAGACCAGCCCAACGTCAGGAAAAATAAGAATGTTTTACACTGCACGAGTAACGCGCGCGCTCAAAGCCACAGCCCTCATTGCCGTCATAACGGCCTTGTCACCTGTTGCCGTGCCAAACGCCGCAGCGGACGATTACCCGGCACGGCCAATCCGTATCATTGTCGGGTTCACGGCGGGTGGGCCCACCGATATTCCAATTCGTTTTCTCGCCGAGAAGCTCAGCAATGAACTTGGAAAGCCGGTGGTCGTCGAGAACAAGCCCGGCGCGGGATCGATGCTCGCAACCTATGACATGCTGAACCAGCCGCGCGACGGTTACACGCTGTTGGCCTGCACCTATTTCGATCCGGTGAACACGCTTCTCTACAAAGACGCGCGCTACAAGGTCTCGGACCTGGCTCCGGTCTCTCTTATTGCGCGCTACGATTACGCCATCGCTGTTTCAAACAACAGCCCGGCGCAGACGTTCGCGGAGCTCGTGCAATACGGCAAAGTCAATCCTGGCAAGCTGAACTACGGTCATCTCGGGATCGGCTCCAGCCAAAACCTGGTCGCGAAGCGGCTGGAAAAAGTCACTGGCATGAGCATGACGGGTATCCCGTACAAAGGCGCGGCGGACGCGCTGCACGAGGTCGCATCGGGCCGGCTCGACCTTTTTGTCGGGCCGCCTTTCGCCGTGATGCCGCTTTACCAAGGCAAGCAAGTCAAAGTCCTGGCGGTGACGGGCAAAGAACGTCTCGCGTCGGCGGCCGATGTGCCAACTTTGATTGAGAGCGGTATTCCCATCGTGACTTATGCCTGGCTCGGCATCTGCGCGGGAGCTGGCACGCCGCAACCGCTCGTCAATCTGCTGAATAGCAAGATTACGCCGATTCTCAAATCGGACGATTATCGGACGCTGCTCGCCGCGTCCGGTTCCGTTCCGATGTCATCGACGGCGCAAGAGATGCAGGACGTCATCGACGATACCGTGAAACAGGCCGCCCCGCTCATTGATGAGTTTGATCTGCATCTCAACTAGAACATGTGTTACGTACGTCTCGCAAGGCATCACCTCCTGGATGGTCTTGAGTTGAGCTGCCGTATAGATGGCGCCACCGTAACGGTTGGCCGGTACAGCCAGACATATTCGAAGAAGGCGAAGCCCCAACTGATCAAAATGACCTGCCACAGCGGCACTTCCTTAAAGCGCAAGTGCCAGTACCAAGCAGTGGTCATGAAAACATTGGAACCGAGCAGAAGTAGGATCGGCAACAGATAAGGGGACAGGAATAGTGCTGGCATTGGGTCGGCCTCCGACATCGGCGCAAATAATCGTTTCCCTTGCCGACCGCCACAATTCACAATGGCGCATAGCAACGACGGAACCATTAAATGTCCGCTTTGGGTCATTAGCGGACATCGAGGTGCCAAATCCGGATGTTGGCGAGCTCGCAATTTCGCGCGCGTTTTGAGGCCAAAGGTCGGTTTCGGCAATACCTAGAGCAAATGCCGACTTACGTGATCGTGCATCCTGCTGCAGCGTTCTTAGGATTGAAATTCTTAGTGGAGCATCCGTAGCTGGTCAGTCATTCATCTCATGAGGCACTGTTGCAAACTGGAGGACACTGTGTTCTCCGCGGAGGGAATTGAAAATACCAAGGCTAGTCGCCATACTTTCCAATTGTGATCGATCCACAAGCCTGCCTCGAATTGGGCTGACGACGTCGTAGGAAAAACTCCATGGAAAAGATTGCGGCAAAGCTCGGCGCAGTGCTTTATGTGTGTTGGGGACTGCTGCACTTCACCGCAGCCTATGGCGTTTTTAAGCTGGCGCAAAATTCCCCGACCGCCATGGCGCAGGGCCGCGTGATGCAGACGGCATTTTATTTGGCGGCTTTCGCCACGGCGGCGATCATATTTGCGATCACGTTGAATTGGCGCAATGACCGATTTGGCTTTTGGGTCAACGCCGTGATGGTCGGCATTGCTGACATCCCGTTCATTCTCTTCGTGTTGATCCCCGGGTATGCACCGTGGTGGCCTGGGCTGCTGGGGCCGATACTTTGGATTGCGGCTTTCTTCTTCACAGCGCTCGCTCGTATGGGATCGACGCCGCCATTGGCGGTGGGACCGGGCAGCGTCGCTCACAGGACTTGATCGCTGCCGAAGGAAGACGCTACGCAACTCCTCTGAACGATGTGCGCGAGAGATTAGGACTTGTTCGTCTTTCCGCTGGTTACTTTATCCCAAAACGGGTCCACGCTAAATTTCTCAACTAGAAAATCAATAAACATGCGTATTTTCGCGGAGAGATGACGGGTGGTGGGATAAACGGCATACAATGCGATCGGGTCCTTTTCGAAACCCGATAGGCAGACTTCCAGTCGTCCGTCAGCCACGGCTTCGTGAACGATAAAAGTGGGCAAGTACGCCAGGCCACCGCCGGCAATCGCGGCCTCGCGCAATGTGTCACCGTTATTGCAACGGAAATTGGATGGGGGAGAAAGTGCTTCGTTCTTTGTAAACTCCCAATAGTCGTCCACGTAGGAATACCGCAGCGTTGTGTGCTCGCGGAGATCCTCCGGAAGTTTCGGTCGCCCTCGGCGTCGGAGATATTCCGGGCTCCCGCAGATAACATGGCGTATCGTCACGATTTTCCGCGCGATCAAACTTGAATCCTTCAAGCGGCTTATTCTAACGGCCACGTCGAAGCCGCTGCCTACCAGATCAATCAGACGATCTTCTAGCTCGAGTTCGACCTGCAACCGCGGGAAGCGGCTCATGAACTCCGGGATAATCTGACCAAGGCAGTGCGATCCGAACGAGACCGGTGCCGAAATCCTTAGCCTCCCCGTAGGTTCATTCGACCCACTCGACACAGCATCCTCGACCTCCTGGAAGTCCGCAAGGAGCCGGAGTCCACGCTGATAAAGCTCAGTACCAGCTGGAGTCGGGCTGAGCTGACGAGTAGTTCGATGCAAAAGGCGTGTGCCCAAACGATCTTCGAGGTCGTTGACACGCCGGCTGATCGCTGACTTGGCAATTCCCAAGCGTTTTCCAGCTTGAGCAAAGCCTCGAGCCTGCACAACCGCGACAAACGTTCGTATGTCTTCGAATTTATCGCTCATAACCTGCAGCAACGCTTTCCGAAAGTCAGGGTCGACAGGGCGCGGTTGTTTGCTGCGATCCTATACCATTTCTCGCTCAGTCGACGCCGCCATTCCGGCAGGCCGCCAGAAAGAAGGCGACGCTGCGCGCCACATGCGGCTCGATCTCGGCCTGCAGCGATTTGTGCTTCTCTCCGAACAGTGCCCGCAGGACCAGCGGTATCACGACCTGTCCTTTCCGAAAATCATATCCTGGCGTAGCGATGATGCAGCCCCGACAGAACGGGCGTAGCGGCAATGTTTCCGTATCATTGGACCGCTCGACCCAGCGGCGTATCCTTGTGCAGCGATAAGTGTGTGCGCGAGTCATTATAATAGCAGGCGTACGAGGCTAGAATCTGCCGCAGGTGCGCCTCGCCGAAGATCAGCATTCGATCAAGGCACTCACGGCGCAGAGTGCCGATCGGACGCTCCATGTGACCTTTTGCCATGGTGACCGGCGTGATATCGGCCGTCTCGCGATGCTGGCGTATAGCGTGGGGTTCTTATCGAGGCGCTTCTGCACTACTCCAGAACATGCTGATGGCGCGCCGCCGTCCTCCCCGAACGCACGGCCTGAGCCGAACTGATAAGGAAAGGCGTCTTTTCTTGTCAGCTCCAGCGCCGCTTCGCTTTCGGAAAATAGCCCCCGCCATCCAAGTCAAGCGTCCGGCCACGCCAAAGCTTAAGCACCCGGCGATGGTTGACGCACTTTAACGCCGGACACTCTGTAAATTTTGTAATTCTTAGTTCTACACTGGCAAGTTGGACTGATGCTCCGCGCGGTTGCGATAGCTGTGATCACTCCAGTGGTCTTTGATCTTATGATCTTCGACGGCGAGGATATTCATGCCCTCGCAGAAATTGCGTTTAATTTGCTGAATTAGCCTTAGGTTGATGAACGGCCGCTAATAAGATCCATCCATGTTAGTCCCGGAAGGACCAAAACACATCAATTAAATCATTGACTTATCGAAAAGTGGGACACCTAATCATCCCACGGGATCATTATGCTTTTTATCCCGATTGTCCCACTTTCCGCGCAGCTTTTTCGATCACGCCAGCTAAACAGCCATGGCCAATTGCGGCCCTCTGTTCCTGACATTGCCAACTGCCTTACCAACCGGCCAAATCTTCAACACGTCATCGGGACATGGCTTAAGCATTGCCAACAATTCTTCTTCGGTCGTTTGTTCTTCGCCAAGCCATTTTGACCAATCGTTCTCGGCTAGGATCACTGGCATCCTGTTGTGCAGTTCACCCATCACCTTGTTCGGACCGCAGGTGAGGATTGTACAACTTTGAATCTCGTTGCCGGACTTGCGGTCTTTCCACTTAGCCCAAAGACCAGCCATCACCATCTGGCCTTCGGTCACAGCGATAGCATAGGGCTGCTTCACTTTGAGAGTGATCCTCTTCCATTCATAGAAGCCGTCAGTGACGATGAGGCATCGTTGTCCCCATTTCCAGGCGTCGCGGAACGCTGGCTTAGTCGCGAACTCCTCTGCCCGGGCGTTAAAGGTCGAATAGGAAATTCTCTCGTCCTTCGCCCAGTGAGGAAGAAGCCCCCACCGCATCATCTTTGGAATACGCTTGCCGTCTTCGGACCTGATCGCCACAAGCATCGGGGCTGTCGGCGGCTTATTCCAATCGGTCTCGAAATTCGGGGCAACCGAATCCGGGGCGAACTTGAGGCGAATTTTGATTTCGGAATAATCCGAGGAAAGACGAACACGACCACACATTATGCATAGATAGGAAGCTGAGGGCTCTCTAGCTATCCTTCCTCGTTCGGCTTTTTCAATTCCTTAGGCGTCATTCAGGATATTGCTGGAGGTGGACCTTCCCATTTTATGTCTTCGTTGAGTTTCCACGGGTCACCATACCTTTTCAATTCCTCCACCGTCTCGTCAGCCACTCGATATCTCTCCGATTCAGTCAGTCCCTGCTTCAGACCACGCACGACCTTTTTCGCATTACGCAGTGCGAAGGCGAAGGCGATGGCGAATCGAAGCATGTCGGCACGGCTTTGCATGATCGTATCGACGAAGTTGGAGGCATCTGGGAATAGATTAGAACAAAACGAGAACACAAATCAAGAGAAACATTTGCGACCCTTTCGGCTTGGTTTATTGCCCTTCATGCCCTAAGGAAATTTTGTTGATTAGATTGTTCGTCGGGACGAGCGAGACGGTTTTATGGGAAGCGGCGATGGCTATCTGGTGAATTGGCATCGGCTCGCTGCACCCGGTTCTTCAAAGGCGTACCTTATTGCTCTTGCTTTAGTCATTCTCGCCACCCTTCTTCGGTGGGGACTTGGGTTAGTCAGTGAAGACATCCTGCCTTTTTCCACTTTTTATCCCGCCGTCCTTTTTGCTTCATTCTTTGGGGGATTGGGACCCGGGATATTCGCCGCCTTTGTAGGTGGAATCATCGGCTGGTGGGTATTTATGCCACCACATTTTGTCTTCACATTTGTCAGTATTGGGCAGGAAGTCGATATATCGATTTATCTTGCTGCGGCTCTTCTCATTGTTTGGGGAGCGGACCGCTATCGCAGACTTACACAAAAGCTGGAAGACGAAGAGAAGTTTCGAAAACTGACAGTTGAAGAACTTGCGCACCGATTGAAAAATAAAATCGCGACGATCCAAGCCATCATAACCTTCCAGCTTCGCGACAATCCGAAAATCAGGGACGCGATTATTGGTCGTCTTATTGCTTTGGCAGCAACAGACGATCTTATCTTGGAAACCCAAGGCCAAGGGGCACGCCTGCGGGAAATTCTGTCTGCCGAACTTGGTCCCTATGAATCTTCTCGAGTATCCATTGCGGGTCCCGTTGTCCTTCTTCCCCCGAAGGTCGCGATTACGATGGCGTTATTGTTACACGAACTCGCTACGAATGCCGCCAAATATGGAGCCTTATCAAATGCCACGGGACATTTAGCTATTGGTTGGTCTTATTCGGGGGGATGTTTAAACCTAATATGGCATGAGAACGGCGGGCCGATTGTTGCTACCCCGACTCATAACGGATTTGGTATGAAATTGATGTCGCAGGCATTGGCTCAATTTGATGGGACAGTCGAGACAAATTTTGAAGCCACGGGGCTGATCTGCAAAATGAAAGTAAAGCTTCCGACAAACGCCGAAATCATTGAGCCTGACAATGAAACTCTGCCAACTGTTACGCCGCGAATTACCGCGTAGCTGCACAGGCTAGTACTTCAGTCTGAATTTTTACAGAATTTATCGCAATCGGTTTTTTTGTTTAGCTATTACGATCTGACATCCAATTTTGCTTTTCCTCTATTTTTCCTGTCCATGACCCGCCCTCCCGACTGACAGTTTCATCACCGTTTCCCAGCCGTCTTGAATTGCACAATGTCCGCGGTCGGCACGACATAAATTACGTTGTCTTTCATAAGAATGGTATGGCGTGACATTACGAGGATGAGCTTTGTATCGTTTAGCGTTTCGTTCTTTAGCGTCACGTCTTGATCGAACTCGGATGTTTCTGAAACTGAATAGGCAAGCCATTTGCCAAAGCAGGCCGTGCCTATGATCAGGAGAACCAACATATATGTCACTTGAACAGCATTCGGCCAGACATCGGCTTTCGCGATAACGACCAATTTGAGGATAAAGAAAATCCCAAGGGCAATAGCGAGCACGCCGAATAAGATGTGAAAATATCGGAGGCGGTATGGCCGGCTCCGTCGCTGGAGGCCGCGCAACAAACAGCTGAATCGGGTCGCGATCCAACAGCCCAGGCTTGGTCCGCTAGATATTTGGCTCACTTTACCTGCCCCGCTCGAAATGACCTGCTCGACATGGGCCGCGCTGCTGTGAAATGATCGCGGAAACGGCAGTGGCGCCGCCGCGGCGGGCCTAACGTCGACGGCCAGTGCAGGGGGAGATGGCGGACGCCAGTCATTCGGATCGTGCGCAAATCGTCCGGTTCTGGGCGAGCGCCCGCGGATTTTGGCGTGGCAAGTCCGGCATGATTGCATGGCCATTGTCGGTCGGCCTTGTGGTCATCGCGGTGTTGCAGCTCGCCGTGCAATACCGCCTCAACTACTGGAATCGCGATTTCTTCAATGCGCTCGCCCGCCACGACAGCGACACGCTGTGGCGCCAGGTCGCGGTGTTTGCGCCGCTCGCGATCATCAGTGTCGGATTGGCCGTGATTTCAGTCTGGGCGCGTATGACCACACAGCGCAAATGGCGGCAATGGCTGACCACCAATATTCTCGGCAATTGGTTCGCCGACGATCACTATCGCAAGCTCGAAGCGGATCCTGGCGAATACAAGAATGGCGAATACCGCATCTCCTACGACGTTAAAACGGCGACCGATTCACCGGTTGATTTGACGCTGGGTTTGGCCAATTCGGTGATGACTGCCGGCGTCTTCACCGGCGTACTCTGGTCGATCGGCGGCGGGCTGACGGTTGCCGTTGGCGGCCTGATGGTGACCATTCCGGGGTATCTCGTCGTCGGCGCGGTCCTCTATGCACTCTTCTTCACTGGCATCATGCTGCTGATCGGCCGTAACCTGCCGTCGGTCATTCAAATGCAGAGCCAGAGCGAGGCCGAATTTCTTGCGGCGGCCAATGAGATCCGCGAGTCCGGCAACCACCCGGCGAGCGACCTGGATCTCAAACGACAGAGCGTCGTTTGGGACGCGCTGTCGCAGGTGCTGCTGCGCTGGCGTCAACTGCTCTGGCAGTTGATGGGCACGACATTCGTCTCGCAGACGGATCTTTTGTTCGCGCCGGTCTTCGGCTGGTTTCTGTGCGCGCCGAAATATCTCGCTGGCAGCATGACGCTTGGCGAATTGACACAAGGCTCGGCCGCATTCGTCGCAGTCCAGGTGGCGTTCAACTGGCTGGTCGACAATTATCAGCGCCTATCGGAGTGGCGCTCCGCCACTGACCGCGTCGCCGTACTGCTGCTTGCGCTCGATCGGGTCAAACAGTCGGAACCGCCGAAGCCGAATGCGCCTTGATCTGCTCCGCGAACCAGCGGAACGATTCCTTCGGCAGCCGTCGCTGGGTAGGATAGTCCACATAGACAAGCCCGAAGCGCTCGCTGTAGCCCGAGCTCCATTCGAAATTATCCAGCAACGCCCAGACGAAATAGCCGCGCACGTCGACGCCGGCCGCGATCGCGTCGAACATCGCCGCCGTATAGGCCTTGAGATAAGAAATGCGCGGTTCGTCGGGCACCTTGCCATCCGGCGTAGGCATGTCGGCGTAGGCCGTGCCGTTTTCCGTCACGTAGATCGGCAAGCCGTAGCGCGTATGCATGGTCGTGAGAATTTCACGGAACGCATCCGGCTCGACCGGCCACCCCATAGTGGAGCGCGGCACATCCGCGGGCGCTGAGCCGAACCACAATCCGAGCGGATTATCGTCGTTCGCGACTGCGTAAACTGGCGAATAGTGGTTCAACCCGAACCAATCAACCGGCCGGCAGATGTGCTCAAGGTCGTCGGGCTTGAGATAAGGCGACATTAATCCTGCGATTGCGGGCGGATAAACACCCCGCAACTGCGGATCAGGAAAAGCCAGGTTCCAATAGGCGTCGAGCGTTTCAGCCGCAACCCGGTCTTCCGGCTTATCGGTGGCCGGCCGGCATGGCTGGCAATTGTGAATGGCGCCGAGCGAAGCGTTCTTGACGCTTGCGCGCAGCCGATCGACCGCGGCGCCATGACCGAGATTCACATGATGGATGGCACGCAAGAGCATACTGCGGTCGACGATGCCCGGCGCCTGACCGCCAAGGCAGAAGCCGAACAGCGTGAACACGCTCGGCTCGTTGAAAGTCGCAAAGCGCTTCACCCGGTCGCCGTAGCGGTGTGCGATCACATTGGCGAAGTCGGCGAACCATTGCGCGCAATCGCGGTTAGTCCAGCCGCCTTTGTTCTGCAGCGCCTGCGGCAGGTCCCAGTGATAAAGGCAAAGCCACGGCTCGATGCCCGCGGCGATCACTGCATCGATCAGCCGGTCGTAGAACGCCAGCCCGGCTTCGTTGATCGCGCCGCGGCCCTCCGGCATGATCCGCGGCCATCCTACCGAAAAGCGGTAGGCCTCGACCCCGAATTCCTGCATCAGCGCCACGTCTTCGCGGTAGCGATGATAGTGGTCGCAGGCCACGTCGCCCGTATCGCCGTTTTTGATCTTGCCGGGCGATCGCGAATATGTGTCCCAGATACTTAGCCCGCGCCCGTCCTCGCTGGCGGCGCCTTCGATCTGATAGTTCGAGGTGGAAACCCCCCAGGTGAAGCGAGACGGGGCTTTGGCGGAAGCGGCGCCGGCGTTCATGGCATGGACCCGATCACAGATTGAGTGTTGCCGAAGCAGCGGACGCCGCATCGTAGGAACCAAACGTGGAGGTCAAAACGGCCGTACCACCCGTGCGCGGTCGCGCCAGATCTGCCGCTCCAGTTCGGCCTGACGCGCGTCAACGCACACATCGCGCACCGGTGCGGGCGAAACTTTTTCGGCCGATACGGCCACAGCGCGTACAAGATCGGCGCGCGCAATCATGCCGACGAGTTTGCCGCTCTCGACCACCGGCAATCGCCTGAGATGATGCTCATGCAGCAGGCAGCAGGCTTGGGCGATGGATGCGCCAGGTGCGATAGTGATCGGCTCGCGCGTCATGGTGTCACTGACTTTTCGCGCATCGAGCTGTCTCGGTTCGGCAGGCTCTCCGTCCGATCCGACCATCATTTGCAGCCACGGCGAGCCGTCTTCGCCCTTGCCCTCTTCGCGCAGCAAATCGCTCTCGCTGAAGATGCCGATCATGCGGCCAGACGCGTCCACCACCGGCAGGCCGCCGACCCTATGCTCCAGCATCAGCCTTGCCGCAGCGAGTAAAGTCGTGTCGGGCGTGATCGTCACCACCCGGTGTGTCATGAAATCTTCAACGCGCACGTTCGCTCTCAGGCATAGGCTCATTTTAGCAACAGTTATTTGGCGATGTCCATCCGGTAGCCTGCCGCAGGATCCCAGTAGCCATGCGAAAGCACTGCGCTCTCCGCCATTCTGAAGTCGGCGCCCAGGCGGCAAACTGGAATGTGAATTGTACTTTCCTAATCAGTTAGCGCCGCCGTTCCATAACCTGTCATTATGCGAAACGGAAATTGAACTGTGCGCAGCGCCCTATCTCATTAGGATGTGAGCCAAATGTCGCTCTATTACGATGGCCCGGTCTCCGATCACTATGACGGCGCGCGGTTTTTCGATCCGCACGGCGCGACGCCGAGAAGCCGACGCGATCTGTTGCGTTGGTTTGTCGATCGTCATTGGCATGCCACCAAATCAAAGTGGCCGGCTTGGGTGCCATCGCCTTATGTTGACCGTCCGCCAGCACGCGTTGAAGGCGCGGCGTGGCGCATTTCCTATGTCGGCCATGCTAGCCTGCTGATTCAAACTGCGGGTCTCAATATGCTGCTCGACCCGGTCTGGTCGCCACGCGCGTCGCCTTTCCGCTTCGTCGGGCCAAAGCGCGTCAACGATCCGGGTATTGCATTTGCGGACTTGCCGCCGATTGATGTCGTGCTGGTATCGCACGGCCACTACGATCATCTGGATGTTACTACCCTGTCACGGCTCGCGGCTGCGCATCACGCGCGTGTCATCACGCCCCTTGGCAACGATACCATCATGCGAAATCACGATCCTGCAATCGCGGCCGAGGGCTTCGACTGGGACGATCGGGTTGATGTCGGATCCGGAGTTACGGTAACGCTTCTTCCCGCACGACATTGGTCGGCGCGCAATTTGTCTGACCGCAACATGTCGCTATGGGCATCGTTCGTGATCGAGACGCCGAGCGGGCGCATCTACGCCGTCAGTGACACGGCCTATGGTGATGGCCGGCATTTCCGTGAAGCTAGGCAACGCTTCGGCCTGTTACGGCTTGCTATCCTGCCGATCGGAGCCTACGAGCCGCGTTGGTTCATGAGCGATCAGCACATGAATCCCGCGGAGGCGGTCCGGGCATTCATCGACTGCGGCGCTGAATTGGCGTTAGGCCACCATTACGGCACGTTCCAGCTAACGGACGAGTCAATCGACGCGCCAGTTATTGCGCTTGCCGAAGCCTTGAAGGCTGCGGGGATTTCTGCGGGGGGATTTCGCGCGTTGCGGCCCGGGCAGGTGTGGCAGCTATAATCGTCATCTCGGATTCGGCCGACACGACCTTCGTCTCGGTGGCTCGGTGGCCAATCCACTGACTGGTTAGAAAATGATAAACTTGGACGACACCCTGGGGTCGTTGCGACGAACAACGACGATCGTTAGAACGGCCAGCCAAACCAAACGACAAAAAGCATTGCTCCGAAGCAAGCGCAGAGGACACAGAGGAAGCAGTACTTCTCGACTTCCGCGGCGCGTTGGTTTGTCAGCATGCACGGGCCCCATCGCTATTTCAATCGTTGCACCCATAGCGATTATAACAAGGATGTGACAGCCGCCTTCAGCAGCCGACCGGTAGCGACAAGAATGGGTTAACAGGAACGAACACGACCATCCCCATCGTCCAAGAACACCACCCTTGACCCGCCCTCGGACTGGTAGACGAGGACAATAATACCGCGCGTCAACTCGGTTATCGTTCGCGATGTGAAGTCAGACGGAGGAACGGGCTGTCGTCAACCCGTGCGTCCCTTCGCGTCCAGCGGTGGATTTTACTGTCAGGCGGGATAGTGCATCGTGAACGGAAAGTGGTGACGCCATCGGAACAGCTTTTCCGATCAAGGGGCACTTCATCATAATATCGCCACGACCAGCTCCTGGCACGAACTTACGAGCTTGTTCTAGCGGCCTGAGCTTGGAAGGTGCTAAGCGCCGGCGCTACACACAGTTTAGCCGTGGATTTCCTACTGTTTGGAAGGACCGATTGCTAAAGCGACAGTACCGACTATTCCCCAGACTGAGCGCAGAGAGCCCAGCCCTCCCGGTTGGCCTCTCTTTATTTGTTCGCACGCCGGCCGTTGGGCGCGTAGCTGCAGCTTGGTTAACTGCCGCAGTGCATTTTTAGGTAATAACCAAGCGTTCCTTCAAAGGACACAAGATATCTTTGCGCGGTCGGATCAAGGACCGCCTCCATGACCAGGCGCGATCAGGAACTTCTGAATAAGCAATTTCGGTGGCTCAACCGCCGACCGAGCGCAACCGGGTTGTTGGCACTCTCCATCGCCAGCGCCATTCTCATTTGTTTTCTGCTGGGTAGCGTCGGTATTGCTTAGGCTATCACGTCATCACCGAAAGAAATGCGCCGCCATTCCTATTGATGATGGCACTCCAACCAACGAAGAACACTACGGACATCACTGACTCCAGAAATGCAGCGGTTGGTTCACCCGCTCTCAGGCATCATCAGGTAGGTGAACGCTCGTAGTTCGCGCCAATGGCAACGGTTGCCTTGGTTAGCAACTATTAAAACTAAAATTATCGATTGTTTTATGTTTTCGTCACGCGGATTTGCTATCCAACCCAAATGAACAACAATGCACTTCCTCGCGACGAAAAAGAGCGAAAAAAACGACTGGGAACGCTGATCGCGGGCGCTGCGATCGTATGTTTATTCTTGTCGTCAATAATTTTGGCCGTTCATCCAATTGCGTCAGCAATTCTGGATGATAGTCCGTTTGTCGTCCTAGTCCGCCATGGCGATGCTCCTGGCCGAGGCGAACCGGATGGATTTGATCTCAGTGATTGCCGCACTCAGCGAAACCTAAGCGATAAGGGGCGCGATGACGCTCGCAAAATCGGGCAAATGGTCCGCGCGAGCGGCATCAATGTAACGAAGGTACTGACATCGCGATGGTGCCGAGCGCGTGAAACGGCTGAACTTATGAAGTTACGTTCGATCGAAAATGCAGCTACCTTTGACGATCTTTCGTTTAACAAGCAGCACGCTGAGGAACTACTCGACGGCGAGCACGAGTTGATTGCATCCTGGCATGGACCCGGCGCGCTGCTGGTCGTGACTCATGGCAGCAATATTAAGGCACTAACGGGCATTGATCTCGAGCAGGGTACGATGGTCGTTGTTAGCGCAGGGCAAGGTCGGCTGGTCGGTCAACGCTTTAGTACCTTCCCTGCGATTGCAGCGCAAAACTGCACCGGCTGCTTCTAAGTGCAGCAAGGTCAAGTCAGATAAAGGATAAGTCCGAGGCGAAGCCTCAACGAGGGAGACGTTCGTTTGGTCACTATTCAGCCGCGACTTGGCTGGCCATCGGCTCCTCGATAAGAGTTTCAACCCGGCCGTCTCGATGAAGCTTTAGCAGGGTCCCATCTTCAATACCGTTGATACCTTCAGTTCCGACGATCATGGCAACGTCGTATTCACGGGCCAGGATGGCGGGGTGGCTGAGCCAGCCGCCGACTTCGCTGACGAAGCCACCAGCCCGTGAGAAGTAAGGCAGCCACGCCGGATTGATCATCGCGGCAACGATAATGTCGCCGTCGCGAAAGTGCGCAAGGGATTTGCCCAGTTCGGAATGGTCCTCAGGGACGACGCAGGCACGGCCTACGACCACCTTGCTGCCGGACACACGGGTGCCGAGAGCAAGTCCGGGCGTCGAAGCTGACTCGGACGCCACGCCAGCGGACGCGGACTCAAGTACGGCTGCGGTCAAGGTAGATGGAAGCGACGGGCGTTTTCGCAGAACGCCCGCCGTTAATTGTCGACTGCTCGCGAGCTCACGCAGCTTGCGGGCATTTGATCCCTTTAGAGACAGTAGCTCATTGAGGTTTAGATAGAAGATGCGCCCATCAAAACCAAATCTCCGATCGAGGGCAAGCACAGCCCGGCGCATCACGGCGAGTTCGCTGAGCGAGTGATGCTTTGCATCTTCCTTTAGGGTCTGGAACCGTCGTGCAATATCGATGCATTTAGCTTGCGATTTGCTGAGCGCGATAGTGTCCCGATAAGGCGAGCGACCCGCCGAAACGCGTCCCGCAATCATCCGGTTCAAGGTGTACAAATCTTCGCCATAGCGTGGCTCCGACAGCTCGTAGTCCAGCATTGCACGGTGACCGAAGTTCCTGAGCATGAGCCAATGCTTACTCTTGTCCGTCGTCGAGGCGATTTCGGCGAGAGCATGGGTCTCGAACGTTTCGGGGATATCACCCAGAAACCTTGATGGATCACGCCCCTCGGCGCTCAGAGCTTGCCGCGCACGTGCGAGATAATAACTCGCAGCAATGTTGATAACATCCACCATCACGTGGGTGTCGTGAACGAACCGATCGTGGAGGCGCTCGATTTCGGCGATGAGTTCGGGCGAGGAGAGCTTGTCGAAGTCGGCCACAACCAACGGGCGGATCTCCTTCAGAAACTGAGGGAGGAAATGCTCGCGGAAGTCGCGTTCGATGCGATCGGCTGCTCGGAACAAACGCCTTGCTGCTCGCGCTCCGATTACGAGCGCACGCGACTTTTCTTCGCGCTTATCCACGTAGAGGCGACCGAAAATCGTGACCAGATAGGTCGAGCCCTCCCCGACATGGTACGACAAGCCAAGCTCGCGCGCCGCCTGATCGATACTCCCGCCACTTGCCCACAGCGCTTCCATAAGGGAAAGCGACAGCGGCGTGGGGCGGGGCAGCAATTCCGACAGCTCGTTCTTGCCGAATACAACTTCATCCGGACCAGAACTCTGAATGATGTCGATGACCCGAGCGTACTCATCCTGGATGGCTGCGGTTTCGGGATCACTCGCCAAAGTCCGCGTGATGTCGCGGCTCTGCACGAGATTGAAGCAACCGCCGCGGTAGACCCATTCGATGTCCTGGGAACTACCGAACAGGTGCTCGGCCTGATCGCCAAGTGCGAGCAAGGGTCCGAGGTCGATCGGCGATCCATTCTGCCCGTACGGAGTCTTTGTTATGCGCCCGAAACGATAGGTATGCGGGCGAACCACGCCCGAGACCAGTTTCTCCGCGGTGCCCTGCACCATTTCAATCATGGCGAGCCCAGCCGAAGACGGGTCGCGCGTGAACAGTACGCCGGAATACTCTGCATCGACCATCGGTTGCAGTAGCAGGTTGCCGGACCCAGCATTGGGCATATAGCTCGAGACGCGCGCGGCCTCGAACGACGTCTGGACCTCGGCAATTGCGGCTTGCAGTCGGCCACGATCGACATTAGTCACCGATTCAAACACGCCGGCGAAGCTGTGGTTGGCGCCGTCTTCGTTACCTGCGGCGCTGCGAACGGCGAGCAGCCGACCGGCAAACCGCCGCCAGAGCCAGTCGAGTTGGCGCTGGCGCGCGGGCTCAGATGCGGCGGCAAAGCGGGCCAAGAATTCCGGCGTGAGCAGAACGCCGTCGGGCACCGGCATGCCAACGGCGCGCATCCGCGCGAGCCGGTACGCCTTGTTGCTGCGGCCCTCAAGCAGCGACACTTCGTCGAGCGCGATTACGCCCTGGGGCAGCCGGTTGCGACGCAAAGACTGCCAAATCCTCACGAACGTCCCAGTGACCCACCAGTGCTGAAGCATCAGCAACGATGCGCTGCCAATCAGGTAGATATCGACGCCGGCGCCGAGCATTGCTCCGGTCGCCGTCATCAGCGGCAGAGCGGCAAGCCAGATCGCAAGCCTGTAAACCGCCTTTGTCGCGAAAGCGCGATCAAGATAGAGCGTGATCAGCGTTGCGAAGGTCACCGGCAAAATCAGCCAAGGATCGCGCAGCGACAGATCGGGTATCCAAAGCAAAGGCGCATTCGTCTTGGCAACGAGATCCCGAACTGCGAGCACCGCGATCGCCATGATTGGCAGGAACAACGCCCCGAGGAGATTGCGTCCGGGCGTGAAGTTATGGCGGACGTAGAAGTCACGGACCGCGCGCGTTTTGCGGACTGGGTCGTCTTTCAGGCGTCGCTTGATCTCGTCGAGTTCGGTCGCCACCGTCCGCGACCGGACATGGTCGCGTTCCGCCTTGAGCGAGAACGGCATGACTAGCAGCCGCGACACGCAAGCGAGCAGAAGAATTGTGACGATGACCCCCACATGATCGATGGCTGGCGCCAATAATTCGGCCAGCGCCTCGCCGGCCTTGGCAAACCAGCCTTTGCGGGATTCCGCCAGCCACTGCTTAATATAGGGCCGCGGCGGACTCGGGGTGAAATACTCCCACGGCAGGGTGTACCGGCCGCGATAGTCGTAACCGGCGCGTTTCAGTTCGAGTCCGAGAACCTCGCCAAAGAAACAGCTACGGCGATCATAACACGGGATGATGATCGGCTTTTTCGGCAGCTCCGATAGCCTTGCCTTGAAGTCATTAGTCGGAGTCGAACGAACTGGCAGATTGATAGCATCCGGAAGGTGTCCGCTGGCGAATTCCCCGGGATAACGGGCATCGATGAACACAGCGCCCTGGCCAACAAGTTCCTGCACCTGCGGCGTGTCGAGCAGTACCTTTTGATTGGGATAACTCGGAAGCGCGCGTAAATCGGCAAGAGTGCGGACTTTCAAACCGGTCAGCGGTCGCCTTTCCACCAGCCACTTTTCAAGTCCACCGACTAGAAAGCGGCAGTCGATGCCCATAGCCGCGAGTGCCTGGCATGTTTCGTAGCCGCGATTGCCATTATGGCAGAATAGAACCGCCGTCCTGCCAGCAAAATCGATATTTGAGGATTTGATGTCCGGGAAGCGGACAGCCGTGGCGCCCGGCAAGCTTCCCATTTCAGTCTCCGCCGCTTCACGGATATCGAGCAGAAAAGTGTCCTTGCGCTCGCCCCGCGCTTTGGCGTTCAGAAGTGCTTCAAGATCTCCGGTACTAATGCCGTGTGGATCACGCTGCTGCTCGCTGTAGGTTACTTCCTTTAGTGCCGGATCGAGACTATGGCCCTCAACCGTTGCCATCGGTCGGATCAGCGTCGCCTCCAGCCGTCGCTGCTGGGCGTTGCTATCCTTCACATACAGATAAATGATAATTCCGACCGCGGCGGACAGCAGAATGAACAAGCCGACTGCGACGTAGAGCAGCGAACGGGATGCCCTTTCCGTTCCGCCCCGCGAGCGCATGCGCACGGTTGCGTAGGCGGCGCCGCCACCGAGAACGGCGGATGCCAACGCGAATAGCTGCGAGATGCTGACGAAAGAGCCCACCACCAAATCCGGCGACGGAATGGCAAAGGCCGTTTCGATTCCCAGAAGCCAGAAGGCGAAGATTCCGAACACCGATGCCGAAAACGTGGCAAAGCAGCCGGTGGTCCATCGCGCGCAACTGACATGACGCATTTACTCATTCCTCGAACTGGAGTGGCCAACGATCCAAGACAACAAAACCGGTGAAAGCGTTCGATGGCCGCAACTCGCGGTAATTGCTGCCCCATCACGTATCCCCTGAAGCCTCGAAGCTGGGATTAACGAGTTGATAATGTTTATTAAAGCATATTAACTTTTTGGAGTTAATGAAAAGGGTTAATCTACTCTAGATTGTTCCATACAAGCAGGAGGCTCTAGCCCTCGGCAAGAAGCCAGCCGAGCCGCCGGTTGTGCTGCCAAACAAAAACAATCTTGTCACTAATGTTAGGGTCGCGAAAAAACTGCGCCTGCCGCGATGGGCTGAAATCTTGGTGTCCGTTTTACCCCCAAAAGCTGCCGCGAAGTCACTGATCAGCGCGGCAACTTTGGGCAAAGAGCGCTCGCTGTGTGGCCGCCTTCAGAACCACCCAGCCAGGGGCGTCACGTCATCGCGGTGGGCGTGGTACTCGGCAGTCTCGCCAAGGTCTGAGTTTGTCCATCGAACGACCACATAATCACCTTCGAGCCGAGTAACGACTCCTATCCGATTTTGACCACTACGCCTGACTGATACCTTCATTCCCAACTCTATTCTTGCGTTGTCCTTTCCGCTGTTCATTCTCGATCTACCGCTCCTACCAACCCTACTCGAACTGCTGGACTGACGTACCCCTGGCACTCACATGCCAGAATTGACTGACTTCTCCGGACCTGTTGGCTTGCGGGCCAACGCCCTGATTTCTGGAATGAAGATTAGCTGAAAAACTCCGACAGCAAATAGCACAAAGCCGCCACGAGCGCGGAAGCCGGGAGCGTGATAATCCACGCGACCATGATGTTGCCGGCGATGTTCCAGCGCACTGCGGAGACCTTCCGCGCCGCTCCGACTCCGATGATAGCCCCTGTCACAGTATGCGTTGTCGAGACGGGTATCCCCAGATAGGTCGCCGCAAATAGCATAATGGCGCCGCCCGCGGAGGCGCAGCAGCCCTGTACGGGAGTCATCCGGGTGATCTTGGACCCGACGGTCCGCACGATCCGCCAGCCGCCGACGAGCGTGCCGAGGCCCATGGCCGCTTGGCAGGTGATCACGACCCAGAAAGGCACGTAGAAATCGCCGCCGAGTTGGCCTTGCGAGAACAGCAGCACGGCGATGATGCCCATGGTCTTCTGCGCATCATTGCCACCATGGCCGAGGGAAATGAGCGACGCCGCGCCGAATTGCAGCCACTGAAACGTCGGTTCTACACTGCGTGGGTTGGCGCGCACGAACACCCAGGATACCGCCAGCACGAGCAGGAGCGCGAGAAAGAACCCCAGCAGCGGCGATAACACGGTGAAGGCTCCTGTCGTCAGCAACCCCGGCCATACAATGGAGCTGACGCCGGCTTTCATGACACCCGCACCGACCAATCCGCCAATTAGTGCATGTGAGCTACTGGAGGGGATGCCGGCCCACCAGGTGATGAGATTCCAGGAAATGGCTCCCATCAGGGCGCCGAATATGACGTGTGCATCCATCACATCGGCGGATATAATGCCGACTCCGATGGTCCGCGCCACGTGAACGCCGAAGACGAGGAAGGCGATAAAATTAAAAAACGCCGCCCAAATGACCGCGTAGCGCGGCCGCAACATGCGTGTCGAGACCAGCGTCGCTATTGAATTTGCCGTGTCGTGCAGGCCATTGAGAAAATCAAACGCCAAAGCAACGAGTACCAATCCTATCAAAAGAGGAAGATTTAGCGCTCCGGTCATGGGCTCTCGGCAGTCATTGCTTTGTCTACATCAGAGCTGATCGATAACAATTGAATTTATCTCATTGGCAACATCCTCGAAGCGATCGACGACCTTTTCCAGATGATCGTATAGCTCGGAACCAATCACGAATTTCATTGCGCTCCCTTGATTGTTTTCCGGGCGATTAGCGAGAAACAACGCTTTTAGCCCTCGATTGTAGATATCGTCAGCTTCTTCCTCGATGGTAATAAGCTTTGTTGTGAAAGCGTTGAGGCGGCCTGCGTTACTGCCAATCGAGCTTAAGAGCGGCACGGCTTCCAGCACCAGCTTTGCCGACTGAAGAATGATTTCGCTCATCTGCTGCATCTCAGGCTCGAAGCTATGAACCTCGAACAAGACAATGATCTTGGCAGTTTTGTTCATCTGATCAATGGCGTCGTCCATTGAGCTAATAAGATGCTGGATATCGGTCCGATCGAACGGCGTGATAAAGGTCCGCCGAACCGCTATCAAAACTTCGCGTGTAACGTCGTCTGCCTCGGCTTCATGCTGGAAAACTTGCCTACAGTAATCCTGGACCGTGTCGCCGCCCTGCAGGAGTCCTCGCAGCGCTACGGCGCCCGCCACGACAATTGCTGCGTGTTTCTCGAAGAGCGTAAAGAACCGCTCCTCCTTGGGCATGAGGGCTTGAAACCAGCCGAACATCCTGGCCTCGTTATGCGAAGGGCGAATCCCAGTTTCGCACATCAGAACTAGCACCCGTCGCCGCCGGCCGCATCTCGATTGTCGGGGATTTGACGCGGCCATCCACCGGGGAATTGCAGGCTGTCGCGGTACCTTTTCGATCCGTCTCATAGGCGGTGTGGAGCATATTGGCGGGTACGCCGTTGCCGCCTTGAGCTCGATCGCGAGATCGAACTTAGCGGGCTGTGAGATTGACGAAACGGCCTTAGGGTTGTCTGCTTGTAACTAGGGAACTATGTGCGCAGAGGGCTTGTGCAGTGTGTCGATGCCTGAGCTGAGGGTACGGAACTGGTAGCCCGATGGGGTCGATCGTTCTCCTTGATTTGATGGGCGGAGTGGCGCTGCTGCTGTGGGGCCTGCACATGGTCCTCAGCGGGGTGCTACGCGCATTCGGTCCGGACCTTCGCCGCTACCTTGGTAAGGCGCTGCGCAATCGCTGCAGCGCGTTCGCCGCCGGCGTCGGCTTGACCGCGCTGTTACAGTCGAGCACCGCGACCGGCCTGATGACCGCCTCGCTCGCCGCCGACGGCGTGGTAAGCCTCGTGCCTGCGCTCGCCATCATGCTCGGGGCTAATGTCGGCACTACGCTGATCGTGCAGGTTCTGTCGTTCGATATTGCGGCTTTCGCGCCGGTGTTGTTCCTCCTCGGTTTGGTGGTGTTCCGAATCGGCGGTACCAGCCTCACCCGGGCCATCGGCCGTGTCGCTATCGGGCTCGGACTGGTCCTTCTCGCGCTGCATATCCTGCTCGATACACTGGCGCCGGCCGAACAGGCGCCGGCCGTGCGGGCACTGCTTGCTTCGATTACCAACGATCCGGTGCTGTGCATCGTCATTGCGGCGGCTCTGACCTGGGCAGCGCATTCCAGCGTCGCCGTCGTGCTCTTGGTGATGTCGCTCACCTATTCGCAATTTGTCACGCCTGAGGCCACGCTTGCGCTGGTGCTCGGCGCAAATCTCGGTAGCGCAATCAATCCGCTGATCGAAGCCGGAGTCCGCGGTGATCCGGCGAGCCGGCGGGTGCCGGTCGGCAACTTGCTCAACCGACTCATCGGCGTCCTGATCGCGCTGCCGTTCCTGCCCCTGATCGCGCGGGAGTTGAGCGTGTTTCAGCCGGACGCCGCCAAGATGGCGGCCGAGTTCCATTTGCTGTTTAACGTCGCGCTGGCTGCGATCTTCATTGGCTTACTCGATCCAGTCGCGGCGCTTTTGGTGCGTATCCTCCCGGAGAAAAAGCAGACCGAAGACGCCTCGATGCCGCGTTATCTCGACGAGGCGGCGCTGGAAACACCGCCGCTTGCGCTTGCCAATGCCGCGCGCGAGACGCTACGCATGGGGGATACCGTCGAAGTGATGCTGCGCGACGTGATGACCGCTCTGATGAACAACGACCGGGCGCTGGTGAGCAAAGTATCGCGCCTGGACAATGTTGTCGACCGCCTCAACGAAGCGATCAAGCTCTATATCACTAAGCTGACGCGCGACGCGCTGGACGAGCGCGAGGGTCACCGCGCCATGGAGATCGTGTCTTTCACCATCAATCTCGAACACATCGGCGACATCATCGACAAAAACCTGTGCGAACTCGCAACCAAGAAGCTCAAGCGGGGCTATCAATTCTCACCGGAAGGCGCCGCCGAGCTGACCGCGTTCCACAAGCGCGTCTGCGAGAGCCTGCAAGCCGCTTTTGGTGTCTTCATGAGCGGCGACGTCGAGGCCGCTCGTAAACTTTTGCGCGAAAAGGCCGAGCTGCGCAAAGCCGAGTTCGAAGCGGCTGACCGGCATTTCGAGCGGCTTCGCGAAGGCCGGCCGGAGAGCCTGGAGACGACCTCCCTGCATCTCGACATCCTCGCTGACCTCAAGCGCATCCATTCGCATATCTGCTCAGTCGCCTATCCAGTGCTCGAAGCCGCCGGCGAGCTGCCGGCGCTGGAAACCTCGAAGAACGATCCGGCGGGGGATGCGGTGGCGTTTCAACCAAAATTGCCGTGACCCGCATCTTCAACGCCGAGCGTTTGCCCGCGCAATCGAAGGCGAGGCCGGGCACGCCTCAAGGCGATGTAGAGCTCATGACGGAGAAACAGGTTCTCGGCTTCAAGCCTGCTACGCGACTTGAACAAGCCGGCGACAAATATCAGCAGCATATGCAGGATCGTAAGCATCGAACTAGATGATGTGACGATTCTGCCCGATGTTGCGAATCTCTCGGATCACATTTTCGGAAGGGACAAGTCCCGATGGAGCAGAAACCATGCTGAGATTGGGGCACGGACACCTGATCCGATGGCTAGCCACCGCTCTTTGTATCGTAGGCATCGGCTGGATTGCGTTGGAATATTTTGTTCCTTCTCCGCCATCAAAAATCACGATCGCCACTGCTCTCAAAGGTACTACCTACGATTATTTTGGCCAGCGATATAAGGAGAGATTTGCGAGGGCCGGGGTCAACTTAGATCTGCGCGAGACTGCTGGAGCGGTGCAAAACCTCAGACTTCTGCAGGATCCAAATTCCGGTGTAGATATAGCCTTTGTAACAGGAGGCATTTCGAACAGCGGTCATGCGCCGAGCCTGTTGTCGATGGGTCTCATCTTTAACGATCCCTTTTGGATCTTCTATTCGTCTACTGAATTGCCAAACGGTCTGTCGCAACTTAAGGGTAGACGTATTGCCGTGGGGCCGGGAGAAAGCGGCGCTCGATACGCTGCCGAAAGAATTCTCAGCAAAGCCAACATCAATTCGAAAACAGCAACACTATTGCCATTTGGTGGAGATGCAGCGGTCGACGCGTTAGATACAGGAAAAGTTGATGTCATTTTGATTGTTGGCGGATCAGAATTCGCCGGCCGTCAAGGCCTTGCTAACAAATCCCCGAGTCCGGCTTATGAACTTTTCAATAGCCGAGGCCTACACGCGCATTTTTCCAGATCTTGTTCAGCTGGTGCTGCCCAAAGGAGTGATCGAGATCGATCCACCTAATCCGCCAAATGACGTGACGCTTCTAGGAACCACGAGTAAGGTATTAATTCGCGAGACTCTTCACCCAGCAATTGTCCAGCTCCTGGCGCGGACAATAAAAGAGGAACATGATGGGCCTGGGCTTTTTCAGCGAGCAGGGGAATTTCCCACGAGCGATGACCCGGAATTTCCAGTGTCGCAAATTGCTATCGATTACTATAAGAATGGCCCGTCGTTGCTCCCTAGATATTTGCCCTTTTGGATGACCATCTATGCGCAACGAACGATTGCATTTCTGATCGCATCGATAGCAATCGTTTTCCCGGTCTTTGGTTTTGCGCCCAGGCTGTATGCCTGGTTTGTCCAACAACGCCTGCGCGGTCTATATCGCCGCCTCAGAGTTGTTGAAAATACACTCAAGAAGGAGCTTACCATCCCCGAGGTGGAGGCTCTCAAAAATGAATTAGCGGACCTTGATCGGGCGTCGATTGTCGTTCCAATGCTGAATTCAGATCTCTATTTTATGTTTAGATACCACCTAGATCGGACACGTTCGCGTCTTGTCGAGACGCGGAGCGCGTAATTCGCCCTGCAAAAGAGGGCTTTATCGCCGATTGCTCGATTATGCCCGCCTTGGTGTCGGGTAACACGCACGCGCCGAGTGGTGATGAAGCCTTCATCGCGCATGACGGCCTGCAATGCGGCTTCTGCACGCCGGACCAGCCGACGATGGTCGCAAAGCGGACATCCCAAGTCGATCGCGCCGAGGCAGTTAATGACCCAAAGCGGACATCCTAATTGGAAATCAATCGGGTACTTACCGTCCACTTGTTGCCCACTGGAGCAAACACCTCAAATCCTCGGGCTCATGGAGGTTACTCGGCAACAACGGTGTGCCTTCTTGTGCGTACCGTTGGTCATCAATTATTCTCGTATCCAACAAACGATCCGCACTGCTGTGAGAGGATTAACTCATGAAGAATGACAATGTGGCCGCTGTTCGTAACGCCTATGCGGTTGCCGAGCGTAAAGATCTGGAGGGTTGGATCAACCTGTTCATGCCCGACGGGGTGTTCGTCGACAATTCGGTAGGTGCGACCCACCGTGATCGCGCCCTCGCCGACCCGGTCCGCAACTACGGCACGGCGTTTTCCAACATGCACCGCGAGCTAAATCACATCTATGTCGATGGCAATGTCGTCGTGGTGCAACTAGCCCTGCAGGGCACCCACGATGGGCCCCTGCAGCTTCCCTTTGGCGAGCTGCCTGCTACGGGTAAGAAAATGGACGCACCGTGCTGCGACGTGTTCGAACTCGAAGACGGCAAGATCAAACGCTTCGACTGCTACCCAGAGGGGTCGATCATCTTTGCTCAGCTCGGGGTCTTGAACAACCTCGACGCTGCTTTGCGTCACTGAGGATCGTCTGAGATATGCAATAGAGCTATGGACGATCGAATTATTGAGCTTCTGTACCGCAACCTTCAGGAGGTCTTTGGCGAAGGTGACGCGGCCCGTCGCCGCGCCGCCGTTCAGGACTTCTATACTGAAGACTGCGTGCTGTACGTCCCCGCCCGGTGTCTTTGTTGGACACGACGCTCTGGACAAGTTCGCCGGAGACCTCCGCGCGGCACGTCCACACTTCGTCTATACGCCCCATGGAGTGCCACAAGCACTGCACAACGGGGGAATTCTGACATGGGGCTCAGGCCCGAAAGGGGAGGCTCCAGACTACACCGGACTGGACGTCGTCATTGTTCGCGATGGCAAGATCGCTGCGCTCTATGTCTTTCTCAATCCCGAATTGTCGATTGGGCGACATCGAACCCCAGCATCAGCAGCTCGCCATGGATCCGGCCCATAGTGGGTTCTCTCTGCCCATCCGTCGGATGAGATCACGTAGCTCGCGATCGACCTTCGGCCGCCCTGCCCTATTTCGGGATTTCCAGCGCCAAAACGCTTTGAAGCCGGACCGATGCCATCGCAGGATGGTTTCCGGCTGTACTACCTTGGCCATACCGAGCAGACTTGGCCACAGCCGAACCATCCATACTAGCAGTACCCGATCGCCGCCGCGCAATTGAAGGCGAGGCCGGGCGAGCCTGAAGGCGATGTTGAGCTGATGACGGAGAAACAGGTTCTCGGCTTCAAGCCTGCTACGCGACTTGAACAGGCCGGCGACAAATATCAGCAGCATATGCAGGATCGTAAGCATCGAACTAGATGATGTGACGATTCTGCCTGATGTTGCGAATCCGTGGGGATCACATTTTCGGAAGGGACAGCGGTATTATTTCGAGCGCGCGGATAACGAAAGTGTTGCAGAGATGTTCGAGACGCTCAAAAGTGATCCGGATTGATTTTCTGCAAATCGGTTCGCGAGAACCCCGCCTGCGAGGTTCAGCTGACAGAAGCGTCGCATGCAGCTCGCGGCTGAACTGGCTGCCGGCCAGGATTTGAACCGGTCTCCCGCAGGATTTAATGCATGTGAGGATGTGTTAGGGCACGTGGCGGTATCCGCTTCACGCCCAAACAACGGACATTCTCGGGCCTGATCATCTACATACCTTCGCGCGCGGGCGATCTCGCACTCTAGTTTGGACAAACCGCTCCAGTTTTCACCCAGGCGTCGAGGAGCGCGCCAGCCTCACTTTGGGTGCCCGGAACAGGTTGGCGGCCCGCGCCGGGGGCCCAAGCCCAGCCGACAAGATGATCGGTCGCCACATGATGCACGATCTCTTCAAGGGATCGGCCTCCGTTACGCGCGGGATCCTTGATCTGCGCACAGATCTGCCCGACCGTCCTGCCTTCCCAGCCCATCTCGCGCGGCGCCAAATGCCAAACCGGGTCGCCAGGCACGCGACCCGGATCGAAATTCGCCTGCTGATGACAGATCGGACAGCGCAGCGCCGGAAGGCCGAAGCCGTCATCGCCGCGCTCGACCGGCGGCTGATGCAGGCGGCGTAGATCGCCCTGGCGCGGGCGATCGCCGGCGGGATGGCAGTTCATGCAGCGCGGATGGGTCAGCACTTTGGCGGCTTCGGTGAACAGAGCCGCCGAGCGCGCCGCGGGATCGCCGATCGCAGCGAAACTATCCGCGCTGGCAAGATTCTCCACCGGCGCCTCTGAAGCCGCTTGCACCGAGATCAAGGTCGCGAGCAGAACCGCGACCGTCAATAAAAACCCGGCCTGCAGCTCAGCCCGCACGGCGCTCCTCCTCCCGGTTGTGCGCACTAGACAAGGTAGCGCTCCGGATCTGACAGGATCACGTTGCGCACCGCCTCATGATATTTGACGTAGCCGGTGCAGCGGCAGAGATGACCGTCGAGCGCCTCGGCAACGGTCTTCTCGAGATCGGCGCGCGGCACGCGCTTCTTTGCCAGCCGTTCGAGCAATACCTGCGCTTCGTTGAGAAAGCCCGCGGTGCAATAGCCGCACTGAAAGGCGAAGTGCGCGATGAAGGCCTTCTGCAGAGCCGAGAGTTCGCCATTCTTGGCATGGCCCTCGACGGTACGGATCGATTTGCCGTTGAAGCGCACCGCCGGAATGATGCAGGTCGGACTCGTGTAACTCGTGCCGTCCGCATTATCGACGATCACCGCGCAGCTCAAACACTGCGCCGCGCCGCAGCCGAATTTGGTGCCGGTAAGGCCGAGATATTCACGCAAATAATCGTTCATCGTGAGTTCGTCGCGCACTTCCGTTGGTCCATATCCGCGACCGTTGATCGTCACGTTCAACGTCCTCACGTCAGCACCTCTTTGACCATCTGCTGCGTCACAGGTAGCGAACGGAAACGATGGCCGGTGGCGTCGAAGATCGCGTTGATCAGTGCCGCCACGACCGGAATCATCACCACTTCCGCGATACCTTTCGGCCGTTCGTTCGCGTCCACGGCGGGCAGCATCTCGATCTCGAAATCGCGCAGCGGCAGGTCCGACCCGCGGGCGACGAGGTATTGTCCGAGAGTCCACGTGCCGTTGCCGGGCCCGTCCTCGTAGAGCGGCAGCGTTTCCAAGAACGTGTAGCCGACGCCCATGGCGAAGCCGCCTTGCGCCTGGCCGATCACGACCTGCGGCACAAGCGCATTGCCGCATTCGAGCACACTGTAGGCCTTGGCGATCCGCAGCGCGCCGGTCGAGCGATGGATCTCGACACGGACCAGCGTCCCGCATTGCGACGTATAGGTCGTTCCGATCCGGGTGAAGTCGGTCGGGGGAAACTTGACACTGCCGCGGTCGAGACGAGCGAACTTGCCGGCGCCACGGCGAAGCGCCAGCGCATCGATGTCGGCCGTCCAGTTCTGTCCATCGATCTTGAAAGTGGCTTCCGCCCAGGCCCAGCGATTGAAGCCGTGCGCCATCGCACCGGTGACGCTGTTCTTCGCATGCGCGCGGGCCGCAATGTCGGCAAGCGCGAGCGGCGGCAGCCCGGTTACGGTCAATTGCCCACTGGTCCAGCGCGCCGCCGCCCATTGCGCCGCGCGCGGATCGCTTGGCACAATGCGCCACAAATCGAGCGCCGCGGGCCACAAACCGAAACGAAAGATCACCCGCGCGGCTTCGGCCGCCGCGTGCGTGCCGACATGGGCGCCGGTCGAAGCCGCAGTGGCCGAGGAAATTTCCGGCACCCAACGCGGATTGCGCGCCGCGGTGTCCTGCATCTTCTGATCGATCTTGAAAGGATCGCCAGAGGACACCAGTGCGAGCGGACCAAAGGCGTCGATTTGCGCGAGCGCAACCTCATCCGCGGCCCCGCCGAGATAGCTCGCGACCCGGTTGGCGACCGCGGTGCCCAGCGCGGTGCCCATCTCGGTGCCGTCGATGCGAATGGCAATTCGACCTTGGGCGTCGATTTCCACCGCGGCGAGCGAACAATCCGCACCGGTACCGTAATTCTTGCAGGCACATGCGACGCCGGTCCCGACCAGAATCCCCGCCTCGCGTCCGCGCGCTTTCTCTTGCGCGCGGTCACGCCAGATCGTGTGCTGCTCGAGCTTGTCGAGAATCTCCGGCGTGCGGACCGAGACGCTGTAGGTGTTTCCGGCCATGATCCGCTGGCCGGTCTTGAGCGCATTGCGGCGCCGGAACTCGATCGGATCGAGCGGCAATGCCGTGCACATTTCATCGACCAGCACTTCCAGCGCCGTCACCGTCTGTAGCGCCCCGTAGCCGCGCATCGAGCCCGTGGTCACCGCGCGCGAGGGCAGCGAAACCGTGGTGATGTCGACCTTGGGAGAATAGTAGATGCCGAGCGCCGCGCGGGCGGCGACAGTCGCCACACTGGGCGAGAAATTGGCAAGCCCGCCGGCATGCAAGACATGGTCGGCGGCAAAAGCGAAAATCTTGCCGGTGCTGCGATCGACGCCCATCCAGGTGTGCAATGAGAAGCCGTGCCGCTTGATCCCGGATTGGAATTGCTCGTAGCGATTGTTCGCGAGCCGGACTGGGCGCCCCGGGAA
Organism: uncultured Alphaproteobacteria bacterium; assembly: GCA_963810085.1. Lineage (GTDB taxonomy): Bacteria > Pseudomonadota > Alphaproteobacteria > Rhizobiales > Xanthobacteraceae > BOG-931. The sequence goes on along the minus strand of CAWEMR010000012.1, from coordinate 97,559 downwards.
AAACATCGCCGCCAGCGAAATATAGAGTGGGAACGGCGTATGATCGCGGCCGCCGAAACCGCCGCCCATATAGGCGAACTGCATGTTGATGCGCGCCGGCTTGTACGCGGGCTTGGCTTCGCCGAGCAGGAAGGCGACGGACTCAGCAGCATCGTAAGGCGACTGGACGCCGACGACGAGTTCGAGGTTTTTGCTGCCCGGGTCGTACCAGGCGAGGCCGCTCTCAGGCTCGAGAAACATCGGATCGACCGATTGGGTCTCGAATTGCCGCTCAAGCACCAGACGCGCCGGATCGTCCGCCGCAAGCTCGCCGCGAATGTCTTCGCCGTAACCCGCGGCCTCCGCGTAGTCTTGCCCGGTGGGAATTGGCAGGCGCGCCCAAATCGGATGCTCGTTCTCGAACTGCCCGGGACTGGCCCAGCCGTTCTTGAATGGCGAAAAGACATCAGGCGCGTCGGGGGTCGCCCCGCCAATCCGCGTGAAACGAAAGGTGGCGTACGGCGGCCGCGTGATCGGGCCGGTCTCCTTGCCGTATTTGACGACATTCGCGTCGCGCAATGCGAGCCGCGCCTGGTCGAAGGCGTCGAAATCCTCGAAGATCAAAAGCGCGATCGGCTGACCGAGATAGAGCGGCGTCTCGCGGAGTGGGCAGAACAAGTTGCCGGCGTAAAATTGCGGAACGCGCGTGCCGATGCGCGGCAGATCCTCAGCGGTGACGACCACCGACGGCTTCAACGCGCCGGTCAGGCACGACAGATCGAGTCCGTCATAGGTGTGGGTTGCGTCGGTCGCGCGGATCAGCATGGCGTGGGAGGTCTTTGCCGGCCAGTCGGGGAGATCGGCGGCGCGAAAATCGCCGGCATAGAGCTTCGACCCCGTGACTTTGACGACGCCGTCGATGCGCCCCGCTCCGCCGGCCGCCGGATTGAAGTTCTGCCGGCCCGGCATGGTTTCGCGCGCGATGAATGGAACATTTTCCGCCGACGCGAGACGCGACACGGACAGCGCGATGCCGCTCGATGTGAGCAATTTTACGAAATCGCGTCGCGAGGTCCTCACCAAGTCACCCCTTTGCTCGGCGCTTGCGCTTCGCGCCTGTTATAGACTTCTTCGGCGAACGAGGTTCAGATAAAGACCGCGATGATCACAAGCGCTGGCAATAATGAACACCAGGACATAGCAGCGCTGTGGTAGACTTCATGTGAAGACCGTGCGAATCTGAAAAGCCTGTCGCGCAACGCATGTTGCACCATCGGCGCCTTGAACTATGATTCTCACAAGCCTCGAATCTTTCTAACTGATTCGCGTTGAATAGCGGCGGCCAGTTCTCGTCTGCGGGCCTTGCTTGTTGTCGTGAAAGTCAAAGGCGCATCGCCGCTACTGGGCATCATTAGGAGGAAGACCATGCGAACGATCGACACCGGTCGCCTGTATGGCTTTCTTGGTGCCGCCCTTGGGGCCGCCCTTAGCGCCATCGGGCTCTTGCTGGTGCTGGCATGGCCGAATGCGACGGCCTCCGTTCCGACTGCGGAAAAAACAATCGATCCGGCGACGAGGGCCGCCTTCCGGGAGCCCGTTGTGCTGACCAGCAAGGACGGCGTCCTCGAAATTCGGCTCACCGCGAGGCAAGGCCACGCAACGCTCGACACGGTCGCGATGCCTGTCCAGAACTTTCTTCTTTTCGACTACGAGGTGATCCGCGGCACGGCGTCCAACGGACAGAAATCCGGCGGCAATCTCTATCCGGCGCCCACGCTCCAGGTATTTCCCGGTGAACGGCTGATCGTGCATTTCGAGAACCGCCTCACCGACCTGACCATCCGGGACTACTTCATTCCGCAATACACAGCTAAGGGTGAGGCCGTTCCGCTCTACCCGGAGCAGATGACCTCGTCACCGATCAACCTCCACACCCATGGAGCGCACATCAGTCCAAAGGGTAATGCCGACAACGTCATGCTGCACATCCCGCCGGGGATGTCGAACACCTACACCTACGACGTCCCCCGGAACATGCCGCAAGGACTGTACTGGTATCACTGTCATCTTCACGGGCTCACCGCGGCGCAAGTCTATACCGGTCTCGTGGGACTGCTGGAGATCGGACGGACGGATGGCAACCTGCCGCTCGTCACAGATAAGCACATCCCGATCCGCAACATGGCGCTGCAGTACAATTTTGTCTTTGATCGTGCGGGTGGTCTCGGGCAGCTCAACAATCCGAACTGGTCCCAGTGGGTCAGTACGATAGCGCCGCCGAAGCCTGGCGAGCTGGCGAACGGCACGTACCGCCCCTTGCTCGCGCCGGTCAATTTCAGCCGATCAAAGCCCGGAACAAAATACTTCACGGTGTGGTACGCGGGGCCGCTTTCAATCGACAATCATCGCGGCCAACTCGAGTTCATCCCAAGCAATCTCCAGCAGTTCACCGCGACTGACCCCCAAGCCGGCAGCGATATGCCGGCCAATCCGTCGCTGCCGGATTATCAGCGCGATGTGCAATTCACTGTGAACGGCCAGTTTCAGCCGATCATCAAGAGCAAGGCGGGCCAGGCCGAAATTTGGGTACTCGCGAATGTGAGCGACATTGCCTACATCAACGTGCAGCTAACGGAGACGGCGACCGGGCGGCATCCGCGCATCGCCCTTGTTGGCCAGGACGGCAACCCCTATACGGCCGTTCACTATCCGCCGACCGATGACGGCACCCGGCTGCTCATTCCACCGGCGAGCCGGTTCGCGATTGCCGTGACGATACCGGCGCAAGGCGATCTCATTCTCGAGATGCCGGAGCGCAGCGGCGATGCCAAGGCAACCACCGCCGCCGGCGTACTCTATACGAATAATGGCAGCGACAATCCTCCGGCCGTGCTGGGCAGCCTGAGCGTGCCGCCCTCGGCGGTCAGTTATTTCGATGGCTTCTTTGTTTTTCCGACCCAGGTGCTGGTCAGAGCTCAAGCGGCGGAGCCCGGCGGGGTAACGACCCTGTTCGCCGAAGGTCAACCGCTCGACGCCTATACGTCCTTTATCGACTTGGCCAAGGTCACGCCGGACTTGACGCGGAAGATCGTGATTTCCGGCGGCTTCCTCAACAACCTGGCGAGCCCCGACGACCCGAAGGCATTCGTCTACGCATTCGACGGCGGTGCATTTCCCAATGTGCCGCTGATCCAGCCGCGGCTCAACTCAGTCGAGGAATGGAGGATCGTCAACAACAACAACGACGAGCATCCGATTCACATTCACGTCAACGATTTTCAGGTGATCGACTACTTTGATCCGACGACCGGTCTGCGAACCGGTCCCGACAAGTTTTCCATCGACAATGCCAATGCGCCGGCGCCGAAGATGCAAAGCGACGAGACCGTGATCGAGCCCGGCATTCTCACGATCCGCACCCGGTTCGACGAATATACCGGGCTTTACGTGATGCATTGCCATCGCCTCAACCACGAAGACAACGGCCTGATGGCGCTCATCAACGTCATATCGGCAGTCTCGATGTATGCGGTGGCCATTCCGGGCGGGCCCGGCAGACCTGCCGAGGTTCGTTTATACGACGGCAACGGCGACCGGTTCGCCGGCACGATCATCCCGTTCCCCGGCTATGAAGGCAACGTCAATGTCGCAACGGGCGATGTCGACGGTGATGGCATACTCGACCTGATCGTCGGCGCTGGTAAGGATCACGCGCCCGAGGTTGTGGTTTATGCCGGTGCGTCAGTACGCGGCAAAGGCAGTTTCGGGACAGAGCTGGCGCATTTCCAGCCGTTCGATTCCAAAGCGCGGGGCGGCGTCAGCGTGGCCGCTGCGCAGATCGATGGGACGAATGCCGACGACATCATCGTCGGATCGAGCCCCGGCGTCGCGAGCGAAGTGAAGGTCTATCAAATTCCGCTGGCATCATCGTCGCACAGCGGGCCGGCGCTCTTCGCGTCGTTCAAGCCGTATGGTGACAGCCGGTCGGGCGTGAGCGTCGCCACGGGCTTTGTCGATTTTTCGACCGGACGCGAAAGCATCGTCACTGCACCCGGCCCCGGCGAGCCGGCGGAAGTGAAGGTGTTCGCCTTCCCGCTTTTGAAACCCATCGCCAAAGCTGAAGCCAAGCCTGGTCCCATGGCCGATCACGGCGGCATGCACGCGATGGATAGCGTGCACGCGACGGATGAGCCAGTGAATACCGCGTCTTTCGTGCCGTTCGGCAAGGATTATCGGGGCGGGGTTTCTCTAGCTACAGGATGGCTCGCCGGCTCAATCGGTGGCGCCAAGCGGATTATTGTCAGCCAGCTCGCCGACCGCGGTTCAGTGAAGGTTTTTTCCAGCGGCTCGGCCCTGGATGGGGGCCCGACGCTGTACCTGCACAGCCCGCTGCACCACGACCATGGTGCCGATTTCCGCGAGATCGCAAGCTTCGCGCCATTTGATGGATCTGCCGGCACACGGGTTGCCACGACCAGTACGACGACCGGCGCTCATCTGCTGGTGAGTGGCGTTGCGCCTGGAACCGCGGACGCAAGCGTTGTCAAATACGATTTCGTCAGACCGGACGCGCAAGCAACCACGCTCGAAGCCGTGCGCCTCGGACAGGTGTGGTCCGGAAAGGCAACTCAACCTCCGGCGCTCGGCGGCGATTGACGGATGCGATCACGCGACGACAGATCACGATGTAATGTCCGCTATGGGCCAAAAAGCGACATGAAGCGCCTAGCTGGGCACAGCCGCCTTGCCGCCATAGCGGACATGCGGCGGCGCTCTCGCAACGTCTAAACCAAAACCAGAAATGTCGAACTGGTCTCAGCGCGATTGAACCGAGTCTCCGGTAGAAGAATTGGATATTGAAAATTTGCGAGCAGAGACTATCCCCTAAACTCGCCTGGTGACGGCGTATACGCGCGATTTTTCAGCCATAGAGACCTGCAGGTATTCGCCCAAGCGGCGGACAAGACAGGTAAAATCTGCCGACAATCGACCCAATCGGAGTCCGTGATATTCGGCGCCCTGATGGGAGCCATTTCCTGGAATTTGTGGTTGGCGCCGTCTTCGTTACCTGCGGCGCTGCGACCGGCGAGCAGCCGACCGGCGAACCGCCGCCAGAGCCAGTCGAGTTGGCGCTGGCGCGCGGGCTCAGATGCGGCGGCAAAGCGGGCCAGGAATTCCGGCGTGAGCAGAACGCCGTCGGGCACCGGCATGCCAACGGCGCGCATCCGCGCGAGCCGGTACGCCTTGTTGCTGCGGCCCTCAAGCAGCGACACGATCTGATTCTTATTAAAACCACCTAGATATCAGCGTTGGGTTTCAGCCATTTCCTAGCCGACGTTGCTCGGCTGCATCCGAACTACGCAGCGATCTACCAGCCATACCTCAACGATACGGTGGTTGAGGCCTTGTCTTGCCTTCTCGATTGCGGCCGCGTCGGGGCAATCCACGACTGTCGGCGAAGCGGCGACGTGATCGTCAGCCGTTAGCGCATAAATTCTATACGCAGACATCCCCGCCAAGCCCCACGTAACACACCCCTGAAGTATTCTTGCGGAGACCAACAGAGAACCAAGCCTAGATTTAGTCAACCGAGCCAAAACCGCTCCATTTTTCTGCTGTTGCATACCAAGACGAGGAAGTTCACCGTGCAGCACAAGCTGTTCGGGGTGCCGTTCCTAATAGTTCGGTGGACGAATCACAGGAACTACGTTGAAAAAAAAGAAGGCGTTGCTCAGCTAAACCTAAAACGCACTAGCCCCGTGCCAGGGCTTCGCTTTTGGAGATGGCTGATGCGGAGGAGTTTGGGCGGGTCGGCCCCCCTCGATTGCGACGCAAACCGGGTCAACATGCACTTGATGCCTATCAGCGCTTAGATACCTTATTCATAATGTTCCGAGCAGCGTCGATCACTTTGCGCATTTCGGGGGTCGGTTCGCCGAGCGTTACAAGGTCAAGATGCTGTTCGACCGGATGTTCTGTTTTCAATTCAAGCGTGTTCGAATTCATCACAATACTCAACTGGGAGAGACCTAATGCTTCGGGCAGTTGTTCTGTGATCTTGACGACCTGCGAACTAATTCGAACAAGAATGGGATTTGGAACGCTTATGCTTTTGCCGCCGAGCAGCGCGCTCTCGATCGAGTCCAGAACTCCACCGCCTCTACGGACCATCACGACTTCTAATCGGCAGATCGCGACCACCGACATCGCGCCAGTTTACAATCTCACCCAGCAGGATACGGCGCATCTTGTCGTCCGAAATCGTGTGGACCGGGTTGTTTCGGTTGACTGCGAACACCATACGCGTATTCGCGATCTCGAAGGTCTGCAGTCGGTCGAAGGGCAAACCCGGATTGGTCAATCTCAAATCGCCGATTTCGTACTCCAATGGCCCCGATATCATTGCGAAATCGCTGCGCTTTTCGAACAGCGCAAGAAGGCCGAGGCTCGACTTGTTGGGTACGACAGTCAACTTGTGACCAGAGGCTGTCTCAATCGCGCTTTGATACGGCTCCATCACACGATGGGTAAACGTCGTTGATCCTTGAACAATAAAAGCTTGCTTTTCTTGGATCGCGGACTCTGCGCCCACCCCATTAAGCAGGGCAGCAGGACAAACATCACAACGAATGCAACTATATTCTGGTGCCTGCCCATCGCCGTTGAGCCATCTGTACGAGAGGCAAAAATTGGGATCGCCAAGTTAACCTCAGCTTAAATGGCAGAGGTTTCTGAAAGGTTTGTCAGTTCGGTAGAAACCCGTCCAATAAAAGTAATCGAAACACTCCTCGGCCCTATATTCCGGCCACTTGTGATCTTCGGGAAACCCCGGAGGTGCTGCGATGCACAGCTCATCTCCGCTTTGGTTCATTAGCGGACATGACGGCGTCAGTTCGTGATGTTCGCTATTACCCCGAAAGCGGACATTCATTGCGACCGGTGGAATGTCCGCTGTGGGCCACAAGCGGACTCATGCACTGCAACATGTGCAGCCCGTTGCCCTCCAAAATAGCTAAACCGATCACACAGATGCGGACTGCCACGATCAGGAATTGATCAATGAGGGCCGCGAGTTTTTTTTTTAGGACTCATGCAACGTAGCTGAGACGCGCGTCCACACGCCTTCCAATAGCGCAGGCACCCACTTTTCGGCGGGACAGCGGCTCCAACTCTGACTGAGGAAGACGAGGTCACGATTCGCTGCGCCTTTGCTCGCGCTTCCCAGCTCAAGGATGAAGAGCGAGCCTCTTCTAAAGGGACAGCGGCCGACCTCGCCGGCTCTCCCACCATTCTTGAACTAAATGAACGTCGCGGGATTGTCCCTTTGCTGCAAAGGCGGAGGCGCTGGTGGTTCGGCAAGAAGTGACCGTTGTTTTCGATGGCCGCCAGGTCAAGGGTTCCTATGCCGTGTCAGCCGACGCGGTAACGGTCATTTCGTTCACTGGCAGCAGCAAGACGGTGTGTCTTGGCGCACACTCTGCGACGCTTATGGCTGAGATAGGCTTGCGCGAGATGGCCGCTGAGGGTAAGGCGTGAGGACGGACGCTGAATCCATCGCTCGATAAGCGCTTACCGGGACTCGCAAATTTCAGATCAGTGATTTGTACACCGAGCCGGCTTGAGTTCGCCCGGCGCAATCAATGGCTAAATTCATCAAATTAAGCGCGCTTAGTTCCCAGACATGAGCAGACATTCGGCCATTAACAGCGACTTCCCGCCACCTATAGTGCCGTAGCAATGATCGCGGTTGCCGCTATTCCGTTCCGGCCAATCAAAAGGATTCATTCGCGTCATGAAGATCATCGCAATCGAAGAACATTTTAGCACCGCAATGTACCGTGAGAACGTAAAGCGCGGTGATTATCGCGATTTTTACTTGTCGAGTTGCAACGAACATCTGGGCCACGACATTCCGAGCCAACTTTTCGATCTTGGCGACGAGCGGCTGCGCTACATGGACGCATCAGGGATTGACGTACAGGTTTTATCGTTTGGGTCGCCTGGCCCGCAGGGTTTCGGCAAAGAAATTGCAATACCGATGGCCCGTGACGCCAACGAGCGCCTCTATCAAGCCGTCAATGCGCACCCCACCCGCTTTGCTGGCTTTGCCGCGCTGCCGACCGCCGATCCGGAGGAAGCAGCACGCGAATTCGAGCGCTCGGTCAAAGAATTGGGCTTCAAGGGCGCGATGATCCACGGTCATCAGCAGGGCTCGTTTCTCGACGACAAGAAGTATTGGCCGATATTCGAGTGCGCACAGGCCTTGGATGTGCCGATTTATCTGCATCCAACGATGGCGCACCCGGATGCGACCAAGGCTTATTTCGAGGGCTATGAAGAATTGCGCGGCTCGCCCTGGGGCTTTGCCATTGATACTAGCTGCCATTTTCTGCGAATCATGTTCGCAGGCGTCTTTGATGCTTATCCACGCCTCAAAATCATCCTCGGCCATCTCGGCGAGGGTCTGCCCTTCGCCATGCACCGGCTCAACGCCCACAGCTTTCCGGCGGCAGCGCGCCGTGGTCTGAAAAAGACGCCGCTCCAATACATCAAGGATAATTTGATCGTGACGACAAGCGGAAATTGGTACGAGCCCGCTTTTGTCTGCACGCTTCTCGCACTTGGCGCCGACGCGATCCTGTGGGCCGTCGATTGGCCTTACGAGTTGAATACCGTTGGCATGGCTTTCCTCGACAAACTCTCGCTCAACGATATCGACAAAGAAAAGATTGCGCATCTGAACGCGGAGCGGGTGCTGCGTCTGTAAACGCCCTTGTCGCTGTCCCTCCGCAAAATCGAAACAGAAGAAAGGTTTCCCGCAGCCGGCACCGCGGCATTCGCAATGCAATCCCGAGTGCGTTTGCGGCCCTTGAGATTGATGACGATGATGCTTGCGGCGGTCGTTCTTGGCCGTTGGTTTTGGCGAAAATGAATGTCCGCTTTGGGTCATTAGCTGCCACCGCGCTGCCAAATCGGCATGTCCGCTTTCCCCCGAAAGCGGACACGAAGGCAGATGACCGGCGCGGCAGCTAAGGGCCAGAAGCGGACTCAGTTCAGGGCGTCGAGCCGTGTCGCGCTATTCGACACGCTCGCTGAATACCCTCCATGCTCATCAACCCGCGAGCCCGGAACACTTGCTCGCTCGCGGCGAGCCGCCCATTGAGGTTTTGACCGCCCGCGTCACGTCGAGTCTACGGGATGGCTCTCAGCTATAATCGGCACCGTTCTGAGTTGTGTGGAGGTTCCGATGCAAGATCAGCCAAACCAGATTGCGCCAGCGATTAAGCAGCTGTCGCTTGCGCATACGGTCATGACCGGCGATGCCGCGACGCTCGAAGATATGATGCGTGAGATGCTCCGCCCGATGCTGAAGTCGTGGCTCGACGACAATCTGCCGAGCATGGTCGAGCGCCTTGTGCACGACGAGATCGAGCGCCTGAAGCGCGGGCAATAACCCGGCATCGCGGTGCGGGCTTTGCGCGAGTCACTGGTCGAGGTTTCGACCCTCCCGCTGTCTGATAGCGGCAGCGCCGGGTGTGGTCATGCCGCATGCGCGCGCTGCCCGTCAGCGAGTCACTGACACAGCTTGTGACCCCCCGCTCCACAAGAGCGTCTCGCGGCGGCAACGCATCTGCGGCCTTCTGCGAGTCAGCGTCGAGCCTTCCTTCGGTCGCGTAACGGGACCCACCACCGGGGCAGGGGGTGAGGCAGCAGACGCATTGGCGTTTGGGCACATGAGCTAACACTCACGCAATTGCTCGAAGCAGGTAGCCGAACAAACCCGAGTTTACCTTGAGCCAGCGTTTTGATTCCAAGCTGTGCCACAACACGACTAAACAGTTGTAACCGGCTCACTTGATTGTCCTTAAACTTCTTCTAAGGACACTACTCCAAACTGTCCGCTCACGAAAAACAGGAGCAGAACAATGGCGAATTGCGGTGCGGGAGAGTGCAGTTGCGAATGCAGTGGCGGCAAGGGTTGCGGATGCATCGCCAGCAGCGACAGCCCCGAAGTATGTGAATGTCATTGTTACGGAGCCTCTATCGGTGTTGGGGCGACACTAGGACTGAAAGCGAATGCATTGGTCGACGTCTCGTTTTCGGGCTTGCCTCTTCACGAAGCGGCAAAGTTTCTTAATGTTATCCACTCCGAGCGTGTACTGGTTCCGGCCGACCTCCTGAAGAAAATGAACAAGAAGGTTCACCTAAAGGCCAAAGGGATGCGTTTGTCCGATGTGTTGAAACGTCTCGATCTCGCCTCCAGCGGACAGCCGAAGGCGAAGAAGAAGCGGAAGCCGAAGCGGAAATGACCCGTTTAACCGCCAGAAGTTACTTTCGTTCAAGTACCTCGACAGCAAGTATCGTAAGCAAGTGACGCGCGATCTCCTGACAATTCTCACCTTCATCGAAGCTCGCGAAGACCGAGCCACTGTTTGTGCCGAAAGACATTCCTGCTGGATCTGCTTCGCTCTTGAGCACTCCTAGGGCTGAAAGTGGGAATGTCGCGCGTTTGCAGTACTTTCGGAGAACAACACATGAAAACTGTGTCCCAGATTCTAATTGCCGTGGCCCTGGTAGGCACATTCGCGGTTCCATCGGTTGTGGCTCAGCAACAAACAATTCGTTTGCACGGCGCAATCGAAACACTCGACGGCCATACGTTGTTGGTGAGATCGCGCGACGGTGCAGAACTGAAGCTGAATCTTGCCGACAAGCTACTGGTTGTAGAAGTGGTGAAGGCTTCCATGGCGGACATTAAGGAAGGCACGTTCATCGGTAGCGGGGCGATGCCGCAGCCTGACGGCAGCCAGAAAGCTATCGAGGTTCATATCTTTGCGGAATTTATGCGTGGCACCGGCGAAGGTTTCAAGCCGTGGGATGAAGCACCGAATAGCACAATGACCAACGGTTCGGTTGGCACGACGGTCACTGGGGTCGATGGGCCGGTCATTTCTGTCAAGTACAAGGACGGCGAAAAGAAGATTGTCGTCACTCCTGACGTGCCGATAGTTCGTTATGAAGTTAGCAACATAAGCGCGCTCAAGCCCGGCGCGAGCTTTTCAGTGAATGCAGCGATTAAGAAGCCGGACGGGACGTTCGACGTTGGCCGCGTCAATGTTGGCAGAGACGGCGTGGTGCCGAACTAGCAATCGTCTTCGCGTCCATCAGCCGCTAAGTGGCCCAGACGGGTTCGCTGCTAACCCGCCTCTACGAATGCCGGTCCATAAAAGCTGTAGCCGTTAACTTCCGAGTTCCAACTTCCACTTCCGCGTCACGTCTTCCGCCAGCGCGCTCCATGCTCAGATTCACAGTCACCCTGGTCGCGCGCGCTGAGAAAATCCAACGAGACGCTTCGGCTGACCTGCGCCGTCTTGGAGGACGCCCGGATCATCCCGCCGGGCGAGGTGCTCGAACTTCAGTACGAGGCCGGCCAGGCGCACAGCTAGGACGACCGAAGTTCGCGGCTGAGAAGGAGAAAGCTATCCGACAGGCAAGAGCTGACGGCAAAGGTATACGGCGCATCGCCCGCGACCTTGGCGTCGGAGTTGGGACGGTGCTGCGCGTTACCGGAATCGAGTGGGTAGCTTGAATACGGCTGTTGTGAGCGGAGAGTGGCTAAGTGCAAGATTTCGCCGCCGGGCCGGGCTGTGTTGCCCCGCATAATTTTATGCGCAGTGTCGGGAACCGGGCAAAGTCGATCAGGCTAGTGATTCGGACGAGCGGCGTCGCGACCAGGCCCCCCAGCCCCTCACCCCCTCGAACCTCGTCGCTCGTCCACCACGGCTAAGCTTGCAGTTGGCACTAGGGTTTCGCTCGTAGCAACCCCATGTACAAGTATCACCGGCAGCGACCTTTGGTCAGGCGTCGGCGACTGAGAGTTCGGTAGTACTCCCGCCTGTTTCAAGGGAGTTCACTTTGTCGTATTTCACGCCGTCAACCCCCGTCGTCGAGCGCTCACGCCCAGTACTCGACAGCACGCGGATTCTTGTGTGCCCCTCTTGCGGCGACACGATGGAGCATCTTCGCACGATCCCAAAGCTTGGAGTGCGTCAGGAAAAACTCATCTTCGTCTGCCCTTCCTGCAAAGACCTCGAAACAAAAGAACTGAGTCGGGTCCGCTTTGAGGGATAAAGCAACCGCGCCCCTCGCCGCAACCGGAACCGCCAACCGTTGGATGGGACAGGAACAATGAAGGGGAGCTAATGATGTGGCGGTTCCGTTTAAGGTACTGAGCAAACCGCCAGGCAACTGCGGGGGGGGTGGCGGCTGGCGGATCACAGGGCACCGTACGATCCGCGCGCGTTCCTCTGAACCGCGCTGCGCTAGGCGGACAATGTTTATCCGGTTTGGAAGTGGAATTTGGTTCGAGCGGCAAATCAACGAACAGCAGTTTTGCGATTGCCGCGTTTCGGCGTCACGGTGACGTCGACAGTCATGCCCAAATAGCTGTCGGAAGCGCCGACAAAATTGCCGGCGACTGGAGTGGCCTGAGCGATGTCGCGGGTGACCGCAACGCGAATCAAGTCGCTGCTGTCGATGGTGCCGTTGGTCGGGTCATATGCGACCCAACCAGAGCCGGGGACATAGATATCGGCCCAGGCGTGGGTGGTACCGGCGCCGCTTGCCGTGCTCAAGGGATTATACAGATACCCGGATAGGACGCGGGCGCCAAAGCCGAGACAACGGGCCGCCTCGATAAAGAGCACCGCGAAATCGCGGCACGACCCCAAGCGCCGGTTGAGGGTCTCCACGGGGGTTTGTGTCCCCTCGGTTTCGCGGCTCTGATAGGAGACCCATGCGCCAACGCCGTTGTTCAGGTCGGCCAGAAGTGCCAAGGTATCGGTCGGCTTGCTGCGTACGAAGCCACGCGCCCATGACCCGACCCGGTCGGCGGGGTCGGGATACTGCCGATCGAGCAGCCGGCCCAAATCGATACGATCGTCCGCTGAATAGATAAATGGATAGGTCGCGGCTTCCGAAGTGATCTGAAACGCCGGACGCTTTTGCGCAAACGTCTCCAGCCGAAGCTGGCTTTCAATTCGCAGCTCGGTCGTAGACTCGGTGAACGAGGCGATGGCTATCGAATTGCCGAATACATCATGGGTCCAGCGTATCGATGCCGCCGGTGAAAGCTTCAGATTGGTTTCAATGAGCCGAAGATCGTGACTGTCGCGCGGGCGCAGCATCATCCGGTGTTCGCCCAGTCGAACCGGGCGCCGGTAACGGTAGATGGTCTTGTGCCGCACATTGAGAATGGTCAAATGAAAGCGGCCTCGCGCTGTCGGTTATGGTGCGGCGTCTCTGTCAAGAGCGGCCGGAAGATCGAGCGGATCGATCGTCACCATTTCGACGAATGAAACCCCATGCGCCGGCACGAAGATCACTGTCGAAACGCGCCGGTAGACCGGGAAAGGATTCCCTCAATCAGCTCTTCATGGTTACGACCCGATAGTCTCCGGACGGAAGCATACGATCGACGCCCCTTAATAGGAAGGGTTTGCCGAACACGACAGTCTCGTTGAGCGAACGCGCTTTGCTCAACAGTTGTTATCGGCAGAGGCGCCGGCGAAGCGATCACCGATCCAGCTAATAGCGGCGACCGCACTGTCGTACCCAGCAAATCCGTGACTCACATTCGGCATGAGGAGCATGCGAACAGAGCTCCCGGCTCGGCAGAGCCGCCGCATATATTTTTCGGTGACCTCGGGGCGAACAAGACGGTCGCTGGTACCCTGCGCAAGAAATACCGGCAATTCGGCAGGGAGTTCGCCCGGTGTATTGCGCTCGAGGAGCGAGCGCCATGGTTCGACGGTCGCAGGGTCTTTGACCGTGAGAAATGACCGCTCTAGTGGACCGGAGATTTTCTCGCGAATGAGAATATCAAAGGCGCCTTCAATGCACTGTTGCGCCAGAAGATTTACCGTCTGCATGGCCGCCGGCGCGACAACGTCCTCTATGGGGGCGCCGTAGACCTTTGCCCATGACCACAGGGTCATCGCCGTGAGATTTCGGCCACCGCTCGTGTTCAGATCATCGGTCATAAGCGTGGCAAGGTCTGTAGCCGGCGCGGCCGCTGCGACGCCCAGCAACTGTAATTCCGGCGCGTAACTCTTGGCGATCATGCCGGTGAATAGTGCTGCTTGACCGCCTTGCGAGTGACCCCACACGGCGAACCGTGTTGAGTTTTCCAGGCCCGGAAAGGATCGTGCCGCCCGTACGGAATCGATGACCGCGCGAGCCTCGCTCTCGCCCACGAGATAAGGATGTGGCCCCGGCGTGCCCAGCCCCGGATAATCCGTAGCTGCAATGGCATATCCGTGTTCGAGCAGGTTCCTAACGCCGGCAATCTGCTGGAAGAGGAAGATTGCGAGCGAGGGCGCACAGCGCGGCACAATACCTGAAGTCGGATGCGCCCAAGCAACGACAGGCCAGCCTTCGGGCGGCGGCGATCCCGACGGAATGATGACAATGCCGGAAACGGCAATCGGTGTCCCGTCTGGCTTGGTAGAGCGATAAAGTACCTTGTGAGCCGTCGCCGCGGCAGGCGCGCCTGAACGCGGCTCTTCACGGATGAGTGTGCCGATCGGTGCTGCGAAATCGGAATCGGATGGTTGGTAGAACGCTCCCTGAGCTTGGACATAACCTGAGAGGAGAGCGATTAGTTGCGCGAAGACAATCCCGAGAAAGGTGGTCCGGATAGCAAGCGTATGTACTGAGCATTGAGAAACGTGTGCCATTCAATTTCAGACCGAGCGTTATTATCGTTCCCGTACCCTGAGGGCATTTGACCGTCCGGCCGCATGGCCTTCGCTTCGGGTAGGAGTTCAAGCACCTCATCCCCGGCATGTTGCAGGATCAGCATGGGCGAGCGTAACAAATGGCGCTCGCGCGCGCCTAATTCCTTCTTCAGTTATTGCTGGTGGCCTGGCTCGACATTCTGATTGGTTTTCTCGTCTTTGTTTGCTTCGTGGTGGCCTACCGCACAACCAACGGCTGCCCCTGCCAGGCCGTGATGTCCCGCGAGGTGTCCGGCGAGGCCGCCTACCACCGCTCCTTTAATGCAACCCTTGGCGTCGGCCGGAAAGATATTCAGCGACAAAGCCCGCAACGCCTACAATGTATTTCATCGGAGTCTTTCCCATCACGGCGACGATTTACCCGGCCACCAATTTTACTTGCACCAACTAAGTCTCGCCTACAGGCGTCGTGAAAAACTGCCTCGCATTCCGCCCGCTAGAAGCGAAACCAGGAAGAGGACCAGAGCGACAACAAAAACGATCTTCGCGATACCGACTGCGGCGCCAGCAATGCCACCGAATCCAAGTACGCCAGCGATTAAGGCGATAATCAGCAATGTAACGACGAGGCTCAACATTTTTCTTGCTCCGATGGGTTGGAAGCGCAACTCCCGGCAACGGCCGTTGTTCCCGGCGCCTCCGATGGATTGTCTGACATTTTTGTTTGTAGGAAACCGAATGCCTCCGGTTTGCAAGTATTGCGGCTTCCCGATCGGCCCGAACTGGCGGAACTTTTTGAGCGTTCCCTTCTTGGTACATGTCGATAAGGGTCCGCTGACGCGAACCGAAGAGTTGTTTGATGCAAATTCGCGCCGGCTACGAAATTGCCTACGATTGTCCGCAGCCGACGCCGATGATCCTGACGTTGAGCGTCCATCCGTCGCGCATCGCGGATCTGGTGACGCTTGATCGGATGCGGCTCGATCCGCCGATCGTGCCCAACACTTATCACGACAGTTTCGGCAATTTCTGTCATGTTATCCGCGCGCCCGCTGGTCGGCTGACGATATCGGCGGACTTTTTGATCCGGGACAGCGGCGAGCCGGACGCGATCGCGCCGCAGGCCGAGCAGCATCCGCTCGAAGTCCTGCCGGTGGAAGTTCTGCTCTATCTACTCGGCAGCCGCTATTGCGAGACCGACCGTTTGTCGAATGAGGCATGGTCCCTGTTCGGGCAGGTGCCAAAAGGCTGGCCGCTCGTTCAAGCGATCTGCAACTACGTGCACGACCGCATCAAATTCGGCTATGAGCACGCCTGCCCGACCAGAACCGCCTGGCAGGCGCATGCCGAACGGCACGGCGTTTGCCGCGACTTCGCCCATCTCGCCATCACGCTGTGCCGCTGCATGAACATACCGGCGCGCTATTGCACAGGTTATCTCGGCGATATCGGAGTGCCGGCCGATCCCGCACCGATGGATTTTTCGGCTTGGTTCGAAGTCTATCTCGGCGACCGCTGGTACACATTCGATGCGCGTCACAACACGCCGCGCATCGGACGCATCCTGATGGGGCGCGGGCGCGACGCCACCGACGTCGCCATCGTCACCTCGTTCGGCCCGTGCACCATGGTAAGCTTCAAGGTCGTGACCGAGGAAGCACCGGCGCAGACGGCCGCTGCACGTTCCGCCTACCCGTAGTCGATTGTCCGCTTTTCCCCCGAAAGCTACAACGGCTGTCATCGGCTGCCGCGTCAGCAAGGGCCAGAAGGAGACATCGTTATTTGGATGCCTTCCGAATTTGCATCAAGTTTAGCGATGTCCGCTTTGCCCCCGAAAGCTGCCGCGCTGTCATCGGCTGGCGCGGCAATTAGGGGCCGGCGGCGGTACGCGGGAGAATAATTCTTACTTCGGTGAACTCACCGGGCCGCGTATCGACCTCTGTGCAACCACTCGGAATTAGGACACAGCCAAATTATCGCTGTGCTGATGGCCACCCGCTGAGGCGATCAGCAGAAATTTGAAAACCCAACCTTCCGTGTGTTCGCAGTCCGGGCACGCGAAGGTCCGAAGTTTAAAGCCTCGATTGTCCGGCGCGATGCGCACTAAACCCATTTGCTTTGAGCAAATTGGACAAGCCGGTCGTATATTATCGAACGCTGGCACGCGCTTCTCCGCGACTGCATCTGTCGTTCAAATCTGAAGCACATGTCGCAGGTGCGTCTGCTCAAAATAGACCACTTTTAGAACCAACCAGGTTTGCGGCCGGGCGTGGGGCCACATTGAAAAGACCCCAGCAGGTGGGGCCCGGCTGGGGTCTTAGTACGCCTAACAATTCCGGCGCGCCTGTAGCTGGGAGCCAAAAATGCGCCAGGTAATGTGTGACCTTGATCCGGGGCGCTATTCTGATGTGTATATAATCGCTCACTCCGAAATGACGGTGGATAAGTCGAACAACTTCGCCTCGGCTTTGCCGGATCAAGGAGCCCACGCTCGCTCCCGCGACTTCCGCTTCGGTTGCAAGAGCAGTGCTGTGCTTGCGCTTCCTGCGCCAACCGAACAAACACATTAAGCCGAGGCCGCTGGCAAATCAGCGAGATTCGACAGGGGAAAATCTGCGATTGGGCGATAGATGTGGGCGGTTAGTGGCTGGCTGGTTCGCCTGACTTGATAGGGGCGCCCCCGTGCGTGGCAGAACGATCCGAAACTCGGTGAACTCGCCGGGCTTGGTATCGACCTCCATGGACCCGCCATGTTGCTTGACAATGATGTCGTGACTGATGGAAAGGCCGAGACCCGTGCCTTCGCCGGGAGGCTTTGTCGTGAAGAAGGGGTTGAACATCTTCTCCTTAACCTCGGGTCGAACACCGATGCCATTGTCACGGATCTTGATTTCCACGCTGTGACCTAGGTCTTTGGTCGACGCAGTAACGGTAGGCTCGTACCCGGCCACCGCCTCGCCCTTGCGCTTGTTCGTGGCGTAGAAGCCGTTGGAGATTAGGTTGAGCAGCACCAGCGTGATGTCCTGCGGGAACAGATCAACTTCGCCAGCCGCAGGATCAAGTGATCTCTCCAGCGTGATTTCAAAGCTCTGCTTCTCGGCCCGCGCCCCGTGATAGGCAAGATTGAGGCTTTCCTCCACCAGGGCATTGATATCGACCGGCCGGTGCTCGCCGGAGCCTTCGCGTGAATGCAGCAGCATGTTTTTGACGATCGAGTCGGCGCGCTTGCCGTGCTGCACGACCTTCTCCAAATTGCTGCGCAATGTGTCTGCCAATTCGGTGATCTCAGTCCGGGTCTCATCGTCGGCTTTCACGCCTCCGAGAGTCTCCTGCAACTCGTCGATGAGTTCGACCGAGACGGCCGAGAAATTGTTGACGAAATTGAGGGGGTTCTTGATCTCGTGGGCGATGCCAGCGGTTAATTGGCCGAGCGAAGCAAGCTTCTCCGTCTGGACAAGCGGTCCTGCGCGGTATGCAAATCCTCGAGTGACTTGCTAGCTCGTGGGTTCGGGCTTCCACGCTTTCAAACAGACGCACATTCTCAATCGCGATCACTGCCTGGTCGGCAAATGTCTTGACCAGCTCGATTTGCTTCTCGTAAACGGCCTGACTCTTCGAGCGGGTCAGCGTCAGAACGCCGACCGGACTACCCTCGCGCAACAACGGCACGCCGAGATTGTGCGAAAGCCGCCCAATCGTTGCGACCTCGCCGAAGGTGTATTCACGATCGGCTCGCACATCGGCGATTTGAATAACCTTGCCTTCGAGAAGGCGCGCGCCCGTGGCCGTCCCTCTTCCCGCGTTAACGGGCTAGCGCTTTCACATACTCCATGAATTCCGCGGAAAATCCGTAGGACTCGCCGCGCGATAGAAGCCCTTCCTTCTGCCGGATGATGGTTGCCTTGTCCGCATCGCACAAGTCGGGCAGCCGATTCCACGAGGGTTTGAGCACGGTTTGCAGGTCGAAGGTCGAGCGGCTGATGACCTTGAGAACGTCGGCTGTAGCAGTCTGCTGCCGGAGTGATTGCACGCAATTCGCTAAGCAGTCGTGTATTCTCAATAGCTATGACAGCTTGGGCGGCGAAGTTCTGAACCAACTCGATCTGCTTATCCGTGAAGGGACGGACTTCCTGGCGAAAGATTGTAATTACGCCAATCGACGCGTCTGTCCTTTAGCATCGGCACGATGAAAAGCGTTCGAGCGCCCGCTATATCCACCATTGCAATAAACGATGGGTCTTTTTCGAGGTAGAGCGTTTCCGCCCTATATCGGCGATCTGCATCACTTGCTTCGTTGCGGCGACGCGCACAAGCCGTGGTGAGTCGGGCCAGCTTTGACGATCGGATTGCGCCGTCGGTACTCGGCGTAGACGTCCGGCACATTATGTGTCGCGGCCAGTGGGAACCCGCCATCGTAATGAACGATTCAGCGTGCCGAAACTTGCGTCACAAATGCGCGTCGCATTTGCCAGCATGGTCTGGAATACCGGCCTAGCTCGCCGGGCGAGCTTGATATGATGCTCAGCACCTCCGACGTCGCCGTCTGCTGCTCCAGCGACTCGGTCAGTCGTCGTGCGCTGGCGTAACTCGTTGAGCAGCCGCGTGTTCTCGATGGCAATGACGGCCTGGGCGGCGAAGTTCTGTACCAGCTCAATCTGCTTGTCAGTGAATGGACGCACTTCTTGGCGATAAATGCTGATCCCGCCAACTAGTTCATTTTCCTTGAGCATCGGCACGACACGAGTGTGCGCGCACCAACAAGCTCCATTAGAGCGCCGCGCAGCGGATCGCGCTGCCTGTGCGCGGGGTCGGCGGCAATGTCCTCGACTTGCTCGACTCCTTCTTGTGACTACACTGACCCATCGGCTGTGCTCTGATCCGGGCAGGACCAATCTTTCGCGTCTCGCCTCTGCAATATGCCAGGGGGCGCGCCATGGACGGCGACAGCGCGTAAGTCTTCGGTTTCTGCGAGCCAGAGGTTGCGAATCTCGCCCCGCAGATGCGTGTGGCATTTTCCAGCACGGCTTGGAATACGGGCTCCAAGTCGCCCGGTGATGAACTAATGACGCGCAGCACTTCCGACGTCGCCGTTTGCTGCTCCAACGACTCGCGCAATTCGTTGAGCAGCCGCGTGTTCTCGATGGCGATAACGGCCTGATTGGCAAAATTCTGCACCAGCGCCACTTGTTTATCAGTGAATGTGCGCACGACTTCGCGATAGATGGAGATGGCGCCGATGACCTCGTTGTCCTTTAGCAAGGGCACCGAGAGCAGCGTGCGCACGCCGCCAAGCTCCACGACTGCGACGCGCTGCGGGTCGCGCTCGGCATAGGCTCGATCGGCGGCGATATCCTCGATCTGTACGGCGTCTTTTGTTTGTACGGTGCGGCCGAGAGCGGTATTCGGGCCAGGATGACCCAGTTTGTGAAGACGTGCTTCTACAAGAGCTTGTGGAGCACCATGCATAGCGACGGTGCGGAAATCGTCGCCCTCGCGAAAGTACATCGCGCCAAAGTTGGCTTCGCAGATGCGGGTAGCATTCTCCAGCATCGAACTGAACACCGACTCAAGCTCGCCAGTCGATGAGCTAATGACGCTCAGCACCTCTGCCGTCGCAGTCTGTTGCTGCAGCGACTCGCGCAATTCATTGAGCAGCCGCGTATTTTCGATGGCGATGACCGCCTGGGCGGCGAAAATCCCGAGAAGCGCAATCTGCCTATCCGTAAACGGATGAACTTTGGCACGTCGAAGCTGAATTGTTCCGATCGCCACCCCCTCGCGCAGCAATGGAACACCAGCCGTCGTCCGGTGTCCCGGCCGCTTCGCGAAAACGCTTCCCTCAGGAAATTCCGCCGCCTCAGCTTGGAGGTCGATTATGTGGATAGGTCTTCGCTCGAGAACGATGCGACCTGCGACATGCCCACGCGAGCAGGGGAAACGAGCGCCGATATCTTGCGGAACCGGACCCCAGTGGGCAGCCGTGCGTAGGTCCTGCCCGTCGAGTTCAAAAATCGTCACGTCGTCGGCTTCGCAAAAGCGCGCCGCACTCTTGACGACAACGTCTAGCACGGGCTGGAGTTCGGTCGGCGAGGCGCTGATGATCTTCAAAATCTCGGCTGTCGCCGTCTGCCGTTCGAGCGCCTCATTCAGCTCGCGGGTGAGCCGCGCGACCTCCGTTTTCCGGTCAACAGCGGAGGAACTCCGACGGTGCACGGCCTTAGGCACATTGCGGCGCTTTAGCGTGACCGCCTTTCCGCGCCGCGCTTTAACTGCTTCGCTGCCTGCTCTGGAGCGCCGTCTCATTGACTTCCCCAATGCCCGGGACGAGGCATCGTATCGGGTCAGACCAAGGCTCCGAAAGGGGCTCGGACGGGCATTGTGCAACCGCTCAGTAAACAACGCTCAATGTCCGCTTTGGGTCATTAACTGCCGCGGCGCGATCGACTTGGGATGTCCGCTTTGCCCCCAAAAGCTGCCGCGACAATTATTGGCAGGCGCGGCAGCTAAGGGCCAGAAACGGCCTCCCGCACCGCAGCAAGTTCGTGTAGCATTAATGGACGTCTGCCAACGGGACGTGCCGAAATCCCGATTATTGCAATGGGCAGTACAGGTGCTGTCGGCGAGCGTCCCAGCTTCATCGTTCACACATTGAAACTGTCCGAGCGCGCGTTGCGCGAGCGACATTGGGGACGACATCATGAAATTTCCCCGCCGTCGATTTCTGCATCTGGCAGCGGGCGCCGCCGTGGTCCCGGCCGTGACGCGGTTGGCGTGGGCAGACACTTATCCGTCGCGACCGGTGCGCTTCATCGTTGGCTTCCCGGCTGGCAACGCATCCGATGTACTCGCGCGGCTCATGGGCCAAGGGTTATCGGATCGGCTCGCTCAGAAGGTCGTCGTTGAGAATCGGCCGGGCGCCGGCAGTAATGTTGGCACCGAAGCGGTCGTGCGAGCGCCACCGGATGGCTACACTCTGCTCCTGATCTCCCCCTCTAATGCTCTAAATAAGACGCTCTATGAAAAGCTCAACTTCGATTTCACCAACGACATCGAACCGATCGCAAGCATTTGCCAAAATCCCTACGTCGTGGCGGTCACTCCATCATTCCCGGCCAAGACCGTTCCCGAGTTTATTGCGTATGCCAAGTCCAATCCGGGCAAGGTCGACATGGCGTCAACCGGCATTGGCACCACGACCCATGTCTTCGGCGAACTGTTCAAGACGATGGCCGGCGTCGACTTGGTCCATGTCCCGTATCGTGGGAACTTCGTACCCGATCTGATCGGCGGGCAGGTGCAGGTCGTATTTGCTCCCATAACTCATTTGATCGCCTATATTCGAAGTGGCCAGCTTCGCGCTCTTGCCGTGACTACGGCGACGCGCGCACAGGCGCTACCTGACGTCCCGACCTTGGCGGAGTTCGTGCCGGGATATGAAGCCACCGGCTGGTATGGCATCGGCGCCCCGAAAGGCACGCCCGCCGAGATCATTGATAAACTTAGTAAAGAAACCGGCACCATTCTCGTTGATCCACAATTCAGCGCGCGTCTCACCGATTTGGCCGCGGTGCCGATGCCGATGACCCCCGCCGAATTCAAGAAATTCATTGGCGACGAAACAGAAAGGTGGGCCAAGGTGATCCAGGCGGCCGGCATCAAGGCGGAGTGATCCGCTCCGACATTCCATAAATGCCGTTACACGAATTGGCGAGGCCGATGTCCGCTTTGGGTCATTAACTGCCGCGAGCGGCCTAGCTTTTGGTGTCCGCTCTGCCCCCGAAAGCGGACGCGGAGGCGAACGATCGGCGCGGCAGCTAAGGGCCAGAAGCGGCCAAACGGGCGTCGTGGTATCGGTCCGTAAACGCGACAAGTGGCCGTACTTGTGATAATTTTTCACTTCGGGAAAGTATCGGCGACGAGCCTACGAAATTCGCAGGCGTCCTCCCCTGACATAGGAAACAGCACATGGGCGGTAAGAGCTACCGGCAAAAACACAATCGACTGCAGCGAAAACTAAGGATGAAGCATAAGGCGAGAAAACTGAGGGCCAAAACGGCCCGCTAGTAATTCACTATCCAGCCCACTTACGCGCTGCTGACGAAGGTCCGAACTCGAATCCATTGGAATGTCTGCTTTGGGTCAAAAGCTGCCGCGCGATGTGGCAAGAGGCGTGTCCGCTATGGGCCCAACAGCGGACTCGTGCTGTGCAGCACAGACAGTAGTTCTATTCGATCACCTCGTCGGCGGTAGCAAGCAGCGACGGTGGCACCGTCAGCCCGAGCGCCTTGGCGGTCTTGAGGTTGATGACAAGCTGATACTTTGTTGGCGCCTGCACCGGCATGCCGGCTGGTTTCTCCCCCTTGAGGATGCGGTCAACGTACCCGGCCGAGCGCCGGTAGAGGTCGATCCGATCAGGCCCATAGGAGAGCAGGCCGCCGGCGGTAACGAAGGCGCGATCGAAGTAGACCGCGGGGAGCTTGAACCGCGCTGCAAGCGTGATGATGAGATCGCGATGAGCCAGAGGTGGTCCGCCCGCGGTTATGATCAGACCGCTATTGGGGGATTGCGCGAAGGCCGTTATGGCCCGCTCGATCTCACTGGTGTCGCGCTTGTTGAACGAGCTGACCTCCACCCTGAGGGACGGCGCCACGGCTTGAATGACGCCAAACTGGGCCGGGCCGGTGGCTGTGTCGGGGTCCCCAAGAACTGCCACTCGCGTCACCTCGGGCGCGATTTGTTTCAGTAACTCCAGCCATTTTCCGCTGATGCTGTATTCGAAAAGCATGAAACCGGTGGCATTGCCACCAGGCCGCGCCAGACTGTCGACGAAACCGCCGGCGACTGGATCGGCGATGATCGGGAACACGATCGGCACGGTGCGCGTCGCCTGCGTCAACGGCCCGACGGTCGAGGTGCCAGGTGCTAGAATGACGTCCGGCGCAAGTGCGGCCAACTCTGCCGCCTGTTTGCGAATTTCGACGGCATTGGCCGTGGCCCAGTGGATATCGACGCGCACATTACGGCCGTCGATCCAACCCAGTTCTTCAAGCGTTTTCACGAACGCGCCGACCCAAGGCTGATAGTCCAGATCATCCTTGGCTGTGGGCAGGAGCACGCCGATACGTCGCATCCGTTCGGGCTGCTGCGCCCGGGCCGCAAGCGGATACGCTGCCGTGCTGCTAAGTCCTGCAATGAACTCGCGCCGCCTCATGTGCCCGCCCCGGCTAAGGACCTCGCCAAACCCGCGCAAAATCTATCATGCGCGGGCGGCCGAAGTGTGTGACAAAAAGCGTCAAGTACAACGGCGAGCCTATGTCCGCTTTGGGTCATTAACGGACACGGCACAGACAATTGGCAGCGTCCGCTTTACTCCCGAAAGCGGACACGGCTAGGCACGACGTGAATGTCCGCTAAGGGCCATTAACTGCCTCGTGCACTGCGGAAAACAGCCGCAGCTTCTAGACGTCTCGCTTCTCGATAACGTGTCCGGCAAAATTGCCTCGAGCGGTCCGCGCGTGCGCTAAGGGCCAACAACGGACATCGCCAGCATTATTCAATTATTTCGTCGGCGGTCGCCAGCAACGACGGCGAAATGGTTAGGCCGAGTGCTCCCGCGGTTCTTCGGTTTATGACAAGCTCGTACTTTGTCGGCGCCTGGACCGGCAAGTCGGCCGGCTTCTCACCTTTGAGGATACGATCAACGTAACTTGCCGTTCGATGGTACAAGTCAATAAGATTTGGACCATATGAAAGTAACCCGCCCGCTTCGACAAAGAAGCGGTAGGGATAAATTGCAGGCACGCGATAGCGCGCCGCTAATGAGATTATTGACTGATATTGGATCGTAGCTATTGCGCCCACCGCAACAATCAACCCGGCATTACTCTCCTGTGCGAAGGCCGCCAACTCGCGGGAAGTGTCACCCTTTAAGCTAAGGTTGATCGGATAAAGCTCGATGCCAGAGGACGAAGCTGAAGCTTGGATAACAGCCCATTGTCCAATACCTACAACGGCGCCGCTGCCGACCTCTTGGTCCCGCACGACACCAACACTGGCAATTGTTGGATCGATTTCCTTGAGCAACTCTGGCCACTTGGCGCTCAACCCATATTCGAATTGCGCAAACCCTGTAGTGTTTCCGCCTGGCCGCGATAGCTTTGCCACAAAGCCTGCACCTACCGGGTCTACGGCTTGTGCCATGACGATCGGTATGCTGAGGCTTGCGTGTTGCAAAGCTTGCACGGTGGGGCCGACCCCGGCAACAATTACATTAGGAGCAAGTGCCACTAGCTCCTTTGCATCTTCGTTCAACTTAGCTGAGTCGCCACCGCTCCAGCGGATGTCGATCCGAAGGTTGCGGCCTACAGACCATCCAGCTTCCTGCAATCCTTGTTGAAGTGCGGCGACTCTCGCTTCAGAAGCAGGCTGTCCTGGTGCGGTGTCCATAAGGACGCCAACGCTACGTATTCCATCCGCTTGTTGCGCGCGCGCCACGAACGGCCAAATCGCTGCCCCGCCGAGCAATGTAATGAATTTCCGCCGTTTCATATAGCGCCGCGCCTCAGAACCAAGCCCTCTAGCGACTCAAGTTAACACACTAAGCACGGTCGGGGATGGGGTGGTGCACTGGCTCGTGCATCATCCGGCCAATGTCCGCTTCGGGTCATTAGCTGCCGCGGCGAGCATTGAACCGCGCGGCAGCTATATCCCCAATAACGGACACGGATCGGCGACCCGCCTACGCTCGGCGGTGCTATAATGCGCTGCATGAAAGTCGAAGAGATCGCCGAAGCAATCGCCAAGTTACCGCCGGATCAACTCGCCCGCTTCCGTCGCTGGTTCACCGCATTCGAGGCGGGCCGCAGCGATCACGCCAAGGAGCTCGACTCCACCGCGACCAAACTTGGCCGCCTCGCTGGTCGAGCGTTTGCTGAATTGAAAAAGCGCGGGACGGAATCGTGAGCAAGAAGACGTCGCGTGATGTCGCTTTGGGTCAAAAGCTGCCGCGGCGTTCAAGTTTAGCGATGTCCGCTTTACCCCCGAAAGCTGCCGCGGCTGACGTCGAGCGGCGCGTCCGCTTTGGGCCACTTTCTGCCGCACGCACTCGCAGCAAAAGCGGCAAGCCATTTTGCCGTCGGACCACCGTGAAGTCGGTCACAGACGTGCCGATTGAGGCGTGATACTTTCCCAGAACTGCAGCGGGCATAATCCCGTTCGGGACGGGGCAAATGGCAATCGGCATCGGACGACGGCATTTCATATCTGCACTTGGCGGTGCGGCCGCATGGCCGCTTGCTGCTCGCGCGCAGGATCCAGGCCGAACTTATCGTATCGGTTTCCTTATTCCCGATACTCGCGAGTCGCCTTCTATGGTTGCATTTTTTGACGAACTGCGGCTCAACGGTTTTGTTGAAGGTCAGAATTTGACCGCAATCCCAGGCGGTTTTGGCGTACCGAACGATCAGATCGCGAGCGTTGTAGCGTCCCTCGTCGCGGTATCTCCTGATGTGATCAACCCGGGCCCCGCGTCGTTGCGAGCGTTTCAGCAGGCCACCCAAACTATACCTCTGGTCACGATGTCCGAGGATATGGTTGGAGACGGTTTCGTGTCTTCCTTGGCTCGGCCGGGCGGCAACATCACGGGTTTGAGCCTCATGTCTCCTGAACTCGACGGCAAGCGGCAAGAAATCTTGATCGAGGCGGTCCCCGGGGTGCGCAAAATCGCCGTGCTGGCAGACTCCAACGCCACCAAGTCCGCGCATCTTCAAGAGCTTCAACAAGCCGCACATGGCCGTGGCATAGAGGCTCTGGTTCGAGCCGTCGCCAAGCGCAACGACGTCATAACTGCGATCAACGATGTCAAGGCATCAGGCGCTCAGGCGATCAATTTTTTGGCGACGCCGATGTTTTCGATCAATGCAGCGGATTTTATTCGGCAAGTCGCGATGCTGCGCCTGCCTTCGATATATCAGTGGCCTGAAGACGCGGAGGACGGCGCCCTCATGGCCTATGGTCCCCGCTTCACGGATATGTTCCGTGTACGCGCTCGTATAGTCGCTAAAGTGCTGCGTGGTGCCAAGCCGGCCGATATTCCTGTTGAGCAGCCGACCAGGTTCGAACTCGTCATCAACTTGCAGGCTGCTAAGGCAATTGGTCATGAAGTCCCGGCCGGCCTCGTCGCGCGCGCCGATAAGTTGATCGAATAAACTTCTCGCAATGCAATAATTGCCGGTGGCGAACTGACGCGATGGGTCATTAGCTGCCACCGCGCTGCCAAATCGGCATGTCCGCTTTACCCCCGAAAGCTGCCGCGACTGTCGCTTACCGACGTGTCCGCTAAGGGCCATAAGCGGACTCATGCGCTGCAACAAAAGTAAGCCTATTCGATCACCTCATCGGCGCGCGCGAGCAGCGAAGTCGAAATGACCGTGCCGATCGTCTTCGCGGTTTTGAGATTGATGACGAGCTCGAACTGCGTGGGCTGCTGGACCGGAAGATCGGAGGGCTTACCGCCTTTGAGGATGTTGTCCACATAGCCCGCTACCTGGCGGCTTCGCTCCGCAAAACTCGCGCTGTACGTGGCCAGGCGTCCGGCATGCGCGTCGCTTGTTTGGGCCGAGAGCGACGGCAGTCGGTATTTCAACGCCAGATCGACCGTCAGTTTGACCGGAAGACTGGACTGAACGACGACTGCGTCAGATCGCTCGCGCGCCATTGCTGCGAAGGCGCCTTCCAGCTCGTCATTGCCGCGAATCATGGTCGGTTGGACTTCAAGGCGCACCATTGGGGCGGCCTGCTGAATGTGTTCCAAGGAAGGACTTCACAAACGGATCGCTGGCATTGCCCAGAACGCCTACGCGGCGTGCCGTTGGTATGATTTCCCGGATCAGTTCGAGGCTTTTGGCCGCCAGTTCATCGTTGGCGGCAGACAATCCTGTGATGTTGCCGCCGGGCCGTGCCAGGCTCGCGATGAACCCTAACGCAAGGGGATCGCCGGCCGGCGCCATTACGATGGGGATGTCGCGCGTCGCGTTCTTCGCCGCCATGATGGCCGGCGTCTGCGAAGCCACGATCACGTCGACTTTGCTGCGAACCAGCTCCGCCGCCAGCTCGGGAAGGAGATTTGCCCTTCCTTCCGCCGATCGCATGTCGATCTGAATAGTCTTGCCTTCAATATAACCAAGGTCACGAAGCGCTTGCTGGAACGGACCCAGGATTTCCGAACCGGCGACCAGAAGGACGCCGATACGAGGCATCTTCGTTTGCTGTGCACGAACGGCGTGCGGCCACACGACCGCTACGCCAATCAGCGCGATGAACTCGCGGCGTCTCATGGCATCCCTCAAGGCCGAGGAGTTCACCCTACCACACGGTTGGGCGAGGGATCGTGCGTCAAGGCGGCTCATGTCCGCTTTGGGTCATTAACTGCCGCGAGCGGTCTAGCTTATTCACCGTCACCCTGGTCGCGCGCGCTGAGAAATTCAACGACACGCCTCGGGTGACCTGCGCAAATCTTCGCCTATCCACAGGCTGATCGGCCGATTACCCCATGGGTCATTAGCTGCCGAACTTGACGAGGCCGCGGCCGGCGTTAGAACCTGCCGACGTGTCGGCGGCGCGTAGATGGTGCGGATGCCGGAAGGCGGTAAGGTAGAATTGAAGAACGGCTTGCGGCCTAGCCCGGACAGGTCATATTCCGCCTGATGGTGAATTGTTCAACTAAGCTATTGACGAACCCGGTTCTGGACTCTTCGGCCAAGAAACTGGCACGGAAGCAATTGGTCCAGCGCGCCGTGAACATTAGGCGTGCGCAAAAAGCCCAGAAGGCGGCGAAGAAAGTGCGGCCAGCCCCCAAAAATGTGACGGATAAAAAATGAGCCCCGACAAAGGGTGCCGGGGCTCAGTGTCCAAGTTGAAGGAACGTAAAGGGACTTTCGTCCAATCGGATCTTGGCACACAGCCCATGAAAGATTTGCGACAGGACCGCCTCGGGGTCACAATGCAAAATTCCGATACGGCCGATGTGTCCGTGGCGCTGCA
Source organism: uncultured Alphaproteobacteria bacterium (assembly GCA_963810085.1). Lineage (GTDB taxonomy): Bacteria > Pseudomonadota > Alphaproteobacteria > Rhizobiales > Xanthobacteraceae > BOG-931. Next base: position 68,802 of record CAWEMR010000012.1, on the reverse strand, counting down.
GATGGTGCTGATGTTGGAAAACGTCGAGTGCCGGGCGAAAGCCAATCAATAGCGCTTGCCGTCGCACCAATCCGCCCACGAGCTGGATGCCAAGCCGATCGCCAACAGCAAGAGCAATCGCGACGAGCATCAGCAACACAATAAGTCGGGCATTAAACCAAGCAGTCAATCCTTTGCGGTTCCCAACGTAGTTTCATCGCCAGCCTTAATTTTGCAGCATCCCAGCACGCCCCTGCCCCCGGGGCCTAATTAAGCAACCGCCCGTTCGCGCTCGCCGACGCCAGACATTGATCCATGTGCCGGAAAAACATCGGCCAAGTTCTCTAACGACCGGCCTTCTTCTGTCAGGCGCGCGATGTTCCACCACGTAAGCGCCATCTGGCGGAATATCATTCGCTCTTGTTCAGATTTTGCGCTCCTCGCCCACTCCAGGTGTTCGTCCGCATAGTCGCGATAGTCCTGTGCCGATGCCATGTAGTACTCCGTCAATGACCGCCTCTCACCGGGATTTGCGTTCTGTAGCACGGGTGTTTGATGTGAGCATGACGTAGCTGCGACAAAAAACAGACGTCTAAAGTTTTTCAAGAATTATTGACCCAGCTCCATGTTGTCGTCGGCATGACACATGTGACAAACGCAATCTCCGCCGGCTGATGCCATTGCCGCAGACATCGCCCCTGTGGCTCGAAATAAAATAAAGGCCGCCTTAGTTGACGGCCTCATTATTTGTCAATCAGGACGATTGCGCGATACGGAATTAAGAGCGTCAGCCAAACTCTTGGCGATGTTCAAGCATACAAGCCCCGTATATGGCGAAGGTGGCAGTTTGCCAATCACGGGCAGCCCCTATTTTTCCTGCTCTAGCGTTGCACTCGCGAACGGCTGCCATCCTTTGGGCGCTGGTTTGCTCCGGTTTGGAGAGCGGCTTTGGCCAAAGCTCGTCGGGGGCGTACATATATAGCTGCCGCGACGATTGTGTGGTCCGGCTATGGATGGTTGCCGACGCCGGCGCCGTGCCGGCAATAACGAATGGCGCCAGAGTAAGCACGACTAAGCGATATTTTGTGCCGACGAGTTTCATCATGCACACTCCACTACGCAACGTCAGGCCTGCGTAATGGTTTTGTGCGAAGAAGGGATATAGGCCCTGTGACAATTCCTGGACAACGGTACGACAGCGCCAACCGTTAGCCTGGCCTCTCGCAGATGCCGCGGGCGTCATCGAAAGGCGCATCCGCCAGCGAGCGCACGACTGCATGTCCGCATCTCGGCGTGCATCGGATCGAGAAGATCAACTAGGGTGGCAAGTCCTCTCCGACGCTTGGCACTGAGTGGCGTGACCGAGAAATCTTAAACGGCAATATGAAGCAGGTCGCTGGTACAGTAACTGGGCCTCCGCGCGCAGAAAGTGGCTCCTAACACAGCTCGTATTGCTGGCCGCAACCAGCTTCTGCCGAATCCATCCCCTACGTCGAACAGAGCCATTCGATGTCGGAGATGGGTCAAAGGCGGTCTTTCGGCGTTGTTTACCTCACGTCTGCTTAGCACCGGACCAATTCGGCTATCGCGCGACTTCCGCGTTGGGCCAATAGCAACCTCGTGCACTTCAAAATATCACTGTAATATAGTGCCGGAGTTGATCACTTCCGTGTTGGGGGGGCGAAGTTTTCTCATGGGCCGAGGCTTGACGTTTCTTGCGACGCTTCTTGGCCCGGCATTCGCGATACAGGCGATGCAATTAAGAACGCGATTGGCAACGACGTGATCTCTAGCAAACGGAATTCGATATGATCCTGGACTGGCATTCGCATATCTATACGCCCGAGGAAGCTGCCGACGACCAGCGCACGTGGGACGGCAACACCGGCCCAACCTGGGGCGAGCGCGGATGCCCGATGGTGCTGGAGAATTTCGTCCGCGCACACAAAGAGAACAACATTGACATCAGCGTGGTGACTAACGCAGCGCATTATCTCAAGGGCAAGCGCGAGAGTGAAGAGTTGGCTTCGGTGCAAGCGTGGACTGACTACGCCGCCAAGGTCCAGCAGGATTACAAAGGCATGCTCTACAGCTTTGCCACCATTCTGCCGTGCGGCGGATCGGCCTTCATCAAAGAGACCGAACGCGCAATCAAGCAACTTGGGCTCAAGGGCATCTTCATTCACTCTAGTCATAAGGGCCACTATCCCGACGACGACGAAGCGCGGCCGTTCTGGGAACTCGTTCAGGACCTCGATGTGCCGGTGATGATCCACCCGCCGCACCTTGGCTTCGGCGAGGAGCGGATGAAGGACTATCGCCTCGCTTCCAGTATCGGCCGGCCGTTCGACCTATGCCTCGCGCTCGGACGGATGATCGTGCGCGGCGTGCTGGAGGATTTCCCGAAGCTGAAGATCGCGGCGTCGCATGGTGGCGGCGGCATCTGCGAGACCATCAGCCGGATGGACTACGCCTATGAATTGCAAGACGAGGCGTTCTTCCTCGGGTCCTATGCGCCGATGAAGATCAAGCATCCCCCAAGCCATTATCTGAAAATGATGTATCTCGACACCGTCTGCTACAACACGCCGGCGGTGAAGATGGTGCTAGAGTGGATGGGGCCGGAACACGTGCTCTACGGCAGCGACGCTCCGCCGCTCACCTCTCTGAAGCCGCGCGCAGTCAAGCTGATCCAAGACCTGGACATTCCCGCAGCCGACAAGGAAAAAATCTTCTTCAGCAACGCGCGGCGTCTGCTCAAGCTCAACTGAACGAGGAGCATCATGAAGACGCTTATCGCGTTGCTCGCAGTGGTTACCGCGATCACGGCAACTAACCCTTCACAAGCCAACGCGCAAGCTTATCCGAGCAAGCCCATCCGCGTCATCACGGCGAACAGCGTGGGCGGCACGAGTGACATCTTCGTCCGTGCACTCGGTGAAGAACTACAGAAGCGGCTTGGTCAACCAATAATCGTAGAAAACCGATCTGGTGGCGGCATGAATATCGCCGGCCACGCCTGCTCCGAGGCGTCGAGCGACGGCTACACCATCTGCCTACTGCCGAACGAAGTGCTGACGCTGAATGAGTTCACGTTCAAGTCGATTCCATTTAGTCCGGAAAAGGACTTCGATCCGATCACCAACTGTTTCATCAACACCCAGGTGCTGGTGGTAAGCAGCGCGCTCGGCGTCAATTCTCTGACTGAGCTTGCTGCGTTATCCAAAGCTAAGCCTGGCACGCTCTCCTACAGCGTGCTCGCACTCCCGATGCAAATCACCTTCGAGAACTGGAAGAAGACAACTGGTGCCGACATCGTCATGGTGCCGTCGCGCGGCGGCAATGACATGGTTAGCGGGCTTCTCACGGGCACGACGCCGATCGCCATCGTCGGCCTGCCGAACTTTATTCCGTATATCCGCAGTGGTACTGTGAAAGCTATCGCCGTGGATTTTGAGCAACGCTCGGCACTATTTCCTGACGTGCCGACCCTGAAGGAGTTGGGCTTTCCTAATCTCGCGCCGGTCTATTTCGGATTCGTCGCGCCCACCGGAACGTCGAAGGTCGTCATTCAGAAGCTGCACGACGAGATCGTCGCAATCGGCAACGATCTGGTGTTCCGCCAAAAACGGCTGATCGACATTGGAATTGTGCCGGTGTTCGACGCATCGCAACACTTTGCCGAATACCTCAAGATCCAGCGAGATAACGGCCGCAAGTTAGTACAAGAGTTTGGCTTTCAACCGCGTTAGCTTCTATGTCGCTTGGGGTCAATCACCACCTTGGCGGTCACTGGCCGGCGCGGCAGCTATAGCCCCACCAGCGGACATTCGATTGCGATGCAGTAAGCGCCGCTTCGGGCCATAAGCAGACACTGGGGGACTGTGCGTCGGCATCGGCTTACGAGCGGGCACAATGCCGCAGTATTTGTTGAGACTGATTTTCGGCGGTGTAATTGCCATCGTCGCGTCTCTCGCACCTTCGGCTAACGGCCGGGCATCGGATTGTCGATACATCAATCCGCAACTGCTTCTGATTCATGAGGTCGCGAATATTGTTGTTCCAAGGGACAAAGCGTCTTCGGTTGGTGCCTTCATCAATACTGGGGAACTAAGCGCCAACAGCCTGTCGAAGGCAGAACTCGACCAGATTCACTCAGTCGCGGTTAGCCTTCTGGGCGAGCGTGTCTCTCTCGTACCAGAGCGAAGCGACGCGACGCTGCTCGTGCAGATCAGAGCTTACAAATCAATGAATCATGCCATTAGGAACGAAAGCCACGAACCAGCGCATGGGCTCATTTTGGTTGCCTTCTGCAGGCTACCAGTCGGCGATACGATTACAGATTGCGAGAACATGAACCACTATTACTTTTCAGACCTTCAGCCGCTCGACCTCTTTCAGGACGTCTTCACCAGATCGATCAACGCGGTTTTGCTGGCCGCTGCAGGCAGAACATGACGGTGTGTTTAGAATGCCCACAGCGTGGCTCAAGCGGCTTGTCACACTTCTCGTCGCACTCGTCATGTCGGAGTTTTTAATGGCAGCCGCAGATCAATCTCAGCAAGTAACGGACGCCGCCCGAAATTGGCATACGCTCATCGACACCGGCAAATATGCCCAGAGCTGGGACGAAGCCAGTAAGCTGTTTCGAGAGCGTGTGACGGAGGCTCAATGGGTCACTGAGGTGAAAGCCGCTCGCGAACCGCTCGGCGCAGCAGAATTGCGCACGGCTCCGTCCGTGCATTTTGCCGCCTCGCTTCCGGGAGCACCTAACGGGCAGTACGCTATCCTTCAGTTTCATTCTACATTTGAGCATAAGCGCGGTGCAGTTGAGACCATTACGATGATGGTGGAAGAGGGAACGTGGAAGCTGGCGGGCTACTTCATCAAGTGAGATAGCTCGCGCTCAGACGATGCCAGCGTCCCTAATTGCTTCCACGGAGAGCGATCACGAAATCGCGCGGTCCCGCCGGCGAAGCAAGAACAGCGCGAGTAAGCTGCCGCAGCCGTAAGTCTTTTTATCTTCACCAGCCATGTCTGCCGAATATATCGCCAAGAGCCGGGCGGCGCTGTCGCCGCTTATAGCTTAAACGCAGCTTAACTCGACCAGTTTCGGGCTCATGTCCGCTTTGGGTCAAAAGCTGCCGCGACGAGCATTTAGCTCCGCGTCCGCTTTACCCCCGAAAGCTGCCGCGACAATCATCAACGGGCGTGTCCGCTATGGGCCAATCGCGACCAAAGTGCAGCGCAGAAAAAACACCTATGCGCTCGACTTCGTCAAGGTCGGCAACGATTGGCGCATTCACGACACCAGGTGGCAGCGCGACGGCAAATCGGATAGGCTGCGGGCGCTTACGCGCACTGATGCGCCATTGCCGGGAACGCGCGCGACCCAGGAGTTGGGAGTGGGTGAATGCCGAACGCTCATTGCCGCCAGTCATTCGTCGTCAAAATCCGTACGCAATCCTCCCCCACAGTCGCCCCTCATCACAAGGAGCTTCCGATGCGTCAGTTCTTCCGTTCTATCCTCACCGCGTTGAGTATTGCCTGCCTTGCTGCTTCGTTCGGCACCCTCTCGCTTCATCCGGCGCTGGCGCAGATCGGCAGTCCGGAGCAGCTGAAACAGATCGCGCTGACGCAGACCCAGATCGACAACGTGCTCGCTTCGCAGAAGGAGATGGCCGCCATCACCCTAAAGCTGCCGCGAAATGCGCCGCCGAATTCGAAAGCGATGGCCCAGCTCGAAGGCGTTGCCAAGATGCATGGCTTTGCCAGCTTCGACGAATACAACACCGTCATCGGCAATATCAGTCTGGTGATGGACGGCATCGATCCGCAGACTAAGAAATACATCGGTTCCGATGCAGCGCTGAAGCAGCAGGTCGAACAGGTGACGGCCAACAAGCATATGTCTGCCGCACCCAAGAAGCGGGAGCTTGCCTATCTCGATATGGCGCTCAAGGCCAAGGAGCCCGATCAGAACAAGGACAACATTGACCTGGTCATCAAGAATTACGACAAGATCGACGCCGGGCTCAGCATTCACTAGCCGCTGCTCCTCACTTCGGACGCATCGCGGCTGCGCTGTTGTGCAACGCGAAAGATTGCCCTGTCCAATGACCGCTCCGGGTCACGAAAGATCGCCTGCGAGTTTATCGGCTTGCTTGTGTCAGACCAAAATAGGATGGCCAATTGGATGTGAGGACACCATGAAGAAGAGCACTGGCGAAAAGAAGAGACCGTGTAAAAATTGCGAAGGAAAAGGCACTCTGAAGAAGGGAGATAAAATCGTGAGATGCCAGAGGTGCGGCGGGACTGGGATCAAGCCGTCATAATTCGTCCAGGTTCGCAGGCACCTCGCCAAAGGCTTTTAAAATCGTTGCATCGCCAAAGTTTCCCATGTTCGGATCGCCGCTCCGCTTGAACGCGAGAGCGCCGGCATTGGCCGGATCCCGCGACATCGACTCGGCCCGCCGGATCGCAGCCCCTTCGTTGGGCATCTCTTGTGCTTCGCCAGGCGCCACGCCGTCTTCGGTCCTCAAAAACGGTAGGGCCACGTAGTATGTGACAGCCATTGCTGCTTCCTACGGTCCTTTCAGCACATGGTCCTGTAGCCAGCCAAGTTCAATCTTATCATCAACTCAAGACTGCCAAGACGCCCGGTCGCACTTTCCCAGAGGCGCCGCTCGTCCACGCCGACCAGGTGATCGAATAAGGCGCTGAATGTCCGCTATGGATCAAAAGCTGCGGCGACAAGCATTTTGCTCTACGTCTGCTTTACCCCCAAAAGCTGCACGACTCTAACCGATCGGCGCGGCAGCTATGGGCCACTTTCGGACTCATGCACTGCAAAAAACAGCGAGCCTTTTCGTCTTATTTCCATAAGGTATATCCTGATTGATACACGACCACTTGCCAAAACAGCTATCGGCAACGTCGTCACAATTGCCATGAGGGGGTGAGCATGACCGACCGCAGATTGGTTCTAGCCATGATCGGTGCTGGCGCCGCACTGGGTGTGCCCGGCGTTGCGACGGCTTCGGCAGCGAGCCCGCGCGACCTCGCCCGCCAATTCGCGGCAACGCTGAGCGCGCACGACATCGACGGCTTCGCAGCGCTTTTTGCCGAAGACTATATCAATCATCAGAACAGCGCAGCGGCACCGCCGCCGGCCGCCGGCGTCACGCCCAAGCAGGGCTCGGTCGCGTTCTTTGCCGCGCGGCTGAAAGGCATCCCCGATCTTAAGGTGGCCATCGAGGTGCTGGTCGCGACCGAGGATCATGTTGCTGCGAGCTTTGTCTACACCGGCACGCAGCAGGGCGTGCTATTCGGAGTACCGGCGACCGGGAAAAGCTTGCACTTCACCTCCTGCGACATCTTCCGCGTGACGGCCGGCAAGATCGCTGAGCATTGGGGCATGGGTGACATCGCCGGCGTACTGGCGCAGATCAAGGCCTGAGATTTCCCCAAGGCGGCGGCTCAGGTGAAGCTCGCGAAAGGCCGCCAAGGTTATCGGAGTGACGCTGCCGGGTTCGATCCTACTCCGCGCCGACGAGATGATCGAACGAGGCGCTGGATGCCCCGCTTCGGGTCAAAAACTGCGGCGACCGCTCCAATTCCTGGTGTCCGCTTTACCCCCGAAAGCTGCCGCGGCAGTTGCCGACCGGCGCGACAGCTACGGACCACAACCGGACTCATGCACTGCAAAGAAGAATTGACGCGGCAACCGAGGCATTGGCTTAGCTACCGACGGCATGGAATCGGCGAGACAAGAGGCGGCTATGCTCAAATGCTTAAACGGCGATTGGGTGCTTTGACACTTGGCCTGCAACGCGCTTCCGTTTGCCCGCCGACTTCGCGGGTTCGATCTACCCATTCCAAAGCAAGGGCCGCCCGGCTAGACTCCTTCGGAGGCTATCGCTGGGGTGCTCATGCAACGGCGAGAGTTCATTGCGGGACTCGGCGCGGCAGGGATTGCGACCTGGTCAAACGCGGCCCGCGCGCAACAACCGGGCAGGCTGCCTATCATCGGCTACCTCGGTCCGAGCAGTCCCGAGAACACGGGGCCGAATACTGCGGCTTTCTTGCAACGGCTACGTGATCTTGGTTGGGTCGAGGGGCGCACCATCACGATCGAGCATCGCTGGGCGGAAGGACGACCCGAGCGCGTCGCCGAAATCGCAGCCGAGTTCGTCCGGCTCAGGGTCGACATCATCGTCACGACCGCAAGCAACGACGCCATCGCGATGAAGCAGGCGACTTCGGTCATCCCGATCGTCTTCGCGGTTTCAGGCGACCCGGTCGGCACTGGCTTGGTTGCAACCCTTGCACGGCCGGGCGGCAACGCCACCGGCTTGTCGGTGCAGTCGACCGATCTTGCTGGCAAGCGGATCGAACTCTTGCATGAGATCGTTCCCGGTCTTCATCGGCTGGCGATCTTGGCCGATCCTGATAGTCCAAACGTCAGGTCGGAGCTACCCGAGGTGCAGGCAGGGGCGCGCAGGCTCGGCTTCGACACTGCCACATTTCAAATCCGGCGCGCCGAGGATATCGTGTCCGCATTCGAGGCGCTCAAGAGTTGGGCGGATGCGCTGTATGTTGTCCCTGATCCGCTGGTGAATACTAACCGGATTCGCGTCAACACCTTGGCGCTGGAGGCACGGCTGCCGACAATTCACGGCTTTCGGGAGCTCGTGGTATCGGGAGGGCTGATGTCCTATGGACCGAATTTTCAGGACCTGTACCGGCGCACTGCCGAGTTCGTCGATCAAATTCTACGAGGCACCAAGCCGGCCGACATCCCGGTTGAGCAGCCAACCAGGTTCGATTTGGTCGTCAACCTCACCACCGCGAAGGCGCTCGGACTCACGATCCCGGAAACGATTCTCGTGCGCGCCGACAAAGTGATCGAATAGACCATGGCATCGTCTCACGAGTGCTGCAATGCACCAGCGGTGACCGCATCGGGTCAAAAGCTGCCGCGCCGTTTGACGGCAGCCGTGTCCGCTTTACCCCCGAAAGCTGCCGCGACATTCACTGATCGGCGCGCAGCTAAGGGCCAAAACCGGAAGTCAGTTGGATCAAATAACTTCGCTCTCGCGCAACGTAAGGGGGCTTTGTAGGGCATATCGCGCGATCTCGTCCTTGCGCATGAACGCCACCCCGGGGTGGCTTTTGGCATGGCGCAGGAACTCATCGAAGGCCCGCACCATTTGCGGCGAACCGCTGATGCGGTCTTGGGCGCTGACCGACATCATGCGGCGACGATGGCCTGACTCCTCGTAGAGCTGATCGAAATCCATCTTGATCTGCTCGACAAACTTCGAGGGGGAGTAATTGCGACCCTCGATCAGTAGAATGTCGTTGTTGCGAAGCGTATAGGGCACGACCACGAAATCCTTGCCGTTGACGAGTTCAATAAACGGCTCATCACGGCTGAGATCGTCGATGTGATAGACGTAGCCCAATTCCTGCAAGAGCGGCAGCGTGTTGGGGCCGCGCCGCAGCCAATTGCAATTATAGCCGATCGGGCGCTGACCGGACGCCGCTTCGATCATGTCGCGGGCGGCCAGCAGGAATTGCCGCTCCTCGTCGCGACTCATGGCGAACTGAGAACTCCAGCGCGGGCCGTGGCCGGACGCCTCGTGGCCGCGCTCGACGATCTCGCGGGCGAGCTCGGGATGGCGCCGCGCCGCTTCCCCAATCATATGCGAGGTGACCTTGATCCCGTGACGATCCCACAGGTCCAGCATGCGCGGAATACCTTCACGGTAGCCATAGGCAAACCAGGTATTGGCGGCGGCGTCGGAGGGCACATGGTCCGGAAAATCAACTCTTGGAAAAGGACTGTCGGTGCCTTTTGCCGGCTGACCGCCGGCTTCGAATTGCATGGAAATGGAGACGACCAGGCGAATGCCGTTGGGCCAGAATTGGTTCGAGGTTGTTTCGTTGGTCATTGCGAGGTTTCCCTCATTGGGTGACGACGCCGAGCTGCTTCATCAAGGTCAGGTTGTCTTCGATGTGCCAGTTGTCCGTGATGCGTCCATTCGCCAGTTTCAGAAGATCGGTGGCTATAAAGTCGATGGACTGACCCTTACCTTGCACCTGGCCGAGTGTGCCGGCGAAATGTCCGGTGAACACACGCCATGGCGATGCGGTCCGGCCAAAGCGACATGAATCCTCCCTGATATGAGCAGGCTCTGCGGTCCGAACGGCGGCGGCACCAGTTTTAACATACCAGGCGAGTGGACTGAATTGCCCTGATTTGAAACCTCAGCCTCTGAATGTTCGTTACGGGCCATAAGCAGTCATCCGCGTGCGACGAGCTGCTTCAACACTGTCTTCAGGCGCGGCTTCATTACCCCCAAAAGCTGCTGCAGTCGTCATCCGACGGCGCGACCGCTAACGGCCGGGGCGGGTCATCATTTCGGATCGGCTTAAGGTTCGACCAAAAGTTGCCTTAACGCCGCAGTAGTCACAATAAATCTCCGTACCCGGACCCATCATGAACCCATGTGACATGCTTTTGATTGTCGTTTCTAGAGTTCCACCTTCATCCTCTTCCCACGTTACGGAGCCGTTTAATGCGCACTGCGCGCATGTCACAGGTGTAACGAACCGCTCACGCTTCACCATAGTGGCCTCCTGCCCGATGCTCGTGCGAATGCTCACGGCGGTTCGGCCTTATCGTTGCTCTTTGTTGGTCTGAATTTGCTCTCGACCGCAACACTGCAGATTAGGCCGCGTACTCATAAATTTGGTACTGTAATCTCGCCGCGCCGTTGCGAAACGACGCGAAGGGCCATGAAGCGACATCTGCCGTCTTGGCCTTGAACGGATTTTAGTATCGCCGCCGTCCCCTTATTTGGCTCTCTTCCACACGAGTTGCGCTGACTCCGCGGGGTTCGCCGTCGAATTGGCAGCGGTGTATCGCAACTCATCACCCACAAACTCGAACTTCCTATGCTGGTCGATTCCTTCCCAGTTTGGAAAGGAACTACGCTCAATGTGAAGAGTGAGAATCCTACCGGCTTCGTTCACGTCGTAGGTGCCAAAGTACGCGACAACGCCCCGAGATATGGCCTCGAATTCTTGGGGCGTCCCAACCATTCGGTTGTTGGAGGCAAACTTCGGCAGATTGGCCGACATGACCTGTGTGGAGAAATGTGCGCCGTCGAAAACCAACATGCCTTTGGCATTTGGTCCGAACGGCTCGACCGTTTTGCCGTCCGGGCTCACATACCGGATTGAAACGAGCGACCAAGTTCCTATGAACTGTCCTGTGGCGGGCTGAGGTATCGCTGTGCCAATCCAAAACAATGGTCCTGCCAAACACAGCGTTGCGATGATCAGCGATCGTCGAAGCATTTGTAACCCCCGTTCAAATCCAGCTATTGCGCGGGTGTACCGGGAGATGAATTGTGTGATAATTCGCTATTGTTGGCACGGCCTGTTCGTTGGGGGCGAACAATGCGCGGGACCGAATTTGCTGAAATGTCCGCATTTGCGGCGATTGCCGAGCAGCGGAGCTTCGCCAAAGCGGCGACCCAACTCGGAACTGGCCGCTCGACACTGAGCCAGAATCTTCGCGCGCTGGAGGAAAAACTCGGGGTTCGGCTGTTGAACCGGACGACCCGCAGCGTTTCGCTTACCGAGGCAGGTGCACGCCTGCTGGCGCGCGTACAGCCCTCGCTTATCGAACTCAAAGCGGCTGCCGACGAGCTTGCCGATTATCGATTGAGCCCGACCGGATTACTGCGCCTCGTCGTGCAGCCACCGGTCTCGACCTTCCTTATTGAGCCGATCCTCGCCCGATTTATGCGCGAGTATCCCGGCATTGAACTGGACGTTGCCGTTGTCAAAATGCCGACCGATATCGTTCGTGAAGGGTTCGACGCCGGTATTCGTTTGGGCGCGCAAATCGACCGCGACATGATCACAATGAGAGTATTGAGCGACGTTCGCTTTCTCGTGGTCGCTTCACCGGATTATTTGAAGAATTGACCCCGGCCCAAAGCTCCTCGCGACCTGCGTCACCAAGACTGCATCCGCAATCGTTTGCCGAACGGCGCGATCTTCGGATGGGACTTTGAAAAGAACGGCAGATCGCTACGTGCCTCGGTCGAAGGCCGTTTGATCGTCAACGACATCGAGCTTTCGCTTCGCGCGGTCCGCGACGGTCTGGGACTCGCGTATCTATTGCACGATTATATCGCCGCCGATCTCAAAGCGGGGCGTCTTGTTCCATTGCTTGAGGACTGGTCGCCAAAACTGTCGGGATTTTTCCTTTATCATCCAAGCCGACGACAGGTCACCGGGCCGCTACAGGCGCTGATCACGTTCTTGAAAGCGGAAGCTCGCCGACGCGGGGTCTCCCCGGCGACGCCGCCGAGTGCAGGTGTCTATCCAACTCACCGCTTGGTAGGCAGATCGCGTAAGTAAGTGCGCTGAGGTCGGCTTTGGGTCAATCTCGACCAAACCAAAACCGTCTGCCGGTCACGTGATGTCCGCTATGCCTCCGATAGCGACTGAATTGTTTCGTCGCCGCTAAGTGACGTTAAGTGCCACAAGCGGAAATCGGAGCTTCAAATTTGGCTCACGAATTCTCGCCAAAAAATTAGCCATCGAATCAACCTGCGTTGCGCACTTCCGAGGGCGCGGCGCCGTAGCAGCGCTTGAACGCGCGATTGAAATAGGACAAGTCGCCAAAGCCGGCGTCAAAGGCGATCGATGCAATGCCGACCGCAGCCCAGCGCCGGTCGATCAGCGTGCGATGTGCGCGAACCAGCCGGCGCGTTAACACGTATTCAGAGAATGATGTTCCTTCGCCCGCGAACAGCTTGCGGACATAGCTGTCCGACACCTGTTGACGTTTTGCGACCGCGCCGGGCGAGAGATTTCGATGCGTCAGGTGCGCCTCGATGTCAGCCTTGATGGCGCGCAGCCGGGCGGCGCGCACGCCGCGGCCTTCGGCCACGGCGGTTGCGTCGCGCGTCGCACCGAACGTCACCGCAACGAGATCACAGAGGTGAGCGACCACCAGCCGCCGCATGTCTGGGTCCGCGAGGGCAGGATCGCTGAATACCGTGTCCATGTAGCCCTTCAGCAAGTTTAACATTCCGGTGCCACGGGGGATCTTCAGCAGCACGGCATCGTCGATATCGCGCACCAACGGACTGAGCGCCGCGCGCGGAAGTCTGATGACGCGATGATCGACCGTCTCTGGGCGGCTGATGGTCCTCGACACCGAATAGCTGAGCAACGTCGCATCGCCATCGCGCAGCATCGTTTCGCCGCGCGGCCCCATGACTTGGCTGCCGCCGCTGACGTTGATGTGAAGGCTGAAATCGTCGTCGCCGTCGCCGCTGTCACGGCGGGCATGCTCGTGGCGTACGCCCTGTACCGTTCCCGATAGCAGGCCGAGGTCATTAAACTTTCGAAGCGTAAAGTCGATCCCGCACACCAAATCCGGCATCGGCCTGAACGAGACCCAGGTCACCCCGCGCTCGTGAAGCGATTGCACATTGCGGCCGCGCACCTGCACCTGCTCGGCGTCGGGAATCAGCGTCCTCAACGGATCGCTCATCGTGCTGGACCTCAAGGCTCGCCTACTAGCTAACAACCAGGCCGAAGTCCCGTCCAGTCCTATTGGCGGTCCCGCACCGTCCAAGCCCGACTGGCGCGGCAGCCCTATGTTGTCGCGCACAACATGGAGGCCAGCCATGACGCTTGACCGTCGCGAGTTCCTGCATCTGATCGCTGGCGTCACAGCCGCTTCTGTAGGGGCTTCGCGCCTTGCCTGGGCACAAGAAACGGCCCGCCCTGTCCGCGTCGCGACCGGTGTGCTCGCGACATGGCAAAGCACTGCGTGGCTTGGAACCGAGCTCGGCACGTTCAAGAAGCGCGGGATCGACATGAGCCTGCCTGCGATTGCCGTCGGCGGTCCACAGGCGGCGGAGGGAGTTATCCGCGGTGACTGGGAGTTTGCCCATACCGGCACCCTGCCAGTCGCGGAGGAGGTTCTGAAGGGCCGTGACATAGTAATTCTGGCCACGCCGACATCCGAGTTTGCCAACTCGTTCGTGATGACGCGCAAGGACATCACCGAGCTTTCCCAACTCGCTGGGAAGAAGGTCGGCGTCCTGACCGAGACCGGCCAGACCAGCGTGGCGGCGCAGATCACCATCGAAAAGGCCGGCGCCGCGGCGACCTACATACCTCTGGTCAAGTTCGACCGGATATTTGCCGCGCTGGCCGCCGGACAGATCGATGCGGGCGCATTGCCGATCGATCTGCGCTTCACCGGCGAGCATCGCTACGCCTGGCACGCGTTTCCGATCAACGAATTCGGAACGCCGTCTATTTTTGCGACCACGCGAAAGTTGATCGAATCCGATCGCAATCTGGTGATGAACGTGATGCAGGGTTTCGTCGAGACGATCCACCTGTTCAAGACGCGGCCCGACATCGTGGTGCCGGCGCTGCAACGCTACCTGCACATCGAAGACCACAAGGCAGCGGAGGACCTGTACGCTTTTCACGTGCCCCTATTCCAGAAGGTCCCGCGACCATCGTTTCCTGGGATGCAGATACTGCGTGATTTGCTCGCCCCAAAATATCCCGCGGCAAGTTCATTGAAAGTATCCGACATTGCGGATTTGTCATTCATCGACGAGCTTGAGCGCGATGGCTTCATCAGCAACCTTTATACCGATAGTGGCAAATAAGAAGGGTTACGGTGCTGCCTTAGACTTTGAAATGAAAGAGGCCACCAACTTGAGGCGGTCTCTTTTGGCTTAGTAGCCACGATACGGCCTACAGGTGCCATCGCGGCCGAGCTCGATAAGGCTGCGGCCGGCGCAGATCGTGCCGACGTGTCGGTCGCCCTGCAATTGATGCTGCAGCTTGAGCGTGCGCGAAGGAATTACGCGCGACGAGAAGAGGCTGCCCTCAGGATTGGGCAGCCTCTCCAATGTCGTCTACCACTCGTTCCAGCGATCGTCACGCCAGTAGCCGCGACCTTCGTGCTCGTGGAAGACCACTGCAGGACCGGGAGCCCAAGCGTTGTCATGAACGATCACACGAGCAGTCGGCGGGTAGTCATAATCCTCTTGGGTGTGCCAACACACGTTGCCAGTACACACGATTGCGGCCGAGGCGCTCATCGTTGAGACTGCCAAAACGCCCGCACCCAACATGGCACCAATGAGTGTCTTCTTCATCGTCGTCATGCTTGAAACCTCCGTCAATGTTTCCATGCGACGTAAACACTGGGCACTCTCTTCCGTTCCGATTCTCGGCTGGCTTGTTGTTGCACTTTTCTGATTTGTTCCAGCGAACCTATCTCAGCGGTAAGCGTTTAGAGCACCGCATAGCACACGGTTTGCTCGCAGCTTCGCTTGCTCGCCAGCTTCCCGTGATGGCGCAGTTGGTGCTGAGCCTGGAAGGCGTCGAATGCCGGCCGTCGCGATAAGGTGGGATCGCTTTGAGGCTTCCTGCAAGAAACGCCGGAATTTTACCACCTCAAGGAGCAGTCTTTGGCCCAAAATAGCTGCACATTTCACCGGTGCTGTCGCGATAAACCGTCACGCGGCTTAATCCAGCGCAACTGGCCGCGACTTTACGCCAAATCCAGGTCGACAGATTTTCCATAGTCGCCGGGCCGAGATCGGGCACCTCATTGAGAAAATGATGGTCGAGCCCCACGCGGGCTTCGCCGATGGCGCGCTCCAACACGCCGAAATCGACGACCATGCCGGTCGTTGGATCGGACTCCCCGCGCACCGCGACTTCGGCGCGATAAGAATGACCGTGAATACGCTTGCTGGCTTCGCGGACCGCCTCGGCGTTGGCATTGCGATTCAGCGTATGCGCCGATTCGAATCTGAATTGTTTGCTGATTTCCAACATCACGGAATTCCAACGAGCTTGTGCATCTGCACGCTCAATCGCCAGTTTGGGTGCGCGAGGCAATAGTCGATCGCAGCAATCGTATTTGTCGCGCGATCGGGGCCGTCCATCGGTTGCAGCCAGAAATGATCGAACTGCAGTGTGAGCAGGTTGGCGGGATCGATCCCGTCCTGCGGATAGACCAGTTTGAGTTCGTGGCCGTGCCGTTGCCGCAACGGCGCGCCGGATTTCGGGCTGACGCAGACCCAGTCGATACCGTCGTGTGCATCCTGCGTGCCGTTCGTCTCAACGGCGATCTCGAAGCCGAACTGGTGGACCACATCGATCAGCGAGGGATCTAATTGCAGCAACGGCTCGCCGCCGGTGAAGACCACAAAGCGCTGCGGCGCGTCACTCGCCCACGTCTCCTCAATGGCGCGCGCAAGCTCGCCCGCGCTTTCAAAGCGGCCGCCACCCGGCCCGTCGGTACCGACGAAATCGGTATCGCAGAATTGGCAGACGGCAGCGGCGCGATCCTGCTCGCGGCCAGACCAGAGATTGCAGCCCGTGAAACGACAGAACACCGCCGAGCGGCCTGCTTGGGCGCCTTCGCCTTGCAGCGTCTTGAAGATTTCCTTGACGGTGTAGCTCAGGTGCAACTCTCCGCCGGCATCATTGCGTGAGCCTTCCTTATGGCACAATCCAAACGCGCCGCGGACTAGATTGATTTGCGCGCCGAGACCGTGCTCTAATTACTTTTATAGCAGTTTTGCCTGGTCTCTAAACGACAACATAAAAATATAATTCAGGGAGTAGCGGTCATGATTGAATTGTCTGACGTTCGCTATGCTACAACGCAGTTGACCCGGGCGGCCGCGGTAATCTTTCTGGCGACATCACTATTCGCCGCCACAAAAGCGCAGTCGCAGGGACTTCCGCCCCTCGCAAAGAATCTGAAGCCGAGCGAGACGGCGCTCATCCTGGTTGACTTCCAGTATCCCTTCACCAATCCGTCCGGGGGCAACTATCGTGCCGTGAAGACCGAGCTCGAGGGCAAGCAGATGCTCGAGCGGACGGTCGATCTGGTCAAGAAAGCGCGCGGCATGGGCGTCTGGGTGATTTACGTTACCGAAGGCCATAGCAGCGATTACCGCGAGGTCGACGCCACCAACCCGGGCGGATTCCACCGCGGGCAAATCTTGAGGCAGGCCTGGAAAACCGGCACGCCGGAGACAGGCTACTACCCGCCGCTGGTGCCCGGTCCCGGAGACAAAGACCTGTTCCTCCCGCCGCGCATCCAGACCTCCGCATTTGGCGGCACTGGCCTCGATCAGATTCTCCGATCTCGCGGAATCAAGAACATCGCTATTGCCGGATTTACGACAGACGTCTGCGACTATGCGACGGTGACCAGCGGCTACGATCTCGGCTACCACGTCTATGCGCTGAAGGACTCCATGGTCGGCTACTTCCCAGACCAGTCGGAGCTCATGCTGAAGAATACCTATCCGATGTGGTCGAAGGTTCTCAGCAACGACGAGTTCGTCGCCATGCTCGCGACCGATTCAGAGGTGACGACGCGCTAATCGTTTGACTTCTGTGGGAGCGTCGTTCGTGAACATAAAGGATTGTTCGCGCTGCACCAACGACTCTCGGCGTCGGGTAGTGTTGGGACTCGTTTGCATACCTTTAGTGATGACACAGAACTCGATCGCGCGCGCCGCGGGCGATCAGATGGTCGCACACTTGTCGGATCTGGCTCAGCCCTGGTCGGCTGTGAAGTTCACCTTGCCAGACGGGGACGGGAGCGACATGCCCTGTATCATTGTCCGCCTGCCTGGCGACAAGTGGTACGCGTCGAGCCTAATCTGCCCGCATAATAAATGTACGGTTATGTACGTGCCCGACGTGAACATGGCGCGTGACTCATTCAACGTTGAGACCAGTACTCCGGTGCTGGCCTGTCCCTGTCATTTTAGCGTTTTCGACCCGGCGCAAAGCGGCCAGGTGATTGGTGGCCCAGCGCCCAATCCGCCACTTCAATTGCGCGTCGAGGTGCGAGGCAACGACGTCTTCGTCAGCCGCTGACTTTGGGGTCGTTCACTGCTGCCAAGCACTGTGCTCCGGGGCTCACACGGATGCGGAAGATGGCGTGACGCGATTTTGCGAGCTCGAAGGATTGGCAAATGAAATTATCAGCCGGCCAGCATTCACGGGCGCCGGGCGAAGTGCTTCAAGCTGGCCCGCGCGTTGTGCTGCCGAGGGACCTGCTTCGGCCCGATAGCTCTGCAATGCCGACTTGGTGTGTGATCCTCACGGCTCGGTCGCTAATTCATCCTATTCGTCGTCGGCTGAAGAGGCGCCCATGCCATTGACACTCAATGGCGACACTCCGAAATACCTTAGTAGGGGCGCATCGGATGACGAATTGGAAGCGGCGGCGGGCATCGGGAATGTAGTCATTCAAACATTAGAATTGTCGGCCGCAAACTGTTGTCAGGCGTGACAACTCGCCCAGGTTTTCTCCGCCGCGGAAGCGAAGGCGAATAATTCTTTTAGGCTTCTGGTTCGGCCCTTCAACAGTTCCGGCAACTTGGCGATGTTCGCCGCGATGCGCTAGTGCCTGCCCGCCATCGTCTCTTACGATGAAGCACGCTCCGTTGTGTTCTTCGATGGACCAGGGCGGTGGGAAGCGGTAGCCGAAGAGCCGTCCGCTGCCCATTTGCCGAAGAGCTCGATACGAGATTGGGCCCAGGGGCCTTTTCCTTTCGGCGGTGGCGGCGGCATGACAGCGCCGCCAATCCCGCGAATTCGGTCGAAGATCGCCGCCGCGTGGGTTTTCACTTGTCATAAACCTCAAGACGCCGAGACGCTTGGCCTCACTATTCCTTCAAACGCTCTTGCTATCGCCGACGTGATCGAGTGGGGTGTAGAGGCCGCCAACTGAGGCGGCCCCGTTAATGCAGAGCGTCGGCTCCAGCCTGCGCCGCCACGGCGTCCATCAGGCCATTGGCGCCGCCGCTGACGCCGATTGCGCCAACGATCTTGCCATCGACGATGAGCGGAATGCCGCCGGCTGAGGCGACGATCCTGGGGTCCAACTGCCCCACATAGGGATGCCCGGATTCCATCTGATCGAAAAAGGCCTTCGATGGACGCTTGAAGGTGGCAGCCGTGCGCGCCTTGCCGATACCGATCTCATTCGAGGAGGTCGGCGCACTATCCATCTTTTCGAAGTAGACCAAATCGCCGGCCGGGTCGACGACTGCGAAAGTGTAAAGGTACGACGTCTTCTTGGCCTCGGCCACCGCCGCGGCAACTGCCTTCTTGGCCTGGTCGATCGTGACCGGCGGACCATAAGCAGGTGGTGCCGGTGGCGGCGCCGCCGGCGCGGGCGCCTGGGCGAAAGCCGGACCGGCGATCAAAGCCATGCCGGTCATAACGACAGTGAGAATACGGAACGTCATTGGCTAGTCCTCCCATGGTTTTTACTTTGAGCGCTTAATACTAGCCGCCGCCCGAGGGTCGAGCCAAGGGTGCTGGATTGTGCCCGCGTCGTTGGTTGTGTGCTCTGATTAGAAAGTGCCACAACGCCAAATATCCGCTTTGGGTCATTCCCTACCGGGTCGCGGCCAGCAGCAAGTCGGGCCATGTCCCTTATGCCCCGATAGCGACCAAATTCCGCATCTTGTCGAAATGACGCGAAGGGCAGCTATCCCGCTGCGAGCCGATCCACTCTGCTCCCGATCCTGGCGATCCCCTACGTGGTCTATTCATTGATGCCGTGGTGGAAGCTCGCCGCGCGACAGTGAGAACGATCGACTTCCGCTTTGGGTCAAAGCTGCCGCGACGCGGCAAGGGGCGTGTCCGCTTTGCCACCGAAAGCTGCCGCGACTGTCACCAACCGGCGCGTCCGCTATGGGCCAACAGGCGACATTTCGGGGAGGCGCACTGGTGATCGTTCATCTTGGCCGGGGTCCGCTCCTGGGCACGAGAATATTGACAACCGTGCACGCTCGAACATAGCTTTGTTACGAGGTTGATGCGGCCTGCCGCTTGCGCCCTTTGGGGTTTGGTGAACGCATCGTTCGGCAATACTCGATCCTCCGCACATTGCGATCGGGTCGGCAACGCAAGCGCTGATATTTCTGTTCGCCGAATGTGAGGAAGGACAATGCGCGACTACCGCGACGCCAAAGCCATGGCGCAAGCCTTGCGCGACAATCTGAAAAGCAAAAACATCACCCTCTCAGTGGCCGAGAGCTTGGAACTCGTTGCCAAGCAATTCGGCTTCGACAACTGGAACATCCTGGCAGCTAAGGTGACCGATACCGGAGCGCGTCCACAAGCCAGCGAGGGCGTAGAGTTTTCCGCCACAATCCCGGTCATTCGTATGTTCGACGTCAGTAAGGCGAGGAATTCTACGTCGATTTTCTCGGCTTTACGATCGATTGGGAAGGCCACATCCGTGAAGGCGCCCCGCTTTACATGCAGCTTTCGCGCGATGGCCTGACGCTGCATCTGAGCGAGCATCATGGCGACGCGGCGCCCGGCGGCACAACTGTAGTCAGAACGACGGGCATTGAGGAGTTCCACGCCGAGCTTCTTGGCAAGGATTATAGATACAACCGCCCCGGCCTCGACATCGCGCCCTATGGCGCAAAGGTGATGTTCACTATCGACCCCTTCGGCAACCGCCTGCGTTTCGAACAGGATATTCCCAAATGAGCAAGATACCTGGCGGAACCGATAGCGCGCGGCCGTTGAGGGTCACAAACTGCCACGCCGGTCGTGCGATGGCGCGTCTGCTTTACCCCCAATAACGGACACGGCAGTCAGCCGACGGCATGTCCGCTTTGGGCCAACAGCGAACTCATGCACTGCGGCAAATAGGTAACCTCACTCGATTACCTTGTGGGCGCTTGTGAGGAGCGTCTGTGGGAAACTCAAGCCGTGCGCTTTGACGGTCTCGGAGTTTGGAAGTTGCGCTGATGCTTCTGGCGCGAGATCATCACAACGTCTTCCTTCTCCGCCTTCGGCGGGTAGCGGGAGCATCAGAGCTTTCCCCAAATCTATCGACGGCACGCTGTATAGAAGCGGTAAACCGCTCTACTAGTGGCTCTAGATACGGCGGATCAAACATCGTACCGTGATTACCATCAACCGGAACGATGCTGAGGTCAGGGAAAAACGGACGCCATCCGAGATCTTCGGCCGACCAGCCAGAATGCGCGCTGCTGCGGAACAGCACCGTCGGCGCGAGCAATTGCTTTATCGAGCCGGCCATCCGTCCCTGCTGTCGCCTCACCATTTCCACCATCAGATAGCGATTGAGACGCCAGTGAAGGTGATAGCCGACCCTGCCCGGCAGGGGTGCGCGGCCTAGGCGCGCCGTCAGTCGCAATAGCGGCGCCCAGCGCGCGCTGACCAGGCGGCGGACAAGGCCGACGCGAATGAAGTGGGCAAGCGAGCGCGCCACGTTGCCTCCGCGGATAGCGCCGAGAAGCAGCTGCCACTTTTGACGGCGCGTCATCGGCGTGGGCGCTGCATGCCACGCATCGAGGAGCCCGAGAAACGCTACGGGTCGCCCGGCCGCCGACAGCGTGGCAGCCGTCAAGTAGGCGACGTATCCGCCAAAAGAGTAGCCCGCCAGGAACAACGGGCCATGGGGCGCCGCGCTTTCAATCATGGCGACTAGGCGCTGCACCAGCGCCATCAAGTCAAGATCGTCGGCGACCCATTCCGTCCAGTTGCCATAGGTAACCGGAACCACGCGTAAGGACGTGCCACAAGCCGCGCGGAAACACACCAATCGTGGCTCGTCCCCTCCCAATCCCGGCATCAGGAACAGCCGCGTGCCCGCCCCATCCTCAGCGACCAGACCGTTGCCGAGGTGTGCATCCAAGCGCTCAGCAAATTCGCTAGGTCGTAGCGCCGCGTAAAAGGTCTCGAGCGGAAGCGTACTGCGGCTTTCTTGTTCGAGATAAAAAATGAATTTCAGGAGATCAGCCGAGTCTCCTCCTGCTTCGTTGAACGGGGTATCGGCCCTGAGCGATTCCCTGTCCAACGTGCGCCTCCACGCCCGTGCCACGGCGCGTCTGAACCGCGGTGTCGCCGCCGGCGTGTGCACAGCCTGCTGACGCTTGTGGGGTGTCGCGTCGGCGAGCGCTAGTAGGGCTTTTTCGTCGACCTTGCCACCGGGCAATAGAGGAAATCCGTCAACGACGAGAATTCGCGCCGGTTGCATGTAGGTCGGCAAAGATTTGCTCACCGCCGCACGCGCTCGCTCCGGTAGGGACAGATCCGTTGGGTCGGCCGCGACTATGAAGGCCAGCAGGTCATCATCTCCGTCCTCGCGTCGCACGGCGGTCACGGCCGCAGTCGTGCCGCAGACGCGGCGCAACGCCTCCTCGACCTCCGCTGGCTCAACGCGCTGACCGTTGATCTTCACCTGTCGGTCCACGCGACTGATGATCTGCAGCAGGCCGTCCCGTCGCAATCGCACCAGATCCCCGGTAGGTAGAATGCGCCTCTTCGGATCGACGGGGTCGGGCCGCAAGCGCCCCGCAATCACCGCACCGTGATCCCATTCGCCCAGAGCGACGTAGCGACTTCGCAGCACCAGCTCGCCGACCTCGCCCTCGGCGGCGACAGTCCCCTCCTCATCGAGGATAGCGTACTCATGCTCCGGTAGCAGATAACCGGTCGGCAACGCTGCGACATCCGCCGTGAAGTCTCTTGGCACGTACCACTGCGCCGTGGTCGCCTCGGTTTGTCCGTAGGTGATCGCGAGATGGCACGTCTCCGGCAGCGAGGCACGCCATGCGGCACACTCAGTACTCAACAGGCGATCACCAAAGGTTCGCACCACGCGAAGGCTGGCCAGCGCCGCAGCCGCCGCATCGGCCTCGAATAGCAAGCGCAGCACTACCGGTACGCCCCAGACTATGGTGACCTGCCGGTCGCGGATCAGGTCGAGCAGGAGGCTCGCGCCCATGGCGGAGATGTTCTTGACGAACTGCAGCGAGCCGCCGAGCAGCGCTACCATACTCGCGACCAACCCCGCGGTTGTGCCAAGGGCGCCGAGCGATAGGAAGCGGTCCGCTGGGCTGAGATGCATGGCGACGATATTGTTGCGGGTCCGCGTCAAGACCGTCGCCTGCGACAGAACGATACCCTTCGGCTCTCCAGTACTACCCGAGGTGTAGAGAACGATCGCTGGATCATCCGAACCGAGCGTTGTCGTTCCCGTCCACTGCATCCCGGGCACCGCCGTGGCGTCGAAGTCGATTGGCAAACATCCATCGGACAGAATAGATGCCGCGGCGTAATCCCTCCTGCCGACAACAGCCGCATATGCCCCAGCATTGCGTAGAATTCCGGCATTCCGCTCGGGTGGGTGATCGGCGTTGAGGATAATGCAACAACGGCCGGCCGCCAGACAGGCGAGCACAGCGATTACGCTTGGCGGGCCATTTGGCAACAGAACCGCCACCGCGTGCCCTGCGGGGACCAACGCTGCGATTGCACCGGCCAAGCGCCGAACTTCGTTGTGCACTTCGGCGTAGGTCAGCGTCGTCAGCCCGTCGGTAAGCGCGCTGGCGTCCCGCGCCCGCAACGCAATGCGCTCGAACAATTCGAAAACAGACCTTTCTGCGAACCCGGCTGCCGGCGGATCGTAAGGCTGCGATACCGGCCCGTCACGGTCGAGCGGAACGTAAGCGGGCTTCTTCCACGCCGATGCAGCTGAAGCTACGGGAGGCAACGGAGTCGTAGTCGCGCTGTTCGTGATCAGCATCGGGGGGCAACAGTCCTCTTCACGCCAAATACAACGGTACGTTAAAATTCGCCCCCCAATATTGTGGGGCAGCCGAGCGTAAGACCGATTTGCGATATTACACCCGCGTCGACTTCGTGCGCGCCTGAAATTTCCCCTTGGGCCTGGGCAAGATCAAGCACGCCATGTCCGCTTTGGGTCAAAAGCTGCCACTGCGCGGTCAAGTCGGATTGTCCGCTTTACTCCCAAAAGCGGCCACGGCAGGCGTCTGCCATCCAGCGCCAATATCCACATATCCACAGCCGACCGTTGACCGCTACGACGATACCCACACCCTTTCAGCATTCTTCGCTCGCCCGGCGCGAAAGGCGATCATGGAAGGCGCAAATTATGTCTTTGACGTTGCTTGTCGATGACACCTGCCCGAAATGCCGTAAGACGATGCAGTCCTACATAGAGCCACATCCAACGCGCCGCGATCTCGCCCTTCACAAACTCGACTGCGTGGAGTGCGGCTCTGTGAAGACTGAAATTATCTCGCTGAGCCCGGGCGTTGCGCCGGGCTGAATTGGCAGCATAGAGGGACGCACCGAGCGCTACCCGCGAAGCAAGTCCGGCAGCCGCGCGAGCCGACGGAGTCGCGAGCAGAGGTTCGATCAAAGACCCCGCACCTAGCGACTCAGCGCCCGACTGCTCTATGTTTGTCGGATTGGGGGGGAACAAACATGCCACTCTTCGAGATCGAGGCATTCATCCCTGGAAATGAGCCTGAGGGCCGCCCAATTCTGGAAAACTTTTACGCGCCGGGCGGGACTCCCGAGCAGGCGATGGCAGCCGTTCGGGCCACCGAGGGGGTAGTGCGAGTCCGCGTTGTCAGAGAGCTCACCGAAGAAGAAATACGACGGTTCCGCTACCTGCCGAATGAGCGCTTCTAGTTCGCGTGATCGGCATCGCGCCGCCGCGCCCAGCGCCGGGCCGCGCCTGGTCATGGGCTTCGCGTTCTTCGCCATGCTCTGCGGCTGGTGGCTGGCCGTCCCGAAGTCGTGAGCAGACGCGTCGCGAGAAGAGAACCCGCCGCCTACTCCGCGTCTTGGATCGTTACTGGCGCAGATCAAGGCCTGAGATTTCCCCAAGGCGGCGGCTCAGGTGAAGCTCGCGGAAGGCCGCCAAGGTTATCGGAGTGACGCTGCCGGGTTCGATCCTACTCCGCGCCGACGAGATGATCGAACGAGGCGCTGGATGCCCGCTTCGGGTCAAGCCGCGGCAGCTTTTGGGCGCAAAGCGGACATGGCACAAGCGGGCTTCGATGTCATTTAGCAGCTATCAGAGGCGTGGTACGGTTCGCCTGCAATCAACAGGGAGGAAGACATGAAAACGAATTACAAGTTAGCTTTTGCGCTGATCGCCGGCATAGCTATCGGAGGCGGGACGATTCAGGGACTCCATGCCCAAGCCAAGCCGCCAGCTTATGTTGTCATTCCGATTCTGAAAATTAATGACGCTGCCGCCTTCAAGACCGACGTAATCGATAAAGCGAACGCGACGATGGGAGAGCTTAAATCTACGGGCGGCGAGTACATTATTCGCAATACAAAATTTACCGGCCTGGATGGAACTCCTCCGGAGCGCTTGATCCTTATCAAATTCGATAGCGTCGAGAAGGCTCAGGCCTTTTGGAGCTCGCCAGCACAAAAGGAGGTCAATGCGGGCCGCATGAAGACAACGAACTCACTGGCGTTCATAGTTGAGGGTCTTGCAAATTAGCCGTCAACTACTGACCCACAATACTGCATGCGAGAGGTCGCTTGTTTGGCGGCCTCTTTATTCCAAGCCAAGGGTGTCATGGAGCCAATATCATGATCGACATGGATTTGAATGCCACTAAAACACTTGAGGACGACGTTCTCACTTTCGACGTGTCGGATGACGAATTGGAAGCGGCGGCGGGCATCGGGAATGTAGTCATTCAAACATTAAAATCGTCGGCCGCAAACTGTTGTCAGGCGTGACAACTCGCCCAGGTTTTCTCCACCGCGGAAGCGAAGGCGAATAACGCTTTTAGGCTTCTGGTTCGGCCCTTCAACAGTTTCGGCAACTTGGCGATGTTCGCCGCGATACGCGAGTGCCTGCCTGCCGAGTGTCGAATGACGCGAGCGGTTTAGAGTCCGCTTTGGGTCACGTGTGGACGGCGCCCTGGCAAGAACTTTCTGACGTAGCTGCAGCATTGGTCGGGTGCGGTCACGTGTCCGGCCTGTTGATGCGGCAGGTATGGCCGCTGGCCCTAATGCTCTGCGCGGATCGGGTCCCAATCGAAAATACGCATTCGACTATGCGTTGACCCAAACGGGTTCTCCCGATCCCCGGAACGACCGTATCTGCATTACGTCGTCATGCCCTCGCCAATTGGTGTTGCCGATCTATCTCATGGCCTCCGTCATGCCGCCATTAACAGCTTCGGCTCTTTGTATCTGTCGCCGCGAACCATGATGGCCCAGGCCATCCGCGCGATCTTGTTGGCAAGCGCCACCGCCGCCACCTTGGCCGGTCGGCGCTCCATTAATCGTGCGAGCCATGGCCGGTTCCTGGTTCCGTGCTTCTGTGCATAGCGGATGACGGCTGTCGCGCCGACGACCAGCAACCATCGCAAGTATCGATTGCCCTGCTTGGTGATGCTGCCGAGCCTGTCTTTGCCACCGGTCGTGTGCTGCTTGGGCACCAACCCGATCCAGGCGGCAAAGTTGCGCCCCGATACAAACGCCTTCCAGTCGCCAATCTCGGCAACCAGAGCCGTCGCGACGATCGGACCGATGCCCGGGATCTCCGCCAGCCGCCGGCTCGCCTCGCTCGAGCGATGCCAGGCCAGAATGTTCTTATCGATGGATCCAACCTCGGTCCCGATCGCGCCGTACTGCCGCGCCAGCACATCGAGAATGCTGCGGGCGGCCGGGGGAATCCGGTGGTCTTTGGCGTCAGCGATGATGCGCAGCAGTTCTGCCGTTCCGTTGCGGCCCTTGGCCGACACGACGCCGAGTTCGGCCAGGTGCCCGCGCAGCGCATTGCTCAGCATCGTGCGCTGACGCACCAGCAATTGCCGGGTCCGGTGCAACATCAAGGCCGTCTGCTGTTGTCTCGTCTTGATCGCAACGAACCGCATCGAGGGTCGCGTCACCGCTTCGCAGATTGCTGCCGCATCGTTCGCATCATTCTTGCTGCGCTTGAGATAGGCCTTCACATAGCTCGGCGGCATCAGCTTGACGGTGTGACCAAGTCCAGTCAGCTCGCGACCCCAGTGATGCGCTGACGGACAGGCTTCGATCCCAACCAGGCACCGCGGCAGCTCGGCGAAGAACTTCAGCATCTTCGCGCGACTGACGCGCTTGCGGATTACCACCGTGCCCGCACCGTCAACCCCATGCACCTGGAATACAGCCTTCGCAATATCGAGACCAATTGTGCTAACCTCGCCCATGGACGGCTCCCCTCAATGTGGTTCGCTTAACGCAACCACCTTTGGCACATCGATGCCGTAGAGTGGGCGCCGTCCACAGCATCAATAGCTGCCGAACGAAGGCCGGTATCGCGCTTTATGTCCGCTGCAGTAGCAAGGCGGTGAGCTCGTTGGGCATGTCGAGCATCACATCATGCCCGCATGCAAGCTCCGCTTGCCACCAGCGGCGCTCCCCTGCCTTGGCGTAAAACTGCTCGAAAGGGCTGTCAAAGCCACGTGCCAGAATGTATCCGATGGTTGCGATGTCGTCGCAGGCGCCGCTGATCCGTGCCGGCGCTTCAAAACTGGACAGCGGGTGCATCGTGCACTGCCGATCCACCCAGTCGGCATCTGCCGCATTGACCGCGAAGAACGACGCCGGGCGCGGCGGGACCTTCCAGCCATCGCCGTAGGCCACAGCCAGTTCCCGGTCGCTCTTGCCGTCATCTGGCAGGTAGTCGAAAAGGGCTTTGCCGTTGTCGGGAACGAAGGCGTCGAGATAGACCAGCGAGCGAATCCGGTCCGGCACCCGGTCGGCGACGTGGCGCACGACGACACCGCCGTAGGAGTGTCCGACCAGGACGACGTCGCGTAGGTTCTCCCAAATCATGAGATTGGCCACATCGGCGATATGGGTGTCGAGGCCGACGTCGGGGCTCAAGAGATGGGAGCGTTCTCCGACACCCGTTAGCGTAGGCGTGAACACTCGGTGCGCGCCCGCCGCAAGCAGGCGACGCACGCGCGCCCAGCACCAGCTACCATGCCACGCGCCGTGGATTAGGACGTAATCGGTCATTGCGGAGTACTCCTTGCGATGTCGGCGCCGTGACACGAGGCGACCTGAACCTGAAGGAAACGGTGCCGCGCATCGCGGCGTCGCGCCGACATGTGGACGGGGCGCCTCGCTCTGCCAAGTCTGTTTTTCGGACTGGCAATTCCGGCTGTCGGTGACTACACCGGGACAAAGCCGCTTGCGGCGGCGTGATCCGCCATGCGACGTCAGCGGCCGTTGCGTAGGTGTTGAGTGGAGTCATGCGATGAAGGCGATCATCGTCGGCGGTGGAATCGGCGGCCTTACCACAGCGTTGATGCTGCGCGCCCGCGGAATCGGCTGCGAACTGTTCGAGCAATCGGACACGATCCGCGAACTCGGCGTCGGCATCAATACGCTCCCCCATGCGATCCGCGAGCTCGCAGGCCTCGGCCTGCTGCAAAAGCTCGACGACGTCGCGATCCGCACCGACAACCTGTATTATCTCAATCGCCTCGGCCAGGAAGTCTGGCGCGAATCCCGCGGCATCGATGCCGGTCATGACGTGCCGCAATTCTCCATCCACCGCGGCCGGCTGCAGAGCGTGATCCATCGCGCGGTCGAGGAGCGGCTCGGGCGGGAGGCTATTCACACCGGCTGCAGGCTAGGGGCCTTCACCCAGGACGAAGCCGGCGTCACCGCGCATTTCTTCGATCGCTCCGGTGCGCACATCAAGACTGTGCGCGGCGATATTCTGATCGGCGCCGACGGCATTCATTCGCGGGTGCGCGAAACCCTGTTTCCCAACGAAGGTCCGCCCTGCTGGAACGGGCTGATGCTGTGGCGCGGCGCGCGCGATTGGCCGGCGTTTTTGACCGGCCGGTCGATGATCGTCGCGGGTGGCCTGCATGCCAAGGTCGTGGTCTATCCCATCGCGGAAGGATCAACTCCCACCAACCGCCTGACCAATTGGGCGGTGCTGGTTAAAGTCGGTGACGGCAACGCGCCACCGCCGCGCCGCGAGGACTGGTCGCGGCCGGGCAAGCGAGAGGAATTGATGCCGCATGTGGCGCGGTTCTCGGTGCCCTATGTCGACGTGCCCAGCCTGATTTCGGCGACGCCCGATTTCTATGAATATCCGACCTGCGACCGCGATCCGCTGCCTTATTGGTCCAGCGGCCGCGTCACGCTGCTCGGCGATGCCGCGCATCCGATGTATCCGGTGGGATCGAACGGCGCCTCGCAGGCCATCCTCGATGCACGGTGTCTTGCGGATGAGCTGGCGCTTTCCGAACATCCGCGTCAGGCCCTGATGGCTTACGAGCAGAAGCGATTGCCGATGACAGCGGAAATCGTGCGCTCCAACCGGCGCGGCGGCCCGGAAGGCGTGATCGACGCGGTCGAACAGATCGCTCCCAACGGCTTCGACAATGTCGATAACGTGCTGAGCTATTCCCAGCGCGAAGCGATCGTGCATGGTTACGCCAGCAAGGCTGGATTTGCAGTGCTTCCGGGGGCTGGCGGCGGTGCGGGCGTAAGTTAACCGCTGCATACCGTCGTCACGGTGTTGTCCTCATTGCGAGGAGCGAAGCGACGGAGCCTGTCATCGGGCGGCGCTTTGCGCCAACCCGGTGGCTCGCAATGATGGTTTCAACCCTTGGCCCAATAACGTGCCTTATGCTCCCGGAGGAGGCGGCAGGAAGTGGACGTTGTATTCCGCGGCCAGCGCCACGACGGCCTCCGGCTTCTGTTCCTTCAGGTTGTGAAGGCCCCTGAACAGGTCGTACAGCCTGCGGGTTGGTGATACCCAGAACAGCACTTTCGCTGTCTGATCGGATTTGTTGAAGATGCCGTGGGGCACGCCCATCCCGAGGCGTATCAGGTCGCCCGCGCTGGCCTGAGCTTCCTCGCCTGCCAGCATGAAATCGAGCTTCCCTTCCAGCATATACAGATATTCATCCTGATCCGGATGGATGTGCGGCGGCACGAAGGTGCCCGGCGGTAGCGTCGCATGCCAGGAGAAGGAATGCTCGGTGCAGTTTTTCGGCACATAGGTCTGGCCGAGGATATTCCATGAAATGCCCTGCATGCCCTCGTTGGCGCGGGTGATGCCGGTGATCTCGCTTTTCATCGTCTTGTTTCCTCCCTCTGTTGTGGCGGCGCCATGCCGGTGCCGAAGTTACACAGGCTCAGCTTTTAGTTAACGGGCACGCAATCCTTGGCGTAACGGTCGCCATAATTCTCGAATACCTTCTGGACGATCTCGGTCTGGAATTTGCCATTGGGGCGCTTTGCGACCTTGGTGAGATGGAAATCCTGGATTGGATAGCCGTTGGTATTGAATTTGAAAGCGCCGCGCATCGCGGCGTCGCGCCGACATGTGGCCGAGGCGCCTCGTTCCGCCAAGTCTGTTTTTCGTACTGGCAGTTCCAGCCGCCGGCGACTACATCGGGCACATGTCAGCAAACTATGGTCAGTTCTGCCCAGTCGCGAAGGCATCGGAGATTTTCGCTACCCGCTGGACACCCCTGCACCGCTCACGGCTCCCGGGTTCTCACGGATGGTGGAGCGGGCAGCCGCCTTCGGATCGTTGAACAGCCCGCCGAACTGAAAAGCTGTTGGGCTTCCTGTCTATTCTTACGAATTCAAAAGTGAGATTTTGTCCTCGCGTTCCGGGATTTCGCCGCCGCGCTCGCGGCGTGCCAGGCGGATATCACGATAGCGATCTTGCCGATGTGATCGCCTTCAAGGCCTCGCAACCGCTTAACGCGCACAGTGGCGCTAGAGCAAGCCATCAATCCCGTCGTGGCCATCAGCATCGCTGCGCAGCCACAGTGCGAATGATAATGTCGCGACTCTCACGAACCCCTCCCTGCTGACCATGGCTTCAATCCCATTGCATCGCGCAGAATATCTGCGTCCTTCCCCACAACATGAGCGGTGATATTGAAGCCACCCCTGAGAAAGATTTCTACGTCAGCCGCCCTGCTTTTGTTGACTTTGGTATAAGCAATCGCATCGACATTCACGCAGAAGCATTCCTCTCCATCTTCGGACCGTAGTTCAACGAATTTCATGACCTGTCCTCCAAATCGCCACTTGACGAAAATGACAAGTAGGCAAATGAGGCCGCGTCTGCTGCCTCAAACCCCCCAACCTGTCGGTCAAATGCGTCCTTCAAGTCTGGCCCTGAGCCGACCCACTGGACGCAGACTGCGTCGGGGCTACTCAAGCACGAGGCTCGATCCGGAAACAACGCTAACAAAAGAGTTTGGATTACCCAATCTTACGCTGCCGACCTGTAGAACGAGCCACCGGCCTCGCAGCTTCCTTGCCGCTTTTCTTTCCGGAGATCGGGAGCAGCATTTCGCCCTGCCCTTGGATTCGTTTCTTTCCTTTTGCTGTCGGCTTTTTCTCTTTCGCGATGCTGCGCTTAAGAGCGTCCATCAAATTCACGACATTCGCAGGTGGAGCTGCTTGTTCGCCTTTGGGTACAGTTATGCCGGCTTGCTTTTTTTTCAGCATTTCCACCACAGCCTCTTCGTAGTGGTCTACAAATTCAGACGGGTCAAAGTCCGCCTCTTTCGACGCGAGGATGTGTTCGGCCAGCTTCAGCATGTCCGGAGCGATCTTTACCTCTGGCAGATCGTCGAAGAACTCCTTTTGGTCACGCACTTCATAACCGTAGCGGAGTGTGGCGCCCATGACGCCCTTGCCCCACGGTTGGAGCATGATGATCCGTTCCCGCTTTGCCAGAACGACGCGGCCTAGTGCGACCATCTTCTTTCCGCGCATCGCTTCGCGGATCACCGCGAACGCCTCCTGTCCCACTTGATCGTTCGGCATCAGATAATACGGGTTCTCCAGATATCGCTCATCGATTTGGACGCGCGGGACGAATTTGTCGATCTCAATGGTGTGGTTGCTCTCGATCGCTATCGCGTCAAGCTCTTCATCCTCTACGGGCATGTAGGCGTTCTTCGCGTATTCATATCCCCGGCCTTTGTCGTAGTTCTCAACCGGCTCCCGCGTGACCTCATCGACGAGTTGCTGACGCAGGCGATTGCCCGTTTTCTTGTTGATCTGTCGGAACGCAACTCGTTCGCTAGACGATGCCGCCGAGTACAAGGCGATCGGGCAGGAAACAAGCGCGAGTTTGAGGTAGCCCTTCCAATACGGGCGAGCTGGGGGCACGAGATACTCCTACGCAACGGGGACAAAACGAATCTGGCCATTGATTCGCTGGAGTCAACCAATTCATTTCACTTGATTTTTCGGGCGTATGTTCACTAAATGTTCTCATGTCGGATGACGCCGAAAACGATGGCCAGCTCCAAACGCTCGGCCTGCTCGAACAGCTACGCGCGGAATGCAAAGACCTTTGGGGCGCGTCATCGAATGCTTATTTTCGTATGGAAGAGTTGCTGCGCGAACTGTCCAACCCAAACTTGCACGACATCTTTCCGGTCAGCGCGTTTCGTATCGAGGTGTGGGACCGCTACGGGGAGCACATCCATTGGGTAATCAACGCATCCGCCTCGATCACGATCTCCAATGCGGCGTTCGACGCGGCTATGCGTGAGTACCCGACCCAACGCCTGACGCTCCGCAAGGGAGCGATGGTCATCCGCGAGCACCTACCCACTAGGGTTAGCTGAGAGTACAAATGAGGGACGGCGTTTAATTTCTTCAGTGCCGCTACTACGCGGGCGGCGCCTGTTAAGCGACATCCCCGGACACAATCCTGAGGTAAAAGGCGTGCTCAGAGACGAAAGCGGTAGTGGAGGCAGGAGGCCGACAGCGGCCCGCAACGTACTCGGCGAGCGGCTTGAAATCTGCTCGATCAAGCCGATGACCGGGTTTTATCGGGACGGCTGCTGCAATACGGGGCGTGAGGACGTTGGTAGCCATACGGTCTGTATCGTGATGACTTCCGCGTTTCTCGAATTTTCCAAATCGCGTGGGAACGATCTGTCGACGCCGATGCCGGAACACGGCTTTGTTGGTCTGAAAGCAGGCGACCGTTGGTGCTTATGTGCACCACGCTGGCAGGAAGCCTTCAAAGCCAACCAAGCGCCCCGAGTTGTCCTGCGTGCCACCCACGAGGGAGCTCTGGCCCATTGCTCGCTCGCCGATCTCAAACGGTTCGGCGTGGACTTGTCGTGACTGTGCCGAACGTCCGCTTTGCGCCAATCACCGGCATTCTGCGCGCTTAATTGACCGGCTGCGCCTCCGGGAATTTCCATTTCCCGGTGAGGATTTCGGGGCGTGGGCGATAGAGGCGCACCATGTAGTTCCAGCCCGGCATAATCGGCAGACAGTTGGGGGTCTTATCGTCGCAGCCGCCGAACTGAACGTGTACCGACCCGTCTGCGCCTTTCTTTGCGGTAATGTCGTTGAGTGTGAGCACCCGTGATCACCAACGTGCCAATGATCCAGCTTATCGGACTGCTGGGCGAACTGGCGCAACTGTCCACCGCCTGGCGACGTGGCCGCCGAGATCGAGGAGATCGCACGTCACCGGCAATGCAAGCCGCGCAGGATTGTGTGGGAGTTGGTTCGAGAAGCATTGCGCGCACGCCGCGGGCTGCCGCAAGCGGCCAAGCAAGAGGCGACCGCACCATGACCCGATTCGACCGCCAATGAGTTGACCTGGAAGCGCGACGGTGCCGACTGGATTCTGTGATGTCGACGTCGCCGCATGGGCCGCGTCGTGCCCCATGGGCTAATTTTCGAGGCGATCTATTTTATCAGATCAACTTCTATGTTTGTTGCTGGAAAAAGGCGAAGCGGTGATCTCTCGTAAAATCGCTGCATGTCGCGGCTCCGATTGACCAAATGGTTCAATGGCCGAAACGCGCGCGGGCCGAAATCGATTTTGAGATTGTCTGCCCGCGAAAAGGAAAAATCAAAATAATAATTTCGGATACTCCCCCCATCAACAAAGAAATCGAAAGTGTCCGATGTGAAAAAGTTCTTGTGCGTGGGATCCCCGAAGGCGTTCGCGCAAGTGAAATGTGGAACGCGGATATGGAGCGTTGCGCCCTCACGCATGATGCGCTGAATATCCTTCAACAGCGCGGGATAATCGACATGCTCTAGGACATCCTGGCAAAGCACATAATCGAATGTTTCCGCCGAAAATGGTAGCGGGAGTACGTCCATGTTGTGAACAACGTCTACGCCTGGAAGATTTGCTCGATCAAGGTTCGTCCAGCCCGGCCGGGTATCATTGCCGCATCCAAGATTCAATTTTGGCATTTCTCGCCGTGCTTCGCTGACAGGGGGCGGGAGCCGCCGCACTTTCAGTCTATCACACTGCGCACGCTAAACTACGTCATTTGCTTTAGGCGTGATGCTGTGCGACCGCGTGACTAGGGGCAACCGTGGGGCGACTGCCTATCCTAGCAACGGCTTATCGAGGGCCCTTGGGCCGGCGCTCCTTCGGACCAGGCAGTACAATAACGCTTGATCGCAACCGTTTGGCTTCGCGTTCGGCCTCAAGCCGTGTGCCGACAAAATAAGCCTCAGTCTCGGCCGCGCCGCGCTTGACCGAGACGCCGAATTGCCCAGTGGTGACGCCTCGCGCCTCTATGCCGCCTTGGCGAATTCGATCACGGACGACGGTGTGCGCCGTAGGAAATCGGGAATGCCCAGATAATCATCTCCGGAGTCGGGCGTCGGAACAGGCACGCGACGCTCTTTGGGTGGCCGGGCTTGGGTTCAGGATGGGGGATTCTGGAAGCCCAAGAGCAGCCGCATATCTCCATTGTGATTTGGGTGGTTGTTGGAACCGGAAAGGAACCAAGATTCTATCTGAAGAGCGGTTAAGTCGTTCCTGACCGTTTGTGCAGTTGCGAAAGGAAGATTGATATGTTGGCCGTCCTGTCGATTGCTTGTGCAGCGGGGGCGGCTTGTGGACTCGCGCGGCTCAAAGTTTGGGCGCTCATCCCAGCAAGCACCATTTTCGCTGTGATTGCCGTAGTCTTCGGCTCTTCCCTTGGTCTTACAGGTGGGAGAATTGTCCTGATCGTGTTTGCCGTTCTCATGTTGCTACAGGTTTCGTATTTGATCGGGGCAGTTCTTTCAGAGACGCCAGCACGTCATCAAGTGTCACATCGCTTGCCGGCGGAGCGGGAACTGCTTTCGACTGTGCAAATGGCAATCGCGGATGAGTTACGAGTTTATTTCGGCCCGACCTTGGACGATGTGCCGCAACAACTGCGCGCTATGTTGGTGATGCTCGACTGATTATCTGTTGGTAGTCAACCACTGGGGGTTTAAGCCCAGGTTAAACTCCTCTGGATGCCAGCGGTAGGGATACGTGTCGCTGCGTTAAGGGGCGACGCTGCTGCGCAGAAACGCCCCCTCCCGGTCCGCCATCAATTGGTGGCGCTTCGCCAGTTGGTTGCCGCGCCGATACGAGCGCGGTGCCAGCGATGCGGAGCCTCGGCCTACGCCGCGAGTATTGCATAGTGGACAGCATAAGTGAGAGCTTCGATGTCCGCTTTGGGTCATTAGCTGCCTCGGCGAGTATTGAACCGCGCGGCAGCTATTCCCCCCAATAAACATGACGCACGGTCTGTGCATGTTCGATGCGGACAGGCGGCTTGTCGTCTTTAATCACCGCTACGCAGAGTTATATAACTTGCCATCGACTTTATTGAAGGTCGGAACGCCGTATGAAAGACACCCTTCAACCCGCCGCCCGCATCGCGTATGCAGGATCGTAAGCATCGAACTAGATGGTGTGACGATTCTGCCTGATGTTGCGAATCCGTGGGGATCACATTTTCGGAAGGGACAAGCGTCGCGTCCCGATTTGCGCAGCGAGATTGTTCAATTTGGAGTAGGCTAAGCAACAAACCTCATGGTCAGATCGCCGGTTTGGCGGCGAGTGCGCGCGATCTCAGCCCTGAAAGACAAGTGATTATGCCCCCGCCAAAGGACGAATTCTACATCATTGATTTTTGCGACGATGCTCTCGGAATGAAGGCGCATCGTGGTCACAGGCTCGACTTCTGGCTGGGTGATCCGGGCAAGAACAGAGCGCGTAGGTCGTCACATAAGCAAAGAAGATAATCGCAATATTTGTTCTTTTCAGGTCATTGCTTGAAATCAAATGGATTTGTTCAACCCTGAAATCTGGAAGGCTGCTCTCGTCCAGGACTGGATGACGATATTGGTCGTCTGGATCCTGCTTTTCATCGTCTTTATTTGTGGCAGCTCGATATTGGTTCGCCGATGGCGCGGCTCCACAAAGTCAAGAAGGGCTAGGCTCCAATTTGTGACTTATGAGCGCGGTACTTTTTGGACGAATGAACCATTTAGATCGGAGGAAATCGCACAATTGCGCGGCGTCTGGCGCGTAACGAACGCCTCCGTTGGAAAAGTGACGCTAAAGCATTTTCGATTGCGCGGCGTGACCACAGATCATCATTTGTTGGCAGTTAGTGGCTCAGATAACTCTGAGTGGCTATTGCTGCCCCACGCAAGGCATGACGTCGAGATTAACTGCGTCTTGAAAGAGATGACCGCTCGTCGACCTCGATCGTTTCGCGCCGACGTTTGCTTTGAGGACGGTGATGGATGTGAGCACTGGGTACGGCGAGTGCCCTTCACGTATCGTACTTCTGCGCCCGTGAACGACTGAGCGATTTTAGGTGACCGCCCCATCGTTACCGCTCAACGGCGGCTCTGATTTGCAGAGCCGAGCCGAATTGATAATGAAATGATGCTTTCCTAACAGAAGCAGCCATGCCGATTTAACTTCGCTCTACCTGTCATGGTTTTGTTCAGTTCCTGGCCGGTAAACTGCTCACTCGCTTGAACCATGCCGATTTGTCGATCGGCCATTCGTTCGCATTGATGGCCTTGGCGATCGGCGCGTCTTCTCGCAGCAGATCTTGTTTATTTTGGTGTCGAGATCGGCTGTAGGCGGTATCTGCGAACTTGCTCGGCCGACGCCAGAAAAGATTGTCAGCGACGACTGATTGTCGACACGCGCCACAAACCTTCCAAATAGTCCGGATAGAGCTATCTTGACTTCCCTGGCCTGCCCAAGCGGCTCCCGAAAGACAAACGGCGACCCTGGTCCGGTCGGCTCCAACAACGAGTCGAGAATTGACCATGATCCGAGAGTTGCGCCCGGTGTCTGACAACCGTACTAAGCGTCCGAGCAATGGCTTGGCCAACGATGGTCCGACATTTCTTCATAGCGGACGTTGATCGGCGCTGGTTCAATGTCTGCTTTGGGCCAGAAGCGGAAGTCAGCCAGCCTCATTCAATTACCTTATTCGCAAGGGCTAAGAAAACTGGCAAACGCGGTTCTTCATCAAAGCACCACTGGCGAAGCAGTGGCAGCCTCGCTAGGCAACGCGATTCTTATGGCGAGAACTGAGGATGCGTGCGCTTCAAACGGGCTACTCGAGCAACTCCGCGAGGATTTGCGCGTCCAGAGCGAAATCCTGCGAGAGCGTTTGCCGCACGCTAGTATTGTTTGGCCCAAGGCCGATATGGTTGTCCGGGATAGGGGTGCCGTCTCTGCGCTTCTGCCCGTTCTCAGCCACACGCCGCTCCACGAGCCGGCGCTCGAATTGGGCCGTCGGATTGCAGTTTGTACCTGAAGCCTGTACCTGCGAGATTTCGGTCCATCACATAAGCTATTGAAAAACAACATAGAAAAATAGCACCATGGACTGGCGGGGGAACTAGGATTCGATCAGCCGACCTGCTCAAACCTCTGAAATCGAGACGATTTTCGTCCAGTGATTAGTCTTGTACCAGCGGACATTCGTTGCGCGCGCAGTCCCGTCACCACGCCCCTTTCGGCGCGCTGCTTCAGTCATTACAATCTGTCGCTGGCAGCCTTCACCCTGTAGGACAAGGCACTCATCTGGTCTCAAGGGACCATCTGGTTTCATACGGCGAGACAGGGGTATCACCATGGCAAAGAAGAAGAGCGTAAAGTCAAAGAGAAGTGCGAAGAGTGCAAAGTCAAAGAAGAGTGCAGTGTCAAAAAAGAATACACCGCCCCCAAAGCCAAATAAGACGATTGGAATTTTGCATAGTGGAAGCGCTGGTTCTATCAATAACAAGTCAATCAAGGCGTTCCTCGCTATACTAGCCGCCAACCACTATATAGTGAACGAAAACCTCACACTGGATCCCGCTCCAACCCTTTGGTCTAACGACGATCCCGGCTTGCTGGCGAAAAATGCCGCCACGTTGGCTGGCAATTCAGGGTTGGACTTGATCATTGCGGCCGGTGGCCCTCCTTCTGTTTTTGCTATTCTCGACGCACAGAGCCAAGCAAACACCGATACGGATGTCGTTTTCACCAGCTTCTCTCAACTGACCAGCCCCGCCTCGAACATGACTGGCGTCGACGCGCGCACCTCCGACGTCGACCCGTACAGACTGACTAGACTGTACAACCTAGTGCACAAGGATTTGCCTAATCAGACAACATTCGGCGTGCTCGAAAACAACACCCGCGAGGACTATGATGCCACTCGCACAGCCCTGGACAAGGTGGCGCACGATCTGAATATTCACCTCGACCACGTGAGTGTAAGGCCAGGCCCCGACCAAACTGCTCTCAAAAATCTCATCAAGCAGGCATTCCAGGGCTGGAATCAAGCGGGCATCAAAGTAGCGCTCGTCGCCGCCGACCCGCTGTTTAACAATCTCCGTTCTGACGTAATCAAGGCCGAGAAAGCCAATGGCGTTGCAGCGATGCACCAATGGCACGAGTTCACAGACGAGGGTGGCTATGCGAGCTACGGAACGGACTTAACGGAAGCCTATCAAACGGCAGGCACTATAGCCGTTATGGTTCTCGAGGGTGCCGACCCCGCAGAAATTCCAGTTCAGCCGCTGACCAATTTCGCGGGCTTGTCCGTTAACGGCGCAACCGCCAGGCGGCTCGGCCTAAAAACGCGCTAAACTCCCCATCTCAGAGTAAGAGGTCTGATGGTATTATCGGTTCAAGGGTGTAAACGGAATTGGTCCGAGGCCGACCGCGATGATAAATCTGACACGCGCGACACTTGTGTTACTCATTGCATCTGAAATGGCCACATGGCCGCGGCCCCTACATTCACAGCAATTGGCGGTCCCCGTCATTGGGTTTCTCACCACCGGCTCAGAGGCTACTCGGGGCGGCAATCAGTTGACCGCATTCCGCGCTGGACTTCAGGAGGCCGGCTTCGCTGAAGGAAAGAACCTCAGGATCGAATATCGGTGGGCTAACGATGATTACGATCGGCTGCGCGTGCTGGCTGCGGAGCTAATCCGCCTCCGGGTAGCTGTAATCGTCACAGCCGGTGGTCCCATCTCGGCGCTCGTGGCACACGACGCCACCAAGGAGATACCCATCGTCTTCGCGACGGTCGCTGATCCGGTCAAAGCTGGACTTGTCACGAGTTTTAATAAGCCTGGTGGAAACGCGACCGGAACCGCAGGACTTACATCCGAACTGGACGCCAAGCGACTAGAGTTTCTGCACGCAATGAAGCCCACTGCCACATTGATTGGTGTTCTCATCAATCCCAGCCGTCCGGGCGTTGACAGCGAGTTGAGAGAACTGCAGGAGGCTGGGAATAAGATAGGTTTGAAGCTCGAAATCCAAAAAGCCGGATCGGATCAAGAAATTGACAATGCCTTTCAGGCGTTCGCATCGATGCGGGTAGGTGCAGTACTTGTTACAGCCGACTCGCTGTTCAATAACCACCGCGCGCAAGTGCTTTCTCTCGCTACAGGCTATTCGTTGCCGGCGATTTATCAATGGCGTGAGTTCGCCGCGGCCGGTGGTCTGATGAGTTACGGTCCCAGTATTACATCGGCTTATTATCACGCGGGGGTAGATGCGGGACTCATTCTTAAAGGTTCCAAACCGGCCGATATCCCAGTTGTAGAGCCTTCCCAATTCGAGCTAGTCATCAACAGAAAGACTGCAGAGACGCTCTCACTCCGTATCCCGGAGATGCTACTCACCACTGCCAGTGAAGTGATCGAGTAGGCAAAGCAGCCGTCGGGCTTTACTGGCGCTTTTCTGAAGTGGGGGCAGCGGGGCATTTCTGGCCATCGCGGCGCTAAATGGGGCCCGTTCGCGACCCGCGCGGTTGCCTTTGCCTGCCAAGGCGACAATGCTGATCACGAGGCCTGACTGGTATCAACCCAACAGCCAGGAGGACGACATGCCACTGAGGCGAGCGGCGCGAGACGAGCTGTACGAGGACAAAGAACTCGGCTGCGGGAATTTTCTGTTCAAGGCTCGGGATGTCAGCGCGACGAAGGCGTTGCCATTCCTGTTCCTGGAGCGGCCGTTCACGACGCCGCAAGGCAAAACTTTTACTGAATTTAGCCTCGATACTTTGTACGAGACTGTGCGCTCGATCGCGCAATGGTACGCTGCGCAAGGCATTGGAAAGAACGATATCGTTTGCACGCTTTTCGAGCCGGGCATTGGACATTTCGTCCATTATCTCGCACTCAACAGCCTCGGCGCAACAGCGGCAATCATCAACAACAAGCTGCCTTCTGACGTCGTAACGCAATACATGAAACAAAATGGTTTCCAAACGCTTGTCGGTGAGTTCGATCCGTCCGATCAAGTCAATGCCAAAGGGACCTTGCCAGAGGAATGGCCGGTTAAGATGACCGCCGACCACATGGTGATGATCTGCCACAGTTCCGGCACGACCAATATCCCGAAAGGAATTGTTTACACACACGGCCAGCACTTCATCGGAAAACGCGAGCGGCTGAAACAGTTCATCGAAGACCCCGAGGACTGCATGGTCACGGGCATGCCTCCCGCACACTCTGCTGGCATCAGTTATTTGATGACGGCTGTGATGCTGGAGCTGCGAACGCTCGTACTCAGCCGGCTTACAGGGGCAAGCGTTGCGGCCAACATCATGCAATTTGCCCCAACCATCGTGACCGGGTTCGCGCAGACTTGGTCGTCGCTGGCGGAACAGAACCTGCCTCGGGGCGCGTTTGGCTCCGTGAAGCGGTTCTACAACACGGGCGACACGCCGCATGAGAAGCATGTTGCCAAGATGCTGCGCTTGGCGCCGAGTGCGCGATTTACTGACGGGTACGGCTCCTCTGAACTTGCAATGGCGCAGTTCGAAAAGGTGTCGACAGCAAATG
The DNA here is from genome assembly GCA_963810085.1 of uncultured Alphaproteobacteria bacterium. Classification (GTDB taxonomy): domain Bacteria; phylum Pseudomonadota; class Alphaproteobacteria; order Rhizobiales; family Xanthobacteraceae; genus BOG-931. Next base: position 27,759 of record CAWEMR010000012.1, on the reverse strand, counting down.
ACGTTGCGTCCAGGCGCTGCGTCGGCCGGCCGCGTTGGTTTGTTGATTCGGTCATTATCGTCGACGCGGCCGGCAATCCACTGCCAGATGGACCGATCGGCTACATCGCCATCAAGTCGCCGACCCTCACGCCTGGGTACTACAACCAACCGCTGTTGACGCAACTCGGCAGGCTGCCCGGCGGCTATTGGCTGACCGGAGACGTCGGATACAAGACGGACGAAGGAGAGTTCTACCAAGTCGATCGGAGCTACGACGTAATCACTACGCCCAATGGACCGTTGTATTCGCTTCCGACCGAAGAGCTCCTGCTGAAGATTCCGGGCATTCACGACGCCGTCGTCATCGGCGCAAATCGGTTTCCGTTAAATATTCAATCGACAGTGGCGATCATCGTACCCGAGCGTGGCCAGACAATCGATCCGAGCGTCGTCCTCGATAAGTTCCGTGAGGTCGAGCAGTTCAGTCGCGATGACTTACCGCCGTTCACGCTGTGCGTGGCCGTCGTCGAGGACAGCAGCAAGGTCCCTGTCGGCTGTACCGGCAAGGTGCTCAAACGAGCATTGCGCGAACTCGTTCTGGGGCACCTATCGCGCATACACATCGGGAGACCGAAACACGTTCCTGGATGTCGCTTGGAACGCTCTGCCATGATCGAGCAGAACATCATTGCTCTGGTCGCGGCAATGCTTGGCGAACACTAGATCGTCTCGGGTCTAGCACAACGCACATGTCGATGGAGGCAATTGCCTCGCCGTGATTACGAAGAAATGTCTTCCAGGACTGCGACGGCGGATTTCGACCGCCGTACCATGTATTTCGAGACCGTCGACTGAGCGACTTCCAATCCATTCGGGATGCAATTCTCGGAAAGGACAGGATTTAAAATCGACAGCAGAGAAACTAAAGACTAGAAACTGCTGCAGGCCAACGCGCCAAATTGAAAATAATCGCACCACTACTAACGACTCTCGCTTGCAGCTAATCAACCTCATCAAGCATGAAGCTGAATCCGCAAGACCTAAAGAAAATCGCCGATAGCACGCTCGGCCATTACAATGACCGTCCTGAAGAGTTCTGGGAAAACACGCGCGATCACGATGTCAGCCAGAACATCGCTACGCTGCTACAATACATCGAAGGTAAACCGCCTTTTTCCATTTTGGATTTTGGCTGCGGACCCGGCCGCGACCTCAAGGTGTTTACCGATCTGGGTCACGTCGCGATAGGTTTGGACGGTGCCGCTCAATTCGCCGTAATGGCGCAAGCCCACAGCGGCTGCGAAATCTGGCAACAAGACTTCCTCAAACTCGATCTGCCGGCCAACCGTTTCGATGGCATATTCGCCAATGCCACGCTGTTTCATGTGCCGAGCCAGGAGTTACCGCGGGTATTACTGGAGCTGCGCGCAAGTCTGAAACCGAGCGGCGTGCTGTTTAGCTCGAACCCGCACGGGCTCAACGATGAAGGCTGGAGTGGTGGGCGTTACGCTGCATACCATGATCTTGGTACGTGGCGCCGGCACCTATCAGCCGCGGGCTTCGTTGAGCTTAGTCACTATTACCGTCCTGTCGGTCTGCCGCGGGAAAAGCAGCCTTGGCTAGCGAGCGTCTGGCGTCGGGAAGGATGAGGGAAACAGGCATTCACAGAATGGATGATGACCGACTTATAAATGGGAGTTATTGGCGACGCTTCACACCGCGTCCTTGGCTGCTTTGACGGGACGTGCCTTGATAATTTTCCGAGCCGGTTTGGCCTTGAATACGGCCGGCTCTTTAGTGAAGGGATTGATGCCCTTGCGCTCTTTTGTTGCAGGCTTTTCACGCCCTCGACTGAAAGCACGTCAATCCTGACGGACGCCACGCTGATCAACTACAAAAAGACGCGTGCCATGGCCGCCTGGGCTGAGCGTCGGGGATTCACCACCGCGATCCATGAGCGGCTCTTCGATGCCTCGTTTCGGCGCCAGGATGATGAGCCCGCCGTCGCCTTGTGCGGAACTCGACAACGAGGCTGGCCGCCGAGCGCTCGATCAGGTCGGATTCGATTTCGTGGTTGAAGCAGGACTGGGCCGGGGGCACCTCGACTTTCGCGCAGTGCGCCTGCACACCCTGCCGGCCTCGCGGCCAGCGGCGCAGATTTGGCGCGGCGCGCAGGCCGACGACCAAGTCAAGGAGCGTCCTGCATATAAAGGTATGCTCACGAGCGGCGCACTCGATCGCTGCGGCGTCACGCTGCTCGCCGGTAAGGCCGTCGGCGCGCCGTTCGTCGGCGCCGCAGCCGCAACCCTCGCTTTAAGCGAAGTGCTCCGCCTCCTGCACGGCGGCCCCGTGCACGAACTCATTGACCTCGATCTCAAGACGCCGGAATACCGCAGCACAGTGCGGACGCAGCAGGACTTCAGGACGCTCAATCCCGGTTACGTCATGACGGACGAAAAGGTATCAATGAATGCGGGTTGAACACCAAACGCCTAATCGCTTACACCGTCAAAATCGGCAAGACCATATCGGCCGTATTCGTCCAAGTTTTGTCGGGCACCACCTGGATTATGTCGCGGTTTCCTAATCGGTCGCCGCTGGAGTTACGACCTCGAACTGATTAAGAAATACATCCTTCCTAACCAGTGACGCCCTGCGGAACAAAACCGAACTGATAAAGAAACAAACAAAACCTTATCAGTTGCCTTCGCCGAATTGACCGCAAAACAATCATTTTTCTTCCGGCGAAGTTGTGCTCTACTTTCTCGACTTCAATTTGATTTGCTTCGTTTTGGAACCGAATGGCCGGCAAGCAGGCAAAGATACTCTCCGTTGACGCTTTAGATTCGCTCCTTGCCTACGCTTCTTCCACCCGCCATCCAGTCCGCAATACCGCAATCGTACTGTTGTCGGTCAAGGCTGGCTTGCGTGCCGGCGCAGATGCCGCGCCGGTCTCGCAATTCTTAGCCAGCATTGGATGAATCTTATCGGACTTCGGTGGTTTGACCGGCTCGTTTTGGGTCGGTCGCAAGCGCGTTGCCGGGGGTGACAGGGGAAATTGGCGACCCATCCGCTGCATTAACCAGCCGATCGTCGGCCGCACTTGCCGACGCCGGCCGCAGTTTGGAGTCCCACGGATAAAAATTGCCGTCCGAAGCCGGCAATTCGCGATTGAAGGGATGGTAGCCGTGGACCATTTCAAACTCTTCCGGGTCGTCGTGCTCGTTCTGGTCGCGCTTAGAGAAGTCTGATCTCGGTTCCGGGTAAAGCCATCGCAAGAGCACAAGATCGTTTCGGTCTTTGCGCGAGAACTTTCGGTTAAGCGGGTCGTTTTTGAACTGCCGCTCTGCGTCCTGCAGCGCCTGGCGGCGGCGGCGCGCCGTTTGCTCCGGGCCTTGTGCGAACGTATCATAGCGCGCCTTGAGATGTGCCTCCTCGGCATCCCGCACCTCGCTCAAAGCGATCTTGTTATCGTGTGCCCGGGTGAATTGGCTCAGTCTTTGGTAATCCTGGGTCGCTTCCTTAGGGCCATATTTGGTCGGACAGGGGCATTGTAGGCGCCCCCGGATCGCATCGGAATGCGCCGTTAATTTTAGGATGTTTTGCGCAACGGCGGGGATTTTGCGGGTCGGTTCCCTCTCGAGAGACCGCACCTCAAGTTCGATGTTGCGATATTCGCTGGCAAGTTTCGGGGTGATCGCAAACCCGTATTTATCGGGAAGGGCTTTCACCTTCTTGCTGGATTTGGGCAGTAGAAATTCGGCGATTTTCAGCGCCGCTTTTCTCCGTGCCTTGGGATCCGCGGCGGCATCCTGCACGATGCCAAGCAAGGCCTCGAGCGCCTGCGGATTCCAGTCTTGGCTGGACGGAACTACTGCCTCCATGACCGCCGCGGAACCCACTTTGGCTGCGGTGCCTTGCGCAGTCGTGGACCGCAAGCCGGCCGAAACTCGCGACCGCCGCGGCACGCCGGACTGCGTTCGTTTCGCCGGGAAGCATTTCGGCGCGACCGCCATACGTGTATCGGCGGGCAACTTTCGGTCCTTGACCAGTTTGAGGAGAAACCCGCGCCACGATACGGTTGGGTGGTCTGATCCGATCGTCAGGATTCTCTCCGTCAGAATCGTTCGTCTGTTCGGCGTATCGCGTTTCCGTCCACCGCGGCGTTCGCCCGGCCTGGAGCCTCTTAGCATCTTTCATTCTCCCCGACCGGGGCCTCGTCCTCAGGGCAAGCTTCAGATCTATCGCCTCGCTAGGAACTTCCTTTGCCCCGGCGCGGCATCTATGCCCCCGGCCGCATTCCGAAGCGCGGCGGTCATCGGCGACACGCTCCACTCGGTGTCTTCGTTTTGGACGGGGCCGAAAGGGGCAGGCCAAGCAGGTCCGGCGAACGCTGCCGCGCGCTTGGGTCCCTCATGACCCCCACGACCGAGAGCGCGCCGCAAACCACAGCTTTCCGACCCGTAAGATTTCACTGCGGATTTTATTAGCTAAAAAATCGCTAACAATTCGCTACCGCCGCTACTACCCATTCACAATTCGATTGCTACTCGACGCCTGCAACAGGCACCACGCAAAATCACCACACACGCAAATACCCCAATTTTATTGATGAAGTATGGGTGTCGCGTGTCTCATAAATTAGGGGCTTCGTGCGCCAAAAATTTCGCCAGTCGAGTTGGCTGACGAAGCAGTCCGTATCGAACCAGTCTCCACCCAAAATTCCCTGCTAACAGGGAAAAATACAGGGAAAATCCGCAAATCAAGGCCGACGCCGCAACGAGAGCATCGACTATTCCAGCATCGGCGGGGCTTTTGAGCGACATCCCCTGTGAAAATTAACAGCGAACGATTTTGGCGTAACAGGGAAACTGTGACGCAATAACAGGGAAAAGCAGACGTGCAAAACCTGCGCCATCTAATGTCTGCGATCGCGGTGGTAGCAAATCTAGTACGGCTTCGCCGGCCGCTAGAAAGTCTGCGGCCTGATTTCGCAAAGCAGCCGATAAACGCCGATCGCAGTGCCTGGGAAAGAATCCGCCAGGACTAGCGCAAGTTTTTCTGCGTCCGAAACACGTAGCGTCTCAATTAGCAAACACGCCTCGAGCTTTTTATCGCCGCCGCGCAAACGTTCCTCTTGGGACACGGGGAATTCACGCAAACTCGCAGCAATCCATATTTCACCGCCGGCGACGGCCTTTTCTGCCACCAAAGTCTCGATCGTATCCTTCAGCAGACTTTCGTTTGGGCATTCGTCAAACCGCACCGCCACCGCTGCGCTCCCACGCATGGTCCCGCGTCGAAAGGTGCGCTCACAGACGGTTCGGTTCATGTCCTTGAAGATTTCGGACATGACGATGCGCGTCATTGGCGTCGGATGGTCAAGCCGTTCTAGGTAGGCTGTGGATTTGAAGATATCAACCGATTGCGCAAGGTAGAAGTTGAAATAGCGCGGCTGGCCCGATACCGCTTCGTAACGCCGCCCAAGGAGGAAGCCTGGCAATGCCATCCGCTCTGCCAGATGTTCGTGCTGGAACCATTCCTCGAACTCGGCCTCCCGGCCAATTGCGACGTTATTAAATATTGCGAGAATGCCGGGTGATGTGTCGGCCATGTTGGTCCACAGTGCCCCACTAGCGAGTTCGAATTCGGATCAATTTATATCATCGCTCAGCGCCGCGTAATTCGCGTGGGCGACGCCGGCTTATGGCCGTTAAGGGCCGCGACGGCAGGTGATCGTCGCGGCAGCTTTTGGGGGTAAAGCGGACATCACGCTTTAATTCTGTCGTGGCTGCTAATGACCCAAAGCGGACATTGAACCTGACCATGGTGCTGTCCCTGCAGGGGCCGGCGGAGGGCAGATTGGTCACAATCACGATGGCTTTTTTGCCGAAAATACGATCGCCTGAAGGGGCATGCATCCCGGATCGCCGCCGAACTCACGGTGAAAGCGTTGCCTCAGGGCATCGACAATTTGATCTGGCTCGACGCCCTTCCGCGCTCTAACCTGATCGATCAGTGGGCTCCCAAAGACCAGCCCGCGCGCGAAACTCGCTGCGTCTGGAACATCCTTCTTGAGCTTAACGACGGCGGCATTGATGTCAGTGAAGCCGGCGTCTGTCAGAGAGTCCTTAATCGGATCGAAAGAATAAGAGAAGGGCACACTCATAAACTGAGGTGGATCGTCCGGGAAGAAACTTCCGACAACTTCGTGCGCTGCCGCGCCGATCGTTCGCGGCGGAACTGCGATGTTCTTTCAATCCCATTATCAATCCGCAGTACTTCAAGCGAGATCATTCGGCCTTGAGGAGCGATGTAATCCGGCTTGAATGAATCACGGCATTGCCGAGCTCGGCAAAGGCGGCGAGGTCACTCGGCGGATGGGCAAGTCCGGTCCACATGGCCGTGCCGCGATGGGGCGCCCAAACCTCGCGAGTCCCGAGGAGATAGACGCCGTAAACCGCTTGGATACCGCCGGGATCTCTGTTTTTCAGTTCCTTCTCCACCGTATAAGCCGCAAGCGCCGCGTTTATAACGACTGATGTTTCAATAAGCGCGCCTCGGTAACCGGGGTAACGCGCGGTGTCTGGTCCAAAGATCTCATGCATTCTTTTTGCTGAGGCTTGGACCACGACGAGCAGCCCATCCAGGATATTGCGGAGCGAATGGGCAGTAGCAAGCGCCAGGTATCGACTCGGATCTAGGAAAACGTCTACGGCAGCTGAGACCGCGCCACAGCCGCTATGCCCGAGTACGACAATTATCTTCAAGCTACTGCCTAAATGCTCGACGGCATACTTCAGGCTGCCAAGCACCTCGCTGCCGAGACCATTACCGGCAACCCGAATGACGAACAGGTCATTGGGACCCTCGTTGAAAATGAGTTCGATCGGAACGCGTGCGTCGGAGCATCCAAGAACCGCAGCGAATGGTCTGTGCTTCGGATCTTCCCTGTTGCCTTCCGCCAATCCGAGATCTTGCGGATCGACCTGGATGACCCGCTTCGCGGTACCATCACCGCCCGCCAGACCGTCCAGCAGGGCGGCAAAAGCTTGACTTCCTTCATCTAGTCGTCGTCGCGCCGCGTCCGCATCCGTCGGCCGAGGTGGCACCGGTGCATCTTGCGCGCCATACCGATAGATGATCTCAACCGTTCTCATCCTCATCCCCGTACGCATTCCACCACGTCCGATCGCAATCACAAATGCTCGGCAATCCAGACCGGCGGCATCTTCCGTCGCACGAATTATCGCTTTTTCCTCTTCGCGTTCTTCTTCGAAAAAATCGCGTTCCAGTTTTCCTTGTAGGCGGTGCTAACCGGTTTCTGGCCTTCCCCCCGGCTATAGTTTGAAGGTGGGGCGGCGGCTGCCTCGCTGCCCTCGGTCTTGGATACGGCTTCACCTGCAGTGCTTTTGTCCTTCGCGGCGGCCTCGCTTTTTGGAGCGGGGTCGGCTTTGGCTTTTTTGTTGTCGCTGACCATCCTCTTTCTTCACGCTAAGCGGACGTATCCTTGGTTTTGCGAATTGGTTGTGGGCTATCACAAGCAATCGGACAATAGGAAACGGAGGAGAGTCACATGTCCGCTCCTGGCCCATAGCGGACACTGAGCCGGCACGCTGCCGTGTCCGCTATTGGGTGTAAAGCGGACACCAAGCCTTAGCGCGGTCGCGGCAGCTTTTGACCCATAGCGGACATTGGGCACGGTATTACAGTTGCTTCCGTTGCAGCGATTTAGGATGTAGCTTCTGAGGGTGCAGCGCCGCCGTTATGATCGGGTATCTGAAGTCTCATGATTGAACCGAATGCCACACGCCGCGGTGTGCACTTGGGAAAGTCGAAGCGAGAGGTGACTTCTTTGAAGCAGAGACGTATTCCCGGCATCGTCAACCTATTTGAAGTGAGCGATCCGAGCCAAATCAAGGCTCTTGCCAACGACCCTATTGTGGATCGCTTCTTCGATACACGTACATGCCTGTCCTTTCCGAAAATCATATCCTGGCGTAGCGATGATGCAGTCCCGACAGAACGGGCGTAGCGGCAATGTTTCCGTATCGTTGGACCGCTCGACCCAGCGGCGTATCCTTGTGCAACGATAAATGTGTGCGCGAGTCATTATAATAGCAGGCGTACGCGGTTAGAACCTGCCGCAGATGCGCCTCGCCGAAGATCAGCATTCGATCCAGGCATTCACGGCGCAGAGTGCCGATCAGGCGCTCGATGTTACAATTTTGCCATGGTGACCGGGGTGATATTGGCCGGTCGCGGATACCCATGGCCATCACCCGCGCAAACCGCTCCGGCCTTCATGGCGCGTGCCCGCACGCTATCATTAGGATAGCCAGTCATGACGATAGTGGGGATGCAATGACCTCGGACGGCCAGATGGTCTTGCAAATCAAATCCGCTCAATCCGGGCATTTGCACATCGGTGATGAGGCACGATGTGTCGTGGACTTGCTCGGATGTGAGAAATTCGTCGGCCGAGCCAAACGTGGAAGCGTCGTAGCCCAGAGATCGCACGAGCGATTTCGTCGCTTCGCGCACACCGTCATCGTCATCGACAATCGCAATCAATACCTGAGGCATAGGGCGCTCCGGGTCTACCGCTCGGGAGTGCGGGCGCGTCTCTCAGACACTGACGCGATTTCGTATGTCAGTAGTGAGACGATGATACGCTGTACTGTGTGGGATAGAAACGATACGAGCGTATAGGGTGCGGACGGTTCTTGCGGGCCGGCGCAAGCCTTTTGTCGGTGTCGACTGCACTCAATTAAAGCGGCGCGGCATCCGACATTGGCGTGAACCTGACAATATCGTACGTTCGCATAGTCCAATTCTCGGGAATAATTATCGTCGAGTTCACAATGAATAAGGATACGCCAAGTGAATTAATTCACGACGAGGGCCAAGGGATTCCCATTTTAATTGCGAGCATGCCTGCTAACGCACAACAGCGCAGGATAGCGTTCGGCGTTGTTATTTTCTTTTCGGTCGTATTCGCCATAGGCATGCCGTTCGCTACTGTTCAGACTGCGCATATCGACTCGTTTATTCCAGTTACTCAATCCATAGTTTTGTTTGCCGATCTCATCACGGCGGTTTTTCTCTTTGCTCAATTTTCTATCCAACCTCAGCGTGCCCTTCTCGCTCTCGCAAGCGGCTATGTTTTCAGCGGCCTGTTTGCGTTTTTGCAAGCACTTGACTTTCCGGGTGCGTTTAGCGCGACCGGTCTTATTAGCGGCACACCGAGTGGGGCAGTCTGGCTCTTTTCTTTCTGGCGCATAACGTTCCCGCTTGCTGTCATCGCTTATGTCCTGCTGAAGGACGCGAATGAAAGCGCCAGCAGGATCATAAAGATCGACCCGGGCCGGGTAATCGCTGTCACCGTCGCTTGCGTACTCGCCGCGACAGCCGGACTGACGTGGATCGTCGCGGCGGGACATCTGCCAACTCTGTACATTGATGCAACACGACAGACACTCGTCGTTCAATACTTTGCCCGCGCGATGTGGTTACTCAATGCCGTTGCAATCGTGCTGCTGTTCGTCCGCCGTCGGACGATCCTCGATGTATGGCTCATCGTGGCAGTCTTTGTGGCAATACCTGACCTCGGGTTGTCGGCAGTTTTTCCCGTCGTCCGTTTTTCTGTCGGCTGGTATGTCGCTAAGGTTTATATTCTGATCGCAAGTAGCATGGTGCTCGGTGTTTTGCTGTGGGAAACGACACTGCTTTATACACGCCTCACATACACTGTGAGACTATTGCGCCGAGAACGTTCAAATCGCCTTATGACCTTAGATGCCGCTACTGCCTCCATGGCGCATGAGCTCAGGCAACCGCTGACTGTAATTGCCAGCAGGAGTAGAGCCGCCTCGAACTGGATTAAAAGAACGCCGCCGGAAGTTGACGAAGTGCAAACCTGTCTCGCGGCAATTTCGGATTCCAGTACTCGCGTCGATGAGATCATTTCGGGCGTCCGTGATCTGTTCAAGAAGAGTGACAAGCACAGGACGATGATCCATGTCGACGATGTCGCGCGGCAGGTGTTGAGTTTAGTGCGACCTGACCTGTTGCTTAACCAGGTCTCCGTGGTAACCGAATTTCAAAATGATCTTCCTGAAGTACACGCGGATCGCACACTGATTCAGCAAGTCATTCTGAACTTGGTAAGAAATGCAATCGAGGCAATGGGCTCAACGCCTGCGCCCGCGAGGCGTCTTCGCTTGGTGACGAGTGTCAACGGACGTTCGTCGATTTTGCTGTCCGTTCAGGACACCGGACCTGGGATAGAAAAACCCGAGCGCGTATTCGAGCCGTTCTTCACGACAAAACCCACCGGCATGGGATTGGGACTTTCCATTTGTCGGACTGTCGTTCAGGACCACGGCGGCACTTTGAGACTAGCCAAGTCAAACTCTAGCGGGTGCGTTTTTGAAGTCGCGTTGCCGATCGCTGCGGAGTGAAGCCGGCCGGCCGTCCGGGCATGTCGTGTGGGCCTACCACCCAGTGAAAAGAAAAGGCCCCGGCTTCGGGCAGCTTTTCATCCATTCGATTGTCCTATTGGAAGAGGATCTAGGATGCGCGGAAAGTGGTGTCAGCGGGTGTTCAAAAAACCATTCGAACGGGACCGGTAAAAAGCGACGATTTTCAATGCCGCCAAATGGCCATGTTGCCTGTTCGGGAAACATTCCTTTCGGAACAGTCGCGCATGACAGCACGGGCGCCGCGGCCTAGTTCTCGGCCTCGTGGTGGCGCTCATCGTCCATTTTGCGGCCGGATGGTCGCCGACGTAGACAACGTCACAAATAACGCGTCCTCTCCTCCGAACCCAGAGGAGAGCTAGGAATGAAAGCTGGAAAAGGTTGGGCGTTCGCGACACGGGCCGCAGCGGCCGCCCTGGCTGTTGGCATTGTCGCTCAATGTGCCGACGCTTGCACGCGAATTTTTGCGAACGACAAGGGCGGCTCAATGCTGGTCGCCCGCAGCATGGACTGGGCGACGACCACGGAGCCGGTTCTCACCGCGCTGCCGCGCGGGCTCGCGCATGATGGCGGCCGTGCTGGTCCCGCAACAGTGATTGGCGATAATCCTCTCAAATGGACTTCCATGTATGGCAGCGTTGTCACCACGATCTACGGAGTAGGCTCCGCCGATGGCGTCAATGAACGCGGTCTCGCGGCGCACATGCTTTACTTTCCGCCGGCTGACTATGGACCTCGCGACACTTCAAGGCCCGGACTTCAGGCCGCGCTATGGGCGCAATATGCGCTGGACAGCTCGGCGACGGTGAACGAGGCGCTTGCAAACCTTGAAAAGGTTCAAGTGGTGAAAATCGAGATTGAGAAGAACGGGCAGACGCAGCACGCAACCGTCCACCTGGCGCTTGAAGATGCAGCGGGCAACTCCGCGATACTCGAAGTCATTGGCGGCAAACTCGTCGTTCATCACGGCCGTCAGTTCCAGGTGATGACCAACGCGCCTGCCTATGATGAGCAGCTCAAACTACTGAGCAAACGCGATTACAAAAATCCGACAATGGAGACCCAGGTTCCCGGCAACGTTAATCCGCGCGACCGTTTTCAACGCGCCACTTATTTTCTTTCTGTTCTGACGACGCCGAAGACGGAGCGCGCAGGAGTGGCCGGCATGTTCGGTCTGATCCGAAATGTATCGATTCCGTTCGGGGCGCCGGTCAACGGGTCCACATTTGACACGGAGTACAGAACCGTCAGCGATCTGACGAATCGGCGTTATTATTTCGAGCTGACCACGGCACCGAATGTCATCTGGACCGATCTGAAAAAGCTCAACTTCGAGGTGGGAGCCCCGGTGATGACGCTGCATCCCGATAATATTGACCTGAACGGAGACGTGACCGGACAGTTCGAGACGGCGGTCGCGCCGTTTTGAGGAGCGACGGTTTGACACGGCGTCCCATGCCCCGCCCCAACTCGTCGCGCCCGCTGCCCCGGCCGCTGACAATCCCGACCGTCAACACGCTCGCCGACGTGCGCGAACTGATCGAACGGGATGCCGGATCACGTGTGTGTACCGAAAACCTAAACCCGCACATATTGATGATGCAGCCCACCCAGAACCGCGCGTGAACGAATGATACCGGTCCGCTGAACCAGCCGAGGGATCGGCGCATCCTTGTCCAAGGATCGATGGGTTCTGATACGGTTGTAATATTCTGCATAAGACCTGAGCAGCCGACGCAGGTGCGTCTCGCCCAAGATGATGAAATGGTCCACGCATTCGCGCCGGATCGAGCCAATCAGTCGTTCGGCGTATCCGTTCTGCCAAGGTGAGGCTGGCGCCGTCGGTCTATCCCTAATTCCCATTGCTCGGATTCGGCGGGTGACGGTCGCACCATAAATCCTATCCCGATCGCGAATGAGATATTTCGGAGCTTCATCCCAAGGAAAAGCCTCGGTTAGCTGGCGTGCGATCCATTCTGCAGTCGGATTTGTAGTGACGGCGATCCAGACAAGCTCTCTGCGGTCCAGCCGAACAATGACGAAGGCATACAGCAGATCAAAGCCGATGGTCGGGACAACGAACAGGTCCATGCCGACGATGTCCGGAGAGTGATTACGCAAGAAGGTACGCCAACCCTGGCTTGGCCGTCCGCGCCGCCTGACCATGTATTTGGCAACACTCGACTGCGCGACCTCGAAACCAAGTTTGAGCAGTTCGCCGTGAATGCGCGGCGCACCCCAAAGCGGGTTCTCGAGGCTCATCTGTCGGATTAATGCGCGTAGGTTCGCCTCGATCCGTGGACGCCCTCCCCGTTGGCGAGATTTCCATCGCCAATAACTGCAAAAACTTGCCCGATGCCAACGCACCAGCGTCTCGGGCCGGATGATCATGAGAACGTTTAGAATCGATGGAAACCAGCGATAAAGTTGGATCAAGAACCAGCGATCGCCCCTCGTCAGCCGGACCCGGCGCGGCATCTTACGCCGCAATACGTTCAACTGACTGCGGAGCGCTGCGTTCTCTGCTTCAAGCCGACTCTTCGACTTGAATGGCACGGCCAAGATGCCAACTATGAAATACAACAGCGCGATCATCGCGGCAGCTTAAGCGATTCTGGCACCCCATCAACGCGGATAGGGTTTTCGGTATACACAGGACATCGCGCCTTGGGGCCGCCGTGTCCGCTAATGACCCAAAGCGGACATTGAGCGTGCCTTACTGAGCAGTTGCACAAAGCCGGTCCGAGCCCCTTCCAGAGCGCCCGTTTTACCCGGTACGATGCCTTGTCCTGAGCCCAAGGCGAGGCAATCACGCGGCGCGCCAGAGCAGGCCACAGGCCAGTCAAGACGAGGTGGTGCCTTGGTTTCCGACCTGGAAACAGAAATCGCTCGGCTCATCCGTGAGCGGGACGAGGCGCTAGAGCAGCAGAAAGCCACGGCAGAGGTGCTGCGCGTCATCAGTTCGTCGCCGGGAGACTTGAAGTCGGTATTCGATACGATCCTGGAGAACGCGACTCGCCTCTGTGAAGCCAAATTCGGTGTATTTTTCGACTTCAATGAGCAAGGCGCCCTTCCGGTAGCGTTGCTGAACTTGCCAGCGGCGTTCGACGAGTATCTGCGTAAGAGGGAGCGCCGCAACCCGCGCCCCGGGTCAGACCTCGATCAGCTCATAAATTCAAGGCAGATCATCCACACTGCGGACGTGCGCGTGTCGCACAGCTCCATTCCGCCCACCGTACTCGGCGGTGCCCGCACCGAGCTTTGCGTGCCAATGCTCAAGGATGATGAGCTGATCGGAGCCATCACGATTTACCGCACCGAGGTTCGCCCGTTCACGGAGAAGCAGATCGAGCTGGTCCAAAATTTCGCAGCCCAGGCCGTCATCGCAATCGAGAACACGCGGCTGCTCAACGAGCTGCGCCAGCGGACGGACGATCTCACCGAATCGCTTGAGCAACAGACGGCGACATCAGAGGTTTTGCGCGTCATCTCAAGCTCACCGGCCGAGCTTGAACCGGTTTTCCGCGCCATGCTGGAAAATGCGACACGCATCTGTGGGGCGAAATTTGGCAACCTCTGGCTCCGTGAAAGTCACGACTTCCGAATCGCTGCGACACACGGCGCGCCACGGGCATATCGCGATTATTTGAACAGCGAACCATTGGTCGTTGCTCCCGACGAGCACAGCATGATGGGACAGGTCGCCACCAAGAAGCGGGTCGTTCAAGTCGAAGACATAATACAACTCCCGACCCACGGCAGCACGGGCCGGATGCGTAGCGCCACAATCGAGCTTGCGAAAGCCCGCACCTTTGTCGCGGTGCCGATGCTCAAGGAAAACGAGCTAGTCGGTATCATCGCAATCTACCGCCAGGAGGTCCGTCCGTTTACTGACAAGCAGATAGCGCTGGTGCAGAACTTCGCCGCCCAAGCCGTCATCGCCATCGAGAATGCACGCCTACTAAATGAATTGCGTCAGCGCACCAACGACCTAACTGAATCTCTCGAGCAGCAGACTGCGACATCTGAGGTTTTGAAGGTCGTCAGTAGTTCACCCGGCAATCTGGAACCAGTGTTCCAGGCCATGCTGGAGAACGCAGTACGGATTTGCGACGCGAAATTCGGCGTGCTGTTCCGATATGACGACCAAGCCTACAATCCGGTCGCGCTTTTCAGATTACCACCCGCACTTGACGAGTATCTGCGGCAGCAGCGCGCTTCGTTTCAACCGATACCAGGGAGCCTGCTTGATCGCATTAGGCAGACAAAGCAGCTATGCCACACCGCCGACTACGGAGCTGAAGCAGCACCCGGCAGGGCGGCCACGCTAGGCGGCGCGCGATCCACTGTTGACGTGCCAATGCTCAAGGGCGACGCGTTGATCGGCGTCATCAGCGTCTACCGCCAGGAAGTTAGGTTATTCAACGACAGGCAGATCGAATTGTTGCAGAACTTTGCCGCCCAGGCCGTCATCGCCATCGAGAACACGCGGCTACTCAACGAACTGCGGCAGCGCACCGGCGATCTCAGCGAGTTGTTGGAGCAGCAGACGGCGACTTCGGAAGTGCTCCGCGTCATCAGTAGCTCCCCGACCAATGTCCAGCCGGTGCTGGACACGATTGTGAGGACGGCTGTCAGCCTCTGCAATTCCTACGATGCCGTGATCTTGCTGAGAGAGGGCGAAAACCTCCGCATAGTCGCGCATCACGGCCCCATGGCGCTTGACTTCGAGCGGTTGCCGCTCGGCCGAGACTTCGTCAGCGGTCGCACCGTGATCGATGGAGTGCCAGTGCATGTGCCCGACTTCATGGCGGCGGGTACCGAGTTTCCACGAGGCCGCGAGGTCGCAAAGCGGCTCAAACAGCGAACTGTGCTCGGCCTTCCTCTAAGGCGCGAAGGCCAAACAATCGGCTGCTTGTTCTTGCGTCGAACCGAGGTTCTGCCGTTCACCGAAAAGCAAATCGAGCTGCTCACCACTTTCGCCGACCAAGCAGTGATTGCAATCGAGAACGTGCGGCTGTTCGAGGCCGAACAGCAGCGCACGGCCGAGTTGACCGAGTCGCTAGAACAGCAGACCGCGACCGCCGATGTGCTGCGCGTCATAAGCTCGTCGCCCGGCGATCTGGAACCGGTATTCGGTTCGATGTTGGAAAATGCGGTACGTATCTGCGATGCCAGCTTCGGTAATTTCTTGCTCTTCGAGAACGGTGTGTTCCGGCATGTCGCCTTGCATAATGCCCCAGAGGCTTGGGCTGCCGATCAACAACGCGATCCGATTGCTCCTCGTCATTCAGCGCGCCTGCTTTATCGCATCGCCGAAACCAAACAGGTTACCCATATCGCCGATATGGCTTCGGAAAATCCCGAAGAACCAATCGCCAAGGTCGCTGGTGCTCGGACCGTCCTGATCGTACCGATGCTCAAAGAGACCGAACTGATTGGTGTGATCGCAATATATCGCCAGGAAATGCGCCTCTTCACCGACAGGCAGATCGAGTTGCTGACGAATTTTGCTGCCCAGGCCGTCATTGCAATCGAGAACACGCGGCTGCTGAACGAGTTGCGCCAACGCACGGATGATCTCACCGAATCGCTAGAGCAGCAGACGGCGACCTCGGAAGTGCTGAGTGTCATTTCGAAGTCACCCGGCGAACTGGAACCGGCGTTCGACGCTATGCTCGAAAACGCCATCAGACTATGTGACGCCAAGACGGGCAATCTGTTCCTTTACGATGGCGGGGAGTTTCGCACCGCAGCGCTGCATGGCGCGTCGTCGGCTTACGCCGATGCGCGACGCCGTACCGTGGAGGTTCGCCACACTCATCCCGATGTCCCGCTCACTCGCCTCACGCGAACTAAGGAACTCATTCATATTGGCGACATCAGGATGGAACCGAGCTATATCGAAGGCGATCCAACCTTTTCGGAGCTTGTCGATGTGGCCGGTGCCCGGACTTTACTGCTCGTGCCGATGCTTAAGGACAATGAACTCGTCGGAGCGTTCGCCATCTATCGTGTGGAAGTTCGTCCTTTCACCGACAAGCAGATCGCACTGGTGCAAAACTTCGCCGCCCAGGCCGTCATCGCCATCGAGAACACGCGGCTGCTCAATGAACTGCGCCAACGCACGGACGATCTCACCGAGGCCCTGGAGCAGCAGACGGCGACGTCGCAGGTGCTAAACGTCATCAATACGTCGCCAACCGACACGCAACCGGTGTTCGATACCATAATCCAGAGCGCAGTGCGGCTCTGTGGAGCGCAATTTGGAGTCATGCATTGCTTCGATGGCGAGCGCCTCCACGTGGTGGCGCATGATGTCACTCCGCAAGTTCTCGAAATCTTGAAGCGTTCCTATCCCATGCGCCCGGTCCGCTCGCAGGCGTCAGGTCGCGCAATGCTCGACCGCGCGGTGGTCGAGATTTGGGACGTGCGCGAAGAACCGGACTATGACCACGCCATGGCCGCTGCGGGACACTGGCGCAGCCTGCTCGCTGTGCCGATGTTGCGTGCGGACGGCGACGCAATCGGTACCATCGTCGTCCAGCGCAGCGCACCGGGCGCGTTCGCGTCCCGCCTCATCGAAATGCTGCAGAACTTTGCCGCCCAGGCCGTCATCGCCATCGAGAATACGCGGCTACTCAACGAACTGCGGCAGCGCACTGACGATCTTAGTGAATTGTTGGAGCAGCAGACAGCAACGTCCGAGGTATTACAGGTTATCTCAAGCTCGCCCGGTGAATTGGGTCCGGTATTCCAAGCAATTCTTGCCAATGCCACCCGCATATGCGAGGCGAAATTTGGAACTCTCACGCAGATCGTTGATGGTATTCCGCATCTCATGTTTCAGGTCGGAGTGCCGATCCCGCTTGCAGAATACTGGCGTCATGAGACGCCGAAACCTAGTCCTCACAATGCAATTAGCCGCGTCATTGCGACCGGCCAAGCCATTCATGTGACCGACCTGCTGGAATACCCAGCATATTTTGAGCGCGATCCTCTGGCAGTTGCCGGTGTCGAACTTGGCGGCATTCGGACGCTGTTAGTTGTTCCGATGCTTAAGGACGAAAGGACTTTCGGCACTATCGGCATATATCGTCAAGAAGTTCGCCCGTTTACCGACAAACAAATCGAACTGGTATCGAATTTTGCTGCGCAAGCTGCTATCGCCATTGAAAACACGCGACTTCTCAACGAATTGCGTCAACGCACCGATGACTTGAGCAAATCATTAAATGATTTGCGCACTGCGCAGGACCGGTTAGTGCAGACCCAGAAGCTTGCATCGTTGGGTCAGCTTACCGCCGGTATCGCCCACGAGATTAAAAACCCGCTCAATTTCGTCAACAATTTTTCATCCGTCTCGGTCGAACTTATCGATGAATTACGGGGGGCGCTGGAAGGCGCTCACCTCGACAGCAAGCTGCGCGGGGAAATCAACGAGATCGCGGATATGCTGCAAGGCAATCTCGACAAGGTCGTGCAGCATGGCAAGCGCGCTGATTCCATCGTTAAGAATATGCTGCTGCATTCGCGCCAGGGGTCAGGCGAGCATCGTCCCGTCGACATCAACACGCTTGTCGAGGAAAGCCTGAATCTGGCCTATCACGGGGCGCGGGCTGAGAAACAGGATTTCAATATCGCGATTGAGCGGTCCTTCGACCCGGCCGCTGGCGAAGCCGATCTGTTCCCGCAGGAGATCACGCGGGTCCTGCTCAACTTGATCTCAAACGGGTTTTACGCCGCCACCAAACGCAGGGCTGAAGCGAATGGGGGCGATTATGAGCCCACACTGACCGCCGCGACTAATGACCTTGGTCACAGCGTTGAAATTAGGATTCGCGACAATGGCACCGGTATTCCACCCGAGGTAAAGGAGCAGATGTTCAACCCCTTCTTCACGACCAAGCCTGCCGGTGAAGGAACCGGGCTGGGCCTGTCTATCAGCCATGACATCATCGTGAAGCAACACAACGGGATTATAGAGGTCGATACGCAGCCCGGCGCGTTCACCGAATTTCGGATCGTCCTGCCGCGCGGCGCTGCAACCACTGCCAAGTCGGGAGAAACTGCGTGAACCTGCTTATTCTCGTGGTCGACGACGAGCCTGATGTTGAAGTGCTTTTCCAGCAGCAGTTCCGACGCGATCTGCGCGCTGGCCGCTTCACGATGGAATTTGCCCAATCGGCCCCCACAGCGCTGGAACGTATTGCTGATGCTGCCAGCCAGTCTCTAATCCTGATCCTGTCCGACATCAACATGCCGGGGATGAGTGGCCTTGAGCTACTGCCCAAGGCGAAGGCCATGCGGCCGGATGTTCCGATCATCATGATCACGGCCTATGGCGATGCCGACACCAAACGGAAGGCGCTGGAGAACGGGGCTGAGGCGCTGCTGACCAAACCCCTCGACTTCGGGACACTCCGCAGCGAAATCGACAGCCGCGTTGGGCGCGCCGCTTAGCGAAATCGCCGCGTCAAATTTTCCCGATTTTGTTGCAGTGCATGAGGCCGCTTTTGGCCCATAGCGGACATTCCAACAGTCGCAATGAATGTCCGCTTTCGGGGTAACAGCGGACATCAGAAATTGAAGCCTCTATGTCCGCTTTTGACCCAAAGCGGACGCGACACTACCCGTTCAAAATGCCTCAAGACCGCGACGCAATATAATATACAATCCTGCCTCACCTGTTGATCGGGCGACGATGAAACAGGATAAGGCCGGAAAAGCGCGACTCCGTAAGGCTATGGCGCCGAAACGCCGCAGGGCGCTAAGGCCCAAGCGCATGCGCGCGGGCAGCGCCTCTGCTGCGAATCTCAGGAGACAGCTCGATCGTCGCACTCGCGAACTGCAAGACGCATTAGAGCAGCAGGCGACGACTACGGAAGTCCTCAAGGTCATCAGCCGTTCAACATTCGACCTACAGCCGGTATTGGATAGCCTGGTGGAGAAGGCAGTGCGCGTGTGCGGTGCCGAGAGAGGTCTCATCTATAGACAGGACGGTGAGGTTTATCGCGTTGCTGCAAGCTACGGCCATTCGGATGAATTTCTCGAAAAAGTCGTAAAACGAAACCCAATTCACCAGGATCGCAGCTCCGCGACGGGACGAGCCGCTGTGGAGCGTCGCATCGTACACATTCACGATGTGCTCGCCGACCCTGAGTATCACTGGGCAACGGATCAACGCAGTGATGAAGGAATGCATCGAACCATACTGGCGGTACCGATGTTGAGGGAAAACACGATTATTGGTGTGATTGCAATTCGACGGGTTCACATCCAGCCCTTCACTGACAAGCAGATCGCTCTGGTGTCGAACTTCGCCGATCAGGCCGTCATCGCCATTGAGAATACGCGACTGCTCCGCGAGCTCCATCAATCGCTGCAGCAGCAAACCGCGACTGCCGAGGTGCTCAAGGTCGTCAGCCGCTCGACCTTCGATCTGCCGGCGGTTCTCAACACGCTGGTGGAGTTGGCGGCGAAGCTTTGCGAGGCCGAATGTGCGTTCATTTTCCGTCTTGAGGATAGTGCCTATCATCTGGCCGCCAATCGCGGCTTTTCCGAAAAGTATCGGCAATACATCCTGCGCAACCCTATCAAGCCAGGGCGCGGGACGCTTGTCGGGCGGACCGCGTTAGAAGGCCGTACGGTTCACCTCCCCGACTGCTTGGCCGACCCGGAATATGCGTGGGTCGAGTCACAAAAGATCGGCGGCTTTCGCACCATGCTGGGTGTGCCGCTGTTGCGTGAAGGAAATCCGATAGGCGTAATCGCGTTGACACGCTCGGTCGTCAGACCGTTCACCGACAAGCAAATCGAACTGATCGAGACCTTCGCCGACCAAGCAGTCATCGCGATTGAGAACGTGCGTCTGTTCGACGACGTGCAGGCGCGCACGCGCGAGCTTTCAGAATCGCTCGAGCAGCAGACGGCAACTGCGGAGATATTGACGGTTATCAGCGAATCGCTCAGCGCCACGCAGCCGGTATTCGATGCCATCGTGCGGAGCGGAGCGCGACTGTTTCCCGGTGCGGCGATCTTCATCGCACTCGTAGATGCGAACGAGGTGAGAGCCGTAGCAATCGCCGAGTCCGACCCCATCCGCGCCGAAGGATGGCGGCGCCGGTTTCCCTTTCCGCTCACGCGGGACTACATGCACAGCGCCGCCATTCTCGACCGCGCGATGCTGGATATCCCCGATGTCGAGACCGCTCCGAACGAAATGGCTGCCGGTAAGAAGAATTTCCTGGGAAGCGGCTATCGGGCAATCACGATCATGCCGATGATGCGCGGTGAGGCCGCGATCGGCGCGCTCAGCGTTGTTCGTCGCGCGCCGGGGCAGCTCTCCGACAAGCAGATTGCGGTGCTCAGCACGTTTGCCGCCCAGGCTGTTATCGCGATTGAAAACACGCGCCTACTTAGCGAACTGCGCAGCCGCACAGACGAACTTGACCGCTCGGTGGGTGAGCTACGCGCGCTCGGCGATGTGTCACAAGCAGTCAATTCGACGCTCGATCTTGAGAAGGTGCTTTCCACCATCGTCGCCAATGCAGTGCAGCTTTCCGGTACCGAGGCGGGCGCGATCTATGGGTATGACGAATGGACCCAAGAATTTCGTCTGCGTTCCACCTACGGCATGGATCAAGATTTAATCGACACACTGACCCAGCACCACATCGGTTTTGACGAACCGAACGTAACGCTGGCCTTCGCGCAGCGCGAGCCGATCCAGATAGCTGATTTGAACGAGGAAGCTCGTTCTGAGTTGAACGACGTGATCCTACGTACCGGGTATCGCGCAAGATTAATGGCGCCGCTCCTTCGCGGGGACGACGTCGTTGGCATGCTGGTCGTCCGCCGCAAGATCGCCGGAAAATTTGCGCAGAATACAATTGATTTGATCAAGACTTTCGCTGCGCAATCAGCATTGGCGATACAGAATGCACGCCTGTTCGATAGTGTGGAAGCGCGTACCCGCGAATTAGCGAAGTCGCTGGAGGATTTGCGGACCGCACAGGATCGCCTGGTCCAGACGGAAAAGCTTGCCTCGCTCGGTCAGTTGACTGCCGGCATCGCGCACGAGATCAAGAACCCGCTCAATTTCGTCAACAACTTCTCGGGCGTGTCGGTCGAACTTATCGACGAATTGCGGGAGGCGCTGGGTGGCGCTCACCTCGACGGCAAGCTGCGCGTGGATATCAACGAGATCGCGGATATGCTGCAAAGCAATCTCGACAAGATCGTGCAGCACGGCAAGCGCGCTGACGCAATCGTCAAGAATATGCTCCTGCATTCGCGCCAGGGCTCCGGCGAGCATCGGTTGGTCGAGATCAACGCCCTCGTCGAAGAGAGCCTCAATCTGGCCTATCACGGGGCACGCGCCGAGAAGCAGGGTTTCGAAATCAACCTGGAGAGGTCCTTTGATCCAGCCACCGGCGAGGCCGATGTCTTCCCGCAGGAGATTACGCGAGCGCTTCTCAACCTGATCTCAAACGGGTTCTACGCAGCCACCAAGCGCAAATCCGATACGGGTAGCGCGGGTTACGAGCCCACCCTCGCTGCTGCGACCAAGAATCTTGGTGATAAAGTTGAAATAAGCATCCGCGACAACGGCGCCGGCATACCCCTCGAAGTGAAGGAAAAAATGTTCAACCCGTTCTTCACGACAAAACCTGCCGGTGAAGGGACTGGGCTAGGCCTCTCGATCAGTCACGACATCATCGTCAAGCAACATGGCGGGTCTATAGAAGTCGATACCAAGCCCGGTGCGTTCACCGAAATTCGGATCGTTCTGCCGCGCACGGCGGCGTCGCTTCTCAAGCCAGACGAACGAGCCAGCCACTGACCGCCTGCGCCGTGTCACCCGATTGCGGATTTTCCCTCTCGAAATCTCTCGGAATTTGCTGCAGTGCATGAGTTCGCTTTTGGCCCATAGCGGACACTGCGTGACCGCATGTCTGCTTTTGGGGGTAAAGCGGACATCAAGACTGGGGCCAGGCGCGGCAGCTAATGACCCATAGCGGACATCTTGCACCTATTCAATGCCCGGCGGTCGTGGTGCAATAGGCTCAGGATGCAGCTTGTCTGGCGCAGAACATGGTCACAGGGATTGCAGGCCGGGATCTCAAGCCGTGTAGCGAATATACTAAAGCCACCCTACGCGGCTTGGAAGCCTGGAGCAGGATGACAATGCGTTCTTGGCAAATTGGCTCAGCGTTCCGATATTTCTTCGCACGAGCCGCCATAGTTTCACTAGCGACTGCGATCTTGCTGGGACCACAGACGCCAAGCAGGGCGGACGTAGAGCCTAAACGCGTTCTTATGCTGCAATCATTCGGTCTTCACTTCAAGCCTTGGACCGATTACGCGGAGGTCCTTCGGTCTGAAATGATTAGGCAATCGAAATTCCCAATAGATTTTCTGGACCACCCGCTTTTGAATGCTCGACTGGATGACGACAAGTCGGACATACCATTTGTCGATTATCTTCGCTCACTCTACGCGGAAAACCCCCCCGACCTCATTGTTGCCCTCGGCGCACCGGCCGCCAATTTCGTGCAGCGGTATCGTTCTCGCATTTTTCCCAAGACGCCTATGCTGTTTACCGCCGTCGAGGCACGTCGGGTCCAATACGACAAGCTGACCGACAACGATACCGTAGTGGCCGCGGCTCATGATTTTCCCGCTGCCATCGAAACTATCTTGCAAGTGTTGCCCGACACAAAAGTGATCGCAGTGGTAAATGGGGCTTCTCCCAATGAGGTGTTTTGGCAAGGGGAGCTCGAGCGAGAACTCGCGCAGTTCAGCGGGCGTGTTGAACTGAGATGGTATAACCGGCTGTCATTCGAAGATATTCTGAAAGACGCAGCAAATCTTCCGCCTCACAGCGCCATCTTCTGGCACCTGATGAGCGTTGATGCGGCAGGCGTTGTGCACGAGGGCGATACCGCGTTGAACAGGCTCTCTTCTGCCGCCAACGCTCCCATCTTCTCCTACCTAGACGTATTCTTCGGCGGCGCAATCGTCGGCGGTTCGATGCATTCGGTAGAGGAAGGGATGACCGTCGCCGCGGGAGCGGCAATTCGTATTTTGAACGGTGAAAAGGCTGGCGACGTCAAAGTTGCACCCACCCGATTTACACCGCCTAGGTTCGACTGGCGGCAAATGCAGCGCTGGGGCATCAGCGAGAAAAACCTTCCGCCGGGCAGCGAAGTCCTGTTTCGTAGTCCGACGGCATGGGAACAATATCGCGCTTACATCTTAGCAGTCGCCGCTGCAATTCTGATCCAGGCCGCGCTGATCTTTTGGCTGCTTTATGAACATTGGCGTCGTCAGCGTGCGGAAATTCTGGCGCGAAACACCATGTCAGAGTTGAGCCGTGTAAGTCGCATGGCAACGGCGGGCCAACTATCGGCCTCAATAGCGCATGAGGTCAACCAACCGCTGGCAGGCATTGTGGCAAACGCCCAAGCGGCACTTCGCTGGCTAGAAAAGGCCAACGTCGATGAGGTGCGCGAAAGGTTGAATGTAATTGTAAGTCAGGGGTTCCGGGCGAGCGACATTATCGTGAACCTTCGCGCAATGTTCAAAAGCGATGTGCAGGAGAAAACCCTCGTCAATATCAATAAGCTTGTCCTGTCGGTTCTCGCGCTGGTGCGGAACGATCTGCAGAAGCACGAAATAGAGCTTCAGACGCAGCTCGACGATCAAATTCCTGAGGTACTCGGCAATCAGGTTCAGTTGCAGCAAGTAATTCTGAACTTGGTCACGAATGCTATTGAGTTGATGAGTTCATTGCAAACTCGCGTACTGCGCATAAAAACCGAACTGAGCCAATCCAATACAGTGCATGTGTCGTTCGAAGACACCGGGACGGGCATTGAGCCGTCCGACGTCGCGCGGCTTTTTACGCCGATGTTCACGACCAAAGCGCGTGGTATGGGAATGGGCCTTTCGATCTGCCAATCAATCATCGAAAGACATGACGGTCGGATTTGGGCATCCCCTGGGGCAAACGGAGGCTCTATTTTCCAGTTTGAATTTCCGGTGCTCGGAGGCGGCGAAGGTAAATCCGATGGAAGCGACGCCGCTCTAGCGACGCTCAACGGCAGCCCCGCGTCTGGCGCGTCCGCCCCGTCGCTCGCCGACGAGGTAATCGACTAGCGGCTTTTTTGTTGCAGTGCACGAGTCTCGTTATTGGCCCATAGCGGACATCGCAGTAGTCCCAAGTCATGTCCGCTTTCGGGGGGAAAGCGGACATCGCGTAGAGTTGTCGCCATGTCCGCTTTTGACCCAAAGCGGACATGACGGGCACGAACCGTTGCCGCGCAAATAACTTCTGAACCCCATTCCGCCGAGCGCAAAACACTGCTGTAATTGGAACGCAAAAGTCGCACACTCAGCCTGCGAGGAAGGCAATGCGACGCCGCGATTTCATCAAAGCTATTGTTGGTGCAGTAGCCGCTTGGCCGCTTGTAGCGCGGGCGCAACAAAGCCGATGCCGGTGATCGGATTTCTTGGCAGCGCAAGCCACAACCATACGAAATTCGTCTGCGCGCGTTCCGACAGGGGCTGAAAGAAACCGGCTATGTCGAGGGCCAGAACGTCGAGATCGATTATCGCTGGGCGGAGGGGCAAAACAATCGACTGCCGGTACTTGCGGCTCAACTGGTTCAGCGTCGGGTGAGCGTGATTGTAGCGGGTGGCGGCACGCCTACGGCGGAAGCGGCCAAGGCGGCAACCACAACAATTCCGGTCGATTTCGCGGTTGCGGTCGACCCGGTCGCGGCTGGCCTTGTTGCCAGCCTGGACAGACCCGGTGGCAATATCACTGGCGTAACCAACCTGAACGAAGAGATAGGACCGAAGCGATTGGAGCTTCTACGCGAGCTGCTGCCGTCGATCATACTCGTTGGGGTGCTGGTAAATCCGGCCAATCCTGTTCTTGCTGAGCCCTTCGTGAGAGACCTGCAGACCGCGGCCGGCAAGCTGGGACTCCGGCTCCACGTCCTGAATGCGAGCACCGAGCCCGATATTGATGCGGCGTTTGCGGAACTAGTCCAACTGCGAGCTGGCGCGCTCGTAATTATGCCCGACGTATTCTTCAATTCTCACGTCGAAAAACTCGCCGCGCTAGCAATCCGCGATGCAGTGCCGACGATCTACCAGTATCGCCCATTTGTTGTGGTCGGAGGTTTAATTAGCTACGGAACCGATGAACAGGAATACTACCGTTTGGTTGGCATTCAGGCCGGAAAAATTCTCAAGGGCGAAAAGCCGGCCGAATTGCCAGTCGTGCGATCTACGAAAGTCGAGCTAATCATAAACCTCAAGACCGCCAAGGCGCTTGGCATCACCATTCCGCTGCCGCTGCAAGGCCGCGCCGACGACATCATTGAGTAGCCGACAAACTCAAATTGTCGCGATGACCGCTTCTGGCCCAAAGCGGACATCACGTGGCCTCAGTCCGTGTCCGCTTTCGGGGTAAAGCGGACATGGCGATTGCACTGCGAAATGCCCGCTAATGACCGATAGCGGACATTCGCGGTCGTTACTTTCGGCCCCATCCAAAAGGCCGTCGAGAAGCGCCGGCTCGGAACTTAACCGCGACCACCTGCCATGCCACATGGACGCATTGTAACGAAACACCCGACCCGGTTTCGCGTTGCTTGAGTAAGGCGATTTATCCTGCCCAATAGGAGGAACTCCCGAGTTGACGGCCTCTTCAAAACTGTCGACGGGTTCCGATCTGCGTCAGCCGCGGCGAACGTCGACGCCGCCGCCGGCGCAAAAGTTTCAGGTGCCTGAAACTATGACCTTGCATCGCGCCCTGTGGGCCGGCCGGATAATGAGCGCGATTGTCGTTATCGCTATGGTGGTAGACGGCACCATTCAGCTTTTCGCGCCGGCACAGATCGCGAGCATGTTGCAGGAAACCGGGTTCGCGATGGACCTGACCCGTGTCGTGGGTCCGATCATACTCGCCTGCGCCATCCTTTACGCCATCCCGGCCACCGCCGTCCTCGGTGCGATCCTAGTGACGGGCTTTTTGGGAGGTGCCATCTGCGCCCATGTCCGCATTGGTGAGTTGGGGTCGCCGCCGGAAATCATTTCCCTGCTTCTGGGCGCGATGACATGGGGCGGCCTCTACGCGCGCGATCCCCGTATCCGGGCCATTCTGCCGCTCATCCGTTGAACCAACAGGGGCAGTGCTCTGTCCCTCAAGTTCAGAAGAAAACGCATGTTTTTAGTAATGGGAATCACGGGAAAAGTGGGCGGCGCAACGGCAGAACATCTGTTGGCGCACGGCAAGGAAGTACGCGCGCTAGTCCGCAATCGCGAGAAGGCGTCAAGCTGGGCGAACCAGGGCGTGGAACTGGTTGACGGTGATTGGAATGATTTCGGCAGCCATCGAGCGGGCGCTCAAAGGCGTCGAAGGCGCGTTTGTCATGTTGCCGGCTGTCTGGGCCCCCTCGCCCGATTACAAAGAAGCCAAGGGCGTGATTGCGAACTATGTCGAGGCGCTCACCAAGGCAGCGCCGCCGCGGGTGGTAGCGCTTTCGTCGATGGGTGCGAACAGGACCGGCGGGCTTGGGATGATCACGGCCTTGTCGCTTCTGGAGCAAGGTTTTCGCGACCTGATATCGCCAATCGCATTTGTGCGCGCAGGTGCATTCTTCGAAAACTTCCTCTACGGCTTGCAGGTCGCCCAGGGCGGAACGCTACCGGTCTACTACAATCCGACAAACCGGAAATCGCCCATGGTCGCGACGAACGACATCGGCGCGGAGGTCGCAACCCTTTTGACCGGGCCAGCGTGGTCAGGGCAGCGCGTCGTCGAGCTTGGTTCGATGGTCACCGCGGATGAAGTCGCGGAGCAATTGGGCGAAGTCCTGAATCTCGACGTGAAAGCCTTTGCAGTCCCGCGTGCAGGGTGGGCGGAAGCGTTCGAGCAATTCGGCATCCCGAAGGGCCACACCGGACCTGCCGAAGAAATGTTTGAGGCCGTGAATGCAGGATGGATGGACCTCGGAGTCGAGGGTACGGAGCACGTAGCGGGTACGACGTCCGCGCGCGACGTCTTCGCGGCGGCCCAGAAGGCCGTGACGGCGTGAACCGCAACGTTCACACGCTTGCATGAGTTTGCTATTGGCCCATAGCGGACCGGGTAATTCTACAAGAACACCTGCCGCTACTCACGGCGTATGTACGTCTACGTATGCCAACGTTTATTTGACTGATATTTGACTAACCGAAGGCCTCGCTCAGAAATTCTTGTAATGGCTTGATTTTATTGG
>CAWEMR010000011.1:0-29379 GCA_963810085.1 uncultured Alphaproteobacteria bacterium | reverse complement strand
CATCCTCGCGGGCGTAACGCGGAAGTTCGATCAAGCGGATCCGCGCGATCGAGCCAAGCCAATCCGGAACTGGGGCAGGAGATACTTGTGACCCCGGATTCATCTGAGCTATTGCTGTTGTCATTGCGTACACCCTTAGTTGTCGAGCGGCCTCATCGCGCGCCGATTTCCGGTTCTTAACATCTGAAGCTGCTAATGGCCGAGCAAGCGATGCAGGCCGTCGCTCATCTGATCGAGCTGCGCGTCCGTCATGTTCATCGGGCTCGGCAGGTTGATACCGCGCTCCGATGTGTCATAGGCAACGGGATTGTCGCGCCGGCCGGCCGCTTCGCGGCCCGGATAAGCCGGCAGCGAACTCAGCGGATAGAAAAACGGCCGCGATGGCAAACCGAGCTTGAGCAATCCCACCATCGCGGCGTCGCGTGTCATGCCGTGCGACTTGCCGAACACCAGCGCCGTGTTCCATGCGCCGTTATGCACGTTATTGGTTTCGAGATTGAGATGCAGGTCCGGGATGTCGGCGAGCCGGTCGCAATAGCCCTTCCAAATCCATCGCTTCTTTCCGACCAGTTCATCCACCCGCTGGAATTGGGCATAGCCGAGCGCGGCTTGGAGGTTGAACGGCATATATTTGAAAGTCACCTCGACGTTGTAATAAGTCCCTGGCGCGCGGCCATGATCCCGCAACAGCTTGCAACGCTCGAATAGCGTATCGTCGTCGATCAGCAACATGCCGCCCTCGCCCGTTGTCATGGTCTTGGTGCGGTGAAAACTAAACGCCGATCCGATACCGAACTTCCCGGCGCGAACGCTCTTATAGGTCGAACCAAGCGCTTCCGCGGCATCTTCGATGACGAGGATATCCCGCCGCTCACACAGTTCGATTATGGAATCCCAGTCCGGCATGTTGCCGTAGAGATCAACCACGATCACCGCCTTGGTCCGCGGGGTGATGGCGCGCTCAATGCTTTCCGCCGTCAGGCACCAGTGGCGCGGATCGACATCGGCAAATACCGGCGTGGCCCGCTGATAGGTGATGCAGGCGGTCGACCCGACCCAGGTGCATTCCGGCGCGATCACTTCGTCGCCGTCGCCGATATTGAGCCCGGCCAGCAACAGGTGCAGCGCCGTGGTGCAATTCGGCGTCATCAGTGCGTGCTTACGGTCGTGATAACGGGCGAACTCGGCCTCGAGGGTCTCCACGTAATAGTAAGCCTGCTTGCCATACCAGCCGTTGCGCAGCGCATCGAGCACGATCTTCTCTTCGTGCTCGGTGATCCACGGGCCGGCCATTACGATGTCTGACATGTTCACCACCATCTGAAGTTCACGCTGCTTTCCGCCAAATACAGGCCTTGACCGGACCGAATTCGCCGATTTCCTGGGGAAGCTGCGCCGCTAAGAGATTGATTTCTGAGTCATAGTGCAACTGCTCGCCCGACTGCTGGGCAAGCTTGGCGTAAACCACGCGACTCAGAAAATGATACGTGCTGCTGATGTGAAACACGCGCTCAACATAGAATTCGGGCGACGACCAGCTCTTGACTTCGTGCAAATTGAAGAACCGATTGTGCCAGGGCGCGCCCATGGCTTCGAGGCCAAGGCGGCGGCGCAGAAGATTTGTCTCCTCGGAGCCCTCGTTGAAGCATTCCAGCATGATGTAGGTGCCGCCGGGCGTCAGCGACTCGGCGACCGAAAGTACCGCCTCTTTCTGATGCTCGACGGTTTCCAGATTGATCAGGCAACGCTGTGAATAAGCGAGCTTGAACTGGCCCCATTCATGCGAAACCGGAGGCACGTCGCGGCAATACAGTTTGATGCGGTCCTGCAACTTGGCAGCTGTGACATTCTCCTGGGCGCTCTCGATCATCTTCGTGGAAAAATCGAACCCAATCCCGGTGCAGCCCTTGTTCTTGACGAGATTTATAAGGCTCGACCCGTTGCCGCAGCCGATATCGAGAACGTGCGCACCGGCGGGCACATAGTCGAGAAGGAAGCGCTGCTCGATGCCGGTCAGCACAAAGTCGTTGGTCCCCGCGGTGGCGCCGAGCAGGGTGCGCTGATTCCAAAACTCTAAGATTTCTTCCGACTTCGACTTGGCCATCGATTAATCCCGTTTTTGAGGATGACGTGAGGAATTGGCGGTCTCAGCATCCGCCAGCGCGACGGAAAATGAGCTGAGAGCAGTAGGTGAGCCGGCGCACGGAATCAAAGTGCTCGGTAGGCATCGCCGCAGTGGGACCGAGAAAGCGCCCGCGGTATCTCGCCTTGAGCAAAAGATCGTAGCCGATCTCCTGGATCGCCGCGATGAATTCACGCAGATTCCAGAAATGCACCGCAATGCGGCGACCGTAATAGGCTTGCGTCGTGACAAAGCTGCAATTGTCGGCGGCAGGCAGATCGGCAAACAACAAATACGCCGGCTGATAGGCCACGAGCTGCCTGAGCATTTGCCGCCAATCCTCGACATAATGAAGGGAACTGCCGCAGTGCACGATGTCATAGCGCGTGCCCGGCTCAGGAAGATCGGTGCGAAAGGATATTCTCCGATCGGTGGCTAGGAGCTTGTCGCCTTCCTGGCAGACGCCGTCGTTTTCGACGATGACATACTCGAGCGGCTGGTCGGATGGCAACATCGCGACCAAAGGAAAATAGCTGGCCGCCAGACCCCCGCCGAAGTCGAGGATCCGCAGCGTGCGATCCCGGTGCGCCGCCGTCGCCGCCACAAACGGCAGAGCATAGTTCGCCGTCTCGGCGATGGAGGGGATTTCGGTCTCGCCCTTCGAGGCAGCGATCGCCTCGCGCGCGGTGGCGCGAACCTTGTCGAGCCATACGTCGCCGTCGAAGGTCGCCTTGTCGGCGTCGGCTTCGGCGAACGAACCGAAGACGCCATCCCAGATCTTGAACGGTTTATCCATCTTGGGCCTCTCCTAGCCGCAGTGCAGCAGCCAGTCGCGACTGTGTTCGCGCAATTTCAGATAGGCGCCGTCACGCTCCGACACGGTCGACGCCGCAATCGGCCAGCGGACGCCGAGAGCGGGATCGTTCCAGATCACGCCGCGCCCTCGTCGCAATGATTGTAGAGCCGGCTCTGCCGTCACGATGGATCACTTTATCGGGGGACTCTATGCCGATCGAACCGTCACAGGGTGTGGCAGATATAGGCTCGGCTATAGGAGCTGAAATCGCAGTACAGCGAGGCAACGACACAGCCGTTGTCTTTGACCGTACTCATCGAACGCCGGGCGCACGCCGAGCTTGGGCCCGCGATAGCACCAGTAGTCATTGAGGATGAACCAGATTCCAGTTTGCAAATCGGTGTCAGGAACCTGAAGAGATCGATAGCCGACGAATCGACATCGACCGCCTTGACCGGCGCAATGAGCCGAGATCGAGCTGAGTGTTCAGGTGGAAGACGGAGTCGATATGCGTTCTGCCTCAGCTGGCGCGGCTTTCACACGCGTGACTGGCGTCAAACGCCCCTGAAGTCTCGACAAACGGCGCTTAACCGCGTTCGTGAGATGCCGTTGCAGCGAACCGTGCAGGGCCAAGTGATTTTTGACGCCTAAACTGCGGCACTACATGTTTGATTCCACCATTCGCGACGAGGGCCTCGTTCACGCCCTTGCGGAAAGTGGGACTGTGTTGCGTAACTGCGCTGGCAAAGGGCACGCCGGCGGCTCGCACAGGCTAGGATGGGCCCTGTTACGGGTCCACCATTTGCCATCCGTCATGGCGGTGGCCGCACGAGGTTGCGAGTTCTTTCGCCAGCGTACAGCAGCACGGACAAAGGCAAAGTTAACAAAACAAGCAGCAGCGCACGATGACTCTTCAAAGCCGCCAACGTATTTTTCAATGTCTGTCCCGAAAGCCAGCCGACGACCGGCAACATTGCCGTGGCTTTGACAAACGTCATTGGCGAATGACGAAAATATTCCAGATCGTTATTGAGTAACCAAATATAGTAGTACCAGCGTCCTAGCGCGTGATGGCCGCGGCTGCCCCTCTGCGTGACAGTCGTTCCCGCTTCCGGATCATTGATATAATAAACTCGAACGACTCCATTGACCCACCGGGTCTTGAATTTCTTTGCTATATCTAGCCACACCATCCCTTCAGGCAAATAAGTTCCGGGAACTTCCGGAAATGGGTAGCCGCGCAGGACGTCGGTCAACCCGAGAATGACCCTTTCGCCGCGAATGCGATGAACGTAAGTCATTTCGCGCAAATCCGCATCGAACGGATCGCTTGGGATTCTATCGCCGACAATCCTGCCATTCTGGTCACAGCAGACACCCCCGACTGAGTAAAAAGCGTACCGCTCGTGCTCCGGGATCGAGTTCCAGGCGCACATGAGTTTGTCGAGCGCATCCGGGACAAAAGCGTCATCTGAATCGAGGACGACCATGAAGCGACCACGGGCTTCCTTAAGCATGCGATTATGCGCGAAATGTTTACCCGCATGTTCCTGGCGCAGACAGCGAATGGAAAAATCCGCCGATCGCGTCCAGCCGGTGACCAGTTCCGCTGTACCATCCATGGAGCCGTCATCAACCACCAGCCATTCGAAATCGCGCAATGTCTGCAGGCGAAGACTGTCATAAACGCGATGAAGGGTATGAGCGCGATTGTAGGTCGCGGTGAAAACCGTGATGAGCGGCTGGTTCGACATGTCGGCTATTTGTGACCGGCGGCCGAGCGCGTTCAACCGATACGACGATAGACATATTCGTCGCAGCCCGAACCGAATAGACCGATCGAGGATCGCTGCACCTTGCTGCGGATATGCGTCAGTCCGAGACCGTCCATTTCCCGCGCGACCTCGGCCGGTCCGATCGATTCATAAGGATAGCCGCCGAGCCAATCGTGGACATCGTGGACGTAACTCATGCCGCGGTTGCCGCGATAGGCCGAAACATAAGCTTTGAAGCTGCGGCCGCTGGCGGCGAACGCCAATCGCATCAACGCTACATAAACACTGCGGCAGACGGCCTGGGCTCGCGCCGAAGCGCGGCAGTACCAGCGCTTTTCCAGCGTCCAGAACCAGCACAATCGTGTCTTGCGATAGAGCGCGAAAACCAACAGCCCGCCGGGCGCTACCAGACGCGCCGCGTTTCTGAGCGCTTCATACATCGCGCCGGTATGGTGCAAGACGCCCCATGAATAGACGACATCGAATTTTCCGAGCCTGTCGAGATAATCGCGGTCGAGGATCGAGCCGCGTTCGACTATCCACGTCGGGTCGCCCGGAAAGAACCGGTCACGCAAGATCCCCGTACATTCCACCGACTGCCGATCGTAATCGAATGAACGGACCGTGGCGCCGAGCCGGCGCGCCGCAAGCGAACTCAAACCGCTGCCGGAGCCTATATCGAGAAAGCTAAGGCCATCCATACGCTCCGTGGCCAACAGCCATTGCAGCGCCCGCTCAGCCTCGGCAATGCGGACATCGTCGAGTTCGTGGAGAAAAGATCTCCAGTTCTCGCCAAAGCCAAAACGGTTTGCGTCGGGTACCGCGGTCACATCAACACTCATGCGACTGAACCCTCGGCAGGCCACGGCAAGCGGTCATGCGCTATCTCGGACAGCCGCGGATACGACGCATCCCGTTGCGACACGACCGGACGCTCGATCGGCCAACGAATGCCGATTTCGGCGGAATTCCACAATAGTCCGCCTTCGTCGGAATGGTCATAGATCCGACTCGCCATATAGTGCAGATCGGCAGTGTCGCTGAGCACGCAGAAGCCATGAGCGAACCCCGGCGCCATATAGATCTGACAAGGCCCTTCGTCGCTCAATTCGGCACCGAACCAGCCGCCGAAAGTCTTTGAGCCGCGCCGCAAGTCGACGGCAACGTCAAAAACTCTTCCGCGCATGACGGTCACGATCTGCGCTTGTGGATAGCGGACCTGGAAATGCAGGCCGCGCAGAATGCCTTTGCTCGACCGCGAATGGTTTTCCTGCACGAAATCGTCGGCTATTCCGGCCTCGCGGTAGCGCCCTCTGGAAAATGTCTCGATAAAGAACCCGCGCTCGTCGCGAAAGTACCGCGGCTCGATCAGAAGGAGACCGGGAAGATCGGTTTTTTCCACCAGCATCGTCAGTCGGGGTTGCCCAGTCGCAAACTCAATTTATGCGGGATTGCCGCGGCAGTGTTGGCGATCCGTGCTTTGCAGGATAGAAGTTGAGACTACGCGGCCCCGCGCGAAGCGCATCGTGAAGGGCCTAAGGTTCCGCCGCGAGGATTGCCATGGATGACGCCGCGCCTGTCGTGCAAAACAAAACGCGACGCCATTTCCTGATCGGTCTCGACTTGATGCGCGGACTCGCGGCGCTGGCCGTGATGTTGGCCCATCTCCGCGGCGACGCATTCGTTGAATTTGGCGCCCTGCCCGCCACCCAGCACGGCGTGCTCGCCGCGCTATTTTTTGCCTTCACACGATTGGGCGACGAAGCCGTCATGGTTTTCTTCGTGCTGAGCGGCTTCCTTGTCGGAGGACAGGTCTTGCATCGCCTCCGACAAAGAACATTCGATTTGCACGACTATGGCATCGACCGGGCGACCCGGATCTTAATTCCTCTCGTTCCGGCTTGCCTGTTCGCTGCCGGCGTTCAGAGCATTCTGTTTCACCAGCCGCCCCCGCTGGGCCAGTTGCTCGGCAATATGGTCGGCCTCAACGAGCTCCTGACCGACACACTGGACGCCGACGGCGTTCTCTGGACGCTCACCTACGAAATCTGGTTCTACATCCTCGCCGGTGCTCTCGCCTACGCGGCATCACAGCGTCTGAACGTGATTTGTGCATTATGCCTCGCCGTCTGCGTGCTGGTCTTCGCCACTTTGCAAGTGAACTATCTGATTTTCTGGATGATCGGCGCAATAGCGAGCCTCTTCAAACCAAATCGTTTCAGCGGCTGGCTCGCTCTCCTCGGAGCTTTGTTGGCGCTGACCGGAACCTTGCTTTTCGAGCTCGCCGCGCAAAGCAGATCACTCATCCCCGTCGTCATCGTGTCGCCGATCGTGGCCGATTACCTCATCTGCATCGGCGTCAGCATGGCGCTGCCTTGTCTCGCAAGCGAGGCCGCCGACGCGCGCTTAACTCCGATCAAAACTCTGGCGGCCGGTCTCGCCGCCTTTTCCTACACGCTTTATCTCACGCATCGGCCGACCGACGCACTCCTGGGCAGGCTTTTCGGCAAAGCGGACAGCCTGTCCTTCCACTCTATGATGATTTATGGATTGCGGATCGCCATTTGCCTCGTGGTGGCGGTCTGTTTCTATTTCGCTTTCGAGCGCAACACCGGCAAGGTCCGTGCGATGTTACGGAACCAAGACTGGCGGACGCTCCTGAAGAGAACCAGCGGCACATGACGCCGTAAGTTGCGCCCTTGAAATGCCGCCGTCGCCCACGGCTGGACCGCTCGACATCAGGCGGCGCCGAAGTAACGGCGGATCGAGGCGATAACCAGATCGACTTCGTCGTCCGTCAGTTCAGGATAGAGCGGCAGCGAAGCGATTTTGTCGACGATCTCTTCCGTCACCGGCAGACCGTGTTTCGGCAGAACGCATCTTTCAGCATAGCCAACCTGGACATGGACGGGAGCCGCATAATGCACCGCGGCGCCGATCCGATCGCTCCGCAGATGCGTCATCAGGGAAGGCCGATCGTCGCACTGCACGACGTAGAGATGATAGACGTGCGTGGTACCGGCGCGCGCCGCGGGCAGCACCAGTTTCAAGCCGGCAAGACCGCTTTCATAGCGGGCGGCGATGGCGGCGCGCCGCGCATTGTCTGCATCAAGATGCGGCAGCTTGGCGGCGAGGATGCCGGCCTGCAGCGGATCAAGCCGCGAATTCCGACCCACTTCACGCGTCTTGCGCGCCTCGTCCCAGCCGTATTGGCGAAGCCGGCGTACGCGCCCGGCAGTATCGGCATTGCCCGTGACCACCATGCCGCCGTCGCCGATGGCGCCCAGATTTTTGGTCGGATAGAAGCTGAAGCAGGCGGCATCGCCGAGGCTGCCGAGACGGCGCGCGCCATGCAGTCCCCCGGTGCACTGCGCACAATCCTCGATCACACGAAGATTTCGCGAACGCGCGATGGCGAGCACGGCATCCATGTCGGCCGCATGGCCATAGAGATGCACCGGAAGGATCGCCCTTGTTTTCGCTGTGATCGCGGACTCGATCAGGCGTGGATCGATGGTGTAGCTGACGCGATCGATATCGATGAGGACCGGCGTGGCGCCGCAGGCGAGCACGGCCGCCGCGGTCGCCACTGCCGTGTGCGACACGGTGATCACCTCGTCGCCCGGACCGATACCGAGCGCGCGCAGAGCGAGCTCCAGCGCATCGGTACCGCTGCCGACGCCGACGGCGTGCGCAGCGCCGCAATATTCGGCGAAGGCGCGTTCGAACGCCTCGACGTCCTCGCCGAGCACGTAGCCACCACCCTCGAGCACGCGCCCGATCGCATCCGCGATGGCCTTCTTGTGCGCACGATACTGCGCAACCGGCGAGGCCAGGGGAATAATGCTGGGAGCCATTACGATTCGAACTTCACTTCGGGAACATAGACCAGCCATTGTCCGCCCGAAGCGATGAACGACTGTTCCTTCTCGCGAATTTCGGCGGCGTGATTCCAGGCGAACAGCAGCGCGCAATCCGGATATTTCCCGGCGAATTCCGCGTAAGGCTTGACCGGGATGTGGACGCCGGGCGACAGCTTGCCTTGTTTGATCGGCGTCGTGTCCGAGATGAATTCGACATGAGCCGGCGTGATGCCGCAGTAATTGGTCACTGTCGTGCTCTTCGACGTCGCGCCGTAGCCGACGACGCGTTTGCCTTCGCGGCGCAGACTTTCCAGCGCCTGCATCAGTCCGGCGCGTGACTTTTCGCAATTTTCCTTGAAACGCCGGTAGGTATCGGCCTTGTCGAGGCCTTGTGCGCTCTCCTTCGCCAATTGCTCGCCGACGCGCGGCGCGACCGGCCGGCTGCCTTGCGGTGCGAAGACATAGCGCATCGAGCCGCCATGCGTGACTTGCGGCGTAACGTCGACCAGCTCAAGCCCGCGCGGCGCGAAAGCCCGCTTCACCGACGTCGCGGAAAAGATGAAAACATGCTCGTCATAGATCTGGTCGTACGACGTCTTGGCGATCATATCGCCGAGATAGGGATCCTCGAACATGAAGACGCCGTCGGGCTTGAGCAGGCGCTGCGCGCCAGCCGCGACGTCGTTGATATCGGGAATGTGGCACATCACGTTGGCGGCGAGGATCGCGTCGGCCTTGCCGTGCTCCTTGACGATCTCCTCGGCGAGCGCCGGATTGAAGAATTTGCTGACGGTACGGATCCCGCGCTCACGCGCGACATCGGCGACATTGGCCGACGGCTCGATGCCCAGATGCCGTATCCCGCGATCGTGGAAGTGGCGCAGCATGATGCCGTCATTGCTGCCGAGCTCGACCACGAACGGATCCGGGCGGTCATCGAGGATTTCACCGAGCACGAAATTGGCATAGCGCTCGAAATGCGCCTGCATGTAGCGCGACGTGCTCGAATAGAACGCGTAGTTCTCATGGAACATTTTGCCGGCGTCCGGCTGCTCCACGATCTGGAACATGTTGCACGCTTCGCAGAACGCCGGCGCGAGTTCGAAGAAATATTCGGTTGCGACCTCGCTTTGGCTCAAGAAACCATTGGCGATCGGCATGCGGCCGAACGTCATGAAGGCTTCGATGGAGCCGCCGCAGACGCGGCATTTAGTTGTGGGTTTTTGATTCGACATTGTGACGTATCGCTTCGATTGAAGTAATTAGGATGCCGCCAGTGCCGGGCCATCGGTGAAAGATTGCGCTTCGGCCAGCGCATAGAGCCGGGCGCGGCGTGCCATCAGTTCGTTCCAGGTGCCGGCTTCGACGACGTGGCCGGCCTCGAACACGCAAATAGCGTCGGCCGTTCGCACCGCGGCGAGACGATGGGCGACGATGAGAATGCCCATTTCCTTGCGCAAATCCTCGATCGTGCGCAACAGCTCGGCCTCAGATTCGGCGTCAAGCGAGCTCATTGCCTCGTCCATCACCAGCAGGCTCGGATTGGTCAGCAAGGCGCGGGCGATGCCTAGGCGTTGCCGCTGGCCGCCGGAGAGCTTGACGCCCTGGTCGCCGATGATCGTCTCGAATCCTTCGGGCCAGGCCTGAATGAACTCATAAGCATGCGCGCGGCGCGCCGCCATTTCGATTTCAGTCTCGGTTGCGGCCGGCTCGACCAGCGTAAGATTGTCGCGGATCGAAGCGTGAAACAGAATCGTCTCCTGCGGCACATAGCCGATGGTGCGGCGCCAGGGGCGCAACGGTGCGGCCGAAAGATCGTGGTCGCCGAGCCGGATCGAGCCGGCGCTGGTATCGACCAGGCCGAGCACGCTATGAATCAGCGTCGACTTGCCGGCGCCGGAGCGGCCAACGACCGCGAGCATTCCGGGGATCGGGAGCCGGATATTGACCTGGTCGAGGACCACGCGCTCGCCGAGCTTGACCTGCAGGTTGCGCACCGACAGGGCCGACGGCAGATCGATCTTGAGCGTTTCACCGGAATCGTCCTGGCGCTCGGCCTCGGCTTCCGCCGCCTTTTGCAGGCGATCGATCACCTCGACGGCGTGCAGATTGCCGTTGAGATAATGCAACTGCGCCTGCACCGCAGTCAGCCGCGGGAACAGGCGGCCGAATAGCGCCAGCACAATCACGATATTGCCGGCCGGAACGCCCATGCCTCCGCCGGCAAGTGCGAGAATGGCCGCGAGCCCGATCAGGGCGGCAAATTCCAAGATGCCGCGCACGGTGCCCGGCGCGGCGCTGGCATAGGTATTAGCGTCTTCAAGCTTGTGCACCAACGGCACGATCAGCGTCGCGGCGCGGTCGTCGATGCCGCTCGCCTTGATGAATTTGGCGCCGGCGAACTGCTCGTTCAGCGCGGATTGCAATTCCGCATCGAGCGGCGCCAGGCTCCGGCCGGCGGCGTAGCTCTTGCGATAGAGACCAATCATCGCCAGCCCCATGATCGATGTGCAAACGATCAGGCTGACGGTGACCTGCCAAGCGATCAACAGCGACAGGATCGTGAAAATGATTGCGACCACCAAGCTACCGAGGAGCGACAGCGAGATCGTGAACGCCCGGCCCAACCGCTCGGTCTCGGTGACGATGGCGTTGGTCATCTCACCGGCCTTGCGCGCAGCGATAAAATTCCACTTAGCGCGCATGAACGCGCCGAACAGTTCGAGCTGCCGGCAGCTTTGATAGTGCCGGGCGAGTTTGACGCTCCACCAGTTCACCGTCGTGGTCATCACCGCCTGGGCGCCCGCGACCGCGGCGATGACGGCGAGAATTTGCCACGACTTCGTCGCCCCGACAAAAGCGAGGCTCTTGTTGAGAAGCCCGGTCACCAGGCCCTGACTGGTCGCTGCGGCGATACCGACGCGGCTCAACAGCGGCAGGAGCAGAACGACCGAGATGCCTTCGGTCAATCCGACGAGCGCCGTCCAGGCAATCAATACTGGAAAGCGCCAGCCGAGACGCGCCAGCAAATCTTCGAACAGGAGACTGTGAAGCCGCATAATACCGGTTTCGACCGCGTTCAGATCATTTCGCGTAAAACAGAATTTCCGCAAGCCGTTTGCGCAGCGCCCACGGCAGCATTTCGCCGGCTTTGTTCAGGGTGCGGTTGACCACACCGAAGATGCGCAGATCCCGCGACAGTTCAGGCTCGAAGAGTTGCCGCTGCTCGGCAAATCTCTTGCCGACCCATTCGTACAACTCCATATCGTAGGCATTGCACTCTTCGATGATTTTCTGATCAGACGCGGCGAAACCTCCGCCGATCTGGGCCGCTCTTTGGTCGGGTTCTTATACTCGGTCTGCAACCGCCGCATCGGCCAGCCGTAGATCCTGCGCACCAACAGCGCGAGCTCGGTCACCTGTTCGAGCGCCGCCGCCGTCAGGAAGCGCTCTTCGATATTGCGCTTGGCAAGTTCGAGGTGGCGCCGTTCGACGGGCGCCGCGGTCACTACCTCCCCCGGGGCGCCTCCCGGAGCGTCGAGCTCCGCGGCGCCGCTCACCACCCTCACCTGATAGTCGCACAGATTGATGTCTGACCGGCCCTCGACATATTCGTCGAATGTCAGCCGCCTGCCGTCTTTGAGAAACGGGACGCCGATCTGAACCAGAAAATAATAGAGCGAGATCACCCGCTCGACCGGATGACGCAAGACGGTGAAATACTTTGCTCGACGGCCGAACACGTCATGCGCGCCCATCGGCACGTGTCCGGCAATATAGCGAATGCGGTCCAGGCCGAATGCGGCGAACTGCTGTTTGCAGGACTCTGTGAGTGGCCATTTGCAAGGCGCTGTAGTCTTCGACGCCGTGCCGGGTCCATTCGAAGATCTCGTCGGCGGGGAACCCGTGCTTCACCAGGCTGCTCGCCGACGTACCGCCGGTTTTGGCGATGTGCAGATGGATCAGGACGTCTGGCGCGGCCGGGCGAAGCGACATGATGTTCAGAACCAGCTTCTGGCGGCATTGGCGTGCGCCGCCTGCCGGAATGGGCCGGCGAAATTGGCGAACGCCTGCTTTGATATCGCTGACTTCGATCGCGGCGACTTCAAGCCGTATGCGCTCGACATGCTCCGGCGACGCGCCGCTCCGCGCGAGCTGCGACAGCAGCGCCGATTTCTCGCGGCCGACGGAGAACCGAGGCCGGGTCTGAATATAACTCGTCAGATTTGGCCATTTCCGAAGCAGCCGCCGTTT
Organism: uncultured Alphaproteobacteria bacterium; assembly: GCA_963810085.1. GTDB lineage: Bacteria > Pseudomonadota > Alphaproteobacteria > Rhizobiales > Xanthobacteraceae > BOG-931. Next base: position 16,569 of record CAWEMR010000011.1, on the reverse strand, counting down.
GAGCTCCGCCCGCCATCCGTAATTCGCCGTCAGGTATTTGCGGAAGCAATCCTCGACGGTAGCTCGGATTTCCTCCGCAATCGGCTCCGGCGCGGTACCGTCCGCGCGAGCCGCGGCGGTTGACAGAAAGTCGACCATGGCATGTGCATCCGAAGTAAACCGGCTGCGCAACAGGTTGCGTACCCAGAGTTGGCCCGGCTGCGTGTTCAACGAACTGCCGAGCTGGGCATAGTGGGTAATCGATGCCGAATTGGCGTGGAACTTACCGAGCGTAAGTGTGCGCAAGGCGTGGAAATTTTCGTGCAGTATCAAATCGGAGAAGTCGATATCGACGACGTCGCGCCAGATTTGAGCGAGTGCCTCAGTCCGGTAAACGGAGTAGTAGATCAAGTGATAAAGCCCGCCTTCGCGCAAACGCTGCGCGATGCCGGCCGCCGCTGCGTCTTTGGGATTGGAAGCAATGGAGATGTGATTGAGCCGACCGTGAACGGCGGCGTCCGGATTACCGAGGTTGGAATAGACGGCAAATACCGCGGCCCTGCCGCAGCCGCAGACATAATCGCGGTGGGTTTCCAGGAAATCGAGAGTCTGCTCGATGCCGTCGATGCCAAGGAAATCGTCATTGTCTGCAAGCATCGTATATGGCGTGCGTACGCGCGACATCGCATCGGACATTTTGGCAAAGAAGCGGCTGTAACTCATGTCATCCGGATAACGCACATATTCGATATCGAGATGCGGGAAAGTCTCTCGGCTGTTTTCGATATGGCACGCGATGGATTTGTTGACTTGCCCGTCCGCGATCACAAACCGGTAGGGCAGGCGCGCTTCGTTGGCGTACCAAAGAAACCGCATGGTGAAGAGGTGCCGGCCTTTCAGCGGCAGCATAACGGTTAATCGCGGCGTCATTTTGGTGGCTTGCCCGCTTACTTGCATCGTCATGATCGGGCGTCCCCCGACTTGGACAAAGAGCCCGGACGCCGGCCGCGGGCGAGCGCCGCGATCAAGCGGAGAAACTTCATGACCGTGCTGCCGCTCGGATAGGGTTCGCCCAGCACGTGAAACGTCGGCATATTGGAGAGCCAGCGCGCCCAGGCCTTCATCGGCTGCGCATAGCTGACGCCGCGCAGCTTTCGCGCCACAGCCGGATCGCTGAAGACGAGTTCGTCGGCATAGTTGAAGAACGCGTAGCAGGCCGGGCGGTGACCGATGGCAGCTTCGACGCTTTGCGGCTGCACGCCGAGCGCGGCAAAATATTGCTGGCGCAGGAACAGCAAATTGGTGCCGACGCAACCCAACAGCGCATAGCCTTTTCGTGCCGCAAGTTCGGCGAAAGACGCGGGCGACGTTCCCATGAACGCGTTGCCGCCGTGGTCGATGAATTCATAATCTGTCGGAAACGAGACGTTATATTCGACGATGACCATTGTCGGGTGGAAGCGATCAAGCGCTTCCCACACTTCATAGTCGTTGCCGTCGATATCGATCGACAGCAGGTCGAAGTCGTCAGGAAGGTCGCAGCGCTTGAGAATTGCGTTCAATGACGACTCGTCGGAAGCCGACACGAGGCTGCACACCGGCGTGATTCCCGGATAGGCAGCTGCCGTTCTTTTCAGGTCCGCAAATTTGTGCGGATCGGCCTCGATATAGACGGCCCTCCAGCCATGATGCGCGACCAGATTGAAAGTATTCGACAGGCTGCGACCGTCCCAAGCGCCGAATTCGACGCAGACGCGATGGCGCGGCGGGATCTTGCCGAATACCCACGCGATGACGCCGTCCTCGCCATTCTGCGAATAGACATTCCGCTCGAGTTTCTTCAGATCTTCGGCAAGCGTCACGTCGGGTTAGGCGCAGAGCGCCTCCTCATAAATGCGCTTAAGTTGTTCCCGTGAGCGCTTCGGACTGAACTTGCCTTCGGCGGTCTCCAACAGCGCGTTCCTGGAACACTCGTCTTTCAAGCGCCTGTCGTTGATGAACCGTTCCATGGCGTCGGCGAGCAGCGTCACATACCAGCCCGGCGGATTGGTACAGGAGGCGTGACGCTTACTGGCCAGTTCCTGTTGCGTCGGCGCGGCGTAACCGTCGTCTTCCGCGAAGGAATTGAAATACGTCTTGACGAGAAGCCCGGTCTTTTCGTGCTGCACCAGTTCCGGTGTCGAGAAACTGTCGACCCCGATCACCGGCAGGCCGAACGACAGCGCCTCGGGGATGACAAAGCCGTAAGTGTCGTAGTGCGACGGAAAGACGAAAACGTCGCTGTTCGAGTAGTACTCGACCACCCTGGCGTAAGGCACCCGTTGCAGCAGGGTGATTTTCCCGTTTCCGGAGAACCGCGCGCAGGCCTCCGGCGGGATGTCGCCGATCGCGGTAAACTGGCAGTCGTATTTTGCGGCAATTCGCTCGAATGCAAGCAGGCTCTCGTAGCCGCCCTTGGCGTAGAAATTATTGTTGCCGATGTAGAGGAAGTTGAACGAGGTCGTAACGCGGGGAAGGCGCTTGGCTGGCGCCATTACCGGATAGAACGTTTCCACCTTTCGCGCGATGTCGGTGTTCTTGATAAAATTAGTCAGGCTGCGGCCCGCCGCGTCGCTCCAGGCCAGCAGCTTTTTCAGCCTCGGATTGAGCAGGACGCGCTCGAGCGCGCCGACAAAGCCGGGACGGCGCAGCGCGTATTGGCTATAGCCGCAGAACGCCGTGGCATGTTCGAAATCGACGACGTAGGGAAGATTGGTGTCGAGCAGACTCTGGCCGCTGTGCACGATGTCGTAATCGCGGGAGTGGAATTGGCGCACTTTCGGCTTGTTCAAGAGGATATGCGCGTCGTTGTAATACGGCGACAAATAAGGCTGCAGCTTTGTCACCAGCCGCCTTGCCCTGGCGCCGAGGTCCACGCCAAGAGCGGACGGCAGGGCCCGCGCCGCCTGTACCACACCATGCGCCATGAATTCGCTGTCGACGAAGTCGAAACCTTCCGGCGCATTAGCCACCATGTTGCGGTAGGCGTTATGCGAAGCGGACGACATGTAGAGAAAGGCGTTTTTCGACACGCTTGGCTACGCCGCCTTTGACAGCGCTTCGAAAATATCCGTGAAGGCTTCTTCAAGGCCGATCCGGATATCCCATTGCGGATAGTGCAGCCGGACCTTGCTGATATCGGAAATCCACCAGATATGGTCCGCCTCGCGTTCCGGACCGAGCTTGTAGTTCAACTTCTTCCCGGTCACCCGTTCGATGAGATCGAAGGATTCCAAGAGCGAGATGGAATTCTTCCGCGCGCCGCCGATGTTATAGACCTCGCCGGGCCGCGGCGCCTTGACGAATTCAAGAAACAGCTTCGCCAGGTCGGCGGCGTGAATCACGTCACGCACCTGATAGCCGTCGTGGCCGTAGACGGTGAGCAGCTCGCCCGTCATCGCCTTTTTGACGAAGAAAGGCTCCCAGTTGTGCAGCTCGGTGGCCTTGGCGGCGCCGCCGGTGATGCAGCCCATGCGGAATATGCCGGTTTTCAGGCCGTAGAGATGCGCGTATTCCTGACAATACAGATCGGCCGCGGTTTTCGAGACGCCGAATGGCGTGTGCATCATGCGGTCGATGCGGAGCGACTTGTCGAAGCCGTCCCACAGCGAGGGATCGTGCGGCTCGAGCCGCTTGCCGACTTTCTTGTAGGAAAAGTAGTTCGGCGCTTCGCCGTAGACCTTGTTGGTCGAGCAATAGATGAACGGCGCGTTCTTGTTGTATTTGCGCGCCGCTTCCAGGAGGTTGAGCGTACCGAGCGCGTTGATTTCGAAATCTTCCATGGGGATTTCGATGGACCGCGGATGCGACGGTTGCGCCGCGGTGTGCACGATCGCGTCGACGTTCTTGACCAGTTCGCCGGCTTTTTCCTCGCGAATATCAAGCTCGTGATGCTCGATCCGGTAATGCTTCCGCGTCTGCGCAATGTTGTCTTTGGTCTCGGCGTCGGCGCCGAATATCCTGGCGCGCATGTAATTGTCGACGCTGACAACATCCCAGCCTTCGCTGGCGAACAATTTGCAGCATTCCGTTCCGACCAATCCGGCGCCGCCGGTAACCAGTACTTTCATGATTTCCCCGATTGCCACCCGGCGCGCCGGCAGTATTCGCGCCGATTTTTTCCACGCTACCGCACTCCGGGTGAAACGAGGTCACCCGAACGCACCAACGCAACGCGCGCCTCGATCGAGGCGCAACGGCTAACTACGCGGCCGCCACTAGATCGGCGTCCAGCACGACCCGAACCTTGCGGCCGAGCAGATCGAGCAGGATCGCGATCCGCTCACGCTCCGCCATGCCTTCGAACAGACCGAGGCAGGACGAGAACGCGCCGTCGAGCACGCGCACCTTCTCTCCCGGACGGAAGCCCGGCCGGGAATTCGAGCTTGATAAATCCGCTGGCGTCTTCGCGGCCGCGCAGCGCGGCGATGACGGCATCCGGCACCGCGGCCGGATCGTCGCCGTTGCAGACGAGCCGGGCGACGCCGACGGTCGAATAGATTGAGCGCCAGCGCTGCGCCGCAAGATCGACGGCGACGAACACATAACGCGGGAACAACGGCGCGGCGACGGTCTCGACTTTGCGCGCGTGGCGGCGCCGCTTCAGATAGCGCGGACAATAGACGTCAAAGCCCTGGCGTTTGAGATTGGCCACCGCCTTCGCTTCGGCGCTCGGCTGCGTGTGCGCGACGAACCAGCGCGGATTGAGATCAAGCGTCATGTTGCGATCAAGTGTCATGCCGCGCTCTCCGCTTGACGATCGAGACGAATCCCGAGAAGCGCCGGAACCAGAATGCGCTCGGCCTCGATCTGATCGGCGACCGCGGCGATGGACTCGCGTGTCGCTTGCAGATCGGTGACGACCAGCGCATCTACACCGCCCGGCACCGCGGCAATGGATTTCACTACCGGCGTGCCGACGAACTTTTCATTGGTGGATTTAGCGTCGATCACCGCGACGATGGTGATGCCCTGTTCCAGCGCGCAGAGGGTCGCGATCTCCGCCAGGTCCGAGACGCCGGCAAGCGCAACGCGAGTCCAGCCGCGCGCATGCGCCACCTTCAGCACGCTCGCGCAATCTTCCCGCGCGCGGCGGAAAAACGAGAACGACGAGGACAAATATTCGACGGTAAGGCGGGATTTTTCCGAGAAGCCGTGGGGCGTGAGATAATAAGCGTAACGCCGCGCCGGCGCTTGGCCGATCTTGAGCAGGCCCTTTTTGACGCAGCGCCTCAGATAGGCGTTGACCAGGCCAAGCGCGATGCCAAGGTCAGACGCAAGCATGCGCTGCGACTGGGCGCCGTCGCGCTCGACGGACTCCAAAAGCCCGAGCACGATCCTGGCGTTATCCGGTTCGTCGTCCCGCGCCGCTTGGGGCATCACCCAATCCTCCCCCTGGCGACAACAGGTACAACGTTCATGGCATGAACGTCAAGATCGACGTTCAGCTGATGAACACTACTAAGCATTTGAATTTTTAGGAGAAAATTATTTTGCGCCGCCACAATTGAGAATTGCTCGCGAGCCCGCTCGGCGGGGTTTATACGTTTGTTACCGGGGATGGGAATTTTTTGTTGGCTGACCCTCGCGCAGATCCGCCTGCCCAGGCGCGCGCCGCGGCCGGAGTGCCGCCGCGGCTCCTTTATGTCACGGCCGAGGATTGGGCGTTTCTTTCCCACCGGTTGCCGATGGCGCGCGCGGCGCGCGACGCCGGCTTCGACGTGCATGTGGCGACCCGGGTGCAAAGCGGCGCGACGGCGATCGAGGCCGAAGGCTTTACGCTCCATCCGATCCCGTTCGCCCGCGGCAGCCTGTCGCTGTCGGCTACGCTGACGACACTCGCCGCGCTCCGCCGCGTCAACAGCGAGGTCGCGCCCGACGTGACCCACCACGTCGCTCTGCAGTCGACCGTGCTCGGGCTGGTGGCGACGGTCGGTCGCCGCATCGCTTGCGTCAACGCTTTCATCGGGCTCGGGTATGCTTTCACATCAGCGAGTGCCAAAGCGCGCGTGGTAAAGTTCTTGATCGGCGCCGTGCTCCGCCGCCTGGTCGACCGCAAGGGCAGCATCGCGCTGGTGCAAAACGGCGACGACATGGCGGCGCTGATGTCGCTCGGCATTCCGAAGAGCCGCATCGCGCTGATTTCGGGATCGGGTGTCGACGTCAATCGCTTCACGCCGCTTGCCGAGCCGCCGCAGCCTTTGACCTTTGGCTTCGTGGGGCGCCTGCTCGACGACAAGGGCGTGCGCACGCTGGTCGAGGCGTTTCGCCTGCTGCGCGCGCGCGGATCGGATGCGCGTTTGTTGATCGCCGGCACGCCAGATCCCGCCAATCCGGCGTCGGTGACCGAGGCCGAAGCTGAGTCCTGGAATAAAGTATCCGGCATCACCTGGCTTGGTCATGTCGGCGACATAGCCGGATTGTGGACGCGCGCGCATGTCGCCGTATTGCCGTCGCGCCGCGAGGGCTTGCCGCTTTCTTTGATGGAGGCGGCGGCTTGCGGCCGCGCCATGATCGCAAGCGACGTGCCCGGCTGCCGCGAGGTGGTCATCCATGAGCAAACCGGTCTGCTGTTTCCCGTCGACGATGCGCCCGCGCTTGCGGCAGCGATGCATCGGCTCGAAGGCTCAGCTGATCTGCGCGCGCGTTACGCTTTGGCGGCACGCAATCTCGCAGTCGAGAAATTCGCCTCCGACATTATCGGCCGGCAAACCGTGGAGCTTTATCGGCATCTGCTGGCGAACAAATTGGAATCTACACCGTGAGATCTTAGCATGTCCAATCATGCGCCAGTATGCAGGTGACTTAGGTGGCTGTCGAAATCGATAGGCAATCGGCGATGGGTTCTATGGATACGCGGCACTCGCAGCATGCTCGGGAAATATCAAAGGGCCTATCGGCACCTCAAATTGTGCCGCTTTCGCTGATGATCTGCGCACACGCCCAGCACGCATGCCGACTTCAGTTTGGAGCATTCTCGATCACCGTTGTTCTGGGCCATGATCGACGTTTAATCTACGGCCGGAATGGGGCGTAGACCCATCAGGGCGCCCGATCGCGGTGTCGTTCCTAACGCGAGAGGCGCGACGTACTAAGAGGACGCCCATGCGCCACGTATCGAAGCTGGGGGCACGCTGACCGCCGCGGGCATTTTTTGGCCTCGTTCATGGCGAGGTGGCCCTGCAACACCACGCCACCGCGGGCAGCATGGCTAAGGATTTAAACGGTCAACATAGTCAGGACGAAATGCCAAAGAACTCTTCTAGCATGCAAAAGTATAGACCGGACATCGACGGACTTCGTGCGATTGCAGTAACTTCGGTCATTGCTTTTCATACCTTCCCCAATTTTTTCAAGGGCGGATTTGTCGGCGTCGACATATTCTTCGTCATCTCCGGTTTCCTCATCAGTGGAATCATTATCGATGCCGTCGAAATGCGTCGCTTCACTTATCTAGACTTCTACTTACGACGCATCAGGAGAATTTTCCCGGCATTGATCATCGTCGTTGGTGCCACGCTTGTTGTGGGCTGGTACGTGTTGCTGCCGGACGAGTTCCAGCGTCTCGGCAAGCATCTAGCCGCTGGAGCGGGATTTTCGGTTAATTTAGTTTTGTGGGGCGAGTTTGGTTATTTCGATGCGGGCAGCGACACCAAACCGCTGCTGCACCTGTGGTCGCTCGCCGTCGAAGAGCAATTCTACATTCTTTGGCCGCTGGTTCTCGGCTTGGTTTGGAAACGCAAGCGCTATCTTCTCCTCGTGACACTTTGCATCGCTGCCATCTCGTTCGCGTACAATGTCACTAATGTGAGACACAATCCGGCGGCTGCATTTTATTCGCCCTTATCGCGATTTTGGGAGTTGATGGTTGGCTGCGTACTTACATGCCTCGTCAGGCAAAAGGGCGAATGGCTTTCCAAGTTCGGCAACCAACGATCAGCAATAGGGCTGCTGCTAATCTTTATCAGCGTATTCATGCTCAATAGGGAGTTCGCATTCCCGGGATATTGGGATCTTCTGCCGACATTAGGAACATTCCTTGTGATCTCGGCGGGAACAGGAGGCTGGATCAACAAGCACCTTCTGGGCAATCGTCCTTTGGTCGGCGTTGGATTGATCAGTTATCCATTGTATCTCTGGCATTGGCCCATTCTGGTTTTTGCTAAGATTGTAAAGGGCCGACTATTGACCCCCACCGATCGTGCGACGGCCATCGTTGTCTCGGTGGCGCTGGCATTTTTGACATATCGTTTCGTCGAATACCCGATCCGTCGATCACCGAGCTTAAGAGTAGCGCACGGGTTGGCCATCGCCATGGCGACTGTCGGTGCGATTGGTTTGGTCATCCTTAACGGCGATTTCGTTTCCCGCTTGAGGAATGAGCACGTCACCCAGATATTGGCCGCCTCATACGATTGGGAGTACCCACCCGTGGCTGCCAAAAATCATTCCGTTGGTGAACTCAGATATTTTACGGAAAGTAGCAAAGTGGGCGCGTACACTCTGTTCATCGGCGACTCCAACATGGAGCAATACGCGCCGAGGATCGATCGTGCTATCAAGGACGCCCCGCAAAACTTAAACGGGGCGATCATTGTGGGCAATCAGTTGTGGTGTAACTACCTGCGCGATATTATCTCAGGTGTTGATCAATGTCCTCGCGCAATGTCGCAACTCAAGCTATTGCTGGATCAGGAATTCGACGCGTGCAGTGGCCATTGCACTGAGCTGGCGCATTTACGAGGCCGCACTGACTGATCCGAACAACCGAAATCGCTTTACGGAATTCTTGCGATCAATCGCCAAGGTGAAGCGTGTCTTTCTGATCCTCAACATTCCAAATGGCGAAGAACTTGCACCGGCAAATATGTTTACCGGGTCCAGACTTGGACAGATAACTTCGAAGCCTGTGTCGGAGATCACTTTCGATTTCCAAGGTTTTGAGGAAAGATACGAGAACATTAATCAGTTGCTTTGTGAGATTGCCAAGGATAGCGGCGTGATAATTATCGATCCAATCCCTTATCTTTGTTCGCAAAAGCACTGTCCCGTCTTTGACCAGGATGGCAAACCGCTGTATCTCGACTCTGGGCACTTGACGCGCAGCTACGCAATCAAGGCAGCCACTTACATAGATGCTACTCTCAATCCGCCAATGGCTGGCCTGGAGGGCCACCCGCAGTAATCCCGGCCAACGCGGCACCGATGGGCGCCGCACATGCGAAATGCTAGAGGCGAAAAACTGGGGCCGATCAAACCGGCTCATCGCGCGGCAGCCCGTCATGCGCCGACGCATCGTCGCGAACAACAACCCGAGACAGGAAAAGCCTATCGTAGGAAGAATGCAGCGATCTTATGCAGAGATTGCAAACGGGAACCCATCCGTGACCGTAATAGAAAATGATACTTTCCTAATCAGTCGCACAAGAACACACACACAGGTCAGATCGGCTTTATTGTTTTGAACGTCATCTATCAGCTTCTTTAGCGCGTAGCGGCGGCGCTGGTCGGCGGCAAACCATCGGCTTGTTGCTTGTGGTTTTAGAGAACCGATTGGCAGCCTACGGCGATGATTTTGATCTATTACGTTTCCTTTTGAGACGTACCCCCGGACCGCTACCGTTCTCATCGAGAAACTCAACTCCGCCAAGCTCGAGGGCGCGTTGCATTTTTTCGCGGGCCTCCTCTGACACGCGTGGGCCAGATCCAGCTTCAAATCGCTTTACGGTTGGCAACGACAGTCCCGCTCGCTTGGCCAGCTCTGTTTGAGACCACCCAAGCAGGCCGCGAGCACCCCTAAGCTGTTCAATTGTCATCACGAAAATTACTCTTGATCCAAATTAGCTCATCCGATATGATCCTTTTTGGATCAAAACGTGACGGCTGTTGCGTCGGCCCATACACACGGAAATCTACGAAGGGAATCACACGGATGGCAATGGAAAGAACTACAACTTTGAATCTTCGATCGCGCCGCCACTTCGTCGGTGGATCGGATGCACGGATCATTATGGGGACCGATGAGGCGGCCCTTATGCGGTTGTGGCAGGAAAAGCGCGGCGAGGTTGAGCCTGAAGATTTGTCCGGCAACCTCATTGTTCAACTCGGTCTGGCGACTGAGGAGCTCAATCGACGCTGGTACGAGGCGAACACCGGTCAGGTGATTGTCAACGTGCAGCAGCGAGTCTTCATCCGGCGCTGCGCTGGATGGCGGCCACTTTAGACGGCCAGGTTGAGGGCAGCGACGGGGTATTCGAATCAAAGTTTATGCTGCCGTGGTCATTCTCGGAGGAAGCAGCGGCCACGAAATACATGCCGCAGCTACAACATAATATGTGGGTTGTGGCGGCACGGACAGCGGTGCTCTCGATCATTACAGGCGGAGGGAAGTGGGTCGAGATCCTGGCCCATGCCGATCCGCTCTATCAGCATCTCATTGTGACGGCGGAGCGCAAGTTCTGGCGCTGCGTCGAGAACGGCGAGCCGCCACAACTCTTTGGGGTCGACCCGCCAAAGCCCAAGGTCGAGGCCATTCGCATCGTCGACATGACCACGTCCAACGCCTGGGCGGAATTCGCGGCGGTCTTTGCCGAGACAAGATCCGCCTATCTCGAACATGAACGGGCTAAGGCCGAACTCAAAGGATTCATCGCCGTAGGCTGCCAAGAGGCGGTCGGGCACGGTATCCGCGCCAAACGCTCGAAGTCGGGGGCGGTGAGTTTTGACCTTTTCAAGGGACGGGAGGGTTCGAGCCATGCAGCGGTCTAGTAACTCTATCGCGTCATTGGCCGCAGCTCTGGCAAAGGCGCAAATTGAACTTGCCAATCCGGAAAAATCCCTGATCGGTTCGATCTAAGGCAAAGCGCCCAATGAGCCGAACGGCTGTTTCGCTATGCGTCGCTGGCAAGCGGCCTCGACATCGTGCGCAAGACCTTGGGTCAACATGAGATTGCAACGGTTCAGACCACAGCGGTCGATCAGGCCTTCGGCATCGTCAATCTGACGACCGTACTTGCACATGCCTCCGGCGAATGGATCGCATCCGACTGGCCGGTCTGCCCGGTCAGCGAGACCGCAATGCCGCATCGTATGGGTGCGGCGCTGACCTATGCCCGCCGCTACGCGCTAATGACGCTGATAGGCATTGACGTTCAAAACGATATCGAAGCCCCGGATCTCGTAAGTCCGGTCAATCGCGCCTCTTGGCCGGACAAGAGGAAAGAGGACGGCAAAGCAGACGGTCGGTTTGATAGCAGTCCGCATACTTCTTCGCAGTCAGCGATGCCCAGACCGCCATGGCTCCGCGATGGGAAGCCACCCCATTCGTCATCAGGCCCCACGCTCGGATCAGAAGCGTCGGCTAAGCTGCGTGATCAGCTTGTCGCGGAAGTAAACGACATTCGCAGTGTGGATGATGCTGCTCTCTGGGCGCGTCGAAACTCTCCGATAAGAACATGTTGGTGGCTACCGATGCGCAGCATGTCGAAGAGAGCTTTCAAGTCAGCCTCAGGAGCTTTGCGACACCCGCCGCGGACGTGACCAGTTCCGCAGAAACAACTGACCAATCCAAGGTCGTGGACAAGAGTGTCCTTGCATTCGGGGAACCGCGGCGGGTCCGTGATCGCGACCATGTCGGATATGTAGCCAAGCAATCTTGCCTAGTCTGTGGTCGCAAACCTTGCGATGCCCATCACCTGCGCTTTGCGCAAAGCCGTGCGCTTGCGCGCAAGGTCAGCGATGAATTTACCGTGCCGCTTTGTCGTGGACATCACCGCGAGATTCATCGTCACGGCGATGAAGCCAAATGGTGGCGCACGGCCGCGATCGATCCCATGGCGGCAGCGCGTGCACTGTGGCTCGAAACGCATCCCCGATTCGGCCGCCACAATTGACGATCGCGGCGATGCAAAATCAAAAGATGCGCACAACGAAAGAGATACCGACGACGAAAATGATGGCAGATCAGAGGCTAGGCGTGGCCGACTAGGCCGCAAGACTTTCAAATTGCGAAACGAAGCCAATTTGCGCGGCTGATGGTCCATGGCATCACTCAAACAAATCGAGGCTAACCGCCGCAATGCCCACAAAAGCACGGGGCCAATCACACCAGAGGGCAAGAACCGCTCCCGCTGCAATGCCGTCCGCCACGGGCTCACATCCGAGACCGTGATCGGCGCACTTGAAGATGCCGAAGATTACAAAGCTTTTGAGGGAGCGGTTATCGCGGACTATGACGCTCAATCGGCCGTGGAACGGGAACTGGTTCTGCGGTTAGCAAGTCTGCTCTGGCGGCTGCGCCGCGCCACAACAATAGAGACTGGCCTGTTCGGAATTCAGGCGACCACATATGTGCGTTCAGGCAGGCCCGCCAAGCTAACTCGGCGTCTCGAGACATTATCTGTGCGATGTTTGGGCGATCCGAAATTGCGAGCTTTGAATATGAGCGGGCAACCGGCGAAACCCCGGGCTCGACGGACGTCGTGGCCGATACAGGGCCGACATGCATCGATCCAGCCCCCGAGCTTGGGCGGTGTTTTTTGCGTCTGGCTAACCTTCCTAACTATGTGCTGGACCGTTTGAGCAGGTACGAAATGACCCTTTGGCGCCAAGTTGATCAGACCTTGATCTCGCTCGATGCCTTGGATCGCCGCAAGCCACAAGCAAGACCAAGACGAAATGGCTTCTCTCAGCCCCGAGCAGCGTCGATCAAGCCTTCAGTCACAACAGATCGAGATTAGCCCAACCCAATGGTTGAGGCGCATCAAAATTGGGTTCGTTTCGCTAAATGGCGTTGCGCCCATGCATCGGTGAACTCTCAAACTTGAATTTGGTCTTGAAAAACTCGATTTTTCAAATTGGCTTTTCAAGTTAACAAAAACTCCTGCTAGATCATAAGCTTACAAACTTGAAAAGCTTGTCTTGAAATTCAAATTTTCAAGTTTTCAAAGTTTGGAAATCAAGATTGGAAACAAGGGGCCCAGTACGTCTTCTTCAGAGAAGGTTACTCGGGTCTTCTACTTTAGGAGATGCTGATTAAATCGACTTATCATCTGTAGTGATTCGGGGTGTCCGCCACTTTGGAGCAGAGACACTATGAGTAAGCGATCAACAACCCACTTGCCTTCCGCTCTGAGACACGGCGTTTATTCAGGTCTAACACTGCTGCCTGGTGAAGATGCGGACGCCTTTGAAAAGCTGCATGCCGATCTGATCGATGAATACGCCCCATCAGGTCGTCACGAGGAAGATATAGTCGAAAGCCTTTCGCGTCTTATTTGGCGCAAGCAAAATCTTTCGACCTATCGGCTCGCGAAGCAAGCTGAACTCGCGCATTCGTCAATCTATTACAAAGCCAACACAGCAGCCTACCCAACTCCTATCATGCCGCTGTTGGGAGGCGAGGCGACTAAGACGCACAGCCCCGAGCAAATCCGTGCTTTGTACAAGGATGCCGATGAAAGAGCTCGAACTGAACCGGGCCCCGCTCTGGAGCTTGCAAAGCTAGGGGAGATCGGCACGATCGACTATTTGCTGCAAGAACTGGATCTGCGCGATCGTTTGGATGGAATGACTGATCGAGCACTCAAACGCCTGCTTTTTGTACGTGGTTTGAAGTCGCTTTCACCGTCTCAATCACCCCCTTCTCAACCGCGCGGGAGAAAAGTCACCTAAACCTGCGCTCGCTGGAGACGGCAAATAGCGCTTTATTCAAATACAATTTATACTAGTATGACAAAATAAATAAACTAAAGATTGTAATTTATCGAATTGATTATCCGCTATTGCGATGGAAATAACGAACCACTGGTTTTAGGGCTCGTCGCGTCCGCGCAATGCCATGCCGCCAAGCACCCCAACACCGAACACATAGAGCGTGGATGACACGATGTTTTCCACCACCACGACCGGGCCGATCCAGGTGGCGAGGCCTTCGCCGCGAAACAACAGGATATGCGCGATCCACATCGCCCAGAGCACCAGCGCGCCGACGATGCCGATCTGGATGGCGACGTCAAAAGTCTGATTGTGAGGATTGTCGGCCGCGACCGCACCGGCGCCGCTGCCCCCTGCCGTCACGCGGCGAAATTCCCCGGCGATAGTGCCGGTGCCGTGGCCAAAGATCGGCGCCGCCGCGATGATCTCGAGCGATTCCTGAAAGAACGCGGCAATTAAGCCGATCTGACCCGTAATTTCGTTCGCGGCGCGATATTGCTGGATCTCGTAAAAGGACTCATGCACGCGCGCGCGCAGGCTGGGTGACGCGGCCCACAGTGCTCCGCCGATAGCAATGGCAGCTATGCAGGCGGCGAAGATTCCCCGCCAACGAAATAGCCGCCAGCCGAGGAGAAGAATAAGCACCGGCGCCGCGGCACGGCTATTCGCTGAGCGTCGCGGAACCATATTCTGTGACAACCCAACGGGAGCCTGGCTCAGTGCGGCAATGGGCCTGGCAGTATTGCCATGGTTGCGCTGAACTACTCGCTCCATGGGGAGATCGCCCTAGGCGATTCGTGCGACTGCGCCAATATCTACGATCGAGTCCAAGATCGCGGCATGAATTCGGGCGTAGACGTCTATCAGCATTTGCTCTATCTGGAGCGCGGTGGAATGCCGCTTCGACCGTCAACCGGATTTACGTGGAAAAGGCATGGGACATCGTCCGCGAGCATCCCATTCGATATGCCGTCGGCACACTGTTGGAAATCGGCGATTTATGGCGTTTCGGCTTGAGCGAGAATGAGATTGATATCAGCGGTCCCATTACGCTCCATGGCCCCGCGGTGTCTTGATGCTGTCCGTTAAATATCTGTTCCAGGCCGCCAACGTGCTTGTGCTCATTACAGGCATTCTCGGTATTTTTGCGCTGCGCACGCCGCGCACTTGGCCGATCGTCGCTCTGATCGGCTATTCGACGTTGATGTATTCGCTAATCAGTTATGCAATACCTCGCCACAACGTCGCGACGCTCCAGCTTATGATTATATTCTCGTCGGCTTGGCTCATCCGCACTTTCGTTAGGGAATCGACGCGGAGCGCGCCGTTTGCCGCAGAAAGCGCGACATCGGCATAACGCTACGAGCGTTACAGGAAGGTCGTGTAAATGGGGACCCTTCGCACGCTCCTTGCACTGTCCGTATTGATTGCCCATGGATCGTTACTTTTTATCTTCGTTGGAGCAGAAAATGCGGTCCAACTGTTCTACGTGATTTCCGGATTTCTGATTTCCTTCGTGCTGACCGATACGTCCAGCTACCGGCACGTTGGCGTTTTTTGGCTTAATCGGGCGCTTCGGCTCTACCCGATCTATTTTGTGGTCGCGCTTTTCACACTGGCGGCGCGTTACGTTTATCCGGGGTATTTGGCCCAGTTTCCGCAAATCCCGCTGCTCGCACAAATCTATCTCGTCATCATCAATTTCACCATTATCGGGCAGGACTGGCTCATGTTCATGGGCGTCCGTCACGATACGCTGCAATTGACCGGTCACTTCCAGGATTCGGATTTCAATCTTTACGAGATGCTTCTCGTGCCGCAAGCCTGGACGATCGGCGTCGAACTCAGCTTTTATGCCGTTGCGCCGTTTATCGTCCGGCGCCCCTTCGTCCTGCTGGCGCTGTTTCTTGCATCGGTTACAGCCCGCGGCTTTTCGATGTACGACGGTTTCGGTCTGGAAGACCCGTGGACCTACCGCTTCTTCCCCTTTGAGCTCGCGTTGTTTATCGCGGGCGCCGCCTCTCACCAATTACTTCTGCCGCGCGCGAAGAAACTCGTCGAACTTCTACCTCAATTTCATCTGGAACGCGTCGTGTCCGCATCCTGCGTCGTCGTTTGCCTTCTATATTTTCTTGTGCCGCTGACCGAGTGGATCAAACTGCCGATGCTGCACATCTTGGTTTTCTCGTCGCTTCCGTTCCTTTTTATATTTCAGGACAAAAGCCCCATCGACCAATGGATCGGCGACCTTTCTTATCCGCTTTATATCGGTCATATGCTGGTAATTCTGACAATCGAATATCTGGTCCAGAAATTCGGCTTCATCGTCCCGGGAAGCCTCCTCGACGAACTCATCAAGGTCATCGGCTGCCTGGTCTTTGCGGTCGCCTTGAAGATATTCATTGCCGATCCCGTCGAGAAGTTGCGCAAAATCGTCCGCACCGGACGCAGACCGCTGGCGACGACGGAGTTGGAGCAATCGCCGGCAATATGATTGCACGAGCCGACGTGCGCATCGGGCATCGAAGGCCGTTGGCATACACAATCCGCCGTTGTAATCTCAGCGCGGCTATTATTTGCCCTTGAGGGCGTAAATTGCAGTTGGCGTTGCGAGGCCTTGACACGTCCGGCAATTTTTTAGCTTGAATTTTCCATGGCGGCCTCCGCTAGGTCTCGCACCGTCCAATTCAGAGCGGCGCGCGCCATCCTAACTTTGCGCTTGTCACAGCATTGTATTGATTTAGTTAGTATATTAACGATTGTAGTTTTTCGAATTGATTCTCCGCTGTTACGGCACAAACAACGATCCGCTGGTTTTAGGGTTCGCCGCGCTCCCGC
>CAWEMR010000010.1:0-31206 GCA_963810085.1 uncultured Alphaproteobacteria bacterium | reverse complement strand
CGTGAGCGCGACAAAGCCATCCGCCAAATCAGCGGTGCTGCCGGGCCGCTAATGTCGGGCGCGAATTTCCCTGCTAACAGGGAAATTTACAGGGAATTTTGCCGCACGATGTCCAAAGTGGCGCGGCTTTTCAGTCGACAAAGGCGCATTGTGGTTCCCGGAGCCGCGCCGCATTCGCGATCGCGAGCACGTGCGCCACGTCGCTCAGCAGTCTTGCCGTGTTTGTGGTCGTCGGCCTTGCGATGCTCATCACCTGCGCTTTGCGCAAAGCCGGGCGTTGGGACGCAAGGTCAGCGATGAGTTCACGGTTCCGCTGTGCCGCGGGCATCATCGTGAGCTGCACCGACATGGTGATGAAGCTGAAGTGGTGGAAAAATGCAGCGATTGACCCCCTCGCTACGGCGCGGGGACTGTGGCTTGAGACGCATCCGCGTCGTGCGACACACACCCACGAATTTGATGTTGATTTCCCCACTGGGCCCGCTCCTAGCGGCACGTAGGGCTGAGGCTCTATGCCAAAGCAACACGATCCGCTTGTGCTTGCGGGCAGCCACCGGGCCGCCGCCACCGAACGCGCCATCGTTCGGGCTTTTCGCCGGCCGCGCGGCAAGCTTGCTCGGCTGGTGGGTGCGCGGGCTCGGCCGGCCGACGCCGTTCTCTTGCCAGACCTGGGCGAGGTGCAAAGGTAATCGATCCAATTATCAAAGGATTTCTGCTGCAGATCTTCGTAATGACGAAACCGGATATCACAAGAAATGTTGACGCCCAAAAAGCCTGATGCGACAGCATCGCCAAAATAATGATTTAGGATCACGGCAAGAACTGCCCAACCACGCAGTCCATCAATTTCGGATAGATGAAGAGAAGGCCCAGACTGATCGGTGTCTCGACTGTTTGCTTTTGAGCTTTTAGCGGTAAAAACATTCCTTATTCAGCTCAATGGCATAAGGTTCGAACGCACGCGTTTCTATCTCCTCTCTCCAAAATGCTGCCGAACCGTTTATGAAACAGCTCAATCTAGTCTGTTTTTGGCCGCAAGAAGTCCCCGATAAAGGTCTACGGTCTGCTGTCCTATGAGTCGCGAGTTTATTTTCTCTTCCGCCAACTTCCTGGCGGCCGCGCCGGAACGGATGCGCAGATCCGGCGTGGAAGCAAGCTGCCCCATGGCCAGGGCGAGGGCAGACGCATCGTCAGCGGGAAATAGTATTCCGGTCTGATCGTGGATAACGACTTCACGACACCCCGGCACATTGCTCGCGATCAGGGCACGTCCGCAGGCCGCCGCTTCCATCAGCGACAGCGGCAAGCCTTCGCGGCGTGACGGTAATATCGCGATATGTGCGCGCGCCCACAGTCCGCGACGTCGCTGACATGGCCGAGCCAGGCGATGCCCGGTTCTTTGTTCCAGGACGCCGCTTCGGCTTCCGTCACCGACGCCGGGTTGTCGGGATCGGGCGTGCCGGCGATCAACAAGCGCGCATCCGATCCGCGCGCGCGCAGTAGGCGAAACGCCTCGATCAGAGTGCGCACGCCTTTGTCCTTGAGGAGCCGGCCGACGAAGCCGAAGGTAATAGGCTGCGGTGGCTCGTCGAGCGGCTTGAAGCGATCAATATCGACGCCGGATCCCGAAATCAGTGCGATGCGGTGTTTGGGGGAATGCCGAGCGACATGAGCGCTGCCATGTCGTCCCTGTTCTGCACCAGCGCGATACTGCCCTCGCGATTTACCAGCGGCGGAGTGTTGCGCTGACTATCAGTCGTAGAGCGCGCGCCTTGGTGTTGGTCGACGTGAAAGCATATCCAAGACCGATAAAAGCGTTGACACAAGTGATGCGGCGACCGAGCGTCGCGATCAATCCGAGCAAGGTCGGCTGCAGCGCGACATGGTGAGTTATGGCCGGCGCAACTTCGCCGCTCACCCGACGGAGTGCCGCGAGCGTGGTCAATGTGACGATCAGCGAAACGCTGCCGCGCGCGAATGGAATTGGATGTAGTGTAAAGCCTTCGGCTTCGATCGCCGGCCTGCCGCTTTGCACGCGCGTGGCGACGTGCACGTCAAAGCCGGCGTCGCGCGCCGCGCGCGCCATCGGCAGCCGATGCGAGAGAAACGCCCAATCTTCTGCGGTAACATAAAGAAGTCGAGGCGGCGTTATGGCAGCGTCGGATGTCATATGACGTACACAAAGGTCAGCCTAACGTTAGTCACACATCGCCAGATATCCAACGACTTCGGCCCGCACCTCGCGCAATATTCAAACTGGCGATTAACTTGAGTAGTCTGCACCATCGGATCAGATCACTTAATTTTTCGACAACGCCTACCCGATACATCATCTCTCCAAAGGGATAGAGCAGATTGTTGGCTGATCTACCATCGTGCTGCTGATATTGCCCCCCCAATTGAGCAACGACCTATTAGTCGCCAAGCGCGGCGAGTGATGTTTTAGTAGATTAGCTTCTAATCTAAGCAGGATTGCCCGAATTGGTCGAGTAGTCACGCGTGTTCCAGGGAAGCAAGATCTGATACCAATGCCATCGGCACAATCTCGTCTTAGATGTAGGCGTCGATCGTCAGCCCATCCAGGCATGCCCAAATAAGAGTATAAGCGCAACAGCAGCACCGAGCATCACGTAGAACGCAAATTCGCTTCTAATTACAGGTGGACGCCGAAGGTGGTATGCATCATGGCTGGGGTACATTGATAATAGAACCCGTGTGTGGCGCTCTATCAGAGAAGATAGGCTCGAGAAGTGTCCACATCGATAGAGCCGCGGATCGGGTCAAGCGCCGATCGTCGACATACAGCGGACTGCCGTTATGCTGTACTTGACAAAAAAAGAGGTCACAAAGGTATTCGTGCGGCCAGACTAAGCCCATGCCATAGGTTTTGGAAGTTGCCGTAAAGAACTTGAACACGAAGCTTTGCCTTCGATCGAACTCCTCGCGAGTAGGCCGGACGTCGACTTGCGTAATGCCGATTGAATTGAAATAGAGCGCGCGCGGCACATCATAGCCTATTTCGGGAATTGATCCGATGAGCCACACCCGCTTGCCAGCTGCAACAAGCTCCGCGACAGCCCGCTTGACGCCTGCTTCGAATGCCGCGTGGCTTTCCACCGGCGCTCCCGAAATGGTCTGTAAAGCTGAGCGGTGGTCCTCCTTCATGCTTGTACGGCAAGCCCTCGGCCCATAGCGCCCAGCGACCGGCAAGTGCAACAGTGTGAATTTGTGGCTGTGATACGAGATATCTCGCGATGGCCTCGTTGATCTGGCCGCATTCCGAATTTGCCCTGGAGAACCCCAGTTCTGGATGCATCCGCCAGCGCCCAGAAATATGCCGGAATGCGGCGAGACGGTTGCCGCCCTATCAAATCCTGCGCGCAAGCTCTCGGCAACCGAGTCCCCCAAAGCGCAAATTCGGGCTTATCATCCTCAGACCCGAATAGACAAAACGGCTGTCGATCGATGTCGCTGTCCACGGCCACCGCTAAGCAGTGCTCGCGATCCGGGTCGAAATCGTTTTGAGCAGCTACGATTTGCGATCTGGGTTCTCCGATACGGAAAGGAAATCCATTATTAAAATGTGCCGTCAGTCCGAAGCCGCCGAACAATGCAAGCACCGCCGCAGCCGCGCCGAATACTGCCTTCGGATTTGAAGACTCCCTCACCACGTCGGATTGGTTGTTCGACGTAAATCCATGATGCAAACGCAAGAATGGTCGATAGGGCGACAAGTGCAAAGCGCAACTCAAGGCTTAGACCATCGACACGCATGTAAGCGGCAAACGACAAGAGAGGAAAATGCCAGAGGTACAAAGAATAAGAAGCTTTCCCAATCAGTACGAAAGGCCGATATGACAATAATCGCGTCATAGTTCCGCACTTGCTTCTTCCAGCCCAGATAATGGCCGCAGCTCCCATCGTCGGCACAAGCGCGGCAAAACCCGGAAATACTGTATTCTTCGAAAAGCCGAAAACCGCACAGCAGATCAGCCCGATCCCAAGTAGCCCGGCAAGCTCGCTCGCCCCCATCGTGCGCGGCGACGAGAGCGCGCTCATAGCCAGCACTGCTCCAATGCATAATTCCCACGCTCTGGTCGGCAACTGGAAGAATGCGAAGTTTGGATGTGTTTCGACTAATGCGACATTGAGCCCGAAGGACAGGACGGCCAATGCCAACGTAATTGCGATTACGCGACTTGGTACAGCGAAAAAATCAGGCCAAGACCGATGGGGATACAAGATAAAACTGCTCTTCGACGGCAAGCGACCACGTGTGCAGCAGAGGTCGGGATTCCAGGGGCTCGCGAAATAACCTGACTGCAGCCAGAAAAGTACATTTGATGCGAATACGGTGGTGGCAAAAATGCTTTCACCAAAGCGCCTGAGATCGGCGGGCGTTAAGAGAAGCCATGCAACCGCGGCGCAGACGGCGATCATGACGAACAACGCAGAAAAGATCGGCGAATTCGTCGCAAATAGAAATTTGCTAACGTGAACTCGCCGCGCGCGATCTGATCAAGTATAAAGGACGTGATGAGATACCCTGAGATAACGAAGAATATGTCGACACCAACATATCCTCCGCCAAATGGCGCAATATCGGCATGATAAAATACCACAGGCACGATGCGATCGCGCGCAGGCCGTCAATGTCAGGCCTGTAAGTGCTTCTATTGGACTTCTGGTGAGGGAGTGCTTCCATGCGACGAAGATTAAGTAGCGTGTCTGTCATTGGCCGCTAAGGTCAGCTCCAATCTTGAGCCGTTTGCGGCAAATCAAGCTGGAAACGTGGTCTGGAAAATGAGTTTTTTATGGCGTTGCACGGAGAGTGGCGTCAGCGTGGTTTTTGCAGGCGTAGGGGACCTTCGGATAAAAGGCCATGTTGCGCACAATAGCCGATCAAACGAGCCTGCAAATCGGAATGTTATACATCTGGGTCTTCATCGTTGCGAACCATCGACAGCGATTTTGTACTGTAGGCTTCCTGTCTCTAAGAATAGGTGTCGACTTGGTCTTGATGTGTTCGTCTCAGACGCCTGCCTTCCTGGGCCAATGACGTCTTGTGTTTCCCAACCTGGCTTGCGCAGAGGAATTTAGATGGCGACGCTTTCCGCACTTTCTACACTGAAATACGTCATCAAACTGCCTTATCGTGCCGCGCGGCGCGCTGGCATTTCAGCTCGGTTGCCGCGTGTGCAGGGAAGGGGATGGCGAAGCGATGTCCCACCAATCTTGCAAGTCGCGATAAATCATGGCCTCATCGGCTACTGCTATCGCGATATACCGATGGAAAAGCATCCGGTGGAGATCGCGCTTTATACGCGGCTCATCTGGGAGACAAAGCCGCGTACCATCATCGAGATCGGCTCGCTCAAGGGAGGTTCGGCGGCATGGCTGGGCGACTTGCTCCATAACTTTGGCATTGAAGGGCAAGTACTGTCGGTCGACCTCATTCCTCCGATGCCTTCGTATCAACCCAACAACGTACGCTTTCTTGAGTGTGACCAAAGGGACCTCGGGTGTGTATTCACTGACGACGTGCTCTCCAACTTACCGAGGCCCTGGTTCGTCATCGAGGACGCCAGCCATCACTACCAGCCGACATTGGCCGTGCTCCATTTCTTCGATCCTCACCTGCGCCCGGGCGAATACATCGTGGTTGAAGATGGGACAATGACGGAGATGGGCACTGATGCGCGCTTCGACGGCGGTCCCTTGCAAGCAATCGCCAGGTTCCTCTCCGATCGTGGCGCGGCTTATGAGATCGACGCCAGATATTGTGATCAGTATGGCCGCAATGTAACGGGAAATCCAAACGGCTATTTGCGGAAACGCTAACAGCTGCTGACTTGCGGCGGATGGTGCAGTAGCAAATGCGACCGCTCTCCGGACGGCCCTTCGAGGACGACGCGGTGCGCACATTGCTCACCGGCTTTAGCCCTGCCTCCCCTTCCCGGACCTCATGACGGTAGCGGCGCTCACGGGTGCTCGGATATTGGCCCAAAGCCGATGCGTCAGCCGTCCGATTTCGTGTCCGCTTTCAGCGTAGAGCAACCGGTCGGCGACTGTCGCGGCAGCCTCCCGGGGGCAAATCAACCGCGCCTTGGAACGAGTTGCCTGGCAAGTTGTGATCCAATACGACAAACGCTCCCCAACGGAAATCATCCGTTCCGTTTCAACTTGGCCGGAGGGAGTGTGTTATACTAGTCACTTAAGTTAAGGGGCAAATTGGGGGCGGAATTGTCTAGTTCCAACTTAGAGCGGAACCCAGAGTGCTGGCCGCGTATTCCGTCCCCGGTTCGGCGGAAGGTGCTTTTCATCAATCCACCATCGATTCCCTACAACGTTTTGGTTCAATCCTTTGTCAAAGGCAGTGCGCGGCTCACGCAGGTCGTAGCGATGCCTATGGGAATTCTCTACCTCGCAGCGACGCTACAGCGCGACTTGCCTGACTCCACCATCCAGATTGTCGATATTGCAAAACGCTATCGCGAAATCGCCGATAGCGGACCACTACTTTTTCCTCCTTCGAGGATTTCACTAACTACGTTCTAACCAGTGAAGTGTCCTTCCGTCCTGATTTGATTGGAATTTCCGTTCTCTTCTCGACGGCGCATAAGAGCAGTCTCCAGATCGCGGAGGTCTGCAAGCAATTATGGCCCGATACCCCCGTCGTGGTTGGCGGCATGCACGCCACAAATGCGGAGCTTCACTGCTGGAAAATCCGGCCGTCGATATGGTGTGCCGAGGCGAGGGTGAGGCCGTTATTACGGATTTGCTGCTCAATCCCTTCGGCGACTTTGACGGAATTGTAGGCCGCAATCGTGCTGATTCAGGTCGCTCAACGCCCCTGATCTATGACCTCGACACGATTTCTATCCTGCCTGGGATCTGCTGCCGATGAAGGAATACATCCGTGGTCCCGGCAGTCGCGCAAGATCCATAGACAAGATCGAACAGGATGGCGAAGCGACAATAGTTACTACGCGGGGATGTCCATTCCATTGCACGTTCTGCGCATCGTGGACGGTCCACGGTCGTGAAATGCGGTACCGCTCAACTGAAAACGTTTTGGGCGAATTACGTCAGCTTCATGATCGCTTCCAGGTGAGATCACTCATTCCCGAGGACGACCTCTTTTCTGTGAAGACCTCGATTCCTAGGGCTGTGCAACGCCATTAGTGAGGAGTTCGGCAAGCGACTTCATTTCCAATTTCCAAATGGGTTGTCAGTTGCCACACTGGACGCTGAAGTTATTGCGGCAATGGTGAAGATGGGCATGACCGTCGCGAATATTGCAATTGAATCCGGTTCGAACGAAGTGCAGCGAAAGGTTATCAAGAAGAATGTAAATCTTGAACGTGCACGTAAAGTCGTGGCCGCATGCCGCGATGAGGGAATTGTCGTGCGCTGCTATTTTATTCTCGGTTTTCCAGGCGAAACTCGCGAGCAAATTCAGGAAACAATCGATTATGCCGCATCCCTGCCAGCCGATTGGTGCGTTTTCGGCATTGCCGCCCCCTTAGTTGGCACGGAGATGTATTCGCAGCTATTGGAACGCGGGGAAATCGATAACTCATTTAATTGGGACAATGCGTTCTTTCAGGAACGGACCTACGATACCCCTGAAATTGGTGCTCAGGAGCTCAAGGATCTGGGCTACGACGCGATCTACGCATAAATTTCTTTGGAAATTACAACCTCCGAACGGGCCAAGCCGGAAAAGGCAGCTGCGCTATTTCGCGATATCATTGTCAGCTATCCGGACCACCTTGCGGCGCATTGGTGCCTTGGGGAAGCGTTGAAACTGATGGGCCAAAGCAAACAGGCTGAGAAAGCGTTTGACACCGCCCTCGGTCTTGAGCCAACTCCCCGATGGCGGTCGAAATATTCCAGAGGTTTCCCAAGTATTTTCCATGGCAGGCCCCCGCCAGCTTGCCTGTGCAGGTTGAAGGACCTCGCCGTGGTATGCCGGCCGCAGCGCGTCAGGTCATTTGAACAATGTCGTTTTTCTACGCGGGATAAAAATCGGGACCGAGGCTTGCGTCAAAGCTCTTTGGAGAGGCTGCGCGACGGGCCCGTAATGCTCAATGTCCAGCCAACTATGATCCGCCGCACTTTGGCTTGATCGCCTAGGCAGCAGTTCGCCCAGAATCCGGTGTGGAGCGGTTGAAGGTTGCACGGACGTTCCCTTCCACGCCGGTGCGCCAGTTGCCGCCAGCACGGTTCAAGCGCACGCTTTTCGGAATTGGCATGGTTACCTGCCGTGTCCTTAACCGCAACGGCGACATTTTTATAATTCTATTCAGTCACTTAGCTTCGTTCATTGATTGAACGTCACGCTTGACGTTCATCGTATGAACAATGTATTTATTGCTCTGCAGGGGAGGGTGGAGTGATGACCCAAACGGTACGGGACGACGAGCCGGATAATGCCAGGATCGTTCTCGGGCTTCTCGAGTTGGTCGAACGCGACGGCGCCCAGTCGCAGCGTAAGCTTGCCTCGGACCTGGGCATCGCGCTCGGTCTCGTTAACGCCTACCTCAAGCGCTGCGTCAAAAAGGGGCTGGTCAAAATTGCCCAGGCGCCGGCGCGCCGTTACGCCTATTACCTGACACCCAGTGGCTTTGCCGAGAAGTCGCGCCTGACCGTTGAATATCTCTCTTCCTCGTTTTCGTTTTTCCGCAGTGCGCGCGAAGACTGTGCCAATGTGCTCAAAGCGGCGCATGTGCGGGGCGGAATCGCATTGCGCTCGCCGGCGTCTCGGATTTGGCTGAAATCGCCACGATCTGCGCGCTGGAACAGGGTATCGCCATCACCGCAGTGATCGACGGCAAGGCGGCCAACGATAAATTTGTTGGCGCGCCGGTTGTCGACAGCATCGCCGCAGTGCCCGGCGGAATCGACGCGGTGGTCGTGACGGACCTGCAAGCGACGCGGGAATTCATCGCCGCTCTCGCCGGAGAAATCGGCGCCGAACGCGTGCTGGTTCCGGCGCTGCTCGGCCTTCGTCTTCATCGCCAAGCGGAGAGCGCGGCATGACGGCCGATATGACGCTCGATCTCAATCCGCGCTGGTTCGTCGTGCATACGCTGCCCAATGCCGAGGCGAAGGCTGTGACTTATCTCAATCGCCAGGGCTTCGACGTCTATTTGCCACGCTATTTGAAGCGCCGCCGGCACGCGCGCAAAATCGAAACGGTCGCCGCGCCACTGTTCCCACGCTATGTGTTCGTTGCCTTCGATCTCGCCGCGCAGCGTTGGCGCTCGATCTGCTCGACCGTTGGCGTGGCCCGGCTGGTCTGCAACGGCGACTATCCGGCCACGGTACCGCACGGCATAGTGGCCGCGCTCAGGGGCCGCGAAGATGCAGGCGGCTTCATCAAGCTCGATTCCAGACCTGGTTTCCGGCCGGGCGAGAAGGTGCGCGTCATCGACGGCGCTTTCTCGTCCTGCCTCGGCTTGTTCGAAGGCATGGCGGAACGCGAGCGGATTGCGATCCTGCTCGATCTTTTGGGCCGCAAGGTTCGCGTCGTGCTCGACGCCGACTTGGTAGCGGCGGCGTAGTTTTAGCCGCGCCGGTCGGCCGCGTGTTGCGTTGGTGCGCTCGGGTGACGTCGTTTCACCCGAAGTGCGGTAGCATGGAAGACTCTGGTCGTAATTGTTCGAGCGCTCTCTACCAACGGCTCTCCATCAACAAACGGCTTTGCCTAAGATATTCTGAAGATCGCACCTGCCATGATAGACAAGCGTCGTCGTTTTGATCTGCCCGCGATCGATTTAAAGGGCTGTTCTGTGCTCGTTACGGGAGGCACAGGCTCTTTCGGCACGGCTTTTGTTCGGCGTCTGCTTGCACATTCGTTCGCGCCGCGGGTTGTCATCTATTCGCGTGACGAGCAAAAACAGGAGAATATGGCGCGAGAACTGCGAGCCGAATTTCCCGACCAATTCGAACGAATGCGTTTTTTCATCGGCGATGTGCGCGATACTTCGCGACTAGAATTGGCGATGCGGGGGATCAATCTCGTCGTACACGCGGCGGCGCTCAAGATCGTACCGACGGCCGAATATAATCCTTTCGAATGTATTCTCACGAACGTACATGGCGCAGAGAATGTGGTTAAAGCCGCGCTGCGGTGCGATGTCGCCAGCGTGGTTGCGCTTTCGACCGATAAGGCGGCCAACCCGATCAATCTATATGGCGCATCAAAGCTCGCCGCTGACAAAATCATGGTGGCTGCAAACAATCTGTCCGGCGAATCGGGGCCTCGTTTTTCTGTCGTTCGCTATGGCAATGTAATTGGATCCCGCGGGTCCGTTGTTCCTCTTTTCAAGGATCTTATTCGCAACGGTGTAAAGACGTTGCCTGTCACCGATCCGCGGATGACCCGATTCTGGATCACCATTAAGCAAGGCGTCAGCTTTGTACTGTCCTCTGCGGCGATGATGAGCGGCGGCGAAATCTTTGTGCCGAAGATTCCATCAATGAAGATCGCCGACCTGGCCAGTTGCATTGCGCCGAATGTCCCTCACAAAACGGTCGGCATAAGGCCCGGCGAAAAATTGCACGAGGTGATGATCACCGAGGACGATTCCCGCATGACTGTCGAGCTCGACGACAGGTATGCGATCTGTCCGGCCAATCCCGGCTGGAGTGGAAAGCATCTCCACGCGCTGGGCGCCAGGCCGGTCGGCGAAGGCTTTCGTTATTCATCCGACCAAAACCCCGAATGGCTCGACTACGCCGATCTCGAATTCCTTTTGACTTCCAGCGAAGCCGCATGACCGCGAGCATGCTTCCATACGGGCGTCAGAGTATAGATGACGCCGATATTGCGAGCGTCGTCGAGGCGTTGCGCGATGCAATGCTGACGACGGGGCCGCGCGTGGAAGCCTATGAGGCGGCCTTTGCTGAAGCCGTAGGTGCGTCACACGCCGTCGCCTGCAATAGCGGCACTGCGGCACTGCATTTGGCGGTGCTCGCAAGCGATCTTGGTCCCGGTGATGCCGCGATCGTCCCAACTATTACCTTTCTGGCAACAGCTAACGTCGTTCGTATGGCCGGTGCCGAGGTCGTATTCGCGGATGTCGACCCGCAAAACGGACTAATGACGCCAGATACGCTGTCAGACGCGCTGCGGAGCGCGCCGCCTGATTTGCGGATCAAGGCTGTCATTCCCGTTCACCTGAACGGGCAAGCTTGTCATCTGTCTGCCTTGGCAGAAGTGAGCAGCGCGCGCGGCGTTACGATTATTGAAGATGCCTGCCATGCCCTCGGCATCAAAGATATCGGCGCTTCGAAATATTCGAAGGCGGCGTGTTTTTCCTCCCATCCGGTGAAGGCGATCGCGACCGGGGAGGGTGGCGTGGTGACGACCTCCGAGGGAACTACGGCAGACCGTATGCGCAGCTTGCGCTCGCACGGCATGCTGCGCGATCCGACGTCGTTCATGAACCGGGAATTGGCATTTGAGGGAAACGGCGCCAATCCGTGGTACTACGAAATGCAGGAGATCGGTTGGAATTATCGGATGCCCGATCTTCTGTGCGCGCTTGGAGCGAGTCAATTGCAGAAGCTTGGTCGCTTCCACCGCCGTCGTCGTGAAATCGCGGAACTCTACGAACGTCTATTTGCGCCGCTGGCGCCGTATTTGCGACCGGTCTCGCGCGCGGACGAGACTCATGGCTGGCACTTGTATGCAATCCTCATCGACTTCCGGGCGATCGGAATGAGCCGCCGGAAGTTCATGAATGACTTGCGGAAAAACGGCATCGGGACCCAGGTTCATTACATACCCGTGCATCTTCAGCCTTATTATCGACAGCGGAATTCGGCGTCCAAATTGCCAGGGGCGGAAGCTTATTATGCGCGCTGTCTTTCGATCCCGTTTTATCCGTCGATGGCCGACGCGGATGTGCAGCGGGTCGCCGAATGCGTATCTTCTCTCGTCCGGAGAGCGGCTTGATCGGCCTTGTTGCGTAGGGCTTGCGGAACCAGGCCGTTCGGTATTGCCATGAAGACTGCAGTTATCGTGCAGGCGCGTATGGGTTCGACCCGGCTGCACGGCAAGGTGATGCAAACGATCGCCGGCAAACCGGCCTTGGCACATGTGCTCGAGCGATGCAAAAGAATTGAGCGTGCCGATGCGGTCGTCTGTGCCGTCCCAGATCAGGCCGAGAGTGCCGCGCTGGAGAGCATTGCGCATGCGTGCGGTGCCAGTGTTTACCGCGGATCTGAACAAGACGTCCTGGGCCGGTATTTAGGCGCTGCGGAAATGATAGGCGCCGATGTGGTCATGCGCGTGACGTCGGACTGTCCGCTCATCGATCCGGCGGTATGCGATGGCGTGCTTAATTTGCGCGCGCGCATGGGCGGAGAATATGTGGCCAATAACACGCCGCGGACCTTCCCCCATGGGCTCGACTGCGAGGCCTTTACGACGGAGGCCTTGGCGCAGGCGAACCACGAAACCCAGGAACTCTATGACAGAGAGCATGTCACGCCGTGGCTGAGGCGGGCGCCCCATCTGAAGCGAGGAAATTTGGACTCGATGCGCCGCGATCTCGACCGGCACCGTTGGACGCTGGACTATCCCGAAGACCTCGCGTTCTTTCGTGCCGTGTTTGCGGCGCTCCTGCCCGAGAGCGAAGCTACGATGGAAGACGTGTTGGCGGTGCTCTCGGCGCATCCGGAATTGTCTGAAATCAACGCCGTGCGCCACACAGCCTCGGTGTAACCGGATAGGACTGGGATGAACTCAAATCCGCAAGCTGACTTTTGGCGTGGCGAATTCGGCGACGCCTACGTTGAGCGCAACTTGGCGTCCTCCGAGGTAATACAGGCCCGACTTGCGCTCTGGTCGGAAATCTTGTCCCACACCATTTCGGCGCCGCCGGCCAGCATTCTTGAAGTCGGCGCCAATCTCGGCGTCAATCTGCGGGCCTTGCGTCTGCTGTCGTCGGCACGCCGCCTCGCCGTGGAGCCAAACGAAAAAGCGCGACGGTTGTTGGTGCAGGAAGGCGTCGTTGCGGCCGCCGACGCGCAAGATGGGCTTGCTTCAGAGATTGATTTCCCGGACGGCGTTGCGGATCTGGGATTTACGTCCGGTGTCTTGATTCACATCAATCCCGATCAACTGCCCGGTTCTCTGAAGGAAATTCACCGCTGCTCGAAGCGCTGGATCGCATGCATTGAATATTTCTCCGATAAGCCGGAGACGATTCCATATCGCGGTCATGACGATAGGCTTTTCAAGCGTGACTTCGGCGCTTTGTGGCTCGATACCTTTTCCGATTTACGCGTGGTGGCCTATGGCTTTGCCTGGAAGCGTGTCACCGGCCTGGATAACCTCACTTGGTGGCTCTTCGAAAAGCACTAGGGCCGCGCGCGGCAGTGATCCGCTGCGATGTTTCGCCTGACATCGGTGCTGGGCATGCGATGCGCTGCCTCGCGCTTGCCGAAGCGCTTACGGAGGTCGGCTGGCGCGTGACGTTCGTTGTGAATGAACACGCCGCGCTTTTTGTTCCGGCGCTCGTCGCAGGGGCCTTTAGGCTGTGCACCGTCAACGGCGGCGATGACGAGATGGAAGTTTTACGCCGAGAAGCTCGCGGCGATGCCGAATTGATCGTGGTTGATCATTATGGTCGCGATTTAAGGTTTGAACGAGCGTGCCGCTCATTCATCAAACATGTTCTAGTTTTTGACGATGCGACGGGTCGCGAGCATGATTGCGATATCCTGATAGACGCAGCCGCGGCCGATTCTGCCGCTTATGTCGACTATGTGCCGGTAGGAGCCCGTGTGCTGACTGGGCCGGCTTTTGCGGTCATTCACAGCGCGTTTCTCGTGAGACGTGCCGAAGCGCTGGCAAAACGCGATGTACAGGTTGTGAAGGAGATCCTAGTCTCCTTTGGCGCCACGGATCCGACAAACGCTACGTCAAGTGCCCTCGATGCGCTCGAGCGGATCAGCGGTGACATCATCATTACCGTGGCGTTATCCTCGCACGCGCCCCATGTTGATGAGATTCGCAGGCGCATGCATGGCCGCACGCGTCTCGTTCTTGACGCCGATATGGTGGAATTGGCCACGCGAGCCGACCTTGCCATTGGGGCGGCCGGTACTTCCGCTTATGAGCGGGCGATGCTGGGGCTGCCGTCGATATTGGTGACGCTCGTCGCAAACCAGTCAGGGATAGCAGAAATGTTTCGACGCAGCGGTGCTGCGGAAACGGCGTCCCTGGGAAGTTCTTCTTTTCCGGAGCTGATCGAGTCGCTGCTTGCTGACGCTCCTCGGCGCGCAAGGCTAGCGCAGGCGGCTGCGATGCTTGTGGATGGGCAAGGCGCAAAGCGAATTGTCAACGCTTTGGATTGATCAAAAAGGCTTTGCAAATGATCAATGCTTTAACGCCCGAAATAACGATCGCCGGCCGGCCCATTGGTGCCTTATGCGCACCATTCATAATAGCTGAGGCGGGAATAAATCATAACGGCGAACCGGGGAGGGCCCTGGGAATGGTCGCGGCCGCCAAAGCGGCCGGCGCAGACGCAATCAAGTTTCAGACGTTCAAAGCGAGCGAACTCATCGGTGATCCGGCGCAGACCTACACCTACACCTCGCAAGGCAAGGAAGTCACCGAATCCATGCTCGAAATGTTCCGTCGTCACGAGCTGCCGCGTGAGGCATGGTTCGAGATTAAGGCCGAATGCGATCGGCAAAAAATCACGTTCCTCTCAACGCCGCAAAACCGTACCGATCTTGATCTGCTACTGCAGATCGGTGTGCCTGCGATCAAGGTTGGTTCTGACGATTTTACCAATTTGCAGCTGTTAAAAAACTACGCAGCAGCAGGCTTGCCTCTGATCCTTTCTTGCGGCATGGCGGATATGGCCGAAGTCTATCGCTCCTTGGATACTGTCGGCGCTTTCGACGGCTATCCGGTCATACTCTTGCTGTGCACGTCCCAATATCCGACGCCGCCGGCGGACGTGAATTTGCTCAAGCTCACGACGCTTCGCGCCGCATTTCCGAGTCTGACTCTGGGCTTTTCAGATCACACTCAAGGTCCCTTGGCCTCGTCGATTGCGGTTGCATTCGGCGCCTGCGTGTTTGAAAAGCATTTCACCTTGGATCGCGACCT
Organism: uncultured Alphaproteobacteria bacterium; assembly: GCA_963810085.1. Taxonomy (GTDB): domain Bacteria; phylum Pseudomonadota; class Alphaproteobacteria; order Rhizobiales; family Xanthobacteraceae; genus BOG-931. The sequence continues at coordinate 16,064 of CAWEMR010000010.1, read as the reverse complement.
CCCGGGACCTGATCACTGGTTTTCCGAAACACCGAGCAGTTTGGGCGAGTGGGCCCGCTCGATTGGATCCGCCCACGCGATGATGGGGAGTAATATTGTTCGGCCAACCACCGCAGAGCAGAGCATGCGCAAGATTGCTCGGAGGAGCCTCGTCGCGCTGCGTGATATTGCCGCGGGGGAGACTTTGTCCGCCGGGAACATTGCGCCGCGCCGTCCCGGCACCGGATTGCCGCCTGAGATGATTGACCTCGTCTTGGGACGTAAAGCGGCTCGTACTATTCGGGCTGGCGAGGCTCTTGTCTTGGGAGATCTTGCTCAATGAACGCCGGATCAAAAAAAATCGAAACCGTAACCGAAGAGGATTTCAAGTTTCTTCTCGCGAAGATCACGGATATGCCGATCAATCGTTTTCATCCGTTTGTCTGGCTGATAGGGGAGCCGGAAATCGGCGAGAATGTGCACATTGGCGCTTTCTCCGAAGTCAACGCCCGCAAGGCGAGTGTGAAAATCGGCGCGCATTGCGATATCGCTTCATTTGTTAGCATTAATTGCGCTGACTTGCACAAATATTGTATCGGGCTGGCGGATGAAATCGAACGCGATGATATCGTTCTCGAAGATCACGTCTTTGTGGGGTCTCATACCTTCATCAAGGGTGGTGCGTATGTCGGCCACCACTCTGTAATTGCGGCGGGATCAATAGTCGGGCGCGGGGTCATACCGCCTTATTCCCTGGTGGCCGGAAATCCGGCGAAGGTGAAGCCCAGTTACTATCGCGCTCGTCTGAAGGATCGCGCGCGACCACAGCCTTGACTTGAGAAGATTGGAAACGCCGCTCCGTAAGCGCGATGATTGTCAGCATTCATCAACCTGCCTATTTGCCGTGGCTTGGATATCTGGACAGGATCGCTAGGAGCGATCTGTTTATCTTTCTCGACAACGTTCAGTTCGAGCGGAACAGCTTTACCAATCGGAATCAAATCAAGACCGCCAACGGCCCGGTTTGGCTTACCGTGCCGGTCTTGGTTCAGGGACATCTGACAAAAAAACTGACCCAGATTATGATTGATGAGCGCAGGGATTGAGGAAGAAGCACCTCCGCTCCATCGAACAGAACTATCGGCGCGCGTTTGGTTTTGGAGAGCGCTTCGAACGCCTCGCGGCGCAGTATCAGTCAGGTTGCTCGGTCCTCCCCGACCTGTGTTACGCTCAACTCAAATTCTGGCTCAGCGAGCTTGCGATTAAGACGCCCGTGCTCCGCGCCTCGGAATTGGCGGTGAGTGGTAGTAAGTCGCAGCTTGTACTTTCGCTGTGCCAGGAGGTTGGGGGGACTAGTTACTTGTCCGGTCCGCTCGGGCGCGGATATTTGGATGAAACAAGCTTCAAGGCTTCGGGCATTGAAGTCCGTTATCATGATTTCCAGCATCCGCAATACACGCAGCTTTACGGCGAATTTGTTCCTGCCATGGCTGTCGTGGATTACTGGATGAATTCATCAGACCTCGGATTGTTCGCGGGCGCGGCATGACATTTTCTCCTAAATGGGACGATGCTTTTCAGGCGGGTACTCATTTGAGTACCTGGCCGTGGTCGGACTTGGTTTCCTATGTTTATCGCTATGCAAAACCGGCCGATGGATTTCGTCGCGTTCTCGAATTGGGCTGTGGGGCCGGAGCGAATATTCCATTCTTTCTTAGTCTTGGCCTTAATTACCATTCGGTGGAGGGTAGCGCTAACGCCGTGGCGCGCGTTCTCGCGGAGCACCCCAATTTGAACGGTAAGGTCGTCAACGAGGATTTCACACAAAGCATATCATTCGATGGTCCGTTCGACCTAGTCGTGGATCGCGCGGCTCTGATACATAATTCGACGGAGGCTATGCTTCGGACACTGAGAATGGTCGGCGATAGGATGCGTCCGGGCGGCAGGTTCATCGGGGTTGATTGGTTTTCCACCGAGCACCAGGACTTTGTGCGCGGAGACGAAACGGATCCGCACACGCGGACCAATTTCTCTGCGGGGCCGTTTGCGGGCATCGGGCAAGTGCACTTTTGCGATCGGGAAGATCTGGAGGGTCTGTTCGCGGGGGCCGGTCTCAGACTGGAGCGCCTTGAACACAAACGTACGGAAGTCCGATTGCCGGATAATGGCGACCAATTCGCTTATTGGAATCTTGTGGCAACCAGACCGTGACACAGCAGTCTGACAAGCGGCGGGTGATGGCCATTGTCGCTCATCCCGACGACGAGGTGTTGGGCTGTGGCGGTGCGCTCGCCTTGCACGCCGCGCGCGGCGATGATGTGTCAATTGTCATTCTGGCGGATGGCGAATCGAGCCGTGCTGGGGATGCTGTCAACCGTATCGGGGAGCGCGAAAGAGCTGCGCGTCTGGCGACCTCAATCCTCGGCGCTGAACGCGTCTCGCTTCACGGCCTTCCAGACAATCAGCTTGATACGCGCTCGAGACTGGAACTCGCCAAACTGGTCGAGGGTCATATAAGTGATTTCAAGCCAGTGACCGTCTATACGCACCATTGCGGTGATGTGAATATCGATCATAGATTGGTGCATGAAGCAGTTGTGACGGCCTGTCGACCGCAAGCCGGTCATCCTGTCAACACCCTGCTCTTTTTCGAAATCCCGTCGAGCACGGAGTGGCAGGTGCCTGGATCTGCGCCGGCCTTCGTGCCTAATTGGTTTGTCGACATCTCAGCCGTTGCCGAAGTCAAGCGCAAGGCCTTGCAAGCGTATGACGGTGAAATTCGCCCTTGGCCGCATCCGCGCTCTTATCAAGGGGTGGAGCATTTGGCGCGTTGGCGCGGTGCGACGGTTGGATGTGCCGCCGCCGAGGCGTTTGTTCTCGGCCGAAAAATTCGACGCTAGTCGTAACAGCCGTGACCGTCAGTTAGGGCGCTTTGCGAGCGATGAGAGCTTTCGCGACATTGCGCAATGTCAAATAAGGTCGGCCAATAAATGCGTAGCGTAGTGGCTTCGTGCGAAACAGCAACCGCGTCAATGTGGGCTGTACCGGGGATTGCTTGATTGCCAACGACGGCCGGGCGGCAATATAGATGCTTCCGGAGAGCCGCTTGCAAAAGATAGTTTCGAAACCTGCCAGCTCCAAAGCGTAACGCATCGACGCGGCCGTGGGGAAAAATGTGTGACCGTAAGAGGGCAGACTTGGAGCATGATGCGCAAAAAAGTCGGACAAAACGACGCAAAAAACCCCGCCTGCGGCGAGGCGCTTACGGACTTCGCCAAGGAATTGCATCGGATTTGTGATGAAATAGATGGCGTGCGCGATATGGATGATGTGATACCCCGCGTCCACATTCATTTCCTCGATCTGGCCGTGCCGGACGCGAATGCCCATGTCCTGATGCACTTGCGCAATCGAGGAGTTGGCGTCGATGCCCTCCGCGTCCCAGCCGCGGTCAGCGAAGGTCTTGACGGTTTCGCCGAAGCCGCAGGCGATATCGAGAAAGCGCCGTCCACACGTTCCGGCGAGCGGCGCAAACGTCCGGTAGGAGCGCTCGGCAATCACGCGGACACCGGCGCGGCGGCGCGCCCAAGCTTGATCGAGTTCAGCGGCGGTGAGGCCGGGGGTGCTCTTGTGCTCGAGCCAGATTTTCTGCAAGACGTGCAAATGCGGCTGATGCGAGGGATAGGCGTTGGCACAGCGGCGGCACAACCGCCACTCATAGCTGGCCTCGTCTTCCGCCTCGCGCCGCCAAAGCTCGATTTTCGGATTGAGCGCGGAGCGAATGGGCCAGTAATCAGCTCCGTCGCAAATTGGGCAAGCCATCGTTCAATATTCAGCTGAGCCAACGGCCGCGGACGCCGTTCGCGAGATACAGTAGTCTCCACGAATAAAAGATCGCTCAATGCGTTACAAGATCGCGTTCTACAATTTTGGTTCCACCGCGATTATGCATCGCCATTTCATCGACATGGCGCGAGGCGAAGGCGCGGCGGTCTCTTTCTGCGCCATCCAGCCAAACCCTTATTATCGCGCTCTGATGCGCGAGGTTCTGGATCCCGCCGACATTCTCGATGTTTTCGACACGTTGCCGCCTAAACAGGAAAGCGGGGACCCTTCGATCCTCGCTGCCTATCAGGGCGGTTTCGTGGAGGATCTCGCGTCGCTCAAGCGCACTTTGCGCCGCGACCGGCCGGGAAACTGGTGGTTCGATCACGGCCTGGCAATCTATAAGCTTTACAAGGATTTTCTGGCTCGCCGCAACGCGACCCATCTGTTCATGCCCACCATTGAAACGCCGGAAGCAAAAATAGCGGTGGCTGCCGCGCGTGAGCTTGGGCTCGGCATCATGGTTCCGACCGACATGCGCAATCTCAGCGGGGGATATTTTGCCTGCGATTGTGTGGAAACGCCGCCGCTTTACGCCGAGGCCACGGCGGAAACGCGGGCGCGTGCCGCGCAATTCGTGCGCGATTTCCGTGACAAGCCTTTTCCGGCACGGCGCCTTCCGCAAGTCATACCCGGCGACCCGGACTTTGAAATTGTCGAACGCTATTTGCCGTCGATCAGAAGGCGGATGTTGCGGTTTGCGCAGGCCGCACTCGAACGGCCGGATTTGTTTGAGCCAGCCGTCATTCGCCTGTCGATGATGAGAAACTTTTCTTGGATCCGCGAGCCAATACGCCGGCAACGCGCCCGTCGCAACGCCGCGCAATACGACATCGGAGACATTGCTGATCTCCCGAAGCGATTTATCTATTATCCGCTGCACTATACGCCGGAAGCGTCGATCAATACGCCCGCGCCGTTCTATATCGATCAGTTCCGCTCGATCGATGCGCTGCGGCTTAGCATGCCCAATGGCTGCATCCTCGTCGTCAAGGAACATCCGGTATGTCTGCCGTTGCGGCGTACCAGCTTCCTGCGGAAGGTACGCCGGTTGCCGGGCGTCAGGGTTGCACAGGCCTCGCTGCCGTCGTTGGAGCTTGTGAAACGGGCCTCCCTCACCGCGACGGTCACAGGAACGGCCGCTTTGGAGGCGTTCGTGCTTGGGCGGCCAGCAATGCTGCTAGGACCGGCGTTCCCGTCCTGGCTGGTTGGCTCGCACCCACCCAGCAAAGATGTGCGCGCGGCGATTGCTGCTGCCATCGATAATCCGCCCAGCGACAAATTCATCATCGAACGCTTGGCGCAATTGCTCAGCGTGCGCTATGCCTTCGCTTACGGCTCGGTTCACGAACCCGACGAGCCGATTCTCCGCCGCGGCAACATGCGCGCCATGTGGGAAGCCCTCAAGGATCACCTTGAACGCGAGCGCTTGGCCAAAGAACGGATTTACCCGGTGGGGTCGCTTTCGGCCGCCGGCTAACGATTACGCGAACAGCAAGTACACCGCTTTTACACAACCAACTCTGAAACCGTGTCGATGTCTAATAGCCAGCACGACCTGTCCGGCCATTGCCGTGTGTGCGACGCGCCGATTTCCACCTTCATGTCATTTGGCCGCATGCCGATCGCCAACGCATTTCTCGCCGATGAGGAAATCCATAACGAGTATTTCTTCGAGCTCGCGCCGGCCTTCTGCGACCGGTGCAGCATGTTTCAGCTTATCGAGCAGCCGCAGCCCGACAAGATGTTCCATGGCAATTATGCGTTCTATTCGAGCACCTCGCGCTACATGCAGATGCACTTCGAGGCCTTCGCCCGGACGGTGATGGCGGGCGTTCTGAAAGGGCGCGCCGATCCGTTTGTGGTCGAGCTTGGCAGCAATGACGGCATCATGCTGCGCCACTTCCACGAACGCGGGATGCGCCATCTCGGCATTGAGCCGTCGATCAATGTCGCCGATGTCGCGCGCGGCTTCGGCATCCGCACCGTCAGCGCCTTCTTCAATGGCAAGCTCGCCGAGGACATCGTTGCCGAGCACGGCCGCGCCGACGCGATGCTCGCCGCTAACGTGATGTGCCATATCCCCGATCTGTCCGGCGTCGCGGCCGGCGCGCAGCATCTACTCAAGCCCGACGGTGTCTTCATCTTCGAGGATCCATATCTCGGCGACATGATCGCAAAGACGTCCTACGACCAGATCTATGACGAGCATGTCTTCATCTTCTCGGCGACCTCGATCGGCGCGCGCCTTCGCGCCGCACGGTCTCGAACTTGTCGACGTGGCGCCGCAGATCACGCATGGCGGCTCGATGCGCTATACGCTCGCGCCGCAAGGCAGCCGGCCGGCGACAGCGCGTGTCGCCGAGCAGCTCGCCAAAGAGCGCGCGCAAGGTCTCGACAGGGCGGAGACCTATCGGCAATTTCAAGCAGAACTGCGAAGACTCCCGCGCGCGTCTGATGCGGACGCTCGAGGAGTTGCGCGGCCAGGGCAAACGGTGGTCGGCTATGGCGCGACGTCGAAAAGCACGACGGTGACCAATTATTGCGGGATCACACCGCATCATGTCGAGTTCATTTCCGACACGACCCCGATCAAGCAGGGCAAGCTGTCGCCGGGCGCGCATATTCCGGTGCGCCCCTACACGGAGTTCACGAGCGAATATCCCGACTACGCGCTGCTATTCGCCTGGAATCACGCCGCCGAAATTCGTGAGAAGGAGCAGGCCTTTGTTGCCACCGGCGGCCGCTGGATCGTCTATGTTCCCGAAGTGAAGGTGGTTTCGTGATCGGCATGATTTCCTGGGCTTGTCCCGGCGCGCAATATCGCGCGCACAAGGATGCGATCCAAGCCGCGATCGCCCGCGTCGTCGACAGCGGCGCCTATGTTCTCGGCGGCGAAGTCGAGCGCTTCGAGCGTGCCTTCGCCCAATATTGCGGCGCTGCCCATGCCGTCGGCGTTGGCAGCGGCACCGATGCACTGATCCTCGCTTTGCGCGGCCTGGGTATCGGTGCGGGTGACGAGGTCATCACCGTTTCGCACACGGCGCTGGCGACAGTCGCGGCCGTCATCGCCACCGGAGCAACGCCGGTTCTGGTTGACGTCGACGCGGCGTCCTACACGATCGATCCGGCGTGTATCGAGGCAGCCGTCACCGCGAAGACGCGGGCGATTGTCGCCGTGCATCTTTACGGGCAGCCGGCGGATCTCGATGCGATCGGTGCGATTGCCAAGCACCACGGATTGAAGCTCGTCGAGGATTGTGCGCAGGCTGCCGGTGCGCGCTACCGCGGCCGCAAGGTCGGCGGCATCGGCGACATGGCCTGCTTTAGTTTTTACCCGACGAAAAACCTCGGCGCGATCGGTGACGGCGGCATGGTGACGACATCGGATCCGGCCTTGGCGTCGCGGGTGCGTCGTCTGCGCCAATATGGCTGGGATGACGCGCGGCAGACCGAGGATGTCGGGTTGAATTCGCGGCTTGATCCGCTGCAGGCTGCGATCCTTGACGTGAAACTCCCTTTCCTCGACGGTGACAATGCGCGGCGTGCGGCCATTGCCGCGCGTTATGGTGCCGGCCTCTCCGCCTTGCCACTGACTCCGCCAGTGCAGACCGCAGAGACGGAGCACGTATTTCATCTTTATGTGCTCGCCTGCGATCGCCGCGACGCGCTGGCGGCCTTTGTCGCCAAGCAAGGGATCGGCTGCGCGATACATTACCCGGTTCCGGCGCATCGGCACGGCGGCTATAGCGCGCGCGTGCGCATCCCGGCAGCGGGGCTTCCGGCGACCGATCGGCTGGTCGATCGGATCCTCAGCCTACCGATCTATCCCGAGCTTGGCGAAGCGGAAGTGCAGAATGTGGTCGTTGCGATCCGCGATTTTTATCGGGCGTGACGGATTTGGTGCCGAGCAGCCAAGCCGGGCCGGATTTCTTCATCGTTGGCGCGCCGCGCTGCGGTACGACCGCGCTCAGCACTTATCTGGCCCAGCATCCCCGCATCGGATTCTCCAGGCCGAAGGAGACTCAGTTTTTTTGTACCGATCTTCCGGGAATCCGCTTTCATACGGCGGATACGCAGGAATATCTGAAATTATGTTTCGGGCATTGCGCCGGAGAGAACTGTCTCGCGATCGGCGAGGGGTCGGTTTGGAACCTGTACTCGAAGGATGCGCTGGCAAACATATTGCGCTTCAATCCGCAAGCCCGCTTCCTCGTCATGGTACGCAATCCCATAGACCTCTGCATTGCACTTTACGAGAAGCGCCGTGAAATGCTGCAGGAGGATCAGCCCAGCTTCGAACAAGCGTGGAGACTGGAAGAAGAGCGGCAGCAGGGACAGAATATCCCTACTTTCTTCAGAAAAGAGTTTGGTGTGCCGGGTTATCGCGATGTCGCCAGTCTGGGAGAACAGGTGGAAAGGGCCTTTTCACTGATCCCGCCGCGGCAGCGCTTGCTGATTGTCTTTGACGATTTCATCGCCGATGTCGCGGCCGCATATGCGCAAGTTCTTGGCTTTCTGGGGGTTCCGCATGATGGCCGGAAGGAATTCCCACGCATCAATGAAGGGCAGAAAATCCGGCACCCTCGGCTTTGGGCGCTGGTGTGGGGCACCATGCTGCGTGCGCACCCTCTGCTCGATCCGGTCAAGCGGATACTCAAAGTTTCGACGCTGGACATTTATCCTCGGCTATCTCGTCTTTTCTTGGGCCGGCGTTCCGAGCGGCCGACGATATCGGAGGCGCTCCGGGCGGAAATGCGAACTTATTTCGACCAAGATATCAAACGGCTTTCGGCGGCGACCGGGCGCGATCTGACGGCTTGGAGATGAGCGGTATTTTTATGGAACCGCAAATGCGAGAGCGCAGATTCAAGTTTGGCGAAAACTGGCTGCAATTCGCTGCCCATCTTGATCCCCGCCAAATCATCGAAGCCAAGGGATCGCTGTCGCGCTTGCTTGGCCGTGATGAACTCAAAGGTCTCTCGTTCCTGGATATCGGCTGCGGCAGCGGACTATTTTCGCTTGCGGCGCGCGAGATGGGAGCGCGGGTGAGATCGTTCGACTTCGATCCCGATTCGGTGGCGTGTACGCAGGCGCTGCGTGATCGCTACTATCCGAACGATCCGCGCTGGGCGATAGAGCGCGCCTCGATCCTGGATCTCCGGTTACACAGAGCAGCTGAATCATTTCGACATCGTGTATTCCTGGGGCGTGCTGCACCACACCGGCGCAATGTGGGCGGCGGTGGATCGTGCAGCGGGTTTGGTCGCACCTTCCGGCATCTTTGTTATTGCGCTTTACCGAAAGACACCGCTCTGTTGGGCGTGGCAGATCGAGAAGCGAGCCTATGTTTCAGTGCCGCCCCTCGTTCAGTCCGCGTTTCGCGGCGCATATAAGACGGCCTTTTTTGCTGGAAAAGCCGCGTCTGGGCGTAATCCATTCAGATACGTGCGTGAATATAAGTCTAATCGCGGAATGAATTGGCATCACGATGTCCACGATTGGCTTGGCGGATATCCCTACAAATCGGCAAGCGCCGATGCGGTCAAATCCCATGTGATTCAATTGGGATTTCGTGCGGTGCGCACGTTCGAGCGCGCAGCAGGTATCGGGCTCTTCGGTACTGGCTGCGATGAGTTCGTGTTCCAGGCTCGATAGCTGGCTCTGTTGCCAGTGTTTCCGCTGAAAGCGAAAATGCAATGACAGCACTAAAAACCGTTCCTTTCTTCACTGTATTTACGCCGACTTACAATCGCGCACACACGCTTCATCGTGTTTTTGATAGCCTACGCGCACAGACATTTCAGGATTTCGAATGGCTTGTTGTTGATGATGGGTCAACTGACAACACGCCGGAATTAATTGGCGAATGGGCGAAAACCAGTGGACTTCTTATTCGTTATCTCCGGCAGCCAAACTCCGGGAGGCACGTCGCGGACAACGTGGCTCTACGGGAGGCGCGTGGAGAAATGTGTGCAGGTGTCGACTCTGATGACGCGCTGATGCCGAACACCTTGGAAAGAATTTGGACCCTTTGGCATGAAATTCCCGAGGCTGAACGCTCGGGCTTTTCAGGAATTGTCGGTCATTGTTGCGATCAGAACGGCAAGATGATAGGCCATCTGTTTCCCGCTAGTCCCTTCGACACAAACTTTCGCGAATTTGTTTTCATCCATCGGAGCTTTGGCGGCCAGAAATGGGAAGCCGGCCCAGCCGAGGTCTCGCGGCGGTACCTGATGCCGGAGATCGCCGGAACCAACCGCGTTCCCGAAGGCTTAACGGGATTACAATGCGCGAGATCCTATAAGATACGCTGCGTCAATGAAGTTTTTCGTATTTATTATGTCGATGACACACAGACCGGCCCGACTCTGACCAGCCGGCGTAACCTCGCCAGGGAAGCGCCGGGCCGCATCCATTATTACATCTGGCTGCTCAACCATGAGATCGAGTATTTCCGGCGAGCGCCGTTGCCGTTCGTCAAGGCGGCGGCGATGCTGCCGATTGTTGCCCGCTATAGCAGACGACCTCTACGCGACATTTTCCGGGAACTGGATAGCTGGTCGGCCAAGCTGCTAGTGTTCACCGCTCTGCCCTTGTCTCTGATTTTGAGTGTCTATCTTAGATCGAAGGCACAATTGAAATAACCGACCGGGGCGCGGTGCAACAAGTAACAGCTTTGGCGACGATCTAATTCATTTGACGACGCTGCAAAACAATGGCCTATGCGACAAAATACCAGACGACTATCTCAAACAACGATGTAACCGGCATGTCCACATCCCAAGTACAGCAAAGATCTCTCAGCATTGATTCGCATCCGGACGGAGGAACGGTCCGGCCGGCTTCTGGTCGTTTTTGCGTGTTTGTCTCCAGTTCTGATCGAGGGCGAGATATTTTCGAGATCGTCTTTCAAAATGCTGAAAAGATGTGGCGTGATTGCGATTGGCCGCGCTACGTCGGGTTCACAACCGAACATGCTGATATGTATGGCTTTGCGGCGCTGGCGGCAAAGGGTCCGTCAAATTGGCAGGGGGAATTAGCAGACCAGCTCGACAATCTTCCCGACGAGATCGAATATCTGTTTCTAACCTTCGAAGACGCATTATTCATGTGTCCGGTCAACGGAGCAGAACTTAACGCGATCGCTGATCTGATGGTCAGCGAGAACTTATCGTATGTCAGCCTCATTCCACTGATGCGAAATATTCCGGGCCGAGCGATCGAGTACTTTAGAAGAAAACTGAACAATCATCCGTTGCGACGGCTCTCATTCTCGGAGCCTTATTATTCGTCTCTCGTGGCGGCGATCTGGAAGCGATCATATCTGCAGTCACTTTTGCGGCAGCCCGGCTCCATCTGGGACTTTGAGCATATCGTCAGCAAGGAGCCGCACTACGCGGTTTGGGAGCCCGTCATCGATCACGATCAAATCGTTACGAAGGGTAAATGGAGCTCTCGGGCCGCGCGTCAGCTGGCCACTCAAGGTCTCAGTCTTGCCAATTCGAAGCGGGAGTTTCGAACGGCTGCGCCCGTTTTGCGCGACATTCGAGAAAAGATCGTTTTCCAACTTTTAGGTTTCCTGAGCTTTCGGCTTCGGCGCCGTCTAAAATTGATTTCACATCGGGCGCCGCCGAATGTGGGGGCTGTTTCTGTTTCCGACAAATCCGGGCACACCGGGACGAGCGCTGGCTAGAACGATGCAAGCCCTCGAACCCAGACATCTGCCAAGACTCGACGCTGCGTTGAATTCGAGTAGCGTTCTTTGGTGAAGCCAGGTCCAAAGCCAATGCCTCTTGAAGTTTCTAACCTCTGGAAATCGTTGTGTGCCAATCAGTTCGCCAAGGCAGATGACGGGTTTCTCGCGGACTTTCGTCGGCCAGGCGGCGCCAACTCTCGGCTGGCGTCCTGGGATCCGGCCGACAGTACTATGAGATATTTCAAGTTTATGCTGTACGCAGCGGTGCAGCGACAACCAGAGAGGTTCTTTGCGCTCTATAGCGCGCTTGAGAACGCAGATATCGGGCAACCGGTCGCCGTGACGTTGGGCTCCTGCGAGATAAACATCGATTATTTTCTGGCGCTCGATGAATTCTTGTTTCTTAAGTCGGCAGTCGATTTCTCATCGGTTCATTCAATCGTCGAAATCGGCGCGGGATTTGGAAGAACCTGTCACACGCTGCTTACTCTGGCCGCGGCGGAAATTGAGGAATATACCATTATTGATCTACCGCAGGTTCTTGAACTCAGCCGACGGGCGTTGGCCAAGTTGATCCCCGGGCATTACCGAAAGGTGCGGTTTATCGACGCAACGAACGAATACGAGTGGGACAACTTGCAAGCTGATCTGGCGGTCGAATATCGATAGCTTTCAGGAGATGCCGCCACGCACCATAGACTCTTATATGACCCGGGTGATTTCGGGATGCCGCTTTTTCTACTGCAAGAACCCGATTGCGAAATACGATCCGACGAGCATTGGGCTGGTAGCCAACCCCGCTGCATTGCAAGACCTGTTTTCTCCCTCGGTTACTGCCGCGACATCATCGACATATTCAATGACGACGTGCTGAAAACCGCGCGGCCTCCCTACACCGAGGCGTACTGCCCGGCATCAAATTGGCAAGTCCTCGCGCAGCGGCCGATGGAGCTGTTTCCCCTACTATCACCATGTCCTTTACCAGCGCGTCTAACGCCATGGCCGCCCGGTCTCAAGAGGTACGTGGTGAAAGCCCGCTTCGACACGCCGGGACAGATGCTAACTTCGTCGCTGTGTAACCAGTCTGCCGAGAGACCTGGCGCCTGTCTCTGGCGCTCATGACGCAGAAATAAATCGTGCCAACCATGATCGATGATGTCGTGTCCGCTTTACGCGAATGAGAAAACCGATGTGCTTTACATTGGCTATCCGAAAGCCGCATCGGTTTTTATGGTCATCGGAAAATTCTTGGAAACCCATCCAGAGGTGACGATCGACCATAATCGAATCGGGGAGTCTGCCGCGGCGGAGCTGTGCCGTGACAAAATCCATATCAGTAGGGACGAAAGTATCGCAGGATCTCTGTGCGTAACTGGTGACGTCAGGAATTGGCGACGCCATTGCCACGTTCCTGGCGCGTGGGACCATGTGAAGAGCGATATTCTTATCGACCCCGGCAAAGCGGCGTCAGGCCTTCGCGGGATCTATCCAAACGCTAAGATTCTAATGGTAATACGAGAACAGCCTGATTGGCTGAACTCCGTCTATAAGTACTCGATCAATCAACTTCCCGCCGCTCGGCGTTCATTCGCGGACTACTGCGCCACTCCTTATGGTGTTGTGGTTCTGGAGGCTGGGTATTTCGATCGAACTATCGGCGCCTACGTGGATATTTTCGGTAGTGGTCGGGTTTGTGTCCTGCGCTACGAGGATCTTGTCAAATCGCGGGAACAGTTTGCCGCGCGGCTTTGCGGGTTCATCGAGATCTCAGAGCGACCGCTTCCGTCAAGGCGAGAAAACGAATCCCACGCGCAAATCGCCAGACTCCTTAAACTATTTCCGATGATTGGTCGGCTGCCGAGGAAAGTAAAAGACGCGATTAAGCCGCAAGCTACGCGTCTTCTGCCCGGCGCGCGTGGTTCACTTTTGTCTTTCCGCGAGATTCGGATCTTGCGAAGCATCTATGCCGTAAGCAATCAGCGCACAGAAAAGCTGATCGCCCAGCTTTCGTGATGGCTCGCCGACTCCACATTTTGACATAGTGATATGAACGCATACAGGCTTCTTATCAGGGACCTATTAACGCGTCTGGGCTGGCGGTTCCCAGTGCTGGTGACGTGGACCGTCTTGGTTGGGCTGACGAAGGGGCTTCTGTCGTTCTGCTCCTCCCAGTACTGAACCGCATCGGTATTACGATTGCGGAAAATCAGAGCGTGGTGGTCGAATTCATCAACAAGGGTTTGGCGAAACATCGGAGCAAATAGCCTCGTCGAAATCCTCATCGCGGTCATCGCTGCCGCGACCTTGCAGATGGTGTTATCTCTTACCCTCAATCTTTGGATGGTCAAGATTGCGCGGAGCTATCAATCTCAACGGCAATTGGAATTGTTTGCGGCATTCATGCACGCAAAATGGGAGTTTCTTACAGATCGGAGAGCTGGCGAGATGACAGCCGCGATCGTAACAGAATGCGAAAGATTGGGGCGGGCCTTTACGTTGTCCCTCTCGCTGCTTGGCAGCACCATAATCGCTGTAATCTACTTTATATTATCGGCTTTAATTGCATGGCAGGCGACGATTAGCGTCATCGGCCTTGCTATCATCTCCGGACTGGGGATGTTTCATCCTGTATAGGAAGAGCTATGTTATGGGCGAAAGGCTCGCCCCTCTCAATGCGCGTTTGCAATCCTTTCTCGAGGAGCGACTCGCTGGGGTCAAGTTGATCAAAGCCAGTGCGGAGACTGATCGCGCGGCAGCTCAATTAAAACCTTTGATAAAAGCGCTTAAAGACGCCAATGCGACTACCACTGCCATGCCTGGAGAATGTACGCAGCATCCTCGAATATATTGGCTTGATCGGTGTCGCAATAATCCTGGTTCTCGCGACGAGCGGATTTGGCATGGCGCCCGCGAATGTTGTAATCGTACTTGCGTTGTTCGGCCGGCTTTTTCCGCGCATTACCACGGTGCAGTCGCAACTACATTCTCTCAACAACAATGTGCATGCCATTGACGCGATCAACAAATTGCAATCGGCCGCCGATGCGGCAGCGGAGCGACGGGATTCGGCGGACAAAAAAGTTGCGCTAAACCTATCCCTGCCTACGACCCTTGCTGTAGTGGGCCTGACGGTGAAATTCGGCCAGCGCAACGTGCTGGATGGCGTTGATCTGCGGTTGCCTGTGCCCGGTCTCGTGGCGGTGGTGGGCGGCTCGGGCGCCGGAAAATCGACCTTTGTCCACACCCTGCTTGGATTGACGGAACCCAGCGCCGGATCGATCCGTCTCGGAAATTACGATTTCGCTTCAGCTTCGCTCTCCGCTTCAGCGTCGCGCCATCGGCTATGTGCCGCAAGAGACAATCCTGTTCCACGCTTCTATCCGAGATAATCTGACTTTTGCGAATCCCGACGCTTCGCAGATGGAAGTGGAAATAGCTGCACGGCGGGCGCATGCGCATGACTTCATAAAGGCATTGCCTGAGGGCTATGGTACGATCATCGGCGATCAGGGCGTGAAGCTTTCTGGAGGCCAGCGGCAGCGCCTGGGCATTGCGCGCGCGCTGCTTACCAATCCTCCCCTCCTCGTTCTGGATGAGGCGATGAGCGCGCTCGACGCCGCTTCCGAGCTCGAGATCCTGCGAACGCTTGAAGAGCTGAGGAGGCGAATGGGGATTCTCGTTATTGCGCACCAACTCGCCGCCGTCGGCTCGGCCGATACGATTTATGTCTTCGAAGAGGGCCAGATCGTCGAGAGCGGAACATGGGGCGAGCTGATGGCGCGACACGGCCGGAATTCTATGCGCTCGCGACGGCGCAGGGCCTGGATCGCGTAGCGGCAAATGCGACGTTGAAGGGACCATAGATTCGACTGCCCCCTTCGCGTCCTGCGGTGATGAATATCTATGCGCGTTGTTGAGACCGAGCTCGGCGGCATCCTGCTGATCGAGCAGCGCTGTTTTCGCGACGAGCGTGGGTTCTTTCTGGAGAGCTTCCAGGCGCCGCGCTACCGCGAAGCGGGGATTCTCGACGACTTTGTGCAGGACAATCATTCGCGGTCGGTGAGGGGCGTGCTGCGCGGCCTGCATTTCACCGTAAAGCGTCCGCAAGCCCAGATCGTCACGGTAATGCGTGGCAGAATTTTCGACGTGGTCGTCGACGTGCGCCGATCGTCCGTAACCTTCGGGCGTTGGTTTGGCGTTGATTTGAGCGACGAGGGGCCGCAACGGCAGATCTACATGGCGCCCGGCTTTGCCCACGGCTTCTGCGTATTCAGCGAAATCGCCGACCTCCATTACAAAGTGAGCCGTACTTACGACCACAGCGACGAGGGCGGACTGCTGTGGAACGATCCGCAGGTTGGCATCCGCTGGCCGATCGATCTGCCTATCGTGTCGCCGCGCGATGCATCCTATCCGAGGCTGAGCGAGCTGGACGCATAAAGCCTTTCCCAGGTCAATGTCTGAAGAGCGCCTATGAGCGCCGTCGTCATCACCGGTG
>CAWEMR010000009.1:0-21847 GCA_963810085.1 uncultured Alphaproteobacteria bacterium | reverse complement strand
GCGCGAGCGCGACAAGCCATCCGCCAAATCAGAGGTGCTGCCGGGCCGCTAATGTCGGGCGCGAATTTCTCTGCTAACAGGGAAATTTACAGGGAATTGTTTGCGGCACGTACCGGCGAGCGGCCACGAGTTCCTGCGCGGCTGTGTCAGATGGCGCCCGACAATCTAAACGCCGATATGTGGCGCGCTGGCAACGTTCCGGGAACGATCGTTCCGGAGCAGTCTCAGCCGCACTAGGCGATGCTCGGCACATGAACGGGCTCCGTTCCGCGCATTGCGGGAAGCGGCCGAATATGCGGAGGCGGGTGGGGCGCCAACCACGGCCCTCTTTTCGATCCAATCGATCACTTCTTTGCCAACTCCCGCAACAAGTCCGCCGCTGCATGCAGCGTTGCGCGCCGACAACAACGAACCTTTGCCCGCCGTCTTCGCCGACCCGGCATCGAGCGACTTGTTCTGTGGCGTCGACAATATCTGCCAATCGGTTCTCAACACGAGCAAGCAGTAGTCAAAGTGACTACAGCTCGTCCGTCCCCCGCGCGTTCCCAAAATGGCTTCTCATTTGAGACTCTCGTTACCGGGAAGCGCAAATTGGATGAATTGACCGCGTTGAATGAGCCTGAAGTTGTGGGGATGCTCCTAGCTAAAGAAACGGCGAAGAGTTCTGTTCTCGGCAACAAATTTCCGGCGGGCCACGAGCGCGTTTATAGTTGCGTAGCAAGTAACCACAGTCTTTTCGATCGGTGCTGGTAATGAGCGCAGCATCGCACGACCTCTGCGCCCCGTGTCGAAGCTGACGAGACGCTTGTCAACGTTCCAATGATTAAGAGAGCCAATTTCGTCTTTACCGACATATGTTACATTGGCCCTTCCGCAAAGCCTGCGATCGACGTGCAGACACACGATGGACTCAAAAAATGCAATCGAAAATACGGCGTTGGTAAACCGATCCGGCTGAGGGCGCCTCTCAACCGGACTTCGGAATTGTATGCGCTCGACGATCGTTTTAGCATAATTCATGAAAGAATATTTGCTCGGATTTCCATATTCCGGGAGGTAACTGGTGCCTACATCTTCCGTTAGAATAAGGCCGCCGTTCTTGATGTGATCCAGGCAGAGATCCACCGTCGAAATTTGATGCTTGTTGGTGTGGCCGCCATCGTCGATGAGAACATCTATATCGCCAATTTGTGCGAAGAACTCTTTCCAGAACGCTGGGGACGCCTGATCGCCGATGAACATCTCAAAACCCTTTTGACGCATTGCTGCGGCTGCTGGGTCATAGTCGATGCCGATGATCCTTGCATCAGGCCCCAGAAATTCTCGCCACATAAGAAGAGAGCCGCCGTCGGCGACGCCAATCTCGACAAAAGTGATACCCGGTTTGTTACGGTATTTTGTCAGTACGAGGTCGTACACAGCAAAATAGCTGCTGACCTT
Source organism: uncultured Alphaproteobacteria bacterium (assembly GCA_963810085.1). Taxonomy (GTDB): domain Bacteria; phylum Pseudomonadota; class Alphaproteobacteria; order Rhizobiales; family Xanthobacteraceae; genus BOG-931. Next base: position 20,407 of record CAWEMR010000009.1, on the reverse strand, counting down.
TGCTGACTTTTGCGTGAGAGAGCGGAAAATCCTCTCGCATTCCGGCTCCTGTTGAAGCGACATTCTTCGCTACCCCGGACTTCTCTACTCTGGATTAATTTTGGATAAGACGTCAGTTAAATAATCCTTCAGTGTCTGTCGTCAAGCAAGTTCACAACGCATTTTACTAAGTGGGCGCTTTGCGCAACAGCGTATGGTCACTTTTTCTGTTACAGATTACAAGCTTGCTGGAGAAACAGTAACGCCGTTTGGGGTCTCGATCAGGCTTTTGTAAAGCTGCACAGTTTGCTGCCCGATAAGCTCTGACGCGAATTTCTCCACCGCCAATTTTCTTGCCGCAGCGGCGTAACGTGTGCGCAATTCTCTGCCGCCGGCGAGCTGTTCCATCGCTGCAGCCAAAGCATGCGCGTTGTCCACGGGGACGAGAATGCCGGTCTGCTCGTGGACGACGACTTCGCGGCAGCCCGGCACGTCGCTTGCGATCATGGCGCGGCCGCAGGCTGCCGCCTCCATCAGCGACAACGGCAAGCCCTCGCGGCGCGACGGCAATACGGCGACATGCGCGCGCGTCCACAATCCGGCGATGTCGCTGACATGACCGAGCCAGGTGATGCCGGGTTCTTTATTCCAGGACTCAGCTTCGGCTTCCGTCACCGATGCCGGATTGGCGGGATCAGGCGTGCCGGCGATCAACAAACGTGCATCCGATCCGCGCGCGCGCAGCATGCGAAACGCCTCGACCAGCGTGCGCACGCCCTTGTCCTCGAGCAGGCGCCCGACGAAGCCGAAGGTCAAAGGCAGCGGTGGCTCGGCGAGCGGCGTGAAGCGATCGACGTCGACACCCGATCCCGAAATCAGCGCGATGCGGCTCTTCGCAATGCCGAGCGACATCAGCGCCGCCATGTCGTCGCCGTTCTGCACCAGCGCGATGCTGCCGTCGCGATCGACCAGGCGGCGGAGCACGGCGCCGATCAAGAACTTCACCGTGCGCGCTTTGGCGCTCGCCGACGCGAAGGCATAGCCGAGCCCGATGAAGGCATTGACGCAGATGATGCGGCGGCCGAACGTCGCCATCAGCCCGAGCACGGTCGACTGCAGAGCGACATGGTGGGTCACGTCGGGAGCGACCTCGCCGTTGATGCGGCGCAGCGCGGCGAGCGTCGTCAGCGTGGCCGACGGCGATAGACTACCGCGGGCGAACGGGATCGGATGCAGCGTAAACCCTTCGGCTTCGATCGCCGCCGCGCCGCTTTGCACCCGGGTCGCCACATGCACGTCGAAGCCGGCGTCGCGCGCCGCGCGCGCCATCGGCAGCCGGTGGGACAGAAACGCCCAATCCTCGGCCGTGACATAAAGCAGCCGCGGCGGCGCTGCGGTCGCGGCGCGCGCCTGGGCAGGCGGATCTGCGCGAGGGTCAGCCAACAAAAAATTCCCATCCCCGGTAACAAACGTATAAACCCCGCCGCGCGGGCTCGCGAGCAATTCCCAATTGTGGCGACGCCAATAAATATTCTGTTTATAATTCAATAGCTTATATGTGTTCATGTGCTGAACGTCGATCTTGACGTTCATGCTATGAACGTTGTACCTGTTGGCCCAAGGGGAGGGTTGGGTGATGCCCCAAGCGGCGCGGGACGACGAACCGGACAATGCCAGGATCGTGCTCGGGCTGTTGGAGTCCGTCGAGCGCGACGGCGCCCAGTCGCAGCGCAAGCTGGCGTCCGACCTTGGCATCGCGCTTGGTCTGGTCAACGCCTATCTGAGGCGCTGCGTCAAAAAGGGCCTGCTCAAGATCGGCCAAGCGCCGGCGCGGCGTTACGCTTACTATCTCACGCCCCACGGCTTCTCGGAAAAATCCCGCCTCACCGTCGAATATTTGTCCTCGTCGTTCTCGTTTTTCCGCCGCGCGCGGGAAGATTGCGCGAGCGTGCTGAAAGTGGCGCATGCGCACGGCTGGACGCGTATCGCGCTTGCCGGGGTCTCGGACCTGGCGGAGATCGCGACCCTCTGCGCGCTGGAACAAGGCATCACCATCGTTGCGGTGATCGACGCCAAATCCACCAATGAAAAGTTCGTCGGCACGCCGGTAGTGAAATCCATTGCCGCGGTGCCGGGCGGTGTCGACGCGCTGGTCGTCACCGATCTGCAAGCGACACGCGAGTCTATTGCCGCGGTCGCCGATCAGATCGAGGCCGAGCGCATTCTTGTTCCGGCGCTTCTCGGGATTCGTCTCAATCGTCAAGCGGAGAGCGCGGCATGACGCTTGATCGCAACATGACGCTCGATCTCAATCCGCGCTGGTTCGTCGCGCACACGCAGCCGAGCGCCGAAGCGAAGGCGGTGGCCAATCTCAATCGCCAGGGCTTTGACGTCTATTGTCCGCGCTATCTGAAGCGGCGCCGGCACGCGCGCAAAGTCGAGACCGTCGCCGCGCCGTTGTTCCCGCGTTATGTGTTCGTTGCCGTCGATCTTGCGGCGCAGCGCTGGCGCTCGATCTATTCGACCGTCGGCGTCGCCCGGCTCGTCTGCAACGGCGACGATCCGGCCGCGGTGCCGGATGCCATCGTCGCCGCGCTGCGCGGCCGCGAAGACGCCAGCGGATTCATCAAGCTCGATTCCCGGCCGGGCTTCCGTCCGGGAGAGAAGGTGCGCGTGCTCGACGGCGCGTTCTCGTCCTGCCTCGGCCTGTTCGACGGCATGGCGGAGCGCGAGCGGATCGCGATCCTACTTGATCTGCTCGGCCGCAAGGTTCGGGTCGTGCTGGACGCCGATCTGGTGGCGGCTGCGTAGTTAGCCGCCGCGCCTCGATCGAGGCGCGTGTTGCGTTGGTGCGTTCGGGTGACCTCGTTTCACCCGGAGTGCGGTAGCGTGGGAAAATCGGCGCGAATACTGCCGGCGCGCCGGGTAGCAATCGGGGAAATCATGAAAGTACTGGTAACCGGCGGCGCCGGATTGGTCGGAACGGAATGCTGCAAATTGTTCGCCAGCGAAGGCTGGGACGTTGTCAGCGTCGACAATTACATGCGCGCCAGGATATTCGGCGCCGACGCCGAGACCAAAGACAATATTGCGCAGACGCGGAAGCATTACCGGATCGAGCATCACGAGCTCGATATTCGCGAGGAAAAAGCCGGCGAATTGGTCAAGAACGTCGACGCGATCGTGCACACCGCGGCGCAACCGTCGCATCCGCGGTCCATCGAAATCCCCATGGAAGATTTCGAAATCAACGCGCTCGGCACGCTCAACCTCCTGGAAGCGGCGCGCAAATACAACAAGAACGCGCCGTTCGTCTATTGCTCGACCAACAAGGTCTACGGCGAAGCGCCGAACTATTTCTCCTACAAGAAAGTCGGCAAGCGGCTCGAGCCGCACGATCCGTCGCTGTGGGACGGCTTCGACAAGTCGCTCCGCATCGACCGCATGATGCACACGCCGTTCGGCGTCTCGAAAACCGCGGCCGATCTGTATTGTCAGGAATACGCGCATCTCTACGGCCTGAAAACCGGCATATTCCGCATGGGCTGCATCACCGGCGGCGCCGCCAAGGCAACCGAGCTGCACAACTGGGAGCCGTTCTTCGTCAAAAAGGCGATGACGGGCGAGCTGCTCACGGTCTACGGCCACGACGGCTATCAGGTGCGCGACGTGATTCACGCCGCCGATCTGGCGAAGCTGTTTCTTGAATTCGTCAAGGCGCCGCGGCCCGGCGAGGTCTATAATATCGGCGGCGCGCGGAAGAATTCGATCTCGCTCCTGGAATCCTTCGATCTCATCGAACGCGTGACGGGCAAGAAGTTGAACTACAAGCTCGGTCCGGAACGCGAGGCGGACCATATCTGGTGGATTTCCGATATCAGCAAGGTCCGGCTGCACTATCCGCAATGGGATATCCGGATCGGCCTTGAAGAAGCCTTCACCGACATTTTCGCAGCGCTGTCAAAGGCGGCGTAGCAAAGCGTGTCGAAAAACGCCTTTCTCTACATGTCGTCGGCTTCGCATAACGCCTACCGCAACATGGTGGCGAATGCGCCGGAGGGTTTCGACTTCGTCGACAGCGAATTCATGGCGCATGGGGTGGTACAGGCGGCGCGGGCCCTGCCGTCCGCGCTTGGCGCGGACCTCAGCACCAAAGCAAGACGGCTGGTGACAAAGCTGCAGCCTTATTTGTCGCCGTATTACAACGACGCGCATATCCTCTTGAACAAGCCGAAAGTGCGCCAATTCCACTCCCGCGATTACGACATCGTGCATAGCGGCCAGAGCCTGCTCGACACTAATCTTCCTTATGTCGTCGATTTCGAGCACGCCACGGCGTTCTGCGGCTATAGCCAATACGCGCTGCGCCGTCCCGGCTTTGTCGGCGCGCTAGAGCGCGTCCTGCTTAATCCAAAACTGAAAAAGCTGTTGGCCTGGAGCGACGCGGCGAGCCGGAGCCTGACCAATTTTATCAAGAACGCGGACATCGCGCGAAAGGTCGAGACGTTCTATCCGGTGATGGCGCCGGCCGAGCTTTTGCCGCGCACCAGCACCTCGTTCAACTTCCTTTACATCGGCAATAATTTCTATGCCAAAGGCGGCTATGAGAGCCTGCTTGCCTTCGAGTGCATTGCCGGAAAATACGACTGCCGCTTCACCGCGATCGGCGATATCCCGCCGGAGGTTCACGCGCGGTTTTCCGGGAACGACAAAATCACTCTGTTGGAAAGAGTGCCCTATATCAAGGTGGTCGAGTTCTATTCAAACAGTGACGTCTTTGTCTTTCCCTCGCACTACGACACCTACGGCTTCGTCATCCCCGAGGCGCTTTCGTTCGGCCTGCCGGTGATCGGCGTCGACAGCTTCTCGACGCCGGAATTGGTGCAGCACGAGAAGACGGGGCTTCTCGTCAAAACGCATTTCAATTCCTTCGCCGACGACGACGGCTACGCCGCGCCGACGCAGCAGGAGCTGGCGCGCAAGCGCCACGCCGCCTGCGTCAATCCGCCGGACTGGTATGTGACGCTGCTCGCCGACGCCATGGAGCGTTTCATCAATGACAGGCGCTTGAAAGAAGCGTGCTCGAAGAACGCCTTGCGAGAGGCGGTCGAAGGCAAATTCAGCGCGAAGCGCTCGCGCGAACAGCTCAAGCGCATTTACGAGGAAGCGCTCTGCGCCTAACCGACGTGACCTTGGCCGACGATCTGAAAAAGCTCGAGCGCAACGTCTATTCGCAGAACGGCGAGGACGGCGTCATCGAATGGGTCTTCGGCAAAATCCCGCCGCGCCATCGCATCTGCGTCGAATTCGGCGCCTGGGATGGCCACAGCCTGTCGAATACGTTCAATCTCGTCGCCCATGGCTGCTGGAAGGCCGTCTATATCGAGGCCGACCCGCGCAAATTCGAAGACCTGAAAAAGACCGCCGCCGCGCATCCGGGAATTACGCCGGTGTGCAGCTTCGTCTCGGCGTCCGGCGAAACGTCGCTCGACCGCATTCTCGAGCGGGCGGGCATTCCCGACGATTTCGATCTCTTGTCGATCGATATCGACGGCAACGATTACGACGTGTGGGAAGCGGTGGATCGCTTCCAACCGACCATGGTCATCATCGAATATAATGTGTCGTTCCCGCCCGACTATAAATTCATCGACCATGGCGGCGCGGCCTTCATGGGCACGTCGCCGGCCTGCTTTGCCGAACTCGCGGAGCGCAAGGGCTATGCGCTGCTCGGCTGCATCGGCACGAATTTGCTGTTCCTGCGCCGGCAATATTTTTCCGTGCTCGGCGTCGAGCCACAAACCGTCGCGGCGGCTCTCGGTCCCCGGCCGGCCTGCTACGTTTTCTTCAACTACGCGGATGAACTCGTCTTCAGCGATCCGGCCATCGCACGTAAACTACGCGGCGTTAGCTACGCGCAGTCGATGAAGGCCTGGGCGCGGTGGTTGGCGAATATGCCGACATTCCACGTGTTGGGCGAAGCTTATCCAAGTAGCAGCGGGATCATGAGATTTCTCCGCTGGCTCGCAGCTCGCGCGCGCGCCCGACGTCAGGGCTCCTTGTCCAAATCGACCGGCGCACGATCATGACGAGGCAAGTAAACGGGCAATGCACCAAAATGGCGCCGCGATTGGCACAAGTCGGCACCGTGAACAATTGTTTCTGGACAGTATGACAGTCCAAGCTGAGCGTCCGGATGCTAAGACGACGAGCCGTTCGTTGGGGTTGCTCGGCCGTCCAGCGGCGCCCGACGTCCTCATCCATCTCCACATCGCCAAGACCGCTGGCACGTCGGCGAGCAGCTTGGTGAAACATGGCTTCCGTAGCGATGAGATTTTCGAATGGACACGCCATGGCTCCGAGGAGAGCAGCGCGCTGCAATTAGCTACATACGAGTCCTGCCAACGGCAGCTCGCCGAATTCGGCTTGGACCGCATTCGCTATGTTTCCGGACATATACCGATGGGCATTCACCGCGAATTCGATCGCTCCGCGAAATATTTTACGATACTGCGTCACCCAGTCGAGCGAGTCATTTCGTTGTTTTATTATCTCGTTCAGAGCGAGGCGCCGTTTTTGAAAGACGGCAAGCGGCTGACATTCGACGAGTACGTGGAGAGCTCCGACATCAATCTTTGTAACTACCAGGTGCGAGTGGTAAGCGGTTGCCGGGATCTAGACGCGCCGGCGGGAGCGACACCCAGTGAAGTGGTGGTCGCGGCGCCGGTGGAACCGTGTCACCTGGAAGTGGCCAAGCGCAACATCGAAGATCTCTTTCTGGCCGCTGCGCCGCTCGAAAAAGTGACCGAGCTCGCGCTGTTGGTACGCCGAATCTATGGCTGGCCGATGCGCCGGTTGCAGACCGAGTACAAAAATCAGACCGCTGTGCGGCCTCAGGCGAGCGAGGTCTCGCCGCGCCTTATCAAAATAATCGAGGAGCACAATTCATACGATATGGAATTGTACGAGTGGGTCCAAAAGCGATTTGCCGAACAGCGGCAACTCTTCGAGCCCGCTTTGTCGCGAGACCTGCGCGTCTTCGGCGTGATCAATCGCACCCTGAACCGAGCCGGCGAAATCCTGCCATGGGCTCTGCGCAAGCGGCTTGCGGAAATCCTGTTCTACGCGAAATGATCTGAGCACAGCCCAAACCGATATCATGCGGCTTCACAGTCTTCTGTTCAAAGATCTGCTGACGTGCCTCGGCTGGCGCTTTCCGGTGCTGGTCGCCTGGACGGCGCTAGTCGGTCTCACCGAAGGCGTCTCGATTGTTCTCTTGTTGCCGCTGCTCAGCCGCGTCGGCGTCGCCGCCGCTAGCACGCAAGGCATGGCCACCGGTCTGCTCAACAGGAGCCTGGCCTTGGTCGGCGCCACCGACCCGTTGCAAATTCTCGCCGTCATCATCGTGGTGGCGGGAATTCAAGCCGCTCTGTCCATCGCCCTGAATTGGTGGAGCGTGAAACTCGCCCGGCGCTATCAAGGCCGCCGCCAGCTCGAACTGTTCGGCGCGTTCATGCGGGCGAAGTGGAATTTCATCGCCTCCAGAAAAGCCGGCGAGATGACCAATGCCATTGTCACCGAGACCGAGCGGCTGGGTCGCGCGTTCACGATATGCTTGTCGCTCCTCGGCAGCCTGGTCGTCGCGGTCATTTTCACGATCCTGTCGCTGCTGATCGCCTGGCAGGTAACTGTGAGCCTCATCGTCTGCGCGGTGATCTTGGGACTGGCGATGACCCGTCTCTATCGAAAGAGCTACGCCGCCGGCGGGAGCCTGGCGCCGCTCGACGCGCAATTGCAGACGGCATTGAACGAGCAATTCGCCGGCGCCAAGTTCATCAAAGCGAGCGGTATCGACGATCGAACCGTCCTGTTGATCAGGCCGCTCGTGCACAAGCTCGAACAGGCGAATGCGCTCGCAAGCTCGGCGCCGGGCACCGTACGCGGCCTTCTCGAATTTGCCGCCCTGATTGGCCTTGCCGTCATCCTCGTGCTGTCGAGCGAAGGCATGGGCGTGGCGGCGGGAAATATCGTCATCGTGCTCGCGCTGTTCGGTCGCCTGTTCCCGCGGCTGACCGCGGTGCAGGCGCAAATGCACTATCTCAACGGCAATCTGCACGCCGTCGAAGTGGTCGATCGCCTGCAAACGGCGGCGAAAGCCGAGGCGGAGCGGCAGGATGACTCCGGCGAAACGCTCAAGATCGACTTGCCGGCGGCTTTGTCGGTGCGCAACCTGCAAGTCAGGCTCGGCGAGCGTGTGGTGCTCGATCAGGTCAGTCTCCGGCTGCCGATCCCAGGCATACTCGCCGTTGTCGGACGCTCCGGCGCCGGCAAATCGACGCTGGTGCATGCCGTGCTCGGATTGGTCGATACAAGCGCCGGCTCGATCCGGCTCGGCGACCATGATCTCGCGGCCGCACCGTTGCGCGCATGGCGTCGCACCATCGGCTACGTGCCGCAGGAAACAATTCTGTTTCATGCATCGATCCGCGACAACCTCACCCTCGTCAAGCCAAATGCCACTGGGGCTGAAATCGAAACGGCGGCGCGGCGTGCTCATGCCTATGAATTCATTCAGGCGTGGCCCGAAGGCTTCGCGACGATCATCGGCGACCAGGGGGTCAAGCTCTCCGGCGGCCAGCGTCAGCGCCTTGGTATTGCTCGCGCCTTGCTGACCAATCCGAGTCTCCTCGTGATGGACGAGGCGATGAGCGCGCTCGATGCGCAATCCGAGGCCGAGTTGTTGCGCACCATCGAGGACTTGCGCAAGGAGATGGGCATCCTCATCGTCGCCCATCGCCTCGCCGCGGTGCGAACAGCCGATGCCATTTGCGTCTTCGAGGCCGGTCATGTCGTCGAAACCGGAACCTGGAACGAGCTGATGGCGCGCCGCGCCCGGCTCTATGCGCTGGCTGAGGGGCAATCGCTCGCCGATGGTCCGGCGCTGGCGGCTTCCTGATCATTTCAATCGAGGCGATACGTCAAAATGTCGAACCAGAAACTCGCGACGAAATGCCGTGTGTGCGGCGACCCCATCGAAGCCTTTATGACGTTCGGCCGCATGCCGATCGCCAATGGCTTCTTGCAGCAAAGCGAAATCGCGAGCGAATATTTCTTCGAGCTCGCGCCGGCATTCTGCGGAGAGTGCAATATGTTCCAGATCGTGGAGCAGCCGGATGCCGGCAAGATGTTCCATGAGAATTACGCGTTCTATTCGAGCACCTCGCGTTACATGCAGGCGCATTTCGAGCGCTACGCCAATTTTGTGCTCGGCGAAATCCTCAATGGCCGCCCGGATCCGTTCATTGTCGAGCTCGGCAGTAATGACGGCATCATGCTGCGCCACTTCCACGATCGCGGCATGCGGCATCTGGGCATCGAGCCGTCGGCCAATGTCGCCGATGTCGCGCGCGAGCGCGGCATTCGCACCATCAGCAAATTCTTCAATCTCGGCGCTCGCCGAAGAGATTGTGGCGGAACACGGCCATGCCGACGCGATCCTGGCCGCGAACGTGATGTGTCACATTCCGGATATCAACGGCGTCGCCGCCGGTGTGCAGCGGCTGCTCAAGCCTAACGGCGTCTTCATGTTCGAGGACCCCTATCTCGGCGACATGATCGCGAAGACGTCGTACGACCAGATCTACGACGAGCACGTCTTCATCTTCTCGGCGACATCGGTGAAGCGCGCTTTCGCGCCGCATGGGCTCGATCTGGTCGACGTCTTGCCGCAAGTCACGCATGGCGGCTCGATGCGCTATGTCTTCGCCCCCAAGGGCAGCCGGCCGGTCGCGCCGCGCGTCGAGGAGCAACTGGCGAAGGAAAGCGCACAAGGCCTCGACAAGGCCGCAACCTACCGACGCTTCAAGGAAAATTGCGAAAAGTCCCGCGCCGGGCTGATGCAGGCGCTGGAAAATCTGCGGCGCGAAGGCAAGCGGGTCGTCGGCTATGGCGCGACGTCGAAGAGCACGACGGTGACCAATTATTGCGGCATCACGCCGGCCCATGTCGAATTTATCTCGGACACGACTCCGATCAAACAAGGCAAGCTGTCGCCCGGCGTTCACATCCCGGTAAAGTCCTATGCGGAATTCGAGAAGAAATATCCGGATTGCGCGTTGCTGTTTGCCTGGAATCACGCCGCCGAAATCCGCGAGAAGGAACAGTCATTCATCGCCTCGGGCGGGCAATGGCTGGTCTACGTTCCGGAAGTGAAGATCGTGTCATGAGCACGCAAACCGTCGCCATGCCTGCCGCAACATCTATTTCGACGCCTATTCCTTGGGCGTCGCCGGCCGCGCAATATCGCGCGCATCGAGCCGCCATCGAGGCTGCGATCGCACGTGTTCTCGACAGCGGATTCTTTGTGCTGGGCGAGGAGGTCGAGTCCTTCGAGCGCGCTTTTGCCGGCTATTGCGGCGTGACGCATGGCGTCGGCGTCGCCAGCGGCACCGATGCGCTCGAACTTGCGATGCGCGCGCTGGGCATCGGGCCGGGCGACGAGGTCATTACCGTCTCTCACACCGCGGTGGCGACGGCGGCGGCGGTGCTGGCCTGCGGCGCCACGCCGGTACTCGTCGATATCGAGCCTAACTATTACACGATCGACGCCTCGCGGATTGAATCCGCGATCACGCCGCGCACCAAGGCGATCGTTCCGGTGCACATTTACGGCCAGGCGGCCGACATGGACGCCATTTTGGCGGTCGCGCGGTCGCGAAATCTGCGGGTGATCGAGGATTGCGCGCAGTGCACCGGCGGCCGTTATGGTGGCCGCCGTCTTGGCAGTCTCGGCGACGTCGCCTGTTTCAGCTTTTATCCGACCAAAAATCTCGGCGCCATCGGCGACGGCGGCATGGTGATCACGTCGGATGCCGATCTCGCCGCGCGCGTGCGGCGGCTTCGCCAATATGGCTGGGACGAGGCGCGCAAGACGCACGAACTCGGCCGCAATTCGCGGCTCGATCCGATGCAGGCGGCGATCCTGGCGGCAAAGCTGCCGCATCTCGACGCCGATAATGCGCGCCGGGCGGCGCTTGCCGCGCGTTACGAGCGCGGTCTTGCCGGCCTGCCGCTGACGCTGCCGCTGGCGCGGGCGAATTCAGCCCACGTCTTTCATCTCTGTGTCGTGCAGTGCGCGGACCGGCAGCGCCTGATGGCGCATCTGAAGGCCGATCGGATCGGCTCCGCCATCCATTACGCGGAGCCGGTGCACGTTCAGGCCGGATATGCGGAACGATCCGTCATGCCGAAGAGCGGTCTGCCCATCACCACGGAAGCCGCTGGCCACATCGTATCGCTGCCGATGTATCCCGAATTAAGCGACGCCGAGGCCGATCGGGTCGTCGCGTCCATCTGCCGCTTTTTTGGCAATCCTTGAGCCAGTCGATTTGATCATGTCGCAGCTAGAGAACGAGGACGCTCTGCATGAATTGACGGCCGCGACGCCGGCGGCGCCGTATTTCACCATCTTCACGGCGACCTATAACCGCGCCCACACCCTGCACCGTGTCTTCGACACTCTGCGCTCGCAGACGTTCCGGGATTTCGAATGGGTGATCATCGACGATGGCTCGGTCGATAACACCTCAGAGCTGATATCCGCTTGGGCCGCCGTTGCCGATTTTCCATTGCGATACTTCAAACAACAAAATCGGGGTAAGCACATCGCCCATAACCGGGCTGTCCGGGAGGCGCAGGGGGAGCTCTACGTCACGCTCGACTCCGACGACGCATTGGTGCCGGACGCTCTCGAAAAAATGCACCGCATATGGAATGAGATTCCCGAAACGCAACGATCCTCGTTCTCGGGATTTGGCGGCCTGTGTTGCGATCAACTTGGCGCAATTGTTGGCGACCAGTTTCCCAGGAGCCCGATGGACTCCGACCTTCGGGAACTGCATTACGTGTATAAAATACGCGGCGAGAAGTGCGGCGTGTCGCGGGTCGATCTCTTGCGGCAGTATCCGTTTCCCGAGATCGCGGGGACCCAATGGCTTCCGGAGGGCGTTCTCGGGCTACAAATGGCAAAGCTTTACAAGCGCCGCTATGTCAACGAGGTCCTCCGCATCTATTACGTCGACGAGAGCCACGATCGCGGCATCAATGTCAGCGATCGCGCCAATCTGAAAAGAACCGCGCCCGGGCGGCTGTATTATAATGTCTGGGTTCTCAACAACGAGATCGATAACTTCTGGCGGGCGCCGGTTCCGTTCTTGAAGGCGGCGGTGATGCTGCCGATCGTCGCGCGCTTTTCCGGACAACCGTTCGGAAAAGTATTCGCGTCGCTCGAAAGTCTCTCGGCAAAGATTCTGGTCTTGCTGGCGCTGCCGTTCGCGCCGCTGCTCTACGGAGTGGACAAGATCAGAGGCCTCATGCGGCGATGACGAACGCCAAAGATAACGCAACAAGATAACACAATAACAACGCCATGACGGCGCTACCTGATCTTAATCCGATATTCGTCCATGCCTCGCCGCGAAGCGGCAGCACTTATTTTTTCAACGTGCTGCGGCGCAATAGCTCGCTCGTCTGTTTCAACGAGGCGATCATCGACGTGTTCAGCGACTTTGGAAAGCGCGATATCGCCCGCTACAAGGCCGCGCAGAAGTGGAATGTGAACCATCACTTCCTCGATCGCGACGATTTCGACGAATTTGTCGGCGCGTGGGATGAGGTCATGCACCTCTATCCGAAGTTCCCGTCGTTTCAGGACTACCTGCCGCCAGACGGGATCCTGCCGTCAGTGCTGCGCGATTATCTTGCCGGCCTGATGAAATATGCGCGGTCGCGCGGAAAACGGCCGGCGCTCTGCGAAATTCATTCGCGCGGCCGCGCCGGCGCGCTGCGCGGCGCGTTCGGCGGATTCCATATTGCGCAATACCGCGACCCGCTGAGCCAATTCGGCTCGTTCATCAGGCCGGTGATCGAAGGCGGGGAGTGGGGATTCCTGACCTTTCCGCTCATGGAATTGGGCATCAGCGGCGCGCATCCGCTCTATCGGTTGGTGCCCGAAGCCTGGCGCGTTCCGGCACTGCCGTGGCCCGCAGGTGACCGCGCGGAGCGCTGGAGCTCAGCCGTCCAATATATGGCGATGGCCGGATCGCCGGATCAGGCCTCGATCGAACGTCTGCTGCGTTGGCATCTGTTTGCATGGACACTTAGCAATCTGGCGGCGGTCGGCTATTCCGACTTCGTGCTCGATATCGATCGCCTCCAGGATGAAACGGCCCACCGCGATACGGTGACCGCTGTGTTGGCGTCGGAATGCGGCGTGACGACGAATTTCGGCGACCTCGCTACGTTCCCGCGTTACTATGAATTCGAGGGGCTCGACGTTGCGGCCGTCTGCGACCAGGTAGCGGCCGCTTTGAAAGCCGCGCAGCTACGCGGCGAACTCGAGAGTGCGTTGCAGAGCCTCGGGACGCACGCGCCGGTCAATTCCGCCGCGGCCACGCTTGAGCTTCTGCTGGCCAAAATCCAGGCGTCGCTTGCGTCCATGAAGGCAAGCGCCGACCGTCGCCGGATCGGTGTGCAGGAATGGCAGGCCGTCGTCGAAAAGCATCGCATGCCTTGGTTCAATCCGAGCGTGCGGAACGTGGCGCAACGCGTCTATCCTCTCGCCGCGCCTATCGCGCGCGCGGCGCGCCGATTAGAGCCTGGCGCTAAGTGGCTATTCAGCCGTATCAGATGAATAGTCAAAGTCATCGTCTCACCGAGCCGGCTTATTGGGACCGGACCTGGCAATCGGTCGATGTGCCGAAGCTTGTCGATTTGTCCGACCGCCGGCTTGGTAATCATGGAAATATCGCGTTCCACGATTTCTTTTCTGCTGTGCTGGGCGCGGAGAACTTACGAGGCGGGAACCTTATAGAAATTGGCTGCGCTCAGTCCAAATGGTTGCCATATTTCGACAAGGTCCACGGTTTTGCGGTCACGGGTCTTGATTACTCGGAAATCGGTTGCGATCGCTCTCGGGCGATCCTGCAACAGGCACGAAGCTCGGGCGATATCGTCCTGGCTGACATGTTCACCCCACCCGACGATCTTCGATCGCGATTTGACGTCGTATTGTCGATGGGGCTTGTGGAACATTTTGCGGACACGACTGCCGCCGTTCGCGCTTGCGCCGCGTTGGCCAAGCCTGGCGGAATTGTCATTACAACCGTCCCGAATATGTGCGGGATTGTCGGTCTAGGTCAGCGCTGGCTTGATCGAGGCGTGTACGAGAAGCATGTTCCATTGGATCGCGAGCAGCTTCGTGAAGCACACGAACAATCCGGCCTCGCGATCGTACGCAGCGAATATCTGTTGGCAGCGAATTTTGCCGTCATCAATCATCCGAACGTGAAACCGGCGGTCGCCAATAAGCTCGTTCGCGGCATTCTCGTGGCCACAACGGGAGGCGTTTGGGCGTTCGAGCGGTATGGTCGTTCCGTTCCCGCCACGCGAGTTTTTTCGCCCTATGTCGCATGCGTCGGCAGGAAGCCGGGCGATGCACCCAAAGCTTAGAACCGAGCGCATACTTTCGCCGTTCGATCGGAAGCGCGTTGCATGTCATCGCGTCTGACGATTGTCCTGCCGCTCAAGGGGCGGCCATTATTCACCTTGCGTTTCTTGTGGCACGCCAATGCGTGCCGGATGCCGTTCCATTTTCTGCTTGCGGATGGCGAGGTTCGCCCGGACCTAGCGAGCGTGCTGGACAATGCCAAAAGTATATTTCCCAATCTCGATTTGGAATACGTGAAATATCCAGACGATGTCGATTTTGTGCGCTTTTTCTCGAAATTGCATGATGCAGTGAGCCGCGCGCCCACGCCCTATGTCATGTTGGCGGACAACGATGATTTTTTAATGCCCGCGGGTATCAAAAAGAGCGTCGCCTTTCTCGACAGTGCGCCCGACTATGTGAGCTGCGGCGGCGGCGTAACCGGCTTCGCGGTTCCTTGGGCGAAGGGGGAGCCGAACCCGGGCCTGGTCGGACCCTTCAACAGATTTTCGTTTCGTTATGCAGCGGAGGATCGTTCGGAGGACTTCGGGCAAAAATCGGTCACCCAGCGGCTTCGTAGCTGGCGCGCAATATTCATGGGGCTATTATGCCGTCTATCGGCGTGAGGTCCTGGCCAACGTATGGCAGGAGATCGTTGACGTGAATTTCAGCGATCTCATGTTACACGAATGGTTCGCTGGCTTGCGCACGCTGACCTTCGGCAAGGCGCGATCAGATCCGTCGGTCATCAGTTATTTGCGGCAGTATTGGACCTCGATGCGCACGTCCTTTTCGAACGACTGGGTCCACCATCTTCTGCGCAGCCGTTTCACCACGGATTTCTCGGCGATGATCGATCGCCTTTCCAAAGCGGCCGGTAACGCCGACGGCAGAGATCCGGCGGAGATTGCCGAAGAGTTTCGACAAAGTTTCGACGCCTGGTACCGCGGCTTCTTGCGGCACAATTACGGACCATCGGGGATAGTCAGGCAGATTTTACGCGACAACGTGCCCGGAGTTCTATTGTGGTTGAAGCGGCGCCGTCGCTATTCCGTGGGCTTCGAACGGCAGCGGCTGTTCAGTGAACTCACCACCAACGGCGCGAGCACGGGTTATGTCGATGAGTTCCGGCGCGAGCTTTCCAACGTCGAATACACGCTGACCGGCGAAAAGTTTGTCGACTTTCTGCGGCCCTATGCGCCCGTGCTACGTCCGAATTGATCCGACAGCTTCCAAGGCACTGCCGCAATGCGCACTGACGAAACCGGCCTGTCGGGCCTGCTACTAATCGAGCCGCGCCGCTTTCGCGAAGAGTCCAGGAGCCGCGTTATCACGAGGCCAGCATCGCTGCGTCGGGCGGTTCTCGGGGCACACGCTGACCGATGTCCTTGCCAGCCGCTGGGCAAGGCTTCTTGTCGGTTTGTTTCTGCCGTCCTTAGCGCTGCTTTACGCCTTCGCCAGCGCCAAGACATAGTTTCGGTCGCCTCGCTCGCTGTCCATCGAATGAGTAGCATTCGCTTAGTGTGCCGTCGCCGTCAGGGGTGAAGGGTTCGATGCGCGTTGAACACGCCCCGCTGCAGGGCCTTATGGTGATTGAGCCGCAGGGTTTTGGCGACGATCGCGGGTTTTTTCTGGAAAGCTTTCATCAGGAACGGTATCGCTCAAGCGGCATCACCGACGATTTCGTGCAGGAGAACCATTCGCGCTCGCGCGAGCGCGTGCTGCGCGGTCTGCACTTCCAAATCAAGTATCCGCAGGCCCAGCTTTTGACCGTGATGCGCGGCCGGGTATTTGATGTCACAGTTGATCTCCGGCCGGATTCGACCACTTTCAGCCGCTGGTTCGGCGTCGAGTTGAGTGATGAGGGGCCGCGGCAAATCTATATGGCGCCGGGATTTGCGCACGGTTTTTGCGTGCTGAGTGCGTTTGCCGATCTGCACTACAAAGTAAGCCGGCTTTACAATCATGGCGATGAGGGTGGTGTGATCTGGAACGACCCCGATCTCGACATTCGTTGGCCGATCGAGTCGCCGATCGTTTCGCAACGAGACAGCGTCTATCCGCGGCTTCGGGACATCGGTCGAGAACTCCTGCCGCATCTTGCAGGTCGATGACGATACGTTGCCGATTAGACCGAAACCTACTGCCGCGCTTGACGATTGTCTTGCCGCTGAAGGGTCGACATCTCTTTACGATGCGCTTTCTCTGGCATGCCAACAAAGCGAAGTTGCCATACCGCTTCCTCCTGGCAGACGGCCACGTTAACGAAGTGGTGGCGCGAAATCTTGAAAATACCCGCGACGATTTTCCTGAGCTGGATATTCAATATATTCGCTATCCCGATGATGCCGATTACAGCTGCTTTTTCGCCAAGATGGTCGACGCGGTCCAGCACGTACGCACGCCTTATGCAATGTTGGCCGACAACGATGACTTTCTTTGCGGCGACGGTATCGAACAAGCGCTCGATTTTCTCGACGCCAATGCCGACTACGTCTGCGCCCGGGGCCGGGTAGTGGGATTTGCCGTGTCTTCTGAGCCTGGTAATCAAAACGGCGGCGTTCACGGCAGGATCAACCGCATTTTTGTACCTAAAGACTTAGCGGATGTAACTGCAGGTCTTGCGACGGAAAGGCTTCGGCAGGGCGGGCTATCCGTCCTCAATTATTATGGCGTGTACCGGACTGAGGCATTGGCTACTCTGTTGCGGGAAGATGCGGAAATAGACTTTTCGGATTTGCTACTTTTCGAAACGTTCCATGCCATGCGTACGGCGACTCTCGGCAAGGCCTGCATGAATAAGGCGGCAATCAGTTACTTTTCACAAGACGGCACTTCAATCACCCAGCAGCCGTCTTGCGATTGGGGCGGCCGTCTTCAGCGCAGCCGGTTCACATCGGATGTCGACACGCTCGTCAGCTACATTTCCAAGACGGCCGCAACGACTGACGGCGTGAATGAAGCCGCTGTCGCCGAGGACGTCCGTGCAATGCTTGAAGGTTACTTTCGCGAGATATTGTCGAGCGATCGTGGCTTGATCGCGAAGTTTAAGCGGATCCTGCGAAAAAAATGGCCGCGCATGGAGAGCTACTTGCAATTCCGCCATCGGCTTTCGGTTCGTCGCAAACGTTCGGCATTGCTCGTTCAATTGGCCGATTGTGGCGCGTCACCAAACCAGATCGAGTGTACCAATACGGAATTTGCCGCTATCGAAAGCGCCCTTTCACAAGAGGCGTTCGCGAGCTTTGCCGGCCCGTTCCTGCCGCTGGTGCGCGCAGGCGGTCGAGATTGGGTCTAGAAAAACCGGGACGGCCATGGAAATCTCTGATCTGTGGAATTCGTTATCGCGCAATCAGTTCGCGAATGTCGACGACGGGTTTATTGAGACCTTCAGACGGCCGGGCGGCGCGAGCAATCGCTTGGCGTGCTGGGATCCTTTGGATGCGACGATGCGGTATTTTAAGTTTTTACTTTATACGGCGGCCGCAAGACAACCCGAACGGTTCTTTGCGCTTTACCGACGGCTCGGCCGGGTTGACCTCGGGCAACCGGTTTCTGTGACCGTGCGCTCGTGCGCGATAAATATCGATTATTTTCTGGCGATTGAGGAACTTCTTTTCCTTGAATCCGCTCTCGATCTGCGCCGGGTGCGGTCGATCGTTGAAATTGGCGGAGGTTTCGGGCGTACTTGCCATGCGTTGCTTGCGCTCGGTGGGGAGGAGGTGGAGCAGTACACCATCGTCGATTTGCCAAAAGTCCTCGAGCTTAGTCGTCGCGCTTTGGAAAAGCTCATTCCTCAGTTCTATAGTAAGGTTCGATTCGTCGATGCGACCAATGAGACAGAGTGGCGCGGCTTGCGCGCGGATCTGGTGATCAACATCGATAGTTTCCAGGAGATGCCCGTCGCGACGATTGATTCTTACATGACTAGTATAGTTGCCGGCTGCCGATACTTTTACGTCAAAAATCCGATTGCAAAATATGATCCGAAGAGCATCGGGCTCTCGATCGAAGACCCCGGCAAGCTGTGCGATGTCTTTGCATTGGGGTACTGCCGAGAGGTCATTGACATTTTCGATGATGTAGCGCTCGCCGGTGCGAGAGTAAAATATCTCGAGGCTTATCGTCCATCTCACTCGGAAGTCGTCGGCGAGAGGCCAACAGAGATGTTTCCGTATTACCATCACGCATTGTTCGCGCGCCGCGAAGTTATGGAATGACGCTGGTCTCCGATTGCGATTTTAGGTATAAAACGTCCAACAAGAGTTCCACGAGCGATGTTCGCACGCGCTGCGAACGACGGTGCAAATCAGTATGCGGGATGGGGAGTGGGGAATGCCTTCGCGCAAGGTCAAGCTAGCGATTTTGAGCGCACTTTCTAACGAAGGATTTGAGAAGCTGAAGCAATCAGTCAAACGCCTGATGTGGGCGTGCGGCGTTGGGCAGCTTTTTGCGAGGCTTCTGGCCCGCGGGTAGGCATTCGAGCGGCACTTCAAGCGACCGCCATCGAGCATCACGTTGTTCCCCATCAATCTGTGCAATGCTCTTTGCTCGTTTTGCTCCTATTCATCAAATACCGATAAGAAACAATCAATGCCGAATGAAATCGCCTTTAAGGCGATTGATGAGTTCATTGAGATGGGCGGAGGACAGGAGATCAATTTCACTCCGAATGCCGGCGACCCGCTTGTCGATCCCAGACTTGGCAACTCTTACTACACGCCCGTTTGTTTTCGGTTCACCGATGTCGTCAAAATGGCGTCGTCCTTGCTAACCAGCCACTGACGATTAGCCGAGCGTTTCGACAAGCACGTGCAAGCACACAGCATATCCGCTACTTGGGCCAGCCGCGGGGTTAGGCTGTGCGATCGATCATGAAACGCGTGGTCATCACCGGCGCACGCGGCTATATCGGCAGCGCCTTGGCGAAACGGCTTACGGAAGAAGGTCGTGGGCTCCGGCTCGTGTCGCGTTCCCAATCGGTACCGAAAGTTCCAGCGAACGGATTGGCGGAACGTTTGGATTCCGATCTGCGCGACGAGGCAAACTGGGTGCCGCTGTTGGCGGATGCGGAGGCGATTGTCCACCTGTCCTGGCGCAGCGATTTAAGGGCGGCCGAAGCTGACCCCGTCGGGGACCGCGATCTCAACGTCGAGCCGGTCCGCGCATTGGTCCGCGCCGCCGAGCGTTGCGGGCGAGCGGTGCCGGTGATCTTCGCCAGCACGGTCACCATTGTCGGCGATGCAGCCCCCATTCCCGTTGACGAGCGAACGCCCAATCGACCGTGCACGGTCTATGATCGGCATAAGCTGGAATGCGAGAACATCTTTCGAGACGCCACGCAGCGCGGCGTCCTCCGCGCTTGCAGTCTCCGCCTTCCCAACATCTATGGTTACGGCTCGGGCATTCCTTCGGCGAATTCCAATCGCGGCATCCTCAATCAGATCATGCGGCGGGCGGAGCGGGGAGAACCACTCACGATCTACGGCGAAGGCGAGTACATCCGCGATTTAGTCTTTATCGACGACGTGGTGGATGCGTTTTGCCGGGCCCTCGCCACGGAGCGGGTGCGCGACGGCAGCCACTATGTCATTGCCAGCGGCTGCGGCCGCGTGCTTACGGAGACGTTCGATCTCGTGGCACAAGAAGCGCTGCGCTCAACTGGCCATAGGGTTGAAATACGTCACGTACCAGAGCCACCGGATCTCCATTCAATCGAGCGGCGAAATTTTGTCGGCGATGCGAGCCTGTTCGAGAAACTCACGGGCTGGCGCGCTCAAGTCGACCTGCAAGCTGGAATTCGCAACTACTTCGAACGCAAATAGGCACGGCCAAAAAGCGGACCGACGTCCGATCAGGCATCATAACGCGACGGACGGAGCAATAAGATGACAACCACAATATCCCAGCTCAATCCAGCTTTGGAGGTCTCGCCGGCTCCGG
>CAWEMR010000008.1:0-15221 GCA_963810085.1 uncultured Alphaproteobacteria bacterium | reverse complement strand
AATAACCATATCGCGTAAGGTTGACAATGAATTTGGCGGAGATTTGGACGCCGGTTGATTGCTACTTGCGTCGTTTCGATTAGCTTCGCGATTACAGTGCAATCCGGTCTGCAATGGAAAAAAGCACCCTTTCGAAGAAGCGAGTAAACGTCGAAATGTTCGCGCATAAGACGGCAGCTGGCCGGCTCTTAGGTCTTAATCTCGTAGATTGGTCAATGCTTCTCGGCGGCCTAGCGCTGGCAGTCCTGCTGATAGCAATCAGCTAACCCTCAAACCGCCATCAAGTCTTGTAAGAATTGTACATGCAACTGGATAGCAGCCCTCTCGAATAGGCGAGGCATTCTTGACTTCAGATAAGGACCGACAGCAGGCAGAGAAAACGTTTAAGCGACAGGAGCCTGGGCGGCATCGTCGTAAGGCGCTGATCGAGTATGAAATTCACGCTGTCGCCACTCGCGAAAAGACGGAGCGGTTAAAAGCGCTTCGATTGGCCAAGGAAGCCGAGTCGCAGAAGTCGAAGAAAGATAAGTGAAGCTTCTATTATGCCAGGCCCGGCCACGGGCGCGCCCGATAATCAGCGATATTTTATTCTCGTTGGGCTCTGTGGTCTCGTGTTTAGCTAGGTGAAGCTACTCCGCGCAAGCGAACACCGGCGCCGCCACGCCACGGTTCTCCTCGATAAAGTCGACGCCTACCCCCGCAATCGCCTTCTTGAGTGCAAGCACGGTCGACATGTGCGACGCCATGGTGCCTGCCTGGGACTCGAGCCGCTTAATCGTCGGTAGCGAAATTGATGAAGTCTCTGTAGGCCGCGCTGATCCCATCGCAAGAGGCGCTCGCGTGGCGCGGATCAACTCGCTGCTCAGGACAAGCGACGCAATCTGTCCGAGCTGAAATTCGAAAACGAACCCAAATCCCTAGCAACCGTTAAGGAAGCATCGCGCCCGAGGCATTTCAGGCACTTGGAGGTGCGCCCTCGACCGGATCGGTCGATACGAAACAACTCTTCGTCAAGCCGCCCAGATCTTATTCGCCCTCAATAATGGCGATTGAATAGGACCTCTGCCACGAGTGATCTTTACTACGCTATCGGCCGCGGATAGTAATCTTAGCCAGCCAGCCATGGGTTCGACGCCCGAATGCAGGGCCAAGCACGCGGCAAATATTTCATTCTCCTTTTGGCGCTCACGCTCTGGGCGCTGGCGATGGTAGTTCCTGATCTCTACCGTCTGGTTCAACCTCTCGGCTCATTCGGCTTCTACGCCAATAATGATGGCCTGGTCACCGACGTTCGGGGACCTTTTCCGAATGACGCAGCGTCACCTGCTTTTCAGGCAGGGGTGCAACCCGGCGATCGTCTGGACTTGACCCAAATGCGCTGCATTCAGCTCCGCACGCTTACATGCTCGAGTGCGATGGCGGCGCTTGGAGGCATGCGCCTCGTCAATGATGGCGAACGGGCCGAATTGTCATTTGTCGCAAGCCCAAAGAGACCGGCCTATCAAGTCGATATAGTCGCCAAACAACGGCCGTACAGTTGGCCCGTTTTGTTGGTTTTACTGCTCGACCAACTGGCCGCGATCCTCGTCATCCTAGCCGCTGCCTGGTTGGTCTTGACCAAGCCTGGTGTCATGACGTGGGGATTCTTTCTTTATGTAATTTGGTTCAACCCCGGCCAGTCCTATAAATTTTATGCGTTCTTGTTGCACTACGCTCCGGCCGCGTTGCTGGCGCAGAACATTGCCGGCGCAATCGCGCAGGGCGCGGGGTCCGCCGGCTTTATCGCCTTCGCACTACGGGCGCCAAACGGCGTGATGACCCCGCGCTGGCGGTCGGTCGAACTGTCGCTCCCTACGGTCGGGATCTTGGTCGCGCTGTTGCTGGCGTTGAGTTACGCAAATCTCTTCGGTTATCCGACAGAGATCATTACTAGGCTGGGAGTATTGAGCGGGCTTGTCGTTGCAGCCTGCGCGTTCATGATACTGTTGGCTCGGCAAAGGGAGTTGCCGCCCCAGGACTTTCAGCGGCTACGTTGGGTAATTTGGGGGTGCCTGATCGGCCTTCCGGCATTAGTGCTCGCAGACGCTGGCACCACCACGACCTTGCTCAATCTTATTTGGAAAGATTATTCCCCGCCCGAACAGCTCTGGGGGCTCATCTATCTCATCAATGGCGTGCTCTGCCTATTCGTCAGTGAGGCGGTGCGCCGGCCCTATGTCGTTACTGTAAGCATCCCGCTGCGTCGCGTGACCATTCTTGGTCTCATCCTCAGTTTGCCGATCCTGTTCCTCCATCGAGAGATCGACTACGTCGGCGAGGTCATCAGCGAAAGTGTCGCGTTGCCGGCCTGGGTCTGGATTTTGATCGCGGCGGCTACGCTTTTCCTGATGTCAAAAGTTCATGACATCGCTGTCCATCACGTCGATCGGCTCTTCAGTCGTGCCATCGCGGAAACGGGAGAACAGCTCGGCAATGCCGTTCTCAATGCGGCGAATTTTGCCGAGATCGAGGCCTATCTTGTCCAGGGAGTACGCAATGCATTGAGTTCTTGCCTCCGCAAGCGTCTTTCGCGAGGAAAATCAAATATTCCGACGCACCGCGTCGGATCAGGGTTGGGATGACACAGAAGCACAAGTGCTCGATCCAAGCGATCCGATGCTCGAACTGGCGCGCGTCCACCGCCCATTCAGCGTCAACTCCGAGGCTGCCGTGCGCAGTCATCTGCCTAAGGGCCTGATGCAGCCGATCTGCGCAGTCCCGATTGGCGATCGGCTACGCTGCGTGGCACTCGCACTCTATGGACCGCATTTGACCGGCAATGATCTCAACCACGACGAACGGACCATGTTGGCCGAGCTTGCCGACAGAGCAGCGAGTGCATTCATGAAGCTTTCAGAAGAGGAGTTGCGCCAGCGCATCGCCGCTCTAGAAACAGAGCTCAACATCATCACTGCCCAAAAGACAAGCTCGACGGCATGACGTGCCCCTTACGCCGTGCGACATTCGAGAAATATCCCATTCACATCAAATTCAAGCTGCTGAGTTCCGATTAGGCGGTGCTGTATGTCGCCGTGCGCGGGGGATTGTCCGCTAGGAGCAGTCCCAGGATGGCCGTGAATGCCACATAAGCTTGGGCGGGTGCACCCAGAACGACGGCGCTATCCCGAGACCTCATTCATGACTTGTCGGACGGCGTCGATGACTTTGCGCATTTCGGCGGTAGGATCGCCCAAGGTTACGAGGTCGAGATGCTGTTCGATCGGGTGTTCGGTTCGCAACTCGACCGCATCTGACTTCGTCACGATACCTTGCTGCGATAGGCCCAATGCTCCGGGCATTATTTCCGTGATGTGGATGACCTGCGAGCTAGCCTGTACAAGAATGGAATTTGGAGCGTTTATGCCCTTGCCGGCGAGCAGGTCATTCTCAATCGAGGCCTGAACTCCTCCGCCCTCCTGAACCATCACAATTCTAATCGGCAAATCTGGGCCTCCGATGTCGTGCCAATTTGTAATCTCACCGAGCAAGATGTGGCGCATATTCTCGTCGGTTATCTTGTGAACCGGATTGTCTCGATTGACCGCAAACGCCATGCGCGCGTTCGCTATATTGAAAGTTTGGAGCCGACCAAAGGGTAGATCGGGGTAGTCCGATTTCAGAGCTTTGATTTCATTTCCAAGGGGCCCTGAGATCATTGCAAAATCGCCGGACTTTTCGAACAAAGCGAGAAGGCCTCAACTCGACTTGTTGGGCACGACAGTTAACTTGTGACCGGAAGCTGAATTCAATAGCGTGTTGATGCGGCTCCATTACGCGGTGCGCAAACGTCGTCGATCCTTGTACGACATAAGTCTGAGCAGCCGGATTCGTGGAATCCTGAGTCCGTCCCACCGAATACGGCAATAGGAAAAGCATCGAAACGAAAGCGACATTGATATTAAATTCTCGGCGCTTGAGCGGTCCAGAACGATTTTTCATGAGGCCGAAGTTATTGTCTTCGAGTTACTCGCGGATTAAGCAACCAACTTCCTTGATCAAAACTTCGCGAACCCGTCGCACCGCTTCCGCACGCTTGCGTTGTGCCGGACAGCCAATGACCGACAGCAAGCCCGGCTAAAACGGCTGAAAAAAGCACCCTTAGCGAACAAGCGAGTAATTGAAATGTTCGCGTGGGTTCATTGGGATGGTCGCAGGCGCAATTCCCGTTGAGCCGCGTCGATTGCTGTCGCGCTCTCGGCCACTGCGAAGCGGATCATCACGTGATCGTTATCAGACATTGTGCGAAAGGCGCGACAGCGCGTCGCAGCGCTGGCGCCGGATTGCCCTAATTCGGTCGAAGCACAAAACTACGAGGTTGATCGTAGAAGTTTAAATCCGGGCCCCTCTGGCGAGGACGTCGATCGTTATCGGCCAACCTCGCGATGTCGGATCAACTGTCCCGCGCTGGTTGCGCCGGGTCGGTCGACATCGGGGCTCTAAAAACCTCATCATCCCGACAAGACTGGCCTGTGTTCCTCTGGCGCGCCCACGGCGCATTACAGAAGAGGATCACCATGGTAGACGAATTCATTCGCCCGAGCACAGCTGCTGAGCACACTGGCGACCAGCCCAATCGGCGCGACGAAGAGGTGATGCAGGCGTTGGTCACCGCCGGCGCACTCGTGGCGCTCTCCGACGGTCAGCTGAAAGACGTTGAACGCGAAGAATTGTTGGATTTCATCGAGAAACAGGGATTTGTATCAAGCATCTCACGAAACGAGATCGCCGAAGCTTTCGATAGTTGCGCGCGACAACTTGAAGGTCGGAACAGTGCGAACGTGATCGTGGATGCACTTCGTCCCTTAGCTGGCCTCTCATTGGCATCCGTTGTGGTTCGCGTTGCTGATAGGGTCGCTGTTGCCGACGGGACAATTCAACCCGGCGAGTTGCGGGCCCTCAAACTGATACGGTTGGTCATGAAGACTCTGCATCCAGCTGACCATCCTCGATATTTGCAACCGTGTGATTCGCATTCACGTCAGCGCTTTGCAAAGCTAACGGGTTCGTTGAAGCAGTTGCACTCGGCGAGCCGCGCGTAACTGCTTCACCCAGGCGTTGCGATCCCGTTGCCTGTGTCAGACCGGGATCGCGCGGTCGGCTCTTCCCCCGTGAGCCGACCGCACCTTTTTGCCAGTCGAAATGGAGATACATAAGCTGAATTTAATGGCCGTCATGGCGGCAATGACATGCGCATGATCGCTATTCAACGCTAGCGGCCACGCATCATACTCTACGCTTTTGCCAGAGGTACTTCCGCTCGTTGACTTGTCCCATTTTTCTCTAACGCCCACAAGCGGACATTCAGAGCAGATAGCGGCCGACTTGATCAGTCCGTGTAAACTCAATAGCATTTAGGGTCAGGTGGTAGCGAAAATATAGTCTCAGTAATTCCTGTGGCCGATTTGATCGACCCCGTTTGTCGCAAACGAGAGCCATGAACATTCTCGAGAAAAAAATTTCGCGTTGCGATAGCTTAGGGAATTCCGAAGATACTATCGTTTCGCGGTTCGAGCGGCAGGTGGCGGGCGTCCCTGATGGGCTAGCGATCGTTACCGACGAGGTTTCGCTAACCTATCGAGAGCTCGATCTAAAAGCGGGCCGCATTGCCGCAGCGCTGGCTTCGCTTCCCTCCCAATCCAATCGGCCTGTCGTGCTCTTCATGAAGGATGAGGCGGCACGCATCGCTGCAATGCTGGGCGTGTTGAAGGCATGCCGAATTTTCATCCCTCTTGCGCCCAATTCGCCAGAACAATGGGTGTCTCAAGTTATTGGTGACTCTGGTGCCGCGCGGATCATCGCCGACGGTGCTACCCACTCGATTGCAGGGCGCGCGGCTGGCGGCGGGGCCACGGTCACGGACGTCGAGGGCCTCGCTCGATCATTTGAGCCATTGGTCGCCGATCGAACCTCTTCTCCAGATGATATGGCCTGTATCGTCTATACGTCCGGTTCGACTGGGCGGCCAAAGGGCGTGGCTAACAGTCATCGCAGGTTGGTGCACAATAGTGATGTTCGAGACCGGCTAGCCGAGGTCGGGGCCGGCGATCGGTTCGCAAATTTGCGCTCAAGTGGCGTCTCCTCTTGGATCCATTACAGTTTGTCGCCGTTATTTTCGGGAGGGTGTCTGTTCCCGTTTGATCTTCATCGCCACGGTTTACAGAAGCTCGCGCCCTGGCTCATCGACCAAAAGATTACATACGTTTCGTTTTCAAGTTCGTTGTTTCGAACTTGGCTTTCGTCGTTATCCGACAACCTTCGGTTTCCGGCGCTCCGTTTCGTCGGGGCGACGGGCGGGCGGCTCTACGCACAAGACGTTATCCGCCTTTCCAAATATCTCGAAGGCGATTGGCGCATCGGATATAGCTATTCGTCGACGGAGTCCGCGACCATTGCGGCTCAGGTCTTCACCCCTTCGTCTCTGCCCGACGCTGGTGTCGTCGCGGTTGGCCATCCGGTCGATGGGGCGGAAGTCTCCATAAAGGACGAAACGGGTGCGCTTGTTCCGCCTGGCGAGATAGGCGAAATCGTCGTCCGTAGCCGCTTTCTCGCGCAGGGATATTGGAACAATCCCGACCTGACGGCGAAAGTTTTCCAGACTGATCCACTTGATAGAGCAATTCGCATTTATAATACCGGCGACCTCGGACGCCGGCGAAGCGATGGCGCTCTCGAACTCATCGGCCGCAAGGGAAGCAGAATCAGATTACGCGGGTACAACGTTGAGCCCTTTGAGGTAGAATCTGAGCTCGTGCGCCAGCCGGGTGTCACTGACGCGCTTGTGTTGCTATATGACGGTGCCGCTAGCCAAGAGCCATGTTTGGTGGGCTACGTCGTTGCACCTCCAAATGCATCGCCGTCCGCGATGCGCGCGGCGTTAGCCGAGCGCCTTCCTTCCTACATGGTACCTTCCCACATTGTCGTGTTGGGCTCGTTTCCGATTGCGCGTAGTGGAAAAATTGATCGTGACGCGTTACCGCCGCCTGACCTGGCAAACGCGCGCCCGGGGACGTTCCGAGCGCCGTCCGATGATCACGAGCGTGAGCTTCTTGGAATTTGGCAAGAGGTTTTGAAGATTCCGAAGATCGGAATCGACGACGATTTCTTTGACCTTGGTGGTACGTCGCTGCAAGCTCTCATGATGTTTGCTAGAATTGAGACTCGGCTGGGCTCCAGCCTTTCACCAACAACCATTGTGCAAGCGCCGACCGTTGCCCGCCTATCGGAATTTATCCGAGCGACTACCGGCGTTACTGCGTCCCAATCGTTGGTGCCGCTTCGCACCTCAGGGGCAGGCTTTCCGCTTTTCCTCGTGCACGACAGATATTGCTACGTAATGGGTTACGGTGATCTTCTGAGCGACCTTAAGAGCGACCGCCCGGTATTTGGCTTGCAGCCTCCGCCGTTGGATGGAAAGCACGGTGTTTTCCGCACCATCGAGTCGTTGGCTACTAATCACGTCTCCGAAATCCGACGGGTTCAGCCGCGCGGACCATATTCTCTCGCTGGGCACTCTTTTGGCGGACGGGTGAGTTTCGAGATCGCCCAGCAGCTAGTCCGCGAGGGCGAACGCGTGAGCTTTCTTGGTTTAATAGATACGAAACTGCGCGATCCCCTTGTCGGCCCTAACTGCGTCGGGGTTAGTACGCCTTAGCCACAAAGTCGGGCGTTTCCACGGCTTCCAAGACCTACTCATTCGCGGACCGAGATTTATAAGGAATCACAATATTAGTGCGGCGATATGACCGGTGGATTCGACAAGGGCGGTCCATCCCTTACGAGCATCGGCCCGTTTACTACGACTGGATTTTTCGTCGGGCAAACCGCGACTATGTACCAAAGCCCTATAGTGGTCACATCACAATGTTCGCCAGTGCGGGCAACTCCGAACTGCAGAGAGCACATTGGGAGCCACTTGCCCATGGCGGGCTGACGGTTATTGAAGTGCCCGCGGGACACAGCGACATGGTTTTGCCGCCACATAGTAGGCTTCTCGCGAAACATTTCGATACGTGTCTCGGCGCATTTACGCGCACCGAAGAAATAGCACCGTGATCGCCGCCGTAGGCCTGCAAAACGCCGCGAGCGTTCGAGAACAGATCTTCGGTTAGGCGTCGGTTAGGGTCTGCGAGAGACTAATCCCTTGAGGCCATTTTTAAGCTTGCGGGCACTGGCAACAGCTGCGTGCTGCGCTTTCTCCACCGGCATGAGGACAAATTTGCGAAATTTCTCTTCAGGGCGCGCGCGGAAAATTGTGCTGTGCGCTTTGCCATCCCAATGAGCAGGCGCCTCTTTCGTGTAGTAGTAGGTGGCAAACGAAGTGCGCGGATGCGGAGCGGTGGCCGCAACCGGCAAAACGCCATGAAAGCTAATTTCATTCGTTTCGAAGATGACGCAGCGGTTGAGCTTTGGTGCGAAGCTCGCACGGCAACTCCTCACCTCCTTATCCCAGAGCTGGATATGTCCACCCCATGAATCGTCCCACTCCGGGTTCAGATAGAGCAAAAGATTGAGCCGCCGGTGCAACTTGCGCTCTTCCATGAAATTGAAATCGACATGCACGTCCAATCGACCGCCGGGTCCAGTAATGTGCATCCCACCGCCCACCAGCGCGTCGTCTGCCAATAGTTTTGGTATGTTCGTGATATAGGAGAGGTCATCAAGAAATTCGGCGGAGGCGAGCAGCGTGTTGAGCTGCGCTACGGGTTGTGCAAAAGAATTGGAGTCGGTGATCTGCACCTTTCGGCGCTCATTTACGGCGTCAAACGTCTTGCCGCGCCCCAACGCGAGATCGAAGGTTGGATAAGCCGCGGCCACCTCCCGGGCGAATGACGGGTCAAGAAAGTCGTCGATTTTGACGAAGGGAAACGGCTCCGCGCTGAGAAATTGATGGCGCAATTCGTCGCGATTTGGAAACAGAGTCATTGCGTCGGTTCTCCGTCTTTGATCTCATCGCATCCTCAATCCTAGCTGACATCCCTCGAATGTGACAACCCGAACAAGTTAACGTGCCAAGTCATTGAGTTGGCAGCCGAAGGGTGAGATTCGCATCTTCCAAAACCAAGCTGCGACCGCGACCGCCCAAGGGAGGGGTGCGGTTCGAGTAAGTCGTTTGCGAGGTTCCTCAGCATGGCGGACTATCCTGATCACTCATAGGGGGTAGACCAGACCCTCGGAGAAAAGAAGTTGAATGTAACGCCCGCCATCAAGACCGTTATAGGCTCACGCTGGATAGTGTTGGTATTGCTACTGGTCGCCGTTATCGAGAGGGTGTCTTGGAGCCTCATCCGAGGCGAGGCGTTTGCCGGCGAGGCTGAGAACGTTGCTTTAGCGCTCGCACGAGGTGCCGGCTTCGCAGACGCTTATTTTGTTGGGTCTGGGCCAACCGCTCATTTGATGCCAACGACTGCATTGTTGGCTGGGATGGTGTTTGAGATATTTGGAATTCAGAGCCTGCCATCAGATCTAATTCTCGCGACGTGGGCTCTTGCCCAAATGGTTATAAATTTTGCGCTGCTTTTTTTCCTTTTCGAAAAGCTCGATAGTCCCAAAGCCGCACGCCTTGTCGGCACTCGCATTTTTGTGTGTCATTCCGGTATTCCTCGGCCAGGAAAGTCTTGATTTTCGATATTGGGAAGGTGGGCTGGCATTGATGCTTTGCTTGCTTTCGCTTCACGCAATATTACGGCTCCACTCAGCTTCCATCATAACGAAAATCGACATCATTGGCATGTCATTGCTGACGGCCGTGACTTTTTTTGTAAACCCCTCAGTTGGAATAGGTGTTTACTTAGCTTCGTTCATGTTGCTGGCGTATCGATTTAGTTTAAAGGCTGGGATCTACATAGTTGTAACTGCGGCCGCAGTGCTCGTCCTTGTCTTATCACCCTGGGTAATTCGGAACCGCTTGGTGATGGGCCATGTGATTGTTCTGCGCGACAATCTTGGCCTGGAGCTGGCCGTTGCGAACAACGACTTCACCGCCAAGGGTCCCGACTCTCATTCTGCTTGGGCGGATCAAATGAAACTTCTTCATCCATCGAGCGGAGGCTATGGTCGAACAAGATTGTTGCAGGTAGGCGAGTTTGCTTATTTGTCAGAGCTTCAGGACGACGCCAAAAAGTGGATTTTAAACAATCCGACGCGACTTTGCTCGCCTCTGTCTTCGACATTTGCGCCAAATGTATTTCCCAGATGCATGGCAGTTCGAGATCGGCTCTGGAAAATATTCTGGAATTCGGGCCGGACTGGTCACCATCGTCTCTGCAATCGGCTTGGTTGGGCTATTTTTTGGCATGTTGCGAAACCCTCTGCATTGGAGGTATGTAGCCTGCGTTGTGATGACGGTTGGAGCACTGTACATGCCGTTTCAGCCTATGGCCCGGTATTTGTATCTCCTTCATGGCCTACTTACGTTTTGTGCAGCCGATGGAGTCTTCCGCGCCGTTCGCCTGTTTCAAGTTCGTGAGAACCTGGTTCAGCACGATTAGTCTGGCGGGAAGCCGCGCTTTAATTGTCTGTCCGGCTCATGCCGGGGGAATGTCAGAAAGCGTGCACCGGCACGGTTGCGCCACGCCAGTCAACTCCGTGCCGTTGTCAGGGATGCACCTTGCGGCGCGGCCGCGCGTCCGCCTGGCGGTTTATTTTTGGCGATATCCTTAGGTTTCACGTTGCCGATCATGGCCTCAGCCAACAGCTTCTTCGGCTTCGAGCTTTCGTCCTTCAGAGACTTCGGTAAACGCAAAAACGAATTAATGAAGACAATGCCCGCCTATCAGTCATCAGCGCGCGGCGGCGGCGGAATAGAAAGATAGAACAACCTTTTGAGCTCCTGACGAGTTCGCGTTGTATTGTCGAGGATTAAGCCCGCCACGAAGCTCAGCATTCCTAATACCATGAGCCCGACAGCCAGGATTGCGGTCGGAAAGCGCGGTACAAGCCCGGTCTCGATAAATGTCAACACGAGAGGTACGCCAAGAGCCATCGCGGTGAGAGCAAGTGCCACCGCAACAAGGCCAAATAATTGGAGCGGGCGTTCGTCTTTTACTAAACGGGCAATCAACATTAGGATGCGGGCGCCGTCGCGATAAGTCCGCAACTTACTTGTCGAGCCAGATGGCCGCTCTTTATACGCGGTCTCAACCTCCACGGATGGCATGCGCAGTTCCAAAGCGTGAACGGCAAACTCCGTCTCCGTCTCAAATCCCCTCGACATTGCCGGAAAGGATTTCACGAACCGACGCGAAAGCACTTTGTAGCCTGACAGCATGTCTCGGAACTGCCGCCCGAAAATCACCTGTACGAGAGAGGTAAGCAGCCAGTTTCCGAAGCGGTGACCAGTCCGGTATGCCCCCCTCGCAGTCGACACTCGCGCTCCGTTCACGAAATCGAGTTGATCTTCGATAAGCGTGGAGACCAGAAGAGGGGCGGCGGAGGCATCGTAAGTTCCATCTCCGTCCACGAGCACGAAAATATCAGCATCTATGTCGGCGAACATACGACGAATCACATGACCTTTTCCTTGGCGAAGCTCTCGTCGGACAATGGCGCCAGCCGATTTAGCAATCCCCCCACTGCCATCTTGGGAGTTGTTGTCATAGACAAATATTTTCGCTTCAGGTAGAGCCGTGCGAAAAGACGTGACGACTTCGTAGATAGTAGTTGCTTCGTTATAGCAGGGCACTAGCACTGCGATGTGGGGATGGGAATGCAATTCGCCTCCTGTTGTGCGCTGGGGAGAATCTGAAATCGCCTATCGCAATCTCATCCACTTGTCTTATCGCGGTAACTTGACGATTGCAGCTACTGAATCTGCCTCGATCCTCCTGCCCCAATGAAAATAAATATAACCGCTCCCGCTGCTTCGAGCGTCGTCAGTGGATTTGAATGATATAATCGATTACAGAAACCTATGAGCGTGAGAGGGTGGGATGCGACGCTTTCTGATCATCGTGGCAACAGTTACCGTAACTGCTTCCGCGGCCCGAGCTTAAAATGTGCCGCCGTCTTCGAATGCTGCTAGCCACCAAATTGCCGCCGCAAGCACAAAACAAATGCCGAACGGTTCGGGTACTAGAAATACGCCACAAGCCGCGAGCGCAGCTGGTGATTTGATTTCGTGGAGCTCACTCCGCAGGCACGGCTAGAACCTTAACAAAAGATTAACATCAGGCTGACCTGCGATGACGGAATAATCGCTGCGAC
This sequence comes from uncultured Alphaproteobacteria bacterium, assembly GCA_963810085.1. Lineage (GTDB taxonomy): Bacteria > Pseudomonadota > Alphaproteobacteria > Rhizobiales > Xanthobacteraceae > BOG-931. The sequence goes on along the minus strand of CAWEMR010000008.1, from coordinate 2,981 downwards.
GTCTGTGCTTCCTCCGTGACGATCGGCGAGGATTGTTTTGGGAGCGAGCAGGTCGAAGTTGCTCGGCGCCATCGGATGCCAGCGCTCCCGCAGCCAAAATTGCCGGATAGAAGAAAAACGAATTGAGCAACGCGTCTGCAGCTGCCATGAGAACAATCACGGCCATTGGTAGCGCTGGATAGATTTGCCACGCGCCAGCATGCCAATGTTTTGCGAACGCGTTTAAGGCCGGCGTCAATAGCGAACCAAAGGCGAGCACCAATCCGATCAGTCCGAACTGTCCGAAGATCAAGAGTGCGAGACCCCAAGGGCGTTCGCCGTTCCGTCGCCACCAGTCCCATCGCGCCGCGCCGAGCACCGGATGCTCGGCAATGAGCGGCAAAGCTGCTTGGTCCCGAGCTATTCGCCAAGTGAATGATCCGCGCCCTGAAGAGCGGATGATATCAACTATCTGCCGACCGATTGCCGTGTTCTCTGCGATTGCGCGCAGTGGCAGTGCACCGGACAAATAGATTGTGCCGCCCAACGTCATAAGCAAAAAAAACAAGGGCAACACACGCCGCATCAGCGAGCGGCCTATTGCCCACGACAAGACAAGCCCCGCACACAATAGGAGGATTGCGCCAACGGATTGGCTCAGCAATGCGATGGCCAAAGCCAGCACCGCGACAGCGGCAAGACGGCCGCGTTCGCGCGAGTTGGGCGTGCTCTGCCAAAGCCAGATTGCAGCCAGCGCAGTTGCGGCCACCCAGATGCCATATTGATTGCCGTCTTCAAAGAAGGCGAGTGGTCTGAAACCGACATAGCGCTGCACCCCGTCCGACCGAAACGGGTGAGGCTCATAGATCCAGCCGTAAACTTGGGGCCCCAAAACACTCTCGATCAATGCTATGGGTGTGATCACTGCCAGCCCAGCCACGATCGCCGTAATCAGTTGCCTGCCGCCGCCGTCACCACAAAAATAAACGCGGCCGAGGAACCAGGGTACGCCCCAGGCAGCAGCAAGATAGAGCGAGGCGATCCAAGCTTGCGGCTCAGGGTTCTCATCAACGATGAGCCATTGTCCGAGCGGCCATAGGCACCACAACACCATCGGAACGTCTATCCATCCCGGTCGCCAGCGCGCCAAGGATTTGCGGTCCTTCCATAGTGCGCCCGCCAGCGCAACGACAGGCGGCCACCACATCTTGGTGAGCAGCATGTCCGACGGTATAGCCGCGCCTGTGATCCAGTATGGGTAAACGGCATCGGCCGATCCTGCGGGAAAATTGCCCACGGGCAATAGGAGCCAGCCGGCAAAACACGTGACCGCTACCGCAAGCGCCGGTGGGACAAAGCCGAAAACCAGCAGGGCTGCGAACCCGAAGGCGGCAAATACCGCTTGGATCATTGCCGCGTCGCTATTAGGCTTGCGCAGGCGACCGAAGTGTAGACCATCAGGTCGACGATGCTCGATCGATTTATCACAAATCCGACGGAGCTGGCCGGCCTGCTGTCTTTCGCTACGGCAACGATCGCCTGCTTGATCGCGGCGTGGCATTCGGGGGCGCGCGATAAGAGCACTTGGAAGGTGCTGGCACTGATCAATTGTCTTTTTCTCATGGAGATCTATTTCGGCTTACGTTTTTCTATCACCGAATTCGTAAGAACGTTGCTGAAGACAGAAGATCTTTACGGCGAGTTGCACGGCTCGATCCAGGGAATTATCGTTATATCAATTCTTGCCCTCGGTTTTTTATCGCTATTCCTCCTTTGGCGTCGAGTTGCCGGAGGCGCCGCGCGGGTAGCTGCGAGCATAACTATTGCAGTTTTATTCCTATTTGCAATCGAGACGGTGTCACTTCATTCGATCGATGGGATATTTTATCAACCGATTGGCCCAGTGCTGATGCTCGGATGGGTGTGGGCGATCGCAGCGGCGGGGATATGCTTGGCAGCGACTTAAAGCTCGCCTACGAAAGTCTCGGAGACGAAGGATAAGCGAAGAATTCAAAGAAATGTTCGCCGAACTAATCAACCGTCGTCTTGAGGCCTTTCTGATTGCGCGTGGTTGCTATCGCTACGTCGGCTCTTATGCCGATCTCGTCACCCTTGGGGTGCTCTCCGTCGACGGGACAACGCGATCGCATTTCTCGGTCATTACCGTGCGGGTTTGGGCCAGTGCTGATTCTCGGATGAAGCGGACATGACTGTCACCGAACTGCAATGTCCGCTTCACGCCCGAAAGCGGACATTCCTCAGCACTGGCGAAATGTGCGCGGCCCACTACTCTGCCGCTTCGGCGGCAACACCTTGCGTCAGCTTCGGATTGAGCGCGCAGGCGTCCTCCCAGCTCAATACATTTAACGACTTTACTAATTTACCGACGCCATCGGTCTGCGCGCAGAGCATGCCGAGCTCTATGATCTCTTCGTCGCTGAAATAATTTTTCAGTTCATCGTAGACTTCGTCCTTGTCGATCGCGTGTTCGCCCTGTTTAAAAAGGTCAGCATAATGCAGCGCAGCCTTTTCGCGCGCCGTGAAATGTATGCTAGTTTGATACGAGCCGAGAAGATCGGTGATCATATCTTCAGTTAGGCCTTCCGCCTTGGCCACGTTGGAGCGCACGGTCGAGCAATAGCCGCACTGGTGCGCAACCGAAATCTTGATGCGGCACATTTCTTTCAGTTTGTGGGGCAACACGCCCTTGTAGAGCACCTTGTTCCAGCACTCGACCCAAGCGGTGCCGACTTCGCTGCGGGTCATGATGCTGACCACGCGCGGATCCGGCGCCCCAGTCCTTTTAGCAGATTCAATCATGGCATTGATCTGCGGGCTCTTTTTGGAGTCATCGATATAGCCAATGCGCGGCATAGCCAACCTCCCTGGTCAAGCGGCCCTGGGCCGAGCCGATGCTTACAGGCTAGCAATAGAAAGCGGATTTCGTAAGTTGAATGTTTCGTGCCCAGCCCGTCTAACACAAGCTTCCAAACCCGCTGGTG
>CAWEMR010000007.1:0-20608 GCA_963810085.1 uncultured Alphaproteobacteria bacterium | reverse complement strand
CCCGCGCCCTATAATAGCAACGGCGCGCTGCCGTTTACGTCAAGTGGCACCAATATCGCAGCATCAATCACGACGAGTAATCCTAACGATTTTCTTATGGCGTCTTTTCGGGGCGGCGGTAATAATTGCGCGACATCCGGCTTCACAACGGTCGTAACTGGTGCATCTACCTGTACTGAATACAAAATAGCTAGCTCTACGCAATCCTCACTTTCGGTCACCGCGGGAGCCATTCCATGATGCGAAAGGCTTTCGTTCTTTTATTCTGCTTACTGACACTTGGCGGATGGCGCTCTGGCGGATCTAACTCCGCTCTCGGCGTGGATTTGACGACTGGGTTATCCAGCCAATGCCGTTCTTGAATATTTTGAAAACTGCTGGCGGGTGGTACACGCTAGGCGCCCGCGGGGGTAACGATGATACTCACGAAGAGGCGACGCTCTATTCGACTTTCTTAAATTCTAATCATTATCCTACATCAATCACCACCGGCGGCCGCTGCCCCGGCGGCCCTGTTCCTTCTCATACCTTTACTCATATAGCGGCGTTTCCGAATTCAAGCGCAACCCCTGGTACTGCTATTCCTAGTGGAACTTATGTTCTGCTTTTTACTGCGGCCCGATCTTATACCAATGCCGGTACATTTGTTTTCAGGCAAGGCGCTTCATTTCAGGGCGGCTTGTGTACCAGCCCAAGTACCGGGCGCTGTCTCATAAGAGTTGACGGTACGAACCAAATTGAAATGGATATTACTGCGGTAGACCCGAATGGTATTGGCAATTACTTTAACAGTATCTCTCTCGTGTATAGCCCCGATAGCACCAGTGGACACGTCGGGGTTAACGAGGCGGCGTACATCGCAAATAACTGTGCGACGGCTACAGGTGCCTACCCTGCAGGCTGTTACAATCCTCTATGGCTCGCGCAAGTGGAGCCATTCAAAACCTTTCGGATGATGGATTGGAGTAGTACGCCAAATAACACCAATACGAGTTGGGCTAATCGCTCTCTACCAACTTGGGCATTTTGGAATGAGAACGGAATTGGAGAGACCACAACCGGATATATAACCGGGTATCCATTAGGCGCAGATTGGTGCGTGTTTAGCTAACAACAATACTGCCGGGCTTAATCTGCCGTGTCTTTTTGATCAACTCCTATGTGACTTCGGAGGCTACGCTAGTCGCGTCAATCGCTGGCAGTAGCATGAAAATCATACCTGAGTTTTGTAACGAATGGTGGGCGCAGAATTTCAGTGGGGTTCTTTCAAGTGCGCTCGCGGCGCAGGGGAAGATTGATTATCCGCTTGCCGGGAATGACAGACCCACAATGCCCCCTCGGTCCGTTTAGATCTAGCTACTCCTATGCCTTCGTCGAGAGCATCCTCCGATCAATTCGGACGAATAATATTTTTGTGTCGATCATGGGATCTCAGGTGATCAAGGAAATCACTTGGCAGATCGGCAATGGCGATGGCTGATACATTTTCAATTGGAAAGCTACGGATTGCGGCGGTAGTGCTTCGGGATTCCTGGGTCGGTCGCACTCTAACGTCAATGCCGGGGCTACGGCGCCTTATATTTCGGGGGGCATGTCAACGCCGGTCGCATGGACGGCTAACGCCGATGGCGGGTTGGCCAATCTCTTTCAAGAAATAAATAGTGGTGGCGTCCTTCCGCAAGCAGTCGTTACCGGCAACTGCGGTAATGGGGCGGGTCACGCTTGCGGTGGAACGACGGCCTATACCATCACGACAGGTCTAAATCTGCCTTTAACGCCAGCTAACGGCACCTGCATCGGCGTCACCTTCAATTCGACCATTGGGGCTTCTGCGACATTGGCGGCTGATGGCGGCACGGCCTATCCATCGCAGACCCTGGTGGGACCGCATTAGGCGCGGGCGCAATACAATCTGGCAACACAAAAGGTTTATGCTTTACCAACGCGACATCATCTGGCTCAACCACACCAAAATGGTACGAACTTGCGGGCGGCGGCGAGCGCGGCTTTGGCTATCCTGGCGGCTTTCTGGCGCAAACTGATATTTTTGTTCACCAATGATAATGCTTTGGCAGCTTCAATGGGCATTGATCTTTATGGCTATGAAAGCGGGCAACAATTCTACTGCTTTCCGTGGAACAATGTATTTGGGCCGTGCACTGGTTTATATTACGCGGCTAATAGAGATGCGCGCATGGGCACGGTCTACACGAAATCTTTACCTGCCTTGCGCGCGCTCTCCAAGGTCAAGACAATCAACCACTTTCAGGATGGCGGGTCTTATAGTCCTTACGGGGAATGGCCTTTGCTAGAGACATCACTCAAACTCAGTCCGCGAAATACAATGCCGCCGCTGCGATTCACTGAGCATGTTAATCTCTTGCTCTTGTTATACCTACGAGGATTGTTGAACCACCGCTTTGGCGCGGCATCTCTACCGAAGTGGTATCCAAGCGCATAGAACCCAAGGGTTATGCGCGCGGCCGTCATTAACTCAGCCATTCGTTGCTCCTTAGGCATTGGTGGGCGGCAATCCACTCACTGCAATGACACTACAATGGCTAGATGGAAACTATTCGACGCCATTTTCAGGACTGGAGCGGGGCGTGCGCCTTAACGGCGACCCGTCTTGTTAGTCATCATGAGGCAATCATACTCGATCACTCGGCCATCGGGTGTTCTATTGACGGGGAACATATCCACGAGGGAAAATCCAAGCTGCTCATATTTGGCAAGCAATTCTGTGTAATGCGGCATGTCTTGGTAGAGGGGCAAAACGGAAATCTCTGATTGAATACCCATGACCATATCAAGGCACTTGCCGGCGCCCTCAATAACCTGACAATCATAGCCCTGAGTATCCATCTTCAAAAAAACCCGGGGCTCTGCAATACTGCTTATCAACGAGGGCAGAACCTCGTCCAGGCGCTGCACGTTGACTGCTATCGTATTGCTTTCCCCCATCTCACCGACAAACGGTAGAAACGAACTTAATGTGCTCTCGCCATTGCATAGGTTCGCATTAAAATTCCTTATTCCCGAATTGGCACCGAGGGCATAATCGCAGATGTGCCATTCATCATCGGTTTTCGGAAAGTGGCTAAGATCACTAGGGTTGGGTTCAAACGATATGAGCCTGCCTTTGTATCCTGCCATTCGCAGGTGTTTGGAGAAATAGCCTCGGTTCGCTCCGACATCCAAGAACACATTGATGTTTTGCCGCTCAATGAGGTCCATTAAGCCCCCCCATTGCTGCAGCTCCGAGAGGCGCTTCGGCAACCGAAGCCCTCTAGCTATGGCAGCATATCCAAGGGTAACAGCGGCTGATTTAGCAACATCCCACAACTCTACCGACTCAACCCACCCCCGACAATCCCGCTAATCATTGCCAGTAACATCGACCTTATCGGTTGACTGCTCAAGAGTTGGGTCTTGTTCGGCTAGGGCCTGGGATTTGTCCCGCTGCGTCATCTTCAGAACCCTATCGCCCAGAACCTTCACTGCCGCGTAGCTGACATACATTATCTGGTCGGTGCCGTCGGCAGCGCTAAAAGCTCCGCCAAGATGGACCTCTGTGGCGTCCACACATAGCACCAGTGCAGCCCGTAGCTTCTCAATCTCAGTGTCATGGACATGAGAGGGGGGCATTCATCCGCAATTCTGGCATCTCATGCGGGCTAACAGTCGTTGTCAGACCAAGTTCCAGTTGGTACATCTGCGCTTCCACTCATTCCGGCGGCCTCCCTCCCAGAAACTTGTAGTACCCCGTCGCCTTCAAAATTCTCCCCCGCTTGCTCAAGCACTCATAGGGCAGGGCTCAATGTTCGTAGATGCACGTTCGGTGCCCACCGGAAGCGTAATCGAAACTGAGGTGTGTATCGTAGGCGCAGGCGCCGCGGGAATTACTCTGGCGCGGGAGTTTACCAACTCCAGCTTCCGCGTGATCCTGTTAGAAAGCGGCGGCGCCGAGCTGGAGCAGGCCACGCAGGATCTGTATGCTGGCAGCGATATCGGACGGCCTTATGACTTCTTCCCGGCCTCGCGGCTTCGTTACTTCGGCGGCACCACCAACCATTGGGGCGGAGTTTGGTGCGATATGCCGAATTCGCTTGATTTCGAAATGCGCGAGGGCGTCCCGTATTCCGGCTGGCCATTCTCGCTGTCATATCTCGAGCCGTGGTATCGGCGCGCACAACCGGTCCTCAAACTCGGTCCTTATGGTTATGCACTTTCCGATTGGGGCATCGCACCGAGCGATATTCCCGAGCCGTTCCGCGGCCCGCATTTCGTTTGCCAAGTTCTGCAGCAAGGCCCGGCTACGCGATTTGGCCCTGAATATGGGCCCGAATTGCGCCAAGCACGGAATCTGAGCGTTTATCTGCACGCCAATGCGCTGCGTTTCGACGCCAGCGAGAATGGCGGAGCAGTGCGACAGGTCAATGTCGGCGTCCTTCCCGATGGTCGCTTTACGGTTCGGGCCCGCATATACATACTTGCAGCCGGCGGAATCGAAAATGCGCGCCTGCTTTTGCTGTCAGAGAGCGAGGCTGGCGTTGGTCTAGGAAACGATCACGGTCTCGTCGGTCGGTTCTTCATGCTCCATTTGGAATACTCGGGCGGCACCATCGTCCTCACAGACCCATATGTGGATTTGACGTTCCAAACTGGCGAAAACGGCGCACAATACAATCGGCTTGGCGTCACTCGGCGCTTTGTATCCTACATAAGCCTTTCCAACGAAACCAAGCGCCAACTCGAGTTGCCGGCTTTCCGCGTGCGGTTCCAATACCCCAGGATCCCCGAGGTCGATGCGCTGACGCGGCTCATCTATCGAACCGATCGCGGCGCAGACATTCTGCATGATCTGGGATCAGTGATAAGGAAATTCCCTGCCGTCGCGACATACATCGCACGCCGGATGGTATATGGCCGAAATAGGCCCCCAGTGCCTATGGCGTCCATTCCTCTGAATTGCACGACCGAGCAGATGCCGAATCCGGACAGCCGCATTGGACTTGGCAAAGACCTCGACGTGTTTGGCTTGCGAAAGGTCACCGTCGATTGGCGCCTGACGGCGGAAGACAAGCGCGGTATGGCCACTGGGAACCGATTGTTGGGGGCGGAGCTAGGCCGTGGCGGATTCGGCCGACTCCAGTCGACTGTTCCCGAAGACGATAGCGAATGGCCAAGCGATATGCGTGGGGACCAGCATCATATGGGGACAACTCGCATGCAGCGGGACCCGCGTATGGGTGTTGTTGACGAGAATTGCCGCGTTCACGGGGTCGCAAACCTATATGTGGCCGGCTGCTCGGTATTCCCCACCGGCGGCACGTTCAATCCGACGCTGACGATTGTTGCACTTGCGTTGCGTTTGGCGGATCACATCAAGGAACGCCTCCAATGAATAACCGATGTCGTTGTTTGAGCCGATGGGTAGTTATTTCATTTTTGGCAAGCACAATTGCATAGCCGTTTGGCCCGACGGTATTGGCCGTTATTTCCAGGACGAAACGACTCAGTCAGGCCCGCAGACCAACGGCATCGTATGCCCGCGGATGACAAACTTCATCTTGGTGCTGAATCGCAGCGCATCGAATGGACCCGGCGTAAATGAGGGGAGACCGATTTTCCTGCGATACGTATTCTCGTAGAAAATCAACAGAGACATTAACAGCGGCCGCAACGCTCCAGTTCCTCGCCGGTCAAAAATCGCTCGCTGCCGTCATTCGGCTGTTCCGTGTAATAGATCTGCATACGCCGCGAGCGTTTAGGAAAAGATCTTCGGTTAGGGTCTGCGAGAGACTAATCCCTTGAGGCCCTTTTTTAGTTTGCGCGCACTGGCAACGGCTGCGTGCTGCGCTTTCTCCACCGGCATGAGGACAAATTTGCGAAATTTCTCTTCAGGGCGCGCTCGGAAAATTGTGCTGTGCGCTTTGCCATCCCAATGAGCAGGCGCCTCTTTCGTGTAGTAGTAGGTGGCGAAGGAAATGCGCGGATGCGGAGCAGTGACCGCAACCGGCAAAACGCCATGAAAGCTGATTTCATTCGTTTCGAAGATGACGCAGCGGTTGAGCATTGGTGCGAAGCTCGCACGGCAACTCGTCACCTCTTTATCCCAGAGCTGGATATGTCCACCCCATGAATTGTCCCAATCTTGATTGAGGTAGAGCAAAAGGTTAAGCCGCCGGTGCAGCTTCCGATCCTCGATCAAATTGAAATCGACGTGAACGTCCAATCGTCCGCCTGGTCCGGTAATGTGCATCCCGCCGCCGACCAGTGCGTCATCTGCCAATAATTTTGGAATGTTCGTGATGTATGAGAGGTCATCGAGAAAGTCAGAGGAGGCGAGCAACTGGTTGAGCCGCGCTACTGGTTGTGTAAAAGAATTAGAGTCGGTGATCTGCACCTTTCGGCGCTCATTTACGGCATCAAATGTCTTGCCGCCCCCCAACGCGAGATCGAAAGTCGGGTAAGCAGCGGCCACCTGCTGGGCAAACGAAGGGTCCAGAAAGTTGTCAATTTTGACGAAGGGGAACGGGTCCGCACTAAGGAATTGCCGGCGTAACTCGTCGCGGTTTGGGAAGAGAGTCATCGCGTTGGTCCTTCCGCGTTATTTCTCGTCGCGTCGTCAATCCTAGCTGTCATCCCGCAGCTGTGACAACCCGAAATAAGTTAACGGGTAAAGCCATAACATGCCTCTCGAGGATAAGAGTCCTTCTAAAGTAAGACCGTCGTAAATTGCTACCGCCTATCGACGTCAGCTATGGAAAAGTTCCCGGCCGCGGAAAGTCGAGGAACAAGCGGCGACCCGTCGATATCTCCTTCGGGCCACGTCGCGCGGCGGTTAGATCAAATCGGGGGAGATCCTCTGTTTGGATGATTGCCACTACTGGCTAGATTACCGGGCAATGTCCGGTTCGCGTTCGGGTCATAATCGGACGGCGCGCGAATAATATGCAGTGTGGGCTCCACGATATTTGGACGTTGACTCTTCCGCCGAGTTGGCCTTGAGCATTCCGAAAAATTCCTCGACGCTGATCAAATTTAAAAGCTCCTTTTTGTGCCTCTGCAAAAAGCGGAACGTCCGGTTAAAGTCGTTTCCGATTTCGCGCCAATCTTGCCATAGCAAGCTGTCGTGGCGGGCATTTATCTGCAATTCGCTACTAGACTTGCGAACTAAACCGCAGCCGTAATCGACGTCGACGGTCGTATATTCGAGGTCGCGACGCTCGCTGATAAAATCGAGATAGGCTTTATATGTTACGCCCGGCCATTCACCCGGTAGTTGTCTAGGTGTGGCAACTTTGGCGCGTGGTGGCAGGCAATCATGCACAACAAGCATGCCGCCTTCATCAATCAGATCTAACGCCTCATGGAGGTCGCGATATGAGCTATCGTATTCGTGGAAGGGATCCACCAGAATAATGTCGTAGCGAAAGCCCTTGCCGCGTATCTCAGCAAGGCACTGGCTGATATCCAAATCTTCGCTTCGAAAGTCAATGGTCAGCCCGTCCGCGAAGGCCTCAGGACAATTATACATAAGACGATGCGCCGTCGATAGAATTCGCCGGTCCAAGTTTCGGTAGTAATTTCCGGAAACAGAAGAACACAGTTCCAGGTAGCGTCTATATCCGTATTTTTCGGCCAACAGGCCGATGATTTCCATTTTGGGGGAAGCTGTCTTGAACAAGGGATTTGTTGGATCGTAACGTCTGAGTATGTTGCGGCGTACCCAGTTGCGAAGAGCGCTCATGTCATCATTCCCACATCACGTTCACGAAAGCACCGGCGCAGCACTCCGGTATATATCAGATCGGCCGCGCCAGCTCCATTCTGCGGCGCAGTTTTTGAGTGGAAGCGGGCCTTGCAGTTCTAACGGCGTTGCTAGCTATCGTGGCAGAGTTGATTCAAGCTCCGATAATCTGGCCCGGAACATTTTACCGCGTCTGCGCGAAGCCGAACGTACCAGAAAGCCGCAACGTTCTGCACAGGATGCCATCACCGGGTAAAATGCCGCCTCTGTCGCTTTCAGCTTTTCCTGGGAAGCGCTCCTTCATAGGGTTTGGCGGGAAGCCGGCAATGGCTCCTTGCTCAAAGCCATACGATATGATTTTCATTAGAAGCTCCGGGATTTGGTTGCTGGCAGGTCCTCATGAGAGCCATCGATGGCGAACGATGCGCAAGCGGAGGGACTGCCGTCGACACTCTGGGGCAATGCCTTGGCCCCGAAGTCGTAGCGGGTCTGCAGCCATTTCGTGACCACTCGATTCCCCTTAAATCCATCATTGCCATTGGGTGTCAGCGGGCGCTAGCAGACGAAAAAGATGTTGCGGAAGCGCCGCCGACCGCCGCCGCCAGTGAAGCCGTTTTGCTTAGCCTTGGGGCCGATATAGACGCCGATACGGCTATCGTCGCGCGCATACCGATGCGGCCGGTGGCTGCCAGCTCCGATGACAGACGGGTACACACGCTTGACAGTCTCGCCCGACAGGCACGCGAACTTATCAGCAACGCTACCAGCGAAGTGGTCCTTCTCTCGCCCGCTCACATACTGAGCGAAATGATAGTTCAGCTTGGTGACGATTTCTGTTTTCGCGCCGTCGCAATTCTAATGTCACAAAATTCAACCGAGGCGACGGATGGTACTGTCTGGAAATTGCAGCGTATTTTGTTCGATTTGGGTCTCGTGGGCATTGGCTGCGTCCAGATTGCGGCCGGCGAGGTGCGTTGTTTTGTGAGCAGTGAGGCCGTTCGGTCAGCACACAGCCTCGGCGTCGGGTCACGCGGCCGCGTCACGGTGTCCAGTCTGGGAAAGAACGGCCGTTTCGGCAATCAACTGTTTCAATATGCATTTGTGAAACTCTACGCCTTGCGGCATGGCCTGAGCGCAGCAATGCCGGCGTGGGAAGGGAGCCAGCTTTTTGGCCTCGATGATCCGTCCTGTGCGGGCCTCGATCTCCCAGAACTACGCTTCAGCGCCTTTAGTCAGGATGACCAAGTGCTTTGGAAGATGGATGAGCCGCCGGTTGACGTTGATCTATGGGGTTATTTCCAGGAAATTCCCGAGTGTTGGCAGAAACATCGACCATTACTAAGGCGCATGTTTTTGCTATCAGCCGAACACCAAAGTACGTTCGACGATTGGCGCCACGAGGTGACGCACGCTGGCCGCCGAACACTAGTCGCGATTCACGTCAGGCGCGGTGACTATCGCGAGCTTCAGCAACCGAACTGGCCTTGGTTTCGTCTGGTACCAGAGGAATGGTACATTGCATGGCTGCGAGCCCTCTGGCCGAGCCTTCACGATCCGGTTCTGTATGTTGCGACGGATGAGTCGGACGCGATATTGCCGCTTTTCCGAGAATTTGAGACTATCCCAACCACACTCGGCCCGACGACATCGGCAATTCCCGAACATGTCCGCGACTTCGAAATTCTCCGACAAGCAGACTACCTCGCAATTTGCAACAGCAGTTTTTCTCGTATGGCAGCTATTCTCGCATCGCCGATGCAAAAATGCTTTTGTCCATCCTTACAAACGCAAGGTTTTGAGCCATACGAACCTTGGATGGATCGCGATTTTTGGTTTCGATTTGGCACCCGCTCGTCAGGTTTGAGGGGATGGGCAATGTCGGTCAGATCTCGCTGTTCCAGACTGCTACGCTCGTTATGAATTGCAAGGCCGCCAGGACTTCTCCGCCTTTGATGCCGCCTTCGATGGGACCACGAATGCACCCGAACGCCAGTTGCCAAAGCATTCGAGCCGGCAATGACAATCGGGTCGTCCCACTGATCACACGATGGCTTGCAAAGCGACCCCCGGCGTGGTTGCCGCTCTGATCTTATTTCCTCTCGATAATCTCGATCGGCGCAAACCTAGCCGTGATCGCATTAATCTTCCTGTCAAAAGCCGCGGCACCATGATACCGCTAGCATGGCGGCTCCGGGCGATAGCCGGTCATGTCCGACATGCTTGATCCTCTGGGTTTTAGATCAGTACTATTGCTCAGCTAAGCATTTGCGAACGCAAGCCGCATCGTTACGGAACACCTGATGACAATTGTGCCTGAACTTCGCGCGCCCGATGTCCTCGGCTGGGATGAGCTAGCGGCAAAGCAGTCCGCGGTCGATGCCCAAGGAGGGCTAAGGCGAACTCCAATCCACGACGTGGTATTTCGTCCAACTCGTCCCGTCCCGCACGAAGACGGTCATGTTACCGAGGTCGCTCGCGCGGACTGGGATCAGATCGGTGGCCCGATTGTTCAGGTGCATCTGACGACCACTCTTCCCGGTAGGCACCGGGCTTGGGGCCTGCATCAACGAAGCACCGATCGTCTCTTTGTTATGCGAGGTCTCGTCAAGTTTGCCGTCTTCGACGGCCGGATCGAGTTGCCGACCTATGGTAGCGTGAACGAGGTCACGCTCAGCGAGAAAAGTCCTGGCCTCTTAATTGTTCCGCCAAACCTATATCATGGGTGGAAGAACATCGGTACAGATGAAGCATTCGTCGTGAACATGCCGACCGCGATGTATGACTACGAGACGCCCGACGCGCTCGATCTTCCATGGGACTCCGAAGCTGCGACCCGCATCATCCCCTATCGCTTTTGATGAAAGCGCAGCCAACAAGTGTTGAGTTCGGAGAGCGGTTCGAGACCCCGGTTCGACTTCGATGAACGAGAATCCCTTCTTTTCAGTCGTTCTATCCACTTACGGCCGCGGACATCATATTAAGCCAACAATTGAGTCGGTCCTCTGCCAATCGTTCGGCGACTTCGAGTTGATTGTCGTCGGCGATGGATGCCTCGACGACACCGAAGCTGCCGTACAATCTTTTCGGTCGGAACGCATTACATGGCGCAACCTTTCGGTTAATACCGGCAGCCAGAGCTTTCCCAATAACGAAGGAATCCGTGCGTCGCGAGGGCAGTGGATTGCCTATCTCGGCCACGATGACATTTGGGCACCAAACCATCTTGAGCACGTTTTCCGTGCGGCCACTTCGACCGACACATTTGATTTTGTCATCGGCGGCTGCATTTTTCACGGTCCCAAGGGTGCCGAGTTCTATCTTGTCACGGGAATGTTCAACTCAGCCGATGCGCCATTTCAACACTTCTTTCCGCCAACCTCGGTCGCTCATAGGCGTGATGTCACCACCCGTATCGGCGAATGGCGCGAGCCCCGCGTTCTGAAAGACCCCGTCGACGTCGAATTTCTATTACGTGCTGCCCACGGTGGGCTGCGCTTTGTTTCGACCCGCGAGATCTCGGTACACAAGTTCGCCGCGGGTCATCGCTATCTGTCTTATCTGCGCGTAAGCAGCGATGAACAACAAGAGTGCTTGCAAAAACTGAAAATTCCGCCGGGTATCGACATTGATGAGATCGTCGGCAAATCTAAGAAAAACAATCAGTTCATGACCATACGTCATCGTAGTCATTTTTTTTATCCTAAAGGATATCAGTTCGAGAAAAACCGAAGTAACAAAGGGATTAGCCGGGCCGCACTGCAGACGTTGCACAGCCGCGTGGTCATCGAGCAGTCCTCCGAAAGCCGCGCTCTGGATTGGTATAAGGTCGAACGTCAGGGCAATAGATATTCCTGGTTCGGTCCCAATAAGAGTAAGCGATATCGCTGGTCCGGTCCCAATCCACGGCCTAAAATTTTAATCCCTTATACAGGGGATCGTGCGCGCTTAGCAGTCGAGGTGATTGCCCACAATCCGAACAGGCGGCTTGAAGAGTTATCGCTGTTCGTCGAAGAGCGCCCGGCCAATTATATGATCGAGACCGATTCCAAAGGCGTATCTCATTTCGTTGCCGACATCCCGCTGCAGCCGGCGGACTACACGGTACTCGTGTTCGAAGCGCCGACCTTCCGCCCAAGTGACATCGGTCTCAGTGAGGATGGCCGCGAACTTGGAATTGCAGTAGGCGATGTGGTCCTAGAGCCACATTAAGCTTCTGAGGGAACCGTGCGTTTGGGGACGCTTTCGACGGACTAAGCAGATACGCAAATAGAAGTAAGTATACGTCCATCCCCTTCGTCTTCGCGCATGACAAAGCGAGGATGCGCAACACTGTGGATCGCAACCCCTAGCCGATAGTCGCTAACAGGCTCGAATAAAGCGAAATGCCACTCGTGAGGATCGATAGCGGATGGCGCCGAAAACTCAATATGGCCGCTGTCGTGGAACCGAAATGATGCGGAGTTGAGCGAGCCTGAAAGGCCGACGCCAGTAGCCTTCAAAAATGCCTCCTTCAATGTCCACAGTTCAGCGAAGCGGACATTACGCAGCTCATCTGAACACTGGCGTAAACACGCTGTTTCCCTTTCGGAGAAATACTGATCCGCCATCTCTTGGGCGTGCGGAATATGATCGCTTCGTTCTACATCTACGCCGAGCGGCGCATTCGAAGTGATAGCACACGCGACGCAACCTCGCGTGTGCGAGAGGCTAAACGACAACGCCAGCAGTTGTGGGTCGCTACTTTCGATCGACGGCTTGCCGTAGTGATCGGTACGGAATCGCCATTCGCCAGGATGCCGGTCTGCACACCTGGAGAGCGCCCGCCGCAAAAGGTCATGGGCTAGCGTGAAATCGCGACGGTCGGCTGCAAAACTGAGACGATCACGGCGAGCCCGTTCTTCAGTCGAAAGATGCTGGTCAGCCAACCGTATAGCGTCGTCATCAAGTGCTGCGGTGCTGCGATACCATATGCAAACGTCAAATTCACCGAGAGCGGCCACGCATCATACTCTATATTTTTTGCCCAAGATGCTTTCGCCCGTTGATCTGTCCCACCACTTTCTGACGCTCACAAGCGAACATTCAGAGCAGATACTGGCTGACTTGATCAGCCCGTGCAATCTCAATAGTATTTAGGTTCAGGTGGGCGGATAAGTTCAGTAATTTCTGAGATCGATTTTATCGAAATCGGTTCGTCGTAAACGAGTGCCATGAATATCCTCGGGCAACAATATTCGTGTTACGACAGTTTAGAGAATTCCGAAGATACTATCGCTTCACGGTTCGAGCGGCAGGTGGCGGCCGTTCCTGATGGGCTTGCGATTGTTACGGACGAAATTTCGCTAACCTATCGAGAGCTCGATCTAAAAGCGAGCCGTATTGCCGCAGCGCTGGCTTCGCTTCCTTCCCAATCTAATCGGCCTGTCGTGCTCTTCATGAAGGACGAGGCGGAACGTATCGCCGCAATGCTAGGCGTGTTGAAGGCAAGCCGAATTTTCATCCCTCTTGCGCCCAATTCGCCAGAACAATGGGTGACTCAAGTTATTGGAGACTCTGGTGCCGCGCAGATCATCGCCGATAGTGCTACCCACTCGATAGCGGAGCGTGCGGCTATCGGCAGGGCCACGGTCATGGACGTCGAGCGGCTCGCTCGATCATTTGAGCCATTGGTCGCCGATCGGACCTCTTCTCCAGATGATACGGCCTGTATCGTCTATACGTCCGGTTCGACTGGCCGGCCGAAGGGCGTGGCTAACAGTCATCGCAGATTGGTGCACAATTGTGATGTTCGAGACCGGCTGGCCGAGGTCGGGGGCAGCGATCGGTTCGCAAATTTGCGCTCAAGTGGCGTCTCCTCTTGGATCCACTACAGCTTGTCGCCGTTATTTTCGGGGGATGTCTGTTTCCGTTTGATCTTCATCGCGACGGTTTACAAAAGCTCGCGCCCTGGCTCATCGCCAAAAAGATTACATACGTTTCGTTTTCAAGTTCGTTGTTTCGAACTTGGCTTGCGTCGTTATCCGACAATCTTCGGTTTCCGGCGCTCCGTTTCGTCGGGGCGACGGGCGGGCGGCTCTACGCACAAGACGTTATCCGCCTTTCCAAACATCTCGAAGGCGATTGGCGCATCGGATATAGCTATTCGTCGACGGAGTCCGCGACCATCGCGGCTCAGGTCTTCACCCCTTCGTCTCTGCCCGACGCTGGTGTCGTCGCGGTTGGCCATCCGGTCGATGGGGCGGAAGTCTGCATAAAGGATGAGACGGGTGCGCTTGTTCCGCCGGGCGAGATAGGCGAAATCGTCGTCCGTAGCCGCTTTCTCGCGCAGGGATATTGGAACAATCCTGACCTGACGGCGAAAGTCTTCCAGACTGATCCACTTGATAGAGCAATTCGCATTTATCACACCGGCGATCTCGGACGCTGGCGAAGTGATGGCACTCTTGAACTTATGGGCCGCAAGGGAAGCAGAATCAGATTACGCGGGTACAACGTTGAGCCCTTCGAGGTAGAATGCGAGCTCATGCGCCAGCCGGGTGTCACTGACGCGCTTGTGTTGCTATATGACGATGCCGCTAGCCAAGAGCCGTGTTTGGTGGGCTACGTCGTTGCACCTCCGAATGCATCGCCGTCCGCAATGCGCGCGGCGTTAGCCGAGCGCCTGCCTTCCTACATGGTACCTTCCCACATTGTCGTGTTGGACGCGTTTCCGATTGCGCGCAGTGGAAAAATTGATCGTAACGCGTTACCGCCGCCTGACCGGGCAAACGCGCGCCTGGGGACATTCCGAGCGCCATCCGATGATCACGAGCGTGAGCTTCTTGCAATTTGGCAAGAGGTTCTGGAGATTCCGAAGATCGGAATCGACGACGATTTTTTTGAGCTTGGCGGGACGTCGCTGCAAGCTCTTATGATGTTTGCCAGAATTGAGACTCGGCTGGGCTTCAGTTTGTCGCCAACAACCATCGTACAGGCGCCGACCGTTGCGCGCCTCGCAGAATTTATCAGAGCGACTACGGGCATCACTGCATCTCAATCCTTGGTGCCACTTCGCGCCTCCGGGACAGGTTTGCCGCTTTTCCTCGTGCACGGTAGATACTGCTTCGTAATGAATTACAGTCAGCTTGTTAGCGATCTTAAGGGCGACCGTCCGGTATTTGGCCTGCAGCCTCCGCCGTTGGATGGAAAGCACGGTATTTCCCGCACTATCGAGTCGATGGCCACCAATTACGTCACCGAAATCCGACGGGTTCAGCCGCGCGGACCCTATTCTCTCGCTGGACACTCTTTTGGCGGACGGATGAGTTTCGAGATCGCCCAGCAGCTGGTCCGCGAGGGCGAACGCGTGAGCTTTCTTGGTTTAATGGATACGACCCTGCACAATCCGCTTGTCGGGCCAAAGGCGTCCGAGCTAGTGCGCCTTAGCCACAAAGTCGGCCGTGTCCAGGGCTTCCAAGACCTACACTTTCGTGGACTGAGATCTATAAGGAACCGAATATTGGTGCGGCAGTATGACCGGTGGATTCGACAGGGGCGGGCCATCCCTTACGAGCAACGGCCCGTTTTCTACGATTGGATTTTTCGTCGGGCAACCCGGCGCTATGTACCTAAACCCTATACGGGTCACATCACGATGTTTAGCAGCGCTGGCAATTCCGAACGTCAGAAAGCACATTGGGCTCCGTTCGCCAGCGGCGGGCTGACGGTTATTGAAGTGCCCGCAGCGCACGAGGACATGATTTCTCGGCCACATAGTAAGCTTATTGCGGAACACATTGATGCCTGCCTCGGTGCAATTACGCCCGAGGGCACGGCGATAGCCGAAAAATCCCGGATAACCGGTATGAATCTCGATTAGGCTCGCCAACAGTGACCGCGGGCTTGTGCTCGGCTCAGCCATCGCCGCCCGGCTCGACGACCCGGCCTTGGAAGAGCGCGGGAGACGAACGAGGCCGCAACTGCTTTGAAATCTTTTGAACAGGTGACATTCGCCTTTCCCGTTGGTCGTCTAGTTATTAGGATGGAAGAGCCGGGTTAGAGTTCCCTGGGGTGTGTCAGATGAATCATTTTAATATCCAACGCGCTAGTTCCCTACTTGAAAGTACTCTCGCCGCTGCCATCCAAGACACCGCGACCGTCAATCCAAATGGCGTCCCCCTCCGGCGTCTGACCCATGGTGTGACAATACGCCGACTTATCACCCATACCGACAACCGAGGAACGGTGACGGAGCTGTTCGACCCGCGCTGGGACGAGCAACAGGAGCCACTGGTATTCTCCTATACTTTCACTATTCGGCGTGGCGTGGCGAAGGGTTGGAGCTTGCACCGGCGCCATCAGGATCGTTATGCGATCTTGCAGGGTGAAATGGAGCTAATATTGTTTGATCCTCGCCCTGATAGTCCCACCTGCGGAGAGGTGTGTCGCATTGTGCTTTCTGAACACGATCGGTGCCTCGTCAACGTTCCAATCGATGTCTGGCATGCCGACCATAACATCGGTGATCGCGACCTCATGGTAGTGAATTTCCCGACCATCGCGTACGACCATCACGCGCCGGACAAATGGCGCCTGCCTCTCGACACGACGCTGATACCGTACCGCTTCCCAGCGGGTACCATCGGCGGGTGAGGACGACCTGTGACCCGGACCGGCGGCCTTCACACTTGCTGGACTAAAATCGCCGGAATTTTCTAAAGATCGTCGTAGCAAGCCGACGCGACAGTGGAAATCGCGAAATCCAGTATTGTTCGAGCGCTGCGGTAAACTTAAGCATTGTGGTGTCATAATACGGCCAAGTCCGAGCTGCCGGGACCGTCCAGCCCCAAGCAAGCCGATCGGCGATTTCGGTCACTGCCGATCGGAGCTTATTGATCCAAGTCGAGGGCGCCAACGAGAGCGTCTCGAAAAAAATCCGTTGCTCTGCAGCGCCCATTGGGATCGAAACCTTGCAAACCTGCGGCCACCAATCGCTCTCGGCAATTTCCCTCAGTCGTCGTTCGCGCGGGCTGATGTCCTGCTTCCATGCGGCGCGAAAATGGAGAGCAGTCGGCAACCGGCAGTAGCCCACGGTGCCGCTTGTGCTCGTCATGATGATCCGCTGCCAACAAAGCCAGTCCGCGTCAGCTTCATTCTCCGGCCAAAAGCCGACCCGCTCTAGGGCACTTCGAGTGTGCATGACGCAACTCGACGGAATGTAGTTCTCTACCTTAAGAAAATTGTCGAGTTCGTCGCTATGAGTGAGGTTCACCGAGAACGGGAGTACAACACCGTCGGCCGTGACCCAGAGCGGGCGGCTATAGGCCAAGTCGGCACCGCTTGCCTCGATCGTTGCGATCAGGCTCTCGACGTGATCCGGAAACATGATGTCGTCATGTTGCGCATAAGCAACATAACGGCCGCGGGCCTGGCGGAGCGCAATATTTCGGTTGGCATAGCCACTGCGCGGTGCCTTGGATAGATCGAACCAACGAATGCGTGGATCTGTGAAGGTGGCGACGACGTCTGGAGTATTGTCGGTGCATCCGTCCCCGACGATTAGGAGTTCGAAATTTTCTTCCGTCTGCCAAAGCACCGACTTAATGGCGTAGCCCAATACGTCGGCGCGGTTGTGAGTTGGCAGCAGGATGGTGACGCGTGGACCCATGAATCAACTGTAGCCCAGGATTACGTCGGCGTTAATTGCTAGTTCTCTCGGCATACACTGTCCCGCCGCTACGAGGTCTTTCATGTAAGACGAACGGGAGAAGAGCCTTGTCTTCGAGCAGCTCTTCGAAATAAACGATCGTCTCAGGTCTTCACGCAAGGGCATCTGAGCGTCCAGAAGAGCAGCTCGTGGGCTTCGGAAATGTCAGGCCGCGACCTGCGATGACGGAATAATCGCTGCGACGTCTGTGCTTCCTCCGTGACGATCGGCGAGGATTGTTTTGGGAGCGAGCAGGTCGAAGTTGCTCGGCGCCATCGGATGCCAGCGCTCCCGCAGCCAAAATTGCCGGATAGAAGAAAAACGAATTGAGCAACGCGTCTGCAGCTGCCATGAGAACAATCACGGCCATTGGTAGCGCTGGATAAATTCGCCACGCGCCAGCATGCCAATGTTTTGCGAACGCGTTTAAGGCCGGCGTCAATAGCGAACCAAAGGCGAGCACCAATCCGATCAGTCCGAACTGTCCGAAGATCAAGAGTGCGAGACCCCAAGGGCGTTCGCCGTTCCGTCGCCACCAGTCCCATCGCGCCGCGCCGAGCACCGGATGCTCGGCAATGAGCGGCAAAGCTGCTTGGTCCCGAGCTATTCGCCAAGTGAATGATCCGCGCCCTGAAGAGCGGATGATATCAACTATCTGCCGACCGATTGCCGTGTTCTCTGCGATTGCGCGCAGTGGCAGTGCACCGGACAAATAGATTGTGCCGCTCAACGCCATAAGCAAAAAAAACAAGGGCAACACACGCCGCATCAGCGAGCGGCCTATTGCCCACGACAAGACAAGCCCCGCACACAATAGGAGGATTGCGCCAACGGATTGGCTCAGCAATGCGATGGCCAAAGCCAGCACCGCGATAGCAGCAAGACGGCCGCGCTCGCGCGAGTCGGGCGTGCTCTGCCAAAGCCAGATTGCAGCCAGCGCAGTTGCGGCCACCCAGATGCCATATTGATTGCCGTCTTCAAAGAAGCCGAGTGGTCTGAAACCGACATAGCGCTGCACCCCGTCGGACCGAAACGGGTGAGGCTCATAGATCCAGCCGTAAACTTGGGGCCCCAAAACACTCTCGACCAATGCTATGGGCGTGATCACTGCCAGCCCAGCCACGATCGCCGTAATCAGTTGCCTGCCGCCGCCGTCACCACAAAAATAAACGCGGCCGAGGAACCAGGGTACGCCCCAGGCAGCAGCAAGATAGAGCGAGGCGATCCAAGCTTGCGGCTCAGGGTTCTCATCAACGACGAGCCATTGTCCGAGCGGCCATAGGCACCACAGCACCATCGGAACGTCTATCCATCCCGGTCGCCAACGCGCCAAGGATTTGCGGTCCTTCCATAGTGCGCCCGCCAGCGCAACGACAGGCGGCCACCACATCTTGGTGAGCAGCATGTCCGACGGTATAGCCGCGCCCGTGATCCAGTATGGGTAAACGGCATCGGCCGATCCTGCGGGAAAATTGCCCACGGGCAATAGGAGCCAGCCGGCAAAACACGTGACCGCTACCGCAAGCGCCGCTGGGACAAAGCCGAAAACCAGCAGGGCTGCGAACCCGAAGGCGGCAAATACCGCTTGGATCATTGCCGCGTCGCTATTAGGCTTGCGCAGGCGACCGAAGTGTAGACCATCAGGTCGACGATGCTCGATCGATTCATCACAAATCCGACGGAGCTGGCCGGCCTGCTGTCTTTCGCTACGGCAACGATCGCCTGCTTGATCGCGGCGTGGCATTCGGGGGCGCGCGATAAGAGCACTTGGAAGGTGCTGGCACTGATCAATTGTCTTTTTCTCATGGAGATCTATTTCGGCTTACGTTTTTCTATCACCGAATTCGTAAGAACGTTGCTGAAGACAGAAGATCTTTACGGCGAGTTGCACGGCTCGATCCAGGGAATTATCGTTATATCAATTCTTGCCCTCGGTTTTTTATCGCTATTCCTCCTTTGGCGTCGAGTTGCCGGAGGCGCCGCGCGGGTAGCTGCGAGCATAACTATTGCAGTTTTATTCCTATTTGCAATCGAGACGGTGTCACTTCATTCGATCGATGGGATATTTTATCAACCGATTGGCCCAGTGCTGATGCTCGGATGGGTGTGGGCGATCGCAGCGGCGGGGATATGCTTGGCAGCGACTTAAAGCTCGCCTACGAAAGTCTCGGAGACGAAGGATAAGCGAAGAATTCAAAGAAATGTTCGCCGAACTAATCAACCGTCGTCTTGAGGCCTTTCTGATTGCGCGTGGTTGCTATCGCTACGTCGGTTCTTATGCCGATCTCGTCACCCTTGGGGCGCTCTCCGTCGACGGGACAACTCGATCGCATTTCTCGGTCATTACCGTGCGGGTTTGGGCCAGCGCTGATTCTCGGATGAAGCGGACATGACTGTCACCGAACTGCAATGTCCGCTTCACGCCCGAAAGCGGACATTCCTCAGCACTGGCGAAATGTGCGCGGCCCACTACTCTGCCGCTTCGGCGGCAACACCTTGCGTCAGCTTCGGATTGAGCGCGCAGGCGTCCTCCCAGCTCAATACATTTAACGACTTTACTAATTTACCGACGCCATCGGTCTGCGCGCAGAGCATGCCGAGCTCTATGATCTCTTCGTCGCTGAAATAATTTTTCAGTTCATCGTAGACTTCGTCCTTGTCGATCGCGTGTTCGCCCTGTTTAAAAAGGTCAGCATAATGCAGCGCAGCCTTTTCGCGCGCCGTGAAATGTATGCTAGTTTGATACGAGCCGAGAAGATCGGTGATCATATCTTCAGTTAGGCCTTCCGCCTTGGCCACGTTGGAGCGCACGGTCGAGCAATAGCCGCACTGGTGCGCAACCGAAATCTTGATGCGGCACATTTCTTTCAGTTTGTGGGGCAACACGCCCTTGTAGAGCACCTTGTTCCAGCACTCGACCCAAGCGGTGCCGACTTCGCTGCGGGTCATGATGCTGACCACGCGCGGATCCGGCGCCCCAGTCCTTTTAGCAGATTCAATCATGGCATTGATCTGCGGGCTCTTTTTGGAGTCATCGATATAGCCAATGCGCGGCATAGCCAACCTCCCTGGTCAAGCGGCCCTGGGCCGAGCCGATGCTTACAGGCTAGCAAAAGAAAGCGGATTTCGTAAGTTGAATGTTTCGTGCCTAGCCCGTCTAACACAAG
>CAWEMR010000006.1:0-33580 GCA_963810085.1 uncultured Alphaproteobacteria bacterium | reverse complement strand
AACGATTAGCCGACGCTCGAGAAGGCGGCATGACCCGACGATTAAATACCAGAAGGATGAGGTTGGCGTTGGAGATCATCTCTTCGCTGCTGAAGTAGCCACGGTCAGCTACGTTTCCGAACAAGTGGCTGGATTGTATTGGCTCTGCTCAGCATGTCTCATCTCCCATTGAATTGGGGCGGGCGCCGCTCGAAGAAGGAGCGGATGCCCTCATGGTAGTCGGCGCTGTCATAGATTTGACGGCGCAGAGACTGGATACGCGCAAAGGTGTTCGGGTTGAGCGGCGTCGACTCAGAAAGAACGCGCAGCTGTTCTTTCAACAGCGAGATTACCAGCGGGGAATTCCGCGCGATCTGCGTGGCCAGAGTCATGGTCGCCTCCTCCAGGTGCTCACCTGGGACCACCTGATTGACGAGTCCTACATCCAGTGCTCGCTGGGCAGAGATCGGCTGGGCGGTGAAAAGCATTTCTTTAAGAATGGGCAGGCCAGCTCTCTGCAGGAAGGTCAGCACGCCCACAATGTCGTAAGGCACCCCAAGCTTTGCCGGTGTTATCGCGAAGCTCGCCCCTTCGGCGGCAACGACCATATCGCAGGCCATGACCATCTCGCAGGCTCCGCCCCAAACGCTTCCTTCGACCATTGCGATCACCGGCATCCGCGTTTCATGAATAGCTCGCACCACCTGTCGCAGCGGATCGTCGTACGTCAATGGATCGCGACCGTTGGTTGGCAGCTCGTTCACATCGTGTCCCGCAGACCAGACCTTGACGCCCGGAGTTGCCCGCAAAATGACCACTTTGACCCCTGAGGCGTTCAGTTTTTGTCCCGCTTCCAACAGGTCGGCGATCAACTCGGCACTAAGGGCATTGTGCTTCTTGGAGTGATTTAGTGTGACGGTGCCGATATCATTCTCCAGCGAGGTTGCAACAAGGGGGATTCGCCCCCCGACACTTCAGCAGCAGCCATGGTTTTTTCCTTCTGTGTAGCTACGGTTTTCGTCTTGTCCTTTCAGAACATCATATCCGCGCGTACCGATGATGAAGGCCCGATAGAGCGGGCATGGCGATGAGGGTTCCGATTTGCTGAACCGCCCGATGTAAAGGAGCAAATCCGCTGCGGCAGCTAAATGACCCTAAGCGGACATTCAATGGTTCAGTCGTTGCTCCGCGCCATTGTGAATTGTCGATCGGCAAGGGAAACGATTATTTGCCCCGATTTCGGAGGTCGCCCAATGCCAGCATTATTCCTAGAAAACTAGCAATTGCAGTTATTACGGGGCGTGGGCCGTTGACATCTTAACGGCCGTTTGGGACGCTCCCGTACGCTTAAATCAGAGCAGCACCGATGAACAGAAAGATTCTGATAGCGGCTGTTGTGGCGTCGCTAGCCGTGTCGATTAGCACACGTCTCGCTCAAGCGACAACGATGGTCGATTTCGCAATCACTGCCACGGCCGAAGACCCGTCTGCAACATTCCAGCTGCCGCTGAATCCAACGCCGGACGTATCGGTGAGCGGGCAATATTTCATTATAAACAATGTACCGATAGGAGGTAGTGCGCCGCCTGTTTTGGATTTGCAATTCTTAAATGCAAACTATTTCGGAGGTGGTCTTTGCGATTATAGCTTTTCCTGTTCTTATATTAATTTCTTCCAGGATACTCCGACTTAGCTCTATAGCGGGCCAGAATCTAATCCGACTTTTCTTCCTGGCACTTACGTCGGGTTTGATAGCGACAGCGAATCCCAAACCCTCACCATCAGCGAGACGCCGCTACCTTCGACTTGGACGATGCTGGCCACTGGCTTCGTCGGTCTCGGCTTCCTTGCATTTGTGAAGTCGAAGAAGAGCGCCGCTGGTATTGCAGCTGCCTAGAAAGCACGTAGCGAAGTCAGAGCCAGACGCAACTTCAGATCGTGCGCTTGGAATTGTGCGGACAGCGATTCAATCGGTCGCAGCGCAGAAACGGCGCGCGGTCGCCGTCGTCACGCCTTAACCGTCGTTAGCAATTTGGCTTCATTCTGGATTCCTGCTCGCTCCAATTGCAAATGTAGCTTCGGCTATCCTTTCATCGGTACGACTTACCCCGATCTTTATGCGGCAATTGGTGTGTATTCTGGCCTCGCATGCGGAGCCACCAACGACCATCCGCCCGCGCGACATTTCGCCAGTTCTCAGAGCCGGCAGGTGTTAACCATGCCGTACTCCATCCCTCGCATGAGGTTAATCTTTTGTTAGGGTTCTCGCCGTGCCTGCGGAGTGAGCACGGCCGTGCAGAGGATAAAAGTCTACGAAATCAAATCACCAGCTGCGCTCGCGGCTTGCGGCGCATTTCTAGTGCCCGAACCGTTTGGCATTTGTTTTGTGCTTGCGGCGGTAATTTGGTGGCTATGGCGCAAAATGGGGTGCCGACGCCCTCCTACACTGTTCTTGTTTGTGGATCTGATGATGAGCAATTTATTTGCGCATTTATCCAGAATGCGCGTGCGGTTGAATAGCTGTATATCTGCAGCAGGCTTGATGGGCTGAAGGAGACGTCGACGATCGAGCCGGGGCGTCCGCTTCTTGAGTGACCGCAGACATCAAAAATTGACCCGCAGTGTATCTCTTGTGACTCAAAGCGAGGGATGTACGCGCGCGTTCATCGGATTCTTCTGATGCGCATTCTTGTTGTTAGCGACGTCACCGGGTTCATGCGCGGTGGAGTCCCGGTGGAGACGGCGCGGCTAATTCGCGGGCTGCAAGCTCGTGGTCACCAGTTGGCGTTTATGGGCGATATCCCGATAGAGGGCACTGAACCCGTACAGCACTTTCCCCTCTCGTTGCCGATCGATAGAAGCCTATCTTTGCGATTGCGAGAAGCAGTCAACGCATTCAAACCGGATCTAGTTCACGTAATGGCAATGAGCTCCCGCGGAATTGCGCAGATTGCTCCACTGTTGAGATCAGTGCCATGGGTCCTCACCTGTCATTCAGTGCCGCCGTATGAGCGCAAGCTGCAGTATTTGCATTGGAACGATACCGCCTATTACGCGGCCCGCTCACTGCGTTTTGCCGTAAACACCCGCGCGTGGAAATAGCTATTTCGCAGAGGCTTCATCTCGCACGCTGTAGTTCATAGCCATCTTATAGAAGATGTTCTCAGGCGATATGGACAACCCATGAACCGCGTTTCCCTCATTCCTCTCGGCTATGAGGCGGCAGAGAACGTCAATCACTCATCGCACGTTGCCATGTCAGGGCGGCCGCTCTGCCTGTTAACGATTGGAGGAATCGCACATTCTAAAGGTTACCATGATGCGCTGATGGCGCTTGCTGAGCTTCGTCGTGCCTTCCCGAAAATGGAGTATAATATAATTGGGGAAATGCGGGATCCGAGCTACGCGCGCTTCTTAGAGGCGATGATTAGAAAGCTTGGACTTCGTGACTCTGTTCGGATTTTCGTTAATGCATCGGACGCGGAGAAGGATGAGGCACTGCGACGTTCGGACGTTTACCTACAGCCTTCTCACGAAGAAGGATTCTGTCTTGCCTATATCGAAGCCGCATCGATCGTGCCTCTGTTGGTGGGCACAGACACTGGCGCAATTAGATTGATCAGCGCGAACGACGTTGGTGCCCGTGTGGTTCCTGTCGGACAGCCTTCGCGCATTGCTGATGCCGTGCGGGAATTAATTGCCATTTCACCACCTCGCGATCTCCTGTTGCAACGAGAGGCACGGCTTGCGAGCAAGTTTTCTTGGTCAAAGTATCTTGATGCTCACGAATCACTGTACATGCGTCTCCGTCAAAATAACAAAGCATCGAATTAGAAATGAGAGTCGCGGAGAATTTAGACACCTGTTCATGTCCTCAAGGCTCGATTACTAATAGGCAGGTGATCATTTTGGGCGCAGGTGGTCAGTCCATCTTGATAACGGCCCAGCTTGTTTCGGGAAGAAAGTGTCATGGGCGAAAGATTTTGTAGCTTCGTCTTTGGGATGTTTCTCTTCGTTATAGCGTCGGCAGTCGTTGGACCCTGCTCGGCACAGGACGAGACCGTAGGCGGCGGTTTAATAGCGCACTGGAAGTTCGAGGAAGGTGCCGGCGATGTGGTCAAGGACTCTTCCGGTGAAGGTAATGATGGGACAATTGTCCCTGCTAATACGCCCGAGCCGAAGTGGGGTACCGGGAGCTTTGCCGGTTCCGTCTCCTTCAGCGGTGGCAATGATCATTTTGTCCGCATTCCACCTTCAGCATCCCTCAATAACCTGAAGAAGCAAATCACTGTCGTGGCGTTGATCTACCCCAGGACCCTGTGGACTTCAAGGTTCCCTGCTTCAACGCGGATGGAAAAAAGCAGTCAAGGTGACCAAAAATCTGCTCGACATAGCTCAGGGCCCGTCTCCAACGGGGTACATCGCGATTGTGCAACGGCAATGGAGAGAAACAATGCATCCCGATCAATACTATCTCGGTTACGGGCCGGAAAATAACGTTCTTCATTACAAGTGGCACCTCGGCTTGATAGGCGGCGATGAAGTGAACCTTTACCGGCTTCCAGAGGGTCAGGATCGGCCACGAGTTGGAGAATGGGTGGAATTGGCCGGTAGCTACAATGGTGAAACGGGAAAAATGTCGCTCTATGTTGATGGCGAACTAATAGGTACGCAGACGCATGTCGGAGAAATCCGGCTGGATCCGGAAAGTTTAAATCGGCCGCTCACGATCGGAGCTGAACTTAACGGGCCGAGCATCGACGACCCGAGCGGTGAGTTCGTTGGCTACGTCCGTGATGTCCGCATCTATGATCGCGCTCTTTCAGACGAAGAGGTCAAAACCCTGGCTGAGGAGGCGAGGAGGCAGCTGACAAAATGATACTGCGTCCCGTGTCATGGCTTCCATGGCGGCTTGTGTGCCGCGCTTCAAAGGCCGAACGCAGAAGAGGACAGTTGCGACCATTGTCCAATAACGTTAGGCGATCTCGTCAGCCGATTCAACACGGTTTAGCTTTTCGACACCCGGTACTTCAGGGTAGTAGACCACAAGCACTCTCCGACTTAGAGACGCCTAGCGTGCACTGCAATCATAGCGCAGAGCCGCGCTTCGGACTTTGCGAGGACCCAACCATCACAAATGACGGTTTCGCGACGCGCGAATTCGTCTTGGACTTGACGATCTATCGCCAACAAACGACGTTGGACAGCGTAGACGATATTCGCCGACCTCGTCTCAGTTTCATCTAGGAGTACTTCATCCAGAGAATCTAGTTCGCCACCTTTGGTGTGCTCGTTCAGATAGCTATTCCCAATTCGGATAAGCGACTGCAGATCTGATGGTAGACCCGCCTCAACATCTACGTAGTTGCACGCCTTGAGCGCACCGCGCCCGACGGCCGCTATATAAAATGATGCAACCACGACAGCAGCGCCACCGACAAAAAGGCGCCGATCCCAACCGAATGTATTATCCTTCATCACATACCGTCCGCCTGAAACCTCGTCTTCAAGTGATCAGCAAGCCGGATTGAGGTTGCGACAATCGTCAGAGTCGGATTTGACCACCCACACCTTGGAAACAAGGAGCTTCCCGCTACGTAGAGATTGCTAGTATAATGTACCTTCGCGTTTCCGTCAGTTACGCCGCGCACTGGATCGTCGTCCATGCGGGTTGTGCCCATCTGATGGCCGGGACCCACTGCCTCCTCCAAGAAGTCGTTCGCGCCCTCTCCCATTTCAATTCGCATTCTGCCAAATCCTGATCGTCCGACCTCATGTGCAATTAAACGCTGGGCCCTGATCACCCCTTCTTGGTCCAGTGAAGAAAGTTTCCATTTCAATTGCGGTTGTGGACGATTAAGAGGGTCTCTTTTCGCCGAGAGGGTTACTCGGCTGTCAGGATTTGGCGTTTGCTCCACATTATTTCTCAACTGATACGCCGTAGGTGGGGTATTTGATCTACATCGCGCGAGGGTGCCCAGACCAACCGGATCGGACAGCAACGCCAACACGTCGCCAACCGAAACGTCGCTTTTTATCGCTTTGGCGAGCCTAAATGCAGATGATACCGATACCAATGCAATTTCCGCTCGAAATTTTGGTATCTGTAGTTCTCGTACCTTGTCGCTCGGAACCGCTAGATGCGCCCGCACACCAATGTCACCATACGGCCATTCCCGTAGATAGAATCTGAGATTGGGATTGCCGGTATTTGGCACAATGTAGCCACTTGGGTACCAAAGGTGTTCTTGAAAAAACCTACCAACAAGATCGCTGTGATTTCCAATTCCTGAAGATCGTTGGCGGTTTGACATTAGCAAGAGGCGTGCATTTTCGATCGCACCGCATGCAATGACAAAGTGCTTCGCCGCTACATAAAATTGGTTTCCTGCGATAGATTTTGCTACGACATCGACTACGTTATTAGCCGCCGAGCTGGCCATCATAATTTCGGAAACATCCGAGTACAAAATGACCTTTATGTTTTTTGCCTGGTCAAGTTCATCGCCATATCTAATGCCGAAACGAACCGGATTATATCGGGAAACCGTCGTTGCCACTATCTTTCTGTCAAACGGAAATGTTTCGAACCCGAGCGCCGACCCGATCTTCTCCGGGGTGTAGTCAAATTCTCCAAGTCCTAGAACGTCGTGTGCTCGGATATAATAAGGACGCAATTCATTATAGTCATAGGGCCAACCTGAATACGCAATCCAGTCCAGCTTTTCGAAATCATCTGGTTGAAGCGGGACGCAATGTCCACCCCAATGATTGGTAGTTCCCCCGAAATATCGCAGTCGATTCAAACCTTCTTTTCCCGGTAGGCGCCCCACATCATCGATCTCTGAAAGCGTGTTTACGGTCGCATCAGGACGCAACCCGCCGGACTCAAGAACGCAGACACGCAGGTTGGTGTTTAAAAATTCACGTGCGATCGTGATGCCGGCGGCTCCTCCACCAACGATGCATAGATCGAAGTCAAACTTGGTCTCCGGCGCAATCTCACGCGCATCTAAAAAGGCTTTGTATTCCATCGATCTGCTCGCATCGGTACCGCTGAGCGAATGTTCGCTGTGAGGGGCCGCAAGTTCTAGGGCCTGTCATCAATAGAGCGAGAATGAGCGATGCGGACAAGCCCAGAGCATTATCATTGCTATGCCATGCGGCTGACCAGCTGAACGATGCTAGGTTTGGACTCACAACTTGATCCAATAGAGTGGACCGACGGTGGCTGCGGCGGCAAGGAAGTTTCGAGCGAGTTTGTCGTAGCGCGTGGCGATTAGCCGCCGCGGCGCGCCCGCTAATGATCCAAAGCGGACATTTGACTGCTGCGATGATATCCCGGTTTCAGGGGCGGAGCCGTCCTCGCCTTATCGTAATGTCAGCTGACCGCAATCAAGTGAAGGTCAATCATTTCAGTAATGGAAGGAGCAGGGTTACGTCGCGGGCCCTTGGACTTGGCAAAACACCACTTACGGAAAATAACCGACCGCGACTAACGCCTTGTCACACAAGCGATTTGGATCGCGCTCGCCGGCCGACGCCAATGTAAGTATACGTTTCGCGATGGCCTCCCTGACACTGTCAGGTCCACTGTCGTGAAGTTCGGTGATCGCGTGACCGTAGGCCGCGTTCAAAATCGCTTTTGTAACTTGATCGAAATCTGTGCCTGAATTCGCGAGCGAAAGGATGTGATCTCGGGTCATATCGCACCTCGTTCAAAGCAGGCGCACAGTGTCCCTCACGTCCCCAACGGCCCAAAAAGGCTCCGCTATTTTTACAGCCATGACAAGCGATATTTAGCGCCTGTGGACAATGGAGTACGCTACTCTCAGTGCGCCGGATGTGACGCGAAACACACATCATTAAGTCGTCAATTTTGGAGCCTCGTTGATCACTTACGGCTTCGCGAGCGTCAGTCCACCACGGATTTATGCGCATAGCCGTTGCGATAGTTCCTGCGCTTTCCGCGATAATGATTTTTGAATTACTTTGAGGTTGCGCGTCGTGAGCCGACCCGCAGGGCCGAAGCAAGATAAGATGCCGATTAGGTTATGCGAAGACTCCGAAACAGGTACCGCCACGGCGTTCGCACCGGCAACCCAGGCGCCCTGATTAACCGCATAGCCATTTTTCCGAATTGCCAAAAGCTCGGATAATTGCGTGTCGATATAGGATTTGCTCATTCCAAGCTGCTTTCGCACCTTTTGCAGCACATTGCGCGCTTGGACTTTTGGTCGGTACGACAGTGCAACAAGCTGCAAGGCTGTCAGCCCCCTGCCCATCATAACAACCCGGTCAACGGGGAAAGACTGACCTATGGAGAAAAAAACCACGCGAACCGGATTTTGCGTCTGGGCCTGATCTATTACGATCAAATCTTCAGACTCGACGACAACAAATACAACGCTTTCGTTTGTCTCCTGCACAAAACTTCGCAGTATCGGCCCTGCTAGCCGCCGCAGGGCGTCGTACGGCCTGGCTCGACGCGACACCTGCCAAAGTTTTGAGGACAAAAGGTACCGTTCGGTAGTCGGTTCTTGCATGACATAACCGCACCGCGACAGCGTTTGCAGCAAGCGATGGACGTTGCTTTTGGTAAGCGACAGTTCGTGTGCCAATTCAGATATGCCACGCGACCTTTCGCATTCCGATAAAGCTTCCAAAAGCTGAAGGCCTTTTGTAAGGGTCTTGTCGACTGGTACAGGAGGTTGCGACGGTTCCTGTACAGCAATCTCGTTCGACCGGCCGTCTACCTGGCGCGTCGCCGCCTGCCGAGTGTTCCGAGTGCGTAGCGTCAAAGCAACTCCTCCTATTCGTTAGCGTCAGGTCCGGGGTCCTCAGGAGCGCGTCCGCTCATGCTGGAGCCAATTCACCGGGCGCTGACGAGACCGGAGATCGAGTCTTCGCGCTTCGGCAGGGCGTCGAGCAGAACGACCGCCAGGCGGCAGGGTTTATCGCTGCGGTTTGCCCAGGCGTGATAGGTTCCGCGCTGAATGAGCACGTCGCCAGCGCGCAGCGTTATAAACTGCGAGTTGTCAAAGAACATGTCTATTTCGCCGGCGATGCAGATCACATAATCGACAGTGTCCGTTTGATGCAGGCTCGCTTCATTGCCGGGCTGGAACTCCATCATCGTAAATCGGCTGCCGTTAAGGGGTGGAGCCGAGCCGATAATGCGCGCGCCTTCGTCTTGGTCACCAAAAATCCGTGTGGGGCTGGCGTCCGTCGACCACATTAGCGTCGAGGAAATTTTCTCGTTCGGGAATTTGTGATTGGTCGCGTCACCATCGATCCAGATCATGGACTTCCCGTTCGTGTCGTGTCCGGTGACGACACGGCGGAACTTCGGCAGGGGCCGCTCCGCTATGCGCCATCAGCAGACCCTCTGCAAATCGCGCGAGAAGCCGTGCAAGCTTCGCGCTCCTGCTTCTGTGATCACCACGGTGTCGGCGAAAACCGCACCCGTCTCGCCACCGCGCCATTTCGGATCGAACAGATCGATATTGAAGGCAAACACCATTCCGGCTTTGAACTCATCACCGATGGTCGATAGTGCGGCTTGATCCGACTTGAGTGCGTGGAAGCGATACCGCGGATATTCGAGCGAAGCGAGCCCGTGTCCGTGGATACCGGTCTCGCAGATGCCCAGCTGTGCATCATCAATGGTGCGCTTGACCTCGTTCATGCAGGCCACGATGGACTTGCCCGGGCCAAACAGTTCCATGCCGCGGTTGAACGCAGCAACGCAGCCGTCATAGATGCGCTGCAGCTCTTGGTCAGGTTCACCGAGGCAGAATGTACGTTCCACGTGCGTGAAGTAGCCGCCGATTTTCGGATGTATCTCGCAGATTATGACGTCGCGCGCATCCATTTGGCGTGTCGTCGGTAGCCGAAACGGATGCGGGAACGGGTAACGATCACAGGCCCAGAGGAATAGGGTTGGCTCTTCCCCGCCATCGGCCAGCATCGCCTCCATCATGTGGGCATAGACCTCGGATTCACGCACGCCTGGGCGCGCGCGATTGCTACACGCTTGCAGCATCTTGTCGCCTAGCTCGGCAGCTTTCTCGAGCAAAGCGATTTCCTCGGCGCTCTTGATTGATCGCGTGGTTTCCAAAAGATCGCCAAGTTCGACAAAGCGAACATTTGGCAGTGCCGCTTTCAGCGCTTCGACGATACTATGCGGCACCCAGCCGTCAGGATCGAGCGGGCCGGCAAGTCCGTCCATGCCAATTGTCGCATGTTCGAGTCCCAGTTCTTTTAGTCGCGCAACGACGGTTTCCGACCATGTGCCGCGGCGGCAGCGAACGTCGCCGACCCAGTCTTGGGCGCGTTTCCAATATTCGACGAAGGTAGGCATGAAAACGAACGAGGTCGGCTCGGCCTGCAGTGGAAAGATGAGCGTGTTATTTTCGGCGTTACCGCCGATCGGAGACAGATAGCGGGCGTTGGCCGTGGTGAAATCCCACATCGCCGGCCAGCCCCACAAAACAAGGCAATCAATGCCGCGCTCGCGCATCTGTTGGCGCGTGATCGTCCAGCGCCGGTCACGCTCGGCGGTGGACATGCGGGGCAGCTCAAGACGATCACGCATGGTCGACTCCGTCAAATTCTTAGCAAGGGTTAGGCGGCCGATTCCGAGTGCTCTCGCCGTTCAGGCTCGGCCGGCCGCCTCATTGAACTTTGCGGAGATGGCCAAGAGAAAAGCAGGCCCTCGAGGGCGGCCTTTATGAGCAGGGCCGTGTACTGAGAGTACGCTCGGGCGCCCGGAAGTCCGCCGCCGGCGACGTAGAAACCTTCCTGAGCGGTCCGCGCATACATATTGCGCAGTTCGCCGTCGTTCCCAATTCCCCAAATAGGGCCGACGCGGTCAGCAACTTCATCGCCGAACATCGCGCGGACGGCTTCTTGCAGCGGCTCATACCCTGTTGCAAGCACGACGATATCTGCTTCGAGCGCCGTTCCGTCCGAGAAGATGACTTCCTTCGGCTCAAGCCGCTTGATGCTGACGCCTGCCTTTAATTTTATCTTTCTCTCAATAATGAGATCGGACGCGCCGACGTTTAAATAATAACCGGCTTGATAGCGCAGCAACTTGAGGAAATAGCCGGTATCGTCCTCGCCATTGTCGAGAAGAAAGCCAACCTTTCGCAGCCCATCGAGAAGATCTTTGTCCTCTTCGGCCATCTGATGGCTGAGCGGCTTATGCAGTCGCGCCAGCAGTTCGTACGGTACCGCCGCCGCCATGAGATCGGTGTCGGCAATCGGCCGAACTCCGTCATTCTGGCGGAATAACTCATAGGGTCGGACCGAGCTCGGCTCCAAGCTGACCACGGTTATCGATGAACGTTGCAGCATGGTCACTTCGGCGCCGCGTGCATAGAGGTCTTGAGCGATATCATGAGCGCTCGTCCCGGCGCCGACGACGAGAACCGATTTGCTTTTCACATCGAGGTCATCGATACGATCGCTTGAGTGAACGATCTGACCCCCGAAACTGTCCCTCCCCTCGAGCTTTGGCAGGCTCGGCAGGCCGCTGACCCCAACGGCCATAACAATGTGGCTTGGCCGCATGACGCGCATACTGCCATCCGCCATGCGCAGCCGTGCTGTCCATCGCTTTTGTGACTTGTCGTACTCAGCTCCCAAGAATGTTGTTTTGGTCCAAACGTTGACTTCCATGCACTCAGCATAGAATTCGAGCCAATTCGCGAGCTTGTCCTTGGGAATGTAGACCGGCCATGTATCGGGAAACGGTATGTAGGCGAAATGATTCATGCATATCTCATTGTGCAACTTCAGCGACCGATAGCGATTGCGCCAGACATCCCCGATCCGGTCGGTCTTTTCGACAACAAGTGTACTGACGTTGAGCTGGCCGAGCCGCGCGGCCAGCATCAAACCCGATTGGCCGCCGCCGATGATAATCACCTCCGGATCATTTTGCTTGAATTCGCGGGCCGAGTTCCTTTGCTCGAGCCAGGTCTGCAATTTGCTCGAGGAAGCGCGCGCATCGTCGCGTGGGCGTTTTCGACCCCTGGGTTCGGGAAACGCCTTCAGCTCACTCATGGTCGTCAGTAAGGTAAAGGCTTTCAGACTTTCCGGAATGTTTGGGTCTTCGACCAGTCTTACGAAGCCGCGGCCAAAGGCGATGGCGGTCTCAAACGTGAAAAAAATCTCCAGTGTCGAGCTGTGTTCGCCGATCGCGCCGATTGCCGGATCGTGCTCTGCGCGAAAGTTATGTGCTGCGTTTGCCGCGAAAACTTCGGACAGCCACGCCTCAATGGCGTCAGTGCCATGAACCGTCTTGAATAACCAACCAAAGGTCAGCAAATCACGCCAATAGCCGTCCGGATGCACCATCGACGCCACGCGCGCATAATTTTGCTGCTGTAGCATCGCTTCGAATTCAGCTAACCAGGCATCGGCGATGCGCCGCCGTTCCAAAGGTGTTGCAGTCCTAAAATTCTGCAAGTCGTTTCTCCATCGTCGCGGCGATCGGCCGAGTGGCGCTTGCGAACAACGGGTAGCTCAGAGCCGACATGCCGCGTCGACGCGGGCTTAGGCGGTCAATCGGTGCGTTTTCGGGACTGGTGGATTTGCCAATCAGCCAGCCAGCCTTGTTTCCATCCCGGTCTGTGTTCCAGCTTTCAGAACTTGGTTCTAAAATCGCATCCCGAAGGCCGATGTGTCAACACCACCGCGGGCCGGCAGGCGCCTAAACCCCGAGATAGCGGGCCTTTGTCTCCGCGTCAGTCGCGAGTTCGGCAGGTGTGCAGCGATGCACGATGCGGCCTTTGCTCATGATGAATATGACGTCGGCATAGCGCAGCGCGAACGCCAGTTGCTGCTCAATCAGAAGGATCGACGTGCCCGCCCGCTTGAGCGACTGGATGGCGCGTCCGAGCTCACGGACCATCAGCGGCGCCAGTCCTTCGGTCGGCTCATCCATCACCAGCAATGCGGGATTTCCGACCAAGGCACGCGCTGCGGCGAGCATCTGCTGTTCCCCGCCACTAAGCTTGCCCGCAAAGCTGCGCAGCCGCGCGTGCAAATTCGGAAACAGCTCGACGATCCGCTCGAAAGTCCAGCGACCTTGCCCGCGTGCGGTCACCTGCAAATGCTCCTTCACGGTCAGAGACCGGAACACGTGCCGCCCCTGCGGTACCAGGCCGATGCCCATGCGCGCAATGCGATGCGTCGGCATGCGAGTAATATCGACGTCCTTAAATAGAATCGTGCCGCGCTTAGGCGGGGTCAGGCCCATGATAGAGCGCGCCAGCGTGGTCTTGCCGACGCCGTTGCGGCCCAGCAATGCCACCACCTGTCCGGACTTAAGCTCTAGCGTCACGCCTTGCAGGATATAGCTGTCCCGATAGTAGGTATGGATATCCTGAACAGTCAGCATTGCGGCTTATCCTAGCTCATCCGCGCCTAGATAAATCTCTGTGACTTGCGGATCGTTGCGAATAGCCTCGACGTCGCCATCGGCGATCAGCCGGCCTTGATGCAGGACAGTAATGCGGTCCGCCAGATCGAAAGCGACGTCCATGTCATGCTCGATCATCAGGATCGTCATGTCCTTTGGCAGGCTGCGGATCATGCCGACGACACGGACGACTTCGGCGACGGATAACCCGGCGGTCGGCTCATCAAGCAGCAGCACTTTCGGCGCCAACGCCATGGCGAGGATAAGGTCGATCTGACGCTGCTCGCCGTAGGAAATATCCTTGGCGGTTCGCCCGGCAATCGCTGTTAAATTCCATTCCCGCAGCATCGTATCGGCGCGCTGATACAGCGGACGATTGGCGCGCATACGCCGGACCAGGGAGAACGCGTTCTTGTCGGTTGCCTGCAACGCGAGCAGCACGTTTTCCAGAACAGTCAGGCGCGGGAAAAGATTGGTGATCTGGAACGTGCGCGACAGGCCCATGCGAGCCCGCTCGGAAGCGGGAAGATTTGTGATATCGCGATTGAATAAAGTGACAGTGCCGCCTGATACCGGAAAAGCGCCTGACAGTATATTGAACAATGTAGTCTTGCCCGCGCCATTGGGGCCGATGATTAGGCGGCACTCGCCGGGCTCCACCTCGAACGAGACATTGGACAACGCCAGCACGCCGCCGAAGTTGCGGGATACATCGCTGACGACTAGCGCGCTCACGAGCCGGCTCGCTTGGGACGAAGCTCGCGGACCAATCCGATGATGCCGCGCGGCGCAAACAAGGCGACGAGAATGTAGATGACGCCGAGTACGATCAACCAGCGCTCGGTAAAAGCGCTGACGACATTTTCTAGCAACACGATCAGCGCGGCGCCGAAAGCCGGCCCGATCAGCGTGCCAGCGCCGCCGAGAATGACCATCAGCAGCACTTCGGCCGAACGAATGACTTGCAAGTAGTCGGGGCTAACAAAACGGTTGTAGTAAACATAAAGACAGCCGGCGAGGCCGGCGAATGTGCCTGCGATGACAAAGGCAGCGAGCCTATAACGTCGAACTCTGTAACCGAGCGCTAGCATCCGTGTCTCGCTTTCGCGAATACCCCGCAAGGCATAGCCGAACGGT
Source organism: uncultured Alphaproteobacteria bacterium (assembly GCA_963810085.1). Classification (GTDB taxonomy): domain Bacteria; phylum Pseudomonadota; class Alphaproteobacteria; order Rhizobiales; family Xanthobacteraceae; genus BOG-931. Next base: position 19,032 of record CAWEMR010000006.1, on the reverse strand, counting down.
GACGACACGATGCGGGCGAGCAGCACAGCGCCGAGGCCGGTGAGGATGAAGACGAAGTAATAGAAGGCGGTGGCGTCAGTGAGGATCCAGCCGAAGCCCAAATTCGGCCGCGGCACATCCGGCAGACCGTCGTCGCCGCCAGTCAAGGTGCGCCAGCCAAAGGCTATGCCCCAGACCACTTGGGACAGCGCAAGCGTGATCATCAGAAAATAGCTGCCGCGGGTACGCAGCGCCAACATGCCGAACAGGGTCGCAGTCAGCGCAGCAGCCAAAAGCCCCGCGGGAAGAGCGAGCCAGACGTTCCAATGCAGTTTCAGGGCCAGCAATCCGGTGGCGTAGGCCGCAACCCCGAAATATGCCGCATGTCCGAGCGACGCCATCCCGCTATAACCGATCAGTAAATCAAAACTCATCGCAAACAGCGCGAAGATCATCATCTGGACGGCCAGTCCCAAATAGTAGGTCGAAAGAAAGTAAGGCAGCGCGAGCATCGCGAAAACGCCGACGAGCACCAAAAGGGCGGCAGCTCGGCCCGGCCTGACGGAGGATGACGAGAACTGCGCTGTCATTCTCGCCCGAACAGGCCAACAGGCCGTAATGCGAGGATCAGCACCATCGGTGCGAAAATCGTGAACAGAGCCAGTTCGGGAAAAAGCACTTTTCCGAAGTTGTCGAGTAACCCGACAATGATGCCGCCGACTAAGGCTCCTTTTAAGCTTCCCAGCCCGCCGATTATGACCACGACGAATCCCAGCAGCAGGACCTCGAAATCAGCGCCCGGATAGATGCCGACAATCGGTCCGCCCATGACGCCGCCAAGTGCTGCGAGAAAGGCGCCAAGCGCAAATACCAGGGTAAAAAGTAGCGATACGTTGATACCGAGCGCACGCGCGACTTCCTCATCGTCGACGCTGGCGCGCACCATCGCGCCGATGCGCGTTCCATCCTGCAACCACCAGAGCAGCGCGGCAACGATCAGTCCGAATCCGATTATGAACAGACGATAAGACGGATAATAAAACGAGCCGATCTGCACCGAGCTTGCGAACATTTCCGGCTTGGGCATCGTCTGCGGATTGCTGCCCCAGATCACCGTCGCAAGATCGGAGAAAATGAAGAGGAAGCCGAAGGTAACGAGCACTTGCGGCAGTTCCTGCAAATGAAAACGTCGCAGGAAGAACCGCTCGATCACCACGCCAAGGATAGCGATCGCCAGGCTCGCCACCACGACCGCGAGAATGAAACTTCCAGTGCGATGGACGACGACCAAGCCCAGATAGCCGCCGAGTAGATAAAACGACCCGTGGGTCAAGTTCAGGATCTTCATCAAACCGAAAATCAGCGACAGTCCCGCGGCCAGCAAAAACAGCAGCATCCCGAATGAGATGCCGTTGAGCGTTTGCACAAGCCAAAATGTCATTGTGATAAAGTCCGGCTATCGACGTCAGCAGCCCGCTTGCATGAGGCGATTAGACCCGAACGCATTGCATTGCCACTGACAAGATAGCGCAGCTGGAGTTTCTGTTTTGACGACGTAACGTATCGCCGGTCAATTGGCGCCGGTTCTCCGCTACTGCCATGAGCCTCAGGTTTTTTTGCTTTGTCGATCGTCTCAAGGGAACAGATCGTAGGGATCTTTCACCTGGGCGATGCGCTCGCCGCAATGGTTTTGTAGCTTCCCGTCCGGCCCCTTCTCCACTGTGAGCTGGTAAAAGTCGGCCACCATGCCGTGATGTTCGTCAAAACTCGTCATGCCCATGGGGCCTTTGATCTGGACTTTGCTCAGCGCATTGATGAATGCATTTCTATCCTCGGCCTGTCCTTTGATGTCCTTGAGCGCCTGGATCACCATCTTCGCCGCCATGTAGCCCATATAGGAATAAGCGCCGGGCACGTCGTTGTAGCGCGCCTTGAACCCGTCGACGAACTTCTTGTTCTCGGGCGTATCAAACGTTCCGCAATAAGTGTAGGCGCTCTGAACGCCGATGGCCTGCGGCGGCATCGTTGCCAACAGCTCTTCGCTGGTGAACGAGGCGATGCCGAATAGCGGTAATTTCTTTTCCAGACCGTACTCCGCATATTGCTGGACCACGCGCGGCGCGTCGGCACCCCACATGGCGGTGAACAAACCGTCGGCCTTGCTCGCATCCATCGCCGTGAGGTAGGGCGCATAGTCGGCCGTCCCAACATTGGGGAATTGCGCATCGATTACATTGTCCGCGCCGTAAAGCTTTTTAACGACTTCTGCAAACTCGCGGCTGGGCGGCGCATTCCAACCGATAAAATAGACTTTTTTCCAGCCCAATTTCTGAGTGAACCGGGCTGCAACGCTGGCATATTGGTAAGACGACGGAACGAAGCGGAAGATGTACGGGCTTTTTTGTGCCCGTGTCAGGCTCGCCAGCGCCACCGTGCTCACCCACGGGATTTTCTGCTCGTCGACGTAAGGCGCCATCGCGGCGCCGACTGAGCTTACCAGTTCGGACAATAGCAAATTGACCTTGTCGCGCTCGACCAGAGCCTTGGTCTTGGTCAGTCCGGTATCCGGACGTCCTGTGCTGTCTTCATAAAGTAATTCCACCTTGCGCCCAGCGATTATGTTGTCTTCCTCCGCAAAGGCTTGCTTGATCGCATCGCGCTCCGGCCCACCTTGGGCCGAGATCGGGCCGGTGTAAGGAAACATCACGCCGATTTTGATCGGCTCTTGGCTCAGTGCCGGCACTATCAAAAAGCCAATAACGGCTAAGACGATCGTTGCCGCTACGCTGAGTTGGCGCATTTGTACCCTCCCTTTTCAGCGTAGATTAGTTGGTTCACAGATGGCGTGCAACTGAACCGCGCGTAGCTGATCAAGAACCATGGTCTTAGAATGCGGCGCTGCGGCAATTTTTCGATTTAATGCGCTGTGCGAGGTGTGTTCTGCCATACGCTGACAAACGTTACGCCGGAGTGTGAAATGGATTTCGAACTGCCAGAAGAGTTGCGGCTTCTCAAAAAGACCGTACGCGCGTTCGTGGACCAAGAGCTCATACCGGTCGAGATGAACGCGATGGACGGCGCGATCATGCGGCCGGCGGTGCGCGCACCACTCGAGGCAAAGGCCAAGAAACTTGGGCTATGGCATCTTGATGTTCCTCAGGAATATGGCGGGCAAGGACTCGGTCTGCTCGGCATGGTGGTGGTGTGGGAAGAGATCGCGCGTACGATCGCAATGCCACCGCGCGGTCCAAGCGTGTTCGGGCCAGATATCCGGCCGGTCCTGTTTACGCTCAACGCAGCGCAGAAAGAGAAGTATCTGTTTCCGGTTTTGCGTGGCGAGAAGAACACGGCGTTCGCCCAGTCCGAACCGGATGCCGGCTCGGATCCGGGTGCGATGCGGACCACCGCGTTACGTCACGGCGATCACTACGTCATCAATGGCTATAAACGCTGGATCACCGGCGCTGCCGATGCCGATTTCTTTCAGCTCGTAGCGGCGACCGACCGTACCAAAGGCAGCCGCGGCGGGCTCAGCATGTTCCTGGTCGACGCCGATACGCCGGGCCTTAAGGTCGTGCGCAAAACGCCGACCATGATGGGGGACGAGCCCTGCGAGATTACCCTCGATGACGTCGAGGTTCCCGCCGAGAACATAATCGGGCAGGAGGGCGACGGCATGCGCGCCGCCCAGTCGTGGATTACGGCCGGGCGGCTTTATCAGGCCTGCCGCGGGCTCGGCGTGGCCAAGCGTTGCATCGACTTGATGGTGAGCTATGCCAAGCAGCGCGTCACCTTCGGCGCACCGCTCGCCGAACGCCAGGCGGTGCAGTTCATGATCGCCGACAGCTTTACCGAGCATCATATGACGCAACTTTTTGTCTATCAGCTTGCCGCGCGCACCGACGCCGGCGTCGCGGCACGCCACGAGAGCTACATGGTCAAGATCGCCGGCACCGAACTGGGCTTTCGCGTCGCTGACCGCTGCATGCAGATCCACGGCGGCATGGGGCTTGCGACCGAAATGCCGATCTCCAAAATGTGGCGCGACGCTCGCAGTTTCATAATCACCGAAGGCCCGGTTGAGGTGATGCGGATGGTGCTGGCGCGCGAGATATTACGTAGTGGAAGTTAAATTCGGGAGCGATTTTCGATCTCGATGAGGCCAGCAAATACGCTTCGGCCCCGCGTCGTGGATTTGCTGTCGTGCCGTCCGCGTGCGATATCGCAAAATAGCTCACAGCATCCGAGGTTAGCCATGTCCGAATCCAACACCGTCACCGTCGAAATCGAGAATGCCATCGCAACCGTTACGCTCAACAGGCCCACCAAGCGCAATGCCATGAGCCCGGCGCTGCATATCGAAATGGCCGACATCCTTGAGAAGCTGCGCTACGAGAAGACTTCGCGCGTCCTTGTCATCACAGGCGCAGGGGAATCGTTCTGCGCCGGCATGGACCTTAAGCAGTTCTTCGTTGAACTGAAGGACAACCCGCCCGAATTCGATCGAATCTTCCGCCTCGCCACGGAGTGGCGCTATCGCACGCTGCGGCATTATCCGAAACCCACCATTGCCATGATCAATGGCTATTGTTTCGGCGGCGCTTTCTCGATCGTGGAAGGTTGCGATCTTGCCTTTGCAGCGAAGGAAGCGACGTTCGGCCTTTCCGAAATCAATTTCAAGCACTACCCCGGCGGTAGCGTCAGCAAATCGCTCGCCAATCTGCTGCGGCCGCGCGACGCCCTGTTTTACGCCATGACCGGTCGCACTTTCGGCGGCGACCGCGCCGCCGAAATCGGCTTCGTCAATGCCGCCCATCCGTTGAGTGTTCTGAAAAAAGAAACCATGGCCATCGCCGAGGAACTCGCGCAGAAGGATCCCGACGCGCTTGCTGCCTGCAAGGACGGTTATCGGTTCTCTCTGGAGATGAGCGCCGACGCCGCGATCAACTATGCGGCCGCGAAATCCGATCAGCTTTCGCTGCGGCAGAAGGATTCCTGGCGCAGCGAAGGCATCGGCGATTTCCTAGAGGGCAAGTACCGGCCCGGCCTCGCCGGACATCAGAAGTCGGAAGGCTAAGCAGTCGGCAGCGCGCTTGCCCGCTGTTTTACGCTGCGTGCAGGCTTGGCCGAAGCGTCGGCGAGATTGCGCCGCATGCGGTGCAACATGCCTTTGAGAATGCGTTGTTCGGCACCGCTAAAGCCCAAAAGCATGGCGTGGTTGGTCGCCTCAATATCGGGCATCACCAAGTCGTAGAGCTGTCGGCCTTTTGGTGTGAGCAGAACGCGGACCTTGCGTCGGTCATGAGCATCGGCGCGCCGACGCACAAAGCCGCGCCGTTCCAGTTGATGCAGCGCGCCGGCCGCGGAAGCTCCCCGCACCCGCGTGCGCTCGGCAAGCTCGACCTGCGTCAGGCCATCATCTTCCCACAGCACGCGAAGGAATTGAAAGATCCCCATGCCGACGCCGTGTCTTGCGATCCGTGCCGAGAAAGTTCGCGTCATGGTCCGCACGGTGTCGGACAAAAGAAAGCCAACGGTCTCCTCGAGCCGCAGATGTGCGTAGCGCCCCCGATCCTTACTCGCGGCTTTGCCGTTTGCGCGCCGCTTGGCCACTCGTCGCTCCAAATCCCGTTAGCCGACAAGTCACCATGCCGCCGTCCAGCGCCATTGACAACCAGGAAATATGATAGGAACCTAACGATCAAGCAACGGCAAAAAGTTGCATAAGACGCGTTGCGCCAACGGCGTCGCCAAGCAGCAAAGGGAGAGAACGTTGCAGCACAGCGAAATCAACGTTCGCGGATGCAAGCTGAATGTGCGCCGTGGCGGGCACGGTGAGCCGCTGCTATTTTTGCACGGCGCCCAAGGACTCAATGGCCACGAGCCCGGGATCGAGGCTCTGACAAAAAGTTTCGACGTTATCGCGCCGGATCATCCGGGCTTCGGCAAATCGGATCTCGCTAGTGCCGTCGAAGATATCGGCGACCTTGCGTTGTTCTATCTCGATCTGCTCGACACGCTCGCATTGGATAAGGTCCATGTGGTCGGCCAATGCATCGGCGGCTGGCTCGCGCTTGAAATCGCCATTAGGAACACTCAGCGCATCAAGTCGCTTGTTCTGGTCAATAGCGCGGGCATTCGTTTGAAAGGCGTTCCGCGCGCCGACATGTTCGTCTGCTCCGAGGACGACCTTTTGAAGCTTCTGTTCGCCGCCAAAGGCGGAACGGAGTGGCTAAAGTCCTGGCGCGTGACTCCGGATATGGAAGATATCTACGAACGTAACCGCGCAGCCGCGGCGCGTTATTCCTGGTCGCCACGGCTATGCAATCCGAAGCTCGATCGCTGGCTGCATCGGATCGACGTGCCGACGCACATCGTATGGGGCAATGACGACCGCCTGATCCCCCGGGCCTATGCGACCGCGCTTAAGGACCACATCGCGGGCGCCACGCTCGTGACAATTCCCGACTGTGCGCACATGCCACATATCGAGCAACCGCAGGCTTTCGCCAGCGAAATATCAAAGTTCATTCGGAGCGCGGCCCGATGAGGATCTTCATTTTCCATCTCATGCCCTACGCCCATCTCGACATGACCTATGCCGAAAAGTATCGCGCCGCCTGGGTGGTGCTGCCCAACACCTATTTCGATCCGAAGAAAGGTCACGAGCTTTACAATCGTTATCTGGACGAACTCGAGCTTGCCGCCGAACTTGGTTTCGACGGCATTTCAGTCAACGAGCACCACCAGAATGCCTATGGTTTGATGCCATCGCCTGTCGTCACGGCTTCGGCGCTGTCGCGGCGCACCAAGAACGCCCGTATCGCAATTCTCGGCAATGCCTTCTGCCTGCGCGAGCATCCACTCACGATCGCCGAAGAGCACGCGATGATCGATTGCATCACGGGCGGCCGTCTGATCACCGGCATGGTGCGCGGCATTGGTGCGGAATATTTCTCGCTCGGCGTCAATCCGGCCTACTCCCACGCCCGCTTCCAGGAGGCACATGATCTGGTGGTCGAGGCATGGACCAAACCAGGCCCGTTCTCGTTTGAGGGCAATTACTACCACTTTGACTACGTGAACTTGTGGCCGCGACCCTATCAACAGCCGCATCCGCCGATCTGGGCACCGTCGACCGGAAGCACCGAGACGATCGAATGGGCGGCGCATCCATCGCGTAGATATGTTTACTTGCAGGCCTACAGTCCGGCGCAGTCGGTGGTGCGATATCTCAATTACTACCGCGAATGTGCGCAACGCATGTACGGCTATACCGCGAGCTCGGACCAGATCGGCTGGTCGACGCCGGTCTATGTCTCCGACACCGACGAGAAGGCACGGCAGGAAGCCAAGCCGCATATCGAAATCCTGTTCAACAAATTGCTGCGCCTGCCGTTTGAGATGCTGTTTCCACCCGGCTATTTGTCGGCAAAGTCACTCAAGAACATGCGCAGCCATAAACGTAGCGTCAGCGGCCAGGAGCATACGATCGATACGTTAATCGAGCAGGGCATTATCGTGTGTGGCAGCCCGGACACCGTCCGTAAGCAGTTCATGGATGCGCACCGGCTGCTCGGATTCCAGAATCTTTTGTGCCTGCTGCAGTTCGGCACCCTGCCGCGCGATCTTACCGAGAAAAATATACGCCTGTTCGCGCGCGAGGTGATGCCGACGCTGCAAGCGCTCACCGACAAGGAATATGCGGGAATGCAAGTCCAGGCGGCCGAATAACAGCGCGCCGGCATCGCTCTTGATCGGGAGGACGCGTGCTCAAGCAGCTACAATTCAATGGCGAGGTCGTCGTCGTCACCGGAGCCGGCAGCGGCATCGGGCGCTCGATTGCCGAGACCGTCGCCGAGCTCGGCGCCACCGCCGTTGTCGTGGCGCGAACGCTGAGCAAGATCGACGAAACCAAGGCCGCAATCGAGAACAACGGCGGCAAGGCGGAGGCCTTTGCCGCCGACGTCTCGAAGGAGAGCGACGTGCGCCGTCTGCGCGACTTTGTCAAAGACAGGTGGGGCCGCGCCAAGGCGATCATCAACAATGCCGGTAACAACTTCATCTCTCCTGTGACTGATCTGGCGACCGAAAAGTGGCGTGAGCTGATCGCGGTCGATCTCGACAGCGTCTATTTCATGTGCCGCGATTTTATTCCGTTGCTGCTGCAGTCGGACAAGCCTTCGATCCTCAACGTGGCGTCGACCTTCGCTCATATCGGCAATGCGCACATGCCGGTCTATTGCGCCGCCAAAGGCGGGGTCGTGTCGCTCACGCGGCAGTTGGCCGTTGATTACGGTCCAAAGGGTTTGCGGGTGAATTCGATCTGTCCGGGCCCGACGCTATCGCCGCGGGTAAAGGGCTATTTCGACAGCGGGCGCGCCGATTCCAAGGGCACCTTGCAGAAGGTGATGCTCGGCCGTTTCGCGCAATGCGATGAGATCGGCAATGTCGCCGCATTTCTGGTCTCCGATGCGGCGAGCTATGTTCATGGCGCATCGATCCTGGTCGACGGTGGCCAGACCATCAATTAGCGGGAGCCGCTGCGGTGACGGAGGTACTCAAGGGCGTCCGGGTGATCGAGTTAGGAACGATGATCACCGCTCCGCTCGCCGGCATGATGCTCGCCGACCTCGGCGCCGAAGTGGTCAAGGTCGAGCATCCTGAGGGTGGCGATCCGTTTCGCAGCTTCCGCGGCGGCTTCTACAGCCCGCATTTCGTCGCCTACAACCGCGGCAAACGCAGCGTGAAGCTCGACCTGCGCAGCGATGTCGGCCGTGAAGCGTTCACGCGTCTATTGTCGCGTGCGGACATTTTGATTGAGAACTACCGCGCCGGCGTCATGGATCGACTGGGCTTTGGCGCGGCGGCGCTGAGCGCGGCGAACGCCAGGTTGATTCATTGCTCGATCACGGGTTTCGGCGCGTCAGGCCCCTATAGCGGGCGGCCGGCCTATGACACTGTCGGCTTGGCACTCAGCGGCATCGCCAGTCTATTGCTCGATCCGAAAAATCCGCAGGCCAGTGGTCCGACCATCCCCGACAACGCCACCGGTATGTTCGCCTGTTACGGCATTCTCGGAGCGCTGTACGATCGCGAACGCACCGGTCGCGGTCGGCGCGTCGAGGTCAACATGCTGGAAGCCGCGATCTCCTTCATTCCCGACCCGTTCGCGAACTACACCCAAATGGCAATCAAGAACGATCCATGGACACGCGTCGCCAGCTCGCACTCGTTCGCGTTCCGTTGCGCCGACGACAAGCTGCTCGCAGTGCATTTGTCGTCGCAGCCGAAATTCTGGGAGGGCTTGCTGACCGCGATTGCGCGTCGCGATCTTGCGGAGGACCCTCGATTCGTAAGTCGGGAACAGCGCATCAAGAACTTCGTCCCGCTCACCTACGCCTTGGGTGAAGTACTGATTAAAAAGCCGCGCGGCGAGTGGATGACGTTGCTTGAGGCCAACGATGTGCCGTTCGCGCCAGTGCACAAGATCGAGGACGTGCTCGACGATGCGCAGGTCAAGCACCTCGAAACTTTCCGCACGCTCCAGCACCCGACCGAAGGCGCGCAGACCGCGATCCGTCGCCCTGTCCGTATCGACGGCAGCCGCGACGGCTCCGACTTGCCCGCGCCGACGCTCGGCGAGCACACTGATCAGGTGCTCAAAGAGCTTGGCTACGACGAGGCGGCTACCGCGCAAATGCGCAGGTCGAAGGTGGTATAGCGATGGCCAACGCGCGATCATGAAGCCAGCCGGTCCATGCCGATTAGCGACAATCCAGGCGCGAAAATCTTCGGCATCATCATCGCCGCTGTGCTTTCGCTTGCTGTGGCCAACCTCTCGGTCGCGGCCGCGGAAACGTTTCCTTCGGCACCGGTGAAGCTGATCGTCACCACTGGCGCTGGTGGCGCCCCAGACGTGATCGCGCGGATGGTGGCCGAAGGATTATCGCAACGCTGGAGTCAGCAGGTTTTCGTAACCAACCATCCGGGCGCGGCCGGCTCGATCGGCATGAAAGTGGCGGGCACGGCGCCCCCCGACGGCTATTCGCTGTTGTTCGCGCTGTCGTCGACCTTCGTCGCGCTGCCGGAGATCGCCAAAGACTTTCCGTATGATCTTTTGCGCGATTTTGTTCCCATTGGCTTTGTCTGCGAACAACCGATGGCGATTGCCGTACCGTCGTCGCTTGGCATCAATACGCTCGGCGAGCTCATTGACTATGCGAAAAAGCGGCCCGGTCAGGTCAATGTTGCGGTGCTCAGCCGCGGCGGCATTCCGCATTTGACCTCCGAATGGATCAAGCTCGCGGCAGGCCTGGATTGGACTTCGGTCAATTATCCAGGGACGCCGGCGGGCTTGAGCGATGTCATGGGCGGGCGCATCCAGGTGATTATCGACGGGTTGCCGAGCCTCGCGGGGGCGATTACGGGCGGCCAGCTCAAGCTTCTCGCTGTCGGCGCCGCCAAGCGCCTGCCGAACCGGCCGGACACGCCGACTATCGCCGAAACCTTGCCCGCTATTCCGCGCGCGCTCGGCTTCTTCGCGCTGATGGCACCACCCGGCACGCCGCAACCGATTGCCAGCAAGATCAGCGACGACCTGCGCGCGGTCCTTGACGAGCCGGCGATGAAGAAAAGGTTTGAAGACCTTGCAAGCTATATCAACCCAATGACGCCCGCGGAATTGAAGGCCTTCATTCAATCGGAACAGGCCCTTTGGAAGCCGGTCATTGATCAGATCAGCACTTTCAGGACAGCGCCCCAGTAAGCCCCAGTAACCCCCAGTAAGCCCCTTTGCTGCGCTCATAACCTGGCAATAGTAACGCTCTCGAGCCGGACGCGGTCGGGGGCCCCCTCCCCTATGGTCTGGTGTTCGTCGCATTCTTTGATGCGTCGAGATCGACCATCGGCGCGTCGATGAGGTGCTGTCGCATCGCCCCATTTCCTTGGCATGGGGCTTCAATTAAGTTATTATGCGGTGAGGTATGTGGTTTAGTTGTGGGTTTTGTGATGTCGCAGCTACCGCCGGTCGCGTCGCACCCTGTCATCCAAGCGCTTGAGATCGTTCGGGAGAGGGTGACACGGCGATTGATGGAGGCGCCAGAGTATCGTGCGCTCTTAGCCGTCGAGAAGGCGATAGCGGAAGTCGCTGCTATTTGCGACCTCGTCGTTCATTTAGAGACGGCCAGGCAAGAAATTCTGGACCGATTGACGACGACATCGGCATACCGGGCTCTGCTCACAGTCGAAAAAGCTATCAAAGATATTTCTGAAATTCCCGACATTGTGGGCAGTGATACAGATTTTGACGCAACGCTCGCGGCTCCGGAAACGGCATTTGCAGAGGAAGCAGCGATAACTTTGGCATCAGTTGCCATCGAGCCGGCTGCCGCCATGGAGGCGCAACAAACTGCGGCTGCCATTGTTGCCACAGCCCCGCCTGGCGACACTCCGGTTACGATCGAAACCGAAGTTGCCCAAGCTACGGAGATGCCAAATGCCCACGCACGCGATGCGTCAACCGATCTTGCTACCGCCATAGAAGCATCCGAGGGGCATCCCGAAGCGGCATTTGCAGAGGAAGCAGCGATAACTTTGGCATCAGTTGCCATCGAGCCGGCTGCCGCCATGGAGCCGCAACAAACTGCGGCTGCCATTGTTGCCACAGCCCCGCCTGGCGACACTCCGGTTGCGATCGAAACCGAAGTTGCCCAAGCTACGGAGATGCCAAATGCCCACGCACGCGATGCGTCAACCGATCTTGCTACCGCCATAGAAGCATCCAGGGCGCATCCCGAAGCGTCGATTTCGAATGCCGCCGAGCGTCTTTCAACCTTCCGGTTCGTGGAGGCGTGGCGACTCTCGGCGATTGGAGAATCTTATTTGGACGACCTCCGCCACAAAGAGCCTCTGCCGCAGAAGGTAATGCGCAAGTCAGCGCTGGATTGGCGCCGACGAATGACCGGTTTTAGGGATAAACCTGGCGTCCCGTAATTGGACGTGAGCCCTTATCTATTTTCCACGGCTTTCTGTTCATTTCGCTCCTTGATCAGTCTGCTCGCCGCGTCGAGATCAATGACCGATCCGGTCGAGGGCACGCCCCCGATGCCCCAGTGGCTCGGATGCGGGGTTGCTCTTAACGGTCGTTAAGTCGTTGGACCCTGCTCGGCACAGGACGAGACCGTAGCTTGATCTTGTTGAAGAACCGTTCGATCAAGTTCCGCACACGATAGGCGAACGCCAATAGCCCGATTTTACTTCCGCTTTCGGGCTAACAGGCGACATGGAAGGACCCGCTCCTAGCTTGACCCGCCCGCGAATGACCCAAAGCGGACAAAGGCCAGTTAGGTGCATTCGTCCGTGAGCTTCGGCCAGGTCTCACCCTCCGCAATATGAAGCCTGTTGGGGATGCACCACGACTTGTGTTTCGTTACCGGGGTGCGCCAATCGCCGTACGCCGTTTCAAGAACGCGCTCGGGTGGATCCGGAATTGATACGCGCGTGCCCGCGAACGTGAGGCTACGGAAATTGTTGAATGCATCGGGAGGAAACCATGCGCCATCCATGCCGCTTTCGTGGTAGTGACAACAGACCATCTTGCCTCCCCAGAGAATAAAGACATCAACATCCAAATACACGGGCAAATCGGGGCGGATGAATCTCATCTTGTAATTGCCGCTCAACCCGAGGCCATAACCGCGTCTGCGCATCGCCTCAATCAGTGGGCTTCGTTTCGGCCAGTCCCGGGCAAGGATGCCTAAATCAATATCGTAGTCGTGCTTGAGGAAGCCCCCTTCCCGGACACAGCCGAGCAGCGTTCCCCACATGAGAAAGGGGGACACGTCTGCTTCGCCGCATGCCTCCAAGAAATCCCTCAGAAATTTTTCACCATGATTGCTGAGACTGAGGCTTAACCATGTCTTGCGCGCGAATGGATTGAAGATCAATATATGACGCAGGGTCCGCATCGGATGAAGTCTTAAGCCGTCCGCGATGGATCGTAAAACTTTATAAATTTTATAGCGGAAGCGCATCGAGGGTCACCGTGCGGTGGTTTGGACTGCTGACTGGCCAAGCCAAAGGCATGATCGCCGAAGATCGTCCGGCGTTCCCATCTCGATCTTCTCGTCGTGGCGAATTGAATAGGCAAGTACGGTTTTGCCGCATTGAACCAATTCATTGAAGCAGGGATTGACGAATAACTCGACGCTTTGATCCCGCCCGTTGGTGAGCATCGTGCGGGCGGCCGAAACAAAGTCCCTGCCTCTGCGGAAATAATAAAGGCCGGCCGTCGCCGTGTCGCTGATCAAGATCTTTTCCGCGGTTTGTACAACACGACCTGTGGCATCAATCTCCGCATAGGAATCCATCGGGTTCGTTGACGGATAGGCAATAACAACCCCGTCGGCACCGTGGCGGCGGCTCCATTCCAAGAAACGGACCATATCGATGGTCAAGAACATGTCGCAATAAGCGACCAAAAGCTCCTCTTCGTTTTCGATGAAGCGTTCGGCTAATAGGGCAGAGGCGGCAGGACCCGCCGTCAGCCTTTCCGTAACAATGATTTCGTGGCCGCTCGTTTTGCCGCGAAAAAAACTCTTCAAGTCGAAGTTGCGATCATGCTCGCCAAGACAAATGAAGAAAAATCGGTGCCGCTCAGGGAGCGTCAGATAGTCAATGACATAATCAATCATCCGCTTTCCAGGACGAACCTGGATGAGCGGCTTCGGCATACCAAATTCCGTTCCGGCAAAACGCGAGCCCCGTCCCGCCATCGGAACCACAATATTGATCACGCCATAAACTCACTAAAAGAATAACATTCACCTCTAGTCGGCGGCAGCTTAGCGGAGGCGGTCCGAGACGAAAAGAGGACCGAGGCGAGCGGAATAAAACAAACTATAATTCAATACTTTATACGCGGCGGAATTTCGAGGGAGTGGTGCGTTGAGTGCGTGGCCTGATGCTGACGTGAACGCGAATCACACGGTTGCAAATATCGAGGACGGTCAACTGGACGTAGAGTCTTCATGACCAACCGTATCAGTTTGAGGGCCCGCAACTCGCCGGGTTGAATTGTCCCGTCGGCAACAGCGACCCTATCAGCAACGCGAACCACAACGGATGCCAACGAGAGCCCAGCTAAGGGACGAAGTGCATCCACGATCACGTTTGCGCTGTTCCGACCTTCAAGTTGTCGCGTGCAATTATCGAAAGCTTCGGCGATCTCGTTTCGTGAGATGCTTGATACAAATCCCTGTTTCTCGATGAAATCCAACAATTCTTCGCGTTCAACGTCTTTCAGCTGACCGTCGGAGAGCGCCACGAGTGCGCCGGCGGTGACCAACGCCTGCATCACCTCTTCGTCGCGCCGATTGGGCTGGTCGCCAGTGTGCTCAGCAGCTGTGCTCGGGCGAATGAATTCGTCTACCATGGTGATCCTCTTCTGTAATGCGCCGTGGGCGCGCCAGAGGAACACAGGCCAGTCTTGTCGGGATGATGAGGTTTTTAGAGCCCCGATGTCGACCGACCCGGCGCGACCAGCGCGGGACAGTTGATCCGACATCGCGAGGTTGGCCGATAACGATCGACGTCCTCGCCAGAGGGGCCCGGATTCAAACTTCTACGATCAACTTCGTAGTTTTGTGCTTCGACCGAATTAGGGCAATCCGGCGCCAGCGCTGCGACGCGCTGTCGCGCCTTTCGCACAATGTCTGATAACGATCACGTGATGATCCGCTTCGCAGTGGCCGAGAGCGCGACAGCAATCGACGCGGCTCAACGGGAATTGCGCCTGCGACCATCCCAATGAACCCACGCGAACATTTCAATTACTCGCTTGTTCGCTAAGGGTGCTTTTTTCAGCCGTTTTAGCCGGGCTTGCTGTCGGTCATTGGCTGTCCGGCACAACGCAAGCGTGCGGAAGCGGTGCGACGGGTTCGCGAAGTTTTGATCAAGGAAGTTGGTTGCTTAATCCGCGAGTAACTCGAAGACAATAACTTCGGCCTCATGAAAAATCGTTCTGGACCGCTCAAGCGCCGAGAATTTAATATCAATGTCGCTTTCGTTTCGATGCTTTTCCTATTGCCGTATTCGGTGGGACGGACTCAGGATTCCACGAATCCGGCTGCTCAGACTTATGTCGTACAAGGATCGACGACGTTTGCGCACCGCGTAATGGAGCCGCATCAACACGCTATTGAATCAGCTTCCGGTCACAAGTTAACTGTCGTGCCCAACAAGTCGAGTTGAGGCCTTCTCGCTTTGTTCGAAAAGTCCGGCGATTTTGCAATGATCTCAGGGCCCCTTGAAAATGAAATCAAAGCTCTGAAATCGGACTACCCCGATCTACCATTTGGCCGGCTCCAAACTTTCAATATAGCGAACGCGCGCATGGCGTTTGCGGTCAATCGAGACAATCCGGTTCACAAGATAACCGACGAGAATATGCGCCACATCTTGCTCGGTGAGACTAAAAATTGGCACGACATCGGAGGCCCAGATCTGCCGATTAGAATTGTGATGGTTCAGGAGGGCGGAGGAGTTCAGGCCTCGATTGAGAATGACCTGCTCGCCGGCAAGGGCATAAACGCTCCAAATTCCATTCTTGTACAGGCTAGCTCGCAGGTCATCCACATCACGGAAATAATGCCCGGAGCATTGGGCCTATCGCAGCTCGGTATCGTGACGAAGTCAGATGCGGTCGAGTTGCGAACCGAACACCCGATCGAACAGCATCTCGACCTTGTAACCTTGGGCGATCCTACCGCCGAAATGCGCAAAGTCATCGACGCCGTCCGACAAGTCATGAATGAGGTCTCGGAATAGCGCCGTCGTTCTGGGCGCACCCGCCCAAGCTTATGTGGCATTCACGGCCATCCTGGGACTGCTCCTAGCGGACAATCCCCCGCGCACGGCGACATACAGCACCGCCTAATCGGAACTCAGCAGCTTGAATTTGATGTGAACGGGATATTTCTCGAATGTCGCACGGCGTAAGGGGCACGTCATGCCGTCGAGCTTGTCTTTTGGGCAGTGATGATGTTGAGCTCTGTTTCTAGAGCGGCGATGCGCTGGCGCAACTCCTCTTCTGAAAGCTTCATGAATGCACTCGCTGCTCTGTCGGCAAGCTCGGCCAACATGGTCCGTTCGTCGTGGTTGAGATCATTGCCGGTCAAATGCGGTCCATAGAGTGCGAGTGCCACGCAGCGTAGCCGATCGCCAATCGGGACTGCGCAGATCGGCTGCATCAGGCCCTTAGGCAGATGACTGCGCACGGCAGCCTCGGAGTTGACGCTGAATGGGCGGTGGACGCGCGCCAGTTCGAGCATCGGATCGCTTGGATCGAGCACTTGTGCTTCTGTGTCATCCCAACCCTGATCCGACGCGGTGCGTCGGAATATTCGATTTTCCTCGCGAAAGACGCTTGCGGAGGCAAAACTCAATGCATTGCGTACTCCCTGGACAAGATAGGCCTCGATCTCGGCAAAATTCGCCGCATTGAGAACGGCATTGCCGAGCTGTTCTCCCGTTTCCGCGATGGCACGACTGAAGAGCCGATCGACGTGATGGACAGCGATATCATGAACTTTTGACATCAGGAAAAGCGTAGCCGCCGCGATCAAAATCCAGACCCAGGCCGGCAACGCGACACTTTCGCTGATGACCTCGCCGACGTAGTCGATCTCTCGATGGAGGAACAGGATCGGCAAACTGAGGATGAGACCAAGAATGGTCACGCGACGCAGCGGGATGCTCACAGTAACGACATAGGGCCGGCGCACCGCCTCACTGACGAATAGGCAGAGCACGCCATTGATGAGATAGATGAGCCCCCAGAGCTGTTCGGGCGGGGAATAATCTTTCCAAATAAGATTGAGCAAGGTCGTGGTGGTGCCAGCGTCTGCGAGCACTAATGCCGGAAGGCCGATCAGGCACCCCCAAATTACCCAACGTAGCCGCTGAAAGTCCTGGGGCGGCAACTCCCTTTGCCGAGCCAACAGTATCATGAACGCGCAGGCTGCAACGACAAGCCCGCTCAATACTCCCAGCCTAGTAATGATCTCTGTCGGATAACCGAAGAGATTTGCGTAACTCAACGCCAGCAACAGCGCGACCAAGATCCCGACCGTAGGGAGCGACAGTTCGACCGACCGCCAGCGCGGGGTCATCACGCCGTTTGGCGCCCGTAGTGCGAAGGCGATAAAGCCGGCGGACCCCGCGCCCTGCGCGATTGCGCCGGCAATGTTCTGCGCCAGCAACGCGGCCGGAGCGTAGTGCAACAAGAACGCATAAAATTTATAGGACTGGCCGGGGTTGAACCAAATTACATAAAGAAAGAATCCCCACGTCATGACACCAGGCTTGGTCAAGACCAACCAGCCAGCGGCCAGAATGACGAGGATCGCGGCCAGTTGGTCGAGCAGTAAAACCAACAAAACGGGCCAACTGTACGGCCGTTGTTTGGCGACTATATCGACTTGATAGGCCGGTCTCTTTGGGCTTGCGACAAATGACAATTCGACCCGTTCGCCATCATTGACGAGGCGCATGCCTCCAAGCGCCGCCATCGCACTCGAGCATGTAAGCGTGCGGAGCTGAATGCAGCGCATTTGGGTCAAGTCCAGACGATCGCCGGGTCGCACCCCTGCCTGAAAAGCAGGTGACGCTGCGTCATTCGGAAAAGGTCCCCGAACGTCGGTGACCAGGCCATCATTATTGGCGTAGAAGCCGAATGAGCCGAGAGGTTGAACCAGACGGTAGAGATCAGGAACTACCATCGCCAGCGCCCAGAGCGTGAGCGCCAAAAGGAGAATGAAATATTTGCCGCGTGCTTGGCCCTGCATTCGGGCGTCGAACCCATGGCTGGCTGGCTAAGATTACTATCCGCGGCCGATAGCGTAGTAAAGATCACTCGTGGCAGAGGTCCTATTCAATCGCCATTATTGAGGGCGAATAAGATCTGGGCGGCTTGACGAAGAGTTGTTTCGTATCGACCGATCCGGTCGAGGGCGCACCTCCAAGTGCCTGAAATGCCTCGGGCGCGATGCTTCCTTAACGGTTGCTAGGGATTTGGGTTCGTTTTCGAATTTCAGCTCGGACAGATTGCGTCGCTTGTCCTGAGCAGCGAGTCGATCCGCGCCACGCGAGCGCCTCTTGCGATGGGATCAGCGCGGCCTACAGAGACTTCATCAATTTCGCTACCGACGATTAGGCGGCTCGAGTCCCAGGCAGGCACCATGGCGTCGCACATATCGACCGTGCTTGCACTCAAGGAGGCGATTGCGGGGGTAGGCGTCGACTTTATCAAGGAGAACCGTGGCGTGGCGGCGCCGGTGTTCGCTTGCGCAGAGTAGCTTCACCCTAGCTAAACACGAGACCACAGAGCCCAACGAGAATAAAATATCGCTGATTATCGGGCGCGCCCGTGGCCGGGCCTGGCATAATAGAAGCTTCACTTATCTTTCTTCGACTTCTGCGACTCGGCTTCCTTGGCCAATCGAAGCGCTTTTAACCGCTCCGTCTTTTCGCGAGTGGCGACAGCGTGAATTTCATACTCGATCAGCGCCTTACGACGATGCCGCCCAGGCTCCTGTCGCTTAAACGTTTTCTCTGCCTGCTGTCGGTCCTTATCTGAAGTCAAGAATGCCTCACCTATTCGAGAGGGCTGCTATCCAGTTGCATGTACAATTCTTACAAGACTTGATGGCGGTTTGAGGGTTAGCTGATTGCTATCAGCAGGACTGCCAGCGCTAGGCCGCCGAGAAGCATTGACCAATCTACGAGATTAAGACCTAAGAGCCGGCCAGCTGCCGTCTTATGCGCGAACATTTCGGCGTTTACTCGCTTCTTCGAAAGGGTGCTTTTTTCCATTGCAGACCGGATTGCACTGTAATCGCGAAGCTAATCGAAACGACGCAAGTAGCAATCAACCGGCGTCCAAATCTCCGCCAAATTCATTGTCAACCTTACGCGATATGGTTATTGCAGCCGTTTCTATGGGCATTTGTTTCACTCTTTCCGCTAGCCGCTGATCGAAACGCGCGCAGAAGC
>CAWEMR010000005.1:0-457812 GCA_963810085.1 uncultured Alphaproteobacteria bacterium | reverse complement strand
ACGACAACGGCGTTGCCATAACCAGACCAGCGCGCAGACGACGGCGGTCATCGATGCAACGCCGACGGTGACGGTGCCGACCATCGGCGGCACCGCACAGGAAGGCCAGACGCTCACGGCTTCGACGACGGCGGGTCAGCCGACAGCGCACCGACCTATACCTGGTACTCGTCGGCCGACAACTTCACCACTGCGATCGGCGCCGGCTCGACCTACCAGGTCAAGGAAGCCGACGAGGGCTTCAAGATCGAGGTCAAGGCGACCGCCACCAACGACAACGGTGTCGCCGTCACGCAGACCAGCGCGCAGACGACGGCGGTCATCGATGCCACGCCGACGGTGACGGTGCCGACCATCGGCGGCACCGCACAGGAAGGCCAGACGCTCACCGCCGCGGCGACGGCGGGACAAGCCGACAATGCACTGAGCTATGCCTGGTACTCGTCGGCCGACAACTTCACCAATGCGATTGGCGCCGGCTCGACCTACCAGGTCAAGGAGGCCGACGAAGGCTTCAAGATCGAGGTCAAGGCCACCGCCACCAACGACAACGGCGTCGCCGTCACGCACACCAGCGCGGAGACTGCGACTGTTCCCGTCGTTGCACTGACAGACGAGTGGATCAATACCAATGGCGGCACCTGGACCGATAGGCGAACGCTGCCACGAACTGGAGCGCCGGCGCGTTGCCGCGCAGCATTGATAGCGTGCTCATCGATCAGTCCGCCGCCGCGCAGTATGTTGTCACTCTTCCGAGTGGCGCGTCTGTAACAGTCGCTTCGCTGACGCTCGACAATGCCCATGCAACACTGTCGGATCAGGGCGCGCTCACGCTTAGCGGTCCGCTGACGATCGATGCCGGCACGTTCCAGCTCTCGGGCAATGGCGCCTTCAGCGGTTCGACGTCTTTCACCAATGCCGGCACGATTGATTTTGCCGAGTCGTTCACGCTGACGAATTCCGTCGCCAATACCCGTGGCATCATACAGGTCGATGCCGGCCATACGCTGACGCTCTCAGGTATCTCGATCAGCGGCGGCGAGATCGATCTCGGGCAGGGATCGGAACAAATCCAGTCGGTTTCGGAAATTTCCGTGCCCGGCCTCCACAGCTACGCGCCGGCCATGAGTGGCGACGGCGAATTCATCGCCTTTGTTCTCCAACAGCCTGCCCGGGTCCGGCGACAGCGGCGAACATATGGAACTCTTTAATGCCGCCACCGGCCGTGTGACGGACATTTCGCGCTCTCGCGGCGACCGCACGCGGGCGAGCATTCCACGACATACCGTCGATTAGTGCGGACGGCCGTTACGTCGTGTTCAGCGGCGAATATCAGTTCACGAATAAATACGGCGGCAACGGCCGAGACCTTCACCCAAACGGAAGGTTTCCTCTACGACCGCGTGGCGCACACTTACGGTGCCTAACCGAAGCCAGCGGCGCAATCGTCATCAGCGGCAACGGCCAGTTCATTGCGTCGGAGGGCAATTCGACTGGCAATAGCGGTGTCCACGTCCTGGTGATGAACGATGCCGGGACGGTCCTCACCGAGATCGAGGGCAATCCCAATTACACGCCGCCCGACAATATGTCCGATAACTTCGGCAATATCGGATCGGTCTACGATCCCGGCGTCAGCAGCAGTGGCCGCTTTGTCAGCTTCTGGAGCACGTCATCCGCAAATCAGCATCGTTGGCGGTCTCGACGTTCCAGACCAGTGATAGCGACGGCACAGCCCAGGTCTATGTTTACGACCGCCAGAGCAACACGCTGCAAATGGCTCGGTCAATGACCTCGGCCGGCCAGGCAACGGCGACAGCGGCACGCTGTCGCTCGGCGACCAGCACGACAGCGACTGGACATCGTCACTGAGCGCCAACGGCCGCTATGTCGTGTTCCAGAGCGCCGCCGCCAACCTTGCCGGTAATACCACCCCGGCGACTCCAATATTTTCCTCTACGACACCTGGACGCATACCACGCAGCTCGTTTCCGCCGGCGTCGGCGGGGCCGCTGCCGACGGCGCCAGCGACCGCCCGGAAATCAGCGCCGACGGCAATTATGTCAGCTTCTCCAGCGATGCGACCAATATCGTCGCCGGCGGCACCGACGGTACCGCGGAGACCTATGTCTACAATACGCAGACCGGCGCGATCACGCTGGCCTCCGCCGCCGCCGACGGCACGCCGGCGAATGGCGAAAGCGACCTCGCCTCGACATTGAGCGCCGATGGCTCGGTCGTCGCGTATGGTGGTGTCGCCGACAATCTGGGGCCGACCGCCAATCCCGGCTTCGCCAATGTCTTCGTCGACAATCTGAACCAGACGGCGCCCGGAGCGCTCGACATCACGGCCGATACCACGATCACAGGCGGCGCGACGATCAATGACGGCGCGGTGACTGTCGAGGCCGGCGCGACGCTGACGCTCGATGGCGCCACGATCAACGGCAGTACCGTCGATCTCGCGCCGGCAGCGGAAACCACGCAATCCGTCTCGGAAATTTCCGTGCCGCACTTCTTTGCCATCGCGCCTGCCATGAGCGCCGACGGCAGTTCACGTTGCATTTATCGCTGCGACAAGCTTGCCGGGGCAAGGCAGCGGCGATATCGGCGGCGATCGATCTCTACAATGCCAGCCAAATCACCGACATATCGCGCTCGTTCCTAACCGATCTCCACGATGGAGAAACGTTCGGCAACATTCCCTCGATCAGCGCCGACGGCCATTACGTCGTTTTCGAGGGCAATTATCAGGTCCCCACTACAGATACCCAAAATTCGGGCCGCCGACCAACAACACTCCGACCTCTTCCTCTACGACGCAGCCGAGCACGGACATCAGGTTACGCTGCTACATTCGAGCGCCGGGCAGCCCCAAATCAGCGGCAACGGTCAATTCATTGTCGCAAGCTCGAACGGCCCAATCGGCCAAACCTTCGGCGACGATATTTTGGTCATGGACCGGAGCGGCAATGTCCTGACCGAGATCACCGGCAATCCGAATTTCGTACAGCCGGAAAATCAGACGGATTCGTTCGGCAACGGCGCATCGGTCGAAGACCCGGCGATCAGTGCCGACGGACGATATGTCAGCTTCTGGAGTACGTCGTCGAAGGTCGTTGTCGGCGAGTCGACGTTCCAGACCGGCGATACCAACGGCATTGCCCAGGTTTACGTCTACGACACGCAGCACAACACGCTGCAGATGGTCTCGGTCAACAATCGAGGCCAGTCAGGCAATGGCGACAGCGGCACGACGTCGCTTGGCCAGCATAATAACAACGATTGGGCATCGTCATTCAGCGCCGACGGACGCTTCGTGGTGTTCCAAAGCGCCGCTACCAATCTCGCCCCCGGGGGCGGCACGCCCGCGGGCGACAGCAACGTCTATCTCTACGATCTGCAGACCCACACCATTGCGCTCGTGTCGGTCGCGGCCGGCGGCGCGCCGGGACTGGGTAACAGCATCCGGCCGGAAATCAGCCCCGACGGGCAATACGTCACGTTCGCCAGCGACGCCAGCAATCTTCCCGGCGCCAATGGCGCGCCGCAGGTCTATATCGTGGCGATCAATCCAGTGACCGGCGCGGTGGCGAGCGGCCCCGAACTGGTCTCGACGGGATTTGCCGGTCCAGACAACGGTCAGAATGAGCTCGTCAATGCCGTCAGCAACGGCGGAACCGTCGCGGCCTTCGGCGGCGCCGCGCTGGCCTTCAATATCGGCCAGGATGTGCTAGTCGGTGACGGGCAGGCACAACTCCTCTCCGCCGCCAACGGCACGGTCAAATTCAGCAGCCTGGGCGTCACCGACTACAACGCCGCCGGCACGACGCTGACGGTGACCTTGAGCGTCGAACACGGCACGCTCGCTGCCGTCGCGCCTGGCTCGGGCTTGACCATCGTCGATGGCAACGATGGCAGCCACGGCACTTTGGAATTCTCAGGCTCGCTCGACGCCGTCAACGCCGCCTTGCAGAGCGGCGTCGTCTATACGCCGACCGGGTATAACCCCAATGCGCCTTGGCCTGACGCGCTCATGGGGACGGTCGAAGACGGCCACGGCAATACCGCGACGGTAACAGGACAATTCGATCCGCAAGCTCAGGGAATCTTCACCGGCGGAACAGGCAACGGGGAATACGACATTTTCCTCGCCAATGAGAGCACCGCCCCTCAAGGCGCGATCGACGTCACGGCCGATACCGCCATTTCGAACACGACGGTGAACGGCGGCAACTTGACCGTCGAGAGCGACGTGACGCTGACGCTCGACAACGTCGTTCTTAACGGCGTCCATCTCGTTATCGACGGCGGCGAATTGCCGAGCATCCGGATCGATGCCGGCGATACGCTGACCTGGGCCGGCATCAGCGCGTTCACCGGATCAGGCCCCGTCGTCATCGACAATGACGGCCACATTATTCATGCCGGCATGCTCGACGTCAGTTTCCCGCAGATTACGTTCGAAGGGTCTGGCACCGTCACCGAGAATGGCGGCAACCACGGGCTCGTAACTCAGAACTCTGATTAACGAGGGCAACACCTTCGACGGCTACGGCCAGATGGGCAACAATGCCGGCGGTCTGACGATTGATAATGAGATCGGCACGTTCGATGCCGACACTGCCGGCAGCGCGCTTGTGCTCGAGACGGGCAATACGATCGTCAATAAGGCCACGTTCGAAGCAACCGACGGCGCCACGCTGAATATCTTCAACAGCACGCTCGACAACGAAGGCTCCATCATCGCTGACGGCGGAACAGTCTTCGTCGGCGGCCCCGTCACCGGCGGGGGAACGGCGACGATCCAACATGACGGTACCTTGGAGCTTGGCTCGACCGACGCGCAAATGGTTGCGTTCGCTGATGCCAGCACGCTGGTGCTCGATCATCAGGATCAACACGACTTTTCCGGCACCGTCACAGGTTTCGGCACCGGCGACGCGGTCGATTTGAAGGCGCTGGCCTATTCGGCAAGCGGCGAAGGCGTCACCTGGAAGCAGACGAATGACGGCAGCGGCATTCTGACGATCAGTAACGGGACGCAAAGCGAGAGCGTCAACCTTGCCGGCGTCTATTCAGCGAGCAGCTTCGCGCTGACAAGTGACGGCACGGGCGGCACGGACGTGATTGCAAGTCCGATGCAGCTGTCGTTGTCGGTGGTCGACAATCTCGCCGTCCAGGAAGGTCAGACGCTGGTCGCGCAGTCGGTCCTCGACGCAGCCGATGCCGGCGCGACCGTCTATTACCAGTGGCAGAGTTCGAGCGACGGCGGCGCCACCTGGACCAATGTCGGCGGCGCCATCGCCGGGAATTACAACGGACGCGCCGAGTTCGTTCCTGCAATTGACCGAGGCCGAAGAAGGCGATCTGCTTCGCGTGCAGGGCTCCTTCACCAATTCAAGCGGCCAACTGATCACCACGTCGAGTACGCCGACTACCCCTGTCGCCGACGCCACCCCGGTCATTACTCCGGCCTTTACGTACACGGTCGACGATCTCTCGATCGTCAAGAACGGCAGCCAGATCTACAACAACACGTTCAGCCAGGCGCCGCCGGCTTCGAGTACGATCTTGTCGAACGGCGTAGCCACGCCGATCATTTTTTTCACCTTCGGGAGCACCTGGACCGAATCCGGCGGACAGGCAGTCATGTCGTCGACGGGTCTTGCGCCAAACTCAGTGGTGCCCGGCAGCTATTACGACATCGCGCTTTTGAACACCAATACCGATCCCAACAGCACAATGGGCCTAAAGATTGCGGCCGCCTTCACGGTCAGCGCGACCTTTGGTCTGACGGCTAACCCACATGGCAATTACGGAATTGAGCTTACTGATGGGTCGGCAGCAAACAATCCCGACCAGAATGTCCGCCTCGTCGTGCAGGGCGGCAGCAACGGCTCGACCGTCGTCGAGCTGATACAATCCGACCCCGCCGCCGGCACATCGACGATCCTCGCCAGCCAGACGCTGACTTCCGCGCAA
Organism: uncultured Alphaproteobacteria bacterium; assembly: GCA_963810085.1. GTDB lineage: Bacteria > Pseudomonadota > Alphaproteobacteria > Rhizobiales > Xanthobacteraceae > BOG-931. The sequence continues at coordinate 451,827 of CAWEMR010000005.1, read as the reverse complement.
CTCGCCGCTAACAATCAGGTCGAGTTCCAGCTTGCCCATGTAGCCAACGCGACAGCGATCACCGGAAGCTTCGAATTGGTCGAGAACGGCGTCGCCGGCCCGACGACGACCTTCGGGCCGACTGGCACAATGTTCACCACCCATAATTGGGCGAGGGTCGACATCGGCGCCTTCGTAAATCCCGGGGTCGACCTCAATATCGGCGCTGGGCAATCGCCGCATGAAGGTCAGATCCTCACCGCGAGCGCGACCACCAACGACAGCGACGCCACCATCAGCTATCAGTGGCAGAAATCCAGCAACGGCCAGCAGTGGAGCGAAATCTCGGGCGCGACGTGCAGAGTTACCAGGTTCAGCCGGGCGACGTTGGTTACGATATTCGCGTCGTCGCCACCACCAACGATCTCGACAATATGAGCGCCACGGCGACGAGCCAGGCCACAGGCGCCGTGCTGCCCGTGGCGCCGACGCTCACGATTATCAGCAGCGCGTTGTCGGTGAATGAGGACAACGCGGTGACGCTCGGGATCGGCGAAACGCCGTTCAATCTGCAGGACCCGGTGTCCGTTACCATCAGCGGCATTCCGTCCGATGCAACGCTCACCGATAGCCACAACGATACGCTCACGATCAGCAACGGCGGCATCACGCTGACACCGGCGGAGCTCGCCGGCTTGACGCTGCACGCGGGCGGCACCAGCGCCAACCTCACGGTGACGGCGATCAATACCGCGGGAGCAACCGCCTCGACGAGCCAAAATCTGCATGTGACCGTGAATCCGGCGGCGCCGACGCTGACGGTTCCGGGTTCCATCACACTTCACGACTGGGGGACCGCGCCGCTCAATATTACGGATATTGCCGCTCATGCGAATGACACGTTGGGCAATGTGACGATCTCGGGCCTGCCGTCCGGTGCGGCCCTGAGCAACAGCAATCACGACACGCTAAGCATCGCGAACGGCAGCGTCACATTGACGGCGGCGCAGCTCGCCGGTCTGACGTTGCACGCCGGCGCCTCCGACACCACCACGATTCTCACGGTGGTTGCATCGGAAAGCGATGCCGAGCACGCGACGGCGACGACGACCAAGACGATTTCGCTCACCGTGTCCGGACGGCCGGTTCTCGACGTGACCGGCACGAGCGCGACGGGATCGGTGCCGAGCAGCGCGCTCACCGCCGCGGCGGCCTCGTATCTGACCGACAATCACAATCTGATCAATACGCTGGGCGGAACGAACGGCTTCGGAAGCGTCGTTACGTTCAACGGCAGTGCGACGCAGCGATGACGGCTCGTCAGTCGGCGATCAACATCACCTCGGTGTTCGGGTCCGCAAGGGTCTGGATTTCTTCGGTCACAACTACACGTCGCTCTACATCAACAACAACGGCAATCTTACTTTCGCGGGCCCGAACAGCACATATACGCCGACCGGGATCACGGCGGGGACGAATAATCCGATTATTGCGCCGTTCTGGGCTGACGTGGATACGCGCGGCGGCGCCGTTAATACCAATACGGGCGGCAATTCGACTGGCTCGAATCTCGTCTACGAGAGCCTCGATGCCGCCAACAACGTGCTGACCGTTACCTGGGACGATGTCGGATATTATGGTGCGCACACCGACAAGCTCGATGCGTTCCAGCTGCAGTTGATCAGTCTCGGTGACGGCAATTTCGATATTGTCTTCCGCTACGAGGCCATCAATTGGACCGCGGGCGACGCAAGCGGCGGCAGTGATGGCTTGGGCGGCACGCCGGCGCGCGCCGGCTACTCGGCAGGAAATGGCAGCCCGAACGATTATTTCGAACTCGCCGAGTCTGGCAACCAGTCCCTGATGCTCGGCTTGCCGACCACGACCGGCAACACCGGGATCGCCGGCGTTTATGTCTTCCAGGTGGAATCAGGCAACGTCACCACCGCTCCGGTCGCCAACGGAGTCATTCAGTTTGCCGACACGGCGACGGATGACACGCACACGGCGAATTTCGCCCCGGTCAATGGCGGTGACGGTTATCTCGGCACCTTCTCGCTCGATCCGGTCGCCGATTCGAACGGCACGGGTTCCGTTGCCTGGCACTTCACGCTTGCCGGAAACCAGGTTCAGCAATTCTTTTCGCCGTCAGCCGGACAACCGATCACGCAAGCCTATGATGTGACCATTGCCGATCATCACGACGTCTCGACCACGGAGCGCGTGAGCTTGACGGCTGCGACGTCGGCCAATGACACATTGGTTTTCAATCCAGGGATCGGTCAGGATGTTGTCTTCGACTTCTCCAATCAGAACGGAGCCGCCGACAAGATCGATCTGAACGGCTTCGGCTTGACCGACTTCAGCCAGTTGCAATTGTCGTCGATCAATAACGGCCAAGACACGCTTATCGGCAATCTCGGGCATGGCGACAGCATCACCTTGATCGGCGTCGGCGCCGGCAATCTGCATGCGACCGATTTCATTTTTGGTCCGCAGGTCGATCCGGTGGTTGCGCCAGGCACTTCCAATGTCGTCGGCAATGTCGCATTCGCGGATTCGAGTTCGCCCGACAGTATCGAGGCGGGCTTCACGCCCGAGGGATCCAATTATGTCGGCACCTTCGCGCTCGATCAGCCGACTGCAAACAACGGCAATATCTCGATCGGTTTCGAGTTCATGGCCAGCAACGACCAAATCGATCTAGCGCCCGGCGAGACTTTGACTCAATCCTACGCCCTGAATGTGTCCGACGCTCAAAACCCTGCAGTCAATTTCAGTCAAACCGTCTCTGTGACGATCGGCGGAGCTGGCAACGACAACTTCGTCTTCGCGCCCGGTATCGGCGCCGACACCGTCACCAATTTCAATCCGCAGCAGGACACGATCGAGCTCAATCACTTTACCGACGCGCAAACAATCCAGGAATTGCAGTCGCTCATCACCACCGACGTCCATGGCGACGCGGTCATCAATCTCGGGCACAACGACAGCATTACGCTTGCCAATACGACGACGACCCAATTGCAGCAGGCCATCCAAGCGGGCCACGTGCTGTTGCACTAAGCCTCGCTGCCAGCATCCTCTGTGTTTAACTCGTTATCGTTTTGTGGAACACGTCACTTCGGTTTCGCGTGACACGTCACTCAGACCTCAAGCTTCACGTGTGACATCCGCTCTTGCAGACGGTACCTTCTAAAGTTGCGAGAGTCCCGACCTCTGACAGCGTCACGCGGGGGCGTCATCGGTTACGCAAATGCCGTAACCACCGTGCGTTACCGATCAGGCAACAGCCGTGAGCCGTCACTTGAGGTGTCTCGCCGATGAACAATGTAGGCTCAATCAAAACTAGATTGAATGTATTATGCACTTTATAATTGCAAAAATACGAAACGAACCCATTGATGAGAGACAAAGTTCTCCTCTTAGAGCACCCGCGGAATGCCGAGGCTTTCGACCTCGACCAGCACAGATGGGAGATTCTGCCGGCCGCCGCCGAAATGGCTCTTCGGATCGGTCAGCGCGACCGTATGCACGCCGTCGAGCCGGTAATGTTTGTCGTGCACCAGGCAACGGGTGCGAATGAGCGGCCATAGCATCAAGCCGAGCATGCGCTGGTCATGGCCGTATTTGGCGGTCGGGCCGAATTTGAAATAGCGCCGCATCAGGGCGACGATGTCGATGCCGCAATCGGTGCGGCCGCCCCACAGGCAGCCGATCATCAACTCGTTGTGCAACACGTGATCGCGCACCACGTGGAACGGATAGCCGCTCTCGGTCCACTGCCGAACGAGGTCGGCTTCCGCCGCCGAGAGCCGGGCGTCGCAGTCGCGCACCAGAAATCGGCCGACCGTGGGATCGTTCATCACCAGAAAGCGCTGGAACAAGCCGACGCCCGGATATTCATCCTCCATGTTGCGCACGTCGCCGCCATTGTCGCGCAAGAATGCGACGCAGGGTTTTGGTACGCTCGGCATCGACGTAGAACCGGCACGCCCAGCCCGGATAGAATTTGCGGGCCAGCGCGAGATTGATCATGGCGCCGTAACTGTAGAACGGCAGCGTGCCCCACAGCGAAAACGACAGCACGTTCTGACCGGCCGGCGCCGCATCGGCACGGTCACCGCGACCGGCGGCGGCTCGCGGCAGGCTTCGCTGTCGCGCAGCTCGATGGCGCGCTGGCCGTATTGGATCGCCTGCGCGGTCTTGCCGGTATAGAAATGCGCCACTTTCAGCGCGTCGAGGATGGTGAGGTCCTCGCCATGCCGCACGATATATTGAAAGGCCTGGGCGATCGCCTCGTCATAGCGCTTCATGTTCGACAAAGTCGCGATCAGCGCCTTTTCCAGCCGGGCGACCTGCGGCTGGCGGCGCGCCAATTCCTCGGCCAGCGCCAGCGCCGGCGGCCAATCGCGCTTCTGAAAGAACGCGTCGAACAGTAATTCCTTGGCGACGAGATCGTCCGGCCGGGCGATGGCGATGGCACAGGCCCGCACGATGGCCTCGTCGTTCTTGCCGGCGCGAAGCAGCGCGCGGATGGCGTCGTAGGGTTGCGCGGCCGGACGCGCCGCCGTCCCATTTGCGCCGTCTGTCATTCCAAGCTCCAGCCCCCGCCGACAGCGGCGACCCTTCGCGCCGATGTCCCGCAGTCTAAGCCGAAAATGTAGCGTCAGGATGGTCGCGGCCAATAACGCTGCCGCGACGTATGGTTTTACCGCCTCCACGCACAAGCGTGTCGGCAGAAGAGAGGGGGAGGGAGTGGCGAAGGGCTGCCGCGGCGGGCGCTTATTTGCCCCAGCCGAAGTGATAATTCAGTCCGGCGCGGACGACGTCCTCATGCATCGAGACGTTGTCGGTCGGCCCGATGCCGCAATTGGCGCCGCAATTCATCTTGCCGAGATCGACGTGCAGATATTCCGCCTTGGCCGTCCAGTTGCCGGGCAGCGCAAATTCAAGTCCGCCGCCGACGGTCCAGCCGGCATTGGTGGTGCTGTTGCCGGCAAAGCCGGGCGTCGAGGCGCGGATATCGCCGACGGCAAGGCCGCCGGTGACATAAGGCATGACGCCGCCGAACGCATAGCCGGCGCGGCCGCGCACCGTTGAGAGCCACGTATTGCTGGTGGTGCAGCCGTTCGGACACAACGAAGACGTGGTCGTGCCCTTGAAGCTCGACCAGTCGATATCGCCTTCGAGGCCGAGCACGGTGTTGCCGTATTGCCAGTTATAGCCGGCGGTGCCGCCGACCTGGCCGCCTGAAAAATTAACGCTAGTGGCGTTGGCGTCCCAATTGGAGTGGCCCCAGCCGCCGCCGCCGTTAACGCCGAGATAGAATCCGCTCCAATTATAGGCCGGGCTCACTTGGACCGGAGGCGGCGCCTTGTAGAGCGGCGCCACGGATAAATCGGCCGCGGATGCGGATTGCGCCGCGACCAACGCCCCCAAAACGAAGCATCCGGCAATAATCTTCTTCATCATTTCGGTCCCCAGCCTCCACATGCGTCGGCGCCTTGAGGCTGCCGTTCGCAGGCAGGACAGTGCACAGAATTTCGTTACCCCTGGCTTACCGCTATGGTTAAAGCCGCCGGAGTCGTCGCCTCTGGTTGCTACTGTATTGACCAGAAAGGCAAAATTGAGCCAGCCCAGAGGCCTGACCTGGGCGTCACCAGGGCAGCCGAACTGCCGCGAATAGGGGTAACATCCCCCACTCCCGCCGACATCCTAATTCGCGACCAGCACCCCGAGTTCCACCGATATTGACGGAGGCTGAGTGTCCTGGGTCGTCTTCGCCTTCTCCGGTCCGGTGCTCTGGGCTATTTCCGTCCATCTGGACAAGTACCTCGTCGAGCGCTTCTTCAAGGAAAGCGATGTCGCGGTGATGCTTTTGTTCACCGCCTTCGTCGGCGTGCTGCTGTTGCCGTTTATCTGGCTGTACGAGCCGTCGGTGACCGCGCCCGGCGCCGCCAGTATCGGGCTCATTATTCTCGCCGGCCTGCTCTATATGGGCGCGATGCTGTTGTATTTGCAGGCCCTGCAGACCGAGGAAGCTTCGGTGGTGGCGCCTTATTTTCAGGCTGGGCCGCTGTTCGGCTATGGGCTCGCTTATCTCGTGCTCGGAGAGACATTATCGGGGCCGCAACTCCTCGGCGGCGCCATGATCATCTTCGGCGCGCTGATCGTTTCGGTTCGTTTCGAGCACGGCAGGCGCATGTTCAAGGCCCGCTTGGCGGCGCTGATGCTGACATGCGGTTTCGCCGGTGCGCTCAGCGGCTTGATCTTCAAGATTTTCGCGCTCGATGTCGAATTCTGGACGACGACGTTCTGGATGTATGTGGGCGAGGCGCTCTTCGGTTGCGCGCTGCTCTTGGTCCCGACCTACCGCAGGCAACTTTTAGCGACGCTGCGCGTCAATACCGCTGCGCTGTTGTCGATCAACGGTTCCAACGAGTTCATCAATCTCGGTGGCAGCTTGGGCAACCGCTATGCGCTGATGTTTGCGCCGCTGAGCATCGTCCAGGCTATCGGTTCGACGACGACGTTATTTGTCTTTGCCTTCGGCGTTGTACTAAGCCTTATCTGGCCGGGGCTCGGCCGCGAAGATCTGTCGGGCCGCGAACTGTTGAAAAAGGGTCTGGCGGCTTTACTTGTGGCCTTCGGCGTGACGCTGGTCACGCGCTGATGCATTGGGTTTTTTCAAGGGAACAGGTCTTTTCAGGGAATCAGAATGACGGAACAAAGCAACGAAAACGTCGCAATTCTCGACACGCATGAAGTCTATGGCGGCTGGAGCAAGCTGCTGGTGGCGACGATCCGGCTGCCCGATGGGCGCACGATCAAGCGCGAGATCGAGGATCACGGCGAAGCGGTGTGCGTGTTGCCCTACCATCCGGTCCGCAAGACGGCGGTGCTGGTTCGGCAGTGGCGCGTGCCGGTGCTCTATGCCTCAAAGCAGCAGGACGTGCTCGAAGCCGTGGCCGGCGTCATCGAGGATGTCGATGCCGCGACCTGCGCGCATCGCGAAGTCATGGAGGAGGCGCTCCTGAAGCTCGATTCGCTCGAGCCGCTTTTCAGCGCTTGGACAATGCCCGGACTGTCGACCGAGCGCATGCACTTCTTTCTCGCGATCTATTCGGGTGAGCCGCGGCCGGAAGTCCGCGGCGGCGTCGACGAGGATGAGTTTACCGTCGCCGTCGAAATCGGCCTTGCCGATCTGGCGCGCATGGCCGATGAAAACAGGCTGCCCGACACCAAGACGCTCGTGCTGTTGCAGACGTTGCGCCTGCGCAAGCCTGAGCTATTTCTGTGATTTGCTTCACAGCCGATGTGCCCGGAATTAGCCGCGATTGGCGCCAATCGTTAACGCCCGCTGGATTCGTCTCCGCCTTCGGGCGTGCTATAGTGGCGGCCGGCAACATCACCGGTTTTTCGCGCAAGAGTCGCGTGCAAGAGTCTCGTACAGCAACGGATTCCGCGTAAGATGAATTGGATTTCCAACGTCGTTCGGCCGAAGATTCGCAGCTTCCTCAAGCGCGAAACGCCGGAGAATTTGTGGATCAAATGTCCGGAATCCGGCCAGCTCGTCTTCTATAAGGACGTCGAGGCGAACCAGTTCGTCATTCCCGGCTCCAATTATCACATGCGCATGAGCTCGGCCGCGCGGCTGAAGTCGATGTTCGACAATGCTACGTGGTTCGACATCGCCGTGCCGGAAGTGCCGGTCGACCCGCTGAAATTCCGCGACGAGCGCCGCTATGTCGATCGCCTGAAGGATGCACGCACCAAGACCGGCATGAACGATGCGGTGAAGCTCGGCTACGGCAAGCTTGACGGTTTCGCCGTCGTCATCGGCGTGCAGGATTTCGATTTCATGGGCGGCTCGCTCGGCATGGCGGCCGGCGAGGCGGTCATCAAGGGCCTCGATACGGCGGTGGAAAAAGGCTGCCCCTTCGTGCTGTTCGCGGCGTCCGGCGGTGCGCGCATGCAGGAAGGCATTCTCTCGCTGATGCAGATGCCGCGCACCACGATCGCGGTGCAGAATCTGCGCGCGGCGCGCAGGCCCTACATCGTCGTGCTCACCAATCCGACCACCGGCGGCGTCACCGCGTCCTACGCCATGCTGGGCGACGTGCAGATCGCCGAGCCCGGCGCCTTGATCGGCTTTGCCGGCCCGCGCGTCATCGAGCAGACCATCCGCGAGAAGCTGCCGGACGGATTTCAGAAAGCCGAATATCTGCGCGACCACGGCATGGTCGACATGGTGGTGCATCGCCATGAAATGCGCGCGACCGTCGCGAAACTCTGCCGGCTGTTGACCAAGGCGCCCGCCGCCGAGCGGCCGCGCGTCTTGCCGGCGCCCGAACCCGCGACGACGTGAGCGCGAAGCAGGCCAACGCGGCGCCGTTCGACGCCATGCTGGCGCGGCTCCTGGCGCTGCATCCCAAGCGGATCGATCTCGCGCTCGACCGCATGCAGCACATTCTCGCCGCGCTCGATCACCCGGAACAGAAGTTGCCGCCGGTGATTCATGTCGCCGGCACCAACGGCAAGGGCTCGACGGTCGCCTTCATGCGCGCGGTCCTTGAAGCTGCGGGCAAGCGCGTTCATGTCTACACGTCGCCGAATCTCGTGCGCATCAACGAGCGGTTCCGTATCGGCAAGGACGGCGACGGCAAACTCGTCAGCGACGAAGAGCTTTCTGACGCGCTCGCCGAATGCGAGACGAAGAATGGCAGTGCGCCGATCACGGTGTTCGAGATCGAGACCGCCGCCGGGTTTCTTCTGTTCTCGCGGCATGCGGCCGATGTGCTGTTGCTCGAAGTCGGGCTCGGCGGCCGGCTCGACGCCACCAATGTCGTCGAGCGCCCGATCGCCAGCGTTATCACCAAGCTGTCGCTCGATCACCGGGAGTTTCTTGGCGATACGATCGCGCAAATCGCCGCTGAAAAATCAGGCATTCTCAAGCACGACGTGCCGGCGGTCACCGTCAGTCAGCCGCGCGAGGCGCTTGCCGTCATCGAGCGGCAGGCGGCGCGCATGCATGCGCCGCTCTCGATCGCGGGCGAGGACTGGACCGCGACCGAAGAGCGCGGCCGACTGGTCTATCAGGACAATATGGGGCTGCTCGATCTGCCGGCGCCGAAACTTTATGGGCGGCACCAATACGAGAATGCTGGAGCGGCGATCGCCGCTTTGCGCGTGAGCGGACTGAAACTTCCCGCCGCGGCGTTCGAGACCGGCATGACGCGTGTCGACTGGCCGGCGCGCATGCAACGTCTCGCGCACGGCAAGCTCGCGGATCTCGCGCCGCCGGACAGCGAGCTATGGCTAGACGGCGGCCACAATGCCGACGGCGGCCAGGCCATTGCGGCGGCGCTTGCCGATCTCGAAGAGCGCGTGCCGCGGCCGCTTGTGCTCATCGTCGGCATGTTGTCGACCAAGGATTCGGCCGGCTTTCTGCAGAACTTTTCCGGACTTGCGCGCCGCGTCATTACGGTGCCGATCCATCAGGACAAGACGGTGCCCGCGGCCGAGCTCGCCGAGATTGCGGCCGGCGTCGGCATTCCCTCGCTCGCCCGAGATACACTCGAAAGCGCGATCGCGGTGGCCGGCAAGCTCGATCTCGAGCCGGCGCCGCGCATCCTCATTACCGGATCGCTCTATCTCGCTGGCGAAGTCTTGGCCGCCAACGGCACGCCACTCGAATAGTCCGCTGCAGCCGTTATTCCAGCTTCAAGTCGGCGTCGCGAATGACGCCGGACCACTTGGTGCGTTCCGCTTTGATGTAGGCGGCGAACTCATTCGGCGGCCCCGCCATCGATTCGAACAATTGCGGTTCGAGAAAGCGCGCGCGGAACGCCGGATCGTTGAAGATCTTGATGACATCGGTGTCGATCTTCGTCACCACGTCTTGCGGCATGCCGGCGGGTCCGAACAAGCCGAACCAGGCCGTGGCCTGGAAGCCGGGCAGCCCGCTCTCGTCGACGGTCGGAATGTCGGGCAGCGACGGCAATCGCTTTGGACTGCCGATGCCGAGGATCTTGAGCTGTCCGGCCTGGTACCCCGGCAGTGCCGACGCCACGCTGATCGTCATCACATTGATCGAGCCGCCGATCAGATCGTTCAGCGCCGGCGTCGAACCGCGGTAATGCACGGGGAGGATTTTCACGCCGGCCATGCGGTCGAACAGTTCCATGTTCATATGCAGCGCCGAGCCGATGCCGGCGGTGCCGTACGTCAACTGACCCGGCTTCGCCTTAGCGAGCGCGATCAGTTCGGCGGCGTTGTTCACCGGCAGCGAATGGTCGGTCAAGAGCGCCTGATTGATGCGCACGAGCCCGGTGATTGGCACGAAATCCTTATCCGGATCGTAGGGCAGCTTGCCGTCGGGATAGAGCGACGGATTGACGGTGAAGGTGCCGGACTCGCCGACCAAGAGCGTGTAGCCATCCGGCGCGGACTTGGCGACGGCTTGGGCACCGATGATATGCGCGGCGCCGCCTCTGTTCTCGACGATGACCGGCTGGCCCCAGGCCTTGCCAAGCTCCTGGGCCAGCGCCCGCCCGGTGACATCGGTCACACCGCCCGGGACGGAGGTGATGATCAAGGTGACTTGGCGCGCGGGATAAGCCGCCGTCTGCGCGGCGCTCGGGCCGCTCAGCAACGCCAGGAGGATCAACGCGCTGAACATTCTTGTCATCGGTGATTTCCTTGGCACGAAGTGACCATGATGATCACAACCTGATATCGCCGAGATTGATGCTCGAGCCGAGGCTGGTCTCCACCAGTTTAGAACGGCCACCGGCATAGATCTGCACGGTGTAGGCGCCGGAATTCTCGTCGAGCCTATCGAATTTGAAGTCGCCGTAATTGTCGGTCGTGGTCACCGCGACCGACTCGCCCTCCTTGACCAATTGCACGGTCGCGCCTTCGACGCAATCGACGACGCCGTCTTTCTCTTCCGACACCGATCCGCCGATAAAGCATTTCGAATAGCGCCACAGGTTCCGGTAATAGACCCGCGGCTTGGCGTTGAGCTCGGGCTTCATGACTTCGAGACTTTGCTCGCTCGCCATGCGCGACATCTCCTCGTCCTCGACCTTGATCGCGCGCATCGCCCCGGTCGGGCAGGATTGCTGGCCGCGGGTCTGCTGCCAGCCTTGGTCGATCAGATGCGCGTCGAAGGTCCAGGCCTGCGGCAACTGCAATTCCTCGTTCCACCAGATATGCCCGTAAGGGCAGGCATCGACCAGCTGCTTCTGCCCCTTCGCCTTCACCGGATCGATCAGCACGATGCCGTCTTTGCGCTTTTTGATGGCGCCTTTGGGCGCGGCCTTCATGCAAGGCGCATCGTCGCAGTGATTGCACATGGTCGGAACATAGGCGAGGTCGATCATCGGCAACTGCCCGCGCTCCTTCTGCAGAATATTGATCCACTTATGGCCGTGCTTTGGCATCGGCGCAGAGTAGCCGGGCCAGTCGTTGCCGACATATTCATCCATGGCGGCAAGCGTGCACAGATTGCAGTTCGTGCACTCAGCCACGTCGATAATCATGTTCCATTTTTTCATTTTGCCGGCACCAGTTGCGCCTCATTCGGTGTGCGCTCGATGTCCTTGTCTTTTTCCGCAGTTGCGAATGCCGCAGACATGTGTTCGGTGCGGCCGTCCCACAATTCGATCTGGACCAGCGAATTCGATCCGGCGAGCGAATGCGTGGATTTGGTTTGCGTGCGCTCGGGCGTGAGCAGATTGAGGCAGCCGCCGCGGTCGACCGATTTGCCGGGCTCGCCCATCGGATCATAGATCGCCGAGGACTCATAACCGTGCGCGACGCCGCGTGGCAGCCGCTGCGTCGGCAGCGCCGCGCAAATCACCGCGCCGCGATCGTTAAACACTTTGACCAGATTGTGCTTGCCGATGCGGCGGTCTTTGGCGTCATCGGCGTTCATGCGCATGATCCAATAATAGTAGCCGTCGACCCTGACGCGATGGTCCTCGATATTGAGCAAAAACGAATCCTTGCCGTCGCCCTGGGTGTGGAACGAATATTTTGAGTGCGGGGTGAGAAGCTGCAGCGGATAGCGCTCGAACAATTCGCCGGAATGCGCGCCCTCCCATGACGGCTCGTATTTGACGATCGGCGGCCGCTCCGGATCGTTGAAGCGTTTGAGCGAATTGCACTCGAATTCGAGCTTGCCGGACTGGGTCTGCAACCCGCGCAGATATTCCTCGGTGTAGTCGGACGGCAGCGGCTGCGCTTCCGGCACATCTTTCTTGCGGTTTTCGAAGAACCAGCGGAACGACACAGGCGCGCGCAGTTTTTCCTTCTCGGCCGGCACGACGAAATAACCGCGCTTCAAGAATTTCTTCCACGAAATGTGCTGCGGCAGGTCGGAGGCGAGAAAGGCGCGCTTGACCCAGTCGATCTCGTTGCAGCCTTCGGAGAAATAATTGGCGAGCCCGAGCGGCTTGCACAGCTCGTTGAAAATCCAGAAGTCGGATCTCGATTCGCCGAGCGGCTTAATCGCCGGCGCCTGGAACACGATGACGCGGTGATTAAGCTGCTGCTGGCCGTGATGGCCATAGCCGCCGAGCCCGGCCCACTCGCTGATGTCGGTGCGCTCGAAATTGGTGCAGGCCGGCAGGATGACGTCGGCGAATTTCGCTTCGCCTTCGAACCAGATCGACTGGTTGACCACAAATTCGAGGTTCTCCGACTGATACATCCGCACCCAGCGGTTGGTATTGTTCATGGTCGAAAGGATCGAGCCGCCGTATTTGTAGAGCATGTGCACCGGCGAGTGGCCGGCCGCCGGATAAGTGAATTTCGGAAACTGATGCTCGATCGACTTGCCGACCCACGGATAGCCCTCGGCTTTGCCGTCGAGGATCGCCTCCGGCACGAAGATGCGCGGGATGCGCTGGGCGTTGGAATTCATGGTCGGCAATTGCGGCATGCGCTGATAGAGCTCGACCGGCATCGAGGTGTTTTCGAGATCGCCCGACATGCCGCCGTCGGCATAACCGGGGAAATAGAAATTGAAGTCGATCGGCGTGCCCCATTGTAGATTGCCCATATTGATGCCGGGCTTGCCGAGGCCCTGCATGGCGACGAGACACACCATCACCCGCGCCCACTGGATGCCGGTCTGGTTGCGGCAGGCGCCGCCATGGCCGTTGCCCCAGCCGCCTGGCGCGAGATAGACGCGCTTCTTGCCCCATTCCCGCGCCAGCGCGCGGACGTCCTTTGCCGGAACGCCGGTTTCCTGCTCCTGCCATTCCGGCGTTTTCGCAATGCCGTCGTCGTCGCCGAGCAAATACGCCTTCCATTTGTCGAACCCGACGGTGTGCGTCTCGACGTAGGATTTGTCGTAGAGGCCTTCCTTGATCCAGACGTAGGCGATCGCCATCGCCATCGCGACCGAGGTGGTCGGCTTCGGCGCGAACCATTTGCCGGGCAGGAATTGCGCCGAGGCGTTGTAATATGGGTCGACGTGGACGACCTTGATGCCGAGCTTCGGATCTTTCAGCCATTGCCGCCGCGTCGTACCTTCCTGCGCGCCGTAGGAGCCCGACGTCGATTCGGGATCGGCCGCCCACGACACGATCATGTCGCAGTTCTGCAGGCAGTCTTCGACGGTGCCGTAAGTTTCCGATTGCCCGACGCGGAGCGTATGGCCCCAGTGATGCACCGCGCCCCAGTACCAGCCTTCCCACGAATCCGGGTTGTGATGGATGCGCGTCATGCCGACCGCATTGGCGAAGCGGAACAGCGCGGAGAGGTAGTAGCCGATATTGCCCCAGGTGTGATGCGAGCCGTGCGAGAACGTGATCGCGCCGGGTCCATGATCGCGCTTCTGCCGCTTGATCTCGTCGGTGACGATCTTGATCGCCTCGTCCCACGAGATGCGCACATAGCCCGACTTGCCGCGGTTTTGCGGATTGCGCGCGCCGTTCGGGTCGAAGTCGACGCGCTTCATCGGATAGAGCAGTCGATCCGGCGAATAGACGACGGATTTTGCGTTCTGCCCGTGCGGCGCCAGCGTCGTCTTACGCGGCGGCGTGAGTTTTAAGCCCTTGGCCTCGATGGTCCACGATGCCTCGTCGTCGTCGGCGAGATCGATCGGCGTCATGCGCAGGATCTTGTCGGCTTTGACGTCGACGAAAACCGGCCCGCCATTGGTCATGTTGCAATAGCGTCTGACGCCGCGGCGCAGCCTCTTGCCGTATGTGAGCCCGGCCGACTGGCTCAGCATCAGCGTTTGCGCGAACCAATTGGTCAGATGCTCGGGGCCGTCGACCGCGAGCACGAAATCCTTCTGGGCGTTGATCTGTTGCAACCAGTTGATCGGCGGCGTGAGTAACCTCGCGCCGACGCCCGCGTTCTTGAACATCAATTTGATGTCAGGCTTGTCGTGCAAGCCGGCGCGCGAAGTGATCGTACCGTCCTTGAATTCGATCCAGCGCCCGATCTCTTCGTCGCGCGTCATGATCTGGGCCGTGAAATTATGCTCCTTGACGCGCGCTCTGAAGTCCGGATGCCGCCGCGCCGCATGTTTGAGGAGTTGCGCCGCGCCGAACAGGATGATCGGCAGTTTGAGCTTGGCGAGCATGGGCGTCCTCCACATTCCTCGGGTGATGCGTCGCGGGGTATATCCCCTTTTTTGCGGGCGCGCCGGGAATGGTAGATTTTGCAACAAATTCCTGGACTTGGAAACACTCAAGCGCCCGAGGAGTACCGCTCGCAGCGCCTAGCGCGGCACGATATTTTGCATGTCGCTCAGTCGTCCGGCGACGAACAGCCGCATGTTGTCGATCACAAGCGGCATCACGAAATCCTCGTATTCGACGACATAGCCGCCGACATGCGGGGTGATGAACACGTTCGGCAATTGCCAGAACGGGCTCTCCGGCGGCAGCGGTTCGGCCTGGAAAACATCGAAGCCGGCGCCGGCGATCCGCCGCTCGCGCAAGGCTGCGGCCAGGGCGTCTTCGTCTACCGTCTGGCCGCGGCCGGCGCTGATGTAATAGGCCGAAGGCTTCATGACGCCGAACACCTTGGCGCCGAACAGCCCGATATTGTCGGCGCTCGCCGGCAGCACATTGATCAGGTAATCGGCTTTCGCCGCGGCTTCCGGCAGGCGATCGGCGGACATCGTCTCGTCAAAGCCGGCGATCTTGCGCGGCGTGCGCGTGACACCGATCGTGTGCATGCCGAAGGCGCGCAACAATTCGCCGATCGCCTCGCCGACGATGCCGGTGCCGACGACCACCGCTGTCTTGCCGTGCAACGTGCTCCAGAGCCGGCGCTGCCAGATGCGGTGCTGATGGTCTTCGACCTGGCGCTTGGCGTCGCGGCTCACCGCCATCATCAGATAAACGACTTGCTCGCGCATCGGCGGGCCGTGGATGCCGCGGCCGCTGGTGATCAACACGTCGGGCTTGAGCGAGGGACAGCGCAGGAAATGATCGACACCGGTTGCCAGCGACTGGATCCATCTCAGTTGCGGCGCGCCGCTGAGCATTTCGTCGCGTACCTCAATGCCGAACATGAGCATGACGTCGATGTCGGACAAATCGCCCGCCACGTCGGCCGCCTTGTGAAACAGCGCGAACTCCAGATCCGGGAATTCCGCCGCCAGCCGGTCGCGATACATCTCGGCGTGGACGTCGACGATGAGGACTTTTGTCATGAGATAGGACGGCGCCCGCTTATCGGCCTTTCGCAAGGCCAAGATGCTTTGCGGCATTGTTGAAAGCAATGTCCTCGCGCACGTTCTCCGTGAGCGGCGTATGATCGAGAAACTCGCCGGCTTCCTGCGCCGTTTCGAAGGGATGATCGGCGGCAAACATCACGTGTTCATGCCCGAGCGCTGCGATTGCGCAGCCGAGCGGTTCGGCGGAGCACATGCCCGACGTCGTCACCAGGATGTTCTCTTTGATGTAAACGGACGGCGGTTTGGCGAGCTTGACGCTGTAGAGCTTGGCGCGGCTGTCGAAGCGCCACAACAAGTAAGGCAGCGTCTCGCCGAGATGGCCGAGCATGACTTTGGCGCGCGGGAAGCGGTCGAACAGCCCGCCAAAGACCAGGCGCAAAGCGTGCGAGCCGGTTTCAAAGCCCCATTCCCAAGTGGCGCGGCGCAACCCGTCATAGCCGTCAAGCGCGGGGGAGGGCGTGATCGGATCGGTCGGGTGGATATAGATCGGCGCGCCGAGCGCCTCGGCGCGTTCCCAGAACGGCGAGAGCGACGGATGATCGAGATATTGGCCATGGGTGTGGCCGTTGATCATCGCGCCGCAGAATTTTAGCTCGCGTACGCAACGTTCCAACTCATCCGCCGCCGCACGCGGGTCCTGCATGGCAAGATGCGCGAAGCCGGAATAGCGCTCCGGCCGCTTGGCTAATTCCCGCGCAAGAAAATCATTGGCGGATTTGGCATTGCGGATCGCGGTCGCTGTATCGCGCTCGGCCTGGACGCCGGGTCCGGCCAAGCCGAGGACGGAGCGGGCGATGCTGGCTTCATCCATCGAGGATAGCCGCGCCTCGCCGAAATCGGTCAGTGCCGCGAACAATTTAGCGGCGTGCTTGGGATCGATATGGCGGACGGTCGGCCGCCAATAATCTTCGAAGCCGGGCGGGAGGAAGTGCTCTTCGAGCGCGATCTTGTGGACCATCTGACCCCCCGACTTTTGCGGCACCGGTTCTTGGTGCCGGCGCTATCCTCTGTACCGTATGGCGGTGATCCTGTATCAAAGCACGAACCGGGCAGCAAGATTGCGTGGACTAAGGGCAGGGCAGCACATGCCAGGACGAGACATGCGGGCAACCGGCATGCGCGCGTTAGGCGACAAGAGCAGCGACAAAAGTCAGGTGCAGGTGATTGCGCGCGCCGCGGCAATCCTGCGCATCCTCGAAGATGAAATGGAAGGCTTGAGCCTCGGCCAGATCGCGCAACGGGTCAATCTGGCGCGCTCGACGGTGCAGCGCATTGTCGGCGCGCTCGCGGCCGAGAAGTTTCTGATCGCGGCCTCGCCGAACGGCCGCGTGCGGCTCGGTCCGACGATCCTGCGGCTTGCAGCTTCCGCGCGCACCGATTTCGTCGCTGCGGCGCGGCCGTTTTTGGCGCAGCTCTCCAGCGAGCTTAAAGAAACCGCCGATCTTGCCGTGGTCAAGAACGACCACTTGGTTTTCGTCGACCAGGTCATCGGTTCGCAGCGGCTGCGCACCGTCTCGGCGGTCGGCGAGAGCTTTCCGCTTTATTGCACGGCGAACGGCAAGGCCTATCTCGCCGGGCTCGACGCCACAGCGATCGAGCGCCTGATTGGAACCATCTATGAGCGCCGCACGCCGTGCACGCTGACGCGGCTCGACGATCTGCTCAAGGATCTGAAATCCGTGCGCAAGACTGGCGTCGCCATCGACCGTGAAGAGCACACGAGCGGCATCTGCGCCGCCGGCACTGTGACGCGCGACCCGGTCGGCAATGTTTTGGCGATCTCGGTGCCGGTGCCGGCGCAGCGTTTCTACGACCGCCAGAAACAGATTGTGGACCGCTTGCGCGCGACCAAGGAGGCGCTGGAGCGGCATCTGATGGCGGCCGCCGCGTAACGACGGGCGGCTTGTCCGGTCGACCGCGTTGCGGTACACACCGTACCGGATACCAGTACACGTGCCGTAACCGCCGCTGAAGCGGATGCGGGAAGAAACCGGGAGGAAGACACTGTGGCGAAGAAAATTCGCGGAGTGAGTTTCGAAGAAAACCTCAACAACGCGATGGGGCTGCAATTCTACAATCTGTCGCATCGCTTCGGCTATCAGTCGCCGAACTGGCCCTATTTCGAAGACGTCAAGATCGAGCGCATTCATTACATGGCGAAGTCGGGCGTGCTGTCGCAGCGCATCACGACGTCGATGCACAACACCACCCATATCGATGCGCCGGCACATGTGGTGCAGGGCACGCCGTTCATCGATGAAGTGCCGCTGCCGCATTTCTTCGGCTCCGGCATCGTGATCTCGATCCCGAAGAAGAAATGGGAACAGATCACCTATGACGATCTGGAGAAGGCGGCCGGCAGGATTGTGCGGCCCCGTGACGTCGTCATCGTCAATACCGGCTGGCACAAGCTTTACGAAGACAGCGAGGACTATTTCTGCCGCTCGCCGGGCTTTGTGTCGTCGGCCGGCAAATGGTTCGTCGAAAAGAAGGTCAAGGTCGTCGGCCACGACACCCAGGCCAATGATCATCCGCTGGCGACCGCGATCGGCCCGCAGCGCAACGGTCCGCTGCATCCGCATCTCGCCGATGAATATAAGGAATGGTCCGGCGGCCGCGACTGGAAGGACGACTTTCCCGAATGGGAGCCGGTGCACCGCATCCTGTTCAAGAACGGCATTCTCGGCATCGAGAATGTCGGCGGCGATATAGACAAAGTCACCGGCAAGCGCTGCACCTTCGCGTTCTTCCCGTGGAACTGGGATCGCGGCGACGGCTGCATCATCCGATTAGTCGCGATCATCGATCCGAAGGGCGCCTATCGCATCGAGAAGGGGGAGAAGTTCTAATGATCGTCCGCAAGTTCTCCGAAGCGAAACCCTACGAAGCGCCGAACCACCGCGAATACAAGTCGTTTCGCGTGTTCGGCGCCGAGATGGGTGGCTCGCAAACGCTGGTCTTTGGCGTCTCGCACTTTCTGCCGGGCGGCGGCGCCGGCCCCGACGCTTCGCCGCCGGAGAAGATTTACTATGTGCTGGCCGGCGAACTCACGGTCATTGCCGGCGGCAAGGAGTCTGTCATCAAGGCGGGCGATAGCTGCTACATCGGTCCGAACGAAAGCCGCGAGATCATCAATCGCGGCCATGATGTTTGCACCATCGCGGTGGCCGTGGCGCCGGTGAAATAGCGTTTGTGCTCCGTCATCCTGAGGCCCGCTCCGCTCGCGCCTCGGTGACGGTTCAAACACGAGTAACGATCATGTCCGAAGATTTTCTGAAAAACCCACTCTCGCTGTTCGATGTGCGCGGCAAGGCTGCCATCGTCACCGGCGCGACCGGTGCATTCGGCGCCATTGCCGCAAAAACTTTGGCCGCAGCCGGCGCTAGTGTCGTCGCCGCCGCAAACAATGCGGAAGGGCTCAAGAAGCTCGCCGCGGACTGCGTCAAGCTCGGCGGCAAGGCCGAGGTCGTGGCCAAACGCCCAAGCTCCGAAGCGCATTGCGACGCCATTGTCGCGGCGGCGGTCGAGGCATTCGGCGGCCTCGACATCCTGGTCGTCGCCTCGGGCCAGAACAAAGTGGCGAAGATCGTCGATCAAAAGGCCGAGGATTTTCTCGACGTGATGGACGCCAATGTCACGCAATCCTGGCTGATGGCGCGCGCCGCGGCGCGGCAGATGATCAAGCAGGGCCGCGGCGGCAAGATTATTCTGATGTCGTCCGCGCGCGGCCTGCTCGGCCACCCGGCCGGCTATACCGCTTATTGCGCCTCGAAATCCGCCGTCGACGGCATCACCAAGGCGCTCGGCTGCGAGCTCGGCGCCACCGGGATCACGGTCAATGCGCTCGGTCCCACGGTTTTCCGCTCGCCGCTGACCGAGTGGATGTTCGCCGATGACGAGCGTGGCAAGACCGTGCGCGCGGGCTTTCTGACGCGCGTGCCGAAGGGCCGTCTCGGCGAGCCCGAAGATCTCGCCGGGCCGCTGTTGTTCCTCGCGTCCAAGGCGTCCGACTTCTACACCGGCCACATCCTTTATGCCGACGGCGGCTATACGGCGGGCTGACAATGACAGTCGACGTGGCGAAGGCGCGTATTGCGGTCGTCGGCGCGGGCCTGATGGGCCACGGCATTGCGCAAGTGTTCGCGCTTGCCGGGCACGATGTCACGATCACCGACTCGTTTGTCAAAAGTCTCGAGACCGTGAAGTCGCGCATCTCCGCGAACCTGAAAGACCTCGGTGACGATCCTTCCGCCGTCGACCGCGTCACGCCGCAGGCCGACCTTGCCTTAGCCGTCCGCGACGCCGATTACGTCGTCGAAGCGGTGCTGGAAGATCTGCCGCTCAAGCAAACGCTGTTCGCGGAGATCGAGCGCCACGTGCGCGCCGACACGATCCTTGCCAGCAATACCTCGGTCATTCCGATCACCTCGATCATGCAGGGCCTGAACCAACTGGAGCGCGCGCTTGGCACCCATTGGTGGAATCCGCCGTTTCTGGTGCCGCTGGTCGAAGTGATCGAAACGCAATGGACCTCGCCGCAGACCGTTAGCTGGACCATGGAACTGCATCGCCGCGCCGGCAAGAAGCCCGCCCATGTCAAAAAGGACGTGCCGGGCTTCATCGGCAACAGGCTGCAACACGCGCTGTGGCGCGAGGCGATCTCGCTGGTCGAAAACGGCATCTGCGACGCCGAGACCGTGGACGCCGTGATCAAGGCTTCATTTGGTCGGCGCATCGCGGTGCTCGGGCCGCTCGAAAACGCCGATCTCGTCGGCACCGATCTGGCGCTTGCGATTCACGACAACGTGCTGCCGGCGATCGACAGCCGGCCGGGGCCGTCGCCTTACCTGAAGAAGCTTGTCGCCGACGGCAAGCTCGGTTTCAAATCGGGCGAGGGCTTTCGCAAGTGGAGTGCCGAAGAGCAGGCCGCCTTGCGCGCCAAAGTCGTGGCGCATCTGAAAGCGTCGCGCGACAAATAATTGCCTCTCCGGCAAGAGAGGCAGGCAACGAGCCGGGACCAGGGAGATTTCAATGACCAACAACAGGAAGTGGTCAGCCGTCAATCGTCGCGGTGTCGTCGCCGGCGGTCTTGGCGCGATCATGGCGCCCGCGGTGCTGCGGATCATTCCCGCCCATGCGCAATCGAAGGGCGTCAAGGTCGGTCTCGTCAGCCCGCATACCGGCCCACTGGCGGGATTCGGCGAAGCTGACGGTTTCATTCTCGATCGGGTGAGAGGCATCTTGAGCAAAGGCCTGCCGATCGGAGGCAAGACCTACTCGGTCGAAATTGTCAGCAAGGACAGCCAATCGAGCGGCACCCGCGCCGCCGAAGTGGCGTCCGAACTGATCCTGCACGACAAGGTCGACCTGCTTCTGGCGCAGGGCACGCCCGACACCACCAATCCGGTGGCCGATCAGGCCGAAGTCAACGAGGTGCCCTGCGTCACCACCAATTGTCCGTGGCAGCCTTATTTCTTCGGCCGCAACGGCGATCCGAAGAATGGGTTCACCTGGACCTATCATTTCTTCTGGGGCCTGGAAGACGTCATCGCCGCATTCCTCGCGCTGTGGGACGGCGCGTCGGTCAACAAAGTGGTCGGCGGCTTGTTTCCCAACGATGCCGACGGCAATGCCTGGGGCGATCCGAAGCTCGGCCTGCCGCCGGCGTTGGCCCAGGCCGGCTACAAGCTGATCGATCCCGGCCGCTATCAGGTGATGAACAACGATTTCACTTCGCAGATCTCGCAGTTCAAGGCGGCCGGCGCCGAGATCGTCACCGGCAACATGATTCCGCCCGACTTCGCGACCTTCTGGTCGCAGGCGGCGCAGCAGGGATATCATCCCAAGATCGTGACCATCGGCAAGGCGCTGTTGTTTCCGTCGGTGGTGAATTCGCTCGGGCCGCGCGGCAGCGGCCTGACCAGCGAAATCTGGTGGACGCCTAACCATCCGTTCAAATCGGGATTGACCGGCGAAAGCGCGCGGACGCTGACCGATGCTTATGTGGACGCCACCAAGCGCCCGTGGTCGCAGCCGATCGGTTACCAGCACGCCTTGTTCGAGGTGGCAATCGATGTGCTCAAGCGCAGCAAGAGCATCGATCCGAAAGCCATCCTCGAGGCCATTGTCGCCACGAATTACAATTCGATCGTCGGCCCGGTGCGCTGGACCGGCCAGCCGGTCAAGAACGTGAGCAAGACGCCGCTCGTCGCCGGCCAGTGGCAGCGCAACGCTGGTGCCTTCGATCTCGTCATCACAGCGAATAAGCCCGCGCCGGAAATTCCGGTCGGCGGCAAGTTGCAAATGCTGTCGTGATCGGCGGCGCGGGTCAGCGTGCGGCGGTGCGCTGTTTCACACTATCCCACCACGGGCAGACGCCCGACATCACTTCGTAATTGCCGTCGATCACCTGGACCGGGCGGCGAAACCCGTCGGCGGCATTCTTCAGCCGCAAGGCGCCGGCCTTGGCGTTGTCCTCCGGCGACAGCCACGAGCGGTCGTGGCCCCACATGCTTGGGCCTTCCTTGCGTTCAAAGGCTTGCCAGCTATCGACGTCGATCGAACGTGCGCCCCAACCGTATTCGACCATGAACCCGGAAGGCGTCCAGCTGTAGAACGAGGTGATGAAATCGCTGGTGTGGCGGCCGAGCGTCACCGCGACGCGGTCCTTTTCGCCGAGCGCGAGATCGTAGCCCTGACCGACATCGTCGAAGCTGAAAAGCTCCATCATGATGTGATGGACCGCGTTCTTGCCGGTCTGGATGAAGGCGAGGCTGTGGTGGCGCGGATTGAGATGAAGAAAGCGGGCGACGAAAGGATGCGAATAGTAATCCGTCAGCCGGAAACCGAGCGTGTCGCGATAAAACGCCATCAAGGTTTCGATCGTCTGCGGAGTGTCGGCGTTGAGCACGACGTGGCCCAGGCCGAGCGGACCGGTGCGAAAGCCCGAGATGGAGCGGCCTGGCTTGAACGGTTCCGCCGTGGTCTCGGCGCCATGAAAGAGTTCGAGCCGGTTGCCGGCCGGGTCGCTGAGCACGATCAGATCCTTGACGTGGCGTTCGTCGGCAAGCGCTCGTGTGCCGCGTGCAACCTTGATTTCGCTTTGTTCGAGACGTGTGGCAATGGCCTCGAGCGCCGGCGCGTCCGCCACCTCCCAGCCGAAAAGGCCGATGCCGGCACCGCCGTCGGCCTCGACCAGGAGGCGTTGCTTGCGATCGTCCATCCGGAAGGCGAGCGTCGAACGCGATTTGTCGATGCGCTGGAGGCCGAGGAGCCCTGAGCCATAGCTTGCCCAATCGCCCAGATCCTTGGCGCGAATTCCCACATATCCCAGCGCCTGCGGTGCGGCGTCGTACGAAGCCCTACGTTCGATCATAGCGAACCTCGTGCGGGTCATGCGGGTTTCTTTTTACACCCGCGGCGCCGTGGGCGGAACGTCTCCGAAGCAGCTCTTGCCTGCCGCAAAAACGGCGAATGGCACGTCGCATCCAACCGCACATTGATCCCGGAGGTCGGCGGCGATCACGCGTCCGACCCCTTGCAGGGATGATTCGATTATTCTTCGTGGATTAGAATTTGGTCGGCGCGTGTGGGCTTGGGCTGTAACGGAAATCGAAACTCTCTTCGGATTCGATCTCGGCTTGATTGAACAAGCGTTCCCAGCTCTGCAACATCAGCCGCTGTTCTTTGGATTGCGCGCTGCGAGCCCACCGCCGGCACCGGTCAGCCCACTCGCCGATCTCTTCCGCAGCGGACTTGAACATGGCCGATGCCTCTCAAGTCGTCGATGGCAAGGTAAATGCAGGACCGAGTAAGTGCCTTCCACGCACCAGGGTTGCCCGCGCGGCGCGTGCGTCGAGCGCCGTTTGGAAAAGGGCCGGCAGTTCCTTCGGCCGCCGCAGCACCGAACGGAGCATGGCGCCGATATTCGTGGTGCCGTTCGGGCGCATGGCCGCGACCGCAGAGGCCGGCAAGGCGCGTCTGGCGGGATCGGTAATGACCCGGATCGCCGCCACCGGCAGTTCGTGGGCTAAGCCAACCGCGGCGACGATATGGGATTCCATATCGACCGCGATGGCGCCGGTCTTCACATAGAGTTCGCGCTTTTCGTCCGGATTGGCGATCGGCGCCGGAACGCCGAGCAGCACGCCCGGGATCGCGTCCGGAATGGTCCGCAAAAGCTTGTGCGACCATTCCCGGCTGATCGGCATCCGGTTCTCACCGGAAATAACCGCGGACCCGACCACGCAGGTGCCGGGCCGCAGTTGCGGCGCCAGCCCCCCGGCTACGCCGAAACTGATGATGCCCGGACAGCCCTGAACGTGTTCGCGGGCATCCGCGATCGCTGCTGTAAGTTTAGCTGCCAAGTTGCGACCATCGCCGCTGCAGATGACACGCACCCCTGGTCCTGCGGCGATGCGTGCTTCAAATGCCAGTCCGACGACGATGATCACGTGGCCCCCACTTGTACTTCTATCACACCGCGATCAGTCACATCGTGATCGATCACACTGCGAAACTTTAGTCTCAAAGAACACCCGCGGGAGCGGCCGAGCATGCCCGTCTTCATACCGACCGTCTTCGCGGTTAGCCCTTGGTGACGACCGGCGGCGGCGCCTTGCCTTTGCCGACTTGTGCGCAGCCAGCCATGCTGAGAAGTGCGAGAACAACTGCCGTACCGAACGCGAGCTTTTTCATTTTTGCCCCCATGGTTAGATGTTGAAAACTAAAGATAGAAGGGGCATCCGCGGTCCACTAGTGCAGAAAAGCCACACCTCACAGATGAATTGGTGTCGTCACACCTCTGGCTGGATTTGCTTCCACGAAATTTCCTATATGGCGTGGAAATGACGGCTTCCAGATGAGGATTTTCGCCCCAATCGCCGGGATTCTCGGCCTGGCGCTGCTGACCGGGCTGGTCGCCTATTTCGGCTTCGCTTCAGTCATGCAGGCAGTGCTTAGCTCGCAATGGGGCACAGCGCTCGTCGTCCTGGCCCGCGCCGTGGCGCTTACGGGATGCGGCATTGGCTGGTGGTTTCTGCTCACGCCGAACGGGCCCGGCCCTCACGTCTTTATCGGCCTGCGTTTCATCCGCGAGGCCATCAATTCCTTATTTCCTTTTGCCATCGTCGGCGGCGACATCATCGGCGCCAGGCTTCTTTCGCATTTCGGCACGGCCATAAGTTTGGCCATTGCCAGTGTCCTGATCGACATTTTCGTCCAGATCGTCGGCCTGTTGATCTATGTGGGCGTAGGGGTCGGTATCGTCCTCGATGTTCCGGGCCCGCATCGGCTCAGCGCCGTGACCTTCGTTATGCTAGCGATGGCATTGCCGACCGTGGCGGCCTTCTTCCTGGCCCTGAACTTTGGCGCGTTCGACCCGGTCGTCCGGTGGCTCGTGGCTTTTTGCGAAAAACGCCGCTGGTCGCTGTTCGCCCACGTTGTCGATCTCGGCGATCGGCTGAAGCAGATCTGGCGCAATCATCGCGGTCTGTCCGGATCGTTTTTCGTTCATCTGGTGACGGTTTTCTTCGGCGCGGTCGAGGTCTGGATCGCGTTTTACTTCATGGGCCACCCGGTCAGCGTGGCGGCCGCAATCGCGATCGAGAGCATCGGCCAGGGCGGCAAGGCCGCTGCCTTCATGCTGCCCGCCGGGATTGGGGTCCAGGACGGAACCATGATCGCGGCGTCGGCGATTTTTGGCGTTCCGGCCGAAGTCGCGCTGGCGATGGCGTTGATCAAGCGCGTTCCCGATCTGGTTCTCGGCATCCCGTCGCTCTTGGCGTGGCAGGTGCTGGAGGGACGGCGCTTCTTTACTCAGCGCAAATCGGCCGGCGGATGACGTTACGCCCATGATCATCAAACGCATGATACTTAAGTCCATGATCGTCCGGCCTAATTGCGGAGCTTATTTTGGCAATTTCTTTTGCGTGCATGAGATGGGGCGGCACCATATAATCCGAACTGGGTCAGGCCGAAGAAGGCCGTTTACGGGGTGGGGGCGTGGACGAGTTATTCGCTGAGTGCGCCAAGGTGGCGTCACTGGCTTGTTATGCGGCGGTAGCGCTCGGCTGCCTCTATGCGCTGCTGGCTGCCTATGCCGCACGCTGGTTTGTTGAATCGGCTGGCGGCACGGAGGCGGCAAGCACTCCGGCCGTCACGATTCTCAAGCCGTTGCACGGAACCGAATCCAATCTTTACGCCAATTTGACCGGCTTCTGCGTTCAGGATTATCCGAGTCCGGTGCAAATCATCTTCGGTGTGAGCGACCGCGCCGATCCCGCGATCGAGGTCGTGCGTCGGATTATCGCGGATTTCCCCGACCGCGATCTCAGCTTGGTGATCAATCCGCGCCGTCACGGCAGCAACCGCAAGATTTCGAATTTGATCAACATGGCGGCCGAAGCCCGGCATGACGTCCTGGTGATATCGGACAGCGATATCGTCGTTGATCCCGACTATCTGAATAACATTGCGGCAAGCCTGCAACGGCCCGGCGTCGGCCTCGTTACCTGCCTCTATCGGGGGGTTGCGGCGGAAGGCATCTGGTCCAGGCTCTCTGCCGCCGCCATCGACTACCATTTCCTGCCCAGCGTGCTCGTCGGCCTTATGTTTGGACTTGCTGTACCCTGCTTCGGCTCGACCATCGCGATCCGCAAGGAAACGCTTGCCGCAATCGGCGGGCTGGAAGCGGTGAGCGATCAGCTGGCGGATGATTATGCGCTCGGCGCCGCCGTCCGGCGCGCCGGATTTGATGTCGCCATTCCGCCGTATATCGTCGGCCACGAATGCACGCAGCCCTCGGCTCAAGGCCTGTTTCGCCACGAATTGCGTTGGGCGCGCACCATCCGCTCGGTGAACCCGCTGGGCTTTGCCGGAACCGTAATCACGCACGCTCTGCCGCTGGCATTGCTGGCGGTGCTGCTCGGGGGTATGAGCCCGCTCGCTGCGTTTGTGCCTGTGGCCTTCGCCTGCCGCGCGGTGCTTCAGACGGAACTCGATCGCGCCTTCGGTCTGCGCGAGGGCTTCTACCGGTCGGGGCCGCTGCGGGATATAGTATCATTTGCCGTCTTTGTGACGAGTTTCTTTGGCCGGGGCGTCGAATGGCGCGGCCATCGCTACGGTGTTGAAGCCGACAACACGCTTGCATATTACGGCGAGGTTGAAACGGCGAGGTTGAAACGTAATGCGTAGTCTGTTTCTTCAAGCGCCTTCGTTCGACGGGTACGATGGCGGAGCCGGCGCGCGCTACCAGATGAAGCGCGAGGTGAAGTCGTTCTGGTTCCCGACCTGGCTGGCGCAGGCCGCCGCCATGGTGCCCGGCTCCAAGATCATCGACGCGCCGCCGCACCAGCTGACCCTCGAGGACATCGAAGACGACGTGAAGTCGCACGACTTCATCGTCATCCACACCTCGACGCCGAGCTTCAAGTCCGACGTGAAGACCGCCGGCATGATCCGCGCGATCAACCCCGCGGCCAAGATCGGCTTCATCGGCGCCAAGGTCGCGGTCGAGCCGCAGGAAAGCCTGCAAGCCGCGCCGGCGATCGATTTCGTCTGTCGCAACGAATACGAGTTCACCATCAAGGAGCTCGCCGACGGCGCCGACTGGTCGACCATCAAGGGTCTCTCCTATCGCGGGCCGGACGGCGGGATTATTCATAACCCTGAGCGTGAAGTCCTGATGGACATGGACCAGCTGCCGTCGGTCCTCCCGATCTACCGGCAGCTCAAGGTCGAGAACTATTTCGGCGGCTATCTCCAGCACCCCTATATGAGCTGGTATACCGGCCGCGGCTGCAAATCGCGCTGCACGTTCTGCCTGTGGCCGCAGACCATCGGCGGGCACAAATACCGCGCCATGTCGATCGAACGCGTGGTCGAAGACGTCAAATACGTCATGAAGGAATTTCCCCAGGTCAGGGAAATTTTCTTCGACGACGACACGCTGACCGACGATCATCCGCGCGTCGAAGCGCTCGCCCGCGCGCTCGGCCCGCTCGGCGTCATCTGGTCGTGCAACGCCAAGGCCAATGTGCCGCGCAAGACGCTCGAAGTGATGAAGGCGAATGGCCTGCGCCTTCTCCTCGTCGGCTACGAATCCGGCAACCAGAAGATCCTGCACAACATCAAAAAAGGCGTGCTGGTCGACGTTGCGCGCCGCTTCTCCAAGGACTGCCGCGAGCTCGGCATCATCGTGCACGGCACCTTCATTCTGGGTTTGCCGGGCGAGACGCGCGAGACGATCAAGGAGACGCTGCAGTTCGCCAAGGACGTGAACCCGCGCACGCTGCAGGTGTCGCTAGCCGCGCCCTATCCGGGCACTTTCCTCTACAAGCAGGCCAAGGAGAACGGCTGGTTCGCCTCCGACGTCGACCTGCTCACCGACGACGGCACGCAGATTGCGCCGCTCAATTACCCGCATCTCGGCCACACCGAGATCTTCGACTCGGTGGAGGAGTTCTACAAGAAGTTCTATTTCCGCCCGTCCAAGATCGCCGAGATCGTGCGCGAGATGCTGACCAGCCGCGACATGCTGGTGCGCCGCCTGCGCGAGGGCGTCGAATTCTTCCACTTCCTGCGCGCACGGCGTGAGACGGTGCAGTAGGGCATGATCCCGAAAAGTGGGAACCGGTTTTCGGATAAGATCATGCTCAAACAGAAATCCAGCTTTAAGCTTTGAGATAGCCGTTCTGCCGGAACCAGGTGATGGCGTCGGCGATTGCTTCGGTATACGGGCGCGCGCGATAGCCGAGCTCGCGCTCGGCCTTGGCCGACGTGAAGAACATCCGGTCCTTGGCGAGCTTCAGCCCGGTGGTGGTGACGAACGGCTCCTTGCCGGTGAAATGCGCGATCGCTTCAGCGCCATAGGCAATCGGAAAGATCAGCCGGCGCGGGATGCGCAGCTTGGGCGGCGCGCGGCCGACAAAGCGCGCGATATCAGCGAGCATGTCGCCGAGAAGCACGTCCTGCCCGCCGAGAATATAACGTTCGCCGATGCGGCCTTTGCGCCAGGCCGCTATGTGGCCTGCGGCAACGTCCTCGACATGGACGAGGTTGAGGCCGGTATCGACGAACGCGGGCATGCGGCCCGAGGCCGCTTCGACGATGATGCGCCCGGTCGGCGTCGGCCGCACATCACCCGGGCCGATCGGGGTCGACGGATTGACGATGACCACCGGCAGGCTCTGTTCCGCCGCCATCTGTTCGACCATGCGTTCAGCGACGACTTTGCTGTATTTGTAAGCGCCGACGGCCGATGCGGCATCGAGCGGAAATGTTTCGGCGCTCGGCGCGCCGTTCGGCTGGGCCTTCAGCGTCGCGACGCTCGACGTATAGACGATCCGCTCGACGCCCGAACGCTTGGCCGCATCCATCAGCGAGCGCGTGCCGTCGACATTGGTACGGATGATTTCGCTGTCGTCGCGCGCCCACAGCCGGTAATCGGCGGCCACGTGAAAGAGCGTGCGGACGTTTTGCATCGCCCGTTCGAGCGAAGCTGCGTCCAGCAAATCGCCTGGTACGACGTCGAGCCGCGGATCGGCGAGATTGACGCGCGAACTGGTGGATCGCACCAGGACGCGCACCTGTTCTCCGGCCTGCGCCAGTTGGCGGGCGACCGCCGAACCGATGAAGCCGCTGGCGCCGGTGACCAGGATCATATACGCCCCCTTTTTCCCCAGCATGGGTGGACGGTATAATCTTCGCACAGGCATCGGTTTTCCTGCAAATAACGTCGTTCTGTGCGAGAGGCTGGGATCATGATTGCGTTTCGCCGCTCAATAACGGCCGTTGCGATTTGCAGCGCCGTCGCCTTGTTCGCCACCGGGGGTCATGCCTCCGCCCAAAGCAAGGCCAAGCCGGCGCTCGCGCCGCGGCAGGTCCAGGTCGATTTGTTTCGCGGTCTCGCCGATATTTTCTCGCGCGGTATGGACACGCTGACCGAGAAGCTCAATCGCCAGGGCTATGTCGCGCGCGGTTACAGTCATGGCCAATGGCAAGCGGTGGCGCGGCACATTGCCGACCGATATGCGCGCGGCAACAGGGACATGGTCGTCCTCATCGGCCATTCGCTCGGTGCCGACGCTACGCTGCAAATCGCCCAAGCGCTCGCCAGGTCGAATGTTCCGGTCGATCTGATCGTGACTTTCGACGCTACGCATCCGCATCAGGTGCCCGGCAATGTTCGCCATTTGGTGAATTTTTATCAGAACAACGGATTTGGCAAGCAAATCAGCCCCGGTCCGGGATTCGTCGGCGAACTCAGTAATGTCGACCTGACTGCCGACACCAGCCTGTCGCATGTGACGATCGACAAGTCGCATCGGCTGCACGCCGAGGTCATCGCCAAGATCGCCGACATCGTCAACAAGGACGTCGCCGCGGCCCGCAAGGGCGGCAAGCCGAAAGCGAAAAAAAAGCCGCAAGCCGCGCAAACGCCAACGGGGAAGCCATGAAACTGCCCAGCCGAATCGTCGATCTGTCGTCGCCGCTCGAAAATGAAACGGTCTACGATCCGCCGTTCATGCGGCCGAAGATCCAATATGTCAGCAATGCCGAGACCGCGCCGCTGCTGGTCGAGCTGTTTCCGGGTCTCCGCAAGGAGGATTTGCCCGACGGCGAAGGCTGGGCCATCGAGCAGATCCAGCTCACCACGCATAACGGCACGCATATGGACGCGCCGATTCACTTCCACTCGAAGACCATCGACGGCAAGCCGATGATGACCATAGATCAGGTGCCGCTCGATTGGTTCTTCCGCCCCGGCGTCAAGCTCGATTTCCGCAAAGTGCCCGACGGGCACGTCGTCACGGCGGCCGAGGTCGAGGCCGAGCTGAAGCGCATCGGGCACGAGCTCAAGCCGTTCGATATTGTGCTGGTCAATACGCGGGCGTCGAGCTTGATCGGCACCGAGGAATATCTGACCGCTGGCTGCGGCATGGGCCGCGAGGCGACGCTTTATCTGACGTCACGCGGCGTGCGCGTCGCCGGCATCGATGCCTGGGGCTGGGACGTGCCGTTCTCGCATACGCGCGAGCGCTGGCTGAAGACGCACGATCCGTCGATCATCTGGGAGGGCCACAAGGCCGGACGCGAGATTCCGTATTGCCACATGGAGAAATTGTGCAATCTCGAACAACTCCCCGACCACGGTTTCACCGTGGCCTGCTTTCCCTACAAGGTGAAAGCCGGTTCGGCCGGCTGGACGCGGGCGGTGGCGCTGTTCGATTAATTTGTCCGGCGCCATTGAACCCGCGTCCAGCCGGCCTAGATAGGGTGCGCCATGAAATAGGAGCGAGATGAGACCGTTATCGTTGTTGCTCAACGTTCTTTGGATTGTCTTCGGCGGCCTGTGGATGGCGGTCGGCTGGCTGATTGCGGCCGTCATCATGGCGATCACCATTATCGGCCTGCCGTGGGCCTTTTCAGCCTTCAACATCGCGTCCTATACGCTGTTACCATTCGGCCGGAAGGCTGTGTCGCGCGCCGAATATTCCGGCCACGACATCGGCACCGGCCCATTCGGGCTTCTGGGCAATATTATCTGGCTGGTGCTGGCGGGCTGGTGGCTGGCGCTGGCGCATCTGATCACGGCCGTGCTGCTGGCCGTCACCATCGTCGGCATCCCCTTCGCCTGGGCGCATTTGAAGCTTGCCGGCATAGCGTTATGGCCGATCGGCAAGGCGATCGTGCCGTCGGATGCGATGCCGCTGCGGTTGCCGCCCCGTGCGACCTGAAGAGCTTCGCGGTCTCAATGTTATGAACGACCTCGCCAAGGAACATAGCGATCAGGCCGACACAGAAGTCCTTACCTATGACGTCTCCGATGAAGCGATCGAGCAGCCGGCGGTGCGGCAGGAGGAATCATGATCCTTCAGACCTTGCAGTCTTCCGCGGCCAATTGCTGCTGAGCGGATTAGCGGTTCTTCCGCACCCACACCTTATTATCGTGAAACGCCGCGCCGCCGAATGGCGCGATCGAATCGGCGCCGGTGAGCGTATTAATGCCGCGGCCGTCGGCATAGGCTGAGTTGGGCCAGATCGATTCCGCGATCAGCACGCCGCGGCGCACGCCGTCAAACAGCTTGGCGTGGATGCGCACTTCGCCGCGCCGATTGCCGAGCGTGACCGCGTCGCCGTTGTCGATGCCGAGCGGCGCCGCGTCGTCGGGATGGATCATCACTTCCGGCCGCCGCTCGGTGGCGAGCGAGGTCGGCGTCTCGGTAAAAGTCGAATTGAGAAAGCCGCGCGCCGGCGACGTCGCCAGCCGGAACGGATGCGCGGCGTCGGCTTCCTCGATGACCTCCCAATGATCAGGCAGCGCCGGCAGTACGGCCTCGGTCACGTTCCGGTGCCAGCGGCGAAACGGCACATTGGGCCAATCCGGCTTGAAGCGGAATTTGCCGTCTGGATAGGCGAAGCCTTTGAGGTAATGCGCGGTCGCGAAATCCGGCTGGCAGTCGATCCAGCGATTGGCTTCGAGCTCGGCAAGTGTGCCCCAGCCGGATTTTTGCAGCGTACCGTCGATCAGTTGTCGCGGCGTCAGGTCAAAGCCCGGATGCTCCGCGCCCAATCTTTTGCCGAGCCCGCAGATCACCTCGTGATTGTTGCGGCATTGGCCGCGCGGCTCGATCAGTTTCGGGCCGAGCAGAATGTATTGGCTGCCGCCGGCGGTATAGATGTCGTCATGCTCGACGAACATGGTGGCGGGCAAAACCACGTCCGCCATTTTCGCGGTGTCGGTCATGACCTGCTCGTGCACGCAGACGAACAGGTCGTCGCGGGCAAAGCCGCGCTTGACGGTGTCCTGGTCGGGCGCGACCACCATCGGATTGGTGTTCTGGATCAGCATCGCAGTGACCGGCGGGCCGCCGAACAACGCGTCCTGATCGCCGGTCAGGATCGCCCCGATGCGCGATTGATCGAGCATGCGGATCGACGGGTCTTTGATGTCGCTGCCGTCGATCAGGCTGGTGTCGAGATGAAAGATCGCACCGTTATTGTGAAAGGCGCCGCCGCCTTCGTAGCGCCACGCGCCCATGACGGCGGCAATGCAGCTTGCGGCGTGCATATTGACCGCGCCGTTGCGGGAGCGGGAGAAGCCGTAGCCGAGACGGTAATAGGCCCGCGGCCTCTCGCCAACGAGACGGGCGAAGGCTTCGATCGTCTCCGTGGCACAACCGGTGATCTTTGACGCCCAATCCGGGCCGCGCGTGCGTACGTGTTCGGCCAATTCGTGCGGCGCGTCGGTGTAGCGCTCAAGATAGTCCCAGTCGCCTTTGCCGTCGCGGAACAGGCAGTGCATCACCGCGCAGGCCAGCGCCCCGTCGGTGCCGGGGCGGATTAGCACCGGCAGATCGGCCTGTTTCATCGTCGAATTCATATAGACGTCGACGACGGCGATCTTGGCGCCGCGGTCCTTCCTGGCGCGCGTCGCATGCGTCATCACATTGACCTGGGTGTTCACCGCATTGGTGCCCCAGATCACGACCAGATCGGACTTCGCCATTTCGCGCGGGTCGGTGCCGGCGAGCTTGCCGGTGCCGGCGATGAATCCGGTCCAGGCCGGGTTGACGCAGATGGTCGAGAAGAAGCCGGAATATTTCTTGGCATGGCGCAGGCGATGAATGCCGTCGCGCATGACGTAGCCCATCGTGCCGGCATAGAGATAGGGCCAGACCGCCTGCGGCCCGTGCTTCTCTTCGGCGCGCATGAAATTCTCGGCGACAATGTCGAGTGCGTCCTCCCATGCTATCGCCGCGAATTCACCGCTGCCTTTCGGGCCGACGCGGCGCAGCGGCTTGGTCAGACGGTCGGGATGTTCGACGCGCTCGGCGTAACGCGCGACCTTGGCGCAGATCACGCCGGCGGTATAGGCATTGTCAGCGGCGCCGCGCACCCGGCCGATGGTTCGGCCGTCAAAAACCTCGACCTCGAGCGCGCAGGTCGACGGGCAATCGTGCGGGCAGGCGGAAGCCACGATGCGCGGGCGAACGAGCTGGTTCATCGGCGTTTTTGCTATACCTCGATTCCAGCACTTTAGACGATATTACGCCGCCGCGGTACCCGAAGCTTAGGCCCTTAAAGCCGGGCGCGCAGCCGCTTTGCGGCTTCCACCATAGCCCGTAGCTTTTGGTGCGCCAGCGCGCGGCCGATGGTCATCAGGCCACAGTCCGGCGCCAGCCATATTTGCTGGGGATCGAGCCATTCGAGCGCTTCGCCGACGCGGCGCTCGATCGTATCGGCGGTGGGCGGGGGCGAGTCGCCCGGATCGACGCAGCCGAACATCACGATGCGGTCGCCGCATATTTTCAGCACCTGCGGATCGAAGGCGCTGCGGCCGAATTCGACGGTGAAACCGCTGATGCGTGTTTGCATCAGATGCGGCAACAGGTCCGCATATTCGTATTGGTGCTGCCGGTAACCGCCACCCGGATAGCCGTAGCAAAGATGAACCACGGTCGGCACGGTGATGCCTTCGAGGCAGCGGTCGAGCGCCTTGGCACCATAAGCGACGACTTTGTCGTGGTAGCGCGTCATCGCCGGCTCGTCGATCTGCAGCACGTCGCAGCCGGCGGCTTGAAGGTCGCGCAGCTCGCCGTTGATCGCCGCCGCGGCGTCAAAAGCAAGCTCCTCTTCGCTGCCGTAGAACTCGTTTGCGGCGCTGTCGGCGACCGTCATCGGCCCCGGCACCGCCATTTTCAGCGGGCGGTCGGTATGCGACTTGGCGATGCGCAGATCGTCGACCGATGCCGCGGTGCGGCGCACGATCTTGCCGGTGATGCGCGGCACCATGCGATTGGCGGTGCGATTGCGATAGACCGCTTTGTTGACCAGAGTTTTGCTATCGACGCCGTCCCATTTGCCGGCGATGTGAAAGATAAAATGCGTTCGCCGCATTTCGCCGTCGGTCAAGATGTCGAGGCCCAGTTCTTCCTGCTCGCGAAGAACCACGACCGTGGCGTCGTCCAAGGCCTCCTTGAGGGGATCGCCCGTCATCCGGAATGTGGCCTCGCTGCGTTGGGTGTCGGCGAGCCAGCTGGGACGGGGAAAGCTTCCGACGCTCGTCGTCGCGAGGGCTGCAAATTGCATCGGTATTTTGCTGCGGTTGTGAGGTGATGTGAAGAAACGGTGGGAATGGTAGCACGGCGCGTGTGCCGCGTAAGCGTGCCAGCTGTCGATGCTGGTCTGCAATGCCCGATGGACGGCGCGGTGCTGCAACATATATTCTGCGCCTGCGTTAAAGAGACTGCGTCAGGGAGAGTGACAAGATGAAAGCCGCCGTTGTCGGCGAGAGCGGGGTCGAGGTGCGCGACCTGCCAAAGCCCGAGCCCAAGCCGAACGAAGTTCTGATCCATGTGCGAGCTTCGAGCCTCAACCGCGCCGATTTGCTGGTGGCAATGGGACACCAGCACGGCAGTGTCGGTGGCGTCGGCGCGCGCATCGGGCTCGAATGCTCCGGCGAGGTCGAGGCGGTTGGCGGCGAGGTCAAGGATATCAAGGCGGGCGACCGGGTCATGAGCTCGGCGCCAGGCGGCTTCGCCGAATATGTTGTCACCGATGCCGGACGCGTTCATCGCATCCCCGGCAACAACATGACTTATGAACAGGCGGCCTGCTTTCCGGTCGCGCTACAGACCATGCATAACGCAGTGGCGACGGCCGGGCGGCTCAAGCGCGGCGAGACCATGCTGATGCAGGGCGCCAGCGCCGGCGTCGGCCTGATGGGCATGCAGATCGCTAAGGTTCTGGGCGCGTCGCTTGTCATCGGGACGTCGACGAATGCCGAACGCCGGGCGCGGCTGACTGAATACGGCTGCGATGTCGCCGTCGACACCACCGATCCGGCATGGCCCGAGCAGGTCAAGAAGGCGACCGATAGTAAGGGCGTTAACCTTATTGTCGATCTGGTCTCCGGCGGTGTTGCGAGCAGCAATCTGGCTGCGGCGGCGTTGCTCGGCCGTATCGTCAATGTCGGCCGCCTCGGCGGCATGAAGGGCGAGTTCGATTTCGACCTCCATGCGCTCAAGCGCATCGACTATATCGGTGTGACATTCCGCACCCGCAGCGCCGAAGAAGTCCGCGAGATCAATCGCTTGATGCGTGCGGACCTGTGGCCCGCGATAGAGGCCGGAAAATTGTCGCTGCCGATCTACAAAACTTATAAGCTTGCCGCCATCGCCGACGCGCTGTCGCTGATGCGCGCCAACCAACATTTCGGTAAGATCGTCATTACGATGTCATGAAAAAGAAGCAGCGCCGGAGCAAGAGGAAGCCAACAAAGAAAAAAGCTTCCACACTACGCACATCTAAGGGCGAATACCGGCTTGCTCTTGGCGGATCGGTCCGGCATAGATTTTATATGACTGATTCGGCCAAAGGCCCCGCGCCGATTTTGGCTGCGGGCGGAATTGTGTTGCGCGGAAATTCCAGGCCACGCATCGCCATTGTGCGACTGCGACGGGAAAAGGCCTGGGTGCTGCCGAAAGGCAAGCTGATGCCGCGCGAGCATCCGCGCGACGCCGCCAAGCGCGAGGTGATGGAGGAGACCGGGCACGACGTGACGGTGCACGAATTCCTCGGCTCGATGTCCTATGCGGTCGAAGGCAAGGTCAAGATCGTGCAGTTCTGGCTGATGCGCGCGATGGGGCCGCCGGTCCACGAGTTGATGGACGACGTTAAAGCCGTCAAATTCGTGCCGCTGAAGGAAGCGGTCAAGACGCTCAGCCGCCTGCATGAGAAAGTGTTCCTCACGCATGTCGGACCGATCGCGCTCAGTCACGTGAAAAAGATCTTGCACGAGAAATCGCGACCCGGCGCGCGCAAGGGTACGCTGCGGCGGCGGCGGAGCACGCCGGCATCACCCTCTGCGCCGTCCGCGCCCGTCGAGCACGTAATCGCGATGGATTACGAAAAAGCGCGACCCGCCGCCTTCGTCAAGGCGCTCGGCAGTTGGATCGGCCGCGTCGCACACGGCACGGCGCGGCGGGCTGGCTGAGTTCGCGGCACTTCAATCGGTCGCTGTTAGAGCATGATCCGGAAAAGTGGAAACCGGTTTTCCGAAAAGATCATGCTCCATCAAAATGCTAGAGCGACAACTGATTCAATCTAAAGCAATTTCGCTCCAGGGCCCGGCCGACCGGCCGTATGAGCCTGAACTGAAGCTCAAGTCGCGGCAGACGCTTTCGAACGCCTGATGCATTGTCGGATCGATGTCGGCGCCAGGCCAACGCGATCATTCACCCCGGTTGTGCGATCGGATTCCTTTTGCCTTAGCAGGACTACGCCTCTTGTCGCCGGCTGGCTCCATCTCTTTGCTGCCGGGTGCCGCGGAAGGCTGTTCGAGAATTTTCTCCAACTGGCGTGCTTCGGCGAGCAGCGCGGTGATCAGTGGCGTATTCGGCTCGCGATCAGGCACGACGAGCCCGACAGCGTGCGTCACGAGCGGGTCGACGATCGGGATTGAGCGGACATTGTCTGTCAGGCCCAATGTCTCGGCGAGCTTTGCCGGCATGATGGTCGCCCAGCGGCCAGAGCGGACATGGGCGAACAGCACGATGACGGAATTGGATTCCAATGTCGGCGCCGGCTCGCCGCCGGCGAGCCGCAACAGCCCGTCGAGGATGCGCCGGTTCTGCATGTCGGGCGTCAGCAGGCAGAGCGGAATTTTCGCCACCTCCGCCCAAGTCACCTGGTCGCGATCGCCGAGCGGCGCGGAACCCGAGGTCAGCAAGCGGTATTCTTCTTGGTAAAGCGGCACCGACTTGACGCGGCCGAGCGGCTCGTTGTCGAGGTAAGTCAGGCCGGCATCAACTTCCAGGTTTTCGATCATGCTGAGCACCTGGATCGACGTCCGCGAGAGAATGGTGAAGCGCACTTCCGGATGCTTGGCGCGGTACGGCGTCGTCAGCATAGCGCTCATGGCGAGCGCCGTCGGGATCGCGGCAATGCGCAGATGGCCGACCAGACCGCGCTTGAGCGCATCGACATCCGCCCGCATGGCGCGGGTGTCGCCGACGATGCGTCGCGCCCATTCCAAGACGCGCTCGCCTTCCGGCGTGAAGCCGCGGAAGCGCGAGCCGCGCTGCACCAACAGCACGCCGAACATGTCCTCCAGATTTTTGATGCCCGCCGACAGCGTCGGCTGGCTGACGCGGCAGGCTTCGGCGGCGCGGCCGAAATGCTCCTCGCGGGCAAGTGCAATAATGAATTCGAGCTTGTCGATCATCTAAATATGCGGACTTCGCAGAGGGGTGCCCGGCGACTCTTCTAGGAATATCGCAGGTCGGGCGCGACCGCTAACCCAAAGAGGGCGATTTGCCGGCTCGATGGGGCCATCGCCAAATCAAATCACTGTTCGCTCAGCGCATCCTCGCTCAAGCTGACGTCCCGCAGAACTTCGTCGCTGGCGGATTTTTCCGGCGTAACGGCGTGGAACAGGCTGTAATCGAGCACGAGACGGCCATCCGTCGAGAGGCTGGTGATGTCCTGGTAGCGGTAATTCCAGCGGATATCGTGGTACGAATAAAGCTGGCGGGCGTAAAGCGGCTGGGCCGAATTGTCGTCGACGCCGCTGAGGTTCAGCGCAAACGCGGCGTCCATCGCGGCGAGATCGTCCGGCGTCAGCCCGTAGAGGTGGCTCGTCTCATCGATGACGTGAAACAACGTCCAGCTCAGCGAGAACATCGGATGTTCGCGGCGATCGAGTTTCAGTTCGTAATAACGGCGGAGCTGATGGCCTTCATGCATGTTCTCCAGCCGGAACAGCCAGAGCCGTGCGGTTGCCTGTGAGATCGTGTTGGTGCGGGCATTGGCGACGCGGATCATCAGCGTCGGCCGGCCCTGCTGCAGGGTGACGACCGGATTTTCGGCGAACAGGAAGCGGGCGCGCGGCCGCGAGAAGCGGGCGAAGATCAAGCCGGTCATCACCGCGAGAAAGCTCATGCCGGTGAAGATCTCGACCGTGGCGACGAGGTGGCCGTAATCGCTCTGCGGATGCATGTCGCCGTAGCCGACGGTGGCCAGCGTTTCGATCGAGAAATAGAACAGGCTCATCGCCAGCGGCAGATCGGGCGACACATTGGCGATCGGGTCCTTGCCCAGCCAGAACAGGCAGGCGAAGACGGCGTTGAGCGCGATGAAAATAGCGGCTGCGGTGGCGAAGAAGACCGGCCAATAGACGGTCAGCGCGCGGTGATAGAGATCGGTCCAAAATCCGGTGGCGAGGCCCCGGGTCTCGATCTCGCGCGCGCCGATGCGGACGACGCGCGATTTACTCTGCCCTCCCGGGGCAACGAGTTTCGGATTGTTCGCCAACGCCGATTTGTCCCTTCCGCGTAACCCTATGCCGGCAGTTTGGCCGCGAGCCGGCTGTAGACCTTGCACGCATTGCCCTCGAAAATCTTCTTCTTGTCGGAGTCGCTGATCGGCGCCTTGTCGACATAGCGCTTGGTGTCGTCGAAGCCAAAGCCGGTCTTGGGATCGTTGCCCTTCACCGCGCCGACCATTTCCGATGCGAACAAAATGTTGTCGATCGGCACCACTTTGGTGAGCAGGTCGATGCCCGGCTGGTGATAGACGCAGGTGTCGAAGAAGATGTTGTCGCCCATGATTTCGGCGAGCTCGGGCTTGCCGTTGTTGAGGGCAATGCCGCGGAAGCGGCCCCAATGGAACGGCACCGCGCCGCCGCCGTGCGGAATGATGAATTTCAGCTTGGGGAATGTCTTAAACAGGTCGGACAACAGAACCTGCATGAACACCATGGTGTCGGCATTGAGGTAATACGAGCCGGTGGTGTGCATCGCCGGATTGCAGCAGCCGGAAACGTGAATCATGCACGGCACGTCGAGCTCAATCATTTTCTCGTAGAGCGGAAACCACGACTTGTCGGTCATCGGCGGCGAATTGAAATAGCCGCCGGAGGGATCCGGATTGAGGTTGCAGCCGACGAAACCCATCTTGACGCAGCGTTCGATCTCGGCGGCGGAGTGCGCCGGATCGACGCCCGGCGATTGCGGCAATTGGCACACGCCAATGAAGTTCTTCGGATAAAGCGAGACCACGCGCGCGATCAGATCGTTGCAGATCTGCGACCATTCCAGGCTCACGCTCTCGTTGCCGATATGGTGGCCCATGCCCGAGGCGCGCGGCGAGAAGATGGTCACGTCGGTGCCGCGCTCGCGCTGCAATTTGAGCTGGTTCTGCTCGATGCTTTCGCGGATCTCGTCGTCGGACATTTTCAGCGCCGCGCGCGACGGCATCGCCGCCTTGTCCTTGGCGTTGGCCGCGGCGGTCTGTTCTTTACGGAAACGGTGCAGGTCCTTGGGCTCGGTGGTGTAGTGGCCGTGGCAATCGATGATCATGACTACGCTGCTTTATAGGTTTGAGGACGCGCGATGCTACGGCCCGCGGCGCGATTGTCAAACGGTGACAACCATCTATAAGGAGGGCCACTATCGCATAGGAGGCACGAAAATGGCTGAACTTCCGCGGCTCAATGGCATCATTCGCGCGCTGGAAGCAGGCCAGCATGCACTGACCTCTTTCACGCCGGCCGAGACCTCTAGCGCGGTGACGATGGCCACGTCGAAATACGACGGCTGCGTATTCGAGATGGAGCATCAGCCGTGGGACGGCCGCCTATTGCGCGATTGCCTTCAATACATGCTCAACCGTGCCCAGATCGCCAAGGCCGCCTCGGTGGTGCCGGGTGTGACGCCGCTCGTCCGCGTTCCCGTCAACGGCGTCGAGATGGCGCAATGGCACGCCAAGCAGGCGCTCGATATGGGCTGCTACGGCGTGGTGTTTCCCCATATTTCGACGGTCGAGGAAGCCGCCAATGCGGTCGGCGCCTGCCGCTATCCGCGCTTGAAGAGCGCCGCGCACTCTAATCCGCCCGGCATTCGCGGCGACGGCCCGACCACGGCGGCGCGCTATTGGGGCCTCGGCCAGCAGGACTATTACCAGAAGGCCGACGTCTGGCCGCTCAATCCGCAAGGCGAGATCTTCGCCATCCTGCAGATCGAAGATACTCGCGGCGTCGAGAACCTCGACGACATGCTCAAGAACGTGCCCGGCATCGGCTGCATCCTGATCGGCGAGGGCGACCTGTCGCAGGAGCTCGGCTATCCGCGGCAATACGAGCACAAGGTCGTGCTCGAATGGATGAAGCGCATCGTCGACACCTGCAAGAAGCACAATGTCGTGGTCGGCCATCCGCATGTCGAGACGCACAATGTCGAACGCGTGGTCAGCGAAGGCTACCGCTTCCTGATGTGCGCGCCGGTGCAGAGCTACGGCCATCTCGACAAGACGCGGCAGGTTGTCGGGCGGTGATCTTTTCAAAGCCCGAGCATGACGCGTGAACGCTGTTCGCTACTTCTCGTCCGCCTCGGAGCGCGGACCGACCACGCTGCCGGCAGCGAGCAGGAACCAGGCGAGGAAGATGTACCAGGCCGGATTCGCGGTCAGGCCCGGGATTGGCAAGGAGATCGGCAGCGAGGCGAGTACGCCGATCATCGCCAGACAGCCGGCAACAACGAACAGCGCAATATTCGGCGCATGTAATTTCATCGAACCCTCAATCTCCGCACGCACGGGGGTGAATGAAGCCCAACCGAATGTGTCTTAAGACGGTAAAGCTTTGCTTAGCAGCGACAAAACCGCCCACGCTCAGGGTTTATCGATTGCTTTTAAGCTTCTAATAACGCCTCAAATCTAATTATCCGGCAGTATTCAGCGAGCGCGGGTGACCGGGCCGCAGCGCTTTGCTCGAACAAGGAACTTTCCCGAAATCAGGATGCCGCCGCGGCAGGCGCTGACGGGATCGCGTTTCTGAGGAGTTCGCTATGCATCTAATCAAACGGTTTCTCAAAGACGAAAGCGCGGCAACAGCGATCGAATACGGGCTCATCGCGACCGGTATCGCGGTAGCGATCATCCCCGTCATTACGGGTCTCGGCACCAAGCTCAAGACCACGTTCTCGTCGATCTCGACAGCGCTGAAATAGCGCCGCCCAAACCGCGCCATCGGGCGCTTTCGCGCCCGCGCAAAAGCTGCCAGAAAGCCGTCCGGAACTTTGCTGAGAGGGGCGCGCCAGCCGTGGCAATGCGGCTTCTGCGGCCTTTATTATTTTCGGGCGGGCGGCGTCGGATGGAACCAATCGATCAGTTTGCCGTGGTGCTCGGCCTTGCGGTGCTGATCGGCTGCGTCAATCACGTCTGGGTCAAGCTGCCGCCGGCGATCGGCATGCTGCTCGGCGCGCTGGCCGTGTCGTTGCTGATCGTCGCCAGCGATCACGTGCTGCACCTGCATGTGATGGGGTGGTTTCGCGAGACGCTGGGCGAGGCCGATCTGCCGCACTTCTTCCTCGACGGCGTTTTGGCCTTTCTGTTGTTCGCCGGCAGTCTGCATGTCGATCTTGCCGAGCTGAACCGGCGGAAATGGCTGATCCTGATCTTGGCCACGGCGAGCGTGATCATCTCGACGATGATCTTCGGCGCCGGCATGTGGCTCGCCTTCGGCCTGATCGGCGTGACCATTCCATTGGTGTGGTGCGTGCTTCTCGGCGCGATCCTGGCGCCCACCGACGCGGTCGTCGTCGAAAATCTGCTGCGCAAAGTCAGGCTGCCGGCGAGCTTGCGCGCCGCGATCGTCGGCGAGAGCCTGTTCAATGACGGCGCCGGTGTCGTGCTGTTCCTGTTGGCGCTCGGCGTCACGCAGGGCGATGTCATTCATTTCGGGCACGGCCAGGTGCTGCTCGCCTTGCTCCGCGAGATCGTCGGCGGCGCTCTCGTCGGCCTTGCCGCGGGTCTGCTTGCGGCGCGGCTGTTACGCTCCGTTCACGACCAGGGGCTGCAGCTTCTGATATCGCTCGCGCTGGTGCTCGGCAGCTACCGCATCGCGCTGGTGTTCGACGTATCAGGGCCGATCGCCGTGGTCGCCGCCGGGCTTTGCGTCGGATCGCCGTCGCACGGCTTCGGGACAAATCCCGATATGCGCGCGAACTTGCTCGGCTTCTGGTCGCCGCTTAATCAGCTTTTGAACACCATGCTGTTCTTGTTCATGGGGCTACATATCCTC
The DNA here is from genome assembly GCA_963810085.1 of uncultured Alphaproteobacteria bacterium. Taxonomy (GTDB): domain Bacteria; phylum Pseudomonadota; class Alphaproteobacteria; order Rhizobiales; family Xanthobacteraceae; genus BOG-931. The sequence goes on along the minus strand of CAWEMR010000005.1, from coordinate 409,054 downwards.
GGTCTCACCATCACGCCGGGCACGCTGTTGCCGGTCGTGTTTGCCGTGCCGCTTGCGATTGCGTCGCGCTTTGTCAGCGTCGTGGTCCCGATCGCATTCATGCGCGAAAGCATTCGCGAAAAAGCGCGTGCTGCCACGGTCCTGACCTGGGCCGGCTTACGCGGCGGCATTTCGATCGCGCTCGCTTTGACGCTGCCCGTCTCGCCTTGGCGCTCGGATCTCCTGGTCGTCACCTATGCCGTTGTCGTCTTCACCATCGTCGTGCAAGGTTTGAGCTTTGCCGATGTGCTGCGTGCAACTTACGGCGACGAAAAGCCGGCGTTGAGCCGCTAGGCCGCGGCATTGCCTTTCGGCAGGTCGTACATGCCTTCCGGCAGCGTATCGAGGAACGCGAGCACTTCGGACGTCTTCACCACGTCGGCATATTTCGCATTCATGTCGCAAAGATTGATGGCGTGGCTCGCCTGCGAACGGTCGAAGCAGCCCTCCTCGGCAAGCGCGATGCGGTAATTGAGACTAAACGCATCGAGCACGGTGGCGCGCACGCAGCCCGAAGTCGTCGTACCGGTGACAATGACGCTGTCGCAGCCGAGCAGCGTTAGATAGCTCGCCATATTGGTGCCGAAAAACCCCGAGGGCTTTTGTTTGAGCACCACGATGTCCTTCGGGCCGGGCGCGATCGGGGTGACGATCTCATTGCCGTCGAGATTGGTGACGATCGTCTGCCGGTCCTCGTTGCCGCGCGCATTCTTCCACAGCCATGAGCCGGAATCCCAATTGTCCTCGCGCCGCACGCCGGTGGTGTAGAGAACCGGCACGCCCTTGCCGCGGCACTTGTCGATCAGCGAGCGGATATAGGGCAGCGCCGTCCAGGCGTCCTCGCCACAGGAATTGCGCCAGCGCTTGATCGATTCCAGGATCGGCTCCGGCCGGTCGCCGCAGAACGCCCAGTTGACGTCGATGACGAGGAGGGCCGGGCGCTTGCCGAAGCCGCCGCGGGCGCCATAGCCCGATATGTCGAACACGGCCTTGTCGCGCTCGGTGAGAAACTGGTTCCAGATGGGTTCCGACATGGAGAATCTTCCTTTTACTGAATTCCAAAACTTCCAGGATTACAGAGTTAGGCACGGATCGCTGTTCGACGAAGCTCATGTCGATGATGTCGTCATAGCCGACATCGATCTTCAAGAGGCCCGCGCCCATGACCACAGCCTTGGCGGTGTCCCACGAAGCGCGGCTGATCATGCCGTCCTTGCTCCACAGATTATCGCCGAACGAGCGGTCGAGCGTTGCCTTGAGATCGTCGAGCGACATCGTCGGGAATTGCTTCTTGGCGATCTCGGCCGTCTCGTCCTTGTTCTCGTAGACGAATTTCAGCGCCTTCATCATGCCGCGGACGAAGCCGCGCACGAGGTCGGGCTCCTTCTGGATCGAGTCGAGCCGCACATTGAAGGTCGAATAGGCGTAGGGGCCGAGCTCCTTCGGAATGCTGTAGAACGGCTCGCCCCAGACACTCGTTGCGGATGCCTTGAGTGATGAAAGGCTCCGTCGGATCGCCGATCTGCGCCTGGCCGCTTTTTCACGGCCGGCATAGATCCCTGAATTGGTCGTCTCGACGAGCGTCACGTCGGTCTTGGCATCGAGCTTCCACTTGTTGAGGAGATAGCGCGTGATCGAATTCGGTGTGCCGCCGATATGGCCCGCAGGCGATCGACTTGCCTTTGAAGTAGCTCGCCCAATCGGTGTTGGTCGGCTCCGATGCCCTTGGCGGCGCAGAAATAGACGTTGCCGCGATCGACGCAGTTCACCACCGAGCGCAATTCGGCGCCTTTGGCCTTGGCATAGGCGTCGTGTTCCGGCCCGCCGATAAAAGCGAAGGCCTGGCCCGAGAGCACCGCATTGGTGTGGCCGCCGCCGGTCTCGATCGTCACCAGGTTGACCGTGCGACATCGTCGAACAAGTCGTTCGCCATGCCGACATAAAGCGGCAGATAGCCCATGCCGTGGTACCGGCTCCGCGATCAGCACGCTCTTGGCGTCGGCGCGCCCGATCATCGGGCGTGCGAGGACGGCGCCGCCCGCGGCCAAACTTCCTTTTGGGGACACTTTCTTTGACCGACGGCTTCCAAGATTACAGGGTAGCACGAACGCTGTGGATTGGGCTCAGTTCGAGCAGGTCGACCCGTTGCGGCAGCAACGCCGCTTCGAAGGCGCTGGCGATGGCGTCCTTGCTCTTGCCGGCTTTGACGGCGTCGCCGATGACGCTCACCTGCTGCCCCGGCCGCACCAGCGCTCGGAAACGGCTGCCGGTTGCCACCCGCGCCTCATAGTAGAACCAGTTGCGAAACTGCGGCGAGGAGAACAGGCGCACCATGCCCGGCGCGCGCGCCAGGCCGCGATCGAGCATCCACGTCGCGAGGCGGCCGAGGCGATGATGACGATATTGGGCGCCGGTCGCGATGACGATACGGTCGAACGGCTCGAGCAAAGCCGGGCGCGCGGTAATGTCGGTCGCGTAGCGGAATTTCACACCGTGCATTTCGCAGGCGGTGACGAGATGGACGATGTAGCGCTCGAAGCTTTCTTCGTTCGCTTCCACTTCCTGAAACAGCGGCGCCTTGCCGGCATAGCGGAATGCGCCACCGGCCTGTTTGGCTTTCTCGTAGATGGTCACTTTGTTGCCGTCGGCGACGAGCGAAGCGTAGGTGAGCCCGGCCGGTCCGGCGCCAATCACGGCGATGCGCTCGCCGCGCGGCGGCTGTGCCTTGGCAAACGCGGTTTCGCGGCCGGCGGCGCCGTTGACCACACAGCCGATGCGGGAGCCGCCGCGCATTTCGTTGATGCAGGTGTTGCAGGCGAGGCAGCGCCGCACCGGCTCGTCGCGGCCGACTTTCTCCACCCATTGCGGATCGGCGATCAGCGTGCGGCCGAGCGCGATGAAATCCGCCTTGCCGTCTTCCACCGCGGCGCGCGCGGTGGCGGGATTGCCGAGCCGGCCGACCGCGATCACCGGCACGCTGACATCTTTTTTCACGTCGGCGGCGAAATCGAGAAACGTCGCCTCCGGAAAGCTCATCGGCGGCAGCACGATCTGCGCCGACGGCAGCGAGCGGTAATGGCCGGCGGTGATGTGGAGCGCATCCGCGCCGGCTTTTGCCGCCCAAAGCGCGACCTGCCGGCCTTCGCTGTACGGCATGCCGCCCGGAAAGTAATCCTCGACCGACAGCCGATAAATCACCGCGATGCCCGGCACTTTCTCCTTCACCGCGCGCAGCACGAACAGGCCGAAGCGGGCGCGGTTGAGCAGGCCGCCGCCGTATTCGTCGGTGCGGTGGTTTTCGAACGGCGCGTGGAATTGCGAGATCAGATAACCGTGCGCGGCATGAATCTCGACGCAGTCGAAGCCGGCCTGTTTGGCGCGCCGCGCCGCTGCGACATAAGCGGTAATTGTCTGCGCAATACGCGCCTTGGTCATTTCCTCCGGAATAGTGGTCTCGAACGTCGTCTCGTAAACCGGATGCGGAATGGCCGACGGCGCGATCGGCATCTCGCCGCAAATATCGATGCGGGTGTGGCCGCCGGCATGACCAAGCTGGATCGAGGCCTTGGCGCCGCCGCGATGAATTGCGCCGACCAGGCGCTTGAGGCCGGGCAGAAAGCAGTCGTCGTAGATCCCGACTTCGCGGCGGCGATGCCGTCCGACCTTTTCCGGCGACGCCATTTCGACGGTGATCAGGCCGGTGCCGCCGCGCACGCGCGCCATGTAATAGGCGATCGAGTCATCGGTCACGAACCCTTCCTCATCCGCCGTGCGCGTCGTCATCGGCGGCATGACGATGCGGTTCTTGATTTCGACCGACCCGATCCTCGCTGGCGTCAGAAGGATATTCATTGGCTCGTGGAACAACACGATTTTACACCGCCGGGCTTACAATACCGGGATCTCCCCGCCGTCGAGATCGATCGTGGCGCCATGCAGCCACGTGGCCCGTGACGATACGATGAAGGTGACCAGATTGCCAACGTCCTCGACGGTGCCGAAGCGGATCGTGTTGTTGAACTCGTGCTTGATGTCATTGCGGATGTCCTGTTCCGGCCGCCCAGTGCGGTCCATCTCGGCCTTGATCCGCCGCCGCGTCCGGTCGGTCTCGACCACGCCGGGATGGATGCAATTGACTTGAACACCGTCCGCTTTGCCGCGATCGGCGAGGCATTTCGTGAAAGCAGCGACCGCCGCGTTGACGGAACTGCCGATGGTGAATTGCGCCGTTGGTTTGCGGCCTCCGGTGCCGCCGATCGAAACCAGCGCGCCGCGCCGCTCCTTGAGCAGCGGCCAAGCGGCGCGCGCGAGCCTCATATGGGCGAAGAATTTCAGCGCATAGCCGTCCTGCCAGTCGGCGTCGGTGAGTTCGAGAAAATCGCCGCGCCTGGTCGTGCCGGCATTGTTGACAAGAATGTCGAGGCCGCCGAACTCGCGGCGCACCTCGTCGATCAGTTTCTCTGCCGCGCTCTGTTCGCGAAGGTCGAGCGTGGACATCGCGGCGCGGCTGCCTTTCGCGCTAATCGCGCTTGCCGCCGCGTCGAGCGCTTTTTCATCGCGGCCCGTCAGCATCACGTCGCAGCCCTCAGCGGCGAGCGTCTCCGCGACGCCGCGGCCGATGCCGCGGCTCGATCCCGTCACCAGCGCGATCTTGCCCTTCAATCCTAATTCCATATGCGTCACATCGCCTGTTGGGCGTCAGCTCGGATTCGCCGTTGTCGCGGCGCGTCCCGGAATGACAGTCATTCGAGTTTCAGCCCCAACTTCTTGATGAGGTCGGCCCACTTGCCTTCCTCGTGCTGGATATTGGCGGCGTATTCTTCGGGGGTGGAGGGGGCGGGATCGCTGCCGGCGTCGACGAGGAGCTTCTTCATGTCGGCGGATGCAAGCGCCGTGCGCAATTCCTTATTGAGCCGCTCGACGATCGGCCGCGGCGTTCCGGCCGGTGCCGCCAAGCCGTAATATTGCACCGCCTCGAAGCCGGGCAGGCCGGATTCTGCCGCGGTCGGCACATTCGGCAGCGCCGCCGAACGCGTTGCCGCCGCGACCGCGATGCCGCGCAAGGCGCCCGCGGTGATATTGCTCACCGAAGCCGGGATTGTGTTGAAACCGAGTTGGATGTGATTGCCGAGAAGATCGTTGGTGAGGGGTCCCGTGCCCTTATAAGTCACGACCGGGATTTCGGTTCCGGCCATGGTGTTGAACAATTCGGCGGCGAAGTAATTCACCGTCGGCGCCGGAGGCGTGCCAGCCGAATATTTTCCAGGCTCCTTTTTCGCCAGCGCGATGATGTCGGTCAGCGATTTCGCCGGTACCGAGGGATGCGCCACGACGATGATCGGCGTCGAAGCGACGACCCCGATCGGCGCAAAATCCTTGTTGACGTCGTAGCCGGTATTGGCGCCGAGGCTGATGCCGGTCAACAGCATCACCAGCGTATAGCCGTCCGGCGGCGAGCGCGCCGCGTCGCGGGTGCCGATCATGCCGCCGGCGCCGCCGCGGTTTTCGATGACGACCTGCTGGCCGAGCGCCACCGCCAGTTTTTGGCCGACCAGACGGCCCATCACGTCGACGCCGCCGCCGGCGGGATAGGGCACGATCAGGGTGATCGGACGGGTCGGATAGTCCTGTGCCGCAGCGGGTTGCGGCGTTCCGCAGATCAGCGCGGCGGCGAGCGCGCCTGCGCAAAATCCGGCGAGAATGGCACGGTGCAACATTATGAATTCCTCCTGGCGTCACTATAGCTCCCGGCGCGGGCCATGCGCTACATTAGCGGTATAACCCAGGGAGCAGGCTCAATGCGGTTCGGACTTTTCGGCAGCGCCACGGCGCGCCACGGTGGACCGGATGTCGATTCCGGTCAGGGCTATAAGCAGTTCGTCGATTACAATATCGAGGCCGAGGCGCTCGGCTATCACGCGAGCTTTCTGGTCGAGCATCATTTCACCGGTTTCGGCCAGGTCTCGGCGAGCCTGTCGCTGCTCACCTGGGTAGCGGCGAAAACCAAGACGCTGCGGCTCGGCACCGCGGTTCTGGTGCTGCCTTGGCACAATCCGGTGCTAGTCGCCGAACAGGCCGCGACCATCGATCTGCTCTCCGGCGGCCGGCTCGATTTCGGCGTCGGCAAGGGCTACCGGCACAACGAATTCGCTGGCTTCTGCCTGCCGATCGAGGAAGCGGATGCGCGGTTCAATGAATTGCTCGACGTGATCATTAAATCCTGGACGTCGAAACAGCGCTTCTCGCATCACGGCAAATACTGGCGCTTCGAGGACATCATCGTCGAGCCGCCGACGGCGCAGAAGCCACATCCGCCGATGTGGATGGCGGCAGGCTCGCCGGATTCGATGCGCCATGTCGCGGCGCGCGGCTATAATCTCTTGCTCGACCAGTTCGCCTCGATCGAAGGTGTCGGCGAGCGCATCGCCATCTTCAAGGAAGCGGTGGAGGCGCGCGGCCGCGTGTTCGACCCGATGGATGTCGGCGTCGCGCGCGCCTATTTCGTCGCCAAGGATCAGGCCGACAAGGACGCAGCCCTCGAGCGCCGGCTCGAAGCGCAGCGCCGCCTTGCCGCGATCTCCAACTCGCCCGACGGCACCAAGAACAAATCGAGCATCATGGCGTTCTCCGACACGCGCGAAGCCAGCGAAGAGAGCGCGCTCTATGGCACGCCAGACGAGATCGCGCGCAAGCTGGAAAAGCTTCAGCAGGTCGGCGTCGGCTACATATTGCTCAACGGCGGCGGACCGGCGGAGGAGAGCTTGCGGCGCTTCGCCCGCGAAGTGATGCCGGGTTTTGCCGACGAGCCGAAGGCGCGGGTGGTGGGATAGTGGTCTAATCCGCCCATTCCGGCGCAAGCGGGAATGAGCGGATAAAAGTCGCGGCCGATGATCAACAAAATCGTACAATCCATGGCCGACGCGATGGCCGACATTCGCGACGGCGCCGTCGTGCTTCTCGGCGGCTTCGGCAATATCGGCCAGCCGCATGCGCTCCTCGACGGCCTGATCGAACAGGGTGCGAAAGATCTGACGGTCGTCTCCAACAATGCCGGCGTCGGCCGCACCGGCCTGGCGCGGCTTTTGGATCTCGGGCGGGTGCGCAAGATCATCTGCTCCTATCCGCGCACCGCCGATCCGGTGGTGTTCGAGGAGCGTTATCGCGCGGGCAAGATCGAGCTTGAGATCGTGCCGCAGGGCACGATGGCCGAGCGTATTCGCGCCGCGGGCGCCGGCATTCCGGCTTTCTTCACCGCGACCGCCGTCGGCACCAAGCTCGCGCACGGCAAGGAGGAGCGCGAGATTAACGGCCGCAAATATCTGCTCGAGGAGGCGCTGCCCGGCGACGTCGCGCTGGTCGAAGCCTGGGAGGCGGACCGCTGGGGTAACTTGACCTATCGTTCGTCCGGCCAGAATTTCAATCCGATCATGGCGAGCGCGGCGCAACTGACCGTCGTGCAGACGCAGCACGTCGTCGAGCTCGGCGCGCTCGATCCGGAGAAAGTCATGACGCCCGGCATCTACGTCAATCGCGTGGTTCATATACCCTATGGCGATCCGATGGTGCCGTGAGGAAGCAACGATGAGTTTTTTCGCAGCCTGCAAACCGATGTCGCGCAACGAAATGGCCGCGCGTCTCGCGCGCGACATTCCGGAAGGCTGGTACGTCAATCTCGGCATCGGCGCGCCGCTGAAGGTCGCCGACTATGTGCCGATGGAGCGTGAAGTCATTTTCCAATCCGAGAACGGCATCCTCGGCATGGGGCCGGCGCCGGAACCGGATCGCATCGACCGCTGGCTGATCAATGCCGGCAAGCAATATGTCACGCTGCGTCCCGGCGGCTCCTATATGCATCACGCCGACAGTTTTGCGCTCATTCGCGGCGGTCATCTCGATCTCTGTGTGCTCGGCGCGTTCCAAGTCGCCGAGAACGGCGACATCGCCAATTGGTCGATGTCGGACAATGACTCTGCGCCAGCGGTCGGCGGCGCCATGGATCTCGCCGCCGGCGCGCGGCAGCTCTGGGTTGTGATGGAGCAGCAGACCAAATCCGGCGACAGCCGGCTGGTGCGCCGCTGCACTTACCCGCTCACCGCGCTTGGCGCGGTCAATCGCGTCTATACCAATCTCGCGGTGCTCGACGTCACCAAGGACGGCTTTGCGGTGCGCGAAATGGTGCCGGGTCTCACGCTCGACGCCCTGCAACACGTCACCGACGCACCGCTGCGCATGGCGGCATAGACTACTGCACCGGCGCAACCGGGCTTTCGAACCCGCGGCTGATGCGCTGGCCTTGCGCCAGATAATGCGCGGCCTCGGCGATGTTGGCGACGTGATCGCCGATCAGCTCGACATTCTTCGCGCAAAACAACAGCTGCACCGCCGACGGGCTTATGGCCGGCTCCGCCATCATATAGGTCAGCAATTCACGGCACAGCGCGCCATACGTTTCGTCGATTTCGTTGTCGGTGCGCCACAGGCTCTGCGCCTTGTCGGCGTCGCCGTGAATAAGACTTTTGACGACGTCGCGAAGCCGCCGCGCCGCCGTGCGCGCCAGGCGGCGGAGTGCATTGACCGGTTCCGACATTTCAGGGCCGCGGCCGAGCGTGACGACGCTGCTGGCGATATTCTTGGCCAGCGCGCCGACGCGCCTGAGCTCGATCGCGGTTTCCCATACCGCGACAATGAGACGAAGGTCGTAGGCGACCGGCTGCCGGCGCGCGATCAAAAGCGTCGCATGTGATTCGATGTCGCGCTGCATCGTCTCGTTGGTCACGTCGAGCGCGATCACCCGCGCTGCCAGTTCGACGTCGCGGCGGACCACGGCCTCGACCCCGTCTTTCAATTCCGTTCCGCCAGATCGCCCATCACGGCGATCATTTGCGTCATCTTGGCCAGATCGGCGTCAAAGGCCTTCACCGTGTGATCGGCCATTTTTTGATCAAAGACGTCGGTCATTTTTCCGCCCCGTCGACTGCCTAATTTTCAGGGCATCACTAGCATGTTTTTTTGTGACATTATTACGCGGATTGGACGGCAACCGGCTCCGAGCGTGGCAAAGGTTAAAAAGGCCATTTCCGAGTTTTGATCTGAAATTGACTTGCGCCGCGCCGGCCACTCGGCCTTTGATAGGATCGTTCCCCGCGGGGCGTCGACCGGGTGACACATGCAGGTCGGGTGACACATGCAGGTGCTGACGACCGTTACGTTCGTCTATGAGCCGCGCGAAGACCGGATCGCGGCGGCCATCAATGCCGGCCGCCCCGAGGCCTGGTCGTGCTGGCTGACGCGGCGGCTGGCGCTGGCTTTGCTGGAGCGCGGTTCGGGCTATCTGACCAAAACGTCCGATCTGGCAGCGCGGGCGCCCGCCGACCTGCGCGGCGAGTTCGCCGCCTTCGAGCGCGAAGCCGCCTTGGCCTCGACCGCCGACGCAATGACCAAGACGCCGCCGGAAATCCTGCGATCGAGCGCCTCTGCCGCCGAGCTTGCCGACCAGCTGACGATTTCGCGGAATAACAAAGGCGGCTTCAAATTCGAATTGCGCGGCCAAAGCGGCGAGGGCGCGGCCGGCGTGCTGACGCGGGCGGAGATGCAGCGCATGCTGGCGATGCTGCGCAGCGTCGTCGCCAAGGCCGGTTGGATCGCGGTGCCGCCCGTGCCGCAAGCGTCGCGGCCCGCAGCCGTGGACCTGCCCAAGCCCGTTCGCCACTAACCGCGTCCCTGTTGTCATGTCTTGGTGGCATGGCCTAACGTACTGCCCATAACAGGGAGCAACGCCATGGCCAAAATTACTTGGGACCACATTCATCTGCGCACGCCCAATCCCGAAGGCATGGCGCAGTGGTTCGAGAAAATGCTCGGCGCCGAAGTCAAGCGGTCCATGCAGCAGGGCAAGGAGCGCATCGATTTGAAACTCGGCGGCGCCAATATCTTCATCGCGCCGGTCGGCGCCGGCGAAAACGTCAATGCCGCGCCAACGATCCCTTATCGCGGCCTCGATCATTTCGGCCTTGCCGTAAGCGGCATCGACGAAATCGCGGCCGATTTGAAGTCGAAGGGCGTCGAGTTCACCAGAGAGCCGACGACGGTGCGGCCGGGCGTGCGCATCTGCTTCATCAAGGCGCCGGAAGGCGTGTCGATTGAATTGCTCGATCGCGATCCAAAGCATCAGTAAGAGCTGACAGCCGTAATTTCGGCGCCGCCGGCATTAGTTCACCACAACCGGCGTCGACAGCTTCACGCGGCCATACAGATCGGTGATGTCGTCGTTGTTGAGGCGGATGCAGCCGAACGCCACTGCATTGCCGATGGTCTTTGGTGCATTGGTGCCGTTGATGCGCGAATTGCCGTCGTCGAGCTGCAGCATGCGCGCGCCGAGCGGATTGCCGGGGCCGCCCGGCATCGGATTGGGACTGCGATTGAGCGTTTCCGCCGGCGGCTGCCACACCGGCCATTCCGCCATTTTGGCAACGCGCCGCAGGCCGGCGAGATCGGCGCATTGCGAGCCGACCGCGATGCCGTAACGCAGCGCGACGTTGTTGGGCTGAATCAAATAGAGAAAGCGCTGCAGCTTATCGACAATGATGGTGCCGACCGGTTGCAGCGTGCGATAAAACGTCGGCTGCCGGCGGAACACATATTGCTGGTCGGGATCCGATGCGCCGCCGTCGACGCCGGGCGCGAGTTCGCCGTTCTTGCCGACCGTGACGAGGGCGAGCTTCGGCGCGCCCGCGCTCGATGCGGCGCTGTTTGGTGCGGCGCCGCCCGGTGCGGCGGCACTCGGTGTGGCGGCCGGCGCAGGAACGTTCTGCGCTGCGGTCTTGACCGGCGGCGGCGCGGATTTTTGTCCCTTGCCCGACAGCAAGATGTAGCCGCCGGCGCCGAGCGCGGCGATGACGACCGCGGCCACGATCCAGGCCATCCTGCCAAATCCGGATGCCGCAAGCGGCGCGCGCTCGGATTCGAACGGCGCATCGGCGTCGCCGTATTCGTCGGGCGGTGCGGCGGCCTGGTCGGTCCATGACAGTTCGGATTCGACCCGCTCGATCGCGGCTTCGAGCCGTGCCTCCTCGGCGGCGATCTCGGAGAGCGGCGGCTGCGGCCGTAAGCCGCGCATCCGCGTCGCCAGCATTTGTCGCGAACGCTCGTAAATGCCGCGCCGCCAACGCGCATCGCCGGCGCCGGGCGCAGTGACCGCACGCAACAGGATCGAATAATAATCGACCATCATCCTACCGGCTTTTCGGGATCATGCAGTCGCCACTTTAGCCAAAAATTCCAATACGCGCGCGTTGGTCGCGTCCTCGGTCTGCCGCTCCACCGGCATATCCCAATATTCCGAAAGTGGCAGGCATTCGTCCAGATAGCGCGCCGCCGAAGTCGCATGGGAATCGTCGTGCCCGGGCACGACAAGGGCCGGTATTTCGGTATGGACCAGGTCTTGGGGCTCGGCGCCGGGGGCTGTATCGCGGTCGAACAGCGCATTCCGCATGCCTTCGCAGATGCGAACATACCCGTCCGCATCTTGTGCGGCATAGGACGCGGCGAAGGCGGCATCGCGCTTGATGACCGAGGCCCAGGGCCCGCCGCGCGGGTCGGCCCCGAACGGCTTGCCTTCGCGCTGCACCAGGTCGACGACGGCTTGCAGCCCCTGGCCACGCACGAAGCCGATATGTTCGGCAAAGCGCTTGTGGCTCGAGACGCGGTATTTGTAGCCGCCGACCGGCCAATAGAGGATCATGCTTGCGACCATTTGCGGATGTGCGGTGCCGAACGCCGCGACCGGCGCGGCGCCCATGCAACCGCCCATGATATGGGCGCGCGCAATGCCCAAATGATCGAGCAGGCCTTTGCCCTGGGCGACGAAGTGCTTCCAGGTCACGCGTTCGACGCGGCCGCCGGATTGGCCGCATTCGCGGCGGTCGAACAGGATGCAGGTGAATTTCTGTGGCAGATGATCGAGCAGCTTCACCTTGGCGTAGATGCCGAGCGTCGACCAGGCTTCGACCACCGCATTGAAGCCGCCCGGCGCGTACATCAGGATCGGCGAGCCAGAGCCTTTAATCTCGTAACGCGTGGTGATGCCGTCGATGTCGACATTCGGCATTTGGACCTCAACCCTTGATCTGACGGCCGGCCCGCGCATCCGCGATCAGCGCGGCAAAGGCGCCGAGCGCGGCTTTCGCGGTGTTGGTGTAAGTGTCGGTCTTGGAGTTGAGCCACTTGTCGCCATAGCCAAGCGCGGTGTGGACGAGCCGCACGCGGCCGTCGAGCCACGGCCCGCCGCCGAAGCCGCCGATCACCGGGATTTTCACCGCGGCGACCACCGCGGCGCCGGCGACGGGACCGGAATTGGTGAAATCGAGCAGGCTCGCGCCGGCGTCTTCGAGCAGCTTCGCCTCGTCGACGAGCTTGGCCGCGGCTTCCGCACTGGCCTGCGCCTCCGGCGAATTCTGCGCGCTATAGGGAATGCCGTATTTGCCGGCGGTCTGCGGCGTCAGGCCGAATTGCGCGAACACCGCAATGCCCTCGCGCACCAGCGCGCGCACGACTTGCGGAAACTCCGCCGCGGCATCGACCTTGATCATGTCGGCGCCGCCATCGTTGACGAGGCGATGCGCGGCGGCAAGCGCCGCGTCGGCGCCCTGCTGCGCCGGGCCATACGGCATGTCGCAACTGACCAATGCGCGCGCGGTGCCGCGCCGCACCGCCTTGCAGCAGATCAGGATCTCGTCGAGCGTGACGTCGAGCACGTCGTCGCGGCCCCATAGATTGACGCCGACGGAATTGCCGACCGAGATGAAATCGAATCCGGCGCGGTCGGCGATGCGCGCGATCTGATAATCCCAGGCGACGAGACCAATGCTCTTGTTGCCTTCGCGCTTCATCGCCTGCAACGCGGGAATTGTCACTTTGTCGTTCATGCTGCCTCGGTTCTCCGGCTTGGCGGCGGCTGTTCTAGCACGGCCCGCGTCAATCGACACTCCGGTGCGCGATTCCTGCTAAACTCGAATTTCCTGATCCTGGCGGAGGTTCGTGAAGGTGAGAATTTTCAAAGTTGTCGCGCGGGTCTTGGTTCTGCTCTTCGCACTCGACATGTCGGCCGTGGCGCAGACTTATCCGGTCAAGTCCGTGCGGATCATCGTGCCATTCGCGGCAGGCGGGATAACCGACATCCTGGCCCGCTCGCTTGCGCAGCAGCTCACCGACCGCTGGGGACAGCAGGTCATTGTCGAGAATCGGCCCGGCGGCAACTCGCAGATCGGCGCGGAATACGTGACGCGATCGCCGCCCGACGGCTATACGCTGTTGGTTAGCGCCGACACCACCTTCGTGATGGGGCCGCATCTTTACAGCAACATGAAATACGATCCGCTGCAGGACTTCGTGCCCATCAGCGGCCTTGGCGTCAGCCCGCAAGCGCTCGTGGTCAATCCCAGCGTGCCGGTCAGCAGTGTTGCGGATCTGATGGCCTATGGCCGCAAGCAGCCGGGCGCGCTCAACTACGGAACCTTCGGCATCGGTTCCAGCGGTCATTTGAATATCGAATTGATACAAATGATGACCGGCGCCAAATTCACGCCGGTGCATTATGGCGGCGCGACGCCGGCCATCAACGATCTCTTGGGCGGGCATATCCAGTTCATGATCGTCAGCGTCGGCTTGGTCGCGCAACCTTGGCAGGCGGGTTTGTTGAAAGTGCTGGCGATCGGCAGCAAAGACCGGCTCAAGCAGTTTCCGAACACGCCGACGCTGGCCGAGAACGGGCTTCAGGGATTTGAGACCGGCTCCTGGTATGGCCTGGTCGCCCCGAAGGGCACGCCGGCGGACGTCGTTGCCAAGATCAGCAAAGACACCCAGGCTGCTTTCAACAACGACGCGTTTCAGCAGAAGATACTCGAGCCAAGCTTTATCTACTCGATCGCCGGTAGTCCTCAGGCGTTTTCAGACATGATGCGCGGCGAGTTTGAAAAGTGGAAAAGGGTGATCGATGCGGCAAATATCAAAGTCGAGTAAGGCGAACCGCCCAAATCCCGCGGAGCAAAGCCGCGCAGAGCAAACCTGCGCAGAGCCTCCCAAGCGCAGGACCAGTGACTGCGGGCGTCACTGCGCCGGCGCAACAGGCTTCGGCTTCTTCTGCGCCGCGGCGGGAGCGCCGGCCGCAGACGCCGACGACGGCGTGAAATGAATATTGCTGCCGGTCGCCTTGCCGGGCTTGGTCTGTCCGGTAACAGTCGCCGCGCCTTGTGCCGCGCCCTGTGTTGCGCTTTGTGCCGTGTTCTGGGCGGGCGGAGTGACAGCCGCGGCCTTGGTATTGGCCTTGGCGGCCTTCTTCTTGGCTTTCTTCGGGGCCGGATCGGCGGCTTCGGGTACGGCGGCGAGTGCATCGACTTGCGCCGGCGTGCGCGTCGGTCCGGTATAGACAACGGTCGGCACCACCGGGCCGGGGTCAGGCAGCAAAGCCATATTCTTCGGCGTCGGCGCGCGCAGCGCCGAGAGCAGCACCGAGAATTGCGAACCGCCTTCGCTGGCGGCGGTCGCGGCATTGCCGCTGTCGTCGACGGCGTCCGGATCGTCTTCTTCGGTCGCCGCGCGCTTGCGATGCGGCCCGCACATATTGTCCTTTAGATTGGGCGGCGTCGCGTCCATCGGCGCGAGCTGATCGACGGTGCCGAGCGACGGCGTCAACCACGCTAGCGATTTGCCGGCGAAGCCGCCTTCGAGCAGTTCCGCCGCTTTCACCGCGCGCGCCGAGGATGACGAAGCGCCGAGCACCACCGCGATGAGCTGCTTGTTATCGCGAGTTGCGGTCGCGACCATGTTGAAGCCGGAGGCGCAGATGAAGCCCGTCTTCATGCCGTCGGCGCCGGCATAGCGGCCGATCAGCGGATTGTAATTGCGCACGACGCGGCGGCCGAATTTGATCGCCGGAATGTGCCAATAGAAGCTGTATTGCGGGAATTCGCGAATGAGCGCGCGGGCGAGAATGGCGAGGTCGCGCGCCGACATGATCTGGCCGTCGGCCGGCAGCCCGTTCGGATTGACGAAATTCGATTCGCTCATGCCGAGCCGATGCGCGGTGTCGGTCATTTGCTGGGCGAAGTCGTCGATCGAGCCGCCGACGCCTTCGGCGAGCAGCACCGCCATGTCGTTTGCCGATTTCACCATCATCATCTTGATGGCGTTATCGACGGTGACTTGCGTGCCGACCGGAAAGCCCATCTTGACCGGCGCCTGCGCGTTCGAATTCGGCGACACCGTAAACACCGTGTCGGGTGTGATGCGGTGGTCGCGCAGGGCGTTCAATGTCATATAGAGCGTCATCAGCTTGGTCGTCGACGCCGGATACCACGGATAGGTCGCGTTCTCGGCGCGCAAAACCTTGCCGGTATCGGCGTCGATCAGGATGAGGGCCATGGCGCGTGCCGACGTCGCCAAGCCCAGCGTCAAGCCCAGTGTCATGGCCGCAAGCGCGACAAATCCGATAACGATGCCGAGCACCTGCGCCCGGAGAGAAGCTTTGCAAATCACGTGTCGCGGTCCGTTTGGTTGGTCGGGCCCTGTTCAAGTCGGTCGGGGCCGCAAAGGGGTCGGTTCACGTAGCGCGGGCGCATCCCTATCTAAACCAAAGCCGGGCTCGAAGGCAAAGGCGAATAGACGTAGTGTGAGGTGCGTTGTGGATTCCGTCGACGGCTAAGCCAAAGGAAAAGCTGGATAAAAACGACGAAAATTCGGCAGATTGCGCCGATGCGAAGAGCAAAGGGAGCGATTATGACGGCCTGTATCGTGGGCTGGGCGCACACGCCCTTCGGCAAGCTGACGGCCGAGACCGTCGAGAGCCTCATCGTGCGGGTCGCCGGCGAGGCGCTGGCCGATGCCGGGATCGCGGCCAAGGATGTCGACGAAATCGTGCTCGGGCATTTCAACGCCGGCTTCTCGGCGCAGGATTTTACCGCTTCGCTGGTGTTGCAGGCCTCGCCGGATCTCCGCTTCAAGCGCGCCACGCGGGTGGAGAATGCCTGCGCCACCGGTTCGGCGGCCGTCCATGGGGCGCTGCAATCGATCGCAGCGCGATCGGCAAGAATTGCGCTCGTGGTCGGCGTCGAGCAGATGACGGCCACGCCGCCCGCCGAAATTGGCCGTAATCTCCTCAAAGCTTCCTATGTGCGCGAAGAAGCCGATATCGACGGCGGCTTCGCCGGTATTTTCGGCAAGATTGCCGGACTTTATTTCCAGCGCTGGGGCGATCAGTCCGATGCGCTCGCCCGCATCGCCGCGAAGAATCACAAGAATGGCGTCGGCAATCCCTATGCGCAGATCCGAAAAGACCTCGGTTACGATTTCTGCCGCGCCGAGAGCGAGAAGAATCCGATTGTCGCGGGTCCCCTGAAGCGCACCGATTGCTCGCTGGTCTCCGACGGCGCCGCCGCTGTGGTTCTGGCTGATGTCGAGACCGCGCTGACGTTGAACAAGGCTATCGTGTTCCGCGCCGCGCAGCACGTGCAGGATTTTCTGCCGATGTCGCGGCGCGACATTTTGAAATTCGAAGGCTGTGCATTGGCCTGGCAGCGCGCGCTTGCGCAAGCCGGCATCGCCTTGCAGGATTTGTCGTTTGCCGAAGTGCATGACTGCTTCACCATCGCCGAACTGATCGAATATGAGGCGATGGGATTGGCGCCGGAAGGGCAGGGCGCGCGCGTCATTGCCGACGGCGTGGTCGCCAAGAACGGCAAGCTGCCGATCAATCCGTCCGGCGGGCTCAAGTCCAAAGGCCATCCGATCGGCGCCACCGGCGTGTCGATGCATGCCATCACCGCGATGCAGCTCACCGGCACAGCAGGCGACATGCAGGTGAAAGACGCCAAGCTCGGCGGCATTTTCAATATGGGCGGGGCGGCGGTGGCGAATTACGTGAGTATTTTGGAGCGGCTGCGCTAGCACCTCTCCCCGCTGGCGGGGGGAGGTGAAGGCAGCGAAAACTGCGCGTGCACGAGTTCGGCAAAAAAGCCGCCGCGCTGCACGAGTTCGTCGAATGTGCCGCTCTCGATAATCCGCCCGTCCTGAAACACCAGAATCCGCGTCGCATTGCGCACGGTAGCAAGCCGGTGCGCGATGACGAAAGTGGTCCGGCCCTTCATCACTTCGTCGAGCGCTTGCGTCACCTTCGCTTCGGTCACCGGATCGAGCGCACTCGTCGCTTCGTCGAGAATCAGGATCGGCGGATTTTTTAATAAAGCGCGCGCGATGGCGAGCCGCTGGCGCTCGCCGCCGGAGAGCAGCCGCCCGCGCTCGCCGATGGGTGCGGAGAAACGGTCGGGCTTGCGGTCGATGAAGTCGAGCGCCTGCGCGCGCCCGGCGGCGTCGCGCATCTCGGCTTCGGTAGCATCCGGCTTGCCGACGCGCAAATTCTCCGCGATCGAGCGGTTAAAGAGGAGCGTCTCCTGGAACACGACGCCGATATTGCGGCGCAGCCCCGTGAGCGTGAAGCTGCGAATATCCATGCCGTCGACTTTGATGATGCCGGATTGCGGATCGAACGCGCGGTGCAGCAGCGCCAGCGCGGTCGATTTGCCGCTGCCGGTCGGGCCGACCAGCGCGATGGTCTCGCCTGGCAGTGCGGTGAAGGTGAGATCCGCCGCCGCGGATCGCTTGCCGTCATAGGAAAACGACACGTCGTTGAATTCGACTAGGCCGCGCACGCGGCCGGGATCGACCGCGTCGGTCCGGTCGCGCACCGCGGGCACCGTGTCGAGCACTTCGAAAAATTCGGCAAGCTTCGGTGAGTCCATGAACAGGCGATTGGCGAAGCTCACGATCTGCTCGAGCCGCGCGATCAGCAGCGATGCGATGGCCATGAAGCTCACGATCTCGCCGACCGAGGCGAGGCCTAAGAGCTTGAGATAGGTGCCGGACACGAGGATCACGAGCAAGGTCAGCGTGGTCGCGGCGCGCGTCAGCACCGCGGCGATCGCCCACCACGACAGCACCGGCATCTGCGCGCGCAGGAGCGAATTGACGAGCGTCTTCAGCTCGGAGACTTCGATCTCGATGCGGGCATAGCTCTGCACCAGCGCGACATTGCCGAGCGCATCGGCCGCGGTTTCGGCGAGGTCCGAATAATGCCGCTCGACGGCGCGCTGCAGCGCGGTGGCTTTGTTGATGACCAGCACGGTCAGCGCGGTGAAGGCGACGCAGAGTACGAGCAGCGGCAAAGCGAGCCGCCAGTTCAGGACCAAAGTCGCCGGCAGCAGCACGATAATGAAGACAAAGGCGGCGAAGTGCTCGCGGAAGAACTGCACCCACAGCCACCACAGCGTGTCGGTGCCGGTCAGCATGATCTTCATCTGCCGGCCGGAATGAGCGCCGGAATGATAGGCCAGCGGCAGTTGCAAAACGTGCTCGAAGAAATCCGCCAGCACCATGTTGCGGCGGCGATGCGCCATGCGGTCGGCGAACCAGGCGACCAGCGCGCCGGCGACAATAATAAAAAGCCCGAACGCGACCCAGGCGCCCATCAGCGGAGCCAGCGCGCGGGCGGCCGGCGCCAGCCCCTCAGGCAGCGCGCCCGACAGAGCGTCGATGATGCGGCCGAACAGCACCGGCTCGACGAATTGCGCGCCGGCCAGAACGATATTGGCCAGCGCCAGCATCACCGCGAGGCGGGTCTCGCTGTGCAGCAGGCCGAGGACGCGGAGATAGATGCGAATGAACGACATGCCGGTGTTTTAGCAGCGCCGAGGCATTTTCGCGTGGTGGGATCGTAAGGCCGCTTGACGGGGAAGGGTCTCCAATGTATTAAACCAATCGGTTATTTAACCGGATGGATAAATTGAGCCTGGACACCGCTTTCGCCGCCCTTTCGGACCCTACCCGCCGGGCCATCCTGGCCCGTCTGGCGCTCGGCGAGACCTCCGTGACCGAGCTCGCCAAGCCCTTCGCCATGAGCCTGCCGGCGGTGTCGAAGCACCTGAAGGTTTTGGAACGCGCCGGTCTCATCACCCGCGGCCGCGAGGCGCAGTGGCGGCCCTGCCGCATTGAGCCCAAGGCGCTTAAGGACATCGACGACTGGCTCGGCAACTACCGGCGGTTTTTCGAGGAGAGCCTCGATCACCTCGAGGACTATCTGAAAAAGCTTCAAGCCAAAGACGATGAGTAAGAGAGATGAGCGTGACAAATGGCATCGACCTCGATCAGGACCCGCGTTCGATCATCGGGATGCGCGTGTTCGACGCGCCGCGCGATCTGCTGTTCTCGGCGTGGACCGATCCCAAACATCTGGCGCAATGGTGGGGCCCGAATGGCTTCACCACGACGACCAGCGCCTTCGACTTCCGGCCGGGTGGCGTGTGGCGCTTCGTCATGCACGGTCCCGACGGCCGCGATTATCAGAACCGCGTCACCTTCGAAGAGATCGTGCGGCCGGAGCGCATCGTCTATCGCCACGATGGTGGCGACGATGTCGAACCGGTGCAGTTCAAGCAGACCGTGATTTTCGAGGACCTTGGCGGCAAGACGCGCCTGGTCTGGCGTGGCGATTTCCCGTCCGCCGCCGAGCGCGATCGGGTGATCAAGGAGTACGGCGCCGACAAAGGCCTGGTGCAGACCATGGCGCGGCTTGCCGAATTCGTTGCGGCGCAAGCCTAGTCGGCGAGTCCTCCAACACGCGAGATTTTTTTGCACGCGAGATTTTTTTGAATGGGATGTCGGATTGGCGCATGGCCGGTCGTCTTAGAAGCAGCAACGGGGAGAAGGACAATGTTGGAATTGCTGCTGTACTGTCACATGTTCGCCAACATGCGATATGCCGGCCATGTCGCTGCCGTCACGGACTTCCTCGGCAGCGCGATGGTGTGGTCCCGGCGATGGCTTGCGCCGGTCGCGCCGGGCCGCACGGAACCGGCATCGATGTTCGAATGCTGGGTCGAGCGGGAACTGATGCGGTCGCTGGACCGGCTCGATGCCTATGTCGCGTCAATGACTTAGCCGGAGCGCGGAACTTTCTCGCAAAATTTTTGGGCCACTTGTCGGGATCGGGCATAGTCGATCGTCCTTGATCTGAAAGGGAAGCTCCATGCTC
The DNA here is from genome assembly GCA_963810085.1 of uncultured Alphaproteobacteria bacterium. Lineage (GTDB taxonomy): Bacteria > Pseudomonadota > Alphaproteobacteria > Rhizobiales > Xanthobacteraceae > BOG-931. Next base: position 388,938 of record CAWEMR010000005.1, on the reverse strand, counting down.
TACGCGTTCCTCTGCTGCCATGACGAAGCCATCGTCAATTCCTGGACCAAGGAGGAAGACGACGCGGTTTTGGCCAAACGCGCCAAGGTAACCGACAAGCTTGCCGCCAAAGGCAAGCTCGGCCCGGCGGTTCGCCTGATGCCGACGACTGCCTCAACTACGGTGCGTATGGGCCGCGATCCCGTCGTTCTCGATGGACCTTTTGCGGAAACCAAAGAGGCGTTGCTCGGCTTCTATCTGATCGATTGCGGCTCGCTCGAGGACGCCATCGCCACCGCCAAAGAGATCGGGCGCGACGAAAAGGTCGTGTTCGAAATCCGCCCGGTGAAACTGTACCTGCCGCAGGAAAAAGCTTCATGACGGCAGCGGCCCCGTGGATCGATTCCGTTCTCAGATCGGCGCGTCCGCAAGCGCTCGGGGCGCTGTTGCGCTATTTTCGCGATCTTGATCGCGCCGAGGAAGCGTTCCAGGAAGCCTGTTTGCGAGCACTCAAGAACTGGCCGGTGAACGGGCCGCCGCGCGATGCCGTCGCCTGGCTCGTTCTGGTCGGGCGCAATGTTGGCCTCGACGATGTCCGCAAGAGCGGCAAGAGCGAGCCGCTGCCCGCCGACGACGCTATTTCCGATCTCGATGACGCCGAGAGCGATATCGCCGAGCGTCTCGACAATTCACATTACCGCGACGACGTGCTGCGGCTTCTGTTCATCTGCTGTCATCCCGATCTGCCGGCAGTGCAACAGATCGCGCTAGCGCTGCGCGTCGTGTCCGGCTTGACGGTGAAGGAGATCGCGCGCGCCTTTCTGGTCGGCGACAGCGCCATGGAACAGCGCATCACCCGCGCCAAGAGCCGGGCGGCGCAGGCCGATGTCGCTTTCGAAACGCCGGGTCCGGTCGAGCGTGCGGCGCGGCTGGGCGCCGTCGCCGCGATGATCTATCTGGTTTTCAACGAAGGCTATGCGGCGAGTGGCGGAGAAGCGCATATGCGCGTGCCGCTCTGCGAGGAAGCGATCCGGCTGTCGCGTCTCTTGCTGACGCTGTTTCCGGGCGAGCCCGAAATCCTGGGGCTCGCGGCGCTGCTGCTATTTCAGCACGCCCGCGCCCCGGCCCGGCTCGATGCCGACGGCGCCATTATTCTCCTCGACGATCAGGACAGATCGCTTTGGAACCGCGACGTGATCGCGGAAGGCCACGTGCTCATCGAAAAGGCAGCGCGCCACCGCCGGCCGGGGCCCTATCAGATCCAGGCGGCGATTGCCGGCGTCCATGCGCATGCAACACGGCCCGAAGACACCGACTGGTCCGAAATCGACCAGCTCTATGCCGCGCTGGAACTCTTGCAGCCGTCGCCGGTGGTGACGCTCAACCGCGCCGTCGCCGTTAGAAAAGCGCGGGGGCCGGAACCCGCTTTGGCGATGATCGAGCCTCTGGCCGCTCAACTTTCCGCCTACTTTCATTTTTTTGGCGTGAAAGGCGGCCTATTGATGCAGCTCGGCCGCGCCGCGGAGGCGCGCGTCGCCTTCGACCAGGCTATCGCGCTCGCGCATACGCCGGCGGAAGCCGCGCATATCCGCCTGCATCTCGACGGCTTGATGAAGGAAGGTCAAACGCCCGAGAAAAAAATGTCTCAGGATGTCGGATCGCCAAAGGCCGGTTCGTCCTTGGTGTAATCGGAAGCAACCCATTCACGCGCAGGAAAGGACTATGTCATGCAAGTGCAACCCTATCTGTTCTTCGACGGCCGCTGCGACGAAGCCTTGAACTTCTACAAGAAGGCGATCGGCGCCGACGTCAAAATGCTGATGCGCTTTAAGGACTTGCCCGACAAGTCCATGCTCAGCCCGGGTTCCGAGGACAAGGTCATGCATGCGCAGTTTCAAATCGGCGAAACGACGATCCTGACGTCCGACGGCCGCAATAAGGGCCAACCGAAATTCGACGGCTTTGCACTGACCATCGCGGCGAAAGACGAAACCGATGCCGACAAGATGTTCGGAGCCCTCGCCGAGGGCGGCCAGGTGACGATGCCGCTGACGAAGACGTTCTTCTCGCCGCGCTTCGGCATGCTCGCCGACAAATTCGGCGTGAACTGGATGATCCTGGTGCCGCAACATTAAGCGCACCGAACGCCCAGCTGCCAACACACGTAAATTACGAGGACGCCTATGCTTGCCGAAACCAAAAACACCGACTTCGTCACCACCCGCATATTCGACGCGCCGCCGGAGACGCTGTGGAAATGCTTCACCGAGCCGGAGCGCATGAAGGAATGGTGGGGCCCGAAAGGCACCACCATCGTCGCCCAGAAAATGGATTTTCGCGTCGGCGGCACCTATCTCGGCGCCATGCGCGGTGGCGACGGCCAGATCATGTGGGGCAAATTCGTCTACCGCGAGATCGTCCCGCCCAAGCTCCTGAAATGGGTGCATTCGTTCTCGAACGAAGACGGCGGCCTGACGCGGCATCCGATGGCGCCGACCTGGCCGCTCGAAATGCTGACGACGGTGACGTTCGAAGACGCGCCGGGCGGCAAGACCAAGCTGACGCTGATCTGGTCGCCGCTCAACGCCTCGGACGAGGAGCAGAAAACCTTCGACGCCGCGCACGCGAGCATGACCGGCGGCTGGGGCGGTACGTTCGAACGGCTCGACGCCTATCTCGTCGACACGAAGTTGCGCGGCGCGGCATAAGGAGTCCGTCATGGCAGCGCTCAAACAGAAGATCACGCCGTGCCTGTGGTTCGACAACGAGGCCGAAGACGCGGCGAAGCTCTACACCGCGATCTTCGCCAATTCGCGGATCAAGCAAGTCAGCCGTTACACCGAAGCCGGCCGTGAGGTCCACGGCAAGGCGCCAGGCTCGGTCATGGTCGTCGAGTTCGAGCTTGAGGGGCAAACCTTCACCGCGCTCAACGGCGGGCCGCAATTCAAGTTCGACGAAGCGGTGTCGTTCCAGGTGATGTGCGACACGCAAAGCGAAATCGATCACTTCTGGAGCAGGTTGTCGGACGGCGGCAAGGAAGGCCCGTGCGGCTGGCTCAAGGACAAATTCGGCCTCTCCTGGCAGGTCGTGCCGTCGGCATTGCCGCAGATGATGCAAGACGCCGACGGCGCCAGATCCGGCAGGATCATGAACGCCGTCATGACAATGAAAAAGTTCGATCTGAAAGCGCTGCAGCGCGCCTATTCCGGGCCCGCTTGAGATTATTGGGGGATCACATGATCACGACAATCCTCATCATCATCGCCATCGCGCTGGCGGTCGCCATCGCCGCGGCGCTGATCTACGCCTCGATACAGCCCGATACGTTTCGGGTCATCCGCTCGACGTTGATCGCAGCGCCGCCGGATAAAATCTTTCCGCTGATCAACGACCTGCACGCGCAATCGGCGTGGTCGCCGTTCGAGAAAGATCCGAACATGAAGCGTACCCATAGCGGCGCGCCGGCCGGCAAGGGCGCGATCTATGAATGGGACGGCAACCGCAACGTCGGCGCCGGACGCATCGCGATTACGGATTCGGTCCCATCGTCGCGCGTTTCGCTGGCGCTCGACATGTCGCGGCCGTTCGCGGCGCATAACACGGTCGATTTCATCCTGGAGCCGAAGAGCAATGGCACCAACGTTACTTGGGCGATGCAGGGCCACCAGCCGTTCATGGCGAAGGTCATGAGCCTGTTCATCAACTGCGACAAAATGGTGGGCGGCCAGTTCGAGGAGGGCCTCGGCAAGTTGAAGACTCTCGTTGAAGTGCAAGTCACTCATGTCGCAGCCGAGTAAGCCGGGCATCCGCGGTTGGCGAACGGGCGACGCCGGCAGCTATTTAAGGTTGATCAAGTCTGGGCAACCAAAGCGCCTACACGTCTGGCGCCAGACATCACAACTGCCAAACCCTACTCATGATTTGTCGAGCGGCATCGATAACTTTACGCATTTCGGCGGTCGGATTACCCAAGGTTACGAGGTCGAGGTGTTGTTCGATTGGATGTTCCGTTCTCAACTCGATCGCATCTGACTTCGTCACGATACCTAGCTGCGATAGGCCCAATGCCTGGGGCATCATTTCCGTAACGTGGATGACCTGAGAGCTAGCCTGAACAATAACAGGATTTGGAACATTTATGCTCCTGCCGTCGAGCAAATCGCTCTCAATCGAGGCCTGAACTCCGCCGCCTTCTTGAACCATCACGATTCTGATCGGCAAATCCGGGCCTCCGATGTCGTGCCAGTTTGTGATCTCACCCAGCAAGATATGGCCCATATTCTCGTCGGTTATCTTGTGAACCGGATTGTCTCGATTGACCGCAAAGGCATACGCGTGTTCGCAACGTTGAAAGTTTGCAGCCGCCCGAATGGGAGATCTGGATAGTTCGTTTTCAGAACTTTGATTTCATTTTCAATCGGCCCCGAGATCATTGCAAAATCGGCGGACTTTTCGAACAACGCGAGAAGGCCTCGGCTCGATTTGTTAGGGACGACAGTCAGCTTGTGACCGGAGGCTGCTTCAATGGCGCCTTGATACGGCTCCATCACGCGGTGCGTAAACGTCGTCGAACCTTGAACGACATAAGTCCGCGCAGCTGGAAGCGTGGAATCCTGCGTCCACCCCGCCGAACACGGCAACAGGAGGAGTAGCGAAGCGAATACGAGACTTATGTGAGACCGTCTGCACATCGGCCGTTTAACCCATTTCTACGGACTAACCTTACTGGGTGTCGAGTTACCATTGGTTTAAGTATCCGTCGGCTCGCTTTGCAGGATTGTTGACGTCCCGCGCGCCGCGGAGGCGTTACGCCTTCGGGCTTCTCAAGCCCCCCATTCTCAAGCCCACATGGCCCCTCCCCCGCGAAAGCAAGGGAGGATAAATTGCAGGAATGACCGCGTCCGATTCAGGGCTACCGATTTTTCACGCGCCGTTCGCTCCGCCGGACGAGGATCTCGCGGCGGCTCTCCTTGCTGACGCCGCGCGCGACGCCGAGGCTGAGCGCCACATCGATGCCCGCGCCCAAAAATGGGTCGAGGCGATCCGCGCCAAGGCCGGCGGCCTCGGCGGGGTCGACGATTTCCTCCACGCTTATTCGCTCTCGACCAAGGAAGGCCTAGCGCTGATGGTCTTGGCCGAGGCGCTGCTGCGCGTGCCGGACACCGCAACCGCGGACCGGTTGATCGAAGACAAGCTTGTCGCCGGGCGCTGGCTCGACAGCGACGTGCACTCCACCGCGATATTGGTTTCGGCCTCGGCCTGGACGCTCGGCGTCGCCGCGCGTGTCATTCATCCGGGCGAAACGCCGGAGACGATCCTCGACAGCGTGGTGCATCGCATCGGCCTGCCCGTCATGCGGGCGGCGATCCGGCAGGCAATGCGGCTTCTCGGCTCGCATTTCGTGCTCGGCCAAACCATCGACGAAGCGCTGGCGCGCACGCATGCCGACCAGCTTTATTCGTTCGACATGCTGGGCGAGGGCGCGCGCACCGCCGACGATGCCGACACATATTTTGACGCCTATGCCGGAGCCATCGCGGCGATCGGCAAAAGCGCAGGAGGCGCGGCGCCCGCGGCGCGGTCCGGCATTTCCGTAAAACTTTCGGCGCTGCATCCGCGCTATGAAGCGATTTCGCGCGAGCGGGTGCTGGACGAACTCACGCCGCGCCTGATCGAGCTCGCGCAGCTCGCCAAGGCGCACGACCTGCAATTCACCATCGACGCGGAGGAAGCGGACCGGCTCGAACTGTCGCTCGAAACAATTGCTGCCGCTCTTGACGATGCATCGCTCGCCGGCTGGGACGGTTTTGGGCTTGCGGTGCAGGCCTATCAAAAACGCGCGCTCGCCGTGATCGACTGGATCGAGGATGTGGCCGCCGCGCAAAGCCGCAGGCTCACGGTCAGGCTGGTCAAAGGCGCCTATTGGGACACCGAGATCAAGCGCGGGCAGGAGCGGGGGCTTGCCGATTATCCGGTGTTCACGCGCAAGGCCGTGACCGATCTCTGCTACATGACCTGCGTGAGACGGCTTCTCGGGGTGCGCAACAGAGTGGTTCCGCAATTCGGCACCCACAACGCGCTCACGGTTTCAAGCGTGATCGAGGACGCCGGCGGCGCCGATGGCTTTGAGTTTCAGCGGCTCTACGGCATGGGCGAGCCGCTCTACGATGCGCTGCGCGCCGAATTTCCGGACGCCGTCTGCCGCATCTACGCTCCGGTCGGCGGCCATCGCGATCTGCTGGCTTACCTGGTGCGGCGGCTTCTGGAAAACGGCGCCAATTCGTCGTTCGTGTCGGCCGCCGCCGATCCGCGCGTGCCGATCGCCGATGTTTTGCGCCGTCCGCAGAGCTGGATCACGACGGCTGAAGAAGCGCGCAACAAGAAGATTCCCCTGCCGGGTAATCTTTATGAGCCGGAGCGGCAGAACTCGGCGGGCGTCGAATTCGGCGAACGCAAAAGCCTCGCCGCGCTGCTGCAAGAAGTGCGCGACGGCGCCACCGCATCGGCCACCGCCGCTCCGCTCCTCGACGGCGTCGCGCTGCCCGGCATCGAGCGAAAGCTATATTCGCCGATCGACGGCGGCATGATCGGCGCCGTCTATGACGGCGACGACGCCGTCGCCGGTTCGGCCGTTGCCGCCGCCGTCGCCGGTTTCCCGGCCTGGTCGGCGACGCCGATCGAGGAGCGCGCCACAGCCCTTGAGCGCGCCGCCGATCGGCTCGAGCTCAATCGCGGCCGGCTTCTTTCTTTGCTGCAGAACGAGGCCGGCAAGACGCTCGACGACGCGCTCGCCGAATTGCGCGAGGCCGTCGACTATTGCCGCTACTACGCCGCGGAGGCGCGCACCGCGCTCGCGCCGCAAATCATGCCGGGGCCGACCGGCGAGAGCAACACGTTGTGCTATCGTGGGCGCGGCGTGTTTGCCTGTATCAGTCCGTGGAATTTTCCGCTGGCGATCTTTCTCGGCCAAGTGTGCGCCGCGCTTGCCGCGGGCAACAGTGTCGTCGCCAAGCCGGCGGAGCAAACGCCGCTGATTGCCGCGCTTGCCGTTGCGCTGTTGCACGAGGCCGGTGTGCTCAAGACGGCGCTGCATCTTGTTCCCGGCGACGGCACGGTCGGCGCGAGCCTCGTCGCCAATCCGCATGTCGCGGGCGTGGTCTTCACCGGTTCGACCGAGGTCGGCCGCGCCATCAACCGCTCACTTGCCGCGAGAGAAGGGCCGATCGTGCCGCTGATCGCCGAGACCGGCGGCATCAACGCCATGATCGTCGACGCCACCGCGCTGCCGGAACAGGTCGGCGATGACGTGGTCACGTCGGCGTTCCGCTCCGCCGGCCAGCGCTGCTCGGCGCTGCGATTGTTGTGTCTGCAGGACGATGTCGCCGACCGCATGCTTGAAATGGTGATCGGCGCCGCGCGCGAACTGAAAGTCGGCGATCCGCGCGAGATCGCGACCCATGTCGGCCCGGTGATCGACGCCGAGGCGAAAGCTAAGCTCGAAAGCTGGATCGCGGAGAATGCGCGCGCCGGGCGGCTCCGGTTTCGCTGGGACGGCGACCAGCCGGCCGGCGGAATTTTTGTCGCACCGGCGGTCATCGAGCTCGACCGCGTCCTTGACCTCAATCAGGAAGTTTTTGGTCCGGTGCTGCATGTGGTGCGCTTTCGTGCCGGGCATCTGGAGGCGCTGATCGATGACATCGCGGCGAACGGCACGGCTTTGACGCTCGGCATCCATTCCCGCATCGATCTCGCCGTCGGGCAGATTGCCGCACGTCTTCCGCACGGCAATGTCTACGTCAATCGCAATATGATTGGGGCCGTGGTCGGAACCCAACCCTTTGGCGGCACTCATTTGTCCGGCACGGGCCCCAAGGCCGGGGGGCCGAATACCCTGCGCCGCTTGGCGGCCGAGCAGGTGGTCACGGTCAACACCGCCGCGGCCGGCGGCAATGCCGGGCTGCTCGCCCAAGATGACTGACCTGATGACTGAATCCTGCAGAAAGCCGCCCGCCCCTTGGGGCATTAACACAATCGCGACACGATCTCGTTATTCTGATGGGCTATGAGTGATTCGATTTCACGTCTCTATCAAGCGGTGCACGCCTGCCGGCAGGACGATCCGTCGACCTCGCGGACGGCGCGGCTGCTGCGTTCGGGCCGCAGCAAGATGGCCAAGAAGCTCGCCGAAGAGGCCGTCGAGGTTGTGATCGACGCCATGAACGGCGATCGCGAAGCCGTCGTCAAAGAGAGCGCCGACCTGATCTATAATCTCGTCGTGCTCTGGGTCTCCGCCGGCATCAAGCCGGAGGACGTCTGGAAGGAAATGGACCGCCGCGAGCGGCTCCTCGGCATCGCCGAGAAGGTGCCGAAAAAGATGCCGGAAGATTTTCCCCGTCGTCAAATCGTCATGCTGGAAGGGCGTCGGGCGCGGAAGCGGCGGTAAGCGCTGCCGCGCGGGTCCTGGCTTTGCGACGGCGCTGCGGCTAGCGCGTCCCAAATGTGTTCGGACACGACGCCGATAGACAGCGCCCACAGCTCCCGCTAGTGAACCGCCCATGCTTCGCCACCTGTACGACTGGTGCGTGGACACTGCCGGCAAGCCCCACGCCGCCTGGGTCTTGGGCTGCGTGTCTTTTGCCGAAAGCTCGTTCTTTCCGGTGCCGCCGGACATCATGCTGATCCCGATGGCGCTGGCGCGGCCCGACCGCGCCTTTTACTTCGCCGCGATCTGCACCGTCACCTCGGTCGCTGGTGGCCTGCTCGGCTATTTCATCGGCTCGGAGCTTTATTCGACCGTCGGGCAGTGGCTGATCGGGCTTTACGGTTATGGCGACAAGGTCGATGCCTTCCGCGACGCCTACGCGCATTACGGCGCCTGGATCATCCTGCTCAAGGGGCTGACCCCGATCCCCTATAAGATCGTCACCATCACCTCGGGCTTTGCCGGTTTCAATCTCGGCCTGTTCATCGTGCTCTCGGCCATTACGCGCGGAGCGCGGTTCTTTTTGCTCGCCGTCCTGATCAACCGCTACGGCGAACGCGCCCGCAGCCTCATCGAGGAGCGGCTGGGCCTGTGGGCGGGCCTCGCCTTGGCCGGTATCGTGGTGGGCTTTGTCGTTTTGGTGAAGGTGTTCTGACCTTGTTGCCGCCCTAATTTGATTGCCACAATTATTGTTAGATCAGTGCCTAATCGGGTCGAGGGGCCCCGACGGGTGAGCCGAGCGGCGACGTCACGCTCACCCATTGAGCGATCATCCTCAAGGCCATGACGGAGTGGCCGCGATGCAAAGCAGCGCCAGTGCATCTTATTACAGATCGGCGGCCGGATGGCTCGCCGCAGCGGTGGTGTTGATCGCCGCCGCCGGTATGGCGCGCGCCCAAAACAATGCCCCGGCTGCGGCCGGTCTGGCGCCCGGTTCAGCGCCATCAAGCAACGCGGGTCCGGCGCCGCAGGCAGCTCAACCAGCGGGCGCGCCCCCGTCCGCGACGCAGCCGCCTCCGCCTCAAGCGACGAACCAGGGGCAAGGTCAGGCTCAAGGCCAAGCTCCGAACCAGGCCGGCGCCCCGGCCGCGAACCAAGCCTCGGCTTTGCCGGCTTCGCCTGATGAAAAGCGTGGGTTCTTGAACGGCCTCGGCCAGTGGTGGGACGACTCCATCGCCAATTTCAACGCCAAGATGAAAGAGCAGCAGGTCAAGCTCGAGGAATTCAACAAACAGCAGAGCGAGGCCGCCAAGGACGCAACGCAGGCGATGAAGAATGCCGCCGGCGCCATGTTCACGCCCGCGAAAGTGATCGAGATCCAGCAGCTTTGCCCGGTCGCCGGCAACGGCGCGCCCGACTGCGCCACCGCGGCTACCAATGTCTGCAAGGCCAAGGGCTTCAGCGATGGCCGGCCGATCGACATCCGCACGGCGGAGCGCTGCAAAGCTTCGCTCTGGGTCTCGGGCCAGAATCCGACGATCGCCGATTGTCCGGTCGAGACCGTCCTGCTGCGCGTCGCCTGCCAGCAATAGGCCGGCGGCTACCGCGCGTTTTGCTCCATCGCAAATGTGCTAAGGCTCTTCCCCAACCGCTCATGAGGGAGGAGTTTTGTCGCCATGATGTCCGACGCCGATCGCAGCAAGGCCGCCGATATTCTCATCAGTGCCGAGACCGAGCGCAAACAGGCCACGCAGCTGTCCAAGACCTGGCCCGGCATCACCATCGATGACGCCTATGCGATTTCGAGCGAAGTCGCCAAGCGCAAGATCGCGGCCGGCGCCAAGCTGATCGGGCACAAGGTCGGTCTTACCTCGAAGGCGATGCAGCGCTCGTCGCAGATCGACGAGCCGGATTACGGTCACCTCCTCGACAATATGATGGTGGCCGACGGCGCCAGCGTTCCGCACGCCAATTATTGCCTGCCGCGGGTCGAGATCGAGCTCGCCTTCGTTATGGGTAAGCCGCTCAAGGGTCCGGGCATCAACCTCACCGACGTGCTGCGCGCCACGGAATATGTCGTGCCGGCGATCGAGATTGTCGATGCGCGCCTGCAGGATCAGCGCAAGATCTTCGACACCGTGTCCGACAATGGCGCCGCGGCCGGCATCGTCATCGGCGGTCGCCCGATCCGGCCGCTCGATATGGATCTGCGCTGGATCGCCGGCGTCATGTATCGCAATGCCGAAATCGAAGAGACCGGCGTTGCCGCGGGCGTGCTCGGCCATCCGGCGCTCGGCGTCGCCTGGCTCGCCAACAAGCTCGGCGCCCACGGCGTGACGCTCGAAGCCGGCCACATCGTGCTAGCCGGCTCGTTCACCCGCATCGTGTTCGCGCGCAAGGGTGACACGTTGCATGCCGATTTCGGCAATCTCGGCGGGATTGCGGTGCAGTTCGTGTGAGCGTGGCTCACGAGGTCCTGATTTCGCTGCGCCTTGAACATCCCCCGCCGCGGCGCGATCATGCGGCGAGAACCTTGTAGCTCGGTGGTGGCTTGGCCGTGCATTTCCGCGATCGCAGGCTCTGGGTTTTGGCCGCGGCGGTGCTCGCCGTTTCCGCGACGGCGCTGCACGCCGCATTGCCGACCGTACCTGATGTCTCGGGCCGCACTTCGACCGAGGGCGAGCTGCTGATCGCGTCGCCGGATATGGGCGCGCCGTTCGATCACGCCGTCGTGCTGATGGCGCAGCACAATCGCGACGGCGCATTCGGCATCGTCATCAATCATCCCGCCGGCAGCCGTCCGATCGCCGAAGTGCTCAAGGCGATGGGCTCGGATTCGAGCGGCGTAACAAACGACGTGCTGATGTTTCTCGGCGGGCCGGTCAGTCCCGAGGTCGCCTTCGTGGTGCACTCGACCGATTATCGCCGCCCCGACACGATCGACGTCGACGGCCGTATCGCGCTGACCGCCGCCGCCGAGGTTCTGCGCGATATCGGTCTCGGCAAGGGGCCGGCCAAGAGTCTGGTCGCCTTCGGCTATGCCGGCTGGGCGCCGTCGCAGCTCGACGATGAGATCAAGGGCGGCGCCTGGACCACGGTTCCTGAAAATCCGGCGCTGGTGTTCGACGACGATCGGTCTAAAGTGTGGGCCGACGCGCTTGCGCTACAAAAAGCCGGCAAATGACCGAATTTCACGGCGTCCTTCCCTATCTGGTGTCCCCGGTCGACGGCGAGGGACGCGTCAAGACCGGCGTGCTCGCGGAACTGGTCAACGATCTGATCGAAGCCGGCGTGCATGGACTCACCCCGCTCGGCTCGACCGGCGAATTCGCCTATCTGCGAACCGTACAGCGCGCCGAGGTCGTGCGCGCGACCATCGAGGCCGCCGCCGGCCGGGTGCCGGTGGTCGCGGGGGTTGCTGCGACCGCGACGGGAGACGCGGTCAACCAAGCAAAGGGTTACCAAAAACTCGGCGCCAGCGGCATCCTTGCCATTCTCGAATCCTATTTCCCGCTCGCCGAGCCGCAGGTCGAAAGCTATTTCCGCGCCATCGCCGACGCCGTCGATATTCCGGTCATTCTCTACACCAATCCGCAATTCCAACGCACCGATCTGACGCTCGACGTCATCGCGCGCTTGAGCGAACATCCGCGCATCCGCTACATCAAGGACGCCTCGACCAATACCGGCCGGCTGCTTTCGATCGCCAATCGCTGCCCGGATCTGAAAGTGTTCTCGGCCTCCGCCCATATCCCGGCCGCGGTCATGCTGATCGGCGGCGTCGGCTGGATGGCGGGGCCAGCCTGCGTCATTCCGCGGCAAAGCGTGCGGCTCTACGAACTCTGCCGCGACGGCCGCTGGAAGGAGGCGATGGAACTGCAACGCCGGCTCTGGCAGATCAACGAAATATTCGCGCGCTTCAATCTCGCGGCCTGTATCAAGGCAGCGCTCGAAATTAAGGGTTATGACGTCGGCGATCCGGTGCCGCCGCAGCCGAAGCTCGGCGCCAAGGAGCGCGACATCATCGCGGCGTCGCTGTCCGACATCGAGGAACTCGTCGCGGTATTCTAGATTTTTCGTTTTCGTATGATCTTTTCCGAAAACCGGCTTCCACTTTTCGGGATCATGCTTTGGGCGTGATTCGCCGCCACATTCGTTAATTTCTTCCAACCAATTCTTAACGCTTCCTTGCTTAAGTGACGGCCTCATGCGGCATGATCCGGAAAAGTGGAAACCGTTTTCCGAAAAAGATCATGCCCCTCTCTAAGTAGTATGCGCGGGTTATGGCGCAGAGGTCGTCGTGGCATCGATCGGTTCGGACTACGCTCCGCATGTCGCGTTCGAGCGCGCCGCTTCGGCGATCGCCAGCGCCCGCCGCGCCGTCCTTGCCGACCGCTATCCGGTCAATTCCTTTTCGGTGGAATGGCGCTGGCTCGCCGATCTCGTCGCGGTCGCCGATGACTGGCGCGATCTCGCGGCGCGCGCGCTCGAGCCCAATGTATTTTATGAGCCCGCCTTCGCGCTCGCGGCCGGCGCCGTGTTCGGCCGCGATGTCGGCGCTGTGCTGGTTTGGTCGGGGACGCATCCGCGCAAGCTGTTCGGCTTTTTTCCAGCGCGCGTCGTGCGCCGCCGCTACGGGCTGCCGCTGCCGATCCTCGAAGCCTGGACGCATCCCTATGCGCCGCTCGGCACACCGCTCGTCGAGCGCGAGGCGGCGGAGCCCGTGATCTCCGCATGGTTGACGCATCTGGCTTCTGACCCGTCGCTGCCTGGTTTGGTCCTGTTGCCGCTGATCGCCGAGGACGGTCATTTCGCGGCGGCACTTGGCGCTGCACTGCGCTGCCTGCAGATGCCGTTTGCCGATTTCGCCCGCCACCAGCGGCCGCTTCTGGTGCCGGGCGACGACCGCTCGGCCTATCTCGAACAAGCGGTTTCGGCACACCGGCATCGCGAGCTCCGCCGCAGCATCCGCCGTCTCGCCGATCTCGGCGCGCTGCTGTTCACCGCGAGCATCGAGCCGCAGGCGGTCGACCGGGAGATCGAGGATTTCTTCGCGCTCGAAGCCGGCGGCTGGAAAGGCGATGTCGGCACCGCCGCCGCGCGCGATTACGACGTGCAAAGCTTCATGAAGATCGCGATTAAGGCGCTGGGCGCCGAAGGCAAGGTCGCGATCAACCGCATCCTGATCGACGGCCGCGCCATCGCCGCGACGATCACGCTGCGCAGCGGCGACGGCGCCTGGTACTGGAAGACGGCCTATGATGAAACGCTGGCGCGCTTCGCACCGGGTGTTTTGCTGTCGGCGGTGCTGACCGAGGATCTCGCAGAAAACCCTGCGATTGCGCGCACCGATTCTTGCGCCGGGCCGGGCAATCCGATTCTGGATAATCTCTGGCGCGAGCGGCTCGATCTATGCGACCGGTTGATGGCGACGCGTCCGAGCGCGGCGTTTTGGGTCGCCTGTCGCCTCGAAGGTCTGCGCGGCGCGGCCATTGCTGCGGCGAAATCGCTGCGCAAGCGGCTTGGGCATCGCTGACTGCGCCGGCTCCGGCAGATTTGCGACGGCGCTGACCCAGCGCCAAGTCGCCATTGATTGCTCGTCCACCATTTTGCCTGAGAGGAATTCGAACTCAAGGATGCGAAGGACCGCCGGAGGCGGCGGCTCTTTGGGCCGTCCTTGACTGCGAATTCCTCTCAGGCACGCTGTGGCCGTGCAATCAATGGGTAAATCTGCCTCGATGTCAGACTCGTATGTGCTGGGCCGCCAACCCGGCCTCGTCGTTGACTTTTACGCGCGTTTCCCGCGTATCTCCCCGCGCTCACGGGAAACGCAAAGGGTACTGCAAGAACAATGGGCAATCCGTTCGCAATCCGCATGGGCGGCTATGGGCCGCCGACGACGTCGTTCTCACGCTCGCTAAAACTCATCGGCGATACGCTGCAAGCGCAGTTCGGCGACCGCGTCGACGTGAAGTATGTCTGGAACATCATGGATTTCGGCTATCGCGCCGAAGAGATTCTGTGGCTGGTCGAGGACGGCGTGCTCTCGCTCGGCTATCAGTCGTCGAGTTATCTGACCGACCGCGTGCCCGAGCTCGGCTTCGTCGACCTGCCGTTTCTGTTCGAGAAGCGCGATCAGGCGCGCTCGGCGATCGACGGCGCGCTCGGCAAATACCTGTCCGAACGGATCGAGGCGCGGGTGAATTACCGCATCCTCGGCTATTTCGAAAACGGCTTCCGCCATATCTCGAACCGGCTGCGCACCCTGCACACGCCGGCCGATCTCAAAGGCATGCGCATCCGCGTCCTGCCCAGCGAGGTGCAGGCGCGGACATTCGAGCTTCTCGGCGCCGTTCCGCTGCGCTGGGATCTCACCGAAGCGATCGCTGCGATCAAGGCCGGCACCATCGACGCGCAGGAAAATCCGTTCGCCAATACCGTTACCTACGGCGTGCACAAATTCCATCACTTCCACACAGTGACCAACCACTTCTACATATCGCGGCCGATTTTCCTCAACCGCACCCAGTTCGACGCCTGGCCCAAGGACTTGCAGGACGCCATGCGCGATGCCGTCGCCAAGGCCGTCGCCTTTCAGCGCGATCTCGCCATCGACGAAGACCGCGACGCGCGCTCAGCCATCGAAGCGGAGGGCTGCGAGATCACGGCGCTGACTGCAGACGAATATGCGCAGTTCCGCGCCGCCGTCACGCCACTCCTCAACGAGGCGCGAAAAACCTACGAACAAAAAATGTTCGACATGGTTTAGTGCGCAAAGCAGATGGCGGTGAGCGAGACCGGAAAACGTTTCAGCGGCGGCTGCCTTTGCGGCGCGCTGCGGTATGAAGCCGAAGGTGTGCCGCAATATATGGGCCACTGCTATTGCGAGGATTGCCGTAAGGCCTCCGGCTCGGGCTTTATCCCTTTCATGGGCTTTGTGGCGAGTGCCGTGCGCTTTCGCGGCCAGACTTTGCAATTCAAATCCAAGGCCGCGAATGGCGGCGAGGCGACGCGCAATTCATGTCCGGTCTGCGGCAGTCTTGTTTTTGGCGGCGACGTCGGCAAAGACACGTCGTTTACGATCTATGCCGGCACGCTCGACGATCCGTCGCTGTTTCATCCGTCCGTGGCGATCTTTACCCGCGGCCGTCCGGACTGGGCCGTTATCCCGACTGGCTTGAAGATTTTCGAAAGGGCTTCCTAAGCGATCAGCTGCGATGCCCATCGGGCGCGGCCATGATCAGCGACCAATACACTTTGTACTTCGATTTTGGCGTATAGACCGCGGCGATCCCCATGCGCGTCACACCGCTATTGAGCATATTGGCGCGGTGCGGCGGCGAATCGCGCCAGCCGGAAAAAGCTTCCGCGAGCGTGTGGTAGCCGGCGCCAATATTTTCGACGGCAACGCTCGCATTGTAGCCGGACTTGCGCAGCCGCTCGGGAAACGGATGGGCTGCGTCATGGTCGAGCTTGTCGCGCGCCGCCATGGCGTTGGCTTGATCGCCGGCAAGCCGCATCAGGTCGGGATCGATGATGACCGGACCAAGCCCGTTATTGCCGCGATAGCCGGAAATCATCGATTGCGCAGCATTGGCATCGAGCATCGTGCCGGGCTGCGCGAGGTCGATGTAAAAGCTTGGCTGGCCGCTCGGAGGCGCGCTGTCGGTGCAGCCGGCGAGCGGAATCGCGCAGAGCACAAGGCCGCCGAACAGCAGCGCGGTAACCGGCCCGATCATAAGACTCCCCCATATGTCCCCGACAGTTCGGCGAAAAAGGTGACCGAACCGTGAAAGCTTAGCAGTCGGCGCCGGCGGCCATGCGGCAATGAAGTCCTGCGGCAATGAAGCCGGTATCATGCAGCCTTCATGCCCTGGCGCCAATGCCAGTGCTCAATTAGCATCCCCGCCGGCGCCGTCCTTTGTCGTGCCAACATTATAAGTGCCACTGTCATAAGCGTTATGGAGTAACCCCTATGGTTACAGATCGATCGGCCAGCCCGGTTCCCGCCGCCCGGACGCCGGGCGCTAGGCGAGCGGGCGCCGGCGAATATCTTTTCAATCTCGCCAATGTGAATCACATTCTGGGCGGTCCCGATTATTCGACGGCGAACGGCGCCTGCGTCGAAGGCGACCGCATGATCGTCGGCCTGATGCGGATGCCGGCCGGCACCGGCGCCGCACCGCACTCGCATCCCAACGAGCAGTGGATCTACATCCTCGAAGGCACGTTCCACGCCACGGTCGGCGGCGCGGCGGTCGAAGCCAAGCCCGGTTCGGTGCTCTATATCCCCGCCGACACGGTGCATGACGGCAAAGCGGGCGCTGATGCCGATGTCGTGTTCTTTACCGTCAAAGACGCGTCGCACAGCCTCCACGGCATAAAAGCTGCATGACAGCTTGGACCGGTATGTGGAGAGAGGCTAAGGCGTGATGCGCAGATTTAAGTTCGAACTCGTCGAGCATTCTATCGTCGTTTTGTTTGCTTTGGCGGCAACGACGCTCGCCGCCGCGGTGCCGGTGCAGGCGCAAAGCTGGCCGTCGCGACCCATTAAGGCCTTCATCCCGTTCGCCGCCGGCAGCGCCACCGACATTATTCCCCGCGCGGTGTTCGATCAGCTCGGTCCGGGGCTTGGTCAGCCGATCGTGGTCGAGAACCGCGGCGGCGCCGGCGGCGCGCTCGGCGTCGGCGAAGTCACCCGCGCTGATCCCGACGGCTACACGATCCTTGCCGATTTGTCGGCGCTCACTGTGGCGCCGTGGATCGTGCAGGACCTGCCTTACGATACGGCGAAGGATCTTTCCGCCGTGGTGCCGCTCGGCAAGAACGCGAATGTACTGGTCGTGCCGCCATCGAAGGGCTGGAAGACGGCGCAGGATCTCGTTGCCGCGGCGAAAGCCAATCCGGGCACGATCAATTACGGCTCGGCCGGCATCGGCACAGCGACCCATGTCAGCGCCGAGCGCTTCCGGGCCATTGCTGGATTTGAGGCGACGCATGTTCCCTACAAGGGTGGTGCGGAGGCGCTGACCGATCTGATGACCGGCCGCATCGATTTCTACTTTTGTCCGATCTCCACCGCTCTGCCGCTGATCCGTGACGGCAAGCTCACGGCGCTTGCGGTTTCAACGCCAACGCGTGCGCCCGATCTGCCGGACGTTCCGACCACGCTCGAAGCGGGATATCCAAATTCCGACTACACCGTGTGGTACGGCGTGTTCATGCCGTCGAAGACGCCGCGCGACATCGTGCAGAAATTCTATTCGCTGGCGGCCGGCGTGCTGCAGACACCGGTGATGCAGCGAAGACTTGCGCAGCTCGCGGTCGATCCGTTCCCGATGACGCCCGAGCAATTCGACCATTATGTCGCGGACGACCTTGCCGCGAACGGCAAGCTTTTTAAGACGGCCGCCAGCAAATAAAATAAAAAATGAAATAGATCGTCAGAAATTCAGCAGGGCCGCACGCACGGCGCTGCGAAACAAAACGGGAGGACAACATGAAGCTCTTGAGAATTCTGGTGGTCGCGCTCGGCTGCGTCGCGGCCGGCGCGGCGTTCGCCCAGGCGCCCGATAAATATCCGTCGCGGCCGGTCAAGATCATCGTGCCTTATGCGCCGGGCGGAGCGACCGACATTGTCGGCCGCATCCTCGCCGATCAGCTCGGCAAGAGCCTCGGCCAGCAATTCTACGTCGAAAACAAGCCGGGCGCTTTCGGCATGCTGGCGATCGAGGAAATGGTGCGCTCGCCGGCCGACGGCTACACGCTGATGATTGGCAACGTCTCCACCAACGCGATCACGCCGATCATCTATGCGCAGAAGCTCACCTTCGATTACATGAAGGACGTGGTGCCGATCACCAACACCGTCGACGTTCCGGCATTCGTGGTCGCGACCAAAAAGAACTTCGACGTCAAGACCATGCCGGAGCTCGTCGACTTCGCCAAGAAGAATCCCGGCCAGGTCCGCTACGGCACCGTCGGCAACGGCAGCTATCCGCATTACGACATGGCCTATTTCGCCAAGCGCGCCGGCGATCTCGACATGATCGCCATCCCTAACAAAGCCGGCGCGTCCGGCGTCATCAACGACATGCTCACCGGTTCGACGCAGGTTTCCTTTCTCAATGTGGCGAGCAGCGCGCCGCAGGTTAAGTCGGGAAGCTTGCAGCCGCTCGCGGTGGTCAATCATGCGCGGCTCGCCGACTTCCCCGACCTGCCGACCATGCAGGAGGTCGGCTATCCCGATGTCGGCACTATTGCCTGGCAGGGCCTGTTCGCGCCGGCCGGCACGCCGAAGGAGGTGTTGCAGGTGATCTTCAACGCCACGATCGCGGCGATGAAGACGCCTGAGGTCATCGACACATTCCACAAGCAGACCTTCAATATCGTTCCCAATGCCTCGCTCGCCGATGCCAAGACCTGGCTCGGCCAGCAGATGGACACCTGGCGCAAGATCACGAGCGAAGTGAAGATCGACACGGAGTGAGGCAAACGACAATCGGTTGCGGAATGAGGCACCCAACGTGAATAAGCAGGAAGTCATCGCCAATCCGGAGCGCAACCCCAGCCACCCCATCGTGTTCGACCAGGATGTCGACGTGCCGATGCGGGACGGCGCGCGGCTGAAGGCCGATGTGTTCCGACCCTATGGCGACGGCAAATATCCCGCCATTCTCAATCTCGGCCCGTATCAAAAGGACAAGCTCTGGATCGTGCCCGACACGCTCGGCGAGGCACCAAACGAGTGGATGAATTGGGAAACCGTCAATCCGAAATGGTGGGTGCCGCGCGGTTACGCCGCGGTGCGCGTCGACGGCCGCGGCACCGGCAAGTCGCCGGGCCAGTGCGAGCCGTGGTCATTTGCGGAGGCGGTCGATTTCTACGACGCTGTCGAATGGGCGGCGGCGCAGCCGTGGTGCAACGGCCATGTCGGGCTGCTCGGCATTTCCTATTTCGCGATCAATCAATGGTTCGTCGCCAATCTTGCGCCGCCGTCGCTGAAAGCGATCATTCCGTGGGAGGGTTTTGCCGATCTTTATCGCGACGCGCTCTACCACGGCGGCATTCTGAACTTGTTCATGACCAACTGGTTCACCGCGCATCTCTTGCATCATCTGCTCGGCCGCGCCTCGCGGGAGCAGCCTGACGGCTGGCAGGTCAACACGCTGCATTTCTGGTTGCGCAACAATCTCGATAGCGGTGCGCTCCGCGGCGCACAGGCGCGATGGGACAAGATCAACGTGCCGATGTTCTCGGTCGGCAACTGGTCCGGCATGGCGCTGCATCTGCGCGGCAATACCGAAGCCTTCATGCGCGCGGCGACGCCGCACAAGAAGCTGCGCATCCATCTCGGCTCGCATGTGCATCCGTTCTACACCGACGACGGCCGCGACGATCAGATCCGCTTCTTCGACTATTGGCTCAAAGGCATCGACAATGGCGTGATGGACGAGCCGCCGGTCAAGCTGCAGATCCGCAAAGGCGGCGATACGTTCGAATGGCGGCACGAGCACGAATGGCCGCTCAAGCGCACGCGGTGGACCAAGCTCTATCTCGATCTGTCGCAGCCGCAGCCGACGCCGCCCGCAGGCACGTCGCAGACCGGCGCGCTGGAGGTGAAGAATCCGCCAAAGGCCGATTCACGCAGCTATCCGGCCTCGAGTCTCGGCACCATGGGCTCGAGCTCGGCGGCGTCGTCGCAGGTCATGGGCGGCGGCATCAAGCCGGGCACGGGCGTCGCGCTCGAAACCGCAAAGCTTTCGGTCGACACCGAGATCACCGGGCCGCTCGCTTGCGTGCTCTGGGTGTCGAGCACCGCCGAGGACATGGATCTGTTCCTGACGCTGCGCAATATCGGCCCCGACGGCACCGAGATCATGGAGACCGGCCAGCAGGGCGCGCCGGTGCCGGTGGCCAAGGGCTGGCTGCGCGTCTCGCATCGCGAGCTCGATCCCGAACTGTCGCTGCCGTACCGGCCCTATCACAAGCATGTCCGCCGGCTCTATCTGACGCCGGGCGAGATCGTGAAGGTGGAGGTCGAAATCTGGCCGACCTCGATGGTATTCAGGAAAGGCCACCGCATCCGGCTCGACATCCAGCCACGCGACGGCATCGGCAGCGCCCAATACATGCATTATCACGCCGACTACAATTCCGGCGCCATCAACACGATCCATGCCGGCGGCGACAAGGAATCTTACCTGCTGCTGCCGGTGATTCCGGCGGCCGAAGGCTGACCCGAGCCAGAGCATGATTCGGAAAAGTGGAAGCCGGTTTTCCGAAAAGATCATGCTTCGCTCTAGCCAGACTGCGCGCGGTCAGACTTTGTTAACGATTTGAGCCAGCAATTCGTTAACCTCAAAACAACCGCCGAGCGGCATTATTGGGCGCTTACTCCTTTCCTGGCGCGCGTGATGTTTGGCGGTCAAAACCTTTCCAAGGCAAGCCGCAATTGGAAGCTCGTCATCCTGGCGGGCGCGGCGGGTTTTGCCGTGGGCCTCGCTTTGGTGGGTTTTTTTGGTACGAGCCAAGTCATCGCCGCGCTCAACGCGGCGCCGGATTGGGTTGCGGATGGGTTTCTTGCCGCGCCGTTCGGGCTCGGCGCTGCGGCGCTTGCCGGCCTGTTCGCAAATGCTCGCCGCCGCCAACAGGCGCGCATGCTGCGCTCTGCGCTCAATCATATGACGCAGGGCCTGTGCATGTTCGATGCCACAGGACGCCTGTTGCTGTGTAACGAACGCTACATCGAAATGTATGGGCTGAGCCCCAACGCCGCCAAGCCCGGCACGCCATTGCGAGAAATACTGATGCAGCGCGCGGCTGTCGGCGCCTTCACGGGCGATCCTGATCGCTATGTCGCCGAAACCCTGCGGCTGGTGGCCGAGGGACGCTCGGACGCCAAGACCGTCGAACTCGCCGACGGCCGCATGATCTCGCTGGTCAACCGTCGGATCAGCGGCGGCGGCTGGGTCGCGACCCATTTCGACGTCACCAAGCGGTTGCGCGCCGAGAAGGAACGCGATGCGCTGTTGCTGCGCGAGGAGCGGCGGCAGCAAACCGATGCCGCGATTTCCTCGTTCCGCGAGCGGGTGGAAAGCGGGCTCAAGACCGTCAGCCAGAGCGCCGCCGCCATGAAAGCCGCCGCGAAATCCTTGCTGACGACGTCCGACCATACGCTGCAGCGCGCCGAAAGCGCGGTGCGCGGCTCGAACGAAGCGTCGAGCAATGTCGAGACCGCGGCCGCCGCGGCGCAGGAACTGTCGGTCTCGATCAAGGAGATCAGCCGCCAGCTCGGCCAGACCAACGACGTCGTGCGCAGCGCCGCCGCCGATGCGGCGGCCACCAATGACGACATCACCGCGCTTGCCCATATCACCCAGAAGATCGGCGACGTGGTCAAGCTCATCCAGGACATTGCCGGGCAGACCAATCTGCTGGCGCTCAACGCCACGATCGAGGCGGCGCGCGCCGGCGAAGCCGGACGCGGCTTTGCCGTCGTCGCCTCGGAAGTGAAATCGCTCGCGGTGCAGACCGCGAAGGCGACCGAGGAGATCACGCACGAAATCCTGTCGGTGCAGAGTTCGAGCGGCAAGGCGGTGTCGGCGATCCGCGACATCACCCAGCGCATGCAGGAGATCAACACCTATACCAGCGCGGTCGCCATTTCCGTCGAGCAGCAGGATTCGGCGACCGGCGAGATTTCCCACAATGTCGCCAGCGCCGCGACCGGCGCCAAGAGCATCACCATGGCGCTCGGCGAAGTGGCGAGCGGGGTGACGCAGACGCGAAGTTCGGCGGAGACGATGCTGACCGCGTCCGCCGAAGTCGAAGACGCCACCGCCAAGCTGCGCAAGGAAGTCGAAGAGTTTTTGGGGACGGTGGCGGCGTAGGCGTTAGCGTCCCGCCGCGTAGCCTTGCATGCCGCGTGGATTGGCGGCGGCGCGGCGGCGGCGGCCGTCGCGCGAGGCGGCGGTGAGGCGGCCTTCCGACCAGTCCGGTCCCATTTCGACGACGTGGCCGCGGCGCTTCAATTCGTCGACGGTCTTTTGCGGCACGCGGCTTTCCAGCACCAGCACGCCGGGGCGCGCCGTGCGCGGCCAGAACGAGCTCGGGAAATGTTCGGAATGCCACGCCGGCGCGTCGATCGCCTCCTGCAGATTCATGCCGCAATGAACGTGGCGCAGGAACATCTGGGTGATCCACTGATCCTGGCCGTCGCCGCCCGGTGAGCCCCAGGCGAGATAAGGCTCGCCGTCGCGCAGCGACATCGTCGGCGACAGCGTCGTGCGCGGCCGCTTGCCGGGGGCAAGCGCTGCAGGATGCCCCTCCTCAAGCCAGAACATCTGCGCGCGGGTGCCGAGGCAGAAGCCGAGCTCGGGAATGACCGGCGACGAATGCAGCCAGCCGCCCGACGGCGTCGACGAGATCATGTTGCCCGCCTGATCGATAATGTCGAAATGCACGGTGTCGCCGCGCATCGCGCCCATCTTGCCGACGGTCGGCTCGCCTGAGCCGAGCCGGCCCACCGTGGGTTCGCCGGCGCCGGCTGCCATGGCGACGGTCTCGCGGCGCAATTTCACCACCGCGCCGAAACCTTCGATCGAGCCCGGGCGCAATTCGAGCGACGCTTGGTCGCTGATGAGCTTGCGGCGCTGCGCGTTGTAGGCATCCGACAACAGCGTCGCCATCGGCACTTCGACAAAATCGGGATCGCCGTAAAACGCCTCGCGGTCGGCATAAGCAAGTTTCGAACATTCGACGGTGAGATGGATGAAATCCGGCCCCGTCGGATCGAGCCCGTCGAGATCGAAGCCTTTGAGTAGCGCGAGCTGCTGCAAGGTCACAGGCCCCTGACCCCACGGGCCGGTCTTGCATACGGTGTAACGGCCATAGTCGTAGGTGAGCGGCGCTTCGACATGCGGCGTCCAGCGCGCCATGTCGTCAGCGCTGAGCACGCCGCGATGCTTGTGGCCGCTGGTGTCCATAATGTCCTGGGTGCGGCAGAAACGGTCGATGGCCTCGGCAACAAACCCGTGGCTCCACGATTTACGCGCGCGCTCGATCTGCGCGACGCGATCGCGCCCGGCGCTCTCGGCCTCCTTGATAATGCGCGTGTAAGTCGCAGCCAGCGCCGTGTTGGCGAACAATTCGCCGACGGCGGGGACTTTGTTGTGCGGCAGATAGACCGCGGCCGACGTCGGCCAATATTGGCGGAACAGTTCGGCGACGGTGGCGATCGTGGCATTGGTGCGCTCAAGCAGCGGATGGCCGTTTTGCGCGTAGCCGATCGCGGGCTTAAGCACGTCGCCAAGCGTCATCGTGCCGTAGTCGCGCAGCACCATCATCCAGGTCTCGAACGTGCCGGGCACCACGGCCGCCAGCAACCCGGTGCCGGGAACGAGATCGAGGCCTTCGCTTCTGTAATGTGCGATGGTCGCGCCGGCCGGCGCCACGCCCTGACCGCAGATCACCTCCAGCTTGCCGCGCTTTGCGTCATAGAGAATGACCGGCACATCGCCGCCGCCCCCGTTCAAATGCGGCTCGACCACTTGCAAGGTGAAAGCAGCCGCAACCGCGGCATCGAAGGCGTTGCCGCCCTTTTCCAAGATGCCCATGCCCACGGCAGTCGCGATCCAATGCGTCGTCGTGACAACGCCGAACGTGCCTTCGATCTCCGGCCGCGTGGTGAAGGTGTTTGGATTGACATTGGTCATATACGTTCTCTTGTTGTTATCGGACTTCTTGTTGTCAGGCATGGCAGGCTTGGATCCGGCCGGTTGCGCCGGCATGGGGCAACGCTTAGAGCATGGGTCAGCGCTTAGAGACGGTCTGAATGTATCGGGCCGCGCCCGCCGCGGCCAGAGCGGAGAAATATCGCAGTGGCAAGGGAAATATTGAAAGTCGGATTGGCGGGACTCGGCGCCGTCGGCCTCGAAGTGGCGCGGCGGCTCGAGGCCGGCATCCCCGGCCTGGCGCTCGCCTCGGTGTCGGCGCGCGATCATGACAAGGCGCGACGCAATCTGCCGGATGCCGGCGCCCGCATTCCGATTGTCGCGCCCGAGGCGCTGGCGGAGAGCTGCGACGTGGTCGTCGAATGTTTGCCGCCAAAGATGTTCCGCGGCGTGGCGGCCTCGGCGATCGAACGCGGCCGGATTTTCATGCCGCTCAGCGTTGGTCAGCTTCTGGAGAACTGGGAACTGGTGGAACAGGCCAAGGCGAAAGGCGCGCGCATTCTGGTGCCGACCGGTGCGCTGCTCGGCCTCGACGCGGTACGCGCCGCCGCCGAGGGCCATATCCACTCGGTCGCCATGATCACGCGCAAGCCACCGAGCGGGCTCGAAGGCGCGCCTTATCTCGTCGAGAATAATATTTCGGTCAAAGGCCTCACGGCGGCGAAGAAGGTTTTCGACGGCTCGGCGCGCGAAGGCGCGCGCGGCTTTCCCGCCAACGTCAATGTCGCCGCAGCGCTGAGCCTCGCCGGCATCGGACCCGACAAGACGCGGCTCGAAATCTGGGCCGATCCGGCGCTGACGCGCAACACGCATCGCATCGAAGTGGAGGCCGATTCCGCGCACCTGTCGATGGCGATCGAGAACGTGCCGTCGGTGGAAAATCCGCGCACCGGCAGGATCACCGCCTTGAGCGCGGTCGCGGCGCTGCGCGGACTCGTCGCCGAACTAAAAGTCGGCACCTGACGCAGAATCATCTACAAGATGCAGAATCATTGCCAAGGTCCAGGTCGCATAGTGGCGTTGGGAGAGTCCGAAACGGAAGCAGCAGCGGGCTGTCAACGAAATGGCCGACGTCGCACCAGTGTTTGCCGAGGCTTTGGCGCTGCACCAGGCCGGCCGTTTGGCGGATGCCGAGAAAATTTATAGCCGCATTCTCGCCGCGCAGCCCAAGCATTTCGACAGCCTGCATTTGCTCGGCGTTATTTTTCTGCAGCGCGGCGATCCCGAGGCTGCAGTCCGGCAAATCGGCGCCGCCCTTAAAGTCAGTCCGCACCATATTCTGGCGCTGAACAATCGCGGCAATGCTTTTCAACAATTGCAGCGGTTCGGCGATGCACTGGCAAGCTACGACCGCGCGCTCAGCGTGCGGCCCGATCACGTCGAGGCGCTGATCAATCGCGGCGTGACGCTGAACGCGCTGCGGCGATTTGACGAAGCTGTGGCGAGTTACGACCGGGCGATTGCCGTGCGGCCGGATTTTGTCGAGGCGCATTTGAATCGCGGCAACGCGCTCCAGGAGCTGAATAGGCTCGATGAAGCCTTGGCCGGTTTCGATCGCGCGCTGGCGCTGCGGCCCGATTTTGCCGAGGCGCATTACAATCGCGGCAATACGCTTCACGCGCTCAAGCGCGACGAAGAGGCGCTGGCAAGCCACGACCGCGCGCTGGCGCTGCGGCCCGACTATGTCGATGCCCTCACCAATCGCGCCGCGAGCCTGCGCGAGCTAAAGCGGTACGAGGAGGCACTGGCGAGCCTCGACCGCGCCCTGGTGCTGCACCCCGACAATGTCGAGGCGCTCACCCATCGCGGCGTCACGCTCAACGCGCTGAAGCGATATGACGAGGCGCTCATAAGCCACGAACGGGCGCTCGCGCTTTCCCCGGACGATACGGACGCGCTGGTCAATCGGGGCGTTGCGCTGCATGAGCTGCAACAGTTCGAGGAGGCGCTGGCCTGCTACGACCGCGCGCTGGCGCTGCGGCCGGATAATGCCGAAGCGCTTTCCAATCGCGGTCATACTCTGCACGACCTGCAGCGATTCGAAGAATCGCTGGCGAGCTGCGACCGCGCGCTGGCGCTGCGGCCCAATTTTGCCGAAGCGCACTGCAACCGCGGCAATGCTCTCAACGCGCTGGCGCAGTTTGACTCAGCGCTGGCGAGTTACGACCAAGCGCTGGCGCTGCGGCCGGATTACGCCGAGGCTCTCACCAACCAGGGGATCACCCTGCATGCGCTGAAGCGGTTCGACGATGAGTTGGCGAGCTATGAGCGCGCTCTTGCGGTACAGCCGGATTATCCCCAAGCCCATTTCAATGCCGGCTGGTGCCGGATGTTGCGCGGCGATTTTCGCGGCTGGCAGCAGTACGAATGGCGATGGGAAACCGGCCAGTTAAAACATTCCAGACGATATTTCGCGCAGCCGTTATGGACCCGTGCGAACGACGCCGCGAACAAGACCGTTCTTCTGCATGCCGAACAGGGATTTGGCGACACCATCCAGTTCGCCCGCTACGCGCCGCTCGTCGCGCTGCGCGCCGCGCGCGTGATCCTGGAGGTGCAAGAGCCTCTCCACGAACTGATCAGCGCTGTTCCCGGTGCCGCGCAAGTTGTATCGAGAGGCGAAACGCTTCCTGATTTCGATTTGCATTGCCCATCGCTCAGCCTACCGCTTGTGATGGAAACGGAACTCGCGACTATACCGTCGAAGGTCCCTTATCTCGACGCGCGCCCGCAAGACGTGGCGGAGTGGGATGCCCGGCTGGGCTCGAGGGATCGCCCGCGCATCGGCCTCGCGTGGTCCGGCAATCCCAAGCACAGAAACGATCACAATCGATCGATTGCGCTTGCCGTTCTGTTGTCCTTGGTCGGCCTCGACGCGACCTTTGTAAGCTTGCAGCGGGACGTCAGCGCCGCCGATGCCGAACTGTTGCGGGATCGGCACGACTTCGTTCATTTCGGTGCAGCGCTCGAGAATTTCTCGGACACAGCAGCGCTCATATCGAACCTCGATCTCGTGATCTCGGTGGATACCGCCGTCGCTCATCTCGCCGGCGCGTTGGCGAAGCCGGTGTGGATCTTGCTGCCCTTCGTTCCGGATTGGCGCTGGATGCTCGATCGCGACGACAGCCCGTGGTACCCGACCGCGCGTCTTTTTCGGCAGGACGACAGCCGCGATTGGGCGAACGTCCTCGTGCGCGTTCATGACGCGCTGCGCCAGTATCTCAAAGTCTAGACGACGCCCCGGCGATCTATTCGATCTGTGGGATCTTCGCGTTCTTCACGAGGTCCTTGTAGAACGGCACGTCCTTGGCGATCCGGTCCTTGGCCATGGCCGGGCCGCCCACGATCGGCTCATAGCCGACCTGACGAATGCGCTGCTTGAGCTCGTCGCTCGCCATCACCGCGAGAACAGCTTTGGTCAACTGATCGACGACGGGCTGCGGCGTTGCTGCAGGCGCCAGCAGAAAATGCTCCGTCGTCAGCGTGATGTCTGGGAAGCCCGCCTGCACGAAGGTCGGCACGTCGGGGAGCGTGCTCCATCGTTCCGTCGTCGTCAGCGCAATGCCTTTCATGACGCCGCCCTGTATCTGCGACTGAGCCCCGGGTAGTGCGGTCGAGAGAACATCGACTGTTCCCGTCAAGAGCGCCTGCGTCGCCGGTCCGCCGCCGTTGTAGGCGATATTGGTGATGTCGACGCCGGCCTTTAGCTTGAACAGTTCCATCGTCAGCTGCGGCGTCGTGCCGTTGCCAGGGCTTGCGTAATTGAGCTTTCCCGGATCGGCCTTGGCGCGCGAGATCACATCACTCAGCGAATTGATGCCGCCGTTGGCTTTCACGGCAAAAACGTTGGGAGCGACCGGCAGCGCCGCGATCGGCGCGAAATCCTTGAACGGATCGTAGGGAATGGATCTGTACAGCGCCGGATTGACGACGAAGGCGCTCGATGTGAGCAACAAGGTGGTGCCATCGGCAGTGGCGCGCGCGACTTCGGAGGTGCCGATATTGGTGCCGGCGCCGGCGCGGTTCTCGACAATGACGGTCGCTTTGAGCTCCTGTTGCAGCGGCTGTTGCAGCAGGCGGGCGAGCGTGTCCGACGATCCGGCAGGCGCGAATGGGACGATGATTCGGATTGTCGCCGAGGGACTGATCTGAGCGGACGCGGGCGGTGCAGCAAAAGCGGTCGCAATCGAAATAAAAATTGCTGCAGATGCGAAATGCGTCGTTCGCGCTGGAAATAAACGCGGCGTAAATGCCATGGCCGCAAGAACACCGAACCAATTCATTTATTCCTCCCGTTCGACGACCGGCTGCTGCCGTTCGCCTGCCCGCCTCGCCGATGCGCGGTTCCATATTTTTCCGCATTGCAGCGCTGCACACAATGCGGCCTCAATACATCGTGTGTTTGATCAGAGCCGGTGCCTCGGCTACGTTCAATATCCGCGCAGCATGTGCGCTGCTATATCCTGTATCACCTTACTCTGAGGAGAGCTGCGGTGGTCACGATTGACGTCAACGGAACGCAACATCAAGTCGACATCGAAGCCGATACCCCGCTGCTTTGGGTATTGCGCGATGTCATCGGTCTCACCGGCACGAAATTCGGCTGCGGCATCGCCGAATGCGGCGCCTGCACCGTCCATATCGACGGCAAGCCGATGCGCTCATGCTCGGTGCCGATCGGTCTCATTGACGGCGCCAAAGTCTTAACGATCGAAGGTCTCTCCGCCGACAGCACGCACCCGGTGCAGCAGGCCTGGGTTGCCGAAGACGTGCCGCAATGCGGCTACTGCCAGTCCGGGCAGATCATGGCAACTGTGGCTTTCCTGAAAAATTTCCCCAACCCGACGGATGCGGATATCGACGCCAATATCACCAATATCTGCCGTTGCGGCACCTATGAGCGGCTGCGCCGCGCCATCCATCGCGCCGCCGTCGCGATGAAGTATTGAGTGGGGAGATGAGCATGTCCGAACAGCGCCTCGACGTCTCCGCTGCCGCCGATACCACGCCGGCTCAAAAGCATGCCGCCAAACTCACGCGGCGTCATTTCATCATGACCGGCGCGACCGCCGCCGGGGGTTTCATGATCGGCATCGGCGCCGCTCCACCCTCCGCCCGAGCCGCCTCTGTGGTGGCGCAGCCTTGGAACGACGACAACGCCTATGCTCCGAACGAAATCGACGCGTGGATCGCTATCGATCCAGACGATTCCATCCTCATTCGCTATCAGCGATCGGAGATGGGCCAGGGCAGCATGACCGCGCTGCCGATGATCATCGCCGAGGAATTGCAGTGCGATTGGTCGAAAGTGCGCATCGAATATGCCTCGACCAACCGCAACCACCGCGAAAACAAGGTCTATGGGGCCATGAATTCGAACGGCAGCCGTTCGGTGCGGGGGTCGCAGAAGATGCTGCAACAAGTCGGCGCCAGCGCGCGCGAGCGCCTGATCGCGGCCGCTGCGGCGCAGTGGAACGTACCGGCGTCCGAGTGCAAAGCCGCCAACAGCATCGTTAGTCATGCTGCATCCGGCCGCACGGTCAATTATGGAACGCTGGCCAGTGCGGCGGCGCAGATCAAGCTCACGGCAGAGCCCGCGATCAAGAAGCCCGATCAGTTCACCTTCATCGGCAAACCGATGCCGCGCATCGACGTGGTTCACAAGGTCAACGGCGCGGCCAAGTTCGGGATCGACGCGCAGGTTCCGGGCATGGTTTTCGCCGCGATTACGGCTTGTCCGGTACCGGGCGGCAAGTTGAAGAGCGTCGATGATTCGGTGCTCGCTGGGGCGCCAGGTATCATCCAAGTGGTCAAGCTAGATCGCGCGGTGGCGGTGGTGGCGACTGACAGCTACTGGCGTGCGAAGCGGGCGCTCTCGCGGCTGCAGCCTGAATGGGATGTCGGCGAGGCAGGAAAGGTTGACAGTGAGCAGCTTTCGAAGGCTTTCCGTGCGGCGCTGAGCGAACCCATGCAGGCCGCACGTAACGACGGCGATTTCGATAAGGCCATGCCGGGCGCGGCAAAGACGTTCGAGGCTGTCTACGAGACGCCTTATCTCTCGCATTCGCCGATGGAGCCGATGAATGCGACCGTGCACTTGCAACCCGACCGGCTCGACGTGTGGGTCGGAACGCAGGACGCGTTCGAAGCGCTCGATGCGGCGGCGCACGCCTCCGGCCTGAAGCCGGAGCAGGTTTATCTGCACAACGCGTTCGTCGGCGGCGGTTTCGGCCGCCGCGACGCCAACGATGAGGTCAGGCAGGCCATCACCATCGCCAAAGCCGTGCAGCGGCCGATCAAACTGGTCTGGACGCGCGAGGAGGACACCCGCCAGGACAAGTTCCGTCCGCATGCGGTGGTCGCATTCAAGGCCGGCGTCGGCTCCGACGGAATGCCGACAGCCTGGTCGATGCGCGTCGTCACATCGTCGATCTGGGCGTCGGTCGGCAGGACCCCTCCCGCCGGCGTTAAGATTGAGCCGCAAGCAACGGCCGGATTGGCCGACAACGGCTACAAGGTGCCGAACACCCGCGTCGAAGCGATCATCAAGAACACCCACCTGCCGGTCTGGTTCTGGCGTGCGCCCGGCGCGAACCAGCATGTTTTCGCGATCGAGAGCTTCCTCGACGAGATCGCGTCGGCCAGCGGTCTCGACCCCTATCAGGTGCGGCGCAAGCTGCTGGAAGGAAAGCCCGACTGGCTCAAGGTGCTGGATACCGCCGCTGAGAAAGGCGACTGGGGCAAGCCGCTGCCGAAGGGTAGCGGTCGCGGCATCGCTATCTGCGAAGACACCGACAGCCTCTGTGCGCAGGTTGCCGAAGTCACCGTCCGGCCGGATGGCCAAGTGAAGGTGGATCGCGTCACTGTAGCGCTTGATACGCGCTACATGGTCAATCCGCTGACCATCGCCGAGCAGGCGGAAGGCAGCGTGATCTACGGGTTGACCGCCGCCCTTTACGGCAAGCTCACCATCAAGAACGGTGCCGTCGAGCAAGGCAATTTCGACACCTATCCGATGGTGCGGCTGGCGCAGGCGCCGAAGATCGATGTCCATCTCGTGCCGAGCGGCGGCCCGATATGGGGCGGCGCGGGTGAGCCGGCAACGCCACCCATTGCGGCGGCGGTTACGAACGCGATCTTCGCCGCGACCGGCAAGCGCATTCGCACGCTGCCGATCATCGACCACGATCTGTCCGGTTCGGTTTAGCCGGCTCGGTCTGCTCCAGGAGCCGGAAGACGTGACCAAAGCTTTCGCAACGATCCTATGCGCGCTGTCGCTCGCCTTTGCGACCGCGGTGCATGCCGATGACATCACGACGCGGGAAAATCTGGCGCCGGAAAATCCCGGCGAATATCTGGCGCGCGCCGGCGATTGCGTCGCCTGCCACTCGGTGCCGGGCGGCATGGCTTTTGCCGGCGGCCTGAAAATGGGCAGCCCCTTGGGGGCGATCTATTCCACCAATATCACGCCCGATCCCGAAACCGGCATCGGCAATTACACGCTGGAGGATTTCGATCGCGCGCTTCGCCAAGGCGTGGCCAAGGACGGCCACCGGCTCTATCCGGCGATGCCGTATCCGTCCTACGCCAAGCTCACCGACGCGGACGTGAAGGCGCTCTACGATTTCTTCATGAAAGACGTGCCGGCGGTGCGTCAGGCCAATAAGGCGAACGAGATCCCGCCGCTGCTCAGCTTCCGCTGGCCGCTCGCGCTCTGGAATCTCGTCTTCACGACGAGCGGCAGTTATGTCGCAAAGCCCGAACATGACGCGGTGTGGAATCGCGGCGCCTATCTGGTGCAAGGGCTCGGCCATTGCGGCGCCTGCCACACGCCGCGCGGCGTCGCCTGGCAGGAAAAGGCGCTCGACGAGAGCAATGCGAATTATCTCTCCGGCGCCTTGCTCGATGCCTGGCTCGCGGCGAACTTGCGCGGCGATGCGCGCACCGGGCTCGGCCAATGGTCGGAAGCCGATCTCGCCGAATTTCTCAAGACCGGCCATAACCGCGACGGCACGGCGTTCGGCTCGATGATCGATGTCGTCAACAACTCGACGCCCTATCTGTCCGACGGCGATATCCGTGCGATGGCGGTCTATCTGAAATCGCTGCCGGGAAGCGGCGATCAGCCGGCTTATGCCTATAATGACGCGACCACCACGGCGCTGCACAGCGGCCACGCGACGGAGCCGGGCGCCGCGACCTATGCGACGCGTTGCGCCTCCTGCCACGGCCTCGACGCCAAGGGCTTTGCACCCTATCTGCCGCCGCTCGCCGGCAATCCGACCGTGCTCGGAAGCGATCCGTCGTCGCTTATCAATCTCGTGCTCAACGGCTCGACGCCGCTGGTCGTCAAAGGCACGCCCGACGCCTATCGCATGCCGCAGTTCCGGCTGCAGCTGTCCAATCAGGAGATCGCCGACGTCGTGACCTTCATCCGCGGCGGCTGGGGCAATCAGGCCTCGCCGGTCACCGCCGCGCAGGTTGCGGATTTGCGCAAGTCGACCGATCCGACGAGCGATCGGGTTGTGATCCTTAAGATGCGCTAAACGTTGTAGCTCAATCAGTTTGAGCCGCCACCCGGGCAGAACTCTTCATTGTTGAACGGCCAAAGGGTGCCTGAGAGGAATTCGAAGTCAAGGATGCATCGCCTCCGGCGGCGGCCCTTTGGGCCGTCCTTGAGTTCGAATTCCTCTCAGGCAACATGACGGTCGTGCAACAATGAAGACTTGACGCTGTCAGCAGCGCGGTCTTCCGCAAGGGACTGAGTGCAATGAACGCATCTTCGCAGCCGAAGCGGTTTCGCGTCGAAGAAGCGACGATCGACGACCTTCATCAGGCGATTAAATCCGACCGCGTTAGCTGTGCCGATGTCGTTCGCCAATACATTGCGCGCGCCCGCGCCTTCAACGGTGTTGCCACCAAGCTCGTGACGGAAGACGGCGCGCCGGCGCCGGCGCGGCCCGGGACAGTGCGGGCAGGTGCGCCGCTTAAATTTCCGACCGAAACGGTGAGGGCGTCGTCGATTCTGCCCGATCTCGACAAATACAAAGGCCCGCCACTCGAATACGGCCGGATGGAACCGACCGCGTCCGACCCGAACGTGCAGCAGCAGTTCGGCATGATCGCCGGCATTGCCAATGCCGGACAGGTTAACGGGCTCGGTACGCTCAATATCCGCGGCGAGCGCTCGGTGACCTGCAAGGGGGACTTCGATCGCCATCCCTCGCTCGGCCCGCTGCCGCCCGGTGCGCCGCCGGTCTGCGAATATTTCCGCCGCTTGCCGGACGCGCTGGAGCGGGCCGAGGAATTGGACAAGACCTTCGGCCGCAATCCGGACCTGGACAAGATGCCGATGTATGGCGTCGTGTTTTCGTTCAAGGATCCGTTCGACACCAAGGACATGCGCTCGACCGGTGGCGGCGATGCCGCCTACGACATCGACTTTCCGGCGCGCGATCACATCCTGGTCGAGCAATTGCGCAACAAGGGCGCCATCATTTACGCCAAGGCGCTGAACACCGAATATAACGGCCGCGCCGGCAATCCCGGAGGGCGCAATCATCCGGACAAGGTGCTGCCGTCGACGCTCGGCTATCAGCGCAGCACCTGGGCCGGCAATCCGGTCAATCCCTACGATACGACACGCTCGGCCTCGCTCGGCTCGAGCTCAGGCTCCGGCGTGTCGGTGAGCACCAATTTGGTCATGGCGAGCCTCGGCGAGGAGACGCGGGCGTCATGCCGTGGGCCGGCCAATCACAATGCGGTGGCATTGATCCTGCCGCACAAGGCGATGCTGGGCTTCGACGGCGGCGCCATCGGCGCCGATATCTATTGCGACCGCAGCGGCATTCTGTGCCGCACCATTGCCGATTGCGCCAAAGTGCTCGACGCGCTGAAGGACCCTGACGAGGGCTATTACGACCCGCGCGATCCTTATACCACCGTGCCGCGCGCTTCGGTGCTGAGCGGAGCCTATGCGGTCCACGCCACCCATGGCGGAGCGCCCGGCGCGCTCAAAGGCCTACGGCTCGGCGTTATCCGCGAGTTGATGGTGATCAGGCCGAATTCCAAGACCGAAGAGCCGATCGCCACCGCGGCGGCGCTGGAAATCAAATCGGTTCTCGGCGGCAAGCTTGGCGCGACGCTTGTCGAATCGTCAGATCCGCTGTGGCGGCGCGACCCAGACCTCGAACTGATGACAACCGATTTCCGCCACGCGCTGGCGCGGCTGGTGCCGGTGTTCATGCCCGATTTGTTGTTCCGGCTCGGCCGCGACGGCAAGCCTTTGTTCAAGGAATTTGCGGCCGTGATCGCGCCGACCGAGTTCGTCCCCGGAAAGATTTTTGGCACCGGTAAAATGAAGCCGATCGATTACCTGGTCGAACTGGCCGAGGGCCTGGTCGAACCGCCGATCAATCTCGACATCGCCACCATCCAGCAGCAGCAATTGGCGAATACGTTTCGCTTTCACATCCCGCAATATCTGACGCGCCGCGCGGCGGATTGGAAGACAGCGGGCTTCACCGAGACGCTGACTGACTTCGCCGCGTTGAACGCGCGTTCGAAATTCTGGGGCGATGATCAGCGGGCCGCGTTCAAGAATTGGGAAGAGGTTTCCGATCCGCGCAATGCGCTCGGCGGCCGCCAGGGCGTCGACGAGCGCATCATGCTGCGCGAGCTGCTGCGTCGCGTCGACATGATGGTGATCTACGAAAACAAGCTCGACGCATTAGTGCGACTGCATACGCCGTGGCCGCCCGGGCTAATCAGCCACGCGCACCAATACGATATCGAGCACAATCTGAGCCCAGAATCTTTGTACGGGCCGAATGCGGGACTTGCCGAGGTGCTGATCCCGGCAGGCTATGTCACAGCGGCTTACGACCCCGTTTATAAATTAAATGAAGACTGCACGCGTTACGTCTCGGCGCCTTCGCACAAGCCAACGATGCTTCCGCCGCCGGGCCTGCCGTTCTCGCTGGTGTTCCGCGCCGAGCCCGGCAAGGAAGACGTGCTTTTGAAAATCGCCTCGGCCTATGAAGCCGCCTCGAAGCGCCGCATTCCGCCGCCGAATTTCGGGCCGCCGTCGCGCGCGAAATAATTCATTCCGGCTGAATGCCCGCGAACTTGATGACCTTGGCCCATTTCTCGGTTTCATTGGTGATGAATTTTGCGAAATCCTCGGGCGAGCCCGGCGACAAATTTAGCCCCAAATCGGCGAGACGGGCTTTGATCGCGGGATCGGCCAGCGCCGCGTTGATCTCGGTATTGAGCTTGTCCACGATCTCTCTGGGCGTGGCTTTGGGCGCCACCATGCCGTACCAGCCGCTCGCCTCGTAGCCGGGTAGAAATTCGCTGATCGCCGGCACATCGGGCAAAACCGCCTGGCGGGCCTTGGCTGTCACTGCGAGCGGGCGGAGCTTGCCGGCTTTGAGATAGCCGAGCGTAGCCGGCATCGCGCCGAATATCATATTGATCTGGCCGCTCATCACGTCCGGTATCGCCAGCCCCTCGCCGCGATAGGGCACGTGGGTCATCTTCACGTCCGCCATCATGCAGAACAGCTCTTCGGCGACATG
Source organism: uncultured Alphaproteobacteria bacterium (assembly GCA_963810085.1). Taxonomy (GTDB): domain Bacteria; phylum Pseudomonadota; class Alphaproteobacteria; order Rhizobiales; family Xanthobacteraceae; genus BOG-931. Next base: position 353,224 of record CAWEMR010000005.1, on the reverse strand, counting down.
CGCCGGAGCGCCGGTGCCGCCCGATGCCATGGTGACCTTGCCGGGATTGGCTTTCACATAGGCGATGAATTCAGGCAGGGTTTGCGCCGGGAACGACGGCGTCACTGCGACGACGAGGGGGATGCTGCCGAAAAAACCGACCGGGGCCGTATCGCGGATGAAGTTGAAATTGAGGTTGTTGAACAGCGTCGCATTGATCGCATTGCTCGAAATCGCGAGGAGAAGCGTGTAGCCGTCCGGCGGCGATTTCACGACATATTCGGTAGCGATATTCCCACTGGCGCCGGTGCGGTCGTCGACGAAGAAAGGCTGGCCGAGTTTTTCCGACAGCCATTGTCCGATGAGGCGCGCTATGATGTCGGGCGAGCCGCCGGCCGGGGTAGGTCCGACCACATGCACCGGCCGCGTTGGATAGGCTTGTGCGGCCCCCATGCGCGGCAAGGCCGTGAGCGAAGCCATTCCGGTTGCTATTTGCAGAAAACGCCGGCGCGCAAATCTCATAACGCTGCTTCCCCCCTGTTCGGCGGCGGCATCATGTCAGCACTCGGCGCGAACCGGCAAGTGCGGCCGGCATACGCTATTTATTCTTTTGTTTCAGTGACTTAGCGTAGCAGGCTGCACCGGTCGCACGCACTGTGGCGCCGGTCACAGCGAACCAGTCGGGTCTGCGGCAAGGTCAACCTGTGGCGATCCTAAATCCCCGGGAGTGCCACATCCTTAAGGTCCCAGGAGCCGCCGGTTGGTGTCTTTGCCAAATCTTTCGCCCGGCCAGCCGGCGGCTCTCCCCGTCCTCACAACAAGAAAAAAGGTTGCCCAATGGGCCATCTCGCTTACTTCGCTCTGATCAGCGCGACGATGTTTTTCGGCGCCGTGGTGTCGGGGACCATCGGCTTCGGCTTCGCCGCCATTGTCGGCGTGATCGTGCTGCATGTCATGCCGCCGATCGAAGCCGTGCCGTTGCTGATGGCCTGCAGCCTGCCGGTGCAGATTTCGAGCCTGATTGCCGTGGTGCGCGGCGTGCAGTGGAAGCGCTGCCTGGTTTTCGCCGCAGGCGGGCTGCTCGGCGTTGCGCCGGCGATCTATCTCCTGCAGCACCTCAATACCGGCCTGTTCAGGGCAGCGTTCGGCGTCCTCATCGCCGCTTACGCCGGCTACATGCTGTTTCGCTCGGCGACGGCGCCGAAACCGCACGCCCGCTCGGTGATTGGCGAAGGGCTGGTCGGATTCGGCGGCGGCCTGATCGGCGGATTGACGGGAATGCCGGGCGCGCTGCCCTCGATCTGGTGCGATCTGCACGGGCTGTCCAAGGACGAGCAGCGCGGCGTCGTGCAGCCTTTCATTCTGATCATGCAGCTGACCGCGCTGGCGATGCTCTTGCCGCATATCAATTGGTCATCGGCGGTGCTGACGCAATTCGCCATCAGCCTGCCGGCGCTTGCCGCCGGCACGGTCGTCGGCGTCATGCTGTTCAGCCGCGTCGACAATGCGCTGTTCCGGCGCTTCGTGCTCGGCACGCTGTTCGTCTGCGGGCTCGTGCTCGCCATCTAAAGGACGCGAGCGGATTTGGCGCGGCGACGACCTCGGTTGTTCGCATAGGCCGCTGATTTTTTGCAGGAGCGCGGCGACATCCACCTGCGCGCCGCGCCAGGCGACGAATTGATCCGGGCGGATCAGCGCCAGCGGCGCGGCATAGATCTTGTCGAGACCGGTTCCGCGCAGGTCAAGCGAGCTGACGGGAATGCGCGCGGCGGCCGCAGCATCTTCGATGTCCTGCGCCACCTGCATCGCCGCATCGCTGAGAAGCAGCAAGGTGTAGCTGAGCCCGAAATGGTCGTAGAGCGAGGAGCCGTCATCGCGCCAGGCATGCGGCGCGAGGCATCCGGGATGCGCCGACGGCTCGAAGTTCGCATAGTGCTCGGCGGGCGGCGTAGAGCCATCATCCATGATGATGGATGAATGGTCATATCGCGCGCCGAGCACGACGCCGAGCGTGTCGAACTCCCGCGTTTTGGTGGCGATGATCTCCTTGGCGACCGCGGCCCGGGCGCGCTCGCCTTCGGGGCTATCGGCATCGAGATCGTCCTTGAGAAGCTGATCGCTCAAAGTGCGGTAATTCTCGACCGCCTCGTCAATGGTGCGCAGATGCACCGGACGGCGCTCCTCCTCGTAAGACGCGAGCAAGCCGTCGCCGCCCCAGCCTTGCAGGACGCCCGCGAGCTTCCAGCCGAGATCGACGCCGTCGGCAATGCCGAGATTCATGCCGTAGCCGCCAAATGGCGGATGCAGATGACAGGCGTCGCCGGCGAGAAACATGCGGCAGTCGCGGTAACGGTCGGCGATCAGGCGGTGCGCCGCCCAATAATCGCGGGCGACGATCTCGATCGGCATCGGCCGGCCGATGGCTGCGTGTACGCGGCGGATCACTTCGTCGTCGCCGATTTCCGTGACGCCAGGCGCGAGCCGCGTGATGAAAGCCCATTCGCCATGGCCATCGAGCGGGCTCAGCACGCCCGGGCTTTTTGGATTGATCAGCCAGTACATGATGGCGCGGCGGGTGGGCGGCGTCTTGTTGAGCTCGGGAATGCGCAGGATCAGATTGTAATTGAGCGCGAAGGCGTGCTCGCCCCTCATCTTGGCGCCGATAATGTCGCGGACGCGGCTGCGCGCGCCGTCGGCGCCGACGAGATATTGGGCCCGGATGATTCGGCGCGTGTCGGTTGCGAGATCGCGCACCGTGGCAGTGACGCCGGCCTGCGATTGCGACGCCTCCTCAAGCGACGTGCCCGCGAGCAGATGCACGGAGGGAAGTTTTGCGATGCGCTCGTGCAGAACCTTCTCGACGGTATATTGCGGCACCCATTGCGCCGGTTCCGGAAAGCGTGCATCGCGGCGCTTGGCGCCGGCAAAGGCATTCTCGATTGTCGCCAGCGTCCGGCCGAACAGCGTGGTCGAAAACACCACGTCGGTCGGGTAGTCGTAGGGCAGTGGGGCGGCGGCGCGCAGCGCCTGCGCCAGACCCCAGCGCCGCATGTGCTGCATGGTCCGCACATTGGTGGTTTTGGCGCGCGGTTGCGCGCCGGTGCGCGATCGCTGCTCGACGACGATGACGTCGATGCCGCGCAAGCCGAGCTCGATCGCAAGCGCCAAACCGACCGGCCCGGCGCCGACAACGAGTACTTGCGTTTTGTTTTTTTCCGTCACCGCCCCGGACCCGCTCCGTTCGAGACCTATCGTTTGAGCACGATCTTTTCGGAAAACCGGTTTCCACTTTTCCGGATCATGCTCTAGTTGTCGATTTCGTAGTTGCGAACGAAATCCTCGGGCACGTCGGGCCCCCACAGATAGAACGAGTCTTCGCCCGGGTGATCGGCGGAGGCCCAATCGATCGTGGCGGGGATGTAATCGATGTCGGCGGAATATTCCGAATAGCTGCCCCACGGGTCGCGGACATAGTGAAAGTAATTGGAGCCGAGCACGTGGCGGCCCAAGCCCCAGCCAGCGACAAAGCCCTTGTTCGCCATCTGCATGGCGCCGAGGCCGACATCCTGCACGCTGCCGACATCCCAGCTGCAATGGTGGAAGCCGGTCCCGGCCGAACGGCCAAAGGCAACGAGATGATGGTCGCTGCCGTGCACGCCGTGCATGAAAGCGACATTGCCTTCCGACGAATCCGACAGTCGCAGCCCCAACACCTTGCTGTAGAACTCGATCGCGCGGGCGATGTCGACGGTGTAGAGCAAAATATGCGCAAGCCGCCGCGGACGGGTGGTCGGCGCTTTGCTGCGCGCGACAGTGCCCTGGACGCCGGGCCCGGCCGAGACTGCGGTGAAAATCGACTTGGCATTCGGCGAGGATTTTTCGGCGACACGGATTTCGATCGGTACGCCGTTATGGTCGCGGAACCACAGGCCGTTGCTCTCGAAGCCCGCCGGCGGGTCGAGCCGCTCGACGCCGACTTTGTTCAGGTGCTCGCGAAACCGCGACAGGTCGTCCTCGAAAGCGCCGAACGAGAGATAGTGCAGCTTCTTCTTTGGCCCCTCGCTCAAAATGCCCCAGCGATGCGGGTGGCCGTGGGTGTAGAGCGCGATGCCGTTGCCTTCCTTGCGCACCTCGAGGCCAAAACTTTCGTAGAAGGTCTTTGCCTTTTCGAGGTCCGGCACTGTCAGGCTGAAATGATCGAGTGAATGCACGCCCAATACGCCGGGCCGGCGGGTGGCTTCGATGAAGCCGCGAATCTGGGTCATCGTTTCCTCTTAAAGTCCGCACGCAGTCTTGCTGGCTGCGCTGACGATACGCCGCATATGAGCAGGAAATCGGCCGGCCACGCTTTCACAAAACCGTAGTCTTGGACGGGGATCGCAAGAAGATGTCATAATCGTCCTTCCGATACTCTTTTGATATCGCCCGCGCCGGCGCGCTAAGATCATGAAACTCGACCAGTTTCGCGACGTCGTCGCCATCGCCGAGCGCGGCAGTTTGCGCGCCGCGGCGCCGCATTTGCAGCTTGCCCAGCCGGCGCTGACCCGCAGCATTCACGAACTCGAGCGCGAGCTCGGCGCGCCGCTATTCGAGCGCCGCGCCCGCGGCATGATCCTCACGCCCATGGGCCAGGCCTTCGTGCGCCGCGCCAGCGCGGTGCTCACCGAAGTGCGGCGCGCCCGCGACGAGGTCGAGCAGCTGCACGGCGGCACCGCCGGCAAAGTGGTCGCGGGCCTGTCGCTTGCCGCGCATATCGCGCTGTTGCCGAAGGCGCTGGCGCCGTTCCGCGCCCGCTATCCGCAGGTCGAATTGCATCTGATCGAGGGCTGGTATCCGACGCTGGAGGCTGGCCTCAAAGACGGCGGCGTCGATTTCTATGTCGGCCCGCGGCCCGATCAGGAACCGCCGTCGGAGCTTATTTTGGAGACGCTGTTCGAGAACGACCGGATCATTTTGGGCCGCAAGGGACACCCGCTCGCCGGCGCGCGCTCGCTGCGCGATCTCTCCGGCGCCGAGTGGGCGACCACGTCGGTGACCTTCAAGGCCGAGGAAGAACTCGGCGAACTGTTCGCGCAGCACGGCTGGCCGCCGCCGCGGCTGGCGCTGCGCAGCCAGTCCGCGCTGACCTTGATGATCGCGCTGGCCTGCAGCGATCTGCTGGCTATGGTGCCGGTGCAATGGACGGATTTTTCGGAGACGAGCGACACGCTTGCGCCGATTCCGGTGAAGGAAACGCTGCCGGCGCCGCCGATCGTGACGGTGCGGCGGGCGGGCCTGCCTGACGCCGGCGGCGGAGCATTTGCTCGATCTGTTGCGCAGACATCTGCCGCGGTCGGCGGTCAGGCCGAAGACGACGAGAAGTCAGCGCCGCGCGTAGGCGTTAAGGGTCAGCTCGATCCCGCCGGCGCCGGATTAAATTTCAGCGCTACGCCGTTCATGCAATAGCGCAGGCCGGTAGGCTTTGGGCCATCATTGAAGACATGGCCGAGATGGCCGCCGCAGCGATGGCACGACACCGCCGTGCGCGTCATGCCGAATGTGCGGTCCGTGGTTTCATCGACCGCGCCTTCGAGCGGCGCCCAGAAACTCGGCCAGCCGGTGCCGCTTTCGAATTTGGTCTTCGAGGAATAGAGCGGCAGGTCGCAGCCGGCGCAGGCGAAGGTGCCGCCGCGGTGCTCGTCGAGGAGCGCGCTGGTGAACGGCCGCTCGGTGCCCTCCTGGCGCAGCACGTCGTATTGCGCGGGCGTCAGGAGCTTGCGCCATTCGTCTTCGGTATGGGTGACTTCGTAGGGATGGGTGGCGGCCGTCGCGGCATGCGGCCGCGCCAAGCGGGTGAAGGCCAGCGCCAGTCCCGCGCCACCGGCGTAGAACATATGTCGGCGTGTAAACATGAGGCGTCCTCCAGAACCGAATAAGACCGAATAATCGTTGCGGGTCTTTTACCGCAAAACCTTTCGAAAGTGATGCACCCTTGATGCACTCCCTCGCTATTTGATTGCGGCTCAACGAAAACTCACACAGAGTTGATATGGGAGTCTGGCGGCCCCGGCAAAAGGCCCACTGCAGGATCAGCAGACATGGGCGCGAATGAGGAAGGTCGCGTGGCTTCGCAAATCGAGATCAAAGTGTTGAGCACGACCGCCATGAAAATGGTGTTCGAGGAGCTTGCGCCCCGGTTCGAGGACGACACCGGCCACCGGCTCGCGATTGAGCTTGGGCCATCCTTTCGGCTTGAAGCGCGGCTCTCGGCTGGAGAGGCGGCGGATGTCGCCATCGTGACCCGCGGCGGCGCGCAGGACTTGACCGGCAGCGGCAGGATTATCGCCGGAAGTCTCGTCGACGTGGCGCGCTCTTCGATCGGCATTTGCATCGCCAAGGGCGCGCCGCGGCCGGATATTTCTTCGGCCGACGCCTTCAAGCGCGCGATGCTCGCTGCCAAGTCCGTCGCCCTGAGCAAGCCGGTCGGCGGCGGCGCGAGCGGCGCGCATATGGCCAAAGTGTTCGAGCAACTCGGCATCACGCAAGCGATGCAGGCCAAGTCGCATTACGGCGCCGGTGGTGCCGCTGGTCTGGCCGGCCTCGTCGTGCTGCGCGGCGAGGCCGAAATCGGCATTCAGCAAATGTCGGAACTGATGGCGGTCTCCGGCATCGACGTGGTCGGCCCGCTGCCGGCGGAACTGCAAAGCGTGACGATGTTCACGGCCGCCGTTCCGACAAGCGCGAGCCATGCCGAAGCCGGCCGCGCTCTGATGCAATTCCTGACGACAGCCGCCGCGAAGAGCGTGATCGCGGCCAAAGGTTTGGAACCGGCATAGCGCTAATACACCGCGTCCCTGACAATCTCGCGCCAGCGGCTCGCGATCTTGTCCTTGATCCTCGCCCCGGACACGCGCATTGAGGAAATCTGCTCTGCCGACAGCCGGTCCGCGATCGCGGCCTTGAAGCTCGGCCGCGACCTGGCGCGGCTCCACCACGCCCGGACCAGCGGCCGCTCGGCGATCCAGATATCGAGCAAACCGAGATATTCGAGCCGCGCCACAAAAGGCGTAAGACTGATATCGGCCAAGCTGAAATCGCCGACCAGCCAATCATCTTTTGCAGCGAGATCGATTTCCATCTCGCGGAACATCTTTTCGAACGCAAAAATCCCCTGCGCGACGTAGACGGAATCTTCGCCTTCTTCGTAGGTCGAGATGAAGCGCGCGCGGCGGCCAGGGTCGCCGATATTCCTAAAGCGCCCGTTTCGCTCTGCCTCGGTCATCGCGCGCATCTTATCGCGGAACATCGCCGAGAAGCTGATTTCGCGGGTCGCTTCAAACACGCCTTCGTCGATATGCTTGCTCCACAGCCGCATCCGCGACTGATTGTAGGCGCCCGTCGGCACCAGCGGCGGTTCCGGAAACGTCCGGTCGATATATTCGCAGATCAGCGTCGATTCGATGACCGGATGGCCTTCATGGATGAGGGTGGGCACCACGCCTTTCGGATTGAGGCGAAGGTATTCCCGCCGGTACTGCTCGTTCTTGAACAGGTCGATATATTCGGACTCCCAGTCGAGCCCTTTCTCGATCAGCGTCAGAAAGACCTTTTGCGTGCAGATCGAATTGTGCGCCGTATAAAGCTTGAGCATTTTTCGGCTTCCGTCTCTTAGAGGGTTGCCCTCAAAGATTTGCTCTTTAGCACGTCGGCATTGATGACATTGATCGGCTTGCCGGCCGCATAGGCCGTGATCTGATCGAAGATATCGGTGAACTGAGTTTCGTATTCTTCGCATGTCACGTAGCCGAGATGCGGCGTGCAGATCACATTCGGCATGTTGAGAAGCGGATAGCTCGGATCGCGCACCGGCTCCTGTTCGTAGACATCGACCGCGGCGAAGCCGGGCCGGCCGTTGCGCAAGGCTTCGAGCAGGGCGCCGGGCACGATCAGCGGCGCGCGGCTGGTATTGACCAGAAGCGCCGTCGGCTTCATGCGCGCCAGATCTTCCGCGGTGACGATGTGGCGCGTCGCGTCGACGAGCCGCATGTGCAAGGTCATCACGTCGCAGTCCGCGAAAAACGCCGCTTTGCTCGCCGCCGCCGTGAGCCCGTCGGCGCGCGCTTTATCGAGCGACGCCGGCCGGGCCCAGGCGGTGACCTTCATGCCGAAGGCGCGGCCATAGGAGGCAACGACACTGCCGATCCTTCCATAGCCGTAGATGCCGAGCGTCTTGCCGCGCAGCGTCGTGCCGACGCCGATCTGCCATTGGCCTTCCTTCATCGCCGCCGCCTGCTGCGGGATCTGCCGCACCGCCGCGAGCACCAGCGCCCAGGTGAATTCCGCCGTCGCATGCGAGGGCGTGCCGGGATGCTGGCTCGACGACAGGACGATGCCGAGCCGCGTGCAGGCATCGACGTCGATATGCGGATAGACGCTGCGCTGGCTGATGAGTTTCAAGTTCGGCAGCCGCTCGAGAAGTGGCGTGCGGATTTGCGTGCGCTCGCGGATCAGCACCAGGATTTCGGCGTCGTGCACCCGCTCGGCGAGCTTGTCGACGTCTTGCACATGATCGTTCCAGATCGTGACATCGTGGCCCTTGAGCTTGGCGAAACACGGCAGCGTTCGCACGGTGTCGTGGTAGTCGTCCAGGATGGAGATTTTCATGTCGGTGTCCCAGTTCCCTCTGTGCCATTCCGGTGACTTTTACGAATATCGTCGCGTTTGCGCCAACGAAACCCGGGCCGTTCCGGAGCTGTGAACAAAAGAAAACCGGGCCCTGACGGGCCCGGTTTAGTACGCCAGCGTGGGGGCGCTGGCGACACCTTCCAGAGGGGAACAGCTGCCCTGCACTTCGATTGCCTATCTGGGAGGATGGCAGCAACCGATTGCACAGCAGCACAATCAGATTATGCGATCCTCATACCGCTCGCACAACGCGAGGCGGGACATGTCAGCCATGCGGTCATCGCAAAGTGCTTGCGCGAGGCGCTTTGGCACGCGCAATGTGGCGGCGAAGGCGCTGTGGAAAAATTGTACCTGGAACGTGTGATACCACACGTTTTTACCGCGCCAGTGCGGCGCCGGCGCAGGTAATTTCATCTGCGTGTCACATGCGGCCGCAAATGCGCTGGTGCTTGCACGCGTATTCGCGCGGCAGGATGTCGCGCATTCCGCGGGCCGGCGCCGGCCTCAGAAATTCCAGCGCTGCGCGTTGGCGACCAAAAAGTCGCGGAAGGCCTGCACGCGCGCGACGGATTTGAGCTCTTCCGGATAGACGAAATAGGCATCGAGCGCGATCGCGTCGGCTTCGCCGAACAGCTGCACCAGGCCGCCGTTCTCCTCGACCAGATAATCCGGCAGCATGGCGATGCCGAGCCCGCGCTGGCAGGCGCGCAAAATGCCGAGAATATTGTTGATGACGAGATGCGGCGTGCGCGGCCCCTTGCCGTCGCGCGCCACCTCGATGAGCCAGCGCGAACGCTGCAGATAGGCCGGCACATTGCCGCCGCCGAGCACCAGGACGCGGTGGGCGTCGAGGTCCTCGAAATTCTTCGGCGTGCCGAAACGCTTGAGATATTCCGGCGAGGCGTAGACGTGGAAATGCACCGAGAACAGCTTGCGCTGGATGAGGTCGGGCTGCGTCGGCTGGCGCAGCCGGATGGCAACGTCGGCCTCGCGCATGGCAAGGTCGAGCTCCTCGTCGGTGGTCAGCAGCGTGATGTGCACTTCCGGAAACAAATCGACGAATTCGCCGAGCCGCGGCGTGAGCCAATGCACGCCAATGCCGGGCGTCGTCGTCACCCGCAGGTCGCCGTTCGGCCGCTCGCGGCTGTCGGTGAGCTTGGCACGCGCCGCTTCGAGCTTCATGAACACGTCGTGCGCCGTGCGATAGAGCATCTCGCCCTGCTCGGTGAGGATCAGGCCGCGGGCGTGGCGATGAAACAGCGAGACGGTCAGCTCCTGTTCCAGCGCGCTGACTTGCCGCGACACCGCCGACTGCGATAGCCCAAGGTGCTCGCCGGCATGCGTGAAACTGCCCGCCTCGGCGGCGGCGTGAAAGACTTTCAGCTTATCCCAATCCATCCTCTGACCTTTTCCCTCTCTGAAAGGACGAGAGGGACTCAATTATTCCGCCGCGGCGCGGTGCGCTGCTTTTGCGGCCAGGAAGCGTTCGGCTTCCAGTGCGGCCATGCACCCGAGCCCTGCGGCGGTGACGGCCTGTCGATAAACATCGTCGGCGACATCGCCGGCGGCGAACAGGCCCGGCACCGAGGTCGCGGTCGAATGCGGGGCGGTCTTGATGTAACCCGAAGCTTTGGTCTCGACCTGTCCGGCGATAAGCTCGGTCGACGGCGAATGGCCGATGGCGATGAAAATGCCGTCGACCGCGCGCTCGGTGATGGTGCCGGTCTTGACGTTCCTCAAGTGCGCATGCGTGACCTTGAGCGGGTCGTTCTTGCCGCTGATGTCATGCAACTCGCTGTCCCAGACAACTTCGATCTTGGGATGCTTGAACAGGCGCTCTTGCAGGATCTTCTCGGCGCGGAGCGAACCGCGCCGATGCACCAGCGTCACTTTCGACGCGAAATTGGTGAGGAACAAAGCTTCCTCGACCGCGGTATTGCCGCCGCCGATCACCAGCACGTTCTTGTTGCGATAGAAGAAGCCGTCGCAGGTGGCGCAGGCGGAGACGCCATAGCCGCGAAACTTCTGCTCGCAGGGCAGATCGAGCCAGCGCGCCTGTGCGCCGGTGGCGAGCACCACGGCTTCAGCGAAATAGACGTCGCCGGAATCGCATTCGAGCCGGAACGGGCGCTGCTTCAAATCGAGCTTGGTGACGTGATCGGTGACGAGCTTGGTGCCGACATGTTCGGCCTGCTTCGCCATCTGCTCCATGAGCCAGGGGCCCTGGATGACATCGGCGAAGCCGGGATAATTCTCGACATCGGTCGTGGTGGTGAGCTGGCCGCCAGCGGCGATGCCCTGGATCAGGATCGGATCGAGCATGGCGCGCGCGGCATAGATCGCGGCGGTGTAACCGGCAGGCCCAGATCCGATAATAACGACTTTGGCGTGGGTAATGCTCGACACCGGCGATCTCGATCGTTACGGCAGAACCGGCGTCCGACGGGGCGTTTTGAACGCCTGGACGCCCCGCGAGGACAGACTCTCTATGTAAGGATTCTGCCGAGCTATGCAAGATACGCAACCCCCCATACCCACAGGGGTTGGAACGTCTCACCCATCGCCAGGGCCGGGCCAAATCGTGCCAGGACGCCTAAGATATTGGCCGAAAACGCGTAGCTTGCGCTATTTCCACTCCACCTTCATCACCTCATAGGCCTTGGCGCCGCCTGGGGTGACGACCTCGACCTGGGCCCCCTTTTTCTTGCCGACCAGCGCACGGGCGAGCGGCGAGGTGATGGAAATCTTGCCTTTCTTGGCGTCGGCTTCAGGCTCGCCGACGATCTGCCATACCGCTTTCTTCTCGGTATCCTCGTCGACCAAAGTGACGGTCGCGCCGAACGTAATGGTGTCCCCGGAAAGCTTAGACACGTCAATCACTTCGGCGCGCGCGAGCTTGTCCTCCAGCTCGGCGATGCGGCCCTCATTGAGCGACTGCGATTCTTTCGCGGCATGATATTCGGCGTTCTCCGACAGGTCGCCATGGGTGCGCGCGTCGCTGATCTGCTGAATGATGCGCGGCCGCTCGGTCTGCTGGCAATGTTTGAGCTCGACCTCCAAGGCTGAATAGCCCGCCGCCGTCATCGGAATCTTTTCCACCATCGGTCCAAAACCTCCAACTCGTGTCCGGTCGTCGAAATCGGCTGCTCGCGGAAAGGCGAAACACAAGCCTTCGAATCAACAAGCCATGGAATCAAACGGACACATCTCCTTATTCAAGATTTTAGTGCGGTTATCGAATTCGGCATTCCCAAAAAGACCGGCCTCAGTCGCTACGAGTTTAGCCCTCGGACTTTGGGAACTTCAAACTCCACCGCACCAGAGACAAAAATCCAATCGCGAGCCGGAGCCTTGTCCGGCCGCGCGATTACAAACCCTGTCTTTACACGGACCGCCGCTTAAGGCCGCCCCGATGCTGGATCAGACCCGGCCCCGAAATAGCTCTGCAGCGCACACACCTCGAGGTCGCCCCCAAGATAGGCCCTAATGCCCTGCGCTGCGGCGACGGCCCCAGAGAGAGTGGTGTAGTACGGCACTTTATGCAAGAGGGCAGCGCGGCGCAGCGAGCGGCTGTCGTTGAGCGCCGTCGCCCCTTCCGTGGTGTTGAAAACAAGCTGCACTTCGCCGTTTTTTATCGAATCGACGATATGCGGGCGGCCCTCGGCGACCTTATTGATCCTGACCGCGGTGACGCCGTTCTCGGCGAGGTAGCGCTGGGTTCCCGAGGTCGCCAGTATCTTGAAGCCGAGTTGAGTCAGGAGCTGGGTGGCTTCCAGGATGCGCGACTTGTCGGCGTCCTTCACGGAGACGAAAACTGTCCCGGTTTTCGGCAGCCGTGTACCGCCGCCGAGTTGGCTTTTGACAAAGGCGACATTGTAGTCGCGATCGATGCCCATCACCTCGCCGGTCGATTTCATCTCCGGTCCCAGCACGGTGTCGACGGCGGGGCCGAACCGCGCAAACGGAAACACCGATTCCTTGACGCCGATATGCTTGGCCGCGCCGGGCTCGAAATTCTGCGGCGTCAGCGCAAAGCTCGCGAGCGGCTCGCCGGCCATGATGCGGGCGGCGATTTTCGCCGCCGGGATGCCGGTCACCTTGGCGACGAAGGGCACTGTACGCGACGCGCGGGGATTGACTTCGAGAACATAAATGTCGCCGTTCTTGATGGCATATTGCACGTTCATCAACCCCCCGACCTTAAGCGCCAGCGCGAGTTCGCGGGTCTGCCGTTCCAGTTCCAAAATCGTCTCGCGATCGAGCGTGTGCGGCGGTAGCGAGCAGGCGGAGTTGCCGGAATGAATGCCGGCTTCCTCGATATGCTCCATGATGCCGGCGATATAGCTGTCCTTGCCGTCCGCGAGGCAATCGACGTCGACTTCGACGGCGTCGGTTATGTAGCGGTCGATCAAAAGCGGCCGCTTGTCGGAGACCGCGAGTTCCGACGGGCGGTCGAGATCGGCGGCAAGCCGCGCCACATAGCGGTCGAGCTGATGGCCGTCGTGGACGATTTCCATGGCGCGGCCGCCGAGCACATAAGACGGGCGGATCACGATCGGATAGCCGATCGCGTCGGCAATGGCGCGGGCTTTCTCCGGGCTGTCGGCGATGCCGCTCTTGGGCTGACGTAGTTTGAGCTGTTCGAGCAATTGCTTGAAACGGTCGCGGTCCTCGGCCAAATCGATGGCGTCGGGCGAGGTGCCGAGGATCGGCACTTTCGCCTGCTCCAGCGCCTCGGCAAGCTTCAGCGGCGTCTGGCCGCCGAACTGCACGATGACGCCGTGCAGCACGCCATTCGATCGCTCGGTGTCGATGATCTCGATGACGTCTTCGCCGGTGAGCGGCTCGAAATAAAGCCGATCCGAAGTGTCGTAATCCGTCGACACCGTCTCCGGATTGCAGTTCACCATGATGGTTTCGTAGCCGACGTCCTTGAGCGCGAAACAAGCGTGGCAGCAGCAATAATCGAACTCGATGCCCTGGCCGATGCGGTTCGGGCCGCCGCCGAGAATGACGACCTTCTTGTTGTCCGAGGGCGCGGCTTCGTCGACCACGCGGCCGGCGAACGGCACTTCGTAGGTCGAATACATGTAAGCGGTGGGCGAAGCGAATTCAGCGGCGCAGGTGTCGATGCGCTTGAATACCGGCCGCACATTGAGCGCGCGGCGGCGCTGCGAGACTTCATCTGTCTTGAGCCCGGTGAGGTTGCCGAGCCGCGCGTCGGAAAAGCCCATCGCCTTGAGCCGGCGCAGCGCGCTCGCCATTGTCGGTAGGCCCTTCGCCCGGATCGCCGCTTCCATGTCGATGATGCCGCGGATCTGTTCCAGGAACCACGGATCGATTCGGCAGGCGGTGTGAATGTCCTCGTCGCTCATGCCGAGCCGCATCGCCTGCGCGACATTGAGCAGCCGGTCGGGCGACGGCGTGCCGAGCGCGGCGCGGATGGCGTTCTTGTCGTCGCCTTGGCCGAGGCCGGCGATTGCGATCTCATCGAGGCCGGTGAGGCCGGTTTCGAGCGAGCGCAGCGCCTTCTGCAGGCTTTCCTGGAAGGTGCGGCCGATGGCCATGGCCTCGCCGACCGACTTCATCGACGTGGTCAGCACCTGTTCGGCGCCGGGAAATTTTTCGAAAGCAAAGCGCGGCACTTTGGTGACGACGTAATCGATGGTCGGCTCGAACGAAGCGGGCGTCGCGCCGCCGGTAATGTCGTTGGCGATCTCGTCGAGCGTGTAGCCGACGGCGAGTTTTGCCGCGACCTTGGCGATCGGAAAGCCGGTCGCTTTCGACGCCAGCGCCGAGGAACGCGACACCCGCGGATTCATTTCGATGATGACGAGCCGGCCGTCCGCCGGATTGACGGCGAATTGCACATTGGAGCCGCCGGTCTCCACCCCGATCTCGCGCAGCACCGCGATCGAGGCGTCGCGCATGATCTGATATTCCTTGTCGGTCAGGGTCAGCGCCGGCGCCACCGTGATCGAGTTGCCGGTATGCACGCCCATCGGATCGAGGTTCTCGATCGAGCAGATGATGATGCAGTTGTCGTTCTTGTCGCGCACGACCTCCATCTCGTACTCTTTCCAGCCGAGCACGGATTCCTCGATCAGCACTTCGGAGGTCGGCGAGGCGTCGATGCCGCGTTCGACGATCTCGATGAACTCGGATTTGTTGTAGGCGATGCCGCCGCCGGTGCCGCCGAGCGTGAATGACGGCCGGATGATCGCCGGCAGGCCGATATCGTCGAGCGCTTCGAGTGCCTGGATCAGCGTCTTGATCTGATGCGAGCGCGGCGTCGACAGGCCGATCTTGGTCATCGCCTCGCGGAACAGTTTCCTGTCTTCCGCCTTGTCGATCGCTTCGGCCGTCGCCCCGATCATGGTGACATCGTATTTTTCGAGCGTGCCCATCTTGCGCAGCGACAGCGCAGTGTTGAGCCCGGTCTGCCCACCCATGGTGGGCAACAGCCCGAAGCCGCCGGGCAGGACGTTGCGCTCCTTGGCGATGATTTTGGCGACGATCTCCGGCGTGATCGGCTCGATATAGGTGGCGTCGGCGATTTCCGGATCGGTCATGATCGTCGCCGGATTGGAATTGACCAGGACGACGCGATAGCCCTCGTCCTTAAGCGCCTTGCAGGCCTGCGTGCCGGAATAGTCGAATTCGCAGGCCTGGCCGATGACGATCGGCCCCGCGCCAATGATCAGGATCGAGGAAATGTCGGTCCGCTTCGGCATCGCACTCGGTTGTTAGGTACAAAAAAAGAGCGCCCGTGAGGCGCGCCGGCGCCAGGGCTCGGCCCCGCGCGAGGGGGTCTTAGACCAGATTCGACGGGGAGGGAAGGGCAGGCGCCCCACCTATGAACATCCACGCAGAGCGGCATTTCTGTGATGTTTCTTGAGGCGTTGACATCTGCTGCGCACCGTCGAGAGTCGGGGGCAAGGTTTAATAAAATAGGGAGCGTCACGCCATGAATGTCCGCGCCAATGTGACCGCGTCGAAGCCCGTAGCGAAGCCGCCGTTCCGCGCCGAACATATCGGCAGCCTCCTGCGCCCGGTGGAACTGATGACCGAGCGCGCCCGCTTCGCGCGCGGCGAGATCGATGCGGCAGCGCTCACCGCGGCGGAAGACAAAGCCATTCGCGGCGCCATCGCGCTGCAGGAGCAGCTCGGCTTCAAATTCGTCACCGACGGCGAATTCCGCCGCCGCTCCTATCACAGCTTCTTCTACCGCCAGCTCGGCGATCTCTCGATCGACACGATCGGCGGCGCCGCGGCGATGGGCGCGGAAGGCGGTAAAGGCGGGCGCGGCGCGCAGCCGATGGCGGTGATCGGCAGCCGCGTGCAATGGACTCATCCGATCAATGGCGGCGATGCCGCCTTTCTTAAAGCGAATTCGGACCGCGTGCCGAAGATCACGATCCCCGGGCCCTGCGCGCTGCACTTCCGCGGCGGCAATGCTGCGGTGCTGGCAAGCGCCTACAAAGACATGGATCAGTTCTGGTCGGACACCGTGGAGGCCTTCACCAAGGAGCTTCGCGCGCTTGCCGACGCCGGCTGCCATTACGTGCAGATCGACGAGACGGCGTTTGCCAAATTCGGCGATCCCGACGTGCAGGCGACGCTGGCCGCGCGCGGCGACGATTGGAGTCGGCTGATCGACACGTATATCGCCGTCACCAACCGCGTGTTGCGCGCAGCGCCCAAGGAATTGCACATCGGCATGCATCTGTGCCGCGGCAATCGCGGCGGCCATTGGCATTCCGAAGGCAGTTACGAAGAGGTCGCGGACCGGCTGTTCAACGCGCTCGAGATCTCGTTCTACTTTCTCGAATATGACAGCCCTAGAGCGGGCAATTTTACGCCGCTTCGCTTTGTACCGCGTCACAAATCGGTGGTGCTCGGACTGGTTTCGACTAAAGTCCCGGAGCTGGAGGACAAGACCGCGCTGCGGCGGCAGCTCGACGACGCCACCAAATTCGTCGCGGTGGATCGTCTCGCCGTCAGCCTGCAATGCGGCTTCGCCAGCATCGACACCGGCAATCCGGTCACGCCGGAGGCGCAACGGCGTAAACTCGAACTCGTCTGCGATCTGGCGCGCGAGATTTGGGGCGAGACTTGAGAAACGTGATCTAAAAGACTGCACATAAAAATGAGTGGGGGGAGAGAATGGTCCTGAGGAAAATCGGACTGATATCGGGCGCCGTGGCGCTGTTGGCCGCTTTGTCGCTTTCAGCGGCCATCGCCGACGACGCGACTTTTCCGAACCGTCCCGTTCGCATGCTCGCGGCATCCGCGGCCGGCGGCAATCCCGATGTGATCGCGCGGTTGCTGTCGGCTAAGCTCAGCGAAGCGTTCAACAACCCCTTTGTCGTCGAGGATGTGCCGGGGGTCGGCGGTGTCATCACCGCCAATCAGACCGTGGAAGCACCGCCCGACGGCTATACGCTCTCGCTCAATGATACCGGCGCGCTCGCCATCAACCTCGCGATGAATCCGGAAGTCAAATATAAGCTCAAGGACTTCACGCCGATCACCGCGCTCGCCTCGCTGCCGACGGTGCTGGTGATCAAGCCTGCGGTGCCGGCCAATACGCTTGCCGAATTCGTCGCGCTCGCCAAATCCAAGCCCGGCACGATGACATTCGGTTCGGCGGGCTCGGGCTCGATCCATCAGATGACGATGGTGATCTTCGAGCAGCAGGCCGGCATCCAATTGCTGCACGTGCCCTATCGCGGCGGCACCGGTCTGGTGAATGCGCTCCTGACCGGCGAAGTCGATTCCGGCTGGTCGGGGATTTCCAATGTGCTGTCCTTGATCCAGACCGGAAAATTGCGCGCGCTGTGCCTCAGCGTCTTACAGCGCGACGTGTCGCTGCCCGACGTGCCGACCTGCGCCGAGCTCGGCTACAAGGGCTTCGATGTCGCCACCTTGCTGGGTCTGCAGTCGTCGGCGGGCGTTTCGCCGGCGATCGTCGCCAAGCTGCAGTCCGCTGTCGCGAAAGCGCTGCGCGCGCCGGACATGGCCGAGCGGATGAAAACGCTCGGCATCCACATGGCGGAGAACGGCACCGCGGCCTACGCGAAATTCATGGAGGACGATGTCAAGCGCTACACCGACGTCGTCAACGAGTTTCACCTGCAGATCAAACCGTGACGCTGCATTCAGTCACGCCATAGCGTGACGAGCGGGCCTTGCGGGCCGAAGACCGGATCGACGGCCGGCGGCGGCACATTGGGGATTTCCAGGATCGCCTTGGTGCGGGCGGCTTTGCTGGCGCGGCAGAGGTTATATGTCCCGCTTGGCGGATAGGCGCCGATCACCAAAAGTCCGGGGCTCGAGAACAGGCCTTGATGCCCGGTGCCGGCCGGCAGGATGACGACGTCGCCCGGCAGGATGTCGATCGCCTGGCCTCGCTCGCCGCCGAAACGGACCGTGGTGCGGCCGCGCGCGACGGCCATCGCCTCGTGGATGGTCGAGTGATAGTGCGGATAAACGTAAACACCGTCGTTCCGCCACATGTCGCCCCAGCCGTTCGCCGCGAACGTTTTTTCGATCAGCTCTTCAGGGTTGGGGCTGCCCGCGAGATAGATGCCGCCGCGATAGAGCACGAACGGCAGGTTCGGATTGTTCGGAATCCGGCCGTCGTCGGCGAATGTGTGGGTGAAGAGATCGGACGGGTTCATTGCCATTCTACAAAGGTGGGCGTTGCCTCGACGCGCCAGCGCTCCGCCGGTTTTACCGGGTATTGGGTTGAGAATTTCTAACGCCGGCGCGCTTTTCAAAACGTCTCGGCAGCCGTCCTGGCCCCATCAGGCCGGTGTTTCGGCGTATCGTTACTTGGCTTTCACCAAGACTTGGTTTTCACCAAGCTTTTCATTTGGCTTTGCGCATCAAGCCTAAAAATCGGTCAAATAAAAGGTGACTATCGCGCGGACCGGGTGAAGCTTCCGGATGGTATTGCACCGAGAACACCGGCTTGTCCTTGAGCGCGATGCCACAATTGGACCCGTCGAACAAAGAGACATGAGTTTCCACGGCATTGGCCGGCAGCGTCGCGCGGTCGACGGCAAAGCCGTGGTTCATGGAGGTGATTTCGACCTTGCCGGTGGTGAGGTCCTTGACCGGATGGTTGGCGCCGTGATGGCCCTGATGCATTTTCATGGTCTTGGCGCCGACCGCGAGCGCCAGCATCTGATGGCCGAGGCAAATGCCGAAGGTCGGTTTCTTGTTGATCAGCGCGCGGATCACCGGCACGGCATATTCGCCGGTCGCCGCCGGATCGCCCGGGCCGTTGGAGAGGAAAATGCCGTCGGGCTTGAGCGCCAAAATGTCCTCGGCCGATGTCGTCGCCGGCACCACGGTGACCTTGCAACTATGGCCGGCAAGCTGGCGCAAAATGTTGCGTTTGATGCCGTAATCGATGGCGACGACGTGAAACTCCGTCGCGGTCTGCCGGCCGTAACCCTCGCCCCAAAGCCACGGCGTCTCGTCCCAGGTGAAGCGTTGGCCCGTCGTCACCATCGGCACCAGATCCATGCCGACCAGGCCCGGCCAGGCTTTGGCCTCGCGCTTGAGCATTTCGAGATCGAAGCGGCCGGACGGCTCATGCGCGATAACAGCGTTCGGCATGCCTTTTTCGCGGATCAGCGCGGTGAGCGCGCGGGTATCGATGCCGGCAAGCCCGATGACGCCGCGGCTTTTCAGCCAGGCGTCGAGATGGCGGGTGGCGCGATAATTCGACGGCTGCGTGATGGCGGAATGCAGCACCACGCCGCGCGCGCCAGGCGTCGCCGCGAGGTTGACGGTCTCGATGTCTTCCTCGTTGGTGCCGACATTGCCGATATGAGGGAAGGTGAAGGTGATGATCTGGCCGGCGTAGGACGGATCCGTGAGGATCTCCTGGTAGCCGGTCATCGCCGTATTGAAGCAGACTTCGCCCACGGCATGGCCGGTTGCGCCGAGGCCAAAGCCTTCGAGCACGGTGCCGTCGGCGAGGACCAGCAATGCCGTCGGAGTGGGTTCCGACCAGCCGGAATCGTCTTGTTCGTGCGTCATGAGCGGCCTAGATAGCCGCAGGCTCTCGCCGCGTCAAAAGCCGCAAATTGAGGGGTGAATAAGTTGGCAATTCTTTTGCAAGCGGGCCTATTCGACCCGCTCACTTTGTTCGGGCTTTTTGCCGTCACGGCGATGCTGGTCTGTTACGCCCTTGAGGACCGCAGTCACGTCTATGTGCTGGCTTCGCCGGTGCATGCGCCTTGGGATCAGTCTATGGGTTTCTGCAAGGCGCCTGGCCGTTCGGACTGGTCGAGGGCATCTGGGCTATAGTGGCTTTGCGGCGCTGGTGGACGCTGCTGTCCGCCGCCACACCGCAATCGTGAGATTCAACAGCGAGGTCTGACGTGCTCCGGGACACTATCAACAGCGACATGAAAGAGGCGATGAAGGCGGGTCAGGCCTTGCGCGTGTCGACGCTGCGGCTGATCAACGCCGCCGTCCTGGCGCGCGAGACGAGCGGCGCCGAGCGCCTCAAGCTCGGCGACGCCGAGATCGTCGACGTCATGCAGAAGATGGTGAAGCAGCGTCAGGAATTGTTTGAGATTTACGAAAAGGCCGGCCGCGCCGAGCTTGCCGCCAAGGAGCGCGAGGAGATCGAGATCATTTCGAAATATTTGCCCAAGCAGATGTCCGACCTCGAAGCTGCCACGGCGATCTCCGCGCTGATCAAGGAACTCGAAGCCGCAACGCTCAAAGACATGGGCCGCACCATGGCGGCGCTCAAGCAGCGCTTCTCAGGCCAGATGGATTTCGGCAAAGCCGGCGCGGTGGTGAAGAAGCTTCTGGGCAGCGGCTAGGTCGATACATAAGCAGAACCCGGCCGAACTGGCCGGGTCCTTGTGCTCAGATTGTTCAGCAGAGTTGTGAGAGAGATTACGCGGCGCCGTGGTGCCCAGCCCGATGGCCGGCGATTTTAACGGCGTTCTTGCTCGGGCGCGCAGCGATCTGCTGAGAGCCGCTCTTGTGTGTCGCAACCTGAACATTCGGCTGCATGTTCGGCGGCGTGGTCGTCCAGTCGGTGCGACCACCGTCCGCCCGATATTGCAGGGGCAGCACATTGCCCGTCCCCTCACGCGGATTGAAGGACTGAGCCAGTGCCGGCGCAGCGACGGTCACCGCGGCCAAAGCAGCAACGAAAGCGAGTTTTGAAATCTTAAGCATGACAAGTCTCCTCGGTGTTTTGCGAACTCGGTACGGAAGAGATACTGCGGGGCTCGCGATCTTTAATCGTGCAAGAACGAAATGGACTGTTTGGCGGAAGTGAATAATGCCTCGAAGGCACCGAAGCCCTTCCGGCCCGCGCCCCACTGACCTTCACCCCACCGTGAAGAAAGTTTGATGTCGCCCGTCTAATCGTGGCGGTGCCTATTTTCTACAGACGGATCAGTGGTCGAAACAGGTGACGATTGTTTCGCGGGTTTGAATAGTCCATTTGCAGACACCGCAATTAAATATTGCCGAAGCACAAATACCTCCCTGCTGTCGAGGCGCCGCTGTGGTCGCCCTCGCCGCCAGGAGAAAGACCATGATCAATCAATCCATGATCAACCAAGCCATGCCTGGCGCCGTTGTCACGAGAATCGGGCAGACAGGTGCCAAATATGTCGGCAAGCTCGGATCGCTGTTTTCCGTAGCCCTGCAGGGCCTCTACGCCGCGCATGTGGAGAAGGCGCAGATGCGCTTCGCGCCGACGCCTATCCTTTCCGATCGCCTGCCGCAGCGGCGGCATTTCATCGGATTGTGAACACAACAAGGGGCGTCAGCGTAATTGCTTCAGATCCAGTAACTCGCCGGCGTCTCTTCGGCCAAGAACACATAGCCGTCGATGAAGTCGAGAACTTCCACCGGCACGTCTTCGAACCGCCGGCGGCGCACCAAGAGCATGATCGGCATTTCGAGGCCGCGCCGGCGCATCAGATTGATCAAGGAAGCGGACTTGCCCTCGAGACCTTTCTTGCCCCAATCGACCACGAGGCAGCCGATGGCGGCGTCGGTCTGTACCGCGAGCTCGGCATCTTCGATCCGCGGTGCGCGGACCACCTGAAAGCCGAGCTGTTGAATGGCGGCGATGATCTCTTGAACGCGTAAGCCTTCGAGGTCTTCGGATTCGAAATTCGGCGCCGCGAACAGGAACGTGAACCGTTGCACGAAATTTATGGGACGATTGGCTTATCCGCTTGGAAAATTGCAGCTTATTGTTTTGGATGACGTCCGTGTGACTTAGAGCATGATCCCGAAAAGCAGAAACCGGTTTTGGGAAAAGATCATGCTCAAACGTAAGATCTGGACCGGCCCGCGGGCCGATTGCCATCGGTGGGGAAAGCGGACATTCTGCGCGCCCTTCGGCGGCATTTCGCGCGCGCAATCGGCTTTAAGTCTGGAACCGGGAAGAAACGGTATGCCGTCTTGTCTTATTCGCGGCGTGCGCAGCGTTGAGCTTGCGACCACCAATATGGAGGAAGCCGGGCGGTTTTACGAAACCGTGTGGATGCTCGAACCGGTCGAGACGCGGAACGCGGCGCGCTATTTCCGCGGCACGGCCGGCTATCATCATCTCCTCGGCCTGCATACCGGCGCGCAGCCGGCGGTGGTGCGTATCGTGTTCGACGTCGCCGACCACAAGGCCGTTGACGCGCTGCATCGGGTTATTTCCGCAGCCGGCGGCAAACCGACCGCGCCGGGACAGGTCGCGATCGGCGGCGGCGGTTACGGCTTCGGCTGCAAGGATCCCGACGGCCGCAACCTCGCCTTCGTCTGCGAAGCCGCCGATCACACCGACACGGCGGACCGACCGGACCGGCCGCGCAAGATCGTGCATGTCAATCTCAACGCCCGCGATTTCGACGCCAGCCTGAAATTCTTTACAGAAGCGCTCGGCTTTCGCGTCGTCGACGACAATGCGCCGCTGTGGTTCCTGCATTGCGACAACGCCGATCATTCCTCGATCGTGCTGGCCAGGACCAATCTGCCGACGCTCAATCACGTCGCGTTCGAAATGCCGGAATTCGATTCGGTGATGCGCGGCATGGGGCGCATGAAGGACAATGGCTATCCGATCGAATGGGGCCCCGGCCGCCACGGACCGGGCGACAACGTCTTCGCCTATTTCTGCGGGCCCGACGAAGTACCGCTCGAATACGCCGCTGAGGTGCTGCAGATCGACGACAGCTATGGGCCGCGGCCGTCAGCCTATTGGAAATACGCGCCCGGCCGCTCCGATCAATGGGGCATCACGCAGCCGCGTTCGGCGCGCTATTATCGGGTGCAGAGGCTGTTCGACTTCACCGCCGACGGCGATCGGGTGAGCTGAAACAACGGGACAAAGCATCGCAGCTAACTGAAGCCGTCCAAAGGCGCGTCGATAACAAAGAATGCTAAGCTCGCCGCCAATAGCAAAAGGGAGAACGTCCGTGCGCCGCTCATTTTCGTTTCTGATCGCAGCATTCGTTACTTTGTTCGCGTCCGGCTTGCTCGTGCCTGCGGGCGCGTCGGCAGACGATTGGCCGGACCGTCCGATCCGCACGCTGACGACGACGAGCCCGGGCGGCATCAGCGACGTGTTCATGCGCGCGCTTGCGGAAAAGCTCGGGCCGAAGCTCGGCAAGCCGATCGTGATCGAGAACCGGCCAGGCGGCATGCAGAATATCGGCGCCCGCGCTTGCCAGGATTCGGCGCCGGACGGCTACACGATCTGCATCATCAACGCCGACCCGATGATCTACAACCAGTTCCTGATCAAGGAGATGCCGTTCGATCCGGTGCACGGTTTGCAGCCGATCACCAAATTGTTCGATCTGCTTCACGTGTTGGTCGTGAATTCCGACCTGAAAGTGAAGAATGTCGACGAGCTGGTGGCGCTGTCGAAGGCGAGGCCCGGTACATTGTCCTATACGACGCCCGGTGCGCCGATGGTGCTCTATATGGAGACGCTGAAGAAGGAGCGCGGCGCCGACTGGGTGCGCGTGCCGTTCAAGGGCGGGGGCGAGGCAGTCAATTCGATCTTGAGCGGCTCGACGCCGATCGGACTGTTCGGCGAAGGCAATGTCATCGGCCAGATCAAGGCCGGCACCATGACCTCGCTGGTGATGCTGAACAATATCCATTCGCCGAACTTCCCCAACGTGCCGACCTTGAAAGAGATCGGCTATAACGGCCCGCCGTCGCGCGGCTGGTACGGCCTGTTCGCGCCGGCCGGCACGCCGCGGCCGATCGTCGACCGCATCGCCAAAGAGGTCGCGGCCATCGTCGCCGATCCGGATTTCGCGCAGAAGCAGCTGAAGGACCGAAGCCTCGTCGGCGTTACCAACACGCCCGACGAATTCGCCAAGCAGATCGCCGAAGATCGCGCGGTGGCGGAGCAGGTGGTCAAGCAGGCGGGCATGGGGCCTGAATAATGAGGCCGGAATAGCTTTTCCCGTTTCCCATCGCGGCGCAACTCAGCAACAAAGCGTCCCATGGCAAAACGCCCCATGGTAAAGCGTCCCTTGGCAAAGCGACGCAAAGCAAAACGAAAGTCCATCATGCAAATCTGGAGCGGCAATCTGCCGCCGATAAAGCGTGCGGACTTTCACGTCGGTTGCGAGTTTCTCACCGCAAGCGGCCGCTGGCGCTGCACCGATGTCGGCAAGCGGACCATCGCCGCGATCAGGCTCAATCACGACGACGATCCGAGCTGGTATAACGGCCCGCCCTATGCCGTCGCCGAAACCGTTTTCGACGAATACGACTTCGAGGGCTGCGAGCCGGCGCCCGAGCGCCGGACCTATGATGCCTCCGCCTTGGAAACTGCGCCTATCCGACGGCGCAAGCGCCGCCGGGTTAAGAGCCCGAAGCGGCGTGGCCAACCGAAGCGGCGCGGCAGCGGCAAAAAGGCCTAACTTCCCCTGTGGATAACCGGGACAAGCCGCCCCGGCCTTGCCCTCGCGCCCGGCCGCCCTATCTTCGCGCCACCGCCCCGCTACCTTGGCGAATCACCATGCGATTCACGCCGCAATTTCTCGACGAGCTGCGCGCGCGGCTTCCGGTCTCGGAAGTCGTGGGCCGCCGCGTGAAATTGCGCAAAGCAGGGCGGGAATGGAAGGGCCTGTCGCCCTTCAACCAGGAAAAGACGCCGTCATTCTTCGTCAATGACCAGAAAGCGATGTGGTTTGACTTCTCCTCGGGCAAGAACGGCAACATTTTCGATTTTCTGATGCTCACCGAAGGCGTGAGCTTCCCGGAAGCCGTCGAGCGGCTGGCGGGCCAGGCCGGCGTGCCGCTGCCGGTGATGACCCGCGAAGCGCAGGCGCAGGAAGAGCGAAGGAAGACGCTGCACGACATCGTCGAGCTTGCGGCAAAATTCTTCGAGACGACGCTTGCTTCACGAAACGGCGCCCGCGGCCGTGGTTATCTGCTCGATCGTGGCCTTCATGCCGCCACGCAACTCCGCTTCCGTCTCGGCTACGCGGTGTCGGATCAATACGCGCTGAAAGAGCATCTCGGCGCCGCGAAAATCCCGGTCGAGGACATGGTGGAAGCCGGTCTCCTCGTCGCCGGCGAGAATATTTCAGTTCCATATGATCGCTTTCGCGATCGTGTGATATTTCCGATCAGCGATTGGCGCGGCCGCGTCATCGCCTTCGGCGGCCGCGCGCTCGATAAGGAAGTGTCCGCCAAATATCTCAATTCGCCGGAGACGCCGCTCTTCCACAAAGGCGGCACGCTTTACAACATCGCCGGCGTGCGGAAGGCCGCTCACGACGGCGCGCGCGTCATCGCGGTGGAAGGCTATGTTGATGTCATCGCCATGGTCACCGCCGGCTTCGAAGGGACAGTGGCGCCGCTCGGCACTGCGCTCACTGCCGATCAATTGGGCCTGATGTGGCGGATGGCGGACGAGCCGATCCTGTGTTTCGACGGCGACGATGCCGGCCGGCGCGCCGCCTATCGCGCGGTCGATCTGGCGCTGCCGTTCCTCAAGCCCGGCAAGAGCATCAAATTCGCGCAGCTGCCCGACGGCCAAGATCCCGACGATCTGGCGCGCTCCGGCGGCCGCGACGCGATCGAGGATGTGCTGACCGGCGCGCGCCCGCTGGCGCAGATATTGTGGGCGCGCGAGAGCGAAGCCGGCGCGTTCGATACGCCCGAACGCCGCGCCGCGCTCGAAGCGCGCATCGGCGAGGTGACGGGCACAATCGCCGACGAAACGGTGCGCCGCTACTATCGACAGGATTTTTCCGCACGGCTGCGCCAGCTCTTTGCGCCGATCAATGTGTCGTCGCGCAATGTGTCGTCGCGGTTCGGCGGGTTCGGTCAGAAATCCTTCGGCCGCAGGGAGTTTGGACAGCAGAGGGAGTTTGGACAAAAGGCTTTCGGCGAAGGCGGTCGGCGCGATGGCGCTTCGGCGCGCTCGATCCTGCCGCAGTTTGGCCAAGACGACACCTATGTCGCTGCGAGCCCGCATCTTGCTGCCGGCCCCTTGCACCGCGGCCATCGCGCCGCGATCCCGCGCCGCGAAGCGCTGATCCTACTGATGGCGATCAACCACCCTTGGCTGCTCCACGATCATCTCGAGGAGCTTGCCGCCGCCGAATTCCGCCATGCCGATACGCAAAGGCTCAAAGGCGCGCTGATCGATGTCTTTGCTCATCACTTCGCTGACGATTTCGCGCACAGTTCAGGGCAAGATTTAGGGCAAGACCCGGAGCATTTCGGCGCCGCCGAGCGCGCGGCGCTCGCGGCTGAGCTCGGCAAGGAGGGCTTCACCGAACTCCTCGGCCGCATCGGGCGCACCATCACCACCCCCTCGGTCTGGGGCGTTGGGCCAAATGCAGCAGAATCCGATGTTTTGCTAACCTGGAAGCAGCTTGTCGCCTTGCATACGCAGTGGCATTCCCTAACTAGGGAACTGAGAGACGCGGAGGCCGCGCTCGGCCAGGACAATACCGAGGCGAATTATGCGCGGCTTCGCGATGTCAAATCCAGGCTGTCCACGCTTGACGGAACGGAGGCCCTGATCGAGGGCTTTGGCGCTTCCTCGGGCCGGGCGACCAAATCGCTCTAAGGCGTACCAGGATAGGGGTGGCGTTTGCGTCATTCCGGTCTGGCACCGCGACGGGTCTTCGGCGTTAGACTTCTGCCATGCGGCGGCGATGGCCGAGACGCAAACTAGCTGCAAACCGGCTGCAAAACGGCTGGTAAAGGTGGACGACAGGCGGGTGAGGGAATAAGAGGTCGCCCTCGCCGGTTTTTTAGGGTTAGTCGGAGCTTAACGGAGTTCCGACACAGTCGGCCTCGATTTGGGCGGTGTCAGCCGGGATGGCTCCCTGCCGGCACGGCCCTTTTCGGCTAGGCCTTTTCGATCAGGCCTTTTCGGTCATGGGTCCAATCCGCTAGGAAATACCTAGCGGACTAGGCCAATGGCCCAACAACACGGACTTGATGGGGATTTGGGCCAGGTCTTTGTCTCTGGCCCGATCCGAGCGTCGGGTTCACCTTGGTTCGCACCCTTCGGGCGTATCGATTCACACGCCATAGGGTAGGGGACCTTGAAACCCGGGCCGCGCTCAGGAAGCGCGCATTTGGGGCCGCGCAGCAGGAAGCGCGCAGTTGGAGAAGATGAATATGGCAAGCAAGAGCGTGGCCACCAAAACCGTTCCGACCAAAGCCAAGGCGGCCCCGACCAAGGATTCCGACGCGCCGGAGAAGGACGCCCAGGAAACTTCCGATGCCCCCCTGCCGTTGCTCGATCTCTCCGACGCCGCCGTCAAGAAGATGATCAAGTCGGCGAAGAAGCGCGGCTACGTCACCTACGAACAGCTCAACGCGGTGATGCCGTCGGAGGAAGTCACCTCCGAGAAGATCGAAGACATTCTCGCGATGATGAACGAGATGGGCATCAACGTCGTCGAGAATGAGGAAGCCGAGGCCGACGACGAGGAAAGCCGCGAGGAACCGGAAGAAGAAGAAGCGGAGTCCGGCGAACTCGTCGAAGTCACCGCAAAGCCGCTGGCCAAGTCCGAGGCCAAGGAGCCGGCCGAGCGCACCGACGATCCGGTGCGGATGTATCTGCGCGAAATGGGCTCGGTGGAGCTGTTGTCGCGCGAGGGCGAAATCGCCATCGCCAAGCGCATCGAGGCCGGCCGCGAAGCGATGATCGCCGGCCTGTGTGAAAGCCCGCTGACCTTCCAGGCCGTGATCATCTGGCGCGACGAATTGAACGAAGGAAAAGTCTTCCTCCGCGACATTATCGATCTTGAAGCGACCTATGCCGGCCCCGACGCCAAGCAGGGCCCCGGAGTGCCGCCCGGCGGCGATCCGAACGCGCCCGCGGGCAACGGCATGGCTGGGAGTATGGCCGCGGGCATGGTCCCCGGCGCGCCCGGTTTCGTAGCCCAACCGGTGCAAGCCGTGGCACCGCCGTCGGCGCCGCCGGCCGCGACACCGTTCAAGCCCATGGGAGCTGGCGGTGCGGCTCCTGCCGGTGAGGGCGAAGAGGGCGGCGAGGAAGCCGCCATCGCCGACAACGATTTGGACGAGGACGATCTCGAAAATTCGATGTCGCTCGCTGCGATCGAGGCCGAGCTGAAGCCGAAAGTGCTCGAGACCTTCGACAATATCGCCGACGCGTTCAAACGGCTGCGCCGCCTGCAAGAGCTCGACATCCAGGGCAAGCTCAAGAACGAAACGCTGTCGCCGGCGCAGGAGCGCAAGTCGAAGAAGCTCAAGGACGACATCATCCAGGAGGTGAAGTCGCTGCGGCTTAATCAGGCGCGTATCGACGCGCTCGTCGAGCAACTTTACGATATCAACAAGCGGCTGGTCGGCCACGAAGGCCGGCTGATGCGGTTGTCCGAAAGCCATGGCGTCAGCCGCGAAGACTTCCTGCGCAACTATCAGGGCTCCGAGCTCGATCCGCGCTGGCTCAACCGCGTCTCGAAACTCTCGGCGAAGGGCTGGAAGAATTTCGTCGCCCGCGACAAAGACCGCATCAAGGAACTACGCACGCATATCCATACGCTCGCGTCCGAGACCGGGCTTGAGATCGGCGAGTTCCGCAAGATCGTGCACATGGTGCAGAAGGGCGAGCGCGAAGCGCGCCAGGCCAAGAAGGAAATGGTCGAAGCGAACCTCCGCCTCGTCATCTCCATCGCCAAGAAATACACCAATCGCGGCCTGCAATTCCTCGACCTCATTCAGGAAGGCAATATCGGCCTGATGAAAGCGGTCGATAAGTTCGAATACCGCCGCGGCTACAAGTTCTCGACCTATGCGACGTGGTGGATCCGGCAGGCGATCACCCGCTCGATCGCCGATCAGGCGCGCACCATCCGCATCCCGGTGCACATGATCGAGACCATCAACAAGATCGTGCGCACGTCGCGGCAGATGCTCAACGAGATCGGCCGCGAGCCGACGCCGGAAGAGCTCGCCGAAAAGCTCGGCATGCCGCTCGAGAAAGTGCGAAAGGTTCTCAAAATCGCCAAGGAGCCGCTGTCGCTCGAAACGCCGATCGGCGACGAAGAGGATTCGCATCTCGGCGATTTCATCGAGGACAAGAACGCGATCCTGCCGATCGACGCCGCCATCCAGTCGAACCTGCGCGAGACCACGACCCGCGTGCTCGCCTCGCTCACGCCGCGCGAAGAGCGCGTGCTGCGCATGCGCTTCGGCATCGGCATGAACACCGACCACACGCTGGAGGAAGTCGGCCAGCAGTTCTCGGTGACCCGCGAACGTATCCGCCAGATCGAGGCGAAAGCGCTGCGCAAGCTCAAGCATCCGTCGCGCTCGCGCAAATTGCGCTCGTTCCTGGACAACTAATCTTTGTTCCGTCACCCTGAGGTGCGCGCCAAAGGCGCGCCGCGAAGGGTATTCACGTGATCGAGCTTGAAACCGACGTCCTGATTGTCGGCTCCGGCGGCGCCGGCATGTATGCGGCGCTGGAAGCGGCGAAGAGCGGCGCATCCGTCATTCTCGCTGACAGGAGCCTGATCGGCCGCGGCGGCGGCACCGTCATGGCGATGATGACGGTTGCGGCGGCGGTCGGGGCGCAGACGCCCGACAACTGGCAATATCATCTCGCTGATACGCTCGCCGCCGGTTACGGCCTGTGCGACGAGGCGCTGTCGGCGATCCTCTGCGAGGACGGGCCGGTACGCATCCTCGAAATGGATACCTGGAACGTCGGCTGGGCACGCGAGGACGGCCATATCAAGCAGGCGCATGCGCCGGGCCACGATCGGCCGCGTTGCGTCTATGTCGATTTTCTGCGCACCGGGCCCGCGGTGTCGAAGACGCTGCGGCACCAGATGCAGAACGCGCCTGCGATCCGCCGCATCGGCGATCTCCTCGTCGTCGACATCGCGCTCAAGGACGGTGTCGCCTGCGGCGCGACCGCGATCCATATGCAGACCGGCGAGCCTGTCGCCATCGCGGCGAAATCCGTGGTGATCGCGACCGGCGGGCTGACGCGGCTCTACCGGCGCAACAGCGCGTCGCTCAATATGGGTGGCGACGGCTATGCGCTGGCGCTGCGCGCCGGCGCGCAATTAATCGACATGGAATTCGTGCAGTTCTTTCCCATCGGGCATCTCGCGCCGCGGCTGGTCGGCCTCGATCCGATCATGTGGGATCCGTTCCGCTACAAGCTCGGCGGCATTCTAGTCAACGGGCAAATGCAGGAATTCGAGCAGAATTACGCCACCGCCGGCGGCCGCAACGACGGCACTTATGTTCTCACCCGCGATCTCGCGACCTATGCCATTTTGCAAGAAGTCGAAGCCGGGCGCGGCAGCCCGGCAGGCGGCGCCTATCTGAGCTTCGCCCACGTGCCGGAAGCCGAGTTGCGCCGCGCCTTCGGGCCGGTCATCGACACGCTGGCAAGGAACGGCATCGATCTTACTAAGCAGCCGATCGAGGTGTCGCCGATCGCGCATTATCACATGGGCGGCGTGAAGGTGGACACGCGGTTCGAAACGGCGGTGCCCAATCTGTTCGCCGCCGGCGAAGCAGTCGGCGGCGCCAATGGCGCGACGCGCTTGTCCGGCAATGCCATCACCGAGGCTTTGGTGTTCGGCGCGCGCGCGGGCAAGAGCGCTGCTGCGGCCGCGCGTACGGCCAACAAACAACGCTGGACGTCGCGCAACTCGCCTGCGCTCGACTTGCTGCGACGGTGCACGACGAAAATGGCGGCCAACCCGGCAGCCCTGATTGTCGATCTCCAGGCGGTGATGACCGATAAAGCCGGCCCGTTTCGCACCGAAGCTTCGCTTGATCAGGCGCTCGCCGAGATCGACCGCATCGCGGCGGCAATCGGGCCCGATCCGATGTCGTCGGGCGAGCCGTCCGATGCCGTGCTCACCGATTGGCTTGATCTGCGCAACATGACGCTGGTCGCGCGCAGCGTCTGCCTCGCCGCCAAGGCGCGGCAGGAAAGCCGCGGTGCCCATCAGCGCGAGGATTTTTCCGGGCTCGATCCGCGTTGGCAGTTCAACCAGATCGTCGAAATGCGCAACGGCAAGCTCAGCCTGTCCGCCAGCGCGGCAACACGGCCCGCGCAACGGCTTGCAGGCGCCCCCGCATGAACGCGACCCTTCTCATCCAGCGCGGCGCCGCAAACGCGCCGCACACCATCGAGCGCTTCGACGTGCCGTTCGTTCCCGGCCAGACCGTGCTCGACGGCCTGCGCTATATCCGCGCGCATGCCGACCCGACGCTCGCCTTCCGCTTCTCCTGCATCAATGCCAATGCCTGCAAGGAATGCATGATGCTGATCGACGGCGAGGTCGAATATGCCTGCACCACGCGGCTCCGCGATGGCGAGATGACGGTTCTGCCGCTGCCGAAAAAGAAGCTGGTCAGCGATCTCGTCACTGAGATCGCGCCGCCGGATGAGCGGTTGAAGCCGTAAACGAAGTGAGCGCCAGCGCGCTACGCTGTCCACAACGAACTGAATTGCGCGGCGACGACATTCTCGTAAGCGAGGTCGCTGTCGAGGATGCCTTCCCGGCGCGCAAAGGCGCTCATGCCGGCAACGAATTCCCGCGACAGCGTCGCATCGTAATAGGGCAGATCACGCCGGATCAGATCGGTGATCAGGGCTGCTTCCGACGGCGGAAACAATTTGTCGCCGACTTTCTTCGCCAGCGTGACGTCGGCCTTCAACGTGCTTTGAGTCTTTGCAACCGCACGCACGGCTGCCGCCACCTGGTCGGGCGCACGCGCGATCAGCGCGTCGCTCGTGGCGATGGTTGCAGCCGTATAGTTGAAACAGGCTTTCGGCCCGTCGCCGCGGCGGATGTCGAGCACCATGGTGCCGACGTCGCGGCGCAACGCCACTTCGGCGCCCATGCCGTTGGCCCAAAAGCCGTCGATCTTGCGGTCTTCGAGCGCCTTCGCCGCGGTCAGGCCGAAATTCACGCCGGCGCCGACAGCGCCCGGCACCGGCGCGATGGTGACGCCGTCGCGCGCAAGATCGATTCCGGCTTCGACCAGAAGCGCGCGCAGGCCCATGTCCACCCACGGCGCCGCGCCGATGCGCTTGCCTTTGACGGCAGAGATGTCGCCGCGCTTGGCGCCGAGATCGGCGTGCATGATGAGAAACCAGTACATGCCCTGCGCCTGCGCGCAGATCAGCTTGGCGCCCTGGAAGCGCGGAAACACCGCCAGCGCCGAATGCGCCGAGCCGCCGACGAAATCCACCGCGCCGTCGCGCAACGCCGCATAGCACTTGTCGACCGGAAAGATGAGTTCGAGCGCGACATCGAGCCCCTCGGCCTTGAAGAAGCCAAGCTCGACCGCCGCCTCCGCGGGAAAATAGGAATTCGAGATCATGTCGGGCACGGCGAGCTTCATGCGGACGATTTCCCTGCATTTCGGATGACCGGACGCCTCAGTCATAGTAAGGGGCTCCGACGTGCGCCAGCCTTACCTCAACGCGATGGCGAGCGGTTCGATTTAACGAGGCAGAAAACTCCAATGTCCGAGGCCGACTGGTCGCTTCATCCGCAGCTTGGCGCCGACACGACGCCGCTCGGCGATCTGCCGCTGTCGCGCGTGCTTGCGATCAACGATGCCGATTATCCCTGGCTGATCCTGGTGCCGCGCCGCGCCGGCGTCACCGAGATCGCCGATCTCGGCGACGCGACGGCACTTTTGATGGGCGAGATCGTGCAGGTGTCGCGCGTGCTCAAAAGCGCGACCGGCTGCGACAAGATCAATATCGGCGCCATCGGCAATGTCGTGCCGCAACTTCACGTCCACATCGTCGCGCGGCGCAAAGACGATCCGCTGTGGCCGAAGCCGATCTGGGGCTTTGCCCCGCCGCGCGCCGGCGATGCGGCGGCCTTCGCGCGCTTCATCGCCGCGATCCGCGAAACGCTCGGACTCGCATCGTGCTGACCCAAGGTGCGTTCGTCCGGATGCGCGATCATTCCGCCTGCACTTGCACCGGCGCGCCATGCTGCTCGGTGGTGCCCGGCACGATGACCAGATAGCGACGCGGCATTTTCGCCTCGCCGCGCACCACTTGGCGAATTGGTCCGATCGCATTGACGACGGCGGAGCCGGCCGGATTGGTCATGAAGCTGCGCAGCGGATCGAGCGTGCCCGTGCCGGCCGGCTCGCTCGCGAACGCCAGCAGATAGGGCTTGCCCGGCTCGAGGCCGGTGACGGCGGCCTCCAGCACCTGCACCAGGCCCTGGTCGGACAGCGAAACGCTGGTCGGCGCTTTGGCGCCGGTAATGTTGTTCTGCCCTGGCGGCGCCATCCACAACTGCGCCGATTGACCGGCCAGCCCAAGCGGCTGCAGTCCCCGCGTCCCGGCGCTTGCCGGATCGGGGTTTTGCATGACGCTCATCGCCGCATTGCCGATCGCGTCGGTATTCGTCTCGGCCACGGCGTGCGGCACGTAGACGACGGCCTGAGCTGCCTGGCCGATCGGGCTGGTCGCGATCACTTTGTTGGTGAGCGTATCGATCGCGGTCAGCTGGTCGTCGTTCTCGAGCCCGACATAGACCCGCGTGCCGTCGCCCGACGGCCAGATGCCGTGCGGCAGCCTGCCGACCGGAATGGTCGCGACCTTACCGAAATCGGTGGTGCGAAAGACCTGAATCTCGTTCAACCCGCCGACAGTGACATAGGCGAACATGCCGTTGGCATTGCGCACGATGTTGACGTGGTTGGTGATCGGCCCGGTGTCGAGCGTCTTTTGCAGCGCAAACGGCGGCCGCGCGTCGAACACCTGAACCTTGCCGGTATCCTTGAGCGTGAACCAGACCTGTGCACCGTCGGGCGTCGCCGCGATATTCGGGCAGAACGGGCTTGCCTGCGCCACCTTGCCGACCATTGTGTGGTCGGCGACAGCGACCACGTCGGTCTCCGGCGTGAATGACGAGCAGACATAGCCGTATTTGCCATCGGGCGAGAAGATCGTCATGCCCGGGCCGTTGGGCAGAACGATCCGCGTTTTTTCCTCGTAACTTGCGCCGTCGAGCACCGACACATAGTTCTCGCCGCGCACCGTCACCCAGATTTCTTTGCCGTCCGGCGTGAAGAAGGCCTCGTGCGGCGCGCGCCCGACATAAGTCACGTGCTTGACTGCATTCGTGGTCGTGTCGATGAAGGTCGCGGAATTCGAGCCGATCGAGATGACGACGATGGTGCGATGGTCGGGCGAAAATCCCATGCCGTGCACCAGCAATTGGCCGACATAGAGCGGGCTGAAATTGCCCGGCAAGGGATCGCCCAGCCGAATGACGCCAAGAAGCTTGTTGTCGACGGGATCGGTGACGGAGACGGTGTTGGAGAACTGTTCCGCGGCATAGACGCGGTCGCGGTGGCTGATCGGGATATCCGGATCGGAAGCGGCGCCCGGCACCTGTCCGGCATGGCTGTCGCGCGCGCCGGCGACTGACATTGCCGCGAGCAAGATCGTCATTATCACTATGCGTCTCATGGTTACGGCTCCAATCGCTTGGCTGGCATCTGATCAGGCGCCGGTGCCGACGGCGGCAGCGGCTGGCCGAGCGCGAGCCGCATCGCGGCGATTTCCTGCTGTTGGGTGACGATGATCTCCTGGGCTATGCGCCGCAGCTGCTCGTTGCGTCCGTAGCGCAGCTCCGCCTGCGCCATTTCGATCGCCCCTTGATGATGCGGCGTCATCATCGCGACGAAGTCGCTGTCGACATCGCCAGACGGCCGAATGCCCATGTCGATCATCATTTTCGACATTGCGCCGACATTCTCCGCCAGATACGGCGCCTCCTCGGCGGAGGCGGCGCGGAACGGCGACGCGCAAATCGCGCGGATGTAATCGGCGAGCGAGCTCGGCTCCGCCGGGCGCGCCATGAACACCGCCGCCACGGCGGCGAAGGCGGCAAGTAAGCCGGCGGCCGCTAACGGCTTCCAGGCGTTGATGCGCGGGCGAATGGCGGGTGACGTGAGAGGCGGCGTGACGGAGAGCATGACGCAAGTCTCCACTGGCATTCGGCTCGGCGCGGTGCCAGCGAGGCTTGCGCATCGGCGGCGCGACGCGAACAGATGAACCTATCAGATGGCGTGTACGAGCGGCGCGCTGCGCCGCTCCATTTAAGGGATGAAGCTTGAAGCCCCGAGCCTATCGAGGACCACACAATGGAACAATGGATCGCGCCTGTCGCGACTTCACACTGGCGTGAGCGTTGGAACTGGCGGCTGGTCTACCGACAGGCACCTTGCGAGCGCGCGGCATTGAGCGCCGCCGACGCCATCAGCCAATCGGGAAGGCCGATCGCAATCTTGGTCCAGCCGACGCCCCACGGGATGTCGGCATTCTCCCACCAGATCTTGCACCAGCCGTCGTCCAACTGGACCACGGCGTAATCGGCGCGCGCCGGTGGTGCAGCCGAGAAACCGAGCACGCAGGCTGCGCAAACAACAAAAGCTAATCTCTTCATCGTCAACTCCTCTTGAGCCAGCCCCGAAGTGTTTACGTGAAATTTAGTTGCGAAATTTAGGTGCAAAGTTTAGCCGGCAATTTTAGGTACAATGGCGGGCGGTGTCTATCGCGCGCGGATCCATGTCGGCCGCGGCCGAATGCAGGCGCAATGCGACTGATCGCGATGTTTTGACCGCGATCAGCAGATATGATGGATGCCTTTTTGTTGCCGCAAGGTAAACACACCGGCCGCGCGCGTTAAAATCGGCGATCAAATTTTTATTATTCAGCCTCACGCAACGCTGTGTTCGACGATCCTAGGGTTATCGATTCCGGGCTTGAGCTTATCTGCGCCTTGTGAGGCCGAACACTGCGCGCCGCACGAATTCATGCAAATAGGAGATGTCCCATGAAGAAGCTCATCGCGATCGTCGCTCTCGCCATGGCCATGATCTCGGCTCCGGCTTTCGCCCATGCCACCACGTTCGAAGATGCGACGCACGGCGCGGGCATCGCCTCGCAAAGCTAATTTTACATCGACGGAACCAGAGAAACCCGGCCCGTTCGGGCGGGATTCCTCTTGCAAAGGAAATGCAACCATGACGTTTATGAAAATCATCGCTGCGACGGCGCTCGTTTTTGCCGCGACAGTCGGCGTCTCCGCGCTCGGCATCCCTTCGCTGGCGCAGGCGCAGAGCGCCTACACGACCGGCACGATCGCGAGCAGCGAGCGCGCGGGTTATCCCTCGCCCGAGGGTTACGGACCGGGCCTCTACGCTTACGCGCGGGCTTACCGCTCCACTCATGTCGCCAGGGAGCGCCAAGAGAATCGCCAAGAAATGCGCGTGCAGCAAAGCCGAATCGGCGTCGATCGTTGAGGTCGTTTACGGCCGATTGAGACGTGCTACCGTTTCCGTCCGGGCAGGCAAGATCGTGGTCCCGGCCATGATCTTGGTCCTGGCCCCGGCGCGGGGCGGTCAATGGCGATCGGTGTTGCAAAACAGGCGCGTTTGGTGCCGGCGTCCGCGGCGCGGCTGCGCCGCACGTTTTCGCATCATGAAATCGGCGGCGCCGGCGCTTGACGAGGAGGCGGCTTCCGCGCCGGAGGGACGTCTGAAGCCGCTGCGGCGCACCAAGCTCTACGATCTCTTCACCGCGCTGCCGCGTGCCCGTAATCTCAGCCAGTTGGACGATCTAAGCTTCGATGTGGTGCACTCGAATTCCGTGATTGAACACGTCGGCCTGTGGCGCGATGAGTGCAAGATGGCGCAAGAGGTCCGGCGGCTCGCTGCGCGCTACTTCGTGCAGACGCCGAATTACTGGTTCCCCCTGGAGCCGCATTTGCGCACGCCATTCGTCCACTGGCTGCCGGTGCCGTGGCGTGCGGCGATAGTCAGGCGACGAGCTTGCGGCTACTTTCCGCGCGCGCGATCCTACGACGAAGCCCGTAACATCCTCGACGATGCACGGCTTCTCGATGCGCGGGCGATGGCCACATTGTTTCCTGACGCAGTGATTGAGCGGGAACGAATCGCAGGATTGACCAAATCGCTGATTGCGATCCGCTAACCGGGGTTTTCGTGCCCAATGATTTGGCGGTCCACCGCGCCGACGCTCCGCCGAGAAGGCTCTCTTTGCCCCTTTGACTTACGTCGGCGAGGACGGCGCCTGCGACTCACCAAACTTCGCCCCGCGATAGATGTTTGATGTTAGATTGCCGCTCTTGAGCGTGAGAATTGTTCCGGGGGAGCGCGTAGTCATGCGTCCATTGACAATGATCGCCGCAATCGCCGGCGCGATGTTGATTCTCGCCGCACCGGGTCATGCGCAATCGCCTGAGAATGCTGGCACTGGGCCGCAAGGCGAACTGGTGCTCGGCACCAAGGAAGCGCCGCCCTTTGCCATGAAGGCCGCCGACGGCACCTGGCAAGGCATCAGCATCGATCTTTGGCGCCACGTCGCCGACGAATTGCACCTGCGCTACCGCTTCGTCGAGGAGCCGGATGTGCAGGGGCTGATCGATGGCGTTGCGGCGGGAAAGTTCGATGTCGCCGTGGCGGCGCTCACCGTGACGGCCGGGCGGGCGCGAATTCTCGATTTCACGCAGCCGTTCTACTCAACGGGACTTGGCATTGCTGTCCCGACCGGAGGCGAAGCGAGCTGGACGCCCATTTTCCGCACCCTGACATCGTTTGGCTTTGCGCAGGCGATCGTCGCGCTGGTCGGATTGGCATTGGCGGTCGGCTTCCTCGTCTGGTTCTTTGAGCGGCATCACAACGAGGATTTCGGTGGCGGCGTGAAAAAGGGACTGAGCTCCGGCGTCTGGTGGTCGACGGTAGCAATGACGCAACGCAGCACCGGGAATTTCGGGCCGCAAACCTTGCCCGGACGTATCGTGGCGATCCTGTGGATGGTTGGCTCGATCGTCACCATCGCGGTCTTCACCGCGAGCATCACGTCGGTGCTGACGATACGACACCTTCAGGGCACGGTGCATGGCGTCAGCGATCTGTCGACGGTCCGGGTCGGCGCCATCGCCGGAACCTCGACCGAGGATGCGCTCACCCACCAGCAAATAGCCTACCGGAAATTCGCAACCCTGCAGGAGGGTCTCGACGCCGTGCGCGGGCGGAAGCTCGATGCCTTTGTCTATGACAAGCCGTTGTTAGCTTGGGAGGTCCGGCAGCGCTATTCGTCATCGATTGAGATTGTGGAAGCGACATTCGATCCTCAGGAATATGCCTTCGTCCTGCCCAGAAACAGTCCGCTGCGCAACGCGCTCGACGTCGCGATTCTCAACGCCGTGCACAGCGCGTGGTGGGAGCAGACGATCTTCCGCTATCTCGGCGCGCGATAACTTTGGCGATAAGGGAACTCCGCGTTCCCCCGCCACAACATCACCATCCCAGCGGCACCAAACGGCCGAAGCGAGGCCGGATTTGCCGTGACAACTCCGCTGCGTGAGGGGCGTTGCTACGGAGTTACGAGATGCGACGTTCGAATTTTGTCGGGGAAGTTCTGAAACTCGCAGTGTTTGGGTCATCGTTTCTTGTCGGGGTTTTTGTTTGGTCAGGTTCGGTTTCGGCGCGCGAGCACAGGCCCTCGCGTGTTCACTCCATGCATCATTTTGCCGGACATCATTTGCTGCCGATCGAGGCTAATAATGCATTTGGCTTCGGCAGTTTCGGCCAAAGCGCGCCGGTCGACGGCACGTCGAGCATGGCGGCGGCGCAGGCCGGTGCGGCCGGCGTGCCGGCGTCGCTGGTCGAGCGTGTCATTAAGCGCGAGAGCGGCGGCAATCCGCGTGCGGTCCATGCCGGCAATTACGGCTTGATGCAGATCCGGCTCGGCACCGCGCGCGCCATGGGTTACACCGGCTCGGCGGCGGGGCTGCTCGATCCGCAGACCAACATGACCTATGCGGTGCGCTATCTCGCCGGCGCCTATCGCGCCGCCGGCGGCAACGAGAGCCGCGCCGTCGCGCTTTATTCGCGCGGCTATTATTACCAGGCGAAGGCGCAAGGCTTTTCGCCTTACGCGTCGGGGCGGACTAGCGGCCTCTGACGAGGCAATGCGTTGTCCTCCCCCGTGAAAACGGGAGAGGGAACGTCCTTACAACGCCGCAACCGCGCTGACTTCGATCAGAAACTGCTCCTGCACCAGGCGGTCGATGATCAAGAGCGTGTTGGGCGGGTAGGCGCCACCCGCGAACATTTTGGGAAATTCGCGGGTGCGGTAGGTCATGAACTTGGGAATATCCTGCGAGTGCACGAGATAGGTCGTGAACTCGACGATATTGGCAAAGCTCGCGCCCTGCGAGGCGAGCGCCGCGCCGATATTGGCGAAGGCGAGACCGCATTGGGCGTCGAAATCGGCGCCCGTCTTGCCGTCCTTGCCGGTGCCGACTTGGCCGGCGATGAACAGGAATTCCGACGCTTTGACGCGGGTGATTTGCGAATATTGCCCGAGCGGCTTGCCGAGGCTGTCGGGATTGAGAATCTGGATTTGCGGTGGCGACATGAGCGGCTCCTCCGTTTCTGATGGCGTAGGAGCCGAAGATTAGCGGAGCGCGGGCCGCTGGTCAGCCCGCGCGGCGCTCGCCGTAGTCGCGGTCTTTCTTCTTGGCGCCGGAACGCGAGACGGTCTTGATGGTAAGCGGCGGCCTGCCGGATTTTTCGGCGATTTCGCGGTCCTGCTCGATCAGGAAGCCGTGCGCAGGCTTGTCGCCGTCGAGGCCGCCCAGGAGCTCGCGCGGCACTTTGCGGTTCGAGCGCTGCGAGCCGTCTTCGTAGATGACGTCGAACATGACGAATTCGGAATTCAATCCCGGCTTTCTTGGCATTGTTATTCTCCTTAGTTCGCCGATGCGGCTCGAGAGGCGTAGCTATGGTCCGATCTGAAAACCTGTATCCGTCCGAATCAAATCGCAGGCATGCCTGGTGTGGGAGGCTGTAAAAACGAAAACACCGGCGCCATTAAGGCGCCGGTGTGAATGGCAGATTTTAAGGTTACGCGGACTGCAGATTGGCCGCGGCCGACTTGCCGCTGCGGC
The DNA here is from genome assembly GCA_963810085.1 of uncultured Alphaproteobacteria bacterium. Classification (GTDB taxonomy): domain Bacteria; phylum Pseudomonadota; class Alphaproteobacteria; order Rhizobiales; family Xanthobacteraceae; genus BOG-931. The sequence goes on along the minus strand of CAWEMR010000005.1, from coordinate 313,079 downwards.
GGTCGGCTTCGACGTCGAACGACACTTTCTGCCCCTCGACCAGCGTGCGCATGCCGGCGCGCTCGACGGCGGAAATGTGGACGAACACGTCCGGGCCGCCGCCATCCTGCACGATGAAGCCGTAACCCTTTTGGGCGTTGAAGAACTTGACGGTACCTTGAGCCATGATGGCCTCCTAATAGACGCAAAACACGTTTGCGGCCGTGCAAACCATTCGCACGGTCTTCAACCCGGATTTCGCGTGGTCTTGAGTAAGGCCGGGATATTGCTCCCGCGCGCACCAGCAAGGCAGGCTAAATCGGAGTGTCGGCTATATAAAGTGGTACAAGCCCTTTTGCAATGCGGGTTTTTGCCGTTCGGCGGGTTTGGTGAGCGCCCGGTTTCGCAAACGCTTCGCAAAAGCCCCGGCAATATATTTATGATGTCTCCTTGCGCGGGCCGCGAACCTTCCCATTTGTCGGCCGTGCCATTAGCTTTGCATGGGCTTTATGACAGCCTTTGCGGCAGAAGGACGGACTAACATGAGCTTTTCCCGTGCTGCCGGATTTGGTGGCGGCTTTGGCGGCGGCTTTGCCGGGTTCCGCAACTTTGCTGGCTCGAGCTATGCCCGCGCCCGGCGTCCCTATGTCGGGCAATCGCGCCGCGCGGCGCTCGACCGGCTCGACATGCTCGCCACCATGTTCGACACGGCGTTCGTTCTGCCGGGCACCAATGTGCGCTTCGGCGTGGAATTGCTGCTGCGGCTCGTGCCCGGCATCGGCGACGCCGCGGCGTCGGCGCTGTCGTGCTATCTGCTCTACGAGGCGCACCGGCTCGGCGTTCCGAAATTGCTGTTCGCGCGGATGATCGTGAACGTGCTGCTCGAAGGCACGGTCGGCGCGGTGCCGATCGCCGGCGATGCTTTCGACGTCTTTTTCCGCGCCAACCGCCGCAACATCGCGCTGTTGCGCGAGCACTTCGCCCGCGTCGGCTACTGAGTTTCTAGGACTGGGAGCCGGACTTCCGCGCTGGCGTGGTAAGATTCCTCCAGCCCATTGATTCGGACGCTGCCAATCCAGCTGCTTCCCAAGCACAGGACGGTACCGACAAGCGATGAACATTCACGCGGCGCTTGCCAAAACGACCTCGCAGCCTCGCTTTCTGATGTGCTCGCCGCGCTATTTCGCGGTCAGTTACAGCATCAATCCTTGGATGGATCCTGCCGCCTGGAGCGAAGGCGCGACGGCATTGCACGCGCAGGCCGAGCAGCAATGGTCCGGCTTGCGCCGCGTCCTGCTCGGGCTTGGCACAGCGGTCGAGACCGTCGAAGCCGCGCCCTGCCTGCCGGATTTGGTCTTCACGGCGAACTCAGCGGTCGTGCTCGACGGCAAGGCGCTGCTGGCGCGGTTCCGTCATGGCGAGCGGCAGGACGAGGAACCGGTCTTCGCGGCGGGGTTTTCGGCGCTCAAAGCGCGCGGCTTTATCGACGAGATTTTGGAGCTGCCCGCGGGCATCATGCTCGAAGGCGCCGGCGACTGCATTTTCGATCCGCGGCGCGGCTTGTTCTGGATGGGGTGCGGCTTCCGCTCCGACGCTGCCGCCGCAGCCGTGATCGAGCGTGAGCTCGGCGTGCGCTGCATCGTGCTGCCGCTCGCCGATCCGCGCTTCTACCATCTCGACACCGCGTTTTGCGCGCTCCCCTGCGGCGGCGTCATCTATTATCCGCAAGCGTTTATGCCTGAGGCTTTGGCCGCTGTCCACGAGCAGGTCGCGCCGGCCGATCGTATCGCGCTCAACCTCGCCGATGCCGCCCGCTTTGCCGCCAATGCGGTCTGCGTCGGGCGCACCATCGTGCTGTCGGGCTTGAGCGACGCGCTGCGGCGCAAGCTTGAACTGCGCGGCTATGCCGTGGTCGAAACGCCGCTCGAGGTGTTTCAAAAGAGCGGCGGTTCGGCTTGTTGTCTGACGTTGCGGCTCGATCATCGCGCCATCGCCGCCGCGCGGATCGGCGCGGAGCTGCCGGCGGCTGCGGCCGCGCCGGCGCGTTGAAGCTGCGCGCTAAAGCTACTCCGTGGCTTCGATGATGCGGATGTCGCGCACGGCGCCGTCGCCGAGCGCCTTCAGCGCTTCCTGATAGGCCGGACTCTGATAGGCGGCGATGGCTTTCTCGACGCTCGGAAATTCCGAGATGACGATGCGTTCTTTCTGTCCGGCTTCGAAGGCGGCGACGGCGGAGCCCCTCGCGATATATCGGGCGCCGAACTGCGACGTCGCCGGCGGCGCCAGCTTGGCATAGGCCTCGACTTTCTTCGGATCGGAAATCGAACGGTAGACGGTGACCCAATAGGCTTTCGGCATTTCTGAACTCCTTGGACAGGCTTTTGCAGCGCTGCGGTCGCGACATCGGTTCGTCGGGCAGCGCATCGGGCGTATAGTTGCGCGGCGTATTATTCCTTATCAGCCGTATGAATGGCCAGACGAGAAGAACGCCCATGCCGTAACACCCATGGCCATAACACCCGTGGCCATCGGGACCAGCACATGCAGATCGATTTTGCTAGGGTAATGCAAGTGCGCCAACGGCGTCGTTTCAGGGAGAGCCCGTCCATGTCGCTTTTCAGGTCGCTATTCGGCCGCGGCACACCGGCAAGTTCGGCCGCCGCCGCAAAACCCGCGGCGCCGGTCGAATACAAGGGCTATGTCATCTGCGCCGCGCCATACAAGAACAACGGCCAGTATCAGACCGCGGGCACCATCGCGCGCGAGATCGACGGCGTGCACAAGGAGCACCGCTTCATCCGCGCCGACGCCTATGCGTCCTACGAGGACGCGGTGACGTTCACCGAGAACAAGGCGCGCCAGATCGTCGATCTGCAGGGCGACAAGATTTTTGACTAGAGCATGATCCCGAAAAGTGGAAGCCGGTTTTCGGGCAAGATCATGCTCAAAAAATGCCCGCGCTCACACACCTTCGACGATGCGCAAGTCGCGCTCGCAGGCATTGCCGAGCACTTTGAGCGCGGCCTGATAGCCCGGGCTGTCGTGCGCCGCCGCGGCCTGTTCGACGCTCTCGAACTCGACCAGAACGGAGCGCTGCTTGAGGCCTTTTTCGTAGGCTTTTGCCGCGGTGCCGCGCGCCAGAAAACGGCCGCCGCTGGCTGCAATCGCGGGCCCCGCGAGCTTGGCGTATTCGGCGAGCGCGTCTGGATTGGACACTGAAAAATAGGTCGCGATCCAATAGGCTTTGGCCATGACTGTCTCCCGTTGCTGTACCGGGCGGCAGAATATCGGGCGCAAATGGCGAAGGCGAGGGCGTTGGCAGGCGTCGGTTACGCCGCCTGCTCGTCGCGACTTTCGGTTTTCTCGTTTTTGAGCCGCTTGAGCAGCGTGCGCAGCGAGGCGATTTCGGCTTCCAGCATGGCGACGCGCTGCACCACCTCATTGGCCGAAGGCTGCTCGGCAGGATCGCGCTTCTCGCTGGCAACGAATGCGACGCCGATTTCGTCGTTCCGCCGCCATTGCACCCGCGCCCGGATATTGTGGTCGCTCTGCGGGATGTAGAGGTCGAACACGTGGGGCAGCGTCACCGTATCGCAGAAGATGATGCGGGCGCCCTTCTCGGACATGTCGCGAATGAGGCACGACAGCGCGCCGCGCTTGCGGCTGACATAGACGAAACCGCGCAGAAAGCTCTTGGTCAGTCTCGAATTGCGACGTTCGCCCATCCTCGCCCACGGCAGCATAGTTACGGCCAATTTACGCCGCAGCCATCAATGCCCTGTTACCGAGGGAGTTCCGTAAAAAGCCAAGATATTTCAAAACGCTGCGCTCAGCGCTACCAGCCCGAAAACAACCGCCCGACATCGTAGACGATGGCCCCGAGCGCGCAGGCCGCAAGCCCGCTGACCACCAGTCCAAGCACGATCGCCGACTCCACCCGGTCGAGCAGTCCCGCGAAATGGCCCCTGTCGAAATGAGGCCTGGCGAAATGGGCCATAAGTGCCACCCGTGTCATTGTCCGTAGCAAGGTTGGCAGCGTTCCGCTGCTGAGCTTGTGCGCCCCTCCCTCGAACTATCTAACAACCAACTCGACAGTTTCGCATGGTGCGCCGCGGCGGGGCAGCTTTGCAACAGTCGCGTGGCTTGCAACGCCACCGTCCGCTTCACAAAATCTAACAAAGTGCCGCACGCCGAACTGTGCCGCGCGTCACTCATCGCCAAAGCGACCGACTTGGCTTAATTTCATTCAAGTCGAATTCAACGAAAAGCCGAACGGAACGATACGGAGGAATAGGACATGCACGTGTTCAGCGTGGTCGAACAGGCCGAGTTCAATCCCAAGAAGCACGTCGAGAAGATCCTTGGCACCATCGAGGAGGGCGACGTCGCCGTGGCCTGCTGGGAGCCGGGCCAGATCAGCCCCTATCACTGCCACCCCGACGCGACCGAGATCTATTTCTGCTTCGAAGGCGGCGGCACCATGCGCACGCCGGGCGAAACCATCATCGTCAAGCCCGGCGCCTTCGTCGTCCACCCGCCCGGCGAGGTGCACGAATATGCCAACGGCCCCCACCGCACGCTCTTGTTCCGCGTCCGCTACGGCGCCGACATGGCCGCCCGTCACTTCGATTGGCGCGGCCGCGACGGCTGGATGCAAAGCGCCGAGGACGCCGCCTATTACCGCGCCAATCCGGTGACTTTGAGTGGGGCATGATCTTTTTCGGAAAACCGGTACCCACTTTTCCGGATCATGCCCTAAGCCGCCGTTACTGGTACTGATACTGGCTGCGGCCCGGCGGATGGTTCAACGGCGTGCCGTTCGGCTGGCAGAAATCGACATTGCCGCGCCTGGCCGCCATGCACTGCTCAAAGGTCTGGTAGGCGCATTCCCGCGCCGGGCCCATCATCAGGCAGAAATTGTGGTGGACGTAACCGGATTGCGCGGAGGCGCTCGAAGCGCCGAAGCCAAGTGTAGCCGTCAAAACGATTGCAGACATCAAGAGCCGCATCGAAAATTCTCCTTTTAGCGTCGCACATCAACAAAGTGGGGATCGGACCGTTCCTGATAAACACCGCCGCGTCGCATTCTTCGCGCAACAAGACAACACGAAGCCGTGAAGGCAAGGGTGACTCGAAACCGCCCGCTTGCTAACACGCTGATGGCCGTACTGAAGGGGGAATAAATGTTTCGTAAACCGCATTGTCCCGTGATCGCCGTCGAAGAGCACTATTGGGACGAAGAGCTCGAGAAGACTTTTGTCGGCGGCGAAGCCGGCCGGCCGGGCGAGCAGATGAACCGGTTGCACGATTTCGGACCGGTGCGAATCAAGGAAATGGACGAGGCCGGCATCGACATGCAGGTGCTCTCGCACGGCGCGCCGTCGACGCAAAAGCTTCCCGCAGCGAGTGCGGCCGCCATGGCGACGCGCGTCAACGACCGGCTCGCAGCGATCGTCACCAAGAATCCGACGCGCTTTGCCGCTTTCGCCGCGCTCCCGACCGCCGTGCCGGACGCCGCCGCCGACGAGCTTGAACGCACGGTCTCGCTCGGCTTCAAGGGCGCCATGCTGCACGGGCTTTCGAACGGCGAATTCCTCGACGACAAGAAATTCTGGCCGATCTTTGCCCGCGCCGAAAAGCTCGATCTGCCGATCTATCTGCATCCCTCGCTGCCGCATGCCGACGTGATCAAGACCTACTACGCCGATTACGTCAAAGACTTCCCGATGATCACGCGCGCCACCTGGGGCTATACGGTGGAGACCGCGACGCTTGCCATCCGGCTCGTGCTCTCCGGCGTGTTCGAGAAACATCCGAAGCTGAAAATCATCCTCGGCCATCTCGGCGAGACACTGCCGTTTTTGGTCTGGCGCGTCGATCACACGCTGGCGCGGCCGGGCCAGAAGGCGATGAGCTTCCGCGATATTTTCTGCAACAACTTCTATGTCACCACGAGCGGCAATTTTTCCAATCCGGCGCTGCTGTGTTGCGTGATGGAAATGGGCATCGACCGCATCCTGTTCGCCGTGGACTGGCCCTTCGTCGTGAACCCGCCGGCGACCAAATGGATGGAAAGCGTGCCGCTGTGCGATGAGGACAAGGTGAAGATCCTGTCCGGTAATGCGAAGCGGTTGTTGAAGATGTGATGTACTTTTCTCCCCCGCTATCGCGGGGGCCGATAATGCAATTCACTCCGGAAACTTCCGCCGCGCCGTGGTGGCGCCGAGCACCTTGCCGGCCGGATCGAGCGCCTGGATGCTGATTTCGTAGGTGTGCACCTCGCCGGGCGGCGGCGAGGGACCGACAAAGCCCGACGCAAACGCTTCGCACGGCACTTCCGGCTGGCCGCGATAACCGACCGTGCCGCCGCCGTGATGGAAATCCGGCTTGTCGAGGTCCTTCATGGCGAAGCGCAGATTGACCGTCCCCGCCGGCACGTCGCTCAACTGAAAATTCGGCGAGCCGCCATTTGACGATGCTGGGCACCAGGCGAAGGAGACGGAAAAGGCGAACGCGGGTGGGGCAGTCAAAGCGAGTGCGCCGGCGACAAAACTCCGCGTCGCGAGATGGCGTGCGATGGGCGAGTTGAAGAGGTTGAACATGACTTTGCTTAGTCCAGGCTACGGGACGGCTAATAACCACGCAGCACGCCTTCAGTGCACGACCTTCCTCCTGCAGGGGGGGCCGCCCCCCGATCGCCTCAGCTTGCATTCAGCCTGGACGACATCCGCGCCTTCTGCCGCACCGGCGTGGCGGCGGCGCGGTATTGCGGATTGGGCTCGCAGAAGCCGCCGATACCGCTGACGTCGGCCATGCACTGGTCGCGGGTGACGAAGCTGCAGCTCATGCAGCCTTTGCTGTAATTCGCGCACCACGGATAGTCTTGCGCCAGCGCGCTGGTGCTGATCGCGGCCGTCGCGGCGATGAGGCTTAGTGCGAAGAAGATAGACCGCATGACCTGCCTCCTGGTTTGCACCGGCTCTCGGATATATTAACGCCGAATCCCCTGCTTTATTTCACTGGGTGACAGGGCCATCGGGGAAGATTTACCCATTGATTGCATGTCCACAGCGTGCCTGAGAGGAATTCGAAGTCAAGGATGCGCGCGGCGTACCGCCCAATCGCGCGTTTTACGCGCGTGAACGCGCTAATGGGCGGCGACCCATAACCCAACGGGCTATGGGTCGTCCTTGAGTTCGAATTCCTCTCAGGCAAAATGGTGGGCACGCAATCAATGGGTAAATCTGCCTCGGTGGCAGTCTCATATTGCTGAGTCAGGACGCCGAGTTGTCCCGCGACCTTTTGACGGCCTCCAGGCGAGGCCCTTTTCACCCCTGTACGACCTCGCGTAGTCTCATGCGCAACAAGAATCCTTGCGCCAGAAGCGCTTGGGCCAGGGGAGAGTATGAGCGGCGACATCCACGAAGTTTACGCCATCCGCTATGGCCACCATTCGCGCCGCTCGCCGGTCAATTACATCGACGGCGATCCGCACGACGTGCTGCAGCCGCTCGACTTCTACGTCTGGGCCATCGTCGGCTCCTCCGGCGCCATCATTGTCGATACCGGCTTCGACGCGGCGATGGGCAAGAAGCGCCAGCGTGAGACCACCAAGCCGGTGCAGGAAGGGCTCGCGGCGCTCGGCATTGCGCCGGACGCCGTCAAGACGATCATTCTGAGCCATCTGCATTACGACCATTGCGGCAATTACGATCTGTTCCCGCAAGCGCGTTATCATCTGCAGGATCGCGAAATGGCCTACGCGACTGGGCGCTGCATGTGCCATCAGGCTTTGCGCGCGCCGTTCGAAGTCGAAGACGTGGTCGCCATGGTGCGCAAGGTGTTCTCCGGCCGCGCCGTTTTCCACGACGGCGACGACGAGATCGTGCCCGGCGTCACCGTGCATCACATCGGCGGCCACTCGAAGGGCCTGCAGAGCGTGCGGGTGAAGACCCGGCTTGGTTATGTCGTGCTCGCCACCGACGCCACGCATCTCTACACGCATATCAATGGCGGCCGCGTGTTTCCGCTGACCTACAATATCGAGGAAGTGGTCGAGGGCTACGAGCGGCTGAAGAAATTGGCGAGCGCGTCGCATCACGTCGTGCCCGGTCACGACCCGCTGGTGCTTAAGCGCTATCCGGCGGCGAAGCCGGGCCTCGATGGCTGGATCGCGCGGCTCGATGCCGAACCGAAAGACGCGTGACCGTCTGGATCAACCGGACGGGGACACGCGCGCGCGAATGGGGGGACGACATGGTGCTTCCGGCGCTTCCGCGTCGCGGCTTTCTGCATCTGGCAGCGGGCCTTGCTGCCGTTCCGGTTATGGCGCGCGCCGCGCGCGCCGAGGTCTATCCATCCCGGCCGGTTCACTTGGTTGTCGGTTTCGGCCCCGGCGGATCGCCTGAGATCATCGCGCGGCTGGTCGGCCAATCGCTGTCGGAGCGGCTCGGCCAGCAATTTGTCATCGAGAACCGGCCGGGCGCCGGCACCACGATCGCGACCGAAGCCGTGGTGCGGTCAAGCCCCGACGGTTACACGCTGCTGCTTGTGACCTTGCCGAACCTGACCAGCGGGATGCTGTACGAGCGGCTACCGTTCGATTTCATGGTCGACATCGTGCCGATCGCCAGCATCAACCTGTTGCCGCAGGTCATGGTGGTCAATCAGAACTTTCCGGCAAAGACCGTTTCCGAATTCATCGCCAATGCCAAAGCCAATCCCGGCAAAGTGAACATGGCTTCGACCGGCTCCGGCAATCTTAGTCACTTGTCGATCGAACTCTTCAAGATCATGGCCGACGTCAATATCGTTCACGTGCCGTATCGCGGCGCGGGGCCGGCGCAAACCGATCTGCTTGGCGGCCGCGTCGACGGCATGTTCGACACTATACCGGCGCTGATCGAGCCGGTGCGCGGAGGTCGCCTGCGCGGGCTCGCGGTGACGACCAAAAAACGATTGGCGGCGCTGCCGGACCTGCCGACGGTTGGCGATTCCGTGCCCGGTTTCGAGGTCAACGGGCTGATCGGGGTCGGCGCTCCGAAGGGTACCCCCACCGAGATCATCGGCAAATTGAACCGCGACATCAATGCGGCGGTCGCCGATCCGAAATTGCAAGCGCGCCTCGCCGATCTCGGCGCCGTCACATTCACCGGCTCGCCGGCGGATTTTTCAAGATTTTTGGCACAGGAATCGGACAAATGGGGCAAGGTTATCCGCAGTGCGAATATCAGAGCCGACTGAGAGCGAAGAGCCGCCGCCGCTTCGCGTGCGGTGCAACATGACAGCGGCACGCTATCGAACCCCAAGCGGGCACCAGTGAAATCTCATCAAACTGACAAATATTCTTCATAGAACTCGCAGCAGCGTGGGCGACTGGCTAAACTCGCGCCAATGGCTAGGCTCGCGCGAAATTACGAGTTGATTTGACGCGCCGACCGGGAGGATTTCATGCGGGCATTCTCATTGCCGTTGCAACCGCGCTTTATCGTTTTCACAGCCGTGGTGCTATTGAGCGCGCTTCTCTTGTTCGACGAGGTCGACGGTTATCCGTCGATTTACGTCGTTATCCTGCTCGTTCTGTTCGGCGCGCTCGCGCTTGTCGGCACCATCGATTTGCTGCAAACGCGGCACGCGGTGCTGCGCAATTATCCGCTCACCGCGCACATTCGTTTCATTCTCGAGGAAATCCGGCCGGAGATCCGGCAATATTTTCTGGAAAGCGAAAAGGACGGCACGCCGTTCTCGCGCGACAAACGCGCGCTGGTCTATCAGCGTGCCAAGCAGGCCCTCGACAAACGGCCGTTCGGCACCCAGAACGACGTCTATGCATCGGGCTTCGAATGGCTCGATCATTCGATCGCGCCGAAGGAGGTCGTGACAGAACCGTTCCGCATCCTCATCGGCGGGCCGGATTGCACAAAGCCCTATTCGGCGTCGATCTTCAACATCTCGGCGATGAGCTTTGGCGCGCTGAGCCCCAACGCCATTCGTGCGCTCAACGCCGGCGCCAAGCGGGGCGACTTCGCGCACGACACCGGCGAGGGCGGCTATAGCCCCTATCACCGCGAGAACGGCGGCGACATTATCTGGGAGATCGGCTCCGGCTATTTCAGTTGCCGCAATTCAGACGGCACATTCAACGCCGAAAAATTCGTGGCCAATGCGAGAAGCGACCAGATCAAGATGGTCGAGCTCAAGCTCAGCCAGGGCGCCAAGCCCGGGCACGGCGGCGTGCTACCGGCGGCGAAAGTCAACGCCGAGATCGCGCAGACACGCGGCGTGCCGATGGGCGTCGATTGCATTTCGCCGTCGCGGCATTCGGCGTTCGCGACGCCGATCGAGATGATGCAATTCATCGCCAAGATGCGGGCGCTGTCCGGCGGCAAGCCGGCGGGTTTCAAGCTCTGTATCGGCCATCCATGGGAATTCTTGGCGATCTGCAAGGCGATGCTGGAGACCAATATCTATCCCGACTTCATCGTCGTTGACGGCAAGGAAGGCGGCACAGGCGCTGCGCCGCTTGAATTCGCCGATCATCTCGGCATGCCGCTGCGCGAAGGGCTGAGCTTCGTGCATAATGCGCTGATCGGCATCAATGCCCGCGACCGCATCAAGCTCGGCGCCGCCGGCAAGATCATCTCGGCCTTCGACATCGCGCGCGTCCTGGCGCTCGGCGCCGACTGGTGCAATTCGGCGCGCGGCTTCATGTTCGCGCTCGGCTGCATCCAATCGCAATCCTGCCACACCGACCGCTGTCCGACCGGCGTCTCGACCCAGGACCGCACGCGGCAGCGCGCGCTCGTCGTGCCGGACAAGACCGAGCGCGTCTACAATTTTCATCGTGCGACGCTGGAATCGCTCGCCGAGATCACGGCGGCGGCCGGGCTCGACCATCCGAGCCAATTCATGCCGGCGCATTTTTCGCGGCGCGTGTCGCCGCATGAGGTGAAAAACTTCGCCGAGCTTTATCCGCCGTTGCAGCCCGGCGAGCTGCTTGCCGGCAGCGGCGACAGACGGTTCGAGATCGCTTGGGCGATGGCGAGCGCCAACGAATTCCGCGCCGTGCCGCGCGCGGCCTAAAGCCGCTCGCTAGCGGCTGCATGACGGCTTCATGGCCCTTCTCACTGGCTGGCAAGCACGATAGCCTTGCGGCGAGCTGCTAGCGGGACGTGCCGGTGTCCCGCAAATGAACGGCAGCGGCCGTGCCCGCGGCGGGCGATCCGATCAAAAACAAAAATTTCTCGGGGAGCCGACGCCATGACGTTGCCGCGCAGGCAATTTCTCCAATTGGCCGCAGCCACGGCCGGGTTTTCCGGCATGGCGTCCGTGTTGGCGTCCGGCTTGGCGCGGCCGGCGCTGGCGCTCGATTATCCGTCGCGGCCGGTGCGCATTATTGAAGGCCTTGGCGCCGGCAGCACGCCGGATCTGGTATCGCGTCTGGTCGGCCAGTGGCTCTCCGACCATCTCGGACAGCCGTTTGTGATCGAGAACCGGACCGGGGCCGGCGGCAATGTCGCGGCCCAGGCTGTCATTGCCGCGGCGCCCGACGGCTACACCCTTCTCGCCGTCACGACGTCGAATGCCATCAACGCCTCGCTCTATGAGAAGCTGGAATTCAATTTCATCCATGACATCGCCCCGGTCGCCGGCATTTTGCGTTTCCCCATGGTGTTTCTGGTGACGCCGTCATTTCCCGCGAACACGTTCCCCGAATTCATTGCCTATGCCAAAGCCAATCCTGGAAAGGTCAACATCGCCTCGCCCGGCGTCGGCACGCCGATGCATGTGTCCATCGAAATGATCAAGATGATGACCGGCATCGACATCATCCACGTCCCGTATCGCGGCCCGTCTGTGGCGATGACCGATCTGATCGCCGGGCGAATGCAAGCTTTCATCATCACCGTCTCGACCGCGTCGGGTTTCATCAAAGCCGGCAAGGTGCGGCCGTTGGCGGTGACGGTTAAGGCGCGGACCGCGTTCATGCCGGACGTTCCGAGCATCGGCGATACTTTGCCCGGCTTCGAGGCCTTCGCCTGGAACGGATCGGGAGTGCCCAGAGGCACGCCGTCCGCCATCATCGACACGCTCAGCAGCACGATCACCGCGGGACTTGCCGATCCGCAGATCAAGGCGCGGATCAATGATCTCGGCGGCGAAACCGTGCCAATGCCGGCGCCGGTATTCGCCAAATTCATTGCCGACGAGACGGATAAATGGGCCAAGGTCGTCAAATTCGCCGGCGCCAAAGCTGACTAATTCGGCGAATGTATCGGGCGCAACGACGCCCGCGTTGGGAGGAAAGAGAATGAAGATTCCACGCAGGGAATTATTGCGCCTGGCTATGGGCGCTGCCGCGCTTCCGGTCCTGCCGCGTACCGCGCGCGCGGCGCTCTATCCGGATCATCCAGTGCGGCTGGTGCTGCCGTTTCCGCCCGGCGGCGTGTTCGACATTGTCGGCCGGCCATGGGCGGACAAGGTGAAGACGACGCTCGGCACGGTGTTCGTCGACAATCAGCCGGGCGCCGGCGGCTCGATCGCCGCGCAATTGGTCGCGCACGCGACGCCCGACGGCTACACGATTTTCCTCGGCGCCTCTTCGATCCACCTCGCCGAGATGGTGTTGCGCGAGCATCCGCTGCTCGATCCGATGAAGGATTTGGTGCCCATTTCGATGCTCGCCTTCACCGGCTTCGGCATTACCGTCCACCCATCGGTGCCGGCGCATAGTCTCAAGGAACTCATCGATTATGTCGCGGCTAACCCCGGCAAGCTGTCCTATGGAACGCCCGGCGCGGGGACGATGAACCACCTCTCTGGCGAAATGCTCAAAGCGATGGCCGAGCTCAAGGATCTGCCGCATGTGCCGTATCGCGGCGCCGGGCCCGGCATGGCCGACCTCATTGCCGGCCAGATTCCGATCTTCATCCCGGCGATGACCAGCCAGGTGCTCGCATTTCATCGCACCGACAGATTGCGATTGCTTGCGATCACCAATCCGAACCGTCTGCCGATCGCGCCTGAGATACCGACGGCCGCCGAATCCGGAGTTCCGGGCTTGGTCACGCAGCAGCTGCTGGCGCTGTTTGCGCCGACCGGAACGCCAAAGCCGAATACCGACAAGGTCGCCGAAGCCAATCGTGTCGCCATGGCGGATCAGTCCTATCGGCAATCGCTGGTCGACGCCGCCGTCATCCCGGTGACCGATTGGCCGGCCGACAAGTTCAACACCTTCATGACGGACGAGGTGGTGCGCTGGACGCCGCTGGTCAAATCGATCGGGATCAGACTCGATTGAGCCGCGGCGCGCCGCGCCGAAAGTGCTTGATCCATGAAGGGTCCTCTCCCGCTCGCACGGGAGAGGAGCGCAGCTATTACGCCCTGGCGTATTTGCCGCGGTTGAAGAAGCGATCCTTCTGATCGTCCGAGGCGTGCTCGCGGTGCGACTTGATGGCGGCGATTTTGGCGAGCGCCGATTTCACCGCCGGCCGCTCGTCGATCGCCTTGAACCAGCGGGCGAGGTTGGGGTGGTCTTCCCACTTCACGCCTTGCGCGTCGTGATTGCGCGCCCAGGGAAACGTGGCGATGTCGGCGATCGAGTATTCGTCGCCGCCGAGATATGGCGCCTGTCCCAATCGCTTTTCCATCACTTCGTAGAGCCGCTTCACTTCGGTCTGATAGCGCGCCATCGCATAGGAAGCGTCGCCGTCTTTCGGCGCGAACATCTTGAAATGGGTGAACTGGCCGAACATCGGGCCGACGCCGGTGAGCTGAAACATCAGCCATTGCAGCACGTCGTATTTCTTCGCCGGGTCCTTCGGCAGGAACTTTGCCGATTTCTCGGCGAGATAGATCAGGATCGCGCCCGACTCGAACACCGTATAGGGCTTGCCGCCGGGGCCGTCGTGATCGACGATCGTCGGGATCTTCGAGTTCGGATTGATCTTGACGAAATTCGGATTGTACTGCTCGCCCTTCCAGACGTCAACGAAGTGCTCCTGATACGGCAGCTTCGTCTCCTCGAGCATGATGTAGATTTTTTGCACGTTCGGGCTGGTCAACGCATAAAGATCGATCATTGCAATATCCTTGGTTTCCTCGGGCGGCGTTATGGGCGGCGAAATTATCGGGCTCGTCCCCGGCCGGCAAGGTTAAGTCCCGCTCGTGCCCCGGCGCATTGATCACTTGTGCGAGATTGCCGATGCCGCGTAGGCTAAGGCTTAATCGAACTCATAGAATATTCGATAGGGGAGTGGGATGCAGCGCTTGGTGCATTGGCTTGTCGCGGTTTCCGTTGCGGCTGTGTTTGTAACAGGTTGCGGCGGGATGGCGCGCGCCGAGGACGATTATCCGAACCATACCGTGCGCTGGCTGGTCGGCTATCCGCCGGGCGGTTCGACCGACATCTGCGCCCGCCTGATCGGGCAGTATTTGTCCGAGCACCTGCACGCGCAATTCGCGGTCGATAACCGGCCGGGCGCCGGCAACAATCTCGCGACCGAGATGGCCGCCCATTCGACGCCGGACGGCTACACGGTGTTTCTGGTCAATCCGGCCAACGCCATCAACGCCTCGCTGTACACTAATCTCACCTTCAATTTCATTGCCGACATGGCGCCGGTCGCGGGCTTCATCCGCGTGCCCAATATCATGGAGGTGAACCCGAACGTGCCGGCGAAGACGGTTCGGGAATTTATCGACTACGCCAAAGCCAATCCGGGCAAGGTCAACATGGCGTCATCCGGCATCGGCACGTCGGTGCATCTGTCGGGTGCGCTGTTCATGATGATGACCGGCGTCAATATGGTACACGTGCCCTATCGCGGCGCCGGCCCGGCGCTGGTCGATTTGCTCGCCGATCAGGTGCAGGTGATGTTCGACAATATGCCGTCGTCGATCGGGCATATCCGGGCCGGGCGGCTGCGCGCCATCGCGGTGACGACATCTGTCCGCGAAAAGACATTGCCGGATGTGCCGACCGTTGCCGATACGGTGCCCGGTTACGAAGCCAGCGCCTGGTTCGGCATGGCCGTGCCCAAGGGAACGCCGCGCTCGGTCATCGATAGACTGAACAAGACCGTCAACGAAGCACTCGCCGACCCGGGGGTGCAGGCGAAACTCGCCGAGCTCGGCGGCACATTGATCCCCGGCAGCCCTGAGGATTTCGGCAAAGTCATCGCCGCGGAAACCGACAAATGGGCCAAGGTGGTGAAGGCCACCGGCGCCACGGCGGAGTGACCGGCGGAAGCGCCGTCGCAAGCATGAGCCCGGTCTGGGCTTGGACCCGATACGGCCAAGGGGAAACGCTCAAATGCAAACTGTCGCTCGCATTCTTCTAACCTTGACTGTGCTCGGCTACGGCCTGGGCACCATCAAGGCTGACTTCAACCAGACGCATGCCACCAATCCAGCGTGGACGCCGCACGCGCGGTTTCACGTCGTGTGGCAGATTCTGTCCTATTCGGGCATCGGCCTGATCGCGCTCTATCTGATCTGGGCGGGCGGACCGATGCCGGTTCAACGGCTCTATTTCGCGGCCGCTCTCGGTGTCGCGATCTATGGCGCCTTCTTCACGACGGTGTTCGCCCGCCCGCTGTACAAGGGTATGCTCTACGATCAGAACGGCTACCTGCCGTTCAAGCCTCCGATCGGACCGGATCACTGGCGTTGGGATGTCAACGTCACGGTATTCACCTTTCTCTCGGCAATATTACTGGCAGCAATCCTCGCATTGCTGGCGAGCTAAAATCGGTATCGGAATAAGCATGACCAAGACAAAGTCGCCTGAAGACCTGCGCTCGTATCGCTGGCTCGGCAAGAACGATCTGCGCTCGTTCGGCCATCGCTCTCGGCTGCGCCAATTCGGCTATGACCGCGACGATTGGGTCGGCAAGCCGATGATCGGCATCATCAATACCTGGAGCGAGATCAATGCCTGCCACGGCCATCTGCGCGACCGCGCCGAGGACGTCAAACGCGGCGTCTATCAGGCCGGCGGCTTTCCCATCGAACTGCCGGCGATGTCGCTCGCCGAGCCGTTCGTAAAACCCTCCACCATGCTCTATCGCAACTTCCTCGCCATGGAATGCGAAGAGCTGTTGCGCAGCCATCCGATCGACGGCGCGGTGCTGATGGGCGGCTGCGACAAGACCACGCCCGGCCTGATCATGGGCGCGATCAGCATGGGAATCCCTGCGATCTACGTACCGGCGGGCCCGATGCTGCGCGGCAATTGGCGCGGCAATGTCTTGGGTTCGGGCTCCGACGCCTGGAAATATTGGGACGAGAAACGCGCCGGCCGCATCGGCGACGACGAGTGGAACGAGATCGAGAGCGGCATTTCGCGGTCGTTCGGCACCTGCATGGTGATGGGCACCGCGGCCACCATGATGGCGATCACCGAGGCGCTCGGGCTTGCCTTGCCGGGCGCGTCGTCGATCCCAGCGCCGGACGCCAATCATCCGCGCATGTGCGCCGCAGCCGGCCGCCGCGCCGTCGACATGGTGTGGGAGGATGTGACGCCGGACAAGATTCTGACGCCGGCCGCCTTCGACAATGCCATTCGCGTGCATATGGCGCTCGGCGGCTCGACCAATGCCATCATTCACGTCATCGCCATGGCGCGGCGCTCGGGCATCGCGCTCGACATGGCGCGGTTCGACGCGATTTCGCGGCAAGTGCCGGTGATCGCCAATATCACGCCGTCTGGCAAATATCTGATGGAGGATTTCTTCTATGCCGGCGGCTTGCGCGCGCTGATGGGGCAGATGCGGGATCTGCTTGATTTGTCTTGCATCACCGTGAGCGGCAAGACCTTAGGCGAGGCGCTCGTCGGCGCGCAAGTGCATCTGCCCGACGTTATTCATTCGCTCAAGGAGCCGCTCTATGCGGAAGGCGCGACGGCGGTGCTTACCGGCAATCTCGCGCCGCGCGGTAGCGTGATGAAGCCCGCGGCTGCCGAAAAGCGCTTGCTCAAGCATCGCGGCAAGGCCTTGGCGTTCGAAAATTACGACGAGATGGCGCGCGCCGTCGATCGCGACGACCTCGATGTCACGCCGGATCATGTGCTGGTGCTCAAGAACGGCGGACCGAAGGGCGGGCCGGGCATGCCGGAATGGGGCCAATTGCCGATTCCGAAAAAGCTGCTCAAGGGCGGCGTGCGCGACATGTTGCGCATTTCCGATGCGCGCATGAGCGGCACGAGCTACGGCGCCTGCATTCTGCATGTCGCGCCGGAAAGTTTCGTCGGCGGTCCGCTGGCCTTTGTGCGGACCGGCGATGAGATCGAAATCGATGTCGGCAAGCGCAGCATTCACCTGCATGTCGGCGACGAGGAACTGTCGCGCCGCCGCGCTGCGTGGAAGGCGCCGCCGCCGCATTACGCGCGCGGCTATGGCGCGATGTTTTCGCAGCATATCGGCCAGGCCGATGAGGGTTGCGACTTCGATTTTCTGCAAGGCCAGGCGCCGATCGCCGAGCCGGAGATTCACTGATTTCCCTCTCCCCGCGCAGCGCGGAGAGGTGAATTTTGTCGCGCCGGAAGGCGAGAAATTGGGAGTGGACGATGAAGGCGAGATCTACGTGGGCGTGCGCACTCACCATCTTCCTGGCGCTCTTCATGTCGTTCTCCGCTCACGCGCAAAGCCCGGCGTTTCGCGTCGATCCGTATTGGCCGAAGCCGCTGCCCAACAACTGGATCATCGGCCAGATCGGCGGCATGACGGTCGATGCGCAAGACAATATCTGGGTGTTTCAGCGCCCGCGCTCGCTCACCGACGACGAGAAGGGCGCAGCGCTCAACCCGCCGCGCTCGAAATGCTGCGTGCCGGCGCCGTCGGTGCTGGTGTTCGATCAGGCCGGCAATGTCGTGAAATCCTGGGGCGGCCCTTCCGACAATCAGGGCTACGACTGGCCGCTGCAGGAGCACGCCATCCTTGTCGACAACAAAGGCTTCGTCTGGCTGAGCGGCAACGGTGACGGCGACGGCATGGTGCTGAAATTCACCACTGACGGAAAATTCGTCAAACAGCTCGGCAAACGCGGCCCGCCGGCCGGCAGCACGGATCTGAGCCAGTTCGGTAGGGTGGCCGATCTGAAACTCGATCCGAAGGCCAACGAAATCTATGCCGCCGACGGCTACAGCAATCACCGCGTCGCCGTCCTCGACGCCGATAGAGGCGCCATCAAGCGGATCTGGGGCGCCTACGGCAAGCCGCCGACCGACGACAATCTGCCGAACTACACGCCTGATTCGCCGCAATTCGCCAATCCGGTGCATTGCATCGCGCTGTCCAAGGACGGTCTCGTCTATGTCTGCGACCGCGGCAACAACCGCGTCCAGGTGTTCCAGAAGGACGGCACCTTCGTGCGGCAATACGTCATCGACGCCAACACCAAAGGCTCGGGCTCGGCTTGGACCGTTGCCTTCTCGCCGCTCGACAAGAAGCAAAAATATTTCATGCTGCTCGACGGCTCCAACAATGTGATGGATGCGGTGCGCGTCAGCGATGGCGCCGTGGTCAGCACATTCGGCAGCCCGGGCCGCAATGCCGGTCAATTTCATTGGCTGCATGCCGGCGTGTTCGATTCGCGCGGCAATCTCTATACCGGCGAGGTCGATACCGGAAAACGCCTGCAGAAATGGGCGCCGGTGGAATAGGGCGAAGCTTCTTGCGGAGCATGATCAAGCTCTAGGCCGGCAGCTTTTCCGTTTTGGCGCGGATGGCGTCGTAATGCGCGACGAAATCGGCATACATCAGTTGCAAGCCTTCGCGCAGCGGCGTCGCCGCGCGCCAGCCCAGCGCATTGATGCGCGACACGTCGAGAAGCTTGCGCGGCGCGCCGTCCGGCCGTGACGTGTCGAAATTGATCTTGCCGCGGAAGCCGACGACATCGGCGATCAATCGGGCGAACTCGGCGATCGCGACGTCCTTGCCGGTGCCGACATTGAGGAATTCCAGATCCGAATAGCTTTTCATGACGAACAAGCAGGCGTCGGCGAGATCGTCGACGGCGAGGAATTCGCGCTGCGGCGCGCCGGTGCCCCAGACCAGCACGCTGTCGGCGCCAGTGATCTTGGCTTCGTGGAAACGCCGCACCAAGGCCGCCGGAACATGGCTGTCTTCCGGATGATAATTGTCGCCCGGCCCGTAAAGATTGGTCGGCATCACCGACACGAAATCGGCGCCATATTGCTTGCGGTACGCCTCGCACATTTTGATGCCGGCGATCTTGGCGACCGCATACCACTGATTTGTCGGTTCGAGCGGTCCCGACAACAGCGCTTCCGGCCGCATCGGCTGCGGCGCCTCGCGCGGATAGATGCAGGAGGAGCCGAGATAGACGAGCTTCTTCACGCCATGCCGATGCGCCGAGCGGATAGTGTTGAGCGATATCGCGAGATTGTCGGTGATGAATTCGGCGGGATAGGTGCTGTTGGCGCGGATGCCGCCGACCTTTCCGGCGGCGAGGAAGACCGCGTCCGGTTTTGCCTGCCCCATGAAGCGATCGACATCCCCCGAATTGCGCAAATCGAGCTCGCGGCGCGATGCGGTGATGACGTCGCAGTTTTCGCGGGCGAGCCGCCGCATGATCGCGGAGCCGGCCATGCCGGCGTGGCCGGTCACGAAAACGCGCTTGCCGTTCAAGTCGAATATGACCGGCGCTTGGCTCACTTTGCCGCCTTAGTCATGTTGGCCCTTAGTCATGTTCGCCCTCAGTCATGCACGTTGCGATGCGCGCCGTCGCGGCGCGTCTCGTCCAGATCGGTCTCGACCATTTCGTGGACCAGCTGGTCGAACGATACTTTGTGTTTCCAGCCGAGTTTTTGCCGCGCTTTGCTCGGATCGCCCAGCAGCGCATCGGTTTCCGTCGGCCGGAAATAGCGCGGATCGATCTCGATCAGCACGCGGCCGTCGCGCGCATCGACGCCTTGCTCCGCCACGCCGGCGCCGCGCCATTCGATTTTCCTGCCGACGCAGCCGAATGCCTTTTCGACGAATTCGCGCACCGAGTGCTCTTCGCCGGTCGCCAGCACGTAATCGTCGGGTTCGGGCTGCTGCAGCATCAGCCACATGCCTTCGACATAATCGCGCGCATGGCCCCAGTCGCGCCGGGCCGACAGGTTGCCGAGGAACAGCTTGTCCTGCAATCCAAGCTCGATGGCGGCGACCGCGCGGCTGATCTTGCGGGTGACGAAGGTCTCGCCGCGTGTCGGTCCTTCGTGATTGAACAGAATGCCGTTCGAGGCGTGCATCTTGTAGGCTTCGCGATAATTGACCGTGATCCAATAGGCGTAAAGCTTCGCCACCGCGTAGGGCGAGCGCGGATAAAACGGCGTCGTCTCGCGCTGCGGCACCTCCTGCGCCATGCCGTAAAGCTCGGACGTCGAGGCTTGATAGAACCGCACTTTGTCTTCCAGCCGCAAAATCCGGATAGCTTCGAGGAGCCGCAACGTGCCGAGCGCGTCGGCATTGGCGCTGTATTCCGGCGTTTCGAACGAGACGCGGACATGGCTTTGCGCGGCGAGATTGTAGATTTCGGTCGGCTGCACCTCTTGAATGATGCGGATGAGGTTCGTCGAATCCGTCATGTCGCCGTAATGAAGCAAAAACCGCACGCCGGAACCGTGCGGGTCCTTATACAGATGATCGACGCGCGCGGTATTGAAAGAGGACGAGCGGCGTTTGATGCCGTGGACGAAGTAGCCCTTGCTCAGCAAAAGCTCGGCCAAATAAGCGCCGTCTTGACCGGTCGCCCCGGTAATCAATGCAACAGGATTTGCCATAAAGTCACACCCGGCTCGCGCTCGACGCTCATTAAAATGACTTAGCCTTTAAAACCACAGCACTCGTCAAGTCAGGAGGGCAGCGTGCCGCTCACGCGCTGCACTTCGCGCATCTGCTGGTTTTCCTTCATGCGGCGCTGGCCCTCGGCGTCGATGGCGCGCTTGAGATCCGGGTGGTTTGCGGTCAAGGTGCGGAAATCGGCAAGATCGAGCATGAGCAGCGTCGACGGCATGGTCGTCGTGACATTGGCGCTGCGCACCGAATCGCCGAGCAGCGCGAGTTCGCCGAAGAACGTTCCCGCACCGAGGCGGACCGGCGCCGGTTTGACGTCGACCTGCACTTCGCCGCCGGCAATGAAATACATGCAATCGCCGGCCTTGCCGCGGCGGATGATCGCGGTCCGTTCCGGGACCTCCAGACGCCGCAGCATGTGGGTGATTTCGGTGATCGCCGAGGGATCGAGCGATTGGAAAAACGGCACTTTGCTGACGAGGTCCCAGGTCTGAATGAAATTGCGCCGCCGGGTTTCGGCGGCAAAGCCCGTCGCCAGAATGCCGGTCGACAGACCGAACGTGGCGATGCCGCCGATCATCACCACGCCGCCGAGCAGACGCCCCAATTGCGTGATCGGCACTTCGTCGCCATAGCCGGTCGTGGTCAGCGTCACCACGGCCCACCACAGCGCCTGCGGCATGGTGCCGAACGCGTTCGGCTGCTGGCCGCGCTCGGTGACGAGCATCAGCGCCGAGGCGAGGAAAAGGATGATCAGAAACAGCGCGAACACGCTGGCGAGCGGCCCCGCTTCGAGCACGAAGACGCGGCCGAGCTGGGCAAAGCCGGGCGACAGCTGCGCCAGCTTGAGAATCCACAACGAGGCCCAAAGCCACGCCGTCGGCGGATCGACGCCGCAGAACAGCGCAATCGGAACGGCAATCACGCCGACGATGTCGATAAAGCCGGAGGCCGAGAGAATATAATTGCGCGCCATGCCGGCTTGCATCGCGACGCGCGCGCGGACGCCGGAGTCGATCGCGAAATAGCCCAGACATGACCACAGGCATGCCGTCAGCCAGTGGCCGGCCGAATTCTGTAGATCCGGCAGGGTATAGGCCGTCATAGCCGACAGCCCGATAATAACGACGACGAAGCGAGCGAAGGACGATGCGCCGAAACGGCGTAACGGCGCAGTGAAATGCGCAATATTCGCGAGAGCGGTCCTGACTATGACGCGGTCTCCGTAGGAGGTCAGCGTGGTTCGGAGCCTTTCGCTCCAGCGGCCAAATTACGCTGTCAAGGCCGAATCGGCCAGCCTAAATTGCGCCAAAGGCGGTTCGGCTGCAGCCTCAACGGCGTTACAGTGAATCATGGGGCATTACAGTAAATGACGTGGGTCACAGTAAACGCCGATTTGGCCCGGTATCAGACAACCAAATTCGAGTAAGACGACGGATCAGCGCAGGCTACCTCAGCGTCAGCGCAGGTCGTCTTTGCGCCGGCAGGCTCGGCGCGGGGGCAGGCTGAGGCCAAATGTCGTTTGCTTAAAATCGATAACGTTTTAGATACTGGATTGCTCACCGCGGCGTCACAATCGCGGTGCAAGTGAGGGCAATTGAGGCCAGCAAGATTGAGCTGCAAGCATAGGATGTGCGTGGCGAGGACCGCAGGCGGAGGCGACTGATGCATTGGGAAAATCTGTTAAACAGCGTCGGATCGCTGATGATCGTGGCGACCGCCTCGACCAAGACCATGGTGCCGCTGCGCATCCTCGCCATTGTCGCCAATTGCGTGCTGATCGCCTTTTACGCCGCCTCCCACGAGTGGGTTCCGCTGGGTCTGCAAACCGTCGCTCTGCCGCTCAACGGCTATCGGCTTTATCAGATGATGATTCTGATCAAGAACGTGCGCAATGCGATCCGCGGCTCGACGACGATGGATTGGCTCAAGCCGTTCATGGCGCGGCGGCTGTTCCGCAAGGGCGACATTCTGTTCGCCAAGGGCGAGGAAGCCCATGAGATGTTCTGCATCGTCACCGGGCGTTTTCTGCTGCACGAACTCGGCATCGAGCTCGAGCCGGGCCAGGTCGTCGGCGAATTGGCGATGCTGGCGCCGGACAACCGCCGCACCGCGACGCTCGAATGCATCGCCGACGGCGAGGCGCTGTCGATCAGTTACGAGCAGGTCGAGGAGCTCTACTATCAGAACCCGACCTTCGGCTTCTATTTTCTGCGGCTGGCGACGGAGCGGCTCTTCGACAACATCAATCGCCTGCAATCGGACCTCGAGAGCCGAAAGCCGGCCTAGGCCTAAGAAGCCGGCGGTTGGCACTTACCACGAGCCGAAAGTTGTTGGTACAACACAGAAATTCCCTCCAAGCCAGATTGCGCTTGCGCTAAAATTCGCGTCTGGATGCCGTTAGAATTGAGCGCTAACTCGTTCCGCGGCTCAAAGCCGTCACGCCGGGATATTCATGCCGCAACCGCAGATCTCACGCTTCGAGCTTGCCCGCTTTCTGCTCTCGCCGTCGCTCTTTGTGATGGTGATTTTGATGGTGGTCGAGGCGATGCTGGCCGCGGCCACGACCTGGCTCGTCATCAATGCCGGCCGCCGCGTCGCGGTCGGCGAGTTCCTGCTCACCGATCTGATCTGGATTCTCTCCGCCCAATCGGCTTCCTATGTGGTCGGCGTCATCAGCTGGGTGTTTGCCGAGCGTGCCGGCTATCGCGGCTTCGGCAAATATATGCTGCGCTTCGCGCGCGAGAATCGCGGCAAGGTCAAACTGCTCAACGACAAGCCGGCGCGGGAGCAGATCGAGCCGTTCCTGACCGGCGAGACCTTCCAGTGTTTCTTCAACGTCATGTACGAGCTCGAATTCGCACTCAAGCTGTTTCTCGGTCTGGTGTTCAACGCGCTGGTGCTCGGCGCCGAGATCGATCCGAGCCTGCCGTTCGCCTATGTCGGCGCTTTCGGCGCGCTGCTGTTGATGCAATGGGTTTTGCAGACGCCGATCGCGCACGCTTATCTTGAAAACCAGCGCATGAACAACCGCGTCACCGCGCAAGGCTATACCGCGTGGGACAATATCCTTGTCGGCAATCGCTACAATCTGCGGCTCTGGCTGTCCGGCTTCAAGGACCGGCTGCGCCAAGGCCTGACCGCCCAGGTCCGCGCCATCGTGGCGCGCGAAGGCATGAGCGCGATGAGTGGCATCGTCAGCTTGGCCATCGTGTTCGCCACCATAACGACCGTCGCCATGCACAATGTCGGCGACACCGCCTTGCTGGTGGGGCTCGCAACCACGCTGCCGCGGCAGATCGAGATGACCTACGAGTTGCATCTGCTCGCGAGCGGCTGGAACGACTTCATCGCCATCTGGACGCGCTTCGGTGGCGTCGCCGCGAATATGCGGCCGCAGCCCGATCCGGATTTCGATGAGCGCATCAAATTCGACAAGCTCGTTCTGCGCGAGGGCGACGACGCCCATGTGGTGTCCTCGCTCGGCGACGCGCTGCGCATCGCGCTGGCGCGGCCGACCGGACGCATCAATGTGCGCGGCGGCAACGGCGCCGGAAAATCCTCGCTGCTGGCGAGTCTCAAGACCGAGATGAAAAAGCGCGCCTATTACTGGCCGACCACCGACCGGCTGGTCTTTCAGTTCACCTCCGGCGTCGATCCGGTCGACGTCGAAGGCGACGACGAGGACGATGTCGTCGTGGTCGCCGAATTGATGGACAAGAAACTCGGCTTCTCGTCGGGTGAGCGGCAGCTCAAATCGCTGCAAGAAATCGTCGATTGCACCGATGCCGAAGCCTACCTGCTCGACGAATGGGACGCCAATCTCGACAGCGCCAACAAGACCAAGGCCGACGCGCTGGTCGATGAGCTTGCGGCCCGCGCCCGCGTCATCGAGATTTCCCACCGCGACCGGCCGAATTGAGTTTGCCCCGCAAGGGGTTGGCGCAATGGGGTACAAGCGGGCGTAAAGGCGGCGCAAGCGATTGGTGCAATGATTTCCGCTTTCCGGTGTTATCTGCGGCACAGTTGCCATTGCCGGATGTGCTAAACCTACCGGCGAGGCTGACGGGCTCAACCGGGAGTGCTTCCATGAAAAGGCGTGAGTTCATCGCTTTTCTCGGCGGTATGGTGATCGCCGCGCCGCGCGGGGCCGTTGCTCAGACTTCGAAAATCTTTCGCATCGGCACGCTGACCGTTGGGCCGCCAATCCCGCCGACGGCGGGCACCGGAGCAATGCTTGTCGGCGGGCTGGCGCAGCGCGGCTTCAACCTTGGGCAAAACTTGGCCTACGAGGCGCGGGGTGCAGCGGGCAATGTAAGCCAGGCGCCGAACCTGATGCAGGAACTGAAAGCCGCCAATGTCGACGTGGTCGTGACCATCGGCTATCCGTCCGCGGCAGCGGCCAAAGTATCGGGCGTGCCCACGGTGATCGTCTCGGGCTCCGGCGATCCGGTCAGGACCGGGCTGGTCGCGAGCCTGGCACATCCGGGCGGCACCGTGACGGGAATATCCGACGACGCTGCGGCGCTCTCCACCAAACGCCTCGGCTATTTGAAGCAAATGTCGCCGCAGCTGCGCAAAGTGGCAATGCTGTGGAACAAGGACGACCTCGGCATGTCGCAGCGTTATGACGCGTCCGCCAAAGCGGCGCAGGACATCGGCGTCACGGTGTTGCCGCTCGGCGTGCGCGAGCCCGACGATTTCAACGAGGCCTTCGCGGCGATGGACCGCGATCCGCCCGACGCCATCCTGATGGTCACCGACGCGCTGACGCTCCTCAACCGCAAGCGGGTGTTCGATTACGCGGCTGCGCACCGGCTGCCGGCAATCTATGAACAGGACTTCATGACCCGCGATGGCGGCTTGATGTCTTACGGCGCCGAACCGAAGGAATCGTTCGATCGCGCGGCGGCGCTGGTCGCTCAAATTTTCCAGGGCGCGAAGCCCGCCGATCTGCCGTTCGAACTGCCGACGCGCTACCTCTTCCTCATCAACCTCAAAACCGCCAAAGCGATGAATCTCACGGTGCCGCCGACGGTGCTTGCCCTCGCCGACGAAGTTGTCGAATGAGCCGGCCTTGAGGCGGCAAAAGCGCCGGCAAAAGCTGCCGGAGGGATGCTAAGATAGCCGCATGAAGGCCGATGTGGATCACAAAGGCGGCGCGTTCACGCCGGGGCAAGCTCGCCCCGGCGATGCCGCTTCGCTATCCGGCACATCGATCGTGCGTAGCCGGCTGTTTGTCAAATATGTCGCGCTGCTCATTACCGTCGTGGTCCTTGCGCTCGTTGGCAACGGGATTTTCGAGGTCTGGTTCTCCTATCAGGAGCACAAGTCCGCCCTGATTGACATCCAGCACCAGCAGGCGCAGGCCGCCGCCGACAAGATCGAGGAATTCATCACCCAGATCGACAGTCAGGTCGGCTGGACCACGCAACTGCCGTGGACCGACGGCACGCTCGATCAGCGGCGCTTCGACGCGCTGCGGCTGCTGCGCCAAGTGCCTGCCATCACCGAGCTGGCGCAGATCGATTCGACCGGGCACGAGCAGCTCAAAGTATCGCGGCTCACCATGGATGTGGTCGGCAGCGGCATCGATTATTCGGGCAAGCCCGAATTCGCTCAAGCTGTCGCCAACAAGGTCTATTACGGGCCGGTTTATTTCCGCCGCGAGTCCGAGCCCTATATGACGATATCGCTCTCGGGCGCGCGGCGCGATAGCGGCGTGAGCATCGCGCAGGTCAATCTGAAACTCATTTGGGACGTGGTGTCGAAGATCAAAGTCGGCGAGCACGGTCACGCCTATGTGGTCGACGCCGGCGGCCGCCTCATCGCGCATCCCGACATCAGTCTGGTGCTGCGCAATACCGACATGTCGCGCCTCGACCAGGTTCACAGCGCCAGATCCGGCTCGGCAGCCGAGGCGGTGCAGGAAGCCGACGACGTGTCCGGCCGTAAAGTGCTTACCGCTTATGCGCCGGTCGTGCCGCTCGGCTGGTTCGTCTTCGTCGAAACGCCGATCGAGGAGGCCTATGCGCCGCTTTATGCCTCGATCGAGCGTGCCGGCTATGTCCTGTTCGGCGCGCTGGCGCTCGCCTTCATCGCCGGCATGTTCCTCGCTCGCCGCATGGTGGTGCCGATCCAGGCCTTGCGCGCCGGCGCCGCCCGCATCGGCGCCGGCGATCTCGGCCAGCGCATCCGCATCAAGACCGGTGACGAAGTCGAGGCGCTGGCCAATCAGTTCAACGACATGGCCGGCAAGCTGCAGGAGTCCTATGCCGACCTGGAACATAAGGTCGAGCAGCGCACGTCCGAATTGAGCGAATCGCTTGAGCAGCAGACGGCGACGTCTGAGGTGCTGAGCGTCATATCGAAATCGCCGGGCGAGTTGGAGCCCGTTTTCACCAAGATATTGGAGAGCGCGGTCAGGCTGTGTGACGCCAAATTCGGCAACCTGTTCCTTTACGACGGTGAGGCGTTTCATACCGGTGCCTTGCACCAAGCCCTACCGGCATATGCGCAAGCGCGACGCCAAGGTGTGGCGGTTCATGATATTCACGAGAACGTTCCTCTCGCTCGGGTCGCTCGAACGAAAGAGGTCGTCCACGTTGCCGACGTTCGAAACGAACCAGCTTACCTCGACGGTGATCCGCGATTTAAGGAGCTTGTCGACATCGCCGAGGCCCGCACCCTTCTTGTCGTTCCGATGCTCAAGGAGAACGAGCTGGTCGGCGCATTTGCGATCTATCGTCAGGACGTGCGCCCGTTCAACTCCAAACAGATTGATCTCATAAAGAGCTTTGCCGCCCAGGCCGTCATCGCCATCGAGAATACGCGACTGCTGAGCGAATTGCGGCAATCGCTGGAGCAGCAGACGGCGACGGCGGATGTGTTGCGCGTGATCAGTTCGTCACCGGGCGAGCTTCAGCCGGTTTTCCAGGCTATGCTGGAAAATGCGACGCGGCTCTGCGAGGCCCATTATGGCACGATGTGGCTTCGTGAGAGCGACGGGCAGGTGCGCATTGCGGCGCTGCACGGGGCCCTGCCGGAAACGTTTCTGAGAGAATGGAGTGTCGGGACATCGTACCGGCCGAACCCCTCGGTGCCGACAGCCCGCGTTATCGAGACCCGCAAGCCGGTTCAGGTGGCCGACTTGAAGGAAGATCCTTCCTACCTTCAAGGCGCTCCGCTCGCGTTGGCCTCGGTGGATGCTGCCGGCATTCGTTCCTTCATTTCCGTCCCAATGGTCAAAGACGATGTCGTCGTCGGCGCGCTGAACATCTACCGCCGGGAAGTGCGGCCCTTTACCGATAAGCAGGTCGAGCTGGTCACGAACTTCGCCGCGCAGGCCGTCATCGCCATCGAGAACACGCGGCTGCTCAGTGAATTGCGCCAGCGCACCGATGATCTGACCGAATCGCTTGAGCAACAGACCGCGATCAGCGAAATCCTGCGCGTCATCTCGAACTCGCCGGATGATGTGCAGCCGGTGCTCAACTCGGTCGCCGAACACGCGGCCCGCATCTGCAAGGCGCAAATCGTCGATATCGTTATGGTCGAGGGTAACATGTTGCGCAGCAGCGCTGCTTTCGGTGAGCTGTCGCGGGATATCGGCGAGGTGCCGCTCGATCGCTCCACGGTCATGGGACGGGCCATTTGCGACATGCAGCCCGTGCAACTTGAAGACCAGCAGTCGGCCGACGATGATTTTGCCCGCGGGCGCGAATTCGCCCGCAAGTTCGGGCATCGCACCATCCTTGGCGTGCCCTTGATCCGCGAGGGGCGGGCGCTGGGCTGTATCCTGGTGCGCCGGACCGAAGTGAAGCCGTTTGAGCAGAAGGACATCGCGCTGCTTACGACCTTTGCCGATCAGGCGGCGATCGCGATCGAGAATGTGCGGCTGTTCAAGGCCGAGCAGCAACGCACCGAGGAACTGAGCGCGTCCTTGCACGAGTTGCGCACCGCCCAGGATCGACTGGTGCAGACCGAAAAACTAGCCTCGCTCGGCCAATTGACCGCCGGCATCGCCCACGAGATCAAGAACCCGCTCAATTTCGTCAACAATTTCTCCGGCGTCTCCACCGAACTGATCGACGAGCTGAACGAGATTCTCGCGACCGTGAAAACGGACGATAAGACGCGCGCCGACATCGCGGAATTGGCGGACACCTTGCGCGGCAATCTCGAAAAGATCGTCCAACACGGCAAGCGCGCCGACTCGATCGTCAGGAACATGCTGTTGCATTCGCGCGAAGGCTCGGGTGAGCATCGCTCCGTCGATGTCAATGCTCTGGTCGAGGAAAGCCTCAATCTGGCCTATCACGGCGCACGGGCGGAAAAGCAGGGCTTCAACATCACGCTCGAGCGGTCGTTCGATCCGGCCGCCGGCGAGGTCGATCTTTATCCGCAGGAAGTCACCCGGGTTCTGCTCAATTTGATTTCAAACGGCTTCTACGCGGCAACCAAGCGCAAAGGTCAAGCTAGCAACGAGGGTTTCGAGCCCGTTCTTACGGCGGCGACCAAGAATCTCGGCGACCGCGTCGAGATCAGAATTCGCGATAACGGCACCGGCATACCGCCGGAGGTGAAAGCCAAGATGTTCAATCCGTTCTTCACCACCAAGCCGGCCGGTGAGGGCACCGGCCTCGGCCTTTCCATCAGTCATGACATCATCGTGAAACAACATGCCGGCTCTATCGCGGTCGATACCGAGCCGGGCCAATTTACCGAGTTCAAGATTGTTCTGCCGCGCACTGCGGCGGCCATAGCCAAGCCAGGAGGCCAAGCGTGAGTCTTCTCATTCTCGTGGTCGATGATGAGCTCGATGTCGAAGTGCTGTTTCGCCAGCAGTTCCGGCACGACCTGCGCGCTGGCCGGTTCACCATGGAATTTGCCCAGTCTGCTCCGGCCGCGCTTGAGATCATGAGCGCCGCGGTCGATGCCTCCCTCATTCTGATCCTATCCGACATCAATATGCCGGGGATGAGCGGGCTCGAGCTTTTGCCCAAGGCCAAAGCCGTCCGTCCCGACGTGCCGATCATCATGATCACGGCCTATGGCGACGCCGAGACCAAACGCAAAGCCTTGGAAGGCGGCGCCGAGGCGCTTCTCACCAAGCCGATAGACTTTGGCGCGCTGCGCGCTGAGATAGAGACGCGGGTCGCGAAAGCTGCATGACCTCACGTATCTTGTTTGTCGACGACGAGCCGGATCTCGAAGCTCTCGTCCTGCAAAAATTCCGCCGCCAGATCCGCGACGGGACGGTCAGCTTTCTGTTTGCTCATGACGGCGTCGAGGCACTGGCGGCGCTGAAGACCAATGCCGATGTCGATCTCGTCGTCACCGATATCAATATGCCGAGGATGGACGGCCTGTCGCTGCTGCAGAAGCTGCAGGAGAGCGAGGGCCGGCTATCGGCCATTGTGGTGTCGGCCTATGGCGACATGGCGAATATCCGCACCGCGATGAATCGCGGCGCCTTCGATTTCGTCACCAAGCCGATCGATTTCGGCGATCTCGAAACCACCATCGCCAAGACGATACGGCACATCCAATTTCTGCGCGATGCGCGCGAGCGCCAAGCCGAGGCGGAGCGGGCGCATGCGTCGCTGTCGCGCTACTTCTCGCCCAATCTGGCGCAACGGCTCGCCAGCGACGGGGCCGCCGTCGAACTCGCCGGCCAGCGCCGCGAGATCGCGACAATGTTCACGGACATCGCGAACTTCACCGCGCTGGTCGAGGCGCTGGAGCCGAGCGTGCTCGGCACGCTGCTCAACGAATACGTTTCCGGCATGACCGATATCGTGTTTGCCCATGATGGTACGGTGGCGAAAATCGTCGGCGATGCCTTGCACGTGCTGTTCGGCGCGCCCGGCGAGCAGCCGGATCATGCCGCCCGCGCCGTCGCCTGCGCGCTGGATTTGGACCAATATGCACAGCAATTCCGCGACCGCTGGCACAAGAAGAAAATTCCGCTCGGCGTTACCCGGATCGGCGTTCATGCCGGATCGGCCATCGTCGGCAATTTCGGCGGTGAGCGTTTCTTCGATTACACGGCCTATGGCGACACCATCAATGTCGCGGCGCGGCTGGAGGCCGCCAACAAGCAGCTCGGCACCCGCATCTGCGTCAGCGCGACGCTGGCCGACAAAGTCGACGGCTTCCGCGGCCGGCCGGTCGGCGACCTTGTGCTCCGCGGCAAGACCGAAGCGCTGCGCGCCTTCGAGCCGCTGCGCGCCGAACAGTACAAGAACCCAGCGACGCAAACCTACCTGGACGCCTATGCCAAACTCGAGGCGAGCGATCCCGGCGCCATTGCGGCCTTTGCATCTCACGTCGGCAAGGAGCCGCAGGATTACCTCGCGAGCTTTCATCTCAAGCGGCTGTTGAACGGCGCAACCGGCGCCAAGATCGTCATGGAATAGGTCGCGGCGGACGGCGACAACGGGATAGCAGGGGTTCAGCGGCCCGGTTCGCGCCGCTAATATGCGCGAGTTGACGGCGTGGCGATTTTTGCCGAAATTTGGCGCCAGCCGCGATTACAGGGGGAAGTTGTGTCGGATAAATTGAACGATATCATCGAGGAACTCGCGCTCGCCAACCGCATTCTCGCGCATGAAGGCGTGCTCGACGCCTTCGGCCATGTCAGCGTGCGCCATCCGACCGATCCGGGCCGCTACCTGCTGTCGCGCTCGCGGTCGCCGCTGCTCATCGAGCCGGACGACATTCTGGAGTTCACGCTCGATTCGCAGCCGGTGCGGCAGCCCAAGGTCCAGCTCTATGCCGAGCGCGTCATTCACGGCTGTATCTTTGCGGCGCGCAGCGACGTGATGGCGGTCGTCCATCACCATGCGCCGGCGATCATGCCGTTCGCCATTGCCGGCAAACCGGTCGTGCCGGTGTTTCATCTCGGCGGCACGATGGGGCAGGAGGCCCCGTTCTGGGATCAGCACGATGAGTTCGGCGATACCAATCTCCTGGTCGTGAAACCCGAGGAGGGCCAGTCGCTGGCGCGGACGCTCGGCAAGCACTCCGCCGTGATGATGAACCGCCACGGCGCGACCGTGGTCGGCGGCAGTCTGAGGGAAATGGTGTCGCGGGCGATCTTCATGTGTCAAAACGCCGACTATCAGTTGCGCGCCATGGCGCTGGGCACGCCGCAGCCGCTTTATCCCGGCGAGGTCAAGCTTGCCGGCGCGCTCGCCGTGCTGCCGACCGCGGCCTCGCGGACATGGGAATATTGGAGTATGCGGTTGGCCGCGAGCGGCGCTCTGCCGCCGCGCCGCAGCGGCGCCAAGGGAGCGCGCCGGCCGGTGCCGAAAACCGCCCGGGTCACGCCGCGCGAGCGCCGCAAAGGGCGCCGGCGGTGATCGCCGGCGTTCGCCGAATCTTTTTCGGCCGTTTCCGCACAGGCGGGAATCCGGATCCGAGCACGTAAGCGGAAGTTGGATAGCGTCAGAGGATCGATGCTGACAGTCTCGCGCCGGCGCTTGCTGGCAGCCACTTTTGGCCCTGTTTTTGGCCCTGTCGCCGTGCCGCCAGTGTTGCGGCCGGATACGGCAATCGCGGACGAGATCATGTTTCCGGAAAATTTCGTGTGGGGCGCTTCGACCTCGAGCTATCAGATCGAGGGCGCGGCCGATGCCGACGGCCGCGGCAAAAGCATTTGGGATGTGTTTTCGCATTCGCCGGGCCGCGTGAAGGGCGGCGATACCGGCGACGTCGCCTGCGATCATTATCACCGCTGGCCCGAAGATATCGAACTACTCTCGCGCGGTGGCTTCACCGATTATCGCTTTTCGATCGCCTGGCCGCGTATTCTTCCGAACGGTTCAGGCGTCGTCGAGCAGCGCGGCCTCGATTTTTACGATCGGCTGGTCGACGGGCTGGCGTCCCGCGCCATTACGCCATGGCTGTGTCTTTATCACTGGGACCTGCCGCAGGCGCTCGAAGATAAGGGCGGCTGGCGCAACCGCGATACCGCGCAAAAATTCGCCGACTATGCCGGCATCGTCGCCAAGCGCCTCGGCGACCGCGTCAAGCACTGGATGACGTTCAACGAGCCCAACATTCATGCGCTGTTCGGCTACGGCACCGGCGACAACGCGCCGGGCGTGAAGGGCCTGCCGAACATGCTGGCGGCGATGCATCACCAGAATCTGGCGCATGGCCGCGCGGTGCAGGCGCTGCGCGCCGAGCGGACGGATTTTCGCATCGGCACCATCGTGTCGCTGCAACGGGCGCGGCCGGCTTCCGACCGCGAAGAGGATCGCCGCGCCACCGAGCGGTTCGAAGCGATGTGGAACGGCGCCTGTCTCGATCCGCAAATGCTCGGCCGCTATGCGGCGCCGGTCGCCGGCGATTTTGCGCCGCTCGTGATTGGCGACGATCTCGCAACAATCCATCAGCCGCTCGATTTCATCGGCATGAATTACTACGCGCCGATGTATGTCGGGGATGCGCCCGACAGCCTGTTCGGCGCTTGGTTCGGCGCCTTGCCGCCCGGCACGCCGGTCACGGCGATGGGCTGGCCGGTCGATGCGAAGAGCCTCACCGAAGAGCTGATCCGCGTCAGCGCACGCTACAACAAGCCCGAAATCTACATCACCGAGAACGGCGCCTGTTACGAAGATATCGTCTCAGCCGACGGCGTGGTGCATGACGCGGAGCGAATCGCCTATCTGCACGATCACCTTGCGGCGGCGCAGCGCGCTGTCGCGGCAGGCGTCAATCTGCGCGGCTATTTCGTCTGGTCGTTGCTCGACAATTTCGAATGGGCGCAAGGCTACAGCCGGCGCTTCGGCGTCATCCGCGTGGATTTTGCCAAGCCCGAGCTGCGGCGCACGCCGAAAGCCTCGTATCGGTGGCTCGCGGAATTCATCGCCCAGCAGAAGCGGCGATAGATATCGTCAATGCCGGTCGCGCGCCGCGGCGCTGATGGCGTTGAGCATGGCGGTACGATCCTTGTCGAGCGCGCCGCGCACCGATTGCTGCTTGCCGATCTGGCCCATTTCGCGCTGGCGCTTGACGGTCGCACCCGCCATCAGCGGCTCGACGCCGAGCTCGCGCAGCGTATCGGCGACTTCTTCCATTTCGGCGGCGCGGCGCTCGCCATGGCTCGCCATGCGTTCGAGGTTGTAGGGCACGACCTTCGCCCAATCGAGACCGGGATAATTGTTCTTCATCGACGCCGCGACTTCGTCGATCACGCCGGCGCGGGCAGCGGCGAGAAAGCACTCGACCGTCAGCGCCTCGATGCCCTTGATCATGACGCTGCGCACCATCTTGATCGCCGCGGCCGCGCCGATTTCGGGCCCGGCGATGCTGGCGCGCATGCCGAGCGCGGCAAGCATGGGCGCAACCGTCTCGGCGTGCGGTCCCGCGAGCAGCATCGGCGTCTGGTGCCGCGCCGGATAAATCGGCGCGAGCACTGCGACATCGACATAGCGCGCCGTGTCGCCCAAAAGCTTCGCTGTCTCCTGCTTGCGGCCGGGCGACACCGAGTTGATGTCGAGGAAGAAGGGTTCCGAGGCAAGGTGCGATTTGACCGATTTTGCCGCTTCGACGCTCGAGGCCGCGGTGACCGCGGCAATGACAAGGTCGGCCTCGCGCACCGCGTCTGCCGCCGAGCCGGCTAGGCGCACGTCAATCGCCGCGGCGGCCTGCACGAGCTTTTCGCCTTCGCGGCGCGGAAATAGAATATCCCACGCCGTCATCTGTCCGACGACGCCCGCTTCCTGAAGGCCCGCGGCAATCGCCTGGCCGGCTTCGCCGAAGCCGATGAAACTGATTACCGGCTTACCGTTTTCCATGCCTCCCGTTCCCTGAATTGTGCCTGCGGTCGTGCAATTGCGCCAATATCGTTCGCGCTGCTAATGACGGGTATATATTCCAGATCGACGCCAGCCGCGAGTGCCCTCATGAAGCTTCCATCCTGCCGCGACCGACTTGAACAGGCGCTTTCGCACATCGCCGACCCGAACGGCGAGGGCGCGCGGGCCTGCCTCACGGTCTATTCCGACAGAGCCCGCGCCGCGGCCGATGCGGCGGACGCTCGCGCCGCGCTTGGTTCGAGCCTCGGCCCGCTCGACGGCACAATCATCAGCATCAAAGATTTATTCGATGTCGCGGGCGAGCCGACTCGCGCCGGCTCAAAGATCCTCGCCGAGGAGGCGAAGCCCGCCACCGCCGACGCCGTCGCGGTGGCGCGGCTCCGTGCCGCCGGTGCGGTGATCGTCGCCAAGACCAATATGACCGAATTCGCGTTTTCCGGCATCGGCGCCAATCCTCACTTTGGTACGCCGGGCAATCCGCGCGACCGCAAGCGCGTCCCCGGCGGCTCCTCGTCGGGCGCGCCGATCACGGTCGCCGACGGCATGAGCGAGATCGCCATCGGCACCGATACCGGCGGCTCGGTCCGGGTGCCGGCCGCGCTGTGCGGCCTGGTCGGCTTCAAGCCGAGCCGGCAGCGCGTTCCGACCGTCGGCGCGTTTCCGCTGAGCAAGACGCTGGATTCGATCGGCCCGATCGCCCGCAGCGTTGCCGATTGCGTTAAGGCGGATGCGATCATGGCCGGCGAGGCGTTCGCGCCGCTTGAGACGATTGCACTCACCGGAGTTAAGTTCGGCGTCGCCGAAGGGCTGCCGCTCGAACATTTGGATGCCGCGACAAAAGCGGCGTTTGCGGCGGCGCTGGCGCAGCTTGACGGCAACGGCGCGCATATCACCCGGGAAAAGTTCTCTTTGCTGGACGACATGATGGCGATCAATGCCAAGGGCGGCGTCGTGCCGCCGGAGGCTTGCGCCTTGCATCGGGATCGCTTGAAGCGGCGCTCGGCCGACATCGATCCGAATGTCCGCGTGCGCATCGAGCGCGGTTGCGCCGTAACTGAAGCGGGTTACGCCGAGATCGTTCGCGAATGGACGCGGCAGGTGCGCGACATGGACGCGCGGCTTGCCACGCTCGATGTCATCGTCATGCCGACAACGTCGATCGTCGCGCCGACCATCGCCGAGGTGGCCGATCCAAGTGTCTTCGCCGCCCGCAATGCAGCGGTGCTGCGCAACACCTCCATCATCAATTTCTTCGACCTCTGCGCCATCTCGCTGCCGCTGCCGGATACCGCGCTTCCGGTCGGACTGATGCTGGTCGCGCGCAACGGCCACGACCGGCGCCTTTTGTGCATTGCGGACGCGGTGATGCGGCTTTTTGGCGGGTAAATCAGTGCTTGCCGCAGGGGCAACGGTTCCCTAGCATTTTGACGTCAACGAAGAAAAGCCTTCCGGGGAGGATGTCCATGATGCATGTCCGGGTACGGCCCAATCGCCGTCATTTGCTCGCCGGCGCCGCTGCGACGGCCGCAAGCCTTACAGCTCCCGCCATTCTGCGCGCCCAAAGCGCCGCATTGAAAGTCGGTGTCCTCCTGCCGCGTTCGGGCTTTGAGGCCGGAATTGGTCAGGACTGCCAGCGCGGCGTCGATGTTGCGCCGGCGATCCTGAAATCGCTCGGGCTACCCGACCTCGCCATCATGGACGCCGACACCGAATCCAATGTCGATACCGCGCGCGCCCGCGCCGAGAAGCTCATCAATGACGGCGCGCAGCTCTTGGTGGGCGCCTTCGATTCCGGCCAGACCGCGGCCATCGCGCAGGTCGCCGAGCAAAAAGGCATCCCGCTCATCATCAATATTGCCGCCGCGCCCGACATCACGGAACAGGGCTACAAATTCGTCTTTCGGAATTTTCCGACCGCGCCGATGATTCTTTCCGGCGCCTTTGCCAATCAGCTCGAGCTTTTCAACATCGTTGGCGCGGCGCCCAAGACCGTCGTCTTCATGCATGTCAACGACACGTTCGGCACTGCGATGTCGAAGGGTATCAGCGTCGTCATGCCGAAATTCAACATGCCGTACACGATCGTCGACGAGATCGCCTACGATCCTGCGGCGCGCGATCTGTCGGTCGAGGTGGCGAAGGCCAAAGCCGCCAATGCCGATGCGCTCCTTGTCGTCAGCCGCCTCAACGACGCGATGCTGCTGACGCGCGAACTGGTCAAGCAGCGCTGGACGCCGCAGGCGATCCTGAGCATGGGGCCGGGCTGGTACGAGGATCAATATCTCAAGACGCTGGGCAAGCTTTCCGATGGCCCGATCAGTCTCGATCCGTTCCAGGACCCGAACAAAAAGCTCGCCCAGGTGCTCGAAGCGGCCTTGGCGAAGAGCAGCCCCGGCGTCAATCTCAGCACCAATCACGTCTATACGTTCGAGGCGCTGTTGATCGCCGCCGACGCCTATAAGCGCGCCGGTTCGGCCGATCCCAAGGCGCTGGCCGATGCCATCCGCGCCACCAATATCACCGACAATGTCAGCATCGGTCCCGGCATTCAGTTCAACGCCAAGGGCCAGAACGACAAGCTCAAGGAAGGCACGATCCAGAATCGCGGCGGCAAGCTTTTGACGCTGGCGCCGAAGGAGGCCGCGCAAGCCAAGCCGGAATGGCCGATGACGCCGTATCAGAGCCGTAGCTGAAGGCGCTGCTGTGTCGCTCGACGTCTATTTGAATGTCGCCGTCGGCGGGATTTTGACTGGTCTAGTCTACGGCTTGATGGCGCTTGGGCTTTCGGTTGTTTTCGGTGTGGTCCGGGTCGTCAATTTCGCCCACGGCGAGATGATGACGGTCGCGATGTATCTCGCGGTCGTGCTGTTTTCGCAGTTTCATCTCGATCCGTTGCTGATGCTCCTACCGATCGCGGCAGTGCTGTTCGTCTGCGGCTACGCGTTGCAGGCCGGGCTGATCAATCCCTTCATCACCCGGCCCGAGCATAGTCAGTTCCTGCTGCTGGTGGCGTTGGGGCTGATCATCGTCAATGCGCTCCTGATCATTTTCGGTCCGGATGCCCGCAGCGTGCAGACGTCCTATGCCTATGACAGTTTTCAGATCGGCCCGCTGATCGTCGATGCGTCGAAGTTCTATGCCGGCGCTGCCGCCATCGTACTCGCAGCGCTGCTGTTTGCCTTCTTCCGCTTGACGCGCATCGGCACGGCGATCCGCGCCTGCGCCGATAATTACACCGGCGCGCTGGTGGTCGGGCTCGACGTCAAACACCTTTATGCGCTCACCTTCGCCATCGGCGCGGCCTGTGTCGGCGCCGCCGGTGCGATCATGACGCTCATCATCGACGTGACGCCGATGCTGGGACCGACCTATACGCTGCTCGCCTTCGTCATCGTCGTCACCGGCGGGCTCGGTTCGATGCCGGGTGCGCTGCTTGGCGGCGTGCTGATCGGTTTTACCGAGGCTTTTGCCGGACTGCTGTTCACGCCGTCGGCCAAAAGCATGTTCGCCTTCGGCATCCTCGTTCTGGTCTTGCTGTTCCGGCCGCAAGGCCTTCTCGGCAAGAGGTTCGCGTGATCGCGCGCCTGGCCGGCGATCTCACGCCGCGCGCCCTGCTTCTCCTTGCCTTGCTCGGGGCGGCGCTTCTTTTCGCGCCCCTTGTGGCCAATGATTATCTGCTCACGGTCCTCATCCTCATTCTGTACTTCGCCTATACCGGGCAGGCCTGGAACATCATGATGGGCTTTGCCGGCCAGCTTTCGCTCGGCCACGCCATCTATGTCGGGCTCGGCGCCTATGTCGCGGCGCTGCTGTTCACCCGTTACGGGGT
Organism: uncultured Alphaproteobacteria bacterium; assembly: GCA_963810085.1. GTDB lineage: Bacteria > Pseudomonadota > Alphaproteobacteria > Rhizobiales > Xanthobacteraceae > BOG-931. Next base: position 274,641 of record CAWEMR010000005.1, on the reverse strand, counting down.
CGCACCGTGGATCGGGCTTCTCGCGGCCGTACCGGTCACCGTCGCCTGCGGCGCCGTCATCGGCTTCCTCGCCTTTCGCTTCGGCGTTGCCGGCGTCTATTTCGCCATCCTCACCATCGCCTTTGCCGAGTTCGCACGCATCGGCTTCGATCATCTCGACGTCGTCAATGCCTCGGCCGGATTGTTCCTGCCGGTGGCGCAATACGCGCATAACGATCTGTGGCGGCTGCGCGGCAATCCGGCGATGTTCTATTATGTGATCCTGGCGGCGACGGCGCTGGCTTTCATCTTCAGCCGCGTGTTGATGACCAGCCGGATCGGCTATTTCTGGCTCGCCATCCGCGAGGACGAAATCGCGGCGCGGGCCGCCGGCATCGATACGTTCCGCTATAAAATGTACGCGGTGATGATCTCGGCCGCCGTGACCGCCTTCGCCGGCGTGTTCTACGCCTTCTTCTATAACAATCTCTTCCCCGAGCAGGTTTTCAATATTTCGCGCTCCATCGAGATCATTCTCGGTCCGATTATCGGCGGCCTCGGCACGCTGTTCGGACCGATCCTCGGCGCTTTTGTCATTACCGGTCTCGCCGAAGCGCTGAACGCGGCGATGCTGCATTTCGGGTTCGACCTGCCGGGCGCCAAGCAGGTGTTCTATGGCGTCTGCCTGCTCATCGTCGTCTTGGCGCTGCCTAACGGAGTGTGGCCGTGGCTGGCGCGCCGCCTCGGTGTTGCCGAGGGACCGCGATGACGGCGCTCCTCTCCGTACGGTCCGTCAGCAAGCGCTTCCGCGGGCTGGTCGCCGTCGATCAGGTCAGCTTCGACGTGCCGGAAGGCGCGATTTTCGCGGTGATCGGTCCGAACGGCGCCGGCAAGACTACGCTGTTCAATCTGATCGCCGGAGCAATGGCGCCCACTGACGGATCGATCGCATTTGCCGGTGCCCGGATCGACGGGACGACGGCGGATGCGGTGTGCCGCCGCGGTCTCGCGCGCACGTTCCAGCTGGTGCGGCCGTTTCTCGGTCTCAGCGTGGAAGACAATGTCATCGTCGGCGCTTTGCAGCGCCACCGCAGTGTGGCCGCGGCGCGCGATCATGGGCTGACCTTGCTGCAGCGCCTCGATTTGTTTGACAAGCGCGGCCAGCTCGCCGCGACCCTGACGCTGCCCGATCGCAAGCGTCTCGAAGTCGCCCGTGCGTTGGCGACCGGGCCTCGACTGCTCCTCCTCGACGAAGTCATGGCCGGGCTGCGGCCGACCGAGACCGACCGTATGGTGGCGACGTTGCTGTCGCTCAATCGCGACAGCGGCTTGACCATAGTTTTGATCGAGCACGTCATGCGCGCCGTCATGGCGCTGGCGTCGCGCGTTCTGGTACTCGATCACGGCACCGCGATCGCGGAGGGCGCGCCGGAGGCCGTCGTGCGCGATCCCGCGGTCGTGCAGTCCTATCTTGGTGTGGAGACGGTGTGATGCTGCGCGTCGAAGAGCTCGACGTATTTTACGGCGATGCGCAGGCGCTCGACGCAATCTCGCTCACCATCGAGGAGGGCGCCATCGTCGCCATCGTCGGCGCTAACGGCGCCGGCAAGACCACGCTGATCCGCACGATTGCCGGAATGCTCAAGCCGGCGCGCGGCCGGATATCGTTTCGCGGCGCCGACATCACCGGCTGGCCGAGCCACCGCGTTTGCGATTTCGGCATCGGACAGGTCGCCGAGGGCCGTCAGGTTTTTCCGACGCTGTCGGTCGACGAGAATCTCGACATGGGCGCGATGGTGCCGCGGGCGCGCGCTGGGCGGGCGAAGAACCGCGAACGGGCCTTTGCCATTTTCCCGCGACTTGCCGAGCGCGCGCAGCAGCCGGCCGGCACCTTGTCCGGCGGCGAACAGCAAATGCTCGCTATCGCGCGCTGCCTGATGGGCGCGCCGGACCTTGTCATGTTCGACGAACCCTCGCTCGGCCTCGCGCCAACCATCGCGCATGGCGTGCTCGAGGTGATCCGCGACCTCAATCGCGACGGCATGACTTGCTTGTTGGTCGAGCAAAACGTCGCGCTCTCGCTGAAGCTCGCGAGCCGCGCCTATGTTCTGGAAAATGGGCGCATCACGCTGACGGGCAGCGGCGGCGAGCTGTTGTCCAATGACCGTGTCCGTGCGGCTTATCTCGGGCTTTGATGAGGCTAGTGCGACGGACGACGGATTTTCTCCATGAGCGCCGCAAGTGCGCCGACGCGCACGCTGAGCGGCGCCAGCGGGAAGGCTTGCCGGAGCCGTTGATAGACATCGGTCGCGCTGGGCGCCTCGACATCGGAGAGCGCGGCCGCCATGGCGCGTGCCATCTCGGCTTCCGGACGCCCGCTGATCGGGGCAGGCACCATGGTGACGTCGCCAAAAGGAATGGGTGATTGTATCTGCAATGTGACACGCCGGGCGACCATAGCTGGCTCCAATCGGATTATGGTTCCCTCCTAACGCACCACGTCTCCTCGAGTTCCGGCGGACATTCGGGCGCGTGCGGGCCCGCGTTAATCCAATGCAAATAACGAAAAAATGGCGCTGTGCCCCCGGATTGCGATGCCCGCAATCCGAGGCTCGACAACGGAGCTTCTTGGTTAGCGAATTACTTCAGCGGCGGCCCAATCGTGACGTCGAGCTTGCCGACGCCCTCGACCTCGCACTCGATCTTGTCACCGGCGATGGTGGCGGCGACGCCCGACGGCGTACCCGTCATAATGATGTCGCCGGGTGCGAGCTCGACCATCTCCGACAGTTTCGAGATGATTTCCGGCACGTTCCAGATCATCTGATTGAGGTCGCCGTCCTGACGCATCTTGCCGTTGACCTTGAGCGTGATGCGGCCCTTCGCCGGATGTCCGATCTCGGAAGCCGGCTTGAGCGGGCCGCAGGGCGCGGAGTGGTCGAACGCCTTACCGACTTCCCACGGCCGCTTGATATCGCGCGAGGCGATCTGCAGATCGCGGCGCGTCAGATCGATGCCGACGGCATAGCCGTAGACGCAATCCAGCGCCTTCTCGGTCGGAATGCTGCGGCCGCCGCTCTTGAGCGCGACGACCAGCTCGACCTCGTGATGCATGTCCTTGGTGAGCGACGGATAGGGCGAGGTGCCGCCGTCCGCCACGATGGCGTCGGCCGGCTTGGCGAAGAAGAACGGCGGCTCGCGCACGTCATTGCCCATCTCCTTGATGTGCTCGACATAATTGCGGCCGACGCACCACAGCCGGCGGACCGGGAAATATTTGCTGGTGCCGGCAACGGCAATCGCTGCCTGCGGCGGCTGCGGAATGACATAGCTTTTCGCGTCGGTGCTCATGCTGGCTTTTCAGGTTGGAGGGAAAGGGACGTTTGGCATTCAAACGGATGGCGCGATCTCAGGAACCGGCGCCGGCTGAACGATCATGTCTTGCGCCGGCGAGGATTGCTCGCGGAGCTGCAGGCGATAGAAGCTGGCATAGCGGCCGTTCTTGCGCAGCAACTCGTCGTGCCGGCCGCTCTCGACGACCTGTCCGTTTTCAATGACCAGAATCGTATCGGCGTGCATAATGGTCGACAGCCGGTGGGCGATGACGAGCGTCGTGCGGCCCTTGCACAATTCGGCGACGGCTTCCTGGACGTGCCGCTCGGATTCCGAATCAAGCGACGCGGTCGCCTCGTCGAGCAGGATGATCGGCGCGTTCTTGATCAGCGCTCGCGCGATCGAAATGCGCTGGCGCTGGCCGCCGGAGAGCTGCAAGCCGTGCTCGCCGACTTGGGTATCATAACCCAACGGAAAGCCCATGATGAAATCGTGCGCATGCGCGGCCTTGGCGGCGGCAATGATCTCGGCATCGCTGGCGCCGAGTTTGCCGAGCGCGATGTTCTCGCGGGTCGTGCCGCGGAACAGATGCACGATCTGACCGACATAGGCGATCTGGTGGCGCAGCGAGCCGCGCGACACCGTAGCGATATTCTGGCCGTCGATCAGAATTTGGCCGGACCCGACATCGTAGAAGCGCAACAGCAGATTGAGTACGGTCGACTTGCCGCCGCCGGACGGGCCGACCAGTGCGGTGACTTGTCCCGGCTGCGCGACAAGGTTCATGCCTTGCAGCACCGGCGCGTCGGCGCGGTAGGCGAAATTCACGTGGTCGAACTCGACGCGCGATTGCGAAAGCTGCAATGCCGGCCGGGTATCGTCGCTCGGTTCGCCGGCGGGGGTGTCAAGGATCTCGTAGAGTACGCGGACGCCGACCAGGTTGTTATTGAGGTCGATATTGAGGCGGGCCAGCCGCTTGGCCGGCTCGTAGGCGAGGAGGAACGCCGCCATGAAGGAGACGAATTCGCCCGGCGTCGCGCCGGTCTCGACCACGCGATAGCCGCCATAGATCGATGCCAGCGCCACGGTAAAGCCGCCGAGCATTTCCATGATCGGGCTGGCGCGATTGGCGACGCGCGCCATCTTGTTCGAACTCGTGCTGGACCGCCGTGACGCTTTCATTGAGGCGGCGCCGCATCTCGTCTTCGAGACCGAACGCCTTGACCATGCGCATGCCTTGCAGCGCTTCCTGCATGGTCTCGATGATGCGGGTGCCGCCGGTGAATTGCAGGCGGGCGATGCCGCGCACGCGGCGGATCACCTTGCGCAAGAAGTAGAAGGCCGGCGGCGCCGCGACAAAGCCGATCAGCGACATCGCCGGATCCTGGATCACCATGACGACGCAAAGCCCGATCAGCGACATCAGATCGCGGCCGATGGCGGTGATGAGGAGATTGATCACGCCGCTCACCGCCGCCGCACCGGTGGTGAGCCGGGCGATGAATTCGGAGGAATGACGGTCGGCAAAAAAGCCGATGTCCTCCCTCAAGAGCTTGTCGAACAAACGGCGCTGATTGTCAGCGATGATGCTGTTGCCGATCCACGACAGCGTGACCGTCGAACCGTAAGTCGCAAAACCTTTCGCCGTGAAAATCACCATGGCGATGATGCCGATGACGACGATGCCGTGATAATTGCGGTTGACGTAGGCCTCGTTGGTCATGGAGCCGAGGAGATAGGCGGTCAGCGCCGTGCCGGCAGCGGCGATCCCCATCAGCGCAGAGGCCAAGGCGTAGCGCGGCCAATGTTCGAGCGCCTCATCCACCAGCAGGCGGCGCACCAGGGTATAAGTCGAATAATCGTCCGCGGAACTGGCTGTGGCGAATATTGTGACAGGTTTCATGCGTGAACTGTTTGCCCGCATAGGCCGCGAAGGGCAATGGCCGCGGGGGCGCGTTCTTGCCCACGGAGCGGGCAAGATTTAAGTAAATTCAGCGCTCGGGGTTGATTCAACACGAATTTTCGCCGGCTCGAAGCGAAACTCGGGGATTTCGCTCGCGCCAGCGATGGGCCGATCCTGGTCGTCGCAGAGGGAGCTTCGCCCTATTGCGAGATCAGAAGCGGGGGCTGCGCGGCGGACCGCTTCTGCCGGCCGCGCCGGGCACCGGCCGAGGCTTCATCGGCAGGAGGCCTTCGCGCTGCAATTTTTTCCGGGCTAGCTTGCGGGCGCGACGGATTGCTTCCGCCTTTTCCCGCACTTTCTTCTCCGATGGCTTTTCGTAATGGCCGCGGAGCTTCATCTCGCGGAAGACGCCTTCGCGCTGCATCTTTTTCTTTAGCACCTTGAGCGCTTGATCCACATTATTGTCTCGGACGAGAACCTGCACGCGGCGTTCCTCTTCAATCGAGCGGAAAAAGATTTCCATGGCCACGGCGCTCGGACCGATGGCGCATATTTGCCGAGTTCGAGCTATCGATGGCGCCCGCGACGGGAGCCTCAACCGATATCCGAAAACGTCGTCGTTATTCGACGTGTCCTACCCGCGAACGTTCTGCCCGCCAACGTTCTACCCGCTGGTCGACAGCGCGGCTGCCGTTTGGAAGAGCGCGGAGACTGCTAAATCGCCGTGTTTTGGGCAGCTCTTCGGACAAGGCGGTACCTGCCTGCGCTTGGCTATATAGAAATCGGGGGATTTGTCAAAGGCGTCCCCGTTGGCAGGATCTCCGGGGAAGCCGGGACGGCGCGCCCGGGAGGCATTTCAGCGACGAACCAAAAAATAGCGGGCCGGAAAATCTCCCAAAGGACAGCGGGGATCATTCCTGCCGGCGCGTTGCACTTATCCGGCAAAGTGCGGCACGGTAGCGAATTGAAGCCTGGGGGAACGAATGTCAGTGCACCCGAATGATTATTTCGACGCCGGTTTTCCCGGCGCGACCCAAGTGGTCCGGGTTGCGAGTTTGCACGAAGCCAAAGTGTTCGCGCGCAGGTGGGTGATCAGAGACAAGGACCCTGCCTTAAAAGCGTTACTGCGGCACATCGAAAAAGCCAACAGTACCGCGACCGCGGACGTCGCGATTCAACAGTTGAAGCAGGCGCTGTCGCGCCGCGGATTGTTGGTCACGGCCGATCCGTCGCTCGACCGCTTGGATGCTGGGCCGCTTTAGTTTGCCGGCGCTCGGGCGTCACCGCCGCCGAGCATCGCTGCGTCCTGCAATCGCGAAATATATCTTTTGGCCGAACTGACATCGGCTTCGTATGCTACATATATGAGGCTGCGTTTGCTGGCCTTTGCACAGATCGTATTTTATCTTTTTTGGAGATAATCCAATGACCAAGGCCCTTTCCGGCGCCCGCGCCCAGGATGCGCCGGCGACACAGCCCGAAGCGCGCACCGCCGAATTCGACTACAACGCCGCCGCCGAACTGTTCCCGACGCGCAGGCGCGTTCCGCGGCGGCAGCCGCTCGGGTACAAGCGGTTCGCGCATGCTTCACAGGCCATCCGTTTTGCCATCGAGGAACTTGCGCCGGAGCTTCTTGTTGGCGCTTTCCTTGAAGTCGACGAGCGCCGATACAGCAGCGACGACATCCGCCGTTTGTACGAGGACGCGGGTTATCCGCTGGCGCGGCGCGGTGTGCGATCGTGACCGACCGGACCATCGACCTCGATCAGCGTCGCGGGATGGCGGCGCAGAAGGCTACGGAACTTCGCAGGCTTTTGGCGAACGTGGAAGCCAACGAAAAAGAATTGCGACTTCGCCAAGATGAACTGGAAGCACATTTGATTGCGGCGCCGGCGGCAAATTGGCATGAGGCGGCCGATAAAGCGCGCTATCTTCTTAATTGCTTCGCAGCGACGCCCGCTGCGCAGGATCCGCGGCGGCAGAGGCTGATCACCGCCGTCCTCACCGACTTCAGGCGTCTCGCGGACGAGAGCTAGCGCTCCTCCGGTCGGTCCACGAGGATTAGAATTTCGGCGGAAGAATCAGATCGCTTTCCGAGACCACCCGCTCGTGGGATTCGCTCTTGCTCTTGATTCGATACCGCGTGCTTCCGTCTTCCGCCGGCCGCAGACTTATAATCTGGTAGGAGCCATTCGCGGCCGATCGAAAAGTCGATGGAATAAGATCGACCGTTTGTCCGACCTTGAATTTGTGGATCTGATCTGTCATCGCCGGTTCTCCTGCAGCAGCACTCGCCAGTCGGTTTCCCGAATTGATCGTTTCAGGCACGGCTTACAGACTGTCGATCACGCGCCCTTACGCATTGGCTTTGCGCCGGCTGATCACCTACATATCACGGTCTATGGGTCGCCGTCTGCGGGCATCGCGAGCATTTTGGTAACGCGACAGGTGCCCCGCTTCGAGGCGCGCCGCCGATGTTTCGTCCGGATTTCTGAGAAACGCCTATCCATCCGCCGCGAGGGCGCGCATGATCCCGCTATGGCGAATCACGCCCCGCTACATTCCGTCGAGATTATCTTCTATTCGGCTGCTTCGTTTCTTCTGGTGGCGGCCGGAATGGCTTGGCTTTTTCTCAGATAACCCCGGACGACGTCAGACGCGTGCGGCGCGTTGGCTCGCCGATCGCGGCTCGGCGACGGAGCGCCGCCGCATGAGTTCGCGTTCCCAGGCGAGCGCGTGCGTGACGATCGTTGCAAGATCGTCGAAACGCGGCTGCCAGCCGAGCGCCGTGCGCACCCGTTCGCTCGCCGCAACGATCTGCGCCGGATCGCCCTCGCGCCGCGGCGCCATCTCCGCCTTGAAGTCGACGCCGGCGATGCGTTTGACCGTGTCGATCACTTCAAGGACCGAGAAGCCATGGCCGTATCCGCAATTGAGCGTCAGCGACGGCCCGCCCGAGCGCAGATGACGCAGCGCGTCCGAATGTGCGCGCGTAAGATCGCTGACGTGAATGTAATCGCGGATGCAGGTGCCGTCCGGCGTCGGATAATCGGTGCCGAAGACTTGCAGCTTCGGCCGCAGCCCGAGCGCGGTTTCGGCGGCGACCTTGATCAGATGCGTGGCCGCCGGGCTCGATTGGCCGCTGCGGTTCTGCGGATCGGCGCCGGCGACGTTGAAGTAGCGCAAGATCACATGCGTGAGGCCATCGTGCGTCGAACTATGGGCGCGGCCGGCATCGCCGAGCATGATCTCGGTCATCAGCTTCGACCAGCCGTAAGGCGAGATCGGTTGTGTCGGTGCGTCTTCGGAAACTGGAATAGTCGCCGGATTGCCGTAGACCGCAGCCGTCGAGGAAAAGATGAAATGGCGCACGCCGGTCTTGACCGCGCACTCCATCAGCGCGCGCGAATTGGCGGTGTTGTTGCGGTAATAGCCGAGCGGATCGCGCACCGAATCCGGAACGACGATCGAGGCGGCGAAGTGGATGATCTCACCGACGTCGTGCTCGCGGATGAGCTTGCTGACGAGCGGCTGGTCGCCGGTCTCGCCGACAATGAGCGGCACGCTATCGGGCACGGCCCAGCGGTGTCCGGTGGAAAGATTGTCGAGCACGACGACGCGCTCGCCGGCATCGCTCAGCTCATTCACCATCTGGCTGCCGATATAGCCGGCGCCGCCGGTGACCAGGACCGTCATGTGTTCGTTCTCCTGGGTTCGCTCTTCAAGGGCCGTTTCGAACTACACTGATTTGTTGAACAGGTCGTTAGGCCGGGCTGTCCGACGTTGCGCCCGGGCTGGACTGCCGTCAGGGCCTTTGCGACGGCCGAGATGACCTCTTCCGGCACGATATCGCGCATGCAGCGATGGTGCACGAGGCGGCAGACCGGTTTATGGCAGGGCCGGCAATCGAGCTTGGTCGCTGTTTCCATGGTTCCGGCCAATGGATTGAGCGGCGCCCAATGCCAGGGGCTGGTCGGGCCGAAAATCCCGACCGCCGGCGTGCCGAGCGCCGCCGCGACATGCAAAAGGCCGGAATCGTTCGACACCGCGGCGGTGGTGCAGGCGAGCGCGAGGATGGCATCGCGCAGGTCGTTGCCGGTGAGGTCGCGGGCCTGCGTGTCGCCGACAATCTCCGTCGCCAAAGCCTTCTCGCCTGGACCGCCGAGGATCCAGACCGCAAACCCTTCGGCCAGGAGCTTTCGCGCCACGGCCGCGTAATAGTCCTTGGGCCAGCGCTTCGCCGGGCCCACGGCGCCCGGCGCCAGCGCCACGACCGGGCGATCGTCGCCGCCGAGCCCACGCTTGTGGCGCCAGGCTTCGGTCGCCTCGCGCGCCACTCTGAGCTCCGGCAAGGGCCAGTCCGCCGGCAGCTTTGCGTCCCGCGGGAGCGCCAGCGCGCCGCAACGGTCGACCATGCGCGGCAGTTTTTTCTCGCCGTGGCGCAGGTCGTTGAGCAGGAAAAACCGCGCCTCGCCGACAAAGCCGGTGCGTTCGCCAATGCCGGCGAAATAGGGGGCCAGCGCCGCTTTCCAGGTGCGCGGCATGATCAGGGCGGTGCCATAGCCCTCGCGCCTGAGGCGCTCGGCCAGCGCTTTTTGCTGCGCCAAGGCGAGGCGGCTGCGCGGCAGATCGACAACCACCGCCTTCCGGACCCCCGGCATGTAATCGGTCAGCGGCGCGCAGAGCGTTGACGCCAGCATATCGACGGGACGATCAGGAAAACGCTGCCGCATCAGCTTTACCACCGAATGGCAGCGGACGAAGTCGCCGATCCAAAGGTAGGGCACGATGAGAATGGGCGAGCCGTCGCCCGATTCCGCCGGGTTCACCGCACGCGAGCTATAATATGAATTATCATTCATATCATATATATGAACCTAGATTCATTTATTACTATAGCAACTGCCTGGGCTACCTTGCTTGGGTCGCACTGTCCAGTGTTGCACGCCGCCAAAGACTGGGGGCAAATGCTGCGATCGCAGGATGTGTGCAGCGCCCCGGGGTTTGGGGCCTTGAAGCGGAGCGTTCATCGTGAGCGGTATGGCGCTCATCTCCGTCATTGTCACAACCTATAATCGTGAGGACGCGCTCGACGCGGCCTTGCGCGCGCTCTCGCGCCAATCGGACCGGAATTTCGAGATCGTCATCGCCGCCGACGGCTCGCGTCCGGAAACGGCGGCGCTCATCGAAGGCTGGCGCTCGCGCCTGCCGGTGCCGCTCAAGCACGTAAGCCATGAGCATCGCGGCTTCCGCGGCGGCGAGATCCGCAATCGCGGCATCATGGCGAGCGACGGTGAGTTGTGCGTCTTTCTCGACGGCGATTGCCTGGCGGGCGCCGACTTTGTCGCCGCGCATCGGCGGCTGGCCGAGCCGGGCTGGTTCGTCACCGGCAATCGCATCCTTTTGTCCCGCGAATTGACGCAGTCCGTGCTTGCGCAAGGCACGGCGGCGGAGCGATGGAATTTCACAGCACTGCTGCGCGAGCGGCTCCGTGGCGGCATCAATCGGTTGGTGCCGACGCTGCGCCTGCCGCTCGGGCCGCTGCGCAGGCTTAACCGCGGCAACTGGGAAGGCGCACAAACCTGCAATCTGGCCGTGGCGCGAAGTGACCTCGATGGTATCGACGGCTTCGATTGCAGCTATACCGGCTGGGGCCTGGAGGATTCCGATCTCGTGGTGCGTCTCCTCCATGCCGGCGTGCAACGCAAAGACGGCCGGTTCGCGACCGGCGTGCTGCATCTGTGGCATCCTCACAACGACCGCTCGCAATTGCCGGCTAATCGGGCGCGGCTTGACGAGGTCATGAGCGGCGACCGCGTGCGCGCGACGCGCGGCATGTCTGCGCTCGACGCCGAATACGACACACCGGAGCCGCGAAATTCGGCAATGGCGCAGCGATGACGCCCATGCGACTGCCCAATACTCCGCGGATTCTTGTCGTGGCGCTTCGCCGGCTCGGCGATGTGCTGCTGACGACGCCGCTCATCCGCAGCCTCAAACGCGCCTATCCCGCGGCGCGCATCGACGCTTTGGTGTTTTCCGGCACCGAAGGCATATTGGCGGGCAATCCCGATCTCGCAAATATCCTGGCGATTCCGCACCGCCCGGGTCTCGCTGGAAATCTCTCGCTGCTCAAGCGGATCGGCAAACGCTACGACCTGGCGCTGTCGACGCAGACTGGTGACCGGCCGACGACTTTGGCATGGATCGCCGGACGGCAAAGCGTGGGCTTGCTCGAAGCCGACGGGCTTGCCGCCGCGACGAAGCGTTTTCTGCTCCGCCGCTTCGCCACGACCGATCGCGAGCAGCATCGCGTTCTCGATGTCCTGCGGCTGACCGGACTGCTCGGCATTCCCGCTGCTACCGAAATCGTTTGTCCCTCCGGCGCAACGCGCGCCGGGCTTGCACCATCGCAATCCTATGCGGTCGTGCATGCGGCGCCGATGTATACCTACAAGCGCTGGACCGTCGACGGCTGGCGTCAGCTCGCGACGGCCTTGCGCGAGCGCGGCCTCGGCACCGTTGTCACCGGCGCCGCCGCGGATCGGGCCTATCTCGACGAGGTCTGGCACGGCAGCGATGTCGTGCGTCTCGACGGCAAGCTCGAATGGCCGGACCTCTCCGGCGTCATCCGCGCCGCGCGGGTCTATGTCGGTCCCGACACCGCCGTCACGCATCTCGCGGCGGCCACCGGAGCGCCGACGGTGGCGCTCTATGGTCCGACCGATCCGCGCATTTGGGGACCATGGCCGCAGGGCGGCCTCGATCGTCCCTGGGCGCCGTCCGGCACGATCCAGCGGCGCGGCAATGTCTGGCTCGTGCAAAATCCGCTACTGTGCCTACCCTGCCAGCACGAAGGCTGCGACCGCCGGCTCGATAGCCGCAGCCAATGTCTCGACGAGTTGACCGTCAATCAGGTTGTGTCGGCGGTCGATCAGGCGCTGACGGTGCGGCAGGCGGCGTGACGCGGCGCAAGGCGACGCCGGAATTCTGTGTCAGCCTCGAAATGCCGGTTCGCGTGTCATAAACCGGGTGCCAGCCGGCCGCGATCAGCTTGCCCACATCGACGCGCAGGTTGCCGCAGTAGCGGTCCCACAGGTCACCAAGCCCCGCCATGCGGAGCGGCACCTCGGCGTATTGAGCCTGCGACGGCAAGAGCAGCGCGCGGCGGCCCTCGGCGTGCCGAATCGCCGTGATCAGGTCGGCCATATTCGGCGGAATTCCTGGATCGGCGACCAAATAGACTTCTCCGCTCGCCGCTTGTGCCGCGACGACGAAGTTCAGTGCCGACAGAAGATTATCGATACCGAGATAGGATCGCCGGTTGGTGAAATCGCGCACCGGCAGCGGAATGCGCGAGACCGCCGCCCGCAACAAGAATGCAAGACCGCCGCTCATGCCGGGGCCGTAAACCGGAACCAGCCGCAAAATCGTGAACGGCACGCCCGATAGACGCACGGCTTCCTCCGCAGCGAGCTTCGAACGGCCCTGCGCATCGACGGGCGCTGCCGCATCGCGCTCGGTCAGCGCGTGATCGGCGACAGGCCCGTGCTGCGCCGAGAGCGAAGAGACGTAAACGAAATCGCGGACACCGGCTTGTGCCGCCGCGCTCGCGAGCCGGGCTGTCGCTTGATGATTGAGGAGATCGTAGAGCGCCGGCCGAATTCCGCGGCCGCGTTCAATGCCGGCGAGATGGATCACCGTATCCACGCCGCCGAGCAACGGCCGCCAATCGAACGCCTCCGCGAGATCCGGATGTTGAATCACCTCGATATCGTCGCGGAACGGCGGAACCGGTGCGCGCCGGACGGCGGCGCGAACGATTTGACCGTTATCGGCAAACGCCGCGACCACGGCGCGACCGAGAAAGCCGGTCGCGCCGGTGACGAGCACGCGCCGCGCCGCGCTATCGGTCTCGCGATTCATGTCGTGATCTGGTTGGTGGCCCAGGAAAGAGGGGAGGTCGCGGCGCATATCCCGATAGAGCATCCCGGTTCATGGCGCCCCTCACGCGGATGCCAAGATCGTCGAATCATCGCGGCGGCAAGATAAAAAGCGGGCATGACACTTGATAGAGTGGCTGGATGCTTCATTTGAGCACGATCTTGTCCGACCTTCCTTTGCCCGCCGAACCGGGCTTCGCGAAGGCGGGAAACCGGTTTCCACTTTTCGGGATCATGCTCTAATAGAGCGGCGGCTGCACCGGGGCGGTCGGCCGCCCGAGTTCACCCGATACCAGATCGAATTGCGTGTAGGTTTGCGCTTCGCAGGCATCCGTTCCAACGGCATAGCGCGCATCGCTGACGACATTCTCCTGAATGAAAATCGCATAGATGCGCGTGTGTCCGTGGTCGTGGAAACGTACGCAAGTCAGCCAGTTCCAGCCCTTGACGGTATTGACCCAGCGCGGCGGCGAGATCTCGAACCCGTCAAAGGACCGAACGTCCTTCAATGTGGATTGCAGATATTTGGTGGCGAGCGAGACGTAAGGCGGTTGCATGCCGGGTGGTATGGCGCCGTTCGATAGCGCGATTTCGCTGCATCCGGGCAGCGCGGTCAGCATCGCGGCGAGCGCGGCACGCCGCATCACGTTCGGCAATGCGGGCCGGATATCAGGGATTGGGATTTTAGGGATCGGGCGCGCCGACCACAGTCCCGCCACGAAAACTGTCCATCTGGAACCGGGCTTAGCCAATTGAAAACGCGAATGCCCGTATTCTAAAACGGGACGCGGCGAGCGGGTTGTCGCAGGGCGACGGGTTGGCATGACGACACCGCTAATGACCGGCTACGCGATCGGACACGATGGTTAACAGCGCTCGATGCATTCGCCGATCGGGCCCAACAACCCGGCGGCCGACATGATTGTCAAACGGCTCGTGGCCGTAGGCGCGGTGCTTTGGCTCGGCGCGATGCTCGCCGCGTGCAGTCCGTTTGCCGGCTACATGGCGGATCATTGGCCGCATTGGGCCGGCGGCCTGCCGCCGGACGTGCCGCCGCGGCCCGGCGCTCCAGGCTATGACGAGTTCGTCGCTCACGGCGAAGCTGCGCCGGACGCGGCAAAATCCCCCGACGCCGCGACGGGGGCAACCGGCACCGCGGCGACAAGCACACCGCCGCGAAAGGCCAAGAACGGCAAGCTCCAGATCGGCCGCGTACAATCGGTCGCCGCGCCGGCAAGCGCGCAGCCGGAGGACGCTCAACGCGAAGCGCCGGCAGAGCCCGTCGAAAATCCGCCCGCCGAAGACACCAGCGTCGTAAAGGGCGGGCTCTACTAGCGCGCAGTCGCTTTGTACCGAACTGCGATCGCGCGCTTGCGGCATCACGCCACGCCGGCACGCAGCAAATCGTGAAAATGCACGATGCCGACCGGCCGGCCCGATTCCACAACCATGAGCGCCGTGATTTTCGACGAATTGAGAATTTGCAGCGCCTCGCTCGCCAATTGGTCGGGGCGGACGGTCTTCGGCGAGGCCGTCATGACCGCATCGACCCGTGCTTGCAGCAAGTCGACGCGCATGTGACGGCGCAGGTCGCCGTCGGTGATCACGCCGGCCAGCTTGCCGTCTGGGTCGATCACCGCCACGCAGCCAAAACCTTTCGCCGACATTTCGACGATCGCTTCCGACATCGGCGCGCCGCGTTTGATCAAAGGCACGGCATCACCCGGATGCATGACGTCGCGAACGAATTTCAACGCTGCGCCGAGCCTGCCGCCGGGATGAAATACGCCGAAGTCGAGCGCGGTGAAGCCTCTGGTTTCCAGAAGCGCCATGGCCAAGGCGTCGCCCAGCGCCAGCTGCATCAGCGACGATGTCGTGGGCGCGAGATTGTGCGGGCAGGCTTCGCTCGCCGCCGGCAGCGTCAGGACGATATCAGCGGCCTCCCCGAGCGTGCTTTCGGCATTCACCGTGATGGCGATCAGCGCGATGCGGAAGCGGCGGGAATAGGTGATCAGGTCTTTCAGCTCTTCGGTTTCACCGGACCACGACAGCGCCAGCATGACGTCGTCGGAGGTGATCATGCCGAGGTCGCCGTGGCTGGCATCGGCGGCGTGAACAAAGAACGCCGGCGTGCCGGTCGAGGCCAGCGTCGCCGCGATCTTGCGCGCGACGTGACCGGATTTGCCCATGCCGGTGACGATGACGCGGCCGCGCGCGGCGCGAATGGCCTCGACGGCGGCGACGAAAGGCGCGCCCAGTCCGTCCGACATCGCCGCCGCCAACGCCGCCATGCCGTCGGATTCGGTCGCCAGCGTGCGCAGCGCCGAGGCGATGTGGGGACCAGCGGCCGAATTCGGCTTATTCATCTTCGCGCGTGTCCTCACTCGAAACTCCGATCCGAATTCCAGTATCGAACGGCCAAACGACCCGAGTTTAGTTGCCCCAAGCCGCAAAGGCATCAGCGAAAGCGCGGTCGCCGGGCTGTCCTTTTTCCAGGGCCAGAATGGCGCGGCCGCCATTGTTGTAGACAATCGGAATATCGAACCACGGCCGCTGTTTAAGAAGCTGAATATTGCGCTGCAAGTCGGCGTCGACCGCGGACAGGCCGATCAGAAAGAAGCCGTTGGTCACCTTCACGGCAAGGCCGGCGAGCGGCGTGCCGCGCGCTTGCTCGGATTCTTTCATAAGAACGCCGGGCACATTGGCGACGCCGCCGCCCTGAAAATCGGGCGGCAGATTGAACATGATTTCGATCGTATGGCTGGCCGGAAGCGCCTGATCGGTATTGCGGCGGAGCGTCCAGGTCACGGTCATGTGCTGCTCCGGAATTTCGATATCGGCGCGCACTTCAAGCTCCGGCGCGAGCCCGGTCCCGGGCGACACGGTATCGGTGCGCCAGACCGCGGAACCGACATATTGCTTACCCTGAGGATTGTTCGGGTCCTCCTGATAGAGCACGACGCGTTGCGCGACGGCGGGGCCGGCTTGATTGGTCGACGGACCGGCGCCGGGCTGCCCTGCGCCCTGGTCCTGCGGCACGCGTCCGGAGAACTTCGGCTCCGCGGTCGGCGTCTGTGCCGTCTGCGTTTGCCGCGACCGCAGGTGGGAGAAGAACTGATAGAGATGCGTGATGTTGGTCCACTGCCACGACACCGTGGCGGTGAGGCCGGCGAGAATGATTACCACCACCGCCAGCTGGGCGAAGCCGCGATAGGACCGCGGCGGGCGCGGCTCCTCATAGTGATCGTCCTGATCTCGGGTGTAGGGCCGCGCGCCGGGCGGCGGGAACGCCGCGTCTTCGTCCTCCGTCTCGTAGGAGGGTTCGAGCGAGCGCGTCTGCGGCGCTTCGTCGAGAATGTCCGAATCGTCAGGAGCGAAGGGCGGCTCGACCCTGCCGCGCATGGACGGTAATTCGTCGTCGTCCGCATAGGGCTGCGGCGATGGGCTGCCATAGGAGTTCGCGCGTGTCGCGCGCCGACTTGGCCGCCTTGGCGGACGCTGAGCCCAGATCGTCGACTTCGTTGACGACGTTGCGGAAGCCCTTGAGCCCGTCGCGCGGCACCGGCGACGTGCGCGCATTCAACAACCGGCTGCGTGCGCTCGATTGCGCGGCCGGGTTCGCCGCCTCGTCGGGCACGAAGTCGCCGGGCCCGCGCAGCAGCGGCGGTTCGGGCCGTTGCAGTTCGGGGCGCGGCGCCGGCGGAGCTTCGCCGAAGGACGGACTTACCCGATCGCGGCGCGGCGGCGGGGCAGGTTGCGGCGGCGGCGGAGGCGAAGGAGGCTGAGCCTGCGGTCGCGGCGCCGGTGGATTTGGCCGCAATGGCGGCGGCGCCGGACGCGGCTCGGCGCGCGACCGGCGCACCGCTTCGGCTTCGACTTTGCGGATGGCGTCTTCGAGCGCCAACCGCTCCCGCGTGATGTCCGCCTCCGAGAGCGGCGGATCGATGCCCCGCAACTGCGACACCAAGGCCGCGCGCGCCCGCTCGTAGAGCGACCGGCGAGCTTCGCCGGAACCGGTGCCAAGGCCTTCGACGGCGCGGGCGATGAGCGGGTGATAGTCTGCCATTTTTACAAGTTTGTTACCGGTTTTCGGCGCACGGGAGTTCCATCTCAAGCTTCGAATGGATTCTGCATGAGGATCGTGTCTTCGCGCTCCGGGCTTGTCGACAGGATGGCCGCGGAACAGCCGATCAGTTCTTCGATTCGGCGGACATATTTGATCGCCTGCGCCGGCAGATCGGCCCAGGATCGGGCATGCGCGGTCTTTTCCCCCCAGCCGGCGATGGTCTCGTAAATCGGCTCGACCTTGGCCTGAGCGTGCTCGCTCGCGGGAAGATAATCGATCTCGCGGCCATCGAGCTGATAAGCGGTGCAGACCTTGATCTCGTCGAAGCCGTCGAGGATGTCGAGCTTGGTCAGCGCCAGGCCGTTGATGCCGCTGGTGCGGACGGTCTGGCGCACCAAGACGGCGTCGAACCAACCGCAGCGCCGCGGCCGGCCGGTCACGACGCCGAACTCCTTGCCGCGTTCACCCAGCATTCGGCCGATCTCGTTCTTCTGTTCCGTGGGGAAAGGACCCTCGCCAACGCGCGTCGTATAGGCCTTGCAAATGCCGAGCACATATCCGATCGCGCCTGGTCCGAGCCCCGATCCTGTCGCCGCCTGCGCCGCTACCGTATTCGAGGACGTGACAAATGGATAGGTGCCATGATCGACATCGAGCAACGCGCCCTGCGCGCCTTCAAATAAAATGCGCTTGCCCTCGCGCCGCTTCTGGTCGAGCAACGACCATACGGAGTCCATAAAGGGCAGGACCAGCGGCGCCACACTCATCAGATCCTTGTACATGGCCGCGGCGTCGACCGGCTCGAGGCCGAGGCCTTTACGCAGCGCATTGTGATGCATCAGGAGCCGCTCGATCTTGCGGTCGAGCGTCGCGCCGTCGGCGAGATCCATCAGGCGAATGGCGCGCCGGCCGACTTTGTCCTCGTAAGCCGGGCCGATGCCGCGGCGTGTAGTGCCGATGCGCAAGGCCACATTCGCGGATTCGCGAATGCCGTCGAGTTCGCGATGCAGCGGCAGAATCAGCACGGTATTTTCAGCGATACGGAGATTATCGGGCGTCACCGTGACGCCTTGTTTCTTGAGATTGGCGATCTCGTCGAGCAGTGCGTGGGGATCGAGAACGACGCCGTTGCCGATCACCGAGAGCTTGCCCGGCCGCACCACGCCCGAGGGCAGCAGCGACAATTTGTAGGTGACGCCGCCGATGACAAGCGTATGGCCGGCATTGTGGCCGCCCTGGAAGCGGACGACGATGTCGGCCTGCTCGGACAGCCAATCGACGATCTTGCCTTTGCCTTCGTCCCCCCACTGGGAGCCGACCACGACAACATTTGCCATGAGGAAGTGTCCCCAAAGGGCCCGATAAGCGTTGAGAATTATAGGATGTCGGCCACAGCCGACTGTTTCGGATAATGGATGCCGGTGCCGGAAGCAAGAAAAAGTGCCTCCGGCGCGCTCCCGGCGGCTCGCCCAAGTTATTGGTTTGACGCTAAATTCGGCGTTAGCCTTTTAGGTCAAGAAACCATCTGCCGGGGCTTTTTGTGAGCCCGATAGCGGCTGGGCGGCCGATTCTCAGGGTTCGGGGTGGCAGCAGTTATGCGGTCGCGCGGCGGGCCGTTCTTGGCCTTGGGCGTTCTTGGGCGTTAGCTGCTGCGCCTATGCGGCTGTGGATAACAAGGGACGGGGACCATGCCGGGGGCAAGTGCCGAGGGTCAAAGCCGCGCCGGCGGCTGGTTCTTCGATCAGGCCTATCTGCTGCTTTCGCTCGCGTCACTGTTCTGGGCGGGCAACGTCGTTCTCGGCCGGTTCATCGCTGGACATATTCCGCCGATTACACTGTCGGTCATCCGCTGGAGCGGCGCCGTGGTGCTGTTGCTGCCGTTTGCCGCGCGGCATCTCGCGCGCGATTGGCCTCTGATTCGCAAGCACGCCGGCCTGCTTGCGTTCCTCGCGCTCACCGGGTTCTCGGCCTACAACACGATGGCCTATTACGGCCTGCAATTCACGACCGCGATCAACGGATTGCTGCTGCAATCGGTCGCGCCCTTGTTCGTCGCGGTGTGGTCTTTCTTATTGTTCCGCGACCGGCTGACGCTGCGGCAGACCGGCGGGCATCTGCCTTTCGCTCGCCGGCGTCGTCGTCATCATCTGTCACGGGATGTTCTGCTCGGCATCGACTTCAACCGCGGCGACGTATGGTTCGTCGTCGCGCTTTTGATCTACGCCTTCTACGCGGCGATATTGCGCATGCGGCCGCCGATACACCCGACCTCATTCCTCGCCGTGGGCATGGGCCTAGGCGCCGTGTTTCTCTTGCCGGGAATGATGCTGGAAATCGCGAGCGGACGGACGTTCGCGTTCGACGCGGAAAGCGCGCTGAGCTTGACTTATATTTGCGTCTTTCCGTCGGTGCTCGGCTACCTATTTCTCAATCGCGGCATCGAGCTGGTCGGCGCCAATCGCGCGGCGCCGTTCATCCATCTTGTTCCGGTCTTCGGATCGGTGCTGGCGATCGTGCTGCTCGGCGAAAGCTTCGAACCCTACCACGCAATCGGCTACGCGCTGGTGTTCGGCGGCATTACGCTTGCGACCCGGAGATAATCAGAACCGCAGCGGCTTGACCTGCTGCACGTTCGGAATCTTCTGCACTTGCGCCAGCACCTCTGGCGGCACCGTGCCGTCGACCTCGACGAGCGCGATGGCATTGCCGCCGGCGGATTCGCGGCCGAGATGGAACGTCGCGATATTGATGCCGGCGCCGCCGAGCACGGTGGCGAAGCTGCCGACGAAGCCGGGCTTGTCCTGATTGGTGACGTACAGCATCGAGGCGCCGAACTCGGCGTCCATGCGGATGCCTTTGATGTCGATGATGCGCGGCCGGCCGTCGGCATAGACCGTGCCGGAGACCGAGCGCGTTTGCCGGTCGGTGACGAGCGTCACGGTGATCAGGCTGTCGTAGTCGCTCTGGGATTCGCGCCGCGTCTCCTCGACGGCGATGCCGCGCTCCTTGGCGACGATCGGGGCCGAGACGACATTGACGTCCTGGAGCATCGGGCGCAGCAGACCGGCGATCGCGGCCGACGTCAGCGCCTTGGTGTTCATCTGCGCGACGCCGCCTTCAAAGGCGATCTGAACCTGTTTGATGCCGGTCTCGGTGAGCTGTCCGGCGAACGAGCCGAGCTTCTCGGCCAGCGCCACGAACGGCTTGAGCCTCGGCGCCTCCTCGGCACTGATCGAGGGAAAATTGATGGCATTCGTGATGGCGCCGCGCAGCAGATAATCCGACATCTGCTCGGCGACCTGAAGCGCGACATTCTCCTGCGCCTCCGTTGTCGACGCGCCGAGATGCGGCGTGCACACCACGTTGGGCAGTTCGAACAGCGGGCTCGGCGGCGGCGGCTCCTCGCGAAACACGTCGAGCGCAGCACCGGCGACGTGGCCCGATTTGAGCGCCTCGACCAAGGCCAGCTCTTCGACCAGCTCGCCGCGCGCGCAATTGATCAGGCGCACGCCCTTTTTGGTATGGCCGAGCGTCTGCGCGTTGACGATGTTGCGCGTCTTGTCGGTAAGCGGCGTGTGCAAAGTGATGAAATCGGCGCGCCGCCACAATTCGTCGAGCTCGACTTTCTCGACGCCGAGATCGAGCGCACGTTCGACGGAGAGAAACGGATCATAGGCGATCACCTTCATCTTAAGCCCGATGGCGCGGTCGGCGACGATCGAGCCGATATTGCCGCAGCCGATAATGCCGAGCGTCTTGCCGAAGATTTCCACGCCGAGAAACTTGTTCTTCTCCCATTTTCCGGCGCGCGTCGAGGCGTCGGCCTCGGGAATCTGCCGCGCCAGCGACAGCATCAGCGTGATGGCATGTTCGGCGGTGGTGATCGAATTGCCGAACGGCGTGTTCATCACGATGATGCCGCGCGCGGTCGCCGCCGGAATGTCGACATTGTCGACGCCGATGCCGGCGCGGCCGATCACTTTCAGGCTTTTTGCCTTCTCCAGGATTTTCGCCGTCACCTTGGTCGCCGAGCGGATCGCGAGCCCGTCGAAGCCGTTGATCATTTCGGCGAGCTTGTCTTTGTCCTTGCCGAGATTGGGCTGGAAATCGACGTCGAGGCCGCGATCCTTGAAGATCGCGACGGCGGCGGGCGAAAGCGCATCGGAGATGAGGACTTTGGCAGTCATGGTTTCAGCGTCCAAACGTGTTGAGAACGGGAATCCTCCGCATCAGGGGGAGGGGCACAACGCAATCACGCCGCCAGCTCACGCAGCTTTGGCGAGCGCGTCCTTGGCCTTGGCGTAAGCCCAGTCGAGCCACGGCGTCAGCGCCTCGACGTCGGACCTCTCCACGGTCGAGCCGCACCAGATGCGCAGACCCGGCGGCGCGTCGCGATAGGCGTCGATGTCGTAAGCGACGCCTTCCTGATCAAGCGCGGCCGCGATGGTCTTGACGAAAGCCGCCTGGGCATCGGCCGGCAGTCGTCCGACTTGCGGATCGACGACCTTCAAACAGACCGATGTGTTGGAGCGGAGCTTGGCGTCCCTCGCCAGAAAGTCGATCCAGTCGGTGCGCCCGACCCAATCCGAGATGGTTTTGGCATTGGCATCGGCGCGCGCTTGCAGCGCCTTCAGCCCGCCGGCCGATTTCGCCCATTCCAGCGCGTCGAGATAATCCTCGACGCATAGCATCGACGGCGTGTTGATGGTTTCGCCGACAAAAATGCCTTCGTTGAGCTTGCCGCCTTTGGTCATGCGGAAGATTTTTGGCATCGGCCATGCCGGCTCATGGCTTTCCAGGCGCGCGACGGCGCGCGGCGAAAGAATCAGCATGCCGTGCGCGGCCTCGCCGCCGAGCGCCTTCTGCCACGAGAAGGTGACGACATCGAGCTTCGGCCAATCGAGCGGCTGCGCGAAGGCGGCTGACGTCGCGTCGCAGATCGTGAGGCCTGAACGATCGGCGGCGATCCAATCGGCATTAGGAACCCGCACGCCCGACGTGGTGCCGTTCCAGGTGAAAACGATATCGCTTGACGGATCGACCTTGCCGAGATCGGGCAATTCGCCATAGCCCGCCTTCAGCACGGTCACATCTTTAAGCTTGAGCTCCTTGACGACGTCGCTGACCCAGCCTTCGCCGAAGGATTCCCAGCTCAGCATCGTCACCGGGCGCGGACCTAACAGCGACCACAGCGACATTTCGATCGCGCCGGTATCGGACGCCGGCACGATGCCGATGCGATAGTCGGCCGGCACCTGCAAGACCTCGCGGGTGAGATCGATGGCGCGCTTGAGCTTCGCCTTGCCCGGTTTCGAGCGATGCGAGCGGCCGAGAAGGGCGTCTTTGAGATTTTGCGAGGCCCAGCCGGGGCGCTTGGCGCAGGGGCCGGACGAAAAATGCGGCACAGCCGGCCGCACGGAGGGCGTGTTTCGCGTCATGATCTATCCTTCCAGATAGAAGCCCCTCGTTGGGGAGGGGTGTCCCGCCGGTGGAATTAAGGATTCGCGGCCGCGCCGTCAAGCGGTGCCAGCAAAAATAGCGGCGAGCGCCGTCACGAAATGCGCGGCGGCGCTTGAATCTGCTTGCTAAAACTTGAAGCCGGCGCCGACGCGCGCGCTGGAAACCGTTGCGGTGATATTCGCAACCGGCGCGAATTGGATGAACTCGTATTCGGCGCGCACGAAGATGTTTTGCGTGACCGCCATATCGAAGCCGCCGCCGACCGCGAAGCCGTACAGCAAGGTCGAGCTCTTGGCGGTCGAATTGAGAAAGTCAAAATCGACGCAGGTGGGGCCTACCGTGCACGGCAGTACTGGTGGCGTCGCCGTGCTCTGCTGGCCGGACACTTCGCTGCTGATGGCGTAGCTGCCCCGCCCGAGCGCCAAGCCGGCGAATCCATAGGGCAGGAAGTTGCCGAACACATAGCCGAAGCGCGCGCGCAACGATCCGAAATCGGTGACGTCCAGCGAGCCCGAACCGGTAATATTGACCGAGTACAAACTGGTGCCGACGGGAACCACCCGGCCGATCGGCGTATTGATCGCCACGGCGGAAAACGGCGCGTGTGTGTAGTCGGCCTCAACGCCGATAATCAAATCCTGCCATTGCGTATTGTAGCCGGCGAAGCCGCCGAACCCGGATGCATGCGCCGCGTTGTTGCCGCTGAGAACCTGCCACTGCGAGGGGTTGGCCACACTCTCCAGCTGCAATTCGCGCAGGCTGAAGGCGAGCAGCGGCTGGGTCGCCTTGGAAAAGTCGGCGTTGCCGCTGGAATAGTCGTAATGGCCGCCGGCATAGAAACCGGTCCAGCGCGTAAACATCGCTGGCCCGACGGTTTGCGAGCCGCGCAAAATATCGAGGTCGGCTGCGAACGCGCTTGGCGCAAGCGCGATCAGAAATGCAGCACAGATGACCCAACGCATCAGCCGCGCCCTTTCATCGTCCGGCGCGCATACAGCGGCCCACGAGCGCGATCATCAGGCATTAACCTTAATGGAACGTTAGTTGGGCCAGGGGGCGGGGCCGTACCACCGGGCGAGGACAGCGCCAGGTTCCGGCGGCCCCGGTTTCGCTTACCGAGGCGGGGAACCGCACTGAAGTGACTCGCAGCGGGACGAGCCGAAAACGAAAACGGCGCGGTTGCCCGCGCCGTTTTTACATTTTTGCGATCGTTCGGATCGATCAGCCGCGGGTGCTCAGCGGCGGCGGTGGCGCCACGATACCGGTCTCGCCTGGGAACCTCCAGCGCATGCCGAGCATGAGGTCGTTTGAGCTCAGATTGTGCAACTTGTAGGAGTCCGGGTTGCAGCCGCCGATGCAGTTGATGCTGTCGGTGACCGAACCGTAATTGAGGTAGCGATAAGCCAGTTCGACGGTGAAGTTCTGCGTTACGGCATAGGAGAGGCCAGCATGCAGCGCCCAGGCGAAGTTTAAATTTGTGCTGTTCTGGCCGACGCCGGAACCGGCGCCGCCGGTAAAGGTTGCGATTGAAGTATCGGTCAAGTCCGCAAACTTGTTCCACGCTCCGCCCAGGCCGACGCCGATAAAGGGCGTCAGGCAGTTCCAGGTGCCGAGGTCGACGTAAGCATTGGCGAGGAAGACAGCCGATTGCAGAAAACCTTGATATTGATCGCCAAACGTCCCGCCGCCTTGGTTATAGAGACCAAAAAAATTGACTGCCGCCTTAGAGCGATATTCGGCGGTGACATCGAAGCGCAGCCAATTATTCAGTTCGTAGCCGACGCCGACCATGAAGAAAGGCGTGTCGCCGATCGACGCGTGTTGGATGGTAAAATTGCTCCCGTTGAGGGGGTTTTGGATGAAGTCGACGTCGGCTTCACTGATGAGGCCGATACCTACCCCGCCGCGCAGGTACCACGCGCCCGCACAGCAGGGCTGCGCGATGACGGGCTGATAGACCGGTTGCGCCATATCGGCTGCAAAGGCCGTGGAGCTGAGCATCACCGCCGCGGCGGTACTGATAAGAAATTTGACGCTAAACATGGCTTCATCCTTTCTGCGACGAGGCGCGCATGAGGCAGCGCACCGCCGTTGAGATTGGGCGAAGTAAGTCAGGAAATGCTTAAGCCGGTCTTAACCTTAACCCTTAACCACGAGTATTAACGTCTGCGCGTTGTCAGATCGCGGCGACGTGCTGCAAGCGCAACACTTGTTGCGCAGCGCGGCGCCAAGCTTGTTAAGGTCTCGTCGATTATTGGGGCGCGGGGAAACGGACGGACGGCTCGCTTAGAGCATGATCCAGAAAAGTGGAAACCGGTTTTCCGATGAGATCATGGTCCATCAAAATGCCAGAGCGTTAATCGATTCAATATGAAGCTATTGACGCTCTAGTCTTTGTCTTCCTCGAGCTCGCCGATGTGATGCTGGGCGTAAAGTTCGACGCCGAGCTTGGCGACAAGGTCGAGTTGAGTTTCGAGGAAGTCGATATGTTCTTCCTCGTCATGCATCAGCTTTTCGAACAGGTCGCGCGAAACGTAGTCGCGGACCCCATGGCAATGAGTGGCGGCTTCTTCGTAAAGCGCGCGCGCCGACATTTCGGCGGCGAGGTCGCAGTCGAGAACTTCCTTCACGGTCTGGCCGATATGCAGCGGGTCGAGCACCTGCATGTTGGGAAAGCCGTCGAGGAAGATGATGCGGTCGACGAGCTTGTCGGCGTGCTCCATCTCTTCGATGGATTCCTTGCGCCATTGCTTGGCGAGAACCTTGTAGCCCCAATTGGCGAGCAGCCGGTAATGGAGCCAATATTGATTGATCGCCGTCAATTCGTGCCGAAGAGCCTTATTGAGGTAATCGACGACGCCGGGCTCGCCCTTCATGTCCGTGCTCCTGCGGTTGGTTCCCGAACCGGGTTCGGCCGGCGCAATGATTATAACTACCGCGATGAATGCGCAAAGACGACGCGGCGCCCGCCCGCGCCGATCTCAGGCTCGGCAAGACAAGTTGTCGGGATGGCGTAAGATTAAAGCTCGGAGCGAGCCTGCCGGCAGCACACGGGCTCGGCGGCGCCCAGCGCCTCGTTCATGATGCGGCGGATGGTGCGGGCGCAGCGCCCGCACTGCGCGCTGCAGCCGAGGCACTGATACACTTGGCCCGTCGTGCGCGGAGCATCTGCACTATCCGACAACGTCGAGCGCACGTCGTGGTCGGTCAGCACGTTACAGGAACAGACGATCATCTACGGAGAGTCCGGCGGCGAATTGGTTTGATCTTGAGCCCGTCACTAGCTTACGCAGAATAGGTTTGCAAAGAGAAAATCGCTGTTTGTAGCCATTCTAATCTTTGCTTACGCGATAACTTCTTAGGTAATTCCTGGTATATTTCAAAGTGGAACCAGATCAACGAAAATATCCACCATTGATATTGGTCAAAGACTTAAGATCAACTTGGTGAAGCCGGCAAACAATCCGCAAGAAAAAACATGTGGATGTCCCCAAGCCGGGCCCGGCGACGTGCCGTCATCGCAATTGCCGGCCGTTCTCGGCTGGAGACGAGACTCTGTACTTAGAAAATCGCGACCAAGCCGCCGCGATTACGCAGCGGCCACCTCCTCGGAATCGTCGTCGCCGGAGGGCCGGCGCCGGCGTGGCCGCAGCCGGCACAGCCGCGCCGGCACGCGAAGCAAGTCCTTGAACAGGCCGGCAAAGCGCTGGCCGCGCCCGAGCGCCCGGTCGAGCGCGGCCATGGTTCGCGCCAGACCCGGATCGTCATCGTCCACCCAGATCCGCAGCACCGATCCGAACAGGAGCGCGAGCCCTTGCGCGCGCACCATGCCGCGTGGGCCGGCGCCGCCGACCCCGGCTGCCGTGAGCATCCATTGCTGCGAGCGCACGGCGAGGCCGTTGCAGGCCATGGCCAGCGGCGGATTACGCGACGCCGAGCGCAGCAGCGAGCGCACCGCGTCACGATGCGGCGCCAGGATTTCGAGGCGCCGCATCAAGACGTCGAATATGCGTTCGCGCGGCGGTTCTTCGGCCATGTCGCTGAAGTCTTCGGCGAGCACGGCGCGGTCGGTGTCCTTGATATGCGCGGCAAGGATCGCAAGCGGCGAGGCGAACTCGCCGCGGAACTGCGCCAGCGACACGCCTGCGGCCTCGGCGATCTCGGCGAGACCGATCTGCTCGAACCGTTTTTCCGCGAGGAGGTCGAGGAAGGCGGCAATGATTTTGTCGCGGTCGCTGGCGCCCGGCGGGATTGGCGGCGGGGCGGCCGAGGCTCGGGCGGCTTTGAGAGCCGATTTGCGGGCGGGTCGTCGGGCCATGAAATCTAGCTCCTAGCACAGGTGGGTGGCGCGAGAATTTGGGTGGCGCGCGAATTTCCAATTCCTGATCGCGTCAGGGACCGGCGTAGTCGGGCTCCTTCGCCACGCAGGACCGGTATCTTCAATCTAGGTCCGCCATGGGTCGGTTCCAAGGCGTCGGTTCCAAGGCTTAGCACCAAGGCTCGGCGCCAAGCTTAGCGCGAAGACGGATCCGGATATGGCGGAAGGGCGGAATGCGTCAGCCGGCCAGCTCGCGCGAGCGTGCAGTCGCTGCGGCGACGGCTCTTGCCATGAGCTGAGCGAGGCCATCTCGGCCCATCAACACCGCAAGTGCGGCAGCGGTGGTGCCGCCCGGCGAGGTGACGTTTTCACGCAGCATTGCGGCATCAAGTGCCGACCGGTGCAGCAGCTCGCCCGATCCGGCGACGGTTTCGCGCGCAAGCTTTGCCGCGAGCTTAGGCGGCAGTCCTGCAGCGATGCCCGCTTGGGTCAGCGCTTCGGCAAGCAGGAAGACGTAAGCCGGCCCCGAACCCGACACTGCCGTCACCGCATCCATCAGGGTCTCGTCGTCGGTCCACTCGACCGCGCCGGTCGCCGAAAGCAAACGGTCGGCCAGCGCCCGTTGCGCGTCATTGGCGTGAAGCGGCACCGCAACGGTGATGCCGCGGCCGATCGCGGCCGGCGTGTTCGGCATGGCGCGCACTATCGCGCAGGGTTTCGCCAGCGCACCGGCGAGGAATTTCAGCGTGCGGCCGGCCATGATCGAGACGACGACGGTGGCCGGAGCAATCAGCGGCGCAAGCTGCGGGATCGCATGCGGCGCCACTTGCGGCTTCACCGCCAGCACGATTGCCGCGACGTTCTTCAGCGCTGACGGATTTGGATTGAGTTGCAGGCCGCGCTGCGCCAGCGCGGCAATGTGCGGCGGCACCTCGGGCTCGATCACCGCGACATTGTTCGGATCAAGCCCGAGGCGCAGCCAGCCTTCGAGCAGGGCTGAGCCCATCTTGCCCGCGCCGACCAGGACGAGCAGGCCGGAAAAACTGCGCAAGGAATTCTTGGACCGCCGTCACGCCTCGCCCGCGGTCTCGAACATGGCGGCGTCGATCGCCTCGCGCGCCGTTTTGCCGGCCCAGATCGCGAATTGAAAGGCCGGGAAGTAGCGCTCGCAGGAATCGAGCGCCGTGCCGAGCACGGCCTCGCATTGCCGCCCAGACGCAGTGACGCCGCCAGCGAGCACCAAAGCGTGGCGGAACATCACCATGCCGTTCTGCATCCAAACGTCAAAATGCCCGATCCATAATTGCTCGTTGATCATGGCGATGAGTTGCTGGACATGGGGCAGGCGCTGTTCCGGAACTTTCATGTCGAAGGCGCAGGCCAGGTGCAGCGCCTCGATGTCGCTCATCCACGTGAACGAAACCTGGTAATTGGTCCAGCGGCCGGTGACGGCGAGCCCAATTTCGTCCTCGCCGGCGCGCTCGAACGGCCAATTATTGCCGGCCGCCATGTGTTCCACGACGTCGAGGGGATTTTCGTTGGCTTGGTCTTTAACGATTTCGATTAGGGACATGCCGCCTCCACAGGTGCCGCTTGAAGTGGAAATGCGCACGCCACGCGAACTTCGAAAGGGCTCAAACCGCATCCAGCAGCGAAACGACGCAGGAAAATATTCGTCGCCGCACGGAACGATTTGACGCAGGAACAACTTCTGACCGCGAATTGACTCAGAACCACGAATCAGTTGCGCCGCCGACTATAATCGGCTTGCTTCCTTCCGCCAAAGTCTGGGCAAGAGCTTCAACCGGCACCGATACCGGCACTCATGAAGTGATTTGGCCGCCCCACACAATATTCGATTTGTGACCGTCCACAGTCGTGACTGCGGCAAGTTGACTCAATGGAGCATGGCCAGGGACGGGAAGCGTGCCGGATCAGTCGAACAGGCTCGACACCGACTCTTCGGCGGCGGTGCGGTTGATCGCCTCGCCGATCAGCTTGGCGATGGTCAAAACGCGGATGTTCTTGGAGTCTTCCACCGCCTTACTCGGCATGATCGAGTTGGTGATCACCAATTCCTTGAGGCGCGAACTGCCGACGCGGGCGATGGCGCCGCCCGACAGCACGCCGTGGGTGATATAGGCGTAGACTTCGCGGGCGCCTTTTTCGAGCAAAGCGTCGGCGGCATTGACCAGCGTGCCGCCGGAATTGACGATGTCGTCGACGAGAATGCAGATGCCGCCGTCGACCGTGCCGATGACATTGGCGACTTCCGACTCGCCCGGCCGCTCGCGCCTCTTGTCAACGATGGCCAGCGGCGCATCGATGCGCTTGGCCAGCCCGCGCGCCCGCACCACGCCGCCGACGTCCGGCGACACGACGATCACCTTGCCAAGGTCGAAACGCTCCTTGATGTCGCGCATGATCACCGGTGCGGCGAACAGATTGTCGGTCGGGATATCGAAGAAGCCTTGGATCTGTCCGGCGTGCAGATCGAGCGTGAGCACGCGGTCGACGCCGGCATTGGTGATCAGATTGGCGACGAGCTTCGCCGAAATCGGCGTGCGCGGCCCGACTTTGCGGTCCTGCCGGGCGTAACCGAAATAGGGGATCACCGCGGTGATGCGCCGCGCCGAGGCGCGCCGCAGCGCATCGATGATGATCAGCAATTCCATCAAATGGTCGTTGGCGGGAAACGACGTGGATTGGATGACGAAAACGTCGGCGCCGCGCACGTTTTCCTGAATTTCGACGAACACTTCCATGTCGGCGAAGCGGCGCACCACCGTTTTGGTCAGCGGGTTGCCGAGATAGTCGCCGATCGCCTTGGCGAGCATAGGATTGGAATTGCCGGAGACGAGCTTGATTGCTCCGTTATTGCCCGCCATTCCCACTCTCCTCGCGCGCCTACGCTCAACCGGACCTGATACAAGCCGCTTTCCAGGCTGGCAATACGATTCAAAGACTTTCCCCGCAGCTTTTTCCGCTGCAACTCCAATGGTTTCCGTGCATCAGGGTTAATCGTTGGCCCAAATGGTGGGCGGCCAACAGCAAATAGAGCGGGCTATTTGTCGGTCAGCACAATGGCGTTGACGTGCCGGCCGTAATCCGGCTCGGCGCGGTGGGTGGTGCGGCGATAGCTGAAGAACCGGTCCGGGTCGGCATAGGTGCACAGGCCGAGGTCCTCGACATGGCCTACGCCGGCCCTGGCCAGGCGGGCCGCGACATAGCCGCCGAGATCGAACAGGGCGTGGCCGTCGCGCGCGGCGGGCGCGAAAAACCTGCTGCTGGCGCGATCCTCGGCCGCAAAGCGCGCGATCAGGTCGGGGCCGACTTCGTAATTGGACTGCCGGATCATCGGCCCGATCGCGGCGCGGATCCGGCCGCGCCCGGCGCCGAGCCGCTCCATCGCGGCGACGGTCGCCTCGATGACGCCGCAGAGCGCGCCCCGCCAGCCGGCATGCGCTGCGCCGATCACGCCGGCCTGCGGCTCGGCGAGCAGAATGGGGCCGCAATCCGCCGTGGTCACGCCGATGGCGAGCGCCCGCATGCGGGTGACGATGGCGTCGGCGCGGGGCCGCTCGTCCGCCGTCCACGGCGCTTCGGCGACGACGACGTCCGACGAGTGGATTTGGTAAAGGGTGAGGAAGCGATGCGGCTCGACGTCGAGCGCGCCCGCCATGCGCGCGCGGTTTTCAACGACACTGGCGGTGTCGTCTTTCGAGCCGGTACCGCCGTTGAGGCTGGCATAGAGCCCGCCGGATATCCCGCCCGACCGCGTGAAGAATGCGTGCCGGATGCCGGTCAGCCTAAGCGATTGCGCTTCGATCTTCATGACGCCTCCTCGAAACCCGGAAGCGGACCGAGTTGCGGGGCGGCGATGGCGATGGCCTTGAACAATTCGCCCATGCCGCGCGCGCCGTCGGCGATCAGCCGCGAGAACGCGATCTCGATCTCGGCGGCCTTGTCGCGCGGCGCGCTGGCCTTCAACGCTGCGGCGCGCTGCTCGATTCCGAGCCGTAGGAATAAGTCGCGCTGGCGGATCGGCCCGTGAATCCGCGCGCCAATGCTTTCGGCGCATTGCGCGAACGCTTCGAAGTCGACGTGAGCGGTCAAGTCGGCCTTGCCCGGCGCGCGCAGCGGATCGGTAAAAGAATGTCCGGCGACTGCTTGCAGCGTGTCGCCCAATCCGAAATGGGCATGACCGTAATCGATGATCAAGGCCGCTCCTTCATCGCGTGTGCGCCGTCCGAGCTCGAGCGCAATGCCGTCGGCCCGCCATTCGAAGATCGCGCCTTCCGGCGCCTGGCGCAATCCGCGCGGCATCGCCGCCTCGAAATGCGGCAGCGGATCGCGTGCCGCGCCGATTATAAAGTTGCCGTCAGGCGCGATCTCGACGACGCGCTCGTGCCAGCCGTCGGCCTGTTTGACGGCCTGGTGCACCGGCAGCGCATCGATGAATTCGTTGGCGACGATGATGCTCGGGCCGGCGGGGACCTCGTCGATCGCGCTGTGCCACAGGATCGGCGCGTCGAGCCCTTCGAGCATGCGCTGCTGTACCTGCGCCAGCGCCGGGCTGATCTCGACCAGATGCACGACC
This sequence comes from uncultured Alphaproteobacteria bacterium, assembly GCA_963810085.1. Lineage (GTDB taxonomy): Bacteria > Pseudomonadota > Alphaproteobacteria > Rhizobiales > Xanthobacteraceae > BOG-931. The sequence goes on along the minus strand of CAWEMR010000005.1, from coordinate 243,039 downwards.
AGCGCATTGCAAAACCCGCTGACGATTTTCGCCGCCCGCAGCGCGTCGTGCATCATGGTGCCGCGTCCCGGGCCGAGTTCGACGATGCGCACATTTTCCGGCGCGCCCATCTGCTGCCAGACCGAGCCCATCCATAGTCCGATGAGCTCGCCGAACATCTGGCTGATCTCGGGCGAGGTGACAAAATCGCCGCCGGCGCCGAGCGGATCGCGATTGACGTAATAGCCGTGTTGCGGGTGCGTCAGGCACAGCCGCATATAATCGGCGATCGGCATCGGTCCGGCGACGCCGATGAGCCGGCGGATTTCATCATCGAGCGGCGTGCGCGGCTCAGCCATCTTTCACGATCGGCTTGGAATTCATCGCCGTCTTGTTGCGCATCACGAAGGCGAGCAGCACGATGCCGGCGAGGATCAGCGGAATGCAAAGTAGCATTCCCATGGTGAGCCATCCCGAGCCCCAGAGAAAACCGAGCTGGACGTCCGGCTCGCGAAAGAACTCGCAGATCGAGCGCGCGACGCCGTAACCGATGAAGAAAATCGCCGTGACGACGCCCGGCCGCTTCAATGCGCCCGAGCGCACCAGCAAACCGAGCACGATGAACAGCGCGACGCCTTCGAGAGACGCTTCGTAAAGCTGGCTCGGATGGCGCGGCAGTGGGCCGCCGTGGGGAAAGATCATGGCCCAGGACACGTCGGTTGGCCGGCCCCACAATTCGCCATTGATGAAATTGGCGATGCGGCCGAGAAACAGTCCGATTGGCGCCACCGCGCAGGTGACGTCGCCGAGCGACAGCGTCGGGATGTGGCGGCGCCACGCAAATAAGATGACGGCGACGATGCAGCCGGCGACGCCGCCGTGAAACGACATGCCGCCGGTCCAGATCTGAACAATCTCGGCCGGATGCGCGGCGAAATGCGGCAGGTTGTAGAACAGCACATAACCGATGCGGCCGCCGAGGATGATGCCGAGCGTGATCCAAACCACGAAGTCGTCGAAGTCGAAGACGGTGAACGGCGCCGCTCCGCCCCACAGCCGCTCGGATTTGATAATGGCGCGCGCATAGAACCAACCGGCGATAATGCCGACGATATAGGCGAGCGCGTACCAGCGTATCGCCAATGGCCCGATCGAAATCAGGATCGGGTTGATGGCGGGATAGGGGATGACCGGCAGAACGAACATGAACGGGCTCTCTGATCGCTGATCGAATCCGACTTCAGTCCGCCGACCTTTTAATCATGGTGTCGCTTTGCGGCGGTAGAGTTGCGGTCGAGCCCCTTGCGGCCGCGGCGCACCATCGCCCCTTGCGGCGGAGCAGCACCATCGCCATTGTCATTCCGGATGGCAAGCAGGCTGGCGCGGCGGTTATCCTTGAGAGGCGGTCATGGTGCAGACGACGAATTGGTTTTTCGACGAAGTTGCGCGCTTAATGAATGACGCGGCGGGGGTCGCGCAAGGCGTGCGTCGCGAGTTCGAGACGCTGTTCCGGACCCAGGCGGAGCGCTGGCTGCGCGACCTCGATCTGGTCAAGCGCGAGGAGTTCGAAGCGGTCAAGGACATGGCGCGCATCGCGCGCGAGGAAAATGAGGCGCTCAAGACCCGGATAGCGGCGCTCGAGGCCAAGCTCGGGGCCGGCAATGCTGCGCCGCCAAACGGGGCTAACTAAAGCTCGGCCTGGCGCCCGGCTTTCCTTGTTTTTCAAGATTTGCGCCGCTATAAGCGCCGCTTCCGCGGCTGCTACAGCACCCCTGGAGGCTGCACGCGGAGTTTCCCTTGAATATACAAGGTTTTAGATAAGGAACATCCTATGGCTCCCGTCTCTACGATCAAGGCGGCGGCGCGTTCGCGGGCAGGCAAGGGGGCCGCCCGGGCCGAACGTCGTGCCGGCCGCGTACCCGGAATTATCTATGGCGACGGCAAGACGCCGCTGCCGATCTCGCTCGACTACGACGATCTGCGCCAGCGCATCTATGCCGGCCACTTCCTGACGACCATTCATGACATCGAGATCGATGGCGCCAAGCATCGCGTCATTCCGCGCGACTTTCAGCTCGACGCGGTGCGCGATCTGCCGCTGCATGTCGACTTCATGCGGCTTGGCGAGGGCGCGACCATCCGCGTCAATATTCCGATCATCGTCAAGAACGCCGACCAGTCGCCCGGCGTGAAGCGCGGCGGCACGGTTTCGATCGTCGCCCACACCGTCGAAGTGCGCTGCCTCGCCGAGGCGATCCCAACCGGCATCGAGGTCGATGTCGGCTCGCTCGACATCAATCACTCCAGGCACTTGAGCGACATCAAGCTGCCGGAAGGCGTGCGCTCGGTGTCGAACCGCGACCTCACGCTGGTCACCGTGGTGCCGCCGTCGGGCTATGCGGAAGAATTGAAGGCCGCTGCCGAAGCCGCCGCCGCTGCCGCAGCCGCTGCTGCCGCCGCCGCTGCTGCGCCCGCCGCCGCCATGGGCGCGCCGGGTGCTCCGGGCTCCGCGCCTGCCGCGGCCGGTGGTGCGGCTGCCGCGCCGGCCGGTGGCGCCGAGAAGAAGTGAGGTTGCGAACTTCTTCTCGGTTAGAGCGAAATTGCTTCGGGTTGAAGCAAGTGTCGCTCTATTATTTTGGTGGAGCATGATCTTTTCGGAAAACCGGTTTCCATTTTTCCGGATCATGCTCTAACGCGGGACGACGTTGATGCTGCTCCTGGTCGGACTTGGCAATCCAGGAGAGCGTTACGTCGGCAACCGGCACAATATCGGCTTCATGGTGCTGCAAGCCATCGCCAAGCGCCACGGCATCGGGCCGTGGCGCCGGCGCTTTCAAGGTGTCGCCTGCGAGGGCCCGATCGGCGGCGAGCGCGCGCTCTTGCTGTTGCCCGCCACATTCATGAACGAATCCGGACGCGCGGTCGCCGAGGCCGCGCATTTCTACAAGCTGCCGCTCGATGCGGTCACTGTGTTTCACGACGAGATCGATCTGCCGCCCGGCAAGGTCAGAGTGAAAATCGGCGGCGGCATTGCCGGCCATAACGGCCTACGTTCGATTTCCGAGCACATCGGCAACGACTATCGCCGGGTGCGCATCGGCGTCGGTCATCCCGGCAACAAGGATATGGTGCAGCATTACGTGCTGAGCGATTTCGGCAAGAGCGAGAAGGGGTGGGTCGAGGCGCTGATCGGCATTGTTGCCGACAACGCCGATCTCATCGCCGGCGGCGACGACGCGACGTTTCAGAACAAGGTCCATCTCGCCATGGTGGCGAAGGGATTTGGCGATCAGCAAGGCAACGGCCACAACAACGGCCAAAACAACGGCAATGATGCGGCGCCGGCCGGCGGATAAGAACTTCACGGGCAAGATTTTCCATGGGCTTTAAATGCGGCATTGTCGGACTGCCGAATGTCGGCAAGTCGACTCTCTTCAATGCGCTGACCGAAACCGCGGCGGCGCAGGCGGCGAATTATCCGTTCTGCACCATCGAGCCGAATGTCGGCGAGGTCGCGGTGCCGGACCAGCGGCTCGATACGCTGGCGGAGCTCGCCAAGTCGGCGATCATCGTGCCGACGCGGCTCACCTTCGTCGATATCGCAGGCCTGGTGCGCGGCGCGTCGAAAGGCGAGGGGCTCGGCAATCAGTTTCTCGCCAATATCCGCGAAGTGGACGCGATCGCCCATGTCGTGCGTTGCTTCGAGGATACCGACGTGACGCATGTCGAAGGCCGCATCGATCCGATCGCCGACATCGAGACGATCGAGACCGAGCTGATGCTCGCCGATCTCGACAGTCTGGAACGCCGCGTCGACGCTTTGAGCAAAAAAGCCAAAGGCAATGACAAGGAGGCCAAGGAGACCAAGGAGACGCTCGATCTGGTCAATCGCGCGCTCGTGTTGTTGCGCGACGGCAAACCGGCGCGGCTCACCGAGCGCAAGCCCGAGGAAGAGAAAGTCTTTCACACGCTCGGGCTCCTGACGTCATTGCCGGTGCTCTATGTGTGCAATGTTGATGAGGCATCCGCCGCCGCCGGCAATGCGTTTTCGCGCAAGGTCGAGGAGCGCGCCAAGGCCGAGGGCGCGGCCGCAGTCGTCATTTCGGCCAAGATCGAGGCGGAGATCGCGGTGCTGTCGCGCGAAGAGCGCGCCGACTATCTGGAAGCCGTCGGGCTCAAGGAAGCGGGCCTCGACCGGCTCATTCGCGCCGGTTACGCGCTGCTTCATCTCGTCACGTATTTCACCGCCGGGCCGAAAGAGGCGCGCGCCTGGACGATCACGCGCGGCACCAAAGCGCCGCAGGCGGCGGGCGTCATCCACACCGATTTCGAGGCGGGCTTCATCCGGGCCGAGACCATCGGCTATGACGATTATGTCACCCATCACGGTGAGGCCGGCGCGCGCGATGCCGGCAAGATGCGGCTCGAAGGCAAGGATTATGTGGTGGCGGACGGCGACGTCATGCACTTCCGCTTCGCCAATTAGGTTTCGGGAACATAACGTCACGCGACGGCGCGACGCCCGGTCGCTAGCCCCTGAGGCCGTTGCCCTGATTCCTGATCGCGCCGAGATGCTCGTTGATGCGAAAAACAATCAGCACGAATTCGGCGATGATGCGCGCCATGATGATGCCCATGCAGGCGCCGAGGACGCTGGCGATCAGAAAGATCATGCCGACGAACGGGTTGAACGCCATGGTCGTGAGCGAACTGACGATGCCGGCGAAACCGAGCAGAATCGAGAGCAAGACGGCGAGCCAGTAAAAGACCTTGATCACGGTGGGCGTTACGAACCGCTCCCACTGGAACAGATCGCCCAAGCCGAACATGACTACCCCCAACCGAAGCCCGCGTGGTGATTCCCGCGTCGGGCGGCAGACTGCACTCAGTGGTTACGACGGTCAATCGAGACCGGGGCTAGCTTGAAATCGCCATTGGCCCGGCGGCAGTCGGGACAAGGGGCGAGCACGTCAAATTTGCGGCACAGGAACAAAGCCGGCCCGCGCCAAATGCCGCGAATTCTCGCATTGCGGCGTGGCGCCCCAGCGCAGTAAAGGAACATGCGGCGTTGCTGCGCGTTAAGTTCCTGGCTCGGGCGACAATTCGTTGTGCAACGGGATAGGAGTAGGCCATGAGAGCGCTGAGATCGTCAATTTCATATGCCGCACTCGGTACGGCGGTCGGGTTTGCGGTCATTGCCGGCGCAGCGGCCGCGAACGCGCAAACCGTGATCACCCCGAAACCGGTGGCGATGCAGACGATAACCACCGAGACACGGACGGTGCGGACAGTGCCCGCCCACACCGTGCGTCGGCAGGTGATAACGACGCGCACCGTGACACAGCGCGTCGTGCCGACGACGGTGATCGGCCGCTCGGTTGCGACTTACCCGCAGCCGATCTACGACGAGGTGGTGCCGGCTGCGGCGCCCGCCGTGGTCGCGACGACGCCCGATTACTCACGGCCGCTCTATAACGACTATTCGCGGCCCCTCTACAATAATTATAATTACTCGCGGCCGCTTTACGATGAAGTCATGGCAACGCCGCCGGCATCCGTCATCGACAACGGTTCGATCCTGGCGACGCAGCCTTACATCTACCGCTACGTCTACGAGCCCAATCGCATTCTGGTGATCGATCCCGCGACCGGGAACGCGATCCAGTCGATTCCGCGCTGAAGGTAACGGAGAAATTGCGACGCGCACCACGGGACGGCGGCGCGCGCCGCTTGATCTGCACGGAAACTCAGCGAAAACGGAGGCGACAATGAAGGCCCGTGCTTTGCCGATTATAGCGGGGACGGTTTTGTTGACTGCGGTGGCCGGTCTGTCTTTGGCCAGTGCGCAAATGGGCAATCCCGGCAATGCGGGCGCGCCCAACGACGCGACGAGAAACGCCGGCAGCGACACCGGGCTCAGCGGCGCGATCGAACAGAAGCCGCTTCTGACGCCGGCGCAGCGCAGCGCGATCTATGCCGAGGTCAGCAAGGACACGAGCAAATCCTCGCCGAAGGAATTTTCCGCGGTCATCGGCGCCGATGTGCCGCCGATGATCGAACTCTATACGCTGCCAGACGATGCCTTGGCCGCGGTGCCGGCGGCCAAGCTCTACAAATATACGGTGGTCGAGAACAAGGTCGTGGTCGTCGATCCGACCAAGATGCGCATCATCGACGTCATCGGGCCGCCGTCCAAATAATGATCCGCGCGGCGGCTCGAGGCTGCGCGACGAAATGTGAAAATCGCCCGAAGTCAGCCGACGCGCCGGCCGCTAGCGCGACGCTTTCTGGCCGGCTTCCACCACCACCTTGGGCAGCACGTCGAGATACGGGCCCATGAAAAAAGCTTCGCCGCTGCCTTCGCCGTAATAGCGGTCGTAGGCGTCGATCATGGCGCGCACCGGCGCGACGCAGGACGGCATCGAGTCAACGATCAAGTCGCCGAGTTCGCTGCCGAGTTCCGCGGCCGGCTTGGCGCTGTAGCGCGGATCGGCGACGACGGCATGCACGATGCAGTCGGTGGCCGAGCGCACGAGCGGTTGGGTCGCCGCGCTTTTCTGCTGCGCCGACAAGTTCCGCACACCGATTGAATTGTCGAGCGGACCGGTAGCCACGGCAACGACGAGCGCGGTTCCGAGAAGCGGAGCAAGAATCATGAGCTGTCCCCCAACCCTTGGATACAGCCTTAACGGCTTTTATTCCCGAATCAAGTCGCAGCGGGCCCTTGTATCCCGCGCGCGCATCCCATTTGCATTTTGTATGCGCTAGCGCCTCTTGGCCTGCGCCGGTTCCATCATTATGGTTCCGCCGCGCGGACGTATGATGCATTGAGCGCTCAAGAGCGACGGAGCACGAACCATGATTCTCCCCCCGGCGATTATCCTTGGTGCGCACTTGATGATGCCGGTCGCCGACAGCGTTCCAACCTTGAATGTGGAGCAGGTTTGCCAGGGCATCGCGCAGCAAGGCGGCGTGACTTTCCATGACTCGGCCGTCGGCGAAGAAAAGCAGAATTGCCTCGACAGCGAGAAGGCCATTCGCGACCAGCTCGTCAAGGAATGGCCGAGTTTCACGCTGCCCGACAAAACCGCCTGCACCAACGAATTGAAAATGGGCGGGGAGTTGAGCTACACCGAGCTTTTGACCTGCCTCGAAATGGCCCGTGACGTCAGGGCGATGAGCAGCAACGAAAAAGCCGGCAGCGCGGATATTCCGCCGGTGCCCGCCAAGTCACCGTAACCGCTCAATAGCCGATCAGAATTTCGCTGACGGTTGGTTTGACCGCGCGCATCGCCGAGTCGGCCGAACTGTACTCCTTGTCGGCGGCGAGCGCGCTCACCGCGTCCGGCGCCGCCTTCGGGTCGGCCCGCAGGCTGAGCCCCGACTTGCAGCCGCCGGCGAGCGTTCCGAGCAGGCCGCCATCCCAGTCGCTGACCGCCGCCGTGCCGTCTTTGTCGAATCCCTTGACCTTGAACGGCTTGTGATTGAGCTTTTCGAGCTGTGCCAAAGTCAGGCCGAGCTTCATGCCGCCGGGCGCGCTCCAAGTCGATTTGCCGTTGATGACGATGAGATAGGTCTGATTGCGGGCGGCGGCGTTGGCCCACCAGACTTCGAGACGTCGCTTCGGGTCGGTCGAAAACAGGACCGAAGCCGGTACCTTGCTGCCGGTACTGGAATCGACGTCGGTGAAGGTGACGTTCCTGGTGTCGAACGTCATAGCCAGCTTGAGATGGCTCGAATCCTTGGAGAAGGCGCCGCTGCATGAGACCACGCGCGCATTTGCGATCGCGGCGCCGGCTTTCGGTCCGGCGGCGGCCGCGGGGACCGCGGCTGGCGCGGCGCCCGGTGTAGCGCCAGGTCCAGGTGCGGTGCCCGGTGCGGCGCTCGTAGCCGCGTGCACGGCCGGCCGCGTCGGCTGGACCGGGGCGCTGCTCGGTCGCGCGACGGCCGCGGGCATTTGTTGCTGCATCTGCGACGGCGCGAGTTGGTCATTGGTGTCGAGATCGGGATTGGTAGGAGTGGTGAGTTTGGAACTCTTGCGATGTGGCTTCGCCGCAGGCGGAGCAGATTGGTCCGGCGCGTCCGGACTAGTCGACTGTGTTTGGGCGACTTGCTGTTGCGCCGCGACCGGACCGGCGGTGGCCAGACTTACGGCCACGTCTAAGATCACGACCAACCCTGACATCACGAAAACAGCCGTTGCCGCCCCAATGCCGGCAACCAATGCCGCACGCATAGATGCCGCACGCTTAGATATTGTCCGCATACCCCTCTCCGTTCGCGCGCCCGCAATACATTACCATGACAATAGCGGCACCATGACAATAGCGGCAGCAAACAATATGGCGGTGATGGCTTTAGGGCTGGCACCGGGTCGCAGGGCCTGCGGCATCGAGCCGAATCTCCGCTGCTGTGGCGGACAGGCAGAACACCCTTGATTCCGATGAGTTCCGGCGGAAGGTGGTGGAGCCAGGCGGGATCGAACCGCCGACCTCCTGCATGCCATGCAGGCGCTCTCCCAGCTGAGCTATGGCCCCGCCCAGGAATTGGTGCTCAGTAAACGGCAAGCAGAAACGGTTCAATCTGACTACCGACCGCTGATAATTGACCCCTGATTATCCTTCTTCCTCGTTCTCGATGTCGCCGCCGATAATGTCGGTGACATCGGCATCTTCTTCCTCCTGTTCCTCGATGAACGTGTCGTCGTCCTCGAGGGTCTCCTCGATCTCGACGTCTTCCTCGCCGGCCTCGGCCTCGGTGGCCGCGGGCTTCTTGGCGCCGGACGCCTCGGCGTCGGCTTCCTCAAGCGAAACGGTCTCGACCTCCTGCGGCTCAGGCGTCACGACCTCCTCAACCGGGGCGGGGGCGGCGGCGGCCCGGGCTGCGGCATCGGGCCGCCCACCGCGCGTCACGACCGGCGCGATCTCATAGACCGTACCGCACTTCGGGCAGTGGATCGGATCTTTGTTCAGGTCATAGAACTTGGCGCCGCAATTGGCGCAGAGCCTTTTCGTACCCAGTTCGGGTTTGGCCACGGTCCGGATCCTTCGAGTAATTCGGGTGCTTCACTTGGCTAGTCGAAACGCGGCTGTCAATAGTCGATTGGCCCTCATCCCCGGCCGGACGGGTGCGGAAAACCACGGGATGACGGGGCGCTCCGGCCCGTGATAGACGGCGGTCACAAAGCCACCTCTCCGGCTGGATCCCAATCATGCCATCCGACCCCGCGTCCGCCCCGCTGACTGCCCGCCGCAACGGCCCTTTGGCCGGCCGCCTGCGCGTGCCGGGCGACAAGTCGATCTCGATCCGGGCCCTTATTCTCGGCGCGCTCACGGTCGGAGAGACCAAGGTCTCAGGCCTGCTCGAGGGCGAGGACGTCCTCAATACCGCCAAGGCATTGCAGGCGCTCGGCGCCCGTATCGCGCGGACCGGCAAGCGGGCTTGGTCGATCCACGGTGTCGGCGTCGGCGGCTTTGCCGAACCGGCGGCCGCGCTCGATTTCGGCAATTCCGGAACCGGCTGCCGCCTCACGCTCGGCGCCGTCGCCGGCTGCCCGATCACGGCGATTTTTGACGGTGATGCGTCGCTGCGCAGCCGGCCGATGCGCCGCGTCCTCGATCCGCTCGAACGGATCGGCGCCCGCGCCGTGGTGTCGGCCAATGGCCGACTGCCGCTGACGCTCAAAGGCGCGCGCGACCCGATGCCGATTGTGTTCGAGCCGCCGGTTCCGTCGGCGCAATTGAAGTCGGCGACGCTCCTGGCCGGGCTTGCCGCGCCCGGCGAAACCGTCGTGATCGAAGCCGAGGCGACGCGCGATCATACCGAAAAAATGCTCGGCCATTTCGGCGCGCAGGTCCGTGTCGAGACGGCCGGCACAGGCGGCCGCCGCATCACGCTCACCGGCCAGCCGGAACTCATGCCGCGGCCGATCATGGTCCCGGCCGACCCGTCCTCGGCCGCGTTTCCCCTGATCGCAGCGCTGATCGTGCCCGGTTCGGACATAATCCTAGAGGGCGTGATGATGAATCCGCTGCGCACCGGGTTGCTCACGACGCTCATGGAAATGGGCGCTTCCATCGAACGGCTCGACGAACGCAACGAAGGCGGCGAGGACGTCGCCGATCTGCGCGTGCGCTCAGGCGCGCTGCGCGGCGTCGATGTGCCGGCGTCGCGCGCCCCGTCCATGATCGACGAATATCCGGTCCTCGCGGTGGCAGCGGCCTTCGCCGAGGGCGTGACGCGGATGCGCGGCCTTAAGGAACTGCGCGTCAAAGAGTCCGACCGGCTTGCCGCGACGGCCGCGCTGTTGCGCGTCAACGGCGTCGCGGTGCACATTGACGGCGACGATCTGATCGTGACTGGCAATGGCCGTGCTGCAGGCGGCGGCGTCGTCACCACGCACATGGATCATCGCACCGCAATGTCGGCTATCGTTCTCGGTCTCGCAGCCGAGCGGCCGGTCCAGATCGATGACGGCACCTTCATTGCAACGAGCTTTCCGGGATTCGTCGAACTGATGCAGGGCTTGGGCGCGGATTTGTCATGATTATCGCCATCGACGGGCCGGCCGCGTCAGGCAAGGGAACAATTGCGCGGCAAATCGCTGCCGTTTACGGGCTGCATCACCTCGACACCGGCCTGCTTTATCGGGCGGTGGCCAAGGCCGTGCTCGACGCCGGACATTCGCCGGACGATGCGAGGCGCGCGACCGACGCCGCGGTCATGCTCGATCCGACAAAATTCGAAGACAATGCACTGAAATTGCAGGTCATCACCGAGGCTGCGTCGGTGGTTGCGGCCATTCCGCAGGTGCGCCAGGCGCTGATCAATTATCAGCGCGGTTTTGCCACCAAACCGCCTGGCGCCGTTCTCGACGGCCGCGATATCGGCACGGTCATTGCGCCCGGCGCCGATGTTAAGCTTTTCGTCGTCGCTTCGCCTGAGGTGCGGGCCAGCCGGCGGACGCTGGAATTGCGGGCGCGGGGCGAAATGGCCGAGGAGGCCGACGTTCTGGCCGACCTTCTGCGCCGCGACGAGCGCGATTCCCGGCGGACGGCGGCCCCCCTAAAGGCCGCGCCCGACGCGCACTTGCTCGATACCACGCATTTGGGTATAGACGCGGCGTTCCGGGCCGCCGTCGATATCATCGAGGCCGTTCGAGCGGGCCGAAAGCGCCGTTAGCCTTGCGCTTTCGTCATTGGAGGTAAGCCCGCTCACCGTCTCGTCCGCGTGATCTCGTCCACACGGCAAAAAGGTCCGGAGCGTAAGCTTCGTCCTGAACCTATGGCCTTGGCCCCACCCGCCGGTCGAACCGGCGGCTGCCGCATGTTCGGGATCATTTTCATTCGCGGGGTCGGGAGTTTTTTATGGCTCAAGCTGCGGCTCAAACTAGCGCTAGCGCGCCCTCGCGCGAGGACTTCGCCAAGCTGATCGATGAATCCTTCAATGACGGCCACGTGCAGGAAGGCGCCGTCGTCAAAGGCACGGTGGTTGCGATCGAACGCGATTTGGCCGTCATCGATGTCGGTCTCAAGACCGAAGGCCGCGTGGCGATGCGCGAGTTTCAGGCGCCCGGCCGGCAGAACGAGATCAAGGTCGGCGACATCGTCGAGGTCTATCTCGAGCGCATTGAAAATGCGCTGGGCGAAGCCGTGCTGTCGCGCGACAAGGCGCGCCGCGAGGAAAGCTGGGGCAAGCTCGAAAAGGCGTTCCAGAACAACGAAAAGGTGCAGGGCGTCATCTTCAATCAGGTCAAGGGCGGTTTCACCGTCGACCTCGATGGCGCGGTCGCCTTCCTGCCGCGCTCGCAGGTCGACATTCGGCCGATCCGCGACGTGTCGCCGCTGATGAATAATTCGCAGCCGTTCCAGATCCTGAAAATGGATCGCCGGCGCGGCAATATCGTCGTCTCCCGCCGCACCGTTCTTGAAGAGACGCGCGCCGAGCAGCGCCAGGAACTGGTGCAGAACCTCGAAGAGGGTCAGGTCATCGACGGCGTCGTCAAGAACATCACCGATTACGGCGCCTTCGTCGATCTCGGCGGCATCGACGGACTCTTGCATGTCACCGACATCGCCTGGCGGCGGGTCAATCATCCGTCCGAAGTGCTCAATATCGGCCAGCAGGTGAAGGTCAAGATCATCAAGATCAACCACGAGACCCACCGCATCTCACTCGGCATGAAGCAATTGCTTGACGATCCGTGGCAGGGCATCGAGGCGAAGTATCCGGTCGGCGCGCGCTTCAAGGGCCGCGTCACCAACATCACCGACTACGGCGCCTTCGTCGAGCTCGAGCCCGGCATCGAAGGCTTGATCCACGTTTCGGAAATGTCCTGGACCAAGAAGAACGTGCATCCGGGCAAGATCGTGTCGACCTCGCAGGAGGTTGAGGTGCAGGTGCTGGAGGTCGATCCGATCAAGCGCCGCATTTCGCTTGGTCTCAAGCAGACCATGCGCAATCCATGGGAGCTGTTCGTCGAGAAACATCCGGCCGGCTCGACGGTCGAAGGCGAGGTCAAGAACAAGACCGAATTCGGCCTGTTCCTCGGTCTCGACGGCGATGTCGACGGCATGGTGCACCTGTCCGATCTCGACTGGAAACGGCCGGGCGAGCAGGTCATCGAAGAGTACAAGAAAGGCGACAAAGTCGAAGCGCAGGTCCTCGACGTCGATGTCGAGAAAGAGCGTATTTCACTCGGCATCAAGCAGCTTTCCGGTGCCGGCGCCGGCGCGGGTGCCGGAGCGGCCGGCGAGGAAGCGGCTGCAGGCGAGCTCAAGAAGGGCGACGTCGTCACGTGCGAAGTGGTCGAGGTGAAGGAAGGCGGCATCGACGTGAAGGTCGTCGGCACCGACTACGTGTCCTTCATCAAGCGCTCCGAACTGGCGCGCGACCGTTCCGAGCAGCGCCCGGATCGCTTCGCCATCGGCCAGAAGGTCGATGCGCGTGTCACCCAGTTCGACCGCCGCTCGCGGCGGGTCACCGTCTCCATCAAGGCACTCGAAGTCGCCGAGGAGAAGGAGGCGATCGCGCAATACGGGTCCTCCGATTCCGGCGCCACGCTCGGCGACATTCTCGGCCATGCGCTCAAGCGCAAGGGCGAGGAGGGCGAGGACGGGGAAAAGGAAGAAAAGGAAGAAAAGGAAGAAAAGGAAGAAAAGGAAGAGGCCGAGGACTGAGGACCTGTCATTCCGGGGCGCCGCGCCGCGGCCGCCCCGGAATATTCGCAAGACAGACTGTAAGACAGATCGCATGACGGATCGCAGACGGGGCGAAAGCGGAATTAAAGGATCAAAACCATGTCGCTTGATGCCGACCTGATCGCCGACCGCCGCCGCATCCGGCGCAAACTGACCTTCTGGCGCGTGACTGCCATCGCCTTGATCATTCTCGGCATTGCCGGGGTTGGGCTGGCGACCAGCAATCGCATGGGCCTGGTCGGCGTTCGCCCCTATATCGCGCGCGTCACCATTTCCGGGCTGATCCGCGGCGACCGCAACCGCGTCGAGCAGCTTGAGCGGCTCGGCCGTTCGCCCACCGCCCGCGCCGTCATCGTCCATGTCGACAGCCCTGGCGGCACCACCGCAGGCTCCGAGCAGCTGTTCGATTCGCTGTCGCGGTTGCGGGCGCAAAAGCCCATGGTCATCGTCGTCGACAGTATGGCTGCGTCCGGCGGCTACATCACGGCGATTGCCGGCGATCACATCGTGGCGCAGCAGACCTCGCTGGTCGGCTCGATCGGCGTGCTGTTTCAGTATCCGAACTTCGCCGACCTGCTCGGCAAGATCGGGGTCAAGATGGAGGCGGTGAAGTCGACGCCGCTGAAGGCGGCGCCGGACGGCTTTGAGCCGACCAGCCCGGAGGCCACTGCAGCGCTGAATTCGATCATTCAGGACTCCTATGCCTGGTTCAAAGGCATCGTGAAGGACCGGCGTCGTATGACAGACGCGGAACTCGCCACGGCGGCCGACGGCCGGGTCTTTACGGGCCATCAGGCGATCGACCTCAAGCTTATCGACGAGCTTGGCGACGAGCGGACGGCGCTGGCCTGGCTCGCCAAGGACAAGGACGTCGACACCAAGCTGCCGGTTCGCGACTACGAGTTGCGCAGCCGATTCGGCGATCTGCCGTTCCTGCATGCCGCGGCGGTCGCGGCGCTGGATGCCGTGGGCCTTGATTCCGTGGCGCGCCGCCTCGACGAGTGGGGCGCGATTGGGGCCGTCGAGCGTTTCAATCTTGACGGTCTATTGGCCCTTTGGCACCCTGCCGGTACGAACTAACCAGCGAAGCCATTTGCCCCGACCCGGATGTGGTCGATCTGATGTGATCCCGGGCGGGCGTTCGCGGGCGACCCAATGTACTCGGCTACTATTGGCGGCGGAGATGATCAAGTCTGAGTTAGTTCAGCGGATTTCGGCGCAGAACCCGCATCTCTATCAGCGCGACGTCGAAAACATCGTCAACGCCATCCTCGGCGAGGTCATCGCGGCCATGGCGCGCGGCGACCGGGTTGAATTGCGCGGCTTTGGCGCCTTCTCGGTGAAGAAACGCCCAGCACGCACCGGGCGCAATCCACGCACTGGCGCGCATGTCTCGGTCGATCAGAAATGCGTGCCGTTCTTTAAGACCGGCAAAGAAATGCGCGAACGGCTCAACCGGCCGTCGTCCGAAGGTTGACCAACGCTTCGCAACCGGCCGGCAGCACGCTGCGCAAGATCGTGGCGGCACTCATTCTTGTTCCCCTCGCCGTTATCATCATCGGCTTCGCGGTGGCGAATCGGCAGGACGTGACCATCTCATTCGATCCCTTCGGCCCGAATCTGCCCGCTGCGTGGCAGACCCAGCCGCTATTCGTGGTGCTCATCGCCGCACTGATCCTCGGCGTCATCGTTGGCGGTATTGCCGCCTGGCTCCGCCAAACCAAGTGGCGGCGGACCGCGCGCCGGCTGGAACGCGAGGTCGCCAATCTCCGCGCCGAGATCGATGCGCTCAAGCGTACGAGCGCCCCCGTCGCCATCCCTCACGCGGTCGAGCCGGCCGAGCGGCTGCAACTGCGGTCGCCGATGCGCTAAGACAGCGCTCAAGACAAAGTCGCCGCAGGGCTGTAGAACGGCGGCGCCAGCTTGAAACCGTTAATTCCTGACGAGGTAAATTCAGGGCCACGCGCGCAATGTCGTTGATCGTTAAAATATGCGGCCTCTCGACGCCCGAGGCCCTCGATGTTGCGCTGGACTCCGGCGCCGACATGGTCGGTTTCGTGTTCTTTCCGCCGTCGCCGCGTCATCTGTCTTATGAGGTCGGGCGGGCGCTCGGCCGGCGCGTGCGCAGCCGCGCGCAAAAAGTGGCGCTGACGGTCGATGCCGAGGACGCGACGTTCGCAGCTTTGGTCGAGGCGCTGCAGCCCGACCTGTTGCAGCTTCACGGCAAGGAAACGCCGGCGCGGGTCACGGCGCTCAAGACGCGCTTCGGCCTGCCGGTGATGAAGGCGATTGCGGTCGAGACCAAAGGCGACCTTGCCGCCGTTGCGCCCTATGCCGGCATTGCCGATCGTCTGTTGTTTGATGCGCGTGCGCCGCGCGAGGCGACGCGGCCGGGCGGGCTCGGCAAGACATTCGATTGGCATCTTCTGGAAAATCTCGATCCGGGGATGCCGTTCATGCTGTCGGGCGGGCTCGACGCCGGCAATGTGGCAGAAGCTTTGCGGATCACGCGCGCTCCCGGCGTCGATGTCTCGTCCGGAGTCGAGCGCGCGCCGGGCGAAAAAGACCCTGATAAGATACGCGCCTTCGTTCGCGCGGCGCGCGACGCCGCGGCAAAAGAAATCGATCGTGTGGCGTAAGAAAGTCTTGCTGAGAAAGTCTTGCTGAGAAAGTTTTGCTGAGAAAGTTTTGCGATGACCGTGCAGCAACTCAACTCCTTCCGCAACGGGCCCGACGAGCACGGCCATTTCGGCATCTATGGCGGCCGCTTCGTCGCCGAGACGCTGATGCCGCTTATTCTTGAACTGGAAGAGGCCTATGCCGCGGCCAAGGCCGATCCGGCCTATCGCAAGGAAATGGACGGTTACCTGACGCATTATATCGGCCGGCCGTCGCCGCTCTATTTCGCCGAGCGCCTGACCGAGTATTGCGGCGGCGCAAAAATTTATCTGAAACGCGAAGAGCTCAATCACACCGGCGCGCATAAAGTAAACAATGTGCTCGGCCAGATACTTTTGGCCCGGCGCATGGGCAAAAAGCGCATCATCGCCGAGACCGGCGCCGGCATGCATGGCGTGGCGACAGCGACGCTCTGCGCGCGCTTCGGGCTCGAATGCATCGTTTACATGGGCGCGGTCGACGTCGAGCGGCAGAAGGCCAACGTGTTCCGCATGAACATGCTCGGGGCCAAGGTCGTGCCGGTGGAATCCGGCGCCAAGACGCTGAAGGACGCGATGAACGAGGCGCTGCGCGACTGGGTGACCAATGTCGGCTCGACCTTCTATTGCATCGGCACCATCGCCGGCCCGCATCCTTATCCGATGATGGTGCGCGATTTTCAGTCGATCATCGGCAACGAGACCCGAGAACAGATGCAGGATGCCGAAGGCCGTTTGCCGGACTCGCTGGTCGCCTGCATCGGCGGCGGTTCGAATGCCATGGGCCTGTTCCATCCGTTTCTCGACGACAAGACCATCGAGATCTACGGCGTCGAGGCGGCGGGTCACGGCCTCGACAGCGGCATGCATGCCGCCTCGATCGCTGGCGGCCGGCCGGGCGTGCTGCATGGCAATCGCACCTATTTGCTCATGAACGAGGATGGCCAGATCAACGAAGCGCATTCGATCTCGGCCGGGCTCGATTATCCGGGCATCGGGCCTGAGCACGCCTGGCTCAACGATGTCGGCCGGGTGAAGTTTCTCTCCGCGACGGACGATGAGGCGCTCAATGCGTTTGGGCTTCTGTCGAAGCTCGAAGGCATTATCCCGGCACTCGAGCCGGCGCATGCCATCGCCAAGGTGCTCGAACTCGCGCCCAAGAAGCCGAAGGATCACCTGATGGTGGTCAATCTCTCGGGCCGCGGCGACAAGGACCTCGATACCGTGGCGCGGCATCTGGGACATAACGGATAATGACCACCCGTATCGATCGGCGCTTTGCCGCGCTCAAGAAAGACGGCCGCGCGGCGCTCGTCACCTTCACCATGGCGGGCGATCCGGATTACGAGACGTCCGTTGCGATCTTGAAGGCGCTGCCCAAGGTCGGCGCCGACGTCATCGAGCTCGGCATGCCGTTCACCGATCCGATGGCGGATGGGCCGGCGATTCAGGCCGCGGGGCTGCGCGCGCTCAAGGCCGGACAGAACATGAAAAAGACGCTCGCCGCGGTGCGCGAATTTCGCGCCGGCGACGATGCCACGCCGATCGTGCTGATGGGCTACTACAATCCGATCTACATTTACGGCGTCGCGCGGTTTTTGGCCGACGCCAAGGCGGCCGGCCTCGATGGACTGATCGTTGTCGATCTGCCGCCGGAAGAAGATTCGGAATTGTGTCTGCCGGCAATGCAGGCGGGTTTTAACTTCATTCGGCTCGCGACGCCGACGACCGACGATAAGCGGCTGCCGGTGGTGCTCACCAACACATCCGGCTTTGTCTATTACGTCTCGATCACCGGCATCACCGGCGCCGCAGCGCCGGATCCCGGCAAAGTTGCGGCCGCAGTCGCGCGCATCAAGCGGCACACCAAACTTCCGGTCTGTGTCGGCTTCGGCGTGCGCACCGGCGAACAGGCGCGCGCGCTCGCCGAAGGCGCCGACGGCGTCGTTGTCGGATCCGCGCTGGTCGACGCCGTGCGCAAAAGTCTTAACCTTGATGGCAAGTCAACTTCGGCAACCGTATCGGCGGTCACCGATCTTGTGCGTGCGTTGGCGGCCGGCGTGCGCAGCGCACGCCGCGCGTCCGCGGAGAGCACGAGTTAACCATAGTTTCGCCACGTGCGGGCACTGTTGCGCCGCATCTCTGCATGACTCCAACAAAAATCAATGCGGCACAGGCTTGCCGCAATGGTGCCGTTTACAGCCGCTTAAGATAAATCCCTGCATTGTAGTCGCTTCGGGGGACGTGACGCGGGTGGGTGGGGAATATGCGTAACACAAGTTCCATTTCCTTTGGGCCAACGAGATCGGTCGACACGCGGCGCACGCCGCCGCGGCCGGCGACGGCTTTCATCTAGACAACTCTGTTCACGCCACGCGTATGATGACGTATTCGGCCGCAACGGTCGCTGACGTCACGGTATTCCGCGGCCGTGAATTTGCGTCCGGCGAATTTCGCCGGGCGGTCTTTGGCACGTTCTTTGTCGGCATCGGCTCCGTAACCGCGGTCGGCGCGATGATTGCGTGCGTTACCATCGCCGCAGCGTGGGTCATTGCCGGTTTCCACACCGGCAATTCCGATCTGCAGATCAGGCGGCCGTTTACGCTCGGAGCCGCGGCGTTGACGAAACTGGAAATGGCGGCATTGGAAAAAACCTATCGCGGCGTGGCCGGCGCCATCGAAGTGTCGGCTGCCGCCCGCGCGTTGATTCCGTCCGATCCGGTGCCTGCCGTAAAATTGATAATCTTTCGGGCTCCGGCACCGCCGTCGGTCGCCGCGCCCCGCGTCGCGGTGATGTCAAATCCCGCTGCAAATCCTGATCGCGCAAATATGCCGCTGCCGTCGCCGCGTCCGCTCGCTGCGTCGCAAACGCAAGCCGCGCGTGAAATTGCGCGCGCGCCGTCCGGTCCGGCCGCGCCGGAGATCACGGCTTCCATCTCTCCGCAGCAGGCGCCCTTCGCCGGCAGTCCTTTGCAGCGGCTCGTCGCGCCGCAAGCTGCGCGCGGCGCCTCACCGCTCCTCACCAATGTCGATGAGCGCACGGCGATCTATGACATCGAAGCACATGTCGTCTATTTGCCGAACGGCGAGCGGATGGAAGCACATTCCGGGCTCGGTCAATGGATCGACGATCCGCATCACGTCAAC
The DNA here is from genome assembly GCA_963810085.1 of uncultured Alphaproteobacteria bacterium. GTDB lineage: Bacteria > Pseudomonadota > Alphaproteobacteria > Rhizobiales > Xanthobacteraceae > BOG-931. The sequence goes on along the minus strand of CAWEMR010000005.1, from coordinate 224,057 downwards.
ATCAAGGATCACGGCGCGACGCCGCCGAATGTCTACGATCTAGCTTTGCGCGACGGACTCTTCCACGGCGTCGAGGCCATTCGCCTTACCCCCGTCGGCGACAACAATATGTATGGTCGCGACGGCATCCTGGCGCATCCCTATATGCTCGGTCCGAGCGGTCAGTCGTTCGGCTGCGTCTCGTTTCGGGACTACGAACAGTTCCTTCGTGCCTTCAAGAGAGGCCAGGTCGACCGCATCGTCGTCGTGCCGCATCTTGAATCAAAGCCGCCGGCGACCGTCCGCGCCAGCCGTGACGTCGCCAGCAATTTCGCTTTCAACTAGCGGCTCAGTAGCGGCCCCCGCCGCCCAATACCCCTAACCCGCTGGCGCGCCGGCCGCGCAAACGAGCCGGCGTCACCGCCTGATTTTCGCGGTCGAGGCCGGGCCGGGCACGGTATCCCCCTGGGCTGCCGTTGCATTTCGCCCCGTCCGGCCACACATAATCAAACCAAACTGGAGGGGCGTTCTGATGGCCCGTGATGTGGCTCGCGATTGGATGTGGTCGGAAGCGTGCGAGGTGATCGCGCGGGCTGAGCGGATGCACCGTGAGTTGTTTCGGCCGGCGGGCACGCAGGCTCGGGCGCCGGCTTGGGAGCCGCCCGTCGATATTTTGGAAACCGAGTTCGAAGTTCTGGTTCTGGTCGCACTGCCCGGCGTCGACGTCGACGGCGCGCAGGTTGTGATCGAGGGCGGCGATCTGGTCATCGCCGGAACGCGCGTCCTGCCGCCGGAATTGCGTACCGCAACGATCCACCGGCTCGAACTACCGCAGGGGCAGTTCTACCGGCGGCTGCCGCTGCCGGCCGGGCGCTATACGGGCGTCCGCCGCGCCAGTTCCTCCGGCTACCTGGTGGTTACGTTGCAGAAAGCAGGGTTAAGTCGTGGCTGACGAATTGCAATTAAAGAGCGGATCGGGTGAGGGCGGCGGCTCGCCGCCTTTGCCTCCTGATGCGCTGATCATCGTGCCGGTGCGCAACACCGTCCTTTTTCCGGGGCTGGTGCTGCCGATTACGCTCGGCCGGCCGAAATCGGTTGCGGCCGCGCAGCAGGCGGTGCGCGATCAGCGTCAGGTCGGCATCCTGTTGCAGCGCGCCGCCAATGTCGACGATCCGACCGCGATCGACATGCATCGCATGGGCACTGTCGCCAATATCGTGCGCTACATCACCGCGCCCGACGGCACAAACCATCTCGTCTGCCAGGGCGAGGCGCGTTTCCAGATCGTCGAATATCTGAGCGGCTGGCCGTTTCTGGTCGCGCGCGTGCTGCGGATTCCGGAGCCCGATGCGAAGACGTCCGAGATCGAGGCGCGCTTCGTCAATCTGAAGGCGCAAACCATCGAAGCGATCCAATTGCTGCCGCAGGTGCCGCAGGATCTGCTCGCCGCGATCCAGTCGATCGAGACGCCGTCGGAGCTCGCCGACCTCGCCACTGCCTACATGGATGTGAAGCCGGACGAGAAGCAGGAGATTCTCGAAACCGTCGATATCACTGCGCGCATGGACAAGGTGTTGCGCCAGCTGTCGCATCGCATCGAGGTGTTGCGGCTGTCGCAGGAAATCGGCAAGCAGACCAAAGCCGCGCTCGACGAGCGCCAGCGCGAAGTGCTGCTGCGCGAGCAGATGGCGGCCATTCAGCGCCAGCTCGGCGAAGGCGAGGAGGGCAAGGCGGCGGAGATCGCCGAGCTCGATGCCGCCATCACCAAGGCCGGCATGCCGAAGGAAGTCGAGGACCAGGCGCGCAAGGAATTGCGGCGGCTGCAAAAGATGCCCGAGGCTGCCGGCGAATACGGCATGGTGCGCACCTATCTCGATTGGCTGATCGAACTGCCTTGGGCGCTGCCCGAGGGGAAGCCGATCGACATCAACGAGGCGCGGCGCATTCTCGACCAGGACCATTTCGGCCTCGACAAGATCAAGAAGCGCATCATCGAATATCTCGCGGTACGCAAGCTGTCGCCGCAGGGCAAGGCGCCGATCCTGTGCTTCGTCGGACCGCCCGGTGTCGGCAAGACCTCGCTCGGCCAGTCGATTGCGCGCGCCATGGACCGCAAATTCGTGCGCGTCAGCCTCGGCGGCGTGCATGACGAAGCGGAAATCCGCGGCCACCGGCGCACTTATATCGGCGCGCTGCCCGGCAACATCATCCAGGCGATCCGCAAGGCCGGTTCGCGCAATTGCGTGATGATGCTCGACGAGATCGACAAGCTCGGCGCCGGACTTCAGGGCGATCCGGGCGCTGCGCTGCTTGAAGTGCTCGATCCGGAGCAGAACAACACGTTCCGCGACAATTATCTCGCGGTGCCGTTCGACCTGAGCCGGGTGGTGTTCATTACCACCGCCAACATGCTCGACACGGTCCCTGGGCCGCTGCGCGACCGCATGGAGATCATCAGCCTTGCCGGCTACACCGCCGACGAGAAGCTGCAGATCGCCAAGCGCTATCTGGTGCGGCGGCAGTTGGAGGCGAACGGGCTGAAGCCCGACCAGATCGAAATCGGCGAGGACGTGCTGCGCGAGATCATCGTGAACTACACCCGCGAAGCGGGCGTGCGCGGGCTCGAGCGCCAGATCGGCCAGGTGTTGCGCAATGCCGCGGTGCGCATTGCCGAAGGCGGTGCCGGCCCGATCCGCATCTCGCGCGGCGATATCGCGGAAATTCTCGGGCCGCCGCGCTTCGAGAACGAGGTGGCGATGCGCGTCAGCGTGCCCGGCGTCGCGACCGGGCTCGCCTGGACGCCGGTCGGCGGCGATATCCTCTTCATCGAGGCGACGCGGATTCCGGGCTCGGGCCGGCTGATCCTGACCGGGCAACTCGGGGACGTGATGAAGGAAAGCGCGCAGGCTGCCCTCTCCATCGTCAAGAACCGCGCCACGGCGCTCGGCATCGATGCGGCTCGCTTCGAGAAGAGCGACATCCACATCCACGTGCCGGCGGGCGCGACGCCCAAGGATGGCCCGAGCGCTGGCGTCGCGATGTTCATGGCGCTGGTCTCGCTGATGACGGAACGGACCATCCGCAGCGATACCGCGATGACCGGCGAGATTAGCTTGCGCGGGTTGGTGCTGCCGGTCGGCGGCATCAAGGAGAAGGTGGTCGCCGCGCACTCGGCCGGCATCAAGCGCGTCATGCTGCCGGCGCGCAATAAGCGGGACTACGAAGACATCCCCGAGATCGCGCGCAAGGAGATGGAGTTCATCTGGCTTGAACGCGTCGAGGAAGCGTTTGCCGCAGCCTTGGAGCCGAAATCTTCGGCCGACAAGGCTCAGGCCGCGGTGCCGCAGCTTGTGGGGGCGGAGGCGTAACGGCTAGTCGATCGGTGGCAAATTCAGCGCCCGATCGACCAGCGCCCCCGCCTGCTTGAAATCGAAATTGCGATAGAGGTTCTGCTTCGCCGCGAACGACGGGCCGCCGTAGAACTTTTCGTATTGCTGGTGGCGGCCGCCGAATTCGGAGCCAAGAAAATCCCAAATCAGCCGCATCAATTTCACCCGACTCTTTGCGTCGGTGGTGCCCGAGCACATATAGCGCTCGATGTCGGCTGCGATTTCCGGATTGCCGAAATCGGCGTCGGAGGATGGCAGTGTGATAAAGGCAGCGCCGGCCATTTCGCGGATGATTTCGAGCATCCGGCCGTTGAACTCCGATTGCATGGCGCTTGCGGCATAATAGGCGGTGCGCGACGGCCAAAGCACGCCGTCCTCGATCGTCCCCATCGTCTCGTGCGCGTGCAGCATTGCTTCGTAGATCGAAACAAAGGCGACCAATTCGCCCATCATGCCGACGACGGCGGGATTGGCTATGTTTCCGGTCGTCTCGTTCATGCGCTGCGCCAGCCCGGCCATGAAGCGCAGCTTGGTCACATAGCGCGTCTGGGCCTGATGATTGCCGAGCAGATGCGATGGCGTCTTGCGCCACTGGTCGCGTGACAGTTCGACATTGCGATAGATGAAAACGCGCTCCCACGGCACGAACACATTGTCGAAAACGACATAGCTGTCGGATTCGTCGAACCGGCTCGACAGCGGATAATCGGCGGCGCGGCCGGCGTCCGAGAACGGATGCCGCGGGTAAAGCTTGAGCCCTTCGGCCGCGACCGGGACGGCGAGACAATTGGCATAGTTCTCGTCGCCCGGGGCCAGCGGCTGAATGCAGCTCAACTGGATGTAATCGGAAATCGCGCCGCCGGTCGCCAATTGCTGCGCGCCGGAAATCACGATGCCGTCGTCGCGCTCCTTCACCACGCCGGCATAGAGCGTCGGATCGCTTTGCTTATGCGCCGGCTTCGAGCGATCGATTTGCGGCGGCACGATCGCGTAGCTGCAATAGACGTGGTTGTCGCGCATGAATTCGTAGAATGCGACCAGATTGTCGGCGAACTGTTTCCCGGCACCGGCGAAGAACTGAGGGACTGCCGCATAACCGGCAAAGAAGCCGGCGACGTGGTCGGGCGCGCGGCCCATCAGGCCGAAGGTCGCCTCGGCCCAGGTCTCCGAGAAAAGGCGGCGCGCGCGCAGGTCGGCATGCGTACGGGGAATTTGCCAGCCGCGCTGCACCGGCTCGCCAGTTTTGGGCGAGGTGAAGGTCATACGCTCGCGCAAGCCCGGCTGCGCCGCGATGTCGTAGAGCATGGCGATCGAGCGCGCTGCCTGGCGGAAGGCCGGATGCGCCGTAACGTCCTTGACCGGCTCGCCGTCAACAAAGACCCGCCGCCCATCCTTGAGCGAGCGGAGATAGTCGTCACCCCTGCGCATCGACGCGTCTCCACATGTCCGGCCGGTAGTTCTAGCCTGGGCCCGGCGAAGCTGTCATTGGCCAAACTGCCTATCTGCTAACCGCTTGCTCACGCTTGCCAAAGCCGTCCGGCGCGGCTTTAAAGTCCCCGGCCGCAGGGAGACCCAAGAATGCTGAGAAAACTGATCTGCGCCGGTGCCGGATTGCTCGCGCTGTTTTGCGCGATGGGACCCGCCTGCGCCGATTACCCGGAGCGGCCGGTGACCATCCTGGTCGGCTTTCCGCCCGGCGGCCCAAGCGACGTGCTGGCCCGCATCATGGCCAAGAAGCTTGGCGAATTGCTCGGCCAGCCCTTTGTCGTCGACAATCGCCCCGGCGCCGGCGGCAACGTCGCGGGCGAAGTCGCGGCCCATGCCGAGCCTGACGGCTATACGCTGTTGATGGGCAACAATTCGATCCTTGCCACCAATGCCAGCCTCTACGCGAAAATCGACTTCGATCCGCAAAGGGATTTTGCCCCGATCAGCCTGATCGGCACGCAAGCCAATATTCTCGTGGTCAGTCCGAACGTGCCCGCCAACACCCTGGCCGAGCTGATCGATCTCGCCAAGGCCAATCCCGGCAAGCTCAACTTTGCGTCGTCCGGCTATGGTGCTGCGGCGCATCTGGCCGGCGAATTGTTCAAGACCATGGCCAATATCGACATCGTGCATGTGCCCTATAAGGGCGCGGGCCCGGCTTTGCAGGACGTCATCTCCGGACAGGATCAGATGATGTTCGCGACCGCAGCCTCCGTCGTCGGCATGATCAAGAGCGGGCAGGTGCGGGCGCTCGCGGTGACGGCGCTCAAGCGCACCGCGATCCTGCCGGATATTCCGACCGTCGACGAGCTCGGCATCAAGGGCTTTGAAGCAACGACCTGGCACGGCCTGGTGGCACCGGTTGGAACGCCAAAAGATATCATCGCCACATTGCATCGCGCCGTGATCGTGGCGCTCAACGATCCTGACCTGCGGGCGCAACTCGCGACGCTCGGCGTCGATATCTCGGGCGACACGCCCGACGAATTTTCCGCTTATATCCGGGCCGAAATCCCGAAATGGGCGGAGGTGATCAAGGCCTCCGGCGCCAAGGCGCAATGAAGCTGACGCAGTCGGCTATTTCGCCGCGCTCGGAATTCCGGCGGCGCTTCGTTCCGCCTGCCAATCCTTGCCGAGCCCGGCGCTGGTCGGGAACACCAGCGACTTGATCACCACCGGCACCGCGCCCGACGTGTCGAGCATGGTGCCGATATCGATATAATCGAATTCCTTGAGCTCAAGCCCGTCGATCGAGACGACTGGATTCTTAAGCTTCATCTCTTCGCGATAATGAATGCCGATCAGTCCGCCGACATCGCCGTCGCCGGCGAGCACGATCGGATGGCCGTGGGCGAGCACGGCGTCCAATCCCATTGCAATCCCTTTGCAGAAATTGTCGAGGCGCCGGAACGTCGCCGAGCCGCGCCAGGGGACGAACACCGCGACCGGGCTTTCGCCGCCGCCGAGATCGAGCCGCTTGAGAGCTGATTTGATCGAAGCGGCGAGGGCCGCGGGGTCGATGTCATCATCGAGCGGCAGCGTGGGCGCGATCACCGGCACATTGCGCAGCGGCAGCGTATCCAGCGGCGACACGAAGATCGTGCTGCCGGAAATTTGCATCGTATATTGCGAGGCGCCGATCACGGTAGCGCGGATGCGCGCATCCGGCCGCGCCAACAGCAATCCGTCCTTCAGCCGCACCCGCAACTCGGCGGCAAGCTCCGGGCCGAGATCGCCGAACGCCCTGCTGTCGCCGCCATAAATATATTCCGACACGCCGCCGGAGAAACTCACGTCGGAGATTTCGCCGCGATAACCGAGCGGATCGAGGCGCAACAGATCGGCGCCGCCGGCGCGCGGCGAGCCGCCTTTGATGGCTTCGAACAAACGATCGGCCATGCATCCTGCAAGCGCGCGCGTCTGGTCTTCGCCGACAACGACGCCGGGCGCGAGTTTCAAGCCAAGCTCGGCGCCGAAGCGCCGGCCGGCTTCCTCCAGACGAACAATGCGGCGCGCATCGTCGAGCACGATGAGCCGGGCGCCGATATCGAGCGCGGTGATGTCGATGACCTTGCCCTCGGCACAGACCGCGATTTTCGCGGTGCCGCCGCCGACATCGACATTGAGTACCGGCGCGTTGTTGCGGATCGAGCGCGCCGCGGCGCCGGAGCCATAGGCGGCCATGACCGATTCCAGACTGTCGCCGGCGCTTACCGCGACCATGCGTCCGGCCTGGCGCGCAAACAATTCGCCGATGCGCCGCGCATTGCGCCGCCGCACCGCAACGCCGGTCAGGATCAGCGCGCCGGTATCGATCTCGTCCGGATCGACCTTGCCGTCCTTATATTGGCGTTCGATGAAGGCGCCGAGCGCTTCGGCATCGATCTCGTCTTCGCCCGCATAGGGCGTCAGCAGAATGTCGGACTGATAAAAGCTCTCGCGTTCGGTCACGACATAGCGGCTGTCGAGCCGTTCCAGTACGATGCGCGAGAACACCAGATGCGACGTCGATGAGCCGATATCGATGCCGACCGAGAGCACGCACAATTCGTCTTCTTCGCCGAAAGTCCGCCCTGTGCTGGAGAAAAAGATACGGCCGCCGATTTCGTCACTCATCCGCCGCCATCACTCCTTGGGCAGCAATCCGCGATAATCCCGCTCGTAATATTCCGGCCGCATGCGGTTCTCGGCGCCTTCGCGCTTGAGCCGTTCGCTATATTCCTGCCGCAGGAACGGATCCTCCATGTAATAGGGGATCGCGGTGCCGCCTTCGGGAATGTCCATCGCGGTGTAATCGGTATGTTTCTCGCCCGGCGGGCCGGGCTCACGGCCGGGATTGTGTGGTCCGAACCAGGCGGTGAGGCGGAACGGATCCTTCGACGCGCCGAAATGCTGATGATACCAGCGAGCGCCGCCGGGCGCCGCCGACACCATACCGACCGGCTCATAGTCGACGCGTTTGATCTGATCGGCCTTGCCGTCTTTCCATGGCGTCAGGCCGAGATGCTCCGGCCAGGTATAGGTGTAGCCCTTGCCCTTTAGACAGATCAGCACGGCGGCGGATGTATGCGCATGCGCCTTGGAGTAATGGCCGTTCTCGTGCTGGGCGATCCACAGATAAAACGAATTGCCGGTCATCAGCGGCTCGACGCGGCGATAGCCGGGGGAGCGGCGATTATCCAGCGGCAGATCGCAACTGACGATGTCGGGAATGAAATTGGTGCGCCGCATGGCAAGCCCGCGCACCGGATCGGGCTCGATGTCGTCCTTGTATTTGTAGAAATCGTCGGCCCCCGAGTAGCGGTCGCGGAACTGATAGGGGCAATCGAAGATCGCGCCGACATCGTTGATAAGATTCATCAGATTGGGCGCTGTGGTGCCGCCGAGGAGCAAAGCCGGCGCCGAGCTGGCATTGACGATGCGGTGCATGGCGTTGACCGGAATCGAGAACAGCGATCCCTTCTGCCATTCGAAAATGTGCCGCTTGCTATCGCCTTCGAGCCAGACTTCGGTCGAGCCGCGGCCTTCGACGACTAGATAGAGTTCCTCGTAGAGATGCTTTTCGGGATTGAGCGCTCCCGCGCCCGGCACCTCGACGACATAAGAGCCCCATTTGCCTTCGGTGCCGTGCAGCTGAATGTAGCTGCCGCGCCCGCCCATGCGCGCCCATGGCACTAACGGAAGGTTCTGCACTTTGCTGACGCCGATGTCGCGGAAGATCGGAATCTCTTCCGACTCCATGAACAGGTCATACGGCGTCTTCGGGCGGTTGAATTTGCCGAAGCCCGCGCGCTTGAAGCCGGACGGCTCGTGCCAATGAACCTGGCCGGTAATTTCGTGCATGAAGGCGTCCTCTGATGCTTGCGGCGATGCGGCTCGCGACTGTGGCGGCGCAACAACGCCGCCGTCCATCGCGGGCATGACCGTCGCTCGATTGCTAAGGCTTTCACCCCATGTACAATGCGTGCCATACCATTGCAACGGGCGCGGTTTTGGCCCGTTTACGGCGTAGTTATTTGGTGGAGGTCCCGTGCCGGCGGCTGTTGTTGCGCTTGTTTTTCACGACAAATCGGGGTCCGCCCGCCGCGCCGTTCAGATCGATCACCTTGTGGTTGCCGGATGGACGGGGCGCGACAAGGCGGCGGTCGAGAAGCACATCGCCGAACTCGAAGCCATTGGCGTCAAGCGTCCGGCGACGACGCCGATCTTCTATCGCGCCTCGGCCGCGCGGGTGACGACCGACGACGCCATCGAGGCGCTCGGCGAAACGTCGAGCGGGGAGGCGGAATTCGTGCTGCTGCAGCACGGCGGCCGCTTATGGGTCGGCACCGGCTCCGACCACACCGACCGCGAGGTCGAGAAATACGGCGTCTCGGTTTCCAAGCAGATGTGCGACAAGCCGATCGCGGTAGATTTCTGGGCCTACGACGATATCGCGCCGCATTGGGACAAGCTCGTCCTGCGCGCGCATATTTCCGAAGGCGGCACGCGCAAGCTCTACCAGCAAGGCCCGGTGACGGCGATGCTCGATCCGCTGGCGCTGATCGAGCAATTCGCCGGCAAGGCGAGTCTTGCGGAGGGGACACTGATGTTTTGCGGAACGCTTGCCGCCCATGGCGGCGTGCGCGCCGCGGAGATTTTCGAATTCGAGCTCGAGGATCCGGTGCTGGCGCGAAAGATTTCGCATCACTATCGCACGCAGGTTCTACCGGTGCTCGGCTGAATCAAGGAGACCGCATCATGCCCAGGAACAAGTCATGCCTATGAACAAACCGCATCTCGAATTTCACAAGCTCGATATGGACAAGGGCTGGGTCACGCCGCCCGGCTACCCGGCCGGCATTCAGCAAAAGATTCTGGCGAGCGATCTCGACGAGACGAAGAAAATGGGCGGCCGCACCCGGCTGCTGCGTTTCGCGCCCGGCGTCTACACCACGGCACCCTTCGTCCATGATCATTGGGAAGAAGTTTATCTCGTTTCCGGCGATCTGATTGTCGGCAATGACGACAAGGGCAAAGGCGGCGAACCGTTCGAGGCGCCCACTTATGCCTGTCGTCCGCCGGGCGTCCATCACGGGCCGTTCAAGTCCGAGCACGGCTGCTTGCTCTACGAAATTCATTATTACGACGAGACCAAGAAATAGCGTCGTGGATCGTCTCGTCACTGGCGCAGGTGCGATGAACGAGATGCCCGACCAGAACGAAAATCTGCCGGCCTCGCTCGAACGTTATCGCGGCGAACCGCATCCGTCGCGCGCCTATCCCGACCTGCACGATCATGTTCTGGCGCTGCATCGCGCCGGACGTCTGGTCGTGGTCGACGAGCCGATCAACAAAGACAACGAGATGCATCCGCTGGTGCGCTGGCAGTATCGCGGCGGCATTCCGGAGGCCGAGCGCAAGGCGTTTCTGTTCACGCAGCCGACCGACGGCAAGGGCGCGCATTACGATAGTTCCGTGCTGGTCGCGGGTCTCGCCGCCAATCCTGACGTCTATCGCATCGGTTTCGGAAGGCCGCTCGCCGAGATCGGCGATGCCTGGGTCAAGGCGCTTGCCGCGCCGCTTGAGCCACGTCTCGTTACCGACGCACCATGTCAGGACATTTGCATCACGGGCGACGCGCTCGACAAACCCGGCAACGGTCTCGACGGCCTGCCGGTGCCGATCTCGACGCCGGGCTTCGACAATGCGCCGTATCTGTCGGCCGGGCATTACATCACCAAGGACCCCGAGACCGGCCTGCAGAACGTCGGCAATTATCGCGGCCAGATCAAAGCTCAGCGGCGGCTCGGCATGAACCCGTCGATCGAGCTTCGCGCCGGCATCTATGCACATTGGCTCAAATACAAGGCGCGCGGCGAGCCGATGCCGTGCGCGGTCGTGGTCGGCGCGCCGCCGCTGATCTCTTACGCGTCGGTGCAGAAAATGCCGGAGACGCTTGACGAGATCTGGGTCGCCGGCGCGCTCGCCGGCGCGCCGATCAATGTCGTGCGCGGCAAGACCGTCGATCTTCTGGTGCCGGCCGAAGCCGAAATCGTCATCGAAGGCTTGATCGACACCGAATATCTCGAGCCGGAAGCGCCGTTCGGCGAGTCCCACGGCTATGTCAATCTGCAGGAATACAATGCCTTCATGAACGTCATCGCGATCACGCGGCGGAAGAACGCTATTCTCACCTCATTCATCAGCCAGGTGACGCCGAGCGAATCGAGCGTGATCCGCCGCGTCGCCATGGAGCCGGTCTTTCTGCATCACCTGCAATCAGTGCTCGCCGTCAAATCGGTCAAAAGCGTCGCCATGCACGAGCCGTTGACCAGCCTCTATGCGGTGATCGGCATTCAGTTCGCGCGCGGCGCTCCGGAAACGGAAATCTGGCGTGCGCTCGACGGCGCTTCGACGCTGCACCGCTTCGCCGGCAAGTGGATCATCGCCGTCGACGAGGATATCGATCCGCACAATGCCGATGCGTTGTTCTGGGCGATGTCTTATCGCTGCCAGCCGCAGCACGATCTCCTGGTCGTGCCGCACAAGCATCCTGGCCACGGGCCGCGCGGCCCGCGCGACGACGGCGAGATCGCGAGTGTCCTGATCAATGCGACGCTGAAGGGCACTTTCGCGCCGGTGGCGCTACCGCAGCGCGAATTCATGGAGCGGGCGAAGCTGATCTGGGAAAAACTGGGCCTGCCGGCGCTCAAGCCGGAAAGCCCGTGGCATGGCTATGATCTCGGCTATTGGCCCGAGGAGCTGGACCGCCAGGCGCGCATGGCTGCAGCGAGCGATTACTTTGCACTCGGCCGCGAAATGGGTAATCAAAGACGCAGAGACGTCGCCATGAATACGCCGGTGGAACGGGAGGAGGATAGCGAGCGTAACGAAAATCCGTAATGCGGAATTATCGTTCGCCGCGTGGTTTTGTTCCCTCCCCTGGCAGGGAGAAAAACAAAAAACAAAAGTAGAAAATAAAAAATAGGAAACGCATGCGCTATATCGACGCCTTCAATCATTTTTTTCCGCGGCGCTATTACGACGCGTTTCTGGAAACGCCGGCGGGCTCGAAGGATATCGGCATACGCATGCGCGGCATTCCGGCGCTGCACGATGTCGACCTGCGCAAGCGCATTGTCGAGTCCTTCGACAATTACACGCAGGTGCTGTCGCACGGCCTGCCGCCGATGGAACGCTTGTGGGGGCCGGACAAATCGCCGGATATGGCGAAGATCGCCAATGACGGCCTCGCCGAGGTCGTCGCCAGAAATCCAAAGCACTTCGTCGGCTGGTCGGCGCTGTTGCCGATGAACGCGCCGGAAGCGGCGGCGAAAGAGGCCGAGCGCGCGCTGAAGAACGGCGCCAATGCCGTGCAGCTCTGCACCAATGCCAACGGCATTCCGCTTGACGAGCCGCAGTTTCTGCCGGTCTTCGCAGCGATCGCCAAATCCGCCAAGCCGATCCTGCTGCATCCTGCGCGCACGCGCGACATGCCGGATTATCCCACCGAGAAAGTATCAAAATACGAGATTTGCAGCGTGCTCGGCTGGCCTTACGAGACCGGCGTGACGCTGGCGCGCCTGATCTTCTCCGGCATCATGGACCGTTTCCCGGATCTGAAAGTGATCGCGCATCATCTCGGCGGCATCGTGCCGTATCTCGAAGGCCGCGTCGGCCACTCGTTCGATCAGCTCGGCGTGCGCACCTCGGATGAGGATTACGGCGCGATTCTCAAATCGCTGAAGAAGCGGCCGTTCGACTATTTCAAGGACTATTACGGCGATACCGCGATGGAAGGCGCCCGCGCGGCAACGGTCTGCGGCATCGATTTCTTCACCCCCGATCACGTGCTGTTCGCGTCCGATTGCCCGTTCGATAAGGAGAAGGGGCCGGGCTATATCCGCGACACCTTGAAAGTCCTCAACTCGCTCGATCTTTCAAACGATGATCGCGAGAAGATTTTCTATCGCAATGCGGAGAAACTGTTCGGGCTGGCGTAAAGGTCGTCTCCCTGTGCAAGGGGGCGAAAAACGGCTCAACCGCGGCGGCGATGGCGCTTGGCGGCCGGACGAAAAGATAGAGTGCCTCAGCGCCGCTCGTCGGCGACGCGGGCGCGCAACGTACCGATGCTTGAAATCTCGACTTCAAGCGTGTCGCTCGGCTTCATCCACAGCGGCGGTTTGCGGCTATGGCCGACGCCTTCCGGCGTACCGGTGGCGATCACGTCGCCCGGCGACAGCGGGGTGAAGTCCGAGCAGAACGCGATGATCTGCGGAACCGAATAGATCAGAAGATCGGTCGGCGAGTGCTGCACCTGCGTGCCGTTGAGCCGCGTCGTCAGCGTCAGCCGGCTCGGATCGGGAATTTCGTCGGTGGTGACCAGCCAGGGCCCGAGCGGTCCGGTGCCGGGAAAATTCTTGCCGGAGGTCACGGAAAATTTCTGATAGTCGCGCACGCTGCCGTCGACGAAGCAGGTATAGCCGGCGACATGGTCGAGCGCCTGTTCGGCCTTGATGTGGCGTGCCGGTTTGCCGATGACGACGGCGAGTTCGCCCTCGAAGTCGAAATTGTCGGACACCGTCGGCCGGACCAGTTCGCCGTCATGGCCGATCAGCGTGTCGGTGAAGCGGATGAACATGCTGGGCTGTTTCGGCAATTCGCGCCCGGTCTCGGCGGCATGCGAACGGTAGTTGATTCCGGCGCAGAGAATTTTTTTCGGTTGCGGGATCACCGGGAGGAATTTTATTTCGCCGAGCTTGCGGTCGGGCTTGTGATCGTTCGCCGCTTGGTGCATGGCGGCCAGGGCGCCGGCGGCGAGCGCCAAGCGCAGATCCGGCTGCCCGATCTTGTCGTTGAGCGTGACCACGCCGTCGCCGCTCGCGGCGCCGAAAAACTCCTTGCCGTCTGCAGTAAAACTCAGAAGTTTCATCTGACAGCCCACTCTCGTCGTCGACATTGAATTCGCGATGGGCGAGGCGGCCCATCGCGTCGGGTATTCAATACCGGAAATGTAGCCGTGATCAAAACTTGATCATGGTCGGCCTTGGTCAGCGTCGACTTTGCCGACAGCAAAGGCCCGTTAAGAAACATGTAGGCGGTGGAAAGGTCGGCATAGGGTTCGATAGCCGACATGCCGTCCACCAGCACGATAACGTTTATGCCCCGGAACGCCGCTCCCGCGCCGGTAAAGAGGACGGCGCCGTTCGATGCCGTCCCGGGACGATGACGGTCTGGATGCCTTTATCCTTGAGGATCTTTGCAAGGTCGGTGTTGATGAACTTGTCGGGTCCCGATTGCACCCAGGGCTCATCCGGCAACGGTGCGACATCCGGCATCACGTCGGCGGTCGTCGAATTGGCGATGATGCTGTAGATCACCGACGCTTTGGCCGCGCGCGCGTCGGCAAGAAGCTTCTTCATGGTCGGCAGGCTCGCGACGCAGGCCGGCCGCTTCCCGCAATTCTGATTCATAAAGTCGAGCATCAAGAGCGCGGTCGTCTTCGGGTCGACGGTCACCGCCTTCAGCGTGGGCGGCGTGGGCGGCGGCACCGATGCCCATTTATCGACGATGGTTTGCGCGCTGGCCGGCGCAAGAGACAGGCTCGTCCAAGAAACGATGACCGAGATCGTCAACGTGACGACAGCGGTCATAATGCGGCTTTTGGCAATGGTCTTTTCCTCTCCCGTTATGTCACCGTTTAGAACGCAGTAGACGAAAATTATTCCGCGCACGATGCGGAATATTTGTGCCAGACTGAACAATGTGCCTCGGCGGTATAGCAACTGCTGCGGGAATTCGTAAGACACCAGGGAAGGGGACGATGGATATCAAGGTCGATAGCAAGACGATCGCCGAGGCGTCGGAAAAACTCAAGAACTGGGGCCGTTGGGGCAAGGACGACCAGATCGGGACACTCAATCAAGTCACGCCGCAGGACATCGTCAAGGCGGCGAGCCTGATCCGCACCGGCAAGGTTTTTGCGCTCGGCATTCCGCTCGACGCCAAGGGTCCGCAGAACGGTCTGTTCGGCGGCCGCTTCAACCCGATCCACCAGATGCTGGCGACCGGAACCGACGCGGTGGCCGAACGCCAGGACTGGAACAAGATCCGCTACGCCGACGACACGCTGATGCTTTGCGTGCAAGGCGCCACGCATTGGGACGCGCTGGGCCACGTGTTTTACAAGGACAAGGCCTATAACGGCTATGACGCGCGACTGATCGATTCCAAGGGCCTCAATGTGCTCGGCATCGAGCACTCCAAGAGCAAGATGGTCGGCCGCGGTGTTCTCCTCGACATCGCCCGCTTTCGCGGCGTGAAGTGGTTGAAGGACGGCGAAAGCATCGCCAACGACGAACTCGACAAATGCGCCAAGGACCAGAACGTCTCCATCGGCCGCGGCGACTTCGTCATCATCCGCACCGGACAGATGGAACGCTGCCTCGAGGAAGGCGAATGGGGCGGCTATGCCGGCGGCGATGCGCCCGGCGTCAAATTCGAGAACTGCTACTGGTGCCAGGAGAAGGAAATCGCCGCGATCTGCACCGACACCTGGGGCGTCGAAGTGCGGCCGAACGAGACCAAGGACGCCAACCAGCCGTGGCACTGGGTGGTGATTCCGGCGATGGGCCTGTGCATGGGCGAGATTTTCTATCTCAAGGAATTGGCGGAAGATTGCGACGAGGACGGCGTCTACGAATTCTTCTTCTGCGGGCCGCCGCTCATCATCACCGGCGGCACCGGCTCGCCGATCAATCCGCAGGCGATCAAGTGACGCCGCAGGCATCATGGACACCGGAATCTGGGCGACGTGGTACGATCTCGACGACAGCACGCGCGATCGTTTTCTCGATTGGCTGCACGCGGACTATCTGCCGGCGTTGAAGCAGCGGCCCGGCTATGCCTGGGTGGCGCACTACCGCAACGAAGTTGGCGGCGCTGCGATGCGCCATCTCGGGCAAAGCATCTTGGCGCGTCCTAAGGATGACATCGGCAACGGCACGCAGTTTCTGATGCTGGTCGGCGCGGCGTCACCGCATGTTTTCCTGGCGCCGTCGGTGCTCGCGCCCGAAACCTCGCCGCAGTTTCGAGAGATGCTTGGCTTGCGCCGCGGCTTGCGCACCGCGATCCTTTCCGAGGAGACGCGGGTGAGCGGACCGGCAGCACGTTACCGGCCGCCCGGTACGACGCCCGCGCCGGGCATCCAGATGGGCAGCTTCCGCGTCCGCAGCCTCGAAGAGGAATTCGATCTGGGCTGCTGGTACGCGCAATATCGGTTGCCCTACATGGCGCAAGCGCCGGGCAGCGTGGGCACGCGCAAGCTCCTGTCGGTTGCCGGTTGGGCGAAGCACTCCATCCTTTACGAGTTCACTTCGCTCGAAGCCCGCTTGAAGAATTTCGAGGAGCCTCATGAATCGTTGAGCGCCGATCCGAAGGAATGGACCGGACGCGTCGTGCGTTACACCATCCATGCGCCGGGATCGCCTTTTGTCGGCACCCGGATCTGGCCGCCGGTGGCCGATCAGCAGCCTTCATAGAGAAAGCTCCGGCGAGTATAAGACCGGCAACCATTTTCCTGGCTCCGCCGCGGCGGAGAGGCCAACTCGTTAGAGGGAGACCCCGATGCCCCGCCATCTCAAACGCGGAATGGATGCGAGCGCCATCAAAGAAGCCGACGCCAAGGTGCGCGCGACCGTCGAGCACATCCTCGCCGATATCGAGGCGCGCAAGGATGTCGCGGTGCGCGATCTGTCGGAAAAATTCGACAAGTGGTCGCCGCCATCGTTCAAGTTGACGCCGGCCGAAATCGAGCGCGCCATCGGGCAAGTCAAGAAGCGCGACCTTGACGACATCAAGTTCGCGCAGGCGCAGGTGCGCAATTTCGCGCAGAAGCAAAAAGAGACGATGCGCGATCTTGAAGTCGAGACGATGCCCGGCGTCGTGCTCGGGCACAAGAACATTCCGGTGAATTCGATCGGCTGTTACGTGCCGGGCGGACGCTATCCGATGGTGGCATCGGCGCATATGTCGATCGTCACCGCGCGGGTCGCCGGCGTGAAGCATATCATCGCCTGCGCGCCGCCGTTCCACGGCGGGCCGCACCCGGCAATTGTCGCGGCGATGCATTTCGGCGGCGCCGACGAGATTTTCGTGCTCGGCGGCGTGCAGGCGGTCGCCGCGATGGCGCTCGGCACCGAAACCATTGCACCGGTCGATATGATCGTCGGGCCGGGCAATGCCTATGTCGCCGAAGCCAAGCGCCAATTGTTCGGTCGCGTCGGCATCGATCTCCTCGCCGGGCCGACCGAGACGCTGGTCATCGCCGACGACAGCGTCGACGGCGAAATCTGCGCCACCGATCTGCTCGGCCAGGCCGAGCACGGCCCGACCTCGCCGGCCATTCTCCTGACCAATTCGGAAAAGCTTGCCCGCGATACGATGCGGGAAATCGAGCGGCTCCTGAAAATCCTGCCGACGGCCGAGACCGCCGGCAAGGCCTGGGCCGATCTCGGCGAAATCATCGTCTGCGACGACGAAGCCGAGATGGTGCGCGAGGCCGACCGTATCGCGTCTGAGCACGTCCAGGTGATGACGCGCGACCCGGATTATTTTCTCAGCCATATGAAAAACTACGGATCGCTGTTTCTGGGGCCGCGTACCAATGTCGCCTATGGCGACAAGGTGATCGGCACCAATCATACGCTGCCGACCAAGAAGGCGGCGCGCTATACCGGCGGGCTGTGGGTCGGCAAATTCTTAAAAACCTGCACCTATCAGAAAGTACTCACCGACGAGGCGAGCGCCATGATCGGCGAATATTGCTCGCGGCTGTGCATGCTCGAAGGCTTTGTGGCGCATGCCGAACAGGCCAATATCCGCGTCCGCCGCTATGGCGGCCGCAACGTGCCCTATGGCGAGGCGGCGGAGTGACGTGTCCCAAATCGAGCTCGCCAAAACTCCTTCATTCCGCCTCGACGGCAAGCGCGCCTTAGTCACCGGCGGCGGCCGCGGCATCGGGCTTGCGGCGGCGTCGGCGCTGGCGGAGGCCGGCGCCCACGTGATGATTGCCGCGCGCACCAAGGCTGAGATCGAAGAGGCGGCCGCGGCCTTGCGCGCGCGCGGCGAGAAGGCCGACACGCTGGTGCTTGACGTCACCGATGTCGAAGCGGCACGAAAGGCCATCGCCGCCGCCGAGCCGTTTCAAATCCTGGTCAATAATGCCGGCATGAACCGGCCGGCTTACCTGCCGGACGTCAAAGTCGAGGATTTCGACGCGATCTTTTCGCTCAATGTCCGCGCCGCGTTCTTCATGGCGCAGGCGGTGGCCTTGCGCCTGATCGAAGCCAAGCTGCCCGGCTCGATCATCAATATTTCTTCGCAGATGGGCCATGTCGGCGCCGCGCGCCGCACCGTCTATTGTGCCTCCAAACACGCCATGGAGGGCTTCACCAAAGCCATGGCGATCGAACTCGCGCCGCACAATATCCGCGTCAACAGTCTCGGCCCGACCTTCCTCGAGACGCCGATGACCCGGCCGTTCTTCGAGAACAAGGCGTTCCGCGACGAGGTGCTGTCGAAGATCAAGCTCGGCCGTCTCGGCCAGCTTGAGGAAATCACCGGCGCCATCGTGTTCCTGGCCTCCGACGCCTCGTCGCTGATGACCGGGTCGGCGCTTGTGCTCGATGGCGGCTGGACCGCTGAGTGAGACCGCCGGGAGGAGAATTAGGACTTAAAATATTCACGGGCATTTTCTAGGATCGGGAACTTTTGGAACCCGCGCCGCATTACCAGCGCGATTGCCTATCGATATCATTGTAGGGAAACCGCCGTAGGGAAACCGCTATGCACCTTTCCAACCAAAGTCTTCTGGTCATCCTCGTCGTCGGGATTGTCGCCGGCTACCTCGCCGGCCGCGTCATGGAAGGCGGCGGTTTCGGCCTGATCGGCGACCTGGTCGTCGGCCTGGTCGGCGCCTTTATCGGCGATTGGCTGATGCCGCAGCTCGGCATCCATCTCGGCGAGGGTATTGTTGCGCTTATCATAAATGCCTTTATCGGCGCCATTGTGCTCCTGCTCATTCTTCGGCTTGTCGGCGGCTGGCGCCCCAGGGCGCGCTGGGGCCGGCGCTGGTGAGCGCTGTGGGTTTGCGGAGGCGCCCCCTGGAATAAGAACCGGACCTCCATTGCGAAATGGGAGGTTGAATTTGGGCGATATTGCTTCGATATAGGCACCGGAAGGCGTTTGAGGGGGTCTCTGTGGGCGGCGGCTCACGGCGGCAACTGTGAGTGGAGACTCGCATGATGACTTTGTCGATCAACGGTCGAAGTGTGACCTTCGACGCCCCCGACGACATGCCATTGCTTTGGGTGCTGCGCGACGTGCTCGGGATGACCGGCACGAAATTCGGCTGCGGCATCGCGCAATGCGGCGCCTGCACGGTGCATATCGACGGCAATCCGGTGCGCTCCTGCCTGCTGCCGGTCGGCTCCATCGGCAACAAGCCCGTCACCACGATCGAAGGCATCGGCGCGACCGATGCCGGCGCCAAAGTGCAAAAGGCCTGGCTCGATCTCGAAGTCATTCAATGCGGCTATTGCCAATCCGGCCAGATCATGTCGGCTTCGGCTCTGCTCGCGACTACGCCGCAGCCCGATGACGCCGATATCGATGCGGCGATGGCCGGAAATATCTGCCGCTGCGGCACCTACGTCCGCATCCGCGAGGCGATCAAACGCGCCGCGGGCGAAGTGTAGGGAGGCGGCAATGTATAGAAACGAAAACATCACACACACGCCGTCGCGGCGCGCGATGCTCAAGGCCGGCTTGGCCACGGGATTCACACTCGCTTTCCATTTGCCGGTGCGGGCGGCCAACGAACCGGAACAGGCTCCCGATACGACCGACGGCCAGTTCGCGCCGAATGCCTTTATCCGCATTGCTCACACCGGCAAGACCACTTTGGTGATGCCGCAAGCGGAGATGGGGCAGGGCGTTTATACGGCGGTGGCGATGATCCTCGCCGAAGAGCTCGATGCCGATTACGCCAAGGTTGAACTCAAACACGCGCCGCCCAACGACAAGCTCTACGCCAATCCGATTTTCGGCATCCAAGTCACGGGCAATTCCAATTCCATCCGCGCCTTCTGGAAGCCGTTGCGCCAGGCGGGAGCCGCGGCGCGCGCAATGCTGGTGCAGGCCGCGGCGCTGCAATGGCAAGTCGATCCGGCGAGCTGCTCGGCGGCGAATGGCATAGTTACGCATGCGGCGAGCGGGCGCTCGCTCGCTTACGGCGATCTTGCTGACGCCGCGGCTGCCGTTGCCGTCCCGCAAGATCCGCCGCTGAAGGATCCGAAGGACTTCAAGCTGATCGGCAAGCCGCTCAAGCGCTTCGATACGCCGAGCAAGGTCAACGGCTCGGCGATCTACGGCATCGACGCCATGCTGCCGGGGATGAAGTTCGCGACGATTGCCGCGTGTCCTGTTTTCGGCGGCAAAGTCGCCAAGGTTGACGACAGCGCGGCCAAGGCCGTTCCGGGCGTGCGGCAGATCGTCGTTCTAGACGATCTCGTCGCCGTCGTCGGCGATCACATGTGGGCCGCCAAGAAAGGTCTCGACGCGCTCAAGATCACCTGGAACGAAGGACCGAACGCCAAGATCAGCTCGGCCGACATCTGGGACGACCTGCGCGCCGCCAGCAAGAAAGACGGCGTCGTGGCGAAATCCGTGGGCGACATCGCCAAGGGATTGGCGCAGGGCGACAGGTTTGAAGGCGAATACGAATTGCCGTTCCTCGCGCATGCGACCATGGAGCCGATGAACTGCGTGCTTCGGGTGACACCGGACTCATGCGAAATCTGGATCGGCACGCAGATCCAATCGCGCGTGCAGGCGACGGCGGCCAAAGCCGCGGGTCTCCCGATCGAGAAGGTGACGGTCCACAATCACCTGCTCGGCGGCGGCTTCGGCCGACGGCTCGAGCCGGACATGGCCGAGAGCGCGGTGCGCATCGCCATGCATGTCGACGGACCGCTGAAAGTGGTCTGGACACGCGAAGAGGACATCCAGCACGACATCTATCGCCCGGTTTATCGCGATGTGATCTCGGCAACGCTGTCGGACGGCAAGATCGCCGCGTGGAAATATCGCATCACCGGTTCGGCGATCATGGCACGCTGGATTCCGCCGGTCTTCCAGGGCGGCATCGATATCGATGCGGTCGATAGCGCCGTCGACATGCCCTACGACATTCCGAACCGCCTGATCGAATATGTCCGCGCTGAGCCTCCTGCCGTGCCGACCGGCTTTTGGCGCGGCGTCGGACCCAATAACAATGTCTTCGCCACCGAATGCTTTATGGACGAACTGGCGCGCAAGGCGGGCAAGGATCCTGTTGAATTCCGCCGCAGCATGCTCAATGGCAATCCGCGCCTCAAAGCGGCCCTCGAACTTGTCGCGGAAAAATCCGGCTGGGGTCAGCCGCTGCCGGCGCGGACGGGACGCGGCGTCAGCGTGCAGCCGTCGTTCGGCAGTTTCATCGCCACTGTGGTGGAAGCCGAGGTCGATGAGCATGGCGAAGTGCGCCTGCGCCGCGTCACCTCGGCGGTCGACACCGGCATCGCGGTCAATCCCGATACTATCGTCGCGCAGCTGCAAGGCGGGCTGATCTTCGGCCTGACCGCGGCTTTGTTCGGCGAGATCACCATTGAGAACGGCCGCGTGCAGCAATCGAACTTCAACGATTACCGCATGTTGCGCATCGACGAAGTGCCGAAGATCGACGTGCATGTCATCAAGAGCGGCGAGGATCCGGGCGGCATCGGCGAGACCGGCGCGACGGCGGGCCCGCCGGCGCTGCGCAACGCCATCTATGCCGCGACCGGAATTGCGCTGCGGCGATTGCCGATCGACCGCAAGGCGCTCGCGATTGCCAACAAGGCCTGAATGTCATGCGCAGAACACGCTTTGTTATTTTGCTGATCTTGATCGTCGCCAGCGTCTTCGCCTGGCGGCAGTTCAATCTGGGGCCGCTGGCTTTTGCCGGCGGCTCGACGGTCGCTTTGTCCGACTACAAGGACGCCAATCCGACGGGCGTTCCGGCAACGCTCGCCAACGCCGACGTGGTCAAGCGCGGCGAATATCTGGCGCGCGCCGCCGATTGCTTGGTCTGCCATACCGCGCCGGGCCGTCAGGCTTATGCCGGCGGCTTGGCGATCCCGCTGCCGTTTGGAACGCTGTACACGACGAATATCACGCCCGACAGGGAAACCGGGATCGGCAATTACAGCGACCAGGATTTCCTCAACGCCGTACAGCGCGGCGTCCGCAAGGACGGCACGCGGCTTTATCCGGCGATGCCCTTTCCGTCTTATACGTACATGACGGATGCCGACGCTTTGGCGATCAAGGCCTATTTGTTCAGTCTGCCGCCGGTGCATGCGGGCAATCGCGAGAACACGCTGACCTTCCCCTATAACCAGCGCTGGTCGATGGCGTTCTGGTCGCTGTTCTTCAATGCCGACGCCCGTTTTGCGCCCAACACGTCGCAGAGCCCGCAGTGGAACCGAGGCGCTTATATCGCCGAGGCGTTGGCGCATTGCGGCGAATGCCACACGCCGCGCAATATTGCTTTCGCGCTCGACAACCGGAAAAAGTTCGCCGGCGCGGTGACGGCGGGCTGGCGTGCCTACAACATCACGTCCGACAAGGGGACGGGCATCGGCGCCTGGAGCGACGATGAGGTGTTTGCGTACCTCGCGCACGGTCACGCCTTGGGTCGCGGCACGGCGGCGGGTCCGATGGGCGAGGCGGTGGACGAGAGTTTCAGCCAGATGACACCGGACGACATTCATGCGCTCGTCGCCTTCGTGCGCAGCGTCCCGCCGGTCGCGTCGCCCGATCTGCCGGCAACGCTCGCGCCGCCGGCTCCGGCCTCGCCCAAAGAGGGTATGAAAGACGGTCCGGTCGCTGCGAATACGCTTGGCAAGAAAATATTCGCCGAGGCTTGCGTAAGTTGCCATAACTGGACGGGCGTGAGCGCGCTGACGCCCTTCGCCACGATCACCGGCGCCCGCGCCGTCAACGATCCGACGGCGACGAATATCGCGCAGATCGTCATTTCCGGCACGCGGCGGCACGAACCGCAGGGCATCGTCTCGATGCCTGCTTTCGGCAGCATTTATTCCGATACGGAGATCGCGGCCGTCGCCAACTATGTCACAACTCGCTTCGGCAGCGAGAAGTCCGCTGTGACCGAAAGCGACGTCGCGGCGCTCCGCAAACAGACGTCACGCTGAGCGCTGGCGGGTATTGCTTTGCGCGTATCTATTGGTTCCCCAAGGCGGAATTCACGGCCTTTTCAAAATCCGCATCGCTGAACGGCTTTTGCAGGTAGGCGCTGGCGCCGGCGAGCCATGACGTGCCTCTCGTTGTCGTGCCGGTGATCATGATGATCGGCATCTTCCTACATTTGGGGTCTTGGCGAACCGTCTTCAAAAACTCCTCGCCGCTCATATTCGGCATTTCCCAGTCAGAGATGAGAAGGCCGTATTGCTTTTCACGGATGCGCTCGAGCGCGAAGTTGCCGTCTTCCGCCACGTCCACGTCGGTGAAGCCGAGCTTGTTGAGATGTTTGACGACAATATTTCTGATCGTCAGAGAATCGTCGACGACAAGAACGGGGGTCGGCGTGATCATGCGACAAACTCGTGCTAGGCCGCCCAATTTCGCAACGCTGCCCGGGCATCAATAGCACTGTGCTCAGGGCGCGGCCAGACGTTTGCCGATGGCGGCTTTAAACTTTAGCCGAATTATTCCGGTTGAGATCGCCAGGCGCCGTCGCACAAAGCATCTCATTGAGCATGATCGAATGATCGTGGCCGGGTTAAGTCCGGCGCAAACTTTTCTGGATCATGCTCCTACGTACTGATCGGATAAATTGCCTTCTCACCCGACAACACGCGCGCCACATCGCTCGCGCATTTGGTCTGCAATTCCTCCAGCGCCTCGACCGAATAAAAGCCGGTATGCGGGGTGAGGATCACGTTGTCGCGGCCGATAAGCGGGGAATCTTTGGCCGGCGGCTCGGTCGTCACCACGTCGAGCGCGGCCCCGCCGAGCTGGCCGGAATCAAGTGCGGCAACCAGCGCCGTCTCGTCGACCAGGGGGCCGCGCGCGGTGTTGATCAGGAACGCACCCTTTTTCATTTTGGCAAAGGCTTTTGCATTCATCAGTCCGCGCGTCGCCGGCTGCAGCGGCGCATGCACCGAGATGAAGTCGGAACGCGCGAGCAAATCGTCAAAGCTCACGCTTTCGACGCCGGCCGCATCGGCGGCCTCTTTCACGACATAAGGATCGAAAGTAACAACGTGCAGCCCGAAAGCCTTGGCCTTCGGCGCCAGCGCGTGCGGAATATTTCCGAAGCCGACAAGGCCCAGCACCTGGCCTTCGAGCCGCCGCAATGGAACGATCGGCGGCACTTCCCAGCGGCCGGATTGCACGAGCTTGTTGGATAAAGTCACCTTGCGCGCAAGCGCAAGCAGGAGCGCCATGGCGTGGTCGGAGACCTCGCGCAGACAATAATCCGGTACGTAATTGACGGCGATGCCGCACTCCTTCGCCGCCGGCAGGTCGATATTGTCGACGCCGAGGCCGAAACGGCCGATCGCCTTGCAGTTCTGCAACTGCCGCAACAGTTCGCCGTTCAGCTTGGCATAGGTCACAAGCACCGCATCGGCATCACGCGCGACGGCGAGAACGTCTTCGGCCGATGTGCTGTTTGCCATGCGGTATTCGGGATCGAGCCGCGCCAGCGCCTTTTTGGCGGGATCGAGAGAGGGGAACGGACTGTCGGTAACGGCGATTACGGGCCTGGGCATCGATCAACTCCGATGACGCATGATGGTCAAAGCTCACAAGGCAAATATCTGCGGATTGACGCAGTTAGGCAATTTCTCTCCTTGCAAAAAAGCAAGGATATTGTCGACCACAATATTCGCCATGTCCTCGCGCACCTTTGGCGTCGCGCTGCCGAGATGCGGGGTCAGCACGACATTGGACATCTTCTTCAATGCGGTGTCGACCTTGGGTTCGTGTTCGAACACGTCGAGGCCGGCGCCGGCGATTTGCTTTTTGGCGAGCGCGTGCACCAGCGCGGCCTCGTCGATGATAGGACCGCGCGCGGTATTTATGACGAACGCGGTCTTTTTCATCAGGCCGAGCTCGCGCGCCCCGATCTGATGCCGCGTTTCCTTGGTCAGCGGCGAATGGATCGAGACGAAATCGGATTCGCGCAGCAATTGGTCGAACGGAGCATAAGTCAGCCCGGCTTCGCGCTCCTCGCCTTCCGATTTGCGCCGCGGCGTCCAATAAAGAACGCGCATGGAAAAGCCGCGGGCGCGGCGCGCCACCGCCTTGCCGATCAAGCCGCCGCCGCCGATGAGGCCCAAGGTCTTGCCCCAGACCGGGGCGCCCATCAGATGCGCCGATTGGCCGCCGGGGAATTTTCCGCCGCGCGTCATGCGGTCTCCTTCCATCATTCGCCGCGCCACCGCGAGCATCAGGCCGAAATTCAGATCCGCGGTCGCTTCGGTGGTGATCGGCGCCGTCACGGTCACGGGAATGCGGCGAGCCGTAGCGGTGGCGACGTCGATATTGGACGGTGTGATCGACTGCGCGGCGATCATGCGCAGCTTCGGATTGGTCATGACCACAGCACGATCGATCTTGTCATGCAGCAAGCAAAACAAGATATCCGCCTTGCGCACGGCAGCAATGAGAGTGCGCCTGGGAATGATTTTGCCGGTATCAGGAAAAACTTCGACGCTCGCCACCTGGCGAAGGCGCGCCAGCGCGTGCTCGGCTACAGGCTGAGTGACGAAAATGCGCGGCCGTACGGCGGCCCGATGTTTCTTCTGCGCTTTTGCTGGCATCAGGCGTGCCACCGCACCACGCCGGCGACACCGTCGACGGCAACCTGCGCGCCGTCCGGAATGCGCCGCGTCGCATCGTTGACGCCGAGCACCATCGGAATTCCGCGCTCGCGCGCCAGCGAAGCAAGGTGCGAGGTCGAGCCGCCGAGCTCGGCGACCACGCCCGCGACGCGCGGCAAAATATGACTGAGTGCCGGTCCGGCGACGCGCGTGACCAGAACGTCGCCCGGTGCAACGCGCGCCAATTCGCATTCGCAGTTCACCACCACGGCGCGGCCGGAGCCCCAGCCGATGCCGGCGGGATGGCCGTTGAGGCCGGGATGTCTGAGCCAGATCTCGTCCGGCACATGCGCCGGCGCGACATGAAGAGGCCGCGCCTGCAAAAGTTTGAAGCCATTATCGTCGAGCGCCCATTCGATTTCGACCGGCAAGTTGAGAACATCCTCGGCCTTGCGCATGAGACGGCCGAGCGTGGTGGCTTGCCCGGCTTGCAGGCACGGCGCCCGCACCAGCGCTTCCGGCACTGCTTGCGGCATCACGCCGTCGCCGTGCCCGCAAGCTTCGCGGTGGTGCTTGCGGCCGGCCTCGTTGCTGCGGACAAAGCCGTGCCGGCTGAGCACGATGCGATCTGGCACCACCTCGCCCTGCGCGATCGCGGAGCCGAGCCCCCAGGTGGCGCTCAAAAGCATGTGGCCGTCGGCGGTTTCGCTTAAACCGCCACCCGAGGCGGTCGCCGCGACCAGCGGCTGTACCAGCACCGCCATCGCGGTGTCGCCCGGATCAAGCCCGTGCTGCGCCATGTAGCGGCGTGCATTGGTGGTCCACAGCGCCGCCCAACAGGCGCGCAGCGCAGTCAGAAACTCCGCGTCATCGCGCAGCCCAAGAAAGCTTTCGAACTGGCCGGCAAAGCTCGTATCGGCACGGTCCTCGATCAGGGCCGAGGAACGCACCGCTGCCGGTTTCGGCTCGTTCCGCCACGCCGCGACAATGTCGGCGAGCAAATCGGGCGCAAGATCGCTCTGATAAAGCTTTAGCCGGATCTCGACCGACAGGCGCCGTTGCGCCAGCTGATCGGCACTGCTGTAAGCGCGCACCGCGTCGGTGAGGCCTAAGTGCTGGATCTGCCGCACATATGCATCTGCGGTGACGCAATAGCCGCCGGGCGTCGGCAATCCGGCATGCGCCAGCGCCGCAAGATTGGCCGCCTTCGGCCCGACACGGCCGGCGTCGGTCGCAGCGGGCGAGGAGAGGGGCAGGATGAAAGAGGGCATCAACGCTCCCTGTGTCTCTTCGCCGTCATGGCCGGATTTGGTCCGGCCCTCCCGCTACAATAGGCACAACCTGCGTGCCGAGATCACCGGGGCGAGGCGCTAAGCGCAGGCCCAGTGATGACGCCGAGCAAGGCTCGACATCATTTCACATGATCGCCATAGCCGGGGAGCGGATCGACGACGGTGATCTGCTTGACCGGGAAATTGGAGACAATCTCGATGCCGTCGTTTTTGACGATCAGCATTTCCTCGATGCGCACGCCGTAATGGAATTTTTTTCCATGCTGCGTCTCGAGCGCGAATGTCATGCCCTCTTGGATCTCTACCGGATGATCGAGCGACCAGATGCGCGAAATCACCGGCGGGTCGTATTGCGCCAACCCAAGGCCGTGGCCCCACAGATTGGCGGCGGCCTGATCCTCGTCCTCGTAGCCCCAGGTTTCCATCGCCGACGGCCATTTCAGCGCGATGTCGCGCGTCGTGGCGCCGGCTTTCACCGCGCCGATCGAGTTGTAGAGCCACTTGAGCGCGGTGCTGTAGGTGTCCTTCTGCTCTTGGCTGGGCTCCTTGCCGACGCAATAAGTGCGGTAATAGCAGGATTTGTAGCCGTTCCAGGTCAGTGCCGCCAAATCCATGAACACGATATCGCCGGGCTGGATGATGCGGTCGGAAAAGTTGCGCCAGTTCGGCCAAGTATTCGGGCCGGACGAAACGATGACGTCCTCGACGTCCTCCATGCCGGGAATGTTGTAGAGATATTGCATCAAATGGGCGGTCACCTGGTTCTCGGTGACGCCGGGGCGCAAGAATTTCATGCATTCCCAATGCGTCGCGTCGCCGATGGCGCCGACGATGCGAAAGCATTCCTGCTCGTCCTGGTTCTTGACGGCGCGCGCATCCATCATCGCGCTCATGCCGTCGGTCCAGTTGATGTTGTTCTCCTTGAAAATGTTGATCATGTTGATGTCGATGAAGTCGACGCCGAGCTTCTGGCCGGCGACGCCGTTCTCCTTCATCGCCTGCAGCACGGCCTTGGTGAATTTGTTCACCTGCTGGGTCGAGGCCGGACCCGCGGCGCCTTTGATCCAGGCGAACGAGTGGCGCACGTTCTCTTTCGGAATCCACGGCGAATGCCGCTCGATCTGAAAGCCGAGGTCGCCCTGCTCGAACAGGATCGGCGCGGCGTCGCCGCACAGCATGGCGTAACGCAGGCCGGGTTTGAGCCGGTTCCAGCCTGGTGTCAGGGTGCCGGTCAGGTAGCGTACGTTTTCGTCATACATGCAGAGCATGGCGCCCAGGCCGTGCTTTTTCATCATTTCACGGGCCCGCTCGGTCCGGTATTTGCGGAGTCGGTCCCAATTGACCCGCTGCTGCCAATCCAATCCTGCGATGCCGAAATTCGCTCCCATGCGTTCCTCCCCGGCGGCCGCTTACGATTTAGGCCGACAACTCCGTATGTGTGAAAGCGATGTTATTCGGATGGCTGGTGCGAAAGAAATGATATAATTTGTCACTCCCCATTAGATTTTCTAATACTAGTTTGTCATGCATGACATCCCCCTGCGTCAGGTCCGAGCCGTTATCGCGGTCTGCGAGGAGGGTTCGTTCACGCGCGCGGCGGAGCGGGAAAACGCCACCCAGTCGGGTATCTCCCAGCATGTCGCGGCGGTCGAACGGAAGCTCGGCGTAAAACTGTTCGAGCGCACATCGGGCCGCATTGTGCCGACGCCGGCAGGGCTGCGCTACTACAAGACCTGCGTCGGCGCGGTCGGCGCGCTGGAAAAGGCGGTCGAGCAGGCTCGCGCGGTTGCCGGTGAGGTCAGCGGCGAACTTCGCATTGGTCTGATGCCGACCTTCACGCGAGCGGTGCTGGCGCCGGTGATCGAGGATTTCGTGCCGCGCTGTCCGGAAGTGCGCCTGCACATCGTAGAGGGCTATAGCGGGCTTCTGACCAAGATGGTGCTCGATCACGAACTCGACTTCGCGGTGGTGCCCGCCTTCGAAGGTACGATCGGACTGAAATCGCGGTTGTTGGTTCGGGACCGCGAAATGCTGCTGTCCGGCCCGCGCGCCGGATTTAAGCGGCTCAAGCCGCTGCGGCTCGCCGACTGCAAGCCGCTCAAGATCGTGCTGCCGGGACCGGACAATATCCGCCGCCGCAACCTCGAGACTTATTTTCAAGCACAGGGGGTGGAAATCGAAACCAAGTTGGAGATGGACGCCATGATCGCCACGCTGGAGTTTGTGGCGCGCTCCGATTGGGTGACGATCCTGCCGAGCGTGATCTCGGTCAATGATATCGGTCGCGGCGAATTCGGCCGCAGCGAATTGATAGTCAATCCGCTGGTTGCGCCGGAACTGCACGCCGAATTCGTCGTGATCGAGCCCATGCGGCGAATCCTGTCGACGCAGGCGCATATTTTCCTGCAGCGTTTCGAACAAGAGGTCGCGCACATTCATCAAGTCTGGGAGGCGGCGATTGCGGGCACCACATCACGCAATTTGCGCGCCGCACGCGGCGGGAGCTGAGCGATGAGCAAGCTAAAAATCACGCGACGCGATCTCGCCGGCAAGGGAGCGCTTGGCTTGCTTGGCGCCGCGGTGACGCCTGCGGCACCGGCCGTGGCGCAGACCGACAAGCACCGCTGGCGCATGGTGACCTCATGGCCGAAGCGCCTGCCGGGGCCCGGCATGTCGGCCGAGCGCGTCGCCGAGCGTATCGGCCTGCTGTCCGGCGGCCGCATCGAGATCACGGTGTCGGCGGCGGGCGAAGTGGTGCCGGCCTTCGAAGTGCTCGACGCCGTCGGCTCGGGCGTCGCCGAGATGGGTCACACCGCCGCGTTCTATTGGCAGGGCAAGGAGCCGGCCACGGCCTTTTTCACCACAGTGCCGTTCGGGCTGACGCCGAATGAGCATGTCGCCTGGATCGATGCCGGCGGCGGGCAAGAGTTGTGGGACGCGCTTTACGCGCCGTTCGGCGCAAAACCGTTCATGGCCGGCAATACCGGCGTCTGCATGGGCGGCTGGTTCCGCCGCGAGATCAGGGATCGCGACGATGTGCGTGGCCTGAAAGTGCGCTCGCTCGGTCTCGGCGGCGAGGTCTATCGCCGGCTCGGCGCCATTCCGCAGACCACATCGCCCGGCGAAATTCTGGTCGCGCTGCAATCGGGCGTGATCGACGGCGCCGAATTCGTCGGCCCCGGTTCCGATATCGCGCTCGGCCTCTATCGCTTCGCCACGCTTTATTACGGCCCCGGCTTCAACAAGCCGAACGGCACCGGCGAATGCATCGTCTCGCTCAAGGCCTGGGCGAGCCTCGATGCCGAACTGCAAGCGATCGTGGCCACGGCCTGTGCCCGCGAAGCGGCCTATGCGCTTGCCGAGATGGAGCGCCTCAATCTCGAAGCGCTTGTCACGCTCACCACCCGCGACAATGTGCAACTGCGCACCTTCCCTGAAGATCTCGTCGCTGCGGCGCGAGCGGAAGCTACCGACGTTCTGGGCGAACTCGCGGGCAGGAGCTCAGGCGCGCAGAAAGTGCACGCCGCCTATACGGCGTTCCGCGACAAAATCTCCGGCTGGTCGCGCATCTCGCTGCAGGCGGTGCTGGAGGCGCGGGCGGGGTAAAGAATGGCCGGGACAGGCCCGGCCATGACGCGTTAAGGCGATGATGCGTTGAGGCGATGACGCCTAATTCTGCTTGAACTTCACCACCTTCTGCCGCTGCTCGCCGAGCCCGGTGAGGCCGAGCGTCACCACGTCGCCGGCTTTGAGGAATTTCGGCCCGGGCTTCATGCCGAGGCCTACGCCCGGCGGCGTGCCGGTAATGATGACATCGCCCGGCTCCAGGACGAAATATTGCGAGCAGGCCCAGACGATGTGGCGGCAGTCGAAGATCATCGTCGAGGTATTGCCGCGCTGGCGCTTCTCGCCGTTGACGTCGAGCCACATCTCGAGCTTTTGCGGATCTTTGATCTCGTCCTTGGTCACGAGCCACGGCCCGAGCGGGCCGAAGGTCTCACAGCCCTTGCCCTTGGTCCATTGCCCGGCGCGCTCGATCTGAAACACGCGCTCGGAGACGTCATTGGCGAGGCAATAGCCGGCGACGACATCGAGCGCGTTTTTCTTGCTCAGGTAGCGCGCGCGCTGGCCGATGACGATGCCGAGCTCGACCTCCCAATCGAGCTTCGTGGAATCCTTCGGGATCATCGTATCGTCGTTCGGGCCGCAGATGCAGGACGGCGCTTTGTTGAAAATGATCGGCTCTTTCGGGATCGGCATGCCGGCTTCGGCGGCATGATCGGAATAATTCAGCCCGATGGCGATGAAATTGCCGACCTGGCCGACGCAAGGGCCGATGCGCGGGTTGCCGCGCACCGGCGGCAGCTTTTCCGGCTTCAGCTTGGCGAGCTTGTTGAGGCTCTTCGGCGACAGCACGTCGCCTGCGATGTCGGGAACAATCTTCGACAGATCGCACAGCTTGCCGTCCTTGTCGATCATGCCGGGCTTTTCGTGGCCCGGGGCGCCGTAACGAACGAGTTTCATGACATGTCTCCTGTGATCGGTGTGTGAGGAAATTCTTTGGTCAGAACGCGCCGGGAAAGGCGCCGCCGTCGATGAGAATATTTTGTCCGGTGATGTAGCCGGCCTGCGCCGAACAGAGGAACGCGCAGGTCGCGCCGAATTCGTCCGGCTGGCCGACGCGCCGTGCCGGCACGGTGGAGACGCGCTCGGCGAGCGCTAACTCGGCGCTGACGCCTTTCTTTTGCGCCATCGTGGCAATGTAAGTGCGCAAACGGTCGGTGGCGAAGACGCCGGGCAGCACGAAATTGATGGTGACGTTCGAGGCCGCGACCGACCGGGCGACGCCGGCGAGGAAGGCGGTCAGGCCGGCTCGCGCGCCGGAGGACAGGTCGAGGCCGGCGAGCGGCATCCGCACCGATCCGGAGGTGATGTTGACGATGCGGCCGAATTTCTTGGCGGTCATCGGATCGATCGCCTTCTGCACCAGCTCGATTGCGACGACCATATTGGCGGTCACGCCGTCAAGAAGCTTTTGTCGGTCGAGCTCGCGGAAATCGCGCGGCGGCGGCCCGCCGTTATTGTTGACCAGAATATCGGGCTCGGGACAGGCGGCGAACAGCGCGTTCTGCCCTTCGGGCGAGGCGACGTCGGCCGCGACCGGGATAATCTTGGCGCCGGTCGCCTTGTGCAGTTCCTCGGCCTTGGCGGCGAGCTGTTTCGCGTCGCGGCCATTGATCACGACCTCGCAGCCGGCGTCGGCCAGCGCCTTGGCGCAGGCATAGCCTAGCCCGCGGCTCGACGCGCAGACGATTGCCTTGCGGCCGGCGATTCCGAGGTCCATGCCTGCGCTCCCGGGCATTAACTTTTCGTCGGGTGACAGTTCTCGTAACTGAGCGTCCTCAAGTCAACGGCTGATTCTGCGCGTGTCGCTCATCCCGCATATGCAATTCCTCCCCGAGGTGACGCTGTTTCAGCTCGTCATCATCGTTGTCTTGGCGGCCATTTCGGCCATTGCCGGAGGAGTTTCGGGCTATGGCACGGGCGCGCTGATGCCGCTCATTCTGGTGCCGATGGTCGGCGCCGCGCCGGTGGTGCCGATCATCGCCATTTCGGCGATGTTCAGTAACACCGCGCGCGTGACCGCGTTCCGCCGCTTCGTCGACCTGCGCCGCGTCGTCATCGCGCTCACCGTCGCGCTGCCGGCCTGCGTGCTCGGCGCCTGGCTTTACACGCTGCTGACGGGGAAGGGCGCGGCGCTGGTGATCGGTACGACCTTGATCGCGACGGTGCCGTTGCGCCGTCTGCTCAAGCGCCGCGGCCACGAGCTCGGCGAAAAGGGATTTTTCGCCGGCGCCGCCGCCTGGGGCTTGCTGATGGGCGGCACGACGGGATCGGGCGTCATCTTTTTGTCGCTGCTCATGGCCACCGGCCTCGAAGGCGCGGCCGTGATCGCGACCGATGCCACGGTCTCGGTCGCCACCGGCGCGGTGAAGCTTACGGTGTTCGGCATTGCCGGCGTTCTCACGCCGCAGGTGATCGTGATCGCCTGCCTGATCGGCGCCGTGGTGTTTCCCTGCACGTTTTTGGCAAAGCTCATCGTCGAGCGCTTGCCGGTGCATCTTCACACCGTGCTGCTTGACGCTGTGGTCATCATCGGCGGCGTGGTGATGATCGCCGGCGCGTTCCGCTGATAAATCAGGTAACCGCGCTCACGGCGCGGCAATCCGCACCGGCGTGCACTTTTGGCCCATGATTTCGCGCACCCCCGGCACGCTGCAGAAGAAGCCGTTGGGCTAGAGAGGACTTGTGACGCCCGTTCGTCAGGCCGCCCGTGGCGGCGGCGGCATCACAAGAATTATACCCGTGGTCAAAGTGCCGGCGATGCTAGGATGGGCTTACGGCCACTTCACCACCGGCGGCATCGAAGACAAGATTGATTCAACATTGCCGCCGGTGCGCAAGCCGAAAATCGTGCCGCGGTCGTAGAGCAGATTGAATTCGACATAGCGGCCGCGGCGCACCAGTTGCTCTTCGCGTTCGGCATCTGTCCAGGGCTTGGCGAAGTTCTTTCGCACCAGGTCTGGGTAGACCCGCAGGAATGCCCGCCCGACGTCTTGCGTGAAGGCGAAATCAGCGCCGAAGTCGCCGCTATCCAGATAGTCGTAAAAAATTCCGCCAATGCCGCGCATCTCGCCGCGATGCTTGAGGAAGAAATATTCGTCGCACCATTTTTTGTACTTGTCGTAATTAGCGACGCCGGCACGAGCATTGCACGCCGATTTCATCGCGGCGTGGAACGCAATGGTGTCGGGATCGTCCTGGCTGCGCCTTCGCTCCAGCACCGGCGTCAGATCGGCACCGCCGCCGAACCAGGATTTGGTCGTCACCACGTAGCGTGTGTTCATATGCACGGCCGGCACGTGCGGATTGTTCATGTGGGCGATCAAGGAAACGCCGGTGGCGAAAAACCGCGCATCGTCGGCGGCGCCCGGAATCTCCTTGCGGAATTCGGGTGCGAATTCGCCGAACACCGCCGAGACATGCACGCCGACCTTCTCGAACACGCGGCCTTTCATCATTGCCATGACGCCGCCACCGCCTTCAACCCCGGTGTGATCCGTACGATTCCACGGCGTGCGTGCGAAGCGCCCCGCCGGGCGGTCGGCAAACGGCGCATCTTCGGGCAGGGCATCCTCCAGCGCCTCGAAAGCGGAGGTGATCTGGTCGCGCAAAGACTCGAACCAAGTCTTGGCCTGCGCTTTGCGCTCTTCGCTCGTGTGACTATCCATGATGCGTCGGGAGTTTAGCCGTTACGGTATCAAGGTGCGAGGATGTGCTGGCGCGATAATGTCATAATAGCGCGCGAATATATTGACCCATCGCAATCCCAAACCGGAAGCTTTGCCGGCTGATGGGCCGTTCACCTGCAACTCGGCGACGTCAGGTCTGACCTGCAAACGCGCAGACGGACGCGGTTTCACCGTCAGCCGCGAGAGCGCGCAACAGTTCTGATGGACGCTACGGCCTCGGCAGGCTCGCGGGCGGCGTAGTCTGCCGCAGCGCTTCGCCGGCCACCATGGCGGCGGCGATGGCGACATTGAGCGAGCGCAGACCGGGGCGCAGCGGGATGACGAGGCGGGTGTCGGCCGCGTTATGAACGTCGTCAGGCACGCCGGCGGATTCGCGGCCGAACAGCAAAATGTCGTCCGTCTCAAAGCTGTAATCGAGATAGGACAGGGTCGCCTTCGTCGTAAACAGGACGAGACGAGAGTGCCCGCTTCGCCGCCAAGCCTCGAAGTCGCGCCACGAGGCGTGCCGCACGATATCGACCGCGTCGAGGTAGTCCATCCCGGCACGGCGGAAGGCACGGTCGGAGGTCGGAAATCCGGCCGGTTCGATAATGTGCGCTTGCAGGCCGAGGCAGGCGCACAGCCGCAAAACGGTCCCGGTATTCTGGGGGATATCGGGCTGATAGAGGGCGATGCGGGGGGGCATATCCGAGCGCTGCGTGGTGTTTCGAGTTCCGCGGATCGGCCCCGCACGGGGGCGCTGACGCGGCATTGTGGGTGTCATCGAGGCTACCCTTGCACTCTCCCGGCAAGGGTGCCAATAAAACCCAGCCGGAATGCATCGCCTCTGACCTTCCCCAGGCCGGATGCGAACAACCGTTCTGCAGCGACACGACGCAAAATCGTGGGCGAGGCGCAGAGCGGGGTGGAATGACCGCAAGTCGGGCGAGGGTGGAAGAGAGTGACAGCGATTTCATCGGCGGAACCAACGCGCCGCGACTTTCTCTACATTGCGACCGCGACCGCCGGCGCCATAGCCGCAGCAGCCACGCTGGCGCCGCTGGTCGGGCAGATGAACCCCGATGCCTCCACCATTGCCGCCGGCTTGCCGGTCGAAGTCGACCTTTCGCCGATCCAATCCGGTCAGATCATCCAGGTGTTCTGGCAGTCGAAGCCGATCTTCATTTTCAATCGCACGCCAAACGACGTGAAGCTCGCGCAAGACGTCGACTGGCAGACGTTGCGCGACCCACAGCCCGATTCGGCGCGGGTTCAATCCGGCCATGAACAATGGTTGGTTGTGATCGGCATCTGCACGCATCTCGGCTGCATTCCGCTGCCGCACCAGGGCGATTTCGACGGCTGGTTCTGCCCGTGCCACGGCTCGCAATACGACTCGTCAGGGCGGATCCGCCAAGGGCCGGCGCCGCTCAATCTCCCGCTGCCGCCCTATCAATTCATCTCCGCCAATAAAATCCGGATCGGCGAAACCAGTCAGGCATAAGGTTCGACTATGAGCGGACACTCGACATATCAGCCGCAGGGCCCATTCATGCAATGGCTGGAGCGGCGGCTGCCCATCGCGAGTCTCGTCTATTCTTCTTTCATTGTTTATCCGACGCCGCGCAATCTGAATTATTGGTGGACGTTCGGCGGCATTCTCACCTTTATGCTGGGCGTGCAGATCATCACCGGCATCGTGCTGGCGATGCACTACACGCCGCATGTCGACTTCGCCTTCAATTCCGTCGAAGGCATCATGCGCGACGTCAATTACGGCTGGCTGTTGCGTTACGTCCACGCCAACGGCGCCTCATTCTTCTTCCTCGCCGTCTATGTCCATATCGCGCGCGGCATGTATTACGGATCCTACAAGGAGCCGCGCGAAGTGTTATGGATCCTCGGCGTCATCCTGTTCCTGCTGATGGTCGCCACCGGCTTCATGGGTTACGTGCTGCCGTGGGGCCAGATGAGCTTCTGGGCAGCGACCGTCATCACCAATCTGTTCTCGGCGATCCCCGGCGTCGGCGATCCGATCGTCACCTGGTTGTGGGGCGGCTACGCGGTCGGCAATCCGACGCTCAACCGGTTCTATTCGCTGCACTACCTCTTGCCCTTCGTTATCGTTGGCGTGGTCGTGCTGCACATTTGGGCGCTGCATGTGGTCGGGCAAAACAACCCGACCGGCGTCGAGGCCAAGACCGAAAAGGACACGGTGGCGTTCACGCCCTATGCGACGGTCAAGGACGCCTTCTGCACCGGGCTGTTCTGCGTTCTTTTTGCTTTTTTCATCTTCTACATCCCGAACTATCTCGGCCATTCCGACAACTACATCCCGGCCAATCCGAGCCAGACGCCGACGCATATCGTGCCGGAATGGTATTACCTGCCGTTCTACGCGATCCTGCGCGCGATCCCGAACAAGCTCATCGGCGTCTGCGCGCTCGGGCTTGCGATCGTGTCGCTCGCCTTTCTGCCGTGGCTCGATACGTCGCGGGTGCGCTCGGCGAATTACCGGCCGCTGTTCCGGCAGTTTTTGTTCGTGTTCTTCGCCGCCGTGATCGGGCTCGGCTATCTCGGTTCGCAGGAGCCGTCCGGCGGCTATGTGATCGCGGCGCGAATTCTCACCACCTACTATTTCGGCTTCATCTGGGTCATCCTGCCGATCCTGGGATTGGTCGAAACGACGAAACCGCTGCCGAATTCGATCTCTGAATCGGTGCTGCGCAAAGACGCTCCGCTCGGAGCGTCGGCGCCGCCGTCGGGCGCTTGAGGGGAGGCCCGGCCAATCATGCGCAACATTTCGCAATCACATCGCAGCATCTTCTCGCTCGCCGTTGCCGCGTCGCTTACGGTTTTCGGCGCCTGGTCGGCCTCGGCACAAGACGCGGAAGCCCCGCCGCGGCAAACCTGGTCGTTCCACGGGCCATTCGGCACCTACGATCCGGCGCAGCTGCAGCGCGGCTTTAAGATCTATCGCGAGGTCTGTTCGACCTGCCACAGCATCAAGCTGTTGTCGTTCCGCAATCTCGCCGAACCGGGCGGACCGGGCTTCAGCGAAGCGCAGGCGGCTACGGTCGCCGCCACTTTCCAGGTCACCGCGGGCCCGAACGATGAAGGCCAGATGTTCCAGCGCCCCGGGCAGATTTCCGACAATTTCCCGCCGCCCTTTGCCAACGATCAGGCGGCGCGGGCGGCGCTCGGCGGCAAGCTGCCGCCGGATATGTCGGTGCTCGCCAAAGCGCGCAGCTACGAAGCCGGCTTCCCTTATTTCATCTTCGACGCGTTCAAGATGTATCAGGAGGACGGTCCCGACTACATCCACGCCATCGTCACTGGCTACACGGACGCGCCCGCGGGCTTCCCGCTGCCGCCGGGCGGCCAGTACAACAAATATTTCCCCGGCCACGCTATCGGCATGCCCAAGCCGTTGAGCGACGGTCAGGTCGAATATACCGACGGCACGCCGATGACCGTCGACCAATACGGCCGCGACGTCGCTGCCTTCCTGATGTGGGCGGCGGAGCCGACGCTCAACGCGCGCCATCGCCTCGGCTTCCAGGTGATGATCTTCCTCATCGTCTTCACCGGTCTGCTCTACATGACCAAGAAGAAGCTCTGGCACGACGTCCTGCACGATCCGGAACTGGAAAAGCCCCGGGCGTCGACCTGATAACTAAGCCGGGTCTAATTCGCAGCCTATCGGAGCGCCGCGTCGGCGCGCTTCCGGTAGGGCGCTTCGGTTGCCTTGCTCGTGGCGGTTCGCCACAGTGGGGCGGGGCTTACGATCCTCCCTGCAATTCTGCGAGACGCGCATGTGTCGCCGGAAATCGCCGTGGGAGATTTGAGGGAAATGAGGCTTTCGAACATGACCAGTCCGGCTTTGGAGAATGACTTAAAGGCGGCGATCCGCACCATCCCGGATTATCCGAAGCCGGGCATCATGTTCCGCGACATCACGACGCTTCTGGGCAACGCGCGGGCCTTCCGCCGCGCCGTCGACGAACTGGTGCAGCCCTGGGCCGGCGGCAAGATCGACAAAGTGGCCGGCATCGAAGCGCGCGGCTTCATCCTCGGCGGCGCGCTGGCGCATCAGGTTTCATGCGGTTTCATTCCGATCCGCAAGAAGGGCAAGCTGCCGTTCAAGCGCGTCAGCATCGGCTATTCGCTCGAATACGGCGTCGACGAAATGGAAATGCACGAGGATGCCCTGGTGAAGGGCGAGCGCGTCATCTTGGTCGACGACTTGATCGCCACCGGCGGCACGGCGGAGGCCGCCGTGAAACTCCTGCAGCAGGTCGGCGCCGAAATCGTCGCCGCTTGTTTCATCATCGATCTGCCCGATCTCGGCGGCGCCGCCAAAATCAAGAAGCTCGGCGTGCCGGTACGCACTTTAGTCGCGTTCGAGGGGCATTGAGCCGCGTCATTGCGCGTTTGTCGGGATGGCGGATCGCACTATTGCACCTGGCTCGCCGAATGCCGGGCGTAGCCGCGCAGCGAGGATTCCAGTTCGCCGATCAAGAGCCGCAATTCCAGCTCGCGGAATTCCGAAAAGATGGTGTCGATCCAGGTGTGCACCTCGGTCGGCCCGCCGGGCCGCTTGTCGAGATAGGTCGAGAACGAGAAACCGGGCCGGTCGATGACGCCGCGCACGATCGGCGATAGCCGCGGTATTCGGATAAAGCCGCATTCCGGTCGCGTCGGCGGAAAATCGTTCGGGATGAACATGAAGGAGGTGGCTTCGTTGTGCACTGGCACGAACATCGTTCGCGGCAGGCGCGCCCGCAGCTCGCCATAGCGGCGTGCGGTGGTCGGCGCCGAGTCGGTAATGAACAGCACGATCGGCACGATGCCGCGCCGCGCCGCCTCCTGCTCGAAACCGATCTCCGGCATCACCGTGAAGAACTGGTCGAACAGGCCATAGCCGATATCGAGGACGGTGGTTCGCCAATCGTCGGCGACCAGCCGGTCGAACAGCGCCATTTGGCCGCGGGTGTCGGCGATATCGACCGGCCAGACGAAACTTGGAAAATGGGCCGCCAGGGCCGGTTCGCGGGGATCGAGGTCGTAGCCGACGATTGGCCGGCCGCTGAGGCGGAAATATTCGATCAAAAGCCGAGCGACCAGCGTTTTGCCGACACGCGGGTGCTGCGAAGCCACGATGTAGAGCGGTGTGTTCTGCGCCATCCCCGCTTTGGTCCAATCCTATTCAGACGGACGTCAGGTTATGACGAAATGACGTAGGGCTCTAGTGATTTGCTAGAGCCCCACCTTTTCCACAGGCCGGCGCGGCCTGGGGATATCTCGCACCGGCGATTTCGGCCTTACGATCGGTTGGGGGCGCCGCCGCCGGCGGCGGCCTGCGGGCGCGCCTGTACGTTGGTCGACGCGTCGAAGATGTCCAACAGCTTGACCCGGTCGTACTCGGCCCAGACATTACCGAGCCAGTGCCGCACATAGCCGCGCAGCACGAAGGAATAATTGGCCGCTTCGGCCTTCTGGTTCTTGTTGGCGACGAAGGTGAGGAACGGAACGGAGGCCAATTCCACCTGCTCATAGGCCATTTCATTGAGCTTCGGGATGGTGATCGCCACGGCGTCCTTCAGCTTCTTGAAATAAGAAGCGTGGGTCGCCTGGTCCCATTCGAAGAAGCTCGCAGTGTTGATGAAGTTCTTGACCAGGAAGTATTTGGCGTCGGTGACGAAAGGCGCGGTTTCCTCGATCTCGTTGAGCGAAGCGATCGAGGAGCCGAGGATGTGGAACACGACGAAGGTGATCTGTCCCTTTTTCACCGCGTCGAGGAAACCGATATCGCGCAGCGAGCGCAGCGTCGGCGACAGAAGGCCGGCGCGCACGTCGACGACCGTGACAGTCGAATCGGTGGTCGAGAGCGTATCGATGATCCGCATCTGATCGGATACCGAGGTGGCGTCGACGATATCGGCCACGTCGCCGTGAAAGCGCTTCAGGGTGCCGCGGGGCGATTCGGAATCGAAGGCCCGTGTCGGCACGTGATGCGCTGTAAAGTAATCGAGCAAGGTGCGGGCGACGGTGGTTTTTCCCACGCCGCCCTTATCCGCGCCGACCAAGATCAATGCTGGCTTAGCCATATCGAACCCTCACTGACGTTTTAACGTCACTGGACCAATTCCGACCGGCTTCGCAATCTCGCAAGAAGACTGCCGCCAAGTCGAGCAGGTCGCGTCCTCCATCCACTAATTTCGCTTCTACACATCCGCGGCGAGGTTTGGAAGCCTCATCGGCTGTTGCGCACCGCTGAACGCGGTCCGGGGCCTGTTTGTAACTTATTATAGTTAATTCCGGCGGCGCGCCGTCAATTGCTGCGGTGCGGCCCCCAAGGTCCCGACAATGGTCCTGACAAGGGTCCGGACGATGGGCCTGACGGCTCGGATGCAGCCGCGGCGCTCGGTCCGGCGGACGGCTCCGACCACGGGCCGGCAGGGGCATTTTCGGGTGTGCAGGAAGGGGACAATTCGGGAATCGGCGGATTGCCGGTTTGGCCTGAACTCCAAGGACCCGGGGCGCCTTCCGGCTGCTGCGCGTCTTGATCGGGCTGCTCACCTTCTGGCGGCGGCAGTGCGATCGGGCCGGGATCGTGGCCGCCGGCGAATTTGACCAACGCCGCGACGCGGCTTTGGACGCTCGGATGGGTGTCGAACAATTCGCCAAAACCCTCGCGTGGATTGTCGATGCACATTTCCATGACCGATGAGGTCGCGCCCGGCAATTCGCCGCGGCCCTCGATCTTGCGCAGCGCCGAGATCATGGCGTCGGGATTCTTGGTCAGCTCCACCGAGCCGGCATCGGCGAGAAATTCGCGCGACCGCGACAAAGCCAGCCGAATGACGAAGGACAGGATATAGGCGACGACCATGAGGCCGATGGCGATCAGGATCGCCGCGCCCGCGCCGCCGCCGCGCCGCTCATCGTCGCGCGAACTGCGGAAGCTGAAGCCGTTATAGAACCACAGCCGGAAGATCAGCTCGACGAAGAAGGAGACGACGCCTGCAATGATGACGGCGACGACCATCATGCGGACGTCGCCGTTGCGGATATGCGTGAGCTCGTGGCCGAGCACGGCTTCGATCTCGGCGTCGTCGAGCCGGCTGAGCAGGCCTGTGGTCACCGTGATCGAATATTGCTTGTCGTTCATTCCGGTGGCGAAGGCATTGAGCGCTTCGGTTTCGATTACTTTGAGCTTGGGCGTGGTAATGCCGCGCGAGATGCACAGGTTCTCCAGGATATTGTAGAGCCGCGGCTCGTCCGTGCGCGCCACTTCGCGCCCGCCGGTGATGGCGTCGATCATGGTCTGGTGAAAGTAATAGGCGAAGACGATCCACAACAGCGTGCCGATGGTCGCGAACGGCGCCGCCTTGAGCAGATCGATCCAGGCGATCTGCATCAAAGCGGGCAGATCGGCGTTGAACGACAGCCCGGCCGCCACCAGCGCGCCGGCGTAAACCAGCACATAGACCAGGAAGAACAATCCGACGAGCAGCGCTACCGAGCGCCGCCGGTTCGACTGGATATGCGTATAGAGACCATAAGCGGCCATTGCTGACCATTCCGCTTATTTGAGACCCAACGACGCCCTTAGAATTTCACCGCCGGCGCTTCGCCGACGGCTGCACGCTGGTCGCCGAGATCGAAGAAATCCTTCGGCGCGAAGCCGAACGACGATGCAAACAAAGCGGCCGGGAAGCGCTGGATGCCGGAATTGTATTCCTGCACCGCATTATTGAAGAAGCGCCGCGCCGCCGCGATCTTGTTTTCGAGGTCGGTGAGCTGCGCCTGCAATTGCTGGAAATTGGCGCTGGCTTTGAGGTCCGGATAGGATTCCGAGAGTGCGAAAAGTTGCCGCAGCGCGCCGGACAGCATGTTCTCGGCCGCCGCCTGCTGCGCCGGGCCTTGCGCCGTCACCGCCGCATTGCGCGCCTTGACGACCTCGTCGAGCGTGCCGCGCTCATGCGCGGCGTAGCCCTTTACCGTTTCGACCAGATTGGGCACGAGGTCGTGGCGCTGCTTGAGCTGCACATCCACGTCGGCGAAGGCCTGATTGACCCTTTGCCGCATCGAAACGAGGCCGTTGTAGACGGAGATCGCCCACACGATCACAACGAGGATCACGGCAAGGACGATCAAGGTAGAGGACATCGGAAGCTCCTTTGGGCTAGTCGGGCGCAGGCTGACCGCG
The DNA here is from genome assembly GCA_963810085.1 of uncultured Alphaproteobacteria bacterium. GTDB lineage: Bacteria > Pseudomonadota > Alphaproteobacteria > Rhizobiales > Xanthobacteraceae > BOG-931. The sequence continues at coordinate 181,490 of CAWEMR010000005.1, read as the reverse complement.
TCGCCGTAAGATAGTGGCAATATATGACGGGTGCGAGCCGCCGCAGGTTCAAGCCGGCGGCGCCCGCACGCATCACGCCGGGTCTGCCGCATCAGATAGGAACGTCAACGCGGCGCGTTAAGGTTAGTCGTTAAAGTCAGCCGCGGATCAGCATCGCACCGCCGGCCGGCGTCGGTTAAGAATCGCCGGCAACAAACAGGTGCGTGAATGTCCGAGCAAGATCTCGGCGCCCGGCCGTCAAATCGTCGGGACGAAATTCTGATCGAGCCCCCCGATCTGGAATCAACGCCGCAAGCGCTGGCGCATGACGGTGCCCCGCTGACGCAGTTCGAGCGCGATCAGTTCGCCCGCGACATCGCCAATATCGAAAGCGTCACCGCCGCGCTGCGGCGGGCGGAGCCGGCGCTCGAATCCTGGACCAAGCCGCAAACGCCGGCCATGACCAAATCGCGGCCGTTGTGGATGCTGATCGGGCGGAACGGCTGCTGGTTGAAGCCGTAGCGGCGCTGCACGAAGAACACCGGGCCCGGACTGTCGAGCTTGATGAGTATGGCGACGAGGATGAAAAGCGGCGTCAGCGCGATCAGCCCGAACGCAGAGCAGACCAGATCGAACAGCCGCTTCTGCACCACCTCGGCGCGCGACAGCGGCAGCCGCGTCAATTTCAAGCTTGCCAGCGGGCCCACTTTGGCCAGTTCGACTTCGTCGAATTTGTGCAGGATCTGCTCGGGGCCGAGATGAATCTCGACCGGCAGCGCCAGGAACGTCTCGGCGCAACAGTGGATGATCTCGGTCGCCGACCACGGCAGCAGCAGGTAGATTGCGTCGGGCCGCAGTTCGCGGACGCTGGCGGCAGCTTCGGCTAGATCGCGGTCGAGCACTGCGCGCCGCGCTTCAGCAGAGGCGGTCAGCGCCACCGGCGTGAGGAAGCGGTAGCCGACGATATTGAGGCCGAGCGTCCACGGCTCGTAATGCTGCACGAAGGCGCCGATATGGGCACCGGTGCCGATCAGGCAGATACGCTGCGCCGAAATCAGCCCCGCGGCGCGGGCCAGCGCGGTGATGCGCACGATGGCGAAGCGCAGCACGATCGGGGCCGCAAGTGTCGCCAGATAAAACGCTACGATCCAGCCGCGCGAATAGTTAACCGTGGTCTGCGCCATGAAGCCGAGCATCAGCAGACAGATCAGTGTGACGTTCCACAACTGGATGGTGCGGCGGCCGTGCGGCTGAAGGCGAAGAAATTCGGCAGCCGGTATTCGCTGCGGAACACGTTGGAGACGGCAAAGATGCTCGCCGCCAGCACGCCGACCTGCAGGTAAGAGGAAATGAGGCCGACGTCGCCGTAGACGACGAGGTAGTACAACACGCCGGTGATGAACGACATCGCGACAATGACGGCGACGTCGATGAGGAAGATCGCGATGGAAAACGTGCCGCGCGACGGCTGCGCCCAGGTGCGCAGGAGCCGGCCCGTCGGCGTCGGCGACGCTAAAGTGTAGCTCGGTTGTAGGTTCATCAGCGCGGCCGCTTCGCTGTTGCCTTAATCGCGAGCGCGCGCCGCCCCGGAATGGGACAGCGCGAGATCTCATGCCGCTACATCGCTAGAAGCATGCCAAAGAGGCAGGCAGCCCATGCGCCAAGGGGGGACTAAGGACGTTGCGCCGCCGCGCGCCGTGTTAAGATTAATCCGCGTGTGGCCCGCAGCGGCCGCAATAGGCTGAGGGGACACTATGCAGGGCAAGATTGCGCTCGAAGAGCATTTCGCCATTCCGGAAACATTGCAGGATTCGCGCGGCTATTTCCCGGACCGGGTCTGGGAGGAAGTCAAAGCCCGCGTCATGGACATTCAGGATCGGCGGCTGCGCGAAATGGATGCGCAGGGCATCGAGATGATGCTCTTGTCGTTGAACGCGCCGGCGGCGCAGGCGATTTTCGACACGGCGCGGGCCAGCGAGATCGCGCGCATGTCCAACGACTATCTCGCCGAACAGGTCGCCAAGCGGCCGGATCGATTCCAAGGTCTCGCGGCGCTGGCGATGCAGGACCCCGACGGGGCGGCGCGCGAGCTCGAACGCTGCGTCAACGAGCTCGGCTTTCGCGGCGCGCTGGTCAACGGCTTCTCGCAAGTCGGCAATGCCGAGACCTCGGTCTATTACGACCTGCCGCAATTCCGGCCGTTCTGGGCCGTGGCCGAACGCCTCGACGTGCCGTTTTATCTGCATCCGCGCAATCCGCTGCCGCGCGATTCAAAAATCTACGACGGCCATCCCTGGCTCATGGGCCCGGTCTGGGCGTTCGGCCAGGAAACGGCGGTGCATGCGCTCCGCCTGATGGGCTCGGGCCTGTTCGACGCGCATCCGCGGTTGCAGATCATTCTCGGCCATATGGGCGAGAACCTGCCCTTCGCGCTGTGGCGCGTCGACAATGCCAATGCCTGGATCCTGAACCGGCACAATTATCCGGCCAAGAAACGTATGCGCGAATATTTCAGCGCCAATTTCTACGTGACGACGTCGGGCAATTTCCACACGCCCGCGCTGCTCAACGCCATTTCCGAAATCGGCAGCGACCGGGTGATGTTCTCGACCGACTGGCCGTTCGAGAATATCGATCACGCATCACTTTGGTTCGACGCCTGCCCGATCAGCGAAAACGACCGCATCAAGATCGGCCGCAGCAATGCGCGGCGGCTGTTCAAGCTCGGCAATGATTAGGTCCGGCCGGCACCTCCCGTAGGCCGGTCCAACACGCTACGATGCGCATCGAAGCTCTGGGAGGAGTCGATGCGTCGGCGCTCAGCCGCAGGACGGGAGCCGGTTAAGACACGACGCAAAAAGGCGGCGGCGCCAAAGTGCGGTAACGCGCGAAAAGGCGCGCTGCGCCGAAATTCGCACATCGCCGCCCAAAAGATCGAGGTATTGCGACTCCGCCGCGAGTTGAAAGAGGCGCTCGAGCAACAGGCTGCAACGTCGGAGGTGCTGCAGAAGTCGGCGGCGGGAAATTTTCATGGCAGGTTCTCTTGGCGGGTCCTCTTCGGCGATACCTAACCGAAATTCTTGAGGCCGAATAGAAGCCGCGACGGCCCCGGTTGCATTCCTGCCCCGCCGCTGATTTCTAGAGCCGCACCAAGCTTCATTTTCGCAGGAGCGCTTTTGGTCATGCCAGCGCTTGCCGTGCCGACGCACATCATGGTGACGCGCGGCGACGTTCGTCTCCAAGTTTTGACGCAAGGCGCGGGTCCGCCGATCGTGCTGCTCCCCTCGCTCGGCCGCGGCGCCAATGATTTCGACGGCATCGCAGAAATTCTCGGCGGCGCCGGCTACCGCGTATTGCGGCCGCAGCCGCGCGGCATCGGCGAAAGCAGGGGCCCATGGGACGGCGTGAAGCTTGAAGACCTCGCAGCCGACATCGCCGCCGTCATCGAGCATGACCGAAACGGCCCGGCCTTCGTGGTCGGGCACGCCTTCGGCAATCGCGTGGCGCGGACGCTGGCGACGCTGCGACCTGATCTCGTTTGCGCCTCAGGTCTTGTCGCCGCCAATGTCGGACCAAATCCGAGCCCGCCGCAGGTGCGCGCCGCGATCCGCCTGAGCGCCGATGTCAAGGCGCCCGCTGATGCACGCATCAAAGCGATGCAATTTGTGTTCTTCGCGCCGGGCAACGACGCCAGCGTCTGGCTCGATGGTTGGCACCCGGACGTGCTCGCGGCGCAGCGTCTCGCCGGCGATCGCACGCCGCGCACGCTCGATTACGCCGCCGGCCGCGCGCCGGTGCTCTATATCCAGCCGAGCCACGATCCGCTCGCCCATGTCGAAGATGCGGACGCCTATAAGCAGGCGCTGGGCGATCGCGTCACCGTCGTGGTCATTCCAAATTCGGCCCACGCGGTAATCGTCGAGCAGCCGGACGCCGTCAGCGACGCATTGATCGCCTATGCGCGAAAGCTGTGGGGCGCCAAATAAGGCCTAGTGGCCCTGACATTGCGCGATGCGCATCCGCCGGTAGTCGCGCTGCGCGTCGACCGCCGGGACAGGGGCGGTCAAACACCACCCGTAATAGCGCTGGTAGTCGAGATGCCAGGTATTGTCGAAGCCCTTAAAGCAAGCGAGCGTCGACAGCACTTGAGCCTCGTGGGCCGCGAGAAAAGCATATTGATTGCAATAGGCCGGATCGGCGGCGCGTGACGCACTGGACGCTAACGCGAGCCCGCTCGCGGCGGCAACAACAACGAAAAATTTCTTCATCTGTCAGCCTCCCATGCAAAAAGCGCGCCGTGACCGGTGGCCGAGGCGTCAAGAATAAACAAGATTACCACGTGGAATTAGCAGAAAGACGACAAATGGCAAAAGAAGGTGATGATGTCTCGTCGGTGGTAAAATTGCGAGCTTGCGCTAGCTCGCTTCACGCAATTTCACCGCGCCCTCGAGATCCACCGAGACCAGTTGCGAGACGCCGCGCTCGGCCATGGTGACGCCGTAGAGGCGTTTCATGCGCGCCATGGTGATTGGATTATGCGTGATGATGATGAAGCGCGTTTCGGTCGAGCGCGCCATCTCGTCGAGCAGATCGCAGAAACGCTCGACATTGTAGTCGTCGAGCGGCGCGTCCACTTCGTCAAGCACGCAGATCGGCGCCGGATTGGTGAGGAACACCGCGAAGATCAAAGCGAGCGCGGTGAGCGCCTGCTCGCCGCCGGAAAGCAGCGACAGCGTCGCCGGTTTCTTGCCCGGCGGTTTCGCCATGATTTCGAGGCCGGCCTCGAGCGGGTCATCGTGCTCGATGAGCTGCAATTCGGCGGTGCCGCCGCCGAACAATTCGCTGAACAGCTTTTTGAAATTCTCGTTCACGGTCTGGAACGACGTCAGTAGCCGCTCGCGCGCCTCGTGATTGAGGCTGTGAATGCCCTGGCGCAGCCGTCGGATCGCCTCGATCAGATCGTCGCGCTCCGCCGTCAGCGTGGTGTGCTGGGTCTCGACCTCGTGCAGTTCCTGCTCGGCAAGCAAATTCACCGAACCGAGCCGCTCGCGCTCCTGCTTGATGCGCTCGATCTTGGCCTCGACTTCGGCGATCGAGGGCTGCGCCGCATCGGCTTTGAGCTCGGCAATCTCGGCCGCCGCAGCCGGCTCGACGGCAAGCACTTCGCGGATTTCGTGCTCGATATCGGCGACGCGGCGCTTGGCGGCGTCGTAGCGTTCCTCGCTGCGCGCCGAATTCGGCGCGTGCTTCGCCGACGGCTTCGAGCGCGATGCGCGCCGCTTTGTCGGCTTCGGTCAGCTCGGCTTCGGCCGCCGCGAGCCGATCCGCCGCGGCGCGGCGTTCGCCCGTCGCGGTCTCGATCTCGCCGATCAGGGCCCGGCGCTGGCTTTCGAATTTCTGCGGCGCGCTCTCGAGTTCGGTGCGTTCGTTCACCGTCTCATTGTTGCGCTGGCCGATAATGTCGATCTGCGCCGTGGCGTTGTCGTTGCGCTCGGTCCACGCCTGCCGTTCGGCGACGATGGCCTGCAGCCGCGTATTGGCAAGCTCCACCTCGCGCGTGATCGCCTGGGCTTCGCCCCGTATCTCGGCGCAGACATTGCGCTCGGCCGCGATCACCTCGTTGATCGCCCCCAGCTTGTCCTCGATTTCGGCGGCCAGCGGCAGTGCGGCAAAGGCCGATTCCGCTTCGCGGCGCGCGGCGCCGGTCTCGTCGCGCGCGGCGACGGTGCGCTGCCGCGCTTCGTGCAGCGCCGACATCCGCGCCGCGTTGCGGCTGATCTCGCGTTCGGCCGCGGCATATTCTTCGCGCGCCACGTCGGTCAAACGCTGCGCTTCCCGCCAGCGCGCGCGGGCCTCGGTTTCGGCGGCGGCTGCTGCGGCAACCGCGGCTTCGGCCGCCTCGACGGTGTGGCGCTTGTGGTCGACATCGCTGCGTGCGGCGGCGAGTTCGCCTTCGATCGCTTGCAGCCGGCCGCGTTCCGCAAGCCGTCGCGCCGCGCCGGTCGGCGCATGGGCCGCGACGACAAAGCCGTCCCAGCGCCACAGATCGCCTTCGTGCGAGACCAACCGTTGACCGGGCTTGAGCATGCCGGCAAGGCGCAATCCGTCGGCGCGCTTGACGACGCCGATCTGGGCGAGGCGGCGCGCCAGTTCGGCCGGCGCCTTCACATATTGCGATAAAGCGGTGACGCCTTCCGGCAGGCTCGGATCGGCCGCATCGGCGGTGACGCCGGTCCAGCGCATCGGCGCGGTTTGATCGACCGGCGCGTCGAGGTCGTCGCCGAGCGCTGCGCCGAGCGCCTTCTCGTAGCCTTCGCTCACGGTGAGCGCATCCATCACCGGCGGCCAAAGATTTTTGCTTTCGACTGCGAGAAGCTTGCCGATGGTCTTGGCCTCGGTCTCGAGCCGCTGTACGCTGCGCTCGGCGGTCGCGAGCGGCGCGCGCGCGGCATCGATCACTTCGCGCGCCTTTTTATGCGCGGCTTCGGCGGCATGCGCAGCTTGTTCCGCCGCGGCGAGCGCGGATTGTGTGCCGGCAAGCGCTGCCGCGAGCGCAGCGAGATCGGGAGCGCCGGCATCGGTCGCGGCAAGTCCGGCGTCGATATTAATGAGTTCGGCCTCGAGCCGCGCGGCGCGCTGCTCGTGCTCGGCCAACGCCGCCTGAAGCTGGTTGCGCCGCGCCGTCAGATCGGCGAGCGCGCCGGTCAAGTCGGAAAACGATTTCTCCGATGTCGCCAGCGCCGAATTCGCCGCCGCCACGCGCTGGTTGACGCCGGCGAGTCGGGCATCGTTGTCCTGCGCCGCAGCCTTCAGCGCCGTTTCCTCGGCGTCGAGCCTAGCCAGCGCGGCTTGCGCATCGGCGGCGAGCGCCCGCTCGCGGCCAAGGTCGGAGGCGTATTGCGCGGTGCGGCGGTCGAGTTCGCCGATGCGCTCCTTGGCGCGAGCCTCTTCGCGTTCGAGCGTTTCGCGCGCGATCAGGAGGCGCTGCAAAGCGGCGGCCGCCTTGGCCTCGGCCTCGCGGAAGCCGGGCAGCACGGCAGAGACCTCGGCCTGACGCGTCGAGGCTTGCAATTGCGCGCTGGTGCGCCCGGCGACAACGCGAACCGCCTCGTTCTTGGCGCGCTCGGTTTCGGCAACTTCAGTCCCGGCGGCGATCCAGCGCAGATGGAACAGTAGCGCTTCGGTGCGCCGCACCTGACCGGAAATGTTGCGGTAGCGCACCGCCTGCCGCGCCTGCGTCTTTAGGCTCGCGATCTGCGCGGCGAGCTGGCCGATGATGTCTTCGGCCCGCGCCAGGTTCTGCTCGGCAGCCCTGAGGCGAAGCTCGGCCTCGTGGCGGCGCGCATGCAGGCCGGCAATGCCGGCGGCTTCTTCGAGCACTCGCCGGCGCGCCTCGGGGCGTGCCTGGATGATCTCGCCGATGCGGCCCTGATGCACCAAGGCCGGCGAGCGCGAGCCGGTCGAGGCGTCGGCGAACAGCATGGAAACGTCGCGCGCGCGCACTTCCTTGCCGTTGACGCGGAAGGTCGAGCCGTGCTCGCGCATGATGCGGCGGGACACTTCAAGCGTTTCGAATTCGTTGAAGGTCGCCGGCGCACGGCGGTCGCCGTTGTCGATCGATACCATGACTTCGGCGTGATTGCGGGCCGGGCGGCCGGCATTGCCGGAGAAGATGACGTCGTCCATCTCGCCGGCGCGCATCGCCTTGTACGAGGTCTCGCCCATGACCCAGCGCACGGCCTCGACGAGGTTCGACTTGCCGCAGCCGTTCGGACCGACCACGCCGGTCAGGCCGGGTTCGATCTCAAAGTCGGTCGGTTCGACGAAGGATTTGAATCCGATCAGGCGCAGCCGCGTCAGCTTCATATTCTTAGCGGGTCCATTGCCCTTGCTGCGGCGGCGAAGGGGATCATGAAAAGCTCGCGCCGAAAGCCTTTTGCGATCCGGCGCGGCGAGTTATGTGCCGCATCGGCGCGGAGATTAATCGTCAGGAGTCCGAGCGCAACCGCGGCTGCCAAATTATCCAGACATTCCGGGAGGCTCGCGCAAACCGTGGCTCAAAAGGCGGCCCCCACGGCCGCCAAGGTCAGAGCGAAAAACCCTTATCCTTCCTTGAGATAGGGGTCGATCTCCTTGGCCATCTGGTCCATCGACAGGTCGCCGATGAACTTTTTGCCGTTGATGAAAAAAGTGGGCGTCGAGTTCACGCCAAGCTTGTCGACGGCGTGGTCGCGCACCGCCTGGATGCTGTCGAGCATCTTCTGATTCGCCAGGCACTGGTTGAAGCTGTCCTCGGTCATGCCGAACTGCTTGGCGATTTCCTTGAGCGGCGGCAGCGGCTCCTTGACCACCCAGTCGGCCTGTTTGGCGAACAGGGTCTCGACCATCGGCATGTATTTGTCGTTGCCGGCGCAACGCGCCAGCATGAAGCCGGCGGCGGCGAGCGCGTCGAGCGGGAAGGGGCGCAGCGTGAAGCGGACCTTGCCGGTATCGATGTAACGCTTTTGCAATTCGGGGAACGTCGTCGCTGAGAAGTGCGCGCAATGGGGGCAGGTCATCGAGGCATATTCGATAACCGTCACCGGCGCCTTGTCGGAGCCGAGCATGACGTCGCCGTCGGGGCCGGCATCAGCCAGCTCGGCCGGCGAAGGCGCCGCGTCGTCCGCCAAAACCGGGCTGATCAGCGCAGGCGCAAAGCCGGCTGTCGCGAGGGTGAAAAGCGCAGTGGCCGAAAGCAGTTGGCGACGGGTGGGCGACAAGGTCAGCTCCTGATTTGAGGACGAATTGTTGCAGCGCGAATGTGGCATTAGCACGCCATAACGCCAAGTGGGCCAGGCGCTTTCGCGCCAGGTCCTCGGCGCCGGCATGGTCACACTCGCTTGATCGCGGCGCCGAGCCGCGCCAGCGCGCCTTTAAGGTCATCGTCGCCAATGTCCGACAGGCTTTCCGCGATGCGGGCCGCTGCGACCGGGTCGGCAGTGCGGACCTTGTTCCGCTCGCCGCGGCGGAGCGGCGCCTGGCGCAGCGCCAGGCGACCGACGGCGCGCCAGCCGAGGAACTGGTTGACCCGTTCGCAGATCAGATTGGCGAAGTGCTGGATCTCGATGGCGGCCGGCCCCTCGACGCGCAGGATCAGCGTGCCGGGCTCGGGGGCTTCGCCGCCAACGCCGCGTTGCCATTGGATCTTCAGCGGCTCGCTATAGGCGGCGACCTCGGCGCCGGCGATTTCATGCCAGCGGGTGATCAATTCGGCGCTGGCAAAGCCTTGCCGCCGGAAGCTTTCGCCGACGATCTTGCCGGCGACGTCGCGCAATTGCTTTGGGGCCGGGTAAGCGGGCTTGTTCATGGAGCGGGGCTCTGTCATCCCTCGGCCGAGATGGGGCGCAAGGCGGTCTCAATGGCGGCAAGCACGCTAGCAGCGAAGGCAGCCGGAAAACAACGCGCGAAGGGCGGCGCGGCGATTTCATCACCGCAACCCACCGAGCTGCTCGCCAAACTGCTCACCTGGTACGACCGCCACCGCCGCGTGCTGCCGTGGCGGGCGCTGCCCGGCCGGCGTGCCGATCCCTACCGCGTCTGGCTCTCCGAAATCATGCTGCAACAGACGACGGTCAAAGCCGTCGCGCCTTATTACGCGAAATTCCTGGAGCGCTGGCCCGATCTGCCCGCGCTTGCCGCTGCTCCCCTCGACGACGTGCTCAAGGTCTGGGCCGGGCTCGGTTATTACGCCCGCGCCCGCAACCTGCACGCCTGCGCCCGTACGATCGTCGAACGGCATGACGGAAAAATTCCAGCGACCGAAGCCTTGCTGCGCGAACTTCCCGGCATCGGCCCTTACACCGCCGCCGCCATCGCCGCGATCGCCTTTGATGAATGTACAAGTCCGGTCGACGGCAATATCGAGCGCGTCATCGCGCGGCTCCATGCGCTCGACACGCCGCTGCCCGCCGCCAAGCCGGAAATCGCTAAATTCGTGCGCGCGCTGACGCCGCCGCAACGCGCCGGCGATTTCGCCCAAGCCATGATGGATCTCGGCGCCACCATCTGCACGCCGAAGTCTCCGGCCTGTATCTTGTGCCCCTGGAACGCGGGCTGCGTCGCTTATACGCGCGGCACCACCGAAACCTATCCGCGCCGCGCGCCTAAACGCGAAGGCGATTTGCGCCGCGGCGTCGCTTTCGTCGTCCGCCGCGCCGACGGCTTTGTGCTGGTGCGGTCGCGGCCGGCGAAAGGCCTGCTCGGCGGCATGACCGAAGTGCCGACGACGGAATGGTCGAAAGACTTTGACGCAAGCAAAGCGACGCCTAGCGCGCCGCGCTTCGCGTCGGTGCGAAAAAAGATCACGTGGCGAAAGACGGCCGGCATCGTAAGACATGTCTTCACGCATTTCCCGCTCGAACTCACCGTTTATGTGGCCGACGTTCCGGCGCGGACCTCGGCGCCAAAGGGCATGCGCTGGGCCGAGATTTCAGAACTTGGCGGCGAAGCCTTGCCGAGCCTGATGCGCAAGGTCATAGGACATGCGCTCCCATTGGCGCTCCCATTGGATCGGGTGCGGTAAGAACTGAAGATTAGAAACCGAGAAAGGAACATCCATGTCGATCGAACGTCACGACACCGGCCCGCGCATGAGCAAGGCCGTGGTCCACGGCAACACCGTCTATCTCGCCGGCATTGTCGCCGATGCGCCCAAGGGCAAGAGCACCACCGAGCAAACCAAAAGCATTCTCTCGCAGATCGACGGCTTTCTCGCCAAGGCCGGAACCGACAAGAGCAAATTGCTGTCGGCCAATATCTGGATCACCGACATGGCGAATTTCGCCGAGATGAACGCGGTATGGGACGCCTGGGTGTCGCCCGGCCATACGCCGGCGCGTGCCACCGTCGAGGCGAAGCTCGCGACGCCGGATTACAAAGTCGAGATCATGGTGGTGGCGGCGAAATAGCGCGCCGAATCAGGCCGCGCCCATCTCGGCGCGCACCTTGGCGCGCAGCGTGTCGATCACGGTCAGGCCTTTCGGCGTTTCGATATGCCAGAAGGTCCAGCCGTTGCAGGCTTCGAGCCCTTGCGCCAGCGCGCCGATCCGGTGGATCGAGCCGACACTCTCGCCGAACGATAATGCACCGTCGGCGCGCACCAGCGCTTTGTGCCGCCGTTTGGCATCGACAAGCTTGATGCCGGGCGACACCAACCCCCGTTCGATCAGAGCCGCGAACGGCACCCGCGGTGCTTCGCGCGCGGTCATGAAAGAAGCGAGTGCCGGTTCGGCCATCGGCTCGACCGCGGCAATGCGATCGCGGGCGGCCGCGGCATATTCCGAGCTGCGCTCGATGCCGATGAAGCGGCGGCGCAGGCGATGGGCGACCGCACCGGTCGTGCCGGTGCCGGAAAACGGGTCGAGCACGAGATCGTCCGGCCGCGACGCCGAGAGGATGACGCGGGCCAGAAGGCCTTCCGGCTTTTGCGTTGGATGCAGCTTCTTGCCGTCGGCGCCTTTGAGCCGCTCCTCGCCGGTGCATAGCGGGATGAACCAATCGGAGCGCACCTGGACGTCGTCGTTACCCGCCTTGAGCGCTTCGTAATTGAACGTATAATTGTGCTTGGCGGCGTCGCGCGTGGCCCAGATCAGGGTTTCATGCGCATTGGTGAAGCGGCGGCCGCGGAAATTCGGCATCGGATTGGATTTTCGCCACACGATGTCGTTGAGGATCCAGAAGCCGAGATCCTGGAGTATCGCACCGACGCGGAAAATGTTGTGATACGAGCCGATGACCCACAGCGTGGCGCTCGGCTTCATCACCCTTCGGCAAGCGATGAGCCAGGCGCGCGTGAAATCGTCATAAGCGGAGAAGCTCGAGAATTTGTCCCAATCATCGTCGACGGCATCGACGCGCGAATCGTCGGGACGCTTGAGGTCGCCTTGGAGCTGCAAATTGTACGGCGGATCGGCGAAGACGAGATCCACGGACGCGGCCGGGAGCTTCGTCATCTCGGCAACGCAATCGCCGACGACAATATGTGCCGAACGTCGCGCCTCGACGGGCGCCGCTTCGGACTCAATACTCACGCGGGGCGTCCTTGCGGACGCCCCGCGACGCGACACAACCATGACTCAGAACTCTGACTCAGGCGACGCGAGCCGGCGACGCGGGACCTACAACCGACGAAACGGACTATGCCGCGCCAAGGTAAAAAATCGCCTAACTGCAAATCGTCGGCACTAGGCAATAAATGCCGGGAAACACTTATTTAATCGCTCACGTGCGGCGCTTGATTTGGCCCTTGAGAATGGCGCTGCCGCAGGACTTTCCGTCCGGATTTGCAAGCCGGATTTGTAAAAGGAGACGGACACATGCGTTGGGATGATTTCCGCCGCAGCAGCAATGTCGAAGACGAGCGCGCGGATTCCGGCGGTGGCGGCGGCTTCAACATGCCGGGCGGCGCCGGCGGTCTCGGCATCGGCACGATCCTGATTCTCGGACTGATCGGCTGGGCGCTCGGCATCGATCCGAGCGTGCTCATCAATGGCGCGCAGATTCTCTCGGGCGGCAGCGGAACGGTGACGCAGCAATCGGGCAGCCCGGTTCAAACGAGCCCGCAAGACCAGCAAACAGCGGACTTCGTCGCCGCGGTCCTCGGCGACACCGAGGACCGCTGGACCGAAATGTTCCAGGCCAGCGGCCGCACTTATCATGCGCCGAAGCTTGTGCTGTTCTCCGGCGCGATCCAAGGCGGTTGCGGGCTGGCGCGGTCCTCCATGGGACCGTTCTACTGCCCCCGCGACCAGCAGGTTTATCTCGACACGTCGTTCTTTCGCGACATGCAGCGAAAGTTCGGCGCCTGCTCGGATGACAAGGCCTGCAAGTTCTCGGAGGCCTATGTGATCGCGCACGAGGTCGGCCATCACGTGCAGGACGAGCTCGGCATCCTGCCGCGCGTGACACAAGCCCAGCAGGCGGCGTCGAGCCAGGCCGACGTCAACGCGCTCCAGGTGCGCGTCGAATTGCAGGCCGATTGCCTTGCCGGCGTGTGGGCGAATCGCGCCCAGCAGAAGCACAATTTCCTCGATGCCGGCGATATCGATCAGGCCTTGCAGACGGCTTCGGCGATCGGGGACGACCGGCTGCAGAAGCAGGTGCAGGGCTACGCGGTGCCGGATTCCTTCACCCACGGCACCTCGGCGCAGCGCAAGCGCTGGTTCACGAACGGCTTCAATTCGGGCAAGGTTTCGTCCTGCGATACGATGTCGGCGGATTTGCTGTAGTGCAGGCTTTGGGGTAGTATGATCCGGTCATTCCCGCGCCGGCGGGACCTCGTCTCCGTCCGAGCGGGTACGTGTGGATTGTGTGGTGTAGCGTAAAGGTGTGGCCATGCCTGGCATCGATGAGACCAAGACTTTTGTGCCGCTCAAAATCGCGGTGCTGACGGTCTCCGATACGCGCACACTCAAGGACGACAAATCGGGCGCGCTGCTGGTGCAGCGCATCGTCTCGGCGGGTCATTTCGTCGCCGAGCGCAGCCTCGTGTCCGACGACATCAACACCATTCGCAGCCGCGTCAAGAACTGGATCGCCGATCCGATGATCGACGTCGTCATCACCACGGGGGGCACCGGTTTCACCGGCCGTGACGTGACGCCGGAAGCGGTCGAGCCCTTGTTCGAGAAGAAGATGGACGGTTTCTCGGCGCTGTTCTTGGTGGTGAGCTTTCCGAAGATCGGCACCTCGGCGATCCAATCGCGCGCCACCGCCGGCGTCGCCGGCTCGACCTATATTTTCTGCCTGCCGGGCTCGCCCGGCGCCTGCAAGGACGCCTGGGACGAGATTTTGGTGCATCAGCTCGACTATCGCTTCGGGCCGTGCAATTTCGTCGAGATCATGCCGCGGCTGGACGAGCATCTGCGCCGGCCGAAGGCGGGCGGGGCGTCGGTTTAGCGCCGCGTCACAGCTCCAAATCCCAAAATTCGCTGACCACGGGCTGACCCCAGCTCTTGTGCTTCTCGCTGCGCATCAGCGTGAAGCCGGCATTCTGATAAATGTGCCGCGCGGCTTTGAGCACGCTGTGCGTCCACAGCGTCATCTTTTTGTAGCCGGCCTTGCGGGCGAAGCGAACGGCCTCGTCGGTCAGCCGCGCGCCGAGCCCCAGGCCGCGCGCTTTCGGGTCCACCAATAACAGCCGGATGCGGGCGACTTCTTCGGAATCTTTGGCGACGAAGATGCAGCCGACATTCTCGCCGTCCATCTCCGCGATCCAGCAGCGCTCGCGCTTGCTGTCGAATTTGTTGACGAAGTCGGCGACGATTTGCGCGCACACGCCCTCGAACGGCTCCTGCCACTTATATTCCTGCGCATAGAGCTCGGCGTGACGCTTGACCACCCAGCCGAGATCGCCCGGCACCGGCTCCCGGAGCTTGTAGTCGCGGCGGTCCGGCTCGCTGGTCTCGCGCGGGTGTTCGAGCAGCGTCTCGATCGTGCCCATCGCCGTGATCAATCGCGATTGATCCTCAGGCGCCAGTCTGTCGAGCATCGCGCCGATGTCGCGCTGCGACAGGTCATCCAATAATGTGAAGGCCTTGCGTCCGCGCGGAGACAGCGCAAGATGACTTTGCCGCGCATCCTTCGCCGAGACCTTGCGTTCGACCAGGCCGCGCTTTTCGAAATTACGCAGCACGCGACTCAGATAGCCGGCATCGAGATCGAGCGCGCGGCCGATGTCGCTCGCCGTCGGCGCTGTGTCGCTCGCGATTTCGTAAATCACCCGCGCTTCGCCGAGCGAATAGGGGCTGTCGAGAAAATTCTTGCGCAACACGCCGATCTGCCGCGTGTAGAAGCGGTTGAAACGGCGCGCCGCGGCAATGCGCTGGTCGCGGTCCCGATTGGCCATTTGCCGATCTACCATGCGGCGAGGTTCGGCTAGATAGTTGACAAAGTCAAGTATACTGTCGCGTGACTTTGCCCGAAGGCGGCGAGCGGCCGGATGCGTTAGCGCGAATGAAAGGCGGTGGCGGCGAGCGTCACGATGCGGCGGCGGCCGAGGCGGCGGATGAATTCGGCGGCTGGATCGGCGGCGCTTTCGGAATGGCCGCCGAGTTCGTCATAAAGCGGCTTGGTGATGATGAGGCCTTGCTCGGGCCGCGCCCTCCCAAACGCCGCGGTTAGGAACGAAAATGCTTCGCGCAGCGCAGTCTGCGGGGCGGCGCCGCGGCGGAACACTGCCGCTTTGTTGCGCGGCCAGGGCTGCTCGACAAAGCGGGTGGTGTCGTCGGTCCAGGGCGCATAGAGGACGGTTCCCGGCTGCATGAACATCAGCCACGGCGCCCGCGCCTTTGCCGCCGCTGTTTTGAGCCTTCGGCCAAGCGGTTCCTCAAGCGCGAGAAACTCGCAGCCGGCGATATCGGCCACCACCGCGGTGTCGTCCTTTGAACCGCCGTCGGCGACCAGCACCTCGCTGATGAGGCCCGCCGTGGCGCCCGACACCAGCGCGGCCAGCGTCGGCACCAGCGCATGCTCGGAATTGCGGGTCGGGATGATGACGCTCAGCATGAATTAAGTGCGGCCGGTTCCATGGTTCGACGCTCAATAGGGCCTGACGCCAACGGCTCCAAGCGTCTTCACATTTTCCGGTTTATGGGCATTCCTTCACGGATTTTTGTTCTTGTTTTGTTCGCAAGAACGCATTAGCTTTAAGCCACAGAGTTTGGAACCCGAGTCGACACGCTTCAGGTCGCGAGCATCAGTCGGTGTCTCATGAGTTCGATCGTCAGCTTTAAAGCGCCCGCCGGCACCGCTGCCCTCCACGCCGGCGGGCGAGCCCGTAGGTCCACAAGGTGCGGCGGTCGAGCGCGAGCGGCGCCGCGGGCGCGGCACGGCGTCGAATACGTCGGGTCGCTACGAGCCGATTGCGCGCGTCGCCTTCGATGACGGCTGGCAGGGGTTCGAGGATTTGCCGCCGTTCAAGACCACGGTGACGGTCGATTCCACCCGCAAGATCATTACCAAGAACGACTCGCCCGATATTTCCTTCGACCGTTCGATCAATCCCTATCGCGGCTGCGAACACGGCTGCATTTATTGTTTCGCGCGGCCGACGCATGCCTATCTCGGCCTGTCGCCGGGGCTCGATTTCGAGTCCAAGCTGTTCATGAAGCCGAACGCGCCGGAATTGCTGGAGCGCGAATTGGCGGCGCCGGGCTATCGTGCCGCGGATCATCGCCATCGGCACCAACACCGATCCCTATCAGCCGATCGAGCGGCGGCATCAGATCATGCGCCGCATCCTCGAAGTGCTGGAACGCGCCGGTCATCCGGTCGGCATCGTGACCAAATCGGCGCTGGTGCTGCGCGATCTCGACATCCTCGCGCGCATGGCCAAGCGCGATCTGGTCAAAGTGGCGATCTCGGTGACGACGCTCGATGCCAAACTGGCGCGCACCATGGAGCCGCGCGCCTCGACGCCGCCGCGCCGGCTCGAAGCGCTCAAGCAATTGGTGAGCGCCGGCGTGCCGGCCTCGGCCATGGTGGCGCCGGTCATTCCGGCGCTCAACGATTCGGAAATCGAACGCATCCTCGACGCCGTTGCCGAGACCGGCGTGCGCAATGCCGGCTATGTGCTGCTTCGCCTGCCGCTCGAACTGCGCGACCTGTTCCGCGAATGGCTGATCGAGAATTTCCCCGACCGCTATCGCCATGTGATTTCGCTGATCCGCGACACGCGCGGCGGCAAGGATTACGACGCCACCTTCGGCAAGCGGATGACCGGCTCCGGCCCCATCGCCTGGATGATCGGCCGCCGTTTCGAACTCGCCTGCGAGCGGCTCGGCTTCAACGTGACGAGCGCGCGGACCACGACCGAGCACTTTCAGCGCCCGCGGCCGGCGTCGGAGCAGTTGGATTTGTTTTAGGTTTCATCCCCGTAATCCCCCGACGACAATAACGCGCGTTGCGGACGCGGCGGCGGCATGGGCATCATGCCCGCATGAGTCGAAATGCAACCGCCAAATCCGCGCGCCTGCCGCTTGACGAAGAGGTCCTCCGCCCGACGTTTCGCCGCGAGCGCTCGGCGCTCAAGCGCGGCGTATGGCCTATTGCGGGCTGCGACGAAGCGGGCAGGGGTCCGCTCGCCGGCCCGGTGGTTGCGGCGGCCGTCATTCTCGATCCGGACGATGTGCCGCGCGGCCTCGACGATTCAAAACGCCTCACGGCGGAGCGGCGCGAAGTTCTTTACGAGCGCATCTGCGCGCGGGCGCAGGTCGCGGTCGCCATGGCGCCGCCGTGGCGCATCGACCGCGACAATATTCTACGCGCGTCGCTGTGGGCGCTGGCGCGTGCGGTGACCGCGCTGCCGGTCAAGCCGCGGCTCGTCTTTGTCGATGGCCGTGACCGCATCGATGCCGGCTGCGACTGCGAAGCGGTGATCGGCGGCGACGGCCTGGTCGCCTCGATCGCGGCGGCCTCAATCGTCGCCAAAGTCACGCGCGACCGGCTCATGACCTGCCTCGGCGCCGCCCATCCCGGCTATGGCTTCGAGCGGCATATGGGCTACAGCGTGCCGGAGCATTTTGCCGCGCTGGACCGGCTTGGCCCGACGATTCACCACCGCCGCTCGTTCTCGCCGGTGGCGATCGCGCTCGGGCTTACCGGCGAGGACGCCGACGCGGCCAGGGTCAGCGTCCTGCCGCTCTAGCTTGCCTCTCCAGCCTTGCCTCTCCAGCCTTGCCGCCGTATAGGGCAGCGCCAAACCGTCGCCTGAATTTTCATTTGGCGATGTCGCATCCGGTGCCCGCCAAACCCGGTTTTTCCTGCAGATGTTTTTTGTTCCGATTTACATCGAAGCGATCCGCGCCCGCCCGCTGCTGATATTCTGGGCGGCGGCGCTGGCGCAGGCCGCGGTCTGGATCGCGGTGCCGATGCTGTTTTACTCAGCTCCGCCGAGCGATCTGGCGCAGCTTCTCGCCGTCGGCCACGAGTTTCGTTTCGATGCCGGTGTCGGGCCGCCGCTGGCTTATTGGCTTGCCGAAATCGCATTTCGCGTCGGCGGCCTGTTCGGCGTTTATGTGCTGGCGCAGATCTGCGTGGTTGCGACCTATTGGTGCGTGTTCGCGCTCGGCCGCGCCGTTGTCGGCGCATCGCATGCGGTGATGGCGGTACTGCTGATGGTCGGGATCGCGCTGTTCACGGTGCCGTCGCCGGATTTCGGCCCGCCGATCCTGACCATGGCGCTATGGGCCGTCGCCTTGCTGCACTATTGGCAGGCGGTCATCCTGCGCCGCAGACGCTCATGGTACGTGTTCGGCGGCGCCGCGGCGCTGCTGCTCCTCTCCGGCACCGCCGCGTTCCTGTTGCTCGGCGGGCTTATTGTATTCACGGCGGTGACGGCGCGCGGCCGCAAGGTGCTTGAAGCGATCGAGCCATGGATCGTCGGCATCGCGCTCGCGGTTTTTCTGTTCCCGCATCTGATCTGGCTGCAAAGCCTGTGGCATCAGGATTCGGGCGATAGTTTGCAGCCGCTCGTCGCGCGATTGCGCGAGGCGCAAAGCGCAGGCCTCAACACTTCGGCCTGGCTGCGGCTTCTCGCGGCGCTTGTCCTGGCGCATGCCGGACTGGCGATCCTTCTGGTGCTGGCGGTCGGCTGGCCGCGCGTGCGCGCGGCGCCGGCGCCGCCGATCGTGCGGCCGCATGCCGATCCTTTCGCCGTGACGTTCGTTAAAATCTTCGCGCTGGTGCCGGCATTGCTGGCGACGATTTGCGCCGTTCTGGTCGGGCAAAGGTTGCCGATTGGCGGCGCGGCGCCGCTCGTCGTCCTGTCCGGCCTCGGCATCGTGCTTGCCGCAGGCGACAGTATCACGCTTTATCATCAGCGCGTTCTCGGCTTCGCCTGGTCCGGCTTGTTGCTGGTGCCGGCTTTATTCGTGCCGCTCCTGATCGTGCTGCTGCCCTGGGCCATCGGCACCGATCTGAAAATCGCGCAGCCGGCGAACGCCATGGGCGAATTTTTCGCAGACAGCTTTCAACGCCGGACCGGACAAAAGCTCGCCATTGTCACCGGCGATCCGCGCACCGCGGCTTTGGTGGCGCTCGCCGCACCGAGCCGGCCGAGCGTGTTTTTCGACGCCGACCCGTCGCGCACGCCCTGGGTCACCGCGGACGACATCCGCAAGAAAGGCGCCGTCGTCGTCTGGCTCGCCGCCGACACTTCGCCGGTGCCGCCGGCCGATATAAAAGTCTATTTTCCCGATCTCGTTGCCGAAGTGCCGCGCACCTTCGATCGGCCGGTCCAAGGCCGGCTGCCGCTGCTGCGGGTCGGCTGGGGCGTCATTCGGCCGGGCAGCGTGATGCCGGCGCCCAAATAGGGTGCGCAGAATTTGCCGCTGGTGCGGCGCTTGGAGGGGGAAGACATGGACAGTGCCGCTACGCAGAAGCCGCAATCCGGACTCGACCGTCTCTTTGGCCTGAGCAAATCCGGCAGCAACCTGCGCACGGAATTTGTCGCCGGGCTGATCACCTTTCTGACGATGGTCTACATCGTCTTCGTCAATCCGGAGATTCTCGGCAATGCCGGGATGGACAAGGGCGCGGTCTTTGTCGCGACCTGCACTGCGGCCGCGGCATCGACGCTGATGATGGCGTTCTATGCCAATTATCCGATTGCGCTCGCGCCCGGCATGGGGCTCAACGCCTTCTTCTCCTTCACCGTGGTCCTGACGATGAAATTCACTTGGCAGCAGGCGCTCGCCGCCGTGTTCTGCTCCGGTGTGATCTTTTTTCTGATCTCGATCTTTCGTATCCGCGAATACATCGTCAATTCCATCCCGAAGAACTTGAAGCTCGCGATCTCCGCCGGCGTTGCTGGCATTGATCTTTGCCATCAAAATTTGCGGTTGGTTGAGCATGATCCCGAAAAGTGGAAGCCGGTTTTCGGAAAAGATCATGCTCAACCAAAAAGCTAGACTGAGGCGGCGAGTGCTTTTTTGAGCGCCAGAAAATCGCGCCAGGCGAACCGTTTTTGCAACGGACTGCGCAACAGGAAGGCCGGGTGGAACGTCGCCAGCGCTTGGATCTCGCGCGTGCCGGTATCGTAGGGAAACCAACGCCCGCGGCTTCGGGTAATGCCTTCCCTGATACTGAGCAGCGTCTGCATCGCCGGTCCGCCGAGGCAGACCAAGACATCCGGATCGGCGAGCTCGATCTGGCGGCGGATGAAGGGCAGGCAGATCGCGGTTTCCTGCGGCGTCGGGGTGCGGTTTCCCGGCGGCCGCCACGGCACCACATTGGCGATATAGGCGTTGCTGCGATCAAGGCCGATCGCCGCCATCATCAAATCGAGCAGCTTGCCGGAACGGCCGACAAACGGCTTGCCGGAAATGTCTTCGTCATAACCCGGCGCCTCGCCGACAAACATGACGCGGCCTTGCGGGGTGCCGTCGGCAAAGACGAGCTGGGTCGCGGTTGCGCGCAGCGCGCAGCCTTCAAATTTGTCGAGCAGCGCCCGCAAGTCTTCCAGCGATCCGGCGCTCTTGGCCGCCTCGCGCGCCGCCATGACGGCGGCCACGGGCGAAGCGGGGACGGGCGCTTGAAAGAAGGTCTTTGCTTCCGCCAGGCCGGTTCTCGCATTCTTGTGGGGCGAGGCTGGATTTAGCCCGTCGCGCTTGGCTGGCGAGGCGGATGCGATGGCGGAAGGCGTCGCGACGGGCGCCGGTGGATGCTCGTCCGCCATACGGTCGACCGGCTCCTCGCCGAGCAGCGCGTCGGCGCCGGCGTCGAGATAGAAGGCGATCAATTCGCGCGCTTCTTTGGGGCTGGGCGTATCCATGAGCCTGTCCAAATGCCTGCCGAGAGCTTGCCGTTGCCGAAATATTCATGAGCGAAGGCAACCCGCGCCGCAAGGCTGCGATTGTCAGCGCATTAAATTCGTGAACAATCGTTTTTTGAGCGGCCGGGACACGGAGCAAATCATGACCACAACGGATCTGCCGGCCCGGGAGGCGATGGAATTCGACGTTGTCATTGTCGGCGCCGGCCCCGCCGGGCTTGCCGCCGCAATCCGGCTCAAGCAACTCGCACCCGACACGTCGGTTGTTGTCGTCGAGAAGGGCTCCGAAGTCGGCGCCCACATCCTGTCCGGCGCGGTGATCGATCCGATCGGGCTCGACAGCCTCATTCCGGAATGGCGCGGCGAGGACACCCCGATCAAGACAGCCGTGAAGTCTGACCGCTTCTACATGCTCGGTTCCTCCGGCGCGCTGCGGCTGCCGCTTTCATTGATGCCACCGCTGATGAGCAATCACGGCAACTTCATTGTCTCGCTCGGCGACGTCTGCCGCTATCTGGCGCGCAAGGCCGAGGCACTCGGCGTCGAAATCTATCCAGGCTTCGCCGCGTCGGAAGTTTTGTTCGAGAACAATGCGGTGGCGGGCGTCGCCACCGGCGACATGGGCATCGGCAAGGATGGCCAGCACAAAGGCGGCTTTGCGCGCGGCATGGAGCTGCGCGGCAAATACACTTTGTTCGCCGAGGGCGCGCGCGGCAATCTGTCCAAAATGCTGATCGAGCGTTTCGGGCTCGGAGAGGATCGCCAGCCGCAGAAATTCGGCATCGGTCTGAAGGAGCTCTGGCAGGTCGCGCCGGATAAACACCACAGCGGCCTGGTGCAGCACACACTCGGCTGGCCGCTCGACAACGGCACCGGCGGCGGCTCGTTCCTTTATCATTTCGACGACAATCTGGTTTCGGTCGGCTTTGTCGTCCATCTCAACTACAAGAATCCTTATCTGTCGCCGTTCGAAGAATTTCAGCGCTTCAAGACGCATCCGCTGGTCAGCGACACGTTTGCCGGCGGCAAACGGATTTGTTACGGCGCCCGCGCCATCACCGAAGGCGGCTACCAATCGGTGCCGAAGCTCGTGTTCCCGGGCGGCGCGCTGGTCGGCTGCGCCGCGGGCTTCGTCAACGTGCCGCGCATCAAGGGCAGCCACAACGCCATGCTGTCCGGCATGCTGGCGGCCGAGCACGCCGCGGCCGCGCTTAAGCAGGGCCGCGCCAATGACGAACTCTCGGCTTACGAGGAGGCATGGCGCGCGTCGCCGATCGGGCGCGATCTATGGCGAGTGCGCAATGCCAAGCCGCTGTGGTCGAAGCTCGGCACCTTTGCCGGCATCGCGCTCGGCGGCCTCGACATGTGGACCAACACGCTCGGCTTTTCGCTGCTCGGCACGCTCAAACACGGCAAGCCGGATTTCGCGACGCTGAAGCCCGCCGCCGCGTGCAAGCGCATCGCCTATCAAAAGCCCGACGGCAAGCTCACCTTCGACCGGCTGTCCTCGGTCTATCTGTCCAACACCAATCACGAGGAAGACCAGCCGCCGCATCTTCTGGTGCGCGATCCGGCGCTGCAAATATCGTCCGAGCACGACGTCTATGCCGGGCCGTCATCGCGCTATTGCCCGGCCGGTGTTTATGAGTGGGTCGAGGACGGCGGTCAGCCGCGTTACGTGATCAACGCGCAAAACTGCGTGCACTGTAAGACCTGCGATATCAAAGACCCGAACCAGAACATCACCTGGGTGCCGCCCGAGGGCCGCGGCGGACCGAACTATCCGAATATGTGATCTGGATACATGACTTGGCGGCTCTTCGGCGGCCCTTGGCTGCTCGCGACTGCTATTGGCGGCTGCCGCGATTTCGCCGCCGTTCGGGCCTAAACAGCCGCCATCGTGCTGGAAACACGAGGGGACGACGCCCGCTCCACGTCAGCCGGGATCCTTGCGGCGACGCGGTAAAAAGGCCATTCTCGCGCATCCAGATATTCGGCGCTTGTTGCAAGTACGCGTGCTGTCAGGTCGCCGACCCCATTCGCCAATGGAGCTATCGTGATTCATTCGCTGCCCCGGCATGCCGCCATCCTTGGCGCTGCCTTAGCCTTCGGTTTTCCGTCGATGCTCGCCGCGCAAGCGGCGACTGTTCAGACGCCGGCGCAGGCGGAACTTTCGCCCGAGAACGCGGCCGGCAGCTATCTGGCTGCGCGCCACGCCGGCGCCGAGCGCGACGCCGCCGCCGCCGCCACCTATTACATGGACGTGCTGAAGCTCGATCCGCGTAATCCGGATTTGCTCAGCCGCACCTTCCTCTCGGTATTGACCGACGGCGATATCGACCAAGCCAGCAAGCTCGCCGAGCGCATGCTCGACGTCGATCACGCCGACAAGATCTCGCATCTCGTGATTGGCATTCGCGAGCTCAAGCTGAAACATTACGGCGTCGCCAAGCAGCATTTCGCGCAATCGGTGCGCGGGCCGGTGACCGATCTGACCGCGGCATTGTTGTCGGCATGGGCGCAAGAAGGCGCCGGCGATGCGCATGCCGCCGTCGACGCGATGGACAAATTGTCGGGGCCGGATTGGTACGGCATCTTCAAGGATCTGCACGCCGGGTTCATCCTCGATCTGGGCGGCGACAAGAAGGGCGCGCAGAAGCGTTACGAGAGCGCGTACAAGACCGACTCGACGGCGCTGCGCACGGTGCAGGCCTATGGCCGCTTCCTGTCGCGCAACGGCAACAAGGACGACGCCCTGAAAGTCTATAAGGACTTCGCCAAGGTCCTGCCGGATCATCCGCTGGTCAACGAAGAGATGAAGGCGATTGCCGACGGCCAGAAGCTGCCGTCGCTCGTCGATTCGCCGCAGGCCGGCGCGGCCGAGGCGCTCTATGGTCTCGGCGCTTCGATCGGCCGCCGCGGCGGCGAGGATCTGGCGCTGATCTATCTGCAGCTCGCGCTTTATCTGCAACCGACGCATGCGATGGCGCTGCTGTCGCTCGGCGATCTCTACGAGGATCTGAAAAAACCCGATCTCGCCATCAAGGCTTATGAGCGGGTGCCGGCCAATTCGCCGCTGTCGCGCAATGCCGAAATCCAGATGGCGGTCGATCTCGACGCGCTCGATCGCACCGACGACGCCAAGCAGAAGCTTGCGCACGTCATCTCGCTGCGCCCGAAGGACACCGAGGCGATCATCGAGCTCGGCAATATCCAGCGCGCGCGCAAGGATTTCGCCAGTTGCGCCGATACCTACAGCAAGGCCATCGACAACGTGGCGAAGCCGGAGAAGCCGAACTGGGTCATGTTCTACTTCCGCGGCATTTGCTACGAGCGCTCGCATCAATGGCCGGCCGCCGAAGCCGACATGAAGAAGGCGCTCGAACTGTTCCCCGAACAGCCGCTGGTGCTCAACTATCTCGGCTATTCGTGGGTCGATCAGGGCGCCCATCTCGACCAGGGCATGGACATGATCCGCCGCGCCGTCGAACAGCGGCCGGATGACGGCTATATCGTCGACTCGCTGGGCTGGGCCTATTTCCGCACCGGCAATTACGACGAGGCGGTCAAGAATCTGGAACGCGCCGTTGAGCTCAAGCCAGAAGATCCGACCATCAACGACCATCTCGGCGACGCCTATTGGCGCGTCGGCCGGTACCTCGAAGCGCATTTCCAGTGGTCGCATGCCAAGGATTTGAAGCCGGAACCGGAAGACCTGCCCAAGATCGAGGCCAAGCTGAAAGATGGGCTGCCGAGCGACAAGGGCTCTTCGGCTGCTGATGCCAGCAAGCCCGTTGCGCCGGCCGATGTGGACAAAGGCAATGCCGGTTCGGATAAGAAGACCGGCAACGGCGGCTGAGCTCGGTCCTTGCCCGTTCCGCTCGTTGAGAACGCACCAGCCAAGGTGAACCTGTCGCTGCGGGTGCTTGCCCGCCGCGCCGACGGTTATCACGAACTCGAAAGTCTGGTGGTGTTCGCCGATTACGGCGACCGGCTGACCTTTGCACCGGGCGGCGCGCTGTCGCTCACGCTCAGCGGCGCGACGGCGGCGCAGGCCGGCGCCGATGCCGATAATCTCGTGCTTAAGGCGGCGCGGGCGCTGGCGGCGCGCATTCCGAGCATCTCATTGGGCGCATTCCATCTGGAAAAAAGCCTCCCCGTCGCGGCGGGGCTCGGCGGCGGATCGTCCGATGCGGCGGCGGCGCTCCGTCTCATCATGCGCGCGAACGGACTGGCGCCGGGCGCGCCGCAGCCCTACGAGGCCGCACGCGCCACCGGAGCCGACGTGCCGGTGTGTCTTAATCCGCGTCCGCGGCTGATGCGCGGGATCGGCGAAAAGCTCTCCGAGCCGCTGACGCTGCCGCCGTTGCCCGCGGTGCTGGTCAATCCCGGCGTCGCGCTCGCGACCAGGGACGTTTTCGCTGGATGGAAACCGGGCGCCGCAGCGGCCGCGCCGCTCGATCTCGCAGCGCTCGCGAAATTGGCGAGCCGCGACCAGCTTTTGCAGATCTTGCTGACCCAGCCGAACGATCTCGAAGTGCCGGCCATTGCGCTACAGCCGGTGATCGCGGACGTGCTTTCAGCGTTGCGAGGTTTCGCCGGTTGTCAGCTCGCGCGCATGTCGGGCTCCGGCGCGACGTGTTTCGGACTATTTGCGTCGGCCGCCGAAGCCGAGGTCGCGGCGAAAATCCTGCGCGCCAAATATGCGAACTGGTGGCTGCAGGCTTGCGAGCTAAATTAATGCGTGCGCGCGATACAGAAGTCCACGGTCTCGACCAAAGCCGCCTTCATCGCCGAATCCGGGAATAGCGCCAGCGCGTCGCGGGCGATGGCGCCGTAATGGTGCGCGCGGCCGATCGTGTCTTCGAGCGCGCGGTGGCGTACCATCAGCCCGATGGCGTGATCAAGATCGGCGTCGGTGGTCTCGCCGCGCTCCAGCGTCCGCCGCCAGAATTCGCGCTCGGCGTCGGTGCCGCGGCGGAAAGCGAGCACTACCGGCAGCGTGATCTTGCCCTCGCGAAAATCGTCACCGACATTCTTGCCGAGATGGGCTGCGGCGCCGCCGTAATCGAGCACGTCGTCGACGAGCTGAAAGGTGATGCCGAGATTCATGCCGAACGACCGGCTCGCGGCCTGTTCGGCTTTCTGCCGCGCCGATAAAGCCGGCCCGACTTCGCATGCTGCGGCGAACAACTCTGCCGTCTTGGCGCGGATCACGGCGATATATTCGTCTTCCGTCGTCGCGGTATTCTTGGCGACGGCAAGCTGCATGACTTCGCCTTCGGCGATGACGGAAGCCGCGGAGGACAGGATTTCCAGCGCCTTGAGGCTGCCGACCTCGACCATCATCTTGAACGCCTGGCCGAGCAGGAAGTCGCCGACCAGCACGCTTGCTTCGTTGCCCCACAGCATGCGCGCCGCCATGCGGCCGCGCCGTAATTCGCTCTCGTCGACCACGTCGTCGTGCAACAGCGTCGCGGTATGCATGAATTCGACCGCGGCGGCGAGCTTGATATGGCCTTCGCCGGCATAACCGGCGAGCCGCGCCAGCGCCAGCGTCAGCATCGGCCGCAGCCGTTTGCCGCCGGAACTGATGAGGTGGTTGGCCACCTCCGGAATCATCGTCACCTCGGAACCGGTGCGCGAGATGATTGTGGCGTTGACCCGCTCCATGTCCGCTGCGACCAGTTCGACCAGCGGTTCGATCGAGGGCGCATTCGGGCTTTCGAACGGGACGACAACCGCCACTTGAGCTTTCTCCACAGGAGGACGCAAAAGCATAGAAACGCTATGGTGACCGGGCAAGTCCGCAGGCAAATATAACACCGGCACCGGCGCGATGATTTGCCTACCGGGGCCGTCTACGCCACTTCGAGTGGCGTCGGAGACGGGGAATGTCAAGCAACGACCTCGCCGCGGAACGCATAACTCAAAGCCGGCTTGATGTGGCGGTTCTCGTGCCCTGTTACAATGAGGAACGCGCGATCGGCAAAGTGGTTGCCGACTTTCGCGCGGCGCTGCCGGGGGCGAGTGTTTATGTTTATGACAATAATTCCAGCGACGGCACGGTCGCGGCTGCCAAGCAGGCCGGCGCGGTGGTGCGCCGCGAGACCCATCAAGGCAAGGGCCATGTCGTGCGGCGCATGTTCAACGATATCGAAGCCGACATTTACGTGCTGGTCGACGGCGACGCGACCTATGACGCGCCGAGCGTGCAGACCATGATCGACGCCCTGCTCGCGGACCGGCTCGATATGGTGGTGGCGACCCGCGTCGATCGTGAGGCGGCGGCTTATCGTCCCGGCCACCGCGCCGGCAATCGGCTGCTCACGGCGATCGTCGCCAATATTTTCGGCCACGCCTTCACCGATATTCTCTCCGGCTATCGCGTGTTCTCGCGCCGCTTCGTCAAATCGTTTCCGATTCTCTCCGGCGGTTTCGAGATCGAGACCGAACTGACGGTGCACGCGCTCGAGCTCGAACTGCCGGTGGGTGAAGTGGCGACGCCGTATTATTCGCGGCCGAGCGGATCGGCCTCGAAGCTCAATACCTGGCAGGACGGCTTTCGCATTCTCTGGACGGTGCTCAAGCTCTATCGCGCCGAGCGGCCGCTGTCGCTGTTCGGCTCGCTCGGCATCGCGCTCGGCATTATGGCGATCGGTCTCGCCATTCCGATCTTCATCACTTACGTCCAGGAGGGCCTGGTGCCGCGTCTGCCGACCGCGGTGCTGTCCACCGGCTTGATGGTGCTCGCCTTCCTGTCGGTCGCCGTCGGCCTGATCCTCGACACGGTGACGCGGGGGCGGCGCGAGGCAAAACTGATCGCCTATCTGGCGCTGCGCGCGCCCGGCGAAGACCGGCGGCGGGGCTGACCATGCGCGAGCTCGTCCGCACCAACGATGCGGTGCTGATCACCGCGATCGAGGCGCTGCTCAACGGCGCCGATATCGGCCACATGGTCGTCGATCAGAACATGAGCGTGCTGGAAGGCTCGATCGGTATTTTCCCGCGGCGCATCCTGGTCGATGAGGATCAGGTCGATAGCGCGCGGCGGCTTCTCGAGGAGGCCGGCTTCGGCAACGAGCTTCGTCCGGATGTCCGCTGAGATCGGCGCGACGAGCGAGGACGCCGTTCTCGGCGGCAAGCTCGTGCTGCGCCAGCCGCTGCGCGGCCATCGTTTCGGTCACGATGCGATTCTGCTCGCCGCGGCGGTGGCGGCGCGCGCCGGCGAGAGCGCGGTCGAATTTGGTGCCGGCGTCGGCGCGGCGGGCCTTGCGCTGGCGCACCGCGTCGAGGGTCTCAACGTGACGCTCGTCGAAATCGATCCGGCGCTCACTGCGCTCGCCGGCGAGAATGCCGTGCGCACCGGCCTCTCCGGACGGGTGCGGGCGGTCAGCCTCGACGTCACGGCGCCGGCCGCGGCATTCGCCGCAGCGGCGCTTTCGCCCGGCTCGGCGGATCACGTGCTGATGAACCCGCCATTTAACGCCGCGCAAAATCCGTCGCCCGACCGCACCCGCCGCATGGCGCATGTCGTGTCGGACGCAACACTTGCGCATTGGCTCAGCATGGCCGCGCGGCTGCTCCGCCCTGGCGGCGACGTGACGCTGATTTGGCGCGCGGACGGACTTGGCGATGTGCTTGCCGCGCTTTCGCCGGGCTTTGGCGCCGTCGCGGTGCTGCCGATCCACGGCAAACCTAACGCGGCCGCGATCCGCGTCGTGGTGCGTGCGGTAAAAGACCGGAACGGCCCGCTCGCATTGCTGCCGGGCTTGGTACTTGCCGATGCCGAGGGTAAGCCAACGGTTGCGGCTGAAACCGTATTACGCGACGGTGCCGCCCTGCCTCTCGCGCCAAGCTGATGCTGAGTTTGGAACTTGGGTTACACAGACTTGGGTACAATCACACAGACTTGGGTCACACAGACATGTGATACTGAGAGACCAGGACTAAGAAACGGGATTGCGCAATCCTTAAATCACACGGGTACTGAAACGCACATTTGCTCAGCCGTTGTGCATTACGCTGGCAAAGTATCAGGCCGCACCGCGACTTTTTGCTTCGCCTCGGTCCGGATGGGCATATAGGAAAGCCCGACAAACACGCTGATGAGCATCAAAAGGAAGTAGATCTTCATTGCTTTGCGGCCTCCGCCGTTATTCTGCGCAACAGTACCAAGCAAGAAGCGTTCCAAAGATTAAGAAACGGTTAGTTGAGGGTTAATGCGACCGATCATATTTGAGCTTTCATGATGGAACCGAGGAGTGGGCCGAGCGACCAAAGTGCCGGCAACGGCATCGCCGGCTGCGCGTTAGGCGCGCTGCGGCTGCTCATCCCGAAGCGGTTTCGCCGCGACCAACCGGTGGTGCCGGTGGTGCGGTTGACCGGCGTCATCGGCTTCTCGACCCCGCTGCGGCCGGGCCTGAGCCTCGCCGGCATCGCCCGCACGCTCGACAAAGCCTTCGCCACCAAGAATGCCTCCGCCGTCGCGCTCGCCATCAATTCGCCCGGTGGCTCGCCGGTACAGTCGCACCTGATCTTTCGCCGCATCCGCGAGCTCGCCGCCGAGTACAAGCGCCGCGTCATCGCCTTCGTCGAAGATGCCGGCGCTTCGGGCGGCTACATGATCGCCTGCGCCGGCGATGAGATCATTGCCGACCCGCATTCCATCGTCGGCTCGATCGGGGTCGTCGGCGGCTCGTTCGGCTTCGACAAGCTCATTGCCAAGATCGGCGTCGAGCGCCGGCTCTACACGTCCGGCGAGCACAAGGCTTCGCTCGATCCGTTCCTGCCGGAAGATCCCGCCGACGTCGAACACCTTAAGAAACTGCAGCGGGCCATTCACGACGATTTCATCGCGCTGGTGAAGTCGCGGCGCGGCGCGAAACTCAGCGGCCCGGAAAGCGACTTATTTTCCGGCGAGTACTGGACCGGGCGGCGGGCGCTGGAACTCGGTCTGGTCGACGCCATTGGCGATTTGCGCGGCACCTTGCGCGAACGATTTGGTGACAAGGTCGTTACCCCTCTCGTGACCGCCGAACGCGGTTTTTTCGGCCGCCGGGTGCTCGGCGTCGGCGGCGGCGATATGCTTCGTGGGGCGCAGACGGGTTTCCCAGTTGGTCTTGCCGAGGACCTGATCTCGGCGCTTGAGGCGCGCGCGATGTGGGCGCGGTTCGGGCTTTAAGCTCTTAGGAGGCTTGCATGCCGCCGGTCATTGTCTTCGCGTTGGGACTAGTAGGAGCGGTCGCCTTGGTGCGCTGGTGGTCCAAGGAAGTGCATCGGGTGAATTCCGAGCTTGACGATGTGCGCGCGCGCGCCGTCGAGCCGCTCGACCGCAACGCCTTGCCGAAATTAAAGCCGGATCCGAAGACCGGGGAGTACCGGCCGGGCTAGCCTTACTGCGTGTCCTTGATGTCACGCTCTTTGACCACGCGGCCCCACTTTTCGTATTCCGCTTTCATGAATGTGCCGAAGCTGTCCGGCGTGCCGCCGACCGGCGTTGCGCCGGCCTGAACGAGTTTGTCGCGGGTGGCCGGATCGTTCAGCGCCGCGTTCACCGCGCTGTTGATTTTCTGAATCACGGCCGGCGGCGTCTTCGCCGGCGCCAGCAGGCCGTACCAGTTCGACGCGTCGGTGTTGGGATAGCCTTGCTCGGCAAGCGTCGGCACGTCCGGCAGGATGGCGTCGCGCTTGTTGCCTGCCGCGCCGATCGCGACCAGGCTGCCGGCTCTGATTTGCGAGATCAGCACCGGAATATCGGCGGACAGCACCTGCACCTGGCCGGCAAGAAGATCGGTCAACGCCGGCGCCGCGCCGCGATACGGCACATGCAGGAATTTGACGCCCGCTGAGGCGCTGAGCAGTTCTTGCGCCAGATGCGGCGGCGAGCCGATGCCGGTCGACGCGAACGAAATCGCGCCCGGCTTCTCCTTGGCGAGCGCGACAAGGTCTTTGGCAGTCTTGATGCCGGACTTCGGCGTGACGGCCAGCACTTCGGTGACCGTGGTGACAAGCGCGACCGGCGCGAAATCGCGCAACGCGTCGTAATGGATGTCCGGCATGATATGCGGCGACACCGTCACCGCGCCGGCCGTGGTCAGGAACAGCGTGTAGCCGTCGGGATCGGACTTGGCGACGAATTCGCCGCCGAGCGTGCCGTTGGCGCCGGGCTTGTTGTCGATGACGACGGTCTGGCCGAGCGCGTCGCGCATCTTTTCGGCAACGACGCGGCCGACGAAATCGGTCGGACCGCCGGGCGGAAACGCAATGACGACATGGACCGGCCGGCCCGGAAAATCATCCGCGCGCGCGGCTTCAGCCGAGACCAAAGACAGCGCCGCGGCTTCGGCGATAATGGCTCCGGCGATAATGGCTCCGGCGATCAGAATGGCAGCAATTTTGCGCACAACTTCCCCCTTATCGTCAGGCGTTACAAACCGGGAATCAGGTATCGGACTGAGCTCTTGCCCTTATCGCGGTCCCGATCGCGGATTTCCGATACCAGCATAAGAGGCACAAGGCTATGCGTCATCGCGGCCCGCAACACTGACGTGAAGGCTTGACCTCGCACGCGCCATCCACCAACAACGCCCCATGACCGGAACCCCCGCAGCAGTCCCAGTCGCCACAACCGCCGATTTGCCGCCCTATATGCGCCCGGAGCGCTCGTTTCAGGGCCTGATCCTGGCGCTGCAGCGCTATTGGGCCGATTGGGGCTGCGTCATTCTCCAGCCCTACGACATGGAAGTCGGCGCCGGCACGTTTCATCCGGCGACGACGCTGCGCGCGCTCGGGCCGAAATCGTGGAAAGCCGCCTATGTGCAGCCGTCGCGCCGGCCCAAGGACGGCCGTTACGGTGAGAATCCGAACCGCTTGCAGCACTATTATCAGTTTCAGGTGATCCTCAAGCCGTCGCCGGAAGACCTGCAGGATCTCTATCTGAAGTCGCTCTATGCCATCGGCATCGATCCGAAGATCCACGATATCCGCTTCGTCGAGGACGATTGGGAAAGCCTGACGCTGGGTGCCTGGGGGCTCGGCTGGGAATGCTGGTGCGACGGTATGGAAGTGTCGCAGTTCACTTACTTTCAGCAAGTTGCCGGCTTCGAATGCGCGCCAGTCGCCGGTGAGCTCACTTACGGGCTCGAGCGGCTGGCAATGTATGTGCAGGGCGTCGAGAACGTCTACCAGCTCAACTTCAACGGCCGCGACGGCGCGCAGAAGGTAAGCTACGGCGACGTGTTCCTGCAGGCCGAGCAGGAATATTCGCGGCACAATTTCGAATTCGCCGACACCGACATGCTGTTCGAGCAGTTCCGCATGGCGGAAGCGGCCTGCAGGAAATATCTCGAAGCCGGATGGGGCCCCGATTCCGAGAAGTCCAACCGCGGCAGACATCTGATGGCGCTGCCGGCCTACGACCAGTGCATCAAGGCAAGCCACGTCTTCAATCTGCTCGACGCGCGCGGCGTCATCTCGGTGACCGAGCGGCAGAGCTATATCCTGCGGGTGCGCGAATTGGCGAAAGCCTGCGGCGAAGCGTGGCTGGCCACGGAAGGTGGAGGGAAAAGCTCATGACTGAAGTCCCTGAAATCGGCGGACGCAAACCGATCCCGGTCAAAGTTGAGGCCGGCAAGAGCTATTGGTGGTGCGCCTGCGGCCGCTCCAAGGCGCAACCGTTTTGCGACGGCTCGCACAAGGGCACGCCGTTCCAGCCGCAGGAATGGAAAGCGGAGAAAGACGAGGAAGCCTGGTTCTGCGCCTGCAAACGCTCGCAGCACCAGCCGCTCTGCGACGGCAGCCACAAGCAACTGACCTGATGCCCGACCTTCTCCTCGAACTGTTCTCCGAAGAAATCCCCGCGCGCATGCAGGCGCGGGCGGCGGAGGATTTGAAGAAGGCCGTCACCGACCGGCTGGTCGCGGCGGGCCTTGTCTACGAGGGCGCCATGGCCTTCGTGACGCCGCGGCGGCTGACGCTCGCGGTGCACGGCGTGCCGGTGCGGCAACCGGATTTGCGCGAGGAGAAAAAGGGTCCGCGTGTCGGCGCGCCGCAAGGCGCCATCGCCGGATTTCTCAAAGCCGCCGGGCTGAAATCGATCGATGAAGCCAAAGTGCAGGCGGACAAGAAGAGCGACTTCTACATCGCGGTGATCGAGAAGCCGGGCCGCTCGGCGATCGACGTGATCGGCGAGATTTTGCCCGACGTCATCAAAGGCTTCCCGTGGCCGAAATCGATGCGCTGGGGCGCGGCGTCCAAAGATCCCGGCGCGCTGACCTGGGTGCGGCCGTTGCATTCCATCGTCGCCACGTTCGGGCCAGAGACCGAGGAGCCGGACATCGTGTCGTTTTCAATCGGCGGCATCGCGGCCGGCAATCAGACGCGCGGTCATCGTTTCCTCGCGCCGCAGAAATTCACGGTGCGGCGGCTCGACGATTATCTGGCGAAGCTCGACAAGGCCAAGGTGGTGCTCGATGCCGAGCGGCGCAAAAGCATCATCCTCACCGAGGCGAAGCAGCTTGCCTTCGCGCAGGGGCTTGAACTGGTCGAGGACGACGGCCTGCTCAACGAGGTAGCGGGCCTCGTCGAATGGCCGGTGGTGCTGATGGGGTCGTTCGACGAGCAGTTCTTGCGGATTCCTGAAGAAGTGATCCGCGCCACCATCCGCAACAATCAGAAGTGTTTCGTGCTGCGCGATGCCGCGCATGCCAAGCTCGTCGACAAGTTCCTATTGGTGTCCAATCTCGAAGCCGAGGACGGCGGCAAAGCCATTGTCGCCGGCAACGAACGTGTCATCCGCGCCCGGCTGTCGGATGCGAAGTTCTTTTATGAGACGGATATCAAGACGCGGCTGGAAGATCGGCTGCCGAAGTTCGAGCATATCGTGTTTCACGAAAAGCTCGGCACGCAGGCGGAGCGTATCGAACGTATCGAGCGGTTGGCGGCCGAATTGGCACCGTTGATCGGCGCAGATGTGGAAAAGGCCAAGCTCGCTGCGCGGCTATGCAAAGCGGATTTGCTCACCGAGGTCGTCGGCGAATTTCCCGAGCTGCAGGGGCTGATGGGAAAATACTACGCCGAAGGGCAGGGCGAGGACGAAACCGTCGCCCACGCCTGCGAAGATCACTACAGGCCGAAAGGGCCGGATGACCTCGTGCCATCCGATCCTGTTTCAGTCGCTGTCGCATTGGCGGATAAGATCGACTCGCTAATTGGCTTCTGGATTGTCGACGAAAAGCCCACAGGTTCGAAAGACCCTTACGCACTCCGGCGCGCCGCTTTAGGTCTTATAAGGTTGATTTTGGACAACGGCTTGCGTCTGAAGCTTCTTGGCATTTTGGATAGTGCGGCACTGTTGTTTCCTGAAAATCTTCCTGGTGAGGAATCTACGCCGGCATATGCAGCTCATTTGATTTCGCAAAAGCCGGATCGCTTTGCGCGGCCGGCCAGATATTTTGTGGTGCACGAACTCCTGGGTTTTTTCGCCGACCGTCTGAAAGTCCAACTCCGCGACCAAGGCGCTCGCCACGATCTCGTTGACGCAGTCTTCGCCCTCGGAGGCCAAGACGATCTCCTGCTCGTCGTCCGCCGCGTCGAGGCGCTCGGAAAATTCCTCGACGCTGAGGATGGCAAGAACCTGCTCGCCGGCTACAAGCGCGCGACCAACATCATCCGCATCGAAGAGAAGAAGGATTCGCGCGAATATACCGGCGCGCCCGATCCGAAGCTTTACAATCAGGCCGAAGAAAAGGCGTTGGCGCAAGCTATCGATGCCGCCAAATCCGACGCGACGCGCGCCGTGGAGAAGGAAGATTTCGAGGCCGCCATGCGTGCCACGGCTAAGCTGCGGCCGAGCGTGAACGCTTTTTTCGACAAGGTAACGGTGAATGTCGAGGATAAGGCGTTACGCGAGAACAGGCTCAAACTGCTCAACGAAATCCGCGCCGCCACGCGCGCGGTGGCCGATTTTTCGCGCATTGAAGGCTAAGCGAGCGGGCTGGAATTACTTGCATTTGTCGCATAGAACGGAACCGCGGCTCGCGCGTTGAGTGGGTATCGATTTCCAGCCGCACCTTCGCATTGCATCCCGCCTAAAGCCATAAGAGGACAATCATGGTCATCACCGCCGCCCATATCACGCCGCTTGTTGCCTTGATCGCCGGAATTCTCATTCTGATCATGCCGCGGCTCTTGAACATCATCGTTGCGGTCTATCTGATTATCGTCGGCTTGACGGGGCTCAATGCCATCCACCATTTCATCTAATAGTCGCGATTTTTCGCAAAGTTGCGACTGACAGGAATTGCGATCTAAAGCCGTTTCTGTTTGACATCGTCGAACCTCGCCGTCATCGAATGCACCATGGCCAAATCCCGCTCCAAGACCAAAGCCGCCAAGCCCGTGAACAAGGCCCGCGCCGCGAGCGCGCGGAAGCCTGTGAAGTCCGCGGCCAAGTCCGCGGTCAAGTCCACGGCGGCATCCGCCGGCAAAGGCAAATGGGTTTATCCGTTCGGCGGCGGCAAGGCGGCCGGCCGCTCCTCGATGCGCAATCTCCTCGGCGGCAAGGGCGCGGGGCTTGCCGAAATGGCGCATCTCGGCCTGCCGGTGCCGCCCGGCTTCACCATCACGACCGAAGTCTGCACCTATTTCTACGACCACGGCAAAACCTATCCGACGGACTTGAAGGCGCAGGTCGAGGCGGCGCTCGGCGCCGTCGGCCGCATCACCGGCAAGAAGTTCGGCGACGAGAAAAATCCGTTGCTCGTCTCGGTGCGCTCCGGCGCCCGCGCCTCGATGCCGGGCATGATGGACACCGTGCTCAATCTCGGCCTCAACGACGCGACGGTCGCGGCGCTCGCGGAAAAAGCCGGCGACCGGCGGTTCGCCTTGGACAGCTACCGGCGCTTCATCACCATGTATTCCGATGTGGTGCTCGGCATCGAGCATCAGAATTTTGAGGAAATCCTCGACGAGCACAAAGAGAAGAACGGCTACACGCTCGACACCGATCTCAACGCCGACGATCTGCAGGCGCTGGTCAAGCACTACAAAGAGCGCGTCGAACAGGAATTGGGCAAGCCGTTCCCGCAGGATGCGCACGCGCAATTGTGGGGCGCCATCGGTGCGGTGTTCAGCTCGTGGATGAACCAGCGCGCCATCACCTATCGCCGCCTGCACGTCATCCCGGAAAGCTGGGGCACCGCCGTCAATGTGCAGGCCATGGTGTTCGGCAATATGGGCAACACCTCGGCAACCGGCGTTGCGTTCACGCGCAATCCATCGACCGGCGAGAAAAAGCTCTACGGCGAATTCCTGATCAACGCCCAGGGCGAAGACGTCGTCGCCGGCATCCGCACGCCGCAGGAAATCACCGAGGCCGCGCGCAGGGAATCCGGCTCCGACAAACCGTCGCTGGAAGCGGCTCTGCCCAAGGCTTTCGGCGAGCTCAAGCGCATCCATGGCGTGCTCGAGCGGCACTATCGCGACATGCAGGATCTCGAATTCACCATCGAGCAGGGCAAGCTGTGGATGCTGCAGACGCGCAACGGCAAACGCACCGCGCAGGCGGCGCTGCGCATCGCCGTCGAACTCGCGCAGGAAAAACTGATCACCAAGGAAGAAGCGGTGGCGCGGATCGATCCCGCGGCGCTCGACCAGTTGCTGCATCCGACCATCGACCCGAGCGCCGAGCGCAAGATCATCGCCACCGGCCTGCCCGCTTCGCCCGGCGCCGCGTCCGGCGAAATCGTGTTCTCGTCCGAGGAAGCCGAACTGCTGAAGAGCCAGGGACGTAAAGTCATCCTGGTCCGCATCGAGACCTCGCCGGAAGATATTCACGGCATGCACGCCGCCGAAGGAATTCTGACGACCCGCGGCGGCATGACATCGCATGCCGCCGTGGTGGCGCGCGGCATGGGCAAGCCCTGCGTCTCCGGCGCCGGCAAGCTGCGCGTCGATTATCGCGAGCAGACCATGACCGCCGGCGGCGTCAAGATGAAGAAGGGCGACACGCTGACCATCGACGGCTCGACCGGCCAGGTGCTCGCCGGCAAAGTGGCGATGATCGAGCCGGCCTTGGCCGGCGAATTCGCCACGGTGATGAAATGGGCCGACGCGGTGCGCAAGCTCAAAGTGCGCGCCAATGCCGATACGCCCGCGGATGCCCGCACCGCGATCAAATTCGGCGCCGAGGGCATCGGGCTTTGCCGCACCGAGCACATGTTCTTCGAGGATGAGCGCATCCGCGCCGTGCGCGAGATGATTCTGGCCAGCGATGAGCCCGCGCGCCGCGTAGCGCTGGCGAAACTCTTGCCGATGCAGCGCGCCGATTTCGTCGATCTGTTCAAGATCATGGGCGGGCTGCCGGTGACGATCCGGCTCCTTGATCCGCCGTTGCACGAATTCCTGCCGCATAGCGAGAAGGAAATCGCCGAAGTGGCGGCCGCCATGGGCGCCGATCCGCAAAAGCTCGCGGATCGCGCCCGTGAATTGCACGAGTTCAATCCGATGCTCGGTTTCCGCGGCTGTCGCCTCGCGATCGCCTATCCCGAGATTGCCGAAATGCAGGCACGCGCGATTTTCGAAGCCGCGGTCGAAGCCGGCCGCGCCACCGGCAAGGCCGTGGTGCCGGAAATCATGGTGCCGCTGATCGCCGGCAAGGCCGAACTCGATCTCGTCAAGGAGCGCATCGACGCCATGGCGAAGAAGGTCGCCGAGGAGACCAAAAGCAAGCTCAATTACCAGGTCGGCACCATGATCGAGCTGCCGCGCGCGGCGCTCATGGCCGGCGAGATCGCCGAGACGGCGGAGTTCTTCTCGTTCGGCACCAACGATCTGACGCAGACCGCCTTCGGCATCAGCCGCGACGATGCCGCGAGCTTCCTCGGCATCTACACGTCGAAGGGGATATTGCCGGCCGATCCGTTCGTGTCGATCGACCGCGAAGGCGTCGGCGAATTGATCCGCATCGCGACTGAGCGCGGCCGCAAAGTGCGGCCTAAATTGAAACTGGGAATTTGCGGCGAGCACGGCGGCGATCCCGCGTCGGTCGCATTCTGCCACGAGGTCGAGCTCGATTATGTGTCGTGCTCGCCGTTCCGCGTGCCGATCGCGCGGCTTGCCGCGGCGCAAGCCGCGCTCGGCAAAGGCGCCAGCAGCACGGCGTAATTCGCGCGCGGCGAATGGTTTTCGTGGTTAACGAAACGCTACTGCGGAACTCTATCATCGTACCTGCAGAACCGCAGGCCGTGTGCCCATTTCACGCGATTTGATTTGAGTTTCACCGCGGCATGCACAATGCGGGTCGGTATGTGCGATCGATGCACGTTAAACCGCAGATGCGCGTGATCCATGCGCGGTTCCACGCGCGCCGCCGATTAACACCTTCGCAACGTTAACTCGACAATAAATCGTCATGTCGCATTTGCGCCACTGCAGTGGCGTTTGTTTTACCGAGTACGCGTTGCGTTGCGTGGTGGGGTTTCGGGGGTAATGGTGGCGTCGCGTGTTCGGGTGGGGCGCGCTTCTAATTCGGCGCGCTTCTGGCTCAGCGCGTTCTGTATCGCGCTGATGCCGACCTCAATCGGATATCAGGATCTTGCCGCGCTTGTCGCGCATCGCCCGCACGTCTCCGCGAGCTGGGGCGGCGAGCACCTGATCGCGTCGCCGTTCGGCACCATCGAGCGCGCGACGTTCAACTTCACGCGCCCGATCGGAACGGCCATCCCCGAGCCGCTCGATTTGCAGGACGTCAATTTCGATCCGCGTTCGCTCGATGCTTATGCGTGGAAGATCGACGAAACCTTGACCGGACGGCCGGTGCGCCAGGTCGAATATCCGACGATCAACCGCAGCAATAAAGGCGATCGGCTGCCGCCCGCGATGCCGGCTGCGGTCGATCCGAAAACCCTGCCGCAATTGCAATCGATCAGCGCGCCGGCCGAAACACCAGCGGTGACGCCGGCTACGACGCAGCCCGCGGCGCCCGCCGTCGCACCTGTGCCGCAGCCGGTCGCCGCCGAGATCCACGTCGAAGGCAATGACGCGGCACCAGCTGCAGCGCCAACCAATGCCGCCGCAGCCCCCGCGGCGGATGCTGCCACTGCCGTGCAGATGGACGCGGCCAATGCCGCGTCCGCGCCGCAAGCCGCAAGCGTTGCCGCTGTTGATGCCGCCAACCCCGCCACCTCGGCGCTGACCCCCCCCAGTTCGCGCCTGGAAGACGCCGGCAACACCGTCGCGCAACGCTCCATGCAGACGGCCGATCGCAGCAGTCCACGCAGCGGCGACGACGCCGTGGAGATTGCCGACAAGCCGCCGGAAATTCCGCCGCCCGGCGAGATGACGATGGTGCGGTCGACGTTCGGCGAGGCGTCTTTCATCGACGGCTCTTCGGTCGATCGCAGCACGCAGGTCTATTTCGGCAACAGCATCATGGGCGCGAATACCGGCTTGCAAAGCTGGGCGCCCGGCGCGGAGCCGATCCTGGTGTCGCCGCCCGATACCGGCATCAAGCTGTCGTCGCTCGAAGGCAACGACGATTACGGCGGCGAAGAAACCATAACCGGCAAGGACGAGAGCCGCGTGCTCAGTCCGGCGCAGCGCCTCGGCCTTCTCGGCAAACCGCGCGCCGAGGCGCAGAAGTGCCTTGCCGACGCGATCTATTTCGAGGCGCGCGGCGAAGTGATGAAGGGCCAGCAAGCGGTCGCCCAGGTGGTGATGAACCGCGTGTTCTCGGGCTATTATCCGCACGACGTCTGCGGCGTGGTTTATCAGAACGCCCACCGCCATCTGGCCT
Source organism: uncultured Alphaproteobacteria bacterium (assembly GCA_963810085.1). Taxonomy (GTDB): domain Bacteria; phylum Pseudomonadota; class Alphaproteobacteria; order Rhizobiales; family Xanthobacteraceae; genus BOG-931. The sequence goes on along the minus strand of CAWEMR010000005.1, from coordinate 141,906 downwards.
GCCAATTCACCTTCGCCTGCGAAGGCAAAGACCTCAACAAGATCGACGAGCCCGATATGTGGGAGCAGGCAAAGCAGATCGCCCGCGACATGCTCGACGGCAAGATCTGGCTCGCCGAAGTCGGCCACGCCACGCATTACCACGCCTATTGGGTGCATCCGAGCTGGATCCACGAGATGACGCGGCTCTACCGATTAGGCGTCCACACCTTCTACCGGCCGCGCAATTGGGGCGACGGCGACGACGCGCCGATATTCGGGCCGAACGCGCCGGAGACGACGGCGAGCGTCAATCCGGCGAGCCTGGCCGCGTTCCTGCGGCCCGATCCCGAAGTATTGTCGGAAAATCCCGTGCCCAATCCGGCCGCGCCGGTCGCCAGCGTGAAAGGCCCGGAAGCTTCGGCGGGGCCTGCGCCCGCAACGGAAAAGATTGAGCCAACGGCGAAGCTCTAACGGCTACATCTCGATATCCAACCCGACATCGAGATTCTGCACCGAGTGCGTCAGCGCGCCCGACGACAAATAGTCCACGCCGGTCTCGGCAATCGCGGCTGCGCTTTCCAATGTAATGCCGCCGGAGGCTTCGATGACGAGGTGGCCGGCGACCATGGCAACGGCCTTGCGCATCGAATCGAGATCGAAGTTGTCGATCATCACCACGTCGGCGATGCCGACTTCCAGGACATCCTGCAGCTGATCGAGCGAATCGACTTCGATCTCGATCTTGACCAGATGACCGGCGACCTGCGCGGCGCGCGTGAGCACCGCTTTGATGCCGCCGGCAACTGCGACATGGTTGTCCTTGATCAGGATCGCGTCGTCGAGGCCGAAGCGGTGATTGAAACCGCCGCCGCAACGCACCGCGTATTTCTCCAAAGCGCGCAGTCCCGGCGTCGTCTTCCGCGTGCAGACGACACGCGCCTTGGTATGCGCAATGCGCTCGGCGAAAACGGCGGTCGCGGTGGCGATGCCGGAGAGGTGGCCGAGATAATTCAGCCCGACGCGCTCGGCGCCGAGAATGGCGCGGGCATTGCCGGTGATCGTCATCAGCTTGGTGCCGGCCTGGATCGCTGCGCCGTCGCGCGCATGCGCCGTGAGCTCGATGCCGGGTGAAAGCCGGCGGAACGTCGCCTCGACCAGCGGCAGGCCGGCGATGACACCGGATTTGCGCGCGGCGAGGACGGCGCGGCCTGGTGTGTCCTCCGGCACCGTCGCAATCGAAGTGATGTCGCCGGCGCGGCCGAGGTCCTCCTCGAGCGCGCGCGTCACCGCGACTTCGATTTCGAGCGGCGAGAGGAACGCATCGGGGCGGAGGAGGGATGACGACATCGGCACAACTCAAGCAGTGAAAACGCGTGGGAAACCCATAGTGACTGGCGGACAATATGGCAAACCGAATAGGCTGATCTGCTATGCGCTGAGCGCTCACGAGACCGCAATTTTCGTTTGGGCGATTCGGATACAACCCTTATGTTGCGTGGCTTTCTCGAATCTCTTTTGTCAGCCGGGGCGATATGGACGACGTCACACGAATCACCAGCGCATCTCGCGCGCGCGAGCCGGTCGGCGCGAGCTGGCGCACGCCGGCCCTGGTCATCGGCTTTGGCAGCCTGATCGCATTGATCGCGTTCGGGCCGCGCTCGACGCTCGGCTTCTTCCTCACGCCGCTGTCGAGCACCAATCACTGGGGCCGCGACGTCTTCGCCTTCGCGCTCGCCTTGCAGAATTTGCTGTGGGGCATCGGCCAGCCGCTCGGCGGCATCATAGCCGACCGTTTCGGCACGGTGCGCGTGCTGTGCGGCGGGGCGCTCCTTTACGCCGCGGGTCTGGCGCTGATGTCGCATGCCACCAGCGTGCCGTTGCTCGACGTGTCCGCCGGCGTGTTGGTCGGCTTCGGTCTTGCCGGCTGCTCGTTCCCGGTCGTGCTCGCGGCGCTCGGCAAGATCGTGCCGCCGCAATCGCGCTCGCTTGCGTTCGGCTTCGGCACGGCGGCGGGATCGTTCGGACAGTTTCTCTATTCGCCGGTTGCGGTCGCGCTGATGGATGCGTTCGGCTGGCAGCAAACGCTGCTGATCTTCGCCGTGAGCTTGCTGGCGGTGCTGCCGCTGTCGCTCGCGCTGGCCACGCCGCCGTCGGAAGGCGCGCATCACGCCCAAGCGCAATCGCTGACGCACGCCCTACGCGAAGCCTTCTCACATCGCTCCTACGTGCTGCTGGTGCTCGGCTTCTTCACCTGCGGCTTCCAGCTTCAGTTCATCACCGTGCACTTGCCGTCCTATCTTATCGATCGTGGCCTGACGGCGGAAATCGGCGGCTGGACCATCGCCACGATTGGCTTGTGCAACATCATAGGCTCGGTCTCGACCGGCTGGCTCGGCAACCGCGTGCCAAAGCGCTACATCCTGTCTGTGCTCTATTTCACGCGCGCGGCGGCGATCCTGACTTTCATTTCGTTTCCGGTCACGGCTGTCACCTGCATCGCGTTCGGCGCGGTCATGGGCATGACGTGGCTATCGACCGTGCCACCGACCAACGGCATTATCGCCGTCATGTTCGGCACGCGCTGGCTGGCGACGCTCGCCGGCTTTGCCTTCTTCAGCCATCAGGTTGGCGGCTTCCTCGGCGTTTGGCTCGGCGGCGTCGTGTTCGACCGCACCGGCTCCTACGACGCGGTGTGGTATCTAGCGATCCTGTTCGGCGTGCTCTCGGCCCTGATCAATTTGCCGATCGTGGAAAAGCCGGTGGCGCGCATGGCGGTTGCCGCGGCCTAACTCAAGCCCAAGAACAAGCCGTCATGCCCGGCCTTGTGCCGGGTATCCACGTCTTACACACTCGGCCGCTTCAAAGACGTGGATGGCCGGGACAAGCCCGGCCATGACGGGCGCCAGAGGGTCATGGCATGTCCACTTTCAAAGCCATCGTCGTCGATAAATCGGACGCCGGCCAAACCGTGCGGCTCACCGATTTCGACGAGAAAAGTTTGATGGACGGCGACGTCACCGTCCGTGTCGAATATTCGACATTGAATTACAAAGACGGCCTCGCCGTCACCGGCAAGGCGCCGGTGGTGCGCCGCTTTCCCATGATCGCGGGCGTCGATTTCGCCGGCACCGTGGAATCCTCGTCGAATCCGATGTGGAAGGCCGGCGACAAAGTCATCCTCAACGGCTGGGGCCTCGGCGAGACCCATCTCGGCGCCTATGCGCAGAAGGCGCGCGTCAAGGGCGATTGGCTGGTGGCGCTGCCGGCCAGCATGAGCGCGCGCGACGCCATGGCGATCGGCACCGCCGGTTACACCGCAATGCTCTCGGTCATGGCGCTGGAACGCGCCGGGCTCGAGCCCAAACGCGGCCCCGTCATCGTGACCGGCGCCGCGGGCGGCGTCGGCTCGGTCGCCACAGCCCTCCTTGCCAAGCTCGGCTATGCGGTCGCGGCTTCCACCGGCCGGTCCGAGGAGGCGGATTACCTCAAGGGCCTCGGCGCCACCGAGATCATCGAGCGCAAGGAATTGACCGGGCCGCCGCGTCCGCTCGGCAAGGAACGCTGGGCCGGCGGCATCGATGCCGTGGGCTCGACCACGCTCGCCAATGTGCTGTCGATGACGCGGTATGGCGGTGCCGTCGCCGCTTGTGGACTGGCGGGGGGAATGGACTTGCCGACCTCGGTCGCGCCGTTCATTCTGCGCGGCGTCTCGCTCCTTGGCATCGACTCCGTCATGTGTCCGTTGCCGTTACGCCGAGAGGCTTGGCAGCGTCTGGAGACGGATCTCGATCGGTCAAAGTTCGCCGCCATGGTGAGCGAAATCGGCCTTGCCGACGTCATTGCGGCAGGCCGCCGCATCGTCGAGGGTCAGGTCCGCGGTCGGATCGTGGTAAAAATAGGGTAAGCGGTTCAGGATTTAGCTACTACTTTCGGCCACACTGCGAGGGCGCTATGGTAAGGGGACGGTTAAGAAATTTTGTTAACGTAGCCCAACTGTCCGCCAAGGCTGTGCCTAGTAACAGAGCGCCTAGTAACACAGTGCCTAGTAGCAGAGCGTCGAGAGTGGAGTTGTCGATGTTGGTCCGCGTAGCTGTTGTCAGTGCGTGCGTTTTGGGCGCCGGTCTGTTTGGCGCTGGGTTGGCCACCGCCGAAGAACTAGGGCCGGAACAGGCCCGCTCGTTTGTGATCGGCAAACTGTTCTCCTATACCTGCTTCGAAGGCACCGTCGGTCAGGGCCGCATTTTCCCTGACGGCTCGGCGGTCGGCACCATTCGGATGCACGGCAATGGCGAGACCCGCTTTGCGGCGCTGCCCGCCGGCACCATTCGCGTCGACGGCGCTTCGATGTGCGCGCATCTGCCCGGCCTGCCGATCACGCCCTGTTTTCGCGTGCAGAAAATCGATTACCGCAGTTTCCGCGGCTCGGTGTCCGGTATGGGCTTTGCCTATTGCGATTTCTATCAGCGCAATCCGCGCTCGCAGCTGATCAGCGGCCCGGCCGAAGCGCCGGCGGCAACGCCGATCCCGACCATGCGCCCCTCGCTGCGGCCGTCGCTCGACGAGTAAGCTTCCGTTGAGACATTCGAGTGTGAGCGAAGGCGGCGATCAGCCGCCTTCGGCGCGCGCCGCCGTCTGCGGATAGAGCACGCGCTGGTACAGCCAGCCGATGCCAAGGAGCACGACGCCGAGCCCGATCACAGACAGCGCGCGATAGATGCCGGCGATGTTGGCGGTGTCGTACAGAAACACTTTGGCGATGGTGAGTATGATGACGCCGAGCGCAAGGAACCGTGCCGGCTGCGAGCGCAGAACGAAGCCGACCGCAAGCAGCACGATGCCGAAGGCGAGCCACACAGTCGAATAGGTGTATTGCTCGGCATCGCCGGTCACGCCCGCCAGGACCGGGCCGTGAAACAGCCGCCGCACTTCGAGCGTGAGATAGAACAAGGCCAGTGCTACAGCGGCGATTGCGGCGGCGACGCGATACGGCATTGGGCGCGTGGTGCGGGCGATCAGCGCCAGCGTGATGGCCAGCACGGCGGGCAGGCCGAAACCGAGCAGAATCAGATTGAAAAAAGCACCGCCCGCAAGCGGCGTGGAGTTGAACTGCAGGCTTGATCCGGCGATCAGATCCGCGAAGACAGCGATCAAAGTGAGCGCCGCGACGATCATCGCGCCGCCATTGTGAACGATATTGCCGGTGCGCGCACGGATATGTTCGAGGCCGATGGTCATTGCCAGCCCGACATTCGTGTACAGCACGATTTCCGTGGGCCCGCTCATTGGTTTGTAAATGTCGCCGCCGGTGACGTAGTGGCGAATCTCCATGACTACGAGGAGCACCGTGAACAGAATGGCGCCGGCATCGACGATGTGCGCCGGTAGATCGTCGGCGCGCTTGCGCAACAGCCATCCGCCGAACCAGAACGACGCGGCCGGGATGCCATAGCCATAGAGCAGCCAGTTGAAGATCGGCGTCGTGCCGATGTCGTCGCCGACAATGCGGGGTTCGTAGGCGATGCGCACCGCGACCACGCTCACCGTGATGGCGACGAGCCAGCGCAGCCAGGGCAGGGGGCGTTCGCCGGCGACCCAGGCGGCGGCAGGCGCCATAAGCGCAAGTGCGATGGTGAGCCAGCCCTTTTCCAGCGCGAAGGTGAGCGTCAGCGCCAGTGCCGCAAGCGCGCCGGTCGCGAACATCGCGCTTGCCGCCATGAGCCCCGGGCGTGGCTCGCGCCGCACCAGCGTCTCCGTTGCGAGCCCGTAGAGCGCCGCAAGAAGGAGCGCGAGGCCTGCAAACGGCAACGATCGGTCAAATTCGGCGATGCGGTAGTAGAGCGCGACCAGTATCGCAAGCGGAAGAACCACGCCGGATCCTGCCCACAACGTCGACACCAAGGCGCGCGCGGAGCGGCCTTGCGCCAGAAATCCGGCGCCGCCGAAGAGTGCCGCCCATAAAGCGGCGAGCGCGAAATGCGAGCCGTAATCGAAGCTTCCGGGCTCGGGGATTGCCGGCGCCGTCGGGCCGGAGGGCGCGAGCAGTGCGTCGGGCCTCATGTGCACCGCCCAATGCGCCATGACCGCGACGGCGAAGAATGCGGTCACCGGTACTGCGGCGGTCGCGGCCTTGGTGCGCCAAGCGATGCCGACAGTTGCGATCGTAAGAATGACGAAGGCCGTGAGCGCGAGCGGGTCGTGTTGGCTCGCCAGCACGAGAATCATCGCAACTAGAAGATAGACCGACAGCGCCAAGGCGGAGACGTGATCGATCTCGCCGGGAGCGGAGGGCGGACCGTAAAGCAAGCCGCTGACCAGGAATGTAGCGACCAGCGCAAAACCCGTAACGGCGTGGAACACGTGCGCGCCGAGCGCCGTGATAGCGTCAAACTCAGTATTGTTTCCGGGCAGCGTCCACAGCGCGCCGAGCACAAGCGCGGTGAGCGCGAGCCAGCGCCAGAGCCGATAACGCGCCAGCGCAAAAGCTGCGGCATTGACGACGGCGATGTAGATGTAGAGCGACCAGTAATCCGGCTCGGTGGATGCGACCAGCATCGGCGCCAGATAGGCGCCGATAATACCGAGACCGGCGAGCGCGGGCCCGTGCAACAAAGCGGCGGCCAAGCACAGCAAAGCCACGGCGCCGAGAAGAACGAAAGCGATCGGCGGCGGCAGGAAGCCGTAGATCGCATAGGCCGCGTAGACCGTCGCATAACCAACCGTGGTCCCGGCCGCGGTCAGAATGGCCGGAATGTTTGCCGAAGGAAGACTGGGCAGTGCGAGAATTTGTTCGCTGCGCCGCTGCCATTCGCCGGCGGCGACCAGCGCCAATGCCAGCAACGCCCCGAGCATGATCCGCACGCGCGGGCCGATGAGGCCCTGTTCGATCGTGTAGCGCACCAGAAATATGCCGCCGAGCGCGAGCGCAATGCCGCCGACCCACACCACCCAGCGCGTGCCGAAGCGCTCTTCAAAGCCGATATCCCGTGATGGCGCCGGCGCCGCGCTCGATGCCGCGCTAGAAGTAGTCGAGCTTGGCACCGATGTGGCAACAGGCCGCGGAAGGGGCGGCGTTGGCGTCGGCGATGGCGGCAACGGCTCGGTCGTGATTCGGGCTGCAGGTTCTGCATGCGCGGCAAGTTGCGGCGGCGGCGCTTCGGCAGCAGTTCGCAGTTGTCCGGCGGTCGGCCGATTCTCCAGCGCCGCAATCCTTTGTTCAAGACGGCGCAGGCCGTCATTGATCCCGGATGATTTGACCAGCGCGATAATGGCAATGACCGGCGCGGCCAGAAACAGAATGACAAGCAGGACGATGAACCCGTCCATCGAAGCCCCCCGGCATCAAATCGGCGCGAGGAGTTTAATCGCCGGCTGTCACGGGCGATAGCTCAACCTTTGCTCTGTGGTAGTCGGCACCGGGCTTTGTTTTATTCGAGGTCGAGCCGGAACGGCTCGGCCTCCGTCGTCATCACGCCGCGACCGATATCTTCGATCGCCGCGACCATGCGGCCGTTGCGGCCGAGAAGCTTGTCGGCGAGCGACACGATGCGGATATTCGGCGTTGCGGTCGGCGAAGCGCGGCGCAGCGCCTGCGCGATGCTGGCTTCATCGCGACCGGGATTGAGCGCACAGACGCTGGCGAAGGCGCTCGCGGTCGAGCGGCTAATGCCCATATAGCAATGCACCACCAGCGGCGCCTTGCGGTCCCAGCCGCACACGAAATCCAGAAGCTCGGCGACGTGCTGTTCGCCCGGCATGATGTAGCCGTCGAGCGGCGCCGAAATATCGTGCAGGCACAGCCAGAGGTGGTTCTCCGGCGCGACACTCGGTGGCCGTTGCAGGCGCGCCTCGTCGCCGATCAGCGACACCACGTGGCGCGCGCCGGTATCCTCGACGATGTCCTGCAGACGTGACAGCGAGCAGACGTGGATCATGGTTTCTTCTTTTTCCTTCGTCTTCCGAAGGCGGCTTTTTCGCCCGCCCGACGAGGACGGAATAATAGAAAGCGCAGGCGGCGCAAGTGTGACTAAGTGTGGCTTATTCGCCGATCAGCTTTTTGATCCGCTCGGCGAACCGCGCTTCCGCGGTCTCGGCGGGCCAGGGCTTGAGGTAGTCACGCTCCAAAGCCGCCGAAAACACCGGCGGCCGGCCGAAGAATTTTCGTGCTTCGGCGGTGGCGAAGCCGGCCAAGCGCGTCGCCTCGAGATAGGCCGCCTGCCGGTCGGCGGCCTTGGTCAGCGCATCAATGTCCGGCGCCGATTTTGCCGGCAGCCCGAAGCGCAGATGAATCGCGGTCAGCAGGCGCCGTTCGGTGACCTTATAAGCATCGCCGATAACCGCTTTGAACGGCGAGATCATGTCGCCTATGACATATTCCGGCGCGTCGTGCAGCAGTACGGTGAGGCGCCGGCTGTTGTCGAGCCGCGGCACCCGCGCGCGGGCTAACGCCTCGACCAAGAGGCAATGCTGCGCGACGGAAAAAATATGCGCGCCGCTTGTCTGCCCGTTCCAGCGCGCCACGCGGGCGAGCCCGTGCGCGATGTCTTCGATTTCGATGTCGAGCGGCGAGGGGTCGAGCAGATCGAGGCGGCGCCCCGACAGCATGCGCTGCCAAGCACGTTGACCTGCACGTTGACCTGCACGTTGACCTGCACGTTGACCTGCACGCGCTCCTGGCGCGGACCGCGGTTTCGCCGTCCGCGCGGTGTTAGCCAAGACCGTCCGATCAGACATGTCCTTTTTGTCCGAGCTTGGCGCAGGCCTCGTGGCGGTGGCAGGACACGAGATGGTCGTTGACCATGCCGACCGCCTGCATGAAGGCATAGACAATGGTCGGCCCAACGAACTTGAAGCCGCGCTGCGCCAGGTCCTTCGACATCGCCTGCGATACCTTGGTCGCGGCCGGCACCTGACCCTTGGTCTTGAAGTGATTGACCTTCGGCTTGCCGTCGACGAAATCCCACAGATATTTGGAAAAGCCCGGACCCTTGTCCATGATCTCGAGCCAAGCGCGCGCCGACAGCACGGAGCCCTCGACCTTTGAGCGATTGCGCACGATGCCGGCATCCTGCATCAGCCGCTCGATCTTCGCCGGCCGGTAGCGCGCGATTTTCTCCGGCACGAAGCCGTCGAAGGCGTGGCGAAAATTCTCGCGCTTGCGCAAAATCGTGATCCACGACAGCCCGGCCTGAAAACCGTCGAGCATGAGCTTTTCGTAAAGCGCGCGGTCGTCATATTCCGGCACGCCCCATTCTTCGTCGTGATAGGCGACGTAGAGCGCGTCCTCTCCGGGCCAGGGACAGCGTTTGAGGCCGAGGTCGGTCATTCGGCGGCTTTCTTGAATTCGCCGGGGAAGGAGAAGCGCGCCCAATCCGGCTTGACCAGGCGGATCGGCACATTGCCGGCGGCAAGCTTCTCGCCTTGCGCGATTGCATCGTCCACCCGGTCGAGGCGCAACAAGGCAACGGCATGGCCGTCGGCCGCCGAACCCATCGTGCCGACCGGACGGCCGCCGGCGGTGACGGCGGCGCCGGCGTCGGGAGCAGCACCGTCGTAGCGCACCGGCACTGCGCGCGTGCGCGCTGTGCCGCGATGTTGCATGCGCGACACCACCTCCTGGCCGACATAGCAGCCTTTCTCGAAATCTATGCCGCCGAGCTGGTCCATGTCGGTCTCGTGCGGGAAGGCGTCGCCATAGGCGAAATCCGAACCGCCGCTCGGCACGCCGAGCGCGATGCGATGCGCCTCGTATTCACCCGCCTCGACGAGCCGCGCGCCGAGCTCGGCCGCTGCCGCTGTGGCAAGGTGCGGCGGCACCATGACGCGCATGCCGAGCGCCGGAAGCCGCGGATCGGCGTAGCTCAAGCCGTATGTGGTTGTCCCTGTTCCAGCCCAGGCCGCGAGCAGGCCGAGCGTTTGCGACAAATCCTCGACCAGCACCTTGGCCCGCAATTTGTAGAGATTAAGCTTTCCCACCAGCGTCGCGGCGAGCGCGCCGGGAATGTCGAGAAAAAAGCCGCCGTCACCGCCGCCGCTTGGCGCCGGTGCTTCGGCAATAATGAAATCGGCAATGATTTTCCCTTGCGGCGTCAGCAAGGCGCAGAACCGCGCTGCCCCAGGCGTGAGCTTGAGGATATCGGCGGTGACAAGGCCGTGGAGAAAATTCCGAGCGCCGTCGCCGGCGACCTTGACCACACCGCGGTCAGGGAGAAGGGCAGCCTTCATGCGGTGAATGGGTAAGCCCGCCGCCAGATATCCGCAAGTGCCAACCGCCAGCCCCGACTGCAAGTCCCGACTGCAAGTCCCGATGGTAAGGCCAATCTCCGGTTTCTTGAAAACCGGCCGACAGGCCGTATTGTCGGGATGATGGGGCCGCCTGCGGTGTTCTTGCCGCAGTTTTCTTGCCGCAGTTTTCTTGGCTGGTGACTTAATACCCGCGCCGTCCTGGCCGCGGTTTCCGAAACAATCATCCAGAATCGGACGTCAGAGTGTTCCGGTCGAGGAGCTCGCTGCGGGCATCGGGGTTTCCATGACCGACGATCTGTTGTCGCTCCGCGCGATGGTCCTGTCGCACGAGGACGGCCTCCGTGACCTGTTCCGGCCGGCGGCTTCGGCCTCGGCGTTGCCGACCGAAATCGTCGAAGGTGGCGATGGCGTCTTGCCGGACAGCGGTGCCGATCTTGTCTATCTCGACGGCGCACTGCCGCCGGAACACGCGGTACGCCTGGTCGGGAAGCTGCGGGTCGCACCCAAGCCGCCATTTATCGCGCTCTTGGCCGGTGCCGCCGCAACGCGATCGATCGCGGGCCAATTTGAAGCCCAAATCGAGGCGGATGGGCTAGCCGGCAAGCCGTCGCGTGTCGAAGAGGCCAAGTGGATCCTCGACCGTTCGCTGCGGGTGCGGCTCACGACCCGTGTGCTGGTGCTCGACGATTCCGCGACCATGCGTTCGATCGTGCGAAAAACGCTCGCCGCGACGCGGTTTCCCCTCGACGTGCGCGAAGCACCCGACGGCGCCGCTGCGCTCGATCTCGTCCGCGATAGCGATTTCGACGTGATCTTCGTCGATCAGAACATGCCGGATGTCAGCGGCTTGAGACGCTCGGCAAGATCAACCGCGTGAAGCCGGACGTGACCGCCGTCATCATGTCGTCGATAAGCAATGACGAAGTGGCGGCCGGCGCCCGCGCTTTCGGCGCGGCCTTTCTCAAGAAGCCGTTTTTTCCGGCCGATATCGAGAACGTGCTGTGCGGCTTTTACGGCCTGCGCGCGCTCAATCCGAGGCGGGGGTAGAGCATTAAGATGCGGCCCAGGCCGTGCCTTACTGCCGCGATATTTTGACCGAGTATTCGCCGTTGCGGATCTTGGCCGGCAGGTTTTCGGAGAATTTGGCGGTCGCTTCCTCACCGTAGGTCGAAACCAGTTCGGCGAGTGCCAGGAACAGCGAGGTCTGCGCCAGACAATCGGCGTCGACGCCTTCGTGGAACGCCTCCGCCCATGCGTCTTGAAGATGAACAAGCGCCAGGCGCTTTTGTTCAAGCTCGGATGTCTCGCGAGACGCGAGAGTGTGCGTCGCTGCTGTATCCATTTTTGACACTTGTCGCCGCGGCTTGGCGGCGTCCCTACCCACGAAAGTGTTAGCACGGCCCGGGGCTTTTGAGAGCGAACCTTTAGGCAAGGTTAACACAGCCGCGAACTGCGCTAAACCGCGCTAGTTCGCGTAACGCGCGGTAATATCGCGCGCCAATTTTGCGCCTTCTTCGAGATAGCGACGAATGACGATATCGGCCGCCGGCGTGCAGCTGCGGTAGCTCTGCTGGAAGCCGCGATAGCCGCGATTAAAGCTCACGACCATCTGATCGTGGCGGTCTCCGTTCGGCGCTTCGGCCTCGATCAGGGTTTGCGCCTCATCGCGCCATTTCTGGCCTTCATTGGTTCCGCAGATGCCGCGCAGGAAATGCAGCGCGCCGAGAATTTCCGAGAGCCGCTGCAAATCGTGGTCATAAGGCGCGGGTTGATTCTGCACCGGAGGCGTCGTTGGGCCGGCGATCGCCGGCGCGAGCTTGGGCAGCGCGGGCCCCTGTGGCTGCGACTTGGGCCGTGACGGCGCCGGTTGCGAGCCGAACGGCATCCAGAACTGCGCGCGCACCGGAGCGGCCGCGAGCGACAGGATCAGCAGGACGGCGAGGACCCCTATGACGAAAGGCCTTGACGACATATTTGGCATCGCGGCGAACATAGTGGCCGGACCCGTCGAACGGCAAGGAGGTAAGCAGACGGGCAAACGGCAGAGCGGCATGGCGGACGAGGTTCCGGCGTCCGGTATCAGCGTAATGCCGCGAGCCGCACGCCGGCCGCGGCGACCACTTCGGCCATGCCTTCGGTCGTCTTCAATTCGGAAAGCGACGAGGGATCGCGCCAATCCGCTTCCGACAGTTCCTCGTTGAGCGAAATCTCGCCGGCGACATAGCGCGCCGCGAACGGCAAAATGACGAAGTGCCGCTCGACCCGTCCCGCCGCGTCGCGCGCGATGGCCTGGCGGAAGCCGACCAGTTCGACGGGCTCGATATCAAGCGCGGTCTCCTCGCGGACTTCACGAATGACGGCTTGTTGCAGCGTTTCGCCAAGCTCGACGCCGCCGCCGGGCAGCGTGTAGATGCCTTTAGCCGGCGCCCGCCCGCGCCGCACGATCAGCACCTTCCCGTCGCGGAAGATCGCGGCGCTGACCGCCAAATAAGGCCGCGTGGGATAAGTCCGCCCGTCGGTCGCGTCGGTCATTAAATTTCGGTCCAATTCGCTCTATATCGGCTTAATCATGTGCGGCCGTTATGTCATCATCTCGACGCCGGAGGCGATCCGAAAACTGTTCGGTTATTCCGAACAGCCGAATTTTCCGTCGCGTTACAATGTGGCGCCGACCCAGCCGATCCCCATTGTGCGGCTCGCCGACGGCAAGCGCGCGTTCGCGCTGATGCGCTGGGGCATGCTGCCGGCCTGGGTGAAAGATCCAAAGAACTTTCCGCTGCTCATCAATGCACGTGGCGAATCCGTGCTGGAAAAGCCGGCCTTTCGCAACGCCATGCGGCGACGGCGCTGCCTGATCCCGACTGATGGTTTTTATGAGTGGCAGGCCGGGGAGAAGGTCGGTCCGAAACGTCCCTATTTCATACGCGCCAAACGCGATGCCGCAGGCCACGCCCCGCCGCTTGCTTTCGCCGGGCTCTGGGAGACCTGGACCGGACCGAATGGCGAAGAGCTCGACACCGCAGCCATCATCACGACGACGGCAAACCGCACATTGTCGGCGCTGCACGACCGCATGCCGGTATTCGTTTCGCCGGATGCTTTCGACATGTGGCTCGACTGCGCCAATGTCGAAGCCGACGTTGCCGCGGCGCTGATCCGGCCGGCCGACGAAGCCTTGCTCGAAGCCCATCCGGTTTCGATGGCGGTCAATCGCGTGGCGAACGATTCCGAAACGCTGATCGCACCGGCAGCCGTCGATCTCGTTGCGGAAGTCGCAGCCGAGCCGCCTGCCGCCAAGCCGGCAAAAGCCAGGCCGAAAAAACAGAAAGAACCGGACGGCCAGGCATCGCTGTTTTAGAAACGGTAGTTGGCGCCGAGGCGAACGACGCTGAAGTCGTTGTGCATGGCCGTGCAGCTCAGCGCGGCGCAAAGGTGCGCGGTGTCGTAAAATAGATTGCCGAGCTGGAAGTAGAGATATTCGAGTTTGACCGACCAGTGGTTCATCGGCAAAGCGTATCCGAGGCCGCCGCCAACGACCCAGCCGGTCTCGGTGCCGGAAGCCGATAGGCCGCCCGGAGGGACGGACGTGCCGAGGCCGGCTTTGAGTCCGCCATAGGCGAACCCGCCGGTGACATAGGGAAACCAGCTATCGAATGTCGGCCCGACGCGGCCGCGCACGGTGCCGAACCAATTCAGGTTGGTGTAGCACGTCGTCGGCAGGCCGCAGCCGAATGCCACGGTGGCCGGTGTTGTGCCGCTCGCATCGGCGCCGGAAAAATCGGTTTCGAATCCGGCCACCCAATTACCGACTTGCCAATTGTAGCCCAGCGTTCCGCCGCCGGCGAAGCCGTCGACGTTGAAGCGCGCCGTGCAGAACGGAGCGGTGTCGCAATGTTGGCTGGTGCCGAAAACGTAACCCGCGGTACCGCCGATATACAGCCCTCTCCAATTGTAGAGTGCGAACGGTCCGATCACGGTGGCCGGAGCCGAGATCGTGGCAGGCAAGGCGGGCACCGCCATGTCGGCAGCGCGTGCGGTGACGGTCAGGGCGACCGCCGGGATGACCCATGCCGAGAGGCTTGCCAACAGCAGCGGGATTTTGCGCATGTTCAATGGACGAATGCTGTCGGCACCGACGTTGGATGACCATTGTGACCAGCGGTAGAAATAACCGATCTTCTGCGCGCAATCCTCTTATTCTCTTTGGAATATGCGACTCCACGTCGATCTGTGGCAAATTAGTCACGTGCCGGTGCGGGCGTTCGCGTTCCGCGCCATATGCTAGGGTTGCTGCAGTGCCGCGACGAGACACATGAATCCTTTATCCCGTATTGTCACCCGCGCAACTTACGGCATCAGCCAGTTGCCGCGTGTCGCTTGGTATGTCGGCCATGGTGTAGCGGTGCGCCGGCTGTCGCAAGCCGCGCGGCGGCGGGACGGCGCGCAGGCGCGGCCCGGCGCCAGGACCGATGCACCGGTGCCGGATCGCAACCGCCTCTACGCCGACATGGCGGCGCTGTTCATGCAAGACCTTGCCAATGTGGAGGCCGGAATTTATCCGCTTCCCGCCGATCATGACGGATCGCTATTCAAGCTCATCCGTCGCTCGCGATTGTTCTTCGAGGACCTTCCCGAGATTCATCAGCGCCGCGAGCGCCGCGTGCATGACGAAGTCCTCAACGATGAAACGCGCGGCAAACGACCCCGCTACTATCTGCAGAATTTCCACTTCCAGTCTGGCGGCTGGATGACGGAGGAATCCGCGGAAAGGTACGACACGCAGGTCGAGGTGCTGTTCAACGGCACGGCCAATGCGATACGGCGACAGGCGCTGGTGCCGCTGCACGAGGCATTCACTGGACGCGATCAGCGCACGCTGGCGCTTCTCGATATTGGCTGCGGCACCGGGCGGTTTCTCGACTTCGTCAAACAGGCCTGGCCGCGGCTGCAGGTCCACGGCTTGGACATGTCGGAAGCCTATATCCGCCATGCCAAGCGTCATTTGGTGGGCCGGTCGCGGGCGAGCTTCGCTGTCGGCAAGGCCGAAAAGATTCCCGTGCCGGACGGCAGCCAAGACGCCGTCACCAGCATCTTTTTGTTTCACGAATTGCCGCCGCAGGTGCGGCGTCAGGCGCTCGCCGAATGTGCCCGGGTGCTCAAGCCGGGCGGACGGCTGGTGCTTCTGGATTCGTTGCAGCGCAGCGATCACCCGGATTACGAAGGGCTCTTGGAGCTCTTCCCGCAGAATTATCACGAGCCGTATTATTCAAGCTATCTCGGCGAAGACTTCGCCGTGCTCGCCGGCGATTGCGGCCTCAACCATGTCCGCGACGTCAACGCCTTCATTTCCAAGGTGATGGTGTTCGACAAGCCGGCCGTTAGAGCATAATCCGGAACAGTGGAAACCGGTTTTCCGAAAAGATCATGCTCCAAAGAAAAAACTAGCCGGCCGATCCAACGGCTGACGGAGCGGAACGGGCTAAGCGGCGACTTCGATCTTGCCGCCGCCATCGTAGACCTGATCGAAATCGATCTCCGAAGCCGGGCCGGGGCGCTTGAATAAATAGCCCTGCAGCGACGTCACCCCCGCAAGCCGCAGGATGCGGTATTGATCGACGGTTTCCACGCCCTCGGCGGTGGTCGCGATATTGAGGTTCTGCGCCAGCGTCAGCGTCGCCGAGATGATCGCGGCGCATTCGCTGCGCTTGGTCAGATTCTGCGTGAACGACTTGTCGATCTTGATCTTGTCGAACGGAAACATCGCCAATTGGCTGAGCGAGGAATAGCCGGTGCCGAAATCGTCGAGCACGATGGTGATGCCGATATGCTTGAAATGCCGGAGCGCCGGCAGACATTCCGCCGCCGACTCAATGAGCGCTGTTTCGGTGATTTCCAGTTCCAGCCGCCCCGGCGGCAGGCCGGATGCTTCGAGGCTGCGCATCACGGTTGCGGACAGGTCGGATTTACGGAATTGCACCAGCGAGAGATTGACCGCGACTTTGATGTCGGCCGGCCATTTCGTTGCTTCGGCGCAGGCCGCGTGCAGCACCCATTCGCCGATTTGAGTGATGAGGCCGGTTTCCTCGGCCAGCGGAATGAACTTGTCGGGAAAGATCAGGCCCTTGGTCGGATGCCGCCAGCGCACCAGCGCTTCGGCGCCGCAGATCTTGCGGGTCTTGGTGTCGATGATCGGCTGGTAGTGCAGCTCGAGCTCGTTGTGCCGGATGGCGCGGCGCAGCTCGATTTCAGTCTCATGCCGCGCGCTTGCGATTTCGCTCATCTCGGGGTCGAAGAAACGGTAGCCGTTGCGGCCGCTGGATTTCGCGCGATAGAGAGCGAGATCCGCCATTTTCAGAAGATTGTCGGAGCTGGTGTCGTGTTCGGGCGCGAGCGCGATACCGATGCTCGTTCCGATATTGATGTCGCCGCCCTCGATGTCGAAGGGCTTGCCGAGCGTCTCGATGATGCGGTTGGCCAGCGCCGACGCGGCTTCGCGCTGGTTGGTTTCGCCGGCCTGGACGATGGCAAATTCGTCGCCGCCGAGCCGCGCCAGCGAGTCGGTTTCACGAACAAGCCCGTTCAAACGTGCCGCCACTTCGGTCAGCAAAGTGTCACCGGCCGGATGGCCGAGCGTGTCATTGACCTGTTTGAAGCGGTCGAGGTCGAGCAGTAATACGCTGAACGGCTCGCCGCGGCGGCGTTGCCGGGCCGCCGCTTCCTCGATCTTCTGCGTCAAGGCGGCACGATTGGCGAGGCCGGTCAGCGCATCGTGATGCGCCAGGAACGCGATGCGCTGGTCCGTTTTCTTGCGTTCGGTGACGTCGTCGATGACGACGATGAGATATTTCGCCTCGCCGGCCCTGTCGCGGATGACCATGCGGCTGGTCGCCTGGACGCGCAGGCCGCATTTCGGCGATTCGACGTCCTGTTCCTTGACAAGAATGTTGTCCGGCGCCTCGATCGATTGGATGTCGTTATTGGTGATGCGCGTCGCGTCGTCGTGCTTGAAAATGTCGAACGCGGTGCGATCGAGCAATTCGGAACGCGGCATGTCGTGCATCGCTTCGAAGGCCCGGTTGATCAGGACGTATTTGAGCGTTTTGGCATCCTTCACGACCACGGAAACCGGGATGTTCTCGACGATCGAATCGAGAAACCTCTTGGTCTCGTCCAGTTCCCGCGCCGAGCGTTGCTGCTCGGTGATGTCGTCGTGGGTCGACACCCAGCCGCCGGTTTCGATCGCCTGGCGGGTGACGCGCACAAGCCGGCCGTCGGCGTGCTCGTCGACCCGGCTGGATTTCTGGGTTTCGAACATCGCCGCCAGCGCGAGCAGCTGCTGGCCGGCATCGCCTTTGACGAGTTTGCCATCGAAACGGTGAGTGATGATGTCGTTGTAAAGCGCCCCGGGCCGGGCCAGGTCCGGCGGCAAATCATACATCTTGGCGTAGAGGTCGTTGCAAACGACGAGCCGGCCGTCCTTGTCGAACATCGACAGGCCCTGCGTCATGTTCTCGACGGCCGCGTTTAGGCGCATGCTCTGCTCGGCCAAGTCGCGCTGTCGGTTGAGCTCGGCCTCCGCCAAGACGCGGGTCTTTTCCGATTCGACGATTTCCGCGCGCGCCGCGTCGAGGCGGTCCTGTTGCTTCCACGACCGGGCAATCAGATACGCGGCGGTGACGATGAGGACGACCATGGCGAGCGTAACGAGCGCCATCGTTAATGCGGTGCGGCGCCAGGCGGCGAAGGCGGCGTCGTCGGTTTGCGTCACGACGACGGTCAGCGGATAATCGGCGAGCCGATGCGCCGCGGCGATCCGGGCTTGCTGGTCGAGCGGGCTGACGGACCGCGAAATTCCCGAATTCCTGTCGGCGATCCTTTCCAGGACCGAGGCAGGAATGACGGTGCCGATGACGCCGGCCTTGGGATAGCGCACCAGCAATGTCCCGTCGCGGTGCAACAGTGTCACCGCATATCCGTTGCCGAGCGAGGTGGCCCGGAACATGTCCTCGAAATAGCTCATAACGGTCGAGGCGAGCACGACGCCGAGAAAGCGGCCGTCGTTGGCGACGACAGGACGGGCAACGACCACGACCCAGGCTCCCGTCGAAAAGCCGGCGATGGGCTTGCTGAGAAACGATTTGATATTCGGATTGGCGCTCAGCACCATGAAATACTCGCGGCCCGAAAGATCGGCTTCGCCGATCGGCCAGCCGCGCGAGTGACTGAGCCGCATGCCGTCGGGGCCCAAAGCGGCGATGGTGTCGATCTGCGGCAGTTCGGATTTCTTCTCGGCGATAAACGCGTGAAACTGCTGCGAAACAACACCGCGCAGATCGCCGCGGGTTTCGACCTCGCTACGCATTTTTTCGGCGACGTTGGCGAGCACCAGATCGGCGGACTGAAAGGCGTGCTCGACCATCTCCGACAGCGTGAGGCTCTGGCGCTGCAGATCTTCCTGGGTGTCGAGCAAGGCGCTTTGGTGCATTTGCGCCAGCACGAGCGCATTCGCCGCGGCAATAATCGCGACGACGATCGTCGTGCCGACAATCAGCCAGCGCAGACGATGCGGCGAGAATTTTCGATCGGAAGAAAACAACATCATCTCGGTCGGCACCGGGAGCTTGAGCTTTAGGAAAGCGGTCCTTGATCGACGCGCCAGTGTTGCGGCGAAAGCAAAGAAAACAGCGTCTAATCAGATATGTAAGCAGACTTGGCTTGCGTTTCGGTAAACCGCCGCCGCCGTTAAGGAGTGCTTAGCCATAACAACCCACATCAGCGCCTATGTTTGTTTGTTGTTCGCGCTCGGGGCGCGATTCTATTTGTTTGCTGGGCTTTTGTCGTCGCAACATATCTGATTAGGATGCGGTCCGCGTTGGTTACAACCGGATTTGCGAGGGGCAAAAAATCGGATCATGCCGGCCGGGGTCGTTGGCGCAACGCTACGTCAACCAAATCGGGAGAGCGGGCGAGGATTTCCGAGGACGGAATCCCGAAGATGAAAGGATCATCCGGCCGCCGCTTTGGCCCCTGCCTTGTCGCCCGCGGCGGACTCTGACGTCATAGCCATGATGAGCGCGGCAATCACATTGCCGGCGGCGCTGACCAGGATCGGCACCGTGTAGCTGCCGCTGACGTCGAAGGCGAAGCCCGCGGCGCTCGGGCCGACCAGCGTGCCGATGCCGGCGCTGGTATAGAGCACACCGATGATGCCTGAGACATTGCGGCCGCCGAAATAATCCATGACAACGGACGGCAATAGCGCAACCCATCCGCCATAGGCGACGCCGAACACGAAAGCGAAAACGGCGAGCGGCCAGAACGCTGTCGAGACGGTCCAGATCAACAGGCTCGCGGCCATGCCGGCAAACATCGCCATCAGCGACGGCCTGCGGCCGAGCCGGTCGGCGAGGCCACCGAGGAAGAAGCGTCCGATCGTGCTGCCGACGCCGATCACGCTGACCAGAAGCACCGCGGAGGATTTCGCCATGCCGTGATCGATGGAACACCAGCGACACCGAGCCGCGCGACGCGCCGAAATCCTGCTGCAGCGAATCGATGAAGGCGCTGAACGAATAGACGCAGCCGAAGCCGACGAAAGTGACGCCGAAGCCGCCGGCGACGACCAGCCAGCCGTAGAACAGCCGCGGTGATTTCTTCGAAAGTGCCGGGTCCTTGCCGATCACGGCCGCCTCCATTTCTGCTCTCTAACATCGGGACTGGCGGTGCCGCCGGCCACCCGCAAACACTTCGGCCGTGAACGAAATGTCGGTGGTGGAATCATGTCCCCGCGTGACACATATTCCCATCATGCCGCACGCACCACAAATCGCGGAGGTCGCGGCGCTGGTCGGCGATCCGGCGCGAGCCAATATGCTGTGCGCCTTGCTCGGCGGCCGCGCGTTGACCGCGACGGAATTGTCCGCTGCGGCCGGCGTCTCGCCGCAAACCACCAGCGGCCATCTCGGCAAGCTGTTCACGGCGCGGCTTGTTGTGCTCATGAAGCAGGGCCGCCATCGCTACTATCGGCTGGCCGGACCGCAGGTCGCGCATATGCTGGAAAGCATCATGAACGTCGCGCTCGACGGGCCGCCGCGCTTTCAGCCCAAGTCCAAGATCGATGAGGCGATGCGGCAGGCCCGCACCTGCTACGATCATTTCGCCGGCGTGCTCGGTGTCGCTATTGCCGACGCCATGACGGCGCACGAATTCGTCGTTCTCGGCGACGAGGCGGGTGAGGTCACGCCGTCCGGCATGGAATTTCTGTCGAAGCTCGGCGTCGATCTTTCCGACGCGCGCGCAAAACGCCGGGTATTTTGCCGGCCCTGCCTCGATTGGACCGAGCGCCGCGCGCATATCGGCGGCGCGGTCGGCGCGGCCTTCGCGCAACGGTGTTTCGATCTGAAATGGATCGAGCGTATTGGTGATACGCGCGCCCTCGCCGTTACCGCCGCCGGCCGGCGCGGACTGAAGGAAGCGCTTTCGCTTTCGATCTAACGGACTGCCGTTACGGCTTGCGTGCAGTATCGGTCCTGTGAAACGCCTTACGGCGACATTTTCCCGTCCCCCGTTCCGGTGCTAAGTTGCGGCAAAACCGGGCAGAGGGAGACAATGATCAAAGCCGATCTCACAAGACGGACGTTGTTAGCAGCCATGGCGGCCACGCCATTCGCTGGCCGCGCCAACGCACAAACCGCATGGCCGGTTCGTCCGGTGCGCGTCATCGTGCCCTATCCGCCGGCCGGCGGCGCCGACACCACGGCGCGCATTCTCTATGCCAAGCTGGGCGAGGATATCGGCCAGTCGTTCGCCATCGAGAATCGCGGCGGCGCCGGCGGCACGATCGGCGAGGAGGTCGTCGCCAAATCCACGCCCGACGGCTACACGATTTTGCACGACGCCACGGCGTTCTCGGTGAACGCCTCGCTTTATCCAAGCTTGCCGTTCGACTACCGCAAGGATTTCGATCCCGTTGTGCTGGTCGGCGAGGTGGCGAATATTCTCGTCGTAACGCCCTCGGTGCCGGTGACAAATGTGGCCGACGTCATCGCCTATGCCAAGGCGGCGCCGGACGGCATCAACATGGCATCGTCCGGCAACGGCACGCTGCAACATCTCTTGCTGGAATTGTTCCGGGAAAAAGCCGGCATCAAGATCAATCACGTGCCGTATCGCGGCGGCGGGCTGGCGCTTACCGACGTCATGGCGGGCCAGGTGCAATTTTTCTTCGCCAACGGCTCGTCCGCGGTCGGCTTGATCAAAGGCGGCAAGGTGAAGGCGATCGCGCATACCGGCAAAGGCCGGCTAGCGAGCCTGCCGGATCTTCCGGCGTTCTCCGATACCTTACCGGGATTTGAAGGCTACGACTGGAACGGGGTCTTCGTGCCGCACGGCACGCCGACCGCCATCGTGCAAAAGCTCAATGCCGCCGCCAACAAGGCGTTGGTTTCGCCGCTGGTGACCGCGCGCTTCGCCGAACTCAACGTCGAAACGCATCAGAACACGCCGGATGAATTCCGCAGCTATATCGAGAGCCAGATGAAGCTGTGGGACGGCGTGGTCAAAGCAGCAAATATCAAGCTCGGCTGATGGAGACCGACCCGCCACGCATCGCCGGGCCGCTGCCGCGGCCGAAACGCCCGCGCGTTCTGCCGCCGCCCGGCGCCTGGGACACCCACTTCCACATTTTCGGACCGTCGGACAAATTCCCCTATACGCCCGGGCGCGGCTACACACCGCCGGACGCACCGGCGGAGAAGCTGATCGCACTGCTCGATCATCTCGGTTTTGCCAATGGCCTCATCGTGCAGGGCAACGCGCACGGCTACGACAATCGCGTCGTGCTCGACGCGCTCGCGCGGTTTCCGCAGCGCCTGCGCGGCGTCGCCATCACCGACACGAGCATCACGCCGGAAACGCTGCGCGACTGGCACCGGCTCGGCATGCGCGGCTTGCGCTTTCATCTGTTCCCGCAACGGCCGAATTACGTCCGCGGCGTCGACCTCGACGTCTTCGAAGTATTTCGCAAGACCATGGCCGATCTCGGCTGGGTCGCGCAATTCTTCTGCGACTATCGCATGCTGGCGCCACGGGCTGCGGCGCTACGCGATATTTCGCGCGACATGAATGTCGTCGTCGATCACCTCGGCATGGTTCCGGCGCTTGCCGGCGTCGCCGATCCGAATTTCCAGGCGCTGCTCAAACTCGTCGGCGACGGGCACGCTTACGTGAAGCTGTCCGCGGTCTATCGCTGCTCGGAACAATATCCGGATTATGCCGACGCCAAGCCGCTGCACGAGGCGCTGGTGCGTGCCAATCCGGAGCGCATGATCTGGGGCACCGATTGGCCGCATCCCTCGATCCCGGCCGCGGTGATGCCCGACGACGGCCATCTGCTCGACCTGTTCCACGACTGGACGCCGGATGAGGAAACACGGCACCGTATTCTGGTCGATACACCGACGCGCTTGTTTACAACGTAATTGCGAACGTCGAGGTTCGGCGGCGTACAACCTAGCCCGCGCGCGGTAACTCGCATAAGATCGGTGCAAATGACCGTGTCATGACGGTGTCACGGGAAACAATCCATTTTCGCTCAAGGAGATGGTCGGCGAGGGGGACGTCGGAGCGATGCAGCTTCGATACTCGCAATCGATCGTGATCCAAAATGACTTCGGCCACTGACGAAATTCACGAACCAGTCGTTCCCCACGTTGCCCGCACCGGGCTTGCGCTCAGCGGTCTTGCGGCGCTTGGCATCGTGTTCGGCGACATCGGCACGAGCCCGCTTTACACGCTCAAGACCGCGTTCGACTTTCTGCACGGCGACCCGACGCCGGACCGCATTCTCGGCATCCTGTCGCTTTTGATCTGGACGTTGTTCATGATCACGACGGTCAAATACGTCGTGGTCGCGATGAGCATCGACAACGAGGGCGAGGGTGGCATCCTCGCCTTGATGTCGCTTCTCGGCGCGCAGCGGCATAGCCGCCCGCTGATCGTCATCGCGGGGCTGCTCGGAGCTGCGCTGATCTATGGTGACGGCGCGATCACGCCGGCCATTTCGGTGCTCTCCGCGCTCGAAGGGCTCAACATCGCGGCGCCGAGTTTCGAGCAATATGTGTTGCCTTGCGCCGTCATCATTCTCGCGGGACTGTTTGCGGTGCAGCCGCTGGGCACCGCGCGCATCGGCTCGGCCTTCGGGCCGATCATGGCGATTTGGTTCGTCACCATCGGCGTGCTCGGCCTGTGGGGGATTTCTAAGGACCCGTGGGTGTTGCTCGCGCTCAATCCGCTTTACGGCGTCCGGCTGCTGGCCACCAACGGCTATGGCGGTTTTTTGGTGCTGGGCGGCATTTTCCTCTGCGTCACCGGCGCCGAGGCGCTCTATGCCGATATGGGCCATTTCGGCAAGCGGCCGATCCGCGCCGCGTGGTCGTGGATCGTGTTTCCCTGTCTGGTGCTCAATTATGCCGGCCAGTGCGCGATCGCGCTCAAGGGCGCGTCCATCGCCGATAATATTTTCTACCGGCTGTGCCCGGAGTCGCTGCTCATGCCGCTCGTTGGGCTGGCGACGGTAGCGACGATCATCGCCAGCCAATCCATCGTCACCGGCGCCTTCTCGATGACGCGGCAGGCGATCCAGCTCGGCTGGCTGCCGCGCCTGCACATAAAACAAACCTCGGATAAGGGCTACGGCCAGATTTATGTCGGCGTCGTCAACTGGCTGCTGATGATAGTCACCATCGCGCTGACGCTGTTGTTCCGCAAATCCGACAATCTCGCTGCCGCCTACGGTATTGCCGTCTCGCTGACCATGCTGATGACGTCGTTCCTCTTGTTCATCGCCATGCGCGAAGTTCTGCGCTGGAGCTTTTGGGCCAGCGCCGCGCTTGCGTCCGTGTTCATATTCATCGACGCCGGATTCTTCGCTGCGAATTCGCTCAAGATCGCCGAGGGCGGCTACGTGCCGCTTTTGCTCGCGGCTTTGGTCTATGGCGCCATGCTGATCTGGCACCGCGGTTCGGTCGCCGTCGCCAACCGATTGGAACAGACGCCGGTGCCGGTCGCGAAATTTCTCGAGGACATCAAGGCGCGCAACATTCCGCGCGTGCCGGGCACCGCCGTGTTCCTGACACGCACCTCGAACGGCGTGCCGCCAGTGATGCTGTGGCATATCAAACAGAACCGCGCGCTGCACGAGCATGTCTTGGTGTTGCGCGTTCTGACCGAGTTGCGGCCGCGGGTGAGCTGGCCCGACCTGATGACGATCGCCAAGGAAGGCGAGGATTTTTGGCGGGTGACCACGCATTTCGGCTTCATGCAGCGGCCCGATATTCCGCGCCTCATGCATGAAGCCGGGCAGAAAGGCTGCGAGGTCCGTCTCGACGACGTGATCTATTACGTCGGCCACGAAATCATTCTGCACAAGGAGCGCGGCCCGGCGTTGCCGCATTGGCAGGAAATGATGTTTGCCGCCATGCTGCGCAACGCCTCCCACGTCACCGACTATTTCCGCTTGCCGAGCGAACAGGTCGTCGAGATCGGCCGGCAAATCTCGATTTGAGAGTCCGCTGCAAGAGTTCCATTGCCTTGCTTTTGTCTCATTGCGGGACACTGTCCACAGTTCTTGTTGTAGATGCGCAACTAGGACCTCGAATCGTAACTGGAATTGGCGCTTCGCGAGCAAAGTTTCTTGTCACGGCGCGACGTACGTGGTCGCATTTCGACTCCGGGCGCGTAACGGAGCCGTCGGGGGCGGAGAGGCGTGAAGACTTTCCAGTTCGCGGGCATAGTCATTGTGGCAATGACAATCGCGTATCCGTTTGCGGAGCGCGAGCCCGCGCCCAATCCCCCGGTGCCAGTGCCTCAAGAGGGCGCTACCGCGGATACTTCAACAAGCGAACAAACGGATAATTCTGGAAAAGACCAAGAAAGAGTGATCGGAACGAACGTTCCGGTCGAGGATAATTATCCGGACTCGATGCCGGTGAAGCCGGACCTCTCCTATCTGGCCTATTACGTCTATTCCGAGGTTCCGCCTGATACGAAGCCGGCAGATACGGTTTTGGCTGCGCTGAAAAATATTCCGGCCGGGACGGCCATCGACGAGATCAAACTCGCGTGCGATGTTTTAGGCTTGGATACCAGCTTCATGAAAGCGGTTGCCAAGATCGAATCCGGTTTCGATCCGAAGCAACGCACCGGATCGTATATCGGTCTCTTTCAGCTCAGCCATTATGAGTTCGACAAATACGGATCGGGCGATATCGTCGATTCTCGCGACAATGCCATTGCCGCCGCCTACAAATTTATCACTGCGGCCATCCTGTTTGAGCTTAATACGCACAAGAAGCCGACTCTCAGCGACCTCTATCTGATCCATCAGCAGGGAACGCAGGGTGCCGAGGAACACGTCAGCCATCCGGAGCGGATCGCCTGGAAATCGATGTGCGCCACCGACGAAGGCCGCCAAAAGGGCGAGAAATGGTGCAAGCGCGCTGTTTGGCAGAATACGCTTCCCGCCATCAAGCAAATCTGGAAATCGGTCGACAATCTGACCTCGGGCGCCTTCGTGGAGATGTGGCAGCAGCGGGTCACGCTGTTCTATTCGCGTTATTCCGAGGCAACAGCGGCCAAATAGGCGCGGGACCTAACTCAGCCGTCAAAACCGCGTCATAGTGGGCCCGTCACGTCGTGCCGGGGCCGGAGCACCGGCGCTGTCTCATGTCCACGGCTATGAAAACCCACATCAAGCCGATTGCGATAGTTCTGTCGACGGCAGGTGCATTGTTGTGCGCCGCTCTCCCCGCTTTGCCGCCCGTGGCCCTTGGGGCGCCGCAGCAGCACTCGGGCACTGGCTTCGGCGCCGGTTTCGGCTCGTTCCCCGGCACGCGCCCCAACTTGCAGTCCGGCTTGCATCCAGCCTTGAATCCAGGTTTGCACCCAGCCTCGCATCCAGCTTTTGGCTTCGATCATGCCGTCACCGGCCAGAAAGTGGTCGCGCTGACCTTCGACGCCGATATGACGCTGAAAATGCGCGACGAGCTGAGAAGCGGCAAAGTCGCGTCGTGGTACAACGCCAATGCCATCGCAACGCTGCAGCGCGAGAATGTGCCGGCAACGCTGTTCCTCACCGGCCTGTGGATCGAAGCCTATCCGGCCGTCACCAAAAACCTGTCGGAAAACCCGCTGTTCGAGCTCGGCAATCACAGCTATTCGCACGGCGGCTTTCGTTCGCCGTGCTACGGCCTGCCCGCGGTGAAGAAATCCAACGAAGCCGCCGAAGTGCAGAAGACCGACGATCTCCTGAAGAAATACGCGGTCTCGCACAAAAGATATTTCCGCTTTCCCGGCCTGTGTTTCGATGCGGACGACGTCAAACGCGTCGAAAGCGAGGACTACACCGTCATCAACGGCGACGTGGAAGGCGGCGATGGTTTTCAGAGGAGCGCAAAGGCAATCATCTCGAATGTCGTCGCTCACGTGCATCCGGGCAGCGTCGTGATCTTGCATATGCATGGCGGCCCCGATGCGCCGGAAACGGCGGTTGCGCTTCCCGACGTCATCAAGAAGCTTCGCGCGGAGGGCTACTCGTTCGTCAAAGTCTCGGACTTGCTCAAGCTGCACTGACCGAAAAGCGGATCCGCCGGCCGCCACAGCCAGCCGCCGAGCCTGACCGCCGCAAGCATGGCCGCCGCAAGCATGGCCGCCGCAAGCATGCCGCCGAGTTGCGCGGCGAACGCCGCGACGCCGGTAGGCGCAATCCCCTGCGAAAGAACGTGAAAGTGGACCTCGGTCGTCGGCCTGCCGGCCCGGTGAAAGCCGCAAGCCGGGACGCAACCGCAGATCGCTGATGACATCGCGCGAATCTGCTGCATAGTCGCGGCAAATGCCTAGACGTGCATTCCGAATTGGCCGCTCGGCAACCGGCCTTGGCATGTTCGCAGTCAAGCCGATCAAGCGGCGGACGCACATCGTCGCCTATCGCGGGCCGCTTTTGACCGAAGAGGAGGCGATCCGCCGAGAGGCGCGGGATGCGCGCTACCTGTTCATTCTCAACAGCAAATGGACCATCGACGGTTCGCCGCGCTGGAATTTGGCGCGCTACGTCAATCATTCCTGCCGTCCGAACGCCGAGCCGATCACGCGCAACGGCGGCATCGTGATTGTGGCGTTGCGGCGCATCGAGCCCGAGGAAGAAATCACCTACGACTACGGTTCCGACTATCGCGCGTACTTTTTCAAGGGCCGCCGCCGCTGCCTGTGCCCGGCGTGCCGTGAGAGGGCGGCGCGGCGCCGGCGCAAGAACAAGAAAATGTCCGCTCAGAAAGCGGCGGGCAAGAAAATGGCCAAAAGGAAAACGGTCAAAAGGAAGATTGCAAGGAAGAAAGCGGCAAAGCGGAAGTTGCGTTAGAACGCCGCAGCTTCAAGGCAATAGGCCGATCTCGTAGGCCTTGATCTGCAAGCCCAGATATTTCGAATAAATGCGGCACTGCGCGAAACTGCCGGCGATGAACCACAGGCCGGGTTGGGCGGTGCGCGCGAACATGTTGCGCAATTCCTGGTTCGCGCCGAATCCCCAGATCGGGCCGATGCGTTCGGCGACGCCGTCGCCGAACAATTTGCGCACCAGATAGTTCTGATCCTTATAGCCGGTCGCCAGCACGATCAGGTCGGCGGCAATGATCTCGCCGCTCCGCAGCCGCGCGCCGTCCGCGACGAAACCGGCAATGTCGGAAAATTGCATCAGGCCGATCTCGCCTTTGACGATGAGATCGGAACAGCCGACATTGAAATAATAGCCGCCGCCGCGGGTCAGGTATTTGAACTGCCAGCCGGTACCGTCCTCGCCGAAGTCGAGCTTGAAGCCTTTGCGCTCAAGGCCGTCGAGCAGTTCCTGGTCGATAAGCCTGGCCTTCTCGGTAAGAAGCTGGTGGCTCTTTCTGGCGAGCGGCAGCGGCACCGACATGGTAATGAGGTCGCAGTCCTCGAGCGGCGGTCCTTCGTCATAGAGCGCATAGGGCAATTGGGCGCTCGGCTCGACATTGACGACCATGGTCGAGCTGCGCTGCACCAGCGTGACCTTGGCACCGCTGGCATGCAGATCCTGCGCGATATCGTGGCCGCTATTGCCCGAGCCGATGACAAGAACGCTCTTGGCCTTCCACGTGTCGCCTTCGTCGTATTGGCTGGAATGCAGAACCGGCCCGGCGAACCTGTTCAAGCTGGGGATGTCAGGAACGCTCGGCGCACCGCTCAGCCCGGTCGCCATGACGACGTGGCGCGGGTGCATCTCGCGCGCCGTGCCGTCCGCGCTGCGCAGCATCACGGACCATCGTCCGTTCTTTTCATCGTAAGTGCCGCGTTCGAATGTGGTGGAGGCCCAGTAGTTAAGCTCCATGCTCTCGACATAAGCTTCGAACCAGCCAGCGATCTTGTCTTTCGGGATGTAAGCCGGCCAGTTCGGCGGAAAGCGCATATAGGGCAGGTGATTGACGTGCATCTGGTTGTGCAGCACCAGCGCGTGATAGCGCTTGCGCCAATTGTCGCCGATGCGCGGTTCGCAATCGACGATCAGCGTATCGACGCCCAATTGACCGAGGCATGCCGCGGCCGAGAGTCCGGCCTGACCGCCGCCGACAACCAGCACGGCGGGATCGCGGTCGGCATAAGCGGCCGAGGCTTTGCGCATGTCGAGCCAATTGGGCCCGCGAAAATCGCGCGAATAGGCTTTACCTCCCGGCGGCGACCGCTTTTCTTCGTGGCCTTTGATCGCCTCAAGCGTTGTCAGCAGCGTCCAGCCTTTCAGGTTGCCGCCGTCGCGGGTATCGGGCGTGAGCCGCAACAGGCCGCTGCCGCGACCGTCTTTGGTCGCGAACTTGAAGATCGCTTCGATCGCGTCGGTGCCGGCGCGCGTCACCCAGCGCGGCGCGGTGCGATCCTCATCGATGGCGAATTCACCAGGCCGCGCCGCGCCGGTCCGCGCTCTCAGCTCGCCAGACGATAGCGTCGGCGCCGTTGATCGTCGTGATACGCCAGGTCAGCGCCAGCACATCGCGCCAATAGCTGTCCTCCAGAAACAGCGACGTGAGCGAAACCTGGTCGCCCGCGGCGAGGGCCTTCTGGAACTGCGCCAGCCACATCTGCACAGCCGTTGCCGGATTCTTGGCGGGCGTTTCTGGTTTCGTCAGCATGCAGGCCGGCCCAATGATCGATCGGCGTTTCTCCCGAAGGATTCAATACATCTATTGCGCCTTGAGATCGAGGGCTAACCCAGTTCCTCCGCGCGATGCAGGCTCGCGATCATCGAGGTGCGTAACAGGTAGTCGCGCGTGCGCGCCGGGTCGCCGGCAATGGCGCGCAGCGAGCGGCCGAATTCGTCGCCGGACGATTCCAGGTTCTTCTTGTTCTGGATCGTATGTTTCTGGATGTATTCGAGCGTCACCAGCCGCCGCTGCTTGTCGAAGCGGTCGAGCTCTGCATCGGATGCCGCGCCGTGCCAGACCGCGGCGAGCCGCGCCGCGAGATTGACGGCGTCGTGGATGCCGCCGTTCATCCCCATGCCGCCGAGCGGATTGTTGATGTGGGCGGCATCGCCGACCAGGAATATGCGGCCCTGCCGGAATGTTTTCGCCACCCGCTGGTGCACCTTGTAAAGCGTGATGTGGTCGATCTCGTAGTTGGTGACGCCGGGAACGACGCCGGCCATCAGCGCTTGGGCGAACTCTTCCGTCTGTACGCGCTCGTCGCTGGCGTCTTCGTTGACCAGAAACATGACGCGCCACAGGCCGGGGATTTGCAGCAGGAAATACCAGCGCTCCGGGTCGGCGACATAGCTCACCGAGTCCAGACCCGGGATGACGCTGTGGAAATCGAACGGCGTGCTCACCACCAAGAGCCGGTCCGGCCAGGTAAAGCCCTCGAATTCGATGCCCGCCGCGCGGCGGACTTTGCTGCTCGCGCCGTCGGCGCCGATCAGATAGCGGCCGCGATGGCGTTCGCTGCGTCCGTTGCCGTCGATCGTGATCTCGACGCCGGAGGCGTCCTGGCTGACGTCCGTGACCGCGGCTGTCGAAGCGCAATTCGAAATTCGGATGGCCGCGCATTTGCTCGTACAAGATGCGCGTGAGCTTCGATTGCTCGCATTGCAGCCGAAACGGATGCTGCGTGGCGTAGGCAATGGCGCCGAAATCGAACTGCGCCAGCAGGCCATGCTTTTTCGAGCGATATTGGAACGCCGGCGCCTTGAGCCCCTGCGCGATCAGCGGTTCCGCCGCGCCCAGCGCATGCAGCATGTCGAGCGTCGGCGGGTGGAATGTCGAGGCGCGCGATTCCTCGGACAGATTGGACCCCGCCTCGAACACCGTGACCGGAATGCCGC
Source organism: uncultured Alphaproteobacteria bacterium (assembly GCA_963810085.1). Lineage (GTDB taxonomy): Bacteria > Pseudomonadota > Alphaproteobacteria > Rhizobiales > Xanthobacteraceae > BOG-931. The sequence continues at coordinate 111,303 of CAWEMR010000005.1, read as the reverse complement.
CGCGCGCAAGGTGGGCGGCGGCAACGAGACCGACGGGGCCGGCTCCGGCGATGAGAATTCGTTCTTGAACCGTCAAACCGTCATGTACCAGGCTTGATTCATTGCAAACGGCAGATGAACTATAGGGCGTTCCCGAGCCTTCTGTGCGCGTTTTCGGTTTTCAAATTCGGGAGCGCTCAGGGAAAGAGAGGCTGCTGCGTGGTGGTGGGGCCAGTTAGCAGCCTCAGGTGCCCCTCATCTGCGAAGCATGACGTTCTTTGCAACCAGCCCGGACAATTCAGTCACAAGCTTTCGCAGCTGGGTATTTTCTTCCATGAGCGATTGGACGTCCGGCTCCGTAAAGTCGTGCCGCAGCGACGACGGATTGCCGTGTTTCTCGCGGCCATTTCTTCCACGATCGTTGTTTTCCCAACGATCATTGTGCTCGCGATGATTGTGCTGGCCATAGCGCGGCAAGGGATGTTCTCGTCCCATAAGCCATACTCCTTCCCCTACGAGTAGTCGCGCTCCTACTCTCCTACTGCCTTCAGTTTTTTATTGGCCGAACATTGATCTGAGTCGTTGGGCGTAATCGCGGCGAATTCAGGTTGGAACGTCGGGCGCTGGAACCCGTGAGATGAGCACTGGCCTGCTGGAATGTGGCCGCTCAAATGTGGCGAACGCGATCATGCGCAGCGGCGCACGCGCCTACAACACCTTGCCCGGATTGAGAATGCTGTTCGGGTCGAGCAGGTGTTTGATGCTGCGCATCAGCTCGAGCGCCACCGGGTCCTTCACCGACGGCAACAGGTCGCGCTTCATCACGCCGATGCCGTGCTCGGCGGAGATCGAGCCGCCGAACTTTTTCACCACCGCGAAGACCGCGGCGTTCACGTCGTTCCAGCGCTTGAGATATTCGGCTTTGTCTGCGCCCTCGGGCTGGGTGACATTATAATGGATGTTGCCGTCGCCGAGATGGCCGAACGGCAGCGGCCGCGCCCCCGGAATGAGCTTGGTCACCGCGGCATTGGCCTCGGCGATGAAGGCCGGCACGGCAGCGACCGGCACCGAGACGTCGTGCTTGATCGAGCCGCCGGCATGGCGCTGCACTTCGCCGAACATTTCGCGGATGCGCCAGAACGCCTTGGCCTGTTCGAGACTGTCGGCGACGGCGGCGTCGGCGACGAGGCCGTGTTCGAGGCCCTGTTCGAGAATTTCTTCCAGCACCAGGCGCGTGCCTTCGCTCTGCTGCGACGACAGTTCGATCAGCACATACCAGTCGTGCGGCGTAGCGAGCGGATCGCGGCTGCCGGAGGAGTGTTCGAGCACAAGCTCGATGCCGCGCCGGGTCATGATCTCGAAGCTCGTCACGTCATTGCCGGCGTGCGCCTGCGCGAGGCCGAGGAGCTCAAGCGCCGCTTCCGGCGATGTAACGCCGGCGAAAGCGGTCTCGATCGCGCGCGGCCGCGGCACCAGCCGCAGCACGGCCGCGGTGATGACGCCGAGCGTGCCTTCGGCGCCGATGAACAGGTTTTTCAGATCGTAGCCGGTATTGTCCTTCTTCAGCTTGTTGAGATTGTTGAGCACGCGGCCGTCGGCGAGCACCACTTCGAGCCCGAGCGCATGCGAGCGCGCGATGCCGTGCGCCAGCGCGGCGGTGCCACCGGCATTGGTCGAGAGATTGCCGCCGATGGTGCAGGTGCCCTCTGACGGCAGCAATTGCGGATAGAGCCGGTCCACTTCGGCCGCGGCCTCGCGCGTGCGCTGCAGCGTGACGCCGGATTCCACAGTAATGGTGTTCGAGGTCGGATCGACCTCGCGGATGCGGTCGAGCCGGTTGACCGAAAGCACGATCTCGTTGTGGTGCGGGATCTGGCCGCCGACCAGGCCGGTATTGCCGCCCTGCGGCACGATCGGCGTGCCGGTGTCGTTGGCGAGTTTCAGGATCGCCGAAACTTCGGCGACCGAACCCGGCCGCAGCACCACGGGCGTGTGGCCGCGGAACAGATCGCGCATCTCGACCAGATACGGCGTCTGCGATTGCGGATCGGTAATGGCGAATTTCTCGCCGACGATCGCCGCGAAGCGGGCGAGCAGTTCGGGGCTGATTGCTTTTTCTGGCTTGTTGTCCGGCTTATCGAGCATTTTCGTGGCGCTTCCGTTACGGATGACGCCGGTAAGATAATCGATCAATTCGCCTTCAGGAAGGCAACATAATACGCCTTAGCGCGCTCCAGCGCCTGCCTGCTGCTGCCGCTCATCACCACGTCGAGTATGAATTTGTTGCCGTCTTTGTCGTTGTCCACCCCGAGTGCGCCGACCTCGTAGGCCTGCTGCGCTTTCTTCGGATTATCGAGGCAAAGCGCAGGAAGCCGGGCTTGCCGTTCGTGCGCGCCACCGCAGGCAATTGCGAAATCTTGGCGCTGGCATTGGCGGCGAGCCAGCGCTCGTTGCTGACGCGCGCGAAATCGTCGAGCAATTGCTGCTTATCGGGGTGATAAAAGACCTGCACGTAGATCAGTGGTTCGGCATTGGCGAAGGTCTTGCCCTTCGGCACGATGATCTGCACCTTGTTTTTCGCCGTTGCGTCCTTATCGAGCACCCAGCCGTCCGCGGCGTGAGCACAAGCTGATAGGACGGGCACAGCTGCTGGCCGCCGCACGGGTTGAGAAATTTCTGCACTTCGGCGTGTGCCGCCCCGCCGAACAAAGCACCGGCGCTCAGGATCAAAGCTGCTGCGACAGCCGCGCACAGCAGGCGATAAGGTGTCATGTCGCCTCTCGGCATGTCTCCTCAGCGCGGCGCGGCGGCGCGCTGCAAACGGTCGTTGATCGCCTCGCCTAAACCGTCATGCGGCAGCGGCATCACCGCGATCATCGTCGCACCGGCGGCGTCGAGCGCGCGCAAATGCGAAAACAGATTGGCCGCCGCCTCTATGAGGTCGGCACGCGCGGAAAGGTTCAACGTCTTCGCCGCTTTTTCCGCGCCTGGCGCCGTGACGGGACCGAATGCTAGCAGCGCTTCGCCCGGTTCGACGCGTCTGGCGTCGAGCCGCAACCGCGTCCGCGGCGCGTAATGCGAAGCAAGCATGCCAGGCGCGAGCGGGGTGTCCTCAACCGCAATCCCGGCCGGCGGCTCGGCGCGCGCGCGCCCGAGCACGCGCTCGATCGCCTCGCGCGGCACGCCGCCGGGCCGCAGCAGCGCAGGTTCGCCGAGACAGGAGACGATGGTGGACTCGACGCCGACCGGCGTCGCGCCGCCATCGACGACGAGTTCGATGCGGCCGCCGAGATCGGCCAGCACATGCGTCGCCGTAGTCGGCGACACATGGCCGGAGCGGTTCGCCGACGGCGCCACGACCGGCCGGCCGAACGCCGCGAGCAACTGTTGCGCCACCGCATGCTGCGGCACGCGCACCGCGATGCTGTCGAGACCCGCCGTCGCCAGGTCGCTGACGGTACAGGTTTCAGCTTTCGGCAGCACCAGCGTCAGCGGCCCCGGCCAAAACGCCGCCGCAAGCCGCGCCGCGTCGGCGTCGAACTGCGCGAGCTTCAGCGCCGCCGCGATGTCGGTCACATGCGCGATCAGCGGATTGAACGCCGGCCGGCCCTTGGCCTCGTAAAGCCGCGCCACCGCCGCGCCATTGGTGGCGTCGGCGCCGAGCCCATAAACCGTCTCGGTCGGAAACGCGACCAGTCCGCCCGCCGCGAGGATCCGCGCCGCATCGCCGGTCGCGGCGGCATTGGCCAGCAAAACGCGCGTGATCACAGGGGCTGTCATGGCGCCGACAGAGTGCCTAAATTGCCTGCGGGCGCAAGCGGATAAGCAGCGGCTTGCGGCGCTGGAACGGCGACTGTATAAGCCGCGTTCCTACCCTTATCGCGGTATTGGCGGAGTGTGGCTCAGCCTGGTAGAGCACCTCGTTCGGGACGAGGGGGTCGTAGGTTCAAATCCTATCACTCCGACCAATCTTTCGCGACTTTCGTCGAATTCCGGCAGCGATTTCAGCAATGATATTTCCGCGGCGAGCGACATTTCGCGCGTCGCGGCCCGATATATCTTCCAATTACTTGATCACTCGATCCGTTCAGTGCGTTATAACAGGCAGGTTGATGATCAGGCATGTCGAAGCACGACGCCTTCGTCATGGCCGACACAGACACGTGCCGCACAGAGAAACTGATACGGAGACGCGCGCATGAACGCGCGCGACCATGCTCAATTTTCCCAACCAAAGCCGAGTTTTTGATCCGACCCGGCGCGCCGTCCGGTTCTGGGGGCATGACAGCGCGATGGAATGGTCGTTCTACGTGACCGAGGACGCGCTCAAGCGATTGCAGCCGAAGCTCGATCGCGAAGAGGCGAGCCTGCTTCTCGCCTTCGATGCCCATCGGCCTGCGATATACGCCGCGGCGACCAAGGCGTACAAGCGGGCGCAAAAAGGGTCGTATGAGCTCGTGGCTGCGGATTTTTGACGGCATCGAATTTCGGCGCCGTCGGTGAGGCTGGAGGACAAAGACATGGGAATCTTCGATGGCGGACCAGCGAATTTGATCGACGAGACGGACGCGCAAAGTATCGTGCGGCGCGTATCCGAGGACCTGCTCGCGACCGTTAAAAGAGACAATATCGCCCTGGAAATTTCCGGCGGCAAAATCAAGCTGCTCAGTCAATCGAGAACGACGCTGGAAATTAACTGCGACGCGACCGATGCGTTTCGGCTGGTGGATGGCGGCGGGAATCATCCCGATCGTTTTCTGGTCCGGACTGCGAGCGCCGAGCCGAAAAAGATCGTCGACAGGCGTTCCTGCACGCAAGAGGAAATGATCGTGCGCGTAAAAACGTGGCTGTACGAGCAACGCGCTCAAGCCTAACCGTCCCCTTGCCAAAATAGCCTAAAACGCCTCGGCGCGATGGCGCGGCGCACCCGGATATTCAAGATCTCGATTATTCACCGCGCTCGAACAGACTGTTTCGCATCTTCTCAATAGTCGAATGCGACAGGCCGCCACACCTCAAACTTTACGACCCAGCCAGGCTGCGGTCGGCTAGTTAGGGAGATGTACTATGAAGAAGCTTGTTGCCGTTAAAAATTATCTTCCGCTCATATTCGCCGTGGCATTGTTTGCCGGTGTCGGCTCGTCGCCGGGATTCGCTCAGGCGCTCAGTCACGACGGCAGTCTGTTGCCGCACTATTTTGACTCCTCGGGCGAGCTGAAATGGGGGTCATGGGGGCCGGCCGCAGAAGCAGCGCCTGCCGCGCCTGCCGCTCATCGCCAGGCGCTGCGGCCGACGCGGTCGCTCATCCAGAACGCGGGGCGCTCGGCGCAAACCCGGGTGCAGTAATTTCATCATCTGCCGAGGGCGCGGCCGTTTGACGCGGCCGCGCCCGCGCGACATGTGGACTCGCCGCCCGTCCGGGTATTGTTACATCGCGATCATTGAAATCGAGCCGGCTGCTGAAATGGCAGCGGCGGACGATCAAAAGGAAAGCTTGCTTTTGTCGCCTGTTTGTTAGCAAGCTGTACAAAAGGCGCGTTGCAAAAATTTGCTTGCTCAAGATCGTTTTACGAGCCGCCTGAACATCTCCCACTGAGACATTTCTTCATGCGTAGCTGAGCTAGACCCGACTTGCTGGCCGGCTCCGCCACGCACCATAAATCCGGAGCATCGGTCATGGAAACATTTCTCATAGTGCTTGCCGTGGTAGCTATGGCCGGAGTTGCTTTTTTCTTATTCGTCATCGAACCGCGTCGAAAAATTTACGATGAATAAATACAAGCTGCGCTCGTCGCAGCTTGTGACCAAACAAGCCGTCGCCTGCGTCGCCTGAAGCGGTCGCGCAAACCGCGCTGACCGCCGTCCCGATTCATGTGACATTGCGGGCGTCACCATCGTTCCCGGATTGCGCTGCGCTCCATCCGAGCTACGGCCTCCGCAAAGCCCGAGTGCGCATGCACCGCGAGAACGCGGCGCCTCGCTGCGTCGGCGTTGCTCGCTCCGCACCATTTCCCCTATGGTCGTCACCGCAGCGGGGGAAACCGATGACCGACGCAAAACAGCCGAACCGCCGCGAAGTCAAAATCCGCGTTCATGACGGCGTCGAAATCGCGGTCGCGCTGTATATGCCCGAGGGCGACGGCCCGTTTCCGGTCGTGCTGGGCGCGGCGCCTTATCGCTACGACAACAATACGCTGCCGGCGTCGCCACAATTTTTATGGCGCGAGACCGGGCCGATCGGGCTCTATGTCGCGCGCGGTTACGTCTATGCGCATATGGACGCGCGCGGCTGCGGCAAATCGGGCGGCGAGTTTCGCTTTCTCGATCGCAACGAGCAGCAGGATCTTTATGACGTCGTCGAATGGCTCGGCCGCCAGCCCTGGTCGAGCGGCAAGGTCGGCGGCATCGGGCAGTCTTATTTTTGTATGCTGCAATGGTGGATGGCGATCCAGCGGCCGCCGTCGCTGGCCTGCATCGCCGCCTTCGACGGGCTCAACGATCCCTACCGCGCCTCGGTCTATCAGGGCGGCATGCTCAGCGATTTTTTCGGCAGCTATTGGTGGAACCAGAACCGCATCATCAACCGCCATCCGGCGAACGGCGAATTTCCGCGCGAGCAGCCCTACGACTTGAATCTGCAGCTGCAGCAGCATCCGACTTACGACGAGTTTTGGCGCGAACGAAGCGCCGCCGAACATCTGCACCAGATCGAAGTGCCGCTTTATTCGGTCGGCGTCTGGGGCAAGGTCGATCTGCACACCCGCGGCAATATCGACGGCTATCGCCGCGCCCGCGGCCCGAAGAAGCTGAAAATGATCGGCCCGGTGAATGCGTTCGTCGCCAATCGCGAGTTCAACAGCCCGGAACTGCACGAGAAGCTCTTGCTGCCGTTCTACGATCATTATCTCAAAGGCCAAAAGACCGATTATCCGGAGCGGCCGGAGGTCGAATATTTCGTCCGCGGCGCCGACGCCGTGCGCACGTCCGAGACCTGGCCGCCGAACGATGTGCGCTACGTCGCGTGGAATTTGAGCGCGGAAAAGACCGGCAGCGTCACGTCGCTCAACGACGGCGGCCTCACGCGAGAGACGGCCTCGGGCGAGCAACAGACCTCTTACACTTATCCCAATCCAGGCTGGATGATCGGCGTCGTCGGTTTCGGCCCGGACAATCAGCCCGATCCGGCACGCCGCGTGCTGACTTTCACCACAGCACCGCTGGCGCAGGATCTGGAGATCGCGGGCCCGATCAAGCTGGTGCTCTACGCGTCATCGACGCGCGACGACATGGATTTCTTCGTCAAACTGTCCGAACAGATGCCGCAATCGGCCGACGAGCGCGGCAAAGGCGTTAATCCGGGGGCGTTCTGGATCACCAAAGGCTGGTTGCGCGCTTCGCACCGCGCGCTCGATGGCAAGAAATCGACCGAGATGGAGCCCTATCACACGCATGCCGATCCGGCTCCGATCGAGCCGGGGAAAATCTATCGCTTTGATATCAGCATCGAGCCGATGGCGCACCGGTTCAAAAAGGGCAGCCGCGTGCGGCTGGAAATCGTCAACGGCGATTCTGTCGTCACCGATGTGCTGTGGTCGCATTATTATGCGCCGAACAAGATCGGGACCGACGCGATCCATCATTCGGCGGAACACCCGTCGGCGCTCACCTTGCCGGTGACGGATGGGGCATGATGCCGAAACAAAGATTAAAGCGACGGTGAACCGGTAAAATGCGCTCAGGCACGTTGCGCTTAGAGCTTCTCGGCGAGGAAGCGCAGCAGCCGCGGCGCGAGAAAGGCGCCATAGCTGCCCGGCTCCTCGATCGGATCGTTCATCCAGTAATGCGGCGCGCCATGAACGATGCAGGGCCGCACGAAGAAATTGGCCTGTTTGAGCGCGAGCTGGAACGGGTCGGTCTGCACCTTGCGGTCGACTAGATCGTCCTCGGTACCGGTGACGAGCAGAACACCGATCGAGTTCTTGTCGAAGGTCGCGTAGCTGATGGGCGACGCGTCGAAATAAGCTTGTCGATTTTCCATCGGCGGCACGCCCATGAATTTCTGGATATTATTGTCGCGGCCGCCCTGTATCTGATAGTTCGTCCACATCGCCGCAACGTCATAGATGCCGTAAACGCCGACCAGTGCTTTCACCGAAGCGTCGGTCGAAGCGAACGGATCGCTCGGATAGCCGCCGACGAATTTCTTGCCGCTTAAGGCCGCAAGCGCCGCGAGATGCGCGCCGGCGGAGGCGCCGAGAAGGCCGATGCGCTGCGGGTCGATGCCGAAACCGCCCGCCTTGCCGCGAAGGAATTGCACCCCGGCGAGCACGTCCTGCACCGCTTCCGGGAATGTCTTGGTCTTGGTGGCGAGCCGATAGGAGATGGAGAAGACGGCGATGCCGTGGGCCGCCAGATAGGGGCCCCAATATTGGAAGGCTGCGCGCACGCCTTGGACCCAACCGCCGCCATGCACCGCGACCAGCGCCGGCACCGCTTTCGGGTTCTTCGGCAGGTAGAGGTCGCCGGCAAGATCGACGCCGTCATGATGGGCGTAAGCGATGCCACTTTGGATCGTTACTCCGGCGCCGCTCGTTTGACTGTCGGTCATTGCATGGCTCCGTTCTTCCAGGCGCGATGGCAAAATGGGTGTCACGTGGTAGAACAACAGGCCGGTCTTGAGAAGACCGCTGCGGTACGGTCTGGTGTCGAGAAAAATCAATGCGTGAAAAACGCGCAAGGAATAATGGGAGGCGGAATGTCGCTTGCGGCGGAAATCGTGGTCGGGAGCGCTAAAAACTCGCTGGTGGTCGAGGGCACCCGGATCGATCTGATCGAGCGTGGCAACGAACTTGGCAAGGGGCGCGGCACGAGCAAACCGCTGCTTTTCCTTCATGCCGAGAATGGGATCGAGCCATCCGCGGCCGCGCTCGATGAGCTTGCCAAGAGCGCGCATGTGCTGGCGCCGACGCATCCCGGTTTCGGCCGTTCGGACTTGCCCAAAGGCATGCGGTCGGTCGACGATCTGTCTTATTTCTATCTTGACCTGCTCGACCAGCTCGATCTCCGCGACGTGACAATTGTCGGAGTCGCTTTCGGCGCCTGGATCGCCGCTGAGATCGCGGTGAAATCGACGGCGCGGATTTCGCGCCTGGTCATGGCCAATGCCGTCGGCGTCAAAGTCGGCGACCGCGAGACGCGCGACATCGCCGATATTTTCGCCGTCACCGATCCGGAATATCTCGCCATGGTCTATTGCGATCCCGCCGTCGGCCGGCGCGATTACAAGATGCTGCCGGATGCCGAGGTGCTCGCCGCGGCGCGGGCGCGGGAAGCGACGGCGCGCTTTGCCTGGAATCCCTATTTCCACAATCCGCGGCTCAAGAGCCGGCTGCACCGCATCCGCATCCCGACATTATTTTTGTGGGGCACGCATGACCGCATGCTCAGCGAGGCTTATGGCCGCGCCTATTGCGCGATGATCCCGGGCGCGCGGTTCGACACCATCGCGCAGGCCGGGCATTTCCCGCACGAGGAGCAGCCGAAACTGTTTGCCGAGAACGTAATGGACTTTGCCGGGAAAGCTCAGGAGCGCGTGGCATGAGAGTCTATCAGTTCAGCGAACAGGCCTATCCTCCGGCCTGGAACGATCATAACGGCTCACTGCGCGTTATCTTGCCGAACCGCAAATGCGATCCGCGCGTCGCCGCCGATCTGTTCCATCGCTATTACGACGAGTATCAGGCCGCCGACGAACTCGGTCTCGACATCATGCTCAACGAGCATCATCAGACCGCGACCTGCATGTCGTCGACGGTCGCGGTCGGGCTTGCGGTCTTGGCGCGGGCGACCAAGCGGGCGCGGCTTTTGGTGCTCGGCTATCCGATCGGGCACCGGCCCGATCCGTTGCGCGTCGCCGAGGAGCTTTCCACCATCGACGTGATCTCGCGCGGCCGTTTGGATATGGGCTTCATCAAAGGCATTCCCTACGAGGTCGCGGCGTCGAACCAGAATCCGGTTTATCTGATGGACCGGTTCTGGGAGGCGCATGATTTCATCATCAAGGCGATGACCACGCATGACGGGGCGTTCAACTGGGAAGGCGAATATTTTCACTATCGCCAGGTGAATATCTGGCCGCGGGTCTGGCAGGAGCCGCATCCGCCCGTCTGGTCGACCACCGGCAGCGCCACCCAGGCGCGCGTCCTTGGCGAGCGCGGTTATGTCATGGCGACGCTCGGCACCGGCTTCGGCACGCGCAAGCTCTATGACGCCTATCGCAAGAGCTATCTCGCCAAGCACGGCAAGGCGCCGGGCGCCGACCGTTTCGGCTATCTCGGCTTGGTCGCCGTCGCCAATGATCGCGAAGAGGCGAGGAAGCGGGGCGAACTGATCGCCGGCTATCTGCGCTCGAGCCCCATCGTGCATCTGCCGTTCCGCAATCCGCCGGGCTATCTGCCGCCTGAGGACAATGCGCGCGTGCTGCGCGGCGAGAGCCCGCCCCGCACCTATACCAAAGCCGGCCGCGTCATCTCGATGCAAACCTCTCCCATCGACGATCTGATCGATGCCGGCGTCTTGTTTTGCGGCACGCCCGACGATGTCCACGAGCAGCTCATCGCGTTTTGCGAACATTGCGGCGGCATGGGCAATCTTCTGATGATGGGCCAGGCCGGATTCCTGACCCACGAGCAGACCATCGACAATCTGTCGCTGTTCTCCCGCGAAGTTCTGCCGCGGCTGAAGGCCTATCGGCAGCCGGATCCGGAAGCCGTGGCGGCAGCGGTGGCGGCTTAGAAGGTGTCAAACCGGCGCTAACGCGATTATCGTAAGCCATTGCCCGTGCTTACGAATAAATCAACATGTTCAAAAATTGGGAAAAGTATTGATTCTGGGACATGCCTCGTTCAATCATCCTTGCGCACGGATGCGGAGTCCGCCGGATGATAAGTTTTCAATGTCCGCGCGGGTCGGCGACGTGCGAATCCCGTGTCGGCAAACCGCCGCGCCAATCGGGTAAGGTAGGGTCATGACCACGCGTATCACCATCCGCAAGCCCGACGACTGGCACCTGCACGTTCGCGACGGCGAGATGCTCAAGGCGGTGATGCCGTTTACCGCGAAGAATTTCGGCCGCGCCATTTTGATGCCGAATCTGGTGCCGCCGGTGCGCACCACCGCCGACGGCGTGGCTTATCGCGAGCGGGTGATGGCGGCGGTGCCGCAAGGCTCGACGTTCAAGCCGCTGATCACCTGCTATCTCACCGACGACACCGACCCGGACGATGTCGAACGCGGCTTTCGCGACGGGCTGTTCACCGGCGTGAAGCTTTATCCGGCGCATGCGACGACGAACTCGGCCTTCGGCGTCACCGATTACGGCAAGGTCGCGCGCGTTCTCGATCGCATGGAAAAGATCGGCATGCCGTTTCTGATGCACGGCGAATATGTCGCACCGGATGTCGATATTTTCGACCGCGAGAAGGTGTTTATCGAGCGGCTGCTGTCGAAATGGATCAAGCAATTCCCGGGGCTGCGCATGATCCTCGAACATCTGTCGTCGAAAGAGGGCGTCGATTTTGTGAAAAGCGCGGCGCCGCAAGTCGGCGGCACGATTACGCCCTATCACATGATGCTGACGCGCAACGATTGGCTCGGCCACGGGCTTAAGCCGTACATGTATGTGATGCCGGTGATCAAAACCGAGCGCGATCGTCTGGCGCTGCGCCAGGCCGCGACGTCCGGCGAGGCCTGCTATTTTCTCGGCACCGATTCCGCGCCGCATCCTTATGCAAAGAAGGTTTCGACCAACGGCATTCCCGGCATGTTCAATGCGCCGGTCGCCATCGAGACCTACGCGCAGATTTTCGAAGAGGAGAACGCGCTCGATAAATTCGAGGCATTTGCCTCCATCAACGGGCCGAAGCATTATCGCATGCCGCCGAATGACGAGACGATAACGCTCGAAAAGGCGCCGTGGACCGCGCCGGAAGAAGTGAAGGTCGCCGGCCCCGACGAGCGCGCCTTGATCTATCGTGGCGGCGAGACCATCAGTTGGAAGGTGGTCAACTAGACTTCGGAGACGACGATGACCGATTTTCCCAGCAAAGAGGTGATGGCCGAACTGACGGCAAAGATGCTGCTTGAAGTCGATGCCGTCCGCTTCATGACGGACAAGCCGTTCATCTATACGTCGGGCTGGGCAAGTCCCGTCTATACCGATTGCCGGCGGCTGATCTCGTTTCCGCGCGTGCGCCAGACGCTGATCGATTTCGGCGCTGCCACCATCATGCGCGATGCCGGCTTCGAGCAGTTCGACGGCGTGGCCGGCGGCGAGACCGCGGGCATTCCGTTCGCCGCCTGGATGGCGGACCGCCTGATGCTGCCTATGCAATACGTGCGCAAGAAGCCGAAAGGCTTTGGCCGCAACGCCCAGATCGAAGGTCACTTTAAGCCGGGCGACCGCATTCTTCTGGTCGAGGACATGACCACGGACGGCAGCAGCAAGGTCAATTTCTGCCAGGCGCTGCGTGAAGCCGGCGCCGTGGTCGAGCATGTCTTCGTATTCTTCTTCTACGACATCTTCCCCGAGGGCAAAAAAATCCTCGGCGATCTCGGCGTCACGCTGCATTCGCTCGCCACCTGGTGGGACGTGCTGGCGGTCGCCAAGAAAAGCGGCAAGTTCGACAAGGACAAGCTCAAGGAAGTCGAAAGCTTCATGAAGGATCCGGCCGGCTGGTCGAAGGCCCATGGCGGCGCCGCGCAGGCGGCGGAGTGACGACTTTCGACGGGTGCGACGGATAGCCGGAAAGCGAGGCGGAGCCGAACATGGACGTGAAGGCCGATCACGCGCTCAACGAACTGCCGGCGACTGAAATCGTCAAAAAAATCGCGGCGGGCGAGACGACCTGCGAGGCGGTCATCCGGGATTGCCTTGCGCGCATCGCCGCGCACGATGATGTGGTGAAGGCCTGGGTCAATTTCGATCCGGAGCATGCTCTTGCGCAGGCGCGCGCACTCGATCGCGCGCCGCATCGCGGTCCGCTGCACGGCGTGCCGATCGGGCTGAAGGACACCATCGACACGTTCGATATGCCGACCGAGATGGGCTCGCCGATCTACCGCGGCCATCGGCCGCGCGCCGACGCCTCCTGCGTCGCGCTCTTGCGCCGCGCCGGCGCCGTGATCCTCGGCAAGACGGCGACCTGCGAGTTTGCCGGCAGCGCGCCGCCGTCAACCACCAACCCGCACAATGCCGCGCACACGCCGGGCGGTTCGTCGAGCGGCTCGGCCGCGGCGGTCGCTGATCACATGGTGCCGGCGGCGCTCGGCACGCAGACCGGCGGTTCGGTGCTGCGGCCGTCGTCGTTTTGCGGGATATTCGGCTACAAGCCGACCTACAACATGTTCAACAAAGAAGGTGTCTGGCCGGCAGCGGATTCGATCGACACAATCGGTTGGCTGGCCGGTACACTCGACGATATCGAGCTCCTGACCGCGGTCCTCCGTATGCAAAAGCCGCAACCGCCGCGCGCGTTGAGCGGCCCGCCGCGTATCGGCGTCTGGCGCACCGATCTGTGGGACACGGCGCAGGATGAATCCAAAGCGGCTATCGAGGACGCCGCCGCGTGGCTCGGCAAGGCCGGAGCTAAAGTGCGCAACGCTCGCATGCCCGATGCTTTCTCCGGCCTGCATGTCGTCGCGCGCTCTGCGATCGGGTTTTATGAGCGCGCGGCATGTATGGCGTTCTTTTGGGATCACCGGCGCGAGCAACTCTCGCCGCAGATGCAACGCTATATCGAGAACGGTCACGGCATTTCGCGCGATGAATACGTCGCGGGCTTGCGGCGGCTCGACGAATGCCGCGCGCAGCTGGTGTCGGTATTCGAGGACTTCGACGTGCTCCTGGTGCCGTGCGTGCCCGGCGAAGCGCCGCGAGGCCTCGCCGCGACCGGCGATCCCAGCATGCAGGCGATCTGGACGGCGCTGCACGCGCCGTCGATGACGCTGCCGAACTCATCGTGGGCCCAATAATCTGCCGGTCGGCATTCAATTGGTGGCGCAGCGGTTCGACGACGACCGGCTGTTCGCAACCGCACGCTGGATTTGGCAGAAGATCGGCTCACCGGACATGGTTGGCGTGCGCGGGGCGCGCTAGGGAACAAGCTATAAGAACCTGACCGAAGCCTGTGCCACGCCGAAGGGCGTGCTGGCGAAGACGATCGAGGCGATCGCGAACCAGTGAGCGCTTGGGCCCTCTTGAAAGGGCGACCAGATCACAAACTTTTTGACGCGCCATTCTGACCGGGCCAAACTGCGCCGTCAGCATTGCGCCGGCAGATGGAGAACCGATATGACGAGTGTTAAATCCGGCAGGGGCCTCCTGCTCTGGTCGGCGCTACTCTTCGCTGCCGGCGTGTTCACGGCCGCCGTGGCGGCGCGCGCCGACGATTTCCCGTCGCGGCCGATCCATCTGATTATTCCTTACGGGCCGGGCGGCATTGTCGATTTTACCGGCCGCCAGCTCGCCCAGAAAATGAGCGACAGCATCGGCCAGCCGGTCGTCGCCGATAACCGGCCCGGCGCCGGCGGCATCGTCGGCGTCGATTACGTCGCCCACTCCGACCCCGACGGCTACAATGTCGTGCTGATGGATCCGGCGATCGTCATCAATCCGACGCTCCAGAAATCGTTGCCCTACGATATTTTCAAGGATCTGGTGACCGTCTCGCGTGTGAGTTCGTCGCCGGAGGTGCTTGTGGTCGCGCCGCAGCTCGGCGTGAAGACTTATGCCGAGCTCGTCAGTTACGGCAAGGCCAATCCCGGCAAGCTTTTTTATGCCTCCGCCGGCATCGGCACTACGCCGCATTTGGCCGCCGAAATGTGGAAGGCCGGCACCGGCGTAGATGCCGTGCACGTTCCCTACAAGGGCATCGGCGGCTCTTTTACCGACATGATGAGCAACAAGGTGCAGATGGCGTTTTCCAGCATTCCCGGCGCCCTGCCGTTCACAGGCGACAATCGCATTCTGCCTTTGGCGACGACGGGCGCCAAGCGCTCTGCCATCTATCCTAATCTGCCAACCGTCGCGGAATCCGGCTTGCCCGGATATGACGTCGACGTTTGGATGACGCTATATGGCAGAGCCGGCATGCCGCCGGATGTGCTCGCCAAGCTGAACGGTGCGGTGAAAAAAGCGCTGCAGGGTCCGGAATTGGTCGCCGCCTTCGCCAAATTCGGTCTCACGCCGGTCTGGACCAGCGTGCCGGACAGCGCTGCGTTCACCAAATCGGAATACGAAAAGTGGAAGAAGGTCATCGAGGACAAACACATTACGCTCGACTGAGCGTCCTCCCTGCGGTAAGCGCAGGAGGGACTTGCCATGACAAACCCATCGTCGACGGCATCTTGGCCGACCGAATTGCGCCTGCACAAGGACCGCAAGGTTTTGACCGTTGCGTTCGAGAGCGGCGAGAGCTTTGATCTCGCCGCGGAATATTTGCGCGTGCGCAGCCCGAGCGCCGAGGTTCAGGGCCATTCGCCGAGCGAGCGGCGCACGGTCTCCGGCAAGCAAAATGTGCAGGTCCTGGAACTGCTCCCGGTCGGCAATTACGCGGTGCGGCTCGTCTTCGACGACACGCACTCAACCGGAATTTTCAGTTGGGATTATCTTTTCGAGTTGGGCCGTAACCGCGAAAAATATTGGAGCGAATATCTCGGCGAGCTCAAGGAAAAGCGCCTGTCGCGGGAGCCGGTGTATTAGAGCATGATCCGGAAAAGCGGAAACCGGTTTTCCCAAAGATCATGCTCAAACGAAAGTCCTGGCTTTGCCGCGCAGTCGCTGCGAGATTGCTGGCTTAATTGCCGAGAATCTTTGCGGTTTACTTAACACCCCGCTGCATCCGTTATCCGTAGAATCTCCTCTGAGCGTTGTCGGTGCGCGGCATTGGCGCATTCGGACACGATCAAATAGGCACATCAGCGGAAGAGAGAATTGTCATGAGCAAAGGTCATTTCGTTGCATCCATGCGCAAATCGCTTTCGGATTTTCTGGTGGACGAGCGCGGCGGTCGGGCGATCGAATTTAGCTTGCTCGCGGTCGGCATATTGGTCGCGATCATTGCCGCGGCGGCGGCGTTTGGGACAAGCCTCGATGCGGCTCCCTCTGCCGCTTCGAACCGGCCGGACTAGCAGCGTCCTGGCTTACCTCGCCTCGGCCTATCAACGATCGGTCAACTTCGCTTCGGCAAGATGAGAGCAGTGTCGGGGTGGGGCGTTGATGGGGTACCTGCCGACATCAGAACGGCCTCGGCCCGGTTCCCTCGGGGCCGGGGCCGTTCGCATTTTCGCCAAGCAATTTCCGCGAAATCCATTTTTATTCGTGACATCAAAGCCTTGAGAAGACAGCCGACTGCCGGCCGCGGCTGCGCCTTCAAGCTCTCGCCGACTGCTGGTCGGCACTATGCTCCTGGCTTTTAGCGATCTTCCGTCGTCGCCAGCAGTGTAAAGACGCTCCGCGTCACATCTCCATCTGCAAGTATGGTTGACGCAGCGTTCCGGCAGCGATGCCGCCCTTTTTACGTCAAAGAATCGGATATGAAGGCGCATCGGTCTATCTGAAATGGTGTGCGCCTGAGCAATGGGAATTGACCGGCAAAATGGCTATGCGCATTGTCTGCTGGCCGGCCTGCTGCTGGCGGGGGCCGTGCTTCATGCTCAATCAGCTTCCAGTCAAAGCGATCAAACAATCGGCGCGCCGGCAAATCTTGCGGCGGCGACGGAGCAATATCGCCGCGCGCTCGAGGCCTATAACGCCGCGCACGACAGATATACAGCCGTGGCCAATGCCTACTGGGCGTCGATCTCCGAGAAGCGGAAGTTGCGCAATTCAAAGCGGGCGGCCGGCGAGGCGCTGTCGATCGACGACTACGTGCTCGATCAGCCGCCGGTTTATACCGGACCGCCCAAGCCGCGGAATCCGCTGAAACCGGAAGCGCCGCAGCGGCGGGCCGCCGTCCCCGTCGTCGCCGATTTTGTCGCCGCCGCGCGGCAGCAATTCAACTTCGCGCCCCGGATGCCGCAAAGCGACGTCGCGTTCAAACAAGTCTATGCCCAGGTGGCGCAGGCCGCCGGGCTGACCAAGGATCAAGTCGTACGGATCTACGGTTTCGAGGCCACCGGCAACGGCAGCTACGATGTCGAGGCCGGTCTCGAATACAACAAAAACGGCCGCGCGATCACGACGGCGCTCGGCTACAATCAGCTTCTCGCGACCAATTCCGTGGAGATCATCGCCGAAAAAGGCAGTCAATTCATCGATGAGTTTCGCAGCGAAGCCAGCCGCCTTGCCGACGGTCAGCGGCAGGCGCTGGACAACAAGATCGAAGTCCTGCGCAAGATGGTGGCGTTCGCGCGCAGCGTCCCCGATGATTGGAATCAGCACGAAGTCCTCGCCAACACCGAAAAGGGCCTCGGCGTTCACGCGCTCAATCTCGATATCGATGTCGGCCCGTTGCTGCAGACGCAAAAGCTGCTGGATTCCGTGGTGTTCGCGCGGCGCAAGGGATTCACCAGGACGCTCACGGCCGCCGAGCTCGAGATGATGAATCTTACCGGCGACGGCAACGGCTTCGACATGGTGACGATGCCGCTGCCATGGCGCGATCAGGTGCCGACCTCGAATTTCTTCCGGCCGAGCGGGTATTTCGACAACCCGGTCGCGCAGCATAACAATGTCGTCGCCAAACTGATCGCGGCGACCGATGGGCGCATGGACGAGGAGACCAAGAAGCAAGGCGCCAGGGATTTAGCGGCGGCGCTGCGCTGATCCGCGCCTGACTACGATCCAATATTTTTATTGGCGGAATTATGCCGTTGCGACGCCGCATTGGGCCGCTACGATCACTTCTCTATTGACGTACCTTATTACCTTGCGTTCCGTCCTGAGCCGGGCATGAAGCGGCGCGAATTCCTGAAATTGTTGTCGGGTGCAATTTTGCCGGCGAACTGGCCGATCGCTGCACGTGCGCAATATCCAGGACCGCCTTACGGTGCGCCGCCCTATCCGACATCGCCCTATCAAGTGCCGCCATATCAAACCTCGCCGTCCCAAGCACAGCCAAATCAGGCGCAGCCCAATCAAGCTGCACCGGCGGCGGCCAATCGGGCGGCAGCCGCGCCCGACGACAAATCGGTGGGCCAAGTCTCGACGCTCAACGGCCGCTGCACCGTGACGCGCGGCAACGCCGCTGCCATCGCTCTGAAAGCCGCCGACCACATTTTCGCGAACGACACGCTGCAAACCGGTTTGAACTCGACGCTCGGCATCACCTTCGACGACGAGACGACATTCAGCCTGTCGGCGAACACGCGCATCGTCGTCGATAAGTTCGTCTACGAGGAAGGCGCCAGCGGCAATGCCGCGTCGTTTCATGTGGCGACCGGCACGGCCGCTTTCGTCGCCAGCTTGGTCGCTAAAACCGGCGACATGACGGTCGCGACGGACAATGCAACGCTCGGCATTCGCGGCACAACGGGCGTCGTCGAAGTGCCGACGGCAGGCGGCGCCAACGCGCCGACGATCAAGCTTTATCCGGACGCGGACGGCCATGTCGGACGGATCGAAGTGTTCGACCGGCAAGGCGGGCGCCTTGGCGCGCTGACGCAAGGCCAAAGCGCGTACGCGCTGCGGCCCGGCGCGAACGGCCGCATCAGCGCCGTGCCCTATCAGATTCCGCCGCAAGAGGCAGCGCGCGACCGCGGCGTGCTGCAGCGGCTGAATGCCTCGCATGCGATCGGCCGGCAGATTGCGGTCCAGCGCCGGCAGACCCGCACGCTCAATCGGCAACGGCAGAATAACCAGCGCCCGGGCGGCCCGCAGAATCCGCGTCAGAACCCGTCTCGTGGGCCCAACCGCCCGCCGCGCGGGCCGGGACTCTTTCAGCGCGGACGAGGAAACAACGGGCGAAAGCGTTAGCCGCCTAGAGCGAAATTGCTTTAGATCGAATCTGTTGTCGCTCTAGCATTTTGATCGAGCATGATCTTTTCGGAAAACCGGTTTCCACTATTCCGGATCATGCTCTAATAGACCCTGATGCTCGTGCCGCGCCGAACGGTGATCGCCGACGCCGCGATTTCAAACGACATCAGGTCTTCGCCGATTTCCAGCGGGCCCGAATATGTCGTGCGGGTTTCGGCGATCAAGTCGGCGACGGTCGCCGGCGGCACGGTATCGCTCCCCGGCAGCACAAGATGCCGCAAGCCTCGGACTGGTTCGTGAGAACACCAAGCCAGCTTCGCGCGGCGTGGTGTGATGGGCGATGATGCGCTGAATGTAAGCCTTTGCCATCAAAGCCAGACGCGCCGTGGCGACTTCGTGGATCAACAGGTCGGCGCCGGTGCCGTGTTTCACCACGTTTTCGTTGTACCGCGTGTCGCCGGAGACGACGACGAAACGTCCGCCATAGTTGATGCGGTAGCCATAGGCCGGCTTGATGGCATCGCCGGCGTGCCGCCGGCCGGCGCGGCGCCGAGATTTCCCAGCGCCGCGCGCACATTGGGCTTGAAGAGCGCCATATTGATCGCTTCGTCGGCTCCCATTTCGACCAAGTGGCCCGCATCCGGGATCGCTATGATCCGCTCGCCGAAGCCGCCGGTCCGGTGCTCGAGCGGCTGTGTCGCACCCTGTCATGGCCGTCGGACCTTATGGTGCCGGCCGGCGATCACATGGAAATCCGCGAGTCGAGCCGTGGCCACAGTCCGTTCCTGATCAACCGCGATCAGATCGGACATCCGGTGCCGTGGCTGGCGTCCGCGGTCGGGCGAGCTTGTCTCGCGTTTTGCCCGGAGAAGGAGCTCAAGCAAGTCATCGCAGTGCTGCGCAAATCCAGTCTGCGCGACGATCGTCCGGCGCGCGATCCGAAACAGGTGGATCAGATCCTTTCGGAAGTTCGCTTGAAAGGCTACGCCGCGCGGGATCCCGCGCATACCGGCGGCGCTTACGGCGGCCCGAACTTCGTCGACGGTCTCGCCGCAATTGCGGTGCCGCTCAGCCACGGTCGCCGTGTGTATGGTGCGATCAATCTGCTATAGATCAAGACGGCCTTTCCGGTCGACGAATTCGCCAGCGTTCATTTGCCGGCTCTGAAAACGGCCGCGCGCGAAATCGTGGAAGCCATGTTGCAGGAACGGCGGCGGCTGCGCAGCAGTTGACGCGCGGGCGAAGAGAGGAAACACATGCGTGCCTACCAATTGCCGAAGGGCGGCGCCGGCATCGATGCGCTGGTAGAGGTCGAACGTCCCGATCCGAAGCCGGCACATCGCCAGGTTCTGGTGAAAGTCAAAGCCTGTTCGCTCAATTTTCGCGACTTCGCCATCGCGCGCGGCACCTACCGCATGCCGGTCCGCGAAGATGTGGTGCCGCTCTCCGACGGCACCGGCGAGGTCATTGAGACCGGGCCTGGCGTGACCCGCGTGAAACCCGGCGATCGAGTCGCCGGCAATTTCTTTCAGCGCTGGTCCGGCGGCGAGCCCGCGGCGGATGCGCACAAGAGTGCGCTCGGCGGCGGCATCGACGGCATGCTCGCGCAATACGTCGTGCTGGAGGAAGACGGCGTCGTGAAAATTCCGGCGCATCTGTCGCTGGAGGAGGGCGCGACGCTGCCGTGTGCCGCCGTCACGGTGTGGCACGCCATGATGGAGCACGCCAAGCTCAAAGCCGGCGACACGGTTCTGCTGCAAGGCACCGGCGGTGTGTCGATCTTCGGGCTGCAATTTGCCAAGGCGATGGGCATCCGCGCCATCATCACCTCGTCGAGCGACGTGAAGCTAAGCCGCGCCAAGGCGCTCGGCGCCGCGTACGGCATCAATTACAAGACGACGCCGGACTGGGACAAGGCGGCGATGGAGTTCACCGGCGGGATCGGCGTCGACCACGTGGTCGAGGTCGGGGGCGCGGCGACGCTGTCGCGCGCCTTCGGTGCGCTTCGTGTCGGCGGCAAAGTCACTCTGATCGGCGGCTTGAGCGGCGGCGCGACCGAGCTCAATCCGGGGCTGATCTTCTCGCGCCGCGCCAATGTTTTGGGCATTTCCGTCGGCTCGACGCAGATGTTCGAGGCGATGAACCGCGCGGTCGAAGCAAATGCCATCAAGCCGGTGATCGACAAGGTCTTTGCCTTCGCCGAGGCGAAAGCCGCCTATCACCACATGGCCTCGGGCGCGCATTTCGGTAAGATCGTCATTGCAGTCGGGTGACGCATCACACGGCGGACTGCGCCGCGACTGCCTCCGCCGCTTCATCTGCATCGATCCGGAAGATGCCGACCTGCTCGCTCATGGCCGCGGCTTCCTTCTCCAGCGTCTTTGCGGTGCCGGCGCTTTGTCCGACGAGCGCCGAGTTCTTCTGCGTGATCTGGTCCATCTCGGTGAGCGCTTTTTTTTGATCTGTTCGATTCCGCTCGCTTGCTCGGAACCGGCGGAGGCGATTTCCGAGACGATGCCGGCGACTTCCTTGATCGACTGAACGATCTCCGTCAGCGCCGTGCCGGCCTTATGGGCGAGATCGATGCCTTCCTTCACCTCGCTGTTGCTCGCGGTGATCAGATCAGAAATATCGTTGGCTGCCTGCGATGAGCGTTGCGAGCCGCACTTCGGACGCCACCCGCGAAGCCGCGTCTTTGCCCACTTTGCGCCGGTGCGTTTCGAAGGACCGCTTGCAAGACCACCGCGTGATTCACCTCCGGGTCGCGAGCGCCGTAGAGCAATGGTCACTAAGGCGCCTTTGCCGAGTTTGCGAAGCTCGGGAACGGCAGGATTGCCCACCAGTTCCTCTTTTGTAACGCTTGCTGAATTCGGTAAAACGCTCAGGCTTGTGATCGAACCACAGACGTAAGCGCGGGCTCGGTGCGACATCCTTCATCCAGTGATCGAGACGCGCGTCCAACTTTTTGATTCCACGCGGCCAAAGGCGATCTACCAGGACGCGGATGCCGTCGGCTGATTTCGCCGATTCATAGACCCGTTTGATTTGGAAAGTCATCTCGGCTCCTCGGATGTCACCCTCAGGTCACGCAAAATTCTTGCCGATCCACGTCATCGCCTCGAAAGCGTGATGCTCGCGACGCCACCTGGCCTTCGATCGGCACTATGCTCCCGGTATTGCAACGCCGCTCGCCGCGGTCCTTGACATGCTGGTCGATTCCCCAGCGTTCGACTTGGGCGGAAACTTCCTCGAAAGTTCCGCGCGCTGAACGGCTCGTTCATGCAGCGCTCGCCGCCGCCGAACTTCGCTGCAATCCCACGGATGAAAGTTCTCGAATTCCGCCGGAACGGCAATCTTCCAGAGCGGCCGATGTTTGGCGAGATTTGCCGTCAATGCGCCTGCTCGGCGCGGACGAGCGCCGTATATAGCCGATGGTCGACCTCGCGCAGAGCGTTCGCCGGCGTCCACCACAGCGTCTTGAAGCGATCCTCGCGGATCTTGCGCAGGCCGAGTTGCTCGGCCTTCGCGCTGCGGCGGCAGCAGGCTCGCCGCCTCCACTTCGCCGTCCAGCAGGCCTTGAGCCGCGCGTCGAAGACGCCGGTATTGACCGTCTTGATATGTTCAAGCGGCAGGTATTTTTCGAGGCGATAGGGCACGTTGAAGTGGCTGCCGGCGCGCATGCCGACGGCGACCGGCACGTCCTTGTAGATCTTCCCGCTTCCGGATGCGCGAATCCGGCCGCACGAAGATCGCCCACGGCACTCGCCGTAGCCTTCGGTGACCGCGCGGCCCATGCCGGCGCTGGCGTTGCAGATCGTTCCCCAAAGGCAGGCGCCTTGCACGACGTCCTTCTTTGTCCTCGGTGTAGGGACGATCCTGCGGGCGCTGAAAATAATCCAGATACTTCCAGCTCGATTGCGTGCCGCGGAAAGTCTTCCAGTCGAAGACGACATCGAGTCCTTCGGCGGCGAAAAAGCCCTCCTGCATGGCGACGAAATCGTTCAGGCCCATGCCTTTCGGCGCGGCGTTCTCCGGCTCGCTTCTTAGCCATTTAAATCCTCCCGTTGGATGTTTGTTTTGACGGGCACAAAAATAGTAAAGATAATCTCTTCTAAACTCAACGAGGAAACGCCGGAAGGAAACGCCATGGCCAAGCAGCGGATCAGCTACGTCGCACTCGACAAAATGGACGCCAGAATGCGCGCCGAGATGGAGCGCTGCCAGCGCGAAGGCACGCCGCGGCCGGAAAGCTCGGCGATCCGCGCGCATGTGCCGTCCTGCTTCTGGTTTTTCGCCGAGTCGTGGCACAATATCTTCCGCACCGGCGTTCTTGATCACGCCGTCAAGGAACTGTGCCGGCTCTATGTGTCGCGCTCGGTGACTTGCGAATATTGCGGCAATCAGCGGTCAGTGAAGGCGACGACCAGCGGCGCGCTGATCGAGGATCATGTGCTTGACCTTTTGAACTTCGAGAAATCGACCCGATACAGTGATCGGCAGAAGGCGGCGCTCGCTTATGCCGAGGCCATCGTCTGGCATCTTAACACCGACGACGCGTTCTGGGACCGCATGCACGGCCAGTTCTCCGAGCCGGAACTGGTCGAGCTTGGCTGCATGATCGGGCTCACGCTCGGCCAGCAGAGCTGGCTGCGGCTTCTCAATATCGAGCACCATGAAGTGATGGCCGGAACGTCGGCATCCATGGCGCCCGGCTACGAGGACGCCAAGCGGCTCAAGGCGACAAAATCGCAGACCGACTATTGGGGGAAGTCGACATCCGAAGCGAAATCCAATAGCAAATCGGAAAGCGTCGCCTAGGGGATTTGCCGTCAATGGCCGTCAATGAAGAGAAATTGCGGGAGCAGCTTGTCGACTGCACCCGCATGATGGTCATGGCTGAGCTTCTCGACTATAGCGGCCA
The DNA here is from genome assembly GCA_963810085.1 of uncultured Alphaproteobacteria bacterium. Taxonomy (GTDB): domain Bacteria; phylum Pseudomonadota; class Alphaproteobacteria; order Rhizobiales; family Xanthobacteraceae; genus BOG-931. Next base: position 87,427 of record CAWEMR010000005.1, on the reverse strand, counting down.
CGTCAGCGCGCGGCTGCCGGGCACCGATCGTTTTCTTATCCCGATGCGCGACGCCAGCCGCGCCGGCATCACGGCCGATGATATTCTGGTCGTCGATGTCGGCGGCAAGGTTCTCGAAGGCGACGGTCCGGCTCCGGCCGAGACGCAAATTCACGCCGGCGTCTATCGGGCGAGAGAGGATGTTCAGGTCGTTGGCCACGGCCATCCGCCAATGTCGACATTGTTCACGATGGTCGACCGGCCGATGGTCGCTATCCGCAACTACGGCTACCGCTTTATCGGCACGCCGGTGCATGCGGATCCGACGCATATTCGCACAGCGGAGCAGGGCGATGCCGTGGCGCGCACGCTCGGCGCCTGCAGTTGCTGCCTGTTGCGCGGACATGGCAGCGTGGTCGCCGCCAACCGCGTCGCCGAGGTCTTTCTCGATAGCCTGGAGATGGAGGAAAACGCCCGCAGTACGGTGCACGCCGCGAGCCTCGGGCCGCTCAAGCCGATTACAGCGCAAGAGGCGGAGCTTCTGAAAGTCAGTTTCTCGAAGAACGATTTCCGTGCAGCGAAAGTCTGGGATCATTATAAGGAAAAGGCAAAGATCGCCGGCCTTCTTTAGTTTGCCAATGATCTTTCGGATGACGAGCGCCACGCATGTTCTGGAAATCCATCAGGCGGAAAATCGTCGGCATCGCCATCGGTCTGATCGTTCTCATGCTGGTCACGGCTGCGCTTTCGATCGTCATGGCGAGAACGGTCGGCCCTCTGCTTGATGAATTGACCACCAAATCCATACGTGCATATAGCGATCTGGCGCGGGTGAATGTGCGTTCGCTCGAGTGCAGCCTGTCGGAGGATGTTAATCGCCAAGATGCAGACACCGCCCGACGAGGCGGGCTATCAGGAGCACCTGCGTGTTTTCGAAGAAAAGGATCCGCAAGTCGGAGAGCAAGCGGAAATCCGCGCGCAAGCTTATTAATTCGATCATCGACGACCCCAGCACGCCATCGGACAATGCCGCGCTCGGACGCATCGACGATCGGATAGACAGCGCGCTCAATGAGATTCGCCGTCACTTAAACGAAGAAAATGCGCAACTGCTCGTTCAACTCAACGCACAGAATTTTGCCGAGGTAAGGCGCATTCTCGCGCGGGCTGATACGCTGCGCGACGAATTCAGTCAAAAGATCGACGGCATACGATGCGATATGCTGGCGCAAGTCTTTGCCAGTGCGTCCACGGCGATCAAGGATCAGCGCCAAGCGATGCTGATCTCGGTCGCCGTCACGGCGCTTGCGGCGTTATTGGGATTGCTTTTTGCGGTCCTCGTCAGCGGCGGCATCACGCGCCCGGTTCGGCTGCTGCTGGCCGGCACCCGCGAGGTCGAGGCCGGCCGCCTGGACGGTTCGATCGATGTCACGACGCAAGACGAGATCGGCGAATTGTCGACCGCGTTCAATCGCATGGTCGAGCAATTGCGGCACAAGAAGCAAATTCAGGAAACATTCGGCCGGTACATCGATCCGCGGATCGTCGAGGGATTGATCGATCAGCGTAGCTTAGCTGTGACCGACGGTCAGCGCCGTGTCATGACCGTGATGTTTTGCGACATGAAAGGCTTCACGTCTTTGAGCGAGGGCATGACGCCACAAGGTCTCGTTAAAGTCATGAACCGTTACCTGTCGACGATGTCCGAGCCGATCCACCATCACCGCGGCATCATCGACAAATATATCGGCGACGCGATCATGGCCTATTGGGGCCCGCCCTTCATCGACGACGCCGATCAAGCGCACTTTGCCTGTCTTGCCGCGATCGAGATGATCGGCCGCATCGAGTCGCTGCGAAAGGATCTGCCCGAACTGCTCGGCGTGCGCACGATACCCGCGGAGTGCGATTTGCGCATCGGCATCGCCACCGGCGAAGCGTTGGTCGGCAGCATCGGCTCGGAATTCATGATGAGCTATACGGTGATGGGCTACACGGTGAACCTGGCGTCGCGGCTGGAGACGCGTACCAACTCTACGGCACGCGTTCCTTGATCTCGGAGGACACGGCGAGCAGAGCCGGCGCGGGCATCCAATTCCGCGAAGTTGACCGGTTGGTCGCGCTCGGCCAAACCCATCCGCAAGTGGTTTTCGAGCTGATGGGCCGAAAGGACGAGCTCACGCCAAACCAAGCTCGATTGCTGTCGCTTTATGGCGATGGTCTCGCAGCCTATCGCGCTGGCCGTTGGGACGAAGCGCGAAGCGCCTTCAAAGGGGCACTCGACGCTGCGCCGGGAGACGGGCCTTCCGCGACACTCTTAGTGCATTGATGATTTTCGGAAAAATCCGCCGGCATCGGATTGGGATGGTGTCTGGCATCTTGATAGCAAGTGAGCGCGCTTTGAGCGGACGAACTCTGCTTCCCCTCTCCACGCCTGGAATTTTCAATCTAGCAGCCAAATCCAGACCATGAAAATCACCGCCGTCGAGCCTTTCCATATCAGCGTACCTTACGACTTCGGCAACTCCGCGGAGAACGCGGCCGCAATCCAATGGCCGAAAATGGAGACGCTGTTCGTCAAGGTGACGACCGACGACGGCATCGTCGGCTGGGGCGAGGGCTTCGGCCTGGCGGCATGTGGAATCACCAAGGCCGCGGTCGAAAAAGCGATTGCGCCGTTGGCCGTCGGACGCGATCCGTCCGACATTGCGGCGCTGATGGCCGAAATCGCCTACAAGCAGCGCAACTGTTCGCGCAACGGCCCGGTCGGATTTGCGCTGTCGGCGCTCGACATCGCGCTGTGGGACATTGCCGGCAAGCGTGCCGGTCAGCCGCTCTACCGGCTGCTCGGCGGCACAGAGACGGTCGAGCGCATGCTGGCCTATGCGAGCCTGCTGCGCTACGGCAATGCCGATGTCGTTAGGCGAAACAGTGCGAAGGCCGTCGAGCGCGGCTACCGGAACGTCAAGCTTCACGAGGTCGGCGCAACCGAAATCGCGGCGGCGCGCAAGGCGATTGGTCCGAATATCGTGCTGACGGTCGACGCCAGTTGCGCATGGACCGTGCCGCAAGCCGTCGATATGGCAAAGAAGCTGAAGCCCTGTGATCTCACGTGGCTGGAAGAGCCGCTGTGGCCGCCTGAGGATTATCACGGCATGGCGCGCCTGAAGGCGGACGGCCAAGGCATGCCCATCGCGGCGGGCGAGAACGCCGGCACATTTGCCGATATCGCGCAACTGATCGGCACGGCCGGCGTCGACTACGTCCAGCCGAGCGTCACCAAGATCGGCGGTGTCAGCGCCATGCGTCAAATCGCGGAGATGGCGCACCGCGCCGGCACGAAGATCGCGCCGCATTCGCCATATTTCGGCCCCGGCCTGATCGCCACCATCCACTTCGCGGCAAGTCTTCCGGAAAAGCCGACGATCGAGCGTTTCTATCTTGATTTGGAGGCGAGCCCGCTCGGTGCGCTGGTGGAGGCGCCCGGCGGGTTCATGCGCGTTCCCGATGGTCCGGGGCTTGGCATCGAGGTCGACGAAGCCGTTCTCACCAAATATCGCGCGTAGCCTGAGCGGAAAGTCGGGGCCCCGACGACCCGCAGCAGGCTTGACCTTGCGCGCGGTATCCCTGCTAAGGTGCTAGGATTGCGATCCGTGGGTGACGGCCTGGGAGGGGCGGGGCCATGGACGCGGAGGGGAACGGGGAAACGGCGTGCGCGCGCTTCTAAAGCTGAGCGGCGTTATCGACGCTATCAATACGCGGATCGGCCGCTGGTGTTCCTGGCTGATCCTGGTTGCCGTGGTGGTCTCCGCCGGCAATGCGACGATTCGCAAAATCTTCGATGCATCGTCGAATTCCTGGCTCGAGTTGCAATGGATCCTGTTCAGCGCGGTGTTTCTGTTATGCGCGCCGTGGACGCTGCTCGAAAACGAGCATATCCGCATCGACATCGTGAACAATCTCTTGCCGCGCTCGGCTCGCAATACGATCGAGCTGGTCGGTCACGCGTTCTTCCTTCTGCCGCTCACCATCGTTCTCATCATCACCGGGATTCCGTTTTTTCTCACCTCCTTTGAGCTCAATGAGCAATCCGGCAATGCCGGCGGGCTGCCGCAATGGCCGGCAAAATCCCTGATCATGATTGGATTTGCGCTGCTGCTGGCGCAAGGCGTTTCCGAACTGATCAAACGCGTCGCCATCATTCGCGGCGTGATTCCGGATCCGCACGAGACACAGGTCCACACGTTGGAAGCCGAAGTCGAGCACATCGTCGCGGCCATCGAGAAACACTGATCGCCGTCGGGAGGTCGTGAAGGGGAATGGAAGCGTTTCTCATCCAGAACATGGCGCCGATCATGTTCGGCTCCCTCGTGGTGGTTCTGCTGCTCGGTTATCCGGCGGCGTTCTCCCTGGCATTCGTCGGATTGTTTTACGCGCTCGTCGGCATCGCGCTCGGGCAATTCCAAGTGGATTTCCTGCAAGCGCTGCCGGATCGCATCTACGGTGTCATGAACAACGACACGCTGCTCGCGATTCCGTTCTTCACCTTCATGGGGCTGGTGCTCGAACGCTCTGGCATGGCGGAAGACCTGCTCGACACGATAGGCCAGTTGTTCGGCACGGTTCGCGGCGGTCTTTCCTACGCGGTGATTTTCGTCGGCGCTTTGCTGGCCGCCACCACCGGCGTTGTCGCCGCGTCGGTCATTTCCATGGGATTGATCTCGCTGCCGATCATGCTGCGTTACGGCTATGACCGGCGCTTTGCCGCCGGCGTCATCGCCGCCTCGGGCACGCTGGCGCAGATCATTCCGCCGTCGCTCGTCCTCATCGTGATGGCCGATCAGCTCGGCAAATCGGTCGGCGATATGTATGAAGGCGCGTTCGTTCCCGGCATTACTCTGGCGGGAATGTACGCGGTCTATACGCTCATCATGTCGGTTGCGTTCCCGAAAGCGACGCCGGGTCTGCCGGCCGAGGCCGTAGGCTTTCGCGAGGACGATAATAGCCGCGGGCTTTGGTCCCTGCTGGTCCTTGCGCTGGTGAGCGCGCTGTTCGGCTGGCTGATGATGCGCCATTCCGACACGCACGGCGCCGACTTCGTCGTGCTGTCCATGTTCTTCGCCATCCTCTTCGCATTCGGCGTGGCGGTCGTGAATTGGATCATCGACCGTCTGACCGGCTTTCGCTTCCTGTCGCGGATGGCGCAGCAGACGACCTTCGTCATGGTGCCGCCGCTGTTCCTGATTTTCCTCGTGCTCGGCACCATTTTCATCGGCGTCGCCACCCCGACGGAGGGCGGCGCGATGGGCGCCAGCGGCGCGCTCATTCTCGGCGCCCTCAAGCGCCGCCTGACCTGGCAATTGGTCCGTCAGGCGACCGAAGCCACGGCGAAATTGGCGTCGTTCGTCATTTTCATCCTGCTCGGCGCGCGCGTGTTTTCGCTCACGTTCTATGGCGTCAGCGGGCATATCTGGGTCGAAAACATGCTCACCGCGCTGCCCGGCGGGCAGATCGGCTTTTTGCTTTTCGTCAATGCTTTTGTCTTCGTGCTGGCGTTCTTTCTCGACTTTTTCGAGCTCGCCTTCATCGTCATACCGCTGCTTGGCCCGGCGGCGGAACATCTTGGCATCGACCTGATCTGGTTCGGCGTTATTCTCGGCGTCAACATGCAGACCTCGTTCATGCATCCGCCATTCGGCTTCGCGCTGTTCTATCTGCGTTCCGTGGCGCCGCGCGAGCCTTTCCTCGACCGGGTCACCGGCAAGCTCACCCAGGGTGTGACGACGGGGCAGATCTATATGGGCGCGATACCGTTCGTCCTGATCCAGCTCATCATGGTCGTGACCGTGATCATGTTCCCCAGCATGGTCACGCATTACAAATCCGGGCTGTCGCAAATCGATCCCAACAAGGTGCAGATCAATATTCCGCAAGTCGACTTGCCGCCGCTCGATCTCAGTCAGCCGCCGAATTTCAAATAGCAACATCCGCGACGCTCAAGAGGATCAAATTGCGGCTCCTCGAGAAATTCATTGAATCGGTCTTGGCCGCCGCTCAATGGCTGGCATTGCCGATCGTGACCTTGCTGTTCCTGCAATGGCCGCTGCGCACGATCGTCGGCTATTATTCGCGGGAAGCGAATGATCTCGGGCAGTGGCTGTTCGCGCTCTATATCGCCGCCAGCATCACCGCAGCGACGCGCGCGCAAGCGCATCTGGCGGCCGATACGATATCGCGGAATTATCCGGACGCGACGCGCCAATGGCTGATGCGCGCCGGGGCGTTTTTCGGCCTCATTCCATGGTCGATCATCGTGCTGGTCACGAGCTGGAATATCGTGCGCAATTCGACGCTGTTGCTCGAGCGTTTCCCCGATACGGCCAATCCCGGTTATTTCATCATCAAGATCGCCTTGCTGGTCATGGCATCGTTGATCTTGATCGAGGGCGTGATCGGACTATTCCGGCCGGTCCGAGGGCCGCGCCAAGAGCCGCGCCAAGTGCATTCGTAATGGCCGCGATGATGCCTTGGCTGGGCTTGGGCCTGTTGGCGCTGGTCGGGCTCGGCATCGTCTTCACCGGCATCCCTGCCGCCGTGGTGTTGCTGGCGACGGCCTGTCTCGGCGCGGCGCTTGGGGCGCTTAGTGGTGACGTGCCGGTTCAACTTCTCGGCGTCTTGCCCGAGCGTTTGATCAACTTGCTCGAGAGCGATTTGCTCCAAGCCATCCCGCTCTATGTCCTCATGGGCGCGCTCATTAATCGTTTGCCGCTGGCCGATGCGCTCTATCGGTGCGGTCTCGCTATTCTACCCGGGCGATCTGCTCCGGTCGTTTCGGGGATTGCGCTCGGCGCCTTGCTCGGGCCGATGAACGGTTCCGTCGGCGCGAGCGTGCTGGCCCTGTCGCGCGTCGCCGAACCGCGGCTTGCCGCCTCGGGCATTGCGCTTGCCGACCGCGCGGCAATCATCACCGTGGCGAGCACGCTCGGCGTCGTCGTGCCGCCGTCGCTCGTGCTGATTCTGCTCGGCGACGCGATGTTGAACGCGCACACGATTGCGGTGACCGCAACCGGCCGCGAGGACCGTGTGATCAACACGCAGGATGTCTTTCATGGCGCGCTGGCGCCTGCCGGCCTTTATCTTGTCGCCTGCCTTTTGCTCGGCTGGTGGTTCAATCGGAAGGCAAGGCCAGGCGAAGGAGTAAAGCCGAATGCCACGCCGCGCCCGACATTCGCAGCAAGCGGTGCTGGCGACGGTAACCGTGCTGGCGATATTGATTTTGCTCGGCGGCGTCGCCGCCGGATATTTTTATGCCGTCGAGGCGGCGGCGATGGGCGGCTTCACCCTTCTGCTCGCCGGCCTCGTCAGCGGGCGATTGCCGCTGCCGATCCTCAACGAAGTCTTGCGCGACGTGCTGACGATGACCGGCGCACTGTTTTTCCTTCTTGTTGCCGCGACCACGTTGACGCTGGTGTTGCGTATTCTCGGCACGGATGAGCTCGTTGCCGGCTGGATCGCCACCATTCCTGGCGGTACTCTGACCGCGACCGTCATCGTGCTTGCCGGAATCGGGCTGAGCGCGCTGGTGCTCGACGCGTTCGAAATCATCTTCGTCGTCGTGCCGATCGTCATTCCGCCGCTCCTCATCCGTGTGGCGGACGCGCGCTGGGTCGCCGTTCTCGTCTTGCTCGCCCTGCAGGCAAGCTTTCTCAATCCCTTGATCGGTTATGCGGTGATGATGACGCGCACCGTTCTCAGGCAGGCGATCCCGTTTCCGGCGCTGCTGCGGTCGCTCTTGCCGTATCTGTTCGCGCAAGCCGCGCTGCTGCTCGCCGTGCTGCTCATGCCTCAGCTTACGCATCTCGGCGAAGGCGCTGCCGATCGCAGCCGCAAGTCGCCTGCTATTTCCAACCAGGAGCTAGAAAGGCGCTTCGATAAAATGGTGCAGCCGGCGGAGCCGCCGCCGCTCAATATGGAGCCCGGGAGGTAATCGTCGCTCTGCGCCGGGGCTGGCGATCAGCCAGCCCCGATTATTGCCGGCAGGATTTGGTTACCCCTTCGCGCGCGAGCGGATCATGAAGGTCTCGTAGGAATATTCGGCGACCTGCCACCAAAGATTCTCGTCGTTGCGGAACGTATCGATCGACGTCAGCACTTTTTTGTAGTTGGGATTCTTCGCCGATTCGTCGGCGTTCACCTCGTTCGTTGCCTTCAGGCAAGCTTCCATGATCGCCTGGCTGAATGGCCGCAATTGCACGCCATTCGCGACCAGGCGCTTCAACGCCTGCGGATTGCGTGAATCGTAGCGGGCTTGCTCTTCGACATTGGCGTAACCGGCCGCCGCCTGCACGATCGCCTTGTAATTGTTCGGCAGCTCATTCCATTTCGCCAAATTGACGAGAAGGTGGTTGGTCGTGCCGCCCTCCCACCAGCCCGGATAATAATAGAACTTGGCCACTTTGTAGAAGCCGAGCTTTTCGTCGTCGTAGGGTCCGACCCATTCGGCGGCATCGATCGTGCCTTTTTCCAGCGCCGGATAAATGTCGCCGCCGGCGATTTGCTGCGGTACCGCACCGAGTTTGGCGAGAGTTTTGCCGCCCCAGCCGCCGATGCGCATTTTCAGGCCGTTGAAATCTTCGACGGACTGGACCTCTTTGCGGAACCAGCCGCCCATCTGCGTGCCGGTATTTCCCATCAGCAGGCATTTGGTGTTGTAGGTGGCGGCGAATTCGTCGATCAGCTTCTGGCCGTCGCCATCGTAGTACCAGGCGTTCTGCTGGCGCGAGTTCATGCCGAATGGGTGCGCACAGAACAGCGCCCAGGTCGGGTCTTTGCCGATATAGTAATATTGCGCGCTGTGACCCATCTCGACGGTGCCGTTCTGCACGGCGTCGAGCGCTTGCAGCGCCGGGACGATCTCGCCGCCGGCGAACACCTGGATCTGGAATTTGCCGTCGGTCGCGTCGGAGACAAATTTCGAGAAGGTCAGGCAGGCGCCGAACAGAGTATCGAGCGACTTCGGCCAACTGGCGGTCAGGCGCCATTTCAGTTCCGGCATGGATTGAGCAATGGCCGGCTTGGCAATGGCCACCCCGGCAAGTCCCACGCCAGCGGTTTTCAAGAATTGACGACGCTTCATAGTATTTCCTCCCCTCTTATGACTGTGTCGGGATGACGATCGTGATAAGCCGTCACCAAACCTTCAATCAATCTTAGTGCCCTCATAGCCTTCCGGGAAGCGCATTCGCCCGGGCGGAGCGCCGCAGGCCGTTGGCCAGGACACCTATTACGCGCGGTGAATACGGGGTTTTCACGGACCATGGGCAGGCCATCAGTGTTAATGGCCCTTTTCCAGGAGGCCCAGCCTGGCCCCCAGCCATCGCGTGGTCGGCGCTTGGATCAGGATCGTCATGAGAATGGCGATGAACGTCACCGAGGCGATCATCTGCGCGCCCGGCGCCTTGGCCCCGAGCAAGATGCCGGCAAGCGCCGCCGGAATAACGCCGGTTTCCCGGGTCCAGCACATAAAGAGCAGCTCATTGAGACTCCAGCGTGCCCGCCGATCCGGCAGCGCGCATAAGAACACGGTTACCGGCCGCGCCACGCCCATGAGGACGGCAACGACGGCGATGCCGCCGACGAGGTACCGGTTCATGAGACCGAAATCGACTTGACCGCCAAGCAGAATGAAAATGAACAAGCGCATGATGAACGCCGTGGTCTCCACATATTGATCGAGTTTCTGCGCTTCTCCTTCAGCCATTTTGAAGCCGAATGACTCCTTATTGCCGAGCATGATGCCGAACACGAAGACCGCCATGAAGCCACTCGACTGCAGACCATCGGCGGCGAAATAAGCCCCGATCACCGCCATGATCGTCACCACCGGCGCATATTCCAAGAAGAATGCCCACCGTTCATGCGCGATCAGCAACGCGGCCAGATATCCGAGCACGGCGCCGGCGAAGATGCCGATGGCGGCCTGCTTCAGCAAATCGACAAGCGACCACGTCAAGGAGAATTCGCCGCTCCCCATCGCCACCGTCAGCACGCCGAAGGTGACGATCGCTCCGGTTGCGTCGTTGAAGGCGGACTCGCTCATCACCATTTGCGCGACGCGGGCTTTAATATGGACTTGCCGGAAAATCGGCACCAAAGTCGCCGGATCCGTCGACGCTAGCGTCGCACCGAGCAACGCCGCCACGATCCACGGTGCGCCAAGAATGAAATGCGCAGCCGTGGTAGTGATCGCCGCCGTGATCACCACGCCGACCGTGGCGATTACCACGATCGTAATCCAAACCTGCTTCATCACATCGAATCGGAGCGACGCGCCGCCGTCGAAAAGGATGTAGCTGGCGCCGAACAGGAGGAGAATTTGGTAGAGCGCCGAATCAGCTTTGATGTCGATCAGGCCCAAAGCTTGGGGGCCGATCAGCATTCCGGCCAAAAGAAACGCGGCAACGTCGGGAATTCTGGCCTTCTGCGCCAACAGCCCGGTGATCGTGCCGACGGCGAGAATAAGTCCGCCGGACATCAATGTGTGCTTGGCAATTTCAACTGAAGCCGATGGTTCCAAAGACCTCCTCCAAGGCAGAGCCGAACACCCGTATAGCAAAGTCCGGGAATCACGTCGTCGATGCCATCGCCGCCGCGGCTTGAAGTTTGGAGAAATAGCACGTGAGGCGCGCCCGTAACCGCCCATCCTCGGCAAGAAGTACGCGAAGTTCAACATCGTTGCGGTCAGCGGCGTAGGTCAGTAGACGCCGGCACGTCGGGAGTTAGCGGGTACTGCTTCGATGCGAATTTGCGACGCCACCCCGAGGGCAGCGGACGAACCAAACATAATGGTGGGCGCTTTAGGGATTGAACCTACGACCTTTCCCGCGTGAAGGATTTCCGAAGTTCAACGAGTTACCGCTTCTGAAAGCGGCTTTCCACGGATTCTCCAATACGAGCTTCGACGGTCCCATCGGGCAGCAATGTTCGCTTTCAGGGGTAAAGCGGACATCGCCTAATGTTCGCTGGCGTTTGCGTCCAGGCGAGCGCATATTGCGCGCTGTGAGCAATTTCCTAATCCGAAACAGTAGTTTCGACCAAACGGGCTTCTCCGTTGCTGTCAAAAGCCGAGGGCACTCGCCCAAACCTTGGAGCTGGGAGATTTATCGGGCAGGCCGAAACAGTCCCATAGAGTGTTCACCGACACTTTATGAAACCGTGGCAGCCGCGAATCGAGCAGGAAAGAGGGCTCTAAGAGAGTTCTTGAGTGACGTCCCCAGCTAAAGACCACAAGCGGCTCGCCATTCCGGAAGCCGACGTCATTGCATTTGAGCGCGTAACCATTTGAGCGCGTAACCTCAGGCGACCCCATGAGAATGAATCGGGGCACGTCGGGTAAGAGAATGAACAACCATGAGGATTGTCATGTCGAAGGGCAACGATAAGAAAGCGAAAGCTAATAAGAGAAAATCTAAAGCAACCGAGTCGACATATAAACAGGCTCAAAGCAAAACTGCCGCGACGTCGATCCCGTTCGCTAAGCGGATCGGTGCTAAATAAGCCAACAGGGAGTCGGTCCGCGTCTTTTCTAGCCAGGCAAGATCTCTTCGGAACAACACGAAGTCCTGGATTAAGTCGAGCCGGCTTCAAGATGACTGGACACTGGCGTAGGGAATCATAAATGTCGCTGCAACAAGGCGTGGTAGAAAGCTACGACTTCGATCGAATGATCGTTCAGTTTACAATGCTCGATCGGGATAGGGTCATTCTCTGCGCCATTACTACAGCGGCAATGGATGACCTTGAAGGCAGCCGCAACGTTGGATCACATCAGCGCGTGGATCAGTTTATGAGGTTGCGTGCGAAAATTGAAGCACGAGCCGCAAGTAAATTCGAGGAGCAGGGCGAGATCAACAGATCGGTTATGTTGCGATCGAATGATTTCTTCAAATAGTCTTGCCATCAAGGTGCTGCATAATAGTGCGTTAGACCGATATTTTTGTGGATGCAAGACCGATCATGATTCGTCCGGAGTATTTGGAACATCTCCAAACGATTTCAGCACCGAAGCCTCTCCGAAATCGCCACTATTCGGATTGCCGCTGCGCCTGAAGGAGATACCGGCATTAAGGGGATCTCGCGACATTAGCTCCGCACGCCGGATCGCTGCGGACGCACTCGGCATTTCTTGCGCCTGGCCGGCAGCGATGCGGTCCTCAGTCTTGAGAAACGGTAACGCTACATAGTAAGTTACGGACATACAGGTATCTCCGTGCTGGCACTCGCTTGGTCTGGCGTGCAGCCGCCTCGTTCTTCATCATGGCCGGTTGAGATGCTTTTCATTTGGCTTTTTTGATTGGACCAGTGAGTTCTCCGATTTTACGGATGCATTCTGCCTCGGTCGCGTGGGGGCCGGTAACAAATGTTCCGCTGATTTTCGTTCCATACCAGCCTGATTCAACGCCAAGGCCGATCAATTCGGTGGTTCCGACGTGTCGGTACAGGAGTTCTTGCATTGTCGATCCTTTGTTTTTCATTGAATTATCACGCGCCGTCATGGCGACTTGTTTTCGTTCGCATAAGGTCTCTTAGGTTCCCTCCAAGTCCGATCTCATCGATCGAAAATAATGTTCGGCGTGTTGGTAGTAATTCTCTGCTCCGACTGTGTTGCCGATCTGAGCTTCGGCGCGGGCGAGCGCCAGATACCGCTCATAGTCTTTCTGCGCGTTCTGGGAATGCCTTGAACCGGAGCGGGCGCCATTTGGCGTCCACCGATTGGAACGCATAGCGGACGATGCAGCAGGCTTGACTCGGTGTTCACTCATGGGTGTCCTTGTAGACTGTGAGCTGGCGATACGCGCGTGCCAGCTTGTGGCATCATAAGTCTACTGCGGATATGCCCGCCGTCAGCTCGCAACGGCTTGCATCAACGCGGCAATCTTAATTGTCGCAAAATTAGAGAAGGTGTCGGAAACCGCGTAAGGCAAGATGATCTGATCGGCGTGACGCATGGCGCCGCAGGTATAGACAACGTTAGGCACGTAACCTTCGCGCTCAGTAGGCTCGGGACGAACCAGCGGTTCGCGCGAGCGTGCGAGGATCTTAGATGGGTCCTTTTTGTCCAAGAGGACTGCTCCGATCGAATATTTCCTGACGGGGCCCACTCCGTGTGTCAGCAGCAGCCAGCAGTCGTCCAGCTCGATAGGTGAGCCACAATTACCAATCTGAACAAACTCCCAAGGATATTCGGGCTGAAGGATGGGGTGACCGCCCTCCCAGGTGTAAAGGTCGTCGGAATAGATCAAATACAGGTTCTCGTTGTCCTGCCGGCCGATCATCGCATAGCGGCCGTCGACTTTCCGTGGAAAGAGTGCCATTCCCTTATTACGGGCAGCCGATCCGAGGAGTGGCGTCATCCGAAAAGATCGAAAATCCACAGTCTCGATCAGTTCAGAACGAATCGCCCTGCCATTATACGCCGTGTAGGTCGCGTAGAACGTTCTTCTTTCATCGTCGTCGAATTCCACAAAGCGGGCGTCCTCGATGCCGTTCGATTGGGAATCGGTGATCGGGAAGATTGTGCGTTCGCTCAGCTCCTCGTCATCGCGGAATTCCACCTCGATTTCATCGCCGTTTGGCGTTGGCGTGCGGCAGCGGACCTTGGGAACAGCGGCGAGACGCGCAGTCGGGTCGACGGCGACGCTTCCGTTGGCAGCTATAGTGCCGGACCGGAACGTGAGCGATGAAATATGCCCCTCGCCGACGGCGCGCAGGCTCAAGATGAAGCGGCAACCGTTTTCCGGCGCTCCGGTCTGGTCGGGGTGCCGGACGATGCTCGGATTGAACAAGGCAGACGCTTCGAACGAGTATTCGTTGAGAAAATATGCACCAATCAGGCGGCGTTGCGTCTTGTTCAATTCGGCGTGCGGCTCTAAGGCGTCTTCCATATCCTGAGCGCGCGCCTCGAAAATTTCGATCAGATTCCTATGGCGGCCTTCGAAATTGTCGAGCACATCACTTAACTGCTGCGCGGCGGCTTCAGCGTCGAGCCGAAGTACCCTGCCAACGATATGATTGGCCCGAATCTTATCAGTGGGATTGAGATCCCGGGGCTCAGTTGCTGGCTTGAAGGGTCTGACGACGACCCTTGCCGGATCGGGCCGTAGATATAAACTTTGGCGATTAACGAATCGGAATTGGGACAAAGAGGCTCCCCGCAGTTGCTCGAGGTGGGGTCGCGCGATTGATGTCGGCGCCTACGAACCTGGTTGCGGGTCTTGTTCGTTCGATCGCACTCGAACGCTTGAGCCCGCGAATCTCCACAAGACTGAGAAGAAACGCTAGCACCGATTCTGCACCCTTGTTCTCATTACATCGATCCGGATGAAGTCCGTCCAGACAACTGCCCGTTTCCGGGTCGGCCAACGCTGTCTGCAGGTCGTTTTCGCCCAGAAACCACTGAAACGCGCGTAGCGCCTCCATCGGCCAATCAGCGTCATCATCCGCGTGCGATGCGGCAAGGCAAGCGGAGATTGTCGCCGAAGCCTCGACTGGTTGCTGATCGAACGCTTCCGGTTTCTGGCGCTGCCGGCCGAAGCTCATGGTCCCAACCGGTCTAAAGTATCCCGATGATGTGGTCTGAAGTGAGTTGAGCCAGCGGAGCGATCGCAGACCAACCTCGACATACGGCACGGTGTGGGTCGCCAGTCCGGTCAGGATCAAAGCTTGAGGAAGCCGCGCATTGTCGTACGCGAGCGAGTCTTCAAACCAGACCCAGTCATCGGTTTCTGTTGCCGAGATAAGCGATATCAATCTGTCGGCCAACAGCCTGCGGAGATTGTTGGCGAGAACGTCACCACCGGCCCGCGTGCAGTAGGCGTCCAGGCCCAGAAGCGCGAACGCCCAAGCTCGTGGCGACGAGAATTCCTCGACGACGGGAAGCGCAGTCTTGAACAGTGCCTCGGCCCACCTGCGGCGAGACGGATCGGTATCATTCCGTGCGCATTCGGCCAATGCCCAGAGCGTCCTGCCATGACTGTCTTCAGAGCCTTGGTCTTCCAGCCATCTGCGGTCGTAGCTCATAAAATTCCGAAACCGGCGGGTGTCCGGGTTCCAGGCATGCTGGATGAACGCTGCAAAGCGCGCAGTGACCGATTCTGCCAATTGCACTTCGCCGCAATTCACAAGCAGGTTTGAGAACAGCAGTGCGCGGGCATTGTCGTCGGTGCAGTAGCCGTGTGCGCGATCGGGCACCGAATGGACGGCGTGCTGGAGTACGCCTGTGCTGTCGCAGAGCGAAAGGAAATGTCCGATCCGAATCTCCGGTATGGCGTGTCCGCTTCTCCCGAAACCGATGGCATCGATGGGCAGTCTTATTCCCCGCCGGGCATTCTCGCTCTCAGTCTCGAAGACGGTAAGATAGCGCTTTGCCGTTTGCACCCAGGTCATCGGTCGGCTTGCTGCGTATGCGCGTTTGCGCATGGAATAGCGGCGGACATCGTTGGTCAGGAGACCGGAGATTTCGGTGCTCAAAGCTTTAGCATCGGCAAAAGGAACCAGAATGCCGCACCCGTCGCTTAGCAATTCCTTGGCGTGCCAATAGGGCGTCGACACGACCGCCTTTCCCAATCCAAAACTGTACGCAAGCGTGCCCGATGTCATCTGGGCTTCGTTGAGGTAGGGGGTCGTATAGACGTCGCACATTGAAATGAAGTCCAACAACGTGGCTTGATCGACGAACTGGTTGAAAAAGACGACATGATCTTCGATGTCGAGTGCGCGCACACGCGCCATCAGACTTTCGCGATATGCCTCGCCTTGTTGCCGCATCAGCTTCGGATGAGTAGCGCCAAGAATGACATAGACGGCGTTCGGGCAGGATTTGATGATTTCGGGCATGGCATCGAGCATGGTCTCAATGCCTTTATTTGGAGACAGCAGACCGAAGGTCAGAATGATCATCTTCCCGGTGAAGTCGAATTTGGCCTTGGCATGATGTGGTTCGAGAAACGGGAAATCGGGTATTCCGTGGGGTATGACCTCAATTTTGCGCGTTGGCACGGCGTGAACAGAACGGAGGAATTCATGGCCGGTTTCCGACATGACAACGATTCTTGCTGAAATATCTATGATCCGGCGCATCACGTCATGCTGGATGGCCGTGGGTTTGGCGAGTACCGTGTGTAATGTCGTGACAACCGGCATTTCGAGGCGCGACAGAAGTTCGAGGATATTGCCGCCGGCCTCACCGCCGAAAATCCCGTATTCGTGTTGAAGACACACAACATCGTATTCCGCGCTATTGAGGAATTCTGCCGCGCGGATGTAGTCGCCGATTGTCTCGTCGTGAATTTCGAATCGCACGGCCGGCGGATAGTCATAGGTCTGTTTCGCATCGGTCAGGGCGACGACGCACGTCTCGATATCCGGCCGAGCGGCCGAGACCGCCCGATGAAGATCCTGGGTAAATGTAGCGATCCCGCAACGGCGCGGAAGATAATTCCCTATGAACGCCATACGCTGGATGAGTTTCATTTGATTGTTTCCCGGCGGCCGTTCCCTAGGGCGGGTTTCCCTTCAACAAGAGAAATTGGCATGTGTAACTCCCTTGGTCGTCCGGCATCGGTTGACCCAGGCCGCGTGAGACACTGCAGTAAATGTGAAACGGGGCCGCCGCCCGTGTACGCCACGAGGCCCACCAAGCCGCTGGCACCGGCATCGATCTCGATGCGGTCTAATTGAGCAAAGAGGGCATCACCCTGTGCAACTTCGAACGATCCGGCGACGGCGCTGCCGCTGAGAACGAGAAGCCAGGTCTCTCGTTCCGCCTCCAGATACCAGGAGGAATTTGCTGCCAGATCGATGCGCTCAAATACGAAGTGTGGGTTGGAAACGAGCAGCCGCCTTTCGGCGGTAAGCTGGTTCGGACGCATTTCAAAATCGGCCGGCCCCGCGTCCGCCACCAGGATGGCGTCTTCGATGTGAAGTTCGCGCTGCCTGCCCGGATCGAACAGGCGGAATGTAGTGTCGCTTCGCTGCTGGAGCTCTGCAATGATGAGACCGGCACCGATCGTATGGATCGTTCGGCCGGGAACGAAAATAACATCGTTTGCCGACACCGCATGCCACACGATCAAATCGGCGATCGAGTCGTCGTCTATGGCTTTGCGTAATTGCTGAGGTGTGAGGCGCTGGCTAAGACCGAGAGCGACTTTGGCATCAGGAGCGGCAGTCAGAACGTACCAGGCTTCAGTTTTGCCGTTCGCCAGGCCCATCGCGTGCGCAAACGCATCGTCCGGATGAACCTGGATCGAAAGTGGTTGGCTGGTGAACAGTAACTTCAGCAGGAGCGCTGGAATTGCGGCCCCGTTGCGCGTGCGCTCGTATAAGATCTCACCGATCGCATGACCGTCGTCACGGCCCGCGTTACTCCAGGGACGCAAATCTTTAACGCCCCACGGCTTCGTTACGGCGTGCGCGCGCGCATGTTCGATCGCCATAACCTTACCTGACGGTCGGCCGAGACAGCTTGTTCGATCGCGGCGGCGCGTCGAAACCTTCGAAACCACCAATGCTAGGGGCGCGCGTCTATCGGCCGTTGATAACAGGGCGCTGGATTAGCGATGGGCGAAAGAAAGCGGTGTGAAGAAAAGAACAAAAAAATCGATAAGAACTTCTCAGCTACGGACAAGCGCCGCAGCCTTAGAACCGAACTGCCCGCTGACCTACATATGCGGGCGGGTGGAGGCAATTACAAGGTCAAGAGCCAGAAATATTGATCTTTAACTCCCCGCGTATGTCCGCTGTGCAGCGACTATGCCGCAAGCGCACTTCCGTCTTTTGTAGGACCGAGCGATGCGATTCCTGGAGCGCTACTTGAGATACCCGTAAGCGCTGACGGCATAGAGAAAAGCCCCGGCCTAAGAATCATCCATCTCTGGCGTCCAAAAAAACAGCTCGTGGCCGTCTTGGTCTAAAATCCGAAGACCATCCGGGTTCTGCGGCATGTTCAACGTATCGAAGAGTGATCTGGCCTTCACCTTTGCACTGTCCAGATCAGGCGCCATGTGAGTAATCCTATCGAGCCTGGCGTGCGCATTGTCCTCTTTTCGGATGCGGAAGAACTCGATCGTAAACATCATCGGTCGGCTCTCCGTTTAAAACAAGATCGGCGCTCTATTCCGCCACTATTGAGGCCGCTTCTGTAGCCTACCTAAGTTTCAAGTCACTCCGATAAATCAACATGAAAGACGCGCACTGAGAGCATTGCCTGACGAGGCGAAGCGGCACTCATGGCTAATCAGAAAACATATGGGAAAACGTCTATGGAAACGCAATCCGACCAACAAAAGCCTCCTGACGGGTTGGAAGAGCAACAAGCATCGAACGAACTTGTCAAGAAGATCCGCAAATTGCGCTGGATGGGTTTAGAGGAGGAAGCGGTGATGATGCAGGACGAGTTGAACCTACGGCGGCCGAGGGCGGACAGTGTCGTCGCTGCTTCGCACGACACGGACTGAGTTCCGTTCTATCACGGCGGCGCCGACGGCCGATAACCTGGGGGCGATCCAATGAAGCCGCGTCTATCGTTGGCAGCTTTTGCCGCGGCGGACACCCCATAGCGACCGGTGGTGGGCGCTGTAGGGATTGAACCTACGACCTCTCCCGTGTGAAGGGAACGCTCTCCCGCTGAGCTAAGCGCCCGTACCAGCGAATATATCGGCAAATGCCGTCGGCGGATATATCTGTCAATGTCCGGATCGGGCCGCGATTTAAGGTACGAGCCCAGTAGCTGTCAAGAAAGCTCAGTTCGACGCGACGCGCGAGGCGGTCGATTGCAGGGCACGGATGCGGTCGGCCAGCGTGTTCTTGTTGTCGCCGTTGTCGCCACCTTCCGTTGTCGGCTCGCCGCTTCTGGTGGCGGCGGCGCGGCTGGCGCTCGAGGCTTCGGCGAGAAGGGACTCGATCGGCGAGCCCGGGCCTTCGAGCGTCGCGGTGAGGCGGGCGACCTCGGCGGCGACGTCGTTGATGCGTTCGCGCAGCAGCGCGTTCTCGACCCGCTCGGCCGCCCAAGTGGATTCCGCATCGCGCTTCATGGTGCCGATTTCGCGCTGCAGCTTGGCGCGCTCCTCGATCGCGGCGGCGAGCTGGGCCTCGAGCTGCGAAATATCGGTGCGGAAACGGTCGACGGCCGAGCTGCTGCGGTTTCCCGTCGTCGACAGTTCGGCGCGCAGATCGGTCTCGGTCTTGCGCGCGGCGTCGAGCTCGTGGCGCATGCGGTCGAGCTGATAATCGCGATCGGCGAGCATGCGGCCCTGATCGCCGAGCCGGGTTTCGAGGTCCTGGACGCGGCGGCTGAGCAATTCGGCTTCGGTGGTTTGGACAAAAAGCGCCCGCTCGAGTTCGGTGGTGCGGGTGCCGAGGTCGCCGAGCCGGCCGCGCGCCGCGGTTAGGTCGCCCGTCACGGCATCCGCATCGGCGCGTTCGCGCGTCATGCGCTGCTCGGTTTCCGCAACCGCCCGCTCGTAGTCGGCGACGCTGACTTTCATGGCCTCGACCTGGGTGCGGAAGGCCGCAATTTCGGTGCGCTGGCTGTCGGCAATCAACGACTGCTCGCCGAGCTCGCCGAGCAGTTTCGTCAGTTCGGCTTCCTTGTCGGCGAGGAGGCGCTCGGCTTCGCGCAGCGATCCGGATTTGATTTCGAATTCTTCCTCGGTGGCGCGCAATTGCTCGCGCAGCGTCTTGTCGCGCGCTTCGAGGGCAAAGATCGTCGCGGTCTTTTCGCCGAGCTCTTTCTTGAGCTGGTTGATGGCGTCGGTCTTCTTGCCGAGCTCGGCAAGCTGCGACGTCGTCTTGGTCTTCATCTTCTCGACGCTCATTTCGAGGCGTCGGGTCGACATCGCAAATTCGGCGCGCAGCTGGTCCTTGTCGGCGCGGATTTCGGCAATCGACAAGGGCGTCGCGGCTTCGAGGCGCTTCATGGTCAGGCGCACGGCGCGGTTGTGGACGAGGGGAACGAACAGCAGGCAAAGCAGAGCCGCAACCAGGAATCCGATCCCAAAATACATGACCGATTCGATCATGACTCAGCGCCTCCAACCGCTCTGCCGCGCGGCGGAACCATGCCACGGCGATGCGGGCCGCGCCACTTTCGCTGGAGGTTAACTTAAACCGACTTGATCCGCCACGGTTAGGTGGGGCGGCCGGCGGCGGATCAGAACGGATTCCAGGTCGGGCGTTCGGTGAACTTCAGATAGCCGAGATTGGCGCCGAGCCGGAAACCGACCCCGGAGCGGATCGGCACCAGGACGATATTATTGGCGGTCAGCGCTGTCATGCCGAACCCGCCGATAAAATAGGCCGACCCGTTGATGCCGCCGAAACGGTCGAAAATCGCTTCGGTGCGCGGCAGATTATAGACCAGCATCATGGTGCGGGCGCCGTCGGCGCCGGCGTCGAAGCCGACGCTCGGGCCTTGCCAGAACACGCGCAAATCGCCGGCATTCTTGGTGTAGAGCGTACCGTCGCCGTAGCGCAGCCCGCCGACAAAGGCGCCGCCGGCCTCCTCGCCCAGCACATATCCGTTCGGCTGGCCCCATTGGCTGACCGCCTTCTCGACCACCATGGCAAGGCCGCGCGAGATTCCGCCGAAGAAACGATGGCCGGCGTCGATCAGTTCGTTCGACGAATATTGGTTCGCCGGCGCCGGCTGCGGCGGCGCTTGCGGCATGCTCTGGGCGGGTGGTGGCTGCTGTGGCGGAACTTGGCTCGGAACTTGGGTTGGCGGCGGCAGCGGTGGCGCGTTCTGCGCCAAAGTCTGAGCCGTGACCGGCCCGGCGCCGGCAAGCATCCAAGCGGCGGCCAGAAGCACGATGACGGCGGCGACCCGCACGCCGAGATTCAAGCCGACACTCAAGCTCGGTTTCATGGCCAGCTCCCCGCTTAACCCCTTACTCACCCGATCCACCTAAGATGAGGCACGATTCGATCCGAATCAGTCGAGCTTTTGCCCAGACTATGACGGCAGCACGGCAGAAGAGAAAGCGATACTGCTTCGGTATTGCGGCCTTTGCCGGCCTCTTGGCCTATACCGGCCTCGCCTTTGTGCTGGCTGCCGGGCCGGGGGCATCGGCGGGCGAACGGATCGTCGTCGATTGGCATACCGGCCTTGCGATCGACGGCTATGACCCGGTTGCTTTTTTCACCGACGGCAAGCCGGTGCAGGGCAGCGCCGATCTCGAACTCCGCCAGGGCGGCGCGATCTGGCGTTTCACCAATGTCGGCAATCGTGCCGCATTCGCCGCGGCGCCGAACGTCTATATGCCGCAATATGGCGGTTACGATCCGGTCGGCGTCGCGCGTGGCCTTGCGGTCGCGGGCAATCCCAATGTGTGGATGATCAGCGGCCAGCGCCTGTTCCTGTTTTATGACGGCGCCCGCCGGCAAAAATTCGCCGGCGATCCAAATCGCGTGATCGCCTCGGCCGACCGCAAATGGCCCGACTTGCAGCACTCGCTCACGCCCTAGCGCTGACAGACTAGGCCTTGTCGCCCCAGGCGAGAAAAGCCGGCACCAGGAGTTCTGCGCTGCCATAGGTCACGGCTGACCCGTCCGGCGCGGTCACCTGTCCGCCGGCTGCCGTGAGGATCGCGTGTCCTGCCGCGATGTCCCAGTCGTGGGTCGGCGCAAGCCGCGCATAAAGGTCGGCCGCGCCTTCGGCCAGGCGGCAGAATTTCACCGACGAGCCGCATTGCACGAGCTTCGCCTTCGGAAATTTTTCGATGAAGGTCTTGGTGCGTTCCTCAAGATGCGAGCGGCTGACCATGACCAGAAGCTCGTCACCGGGACATGGCCGGGTGTGGATCGCCGACCCTGGCGCGATCGTGCCGCCGGCGATCGGCAAGCGCTCGGCGCCGCGGCCGACGATGCCGCGCCAGGCAATGCCCTCCGCCGGCGCCGTGACGATGCCGAGGATCGGCACGCCGTCCGTCACGATCGCGATGTTGACGGTGAATTCGTCGCGGCCGGAGATGAATTCCTTGGTCCCGTCGAGCGGGTCGACCAGAAAATAGCTGCCGCGCGCGCCGGGCTTCGGTCTCTCATGGGACGCCTGCTCCTCCGAAATGATCGGAACCGCCGGCGCCAGTCGCTTCAGGCCGTCGCAGATGACGGCTTCCGATGCCTCATCCGCGGCGGTGACCGGCGAGCCATCGCCTTTATTGTGAACCTCCGCATTGCCGGCCACTTGCAGGATGGCCTGGCTCGCTCGCGCCGCGATTTCCGTGAGCGCGTCCATCAATTCCGCGCAGGCGGCGGCGTCAAGCGTAGGCACGACTGACTCCTGGATAGGCCCATTTGGGCCGGAACAAGGGGTGGCAAGGGGCGAAAACGGCCGACAAGGGGCGGGATGTAGCACGGCTGCACAACAAGCGCACGATTGCCGAATTGCCTGCGCTGTGACACGCACGGGGCCCTAACGCGCCGCAGCGGAGACGCTCATGTCCGCCCTCGAATCCGGTCCCACTACGTCCAGTCCCACAACACTTGGAGCGCTCGATCTCGCAGCGCTGCTGTGCTCTCGCGTCTGCCATGACCTGATCAGTCCTGTCGGCGCCATCGTCAACGGACTTGAGGTTTTGGAAGAGGACAAGGACGAGGAAACCAAGACCTTCGCCCTGGACCTGATCAAGAAGAGCGCACTGCAGGCCTCCGCCAAGCTGCAATTCTGCCGGCTGGCCTTCGGCGCGGCGGGTTCGGCCGGCGCGCAGATCGAAACCGGCGATGCGGAGCGGGTGGCACGCGGTCTGATCGAAGACGGCAAGACCACAATCACTTGGAACTTGCCGCGCGAACTTGTGGCAAAAAACCGGGTCAAGCTGCTTCTGAATATGCTCGTGGTCGCTGTTAGCACCATCCCGCGCGGCGGCACGCTGATGGTCGATGCCTTCGAAAACGGCTACCGGATTGTCGCCTCCGGCCTCAATGCACGGCTCGCGGCCGCCACCGCGGAACTCATTTCCGGCGCGTCCGGCCACGCCGTCGACGCCCATGCCATTCAGCCGGTTTATACCGGGATTTTGGCGAAGGACTGCGGATTGACGCTTTCGGCTGCGCCCGAGGGCGAAACCGTGGTCGTAACCGCCCGCTAAACCGGCTTTAGCGTCGGTTTGCCGGACCATTTATCTCGATTATCCGGCTGTTTCCGCAACCGAAATTAAACCCTTTGGCAACACACTGGGGGCGTCCGATCAGGTGCTTTGCGCCTGGCGACGGCGGTGCGCGCCAATGCGCGAAGATTCGACTGTGAACACCTTTGTGGTGTGCCGGTGCGCAAACGCGCCGGAGGCGGCGAGGCGCGTGGTATGGACGAGTTGTTGCGGGATTTCCTGACCGAAACCGGCGAGAGTTTGGATCGCGTCGACTGCGAACTCGTGCGCTTCGAGCAGGACCCGAACAACGGCCAGATCCTCAGCAATATCTTTCGCCTGGTTCACACCATCAAGGGCACTTGCGGTTTCCTTGCGCTGTCGCGGCTGGAAAGGCTGACGCACGCCGCCGAAACCCTAATGGGCAAGTTCCGCGACGGCATGCCGGTTACGACCGATGCCGTGACGCTCATTCTCACGACGCTCGACCGCATCAAATCGATCCTCAACGGCATCGAGACTCTGGAACGCGAACCAGAGGGCGACGACGTCGATCTCATCGGCCGTCTCGGCAACATGGCGCGGGGCAGCAGGCGACGCTGGCGCCGCCGCCACCCGAGGAGCCGCCCGAACAACACGCGGCGCCGGCCGAAGGCGAGCGTAGCGCAGCGCTCGCGGCAGAACCTGAAGCTGCGGAGAAGCGCGCCGAGGTCGCCGAGAAATCTGCGTCGGAAGCGGCCGACAAGATCGCCAATCATTCAATCCGTGTCAGCGTCGATACGCTCGATCATTTGATGACGACGGTGTCGGAGCTGGTGCTGACCCGCAATCAGCTTCTCGAAATCGTGCGCCGGCACGAGGATTCCGATTTCAAAGTGCCGTTGCATCGGCTGTCGAATGTCACCGCCGAACTGCAGGAAGGCGTGATGAAGACGCGGATGCAGCCGATCGGCAATGCGTGGCAGAAATTGCCCCGCGTCGTCCGCGATCTATCGACCGAACTCGACAAGGCCATAGAACTTGAAATGCACGGCGCCGACACCGAGCTCGACCGCCAGGTGCTCGAACTGGTCAAGGATCCGCTGACGCATCTCGTGCGCAACTGTGCCGACCACGGCATCGAGCGTCCCGCCGAACGCGTCGCCGCCGGCAAGCCGCAAAACGGCACGATCCGGCTCACTGCCTGTCATCGAGGCGGCCATATCATCATCGAAATTGCCGACGACGGCCGTGGCCTCGACACCGGGCGCATCAAGGCCAAGGCGCTCGATCTCGGGCTCGCGACCGAAGCCGATCTCGCGGCCAAGTCCGACGCCGAAATCTGCAATTTCATCTTTGCGCCGGGCTTTTCGACCGCGACGGAAGTCACCAGCATTTCCGGCCGCGGCGTCGGCATGGATGTCGTGCGCAGCAATATCGAGCAGATCGGCGGCACGGTCGATCTGAAATCGGTTGCCGGCGCTGGCGCAACCTTCACCATCAAGATACCGTTGACGCTCGCGATCGTCTCTGCCCTCATCGTCGAATCTGGCGGCGAACGTTTCGCCATTCCGCAGCTCTCGGTGCTTGAATTGGTCCGTGCCGGCGGCGGCGGTGAACACCGCATCGAACGCATCAAGGACACGCCGGTGCTGCGGCTGCGCAATGCGCTATTGCCGCTCCTGTATCTCAAGGAAGTCCTGCGTCTCGGCGACGGCGGCGACAACGAAGGCTTTGTCGTGGTGACGCAAGTCGGCAGCCAGGTGTTCGGCATCGTGGTCGACGGTGTGTTTCACACCGAAGAAATCGTCATCAAGCCGATGTCGTCGAAGCTGCGCCACATTCCGGTGTTCTCCGGCACGACGATCCTTGGCGACGGCTCGGTCATCATGATTCTCGACCCGAATGGCGTCGCGCAATCGCTCGGCCGCGCCGCGCAGGCGCAGGCCGAAGCGAGCTCGACGACGGAAGACGAGGATGCTGCGAACGAAGATACCGTTTCGCTTCTGGTGTTCCGCGCCGGCTCGCACCGGCCGAAAGCGGTGCCGCTGTCGCTGGTCACCCGGCTCGAGGAAATCGATTGCCGCCGCATCGAAATCTCCGACGGCCGCTGTCTCGTGCAATATCGCGAGCAATTGATGCCGTTGTTGCGCATCGACGACGACACCGGCCTGAAAAAGGAAGGCTCCCAGCCGATTCTGGTGTTCTCCGATCGCGGCCGTTCGATGGGGCTTGCGGTAGACGAGATCGTCGACATCGTCGAGGACAAGCTCGAAATCGAGGTCCCCGGCAACCGGCCCGGCGTCCTCGGCTATGCCGTGATCAAGGGCAGCACGACTGAGATCATCGACGTCGGTCATTTCCTGCCGCAGGCCTTTGAAGACTGGTTCCGCCGCCGCGACAGCGCGACGGGTCGGCCGGCGCGCACGGTGCTCTTGGTCGACGATTCCGCCTTCTTCCGCAACATGCTGGCGCCGCTGGTCAAGGCCGCCGGCTATCAGGTTACAGCCGTCGGATCGGCCGCCGAAGCGCTCGATCTATTGAAATCGGGCAGCCGCTTCGATCTCATGGTCACCGATATCGAGATGCCGGACATGGACGGCTTTGCGCTGGCGGAAGCGGTGCGCGGCATGCCGGGCACTTCGGATCTGCCGATCATCGCCCTGTCCGCCATGGTTTCGAGCGAGGCCATCGAGCGCGGCCGCGCCGTGGGCTTCCACGACTTCGTCGCCAAGTTCGACCGGACCGGACTGATCGCCGCCATCAAGGAACAAAGCGCCGACGTCAACGAGGCTGCGTGATCGCAATGAACGACAACGCCAAGCTCACCGAATTCGTCACCTTCATCACCGCCGGCCAGTTGTTCGGTCTGCCGATCGAGCGCGTACAGGACGTCTTTAAGCCCTCGCGGATTACGCGCGTGCCGCTTGCCGGGCCGGAGATCGCGGGCGTGCTCAATCTGCGCGGGCGCATCGTGACGGCGATACATCTGAGCAACCGGCTCGATTTGGAGAGCGCGCAAGCGGTGGCGCAGAAAAAGCCGCCGATGGCGATCGGTATCGAATGCGGCGCGGAATTGTTCGGTCTTCTGGTCGACGTGGTGGGTGAAGTGCTCAAGCTGCCGGAATCCGAGCTTGAACCAAATCCCATCAATCTCGACCGCAAGCTGGCGCGGGTTTCAGACGGCGTATTCCGGCTCGACGGACAGCTCCTCGTCGTGCTCGACGTCGACCGCGTGCTCGATTCCAGCGCCGAGTTGGCTGCGGCATGATCTTGAACGCAATCATGATCGTGAATGCAATTTGTTAGGACCGAAGGTGGAAATTACAAAAAGCTTCGCCCCGCTTCGGGGAGAGTGAGGACAAAATGAAAACGTGCCTAGTTGTCGACGATTCCAGCGTCATCCGCAAGGTGGCGCGGCGCATCCTCGAAGGCCTCGACTTCCAGATATCGGAAGCCGAGAACGGCGAAGAGGCGATCGAGACCTGCAAGACCCAATTGCCGGACGCGATCCTGCTCGACTGGAACATGCCGAAAATGGACGGCTATGATTTCCTGCGGGTGCTGCGCCGGTTGCCCGGCGGCGACAAGCCCAAAGTGGTGTTCTGCACCACCGAGAACGATGTCGCCCATATCGCTCGCGCACTGCATGCCGGCGCCAACGAATACATCATGAAACCTTTCGACAAGGACATTGTCGAAGCCAAGTTTCAGGAAGTCGGGCTGATCTAAGCCCGTACTTCGCTCGAGCGCATCTCGTTGCTGAAATTCCAGCGCCGAAAGTTTCGGTAGCATGAGTACCGTTCTCGTCACCGGTCTTCATGGCGCAACGCCAGCGCCGCCGACCGATAAAAAAGTCCGCGTGATGGTCGTGGACGACGCCGTTGTCGTGCGAGGCCTGTTGGCGCGCTGGATCGATGCCGAGCCCGACTTGCAGGTCGTCGCCTCGCTGGCGACCGGACGCGAAGCGGTCGCCTGGTTCGAGAAAAACGACGCCGAAGTCGTCATGCTCGATATCGAGATGCCGGATCTCGACGGCATTTCAGCGCTGCCGCTGCTGCTGCAGAAAAAGCGCGACCTCGCGGTCATCATGGTGTCGACCTTCACGCGCCGCAGCGCCGAGATCAGTTTGCGGGCGCTGGCGCTGGGCGCGGCGGACTATATCCCGAAACCCGAGAGCACCCGCGAAGTCACGACCTCGGTTTCGTTCCGGCGCGAGCTTCTGGAGAAGGTTCGTGCGCTCGGCCACCGGCGCCGCCCGCCGGCGCGCGTCGACGCGCCGGCGCTGGTGCCGCCACCCAAGGCCGTTGCGGCGCCGCGCGGCGCCCCGCGTCCGGCACCGCGGGTTCACAAGACCACGACGCCGGAACAGGTTCACAGCCACGATCATGACCCGATACATTTACGGCCGTTCGCGCTGACGCCGCCGCGCGCGCTTTTGATCGGCTCCTCGACCGGCGGCCCGCAGGCGCTCACGGCGCTGATCGAAAGACTTCCCGCCGCGATCGACCGCGCGCCGGTTCTGATCACGCAGCACATGCCGCCGACCTTCACGACCGTCATGGCCGAACACTTGTCGCGCGTCGGCGGCCGCGGCGCGCACGAAGCCGAGGACGGCGAGCCGGTTTTGCCCGGCGGCATCTATATCGCGCCGGGCGGCCGCCACATGCGCGTCGTACGTAATGCCGACAGCATCAGGATCGCCATCGGCGATGACGAGCCGATCAATTTCTGCAAGCCGGCGGTCGATGCCCTGTTCAGCTCGGCGGCCGAGGTGTGGGGGCCGTCGGGTCTAGCGCTGGTCCTGACCGGAATGGGCGCGGACGGCACGCACGGCGCGACCGATATTGTGGCGGCCGGCGGCAGCGTCATCGCACAGGACGAAGCGACGAGCGTGGTCTGGGGCATGCCGCGTTCGGTGGCTCAAGCCGGCTTGTGCTCGGCCGTGCTGCCGCTCGATCAGATTGCGCCAAAGATCATTCGCTTGTTTTCGGGAGATCGCTCGTGACGCCGCACGATTACGATTTCCTGCGCAAGTGCCTCAAAGATCGCTCCGGCCTCGTGCTGTCGGCCGACAAGCAATATCTGGTCGAGAGCAGGCTGCTTCCGGTGGCGCGCAAAGCCGGGCTCACGACACTCGGCGAATTGGTCGGCATGCTCCGGGATGCCCACGATCCCGCCCTCATGACCACCGTCGTCGAAGCCATGACGACCAACGAGTTGTTCTTCTTTCGTGACAAGGCGCCGTTCGAGCATTTCCGCGCCACGATCATGCCGGCGCTGATCGAGGCGCGGCGCGCGGCGCGCTTCATCCGCATCTGGTGCGCGGCGGCATCGACCGGCCAGGAGCCGTATTCGCTGGCGATGTGCCTCAAAGAGATCGCGCGCGAGATTTTGGGCTGGCGCATCGAGATTCTGGCGACCGATCTGTCCGGCGAGGTGCTGGAAAAGGCGCGGCAGGGCATCTACAGCCAGTTCGAAGTGCAGCGCGGGCTGCCGATCCAGCTTCTGGTCAAGCATTTCACGCGGTCCGGCGAATTCTGGCAGATCGCGCCGGAGCTGCGCGCCATGGTGCGCTACCAGCAGCTCAACCTGCTCGCCGATTTCTCGCAGCTCGGCGCGTTCGATCTGGTGTTCTGCCGCAACGTGCTGATTTATTTCGACGCCGAGACGAAGACCGACGTGCTCAACCGAGTCGCCCGGGTCACCGCGCCTGACGGTTATCTCGTGCTGGGAGCCGCCGAAACCGTGGTCGGCCTGACCGACCGCTTCAAGATGGT
The DNA here is from genome assembly GCA_963810085.1 of uncultured Alphaproteobacteria bacterium. Classification (GTDB taxonomy): domain Bacteria; phylum Pseudomonadota; class Alphaproteobacteria; order Rhizobiales; family Xanthobacteraceae; genus BOG-931. The sequence goes on along the minus strand of CAWEMR010000005.1, from coordinate 58,548 downwards.
GGTCGACCGGCGCGGGCTCTATGCGCCGAACACCAATCCGCCGCGCCCGTCCATTCTCGACGGGGCGAAATCGCCCCCGCGCCTGGTCGCAATCCGCGGCGGACGGTAAAGGGAAAGACATTTGCCCAACAAAAAACCCCGGCCACTGGCCGGGGTTTTTCATTCCAGTCCCGCGAAGCGCTTTAGGCCGGGATTTTGACCTCGTCCTCCGCGGGCTCGCGCAGCACGTAGCCGCGGCCCCACACCGTTTCGATGTAGTTCTTGCCGTTCGAGGCATTGGCGAGCTTTTTGCGGAGCTTGCAGATGAAGACGTCGATGATCTTCAGCTCCGGCTCGTCCATGCCGCCATAGAGGTGGTTGAGGAACATTTCCTTGGTCAGCGTCGTGCCTTTGCGCAGGCTGAGGAGTTCCAGCATCTGGTACTCCTTGCCGGTCAGATGCACGCGGGCGCTGTTGACCTCGACGGTCTTGGTATCGAGATTGACGACCAGATCACCGGTCTGGATGACCGACTGGGCGTGGCCCTTGGAGCGGCGCACGATGGCGTGGATGCGCGCCACCAGTTCGTCCTTGTGGAAGGGCTTGGTCATATAATCGTCGGCGCCGAAGCCCAACCCCCTGACCTTGTCCTCGATGCCGGCAAGGCCCGAGAGGATCAGGATCGGCGTCTTGACCTTCGACACCCGAAGGCTGCGAAGCACTTCGAAGCCCGACATATCCGGCAGGTTCAGATCGAGCAGGATGATGTCGTAGTCGTAGATCTTGCCGAGATCGATGCCCTCTTCGCCGAGATCCGTCGTGTAGACGTTAAAGCTCTCGGACTTGAGCATAAGCTCGATCGATTGCGCAGTGGCGCTATCGTCTTCAATTAGCAATACGCGCATGCCAGTCCCCTTCCTCGCCGCGCAGGCTCAAGGTCGGCGCCGCAGCGGCGGCCCCTGGAAAACGCCTTTCACAAACTGATTCGGGACACTAACGGCGCTATGGTTAACAAAACCTGATTCTCCCGCGCAAGCATTCCGTGGGCAAATTCTTGCGAATCGCCTTAAGATGTTGCGTGACAGTGAGTTTTTCGCCACGGCTGTGCTCATGTTCCAAATTAAGTTTCGGCGCTAACCGATTCATGCGACTCGCCCATCCGTTCTGGCTGGAGAGCCTGCCTTGCCCCTAAGGACGACTGCGCAATGATTAACGGCCCGGGTAAACAAGCGATTAATAAACCGGCGCGGGAGGTAACCATTCTCGCTTGGATGTGCCTTTATCCGTGGTGGTGTGGCCGAAATGGTAACCAGGGAAGGTTTCGGGCCCGGCCATGAAGGCGCTCGCCGAACAAATTAATGAACTCGACGGCATCGAGATCTATGGCCGCGTCGTCGGCGTACGCGGGCTGATGGTCGAAGTGGCGGGGCCGTTGCATGCGATGTCGGTCGGCGCCCGGGTGGTGATCGAAACGCCGGGCAAGAACATTCCCTGCGAGGTGGTCGGCTTCTCCAACAACAACGCGCTCCTGATGCCGTTCGCGCTCTTGGAGGGCGTGCGGCGCGGCTGCCGGGCGCTGGTCACCTCGGTCGCCGGCGCGGTGCGGCCGTCGGCCGCCTGGCTCGGCCGCGTGGTCAATGCCTTGGGCGAGCCGATCGACGGCAAGGGCGCGCTGCTGTTTGGGCCATCGCCCTATTCGTTCCGCAATACGCCGCCGCTGGCGCATGCCCGCCGCCGGGTCGGTGGGCCGCTCGATCTCGGCGTGCGGGCGCTCAACACCTTTATCACTTGCTGCCGCGGCCAGCGCATGGGCATTTTCTCTGGCTCCGGCGTCGGCAAATCGGTGCTGTTGTCGATGCTGGCGCGCAATGTGGCGGCCGACGTCACCGTCATCGGGCTGATCGGCGAACGCGGCCGCGAGGTGCAGGAATTCCTCCAGGACGACCTCGGCGACGCGGGCCTTGCCCGCTCGGTGGTGGTGGTCTCGACCTCGGACGAGCCGGCTTTGATGCGCCGCCAGGCCGCGCATGTGACGCTCGCCATCGCCGAATATTTCCGCGACGAGGGCAAGGACGTGTTGGTGCTGATGGACTCGGTGACGCGCTTTGCCATGGCGCAGCGCGAGATCGGGCTTTCGGCCGGCGAGCCGCCGACCGCAAAAGGCTATACGCCGACGGTCTTCACCGAGCTGCCGCGGCTTCTGGAGCGCGCCGGGCCCGGCACGGAGAAGGGCACCATTACCGGCATTTTCACGGTGCTGGTGGACGGTGACGACCACAACGAGCCGATCGCCGACGCCGTGCGCGGCATTCTCGACGGCCATATCGTCATGGAACGCGCCATCGCCGAGCGTGGGCGCTATCCGGCCATCAATGTGTTGAAATCGATCTCCCGGACCATGCCGCGGGCGGCCGATCCGGACTATTTGCCGGCCTTGGCCAAGGCCCGTCAGGTGATGGCGACCTATGCGGATATGGAGGAGCTCATCCGGCTCGGGGCCTACCGCGCCGGAACCAGCCCCGATGTCGACGAGGCCATTCGCCTGCATAAGCCGCTCGAGGACTTCCTGCGCCAAGGTAAGGAAGAAGCAACCAGCTTGGCCGAAGGATATCTCCGATTGGCGCAAATCGTGGCAAGCGCGGAAACCGAACGCTAACGTTATCATGCCACGATCCGAGCCTTCGGGGGTGCGGTGCCCGGTTTTGGGCGGTGCAATATCCCGTGGCTTCGGGGGAGTATGTAGTCGATGAAGTCCCGTGAGACGCTTATTCGCCTGAAGAAGTTTCAGGTCGACGAGAAGCAGCGCAAGGTCGCGCAGATCGAAACCATGATCGCCGAGTTCGAGCGCATGGGCGGCGATCTCGAGCGCGAGATCAAGGTCGAGCAGGACCGCGCCGGGATCCACGATCCCGGCCATTTTGCCTATCCGACCTATGCCAAGGCGGCGATTGCCCGCCGCGAAAATCTCAAGCGTTCGGCCGACGAGCTGCGTATTCAGCTCGACGACGCCAAATCGGCGCTCGGCGAAGCATTCGACGAACTGAAAAAGGTCGAATTGCTCGACGAGCGCGACCAGATGCGCGAACGCGAGGCGGAAGAAGCCGCCGAGCAGGCTGAGCTCGACGGCATCGCGCTGTTGCGCGTGCGCGGCGCCGCTCCGGCGTAAATTCTATCGCTTCGAACTGATCAGTTGCCTGCCGCGGGTCGAGCCTTCGAACCGAGGCTTTTGCCGTTGGCACCGGGATTGCGGCGCGTGGCACTGAGCGACTTGTCTCAAAATGCGACGCTATTACTGTCAGTTCGGTCGTTTCACCCCCCGTTTCGCTCTCGACGAAACCCGGCCCGAGCGGCGATAATCATCCGGGCCAAGGCCTGTGGGGGGCCAGCTCTGCGATCGCTGGGGCAATAATGTTGATGCAGACGGAGCTCGTCTGGCTACTCGGCGCCGTCGCCAAAGGCGACGAGGCCGCGTTCGAACGCCTGTATTCCGCGACCCGCGCGAAACTTTACGGGGTCTTGCTCCGTATCTTGGGTCGACCGGCATTGGCCGACGAGGTCATGCAGGAAACCTATTTCAAGGTTTGGAAGATGGCTGACCAGTTCGACCCGCAGGTCGCGAGCCCGATCACCTGGATGGTGGCGATCGCCCGCAACCGCGCCATCGATATCGTGCGCAAGCGCGGCGATCTCTCGATCGAGGACGAGCCTGAAGCGCTGGAAGTCGCCGCCGAAACGCCGGCACCGCTGGCGCGTCGCGAGATGGCGGAAGAGCTCAAGCGGCTGTTATCCTGCCTCGGCAAACTCGATCCGGAAAAGCAGCGCATCGTGCTGCTGGCCTATTACAGCGGCTGGAGCCGCGATCAGCTGGCGGAAAAGCTCGACATTCCGGTGAACACGATCAAGACCTGGCTCCGCCGCAGTCTGCTCGAAATTCGCGAGTGTATGGGGCCGAGACGATGATCCCAAGAACTGTTCAACAAGAGCTTGTGTGATCCCGAAGCGCGCTTGAGGTAGCTATGTACGACGACGACAGAGATGCGCTTGCCGCCGAATATGTTCTGGGAACGCTGTCCGCCGACGAGCGTGACCAGGCTGAAGCGCTGCTGGCCATCGATCCGGGTTTTGCCGAGATCGTGCGGGTGTGGGAGCGCCGGCTCGGCGAACTCAATGTCATGGTCGAGGCGGTCGAGCCGCCGCCGGAAGTCTGGGACAAGATCAAAACCGAAGTCATAGGCCCTGAAGTTGCAGGCCCTGAAGTTGCGGCTCCCGAAGTTACGGATCCTGAAGCGCCCATGACGGGCGAGGAAGAATTCTCGTTCCCGCCGATCGAGGGGGTGTCGCCGCAAACGGCTCCCGAACTGACCGCGGAGCTATCACCGGAGACCGCCGCCGCCGAGGCGCCGGTGGAAGAACCCGAGGAGGCTCCTTCGCCGGCCGCCTCGCAGTCGTTGGAAGATCTCCTGGCGGAGCCGCTGCCTGAAGTGCCGCATGACTTGGATGAGCCTGCTGAGGTGCAGGCTTCGAGCCTGCTGCCGCCTGAACCGGAAGCCGCCAAAACGCCGGATTCCGCGAAGGTGCCGGATCTGATGACCGAGCATGACTTTGAATCGGACCTCAAAGCGGTCGTATTGCAGGACTTGGCCAGAGACCTGGGTAGAGATTCGGGCAGAGGTCTGCCGCCCGAGCCGTTCACGCCGCATTCCCCGCCAAAGGTCGAGCGCAGCGCCGATGTGATTTTTCTGGCCCGCGGCGTGCGGCGCTGGCGCCGGATCACGGTCGCGATGAGCGCGATCGCGGCGCTGCTTGCGGTCTATGCGGCGGTTTCCCAATTCGCGCCCGGTCTCATCCCGGTGAGCCGGCAAGCGCCTCCCGCGGTGACCGCGCAGGTGGCGCCACCGCCATCGCGCCTGGTCGCTGTGCTGCAACAGGATCCGACGACCCCGGCATTTTTGGTTTCGGTCGATCCGCAAAGCCGGACGCTCACTGTGCGCCGCGTCTCGGCGGCACCCGAGCCCGGCCGCAGTTACGAGCTTTGGCTGATCTCGAACAAATATCCGACCCCGCGCTCGCTCGGCGTCGTCGGCGCCAGCGAGTTCACCTCGCGGCCGGTACCGGCAAGTTTCGACGCCGATACGATCAAAACGGCGAGCTATGCGATCTCGCTCGAACCGGCGGGAGGCTCGACCACCGGCGTGCCGACGGGTCCGATCCTGTTCAAAGGACGAATGGTGGAATCACTGCCGGGATCTGCAGGTTGAGCCATCTGAAAAACGCCCATAAGCCCGCGCTCGGCGCGGGCCTCGGCAATATAGGAGTGGGTAGCAAACTACCGGATGGTCGGGACTTGCCCGCTCATCGTCGTCGGCTCGCCGGCCTTGACCAGAGCCGCGGTACCGAGATCGAGGCTGCCGACATTGGCGAAAATACCAACAGCGGCCACAACGGTCGCACAAACAAGCCCGATTACTACAATCTTCAAATGGGTTGCGCGGTCGGCGCTGTACATCGAATGATTTATTGCCACCTCCCGTTTCTGCTTCTTAGTCGCAGCAGCCGGGCAAAAGGGTTCACCTGGACTTAAAATTAACTTCTCCCAAGTCGGATAATTGGGGTGTGACCTTCGACACAAAAACGCGTCTTCACAGAAGCTTGAACTGTTGTGATAACGGTTGATCGGGAGATAGGTTCCTGCCGCCGTGCCGGATGAGCGCAAAACATCAGAATAAATCCGCCCCTATCAAAACCCTGAGGACTAAAAGCCGTGAGCCAGATCGCATCCGAACGTGTCGTTGCAGAACTCGCGCCGACCGGCGTTCTTCGCGCCGGCATCAATATGAGCAATATGCTTCTGGTCACCGGACGGACGTCGTCCGGTGATCCGGCAGGCGTCTCGCCCGATATGGCCGCCGAAATCGCCAAACGGCTTGGCGTTCCCGTCACTTATGTCAAATATGAAAAGCCTTCGACTTTGGCCGACGCCGCCGGGACCAATGCCTGGGATATCGGCCTTATCGGCGCCGAACCGGCGCGGGCGGAAAAGATCGAGTTCACCGCGGCCTATTGCGAGATCGAGGCGACGTATCTGGTCCCGGCAAATTCGCCGTTCAAGACGGCCGCCGATGTCGATCGAGCCGGCGCGCGCATCTCGGTCAAGCGCGGCACGGCTTACGATTTGTGGCTCGAACGCAATATCAAACACGCCACCGTGCTGCGGTCGGACACCGCCGACGGACCGATCAATCAATTCGTCGCCGATAAGCTCGATGCCCTGGCGAGCTTGCGGCCAGCGCTGCTGGAAGACGTCAAGAAAGTACCGGGGACAAAAATCCTTCCCGGCAACTTTACTGCGGTGCAGCAGGCGATCGGCACGAACAAAGGCAACGCAGCCGGTGCCGCATTTCTGCGCGGCTTTGTCGCCGAGGCCAAAAGTTCAGGGCTGGTGGCGCGCCTGATCGAAAAGCATCGCGTCGTCGGGCTTTCGGTCGCGCCGTAGCGACTTAATCGCGTCCTAGATACTACCGACCGTCTTCAGCCGCGCCCGCGGGTGGATTTCGGACTGCGCCAGCACGGTGGTTTGGGCGCGGAAGCGCTCGACAATGCCGCGCACGAAGGGCCGGATGCCCGGCGAGGTGACCAGCACCGGCGCCTCGCCCTCGCGCGCGGCCTGCTCGAATTTTTCCCGGACCATATTGATGAATTCGGTGAGCTTGGACGGCTGCATGGCGAGGCTACGGTCGTCGCCCTGGCCGACGATCGATTCCGCGAAGGCCTGCTCCCATTTCGCCGTCAGCGCGATGATCGGCAGCGTGCCGTCCATGGTGAGATGCTGGGCGCAGAGCTGGCGCGCTAGCCGCGCGCGCACGTGCTCGGCCAGCATCGTGGTGTTGCGCGTTGCCGCAAGACCATCGGCGATGCCTTCGAGGATGGTCGAGAGGTCGCGGATCGAGACGCGCTCGGCGAGCAGGATTTGCAACACGCGCTGGATTCCCGAAACGGTGATCTGCGCCGGCACGATGTCCTTCATCAGCTCGCTTTGCTCCTTCGGCAGTTCCTTGATCAGTTTCTGCACTTCGCCGTAGGACAAGAGCTCCGCCATATTGGCCTTGATTAGTTCGGTCAGATGCGTGGCGAGCACGGTCGCGGCATCGACGACGGTCAGGCCTTTGACCGAAGCCTCTTCCTTCAGCGCCGGATCGATCCAGGTGGCGGGCAATCCGAAGGTCGGTTCGGTGGTATGCGTGCCCGGCAGCGTCACCTGATTGCCGGTCGGATCCATGACCATGAACTGGCCGTGCCAGACCTTGCCGCTGCCGGCCTCGACCTCTTTGATCTTGATGACATAGGTGTTGGCCTCGAGCTGCATATTGTCGAGGATGCGCACGGAGGGCATGACAAAGCCCATTTCGACCGCGAGCGACCGGCGCAGCGCCTTGATTTGCTCGGTCAAACGATCGGTGCCGTCCGGCGCATTGACCAGCGGCAACAGCGCATAGCCGAGCTCGATCTTCAACTCGTCGATCTTGAGCGACTGCGTGATCGGCTCGTCGGCCGGCGCAGCTTTCGCGGCTTCGGTCTTTTTGGTCTCGGCGACGATGGCCCGTTTGCCGCGGCGATCGATTACAAAAGCAAGGGAGGCCGCTCCGCCGCCGAGCGCCAGGAAGGGAATCATCGGGATGCCGGGAAGGAGCGCCATGGTCAGCATGACGGCAGCCGACATGCCGAGCGCCTTGGGGTAACCGGAGAGCTGGCCCAGCAGCGCCTTGTCGGCGGCACCGGCGACGCCTGCTTTCGATACCAGGAGACCGGCGGCGGTCGATACGATCAGCGCCGGCACCTGCGTCACCAGGCCGTCGCCGACGGTGAGGAGGGTGTAGGTGCGGGCGGCTTCGGCGAAGCTCAGGCCTTCTTGCACGATGCCGATGATCATGCCGCCGATGACATTGATCATGACGACGAGGAGGCCGGCGATGGCATCGCCGCGGACAAACTTGGAGGCGCCGTCCATGGCGCCGAAGAAGCCGGATTCGTCTTCAAGGTTCTTGCGGCGCCGCCGCGCTTCTTTGTCGTCGATCAGGCCGGCATTGAGATCGGCGTCGATCGCCATCTGCTTGCCCGGCATGCCGTCCAAGTGGAAGCGGGCCGCCACTTCGGCGATGCGGCCGGAGCCTTTGGTGATGACCACGAAATTCACGATCACCAGGATCGTGAACACGATGATGCCGATGACGAAATTGCCGCTCATCACGAAGTGGCCGAACGCCTCGATGACGTGGCCGGCGGCGGCGGTGCCTTCGTGACCATGCGCCAGGATCAGCCGCGTCGAGGCGAGATTGAGCGACAGCCGCAGCATGGTCGAGATCAGGAGCACGGTCGGAAACGCCGAGAATTCGAGCGGCGTGTGGATGAACAGCGATGTCATCAGGATCAGCACCGAGAACGTGATCGAAATCGCCAGCGCGAAGTCGAGCAGCATCGGCGGCAACGGCAAAATGAGGATCACGAGGATCGCCATGATGCCGACGGCAAGCCCGATATCGCCCCGCCGCAGCATGGTGCCGAGGTCGACGAGCCGAGACAGCGCGGTTTCCCCGCTCTCCGCCGAAGTTGCGTCGGTCATGCCGGTCGATCCGCCCCGTCTGCGGTCACGTGATTCAAAGCTGTGGGTTGCGGCAGAAATGCCGCTCGAGTGAAGAATTGGAGCTGCGCCTGCGTCCAAGGCTGGCCCCGAGGAGCGAGGTGGAAAGGGTTACGCCGATGAGCTACGCCAAGGTGTTACGCCCCCTGTTACGCCTCCTGGGCAAAATGTGCCGGGTTTATGGTTACTGGCTGGTTAACGGCGGTCTGTGCCACCGTTGTAAGGCGGCGCCGGAAAGGTGATGGGGCATGACGTTTGTGCGTATTGTCGTGACGGAGACCGCCGTGGCGTGGACTTTTGCCCTGGCCGCGCTGTTTTCCGCTGCGGCCCCGGCTGCCTTCGCCGACGGCATCGAGCCGGGTCTCTGGAAGATCACCGTCCAAACCAAATCCGGAGGCGTGGTCAGCCCGCCGCACGAATCAGCAAAATGTCTCACCGCCGACGAGACGCGCGACCTCGCCACGACATTCTCGCCGCTTGCGCGCATGATAAATTCGGAATGCGCGCCGATCGAGCGCACGCTCGACGGCGCGCGGCTCAACTGGCGCCTGGTCTGCAAGGGTCAGCTCAATGTGGAATTGACCGGCGCGTTTAACTTCGACAGCGCGCGTCACTACACTGCGACGGTGCACACCCAAGCTGCCATCGGCGGGGAAACGATCGATACGCTGGATATGATCGAAGGGCAGTGGGTCTCGGCTTGCCAGTAGCCGCGCCAAGCGCGGGTTAGCTGGCTTTGGCCGTTCTATGCGCGGTGCGAAGACGATGCTCGACGGCATCGGCGAGCGCCTTTATCTCCATGTCGGCGACGCTCCCGGGTGCGCATTGGTTGACCGCATGGGCCTGAACTGAATGCCCGCACGAAAGACGTCCGGTTGCCGAGGACGGGAGCGACGTCCTCGCCGAGCCGCTCCAAGACTTCCAGGAATTGCCGTCCTTCGAGCGTTCGCATATCGACTCGGTTGGGGACCAGCAACGCGTCGACATGCAGCCGATTTTGCACCCGGATGCAATTGACGAAATAGAGCGCATCGATCGTCGCCTCGATATCGATGCCCGACGGCGTGCAGGGCAGCAAGATCAGCCGCGACGACAGGACAGCGGCGTGTAACGCCTCCTCGGTTGTCGCGGTATCGATGATCGTGAAATCGTCGGGCGAAGGAGCAACGATCGTCTTGATCCAATGCGCCGGTCGCTCCGCGTCGAAAGGAACGTCGCGCACCGCAAACGGCAGTTGCCGGGGCGCCGCCCAATGCAAGGACGATTGCTGCGGATCGGCATCGATCAGGGAGACGCGCTTGCCGCGGGCATAAAGCTCGCCGGATAAGCACACGGCAATAGTGGTTTTCCCCACGCCACCCTTGCGTTGCACAGTCGCGACTATGGAGCGCGCCATGTTAGCTCGAAGGACTCAATGCGCGGCCATGCCGAGATTGGCTACCCCACGCATCCCCCACGGGCGCCGGCAACGGAAGTCAGTCAATATTCAACCTTCAGTTCACGATCCAGATCTCCGACTCCCGGTTTCGGCTGGTCTGGTAAATACCGCCGCGAAAAGTAGCCGCAGCGAGCAATAATTATATGCAGATTTAACCGGACTGTGCGACTTTTTGCGGCAAATGCTAGATTGACGGCGCGGAGCGAAATTTCGCTTTTTTCACATGGTACTAGACCCAAACCCAGGCGCATAAGCTCATGCAATCATCGTCGACGCATTCCCACGCGGTAGATCAGTGGACGCACGATCACGCTTTTCTCGGCGCGCACCACGCCGTGCATGAGCGCCGGACCTGGAGCGTCGTGGCGCTGACCGCGGTCATGATGGTCGCCGAGATCGCTGGCGGCACGCTGTTCGGCTCGATTGCGCTGGTCGCCGACGGCTGGCATATGGGAACGCACGTCGCGGCGCTGGCCATCGCCGGATTTGCCTATCTGTTCGCCCGCCGTCACGCCGACGACCAGCGCTTCTCGCTCGGCACCGGCAAGTTCGGCGAGCTTGCCGCCTTCTCCAGCGCCATCATTCTGGCAATGGTCGCGCTCGGCATCGCTTACGAATCGATCATGCGGCTGACCAGCCCCGTCGTCATTCATTTTCGCGACGCGGTTCCGATCGCGGCGCTCGGGCTGTGCGTCAATCTTGCCAGTGCATGGCTGCTGCGCGACGAGCATGACCACGCGCACGATCACGGTCTCGGCCACTCACACGCTCATGACGCCACGCATGATCGCGATCATCACGACCACGACCATGACCATGATGCGGACAGTGGTGCAGCTCACCACGACATCAATCTGCGCGCGGCCTATATCCACGTGTTGGCCGATGCATTGATGTCGATCCTGACTATTGCCGGATTGTGCATCGCCTGGAAGTTCGGTTGGAATTTCATCGATCCGCTGGTGGGCCTGGTCGGTTCGGTCGTGATCGCGAGCTGGGCCTTCAGCCTGCTTCGCGCCGCCGGCCGTGTGCTTCTCGACACCGTTCCCGATCCGGGGCTGACCCGGCGCATCCGGTCGCGCATCGAGATCAACGGCGACCGCCTCTGCGATCTGCACGTCTGGCAGATTGGGCCGGGACACATCGCGGTGATGGCATCCGTCGTTTCGGAAACGCCGCAGGCGCCGGCGGTCTACAAGCAGCGGCTCGATGGCCTTGCCGGCCTTTGTCACGTCACCGTCGAAGTCAATACCGGCCCGTGCTGAGATGCTGAAATCGTCTCTGGCCCGGTCCGTCGCGCTAGTCGCAGCCTTTGGCGCGCAAGCGGCGATTGCTCAAGACGCCTTCCAAGAACGACCGGCGGCATTCGTCGATGCCGCAACACTCGTGCCCGGGCTGATCCCGGAAATGCGCTATGCCGGTGCGCATAATTTTACCGGGCGGCCGATCGACGGTTACGAAGCGCCGCGCTGCCTGCTGACGCGGGAGGCCGCCGCGGCGCTCGCCAATGTCGCGCGCGCTCTCGCGGCGCGCGGCCTCGTCGTCAAGGCATTCGACTGCTACCGGCCGACGCGCGCGGTGGAGAATTTCGTCCGCTGGGCGCGCGACATCAACGACCAGGCGGCGCGGGCGGAGTTTTACCCGAATGTCGACAAACGGACGCTGTTCCGCGACGGCTATATCGCCTCGCATTCCGGTCATTCGCGCGGCTCGACCATCGACATGACGCTCGCCCACGCCGACGGCAGCGAACTCGACATGGGCACCCATTTTGATTTCTTCAGTCCGACATCATGGACCGACGATGCGAGCGTCACCCCCGCGCAGCACGCCAACCGCATATTGCTTGTCGCAGCCATGCGCCGGCGCGGCTTCCGCAATTACGAGAAGGAATGGTGGCACTTCACGCTGACGCCCGAGCCGTTCCCCGACACTTACTTCAATTTTCCGGTGCGGTGAGGGGTCAAGGCGCGCCGGCCGGTAAGCCGCTAGCTTTTTAGAGCCCCAGGTAAAATTTCTTGATCAGATCGTTATTGTTGAGCTCGTCGGTCGAGCGGCCTTCGAATGCGATCTTGCCGTGGACGATGACGTAGCCGCGGTCTGCGATGCGGATCGCCTGATTGAAGTTCTGCTCGGCCATCAGCACCGTGAGCGAATAGCGCTGTTTCATCTCATTGATGGCGTCGATGGTGCGGCTGACGAGGATCGGCGCGAGCCCGACCGAGGGCTCATCGACGAGAAGAATCTTCGGCGCCAGCATCACGGCACGGCCGAGCGCCAGCATTTGCTGCTCGCCACCCGACATGCTGCCGGCATGCTGTTTGCGGCGCTCGGCAAGGCGAGGAAACGTCTCGTAACAAACGGCAAGATTGCGCGCGAGCTCGCGGCGCGCCGTCTGGCGGTAGGCGCCGAGCAGCAGGTTCTCCTCGACCGTCAGAAGCGGAAACAGCCGCCGGCCTTCGGGCACCAGCGCAATGCCGAGGTCGACGATTTCCTCGGTGGTACGGCCGACAAGATCGTGATTAATGCCGTCGATTTCGGCGACGATCGAGCCTTGCCGCGGCCGCACGATGCCCATGATGCATTTCATGAGCGTCGACTTGCCGTTGCCGTTGGTGCCGAGAAGGGCGACGGTTTCGCCGCCGCCAACCTTGAGCGAGACGTCGTCGATCACGCGCACCGCGCCATAGGCGGCATGAATGCCGGTTATGGTGAGGCTATTGGCCAAGATAAGCCCTCTCCACTTCCGGATCGCGCATCACCTCGTCGGGCTTGCCGTCGGCGACTTTCTTGCCCGAGACCAAGACGACCAGTCGGCGCGAAAAACTCATCACCGCGCTCATGACATGTTCGATCAGAATGACGGTGACGCCTTGCTCGTTCAGCCGAACGAGCAGCGTCAAAATATCCTCGATTTCGGAACGAGTAAGGCCTGCCATCGCCTCGTCGGCAATGAGGAGCTTCGGCTCCGCCGCCATGGCCCGGGCCAATTCGAGCTTGCGCATTTCGACTTGCGTCAGATCGCGCGGCAATTGCCGCGCCTTCGCCTCGAGGCCGACTTCGCGCAGCAGCGTCGCGCAGCGGTCCTCGATCGAATGCTGGGACAGATGAATGCCCCGCGCGGCGACGGTGTAGAGGAGGGGGATGCGTATATTGTCGGCAAGATTCATGCTGACAAACGGCCGCGGCAGCTGAAAGCTCCGCGACAGGCCGAGATGGGTGCGCCGATGCGCATCGAGCCCATCGAGCTTTTGGCCGTCGAAGTGCACGCTGCCCTGCTCGTTGCGCAGCGTGCCGCAGATGCAATTGACCAGCGTCGATTTGCCGGAGCCGTTCGGTCCGATCAAGCCGAGGCGCTCGCCGGTCGGGATCGAGAGCGAAATATTGTCGAGCGCGACGAAGCCGCCGAAACGCTTGCTGAGATTGTCGATCGCGAGGAGGGCTTCGCTCACGGCACGGTCTCCGGCGATTCGGTCTCGACTTGGCGGCGGCCGACAAATTCATCGGGCTTGCGTTGCAAATATTTATGGACCAGCCCGACGATGCCGTTCGGCGCGACAATGACGAAGCCGACAAGGAGACAGCCGACGATCAGCAAATTGACCGCCGACGAGATCGTGACGGTCGCGATCTGCTGCAGCGAGCCGAGCAGCACGGCGCCGACCAGCGGCCCGATCCAGCTTGTCGTGCCGCCGATCATCGGCATGGCGATCGAATTGACGGCGTATTCCAGCCCGAAGGTCGACGAGGGTTGCAGATAACCGATGTAATAGGGGAACGGCGCGCCGGCCATTCCCATCAGCGCGCCGGAAATCGTCGTCGCGATCAGCTTTAGTTTCAGTGTCGGCACGCCAGATGCTTCGGCGGCCAATTCGTCGTCGCGGATGGTGGCGAAGCCGTAGCCAAGGCGGGAGCGCTCGATCAGCCGCGCGATGGTGACCGCGGCCACCGCGAGCAGCAGCATCATCAGGAACAGATAACGGATGTAGTTGCCGAACGGCCAGAATTCCTCGGGGCGTATGATATAGGCGCCGCGCGATCCGCCGACGAAATCCCAGTTGACGATCAGCGTTTGCAACACGACCGCGAGCGCGAGCGTTGCAATGGCAAAGAACGCGCCGCGCAGCCGCAGCGTCAGATAGCCCATTCCGAAGCCTACCAGGCCCGACACTGTGCCGCCAACCAGGATCAGAACGGGCATCGGCAATCGGTAGAATTCGTTTTCGGTGATGACTTTGTAGATGGCGACCGTCGAATAGGCGCCGAGCGCGAAGAAGGCGGCGGAGCCGAAATTCACATAGCCGCAATAGCCGCCGAGAATGTTCCAGGCGGTCGACAGCACGACATATTGCAGCACGACATAGCCGGCGAAAAATACGTAATCGTTGCCGAACGCGACCGCGCCGCCGAACACCGCGGCGGCGATGCCAAGCCACATGAGGAGGAAGAGCGGTGTGCGCACGGTCAGCGTCCCAACAGGCCGGCCGGCCTGACCGCCAGCGTCAGCAGCAAGAAACCGAACGAGACCGCCGGTGCCCAGGACGGGCCGTAGAATGTCGCAGTGAGACTTTCGACGATGCCGAGCAGCATTGCCGCGACCACCGTTCCCGGCAGGCTGCCCATGCCGCCGAGGACGCAGATTGCAAAGACGCGGCCGATATATTCGCGGCCGACCGAAGGCTCGACCGGCTGGATGATGATAAGAAAGGCGCCGGCGAGCGAGGCCGTCGCGATCGAAATGCCGAACGCGATGCGCTTGATGCGCACCGGATCCACCGCCATCAGCCGCAGCGCCAGCTGATCCTGCGCCACCGCCATGATGGCGCGGCCGATGAAGGTGCGCGTAAGGATGAGCTGCAGCACCGTGATGAGGAGGAGCGAAACCAGGCACGGAACGAGAAGTCGCAGCGGCAAATCAACGAAGCCCAAATGCAGGCTCGGGCCGATATAGCTCGCGTCGACGTAGCGGTAGTCGACGCCGAAATAGAGCACCAGCGTTACTTCGGTGATGAACAGCAGTCCGAAAAAAAAGGCGAGACCGCGAAGCGATTCCTGGCCGCGTTTCTCGAACGAGACGTAATAGATCTGATAGATGGCGGCGCCGAGCACGTAGAACAGCGGGATCGCGATGATCGCGGCGACAATGGGATCGATCCCGAACGTCGCGTTAGCGGTGTAGGCGATATAGGAGCCGAGAATGATGAAGGCGGGATGGGCGATATTGACGATGTCGAGAATGCCGAACGACAGCGACACGCCCGACGTCACTGCGGCATAGAAGCCGCCGATCAGGATGCCGGAGACGATCGCATTGATGAGCAGATCGAACGAAAAAATCATTACTCAGCTACTGAGCCGCACGCCTGCGCGCCGGCTTTCCCCCTCTGGCTACGCCTTCTTCTCGTCATCGTCCGTATAGCGGCGGACGATCAGGTAACCTTTTTGGGCCTGCAACCCTTTCGGGCCTTCGGCCATTTGGGCCATTCCACCTCTCGCGAGGCTTTCCCCGTGACCCTGAACACCAGATGCCCCGCTGTCGCGGGGCATCGTCTGTAGCCTATATCACGCCGCGGCGCGAACTCTGTCCGGAATGGTGAGCGGCTTATTGGCGCTGTTGAGGAATTCGATGGTCATGAAGACCATTTCTTTATCGCCGAGATTTTCGAGGTCGTGGACCTTGAACTCGCCGAGACCGTAGGTCTCGTGCCGGGTCTCGCCGGGCACATAGCTGTATTCGACGGTGGTGCCGTCGTTGACGTGCTGGCGGCCGCGGCCGCCCGACACCGCGGTCCAGAAATAATCCAGCACGTGACGGTGAAAGCCGATCCGCTCGCCGGGCGCCAGCCGGATGATCCAGACCCGCACCTTCTCGTTCTCGGACAACAGCGTGGAGCCGACGCAACCGTTATTGTTTTGCTTCTCGCGCTCGAATTCCGCGGCGATTGCCGGCGGCCATGCCGACTTGTCGGCGCGGTCGCTCGTCTTATCCATCATGGTCAGGGCCATAGTTTCCTCCACAGGCGGCTGCCGCCAAAAGAATGGCGTTCCGCCAAAGAATATTGACACAATATAGAAAACCTTTCCGGCTTAGGAAATAGTCGCAATAGCCGGAAAACAATGGGATTCACCAATGGTGAGGAAACGCCGGGCGCTCGTGATCGGCGGCTCGATGAGCGGGCTTTTGGCCGCCATCATGCTGATGCGGCGGGGCTGGGACGTCGATATTTGCGAGCGCGCCGAGGATGAGCTTGCCGGACGCGGCGCCGGCATCGTTGCCCAGACCGAACTGATCGCGCGGCTCAAGGCGCTGGGCCTTGATACCAGTGAGCTTGGCGTCGCCATCACCACGCGGACAATCTTCGATCGCGACGGCCGCGTCACCGCTACCAGCCATTGCCCGCAGATCCTCACCGCGTGGGAACGGGTCTATCGTATACTCCGTGATGCTTTTCCGCCGCAGCGCTATCATCGCGCGCGTGGGTTGAAGACGTTTGCGCAAAGTCCGGACGAGGTTCTTGCACACTTCAGCGACGGCAGTTCGACGCGGGCCGACGTGCTGATCGGCGCCGATGGCTTGCGCTCGACGGTGCGGCAGCAATGCTTGCCCAAAATTGTGCCGCTCTATGCTGGCTATGTCGCGTGGCGCGCGCTGCTGTCCGAAAGCGATTTCCCGCCCGAGGTCCATCGCCAGCTCTTCATGCTGATGGCGTTCTGCCTGCCGCCCGGCGAGCAATGCCTCGGCTATCCGGTGGCGGGGCCGGACAACGAGCTTCGCCAGGGCCAGCGCCGCTACAATGTGGTCTGGTAT
Organism: uncultured Alphaproteobacteria bacterium; assembly: GCA_963810085.1. GTDB lineage: Bacteria > Pseudomonadota > Alphaproteobacteria > Rhizobiales > Xanthobacteraceae > BOG-931. The sequence goes on along the minus strand of CAWEMR010000005.1, from coordinate 41,688 downwards.
CGGCCGGCCGATGAGGCGAACGAACTGCCGCAACTTCTCACCGACAAAAACGGCGTGGCGCATGCGATCTCGATCCCGCCGCCGCTGATCCGTGCCGAACCGATCGCCGCCCTGCGAGCGGCGGCCGAGCGGCTCTTGGCGCCGCAGATGCGCGAAATCATCCGCTTGATCGACGAGCCGATCCTGCAGCCGATCTACGATCTCGAAAGTCCCCATCTGGCATTCGGTCGCGTCGCCATCGTCGGCGACGCGGCATTTGTAGCGCGGCCGCATGTCGCGGCAGGCGTGTCGAAGGCGTCCGACGATGCGGCGGCGCTCGCCGAGGCGCTCGACGGCGACGATGTCGAAAGCGCGCTGCGCCGCTTCGAGGCGGCGCGCCTGCCGGACAACAGGAAAATCATCGAGCGCGCCCGCCACCTCGGCGCCTATCTGCAAGCAACGCAGACCGCCGAGGAGCGGGCGCGATCGGCGCGGCACAGTATTCCGGAAGCCGTGCTCGCCGAAACCGCGGTGATTGATTTTCTACACTAGAGCACGATCCCGAAAAGTGGAAACAGGCTTTCGGAAAAGATCATGCTCGAACGAAAAATTCAGCGCGCCGTCAGGACAGTTTCGCGTCCAGCGTGATCTGGGCGTTGAGAACCTTTGACACCGGACAATTTTTCTCCGCTTCGCCGGCGATCTTCTTGAACGTCGCTTCGTCGAGATTTGGCACGGTCGCGCGCAAGGTCAGCGCCGATTTGGTAATGCGAAAGCCCTGGCCTTCGGGATCGAGACTGACAGCCGCCTCGGTTGCGAGCTCGGTCGGGGTGAAGCCCGCGCCTTGCAGGCCGAACGCCAGCGCCATGGTGTAGCAGCCGGCATGCGCGGCGGCGATCAGTTCCTCGGGATTGGTGCCTCTCTCGTTCTCGAAGCGTGTCTTGAAAGAGTAGGGCGTTTGCGCGAGCACGCCGGAATCGGTGGACAGGTCGCCGTTGCCGGCGCGTCCGGTGCCGCGCCAAACCGCTTTCGCCTTGCGGATCATCGAAGTCTCCTGAGCTGAAATGGTTATTGCCGACCGCCGAGAAACGTCCGCGGCAGGCGTCTTGGACGCTCAATCTATGGCGGCCGCGCGCTCTTTGTCAGCGCTTCGGGCAGGCCTTTCAAGCAAAGGATCGTGAACGATCGTTTTGTCGCGATAGAGTTCGAGAATTTCCGCGTCATTTAATCCCAAAATGCCGCGCAAAATTTCCTCGTTATGCTCGCCGAGGCGGTCCGCCCTGATTTCGGTCTCCGGCGTCCAGCGCGAGAACTTGGCCGCCAGTCCCGGAATATCGAAGGCGCCGATATCGCGATCGGTAACGCGGCGTACGGTGCCGCGCTGTCGCAGATGCGGATGCGCCATGGCTTCGTGCAGGCTCAATACCGGCGCGCAAGGAACGCGCTCCGCTTCGAGCGCGGCAATAGCTTCGTCACGGCTCGCGAAACCGGCGAGCCAAGTCTCGATGACGTCCTTGAGCGCCCCATTATTGTCGCGCCGGGCGCGCGCGTCGCGAAAGCGGACGTCCTCGGCCAGTTCGGGCATGTTCATGGCCTTCACCATCAACGGCCATTGATGCGGCAATACCATGATGGACACGAACTCGTCATTGCCGCAGCGGAAGATCCCGGTCGGGCCGCCATCGGGATGCAGCGAACCCATGCGCGGTGGGTGAAATTGCGCGCCGCGCAGCGACGACTTCGGCACGTTCACTTCGTGCATGTTGAAATAGGTGTCGAGAAGCGAGCAATCGATATGCTGGCCCTCGCCGGTGCGCTCGCGGTGCAGCAGCGCAAAGCCGACCGCCATTGCCGCGGTGACGCCGGTGGCGCTGTCGCTGATCGCGATCGGCAATTGCGCGGGGCCACGGTCGGATTCACCGATGCAAGAGGTGACGCCGGCGTAAGCCGCTCCCATATAATCGAAGCCGGGCTTGTCGCTCAGGGGACCAGATTGGCCGGCGAGCGAGATCGAGCACATGATCAGGTTTGGATTGATTGCGGACAGCTTGTCGTAGCCGAGCCCGGCGCGGGCCATCACGCCCGGCGCGAAATTCTCCACCACGACGTCGACCTTGGGAATAAGCCCATAGATAAGCTCGCGGCCGCGTTCCTGCTTGATATCGACGGCAAGGGACTTCTTCGAGTGATTGTGCTGAAAGTAGTAGGTGCTCTGCGATGATGTCTTCAATTCCGGATCGCGCGGCTTGTCGCCGGCGAAGCGTCCGCGATCGCCGAATGGCGCAAGCTCGAGCTTGATGACGTCGGCGCCGAGTTCGGCGAGGATGCGCGTACAGGTCGGCGCGGCGACGAATTGGCCAATATCGAGCACACGGTAGCCCCTCAGCATCGGCAAATTATCCATCGCTCATCACCGTCATGTTGCAGGCGCGGCGCGGGTCCTGCGGTCAGCGCGCTTCGAATTGTTTGTGGCCGAACAGAACGTCCCAGGACTCGCCGGCGGGCTTTTCCTTATTTTTCTCGAGCCGGTCCGCCAGCACCGCCAAGCCGCGCTGCATGGCGGGGCGGGCGCGCACCGCGCCGTACCAGCGTTGCAGATTCGGCCACGCGGCAATGTCCTGACCTTGCCACTTGTACGGCCGCAGCCAGGGATAGACCGCCATGTCGGCAATCGAATAATCGCCGGCGAGATATTCGGCCTCGCCAAGCCGCCTATCGAGCACGCGATAGAGCCTTGTCGCTTCGCTGGTATAGCGTTCGATGGCGTAAGGGATCTGCTCCGTGGCGTAGCGGCGGAAGTGATGGGCCTGCCCGAGCATCGGCCCGATGCCGCCCATCTGAAACATCAGCCACTCGACGACTTCGTAGCGCCGGCGCGGATCGGCAGGCATGAAGCGAAAGCCGGCTTTCTCGGCGAGATACATCATGATGGCGCCGGATTCGAACAGCGCAAGCGGCCTGCCGTCGGGCCCTTCGTGATCGACCAAAGCAGGGATTTTATTGTTTGGACTGATCTTCAAGAAATCAGGATTGAATTGCTCGCCTTTGCCGATGTGAACCGGCACGACGTTGTAGTCGAGCCCAAGTTCTTCGAGAAGGATCGTGACCTTGTATCCGTTGGGCGTGGTCCAGAAATAAAGGTCGAGCATCGTGGCCTTCAGACCGCTCGTTTGAGCGGCTGCTCACGCTTGAGGCCGGCTTCCGTCAGCCGGTGCTCCAAGAGGCCCATGCGGTCGTAGCCCCAGAACGGCTCGTTCTCGAAATAGAACATCGGCACGCCGAACACGTGGTCGGCCACTGCGTCTTCCTGGGCGCGCTCGTAGTCCGACGGGCCCTCGCTGGCGAGGTAGTCGCGAAAACCCCGCGCGGAGAGGCCCATGCTTTCAATCACCGGCGCCACGGCGTCGGCTTCGTCCGCCGCGAGCTCGCGCTTGAAGAAGAGGTCGAAAACTTTGTTGCCGTAGTCGCGGAGCCTGCCGTGCTTCTCGGCATAAAGGCCGCCGATCAAAGCGGGCGTCGTATCGAAGATCTTCAGCGGACCACGGATCATCAGGCCGCCGCGCATATTGGCCGAGCGCCGCGCGTCCATGTAGGAGTATTTCACCTTGTATTCGGAATATTGGCTGCGTTGCCCTTTGCCCTTCAGGCGCAGCTGGAACGGCTTCCACTTCAGCGTGATGTGATATTTGTCCTCAAGCGCAAAGGCCGGGTCGAACGCCAGGAAGGCGTACGGACTTTTGAAGTCAGAATACATTTTCACTTCGATCGGATCGCGCTGCATCTGACCCTCTTTGCCGTGTCGAGCTCACGCGATCCGCGCCTGGCGCGGCCGGGTGTCTCGAGACGCCGGTGAAATCGCTGGCCGCGACTTTGACAAGGCGGCGGCTTCGATGTCAATTTCAAATGAATGACGGGTTTTCATGCGAAAACTGCATGAATGGAGACGGCCATGGCCGATCTGCAGGATGTTCCCAATCTGTCGATGAAGCACCTTCGTACGGTGGTGACGCTGGCGCGGTTCGGCAGCTTCATCGCGGCGGCGTCTTATTTACGTATGTCGCAGCCCGGCGTGAGCCGGATCGTCCAGCAGGCCGAGGCGCGATTGGGCGTAAAGCTCTTCGCGCGCGGTACGCGCAGCGTGTCGCAGACCGAAGCCGGGCGGGAATTCATCCCCGCGGCGGAACGGCTGCTCGGCGAATTCCTGCTGCAATCGCAGAAAGCGCGTGAACTCGACGGTCAGATGCGGGGCCAGCTCATTATCTCAAGCCTGATGTCGATATCGCATCGCGTCCTGCCTGCGGCTTTGGTCGCGTTCCGCAAGAGACATCCGAAGATGCACGTCCAGATCAGGGAAGGCCTGACAAGCGCCGTCGCGGAGGATGTTCGCAGCGGCGTCGCCGATTTCGGCATCGGCAATGCCTTGGGATTGGCCGAAGGCATCGTCGCCGACTCCGTGGTCAACGAACCTTGCTATGTCGTGATGCCGAAGCGCCACCGCCTTGCGGCAGCACCGTTTGTCACGCTCAAGGATGTCGGCGACGAGCCGATGATTTCGATGCCGAGCGATTCGGGCCTGCGGCGCACCTTCGATATCGCGGCCAGCGACCGCGGCGTCGTGTTCAACCACAGCATTGTCACCAATCAGTTCGGGTCGTTGTTCGACTTCGTGGCGCACGGGCTCGGCGTCGCCATCGTCCCCGCCTCGGCTTTGCCGCCTGCGACCGGATCTTCGATTACAATAAAGCCGTTGCGGCCCACGATCACCCGCCGCATCGGAATCCTCAGACTGTCTGAAAAGACGCTGATGCCTGCCTCACAAGCGTTCTTGGAAATCTTTCAGCCGAAATTCCTCGCGGCAGCGCGGGGCGGCCAAAACCGGTCGCATGCGGCGGCCTAGCCCTGCAAATATCCCGCGTCTGCGGTGCACGGGCGCCAAAGCGCTTGGCGGGCTAAACGTGCTGGCCGCCGTTGATGTGGATCTCGGCGCCGTTGACGTAAGACGACGTGTCCGTGCACAGCACGTAAATGATCTTCGCCACTTCGTCCGGCGTGCCGAGCCGGTGCATTGGAATATTTTCCACGATCTTTTCCGTCCCCGGCGACAGCATCGCGGTATCGATTTCGCCGGGCGCGATGGCGTTGACTCGGACGCCGACCGAGCCGAAATCCGCCGCCATTTCGCGGGTCAGCGCCGCGAGTGCCGCCTTCGACGTCGCATAGGCGGCGCCGGCGAAGGGATGGACGCGCGAGCCGGCGATAGAGGTGACGTTGACCACCGAGCCTTTGGCTGCCTTCAACTCGTCGAGAAGCCCGCGCGCCAGCATGATCGGGGCAAAAAAGTTGACCTGAAAAACATGATGCCAGTCGTCGCGCATGGTGTCGATCGAGGAGAGCCGCTTGCCGCCCGCGGTTTTCGGCGAAATTGCCGCGTTGTTGACTAGAGCATGCAATTCGCCATGGAGCCGGTTTTTGGTTTCCATGATCGCCGCCTCGGTGTTGGTCGGATCGGAGAGGTCGACCTGGATGTGATCCTCCGGTCCCGCCTCCCATGGACAATTTTCCGGGAACGGATGCCGTGAGCAGGTGACGACCCGCCAGCCGGCGGCCGAGAAGCGCTTCACCGTCGCGTGTCCGATGCCGCGGCTGGCTCCGGTCAGAAGGAGCGTACGTCGCGGTTGGTTGCTTGTCGGCATAGGCTGTGTTCGCTCGTGATTAGGGATAAAGCCGTGTCTTGGTCCACGGCGTGTTCAAGTTCGCGCGCGCAAAGACAATGCGGTCGTGCAGCCGGAACGGCCGCTCGTACCAGAATTCGATCTGATTTGGCACGACGCGAAAGCCCGACCAATTGGGTGGGCGCGGCACCGGACCGATGGCGAATTTTGCGGTCTGGATTGCGACAGCCTTTTCGAAGGCCAGCCGGCTTTCCAGCGCCGAGGATTGTTTACTCGCCCAGGCGCCGATTTGCGCCATACGCGAGCGGGTGGCGAAATAGGCGTCGGCCTCGTCCTTGGAAACCGCCTCGACATTGCCGCGCAGCCGCACCTGACGCTCCAGCGATTTCCAGTAAAACGTCAGCGCTGCTTTGGGCGTCGCGGCGAGTTCCCGGCCCTTGATGCTGTCGAGGTTCGTGTAGAACACGAAACCGCGCTCATCGAATCCCTTCATCAGCACCATGCGGGCATCGGGCATGCCGTCCAAGTCGATCGTCGAGAGCGTCATCGCCTCCGGATTGACCGGCTCGGACCGCCTGGCCTCGGCAAACCATGTGGCGAACAGGCGCAGCGGTTCATCGGCTTCGGTGAAGTCACCGCCCGTTAACCACGTCGGGTGTTCAATAGGCGCTGCGTCGGACATTCTCGGAGTACCCAAGTGCGGGTGTGGGGTGATCGGGAAGTGTGCCGCCGGCCTCTATATAGTGGAACAGCGCCGCTGCGCCTATGTGGGCGATTGCAGAGGCTTTCATGCGTGGCGGCGGTGCTCAGTGCACTCGCTGTTTCCGATTGTTCCTACCGGCTGTCTTCCCTGGGTTCGAAAGACGACAGCGATCCGACGACGACCGGTTCCATTGCAGCTCCGGCCGCGCCGGCCGTCGCAGCCGCCGGGGTCTCGCCCCGGGCGGAGGTCGACCTCGCTTATGCGCGGGCCGCCGCGTCCGATGCGCTGGCGCGTGGCGGCAAGGATTCCAGCGTGCCTTGGCAAAACCCACAGACCGGCGCTGGCGGCAATATCACCCCGCTCGCCACCTCCTACACCGCGGGCGGCCTGCCGTGCCGCGATTTCCTCGCTAGCTATGTCCACGGCGGCTCGCAGGATTGGCTGCAAGGGGCGGCATGCCGCACCACTGCTGGTGCCTGGGAAGTGCGGCGGCTAAAACCCCTCAATCGCCACTAAGCGGGCTATCATCGCCCGGCAAATGGGCCGATTCGCTCCTGGATGGCGCTGTTGCACGCGATTGCTGCATTGCGTGACGGCCAGTTTATGCCCACATTGAAGTCGACTGGGCGGGCGGGGCCAGCCCGAAAAGCTTATTCGGAGTCCTTCGGGGATGCGTGATCCCTACGAAGTCTTGGGTATCGACCGCAAGGCGAGCCCGGGCGATATCAAGAGCGCCTATCGGCGGCTCGCCAAAAAGCTGCATCCCGACGCCAACAAGAACGATCCCAAGGCGGCGACGCGCTTTGCCGAGCTCAATGCCGCGCATGAACTCCTCGAAGATGAGGATAAGCGCAAGGCCTTCGATCGCGGCGAGATCGACGCCGAGGGCAAACCGCGCTTCCAGGGTTTTGGCGGCGGCGGTGCACGACCCGGCGCGGGCGCCGGCTTTGGTCCCGACACGAATTTCGAAAGCTTCAACTTTGGCCCGGAAGGCTTCACGCGCAGCACTCGGCGCGGGCGCGCTGGCGGGGCCGGCGGGGGCGGGTTTGCCGGCTTCGAGGATATCCTCAAGGAAGCCTTCGGGGCCGCCGGGCGCGGCGGTCGTCCGGGCGCGGGGTCGACCTTCGAACAGGAAGATTTTGGCATTGGCGCGGATGTGCATGCCGCCTTGACGATCACGCTGCTGGAAGCAGCGCAGGGCGTCACCGAGCGCCTGCGGCTACCGACCGGCAAGGACGTCGACGTCAAAATTCCGGCCGGCATCACCGAGGGGCAGCAGATCAGGCTCAAGGGTCAGGGTCTGGCCGGCCAGGCCGGCTCAGGCGACGTGCTGATCACGATCTCGATCGCGCCGCATCCGGTGTTCAAGCTCGAAGGCGCCGACGTGCGGCTTGACCTCCCGATCACGCTTTACGAAGCGGCGCTCGGGGCCAAGGTGCGTGTGCCGACACTCGACAAACCGGTCGAGATCACAATCCCGCCGTGGACCTCGAGCGGGCGGACGTTCCGCCTGAAGGGCAAGGGTTTCCCCGCCAAGGGAAACCAAGGTGACCTTCTCGCCACGGTGCGCATCGCGCTGCCGGACAGGAGCGATCCCGATCTCGAAGCGCTGATGAAGAAGTGGCAGGCGGAAAAATCCTATGATCCGCGCAAAGACATGTGATCGGAAGCGGCTCCAAGGCTTCTCTGTCCCGTCCTTCGCCGGTCCGGGAAATTCAACTCGCGTCAGGCCTCGCCGCGCGGGACCGCAAGCCGGTCTGAATTGCCGCAGGCGACATCGCCGCCGTTGCCTCGGCGACTCGCGCCATTGTGCTGGGAGGTGCCGCCGCGTTGGGCGGCTGCGGCGAGGTTGTCACCACGGTTGCGATATCCCGCAGCAAACGTCCTAAAAGATCGGAGCTGGTGATGATGCGCCGCTGCGTGCCCCAGACCAGGATGATGTCATGGTGGATTACGTCATCGCCCGGCCGCTCCGGCAAAACCTTCATTTGCCCGATGACCTCGCCCAGCCGGGTCTTCATGTCGCGAACAATAATCGGCCGGTGCCAATAGATGCCGGGATTGCTCTCGAGCTGATTGAACAGCGCGTCGCGCAGAAAGTAGTGCGAGTCGAGAACAAATTCCGGTTCGCCGTCGAGGTTGGTGACGATCACCCATTTCTTGCCCGAGGCATCGAGCTGCCGGAGAAACGGATCGTCGGGAGAGCGGGTGAAATGCGGCAGGATGCAGCGCCGGTTGGCGAGCAGCAGGCTGATGACGCTTTGCGCGTGGATAAGCTCCCCCTCGTCGGTCACCGGGACATCATCGAGATCGAAATCGAGATCGAAAAAGTTGCGCGCGCCGGTCGCTTCCAGCCGTCCGATATCGCCGCCGCTCGCGGCGCTGCGCGCGATCAATGAGCGGACATCCTGCTCCCGCAGATAGCTGACGCCCTCGATGCCGAGCCACCAGTCGAGCAAAAGTCCGGTCGGCTTTGCCAGAGGATAGAGCACCACGAGATAGAAATTGAGAAACGGCAGAAATCGCGCGGTCATCCGCAAGGCGTTGCGCGAGAAATAGGCTAGCGGAATGATCTCGCCGAGCATCGTGATGGCGAAGGCCGAGAACAAGAAGCCGGCAATGCCGGCTAAAATTGAATTGGACGGCAGCGTCAGCAACACGTTGGTGGTGACGTTGCCCCAGATAATCGTAGCCAGGACTTGATTAGAATGCTTGCTCAGGTTGAGAGCACGCTTACAGCGTCAGCATTGCGCGCCGTCGGCATCGATCTGAAGCCGTAATTGGCTGACGCTGAAAACCGCGAGATTGAGCCCGGAGAACATGGCTGACTGCAGGATGCAGAGAACGATGCCGATCCAGATCCAGATGCTTGGCAGGGAAGAGAGGCTCGGCAGAGAAGACATCATGTTTGAAATGAAGGACACTATTGAAGACATGGGTTACCTCACGCTTCTGGCGCCGGGCCCGGCCGCCGCAACGAGATGAGCGGCAAAAGGCGCAAGCCTGCCGTTGCCGGCCGCGCCGATCTACATATTTCCAATCTGTGACAATGGAGTGAGGCGCGGGCGAGTTCCGCGCCTCGGCGGCGGCCCGCCCTAGAGCGGCGTGCGCTGATCGATCTGATCGTAAGCCGACTTCGCGATCTCGTGCAGCCGGTCCTGTTGCGGCGGTCCGCTGAGGACATAGGCGAGGTTGCCCTCAACCCAATAATAGGCCGCATTGCGTTCGCCCGCGGTGTAACGCAGCGCCGTCTGCTGATCGGCGGTGCGTCCGCAATAAAGCGTGAAGCGCTCGCCCGATGCGCCCTCATACATGAAGAACGCGGTTGCCCCGGTCGGCCCCGGCAAGAGCCGGCCGCCGACAAGTTTCAATCCCAGTTTGCCGAAGTCAGGGGGGCGCAACTGCGAGCCGACGCGCTTCGACAGCCAATCCTGAAGATGCGGCTGTTGGTCGCCCGGCACTTCGACCGGATGGCGGACCTCGACGGTGTAGAGCCGATAGGCATCGAGCGCGTCGGTGGTGAACAAAGCGAGATTGGACGGGCTCGCGACAACGGCGCCGTGCGCGGTCCAGCCGGCGGCGCCGCCGACGAGCAACGCCGCGACCGTCGCCGCGATGGCCGCCGCCAGCGCCCCGCGGCGGCGGCGTGTCAGCCGATCGACATTGAGTTGTTGCGGCGGCTTTTCGTTGATCACGGCGCCATAGCGCGTGCGGATCACCTCGGCTTGCTGGCGCCAGGCCGCCACCTTCATCGCGTCGTCGGGATGGGTGGTGAGCCATGCCTCGACGGCGCCAAGGCGTTCGGCCGGCAGCTCGCCATCGACATAAGCGTTGAGCTCGTCTTCGCTCACAATTTGGTCTCGATCAATCATCGCTCGCTCTCTTCGTCATTTCACGCGGCGCAGCGCCGGGCGCTCGCCGTCAAGAAAGGCCTTAATTTGCATGCGCGCCCGCGCGAGGCGCGACATCACCGTGCCGATTGGCACGCCCTGGATCTCGGCGACCTCGCGATAGGTGAGGCCTTCGAGCACAACGAGCAGTAGCGCCGAGCGCTGATCCTCGGCGAGGTCGTCGAGCGCCCGCCCGATATCGCGGCCGCCGGAATCCGGACCGGCGGTCGCCGCGTCGTTGTCGTGGATCGGCGTCAGCACCGGCCGCCGCGACAGGCTGCGCAGCCGGTTGCGGTTGAGGTTGGTCAGGATGGTGTAGAGCCATGCCCGTGTGTCTCCGCCATGAAACAAATGTTCTGAACGCAAAGCGCGTACCAGCGTATCCTGCACAATATCGTCGGCAGTCTCGGCATTGCGCGTCAATGCGCGCGCATAGCGGCGCAGCGCCGGAATTGCCGCCTCGATCTGCTCCCGGAAATCACTCAAGCATGTCACCCTATTAAGAGACGTTAAGTTTTGTCGCGTGCCGTCTATGCGACATGCTCACATTCAAAAACCCCAAGGGCGCCTTGGTATTCCGCGGCGCGCTGCCGCAGCCCAGCTTTCCCGTTCATGGCCGCCCGTTCTCGTCGCAACAGTTCCTAACAAGGCGGCGGCTTGGCCGCCAGCGCCTGCCCTGCCGGCGGCCGCCGGCCGCGCTTGCTGGCCCAATGACCCTATGCCATACGAGGCCGGGGCTGGAAAATCAGTGCGCGGGGGTCACAGGGAATGCCAGAAAACTCCGGCCTCATGCGCGGCAAACGCGGCCTGGTCATGGGGGTTGCCAACCACCGTTCGCTCGCTTGGGGCATCGCCAAAGCGTGCCGGGGGCATGGCGCCGAACTGGCTTTTACCTATCAGGGCGAGGCGCTGAAGAAGCGCGTCGAGCCGCTAGCCCAGGAGATCGGCGGCGTCGTGGTCGGCGATTGCGACGTGACCGAGCCCAAGAGCATCGATGCGGTCTTCGCCGCGGTTCAGTCGGCCTGGGGCGGGATCGATTTTCTGGTTCACGCCATCGCCTTCTCCGACAAGGAGCAGCTCGACGGCCGTTACGTCGACACGACGGCCGATAATTTCACCAAGACCATGCTGATCAGCTGCTTCTCGTTCACCGCGATCGCGCAGCGCGCCGAGAAATTGATGGGCAATGGCGGCTCGATGCTGACGTTGACCTATTACGGTTCCGAGAAATGGATGCCCCATTATAATGTCATGGGCGTCGCCAAGGCCGCGCTCGAAGCTTCGGTGCTCTATCTCGCCGCCGATCTCGGCGTAAAGAACATCCGCGTCAATGCGATCTCGTCGGGCCCGATCAAGACGCTGGCGGCGTCCGGTATCGGCGACTTCCGTTATATCTTGAGGTGGAACGAGTACAACGCGCCGTTGCGCCGTAATGTCACGATCGAGGAAGTCGGGGAGGCGGGCGCCTATCTGCTCTCCGACATGTCGCGCGGCGTCACCGGCGAAGTGCACCACGTCGATGCCGGCTATCATATCGTCGGGATGAAGCACCCGGACGCGCCCGACATTACTGTCGGCAAAGAGTGACGTTCCGGCGCCTGAGAGAATCCAGTAATTATTGAGCTCCTGCAACCGGCGGGACGAGCGACAGTTCGGGCATGCCGATCCTCTATTACATCCGCCACGGCGAGACCGATTTCAATGCCGAGCAGCGGTTGCAAGGCCGCCGGGACACGTTGCTCAACGCGCGCGGCAGATTGCAGGCGAAAGATTCCGGCGAACTGCTGCGCGATCTGTTCGCGCGCGACAACCGTGGCGCCGACGGCTTTGTCTATGTTTCGAGTCCGCTGCAGCGTGCTCGCGAAACCATGGAGATACTGCGCCCGCCGCTCGGTCTGCCGCCGCATCCGTACCAGATCGACGCTCGGCTTTTGGAGATTTCCTACGGCGAATGGGAAGGCTTGACGCTGCCGGAAATCGAAGCGCGCATGCCCGGCATGCTTGCGGAGCGCGAGCGCGACAAATGGGATTTTGCCCCGCCCGGCGGCGAGAGCTATCGCGAACTCACGGCCCGTATCGGCGAATGGTATGCATCGCTGACGCGCGACACGGTGGTGGCGGCCCATGGCGGCGGCGTGCGTGCGCTGATGGCGCTCTTTCATGTGCTGCCGAAGGAGGAGGCAACGCACGCCCAGATCGCCCAGGGCGTCGTCTATGTCTTCGCCGACGGTTCGATGACGCGCTACGCGTGAACGGCTTGACGCGAGCAAACAAAATCTATCGGGAAATAGCTGGCGTAAAAACGAAAGCGGCCGAACCTTGGTCCGGCCGCTTTGCGAGATCACGAGGACCTCGCGAAATCCGAAGCTGATAGCGCTGCCCCAATACGAGGCCCACGCGATTCAGTTACTTCGACTTCTTCTTGGTCTTCTTCTTCTTGCTGGCCATGGTGGTCTTCCTCGGTGTTTGAGTGATGAACCTAAGGTAGGGTTGGTTCAGTCGCAGGTTGATCTTCGATCTCGGTCCCTGGGCCTCAGCCCCCTTACCGAAAGCGACCATGCCATAGCGCGGCTTCGGGCGCAATTGGAAAATCGTGAAAAACCTTTATTTTTCCGTAGCTTAACAGTTGTTCAGGTTTCCATTAATCGGCGTTCAGCGAGATGAATGCGGCATGAACGGCCCTAACAATGCGCGTCGAGTCCTGCGCATTATTGCGGCAAAGTCGACCGGAAGATTTTGCGAGCGCGAATGAAATGCGCGATTCCTGCCGCATCTGCGAACGATCTCGCGTGCAGCGCGAAGCGCATTTGACCGGATAGCATGCGCGGGCTACCAAGCCGCCACTTGTTCTTTCAAACATTCGTCACACGCGTGTCATGTCGTTCAACACATTTGGCCATTTATTTCGCGTCACGACCTTCGGCGAAAGCCACGGGCCCGCGATCGGCTGCGTGATCGACGGCTGTCCGCCGCGCATTCCGCTGCGCGAATCCGACATTCAGCCTTATCTCGACCGCCGCCGGCCGGGCCAATCGCGCTACACGACCCAGCGCCAGGAGCCTGACGCGGTCAAAATCCTGTCCGGCGTTTTCACCGACGAACAAAGCGGCGCGCAGGTGACGACCGGAACGCCGATTGCGCTCCTCATCGATAATGTCGATCAACGCTCGAAGGACTATTCCGACATCAAAGACAAATACCGGCCGGGCCACGCCGACTTCACCTACGACATCAAATATGGCCTGCGCGACTATCGCGGCGGCGGACGGCAATCGGCGCGCGAGACGGCGATGCGTGTCGCGGCGGGCGCCGTCGCGCGCAAGGTCGTACCCGATCTCAAAGTCCGCGCGGCGCTGGTGCAAATGGGGCCGCACCATATCGATCGCGCGCGCTGGGATTGGGCCGAGGTCGACAACAATCCGTTCTTCTGCCCGGACGCCAAGCTCGCGGCGATGCTGGGCGATTATCTCGACGGCTTGCGCAAAAGCGGCTCGTCGATCGGCGCGGTCATCGAGGTGATTGCCGAAGGCGTGCCGCCGGGGCTAGGCGCGCCGATCTACAACAAGCTCGACGGCGATCTCGCCGGAGCGCTGATGAGCATCAATGCGGTCAAGGGCGTCGAAATCGGCTCAGGATTCGGCGCGGCCGAGCTCACCGGCGAAGAGAACGGCGACGAGATGCGCATGGGCAATGACGGCAAGCCGTTGTTTCTCTCCAATCATGCCGGCGGCATTCTCGGCGGGATTTCCACCGGCCAGCCGGTCGTGGCGCGCTTTGCCGTCAAGCCGACTTCGTCGATCCTCACGCCGCGCCGCACTGTCGACCGCTACGGCCGCGAGACCGATATTTCGACCACCGGCCGCCACGACCCCTGCGTCGGCATCCGCGCCGTCCCTATCGGCGAAGCGATGGTGGCGTGCGTGATCGCGGATCATTATCTACGTCAACGCGGCCAGGTCGGTGAAACGCCGGCTTGGCCGTTTGCGCCGCCCACCCGCTGACGGCGCATACCGGGCAAAGATCAGGAATGGAAGACGCTCACGAACGTATTCGCTCAGCCATCGCCGCATTCGGGCGTGGCGAGATCGTCATCGTCGCCGATGACGACGATCGCGAAAATGAAGGCGATTTGTTCGTCGCGGCGAGCCTGTGCACGGCGGAAAAGATGGCGTTCATCATCCGCCACACGTCCGGCATCGTCTGTGCGCCTCTGTCTCTGGAGGAGGCGCGGCGGCTGCATCTCGATCCGATGGTGGCGCACAACGACGCGCCGCTCGGCACCGCATTCACTGTTTCCGTCGACGTCCGCCACGGCCTGACCACGGGTATTTCCGGCGAAGAGCGGACCAATACCGTGAGGGCGCTCGCCAACGGCAATTCCGGCGCTTCTGACTTCGTGCGGCCGGGCCACGTTTTTCCGCTTGTCGCCAAGGAAGGCGGCGTCCTGATGCGGTCGGGCCATACCGAGGCTTGCGTCGACATGTGCCGGCTCGCCGGACTGCCGCCGGTGGGCGTATTGTCGGAGCTGATGAACGACGATGGCACGGTGATGCGCGGCCCGGAACTCGCCGTCTTCGCCGAGCGCCATAAGCTGCAACGCATCTCGATCTCGGAACTGATCTCCTACCGGCAATCGCGCGACAAGCTGATCGAGCGCGCCGGCGAATTCCCGGTGCAGACCGAGATAGGCACGCTGACCGGTTATGCTTTTCTCACGCCGTTCGATCCGACCTATCACATGGCTTTCGTCTACGGCGATATCGGTGACGGCAAAAACGTGCTGACGCGGTTGCATCGCGCCAATATCATTTCCGACGTATTTGGCGGCGCCAAGCCCATCCATCAGGCGCTGGCGCGCTTTGCCGCCGAAGGTAAGGGCGTACTGGTTTTGCTCCGCGACGGCACCGCGGGCGTGCCGGTGGTCTCCATACCAAAACGCGAGGAGACCGCGTCCGGCGAAGCGCGCTCGCGGCAATGGCGCGAGGTCGGCCTCGGCGCGCAGATCCTCAAGGATCTCGGCGTCAAGTCGATCCGGCTTTTGACGTCGTCGCGCGGCATGACCTATGTCGGCCTGTCCGGCTTCGGCATCGAGATCGCGGGAACGGAGCCGGTTGAAGGTTGAACGGTTCGCTGCGTTTGTGCGTCAAATACAAATAAGGAGGGCGGCATGCCCAATTTCTTCGGCAAGATTCGCACCAATCTTCGCACGATCCTGGCCATCATCGGCCTCGGTCTCACGCTATCGGCGTGCGGCTACAACACCATTCCGACGCTGCAGGAAACCGCTAAGGCGCGCTGGGCCGACGTCCAGAACCAATATCAGCGCCGCGCCGATCTCATTCCCAATCTGGTGGCGACCGTGCAGGGCTACGCGGCGCAGGAAAAAAGCGTGCTCACTGCGGTGGTCGAGGCGCGCGCCAAGGCGACGCAGATCAAGCTCGACGCGTCCGATCTGACCGATCCGGCGAAGCTCAAGGCATTCCAGGACGCGCAAAACCAATTGACCGGCGTGCTCGGCCGGCTCTTGGCGGTCACGGAGAATTATCCGGACTTGAAATCCAACGCCAACTTCCTGGCGCTGCAATCGCAGCTCGAAGGCACCGAGAACCGGATCGCCGTGGCGCGGCGCGATTATATCGACGCGGTGCGCGCCTATAACCTGTCGCTGCGCACGTTCCCGACCATCCTCTGGGCCAAGACCGTGTTCTCCGGCGAGAAGCCGATGGCGGAATTCGCCGCGACCGAAGGCT
Source organism: uncultured Alphaproteobacteria bacterium (assembly GCA_963810085.1). Classification (GTDB taxonomy): domain Bacteria; phylum Pseudomonadota; class Alphaproteobacteria; order Rhizobiales; family Xanthobacteraceae; genus BOG-931. The sequence continues at coordinate 25,694 of CAWEMR010000005.1, read as the reverse complement.
CCGACAAGCCGCCGACAGTGAAATTCTGATGCATTCGTCTCCGGGGCCGCGCCAACGGGTCCGGCCCGAAGTGGCCGGCCCGATGACAAGCTCCGCGAGGAGCCCGGAATCCATAGTCACAGGTCCAAGAGCGTGACCTCAGGCAGCGCCAATCCCAGCCATCCGTGGTTATGGAGTCCGGGTTCGCGCCTTGCGCGCCCCGGAATGACGGTGTGGTTTGCCGCAGCGCTGCTTCTCTTCCTCGCTCCACTCGCCTTTGCCCTCGACTTTCCCCCCTTGACCGGCCGCGTGGTCGATCAGGCCAATATCATGACGCCGGAGAGCCGCAACGACATCGAAGCGAAGCTGAAGGACCTCGAAGACAAATCCGGCATTCAGCTCGTCGTCGCCACCGTCAAATCCTTGCAGGGTGGCGATATCGAGACCTACGCCAATGAGCTGTTCCGTAACTGGAAGCTCGGCCAAGCGCAGAAGAACAACGGCGTTCTCCTTCTCATTGCGCCGAACGAACATAAGGTGCGCATCGAGGTTGGCTACGGCCTTGAAGGCACGCTGACCGACGCTTTGTCGTCGGTGATCATTTCCAGCGCCATCGTTCCGCGCTTCAAGTCCGGCGATTTCTCCGGGGGCATCAGCCGCGGCGTCGACGGCATTATCAGCGTATTGAGCGGCGACACGTCGGATTGGCAGCGCAAGGTCGATGTCCGCCAAGAAGATCCTTCGGACGACTTTAACAAGCTGTTTCCGATTCTGTTCTTTCTGCTGATCGTCTTTATCTGCTGGTATCTGATCCACAATGCCGGCGGTGGTGGCCCCTCAAGTGGCACCGGGCGCGGCGGCGGCCCGGTCTTTATTCCCTATGGCGGCGGCTCGAGCTGGGGGAGCGGCGGCGGCTTTGGCGGCGGGTTCGGCGGGGGCGGCGGCTCATCCGGAGGCGGCGGCGCCTCGGGAGGTTGGTGATGCGGGTTTTGCAAGCCATGACCGCCGGTCTTCTGGCACTTTGCGTCATGGCGCTTTGCGGCGCGGCGACCGCATCCGCGCTCGACTTCCCACCGTTGACGGGCCGTGTCGTCGATCAGGCCGGAATTCTCAATGCGGACATCAAAAACGACATCACCGAGAAATCGAAGGACTTGGAGGAAAAATCTGGAATCCAGTTCGTGATCGCGACGGTGCCGTCGCCGCAAGGCAACGACATCGAGACCTATGCCAATGAGCTGTTCCGCACCTGGAAGCTTGGGCAAGCGCAAAAGAACAACGGCGTGCTTCTTCTCGTCGCGCCGCACGAGCACAAGGTCCGCATCGAGGTCGGTTATGGTCTCGAAGGCACGCTGACTGATGCTTTGGCGTCGGTCATTATTTCCGCTGCGATCGTTCCGCGCTTTAAGACCAGAGATTTTTCCGGCGGTATTGAACGTGGCGTCGGTGGCATCCTCGATGTCCTTAGCGGCGATACGTCGGAATGGCAGCCGCGGCCTAGTATACGCGAGGACAATCAATCGTTCCTCTGGGCGTTTTTCCCGCTGATGTTCTGCATCGGCCTCGTTCTCATCGTGCGGATGCTCGCCGTCGGCATCGCCGACATTTATCGCGGCATCCGTTATGGCGACTGGCACTCTGCGCCGGCATGCCATTTTGTTCGGCGCCACGGGCGCATGGTTTTCGTGCCGGCCGGCGGTTCATCGGGAAGCTCCAGCTGGAGCAGCGGTTCATCGAGCAGCAGCGATTCGTCCAGCAGCGGTTCGTCGGATTCTGGCTTCTCCGGCGACGGCGGGTCGTCGGGCGGCGGCGGCGCATCCGGGAGCTGGTGATGCAATTCAGCAAAGAGGATTACGAGGCGGTTGCGGCGGCGATCCGCGCGGCTGAGAAGAAAACCAGCGGGCAGATCGTTTGCGTGCTGGCGCATTCGTCATCGGGCTATGTGCATGTTCCCATTTTGTGGGCCGTCGCGCTGGCGCTTTTCGCGCCGTGGCCGCTCATCGATTTCACGCATTGGAGCGTGCAACGGATTTTCCTGCTCCAGCTCGTCGTCTTCATCGTCGCGGGCTTGATATTTTCATGGATGCCGTTGCGGCTTCTGCTCGTACCCCGCGCAGTGCAGCGGGCACGCGCGCATCGCGCCGCGATCGAGCAGTTCGTGGTGCGCGGCATCAGCCGCACCAAGAACCGCACTGGCGTCTTGATCTTCGTGTCGCTTGCCGAACATTACGCGCGGATCATCGCCGACGACGGCATTGCCGAGAAAGTACAGAATTCGGAATGGCAGGCTGCGATCGACGCGCTCACGGCGCATATGCGCGACGACCAGATCGCCGCGGGCTTTGCGGCTGCGATCGCGCGCTGCGGCGAAGTTCTCGCCCAGCACGCGCCGCCCGACGGTTCGCCCAACGAGCTGCCGGATCGGCTATATGTCATGTGAGCGGATTCGTGGGCCTTCACGTCACCCGACTGTCACCAAACGATTGGCGGCCGGATCGGGGAGAGCGGGTTCCTTGGTACAAATCCCTGGGGATAACGGCCCGCGTTACGCGATTTATTTTGTGCCGGCCGCGGCGTCGCAACTCTATCGCTACGGCAGTTCGGTGCTCGGCTACGATTCCTACACCGGCAGCACCGTCGCGTTCCCTGGCGAGTTTGGCTCAGGCGCGGTGAACTGGAACGAACTCACGGCGACGCCGCGGCGCTATGGTTTTCATGCCACATTGAAGGCGCCGTTTTGCTTGGCGCCGTCATGCACCGAGCCGCAGTTGATCAACGCGCTGCACAGTTTTTCCAGCCTTGGCCACGCGGTGCACAGTTTCACGCCGGCCTTGCGGGAGCTGGAAGACTTTATTGCCGTCGTGCCGTCAGAGGCCGAGGCGTCGCTCAATGCGCTCGCGGCGTCGTGTACGACGATATTCGACGCCTATCGCGCGCCGATGTCGCCGCAGGAGCGCGCGCGCCGCATCGCCTCGGGACTAAGCCAGAGCCAGATTCAGAATCTCGATCGCTGGGGCTATCCCTACGTGCTTGCCGAATTTCGTTTTCACATGACGCTGACCGGCGCGCTGCCGCAACGCCGCAAGAAGGCGATTCTCGCAATATTGCTCAACGGCCTTCGCCAGATGAAAGTCGAGCCGTCGATCGCCGTCGACCGGCTTGCGCTGATGAAGCAGGAGACGCCAGACGCGCCGTTCCGCGTCGTGAGCGACGCCACGCTCAAGATCGGCGACAGCACGCGCAATTGAGCGCGCGGCTAAGCCAGGACACCGCTGCTCAGGTCGCTGCGGCCCGCTTCGGAAACAATTGCGGCCGCAGTTTCGGATGGCAGCCCATCATTTTCGGCGCGTAGGGCGTGTCGGCGCCGAGTTCCTCGGCGGCGTGCCAGGCCCAGCGCGGATCCCACATGGCGCCGCGGGCGAGGCAGATCATGTCGGCCTTGCCGGACGCCACAATGTCTTCCGCTTGCTGATAGCCGGCGATCAGGCCAACGGTCATGACCGTGATGCTGCTTTCCTTTTTCACCTTTTCGGCGAACGGCACCTGATAGCCGGGCGCCAGCGGAATTTTCTGTTTCGGATCGAGGCCGCCGGTCGAGACGTCCATATAATCCATGCCGCGCTGCTTTAATTCTTTGGCCAAGAGCACGGTTTCTTCCGGCGTCCAGCCGCCGTCGACCCAGTCGGTGGCGGAGACGCGCATACCGATGGGTTTCTGCTCAGGCCATACCGCGCGCACCGCCTCGTACATTTCGATGGCGAAGCGCATGCGGTTCTCGGTCGAGCCGCCGTATTCGTCGGTGCGGTGGTTGGAGAGCGGCGACAAGAACTGATGTGCCAGGTAGCCGTGGGCACCGTGCAGCTCGATCACGTCATAGCCGATGCGGTCGACGCGCTTGGCGGCGGCGGCGAATTCGCCGACGCAGCGCTTGATGTCGTCTTTGGTCATGGCGTGCGGCACCGGCCAGCCGGTGTCGTAAGGAAGGGCCGACGGCGCTTCCGGCGTCCAGCCGCCTTCCTCCTTGGTCAGGATCGGCTTGCCGCCGGCGGCCGGCGGCGTGGTCGGCCCTTTGCGTCCGGCGTGCGCGAGCTGCACGCCGAGCTTGGCGACGCCGTATTGCCGGCAGAAATCGTGCACGCGCTTGAGCGCTTTCTCATTGTCGTCCGACCACATGCCGGCGCATTTCGGCGAAATCCGGCCCTGCGCATTGACGTCGGTCATTTCGCACATCACCAGGCCGGCGCAGCCGAGCGACATGTTGCCGAGATGCATCAGATGCCAGTCGTTCGCTGAGCCGTTGTCGGAATTGTACTGGCACATCGGCGACACCACGACGCGGTTGGGAAGCGTAAGACCGCGCAGCGTGATCGGAGAAAACAGGACGCTAGCCATAGGTTAAGACCCTTTTGCTGAGAGCTTTGGTGCTGAGATCCGGGTAGTCGGAGGCAGTTGCAGGACGTTGCAATATCACGAAAATCGGGGCGGGAGTACGCGCTATTTTTCGAGCCGCCCCACCAGTTCGACATGCGCCGAATAGCGAAACTGATCGGCCGGGGTGACGCCGGTCAGCCGGTAGCCGCCGTCGATCAAAAGCCGCACGTCGCGCGCGAAGGTGCCGGGATTGCACGACACGGCGGCGATGACGGGAACACGGCTCGTCGCAAGCTCGCGCGACTGCGCTTGCGCGCCTTGGCGCGGGGGATCGAAGACCACCGCGTCGAAGCGATTGAGCTCGGCGGCAAGGAGGGGTTTTTTGAACAGATCGCGCCGCTCGGCTGTTATGGGTTTCAGGCCGGGTCTGTTGCTGGCGCGCTTAAGCGCGCCGAGCGCCGCTTCATCGTCATCGGCCGCCGCGACGCGCGTCTGTTCGGCAAGCCGCAGCGCGAACGGGCCGACGCCGGCGAACAGATCGGCGGCGCCTTTTTTGGCGCCGGCCGCGGCGCAGATGTCCGCGACGAGCCGCGCCAGCACCGCTTCGCCTTCGGCCGTTGCCTGCAAAAACGCGGCCGGCGGCAATAGGACCGTGGCGGCGCCGATGCGAATTGTCGGCGGGCGCGCCTGCACGATCAGTTCGCCGTGGCGGGTGAGCCGCGCCAGGTTATGCTGGGCGACCAGGCGGGCAAGCGCCGCCGTCGCGGGCGCGGTCAGCGGACCCGAGCCGCGCACATCGATATCGAGGCCCTCATCGGTCGCTGTTGCCTGGATGTCGAGCGGTTTACGGATCGGGTTCAGCAATTCGGCGATGGCCCACGCCGCCTTGAGCGCGCCGTCGAGGCTCTTGGCCAGCACCGGGCAGCGATCGATCGGTATCACCTGATGGGCGCGCGCCGCCGAGAAGCCGACTTCCAGAACCTCGTGGGTCCCGCGGCGGGCGTGAAAGACGACGCGGCGGCGGCCGTCGCCATGGGCATCGATGAGATCGGCCACCGGCGCTTCGATGCCTGCTTGGCGCAACGCGTCGACGACGAGATCGCGCTTCCAGGCGCGATAGGCGCTGGTCTGCCAATGCTGCATGGCGCAGCCACCGCAGACGCCGAAATGCGGGCAGGTCGGCGCGATGCGCTGCGGGCTCGCTTTCTCGACGCGAAGGAGCTGGCGCCGATCGGGCTGGCCGGGCACGTCCTCAACCTCCACGGTTTCGCCCGGCAACGTCGCTGGAACAAAGATCGGTCCATCGGCGCCTTCGGCGACGCCATCGCCGCGGTGGCCGATCCGGTCGATCACGAGGTGCTCAACCACGATTGGCCTCAATGAAGAATTCGCGATTGCCGTCGCCACCGAGGATCGCCGAAGCCACGACCCCGCCAACGCGCCAGCCGAGCGCCGCGACGAACGCGCCGATGTCTTCGCAGATCATTTTGTGAATTGCTTCGTCGCGCACGATGCCCTTCTTGCCATGCCGGCGGTTGGCCTCGAATTGCGGCTTGATCAGCGCCAAGATTTGCGCGCGCGGCGTGAGAAGCTTGCCGACCGCCGGCAAGACAAGCTTGAGCGAGATGAAGCTTACATCGATCGTCGCGAAATCCGGCTGCTCGGGCAGGCGGGCCGGATCGAGCGTGCGGATATCTGTCTGCTCGATGGAGCGAAAATCGTCGCGGCCATGCAAACGGGGATGCAATTGGCCAGAGCCAACATCGACCGCATAGACCTGGCGGGCGCCGCGCATGAGCAGAACCTCGGTGAAGCCGCCGGTCGAGGCGCCAACGTCGAGGCAGACGCGGCCCGTCACGTCGACGAAAAAATGATCGAGCGCGGCTGCAAGCTTTACGCCACCCCGCGACACATAGGGGTGCTCAGGCGCGGCAGTGATGACGGCGGTGCGCGAAATCTCGTCAGACGCCTTGCGTACCGGCGCGCCGTCGGCGACCACCAGGCCGGCCGCAATCGCCGCCTGGGCGCGGGCGCGGCTCTCAAACAGGCCGCGCGCCACCAGGAGGCGATCGGCGCGTTCTCGGTTGGTCATGGTAGTCGGATTATAGGCGCTCACAAATCCGCTCGTCCCCACAGAACGGGGACTCAAGAGCTGGACTAACCCGGAAGATGCGTCAAACGCCTCAGGCGAGCTTGACCACTTCGCCGTGCATGTTCTGGCCGAGCGTTTCGAACGCCTTGCGGACGATGCCTTTGGCATCGAGGCCGGCCTGGGCGTACATGGCGTTGGGCGAGTCCTGATCGATGAAGATGTCCGGCAGGACCATCGGGCGGACTTTGAGGCCGCGATCGAGCACACCGTGCTCGGCCAGCGTCTGCAGCACATAGGTGCCGAAACCGCCGATCGCGCCTTCCTCAACCGTGAGCAGCACTTCATGCTCGCGGGCCAGCCGCAGCAGCATCTCGACATCAAGCGGCTTGGCGAAGCGCGCATCGGCGACGGTGGTCGACAGGCCATAGGTCGCGAGCTCGTCGGCGGCCTTCAAGCATTCGCCGAGGCGGGCGCCATACGACAACAGCGCCACCTTGGTGCCCTCGCGCAGGATCCGGCCCTTGCCGATTTCGAGCGGCTTGCCTTCTTCCGGCATCGGCACGCCAAGACCCTCGCCACGCGGATAGCGCAGCGCCGATGGGCGATCGTCGATCGCCGCCGCGGTCGCCACCATGTGAACGAGCTCGGCCTCGTCGGCCGCCGCCATCAGCACAAAGCCGGGCAGGCAGCCAAGATAGGCAACGTCGAACGAGCCGGCATGGGTTGGGCCGTCGGCGCCGACCAGGCCGGCGCGGTCGAGCGCGAAGCGCACCGGCAGCTTCTGGATGGCGACGTCATGCACGACCTGATCGTAGGCGCGTTGCAGGAAGGTCGAATAGATCGTCGCGAAGGGCTTAAAACCTTCGGTGGCGAGGCCGGCGGCAAAAGTGACGCCATGCTGTTCGGCAATGCCGACGTCGAAAGTGCGGTTGGGAAACTCTTTCTGGAACAGATCAAGCCCGGTGCCGGACGGCATCGCCGCGGTGATGGCGACGATCTTGTCGTCCTTGCGTGCTTCCTTGATCAGGCTCTCGGCGAACACTTTGGTATATTGCGGGGCGCCGCCCTTCGATTTCTGCTGCGTGCCGGTCGCGACATCGAACTTGACGACGCCGTGATACTTGTCCGCGGAATTTTCCGCAGGCTGATAACCTTTGCCTTTCTGGGTGACGACGTGAACCAGGAACGGTCCGTTCTTGGCGTCGCGCACGTTTTCCAGCACCGGCAAGAGGTGATCGATATTGTGGCCGTCGATCGGACCGACATAGAAGAAGCCGAGCTCATCGAACAGCGTGCCGCCGGTGACGAGGCCGCGGGCATATTCCTCGACCGCCATGGCACGCTGCTCGAGCATTTTGGTGGGCATCGCCTTGGCAACTTGGCGCACGATCTTGCGCAGGCGGTGATAGCCGCGCCCGGAGACGCGGCGGGCAAGATAGGCCGACAGGGCGCCGACCGGCGGTGCGATCGACATGTCGTTGTCGTTGAGCACTACGATCAGCCGCGAATTCATCGCGCCGGCATTGTTCATGGCTTCATAGGCCATGCCGGCCGACATCGCGCCGTCACCGATCACGGCGATGACATTGTTCTGCTTGCCTTGGAGGTCGCGCGCGACCGCCATGCCGAGGCCGGCGGAGATCGAGGTCGAAGAATGCGCGGCCCCGAACGGATCGTATTCGCTCTCGGCGCGCTTGGTGAAGCCGGAGAGGCCGTCGCCCTGGCGCAGCGTGCGGATGCGATCGCGGCGCCCGGTCAGAATCTTGTGCGGGTAAGCCTGATGGCCGACGTCCCAGATGAGCCGGTCGGCGGGCGTATTGAAAACATAATGCAGCGCCACGGTGAGTTCGATCACGCCGAGGCCGGCGCCAAGATGGCCGCCGGTGACGGCGACGGCGTCGATCGTCTCGCGGCGCAATTCGTCCGCGACCTGCCGCAACTGGGCGGGTTCGAGGCGCCTGAGGTCGTCCGGTGTCTTGACGTGGTCGAGCAATGGGGTCTTAGACGAAACCGTCACGCTACGCTCCTTAGCTTTCAGACGTCCTTAGCTTCAGACGAATGTGTTTTTTCGGCCTAACGCCGATTGTTGGGGGTCCCAGCAAGGGCCCACGGATGGAATACGCGGATTTTAGCGTCCCCTGTTAGGGTCCTTACACTATTATGGGCCCTAAACGCAATTTAATCGGCAGGGCTGCGGACGAGCTGCCTATAGGGAACTCTCAAGGTCTCCAATGGCTTTCTCTAGGCCCCGTTACACCCTCAAACCCTGTCCCTTTGACGTAACCTCGGTCACCTAGGTTCAGTTCGAAGCTTTAGCCAGGGATCCGGGATTATCATGCGACGATTTGGTTATAAGGATCGGCGGGTGTGCTGAGGTGGTGTGACCGAAATGGGGCAATTACCGCCAGTAGGGTAAACCGGCTTTTTGGCCAGCGAGTTGCACCGTGGGGCTCGAAACCTACCGCAAAAAGCGCAAGTTCAATGTTACCTCCGAGCCGCGGGGCCGTAAGCAGCGCGGCGGCGGGCAGCGCTACGTCATCCAGAAGCACGATGCGACCCGCCTGCACTACGACCTGCGGCTCGAACTCGACAGCGTCATGAAGAGCTGGGCGGTGACGCGCGGCCCGAGCCTCGACCCCAACGACAAGCGGCTTTCCGTCCACGTCGAGGACCATCCCATCGAATACAATTCGTTCGAGGGCACCATCCCGGAAGGCGAATATGGCGGTGGCACCGTGATGATCTGGGATCGCGGCGCCTGGGAGCCCGTCGGCGATGCGCACAAGGGTTACGCCAAAGGCCACCTCGAATTCGTGCTCCACGGCAAGAAGCTGCGTGGCCGCTGGCATCTCGTGCGCATGCGGCCGCGCAAGGGCGACCGTCATGAGAACTGGCTGCTGATTAAAGCCAAAGACGAAGAAGCACGCAGCGGCCGCGATGCCGACATCATCGAGGAAGAGCCGCTGTCGGCGGCGACCGGCCGCTCGATGGACGAGATCGCCGCCGGCAAGGGCAGGAAGCGCGTCTGGCACAGCAACAGGAAGGACAGTGCGCCAAAAGATACCGGCCGGCCGCAATCGCAGCGCGATTTCAAGGCGCAGCTCAAGGCGCTTGCCGCTTCGCCGGCGAAATCGGAAAGCAAATCAGCGGCGCGCACGAAGACGGCGAAAGGACTTGCGGCAAAACCGCCTGCGCGCGCCAAACCGGCTACGACCAAAGTGGAGCGCAAAAGCGGGCGAGGTGCCCGCGACGGCAAAGCGCGACTGCCCGCCTTTATCCCGCCGAGCCTCGCCACGCTGCACGACGCGGCACCGAGCGGAAAAAATTGGCTGCACGAAATCAAATTCGACGGCTACCGCATCGAGGCACGGCTCGATCATGGCAAGGTGCAATTGCTGACGCGCAAGCAATTAGATTGGACGCATCGCTTCAAGCCGATCGCCGAAGCTGTCAAGGCGCTCGACGCGCAAACCGCGCTGATCGACGGCGAGCTTGTGGTCGAAGATGATAAGGGCGTTTCAAGCTTCTCGCTGCTGCAGAGCGACCTGAAGGATGGCCGCCACGATCGCTTTGTCTATCGGGCGTTCGATTTGCTGTATGTCGATGGCCACGACCTCAGTGGCGAGCCGCTTGTCGTACGCAAAGCCGCGCTGCAGCGCCTTCTCGGCGGCGAAAGCCGAAAGGGCTTGATCCGCTATGTCGAGCATTTCGACGAGAACGGAGCCCTGATCTTCCAGCACGCCTGCGAGATGCATCTCGAAGGCATCGTTTCGAAATTGCGTGCCGCGCCCTACCGCTCCGGCCGTTCGGACAATTTCATCAAGGTCAAATGCCATAACGAGCAGGAATTCGTCGTCGCCGGCTTCAGTCCTTCGGTGGCGATGCCGAAAGCCGTCGGCGCGCTGGTCGTTGCATTTCATGAGCATGGCAAGCTTCGCTATGCCGGGCGTGTCGGGACCGGCTATACGCGCACGGCGGCGCGCGACCTATGGAAGCGGCTCGACGCGTTGCACGCCGACAAACCGCCGGTTGCGCTGCCGCCGGATGAGCGGCGCAAGGATGTCGTCTGGGTGAAGCCGCAGATGGTGATCGAGGCCGAATTTCGCGGCATCACGCATGACGGCCTGCTGCGGCAGGCGTCGTATAAGGGGCTGCGCGAAGACAAGCCGGCGCGCGAAGTGGTGCGCGAAACCGCGGTGGCCAATTCCATGGCAACGACTCAGCGTCAGCCGGTGCGAAAATCGGCCAAGCCTTCTGGAAAGTCTTCAGCAAAGTCTCCGGCAAAACCTGCGCTTGCGAGCAATAACAAAAAGGGTGTCGAAATCTCAAACGTGCATCTGACGCATCCCGATCGCGTCTATTGGGCCGATGTCGGCGTCACCAAGGAAGATCTCGCTGCCTATTACGTTCGCGTGTGGGATCTGATGGCGCCGCATGTCATTCGCCGGCCGCTCGCCATGTTGCGCTGCCCCGAGGGAACGGCCGGCGAATGTTTTTTCCAAAAGCACATCGCTTCCAACATCAAGGAATCTTCGCTGCGCCATGCCGTTAAGACGAAGGAGCATGACGTTATCGCAGTGGAGAAACTCGACGAACTGATCGAACTGGTACAATCCGGGGCTCTCGAGATCCATGTCCGCGGCTCGCGGCTCGACAGCTTGGAAAGCTGCGACCGCATCGTGTTTGATCTCGATCCCGGCGAGGGCGTCACGTGGAAGGCGATCGTTACTGCCGCCAAGGAGATACGCGACCGGCTCAGCCAGCTGAAGCTGAAAAGCTTCGCAAAACTTTCGGGCGGTAAAGGCATTCACGTCGTATTGCCGATCGACGGCGCCGATTGGGACACGACCAAAGCATTCACGGCGAAGATCGCCGCGGCAATGGCCGCGGACAGTCCGGAACTTTACCTTGCCAAGATGACCAAGGCGCTGCGCCACGGCAGGATCTTCATCGACTATTTGCGCAACACCCGCGAGGCGACCTCGGTCGCGGCCTATTCGACCCGCGCGCGGGCAGGCGCGCCGGTGTCCATGCCGGTGTCATGGGACGCGTTGCCGCGCACTACCGGCGGCAATCAATTCACGCTGCCAGATGTGAAAACCGCGCGCGACGCATGGACCGACATCGGCAAGGTCAAGCAGAAGCTGCCCGAGCTCGGCAAGACCCGGCGGTAACTTCTCCTGCTTGGCGATACATAAAGCGGCCTGGCAGCATTACGGCGCAGCCGGATGACGGGTTTTCGCGATGACGTGCTGCCGTCGCGTGACGTGGCGGTCTATGCATGCCGGCGAGGCCGCAAAGCCCCGATTAGAGTTTCTTAATCCTTGCACGCAACGATGCGGGGCGCCGGGGTCAAGGCGGCCTGAGCGGGACAGGGCGGATTCTCCGAAGAGTTCAGAGTGGGGCTTGCAATGCGTGTGTTGCGTATCTGCGCGTTGGCGTGTGTGACGGCGTTTGCCGCGACTTCTGCCTGGGCTCAGGATGTAACCAATTCGATCGGCCCGGCTTCACCGGGGTGCCCGGGCAATCCGAATGCGCTCGGGGTGTCCCGCGTTGTCGAGATCGATACCGCCGGCGGTCCGGGCTTCGGCTCCGAGCAGTTCAAGACCTATGATTTCCTGCAGCAGGGCGAGGTCGTCCTGACCTTCGACGACGGGCCGTGGCCGGGCAATACGCCCGCCGTGCTCAAGGCGTTGGCGGCGCAATGCACCAAGGCGGTGTTCTTCCCGATCGGCGAGCACGCGCTGTGGCATCCCGAACTTCTCAAGCAGGTCGCGGCGGCTGGACACACGATTGGATCGCACACATGGTCGCATGTCGATCTAGCAAAACTTCCGGACGAGCAGGCGCGGGAAGAAATCGAAAAGGGCGTCAGCGCCGTGCATGCAGCGCTCGGCGGGCCCGAGGCGCCGTTCTTTCGCTTCCCCGGCCTGCGCCACACGCCGGAGCTCGTCTCGTATCTGGGAACGCGCAATATCAGCGCTTTTTCCGCCGATTTCAATTCGCAGGATTTTCGCATCCACAAGCCCGAGCTGGTCATTGCGTCGGTCATGACCAAGCTGAAGAAAAACGGCAAAGGCATCATCCTGATGCACGACTTCCAGCATGGAACGGCGCTCGCACTGCCGGAAATTCTCGAGCAACTCAAAGCCAACGGCTACAGGATCGTGCAGGTGCGGGCCAAGACGCCGGTGACGACGCTCGCCCAATACGACGACCAGGTCGGCAAGCAACTCGGCGGCGCGTCAGCCGATTCACGCCCAATATCGAGCGTGGTGCGCACGATCGACGGCTCGACGTTCAGCGATCGCTTTTCGGCGATGCGATAGTTGCCGTAGCGCGTAGGCGGATTGGCCGGAGGCGTAATCCGCCGTTTGTTCTTTTTTGCAGCCGGTTTCGCTTGCGGCGGGTTACGGCTTCGCCTAACCAAACCCTACGCCTTTATCCCGCGAGTTTGAAACGATCCGCTTTCGGCTCGAAGCGCGCGCGAAAAATTTCCGCATCGAGCGGATCTTCGAAACAGTAGCGCACAAAAGCCGCATATTCGTCTTCGACATACATGTCGAACTTTGCGACATGGTCGACCAGGAAGTTCAAGATCTCGCTGTCGTCGCAGAGCTGCTGCCGCGGCAGCACCACCTGATACGGGCATTCCTCGTCGAGCTGGCGCAGCCAGGCGCTCCGTGTGTCCGAATCCATCATTGTCTACCCCTTGATCCGAACGCGGGAGTGTTCTCTATTTGTTCCGAAAAGTCAAGCAAAAACGCTGATTTTACGGGGGAAATCAAGCAGGTGGAGGAGTCGCACTAACCACAACAGAGAGTGTACCTGCGCCAATATCACTCAACATCCAGCGGCGTTGTGCCGGTCGGCTTGCCGCCGGCATCGAGCGTGATCTTTTCGACGCGCGCTTCGGCCTGGCGCAATAGTTCCTCGCAGCGGCGCTTGAGCGCCTCGCCGCGCTCGTAAATGGTCACCGATTCCTCGAGCGGCACCTTGCCCTCTTCGAGCCGTTTGACGATCGATTCCAATTCCTCGATCGCCCGCTCGAACGGCAATTGCTTGATATCGTCGTTGTTCTTTTGCGCCATCGCCCGCCTGACTTCGTAGTCCGAAGGTGTTTTGCTCCCGGATCGCGCGGTGCGCAATCCGGCTGACCATTTTATCCACGCATCAGCGCGGTGACATGGGCCGCCACCGAATTGCCCAAAGCCTGGAGGTCGTAGCCGCCTTCGAGCAGCGAAACGACGCGGCTGCCGGCGCAGCTCTCGGCGAGATCCATGAGCTTTTTCGTCGCCCAGGCGAAATCTTCTTCGGCGAGATTGAGATTGGCGAGCGGGTCGCGGTAATGCGCGTCGAAGCCGGCGGAAATGATGACGAGCTCCGGTTTGTATTCGTTCAGCCGCGGCAGGATGCGATCCTCGAAGGCGGCCTTGAACTTCTCGGCGCCGTCGCCCGGCCGCAACGGGGCGTTGACGACGGTATTGTATTCGCCGCTCTCGCCGATGGCGCCGGTGCCGGGAAACAGCGGCATCTGATGCGTCGAGCAATACATCACCGTCTTATCGGCCCAGAAAATCTCTTGCGAGCCGTTGCCGTGATGCACGTCGAAATCGACGATCGCCACGCGCGCGACGCCGTGATGATTTTGCGCATGGCGCGCGGCAATGGCGGCGTTGTCGAACAGACAAAAACCCATCGGCCGCGCCGTTTCGGCATGGTGGCCGGGCGGCCGTGTGGCGACAAACGCGTTATTTGCCTTCTTCGCCAGCACCTCGTCGACGGCAAACACGCCGCCGCCGGCGGCGCGTAGCGCCGCCTCGAATGTGCCGGGCGACATCGAAGTGTCGCCGTCGAGCTGGATCAAGCCCTCGTCAGGCGACGCATTGCGCAGCGCCGTGATGTAGTCCATCGGATGGCAAAGCGCGATGGTTTCCAAGGACGCGAGCGGCGCTTGGGCGCGTGCCAGGCTCTGAAATCTTTCCGCCTCGAGCGCGCGTTCGACGGCACGCAGCCGGTCGGGGCGCTCGGGATGGCCCTGCGGCACGATATGTTCGAGGCAGGCCGGATGGGAAATGAGAAGCGTCGACATGTCTCACACTTAAGGTGCGGAAGCCGCGGATGGAAGGTGGTTACGACGCGAGTGCCGCGTCGGCGCCCATGACGCCTTCGGCGCATTCGACCACGGTGCGTTCGATGGCGCCGGCCTGAACGGCGAAATTCTCAGCGAAAAATCGCGTGACGGCAATGCGTGCCGCCGCATCGGTGCCAAGTCGAATGGCTGCAAGCGCTTCCTTGGCGAGAAGAACGCCGCCGGTCGCGAGCCCAAACAGCCGCAGATAGGGTGTCGCGCCGACGAGTGCGGAGTCGGGTTCCTTGTCGAGGCTGCTGAGCAGCCAATTGGTCGCGCGCGACAGGCTCTCGACCGCGTCGCCGAGCCGCACCGGCGCCCAGCCGAAACCGGGATCGTTGCTGGCGCCGAGTTCGCTCACAATACCGCGCAATTCGTCGATATGCGCAGCCACCGTGGCGCCGTTGGCGAGCGGCAATTTGCGGATGACAAGATCGATCGCCTGAATGCCGTTGGTGCCTTCATAGATGGCGGCGATCCGCGCATCGCGGAAGTGCTGCGCCGCGCCGGTCTCTTCGATGAAGCCCATGCCGCCGTGCACCTGCACGCCGAGTGAGGCGACTTCGTTGCCGATGTCGGTCGAAAACGCCTTGGCGACCGGCGTGAGCAGCGACGCCCGCTGCTCGGCCGCCTGGCGCGCGGCCGCGTCGCCGCCGCGTTCGCCGCGATCGAGCGCCATCGCGGTCGCGTAACAGATCACGCGCGCGGCTTGCGTGAGCGCCCGCATGGTGAGCAGCATGCGCCGCACGTCCGGGTGGGCGATGATCGGCGACATCTCGCCGGGCTTGGCGCCGGCCTCGCGCCCTTGCCGGCGGTCCCGCGCATAGGCGAGCGCCTGCTGCGTTGCGCGTTCGGCGATGCCGACGCCTTGCAGGCCGACGGCGAGACGGGCGCGGTTCATCATTGTGAACATGCACGCCATGCCGGCATTCTCCTGCCCGATCAAATATCCGACAGCGCCGCCAGCATCGCCGAAGATCATGGTGCAGGTCGGCGAGCCATGAATGCCGAGCTTGTGCTCGACGGAATGCGCGCGCACGTCGTTGCGCGCGCCAAGCGAGCCGTCGGGCTTGAGCAGAAATTTTGGCACCAGAAACAGCGAAATGCCGCGCGTGCCGGCCGGCACGTCGGGCAGGCGCGCCAGCACAAAATGAATGATGTTGTCGGTGAGATCGTGCTCGCCGTAAGTGATGAAGATCTTTTGCCCGGTGATGCGATAAGTGCCGTCACCGGCGTGCTCGGCGCGGCTGCGCAGCGAGCCGACATCGGAGCCGGCTTGCGGCTCGGTGAGCTGCATCGTCCCCATCCATTCGCCGGACACGAGCTTTTCCAGATAGGCTTTCTTCAGCTCGTCACTGCCATGCGCATTGAGTGCGTCGATCGCCGCCATGGTCAGCATCGGTCCGTCGGCAAAAGCCATCGAGGCCGAATGCCACATCTCGGTGCAGGCGGCATTGACGATCTGCGGCAGCGCCTGGCCGCCCCATTCAAGTGGCGCGGCAAGGCCGTTCCAGCCGCCGGCCTGCCATGCCTTGTAGGCTTCCTTCCAGCCCGGCGCCGTGGTGACGGCGCCGTCCTTGAACGGCGTGCCGTATTTGTCGCCGTCGCGATTGAGTGGCGCGATGACTTCGCCGGCAAAGCGCGCGGCTTCGTTCAGCACGGCATCGATGTCGTCGAGCGTCAATTCGCCGAACAAGCCTTGCTCGATCGCGGACGTGAGCGACGCCCCGTGTTTGAGCGCAAAGGTGATGTCGGCGAGGGGAGCCTTATAGGTCATGGGGACAGACCACGTTTGGGCGTGCCCGGCTGGGCGCCTCCGGCATTATTATAGGCACGTTATTCCAGTCTCAATCCCGGCGCCATTTGGGCGGAAGACCGCAGTTCAGGTCGCCTGCGGCGGCGGGATATGGTCCGGCACGAAGAAATCCGTCGCCAGCTCTTGCGTCGGATCGACGCGATAGCGCTCGAAATCCGTCACGCCGTTGGCGGCGAGGAAATTATCGTCGATCAGAAAATTCCCCGTGAATTCGCGCGACGGCTTGGTAAAGACGGCGTAGGCCGCGTCAGCCACAATCTCCGGCTTGCGCCCGCGCCGCATCATTTCCGCGCCGCCGAGCAGGTTTTGCACGGCCGCGGTTGCGATCAGCGTCCGCGGCCATAGCGCGTTGACGGCAATGCCCTGGGGCCGCAATTCGCCGGCAAGCCCAAGCACCACCATGCTCATACCGAATTTCGCCATCGAATAGGCAGTGTGCGGCGCGAACCACTTTTCCTTCATGTCGAGCGGCGGCGACATCATGAGGATGTGCGGATTGGCGGCTTTCGCCAAATACGGGATTGCCGACTTCGAGACGACGAAACTGCCGCGCGCATTGATCTGGTGCATGAGATCGAAACGCTTCATGTCGGTTTGCGCGACCGGCGTGAGCTGGATGGCGCTGGCATTATTGACGACGATATCGACGCCGCCGAAATGCTCCGCGGTTTTAGCGAGCGCATCCTGCACCAGAGCTTCATCGCGGACGTCGACCATGAGCGGCAGCGCCTTGCCGCCGGCGCGCTCGATGTCCGCGGCGGCGGTGTAGATCGTCCCGGCGAGCTTTGGATGCGGCGTCTCGGTCTTCGCGGCAATCGCGATATTGGCGCCGTCGCGCGCGGCGCGCAACGCGATGGCAAGGCCGATGCCGCGCGAGGCGCCGGTGATGAACAAGGTTTTGCCGGCAAGCGACATCGCGGATCCCTATCTACTTCTTGCGCGAGAAGAACGCCGCGAAAGCGGCGCGCGCCTCGTCGGATTTCAGCAATTCCTTAAAGTGCGTCGCTTCGGTCTCGATTCGCTCGGTGACGCTCTCGGATTGGCTGCGCATCAGCCGGCGTGCGAGCATCACGGCATTCGGGGGGAGTGCGGCAATCTCTTGCGCCGCTTTGAGCGCGGTCTCGTCCACCGCCGCAGCATCGACGACTGTGTTGACGATGCCGGCTTCCCTCGCATCCGTCGCGGAGAGCGGCCGGCCCATGACCAACAACGAAAACGCACGCGCGTGCCCCATGCGCTGCGGCGCCAGGAGGCTCGATGCGGCTTCGGGGATGAGCCCGAGTTTGAGAAACGGCGTCGCGAAAGTCGCACCGGTCGCGGCAATGACGTGGTCGCAATGCAGCAGCATAGTGGTGCCAATGCCGACGGCGGTGCCGCCGACCGCCGCGACCAGCGGCTTCTCGTTCCGCGCCAAGGCGTGGAGGAAGTCCACGGTGACGGGTTGAAGCCCGCCTTCGGCTCGTTTATGAAAATCACCGATATCGCTGCCGGCGCAGAATGCGTTCGGAGCGCCGGCCAATATGATGCAGCGGATCGCCGCGCTGCCTCCGGCCTCGCGCAGCGCCCGGGCCATTTCGGCATACATCGGCTGCGTCAGCGCGTTCTTCTTCTCTGGCCGATTCATCCGGATGACGCGGACGGCAGCTTCGTCCTGCACGATGACTGAGTTGGTCATTTTTCCCCACTACTTCCCCCTTTGGCCGCCGCCTCGCGCGAGCGGATCGGGCGAAATATGATGATGTGGGTGCATTATAGGTGGAGCGGCGAGGGCGGATAGCGCTGAAAAAGCCGCGATTTTGTAGTTCCGCCGTCGGTTTGGCTGCCCGGATCCCTCGGCAAATATTGATCCGCCGGGGGCGTGTCGCTATGGTCCGGTCGGCCGCGGGCGGCGCAAAGGTCGGCTGTCCGACCGCCAATCCCAGCGCGCATTGGGGCGTAGCCAAGTGGTAAGGCAGCGGATTTTGATTCCGCCATTCGGAGGTTCGAGTCCTCCCGCCCCAGCCAGCCAGTCCTGTCTCCAAGTGTTTTCGGTACCAATTCGCTGAGAAGCCCGCCGTTGGCGGGCTTCTCGCATTAGGCTGAGAGTCTCTGTGTTCCGAATTCGGATGGTTCCTCAGCCTAGCCCGCCGAAAATCTCCGTATGTCTTCGGCATTGTTCCCGTTTTCTGGAGAATCGAGCCGGAGATTTGGTTCGATTGCACTGCGTGGCCGAGATGCTACTACCTTGCGAGCCACTGGGCGTAAGCTTGCACGTCAATCATCGGCACCGTGCCGCTGAATTGGAGCTGCGAGATCAACTTGAACAGGAATGCCGTCGCCGGCTTTCCGCCGGCAAATGTTTCATAGGCACCCGCCCCAACCAGCGAGAACTTCTCCGCTATGCGGCGGAACTCTGAATTCCTGACATCACTCACCGTTCTCTCTTATCATCTGGGGAATTTGTTTCGGCGCGCTGCCATGCCGAAAGATGGGCGACCGGCAAATGCCAGCCATGTCTGATCGCCATGAAGCGAAGGCCGAAGCACAAGACCCCACCTGCCAACGCTGAGACACCATAGGGTAAACCGAACATATCGCCGATGACCACGGTAGAGGCGCCGGCCAGCGCCGCAACGGCGTATAGATCGGAACGTAGAACTTGTGGGATCTCGGTGAGGAGAATGTCACGCATCATGCCGCCGCCGATACCCGTCAGCATGCCCAGAAGAGCTGACGCCACCGGGCTCAAGCCGAACTCGATCGCTTTTTGCGCACCGGCTACGGCGAAGAAGGCTAGTCCCACCGCGTCGAACATAAGTACTGGATTGCGCAGCCTGTTGACCCCGGCATAAGAGACGAAGGTGAAGAGCCCGGCCAGCACGGAAACCAACAAGTATCGTCCGTTGGTCAGGGCGGCCGGCGGCACCGCGCCGATCAGCAGATCGCGCCCAATTCCACCAAAATTTCCGGCTACGAAGGACAGGACGAGGATGCCAAAAATGTCGAGCCGTCGATTGACTGCGGCAACCGCCCCGCTGATCGCGAAAACGAAGGTGCCTCCCAGGTCCAAAATATGCACGAAAGTTTCTATGGTGATCATGGGGCCCCCCGAGAGCTTGGCGTGGTCCGTGTAAGCACGGAGCGGCGCTACTATAAATCCGAATTCGTAAGACTGATTGATTTCCACGGTACAAACGGCGTCAGCTTGGTCCAAGCCATGCCACGGCGCCGACGACCAGCGCCTCGACGCCAGTCTCCAGAGTCGGATGCAAGACCGGCGCGAATTTTGGACTGTGATTGACCGGCAGTTCGTTCAGCTTGCCCGCCGCCTTAGCCTCGGTATAGATCTTGGGATCATTGCCACCCACGAACCAGAATACCGAAGGTACCTGCCAAGCGGTGCCGAAGCAGCCGAAGTCCTCGCTCGCGGGTGCTGGCCCCGTATGCTTTACCCGCTCGGCAGAAAAATAACTGCGAAAAGCCTGGGCGATGCGGTTGCTCGCGGTCTCGTCATTCACGTTAAGTGGGTAGCGGTCGAGTGGCGTGATCTCCGGTTTGCGCGGAGCTCCCGAGGCTTCAGCTTCGGCGTTGACGATACGCTCAATCGCAGCAAGCACGTGCTTACGCACGCCGGCATCGAACGTCCGCACATTGAGCTTAATGAGCGCTTCGTCTGGAATGACATTCTCTTTCGTACCAGCCTGCAACACACCGACCGTAACTACCGCAGCGTCATTTGCGGCAATCTCGCGGGATACAATCGTTTGAAGCCGCAAAACGACGGCCGCTGCCATGACGACGGGATCGATGCTCGCCTGCGGCATCGAGCCATGCGCTCCCCGTCCGAACAGACGAATTTGCAGACTGTCTGCCGCTGATGTGATTGGTCCGGCGCTTCCCGCGATGGTACCGGCGGCGCCGACCATGACGTGCTGGCCAAGTACGACTTCCGGTGTGGGAAAGCGCTTTAGCAGGCCGTCGTCAATCATGGCCTGGGCGCCTTGCGCGGTTTCCTCGCCTGGTTGGAATACAGCCATCAATGTTCCCTTCCACGCATGCCGCGCCTGCGATAGCAAGGTCGTCGCACCTACCAGCCACGTCACGTGCATGTCATGGCCGCACATATGTCCTACCGGTACAGTGTTTCCTTCAAATCCTTTGCTGAAACCTTGCTGGCATAAGGCAGGCCGGTGTTCTCGGCGATCGGCAGCGCATCCATGTCGGCGCGCAGCATCACTGTTGGCCCCTCGCCGTTACGAAGCAGTCCGACTACCCCGGTTTTGCCAACTCCGGTCGTCACTTCGTAACCGGCTTTCTTGAGCCTGTCGGCAGCGATGCCCGCCGTTCGTGTCTCGTGCATCGACAATTCGGGATGGGCGTGAATGTCTTTATAGAGGGGCTCAAGATCGGGTATCAGCTTGCCGAGGTTCGCCAACACAACGGACGCGCTATTGCGAGATGTAGGCTCCGCCATGATGTCCTCCTTCTGATGGTTGCCGGCAGCTAATATCCGACGATAAAGCGCCGACGACTACGTGTAGCCTCGCCTTGGCAGAACGGATACGCCGAACGACTGATTGGCTCGATCCGGCGCGAATGCGTGGACCATTCCATCATCTTGGGCGAGACGCACCTGCGTCGGCTGCTCAGGTCTTATGCAGAATATTACAACCGTATCAGAACCCATCGATCCTTGGACAAGGATGCGCCGATCCCTCGGCTGGTTCAGCGGACCGGTATCATTCGTTCACGCGCGGTTCTGGGTGGACTGCATCATCAATATGTGCGGGTTTAGGTTTTCGGTACACACACCGTGGCGGCGCGCTTGCGCTCGCTGCGTCGGAACGCGGCGCGCATTTTATCGTGCGTCTGCCGCTGCAAGCCCTCGGCCGAAACGGCGCGGAGAACGGCGGCGCGCCTGCCGCGCCGTTGGCCCGCAGCGAACGTAGCGCGCTGGTGATCGATGACGAGACCGAAGTCGGTCAAGTGCTGTCGGAGATGCTGGCCGTTCTCGGCATTCGCTGCGATGTGGTCGCAAGCGGCGAGACGGCGATCGAGCGGCCCAAAGAAAAGACATATGATGTCATCATCGGCGACGTGCGCCTGCCCGGGATCGACGGACCGGCGCTCTATTCCTGGATCGCGCGGCACAAGCCGGAGCTCTGCGGCCGCACCGCCTTCGTCACCGGCGATACTTTGGGCCAGGCCTCCGAGCGTTTTCTCGCCGACGCCAAGCGGGCGCTGCTGGAAAAGCCTTTCTTCCCGCCGACGTGCGCCGCCTGATCGATGATTTGCTGCACGGCAATGGCGGCTAGCGGCCAGCGTTAACGCGCCGCCCCGCCTTTAGTCTAAAGAAAACCGGCTTGCCGTCCGGGCGCGTTGGGATAGACTTGCTCATAAGCCGTCGTTTTCAAGCAAAAGACGGCACTATCCCAGGGAGAGCATGCCAATGAGCAAATCAGGTAGGAGCACTGCGTCCGCGCGTCTGCGCGCAGTGCTGTCCGCAAGCGCCGCCGTCGCCGCACTTGCGATCGCCACGCACAGTTCCGCGCAATCCACCGATCCCATCAAAGTCGGTGTCATCGCCGAGGCGCAAGCCGTCGCCGGCGCGTCGATTCCGCAAGCTGCCCAGCTCGCTGCCGACGAGATCAACGCCAAAGGCGGCGTCAACGGCCGCAAGATCGAGATCGTCACATACGACAATCACTCCTCCGCCGCGGAATCCGTGCGCGCGTTTCAGCGCGCCGCGACCGAGGATCATGTCAATGCGGTCATCGCCAGCTATATCAGCGAAGTCGTTCTCGCGCTTGAGCCGTGGACTGGCCGTCTCAAGACGGTGATGGTAACGCCGGGCGCCGCTTCCGACGTCATCACGCAAAACATTGCCAAGGACTACGATAATCTTAAATACACATTCCATGGCTATCTGACGTCGACGAGCCTCGCGGACCAAGTTTGCGCTGCCTCCAAAGACCTTCTGGTCAACGACCTGCACATGAAATCCGCCGTCGTCATGAGCGAGGACGCCGCCTGGACGACGCCGCTCGATGCCGAATACGTGAAATGTCTGCCTACGATCGGGCTACAAGTCCTCGACCATATCCGCGTGTCGCCCGACACGACGGATTTCACGCCGATCTTCAACAAGATCGAAGGTGAAAAGCCCGACGTGATGATCACCGGCATCTCGCATGTCGGCGTGCAGCCGACGGTGCAATGGAAGCAGCAGGAAGTTCCGGTCCCGATGCTCGGCATCTCGTCGCAAGCGACGAATTCGAGCTTCTGGAACGACACCAATGGCGCGGTCGAGGGCGTGCTTTATCAGGGCGTTTCCGGGCCCGACGTCGCGGTGACGCCGAAGACGCTGCCGTTCGTCAACGCGTTTAAGGCGAAATACGGTAACTTCCCATCCTATTGCGGCTACACCGCCTATGACGAGGTCTATTACATCGCCGACGCGATCAAGCGGGCCGGCTCGACCGATCCGGACAAACTCGTCGATGCGCTGGAGAAGACCGACTATGTCGGAACGATCGGCCGTGTCCAGTTCAAGGGCAAAGACTCGCCAATCCGCACGCCCTGAAAGTCGGCCCCGAAACGATCACCGGCCTCATGCTGCAATGGCAGGACGGCAAGCAAGTCAATCTGTGGCCTGCGAAGGTGGCGAACGGCAAGCTGAAGTTTCCGAAATTCATCAAAGTCGGCTCGGCCAACTGACGAGCGTCTGATCCGACCCGCGGTTCTCTCCCCGTCCGCTACCGCGGGCGGGGAGATGTTTGATGGGAACGCGTGCGAGCCAAGTTATCGAAGCCGAATTTCTAAAGTCCGGTGCGTGAGCGTGGTCTAAACAATGCTGTTCTGGCAAATCCTGATCGACGGCTTTGCGATCAGTTCGTTGTACGCGCTCGGCGCCACGGGCTTTGCTCTGATTTTCGGCGTCTCCGGCGTCCTTAATCTGTCCCACGGCGCGCTGATGGTTGCAGCCGTCGTCGCAGCCTGGGCCGCCGGCAACGATTTGCATGCCGGTCCCTACGCCGGCGCGGCGCTTGGCGTTGGCATAGGCTTTATAGCCTCGCTCCTCACCTACTTCATCATCGTGCGACCGCTGCAGCAGTCGCGCAAAATCCGCGAAGAAGAAAAAGAGATTTTCATCCTCACCGCGACGCTGCTTTGGGGCATCATGATCCAAGAGCTGATCGCGTACCTCTATACCAACAACGCGAAGACCGTGGCGCCGATCGTCAACGGCGTCATCTTCATCGCCGGCGTGCGCACGCCGCAAAACGAGATCTTTACCGCGGTGGTGTGCTGGCTCGTCATCGGTGTGCTGTGGCTCCTGGTGAACCGCACCCGCGCCGGCAAGGCCGTTCTTGCCGCCTCGATGAATCTGCGCGGCGTAACGTTGCTCGGCATCGAGTTGTCGCAGGTCTATATCGCTGTCTGGGCAATCTATGGCGTGCTGGTCGGCATCGCCGGCGTGCTGCTCGGCATGTTCCTCGGCGTGTCGTCCTATAGTGTCGGGCCGCTCACCGCGAGCGCATTCTCGATTGTGGTCCTCGGCGGCCTCGGCAGTGTCTCGGGCGCGCTGATTGCCGCCTATGTCGTCGGCTATCTCGAGACCATCACCGCCTATCTGATCTCGCCAGCCTATCGCACCATTCCCGCCTCTTGCTGCTCGTCGCCGTGATGTATGTCAGCCCGCGCGGACTGTTGGGGCGGCGCTGAATGGGCCACTCTCCACCACGCGCATCCTTCTCATCGCCCTCGGCGTCGTCGTGCTGGCGTCGTTCCTGCCGCTCGGCGTCTCCGGCTACATCCTCGGCCTTCTCACCATCGCCTATTATTTCGGCGTGTTCGCCATGGCTTGGGATCTGCTCTTCGGCTTCGCCGGCGAAGTGAATTTCGGCCCGACATTCTTGATCGGCACCGGCGCCTATACCGCCGGCATTCTCGACAATCTCTACCAGCCGCCGATTTGGCTTTGCGTCGCCGCAGGCGCCCTCGCCGCGGTCGCTGGCGGCGTCGTGTTGGCGCTGCCGGCGCTGCGCGTCCGGGGCCCCTATTTTGGCCTGACCACGCTGGTCGCCGTCCTGATGCTGCAAAATTTCATCGTGGTGGATGCGAGCCTCACCGGTGGTGAGATCGGCCTCACGGTGCCGGACGTGATCACGGTCAGCGATACCAAGAACTATGAGATCGCGCTCTGGTTTCATGGCGGTCAGCGGCGCGATCTTGTTCGCGCTGTCGCGTTCGCCCGTGGGCCTCATCCTGCAGGCGAGCGGCCAGGATGCCGTGCAGGCCGGCGCACTCGGCTTCAACGTCACCAAGCACAAGCTCGCCGCGTTCGTCATCAGTGCGTTCTTTTCCGGCCTCGCCGGTGCAATGCTGGTGTTTTATTTCGGCTCCGCCTCGGTCGGCACGCTGGTGACATCACCGTCGGCGTGCAGATCATCATTGCCGCTGTGCTCGGCGGCCGGCGCACCATTCTTGGTGCGGTCCTTGGCGCGGTGTTTCTCATCGCCATGAGCGAAGCGCTGCGTCCGCTTGGCGACCTGTCGAATTTTGTCGTCTTCGCCATGGCGCTTGTCGTCGTGCTGTTGTTCCCGAGCGGCTTCTTCGGCCTGCTCACGCGCAGCAAGGAGCCGTCGTGAGCAGGACGGCGGGCGCTCAGCTCGAGGTCTCGGGCCTCACCAAGCGATTTGGCGGCCTGGTCGCTGTCAAAGACATGGCGCTGAGCGTGCAAGCCGGGAAGATTCTCGGCCTGATCGGTCCGAACGGCTCCGGCAAATCGACGGTGATGAAACTCATCATGGGCATCGAGCGTGCCAATGCGGGATCGGTGCGCATCGCCGGCGTCGAGGTCGCGGGCTGGCCGTCGCACAAGATCGCGCGCATGGGCGCCGGCATCGTGTTCCAGCATTCCCGCCCGCTCCATCGCCAGACCGTGCTCGAAAACATCAAGCTCGCACTCCTGCCGGACAAGCTGACGTGGCTGTTTGCCGATCCTCATACCGACGAACACGCCCGCGCCATCGCTGCCGCTCGGTCTGACAAATGTGCTTGACCGGCGTCCCGGTACGCTGCCGTTCGCCGATTTGCGCAAGATCGAGATCGCCAAGGCGATCGCGCGCAATCCGAAAGTGCTTCTGATCGACGAGCCGTTTGCCGGTCTCACCGCGACGGAAACCCAGACCTTCTCCGATCTGATATGCGAATTGCGCGACGACGGCCACGCCATTCTCCTTGTCGATCACAATGTGAAAAGCGTCGCGCGTGTGGTCGATCGCGTGCTTGCGATGTATGTCGGCGAGCGCATCGCCGAAGGC
>CAWEMR010000004.1:0-15043 GCA_963810085.1 uncultured Alphaproteobacteria bacterium | reverse complement strand
CGCTCCTCATCACGATGATTTAAGCAAAAGCCCCGCGGTTTCCCGCGGGGCTTTTTTGTTGCGCCGGACGCCCTTTCTCGAAAGTTCGTGCGGTGGCGAGACAGAAAATGATCGCGGCGAGTCTCCGCTCGTGCCGAATTCGCTCTGGTCTTCGCGACGACCGACGACGGCCATCGCCTCCCAGTGATCGACGTCACGCGCGCGAATTTCGCGTTGCCCGACGATCCGACGTCGGTCTCCGCCTTGTTCGAGGCTCACCGACAAGCCGAACGCCGAAATGCCTTCATGCCTGGGTTCGTGATGCGCTTCATGCTGCGCTCGGCAGCCCGGCGCTCCCGCTTGCTTGCCGACATCGTCTATCCCGAAACCAGCTTCTTGGCTGGCCTTACGACGTACATCATGAAGCTTGGCGCCGAGAATCTTCCGCCGCCGTTCGACAGCGACATGGATCGCCGCCTGGTCAGCTCGCCGCAGGTGACCGCCGTGCGATTGCGGCTGCAGCAAACGGTCAAGCTGATCGCCGAAGCATTGGAGCCGCTGCTTCTCGCCGATCCGACAGCACCGCTCATTCTGGTCAATATCGGCGGCGGTCCGGCGATCGACAGCATCGACGCGCTGATCCTGCTCAATCGCGCAGGCGGCGGTCTCCTGCAAAGGCCGATCGCGCTTCACGTGCTGGATATCGATGCGGCGGGGCCGCGTTTCGGCGGGCGGCATTGGCGGCCTTGTCCGCGGCAGGACAGGCGCTTGCCGGCGTCGACATAACGTTCACGCACGAGTACTACTATTGGAACGCGCCGGCCGGGCTCGAAGATCTGGTCCGCCAGGCAGCCGCGAAGGGTGCGATCATCGCGGCGTCCTCTGAGGGAGTGTTGTTCGAATATGGCAACGACGATGCCATCGCTGCCAATCTCAAGGCGCTTCATGGGGGCTGCCGCGGGGTGAAATTGGTGGTCGGTTGCGTGACCAATGAAGATCCTATTCATCGCCGGACCATCGCCAGCAGCAGGTTCAAATTGGTTTCGCGTGGCATCGATGGCTTCCGCCCGCTGGCGGGACGTGGCGGATTTCGCATCAGCCGCTCCCAAGCCGCCCCTCTCGGCGATCAGGTTTTGCTGCTCCCCGTCTAAACGCAACGGAGACGACGATGCGCCGGACAGTCATGGCGGTGCTTGGATTGCTGATCGGATATCCGATCTTCGCTTTCGCTGGTTATTGGATCATCCAATTGGCATCGGGCAACACATTTGACCGCTCCGTCGAGGCCAGCATGACGGCGGTGTTCGCCATCGGCCCGCTCGGCGCGGTCGTCGGCTTGGTTGCGGGCATGATCGTGGGCGGAATGAACCGGAAGTCCGAACCGTCTCCTCCGGCGGGCAACAATATCTGATTAAATCGCGATGCCCGAAACATCCGATCCGCGCCTCTATCGTCCTCACGTCGCCCGCAATCGCGAGCCGATCCTTAACGTGCTGCGGCGCGTGCTGCCGGCGCGCGGCTTGGTTCTTGAGATCGCGAGCGGCAGCGGCGAGCATGCGGCTTATTTCGGGAAAGAACTGCCGTCGCTCCTGTGGCAGCCGACCGATCCTGATGTGGCGGCGCTTGCCAGCATCGCGGCGCACCGCGACGACGCGGGTGCGGCGAACCTTCTTGCGCCGTTGCGACTCGACGTGGCGGCTGCGCACTGGCCGGTCGAACGCGCCGACGCGGTGATGTGCAACAACATGATTCACATCTCGCCGTGGGCAGCCTGCGAGGGGCTGATGGCTGGCGCCGAGCGCATCCTGCCGGCCAGCGGCATTTTGTATCTCTATGGTCCTTATAAGGTCGACGGCCGCCATACTGCGCCGAGCAATGCGGAATTCGACGCCTATTTACGAATGCAGAACGCGGCCTGGGGTATACGGGACCTCGACGAGGTCGCGGCGCTCGCCGAGCGTCACAATTTCGCGCTTGTTGAGACCGTAGAGATGCCGACCAATAATTTGAGTGTTATATTTCGTCGCGAAGCATTGGCTTAAGACGCATATGCAAAGCATCGCCATCGGCAAAATCGCGCTGTCTAATCCGGTGTTTCTGGCGCCGATGTCCGGCGTCACCGATGCGCCGTTCCGCCGCCAGGCGGCGGCGCTCGGCGCCGGGCTTGTGATCTCCGAAATGACGGCCTGCGCGGCGCTCGCCGAAGACGGTCACAAAGGCAAGCGCATCGCGCATCAGCGTCTCGCCGACCACGGCACCGGGCTGCACGTCGTTCAGCTCGCCGGCTGCGAAGCGCGGTGGATGGCCGAAGGCGCGGCGATCGCCGAAGCCGCCGGCGCCGACGTCATCGACATCAATATGGGCTGCCCGGCCAAGCACGTCACGGGCGGCGCATCGGGATCGGCGCTGATGCGCGACCTCGATCATGCCCGCACCTTGATCGACGCCGTGGTGGCGGCGGTGTGCGTGCCGGTGACCTTGAAAATGCGGCTCGGCTGGGACGATTTTTCGAAGAATGCGCCGGAACTGGCGCGGCGCGCGCAACAGGCCGGCGTGCAGCTTGTCACCGTGCACGGCCGCACCCGCTGCCAATTCTATAAGGGCAGCGCCGATTGGGCGGCGGTGCGCGCGGTGAAAGACGCCGTGTCGATCCCGGTGGTCGTCAACGGCGATATCGAAAGCTTTGACGATGCCGACACGGCGCTCGCCGCCTCGCAGGCGGACGCCGTGATGGTCGGCCGCGGCGCGCAGGGCCGGCCGTGGTTTCCGGGGCATCTCGCGCATTATCTTGCGACCGGTAAACGCCGGGCGCCGCCCGCGCTCGTCGAGCAACTCGCACTGGTCAGCATGCTCTACGACGAACTGCTCGAACATTATGGCTTCGGCGTCGGGCTGCGCCACGCGCGCAAACATCTCGGCTGGGCGCTCGATACGGCTGCGGCTATCGCCGGTGCGCCGACACATCTTTCGAAAATGTATCGCGGCAGTATTCTCACAGCGACCGATCCGAAAATCGTGCTGCGGCATCTCACCGAGGCGTTCGATGATCTCGGCGCTTCGAGCGCTGCGGCATAGGGCCGGCCGGATGAAAGCCGCGATCATAAGGGAGCTGGGCAAGGCTCCTGTTTTTGCCGACTTCAATGAGCCCCTAGCTGGCGATGGCGAAATTCTGATCGACGTCACCGCCGTCCCGCTCAGTCATGTGACGCGGTACCGGGCGTCGGGCACGCATTATAGCTCCGCGGGAAGTCTGCCCTTCGTCGTCGGTCTTGACGGCGTCGGGCGACAACAGGGCCAGCAATCCGGTAAGCGGGTCTATTTCCTTTTGCCGCGCGCGCCGTTCGGCAGCATGGCCGAGCGGACCGTGGTGAAGGCGTCGCACCTCGTCCCGTTGCCGGACGATATCGACGACGCCACCGCCGCCGCGATCGCGATCCCGGCGATGTCGTCATGGGCTGCGCTGGAAGAACGCACCAAGATTGCGCCGGGCCAGGTCGTGCTGGTCAACGGCGCGACGGGAATTTCCGGCCGCCTCGCGGTGCAGATCGCAAAACATCTCGGCGCCGGCAAAGTCATCGCCACCGGCCGCGACGCCGGCATGCTCAAGTCGCTCTCAGCACTCGGCGCCGACGCCACCATTTCGCTGCTGCAAGACGATGCCGCGCTCGACACTGCTTTCCAAAAGCACTTCGGTGACGGGGTCGATATCGTGCTTGACTATCTCTGGGGCGAGAGCGCGGAGCGCTTGCTTGCCGCGGCGGCGAAGATGAACAAAGACGCCCAGCCCATCCGCTTCATCCAGATTGGCTCGTCGGGCGGCGCGAACATTTCCTTGCCGGCGACGGTGATTCGCTCCTCCGGCTTGGAACTGATCGGCTGCGGCATGGGCAGCATTCCGTTCGACCGCATGCTGACGACGATCGCGCAGGTGTTCCAAGCCACCGTGCCGCATGGTTTGAAGATCGCGCCCAAAATTCTTCCGCTGGCAAAAATCGAAGGCAATTGGGCGATCGCCACCACCGCGACCCGCACCGTGTTCACCACAGGCTGAACGATCGTGCCGGATTGGAGCGATGCTGCGCTGTTAAGTTCTTGTAGATAAAGCAATTTTCAAGTTTTGAAATTTTTTTCTCGCGGCGTGTCACGCCGGACCTGCCTGCTTCGTCTTAGCACCAGGAAGCGACGGGCAAATGCGGCCGATCGCAAGGAGAAACAGCGAGGAGAACAACCATGCTCAGATGGTTCCTGCGGCGGCAGATTGCCGCCTTCGAGCGCACCTGGAACTACGACGCCCCGTATCTGCGTGACATGATCGACGCCGATCCGCGGGCGATGCTGGTCTTCGGCAAGGTACAAGGGCTCAGCCGCTACCGCGAAGACATTCAGATTGCGCCCTATTGCGCCGCGGGTCTCGTTGCGGCCATGGCGGAAGATTGCGGCCCCTGCACGCAGCTCGGCATCGATATGGCGCAACGCCAGGGTGTCGATCCCGCCATTCTGCGCGCCATCGTCGCGCGCGATTACGCGGCCATGCCCTATGAGGTCGCCTTGGCCGTGCGCTTCGCCGAAGCGACGTTGCGGCATGCGCCGGAAGCCGATGATCTGCGCGAAGAGGTGCTGCGGGTTTGGGGCAAACGCGGCCTGATGTCGCTGGCTTTTCGCATGCTTGCGGCACGCATGTATCCGACCGTGAAATATACGCTCGGCCACGGCCAAGCGTGCATGCGGCTCACCATCGGCGGTGAAACCAAACCCGTGCTCCGCGAATTGCCCAAAGCAAAGAGTGCTGCGGCATGACGACGGCAGAACGCATCGACGTCGAGAATTTCGAAGCGCATCGGCGCGCGCTGACCGGGCTTGCCTACCGCATGCTCGGCTCGCGCGCCGAGGCCGAGGATGTGGTGCAGGACGCCTATCTACGCTGGCACGCCGCCGACCGCGCAGCGATCAACGAGCCGCGCCATTATCTCGGCACCGTGGTGACGCGGCTCTGCCTCGACTGCATGAAGTCGGCGCAGGCGCGGCGCGAGGTCTATGTCGGGCAATGGCTGCCCGAGCCGGTGGTCGACGAGGCTTTCGACGACGACACCGCAGGCGATCTGGCGCACGATATTTCGGTTGCTCTGATGCTGGTGCTTGAGCGCCTGACGCCGCTCGAGCGCGCGAGCTTTCTGCTGCACGACGTGTTCGGCCTGGACTTCGCCGAAGTGGCCCGCGCGCTCGGGCGCCGCGAGGCGTCCTGCCGCCAGCTCGCCGCGCGCGCCCGCGACCATATCGAAGCCGGGCGGCCGCGCTTTGCAACGTCACGCGAAGATGGCCATCGCCTGGCCGCGGCTTTCCAAAAAGCCGCAACGTCAGGCGACACCGCAGCTTTGCAGCAGATCCTCGCCGAAGACGTCGTGCTCTACAGCGACGGTGGCGGCAAGCGCGCCGCGGCGCTGAACCCGATCTATGGCGCCGACAAAGTCGTGCGCTTCTTTGCTGGCATCCTGCGCAAGAATGAGGCGTTTTCGTCAGCGCAGACGCGCCCTGCCGTCGTCAACGGGCTCGCCGGTTTTGTCGTGCGTGAAGAGGATGGCGCCATCGATACGCTCGCCTTCGAACATTGCGACGGCCGCATCACGGCGATCTACGCGACGCGCAATCCCGACAAGCTGCAGCACGTGCGGTTTTGATTGGCTGTTTTTCACTCGGCTGCGCGCGCCAGGACGTGCTGGCGGAATTTCGGCAGCACGTCCTGCGCCAGAAGCCGCATCGAATCGCGCTCCCAGGCCCGGTTGGGGCCGCCCCAGTCAAGGCCAGTCATCAAGAGCGTGCCGAACGGGCCGGCGGTGTCGCGGAAGGCGATGAGCTTGTCGAGAAAGGTTTTCGGCGAGCCGTAGATCGCGGAGCCTTCGGTGATGGCGTCGACGGTTGCTTCCGCGTCCGTCATGTCGGCGCGCGGCTTGAGCGCCGAGAGGAGGCCGACCCGCGACAGCACTTCGCGCATATAGGAATAGAAATAGCGGTTCGCGCCCTTATCGCTGAACACGCGGTCGCGCGCTTCGCTCTCGCTCGGCGCCACCATGACATTGCGCGCCACGCGCCAATTGTCGCCGCGCGCCGGCTTGCCCGCTTCGGCGCAGGCTTGGCTGTAAATTTCCCAATGCGATCCGAGCGCTTCGCTCGGCACATTGTTGGCGGAAATGATGCCCCAGCCGCGTTGGGCTGCGACGCGCGCGGTCGGCGAATTGCGGCTCGCAACCGACATCGAAATCGGCGGGCCGGGCTTCTGATAGGGTTTTGGCATATAGCCGATGCCGAGCTCGGGAATGATCCCGTGTTTAAGCTTCACGTTCCAGAATTCGCCCTCAAGATCGTAAGGCGGATCCTGCGCCCAGATGCGCTCGATCATGCCGATCGATTCCATCGCTTTCCTCTCGCGCACCTTGCGGTCGCTGTTGTCGAACAGCTCAAAGTCGGAATAAAGCCCGCCGATGCCGACCCCGAGCATGAAGCGGCCCCGGCTCATATTGTCGAACTGCGCGACTTCGGCGGCGACCTTCACCGGATGGTGGCTCGGCAGGCAGATTACGGCCGTACCGAAGGTGAGATTTTTGGTGCGCGGCAGAAGGCTCGCCATGAACATCAGCGGCGAGGGGATAGGCTCGGTGGTCGCGGAAAAATGCTCGCCCAGCCACAATTCGTCGAAACCGAGCTGGTCGGCGTAAAGCGACTTCTCTTCGTCCTCGGCGAGCGTATCGGCGAACGCGCGATCCGCCGGATGCACCGGCATCATGAACAGGCCAAGGCGCATGTGTGTTCCTCCGTTGCGCCGGCGGGTGGCGCGATCGTTGGACGCCTACTACACGGCAGTTAAATGTAAGGAAGAATCCGCCCGCAAGCGAGCGTTACTGTTGCGATCTTTCATCCTTCACATTTCACATCGTGAAACGTCACGACCCAAGCCGCACCTTGACAACGCGGCCTCGGCCGCCGCGTATGGCCGCAATTAGTAACAGAGGAAACCGCCCGCCATGAACGCCCCAAACGGCAAAAAGCCGACCAATCGCGTCTATCGCATCGCCGTCATTCCCGGCGACGGCATCGGCAAGGAGACGGTGCCGGAGGGCGTGCGGGTGCTCGAGGCGGCGGCCAGGAAATTCGGCTTCGAATTGCGCAACGACGATTTCGACTTCGCCTCCTACGACTATTACGCCAAGCATCAGCGCATGATGCCGGAGGACTGGAAGGAAAAGATCGGCGGCCATGACGCCATCTTCTTCGGCGCGGTCGGCTGGCCGGCGAAAATTCCGGATCACATCTCGCTGTGGGGCTCGCTCATTCTGTTCCGCCGCGAGTTCGATCAATACGTCAATCTGCGCCCGGTTCGGCTGATGCCCGGCGTGCCGTCGCCGCTCGCCAACCGGAAGCCCGGCGACATCGATTTCTGGGTGGTGCGCGAGAATACCGAAGGCGAATATTCCGCCATCGGCGGCCGGATGTTCGGAGGCACCGAGCGCGAGGTCGTGGTGCAGGAAACCGTGATGTCGCGGGTCGGCGTCGATCGTGTGCTGAAATTCGCCTTCGAGCTCGCGCGCAAGACGCCGAAGAAGCATCTCACTTCGGCGACCAAGTCAAACGGCATCGCGATCACCATGCCGTATTGGGACGAGCGCGTCGAAGAAATGGCGAAGAATTTTACCGACATCAAATGGGACAAATTCCACATCGATATTCTGTCGGCTTTGTTCGTGCTCAAGCCCGATCACTTCAACGTGGTGGTGGCGTCGAACCTGTTCGGCGACATTCTCTCCGATCTCGGCCCGGCCTGCACCGGCACCATCGGCATCGCGCCGTCCGGCAACATCAATCCGGAGCGCAAATTCCCGTCGGTGTTCGAGCCGGTGCACGGCTCGGCGCCGGATATTGCGGGGCAGGGCATCGCCAATCCGATCGGGCAGATCTGGTCGGGCGCGATGATGCTCGAACATCTCGGCGAGACCGAAGCGGCCGCGGCCATCGTCAAAGCCATTGAAAAGGTTCTGGCCGAGCAGAAATTGCGCACGCGCGATCTCGGCGGTCCGGCCAATACGATGGCTTGCGGTAAAGCGGTGGCGGAGGCGCTGGTGTGATGTCGGCTGAGCCCCCCGGCCAGCGACTGTCGCGGCCGCTTTCGGGGGATAGCGGACATAGACCGCCTGTGACCTATCGAGATCAACTTGTGAGTGCACGCCTCAGCTCACGCCGCCGCGCTTTCGGGATCGCGCACCGGCACCAGGTCGCGCAGCTTCGGCGCGACGTGATCCATGAACAGCTGCATCGAGCGCGCGACCTTGTCCGGCGTGGCCCATTTTTTACCGGCGACGATCAAGAGCGTGCCGAATCCGCCGGCTGAGTCGTAGAACGCGGCAAGCTCCTTGGCCACCGTATCCGGATCGCCGAGATGATAGATGCCGGCTTCCGCGAGCTCGTCGAACGTCACCGTATCGCCCTTGAGCTTTAGGCCGTAACTCGACGTCACGACGCGGATCAGCCCGCGTTTGATCTGATAGCCCAATTCGTAATTGATGTCGGTGCGCAGATCGTCCATCGCCTCGCGGCGGCTGTCGGCGAGATAAACGTAGCGCGCCGCCGTCACATGGCGCAGCGGCGCGTCGCGGCCGGTAGCTTTGGCGGCGCGTGCATAAATGTCGGCCTTCTTGCGGATCGAGGCTGCGGGTTCGAGCTGCGCGGTCAGGAGCGTATAGCCGCGGGCGCCCGCGAGTTCGATCATGGCTGGCGTGTCGGTCGCCGTCGCCATCGGCATATGCGGCAGAACGAGCGGCCGCGGCGTTGCGACGATGCCCTTGCCGCGCCAGTGTTTGCCGTTCCAGTCGAACGGCTCGCTTGCGGTCCAGCATTTCAAGATCAGATCGAGCGATTCGCGCAGCCGTTCGTGGCGGTCGGCAAAGGACAGCCCGCGCTCGTCGGCGAATAGCGGGCTTGGAAAGCCGGAGCCGAAGCCAAAGATGAAGCGGCTGCCGCCGACCACGTGATCGGTTACCGCTGCCTGCGTCGCAGTATCGACCGGGTGGGCGAGGTGAATGAGCTTGACCGCAGCCCCCATGCGGATCTGTTTTGTCAGTGCCGCCGCCTTGCACATGAGAAGCTCCGGCACCGGCAGTGTGTCGACCTTGTCGATGTAGACCGGTTCGCCATGGTGCTCGCTGATATATGCATCGCGGAAACCGAGCTGGTCCGCGAGCACGATTTCAGCCAAGTCTTGTTCGTAAGTTGCCGACGCGGTGGTGTGTGGCCGAAAACCGTTCGAGAAGATTCCGAATTCCATTTGCCTTCCCCGCATGCCCTAACGGAACACGTTACGATCCGGGCCTCGCCTTGACAACGCTGCGGGCGGCTCAGCACACATGGGACTGCCACTGGGACCTGGTTGCAGCCAGCACTCGTCTGTGGCAAGGCGTATGCGCTAGCGCAAAGCCGATCGCTCAAAATCAACTGCAAATCAAAGTCGATTTGAGACAAAACACGGCAATGCCCGCGTCTCGCCCGGCGAGGCCGGGCCGGAACTTTTGCGAGTGCTGTCACGTTGTCTCTTTGTAAAGTTCGATCTAGGTGCAGTTCACATGCCAACAGGATCGCAAACAGGATCGCAAGACTATCGACGCAAGGCGGCCGAATGCGCCCGAAAAGCTCTCGCTTGCCCGGAGCCGGCGATCAGACGCGGTTTCGCCGAAGCTGCTCGCCGCTGGCGCAATCTGGCGCAAAAAAAGGAAACCAGCACGGCGTCCGAGACGATCCGCATCGTCGCCTTTCGCTCATGACGCAGTAGCGACGGCGTCTCGCCGTGCAAAATCCGCGGCCTGCGGCAGAGGCCGTGGGTAGAGTATGTGCGCCTTGCGCCGCGACCGGCCGGGCTCCGCTTCGCTTGACAACCCACACGCGACTTCGCCTATTCCTCAACGATGGAAACCTTGCGCATCTACGGCGTCGCCCGCACCCGTGCGTTCCGTGCGCTATGGGTGGCGGAGGAGCTTGGCATTCCTTATGAGCACAAGCCGGTCGAGATCGGCGACGCCGGCGCGCGCACGACGGAATTTCTGGCGCTCAATCCGAACGGCCGCTTGCCAGTGATCGTCGACGGCGATTTCGTGCTGCCGGAATCGCTGGCGATCACGCTTTATCTCGCCAAGAAACATTCGCTGGGCAAGCTTTATCCGCAGAAGCTCGAAGACGAAGCGCGGGTGTGGCAATGGAGCTTTTGGGCCATTGCCGAGGTCGATCGCGGCGTCAATATCTGGTCGCTGCACGCGGTACGCCTGCCGCCGGCCGAGCGCAACAGCGCCTTGCGCGAGGAGGCGCTCAAAGTCATCGCCTCGCCGTTTACGGTGCTCGACACGGCGGTGGCACTTAGGCCTTATTTGCTCGGCTATGATTTCACCATCGCCGATCTCAATGTCGCCGCCGTCATCAGCCGCGCCGCCGATATGGATCTTGCGGCATGGCCGAATTTGCAGGCTTGGCTGATTCGGTGTCTTGACCGGCCGGCGGCGCGCGCGGCGCTTAAGCTCAAGACCAAATCCGACCACGATACGCCGGCCGAAGTCACCCGCCGCATCGCGCAGATCAACCGGCTATGAGCGCGCCCTTCAATATCGGCCAGGCGATGAACGAAGCCATAGCCGCGCAGGGCCAGGGCCGACTGCGCGAGGCCGAGAAGATCTATGCGCGCGTGCTGAAAGCTGTGCCGAACAATTTCGATGCGCTGAACCTGCTCGGCACCGTCAAGGCGCACCAGGGCCATATCGGCGAGGCGCACCGCCTGTTCAATGCCGCGGTCAAAGCCAATCCGGCGGCGCCGCAGGGCTGGAGCAATCTCGGCCAGGCGCTGCACGCGCTCAAGCGCAGCGGCGAGGCGCTCGAATGTCTCGACAAAGCGCGCGCGCTTGCGCCCGATGATGTCAACATTCTCTATCAGCACGCCAATACGCTTTTGAGCCTGGAGCGTCCCGGTGAGGCGCTCGCCGAATTGCAGGCGGTGCTGGCGCGCGCGCCGCAGCATATCGAGGCGCGCATCAATTGCGGCCTCGCCCAAGCCGCGCTCGGATTGCCGGATTTGGCGCTGGCGGAATTCGATGCGGCGCGCGCGCTTGCGCCCGGCCATCCCGGCGCGTCCTATAATCGCGGCGTCGCGCTCATCAAGCTTCGCCGTTACGCGGACGCCGTCGCCGCCAACGACGCCGCGGTCGCGATTGAGCCCGGGTACAGCAACGCCTGGCTCAATCGCGGCAAGGCGCTGGTGCAGCTCAATCGCCATGACGAGGCCATGGCGAGCTATGGCCAAGTGCTGGCGATCAAGAAAGATCACGCCAACGCGCTGTTCAATCGGGCGCTGGCTTTGCTGGCGCTCGGCGACTATCGGCGCGGCTTTGCCGACTATGAATGGCGCTGGCGCCGCACCGGCATGCCGCCACAGAAGAGCCGGGGCAAGCCGCTCTGGCTCGGCGAATATCCGTTGGCGCGCAAGACCGTGCTGCTTCATGCCGAGCAGGGGCTCGGCGACACCATCCAGTTCGCGCGCTATGTGCCGATGCTCGCCGCGGCCGGCGCCAAGGTCGTGCTCGAAGTGCCGCCCGAATTGAAAGTGCTGATGTCGCGGCTCGACGGCGCCGCAACGGTGATCGGGCAAGGCGAGGCGCCCGGTCTGCGGAATCTTGCGTTCGACGTGCATTGTCCGCTCGGTAGCCTGCCGCTCGCCTTGAAAACTGAACCGGCGACGGTGCCGATGCCCATCCCTTATCTCGCGGCCGGCGGCGCGCATCTCGCCAAATGGTCGGAACAGATCGGCGCGCTGCCGCAGCCACGCATCGCCATCGCCTGGTCGGGCAATCCCGAGCACGACAACGATGGCAACCGCTCGATCGCGTTCAGCCGTTTGACACAGCTCTTCGCCAAAAGCTCGGCAAGCTTTGTCAGCATCCAGCGCGATGTGCGCCCCGAAGATGCCACGGCCCTTGCCGCCGAACCGCGCGTCACCCATGTCGGCGGCGAGCTTGAAGACTTTTCGGATACTGCTGCCGTGCTGGCGCTGTGCGATCTCGTCATCGCGGTCGATACGGCCGCCGTCCACCTCGCCGGCGCCATGGGCCGACCGGTCTGGGTGCTCGTGCCCTTCGCCCCGGATTGGCGCTGGACGCTGCACGGCGAAACAACATCCTGGTATCCGACCGCGCGGCTGTTCCGGCAAACGGCGCTCGAGGACTGGGACGGCGTCATTGCCCGCGTCGCCGCGGAGCTTGGGCGCCTTTAGTCAGCGGCGGCGGCGCGGGCGCCGTTTGAACGCCGAGCACGCAGGAGACGACCAAGCAATATGAGAAGGGTTCTCCGCACCAGCGTCATACTTGCCGTCGTGATAGCGGCGTGCCGGGTTTTGCCATCGGCGATGGCGGCGACGCCCGAGCAAAGCTATATAGCCGCGCGCGACGCGGCGATCGCCAAGATCAAGGCCATGGTTACGGCAAAACCGGATACGGCGAAGCCGGCTTCTTCGAATAGCGATTTCACCATAATCGATGCCGCCGCGGAAAAGGCGCGCAAAGAGCTTGAAGTTCAGCTGCGCGCCATCGTCGGTCCGGTCGCCATCAAAGGCTTGGAAGGCGACGGCGCGATCAATCTCGACACCTTGATCGAAGGTGACGAGGACTTCGGCTTGCTTGACGGCATGGTCTACGGAGCGGTCGACGCCAAAACCGGTGTCATCGTCACGACCGATGGCCTATTCCGGCGCTGGCTGCATGCACACAAGGATTGGTGGGGCAAAGACTCCACCAGCATCCCGCTGGACCCCGCCGCCGCTGTCAAAGTGGATGCGTTCTATACGCAAGGGGTCCAGACCGACGCGGCCATCATGCGGTTCGCCGAGCTTCCGATCCGCAAGCCGGCCAGTGCGGCCTTCGCTTTCGCCATGCTCGCCGCGCGAAGCCAAAGTGAAGTTCCAGCCACAGCCGACGAGGTTTTCATCGCGACAGCGCAAGGCGGACGCGTGTTCATCGGCTTCACGAAGGAGTTCGCTGCGGTCGGGCCGATCGCGTCATGCGATCGGATTCGAAGCGATCTCTCGTGAAAAAGTCCATCGCGGCGGCCGATGAACCGGGATTGAGTGACGCTGCGCGGCAGAAAAAATCCGAGGCGTTGAGCGGGAAGGCCGATTCAGAATTCTTGCGCTGTTTCGCGGAGAAAGCGTCGCAACAGAACGGTTTCGCCGGCGCCACGACCGCGGCCCAGGCGCTGATGGACCGGCTTCCCTTGCGCTGAAGCTACCTTATTCGTATCCGACGCTAAGGCCTGACCGCCATGATTGTCATCGGCGGCCGGCCTTTGTCGTCCGCCGGACCGCTATGCGCGGTTGTCACCGCGATGGTGTCTTTTTGATCGTGATGCCGCCGTCCCATCTGTCTCCCAAGATGACGTTGCGAACGACGGTGAGGTTAACGCGCCAGTGCTTGTCGTCCGCTTTGCCGTCGCCGTCGGCAAACGCGCGCACCGCGGCGAGATCCAAAATATGCAGCGTCATGAGCTCGCCGGAGCCGCCGCCACTGTAGCCGGCGACCACGACGAGGAGCCCGTTGTCGGTCGAGCCGATGAAGTCGTAGGACGTGCGTCCCAGGCATTGGTTTTCGGGTCGGTCTTGGTCTGCGCGACAAATCCGCCGTCTTGTTTGATCGGGTCGTAATAAAGATTGCTGCCGGTGGCGGCGGCGACATGACTGCCCAGATGCTGCCGATCCGCCATGTCGGCGTCGCCGAAATCGCGAAAGATTTCTGGCGGTATGGGTTTGCCGTGAACCATGAAGCTGCGGCGCACCTCCGCGACGAGGGCTGCAGTCGCCGCGTCGGGGTTGCGCCGCCGGTATGTCTCTTTTTGCCAGCGAAGGCGTGCCGCAGCAGATGCCCAGCAAAAGCGCCGCGAATGACGTGCAGCTTTTTACCGCGCCCATTCCCACAGCGCCTCGATCCGTTGCCGAAACGCCTTCGGCCGTTCGGCGAACAGCCGCTGGCCGATGCAGGCGGCGCGCTGCGCGAGATCGGCCGAGCGTTCGGTGCAGGCCGGCGTCAGGCGCGAGCGCCAATGCGCCAGCATCTGATGCGGCTCGGTGAGGCGCAGCAGCACTTCGATGTCCTGGCGCTGGCCGAGCCGGCCGCGGATGCGCTCAGCCTCGCCGATCCACATGCGGGAAAAGCGCGGCCACAGCGGCTCGACCAATTCCATTTGATAGCGCAGGTCGACGACGCGCTGGCGCAGCGTGTGCAATTCTTCGCCGCTCGCCGCCGTCCAATCGTCCGGCACATGGCTGCGCGCGTTGCGATAACTCTTGGCGAGCTGGGCTGCGAGCGTGGAAAAGTCGAGCGCATCGAGCGGCCACATTTCGACCGCAGTCGCCGCGACGTCTAGCCAGGCAAGGATGGCGTCGCGCAGCATCGGCGTGAGGCTCGATCGCTCGTCGCTCGCGCGCAGCGCTTCGATGCGGGCGCGGATGGTGTCGCTCGTCCGCGACGACAGCACCAGATTGCCCTTGTCGAGGAGGCCGTCGAAAGCGTTGAGCGCCGCGGCGCCGTCGCGCGCCTGGGCGAGCGACCGGGCGTGGTCGCGCGCCTCCTGCCGCCATCGGGTGGCATCGGCGATGAACGGCGCCAACAGCCGCATCAGCGCCCGCCATTCCTTCATGGTGCGGCGGAAATGGTGAACGGCCGCCTCATGGGCACGGTCGGGGTCGGAAATCGACTGCCGCGCATCGGCCAAAATGCCGGCCGCGACCGCCCGCAGGGCCGGCCCCAGCGCCGCTTTGGGTTGCAGGGGGGATTTCTCAGCCATTACTGCTTCTAGGGGACCGTGCATGTCGTTTCGATGGGTTCCTGCGTGACATTATGACGAAAAATCGCGCCCACTGCACTTCCCTTATGGCGGGGCGCTTGCTACATGATCCTGCGAGAATTCAAACGTTTGGCGCGGGGTGGAGCAGCCCGGTAGCTCGTCAGGCTCATAACCTGAAGGTCATAGGTTCAAATCCTATCCCCGCAACCAAAAT
>CAWEMR010000003.1:0-160876 GCA_963810085.1 uncultured Alphaproteobacteria bacterium | reverse complement strand
TCGCCGAAGAAGTTCAGGCGAAGTTCGCCTAACGCGAAAGTCAAACGAATTAAGCAGGAGCCGTAACGGAGAGCCCCATGGCTAAGGAAAAATTCAACCGCACCAAACCGCATTGCAATATCGGTACGATCGGCCACGTCGATCACGGCAAGACGTCGCTGACGGCGGCGATCACCAAGGTATTGGCGGAAACCGGTGGGGCGACTTTCACCGCCTACGATCAGATCGACAAGGCGCCAGAAGAGAAGGCGCGCGGCATCACCATTGCGACCGCGCATGTCGAATACGAGACCGAGAAGCGCCACTATGCGCATGTCGACTGCCCCGGGCACGCCGACTATGTGAAGAACATGATCACCGGCGCCGCGCAAATGGACGGCGCGATCCTGGTGGTCAGCGCCGCCGACGGCCCGATGCCGCAGACCCGCGAGCACATTCTGCTCGCCCGCCAGGTTGGCGTGCCGGCGCTGGTCGTGTTCCTCAACAAGGTCGACATGGTCGACGATCCGGAGCTGCTTGAGCTCGTCGAGCTCGAAGTCCGCGAGCTGCTCTCGAAGTACAATTTCCCCGGCGACAAGATCCCGGTCGTCAAGGGCTCGGCGCTGATGGCGCTTGAGGGCAAGGACCCGAAGCTCGGCCATGACGCGATCCTCGAGCTGATGAAGGCGGTCGACGCCAACATCCCGCAGCCGGAGCGCCCGAAGGATCAACCGTTCCTGATGCCGGTCGAAGACGTGTTCTCGATCTCCGGCCGCGGCACGGTCTGCACCGGCCGTATCGAGCGCGGCATCGTCAAGGTCGGCGAGGAAGTCGAGATCGTGGGCATCAAGCCGACGATCAAGACCACCGTCACCGGCGTCGAAATGTTCCGCAAGCTGCTCGACCAGGGCGAGGCCGGCGACAATGTCGGTTGCCTGCTGCGCGGCACCAAGCGCGAGGAAATCGAGCGCGGCCAAGTGCTGTGCAAGCCCGGCTCCGTGAAGCCGCACACCAAGTTCAAGGCCGAGGCCTACATCCTCACCAAGGAAGAGGGTGGCCGCCACACGCCGTTCTTCACCAATTATCGTCCGCAGTTCTATTTCCGCACCACGGACGTGACCGGTGTCGTGACGCTGCCGGCCGGCACCGAAATGGTGATGCCGGGCGACAATATCGCCATGGAAGTGACGCTGATCGTGCCGATCGCCATGGAAGAGAAACTGCGCTTTGCCATTCGCGAAGGCGGCCGCACTGTCGGCGCCGGCGTGGTGGCGAGCATCATTGAGTAGGGATTAACGCATCGTCATGGCCGGGCTTCGTCCCGGCCATCTCGATCTCATGAGCACAGGTTCTCGTAAGTACCTGGGTGCGAGTTAATTGGGATTGCCGGAACAGTTTCGGCAATGACGAGGCAGAGAGACGGGACCATGAACGGCCAGAACATAAGAATCCGGCTCAAGGCGTTCGATCACCGCATCCTCGATGCGTCGACGCGCGAGATCGTCAATACGGCGAAGCGCACCGGCGCCCAGGTGCGCGGTCCCATTCCGCTGCCGACCAAGATCGAGAAATTCACCGTCAACCGCTCGCCGCACGTCGACAAGAAGAGCCGGGAACAGTTCGAAATGCGCACGCACAAGCGTCTGCTCGACATCGTCGATCCGACGCCGCAAACGGTCGATGCGCTGATGAAGCTCGATCTGGCCGCCGGCGTCGACGTCGAGATCAAGCTCTAAGGTTTGGAGAAGAGAGAAATGCGTTCCGGGGTTCTTGCCCAAAAGGTCGGGATGACGCGTCTCTTCACCGAGACCGGCGAGCATGTGCCGGT
Source organism: uncultured Alphaproteobacteria bacterium (assembly GCA_963810085.1). Taxonomy (GTDB): domain Bacteria; phylum Pseudomonadota; class Alphaproteobacteria; order Rhizobiales; family Xanthobacteraceae; genus BOG-931. The sequence continues at coordinate 159,069 of CAWEMR010000003.1, read as the reverse complement.
CACGGTGTTGCGGCTCGGCAATTGCCAGGTCGTCGGCCACCGCACCAAAGAAAAGAACGGTTATGTCGCGCTGCAGCTCGGCTCCGGCCAGCGCAAGGTGCAGCGCACGACCAAGGCCGATCGTGGCCATTTCGCCGTCGCCAAGGTTGAGCCCAAGCGCAAGCTTGCGGAATTCCGCGTCGACGAGGATGCGCTGATCCCGATCGGCGCCGAAATCACGGCGGATCATTTCATCGTCGGCCAATTTGTCGACGTCACCGGCACTTCGACCGGTAAGGGTTTTGCCGGCGGCATGAAGCGCTGGAATTTCGCGGGTCTGCGCGCCAGCCACGGCGTGTCGATCTCGCACCGTTCGATCGGTTCGACCGGCGGCCGTCAGGATCCCGGCAAGACGTTCAAGAACAAGAAGATGCCGGGCCATCTCGGTGTCGACCGGGTGACCACGCTCAATCTCAAAGTCCGCCAGACCGACGTGGCGCGCGGGCTGATCCTGGTCGAAGGCGCCGTTCCCGGCGTCAACGGCGGCTGGATCACGGTGCGTGACGCGGTGAAGAAAAAGCCGCCGGCCGATCTGCCGAAGCCCGGCAAGTTCAAGCTCGCCGACAACGAGTCGACGGCGCCCGTATCCGTCGGTCAGGACGCTCCGGCGAGCCAGGATGCTTCGGCGAGCCAAGGTGCGAATATCGGGGAGGGTGCGTGATGGAACTCAAAGTCACCTCCCTCGACGGCAAATCCGCCGGCTCGGTCACGCTGTCCGACACCATTTTCGGACTCGAGCCGCGCAAAGACATCATTCATCGCTGCGTGGTGTGGCAGCTCGCCAAGCGTCAGCGCGGCACCCATGAGGTGCAGAACCGCGCCGACGTGCACCGCACTGGCAAGAAGATGTACCGGCAGAAGGGCACTGGTTCCGCTCGTCACGGTTCGGCGCGCGTCAATCTGTTCCGCGGCGGCGGCCGGTCGTTCGGCCCGCATACCCGCAGCCACGAAATCGGCCTGCCCAAGAAAGTCCGCGCGCTGGCGCTGCGTCACGCGCTCTCCGCCAAAGCCAAAGACGGCGGCATTCTCGTCATCGATGCGCTCAGCGTGAAGGAAGCCAAGACCAAGGCGCTGCGTGGTCACTTCGACAAGCTCGGCGTTTCGAATGCGCTGTTCATCGACGGCGCCGAAGTCTCCGCCGACGTCCGCGCCGCGGCCCGCAATATTCCGAATATCGATGTGCTGCCGGTCGCCGGCATCAATGTCTACGACATCATGCGGCGGCATAAGCTCGTTCTGACGCGCGCCGCCGTCGACGCATTGGAGGCGCGATTCAAATGACGACCACCGATCCGCGCCATTACGACGTTATCGTCGCGCCGCTCATCACCGAAAAGGCCACCAACGCGTCCGAGCACAACAAGGTCGTGTTCAAGGTCGCCATGACCGCGACCAAGCCGCAGATCAAGGAAGCGGTCGAGAAGCTGTTCGACGTCAAGGTCAAGAGCGTGAACACGCTGCGCCGCCGCGGCAAATGGAAAGTATTCAAAGGCCGTTTGGGCCAGCAGTCCGACACCAAGCGTGCGATCGTGACCCTCGAAGAGGGCCAATCGATCGACGTTACCACGGGGCTGTAAGGAGCGGGCGATGGCACTCAAATCCTATAATCCGACCACGCCCGGTCAGCGCCAATTGGTGCTGGTCGACCGCGCCGGTCTGCACACCGGCAAGCCGGTCAAGGCGCTCACCGAGGGCAAGAACTCGACGGGCGGCCGCAACAACAATGGCCGTATCACGTCGCGTTATCGCGGCGGCGGTCACAAGCAGGCCTATCGCCAGATCGACTTCAAGCGCCGCAAATTCGATGTGCCGGCGAAAGTCGAGCGGATCGAATACGATCCGAACCGCACCGCCTTCATCGCGCTCGTCAAATACCAGGACGGCGAGCTCGCTTACATCCTGGCGCCGCAGCGGCTGTCGGTGGGCGACACCATCATTGCCGGCGAGCATGTCGACGTGAAGCCGGGCAATGCGATGCCGATCTCAAGCATTCCGGTTGGCACCATCGTCCACAATATCGAGATCAAGATCGGCAAGGGCGGCCAGATCGCCCGCTCGGCCGGCGCCTATGCGCAGATCGTCGGCCGCGACGGCGAATACGTCATCTTACGGCTGAATTCCGGCGAGCAGCGCCTGGTTCACGGCCGCTGCCTTGCCAGCGTCGGCGCGGTGTCGAACCCCGACAATATGAACGTGTCGATCGGCAAAGCCGGCCGCAACCGCTGGATGGGTTGGCGCGGCCATGTGCGCGGCGAGACGATGAACCCGGTCGATCACCCGCACGGTGGCCGCACGCGCGGCGGCCGGCATCCGGTGACGCCGTGGGGCAAGCCGACCAAGGGCATGAAGACGCGCAAGAACAAGTCGACGGCGAAGTTCATCATGGTGGACCGCCATGCCCGCAAGAAGAAGAGCTAGGAGCGATCATGACGCGTTCAGTCTGGAAGGGTCCGTTTGTCGACGGTTATCTGCTGAAAAAGGCGGATGCCGCTCGCTCGTCCGGGCGTCATGACCTGATCCGCATCTGGTCGCGGCGTTCGACCATTCTGCCGCAATTCGTCGGTCTGACGTTTGGGGTCTATAACGGCCAGAAGCACATCCCGGTGATCGTCACCGAGGAAATGGTCGGCCACAAATTCGGTGAATTCGCCCCGACCCGGTCGTTCTACGGCCATTCGTCGGATCGCAAGGCCAAGCGCGCCAGCAGCCCCGCGGCACCCGCTGCGGCGGCGCCGGCGGCATCCGGCTCGTAGGGCCTGAGGAGGCGTTCATGAGCAAGAAAAAACGCGACCGCGATCTCGCCGAGAACGAAGCCAAGGCGGTAGCGCGCACGCTGCGGATCAGCCCGCAGAAGCTCAACCTTCTCGCCCAGCTCATTCGCGGCAAGAAGGTCGCGACCGCGCTCGCCGAGCTCGAATTTTCGCGCAAGCGCATCGCGCGCGACGTGCGCAAGTGTCTGGAATCCGCGATCGCGAACGCGGAAAACAATCATGACCTCGACGTCGACGATCTCGTCGTCGCCGAGGCGCATGTCGGCAAGGCCTTGGTGATGAAGCGGCATTCGCCGCGCGCCCGCGGCCGGTCCGGAGCGATTTTGAAGCCGTTCTCGCACCTCACCATTGTGGTGCGCGAAGTCGAAGCGCAGGCACAGGCTTAAGAGAGCGGTCAGGAGAAGAACATGGGTCAGAAGGTCAATCCGATCGGGCTTCGCCTCGGTATCAACCGCACCTGGGATTCGCGCTGGTACGCCGGCAAAGCGACTTACGGTTCGCTGCTGCACGAGGACATGAAGATCCGCAAGATCCTGATGGCCGAGCTCAAGCAGGCCGCGGTGTCCAAGATCGTAATCGAGCGCCCGCACAAGAAGTGCCGCGTCACCATCCAGTCGGCGCGGCCCGGCGTCGTCATCGGCAAGAAGGGCGCCGACATCGAGAAGCTGCGCCGCAAGGTGGCCGCCGTCACCGACAGCGACGTCGTCATCAACATCGTCGAAATCCGCAAGCCCGAGCTCGACGCCCAGCTGGTCGCTGAATCGATCGCCCAGCAGCTCGAGCGTCGCGTCGCGTTCCGCCGCGCCATGAAGCGCGCCGTGCAATCGGCAATGCGGCTCGGCGCCGGCGGCATCCGCATCAACTGCTCGGGCCGTCTCGGCGGCGCCGAAATCGCGCGCATGGAATGGTACCGCGAGGGCCGCGTGCCGCTGCACACTTTGCGCGCTGACGTCGATTACGGCGTCGCCACCGCGTTCACGACCTACGGCACCTGCGGCGTGAAGGTGTGGATCTTCAAAGGCGAGATCATGGAACACGACCCGATGGCGCAGGATAAGCGCGTGGCCGAAGGCGATGCCGGACGGCCGCGCCGGGATGCGGCGTAACGGGACAATGAAGAAGAAAGTGTAAGGTCATGCTGCAACCGGTCCGAACCAAATTCCGCAAGGCGCACAAGGGGCGCATCAAAGGCGTTGCTACGAGTGCGATCGACCTTGCCTTCGGCCAGTTCGGGCTCAAAGCGATGGAGCCGGAGCGGGTCACCGCGCGCCAGATCGAGGCGGCGCGGCGGGCGCTAACGCGGCATATGAAGCGCGCCGGCCGGGTCTGGATCCGTATGTTTCCGGACGTGCCGGTGTCGAAGAAGCCGCTCGAAGTCCGCATGGGCTCCGGCAAAGGCGCGCCGGAATTGTGGGTTGCCCGCGTCAAGCCCGGCCGCATTCTGTTTGAGGTCGACGGCGTTCCCATGCAGATCGCCAAGGAGGCGCTCGCGCTCGCCGCCGCCAAATTGCCGATCAAGACGCGTTTCGTCGAGCGGATCAGCGAGTAAGTCATGAAACCGGCCGATATCAGAGCGATGACGATCGATCAGATCGATGACGAGGTGCTCAAGCTGAAGAAGGAGCACTTCAACCTGCGTTTCCAGCGCGCCAGCGGCCAGTTGGAAAACACCGCGCGCGTGCGCGAGGTGCGCCGCGATATCGCGCGGCTCAAGACCATCGCCCGTAACAAACGCCCAGCTGCGCCGAAAGCCGGCGCGGCGAAGAGTTAAGAGGACCAATATGCCGAAGCGTACCCTCCAGGGCGTCGTGGTGAGCGACAAGCAAGCGAAGACATTGGTCGTCAAAGTCGAGCGCCGTTATACCCATCCGCTGTTCAAGAAGACGGTGCGCAGCTCGAAGAAGTATTACGCGCACGACGAGAAGAACGAATTCAAAGTCGGCGACATCGTGTGGATCGAAGAGCACCGCCCGATCTCCAAGCTCAAGCGTTGGGCCGTGGTGCGGGGCGAGAAGAAGAAAGCATCGTGAACGTCATGTGTTTTGGCTTGGAATACAACAAGTGGGGTAACCCATGATCCAGATGCAGACCAATCTCGACGTGGCGGATAATTCCGGCGCGCGTCGTGTCATGTGCATCAAGGTGCTTGGCGGCAGTAAGCGCAAATACGCCACCATCGGCGACGTCATTGTCGTCTCGGTGAAGGAGGCGATCCCGCGCGGCCGCGTCAAAAAAGGCGACGTGATGAAGGCGGTGATCGTGCGCATCGCCAAGGACATCAAGCGCGCGGATGGCTCGGTGATCCGTTTCGACCGCAACGCCGCGGTGCTGATCAATCCGCAGATGGAGCCGGTCGGCACGCGCATCTTCGGCCCGGTGCCGCGCGAACTGCGGGCGAAGAATCACATGAAGATCATCTCGCTCGCCCCCGAGGTGCTGTGATGGCGGCAAAGATCAAAAAGGGCGACACGGTTGTCGTCATCACCGGACGCGACAAGGGCAAGAGCGGCGAAGTCATCGAGATGCGCCGCGACGACAATCGTGCGCTGGTGCGCGGGATCAATATGGTCAAGCGGCATCAGCGCCAGAGTGCGACGCAGGAAGGCGGCATCATTTCCAAAGAGGCGCCGATCCACCTGTCGAACGTGGCGCTGACCGATCCGAAGGACGGCAAGCCGACGCGGGTCGGATTCAAAATCGTGGGCAAAGGCGAGGAGCGCAAGAAAGTGCGCGTCGCCAAGCGCTCGGGAGTCGAGATCGATGGCTGATACGGACGAGAAAAAGGCCAAGGGCCAAGGCAAGCCGGCCAAAGGCGGCCCGGACAAGGGCAAGCCGGAACAGTCGGCGCGGCCGCAGAGCGCCGAGCAGATGGCCAAGGCCGGCAAGGACGACAAGAAGGCGGCGAAGCAGGCGCGCAGCGACAAGGCCGCGGCGGCAGCCGGCAAGCCGACGGCGCCGCGCGCGCCGGAAGAGCGGGTTCCGGCGCGGCTCAAGGTCGAGTTCGACGAGAAGATCCGCGCGAAGCTCGCCGAGCAGTTCGGCTTCAAGAACCGTTTCGAGATTCCGGTGCTCAACAAGGTCGTCATCAATATGGGTATCGGTGAAGGCGTCGCCGACCGCAAGAAGGTCGACAATGCCGCGGCTGATCTGGCGATGATCGCCGGCCAGAAGCCGGTCATCACCCGCTCGCGCAAGTCCATCGCCACCTACAAGCTGCGCGATGGCCAGGCGATCGGCTGCAAAGTGACGCTGCGCAAGGCGCGCATGTACGAGTTTATCGATCGCCTCATCAATATCGCGCTGCCGCGCGTGCGCGACTTTCGCGGGCTCAATCCGAAGAGCTTCGACGGCCGGGGCAATTATTCGCTCGGCATCAAGGAACACATCGTGTTCCCCGAGATCGACTACGACAAGGTCGCCGACGTGTGGGGCATGGATATCACGGTCTGCACCACCGCGCGCAGCGACGACGAAGCGCGCGCTTTATTGACGGCGTTCAATTTTCCGTTCCGGCAGTGAGGCCTAAAAGGACCTCAGACGCGGGACATTAGGAGCACGAGATGGCGAAGAAGAGTTCGATCGAGAAGAACAACCGGCGCCGCCGGATGTCGAAGAAGTTTGCCGGCCGGCGCGAACGGCTGAAAGCGATCGTCCAGGACAAGTCGAAGCCGGTCGAAGAGCGCTTCGCCGCGACGCTCAAGCTTGCCGAACTGCCGCGCAACTCGTCGGCGACCCGCATCCGCAATCGCTGCGAATTGACCGGCCGTCCGCGCGCCTTCTACCGCAAGCACAAACTGTCGCGCATCGCGCTGCGGGAACTCGGCTCCAAAGGGCTGATCCCGGGCCTCGTGAAGTCGAGCTGGTAAGGAGGATCGCACAATGCCCATGAACGATCCCGTTGGCGATCTGTTGACCCGCATCCGCAACGCGCAGATGCGCAACAAGTCGAAGGTCACGAGCCCGAATTCGAGACTCCGCGAGAGTCTCCTCGAAGTGCTCAAGAACGAAGGCTATATCCGCGGTTATGCCGTGGTCGAGAAGGACGGCCGCTCGGAAATCGAGATCGAGCTGAAATATTTCGACGGCGAGCCGGTCATCCGCGAGATCGAGCGGGTGTCGAAGCCCGGGCGCCGCGTCTATACCTCGGTCAAGAACATGCCGCGGATCAATAACGGTCTCGGCGTGACCATCGTTTCGACGCCGAAAGGCGTCATGGCTGACCACGACGCCCGCGACGCCAACGTCGGCGGCGAAATCCTGTGCACGGTGTTCTGATGTCTCGTATCGGCAAAAAACCAATCGCGGTGCCTTCGGGCGTTACCGCCAATGTCGAGGGCCAGACCGTGAAGGTCAAAGGCCCGAAGGGCGCGCTGTCGGTGGCGCTGCACGACGACGTTGCGGTCAAGCTCGAGGGCGGCCAGATCAAGATCGATCCGCGGTCCGAAACCAAGCGCGCGCGCTCGCAATGGGGCACGTCGCGGACGCTGGTGGCCAACCTGATCTCAGGCGTCACCAAGGGTTTCGAGCAGCGGCTTGAGATCAACGGCGTCGGCTACCGCGCCGCGGTGCAGGGCAAGAACCTGCAGATCGCGCTCGGTTATAGCCACGACATCGTCTATCCGATCCCGGAAGGCATCACGATCGCGACGCCGAAACCCGTCGAGATCGTCATCACCGGCAGCGACCGCCAGAAGGTCGGCCAGGTCGCGGCCGAGATCCGCCAATACCGCCGGCCGGAGCCCTATAAGGGCAAAGGCATCAAATATTCCGATGAGCGCATCTTCCGCAAGGAAGGCAAGAAGAAGTAACGGAGCCCGCAATGACCAAACTCAGCGACAGGATCATGCGGCGCAAAGGGCGCGTGCGCGGCGCGTTGCGCATTGCGGCCGGCGCGCGCAAGCGGTTGTCCGTGCATCGCTCGTCCAAGCACATCTATGCGCAAGTGATCGACGACAATCAGGGCGTGACGCTGGTCTCGGCGTCGTCGATCGAGAAGCCGCAGCGCGAAGGTCTCAAGACCGGCGCTAGCGTCGACGCGGCAAAGGCGGTGGGCAAGCTCATCGCCGAGCGCGCGCAGCAAAAGGGCATCAAGGACGTGATCTTCGACCGTGGCGGTTATCTCTACCACGGCCGGGTCAAGGCCCTCGCCGAGGCCGCCCGCGAAGGCGGATTGAATTTCTAATTCATTGGATCGACAACAAGGCACACCAATATGGCACGTGAACCCCGCGGGCGAAGAAACGAAGAGCGCGACAGCGAGTTCGTCGACAAGCTCGTGCATATCAACCGCGTCGCCAAAGTGGTGAAGGGCGGCCGCCGCTTCGGCTTCGCCGCTTTGGTCGTCGTCGGCGATCAGAAGGGCCGGGTCGGTTTCGGCCACGGCAAGGCGCGCGAAGTGCCGGAAGCGATCCGCAAGGCGACGGAAGCCGCCAAGCGCGGATTGACGCGGGTGCCGCTGCGCGAAGGCCGCACGCTGCATCACGACGTTGCCGGCCGCCACGGCGCCGGCAAGGTGTTTCTGCGCGCCGCCCCTCCCGGCACCGGCATCATTGCCGGCGGCCCAATGCGTGCGGTGTTCGAAACGCTTGGCATGCAGGACGTCGTTGCCAAATCGCTCGGCACGTCGAACCCCTACAATGTCGTGCGCGCCACGTTCGATGCGTTGAAGCATCAGGATTCGCCGCGCTCGGTCGCCGCGCGCCGCAATGTGAAGGTTTCGACGCTCCAGGCCCGCCGCGGCGACGGCGATGCCGAACAGGCATCAACCGATTGATCGGAATCAAGCCAGGAACCACGCCAGGAACCACACCATGAATGCTGACAGGAAAACAGGCAAAGCCGGTGGCAAGACGGTGAAGCTCCGGCAGACCGGCAGCCCGTCGCGCCGGATTCACACCCAGCGTGAAACGCTGATTGGTCTCAAGCTCAACAAGATCGGCCGGGAGGCCGAGCTCGTCGATACGCCGGCAACCCGCGGCATGATCGCCAAGGTCTCCCATCTTGTTGAAGTGGTGGAGAAATAGCCGATGAAGCTTTCCGACCTCTCAGGCCGGCCCGGCGCCCGCAAGACGCGCAAGCGCATCGGGCGCGGCATCGGCTCAGGCAAAGGCAAGACCGGCGGCCGCGGCGGCAAGGGCCAGACCGCGCGTTCCGGCGTGCGCATCAAGGGCTTCGAGGGCGGCCAGATGCCGCTGCATCGCCGCCTGCCCAAACGCGGCTTCAAGAACACGAAGTTCGCGCTCAAGCTCAATGAGGTGAATCTCGGCCGCATTCAGACGGCGATCGACGCCAAGCTCATCGATGCGGGCGCCAAGATCGACACCGCCGCGCTGATCAAGGCCGGCCTGCTGCGTCGGGCCAAGGACGGCGTGCGGCTCCTTGGCGCGGGCGAAATCAAGGCAAAAATTACGCTTTCGGTCTACGGTGCGTCGAAATCGGCCGTTGCCGCGGTGGAAAAGGCCGGCGGTTCGGTCGAAATTCTCGCCCCTAAGGCGGAGACGAGCGAGAAGGCGGCCTGACCCCTATATTGGGCGGGGCGCGGGCGGATAGCCCGCAGCAATCTCGGCATACGGAGCTTGGCGGATGGTCTCTGCAGCGGAACAACTGGCAGCCAATCTGAATTTCGGCGCGCTGGCCAAGGCTGACGAGCTCAAGAAGCGGATCTGGTTCACCCTGGGCGCACTCTTGGTCTACCGGCTCGGCACCTACATTCCGCTGCCCGGCATCGATCCGAACGCTTGGGACCAGATTTTCCAGTCTCAGGCGGGCGGCATTCTCGGCATGTTCAATATGTTCGCCGGCGGCGGCATTCACCGCATGGCGATCTTTGCGCTCAACATCATGCCGTATATCTCGGCCTCGATCATCATCCAGCTGATGACGACGGTGTCGCCCACGCTTGAAGCGCTCAAGAAAGAGGGCGAGGCCGGCCGCAAGATGATCAACCAGTACACCCGCTATCTCACGGTGGTGCTGGCGGCATTCCAGGCCTATGGCATCGCGGTGGGCCTTGAAGGCGCCGGCCGGGTGGTCAGCGATCCCGGCCTGTTCTTCCGCATTTCGACGGTAATCACGCTCACCGGCGGCACCATGTTCCTGATGTGGCTCGGCGAGCAGATCACCCAGCGCGGCATTGGCAACGGCACCTCGCTCATCATCATGTCGGGCATCGTCGCGCAATTGCCGTCGGCTATCGCCGGCACGCTCGAGCTCGGCCGCCAGGGCGCGCTGTCGACCGGGCTCATTCTCATCGTCATTTTGATGGCGGCGGCCGTCATCACCTTCATCGTGTTCATGGAGCGGGCGCAGCGCCGGCTGTTGATCCAGTATCCCAAGCGCCAAGTCGGCAACCGCATGTTCGAGGGCCAATCCTCGCATTTGCCGCTGAAGCTCAACACCTCGGGCGTCATTCCGCCGATCTTCGCCTCGTCGCTGCTGCTTCTTCCGACGACCATCGCCAATTTCACCGCCGGCCAAGGGCCAGGCTGGCTCACCATCATCACGACGCAGCTCGCCCATGGGCGGCCGCTGTTTCTGGCGCTCTATGTCGGGTTGATCGTGTTTTTCGCCTTCTTCTACACGGCGATCGTGTTTAATCCGACCGAGACCGCCGATAACCTCAAGAAGCATGGCGGCTTCATCCCGGGCATCCGGCCGGGAGAACGGACGGCCGAATATATCGATTACGTCTTGTCGCGGATCACGGTGATTGGGGCGGCCTATCTTGCGATCGTTTGCCTGTTTCCCGAGATTCTGATTTCCTACGCGGCGGTGCCGTTCTATTTCGGCGGCACTTCGCTCCTGATCGTGGTCAGCGTGACCATGGATACGGTGGCGCAAGTCCAAGGTTATCTGCTGGCCCACCAATACGAGGGCCTTATAAAAAGATCGAAACTGAGGGGGCGCCGTAGATGAGATTGATCCTGCTCGGCCCGCCGGGGGCTGGCAAGGGAACGCAGGCCCTGCGTCTCGTCGCCAAATACGGAATCGTGCAGCTATCGACAGGTGACATGCTTCGCGCCGCTGTGAAGGCAGGCACGCTGGTCGGCCGCCAGGTGCAAGAGATCATGGCGCGCGGCGAACTCTGCCCCGACGAGCTCGTGGTCGGCATTATCGGCCAGCGCATCGACGAGCCGGATGCCCGTAAGGGCTTCATTCTCGACGGCTTTCCGCGCACGGTGCCGCAAGCCGAGGCGCTCGACCGCATCCTGGCGGAAAAGGGGCTCGACCTCGACGCCGTGATCGAGTTGCGGGTCGACGAGGCGGCGCTGATCCGCCGCATCGAAAGCCGGATCACCGAGATGAAGGCGCGGGGCGAGAAGCTGCGCGACGACGACAATCCGGACGTCCTGCACCGGCGGCTGACGGCCTACCGGGAACTGACCGCGCCGCTGATCAATTATTACCGGCAACACGGCGTTCTCCGCTCGGTCAACGGCATGGCGCCCATTGCCGACGTGACCGCCGCCATCGACCAGGTTCTTGCCGCCGTTCCGTCGGCGGCCCGCGCGCCGCAAGCCGAAAGCAAAAAAAAAGCAAAGAACTAAGCTCCTGAAGGCACGGCGGGCCGGGAGCACAAAGACCAGGACCAACAGGTCCTCAAAGCGAAGGGCCCTAAGTGGAGTTATAGGAAAAAAGTCCACAAGCCGCGGGGCGGCGGCACGCAAAAGGGCCGGAACCGGCAAAACTTCGGCGCCAAAACGGCTGCCAAGCGGAAAGTTTAGGAAAACTGCCCGCCGCTAACCGAGTTCGAACACGAAATCGCTAGTTGAGGTTGACGACTGCGCCTTGAATCCATTAATAAGCCACGAATATCCAGTCGGAGAATGAGCAGCGATGCCAGGCCGCAACGGCAGGCAGGCGTTGCCTTTTACGTTTGTGGCCTTCTCAGGTGACAACAGGACCTCAGGAAAGCGGCCGGGCTTGGCTGGCCGCCGCAAGGAGTAACTGACGTGGCTCGTATCGCTGGCGTCAATCTGCCGACCAACAAGCGCATCGTGATTGCGCTGCAATATATCTATGGGATTGGCGGCGCCAAATCCAAAGAGATCCTGGACAAAGTTTCGATCCCGGAATCGCGCCGGGTGTCGCAATTGACCGACCAGGAAGTGCTGCAGCTGCGCGAAGTCATCGACCGCGACTACATGGTCGAGGGCGATCTGCGGCGCGAAGTCTCCATGAACATCAAGCGCCTGATGGATCTTGGCTGCTATCGCGGGCTGCGCCACCGCCGTGGTCTCCCCGTGCGCGGCCAGCGTACTCATACCAACGCCCGGACCCGCAAGGGACCGGCCAAGGCTATTGCCGGCAAGAAAAAATAGCGCGTGGGACAAATTGTTATGACGGCGTCGGAGCCGAGCGCTTCGCGCCGCGAAAGGGTTCAGAATGGGTAAGGAAGCCACGCGCGTTCGCAAACGCGAACGCAAAAACATCGCGTCAGGCGTCGCGCATGTCAACGCGTCGTTCAACAACACGATGATCACGATCACCGACGTGCAGGGTAATACGATTGCCTGGTCGTCGGCTGGTACGATGGGCTTCAAGGGCTCGCGCAAGTCGACGCCTTATGCCGCCCAGGTCGCCGCCGAAGACGCCGCCAAGAAGGCGCAGGAGCACGGCATGCGCACCCTCGAAGTCGAGGTCGCTGGTCCGGGTTCCGGCCGTGAATTGGCGCTGCGTTCGCTCCAATCCGCGGGCTTCACGATCACGTCGATCCGCGACGTGACGCCGATCCCGCACAATGGCTGCCGCCCGCGCAAGCGGCGGCGCGTATAGGACATCCGGCCGATGGACGAAGTTCAACATCTGCCGCCGCAAGATTTTGGCCCCACGGAGCGGAATGGGGCGCGCGACACGATCGCGCCGCGCAACGCGATGGGTGATAACGTGACGATTCAGAAGAATTGGCAGGAACTGATCAGGCCCAACAAGTTGCAGGTCAGCCCTGGTGCCGATACGCGGCGCACGGCGACTGTCATTGCCGAGCCGTTGGAACGCGGCTTCGGCGTGACTTTGGGCAATGCGCTGCGGCGCATCTTGCTGTCGTCGCTGCAAGGCGCGGCGGTGCAATCGGTGCATATCGACGGCGTGCTGCACGAATTCTCCTCGATCGCCGGCGTCCGCGAGGACGTTACCGACATCGTGCTCAACATCAAAGACATCGCCATCAAGATGCAGGGCGACGGCCCCAAGCGCATGGTGGTGAAGAAGCAGGGCCCGGGCACGGTGACCGCCAACGACATTCAGACCGTCGGCGACATCGTCGTGCTCAATCCCGAGCTCGTGCTGTGCACGCTCGACGAGGGCGCCGAGATTCGCATGGAATTCACGGTCAATACCGGCAAGGGCTACGTGCCCGCGGAGCGCAATCGTCCGGAAGACGCGCCGATCGGGCTGATCCCGGTCGACAGCCTGTTCTCGCCGGTGCGCAAAGTGTCCTACAAGGTCGAGAACACCCGCGAGGGCCAAATCCTCGATTACGACAAGCTGACGCTGACCATCGAGACCAACGGCGCCGTGAGCCCGGAAGACGCGCTCGCTTATGCCGCGCGCATCCTGCAGGACCAGCTCAACGTGTTCGTAAATTTCGAGGAGCCCAAGCGCGAAACCACGCACGAGGCGATCCCCGATCTCGCGTTCAACCCGGCCTTCCTCAAGAAGGTCGACGAGCTCGAACTGTCGGTACGTTCGGCGAATTGTCTGAAGAACGACAACATCGTCTATATCGGCGACCTCGTTCAGAAGACCGAAGCCGAGATGCTGCGGACGCCGAATTTCGGCCGCAAGTCGCTCAACGAGATCAAGGAAGTGCTGGTGCAGATGGGTCTGCATCTCGGCATGGAAGTTCCCGGCTGGCCGCCGGAGAACATCGAGGAATTGGCCAAGCGCTTTGAGGATCACTACTGATCATCGGTCAGTGATCAGGAGTCAGTAAGCAAATGAATCACGGCAAATCGCACCGCAAATTCAACCGGCGTTCGGATCATCGCCGCTCGATGCTGGCAAATCTTGCCGCCTCGCTGATCAAGCACGAGCAGATCGTCACCACGCTGCCGAAGGCCAAGGACCTGCGCCCGATCGTCGAGAAGCTGGTCACGCTCGGCAAGCGCGGGGGCTTGCATGCGCGCCGCCAGGCCATCGCGCAGATGCGTGATATCGCCATGGTCAAGAAGCTCTTCGACGTGATCGGCCCGCGCTATAAGGAGCGCAATGGCGGCTATACCCGCGTCATGAAGGCTGGCTTCCGCTACGGCGATTCCGCGCCGGTCGCCGTGATCGAGTTCGTCGATCGCGACGTCGACGCCAAGGGGCTGGATTCCGGTCCGGTCCCGGAGCGCGCCGCCGAACAGACGGCGCCCGCCGCGGCGTAACACTCAGCGCGAGGCGCGTGATTAGCGCCCTTCTTAGGCCTCGGTCGACTGCCTATATCTGGGCGCATTGATTGAGGTCTTTATGCTGCGTCTACCCAACTCCACCATCACGGCATTTGCTGTTGCGCTGTTCGGGCTATTGGCGCCGAGCGCGCAGGCGCAGAACGCGGTCGATCGGCAAGTCCCAAGCTCGATAGGTCAGCTGCAGCTGTCCTACGCGCCGATCGTCAAGCGCGTGGCGCCGGCGGTGGTCAATGTCTATGCCGCCCACGTCGTCGAGAACCAAAACCCGTTCATGTCGGATCCGTTTTTCCGTCAGTTCTTTGGCGGCGGCATGCCGCGCGAACTGGTGCAGCGCTCGCTCGGCTCCGGCGTCATCGTCGAGCCGGCGGGTCTCGTCGTCACCAATTATCACGTCATCGCCGACGCCAGTGAAGTGAAGATCGCGCTCGCCGACAAGCGCGAATTCGCAGCCGACGTCGTGCTCAAGGATCAGCGCAGCGATCTCGCGGTGTTGCGCATCAAGGGCGCGACCGAGCGCTTTCCGACGCTGCAATTCGCCAATTCCGATGATCTTCAGGTCGGCGACGTGGTGCTGGCGATCGGCGATCCGTTCGGCGTCGGCCAGACGGTCACCCACGGCATCGTCTCGGCGGTGGCGCGCACCCAGGTTGGCATCAGCGATTACCAATTCTTCATCCAGACCGACGCCGCCATCAATCCCGGCAATTCCGGCGGCGCACTGGTCGATATGAACGGCCGGCTGGTCGGCATTAATTCGGCGATCTATTCGCGCTCCGGCGGCTCGCAGGGCATCGGTTTTGCCATCCCGGCGAACGGCGTGCGCGTCGTCGTCGCCTCGGCGGAGGGCGGTTCGAGCGCCGTGAAGCGCGCTTGGCTCGGCGCCAAGCTCCAGGAGGTGACGCCGGAAATCGCCGATAGTCTCGGGCTGAAACGGCCGAGCGGCGCGCTGGTCGCAAGTCTCGCCCCGGGTAGCCCGGCGGCGCGGGCCGGGCTCAAGACCGGCGATCTTCTCGTCAGCATCGACGGCATCGACATCGAGGATCCCAACGCCTTCGACTACCGCTTCGCCACCAAGCCGGTCGGCGGTGCCGCGCAGGTCGGCGTGGTACGGCAGGGACGCAGCTTTGTCGCGCCGATCAATCTCGAGCCGCTGCCCGACACGCCGCGCGACGAAATCGCGATCCACAACCGCTCGCCGTTCACCGGCGCTACGGTCGCCAATCTGTCGCCGGCGCTGGCCGACGAATTGCAGCTCGATCCGCAGACCGAAGGGGTTGTGATCACCGCGATCGCCGACGGATCGACGGCGCAGAATATCGGCTTCCACAAGGGCGACGTCGTGGTCGCTGTCAACAATGAGAAAATCACGAAATCCGGCGATCTCGAACGCGCGACGAACAATGGCGGCCATCAATGGCGCGTCATCATCGTGCGCGGAGGCCAGCAGATTTCCGTGATGTTTGCCGGATGAGCTCCCGTCCCAAATCGACGGGACCGAACCTGTTCGCCGCCAGCGGGCTCGGTCGTGATGCGCCGCGGCCTCTCGCCGACAAACTCCGACCGGCCAAGCTCGCCGACGTGGTGGGCCAGGATCACTTGCTCGGTCCCGACGGCACGCTGACACGCATGCTGGAGACCCGCTCGCTCGGTTCGCTGATCTTCTGGGGCCCGCCTGGCACCGGCAAGACAACGGTGGCGCGGCTTCTGGCGCATGCCACCGAGCTTTATTTCGAACAGATTTCGGCGATCTTTTCCGGCGTCGCCGACCTGAAGAAAGTGTTCGACGCCGCACGGCTGCGGCGGGAGACCGGGCAGGGCACACTGCTGTTCGTCGACGAGATCCACCGCTTCAACCGCGCGCAGCAGGACTCTTTCCTGCCGGTGATGGAAGACGGCACCATTGTGCTCGTCGGCGCCACGACGGAAAACCCATCGTTCGAACTCATCGCGCCGCTTCTGTCCCGCGCTCGCGTGCTGGTGTTCAAGTCGCTCGACGAGGCCGCGATCGAAAAACTGCTGCACCGCGCCGAGGACATCGAAAACAAAAAGCTGCCGGTCGATGGCGAAGCCCGCGCCTCGTTGATCCGCATGGCCGACGGCGATGGCCGCGCCGCGCTCACGCTCACCGAGGAAGTCTGGCGCGCCGCGCGCAAGGACGAGACTTTCGATGCGGCGGCCTTGCAGCAGGTCGTGCAGCGCCGCGCCCCGATCTACGACAAGAAGCAGGACGGCCATTACAATCTGATCAGCGCGCTGCACAAATCGGTGCGCGGCTCCGATGCCGATGCCGCGCTATATTATTTCTGCCGCATGCTCGATGCCGGCGAGGACCCGCTTTACCTGGCGCGCCGCATTGTGCGCATGGCGCTCGAGGATATCGGGCTCGCCGACCCGCAGGCGCTGGTCATCGCCAATGCCGCGAAGGACGCCTACGATTTCCTCGGCTCTCCCGAGGGCGATCTCGCCATCGCCGAGGCCGTCATTTACGTCGCGACCGCGCCGAAATCGAACGCCACCTATCTTGCTTTCGGCGAGGCCATGCGCACCGCCAAGGAAGCGGGCTCGCTGTTGCCGCCCAAGCACGTGCTCAACGCGCCGACAAAATTGATGAAAGCCGAAGGCTACGGGTCGGGCTACGAATACGACCACGACGCGCCGGAAGCCTTTTCCGGCCAGGATTATTTCCCGGAAGCGCTCGGCCGGCGGCAATTCTACGATCCGCCCGAGCGCGGCTTCGAGCGTGAGATCAGGAAGCGGCTGGATTACTGGGCGAAGCTGCGGAAAGAGCGGAGTGAATCGTGAAAGGCAGTCGCGGACCGCGCCAGCCGGGCGGCGGACGGCAAATGGCCGGGCCGAGGCATCAGCAACGCCATAAGCAGCGCCGGCATGCGGAAGGGGCGTCGCCCGCCGATGCCCATCGCCGGCCGGGCAAACCCGGTGCGCGTCCTGTTCACCGTCACTCTGAGGTGCGAGCGGAGCGAGCTTTGAAGGGCGCCGGCCCGGGCGCTCGGGCCGTGCATCCTTCGAGGGCCGCTTCGCGGCCACCTCAGGATGACGGGAAACGAAAAGCCGCAGCGCCGCCCCCCGTGCAGCAATTGCCCACAAGCGTCCAGAATGTGGCCGTCAGCGCCGACGAAAACGGCATGCGGGTCGATCGCTTTTTCGAGGCGCGATTTCCGGGCCTGAGTTTCTCGCATATCCAGCGCGTCATCCGCAAAGGCGAGGTGCGGGTCAACGGCAAGCGCACCGAGCCGAAGAATAGGCTTGAAGCCGGGCAGACCGTGCGCATTCCGCCGCTGCGGCTCGATGCTCCCAAAGCGCGGACGATGGGCGATGAGGCCGACCAGAAGACCGCCGATTTTCTCAAATCGATCACGCTCTACGAAGACGCCGATGTCTTGGTGCTCAACAAGCCGATGGGGCTTGCTGTGCAAGGCGGCTCCGGCACCACGCGCCATCTCGACGGCATGCTGGAAGTCATGCGCGACGCGCACGGCCAGCGGCCGCGTTTGGTGCACCGGCTCGACAAGGACACCGCGGGCTGTCTTTTGGTCGCCAAAACACGCTTCGCGGCCTCGGCTTTGGCCAAGACTTTCCGCTCGCGCTCGGCGCGGAAGGTCTATTGGGCGCTGGTCGCCGGCGTGCCGAAGGTGCCGCAGGGCCGCATCTCGACGTTCCTCGCCAAGGAAGAGCGCGAGGATGAATCCTTCATGCGCATCGCGCAGCACGGCGAGAAGGGCGCGAGCCACGCCATCACCTATTACGCGGTGGTGGAGACTTCAGGCCGCGCGCTGGCCTGGATATCGCTCAAGCCGGTGACCGGCCGCACCCATCAATTAAGAGCCCACATGTCGCATATCGATCATCCGATCGTCGGAGATCCGAAATACTTTTCGCGCGAAAACTGGGAACTGCCGGGCGGCATGCAGGACAAGCTGCATCTTCAGGCGCACCGCATCGCGGTGCCGCATCCGCGCGGCGGGGTGATCGACGTCACCGCGCCCTTGCCGCCGCATATGCTGCAGTCATGGAACCTGCTCGGGCTGGACGCCAAGCGCTACGATCCGATCGAAGACGCGCCGGAAGAATAGGCTGCGGATGGGGTTGATATCGGCGGGTGTCGATCATAGTTGTCGCCCGTGGCGGTGGGCTGGCGACGAAGGAGAGAGCCATGAGCTTTCGTGTGCAGCCCCGTCCCACACCAATGCGTCTCGTCCTTCTCGCATTTCTATCCGCGACCGCAGTCCTCGCGACCGCCGTTTACAGCGCGCAGGCCCGCGATTTCGAGATGGGCGGCGATGGCAATTACAGCATCATGGCGCCCGAGCCGGGCACCGGGCCGCGCGTCATCCGCAATCGGCACGGGCGGACGTCATCGCGCCATTCACAATCGCTGACGGCGACGCAAAAGGCGGACCGTGCGACACAAAGCGCGGGTCCGGCCATAGATACGCCGGAGCAAATAGAAACCTACAAACGCAACCGCCGTGCGTTCGCCGCTCGAGGATCTTCGAGTATCGTCCTGCCGACGCCGGTGCCGGGGCCGACGCATTATGCACCCGTCGGCACGAGCGCAACTTTTCATCCTTTGCCGCAGGAGCAGGGACCGACCATTCTTCCGGGCTCCGGCCGCGCCATTCCGAACCTGCCGCACGGCCCGGAGACGTTCCAGGACCGCGCCTCGCGCTGCGCGTTCCAGTCGAGCATCAACAGCGTGCCGGGCGGTCAAATGAGCAGCTATATGCACAACTGCTCAATGTAGCCTGGTGCACCCTGTAGGCTGCGCGATCTCGACCGACGAGGGGCCGGTGTGGCAATGCCCCACCGGCCTTTCATTGGCCTTGACAGGCAACCAAATGGTTGCATATTGTCGTCATGGATGACGTGTTCAAAGCCTTGGCCGATGCCAGCCGCCGTGAGCTGCTCGACCGGCTGCGGGCGGAGAACGGCCAGACGCTGAGCGAGCTTTGCGCGCGTCTCGACATGACGCGGCAGGCGGTGAGCAAGCATCTGGCGATCCTGGAGGAGGCCAATCTCGTCGCCACGGTGCGCCGCGGCCGCGAGAAGCTGCACTACCTCAATCCGGTGCCGATCCACGAGATCGGCGAACGCTGGATCGGCAAGTTCGAACGCTCACGCCTGCAGGCGCTGAGCGACATGAAAAAAGCGTTGGAAGAAGGGGCGGGAGAGTAACGATGAGCAAGCCGAAGTTCGTGTACGTCACCTACATTCGCACCGCGCCGCAGAAGCTATGGGCGGCGCTGACCGATCCGCAAACGATCAGAAAATACTGGTTCAACATCACGGCCGAATCCAGCTTTAAGCCGGGCTCGCCATGGTGTCTCAAGTTTGAGGACGGCCGCACCGCCGACACCGGCGAAGTTCTGGAGTCCGACCCGCCGAGGCGGCTAGTAATCCGCTGGCGCAATGAATTCAAGCCAGAACTGAAGGCGGAAGGCTATTCGCGCTGCACGATGGAGATCGAGATGGCCGACTACTATCCGGACTTTGGCGGCAAGGCGGCGAAGCTCACCATTACGCACGAACTGGAAGGCGAGGGTACGAAGCTCATCGAGGCTGTTTCCGGCGGCTGGCCCAAGGTCCTGTCGAACCTCAAGTCGCTACTCGAAACTGGCCACGTCGCGTTCCAGACGAAGTCTTAGAGCCATGGTTGACGTCAGCCAGTTCAAGCCTAAGACCGTCTACTTGATCTACATCGCCGCTACACCCGAGAAGGTGTGGGAGGCGCTGACCTCGTCGGAGTTCACGAAAAAATATTTTTGGGACCGCACCATCGAGATCGAGCCGAAACTTGGTGGAAGCTTCGCATTGCGTCTGCCGGACGGCACCGTGAACGTGCAAGGCAAAGTCATCGCCTGGGATCCGCCACGCAAGCTCGGGGTGACCTGGCAAGTCAAATGGCCCATGGAATTTAACGAGCTTCCCGAATGCCGCGTCATGTACGAGATCGCGCCCGCCGGCGACGCCGTGCGGCTGACAATGACCGAATCCCATTCCTGGGAGGTGCCCGAGGCGATCCTGTCCGGCGGCCGCATGGGCTGGCCGGCGGTGCTGTCGGGGCTCAAGAGCCTGCTCGAGACCGGCAAGGCACCGGTGATCAAGATGGAGCCGCCGAAGGCGATGATCGAGGCGATCAAGAACCTTAAGTTCTAGATTCCCTCAATAAAAGATCAGCGCAGACTGGCATTGATCTTCTCGAGCGCCGCGGAGCCCGGGCACAACTCTTTTTCGTTCAGCGCATTGAGCGGCGCCGTAACCGTGTTGAGATGGCCGTGCAGGTCGTCGGACTCGCGCTCGACATAAAGCAGCCCGGTGACGACCTGCCCCTTGGCGGCGTGGTGCTGGATGAAGCTCATCGCCGCAAGCCGATCGTGCACATCGTATTCGGCGTCGATCTTGCGCAGCGCCACCGTCGTGCCGTCGTGCTGCTCGACCATCTCTACGCTGCCCGGCGCGTAGTCGACCTTGATCGGCGCGCGGCCGGTGATGACGTCGAGCCGGTTCACTGCCTCGTTGTGCTCGCGCACATAGTCGAAGCTCTTGGTCGAGCCGGCATGATTGTTGAAGGCGACGCATGGCGAGATCACGTCGATCAAAGCGGCGCCTTTGTGTTCGATCGCCGCCTTGATGATCGGCACCAGCTGCTTCTTATCGCCAGAGAATGAGCGCGCAACGAAAGTCGCGCCGAGCTGCAAAGCAAGCCCGACCATGTCGATGGCGCTGTCGGTATTGACGATGCCGCGCTTTGACTTCGAGCCGCGGTCGGCGGTGGCGGAGAACTGGCCTTTGGTGAGGCCGTACACCCCGTTGTTCTCGACGATATAGACCATGTTGACGCCGCGGCGCATGCAATGGGCGAACTGACCCAAGCCGATCGAGGCGGAATCGCCATCGCCCGACACGCCGAGATAGACCAGATCGCGATTGGCGAGATTGGCCCCAGTGAGCACCGACGGCATGCGGCCGTGCACCGAGTTGAAGCCGTGCGAGGCGTTGAGGAAATAGTCCGGCGTCTTCGACGAGCAGCCGATGCCGGAAATTTTCGCCACGCGGTGCGGCTCGATCGCGAGCTCAAAGCACGCCTCGATGATCGAAGCGGTGATCGAGTCGTGGCCGCAGCCGGCGCACAAGGTCGAAATCTTACCCTCGTAGTCGCGGCGCGTATAGCCGAGCGTGTTCTTGGGCAGTTCCGGATGATGGAATTGCGGTTTGGCGAGATAGGTCATGACACAACCCTCCGGAGCGGCGTGACTTTCAGGGCGTCGAGGTGTTCGCTGATGGCACGCGCGATATAGCGCGCGGTGATCGGCGTGCCGTCATAATGCAGGATCGGCACCAGCCGCACCGGATCGATGCTGCACTCATTGACAATCAGCGAGCGCAATTGCGCGTCGCGGTTCTGCTCGACGACGAAAATGAAGTCGTGGTCGGCGATGAAGCTCGACACGCTCGAATGGAACGGGAAGGCGCGCACCCGCATGCGGTCGAGATGCTGGCCTTTGGCTTCGAGCAGCTGGATCGCTTCGTCCATCGCCGGCGAGGTCGAGCCGAAATAGATCACGCCGTATTTGGTCGGCTTCTGCGCGTTGGCAAGGAGCGGCCGCGGCACCAGATCCTTGGCGGTCTCGAATTTGCGAAGGAGCCGCTGCATGTTGTCGGCGTAAGCCGCGCCGTCCTCGGTATAGCGCGCGTAGCGGTCGCGCGAGGTGCCGCGAGTGAAGAACGCGCCCTTGGTCGAATGCGTGCCGGGATA
Organism: uncultured Alphaproteobacteria bacterium; assembly: GCA_963810085.1. GTDB lineage: Bacteria > Pseudomonadota > Alphaproteobacteria > Rhizobiales > Xanthobacteraceae > BOG-931. The sequence continues at coordinate 137,092 of CAWEMR010000003.1, read as the reverse complement.
GGTGCGATAGGGGATGCCGTCACCGTCGACGTCGAGATACCGGCCAAAATCCTTGCCGGCTTCGAGCGCGGCCGCCGTCATCACCTTGCCGCGGTCGAACTTGCGGACGTCGTCCCAGGTCAGCGGGCGGCACAGCCGATGGTTCATGCCGATATCGAGATCGATCATGACGAAGACTGGCGTCTGCAGCCGGTCGGCGAGATCGAAGGAGATGGCGCCGAATTCGAAGGTCTCGGCGGGGTCTTCGGGGAACAGCAGGATATGCTTGGTGTCGCCGTGCGAGGCATAGGCGCAGGACAGGATATCGGTCTGCTGCGTGCGCGTCGGCATGCCGGTCGACGGGCCGGCGCGCTGCACGTCGAAGACGACGGAGGGAATCTCGGCAAAATAGGCGAGCCCCAAAAACTCCTGCATCAGCGAAATGCCGGGGCCCGACGTCGCGGTGAAAGCGCGCGCGCCGTTCCAGCCGGCGCCGATCACGATGCCGATCGAGGCGAGCTCGTCCTCGGCCTGCACGATGGCGAATTTGTTCTGCTTGCTGTCGGCGTCGATGCGCAGCCGATTGCAATACCGCGTAAAGGCTTCGGCGAGCGACGACGACGGCGTGATCGGATACCAGGCGCAGACGGTGGCGCCGCCATAGACCGCGCCCAGAGCCGCCGCCGCATTGCCCTCGATGAAAATGCGGTCGCCGACCTTGTTGGCGCGCTTGAGCCGCAGCCCGATCGGATGTTCGAGATTGAGCATTACCCAATCGCGGCCGAGATGCAGCGCATGCTTATTGGCGTCGAACAGCTTCTCCTTGCCCTTGTACTGTTCGGCGATCAGCTTTTCGATCTCGCCGACATCCATGCCGAGCAGCGCCGAAAGGGCGCCGAGATAGATGATGTTCTTGAACAGCTGGCGCTGGCGCGGCTCGCTATATTCGCGATTACTGATGGCGGTGAGCGGCACGCCGATGACGGTGATGTCGTCGCGGAATTTCGACGCCGGGAGCGGCTTGGTCGAATCGTACATCAGATAGCCGCCGGGCTCGATGCCGGCGACGTCTTTGTCCCAGGTCTGCGGATTCATCGCCACCATCAGGTCGGTGCCGCCGCGGGCGCCGAGATGTCCGGCTTCGGAAATGCGCACCTCGTACCAGGTCGGCAGGCCTTGGATGTTGGACGGGAAAATATTACGCGGCGCCACCGGGATGCCCATGCGCAGCACGGCGCGGGCGAACATTTCGTTGGCGCTCGCGGACCCCGAGCCGTTGACATTGGCGAACCGGACGACGAAGTCGTTTACGCTTTGGATTGGCATGCTTGTTCCGCGTGAGTCATGTCGATCAGATATTTCTGCATGTCCCAGGCGCCGGTCGGACAACGCTCGGCGCATAGACCGCAATGCAGGCAGACGTCCTCGTCCTTCACCATGACGCGGCCGGTCTTGAGATTGTTGGCGACGTAGAGGTCCTGGGTCAGGTTCTTCGCCGGCGCCTGCAGCCGCGCCCGCAGGTCGGCTTCTTCGCCGTTGCCGGTGAAGGTGATGCAGTCCATCGGGCAGATGTCGACGCAGGCGTCACATTCGATGCAGAGCTGGCCGGTGAAGACCGTTTGTACATCGCAATTGAGGCAGCGCTCGGCTTCCTTCAGCGCGAGTTCGATGTCATAGCCGAGCTCGACCTCGGCCTTGATGTCGCGCAGCGCCACGACCTTCTCGCGGTGCGGCACCCGATAGCGCTTATCAGGCGCGATCTCGTTGTCGTAAGACCACTCGTGGATGCCCATCTTCTGGCTTGAGACGGCGATATGCGGCGCCGGCCGCACGGTGATGTTCTCGCCGCGGCAGAAGCGGTCGATCGAGATCGCCGCCTCGCGGCCGTGCGCCACCGCCCAGATGATGTTTTTCGGACCGAAAGCAGCGTCGCCGCCGAAGAACACTTTGGGATTGGTCGAAGCCATGGTCGCCGGATCGACCTTGGGCATGTCCCATTTGTCGAAATCGATGCCGCAGTCGCGCTCGATCCAAGGAAACGAGTTTTCCTGGCCGACGGCGACGAGGACGTCGTCGCAGGGAAAAATCTCGTCCGGCTCGCCGGTCGGCAGCAAGTTGCGGCGGCCCTTGTCGTCGCGCACCGCCTTGACCTTCTCGAACACGACGCCGCTGAGCTTGCCGTTGTCGAGGGTGAATTGCTTCGGCACCAGATAATTGAAGATCGGGATGTCCTCGTGCATGGCGTCCTCCTTCTCCCAAGGAGACGCCTTCATCTCCTCGAAGCCGGAGCGCACGACGACTTTCACATCCTCGCCGCCGAGCCGGCGTGAGGAGCGGCAGCAATCCATTGCGGTATTGCCGCCGCCGAGCACGATGACGCGCTTGCCGATCTTGTCGATATGGCCGAACGAAACGCTGGACAGCCAATCGATGCCGATATGGATGTTCTTCGCCGCTTCCTCGCGGCCCGGAATGTCGAGATCGCGGCCGCGCGGCGCGCCGCAGCCGACGAAGATCGCGTCGAAATCGTCGGCAAGCAGCGCCTTCAGGCTATCGATGCGCTTGCCGCCGCGAAACTCGATGCCGAGATTGAGGATGTAGTCACATTCCTCGTCGATCACCGTTTCCGGCAGGCGGAATTTCGGGATCTGGGTGCGCATCATGCCGCCGGATTTCGGATCCTGGTCGAACACGACGCATTCGTAGCCCATCGGCGCGAGATCGCGCGCCACCGCCAGCGACGCCGGGCCGCCGCCGACCAGCGCAACGCGCTTGCCGTTTTTCTTTTCGGCCGGTTTCGGCAGGCGGTCGCGGATGTCGTCCTTGAAATCAGCGGCGACGCGCTTCAATCGGCAGATCGCGACCGGGTCTTTCTCGACGCGGCCGCGCCGGCAGGCCGGCTCGCAGGGACGGTCGCAGGTGCGTCCGAGGATTCCCGGAAACACGTTGGATTCCCAATTGACCATGTAGGCGTCGCTGTAGCGGCCCGCGGCGATCAAACGGATGTATTCAGGAACCGGCGTATGCGCCGGACAGGCCCACTGGCAGTCCACGACCTTGTGGAAATAATCCGGGACCGAAATATCGGTTGGTTTCATTGACTCCTCGTACACGCAGCCCCGCTCTTAATCCGGCGGTAGGCACGCTGCTGCGTGGATTTTATTCCCTCCCGGACGAGCCCCGTCGCCGAATCCGGACCGGGATAGTAGTCGAGCGAGGCAGGGATTTCCACCGCTTCTGCTTGTTGTGACAGGGTTTTCCGCCACTCGGACGTTAACATTAGCGCGACTGGAAAGGCGCCCACGCCAGGCCCTGCTGCCGGCCCCAAGCAGTCACCATAACTGATTGAAAAAATGAGATAAAACGGGATAAAGTGGCGTTCATGCGCGAGCTTTTCGAGCCCACCGAACGAGCCCACCGAGCCCGGCGATCCGACGTCGTCCGCGCGCCGCAGTGCCCGTCCGGCCCTCCGCCAGCGCTTTTACGAGCGCGCCAGCGCCGCAAGCGGCCCCGAGGGGCACGCCGTCCACCTCGACGACAAGCCCGTGCGCACGCCGGCGCGGCGGCCGCTCACGGCGCCGACGCTGGCGCTGGCGCAAGCCATCGCCGCGGAATGGGACGCCCAGCGCGACAAGATCGATCCGGCCAATATGCCGCTGACGCGGCTTGCCAACGCCATCATCGACGGTGTGGCGGATGCGCCGGGGCCGGTCCGCGCCGAGATCGAAAAATATCTCACGTCGGATCTTCTGCTCTACCGCGCCGGTAGCCCGCAGGAATTGCGCGAGCGTCAGACGCGGCTTTGGGACCCGATCTTACTCTGGGCGAAAAACGCGCTCGGCGCCGATTTCAAGAGCGGCGAGGGCGTCGTCCACGTCGCGCAGCCCGAGGCGGTACTGCGGGCGGCAAGCGCCGCGATTCCCGACGACGCATGGCGGCTCGGCGCGCTGCACGTGATCACGACGCTCACTGGCTCGGCGCTGATCGCGCTCGCCGTGCTGCGCGGGGAATTATCCGTCGACGCTGCCTGGCGAGCGGCGCATGTCGATGAAGACTGGAACATGGAACGATGGGGCCGCGACGAACAAGCGCTCGAGCGCCGCGCCTTCCGCTTGGCCGAGATGGAGGCGGCGGCCACTGTGCTCCGGCACTTGGCATAAACCAACGGCCCGGACGCGCTCGCGCGCTCCGGGCCGCAGTTTCCGCATGACCGGCACAACGCCCCCGCTGGCTGATCCCGGTCAGCTTAACAGGTGCGGCGCTGCTCTAACGTCGCGGCGCTGAGGCGCGATGTCGCACAGCATCGTGGTACGGCTCAACCGCCGGTTACACTCATATGGCGGGGCAGAGCCGGCCGCTGGTGGCGGCGGTCGATGATGAAATCGTGGCCTTTGGGCTTGCGGCCGATCGCCTCGTCGATGGCGGCGAGCAGAAGATCGTTGCTCTCTGACACGCGCAGCGGCTTGCGCAAGTCGGCGGCGTCTTCCTGGCCGAGGCACATATAGAGCGTGCCGGTGCAAGTGAGCCGCACGCGATTGCAGGATTCGCAGAAATTGTGGGTCATCGGCGTGATGAAGCCGAGCGTGCCGCCGGTCTCGGCGACGCGCACATAACGCGCCGGGCCGCCGGTGCGGTAGTCGATCTCGTCAAGCGTGAAGCGCTCGGCGAGCCGCGCCCGCACCATCGACAGCGGCAGATATTGATCGAGACGGCCTTCGCCGATTTCGCCAAGCGGCATGACCTCGATCAGCGTCAGATCCATGCCGCGGCCGTGCGCCCATGCGACGAGCTTCGGCAATTCGTCCTCGTTGACGCCGCGCAGCGCGACGGTGTTGATCTTGATTTTCAGGCCGGCGGCAAGTGCGGCATCGATCCCGGCAAGCACCTGGTCGAGATCGCCCCATCGAGTGATGGCGCGGAATTTGTCGGCATCGAGCGTGTCGAGCGACACGTTGATGCGGCGCATGCCGTGCGCTTTCAGGTCGGCGGCATATTTGGCGAGCTGCGAGCCGTTGGTGGTCAGGGTCAATTCGTCGAGTTCGCCCGAGCGCAGGTGCCGCGACAGCGATTCAACAAGCGTCATCACACCGCGGCGCACCAGCGGCTCGCCGCCGGTCAGACGAAGCTTCTTCACGCCGCGTGCCACGAAGGCCGAGCACAGGCGGTCGAGCTCTTCGAGCGTCAGGACCTCGGCCTTCGGCAAAAACGACATGTTCTCCGCCATGCAATAGACACAGCGGAAATCGCAGCGGTCGGTCACCGAGACGCGCAGATAGCTGATGGCGCGGCCGAACGGGTCGACCAGAAGCGGTCTGCCGGTTGCGCTTTTCAGTTCGTGTGGCCGCACGTTTTCCATCCTTGCTTAGATAAGGCCGGATTTTGGCGGATAAACCCCTGACGGTCCAGGAATTTTCACCCCTGCATTGTTATCCCCGCCGCAACGGCGCGGTCCTGCTAGAGGGCGGCGGCTTCAATCTCGCGAATGGCCGCTTCCAGCTCGGAATAGGAGCTAATCAGGCGGTCCGGCTGCAAGGTCTCGATCGGGGCCTCGCTATAGCCGAAGGTCACGGCGATGACTGGCAGCGCCGCAGCGCGGGCGGTGCGCACGTCGGTCGCGGAATCGCCGACCATGATGGCGCGGTCGGGCGCGCCACCGGCCTTTAGGATGGTGCGGCGGAGGACCTCCGGATCGGGCTTTTGCATGCCGAACGTGTCCTGGCCGCAGATCGCGGCAAAGTGCCTGGTGAGATTGAGGGTGTCGAGGAGCCGCAGCGAAAGCCATTCAAGCTTATTGGTGCACACCGCGAGGCGATAATTGTCGGCGGCGAGGCGGTCGAGCGTCGCTTCGAGCTCCGGAAACGGGCGCGACTGGTCGGCGATGTGGGCCGCGTAATGTTCGATAAAGCCGGCGAACATGCGGTCGAGTTCGGGCTTGAATTCGGGCTTGGCGGCGTCGCGGCCTTCGGCGATCAGCGCCCGTTCGATCAGGCCGCGCGCCCCGCCGCCGATCATCTTCCGAGCCTCATCAAAGGCTACGGGCGTCATGCCTTCGCGGGCGAGGATGAGATTAAGTGTCGAGATGAGATCGGGCGCGGTGTCGATCAGCGTGCCGTCGAGATCAAAGACAATGGTGAGCATGGCATTCGCCTAAACGGCGGCTGCGCGCGGCGCAAGTCTTCTCAGCAAGTCTTCGCAGCAAGCCTCTAGGATCATCGCCGGAAGGCGGCTACACAGCGTTTCATGACCGGGACAATGAACGCCGACGCGCAAAAAAGGGCCGCCTCCGCGCGCGCCATCGATTTCGTGCGCCCCGGCATGCGGCTAGGGCTCGGTACCGGCTCGACCGCCCAGCACTTCGTCGATTTGCTGGGCGAGCGGGTGAGAGCGGGGCTCGATGTCCTCTGTGTCCCCACCTCGGAAGCGACGCGCGCGCAAGCCGCGCGGCTCGGCATCAAGCTGAGCACGCTCGACGACACGCCCGAGCTCGATCTGACCGTGGACGGCGCAGACGAGATCGCGCCTGATCTGACGCTGATCAAAGGCGGCGGCGGGGCGCTGCTGCGCGAGAAGATCGTAGCCTGGGCCTCCGCCAAGATGATCGTCATCGCCGACCAATCGAAATTGGTCCCGGTCTTGGGCGGATTTCCGTTGCCGGTCGAAATCGTGCCGTTCGGCGCCCGCGTCACCCGCCGCGCCGTCGAGGCCGCCACGGCGGCCGCCGGCTGCCCGGGGCAGGCTGTGCCGCGCCTGGGCCAAGACGGCCATCCTTTGGTCACGGATGGCGGGCACTGGCTCCTCGATGCCCAGTTGCAGCGCATCGCCGATCCAAAGGCGCTTGCGGAACGGCTTTCTGCGATCCCCGGCGTCATGGAGCATGGCTTGTTCATCGGCCTCGCCTGGACTGCTATTGTCGCCGGTCCTGACGGTGTGCGCCTGATCGAGCGGACCTGAATTCCTTAAGCCCACAAGGGAGTGCGCCTATGATCGCCTATCTTTCCACGTGTCTTGCCGCGTGTTCTGCCACACGCCTCACCGGCAAGCGACACGCCGGAATGCGTTTTGCGGCCGCCGCACTCCTCGCGTTTGCTGTGAGCGGCACAGCTTTTCCGGCGGCCGCGCAGAAGCCCGCGCCGCCTGCCGCCGCACCACAGCCGACGCTGGGCGCGCTGCTTTTGGCCAAGCAAATCGTGCAGGTCAAAGACGTCAAGGACGTCTTCCTGCCAATCGTGCGCGGCGTGGTGCAAAGGGTCAAAGACGGGTTTCTGCAAACCAATTTCATGTGGTCCAAGGATCTCAACGAAGTCGCGGTCGACGTGCAAAAGCAATTCGAGCCGCGCGTGACCGAGATCGTCGATGCCAGCGCCCGCATCTATGCGAGCCACTTCACCGAGCAGGAATTGCACGATCTGTTGGCGTTCTATCAGTCGCCGCTCGGCCAGAAGGCGATCGCGCAAGAGCCGGATGTGCTCAGCGAGAGCATGGTCTTCGCCGGCAATTGGGCGAGTAATCTGGCTCCGGAAGCCGCCAATGCGATGCGTGCCGAAATGAGGAAACGCGGCCACGATATGTGACGCGGAGATTAAGAAGAGTATTATGGCCGATCACGACGTCGATCTCTTCGTCATAGGGGGCGGTTCGGGCGGGGTGCGCGCCGCGCGCATTGCCGCGGAATATGGCGCCCGCGTCATGGTCGCCGAGGAATATCGCCTCGGCGGCACCTGCGTCATCCGCGGCTGCGTACCGAAGAAGCTTCTGGTCTACGCGTCGCGCTTTCACGGCGAATTCGAAGACGCCGCGGGCTTCGGTTGGACGGTGCCGAAGGCCTCGTTCGATTGGACGATGCTGATCGCCAACAAGGATCGCGAGATCGCGCGGCTTGAAGCGGCCTACGGCGCGACGCTCAATAAAGCCGGCGTCAAAGTCGCCAAAAGCCGCGCCGTGATCGCCGATCCGCACACGATCGAACTGGCGAATGGCGAGCGCGTGCGCGCCGACCATATCCTGATCTCGACCGGCGGCACGCCGAGCTACGGCGATCCGATCCCGGGCCGCGAGCACGCGATCTCGTCGAACGAAGCGTTTCATCTGACAGAATTTCCGCGCCGGGTGGTGATCCAGGGCGGCGGTTATATCGCCGTCGAATTCGCCGGAATTTTCGCCGGCCTCGGCGCCCATGTGACGCTGATCTATCGCGGCGAAAATATCCTGCGCGGCTTCGACGACGACGTGCGCCAGCATTTGCGCGTGGAGTTGGAAGAGCGCGGCATCCGCGTCGTCTGCGGCCGCACCATCACGGCGATCGAAAAGGCCGGCGGGCACTATTCGGTGCATGTTTCGGACGGCAATCACGTGACCGCCGACCAGGTGATGTTCGCCACCGGCCGCGTGCCCAACGTCGCCAAGATGGGCCTCAACGAAGCCGGCGTCACGCTCGCCAAGAACGGCGGCATCGCGGTCGACGACTATTCGCGCAGCTCGGTGCCGAACATCTACGCCGTCGGCGATGTCACCAACCGCATCAATCTCACGCCGGTCGCCATTCGCGAAGGTCACGCCTTCGCCGACTCGGTATTCGGCGGCAAGCTCACCAAGGTCGACCACACCAATGTGCCGACTGCGGTGTTCTCCGAACCCGAAGTGGGCGTGGTCGGCCTCACCGAGACCGAGGCGCGGGCGCGGCTGCCGCAGACCGACATCTACAAAGCCATGTTCAGGCCGATGAAGGCGACGCTGTCCGGCCGCGCCACCAGCGTCCTGATGAAGCTCGTGGTCGACGGCCACACCGACCGGGTGGTCGGCTGTCACGTGGTCGGCGAGGGGGCCGCCGAAATGGTCCAGCTGGCCGCGGTTGCGGTGAGGATGGGGGCGACCAAGGCGGACTTCGACGCCACCGTGGCGCTGCATCCGACCGCCGCCGAAGAGCTCGTCACCTTGCGCAAAAAGACCGCGAGCTACGCCCAAGAAGCCGCCGAGTAGCCGCCGATAGCTGGTCTTTCCCGGGCTGTCGCAATGCCGAGGCCTTGTGTATATATCCCCCGTCATTCCGGCCGAGCCGTAAGCGGCGAGGGCCGGAATCCATAACCACCGTTCGTGAATATGGATTCCCGGCTCGCGGGACGAAGCCCGCGCCCCGTAATGACGGTTTGGAGAAGACTATGCCGATGCGGTCCAATATGCCGAAATGGAACCCGGAATCCTGGCGTTCGAGGCCGATCGTCCAGGTGCCGGATTATCCCGATCCGAAGGCGCTTGCCGATGTCGAGGCGCAGCTTGCGACCTTTCCGCCGCTGGTTTTTGCCGGCGAAGCGCGCAATCTGAAAAAGGCGCTGGCGCAGGTCGCCGCCGGCGACGCTTTTTTGCTGCAAGGCGGCGATTGCGCCGAAAGTTTCGCCGAGCACGGCGCCAACAATATCCGCGATTTTTTCCGCCTGTTCCTGCAGATGGCGGTGGTGCTGACTTATGCCGCGGCTTGCCCGGTGGTGAAGGTCGGCCGCGTCGCCGGCCAATTCGCCAAGCCCCGCACCTCGCCGACCGAGAAGCGCAATGGCGTCGAACTTCCGGTCTATCGCGGCGACATCATTAACGGCACCGATTTCACGCCCGAGGCGCGCACGCCGGATCCGCGCCGGCAATTGGAGGCCTATCGCCAATCGGCGGCGACGCTCAATCTGTTGCGTGCCTTCTCGACCGGCGGCTATGCCAATCTGTCGAACGCGCATCAGTGGATGCTATCCTTCGTCAAGGACTCACCGCAGTCCAAGCGCTATCAGGAATTGGCCGGGCACCTCACCGAGGCGCTCGATTTCATGCGCGCCTGCGGCATCGATCCCGAAGTGCATCCGGAAATGCGCACGACGGATTTCTTCACCAGCCATGAAGCGTTGCTGCTCGGCTACGAACAGGCCTTCACCCGGGTCGATTTCGACGACCGGCGATTGGTACTGCACGTCGGGCCATATGGTGTGGATCGGCGACCGCACCCGGCAGGCCGATCACGCCCATGTCGAGTTCTGCCGCGGCATCAAAAATCCGCTCGGCATCAAGACCGGCCCGACGCAGAAGCCGGACGAGCTGTTAAAGCTCATGGACATCGTCGATCCGGATCACGAGCCGGGCCGCCTGACGCTGATCTGCCGTGTCGGCGCCGACAAGGCCGCGGAATTGCTGCCGCCGATGGTGCGCGCGGTGAAGCGGGAAGGGCGCAATGTCGTGTGGTCATGCGATCCGATGCATGGCAACACCATCTCGTCGGTGACCGGCTACAAGACCCGTCCGTTCGATCAGATCCTCAAAGAAGTGCGGGCCTTTTTTCAAGTTCATGCCGCCGAAGGCACCATTGCCGGTGGCGTGCATCTGGAAATGACCGGACAGAATGTCACCGAATGCACCGGTGGCGCGCGTGCCATCAGCGAAGAAGATTTGAACGACCGCTATCACACGGTGTGCGACCCGCGGCTCAACGCCGAGCAGTCGCTCGACCTCGCCTTCTTGCTGGCCGATCTGCTCAAATCCGAGCGGCAAGCCAAGGCCAAGCCGATCCCGCAGGTGGCGGCACTCTAAGCCGCGCCTGCCGCGCGGCTCGGCCATTGCCGGACCGGCGCGTCCGGCGCTAAGTCTTGGTCATGAACGACCGTCCCGCCGACCGGCTGGCCATCGCCGTGGCGCAGCTCAATCCGATCGTCGGCGATGTCTCCGGCAATCTGGAGCGCGCCCGTATCGCGCGCGCGCGCGCCGCAGCTGACGGCGCCGATATGGTCGCTTTTTCCGAGCTGTTCATCGCCGGTTATCCGCCGGAGGATCTGGTGCTCAAGCCGGCCTTCCAGGCCGCCTGCCGGGCCGCCATCGAGACGCTGGCGCGCGAGACCGCCGATGGCGGGCCGGCGGTTTTGATCGGCGCGCCCTGGGTCGAGGACGGCAAGCTCTATAATGCCTACGCGCTGCTAGCCGCCGGCCGGATCGATGCGCTCCGCTTCAAGGTCAATCTGCCGAATTACGGCGTGTTCGACGAGAAGCGCGTCTTCGCCGCGGGCCCGCTGCCCGGCCCGGTCAGCTTCCGCGGCGTGCGGCTCGGCCTTCCGGTCTGCGAGGATACCTGGACCGATTGGGGCGACTACGAGAACGTCGTCGAATGTCTGGCCGAAACCGGCGCGGAAATTCTCATCGTGCCGAACGGCTCGCCGTATTGGCGCGACAAGAGCGAAGTCCGCCTCAATGTCGTTGTCGCGCGCGTCACCGAAGCCGGGTTGCCGCTGATCTATATCAACCAGCTTGGCGGCCAGGATGAGCTGGTGTTCGACGGCGCGTCGTTTGCGCTCAATGCCGACCGCTCGGTGGCGTTTCTGCTGCCGGCGTTCCGCGAACAGGTTTTGACGACGCATTGGTCGCGCATCGACGGCGTGTGGCGCTGTCCGCGCGGCGAAATCGCGCCAGCCGAAGACTGGGATAAGGCCGATTACACCGCCTGCGTGCTGGGTTTGCGCGACTATGTCGACAAGAACCGCTTCAATGGCGTCGTGATCGGGCTGTCCGGCGGCATCGACTCCGCGCTCTGCGCGGCGATGGCGACCGATGCCTTGGGCGCCGAGCGGGTGCGCTGCGTGATGCTGCCCTATCGCTACACGTCGCAGGCCTCGCTCGACGACGCGGCCGCCATCGCGCGCGCGCTCGGCGTGCGCTACGACATCGTGCCGATCGAGAGCGCCGTCAAAGGTCTCGAAGCGGCGCTCGCCGGCGTCTTTCAAGGCACTCCGCGCGACGTCACCGAAGAAAATCTGCAGGCGCGCGCTCGCGGCACCATCCTGATGGCGATCTCCAACAAATTCGGCGCCATGGTCGTGACCACCGGCAACAAGTCGGAAATGTCGGTCGGCTACGCCACGCTCTATGGCGACATGAACGGCGGCTTCAATCCGATCAAGGATCTCTACAAGACCGAAGTGTATCGTCTGTCGAGATTGCGCAACGGCTGGAAACCGGAGGGCGCGCGCGGTCCCGACCACGATGTCATTCCGGACAAGGTCATCACGCGGGCGCCGAGCGCGGAACTGCGGGACAACCAGACCGACCAGGACTTGCTGCCGCCCTACGACGTGCTCGATCAGATTCTCGAACGGCTGGTCGAGCGCGAGGAAACGACCGCGACCATCGTCGCTGCCGGCTTCGATCGTGATACCGTGCTGAAGGTGGAGCGCTTGCTCTATCTCGCCGAATATAAACGCCGCCAGGCCGCGCCCGGCGTGAAGGTGACGCTGAAGAATTTCGGCCGCGACCGGCGCTATCCGATCGTCAATCGCTTCAACGATCCGGGCATGGCATCGCAGCCGGTGAAGGGCGCTGTGGCCGCGGCGATGGCGAAAGCAGGCAGCGGTTCGGATTTTTGACGGTGCGCTGCGTCAGCGCGTCGGCGGCGGGGATTGCTGCTGCAATTGCTGCTGCATCTGCATCTGACCCGCCGACAGGAACGGCGGTCCGACGGTGCGCACGACGCGCTTGCCGGGATCGGTACTGCTGGTGGCCGGCGCAGACGTTGCAGTTGAGCTCGGCTGGCTTGCGGCCGCCGGAGCGGCCTTGCCGCCTTGCTTGGGCGCCTGCGACAGCGTCTTGGCAGTCTGGTCGGTGACGATGATGTCGCCTTGCTCGATCGTGGTCGAGTTGTCGGCATTCTTCAGCGCCTCGCCCCAGCTCTGGCCGGCCTTGCGGCAGGAGCAGCCGGCCGTCACTTCCTTGCGGTAGCGATAGGCGTTCGGCAGCGCGGTGTAGAGCTGCCCGGCGTTCGACACCGCTTGATCCATGCCTTCGCCCGGGTTGCGGAACGCATAGAGCCCCACTTCGCTCGCCGGGCACAGCCGCTGACATGTTTTCTCGTCGTCGGCGAAGCGGGTCGATGCGGTCGAATACGAGATCGGGAAATAGAACCCGTCGCAGGTGCGTACGCAGACGGTGTGGAATGTGCCGGACGGCGCGCCGTCGCCGCTCGAATTGACGACAGTGCCGTTGCCGAACAGTGCGTCGAAGAAGCCGGCCGGACCGGACGAAGACGCGGCGGACGCGTATTGCGCGCCGCAATTGTTTTGCGCCAAGGCGCCGATAAGCGCGCGGCGCTGGCTGTCCTGCGCGTCGTTGCCGCCGCCCTTGAGCTTTTGCTGGTCGCTCATCATGCGGTCGAGATTGCCGCGCATCTGCTGGATCGACGACGTGATCGGTCCGCATTGCGGCGACAGCGCCGAGAACAGCGCGAAGAATCCTTCGCCGGCGCAGCCGGCTTTGTGCGCCTGCGACACGGCGCGGTCGAGGTCGGCCTGCTGCTTGGCGATGGCGTCGTCGGCGCGCTTGATCTGTTCGGCGCGGGCGGGATCCGCCGAGCCCTGGTCGACCGACGCGAGCTGCGCCTGCAGGCGAACGCAGACCGGATTCGACGCCGCCTGGTTTCCGGCCGGCTGGCTTGAGGCGGGCTGACTCGATGCCGGCTGATTTGGCGGCGGCAGATATTGCTGCTGAACCGGAGCGGCCTGCGCGAACGCGGCCGTGGAGGAGGCCAACAAGCCGAAGAGGGCTCCGAGCACGCCTGGCGGCATGACTCGGCTCAGGCCGCGCGATTTATCGAGCATTGAGGGTTCCGGCCCCAGTTCGTCGGCGTTGCGGATCAAGCCCCGGAATGGTGGTTAAAATGTGAAGCCGGGTGGTGTCAATGTGCTGTCAATCGCGGCGGATAGACCCGTTTTTGCCCGACCCCGAGAGGGCCCTCCGTTACTCGGCGTCCGGCTGATTTTCAGGGCGCGCTTTGTCGAACGCGGCAAGCGCCAAACAAGCGGCGTCGGCCGCGACGACCTTGGGGAACTTCTCCAGCGGCACCTTCAAGCGCCGCGCATTGTAAACCTGCGGGACGAGGCAGGTGTCGGCCAGCGTGACGTCCTTGCCGCAAAGAAAAGGCCCGCGTTCGATCATCGCCTCGAGTGCTTCGAAGCCGACAATGACCCAGTGATGATACCAGGCGTCGATCACGCTCTGCTCCTGACCCATATCCCGCTTCAGATAGCGCAGCGGGCTGGTATTGTTCAGCGGATGGATGTCGCAGGCGATAAGTTCGGCGGCCGCGCGCACCTTGGCGCGCGCGATCGGATCCTTCGGCAGAAGCGGCGGCTGCGGATGCGTCTCGTCGAGATATTCGATGATGGCGAGCGATTGCGTCAGCGTATCGCCTGCGGGCGTGACCAGTACCGGAACGCGCATCTGCGGATTGACGGCGCGAAATTCCGGCCGCTTGTTGTGGCCGCCGTCCTTAATCAGATGAACGGGGATTGTGTCGTAAGCGATGCCCTTAAGATTGAGCGCGATCCGCACCCGGTACGCGGCCGACGATCGGTAATACGAATAAAGCTTCACGGTTCCTCCACGCGGCCGCCCTCTTCGATCGCCTCGGCGACGAGTTGCGCGGAGCGATCGGTAAGCTGTTTGAGCGCGCGGTGGAAGGCCTCGCGGTCGCTCGGCGTCAGGATCTCGGTGAGCCGGCGGGTGAATTCGACGGCGTGCGGGGCGAGCTCATCGTAGATCGCCCGCCCGGCCGGCGTGAGCGAGACCAGCGACTCGCGCATGTCGGCGCGATTGGCGCGCCGCGCGATGAGCTTGCGGCCTTCCAGGATCGCAGCCGCCCGCGACACCTTGGTCTTGTGCATGTGGGTGTGGCTGCAAATGGCCTTGCCGTTCATCCAGCCGTATTGGCCGAGCGCGACCAGCACGCGCCATTCCGGAATGCCGAGATGGTGGTGCTGCGCGTAAACCCGCGACAGAGCTTGCGACATCAGCGTGGTCGCGACTTGCAGCTGATAGGGCAGGAATTGTTCGAGCTTCAGCGGCGCGCGGTCGCTCGCAGCCGCCGCCGCAGCGACGTCGTCTTCGAGGTCGCGTTCCCTCGCTTCTTGACCATCCATTGACCACCTATGGGCCCAGATGCTCGGCGCGCCGTCCCCTCGCGCCCACTCGAGGTCAAACCGCAGCCGTTGGCGAGGATGAACGAACTTATAGCCCCGCGCAACGGGATGCCGCGAGGGGGTCCTGATAACAGACAAGAAGGTGAATTATCCCGCCAGCATGATCCGGAGAACCGGATTCCTTCCCCGGATCTAGGTCTGGGGAAAAGCCTTTTCCGAATCGTGCTCCGGATCAGCGCGAACACTCGATGGCGACGAAATTATCGCAAGCGTCGCCGCGGCAGAGGCCGGACGTGCTGGCCGGGATGGCGCTGGTGATGTCGTCGCGGTCGACTTTGCGGAACGAGGTTGCCTGGGCGAATTCGCGCGAGTGGCAGTAGGAATTCGCCACCGCCGTGCCGCAGGGCCCGCCGGAGGCGAGACAATTGTCGACGCCGTAGCCGTCGCCGTCATTGGCGATAATGAAGACGCGCCGTTCCGCCTGCGCGGAGGCTGCGGCCAAAAGCATGGACATCGCGGCACACGCCGCAATCGCGAAACGCATGGTTCCCCCACCCGGCGCAGTTCTCGCTACTTCCAGACCCGTCTGCGCAAACGACAGGCGCGGCCAACTCGGCCCTACCCCGATAGGGTTAAACAATGAGGGTGTGGGGTTAAGCTTTCGTTAAGTGACGTCATTTCGAAAGGCGCGAACCGCGCGCGGTTTGCTCCCATGATTTGCGTGGGAGAGCAACGCAAGACGGTGACGGATTTTGTGTTTCCACAGGACGCCGGGTGGATTTCCGGAACGGCGTGGCGGCGCGGTGACACATCGCGGTAGTGTCATGCCTTTCGGCCGGACCTTGACGTCATGCGGCCGACCAATCATTGTGCGCGCCATGACCGGCCCGAACACCGTCTGCGGCATTTGCCGAGAGATTATTAGCTAGCGACATCGCTGGCTGCGGCCGTCTTTTCTCATTAAATCGAGACCGGTAGACGCCCGGCCAGCAGGTCGAAGGTGTACATTTGATTCCGGTGGAATGAGATTTGCTGCGATGGAATTGAAACTTTACGACACGCTGACGCGCGAGAAGCGGGTTTTTAAGCCGCTCGATCCGGCCAATGTGCGCATGTATGTGTGCGGGCCGACGGTCTATGACTACGCCCATATCGGCAATGCGCGGCCGGTGATCGTGTTCGACGTACTGTTCCGTCTACTCCGCCGTCTCTATGGCGACACGCACGTCACTTATGTGCGCAACATCACCGACGTCGACGACAAGATCAACGCACGTGCGGCGGAGGAATATCCGGACCTGCCGCTGAACGAGGCGATCCGCAAGGTCACCGAGAAAACCGACCAGCAGTTCCACGACGATGTCGCTAAGCTCGGCTGCCTGCCGCCGACGATCGAGCCGCGCGCCACCGAGCACATCGGCGAAATGCGCGTCCTGATCGACCGCCTGGTCGCCTTCGGCAATGCCTATGTCGCCGAAGACAATGTGCTGTTCAGCGTGCCGTCGATGCTGGACTACGGCAAGCTGTCGAAGCGGCCGCTCGACGAGATGATCGCCGGCGCCCGCGTCGATGTCGCGCCGTATAAGAGAGACCCGCAGGATTTCATTTTGTGGAAGCCGTCGAAGCCGGGCGAGCCGGCCTGGCCGTCACCCGCCAGCATCGCCACGCCCGGCCGGCCCGGCTGGCACATCGAATGCTCGGCGATGTCGTGGAAACATCTCGGCGAGACCTTCGATATCCACGGCGGCGGCATCGATCTCGTGTTCCCGCACCACGAGAACGAGATCGCGCAATCGCGCTGCGCCTTCCATACGCCGGTGATGGCGAATTACTGGATGCACAACGGCTTCCTTCAGGTCGAAGGCGAGAAGATGTCGAAGTCGCTCGGCAACTTTTTGACGATCCATGAGTTGTTGACGTCACGCAAATTCGGCGAGCGATCGTGGGACGGCCCCGCTCTTCGTCTCACAATGCTGCGTACACACTACCGTCAGCCCATAGATTGGACTCTGCGAGGACTTGAAGAGGCAGAGAGAACTATTAGAAACTGGGCAAACTTATTGGAAAGGCATTCGACTTCCCACGTTGATGAAGGGCCACCGCCGGATCAGTTTATGGAGGCTCTAGCCGATGATCTAAACACGCCGATGGCACTCGGAGAAATGCACAAATTGGCAGACGGCGCGAGAAAAGGTGATTTGGCCTCCGCGCAGGCCCTGCACCAGTCCTTAAGATTTTTGCTGGGCGACAATTTCTTCTCAGCTTCCGAACTTGCAAGCGTTGGCGAACAGGCCGGAGCAATTTTGCCAAACCGACTCGAGATCCAATCTAGGGTAGATGCTAGGAACGCGGCTCGAAAAGCTAAGAATTTTGCTGAATCCGATCGCATCCGCGACGAGCTCGCCAAAATGGGTGTCGTGCTCAAAGACTCCAAAGACGGCACGGCCTGGGAGATCGCGCAATGAGTGCCGCCCGGGAAACACCGAAGCTTGCGCTGCGGCCGATGCTGCCGACTGACGCGCCGTTTCTCGCGGAAATCTTTCGCTCCAGCATCGAGGAATTGGCCGCCGAGGATTACAGCGTCGCGCAGCAGAAGGCGTGGGCGTCGGTTGCCGACGACGAGGAGGAATTCGCGGCAAAGCTTGCCGGTGAGTTGACGCTGGTCGCGACCTTCGGCGGTGCCGCCATCGGCTTCGCCGCGCTCGCCGACAACAAGCGCATCGACATGCTCTATGTGCATCCGACCGCAACCGGGCAGGGCGCCGGCGCCATGCTGTGCCACGCGCTGGAAAAACTCGCCGCCGCGCGGGGCGCTAAGGAACTGTCTGTCGATGCCAGCGACACGGCGCGCGGCTTTTTCGAGAAGCGCGGCTATACGGCCAAGAGCCGCAATACCGTCACCGTCGCCGGCGAATGGCTTGCCAACACGACGATGGTCAAGCCGCTCGTCGCCAAAGAGGAGAGCGCATCATGAAGGGCCCAGAGACGCCGTTCCCGCGGCACTGGCTTTATTATCTGATCTTGAAATACGCGGTGATCGCGGGAGCGGTCGTCGTGACCTTCTACACGTTCTATCGGCTCTATCACGGCTAGGATTGCAGGATTGTCGTCATGACCGAACCACGCTCGACTTTCTTCGGCTTGCGCACGCACCATCTGGTCATTGCGCTGGTCGCCATAGTGATCGCCGTTGCCTTGGCGTCGAATTATCATCTCTGGTGAGATCCAAAACATGTCACGCGAACGGCTTTATTTGTTCGACACCACGCTGCGCGACGGCGCGCAGACCAACGGCGTCGATTTCACGCTCGCTGACAAATTGACGATCGCGCGCATGCTGGACGAGCTGGGCGTGGATTATATCGAAGGCGGCTATCCCGGCGCCAATCCGACCGATACGAGCTTCTTTGCCGAGAAGCGGCCGATGCGGGCGAAGTTCACCGCCTTCGGCATGACGCGGCGGCCCGGCCGCTCGGCGTCGAACGATCCTGGCCTCGTCGCTCTCCTCGATGCGCAGGCCGGCGCGATCTGCTTTGTCGCCAAGTCCTGGGATTATCATGTGCGCGTGGCGCTGGAGACGACGGAAGAGGAAAACCTCGCCTCGATCCGCGACAGCGTGCGCGCCGCTAAGGCCAAGGGCCGCGAAGTGCTGCTCGATTGCGAGCATTTCTTCGACGGCTATAAGGCCAAGCCCGCTTATGCACTCGCTTGCGCGCAGGCGGCTTACGAGGAGGGTGCGCGCTGGGTCGTGCTCTGCGACACCAACGGCGGCACGCTGCCGCACGAGGTCGAGCGCATCGTCGGCGAAGTTTGCGCAAAAATTCCCGGTGATCACGTCGGCATTCATGCGCACAACGACACCGAACAGGCGGTGGCGAACTCGTTCGCCGCGGTGCGCGCCGGTGCGCGGCAGATCCAGGGCACGCTGAACGGGCTCGGCGAGCGCTGCGGCAACGCCAATCTGGTGTCCATCATCCCGACGCTGAGGCTCAAGAAGGAATACGCCGACAAATTCGAGATCGGCGTCTCGGATGAGGCGCTGGCGCGCCTCGCGCGCGTCTCCCACGGTCTCGACGAGCTTCTCAACCGTTCCGCCGACCGCCATGCGCCTTATGTCGGCGAGAGTGCTTTCGCCACCAAGGCCGGCATTCATGCGTCGGCGATCGTCAAGGAGCCGGCGACCTACGAACACATCGCGCCGGAGCGCGTCGGCAACAAAAGAAAGCTCCTGGTGTCCGATCAGGCCGGCCGTTCCAACGTGCTTGCCGAGCTCGACCGTATCGGGCTCAAGATCGACAAGGACGACGCCCGCGTCGCCCGGTTGCTCGACGAGGTCAAAGAGCGCGAGGCGATCGGCTATGCCTATGAGGCCGCCGACGCGTCATTTGAGTTGCTGGCGCGTCGCTCGCTCGGCCAGGTGCCGCATTATTTCGATGTCGAGAAATTCGACGTCAATGTCGAAAAGCGCACCAACGCCAAGGGCGAGCCGGTGACGGTGAGCCAGGCGGTGGTAAAGATCAAAGTCGGCAATGAAGAGCTGATCTCGGTCGCGGAGGGCATCGGCCCGGTCAACGCGCTCGATCTCGCGCTGCGCAAGGACCTCGGCAAGTACCAAAGCTTCATCACCGGCCTCGAACTCACCGATTATCGCGTGCGTATCCTCAATGGCGGCACGCAAGCGGTCACGCGCGTGCTCATCGAAAGCTCGGACGAGACCGGCGACCGCTGGACCACGGTCGGCGTCTCCGCCAACATCATCGACGCCTCGTTCCAGGCGCTGATGGATTCCATCGTCTATAAGCTTGTGAAATCCGGCGCGCGGGCGTGACGGGGAATTGATGATCGACCACGTTTCTATCGCCGTGCGCGACCTGAAAAAGGCCGAAGCCTTTTACGCCGCGCTGCTGAAGCCGCTCGGCATGACGAAATTGCGCGAATGGCCGGATGCGGCTGTCGGCTACGGCAAGAAATATCCGGATTTTTGGATCAACCGCCGCGAGGCGATGGACCGGGTCGCCGACGACAGCGGCGTACACATTTGCTTGCGCGCGCCGGACAGCGCCGCCGTCGATGCCTTCCATGCCGCCGCGCTCAAGGCCGGCGGCACGTCCGACGGTCCGCCCGGACTGCGCACCAAATATCACCTGAGCTATTACGCGGCCTTCATCCGCGATCCCGACGGCAATCGCATCGAGGCAGTGACGTTCTTGCGGGAAACCGCGGCGTAGCGCTGCTCACAACTTCTCTGCGGGCACCGCCATCTCGGTGTCGGCATCGGCCACATCGCGGGCCGCCGCGCGCAGCTTCGGCAAAATATCCTCGACTCGATCGGCCATCAGCAGATTGCCGCTGAGGCTGCTATAGATGAAGCCGAGCCGGTCCATATGCTCGAAAAGCGCGCGGAACGGCTCCCAGAAGCCGCTAATATTGGCGAGGAGAATCGGCTTTCTATGCTGGCCGATCTGCACCCAGGTCAGTTGCTCCACCAGTTCTTCCAGCGTGCCGACGCCGCCCGGCAGCGCGACGAACGCGTCGGCCAGTTCGAACATTCTGCGTTTGCGCTCGTGCATGTCGCGCGTGACAATCATCTCGTCACCCAGCGGCTTGGGACGTTCCCTGCTGGCGAGGAATTCCGGAATGATGCCGGTCACCTCGCCGCCATGGTCGACAACGGCGTGGGCCAGCGTCCCCATCATGCCGACCGAGCCGCCGCCGTAGATCAGGCGTACGCCGTTGAGGGCGAACGCCTTGCCGAGCGCCTTAGCCGCCTCGGCAAAGGCCGGGTCGGAACCCGAGCTCGACCCGCAATAGACGCACACCGCATTGATTTTGCTCATGGAGTATCACTCATTGAGCGGTAGATGTGGCCTCGATTTGCCGGCGCTGCAAGAGTTTTGGCCGGCCTGCCGATGCGTGCCGCCCACACTCGGGCCGATGCGGAGCAGGCCGGGAACCTCTATATGACGGTCATATTCTCCGAGGGTGGAGGCGGCCGCCGATATCCGGGTTGGCGCACGGATTTCAGGGCCGGCAAAGGGGCGGAACAGACTTGCCAAAAGACTTGCCAAAAGACTTGCCAAAAGACTTGCCGATGAGAGAATTCCAGCGGCCGGCAGAGCACTTCAAGCCTGAGGTGCGGAACGATGGCGGGACCTTGCTGGCCACGCTGGTCGATCTGTGGCCCTTCATCTGGCCGGCCGACCGGCGCGACCTCAAGGCGCGCGTCGTCGCCGCGACCGTGCTGCTCTTTGTCGCCAAATTCGCCACCATGGCGGTGCCGTTCACCTTCAAATGGGCGACCGATGCGCTCGCCGGCCACGGCACGGCGCCGGTCGATCCGAACAATTGGCTGATCTGGGTGTTCGCCGCACCGGTCGTGCTGACGCTTGCCTATGGCGGCGTGCGCGTCATCATGGCGCTGTTGACGCAATGGCGTGACGGCATTTTTGCCAAAGTTGCGATGAACGCGGTGCGGCGGCTGGCGATGCTCACTTTCGAGCATATGCATCTTTTGTCGCTGCGCTTTCATCTCGAACGCAAGACCGGCGGGCTGACGCGCGTGCTCGAACGCGGCCGGAACGCCATCGAGACCATCGTCCGCATGATCCTTTTGCAGCTTGCGCCGACCATCGTCGAATTGGTCTTGATCGTCGGCGTGCTGCTGTTTCATTTCGACTGGCGCTATGTCGCCATTATCGGCGTCACCGTCGCGGTCTATATGTGGTTCACCTATGTCGCGACCGAGTGGCGCATCAACATCCGCCGCAAGATGAACGACAGCGACAGCGACGCCAATGCCAAGGCGATCGACTTGCTGCTCAATTACGAGACCGTCAAATATTTTTCCGCCGAAGAGCGCGAAGCTCAGCGCTACGATCGCTCGATGGCGCGTTACGAGGATGCCAGCGTCAAAGCCTATGTCTCGCTCACGGTGATGAATGCCGGGCAGGCGGTGATTTTCACCATCGGGCTCGCCGCGGTGATGATCCTGTGCGCCTACGGCGTCGAGCAGCACACCAATACGGTCGGCGATTTCGTCATGATCAATGCCATGATGATCCAGCTTTACGTGCCGCTGAATTTCATGGGCATGGTCTATCGCGAGATCAAACAGGCGCTGATCGATATCGAGACCATGTTCAACGTCCTGGCGCGCAAGCCCGAGATCGAGGACAGACCGGGCGCGACGGCGCTCGCCGTGACCACCGGCACCATCCGCTTCGAGAACGTCTCGTTTTCTTACGACCCGGATCGGCAAATCCTCAAGGGCCTGAGCTTCGACGTCGCGGCGGGCCACAGGGTCGCCATTGTCGGGCCGTCCGGCGCCGGCAAGTCGACAATCTCGCGGCTGTTGTTCCGCTTCTATGACGTCAGCGGCGGCCGTATCCTGATCGACGGCCAGGACATCCGCGACGTCACCCAGACTTCGCTCCGCGCCGCCATCGGCATGGTGCCGCAGGACACCGTGCTGTTTAACGACACCATCCGCTACAATATCCGCTACGGGCGCTGGGACGCGAGCGACGCCGAGGTCGAAGAAGCGGCGCGCCAGGCGCAAATCGACGGCTTCATCAGCCGTGCCTCCAAAGGCTACGAGACCGAGGTCGGCGAGCGCGGCCTGAAACTCTCGGGCGGCGAGAAGCAGCGCGTCGCCATCGCCCGCACCATCTTGAAGGGCCCGCCGATCCTCTTGCTCGACGAGGCGACATCGGCGCTCGACAGTCACACCGAAAAGGACATCCAGGACGAGCTCGACCGGGTGTCGCGCAACCGCACCACGCTCGTCATCGCCCACCGGCTGTCGACCATTGTCGATGCCGACGAGATTCTCGTGCTCGACCACGGCACGATCGTCGAGCGCGGCACGCACCATGAATTGCTCGCCCAAAGCGGGCTTTATGCCAGCATGTGGAATTGCCAGCGCGAGGCGCAGATGGCACGCGAAATCCTGGCCGAGACCGAGGACGGGACAATCGCTCCCAATCGCAATCCGCCCGCGCTCCCGGAGGCGGACGGACGGCAGCCGGACCTCCTGCCGGCGGCGGATGCCGCGGAATAATTGCAACCGAGAAATTTGTTGTTGTCGCCGCTGCTGATATAAGGCCGCATGTCCGTTATCAACTCGATCAAGAAGCAGTTGGTGCCGATCCATCCGGAGGGCTATCCCTTCGTCGGCGGCTTCGCCTTTGTCAGCATCGTTCTGCTGTGGCTGTGGTCGCCGCTCGGCTGGCTGGCGACGCTTGCGACCTTGTGGTGCGCTTATTTTTTCCGCGATCCGCCGCGCGTCACGCCGATGCGCGACGGCATCGTGGTAGCGCCGGCCGACGGCCGCATCAGCAAGGTCGTCAATGCCGTGCCGCCGAAGGAGCTTGAACTCGGCGCCCGGCCGCTGCCGCGCATTTCTATTTTCATGAGCGTGTTCGATTGCCACGTCAATCGCAGCCCGGTGACCGGCCGCATCGAACGCATCGTCTATCACGCCGGCAAATTCCTCAGCGCCGATCTCGACAAAGCGAGCGAGGACAATGAGCGCAACGCCTTCGTCATCGCCATGGCGAACGGCCAGCGCATCGCCGCCATGCAGATCGCGGGCCTGGTGGCGCGGCGCATCGTGCCGTTTGTTCGCCAAAGCGAGGCGGTCGCCGCGGGCCAGCGCATCGGCATGATCCGGTTCGGCTCCCGGGTCGACGTCTATCTGCCCGAGGGGGGGCGCGCGCTGGCCGCCGAGGGCCAGACCGCGATTGCCGGCGAAACCGTGATCGCCGACCTCACCGCGACCGAGCCCGGCCGCACCTTCCGCGTGACGTGAGCGGGCGTTAACGACGCAGGCGCGCCGCGTGGCGGGCGGGTGTGGAAACGGCTATATTCGCCAGCAGCGAGGTAATGAACTTGGCCATCCAACCAACCGGTTACGGCGACCCGCGGCGGCGCCGGTTTCGCCGCATTCCGGTGCGCACGCTGGCGCCCAACATGGTGACGCTCCTGGCGCTGTGCGCCGGCTTGACCGCGATCCGCATGGCGTTCGAGGACCGCTATGTGCTGGCGGTCGCGGGCATTGTATTCGCGGCGATCCTCGACGGTCTTGACGGCCGCCTGGCGCGGTTCCTCAAGGGAACCTCGCGGTTTGGCGCCGAGCTCGACAGCCTGTCCGACTTCGTCAATTTCGGCGTCGCGCCGGCACTGATCCTCTATTTCTGGGGCCTGCACGATCTGAAATCGGCCGGCTGGATCGCGGCTATGGTGTTCGCCATATGCGGCAGCCTCCGCCTCGCGCGCTTCAACGTCATGATCGACGATCCCGACCGTCCGGTCTGGGCGGCGAATTTCTTCGTCGGCATACCGGCGCCGGCCGGCGCCATTACGGTGCTGCTTCCAATCTATCTGGCTTTCCTCGGCGTCCCGCGCTCGGGTCTTTTGATCTGGGCGACGCTGTTCTACACGCTCGCCATCGCGTCGCTGATGGTGTCGCGGCTGCCGGTGTTCTCCGGCAAGCGCGTCGGCACGCGCGTGCCGCCGGAAATGGTCGGGCCGCTGATTGTCCTCGTGGTGCTCAGCATCGCGCTTTTGATCGCCTATCCGTGGGTGGTGCTGACGGCCGGGACGTTCGCCTATCTCGTGGCCCTGCCGTTCGGCTGGCTGTCCTACCGCAATTACGAGCGGCGATCGGCCGAGGCTTTAGCGGACGCCGCCGTGCCGGCGATGCCCGGCGTCGTCGTCAATATGATCCGGCCGGCCGACGACAACGATCGCCCGTCGCGTCGCAATTAGTCGGATTGGCGCCGGCGCAAGAACGTAAGAACGCTAAGACGCAAGAAGGCTGCGAGGGGGCCGCGAGGTTTTTTATGCGAATTGCCCGGCGCACCTTTCTCGCCGCCACGGCGGCAGCGATCGCTGCCCCCGCCGTGATGCGCGTGGCGCGGGCGGATGCGCCGCAGGTTACGCTGAAGCTGCATCATTTCATGTCGTCGGTATCGAGCGCGCACGACAAATTCATCGTGCCCTGGGCGCGCAAGGTGCAGGCCGATTCCAACGGCCGCATCCGCATCGATATTTTTCCCTCGATGCAGCTCGGCGGCGCGCCGGCGCATCTGTTCGACCAGGCGCGCGACGGCGACGCCGACATCGTGTGGACGGCGCCGGGCCTCACGCCGGGGCGCTTTGCAAGGATTGAAATGTTCGATCTGCCGTTCGTGCCGTCGCGGCGCGCGCTGGTCTCCTCGAAAGCCTTGCAGGATTTCGCCGCGGTCAATCTGAAAGACGAGTTTCGCGAGGTCCGCCCGCTCTGTTTTTCCTGCGCCGATCGCGGCGTGATCCACGCCAATGCGCCGATCCGCACCGTCGAGGACGTCAAGGATCTGAAAATTCACGTGTCGACGCGCTTTGGCGGCGAGGCGCTGCATCTGCTCGGCGCGCAGCCGGTGCCGATGCCGATCGGGCAGCTTCAACTCGCGGTCAATCAGCACGTCATCGACGGCTGTCTCGACCCCTGGCACCTGATGCCGGCGCTGCGGCTCAACGACATCCTCAAGACACACACGGAATTTTCCGATTTCTCGCCGAGCAGCACGACCTTCGTGCTGGCGATGAACAGCGCGGCCTATGACCGCCTGCCACACGACCTCAAAGCCGTGATCGACGGCAATTCGGGCCAGACAGCGGCAGGCATGGCGGGCGCGATGTGGGACTTCGAAGCCGCGAGCGTCGCCGACACGGTGGTGCGCGGCGGCGATTCGATAATCACCCTGCTGCCGGAAGCGGTGGCGCATTGGCGCAAGCTCACCGAGCCGGTCGTCGAAAAGTGGCTCAAGGAGATGAAGGAGCAGAAGACCGACGGCGGCAAGCTCCTCGCCAGCGTGCGCACGCTTTTGGTGAAATACGCCAACGAGCCGGAGCCGCAGCCGCCGCAACCCGTGTCACAGCCGCCGCAGCAGCAGACCGTGTCGCAGCCGCCGCAGCAGGCGGCATCGCAACCGCCGACACAAAGCTTGTCGCAACAACAAGGCTTGCCGCAACAGCCGGCGCCAAAAGCTTTGCCGCAACAGCCGCCGCAAGCCGGGCTGTCGACGCCGCCGAAAATCAACGCGCCCGCAGCGCCCACGCCGGCCGCGACGTCATCCGCCGCACCGCCAGCCGGGCCCGTCGCCAAGCCCGTACCGCCGCAGCTGCCTCAGCCGTCGGCGCCGCGAGTGGCGACGCCGTCGCCCGCTCCAGCCCCCGCGACGATTGCCAAACCGGTTCCTCCGGCCGCACCGCCGCCGCCCGCCGCGGCGCCGCCGTCTGCGGCGTCAGTTGCGCCCGCGGCGAAACCCGCCGCCGCATCGGTCGCGCCTGTGGCGAAACCCGCCGCTGCGCCGGTCCTCGCCCAGCCTCCAACATTGGCGCCAGCGCCGCCGCCGACAGCCGCCGCCGCGCCGCCGCCGGTCCCGATGCCCGCACCGGTGCTGCCGGCGCCGAAGCCGCCACCAAAGTCACTCGATTTTCCGTTGTGATATTGTGCTCGCAATGACGGGTGGGCGAACTTACAAATTCGGCGGATAGCCGGGCATCAAATCATACGGGTGGCCCCAGCCGGGCAGTGCCTTCATGCGATCAAGCCACGCGCCGATGTTCTTGTGCTCGGCCGCGATATCGAAACCGAATTCCTCGGCCGGATAGTAGAGATAGGCGCAGCATGAAATGTCGGCGATGGTCGGCCGGTTGCCAAGCACGAACGGCGCTTTGGCAAGCCGCTTGTCGAGAATGCCGAGACTGCTGTCGATACGGCCTTTCAGGAACGCCATCACCGCCGGGTCGCCTGCCGGCCGTGCGAAGTTTTTCAGGAAACGGTATGGCCCGAGAAAACCGTTCATCTTCTGATTGTCGAAAATGATCCAGCGCAGCGCTTCAAGCTGCTCGTCCTCGCCTTCCGGTTTGAACTTGCCGCTGCGTTCCGAGAGATAGGTCAGGATCACGCCGGATTGGCTGAGCTTCTTGTCGTCGTGCGCCAGCACCGGTGCTTCACCCATCTCGTTGACTTCGGCGCGGTATTGCGGCGTACGCGTCTCGCCGCCTTTGAAGAAGTCGACATAGACCGGCTTCCAGTCGGCGCCGATCAGATTGAGCATTAGTGCCGCGCGATAGGCATTGCCCGATTGGGCGAAGCAATAGAGTTGATATTCCGGCATGGCGTTTCCCGGTTGGTACTCGTGAAGTTTATCGCGTCAGCGAAACTGTTCCGCCGCTGGACGCTTGCCCTTCGAAATGTCCATTGGCGAAGGCAAGCTCGACGAGCACTTCGCCCTTGTGATTGCGAATGATCAACCTGTCGTGTTCGTAGGT
This sequence comes from uncultured Alphaproteobacteria bacterium, assembly GCA_963810085.1. Lineage (GTDB taxonomy): Bacteria > Pseudomonadota > Alphaproteobacteria > Rhizobiales > Xanthobacteraceae > BOG-931. The sequence continues at coordinate 109,868 of CAWEMR010000003.1, read as the reverse complement.
CCATTTGCGGCTGGTGAAGAAGTTTCCCGGACAGCCGCCAGCGGGGGCGATCGAGCCGTCGGATCCGCCCGTCGAGCCGCCGAAGGTCATGGCGCAAGCGCTGCCACCTATGACGGCGAGCTTCCATTTGCCGGCGAGATCGATAGGGGGCGGTGCGGGTGGCGGCGGAGCAGGCGGGGCTGTGCTGGCCAATTCGGGCTGGCCGCCGCCGAAGCGGTCCTTATTTGCGCAGGCGTTCAGTCCCAGGAGAATTGGGATCAGAACGAAGACTATGGCGGCGGTTTTCGTCCCCTCCGCGCTGCAATGTCTCACGCGCTTCATTTCAAGTCGCTGTGTCAGGTCGCTATGTCAGGTCGCCCGGCCCCAAGAACGAGCACAACAAAGGCCAATTGTTGCGCCGCCGCAAGCCGTCTTTGCTGTAGACGTCCGGCAAAAGCGCCCCACTTGCGCCAATATTGCTGCGCGAAATCGAACTTGGACCCAGATTGGGACTGTGTCGTGGGAGGCACATCGACATGAAATCGTCAGCAAAGGTTTGCGCCGGGCGTTCGCTGTATGTTGCAGTGGCGCTCGCCGCCGCGGTTTTCGCGCAGTCCAACCTTGCGCGTGCCGATGACGCCGGCACAACCGGCATTCCCGCAGCCAATGGCAATGGCGCCGGCGTCAACGGGCTCGGCGGCAAGGTGGTCAGCAACGCGCCGGCCTCGCCCGTCGACGAATTCTCGCAGCAGCTCGAGGACTTTCAGAAGAGCGTCCCCGACCTGACCAAAAAAATCCAGGACGGCGCCGGCGCCATCGATGCCGCGACCGACATCGACAAGGCGCGTGCCGAGATCGACAGTTTGCGCCGGGATGTCAGCACGCTGCTCGGCGCGGTCTCCGACAACGGTCCCATCGCGCAACTCGGCGGAAAGGCGCTCAGCCACATCCACGACAAGCTTCGGATTTTGGCGCAGGACGGCCGCTTCAAGCCGGAGGAGCGGCAATATCTGCTCGACCAGTGGCAGCGGCTGCAGGCGCAAACCGAAAGCGCCACGAAGGAACTGCAGGACGCCCGCGCGCAATTCGCAGGCCTCCTGCAATCCTTGCAATCCAACGAGGATTTCATCGGCGAGCTTGTCGAGATCAGGCAGGCCGAGAAAGCGCTCGACGTCATCCGCGGCCTCACCCAGGACATCCGCAACGCCTCGACCCAGCTCAACAAGCTGATCGGGGGCATCAAGCCGCCGGGTGCCTAGCGCGGTGCTGATTGCGGCAGGAACCATGGCGTGAAAAACGGCGCGATCATTGGGCGGGTTGCCGGCGTGTTGGCGAGCGCGGCGATCGTCGGCGTGGCGATTGTCGCCTGGAGGCCGTCGAGCGACATCGGCTATGTCCAGATCAACACCGTGCCGGTTTCGCCGATGATGCAGGCGCCGCTCTATTTCGACACGATCAGGCTTGCGCCGGTGAAGAACGGCACGGCGCTGCTGCGCCAAAGCACCGGCACGCTGATGCTGCGGACCGATGGTTTCGGCAACAACCCCGTGCCGCTCTGTCAGATCGAGGTGAAAAAGGACCGCATCACCACGGTCACGGTCTCGGTGCTCGATCGCCCGCCGCGCTGCCAATGCCGCTTCAATTCAGGCGGCGACACGACGAACCGTATCTGCGTGAGCTGATCGTGCGGCAGGTGCCGCGGCTTGCTGCACGATGCGCGGCAGTTTTCAGACCTCGGCGGCCGCCGCATGCAGGCCATAAGAATCGACCAATTGCAGGCCCAGCCGGATCTGCTCGATCGGCCCCGCGCAGCGCGCGGCGACGTCTTTGGAGTAGACCTTGAAGCTCGGCAGCCCGGTCACGGCCTCGGAATCGTCGGTGCGGAGATTGACGAAGAGATGGACGAAATCTGCGTCCTTCTTGAACAGCGCATAAGTCACGTCTTGCGGCGCTCTGCCGCGCATCTCCTTGAATACGGCGCGCGACAGGGCTTCGTTTTCTGCGATCTGATCTGGCTTGACCGTGTAACGGACGAAGGTGAGGCGTTGCATAGCATTGCTCCTTGCGTTCTCTAGTGACGCCGCCGTGCGGCGATAACGGACAGACGCCGGAGCGGGGCGGAAGGATTCGCGGCGGAAATTTATTTTTCGGGGGCGAATCCTTCCCATCCTCTGAAACGTCTATCATCTAGGACCGGCCTCCAGAATTTGCTGCAACGGAGTAAGCCCTTTGGATCGCGACGACTTTGCCCGGCTGGCGTCGGACTTTCGTCCGCGCCTGCATCGCTATTGTGCGCGCATGGTCGGCTCCGCCTTCGAGGGCGAAGACGTCGTCCAGGATGCTTTGGCGCATGCCATGGAGGCATTGCCGATGACGAGCAAGATCGAGAATCCCGAGGGCTGGCTGTTGCGTATCGCTCACAATGCGGCGCTCGATCTGTTGCGCCGCCGCAAGCGGCGCGGCATTGCAGACGGCGAAGACGCGCTCGCGGATGTGGCCGATCAAGCGAGCGAAACCGACGCGCGCGTCGCGGCCACGGCAAATCTCGGCACGTTCGTGTATCTGCCGACGCTGCAACGATCATGCGTGCTGCTTTCGGACGTTCTCGGCTATTCGCTGGCCGAGATCGTCGACTTGCTCGACGTCAGCCTTGCTGCGGTGAAGGCGGCGTTGCACCGCGGCCGGGCGAAGCTCCGCGAAACTGCCGACAGCATCGCGGAAGCGGTACCGCCCCTAGCCGAAGCCGACCGCATGCGTCTGCGCGCCTATGCCGACCGGTTCAATGCGCGCGACTTTGATGCGCTGCGTGATCTCTTGTCCGAGGAGGTCCGTCTCGATCTGGTCACCCGCAGACGCCTGAACGGGCGAAAGGACGTTTCCCTGTATTTCACGCGTTACGGCGAAGTGTCCGGCTGGCATGCCGTACCCGGCTGCGCCGAAGGCCGCACCGTGCTTCTTGTCAGTGATCCGGCCGTTGCCGCCAGTGGCGTGCCGTACGTCATCGTTCTCGATTGGATCGGCGACGAGATCGCCGCCATTCGCGACTTTCGCTATGCAACATATGTGACGGAGGGTCTGACTGTTGAGCGGTTCTGAGACTTTGTTCGGCCCGTGAGTCCGCTGTTGCGCGCGCGGCGGAAGTGAGCCAGACATCGCTAATGGCAGAGAAGGCGACGACCTCCAGGGCGCTTGCGATCAGGCGTGCAATGATTCTTGCTCTCGGGGTCTTCGTTACGCCGCCGGTTTCCGATGCAATTGACACGATCACGGACGCGACGTTCGTCCCGCACCGCATCCGCAATCTCGGCTTCATCTCACCGGCAGACGCGCAGCCAGGCGCGATCACGGCATCGCAGCTGGAGGCACTCAATGCCTACAACACCGCGCTCAACCGCTTTAGGTCCATTCTGAGCGAGCGGCGCGCGCAGATCGATTCGCATCAACAGCTACCGAATGTGCCCGGACAAGCGCTTTATCTCGCTCGCGTCGGCATGATGAGTGCGTATAAGGATCTCACTGACGCCGTGCCGTCGCAAATCGGCAGGCGCAACAAATTTAGAATTCCTCCGGCCTATTTCGATGCCGACCAAGAGCCGCTTCTCGATGAGTATGTGAATCTCTTCAACATCATGGATGCGCCACCCTTCAACGCGCAGAAATCCGATACGCCATTCAAGGACGTTGTCGATTTGGCAACCGATATAGCCCGCGCCAAGGGCCTCGATCCGGCAAACGCCGAGGTGGCAGGCCGCGTCAGCCTGGGCATCTTCTTTGCCGAGACCAATGGCTATCAAAACATCGGGAATGCGCGTTCGAATAGCTACAAAGGGAGCCTGCAAACAGGTCCTGCCGAGGATCAAAACGGCCAAAAGCGGTGGGCGGACATCAAAAACGTGATCGCGGCGTTTGATCCAGCGCTGATGGCGCGCGACGCCAAAGAAGAGACGCGGGCCGGCGGATCAGATCATCGGTTCAATCACTGGACCGCCGTGCGCGACGGCCTCATGAACGCGCACGCGAATATATTTCCGCAAATACCGGCGATCGTGAGAGCCCTGCCGAATCCGATCGATCAAATGAAGCTGTTCGAGCTCATCCAGATCATTCCGAGCCCGACCAAGGCCGCGCTCAATTCGGGAAACCTGGCAAGTTATAGAATTTCCGACCCGACGGTTATGGGCTATTTGCGCAACAACAGCGTCTTTGCCTTCGGACACGCGGATCGGGCGAAAACATCCGCGACTTTCCGCGAGATTCTCGACGCCATGTGGCTGTTCGACGATAAGTTTGAACACGCTTTGGCGAAATACGCTGAGATCAAGGGGCGGCAGAAAAGTGCGCCCTGAGGGCCACACTCACCGCATCGTCGGAATGACGAACTCCGAGCCGCCCTTGGTGCCCGACGGCCAGCGTGCGGTCACGGTCTTGGTCTTGGTGTAGAAGCGGATCGAATCCGGGCCGTGCTGATTGAGGTCGCCGAAGCCCGAGCGCTTCCAGCCGCCGAACGTGTAATAGGCCAACGGCACAGGAATCGCGAAATTGACGCCGACCATGCCGACCTGCACGCGGTTGGTGAAGTCGCGCGCGGTGTCGCCGTCGCGGGTGAAGATGGCGACGCCGTTGCCATAGTCGTGCTCGGACGGCAGCCGCACCGCGTCTTCATAATCCTTGGCGCGCACCACCGAGAGCACCGGGCCAAAGATTTCCTCTTTGTAGATTTTCATCTCCGGCGTCACCTCATCGAACAGACAGCCGCCAATGAAATTGCCGTTCTCGTAGCCTTGCAGCTTGAAATTGCGGCCGTCGACCACGAGCTTGGCGCCTTCCTTGACGCCGGTATCGACATAGCCGCGCACTTTGTTGAGCAGCTCGCGCGTCACCATCGGGCCGTAATCGGCCTGCTGATCCGTTGACGGCCCGATCTTGAGGCCCTCGACGCGCGGCACGAGTTTTTCAAGCAGCGTGTCCGCCGTCTTCTTGCCGACGGGTACGGCAACCGAGACCGCCATGCAGCGCTCGCCGGCCGAGCCATAGCCGGCGCCGATCAGCGCGTCGACCGCCTGATCCATGTCGGCGTCGGGCATCACGATCATGTGGTTCTTGGCGCCGCCGAAACATTGCACCCTTTTGCCGTGCGCGGTGCCGGTCGAATAAATGTATTCGGCGATCGAGGACGAGCCGACAAAGCCGATCGCCTTGACGCGCGCGTCGGTGAGCAGCGTGTCGACGGCTTCCTTGTCGCCGTTGACGACATTGAGCACGCCCGGCGGCAGTCCCGCCTTGAGGAACAGCTCGGCGATGCGCATCGGCACCGACGGATCGCGTTCCGACGGCTTCAAGATAAATGTATTGCCGCAGGCGATGGCCGGCGCGCATTTCCACAACGGGATCATCGCCGGAAAATTGAACGGCGTGATGCCGGCGACGACACCGAGCGGCTGGCGCATCGAATAAAGATCGATGCCGGGCCCGGCGCTTTCGGTGTATTCGCCCTTCAGCAGATGCGGAATGCCGCAGGCGAATTCGGCGACTTCGAGCCCGCGCTGGATGTCGCCCTTGGCATCGGGAAAAGTCTTGCCGTGTTCGGACGACAACAGCCGCGCCAGGTCGTCATATTCGCTCTGGATCAGCTCCAAAAACTTGAACATGACACGGGCGCGGCGCTGCGGGTTGGTGGCGGCCCAGCCCGGGAAAGCGGCCTGCGCATTGCCGATCGCCGCTTCGACCTCGGATTTGGCGGCCAGCGCGACCTTGGCCTGAACCTCGCCGGTGTTCGGATTGAAGACGTCGCCGAAGCGCCCGGACGTGCCTTTCACCTCTTTGCCGCCGATAAAATGGCCGATCTCGCGCATGGCTAATCTCCCTCACACACGTCCAAGGCGTTCGCTGCGCCGGATTTCTCGGCAATATTGCCGTTATGATCGGGCTATCTAGCGGGTTTTTGCCATACCGGTCATCCCCCTTTGCGCCCCTTTGCTGGCCACTCAACGTAGCGCAAAGCGTTAAGCGATCTGCGGCTTCCCGGCGCCCCAGAAGTTCCAGCGGTAACCGTCCTTTAAGCGCAAGACCGTACCAATAGAGCCATTGTCTAGGCTCGGCTGGCAGAAGGCCCGCCGCCGCGGGTTGGGTGCGTTTCATGGACATTGCAACGGGCCTAGGCCTGCTCGCCGGGGCGACCGTGGTCGTCACCCTGATGCTCATGGGTGGCGGCCTCGGCATGTTCGTGTCCGATCACGCCATCATCATCATTTTCGGCGGCTCGTTCGCCGCGACCTTGATCCGCTTTCCGCTGTCGTCGATCTTTCACGGCCTGCCGCTCGGCATGAAGTTCGTGTTCACCATGCGCCGCATCTCGCAGCGCGAATTGGTGGACGAGATCGCGGGGCTTGCCGAGATCGCGCGCAAACAGGGTCCGATCGGCCTGGAAAAAGTCGAGGTCGAGGATCCCTATCTGGCCAAGGGCATCCGCTTTGTCGCCGACGGCTACGACGCCGAATTCATCCGCGACAATCTCGAGCGCGACCGCGACAATTTTCTCAGCCATCTCGACGAGGGCCAGAAGATCTATCGCGCGGTCGGCGACTGCGCGCCGGCCTTCGGCATGATCGGCACGCTGATCGGCATGGTGCAGATGTTCGCCAATATGACCGATCCGTCGAAGCTCGGTCCCTTCATGGCGACGGCGCTCCTGGCGACGCTCTACGGCGCCGTGGTGGCCAACATCCTCTGCCTGCCGATCGCCGACAAGCTGCATCTCAAGCTGGTCGATGAGGAAATCAACCGCACGCTGATCATCGACGGCGTGCTGATGATCAGAGAATCGAAGAGCCCGACACTCGTGCGCGAGATGCTGATCGCCTATCTGCCGGAGAAGCACCGCGGCGAAGCCGAGCCTGAACCCGTTCCGGCCTAGCGATGGCGCGGCGCAAGGAGGCACACGGCGGCGGTCACGGCTGGTTCGTTACCTTCGCCGACTTGATGGGCTTGCTCGTCAGCTTCTTCGTCATGCTGGTGGCGTTCTCCAACCAGGATCAGCAAAAGCTGCAGATCGTCGCCGGCTCGATGCGCGACGCTTTCGGCGTGCAGAACAACGTCCGCTATTCCGGCATTATCGAAGTCGACGGCTTGCCGACCCGGCCGAAGCTGAAAAACGCCGCCCACGTCCAGCCCGAAGACGCCTCCGCCACGCCGACGCCCGACCAGAACGATCGCAATCAGAAATTCGGCAGCAAATTCCAGCAGGACGAAGCTTTTGCGCTGGCTGCGGCCTCGTTGCGCCAAGCTTTGCAGGATATGCCGGAACTGGCCGAAGCCAGTAAGCACATCATGTTCGAGGAGACCAAGGACGGGCTCGATATCGACATCGTCGACCAGGAAGGCCGCTCGATGTTCCCCGAAGGCTCCAAGGACCCTTACGAGCGCGCCCGGCGCATCATCGAGAAAATCGCCGGTCCCCTCAAAGCGCTGCCGTACCGGGTTTCGATTACCGGCCACACGTCGGTTTCGCAAACCCCGCCGTCGGCGGATTATGGGCCGTGGAACCTGTCGGCCGACCGCGCCAATGCGGTGCGCCAGATCTTGGAAGAACAAGGCCTGCCGGCCAACAACGTCTACATGGTCGCCGGCAAGGCCGACACCGACCCCATGTTCCCGGACGACCCCTATATCGCGGCCAACCGGCGTGTGACGATCACCCTGATGCACGAGCCGCCGCCGGTGCCGCCAGGCCTGATTCCGTAAAGATATTTCCGGGGATTGGCACTTTGGTGAAGAGGGGCCGCTGCTATTCGGCGTGGCTGTTCGCCGTTCGGGCTGTCTCCGTACGCCAAGGCCCGCAGTCTAAACACTTGATCCATTGTAGCTAAATCGGGGCGGGCCTGGTTCCAGGCGGGCCGTAGAGTCGTGACGCCGGCGTCGCCGCGTCGGCCGCCCTGCGCCGCGAGCGCGAATGGCCGCAAGCGTTGCCCATGACTCCGGTTCGTGAAGGGTGTATAGGCGCGGCCCTGTATCCTCCCCTCCGGGCGCCGCATCAGGAGCAGGCCAGGTCCTGTTTCAAAGTTCATGACAGACAGCACGAGCGCTCCCGCTGGGAGCGAAGTGCCGGCAAACGGCAGCGGCGAAGCGCGTTCTCACGCCGGCTTCTGGGGGCTGACGCTCGGCAGTATCGGCGTGGTCTACGGCGATATCGGCACGAGCCCCCTCTATGCCCTGCGCGAAGCGGTTCTTGCCGCCACCGCCCCGGACCATAGCGCGGTGGGTCGCGGCACCGTGCTTGGCGTGGCGTCGCTGATCCTGTGGGCATTGTTTATCGTCGTCACCCTGAAATACATCGTCATCCTGCTGCGTGCCGACAATAACGGCGAGGGCGGCACGCTCACTTTGATGGCGCTTGCCTCGCGCGCGGTCGGCCGCATCTCGAGCGCGGCGACCCTCGTCACATTTCTCGGCATCGTCAGCGCCGCTTTGTTCTATGGCGACGCGGTGATCACGCCGGCGCTGTCGGTGCTCTCGGCGGTGGAAGGTCTCGACGTCGCGACGCCGGCGTTTCACGAATATGTCGTGCCGCTGACCGTCGTCATTCTGCTGGTGCTGTTCGCGGCGCAGTCATTCGGCACTGCCAAGGTGGCGGCTCTGTTCGGCCCGATCATGGTGATTTGGTTCGTGGCAATCGCGCTGCCGGGCCTCGCTTGGATCGCGCGCGATCCCGGCATCCTGTGGGCGCTCAATCCGTACTACGGCGTCGCCTTTCTCACCCAGCACGGCATCATCGGCCTTTACGCGCTCGGCGCGGTCTTTCTGGCCGTGACCGGCGCCGAAGCGCTCTATGCCGATCTCGGCCATTTCGGCCGCGGGCCGATCCAGATTGCATGGGTCGCGCTCGTGCTGCCATCGCTCGCGGTCAACTATCTGGGGCAGGCCGCTCTGGTCTTTGCGCAGCCGAAGACGCTGGAAAACCCGTTCTTCCTGCTCTATCCCGGTTGGGCGCTCTACCCCATGGTGGCGCTGGCGACGATCGCCACCGTGATCGCGAGCCAGGCGGTGATCACCGGCGCCTATTCGCTGACCAGCCAGGCGATCCAGCTCGGGCTTCTGCCGCGGTTCGAAGTGCGCCACACCTCGGCGACGACGGCCGGTCAGATTTTCATGCCGCGCGTCAATTCGCTGCTCCTGGTCGGCGTGCTGCTCTTGGTGGCGCTGTTCCGCTCGTCGAGCGCGCTCGCATCCGCCTACGGCATCGCCGTCACCGGCACCATGGTCGTCACCTGCATGATGGCCTTCATCGTGATCTGGCGGATGTGGCGCTGGTCGCCGCTCGCGGCGGCGGCTTTGATCGTGCCATTTTTGTTGATCGATCTGACCTTCCTGTCGGCCAATATGCTCAAGGTCGTTCAAGGCGGCTGGGTGCCGCTGGCGCTCGGCGGCCTGGTGATGCTGGTGATGTATACGTGGCGGCGCGGCACCCGCATTCTCTTCGCCAAGACCCGCCGGCTCGAAACTCCGCTCGACGACCTTGTCCGCATCCTCGAGAAAAAACCGCCGCAGCGGGTGCCCGGCACCGCGGTGTTCCTCACCAGCGATCCGAAAAGCGCGCCGACCGCGCTGATGCACAGCCTCAAGCATTATAAGGTGCTGCACGAAAAGAACGTCATCCTGTCCGTTGAGACCACCCACACGCCGCGCGTCGACGCCGACAAGCGCGTGCGCATCGAGCCGGTCGGCTCGACCTTCATGCGCGTGCTGCTGCGCTTCGGCTATATGGAGACGCCGAACATCCCGAAGGCGCTCGCCATCGCGCGCAAGCTCGGCTGGCACTTCGACATCATGTCGACGTCGTTCTTTCTGTCGCGGCGCACGCTGCGGCCGGCGCCGCGGCCGGGCATGCCGCTGTGGCAGGACCGGCTGTTCATCACGCTGGCGCGCTCGGCCAACGACGCCACCGACTATTTCCAAATTCCGACCGACCGCGTAGTCGAGGTCGGCACGCAGGTGACCATCTAGCTTGTGCACGGACTGTTCGAAAAATAGGTTGTGGAGAGAGCTTTACCTCTGGCGAGGAGATCAGCGATGTCGGATCAAAATCTCAATGTGCGCGATCTGATGCCGGAAGAGGTTGCCGCGGGCCTGCGCGACGGCCGCATGATGCTGGTCGACGTGCGCGAGCCGAACGAAACCGCGGTCGAGCGCTTCCCGGACGCCGTGCTGGTGCCGCTTTCCGACTTCGACGCCAGCGCTATTCCCGATCCGCAAGGCCGCGAAGTGGTCTTCGCCTGCCGTTCCGGGCGCCGTTCCGTCACGGCTTCGCTTGCCGCGCAACAGCACGGCTTTCCTTATTCGTCACATCTTGCCGGTGGAATTCTCGCATGGAAGGCCGCCGGCCTGCCGACCGAGACGTGATCGCTTTGCGCTCTTTCCCGCTCATTGCCGCGCTGGGTTGTGCGATTGCCGTTCTCTGCGCGCCGCAGGCGCAGCCGAAAGAGCGGGTCGTCAATTACTACAACTGGTCCGACTATCAGGACCCGACGATCCTCGACGCCTTCACCAAGGAAACCGGCATCAAAGTCCGCTTCGACACGTTCGATTCTAACGACACGCTCGAAGCCAAGCTTCTCGCCGGCGCCTCCGGCTATGACGTCGTGGTGCCGAGCGCCTATTTTCTGGCGCGCCAGATCAGCGCTGGCATTTTTCAGAAGCTCGACAAGTCGAAGCTGCCCAATCTGCCGTCGGTTTGGCCCGAGATCGCCAATCGTCTCGCCTTCTACGATCCCGGCAACCAATATGCCGTCGACTACATGTGGGGCACCACCGGCATCGGCTACAACGTCAAGAAGGTGAAACAGATTCTCGGGCCGGATGCGGTGATCAATTCCTGGGACGACGTCTTCAATCCCGACAAGATTTCGAAGTTCAAGAATTGCGGCATCCATCTGCTCAATTCATCCGACGACATCATGTCGGCGGGCCTGCACTATCTGCATCTCGATCCGAACACCAGCGATCCGGGCGATCTGCAAAAAGTCACCGACCTTCTCCTGAAGATCAGATCCTTATGTCCGCAAATTCCATTCCTCGGAATATCTCAATGCGCTCGCCACCGGCGAGATCTGTTTCGTGGTCGGCTATTCCGGCGACATCAAACAGGCACAGACGCGCGCGGCGCAAGCCAGTTCGGGTAGCGGACGCGGCGGCGTCGAGATCGGCTATTCAATCCCGAAAGAGGGCGCGCAATTGTGGTTCGATACGCTTGCCATCCCGAAAGATGCGCCCGATCCGCAAGAGGCGCTTGAACTTATCAATTATCTCATCAAGCCGGACGTGGCGGCAAAGAACACAAATTTCGTGTCTTACGCCAACGGCGATTCGCCGACCCAATTGATCGACAAATCCATCCTCGACGACCGCACCGTCTATCCCGACGCCGGGACCATGGCGAAGCTCTATACGATCATCGCCCACGACGCGAAGACGCAGCGTCTGATCAACCGGCTGTGGACGCGGATCAAGACCGGGGAATGAGGTCCAGTTTTTTCCATTGAAGCATGATCCTTTTCGGAAAGCCGGTTTCCACTTTTGCGGATCATGCTCTAAACCTTGCGACAATTTTAGGCGGTTCGGCACTACGATTGCCTCTTGAAATTTGCGGCCATCGCTGCGCAGCATCCCGCGCTATAAAAACTAAAGGACAGGTAGGGGAGGGACATGACCAATTCACCCGCAACAGCGGCGCCGTCGCGGCGCGGCATTATCAAAGGCCTGCTCGCCGCCGGTGTGGCCGCGCCGGCCGTGCTTTCGGCGCGCTCGGCCTATGCCGCTTACCCCGATCGTCCGGTCAAAGTCGTCGTCGCCAATACGCCGGGCGGCCCGTCCGACATCGTCGGCCGCATTGTCACCGCGGCGCTCCAGCAATCGACCGGCAAGACCTTCATCATCGAGAACCGCGGCGGCGCCGGCGGCAATATCGGCATGGAATATGTCGCCCATTCCGATCCGGACGGCTACACGATCCTGCTCGCCACCAATGCTCTGTCGGTGAATTACGGGCTTTATAATTCGCTGCCGTTCGACCCGAAGAAGGATTTTGTCGCGATCAGCGAACTGGGCGGCTCGCCGAATATTTTTATTGTCAAGGCGGAGTCGCCGGCCAAGACCATGAAGGATTTCGTGACGCTGGCCCGCTCCAGTCCGGAAAAATTCAATGCCTCGGTGCCGCCGATCGGCACGACGCCGCAATTGCAAATGGCGGTCTTGAAGGTGAAGGAGAAACTGCCAAATCTCGAAGAGGTCGTGTTCAAGGGCGGCGGCGATGCCGTCGAAGCGTTGCTCGCCGGCACTGTGCAGATTTGCTCGGGCGCTGTCGCGCCGGCGCAGCCGCACATCAAAGCGGGAACGCTGCGCGGGCTCGCGATCTCCTCCGAGACACGCTGGCCCGATCTGCCGGATGTGCCGACCATGATCGAGTCCGGCTATCCGGATTTCGTCTTTGCCACCGACGCGGTGCTGATGGCGCCGGCCAAGACGCCGCCGGAAAACGTCAAATGGCTGGAGACCGAAACGCTCAAGGTCCTCAACACCAAGGACATGAAGGACAAGATGTACCAGAACGGCTTCCTGGTGCGGCCCAAAGGCGCGGACGCCGCCTGGGCGCGCGTGACCAAGGAAATGGACACGTTCAAAAACGTCGTCGATCAGGCCGGGATCAAGAAGCTCTGACTCCGGCCTTGACGTGGTGATGCGGCGTCAGCTGCGTTGCCAGATGCTGCCGGAATCGAACTGAATGGTCGAGCCGTCCGGCGAAAACATCGCGCCTTCGTGCCACCAGTCGATCCAGATGTGACCTGGGTAATCGATCCAGCCATGCGCCGGCTGGCCGACTTCGTTGACGAGGTTGAGATCCCAGCCGTTTTGCGTGACGAACGCTTGGCCGATCAGCGGCACTTCGCAGTTCTGGACGCAGCGATACGGGCCGGACAGATTGATCCACTGGGCCGACGCCCCGGTGCTGGCAAGACCGGTCGCTGCACAGGCGAGCAAAGCTGCCGCGAGCAGTTTGAACTTCATGACACGCCTCCTGAAATCGTCTCTGCTTGTTTGAGCGCCATTGTGATCGCGTCAATTATGAAGCCGCTCCGGGCGGGCGGATACCAAGCCGCCCGCCTCGTCGAAGCGATGGTTGACCGATCGTCAATCGCAGCCATTAGTCGCGCCAAATGGCGGCAAGGTTCTGGTGAGGAACGCGATTGTGAGGCGCGCAATAGTAAGATGGTAGGGAGGCGCCACACAAATATGAAAGTCAGCAAGGATAATTAAACCGCCAACGCCTCGGCGATTTGTTCAGCGCGTTTGAGCTTCTCGGCGCCGAGCACGAGATTGACGACCTGGTCCGCCTTGGCGCCGCTCACCGTGTGGGTCGCGAGCTTCTTGAATTTCTCCACGATGTCGGCCTCGGAGGCGAAGCTTGCCTCGCTGCCACGCGGCGCTTCGACACTCCGCTCAAGCGTGGTGCCGTCTTTGAGATGGACTTCAACACGCACCATGTGCCGGTAATTCGAGCCGCGCTCGGTGATTGCCAGGTCATGCACCACTGAAACTTTCCTCGACAATTCGATCCGCGCTTTGTCGTCGACCACGGCTTCGGTGAATTGATCGACAAAGACGTCGCCTTCGAGCAGCAGCGTGGCGACACAGAACGGCAGGTTTAATTGCGCCGCGGTGAGCCCCTGCGGCTCGTAGGGCCAGCCGACATGCTCCACCGTCACGTGCGAGCCGTGCACCACGATCGAGGCGATATCGCCGGGGCCGAAAGGCTTTTCGGCCTGCATGGCGCGAATGGCGTCGAGCGTCGTGTGGTTGCTGCCGACGCAGGAATAAAATTTCAGCGAGATGCGCTTGGTCTCCCACTCGCGGCCGAGCTGCCACGACAATTCGTCGAGATTGAAACGGTCGCTGGAGCGCGAGAAGGTCGAGCAGAAGCCGCCATAGGGCGATTCAAACACGTTGACAATTCCGGAGAAGCCGGATTCCGCGAGCAATGCGCCGTAGAGTCCGCTTTGCGCGGCGCGTCCGGCATGCATGCGCTTGACCATGGCGCCATATTGCGCGGCCATCAGCCCCGAGGATTGCGTGCCGGCGATGCCGAGCGCATGTACGGCCTGTTCCGCGGAGAGCCCCAGTGCAGCGGCTGCGCCGGCGGCGGCCGAAAACACGCCGACCGTGGCGCCGGAATGCCAGCCTTGCCCGATATGCTGCGGCCCCATGCATTTGCCGACGCGGGGGCCGATCTCGTAGCCGGCGACGGCGGCGCGTAGAAAATCGCGGCCACTCAGCCCCGGACGAAGCTCGGTGATCGCCAGAAGCGGCGGCAGCGTGACCGCGCCGACGTGGAGAACCCCCTGGCGGTGCACGTCATCAAGCTCAAAGCTCTGAATGAGCGTGCCGTTGACCAACGCGGCATGCGGCGCGGACAAACGCTCGGACGTGCCCCACACGCGGCAGGCTTTGGTCGCGTCGAATTTGGCGAGCGTCGCCCGCAAGATCTCGCTCCATTCCAGCGCCGTGCCGTAGAGCGCGCAGCCAAGCGAGTCCAGGATCAGAAGCTTGATGCGCGTGACGACATCGTCGGGAATGTCGTCGTAACGCAGTTGCGAAACGAACTGCGCGATGGCGCGGGTGTGCGGATTGTTACTCGAATTTGCCATGAATGTCGGAGTTTCCGATATCTTCGTTTCTGGGATGTCTGAACGCCCCCGGATCAATCAGACGAGTATTTCTTCTCGAGCGCGTCGAAATGCGGCTTGGACACCAGCCGCTGCCGCTCCTCGAAACCCGCCAGAAACGGCATGACGCCCTCGAGCGACCCGCGCGTGTTCAGATGGCCGAGCACCTTCTGCATGCCGGCCACCGACGCCTGCAGCGCGGCATTGGCGTAAAGCACCATCGCGAATCCCATCTTCTTCAGCGCATCGAGCTCGATCATCGGCGTCAATCCGCCGGCGACGATGTTGATCACTTGCGGCACGGGGAGGCGCTTGGGGATCTCGCGCAATTGCTCTTCGGTGCGCGGCGCTTCGACGAAGGTCATGTCGGCGCCGGCTTCGATATAGGCCGCCGCGCGGTCCATGGCGTCATCGAAGCCGTTGACGGCGATGGCATCGGTGCGGGCCATGATGACGAGATCGGGATCGGTGCGGGCATCGACGGCGGCGTGAATCTTCTGCACCATCTCGGCGCGGGCGATCACGTGCTTGCCGGAAAAGTGTCCGCAGCGCTTGGGAAAATCCTGATCCTCGAGCTGAATGGCACTGGCGCCGGAGCGCTCGAGCGTCTTTACCGTGCGTGTGACATTGATGGCATTGCCGAAACCGGTGTCGGCATCGACGATCAAGGGCAGCAACACTGCCTCGCGCATGGCGCTGACATGGTCGGCGAGCTCAGTCACCGAGATCAGGCCGATATCCGGCACGCCGAGATAGGTATTGGTGACGCCGGCGCCGCTGACATAGATCGCCTTGAAGCCGATATCCTCGATGACCCGCGCGGCCAGCGCGTTCGCGGCCCCCGGCAAGAGGATCGTTTCCCGCCGCGCTAACATGCCGCGAAGCTGTCGATTGCAACTTTCTGCCATTGCCGAATCCTGACCGTTTCGGCTCACCTTCTACCCTATGTCGATTGAGTTCACGAGGCCGCGCTCCGGAGCATGATCCGGAAAAGTGGACACCGGTTTTCCGAAAAGATCATGCTCCTAGAGGGCGAAAATTACGCCCGCGCTTGGATATTCCTCGGCTGCACCAGGAGCGCGAGTGTATGGCGCGCGATCATCAATTCCTCGTCCGTCGGGATCACATACACCCCGATCGGGCTCGCCGACGTCGAGATGACAGGTTTCCCTGCGGCATTGGCCGCTTCGTCGATCGCCGCCCCGAACCAGGAAAGCTTGAGCGCGATACGTTTGCGGATGGAGGGCGAGTTCTCGCCAATCCCGGCGGTGAAGACGAACGCATCAAGCCCGCCAAGCGCCGCCGCCAGCATTCCCGCGTTCAAGCCGATCCTGTAGACGAAATGTTCGACCGCGAGCGCGGCGGCGGGGGCGGTGCTCGCTTCAAGCTCCCGCATATCGTTGCTGATGCCGGACAGGCCTTTAAGCCCGCTCTCGCGATAGAGCAGGTCCTGCACCGCATCCGCCGTCATTCCCCTTTCATTCATCAGATAGAGCAATACGCCGGGGTCGATTTGTCCCGGCCGGGTCCCCATCGGCAGGCCGTCGAGCGCGGTGAATCCCATGGTGCTTTCGATGCTTTTGCCGTCGGCGAGAGCGCACATCGAAGCGCCGCTGCCGAGATGCGCGACAATGACGCGACCTTTTGCGATGTTGGGCGCGATCTCGCGCAAGCGTCCGGCGATGTACTCGTACGACAGCCCGTGAAATCCGTAACGGCGGACGCCATCGCCGTAAAAGCGCTCAGGGATGGCGTAGTGATCGGCGACAGCGCTGTGGGTGCGATGAAAGGCGGTGTCGAAGCACGCCACTTGAACCAATTCCGGACGGCGCGTGAGCAATAGCCTAATCGGCGCAAGATTGTTGGGCTGATGCAGCGGCGCCAGCGAATTATATTGCTCCAAACGTGACAACACCGATTGATCGACAATGACCGGCTGGTCGTATTGCGGGCCGCCGTGCACCACACGATGGCCGACCGCGATCAAGTCGAAGGGCTGCGTTGCGCGCAGCCATTCTGCCGCCGCTGCGATTGCGGCGGGGACATCGGCGATCTCGCTGGGCTGGTAGGATTTGTCGATCAGGGACGAGCCGTCGCGCGCATTTGCCCGCAAGCGCGGCCGTGTCCCGATCCCGTCCACTTGGCCTTTGAGGCGCCGTTGCGGGCCGCCGGACGTCGTGACGTCGAAGATTTCGAATTTGACGCTGGATGATCCGGCATTGACGACCAGGATGGTGTCCATGACGGATCACGCCGCGACCAGGTTTGCATTGGTCCGGCGCGCTGCGGCGTATAACGCGGCTGCCGCACAGGACGCCATGCGGCTGCGCACCGAGTCTGCGCGCGACGTCAGCACAATCGGTACGCGGGCCCCGAGAACCAAGCCTGCGGAATTGGCCTTCGACAGGAAGATGAGATTCTTGGCGAGCATATTGCCGGCTTCGAGATCGGGCACGACCAGGATTTGGGCGTGTCCGGCGACCGGCGAATGAATCCCTTTGATTTTCGCCGCTTCCGCATCGACGGCGTTGTCGAATGCCAGCGGTCCGTCGAGGATGCCGCCGGTGATCTGCCCGCGATCGGCCATTTTGCACAGCGCTGCCGCCTCGATCGTGGAAGGAATCTTGGACGTGACCGTTTCGACGGCGGAGAGGATGGCAACCCGCGGCGTGCCGAGACCGACCTGCGTATATAGATCGATGGCGTTCTGAACGATGTCGCGCTTGGCGTCGAGATCGGGGAAAATGTTGATCGCGGCGTCGGTGATGAACAACGTCTCGGTATGTGACGGCACATCCATGATGAAGACATGGCTGATGCGCCGCGCCGTGCGCAGGCCGGTAGCCGACGCGGTCACGGCCCGCATCAGCTCGTCGGTATGCAGGCTGCCTTTCATCAAGAACTCACCCTTGCCTTCGCGAATGAGCTCAACGCCTCTTGCGGCGGCCGCATCACTGTGGGCGACATCCACAATCTCGAACTTGCCGATGTCGATATTGTGCTCGCGCGCGACCGCGCTGATCTTCTGCTTCGGCCCGACCAGGATGGGATTTATGATTCCGATATTGGCCGCCTCCGCAGCGCCACGAAGCGAAGTCTCGTCGCAGGGATGCACCACAACGGTCTTCGCGGTCGGCACTGCCTTCGCTTTGGCAATGAGACGGTCGTATTTCGAACCAGCGGTATGAGTTGCTGAACCAGCGGCTCCTCCCGCGTCTAAGTCGCCTTTTGTCTCGTTCGGCATGGTTGCTCCTTACGCGGCCGGATCAGGCCGCACCTGTTCCCAGCAATAGCCCGACAATCTGAACGGCAACGACTTTGACGATCGTCATTGAAGGAAAGATCATAGCGTATCCTATGTCGGGCCGCTCGGTCGGAGCCATCCGGGTCGAGTAGACCAGGATGGCCGGATTGCCGGTGGCGCCGGATGCGACGCCCACCAAATCGTCGAACGGAATTTTCAACAGATAATAGCCGACCAGGAGGACGATAAGGACGGTCGCAAGCAGAACCAGCGCACCGATCAGCAAGAGCGTCGGCCCGGTTTGCGACACGGTCTTCAAGAACGGCTGGCCGGAATTGACGCCGACCGTCGCCAAAAACAAGGCAAGTCCGAAGTTTCGCAGCACGATATTTGCGGGCAACGGCATGACCCATAGCAGTGGACCTGTCCGCCGCAACTTGCCGGCGATAAGGGCAACGATCAGCGGCCCGCCGCCAATACCCAGTGTCACAACGCCAACACCGGGAATTGGGATCGGAATAAGTCCAAGCAGGACGCCAAGCACCATACCAACGCCGAGTGACACGTAGCTGAACTCGGCCATAGATTTGACCGTATCGCCGAAATATTTCCGCGCCTCCTCCTTCCGCTCGGGTGGCAACAAAACGCCGACGCGATCGCCAAATTCCAGCATCAGATCGGGTGTTGGCACGATATCGACATCGTAGCGCCTGACATGGAGGATCTGGACGGGAAAGCCGGCCGGGAGCGGAAGCTGGCCGAGCGGTATCCCGACCAAATTTGCCTTGCCTACGAACACCCTGATGTAGTCGAGCGCCGAACGATCCTTGACGAGGCGCCCGGGTTCCAGCTTTCCGACGACGCGCTGCGGCATCGCTGATGTCATTTTTCCGCTCGGCGATCACCAACAGGGCATCGCCGGCGTCGAGCAAAAGATCGGCGGAGGGAAGGAAATTCCGGCCGCCCTTGCGGACCATCTCGATCTGGACGCCGCTTGGGATTTTCGCTCTCAGAACGTCAAGCGTCCAGCCCTTGCAATCGGAACCGAGCGTGATTTCCGCCATGTGCAATTGCGGCTCCTTCGGCGGAAATTTCGGCTGCACCATTCGCGTCATGAAGTAGATGCATAAAATCGGCCCGATCACGCCAAATGGATAGGACACCGAATATCCGATCGAGGGCTCGCTGTTGCGCATGGTGTCGAGAGCCGCTTGCAGCGTGGCAGTGCTGGTCATCGAACCGGCAAAGATGCCTAATGTGTGTCCCACTTTGATCCCGAAAGCATGCCCGAGGCCAAGAGCAACGGCGAGGCCGGCGATCACGGCGACGAACGCGAGCAGATTATATTTGCGGCCGGCCGCGCCCGTCATGCCTTCAAAAAATTGCCGGCCATAGAGAATGCCGACGCCATAAAGAAACATGATCAGGCCGATGAGTCCGATCGGTCCGACGATCTGCGCCTTCGGCGCGAAGGCGCCGAGGGCGAGACCCACGAACAGAACGGCGCCGACGCCGAGCGAAAATCCTCCAATGCTGATCTGACCGACCAGATAGCCGAGCCCGATCGCAAGAAAGGCCGTGAGAATCGGCTGCGTGCCGATAATTTCACGCGCAAAGTCAAGCATGACCCAGCCTCCGTATCTTTCTTCGTTTCATCTTCTAGCTAAACAATCAGCGGGCGTGACAGCCGGCAGCGCGAAATTGCTCGAGGACGCGGTTTATGAGATCGGGCGTGGGGGTCGGGGCTTCCAGGTTCTTGTAGTCAAGATGCATCGCCTTCCATTTGAACGCGCCCAGTTGGTGGAACGGCTGCACCTCGACCCATTCGACGTTCTTCATCGGAGCGACGAAGCGCGCAATTCCATCGACATTGTCCGGATCGTCGGTCCATCCCGGCACCAGGGTAAAGCGCACCCATACAGGCTTGCCGATGGCCGCCAGACGCTCGGCGAATTTCAGCGTCGGCGCCAAGTCTCGGCCGGTGACCTTGCGATAGGTGTCCGGGTTCGAGCTTTTGATATCGAGAAGGACGAGATCAAGAGTGGAGAGATACCGGTCATCGGCGCGGTCGCCGAGGAAGCCCGACGTTTCGATGGCGGTGTGCAGACCAAAGTCCTTGGCGCCGGCCAGAATCCGCCTGGTAAATGCCGACTGCACCAGGGGCTCGCCCCCGGAGATCGTCAAGCCGCCGCCGAGTGCGCGCAGCGCAGAAGCAAAGCTGCCGAGCCGATCAAGCACTGTCTGCGCGGAGACATAGGTGCCGTCCTTCAGGTGCCAGGTATCGGGATTGTGGCAATACGTGCAGCGCAACAAGCAACCCGAAACGAACAGGACAACACGCAATCCTGGCCCATCGAATCGCGACGACGTCTCGTAGGAATGGCAGTAGCCAAATGCACCGTCGGATTCCGGTAATTGCGATGCGTCCGGCGCGTCGAGCGAAATGCCGACGTGCAGATCGTGCCGGCTACCGGCCTCCAGTACTCCAATCTGCGACATCGGCGTCCTCCCAATCTCCGCGTTCAGCGTCAACCGCTTGGCGCCAGAGTCGCGTGGACAGTTTGCGATCGCCTGCCCAATCGCTCAAAGGCGATATCCGTATCTGTGCATGCAGGCTCCGCCCGCGGCTTGGCGCTGGCCGGCGTCCTGCCTCGAAATGTGGTTCTGATCGAGCTCTTTCGTGCAGATACCCCACGCTTGCTCATAAGTAGGGTGGGCCGCTTGTTTTTTCTTCGCAGAAGCCGGAGCACTGGTTGCAAACACCAGCGCTAAAGCGACCGGCACAAAAACGACGCGCACTAAATTGACCTTGAGCATTTCAACCTCCCGGGTTCATTTCCTGCTTTTTAATTTTCTGCGTTGCGACGTTGGCCGCTGTGGGCTGACATTGATCCGTATCAAGCGGCAGCCTGCGGTTTGGATCGGCGCCGATTATCGTTGCCGCACACGTCATATTTGGCCGTGAAAGGTGCGGCTGATGACGTCCTGCTGCTGCTCGCGCGTCAGCCGCACAAAGTTCACGGCATAGCCGGACACGCGAATTGTGAGCTGAGGATATTTGTCCGGATTCTTCATGGCATCCTCGAGCGTCGCTTTGTCGAGGACGTTCAGGTTCATGTGGAATCCGCCGGCTCCGAAATACACATCGAAGGCCTTGACCGCCTCGTCGACGATCTGTTCGTCGGACAAGTGCGCTTTTTGCGGCGCGACCGACACCGTGTAGCTGATGCCGTCCAGCGAATCATTGTAGGGCAGCTTCGCGACCGAGAGGCATGACGCCAGCCAGCCGTGGCTGTCGCGACCGTGCATGGGATTGGCGCCCGGTCCGAACGGCTCGCCCTTGCGCCGGCCGTCCGGCGTGTTTCCCGTGTGCTTGCCGTACACGACGTTCGACGTGATGGTCAGGACGCTTTGCGTATGGGTCGCATTGCGATAGGTCGGATGCTTGCGGATTTTCTGCATGAACCGCGTGACGACATCGGCGGCGATCAAATCAACCCGGTCGTCATTGTTGCCGAACTGCGGCACCGCATCGTTGCTTTCGTTGCGAAAGTCGACAACCAGACCGGTATCGTCGCGGACCACATGGATCTTGCCGTATTTGATGGCGGCAAGGCTGTCGGCAACGACCGACAGACCGGCGATGCCGAATGCCATGGTGCGCAGGATATCGCGGTCATGTAGCGCCATCTCCAGGCGTTCATAGAAATACTTGTCGTGCATGTAGTGAATGCAGTTCATCGCATGCACGTAGGTGCGCGCGAGCCACTCCATCAAATGATCGAACTTCTCAAACACATCGTCGTATTCGAGCACTTCGCCCGTCACCGCTGGACTTGTCGGAGCGATCTGGTCTCCGGATATCTCGTCGCGGCCGCCATTGATAGCATAGAGGAGCGCTTTCGCCAGATTGACGCGGGCGCCGAAGAACTGCATCTGCTTGCCGAGCCGCATCGCCGAGACGCAGCAGGCGATGCCATAATCGTCGCCCCAATGCGGCCGCATCAGATCGTCGTTCTCGTACTGCAGCGAGGAGGTATCTCGGCTCATTTTCACGCAATAGCGCTTGAAATTTGCGGGCAGGTGTTTCGACCATAGAACCGTGATATTCGGCTCCGGCGCCGGCCCAAGATTGCTCAGCGTGTGCAGCAGCCGGTAGCTGCTCTTGGTCACCAGCGGCTCGCCGTCGAGGCTCATGCCGCCGATGCATTCGGTCGCCCAATACGGGTCGCCGCTGAACAGCGCGTCGTATTCCGGCGTCCGCAGGAAACGAACAATTCTCAGCTTCTGGACGAGTTGGTCCCACAATTCCTGTGCGCCGGCCTCGTCCAATATGCCTTCGCGCAAGTCGCGCTCGATGAAGACGTCGAGGAAGGCGGAGATGCGGCCGATCGACATGGCCGCTCCGTTGGCTTCCTTCACCGCGCCCAGATAGGCGAGATAGGTCCATTGCACGGCTTCCTGGGCGTCGGTCGCGGGCCGTGCGATATCGCACTCATAGAGCTTGCCCATCGCCGCGAGATCATGAAGCGCGCGCATCTGCTCGGCCATTTCCTCGCGTTGCCGGATCACCTCGTCGGTCGGCCACATATCGTCGAGTTGCGCGCGCTCGGCGTGTTTGACCTCCAGAAGCCGGGTCACGCCGTAGAGCGCGACGCGCCGGTAGTCGCCGATGATGCGGCCGCGGCCGTAGGCGTCCGGCAGGCCGGTGACGATGCCGGACTTGCGGCAACGCAT
Organism: uncultured Alphaproteobacteria bacterium; assembly: GCA_963810085.1. Classification (GTDB taxonomy): domain Bacteria; phylum Pseudomonadota; class Alphaproteobacteria; order Rhizobiales; family Xanthobacteraceae; genus BOG-931. The sequence goes on along the minus strand of CAWEMR010000003.1, from coordinate 87,197 downwards.
GATTTCCGGCGTGTAGGCGTCGAACACGCCGTCATTGTGCGTCTTGCGGTATTTTGTGAACGCCTCGTGGACTTGGGGGTCGGCCTCGAAGCCGGCGGCCTTCAGGCCGGCCTCGACCATGCGCAAGCCGCCGTAGGGGAATATCGCGCGCTTGAACGGCTGGTCGGTCTGCAGCCCGACGATGATTTCGTTCTCCTGATCGATATAGCCGGGTTTGTGCGCCAGCACGGTCGACGGCGTATGAGCGTCGACGGCCAGTACGCCTTTTTTTCTTTCTTGCTCAAAGTAAGGCTGAAGTTTTTCCCAGACGGCTTTGGTGCGCTTGGATGGGCCGGTGAGGAACTTCTCATCTCCCACATAGGAAGTAACGTTATTGATGATGAAATCGCGTACGTCGATTCTGGTGCGCCAACTGCCTGAACTGAACCCTCTCCAGCAGTGCTCGCCCTTGGAACCGTGAGAAATCCCGGCTGTTCCTTCCATAGCACTCTCCCTGGGGTTATTTTTCAATTCTTATTTCATTTCACCCTTCATTTCCCTTTTTTTGCTTTTTTGTTTTCTTTTGAAGGTCAGTCACCGTAGGCTCCTTTGAGGCTGGTCACTATAGGCTTGGCCAGCATCTCTGAGAAGCTCATACCAATTCAATTCTTCGGTATTGTGACGCGGCCAATCTTCGCACCGCAATCTATCTCTTGATCTCAATCAAATATCCGGCAAATATCTAGGAGATCGAGCAGCGAAGCGATCGGACACTGATGCTGCACTGCGGTGCGCGTCAATAAATTACGTCGCCGGCGATAAAATAAATGTGGTAGGGTTGGATGCTTCAACCGGCGGGAGGTCGAGATGACTTTATCGGCGGTAAGGTCGTTCTTGTTCTTGGCGCTCATTCTTTTGCCGTGCGCCGCGAGAGCTCAGACCTCAAATCCGCCGCCCGCGGCGGCAGCTCAACAATCGCTCAAGCCCGCCGAACTCGATCAGCTTGTCGCGCCGATCGCACTTTATCCCGATGCGCTTCTCTCCGAAGTTCTGATGGCGTCGACTTATCCGCTCGAAGTCGTGGAGGCCGAGCGCTGGGTAAACGCGAACAAGAATCTGAAAGGTGAGGCGCTCAAAGCCGCCGTCGACAAGCAGGATTGGGACGCCAGCGTCAAATCGCTGGTGGCGACGCCGTCCGTCCTCGAAATGATGAGCACGAAGCTCGACTGGACGCAGAAGCTGGGCGACGCGGTGATTGCGCAGCAGACGGACGTCATGGACGCGATTCAGCGTCTGCGCGCCAAGGCGCAGACCAACAACAAATTGCAGTCGACCAAGGAGCAGAACGTCACCGTCAGACAGGAGCAAGGCCGTCAGATTATCGCCATCGCGCCGACCGATCCCGATACGATCTATGTGCCGTATTATGATCCCGCGGTCGTCTATGGCGGTTGGCCGTATCCCGATTATCCGCCGTATTACTGGCCGGCGCCCGGCTATATCGCCGCCGGGATTATCGGAGCCGGCATCGCCTTCGGCGCCGGCTATGCACTCGGACGCTGGGCCTCAGGCGGCTATTGGGGCGGCAACGTCAATTGGGGCAATAATAACATCACCATCAATCGGCCGGGCGGCGGCAATATCGGCAACAATTGGAATCGCGGCGCCCATGTCGAGCACCGTCGCGGCGGGCGAGGGCAGGGCCTGAATTTCCGCGGCAGCAATGGCCAGCGGGTTTTAAATCGCGGCGGGCGGAACCACGCGGCGGCGCGGCCCGCGCGCGGCGGCGGGCGGAACCGCGCGGCGGCGCGGCCTGCGCGCGGCGGCGGGCGGCACCACGCGGCGGCAAGAAACCGCGGGGGGCGGGCGGCCCATCGTGGAGGGGCTCGCGTTGGCGGAGGTGGCAGGATCCATCGTGGCGGCGGCGGATTGCGCGCGCGCGGCGGTGGCGGCTTCCGAGGCGGTGGTGGCGGCTTCCGAGGTGGTGGCGGCCGTGGCGGCGGCGGTCGTGGCGGCGGCGGTCGTGGCGGCGGCCGGCGCTCCGACATCCGGCTCAAGCATGACATCGTCTATCTCGGCCGGCTCGACGACGGCCTCGGCTTCTATCGCTTCAGCTATAACGGCAGCGACCGGGCCTATGTCGGCGTCATGGCGCAGGACGTGCAGTCCGTGATGCCGCAGGCGGTTTTTGCCGGCCGCGACGGTTATCTCCGGGTGAAATATCAAAAACTCGGGCTGACGTTCCAAACTTACGACGCCTGGGTTCGATCGGGAGCGCAAATTCCGGCCACGGTTCGGATTGCGCACTGACCGCCGGAATGAGCCACGCGACCGACCTGGCAATGGCGGAGCAGCAGCGCGGCTGGATCGCGTGGCTCCCCGGGCTCGTTACGTTGCGAAACTATCAAGCGGCTTGGCTCATTCACGACATCACCGCCGGATTGGTATTGACGACGATGCTGGTGCCTGTCGGCATCGCTTACGCCGTCGCCTCGGGCGTGCCCGGCATTTGCGGTCTCTACGCGACGATCGTGCCGCTCATCGCTTATGCGCTGTTCGGCCCGAGCCGCATCCTGGTCTTAGGCCCGGATTCGTCCTTGGCAGCCGTCATACTCGGCGTGGTATTTCCGCTCTCCGGCGGCGATCCGGGACGGGCCGTTGCTCTGGCCGGCATGATGGCCATCGTCTCGGGCCTCGTGTGCATCCTGGCAGGCGCGGCACGGCTCGGCTTTGTCACCGAGCTTCTCTCCAAGCCGATCCGCTATGGCTACATGAACGGCATAGCGCTGACGGTGCTGGTCAGCCAGTTGCCGAAACTTTTCGGCTTCTCCATCGATGCCGACGGCCCGTTGCGGAAATTGTGGGCTATCGCGGGAGCGATCGCCGGCGGGCGAACGAACTGGACGGCGTTCGCCATCGGCGCCGGCACCTTGGCCGTGATCATGCTGCTCAAAAGCAAAAAGCGCGTGCCGGGCATACTCATCGCTGCGGTCGGCGCGACGATCATCGTTGCAGCGTTCGACTTGGCGGCGCGCGCCGATGTATCTGTTCTTGGTCCGCTTCCCCAAGGCCTGCCCGCATTCACCATCCCGTGGATCAGCTATGACGACATTATGCCGGTCCTGATCGGAGGTGGCGCGATTGCCCTGGTGTCGTTCGCCGACACCAGCGTTCTGTCCCGCAGCTACGCCGCGCGGACCGGCGCCAGTGTCGATCCCAATCAAGAGATGGTGGGGCTCGGCGCCGCCAATCTCGCAGCTGGATTTTTTCAGGGCTTTCCGATCAGCAGCAGTTCGTCACGAACGCCGGTCGCAGAAGCTGCGGGTGCGCGCACGCAGCTGACCGGCGTCGTTGGCGCCGTCGCCGTTGCGCTCCTTTTGCTGGTGGCGCCCAACCTGCTTCGGCATCTGCCCGCCGCCGCATTGGCTGCCGTCGTCATCGCGTCCGCCATCGGCTTGATTGAAATCTCGGATCTCGTCCGAATCTTCCGCATTCAGCGCTGGGAGTTTTGGCTTTCCATTTTCTGTTTCGTCGGCGTCGCCGTCTTTGGCGCTATTCCGGGCATCGGCCTTTCGATCGTCATCGCGGTGATCGAATTCCTGTGGGACGGGTGGCGCCCGCATTCCGCGGTGCTTGGCCGCGCCGAAGGCGTCAAAGGCTATCACGACATCACCCGTTATCCCGATGCTCGCCAAATCCCGGGCCTTGTGCTTTTTCGTTGGGACGCCCCTTTGTTCTTCGCCAATGCCGAATTGTTTAAGGAGCGCGTTTTGCATGCAATTGCGAAAGCGCCCACGCCGGTGCGATGGCTCGTGGTCGCGGCAGAGCCGGTCACCAGCGTGGACGTCACCGCTGCCGATATGCTTGCCGAATTGGATGAAAGACTGCACGAGGAGGGGATCGACCTTTGCTTCGCCGAGCTCAAAGATCCGGTCAAGGACAAGCTGAAGCGGTTCGGGGTTTTCGCGCGGATTGGCGAGGATTTCTTTTTCCCGACCGTCGGCGTCGCCGCCGGCAGCTATCTCGCCAGCCATGCGGTCGACTGGGTGGACTGGGAGGATCGTCCTCCCGCCAAGGCTGATGTGTCATGATAAACTGGCTCCTCGTCTTTGTTCCGATCGCTGCCGGCTTGGAAGTTCTCGCGCCCGATCGCTATCTGCTCATTTTCGCAGCCTCATCCCTTGCCATTGTGCCGCTGGCCGCATGGATGGGCCGGGCCACCGAGCAACTTGCTGAGCGTCTGGGCGAAGGTGTCGGCGGGCTTCTCAACGCGACTTTCGGCAATGCCGCAGAACTGATCATTGCGCTCGCGGCGTTGCATGCCGGGCTTTACGACGTGGTGAAGGCGTCGATTGCCGGTTCTATTGTCGGCAATATCCTGCTGGTGCTCGGCGCTGCCATGCTGGCGGGAGGCTTGCGCCATCCCGAGCAGCACTTCAACCCGGCCGGGGCGCGATCGCAAGCGACGATGCTGACGCTGGCGGCGATCGCGCTGGTCCTCCCGGCCGCCTATCAAGTCGCGACCGGCGCCACGGCGCAAGGGCTGATGCGGCTCAGCGTCTCGATGTCCGTCGTGCTTCTTATTGTCTATGCGCTGTTTCTGGCGTTCGCGCTTGTCACCCATCCCGCCTTGTTTACAGGCGGCCATGTCGCCAAGGGCCATGTCACCACGGGCCATGTCGCCACGGGCCATGTCGCCAACAGCCAGGTCGCCGAGAAGGGTGAAGCGCCTGCTTCTCCCGTTCGGGCTGCGGCCATACTCGCAGGCGCCACCGCGGCAATTGCCTGGATGAGCGAGATCCTGGTGGGCGCAATCGAGCCTGCCGCGCACGAGCTCGGCCTGAGCAACATCTTCGTCGGCGTTTTCGTGGTCGCAGTATTGGGAAATGCGGCCGAACATGCCACGGCGATTACCGTGGCAATGAAGGACCGCATGGACCTCTCGCTCTCCATCGCCATAGGCTCCAGCATCCAAATCGCGCTCTTCGTGGCGCCGACTCTCGTCCTGGCAAGTTTCTTTCTCGGTCCTCGTCCGATGGATTTGGCCTTTCCCGCGGGTCTTGTTCTTGCCGTCCTCCTCTCGGTCGTGGTTACCGGCCAGGTCGCCGGCGACGGACGATCGGATTGGCTCAAGGGTCTGCAACTGCTTGCCGTTTATCTGGTCCTCGCGCTCACCTTCTTTTTCTTGCCGGGCCATCAGACGGGGTGAGGGACCATCGGCTCGGGGCGCAAGCCTGGCCGGTCGCTGCGAAAATGATATTCGCCAACGACCGAACGACGCGGTAAGGCTGAAGCAGGCAGGATCTATCCTAAGGATACGGCAGTGAGCGAAGACCAGAAGCCGTACAATCCGATATCGGTCGATTGGGTCATAAAAATCGGCTGTCTTGCGATTCTCGCCTATTGGTCAGTGCTTCTGATCCAGCCGTTTCTGACGATCATTGTCTGGAGCATTGTTCTTGCGGTCGCGCTCTATCCTATTTTCGATTGGGCCGTGGCCAGGCTGCGGCTGCCCCGCGTGCTGGTCGCGATCCTGATCACGATATTGAGCCTCGGCATCGTGCTCGGGCCGGCGACCTGGCTCGGCATCAGCCTGATTGCAAGTGTCGGAACCCTTGTCGACAAGCTCAATACCGGCGCCGTCTTCATCCCGCCGCCGCCGCAATCGATCAGGGCTTGGCCGCTGATCGGCGAAGCGTCCTTCGAATTCTGGGATCTGGCGTCGACCAATATCAGAGCGGCATTCGTCGAGCTGAGCCCGCAATTGAAGCCGCTGGGTGCGAGCCTCCTGAGCGTCGCCGGCAGCGCCGGCATCAATATGCTGCAATTCCTGGCCGCGGTAGTGATATCGGGATTTCTCTTCGTGCCGGGTCCAAGGTTTGTGAATGCCTTCAAGACGCTCACCGACCATGTCGCCAGCCGACGCGGCGCGGAATTTGTCGATCTCGCCGGCGCCACCATTCGCAACCTGGCGCGCGGCGTGATCGGCATTTCGCTGCTGCAAGCGCTGCTGGCGGGGCTCGGCCTGATCGCCGCCGGCGTGCCCGGGGCGGGTTTGTTCAGCTTCCTGGCGCTCGTCCTCGGCATCGTTCAGATCGGCGCTTCGGTCGTGATCGTGCCGCTGATCGTCTGGAGCTGGCTGACCATGTCGACGCAGGCGGCGTTCTGGTTCACCGTCTACATGCTGCCGGTGAGCTTCCTCGATAATATTCTGCGACCGATCGTTCTCGCCCACGGCTTGAAGACGCCGATGCCGGTGATCCTCATGGGCGTCATCGGCGGCCTTCTTGTTCACGGCATGATCGGGCTCTTCGTCGGCCCGATCGTGCTGGCCATCGCCTGGGAGCTGGTGCAGGCCTGGAGGCGCGAGGAGCACAGCGGCGATCGACCGGCCGACGCCGGAAAGGGCTGAGATTTTTCAGGACGCCCTTTTTCATCAATCTTCGGACAGGACGTCCCGATTCTCAGGAGGCTTTGGCCTGATTTTCGTTGGCGGCGGCGAGGGCAAGATTTGGCGCCGCGGCCAATTGCCCCTCGGCGCCGAATAATCCGGCGATCCGCGCCATGCGCTCATGGTCGCCGGCGGAATATTCGCCGCGCGCGCTCAAGACCTGCATGATCAGATCGAAGGCCTTCTGCCGCGCCTCAGGGTCGTCCGGAAGCATTGACGGAATGGCCTTGCAGCGCCGCTTCGGCGTCGATCAAGAGCAAATAGAACTGCTCGCGCACGGTGGCCTTGAAGTCCGACAGCGGCATGTCGCTTTGCGCGTCGCGAATGCGGCGCACCGCCTCGAAACCACGCTCGTCGACGGCGGCGCGGCCCATGCCGGCGAACAGCAAGCCGCGGATAGTGGCTTCGCGCAAGCCCGCCCACCGCAATCCTCGACTTCAGTTCGGCGATCCGCTTGGCCATGAGCTCGTGATGCAGCGGGCTTTTGGCCGCCTTGCGCAGCGGCAGGGTCGCCGCTGGATCGACGCCCAGGGCCGTCTGCAGCACGGGAGAGCCGTAGACCTGGGTGAACACGCGCTCGGCCAAAGCCTCGCTGGCGTCGCGCCAGGCATCGAGCGCGGCGACGATCTGGCGCGACATGTTCTCCTGCAGCGCGACGAACGGATTGTCCTCGGCCACGGGCTTGCGGTTCTCGCGCACCTGTTCGGCCATGGTCGCAAGCGGCGCCATCATCGGATTGGCGTTGGAGAAGATCTCGTATTGCAGGCGCAACGGATGGAACTGTCGGAGCAGATCCGACGCCTGCGGCGTGACAAAGGCGCGGACGAAGGGCTGCATGAAGGTGCGGTAGAGCGCCAGATTGGTCTGCGACACGCGATCGGCAGCGGCGAAACGGTGCTCGTCGGCGATGTCGTTGCCGCCGAGCGCACGGATGTCGTCGAGCGTCCTTGCCTCGCAGCGCATCACCCAGTCGCCCTGGGCGAGATCGGCATTGGCCGTGTCGCCGGTCTTCTTTTCGAACACCGCTTCGTAAAGACCCGGCGGCAGCGTATCGATGAGATCTATATTGTTTGAGAACTCGCCGTGCTGCTTGCGCGCCACGCTACTCGAAACAAAGATGCCGAGATGACCGATGGTCTCGTGAATGGTGTAGACGATGGTCTGGCCGTAGTTGCGGATCTCGTCGACGTCCTCGTAGAGATCGAGAATCCATCCCAGCGCCTGCTGCGGCGGCGTGACGTTGTCGCCCTTGGAGCAGAACACCACGATCGGCGAGCGGATATTGCGCAGATCGACGGCCACGCCGTCTGAGGTCTTGATCTCGCCCGAGGCGAGACGATTGCCGACGAACAATTCGTCGACGATGAACTGAATCTCCTCGGCATTGAGATTGACGTGGCCGCCCCACCAGCGCTCGAAGCCGAGATAGCGCGGGCCTTCGGTGTCGATCTTCGAATAGAGATTATACTGCTTGCTCCACAGCGTGTTCGCCGGATTCTGATTCTCGAAATTCTGCACCAGCCAGGCGCCGTCGAATTTGCCGTGGCCGAGATCGCCGGTCAAAGCCGTCAGCCAGCTGCCGCCGAGCAGGCCGCCGCTGTAACGCATCGGATATTTGCCGTGCACGCCCTGCCAATAGGACAGCGGCGAGCCGGCAATGATGATCGGGCCGAACAATTCGGGACGAATGGCGGCGAGCATCATGATCGCCCAGCCGGCCTGGCAGTTGCCGATCACGCATGGCTTGCCGTCGGCCTGCGGATGCAGCTCGATGACCTTTTCGAGAAACACCGCTTCGGCGCGGGCGATATCCTCGATGGTCTGGCCCGGCATGGGATCGGGCAGGAAGCCGACGAAATAACAGGGATGCCCCGCCTTGAAGATGACGCCGATCTCGCTTTCGGCCTTGAAGCCGCCGATGCCCGGACCATGTCCGGCGCGCGGATCGACAACGACAAAAGGTCGCAGCGTCGGATCGATTTCGGTGTCGGCGGGCGGGATGATCCGCACCAGAAGGTAATTGACCGGCCGCGCCAGCCGGCGGCCGTCGACCACCAATTCTGCCTTGTAGCTCAGGACATTCGGAACCGTCTCGGCCATATGCTCGCGATACTGATTGCCGCGCTGGCGCATCACGTCGAAAAACAGCACGCTGCGCTGCGCGGCGTCGACGAAATACTCCATCGCTGGGGCGAATAATCCGAGGAACGGCGGGAGCGCGGCATTGGTTTGGTCTGGAGATGGAAGGTTTTCGCGTGCTGACATTGTCGCTTTTCCTTCTTGAAACAGTCACACCGGATCGTTTCTTGACCGTCGGCTTCCAACGGTGGTCGGCAATTGTCAAAAGCCGGCGGAAATTTCCAAAAACAGCAATCAGCTGCGGATAGCGCGCCGAAAAATCTAGCGAAAAAGAGTCAAATATCGTTTGACCTAAATCAAAAGAGCTCGGTCGACATCTTGCTATTTTTGTATAGTGTAGGTGTTGTTCCGGGACAAAGCAACGATCAGTAACCGGACGTGACTGATGCCGGCGCAGCTCTTTCAGTTGAGGTCGCCGACTGAAAATGCAAACGGTCTCGCTCGAACAATCGGTTGCCATGATCCCCGATGGCGCAAGCCTCATGATCGGAGGATTTATGGCTGTCGGCACGCCGGAACGCGTAATCGACGAGCTTGTCAGGCAGAACAGGCGGGATTTGACCGTCATCGCCAACGATACGGCGTCGCCGGGGCGAGGAATTGGAAAGCTTGTCTCCGCCAAGCTGCTGCGCAAGGCTATCGTGAGCCATATCGGGCTCAATCCGGAAACGCAGCGCCAGATGATGGAGGGCAAGCTCGAAGTCGAGCTTGTTCCGCAGGGAACGCTGATCGAGCGTATTCGCGCCGGCGGTTATGGATTGGGCGGTATCTTGACGCAGACCGGTATCGGAACCCCGGTGGAAGATGGCAAGCAGCAAATCAAAGTTGACGGCAAGGATTATCTGGTCGAGGTCGCGCTGCGTGCCGATTTCGCTTTGGTGCAGGCATTCCTGGTCGATTACTTTGGCAATGTGAGTTACGCGCTAACCGCCCGCAACTTCAATCCGATCATCGCAATGGCGGCCGATGCTGTCGTCGTTAATGCGGACAATATTGTTCCTGTCGGCGTGATCTCACCGGACCATGTGATGACGCCGGCGCCGGTCGTGGATTACGTTGTCGCAAATCTGTGAGACGCGCATGGAACCGCAGGAGACGATTGCGCGACGCATTGCCCGGGAGCTCCGGCCGGGGATGCTGGTCAATCTGGGCATCGGAATACCGACGCTGGTTGCAAATTATGTCCCGAACGGAATGCGCGTCTTTTTCCAGTCGGAAAACGGACTGATCGGCACCGGCGCTCCACCCGAAGAAGGAATGGCGCACCCGACCTTGACGGACGCCGGCGGCCGCCCGGTGACGGCGCTCCCCGGTGCTTGCACGTTCGACAGCGCCATGTCGTTCGGGCTGATCCGCGGCGGCCATCTCGATCTCACGGTCCTGGGCGGATTGGAAGTCGATCAGAGCGGCCACCTCGCCAACTGGATGATTCCGAACAAGATGGTTCCAGGCATGGGCGGTGCCATGGATTTGGTGACCGGTGCCAAGCAAGTCATCGTCGCCATGCAGCATACCGCCAAGGGAGCCCCGAAGGTCGTTGAGACATGCCGGCTGCCGATTACGTCGCTACGCCCGGTGGATTTGCTGGTGACGGAACTCGCAGTGATCGCGTTTCGCGACGGCCAGGCGTACTTGCTCGAAACGGGACCCGGAATTTCTGTCGACCAGGTCGTTGCTGCGACCACAGCGAAGCTCACGATCCCCAATCAGGTTCCCGAAATGTTGCTATGAGCGATGCATCAAACAAACGAGGGGTGAGATGGCCGCAGCAAAACCGGATTGGAAAGCAAGCGAAGGCCTGGCGGTAGGAAAAGGCGCTACCGTTCAGGAATTTGTTGCAAATGCTGGAAGCGACAAGTTCGAAATTGATGTCGCGCCCTGGGGTGAAGGTCACTTGAAGGTGAACGGCCGCGAAATTGCGCATGTCACCGATGCCAAGGATAGACGACAGGCCTTTCGCGAACTGAAGAAAGCCGCCGACCGCTATATGGAGGGCCAGCCGATGAAGGCCGTTATTCCGCAGGTAAAAGCCAAGCTCCTCGAAGGCAAGAAGGGGCTTATTGTTGGGATAGCCAACGAGAATTCCATTGCCTGGGGCTGCGCCAAGGCTTTTCGAGCGTTCGGTGCCGATGTGGCAGTCACCTATCTCAACGACAAAGCAAAGAAATACGTTGAGCCTCTCGCCCGCGCGCTGGAATCGTCAATCGTGATGCCGCTAGATGTGGGTGTCGCCGGCCAGATGGAGGCGGTTTTCGAGCGCATCACCAAGGAATGGGGCAAACTTGATTTCGTCGTCCATTCCATCGCGTTTTCGCCAAAGGAAGCCTTGCAGGGCCGCGTCGTCGACGTATCGCGTGACGGCTTTCTCACCACGCTCGACGTCTCGTGCTGGACCTTCATTCGCATGGCGCACCTCGCCGAGCCGCTGATGCGCAAAGGCGGCACGCTATTCACGATGACCTATTACGGCAGCCAGATGGTGGTGAAGAACTACAACATCATGGGCGTCGCCAAGGCGGCGCTGGAAAGCGCGGTGCGCTATCTCGCCGCTGAATTGGGCCCAAAGGGAATTCGCGTCCATGCCATTTCGCCGGGTCCGCTGGCGACACGGGCAGCATCGGGAATTCCGGAATTCGATGCCTTGCTCGACAAAGCGAAATCCAAAGCGCCCGCCCGCAGCCTTGTCAGCATCGACGATGTCGGCGTCGCGACGGCGTTTCTGGCTCACGATGCGGCCCGCCTGATCACCGGCGAAACGCTGTATATCGACGGCGGCTATCACATCATGGACTAGGTCCGGCGCCGCTACGTTCTCTAGCCCCATTTCAGGGTGACGCCGACATCGCCGGGCATGCCGCCGGGAAAGTCGACGATCTGATACGCCACCCGGTAGCCGCGGGGTTTTAGGTATTTCTCAAAAAACTCAAAGAGCTCTTTGGGCAGCCCGGTGAGCGTCTTTTCCCAGCCGGGCTCGGTCTGATTGATGGCGCGCCCGCGGTCGGTGCACAATTCGTTGGGAAACCGGAAAACCAGCACTTCGGTCAAGCCGTTGTCGGCGGCGCGTTTGATGATCGCCGCGGCGCGGGCCATCCGGTCCTCGTCGGAAACGCCGGACGGTTTGGTGAACTTATCCATTAACGCCTGCTTCTCGGCATCCGCCGCGGTCCGTTCGCGGACCGCCGCGGAGGCCTTCTGCGCTTCCTTCAGCGCGATTTGCTTCATGATGTCCTTGGCGGACGGCAGGACCGCCAGCGGATCGGCACTACTTGCGGCCATTTGAGCCATAGCTAACCTCCTTCGCGACTGAAGAATGCAGCCGGACCGGTCCCGGTCGCGTTTGATCTACTGCAAATTATAGCGTTTTATTGCCCACTAAAATAGGGACTCTCGTACAAGAAAAGTTGGATAGGGAACGCACTTTTCGTTTTTTTCAAAGGGGGCTGCGATGGCGCGCAAATCAACGAAGGCCGCAAAGTCAAATACAGCCGAAAAAATGAAGCGCAAGGCTTATGAAAAGCAGTTGCACAAGCTGCAGGTCGAGCTTTGCCGCTTGCAAGATTGGGTCAAAGCCGAGGGAACTAAGGCGATCATCGTCTTTGAGGGACGCGACGCCGCCGGAAAAGGCGGAACGATCAAGGCGATTGCCGAACGGGTCAGTCCTCGCGTCTTCCGCGTCATCGCGCTGCCGGCGCCGAGCGACCGTGAAAAGAGCCAGCTGTATATGCAGCGTTACATATCGCATTTTCCGGCCGCCGGCGAAATCGTGATTTTCGATCGCAGCTGGTACAACCGCGCCGGCGTCGAATATGTCATGGGCTTTGCGACCGAAGCGCAGCACAAGCGGTTCCTGGAGCTTTGTCCGGCTTTCGAAGGCTACATCATCGAAGGCGGCATCATGTTGATCAAGATCTGGCTCGAGGTCAGCATGCCGGAGCAGGAGCGGCGCTTTCAGGCGCGCATCAACGACCCGATGCGGCAATGGAAATTGAGTCCGATGGACGTGCAGTCGTACAGCCATTGGTATGACTACTCGAAGGCGCGCGATCTCATGCTCAAGGCGACCGACAGCAAGCGCGCGCCCTGGCATATCGTGCGCACCGACGACAAGCGCCGCGGCAGATTGAACTGCATCGCGCATATCTTGTCGCGCTTTCCGTACAAGAAAATCCGGCGCGACAAGGTCAAGCTGCCCAAGCGCGGGGAGAAGAAAAAATACGACGACCAAGCCCCGCTCAAAGGCCGGCGCTTCGTCGCCGAGAAATATTGATTGTGCAACTGCGCGCTCACCGCCAGCGGCGATGCAGCCACAGCCATTGCTCGGGGTATTGCCGGACCCAGCCTTCGATCACGGCGGTGATCGCCTGTGTGGTGCCTTTGATGTCGAACTTGCCACCGGCGTCGTAGACCGGCTCGACCGGACCGGAGACGTCGCCCCAAAAACTGTTGCCGTCGGGCTTGCGCACGACGCGCATGCCGTAGATCGGCAAGCCGGTTTGGCGCGCCAGCATCGCGATCAGCGGATTGGCGAGGCATTTGCGGCCGAAGAAGGTCACTTCGACGCCGCGCGTATAATGCTGGTCGGCGAGCATGCCGACATGGGCGCCGGCTTGCGCAAGCCGCGCCAGCTTCACCGGGGCATCGAGGCTGGTCGGGATCATTTCGCCCATCAGCGGCTCGCGCAGTTTGATGATCACGTCGCTGACGGCGCCGATATTCGGCCGCCGGAACAGCACGGCGGACTTCACCCCGATTAAATGCGCTCCGACCGCGGGTAATTCCCAATTGGCGAAGTGGGCGGCAAAGCTGATCGTCGACTTGCCGCTTTTCATGATCGCGTCGAAGCGCTCCCGCGATTGCGGCGGATAGGTGATGACATCGGACGTGGGCGTGCCGAAGCCATCGACGCAAAACTCGTCGAGATGGGCAAACTCGATGGCGATGCGCCCGAGATTGTCCCACACGCCGCCGAGGATTGTTTCGATCTCGGCGTCTGATTTTTCCGGAAACGCCGCGCGCAGATTGTCGCGGCCGAGGCGATGCTCCTTGAACAGCGGGCCGACCTTGCGCATCAGCGCGCCGGCGAAATTCGCCATGCGCTTTCTGTCGGTGTGCTTGATGGCACCGAGAAGGCCAACTGTGAGAGCGCCCGCAACCTTGTCGAGCAGAGGCTTTATGCGCGAGCGCGCCATCAGAACATAACGATGATCTTGCCAAAAACCTGCCGGCTTTCGAGCCGCGCCAGGCCGCGCTCGAATTCGGAGAGCGGCACTTCGATGTCGATCACCGGCGTCATGCCCGACGCCATTTTGGCGAGGCTCTCGCGGATATTGCGCAGCGAACAGCCGAACGAGCCGAAGATGCGGTATTGCTGCAGATAGAGCTGGAACAGGTTCATGGTGATCGACTGGCCGGTGGTCGAGCCGCAAGTGACGAGCCGCCCGCCGCGCTTGAGGCAGAGCAGCGAGCCGTTGAACGTGTCCGGCCCGACATGCTCGAAGGCGACATCGACGCCTTTCTTGCCGGTGAGCTTGCGCACGATGGTTTCGAAGCGGTCGGTGCGGTAATTGATGACGTGATCGGCGCCGAGTGCCTTGGCCTTTTCCGCTTTGGCATCGTCGCCGACGGTGGTGATGACGGTGGCGCCGATGGCCTTGGCCATCTTGATCGCGGTGGTGCCGATGCCGGAGCCGCCGGCCTGCACCAGGATGGTCTCGCCGGGCTCGAGCTTGGCGTTGTCGAACAGCATGTGCTGCACGGTGCCGAAGGCGACCGGCGCGCAGGCGGCGTCGCGGAAGCTCACATTGTCGGGAACCTTCACCACCAGCCGCGCCGGCATATTGACGAAATCGCGGGCGAAGCCGTCGACATGGAAGCCCATGATGCTGCCGACGTTTTCGCAGAGATTGTCGCGGCCTTCCTGGCAGGCTTTGCACTTGCCGCAGGTCAGCGCGCCATAGGCGACGACGTGGTCGCCAACCTTCGACGTGGTCACGTCCGGTCCCACAGCAACAATTTCGCCGGCGGCTTCGACGCCGACGATCAGCGGCAGCTTGCGCTTGGCAAAGGCCATGCCGCGCCAGCCCCAGACGTCGATATGATTGATGCCGATCGCCTTGATGCCGATCTGCACTTCGCCGGGGCCCGGCGCCGGCGGCGCGTCGATGTCGACGATCTCGATCTTGCGATCGCCGGTCAGCGTCAGTGCGCGCATTTTCTTTCCCGGCGCGGCGCCGGTCGGCTTGTCCAAGGTGGGTGCTGCTGTGCTCACGCCGGCTCCCGCGTCAGGACGAGCGAAATGTTCTGGCCGCCAAAGCCGAATGAATTCGAGATTGCGCGATTGAGGTGGGCGTCGCGCGCCACGTTCGGCACGACATCGAGCGGGATGCCCGGATCGGGCACGCGGTGATTGATTGTCGGCGGGATGCGCTGGTGCTCGAGCGTCAGCGCCGTGAACACCGCTTCCACCGCGCCCGCGGCGGTGAGCGTGTGGCCGATCATGGATTTGTTCGACGACATCGGAATGTTGCGAATGCGCTCGCCGAACACGGTCGAGACGCCGAGACATTCCATCTTGTCGTTTTCCGGCGTCGAGGTGCCGTGCGCATTGATATAGTCGATGTCTTCCGGGCCGACGCCGGCATCGGCCAGCGCGATGCGCATGCAGGCGATGACCGGCTTGCCGTCCGGGCTCGACCGGGTGCGGTGAAACGAATCCGATTTCTCGCCGCAGCCTTCGAGGATGGCGAGCACCTTGGCGCCGCGCGCAAGCGCGTAATCGTAATCTTCGAGCACCAGCGCACCGGCGCCTTCGGCGAGCACGAAACCGTCGCGGTTCTTGGAGAACGGCTTTGACGCCTGTTCCGGCGGATCGTTCTGCGTCGACAGCGCCGAGAGCAGCGAGAAGCGCACCAAGGATTCCGGCGTCAGCGAACCGTCGGCGCCGACCGCAAGGACTGCCTTGCATTCGCCGCGGCGGATCGCCTCGACGCCGAGCTGGAGCGCGGTGCCGCCGGACGCGCAGGCCGTGGTCAGCGAGATCGGCGAGCCCTCGGTGCCGAAACGCGTCGCGAGGTGTTCGCCGATGATGCCGTATTTCAGCGTTTCGTAGATCGGCGCGAATTGCGGCTCGGCCGCGACCCGCATCAGATCGGGATAGGTCGCGTCCTGATCGGGCATGGCCTTGGCCGCCATCTGATTGCGGTAGTGCCATTCGATTTCGAGCGGCGGCAGCGCCAGAAACAGCGGGCCGGGAAAGTGGCCCTTGGTGCCGATCGCGGCCTGCGCGATGGCCTCCTCGCAGGCGAGCGTGGCGATGCGCTCGGACAGTTCCGCGGGCGGCATGTAGTCCTTGTAGACGTCATCGACAGTGCCGGCGATGGTGGTGCGCAGGCTGTCGAGCGGGAAGCGCGAGATGCGGCGGATGCCGGAGACGCCGGCGGACAGCTTGGCCCAATTATCGTCCTTGCCGACGCCGAGCGAGGTGACGACGCCCATGCCGGTGACGGCGATCACCGGGCGGCCGGCTTTGTCGCGATGCGCTGCCATAAACGCTCTCCTACTAATCCGTGCGCTCAGTTCACGCGTTCGAGCAAAGCGAGCCCTTCACCGCGCCAATTGCCGACGCTGGTGACGACGACCTGGGAGAGACCAGGCGGAGTGGCGCCGGTATCTCCGGTCCCCGTCGGGGCGAACAGCTTGCCATGCTCGACCACTGCGCAGCCAATCGCAAGATTAGCCATGAACTGGCTATCGACCCCATGCCCGATATACGTGCCCGTATTGCGAACCGGAAGACCAATCTCCTTGAGTACATGGGCCTCGGCGGAGGTTGCGGGCTCGAGGCCCGCTGCGCCGGAAATGATCGCGGCATGCGCCCGATCGACCTGCGGCGAAATTGCTTGCCACTGGCGACGGAGGCTCGCCTCGGCTTCGCCCGCGACGCGGGCATTACGATCGGAGAACACCTGCGAAATCCGCACCCGCGGTTTTGCGCCGCGTGCCAAGGCGTGTTCCTTGCTCTCCAACACCAGGAAGGCGCCCATGGTGCCGAAGGCGATGCCGCCCTTCGGGCCGCGATCCCACACCGGTGCAAATTTGTCCTTGAGCACCACGCCGCCGAGCTCGAAGGCGAGCAGCACGTCCCAGCGGGTGCCGTGATAGGCGCCGCCAACGAGCGTCAGCTCGCTTTGGCCCGCGGCGATCCGCGCTTGCGCGACGCGCACGGCGTCGACACCGGCCGGTTCCTCGCCCATGAAAGTGCGCGACGAGCCGACCACGCCATGGACCAGCGAAATATTGCCGGCGAGCAAGTTCGGCAGCTGCGCCAGAAAGAGAGTAGGGCGCAGATCGCTCATCAGCCGTTCGTTGAGAAAGGCGCCGGGCGTATTGGTCTTGCGCAAGCCGGCCATGATCGCGGTATCGACCGCGATGTCGCGCTCGCCGCCGCCGGCGGCGACGATCATGTCGGCGTGATCGAGCAGTTCCGGCTTGCCGGCGATGCCGGCATCGGCGAGCGCCATGCCGGCGGAATAGACGCCGACCCGCTGCCAGGTCTCCATCTGCCGCTGATCGCTCTTTTTCGGAATGTGCTTGTCGAAGCTCATCGGCACGAGCTGATGCACGATGTAAGGCGCAAAGCTCTTGTCGTCGTAGGACGGCGGGTCGCCGCGCTCGAGATGGCTCCAAGCCGCGTCGACGCCCTCGCCCAAACAGCTGAGGAACCCGACGCCGGTGATCCACACCTCGCGGCGGTCGCTCACTTCGCGTACTCCCGTGCCGGGAAGTTGATGCGATCGGCCCATTCCCACAGACCTTCGCGCAGTTCCTTGCTGGGATAAGGAATGATGCGATAGGTCAGCGTGGCGTCGCAGATCGGTGCGCCCTTGCACCAGCCCTTGGCTTCGCCGATCGCATAGCCCGAGCCTTCGTGAATGACCTTGCCTTCGAATTCGAGCTCGTCGCCGGGAAATACGGCGTTGCGAATCTTGCCTTCCTTGACGCCGGCGAGCGCCGGCAGGCCGGTGAAGCCGGTGAGCGCGCTGACCAGCCAGCCGGTGGTCTGCGCCATGCACTCGATCAGCAGCACGCCGGGCATCAGCGGATAGCCCGGGAAGTGGCCCACAAAAACTGGGCTCTCCATCGGCACTTTGCAGACCGCGCGCGTAACACGCTCGCCGATATCGACGACCGTGAAGCGGTCGATCATCTGAAAATATTCAAGACGCATCTATGGCGCCTCAGGCGCCCTTGGCAGCGATCAGCTCGTCGATCCGCTCGCACAAGTTTTTCAGCACGAAATACTGGTCCGTCGTCGCCTTGCCGTCGTTGACCTCCTGGGTCCATTGCTCGAGCGGCAGCTTGATGCCGAAGGCCTTGTCGATGGCGAAGGCAATGTCGAGAAAGTCGAGACTGTCGATCTCAAGATCATTGATGGCGTGAGATTCCGGCTTGATATTTTCACGCGGGATATCGCAAGTTTCCGCAATGATTTCAGCCACTTTATCGAACGTAGTGGACATCGGGCGTGCTCATTGGTCCGAAGGAATAAGCGCCGGCCCAGCCCGGCGCGAGCAGCCCGTGATTCGGGCCCCTCAATGTGAATGCCCCCTATAGCGAAGGATGCCGGTAAGTTCAACGGCGGAGCCCATAGCCGGGGTCGCTGTCCGGGACACGGCAGATCGGCCAATTTCCCGCCCGCGCCAAGAGCTTATGGCAGTGCAATGCGCCGGGTGGTGCTCGCCGCCGCGCTTGATCGATCACGCCATATTACCTAATGAACCCCCCGAGAGTTCGCCCAAAGGTTTGCCCAAAGGTCTTTGCCTATGCCGAAGGCGCAGGAGGCTTACAAAACTGTGCGCAGGCGTTGTTTCGTGCAGATGACCGGCTACGAGCCGGTCGGAGCGGAACGGCAGCATCACCGTTTCATCCGCGAAATGGCACGGTTCCAGAAGGCCTGGAACGTGCAGGGCGAAGTCGCGCCGCCGGTTCTGTCGGCGGACGGGGCGGTGGCGAGTTGGTCGGTTGAATGTTTCGGTCCGAACTGGCGCGTCACCACCGACTTTCACTGGTTCCGCTGGGACGACTTCGTGCGGGCGGACGCGGCCGAAAGCGATTGGTGGCGCTTTCCGCTCGGCATCGCTGCGCTGATGGAATTCATCCTCAACGGCACCGTGGTCAAATATTTCATCATCGCCTGGCGCTATGGCGGATTCTTTCTGTCGCCGCTGGTCTATGTGCTCGGCATGATGTGGGCGTCGATTGCGCTGACGCGCTTTACCGTCATCCATCTCGGCCTGCCGTATCACATGCTGCTCGCGCCGCTCTTGTGGCTTGCATTCTTCGTGGCGTTCCGGCTGACGCTCGGACGCTTCTGGCATATCCGCTACGCGCTCGACGACTGGTATTTCGCGCGCGATCTCATTCATCGCGTGCGGCCCGGGCTCGAGGAGCGGCTCGACGTTCTGGCGCATGAACTCGTGCGTATCGTGCGCGCAACTGATGCCGACGAGATCGTCGTCGACGGCCACAGTCTCGGCGCACCGCTGTCGCTCATCGTCGTTGACCGCGCGCTCAAGCTTGATCCGCAGCTCGCAAGCCGCGGCAAGCAGCTTCGTCTGGTGTCGAGCGGCTCGTCGCTGCTGAAAGTCGCGCTGCATCCGGCGGCGGGCTGGATCCGTGAGACGGTGCGCCGCGTCGCCAATGCGCCGGGCATTTTCTGGGTTGAATATCAGGCGCTGGTCGACGTTATTAATGTCTACGACGTCGATCCGGTGGCCGCGCTCGGCTTCCCCGCGACTGGAAAGCCGATCATCAAAATCATCCGCATCCGCATGATGGTCGAGGAGCACACGTATCGGCGTTTCCGACTCAATTTCCTGCGCATCCATCGCCAGGCGGTCATGGGCAACGAGCGGCGCTATTTCTACGACTATTACATGCTGTGCTGCGGGCCGATCGCACTCCCTGACCGGGTTGAATATCCCGATCAGTCGGTCGCTGCGTTCGGCGCCGATGGCGGTCTGATCGTGGGCGCACTGAGCGCCGAACCTTTGCCGGAGCCGAGCGCGTGACGCCGACGATTTCAAAGATCATTTGGCTCGCCTTCATGGCCGGCTGGGTCGTGTTGCGGCAGCAGCCGGGACGGCACTCGCGCAAGACGCCGGTGAGCTATTCCGGGCGCGACATCCGCGAACGCCTGCTCATGGCGGCTTCGTTTACCGGGCTTGGCATCGTTCCGTCGGTTTATCTTGCGGTGCATTTTCCGCGCTTTGCCGACTATCCCTATATGCCGGTGCTGACCTACCTCGGCATTGCCGTCGGTGCGGCCTATCTGTGGCTGTTTTGGCGCACCCACCGCGATCTCGGTAAGAACTGGTCGGTCAGCCTCGATTTGCGGGAGCGCCACACGCTCGTCACAACCGGCGTCTACGCCCTCGTCCGCCATCCGATGTATTCGGCGTTCTGGTTGATGGCGCTGGCGCAGGTGTTGTTGTTGCCGAATTTGATCGCCGGGCCGGCGGGATTTGTCGGGTTCGGCATCCTGTTTTTCGGCCGTGTCGGGCGCGAGGAAGCGATGATGATGAGTGCGTTCGGAGAGGAATATCATACCTATGCGGACCGCACCGCGCGGGTCGTACCGTGGTTGTATTGATGGCTTTATTGA
Organism: uncultured Alphaproteobacteria bacterium; assembly: GCA_963810085.1. Lineage (GTDB taxonomy): Bacteria > Pseudomonadota > Alphaproteobacteria > Rhizobiales > Xanthobacteraceae > BOG-931. The sequence goes on along the minus strand of CAWEMR010000003.1, from coordinate 66,966 downwards.
CGCTTTGCCAAATTGCCGGCTCAGTCACGTTGCATTTTTGGCACAGGTTGGCGCGGGCTTGCGGTGCAACGGGGATTTCCGAGAAAATTCCGGCCACTAAATCTGGCGGTGCGGTATGGATCACTTAGAATGAACGGGGCGTACCGGATTCCAGTCTCGCGTAACATTCGGCAAGCCGCGAGGAGGCCATGACGGGCAGGATTGCAGGCAGCATGACAGGTTGGCGGCGATTTGCGGCGGTTTGGATACTGGCGGCCGGCATGATCCTCGCGCTGGGAACCGGCCCGAGCATGGCAGAATCGCGCGCGCACGTTTATTTGCTGCGCGGCCTGCTGAACATCTTCTCTCTCGGCATGGACACGCTCTCCGAGGAGCTCAACAGGCACGGCGTCTATGCCACGGTGCACAATCATACCGAATGGCAGTCGCTCGCCGATTCAGCCGCGGCCAAATACAAAGCCGGCACCGAAGGTCCGATCATCATCATCGGTCACTCGCTCGGCGCCGACGCCGTCATGCAAATGGCCGCCTATCTGGGCCAGAAGGGCGTGCCGGTGGCGCTCGCGGTGCCGTTCGACGCCACGCAGTCGTTTTACGCCTCGGGCAATATCGCCCGCGTCGTCAACATGACGCAGCGGGACTATGCCTTTATGCGCAAGGGCGCGACTTTCAAAGGCACGCTGGTTAATGTCGACGTCAGATCTGATCCGAGCATCGACCATTTGAACATCGACAAGTCGCCGCGGCTGCATGCGCGGGTGATCAGCGAGGTTCTCTCGGTGGTCGGCTCGCACCGCATGCCGGTGCCGGGCACGACGGTGCCGCGGCCGACTGAAGTCAATGGACCCAGCGCGCCGGCCGCACCGGCCAAGCCCGAAGTCACGCCGGCGCCGGCAGCACCTGCGCCCGCCGCACCCGCCAAAGCGGGCACCGGCGCCATGAATAGGGAGCTGAAACCGGTGGCCGACAGCGGCACGCCGATGATCGCGCTTCCCGAACATAGCGCGCCGGCGCATAGCTACGTGTCGGTTCACAAGCCGGCGGCGCCCGCAAGCGCAGCCGCACAAGTGCCAAACTGACTTTCTTGATGGAGCATGATCTTTTCGGAAAACCGGTTTCCACCTTTCCGGGTCATGCTCTAAGCGTTCGCCGAAGACCTACTGCCGTGCCGGAGCTTCGATCGGCGCGCAATTGCTGCGGCCCTGCAGCGCGCAATCCTGAGCCCTAACGGTGACGGAGATGGTGTCGGCGATCCAGACGCCGGCGCTGATCAGCACGATGACGATCGCCACGGCGATCATGTTCATCAGCATGCGCTGCCGGTCGTCGATCGGTACTTCCGGCTCTTGCTCGTAGCGGGCAAAGGCGTTGTCGGCGCCGCTAGCGGACAGCATCGTCGGCGGACGGCCGCGAAATTGCAGCACCTGCCCGAACTCGGCGGGGTCGCTGGTATCTCGTCGCTCGGGCGCTGCCTGCATCGTCATCAGAATACCCCGCCGCAGCCCAATCTCTAAGGACAGAATCCATGCATTGCGCGCGGATAATCCTTGACGGGCCCAGGGGTTCCTCGCCATTTCCACGGGCCTCGAAGTGAATTAGATTCGGCCGATGAGCTTGCGGCACCACGCGCGCGCCGGGATAGCGCTGGCAGCGGCCTATGCGGTCGCATTGCAAGCGATTTTGCTTGCCACCGCCGTCCCGGTCGCGGGAGCGGCGGGCGTTGCCACAATTCCGATTTGTGCCAACGCCGCCGGCCATTCTGCGCCCGCGAGTTCTGGACAGGATTGTCTCGACGCTTGTCTCACCGGCTGTGGCGGCGCCGTACCCGTCTGTCCGGCGCCGCCAGCCGCCGCGATCTACGCACCGGCGGTGGAGCAAACCATGGCGCCCGCGCTTGACGCCGGGCCGCGTTTCATCGCGCGCGCAAACAACGCGCACCGCTCCCGCGCTCCGCCAGTCGCCTGACGCGCGATCAGCAAGACAGACAAATCTCCTGCCGTCACGGCAGACGTTCAATACGGAGCAAGTCCATGACGAATCTCGATTTGAAATGCGGCCTTGGCCTAATCGTCGCACTGGCCGTGCAAGTGGCGTGGGCGCCGCTCGCTCAAGCCGCCGACTACGACGTCGGTTCGATCCACATTTCGCAGCCCTGGTCGCGGGCGACGCCGAAGGGGGCGTCGTCGGGCGCCGGCTATATGACGATCACCAACAAAGGCAGCGCACCCGACACGGTGAATTGCGTGTCGAGCGACTCAAGCGCGCAATGCCAGATCCACACCATGACCATGGACGGCGGCGTGATGAAAATGCGCCCGGTCGAGGGCGGCTTGGAAATCAAGCCGGGCGAGACGGTGACGCTCAAGCCGGGCGGCTTGCACATCATGCTTCTCGACCTGAAGCATCCGCTGGAGGCCGGCCAGAACCTCAAGGCGACGCTGAAATTCGATCACGCCGGCACGGTCGACGTCGAATATCCGATTGCCGGGATCGGCGCGCCGGCGCCGGGAGCAGCCGATGCCGGCGGCGGCTCCATGATGATGGGCGGCGACCACGGCGGCACGATGATGATGCAGAATTCCGGCGGCGGAAATTCCGGCGGCGCCAATTCCGGCGGCGCGATGATGCAGATGAAGAAGCAGTAATATGTTTCCGGAGAGCAGTGCAGCGTGAACGCTGCACCGCTCATCCAGGGATCCTTTACTTCGGCTCGGGAAAGCCCGGCTTGACGCCGTCCGGCAGCGGCGCCTTGAAGGTGTTCAGCGTCATCGACACCATCGCGTAATAGCCAAGGATGCCGACCAGTTCGACGGTCCCCGCATCGCCGAGAAGCTTCTTCACGCGATTGAAGGTAGGCGTACTGACGCGCTTCTTGGCGTAGAGTTCCTTGACGAAAGCATAGATCGCCATCTCGTCCTTGGGCGCCGATTTCGGCGGCCGGCCGGCTTGGATGGCGCGGACGGTTTCCGGCTTCACACCCTGTTTCTCGGCGATGACGGCATGGGCCGCCCACTCGTATTGCGCCTTCCAGAACTGGGCGGTGCAGAGGATGGCGAATTCGGAAAGCCGCGGCGGCACGCTGGTCTTGAACCGCACATGGCCGCCTAGCGTCTGCGCAAGTTCGCCGAATTCGGGCGCATGCAGGTAGATCGCGAACGGGCCCGACAGTTTGAATACACCGCGCGGGCCGGACTTGATGGACTCCGCGAGCGACTTCTGGGCCGGCGTAAACGTCTCCGGGGACAGTTCGGGCAGGCGAGGGGATTGCAGACTTTTGGCCATGGTTTCCTCTTGCGACGGGTCAAGCACATCATGTCCCGCGTTATTGTTGTATCTTAAGCGATGACACGGCAATCGGCGGGTATCAGGCAACGCGTGAAGCGATAACGGGCTTTCCGCCGACTGTCGAGCGGTAGCCCGGACTGAGTCAGCGGGGTCGGCCCGAAGCGGCCAATCGCGGTAGGCTTCCGCCCGGTTCGATGAATGCCTATGATCCCGGCAGTTGGCTGTTCGTCTTTGTGATTCCATCAAGAATTTGCACACGCTGGAGCAGAGATCATGACTCGACGGTTGACGATCATATTCGCGATGATTTTGGCCAATTCGATAGCTGCCGGAAATGCCGTGGCGAAGCCGAGCCAGTTTTCGTGCACCGGCGTCAAGATCGAGCCGGCATCGCAGGCGCAATCACCCATGACGGTGAAATTTAATCTGGTTTCGGCGCGCAAGATCACAATCGATTCGGGCGGTGGCGATATCAAGAACAGCGTCACCAGCGACGATCAGATCACGCTCAGATTTCGAACCAAAGATTTCATCGGGGAGTTCTTTCACTACACCAACGATCTGTTTCTGATCTACCACTCCGGGCACTTGGCCAAGCTCAGCTGCACGCCCGCACCATAATGCGCGTTTAGCCCGGAATGGGCCTCGGCGATGCCGCCTGAAAGGTCGCGCTTGCGCAACAGCGACAGGCGCCTGCCTTCGCAGGCCCGCTTTTGGCGCAACGCAGCGGCGGATCAATCGCCGATCTCCTGCGTTACACGATTTAACCCGTTTCTATCGGGCTGGCGGCGCGATCGGTTGCGGGCGCAACGATGCCGACGCGACGATCATGCTTTCGGCTACTTGAGCTTGAGCCTCGCCGTTGCTAACCATCATGTCGCGATTCTGTCATAAAATGCGGCAAGCGAAGTTCCAAATCCGAAGTTCCAAATCCCATGAGCATCGAAATCGAACGCAAGTTCCTGGCGCGCAGCGACGATTGGCGAAAGTTCGCCACCAGCCGTTTCGATATCCGGCAAGCGTATCTGGACACAAATCCAAAAGTATCGATCCGGGTTCGCATCCGCGATAACAGCCAAGCGACACTGACGCTGAAGTCGTCGCCTGCGGCGTTGCGCCGTCTCGAGCTTGAATATTCCATCCCGACCTTGGAGGCCGAGGCCTTGCTGCCGCTCCGCCACGGCGCGATCGTCGAGAAGACGCGGCACATCGTTCCCTGTGGCGAATTGGCCTGGGAAGTCGACGAGTTTTCCGGCGCCAATGCCGGCCTGATCATTGCGGAAATCGAGCTGCCGAGCGAACACCATCCCGTCGAACTGCCGGGCTGGATCGGGCCGGAAGTGACCGGGCAGAAGCAATATTACAACGGCTCACTGGCGATGCGTCCGTTCGCGCAGTGGGCGCAAGGCGATCACGGCGCGAAAGAGACAGCGCTGCGCTGACGAATGAGCGCGCGTTAGCTAGCGGCGGTTCTTGGTGCCGCGTTTTTTTGCCGCCTTCGCTTTCACTGCAGGCTTCGCTTTTACAGCGGGCTTGGCCGGCGCGGATTTTCGCTTCGCAACAGCCGGCATCAGTCCCACTTTCTCGATCCGGCGCACCCAATAATCCCAAGCGCGGCCCATGGACGGCGGCCGCAATTGGTGCGCCCCGGTGAGTTCGGCCTCGCCCGGCGACAGCGCATCGACATGGCCGTGCGCCATCGCCTGGCTTTGCAGCTTGGCATTGTCGCAGCCGAACACGGTGCGGAACGTCATTTCGCGAAGACTCGTGCCGGCGACGGTGGCGCCGTGGCGGCGCATCAGCACCGTCCAATTAGGTCCGAGCGCGCGCGCCAAGGAAGCGCCTTCTTCCGGCTTGGTGACCAGCATATTGGTGTCGCCGAATTCGTCGCGCTGATCCCAGAACGGCACGTGCCCGATGACGGCGCCGAGGTGAAACACCGGCACCATCTGGCGTCCCGAAATGGCATAAGGCAGCACCGCATGCGCATGATGGTGCACCACGGCATGCACGTCCGGCCGCGCCTTGTAGATTTCGCCGTGGATCACGCGCTCGCTATAGAGGCGGTGTTCGGTCGGCCGCACCGGCTCGGAGTTGAGCGTCAGCTCGACGATGTCGGCAATCTCCGCCAGTTCCGGCGCGCGATGGCGCGGGATGAAATAGCGGCTCGGATCGTTCGGATTGCGCACGCTGACATGGCCGAAGGCATCGAGTACATTTTCATTGGCGAGAATGCGCGTCGACACGATCAATTCGTGCAACAGGTCGGCAACGTCTTCCGGCATCGTCGTCTCCTGGACTAAGCTATGTGCCAATATCGGGAGGATGCTTTTGGCACCCCGAAAGCCTTTGAGCTAGGGATATTGCGCATGGCGGATCCGGTGAAAGCTCTGTTCTATGACGTGTTCGGCACGCTGGTCGATTTTCGCGCCTCGATCGCGCGCGAAGCGGAAGCCATTCTCAAGCCGCGCGGCTATGCGCTCGACTGGCCGGCTTTCGCCGACGCCTGGCGCGGCGAATATCAGCCGGCGCTGGAAGAAGTGCGCGCGGGCCGCCGCGCCTATTGCAAGCTCGACATTCTGCACCGGCAGAACCTCGAAGCGGTCTTGCAACGTTTCGGCGTCACCGGGCTCGGCGAGGACGAGAAGCAAAATCTCAATCTCGGATGGCACCGGCTCGATGCCTGGCCCGACGTGCCGCCGGGGCTGGCGCGGTTGAAGAAAAAATTCTGGCTGGCGCCGCTGTCGAACGGCAATATTTCGCTGATGGTCGATCTGGCGCGCCGCAACAATTTTCCGTGGGACGCCATTCTCGGCGCCGATATCGCGCAGGATTTCAAGCCGAAGCCGGGCGTCTATCTCGCCGCCGCGACTGCGTTCGACCTGAAACCCCAAGAGTGCATGCTGGTGGCCGCGCATTCCAACGATCTCGCCGCCGCCACCGCACTCGGTCTGTGCTCCGCGCATCTCGCGCGGCCGAACGAACACGGCCTCGGCCGCGGCGAAGCCGCGCCGAGCGTGCCGGTCGACTATGCGGTGCAGAGCCTTGAGGAATTGGCGGAGAAGCTTGGCGCGTAAGCGCCGTCGGCCATCCCCGCGTTAAGCGGACACCGGCTCCCTTAAAGTCGAGGGCGTGATGCGATCAATATCTTCCAGCGAGCGGCCCGCCCCAGTCGAACTTGTAATTCAAGCCGACTTTGACAACTTGATTCCTTTGCCTGATGTCCTCATCGATTGGGGACTGTCCCGGTATTGTGCCGTTGCTGGTGAGTAGAACGTGCTCGGTTCCAAAATCCAAATAATTGTACTCGATCTTGGCGGACCAATTTTGCGCAAGGGCGTACTCAACACCGAGGCCGACCATCCAGCCCCACCGCGTTGCGTCCCCTGTCAGAGTTGTCAAGCCTGATAAACCGGGGACACCCGGTGCAACTGACAGCCAGTAGTCGTTGTGCACCCAAGCGGCGCCACCTTTGGCATAAAGCAGCACCCGATCCCAAGCCAGTCCCAGGCGGGGTGCCACAGTGCCGATGGTGTCCGTGCGGGTATGGAGGATGTCAGTAGGGAAATCGATATCCACATTGTCTTTCTTGAATGCTGTTGCGCTGAACTCTGCCTCGATGCCCCAGACCCATTGCCCGACTTGGTAGTTGAATCCGACTTGGCCGCCGGCAAGCCAACTGTCTCCGCTATGGCCTCCTTGCGGCCGATTGCATGGGATTGGTTGAGGGAGATTCGTCGCAGTGCATGGGTAGAACCAGTCCATGCCGGACCACGTGCCGCCGCCGTGAGCGCCAACATAAAATCCGGTCCAATTGTACAACGCCGGTGCCGGTGGCGGCGCCTTATAGACCATCCTTGGGATATCGGCCGCTAGGACCGTCGCCGCCGACGCAACAGTAAAGGCCGTCGCCGTCGCCAATCTGAGGAAAATGTGCTGCATGGTTCCATCCTCCGCGTTCAGACGTCGCTTCGACATTCAGGTCGCAAATGTCGGCCAGCGAACGAACCTATGGAGGTATGCGGTGAGCCAGCCAGGCCCAATCCGCGTACTCGACAACGATGGCGCAAAAGTCTTAACCAATGATTAACCATACCGCCGCGGCTGCTGGCGCGCCGACAAGGTGATCGATTAGCCGGGCTAATGTCCGCTCTTGGCCCTGAACGGTTGCGCCGCCGCGTCGGTTTGTGATCCACAGCAGACGTCGCGCTGAAGTTGGGGCCGCCGTTGGGTCCCCGGTGTCAAATACGATCGGAGCGGGCTAAACTTCGACACTCGCACCAAGACATCCCCTCAGGGCTCCTGCGAGGGCGAAGAATGGACGTTGATCCGGTTGCACAGTTGCTCAGCGATCCTCGCTTTAAAGGCCTGCCGATCACCTGGGGCATAACGTCAGAGGGCTACGACGCGATCCGGCGCGCTTGGCTGACTCACGTTCACGCCGAAGAGGTGCTGTTCAAGCCGTTCACGGAGGATGAATTCAAGACGCAGATGCAGATCATGCTCAGCGTCTTCACCGATGATTGCGTGATGGAGCTGGTGCCCGCGGCGCAGCGCTGGGCGGGCCATGCGCAGGCCGCCGAGTTCTACCGCGTATTCCTGAGTTCTTTGCAGGGGATGCAGTGGGTGCCGCAGGCGCTGGTCATCGGCCCGCAGGGTGTCCTCGACGTGGTGAATATGACCGGGACACTCGTCAAGCCGTTCGCCGGCCTGAATGACGTCGGCACGCAGGTGCATCTGCAATGGGTGATCTACTTCCCATGGGTGCCGCAAGCGGGGAAGTTCAAGGGCGAAGTAATCTATTCGATCCGCCCATTATAAGCATAGCAACTCTATACGGCGCCGACACGGCTGACGAATGACTGCTCTGAGCCTTTACGGCCCTTCCGCGGACGCAGCGATCTTCAACATTCGCATGCGTTGGATGCAAAGCGGACACCGCCACCTCGCTCGATTACCTCGTCGGCGCGGTTCTTGCGGTGGTTCTGGTTGTGACCTACACGCCCTGACATTCGCTCTGGGACCCTGTACTATTCGCGCTAACTCATTGGCGCTGGTCGCTTGAATAAAGCCCGACTGCTCAAAATATTGGTTATCGTCACTGTCATCTGCGCATCCGCTGCCGTGATGATGATCGGCTCGTTTCGGTTCAATCCGGATCCGGGCGCGGACTCCGATTTTATCGCCCGTGCACAGCAAAAATCCGCGTCTGGCATAAAAATAAGCGCGAGCGCGCTCGGAAAAAACGAAAGCCGGCGAAGCTTCGGGGAAGATTTGGCAAAATATGGCATTCAGCCGATCTGGCTTGAGATCGAAAATGAGACGGACGATCAACTCGTCTATCTTCAGATCGCGACCGACAGTGAATATTATTCGCCTGACGAAGTCTCCTACAGGTTCCACGGAGCTTTTTCGTCCGCTGCAAATCGCAAGCGGGACGCCTACTTTATAAAGCGGCAGATGCCGAGCCTGCTTCTGCCTCATTCGCGGACTGCAGGCTTTGTCTATGGGGAAGCGGATGCTGGCGTGAAATACGCGCGTTTTGTCGTTGTTGGAAATAACCGCCTTGAGACATTCGATTTCGCGTTGCCTATTCCCGGGCCCGCCTTTGTCGGCCCGGGTGTTCGTGCTGACAGCGTCTATCCCGGTCAGAAAATCGCGGACCTCGATCTCGATGCGTTGCGAGCGACACTTGCCGAATATCCGTGCTGCACGACAAACTCCGATGCCACGCGGCCGGGCGATCCTCTGAATCTGGTCATCATAGAGGGTGGGCGCGATCCGGTTGTTCCGTTTATCTCCCGCGACTGGCACCTTACTCAGAAGCTCGACATCGCAAGCATGATCGACACGGCGCGCGCGTTCATCTTTCGCGATGAGTATCTCACCTCGCCGGTCAGCCCGCTTTATGTCTTTGGTCGGCGTGAGGATGTGGCCATTCAGAAAGCGCGATCGACCATTAACGAGCGGATCCACGCTCGGCTGTGGCTGGCTCCATACACTTTCCAATCTCGCAGGGTGTGGATTGGTCAGGTGAGCCGTGACATTGGTGTGCGCCTGACGGATCAAACTTGGAACTTGACGACACATAAAATCGGACCGGACGTGGATTTCGACCGCGGCTATCTTTTGCAAGATCTCTTAATGTCCGGGTTTGTTGAGCGATATGGGTTCGTGGGCGGCGTCGGTGCCGCGCAAATATCGGATCCGCGCGCAAACCTGACAGGGGATCCCTATTATACCGACGGGTTGCGGGTCGTCGTGTTCCTGTCAAATCAGACCAAACAGCTCAACGAAATCGAGCGGCTGCCCTGGGAAACACCGCCAGCGCCCAGTTATGAGGCCCGCTGATCACAGGCCTTTAAAAGTGGGATGATTGAGAACAGCCTCACTCCCCGACTGAATCAACAGGTCCACGTCGTCGATCGGCAGTTTGAAGCGGGTCGGGATAGACGACAATTTCGCGGCGCGCTGCGGGTCGAACAAATCGAATCCCACCTGGACAATCTGGAACGTGAAGTTGCTGCAGCGCCAATCGCTCGACGCGCCGAGCCGCCGTGCTTCGGCGCCTGACAGGCCGCAGCGCCATTTGCGTATTGATTCCTCCCAATCGCGAAGACTTAAGCGGAACGCATCGAACCCGCTGCGGACGGCAGAGTTCACCGCGGTGTCCGTCACAGCATTGAGCAAATCGGCGCCGGCGGGCCCTTCGATCGTATGCGCCCAATTACCCTCGGGTGCCTGGCCGGCATTGACCACCACGAATATGAGACGGCGCAATCTCACCGCCTTGTCCGGCGTGAGCGGTAGGTAAGGCTTGTCCGCCGCTGCCCGAGCGATCACAAGGCCGGAAAGACCGAAATTGTCTGTAATGCCGCCGTCAGCCAGCTTCAAATACTCGATCTGCCCGGGGTCGCGATAGTGCGTGAGCGCTTCGGCGAAGGCGCGCACTTGCGCCCCCGCATTGCGATCGGCGATGACGCGGCCGACCCATGGCGGCAGCGGTGTCGTGCAAGCCGTCGGAAAGCTCTCGAGCACGATGGGCACGAACGCGACAGGCACGGCGGCCGAAGCGGCGACCGCGTTGGATAAGGGATATTTTGTGATATCGCTGCATAAGGCCGCGAACGTCTCCGGTGAAAACAGAAACGGTGTTCTGTTGTAGAGGTCGGAGGCATTGATCCAGATGATCGGCTTGCCGGGCTGCAATACGTCGCCGAGCGTCGCGTTGTTGAAAAGGTTGCGATCAAGCCAGGCCGGAAGCCTGCTCGCGTCGTTCACTCCGCCGTTGAGGCCCCGGGCGATATTTCGAAGACTGACCTCCGTGGTCAAATCCTCTTCGGCGTTGCGTATGAGAAAGCGCTCACGAAAATCGGCGAGCGCCGCGCGGCCTTTGAGTCCGAAATAGGCCGCCGTCACGGAGCCACCCGACACACCGGACACAAATATCACCCGGTCCAGGTAGTTCTTTCCATCTCGTGTCGGAACACGATTGAGACCGCGCAATACTCCATAAGAAAAGGCGGCGGCGCGCATTCCGCCGCCGGAGAAGGCGAGCGCCACCGCGGTGTCGCCCCCCACTTCCGGAGGCGCCAATTGCCTCATCGGACTTGAGCCGACTGCTACGGGCGTGTTGACGGGCTGATTGAAGGTGGCGCAGCCCGCGAGAAGCAGCAGAGCGAAGGACATCGCCTTGGCCCCCGGCCGGACGGTCACGCGCATTGCGGACGGCAATCGCAGGCAGGCGAGGAGTTTCCCCGAACATGCCCGCGCAGCGAGGGTCACGAAGGCAGCTTTGATGCTCATTCTCGTGCTGCATCCCCCCGGCTCTGCGCTTTTCCGCGGTTGCCCGCATCGCCGCGCAGACCGGCCACAATGGGGTCTGCGGCTAAATCCCGGTGCTCGCGATGAACAGGGGAATGTTTGCTTTCGACCCTTCGCGACCTTTGGCGGCCCCGCTGACCTTTTACCCTCGTGTCCGTTATTGAGGGCTTAACTGCCCCGCCGGCGCAGTGGTCGGCGTGGCAGCGAATGACCCGAAGCGGACTCGTTACGCCGTATTACCTTGCAAGTACGACAATACAGGCGCTCACTTCCACGTCGCCGGTCGGCATTGTAAGCCAATTTTCAGAGCGAGTGGCTCGAGCACGCACATCGCGAATGACCACTGCGATCTGCTGAAAGGACCCACAATTGACCTATGTAGTCAACGAGAGCTGCATCAAATGTAAGCTGATGGATTGTGTGGAAATCTGCCCCGTGGATTGTTTTTACGAGGGCGAGAACATGCTCGTCATTCACCCGGATGAGTGTATCGATTGCGGCGTGTGCGAGCCCGAATGCCCGGTCGATGCGATAAAGGCGGACACGGAACCGGGTATGGAAAAGTGGCTAGTGATCAACGCCGAATACGCTAAGACATGGCCCAACATAACCATCAAGAAGGAACCGCCGGCCGACGCCAAAGAATGGCAGGGTAAGCCGGACAAACTCCAGCATTTCTCACCTAATCCCGGCACCGGTGATTGACCGCGCCCAGTCGGATCACGATCGCTGCATCATTCCGCAATTAACCCTTCGCGGCCGCGCAGAACACTACAATGGCGATCGAGATGACAGATCACGGTAGCGTTTTTTGGTCTCTCTCAACGCCCTCGTTATCACCAGGGGTAACCGCGGCAAATGAGCTATCGGCGTCCACGTCGGGACTCAACTGGCATTCGAGTACATTACGCTCATGGGCTTCGGCCTCGCTCTTGATGCGGTAATATGCGTCGACCGCCTGGTCCTCCTTCGGCATCTGCCGCACAATCTTGAAGAGACCAGCTTTCTTCTCGCCGATAGGCGTGTACTCAACGGTTTGCCCGACAAGAAACTTAAAAGACATCAGGTTACGTCCCTTCTGTGTCAGAGGACATCGATCTGAAATAATGTTCGGCGTACTGGTAGTAATTCTCTGCCCCGACTCTATTGCCGTTTTGGTCTTCCGCACGAGCGAGCGCCAGATACCGTTCATAATTTCTTTGTGCGCCCTGAGAGCTCTTGGATTCGGGGCGGCTGAAGCTTTGGGGCCACCGCCTCGGGCGCGCGGCTATTGACCTTTCCGGTCCAGGTTGTCGCTCACTCATGATTGCCTTTGTGTCATCTTGCATCGCACATCCCCTGGCGGAGTGCGCTCTCTGAAACGCGGGCCGACGTCCTGCGTTGAGGCCGCTGCCGGTCGGCGCCGCTTCAACCCGTAAAGCGGCTATTGCCCCCGCGGGGGCGATAAAGCTCCAGGAGGAAATGAGCACAATTTCTACAGCTAATTGGTTCAGTTTTCGTGAAGCCGCCGACCAAATTGAAAAGAATTATATGCATATAACCCACCGAGAAGCCGACATGATCGCCGGCTCCTCGCTGGAAGTCATTATTTCTGTTGGGCGCTTTTCGTATTCGCCGTCTTGGAATGCTCGTTGGCGTTCTGCGCGTGCTGCTGGGCTTGGGTCGCGTGCTCCTTGCCCTTGATATGGTCGTTCTTGCCGTGAGAGTCGGCGGCGGCACGATGGGACTTTGCCGCGGACTCGTGATGTTCTGCCGCCTTGTTGTGTGCGTCTTTCATATTTTGTTTTCTCATATTGGCCGAGAAATTTCGGCAGCCTCCAAGAAGGGCCCCAATAGTGGCCAAATGGCGAGCCATTCTTGTTTAAACTGGTGAACCGACCCCAATCGCCCTCAAAAGCAAATAAAGTCTCGACGGGTACTTGTGGTTTGCTTTCGGCACCACAAATGGAAGTGAAGGCGAGCAACGGTTTGCCTGCCAGTTGCCCACAAAACAGTGACGTGCCGAAGTCGCCGTTCACCTACGGGCATCGCTGGCGTCATCGGCGGGCACAGTTTTAATCTCAATTTCTAATCTTAAAGTTGATCGCGCCTCGCGTGCAGATGCTATTTGCGTCTGCGGACACGCCGCGCGTCTCCGCTTGCGGCCGTGCTCGAGAAATTTTCTGCATCCCTTTTCCGACCGCTTGATCAAGCTGTCGTCGCAAAAAAGGAGGCTAAATGTTCAACATTAAACAATATCGCGCGAAGTCGGCCGAATACGGTGCACTCAGCAAGGGAGCCACCGATCCGAGCCAAGTTCGCAAATATCAAGATTCGAGCGACAGTTTCGGCTCGCTTGCTGAAAATGAAGAATGGCTGGCCGGCAATTTCGACAAGACTCTTCAGCCGTCAAACGAGAAACAACCCATCCACGCCATTCTCGTCGCGGAAGAGGAGCATGTTCTTCGATGCCTCGGCGCTTCGGTCATCATGCAGTGGAACACGATTCCCGCCAAACTTCAGCGGGAGCTCTTTGACACGGCCGGATCGATGGGTGAGCTGTTGACCACGGCGGAGCTGAGAGGACAAATCGCCCGGTTCTTGCACAAACATAAGGACGATGGCTCGGCGCCGCCTAACTAAAGAGAACAGAAGCTCCTTCCAACTCGCAATTATGGTGAGCCACACTTCACCACTGGCAAATTTACATATCGCAGGAGAAGCACATGAAATTTCGTCCATTACACGATCGTGTTGTTGTCGAGCGTATTGATGCCGACGCGAAATCCGCCGGCGGCATCATCATCCCCGACACCGCCCAGGAGAAGCCCTCACAAGGCGAAATCATCGCTGTCGGTCCTGGCGGCCGCGACGAGAGCGGGAAGTTGACCCCGATCGACTTGAAAGTCGGCGACCGCGTGTTGTTCGGCAAATGGTCGGGAACCGAGGTCAAGCTCGATAACGTCGATTACTTGATCATGAAGGAAAGCGACATCATGGGCGTGCTTGATGGCGCTGCCGTATCGCCGGCCAAGAAAAAAGCCGCATGACGCCTGTCGTCGATTGCTCGGTACTCGCTTAAACAAACAATGAATGGAGTTTCACATGGCTGCCAAAGACGTTAGATTTTCAGTAGACGCGCGCGACAGAATGATGCGCGGCGTTGATATCCTCGCCAATGCGGTGCGCGTGACGCTCGGTCCCAAGGGCCGCAATGTCGTGCTCGACAAATCGTATGGTGCTCCCCGCATTACCAAGGACGGCGTTACCGTCGCCAAGGAGATAGAGCTGGAGGACAAGTTCGAGAACATGGGCGCGCAAATGGTGCGTGAGGTTGCTTCGAAGTCGTCCGACTTTGCCGGGGACGGCACGACGACCGCCACAGTTCTGGCTCACGCCATTGTACGCGAAGGCGCCAAGTCAGTGGCGGCTGGCATGAATCCGATGGATCTAAAGCGTGGTATCGATCTTGCGGTTGACGCGGTGGTCGAGGACCTTAAGAAAAACTCGAAAAAAGTCACCTCGAATGAGGAAATCGCCCAGGTCGGCACGATTTCCGCCAACGGCGATACCGAAATTGGCAAATTCCTCGCCGATGCGATGAAGAAAGTTGGCAACGAGGGCGTGATTACGGTCGAAGAAGCAAAATCCCTGGAGACTGAACTCGAGGTCGTCGAGGGCATGCAATTCGATCGCGGTTACATCTCTCCCTACTTCATCACCAACGCCGAAAAGATGCGGGTAGAGATGGAGGACCCCTATCTCCTGATCTACGATAAGAAGCTTTCAGGCCTGCAGGAATTGTTGCCGCTGCTCGAGGCGGTGGTGCAGACCTCGAAGCCACTCTTAATCATCGCCGAGGATATTGAGGGCGAGGCTTTGGCTACGCTTGTCGTCAACAAGCTGCGCGGTGGCCTCAAGGTTGCGGCGGTGAAAGCACCAGGCTTTGGTGATCGCCGCAAGGCCATGCTTGAAGACATAGCGATTCTCACCGGCGCTCAGGCGATCAGCGAGGAGCTTGGCATCAAACTCGACAAGGTTACTGTGAACATGCTCGGCCGCGCTAAGAAGGTGATAATCGAGAAGGAGAACACCACCATTGTCAACGGCGCGGGCAAAAAGTCCGACATCGAAGCGCGCATTATCCAGATCAAAGCGCAGATCGAGGAAACTACCTCAGACTACGATGGTGAGAAGCTGCAGGAGCGTCTCGCCAAGCTTGCCGGCGGCGTCGCGGTGATACGCGTCGGCGGCGCGACCGAGATCGAGGTCAAGGAGCGCAAAGACCGCGTGGATGATGCCATGCACGCGACCCGCGCGGCAGTCGAGGAAGGGATTCTTCCAGGCGGCGGCGTAGCGTTGTTGCGTGCTGGCGAGGTACTCAAGAAGGTGCGCACGCAGAACGACGACCAGAAGACTGGCGTCGAGATCGTCCGCAAGGCCCTTTCGGCTCCGGCGCGCCAGATCGCGTCAAACGCCGGGGAGGACGGTTCCGTAATTGTCGGCAAGATCCTTGAAAAGGATCAATATGGCTACGGTTTCGACGCCCAGAATGGCGAGTATGTGAACCTAATTTCCAAAGGCATCATTGACCCGACCAAGGTTGTTCGGGCGGCCCTGCAGAATGCGGCATCGATTGCCGGGCTATTAATCACCACGGAAGCCATGATCGCCGAAAGGCCGAAGAAGGATGGTGCGGGTCCCGCGATGCCTGGCGGCGGCATGGGCGGCATGGACTTTTAAACTCACCTCAACAACAAAAGCAAAGGCCCGGGATTTGTTCGGGCCTTTGCAATGCCGTCACGGTTTTCTAAAACGACTCCAATGTCGGCTGACACAAAAAATGAAAAACCTTGCGGGTGAATTTGGAAATGATTGATAAACGTGAACTCAGTTGGGAAGCTCAAGAAGTGTTTCAGAAGTTCCAGTCTTTCAATCGATTGCCTGGCATTGGTATTCCTTTGATACAGTTGAATATGAGAGTTGGCAGCGCCAAGACTGTCAAGAAAGGGATTTCAGAACTGAAGTCCGCCGGTCTCGTCACCGACACCGCTTCGGGTGATCCGACTCTCACGAGTAAGGCCTACAAGACGTTAAGGTGACGTTTGACATCCAAGATTTCCAGGCGGCCCAGTAGCAGGAATTGAACTATGCCGCTTAACTTTCCAAATCAAAGCCGCTCGTTTGATGCGACGCGGTGCGCTGTGCGATTTTGGGGGTATGACAGCGCGATGGAGGCGTCGTTTTTCGTGACTGATGATGCCCTTAGACGAATTTCGCCCAGCATGAAGTTCGACAAGGACGGAATTCTCAACGCCTTCGATTTGAACCGCAAGTTGATTTATGCAATTGCCGCAAAGGTCTATGGACGCGGTCGCAAAGGCTCTTACGAACTGGTGGCCAGCGATTTTTGACTGTGGTTCGCCGCGGTAGAGCCTCATAAGTCTTCGCGACCCTGCGCGGAAAGGACGGTAAGAGATCGAAATGGCCGTCACATACTATGTAGCCTTGCCGTTTGTGCGCACTGAAGAAGGTGCGGCGCCTGGCGAAGCACAAGAGATGCCCAACGAACGAGCCGCGATCCGGCGGGCCGAGGCGATGTCACGGGATCCTGCCAATGCCGGCGCGCTTGCGTTTAAGCGAAGCGGCGACGCCAACATGGGCAACTTTGACGACGCCGCGGTATTGAAGTCCTTCGGGGAGGTGCCGGCGAACTTGGACGAATTATGATGGCTTGACGGCCATCTCTCGCACCTCTGGCATCGCACGGTTTTTGCCTCTCGTCTTGACGGTGCCTTTTCCCTCCCGATTTTGTGCCCCTGCGGCTCGGGCAAAAGATACAAGCACTGCCACGGCACGTTGGCATAGACGCCGCTGCGGGCTTTCAGCCATAAAACAGAAATCGCCTCCTGCTTTCGGCAGCGCGAGACATCGGATACATTTGCAGGACCTGGGATGGATTGCGTGCAGCCACGGGAGGCCGCCTTGAAGCTTTTGCGCCGAAACTTCCTGCAACTGGCGGCGGGTGCCGCGGTGCTTCCGGCGCTGCGCCGGCGCGCGCGGGCGGACACTTATCCGTCGCGGCCGGTGCACATGATCGTGGGATTTCCTGCCGGCAGCGCGCCCGACATCATGGCGCGGCTGGCGGCGCAATGGCTGTCGGAACGGCTCGGTCAGCAATTCGTCGTTGATAATCGGCCGGGCGCCGGCAGCAATATCGGCACTGAGGTGGTGGTGCGGGCGGAGCCGGACGGTTACACGATCCTCGCCGACGTTCTGACCAACGTGCTCAACGTCTCGCTCTACCAAAATCTCAATTTCAATTTCATCCGCGACATCGCGCCGGTTTCGACCACCGCCAATGCGCCCTATGTCGTGCTGGTCACAAATGCCTTGCCGGCGACGACCATTCCCGAATTCATCGCTTATGCCAAGGCAAATCCGGGAAAGATCAATATGGCGTCCGGCGGCAACGGCACGTCGTCGCATCTGTTCGGCGCGCTGTTCATGATGATGGCCGGCGTCGATTTGGTTCACGTGCCGTATCGCACCAATTACATGACCGACCTGATCAGCGGGCAGGTGCAATTTGTGGTCAATCCGATTCCGCAGTCGATGGAATTCGTCAAAGCCGGCAAAGTGCGGGCGCTCGCGGTCACAACGCCGGCGCGCTTGGCGGCGCTGTCGAACCTGCCGACCGTGGCCGAATTCGTGCCGGGCTATGAGGCGGTCGGCTGGTATGGCATCGGCGTGCCGAAGGATACGCCGGCCAATGTCATCGGCACGCTCAACGCGGCGCTCACCGCAGCGCTGGCGCAGCCCGAGCCGAAGGCGCGGCTCGCCGAGCTCGGCGTCGAGCCGATGCCGATGACGCCTGCGCAATTCACCAAATTCATCGCCAGCGAAAACGACAAATGGGGCAAGGTCATTCACGCCGCCGACATCAGGCTGGATTGAGATCGCCTCCGGGCGTTCCGGCCGAATATCACCGTGCTCTTTATGTAAGGGTGGTGAACATCGAAGACGCGTTCAAATGAGCGCCGTCACCTACGAAGCGCGGCGATAAAAGATCTGTTGCCGCTCGCTGATCTTCTGGGCGGCGTGCTGCATCTTCGTTTCGAAAATCTCGTTGGTCTTTCTGACCAGATATTGAATGGCGGTGCTCATCGAAGTCCCCTGCTGACGCCTTGTTAAACCATTAACGCCAACCTAACGCGGTCGGCCAATGGCCGAAGTGACTGTTGTCACAACAATGCGCTTTCCAGCAAGATATTGATTTAGCTTGTGAAATCAGGTCCCCATCGCCGGATAGTCGGTATAACCGCCGGCGCTGCCGCCGTAGAAGGTCTTGCGGTCCGGCGGATTGAACGGCCCGCCGCGGCGGAAACGCTCGGGCAGATCCGGATTGGCGAGAAACAGCGCTGCAAACGAGACAAGATCGGCCGCGCCGCCGCGGATCACGGCATTGGCACGGGCGAGATCGTAGCCCTTGTTGCCCATGAGCGCGCCGCGCCAAATTTTGCGGAAGAAACGGATGTCGGGCATCTCGCCGGCTGCAATCGGATCGCCGGCAATGGGCTCGACGATGTGCAGATAGGCGAGGCCAAAGCGGTTGAGCTCGTTGACCACGGTCGAAAACGTCGCCGCCGGATGGCTGTCGGCCATGTCGTTGAACGCCGCCGCGGGCGACAGCCGCACGCCGACGCGATCGGCGCCCCATTCGCCTGTAATCGCCTCCGTCACCTCGACGAGCAACCGCGCGCGGTTGGCCGCGCTGCCGCCGTAACGGTCGGTGCGTTTGTTGGCTCCGTCGCGCAAGAACTGATCGATGAGATAACCGTTGGCGCCGTGCAGCTCGACGCCGTCGAAGCCGGCCTGTTTGGCGTTACGCGCGCCGCGTCGGAAATCCTCGACGATGCCGGCAATCTCCGCCGTCTCGAGCGCGCGCGGCGTGACAAAGGCTTTCATGCCGTCATAGGTCATGGCCTGGCCGGCCGGCGCGATCGCCGACGGCGCCACCGGCAGCGCGCCGCCCGGCTGCAGCGACGGATGCGAAATCCGCCCGACATGCCAGAGCTGCAAAAAGATCCGCCCACCGGCCTTGTGCGCGGCTTCCGTCACGACCTTCCAGCCAGCGACCTGCTCGGGCGAATAAATCCCCGGCGTGCCGGGATAACCGACACCCTGCGGCGACACCTGCGTCGCCTCGCTGACGATCAGGCCCGCGCTCGCGCGCTGCGCATAATAAGTGGCGTTCATCGGCACCGGCACATTGGCCGGGCCGGCGCGGTTGCGCGTCATCGGCGCCATGACGACGCGGTTGGGCAGGGTGAGGGGACCCAAAGTGAAAGGTGAAAAAATATCGACGCCGCTCATTATCACTCCTTGCCGCGCTGACGGTTATGCCAGGTGACATATGGGCCACGCGGCCGACCCTGCCAAGGCGCGGTGCGCAAGCCGCGGTGGTCCTGCACCAGACGACGCGAGTGACCGCGGGATGATTATTTCAGCGCGCCACATCGTGAGAAAAGATCGCTTCCATGGCCTGGCTTGAGAGCAGCATGTCCTTTTCATTGTGTCCGGCGCCCGGAACGATGAGATATTTCATGAGCGGGGCTATGCTGCTCATGGCGCGAGCGAAATTTTGTCCGCGTTCGAACCGATCGCGTCCTTGGGCTTTTGCCGCACAGGACTGATCGAGGATGCCGGTGGCCTTTCTGTCCTTCGATCCCAAGAGGAGCGTGACGTCTCGCGTGGCGAAGTTATTCAGGATTGTGCCGGTCTCTCCGACATAGGGCGGTGGCTTGTCCAACCCGTATTTCCACAGATTGAAATCCGGACAGGGGAGAGGCGCCGGCCGTGCCGTCGTCGGATAGAGATACGTTCCCGCGTTGGCGATCACAAAACTCACGGGAGGCCCCGGTTGCGACCGCATCACGACGGCGTAGCGGGCGAGCATTTGAGCGCCGCCACCATGACCGACAAAAACAATTCTTCGTAGCGAGGGAAAGGCAAGCTTATTCGACAGCTTCGCAACCACGTCGTCCAGAATGTCGTATGAACTGGCTGGATGATCGTCGGAATGAAACGAAGCAAGATCTTGTGCAGGTGCTCCTTCCTCCCAACCTCGGCCCCATCGCAGGTAGCGATCAGACAAATGATGCGCCGTCGCATCGGCGCCGCTTAGAAATTGTGGTGCAACCACGATCGTTTCGTCACCGGCCGCGCCGGCCGCTTTGACGATCGCTAGTCCGGTCGCGTAGTAGTCCGACGCGTTGCGTAGTCTGCCATGGATGATGATGAGCGCTTGGCGCGCAGTCGCCGAGCCCGCGTGAAGATCCGCGGATGTGAACACTGGATACATGCCGGCGCCGCGGCCTGGCTCGAGATTCTCAATCGTTGAGCCAATGTCTTCGACCGGTGGCGATGGATGCGGGGACTGCGCTCTGATAGCCACGCCGTCCAAGGTGGTTGTCGCCAGGATTGCAGTGGCAACGACGCGCGCCGAAAATCCGCGGCGCCGTCGCCTGTGTTCGCCGGCTCTTTGTCCACGGCGGAATTGCAGCTTAATCAAGATGCAGGCCGCATTTGGGTCACGCGCTATCGGAACGTCACGGTCGCAAGCGCGCGGTTGACCTTGTCCGATGGCCAGAGGGTGACGGGCCCGGGCGCCGCGCCTGGGGCTGCGATATTGGTGCCTTGGCCGGGCTGGCTCAGGGTCTGCGCGCCCGCCGCGTTCGACACCGTGACGGCGCCATCGATCAGGAATACGCCAAGCGCCTGATTGTCGATCGGCCCGGCCCAGAATTCCGTTCCGCGGATGCCGATATTCGCCACCGGCGTTGTCACGTTGACAGCGGTTTTCGCCAGCTTCGAAACCCGGCCTGACAGAAATCTGAATGCACCGACCACTTCAAACTTTATCGTTCCGAGGCCGGCGGCCCGGTCAAAGACATAGGTATCGAGCGTCAGCTTCGTCTTTTCGCTGAGCGTGAGCCGCGTATTGTCCTTGAACATGAGTTCGAGCCGCGTGCCGTCGCCGGTCGATACGACCTCGTTGGGAAAGACGGACGCGTTGGGGCCAAGCGCCTGCGTGGCGCCGCCGCGCGTTCCGCTCGCCTCGCCCTGGATGCGGCTGACAGCACCGATCGCCTCCTGCGCCGCGGCCCGACCGCCGGCGAAACAGAAAAGCGCCAGTGCACTGACGATCAGCCGCTGCAACACGCGTCTGCGCATCTGAATTCCAGTCTCACGGCCACCAGATTTCTTAGCCCGTCAATCAGCTCGCGCCCGGTGACTTCAGATATTTATTGAACCACTGCAATGTGCGTTCCCACGCCAACTTGGCTGCGGCCTCATCGTAACGCGGTGTCGTATCGTTGTGAAACCCGTGATTGGCCCCGGCATAGACATAACCTTGGTGGGTCACATGAGCGTCGGTCAGCGCCGCTTCGAAAGCCGGCCAGCCGCTGGTAAGCCGCGTGTCGAGCTCGGCATAATGCGCCAGCAGTGGCGCCTTGATTTTGGCGGTGTCCGCGGCGCTTGGTTGACTTCCGTAGAACGGAACCGCCACGGCAAGATCGGCGCCCATTTGCACCGCCAGCTGGTTGACAACGCCGCCGCCGAAACAGAAGCCGACAGCGCCGAGCTTGCCGGTACTGTCCGGGCGCGATTTGAGCCAGACTGCCGCCGCCAAGAAATCCTCGGTCATCTTGGCGCGGTCGAGCTGTTGGAAGAGCTGGGCGCCTTTCTCGTCATCATTTGGATACCCGCCAACCGAAGTCAGTCCGTCGGGCGCGAATGCGATGAAACCGGCGGCCGCCAATCGCCGCGCGACATCCTTGATATACGGATTGAGGCCCCGGTTCTCATGGATGATGATGACGACGGGCAGCTTCGCACTCGCGTTCCGTGGCCGCACCAAGTAGCCGTTGATGCTGCCATTACCTTTGGGCGAGGCAACAGTCGCCGACGCGGCATCAATTCGGCTGTCATCTTCCGGAACTTGCACTGCCCAGGCATAGTTCGGCTTCAGCATTTCGAAGAGCGCCGCCGCAGTAACGCCGCCCACGGCAAAGGTCTGGGCCCCATTGAGAAATGCCCGGCGGCTGATTCCGCCATGCACGTATTGATCAAACAGGTCTAAAAGCTCCTGCGGGAAATCTGACGCCTTTTTTCGTTCCATTTTGCTCCTCGCTATTGCGCAGGTGGTGACGCTTTCGCGTCCGAAGGGCTAGGACGAGTAGGGCTCACATTCTAAAGCATCGATCGTGTACTCGTCTGCGGCCGCTGACCAGCGGCGGCATGATCAAGTTTAAATGATCTCATACACTTAAGCTTCGCTCAGCCCGCGCGGCTCAATCGAAATGCATCCCGCTTCGCTTGACGACCTCCGGCCAGCGCGCGGCTTCGTGCTGGATGAAGGCTGCGAATTCCGCAGGCGTATCGGTCGTGGGAAACAGCCCGACTGCGTCGGCCCGCGCTTTCACTTGGGGATCGCCGAGGATTTTTGTCACCTCGGCAGCAAGCTTGTCGACGATCGCGGCCGGTGTACCGGCCGGCGCCACCAGCCCGAGCCAGACCGCGATATCGCCGAGATCGACGCCGGTCGCCGCCGCCAATGTCGGCAGATCTGGCGCCGCCGGCAGCGGCCGCGGATCGAGCTTGGCGAGCGCGCGCAAGTCGCCGGACTGGATCAGCGGCAGCACCGCCGACGGCCCGTCGAACACGAAATCGACGCTCTTCGTCAAAATGCCGTGGGCGACTTCGGCGCTGCCGTTGTAGGGCAGCAGCACGGTATCGATGCCGGCTTTCTCGTTGAACAACACGCAGAGCAGCTTGGTCGTGATCGTGCCGGCGCCGCAATTGAGCTTGCCGGGTTGCGTCTTGGCTTTGGCGATCAGGTCCTTCGCCGACTTGGCGTCGCTTGCGGCATTCACCACCAAGAGATCCATGGTCCGCGAGACCAGCGTGATCGGCACGAAATCCTTTGTCGGGTCGTAAGGCAGCTTGCTGTAGAGATATTGATTCATCACCAGCGTTGAATTGATCGCCATAAGCAGCGTGTATCCGTCGGGCGGCGATTTGGCGACCAGTTCCGCGCCGACAAGCGTATTGGCGCCGGGGCGGTTGTCGACAATGACGCCTTGGCCGAAATCCGCGCTCATCTTCTCGCCGATGATCCGCGCCATCGCGTCGGCGGGGCCACCGGCCGGGAACGGTACGACGATGCGGATCGGGCGATCGGGGTAGGGCGCTTGAGCCAAGGCCGGCGCCGCGATCAAAGCGGACAGGACCGCGACGACGGTCAAATGGATGCGACGCATGTGAGAACCTCCCAGCCGATCAGGCTTATTATTGACGCGCACATTTGCACGGCGAATGGGATGCGCCTAGAGGGAGGTTGTTTACGCAGCGCAGCAGCAATGCAGCCCGTTCAGATGGCGCCGGTCGCAGCGCCAAGTCCGCATTGATTTTGGTGCCCGCCATTTTGGCTGAGAAGAATTCGAACTCAAGGATGCGACGCTTCGGGAATTAGCGAGCCCTTACACGGATCGGGATCAGTATCGGCCGCGGATTCTCAATCGGCTGCGAGAAAAGCCACTCGAAATAGGTCGCGGCGTTCTGTTCTTGTTGCCGCCGTTTCGGCTCTTCGGTCACAAAGGTGTTGCGGCACTGCCGAGAACAGTAGCGTCCTTTGCCGAACACGCCGCGCCGGTAGGCAACCAGGCCGATTCCGCGGCTGCAGTGCGGGTTTGAGCATTTCATGACACTCTCCGCTTTGGGTTCCACGGGACGTGAGGATTCCACTGACCTGTGAGACAGGAACGCCGGAGAAAGGTTCAAGCGCCATCTCGATCGACATCCGGATACCAGGGGGCGAACCCGGCCGCGACGAAGCGTCAAGGCATGCAGGGGCTATCCTTTTAGGCGCAAAGTCCGCCAATGACCCAAGGCGGACCTGTCGGGGCTTCTTGGTCAACAGGTCCCTGGTTCCCGGTTTTCTTACACTGTGGCGCAGCGGTGACAGCAGCTACGAAGGTCGCCTGTTATGATGCTGGTCTCCTGTTTGGCGGTCCTCTTAGCCTTTGCCTGATATGCGCGGAGTTGAAGCGTGATGAGAACGATTGGCCTGCTCTTTATGATTATCGCCAGCACATGGGCTGGCATCTGTGGCGCGAATAGTGCGCCGACTGATTCGCAGACATCCGGCCAAGTGTGGTCGCTTCGAACTCCCTTTGGCATCGTTTATGGCCTCATTCCCCACGAAGTCGTGGACTATCCCACCACGCGCGTCGGAGGAACCATCGTCGTCAGCACCAGCCAACGGCGACTTTACTATGTGCTCGGGGGCGGCAAGGCCATTCGTTACGGCATTGCTGTTGGAATGGAGGGCTATGCTTGGTCGGGCGTCAGCACAATTACCGCCAAACGCGAATGGCCGGACTGGACGCCCACGCCGGGTGAACGGCAGCGGTTTCCAAGTCTGCCCGGTCACATGGCAGGCGGTTCGGATAATCCGTTGGGTGCGCGCGCACTCTATCTGGGCGATACGCTCTACCGCATCCATGGGACGAACGAGCCTTGGAAGCTTGGTGGCGGCGTGTCTTCAGGCTGTATTCGCATGTCTAACGATGACATCACCGACCTGTATAATCGTGCCAAGATCGGCGCGACGGTAATTGTGCAGCGGTGATGTCTGCGAATCTGTTCATTATTTTAGTGGGGTAGGGCCTCGCAGACGGTCGGGCCTTTGGAGACAGCGCCGCGGCGGCTGATCGGCGTGCGGCGAGCGGCAGTTTCAAGTCATGACGACGCCGCTAGCGCCAACCCTTGACCGGCAATTCCAGTCTGTCGGTGGCGAGATTGTCCGGCCACACCGAGACATATCGCTTGCCCTTGAGCTGAATCAGAAATGTTGAGGCGAGACTGTTCTGGCCGGTATTGTCGAACTTGACGCCGCGATAGCCGATCATGAGCTGGTCGGCTTTCAGCTCGGTCTCCGTCAGCGCCTCGCGGATTTTTTCCGCTTCCGTCGAGCCGGCGCGGTTGATGGCATCCGCTAGCACGAACAGGCCCTGCATCCAGCGCGCGCTGGTGTCGTCAAGATCGCGGCCGTATTTGTCGTGGAACAGCTTGTTGACGATGTAGCTGTTGCTGCCGGGCTTGCCGACATCGAAGGCTGAGCGGTCGAGCGCGCCTTGCGCCAGGTCGCCAGCATTGGCGATGAAGCCCGGATCGGAGAAACCGGCATCGTCGCCGATGATGATCGGCGGCAGGTAGTCGAGAGTCTTCATCGTCTTGAAATAGAGGATGCTATCGGCGGTATAGCTGATGAAGATCACGACGTCTGCATTGACGGATTTGAGTTGCATCACCTGCGCCGAGACGTCGGAACTGTTGGCGTTATAGCTGATGTGCGCCGCGACATTGATGTTGCCGGCCTTTGCCGCGTCGAGAATGCTGGCCGCGACCGACATGCCGTAATCGGTATTCTCGTTGACCACAGCGATCGAGTTGATCTTACGCCCGGATTTCTTCACGTCGTTGATGAAGTCGGCATAGGCTTTGCCGAAGTCCGGCGCGATCGGGGTGGTGCGGAAGGTGAATTTGAAGCTGCGCGTGGTGATATTGGCGGCGACCGAATCGGCGATCAGGAACGGCACCGCCTGCCGTTCGGCGACGGCGGTGGCGGCGAGCGCCACCGAGGAGTGATACGCGCCGAGCATGGCGGCGACACGGTCTTGGGTGATCAGCCGGGCGGTCTCCTCCGCGCCGATTTGCGGATTGCCCTGGTGGTCGACCTCGTCGAGTACGATCTTGGCGCCGCCGAAACCGGGCAGGCCGGCGCTCGCCGCAAGCGGCATCGCCTTGAGCTCGGGATGCGCGGTGTTGATGATCTCGGCGCCGAGCTCGATGGCGTCCTTGGCCGATTGGCCGGCGCTCGCCGCGTTTCCGGTGAGCGGCAGGATGACGCCGATTTTTACCGGCTCGGCGGCGTAAACCGAGGCCGGCGCAGCGACCAATGCCGCCGCGATCATGCACCAAGCCTTGCTCATTGAGGCCCCGAATTGTTTCGCTCATTCACCGGCATTGCAGGGGGGTGAGTCAACATCGGGCGGCCGGAGAACTGGCAGAGGGTTCAGTACGGATAGCTGCCCTTGGGCAGCATCTTCCCTTACATTGCATGGCCACACGGGAGCGCAGAGAGAAATTGAACCCAAGGACGGCCCAAAGGGCCGCCGCCTACGGCGGTCATCCTTGACTTCAATTTCTCTCTGCGCTGCCGTCAGCCGTGCAATGTAAGGACTACCGGCCGCCTCAAGGCAGCCATTATAACCAGACCCCGGGTGAGGGAAGGGAACAGCCGCGTGTCCACGACCGCAACCGATCTCGTCAGCCGCTTCTACGACGTGGTCTGGAACCAGGCCGACGAGGCGGAGGCGCGCGCCATCCTTGCTGCTGATTTCCGCTTCCACGGCTCGCTCGGCGTCGAGCTGCGCGGGCCGGGCGGCTTCATCGCCTATCTGCGCGCGGTGCACGCAGCGCTTGAGAATTTCATCTGCACCGTCGAGGATATGGTGTCGACGGCCGACCGCACCGCCTGCCGCATGCGCTTTACCGGCAAGCATCGCGGCAAGTTCTTCGGCGCCGCGCCGACCGGCCGCGATATCCGCTGGGCCGGCGCCGCGTTCTTCACGACGTCCGGCAGCAAAATTACCGAGCTTTGGGTGCTGGGCGATATCGATGCGGTGAAACGGCAAATCATGCCCCAGCATCCGGCGGAATTCGTTCAAGGTCTAACAAGAAACTTTAGGGTCGATCAGTCATGCACGCTCCTTCGCCTTCGCTCAATTCGCGCCGCAGGATGCACAATAACAACAAGCTGCAGCTCGGGCTGTTCGGCGCCAATTGCTCGTCGGGCCGCGCGGTGACGCTCGTTCCCGAGCGCTGGACCGGCAACTGGCCGGATAATAAGAAGCTCGCGCAGATGGCGGATGAGGTCGGCATCGATTTCATGCTGCCGATCGGCCGCTGGAAAGGGTATGGCGGCGACACCGATTATCAAGGCACGACGCTGGAGACGATCACCTGGGCGACGGGGCTTCTGGCCTCGACCAAGCGCATCACCGTGTTCGGCACGGTGCATGCGCCGATCTTCAATCCGGTGGTGGCGGCGAAGCAAATGGTCACCGCCGATCAGGTCAGCGAGGGCCGCTTCGGGCTCAACATCGTGGTCGGCTGGAACGAGGGCGAGTTCGACATGTTCGGCGTCCAGCAGCGCGCCCATGACGACCGCTATGATTACGCGCAGGAATGGATCGACGTCATCAAGCTCATCTGGTCCGACCGCGAGAATTTCGATTTCCACGGCAAATATCTCGACATGAAAGGCATCCGCGGCAAGCCGAAACCCTATGGCGGCACGCGGCCGGTGATCATGAATGCCGGCGCCTCCGCCGTCGGCCAGGCTTTCGCGGTGAAGAATTGCGACGCATTCTTTTTTCAAGCGTCCCGAACGTCGCTTGAAGAGACCGCGCAGAGCGCGCGCCAGGCCAAGGACGCCGCCCGCGCCCAGGACCGCGACATCGGCTGTTACACCGTCGGCGTCATCACCTGCCGTCCGACCAAGAAGGAAGCCGAGGAGTATTTCCACCACTGCATTGTCGAGGACGCCGACTGGTCCGCGGTCGACAGCATTTTGGCGCTGCGCAAGATCTCACCGGAGACGGTGGGGATGGAAAAGTTTCTCATGCACCGCAGCCAATATGCGCAGGGCAATGGCGGACTGCCGATCGTCGGCGATCCGGACTACGTCGCGGCGCAGCTCGCCGATCTGTCGAAAGCGGGTCTCACCGGCATCGCCGTGTCGCTGGTCAATTACGCCGACGAGCTGCCGTATTTCGCCGACGAGGTGATAGGGCGCTTGGAGCGCATGGGGCTCAGGGAGAAGCTGCGCAGCGTGTGAGGCGAGTTACCGCCGGCTCACGATCGGGGTGCCGCGCTTCTTGTTGTAGCCGTGGATGGCGACACGGTCCCAGACACCGTTGACGTGATACGGGTCGCTCTTCGCGAAGCCGTCGACGGCGGCGCGATTCTCGGCGTCGATCACGAAAATGCTGCCGACCGGCGTCTCGCCGTCATCGGCGACCAGCGTGCCGGCTGTCACTACATCGACGGCATAGTCGCCGGCCTTATCGAGATGAATGCGGTGCTCGCGGTAATGCTTGGCCCGCGTCGGCAAAATATCCTTCTTGTCGAGCGCGTGGACCACATACAGCATGCCCGGCTCCGCAGTTTGCGGACACAGTCTAGCCTTCCCGCGCCGGCGGCGCGACCCGAAAACCGGCTTCGCCCTCGATCGCGATCCGCCCGTCGGCAACAGCCCGTGCCCAGCGCGCCGTCGCGCCCAAGCCGCCGAACGAGAAGAAATGCGCGCTGACATGAGCGGGCGCAGCGTCAGCCAGGGTGCGAATGAGATCGTCCGGCACGGCGAGCGCGAACAATTGCCGGACCAGGCCGGCGCGTTGCGCCAGCGCCTGCGCCGAGGCGCGCACCCCGCAGCGGCTGGCATAGCGCAGCAGCGAGGACAGGCTCGTCGGCCCGGCAAGCCCCATCCGCACCGGCTGCTCGAAACCGAAGGCACGCAGCCGCGCCACGTAATCGAGCATCCGCTTGGCGTCGAAACCGAATTGCGTGACGATCTCGACCGCAAGCCCGGTCGCCTCGGCGGCGGCGATCTTCTCCGCCAGCGCCCGCTGCAACTCGTCCGGCCCGATCTTCGGATGGCCGTCGGGATAGCCGGCGATGGCGATGGAGCGGATGCCGCGGCGGCGAAACACACCTGAGTCGATGGCGTCATGCGCGCGCTTGAACGGCCCGCATTCGGAACGGTCACCGGCAATGACCAGCGCGCGCCGCACCTCGGCCTCGCCGTTGAGCCGCGCCAGGAAATCGTCGAGCGCCGATGCATTGGCGAAATTGCGCACCGCGATATGCGGCACCGGCTCAAAGCCAGCGGCGCGCAGCCGCACCGCGGCACTGACGGACTCGTCGGCCGGCCGGTTCGGCACCGCGCTGACATAGATCGGTGTGCCGCGCGCCAGCACCGACAAAGCCGCGATATCGGCATCGCTCGGCCGCGTCGCCTCGACGGAAAAGCGCGCCATGAAGGCGGCGATACGAGCCACCGCCGCGGGCAGCGTCGCCTCAGCCGGCGCGAGCGCGGGCATCTCTAATCTCGCCGGCGCGAGATCACGTAGGATTCGTCGTAGAACCACAAGCCGCCGCGCTCCTGCAGCACCGAGCGCGTGGCATCGACATAGCGGCCGTCGGACGCGACGTCAGCGACGCGGTCGTCCTCGACCTGCGCCACATAGATCGCCGCGTTCCAGGCCGCGAACAGCGTCGAGGTGCCGATCGATTCGGAAATCTCCGACGGCAGCGTGTGCATCTCGTAGCGGAACAGCGAGCGGTTATCGGCATAGGCGTTGAAATTCAGATCGCGGCCTTCGGCGCCGAGCTCGTGCTTCACCGCTTTGAGAATCTGATGCCGGTCGTGCAGGAACGGATTGTCCTCCGGCCAGACTTTTTGGATGATTTCCATGCCGGGATCCTGGCCGTGCGAATGAATCGCAATCATCCGCCCGCCGGGCCCTAGCGCGCGCGCCAGCGGCCCGATCACGCGTTTCGCCTTGAAATCGAGGGAGGCGCGGGCGCGATAGGGCTGCGAGGCGATGACGAGATCGTAATCGGCGAAGGTGCCGCCGGGTTTCGGGATGATCGGATCGAGCAGGAAGCGGTGGTCTTCGCGATAGACCACGAGCACCACCGGTCGCTCATAAACCGGATTGCCGGTGCGCGCCGAGACGCCCGCCTTCCAGTTCTCGGCGAGGAACGGCTCCAGCGCCATGATCTGTTCCTCGAAGCGGTGTGCGGAATTGCCGGTCAAAGCCAGCTCTTTCCACACCATGCTGGAAGCGGCATTGAGCGATTTCACCGCAAGCCACGGCGCGTCGGCATAAGCGAGATTGGTCAGCACCAGAACCGAGGCCGGATGCTCGAAAAAGCGATCCGACATTTTCTGCAAGGTCAACCGCACGTCTTCGAGCGAGATTTCCTTGCCGACGACATAGAACGGCATGGTCGAGAAGCGGTCGTGCATGGCGCGCATCACGCGCGTGAGCACGGAGCCGTCGCCGACGCCGGCATCGAACACCCGCACCGCCGGCGGGCGGGGATGAATGTGGACGAGCTCTTCGGAGACGCGGTGCGCGACTTCCCATTTCTCGCTGCAGGTATTGACGAACAGCAGATATTTTTGCCGGTTGTCGAAAAAGCGGAAATTGCGCTGCGGATCGCCGGGCGCTCCAGGCGCGGCGGGGCCGCCCGGCACCGGGGCCGATTTGACGGTAGCGGGCGCTGAGGCCGTCGGCATGGTGGTCGACATGGTGGTCGACATGGCACCCAGCACCGCCGGCGCCGCGAGCCGCGGCGGATGCGCGCGTGCGATGATGGTCGGCCGCTCGCCAAGCGCCGGATGCGCCGACATGAAGCCGTGGATGCGGTCGAGCGTGTCGGTGGTGATGCGGCCGCCATTGCGCAGCCGCGCCGCGAGCTTGCCGTCATTCACCGCGCGGCGGCCGAACGTGGATTCGGCAAGCCCGGTCTGGCGGCAATAATCGGAGATTTCCTGAAGGAGTTGTTGCGCGTTCATGGTGTGACGCCACTGCCTGGTTGTTTCCTCGAAACGGCGCGCCGGATGGCTTTTTTGCGAGTACGGTGCGCGCCGATTTCAGCCCTTAGCGAACCAAGGGGTGGGCGCAGGGTCAACCACAAATTCGCCCACTTGAACAGTGGGCAATATATTGGGCAATTACCCACTTTCAAGTGGGCAGAATGCCCCGTTTCGCTGTACTGGGCCACTCGTTCCGGGCTAATCCAGGGCGGAAAGGATCGCCTTCGCCACAGCGACTGTCCCATCCGGGCCGCCGAATTCCCGTGGTTTGATACCGGTTTGGAAGGCGCGATCGACCGCCGCTTCGATCCGTTGGGCAGCCGCCCCGGCCGGCGCATGGTCATGCTTATCGGCCAGCCAGTCGAGCATCATCGCCGTGGACAGGATCATTGCCGACGGATTGGCGATGCCTTTCCCCATGATGTCGGGCGCGGTGCCGTGGCAGGGCTGAAACACCGCATGCGTGTCGCCGATATCGGCCGAAGGCGCCATGCCCATGCCGCCGACCAGGCCCGCGGTGAGGTCGGAGAGAATGTCGCCGAACATGTTTTCCATGACCATCACGTCGAAATCCCACGGCCGCCGCACCAGCATGGCCGAGCAGGCATCGACATAGAGCCGTTCGGTAGCGACGTCCGGATGCCGCGCTGCGCAGTCGTCATAAAGCTGCCGGAAGAAGGCAAAGGCCTTGAACACATTGGCCTTGTCGACGCAGGTGAGTTTGCCTGCAATTTTCCCAGGCTTGCCGCGTTTCTTGCGCCGCTCCGCCAGCCGAAACGAAAACTCGAACAGCCGCTCCGAGGTCTTGCGCGTGATCACAAGCGTCTCGCGCGCCTCGTCGTGCGTTACCACGCCTTTGCCCATCGAGGCGAACAGGCCCTCGGTCAACTCGCGAATGAGGATCAGGTCGATGCCGTGCGTGTCGGCGCCGACGATCGGGCTCGGCACGCCGGGCACGAGGCGGGCCGGGCGCACGCCGGCATAGAGATCGAAGATGAAGCGCAATTCGACCTGCGGCATGATCTCGGTGCCGTCCGGGTAACGCACGTCCGGCAGGCCGCAGGCGCCGAGCAGGATCGCATCGGCATCGCGGCACAATTGCACCGTGGAGTCCGGCATCGACTTGCCGGTGTCGCGATAATGGCCCGCGCCGGCCGCGGCTTCGGTGAACTTGAATTTCAGCCCCGGCGTTGTCGCCTCGACCTTGCGCAGCACTTCGAGCGCCTGTGCCATCACTTCCGGCCCGATGCCGTCGCCGGGAAGGACCGCGATGTGGAATGTGTCGTTGGCGAGCATTTTTTTCTCCTCACGCGTTCCGCCCAGGCTGAATTTTCAGTTTGAACCGGCATCTCTCTCCGGGCGTCTCACCTGAGCGAAGATAGTGGTGATGCCATTCCAGTCGGCGAACCTTACCCCTACATCTACGTCAACGCCGATGGAACCGCCCAATTCCCGGGCGACGCCCGGTGTCCTGCCGACAGTCATTTTCTGGCCTGGCCTGTCGGCTGAAAGGGCTGTGGTCGATCTCACTTGGAACTCTGGTTTCAAAGCGCGGTTCTTTCTTATTGATCGTCCCACCGGGGAACGAACGCGACCAACACCGCGTTGCCGTTGATAACAACAACTCAAAGGGTGGACGTCATGAACAGCCTCGATCAAGGAGCGAAAACGGCGCGCGAGAACATGCGGAAGGGTGAGGCGGCAGCGCAGGAGTCGTCGTCGCAAATGGAGCGCGGCTTTTCCACATCGATGGACAGTGTCCGTGGTTTCAATCTCAAAATGATCGAATTGATGCGGGCCAATACGGATGCGACCTTTGATTTTGCTGAAAATCTCCTCGCGGCAAAGTCTCCGACCGACGCTTTCGAAACATGGCGAAGCTTCGCCGAGCAGCAGGGCCAAACTCTGCAGAAACAGTCTCAGGAACTCGCGGCGCTGACGCAGACCGTCGCGCAAGAGACCATGCAGCCGGTCAGGGAGGCTGCGGGCCGGTTCACGGGAAGCACCTGACGCCGCGCACAGCTGCGGACGCCGCGGGACGCGGCGCGGAGATTCTCAGCTAATCGCCGGAAGCGGTATCAAGAGCGCTATCAGGAGCGGCGGCGGCCAGCAAAGCCGCCGGAACCGGGACGCGCCACCGCTCGCCATTGGCGAAGCGCTCTCGCACCGACTTGGCCATGGCCGATCGGATTGCTGCAAGGTTCGATGCCGGCTGGCTGCCAAGCAGCATGGCCGCCCGGACCGTTCCTCTCTCGTAGATTTCGCACAGGCCGTCGGGCGTATCGAGGTCCCATGCGCAATTCACGATCGTGAAATCAAAGTCGGCAAACCCTGCTTCAGATAACAGCTTCCGGGCGATCTGCCGGTTGGCAAATTGATGGAAATCGGGGCCGGAAGGCGCCGAGACATCGGGGCTGCCGTGAGCCTTGACCGCGCCGTAAACGATCTCAAAGGACGGCGATACATCCGGTCCGCACCAAACCGTCATGGCGAAGCGCCCTCGCGGACGCAGCACCCTTCGCACCTCGGACAGCGCACGAGGCTGATCGGGAACATGGCACACGCCGAGGTTCGACACGACCACATCGAATTCGCCGTCATCGAAGGGCAGCCGTTGCGCGTCCGCCTCGACGAAGGTTGCGTTCGGGACTCTTCGCTGCGCCAACGCCAGCATGACCGGCGAAAAGTCGACACCGACAACCCGACAGCCGCGGCCGGTCAGGGCCTCGGCGACATTGCCTTGGCCACAGCACAGATCGAGTGCTTTGAGATCGGACCCGGCACCGGCCGCATCAAGCAAGCTGGCAATCGCCTGTTCCGATGCCTGGGCAAAAAGTCCGACATAGGCCTGCGCCCGCGCCGCATCGGACCAGCCGCTACGTTCCATTTTTGCAAACGCGTTGAAATCGCTCACCGGCACCGCCTGACGACATGATCCGCGCTACATTTATAGCAGCGCTCGTCGCATCGCGGGAGGCCGGTTCTGGTCCATAGCGGACGTCGCGCTCCAGTGTGATAGTTTGAGCAGATACCAATGGTCTTAAACCTCGGGGACGGCAATGCGACGGCGCGAGTTCATCGGGCTTCTAGGTGGCGCAGCGGCGGCGTGGCCGCTCACCGTGCGCGCGCAGCAGCCGCCCGGATCCCAGGACACGACGCAGCCCGCCGCCAAAGACCACGATGAACTGTTGCAACAGGCGCAGACGCTTGGCGCGCCGATGGCCGCGGTGCAGCGTGCCATTGCGATCTCGCGCCAACCGGTTTTTCCCAAGAAGGACGCGCTCGCGGTCTTCGACATCGCGCAGCCGTCGGCCAACAAGAGATTCTACCTGTTGGATTTCAAATCAGGCAAGGCAAATGCGTATTACGCGGCGCATGGCCGGTCCAACGGGCCCAACGCCAAGGCGGTCAAGTTCAAGGGTTTTCAGAAGGACCTCGACATGGTCCCGCTCGGCCCGCTCAAGACCGCGCATTCCGAAGTGATGGATCACTACAAGACCATCGTCGACCGCTACGACAAGACCGTCTATCGCAACATGATCGTCGTCGTGCTGGAAGGCGTCACCGCCTACAATAGCTACATCAACCACACGCCGCCGTTTAAGTGGATCCTCCACCCGAACTGGTACACCACCGCCGGGTATCGCGCCAAGAACAACGGCATGCTGGGGCGGAGCAATGGCTGCATCACCGTCGATCCGGTCGAAAACAACGCGCTCGTCAGGCGGCTTGAGGATGGCGCGCTGGTTTACGTGACGGTCGGCGATGACCCGATCGAACGCTACTTGTAATTCAAGCCTTTCGCGGCTTTCGACCAAAAGCGACCATGTGTGATGGCGGTCACTTCGCGGGCTCCATGCCCATACTAATGTTTAACGAGTGTCCGGCTGCGGACGCCCCCTCATCAGGAGGTCAACATGGCCAAAGCTGCAAAGAGGACGAGAACGCGGCTTGCTCGCTGGATCAACACGTTGCGAAAGAAACGCTACTACGATTCCTTTGAATAGCGGACCCTCCAGTTCCCGCATCCTCCCCAAACGAAATTACCTCCGGCCCCGGAATGTCCCTCCGGGGCCTGCGCTTTTTGCCGGCGGCATCCAGAGCATCAAAGTAAATCCGACGATTTCAGTCCGAGGCCGGAAGAAACGGGCGCCGCTTAATTTGATTTACCGACACCCAGCGCTTTCTTCGCCGCGTCCATGACCATCATTTCCAAATTCAGTCGGCAAAAATCTTGCACTTTATCGATGTTATGTTCCATTTGGCTCATGTCCACCAGAGTATTGTGCTGCATACCGTTATAGTAGCCGCTAAGCCAAACCGCGATGGATTTCGATAGTGCAATGTCGTCAAAAATAAATTGACGGCACGAGAGCTTGGCAACGTCGATTGTTGTTTGTGCCCGCGCGGGCAATGCTGCAAGCATCAACAGCATACAGAGGGCCACATTCGTTATTTTCATGATCCCCGCCCCAGATGGCTTCGTAAGATGTTAATTTCACGCGCCGCGCGGCTTATTTTGACGCAGTTACTTGGACGCAGACAACAGCCTATTTCCCGAGGACATTTTGGACCGCGTCCATGAGACCTGCGTCGAGATTGGACCGGCAATATGTTCCGACTTTATCCGCAATCTGTTGCACGGTGTGCGTCCCGATGACGGTATCGTTACGCGTCCCATTATAGTAACCGCTCAGCCAAAGCGTCAGGTAGTCTTGCCGCACAATATTGCCGGTCAAGTATTGTTTGCATGAGATTTTTGCGACGTCGATGACCTGCGCCGACGCATTTGCGGCCGCAAGAATTGCGAACAGCGACACCAGGGCTAAACGGAAGACCTTCACGCGACGTTTCTCCAGACTCTCTGCCATCCCGCATCATTTCGACATATTATCTTTATGGGGACAAGGGACGAATACGGGGCAGGGGGAGTAAATAGCTCGGCGATAGAGTACGTCATTGGGATGGACGGACGGGGCATGTCGAATTCGCAAGCGCAGCAGAAGAATTCAGTGGGGTATCGGTGGTTTCCACCGGCCCTTTGGCTGCGTGACTATCGCATCGCCTTTCTGCCGGGCGATATCGTTGCTGGGGTAACGCTTGCGGCCTACGCAATTCCGGTTGCGCTGGCCTATGCGGAGCTTGCCGGCTTGCCTCCGCAAGTCGGCGTTTATGGCTATCTGCTCGGCGGCCTTGGCTATGCCCTGCTCGGATCCTCTCGTCAGCTGGCGATTGGGCCGACTTCCGCCATTTCGCTGATGATTGCCGGGACGGTTGGGGCGATGGCCGAGGGCGACGCAGAACGCTACGCGCAGATCGCAAGCCTTACGGCCTTCACCGTCGCGGCCCTTTGTCTATTCGCCTGGTTGTTGCAACTGAGCGCGCTCGTAAAGCTGATCAGCGACAGCATTCTCGTCGGCTTCAAGGCTGGTGCGGGTTTGACCATCGCCATGACCCAGCTGCCAAGTCTTTTTGGCGTGGCGGGCGGCGGCCATAACTTCTTCGAACGCGTATTTCTGTTCGCCGGGCAGCTCGGTCAGATGCGCCCGATTGTCCTCGCCATCGGCGTCGTCGCGATTGGGCTGCTCGTGTTGGGCGAACGCCTTATGCCCGGAAAACCAGTGGCGCTGGGAGTTGTGGTGCTGTCGATTGCCGCTGCAACGCTATTTGGGTTGCCGGCCCTTGGCGTTCCCACGACGGGAGAGATCCCGGCGGGCTTACCCGCCTTGGCAGGTCCGGCTCTCAGGCTCCGCGATGTCGACGGCATCATTCCATTGGCCGGCGGGTGCCTGCTGCTCGCCTATATCGAGGGGGTATCGGCCGCCCGCACGTTCGCCGCCAAGCACGGCTATGCGCTCGATCCTCGGCAGGAGTTTTTGGGCATCGGCGCCGCCAATCTCGCGGCCGCCATGGGACACGGTTATCCGGTCGCCGGAGGTCTGTCGCAATCGGCCGTGAACGACAAGGCCGGTGCGCGCACGCCCCTCGCGCTGGTCTGTGCGTCGATCACGCTTGCTCTGTGCCTTCTTCTTCTCACCGGATTGTTGGAGAATCTGCCAAAGGCGGTACTGGCGGCCGTTGTCCTGACTGCGGTCTACGGGCTCGTGGATTTTCCGGCGCTGCTGCGCATGTGGCGGATAAGCCGGCTGGACTGCTACGCCGCCGTCATCGCCCTCGCAGCCGTGCTGCTTCTCGGCATACTTCAGGGCATCCTGCTCGCTGCACTGGCCTCCATATTGTTGCTGCTGGCGCGCACGTCGAGTCCGCATGTGGCGTTTCTCGGCCGTATTCCCGGCACCAACGATTATTCCGATCTGGCGCGCCACCCCGAGAACGAGCCGTTGCCTGGCGTCATCGCCTTTCGTCCCGAGGCATCGCTGATCTACGTCAATACCGATTCCGTTCTGGAAGCGGTGTTGACTCGCCTCGGCGACGTCGCTGCTCCGCCAATCCGCCTCGTCATCTGCGATCTTTCCGCGGCGCCCTATCTCGACCTCGCAGGCTCGCGCATGCTGCACGAGTTGCATGCCACGCTGACCAGCCGCGGCATGGCGCTGCGCATCGTCGGTGCCCACGGCGCGGTGCGCGATCTGTTGCGCGCCGACGGCATCGAAGACAAAGTCGGAGCGATCGGGCGTGCTTTGACGATCGACGGTTTGCTCCGCGCGCCTGTCGTGTAGGCGGCGCGGTCGATTGGCGTGGAGCGCGCGGCCGAAAAGGACGCGGCGGCACGACGCCTCCTCGATCGGTGGCCGGAATGGTGTGGCCCCGGCTGCTGATTTCCGGGGCCACTGGCGCTGGGTCTGGCTTTAGCGGAGACCAAATCCGAGTGCCGTTCCAATAACGATTTTAAGTCACATTTGATCCACCAAAATGGCTGGTGAAATCTTACCGGCGTTGCGGGAGGTAAGCTCATGGCCCTAAACGGAAGTAGGCCACCATATTTGCAGCATCGCGAAGAAGCCAGTTCCTGTAGGCCGACTATTTCGGCGTCGTCTTCGGAATTGGTATAGGTTGGACTGTCTGGCGATTTTAGTATCAGGCTAGCGTCCCCGTCTCCTGATTGGCTCGTGCAAGTCAGCAACCTTCTGTTGGTCGGTCCATTCAGTCGGAGAGTCATATATGCGCCTGATCTTGGGATTATCTTTGCTAATTTTCGGCACGACAGCAGCAGTCGCAGTGCGCCCCGATGAATGCGAGCAGCAGCGCGCCCAATTTCCAAAAAATTGGACGGATGTTTCACATGAACAGGCATTATTCGACTGCAGTTCGCATTACAGTGGCGGAATAAGAGTCAAAATCGGCGCAACTGATAGCCGCGGACGAACACTGTTCAGTCTGGTGCCGCTCACTCAGGGTGGCACTGGCCCCGTCGAGGACACGACCAAAGGTCCCATCGAGGACACGAGCAAAATCATTTACCGGATTTGGCTTGATAAGGAGCAGCTTAAGCGCCTGAAAGACGGGAAATATTTCGCAACAATTCTACGGAAAGAGGAGTCTTGTTGGATCAGGGGGGATGTGGATAAAGACGAGGTCTTTTTCATGGACAACGCCAATCCCCCGTCCGATGGACCTGACGCCGGGTCGTTTTACAACAAGGCGCCGCGCTTGAGCGTGTTTCAGGGCGACGCTTATGATTGCAAGGCGGCAAAGTGAGGGAACGTACTTACGTAAATTGCTCAACATGCTTATGAGTGCCGTTGGTCTGCTATTGGCCCTTAGCGGACGTGCCGCTCGTCCTGACGAATGTCTGCTTTCGGGGGAATAGCGGACATCAAGCATCCGCCGACGCCGTTTAATATCGGCGCTGCCGAGCGCAAGGCGCGGCAATGCATGCCGTGAAGGTGCGCGCGCCGCTCCTCGCCACGACGAATAATCCGGGTTACGCTTCCCGAGAGAGCCAAAAATACTGAACCAAAAAGCCGCCAAGGAGCCACATGCCCCGCTTTGCCGCCAATCTCGGCCATCTGTTCACCGAACGCCCGCTGATCGAACGCTTCGGCGCCGCCGCCGCCGCGGGTTTTGCGGCGGTCGAGTTGCAATTCCCGTATGACACGGCGCCGTCGGCGGTGATGGACGAACTCCGCAAGCACAATCTCACGCAGCTTGCCGTCAACACGCCGCAGACTCAGGAATTCGGCCTTGCCGCGCTGCCCGGCCGCGAGCGCGATTTCGACGCCGCGTTCAAGCGCGCGTTCGATTATGTCACCGCCATCGGCGGCACCGGCATTCACTGCATGGCGGGCGTCGTGCCGGTCAACGAACGGCCGGCGGCGGAAAAGGTTTTTATCGCCAATCTGACGCGCGCTGCGGCCGAGACCGAAAACTCCAACATCACGCTTCTGATCGAGCCGATCAATCCGCGCGACCGGCCCGGCTATTTCCTGAGCCATCTCGAACATGCCGCCGATCTCGTGACCAAGATCGGCGCGCCGAATGTGCGCATCCAGTTCGATTTCTATCATCTGCAAATCGTCGGCGGCGACCTCCTCAAGCGCTTCGAAAAATATCTGCCGCTGATCGGCCATGTGCAGATCGCCGCCGTCCCCTCGCGCAACGAGCCGGAGACGGGCGAAGTGAACTTTCCGCTGGTGTTCGAGGCGATCGACCAGCTCGGCTACAAGGGCTGGATCGGCTGCGAATACAAACCGAAGACGCGCACCGAGGACGGCCTCGGCTGGGCGAAGCCTTACGGCGTGGTGCCGAAAAGGAGCTGAACGATGCGTCTCGAAGGCAAGACGGCTCTCATCACCGGCGCCGGATCGGGCATCGGCAAATGCATCGCCGAGACTTATGTGCGCGAGGGCGCGCGCGTCGCCGTGGTCGATCTCGATGCGGAGGCCGCTAAAAGCGTAGCGCGGTCGATCGGCAACAATGCCATCGCGCTACGCTGCGACGTCAGCAAGAAAGCCGACATCGATGCCGCCGTCGAGGAGACGCGCGCGGCGTTCGGTGCGCTCGACATTCTCGTCAACAATGCCGGCGCGACGCATATCAACAAGCCGATGCTCGAGATCGGCGAAGAGGAATTCGACCGCCTGTATGCCGTCAACGTGAAAGGCGTGTTTCTCGGCTGCCAGGCGGTGGTGCCGCTGTTCCGCAAGCAGGGCTCTGGCGTCATCATCAATATCGGCTCGACCGCGGGGTTACGGCCGCGGCCGGGACTGTCGGCCTATAACGCCACCAAGGGTGCGGTGCATATTTTGACCAAGTCGCTCGCGGTGGAGCTCGCGCCGGATCGCATTCGCGTCTGCGCCATTGCGCCGGTTGCGACCGAGACGCCGCTGTTGCCGTCATTCCTCGGCCCGGCCCCGGGTCAGCGCGAGAAATTCATCGCGTCGGTGCCGCTCGGCCGGCTGGCGCAGCCGCAGGACATTGCCAATGCGGCGCTCTATCTGGCTTCGCCGGATGCCGAATTTCTCACCGGCAATATCGTCGAGGTCGACGGCGGGCGGATCATTTAGGGCAGGGGGGTCGCAGGGGGTCGACGGGTCGCGCGGCAAACGCGGATTTTCGGCGAATCTGCCATAATTTGTTCCTTGCCGCCGGGCTACTGGATGGGTGGCAATCTTTTTGCAGGCGTATCTCTTTGAAAGATGTGCTTGTGGGATAGGGTGTGGCCAGGGACGGACTGACGATGTGGGGACGAAAGGCTAAGACCGACGCGGCGAAAGCCGCCGAGGCGCCGACGCCGCTGCAGGACGCGATCCATCAGGCGCGCGTCGAGGCGGCGGAGCGCACCAGCGTCGTCGTCGATCTGCGCGACGCCGAAGTCGCGCGCCTTGAATTGCTGAACGAGGCGCTCGATCCGCTGTTCGCCGAAATTCCGCGCGAGGTGGAATTGTTTGATCGCGGCGTCAGCCGCGGCGAGACGCCGCGATTGTGGCTCGACGCGGTCGCCCATATCGCCATGGGCCGCGACAAGCGGAGCTATCGCTTTCTCCACGACAGCCGCTTCGGCCGGCATGTCTTTGCCGAGTCGCACAACATTCCAGACATCGTGCAGGCGGTGACGACCTATGTCGCGCGCCGCCTGGTCGAGCGCCAGCGCGCGCTCGATGAAGATCCGACGCTGATCACCCGTATCGCGCCGCAGGAAGCCGACCGTTATCG
This sequence comes from uncultured Alphaproteobacteria bacterium, assembly GCA_963810085.1. GTDB lineage: Bacteria > Pseudomonadota > Alphaproteobacteria > Rhizobiales > Xanthobacteraceae > BOG-931. The sequence continues at coordinate 26,024 of CAWEMR010000003.1, read as the reverse complement.
GTCGCGGCGGCGCTGGCGCGCATTGGCCTGGCTGTTGGTCGGATTTTTCGGCGGCATCGCAGCGCTGGTTATTCTGGCCATGGCGTTTGCCGGCCGAAGCTGATTGTCAGGAGATCGTTCGGCGCTCCGTTTCGCCGATCGTGCCGTCCGCGTTGCGCTGCCGCGCGATCATGTCGCAGTGCCAGTTTCCCGTCGTGCCGTCGATGTTGAAGAGATGATAACCGGCGCCGTCTTCGTCGCCATGCGGCGCTCGCGCTGACGCCGACGGCACGCCGACCGAGGGAATTTGTTTGCCGGGCCCGTCGAGCCAGATGAGCGCACGCTGATGATCGTGACCGTGCAGCAAAAGCTCGGCGCCTTTCGTGGCCAATACGTCGCGAAAACTTGGCGCGTCGATCAGGCGCCGCAAGCGGCGCCGCGGCGGAGTTCGCGGCGGATGATGGATCAGCACGATGCGGAACGCGTCGCGCGTCTGGTCGAGCATTTCGGCAAGTCGCGCAAGCTGCCGCGCGCCGAGCTGCCCCGTCGCCATGAACGGTCCGGTGGCGACGCCCGACGACAGCGCGATCAGGGCCACGCCGCCGCGCCGCCGCAGGAACGGAAAGCGCTGCAGCCCGTCATCGCCGGTCATATAGTCGCCCCAGTATTCGGCCGGCTTTTGTTCGACCTGCCGGACATAGACGTCGTGATTGCCGGGGATGACGGTGACGTTGTTGGGACTGCCGACCGTTTCGAGCCAGGTGCGGGCGCGGGCATATTCGATCGGCAGCGACAGATTGATCAGGTCGCCGGTCACCGCGATATGATCGGCCGGCTGCGTTTTGAGGTCGCGGGTGATGTCGTCGAGAATCTCGCGGCGATGGACGTGCTTGCGCTTACGGTGCCAATTGATGAAACCGAGTCCACGCTTGCCCAAAAGCTCCATCGGCCGCGGCTGCAGCGCCATGTGCAAATCGGACAAATGAGCGAGCGTGAACATCAGGGCGCGGCGACTGTCGATGAATCAACGGGTGCTGGCGCAGCATCGCAGACACCGTATAACAAATCACGAACTGCCGATCAGGATGCCGACGGCGAAGACCAGAACGCCGCCGACCACGACCTGGAAGGCGGCCTGGAGAAACGGCGTGTCCATATAGCGCGTGCGGATCCAGGAGATCACGGCAAGCTCGATGGCGACGACCACGAAGGCGATGGAGGTTGCGACATAGAAGTGCGGAATGAGATAGGGCAGCGCATGGCCAAGTCCGCCCACCGCAGTCATGGTGCCGCAGACCGCGCCGCGCACCACCGGCGCGCCGCGCCCGGTGAGCGAGCCGTCGTCCGACATTGCTTCGGCAAACGCCATCGAAATGCCGGCGCCGACCGCGGCCGCGAGCCCGACCAGGAATGTCGACCAGGTATTGTGCGTGGCGAAAGCGGCGGCGAACAACGGCGCCAGCGTCGATACCGAACCGTCCATCAGGCCGGCGAGCCCCGGCTGCACATATTGCAAGACGAACATGCGCCGCCCGGTTTCGTCCTCGGTGGCGCGCATCTGCGGCGAGATTTTCTCGCCGAGGTCGTGCGCCAGCTTTTCGTGCTTGTCCTCGGCGGCGGCGAGCTGCTTGAGCAGATTGCGCACCGCGTCGTCCTGCGCGGCATCGGCGGCGCGGCGGTAGAACCGCGCCGTCTCGTATTCCATTTCCTCGGCGAATTTGCGCGTGGCGTCGATGGCGAGCGGCCGGTTGAGCCAGATCGCCTTTCTGGGCACGAAACCCTTGACGTCCTGGCGGCGGATCAGGGGCAAAAAGTCGCCAAATTTCTTGCGATGAAGTTCGAGCAGCATGTCGCGATGCCCGATCTCTTCTTCCGCCATTTTGTCGTACATTTCGGCGGTGTCGGGATAGGCGGCGCGCAGCGCGTCGGCGAAGGAGCGATAAATGCGATTGTCCTCGTCCTCATTGGATATGGCGAGCGCGAGAATTTCCTGCTCGTTCAGGTCGGCGAAACGTTTCACGGACTACCCCATGACAGCGCTACTGGCGGCGATTTGGCGGCACAATTCGGCGTGCGGCGTGACTGAGAGCACTAATTTAGAAGCATTCTAAGGTATTGGCTAGTCCGGGATTATCAATGGGTCTTGACCCGCTCCGTCGCTTTTTCGAACCCGCCGTGCGGTGGTGCCTGCACCGCTATTGGCGCCGTTCGCGCGGCGTGACGCTTGGCGCCCGCGCCATGGTGTTCGACGGCGAAGGCCGCGTGTTCCTGGTGAAGCACTCCTATGTGCCCGGCTGGCACATGCCGGGCGGTGGCGTCGAAAAGGGCGAGACGCTTTTGGCAGCGCTTGAGCGCGAATTGCGCGAGGAGGGCAATATCGAGGTGAGCGAGCCGCCGGTGCTGCACGCGGTCTATTTCAACAAGCGCATCTCGCGGCGCGATCACGTCGCGCTTTATATCGTGCGCCAGTTCCGGCAGATCGCGCCGCCGGAGCCGAACTACGAGATTATTGCGCACGGCTTCTTCGCGCCCAGCGAACTGCCGGCCGACACGTCGCGGGCGACGCGCGAGCGCATCGCCGAAGTGCTCAGTGGCCGCCCGCCGGCGGAATTGTGGTGAAGTGTTTTAGTTTAACCGCGCGCGGTCGTGCGGTGCGGCGAAGTCGAGTTGCGGGCCGATCGGCACGATGCCGGTCGGATTGACCTGGCGCTGGCTGCCGTAATAGTGCCGCTTGATCTGCTCGATACTGACGGTCTCGGCGACGCTCGGCACCTGATATAGATCGCGCAGATAATTGCCGAGATTGGGATAGTCAGAGACGCGGCGCAGGTTGCACTTGAAGTGGCTGTAATAGACGCTGTCGAACCGAATGAGTGTCGTGAACAGCCGCCAGTCCGCTTCCGTGGTTTGATGGCCGACGAGATAGCGCTGCTTCGACAGACGCGCTTCGATCATGTCGAAAGTCTTGAAGATGCCGCGGGCTGCTTCTTCATAGGCGTCCTGGCCGGTGGCGAAGCCCGCGCGGTACACGCCGTTATTGATGGTCGGATAGACGATGTCGTTGATGCGGTCGATCTCGGCGCGCAGCTCGGCCGGATAGTAATCGGCGCGCATATTGGTGAATTCGTCGAATTCCGAATTGAGCATGCGGATGATTTCGGAGGATTCGTTGCTGACGATGGTGCGCTGCTTCTTGTCCCACAGCACCGGCACCGAAACGCGGCCGGTATAATGTGGATCGGCGATGAGATAGATTTCGGCGAGCGTCGCTTTGTGGTTGACGTCGTCGGTCATGCCGCCGAGCGCGGTGCCGAATTCCCAGCCGGTCTTGCCGTAGAGCGGCTGGGTATTCGTATAGGAGATCACATTGCCGAGCTTCTTGAGCGCGCGGAAGATCAGCGTGCGATGCGCCCAGGGGCAGGCGAGCGAAATGTAGAGATGATAGCGGCCGGCTTCGGCCTTAAAGCCGCCTTTGCCGGTCGGGCCGGGCGAACCGTCGGCGGTGACGAAATTGCGGAAATGCGACGACGGCCGGATAAAATGGCCTTCCTTGGTGCGCGAAACGTCTTCTTGCCACTTGCCTTCAACAAGCAGGCCCATCGTTTTCTCCCGTGATTTTCGTCGGTGTGTCTTGCGTTAATCTTGCTTGTTTCTTGGCTAACTTAATCATTCCGGGCCATTGCGATAGGGCAAAGCCTTCGAGCGGCTGGACTTTGTGCCGGCCGCAATGCTACGCGGCGAAGCGATGAACGATATTGCGCTCACCATCATTGCCGAAACGCCGGGCGACGCTACCGGGATCGCTCGGCTGCACGAACGCACGTTCGGGCCGGGCCGCTATGCCAAAACCGCCTATCGTCTGCGCGAGCAGGTTGCGCACACGCTCGCTCTGTCGTTCACGGCGCGCACCGGCACGCTCCTGGTCGGCTCGGTGCGGCTGTCGCCGATCCGCATCGGCGAGACCAAGGCGCTGCTGCTTGGCCCGCTCACGGTCGAGCCCGCGTTCCGCGAGCGCGGCGTCGGCCAGGCTTTGATCGAGCGGGCGCTGAAAGAAGCCGCGGCGAACGGCCACAAGCTCGTTCTCCTCGTCGGCGACGAACCGTATTACGGCAAGTCAGGCTTCAAGCCGGTGCCGCCCGGCCGCGCCATCATGCCCGGCCCGGTCGATCCGGCGCGGCTTCTGGTCGCCGAGCTGATTGAAGGCGCCTTCGAGAGCGTTTCCGGAGTCATCCGGGCGGATTTTTAGTTTCAGCGCCCTTCGCGCGCCCAAGCTCCGGCAAGGCTGCCGAGCAGGAGCAACAGGCCAAGGAGACCGGCAAAAACCGGCAGCACGCCGATGCCGCGCACGACGCTGGCGTCGCGCATTTTCACACCGATCCAGTCGTCGCCTTTGTAAGTGTCGCCCGAGCGCACCGCGACGATGCGCGGCACGTTGAGGCCGGAGCCGTCGTCGAGCCGCCGTGAATCGCCGCCGGTAGCATTGCTGAGCGGCGCCAGCACGTCGGTGGTCGACGTCACCTCGGCATATTCGCGCGGATTGGCCGGGCCGATATTGACCAGCGCATTGAGCTTGCCGTCGGTCGCACGCCACAGGCCAAGCTCATTGGCAGGCAGGCTCGATTCCCAGGCGCCGGGCTCCTTGGCGTCGAGCTTGAGCGTTTGCGCCGTGCCCGACGGCGACGTCACGGTCACATCGGCGACTTGATCCGACATGGTCTGCCGCTGCACCACAAGATTATGTCCGCTTATGGTGAGCCGCAGCGCCTCCTCGTCGAGATCCGGCTCCTTCATCAGCCAATGCGACAGCCGGCGCAGTAGATCGAGATGCGGGCCGCCGCCTTCAAAGCCGCGGGCCCACAGCCAGATGTGATCGGAGAGCAACAGCGCCACGCGGCCTTCGCCTTCGCGCGACAGGACGAGGAGCGGCTTCGCGTCCGGCCCTTGCATCACCGTGGTCCCGCCGGCATTTCTCGTGTCGACGATGCGGAACCACTCGCTCCAGTTCGGCGGCTTGGCATCGGAGCCCTCAAGGCCGCGCGTGACCGGATGGCGTTGGCCAAGCTCAGTCAGGGAAGGGCGGAACGCCCGCTCGATGACGTCGCCGCTTGGCTCCGCCGGCAGGATCGCATCAAGCGGCGTGCGCCAGATGCTGGTCGGGCTCGCGTAATCCGGTCCGGCGGCGACAAGCACCGCGCCGCCGTCGCGCACATAGCGCGTGATATTGTCGAAATAGATGATCGGCAGCACGCCTTGCCGCGCGTAGCGGTCGAAGATGATGAGCTGGAACTCGTCGATCTTCTGCTGGAACAATTCGCGCGTTGGGAAGGCGATCAGCGACAATTCGTTGATCGGCGTGCCGTCCTGCTTTTCCGGCGGCCGCAAAATGGTGAAATGGACGAGATCGACCGACGGATCGGACTTCAGCAGATTGCGCCAGGTGCGCTCGCCGGCATGCGGCTCGCCGGAGACCAAGAGCACGCGCAGCTTGTCGCGCACGCCGTCGATCGAGACCACGGCGCGATTGTTGACTTGCGTCAATTCGCCGGCAGCGAGCGGCGCGGCTTCGATCTCGACGATATTCGGCCCGCCATGCGGGATCGGAATGTCGACGGTTTGCGGCGTCCCGACCGGGACGATCTTTTGTTCGACGATGTCGCCGTCGCGGCGCACAGTGACCTGGGCGGTCGGCTCATTGCCGCCCTGATCCTCGACGCGATAGGTCACGGTCTGCGGCTGGCCGACAATGCCGAAACGCGGCGCCGCGATCAGTGCGACGCGGCGGTCGCGCTCGCTCTTGGTTCCGGTGATGAGAGCGTGAACGGGAGCGGCAAAGCCGAGCGCGCCGGCATCGGCCGGCACGTCGTGCACGCGCCCGTCGGTGATCATGATGACGCCGGCAATGCGGTCGGACGGAACATCGGCGAGCGTCGAGGTGAGCGTCGTGAACAGCCGGGTGCCGTCGGTTTCGCCGTCGGCTTGGCCCGCCTCGACGACGCGAACGTCGAGGCCGGGAATGTGGCGCAGCCGCTCGACCAGTGCGGCGCGCGCGGCTTCGGTCTGCGCCGTGCGGTCGCCGAAATTCTGGCTCGGGCTTTTGTCGACGATGACGACCGCGACAGAGCTGAGGGGATCGCGGTCTTCGCGGGTCAGCGACGGATTGGCGAGCGCCAGCACGACGAGAGCGAGCGCCAGCGTGCGGATCACGGCGCCGCGGCTTCGCGTCACGAACAGAAGGATTGAAAGCACGCACGCTAAAGCGATCGCCGCCCACAGAATAGGCGCGCTGATCAAGGGAGCGAACGCAACACCAAGATTCAAATCTGTCTCCCTGCCGCTTTACTCTTGCCGCTCGATTATTGCCGCACGTCTACTGCCCAAGCCGCTCGAGCAGTGCCGGCACGTGCACTTGGTCCGCTTTGTAATTGCCGGTGAGCGTATACATGACGATATTGACGCCGGAGCGGAACGCGAGCTCGCGCTGGCGCGGCTGGCCGTCGACCATCGGCAGCATCGGCTGGCCGTCGCCGCGCGTCGCCCAGGCGCCGGCAAAATCGTTCGAGGTGATGATGATCGAGGACACGCCGTCGCCGCCGCGCGCCGGCCGGCCCGATGTTTCGTCTTCGACATCGGTCGACGGCAGCGCCTCGACCCAGAGCTGGCCGCTATTGAAGCGTCCGGGGAAGTCGCGCAGCAGATAGAATGTCTTGGTCAGAACGTGATCGCGCGACACCGGCTCGAGCTCGGGAATATCGAGCGAAGACAGTATTTTGCGCAGCTCCATCATGCCGGGGCTGCGGGTTTCGCCGCCCTGGCCGGGCGGCGCGACGACCGCGTCGCGGGTATCGAACAGAACGGTGCCGCCGTCCTTCATATACGTATCGATTTGCTTGAGCGCCGCCTCGGTCGGCCGCGCGGCGCCCGGCACGATCGGCCAATAGATCAGCGGATAGAACGCCAGCTCGTCGCGCGAGATATCGAGGCCGATCGGATCGCCGGGCTCGAGCGCGGTGCGTTGCGCGAGAAACAGCGTCAGTCCGCCGAGACCGGCTTTGCTGATCGCGTCGACATCGGCATTGCCGGTGACGACATAAGCGAGCTTGGTTTCGAGCGCCGACTGCGGCACGTTGGATTGCGGCGCATTTGATGTCGACGCCCGCTGTGCGCTGGCATGGCCGAGCGTGAGCGCCAATGCCGCCGCGAGCACGACGACGCTTGCCGTGGCGGCGCGCGAGGCGCGCGGGAACAGCCGGGCAATACCGCCGCCGAGGAAGAGGACGACAAGCGTGTCGAGCAACAGCAGCGCCAGCGCGGCGAGGAATATCGGTCCGCGCAGATCCCGCGGCTCGACGGTGCGGTAGATTTCGCGCCTGGCATCGACGAGCGGCGAAAAATCAAGCGGCGCGAGGCGGTCGCTTGCCGAAAGAGTGTTCACCGCCAGCAGACTTTCCGGCGGTCCATAGAAGCCCGGCGGATGTTCGGCCGTGGCGCTGCCGGAATAGTCCACCGGCACGGGCCGCGCGGTCGGCGGCGGCGCAATGAAGCTGCCGAAGCCGTCGAGCACGTGGGTCGCCGGAATCAATTCATGCGCGTTCCGGCTCTGCGCATTGGCTGTGTTGGCCGCAGGCGAGGCGGCCGACAGCGCGACGATGCGCTTGAGCATGTCGACAAAACTGCCCGACAGCGGCAGGTCCGACCATCGCGTATCGCCGGTGATGTGAAACAGCACGACCAGGCCTTTGCCGCGCCGCGCCGCGGTTACAAGCGGCGTGCCGTCGGCGAGCGTCGCCCAAGTATTGTCGCTCAACGCGGCATCGGGCTCCGCCAGGACTTGGCGGGTGACGGTCACGTCGGTCGGGACCGGCAGGCCGAAAAACGGGCCTTCGCGCGAAAACGCCGCGAGCGGCTGCGGCTTGTCCCAGCTCAGACTGCCGCCGAGGATGCGGCCGCCGCGCCGAAGCTTGACCGGAACGAGATCGTCGTCGGAAGCGGCAAGCCGCGGCCCGGCAAATCGCACCAGCACGCCGCCGTCCTCGATCCATTGCGCGAGTTGATCGTGGGCGTCGCCGACATTGCCGACGTCGGTGAGGATCAGCATCGGCAATCTTTGATCGAGAAAATGCGTGACCGCTTCGGCGGGCGACTGGCCTTGCGCCAGGCGCACATCGGCGAACGGCGCGAGCGCGCGCTCGATATAATAGCTCGACGACAGAAGCGGCTGCGCGACGTCGACGCTGGCGCCGGACACGACGCCGACGGTGCGGCGCCGCCAGCGCTTGTCGAGCAATTGCACGGCGCCGGCCGAACGCTCCCCGGAAATCTCGACGCGGGCGATGTCGTTGCGAATTTCCACCGGCAGTTCGAACCGCGCCTCGGCCTCGCGCTCGCCGGACTTGAAGGCGAACGGCGCTTCGCCGAGCGGCAGGCCCTTGAGATCGAGCGCGCGCGCCATGCCGCTGTCGGCGGTATCGTTCGTCGCGCGCAAAATCTTGACGCTGAGCGCGCCCGCCGCATTGTCGGCGGCGGTAAGCGCGCGGGGGCCGGCAATGCCGCCGGTGACGATCGAGATCGGGTGCTGGCCGATCGCTTGCGCCAGTCCCTTCATGAAATCGGCGCCATGAGAATCGGCGCCATGAGAATCGGCGCCATGCCCGAGATCGACGCCGTCCGACAGCCAAACCAGTTCGGCATCCGGCGTGCCGGACAGAAAGCGCGACAGCGACGCTAGCGACTCGGTGCGATCGATCGTTTGCGGCACAGGCTTGAGCTGATGCAGGAGCACGCGCGCCGAACCCGCGGCCTGCAGCGAAATGTCACGCGGTCCCTCGGACAGCGGAATGAGCGCCACGGCGCGGCGATCGTCCTCGGCGCGTGCGATGATGTCATCGGCGGTGCGCATCCGCGCTTCCCACGTCGCTGCGGCGGCCCAGCCGTCATCGAGCAGGATCGCAACCGGCGCGGTCGATTTTGTCGTTGCCAGCGGCGGATGCCACAGCGGCCCGGCGGCGGCGAAGATGACGAGGGCGGCGAGCGCGAGCCGCATCAGCGTCAGCCACCACGGCGTACGCGCCGGCGTCTCCTCCTTCGGCACGATCTCGAGCAGCAGCCGCGTCGGCGGAAAATCGATGCGGCGCGGGCGCGGCGGAATGAGCCGCAACAGCCACCACAGCGCCGGCAGCGTCAAAAGCCCGATCAGAACGAGCGGTTGCGCAAAGCCGAGCGGGAGCGAGCCGATCATGTCGCCACCCGCGGTGTGGCGCGAGTTGTCAGCACTTGGTTCGGCAGGTGCCGGCGCGCGCATTCCAATGTCGGTTGCCCCGGCGCCGATACGGGTGTGCAAGGCGAGCAGCAATTCACTCGGCGACCGGTCGGTGCGGTGGATCGTGAAACTCCAGCCGAGCCGGTCGGTCTCGCGGCGGATCTCGGCGCGGTGGCGGGCGACGCGCTCGGTATAATCAGCACGCCAGGTCTCAGCGCGGCCCGCGGTGATGCTGCCGCCGCCTTCTGGCTCTACGAATTCGACGCGGCCCCAATAGGGAAAAGTCTCCTCGGCCGGATCGACGACCTGCACCACGTGGCCGCGCGTGCCGCCGCCGGCAAGCTGGGTGATGGTGCGGCGCACGTCGCCGATATCGCTCCACAGATCGGACAGCAGCACGACCTCGGCGAACGGGGAGGGGACAAAATTCGGCGGCAGGCTTAAGCGCTCGTCGCGATCGTGGGCGATCGCCTGCGCGATCAGGTCGATGACATTGCGGCTGCCGGTCGGGCGCGTCAGGCCGGGAATGCCGACGCGCTCGCCGCCTTCGACCAGAACCTCGGCGAGCGCCAGCGCCACCACCAGCGTGCGATAGAGCTTGGTGTCGCGAACGAGCGGGGAGGCGAAATACATCGACGGCGAACGGTCGGGCCAGATCCATACCGTATGCGCGGCTTCCCATTCCAGCTCGCGCACATAAAGATGGTCGTCACGCGCCGAGCGCCGCCAATCGACGCGCGACGCCGGTTCGCCGGAGACGAAGCGGCGGTATTGCCAAAAATTCTCGCCCGGTCCGGCGCGGCGGCGGCCGTGCAGGCCGTGAATTACCGTCGCCGCGACGCGCCGCGCTTCCAGGATCAAGCGCGGCATGCTGGCGGCAAGGCTGCGGCCGGTGCCGACCGCGCGCGCAACTGCCGGGCCGTCTTGGTAACTGCGCTGCTGTGCGCCGCGTTGTGCGCCTTGCTGTGGTTTCTTGGGCTCGGCCGCCATCCGCCTATCCGATCCCCTACCCGACCTTTACCTTCAATCGCGCGATCACCGCTTCGATGCTTTCGCCTTCGGCGCGCGCGCTGAAGGTCAGCGCCATGCGGTGCTTGAGCACCGGCTCGGCGAGTTCGATGACGTCGTCGATCGAAGGCGCAAGCCGGCCGTCGAGCAGCGCGCGGGCGCGCACCGCGAGCATCAGCGCTTGGCTGGCGCGCGGGCTCGGTCCCCAGGCGATCTGCTTTGATCGGTCGCCGCCTTCGGTTCCCGGACGCGCCGAGCGCACCAGCGCCAGGATGGCATCGACGACGGATTCGCCGACCGGAAGTCGGCGCACCAGGCGCTGCGCCGCCATCAGATCTTCGGCGGTCATCGCCGGCTTCGGCCGCGTCTCCTCGGACCCCGTCGTGTCGAACAGGATTTTCCGCTCGGCGTCGCGGTCGGGATAGGTGACGTCGATTTCCATCAGGAAGCGGTCGAGCTGCGCCTCGGGCAGCGGATAAGTGCCTTCCTGCTCCAGCGGGTTTTGCGTGGCCAGCACATGAAACGGCTTCGGCAGATCGTAGCGCGCGCCGGCGACCGTGACGTGCTGCTCCTGCATCGCCTGCAGCAGCGCCGACTGGGTGCGCGGCGAGGCGCGGTTGATTTCGTCGGCCATCAGCAGCTGGGCGAAGACCGGACCGGAGATGAAGCGGAAGCTGCGCTTGCCGGCTTGGCTCTCCTCCAGCACTTCGGTACCGAGAATGTCGGAGGGCATCAGGTCGGGCGTGAACTGGATGCGCCGGGCTTCGAGCCCGAGCACGGTGCCCATTGTGTCCACAAGTTTCGTCTTGGCGAGGCCCGGCACGCCGAGAAGGAGCGCGTGGCCGCCGGACAAAATGGTAATCAGCGCCTGCTCGACGACCTTATCCTGGCCGAAGATGACGGTGCCGATCGCAGCCTTGGCTGCGCGGATATGATCGCCGGTCGTTTCCGCCGAGCGCACGATCATGTCTTCGAGCTTTTCGGGCCCCTCTCCGGCAGCAGCAGGCATGGCTAACTCCTTATGGTTAGGCAGTATTTGCATCGGGCCAGATTCGCGCCATATGCACGAATCAGCGGCATCGCGCCTGCACTGCGATTAGGCACCCACCATGCAATATATGCGCCAGCCGCACGATTGACGATCTTGCGCTGATTCTTGCTCAACAGGGAAACACGGCTTGGTGTAGGGGATGGCGCGATGCAAACTGGCAAACTCAAACTCGCGACAAAATGTGCCCCCGGACTGATGTCGCGGCCCAGCGTCTAGGCAAACCATGGCGAAGGAAGGGCAATTGGGCCTTGAGGCGATCACGGGCGCGCTAGGTCGCGCGGCAAAAGGGCCTCATGCGGGGGCCGATGGCGCGGAAAAAGGGCTGCCGCCGGTCGAGCTATGGAACCCGCCGTTTTGCGGCGATCTCGACATGCGCATCGCCGCCGACGGGACCTGGTTTTACCTCAAGACGCCGATCGGCCGGCCGGCACTCGTTAAACTTTTCGCTTCTGTGCTCAAGCGCGAGGGCGACAAATACTACCTCGTCACGCCGGTCGAAAAGTGCGGCATCCGGGTCGACGATGCGCCGTTCCTGGCCGTCGAGCTCAATGTCGAGGACGGCGCCAATGGCCGCGTGCTGAATTTTCGAACCAATGTCGACGACTGGGTCGCGTGCGGCCCGGAGCACGGATTGCGCTTCGAGCCGGAAGCGGGCACCGGCGGGCTGAAGCCCTATCTTCATGTCCGCCGCGACCTTTGGGCTAAAGTGACACGGGCATTATTCTTGGATCTTGTCGAGCTCGGCGAAGAGCGCGATGTCGACGGCGCGGCGATGTTCGGCGTTGTATCCAAAGGTATGTTCTTTGCGATGGCGCCGGCCGACCAGCTAAGGGAATTGACGTGAGCGAAAGCAGTGTCAGTTTGCAGCGCCCAGCAACGGAAGGCTTTTTCGATCGCGCCACGCAGCGCCTCACGTTGGACGTGCCGCCGGCGTTGACCGATCTGAACGCACCAGGCGCGCGCGGCGATCTCGACCTCAATCCGGAAAACTGGATTAAAGCCGGCGTGAAAGCGATCAAACCCGCAGCCGTGCTCGTGCCGGTGATCGATCGTGACGAGCCGACCGTTTTGCTGACGCAACGTACGCCCGATCTCACGACCCATGCCGGTCAGGTGGCGTTTCCGGGCGGCAAGATCGATCCGGGCGACGTGAGCCCGGTGGCCGCGGCGCTGCGCGAAGCGCGGGAAGAAACCGGGCTTGCGTCGAAGCTCGTCGAGCCGATCGGCTATCTCGATCTTTACCTGACCTTTTCCGGATTTCGCATTCTACCGACGGTGGCGCGGGTGAAGCCTGATTTGATGCTGACGCTCAATCCGAGCGAAGTGACCGAGGCATTCGAAGTCCCGCTCAAATTCCTGATGACGCCGGCAAATTATCGGCGCAAGACGCGGGACTGGAACGGCATCCAGCGCGAATATTACGAAATCCCGTTCGAGAACCGCTACATTTGGGGCATCACCGCAGGTATTCTGCGAAATCTCTACGAGCGGATCTACGCCGGATGATCAGGTCCATCTCGACGGAATTTGCGCTGTTTCTCACGCCCTTCGTGCTCTATGCCGCGTTTCTGTTCGCGACGCGTGTCGGCGTGCTGCACCCGACGGCGTGGACGATGCAACGGGTCGCAGCGCTGTTCATTGCATCGCTCGTGCTGGTGATCGCCAGTTTCGTGGTGCTGGCTAATTTTTCCGGAGCGCCGCCGAATTCCACCTACGTGCCGGCGCATGTCGAGAACGGCAAATTCGTGCCGGGGACGACCAAGTGATTGCACACGCGCATCTTGACGATGCGGATTGGCTCAAGCGCGGCGCGGTGAAGGACCTGCTCGCGCGGCTTGGTCGCGACGGCGAGGAAGCACGCGTCGTCGGCGGCGCGGTGCGCAACGCCTTGCTGCGTCTTGCGGTTAGAGAGATCGATGTCGCGACGACGGCCTTGCCCGAGGAAGTTATCCGCCGTGTCGCCGCGGCCGGCTGGAAGGCCGTTCCGACCGGCATCGAGCACGGCACCGTCACGGTCGTCATCGACGGCAAGCCGTTCGAAGTGACGACGCTGCGCCGCGACGTCGAAACCTATGGCCGCAAGGCCAAAGTCGTGTTCGGCCGCGATTGGACGGCCGACGCCGCGCGCCGCGACTTCACCGTCAACGCACTGTCGGCGACGGCGGACGGCACGGTTTACGATTATGTCGATGGGCTCGCCGATATCGCCGAGCACCGCATGCGCTTCATCGGCGATCCGGCACAGCGGATCGCCGAAGACTATCTGCGTATTCTGCGCTTCTTTCGCTTTCACGCCTGGTATGGCGCGGGCGCGCCGGACGCGGCCGGACTGCACGCCTGTATTGCCGCGCGCGGCGGGCTTGAAACGCTGTCGCGCGAACGCGTGCGCATGGAGCTTCTCAAGCTTTTGCTGGCGCCGCACGCTACGCCGGCATTGGCGGTCATGGCGGAAACCGGATTGCTCGGCGCAGTGCTCGGCGGCGTACCGCTTCTCGCGAGTTTTGAGAATGTGGTGAAGGCCGAAGCGGCAAGCAGCAATGCGCCCGACGCAATGCGGCGGCTGGGCGCGCTTGGCGTCCTCGTGAAAGAGGACACCGAACGATTGAGCGAGCGGCTTCGCCTGTCCAATGCCGAGGCCGAGCGGCTCGGCGCACTCGATTTCTGGTGGCGCGTGTCGCCGTCCGGCGGTGAACAATCAGCGCGCGCGCTGCTTTATCATCTCGGGCCGCAGCGCTTTGTCGATCAGGTGCTTTTGGCGTGGTCGCGATCGAGCGCCGGCGCGCCGGATCAATCGTGGCTCAAGCTCGTGACGTTGCCGCAGCGCTGGACCGCGCCGGTCTTTGCGCTGAAGGCGGCGGACATCATGAATCGCGGCGTCGCCGCCGGACCCGCTTTGGGCGCCGCCCTGCGTCGCGCCGAAGAACTGTGGGTCGAGGCGGATTTTCCCGTGGATCGCGCCACGCTCGAGGCGATCGTCGACCGGGCTACGCACGAAGCTGCGGCGTCGAGCTAAGCGTCAGCGCTCCGACAAGCGTTCGCGCAGCGAGCGCAGCCGCCGGCGGCCGCTGTCGGCAACCTTTTGTACCCGCGGCCGAACGCGCGCCAAAACGCGGCGGCGCTGCGCCTGCATGCGCTCGACTTGCATCTCATTGCCGCGCCACACGAAGTCGTTGCCTTGCAGCGCGGCAACGAAGAGCGCGGGCAACAAGAGATCGCGGCCAAGTCCATACAGTGGATAAAGCAGCGGCGCGTGCCAATCCGCCGCGGCCGCGAGGAGCATTTCGGCGCCATACCAAAAGGCACCGAAGCCGACCGTGCACAGCACGACCGGCCATTCGAATTCGTGCGCGAGAAATGCCACCGCGATCATCGGCAGCACGCCGCCCGAAAAAATCTCCGGCGCGAAATAGATAAAGAAGCTGGCGCGGCGCAGCCTGGCCCAGCGCAACTGGCGATTCCACACTTCAGAAGCCGTCCGGTGGCCGAGCGGCTGGGCCAGTGGCCGATCGATGAGCCTTACCTTAAGCCCTAAGCCGCGCACGATCTTGGTCGCCGCGGCGTCTTCGGCGACTTCCTTGGCGAGCGCTTCGATACCGCCTGACTGTTCGAGATCGGTGCGCCGCCACAGCATGGTTTTGCCCTGGGCGAAACCGCGACCGAAACTGTCGACCAGATACTGCCAGCGCGCCTGATAGGTATTGAGAAAGGCGCATTCGATTTCGGCCCAAAAACCGTCCGGCCGCGCGCCGATCGGCGGCGAGGCGACGAGACCGGTGTCGTCGCGCCAGCTTGCGAACAGCCGTTGAATGTAATCGCGCGGCATCAGCACATTGCTGTCGGCAATGATGATCCAGTCGTGCGCAGCTGTGCGCCAGCCCTTGAGCACGTTGTTGAGCTTGGGATTGCTGCTGACGCGGTCGTCGCCGATCTGCACTGTCGCGGGCGCACCGGCATGCGCGGCGATCAGGCTTCGCACCAGCGGCAGGACAGGGTCCTTGGCGGAGGCGACGCAGAACAGGATTTCGTAATGCGGATAATCGAGATCGAACGTCGAACCCAGCGTTTCCTCGACGTAATTGTCGATGCCGCAGAGCGGGCGAATGAGGCTTATGGCGGGATATTGCTGCAGCCTGCGGCGCGGGGTCCGGCGAAACCGGCGAGCCGCTATCGCGATGCTGGCAATGTGAATGAAGCTGGCAACGATGCAGAACGTCGCTACCGCTAGAATCGTCCCTGTCATCGCAGGAACACTTAGTGACGCGCCGTGACAGGTTCGTGACTCAAGGTTGCTTGTGACTCAAGGTTGCCGAAAATCGGCATTAGCCGCGTTAACCATTGGTGTGCGGCATTGTCATGGTTCTGCAATGCAACGCATCTAGAAGCAGATTCGAAGGCAACAAAGACGCGAGAATCCCGTCGGTGACTGTCGAGCACGGTACAATCAAGTTCCGTACTCTGTTTATTTCCGATGTGCATCTCGGCGCGCGCGGCTGCCAAGCCGATCACCTCATCAGCTTCCTGCGCTATCACGACGCCGAGACCATCTATCTGGTCGGCGACATTGTCGACGGCTGGCAATTGCGCTCGGGCTGGTTCTGGCCGCAGGACCACAACGACGTGGTGCAGAAGCTGTTGCGCAAAGCGCGCAAAGGCGCGCGTGTGATTTACTTGCCGGGCAATCACGACGAGTTCCTGCGCGACTATTACGGCACGCATTTCGGCGGCATCGAAGTGGTCGAGACCGCCATTCACGAGGCCGCCGACGGCCGCCGCTACCTCGTCGTGCACGGCGACGTGTTCGACATGGTGGTCAAGCACGCGAAGTGGCTCGCGCTCCTCGGCGACACAGCCTATGACCTCGCCATTCTGTTCAATCGCTATTTCAACGCGATCCGTCGCCGGCTCGGCTTCCGCTATTGGTCGCTGTCGCAATGGGCCAAGCACAAGGTCAAGAACGCCGTGAACTATATCGGCGCCTTCGAGCAGACGTTGGCGGAAGAGGCGCAGCGCCACAAAGTCGACGGCGTAATCTGCGGTCACATCCATCACGCCGTAATCCACGACAATTTCGGCATCCGCTACATGAATTGCGGCGACTGGGTGGAAAGCTGCACTGCGCTCGGCGAGCGTGAGGACGGCACGTTCGAAATCATCCGCTGGGCCGATCGCGCCGAGACGCTGCCGCCGCTTCCAGACGAGGAAGAAGAGGCCGAGCCGATCCGCGAGCGCGCCGGGATCGCGGCCTAAGCCGTCGGCGATCCAATCGTCACGCGGCCCTTGAGCCTTTCTCCACCGCCGTCATACTCGCGCCGTGACCCTTTCTGGCGCAATGGACCTTTCGATGCGGATCGAGCGCTGGCCGCTTGCCAGTGCTTTCACCATCAGCCGTGGCAGCAAGACCGAAGCCGTCGTCGTGGCGGTCGAACTCACCGATGGCGCGTATCGCGGCCGCGGCGAGTCCGTTCCTTATGCCCGCTATGGCGAATCGCCCGACGGTGTTGTCGCGGCCATCGAAGCGATGCGGCCGGCGCTGACACGCGGCCTCGATCGCACGGCGCTGCAAGACGCGCTGCCGGCGGGCGCCGCGCGGAACGCGCTCGACTGCGCCTTTTGGGATCTCGAGGCGAAGCGTAGCGGGCGCCGCGCCTACGAATTGGCGGGGATTGCCGCGCCGAAACCACTGATCACGGCGTACACGATTTCGCTCGCCGAGCCCGCGGCCATGGCGCAAGCCGCGCAACGCGCGGCCGATCGGCCGCTGCTTAAGGTCAAGCTTGGCGGTGCTGACGACGGCGAGCGCATCGCGGCGGTACGCCGCTCAGCGCCCAACGCCGAGCTCATCGTCGATGCCAATGAAGGCTGGACCGACGACAATCTTCGGCCAAACCTCGCCGCTTGCGCGCAAGCCGGTGTGACGCTGATCGAGCAGCCTTTGCCCGAGGGCCGCGACGGCGCGCTCGCGCGCATCAAACGGCCGATTCCGGTCTGCGCCGATGAGAGCGTGCACGACCGCGCCTCGCTTGCGGCCCTTGCCGGCAAATACGACGCCATCAACGTCAAGCTCGACAAAACCGGCGGCCTGACCGAGGCGCTGGCGCTTGCCGCGGCGGCCGAAAAACAGGGCTTTCGCATCATGGTCGGCTGCATGGTGGGGACCTCGCTCGCCATGGCGCCGGCGCTCCTGGTGGCGCAACAAGCGAGCGTCGTCGACCTCGATGGGCCGCTGCTGCTGGCCAAGGACCGCCCGGAAGGCCTGCGCTATGTAGGTAGTTGTGCCTATCCACCCGAATCTGCACTTTGGGGATAAGATGATCCGGGGACCCCGGGAGCGACCGCGAAGGCCTTTGGAACCGCGGGCTCGGTTTGTGAAGAACCTGTGAATATCTCTGCCTGATCGGGGGCCCATGCGATTGCGCGGCTCCCGTTGTTATGATGGTGATTCAACAGGTGATTGTGATGTCGAATCAACCACTCGTGCAGTCGGGTCAAGCTGCCGGGCCGCCCAATGAGGCGGAGTATAATGCCGTTTACGCGGCGGTGACCGCCACCGAGCGCGGCCGATGGTTCCTGGCCGAATACGCCAACCGCAATCGCTCAGCCGATACCGACCTAGTCATGGCCGCTATCACGCGGATCGAGGCGGCGATTGGGGCCGGCGCGGCGCCGCAACCCTTCGCCACAATGTCGCGCGACCTCGCTGCCAGTCGCACTGTCATGGCCGCTTCCATGGCCGCCCCGATCGCGCCGGCGCGGGCGGGCGGCGGGGAACGCGATGACGACGCCGCGAGCGCGCGAAACTCGCCGCCGCTTGGCGGCATCGCCGATGCAGAAGCTCGGAAGGACCGCGATTATTCGGAAGCCGTCGCAGCAATTGCGGCATCGCTGACGGCGCGCGTCGGGGAAATGGGGGAACGCGCGGCGCAAGACTTCTCAGCAAAGGAAGATTTGCCGCAGCTGCCGGAACGCAAGTCCGACGCAGTGGAAATTGCGCTTGCCGAAGCCGCAACGCCGCAACGGCGGGTGCCGCAGGACAATGCGCCGCGCTGGCATATCGAGGCGCCGGACTTTGTGTTCGGCGAGGGCAGTGACCACGACAACAATGGTGGCGCCAAGCCGGCCGGCGAATCCGCGCTCTCGCAGTCGCAGCTTCTGGGCGCGGCGCTGTTGTCGGAGAAGGCTGACGACTTATTCAAAGACCCGGCGCCTGACGCCGTAGAACCTGCGCCCGTTGCCGAAACGCCGCGTCCAAGTTCGCCGCTGCCTGCGGAAGTCGTGCCGCTCGTCGACATCGCGCGGCCGCAATTGCGGATCGCAAACGAGCCGCCGCCGGTCAATCAACACCCGCGGCGATACGATTCGCTGACCATGACGAACGCGTTGAGCGAGGACGAAGTGATCGCCTTGTTCGGCTGATCCAATGACCTAGATGAAGTTGGTTGTCCCGTAGTCCGCGTCCGGTTCCCATGACTGCGTAAAGTTCCATTGCGCATGGTTTCATGGCGCAAAGTTCCACGGGGCAAAGTTCCGCTGCACCTGTGTCGAGGACGGCACGGAAGTTGCTTCAAAAGTCGTCATGCGGATCAACAACGGCGTGCAGGCGAAAGCTGCGTTGATTTCTCCAGGTCTAAAAGTTTCGGCGTCTGCAAGACCGATTGCGGTCCGCGTAGCTGATCATCTGGAGGGCCATTATGCACAGACTTACCGCTCTTGCTTTGACGGCAGTTGCATTGTGCATGCTTGTGTCAGTTCCGCGCAGCGTGTCCGCGCGTGATGACGGCCGCTACGCCAGTTCGCCGCTCAAACAATGGTTCGACCAGCTCGCGAGCGGGAAGGGCCTGTGCTGTTCGTTCGCCGACGGCGTCAGCGTCGAGAACGTCGATTGGGATACGCAGAACGGCCGTTATCGCGTGCGCATTCAAGGGCAATGGCTTGTCGTGCCTGACAATGCGGTGGTGACGGAACCGAATCGCTTCGGCTCGGCGGTGGTGTGGCCTTATCAGGACTTAGACGGCGCGACGCAAATCCGCTGCTTCCTGCCGGGGCCGGGGGCTTAGCGCGCATTCGCTGCTGCGGCCGGGGCAGCGAGCGAGCGTTACGCGACCAGACGCGAAAACAATTCCGGATCGACATTGCCGCCGGAGAGCACCGCGACGGCGACCTTGTTCTTGACGTCGATCTTGCCGGTCATTACGGCGGCGAGCGCGACGGCGCCGCCCGGCTCGACGACGAGTTTTAGTTCGGTAAAGGCAAAGGCTACGGCGGCCGCGACCTCGTCGTCGCTCACCACGACGCCGGCCCCGATCAGCGAGCGGTTGATGGCAAAGGTGAGCTTGCCCGGCGTGCGCGCCATCAGCGCGTCGCAAATCGTGCCGGTGAGTGCCGCATTCTCCTCGCGCTGGCCGCTGCGAAACGAGCGGGCATGATCGTCGAAGCCCTGCGGCTCGGCGGTGTACATGGCGGCCTTCGGCACGCGGGTCTTGACGGCGAGCGCAATGCCGGCGGCGAGGCCGCCGCCGGAAGCGGTGACCACCACGACGTCAGGCGTCAGCCCAAGCGCGCCGAGATCTTCGACGATCTCGCGGCCGGCGGTACCCTGGCCGGCGATGATCAGAGCATCGTCGTAAGGCGGCACCAGTACGGCGCCGCGGTGCTCCGCAATGTCCTTGGCAATGGCCTCGCGATCGTCGCGTGCGCGATCGTAAAGCACGACTTCGGCGCCATGCGCGATGGTGCGTTCGCGTTTCGCGCGTGGCGCGTCATGCGGCATGACGATGACGCAGGGCATGCCCAGGAGCCGCGCCGCAGCAGCCACGCCTTGGGCGTGATTGCCGGATGAATACGCCACGACGCCGCCCGATCGCCGTTCCGGCGGCAGCGAGGCAAGCTTGTTATAGGCGCCGCGGAACTTGAACGAACCGGTGCGCTGCAAGGTCTCGGCTTTGAGGAAGACGCGACCGCCGGTCATGCCGTCGAGCGTGATCGAGGTCAAAAGCGGGGTGTGCAAGGCGACGCCGGCCAGCCGGCGAGCGGCCGCATCGACATCCGCGGCGGTCGGCAGTTCAGCCGGGGCGTCCAAGGCGTTGTCCAAGGCGCTGTCCAAGACACCATCCATGCGTCAACGGTAGCGCCGTTATTGCGGCGCTAGCAAGGGCAGTGGGCGGTGCTTAAACGCCGCGCCAGCCCCGGCGGTCTAGTCGAACCGTCCGGCCGCGTGCGCCAGCATCGTATAGACCTTGCCGGTATCGGAGGTCAGGTAGTTGCGCGCCACCGCGGGACCGCGATCGCCGCGCGAAACGTCGTCGAGCAGCCGCTCGAATTCGTGGATGTAATGTTCGACGGTCTGCCGGAACTCCGGATCGGCGCGATACTTGGCGCGGATCTCGTCGAATGCCTTGGCGCCCTGGGGCGTATAGAGGCGGCGGTTGAACACGCCGCGCTCGCCGCGCTTATAGCGTTCCCACAATTCCGCGGCGGCGTCGTGATCGATCATCCGCGCGATATCGACGGAAAGCGAATCGATCGAGTCGACGGGGTCGCGCGGCGAACGATCGTCGCGGGGAGGGCCTTCGCGCAAGGGCTGCGGCGCGCCTTGAGACGCAGGCTGCGAGCCTTCTTCACGCGAGGCGCGCGTCAAAAGATCGGACAGCCAGCCGCCGCCATTGCGGGCGTTGCTGTCGTCCTTGCTGCCCGGGACCGGGCTGAGATTCGGCGGTCCGGACCGGCGCGGCGCGCCGGTGATGTCGCGCGGCGGCGCGGGCTGATACGGCGCCGTCTGCTGTGCCGGGTGCGGCGCCACGTGCGGCGCCATGTCCGGGCGGATCGGCCGGGGTTGCGCGCCGCGTCCGCCGCCCGCCGCATAAAGCGGCTCGGCCTCGCGCCGCGCCGGCTCCACGGCATCGAGCGAACGGCCGTGACGGGCGACGATGCGGTTGAGTTCGGCGAGCGCCTCGATCTGGTCGACGATGACGCGCCGCATCTGCGCCGCGCTCTCGGAGGTTTCCTGCGGCAGTTCGAGAATGCCGCGGCGCAATTCGTTGCGCGTGGTCTCGAGTTCCTGCTGCATTTCCGCCGCCATCTGCTTCATGCCCACCATGACTTCGGTGAAGCGGCTGGTGGATTGGTTGAACATGCCTTGCACTTCGCCGAGGGCCTCGTCGTAGACGGCATTGAGCGCTTCGCTGGTGCGCTTGCGTTCCTCATCCGAGTTTTTGCGCACCAGATCGTATTGCTGTTCGAGCGTCTGCAGGCTTTCGGTGCTGGTCTCGGCGATGACGCCGGCGATCTCGCGCGCCCGCGTGGTCGCGGTATCGAGCGACTCGTCGAGGAGGCCGGAGAAGCGCGCAAGGCGCTGGCCGAAATCTTCCGTCCGCGCGTCGAGCGCGGATACCAGCGTGTCGATGGTCGCTTGCCGGGTGACCATCGAATCCTCGGTCCGGCGGTTGCTGGTCTCGAGGAGTTCGACGGCCTCGGTAAGGGTGCGGCCATGCGAAGAGAACTGGTCGGCGAGGTCGCCCAACTCGTTGAGTACGCGCGAGGTCACGTTGTTGAAAGCACCGAGATGTTGTTCGACCTTGTTGGTGGTGGCGCCGCTCTTGGTGCTCAGCTCGTTCATGGCGGCGACGAATTCGGAGATGCGCGAGGCCATGGTGTGCTCGATCGAGCTCATATTCTCCTGCGCGCCGCTGAGCACTTCTTGCAGCAGGATGTTGGCTTCGCGCAAGCGTTCGAACAGGGCGGTGGAGTTGGAGCGCAACATGGTGTGCGTCTCCATCATTTCGGCAATAGTCGCTGCCGCCGTCTGCTTGGACTGTTCGATCGCACTCCTGGTGGCGTGATGCAGGTCTTCGAGCGTCCGCGTCAGCGTCAGCCTGGCGCCGTCGGTGACACCCTGGACGCCTTCCTGCATTTGCCCGAGCGTCCGCGTCGCCGCGGCAGTCGCGTTGAGGCTGGCGTCGTTGATCTGGCGAGCGATCTCTTCGCTCTTGTCCACCATCGTCTGGGTGAAGACGAAGCCCTTGGCCTCGATCGCCTTGACGGTCTGGTCGGTGATGCGCCCGACTTCGCCGGCGAAGCTCTGGCCCTTGGTGGTCAGCGCCGTGATCAGGGTGTTCGACTTCTCGTCGAGGATGCGCGTCATGTCCTCGACGCGCTGCGTCAGCGCGGTATTGATCTCGTTCGCCTTGCCGACCACGTTGCGCGACACTTCGGTGCTCATGCTGACGAGCTTGCGCTCGGCGTCGGTGGCGCTGCGCGTGATCTGTTCGGTCACAGTCTGCGTGCTCTTGGCGAGGAGATCGGCGGCGCCCGCGGTCGACTTGCCGATCGCTTCATTGGCGACGGCGGCGCTCTTGGTGATGGTGTTGGCGAGCGTGCCGGCGCTGCGGTTGAGCGACACGGTCGCTTCCGCGGCGCTGCGGTTGAGCGCCTCGGTGGCCGCGGTGCTCGCGGCCGCGCTCTTGCCGAGCGCGTCAGTGGTGCTGGCGGCCAGCTGGGTGAGGGCGCGTTCGGCGCCCGCGGAGTTCGTCTTGATCGATTCCGCGATCTGCTCGAAACGGGTGCCGAGCTGATCGCCTGCGGCGCGGCTGTGCGTCTCCATCTGGGCGATGATGGCCTCGGCGCGGCCGCCGAGGAGCTGCTCCAGGTGGCCGACGCGGGAGTCGAGCGTCTTGGCGACTTCGAGCGCGCCCTTGCCGAGCGACGAGTCGATATTGGCGATGCGGTCGCTGATCGTGTCGGTGAGCTTGACGGTGCGCGCATCGATGATCGTGGTGACGTCGGTGATGCGCTTGTCGAGCGTGGCGACGACTTCTTTGCCGTTCTCGTTGAGGGTCTTTGAGATTTCCACGATGCGGGCGGACAGGGCGTCGGTCAGCGTCTGCGAACGGCTGTCGATCGCTTCCTGGAACCGGGTCAGGCGCTGATCGAGGACGCTAGTGACTTCGTTGGCCTTCGCGGTGACGCGGCTGTCGAAATTGTCGACATAGCTGCGCATCGATTTGGAGACATCCTGGGTGCGCGCGCCGAGCCGCTCGACCAGTTCCGAACCATAAGTCTTCACGGTGCGGTCGAATTCGGCGAGATGCCGGGTGATCAGATTTCCGAGCGTCGAGGAATCGCGCGAGATCCTCTCGCCGAGCTCGGCGCCGGTGTGGCTGAACATTTCCTCGAACGCGGCAAGCCGCGTGGTGAGCGTTTCCTTGACGGCGTCGCTCCGCGTCGCCATGACGCCCGCGACATGCTCGGCGCTCTCGCGCATCGAGTCGGTCATGGTCGTGCTGCGCGCGACCAGCTGTTCGGCGATGCCGTCGCCGACCTGCTGCAGCTTGGACGCCACTTCGCCGCCGCGCAGATCGAGGTCGAGAATGAGCGACTCGCCCGACGATTTCAGCGTCGAATTGACCTCGTCGGCGCGGGTCGCAATCGCCTCCGCCAGTTGGCTCGATGTTTCGATGATGGCGTCGGTCAGTTCCTGCGAGCGTCCGATCATCAGATCGACGACCGCGAGCGACTTGTCGGAGAAGCCTTCGGTCACCCGATCGAGCCGCTCCGTCATCATGTCCTCAAGACCGGTCGCGATTTCGGCGAATTCCTCGCCGATGTGATTGGTCTTGAAGTTGAGGTTCGAGGTCAGGCGGTCGCTGGCGGCCGAAATCGCGTGCGAGGTCTCGTTGCTCGCCGTTTCCAGGCGATCGAGCAGGTCGCCGCCGCGCTCGCTCAGCTGCTGGACCATATTGTCGCCGATCTGGCTGAGCTGAACGGTGATGTTCTCGCCGCGCTCGGCCAGCGAATGGGTGATCCGCATTGCCGCCTCGTTGACCTGCTGGCCGACGAGTTCGCTGATCGTGGACAAATCCTGGGTCAGATCGATCTGAACATTGTTGATCGCCGAGCGCACCTGCTCGGCCTGTCCGACCAAGGTATCGCGCTGGCTGGCCAGTTCCTGGAGCAGTGCGCGAATCCGAACTTCGTTGTCGCTATATGTGCGTTCGAGCGCCGCCACCTCGCTTTGGACCAGCGATTCGAGTTCGCTGGCGCGCGCCAGCGCGCGTTCGACGCCGTCGCCCATGGCCGCGACTTCGCGGCGGATCGCCTGGCCGACGGTGACGATCGATTCCGCGCCACGCTCTCGGGTTCGGCAAGCCGCATGGCGACGCGCGCCATCGACTGCGCGATCAGGCGCAATTCCTGGGCGCGCCACGCCATATGGGCGAGGCCGTAAAAGAAGATGACGGGCAGCAAAGCTGCGGCGGCAAGGCCGACCATTAAAGCGGCCGGCGAATGGTCGGAACCGAGTGTCGAGCTCAGGCTCGACAGATAGGCCCACGACAGCGCCAGGCAGCCGACAATCCAGGCGCAGGAAAAGACCGTCGCCACAAAATAAGACGAACGGGACGGCCGCTGCTGCAGCGCTTGCAGGACCTGACCGATCGATTGCTGGTCGTCATTGGCGACGCGGCCCGACTGCGCGGCAAGGTCGCGCGTGCCGATCGCGCCGGTATCGACGGGTTCCCGGTAGGCCGCTTGAGCGTCGCGCGAGCGCGGATCGCCGGCGAACAGGTCGGACATGCCCTCAGGCCTGCCCTCCGGCCGCGTCTGAGGCTGGGCCTGAGCCTCAGCATCGTCTTCGTCGTCCCGGATATTGAGAGCTTCCTGGATGGCCGACAGCGCCGCTTCCGTCGGATCCATCATTTTTTTCGGATAGTTGGCCATCTCGGTCGTCGCCTCGCGTGTTACGCCTGACTAGGTCGGCCCGAGAATGGTTCCGAATATCCTGCCCGATATCCCGGAACGCCCAGGGCCGCGCCACGAGCGCGTGATCGTCACATCCTCGCCGGCTGAGGGGCTTGCCCCAAACAAGCCCTCAAGTCCCACTGCCACGGGCCATCCTATCGCTATGGCAGATCAAATAAAACCGATTTGGTAACGGTCCTTTAATCATCGTTAACGTCTTGTTGACCATGTTCCCGCGGGCTTTCCGGCACTGTTACCGCCAATGTGCGGTCAACAATGCGGCCAGCTTGGGGCGGGAAATTGCGGCCGAAAATACGGTCGAACTTAGAATAAATTTGCCTTGAGCTCGGCGCTTTCCCGCACCACGTGCGTAAGGCTTTACTTACCATTGCCGTGGAACATCCGGCAAATTCGCTCAATTCTTACGAGGTATTGGGCAGTCTATTCGGCGTGGCGTGAAACCTTGGCGTGAAACATCGGCGGGAGAGTGTCCGTGAGCGTATCGAGCGTATTGGCAGCGACTGCGATCGCGATCGAAAGCCGACCGTCATTGACGAGCACCCGATCAGCAGGCGCATGACGCTTGGCGACCGGCGGCTGGAACGCGAAGTGCTCGAACTCTTCGTACGGCAGACCACCATCATGCTTGGCCGCATCGTCGGCGCCGAACCGGCAATGGCGGCGGCGTCAGCCCATACATTAAAAGGCTCGGCCCGCGGCATCGGCGCGTGGCGGGTCGCGCGCGCGGCTGAACTCGTGGAAAACGCCGCGAGGGGCGAGGGCGCAATGGACGGCGCGGTGACTGAACTTAAGTCTGCGAGCCTCGAAGCGAGTGCCGCCATCGGCTCGCGCCTGACCGGCCTGTTGGCCGAATGGGCGCGTATGCGCTAGCCCAGAGTTCGATTCTCCAAGGCCGAGGCTCCAGGACCAACTCTATCGTTCCAGCAGGACTTTTATCCAGGGCCTATTGGCGGTTCCGGCAAAATCTTCTCTGGTTGT
>CAWEMR010000002.1:0-315430 GCA_963810085.1 uncultured Alphaproteobacteria bacterium | reverse complement strand
CCTAGGAGTTGATACCAAGCCCGGCGAGTTCACTGAATTTCGGATCGTCCTGCCGCGCACTGGAGCCTCACGCATAGTGCATTCAAAGCGAAAAAACGGAACTAGCGATTACGTTCTGTAATCATTTTGTCACGGTGTCGACGCAACTGAGTTGGCGCATCACGGGCACAGCGGCTCCATAGTCAACGATTTTTCTCAAATCGCGCCGAGAGAGCGCGCTTGAGTTCACGCGGGCGTGATGTTGTCCTGCCGAATCTGCCTAGTCAGAAGGACCATCCTTCGACCAAAATCTGTTGCTGGGTTTTGGCAAAAATTCAGATACTGAGCGAATAGAATCGAGCTTAGCTTACGACACCGACAGTCTTTGTTCATAAAAATCACGGGAGGTATCTGATCGTGAATAATATCATCCAAAAATTGGGAGTTGGCGTGCTGGCGCTCACCGCCATTGCGACGGTAGCGGCCACGCCAGCTTACGCGCAACAAAAGCCGAACGTCGTTATGCTGATGACTGACGATACCGGCTGGAATGATTTCGGGGCCTATGGCGGTGGCGCGAACTTCGGCCATCCGACTCCGAACGTCGACCGCGTCGCCCAGGAAGGAGCCGTGTTCACGAGCTGGTATGGTCAGGCGAGTTGTACCGCTGGCCGCGCCTCGTTCATGACCGGGCGCATCCCCATCCGTTCGGCCCTGTCAGTGGTGGTTGTGCCGGGCGATGAGAACGGCTTGACGAAGTCCACGCCGACGATTGCCGAGTTCTTCCAGAAGAACGGCTATGGCACCTACTTCTCAGGCAAGTGGCATCTGGGCGATCAACCCAAGTTCTACCCGATTGAACATGGCTTCGATGAAATGAAGGAGTTCGCCGCCTACTATCCGGGCGTCTACACTTATGACGACACGGATTGGTTCGCCCATCCCTGGTTCCCGAAATTCAACGCCGCCTATTGGGACGAGTATCAAAAGATCGTCAATTTGTTCGAGTGGGAAGGCACAGCCGGCAAACCCGCGACCAAAGTCGCCCGCATCGACTACGATTATCTGCATGAGTTCGATGTTCGGCAGGCCGATTCGGCTGTCGGTTACATCAAGCAGCACGCCAAGGACGGGAAGCCGTTCTTCATGGATGTGAATTTCATGAAGATGCACAATCCGAACATTCCGGCCAAGGCGTTCATTGGAAAATCACATCTGGGCAATTACTCCGATGCCATGATGGAACTGGATTCCAACATCGGCAAGGTCATGGACGAAATCCGGGCCGACGCTCCCAACACCATCGTCATCATCACCGCCGACAATGGTGCGTGGCAGGATGCATGGCCGGATGGCGGCACCGTTCCGTTCCGCGGTGAGAAAGGTTCGCCATTCGAGGGCGGTTTCCGTGTGCCTGGCATCATGTGGGCGCCCGGCAAGATTCCGGCAGGCGCACACTACGGCGAGATGATGTCGCATATTGATCTCTGGGCAACGCTGGCGACGATGGTAGGCCTCACCCCGCCGCCCCATGGTGCATGGGTCGACAACGACGGCAAGCCGATCTATTTCGACAGCATCGACAACAGCGCCTACGTCACGGGTAAGGCGAAACATTCGGCGCGTACCTCATGGATTTACGTTGACGGTGAGAATTTTGCCGGAGTTCGCGCCGATATCGGCGATGATCCCAATAATCCCGACCTCCATATCGCTTGGAAATACCTCTATACCTCCAAGGACACGTGGCTCGGTCCAAAGCAGGACCTCGGCGCCATCGGCTCAACCTACAACCTCACCATGGACCCATTCGAGAAATACGACATGACGTTCAACGGTGCTGTTAGCACCCGCACGCCGACCACCTCACCCGGACGGTATGCCGGTTATGACAATGGATGGGTTCTTTCCTTGATTACGGTGCCGATGCTCGAGTTTGACAAATCCGTCGTGGACTTTCCGAACATCAAGCGCTTTCCCGGCGGAGCATCGAACGACATGGTTCCGAATCTTCAGGATCCGGGAAACCCCGTTCCTTTGATGGATATCCATAAAGTTGTGAGGACCATCGGCTTGGGCGACTAATCCGTTCCGATTGTGAAACACGCGGGCCGGCTCTCATGAGGCGGCTCGTTTTCTTTGCGAACTGAAAGCAGAAATTGAGTAGGCGGGAGAGTCCGTTTGTGGCCCAAAGCGGACACGGCGACCGACGACAGTCGCGGCAGCTTTCGGGGGCAAAGCGGACATCAGGGGCGACGCACGGCCAATTGACCCTTCCTGCAGGGATCATGCCGACGCGATAATCGGGCACGCTATCACGCCCCAATCAATAGGTCTGTCACGTACTTCGTGGTCCGATAGAGTGTCGCCTATTGATGCTGTGGACGGCTCTTCCACCCGGCGCGCGAGCGCCATGGATGTGGGCGCTGTTAAGGCTAAGCCGATGCTGTCGCCGCCCCAACCTCGATGCTGAATGGTCGCGCCCCCCGCCTCGGCCACTGACGATCCCGACCGTCATGGATTTGGTCGCGCTCGGCGATGGGCGAACGCTGCTTGGGCATCTGCCGAAAGCGTCCGGGGCTGGGCTGTTGCGCAATGCTTAACTGAGGCGGCGGCGAACGCTATTTAGTTCGTGTGCCGGCGAAATTCCTGCCACCTTTCGTGGCAGCTTCCGTTATTTGTGCGGATTGTTGCGATCCGACAACAGGAGATGCCTCAGGTGTGGACTTAGCCGAGCAGCTGTAGATCCAGCCCCAAGTCGGTGTCCATATCCAGCAGGATCCTCCGCAGCCTCCGCAGCCTGCGCATCCAACGCAGCCTCGAAAGAAGAAGCCTCCGCACCGGCAGCTTCGGCACGCTACATGGCAACCACCACCGCAGCCTATATGGATACCACCACCGCAGCCGCCGCCTCCGCAGCGACAACCGCCACCTCCGCCCCCGCAGCGACAGCCGCCGCCCCCGCAGCCACCGCAACCGCGGGCCAGTCTCAGGTTTTGAGGGAGCGCGGACGGTCCGGCATTTTCCTTGTCGTAAATATAGAACGTCGCCAAACTGACGTCGAAAATTTCCTCCTCGCCGAGAAGGAGTTCATGACTCTGACTCTGTGAGGTGGACGGTGTATTTGCCGTTGCTTCGCTGGTTGAGGCGCACGCGCCGCTCGCCAGCGAGAAAGACACACCGGCGAAACCCAACGCGGGTAAGGCTTTGCTGCGACGCTTGCTTTTCATCGAAGGGCGTTTCGACATGGCGCAATCCTCCATCAGGGCCGGGCCTGGCGCACACCATCCCCTGCTCGTTCTGTCACCCGCTTATTTTTTCACTACGGCTACGGCGAAAATTTGTCGATGCGACATTTCAAAGTCTAATCTGCAGTGTCAGTTGTTGGCCCAAAGCGGACATCGAAGTCGCGTGCAGCAATGTCTGCCTTTGGGATGCCCAAATTTGGGCAAGCGAAATCGCAATTGATCGCGTATGTGGGCGACATGGACCGCGATTTTCTCCTCAGACACATAGCCGGAGCCGAACGGCATGTAATTGAGACGGAAGGTTTCATTCAGCAGCACCATAAGTTCATTGCGCGGTTGCGCAAGAACGGCGGTGACACAAGGCACGCCGAACGGCTTCTCCATAGTACGATTGGCATCCTATCAGCCCATGAACAGTATTTAGACGGCTTGCGGAGGTTGCTCGCGACGAGCAACGCTACGCAAAGGCTCGATGGTGATACGCGATCATAAGCGCGGCCCGACTGGTTTCCCTATGTCATTGCGGCGGGCGTCGGCGTTTTAGTCGCCTTGGTGATAACGACCTTGGGAACGTGGGTCGGGCATTGAGGGAACGGCAGAGTCATCGCCCTCAGATGCAAGTTTGGATGTAGCCAGGCCCAAGCACATAATCGCGAGACTGCTGAAATAGATCGCGATGCACAGCCAGAAATGGGGCATTGTTCCCGCCCATTGGCTCATGCCCCCAGCCGAACCGAATCATATCGCGGCGCCGCTACTTTAAGACCTGATATTTGGAACGGCCAACACATCTTTGAACCAATTGGCACGCCGCCCGAATGTCTGAATCAGGCATACTGACCGAATGGGCCAGACTCAACTAACAGCGGTTGAGAGAAGCGGGTATTGGCCGTTCGCGTAACTTGGCCAAACGGCAGAGGAAACTATTTGGGAAAGTTTCGTTCCGAACCCAAAGCCACCGAATGGATCAAACAACATGGCTGGCTGGCGGCCGCGAGAAAAATTTGGAGCTGCCACCTCATTACACCCCTGATTGTAGCTACCGTTGCGCAGAGGTTCGGCGGCGTTAGGGCCGACTAGCAGCGAGGCGCGGCAGCTTTCGACCCACAGCGGACATTGGGGTCACGCCGAGCCGTGTCCGCTTTCAGGGGTAAAGCGGACATCGGGCGCGCTGCTTGTCATGTCCGCTTTTGACCCGAAGCGGACATCAGACTGTCAAAGCCCTGTCGCGCCGCTTGCCCGTGGACGACTCGCCGACCGACGCGGATCTATACCTTGGTATAGGGCGATTTGCCCAATGTTGAATGGAAGGCGGCTGTCCAGGCGCGGAAAACTAGCGAGCTAGCGAAATACCGCGGCGGGACGGGAGGCCTCAATGAAACATCAGATTATCAGTGCGGACCTGCGGACCGATCTGGCAGTCACCACGATAGCGCTGAGCGCGGTGGCGGTGTGTGCCGTAATCGGCTTCATGTTCAACTTGGTAATAGGACCATTTTGACCGCCAGCGCCTTCGATTGCACGCATGTGGATAACGTTTTTGGTGAGGGGGATACCTATGGTCACGGCTAAGGAATATCGGGAATTAGCGGTGGAGTTTTATAGGTGGGCCGATGAGGCCGAAGCCGAGGAAATACGAGACACCTATTTGCGCTTGGCGCGCGAATGGACGTTGGCGGCGTTGGGCGCAAATGCATCAACCTGCGGACATCCGATTGTCACCACGACTCTGCAGTAATGGGAGTAAAAAACGGCTCGCCGCTTTCGGGGGGCCGTTCCGAAATCCCTCCCGCGTCGCAGTCCACGTTATTCAGCGGCGCGCTACATCATATCGACTACGCGCCGCTTGGCGTTGCTGTCGCCGTAACACGCCGAGCGGCCGATCTAACCGCCATAGTCTCGCAAAATTTGAAGACGAACATTTGGGTCAGGGTCCTGCCCGATCACTCGGCCATCGCGTATCACGACCTGCGGTTGATCCGCAGACTTTTCAGGTGCCCGATGCGACTGAAGCTGCTTCGTCGCCGGTGACTTTGCAAGAACAGGCGAAGCGAAGAGCACAGTCAAAGATGTCGCGGCCGCGAGAAGTTTCGTCATTCGCTTCTCCAATTTACGGCCGGTGATGATCCTCGGCTGCGACCCTCTTGGCCAAGGTTGGCAGGCACGGTTCGATGTAGCCGGGACGTGGCCGGCGACGCCCACGCAACAGAACCATGTGCAGTAAATAAGACGGAAGTGGTTGGGAATCGAGCCAGCGCCGATGCAAAACTTCTTCGTATGCACTTATGTGCCAAGCGCCTCCGGATTCACGGTGTGGCAATGTGCCAGACGCTGTTAAAGCCATCGCCGGCAACATCGCCGGGCTTGTGCTCCTTCGCTCACGCCGATTTCGCCATCGACATCCGCGCAGCGCCCCGCACGAGATCGACGAGATCGAGCGGGTCGGCCGGCTCCGCGTCGCCGCGCCAGGCGACATGCTGGTCCGGGCGCACCAGCACGAGCTTGTGGCGATAGAGCTCCGATGCCTCACGCGATCTCACGTCGAGAACGGCAAGCGGAAGGCCGCGCTGCGCAGCCGCCGCCACGATGCCGGCGACATGCGCCGTGGGGTCGAGGCGCAGTAACGTATAATCCGGCCCCATCGCGTCGTAGAGCGATTGCCGCCCTTCGACCCAGACGTGCGGCACGCGGCAGCCGGGCACCGTAGTCGAGGTGAAGGTGCCCATCGTATAGGTGGGCGCCTGCTCCCCGTCGTAGGCGATGATCGGCGATCGATCGTAGAAGTAGCCGAAGTTGAGGCCGCCGCAGCATTGCTGCTCCACGTCGAGCGCGTAGGCGAGTTGTCCGGCTGCGGCGCGCGCCGCCTCGCCGATCGCGTCCAGCCGCTCGACTTCCGGCGATAACCCGTTGCGCTGCATCATCACCTGGTAACCGATGTCGGAGATGATGCGCGAGGCTTGGTCCGTGATCGGCTGGCGCTCTGCTTCGTAGGTATCGAGAATCTCGGGCGTGGCCCAGCCGTGGAGGACGCCGGCGAGCTTCCAGGCGAGGTTGGCCGCGTCCGCGATGCCGGCACTCATGCCGAAGCCCCCGAGCGGCATCCAAACGTGCGCGGCGTCGCCGCAGATGAACGCGCGCCGGTCGCGAAACTTGCTCGCGACAAGCCGGCGGCCGACCCAATCCTCGCAGGACAAGATCTCGTACTCGAAGTCAGGCCCGACACCGAGAATCGAGCGGATCACCCAGTCGCGGTCAAGGTGATCCAGCCCGGTTTCTCCAGGATAGGAGAAATTCTGTATGTTCCAAGTCTCCCGCCCGTCGACAGCCATCGTCACGCCGCAGCGGCTCGGATTGAGCGAGAAGTAGAGCCAGGCCGGCTTGCCGGGCAGCAGGCTCCTAAGCTGCGGTGCCCGGACGTGGAACGATTGCGCAAACTGGAGCACGGGGGTGCCGGCGAACTCGGAACCGATCGACTTGCGCACAAACGAGCTCGCCCCGTCGCATCCGACGAGATAGTCACATTCGATCGTTGAGCGCGTGCCGCCATCGAAGTCGACGGCGCTCGCGGTCACGCCCTGCTCGCCCTGGGCGAGGTCCGTGATCTCGGTGCGATGCAGGATGCGGATGCGCGGCTGCTCCGCAGCGTGCGCAAACAGCACCGGCTCGAAGAACTGCTGATTGCAGCGATGCGTGTGCTCGGGCGTCGGCCAGGTAGTGTCCGGCCCGGCCGCAGCAGGCGTGCCACGCGCGCCGCGCGCCGGAATGAGTACGCGAGAGAGCTCGATGCCGGTGACGTTCGTCGCCGAGACGATGTCGTTGGGATAGTCCGCAGGCAGCCCGATGCCGCGCAGCTTGTCGGCCACGCCGAGCCGCCGGAAGATCTCCATGGAGCGGGCGCCGATCTGACCGCACTTCACGTTCGGCGGGTCGTTGTGAGGACGGCGCTCGGCGACGACGACATCGATGCCTCGCCAAGCCAACTCCATGGCCAGCGTCAGCCCCACGGGGCCACCGCCGACGATCAGCACCCTGGTCCTCATACCACCAATCCCGCGCGATGGTGTTCGCCAACTATCCTAGCCAGGAGCGGCCAAACGGCAAAGTTGCCCATGCCTGCTGCTGATTGGGAGGAACGTTCTTTCGTTGAGACGCGCGGCAGCTTTCGGGGGCAAAGCGGACATCCTGATTTGTATGTGTCGCGGCAGCTAATGACCCAAAGCGGACATTGAGCGCCTCATTCGATCACCTCGTCGGCGATCGCGAGAAGTGACTGTGGTAGCGTAATGCCGAGCGCCTTGGCAGTCTTGAGATTTATCACCAGCTCGAACTTGGTCGGCGCCTGCACGGGTAGGTCTGCCGGCTTAACTCCATTGAGGATGCGATCAACATCGGAGGCAGCGCGCCTGAAAGCATCGGCTGCATCGGTGCCGTAGGATAACAGGCCGCCGCTCACTGCAAAGGAACGAAAGGGGTAGATGTCGGGCAAGCGGTGCCTCGCCGCACCGGCTATGATCGCGTCGCGATAATTGACGGTGCTTGCGTCCGGTAGCACGATCAATCCACTGTTCGGCTCGCGCGCAATCGCATCGACCGCGTCCTCGATCGCTGCTACGTCGTGGAACGGCATCGCGAGTTGCTCGATCGAGAGAGTTTGCGCGGCCGTTTCGATCGATTGCGTGAAAGATTTGGCGTAAGGCGCAGTCTCCGGGTTGAAGAGGACACCGACACGCCTAATTCGAGGCGCGACCTCCTTGAGCGTCTCCAGCCACTTGGCGCCCATGGAGAACTCGAAATTAGTGAAGCCGGTGATATTGCCTCCCGGTCTCGCCAAGCTCGGAACGAATCCATTGCCCACCGGATCGGTTACCTGCGCGAACACCATCGGTATGGCGGTGCTCTGCTTGAGGAGCGCAGCCAATACGGGAGTGCCGCCGGCTAGAATTACATCCGGCATTATCTCGATCAGCTCCGCGGCGAGCACGCGCAACCGATTGGGATCGGTGGGAGCCCAGCGATACTCGATCCGCAGATTGCGTTCTTGCGTCCAGCCGAGGTCGCGTAGACCCGTCTCGAATGCCTTGGCGCGAAGCTGCGCTTCCGGATCATCCGGGGAAAGGGCCATCAGCACGCCGATGCGCCGCAAGCGTTTCTTCTGCTGTGCGCGCACGGCGAGCGGCCACGCGAGCGCAGTGCTGCTAAGAGTGGCAATGAATCTCCGCCTTCTGATGTTGATTGCCACCGGATCCTCCCGTGGGTGGACGCGCGCGCTGGACCGATCACGAACGATAGCACGCCTCGAAGGTGGGGTCTGTGATGCCTCCAATCATGTTGCGGTGCATGAGTCCGTTGTTGGCCCTTAACGGACACGCCAGCCGAAGACAGCCGCGGCAGCTTTCGGGGGCAAAGCGGACATCCCAATTTGACTTCGTCGCGGCAGCTTTTGACCCAAAGCGGACATCAACCGTTGGGCCGATACAAATTAAAGTGTGTCGCAAGGCAGATCCATTGTATTGGTTGAGAAGAGCCCTACCCCGGTACAGCTCGGACAACCGATCAAGGCAATTGAAGCCGCGTGACTCCATGAGACGGCTAGGATGATCGAAACGAGCGTGTTGATCGCCGGCGGCGGACCGGTCGGGCTGACACTGGCTATGGACCTTGCCTGGCGCGGAATTGACGTCACTGTCGTCGAGCTGCGCAGGGCCGGCGAGCCGCCAAACGTAAAATGTAATCAAATCTCGGCCCGCTCGATGGAAATCCTTCGCCGCATCGGCGTTGCGCGAAAGATGCGTGAGGCTGGGCTTCCAGCGAGCTATTCCAATGACGTCGTTTCCGCGACGACGGTGACCGGGATCGAGCTCTCGCGCCTTTCGATCCCGTCACCCAGCGAGCGGCAAGCTGGAGTGAAGGGCGTGGATTCGTGGTGGCCCACGCCGGAGTCCTCGCACCGAATCAACCAGATCTATCTCGAGCCCGTGTTGTTCGCGCACGCTAAGGCGCAAACGCGCATCCGCATTCTCAACCGCACGGCATTTGAAGACTATGAACAAGATAAGCATGGCGTCACTGCCATGACGCGCGATCTCGATAGCGACGTCAAAGGTTCGATTCGTTGCAGGTATCTTGTCGGCTGTGACGGGAGCAAGTCGACAATTCGCAAAATGATCGGTGGCAATTTCGTCGGTACGCCCGAAATTCAGCGAGTGCAGTCGACCTATATCCACGCTCCGGCGCTGATGGGTCTGCTGCCGGGGAAATCCGCATGGCTATACTTTTCGCTCAATCCACGCCGCTGCGGAACCACAATCGCAATCGACGGTAAAGAGAATTGGAACATTCACAATTCGCTTTATCACGGAGAAGTCGATTTTGACTCGGTCGATCGCGATTGGGCTATCCGCGAAATTCTCGGTGTCGGGCCGGATTTCCATTATGACGTGATCTCGAAGGAGGATTGGATTGGACGCCGGTTTGTGGCCGACAAGTTTCACGACCGCCGTGTCTTCATCTGTGGGGACGCCGCACACCTGTGGATGCCCAATGGCGGCTACGGCATGAACGCAGGCATTGCCGATGCGGCGGACCTGGCGTGGATGATCGCCGCCACGCTAAATGGTTGGGCGGACCCAGCGGTGCTCGACGCTTACGAGGCGGAACGCCAGCCGATCATGGATCAGGTGTCGCACGTCACCACGGATATGGCCCATAAGGTCATGAAGCAGCGGCGCGAGGTCCCCCCCGAAGTCGAGTGGCCGGGGTCTGCCGGCGATGCCATGCGCGCGCTTATCGGTAAGGAAGCGCATGACATCGACATCCAACAGCAATGCGCCGGCGGCCTCAATTTCGGATATTACTATGAGGGGTCACCGATCATTGCCTATGACGATGCGCCGCACCCCGGTTACACCATGCACGATTTCACTTCATCGACGGTTCCCGGCTGTCGGGCGCCGCACCTGTGGCTGAGCGACGGCCGCTCGCTCTATGACGTTCTCGGGCCCTACTACACGCTCGTTCGTGTCGATCCAACCGTCAGCGTTTCCGGCATCGTCGAAGCAGCCGCGCGACGGGAGGTTCCTCTCGCAGTTCTCGACATCGACGCGCCCGATACGCGAGCGCTCTACATACGCAAGCTTACGCTCGTGCGTCCCGACCAACACGTGGCATGGCGGGGCGATGAAGAGCCGACCGCACCGCTGGACCTGATCGATCTCGTGCGTGGCGCCCGCTCCAC
This sequence comes from uncultured Alphaproteobacteria bacterium, assembly GCA_963810085.1. Lineage (GTDB taxonomy): Bacteria > Pseudomonadota > Alphaproteobacteria > Rhizobiales > Xanthobacteraceae > BOG-931. The sequence continues at coordinate 304,969 of CAWEMR010000002.1, read as the reverse complement.
GTCGGCACGCAAGGCGGCTTAATCGCACTGATTTAGGACCGAGATGGCTTTCAATCTCTCCGCCCATCGGGACCGGTCTTCACTCCTTAGAGAGGCTAGCTACCGACTGTGATGTCCGTTCCTGACCCACAGCGGACATTCGCGACCTCAATTGAGGCGTTGCGAAGAGTTCATTCGATCACATCGTCGGCGCGGGCAAGGATCGACTGCGGAAACGTAAGCCCTAGCGCCTTGGCAGTTTTGAGATTGATCACAAGCTCGTATTTGGTCGGCGCCTGCACCGGCAAGTCGGCCGGCTTCTCGCCCTTGAGGATGCGATCGACGTAGCCGGCCGCGCGGCGACACTGGTCGAGGAAATTCGGCCCATACGAGATCAACCCGCCAGCAGCGACATATTCGCGTTCGTAGTACACCGCCGGCAGCTTGTACCGGGCGGCAAGCGCGCTGATGAGTTCGCGATGAACTACAGCCAACGCGCTTGCCGTCACGATCAGGCCGTAATTGGCGGACTGCGCGAAGGTCGTGATGGCGCGCTCGATCTCGGTCGCGTCGCGCGGACCGAAGGGGCTCACCTCCACGCCGAGCGTCGGCGCCACCGACTGGATGACGGCGAACTGGCCGGTCCCGGCGGTTATGGCGGGATCCCGAAGGACAGCCGCTCGCGTCACGCCCGGCGCGATCTCCTTGAGCAGTTCTGGCCATTTCGCGCACAAGCTGTATTCGAACATCATAAAGCCGGTAGCGTTGCCGCCCGGCCGCGACAGACTATCGACGTAGCCGGCGCCGACCGGATCAGGGGTGATGACAAATACAATCGGCACGGTACGGGTTGCCTCGAGCAATGGCCCCATACTGGCGGAGCCAACAGACAGGATGACGTCAGGCGCAAGTGCGACTAACTCAGCCGCGTATTTGCGCAGGGCGGCGGCATTGCCTTCGGCCCAACGGCGATCGATGTGCACGTTGCGGCCCTCAGTCCAGCCCAGCTGCTGCAGCCCTTGCAGGAACGCCGCGTATTCTGCCTGTGCGGTCGGATCGTCTGCAATGCCAAAAAGCATGCCGACGCGGCGCATCTGCTCGGGCTGCTGCGCGCGCGCCGCGAACGGCCACGCAACGGTGGCGCTGCCGAGCACAGAAATAAATTTCCGCCTACCGATGTCGATGGACAATTGATGCCTCCCCACGCTCGCCGCAACGTGGGGAAGGATATCACGGCGCAAATTGGAGGTCTGCGACGTACTTGATGGCCGGCCGACAGCGAAGAGGTTCTCTTGTTTTGTGTGCACGCGGGAGGCCGTTGTTGGCCCTTAGCTGCCGCGCCGACGCTCCGCCTTCATGTCCGCTTTTGGGGGCAAAGCAGCCGCGCCTTTGGTCAGACCGCGAGTCCGCTTATGACCCAAAGCGGACATGCGGTAGCTTTTAATTCGTGCTGCAACAAGCGCTTGCAGGCTCACTCGATCACCTCGTCGGCGATGGCGAGCAGCGTTTGCGGAAAGCCGAGGCCGAGTGCCTTTGCGGTCTTCAGATTGATGACGAACTCGAACTTGTTCGGTGCCTGCACGGGCAGTTCTCCCGGACTGGCGCCGCGCAGGATGCGATCGACATAGGTCGCCGCCCGCCGGAATTCCTCCGCGGTGTTGACGCCATAGGACATCAAGCCGCCATCGGCGGCGAAATAACGGTACGGATAGATGGCCGGCACGTGGCTCTGCGCCGCCGCTGCGATAATGAGTTCGTGGTTGGCCGCAGTGAAAAAGTCCGGAAAAATGATGAGACCGCCTCCGGAGGCGGCCCCGGTCGTTTCGATGACGTGCGTGATCTCGGTGGCATCGGCACTCCGCGCGTGCTCAACTCGACGCCGACTGACGGTGCGCTTGCTTCAATCGACCTCAAATAGCCGGCATAAGGTGTGGTTTTGGCATTGTAGATGAGCGCGACCTTGACAACGTGCGGCGCGGCTTGCTTGAGCACCTCAAGCCACTTGCCGCCCATGGTGAACTCGAAATTGGTGAAGCCTGTCACGTTGCCGCCGGGCGCCGCCAGACTTGCCACCAGCCCGTTGCTGACTGGATCGGTCACGATGGCAAATACAATCGGCGTGGCGTTGGCGGTCTCCTGGCGCAGCGCTATTATCGCGGGTGTGCTGCTGGAGACCAGTACGTCCGGCTTGATCGCGGCCAGTTCCTGCGCGTAGATCTTGTTGCGTTCGATGCTGTCGCTCAGCCAGCGATAGTCGATCTCGACATTGCGGCCTTGCGTCCATCCGAGGTGTTCGAGTTCTTGCACGAACGCGGCCGTGCGGCGCTGTGCTTCCGGATCGTTTTCGCCCAAGCCCACCAGCCAGCCGATCCGCCGCATCCGCTTGGGCTGCTGGGCACGCGCGGCGAGCGGCCACGCAACCGCCGCGCCGCCAAGCGCAGCAATGAATTTCCGCCTTGCGATGTTGATCGTCATCGGACCCTCCAGTTGGGGGTCATGCGCATTGGATCACCGCGAACGATAGCACGCCTCGGTAACGGGGAATGTCCGCTTTTGGCTGCGGGTTCAACCGGTCAATGCAACACCGCTCGTAGTCTATCGGCAGGAGTTTCAAAGCCCAAAGTCTTTCGCGGACGTTGGTTGAGGCGCCGGGCGATCCCGTTCAGGTATGCCTGAGAGAAGCGCGACAGATCAGTTCCTTTCGGGAAATACTGTCGCAGCAATCCGTTGGTGTTCTCGTTGCTGCCGCGCTGCCAAGGACTGCGAGGATCGCAAAAATAGACCTGCACGTTGGTAGCGACGGTGAAGCTCTTGTGGTCAGCCATCTCCTTGCCTCGATCCCATGTCAAGGAGCGGCGCAGCTGCTCAGGCAGTTTGCGCACGTGTTTACCGAGCGCGCCTACCACGGTCGCCGTGTCCCTGCTCGGGACCTTGAGAAGCATCGCAAAGCGAGTATGGCGCTCGACGAGCGTCACGATGTGCGTGTTGTTTGCTCCGGAGAGAAGGTCTCCTTCCCAGTGGCCTGGTACAGCGCGGTCTGCGGCCTCGGCCGGCCGCTCGCGGATCGAGAGGGTATCGACGATCTGTCCCAGTCCACTCTTCGTGATGCCGCCCTTAGCTTGGCGCATCTGTCGCGCTGTGCGCAGATGCGCCATCAGCTCCTTCTTCAGCACGCCGCGGGTCTGAATAAAGAGACTCCGATAGATCAACTCGTGAGATACCTGCATACCTTGGCCGGTAGGGAATTGCCGCTTCAGCCAACCAGAGATTTGCTCCGGCGACCACTGGAGCGCGAGCTTCTGCGCGACGCGCCATCGTAGCTCGGCATGGCGCGCCAGGCGACAAGGCTTCGGGCGCAACGCCCGCTCCCAGGCGCACCTATCAGCTTCGCTTGCGCGGTAAGCGCTGCAGCCGCCATTACGCTTTATCTCTCGACTTACAGTCGAGGGCGATCGCCCGAGACCCTGTGCGATCCGCCGTATCGACCGACCGGCGGCAATGCCACGCGAGACCTCTTCGCGCTCCTCAAGCCTCAGCGCTACCGTAGCTCTCCGACGTGGCGTTGCAGCAATTCCGCCACCGAGGGCCAAGATCCGATACACGCCGCTTTTGTTCCTCCTCTCAAGAGCTCGCGCGATGTCGGCCACGCATTGACCGCTCTTCCAGCGCTCCCACAGTTCAGCCTTCTGCTTCGGCGTAAACCATATCCGGGCATTCCCTTCCATTCGCATACCTCCTCATCTGGCAAGATTAGAAGGTGTTGCGTCGATCGGTTGAACTCACCGCCTAAAGCGGACATGCCGTCGCTGGCTGCCGTGTCCGTTATTGGGGGTAAAGCAGACGCGTCATCGCACGACCGGCGTGGCAGCTTGTGACCCAAAGCGGACATGGCACCCGTCACGCAGTCCTCATGGCAGACCCCCTTACGGCTATGACGCCGAGTGGTATCGTTTGCGAGTGAACCGTAATTCACGAACCGAAAAGAGGAACGGAGTTATGCCCTCACTAATTCCGGACATCGCGACTTTCGAGAAGAGGCTTGCGGGCTTGCCCGTTGTGAAACACCAAGCCGGCGAAACTGTACTGACCGCCGGTTCGAAGACGGGAAGACTGCTTTTCCTCAGGACCGGCGCCGTGGAGGTCCTCAAAGATGGAGTGCAGATCGCCAACGTGTCAGCACGCGGATCAGTCTTCGGCGAACAGGCCGTCCTCCTAGATCAGGCGCATACGGCAGACGTGAGGACCCTGGAGCAATCCGAGTTCTATGTCGCCGACGCCCCGACGATGCTTGCTGGCGATCCAACTGTCGCGCTCTACGTCGCGGCAATCCTTGCGCGACGTCTCGACGCGGCCAACCGATCGCTTATCGAGGTTAAGCGGCAGCTCCAAGCCGGCGAAACTCCAAGCGTGATCAGCAGGACGGTTGAGAAGGTGGAGGAGCTATTAAGCTACACCGGCGACGCCAGTCTGATGTATGCTGGCTATCCCTTCGACCCATTCGCACCCGATAAATCAACGCACTGAAGCGCATCTTCCCGATCGTTTCGGCCAAGGGCTGCTACCGGACCGCCCGATTGATCTCTTGCTGACTGGCTTCTGCCTCCGGCATGACCTGCAACAGCGGGGCCGGCCCGACCGAAATCGCCCCTGTAAACGGGCGGTCGTGTGCGAAGATTAAGAATACGGACGCGGCCACTCCGGTCGCAAAGAGCCCCATTGCCACGGCAGCGGCGAGCCGATTATCGCTGTGGACCATGGCGATCGCGATCAGCGCGCAGGCCGCTTGCAAGAATAGAGCCGACCACTTGACCAAATTGACTTCCGATCTGCTGATCAGGATACGCTGCCGGCGAGCCTCCAATGCGTTTTCAAGCGCGGTTGTGATCTCGCGTTGTGCGGTCTTTTGACCTTCGCTGTTCGGAGTCAGTGCAAGGGTTAGCTGCAACGCTTCAGCAAGGGGGTGGGGTATCATCCGAAGGGTTGCCGTACGATTGGCCATCATCGGCCATTCCTGAGCTGCGGCTGCCTCAATGAAATCACGAATCAGAGCCCGGAGGTGCGCCTCGGGTTCTGCCGGAAAGATCGAAGCTAAAATTACGATTGATCTCAGTGCGCCAGCCTCGCGGTCGACAGCCGCATTGGCCCGTTCGTTATCGGTCCAGACCTGCGCGGCCACAAACGCGACGAAAAGGCCGAAAATGATCCCTAACGGTGGCAGTATGCCCGGCGAAACGACTTTGAAAGAACGCCCTCGCTCACCCACCGCGAGGATCATGACAACAGCATAGATTGCTGCCGCGATTAGGTAGGTAAGGCCGAAAATGAGCAGAGCCATCCAGATGACGGGGAGATTGTGAAGCCAGTCGCTCATGGTCCCGTTCCTTGAGCAAAAAAGGGGGTTGAGAGTGGCGCCGCCCGTCCCGTTAAGCTTGACTTCGGGCGGAAGGCTCAAGCTCACGAGAACTAAACCTCCAAACAAACAGGTCAAGCGCGTTTGTTCACCTACTTGGCCGAGGCCAAAGGCGGATTACCATAGCGCGTCGAGCCTGCCGCGATTCCGCGTAAGTTCCATGTCGCTAATTGCCAAAAAGCGGAGGTGTAGCAATGTCTGAGTGATGTCCGCTTTTGGCCCAAAGCCCCCCCTTCTGCTTCGCCGCCGCTTGCGCCACCGTGTCGCCTTTTGACCAAAGCGGTCATTGGGTCGACCGGTGTAACTCATGATAAGGCGGCGAAATGAATGCCAAAATTACGCCGTCGCTACGCAATCCACTCGAGATCGAATGGCCCCGGCCACGAGTGAATGAACATGAAGATGCGCGATGGCGCGTCTTTTGGGAAATAGCGGTCATAAACAGCGTTGAAGGTCGCAAATGCGCCGGGCCGGGCACGGAATAGACATTGCATTTGATCACCTGCGGAGCGACGAGCCGGCGGCTTCTAGGCAATGCTTAAGCTGCTCCAACACCAATTCGCATTGACGCTCAAACGGCTGTGGCTTGATCTCGCCGCTTTCTGGATCAAACGGTGGCAGGCCGGACAGATAGACGAAGCCGTTAGCAATGGTGACAGGATGCGCCACCCCACCTTTGCGATAGCGCTCTAGATAGGTCGAAATCGGCTCAACCCGCATGCGTTTGATCATGGCCGGTCCTCTCGCGTGAGGTCGTCGTCTTAGCATGATGCTCGCACACGATAGTTCGGCCGCGGCCGAACCGCCGCCTCTTCCTTGGCCGGACGGTTCGCAGGCCGACTGTCGCGCAACCGAGGCTGACCCTTATCGTCGCTTTGCTACGAGACTTCGGTGCAGGCAGCAGATGCCCGAGTGTGATGTCCGGCGGCTGGCTTGCCCGCAAGCCCGTCAACTGAAGAAACCATGTCGCAGCAACTCGGCGCCCGCGGCAATGACCGCGATCAACACCAGCTTCTCGAATGTCTCAGGTGCAATTTTATCGCGCATATGTTGTCCGACGTACATGCCGAGCACGACTGGCAACATCGCAGCCGTCGAGACTAAAACGTCAAGCCAATTGAACTGGCGGCTGGCCGTCAGAAGAATTGCCAGCAAGCCGGCGGAAACGACGAGATACAGCGATGCTTCCTTTGTGAACGCCTTTCCGCGCAGTCCCTTTGCAAGCAGAAATATGAAAACAAGCGGTCCCGGCATCGCTGCGATGGCTCCCAGAATCCCGCCGAAAAATCCGAATGTGATGCCGGTTGGTAAAACCAAGCGAGACTGAAGCTGCAGCTTCGGCGCGAGCAGCGTGACGCCGCCGACACCCATAACCACCAGGCCTGCGATAATCTCTGCAACGTTCGCATCGAGCGCCAACAGGACTCGAACTCCAAGGAAGAGGCCGGGAATCATGCCGAGAATCACCGGCATCAATTGCATGAGGCATCGTCCAGTCTTTCCGCCCTCCAGCGCCTGCGGCACGTTGCTGAAGATCAAAGGCATGCTCAGTAGCATGACCGCTGATTTGATGTCGATGAACAGCGACAGCAGCGGCAGCGCGACGACTGGCATGCCGACCCCGATTATCCCCTTCAGGAGGCCGGCGACGATCAGGCTGCAAACCACGGCAGCAATGATGCTTGCTTGCTCGAAATAAAGGGTGCGGATCAACATGACGTTTGCGCTCCTGGAGGCAGCGCATTCTTGCTGCGAGGTTCGCAATTGTCTCGCGCGAACAGTTCGGCCCATGCCGAACTGTCTTCGATTGATATGCTTCCGGTATCAGCGATAGGGTTAAGGATGGTCGCGGCGGCAAATCTGGTGGAAGTGGCCGCTCTCGTGGGTGACACTGCGCGAGCGACGATGCTTAACGCCCTTATGGGCGGCCAGTCGCTGACGGCCACTGAGCTTGCTTACTGCGCCAATGTCTCTCGCTCGACGGCGAGCGGCCACCTGAGCAAGCTGGTTGCCGCGCGGCTTTTGACTGTCACTCGCAAGCGCCGCTTCAGCTATTATCGGATCGCGTCCCCGCTGGTCGCGACAATGCTGGAGAGCATCAAGGTCGTCGCCGCCATAGAGGTGCCACCCCGCCGTCAGCCGCGGTCAGCAAACGACGATGCACTCCGTTTTGCCCGAAGTTGCTACGATCACCTGGCTGGCCAGGTAGGAGTCGCTGTTACCGATGCACTTGTGGCCATGGGGCACATCGTACTCACCGATGAAGGCGGTGAGGTCACGTCTTCGGGCGGGCGTTTCCTTTCCGCGTTCGGCGCTGATCTGAGGCCGCGGACCCGGCGGATTTTCTGCCAGCCTTGTCTCGACTGGAGCGAGCGTCGTTATCACCTCAAGGGACTCGTCGGAGCTCGGATTCTGGATCGTCTATTGGAGCTCGGATGGCTCAAATGTGTGTCGGGCAGCCGTGCACTCCAACTAACGTCGTCTGGAAGGGCGGGCTTGTCCGAAATCTTCCAGATCGAGATCAACAACGAGGGTGTGCCAACCGGTCGATTATGCGACCCACGACGGCTGACAGCTTAGGCTGAGCGAAGCGTCATCTCGCGCAAATGCTGCAGGTCACCGTTTCCACTTTTCGACGGTTCTGGGTCGGCCGCCCCCCTCCCGCTCTTCGCCACCGGCCTCGGCGCGATGGGTTTCGTTGCAAGGCGCAGGAAGCGGAAGAACGCCACCGCTTTAGCCGCCCGATCCCACAAATGTCAGATACAAGGGACCGCCGCTGGGCGGTCTCTCTGGTTCATGCTGTCTCTTTCGCCGCGGTGCGTGAGGCAGGTTATGGCCCTTAGCTGCCGCGCCGACCTGGGACTTCCGCGGCAGCTTTTGGGCTAAAGCAGACACGCCTCTTGCCGGACCGTGTGGCAGGTAATGATGCTGTGGACAGCGCCACCCTACGGCATCGAACTGCTATTGTGGTTGCGTTGAGCGAGATAAATTCAAGGAGGTGAGTCGCTGCTGCAGCGCAGAGAGGATAGGAAGCTGAAGTTTTGAAGGAATTGGCGAGGACATGACGACGTAATGCAGACAAGGTCGTTGCAGGGATCGGGAGAACCCGTTTGGGTCATCGCATCTTTAAATGCGTGCTAACGATTGGGACCCGATCCGCGCAAAGCATTATGGCCAGCGGCCACACCGCCCGCACAAACAGGCCGGACACACGACCGCACCCGACCAATGCTGCACCAACGTCAGAAAGTTCTTGCCAAGGCGCCGTCCCCACATGACCCAAAGCGGACATCAATAATCAGGATCGGGAATGTCTTTGTGGCCTGTGTCGTACGGGTGCGGGGACCGGCGGCTTATACCAGTCGTTTTTTCACAAAACCCGCCATTCGCTGACGGTGTCCAAGCACTGTTGAAATGTTGTATCCGCAATTCATGGCGCCACCCATGCTGCTGCCCGAATAATGCGCACACCACGGATAGTTTTGGCCTCAGCGCGGGTGCCTATCCCGGCTGCGGCAATGAGAATTGACAGTATGAGGAGAACAGCTCTCATCATCGATCTCCTGGCGTAGGCGTAGTGCTGAAGCACTAACGCTGAGCGGACCATATTATTTCACGAGCGTAGGCTGCTTTATCCCGCTTTGATATGCCTGCCCTGGACATCTAGAGGCGCCGAGGTCTCCCGATGAACTCAAGCGAGTCGATGTCGGCTGTGGCCCTTAGCGGACACGCCGGCGACTGACCGCCGCGGCAGCTTTCGGGGCAGGCGGACACCAGGAATTGGAGCGGCGCGCAGCTTTTGACCCAAAGCGGACATGAGCCGCCTTGACGCACAATCCCTCACCCAACCGTGTGGTAGGGTGAACTCCTCGGCCTTGAGGGATCCCATGAGACGCCGCGAGTTCATCGCGCTGATTGGCGTAGCGGTCGTGTGGCCGCCGCCGCGCGTGCACAGCAAACGAAGATGCCTCGTATCGGCGTCCTTCTGGTCGCCGGTTCGGAAGTCCTGGGTCCGTTCCAGCAAGCGCTTCGTGACCTTGGTTATATTGAAGGCAAGACTATTCAGATCGACATGCGATCGGCGGAAGGAAAGGCAAATCTCCTTCCTGAGCTGGCGGCGGAGCTGGTTCGCAGCAAAGTCGACGTGATCGTGGCTTCGCAGACGCCGGCCATCATGGCGGCGAAGAACGCGACGCGCGACATCCCCATCGTAATGGCGCCGGCCGGCGATCCCCTTGCGTTAGGGTTCATCGCGAGCCTGGCACGGCCCGGCGGCAACATCACAGGATTGTCTGCCGCCAACGATGAACTGGCGGCCAAAAGCCTCGAACTGATCCGGGAAATCATACCAACGGCACGCCGCGTAGGCGTTCTGGGCAATGCCAGCGATCCGTTTGTGAAGTCCTTCCTGGAACACATTCAGCAGGCCGCCCCAATGGTGCACCTTGAAGTCCAACCGACCATGATTCGCGGCAATGACGAGCTGGAAGGCGCCTTCGCAGCAATGGCGCGCGAGCGATCTGACGCAGTCGTCGTTCAGTCCAGTCTTCCGGTCAAACTGACGGTCGATCTGGCGTTGAAATACCGACTGCCGTCGCTCTCGGCCCAAACAAGCGACGCGCATGCCGGACGCCTGGCCACGTACAGCGCGAGTTTTGCGGAGCGAAGCCGCCAGTCGCGGGCTATGTGGACAACATCCTCAAAGGCGCTAAGCCCTCCGATCTTCCGGTGCAGCAGCCCACGCAGTTCGAGCTCGTCATCAATCTCAAAACCGCGAAGACGATCGGCACGTCATTTCGACTTCGCTGCTCGCGCGCGCCGATGAGGTGATCGAATAGTCACCATTTTTGCTGCAGTGCATGACGCCGCTCCTGGCCCAAAGCGGACACGCCGGAAAGCGACTGCCGCGGCAGCTTGCGGGAGTAAAGCGGACATTGGACAAGGTGTTGTCCGCCAACCTCGATTTATGAGTACGCGCCCTAGATGCGCGTGATGCGGTGGCTGCGTTCGAGTCGGAGGGTGAAGGCGCTCGCATTTTGGCCTTCGGCCTTGGTGATAGCGTCGAGCGTATTGAGCAGGTCGCGGGTTGACCGTGCGAGGCGATCCAGCCGCGTGACCAGGCTGCCGCGCGACCGAGACGAAAAAAGAACAGCTGAGGTTTACCGGCAAGACTGAGCTGGACATCGAAATCTTTTCATGCAGCAAAAACTGCCAAAGCGACATTTAACGCCTCATTCAATGACTTCGTCGGCACGCCAAGGAGTGAGAGCGGCACAGTGAGGCCGAGATCTTCGCCGACTTGAGATTGATGAACAGCTCGACCTTGTTGGATTCTTGGACAGGCAGGTCGGCCGGCTTATCGCCCTTGAGGATGCGGCCGGAATAGACACCGGCCAAACGGTACAACTCCGTAATGCTGCCGCCGTAGCTGATCAGGCCGCCGGCCGCTACGAATTCGCGAAACTCATAGATCGCGGGGACCAAATGGCGAAGCGCCAGTGCAGCCAACAGTTGGGGGTGACTGTTGAAGAACGTATCGGGAGTTATGACAAGCGCACCGGCCCGCATTTGGAGGCAAGCGTTGAAGGCGTCGTCAAGTTCAGCTTCTGTGCTCGCGTGCAGAACATTGAGCTGCAGCCCGAGAGTTACGGCCGCGGCCTTTGATAATTATCTTATGGTATCTGCTTGAGCTGGATTGGTTGGATTGATCAGCAACGCAATTACGGTCGCCGCGGGAACCAATTCGTGAGCCAGTTCCACCCGCTTCGGCGCCACCTCTCCAGTCATTTGGGTCACGCCAGTGACGAACGAGGTCGTCAGCCAATGCGGTCAGGCGATCGTATTGTCCGTTAGCCCAACGAAATTCAATCGATACATTCTGGCCCTCGACATATCCAACTTCCTTCAAGCCTTGACGGAACGCGACTACTTGGAGTGCATAGCCTTCTGGCGATCCGCCGTTGAGGAACGCAACGACCGGCAGCGCAGTCTGCTGCGCTCGCGCGGCGAACGGCAACGCCCCGCGGCACCGCTCGCAACCGATAGGAACCCCCGCCTGCCGATCTTGATTGCCATTTGCCCCGCCCCCAGGGATCATGCTCACTGCAAAATCTGTCGAACGCTATCACGCCCCACCCGGCGCGTCTGCGGCACCCTTAGCGGCCAGTGGGCGTCCGCTTGTGGCCCAAAGCGGACATACCGTTCAGCGACAGCCGCGGCAGCATTCGGGTGTAAAGCGGACACGGGACTAAATGTGCGTCGCGGCAGCTTATGACCCATCTCGACATTCCGGCCCGATCATTTGCTGTGATGCACAACCGCTCTGGCGGTGTGGTAGTGTGCGATCCTCGGCCTGAGGGAACACATGAGGCGGCGCGAGTTCATCACGCTTCTTGGCGGTGCGGCGGTCGCGCGGCCGTTTACTGCGCGTGCGCAGCAGCCGGCGGGTCCCGAAATCGGATTACTGAACAGTGCATCGCCTAGCACGTTCGAGGATAGGCTGCGCGCGTTTCGCGATGGTCTGAAAGAAAGCGGCTACATCGAGGGCGATAACGTCACAATCGTCTACCGCTGGTCAGAGGGTCAAAACGATCGCCTGCCGGCGATGGCGAGCGAGTTGGCCAACCGACGGGTGGCCGTCATCGCGGCATTGGGAGAAGCGGCTACGTATGCGGCCAAGGCGGCAACGTCGACGATTCCCATTGTCTTCAACGTCGACGACGATCCAGTGAAGCTCGGTCTTGTCACGAATATGGCGCGCCCGGATGGCAATTTGACGGCACCAACTTCTTTGTTGCCGAGTTGACGTCAAAACGGCTGGGACTATTGCGCCAATTGGTGCCGACCGTCTCTCGGCTGGCCGTGCTTGTCAATCCGGCCTATCCCGTTAGCAAGTCAACGATACGGGATGTGACGGCCACCGCACCGTCCATGGGATTTCGAGTTCGTGTTTTCGAGGCCAGCACCGGTGGCGAGATCGATGCAGCATTTGCGACCCTCGTTCGTCGAAAAGTATGACGCTATCTTTGTGGGAGGCGATCCGTTCTATACCAGCGTGCGTGCGCAATTAGTCGATCTGACGGTGCGGCACGCGATTCCCGCGACGTTCGCCACGCGCGAATTCGCTCAGGCAGGCGGCCTGATGAGCTACGGCGCCAAAATAACCGACGCTTGGCGTCAGGTTGGCGCCTATGCGGGCAAGATCCTCAAAGGCGCAAAGACTTCGGATTTGCCCGTCGTGCAGCCGACCAAATTCGACTTTGTCATCAACCTGAAGACCGCGAAGGCTCTCGGACTTGCCGTGCCGCCAACGCTACTCGCAACTGCCGACCAAGTGATCGAATGAAGCGGCGCGAGTTCATCACCCTTCTCGGCGGCGCGGCTGTGGTCGGGCCGCTTGCGGCGGAAGCGCAGCAGCCGGCGGTGCCGGTGATCGGGTTCCTGGGCTCGGACGCTTCAGCTTGGAGTTCATGGACTGCTGCTTTTGTCGAGCGACTGCATGCGCTCGGCTGGATCGAGGGTCACACCATCGCGATCGAGTATCGCTGGTCGGAAGGACGGCCCGAGCGCGTCGCCGAAATCGCGGCCGAGTTTGTCCGCCTTAAGGTCGACGTCATTGTCACGAACGGAGACGCCGCCCCACATAAGCGCTACGGCGGTCATCCCGATCATCTTTGTATTGGCGAACGATCCGGTCGGCGGCGGCCTGATCGCAAGTCTGGCGCGACCGGACGGCAACGCCACTGGACTGTCAAACCAGCAGTCCGATCTTGCCGGCAAGCGACTCGAACTCTTGCGTGAGGTTGTCCCCCGGCTCCGCCGGTTGGCAATCATGGGAAATGTTGGCTTTGCCCAAGCCGTGCTGGTGCTGGGCGAGGCTCAGGCTGCGGCTCGCACGTTCGGCCTCGAAGTCGCACCACTTGAAATCCGGCGAGCGGAGGATATCGCTCCCGCCTTCGAGGCGCTCAAGGTCCAAGTGGACGCACTTTACGTCGTGGGCGATGCACTCACTGCTGCCAACCGCACGTGCATCATCGCGCTTGCGCTCGGCGCGCGGTTGCCGACAATCTTCAACACCCGCGATTATGTCCAAGCCGGGGGTCTCATGTCCTACGGACCAAACTACTCGGATCAGTTCCGGCGCACTGCCGAGTTGGTCGACAAGATTCTGCGCGGGACGAAACCCGGCAATATCCCGGTTGAGCAGCCGACCAAATTTAATCTCGCCGTCAATCTCGCGACCGCCAAGGTGCTCGGTCTCACCATCCCGCCAGGTGTGCTCGCTATCGCCGACGAGGTGATCGAATAAAGATGCTGTTTGCTGCGGTGCGTGAGTTTGAAATTGGCCCATAGCCGACACGCCGATCAGCCAGCGTCGTATCCGTTATTGGGGGTAAAGCTGCCGCGCGGCTCCATAATCGGCACGGCAGATAATAACCCTTAGCGGACGCGCCCGCCCGCGGGGGCCGCGGCAGCTTTCGGGGGTAATGCGGATGCCGAGAATTGGAGTGGCCGCCAGCAAGGACAGACCAGGAATGAGCACTTCCAGCCAGTCCGAATTGCGCATAACATCAATTGGGTTCATCCGGGAAAGCCTGATCTAGCTGCGTGCATTGCGCTCGCAGTCCACCTTTTGCGTTCGCGATCGGCGGGCGCAACAGGCTCGGGGATGCCGCGTTGGACAATCCGCTACTTCATCCATCGCGCAACCTGTTTCGCGGCACAGCCTTCATGGCGATCGTCTGGGTCGCCGCGACGACTGGCTATATGAGGGCCGGATGGAATTTCCAGGATTCGTTCTACATGGTCACGCTAACGGTGTTCACCGTCGGCTACGAGGAAGTGCGTCCGATCGATACGCAGTTCCTGCACTGGCTGACCATGGGCACTATGGCCTTCGGCTGCACTGGAATGATTTTTCTGTCCGGTGCGCTGGTGCAGTTCATGACGCTCAGTCCGTTGCAACAACTTTTAGGCGGGCGTCGCGTGCAGTCTGAAGTCGACAAGCTCGAAAACCACATCATCGTCTGCGGCTATGGCCGCATCGGCGTTGAGCTTTCCAAGGCGCTCAAGGATGGCCGCGCGCCTTATGTCGTGCTTGAGCAGAACGAGCAGCGCGTGCGACAAGCGCGCGATGCCGGCCATACTTGTTTGCAAGGCGACGCCACCAACGAGACGACATTGCTGGACGCCGGTATTGCTCGCGCCCGCGCGCTCGCCACCGTGCTGCCGAATGACGCCGCCAACGTGTTCATCACGTTGAGCGCACGCAGTCTCAATTCAAAGATCGAGATCATCGCCCGCGGCGACGCCGTTTCGACGGAGCGCAAGCTCGTCCATGCCGGCGCCACCAAAGTAGTGCTGCCGACCCATATCGGCGCCGAGCGCATCGCCGAGATCCTGCTGTTTCCGGAAACCTCGCGCTTCATCCGGGAATCCGGAGTCATGCGTGAACTTGAAAAGCAACTACGCAATCTCGGCCTCGTCATCGAGGTCGTCATCGCGCCGGAAGGCGGCGCGTTGACGGATTTGACCATCGAGGAGATCGAGTTCGCGCACCAACAGCGCGTTCTTCATCGTGCAGATCAACCGGCGCGACGGCGACGCCATCACCGGCCCTGACAAGAAGACGCGCGTCGAAGCGGGCGATGGCGTAGCCGTGGTCGGGCGCAGTGCGCAGGCGATCAACGCCATGTTCGCTACGCCGCGCCAGACCGGACGTTCTGGACGTTTGCGTTAGGTGTCGCTATCGCCTTCTACACCTTCGTCCGCAAACTCGGTCGCAAGGAACATAATTACCTCCCTGCGGAATGAAGCAAAATTCACTCACTCCCTTCTGATGCGGCGCGGACCGACTCGGGACCAAAGCCCAGCGGTGAGTTGGAAAATGCTCCCACTGACCGGTGCGACGTGAGTACGACCACGGTACGATGTCTTCCGCTTGGGCCCCATTTCGAACCGCAAAATACCGGCTTGGACACTTCGGTCGGTCCCATCATCAACATGCCATCGCCACCGGCTGCTTAATCTGCCAAAAAGGCCAGTTGTCGCTAAACCATACCTGGCGCGAACATCTCGCCACGGCGCGCTTTCGCCTTTAGCTACCGGTTGGCGAAAACGGAGCGGCCCACACCCGCTCAATTCTATGTTTCGTTCTGAAAGTTGCGATACGCTCGCGGTAGCTCTGCGTTAAATCGATATCGTCCCAGCCATTGAGAAGGCGGGTGCGGCGAACCGGATCGATCACGAAGTCAAAGTGTCGATCGCCGCAAAGGATCGTCTGCCGCTCCAGATCGACGGTCACCGGAAGCACCGGCGTAACCGTCAACAAGGCGATCATGTCGGCAGCCTCCTCATCAGTCACGGCAGCCGTGAGCAATCCGTTCTGCACCGCATTGCCGGAAAATATATCGCCGAACGACGGCGCAATCACGCAGCGCACACCGTAATCGTAAAGTGCGTAAACCGCAGCCTCCCGCGACGAGCCGCAGCCGAAATTGCGTGCCGCGACAATAATTTTTGCGTCGCGCCAAGCCGGATTGTTGAGGCAAAAATCCGGATTCTGCTCACCCTGATCGCGAAAGCGCAGGTCGTGAAACAAGACCTTGCCAAGACCCGCCGCGCGCGTCCATTTCAGAAAGCGCGCCGGAAGAATTTGATCGGTGTTCAGATTGCTCTGATCGATAGGGCAGGCTCGGCCTGTAAGGGTTGTGAACTTTTCCATGATGGCTTAGACCTCGCGGCTGCCAAGAAACTCGCGCACATCAGCGAGATGGCCGGCGACAGCCGCAGCCGCCACCATTGCCGGCGACATCAGGTGTGTGCGCGCACCGGGACCTTGTCGCCCGCGAAAATTACGGTTGGTCGTTGAGGCGCAGCGCTCGCCCAATGCGACCAGATCTCCGTTGATGCCGACACACATCGAACATCCGGACTCGCCCCATTCGAGTCCGGCATCACGGAAGATGCGGTCGAGCCCCTCCTCTTCCGCCTGCCGCTTCACCAGCGAGGATCCCGCCGAAACTAGACCCGGGACCTTGCTCACGCGACCCGCCAACACCGCTGCGGCCGCCCGCAGGTCTTCGATGCGCGCATTGGTACACGAACCAATGAAGACACGATCGACGATGATGTCGGTCAGTTTTTTTCCCGGCGCGATGCCCATGTAGTCGAGCGCATCGCGCAGATATTTGGCCCGTTCGGCACTGGCCTCCCGCGCCGGATCAGGGACGTGAGCATCGATCGGCAGCGCATCTTGCGGACTCGTACCCCAGGTGACAATCGGCGCGATATGTCCGCCGTCGAGACTGATCTCGCGATCAAATGTCACGTCTTCATCGCTGACGAGTTTCGACCAAGCCTCGACTGCTTGTTCGAAGGCCGTGCCGGCCGGCGCATAGGGCCGGTCTTTGAGATAGGCAAAGGTCGTGGCATCGGGCGCGACCAGCCCGCAGCGCGCACCGGCTTCGATCGACATATTGCAAAGGGTGAGACGCCCTTCCATCGACAGCCCCCGGATCGCTGAGCCGGCAAACTCGACCGCGCATCCTGTCGCGCCGTCGGCGCCGCTTTTGCTGATGATCGCCAGCACGATATCCTTGGCGGAGATTCCCGGCGCCGTCTGGCCGTGGACCGCGACGCGCATGCGTCGGGGCCGTTTTTGCCAAATCGTCTGCGTCATCAACACGTGTGCGACTTCTGAAGCGCCGATGCCGAAGGCATAGGCGCCGAGCGCGCCATGGGTCGATGTGTGACTGTCGCCGCAGACGATCAGCAGGCCTGGCAGCGTCAGACCTTGCTCCGGTCCGACAACATGCACGATGCCTTGGCGTGGGTCGTCAAGGCCGAACAGCCTGATGCCGTGCTTTTTGGTGTTGTCCTCGACCTGGCGAACCATGCGCGCGATTTCGGGATTGGCAATGTCGTGGCGCGGACCGCGCGTCGGCACGTAATGGTCGGCAACGCCGAATGTCAGCCCCGGCTCGGCGACCTCGGCGCCGCGTTCATCCAGCTTGGCAAAGGCGTGAAACGAGCCTTCATGGACATAGTGGCGGTCCACCCAAAGCAGAGACTCGCCGTCGTCTCGCCGCACAATTTCATGGCTGCTCCACAATTTGTCGATGATGGTTTGCGGTTGGCTCATGCCCGGCGGACCCACGCGCTCATGCCACGATCAGTGTAGTATAGCTAGCGCTCCGAACTAATGTTAGGTTTGATTGATCACCAGGAGGGGCACATGTTTCGACGGTCGTTACATCTGAGCCGCCGCACGTTTTTGCGCGGCACTGCGCTGAGCGCAGCAGCTTCCGTTAGCCTGTTACATTCGCCGGCCGTGCTGCGCGCGCAAGGCGCCGCGGTGAAGATCGGCGTGCTGCATCCGGTATCGGGTGCGCTCTCCTACTCCGGTCAGCAGGGCCGCCTAGGCGCGACCATGGCGATCGACGACATCAATGCCGCTGGCGGCATCAAGGCGCTGGGCGGCGCCAAAATCGACCCCATGCTCGGCGACGCGCAATCGACGCCCGACGGCGGCAACGCCGAGGTCGAAAAGATGAACGCCGCCGGCGTAAGCGCGGTGGTCGGCGGCTATGCCAGTGCCATCTGCCTCGCCGCGAGCCAGACCGCGGCACGGTATGACCTGCCCTATCTGGTCGACGTCGGCGTCGTTGACAGCATCGTCACTCGCGGCTTGAAGAACACATTCCGGTTCGGGCCGGGCTTCGGCGTGATCGCCAAGACCGCGCTGGAGAACCTGGTGACGATCAACGATCAGGCCGGCAAACCTGCCAAGACAGTTATGATCGTGCATGAGGATTCGGCTTTTGGCGCGGGCCTGGCCAAGCTCCTGAACGCACAGCTGCCGGACCGCGGTTTCCAGATTTTGGAGACCATCCCGCATCCGACGCCGACACGCGAGTTCGAAAGCGTGGTGCTCAAGATCAAGGCACAGAACCCCGATCTCGTCATCCCGGCAAATTACTACAACGAATATGTCATGCTCGCTCGCACCATGCAGCAGCAGCGGGTGCGGCCGAAAGGCATCTATTCGGTGCTCGGCGGCGCCGCCTCGTCCTATAAGTTTGTCAAAGAGTTTCCCGAGGCAGCCCAATACATCATGGACTGCAATCACTGGTTCGACCCCAAGAACGCCAAAGCGCTGGCGCTCAAAAGGCGGATCGAGGACAAAGGACAGTTCTATACCTACGAAGTGTACATGAACTATTCCTGTATGCTGCTCCTGGCCGATGCACTCGAACGCGCCGCCAGCACGGATCGTGCGAAAATCACCGATGCGCTGGCGAACTCGACCTTCGGCGGCCACCTGATGCCCTACGGGCCGACCAAATTCACCAACGGCCAGAACGAAGGCGCGGCGCCGGTCAATACCCAAGTGCTGGGCAACGACATTCAAGTGATCCTGCCGGCGCAATTCGCCTCGGCGAAGCCGGTCTTCCCCATACCGCCCACTTGAGCGCCTGCCGAGTCAGAGTACCGATCGCCGCCATGCTGTCTCCGGTCATCCTGTTGCCCGCCATACTCAATGGCTTGATGACCGGAGCTATCTACGCACTTGTGGCGCTCGGCCTCACCCTCATCTACGGTGTGTTACACATCATCAATTTTGCCCATGGCGCGCTGTTGACGGCAGCGATGTTCGCCGCGTTCTTTGCCTATACGCTGCTAGGTCTCGATCCCTATCTCGCAGTGTTTCTTTTGGCGCCGCTGTTTTTCGCTGCCGGCTACGCACTGCAACGCTTTGTCATCGGGCCGGCTGCGCATGGCGAAGATCGTAATTTTCTCCTGGTCACACTTGGGCTCGCAGTGGTGATCGAGAACGCACTCCTTTATTTCTTCCGCGCCGATACCCGCACCATCGACCTTCCATACGCCTTCGATGTGGTCGAACTCGGCCCAGCCTTGATCGCTGTGCCGCGCATTATCGCGCTCGGCGCCGTCGTTGTCGTTGCCGTCGCTCTGTGGGCGATTATGCAATGCACCGACACCGGCAAGGCCATCAGGGCAGTGGCCAAGGAGAAGCTCGGCGCCGAACTCTGCGGCATCAATGTCGCGCATGTGTTTGCCGTCACGTTCGGTCTCGGCACAGCCTGCGTCGCGGTTGCTGCCTGCCTTCTGATCCCGGCCTACTACGTCAACCCAACTTCCGGTGAAGCTTTCGTGCTGATTGCATTCACGGTTGTTGTGCTTGGCGGCATGGGTTCGATCGCGGGCGCGCTGATCGGCGGATTATGTGTCGGCGTTATCGAAAGCTTGTCCAGCGTGTTCCTTGGCGCATCTCTGGGCCAGATCGGTATCTTTGCACTCTTCATAGTGACGCTGCTCGTACGCCCGAGCGGCCTGTTCGGCGCGCGGGCGTGAAACCATATCTAACGATCATCGTGGTTGTAGCGCTGCTTGCCGCCGTGCCGCTGTTCACGACATCGAATGTCTTATTAAATTTCCTGGTGACGACACTGCTGCTCGCGCTCGCGGGCCAAGGCTGGAATTTGCTCGGCGGCTATGGTGGACAATATTCGTTCGGGCACGCGGCGTTTTTCGGCACCGCCGCCTATGCGACTGCCATCTTGCAAGTACGCTACGGCGTCAATGCATGGCTTGGCCTAATCATCGGCGTCGCCGCCGGCGCTCTCGCCGGCGCCATTGTCGGTGCGCTGACCTTTCGCTCCGGACTGAGAGGTTCGTATTTTTCGCTGGTCACCCTCGCCTTTGCCGAGGTGCTGCGCATCATCGCCGGCATTGCCCCGATTACAGGAGCTGGGGTCGGTACCCTGATCCCGCTTGATATGCGCGCACAGGCATTTCAGTTCCAGAGCCGCGTACCGTTCTATTTTATCGCGCTGGCACTGGTCGCGCTCTCCCTGATCGTGGTGCGTGCCATCGAGAAAAGCCGCTTTGGCGCTTACCTTGTCGCCGTCCGCGAGAACGAGGACGCCGCGGGCGCACTTGGCGTCGATGCCTTTTCGGTCAAGCTCTGCGCCATCACCATATCTGCGGCGATCACTGCCGCGGCAGGATGCTTCTATGCGCAGTATTTTCTATTCATCGATGCTGGGATCGCCTACGGCCCCCGGATCTCGATCGATGCCCTGCTCGCTCCGATCGTCGGCGGCGCAGGAACGGTATTCGGCCCCCTGCTCGGTGCGCTCGTCATCAAGACACTCGGTGAGACGACCAAACTCGTAACGGCGGACGCGCCTGGGCTCGATCTCGTGATTTACGGCCTGCTTCTGATCGGCGTAGTCGGCTTAGCGCCGCGTGGCGTTGCCGGGCTGCTCACAACGGTCTCTCGGTTACGCCCCTCGAGCGGCCCGACACCGGAAGGCGGCCATGGCTGAGACGCTCTTGAACGTTGAGACTGTCTCCAAACGCTTCGGCGGCCTGCTCGCAGTCAACGAGGCGTCCTTCAGCGCCGCCACCGGCCGCATTACCGCTCTGATTGGGCCAAACGGCGCCGGCAAGACGACCTTGTTCTCGATCATCGCCGGGTCTTTGTCGCCGGACAACGGCCGGATTCTCTATGACGGCGCAGATATCGCCGGTGAGCCGCCGCACCGGCTCGCCCGCCGCGGCATCGCGCGGACCTTCCAGATCGTGCAGCCATTTGCCGGTCTCACCGTATGGGAGAACATCGCCATCGGGGCGCATCTATCGCATCGCGGCCGCCGCGAAGCGCTTGCCGCGGCCCGTGAAATTGCCCAGTCGGTCGGACTTGAAGCGCAACTAGAGGCTCCAGCGGCGATACTGACGGTCGCAGCCCGCAAACGGCTCGAGCTCGCCCGCGCGCTTGCGATCGCGCCGCGGCTCTTACTGCTGGACGAGGTGCTGGCCGGACTAAACCCTTCGGAAATCCGAGACATGATCCCGGTGATCCGCGGAATTGCCGATAAGGGCATCACAGTGCTGATGACGGAACACGTGATGCAGGCGGTCATGAGTTCTCGCAGAACACATATTCGTTCTGGCGGAGGGTCGCGTCATCGCGCAAGGCTCACCCCGCCAGATCGCCGCTGATAGGAAGGTCGTCGAGGCTTATCTCGGTCACGGGGCCGCGAAGCGGATGACAGCCGGAGCCGGCCATGGTTGAGCCGACCATGGTAGAGCCGATCAGCTCCGAACCGCTTCTCGCAGTGAACGGCGTGCATGCGGGTTACGGCGGCACTGAAATCCTCCGCGGGGTCGACTTTGTCGTGCATCCCGGTGAAATCGTCACCGTGCTTGGGGCGAATGGCACCGGAAAAACGACGCTGAGCATGACGATTTCCGGTGTGATCAGACCATGGCAGGGCACCATCAGCTTCAAGGGTGCAGCCATCGAGCGCGAACGGCCGTCGGATATCGTGGCCCAAGGCCTTATCCATGTTCCTGAAGGCCGCCGCATTTTCCCGAACATGACGGTTCGGGAGAATCTCGATCTCGGCACCTATCGCCGCGGCCGCAACCGCCGCGCCGCTAATCGCGAGCGCGTTTTCTCGATATTTCCGCGGCTGGCCGAACGGCAGTCACAGCGCGCCGGCACGCTGTCCGGGGGCGAACAACAAATGCTTGCGATCGGCCGCGGCCTGATCGCGGAACCGGAGCTATTATTGCTGGACGAGCCGTCGCTCGGCCTGTCGCCGCTCCTCGTTGAAGAATTATTTGCCCTGATCAAGGCCATCCATGCGCAGGGCATCTCGCTATTGCTGATAGAGCAAAATGTCGTGCAAAGCCTGGAAGTGGCGCAGCGGGCCTATATCCTTGACAATGGCCGCTTCGTGCTCGAGGGGCCCGCGCCCGATATCGAAAAAGATCCCGCGCTTAGGCGCGCCTATCTTGGACTATGACCATGGCTAACGCGGAAACTTTGCAATCTCGCCTTGCCCGCAAGCCGATCGTGGTTGCGCCAGGGGTCTACGACGCCTTCACGGCCTTGGTGGCGGAGCACACCGGGTTCTCGACGCTTTATGTGTCGGGCGCTGCGATCGCTTATACGCGGCTCGGCCGCCCTGATATCGGTCTCGTCAGCATGTCGGAGGTCGCTCAGACCGTGTCGTTGGTCCGCGAGCGCGTGACAGCGCAGCTCATTGTCGACGCGGATACCGGCTACGGCAATGCCCTCAATGTGAGACGTACAGTACAGGCGTTCGAACGCGCGGGCGCCAACGCCATCCAGATCGAGGATCAGAATTTTCCCAAACGCTGCGGCCATCTCGACGACAAGACCGTGATCCCGGCAGCCGAAATGTGCACCAAGATCAAGGCGGCGCTCGACGCGCGACGCTCCCAAGAAACGCTTATCATTGCCCGCACCGATGCCATTGCTGTCGAAGGCTTCGACCGCGCGCTGGAGCGCGCCCTCATGTATCACGAGGCCGGGGCCGACATGCTTTTCGTCGAGGCGCCAAAGACGCGTGACGATCTGAGCCGCATGGCTGTGGCCTTGAGTGGCAAGGTCCCGATCATGGCTAATATGGTCGAGGGCGGCAAAACGCCGCCATTATCCGCCAAAGAGCTTGAGGCCTTGGATTTTGCGCTGGTCATTTTTCCAGGTGGCGTCGTCCGCGCATTCGGCCGCCTGGCGACCGAATATTATGCTTCTTTGGCCGCGCACGGCACGTCTATGCCGTTTCGCGACCGGATGCTCGATTTCAACGGCCTCAATGATTTGATTGGCACGCCGGAAATGCTCGCGTTGGGTAAACTCTATGAAGCCTAGCTTGGTCGACCAGGAGCTAAGCTCGTGCGACGATCTTGGTGCTATGAAATAAGGAAAGCCGCATGTCGAAATTGTTCGATCTTGTCATCAAGAACGTTCGTGTCGTCCGCCCGAATAAAACGTCGGTCGACTGTCTCGACATCGCCATCAAGGATGGCAAGATCATCCGCCTTGCGCCCGATCTAACGCCCGATCAATCGGCGCAGGTTTTCGACGGCAAGAACCGCCTCGCCTTTCCGGGGTGCGTCGACGCTCACATGCATATCGGCATCTATTCCCCGCTAGCCGAAGACGCGGTTACGGAAAGCAAAGCCGCGGCGATGGGCGGCGTCACGTCGAGCCTCAACTATATGCGGACCGGTCACTATTATTTAAATCGCGGCGGCCCCTATCGCGACTTTATGCCGGAGGTCTTCAAACAATCGGGCGGGTGCTTCTGGGTTGACTACGGCTATCACATCGCGCCGATTGAAGCCTCGCACATCGACGAAATGGAAGACCTCGTCCGCGAGCACGGCATTACGTCGTTCAAAATCTTCATGTTTTATGGCGGTTATGGATTGCATGGACGATCCTCGCAGCAAAATGATTTTTTGATGATCGGCCCAGACGAGCGCTACGACGTCGCACATTTTGAATTTGTCATGCGGTCGGCGCAGCGTTTAATGGAAAGGTATCCCGAGAGAGCGCCCTACATCAGCGTCAGCTTGCATTGCGAGTTTGCCGACATTCTCAATGCCTATACGAAGATCGTCGAACGGGACGGCAAGCTGACCGGGCTCGCCGCTTATAGCGCGGCGCGACCGCCCCACTCCGAAGGCCTCGCGATTTGGATCGCATCCTATCTTGCAAATGAAACCAATTGCTTGAACATCAATCTGCTGCATCTGAGCTCGCGCAAGGCGATGGAAGCCGCTTGGACAATGCAGCAGGTATTTCCCCATGTCGCCTTCAAGCGGGAAGTCACGGTCGGACATTTGTTGCTGGACACCAGCTGTGACTGCGCCGTCCACGCCAAGGTCAATCCACCGATCCGACCGCGCGAGGATGTCGAGGCCCTATGGCAGGCCGTGCTCGATCGCAAGGTCGACTGGATCGTGAGCGATCACGCCTGCTGCTCAGCCGAGCAAAAGTGGTCGAAGGATGACCCAACCAATATTTGGCTGGCGAAATCAGGTTTCGGCGGCACCGAATATCTGCTCTCCGGCGTGCTCAGCGAAGGCAGCAAACGCGGCATGTCCTACAATCACATGGCTGAGTTGCTGAGCTTCAATCCGGCACAGCGATTTGGCTTGCTCGGAAAAGGTGACATCGCGCCCGGCTACGACGCCGACATTGTACTCGTCGATCCGCATGCAAGCTTTGTCGTGCATGCAGCGGAATCGGAATCGCATCAAGGCTATACGCCCTTCGAGGGCGTTGAGCTTTCCGGCCAAGTGAAGACGACTTTCCTGCGCGGTTCGCCGATCTATGACAACGGGAAGATCGTTGGGCCACCGCGTGGCGAATATTTGCGCCGACCGCAAATCCCGGCCTAAGAACGCGAAACCAACTGCACCGCACTACTTCCATGCCATGCACGCACACGCAAAAGCCGCTCATCGGCTGGACGTAGGAGGAGAAAGATTAAAATCCGTCACGCCCTGCGACGGGGCGGAAAATCAGCGTTACGAGTAGAATGCGGCAATCTTCAGATTGTACGCGACATCGTCATCCGATAGTGGAAGCTTTCTGCCAGATGCCAATTATAGCTGGCAATCAAGGTTCCCTTCTTGGTGACGTAGCGCCGCAACGCGCATGTGGAAATCGTACCGGATTTGCACTTGAGGTGCGAAGCAATCTCCGCATTCGCGGTTGTGCCATAGATGTCCTGTTCGACATCGAGAATCTCCTCGCCGGTGCGTTGGGCAAGATGAGCGTAGAACGGACCGACGCAGCTTTTGAGCTCACGCACATACGCGGAAGCGCGGGGCGCGACATAGGAATGCAAGTAACAAAAGACCTCGCCACCCCTTTCATCGCGTCGGAGTCCCTTCAAAAGTCGCCAGCGTTCGCCGGGAACTGCGCCGACACCGCCCGCCGTCTTGGCATCCACCGTCACCTGCTCTATCGACAGCAACTCGTAATGCGTATCGAGCGCGAACTGGAACAGATCGCCAAGCGATGACAGGGAGTAGGCATAACGCGCCTGCGGCGTCGCAGAGACGACTATGCTGCCCGCGCCTTGCCGCCGCTGCACCATCCCGTGCTCAACCAAGCGGCGCAGAGCCTCGCGAACGGTGAACCGGCTGGCGTTAAACTCGTCACAGAGCTCGCTCTCGGTTGGCAGACGCGTATCGATAGAATATTTGCCCGTCTCCATGCGCCGACTGAGGGTATTGAATATCTGGACATAGCGAGGCGCATCCGAAGGCATACTGTAGGACCTATGTCGTCTGGAGGATCCGAGCTGAGACGTTGGGTACGCTAATCTGATTCCGCGTACCGGCGCTCAAACTCCCACACATCAGGGAAGCCGATCAAGTCATTGAATTCCGAGAATGAGAACATCGGCACCGCAGCCGTCGTCGTACCATTCTGCTGAAGGTCGCTATAGGCGTGTCTCAGCGCCTGACCGGTCGCCAGGAAACCGAGCGCTGGATAGATAGCAATGGAAAAGCCCAGCTCGGCCAATCGAGCAACCGGCAATATCGGGGTACTGCCGCCGTTGACCATATTGGCCAGAAGCGGCTTGTCGATGCGCCGGCCAACCTCAGCCAATTCTTCCTCGCTTTCCGGGGATTCGATGAAGATGACGTCGGCGCCAGCTTCACCATAAGCGATGCCACGCCGGATTGCCTCGTCGAGACCATTGCCGGTCCGCGCATCAGTGCGGGCGATGACCAGAAAATCACTGCTGGAACGGCTATCACTGGCCACCCGGATCTTACGAACCATCTCCTCGAGCGGAATGACGCGGCGGGAGGGCGTATGGCCGCATTTTTTTGGAAACTGTTGGTCTTCAATTTGGATGGCCGTGACACCTGCCTTCTCATAGCCACGCACTGTATTGCGGACATTGAGCAACCCGCCGTAACCAGTGTCAGCATCGGCAATAATAGGCGTCTTGGTCATTTCCGCTATGCGACCAACGCGGTCTAGCATCTGCGAATAGGTAGCAAGGCCAGCGTCAGGTAAACCGAGCGAGGACGCGACGGTGCCATAGCCGGTCACGTAAAGGGCCTTGAAGCCCATCCGATCGGCGATAAGCGCAGAGATAAGGTCGTAGACCCCGGGCGCGGTAATGAAGCCGTCGTTGTTGATTTCCTTTCGCAGCGCGGAATTTGCCATTGTGGTTTTTGTTCCCGGTTAGGACAAAATTTGTCCGGACAGCGAATTTATGCCAACATAAATTTAAGTTTCAAGTCGATCGGTGGCGCACCTCATGGGCCGGTCGATGAACCGACATCGTCATCTACAAACCAGGCAACGAATATGACTGATGTACAGGGCTTTCGTCGCAAATTTGGCGTTCTCGGGCCGTCGACTAACACGATCGTGCAACCAGACTTCGACGCTATGCGTCCTTATGGCGTCACCAACCATTACAGCCGCATCTTCACGCCGAACGCCAATGCTGTTAGCAACGAGAGCTTTCGCGCCGGCGCCGAGGTCATCGCCGGGAACGTGCTCGATGCTGTACGCAGCGTTATGACCTGCGCCCCTGATTATCTGGTCATGGGCATGTCGGCGGTGACGTTCTTCGATGGCGCCAAGGGAGCGGACCGATTTACGCGGGAGGTTCAGGACGTCTCCGGCGTCAGGATCAGCATCGGCAGCGACGCCTGCACGGCAGCCATGCACGCCTACGGTGGGGTGAAGCGCATCGCCATTCTGTCCCCCTATTGGCCGAGCATGAATGCCGAAGCCGCGCGTTATTTCAACGACAAGGGCTTCGATGTCGTCCGTGATATCGCCTTGCAATGCCACTCTTGGACACAGATCGCCGAGCAGACGACCGAAACGCTGCGAAAAACGTTGCGCGAACTCGACGGCGACGATGTTGACGCCATCGTGCAGATTGGCACCAACCTGTCGATGATAAAACTCGCGGCGGCGGCGGAGATGTGGCTTGGCAAGCCGGTTATCGCGATCAACACGGCCACCTACTGGCACGCGCTGCGCGCGAATGGCATCCATGATCGCATGGACGGGTTTGGCCGGCTGTTAGCCGAATTCTGACACGGCCATGGCAAGCACCCTGCAGGACGGCGCCCGTATTCAGCGCGTGATCGATCTTGACCCATTCGCGCTCCCGCTAAGCTTTCTCTTTCCGGACGCGACCATGGCTGCGCTCGAGCCGGCCCGCGACACGCTCGCTGGCGCGCATATCGATTGGTCAAACGGGATGGTGCTCCTCGCCGTGCAAAGTCACCTGGTCAGCTTCGCCGGAAAGATGATCCTCATTGACACTTGCGTCGGCGAGCACAAGCATCGACCGGCGCGGCCCGAGTGGCATCAGCGCGCCAGCACTCGCTACATCGCCAATCTCGCGGCCGCGGGATGTGCAGCGGAAGACATCGACATTGTCATGTGCACGCATCTTCATGCCGATCACGTGGGTTGGAATACGCGTCTCGACTCCGGCAACTGGGTGCCAACCTTTCCCAAGGCGCGCTACTTCATCAGCAAGACCGAAGTCGAGTATTTTGCGCGGGAAACCGCGGCAAATGCGCGGAGCAACCACGGCAGCTACAACGACAGCGTCCTGCCGATCATCGAGCGCGGTCTTGCCACGCTGGTGCAGCCGAGCGACGACCTCTTCGACGGCGGCAAGATCCTGCCGCTGCCCGGGCATACTCCGGGGCAGATCGGCGTCGAACTCGACAACGGCAAGGACGGACGAATCGTGTTCTGCGGTGATGCGATCTACAGTCCTGCGCAGATATTTCTTCCGGAGTTGTCGTCTGGACTCTGCTACGACAAGGTCCAAGCGGCCGAAACGCGGCAGATGCTGATCCGACGCGCCGCAGCCGAGAGCCTGCGCTTGATACCGGGGCATCTGCGCGGCGGCTGCATGCGCATTCGCGCAGAGAAGAAAGGTTTTGTTCCGGTCTTCGAGCCCTGACCTCACGCGAGATTGGCGACCTCGCGCAGCGATGCAATCATCGACGTGCGCATCACGTAATTACGATGCTTCTCGGGATCGTCAACGGTGCGACGCAGATCGTCGTAATAGGCGCGGCGGGCCGCCGGCTCGCGCGTATTTAATATCGCGCGATTGCGCAGCGTGGTCTGCTGCACGACGTCGAGCGCGACCTTTCGCCGCTGTCGGCCGTAGCGCTCAAGCGTTTCAAGTGGCGCCCCGCGAGAAACCGCGACGAGCTTCTCCGCCAAATTGAACGCATCGTGGATGCCGCCATTGAGACCCATGCCGCCGAGCGGATTGTTGACATGCGCCGCGTCGCCGGCAATCAGAACGCGACCTTTCACATAAGTCGAAGCCACGCGCTCGTGCACACGATAGGCCGTACGATGCGTCACCTCGAAGGGCTGGCCGCGCGCAACAGCGCCCTGCAGCAGCCGCTCGGCGCGCGCGGGCGAAGTCACGTCTTCGTCGTCGAGCGAAGCATCTACCGGGAATAACGCACGCCAGACACGGGCCGTTCGAATGAGCACGTACCACTCGCGCGGGTCCGACAGATAGCTGATATTGGCGAGATCCGGCATCGCCTCGCGGAAATCATAGGTCGTCGACACGGTGAGGAAGAGCTCGGGGATAGTGATGCCGTCGAACTCAGCGCCGATGGCATTGCGCACAACGCTGCCGATGCCGTCAGCGCCGACAACAAATGCACCGGTGAGCGTTTTGACGTCGCCATCTGCCGACGTAACGTCGACATCGACCTCGCTGCCATTCTGCCGCACGCCAATAGCCTTGGTCCCCAGGCGCATAGTCACCAGAGGATTGTCCTTGAGGCGTGCATAGAGCAGTTCGCCAAGGCGCCACTGCTCGCACTGTAGGCGATAAGGGTGATTGGTGTCCGGCAGGAGCCGCGAGAGTTCGAACGTGGCGACGATACCCTCGTTGCGGTCACGAAACTGCCAGGTCGGACAGATCAGACCCTGGTCGATCATCGAGGTCACGACGCCGAACCTTTCGAGCATGTCCAGCGTCGGTGGATGAAACGTCGACGCTCGCAAATCCCGCGGAAGCTCGACGCTGCTCTCGACCAGTGTAACCGGTATTTCCTCCTCCACCAGAAGGCTCGCCGCGACAAGACCGACGGGTCCGGCACCAACAATAATAATCTGGGGCTTTGACTGAATTGGCATGGACTTCCTTGACACCCGGCCAAGCTTGGTCATGATTATGTTGTCCGGACAAAGATGAATGGCTTTGGCACACGGGGCAAGCGATTTTGATGGACCGTCCAGTTCCAAGGGGGCCGGTCGGCCTCGGTCTGACACCGGGCATCGGCTGTGATGTGGATCCGGTTGGGCACAATAGCTCAGCCAAGTTGTCGCAGCCGTCTTCATGAGCATCGCGCTCGGTGTGGAGACCGCACGCAAGGCGTTGCTAGGTCCAGCGGTCGCGGCGGCTGTCGTGCTTGTATTCGTCGCCGCAGCCATCGGCATCGGCGGCGTTGTGATTGCGCGCCAGGTCGTTTCCGGATTGCTGCTTGGTGCGATCTACATGACAGTAGCGGTGGCCTTCACGCTCACCATCGGCGTTCTCAATTTCCTTAACTTTACGATTCCCACCATGTTCATGCTGACCGGCATGGCAGCATGGGGGCTGCTATCAAACGGCTACCTCACCTTTGCTGGTGGAGGCGCCTGGCTTATCGCGCTGATCGCCGGAGTTGCAGTCGCCGTTGTGGCATCGCTCATCGTCGAGCGGTTCACTTTCCGCTACCAAAAAATGAGGCATGGCGACGCCGCCGAGCACGCCATTCCCCTGGTCTCTTCGCTCGGTTTTCTCATGATTTTCGAAAACCTTGTCCTGCTCTCGATGGGCTCTGACACCGAGCGCTTCGCGGTTCCCTTCAAGTCCGACTTGCATATCGCCGGCATCATCATCGGCGCGCCACAGCTTGCAAGCTTCCTGCTGGCCGTAGCTGTCGTCGCCTTGCTGAGTTTCGTGCTGAAGAGAACCAAGATCGGCCGCGCCTTGCGGACGATCGCCGAGAGCCCGGATACGGCATCCCTGCTCGGCGTCGACGTCGGCCGAGTAGTGCCGGTCGTCTTTATTCTGAGCGGACTCTTGGCCGGCGTTGCCGGCGCCCTGTTCACCGTCAATTACGGCAACGTCTCGCCACTGATGGGTGACAATGTCGGCACCAAAGCCATTGCCGCCATGGTGCTGGGCGGCGTCGGCTCGATTTGGGGCGCGATCGCCGGTGGCCTCATGGTTGGTCTCGCCGAAACGCTGTCGATCCAGTTCTTCGGCGGCGACTCGGTCGCTATGACGGTATGGGGCCTGGTGCTGGTCATCATGATTTTGCGGCCCAAAGGCCTGTTCGGCGGCGCTACGATCGGCAAGGGAAAGATGTGATGGCGCCCACGCGTGTCACGCTTGCCCTATCGACGGACGGAGCCGTGCCGCCATGAGTGGATATCTTGCCGGCACGCTCGCCATCCTTTGCATCAATCTGATTTTCGCCTACGGCATTTTTGTCACCGCGGCCGCCGGCCAAATCAATCTTGGTGGTGCGGCCTTTCAGGCGATAGGCGCCTACGCGACTGGCTGGCTGACGAGCGAGGCCGAATTGCCGATGGGGCTTTCGATCCTGGCGGCGACGGCGATCGCCGCACTGGTCGGCTTTCTCATCTCATTCCCCGTGCTGCGCACACGTGGCGTCTACATGGTCCTGGCGACGTTCGCGTTCGGCGAAGTAGTCGCCGGCTTCCTGCTGCACTCTGACGTGTTAGGCGGCGCCATGGGCATGGTCGTGCCACAACATGTCGGGCTGTGGGTGCTCGCCGTATCGGCGCTCGCGGTCACGGTCCTGACGTTCTATCTGATGGCGACGCGGCTTGGACTCGCGATGCGCGCGATCAACGATGACGAAGACGCCTCGGTCGTAATGGGCATCAATGTGCGTGCGGTGCAGGTCGCCGCTTTCACGATCGGCGGAGCCTTCACCGGATTGTCGGGCGCGCTCTACGCCCTCAATTTCGGCTTCATCGAAGCCCAGTATTTCAACTCGCTACTCTCGATTTATGTCCTGCTTTTCGTGCTGATCGGCGGCGTGCAGACCGCGTGGGGTCCGCTTGCCGGAAGTCTGTTCTTCACACTATTGCCCGAACTGTTTCGCCTCGGTGGCTCCTGGCGTTATTTGATCTTCGGTGTCGTGATCGTGCTGATGATGATGCTTCGGCCGGAGGGCATCGTCACACGCGGCCTGATTCGCCAGCTCTCACCGCGCCACTTGTTCAACCGCCGCGCGATGGAGGTCGCCGATGTCCGCTAGGCCGGCGCTGACGCTCGACGGCGTCAACAAGCGGTTCGGCGGATTGGCCGTCTCCGACAACATTGGCTTCGAGGTGACGTCGGGCGCTCGGACCGCGCTGATCGGACCGAACGGCGCCGGCAAGACCACATTGTTCAACCTCGTTTCCGGCGTCTACAGGATCGATGGCGGCCGTATTCTGCTCGACGGCCAGCCGATCCATCAGCTGACGCCACGCCGTCGCGTGCGCGCGGGCCTGTCACGGTCGTTCCAGAACATCCGGCTGATGCCGCATCTCTCGGTGATCGAGAACATCATGCTCGGACAGCAGACGCTGGCGACCGGGCCCGGATCTCTGCTTGCACCGCTCGCCTGGCAGCGCAGCAGCCGATGGCGCCAAGAGGCCGAGACGAGCATGCGCAGCGCCGGTATCGATGTCGATCCGGACGGCAGCGTGAACGGCCTGCCCTACGGCGTGCGCAAGAAGATCGAAGTCGTCCGCGCCTTGATGAGCCGGCCGCGCCTCCTGATGCTAGACGAGCCGGCCGCCGGCCTCAATCCGCGCGAAACCGCGGAACTGTCGGCGTTCCTCAAGTCGGTGGCCTGGGAAGGGCTGACCATGCTCGTGGTCGAGCACGACATGTCGTTCGTTCACGATCTCTGCGAGCACACCGTCGTGCTCAATTTCGGGCGGCTGATCTACGACGGGCCGACGCGACTGGTTCAGGAGAATGCGGAGGTGCGGGCGGCCTATCTCGGCAACCGCCGCGTCGCGTCGAATGGGGGCGAGCGTGCTGCTTGAAGTCGCTGGCCTCGACGTACGTTACGGCCGCAATCACGCAGTCAAAGGCCTCACATTCGATGTGGGCGCCAACGAGCTCGTTACGGTTCTCGGCTCGAACGGCGCCGGCAAGAGCTCGCTCCTGCGCGCGATCCAAGGGCTCGTTCCCTCCGCCGGCGGATCTGTTCGCTTTCACGGCACGGACATCACGCGCCTGTCACCGCCCGAGCGGTTGCAGCGCGGCCTCGCTCTGGTCCCGGAAGGACGCCAGATCGTGCACGGCCTGTCGGTGCATGAGAATCTGCAGATGGGCGCCTATTGCCGCGCCGACGCCGAGATCCACCGCGACATCGACGCCATTTACGACCGCTTCCCCAATCTCGCGGCGCGGCGGCGGATGCCGGCCTCGGTACTCTCGGGCGGTGAGCAGCAGATGCTGGCCATCGGTCGTGCGCTACTCGCCAGGCCGGCGCTGATAATGCTGGACGAACCGTCGCTCGGGCTCTCGCCGCTGCTCGTCGACAAGCTGTTCGAGCTAATCAACAGCCTGCGCAAAGAGGGCCTTGCGATCCTGCTGGTCGAACAAAACACCCACATGGCACTCGAAGTGGCGTCGCGCGGCATCGTGATGGAACTCGGTCGCGCGGTTCTACAAGGGCCAGCCGAGGTGTTGCGGGACGATGACCGGCTGACCCGCGCCTATTTGGGATAGATCAATTGCTGGGACTTCAAACGTGGAGAAGGAACATGACGAAGGCAAGGTACGTACTGATAGCGGCGGCGGCGACATTAATTGTCGCGTCGAGCCCAGCTTCGGCGGCGGATATCGTCATCGGCCTGAACATGATCAAATCCGGCTTCATGAAAACGATCGGTGAAGCGACTGAAACCGCGGTCGATATCGCTGTCGGTGAAATCAACGCCAAGGGCGGAATTAACGGTCACCAGATCAAGCTGGTCAAATTCGACACCGGCAGCGATCCCAAGCAGGCCGCGATCGGCACGCAGAAGCTGGCCGAAGACGACAAAGCCCTGGCCATCATCGGCCCGTTCTCGTCGGGCGAAGCCGCGGTCGCCTTCCCGGTCGGCGAAAGGATCGGGATTGTCGAAATGCCAAACGCGGCGTCGACCCCCGGACTGACCAAGGGCTATTCTTATGCTTGGCGGCTGACCGCCGATGAAGCCACGCAGTTCACGCGTCTCATCAACACGCTGACGAAGAAGGGCGTCAAACACGACAAGGCCGAGATCATCTATGTTTCGGATGAGCGCGTCGCCAATATATCTGGCACGAAGTTCTATCCGTCGATCTTCAAGGCCAACAATATCGAATTCGGCGAGCCGATCGCGATCCAGGTCAACAGCTTCGACGTCTCGCCCCAGGTGGCGCAAGCGCTCGAGCGCAAGCCCGATGTGGTCGCGATCGCGGCCACGCCCGACGGAGCCGGCAAGGTCATCAAGGAGCTGCGCCGCCAGGGTTTCCAGGGCCGGGTCATCGGCTCACAGATCTTCGCCGATCCCAACCAGATCGACCTGTTCGGCCGTGACGCCGACGGCATGCTTATCGTTGCTGGCTTCTGGTGGGACCGCACCGACGCGACGCGCGCCTTCACTAAAAAATACGCCGAGGAAAACGCCAAGCGCGGACTGACGTCGAAGACGATCCCGCACCACACCGACGCACAGGTCTATGACATCGTCTATCTGCTCAAGCAGGCCATGGAGACGGCCAAGGTCACCGGCGATCCGGATAAGCTCGCACAGGAACGCACGGCAATCCGCGACGCGCTCGTGGGCATCCACTTCAGCGGCATTACCGGCGACAACACCTGCTTCAACGCCGACCGCGACGCTCACCTGCCCGGCTTCATCATCGAGATCAAGGATCTGAAATGGAACTTGTTCGATTCGTGGCCAGCCGACCCCTGTCAGTAGTATTCGCGCACGACACCCCAAGCGCTTCATGAGCGAACGCCGGCCCTCCATCTTCGGTCAAATGCCGACGATGGAAGCGCCGCCATTCGGCTGCGTTCGGCGAGCGCACTCTCGCCGATGCTTCCCCGCGTGAGCAAGCGCTAGCCGATGTGACTCTTGTGGTTTTGCAAATACCATTCCGCGATCTCCTCGCGGGTGGCGAACCAGACATCGTCGAACTGCCGGACATAAGCGACGAAGTCGCGCAAGGCGCGGATGCGAAACGGCTGGCCGATGACGTGCGGGTGCAGACCGACATTCATGAAACGGCCGCTCTTCTCGCTCTCGCGATAAAGCCAATCGAACTGCTCCTTGAACACCTTGAACGCGTCGTCGACGGTTAGTCCCTGGCGCATGAATACCGTAAAATCGTTGACTTCCGAAGTATACGGAATTGAGACCATCGGCTTGCCGGACCTCGTCTCGACGAGATAGGGCTGATCGTCATTGAGGAGATCGGTGATGAAGATCAATCCTTCCTCGGCGATGATGTCGATCGTGTTCAACGTCGAGCGCAGCGAGGAGGACAGCCAGCCCTTCGCCGGTTTGCCGCAGACCTCGCGATAGATCTTGAGCGTCTGGCGGATGATCTCGCGCTCCTTGCTTTCGTCGAACATGTAATCGGTGAGCAGCTCGGTCTGTACGTAATTATGCGCCACGATTTCCCAGCCGCGCTCAAGCGCCGCGTCAACCACCGCTCGCCGCTCGATGCCCATTTTCGCGTTCATGGTGCAAGTCGAGGGGATCTTGAACTCATCGAAAATATCGAACATTCGCCACACGCCAACACGCTGACCATATTCGCGCCAGGTGAAATTCGGATTGTCGTAGACGTTGCCCGGAAGATCACCACCGACAATGCCTGGGCCGCCGGGATAGTAAGGCTTGTTAGTATCCTTCACTGCGTCCCAGTATTCGAGATTTGTCGTCAGCATCAGCGCCAGACGCTTGCCGTTCGGCCAGCGGAGCGGCTTGCGTTGAGGCATCGGTACAAACGGATAGCGCATGCAACGAAACTCCTTGTTCTGGCCTTCGGCCGTTCGTGACCGTGACTGGCAGAGCGCGCTTGACTCCGATGGAG
The DNA here is from genome assembly GCA_963810085.1 of uncultured Alphaproteobacteria bacterium. Lineage (GTDB taxonomy): Bacteria > Pseudomonadota > Alphaproteobacteria > Rhizobiales > Xanthobacteraceae > BOG-931. The sequence continues at coordinate 269,599 of CAWEMR010000002.1, read as the reverse complement.
TGCGGAGCGGTTCAACACCGGTTGCTGCCGAAAAGCCGCCGCACCACGATAGTCACCGCGCTACTGTGTCCTCGTCTTCCCGAGATATGTTAGCGCCTCTTGCTCGCTCACGACGTCGGCGTATTTCGCATTCATATCGAAAAGGTTGGCCTCGTGCGGGGCGTGATGCCGATCGCCACAGGCTTCGCGTACCACGATCGGGATGAAGCCGTGACAGCAAGCGTCAAGACACGTCGCGCGTACGCAGCCGCTGGTGGTTAGTCCGGTAATGATGAGTGTGTCGATGCCCCAGGTGGTCAGTGTCGGTGCGAGCGAAGTGCCGAAGAACGCACTCGGATATTGCTTCGACACGACCAGTTCGTCATCGCGAACGTCTAGCCCAGTGGGCCAAGCGCCCATCGGACTGCCTTCAAGGAAGTGCCGCAGCGGTTTGGCTTTCTGATAGAAACGACCGCCGTTCAGCCCATGCTTCTGATACACGACGTTGGTGTAGATCACCGGGATGCCCGCGGCACGAGCGGCGTCCCTCAAGCGAACAGCCGATGCGAGCGCCGCATCTACACCGGCATAAAGATCGCAGGCGGGATCGAAATAGGCCTGAACGAAATCGACCAGGACCAGCGCAGGCCGCTCGCCAAAGCCCAGGCGGTTTTCGTAGACGCCTCGGTAATTCGTGTCCAGGTCGCCGGTCAATGATCAAATCTTTCCTAGTCGGATCAGCCGTCAAACTTTGTACGGACAAATGAGATTGGTCAATGTGAATCGGTTCCGAAGCCCTGCTCGTTTCCGCAAAGGCCCCCTCGCCGGATAAGATCTGCAGCTTTCTCTCCCATCATCAGGACGCAAGCATTTATGTGAGCGGATACAAGGTCGGGCATTGCTGACGCATCGACTACACGTAGCGCATCCAGCCCTCGCACCCGAAGCTGCGGATCAAGGACGGCTTGCTGGTCAGATCCAAGGCGGCAAGTGCCCACCGGATGATGAGCGGTAACCGCCGTTTGCTTGATATAGGCGTCGATATCGGCATCGCTCACACAATCAGGCCCCGGTGCTACTTCCTCATCGCGATAAAGCGCCATCGGCTTCTGTTCACCGACCTCGCGCGCGCGCCGGAACCCCTCGCGAAGCCGCGGCAAATCCTCAAGTGCAGAGAAGAAATTATAGCGGATGCGGGGGTGCACGCGCGGATCGTCCGACGCCAGCAGCACTTCGCCTCGGCTTAAGGGGTGCAGCAGCGTTGGTCGAATCCCATAGGCATCGCGGTAGGCCGGCCGCAGCAGCGGAAACCACAATCGCGTCTGCGACGGCACTGTGTGAAACATAAATTCAATATCCGGAACATCCAGCTCGGGTTGGGTCTTGATGAAAGCATGTAAGCCGCCCGGGACCACCGTCCCGGGACCGGTTCCAAAGAAATAGGCGCGCAACATGCTCGCGGTCATACGATCAAAGCGCATCGCACCATGAAAGGTGCCCGGGCTCTTGCGCGACCACGTAATCCACGTGCCCAGATGATCCTGCAGATTCTTGCCGACGCCCGGCAAGTCGTGCAGCGGATCGACGCCTAATTCTTTGAGATGGTCTGCAGGGCCGACGCCCGAAAGCATGAGAATTTGCGGTGTGTTAAAAGCGCCGGCGCTCAGGATCACCTCGCGCAAGGCGTGCGCCTTCTCCATCCTGCCCGATATACAATAATCGATGCCGGTGGCACGCCGCCCGGCGAACCTTACCTTAAAGACTTGCGCGCGCGTTTTTACGATGAGATTTGGCCGTCCGCGTGCCCCGCTGAGATAGGCCCGCGCAGACGACGAGCGACGACCATCGCGGATCGTATATTGTCCGCGGCCGAAACCTTCCTGCTGTTCGGAATTATAGTCCGGCGTATAAGGAAAGCCCGCCGCCTTCCCGGCCTCGATCCACGCGCTGAAAACAGGATCCGTGGTCTTGGCGAATTGCGTCCCAATCGGTCCGTGATCGCCACGCCATTGGTTTTCGCCGCCTTCCCACGTTTCGCCTTTGCGAAAGTAAGGCAGAACGTCCTGGAAGGACCAACCGGTCGCGCCATTTCGAGCCCATCGATCGAAATCAAGCGGATGCCCACGCGTATAGGCCATCACATTGATCGACGAACAGCCGCCCAGAACTTTGCCGCGCATGGCTCCAATGCGGCGATTGTCGAGGTTCAATTCGGGTTCGGTGGAGTAGCCCCAATCATGCAATCCCAATTCGTGCATCTTTCCCATGCCGATGGGAATTGAGATCAGGGGGTCGGTGTCCCACCCCCCTGCTTCCAACAAAAGCACACGCACATCGGCATCTTCGCTCAGCCGATTGGCGAGAACACAACCGGCCGAACCGGCGCCGACGATCACATAATCATAGCTGTCTTCGCTCAAGACTTCCTCCGATGAGAGCTTTCATTTGCGCGGGGAATCCGCCTTGCAAACGCCACACCGTTGCATTGGCGTGAGGGCGTCAAAATGAGTTTCCAAAGACATGAGCGAATGATTTCGAAAACCGCGACCGTAGATTGCGCCATTGGTGATCCCGCATCCGTATTGTAAACAAGATGCCCTACGGCTCAAATTACGTCTAAGCATGAGTAGACACTGCACAGTTCTTGTGGCCGGCGCCGGCCCTGTCGGATTGACGACCGCGCTGCTGCTCGGCAGCAAGGGCATTCCTGTCACCGTGCTCGAGGCGCAAGCCGTAATCTCTGAGGAACTGAGGGCTTCGACTTTCCACCCGCCGACGCTCGACATGCTGGCTCCGTTCGGGATCACGGCACAAATGCTCCAAGCCGGCCTGATCTGTCCAACGTGGCAGATCAGACTGCATCCATCGGGGGAGCGCGCGGTATTCGATTTGGGAACGCTCAAAGGCGAGACCGGTCACCCCTACCGGCTGCAATGCGAACAGTCCAAATATTGCCGGTTTGCTCTTGACGCGATCCGAAAGCTCGACAGCGTCACGATTGTTTTCAACGCACCCGTCACCGGCTTTGAACAGTCGCGCGACAAAGTCCGAGTTACTGCGGCGTCGGCGGACAAAATCGAAGTCCTTACGGCCGATTATCTGATCGGCGCGGATGGCGCCCGCAGCACAATACGTCAGGTTCTCGGTATCGAAATGTCGGGAGACATCTATCCGGAAACCACCATTCTGGCGACGACGCGTTATCCGTTCCACAACAAGCTCGAGGGTCTGTCGAACGTCTCCTACTGTTGGAAACCTGACGGGACCTTCAGCCTGCTTCGGCTCCCCGGCGTTTGGCGTGTGAGCCTTTATGCCCGTGACGGCCAAACCACAGAGCAAGCGCTTGAAGATGCCGCACAACAGAATTTGCTACACGACATCGTTCCGGAGCCTGGCCGGATCGACGTCTTGGAAACACGGCCCTATCGCATTCACCGCCGTCTTGCTTCGTCCTATCGCTCAGGGAGGGTATTTCTCGCGGGCGACGCCGCTCACCTGAACAGCCCATCGGGCGGCATGGGAATGAATGGCGGCATTCATGACGCCTTCAATTTGTGTGAAAAACTTATTGCGGTGATTCAGGACAGCGCCGAAGAAGCACTGCTCGATCGCTACGAGCGGCAGCGACGTCCGATCGCAGAAGAGGAAATCATCGCACAGGCCCACCGCAATCGCTCGCGCATGCAGGAGCGCGATCCAGAGCGGCGTCGCGCGATGCTGCAGGATCTCCAGCGCACCATCGACAATCCGACCAAACTCAAAGACTATCTCTTGAAGTCTTCGATGATCGAGGGACTGCGTCGCGCAGCCGCGGAGTTATAATGTCACTTGAATATGCGCCCCGCGGTCTCGTTGGGATGCTGACGCCGCAGGCCAATACAACGGCCGAGCCTGAATTTAATATTCTCTGGCCGCGCGGCATCGCCATGATTAGTGCGCGATTGACGAGCGATAAAACCTCTATGAATGCACGTCTGACCGATTATTTCGACAATTACGATCAGGCTCTTAAGCAATTCGCCAATGCGCCAATCGGCGTGGTCGCCGCGGCGTGCACCGGAGCCTCATATCTCGCCGGACGCGAGCGCGAGGCCAAGGTTGTAGCCGAAATCTCTTCACGCCGCGGCTATCCCTTTATTACCGCAGCCACAGCCATCGTTGACGCGCTGCGGGCGCTCGACGCCCACCGGCTTGGGCTGGTGTCGCCCTATCCCGAGGATCTGTCTCGCGCCAGCGTCACCTATTGGCAAAGCCACGGCTTTGACGTCGTGGAGATCGTGAACACTCTCACGGTCAGCAACACCTTCCATCCCATCTACAGTCTCGAAGGCGCGGCAGCACTCCCCGCGCTTCGGACACTCCAAAACAAGCCGCTCGACGCGATCGTCATGCTGGGCACCGGGATGCCGACATTGCGTCCGATCGCGGAAACGATCGGCTGGAGCGGAGCCCCGGCGATATCGTCCAACCTATGCCTCGCTTGGCGTGTAGTGGCAGCGCTGGAACGCCACCCACCCGACGCCTCCGGCCTCGCCGCTTGGCTCACGGGTGAAGGCTGGACGGAACGACTTAAGACGCGTTGTTAGGATGCTCTCAATTGCTCTTCTGGATGCCCAGAATTCTTGATGACACTCGCGAAGGTGTCCTGCTCCCGTTGGAACATCGCCTCGATCTGATCTTGGCTCATTCCGCCCGGAACAATGCCCAAGCTCGCCAAGCGCTGCGCGACATCGTCCCTTTTAACAAGGGCCGAAACCTCGGTTCTGATCGCTGCGACGACGGACTCTGGCGTTCCAGCCGGCGCTAGAAAACCGTTCCAGGACGTCGACTCGAACCCCGGCACAGTCTCGGCAACCGTAGGAAGATCCGGTGCGGCGGACAGCCGTTGCGGGGTACTCACAGCGACCAAGCGAATTTGATCATTTTTGGCGAGCGGCAATAGCGACGACGCATTACCGAAATAAACGTCGGTGACCCCGCCCATAAGATCGGAAATGGCCTGCGGCTCGGCGCGCGCCGGCACCATGACTAGATCGACTCCAGTTATCTTGAATAGCCGCACCGGCAGAAATTCGCTCAAGTTTTGCACACCTGCGGTGGAGAAGTTCAGTTTGCCTGGGTTGGCTTTCGCATAAGCCAGGAATTCCCCGAGATTGGCGACCGGCAAGCTACGCTTGATCGCCATAACCTGCGCACCTGTGCCCACATTGGTGATCGGCACCAATTTCTTGATCGGGTCGAATTCGACATTTTGAACTTGCGGAGTCAGCGTAATCATTGACGACGCACAAAACAGCAAGGTGTATCCGTCAGGCTGAGCTTGCACGACGTCTCTGACGCCGATCACACCGCCAGGACTCGGACGATTTTCGACAATGAAATTCTGGCCGAATTTCTGCGACAAGTCTTGCGCCGCCAACCGCGCCATCATGTCGGTGTTACCGCCCGCACCGAATGGGACAATTATCGTCACAGGCCGGGTTGGCCAATCGTCCGCGCTCGCTGGCGAGTTCGGTACCACGATCGACAAAAGGACAGAAATGAAAGCGATCAACCGCAATGTGTGAACCATCGTTGTCACCTTGAGCTCAAACAGGCCCGACGGCGCTGGAGATTGATACCGTTTTAAAGTAATCTCCCGTAACAGCAAGTAGACGGACACGACCCAGCGGCGTCATCAGGTGATTTGGCTCGCCGATTTGAGCCCCTCGAACATCGACGTCCGCATCAGAAAGTCACGCGCCTTGGCCGGATCGGCGGCGGTCGAACGCATTTCCTCCAATCGCTCACCGCGCTTGATTGGATTCTTCTCCTCGAGAACGCGCTTGTTCTGAATTGTCATCGCTTGCAGGAAAGCGTTGGCGACATAGCGCCGCTGACGGTCGTAGAGATCAAGAAGATCGTCCGGAGCGTCACCGAGCACTCGCACGATCGTATTGGCGAGGCTGACCGCATCATGAATACCGAAATTCATGCCCATGCCGCCGAGCGGATTATTCACATGAGCTGCATCGCCGACGAGCAAGACGCGTCCGCGGCGATAAGTCTCGGCGACGCGCTGATGCACGGTGTAAAGGTTAGTATGAATGATGGGATAAGGCTTGTTCATCGGGATGAATCCCTGCAGCCGCTTCTGCGCGGCGGCAAAATCGAGAAGCGCTTCGGCGGTCGCTTCGGGCGGCGTCGGAAAAACAACACGCCATAGACCCGGCGGGCCTTTGCCGGGTACTTTGAACAGCGCGCACCATTCGCGCGGATCGGACACGTAGCAGCTATAAGCGAAGCCTTTTTCCTCGAAATCGGTCGTCGTCGTGATCACCAGGAAACGCTCCTGGTAAGTGAAGCCGGTAAAATCAATATCCTGAGACTTGCGCACGACGCTGCGGCCGCCATCCGCGCCGATAGCATAAACGCCCTCGTGGACAGAACCATCGGAGGTAAGGACCGTCACCCCGGATCCGTTCTGCTTCACGTCGTCGACGGTCGCGCCGTAGTAAATGGCAAATCCCGGTTCCTTGGCCAGAAAATCAGCAAGAATCGCGACGAGCTTGTGCTGCTCGCATTGCAGTCGATACGGGTAACGTGTCATGTCGGTGAGCAGTCCAAGGTCGAACTGAGCGATCACGCCCTCGTCTCGACCACGGAATTGCCATTGCGGACAAACGATGCCGAGATCGTGCAGCCGCTTGGTGACGCCGCTTGCCTCAAACATCTCCATCGTCGGGGGATGGAAGGTCGCGGCGCGCGGGTCTTCGTAGATTTCTGTGCGGCTTTCCAGTACGGTGACCGGCACACCCGCCTTGACCAGAAAAAGTGCCGCAGTCAGGCCCGAAGGACCGGCGCCGACGACGATGACACGCGGATCTGCCATCGGGACTAAAACTCCTCGAGGACGCGGCCAAAGCCATAGAGGCGATCTTCGATGCCGCAATTGCGCAACGCATCCCAATAGGTGATCACGTTCATTGCCAGGACCGGTTTTTCGAACCAGTGCTCAGCCTCCGCGGCCACTTCCGCATTTGCAAGATTGGTGCCGACCTGAAGGATCGCGTCGATGTCGTCGCCGTCGATCTCGCGCAATACTTTGCGCAGCTGCGGCGGCTGCACTTCCGCGATGGCAAATGGCGAAGCGCATTTCATGCCGAGCAGACGTACGATTTCGAAACCGGCTTCGATCAGATAGGCACGCACCGTCTCGTCGCCTTTGGCTTGGTGCGGCGTAAGCACGGCAATACGCTTCGCTCTGAATTTCCCCAACGCGGCGACGGCGGCCGTCGAGCCCATGGCGACACGAACCCCGGCGCGATCTGAAAGCTCCTTCTGCAAGGCGTCAGCGGCGGCAACACCGCCGGTAAAGGCTTCGATCGCAACACCCATGATCACGGCATCCGGCGAGCAGGTCATGACCTGGTCGATTGCCGGCCCGATACCTTCGCGCATGGCCCGCACGTGCGCCAGAAAGCCCTGCTCACTCGATTGAATTGGGCGTTCTTTAATGGTCAGCCGCGCGACATGATTGGTCACGCCGCGCGGACGGAGCGCCTCACATTCCGGCCCAACGATCGTGTTGGTCGACGGGACCACGATACCGATCTTCTTACGGTAACCCAGAGCATCCACTGCTGTCGCTCCTTGCCTAAGCCGGCGGTTGCCGGTCCTGATGGTATGAAATAGTCGCCGCCGACGGCAAAATTCTCGAAAAAACGGCCGGTCCAGCCGGCTTTGGTCATCCTTGCCGCGCTCATCATCAGCCCTTGTTGCTCTGACCGGCGTCGACGTCGATGATCGTGCCGCTAAGATACGACGCGCGCAGTGACGCCAGCATCACCGCCAAATCCGCAATCTCGGAAGCTTCCGCTAGTCGCCCGAAGGGCAGAGCCGCAAGACCGTCGCGCCAGCGCTCTTCGTCGCCGACGCTGTCGAGCGCCTTCTTACGCAGAAGAGTTTCGATACGATCGGTTCGCGTCCCTGCCGGATTGATACCGACAACGCGCACATTCCAATCCACGCTCTTGGCGCCAACCGCCTTTGTCAGCGCAATCAACCCGGCATTGCCGACAGCACCGCACACATAATCCCAGCGCGGCTCCTGTCCGGCCATGCCGATAATGTTGATAATGACGCCGCTGCCGCGACCTCTCATCGCGTCAAGATAGAGTTTGGTCAGATGGATATAGCCGAAGACCTTGAGCTGCCATGCGTCGATCCACTGTTCGAGCGTCATGTCGAGCAGATTGCCGCCGGGAATGGATCCGGCGTTATTGACCAGCACATCCACGGACGGGTGCGCGGCGAACAAACGGCCGCGTTCGGCGGAAACCCCGAGATCCCCTGCAAAGGTGACGACGTCCGCGCCGTTCGCTTTGAGCCGCCCCGCGGCCGCGGCAAGGCGCACCGCATCTCGGCCCGCGATGACGAGTTTGGCACCTTCGCGCACGAAACTCTCTGCACATGCCAGACCGATGCCTTTGGAAGCGCCCGTGATAAGGATCGTGCGGCCTTTGAGTTCGAGATCCATGTCACACCTTTCCGGACGCGGGTGAAGCCTGCGCGTACCAGTCCGAAAGCTCTCCACCAGTAAAAAATCCGACGTCGGCCGACGCCGTGAGAAGATCGAGCATCCGGTCGAGCTCGTGTATACGGTGCGGCACCGAGATTAAGTGTGGATGCAGACCGATCGCGAGCACGATGGCGCTATTGCGGCATTCTCGCTCGAAGCGCCGGAATGTGAATTCAAGACGCTTCGCCATCTCGCCTGTCGCATGCCGCTCGATCGCATAGATGATCGAGTTGTTGATCTCGAGATTGTAGGGCATAGCAATCAGCGGCTTGCCGGTGGTGTGCATCCATGACGGCCGATCGTCGACCACCCAGTCGCAGACATAATCGACACCGACGCGAGAGAGAATATCGACCGTGTCAGCTGTCTCGCGCAGACCCGGCGACAGCCAGCCGCGCACACGCTTACCCGTAAACGCCGCGATCTTATCGAGACAAGCACGGATCAGCGTTTCCTCGCCGCCTTCGACGTGGTTCATCGCCTTCTGGTGCATGCCATGGCCGATGAATTCCCAACCGGCGTCACGCATCGCGGCGGCGGCTTGCGGATAAGCGTCGATGACACCGGCATTGAAGCTCGTCGAGGCTGGCAGGCTGCGCGCGGCAAATGCTTCAAGAATGCGCGGCAAACCTGCCCGCATGCCATAATCGGCCCAAGAAAAATTCGGCACGTCGGGCACCGTCTCGCGGCCGTGGGGCGGAGTTACGATGGTGCGTGGCATCGGCTGATCGAACTGCCAGTGTTCAACATTGACGACGAGATGGATGAGAATGCGCTTACCCTTCAATGGCGGCAGCGGCGCGCGTGCGGTGGAAAGTTGATAAGGAATTCGCGGATTGGTCATTCGCCTGCTTTCAGTATGGGATCGATGCCGGGCGAAGCTTCAATCTTGATCACGTCGGCTCCGAAATCTGCGAAGATCCGGCAACATGTCGGTCTCGCGCGCACACGGGTCAGATCGAGAACGCGAAGATTGGCCAGAGCCGAGGGCTTGTAAAGCGTCACGCAACCAATCCTTTCTCCATGGCGGCGTCGCCGGCGATCGCCGTCGGGATGCGCGAATGCCAGTCGGTTGCAGCCTGTAGGATTATCCCGGCCGCAAGAAGCTGATCCTCGCGACCTGGGCGCCCGATGATTTGCAGCCCCACAGGCATGCCGCGATCGTCGAAGCCGACGGGCACCGCCAAGGCCGGCAGACCGAGATAATTGACAAAACGGGTGAAACGGCTGAGCGCATAAAGCGTGCGCGCGTTGAACTGCGGCGACGCCGGATCGACCTCGGCGACCCGCGGCGTCACAATAGGCATGACCGGCAACAGAGCAACATCAGCTCCGCCGACCAGGTCAGCTAGGAACTTGGACCGCAAAATCGACCGCCGTGCGAGCGCGGCCGCCAGGTTCTGGTCGCTGATGGCAAGTCCCTTGCTCAGCCGCTTGCGCAACATCGGATCGACACGCTCGTCGTCAAGCCGCGTGCGATGCGTTCGCGCTGCCTCCCCCCGCATCACCAGCAGGCAGTTCTTGTCAGCCTCCTCCGGGAATCCCGCGGCTGTGCCGATGCGCATGCCAAGTCTGCCCAATTCAGCGATAGCGTTGTTGCATATTTTAGCTGTTTCGGGATCAATGTCGGCAAGCCCATCGGTGAGCACGACGCCGGAGAGCGCATCCGGATGGCCGGGGATGGCCTCACCAAACAAGGCGGCCCAAATCGTCGCTATGTCGGCTGCGCTGCGTGCCAAGAGGCCGACCGTGTCGAGGTTCGGCGCCAAAGGCATCACACCCCCGGTTGGAATTTTGCCCCAACTCGGCTTTAGCGCCGTGACACCGCAGCAATGTGCCGGAATGCGTACCGACCCGCCGGTGTCCGAGCCAAGGGCTGCAAAGCAACAGCCTGCAGCGACGAGCGCAGCCGAGCCGCTGGACGAGCCTCCAGGCGCGTAGTCAAAATTCCAAGGATTGAGCACTGCGCCGCGCACAGCGTTCATGCCCGACGGCTCATAGGCCAGCGCCGTCATTTCGGCCGTGCCGACCAGCGATGCTCCCGATTGATTGAGACGATCAATGATGGGTGCGGGTGGTGCATTTGCGACCATGGCTTGTGCACAACCCCAACTCGGATCGGATTGACCTGTCGCGATCATATCTTTGGCGACATATGGCAATCCGGAGAGGGTGCCGCCCCTGCGGGACGGCACCGCGAAAATCCGAGCAACGGCATGAAGCCGCTCGCCGATATGCGCCAGATACGAAGAGCACACCCGCCCCGCAGCCGCGCGATCGCAGTGTGAAAGCGACGACCAATCCGGAAAACGCGCAGGTGCTTTCATGGCACTTAAGTCACGGCGTCTAGTACGAACGGGGCAACGGCTGTCGATCGAATACGGAGTCCGCCGCCGGTTGCGGCAACCGATAACTACTGCTTGGACCAGTCTAACCGTCAGCTTTGTAGCGCTCTTCACGCCTCCAATAATCCGGGAATCCCACGACACTCTGTAGTTCTGTGAATGAGATGCTTGGCGGCAGCGCAGTGGTCGCTCCGGGTTTGAGCGCGGCAAGTGCCATCTGCATCGCAGCGATCGACACCGACAGCAGCACTATCGGATAAAGCGCAAGCTTATAGCCGATGTCCTGCAATTTGGCCGGCGGCAAGACCGGCGTCTTGCCGCCCGGCACCATATTGGCCATGCATGGCTTGCTCATGGCCCCACAAAACCGCCGCATCTCTTCTTCGGTCTCAGGTGCCTCGAGGAACACGATATCGGCACCAGCCTCTTCGAAATCGCGGCAACGGTCGAGCGCAGCGTCAAAACCGAGAACCGCACGTGCATCGGTTCGTGCCATGATCAGAATGTCGGCATCCGCCTTTACATCCGCGGCAGCACGAATCTTCATGCGCGCTTCTTCGCGCGATATGACCTGCTTCCCGCGGGTATGCCCGCACTTCTTCGGGCTGATTTGGTCTTCGATCATCACCGCGGCCGCTCCGGCTCGGGCGTATTCAACAACCGTGCGCTGCACACTCAAGGCGTTGCCGTATCCCGTGTCCCCGTCACCGATGATCGGCATAGTCCCCGCCGCAGCGGAGCAACTCCGCAAGCTGTCAAGCATCTCTGCAAACGAGATGAGTCCGGTATCCGGCAGACCGAGGCGCGCCGCAGAGACCGCAAAGCCGCTCATGAAGGCGACCTTAAATCCGGCATCGGCCACGAGCTTCGACGAGAGAGCGTCAAAGCAACCCGGCATGACGGCAATATCCTTTTGGGCAAGAAGCTCGCGAAGGTTTAGAGCTGCAGACACGATTATGGCCTCGTTTGTGGAATAGGACGCGCCATTGGTAGCGCGCCCTTTAGGCCGCAAACAAGAGACCAACGGCTTTAATTGTTTGTCTGGAGTCCCACGATCTTGATCACGCCGGAGAAGATCTCATGTTCCTTTTGGAACATCAGCGTAATCTGATCGCCGCTCATACCACCGGGGACTATGCCAAGGCCCGTCAGGCGTTGCGCGATCTCGGGCTTTTTGACGAGGACCGAGACTTCGCTTCGAATTGCCTCGATTATGGGCGCGGGGGTCCCGGCCGGCGCCAGAAAACCGTTCCACGAGACCGCCTCGAAACCCGGTACTGTTTCGGCCACGGTCGGAAGATCGGGCGCCGTTGCAAGTCGCTGCGGTGTGCTGACCGCCATCAAGCGGATCTGATCGTTGTTGGCCAGCGGTAGTAACGACGACGCATTGCCAAAGTAGACGTCGGTGACCCCGCTCATAAGATCGGAAATCGCCTGGGGTTCAGCGCGCGCCGGCACCATGACAAGATCAACACCGGCCGCCTTGAACAACCGCACTGGCGAGAAGTGGCTGAGATTTTGCGTTCCGGCCGTGGAGAAGTTCAGCTTGCCAGGATTGGCTTTCGCATAGGTCAAAAATTCCGCCAAGTTGGTTGCCGGCAGACTGCGCTTGATCGCCATCACCTGCGCACCGGTCCCGACATTGGTGATCGGCACCAATTGCTTCAGCGGGTCGAACTCAAGATTCTCCACTTGCGGCGTCAACGTGATCATCGACGAAGCGCAAAACAGCAATGTGTAGCCGTCGGGGGCGGCTTCGACGACCTCCCTCATGCCGATCACGCCGCCCGGACTCGGTCGATTTTCAACGATGAAATTTTGTCCGAATCTCTGCGACAGGTCCTGTGCCGCCAAACGTGCCATCATATCGGTATTGCCGCCGGCGCCGAACGGAACAACGATCGTGACCGGTCGCGTCGGCCAGTCGTCGGCGCGCGCGCCCCTACCCAGCACCGCCACTGTCAAAAAAACGAACACGACGAACTTCAAATAGAATCTGCACGGCATCCTGCTCACCTCCTTCAAACCATCGGGAGGTGACACGCAAGATTAGTGCCGCTTCGGTGCGCCCAAATGCCTCGCCCAAATATGAGGCAAGACAGGATGGCTATTGCATCACTGTTTCTGAAATCGGGGCCATCGGCGGCAAGGAACAATTCCCTGGTCGCGAGAGCGATTTTCTGCCCGGCCTGTTGCCTCGCTACCGCTCAACGAAAAACGGTTATCAAGAAGGCCGCGGCTCCTGCGTGCGCGAGAATTCGCTTTGCTGCACAGCGGGGCCGAACAAACGATATTGTGAAAAGGGCGGGTACGACGAATAGTACGACAAGTGGGAAACGCCCTTAGACTAACCTCCAGAGGTCAAACGCTTTTTCCCGCCGATCCTTGCTCTCCATCATGGGAGCGACGGAAAAACGGCGGTTAACTGTGATGTTGTTCGAGTTCATAACTCAAATGGCTCTGTCGTACAGCCCGATAGCACAATGCCAGTATCGAGCAAACCTGTCATCGCGGGCGCCTGTTCGCTCATAGCGCTTCCGCCGGCGCGGCACGCTCACGACTAAGCACCACGTGGCACGCAAGCGCGCCGTCAATGCATAGGCTCCAACAAGAAGCGCCAATTCAGCAGTCCTAGAGTGCGCGGAGCCTCGCCTGCTTGGTTTGATCACCAATTCTGACGCGTTTGCTCCGGCGGTTGGCTGGTATCAGCATATCGATTGTGGAAGCAATAATCTCCCGGAGTGCCGTCGTTGCGCGTGCGGCGCTTTGGTCCTTCCGGTAAGCAATGCTGAGCGTCCATGACAGAGCCGGCTTGCGCAACCGGACCGCAGTCAATTGCCCGTCTTCGACCTCCTTTTGCACCGAGCTGTAGGGCAAAATGGTGTAACCAAGCCCGGCGGTGACGAGCGCCTTTGTCGTCGTGTAACCGTCGACCTGAATCGCCACATTGAGATGGCCGCCGCATTCGGCCACGGCGCGCTCGATCAGCATGCGCAAACTGTGCGTGCGGTTGGGTAGGATGAGCTGTACCCGATCAAGCGTCATTCCCGCCCTCGCCGGCGGCAGCGCGTCCGATGCTGCGCTTGGTCCAACGAGATACATCGGCTCGGCGAGCAGCGGTTCGATTTCAATGCTCCGATGGCGAGGCGGATTGTGCATCAGGCAAAGCGTAAGCTCCTGATTGATAAGCCGCTGGAAAATGAAGCCGCTGAACCCTTCGACGAAATTCAATCGCAGATCCGGGTGAAGCGCTGCGCATTCGCGCACAATCCGCGGCCCAAGGACCTCGCAGATCGTGGGACTGACGCCGAGCGTAACCGTTCCTTGCACGCGCGATCCGTGCGCGCGGACATCGTCCGTCGTTTGCGCGACCTGGCGAAGCAGCGAATGCGCCCGCTGCAGAAGGAGAAGACCCGCATCGGTCAGTTCGAGCTGCCGTCGCGTGCGCAGGATCAGCGCGATGCCGACCTCGTCCTCAAGCTTGCGGATTTGCCGGCTCAGCGCCGGCTGCGCGATGCGCAATTGCACGGCAGCTTTGGAAAAGCTGCGCGCCTCGGCGACATAGACAAAATAGCGAAGCGTCCGAAGGTCCATCGCATTCCATACCTGGGCGGCATAATACGTATCACTATTATATCTTGGACGGCTAGCTGGGCGGCGGCTACCGTGACGCCACAAATATGAGTGGGAGGCGCGCATGTCCGAGATCATCATCAGCGACACCAAAGCCATGGATTTCGAGGAGGTCCGCCGCGGCCGCGTGCATATGATTCGCCGCAAGCGGCTGGCGCTCGAAACCGGCATCGATGGCGTCACGATGGAATATTCGTTGTCGGTGGTGCCCGACGGCTATTTCACGCCGCGGCACCGGCACAATTTCGATCAGATCCGCTATACACTCTCCGGCGTTCAGAGCACGGGTCTTGGCGATCTCGCCGTCGGCGAATGCGGATATTTCCCGGAAGGCTCGCACTACGGCCCGCAGCAGCAAAACGGCCCCTGCGAATGCTTGGTCCTGCAATTTCAGGGCGCCAGCGGCGAGCACCTTTTGTCCAACGAGGAGATGAACGCCACCTACGAGAAGCTTCTCAAGTCCGGCGGCAAGTTCGAGAACGGCGTCTATAAGGGATTTAAGCCGGACGGCACGCCAAAGAACAAGGACTCCTACGAAGCCATCTGGGAAGAGCACGAGGGGCGCGATCTAGTTTTCCCCGAGCCGCGCTATCGCCAACCAGTGATGATGCTGACGAAAAATTACCGCTTCTGGCCCGATCGCAAGCGGCCCGGGGTCGAGATCAAGCACCTCGGCAGTTTCAGCGAGGCCCGCACCGGCATCAGCTTCCTGCGTCTTGAGCCCGGCGCCGAGATCAAGGGCGGCGTGCAGGAGGACGCGGAGCTGCGCTATCTGATCGAGGGGTCATGCTTTTATGGCGGGAAGGCCTGGGGCGAAGGCACATACATGTTCGTGCCGAATGCCGCGGCTGTGAAGGATCTGCGCTCGGACCAGGGCGCGACTTTCTTCGTCATTACGCTGCCGATGTTGGCCGACCTTGCGGCCGCCAAGCGTAATCCCGGCACTCGTCATCCGGTACTCGCGCGCGCCGAACACGTCGCCGCTTAGCGCTGCGCCAAAGGCTGCGCCAAGAGCCGCGCCAAGATAAGCGCCGGTCAAGGCGCGCAGACACGTGATGGGAGGAGCGCATGTCGGAGCGCAAGTCGAAACGCATGTCGCGCGTAGCGTGGATTGTTTGCGCCTGTCTTGCCCTGGCCGGGACTGGCGCGCCGTCGGGCGCCCGCGCCGCCACCAAGCTCGCCGTCGCGAAAGTGGCCAATGACTTCGCCCTGATGATGGTCGACTACGGCAACACGCTCGGCACATTCCAGAAAAGCGGGCTCGACGTCGAAGTGACCCAGATCACGCAGGCGAAGATGATCCAAGCGGTTGTCGCCGGCAGCATCGACATGGCGCTCGGCTCCGGCACGGTGCTGGCGTTCATGCCGAAGGGCGCGCCGCTCACCGGCGTAGCGGCGTTATCGGGCCCGCCATCGATTCTCGTTCTCGTGGTTCGGCCGGATGGTTCGATCGGCGCGATGAATCAATTGCGCGGGCGCATCGTCGCCATTACGAACCAGGGCTCGCTCACCGACTGGGCGGTCTCGCAGATTGCGCTTCACGAGAAGTGGGCGCCGTCGGAGATTACGCGGGTCGGGGTGGGCGACACGATGGCCCGGGTGGCAACGCTGCGAGCGAATGCCGTCGATGCCGCCGTCATTGATCTTGCGACCGCGCTCGAACTTGAGGAACGCGGTCAAGCGAAGATCCTGGTCAATTTCGGCGATCTGGTGAACGAATTTCAGAATCAAATCATCTACGCATCTAACAAGCTGATCCACGACAATCCGGATGCCGTACGCAGTTTCAACCGCGCCTGGTTCGGGACGCTCGACTATGCACGCTCGCACAAGAGCGAGACCGTGGCGTTTGCCGCGCAACAACTCGGTGTCAGGCCGGATATCGCCGGCCGCGTCTACGACACGCTGATACCGAGCCGATTCTTCTCAAAAGACGGACGATTCGATTCCGCAGCGCTGAAAACCATGAGCAAGAGCTTCGTCGAAATGAAGCTGATCGATCAGAATCTCGACCTGTCGCAATACGTCACCGAGCAGTTCCTGCCCAAAGAGTGATTGTCCACCGATCGGCCGCAGAAGCTCAAGCGCCGGCGCGCGCCATAACGTGTTGCAAGTCCTGCACCAAAGACAGCAGCGAGTCTCGCGAGCGAATTGCCGTCATGCTTATCTGCAGGAATTTGGCAGTCGCGTCGCCAAGGACGGGCGCAACGAAGTGTTGGAATTTGCTCCTGATACCGGCCTCCGTGTAGGCGCGCGCCGGGTCGCCCGGAATATGATCGACCCGCCGCTCATACCGGCCCGACGGCGTGGTGACCACGACGCGCGCCGGCCACGATGCGGGGTAGTCGGCAAGCAAGGTCTCGTCGGCGGCGACCTTGACGTGCGCCATGAACGCCTGGAGCGATTGCGGCGGCACGTCGACGGCGAGATTGAGATCGGCCATCCGCGCCGGCTGCAAGGCAGCTAGCGCTAACTGATAGGGCAGACTCGTAAGATAAGATGCTCGATCGTTCGGTCTCACTCCGTGATCGATCATTTTCAGGTGCGGCGGCAGCACATCGGCGACGACCTCCGAGATGTCACCCGCGGCAATTCCGGTGTCGAGAATTTCGCGGAGCGCCTGCGTTGCGGCCATGGTCTGGCGCGCGGCGCACCAGGGCTTGAAGGACACTTGTGAAAAGGCGAGCGCACCATTTCCGGTCATCGCCGTAAGGTCCGGCTCGATGGCGTAGAGGTCCGGAAACAAGCGCGACCGCATCACCTCGACATCGGCCGTAAACCCGGCCTGCGCCGCGAACGCCGCCACGAGTCCGTTGCGCGCAGCGTTGCCGACAGATAGCCAGCGTGCGGTGGTCACCGCATGATGCTGACCGACGGAAGGTGACGCCGTGGTCAGCGCCAGCGCCAGCGCGTGCGCGGTCTGCTTGTGATCGAGCCGCATTAACCGCGCCGCAACCGCGGCGGTGGCAAAGCCTGCGGCGAAATAGGTCGGCCAAATGCCCCGGTAAAGGACGTTCGGGCCCTTGATGGCTAAGCCGAGGCGGATCATTGCTTCATAGCCCGCGAGCATCGCGGCCGTGACATCGGCGATATCGACGTCGGGTAGCGTCGCCGCCATCGTCAGGGCTGCGGGAATTGCGATCGAGCCGGGCGTCGTCATGGACGCCAGATGAATGTCGTCGATCTCGCTCAGCCGGACCAAGGCGCAATGCGTGGCAATGTCGTCGTGCAGATGATGCGGCGCCGGCTCGTCCGCCGCACGCCCGCGATCACGGAAGGCAATGAGCGCCCTGCCCTCGGCGGTCTGCGTCGCCGCAATCCAAGCGCCGATCGTATCGGCAACGTGCAGACGCAGTTTTTCGAGCGTTGGCGCGTCCGCCTCGCCGGTATGCAAGCGCACGATTTCGGCGAGTTCATCGATTCCGTTCATGATATTTCGCCGGGCCAGAGGATTTCGCAGCCGTGAGCGGTCAAGGCGACCATGGTCGAGATGATTGCGCCGGCTCCGGTTTCATCGACCAGTCCGGCGCGAAGCGAATAGACCGCGCCTGGCTCGAGCGTCGCGTTGCCATCGCGCGT
Source organism: uncultured Alphaproteobacteria bacterium (assembly GCA_963810085.1). Taxonomy (GTDB): domain Bacteria; phylum Pseudomonadota; class Alphaproteobacteria; order Rhizobiales; family Xanthobacteraceae; genus BOG-931. The sequence goes on along the minus strand of CAWEMR010000002.1, from coordinate 251,503 downwards.
CAGCGCGGGCGACTCATCCAGGGCCAATCCGATCGAACTTCCAAACCGGCCGTCGGCGAGCGGATGAGGCTTCGCTGTTCCGCGAACAGTATCGACAATCTGTTGCATCTGCCGGCATGGCGTGCCGGCTCTGGTTTCCGCGACGATGCCGCGCAAGACCTCTTCGACTTTGCTTTGCAGCAGGTCGCCCGGCGCGGCGAGGCGAACAAAACCTTCGGCCCAATAGCCGTCATGGCGCACGGCCAGATAGACTTGAAGCGGATCGCAGCGCTGCGCGAGCAGAACGTCGAACGGCCGCAAGCTGCGGCCGCCGTCGAGGCTGAACAGGCTGCGCACGTCCTGGGCACCGCGCCGCAATGCGGCATGCTCGGCATGAAGGATGCAATCCGTGACGCTTTTGCCGTCGCGCGCAGCGCTGCGCAACGCCGCGACGGCGGCACCGAGCGTGGCGCAGGCGTCGCGGATCAGGTTTAATTCGCGCGGACTTTTTTCTCTCATGCGCGCTTGCAACGTCGCGTCGCCGTTCGCGACGCGCAGCCCAACGCCGAGCGCGCCATCGAGCGCGCAACGAAGACCGTTCGGCATGGCATCACCGCCGATCAGAACGAGGCTCGCACCGGCCGGGAGCCCGCGTGCCCAGTCGGCGGCGGTTCTTGCCGCGTCGCGCAGCGGCACGAGCGCTGAGATAAAGGTCAGCGGCTTTGCCGCCGGCAGCATATTGATGCCGCCGCCGATCAGCATGCGCGGCTCGCCGCGGCGCGGGATCAGCGCCAAGGCGGCCTCCAATTTCGGCGCGAAATGCGTGAGATAAGCGAGCGCGGCATGGTTGCTGCTGTCGCCGTAGACAATGGCGCCGCTGGCTTCGTCATGACTGCGCCACAGCGCGGCGAGGCGATCGTCATAGTCCTCGCGCGGAATTTGCCGCGGATTCCAATCGCCGGGTCCGATCAGCAAGGTCGGATGCATGGTCTGCATGGCAACGGTCCACTCCGGCTAAAGCGCGATTTCCGCTAACGCTGCGTGTTGGCGGGTCAGCGCTTGCGCGCCCTGCGGCATCACGACTGCGGGCTCGCCGCAAAGCAGGTAGCCGGTTTCCGGCAGATATTGGTTCGGGTGGATCATAAACAGCATATCAGGCTCAAGCACCGTGGCGTTGTCGAGCGCCACGTCGCCCGGGCCGATAGAGCCGAAGCCGAGACCGTGGCCGCGGCGGCGAATATGCGGCGGATGACAGAATTCGCCATAGCCCTCCGCTTCCAGCACTGCGTTCATGGCGCGGCAGATGTCGGCCATGGTTGAGCCGGGCACGGCGGCGGCGAAACCGGCCTTCATCGACGTCACCACGAGATTGTATTTCTTGCGCAGCAGGTCCGGCGCCGCGCCGAGCACGATGGTGCGGCAGATTTGCGCGAGCTGACCGCGATAGCTCGGCGTGATTTCGCAGACGATGATGTCGCCCGCCTCCATGCGGCGGCCGTTCGACGGCGCCACCGCCCTGTTGTGCCGACCGGCGCAGAGCAGAACGAAATTGTCTTCCGCGCCGAGCGATTTCGAATGCCAACGCAGTTCCATTGCCAGTTCGTCTTCGGTGATGCCCGGCCGGGCGATTTCAAGAAGATGCTGATGGCCAAGCTCGGCGATGCGGGTCGCCTCGCGCGCATGGGCAAGTTCGGCATCGGTCTTGCGCAAAGCCGCCTCGAACACGATGGCGTCGGCCGCGCTGCTTCGCGAAATCAGATCGGTCAGACGCTGCGCGATGCCGTAAGGCACAGCCGACAACCCGGCAATGCCGGCCGACAAGCGGCCGATAGCCGGACCGAGGGCGGTTTCCAGGCCGGCGATGACGTCATCGGCCGGAACGATCTTGATACCTGGACAAGCTTCGCCGGCGCGTTCGGAGTCCCATAACGGCGTCACCACGAGGCTCACTGCGCCTGAGCGGTCGAGCACCGTCGCGACAGGACCAAGCGCCTTGAAGCCGGTCAGCACCATCACCGGATCGGGCTTCTCGATGAAATGCGCGCCGTCATGGATCGCGATCACGGAATCGAGCTGCGTCGCCGCCAAGCGGGCGCGGATAGCGGCGAGGCGTTGCTCGAAAGTCATGCGCTTTTCAAACTCGTTCTCAGAACTCGTCGGCGCCGGAGCCGACGGCGTCGCCGAGATCGGTGTCGGCGAACAGATCGTCAAGCGGGGCGACCGCGCCAATCAGTCCTTGCTGGTGGCAATAACGCTGCATCGTCTGCAAGTTCTTGCGGTTGGCAGGCGTCAGCCCATAGGACCAGGGATCCTTGCCGAGCGTGGCCTCCTGCTCCTCGACTGCGGTGCGCACGAATGCCAGCGGCACCATGCGCGGATTGGCAAGTCGCCGGTAGGCAAGCTGCTTCGACTTTTCCAAGGCCTTGACCAGATTGGTCGCTACCCAGGGATATTTCTCTGCGATGTCTCGTTTGATCGTGGTGACATGCATGATCGGGAAAATTCCGGTGTCCTTGAAGTAAGCGAGCTCAACGTCCTTGTGGTTGGGAAACAAGCGGGCGATGCGTTTGTCGCCGTCGACAAACGGCCGCGGCAGCGTCGGCGAAATCATCGCCGGAATGTCGCCCTCGGCCAGCATGTCGCTCAGCGGCTTGGTGGATTTCTTCATCGCGATGCGCAGTCCGGGCGGCGGCCGAAACGCGATATCTTCGCCGCGATCGACCAACCAGGTGATCGACCGATGATCGAGACCGTAATAGTCTTCAAGAATGCCACGGATCCAGATGCTGGCGGCCGGCTGAAAATTGGTGCCGCCGACCACTTTGCCGTTCAAATCCTTCGCCGTCTTGATTCCAGCCGCCGTATTGACGAAGACAAATCCATGCCGGAAGCGGCGGTGCAAAAAAACCGGGATGGCGGTAAGCGGCTCACCCTGATCGCGGATCATGAAATAGGCGCCGACATTTTCTTCGCAGACGTCGAATTCGTGCTTGCGGCCCATCCGCCAATGGCGTTCGCGCGGACCCATGTCCGATAGGAAGATGAGGTCGAGGCCTTCGGCTTCCACAGCGCCCTCGATGAGCGGCCGCACGATGTCATAGTCGCCGCAGGCTACCGTCAATCTGAGTTTGCTCATTGTGTTCTCTTGTTTTCTTGCTCGGGTGCATTTCAGGCGCGCCAACGCCCATAATAGGTCTCGGCGCGGCGCACGATTTCGTTCAGCACGATGGCGATTGCGGCCAGCATCGAGACCAGGCCGATCAGCTTGGTCGGGTCGAGGTTCTGGGTGAAAATACTGGTGAAATAGCCGATGCCTGCGGTCGAAACGTAGAGCTCGGCCAATAGCACGCCGAGCAACACGCCGGTCATGCCGAGCCGCAATCCGGTGAAGAAGGTCGGCACCATGTGCGGAAAGATCACGTGAACCAGCACCTGGGCGCGGCTCGCCCCCATCGAACGGGCGCTGGTAAAAAGAATTGGATTGATTTTCCGCACGCCCGCGGCGACCGCGATCATAATCGGAAATATGCCGTGGCTGACGCCGAAAGCGATCTTCGACGCCGCGCCGATGCCGAATAGCAGCACGAAGATCGGCAGGATGGTGACCTGAGGCAAGCCGTAGAGCAAGAGAATGATCGGCATGAAGCTGCGATGCGCGAAGCGGCCGAGCCCGACCATAAGCCCAATCCCAGCGCCGATGATGGTCGAGAGCACAAAGCCGATCGCGATTTCAAATAATGTGAGCCGCAGCGCCGCCGGCACGCCCGGTGTGGCGAACAGATTGGGGAGCGCCAGCAGCACCAGCGACGGCGGACTGATGAAATCACGGTCAAGGAAAAACCGCGCCGCTATTTCCCACACCGCCAGAAGCAGCACGACGACCGCCAGGCGCGCAGCGCCGGGGCGCTGCAACAGCCAGCTTTTGAGCGGCGCCTTCGCCCGCGGCACAGCGACAATCCCCGCATCTGCGCGCGTCACCGCCATCGTCCATAGGCCTCCAGCATCGACAAGACCGAATTAAGAAAGGCCACGATCGCCACAACGAAAACGATGTAGGCGAACATGCGCGCCATCTCCATGTTCTCGGCGAGATTGACGATGCGATGGCCGAGACCGGCCAGCGCGGCAATGGTTTCGCTGCCGATCACCGACAACAACGCGACAGTGAAACCCATGCGCAGCCCGGCGAGCATCACCGGCAGCGCCGCCGGCAGCAGCACATGGCGGAACATTTGAACGTTGTTGGCGCCCATCGATCTCGCCGCGGTCACCAAAGTCCGATCGACATTGCCGAAACCGACGATGGTCGAGAGCACGATCGGAAAAAAGCTGATGGTGGCGCCGAGCGCGATTTTGGACGCCGGACCGAGCCCCCAGATCAGCACGTAAAGCGGCAAGAACAGAATGATCGGGATGGCGTAGATGGCGGCGAACAGCGGTTCGAAGACTTTAATGAAATACGGCGAGCGGCTGATGAAATAGCCGAGCGTGACGCCAAGCACAGTCGAAATGGAAAATGCGGCGAACAGTTCACCGAGTGTCACGCGAAGATCCGGAATAAATTGGCCGGTGCGGATCACGTCAACGAGCTGATGCCAGACATTGATCGGGCTCGGCAGCAAGATGCTACTGACGCCCCAAACATTCGTCGCCAGAAACCAAAGAATCAGGACGGCAACGACGAAGGCTGCCTGCACGATGTGGCTGGCAAGCCGGATGGCGAAAGGCTCGCGGGCGCCGCCGTCCATCTCGCCGTTCATGCGGCGCCTCCGCCGGCGTTGGCCGCTTCGTCGTAGCGCCGCCGCGGCTGCGCCGTCTCCGAGATCGATTTTCGGATTTCGTCATGCAGCAGGCCGTAAAGGCGATCGCGCAGGGCGTGAAATTTGGCTGCGGTCATGAATGAGGGCTTGCGCGGATGCGGTTCGTCGATGGTGATGATCTCCTTGATGCAGCCTGGGCGCGCCGAAAACACCGCAACGCGGTCGGCGAGAAAAACCGCCTCGCCGAGACTGTGGGTGACGAAAACGATGGTCTTGCTCGAGCGCGACAGCAGAACCGAGAGATCCTCGCCCAGCACCATGCGCGTCTGCTCGTCGAGCGCGCCGAACGGCTCGTCCATCAACAGGATGCCGGTTTCGAGACTCAGCGCGCGCGCGAGCGCCGCGCGTTGGCGCATGCCGCCGGACAGTTGTCCCGGAAAATGCTCGGCGAATCCGTCGAGGCCGACTGCCTCCAGCGCACGGCGCGCGCGCTCGCGCCGTTCGGATTTGGGCACGCCTTGAAACTTCATGCCGAGCACGATGTTCTCGAACACGGTGTTCCACGGGAACAATGCGTTCTCCTGGAACACGAAGGCGAGATCGCGCGGCATCGGCCCGCGCACCGGCTTGCCGGCGACGGTCACGGAGCCGGTGGTCGGCGTCGTCAGCCCGCCGATGACGCTGAGCAAAGTCGACTTGCCGCAGCCCGACGGACCGATCAGGCAGTGCAATTCGCCGCGCGCGACGTCGAGCGAGGTATTTTGCAGCGCTCGCACATAGCGCGCCTGCCCGGCCTCGCCGAACTGGTGCGAAACATCGCGAACACGAATGGCGGCTTCAGCGGAGGTCATGTCGGGAAATGTATTGCGCTACTTCGGAAGAAACTCTTCTGTGTACAGTGTCTTGACATCCGGCTCGCTTGGCAGCGTGCCGAGCTCGACCCATGACTTTGAAAGAACTTCCATGGCTTCGGGCGAGAATTTGCCGCTTACGGAGAACATCGGCATCAGCTCGTCATAGGTGCGGCTCGTGATGTCGGCATCCTTGCCGGTGACGGACCCGGCGATTTTGACGGTTTCGTCCTTGTGCGTGCGCATGAAGGCGATCGTCTCGAACCAGCCTTTGACGAATTTGCGCAGGTCATCGGGGTGGCTGGCAATGGCTTTGTTGGTGGCGTAGATGACGTGAATAATGAAAGCTTTGATGTCGGTGAAGCGCACCAGGATACGGCCTTCGCCTTTCTTCTCCAAATCGAAGGCATTGCCGATATCCATGATGATGCTGTCGATGTCACCGCGCTTGAGCGCTGCGATCTGGCCCGGCATGCCGCCCATCGGCTGGATGTCGATGCCCTGCGACCCCCAGCCCTGATTGCGCGAGGTCTGGCTGACGAGCCACGCCGTCAACGACCCGGCCGTCGAGACGCTGACTTTCTTGCCTTTGAGATCGGCCGCCGTTTTCGGACCGTCGGGGCGAACCACGATGGCGAGAAGGAGCGGCGGTCCTGCCATGGCGGCGATCGCCTTCACCGGCGAACCCTTGACGATGAAAGCCATGCCGGGGCCGGAGCCGAGCGCGATATCGATACTGTCGGCCGCCATTGCCTGCTGCAGCTTGGCATCGCCGGCAAAGGCCGTCGGCTGCACGTCGATGCCGTCTTTCTTGAAGATGCCTTCTTGGATGCCGACATCGACCGGCACAAAGGAAAATGCTTCCGGCACCGCCTTACCGACCCGCAACACGTCGTCGGCGCGGCTGGGAACGGAAGCGCCGCACGCGGCGGCGACGGCAAAAGCGATCGCCGCAATATGGCGCAGCGCCCTTGGTGGCTTAAGCATGTTACGTTCCTCCACTTCGGTCATGACGTTGTTGTTCTTATTTTTTTGGCAGGAATGCTTCGGTGATGAGCTTGCTCATATCAGGCTCTTCCGGCAGCGTCTTCATCTCGACGAAAGAACGCCGCAGGACTGCCAAAGCTTCGGGATCGAAACGGCCGGTGTCCGAGAACATCGGCATGAGTTCGTCGTAAATGCCGGCCGTGATCGTGGCATCGGTGCCCATCACCGGCATGGCGATTTTCACCGTCTCGTCCTTGTGGCTGCGCATGAAAGCAATGGTTTCGAACCAGCCTTTGAGGAAGCGGCGGAGCGCGTCCGGCTTTTCCGCGATGGCTGTGTCGGTGGCGTAGATGACGTGGATATGAAAATGCTTCACCAGATCGCCGAAGCGCAGGCTGACGCGGCCGCCGCCATGGTCGGCGTAATTCAGCGCCGCGGCAAGATTGACGATGGCGGCGTCGAGCGCGCCGGATTTCAGCGCAGCAACGCGCGCGCCGTCGTCGCCGATCGCCACCTCAACCATGCCGTCGGTGCCCCAGCCGTGTTGGCGTGAGACTTCGTCGATGATCCAGCTGGTGACCGAACCGACGGTCGAGACGCCAACTTTACGGCCTTTGAGATTGTCGACCGATTTGACGCTGTCGTCGTTGCGCACCACCAGCGCAAAGAGAAGCGGCGGCCCGGCCATGGCGGCGATGCCTTTCACCGGGACACCTTTGACGATGAAAGCAAGCCCCGGCCCCGATCCCAGCCCGACGTCGATGCTGCCGGCCGCCATGGCTTGCTGCAGCTTGGCGTCGCCACCGAAACTTGAAACCTCGAATTCGAGGCCGTTATTCTTGAAGATGCCGGTTTCGACGCCAACGTCGACCGGCACAAAGGAAAAGGCCGTGGCGCCGGCTTTGCCGACCCGCAGCGTTTCGGCGGAGGTCGGCTGCGCGAACGCTATCGCCGTCAGGCCGATCAAGCCGAATAGCGCCTCTCGAACCGCTCCGCCGAACCATGCTGGCGCCATTGTGAAACTCCCCCTTCAGCTTTTTTATCCGCTGACTCGTATCACTAACCTCTCGCCACGGGTGCCTCCGTGCCGAGTGGCTTGGCTCGCTTCTCGCTACGCAAGGCTTCCGTTGCCGTAGCGTCAAGCGTGAAATCGTCGCGCATGACCACGCCATAGAGCTCCCGCGCGGCTTGGCGGGAGATCAGCTCCTCGCGCACATCCTCGACCACGAGCGCCGCGTCGCGCTCATACGGATCGCCCCAGCCGCCGCCGCCGCCGGTGCGCACGATCGCTGCGGCGCCGACCGGGACCGGAAGCCGGGCGCCGGCGAGCGGACGGAATTCGGTTTCCTCCGGCAGCCGCAAGAGGTAGCCGCCGGATTCACCGGACGTGCCGCCCCATAGACCCCAAGGCGGACACTGCGCGCGCCGGGTCTGCTCGAAATTCCACAGGCCTTCGACCAGATTGCGAACCCGCATGTCGATGCCGAGACCGCCGCGATGTTTGCCGGCGCCGCAGGAATCTTGGCGCAGCGCTCGGCTCTCGACCAGCACCGGACATTTCAACTCGATGCCTTCGATGGAGCCGTTGCGAACGTCGCCCTGGCAAACGGACACCGTAGCCAACTCGCCGTCTTCGTAAGGCCGTCCACCCCAGCCGCCGCCTTCGAGGCTCTGCACGACAAAGCGCCGGCCGGTTTTCGGATGCAGGCCGAAGAAGACGACGGCGCCGCCGAGAAGACCGTGATGCCCGGCCGGCACGCGGTCGGGCATCGCTTTGGCCAAAGCAGCAACGATGCAATCGACCACGGTTGGCACGATCGCGCTCCAACCCGCCATGGGCGCCGGAAAGCGTGCCATCATGATATTGCCTTCGGGAATGACGACATCGAGCGCGCGGAACGATCCTTCGTTGACCGGATCGAGCGGCCCGGTCAGCGCCTTATAGGCGACGCGCGCGCCGGCAAGCGTGCGCGAATTGATGCCTGCCTTGCGCTCGCTCGAGCAGCCAGACAGATCGATGGTCATCGACGAACCTTTGATCGTGACCTTGACGTGGATCGGCACCGGTTCGCCTTTGCGCACGCCGTCGTCGTCGATGGAGGCAGCGGCTTCGTAGACACCGTCGGGAAGCTGCGCCACCACGTTGCGGCACTTGCGCTCGGTCTCATCGAAGATGCGATCGATCGCCGCCAGGATCGTGTCGTGACCGTATTTGCCGAACAATTCATCCATGCGGCGGGTGGCGAGGCGGCAGGCCGCCATCTGCGATTTCATGTCGCCGAGCGAGGATTCCGGAAAGCGGATGTTGTCCTTGATGACGCGATAGAGCGTCTCGTCGAGCACGCCTTCGCGATAGATCTTGAGCTGATCGAGTTGCAGGCCCTCGAGCCACGGATCGGCGACCTGGGGTCCGGCGCCGAAGCCGGTCGAGGTGCCGCCGACATCGATCCAATGCGCGCGCACCATGGCGAACATCAAAAGCTCGCCATTGTGGAAGTACGGCATGTAGATCACGATATTGTTGAGATGCTGCCCCGCCACCGCCTGATGATTGGTGATAATGACGTCGCCCGGCGCGAAACCCTTCTCGCCGTAGCGCTTCATGCCGTCGGTGACGATGATGCCGAGATCGGCGACGAAGTGGGACACGCCGCCGACATTCTGCGAGATGAGCTGGCCCTTGGGATCGACCAGCGCGGTGCAGAAATCGCGCACCTCGTAGATCATCATATTGTAGGACGTGCGCTGCAGGTCGGCCGCCATTTCGTTGGCGATGGCCGGCAGCGCGTTGCGGATCACTTCGAGCGTGACGGGATCAAGTTTAATGTCGCGCTTGGCGCCGGAGCGCCGCGTCGACGAACGCCGCGCCTCAGGCCTCCTCGGCTTGATCTTTTTCTTCGCCGCCGGTTTGCGGGTCATTCGCCGCCTCCCACCGCAATGATCAATTCGCCCGACGGCGCCACCCGGCAGCGGTCTCCGGCGTAAAGAACGGTCGTCGTGCCGTGCTCTTCGATCAAGGCCGGACCCGCGATGTGCATGCCGGCTGGCAGCGGATCACGCGCATAAACCGGACAAGAGACCGGCTTTGCGGCATGACCGAGATAAACCGGACGACGGCGCGGTTGCGGCGGCTTGCCGCCGCGCTTTTTCGGGAATTTCAGCTTCGGCCGCGTGCCTATCACCGCAAGCCGGATATTGACCATCTCAACCGGCTCATCGGGAGAATGGTGGGCATAACGCTGCTCATAAAGCTTGTCGAAAGCCGTGCGAATGGCGCGGCGGTCGCCCTTTTTCAGCTGTGCCGCTGTGACCGGCACCGGCAACGTGAACTCCTGACCGGTATAGCGAAGGTCGAGATGCACCTGCTGCTCGGCGCCTTCCGTGTGCCGCAGGCCGGCGCGTGCTTCGACCGCCATCTCGTCATGCACGCCAATGAGCTTGCCGAAGTCGACACCGGCGAGATCCGAGTAATAAGTGCGAATGAAGTCATGGCGCTCGTCGGCGAGCAGCATGCCCAGCGCCGAGAAGTGCGACGGGAACAGCGGCACAATGACTGTCGGAATGTGCAACTCGCGCGCGACGGCGAGCACGTGCAACGGACCGGCCCCGCCAGACGCGACCATGACAAAATCGCGCGGGTCATAGCCTTTCTCGACCGAGACCTCGCGCACCACCAGAGACATTTTATTGACGGCGATATCGATGATCGCCTGGGCGGCTTCTGCGGCATTCATGCCGAGCGGCTTGGCAATGACCTCTTCGATACCCTGCCGCGCGCCGTCGGCGTCGAGATTCATGGTGCCACCAAGGAAATTATTGGGATCGAGCCGGCCGAGCACGACATTGGCATCGGTAATGGTCGGCGCGGTGCCGCCGCCGCGATAACAGATCGGGCCGGGATCGGCGCCGGCGCTTTGCGGTCCGACCTTGAGCGCGCCGATCTCGTCGCGCCATGCAATCGACCCGCCACCCGCGCCGATCTCGACCACATCGATCATCGGCACCATGACCGGGTGCCCGCTGGCATAGCCGCCGACATAATAGCCCGGCGCCATGGTCGGCTCGCCGTCACGGATCAGGCTCGCCTTCGCGGTGGTGCCGCCCATGTCGAACGAGATGACGTTGCCGTAGCCGAGCTTCTCACCAATCTTCGCCGAGGCGATGATGCCGCCGACCGGGCCGGATTCCATCATCGCGACCGGCCGCGCCTGCGCCACTTCCGGCGTCATCACGCCGCCATTGGAGCGCATGATGGAGAGATTGCCGGCAAAGCCGATCGCCTCGAGCTTGGATTTCAATACCCGCACATAGCCGCCGACCTTGCGGCCGATATAGGCGTTCACCACCGTCGTCGAGGTGCGCTCGAACTCGCGATATTCGCGAAGGATGTCGTGTGAGAGCGAGAGATAAGCCTCAGGGAGCGCCGCGCGAATGACCTCGCCCGCCGCGCGCTCGTGATCGGGATTGACGTAAGAATGCAGGAAGCACACCGCGACCGCGTCGACGGCTTCCGCCTTGAGCACCTGCGCCACACGTTCGAGGCCGCCGCGGTCGAGCGGCTTCTCGACAGCGCCTGACGCGAGGACGCGTTCGGCCACCTCGCGCGTGAGACGCCGCGACACCAGCGGGCGATGCCGATGAAACAAGAGATTGTAAGCCTCCGGCCGGTTGCCGCGGCCGATAATGTAGACGTCGCGGGTGCCGTCGGTGACGACCAGCGCCGTCTTGGCGCCGGTGCGCTCGATCAGCGTATTGATGGCGATGGTCGAGCCGTGAATGAGCTCGTCGATGGCGGCTGCGGTGAGCCCGCTCTTATGCAGGCAGTCGATAATGCCCTGGACCAGATCGTGCGGCGTCGTCAGGCTCTTGGCGTCGACAAACCGGCCGGCTTTGTCGTCAAAACCGACCAGGTCGGTAAACGTGCCGCCGATATCGATCGCGACCGCAATCACGTTTCCACTCCCCGCAGAGGCGGCTTGTTATGGCGCGCAGAGTTGCAGCCGGCCGCTGGCCAAGCAACGGCATATGGGGCTAAATAGTTATAGTGCTTTGGCTATAAGCTGCTCACCGGCCAAAGTCCTTGGGGACGCATGATCTCCGCCAGTGCCCGCCGATTGAGCGTGTTCAAGAGTGTCGTCGACTGCGGCGGCTTCAATGTCGCGGCCAATGAGCTTGGCATCACCCAGCCGTCGGTCGGCGCGCATATCAAGGCGCTGGAAGCCCAGCTCGGCCAGCCGCTTTTTCATCGCAGCCGGGGCAGCCGGCCGCGCCTGACCAAAGCCGGCGAAGCCGTTTACGCCTTCGCCGTCGACATGCTGCAGCGGTCCGAAGCGGCCACCAAAACGCTTGCCGATCTCCGCTCGGTGGCGACGCAAGAGATCACCATCGCCGTGCATCGCGACGTCGCCGCACATTTCCTGCCGGAGCGGCTCACCGCCTTTGCCGGCAATAATCCGAAAGTGCGCGTGATCACGCGCGTCGGCACGATCGACGAAGTCGTCGGTCTCGTCCGTACCCGCGCGGCCACGATCGGGCTTTTCTTGGCGCTAAAGCCGGTCTCCGGCATTCGCTGTGAGGTTCTGGGGCACGAGCGGCTGACGATCGTGGTTGCGCCGCATCACCCGCTCGTCAAGAACCGCGCCGTTGCGCCGGAGGAGCTTCGCCGTCATCCGTTCGTGACCGGCTTGCGCAACTCGCGTTTCTACCGAATGACCGATACCGCGCTCAAGACAATCGGCATCACATCCTACGAAGCTGCCATGGAGGTGGAGGAGTCGACGGCAACGAAAGAGCTGGTGCGCCGCGGGCGTGCCGTCGCGTGCCTGCCAGTCTGCACGGTCGCCGCCGAGCTGGACGCCGGCTCTTTGGTGTCGCTGAAGCTCGTAACCCCGCTTCCGCAACTGAATTTGTATTGTGGTTACACTGGGACGCCGATTGAGAGCAGTCAAAATTTCATGAAATACCTTCGCGCGAAAACTGCTGAGCAAATTCGCGGCCGCCGGTAGCCCCGGGGCGGCTTACCGCGCCAGCGCATCCGCCTTGGCGGCGCGCTCGCGGATGCGCGGCGCCGCGAAATCGAGAAAGGCGCGGGTCTTGAGCGGCAGCAGGCTTAGCCCGACATGTACGAGATTGATCGGCAGCGGCTCGGGCTCATAGGCGGCCAGCACGATCTTCAGCCTGCCCTCCGCCACCGCATTCGCGGCTTGATAGGACAGCACGCGCGTCACGCCGACGCCGGCCACCGCAGCGTCAATTGCGGCTTCCGCCGTATTGACCGAGAGCCGCGAATGGATCGGCACCGCGCGTTCGCTTCGCGTCTCCGCTGAGCTGAAAGTCCACGCCGTCGCCGACGTAAAGTCGTCGAAATTGACGCAGGCAAGTGCGGCGAGATCCTCCGGCACTTGCGGCGTTCCGACCCCGGCGAGGTAAGCCGGACTGGCGCAGACCACACGGCGCACCGTGCCTACGCGCGACGCCACCATGCTTGAGTCTTGCAGCGCGCCGATGCGCACGGCGAGATCGATGTGGTCGTCGATCAGATGCACGTTTCGATCAGAGAGCGCGAGCCGCACATTGATCTTCGGATAATTCGCGATGAAGTCGTTGACCGCGGGCAGGACATGCAGCCGCCCAAAGACGATCGGTGCGGTGACGACGAGGTCGCCGCGCGGCGAACTGTATTCGCCGGACGCTGCACGCTCGGCTTCGCCGACCTGTTCAAGAATACGCGTGCACGCCGCGACGTAGGCCGCGCCGGCTTCGGTCAAGACGAGCTTGCGGGTCGAGCGGATGAGCAGCCGCGCGTTCAGGTGCGCTTCGAGTTCCGACACTTTGCGGCTCACGGTCGGCAGCGGCGCGCCAAGCTTGCGGCTTGCCGCCGAAAGACTGCCGGTTTCGACCACGGCGACCAGCACAGACATCGCATCAAGCCGATCCATGGACTATTCCATAAAATGAGAGAATATCTCTCAAAAATACGATATTATTCTACAAAACGAAAGATGCCATTTGTGGGTGAGACGAGAGGAAATCGTCATGGCTTATGGCTTTCTCGAAATCGCCGGAACACCGAGTGTGAAGGCCGCGCAGGCCGCCAATAGAAGTGCCGGCATGTGGGAGAATTTCAAAGGTCACCGCGACTTCAGCCGCTTCACCGCAGCCGAGATTGAGTTCATTGCCGCGCGCGACAGCTTCTACATGGCGAGCGTGTCGGAGACCGGGTGGCCCTATGTGCAGCATCGCGGCGGGCCGCCCGGCTTCCTGCGCGTCATCGACGACAAGACGCTCGCCTTCGCCGATTTCCGCGGCAACCGGCAATATATCAGCCTCGGCAATGTGTCGGCGAACGACCGCGTGGCGCTGTTTCTGATGGATTATCCGAACCGGCGGCGGCTCAAAATCTATGCGCGGATCGAGGCGAAGGACCTGACGGCTGATCCCGCATTGACAGAGAAACTCGCAACGCCTGGATATAAGGCGAAGCCCGAACGCGCTTTCGTCTTGCATCTGGAAGCTTTCGACTGGAATTGCCCGCAACACATCACGCCACGCTTCACCGAAGCGGAAATCGACGCCGCGCTCACGCCCATGCGCGCACGCATCGCGCAACTCGAGGCAGAGAACAAGATGCTCAAGGAAAAGCTTGCAGTCACCGAAGCGAAGTGACGAAAGAGACTGGCGCGCGTATTCTGATTGACGCTCCACTGCAGCCCCGCTAACCCCGTCGCGCCAGGGGCCGTCATGAACGACAAAGAAAGAGTAGCGCTCGGCTCGATCGCCGCGTCCGCAGGCCTGACCGCGGCGAAGGCCGCGGTGGGCTTCCTCACGGGGTCGCTCGCGATCCTTTCGGAAGCCGGCCATTCGCTGATCGATCTGTCGGCGACGGTGTTGACCTATCTTGCCGTGCGCATTTCCGGCAAACCGCCTGACGCCGAGCATCAATACGGCCACGGCAAGATGGAGAGCGTGACCGCGCTTGCCGAAACGGCGCTGCTGTTCGTGCTCACCGCTATCGTCGTCTGGGAAGCGGCGCGGCGGCTCATCGACACACACGGCCACGCGGTCGAGGCATCCGCGGCGGCCTTTGTCGTCATTGCCGGCTCCATCGTGGTCGATTTCTTCCGTGCGCGCGTGTTGCGGCGCGTCGCCAAGGCAACCTCAAGCGAGGCGCTAGACGCCGATGCGCTGCATTTCAGCTCGGATATGTGGTCGTCGATCGCGGTGCTGTTCGGTCTCGGCGGCGTCAAGCTCGGCTACTCCTGGGCCGATGCCGCGGCAGCGCTGGTCGTTGCGGTCTTCATCTGCATTGCCGGATATCGGCTCGGTCGGCGCACGATCGACACGCTGACCGACACGGCGCCGGCCGGCGTCAGCGAGCGCGTGGCGGCGATCGCCCGTCGCGTGCCCGGCATCGTCAGCGTCGAGCGCGTGCGGGCGCGGCCGGCCGGCGCGGTGCTGTTCGTCGACCTTGGCGTCGGTGTCAGCCGCACGCTACCGCTCGACGGTGTTACGTCCATCAAGGAGCGGCTGACGCGCGCGATCCGCGCCGAGCTGCCGACCGCCGAAACCACGATCACGACGGAGCCGCGCGCGCTCGACGATGAGACGGTGCGCGAACGCGTCATGATGATCGCCCGTAACCGCGGCCTCGCCATCCACCACGTTGCGGTGCAGACGATCGCGGGCCGCCTGTCGGTATCCGCCGATCTCGAAGTCGACGGCACGGAACCGCTGGCGGCCGCGCATGATACGGCGACGCGGCTCGAAGAGGCGGTGCGGGACGAGCTCGGGCCCGATGTCGAGGTCGAGACGCATATCGAGCCGCTCCCCGCCGACATCCTGCCCGGCAGCGACGCCACGCCGGCGCGGCTCGGCGAGGTGCGCCAAGCGCTGCTGGCGCTGGCCGCGGATATTCCCAATCTCGGCGAGGTCCACGACCTGCGCGTGCGCGAGATTGACGACGGCGAGATCGTCAATTTTCATTGCCGCGTCGATCCGGCGCTGTCGGTCAGCACGGTGCATGACCTCGTCGACACGCTCGAGCACAGGTTGCGCCAGCGCTTCCCGGTCATCCAGCGCGTCATCGGCCACGCCGAGCCGCGGCGTTAGAGCACGTCTTTCAATTGCCCCACAAAGCCTCTAATCATCGGCCCCATGCGCACAGAAGAAGCACGTCCGGTCCGCCTCAAGGACTACCGCCCGCCAGATTGGCTTATTGAAACCGTCACTCTCGAAGTGTCGCTGCATCCGACGGCGACGACCGTTCGCGCCAAGCTCAAGCTGAGGCCCAATGCGGCGGGCGCCCCCGCACCGCTCGTGCTCGACGGCGAGGAACTCAAGCTCAAGTCGCTTGCGCTCGACGGCAAGCCGCTGCCGGCGGAGAATTTCGTCGCCACGTCCGACAAGCTGACCATCGCGCAGCCGCCGAACCGGCCGTTCGAGCTCGAGATCGAAACCATCGTCGACCCGACCGGCAATACGCAGCTGATGGGGCTCTATCGCGCCGGCGCGACCTATTGCACCCAATGCGAGGCCGAAGGCTTCCGCCGCATCACTTATTTCCTCGACCGGCCCGACGTGATGGCCGTCTACACGACGCGTATCGAAGCCGACAGAGCCGAGGCTCCGGTCCTGCTCTCCAACGGCAATCTCGTCGCGCAGGGCGATGTGCCGGGCACCTCGCGGCACTTTGCGACGTGGCACGATCCGTTTCCAAAGCCGTCCTATCTGTTCGCGCTGGTCGGCGGCAACCTGGCGAGCGTCAAGGATTCGTTCGTCACCATGTCCGGCCGCAAGGTCGCGCTCGTGATTTATGTCGAGCCCGGCAAGGAAGACCGCTGCGACTACGCCATGGACAGCCTCAAGCGTTCGATGCGCTGGGACGAAGAAACCTTCGGCCGCGAATACGATCTCGATATTTTCATGATCGTCGCGGTTTCCGCCTTCAATATGGGCGCGATGGAGAACAAGGGGCTCAACGTCTTCAACGACAAATACGTGCTCGCTTCGCCGACCACCGCGACCGACGGCGATTACGCCGGCATCGAGGCGGTCATCGCCCACGAATATTTCCACAATTGGACCGGCGACCGCATCACTTGCCGCGACTGGTTTCAGCTGTGCCTCAAGGAAGGGCTGACGGTGTTCCGCGATCAGGAATTCACCGCCGATCAACGCTCGCGCGCGGTCGAGCGCATTACCGATGTGCGCGGCTTGCGCTCGTATCAATTCGTCGAGGATGCGGGGCCCCTCGCCCATCCGGTGCGGCCCGAGGTCTATCACGAGATCAACAACTTCTACACATCGACGGTCTATGAGAAGGGCTCCGAAGTCGTCCGCATGATCAGGACGCTGCTCGGCGGCGAGACCTTCCGCAAAGGCATGGATCTCTATTTCGCGCGCCATGACGGACAGGCGGCAACCGTCGAGCAATTCGTGCAGTGCTTCGCCGACGTGAGCCACCGCGACATGACGCAATTCATGCGCTGGTATTCGCAGGCCGGTACGCCCGACATCAAGATCGCGCCAGATTACGATCCGCGCGCGCAGACCTACCGCCTCGATATCAGCCAGACGATCCCGCCGACGCCCGGGCAGCCGGACAAGGCGCCGATGTTGATCCCGCTCGCCTTTGGCCTCGTCGGCAAGAACGGCAGCGACCTGCCGCTCCTGCTCGACGGCAAGCCGCTTTCGCGCGGCGTGCTCGAACTGACCAAGCCGAGTCAGAGCTTCGTCTTCACCAGCGTCGCCGAACGGCCTATCCCCTCGCTCAACCGCGGCTTTTCCGCGCCGATCAAGCTCGCGCTGCCTATCGAAGCCGAGGATCTGCGTTTCCTCGCCGCCCATGACAGCGATCCGTTCAATCGCTGGCAGGCGGTGCAGTCGCTGGCGATGACCCTGCTCAAGGCCAATGTCACGGCATTGCGCGCCGGCGCCGCCGTGCGCGAAGACGACGGCTTGATGGCCGCGCTGGGAGCGGTGCTCAAGGATCCGACGCTCGAGCCGGCCTTTGTCGCGCTGATGCTGGTGCCGCCGACCGACGCCGATATCGCCCGCGAGATCGGCTCCGATGTCGATCCCGACGCGGTCTTTGCCGCACGCCGCAAGCTGCGCGCCGCCATCGGCGCGCGGCACGGCACAGCGCTTGAGCAAACCTATCAGCAGATGATCTCGACCAGCCCTTACCGGCCGGACGCGCCGAGCGCCGGCCGCCGCTCGCTCAAGAATGTCTGCCTCGATCTTCTTGCGGTGACCGAGCGCGACGACGCCATCGCGCGCGCCGTCGCGCAATACCGTAACGCCGACAATATGACCGACCGCATGGCGGCGCTCGAAACGCTGGCGCAACACGACCGGCCGGAGCGCGGCCAAGCGTTCAACGATTTCTATCAGCGCTATGCCGCCGATCCGCTGATCATCGACAAATGGCTGGCGCTGCAGGCGGCCATTCCGGAAGCCGCCACGCTCGATCGCGTACGGGCGCTGACCAAGCATCCGGCCTTCTCGGTCGCCAATCCCAATCGCGTCCGGGCGCTGATCGGCTCGTTCGCGCAGGTCAACCACACCCAGTTCAACCGTGCCGACGGCTTAGGCTTCGATTTCGTCGCCGACTTCGTCTTGGCGCTCGATCCGAAAAATCCGCAGGTTGCCGCGCGGCTGATGGGCGCCTTCCGCTCCTGGCGCGCGCTCGAAGCCAAGCGCCGCGGCCGGGCGGAATCGACCTTGCGCCGCATCGCGGCAACGCCGTCGCTGTCCCGCGACGTGCAGGACATCGTGGCGCGCACGCTGGCCGACAGCTGACGCGGCACACGCAATCGCGGTTTGAACTGCAATCCGGCCACGGGCGACTAACGCGGGCCACTGACCGGAGGACGTTTTGCGCAAGCTTGCCACGCTCGTTACCGCCACTATCGGCCTTGCCATCTCAATCCAGGCCAATGCCGCGGACACTTTCTATCTCGGCACGTGGAAGTTCGATTCAGCCGTGCTGGCACCATGGGCCGGTCCACAGGACAAACCGGACGTCGCCGAGAAGAATTCCCTCCTCGGCAAGACAGTGACGATCGCACCCGGCGGAATTACCAGCCCCAAAGTCTTCGCCTGCAAGGGCGCACACTACAAATTGACTGATTACACGGCCGACCTGCTATTCCAGGGGGCGTTCGGCGAGATGCATGACTCCGACAAGTCGAAGGATCCGCAAAAGCTCACCGCTTCGGTCGGCCTCACCGGCTCGCCGATTAAGACCTTGGAGACGAGTTGCGAATTCGACTGGCATTTTGTCGATCAATCGACCGTCGAAATCGGCCTTAACAATTATGTTTATGTTCTGAAGAAGCAATGATCCCGCCACACCCGTTTCCGCGGCGCAAGTGATTCAGTGAAAAAGATTTTTTGATCTTCACCAGACGCCAATAGCTGTCGCGCTTTTCGCACCGCAAAACGCTTGGGGACATTTTCTTAAAAAAGATTGACTCTGACTCTCGACAAATCAGCGCGCATCGATTCTATTGTGGACGATTCGGAGAGACGGAACACACGCTCTCTCCGCAGCGGGCGGTCGGGAAAAATTTCATAGCGGAGGCAGGCATGGCGCGCGCCGAATTGGCGAGTGCGTCTTTACGCTCGGATTCGATCAAGGGCTTGGCACAGTCGATTGCCAAGCCCGCGTATCGCCGCCTTCTCACCGCCGAGCCGCTCTTGCGCCGCGCCGTGCCGGTTCTCATCGTCGCCTTTATGCTGACGATCTGCATCGGGGCTGCGGTGCAGGTTCTCGAGCATCGCCGCCAGGTCGTGTTCGATGCGACGCAGACCATCGAAGCGGCCGCCGATCACTTGGCCGCTCAGTTGGACCGGCCGACGCGCGAAGGTCCACTCCATATCGATCGCAGCTCTGACGCAATCGAAAAGGCGCTGCCCGCCTGGGCCGCCGGCGCCGGCCGCAGCATTCTTGTTGCCGACGCCGGCGGCACGATTGTCGCCACTGCCCCGGAGGCGCCGCAAATGCTCGGGCGGTCGCTTCTCGACGTGCTCGGACCGCTGCTGCCGCTCACCACAAGGGGCGAGACGGCCGGAACCCGGGAGATCACACTGGCTGACGGCGACACCGCTTTCGCAACCGTGCGTGGGCTCAAGAATCCCGTCGGCCTCCTCGCCGTCGTCCAGGACCGCGACGACGCTCTGTCAAGTTGGCGCTCGACCACCGCGCTGACCGTCACCCTGTCCGCGACCACCGGCTTCGTCGTCCTGATCCTTGGTTTCGCCTTTCATTGGCAGGCGATGCGTGCCCGCGAAGCCGATCTCATCCACGACACCGTGCGCGGCCGCATCGACACCGCCCTCAATCGCGGCCGCTGCGGCCTGTGGGACTGGGATCTGGCGCGCGGCCGTGTGTTCTGGTCGCACTCGATGTACGACCTTCTTGGACTGCCGCAGAAGGACGATCTGCTGACCTTCGGCGAGGTCAACGCGCTCGTTCATCGCGACGACATCAATCTTTATCAGCTCGCGACACAGCTCGCCGAAGCCAAGGTGCAGTCGATCGATCACGCCTTCCGCATGCGCCATGCCGACGGCCGCTGGCTGTGGCTACGGGCGCGCTGCGAACTGGCGCGCCAGGACGGCGAAGACGGCCTGCATCTCATCGGCATCGCCGTCGACATCACCGAACAGAAGAGCCTGGTCGAGCGGACGGTGGCCGCCGATCTGCGGCTGCGCGACGCCATCGAGACCATTCCGGAAGCTTTCGTATTGTGGGACGCAGAAAACCGCCTCGTGCTGTGCAATTCGAACTTTCAAGAGCTGCATCATCTGCCCGACGCGGCGGTTGCGTCCGGCACGTCCTACGAAGCGATCGTCGCCGCCGGAAAGACCCCGATCATCCGCACCACGATCGTCAACGAGGACGGTCAGCCGCGCGGCGCCCGCACCTTCGAGGCACAACTCGACGACGGCCGCTGGATGCATATCAGCGAGCGCCGTACCAAGGACGGCGGCTACGTTTCGGTCGGGACCGACATCACCAAGATCAAACAACACGAGCAGAAGCTGGTCGAGGGCGAGAAGCGCCAGATCGCCACCATCGTCGACCTGCGCAAATCGCAGCAGACGCTGGAAATCCAGACCGTCGCGCTCGCCGATCTTGCGGAAAAATATGCCGAAGAAAAGACCCGCGCCGAGGACGCCAATCAGGCGAAGTCGAAATTCCTTGCCAATATGAGCCACGAACTGCGCACGCCGCTCAACGCCATAATCGGCTTCTCCGAAATCATGGAATCGGCAATGTTCGGCCCGCTGGGCGCGGAGAAATATACAGAATATTCCCGCGATATCCGCGAAAGCGGCGAATACCTGCTCGACGTCATCAACGACATTCTCGACATGTCGAAGATCGAAGCCGGCGGCATCCGTCTCGTTCCCGAAGCCGTGGCGGTCGAACCCATCCTCGCCGATTGCCAGCGCGTCGTCTCGACCCGCGCCAGCGAAAAGCATCTTCATCTCGACGCGCAGATCGAGCCGGAACTGGTCCTCAACGCCGACCGCCGCGCAGTGAAGCAGATCGCGCTCAACCTGTTGTCCAACGCCGTGAAGTTCACGCCCGAGGGCGGCGCCGTGACGGTGTATGGACGGCGCCGTGGCGGCGCGGTCATCATTGCCATTAAGGACAACGGCATCGGCATCCCCAAGGATGCGCTCGGCAAGCTCGGCCGTCCCTTCGAGCAGGTCGAGAGCCAGTTGACCAAGAAGTACCCGGGCTCCGGCCTCGGCCTCGCCATCGCCAAGTCGCTCGCCGAACTGCACGGCGGCGAAATGCGCATCCGCTCGACGCTCGGCCAAGGCACGACCGTCGTCGTCCGGCTGCCGCTGGACGCAAAGATCGCGGCACGCGCGAGCGACGCCAAGGCGCCGCCAGCACGTCGGGTGGCGTAGGAAGCGTAACCCTAAGGCGCCTTCCCCAAAATGCGCACAAAGCATTCCCGGACGTGACGCTGGGTGTCCTCGACATGGGCCTGCAGCGCCGCGAAATCGGGAAGGTCGGCGGCGCGCGCCAAGAGCGCGAGTACGCCTGCATTTGCCGTCTTCGGGTCGAAGGCCGTGGAGAGGGACAGCCGCAAAATCTGCGTCAGGTCGTGGAACAGCCGCACCGCCGGCCGCAGCACGTCGGCGTCTTCCGGCTTGAGCACGCCGAGCCGCGCCGCCTTTTCCAGCATCCGCGTCGTCGACGTATCGAGAATCTCGGGCGTCGTGGCGGCATGCGTCAGCTGGAGGTATTGCGCTATGAACTCGATATCGACCAGTCCACCGGCAACATATTTGAGATCCCAAATATCGGCGTCGCCTTTCTCCTTGGCGATCGCGGCCCGCATGGCGACGACATCGTCGGCAATGGTCTTTCGGTTCCGCTCGCGGCACAGCACGTCGCCGATCGCCTTCTCGATGCGCCCGACCAGCGCCGGCGGCCCCGACACGACGCGCGCGCGCGTCAACGCCATATGCTCCCAGGTCCAGGCCTCGCGCTCCTGGTAACTGATGAAGCCGTCGATCTGCGTCGCCACCGGGCCAGACCGGCCTGACGGCCGCAGCCGCATGTCGACCTGATAGAGCACACCGTAATTGGTCTGCGCCGTGAGCGCGCTGATCAGGCGCTGGGTGAAACGAGCGTAATATTGCCCGCCATAAAGCGAGCGCTCGCCGTCGGATTCCGGATGATCGTGATCGAAATCATAAATCACGATCAGATCGAGGTCGGAGCTCGCCGTCATTTCACGGGCGCCAAGGCGTCCCAATGCGACGATCGCGCTCTGCCCGCCGCGGATGCGGCCATAGGTTTCGGCGAAATCGGCTTCCGCCCGCACATGCACGGTACGCAGCAGAACATCGGCCAGCCGCGCGAAGACTTCGCCGGCCTGCTCCGCAGTGATCGAGCCGGACAGGATGCGCGCGCCGATCAGGAACATGTGCTCCTGGCCGAGCAGACGGATCGCATCGAGCACGGCCTCGTAGCCGCGCGTTTCATTGAGCGCGCTCGACAACACCGCTTCGAGGCGTTTGCCGTCCAACACCGAACCGAAGAAGGTCGGATCGACCAGCGGATCGATGAAGTGCGGATTCTGCGCCAGAATATCGGCGAGCCGTGGCGCGACGCCGAGGATCAGTCCGACAAAACGGATCAGTTCAGGATTTTGCCGCAGTAACGAGAAGAAACGCCCGCCGGCGCGCAAGCCGGAAAGGAAGCGGTCGAAAGCCGCGAACGCGCCATCCGAATTCTCGCCGCGCGCGAATTGGTCGATGATGACCGGCACGAGGTCGGTGAGATTGGCGCGCGCCTGTTCGCCGCGCAGCGCCCGGTAGGTGCCCGCGTGCCACCGGCGCACGGCCTCGGCAACCTCGAGCGGCTGGCGAAAGCCCATATGCGACAAACGATCGAGCATGTCGCCCTCGCCATTGTCCGCTCCGCCGTCCGCGCCGGTCCCGAACGACAGATTGATATGCTGCGCCAGCAATTCCGGCGCGTGCTCGAACAGCCTGACATAATGCCGCTCGACCCTGCGCATATGCGGCAGCAGAGTTGCGACGAAATCATTGCGGTCCTTGAAGCCGAGAAAACGGGCAAAAACTTCAAGCACCTCAGACCTGGCCGGCAGCGTGTGGGTCTGTTCGTCGGCCATCATCTGCAGGCGGTGCTCAACGCGGCGCAGAAAGTCGTAGGCCGCGGCGAGCTCGTCGCGCGCCTCCCGGCTGATCCATTTTTCGCCGGCCAGCGCGTCAAGTGTGGCGATGGTGCTGCCGCCGCGCAATTCGGCATGACGGCCGCCAGCGATGAGCTGCTGGGTCTGCACAAAAAATTCGATCTCGCGGATGCCGCCGCGGCCGAGCTTGATATTGTGGCCTTCGACCGCGATCTCGCCATGGCCGCGATAGGCGTGGATCTGCCGCTTCATCTGTTGGACATGGGCGATGGTCGCGAAGTCGAGATATTTTCGCCAGACGAAGGGCGACAGATCGCGCAGGAACTTCTCGCCCGCGGCCAAATCTCCGGCGCAGGGCCGCGCCTTGATCAAAGCCGCGCGCTCCCAGTTCTGGCCGCGGTGTTCGTAATAATCGAGCGCGGCCTCGGTCGAGATCGCGACCTGCGTCGAGGACGGGTCCGGGCGCAGCCGCAGGTCGACGCGGAACACGTAACCGTCCGGCGTGCGCTCCTGGAGAATTTTGACGAGATCGCGCGTCAAGCGCACGTAGAACTGGCCGGGTTCAACATCGGATGCGAGCTTCGCCCTGCCGCGTTCGAAGAATACGATGAGATCGATATCGCTGGAAAAATTCAGCTCATGGCCGCCCATCTTGCCCATGGCAAGCACGATGTAGCCGAAGCCCGCTTCAAGATTGTTCCGATCCGGTGGATTGAATTGTCCGCGCTTGGCGGCTTCGCGGAGCAGATGATGCACGGCAACGCGCAACGCCGTCTCGGCGATCTCGGTCAGCGCGGCGGTAACGCGCGCGACAGGCCAAACATTGCCGATATCGGCAAGGGCAATCAAAAGCGCGGCTTCCGCCTTCATGCGGCGAAGAACGCGCATCAGCTCGGCTTGCGAGGGCGCCGCGGCGGCGGCGCTGCTTGTAGCAGCGATAAGCGCCGTCAGCGCTTCGTCCGGCACGCTTTCGAGCAGACGCACAAAGCGCGCTGCATCGGCTTGAATAAGGTCCCATAGGAATGGCGCCGCTTCGGCGATGCCGTCGAGCATTGGCGCAAGCGGCGGATATTCGCGGATCAGCGCCGTCAAGGTCGCGCTTACCGCTTTCGGCTCAAGGCCCGCGAGCCACGATGCTACGCGCGCGGCAGATTGCGCGGACGGCATCGGCAATGGCCCGCGCAGGCGGCGCACCAGCGCCGGCTCGCTACGCTGCTGCCCCGGCGCGCTGCCGGCGGACGGGTTCATCCCGTCACCACGGGTCCAGCCCGCGGCAAGGCGATGACGCTGCGCAGGCCCGGGTGATTGTCCTCAAGCTTCAGTTCGCCGCCGTGAAGTCGCGCCACGGCCGATGCGAGGCTCAGCCCCAAGCCCGAACCGGGCGCGGACCGGCTTTGTTCGAGCCGCACGAAGCGCTCCACCACCCGGCCGCGATCGGCTTCGGGGATACCGGGGCCGTGATCGGCCACGCTCAGCGCGATGCGCTCGCCGTCGTTGCCGGCCGCAACCACGATCTCCGCCGGCGCGCCATTCGCGGCAGCGTTCGCGACGCCATTCAGCTTGCCGTTCGGGGCGGCATATTTGATCGCATTGTCGATCAGGTTCGCCAGCGCCTGGCTGACCAGTTCGCGATTGCCGCGCACCGGCGCCGCCGCGGGCGCTTCGACCTTCAACTCCAAACCCTTCTCTTCGGCGAGCGGCTCGTAGAGTTCACCGACATCGCGGACGATCTGGGCCGCGTCGAATTCGGTCATGTTGTCGCGCGCTTGCCCGGATTCCGCGCGGGCAATCATCAACAGCGCGTCGAAAGTACGGATGAGATCGTCGGATTCCGCGATGGTCGCTTCCAGCGCTGAGCGGTAGCCGCTCTCGCCGGTCGGATGGCGCAACGCCTGTTCGCAGCGGTTGCGCAGCCGTGTCAGCGGCGTCTTGAGATCGTGCGCGATATTGTCAGAGACTTCCTTGAGCCCCTTCATCAGCGCCTCGATGCGCTCCAGCATGGCGTTGACGTTTTCCGCCAGGCGGTCGAGTTCGTCGCCGGTGCCGGCGACCGGCAGGCGGCCGGACAAATCGCCGGCCATGATCGTTTGCGCCGTGCCGGTCATGGCGTCGATGCGCTTGAGCACGCGCCGGCTGACGAAGAAGCCGCCGACGAGACCGAGCACGATCACGAGCGCAATCGACCATTGCCCGGCATTCTGGACGATGCCGAACAGCCGCTCGCGCTCCTCGAGATCGCGGCCGACCAGAAGGTGAAAGCCGCCGGGAAGCTGCACCACCTGCACCAAGGCGCGATGGTCGCTGCCCTCCGGCGCGTCGAGCCGGCGATAATTCGTCTCCAGCCAGCCGGGATGGTCGAGCACGCCGGGTTCGAGCGATCCGACATTGCCGGCAAGCCCCTCGCCGGTCGGCGTCGTCACCAGATAAAGGCTCGAGCCCGGCCGCCGCGAGCGCAGATCGACGACGATGACGAGCCGCCTAATGCCGCCTTGGGTATATTGCTCGGACAGGCCGGTGATTTCGGTATTCACGGTGTTGGTGATCTGCTCGGTAATCAGGCGCCGCGTATTGAGCGCGAAGTAGCCGAGCAGCGACGCCGCGAATAGAATGAAGATCAACAGATAGACGAGCGTCAGCTGGAACGCCGTGGTGCGAAGGAGTTTGCCGAGCGCAGACACGTCTCAGGTTCTCTCGGATCGCACGCTGAGCTCGCTTTCGGAAAAATCGTCTTCCCGGAATTCGAGCGTTGCGCGTTTATCGTCGCGCCGGTTTTGGGCTTCGGTCCGCCGCAATTCGACGCGGCGGATTTTGCCGGAGATGGTTTTCGGCAGTTCGGCGAATTCGATGCGGCGCACGCGCTTGAACGGCGCCAGTGCGGTCCGGCAATGCCGGAAGATCGACAGCGCCGTGGCGCGATCGGGCGCATGGCCGGGCGCCAGCGCGAGATAGGCCTTGGGTATCGCAAGCCGCATCGGATCGGGCGACGGCACGACGGCGGCCTCGGCGATCGCCGGGTGTTCGATCAGCGCGCTTTCGAGCTCGAACGGGCTGATGCGGTAATCGGAGGCTTTGAACACGTCGTCGGCGCGTCCAACATAAGTGAGATAGCCGTCCTCGTCGATCGCGGCGACATCGCCGGTGCGATACAGCGTATCATCGAGCGGGCGGACGCCGCCGTCGTCGGCTTGATAGCCCTGCATCAGCCCGGTCGGGCGCGGATCGAGGTTCAAGCAGATCTCGCCCTCTTTGGCCGCGGCGCCGTCGGCGTCGAGAAGCTCGACGCGATAGCCCGGCAGCGGCCGACCCATGGAGCCGGGTTTGACCTTCTGCCCCGGCGTATTGCCGACCAGCGCCGTCGTCTCGGTCTGTCCATAGCCGTCTCGGATGGTGATGCCCCAGGCGGATTTGACCCGCTCGATGACTTCCGGGTTGAGCGGTTCGCCGGCGCCGATCAGTTCCTTGATGGCGACCTTCCAGGCCGACAGATCCTCCTGAATCAGCATGCGCCACACCGTCGGCGGCGCACAAAACGTCGTCACGCCGCAGCGCGCGATAGTGTCGAGCAGCCCGCGCGCATTGAAGCGCTTCTGGTTGACGATGAATACGGCGGCTTCGGCGTTCCACGGCGAAAAGAAGCAGCTCCAGGCATGCTTGGCCCAGCCCGGCGACGAGATATTAAGATGCAGATCGCCCGGCCGCAGCCCGAGCCAATACATGGTCGACAGATGACCGACCGGATAGCTCTGGTGGCTGTGCAGCACGAGCTTCGGCGTCGCCGTGGTGCCCGAGGTGAAATAGAGCAGCATCGGATCGTCGGCGCGGGTTTCGCCATCGGGCGCAAACTCCGCGGGCGCGCCGTAACCGGCCTCAAACGAAATCCAGCCCGGAACCTCCTTGCCGACGACGATGCGGGTATAGTCGCCCGGCAGCTCGGCAAATTTCACCGCGGCATCGGCGCTGGTGACGACATGGCGCACGCGGCCGCGCGCGAAGCGGTCGGCCAGATCGTTGCGCGTCAGCAAAGTGGTCGCCGGCACGATCACCGCGCCGAGCTTCATCGCCGCCAACATGCATTCCCACAGCGGCACGACATTGCCGAGCATCACCAGCATACGGTCGCCGCGCTTGACGCCGAGACCGCGCAACGCATTGGCGATCCGGTTCGAGCGCGCGCTCAATTCGGCGAACGAGAGCTTCGTTTCGCCGGCCTCTTCGTCGACCAGCCACAGCGCCGGATGGACATTGCCGCGCGCCATGACGTCGAAATAGTCGAGCGCCCAGTTGAAGCGGTCGACCTTCGGCCATTGGAATTCGCGGTAGGCGCGCGTGTAATCCTCGCGGTGCTTGAACAGCAATTCGCGCGCCGCGATGAACGGCGCCGCATTGCCTGAGTTGTACTTGCTCACGACATTGGTCATGGCGATCTCCCGGCGATCTTCCGTTTCCCCCTGACCGCGCCGTTGCCTTTAACCGACAATCGGCCGTACCGGCAAACCGGCTTGTGGGCCGCTTACTGGCGCGCGCTGTCGCGGATCATATAGCCCGCGCCGCGCACGGTATGCAGCAAAGGCTGCGCGAAGCCCTTGTCGATTTTAGATCGCAATCGCGAAATGTGCACGTCGATCACATTGGTCTGCGGATCGAAATGATAATCCCAAACATTTTCCAACAGCATGGTGCGGGTGACGACCTGGCCGGCGTGCCGCATCAGATATTCGAGCAGGCGGAATTCGCGCGGCTGCAGCTGGACCTCCTGCCCGGCGCGGCTGACCTCGTGCGACAGCCGATTGAGCTCGAGATCGGCGACGCGGTACACGGTTTCCTCGCCGCGGCTGCCGCGCCGGCGCGCCAACACCTCGACGCGCGCCAACAATTCCGAAAACGCGTAGGGCTTGGCGAGATAATCGTCGCCGCCGGTACGCAGACCCTTGACCCGATCGTCGACTTGCCCGAGCGCCGACAGAATCAGCACCGGCGTCTCGATCGACTTGGCGCGCAGTGCCGCGATCACCGAGAGCCCGTCGCGCTTCGGCAACATGCGGTCGACGATCAGCACATCGTATTCGCCGTCGAGCGCGAGCTGCAGCCCGTCTTCGCCGTCGCCGGCCTGATCGGCCATATGGCCGACCTCGCGGAAAGCCTTAACAAGGTAATCCGCCGCGTCGCGGTCGTCTTCAATGACCAAGATTCGCATGATTTTTCGCCGCAATTCAAAGCCGGCTGGCGGGCCAAATCAGTTCAAATGATACACGCCGCACCACCTGCAAAATAGTGAAGGGGTGGCGGTTGCCCGCCACCCCCCCCTTACCACTCCACCGCCAGCGGGGGCGACGGATGCCGGAGGCAGAGTTGGTATTCGGCGGGGACGGGTCTTGCGACCCGTCCCCAGGAACGCCCGCCAGCGGGGGCGACGGATGCCAGCGGATGCCCCTTTCTCTCAGAGCCGCGTCGAACTCGATCGGGCTCCATCATTTCGTTGGCGCATGATCCGGTCCGAGAACCGATCATGCATTGCCGAGCGGCAGCGCGACGAACTTGGTGCCGTCGCGCGACTTCACCCGGAACAATACCGTACGCTTGCCGTCGGTCTTGGCGTCGGCGAGACCCTTGCGGATATCGGCCGGAGTCGAGACCGATTTGCCGCCGACGTCGAGAATGACGTCGCCGACCTGAAACCCGTGCTCGGCGGCGACGCCGCCGTCGGCAACCGCGGTGACGACAACGCCGTTGCCACCCGAATTCTTGTCGGCGGGAGCAAGCGTCAGCCCAAGCTTCGGCACCTCGGCGTCACTTGTGTCGCGTTGTTTATCTTGATCGTTGGACGCTACCTTGTCGTTCGGCAGCGTGCCGAGCGTCAGCGTCACGATCTTATCCTGACCGCCACGGATGGTGCCGAGCTTCACCGAGGCGCCGGGCGCCATGGTGCCGATCTTGCGCGCCAGTTCGCGGGCATCGTGGATCGGCGTGTCGTCGACGGAAATAATGACGTCGCCGCTTTGGATGCCGGCGGCGGCCGCGGGGCTGTTCTTCTGCGGCTCGGAGACCAGCGCTCCGGTGGCCTGTTTCAGGCCCATACTGTCGGCGATGTCGGAGGTCACCGTCTGGATCTGCACGCCGATCCAGCCGCGCGTGACGCTGCCCTTGTCGCGCAGTTGCGCGATGACGCCCTTCACGGTGTCGGCGGGTATATCGAAGGCGATGCCGACCGAGCCGCCCGACGGCGAGAAGATCGCGGTATTGACGCCGATAACATTGCCGTCAACGTCGAAGGTCGGACCGCCGGAATTGCCCTTATTGACCGGCGCGTCGATCTGAATGAAGTCGTCATAGGGGCCGGCGCCGATGTCGCGGCCGCGGGCCGAAACAATGCCGGCGGTGACAGTGCCGCCGAGGCCGAACGGATTGCCGACCGCGAGCACCCAGTCGCCGATGCGCGGCGGCGTGTCGGCGAGCTTCACGAACGGAAAATCGCTGCCGTCCATCTTGATCAGCGCGAGATCGGTCTTGGGATCGGTGCCGATCACCTTGGCGGTATAGGTCTTGCCGTCATCGGTGGTGACCTGGACGTTTTCGGCGTTCTGCACCACGTGATTATTTGTCACCGCATAGCCGTCGCGCGTAATGAAAAAGCCCGAGCCTTGGCCGGTGATGACCTGATGGCCCTGCGGACCGCCATTGGGGCCACCATTAGGGCCACCATTCGGGGCGCCGAAACGCTTGAAGAAGCGATCGAATGGCGAACCGGGCGGAAACGGCAGATCGTTGTCGTCGTTGCTCAGTCCTTGATCGGACGGGCGATCGATCTTCACCCGCACCGAGATCACCGCCGGCTTCACTTTCTCGACAATGTCGGCGAAACCGACCGGACGTTGCGGCAGCTGCTGGACCTTTTCGGTCAAATTCTGCGCCTTCACCGATCCGACAAAGGCCGGCATGTTGGGCGCCAGCACCAGCGCCGCCGTACTAATTCCGGCGAGCGCTGTCGTCAGAAGCGCAACGCGACGCACAGATAGAATCCGGCGCGATTGCATGGAAGTGCCGATCATGTCCGTCTCCAAATCGATTGTTCCGTTTTGCAACGAAATCTGCCCGGATGGGCGTGCATTTGGCCCCGCTTCACCTCAAAACATGGGACGCCGAGCCTTACCGCGCACTGTCGGTGAGATTAAAAATTTGTAATGTTGACGTTGGCCTCGAATAGTTATTTCAAAACATGATGTTAAGGCGAATTTGATTCATGGCAGCAGGTACGGCGGATTGGCGTTGAGGCGTCCATCGCGACCCAGCGGCGAACCGCTCAGGGCGCAGTTTCGCGTCGCAACAACTCCTCTACCCGCGCATCCTCGGCCGGCGTGAGGACGCCGGATGCCGGTGCCAAGCGTCGGCGCCGCGCCATGACGACCATGACGGCGATGCCGATGAGCAGAATAGTGGGCGGCAGGCCCCACAAAGCCGCGGTGTGCCACGACAATGGCGGCTTGAGCAGCACGAACTCGCCGTAGCGCGCGACCAGAAAATCGATGACCTGCTTATCGGTGTCGCCGGCCTTGATGCGCTCGCGCACCAAGACGCGAATGTCGTGAGCGAGCGGCGCCCCGGAATCGTCGATCAACTCGTTCTGGCACACCAGGCAGCGCAGACCCTGTGACAGCGCCCGCGCCCGCGCTTCCAGCGCCGGGTCGGACAGCATCTCGTCAGGCTCGACGGCGCGCGCCAACGACGACAGCGCGATGACGAGCATCATGGCCAGCAAGCATTTTATCAGAACGTGTTTCAATGCGTTTATTTCCATGGCGCTCATTCCGCGGGCTGCGCCGCCGCCGCGGCGAGCTTGCCCCGCGCCGGCCGCGGTGCGCCGACACGCAACCGCCGATCGGACAGCGAGAGACCGCCGCCGAAGAACATGAAAGCGGCGCCGAGCCAGATCATCAGAACATGCGGCTTGAAATAGAGCCGCACCGCGACGGCGCCGTCTTTGCCGGGATCGCCGAGCGACAGATAAAGCTGACTGAAGCCGCGCGTCATCAGCGCGGCCTCGGTCGTCGCCTCGTTGCGCGCCGGGAAGGTGCGGCGGCTCGGCTCCATATTGCCGAGATATTCGCCGCTCAAGCGATGAATGCTGAAGCGGCCGACGAGATCGTGATAGTTCGGGCCCGGCCGTTGGAACACCCCGTCGAATGTCACCCGATAATGCGAAATTTCAAGCACAGTACCGGGCTTCAGCTCGACGATGCGCTCGACCCCCCAGGCGGTGACGCTGACAATGCCGAGCAGCGTCATGCCGATGCCGAAATGCGCGAACGCTGTGCCCCAGGCCGAACGCGGCAAGCCCACGGCGCGTTGCAGCGCGGCGCGGAACGGCACGCGCAAGATCATGGTGCGTTCGGCAATGTCGGTCACCGCGCCGGCCATGACGAAGATGGCAATGCCGACGCCGAACGGCGCCAGAACCGGGCCGCCATGCTCGAGCGCGAAAGCGGCCGCGATGCCGAGCGCCGAAAGCAGCGCCGCAGCCAACAGGCGCTGCGTGGCGGCAAAAATATCGCCGCGCTTCCAGCCGAGCAGCGGCCCGAACGGCATCGCCAGCATCAGCGGAATGAACAGCGGGCCGAAGGTCGAGTTGAAAAACGGCGGACCGACGGAAATCTTGTCGCCGGTCAGCGCCTGCAGCGCCAGCGGATAGAGCGTGCCGATCAGGACCGTGACGCAGGCCGTGGTCAGGAACAGATTGTTGAAGACGAGCGCGCCCTCCCGCGAGATCGGCGCAAACAAGCCGCCTTGTTTGAGCTGCGGCGCCCGCCACGCGTAAAGCGACAATGCGCCGCCGATGAACACGATCAGGATGGCGAGAATGAAAACGCCGCGCGTCGGATCGGTCGCGAAAGCATGGACCGAAGTGAGGACGCCCGAGCGCACCAAAAACGTGCCGATCAGCGACAGCGAGAAGGCGAGGATCGCCAGCAGAATGGTCCACACTTTCAGCGCGCCGCGCTTTTCCATCACCACGGCGGAATGCAAGAGCGCCGTGCCGGCAAGCCACGGCATCAGCGAGGCGTTCTCCACCGGATCCCAGAACCAGAAACCGCCCCAGCCGAGCTCGTAATAGGCCCAATAGGAGCCGCCGGCGATGCCGAGCGTCAGGCACATCCAGGCGCCGAGCACCCACGGCCGCACCCAGCGCGCCCATGCTGCATCGATGCGGCCTTCGATCAAGGCGGCAATGGCGAAAGAGAACGCGATCGAGAAGCCGACATAGCCGAGATAGAGCATCGGCGGATGGAACGCGAGGCCTGGGTCTTGCAGGATCGGGTTGAGATCCTGGCCTTCGAGCGGTGCGTCGGCGATGCGCAGGAACGGATTCGACGTGATCAGAATGAAAAGGTGAAATGCGGCGGCGACCCACGCCTGCACCGCAAGCGCATTGGCCTTGAGCACGAGCGGCAGGTTGGTGCCGAACACCGCGACCAGGGCGCCAAAGAAGGTGAGGATCGCCACCCACAGCATCATCGAGCCTTCGTGATTGCCCCAGATGCTGGCAAGCCGATAGATCAGCGGCATTTGCGAATTCGAATTCTCGTAGACATTAAGCACCGAGAAATCCGAAGTGACGTAGCAATAGCCAAGCGCGCCGAATGCGATGGCGACAAAGAAGAATTGCGCAAGCGCCGCCGGCGCCGCCATGCTCATCAGTGCCAGATCGTTGCTGCGCGTGCCGACGATCGGCATCGTGCCCTGAATGAGGGCGAGGCCGAGCGCCAGCATCAATGCGTAATGGCCGAGTTCGGGGATCATGCTCTGCTCTCTCGCCGAACCTCTTGCACGACGTTTCGTACAACAGCGCGCAGAATACGCCTGGCGCGCAGCATTGGCATCATTTGTTTGCCCCACCCGCAGGCGTCGCGGCTTGCTTGCCGTAATCGTCCTTCCAATGGCCCGATTTCTTCAAAGCGTCGGCGACCTCTTTGGGCATGTAGCTCTCGTCATGTTTGGCGAGGATGGTGTCGGCGGCGAATACGCCCGAGCCGTCGAGCGCGCCTTCGGCGACCACGCCCTGCCCTTCGCGAAACAGGTCCGGCAGCACGCCCTGATAGGCGACGGGAATCTCGCTCTTGCCGTCGGTGACTTGAAAGCGCACGGCGAGGTTATTGCTGCGCACCAGACTGCCGTCCTTGACCAGGCCGCCGAGGCGGATGCGGGTGCCGGGCCCGACATGCCGCTCGATCACATCGCTCGGCGAATTGAAGAAGACGATGGAATCGCGAAACGCATTGAGCATCAGCGCCACGGCGACGGCGAGCACGCCGAGGCCAGAGCCGATCAGAACCAGGCGCCGCTGCTTGCGTGTCATAATCGTTGTTTCAATTCTTTTCTTGGCATCGTAGCGGATCGCCGGTCTTGCCTCAGCCGTTTAGTCCAAATCCTTTGACGACATCGTCGATCTG
Organism: uncultured Alphaproteobacteria bacterium; assembly: GCA_963810085.1. Classification (GTDB taxonomy): domain Bacteria; phylum Pseudomonadota; class Alphaproteobacteria; order Rhizobiales; family Xanthobacteraceae; genus BOG-931. Next base: position 217,796 of record CAWEMR010000002.1, on the reverse strand, counting down.
TTTGAGCTCGTCGGGATGATCCGACAGCGCACGCTTGGCATCGGCCACAGCGCCTTTCGCCTTATCGCGATCGCCGAGCACAATATACGCCTGCACGAGACGGAGCCATTCATCTACGTTGCCGCCGTCGGCATGCAACCGGTCGGCGAGCCGCTGCACCATGCCGCGGACCATTTCGGAGCGTTGCGTGTCACTCAGCTTGTCTGCCGCCGTGACGTCGCCCGCGCTCGGACCATTGGCAGCGGCCGGCGTCGCAGTGACGCGGGCCAGTGCGGCGCGCACGAAACCCGCCCATGGCGCATCTTGCGGCACGCCATCGAGCAAAGCGCGCCATTTCGCAGCGGCGGCATCGCGCTTGCCGGCTTGTTCGTCGGCAAGACCAAGGAAATAGCTCGCCTTCGGCTCGTGCGGATTGACCGCGACGGCGTGCTGGAACGCCGTCACTGCTTCATCGTCGACGACGCCGTTCGCCGAAGCGACCAGCGACTCGCCGAGCGCGGACTCGCGCGTAGCGCTGTCGCCGTTGAGCGCAATAGTTTTGCGCCATGCCTCGGCCGCATCATTGAATCGGCCAAGCCGCATATAGACCGGCGCGACGACTTCCCAGCCGGCGCCATCATTGGGATTGGCCGTCAGATGCGCCTCGACCTGACCGACCAGGCTCGCGATCGATTGCGCGCCGATCAGCGTGTCGACACGGGCAAAGGCCGACTGGCTCGGAATTTCCGGCGAACCGAGCTTGAGATAAAAGCCAAGCCCGATCGCTGGCAATAGAATGACGGCAACGATGGCCGCGGAGCGGTGCCGGAAGGCAAGTTGCCGCGCCGGCGCCACAGCCGGCGCCGACGTTTCGGCATCGGCCGCGGCGAGGAGCCGCCGCGAAATCTCGACGCGCGCCGATTCCGCTTCCGCGCCGCCGATCAATCCCGCTGCCCGGTCGCGCTCGATTTCGAGAAGCTGGTCGGCATAAACGAACCGATCGCTGCCGCCCCTTGTCGCGCTCGCTTTGCGGCCGAGCGGCCACAACACGGCGTACGCGGCCGCGACGGTCATCAAAGCAAAGATCAGCCAAAGCGTCATCGTTTCGAGCGTCGCATCAAGGCGTCAGATCCGGGGCTAGACGGCAGGATTGCAACCTCTGCCGCAACGGGGTGCGAACGCCCAACGCAAACCCCGGCACGAGCGGCATATACACCACGGTGCGAATTAGGCCGCAATGGGAACAAAAGCGCGGCAATTAGGCGCTGGAGGAAGACCGGCTCCATGAGGATAGGGTGTTGCCGCCGTTCACGCCCGCGCCGGTTTGCGTTCCGGAGCCGCCGCGGCATGCACCGCGACTTCAGCGGCCTTGGCGAGCAAGCTTGCATATTCGGCGCCGAAGACCGGGCGGCAAAAGCGGATCGCGGCCTCGACCTGCGACTGCCGGAACGGCCGGTCGGCGTCGCCCGCCTGGCGGAGCGAATCGAGCAGGATCTTGGTGCCGCTCTCGAGAATCTGCGTCAATTCCGAATGGGCGCGCATGGTCACTTCGCTGACGGCGAGTTCGCCGGCGTAATGACGGCAGGCCCCGACGAATTCGACCCGCATCTCGGCCTGCTCGATATCGAGCGGATCAAGCAGCGCGCCGGACGGGATTTCTTTGGCGAGACGCGGACGCAGCAAGCGCCTCACGCTGCCCGGCGTGGTTTCGATTTCCGATTTCAGCATCGCGGAAACGTCGTTGCGGATCGCCGCCAATTGCCGGCTCCATGGCGTGTCGAACGACAGGTTTATTTCCGAACGCAGTTCGCGAGCGGTGTCGTGAATGTTCTTGAGCATGGACGCGACCGGATGCCCGGCTTTGATCTCGGCGCGCAATTCTGCGGCCATATTCTCGGCTTCGCCAAGCGCGATGGTCACGGCCGCCGCGTAAGGCGTTTCGGTGATGCGGACGGGGTCATCGCTCTCCGCGGCGCGGGTCGCAATGCGGATCAGCTGCCAGGGCGCCGCCAGCCGGTTCATCACCAGGATGAGGGCATAGATAATGGCGTCCGATTTACGCGACCCGACCTTGTCCAAAGCCGACTGCATGGTTGTGGTATCGAGCAGCGCTTTCAACGGATCGATCTGTTCGCGCTCGAAGGTACGGAGCTCTTTCGGCAATCGCCGCGCCAAATCCGCGAGCATCTCGCGCAGCGACAGGATGGCTACGATCGTTTCGAGGTCTTCGATGGCGCGCGGCGTACCGACTTGAACGGCAAGCCTGCGCCGGGCTTTCTCGTCGCCGCCGACTTCGGCAATGGCGTCCTTGATACGCCGGATCGAGCGGTCGTGCAGGGTGCGGACCAATTGATCGGCGCGGTTACGGTCGTCGGCAAGCAAGGCGCGATTGATGTCGTCGCCGAGCGCCTTGACCTCGGCCGGAATAAGGTCGCGGCCGATCCAGCCCCAGATCGGCTCAAGCGAGACGCGCGCGATGCGTCCGATGCGCTTGTGATCGGCGCGGCCGTCGATCAGAAAGGGTTCGAGCGGCGCGAAGAACATGCGCGCGGCATCGCCGATGCGGGGGACCTGCTGCGCGTCGACGCGGATCGTGCGGCGTAATTCCTCGAGCACCCGATCGTTGCCGGCGCTGCCGTCGCCGCGCAGGAGGTTGCGCTCGAGCTCCTGGACAAGCATCGACCGCGCCCCCGGCGTTAACGTCCGGAGATATTCCCGCAGCCGTTCGATGGATTGTCCATCGCTCGTCATAGGCAGATACCGTGCTTGACCTGACGGTAAGGTTCTAAGCGCCGGGCGCTTAAGAAGGGGTTACGCAAAACCCCAGGAATTACGGCGCCAATGCGCCTTCGCCGCTGCTTTGGCCGCGCCGAGCCATGCCGTTATGTCAAACGGGTTTAGGGACAGTGAAAGCGGTGACGAGTCTTGGCGCCGCTTATATAACCCAATGCAATTTATTGTGGCGATGCAACGCAAACCGCGACCAGCGGCGCGTTGGCCGGACTTGCGTCCGGGCCGCAGGACGCACCGCGTTCGCCGAGCATTTGCGCGGCATTCCGCGTCGGTCCGCAATAGGCCGTGACCAGAACTTCGTTATCCTGGCACTGCACGGTGCAGCCGGAGGTGCAGTCCGACTTCACCACGCGGATGCTCGAACTGGGCGGGCCAACGGGGCCTTGCGGGCCGGCCGGACCGGCTGGGCCCGTGGGACCCACCGCGCCGACGTCGCCTTTTGGGCCCTCCGGACCGGCGGGACCGGCCGGACCGGCGTCGCCCTGCGGGCCTTTACCGCAACCGGCCAAGCCGCCGATGATCCCCGTCAGCAATACGACCGTGAATGCCAAATGCGCTGCACGCATTTTCAGGTTCTCCCAAAATCTCTTGAAAAGGACTGCCGCTCACCGCCCCGCAACAGAAGATCAAACTGAACACGTCCACGCAAGCATGATGCCAGAAATCCGCAACCCCGATGCATCGTCACATGCATCACCGCACACCCGATCGCTCCGAATGCCCGTTACTCGACTGCGGTCCAAGTGCCATCGCGGTTGCGGCACGCGGTGCCACGTGCGATCTGCGGATTGCCGTCGATATAAATAGTCTCGGTATATTGCCGGCATGTGGCGCCGTTCGCCTGATAGGCGGGCCCCGGCACGACATTGCCGTAGCGTCCGTCATCGGGATTGCGCCAGGCCACCGGCGCGCCGGAAGGACCGGCTTCGAGCGCCTGCATCTGGGCAGCGTAAGCACGCCGCCTGTCTTCGTCATCAAGCGCGGCGCCGATGCGATTGCCGACCAAGCCGCCGACCGCGGCGCCGATCACGGTGCCGGCAAGCCGGTTGCCGCTATTGCCGCCGATGACATTGCCGATCACCCCGCCAGCCACGGCGCCCGCTGCGGTGCCGCCCGCCTCCTTCGGCCCGGAATTGGCCGTGCAAGCGGCGAGGCTCGCGCTTAAGACTGCGGCGGCGATCACGATTTTTGGCGACATAAAACCCCAAAGACCCACACCACGGGCCGCCGTTAGGCCAGCGCGCCCGGCCCACTCATGACACCAAAAGGTTTTAATTGGGCAAAACTCCGGCGGACCCCAGTTCCATTCCTTCGGGCGCGTGCTCTGAGCCCTTTGCCGCCACCAGTCGCGCCTAGCGGTGCGAGGGTGGTTTGGCTAAATTCCGCCCGGAAACGCTTACGGACAAGATCACGATGCCAAGACATTATGCCGCCGGCCCCCTTCGCGGCGCGGCGAAAATGATAGCGCTGACGCTGGCGCTCACCGCCCTCACCGCTGCCGCGGCCCGCGCCGACGATTATCCTTCCCGCCCGGTGAAAATCGTCGTGCCCTTCCCCGCCGGCGGCACCGCCGACATCGTGCCGCGCATTATCGCCGAATGGCTGTCACGCAAATGGGCGCAGCCGGTCGTCCTTGAGAACCGCACCGGTGCCGGCGGCAATATCGGCGCCGAATTCGTCGCCAAGTCGAACCCCGACGGCTACACGCTGCTATCGGCGCCGCCGCCGCCTCTGGTCATCAATCAAAATCTCTATCCGCAACTCGGCTTCGATCCGATGCAGTTCATGCCCATAATTGTAATCGGGCGCGTGCCGAATGCGCTTGTGGTCAATCCGGACAAAATCTCCGCCGGGACCATCAAAGACTTCATCGCTTATGCGCAGGCCAATCCGGGCAAGGTGACCGACGCCACGCAAGGCAACGGAACCACATCGCATCTGACCTCGGAACTGTTTCAGATGATGGCGAAGGTGAAACTCCAGAACGTGCCCTATCGCGGCTCGGCGCCGGCGCTCAACGATTTGACCGCCGGCAGCGTGGATTGCATGTTCGACAATCTCGGCGTCTCGATGCAGCTCGTCAAAGCCGGCAAGCTGAAACTCGTCGCGGTCGCGACGCCGCAACGCATGGCGAGCCTGCCGGACGTGCCGACCATCGCCGAGACTTTGCCGGGCTTCGCCGCGGCCGCCTGGTATGCGATCGTTGCGCCGCACGGCACGCCGTCCGCAATCGTCGACAAGGTCAATGCCGACGTCAACGAGGCCTTGCACGATCCCGCCATCCTCAAGAGCTTGGCTAATCTTTCAGCCGAGCCGGTCGGCGGCACGCCGCAGGCGACCGCCGACTATTTCCATCAAGAGACCGAGCTCTGGAAGAACGTCATTACCTCGGCGCACGTCACGCTCGATTAATGCGCACGGTCGACTAGCGCTACGCCGCGGCCGCCGTTGCCATCAGCTGCTTGAGGACATCGGCAGGATCGGCGCGGTCGCGATAATCGGCGTCGGTATAGGCGTAAACGATCGTGCCGCCGCGATCGATGACATAAGTGGCGGAAATCGGCAGCGCCCATTCTTCGGCGCCGTTCCTCGCCGAAATATCCTGTCCGAATTCCTTGTAAGCCGACTTCAACGCGTCGCTGAAATTGTAAACCAGCCCGAACGCGCGGCCGACTTTTTGACCGACATCGCTGAGCACTTCGAAGCTGAGCGCATTCTTTTCGGCGGTCGAGAGCGTATCGTCGGGCTTCTCGGGGCTGATCGCGACCAGCGACGCGCCCGCTGCCTCGATCTCGGGAAGGACTTGTTGAAACGCCCGAAGCTCGAGGTTGCAATAGGGGCACCAGCCGCCGCGGTAGAACGTGACGATGACCGGTCCACGCTTCAACATCGCGCCGACGTCGACGATTTCGCCCTTGGCGTTACCGAGCACAATCGCCGGCGCACGATCGCCGACTTTCAGCGCCGTCTTCTCGATGCCGTTGCGCAGTTCCGCAATGTGCCGCTCCATGATCGCTTGCCGTTCGGCGGGCACACGCTTGAACCAGCCGGCGCGATATTGCGCGAGTTGTTCTTTCAGGGACATGGTGACCTTCCTTTGCGTTTTCTTGGTAGAACGGCGCCGGCGAGACTCATCGCGCGACCGCGGCGGCCGTTTGACCGAACAGGATCTTCTTTGACTCCTCGCTGACGGTCGGCTCGGTATTGATCTCCTTGGCGCGCGCATAGGCGCGTTTCACCGCGGAACGCTCGCGCATGGCCGTGAACCAACGCTTGAGATGCGGGAAGTCCTCGAGCTTCTGGCCTTGCCGCTCGTAGGGAACGACCCACGGATAAGTGGCCATGTCAGCGATCGAATAGCGGCCGGCGATGAACTCATGGTCCGCCAGCCGGTTGTCGAGCACGCCGTACAAACGGTTGGTCTCCTTGACGTAGCGCTCGATCGCATACGGAATCTTCTCTGGCGCATAATGCGCGAAATGATGGTTCTGGCCCGCCATCGGCCCGAGCCCTGCCATCTGCCAGAACAGCCATTCCATGACTTCGACGCGGTCGCGGAAGCCGTTGGGCAGGTACTTACCGGTCTTCTCCGCGAGATAGACGAGGATGGCGCCGGATTCGAAAACCGAAATCGGATCGCGGCCGTCCTTCGGATTGTGGTCGACGATCGCCGGCATGCGATTGTTCGGCGAAATCGCCAGAAAGTTCGGCTTGAACTGTTCGCCTTTGCTGATATTGACCGGCACGATCCGGTACGGCAGCGCGGCCTCTTCGAGAAAGATCGTGATCTTGTGGCCGTTCGGCGTCGTCCAATAATAAAGCTCGATCATCGCCTTACTTTCTCTTTGCGGCGAGGCTGATCGAGCAGCTTCAGCGCCGGCCGCACCACACCTTCAAGGACATCACGGTTCGGGTTGGTTCGCGCCAATACGCGCACGCCGAGCAGTACGCCAAGCAAGAGGCGCGCGGTATCGCCGGCATCGACGTGACGCGGGATGGTTTTGTCGGCCTGGCCGGCGCGGATGCATCTCTTGAAGAAGGCCTCGATCTCGCCGAATTGTTCGGCGATCACTGCACGGCACTCGGCATGATGCGGCGCGACTTCGAGCGCCGAGTTCACCAGAAAGCAGCCCTTGCGCTGCCGATCCCTGATCGAATGTTCGACGATCTCGGCGAAGAAGCAGTGCAGCGCTTCTTTAGGGGGAAGCGAGTCCGCGAGCCGGCGCAGCCGATCGCGCGTGGTGCGATCGAGATACTGCTCCAAGGCGCGCGCGAACAGTTCCTCCTTGTCGCCGAAGGCGTTGTAGAGGCTCGGCGCCGTCAAGCCCATCGAGGCGGTGAGATCGCGCAGCGAGGTGGCTTCATAGCCGCGGCGCCAGAAACACTCGATCGCCGCATCGAGCGCGGCGGTTTCGTCGAATTCCCTCGGTCGCGACATGGTGGGGTGGCCGAAGCTCCGCTGCGCATCGCATCGCTGCAAATCAGCATTGACGTTATATAGCAGTTGATACAAAATCAAGCTACACATCGGCGTGCGCCACTTTCGGCAGCGACATCATGGGTGTTTTAAAATGGGCGTTCTGATCGACGGCAAATGGACCGACGGCGAATTGCCGCAAGAAACCAGTCAATCCGGCCAGTTCAAACGCGCCGACAGCGTGTTCCGCGACCGCATCACCGCGGACGGTTCGTCGGGCTTCAAGGCGGAACCCGGCCGCTACCATCTTTATGTCGCGCACGGCTGCCCGTGGGCACATCGCACACTGATCTACCTCGCGATCAAAAAACTCACCGGGCTCATTTCGGTCGCCCATGCCATTCCAGGCCTCAAGCAGAAGGGCTGGACCTTCGAGCGCGACGCCCGTTACCCAGATTGCATTCCCGACGAGGTCAATGGCTTCCACTATCTGTACGAAGCCTATGCGGCGAGCAATCCGGCTTATACGGGCAAAATCACGGTTCCGACGCTCTGGGATAAAAAGACGAAGCGGATCGTCAACAACGAGTTGTCCGAGATCATCCGGATGTTCAATTCCGAGTTCAACGCCATCACCGGCGATCGCACCGACCTCTATCCGCAGGCTTTGCGGGCCGAGATCGATGACGTCAACGAGCGCGTCTATCACAACGTCAATAACGGCGTGTACCGCGCGGGCTTCGCCAAGACCCAAAGCGCCTATGAGGAAGCCTATGACGGGCTGTTCGAAACGCTCGACTGGCTCGAGGCGCGGCTGTCGCGCCGGCGCTATCTGGTCGGCGGCCAGCTCACGGAAGCGGACTGGCGGCTGTTTCCGACCCTGGTGCGCTTCGACGTCGCCTATTTCTCGCTGTTCAAATGCAACCGGCAGCGCATCGCCGATTATCCGAACCTGTCGAACTACATGCGCGAGCTCTACCAGGCGCCGGGGGTCGCCGACACGGTGAAGGCGCGCTATTACGTCATCAATTATTATTCGATCGCCAAAGTGAACCCGACAATGATCATTCCCAAAGGGACGCCGGTCGATTTCGGCCAGCCGCACGATCGCGCGAGATTGGCGGCGTAAGACCGCTGCCTCAATAAAAAATTCGAGGAGGAAAAAACGTGCTGGAGCTCTATCACAACATCAATTCGGTGTGCGCCCAGAAAGTGCGCATCGCGCTCAATGAAAAAGGCCGAGATGTCAAAGAACATCTCTTGACGCTGCAGGGCGACCAGAACGATCCCGCTTATATGAAGCTCAATCCGAACGGCGTGGTGCCGACGCTGGTGCATGACGACAACATCATCACCGAATCGTCCTTGATCCTCTACTATGTCGACGAAGCCTTCCCCGATCCGCCGCTGATGCCGAAGACGCCGGTCGCGCGCCATCGCGTCCGCCTCTACAACAAGCTGATCGACGAATACATGCACAATGCGTGCACCATCCTCACCTTCGCCACGGCGTTCCGGCCGCGTTTCCTCAAAATGACGCGCGAGCAATGGCTCGCCGAGATCAACAAGGCGCCGCTCAAGCGGCGGGCCGAATATAAGCGCAGCGTCATCGAGCATGGCCTCGATTCGGAATTCGTGATCGACGCGCTCGGCCAGCATCGGAAGATGATCTCGTGGATGGCCGAAGATCTCAGACGCGGCCCGTATCTTGCCGGCGACACTTTCAGCAACGCCGACTGCGCGGTGATCCCCTACATCCTTCGTCTCGAGCTCCTCAAGCTCGGCGCGATGTGGCAGACCGAACCTGCGATCGCCGATTGGTGGGCGCGTGTCCGCGCGCGAGCTTCGGTCAAATCCGCGATCTTTGATCGCATGCAGGAGGCCGACTGGGCGCCGTTTCGCAATCTCGCGCCCGATCCCTGGCCGAAAGTGCAGACGCTGTTGCAAGCGGCATGAGGTGTTGCGATGGTTCAGCTCATCGACAGCGACATCAAGACGCGCGAAGTGCTGGAATGGAAGGGCGTGCATATTCTGCACTTCATGGGCTCGTCGTGCTCGCAGAAGCTGCGCGTCTTCCTCAACCTCAAAGGCATTCCCTGGCAGTCGCACCCGATCGACCTGCCGGGAAACGAGAATTTTCGGCCGTGGTTTCTCGGCATCAATCCGCGCGGGCTGGTGCCGGTCCTGGTCCATGACGGCGCGGTGCATATCGAAAGCAACGACATCATCACCTATCTAGAAAAGACGTTTCCCGAGCCGAGGCTCATTCCGCCCGGTGAAAACAATGTCGCGGCGCTGCTCAAGCACGAAGACGATTTGCATCTCGATCTGCGCACGCTGAGCTTCCGCTTCGTCTTCGCGCCGCCCGGACCGCCCAAACCCGCCGATGCACTGAAGAGCTATGCGGAGAACGGCTCCGGCACCGTGCAGGGATTGGTCGACCGCGACAAGCAAATCCAGATCGAATTTTGGCAGCGTGCCGCAAAAGAGGGTTTCACCGACGAGGCGGTGCGCGCATCGGCAAGAAAATTCCGCGCTGAATTCGGCGCCATGGACCAGCTTCTGGCACAGCAGCCTTATCTGATCGGCGATACGCTCACCGTCCTCGACATCGCCTGGCTGATCTATGCCCACCGGCTGTCGCTGGCTGGCTATCCGCTGGCGCGGCTTCACCCGCACGTCTTCGCCTGGAAGGAACGGCTCGCCGCACGGCCGGAATTCGCCACGGAAATCGCCCCGCTCCGCGACACCAAAGAAGAAGTCGAGGAAAGACGCCGCGCGCAGATGCGGGCCGGCAAAACCCTTGAGTTGGTGGCCGGATTTTAGCCCGCACCGCCGTCGCCGATTTCCGTCAGCACTGCGTGCGCGGCCTTTAGCGCTCGTCGACGGAATTGCGCGGATTCGCCGGCGCTTAGAAGCAGTCGCGATCCCAATATCCGTCCCACTCGTGATGCCAGACGCAGACATGCCAGGACGGGTCCAACGCATCATAGGCCGCATAGACCGGAAAATATGACGGGCTCCGGTGCCAAACATGATGCCAAGCCCGGTGCACATGGCGCCAATGTGCCTGTGCCGCGACCGGCATTGCTGCTGCAGAGACGCCGATAACAAATGCGATCACCAAGCTTCTCATGACGTTCTCCGATGTTGCCGTCTCATCGCGGCGACATCATTATCACGGCGGACGCCGATTCAAAATCTTGCAAAAATTTACTTCAGGAACCCGATGGAGATCCACGGCACAGCAGCGACGATGATCGTGCCGACGATCAGCGCCAGCATATAGGCCCAGATCGGCCGCATGCCCTCGGCAGGTTCGACACGGCCGATGGCACACGCCGCGTAATAGCCGACGCCGAACGGCGGCGCGAACAAGCCGATGCCCATCGCCAGAATGACGACCATCGCATAATGCACTTCGTGGATGCCCACGGCCTTGGCGATCGGAAACAATAACGGCCCGAACAGAACGATGGCGGGGATACCTTCGAGCACCGAGCCAAGCACGACAAAGGCCGCGATTGACGCTGCCATGAAAGTCGTCGCGCCGCCGGGTAGACCGGTCATCGCAGCGGCGAGCGTGCGCGAGAACCCGGATTGGGTGAGCCCCCACGCCATTCCCGTCGCCGTGCCGATAATGAGCAGGATCGCGCCCGAGAGGCACGCCGTCGAGACCAGCATCGGCCGCAGTGCCGTCCAATCGAAACGGCGGTAGATCAGAAGCCCGGCGATCGCCGAATAAGCGATGCCGATGGTCGAGACCTCGGTCGCCGTGGCAACGCCTTCGACGACGGCGGCACGGATCAGAAACGGCAGCGCGAGCGCCGGCAGCGCGACCAGAAAGGCGCGCGCTATTTGCCGTCTGTCGGCGCGCTCGGCTGGCCCGGCATCCGCGTTCCGGTAGCGCCGATGCACGACAAGGCACAAGAGAAAGGCGAGCACGACACCGGGAAGCAGCCCGCCGGTGAACAGCGCCGCGATCGACACGCCGGTCACCGACCCGATGGTGATGAGAACGAGGCTCGGCGGAATGGTTTCGGTCTGTGCACCGGTCGCCGACAACAGCGCGACGAGATCGCCGGGCTTGGCGCCGCGCGCCTTCATTTCCGGAAACAAGACGGGCGCGACGGCCGCCATATCGGCGGCCTTTGAGCCGGAAATCCCCGAAACGAGATACATCGCGGCGACCAGCACATAGTGCAAGCCGCCGCGCACATGGCCCAAGAGACTTGCTAGGAACGCTACCATGGCGGCGGCCATGCCGGTCATTTCGATGAGCAGTCCGAGAAAGACAAACAGCGGCACCGCGAGCAGAATGAGATGGCTCATCCCCTCGTCCATGCGGCCGACCAGGACCATCAACGGCGTATGCGTCGCCAAAGCAAGATAAGCGAAGATCGCGAGCCCGAATGCGAAGGCGATCGGCACGCCGGCAAACACCGCAGCCGCGACCACGCCGACGAAAAAGATCAAGAGATTGATATTGCCGAGCCGCAGAAACATCGGCCCGGCAGCCCAGAACAGCGCGACGAGCACGGCGACGGCAGAAAGCGACAACAGCAATGACAGCGGCGAAGCGGTGCGCGACAGGCGCAGCAGCGCAAACACGATCATCAAGGCGATGCCGGCGGGCATCGCGGTGGCGCGCCAGGTATCGGTGATTTCCAGCGCCGAGGTGGTGATCGGCAATTGATAGACGGCGTATTGATAAGTCGGCCACGCGATCAAGAGGAGAAACGCGAGCGCCGCGCCGGTCGCGAATGTATCGAGCGTCGCGCGCCATGGCTGCGGCAGCATGCCGACGCAGGCCGTCATGCGCATATGCTCGTCGCGGCGGAACGCAATGACCGCGCCGAACATCGCCAGCCACAGGAACAGCGTCGAGGCCAGTTCATCCGACCAGACCAGCGGCCGGTCGAACACGTAGCGCGACACGACGCCACTGAACAGGATCGCGATCTCGGCGGCAACCAGGCCGGCCGCCAAAATCTCGATGAAGGACCCGAGCGACGACTCAACAGCCCGCACCAGCGAGTGCGGGGCTCCGCCGCTCTCCTTGGCAAAGGACACGGTTTGCAGCGTGCTCACAGCCGGCTCACAGCGCGCTCACAGCTTGGTCATTTGCGATTACGCGAGCTTGCCGGCGGACTTTTCGAGAAGGCCCCAGGCTTCGTCGCCGTATTTGGCCTTCCACTCGGTGTAGAAGCCGGCGGAGCGGAGCTTGTCGCGGAACGGCGCCGGGTCGGGCCGATTGAACACCAGGCCCTTGGCGGCGAGAGACTGCTGCAGGGTCGCGTTCAGCTCGGCGACGTCCTCACGCTCTTTCAAGCCGGCGATATTGATGTTATTGGCGACGATGCCGCGCACGTCGGCGGGCAGCGTTTCCCAGGCGCGCGCATTGGCGAGGAACCAGAAGCCGTCCCACATGTGATTGGTCAGCGAGCAATATTTCTGCACTTCGTAGAGCTTCGCGGTCGAAATGATCGCCAGCGGATTTTCCTGGCCGTCGACGATTTTCGTCTGCAGCGCCGAATAGACTTCGTTGAAATTGATCGAGGCCGGCGAGGCATCGAGCGCCTTGAACATCGAGGTCCATAGCGGCGACGGCGGCACGCGCAGCTTCATGCCCTTGAAGTCGTCCGGCGTGACGATCGGCTTGGTCGAGGTCGTGGTTTGCCGGAAGCCGTTGTCCCAGATCTTGTCCATGGCGACGAGCCCGGATTTGGCGATCTGCGCGCGCACATAGGCGCCGAGATCGCCGTCCATCGCTTTCCACACGGCGTCGTAGCTCGGAAACGCAAAGCCCAAACCGTTGATCGAAGCTGCCGGAACTAGCGTCGACAGGATGAGCCCCGACAGCGTGAAAAACTCGACGCCGCCCGAGCGGATTTGGCTGAGCGTATCGGTGTCGGAGCCAAGCTGACTCGACGGGAAAATCTGCAGATCGAAGCGGCCGCCGGTCTCCTCTTTGATGGCCTTCGCCATATCGCGAGCCCGAACGTTCATCGGATGCGTGTCTGGAAGGTTGTTGGCGTATTTGTAAGACCATTGCGCCTGCTGGGCGCGCGCCACGAACGGCGCTGCGATAGCGCCCGCGAACACTGTCGGCGCACAGCCGGCGAGCAAACGACGCCGAGAAATCCGCATAAAACCCTCCCCTGGTGGCGCCGCTCTCACCGACGGCTCTTTGGCGGCCAGACTACCTGATCGCGTGCGTCCGCGTCACCCGCCCGGTAGCGCCAGCTCGGCGCGCAAGCCGCCGATCGGCGCGGTGCCGAGCGTGAGCACGCCGCCATAGAGGGCGGCAAGCTCGATAACGATGGACAGGCCGAGGCCGGAGCCGGGCTTGGTCTCGTCGAGCCGATGGCCGCGCTGCGACACCTGCTCGCGCTCGGCGGGCGACAGGCCCGGCCCGTCGTCGTCGACAATGATGCGCACGCGGGATTTGGCGTCGCCTATAGCCGGATGATTGGCCGGACTATCGGCCATGACTTCGATGGCGACCCGCGACTGCGCCCATTTGCAGCTATTGTCGACGAGATTGCCGATCATCTCCTCGAGATCCTGCTGCTCGCCGCGAAACCGCGCGTTCTTTTGCACGTCAACGTCGATGGCGATGTCGCGGGCGCGATAAAGCTTTTCCATGGTGCGTGCGAGCGCGGTGACCACGGGCGGAATTTCGACCAGCGTGCCGATGACGCTCGAGCGCGCGGCAAGCCGCGCCCGCTCCAATTGCCGCGCCACCTGGTCGCGCATGATGTCGGTCTGCTCCAGCACCTTGTGCGCCAGCGGATCGTTGCCGCGCGCCGCCGCCTCGTTGACGATGACGGAGAGCGGGGTCTTGAGCGCATGCGCGAGATTGCCGACATGGGTGCGCGCGCGCTCGACGATTTCGCGATTGGCCTCGATCAATGCATTGGTCTCGCGCGCGAGCGGCGCGATCTCGACCGGAAATTCGCCCTGCAGCCGCTCGGCCCGCCCGGAGCGGATTTCGGCAAGGCTCTCGGAAATGCGCTTGAGCGGCGCCAGGCCGAAGCGCACCTGCAGCGCCGTGGTCAAGAGCAGCGCCACCGTGAGCGCCGCAAACGTCATGCCGATGGCGCGATCGAAGCTGTTGGTCTCGTCGTCGATCTCCGAAGCGTCGCCGGCGACCGAGATCAGATAACGCCCGTCGCCGCCGAGATCGATATTGCGTTCGACGATGCGCAGGTTTTGCTCCTCGGGGCCTTGCGCATAGCCCTGGCGATATTCGGCAGCGCCCGATGAGCGATCGTCATGTAGCCGCGGCAGATTTGAGTCCCACAGCGAGCGCGACGAATGCACTTCCGGCGCCTTGGTATCGAGCCGCGTCACCTGCCAGTACCAGCCCGACAGCGGCAGTTCGAACAGCGGCTCGCCGATCGATTGCGGAAACTTTTCGCCGCCCTCCTCCGGCGAGGCGACGTCGGCCACCAGCGTGCGCAAATAGACGTCGAGGCGGCGGTCGAAGGCGCGCTCGACGGCGTGGCGATAGAGCGTCGACAGCGCGATGCCGGTAATGATGAGAATGACCACCGTCCAGGCGGTGGCCCAGAGGAACAGACGAACCGCGAGCGAGTTAGCGCGCATCGGGCGGGGTCAGCAAATAGCCGAGGCCGCGTACGGTTTGGATGACGTCGACGCCGAGCTTCTTGCGGATGCGCCCGACGAAGACTTCGATCGTGTTGGAGTCGCGGTCGAAGTCCTGATCGTAGAGATGCTCGACCAGTTCGGTGCGCGACACCACGCGGCCGGTATGGTGCATCAGATAAGACAGCAGCCGGTATTCGTGCGAGGTGAGCTTGACCGGATTGCCGTCCACCGCGACGCGGCCGGTGCGCGTGTCGAGGCGGACCGGGCCGCAGGTGAATTCGCTCTTGGCGTGGCCGGCCGAGCGGCGCAGCAGCGCGCGCACCCGCGCCAGTACTTCCTCGAGATGAAACGGCTTGGCCACATAGTCGTCGGCGCCGGCATCGAAGCCCTGCACCTTGTCGCTCCAGCGGTCGCGCGCGGTGAGGATGAGAACGGGCATGGCGCGGCCGGAGCGCCGCCAAGCTTCGAGCACGGAAATGCCGTCCATCTTCGGCAGGCCGATATCGAGGATGACGGCGTCGTAGGGCTCGCTCTCGCCGAGATAATGCCCCTCCTCGCCGTCGAAGGCGCGGTCGACGACATAGCCGGCGTCGGTCAACGCGGTGGCGAGCTGCCGGTTAAGGTCGGGGTCGTCTTCGACAACAAGAAGCCGCAAAACGTGCTCCGCTTAAAGGCCGCCGACGAGCGTGCCTTTCACGGCATCGACGGTTATGCGGGCCACTTTGCCATCGCGGGCGAGAACTGTCAGCACATAGACGAGGCCGTCCGGGCCGTGGCATAGCCGCGCGCGCACCACCGTCCCGGGCATCCGGGCCCTGGCGGCGCGCATAGCGGCGGCAAGGGGAATGTATTTGCCGGCCTCGGCGCGGCGGTCCCGCTGGTCGAGACAGGCATGGGCGGCGGCACGAACGGCGTCATGGACGGCATCGCCGCCCGCAGGATGGGTGGCCTCTTCCACACGCGCCGGGCGGACGCTGTCCTCGCCGCGCGCTGCCCCAAGCAGAGGGATAAGCACGGGAACAAGCGCAATCATGAAAACGGCTGTAACGAATCGTGCGGCGGAACTCATGGCCGTTCCTAGCTCTTCCGCAGTGAACCTGGCGTGAACGGCTGATTTGGCGCGCGGTCAACACAAAAACTTGAAAGTACTGTTATTGTGACCGGCGAAGTCACCAAAAAGACCAATCATGAACACACGTTTTCTCACGCGATGTCTGCCTTTTGGCCTCCTTGCGGCGCTCGCGATTGCGGCCGTGAACGGCACAGCCATCGCGCCAAGTGCGGCGATGGTCGGCGGCGCGCCGCCGGCTGCAGGCAGCGTGCGAAATTCCGTAGCGACGATCTTAAGTTCCTACGGCACCTTTTGCACAGCGACCGCGATCACACGCGACCTTCTGCTCACCGCCGGGCACTGCATCGAGCCGGACGGTCGTTATAAGCTCGCCGACACCACGCCGGGCCAAGTGCCGGCGCTGAAAGATGTGATGCGCACCGCGCGTCACCCGCAATTCGATATGAAGCGGTTGTTCGCGCATCTCGCCACCGCGGATGTGGCGCTGCTCAAACTTGCCGAGCCGGCGCCGGTGCGGATCACGCCGGCGCGGATCGGCGACGCGAACGAACAGGTCGCCATCGGCGATACCCTGACTGTTGCCGGGATCGGCGTCACTGTGCGCGGCGCCGACCGTCTCGACGGGCTCGCGCATGCCGCAACGCTCACCGTGACAGGCCATCCGAGCTCATTTGAAATCCGCCTGTTCGATCCGGCAACCAAAGGCGTCAGCGCCGGGCTCGGCGCCTGTACCGGCGATTCCGGCGCGCCGGCGTTTCGCAATGAGAACGGCGGCCTGGTGGCGATCGGCGTCGTCAGTTGGTCGACCGGCCCGAACTTGACCGGCGGCTGCGGCGGCCTCACCGGGCTGACGCCGCTGCAGCGCTACCGTTCGTGGATTGTCGATACGGCGAAGTCGCTCGGCTCGCCACTTCCGCCGTAACTATTCGCCGCCGGCGTCGCTCAACCGCACCGGTCCGTGCATCGGCCTTTCCTCGACTGCCAGAAGGCAGCACAGGGCAATCGCGATAAAGATGATGGCGGCGATGAAGACGTTGCGAAACGCCGGCACCAGATCGCCGTGAGTGGCGGTGATTTTTTCCATCGTCATGACGCCCGAGCCGTCGGAAAAGCCGCCGAGCACGAGAGCGCCGAACACCGCGACGATCAGCGCGCCGCCGAGCGTGCGGAAGAAATTCAGCGTGCCGGTGGCGATGCCCATCTGATGCGGCTTCACCGAATTTTGCGTCACCAGCGTGCTCATCGGATACATCGGCCCAAGCCCGCAGCCGAGCCCAAACAGCAGGAACGCAAACTCGGTCAGAGAATGGCCCCCGGGGTTGGACGCGAGAATGCCGAGGACGACGATGGCGAGGGTCAAGCTCACCATCGGAATGCGCATGTAGTGCTTGATGCGCACCATCAGCCGCATGGTGGTCTGCGAGGAAACCACGGTGCCGGCCATGAACGCGATCAAGGTCAATCCCGATTGGCTCGCCGAAATGCCGAGCACGGTCTGGCAATAGAGCGGCGTATAGATGGTGATGCCGACGATGGTGCCGACCGCGAAGAAGGCGGCGCAAATGATGGTGCCGGTCACGCGGTCGCCGAGAATGGAGAGCGGAATGAACGGCTCGCGCGCAGTGAGAAGCCGCAACACGAAGAGGCCCCATAATAAAGCGGAAGCAACAAACAGGGACACGACCTGCCACGAATCCCACGGATAATGCGTGCCGCCCCATGCCAAGGCCAGCATCAGCGCCAGCGCCGCCGCAACCATCGCCGACGCGCCGAAGACGTCGAGTTGATGGCGGCGGTCGTGACGCGGCAATTTGCGCAACGCGCGGTCGGTGGTCACGAGCGCGATGACGCCGAGCGGAAAATTGATCCAGAAAATCAGCGACCAATGCAGGTGATCGGTGAGCAAGCCGCCGAGCACCGGGCCGAGCGTGCTCGCGGTCATGAACATGATGGACGTGTAACCTTGGATGATCGGCCGCTCGCGCGGGCTCAACATGTCGGCGATGACGGTCTGCGCGATCGGCAACAGCCCGCCGCCGCCGATGCCTTGCAACCCGCGCGCCACGATCAGGACCCAGATCGATGGCGCCAGCGCGCAGGCCACCGAACCGACGACGAAGATTCCGATCGCGCAGAGCATGATCGTGCGCCGGCCGTAGATGTCGGAGAGCTTGCCAAACAGCGGCGTCGCCGCCGTCGCCGCGAGCAGATAGGCCGCCACCACCCATGACAGTTCGTCGAGACCGCCGAGGCTTTTGCCGATGGCCGGCAGCGCCGGCGCGACGATGGTTTGTTCGAGCGCCGAGAGGAACATCGCCAGCATGATACCGAAGACGATGGCGCGCGCAGCGGCATGATCGACGGATGTCGGAGCGGCCGGGGGCGGCGCCATGGCGGCTTGCGATTCGCGAAATGCGCGGCTCATTGCGTTTCGCTCGGCGTCAGCGGCAATGCGTTGCGTCTCCTCGGGTACAATTTCGCTTGTCATCAGAACCGATTGGTTGGGCCAACCTCGCCAAACGGCATCAATTGGCTGTCGCGACGTGCCCTGGCAAGCATCCAATATGCAGACCAGGGGTGCGCGAGTTTTCCTCCCGGCGTGACAAGGAATTTACGGACGCCGCCGCCGCGCCGCTTTCGGCAATTTCTGCGGCCAGCTGACGATGTAGTCCTCGAGGTCCTCGTCCGGCACGGTCTCCTCGGTCGCGCTCATGCGGCCCCTGACCGAGACGCCGGCGATATGCACCGTTTCGGGGTCGCCGGAGACCAGCGGATGCCACCAGTAGAGGTCCCTGCCCTTGGCGACCAGCACATAGGCGCAGGACGGCGGCAGCCAATTGATGGTTTTGAGGCTCTCGGGCGTCAGCCGCACGCAATCGTCGACCTGCTCAAGCCGGTGCACGTAGTCGCGGCAGCGGCATGTTTCGCCGTCGAGCAGCCGGCAGCCGACATCGGTGTAATAGGTATCGGCGTCGTTGCCCTCTTCCTCGAGCTTGTTGAGGCAGCATTTGCCGCAGCCGTCGCACAGGCTCTCCCATTCCGAATCAGTCATTTCCTCCAGCGACTTGCGCCGCCAGAACGGGATATCGTCCGGGCTATTGTCGGCCGTTGCCATGCTGTTCTCCGGGCGAACCTACATATGCCAAAATTACCCCTGATTGCCATTCACCCTGTGATAACGGGCGGCTTGCGATAACGGTAGTGCAGGCCGCCGGCGGGCGTTCGACTCACGCCGCCGCAACTAATTATGGCCGGCCAAACCCCGGTCGGTTAAGAAGGCGGGTGTGGTGGTTCGAGCCGAATTCCGGAGCGCGCGGTAGTGACGGACATGTTCCCGGATCCGGGCGATGATTGGCAGCCCAAGCTCAGGCGGCTGCTGCTCGATATCGACGCCCGCGTCGATTCCGCGATTTTCCAGGCCGGCAAGTGGGCGCGGGAACTCTATGAGCGCTTCACCGCGGCCATGGATAGCTGGCACGTCGCCGGCTGGCGGCGCTGGATCCTGGTCGAGCCGCTGTCGGAAATGGCAACGCTCGGCACCGGCGGCCTGTTTCTCATGCTGGTGCTCGGCATTCCGGCGTTCCGCCAGACCTCCGACGACGACTGGCTGAAGAAATCCGATCTCGCCGTCACCTTCCTCGATCGTTTCGGCAACGAGGTCGGCAATCGCGGCATCAAGCACAATGAATTGGTGCCGCTCGATCAGTTCCCGGATCACCTGATCAAGGCGGTTCTGGCGACCGAGGACCGGCGCTTCTACGAGCATTTCGGCATCGATTTCCAAGGCACATTCCGCGCGCTGATGACCAACGCCCAGGCCGGCGGCGTGGTGCAAGGCGGCTCGACCTTGACGCAGCAGCTCGCCAAGAACCTGTTCCTGTCGAACGAGCGCACCATCCAGCGCAAGATCAACGAGGCGTTCCTGGCGCTGTGGCTGGAGACGCATCTCACCAAAAACGAGATCCTCAAGCTCTATCTCGACCGCGCCTATCTCGGCGGCGGCGCCTTCGGCGTCGATGCCGCGGCCGAATATTATTTCGGCAAATCGGTGCGCGACGTGACGCTGTCGGAAGCCGCGATGCTGGCCGGCATGTTCAAGGCGCCGACCAAATACTCTCCGCTGGTCAATTTGCCGGCGGCGCGCGCCCGCGCCAATGTCGTGCTCGACAATCTGGTCGCCAACAGCTTCATGACCGAGGGTCAGGTTTACGGCGCGCGGCGCAATCCGGCGACGCCGATCGACCGCACCGTCGAAGCCGCGCCGAATTACTATCTCGACTTCGCTTTCGACGAGATGCGCAAACTCGTCGATACACTCCCGAAATCGGTTACCGACCGTTATTTCGTGGTGCGCACCGCGCTCGATTCCAATCTGCAGCACTACGCCGAGCACGAAATCGAAACCGAATTGCGCCAATACGGCCACGACTACGGCGCCAGTCAATCGGCGGCCGTGTTCGCCGATCTCGACGGCGGCATCCGCGCCATGATCGGCGGCCGCGATTACGGCGCCAGCCAGTTCAACCGCGCCACCGACGCGCTGCGCCAGCCCGGCTCGTCGTTCAAGCCCTATGTCTATGCGACCGCGCTCGCCAACGGCTTCACGCCGAACTCTGTGGTTGATGGCGGCCCGGTCTGCATCGGCAATTGGTGTCCGCATAATTATTCTGGCGGCTTTTCCGGGCCGGTCACGTTGATCGAGGCGATCACCCACTCGATCAATGTCATTCCGGTCAGGCTGTCGATCGAGCTAGGCCACGGCAATCCGAAGCTCGGCCGCGCCATGATCGTACAGACCGCGCGCAATTTCGGCATTCACGCGCCGCTGCCGGATACGCCGTCGCTGCCGATCGGCGCCGACGAAGTCTACGTGTATGAGCACGCGGTCGCCTACGCGACTTTCCCCAATCTCGGCCGCGCGGTGACGCCGCATGCGGCACTCGAAGTGCGCACCGGCACCGGCCAATTGGTCTGGCGCTTCGACCGCGACGGGCCGAAGCCGAAGCAAGTGATCTCGCCACAGGTCGCGCTCGACATGATCAAGATGATGAACTCGGTGGTCGAAAACGGCACAGGCAAACGCGCGCAGCTCGACGGCATCAAAGTCGCCGGCAAGACCGGCACCACCAATAGCTGGCGCGACGCCTGGTTCGTCGGCTACACCGGCAACTTCGTCGGCGCGGTGTGGATGGGCAACGACGACTTCTCGCCGACCAAACGCATGACCGGCGGCACGCTGCCGGCAATGACCTGGCACAACATCATGACTTACGCCCATCAGAGCGTCGAATTGCGGCCCCTGGCCGGCTTCCCGGCCCCCGAACACGCTCCGGCCATGACCGATACTTCGTTCGTGTCCAGCAACGAGCCGCATCCGGCCTTGCTGACGCGCAAAGGCACCGAAGCGCTGATCGCGGTGGAGCATATGCTCGACGATGCCAGTCACGCGCTGACGGCGCAGGACGCGGCTGGTGCAGCGCCCGCCGGCGCTCGCGACAGCGGCAAGCAGGGCGCGCTTACTCCTGCGAATACCTTCGCGACGGCGGCCGACCGAGCAACCGCGAATTCGCGCGGCGATTAGTTTGGCATTCGTCGCGCGATGACCACCAAAATGCCCGCGCGGCATCATTCCGATCCGGTTCTTTCATGCGGCTTCTGATCGGTTCGTTCATCACCTTCTTGATCGCGGCCGCGGTCGGGCTGGGCGCGACCTGGCTGACGCTGACGCGCGGCGTCGCCTTCGGCTCGCTGACCATCGGCGCCTGGACGGCGTGGCCGAAGAGCGGCTCGGTCGATATCGACCCCTATGCGCGCGCCACCATCGCGCGCACCGGCGAATTGCCGACCGGAATAGGCGACGGCGTTGCCTTCTATGCGAAGAGCGACGATGGCAAAAACGGTTTTGACGGCCGCTGCACGTTTACGATCAGCGGCATGACGCCCGCGGCGCGCTATTGGACCGTCACGCTCTACGATCCGGACGGCAAACTCGTCGCTAACACCATCGACCGGCACAGTTTCACCAGCGACGAGATCGTGCGCGGCGGCGACGGCAGCTTTGCCATCACCGTTGCGCCGCTGGCGCGGCCGGGCAATTGGCTGCCGACCGGAGGCGTCGACAAGTTCGTGCTGGTGTTGCGGCTCTACGATACGCCGATCGGGGTCTCCACCGGCACGACCAAAGAGGGTCCGATGCCGGCCGTGGCACGAAAGGGCTGCACATGATCCGCGCGCTGTTGTGGATTCTCTCCGGCCTTATCCTCGGCGGCATCGTGCATTTGTCGACGGTGCTGGCCATGCCGCAGGCGGCGACGCAGGACGCCTATTCGCGGCTCATGCCGTTGACGCCGGTCAACGCCATGGTGCCGCTGCCTGCGCCGACGGCGGAAGCGACGATCATGCCGTTCATGGATCCGGCCTTTGCTGCCGCGGTATGCCGCTACGATCTGACCAAGGGTTCGATCAAGCTGATCGCCCCGGTGAGCCAAGCCTATACGTCGGTCACCTTCTACACCCGAAAGAGCGTCGCCTATTACGCCATCAACGACCGCGCCGCCGGCCGCCGCACCATCGAGCTCGATTTGATGACGCCCGAGCAGCATGCGGACATGCCGGAAGAAGAAGACGTCACCGCCGCCGACCGGCTGATCATCGAGTCACCGAGTACGGTGGGGCTCATCGTGCTCCGCGCGCTGGCGCCGGAACCCGGGCTGATGCCGATGGCGCGCCGCGCGCTGGCGGCAGCGAAGTGCCAGCTGCAGTCAGCGCAGCAGTAATTGCTCTCTGCTCTAACGCAGACGCGGCCCGGCGACGACGGCCGCGGGCGCCGAGGCATAAGCAAAGCGGGGCGCCGCCACCACCCGCACGTCATTGGCGGCGATCTGCTGCGACAGTTCGGTCAACAGCCGGTCCGCTTCCGCCGCCGCAAGTTCCGGCTCGGCAACCGCGAGGCGCTCGATGGCGTAACGATAGCTCGTGCAACGTTCATTCAGCGTCGTATGGACCCAGGCGATGGTGAGGCTGTTCTCGGCGATGCGCGCCTCCGCATTGAAACGCTCCGGCGCATTGAGATTGGGAATTTGCGCCATGGCCGCCTGACGGCGGCGGTCGAGATCGGCGACCTTGCGCGCGATCATGAAGAACGGCGGGAGGCGCACGAGGTCATTACGGATATCATCGATAATCTGACTGTAGCGCGCAGCGGTCGAGCGATAGAGCTGAGCCTGGAGCTTGCGGTAATAGGCCGTCGGATCGTAGTTCCAGAGCGCGTGCTGAAACGAATGCTTGTCGCCCCATTCGTAAACCACCGCGTCCCAGCGCTGCCGGTCGTAGGGCGGCTCGATCAGGGGAAAGGCGACATCGCGCAGCGTATGTTCATCGTCGGTGAGATTGTAGGCCGAGATCGGAGCGCCGCCTCTGAGAGCTGCTTCCTGGCCAACCCAATCGTGAATGCCGTCGGACACCGGATGCGGGTTCAGCTCGCCAAGATCGCCGATGCTGGAACAGCCAGACAGCACGAGCAGCGCGAGGACGGCCCACACCGCCGGTCTCGTGTCGCGTCGGCAACAGCACCACGTCAACATCGGGCGAACCGCTTAGCGCCGCCTCAACCGTCGACGGCTGCCATTCTGTGCCGGAGGATGCGTCTGCGGTTCGGCCCCTTCGGCTTTCGGATCCATGTACCGTTCGATCCGAATAACCGGCAGGATGATGATCGTCGCGGATTCCTCCGCGGCGTCACGCCCGAAACGCACAATGCGCCCCTCGTCCGGGAATTTGATTACGTTACCCACCAGCCGTTTTCCTCTGCCGCCGGCAAAGTGCGTCCTGGCCCTATGCGCGGACATCGGCATCGGGGTGATTAAGCGGCATGCAAGGTTAACGGCTCGCTAACGCGCAGGAATTAGTATGGTGATCCAAATCACCCGGTTTGTTGCGATCGAGCGACGCGTATGGAAAGCTGTATTCTGTCGAACCTCGACAATCTCACACATCTTGGGTTCCGCGACGGGGTCGATATGCGACCGACGCTCCTTCGCGTGCTCACCGACCTCTATGTCCAGAAGCTGACCCATACTTACGAAGAAAAGCGCCATTACACCGAACTGGCGTTGCGCCTGCTCGATGCCGTGGATGTGGCGACCCGCCTCGCCGTCGCCGGGCGGCTGGCGCGCCATCTGTCGCCGCCGGTTCGCGTGATCGCCCGGCTCGCAGCCGACGTGCCCAACGTCGCCGCGCTGGTGCGCTCGCATCCGGTGTTGCAGCCGAAGCCGGGCTGGACCACGGTGGCGGCGCCGGTTCCTCCGGTAGCCAGAGGCCCGGAGCCGGTCAAGCCGCCCGAGGTCCCGCTTCCAGTCGCGCCTCCCTTGCCGCCGAAGCGGAGCGAACCGGAACGTCCGGCGACTGTCGCGCCCGATGCGATCGCGCCGGATGTCGCGAGCGAGCTCAACGAACGGTTTTTCGCCGCGAGTGCCGACGAGCGGCGGCTCATTCTTCTCAATCTTCACGTTGCCGCGCCGATGCCGGCCGGCCGTATCGGGCTCAGCAAAGAGACCGTCGTCATCCAGCGGATGGAAACCGCGGCGCTGGCGAGGAACCGCGAAGACTTCGCCGCCTATCTCGCGCAATCGCTGCGCGTCGCTCGCGCGCAAGCGCGCCGTATCGCCGGCGACGATCTCGGCGAGCCGATCGTGACGGCGGCCAAAGCGCTCGCCATGCCGCGCGACGTGCTTTATCGCATCCTGCTCTTCGTCAATCCGACCATCGGCCATTCGGTGGCGCGCGTGCATGCGCTCGCGGCGCTTTATGACGAGATGGCGATGCAAGCCGCCGAACACATGGTCGCGATCTGGCAGGCGCTGCACAATACCGAGCGCGCCGTGGTGCCGCATCGGCCGCTGACGCGGGACGAGGAAGCGCGCGCCCGCGCGCGGACCGCGACCGTGACGGTGCGCCGCGCGCCGGCGGCACAGCGGACCGGCGAGAGCCGCGGCGCGTCTTGAGCTCGGCGTCTTAACCGCTCACGACGTCCAAGTAATTCCGCCCGGCCGGATCCTCGACTTCGACAATCCACACATCGGTATCGAATTTGATCTCGCGCGCCAGATAGGCCTCGACCGTCGCGTCGGGCGCCGGCCGCTCGGCAAGACACGGCACGAAGGAACGATCGCCGCGGCCGCTATCGATCTCGCTTTGCGGCGCCGGCCCGAACAGGTCCGACGTGCCGTTGAGCCTGTCGATGCGGACATAGATGGCGCCGGCCTCCTCCGCGCCGCGCCGGCGCACCACCCCGAACGTGCCCTCGACCTGGCAGCGGCGCAGATAAGCAGCGACCCAAAGTGCGGATTTAAGGCGCATGCCCACCCTTGATCGGCAAACTTGCCGTGTCCCGTGGCGCGGAGGAAATCCGCACACGCGGACTCCATAACCACGGAAATTGCGCCTTGCGAAGGGCCGCCTGGAGCGAAGACGCCTAATTCAACGGATGGCCGACCAGCGAGGTGAGTTCGCCGACCAAGCGCTCGCTGACGCGGCCGGTAACCGGCATTTTATGTTCGTGCTCGAATTTTTGGATTGCTGAGCTGGTCGGGCCGTCCAAAATGCCGGACGGCTTGATCTGGCCATAGCCGTATTCCGACAGCGCGCGTTGCACCGCCATGATCCGCGGCGACGGCTGCGGCGCGATCAGATCGGCGATCGGATCGTCGCGGCGCGCGGACACCGGTTGCGCGGCGATGGCGTTGGTCGCGACCGGGCGGGTTGCGACGATCTGCTCGGTTGGCTTGGCCGAGGCCGTGCCGGTGATCTGCGAGAGACCGGACGAGGAACTTGCCATTGGACCGGCTGCGGCGCCGGCGGCAGCCGGCGGCGTAAAGTACGGCGCCGACCGCGAGCCGGTCTGCAGGAAAACCGCATTGACGACGACAATGGTGCTGATCGTGGCCGCGGCAAGGATGGCGGCAAAATCCATCGGCCGCTGCGCTGCCCGATCCCAAACGCCGAACAGCAGCGCGCCGCCGGCGCCGGCGGCACGCATGTGCAGCGGAACACGGGATTTGCGGCGCTTAGGCACTTTTCTTCACCTGAATATCTTCGAGGGTCAGCCGCGACGCGCCTTCGCGCACGGTCTCCGCGCCAGCCGCATGCGGCGCGGCGCCAACCGCCACACCTGTTGCCAAATAACTCACCACGTCGGCAGATGGCGTGTCTGCCAATTCTCTGATCGGCCGCGCGCGTTCGCAGTCGAGCGGCAGGCGCACGGTGACGCGCGTGCCGTGACCGACGCGGCTGCGGATCGACAAGTCGCCGCCGTGAAGCCGCACCAGTCCCTTGACGATGGACAGGCCCAATCCGGTGCCGCTGTGGCGGCGTTCATAGGACCCGGCGGCCTGGAAATACGGCTCGCCGACGCGGGCCAGATCCGCATCATTGATGCCGACGCCGTCGTCCTCGACGATAAAGGTGATCGTGGCCGCTTCAGCGCGCGCCCCGACCGTCACCGTGCCGCCGCGATCGGTGAAGCGGATCGCGTTCGACACCAGATTGAGCAGGATCTGACTGACGGCGCGCTTGTCGGCGACGACATCGGGAAGATCGGCGGTGGCGAGTTGTTCCAGCCGAACGCCTGCCTCGCTCGCGCGCAGCGTCAGCAGGCCGCAGCAGCCGGCGATGACCTGCGCCGGGGCAAAGGGCTCCGGTGTGATCTCGAAATTACCGGTCTCGATCTTCGACATGTCGAGGATGCCGTTGACCACCGACAACAGATGCTTGCCTGAGGTGTTGATGAGGCCGGCATATTCATTGCGGCGCTTGCCGTCGAGCATCAGTTCGCCTTCCTTCATCAGCATGTCGGAGAAGCCGATGACGGCATTGAGCGGCGTGCGCAATTCATGGCTCATGGTGCCGAGGAAGCGGCTCTTGGCGTCGTTGGCGCGCGCCGCTTCGGCATGCGCGTCGAATTGCGCCTGCTGCAGCAACTTGCGTTCGGTCACATCGCGCAAGACCGCGACGACTTCGCGGCGGTCCGCGGCGCCGACCATGGTTTGATCGAACGAGCGGCAGCGCATTTCGATCCAAACGAATTCGGATGCAGGCTGATCGTCGGCATCGGGGGTATCGCGCCGTACGCGGAATTCGACCGAGCTCGTTTCACCAAGCGCTGCGGCGTCGCCCAAAGCGGTCAGATAAGCGGGGCGATCGCCAACATGCACGCGATCGAACAGGCCGTGACCGTGCAAATCGGCGACGCGTGAACCGAAAAGGGCTTCAGCCGTCGGCGAGACGAACAGCACCGCGCCGTCGCGGCCGTGGCGGGTGATCACGTCGGTGATGTTATGCGCCAGAAGCCGATAGCGGCCTTCCTCGGCATAGAGCAGCCAGAAACTGGTGCGCGCCTGTGCTTCGGCGCCAAGCGCAAGGCCGGTTGCATAAAGCGCCGCGGAGACGATGCCGAGTGCGGCAAACGCAGCGGACGCGCTCGCCGACGGCGCCAGCAGCAGATGATATTCGCCGAGCAGCACCAACAGACCGGCGGCGCTCAAGGCAAATGTAGAAGCCACAGCGACCACGCGGCGCGATGCCGACAACGCGGCCTCGAGCGGCACGATGACGAGCCAGATCGCGGCGAAGGATGCGATGCCGCCAGTCGACGCCGCAATCGCCGTCACCAATCCGGTTAGCGCCAGCGAGGACAATATATGTGCGCTCTCATAGCGGCCGGTGCGCGAAAGAAAATACGCGATCGCGATCGGCACGATGAGCCAGGCAAAAGCCAATAATTCGATTATGCTCGGCGCGCCGCGGATCAGGAGGTAGACCGGAAATGACGCAAGCGCGATGACGCTGCCGAGCAGACGCGGCGCGATGAAGGCGCGATGACGCGCCGCGGTCAGCACATCTTGCTGCGCCGTCGGATGGACCAGCGTCTCTATATAATTGCATATCGGCGCAAGCAGGCCCAATTTCCCATTGCACGCCCGGCTGTGCAGACGCGCCCCCTTTTTCGATGGGCGTGATCGTGTCAGAGGCCGCTTAAGCGAACGCTAAGGGCTGCGCCGCGCCGCCGGTAACGAGCGCGTCGCCGGGCGCGGCGAAGCGTCCGCGGCCGCGGATTTGAGCGTCATGGTGAATCGCTCGTTGCCAAAATCTCCGCCACAATTGCGCGCAAGCGGCGGTGACGCGGCGAAATTGCGAGGAATTGTTCGGACAAGCGGCAAGCCCACGCCGGGCTTATGCCGGCAGAGCGCGGGAACCGGCGTTCGCTCAAATTTTAGGTAAATAAAATTATTTCAAATTGTCCGAAAATTTGCGGCTTATTCTCGTCAATTATGCGCAAAAACGTACCGAGTGATCAAACGCAGCTTTCAATGCTGCCTGCTAACGTCTCCTCACGTGCGACAATGTTTGTCGCGGGGGATTTGATGTTCTTTCTCGTGCGCATGGCGTTTTGGCTCAGCGTGGTGCTGATCCTGCTGCCGACCGGCTCGTCGCAGCCGGTGCCGGCGAATGGCGTGGGCGCCACCGATGCGATTTCGGCGGCTTCCGCCACCGTCGGCGATCTGCGGCAATTCTGCTCGCGTCAGCCCGACGCCTGCACGGTCGGCTCGCACGTCGCGACCGAGCTCGGCTACAAGGCCCAGGCCGGCGCCAAGATGCTTTATGAGTTCTTGACAGACTCGCTGGCGCCGAAAGAGACCGGATCGGTTGCTGCCAACGGCGCGCGTTTCGGCAAAGCCGCGTTGGACAAGCCGGCGATGGACCAGGCCGCCTTCAACCGCGCGTCACAGAACACGCTCAAGGCGACCGATGTCGCTCCGGCGTGGCGGGGCCCGGCGCCGCGCAAGGACGCCAAGCGCTCCATCTAACGCTGTCCTGGCCACCCTGAACACGTCGACCTGCCGCGCCTGACACTCTATATAGAGCGCAGGACGGAGCGTATGGCCAATATTGACGACATAACCGACAATTTCTCGATCCTCGACGATTGGGACGACCGTTACCGCTACCTGATCGAGCTGGGGCGGGAATTGCCGCCGCTTTCGGCGGGTGCGCATAACGACGCCAACAAGGTTCAGGGCTGCGCCAGCCAGGTGTGGCTCGAGACCTCGGTACGTCGCAATGGCGCGGACGGCCCCATCCTGACCTTCGAAGGCGACAGCGACGCCCATATCGTGCGCGGCCTGATCGCCATCCTGTTGGCGACCTATTCGGGGCAGACCGCGAAGCACATTATCGCGACCGACGCCGTCAAGCTGTTCGAAGGGCTTGGGCTCAAGGAACACCTGACGCCGCAGCGCTCGAACGGCTTTCGCTCGATGGTCGAGCGGATTCGTTCCGATGCGCGCACGGCGCTTGTGCCGGCGGCATAAGGCGACCCATTCGGCCATGCTGATATGGCAGTGGCTACCTGGTCATGTCCATGATCGTATAGTGTCGTTCCGGGCGTAGGTGGGCATCCGTTGGGCACTCTTAATTTCCGCGCAGCATCGATCGACATATTCGCCGGCGCGGTGTGCAGCGTCTTGTCGGTCGCCTATTGCCTGTCTTACGCGGCGCTGATTTTCACGGGCCCGCTTGAACGCTACCTGTCCTACGGCATTGCGGTCACTTTCCTGTCGGCGGCCCTGGGCGGAACGATCGTGGCGCTGCGCAGTTCGCTGCCCTTTGCCGTTGCCGGACCAGACAGCTCGATCTCCGTCGTTATTGCCGCGCTCATCACAACGCTCGTGCAGCGGCTTGTGGCAGGCGGCGCTACTGATCTTCTCGGCCCGGTGCTCATAGCGATGGCGCTTGCGACCGGGCTCACCGGACTTTTCCTCTGTGTGCTTGGATTCACGCATGCCGGGCGCGCGATCCGTTTCGTACCCTACCCGGTAATCGGCGGATTTCTCGGCGCGACCGGTTGGCTCATGGTCACCGGTGCGGTCCAGATCGTCACCAATCAGCGCCCGGCACTCGCCAATCTCGGCGCGTTTTTCGACGCTTCGATCGCCGAGCGGATCGGACCCGCCGTCGTCGTAGCGGCGACGCTCTTCGTGCTGCTGCGGCGCTCCAAAAATCCCTTCATCCTGCCGGGCGTGCTGTTGATCGCCTTTGCCATCGCCCACCTGGTGCGGCTTGCGACCGGCATGACGCTCGCCGACGCCCAAGCCGCCGGCTGGATGTTCCGTCTGCAGCCGGCGGCGGGATTGATCTTGCCGTGGAAACCCGCGGCGTTGCAGGCCTTCCCCTGGTCGTCACTGCCGTCGTTGGCGGGCGACGCGCTCGCGGTGATGTTCGTCACCATCGCAACGCTGCTGCTCAATACGACCGGGATCGAGATCGCCACGCGATCCGAAGCCAATATCGAACGCGACCTCAAGGTTCTCGGCCTGGCCAATCTGGCGACGGCGGCGCTGGGCGGCTATGTGAGCTGCACATCGCTGAGCCGTTCGATCCTGGTCCGCACCGTGGGCGCTACCAGCCGCCTCGGCGGGCTGACCGTCGCCGCGGTCTCGGCCGCGGTGCTCATCGCCGATCCGTTTTTTCTCGGCTATGTGCCAAAATTCATTCTCTGCGGGCTATTGTTCTATCTCGGCGCCGACCTCGTCTATCAATGGCTCCTGCATTCGTCGCGGCGGTTGTTGCCGCTCGAATATCTGTCGCTGCTCGCGATCGCGATCCTGATCATCTATTCGGGCTTTGTCGCCGGCGTGCTGATCGGCATCGTGATCGGCTGCGCCACCTTTGCGCTGAGCGCGAGCCGGGTCAGCGCGATCAAGTTCAGCTTCGACGGCTCGGAATTTCGCTCTTCGCTCGATCGCGGACCGTACGAGCTGTCGCTGTTAGCCGATCACGGCGGCGAGCTTCAGGGCATGGCGCTGCAGAGCTATCTGTTCTTCGGTTCGGCCAACCGTTTGTACCAGCACGTCAAGACGCTGCTGATGAGCCAGCCGAGCTGCCGTTTTCTGATCTTCGATTTTCGCCTGGTGACCGGCATCGATTCCTCGGCGACGCATAGCTTCGCGCAGATCAAGCAGGCCGCGGCCACTTACAACGCGCAAGTCGTGCTGGTCAACCTGACCACGGAACTCGAGCGCGCGTTCCGCACGGCGCGTTTCATTTCGGACGACGTCATCATCGCGCCCGATCTCGACCGGGCGCTGGAATCCTGCGAACAGCAGATCATCGAGGCGCACCACAGCGGCGACGACGATGCCGGATCGCTGCGCACCTGGCTGGCCGACGCGCTCGGCGACGCGCAGTTGGCCGACCGCTTGACCGAATATTGCCACCGCATGGAAGTGCGCGAGGGCGACGTCATTGCGCGCCAAGGCGACGCGGCAACCTCGATGCATTTCATTCTCGAAGGCCGCATCGGCATCGTCGTCGATCTCGGCGAGGAGCGGACCATGCGCGTGCGCAGCCTCGGGCGCCATACCACGATCGGCGAAATGGGCCTGATCACCGGCCGGCCGCGCAGCGCGACCATCGTCGCCGAGTCCGAAAGCGTGCTGTTCGAGCTCGCCGCCGAAGCTTACGCGCGCATCAAAAAAGACGAGCCGGCGTTGAGCCAGGCACTGCTCGGCTACATCGTCGCGGTAATGTCGGAGCGCTTGAGTTTTGCCAATCGCGCGGTCGGCGTGTTGCAGCGCTGAGCAAGCGCTGTGCGAGTTGACTGCGCTATTTGCGGCGGCGGCGCTGCTGGCCGAGCCCCATCTGCTTGGCGAGCTGCGAGCGGGCTTCGGCGTATTTCGGCGCCACCATCGAATAGTCGGGGGGCAGGCCCCATTTCTCGCGATATTGATCCGGCGTCATGTTGTAGCGCGTGCGCAGATGGCGCTTGAGCGATTTGAATTTCAGGCCGTCTTCGAGGCAGATGATATATTCCGGCGTGACCGAGCGCTTCACCGGCACGGCGGGCTTGAGCGGCTCGGCGGTGGCGGCCACTTGGCCGCCGGAAACCCGCTTCAGCGCGGAAAAAATCTGGCCGATCAGATTGGGGATTTCGGCGCTCGGCACCGAATTGTTGCTGACATAGGCGGACACGATGTCCGCGGTCAGTTCGATGAAGACGCTGTCGCCTGCAGTCTCGGCCATCGTGTCGGATCTTTCAAATGGCGTTGCGTTGGTAAGCCCGATGTCGAGATCGCGCCGGTCGGGCGCGATTCATTTCCAGCTCCACGCAATCGGCAAGCATTCGAACGCTACAGTTCAGGCAGTACACAATGGATATTTGCGCGTACACTTAGCGTATATTACGTTGGCGGAGTAAAAGCAATAAAAACACTCTTGCGGCGTCCGCGCCACAACTAATCAGAACTGTATAATTGGGTATCAGCCAAGCCTGCGATTTAAGGCTGCGCGTTACGTCTGCGAGTTACGTCTGCGAGTCTTGCTCGATATGCGCGCGCAACTCGGTGATCGAACCGAAGCGAATCATGCCTTGCGGCAATTGCGCCTCGATGGAGCCGTCCGAGTACAACGTATAGGCCATGCCATCGACGACCCCGGATTTGAGGATCGTGACCGGCTCCGGCGCTTCGTCAGGCATCACGGCGGACGACGGATCGACGGCCTGTTCCTCGACCATGGGTTCAGGAGCCGTGAGGGGTATCGCCGGCGCTTCCACAGGTTTTGCCTGCGCGGCACCGGCGCGCGCCGGCCGCGGGCCTTTCGGCCACAACGCGTCGAAGGCCGGCCCCTTTGGCCGCTCCGCGGCGAGCGGCGCACGCGCACTGACATCGAGCCGCGGCGAAAGCCTGGTTGTCGACCCAGCGCCATTTCGCGCTTTGCCGGCGCGCGGCACGAACGGCCCGACATTTTCGTCGGCGCTCTCGTCGCCGGCATCGAGTGAAGCGGGAGCGAATGTAGGCGGCGCGAGGTCGAGATCCTCGATGGCCGGTGCGGGCCCGACGCGCGCCACTTTGGGAAATTTTTGCGGCATATCTTCCGTTCGCCTCTCGGCAGCCGCCGCGAACGGCGCCGGCGCGGGAACCGCCGCGCTGTGCGGCAGGCGCGTGATCTTCGCCGGGAATGGAATGCGCGACGGCTCGCTCGGAGCTTCCGCGGTAGCTGCCATGTTCCCCGACATGTTCGCCGACACGTCCGCTTCGGTGGCTTCACCCGCGCGCGCCGCGCGCGCCACTGCCGGACGAACCGCCAATGCGTTCTCGATGCGCTGTAACACCCGCAACGCAAAACCGAGACCGATCAGAAGCAGACCGCCGGCAAACGCGACCATGCCGGGCGTCACCAGCGTGAGGTCGAACGTACGGTCGTGGACAGACAGACCGGAAGCGGCGAGGACGACGCCGGCCACACTTAACAGCACACCAAAAACCAATAAAAACAAGTACATAGCCAATTATCGGCCTCGGTCCGATACACCCGAGCCGCCTTTTGAAATCATTGTGGCGACGGTTCCAGGACCGCGCAAGGACTATTATCCCTATTCACCCGTTTGGCGTGCATGAATTTGGCAGTCTCGTTAACGCCGCGGGCGTTGCCGAACCCCCTGGCTTGGCCCTATCTATTGGCCCTATCTAGAGGAACCATTCTCTTTCCCGCGCGGTTTCATCGGCGCGCAGCCGCCGTCTTAGGTTTCACATTGAGGAGTAGACCAATGGCATTCACCCTGCCCGAACTTCCCTATCCGTATGATGCGCTCGGCCCGTACATGTCCAAGGAAACGCTCGAATTCCATCACGACAAGCATCACCAGGCCTACGTGACCGCCGGCAATAATCTCGCCAAGGGCACGGAATGGGAAAACAAGTCGGTCGAGGAAGTCGTGGTCGGGACCTTCGGCAAAGTGCCTGGCCTCTTCAACAACGCAGCGCAGCACTACAACCACATCCATTTCTGGAAATGGATGAAGAAAGACGGCGGCGGCGACAAGCTTCCCGGCAAGCTGGAAAAGCAGATCACCTCCGACATCGGCCCGCTGGCGAAGTTCAAGGAAGACTTCACCCAGGCTGGCATCACCCAGTTCGGCTCGGGCTGGGCCTGGCTTGCGGTGAAAGACGGCAAGCTCGCCATTATGAAGACGCCGAACGGCGAGAACCCGTTGGTGCATGGCGGCAAGCCCATTCTCGGCTGCGACGTGTGGGAACATTCCTATTACATCGACTACCGCAATCGCCGGCCGGATTATCTCAAGGCGTTTCTCGATCACTTGGTCAATTGGGACCACGTCGCCGAGATGTACGAAGCGGCGACAAAGTAATTTCGCATCCGCGGAAAAACGCGCGCGCGTTTGCCGCGCTGCAACAAAGACAGCGGGGCCATCCGGCCCCGCTTTTGCGCCCGTAGCGGTGAATATTTGCGGAAAACAGTGCAGCAAAATTGGGCTCTGCGCATTTGACGCATTGTCCTTCCTGAAATTGGGCGGCATGACTTCGATTGCGCGCGTCCAAACCGGGCCGATTCGTGCAACACGCTGCCGTAAACTCCCTCCCCTTGCAGTCTCGATCGATCCCCGCAGCTCGGGTGCTCGACGTGTTGGCGCTTTGCGTTCTGGCGGTGACCGCCGTGATCGCGTGCGCGACCTTTCGCGACTATGGGCTCGGCTGGGACGATTACACCCATTCCCAATACGGCGCGCTCTTGGTGTCGCTCTATAAATCCGGCTTCACCGACCAGCGCGCATTGTCTTTCGTCAATCTCTACATGTATGGTGGCGGCTTCGACATGATCGCGACGCTCGCCGCGAAAGTGCTGCCGTTCGGCCTGTTCGAAACGCGCCGCCTGATCGGCGCCATGATCGGCCTCGTCGGCCTGTTCGCGACCTGGCGCTTGGGGCGTCGGCTCGGCGGCCCGTTCTCAGGCTTGATCGCGCTCGTTCTTGTCGCCACCTGCCCGCTCTATTACGGCCACATGTTCATCAACGCCAAGGACGGACCGTTCGCCGCGGTGATGGTGATTGCGCTGCTTGGCCTGGTGCGCGCGTTCGAGGAATATCCGAAGCCTGTGCCGGCGACGCTGGCGCTGTGCGGCATCGGCTTCGGACTGTCGATCGGCGCGCGCGTGCTCGGCGGCTTCGCGCTGATGGAGGCGCTGTTTCCGCTGCCGGTGATCTTTGCCATCAGATCGCGCGCGTCCGGATTTAAGCCGGCGCTCGCCGAATTGGGATCGTTTCTGGTGCCGTTCATCCCGGCGGCGATCTTCGCCTATCTGCTGATGGGCCTGGTCTGGCCGTGGAGCGCGCTGTCGGTGCTCAATCCGTTCCGCGCCGTCGAATATTTCTCGACCGTGTTCGAGAAGCCATGGCGCGAATTGTTCGACGGCCAATTGATCCCCGTCGACGACATGCCGCGCAGCTACGTGCCGACATTGTTCGCGGTCCAAGTGCCGGAACTGATGCTCGTGCTCGGCCTCGGCGGGCTCATCGGTGCGCTCGTCTTTGTCGCGCGAAACGACGACAAGACGGGCGCCGACGCCGGGACCCGCGCCGCATTTCTTTCGGTGGCGCTCGCAGCCACGCTGCCGATCCTGATCGCGGTGATGACGCGGCCGGTGGTCTATAACGGCATCCGCCATATCGTGTTCGTGCTACCGCCATTCGCCGCGCTCGGCGGGCTCGCCGCGGCATGGATCGCGCGGCGCCTGCAAGCCTACGGCAAGAGCGCGGTCATCGCCGGCGGGCTCGCTTTGATCGCCGGACTAGTGTCGCCGGTCGTCGCCATGGCGCGGCTGCATCCATACGAATACACCGCCTATAATCATCTGGTCGGCGGCGCGCGGGGTGCGCGGGCCTATTTCATGCTCGACTATTGGGGGCTGTCGTTCAGCCAGGCGTCCCGGCGCTTGCTGGCGACGCTGGCGCGAGATCATGAGACACCGCCGCGCGCGCAATGGACGGTCGCGGTGTGCGGTCCGCATCCGCCGGTCGCGGTCGCACTCGGCCCGCAATTCAATATCGTCTGGGATCCGAAAGGCGCCGATTTCGCCATGGTGCTCGGCGAATTCTACTGCGCCAAACTCGATGCGCCGGTGCTGTTCGACATCCTCCGCGACGGCGTCACCTATGCGCGCGTCTACGACCTTCGCGGCCGTTCGGTGTCCTCGCTACTCACCGTGCCGGGGATCGACAAGACGAATTACTAGGGCGCAAATTTGCAGTCAGTGCCGCGCTCGCCGGCTTTCAACTTTGTTTCATCGGCGGCATCGTCTCAAATCGGGGTAGATGGCGTCAAAGGAATCACATGACGAGCCTCGGCTTGCGTAGACCACCATTTGGGGTTTGAACACTTCCAGGTCGTCGAGGGTTGACGCGCGGATAAACATGAGATCCGGCATGGCGTCGTTCAACGAATAGATCGGCGCCCCGCATTTTGGGCAAAATGCACGCCGTACGCTGCGTACGAACATTGGACAGTCGTCTTTGGATCAGGCATGCGCCGGCGTTGCGTGCGCATAGTCCCAATAAAGCTCGCGCGCTTTGCGATAGAACGGCCCCGGCTGCAGCATGCAGTCATCGATGCGGGTGATCGGCGACACTTTCGTGTAATTGCCGGTGGAGAAAATCTCGTCGGCGGCCTGGAAGTCGGAATAGCGCAGCGTCGTCTCGACCACGGTGCAATTGGCGTCGCGCAGAAGCCCGATGATGCGGTTGCGGGTGATGCCGGCGAGATATGTGCCGTTCGCCTCGGGCGTGAACACGACGCCGTCTTTCGCTAGAAAGACATTGGCGGTGCCGAGCTCGGCGATATTGCCCAGCATGTCGCAGAGCAGACAATTGTCGAAGCCCTGCGCCTTCGCCTCGATCAAAGCGCGCGCATTGTTCGGATAAAGGCAGCCGGCTTTGGCCTCGAGCACGGCGGTCTCGCGCGTCGGCCGCCGGTACGGCGACAGCGTGATCGCGGTGCCGGCCGGATTTGGCAACGGCGCGTCGTAGATGGTGAGACACCAATTGGTCGATTCCGGATCGGGCCGCACGCCGCCCGGCGCGCCCTCCTCGGCCCAATACATCGGCCGGATATACAAAGCGGC
Source organism: uncultured Alphaproteobacteria bacterium (assembly GCA_963810085.1). GTDB lineage: Bacteria > Pseudomonadota > Alphaproteobacteria > Rhizobiales > Xanthobacteraceae > BOG-931. Next base: position 180,951 of record CAWEMR010000002.1, on the reverse strand, counting down.
ATCGCGATCGAAGTGCTTTTGGCCCTCGCGCACCAGCGCCACCCAGGCGTCTTCCGTCACCATCGGCTTCAGACACATGGCTTTGGCAGATTTGTTGACGCGCGCTATATGGAGGTCGAGATCGGGCGTTACGCCCTCGAAAGCGCGAGCGCCGTCGAACACCGACGTGCCGAGCCAGGCGCCATGGGTGCGCGGGCCCATGATCGGCACATTGCCGTCGTGCCAATCGTCCTCGAAAAACGTCCACGTCTTTGACCAGGCGATGGAACGGCGCGTCACATCATCCTCCCGTCGCTCTGTGATCCGGGTCTATTGTCCAAAACTACCATTGTTATGCACGGCCTTCGTCACCAAGATATTTAACACCCTGATTGCGGCAGCGAAGAGGGAGATATGAACGAGGTTACCCCGCGGGCTTTTGTCTTCGACGCCTACGGCACGCTGTTCGACGTGCATGCGGCGATTGGGCGCCACCGCGCCGCGGCCGGCACCGATGCCGACCGTTTTTCCGAACTGTGGCGGACCAAGCAGCTCGAATATAGCTGGACGTTGACCTTAGCCGGCCGCTACGTCGATTTCTGGGCGCTGACCGAGCGCGCGCTGGATTATGCGTTTGCCCGCTTTCCATCGGTCGACCGCGCGCTGCGGCAAAAGCTGCTCGACGCCTATCTTAAGCTCGATGCCTTTCCCGACGCGCGCGCCGCTTTGGAGAATCTCAGAGCCCGTGGGCTCAAGACCGCGATCCTGTCCAACGGTTCGCCCGCCATGCTCGACGCAGCGGTGGCCGCATCCGGCATGTCTCAACTGTTAGATGCCGTGCTCTCGGTCGACGCCGTGCGCGCCTACAAGCCGCGGCACGAAGTCTACGCGCTCGTCACCACGCGGTTTGCCATCAGACCAGTAGACGCCGTCTTCGTGTCGTCGAATCGCTGGGACGTGATGGGCGCCGCCGCGTTCGGCTTCCGCCCGTTCTGGGTCAATCGTGCGAAGATGCCCGACGAATATGCCGAACAGCCACCACTGCGCGTCATCGCCGATCTCTCGGCGCTGGCGTCAGCGGCTATTTGACGAAGTGCTTATGCGTTGACGGCGACCGGCTCGGGCGCGACCGCCGGCAGAAGCTTCGGCGGGACGAAACGGCCCTGCTCGATGTCCTCGATCTGACGATCGATCTGCTTCATGACGTAGCGCGAATACGGCCCGACATGGAGATAGAACGCCATCAGCGTGACGATGCCGCGCACGGAGTTCGGATTGATCGACATGCAGGTCGTGAACGCCTTCCAGAAGCGTTCGCGGCCTTCCGGCAGGCGGTTCATCAGGTCGTGCACCAGCTTGATGGTCGAGACGCGGCCGCGGATATCGCCCTCGGGCAGTTCCTTGCGTCGGCCCGAGCAGTCGAGCATCGCCGCAAGCCGCTCCAATCGGCCGCAAAACGCTTCCGGATCGTAAATCTTTTCTAGGATCTTGCGGTAGTCGCGCAATATTTCGAGCCGGGAGCGCTTGGTCTCGTAGTTCACGCCGGCGGTACATTGATCGCCCTTGGTGGCCGGCGCCGCATCGTGGTCGACATGCAGGCGGCCTTCGCGCGCCAGCCGGCGCGTGAGTTGGGTATTCGGCAGCGCATAGAGCAAGCCGACCATGGCGATCGGAATGTTGGTTTCCTCGATGAGATCGATCATCGGGCCAGCGACCGACCCCTTTTCGGTGTCGAAGCCGACGATAAAGCCCGCGGTCACCGACATGCCGGCCTGATAGATCTTGTGCACGCTATCGGAAATGCTGCGGCGCGCGTTCTGCTTCTTCCGCATGGCGTTGAGCGTTTCCTCGTCCGGGCTTTCGATGCCGACGAAGATGGCGAAGAAGTTCGAGCGCTTGAGCATCGCCAGCAACTCGCCGTCATCGGCAAGATTGAGCGAAGCTTCCGTGGTGAATTCGAACGGATAATCGTGATCTTTGATCCAGGTCTCGAGCGTCGGCAGGAACGCCTTGATCGCCTTCTTGTTGCCGATGAGATTGTCATCGACGAAATCGACATGGCCGCGATAGCCGAGCTTATGGAGCGTCTCGAGTTCGGCCAGCATCTGCGCATGCGATTTGGTGCGCGGCGAGCGGCCATAGAGCTCGATGATGTCGCAGAACTCGCAAGTGAACGGACAGCCGCGCGAGAACTGCACGCCGATGTAGAGATACTGCTCGAATTTCAGCAGGTCGAAGCGCGGGATCGGGGTCTTGGTGACATCGACCTGGAATTTCACGGCTTCGAAAGTGCCCTCGCGCTCTCCTTTGTCCCAAGCCGCGATGAAGTCCCGGATGATGTCCTCGGCCTCGCCGATGACGCGGAAATTCGCGGTCACATAGCGGTGCGGGCTCGAGCTCACGTCCGGGCCGCCGACGACGACCGGCAGTCCGCGCGCGCGGCACATGTCGATGAGTTCGAGCGTGTCCGACTGCTGAAACAGCATGCCGCCGGTCATCACCATGTCGGCCCAGGCGAGATCGGCCTCGGCGAGATCTTCGGTGTTGCAGTTGACGAGCCGCACGTTCCAGGACTTCGGCAACAGCGCAGCGACCGTGATCAGGCCGAGTGGAATCGCGGGATAGCGCGCGCCGACGAGCTCGCAGGCCTCCGAGAAATTCCAAAAGGAATCCGCCATGAACCGCGGATAGACCATCAGCACGTTGCAGGAATTCGACCTCAACGGGCTGACAGTGCCGCTACCGGCGCTCTCTTGACGCTGCTGTTCCAAGAAACCTCGACCCCGCGGCCCATCCGCATGTTGCTGCGCAGTATGGCTGAATTGCCCGATAATTCAAGGACAAAGCCTGATCCCGAACGCCCCGCCGGGAACTCGAAAACTAGCGCGCGAACATGGCGTTATCGGGGCCCAGTACGATGGACCACACCATGAGGCACACTGCCCAAGAGTTGCCCACAGGCTGACCTGCGTCGTCTCTTCGGCTAATTTACAGATCCGTTGGTCTCCATCGATTGCAGAGGAACGATAATGCGCGCCGCCTTTTACGAGAAGAACGGCCCTGCCCGCGACGTGCTCAAAGTCAGCGAGGTCGACACGCCGCGCCTGGGACCGGGCGAGGTCCGGGTCAAAGTTGCGGCCTCCGGCGTCAATCCGTCCGACGTCAAGGCGCGCATCGGGTCGACGCGCAAGATCGCGTTCCCCCGCGTCATCCCGCACAGCGACGGCGCCGGCACCATCGACATGGTGGGTGACGGCGTGCCGGCGACGCGCATCGGCGAGCGCGTGTGGCTGTGGAACGCACAATGGCTGCGCGCCTTCGGAACTTGCGCGGACTACATCACGCTGCCGTCGGAACTGGCGGTTCGGCTTCCGGATAAGACGAGCTTTGAGGCCGGCGCCTGTCTCGGCATTCCGGCGATGACCGCCTATCACGCGGTTGCCGTCGCCGAGGCCAGACCCGGCGTCACGCTTTTGATTTCCGGCGGCGCTGGCGCCGTCGGGCATTACGCCATCCAGTTTGCCAAAGCTGCCGGGGCGACCGTCATCACAACAATCAGCTCGCCGGAGAAAGCCAAACTGGCCAAGGCCGCAGGCGCCGACCACACGATCGACTATAACCGCGAAAATGTCGGCGAGCGCGTCATGGCGCTCACCGGCAAAAAGGGCGTCGATGCGGTCATCGAGCTCGATATTTCCGCCAACGCCAAGCTCATGCCGCAAGTGCTGCGCCCCCGCGGCAGCATCGTCGTCTATGGAACCGGCGCGCCGAAGGCTGAAGTTCCGCTGTTTTTCTTTCTGCGCAATGCGATCGCGCTGAAGTTCATCTATGTCTATGAACTCGACGCCGCCGAGCGCGCGGCAGCGCTGAACGCCATTTCACGCGCGCTCGAAGCCGGTACACTCATCAACAATGTGGCGGCAACTTTCCCGCTCGCCGATATTGTCGCCGCGCACGAGGCGGTCGAACAAGGGAAATTACTCGGCAACGTCGTGGTGACCATCTAGCGGCGTAAGAATCATTATGCCGCGTGTTCGGTGCTTTTGCCCGCCTCGGGATGAGTAAGCGTAGCCGCGATCTGCTGCTTGGTCAGCCGCGTGCCGTCATCGCCTTCGATCAGCAAAGCGACGCGGCCGCCGTTATTGATGTGCCGCGCCCAGCCGAGCGCCTCGTCGAGAAGGCTGAACTCCTTAAACAGATACCGATCCTTCTCCAAGGGTAAGATCGATTGCGAGCCACGCGGACCGGAATAGACGCGGTAAGTCATGATCGAATCTCCTTTTGCGAGCCCGCCCTACTCCACGACCTAAATATCGGTGGAAAATGTGCCATCTGTGTGTTGCCGCACCGGCCGCGGCACGTTGACGCGAGTGGAACTTCGCAACTAGGCCTTGATCCGATTCGCGCGAATCGGATCAAGGCCTAGATTTCACATTTGAGCATGATCTTTTCCGAAAACCGGTTTCCACTTTTCGGGATCACGCTCTAGCTTGCCGAGTGGGTGCGGAGGATTCGTGCGCCTTTTCCTTAGGCTGTTTTCCAGTGTGACATTTTTGGCGGCACTGCTTGTGTCTTCCGCGCACGCGGAAGACGCCGCCGTTTATTTGACCACTTACGTCGAGGGGCTGCCTTTCGACGCACTGTCGGCTCAGTCCGGAGTGGCGCTGGCGCTCGAGCGCTACCGCGATGCCAGCCGGAGGGAAGCCGGCAATCTGCGCTTTGACGCGCTGATCGAATTGGGCCGGCCCAACCGCTTTGTCATCCTCGAAGCCTGGCACGACGCAGCGGCCTTCGATGCGCATGACAAAGCCGACAGCACGCTCAAATATCGCGAGACCATCGGTGCGATGCAGAGCGTTCCGCCCGACATCCGCGCCAATGCTGGGCTTTATGTCGATCCGGCGCCGCATGAAAATCGGCCGGGCGCGATCTATGTCGTCACCCATATCGACGTCACCAACGACCACAAAGACGACTGCGTGGCGCTGCTGCGGTCAATAAGCAGTGCCACGACCGCAGAGCCGGGCAATCTCCGTTACGACGTATTCCAGCAAAAGAACCGGCCCAATCATTTCACCGTCGTCGAAGCCTGGGCCAACCGTAAGGCGTTTGCGGACCATGTGACGGCCACGTATACGCGCGCGTTTCGTCAGCAACTCCTGCCAATGGCGGGCGCGCTTTATGATGATCGAGCCTATGTGGTGCTGCCCTAAAGCATGATCCGGAAAAGTGGGAACCGGTTTTCCGAAAAGATCATGCTTCATCGAGATGCTATTTTTGCGGCACGAAATTCTGGTTGCTATAGGGCAGCATGTTCGGACGCTGGATCGCGATGAAGCCGTGATCGAGCATGTGGTGGCAGGCGTTGCAGCCGGCGCTGAGATTGTCGAACGCGGCGATGAAGGCTTTGCGATCCTTGCCGTCGATCGCCTTCCCCAGAGCCTCGATCGGCTTGCCGACATTCTGGTCGACGATGTCGTTGCCGAGAAGCTTCCGCACATCGTTAAAGCCTTCGCCCAGTTCACCGATCTCGTAGTCGGCGAGCGGCCAATTCGCCGCATTGCCAGCGAACCACAGCTTGATGTGGCGCATTTGCTGCAGCGACATGATTTCGCCGAGGCCGGGCTGATGGGGTTCATCCGCCGGCATCACAGCCGGCGCCGGTTGCGCAGGCTTATCGGACGTCGGTTTGTCCTGCGCGCGCGCCACCACTTGGGTGGCAAGCACAGCCACGGCGATAATGGTGGCAACAATCGGCTTCATCGAATTTCTCCCTGCCAAGTCTATCGCCCCCAAGTCTATCGCCCCGCTCTATCCAACAAGCCTAGCTGACCGGCGCAATCTGATCGCTGCATGCCTTGGGATAGGCCGCCTGGCAGGCGTGATAGAGCGCCGCACATGTCTTCGCCGCGCTCAGCCCCGTTATGATCGAAGCAGTGGTGTCGCTGCCCTTGATCCGATCGCCGGCGGCGCGGGCCTGATCGTTGTAGATCAGCACGGCATCGATGCGTTCGATGCCGCGGTCATTCATCAGAAAACGCTCGGCCGCGGAATAGAAGATGGTCGCGGTCTTGATCGCGTCATTGAGCTTCCTGGTGACTTCATTATTGAGGGTCGGATCCGGTTTGGTGACCCGCGCATGCACGGCGACGTCGGTGTAAAGGACATTCAGCTTGAAATAGACGCCGCCGCATTGCGCCAGCGCCAGCCAGAACGGCCGCCCCATGTAAGGACCCGGCGCCGCCACGACGCTGTCGCGTTTGTCGGCCGCCACGGCGGGCGCCGGCCGATCCGAATCCGACGGCGATCCGCGTTCATGCCGGCGATGCGTCTGCGCCTGCGCCTGCGCGCCGGTCGCCGCGGCAAGAATGGTGACGAGCAAAAGGGTGTTTATGAGCGAAGCCAGTCTGGCGGCCGATTTTGACATGACGTCGTTATAGGCGGGCCACAACCCAAATATCAAAACCTTTCGCCCGATCAGAACTTTTCTACCCTTCGAGACTTCAAGCCATCAAAACTTTTCCAGCCATCAAAACCTTCAAGCCATTAAAACCTTTCAAGCCATGGGCGCAGTTCGATCTCCCAGGTCCAAGCACTTCGCTGCTGCTGCAGCAAATGCAGATAGCTCTGCGCGATGGCATCGGGATCGAGCATGCTGTCGGGCTTGTCGGGGGGATTAGGCCGCTGCGCGCTGCGGATGCCGCCGTCGACCACGGCATGGGCGACATGAATGCCCTGCGGCTGCAGCTCGCGCGCCATGCTTTGCGCCAGCCCGCGCAGCGCGAACTTGCCCATCGCGAACGGCGCCGACTGGGCATAGCCCTTCACGCTCGCCGAAGCGCCGGTGAAGATGATCGCGCCATGACCCTTCGGCAGCATGCGCTTCACCGCCTCCTGCGCCACCAGGAAGCCGCCGAACGCGGTCACCGCGATCGACTTCGCGACCCCTTCCGGATCAAGCTCGACGAAGGGCCCGCGGGTCCGGTAGCTGGCGTTATAGACGACGACGTCGGGCGCGCCGAAGGCGGCTTCGACGTCGGTAAAGAGCTTGGCGACCTCATCGGGATCGGCCGCATTGCAGGCAAAGGCCTTGCCGCCGATCTCTTTTGCCAGACTGGCAAGACCATCGGCGCGGCGCGCGCCGAGCGCGACTTTCAGTCCGCTTTTGTTGAAGAGGCGGGCAAGTGAAGCGGAAAGTCCTGAGCCCGCGCCGACAATGAGCGCGGTGCGATAGGGCGTTTCGGTCATCGGTTCCTCCGGCGTGCCGCATTAATGTGGCGGTTCGCCCGGCAAGGTTCAATCGCGGCTCCGCATTGGCTGCTGGTCAATCGATCACCGCGATGGCGTTGATCTCGACCAGGCAGCGCGGATCGGTGGCAAGGCGCACCACCTGAACGGTGGTGGTCGTGGGCTTTGAGCCGCCAAAATACTCGCCCCAGACGCGGTTGAGCGCATCTTGGTCGGTCAGATCGGTGACGAAACGGTCGGCGGTGACGATGTCGGCGAAGCTCGCGCCGACCGCCTCCAATCCGCGCTTGAGATTTTCCAGCGCCGCCCTCGCCTGCCCGGCCATGTCGCGCGGCATGGAATCGAATTCCTCCGGCCGGTGCGGATGATGATGATAAACCGGCGCCGCGGTAACGCCGGCGAGATAAACGGTGGTGCCGCCCTTGACCTTGATCGCCGGCGCATACGGCATCCACAGATCGGGCGCGTCCGGCCAGTGGATGTGTTCGATGGTTTTGGGCATCATGTATTCCTCTCACATTCTGAACACCCCGAATCGCGTCTCTGGAATCGGCGCGTTCAGTGCCGCTGAAAAACACAAAGCCAGCACGCGCCGCGTCTCGCCGGGCGTGATGATGCCGTCGTCCCAGAGCCGCGCGGTGGCGTAATAGGGATTGCCCTCGGCGTCGTACTGGTCGCGAATCGGCTGTTTGAATTCTTCCTCTTCGACCTGCGACCACTTCTTGCCTTCGGCCTCGATATTGTCGCGCCGCACCGTCGCCAGCACGGAGGCCGCCTGCTCGCCGCCCATCACCGAGATGCGCGCGTTCGGCCAGGTGAACAGAAAGCGCGGGCCGTAAGCGCGGCCGCACATGCCGTAATTGCCGGCGCCGTAGGAGCCGCCGATGACGACGGTGATCTTGGGCACCTGCGCGCAGGCGACCGCAGTCACCATCTTGGCGCCGTCCTTGGCGATGCCGCCGGCTTCGTAGTCGCGCCCGACCATGAAGCCGGAAATGTTTTGCAAGAACAGCAGCGGCACCCGGCGCTGGCAGCACAATTCGATGAAATGCGCAGCCTTGAGCGCGCTTTCCGAGAACAGGATGCCGTTGTTGCCGAGAATGCCGACCGGGACGCCGTGAATATGCGCGAAGCCGGTGACCAGCGTCGTGCCGTAGAGCGCCTTGAACTCGTCGAATTCGGAACCATCGACCAGCCGCGCGATCACTTCGCGCACGTCATATTGCTTCTTGAGATCGGCCGGCACGATGCCGTCGAGCTCGGCCGCGCCGTATATCGGCTCGCTCGGTTTGCGAAGCGCAATGTCGATCGACCGTTTGGTGTTGAGATGGCCGACGATGCGGCGGCACAGATCAAGCGCATGGCGATCGTTCTCCGCCAAATAGTCAGCAACGCCGGATTTTCGGGCATGCACGTCGGCGCCGCCGAGCTCCTCGGCGCTGACGACCTCGCCGGTCGCGGCTTTCACCAGCGGCGGCCCGCCGAGAAAGATGGTGCCCTGGTTGCGCACGATAATGGTCTCGTCCGACATCGCCGGCACATAGGCGCCGCCCGCGGTGCACGAGCCCATCACCACCGCGATCTGCGCCAGGCCCAAAGCCGACATCGTCGCCTGATTGTAGAAGATGCGGCCAAAGTGCTCGCGGTCGGGAAACACTTCGGTCTGATGCGGCAGATTGGCGCCGCCGGAATCGACCAGATAGATGCACGGCAGGCGGTTCTCGCGCGCGATCTCTTGTGCGCGCAAATGCTTCTTCACCGTCATCGGATAATAGGTGCCGCCTTTGATGGTGGAATTGTTGCAGACCACGACGCATTCGCGGCCGGAAATGCGGCCGACGCCGGTGATGATGCCGGCGCCATGGATGGCGTCGTCATACATGCCGTTGGCGGCGAGCGGCGACAGTTCGAGAAACGGCGTGCCGGGATCGATCAGCGTCATCACGCGTTCGCGCGGCAAAAGCTTGCCGCGGGCCAAGTGGCGCTCGCGGGCGCGCGCCGGCCCGCCCGCGACCGCCTCGGCGCGGCGGCTCTCAAGCTCGGCGACAAGCGCGCGCATCGCGGTCTGATTGGCGCGGAATTCCTTGGACGCGGTATCGACGCTGGTGGCGATGGCGCTCACGAATCCCCCTGGACGGGGGATTTCACTATGATGCGCGCATTAGCGCAACCGCTTCAGTTTGAGCGTGATCACGCTCTAAGCCCGCACTTCCTGGCGCTGGAAGATCACATAGCCGACCACGAACAGCAGCATCGCGGTCGCGATCATCGCCACCATCTGCGGCCAGGCGATCAAAATGCTCTCGCCGAGCGGCAGCGGCGCGCCGAGGACGGCGCCCTGCAGCTGGCTCAGATAGATCGGCCCGAGCGCGCGGGTGGTCGGATCAAGCAGCGCCACCACAACTTCGGCATAGAGCGTCGACGGCGAGAACCGGGCCAGGATCTGCTCGAGCTCGGCCGTTCCGGGGGTCTGCAGGCCGAGCGCCATGTAGCGCGGGTCCGGCGGCATGATGGCCTGCGCCACCGCGCCGGCGAGCACCGGCCAGATGAAGGTGATGAATAGCCACAGGCCGAGCGTCACCAGAGCCGCGGTCGCGGCGGAGCGCGTCAGGATCGAAAACAGCAGCGCCAGCGCCAGCCAGACGCCAGCATAGACGATCGTCACCAGGAGAAAGACGAAGCTGCGGGCGATTTCCTCGGCGCCCGGCGGAATGCCGATCAGCAGAAGGCCGAGGCCGATCACCAGCAGCCACAGCGTGATCAGACTGATCGACAGCGTGACGAGGCCGGCCAAGAATTTGCCGAACAGCAAAGCGTCGCGGTAGATCGGCTGCGACAGGATGCGCGACAGCGTGCGGCGGTTATGCTCGCCGTTGACGGAATCGAAGCCGAGCCCGATCGCCATCAGCGGCACCAGGAACGACAGGAACGAGACGAACGACGGCAGCGGATCGCGCGACGTCGTGAACAGGCGCAGGAACAGGAACGGATCTTCCGCCGTCGTGTCCTTGATCTGCTGGATCGCGCCGTAGAGCGCCGCCAGCGCCACCAGCACGACGAGCCATTCCAAAACGCGCATGCGCAAGCTGGTCAGGTGGTCGGACAGCTCCTTGAGCATGACCACGCCGAGGCCGGAAAAGGCCGAGCCCTCACGCTGCATGGCGCGCTCCTTCGGATACCGCCTCGTCGGGCTTGGCTTCGAAGTAGCGCGTATAGATCGCTTCAAGGCTCGGCTCCTGGACGCCGAGGAATTTGAGCCGGCCCTGCATGGCGACTACTTCCACAGCCGCTTCCGGCCGCACGTCGCGGTCGGCGTGCAGGCGAAGCTTGCCGATGCCGGTCTTCTCGACGCCGCTGACGCCCGGAATGAGCGCCAGGCGTTCGGCCAAGCCGGCGCCATCGGCTTCGATGTCGACGGTGTAGCCGCCGCCGAGCACCTCGCGGCCGAGTTCGGCCACCGTGCCCATCAGCGCGATCTTGCCGACGTTGAACAGCGCCACGCGATCGCACACGCTCTGCACCCGCTCAAGAAGATGCGAGGACAAGAGCACCGACACGCCTTCGGCCTTGAAGCCGCGAATGATGCCGAGAAGCTCGGTGGTCGCCTGCGGATCGAGGCCCGATGTCGGCTCGTCGAGGATCGCGATCTGCGCGCCCTTCATCAGGATTTCAGCTAGACCCAGCCGTTGCCGCATGCCGCGCGAGAAGGTGCCAACGCGGTTGTCGGCAACATCGGCCAGCCCGACACGTTCGAGCGCGTCGGCGATGCGCTTTTCCCGCTCGGCGTGGCGGAAACCGATCAGGCGCGCGGTGTAGCGCATATTGTCGGCAGCCGTCATCTGATCGTAGAAGCCGACGGTGTCGGGCAGATAGCCGACGCGCCGCTTCACCGACAGCGGCTCGCGCGCCGGATTGAAGCCGAGCACGCTCACTTCGCCTGCCGAGATGTCGGTGAGCCCGAGCATCATCAGGATCGTGGTCGTCTTACCGGCGCCGTTCGGCCCGAGAAGACCGAAGATCTCACCGCGCCCGACCGCAAACGAGATGTGATCGACGGCAATCGCCGAGCCATAGGTCTTGGTGAGGCCTTTCGCCTCGATGACGTTGTCCTGATATTCATGGCCTCGCTCATCGCCGGCCGAACCGCGCCACCGCGCCGACCATGACCAGAAGCGCGATGCCGATGATGCCGACGCCGGCAATGCCCCACATGGTCGAGGTCGTCACCGTGACCCGGAAATTGGTCGAGGCCGACTCGCCGCGCGCCGCGGCGCGGACCGTGGTCACATAGTCGCCGGCGATCGCCTTTTCGGTCGGCGTGATCAGGGCCTGCACTTCCTTGTTGTCGTTCGGCGCGATGCGTTCGACGGTCTTCGGATCGAAAGTGATCTTCCATCCGCTCGGCGCTGAGCCGGAGAGCTGGATATCTTCGGCGGGCGCAGTGCCGGTATTGGTGATGACGACCGGCACCGTCGTCTCCTTGCCGGCCGAGGCGCGCGTCGACACCAGGCCCTCGCGGCCGGAAATATCAAGCCGCGGTTGGCCGGTGATGGTCATTTGTAGGTCGGCCGTCGCCGAAGCGTCTTCCGCCGCCACCCGCGCCGTGACTTTGTAATCGCCGGCTGCGGCCGTATTCGGCGGCGTCACCTTCAGCTTCACATCCTTGGTCTGTCCGGCATCGACCGGCACCGCGTTGAGCTCTTGCGTGCCGTATTGCTCGGTGAAAGTGGCGTCGAAATTCTGCGGCGCCTGCGCCGAGAGGCTCACCGTGAGCTTCTTGCCGCTGTCGTTCTTGATGCCGAGCTGATACTCGAAGGACGACTTCGAGGTGCCGCGCAATTGCGGAAGCTGCGGCGTCAAGGTCAGCTTGGCCGGAAGATCCTTGGCGAGAGTGACGGCCACCGGCAGCGTCAAATTCGATGTCGTGCCCTGGGCTGCAACGGTGATGGTCTGCGTGCCGTTCGGCGCGTTCTTCGGCACATCGAGCCGCAGTTCCAGGGTGACGCTTGAATTGCTTGCCGGCATCGCGGCGGCGACCGGCTGACCGCCGCCCATCAAGGTCGCCGTCCATCCGCTCGGAACGCCGGACACCGACAGCGCCAGACGCTCGGGCGTCGTGTTGTAATTCTGTAACCGAAGATTGACCGTCGAGGTCTCGCCCGGGCGCACCGTCACCGCGGGAAAGTCGCCCATCAAATAGATGCCTTTGACGTCCTTCGGGGCATCTTCGGATTTGGCGATAGGGGCAAAAAGCACCGCAAAAGCGGCAAGTGCGGCGATAAATCCATATCGCATTGGTACTGACTCCCGTGCAGCAATTGGATCGGTCCGCCCCCTCTCGCGACGCGCTCTAACGAACGCCGGTGAGAGGCGGGCATTGTGGGCTTAATCGTGACAAAATCATGCAGACAAGGGCCTATTTGGCAATACCTGCACAATATGTCCTGCGGTAGGTAGCCGCAGCTTATAGCGGACCCGGACATGTCCCGCACTGTCGAAATGAGTGCCGGACTTTTGGTTTTCCGCCGCGTTAACGAACTGGAGGTCCTGCTCGGCCATCCGGGCGGGCCGTTCTGGGCCAGGAAAGACGACGGCGCCTGGACGATCCCCAAAGGCCTGGTCGAACCGCGCCAAGATTCCGATCAAGATTCCGATGGCGATCTCGTCGCCACGGCACGCCGCGAATTCACCGAAGAGACGAATTTGGTTGCCGAAGGCGTCTTGATCGCGCTCACGCCCGTTAAGCAAAAAAGCGGAAAAACCGTGCACGCCTTCGCGGTCGAAGCCGATCTCGATCTGACGTCCTTCACGAGCAATTCGTTCGAGATCGAGTGGCCGCCGAAATCCGGCCGCCGCAAGAGTTTTCCGGAGATCGACCGCCTCGCTTATTTCGCGCTGCCGGCCGCCAGGAGCAAAATCGTTTCGTATCAAATGCCGCTGCTGCGCGAGCTCGAACGGCGGTTCGCCGCATAGCGCGAACTACTCCTTCGGCACCTCCGGCCAATCGACTTCGTCGTTGGGGAGCACCCACGGCTCGCGCAACGCCGCGGCGCGCCATTTGCTCCAGGCCGGCAGCGCCATCACCGCACTCATGTAGGAGCGCGCGACAGCGCCGACCTCGACGCCGTAAGTGTGAAAGCGCGAGACGACCGGCGCGAACATGGCGTCCGCCGCGCCGAATTTGCCGAACAGGAACGGGCCGCCGAACTTCGCCAGGCATTCGCTCCAGATCGCATCGATCCGCGCGACGTTCGCGGCAGCCTCCGCGTCAAGCGCGCGCGGCTTGACCGGCCGCCACATATTCATCGGCAGCTGACGGCGCAGCGGCTGGAAGCCGGCATGCATCTCCGAAGCCACCGCGCGGGCATGGGCGCGCGCGCCGGCATGGCCCGGCCACAAGGCGGCCGCCGGGAATTTCTCCGCCAGATATTCGAGGATCGCGAGCGATTCCCAGACTCGCACGTCGCCGTCGATCAGCACCGGCACCTTGCCCGCCCCGCTCAGCGCGGTGATGCGCGCCTTGAAATCCTTGGCTTCGAGCGAGATCACGGTTTCCTCGAACGCGATCCCGGCCGCCTTCATGCCGATCCACGGCCGAAACGACCACGACGAATAGTTCTTGTTGCCGACGATGAGATGCAGAACCATGATTTCTTGTAGCGTGGATTTCGCCGTCGTGAAATCCACGCTGCACAGTGGTGCGCCGCTGTCGTCATGTGGCGACGGCAATTGGTCTCCGACCCGCGTCAGGCGGTGAGCGCTAACTAAGCCAGATCTCGGCGAATGCTAATATCAGGCCGGCTCAGATGATGCCGGTCACAACGGCGACGAAGGAAATAAACAGCACAGCCGTCACCGTAAAAAGTACCGTGAGCGCAGTTTCCGCCCATTCACTCGAAGCCGACTGGGCCTCGACGAGTTCTTCCGCCGGTTGATCCGCCAAATCGGCAGGCACGTCGGTCGTCGACATAAGGGTCCTTCCCCATTGGACGAGGCGCAACGGGCAAGGATTCCACGGTAGACATGAAAGATCGGTAAAGAAAGATTAGATTCTTGATGGAGCATGATCTGCGAAGGCGGGAAACCGGTTTCCACTTTTCCGGATCATGCTCTACGGCGCCGGGAAAAATTCGGCGGTCTTTCCGGTCAGCCGGTAGGCCAACAATCCGGCCCATTCGTGCATCGCAAGATCGGTCTGCGCCAAGCCGAAGGCGACGGAAGAAAACGGCCGCACCGCATCGCCCGAGCCACGCGTGCGGTAATCGACCGGATAGGCCTCGACCGGAAAATCGGCGGCGCGGAAGACGGCCATGGCGCGCGGCATGTGCGATGCCGACGTGACCAGGAGCCAACGCTCGCCCGGCTTCGGCTGCGCGATCAAGCGTGAGAACACGGCATTCTCGATGGTGTTGCGCGACTGCTCTTCCGCCGTGATACGATCCGGCGCGATACCAAGTGCAACGAAGGTGCGAACCGCGATCGCGGCCTCGGATGTCACGTTCTCGAACAGCGACGCATTACCGCCGGTGAAGATGATGCGGGCGTTGGGATATTTGCGCGCCAGCTCGACGGTCGCGGTGATGCGCTCGGCCGCCTCGTTGAGCCCGGAATTGTCGCCACGCGTCGTCGCGATTTCCGGGAGGATCGAGCCGCCGAGGACGACGATGCCGTCCGGCGCTCCGTGCGACGGATCCCACGGCGGGAAACGCTGCTCGAGCGGCAGCATCAGCATATTGCCGAGCGGCGAGAAGCCGACGAGAGCAGTCAGCACGACGCTCGTCACGATGAGCCAGCTTGCAAGCTGCCGGTGCCGCGTGAGCAGCAAAACGAGCCCGACCAAGCCAATCTCGACGACAAAGTTCGACGGCAAAATCAAAAGGCCGAGAAGCTTGGAGGCGATGAAAAACATATCCGCTTCTCCGCCGGTGGGTATGCAAGAGATGGCGCCGGACGCCGCCGGCACGCGAAAATCTAGCCGCGAGCCTTTCGCCACGCCGCGTACCGCGCCTTGGCTTCGTCGTTCGGCGGATAAAGGCCGGGCAGCTTGACCCCCTTCTCCACTTCGGTGAACACCCAGCTTTCGTAAAGCTCGTGCTCAGCGCCTTCGTGGGCGACAAAATCCACCAGCGCCTGCGGAATGACGACGGCGCCGTCATCGTCGACGACAATCATGTCGCCCGGAAAGATCGCGCAGCCGCCGCACGCGATCGGCTCCTGCCAGCCGACAAAGGTCAGTCCGTTGACGGAGGCCGGCGCGGCGACGCCGGCGCACCAGACCGGCAGCTTGCTCGCCAGCACTCCGGTGAGATCGCGCATGACGCCGTCGGTGACCAGCGCCGTGACGTTGCGCTTTTTCATGCGGGCGCAAAGAATGTCGCCGAAAATGCCGGCGCTCGGCACGCCCATTGCGTCGGCGACGGCAATGACGCCGTCCGGCATGGCCTCGATCGCGGCGCGCGTCGAGATCGGGCTCGCCCAGCTCTCGGGTGTCGCCAGGTCTTCGCGCACCGGCACGAAGCGCAGCGTAAAGGCCGGGCCGACCAGCCGTTCGCCGCCCGGCACAAGCGGCTTTGCGCCGCACATCCAGCAGCGCCGGATGCCCTTTTTCAGGAGCATCGTGGTGATCGTCGCGGTCGTCACCTTGCGCAGAATATCAAATAAGGCGTCGCTCATTGTTCGCCTCGCTGAAGAGAATTAGGCCGGCGTGATGCCGAGCCGTTCGTCACGGCGGCGCAGCCACGTCACGAACGGCACAGACAACAGCACCATCCAGGATTTGCCGACGATCTGCCCGGCCAGGAAATCGAGCGAGCCGAAGGCAAGCCAAAGAAACACGATCGAGTCGACGATGAGCCCGACAAGGCTCGAAGCAATGACGGCGGCGACGAGGCGGCGGCGTGCCAGCGGCGTATAGACCGCGAGATCGGCGAATTCCGAGAGCAAAAATGCCGTCGCCGAAGCAACCACCAGCGAGGCCGGCGCAAGAAGCGCCGAGAGCCCGCTGCCGAACAGGATCGCCAAGACGGAAAGGCCGGTGCCGAGCCGCCGCTGCACCAGATCGCGCAAGACCAGCGCAACGCCGACCAGCATCACGCCCGAGGGCGCCATCAGGCCCGGCGCGACCGGAACGACGCACGGACCCTGCGGCGTCACACAGGACGTCCCAACATGGCCGATAAGCCAATTGGCCGCCGGAATGGTGAGCGCGAACAGAACCAGGAATAACGTGCCTTCGCGCCGGCGCTGCTGGTCCAAATCAAGCCTCACGATTGAGCCCTCCATTTCGCAAAGCCCTCGGCGCGCAGCCGGCAGGCCGGACATTCGCCGCAGCCGAAGCCCCAAGCCTGACGATGTTCCCGGTCGCCGAGATAGCAGGTGTGGGTCTCGGCGAGAAGAAGATCGATCAGCGGTTTGCCGCCAATCTCATTGGCCAAAGCAAAGGTCCCCGCCTTGTCGATCCACATCAGCGGGGTGTGGATGACGAAGCGCCGGTCCATGCCCAGCGTCAGCGCGAGCTGCATGGCTTTGATCGTATCGTCGCGGCAATCCGGATAGCCGGAATAATCGGTCTCGCACATGCCGGCGACGATGTGTTTGATGCCGCGCCGATAAGCGAGCGCGCCGGCGAACGTGAAGAAGACGAGATTTCGGCCGGGCACGAAAGTCGTGGGCAGGCCCGTCTCTGCAACTTCGATCGCGACATCGCGCGTCAAGGCGGTTTCGGAAATCGCCGACAGCGCGTCGAGCCGCACCAAATGGTCGTCGCCAAGGCGCGCGCGCCACTTTTCCGAGAGCGCGTTCAAGCCGTCGCGGATCCGCGGGCGCACATCGAGCTCGACGGCGTGGCGCTGTCCGTAGTCGAAACCCACGGTCTCGACACGGCCGAAGCTCTCAAGCGCCCAGACGAGACAGACCGTGGAATCCTGGCCGCCGGAAAACAGAACGAGCGCGCTCTCGGATGGGCTCACCGCTTCGCCTCCCCGAGCCATTGGCCGATCCGCGCCATCGCCTCGTGCATGTCGTCACGTGAGCCCGCATAGCACAGCCGCAGGAATTGCTTTCCGCGCACCGGATCGAAGTCGACGCCCGGGGTTGCAGCGATCCCTGCCTCTTCGAGCATACGGTTGGCGAAGACGTAGCTGTCGTCCGAGAAGCGAGAAATGTCAGCATAGAGATAGAACGCGCCGTCGACCGGCAGAAACGAGCTCAGCCCGGCGCGCGGCAAGCCCTCGACCAGAATGCGGCGATTGTCCTCATAGCCGTGTTTGATCTGTTCCAATTCGTCGCGCCCGTCGAAGGCGGCTTGCGCGGCGATCTGCGACAGCGTCGGCACCGAGATCGCGAGATTCTGCTGCAAGCGCTCGATCGCGCGCACTAACGCCGGCGGCACCACCATCCAGCCGATCCGCCAGCCGGTCATGCAGAAATACTTCGAGAAGGAATTGACGATGATCGTATCGGACGAAAAACGCGCGGCGCTTTGCGCCGCAAAAGCGTAATCGAGACCGTGATAGATCTCGTCGGAAATCACCGCGATGCCCGCATCTTCGGCGCAGCGGATCAATGCGGCGAGCGCCTCGCTTGTCATCATCGTCCCGGTCGGATTGGCGGGCGAAGCGACGATCAGGCCCTTGAGCGGCTTGCGGCGGTGCTGCGCCAGCAGGCTGTCGCCGGTGATCGACCAGCGCGTATCGGCTGTGGTTTCGATCCCGACCGGCTCGCAGCCCAAAGCCGACAGGATGTGCCGGTAGGGCGGATAGCCCGGCAGCGCCACGGCCACCCGATCTCCCGCTTCGAAGGCGGCCAGAAAGGCGAGCATGAATCCGGCCGAAGAGCCTGTGGTAACGACGATGCGCTCCGGGTCGATGTCGAGACCGTGCCATTGCGCATAGGCGCGCGCGATGCGCCGGCGCAGCGCCGGAATGCCCAGCGTCTCGGTATAACCGTGCGGACCGTTCGGCAGCGCCGCGCGCACGGCGGCGACCGCGGGCGACGGCGCGCCCACCGCCGGCTGGCCCACCTCCATATGGACGATCCTGCGGCCTTGCGCCTCGAGCCGCGCGGCCGCAGCTACGACGTCCATCACCATAAAGGCCGGCACGCCGCTACGGGCCGAAGGCTTAAGCAGGCCTTTCTGCAACTGGCTCTGGTCCAACGGGCTTTTGTCCAAGCGGCTCTTGGCCTTTTCGAGCATCAATCCGACCTTAAAATTCCTTCACAAATCCGATCACAAATCCGCGTGCAAATCGGTTCCGGCGGCCGGTGATTTCGCCCCGGTGATGCCGCATTCAGCGGGTTTCTAGGCCTTCGGCTGGTGACCCGCAGCGCGCCGACCGCGTGTTGACCGAAACTCTATCGATCCAATAGCTTGCAATCCCATAGCTTGCAGCCGGGCGCAGGGACCTGACAGTTCGCCTCAGATGATTGTTGCTCAGTCTCCTAGCAAGGCGCGGCGGGTGAGACCAGCGTCGCGCTCTATTGCCGTTGCCACGGCCGTGGCGCTCGCGCTGTCGAGCGTTCCGGCAAGCGGCCCGGTGCGCGCGCAGACCGGATCCTCCGCCGGCATTCCGATGATCCGTGACGCCGAGATCGAGCAGCTGTTGCGCGACTACACCGCGCCCGTTCTGAAAGTCGCCGGACTGAGCAATCAGAACGTCAAGGTCGTCATCATCGACGACAATGCCTTCAACGCCTTCGTGATGGATGCGCACCGCATCTTCGTCAATACCGGCGCGCTCAAGGAGGCGACGGTCCCCAATCAGCTGATCGGCGTGTTCTCGCACGAGACCGGCCACATCGTCGGCGGTCATCTTTCGAAGATGCGCCAGGAACTCGCCAATGCGCAGACCGCGATGATCGTCGGCATGCTGCTGGGTGCCGCCGCAATGGTCGCCGGGCACGGCAATAGCGAGATGGGCAATGTCGGCGGCGCCATATTTACCGCGCCGCAATCGCTCGCCATGAGCTCGCTGCTGTCTTATCAGCGCGCGCAGGAAGAATCGGCCGATCGCGCCGGCGTCCGCTTTCTCACCATGACCGGCCAATCCGCGAAAGGCATGTACGACACGTTCAAGAAGTTCGCCGACGATTCGCTGTTCACGGCGCATGGCGCCAATCCCTACGCGCAGAACCATCCGATGCCGCAAGAGCGCATGGACGCCTTGGCGGAACTGGCGAAGACGCCGTATTGGGACAAGAAGGATCCACCGGAACTGCAATTCCGCCACGACATGATGCGGGCGAAGCTCTACGGCTTCACCGAGCGCCCCAATGTGGTGCTAGCGCATTACCCGCTGACCGATACGAGCCTTCCCGCGCGCTACGCGCGGGCCATTTCGGCGTATCGGTTCGGCGGCTTGCAAAGCTCCATGACCCAGATCGACAGTCTGATCGCGGCGATACCGAACGATCCGTATTTCTACGAGCTCAAGGGCCAGGCGCTTCTGGAAGGCGCCCATCCGGCCGACGCGATCGCGCCGTTACGCCGCGCGGTGCAGCTGGCGCCGAATCCGGCGCTCATTCAGATCCTCCTGTCGCAGGCCATGGTCGCCACCAACGATCCCAAAATGGCGGAAGAAGCGATCCCGATCCTGCGCGCAGCGCTCCTCAAGGAGCCGGAAGCCGCGGATGCCTATACGACGCTTGCCATGGCCTATGGCCGCCGCAACGATCTGGCCGACGCCGATCTCGCTTCGGCGCAAGCCGCCTTCGCCCGCGGCGACAACAAGACCGCCCGTGAACTCGCCGACCGGGCGAAACAGCGTTTCCCGGTCGGAGCGCCCGGTTGGGTGCAGGCGGACGACATCGTCGCCTACAACAAGAACCACCGCGACAACCCACTTTTCAAGTTCCAAGTGAACACATCAGCAGGACAGTCCCAATGAAAAATTCGAAATCAGCGAGCCTCTCTCCGGTGCTTCTCGCGAGCCTGGCGGCGGCGATCGTATTCCTGGCGCAGCGCGCGCCGGCGGAGACGGCCGCGACGCCTGCACCGGCGGCGACACCTGCTACCGCCGCGACATCAGCGCCTGCGGCGGACAGCTCGCCGGCTCAGTCGGTTTCGACGCAGACCTTGACGACGGACCAGCAGCAAGCGATCGACGTTCTCATCAAGAACTACATCGTCGCCCATCCGGAAATCGTTCAAGGGGCGCTCGATGCGCTCGACAAGCGGCAGAAGGAAGCCGACGCCGAGAAGGCGCGCATGACGATCAAGGACAACAACGCGACCTTGTTCAATTCGGCGCACCAGGTCGTGCTCGGCAATCCGCAGGGCAATGTGACGATGGTCGAATTCTTCGATTACAATTGCGCGTACTGTAAGCGCGCCCTGCCCGACATGATGAGCCTTCTCAGCGCCAATCCGAACCTGCAATTCGTCCTCAAGGAATTCCCGGTGCTGGGCGATGGTTCGATCGCCGCGGCCCATGTGGCGGTCGCCGCCCGCATGCAGGATCCGACCGGCAAGAAATATATCGAGTTCCACCAAAAGCTCCTCGGCGGCCGCGGTGAGGCCGACAAGGCGCGCGCGCTTGCCGCCGCCAAAGAAGTCGGCTTCGACATGGGCCGCATCGAAAAGGACATGGACAGCCCGGAAGTGAAGGCCACGATCGACGAGGACATGAAGCTCGCCGACGCGCTCGGCGTCACCGGCACGCCGACTTATGTGGTCGGCGACGAAGTCGTCGTCGGCGCGGTCGGCGTCGACGAGCTGAAAGCAAAGCTCAGCCCGGACAAGAGCCCGGATAAGAATAAGAAATAGACCGCTTGGCGGCGGGGGCGGGTCGAGGGTTTGTCCCCCACTTGGCGCCCCCGGCTTCCCCTTTGCGAGAGGCTTCCCTATAAACGCACCCGGCGCAGGCCATTCGCCCGCGCCGATAGCCGGTTCAGCCCTCGCACATATCTCGGCCCTCGCAGATGTCGAAGACCGTTTACGTCCTCAACGGACCCAATCTCAATCTGCTCGGCACGCGCCAGCCGCATATATATGGCCACGCCACGCTCGCCGATGTCGAGAAGCTGTGCCAGGCGACGGCAAAGCAGCATGGCGTTGCCCTCGTGTTCCGCCAATCCAACCACGAGGGCCAGATCGTCGACTGGATTCAGGAGGCCCGCGCCGAGAAAGCAGCCGGACTAGTGCTCAATCCGGCGGGCTTCACGACGACGTCCGTCGCGATCCTTGACGCGCTCATGACTATGGAGGCGCCGGTGATCGAAATCCACATCAGCAACATTCATGCGCGCGAGGAGTTTCGCCGTAACTCTTATGTCTCGAAGGTCGCGCGCGCCATCGTCTGCGGCTTCGGCATCGAAGGCTATGCGCTCGCCATCACCGGCCTCGCCGGCCTGATCGGCGCCAAAGCCGGCGCCAAAGAATGATCAAGGAGTGATCGTGGCGCGCAAGCCCGGGACACCGACATCCGAAAGTTCGCCCGCCGTCGATCACGATGTGATCCGCGAATTGGCGAAGCTGCTCGACGAAACCGGTCTCACCGAGATCGAATACGAGCGCGACGGCACCTCGATCCGCGTCGCGCGGCACGGCAACACGGCCGCCGGGCGGGTCTGGACAGCGGAACCGCCGCCCGCCGCGGTCAGCGCGCCTGCGGCAAGCGCCGATCCGGCGGATCACCCCGGAGCCGTCACCTCGCCCATGGTCGGAACGGTCTATCTCGCTTCGGCGCCGGACGCGAAACCCTTCGTTGACGTCGGCAGCCAGGTAAAGGCCGGCGAGACGCTCATCATCATCGAGGCCATGAAGACGATGAATCAGATTCCCGCGCCGCGCTCAGGCACGGTGACGCAGATCCTCGTCGAAAACGGCCAGCCGGTGGAGTTCGGTGAACCACTTATGATTATCGAATAGTGGCGGCGACGCTCACGATGTTCGACAAGATTCTGATCGCGAACCGGGGAGAGATCGCACTGCGAGTGCTCCGCGCCTGCAAGGAGCTCGGTATCGCGACAGTGGCGGTGCATTCGACCGCGGACGAATCCGCAATGCATGTACGGCTCGCCGACGAGAGCGTCTGCATCGGACCGCCACCGGCCAAGGACAGCTACCTCAATGTCGCCGCCCTCCTCGCCGCCTGCGAGATCACCGGCGCCGACGCCGTGCATCCGGGCTACGGCTTTCTCTCCGAGAATGCGCGTTTCGCCGAAATTCTCGGCGAGCACAATCTGCATTTCATCGGGCCGCGCCCCGAACATATCCGGCTGATGGGCGACAAGATCGCAGCCAAGCGTGCCGCCAAGGAGCTCGGCATCCCGGTGGTGCCGGGATCCGACAGCGGCCTCACCTCCGATACGCAAGCCCAGGAACTGGCGCGCGAGATCGGCTATCCGGTGATCTTCAAAGCCGCCGCCGGCGGCGGCGGCCGCGGCATGCGCGTCGTAAAGAGCGACGCCGAGGCCGGACCCGCGCTGGCAGCAGCCCGCGCCGAAGCCGGCGCCGCATTCGGTGACGACACAATCTATGTCGAGAAATATCTGGAGCGGCCGCGCCACATCGAGATCCAGGTGCTAGGCGACGGCAAGGGCCGCGCCATCCATCTCGGCGAGCGCGACTGCTCGTTGCAGCGGCGGCACCAGAAAGTCTGGGAGGAAAGCCCGTCCCCTGCTTTGAACGTGCAGATGCGCGACGAGATCGGCGAGACCGTCGCCGCCGCGATGCGCAAGATCAAATATCTCGGCGTCGGCACCGTCGAGTTTCTCTACGAGAACGGCCAGTTCTATTTCATCGAGATGAATACGCGCATTCAGGTCGAGCATCCGGTGACCGAGATGATCACCGATATCGATCTCATCCTCGAGCAGATCCGCGTCGCCGCCGGCAACGATCTCGAGTTCACGCAAGGCGACATAAAATTCCACGGCCACGCCATCGAGTGCCGCATCAATGCCGAGAACCCAGTGTCGTTTCGTCCGTCGCCGGGCAAGGTCGTGCACTATCACCCGCCGGGCGGATTGGGCGTCCGTATCGATTCCGCCGTCTATCACGGCTACACGATTCCGCCCTACTACGATTTACTTGTCGGCAAGCTGATCGTGCACGGCAAGACGCGCAGCGAATGCCTGATGCGGTTGAAGCGCGCGCTCGACGAATTCGTCGTTGACGGGATCGACACCACGCTGCCGCTGTTCCGCGCGCTGGTGCGCGACAAGGACATCATCGACGGAGATTATCACATCCACTGGCTCGAGCAATATTTGGCGCGCGGCGACCCGACTTCGTAGCAGCTAGAGCGCGATCGTTTCAGTTTGAATCGATTGACGCTCTAGCATTTTTATTGAGCATGATCTTTTCGGAAAACCGGTATCCACTTTTCCGGATAATGCTCTAAGCGGGCGCACCGGCCTCGACCGCTTTGAGCAGCGCCGCCAGCAGCCGCCCGACAAATGCCGGCTCGTAAGGTTTCGGCACGAAGGACGAGCCTGGCACCCGATCGGCCGGGTTGAGCATGTTGCTGCGCGCCGACGCATAGACCACCGGAAGCCGCGGCTGCATCTCGCGGGCACGCCGCGCCAGCGCCGCACCATCCATGTCGCCCGGCAGATTGATATCGGTAAACAGAACGTCGACCGGTTCCGAATTGAGCGCGCGCAGCGCATCGGCCGCGTTGCCCACCGCCTGCACGGCGAAACCTTGTTCCGACAACGCCTGCGCCACCCATTCGCTGATGAGGAACTCGTCCTCGACGAACAGCACGTGAATGGGCGGGGATCCCTTTGCCTTCAGTTCCAGCTCTCGTTTCAACTCTAAATTCATGCCAGCACCCCAACTCTACGCAACATAAACACCCTTCCAGTGACGCAACGCGGCCTGCCCGAAAGCGTTCAAGCTGTCCGAAAATCGTAGCGACTTATGCTTTGTGGCTGGTTAATCTCCTTGCCGCCACCGCGCGCCGCTTGAACCGGGCACCGCAGCGCGGTTAAACAAATCTATGGCGAGCCGCGAGTCCGCACTCATCGACATCACGCCGGAAGTGCTGCTCAAGGCCTATTCCTGCGGCATTTTTCCGATGGCCGAGAGCGCCGACGATCCGGCGCTCTATTGGATAGAGCCGGAACGCCGCGGAATTATTCCCCTCGACCGCTTTCACGTGCCGGACCGGCTGGCCCGCACCGTCCGATCCGATCTGTTCACGGTCGCAGTCGACCGCGATTTCGACGCGGTGATTGACGGCTGCGCCGAGCCCGCGCCCGGCCGCACTCGGACCTGGATCAACAAGCGCATCCGTAATCTCTATCGCAAGCTCTACGAACGCGGCGACTGCCACACTGTCGAAGTCTATGAGGGGGGCGAACTCGTCGGCGGCCTCTACGGCGTCAGTCTCGGCCGCGCTTTTTTCGGCGAAAGCATGTTTCACACCGTCCGTGACGCATCCAAGGTCGCGCTGGTGCATCTGGTGGCGCGGCTCAAGGCCGGCCACTACCGGCTCCTCGATACGCAATTCGTCACCGCGCATCTCAAGACATTCGGCGCCATCGAGGTGCCGCGGCCGGCTTATCACAAGCTGCTCGATTCAGCGCTGGTCGGCGAAGCCGATTTCGCCGCGCTGCCAACCGATCGGCCGATTTCCGGCGATACCGTCTTGAAACGTCTTGCGGAGCGATGACCGCGTAAGCCCGAACCGTCAATCGTCCGTGGCCGGCGCCGGAGTGGAGGGGCGGGCGGCGGGCGCTGCGGCGGCAGTTGTCGCGCCTTCGCCTGCGTCGCTCCGGGCGGCGCCGCGCCTGCCGCGGGAGCGGGCGGCACGACAGCTTGCGCGACGGCGCCGCCGGCGGGTTGCGCACAATCGGTCAGCCAGACGTCGTAGATCGGATGCTCGACCGCATGCAGGCCGGGACTGGCGGCAAACATCCATCCGGTGAAGATGCGTTTGATTTCGCCCTGCAGCGTCACCTCGTCGACTTCGACAAAGGCGTCGGTATTGGTCGGCTCCGTCGGCGGGCGCGTGTTGCAGGCCCGCGCCGTCACTTGCAGCGCGCCGAATTGCACGGTCTCGCCCATCGCCGCATCGAACGAAATGATGCGGCCGGTGATCTTGTCGAGACCGGAGAATATCGCGCGGCCGTTCTCGATCTTCTGCGTCGGCGTGAAGGTGACGACCGTGTCGCCGGACTGCGGCGACGTATCGGCGGGCTCGGGCGGCGGCGGATTGGCCGGCGCCGGCACTGGCGGCACATTCGCCTGGCTCGGCGGCGGCGGGGCGCTGGTGGCGCCCGGAGGCGGAGCCAGCGGCTTGGCCTGAATGCTGTTCGGCGGACGCGACGCCTGCTGCGGCGGGGGCGGCTGATTTTGCTGCTGATGGCCGCCGAATGGCTGCCCCGGATACCCCACCGGCGGCGGCTGGGCCGGGAAACCGCCATTGGGGACGCTGCCGGGCGGCCGCGGTGGCGAATCGCCGAAAACATTGCCGAATTGCGCATGGACTGGCGACGCGGCAAGTATAGCGGCAAGCACAGAAGCGGGTGCCGCGACAAAGAGCGTGCCGATCACGACAAAAGGTGCGGCGATTCGGCCCATAAATTTGCTGCGCGCTATGTTGAGACGCTCGCGAGCGTCATGCCCCTTCGATTGCCCCGTTAACACGTCGAATACGGCATTTCCAGGGATCGGCCTGGACGGGCGACCCGCCGATTTCAAGGAACCCAGGCCTTGTAGTCGCCGGTAGCCTTGGGACGGCGGCCCTGCGCCAAGGTGGAGCCGCTGGGCCGATAGGCTCCAGGCGTACCGGTCAAATTCGGCCGATGCGGCTTTTCCCAGGGATGCGTTATCACGTGTTCCTGCGTCGGCGGCACATTCACAAGATGGTGCATCCAGCCGTGCCAGCTCGGCGGTATCATCGTCGCCTCGACGACGCCGTTATAAATCACCCAGCGGCGCTCGAGACCGAGCGTTGGGTCGATCTTGCCGCCCATGGTGCGATAGTAGCGGTTGCCGAACTCGTCTTCACCGACGAACTCGCCGTACAGCCACGTCCACCACTGCGTGCCGAAGGTCTGGCCGTTCCACCAAGTAAATAGACGCAGCAGGAAAGTCTTCATGTGTGGCCGCCTGTTCGATGGCGTCTTGATGCCATCTCATGGTGGCAGTGTCCAGCGAGGAACCCGTGAACCGGGCCCGATGTCGCGCGTCTTGATCGACGCCGCGCGCGGCTGAAACATTTTCGGCTATATTTTGCATCATGTGGCAAGACATCGAGCATAACCTGCAATCCGAGTTGGCAGATATCGGCAGCACGCTCTTCTTCGCGCCAGCTTGGGCCGCATCGTTTGTCATTCTGGTGGTCGCATTTGCCGTGGCTTGGCTGGTCCATGCCGCCATCCTCGTCGTGCTTCGCCGTCTATTGCGCAACCGGCGGCCCTATCTGCGGACGATCCTCGAAGCCACCAAAGATCCTATCCGGCTGGCGCTCCTGATCGTCGCATTGGCGATTGCGCTGCCGACCGCGCCAGTCGCTTCCGATACCGAGAACATTTTCGGGAAAATACTCACGCTGGCGACCATCTGTCTGATCGGCTGGATCGCGCTTACGGCGCTGCAGATCGGCGCCAATCTTTATCTTCAGCGCTTCCGCATGGACGTCGAGGATAACCTCTTGGCGCGCAAGCACGTCACACAGGTGCGCGTTCTGGTGCGCGCGCTCGACACCATCATTCTCCTCCTGACGCTCGGCTTTGCCCTGATGACGTTCGATTCGGTACGCCAATTCGGCGTGAGTTTTTTTGCCTCAGCCGGCGTCGCCAGCATCGTATTCGGTCTTGCCGCGCAGCCGGTGCTCAGCAATCTGATCGCCGGCGTGCAACTCGCCGTGACACAGCCGATCCGGCTCGAAGATGCCGTCACGGTGCAGAACGAGTACGGCTGGATCGAAGAGATCAACGCGACCTATGTCGTGATCCGGCTGTGGGATTTGCGGCGGCTGATCGTGCCGCTGAATTATTTCATGCAGCAGCCGTTCTACAATTGGACACGGCAGGCGGCGGCGAATATCGGCTCGGTCCTGCTCTATCTCGACTACACCGCGCCGGTCGGCCGCATCCGCGACAAGGCCGCCGAATTCGTGACGCAATCCAAGATCGACGGCAAGCTCGTCAATGTGCAGGTGACCAACACGAGCGCTCAGGCCATGGAAGTGCGCGTGCTGCTCACCGCAACCAATACCGGCAGTACGGCTGACCTATGCGCCGAGTTGCGCGAAAAATTGATCGCCTTCCTGCAGAGCGAATACCCGGGATCGCTGCCGCGGCGGCGAAACGAAGTCGTCGAAGCTCAAAGCCGCAAGCCGGACACGCCGCCGAGCCCGTCCCGGCCCCTCCCCGAAGGCCACTAACACTAAAGGCGTCTTGCGGCAGCGGCGCCAGCAACTATGCTTTGCCGATCGAGCGATGCAGCGCGGCTTGTCAGACGCCGCACGAAAAGACATCGCCGGCAAATTCTCGTGGGGGAGACATGCGATACGGCACCAGTTTGCTGGCCGGTCTCGCCAGCCTCATGCTTTTGTTGCAAGCAGGTCACGCCGACGATTATCCATCGCGCCGCATCGTCCTCATCGCGCCGTGGCCGGCTGCCGGAGCGATCGACACGTTATGTCGCGAAATTGCTCCAGGCATCGGCGACCGGCTTGGACAACCCGTTATCGTTGAGAACAGGCCCGGCGCCGGCTCAACGATCGGGACGGCCGATGGCGCGAAGGCTGTGCCCGATGGCTACACGCTGGTCATGGCCGGAAGCGGGTCGCTGGCGATCAGTCCCGCGCTTTACAAATCGCTGCCTTACGATGCGCGAAAGGATTTCACGCCGATCGCGCTTGTCGCCAGAGTCCCTTTCGTTCTTGTCGTCAATCCCGATCTGCCGATCCGGTCGGTCCCGGATCTGATCGAATATGCCAACGCGCATGCGGGATCGGTCACTTACGGTTCCGGCGGCGTGGGTTCACCGCATCATCTGTTCGCCGAAATGTTCAAGACCATAACGCATGCCGACATCACGCATGTTCCGTACAAAGGCACCGCGCCGGCGCTGACCGATGTGATCGCCGGCCATATTTCGATGATGTTCGCCGATGCCGCACCGACGCTTCCCATGGTGCGCGCCGGAAAAGTGCGGGCGCTCGGCGTGACGTCCGTTGTCCCGCTGCCGTCCGCGCCCGAAATTCCCGCGCTTCGCGACGCCGGCGTGGCGGGATTCGACGCAGTTGGATGGGGCATGATCGTGGCGCCGGCACATACGCCCGCACCCATCGTCGCCAAGCTCTACGAAGCGTTCCGCGCCGTCGTCGCCGACGAAGGTGTCCGCGAGAAAGTCATCCGACTCGGCTTGGTGCCGCAATCGAGCCCGCCGCCGGACAAGCTCCAAGACTTCATCAACGCCGAACAAGCGCGGTGGCGGCAGGTCGTAAAAGAAGCCGGCCTTGAGGGCACCGAATAAAGCAAAAGCCGGGCTGCTGCATTTAGGTGTCGCTGTTGTTCAGCTAGCAGCGCCGCGACGATCGCGGCCCATTCGGCCGCAAAGTCCCCTGTCGCAGCCTTACGCTCGGCCTGCCGATACCAATAGCCGGCATTGCCGAGATCGCCTTCGACCCGGTGCAGATAAGCGTGGACCCAGGCGCAGTCCGCGCCGACGCCGTTCATGACGATGTGATGCGCCTTGTCCCACTCGTCCTTGCCCGCCCACCACAGCGCGGAGAGCGCGGGCGACAGACCCCGCGGCGGAGCCTTGTTCGAAACGCTGCTTTTGAAGTCCGCCGGGCTCATCGTCTCAATGTAGTGACGCTGATTTAGCCCCACCACATCTCCGGCTTGAAGGTCCCCGCCGCCTGCTCGATCACCTCGCCGAGCGCGAACAAGGTTTCCTCTTCGAACGGGCGGCCGATGAGCTGCAAGCCGAGCGGCAGGCCTTGCGCATCGAGCCCGCCCGGCACGGCAATGCCCGGGAGGCCTGCCATGTTTACCGTCACCGTGAATACGTCGTTGAGATACATTTCGATCGGATCGGCGCGTCCCTTCTCACCGATGCCAAAGGAGGCCGACGGCGTCGCCGGCGTCAGGATGGCATTGATGCCTTGCGCAAAGCTTTTTTCGAAATCGCGCTTGATCAGCGTGCGCACTTTCTGCGCCTGCAAATAATAAGCGTCGTAATAGCCGGCCGAGAGCACGTAAGTGCCGATCATGATGCGGCGGCGCACTTCCTTGCCGAAGCCTTCGGCGCGCGTCTTCTCATACATCTCGATGATGTCGCGGCCGGGAGCGCGCAGCCCGTAACGGACGCCGTCGTAGCGCGCGAGATTCGACGACGCTTCGGCCGGCGCGACGATGTAATAAGCCGGCAGCGCGTATTTGGTCATCGGCAAGGAAATGTCGACGAGCTCGGCGCCGGCACCTTTGAGCCATTGCGCGCCTCGCGCCCACAGCGTCTCGATTTCGGGCGCCATGCCGGGCATCCGGTATTCTTTCGGGATGCCGATGCGCATGCCTTTGACCGAACCACCGACCGCCTTCTCGTAATCGGGCACTGGCAGATCGGCGCAGGTCGTGTCCTTCGCATCAGGCCCCGCCATGGAGTGCAACAGGATTGCGCAATCGCGCACGGTGCGGGCGAACGGTCCGGCCTGATCGAGCGAGGAAGCGAAGGCGACGATGCCGAATCGCGAGCAGCGGCCATAGGTTGGCTTCAATCCGACGATGCCGCAAAACGCCGCCGGCTGGCGGATCGAGCCGCCGGTATCGGTACCGGTGGCGCCGAGGCAGAGATTGGCCGCCACCGCCGAAGCCGAGCCGCCGGACGAGCCGCCCGGCACGAGCTTCGTGTCGGAGTCTTTGCGGCGCCAGGGCGACACCACAGGACCAAAATACGATGTCTCGTTCGACGAGCCCATGGCGAATTCGTCGTTGTTGAGCTTGCCGACGAGCACGGCGCCGTCGCGCCAAAGATTGGCGGTGACCGTCGACTCATAGGTCGGAACGAAATTATCGAGAATGTGCGAACAGGCTGTCGTGCGCACGCCTTCGGTGCAGAACAGATCCTTGATGCCGAGCGGCAATCCTTCGAGCGGACCGGTCTCGCCTTTCGCCCGCCGCGCGTCGGAAGCGCGCGCCATGTCGCGGGCGCGCTCCGGCACTTCCAGCACGAAGGCGTTCAGCGCACGCGCCTTTGCCATCGCGGCGAGATGCGCGTCGGCGAGTTCGGTCGCGGAAAATTTCTTCTCGCGCAGGGCGTCGCGCGCCTGCGCCAGCGTGAGCGAAGTGAGATCGGTCATTCAGCGGTTGGGTCGTCGCAAGAGAACGGATTCTTTGCAGCCGGTTTCGGCGCGGCCGATTTTGGTGAAGCTGATTTCGGTGAAACCGATTTCGGCGGAATATCCGCCGGCGCCTCGGGCGTCGGCGCATCCCACTCGCGCTTGACCGGCAGCGGCTGCACCGGGAACGCGGCAAAGAGCTGTTCAACGGCGGCCGGATCGTCAGGCTTCAACAGGCCCTGACTATCGAGATAAGCGAGCCAGATGGCGTCTTGTTCGCAGGCCAAGCACATTTTTATTCAACCACCTTCGGCACCAGGAAAAAATGATGCTCATGCGCCGGAGCATTGGCGATGATGGCATCGGCATTGCCGCCGTCGGTCACCTCGTCCTGCCGCATCTTCATGGTCATAGGCTTCGTGTCCATGGACGTCACCGAGGTCATCGGCTCGACGCCCGCGACGTCGACCTCCGCCAATTGCTCGACGAAAGCCAGAATGGCGTTGAGCTCGCCTTTGAGATTTTCTACCTCATCCGCCGCAACCGCAATGCGGGCGAGATGGGCAACCCGGCGGACTGTATCGGCGTCGACAGACATGTAGTCGGCCTCGGAAATTCCGTTATCGGCGCGAGCCTATAGCAGAGCGGCCATGTCGAGCCAACAGGAGCAGTCCCCGCCCCGGGCCCAAGCCTCGCCTCAAGGCTCGCCTCATGGCCCCTCCCATGGCCCGCCTCATGGCCCCTCTCATGAACTCAACGGGCTACGCCTATTTTCGCTGCCAGTTGAACGTGTTCACGGCGAGCGCGGCGTTTTCCTGCGGGATGCGAATCGACAGCAGGATGACGTTGAGGAGCGTGAACACCAGCGCATAGAACGGCATGTCCAAAGCCAGGGGCACCACGGCGAACTCACCGAGCACGATCGCGTAGTTGGGATGCCGCAGCCAGCGATAGGGACCGCTGACAACGAGCTTCTCGCCGGTGATCACTATGACGCGGATGGTCCAGCGCCGTCCGAGCGTGAACAGGACCCAAAATCGGCCGATCTGCAGAACGACGAACAGCGCGAGAAATATGAGATCGACGGGATGATCGTAGGCAACCAGCCACATTCCGGCGAGCCAAGCGGCATGCAAAAGCTTCATCAGCCGCAAGTGGGACTGGCCGTATTCGACACCGCCCGCGGCGAGCAAGCGCGCTTCGTTTTGCTTGGCCCACGCCAGCTCAGCCAGGCGTTGTGCCGTGACATAAGCGAGCAGAGCCGTGCCCCAACCGACATGCATCACAAATCGGCTACCACGAAATAAGCAGAAAATCCTGGACCAAATGCCGCAAGCAGATGCGGCCCGCGCGCGCCCGCCTTCAGCGCGCGATCGAGCACGAACAACGCCGTCGCCGACGACATGTTGCCGTAGGCGCGCAAGACCTCCCACGAATGTTCAAGCTGCGCCGGCGCAAGTCCCAGCACCTCTTCCACCGTCTCCAGAAGGCGACGGCCGCCGGGATGAAAGAGAAATCCGTTGAAGTCGGACAGACGGAAGCCGTTGCGATCGAGAAAATCCTGCAAAGCGGGCTTCAGCGACGCGGCCATCAAGGCCGGCAATTCCGGACTGAGCACAATGCCGAAACCATCATCCTTGATGTCCCAGCCCATGATGTGCTCGGTGCCGCGCCAGCACCATTCGCCGACGGCAAGGATCCTCGGGCCGGCGCGTGCGCCGCGCCGGGTATTGTGCAACAGCACGCCGGCCGCGCCGTCGCCGAACAAAGACGTCGAGACGAACATCGACGGGCTCGGATCGTTGGCGCGCATGCACAGGCTGCACAGATCGACGGTGAGGAACAGCACATGCGCGCCGTCGGTCGCATGCGCCAGCCGCGTGGCGCGCGCGAGACCGGCGACACCGGCGCCGCAGCCTAGCCCGAACATCGGCAGCCGCTCGATGGTCGGCGACAGATCGAGCCGGTTGATCAATTTGGCGTCGAGGCTCGGAACCGCGAGACCGGTCACGGTATTGGTCACGATCATGTCGATCGCATTCGGCGCGATGCCGGCTGCTTCGGTCGTCGCACGGGTCAGCTTTTCCAGAAGATCGAGCGCGTTCTTCTGAAACGACGCGGTACGTTCTTCCCAGCTATGCGGCGTCAGATACCATTCGATCGGTTCGCAATTATATCTGGTCTCGATGCCGGTATTGTCGTAGAGCCGCCACAGCCTTTTCAGGTGCGGATAAAGTTCCCTGGCGCACGCGGCGGCGGCGGTCTGAGCGAGCTGATAAGGCGGATTGGCCGTCGCCAGCGAGACAACCTCAACGTCGAACCCAGTCGCAGCGGCGTTGCGCTGAGCCGACTTGACGACATCGAGCATGCGGGGCTCCTCGCGCTTCGGTTACACGTATAAACACCGGCCAAGTCGCTGTTCGTCCCCGTTGGTTGTCCGATTGCGGTGAGAAGCCTAATTAGGGCAGCAGGATGCAAGATTTGCGGCAAGATTTGCAGTCAGTTCGCCGTGCCACACCGGGCAGTCCAGTCCACGTCATCGGCGGTGGGCTTTCGGGCTCGGAGGCGGCGTGGCAATTGGCGCGGCGCGGCGTGCCTGTCGTCATTCATGAAATGCGGCCGGTAAACGCGACGCCAGTTCATAAAACCGGACAATTCGCCGAGCTGGTGTGCTCGAACTCGTTCCGCTCGGATGACGCCGAGACGAGCGCGATCGGTTTGCTGCATGCCGAAATGCGCCGCTGTCACTCCCTCGTGATGCGCGCGGCCGATGCCCACAAGTTACCCGCCGGCAGCGCGCTCGCGGTCGACCGCGACGGCTTTGCCGCCGAGATCACGGCGGCGCTCGAAGCCGAACCGCTGATCGAAATCGATCGCGCCGAAATCGGCGCGCCGCCTGCGCAATGGGACAGCGTCATCATCGCGACCGGCCCGCTTACCTCGCCCCAATTGGCGAATTCCATTCGCGCGCTGACCGGCGAGAACGCGCTTTCGTTCTTCGACGCCATCGCGCCGATCGTTCATCGCAACTCGATCGATTTCGGCGTGGTGTGGTTTCAATCGCGCTATGACAAGCCCGGCCCGGGCGGTTCCGGCGCCGACTATATCAATTGCCCGCTGACGCGGGAGCACTACGGCGCATTCATCGACGCGCTGTTGGCCGGCGAGAAAACCACGTTCCATGATTTCGAAATGTCGACGCCCTATTTCGACGGCTGCCTGCCGATCGAAATCATGGCCGAGCGCGGCCGCGAGACGCTGCGTCACGGGCCGATGAAGCCGTTCGGCCTGACCAATCCGAACGCGCCGGATCGCAAGCCCTATGCCGTCGTGCAACTGCGCCAGGACAACAAGCTCGGCTCGCTGTTCAACATGGTGGGTTTTCAAACCAAGCTCCGGCACGCCGAGCAAGTCAGAGTTTTTCGCACCATCCCGGGACTTGAACGCGCCGAGTTCGCCCGGCTCGGCGGGCTGCACCGCAACACGTTTCTCAACTCGCCGAAACTGCTCGATGAAACGCTGCGGCTCAAAGCGCAGCCGCGCTTGCGCTTTGCCGGGCAGATCACCGGCTGCGAGGGCTATGTCGAGTCGGCGGCGATCGGCCTTCTGGCCGGACGCTTTGCCGCCGCGGAGCGGCTTGGCGACCGGCCCTTCCTTCCGCCACCCTCGACCGCGCATGGCGCCCTTCTCGGCCACATTACCGGCGGCCACATCGAGACGATCGACGCCGGGCCGGGCTCGTTTCAGCCGATGAACGTCAATTTCGGCCTGTTCCCGCCGCTGGCGCAGGCGCCGACAAAGGATACCGACAGCAACCGGCTGCGCGGCCCGGCCAAGGTGGTCGCCAAGAAGCGCGCAATCTGCGCCCGGGCGCTCAACGACCTGGAAACATGGCTTGCCGGCGCCCTCCCCGCGGCGGCGGAATAGACGCGGTTTCCCCTTTTCCGGATCATGCTCTAAAAAGCCCGCGCATGAACGACACCGAACTCGGCGGCCGCTGGCACAGCGGCACTGTGCTCAAGCGCGATGTGTTTTCCACCATCGAGCGCGGCCGCTATCGCAGCGACACCGGCGACGTCGACGCCGTGTTGCGCCGCCTCGACGAAGTGCCGTGGTGGAGCCGGCCGCTCGCCTACGAATTATTCCGCCGCGAGAAGAAGGCGCTGGCGCGCGCCAAGCCGTTCGGGGTTGCACCGCCGCTGCTCTTTGCCGGCCGCCACGCGCTGGTCCGCGGCTGGATCAACGCCGTGCCGCTGCATATCGCCAAGCCGCACGGCGACATCGGCTATTTTCGCTCGGCGAAGGCGGCGCTGCGCGCGCTGCATCGCGCCGGCATCGCCCATAATGATCTCGCCAAGGAGCAGAACTGGCTTTACGCCCAAGGCGAAGACCACGGCCGCGCCTTCGTCACCGACTTTCAGCTTGCCGCCTGCTTTCGCCGCCGCAATCATCTGTTCCGGATCGCCTGCTACGAGGATCTGCGCCATCTCCTCAAGCACAAGCGCCGCTATGCGCCCGACGCGCTCACTCCAGCCGAACGCCGCGTGCTGGCGCGCAAGAGCGTCATCACCCGGCTGTGGATGGCGACGGGCAAGAAAGTCTATTACGCCATCACCCGCGGGTTGAATTTCACCGACCGCGAGGGCCGCGGACTTCGTTTCGTCCGCGATGCGCCGGCGATCGCCGAGCGGCTGCGCACCAACCCGCAGGTGCGCGATGTCGCCATCGTGCCCTTTCCCGATCGCCGCGCCGGCACCGGCCTCTATGCTTTCGTCGAAGGCACCGTGGGCGACGGCGAATTGCTCGAATTTCTCGGCGAGACGCGCCCTGAACATTTGCAAGTCGTCGACGCGTTGCCGCGCAACGCCCAAGGCGAAGTGCGCAGCGAGATCCTCGAACTAGTGGCGATGAACCAGCTCGACCTAATCGCTCCCTTGATCAAGACCGACGCCGAGCGCGCCATCGTCGGCCGCATCGTTTCGGACCGGCGCAATCTGCGCGACCGCTTCGCGTTCTGAAAATCGCCACCTAGAGCGAAATTGCTTTAGATTGAATCAGTTGTCGCTCTAGCATTTTAATGGAGCATGATCTTTTTGGAAAACCCGTTTCCACTTTTCCGGATCATGCTCTAGCCCGCGATCCGCGCTGCATTGCGCGATGCGCGCCAGATCAGCCATTGCCGGCGCAGCGCCGACAATTCGGCGGGCGCGAACGCATCGCGGCGCTCCAATCGGTCGAGCGCCGGCCGCACCAGCGCAAGCGGAAGAAACGCCGGCAATGCCTGGCGCGGCACTGTCGCGATCAGCTCGCGGGCCTCGGCGAGATGACGGCGTGCAAGGTTGCGAAAATCGGCAAGCGCGTTATTCAGGCCTTGCGACGACTCGCCGGCGAAGACCTGCTGTGGATCGACCTCATACCGCGCGAGAAGTTGCAGCGGCACGTAGAGCCGGTGCTGCGCGGCGTGGGCCGGGAACGCCTGAAGCAGTCCGGCGGCGGCGCTGGCGAAGCCGGCGGGACCGGCGACTGCTTCAGCTCCGGCACCCGCAAGAACTTGCGCCGCCAATGCGATCAGCGGCGATGACACGGCCTTGGCGTAGGTTTCGAACTCCGCGCAATCGGCCATCGGCTCGTCGTAGAGGTCGAAGCGGCGCGCCTCGATCAGCGCGCTCAGCGTACTCGCCGCGAGCCCGTGGCGTTCGATTGTGGCCAGAAGCGCCGCGGCGACCGGATTGGCGCCCGCCTCTTCGCGCCGTTCGCCGTTGAGCACCTCGGTCCACCATTGCAGGCGGATTTCGCCGGGCAACGGCTCGCGTGCGGCGTCGCGCACGCGCGTCACTTCGACATTGAACGCGTAGAGTGCGTGTAGCGCGCCGCGATGTTCGGCGGGCGCAAACAGCGAGGCCAGATAGCGGTCGCGGTCGGCTTGCCGGATCAGCTCTGCGCAATAGGCGAACGCATCCTGCATGATGGCATTCTATGCGATGGCGATGAGGCCCGCGCCGACACGGCGGCCTTCCATCTGCATGACGTTATAGGTGCGCACGGCCGGCCCTGTGGTCATGGTGTCGACCGAGACATGCGCGTCATGAAACGCCGTACGCAGCGCTGCCGGCAAAATCCATGGTGCGTCCCCGACGCCGAGAATGAAAAAATCGAGCTGATCGGCGCGCTCGTAGACAAGCGCCAGCGTCGCGTCGGTGATATCGGCGGGCGCCGCCACCGGCCAAGCCCACATGCCGTCGCGCAGGCAGAGCAGCGAACCGCGATGCGACATGCCGCCGAAGCGGAAACCGCCGCCGCCATGGGCTTCGATCAGCGCCTGGCGCGGAAGGTGCCGGTCGTCCACTAGCGCCGCGTTCGGGCGCGCTGCGGCGGCGAAGACGGTGCGCGCGGCGCCGCCGGCGGCGCTTCAGGTTCTTCGGCGCCGCCGGTCCGCGTCGCGCCGACGCCGAGATAGATCAGGATCGGCGAGGCGATGAACACCGACGTGTAAGTGCCGACCAGGACGACGCCGAACATCATGGTCGCCGTGAAGCTGTGAATGGCCTGGCCGCCGAACAGCAGCAGCGCCAAGAGCGACATCGCCACCGTGACGTGGGTGATGATCGAGCGCGACAGCGTCGCATTGACCGAGGCGTTGAGCAGATCCGGCATCGGCATGCGCTTATAGCGGCGCAGCATTTCGCGGATACGGTCGTAGATCACGACCGTATCGTTGAGCGAATAGCCAAGGATGGTCAGAAGCGCCGCGATACTGGTGAGATCGAAATCGATATGCGTCAGCGACATGAAGCCGACGGTGAGCACCAGATCGTGCACGTTGGCGATCATGGCGCCGAGCGCGAACTGCCATTCGAATCTGAACCAGAGATAGATCAGGATGGCAAAGATCGCGAGCACGAGACCGATCGTGCCGTAGGACAAAAGCTCTGTGGAGACGCTCGGCCCGACCACTTCGACGCGCCGGTAGTCGACGGCGTCGCCCAACGCCTCGTGAACCTTCTGCACGGCGTCCTGCTGCGCCTGGTCGCCGCCCGGCTGTTCGGAAATGCGAATAAGGACGTTGTCGGGACTGCCGAATTGCTGCAATTGGAAATCGCCGAGCTTCAGCCCACCGATGGTCGCGCGCATCTTGGCGAGATCGGCCGGCCCGGCCTTGTTCTGCACCTCGATCAGCGTGCCGCCGATGAAGTCGATGCCGAAATTCAAGCCGTGAAAGAAAAACAGCGCAATCGCGGCGATCGACAGCAGTGCCGAAACAGGAAAACTGATGCGCCGGAAGCGCATGAAGTCGAACTTGGTATTGTCGGGAACGATGCGAAGCAGGCGCACGAGATTTTCTTTCAAATCGCTAGATCGGCACGACGCGCGGCCGATATAGGCGGACCCAATAGGCGACGATCAGCCGGGTCAACGTAAACGCGGTGAACAGCGTGGTGAGGATGCCGACGCCGAGCGTCACGGCGAAGCCGCGCACCGGCCCGGTGCCGATATAGAACAGCACCGCCGCGGCGATGAAGGTGGTGATGTTGGAATCGAGAATTGTCGCCAGCGCGCGCGAGAAGCCGGCATCGATGGCGTTGATCGCGGTACGCCCGGCCCGCACCTCTTCGCGGATGCGCTCATAGATCAGCACGTTGGAATCCACCGCGATGCCGACCGTAAGCACGATGCCAGCAATGCCGGGCAGCGTCAGCGTCGCGCCCAACAGCGACAACACGCCGAAGATCATGGCGACGTTGATCGCCACCGCGATATTGGCGAACAGGCCGAACAGACCGTAGGTCACGAGCATGAAAATGATGACCAAGGCCGCGCCGACATAGGCCGCGCGCTCACCGGCATTGATCGAATCCTGGCCGAGCCCCGGCCCCACAGTGCGTTCCTCGACAACCGTGAGCGGCGCCGGCAGCGCGCCGGCGCGCAGCAGGACCGCAAGTTCGTTGGCCGACTGCACGGTGAAGTTGCCGGTGATTTGTCCGGAGCCTCCGGTGATCGGCTGTTGGATGACCGGCGCGGAAATCACTTTGTTATCGAGCACGATGGCAAACGGCTTGCCGACATTCGTCGAGGTCACATCGGCGAATTTCCGCGCGCCGGACGAATTGAAGCGGAACGTCACGACCGGCTGGCCGGTCTGCTGGTCGAAGCTCGGCTGCGCGTCGGTGAGATCGGCACCCGAGACCAGCACGCGCTTTTCGACCAAATAGGGCGCGCCGGTTTCACCCGGAAGGATTTCCGAATCCTGAGGAGGATGCCCCTCTTGTACCTGCGCTTGCGCTTGCTCCGGCGTCATCGACAGATCGACCATGCGGAAATCGAGTTTTGCAGTCTGACCGATGACTTTTAGGAGCTCCGACGGGTCCTGCAGGCCCGGCACCTGGACCAGAATACGGTCGGCGCCTTCGCGCTGAATCGTCGGCTCGACAAGGCCGAGCCCGTTGACGCGCCGCTGAACGATCTCGATCGATTGATCAACGGTCTGGCGCACGCGCTCGACCACCGCCGGATCGCTCGGCGTCAGCGTGATCGTATTGCCGGTATTGGCGACGTCGAGGGTGCGCTGTCCGGTGGTGGCGAGAATGCCGGCCATCGGCTGCGACAGCCCGCGCAATTTGCTCAGCGCGTTGTCGATATCGGTATCGCGCGTGATGTGGACTTCGACGCCATTGCCGCGGATGGCGCGGCCGGTGAACGGAATGCGCGCCTCGCGCAGCACGCGCAAGACATCCTCATAGGTGGCCTGCAATTGCTCCTTGCGCACGGCATTGGTGTCGACCTGCAGCAAAAGGCTCGAGCCGCCTTGCAGATCGAGCCCGAGCACGATACGGCGCTGCGCCCAGCCCGGCCAAGACTTGACCACGCGCTCGGGAAAGAAATTCGGCACGGCGAACAGGCACGCGACAAACGCCGTGAGCAAGATAGCCGCAGCCTTCCAGCGCGTGAAAAACAACATCGACTTCTGTTTTCCTCGTTACGATCGCGCGATCAGGCCGCGCTGTCGTCCTTCACCGGCTCGCCTTTGGCCCGGACTTCGGTGACCATGGAGCGCATCTGCCGCACCCGCACGCCGTCGGAGATTTCGATTTCGATCTGGTCGTCGTCGACCGCCTTGGTGACCTTGGCCACGATGCCGCCATTTGTGACCACGGTGTCACCCCGGCGCAGCGCTTTGACCATGGCTTGATGCTGTTTGAGCTTTTGCTGCTGCGGCCGAAACACGATGAAATACATAATGCCGACGATCATGATCACCATCCAGATCGGGCTCTGGAAGGACAGGAAGTCGGCGGCAGCGCCTTGCGCGTAGGCGGGCGTGATAAACATAACTCCTCCAAGGGACGGCAATCTGGGGCGGCAGCAAGGCGCGGCGCCCGGGATGAAGGGCCGTTTTCGCGCGCAAAATCGCGCGGACTATAGCCACCATTGGCCCAATTGCAACGCCGCGGCCCCGCCTCGCCGAACTTGCGAGCAGCGCTCCGCCCCGCTAAGGGAAGCGCCGCAACCCGGTGCAAACATGGCCAAATCTCCCCCACAATCGAGAAAAAAAGCGGTGAAAAAGGCTGCCAAGCCAGACACCTTGCCCAAGATCGCCACACGGGGGCGAAAACTTTCGGAGGATAGCGCCGACTTGCTGGCGCGGATCGCCGGCGCCCTGGAGCGGCTTGCCCCGCAGCCTAAGCCTGCGCTCGATTTCGCGGCCGCCGAGGCCTTTGTCTGGCACCCGGAGCGGCAACAGCTCGCGGCGGTTCGCCACGTCAACCGTGTCGAGATGTCGCTTCTCAAGGGCATCGAACGGGTGCGCGACCTTTTGGTCGAGAACACCGACCGCTTCGCCCGCGGCCTGCCGGCGAACAATGCGCTGTTGTGGG
This sequence comes from uncultured Alphaproteobacteria bacterium, assembly GCA_963810085.1. GTDB lineage: Bacteria > Pseudomonadota > Alphaproteobacteria > Rhizobiales > Xanthobacteraceae > BOG-931. The sequence continues at coordinate 140,609 of CAWEMR010000002.1, read as the reverse complement.
GCGCGCGCGGCATGGGCAAATCCTCGCTGGTCAAAGCGGCGCATGCTTCGATCGGGGCCGCCTATCCGGAGGCGGGCTTAAAGCTCATCGAGATCCATCGTGAGGATATCGAGTCGCTGCCGGAACTGATGGCGCTGATGCGCAATGCGCGCGAGCGCTTCATCGTGTTTTGCGACGATCTTTCCTTCGATGCCGAAGACACATCCTACAAGTCGCTCAAGACCATGCTCGAAGGCGGCATCGAAGGCCGGCCGGAGAACGTGATCTTCTACGCCACGTCGAACCGCCGCCATCTGTTGCCGCGCGAGATGGTGGAGAACGAGCGTTCGACCGCGATCAATCCCGGCGAGGCGGTCGAGGAGAAAGTGTCGCTGTCGGACCGTTTCGGGCTGTGGCTCGGCTTTCACCGCTGCAGCCAGGACGAATATCTCGCCATGGTCGAAGGCTATATCGAGCGGCACCGCATTCCGATCGCGCCGGACGAGCTGCGCCGTGAGGCGCTCGAATGGGCGACGACGCGCGGCGCGCGCTCAGGCCGCGTCGCCTGGCAATATGTGCAGGATCTGGCGGGCAGACTGGGCGTGAAGGTGGCGGGCTAGTCTCAACCCGTCACGCGCCACTGAGATATTGCGCCGGGTCGACGGGCGTCGCGCCCTTGCGGATCTCGAAGTGCAATTGCGGCGAGGTGACATTGCCGGTCTGGCCGGAATGCGCGATCACCTGCCCGCGTTTCACGCTATCGCCGCGCTTGACCAGAATGTCGCTCGCATGCGCGTAAGCGGTGACGAAGCCGTTGGCGTGGCGCACCAGAACCAGATTGCCGTAGCCCTTGAGCTCGTTGCCGGCATAAGCGACGACGCCGTCGTCGGCAGCCTTGACCGGCGTGCCTTCCGGCACCGCAAGATTGATGCCGTCGTTCTGCAATCCGTTGGGCTTCGGACCAAAGGCCTGGATGACGCGGCCGCGCACCGGCCAGCGGAAGCCCGGTGTATCACTGGCAGCGTCGGCGGTCTTCGAATTCTCCACTGCAGCGGCGGGCGCGGTCGCGGTCGGCGCGGCAACGCGCGCGCTCAGCGGTGATTCCTGGCTGGCAAGGCTCGGTCCGCTGGACTGCGCGATCACCGGCTGCGTGCGCGGCGGCCCCGACATCGATAGAGACCCTGACATAGGAGCCGCTGACGCCATTGCCGGACGCGACGGTTGGCGCATGTCCGGGATGGTGATGCGGTCTCCGACCCGCACCATGGTCGTCGGCGGTATGTTGTTGACCCTGGCCAGCACCATCACCGGCTTGTTGTAGAGCCGCGCGATGCTGTTGAGCGTTTCGCCGGGCGCGACGACATGCACGCCCGACGGCGCGGCGAGCGCGGAGCGCGCCGGGCCGACCGGCGCGGCGACAGCCGCCACGCTCGACGTGTAGCGCGGCTCCGCCGACAAGGCCGCGGCAGAAGCTGCACCAGGTGTTTGGTGGTAACGCGGGATCACGAGGCGCTGGCCGGGACGGACCATCGCCGGGCTCGTGATATTGTTGGCTTGCATGACGGCTGCGACCGGCACGCCATGCCGGCGCGCGATCATATCGAGCGTCTCGCCCGGCTCAACGGTGATCGGTGTGCCGCCTTCCCAGGTCCATGCCGGCGGCGGCGGCGGCGCGATCGCGCCGGTCACTTCGCTTGATGCCGGGTGCGAGCCCAGATACGAGCCCGCGTACGAGCCCATGCCGCGGCCGCCGCCCGAGGTGCCGTCGTCGGCGCCGGCGATGTGCGGCAGCGGCCGGCTCTCAATGCGGTTTGCAGGTGCGGTTTGGATTGAACCGGTGACGTCGTTGCGGGCGGCGGGCGGATTGCTGGAGCCGAAGCCTTCGTTGAAGCGGCCCGAATCGGCGCTACAGCTCGCAACTCCGATGCCGATTAACGAAATGGCAACCAGTTGCGGCCAGTTGGCCGGCCAACGCGATACGCACATGGTTACTCACTCGAACGCAATACAGGGACGAGCGACTAAACAACGTTGGGGTAAACAGGGGTTTAAGTAACGGGCCGCTTTTCACGAAATTCGCTTATGTGTCTTTGGAGTTACAGTTCGCGCGCTTTGCCCGCCACGAGCGGCACAAAGCGGACGGCGACAAGATTTTCGCGCGTTAATTCGCCGCTCGCCTGCTTGGTGAGTTTGACCAGGCGTTGCGTACCGTTGTGCGGGCCAATCGGCAGCACCATCTTGCCGCCGGCGGCGAGCTGCGCGACGAGCCGCTCGGGGACGTCCTCGGCGGCAGCCGTCACCATGATGCGGTCGAATGGCGGCGTGTGCGACAGGCCGGCGGCGCCGTCACCGACCAGAATGGTGACGTTGCTATAGCCCAGCGTCTTGATGCGATCGCTCGCCGTCTCGGCGAGCGTCCGGTAGCGCTCGATGCTCACCACCTCGCGCCCGAGCCGCGACAGGATCGCCGTCTGATAGCCCGACCCGGTGCCGACTTCGAGAACGCGATGATTGGGCTCGATATCGAGCTGCTCGGTCATATAGGCCACGACATAGGGCTGGCTGATGGTCTGGCCGCAGGCAATCGGCAGCGCCTGATCGGCATAGGCGCTGTCGGCAAAATCGGCCGCGACGAAATATTCGCGCGGCACCTCGTCCATGGCGTGAAGGACCGTCTGATCGCTGATCCCGCGCCGGCGCAGCGCGAGCTGAAACTCCATCCGTTCAACATCGGCTGCCGGGACTTCGGCCACGATGACCTCACGGCTAGGTATTTGTGCACAATTGTCGCGGCCCGTAACAGGAACCAATGGCGCCCACTGGCGTTAACGGGGTTCGAACGGGGACCTGTCCGCGACGGCGGAATTAGCATTTAATAGGGACGACGAACGGTGAAAGCTATTACAATCGTCGCGATCAGCGTTGGGGTTTGAATGTCGTCAACCGGTAAGCGTATCCTCGTCGTCGAGGACGAAATGATGATCCGGATGCTGCTCGAGGGCATGCTGGACGATCTTGGCCACACTGTTGCCGGCGAAGCCGGCGCAATTGACGAGGCGATTGCGCTCGCCAAAAAAGCCGACTTCGACGTCGCCTTGCTCGACGTCAATCTCAACGGCCGGCCGATCACCCCCGTGGTTGAAGTCCTGATCAAACGCGGCGTGCCGTTCGTGTTCGCCTCCGGCTATGGCGAGCGCGGCGTGCCGGAGGCCTATCGCGGCTCACCGACTTTGCAGAAGCCGTTCCAGGTGGAAGCGCTCGCCGAAGCGATCGAGGCGGCCGCCGCCACCGTCTAAGTCGCGAGCATGATCCGGAAAAGTGGAATCCGGTTTTCCGATAAGATCATGCTCCACTAAACGCCCAGCTAATTTTTCTCAAATAGCGCAGCAAGCCGGGTCATGCTCGGCTCGTCGGTGATATCGATCCTCAGCGGCGTCACCGCGATGCAGCGATCTTCGAGGGCTGCGACATCGGTGCCGTCCTCGGGCGCCATTTTGAGCTGCTGCGAGTAGGCGATCCAGTAATAGGGATTGTGCCGGCCATCGAGCCGCTTATCGATGTGAAGCCGCTCCTGCCGCCGCCGGCCGAGCGGCGCGACCGCGATGCCCTTGACGTCCTCCGGCGCGCAGTCGGGGAAATTGAGATTGACGAGTGCGTCCTTGCGCATGCCGTTGCCGAGCACGTTCCTGATGATATCGGGCGCGTAACGCAGGCCGGTTTCCCAGAACGGCGGATTGCCGCTGCGCGATTTGTAGGATTGCGACAACGCGATCGAGGGAATGCCGAGCAACGCGCCTTCCATGGCGCCGGCCACGGTGCCTGAATAGATCACGTCCTCGCCGACATTGCGGCCGCGATTGACGCCGGACAACACCAGATCGACCTGCTTGCCGTCGAGCACGTGACGCACGCCCATGATGACGCAATCGGTCGGCGTGCCGCGCACCGCGTAGCGGCGGTCGCCGATCTGACGCAGCCGCAGCGGATCGTTGAGCGAGAGTGAATGCGCCACCCCCGACTGGTCGTGCTCCGGCGCGACGATCCAGACATCTTCGGACAGAGTGCGCGCGATCTCGGCGCAGATATCGAGCCCTTCGGAGTGAATGCCGTCGTCGTTGGTCACCAAAATCCGCATCGATCACTTCGCTTCTATCTTTTTCAATCCGCCCATATAGGGCTGCAACGCATCCGGCACGACGATCGCGCCGTCGGCGTCCTGATAATTTTCCATCACCGCGATCATGGCGCGGCCGACGGCGACGCCGGAGCCGTTAAGCGTGTGAACGTGGCGCACATTGCGGCCCTCTTTGCTGCGGTAACGCGCATTCATGCGCCGCGCCTGAAACTCGCCGCACACCGAGCAGGAGGAAACCTCGCGATACATGTTTTGCCCGGGCAGCCATACTTCGATGTCGTAAGTCTTTTGTGACGCAAAGCCCATGTCGCCGGTGCACAACGTCATCACGCGATAATGCAGATCGAGCCGGCGCAAAACTTCCTCGGCGCAGGACAGCATGCGCTCATGCTCGTCCCTGGATTGCTCGGGCGTGGTGATGGAAACGAGCTCGACCTTGGTGAATTGATGCTGCCGGATCATGCCGCGCGTATCCTTGCCGGCGGCGCCGGCTTCGGCACGGAAACACGGCGTGGAGGCGGTGAGCCGCATCGGCAGTTGCGCCTCGTCGACGATGGATTCGCGGACGAGATTTGTGAGCGGGACTTCGGCGGTGGGGATGAGCCACAAAATCTGGCCCAAGCTCTTGGCACCTGCTGCATCGATAAAAGCTCCAAGTACCAAGCTTCCATCTTCAGTGTGTTCGGATGCTGCCTCAGCTTCTGGAGGTATTGCGACAATCCTTTCAGCAATTTTGCGCACTCTCTCGGGGGTCATATTTTCCATGATCCGCGGAAAATTTGGTGGCGCGTCAAGAACGTTATCGATTTCCCAAGATGCCAAAAACTGATCTGATCGAAATTTCGGTAACTGCGCCGTGCCATACATCGCTGGTTCACGAACTAACAGCGGTGGCGAGACCTCGGTGTAATTATGGGGCTCGCTCGTATGCACATCGAGAAAAAATTGCCCGAGCGCGCGCTCAAGCCGAGCCAAGCCTTTCTTCAAAACCACAAAACGCGCGCCGGAGAGTTTTGCCGCTGTCTCGAAATCCATCTGGCCAAGCGTCTCACCAAGCTCGAAATGCTGCTTCGGTGAAAATGCATATTCCCGTTTCGCGCCGAAGCGATGATGCTCGACGTTGCCCTTCTCATCCTTACCGTCGGGCACCTCGTCGAGCGGCAGGTTGGGAATTTGTGCCAGCGCATGCTCGAGTGCGTTGGAGGCTTCTTTCTCCTGCACCTCCATCGCCCGGATAGAGTCCTTCAGTGTCGCGACTTCGGCGAGCAGCGCCCTCGCCTTCTCTTCGTTCTTGCTCTTCTTCGCGTCGCCGATCTCCTTCGAGGCTGAGTTGCGGCGGGCTTGCGCGGTTTCGAGTTCAAGGATTTTGGCGCGGCGTTTTTCGTCGAGTTCGATCAGGCGCTTGGCCTCCGGCGCAAGGCCGCGCCGCGCCAGGCCATGGTCGAAGGCGTCGGGGTTGTCGCGAATGAAACGAATGTCGTGCATCGTTCTCTAATTCCAGAGCGTCATGCCCCGCCTGGTGCCGGGCATCTCGATCAGATGGGCACAGTGCCTTGCTAAGCGAGATGGCCGTGACAGGCCCGGCCATGACGAATCAAAGACGCGGCCGAGCGACAATATAGGCGTCATTTACTCCGCGGGCTTTGCCGCCGCGGCGGCGCGTTCGGCCGCCACGCGCCTCTCGACCATGCGCACCGACCAGATCGAGCCCTCGTAGAGCGCGATCAAGGGCAGCGCAAGCGACATTTGGCTGAGCACGTCGGGCGGCGTGAGGACAGCGGCGATGACAAAGGCGATGACGATGAAATAGCGGCGCTTCGATCGCAGCATGTCGGAGGTAACGATACCGATACGGCCCAAAAGCGTCAGGATCACCGGCAGCTGAAAGGCGATGCCGAAGGCGAGGATCAGCTTCATCATCAGCGACAGATAATCTTCGACCTTCGGCAACAGCTCGATCGTCGCTTCACCCGGCCCGCCCGTTTGCTGCATGGAGAGCGAGAAGCGCGCCAGCATCGGCCAGACCACGAAATAGACCACCGCGGAGCCGAGCACGAAGAACACCGGCGTGGCGACGAGATACGGCAGGAACGCCTGCTTCTCGTTGCGGTAGAGGCCGGGCGCGACAAACATGTAGATCTGCGTCGCCACGATCGGAAACGAGATGAAGGCGGCGCCGAACAGCGACAGTTTGAGCTGCACGACGAAATATTCGAGCAAGCCGGTATAGATGAATTTCGAATTCTCAGGCCCCGCCACCCAGATATAGGGCCAGGTCAGCACGTTGTAGATGTGCCGGGCGAAGAAGAAGCACACGATGGCCGCGAGGAAGAACGCGGCAAGCGCCTTGATCAGCCGCGAGCGCAACTCGATCAGGTGATCCATCAGGGGCGCCTTGGTAGCCTCGATCTCCTTGTCTTCGTCTTCGCGGTTCATCCGGTGCGCTCTGTGCTTTCCGGCGTGGCGGTCACAGCGGGCTCCGGCGCGGGAGGCGGCAATGCGGGCTCGGCGGCGGTTGTGCTCGCGCTCTGATTAACGGTGATTTGTTCGGCGGTGCTTTGTTCCGCGCTCTGCCCGGCGGGGCTCTGCTCTGCGTCCTTGAGAAGGTCGAGCGGCTTCTTCTCGAATTCCTTGCTCAGGTCCTTGCCGATATTCTCGACGTCCTCGCGGGCGCTCTTGAGCGGATCATAATTTTTAATGTCGTGCGCCACATCGTCGACCTGCTTTTTCAGGTCGGCCATTTCGGCTTCGCGCATCGCTTCCTGAAACTGGCCTTGGAATTCGGCGGCCATGCTGCGGATTTTGCGGGTGTATTGCCCGAGCGTGCGCATGACGCCGGGCAATTCCTTCGGACCGATGAAGACAAGCGCGACGATGCCGATGAGAAGGAATTCGGTCCAACTGATGTCGAACATGAAAACTAATCTCCGGCGTCACCGCCCCACGCTGCGACCGCCGATAAGCAATATTGCCGCAGCCACCGCGACCGGCGCGAGAGCGTCAGGACGGCGAGCCTAAACCCTGGAGCCTTAGACGTTGCTCTCGGACTCGGCGCGCCGCTTGAGGTCGGCATTCGCCTGGTGGTCGATGGTCTTGATCGGCGCATCCGATTTTGACGCCGTCTCGGCCTCGTCGTCGGACATGCCCTTCTTGAAGGCTTTGATGCCCTTGGCGACGTCGCCCATCATGTCGGAAATCTTGCCGCGCCCGCCGAACACGAGAAGCAGGACCGCGCCGACAATCAACCAATGCCAGATGCTCAAAGAGCCCATGAATTCCTCCGTCCGCCGATACGCTTACCACGGCGCATATAACTACGAATATCATCATGGCGCTTGCGCCGGCGGCCACATGCCGATTTTAGCCAGAAACTAGGCGTCGAAGGACGCAAAAACAAGCGCGGCGGCAATGCCGCCGCGCCGCAGGGACAAAGCGCTTGAAGTTAACCCTACGCCACCGCGTCTTTCGGCAATTGATTGCCGGAACGGGCGTTTTATTCCTCGGCGCGCTCCGCAGGCGGCACCAGGCCAAGGTCGAGATCGCCCGGTTCGAGCGGGTCTTCGTCATCGCGCAGCGCCGGATCGTCGGAGGGGACCGGTACCGAGAACTCGGCCGGCAGCGTGGCATCGACAATGCCGGCGCCCTTGAGCTCCTCGAGGCCGGGCAGATCGGTCAGCGCTTCGAGCCCGAAATGCGACAGGAACGCCTCATTGGTGCCGTAGGTCACCGGCCGGCCCGGCGCCTTGCGGCGGCCGCGCAGCCTGATCCAGCCGGTCTCGAGCAGCACGTCGAGCGTGCCCTTGGACGTCGACACGCCACGGATGTCCTCGACCTCGGCGCGCGTCACCGGCTGGTGATAGGCGACGATGGCAAGCGTCTCGATCGCGGCGCGCGAGAGTTTGCGCGTGACCACGGATTCATGCGTCAACAGCCACGCCAGATCGCTCGCGGTGCGCATCGTCCACTTGCCGCCAACGCGCACGACATTGACGCCGCGCGACGCATAATCGCGCTGCAATTGCGTCAAGAGCGCCTTCACGTCGGCGCCGGCCGGCAAGCGCGTCGCCAAGACCTTTTCGTCGAGTGGCGTTTCGGCGGCAAACAGCAAGGCTTCGAGGATGCGCAATTCTTCCGCGCTGTCCTGCTGCTGCCTGCCGCCTTCGATCACACGCATCTCCGCGACATTCGCCATTGAGTTTTTCTCCCTCTTACGCATTCCCAGTTTCCGCACTCACGTCGATGACATTGCCGGTATCGTTGGCCGTGCCGCTGTTGCCCTGCGCGCCTAGCCGTTTGCGCAAGTAGAGCGGCGTAAATGAGCCCTGCTGATGGGCTTCAAGCTGGCCCTCGCGCACCAATTCCAACGCCGCCGCAAAGGTCGAGGCAAGCACCGTCGGCACCATCGCCGGCTCGACCAGATAGGCGACGAGATATCGGTCGAGCGGGCTCCAATCCAAGGACGTCCCGATCAGGCGCTCCAGCGCCACGCGCGCCTCGGCGAGCGACCAGACGGTGCGCTTGCGCACGCGCACGAACGACCGCGCCTTGGTCGCCCGCCGGCTGGCATAGGCCGAGAGCAGGTCGTAGAGCGTCGCCGTCCATTCGGGCTTGGCGATTTCGGCGATCGGCTCCGGCAGGCCGCGCGCAAACACGTCACGGCCGAGCTGCGGCCGGTTGAGCAATTGATCGGCAACCTGGCGGATGCCTTCGAGCCGCCGCAGCCGCTGCGCCAGCGCATTCGCCAAGTCCTCGGCGCTGACGCCGTCGGGCGCGTGCTGCTCGGGCAACAGCAGCCGCGACTTCAAGTAGGCGAGCCAGGCCGCCATCACGAGATAATCGGCGGCGATTTCGAGCCGCATCTTTCGCGCGGCGTCGATGAAAGCGAGGTACTGGTTGGCGAGCGCCAGGATCGAAATCTTGGCGAGATCGACCTTCTGCTGGCGCGCCAGCGTCAGCAGCAGGTCGAGCGGCCCCTCAAAGCCCTCGACGTCGACGACCAGCGACGGCTCGTCGGAGGCGCGCTCGGGCAGCCCGGCTTCGAATTCTTGGATGCTCGCTTCGTCGATATTCATACGGAACCGCTCATACTGAATTTGGCACCGGCAGCCACACGCCGGCCATGAGATTTGAAAATTCGGCCCGGCTGGCGGCGATATCGATCGGCGTCGCTGCCCGTCGCGCGGCAAGCGCGGCCGCGGCCCGGCGCGCCGCCTCGCCCAAAAGGAGCGGCGCTTCGGCGGCCACCGCCGTCATTTCGGCCATCTTGCCGTTGCAATGCAAGACCACGTCGCAACCCGCTGTAATCGCAGCCTTCGTGCGCTCGCCGAGCGATCCCGATAACGCACCCATGGAGACGTCGTCGCTCATCAAAAGCCCCCGGAACCCAATCGAATCGCGAATCACGTGCCTCACTATAGTGGCCGAACTGGTGGCCGGCGCGACCGGGTCGAAGGCTGTGAACACAACATGCGCAGTCATCCCCAGCGGCAGGGCGTTGAGCGGCCGGAATGCCGCGAAATCGGTGGCTTCGAGCGTCGCCCGGTCGGTATTGACCACCGGAAGCCGCTCATGGCTGTCGGCGGTGGCGCGGCCGTGGCCGGGAATATGCTTGAGCACCGGCAGAAGACCGCCGTCGAGCAGGCCCGCGGCAATGGCGCCGGCGATGGCCGCGACCTTGCCCGGCTCGGTGCCATAGGCGCGGTCGCCGATAATGGGGTCGGAACCGGGCACCGGCACGTCGGCAATCGGCGCGCAATCGACGTCGATGCCGAACCGGGCGAGGTCGGCCGCCATGAGCCGCGCGCCGAGTTTAGCGGCGCGCAAGCCCGCCTCCCGATCCTGGTCGTAAACCTCGCCATAGGCGGCGCCCGGCGGATAGTTCGGGCAAAGCGGCGGCCGCAGCCGCTGCACCCGGCCGCCCTCCTGATCGATCAGCACCGGCGCCTGGCGCCCAAGCGTCGCGCGGAACTCCTCGACCAGGCGCCGCAGCGTGTCGCCGTCAGCAATATTGCGCGCAAAGACGATGAGACCCCAGGGCTGGGACTCCTTGAGGAATTGGCGCTCCTCCGCTGCCAGCGAAGCGCCCGCGACACCGGTGATGAAAGCGCGCATCTCGGCCGCTTAGCGTGCGCCGCACGCGAGGGTCAAGCGTCGCAACCGCGGAAGAGGCCGAAAGTCCCCGCCTTAATTGCGCTGGACGATGCAGCTGCCGCCGGCGGCTTTAAGGCTCGAGCACATCTGCGCCGCCTGTTCCACCGAGGCATAGGGGCCGACCAGCGTCCGATAGAAGACGCCCTTGTCGCCGAGATTGACCTGGCGGACCGTCGACGTGTGGCCGCCGAGTTGCGACGGATACTTGGCCTGCAGCCCACGATAGGCCGCCTGAGCCTCAGCCTCGCTCCGCTGCGATGACACCTGAACCGAATAGCCGCCGCCCGCCGAGGGGGCCGAGGGGGCCTGGTCTGCCGTGGGCGCCGCCGGGCGCGCGACCGCGGTCCGGGTCCGCGCGGGTGCCGCCGTGTCACCCTGTGACGGGACGATCGACAGCGGAGCATTGCCGCCCTGCGACGCCGGTGCCGTAAGCGGCTTTGGCGCAGCCGGTCGCGCCGGCGCTGCGGCAGCGTGGGTGGGAGCCGGTGGAGCGGCAGCCGCCGCATCAGCGCCGTCCGATTGGCCGGGATGGATCGCCACGGTGTGAATCTTCTTCGAGTTGCTACTTCCGGCGATGGGCTGTTGCGCCTGCATCGGCGCGTTCTGGCCCATTCCGGTCAGAGGCATGGTCGGCGCCGGACCGACCGAGCCGCCATAAGCAGGTGCTGCAGCCGTTGGGCCGAGCGCGGCAGGACCGCCCGGGCCGGACGGCGCGGCGCCGGGCATGCTCTGCCCGGCCATACCGTGTGCCATGCCCTGACTCCCGGACGCGATGGAGGATTGCAGCCCGGCATTGGGATCGGGGAAAATCGGAATGGTCGAGACGACGCGCGGCGTACTCGCCGGCGCCGGCACGTCGACGGGCTTCTCTTCCCGCGACACCAGCTTGTCGGGCGAACCGGCATTGCCTGCATTGGCCTGACCGGACGAGCCCGTCGCATTGCCGGCGGGCACGATCTTATTCGGCATGTTGTCGGCTTTGATGATCGGCGGCAATGACGGCAGCATGGCGCCGCCAAACATGGCGCGATAAGCGAAGGCGCCCGCGGTGCCGAGCACCATCAGGCCCAACAGCGCGGCGACTATGGCAAAGCCCCGGCGCTTGCGCGGCGGAGCTTCTTCCTCCTCATAATCTTCGAGCGCGTAAGACGGATCGTCGGGATCGCCCTCTTGCGCATAGGCTTGGCCGCGATCTTGGGCAAGGCCGTCTTGGGCGGCGTAGCGATCTTGCGCATCGCCGTAACGGTCGTCGCGCGCCCGCGGCAGGAACGACGGCAGATCCTGAATGGAATCGTGAGCGTCGTCGTAAACCTGTTCCGCGACCGGATAACCGCGTGCGTCATAGCGCTGTTCCGGGGCCGCATATTGCTCGGGCTGTTCGTAGGCCGCGTCATAAGTCGGCGGCGCTGGACGATACGGCGGATGAGGATCGGCGGGCTGCGGAGCGGCATAGCGCTCGTCGTACTGAACCTGACGCTCGTCATACTGAGCTTGGCGCTCGTCATATTGGGGTTGCGCGGGGTCTTGCGGGTCGGCGTAGCGATCGTCGGTCGCCCATTGCGAACCGGGTGCCGGCTCGTTGAGTGGCGGCGCTTCGTGCTGGCGTGCGGCACGGCCGGGATTGGCTACCGGTTCGCCATTGTTTACAGGGTCGCTTTGGCCGATCAGGCGCGCCAATTCGGCGAGCGGATCGTCCATTTGCTGCGCGCCCTGCGTGGCAGGGTCGCGGCGAGTTGTCCGGAAAGTATTGTCGGCCATTGGATTCGCCCCGTCAGGCGTTACGCGGTACCGGTCAGCCGCCCCCTCGACCGCAGCGCTCATTACAAACGGCGCAACGACCTACCGCATCTCGTTTGGCGCCTTGACCCCAAGCAGCGCAAGCCCCGAAGCGAGAACGGTGGCAACGCTTTGTACAAGGACAAGCCGTGCCTTCGTTAGTTGTCGATCATCTTGGATAATGAAGCGTAAATGTGGCGATGCATTGCCCTGAGTCCAAAGCGCATGAAACTCGGACGCTAACTCGAACAGATAAAACGCAATTCGATGCGGCTCATGCGCCAATGAGGCAGCCTCGACGATTCTTGGATAGAGGGCAATACGCCGCATCAAAGCGAGCTCGGCGGGGTCCGAGAGCCGTTCCACGGGAGCATCCGAGAGCGCGTCCGCGGCCATGAGATCGGCCGGCAAATCGGGAAAGGCCGCGCGCGCATTGCGGAACACCGACTGCGCCCGCGCATGGCCATATTGGACATAAAACACCGGATTGTCGCGCGACTGTTCGAGCACCTTGGCGAGGTCGAAATCGAGCGCGGCGTCGTTCTTGCGGAACAGCATCATGAAGCGGACGGCGTCGGGTCCCACCTCCTCCACGACTTCACGTAATGTGACGAACTCCCCGGCCCGCTTCGACATTTTGACCGGCTCGCCCGAGCGCAGCAGCCTCACAAGCTGGACGACCTTCACATCGAGCTCGGCCTTGCGGTCGCTGAGCGCAGCGACAGCCGCCTGCATGCGTTTGATATAGCCGCCGTGGTCGGCGCCCCAGACGTCGATCAGGGTGCGGAAGCCGCGCTCGATCTTCGAACGGTGATAGGCAATGTCGGAGGCGAAATAGGTGTACGAGCCGTCCGACTTCTTCAACGCGCGGTCGACGTCATCGCCGAAATCGGTTGAACGGAATAATGTCTGTTCGCGATCTTCCCAATCATCCGGCAACGCCCCCTTCGGCGGCGGCAGGCGGCCTTCATAAACGTAACCGCGCGTGCGCAACCATTCGATCGTTTCGGCAACGCGATCGGTAGCGCCCGCGATCAGCGAGCGCTCGGAAAAGAAGACATCGAATTTGACGTTGAGCGCGGCAAGATCGCCGCGAATTTCCTCCATCATCATCGCGATGGATTTCGCCCGCACCACCAGCAGCCACTGCGCCTCGGGCTGCGCCTTCAGCTTGTCGCCGTATTCGGCGGCAAGCGTCTCGCCCACCGGCTTGAGATAGTCGCCCGGATAAAGCCCTTCCGGAATCGCACCGATGTTCTCGCCGAGCGCTTCGCGGTAACGCAGAAACGCCGAGCGCGCGAGCACATCGACCTGCGCGCCGGCATCGTTGATGTAGTATTCGCGCGTCACCTTGAAGCCGGTGAAATCGAGCAGGCTTGCCAGCGCGTCGCCGAACACGGCGCCGCGGCAATGGCCGACATGCATCGGGCCGGTCGGATTGGCCGAGACATATTCGACGTTCACCGGCACGCTCGCGCCGATATCGCTGCGTCCATAGTCTTGGCCGGCCGACACCGCGCGGCGAAGCTCTTGGGTCCAAGCTCCCGGTACCAAAGTGAGGTTGATGAAGCCGGGCTTAGCGACAACCGCATCAGCCACCACGTCGTGCTTCTTCAATTCGTCGCGGATGGCGTTCGCAAGCTCGAGCGGGTTCTTGCCCAAGCCCTTCGCCAGCACCATGGCGGCGTTGGTCGCGATATCGCCGTGTGTAGCCTCGCGCGGCGGTTCGACTTGAATGCGGGACACGTCGGTGCCGGACGGAACAACGGTAAGCGCCGCCGCGCGGACACGGTCGAGCGTTTCGGCAAAGACATTCATTGGCTTGGGTGAGCTGGACATTTCGCGCCGCGCGCCTAACGCAATTCGGGGGTTGAGTCAAAAAGCCGGCCGTGCTCGGCGAGCGCATAACGGTCCGTCATGCCGGCGATGAAATCGGCGATGCGCCGCACCCGCGCCACTTCGTCGAGTCCGGAAAGCCCCTCCTGCCATTCCGGCGGCAGGTCGGCGGGCATGGCATGGTAGCGCGCGAACAGGTCGCGAATGACGCCGGCCGCCTCGTCCATGACGCGCACCACCCGCGCATGACGATACATGCGCGTTTTCAGGAACGCCTTGATGGCGCCGTCGGCCTCGGCAATTGCGGCCGAAAGGCCGGCGACCGGCGAAGTTGCGAGCCGCACGTCGTCGGCCGAATGCGGATCGAGCGCGGCGAGCCGGCGGCCGGTTTCAGCCACCACATCATCGATCAGGAGGCCGATGATCTCGCGCACCAGTTCGTGCACCAGGCGATTGGTATCGAGCCCCGGATATGCGGCGCGGACGGCGGCGATGATCTTGCCCGGCAGCGGGACCGCGGCGATTTCGTCGAGCTGGAACAATCCGGCGCGCAGCCCATCGTCGATATCGTGCGCGTCATAGGCGATGTCGTCGGCAAAGGCGGCGATCTGCGCCTCGACGCCAGCAAAGCTGGAGAGCTGCAGATCCTGCAGCCGCGTGTAGTTCAAAATCGTCTCGGGCACACCGTTTCGCCGATAGCGGCCGAGCGGGGAGCCGTTGCGGTCGGTGAGCGGACCATTGTGCTTGACCAGGCCTTCGAGTGTTTCCCAGGTCAGGTTCAAACCGTCGAAGCGCGGATAGCGGCGTTCCAGCGCAGTGACGATGCGCAAGGTCTGCGCATTGTGGTCGAAGCCGCCGAATGCGGCGAGGCATTCATCGAGCGCGCGCTCGCCGGCATGGCCGAACGGCGGATGGCCGAGATCATGCGCCAGCGCCAGCGCCTCGGCGAGATCCTCGTCGAGGCGGAGCCGCCGCGCCAGGGCGCGCGCCACCTGCGCGACTTCCAGCGTGTGCGTGAGCCGCGTCCGATAATAATCGCCCTCGTCGAAGACGAAGACCTGCGTCTTGTGCTTCAGCCTACGGAACGCCGTGGCATGGATGATGCGGTCGCAGTCGCGGCGGAAGCCGCTGCGGCTTTTGCTTTCGGGCTCGGCATAAAGCCGCCCGCGGCTGTGGTTCGGATCGCACGCATAGGGCGCGTGGGTCGTCGTCGTGTCCATCGCCCTGCTCTATTCCGGCGGTAATCGGCCCTTCGCCAATTGACCTTGGCTATTGCCGCACTTAACTAACCTTGTGGTATTGTTGCAATCGGCGCGGTGGAATGAGGCTCGTTCCACACCGGAGATAGGAATGACTGGCAACGTGAATGTGACCGAGCGGGCGGCGCGGAAGATCGGCGAGATCCTGCAAAAGGAGCCCGCCGGCACCATGCTGCGCGTTAGCGTCGAGGGCGGCGGCTGCTCCGGCTTCCAGTACAAGTTCGACACCGAGCGCGCCAGAGCCGACGACGACATCGTGATCGAGAAGAGCGGCGCCACCGTGCTGATCGATCCGGTCTCGCTCAATTACATGGCCGGCTCCGAGATCGATTTCGTCGATGACCTGATCGGATCGTCGTTCAAGATCAACAATCCGCAAGCCACAGCGTCGTGCGGCTGCGGCACGAGTTTCGCGCTTTAAAGCACCCGAAGGCGGCTCACGCTTCTCGGATCAGACTGCACCTTCGCCAAAACAGCTTTCCCGTGCGCATCGCCACCTGGAACGTCAATTCGATCAAGCAGCGCACTGATTCCGCGGTGGCATGGCTTGCGGAACGGCAGCCGGACATCGTCTGCCTGCAAGAGACCAAATGCGTCGACGACGCGTTCCCGCGCGAGCCGTTCGAAGCGCTCGGCTATAATCTCGCCATCCACGGACAGAAGACCTTCAACGGCGTGGCGCTGTTGTCGAAGCTGCCGTTCGACGAGGTCAATATCGGCCTGCCCGGCGACGACGGCGACGATCACGCCCGCTTCATCGAGGGCGTCGTCTCGACCGCGAAAGGCGCGTTGCGGGTGGCAAGCATCTATCTGCCCAACGGCAACCCGCCCGAGACGGAGAAATACACCTACAAGATCGGCTGGATGAAGCGGCTTGCCAAATACGCCCGCGAGCGGCTGCTCCTTGAAGAACCGCTCGTGCTGGCCGGCGACTATAACGTCATCCCGACCTCAGCCGACGCGCGCAATCCGCAGGCCTGGACCGGCGACGCCTTGTTCCTGCCGAACACGCACGAGCATTTCCGCACGCTGATCAATCTCGGCCTCACCGACGCCATCCGCGCCGCCAGCGACGATCCGGGGCTCTACACATTCTGGGATTACCAAGCCGGCGCCTGGCAAAAGAACAACGGCATCCGCATCGATCACTTGCTGCTGTCGCCGATGGCGGCGGACCGACTGAGCGACGCCGGTATCGACAAGCATGTGCGCAGCTGGGAAAAGCCGTCCGACCACGTGCCGGTGTGGATCGATCTCGCCATTGAGGCGAAGTAGCGCGCCGGCGACCCGAGTGGAGTACCGCGCGGCAATCAAACGTCTCAAAGACCGACCGGCCGCTTAACCGAATATTCACCATAGGCTGCGACGTTGGATAACTTGCCGACAATCCGGGCCGCCGATGCTGCGCCTCCTTTTCAGGTCACTGGAATGCGCTGAGGATCGCGCACGCCTGGATGTTGAGTTCGCGGCCCAAGACCGCACGAGCGCCATCCGCGCCGGATTCGACGGTCCAGACCAGTAGCCTTCACGAGACCATCAACCTCCTCGAGTCCGATCTCGGAGTCATGATCCGCGAGGTGCAGCGTGCCTGCGACCTGGTGTGCCGTGAAGCGGAAAACTCGGCGACCGCGACGAGCACAATCACGCACAAGACCGAGAGCTTGGTCCAACAGGCCGGCGATGTCAGTCGCGACATCTCGCAGCTCGCCCACGCCATCGAAGACCTCGCGCAATCCTCGAACGAAATCGGAGAACAAGTCCGCCAGGCTGACGATCTGACCGGCAACGCCAATAAGTCGGCGGCACTGGCCGGACACAGGCTCGATGGACTTAAGAAATCTTCGGCGGAAATAAATCACGTCGTGAAACTGATCTCGAAGGTGACGCGGCAAACCAATTTGCTGGCGTTGAATGCGACGATTGAGGCCGCCCGCGCGGGCGAGGCCGGACGCGGTTTCGCCGTCGTCGCCAACGAAGTGAAATCACTGGCAAAGGAGACGCAAAAGGCGACGGAAGACATTGCGCGAAAGATCGACGCGCTCCAGGGCGACGCTGCGGCCTGCTTTGCTGCCGTGCAGCAGATCACCGACGTCATTGGCGTGATGCGGCCGCTGTTCGGCGCCGTCGCTTCCGCGGTCGGACAACAGAACAGCGCGACGTCGACCGTGGCTCATAATGCCAATGAAACCCTGCAATTCACCGGCGTCGTGTCCGACGCGGCGAGTGAAATCGGCAGCGCCGTTGCAAACGCCAATGCGCACGGCAAAATCGTCGAGCAATATGGCCGGCACGTCATCGCGCTCGCCGAAAAACTCAGAATGCGGATGACGATATTTCTGCGCCAGAGCGACGCCGGCGATCGGCGGCGACACGACCGCTTGCCGTGTGAGATCGGCGTTGAGCTTGACTTGGTTGAGCGTGGGGGAAATACGGCAACTATTCGCGGTCAGACCGGCGATCTCTCGGAAGACGGCATGCTGGTCCGCGGCGCCAATTCGCAGCCGATCGTCCCGAACGCCATGCTGGAAGCCAGGATCGACGGAATAGGCGCGGCGCGCGTCCGCGTGGCCAATATTTCCTCGCTCGGCCTGCATCTCGAATTGCTGGAAATGGGCGCGGCGGCGCGCGCCGCGCTGGAACGGAAACTCGCGGCAATTCGCGAAGAAAATCGCGAAATCATTTCGCGCGCCGTCGATGTGGCCAACGACATCTCGCGCCGGCTCCAAGGGCTTGTGGAGCAGAAAAAGCTCACGCAGGACGAATTGTTCGACAACGATTACGTCGCCATCGAAGGCACCGATCCGGTGCAATATCGCACCAGGTTCCTCGCCGCGCTGGACGATGTATTGCCGCAGATTCAGGAACCGCTGCTCGAAAGCGATCCGCGGATGGTGTTCTGTGCAGCGGTCGACAGAAACGGCTACTTGCCGGTCCACAACCGCAAATACTCGCTGCCGCAACGGCCCGGCCAAACGGCGTGGAACACGGCGAATTCAAGGACCCGCAGGATATTCGACGATCGCGCCGGTCTCGCCGCCGCGCGCAACGTGCGGCCGTATATCATCCAGGTCTATCCGCGCGACATGGGCAACGGCGTCACGATTGTCATGCGCGAGATCGATGCGCCCATCCGCGTGTTCGGCAAACACTGGGGCGGCTTTCGTTCAGCCTATAAGCTCTAGGCTTTGCGCTTGGGAAGTTTGGAGACTTTCCGGCTCAGTCCCGCCGGCCCTTCATCCAGTCTTCGAGATAGACCAGCGCCATGGTCCGCTCGTCGTCGTTGGCGCGCTGGAAGGCGCTGTCGTAGAGCGGCTTGACCCAGGTTTCGTCGGCGCCGGCGCAATCCTTGGAGAGCGTCAGCCACATCAGGCCGCGCGCGGCCTGGCGCGGCACGAACTGGCCTTGGAACAGCATGTCGCCCAGTGCGGCTTCCGCGCGGCATTGGCCTTTGGTCGCGGCGAGCTGAAACCAGCGCGCCGCCTGATGCGGATCGCTCGGCTTGTCGTTGAGATAAAGCCGGCCGAGCTCGTATTGCGCGTCGGCATCGCCGAAATAAGTCGCGGCATAGCCGAGCATGTCGCGCGCGCGCGCCGGATCGGAGGCGACTTTCGAATTCGGGATGCCGGTCATGTAGTAGTGGCCGAGCGCCACGAAGGCATTGGCGACAAAACGCGCCTGCGCCGTGCCCGGCACTTCATCGGGATGCGAGTTGGCGATCTGGCTGAAATAGTTGAAGGCGCGCAGATCGTCGCGCGGCACGCCATCGCCGTCGGCATACATGCGGCCGAGCTTCCATTGCGCGACCGGCTGGCCCTGCTCGGCGGCGTATTGCAGCGCGGTCAAGGCGTTCGGCTTGCCATCCGGCATGTGGGTGCCGGCGCGCAGTCCGTCGCTCGGCGTCAGCGCCGCGGTGCTTGGCGACGTCGTGCCGTCGAACGCGAAAGCCGGTTCGGTGACCAGACCACGGCCGTGATCCGAGCCGAGCGCGAGCACGGCACAGAAGCCGCCGGCAAGGCCGACAGCCAAACCTTGCTTGATGCCGCTGTTGGCGAAGCGAGCTATGGCGCTAGATATCCGCATAGCACTCCGTCTCGGCCGCAGCGCCCGGATGGGTGAGCGCGCCGAACCGCGCCGATCCCACCTGCTGGGCGTATTTCCACAAATAGCCGGAGCCGAATGCCTCGGCGCGCGGCTTCCATTCTTGTTTCCGCTTTGCGAACTCACTCTCCGTCAATTCGACGTCGAGCGTTCCCTTCACCGCATCGATCTTGATGATGTCGCCGTCGCGCAGAAGGCCGATCGGTCCGCCGATGGCGGCCTCGGGGCCAATATGGCCGACACAGAATCCGCGGGTGGCGCCGGAGAAGCGGCCGTCAGTGATGAGCGCGACCTTGGTGCCCATGCCCTGCCCGTAAAGGGCGGCGGTGGTCGACAGCATTTCGCGCATGCCCGGACCGCCCTTCGGTCCTTCGTAACGAATGACCAGCACGTCGCCTTCCTTGTACGTCCTCTTCGAAACCGCTTCGAAGCAAGCTTCCTCGCCGTCGAAGCAGCGCGCCGGACCGGTAAATTGCAAGCGATCCATCCCGGCAACCTTAACAATGGCGCCCTCGGGCGCGAGATTGCCCTTGAGCCCAACGACGCCGCCCGTCGGCAAAAGTGGTTTATTCGCCGGGTGAACGACGTCTTGATGTTCGTTCCATTTCACCGACCGAAGATTTTCGGCAATGGTGCGGCCGGTGACGGTGAGACAGTCGCCATGGAGAAAGCCATGGTCGAGAAGAGTCTTCATCAGCAGCGGAACGCCACCAGCTTCAAACATGTCTTTGGCGACATAACGGCCGCCCGGTTTCAAATCCGCGATATAAGGTGTTCTTTTTAGGACTTCGGCGACATCGAACAGATCGAACTTGATGCCGCATTCATTGGCGATCGCCGGCAGGTGCAGCGCAGCATTGGTCGAGCCGCCGGTGGCCGCGACGACGGCGGCGGCGTTCTCCAAAGCCTTGCGCGTGACGATGTCGCGCGGACGGATGTTCTTGGCGATCAGATCCGAGATCATCTCGCCGGCCAGGACGCAGAATTTGTCGCGAATCTCGTAGGGCGCCGGCGCGCCGGCCGAATACGGCAGCGCCAGACCGATCGCTTCGGAGATCGTCGCCATCGTGTTGGCGGTGAATTGTGCACCGCAGGCGCCGGCCGACGGACAGGCATTCTGCTCGAGAGTTTCCAGATCGTCATCGGACATCGCGCCGACCGAGTGTTTGCCGACGGCTTCGTAGACGTCCTGAATGGTAACCGGCTGCCCCTTGAAGGTGCCGGGCAGGATCGAGCCGCCATAGATGTAAATCGACGGCACGTTGAGACGGCACATCGCCATCATCATGCCGGGCTGCGACTTGTCACAGCCGGCAACGCCGATCAGTGCGTCGTAGGAATGCCCCCGCACCGTCAACTCCACAGAGTCCGCAATCACTTCACGCGACGGCAGCGAGGCTTTCATTCCGGCATGCCCCATCGCTATGCCGTCGGTCACAGTGATGGTGCAGAATTCACGCGCCGTTGCGCCGCCGGCCGCGACCCCGATCTTCACCGCCTGGGCCTGGCGCATCAGCGCGATATTGCAGGGAGCGGCCTCATTCCAGCAGGTCGCCACACCAACAAACGGCTGGTGAATCTGCTCCCGCGTCAGCCCCATCGCGTAATAGAATGCGCGGTGCGGAGCGCGGTCGGCGCCTTCGGTGGCATGCCGAGACGGCAGCCGTGATTTCAGATCGGTTTTGGCGTCCATCAAACTCTTGCGGCCAAACAGGCCCTCGCCCCTCCATCCGGACCAAAAGACCCAATAGTCTCTGGAACCGGAAGTACGCTGCGGCGTTGAGCCCCTCAGCCCGCGCCACGCCAATCGTTTCAAAAAACCCTATGGCTAAAAAGCGGCGTTGGGCGTGGCGGCAATATGATCCTGTGAAATGTTCGCCGGCTGTTGCCGGGGAGACACAGATTCAGGCGCCTTAGCTCAGTCTGTTAACTGGCGATTTACCAGGACATTTACCAGACCCGACTGGCTTGCGACGATGGGCGGTGCACAAACGCCTGACTCGCAGCTTCTTTGACCGCAGCGTTCACGAGGTGGCGCCCGACCTGATCGGGGTGACGGTGCTTGTCGACGGCGTCGGCGGCCGAATCGTCGAGGTCGAGGCCTACCACCATACCGACCCGGCAGCGCACAGTTATCGCGGCGAGACTGCGCGCAACGCCGTGATGTTTGGGCCGCCGGGCTATGTCTATGTCTACCGCTCCTACGGCATCCATTGGTGCATGAACTTCGTCTGCGAGGCAGCGGGTTCGGCGAGCGCCGTGCTGATCCGGGCGATCGAGCCGACGGACGGCCTGCCGCGCATGCGCCGGCGGCGCGGGGTGTCCGAACCGCGGCTTCTATGTTCGGGGCCCGGCCGGCTGTGCGAGGCGCTCCGCGTTACCGCAGCGCACAACGGCCTGGCGCTCGAACTCGCCGCCGTTTCAGCTCTTGGCCCGACTCAAACCGGTCGAGATTGTGGTGGGAATTCGGATCGGCATCACCAAAGCGGTCGACAAACCATGGCGCTACGGCGAGAAGGGCTCGCGCTTTCTCAGCAAGCCATTTCCGGCGTCCTAATAAGTATTGTTGCGGATCCGGAAAGCCGGATTGAAGCCCAATTCTGCACGCGCCTTGTCGATCTTCACTGCGCCGTCGTCCTCGGCGATGTTGTAGGTGCCGGGCTTGCCGTGCGAGACGGCCAAGAGCGCCGCCTGCGCCGCGGCATCGACATGCAGTGGCGCCCGCCCCTTCGGCGTCGCCGACCAGGTGCCCGGTCCATAAAGCCGGCCATAACGCAGCACGATGCCGTCGAAATCCGAGGGCGAATCAAGCACGAACTCCTCAAGGGCGCGCACGCCGCGCGCCGTGATGGCGCTCGGCGCGTTGCCCTCACCCGAGGCGATCGGATCGGTCTCGGCATGGGGCTCCGGTCCCTCGGCATAAGCGAAGGCAAGGCTTTGTACGATGAACCTGCAAGTCCCTGCCACGCGAGCGGCGGAGGCCAGATTGCGCGTGCCTTCGACGCGAAGGCGGGCGTTCTCCGGGAGCATCTCGGCAAGCTGCGCTCGATCGAACACCTTCGGCAGATTGGTAAGCTGATTAATGACGACATCCGGCTTGACCCGCGCCACCGCGTCATGCAGGGCGCGCTGGTTGAAGACGTCGAGGACGATAGGTTGCGCGCCGGACCGCTTCAGTGCCGGCACCTTGTCGGCATCCCGTGTCGTGCCGGAGACGAAATGGCCCGCACCGGTCAAAAGCGGGATGAGCCGGCGTCCGATTACGCCTGTCGCACCTGCAAGAAAAATCTTCACAGCGTTCCCCTTACGCTGCGCCCTTCAGCCTTTCCATCGCTTCGGCGATCTTGGCTTTGCGCGCCTGCGCTTCTTCGCGTTTTTCTTTTTCTTCCTCTACCACTTCCTCGGGCGCTCGGGCGACGAAATTAGCGTTATTCAACTTTGCGTCGACGCGGGCGATATCGGCATCGGCCTTGGCCATTTCCTTGGCAAGCCGCGAGGCTTCGGCGGCAAGATCGATCACGCCCTTGAGCGGCAGTGCGGCGACTTCACCGCGCACCACAAGCTGGACTGCACCCTGGGGCGGTGCACCGGCAAAGGCAATGTCGGAGACGCGGGCCAGCCGCTGCACGAATTCCGACCAGTTGCGGGCGCGGGCCGCCGTTTGCGGCGACGCGCCGGCCAGCACCAACTGCAAAAGCGTCGCCGGCGGAATGTTCATCTCGACGCGCACCGAGCGGATGGCGTTGATAAGATCGATAACCCAGCCGATTTCAGCTTCGGCATCGGCATCGTCGAGACCGTCGTGCGCCGGCCATGCGTCGAGCGCGAGCATATGGTGGCGTTTGGCGCCCTGCTCCGCCGTGACGCGCCACAGCTCCTCGGTGACGAACGGCATGAACGGGTGTAGAAGTTTTAGGATCTCATCGAGCGCCCAGGCCGCCGCCGCGCGCGTTTCGGTCTTGGCCGGACCGTCGGCGCCGGTGAGCAACGGCTTGATCAGTTCGAGATACCAGTCGCAATAGACGTTCCAGACGAAGCGGTAGGCCGCGTTCGCCGCATCGTTGAACTTGTAGGCCTCGATCGCCGCGGTCACTTCGCGGCCGGTCTTTGCGGTTTCGTGCGCGATCCAGCGGTTGAGCACTTCGTTGGCGTGATGCGGATCGAAATCGGGGTCGCGGGCGCAGCCATTGATCTCGGCAAAGCGCGCGGCGTTCCACATCTTGGTCGCGAAGTTACGATTGCCCTCGACGCGCTGCGCCGACAGCTTGATGTCGCGCCCCTGCGCCGCCATGGAGGCGAGCGTGAAGCGCAAAGCGTCGGCGCCGTATTCGTCGATCAGTTCGAGCGGATCGATGACGTTGCCTTTCGACTTCGACATCTTCGCGCCTGACGCGTCGCGGACCAAAGCGTGGATATAGACGTCGTGGAACGGCACCTCCTTCATAAAGTGCAGTCCCATCATCATCATCCGCGCCACCCAGAAGAAGATGATGTCGAAGCCGGTGACGAGTGCCGAGGTCGGATAGAACCGCTTGAGCTCCGGCGTGTCGTCGGGCCAGCCGAGCGTCGAGAACGGCCACAGTGCGGAGGAGAACCAAGTGTCGAGCACGTCCTCGTCGCGTTTCAAATACTCATTGGCAAAGCGCGAACGCCGCGCCGCATCGGCAGCGATGTCATGGCCCTCTTGGACCGTGATCTCCTCGATCTCGGTGTAATGCGCGAGCGCATCGGCGACGGCGTCGTCTTCGGTTTCGGCGACAAAAATCTTGCCGTCAGGGCCGTACCAGGCCGGAATCTGATGACCCCACCAGATTTGCCGCGACACGCACCACGGCTGGATATTTTCCATCCAGTTGAAAAAAGTCGCTTCCCATTGCGCCGGCACGAACACGGTTTTGCGCGCGCGCACCGCGGCCATAGCCGGCTGCGCCAACGTCTTGGCGTCGACATACCATTGATCGGTGAGGAACGGCTCGAGCACGGCGCCCGAGCGGTCGCCGTGCGGCACGACATGGGATGTCGGTTCGATTTTCTCGATGAGGCCGCGCGATTCGAGTTGCTCGACGATCAGTTTCCGCGCGGCCTCGCGGCTCTTGCCGTCCAACATCCCCAACACATCGCTCTCAGGATGAGCGTCGTCGAGAAACGCCTCATTGTCCTTCAGCGTCAGGTGCGCTTCGTCATCGAACACATTGATAAGCGGCAGACCGTGCCGCTTGCCGACCTCAAAGTCGTTGAAGTCGTGCGCCGGCGTGATCTTCACCGCACCCGAGCCCTTTTCCGGATCGGCATAGTCGTCGCCGATGATCGGAATGCGCCGGCCGACCAGCGGCAGCACCGCCATCTTGCCGATCCGATGTTTGAGCCGTTCGTTGTCCGGATGCACGGCGACCGCGACGTCGCCCAGCATGGTCTCCGGCCGCGTCGTCGCCACGACGATGTATTCGTCCGAGCCCTCGATCGGATATTTGACGTACCAGAGCTGCCCCTTGGTCTCGACCTGCTGCACTTCGAGATCGGAGATCGCGGTTTTCAGCTTCGGATCCCAATTGACCAGCCGCTTGTCCTTGTAGATCAGGCCTTCGCGGTAGAGCGCGACGAAGACTTTCAGCACGGCGCGTGACAGACCCTCGTCCATTGTAAAACGCTCGCGCGACCAGTCGCAGGAGGCGCCGAGCCGTTTCAACTGACTGATAATGGTGCCGCCGGATTCCGCCTTCCATTCCCAGACGCGCTTGATGAAAGCCTCGCGGCCCATGGCGCGGCTGTTCGGCTCTTGCCGCTCCATGAGCTGCCGTTCGACGACGGCCTGCGTCGCGATGCCGGCGTGATCGGTGCCCGGCTGCCACAGCACATCCTTGCCGCGCATGCGCTCGAAGCGGCAGATGATGTCTTGCAACGTATTGTTGAGCGCGTGGCCCATATGCAGCGAGCCGGTGACGTTCGGCGGCGGGATCACCACGCAATAAGGTTCCGCCTTGGCGCGTTCGGGCCGCCCGGCGCGAAAGGCGCCTTGGTCTTCCCAAGCTTTATAAATGCGGGCTTCGACCGCGCCGGGCTGGTATCTGTTTTCAATCATTGTGGCTTCGCTTTTGTGCGCGGTAAAAAGCCTGCCCTGCTTTGAGTGTCAACAACGTGCTCTATTCACCAAGCCCCACGCCGCAGCGACAGACGCCGACGCGCTCGATCATCCTGCTCGCAGTCGCCGGCTTCGCCAGCCAGGCCCAGGTGCGGGTGATGGATTCGCTTCTGCCGCAGGTCGCGGCCGACCTTCATACCACCGTCGGCGCCGCGGCCATGGTGGTGACGGCCTATGCGATCACCCACGGCTCGATCCAGCTCATCATCGGCCCGGTCGGCGACCGCTTCGGCAAATATCAGACGGTTGCCGCGGCCTGCGTCGTCGGCACCCTTCTCGTCGCGCTTTGCGGCATGGTTTCGACCTTGCCGCAGCTCGCTTTGGCGCGGCTCGCGACCGGCGCCGCCGCCGGCTGGGTGATCCCGATCTCGATGGCCTATGTCGGCGATGTGACGCCGTCCGACCGGCTGCAGCCGATCCTGGCGCGCTATCTGTCGGGCCAGATACTGGGCCAGCTGTTCGGCCAAGCCGCCGGCGGCGTGCTCGGCGACCTGTTGGGCTGGCGCAATGTCTATTTCGTCCTGGCCGGCATGTTCGCGCTCGCAGCGGCCGGCCTCGTGTTCGAACTCGCAGTCAATCCGCAAACCCGCAAATCGAGCCAAGCAACGCCTCGCCTCGGCCTGATCGCGGATTACGCGGTGGTGCTTTCCAATCCGTTCGCCCGCATCGTCATCGTCGCGGCCTTTCTTGAAGGCGCGCTGGCCTGGGGCGCGTTCGCCTATATCGGCGCCGACCTGCATCTGCGCTTCGGCCTGACCTACACGCTGGTCGGCATCACCGTCGGCTGTTTCGGCATCGGCGGGCTGATCTATGCCGGCATGGTGAAGCTCTTGGTGCGGCGGCTCGGCCAGATCGGCCTCGCCATCGGCGGTTCGCTCATTCTCGCCGCAGCCTATGTCGTGCTCGCCGCCGGACCAGCCTGGTGGCTGGCGCCGGCCGCAACCACAGCGATCGGGCTCGGCTTCTACATGCTGCACAACACGCTGCAGACCAACGCCACGCAGATGACGCCGGAAGCGCGCGGCACGGCAGTCGCGCTGTTTTCGTCCGCGCTTTATATCGGACAGACCGCGGGCGTCGCGCTCGGCGCGCTCGTCATCGATCGCATAGGCGCGATCCCGCTGTTCCTCGGCACCGCGGCGGCGCTTCCGGCGCTGGCGCTGTGGTTTGCCGGCGAGTTGAAACGGCACCGGCGGGTCGCATGACCCGCCGGCTGAATCGTTTGCTCTGAGACTGCGTCAGGCTTTGACGAGCGGCACCTTCGGCACCGTGCCGCGGCGCGGCGGCGTGTCGTCGCCGCCCGGGCCGCTTGGTCCGGATCCCGGCGGCTTCTTGCGCGGCGACGAACGCCGCTTGGCCTTGGCGCGGCGCGGCTCCGGCAGCTTTTCCGCCCGCGGCTTCACCGGACCGTCCGGATAGTCGAAGTTGAGCTTGGAGTTGCCGGCCTCGTCGGTGACGACGATGACGCGGACATGGCCGCCCGATTTGAGCTTGCCGAACAGCACCTCGTCGGCCAGCGCCTTCTTGATGTGCTCCTGGATCACGCGTGCCATCGGCCGCGCGCCCATCAGCTCGTCGTAGCCGTTGGCGATCAGCCATTGCGTGGCTTCGTCGGTGAGCTCGATCGTGACATTGCGGTCGGCAAGCTGCGCTTCGAGCTGAAGCACGAACTTCTCGACCACCATGGCGATGACCTCGGGCGACAGATGCGCGAAGGTGATGATGGCGTCGAGCCGGTTGCGGAATTCCGGTGCGAACAGTTTTGTGATCGCCTCCATGTCGTCGCCCTCGCGCTTGGTGCGCGTAAAGCCGAATGCGGCCTTCGCCATGTCGGCGGCGCCGGCATTGGTGGTCATGATCAGGATCACGTTGCGGAAATCGACCTGCTTGCCGTTGTGATCGGTGAGCTTGCCGTGATCCATGATCTGCAGCAGCACGTTGAACAGATCGGGATGCGCCTTCTCGATTTCGTCAAGCAGCAGCACGCAATGCGGATGCTGATCGACGCTGTCGGTGAGGAGCCCGCCCTGATCGAAGCCGACATAGCCGGGCGGCGCGCCGATCAGCCGCGAGATCGTGTGGCGCTCCATGTATTCCGACATGTCGAAGCGGGTCAGTTCGACGCCAAGCGTCGCCGCGAGCTGCTTGGCGACTTCGGTCTTGCCGACGCCGGTCGGACCGGAGAACAGATAACAGCCGATCGGCTTTTCCGGCTCGCGCAAGCCGGCGCGCGCCAGCTTGATCGAGGCCGACAGCGCCTCGATGGCCTTGTCCTGGCCGTAGACGACGCGCTTGAGCGTCTCCTGCAGGTTTTTCAGAACCTCGGCGTCGTCCTTCGACACCGCCTTCGGCGGGATGCGCGCCATGGTCGCGATCGTGGTCTCGATCTCCTTGAGCCCGATCGTCCGCTTGCGCCGGCCCTCCGGCAACAGCATCTGCGCCGCACCCAACTCGTCGATCACGTCGATCGCCTTGTCGGGGAGCTTGCGGTCATGAATGTAGCGCGCCGACAATTCGACCGCCGCCTTGACGGCTTCGTTGGTGTATTTGAGCTTGTGGAAGTCCTCGAAATAAGGCTTCAGCCCTTTGAGGATTTCGATGGCGTCGGAGATCGTCGGCTCGTTGACGTCGATCTTCTGGAACCGCCGCACCAGCGCGCGGTCCTTTTCAAAGTACTGCCGGTATTCCTTGTAGGTGGTCGAGCCCATGCAGCGCACCGTTCCCGAGGCGAGCGCCGGCTTGAGCAGGTTCGAGGCATCCATCGCGCCGCCGGATGTCGCGCCGGCGCCGATCACGGTGTGGATCTCGTCGATGAACAGGATCGCGCCCGGATAGGCTTCGAGCTCCTTGATGACCTGCTTGAGCCGTTCCTCGAAGTCGCCGCGATAGCGCGTGCCGGCGAGCAGCGTGCCCATGTCGAGCGCGAACACCGTCGAATTGCGCAGCACGTCCGGCACTTCGTTATGGATGATGCGGCGCGCCAGGCCTTCGGCGATCGCGGTTTTGCCGACGCCGGCCTCGCCGACGAACAACGGATTGTTCTTCTGCCGGCGGCACAGCACCTGGATGGTGCGGTTGATCTCGGACTCGCGACCGATCAGCGGATCGATCTTGCCTTCGCGCGCCTTCTTGTTGAGGTTCACGCAATAGGCGTCGAGCGCGTCGCCCTTCTTCTTCTGCTCGTCGCCGGATTTGGCGTCGTTCTCTTCGTCGGCGCCGCGCACCGGGCGCGCTTCCGACATGCCCGGCCGCTTGGCGATCCCGTGGCTGATGTAATTGACCGCGTCGTAGCGCGTCATGTCCTGCTCTTGCAGGAAGTAAGCGGCATGACTCTCGCGCTCGGCAAAGATGGCGACCAGCACATTGGCGCCGGTCACCTCTTCGCGACCCGACGACTGCACATGGATCACCGCGCGCTGAATGACGCGCTGGAAGCCGGCGGTCGGCTTTGAGTCTTCCGCGCCGTCGGTGACGAGGTTGTCGAGCTCGGATTCGAGATAAGCGATGAGGCTGCGGCGCAACTTTTCCAGGTCGACATTGCAGGCCCGCATCACGGCGGCCGCGTCCTGGTCTTCGATCAGCGCGAGCAGGAGATGTTCCAGCGTCGCGTATTCATGATGCCGCTCATTGGCCAGCGCCAATGCCCGATGGAGCGATTGTTCAAGGCTGCGCGAGAACGTGGGCATTCGTCAATTTCCCATCATTTGTATTGGTTGCTTCCCCCCGGAATCACTTCTTCTCCATGATGCACTGCAAAGGATGCTGGTGTTTGCGGGCAAAGTCCATAACCTGCGTCACTTTAGTTTCCGCGACCTCGTAGGTGAAAATTCCGCATTCGCCGATTCCATGCTGATGCACATGCATCATGATGCGATGCGCCGACTCCTGATCCTTGTTGAAGAAGCGCTCCAACACGTGGACCACGAATTCCATCGGCGTGTAGTCGTCGTTGAGAAGCAACACGCGATAAAGGTTCGGCCGCTTGGTCTGCGGCTTCGTCTTAGTTATGACCGCCGTGCCGGGTCCGCTATCGCCTTTGCGCTTGCGATCGTCGTCAGCGAGACGCGCTGGCGGCACGCTTGTCGGTGGCATCGATATCGTCACTTCATTCGACGGCATTGGTTCGTCTGATTTCCGAAACTGCGATCTTTCCAGGCGGTTTTGCCTGGTTGCGTTAACCTACTCATCAGGCGCTCGTTCGCCGGCGGCCGAACGCCCCGTAAACCGCCCCAAACCGGGGTTCCCGACGCACTATAATAAAGCTAGTGCGATTTGCGTGCCAGAGCGAGTGCGAAGCGCACAGAGAAGTGCTGCGCCCGTCAGCGCCGCGCTTGTCATATTTACGGGGGCTTTGTGCGCACCGTTGCCGGCTCGCCGCCGATCACGCGGCTGACGTCACAATGCCGGCGAGGACGTCAGATAAGGTGTGCGCCGATCAAGACAAGATGCGCACTGGCGTTGCCGGCATCTGGTACCGGCTAGCGGCGGTTACCGATTGGTGGTTGCTGCCGACTCGGTTATCTAGCGCGCGCAGTCATCTAACGCCGATTATTCCGAAGCATTGGCGCGCCACAGGAGGTGACCATGGCTGTCGACCCACGGCGGGCAAGACTGGTCCGCGATATGGAGCAGGATTTCGTTCCGGATTACGACGCAACCAGCATGCCGTCAGCCGACAAGCGCGCGGCTTATGCGCTTGAACATATCGCCTTCCGCGTCGGGCGCATTGAGCAGCTTCTCGCCAAGCTCACCGCCGCGATCGAATCCGCCATTCCGAAAACGTAACGCTCAGGCCGCAAGCTTAGCGCAAAGAATCGCGCTTCACGGCTGGCCGCCGCGCTTACTTCATCATCGACGCTTTAGAGATCGCGCCCTCGAACGGCTTGTAGGTCTCTTTGGCGAGATCGACATAAAGCTCGCCGATCTTGGTCGCCTCGGCGATGAAATCCTCGTACGACGACTTGAGAAATGCGGTCTGCACTTCGATCGCCTTTTCCGGAGTTTTGGCGCCGAGCAGGCGCTCCCAGGCGGCGGTGGATTCTTCAACCGACTTCTTGGAATAGTCGACGATCTCGGCAGCGATAGCCTGGGCGCTTTTCGACCAGGCGCCGAACGACGACATCGCCATTTCCATGCCTTCTTTGCCGAACTTCTGCATATCTTCCGGTGCCATGATGAACCCCTTTACGAACCCTGTGAGCGGTTGGTTGGGCGGATTGGGCGGCGCTGCCTAAAAAGCGGTCCAAATCGGTCCCGTTGCCTTTGCCTTGAAAAGGCCTCTTGCGGCAGTAACAATCATTATACTGCAGTGCACAAAAAACTGCAACGGGCTACGGCACGATGCACAACCAAACGGCTCAAGAATTGTAGACGGCGCGGAATTGGCCTCAAGACTGACTTAACCCTTTTGCAATGGGGCCCGCCTAAGCTTCTTGACCGTGTTGCCTGGGTGACGAGTGACTCGGGAAAAACCTCTCGCGGGGAGAGGCGAACACCCGACGGGGCAAACAGGGGCGGCCTCCAAGACCTAGGGCTGAGAAGACTTAGGACTGAGGCTTGGGGCGCACGTTCGGGGATGGGGTTTCAATGGCCTGGCTAAGTTCCGAAGCCCGTCGGGGGCTTCGTAGCGGTACCGTGGGTCTCGCCGCTGCCGCAGCGGCCCTCACCATCACCAGCGACGCCGCCGACGCGCGGCACCATCATCGCGTGCATGTCTCCTATGTGCACGTGCACCATTCCGGCGGCCGTGCGAGCGCAAATGCGGGCGGCCGCCACCGGCACGCGCGGTCCGAGGAATACGCGCCGCCCGGCTCCTCGATCGTCGTCGACGGCAATAGCGGCGCCGTCCTGCAATCGGCCAATCCCGATGCGCTCCGCCATCCGGCGTCGCTCACCAAGGTGATGACGCTTTATCTGCTGTTCGAGCGGCTCGATTCCGGCAAAATGCGGCTCGATACGCCGCTGAAAGTCTCCGACCACGCCGCCGACCAGTCCCCGACCAAGCTCGATCTCAAGCCCGGCTCGACCATCACCGTCGAAGACGCCATCAAGGGCGTGGTGACGCGCTCCGCCAATGATGCCGCCGTCGCCATCGGCGAAAATATCGGCGGCGACGAGGACGGCTTCGCCAAGATGATGACGCAGAAGGCGCATGCGCTCGGCATGACGCGCACCACTTACGTCAATGCCTCGGGCCTGCCCGACGACGACCAGATCACCACCGCCCGCGATCAGGCGCTGCTCGGCCGCGCCATCCAGGATCGCTTCCCGCGCTATTACCGGTATTTCTCGACGGAGAGCTTCGTCTATCACGGCGAAGCCATCCGCAGTCACAACCACCTGCTCGGCAAGGTCGAGGGCGTCGACGGCATCAAGACCGGCTTTACCCGGGCCTCGGGCTTTAACCTCCTCACCTCGGTGCATCGCGACGGACGCTTTATTGTCGCCGTCGTCATGGGCGGCCATTCGGCCTTCGAACGCGACGCCCATATGCGCGATCTGATCAGCGACCATCTCAAGGAAGCCGCGCTCCGCCGCACCGTTCCGCAGATCGCCGATTCCGGCGAGACACCGGCCCCGCCGGTCGCCTTCGCCAAAACGCCCATGGTAGCCGCGCCCATGGTAGCCGCGCCCATGGTCGCCGCGCCGATGGTGGCGCATGCCGACCCGACGCCGACCGCGACCGTGCAGACGCCGAGCGCGCGCGTCGCTGCGGCGGCGACGGCAACCGCCGGCATCAATGATATGCGCCCGGCGGTGGGCTCCAACGATCCGATCCGTCCGCTTCTGGTCCGCACCGTCACCTTCCGCACCGCGCCGGTGCAGACGGCGTCGATAGCGCCGATGCCGGCGCTGGTCGCCGTGGCACCGCAAGCGCCTGCACGGGCCGCCGCCCCGGTTGTTGCCCCAGTCGCCGCCCAAGCCGCGCCACAAGCCGCGGCACCTGTCGCCGCACCTGTCGCGGTGGCCGCGCCGCAGCCGGCTCCAGTCCAGCAAGCCGTCCAGCTTCCCGTTCCCGCCGAACAGCCGCGCGTGGTCGCCTCCGCCGATCCGGTTGCCGTCGCGCAAGTGGCTGCGCCGGTTGCCGCACCGGTCCAAGCGCCGCCCGCAGCCGCCACGGCCAATGTCGTCGCTCCGGTTGCGCCGCCCGTCGCGCAAATCACCGCACAAGTCGCTGCACCTGTTGCTGCACCGATCGCTGCGCCAGTCACTGCACCAGTCGTGCACGCCGCGGCGCCGGAAACGGCGCGCCCCATCGTGGTCGTGCAGCCGGCCGTGCCCGCGCCTGTCGCTGCCGCGATCCACGCCCATGGCGGCTGGCTGATCCAGATCGGCGCCTTCGACGACGAGGATCAGGCCAAGCAGCATCTGAGCGCCGCGCA
Source organism: uncultured Alphaproteobacteria bacterium (assembly GCA_963810085.1). Taxonomy (GTDB): domain Bacteria; phylum Pseudomonadota; class Alphaproteobacteria; order Rhizobiales; family Xanthobacteraceae; genus BOG-931. Next base: position 107,855 of record CAWEMR010000002.1, on the reverse strand, counting down.
AGTGAAGGTCCGCACCGCGCTCGCCGCCGCCGATCCCTTCACCGAACGCGTCCAGAAGGGCGACAAGGCGCTCTACCGCGCCCGCTTCGCCGGCTTCGACAAGTCGACCGCCGAAACCGCCTGCAAAGAGCTCAAGCGCAGCGATTTCGAGTGCATGGCGCTCAAGGACTAAATTTGGCCGTTAGGGACTGATCGCATTTGAGGGCTTGCGGGCACTTTATCGCCGCAAATCTTGCCGCGCCCGCGCGACCGCAACCCTTTGCTAACCTTGACCCCGCAAGATGCTGGTCCAACAGCATGTTCCACAGGCATGCTCAAGCTCCCGGCACACGGGGCATTGGACTAACGGGGCTGCACTAGCAGGGACGTCAATTTCGGACGGGAAGACCACGCGAGGTTTGGTACGGAGTACCTCAGCGATGGCGACGCAGCAGGACGTCCTTGGCCGCATTGACGCGGGCGGCGAGATACGTCGTCCCCCCTTGGTCGGGATGCAGTTTCTTCATGAGAGTGCGGTGCGCCCGGGTGATGTCCTGCGGGCTCGCCCCGGCTTGAATGCCAAGGATCTGATAAGCTTCCTCTTCAGTCATTTTGCCACTGCTCGGCGGCCCGCGCCCGCTCCCCGCTGCCGCATCACCTTGCGCGTTCTCACGCCAGGTGGGATCCCGGCGGTCAAGATAAGCTGCAAGTAACGCGCGGCTGTCGCTGTCGATCTCATTGAACAGGCCGGCAAGCGTCGCCGCATCGAGCGCGTCAAGCGCTACGCCTTCAAAGCGCCCGGCGAGAATGCGGCCGTGCATGGCGCCGCTATCGTGATCGAGCTGCATTTCGATAAAGCTAGTCCGGACCTGCGAGGCCTGGCCGGTGCTTTTCTGCGTGCGCGCGCCGAACGAGGCCGGCCAGCCAAAACCAGTCGGCCCCCAGCCGAGCAGGCCGAAGCCGAACAGGCCGACCGGCACCGCAACCGCGATCTCGCCGCGCAACACCAGGAACGCGGCGAAGACCAAAGCCAGGCCGCCGCCAAGCCTGCGCACCAGCCGCGCAACCTGTTTCGGATCGGCCTTGGAAAAGGAATTGCCGGCCCACAGCAGCAGCAGAAGGACGGCGACGCCGAGAATAAAAGGCATGACGGCAATATAAGCCTATTTGAGCTGCGCGATCAGCGCCACCGCGCCCGCCGACTGCCGCTCGCCGAGATCGGCCAAAGCCTTCATGCCGCCCGCGGCATAGGCCGCAGCGGCCCGCAGCAGTTCGGCCAGTTCATGCGCCGCGCCCGGCGTGAAGCGGCAGAACGCGCCATGCGTTAGCCGCGCCACCTCGCGGAAGGCCTGTTCGCAGACCGCATCGTAGCCCTCCTGGAACATGAAGGCGCGGACATTGCGCAGACCGAGCTCGCCCGCGGCGGCGCAGACCGCGTCGAGCGATTCCTCCATGGCATCGCCGACAAAGACCAGCACTGCCACCTTGCCGGCATCGTTCTCGCGCCGCGCATGGGCCAGAACCTTGCCGATCTGGGTCTGGCCGGCGCGGCAGTCGATCCGCGACATCAGTTCGCCGAGCCGTTGTGGCTCGGCCACCCAGGACGACGCGCGGCACTCGGCAAAGCCGCGATAATAGACGAGCTGAATATCGAGGCCGCCGACGGAAGCGGCTTCGCGGAACATCTCGGCCTGCAGCCGCGACGCCGTATCCCAGGTCGGCTGCCGGCTCATCGTGGCGTCGAGCGCAAAGATCAGCCGGCCGCGCTCGCCCGGCCGCGTCGCCGGCCCGAGCGATTTCACCCGATCGAGAAAGAGATCGACGTCCGCTCGCGATGACGCTGCGGGCGCTGGCGCGGTATCCGATGTGGGCGCCGGCGCGCGGTCGCTCCGGTCTTTGTTGTCGCCTTTATTCATGGGCCATAAGGTGGCCCTGTCCGGCGAAGCCCGCAATGGCCAGCCGACGTCACACCCAGCCTACCGGAAGCTTAAATATCCCCGAGGAGATCGTGGATTTCGAGCGGCTTGCCGGCCGCCGCGATCCATTCGGCGCGGGCGGCGGCGCGGCGCTTGCCGCGCTCGTCGATCGGCAGCTTCAGCGCGTCGATCAGTGCCTTGACCTCATCGCGCGCGGTCACATGCGACGTGGTCGGGCGAAGGCCGAGCGTATCTTCAGTCAGGTCGTCGAGCGCGGTCAACCCGCGCGGAAAGAATTCGCGATAGACGACGCGCTCGGCAAAGCCGTCGACGCCGCGGAAGCCGAGCCGCTTGGCCAGCCCCTCGACGCCCTCCCCGACTAGCCGCCGGTTGCGCGAGCCCAAACTGGACAGGCGGTTGCGCACTACCACCCAGTCGGTCATGCCGCCGTCGACCAGGCGGCGCTGGCGGCGCGCCTCGCGCACCATCTCGGCGTAATGGCTGACGCCGGCGACTTCGAACGTGGTCTGGTCGATCATGCCGAGCACGTCGAAATCGACAAAGCTGTCGTTGAGGGGCGTGATCAAGGTATCCGCCATCGAATGCGCCAAGCGCATCAGGTAGGAATCCGACCCCGGCGTATCGATGACGACGAAATCGTGGCTCTGCTCGACCTTGCTGACGGCGTCGGCAAAAGCGGCAAATTCCTGCTGCTCGATCTCCTCGATCAGCGTGCCGTAGCCGCGGGAGACGCAAAAATGCACGGGAACATCGAGCTTGACGCCGCTCCGCGCCGCCCAATCGCGGCGGTTCTCGATGTAATGGGTGAAGCTTTTTTGCCGGGAATCGAGATCGATGGTCGCGACGCGCTGGCCGGCTTGCAGAAGCGCGACGGCGACATGCATGGCGGTGGTCGACTTGCCCGAACCGCCCTTTTCGTTACCTAGGACGATGACATGGGCCGAGAAGGGCCTGCCGACATCCGCCTGCATCAACATGGGAGACGCAATCCCTCGGGAGACGCAATCCCTGCGCTGCGATTGCTTCGTGGTTTGTCCGGGTGCAACGCGCAGGGTCAAGATACAGCATTGTCTTGCATAAGTTAATCATTAACCCGTCGCTCCACCGACGAAACGCAACGGGTGTGTTCGGTCTGCAACTCACCTGGAAACTCACCTGACAGCTCACCTGGCAACTCACAACGAAAGCCCGTTGAAATTGAATCGGCGACCTCATCCGCTCATCAGCAAGAATCCGGTCTATTCTCCCTGCGCGCCGTTGCTCCAACTGGATCACCGCTGCCGCGGCCAAGAAAGCGATCAAGGAGGGTGGCCAAGGGGGCGGCCAAGAGCACGGCCCTGAGCTGAAAACAGCATCACTCGCATGAGCAAAGATCGAAAAAATCCGAAGCGTCATTTGCGCGTCATCCGGACGTTGCCCAAGCTGCGCAGCGCCATCGCCGAGTTGCGCGGGCGCGGCGAAACCATCGCGCTGGTGCCGACCATGGGCGCGCTCCATGCCGGCCATTTCTCGCTAGTCGAGATCGCGCAAGTGCGCGCCGACCGCGTCATCGTCTCGATCTTCGTCAACCCGGCGCAGTTCGCGCCGCACGAGGATCTCGCCACGTATCCGCGTACCTTCGCCGCCGACAGCGCAGCGCTCGCCGAAATGAACGCCGACCTGATCTGGGCCCCCGACACAGCCACCATGTATCCGGACGACTTTGCCACCCGCGTCGTGCCGGAAGGCCCGGCGAGCGTCGGGCTCGAGGACAAATTCCGCCCGCACTTCTTTTCCGGCGTCGCCACCGTGGTCGCCAAGCTCCTGATCCAGTGCGAACCCGACTTCGCACTGTTCGGCGAGAAGGATTATCAGCAGCTCAAAGTGGTGACCCAAATGGCACGCGATCTCGGCCTGAAAACCAAGATCGTCGGCGCGCCGATCATCCGCGAAGTCGACGGCTTGGCGCTGTCCTCACGCAACAGATATTTGTCGCCGCACGAGCGCGCCGTGGCGCCTGCGCTCCACCGCGTGCTGACGGAATGTGCGAGCGCCATCGCCGCCGGCAAGCCGGTCGGCGCGGTGCTGCGGCATGGGCGCGATACGATCACCAAAGTCGGGTTCGTGGTCGATTATCTCGAGGCGCGCGATGCGGAGAGCCTGGTGCCGGTCGGGACGTCGCGGAGCGGAAAGATCAGGCTGCTGGTGGCGGCGCGGATTGGCGGGACGCGGTTGATTGATAATGTTGGGGTGTAGGACGGGTTAGGCGTAACCCGCCGCGGCGATCAAGGATAAGAAAGAATGGCGGATTACGCCTTCGGCTAATCCGCCCTACGCGCTATAACAAGTCCCTGACCCATTCAGAGTGCGCCTGCAATGACCGTCTACCGAATCCTGCGCAAAGTTCTGATCTGCATCGTCGGCGCGGCCATGCTGCTTGGCGGTCTGTATTTTCTTCTCGCCGAAGCGTTCCTGGCGCACCGGACCTTCTTGCGGATCGTGATTTTGGGGCTGATGCTCACGACAATGGGCGGCTACCTGCTGTGGGCAGAGCTTGTTGGACCTTGGCTCGGCGTGGCGAACGAGAAGAAGTAGCGCGTCTTTGTCCTCCCCCATTTTACGAGGGAGGACAGAGATGCCACTCAGCTCTTCAGCGGATCCTTCACGTTCGGAAAGGTCTCGAACTCCTTGGCCCAGAGCTGGCCTTCGATCTTCTCGACCTTGCGCATGTAGATATTGCTCACGATGTCGCGCGTTGCCGGATCGATCGAGATCGGGCCGCGCGGGCTTTCCCAGGCCATGCCTTTCATCGCCGCGATCAGCTTGTCGCCGTCGGCGTCGCCGCCGGTTTTCTTCAGCGCTTCGTAGACGAGATGCAACCCGTCATAGGCGCCAAGAGAGGTGAAGTCGGCACGCAGGCCGGCGGCTTTTTGGAAGTCGGCGACGTAGGTTTTGTTGAGCGGCGAATCGTGCGCGGCCGAATAATAGCCTGCGATGATCAACCCGATCATCTGATCGCCGGCATTGTTTGAGGCTGTCGTCGTCGCAGAGGTCGCTTGGCCCGATCACCTTGATGCCAGTCTGGCCGAGCCACTTTTTCTGGAACTGGCGGTGAACACCGCTTGTCTTCGGTACTGGCGTCGGCATCGGCGCGCTGTGCATCGGTGCCGACTCGCATTTTTTTACCGACGTCGTGTTTGCTGGTGTGTTGATGTATCTTGTGATCTCGCCCGCGCGGAGTTTCATTTATCGCGCGTAACGCGCGTGACCGATGGCGTCATCGGTACAACGACGACATCAAGTGTTGCATCGGCGAACCGGTCAGGTTAGAGCTCATTGAGGTTTGTAATTCGGTGAGGACGTCCATCAAACTTTCCAAAAGGATGGCTTGGCTCGATAGCGTTACGCGTTCGCCCGAGAAGACGGTCGGCGGGCTGATACTGGTGTTTCTGATCTTTCATCTCGTTTTAGTCGCGACGCTTGGGCTGACCGTTGACGAGTGCTACGGCATCGGCGTCTCGCACGATCTCAAGCTTTCCTATTTCGACCACCCGCCACTCAATTATTGGATCGCTCATTTCTTCTTGCCACTGCTCGGCGGTGGGCGTGCGTTGCGCTTGCCGTTCGTCGCGATTTTTGCCGGCACGACGTGGGCGCTTTATCTGTTGACGCGACAATTGTTCGGCGCGGCTGCAGGGATCTGGGCGGTCCTGGCGCTTAATCTATCGGCCTTCTTTACGCTTGCCGGCGGATTTGTCATGCCGGACGGGCCATTGATGTTGTGCCTTGTAGCCGCGGCTTACGCGATTTCTCGTGCTCTATTTCCGGATAGCGAGCCGCCCTCGCCGTGGCGGACTTGGGTTGTCGCCGGAATATGGATAGGGCTCGCCGGACTCTCGAAATACCATGCCGTGCTGTTCGTTATCGGGCTGTTCATCTACCTCCTCAGTTCGCCAGCGCGTCGCAACATGCTGCGACATCCCGCACCATGGGTCGGTGCGGCTGTTGCGCTTCTAATTTTCACGCCAGTCATCGTCTGGAACGCCCAGCACCATTGGGCTTCGTTCCTATTTCAAGGCGGGCGCGCAGGCGGCTACGGTAACTTCCCAAAGCTTAAGCAATTCCTAGGCAATCTCGGCGGACAGATCCTATATTTGGCTCCTTGGATCTTCGTGCCCATGGTCGCAGCAGCCTACCAAGCATTGCGCAGTGGCCGCGCCGCCGAACGTTCCTGGTATTGCCTTTGCCTTGCGATTCCAACGATTCTCCTCTTTACGGTCGTACCATTGTGGGGCGAACACAGATTGCCGCACTGGCAGATGCCTGGCTGGCTGATGCTTTATCCTGTGCTTGGCGACTATCTCGCACGTGAAGCCGCCGTGCGGCGGCGGCCGCGAACATGGGTGGTCTCGTCGACCGCGGTTACGGTTGTTCTCGCGTTCTTGCTCGTCAGTCACGCAGCAACCGGCTATGGTCGGCTGCTATTTCCGAAGGTTTTTGCAAAAAACGATGCGACCTTGGATGCTCTTGAATGGACACCATTGCGGGACGAGCTGCAACGGCGGGGGTTGTTCAAAAAAGACGGGTTATTCATTATTTCAAAAAGTCCAATCGATATTGGCAAAATTGATCAGGCGTTGGATGATACAATGCCTATGCAAGTTTTCGGCGAAAGCAAGCAATACGCCTTCCGCATTGATCCGAAGACGCTTGTCGGCCGCGATGCATTAATCATCGATCGCTCGAACCGCTTAAACGATGTCGACAAGTCGCTAGCTCCGTATTTTGAATTGATCGAAGAATTACCGTCGTTTGCGTTTGGACGTTCCGGGATGAGTGAAGTTAGCCTGCGGATTTTTTATGCCCATTTCTTGAAGAAGCCTATACCGTCGCCATACGAAAAACCCTCGGACTAGTGGCTTCGTGGCTTTGCTGCGCCAGCACGGTATCGACCGCTCTGAAAACCTGTTCGACGCTGATCGCGCGCATGCAGACGTTGTCGCTGCAGGCGCTTTTGCGGTGATTACCGGCGCTGACGCACGGCGAGCAGGCAAGACCGGCGTAAATGGGTGTCGAATTGCCGAGCGGCTGGTAAAGGCTCGGTGTTTCTGGTCCGAACAGTACGATGGTCGGCAAACTGCAGGCCGCGGCAAAATGCGCCTGTCCCGAATCGTTGCTAACCATCACAACGGCTAAGGAATAGAGCGCTGGCAGGTCTGTTACTGTCGTATAACCGGCGAATGGGATGCAACGATCGCTCGCGCACTGAGCCGCCAGTTGTTTGGCTTCCTCACGCTCGCTAGGTGCGCCCGTGATCAGTACGAGAATGTCATCGTTTGCAACCAGGATTCGCCGAATTAATTCGGCGAAACGTTCCGGCATCCAGCGCCGCTGCGGGAGTATTTCGCTGGCATTGGGATTAATCAGGACCAATCGGAGCGTGGACGTGTCGCGCGTCGTCGGAGCAAGCGCCTTGATTCGCGCCTTAACTTCGTCGCGCATCAGCGCGTCCACTGGCGGCACCGCGATCATGAGTTGCTTGTCGTCGATGATCGTTTTCGAGTAAGGAACCGTCGGGGTTTCACTCAACAGTGCGTCGACCAGCGCAATGAAGTTCTTGGCAATATGCATGTGTGGATTGTAGGCCACGCGATGTGTCAGCATTTCGCCTCGATATAAACCTTCATTAAAGAACCGATAGAAGCCCACCCTGCGATCGGCCCCGGACAAGCCGGTCAGCAATCCCGTGAACCGCGAAAACAATTCAAGATCTACGACTGTGTCGATCGCGTTGCGCCGTGTCCAAATCAAAAATGCCAGCGCATCGACAGCCAGGCTCCACAGCGACGTCGTCCTGATGGTGAAGACGTTGCGCGGGCCGACCGTACCCGTGATGGCGAGGGAATCGGCATTTCTGGCAAAGATCACAAAGTAGTTTTCCGCGCCCGTTCGTTCGCGTGCCTTGCGCATGGCAGGATCTGCAAGAAGCGTGCTGCCCATTTCGGATAGCTCAATGAATAGAATTCTCCGTATTAGCCGCGACGGCCTGGGACGTAGATGCCACCACACCTTCAGAAAACTCGTCGCAAGCACGCAAAGTGGCACCCCGAATGAGCGATCGATGCGGCGCATGGACTCAACGCTTATGCCAATCTCACTCACGCTTACTAACCTTTCGGCCCCATGTTTAAGGCACGCTTCTAATTCGAGACGGGCGACGCCAGGCAATTGTTGATCCATCGAGCGGTTAACACCGTTTCAACGGAGGTCCAACGGCCCATTTTGTCAGTAATGTAGTACCGCGGTCTATGCATATTCGGAATCTGAGGAAAGATAATGGCTTGTTCTTGGCCGAACCAACGCGAAGTACGTGAGTGGGGCACCCTTTGATGCGGCGAATTTTGATATTTTTGGTCAAAGTGGTGATCTCCGCTCTGCTGCTTTATTTGTCGCTGCGCCGGATCAACCTCGAACCCGTCGCAGAGCGGCTGGGTGCGCTTGATCTAAAGTGGGTCGCGCTTATCCTATCCCTGATGTGCGTTCAGCTGCCCCTCCTCGCTCTGCGTTGGCGAGAAATAGCTGTGATCTGCGGCGCCAAACTGCCGCCAGTAATGGCGTTGCGCTACACCCTTATCGGCCAGTTTTTCAGTCAAGTCTTGCCATCAACAGCCGGTGGCGATGTCGTCCGCGTATGGCTCATGGCCCGCGGTGGGACTGGATGGCAGGTGGCAACCTACTCGGTGTTAATCGACCGTGTGGTCGGCGTTTCGGCCATGGCGGTGCTTGTTGGTCTTTGCCTGCCCTGGACTTTTCAATTGATCCACGATCCTCTCGCCCGCGCAGTCTTAATGTCTATCGACTTCGGCACCATCAGCGCCGCATCCGTTTTTCTAACGCTCGGCGTTCAGCGGCCGCGAATCCTTCAACGATGGTGGCTCACCCGCCATTTCGTTGAAGCCTCGCGCTTGGCTTGGCGATTGTGGCTATCCACCGCGGGCGCGCGAGTTGCGGCGTTGTCATTCGCGATTCATTTGATGTCGGTTGCGGCGGCGTGGGGTGCGACTATGGCCACTCGAGCGCAGGTCAACTTCGTCGACGTCTTGTTTTTGGTCCTCCCTGTGCTTCTGATCGCGATGATACCGGTGTCGATTGCTGGGTGGGGCATACGTGAAAGTGCGATGATGCTCGCCTTTTCCTACGCCGGCTTGGCGGAAAGCGACGGATTGATCGTTTCAATTCTGTATGGTGCTGCCAACTTGATGGTTGGTGCCGGCGGCGGCATTGTCTGGATTGCCAGCGGCTACCGATGGCGTTCTGTCAAATCTATTGAGACCGACGCATCTGCCAAGGATTTGATATAGTTCTGATTGCGATGCGCATCTCACCTCCTGCGATGATCCCAACCGAATACGCGTCCTGGCTGTGGTTTTGACGGGTCTAAAACCGAACTTGGTGCAGTCGCCTTAGCGCGCCGTTTTTTTGTGTGGAGGATCATCATCGCTGCGCTGATGCTCACGATGATGGGAGGCTATCTCCTTTGGGCGGAGGTTGGTGCGCCCCTGCTGGGCGTTGCGAACGAAAAGACATAGCGCTTGCGAAAACGCGGCCTCGGCCATTGCGCCCTCTCCCCTTGCGGGAGAGGGCGCGACCCGGCCTTTGGTTACTTCGCCGCGACTTTCATTGGGTCTTTGACATTCGGATAGGTCTCGAACTCCTTGGCCCAGAGCTGGCCATCGATCTTCTCGACCTTGCGCATATAGATATTGCTGACGATGTCGCGCGTCGCCGGATCGATCGAGATCGGGCCGCGCGGGCTTTCCCAAGCCATGCCTTTCATCGCCGCGATCAGCTTGTCGCCGTCGGCGTCGCCGCCGGTTTTCTTCAGCGCTTCGTAGACCAGGTGCAGGCCGTCATAGGCACCGAGCGACGTGAAGTCGCCGCGCAGGCTGTTCATCTTTTGGAAGTCGGCCTGGTAGGTTTTGTTGAGCGGCGAATCGTGCGCCGCCGAATAATAGCCGGAGGTGATCAGCCCGATCATCTGATCGCCGGCATTGTTGAGGCTGTCGTCGTCGCAGAGGTCGCCCGGCCCGATGATCTTGATGCCGGTCTGGCCGAGCCCCTTCTCCGCGAACTGGCGCGTGAACACCGGCGCCAGCGGACCTGGAAAGTAGACGAAGGCGGTGTCGGGCTTCAGGTCGGCGATGCGCTGCAACGGCGGCGCGAAGTCGGGGCTCGCCAGCGGCACGCGCAGCGATTCGATGATCTCGCCGCCGACTTGGGTGAAGCGCGTCTTGAACGACGATTCCGCTTCCGTGCCCGGCGCCCACTCGTTGACCAAGGTGACGACGCGCTTGGACCCGTTCTTGATCGCCCATTCGGCGAGCGTCCAGGCCTGCGGCGCGATGATGAAGCCGGCGCGCACGAAATACGGCGACTTGGTCGTCGTGATCGAAGCGCCCGAGCTCATGCAGACGGTCGCCTTCTTGGCCTCGGTGACGAGTTGCGCCACGGCGAGCGTGCTTGGCGTAATGCCCATGCCGACGATGTCGACCTTGTCGTTGACGATCATCTCCTGAACGATACGGCGGGCATTGTCGGCAACGCCGGCATCGTCGCGGATGATGAACTCGATCTTGCGGCCGGCGACGCTGTCGCCGTGCTGCTGCTGGTAGACTTTCAGCGCGCCGGTGAGCAATTTGCCGACCACGGCGAAGCCGGCGCCGGACAGCGGCAGGCTGCAGCCGATCTTGAGCGTGGTGTCGGCGGCGATCGCGGGCCGCGCCAACAAGCTTCCCGCCGCGGTCGCGGCCATTCCTTTCAAAACTGTACGACGACGCATGTGACTTCCCTCCCAGTTTGTTTGTTTCCCCTCCCCTTGTGGGGAGGGAGAAAAAATCATGCCGGCTCGAGATGCGGAATTTCCGGACGTTCGCCCTGCGCCTTGCCGGTGATCGGCGGCCGCGGCAACTTCGCCGTGCCGTTTTCCATGACGAATTTATGCTCGAGTGAATACCACGGCGCCTTGACCTTCGGGTCGTGCGGGCACGCGCCATCGTGACGCACGTATTTGCCGATGAGATGGTGCGTCACGCCGAACTGCACGTCGGTCTCGATGTTCTTGTCGTTCGGATCGTAGATCTGCGAGATCAGCGTCTTAAAGCCCGGCTTGTAGACCAGGAAATGCAGATGCGACGGCCGCATATTGTGCCGTCCCGCTGCGCGCAACAGTTCGCCGACCGGGCCGTCGATCGGGATCGGATAGCCGGCCGGCTTGATCGAGCGGAAATTGATGTGGCCGTCCTTGTCGGTCGTGAACTTGCCGCGCAGGTTCATGTCGGCCTGGACCGGATCCTGGTTCTCGTAAAAGCCTTCGGTCGAGGAATGCCAGATGTCGACCTCGGCGCCCGCGATCGGCTTGCCCGCTTTGTCCTTGAACCAGGCGTCGACGAACAGCTCCTCGCCTGGCGTCGGCGAGCGCACGATGGTGTCGCCGTTTTTGGTCGGCGGCGAATCCATGCGCCAGAACGGGCCGAGCAGATTGGCGTCGGTTTCGGTCTGGCCGCGATCGCCGTTATTGAGAAGGCAGATCAGCGTCGAGAAGCCGAGCGAGCCGGACATCAGCACGGCTTCGTTATGGGTTTCGCTGGATTTCTTGCCGAGCCCGATGATGTAGGACGTGGCCGCCTGGAATTCCTCCTCCGTCAGCTTCACCTCGCGCGCGAATTCGTGCAGATGGCGAATGAGGGCGGCGATGATTTCGCGCAAGCGCGGATTCTTGATGCGCTCGTATTCCTTCAGCACGACTTTGGTGACGTCTTTCTCACTACCGATGATCATTCTTCTTGCTCCGCAACGGCTATCGGGCCGCTGTTTCGGAGCTTAGTTCATCGGCTGGAAAATCGCTATGCGCAGCTTGCAGGGCGGCTTCTAGAGCATGATCCCGAAAAGTGGCCCCCGGTTTTCGGAAAAGATCATGCTCAAACGAAAAAACCGCGACGGGCATTGGCCCTGTCATTAGGCCTGTCCTGGGCCAATCACATCAGGCCGAGCTCGCGCAGCTCCCGCCGCAGCGTTTCCGGCATGGCGGCGGCCCCCTTCACAACCTTGGCGAGATCGCGCGGGGCGTCCTTGTCGGCGAGGTAGCGCCAGCCCTGGAAGGCGCGGTACGGCCGCGGCTCGACCAGGACCGGTTTCGGTTCGAGCACGATGCCGCAGCGACCGATGCCGTCCTTGTCAACGAAGGGCCGCACGTCCTTGATGCGCTGGCGGCACATGACCTCGCCGCGGATCACCCAGTAAAGCGAGCCGCCGTCGATCAGCTCTTCGGCGCGCTTGGGCACCATGCGCGTTCTGTGAATGTGTTCGGGCTTTTCGCGGCGTTTCCGTTTCTCTTTGAGCTTCTGCTTGATCCAGTCTTCCAAGTCAGAGACCGAATCCGCGCCGACGCAAAGCTTAATCAGGTTAAGAGCCATGAACTATTCTATCGCCTTCTTGTCCGGTTCGAGCACCATGATTTCGGCGCCTTCCACAACTTGCGCACCGGCGCCCACAGGAACCTGCGTCACCTTGCCGTCGAACGGCGCGCGCAGCGTGTGCTCCATCTTCATCGCCTCAATCACGGCAAGACGTTGGCCGGCCGTGACGCGATCCCCGACTTGGGCAAGGATTTCCAAAACCTTGCCGTGCATCGGCGCCTTGATGGTCCCGTCACCGCCGCTTTCACCGGCAAGCGGCGCGGCAAAATCCTTCAGCCGCACCCGCGTCTGGCGGCCGTGCCGCAACACATAAGCTTCGCCGCCGGCTTCAAACACTCTTGCGTCCGTTGCCGCGGCCTGACCGTCGACCGCGACGCTTGAGCCATTGCCGGTGTAGGTCACCGTCGCGTTTTCGCTCTCGCCGTCGACGACAATCGGCAGCGAGATCGAACGCATCCCGCCAAGCTGAAAACCGTCGCGCGCCGACCACGGGGATTCGAACGATGGCGAATCAAACTCGGCTTCCTCGGACGAGGCCTCTTGGCTCGCGTGCATAAGCAAGCGCGCAGTGCCGAGCGCCGCGGCGGCCTTGTCTTGCGGCTGCGGCACAGCGCCAAGCGCGGCAAGATTGCGCTCGATGAAGCCAGTGTCGACTTTGCCTTGCCGGAAGTCGCCGGCACGGCAGAGTTTCGCGAGAAAAGCCAGATTGCTGCGCGGGCCGACGATCAATGTGTGATCGAGCGCGCGCGCGAGCTTGTCGAGCGCCGCCTCGCGCGTCGGCGCGTGGGCGATCAACTTGGCGATCATCGCGTCATAATACGGCGTGACCTGTCCGCCCGCTTCGACGCCGCTGTCGACGCGAATGTCCTTCGGCAGATCCAGCGCCACGATCTGCCCGGTCGACGGCAAGAAACCGTGCTCGGGATCCTCGGCATAGAGGCGCGCTTCGATGGCGTGGCCGTCGAGACGGATTTGATCTTGCGTGAGCGGCAGTTTTTCGCCAGCCGCGACGCGGAATTGCCATTCGACGAGATCGAGGCCGGTGACTGCTTCGGTCACCGGATGCTCGACCTGCAGCCGCGTATTCATCTCGATGAACCAGAACGTATCGGCGCGCAGTCCCTTCGCGCCGTCGGCGACGAATTCGATGGTGCCGGCGCCGCTATAGCCGACGGCTTTCGCCGCCTCGACCGCGGCGGCACCGATCTTGCCGCGCAATTCCGGCGTCATGCCGGGCGCCGGCGCCTCCTCGATGACTTTCTGATGCCGCCGCTGCAGCGAGCAATCGCGCTCGCCGATATGGAGCGCATGGCCGAAATTGTCGGCGAAGACCTGAACCTCGATGTGGCGCGGCGACAAAACATATTTCTCGATCAGCACGCGGCCCGAGCCAAACGACGATTGCGCCTCGCGCACCGCGCCTTCGAGCGCGCTGTCGAAATCGGTGTGCTTGTCGACACGGCGCATGCCGCGGCCACCGCCGCCGGCGGACGGCTTGATCAGCACCGGATAGCCGAGCTCATAGGCTTTCTCTTTGAGGAATTTCGCGTCCTGCCGTTCGCCGTGATAGCCGGGCACAACCGGCACGCGCGCCTTCTCCATCAGCGATTTGGCGATGTCCTTGAGCCCCATGGCGCGGATTGCGTCGGGCGGCGGGCCGACAAAGACGATGCCGTTCTTGGCGCAGGCCTCGGCGAAGTCGGCATTCTCCGACAAGAAGCCGTAGCCGGGATGAACGCACTCGGCACCCGACTTTTTCGCAACCGCGATCAGGTGCTCGCCATTGAGATAGCTCTGCCGCGGCTCGGCCTCGCCGATGAAATGCGCCTCGTCGCACAACCGCACATGCAGCGCGTTCGCATCCGCCGCCGAATAGACGGCGATGGTGCGCATGCCGAGACGTGTCGCGGTGCGGGCGATGCGGCAGGCGATTTCGCTGCGATTGGCGATGAGGACGGACTTGAACATGCCGGGCGCATCCTAGCGGCGCGGCATTCGCCCGCCAGGGGGTCACGCCCGCCGATCCGCTATTGCTTTGCCGGGGACGTGAACGGATTGAGCTGGACCGGCATGCCGGCAAGCGGCACGCCTCCGGACGAGGCCGAACTCGCCGGCGCGGCGTTTGCCGGCGCAGCGCTGGTGGCGGGTTGGGGTGCGGCGCCGCCCTGCGGCGAGGCGAGCGTCGCGCCCGGATTCCAGACCGGATCGACCGGCGCCGCCGGTGGCGCGGCGGCTTGCGGAGCCGGTTGCGGCACGGCTTGCGCTCCGGTTTGGGCCGGCGGATTTGCCGCCTGCTTGCGCTTGCCTTTCGGCGACTGCGCCGCCGATCCGGACGCCTGCCCCGCTGCGGCTTCCACCTTCGCGCTCGATTGCGCGCCCGCGGTGACGGCGGCTGCCGCGGCATTCGGCGTCAGCGGCCCGCCTTTGGGCTCCGGATTCATGATGCTGACGGCGGGAATGGAATCCGCGGAAGGAAAGTCGACATTGAGCGCGCTCTTGCGGGGCGGCGCGGCCGGTACGCCCGGCGGAGCCGCCGGCGGCGTCGCATCAGCCATCGGCATGCTCGGCGCCTGCGTCCAGGCGGTGAGATAATGATCGAGATAACGATCGAGCGTCTGTCCGCTCAGATTGGCGCGCACCTTGCTCGGGTCGGCCAACAGCGCGAGCGCCTTGCAATTATCGCTGGTGCAGCCGTCGCGCTCCGCGAGCATATGGGCGACGAAGCCGAAGCGGTCGGTCTGCAGCGCGCGGCGGAGCGGCAGCATGGCGCCGTCGATATTGCCGCCGCCGCGCTTGGTATAGAGCGTCATGTCCGAAAGCAGAGCGAGCCGCGCCGCGACATAAGTTGTCGCCGTCGCCACGCTCATCGGAGCGGCGAACAACGCCCGCTCGCATGCCGCTTCGACATTGTCGCCGGCGAGCCCGTCGAGGCAGGCGAGCGGCGAACCGGGCGCCAGCGCCTGGATGCTCAACTCGGCGGCGCGCGTTTCGAGCGCCCGCCGTTCGGCGTTTTGATCGCGGACATTGGCGGCGTTGAGGAAGGCCCAAGCCAAGGTGGCGCCGAGCAGCGCGCCGACCACCACGACGCTGACCCGCGCCACGGTGCGGGTGCGCGTCCAATCGAACGCCAGCGCACAGACAAAGACCAGCAGCGCCGCCGATCCGGCCGCGACCCAAAGCCTAAGCGCCGAGCTTCCGATGTCGGGATCAAGACCGAACATCAATCCCCGCCCCCAAACCTGCCGCATGCGGAACTATGTCCGCGCCCCACCTCGCGGCAATTCTTTCGCAGCAAACTGTGGCGCGGGCGCGGCGCGGCTGGAACCTTAGTGCTCGAGTTCGAGCTGGCTTTCCTTGGCGACCCGCTCGAAAGCCTCGCCGGGATTTTTGATGCGATATTGATAATCGTCACCATCCGACGGCAACAGCCGCACGACCTGATAGCTGCCGCTCGCGCCGGGGCGGCTGATCGGGCTCGACGTATAGGACACCGTCTGGCCGACACGGAATCTGTGGGTGCGCAGCGGCGCGCTGAGCGCCGTCACTTCGGCTACGGAGATGGTGGCGATCTCGGCGGACACGACCCTGTCGGCGTCCGCAATCGACACCACGTTGGAGATTCTCAGCATGCCGGCGACCTTCGCCGCGCCTGAAATCTTCTCCGTGGTCGATTTTTTCGGTGTGCCGAGGGTCTTTACCGCTCGCACCAGCGCCGACTTTTTCGTCGCCTGGCGTGAGGCAGATTTACGCGATGCGGCAGCGCGAGTGGTCGACTTGCGAACCGTTTGACTGCGACTCGCCTTAGCGGGCCGTTTCTTCTTCACTGAACGCTTATTCATGGAACCGACTATATCATCCGAACTAACAAATGAGCAAAAAATATAATGCTTAAAAGCTAGCTTTGGAGGGGTCGAACGATCGCATGATTAAGATAGCTAAAAGCGTTGTATAACAATGATATATGCGTATTTCTTGATTTCAGATTTGAGCCACCAAGGAGGCGCCGAAGATCAGCCTTGCCGCTGCCATCGTCCCCGCTCGTCGGCCCGCCAATAAGTCACCTCGGCGCCGGCCGCTTTGGCCTCGGTCCAGCGCGTCCGCGCGGTCTCGACGGCGTCCGGATCGTCGCCGTCAAAGAGCATCACGATGCGTTCGTAACCGGCGGTACTTTCCGCCATGTTGGCGCCGTCGACGAGGAAGCGGACGGTCGCGCCGTTGGGATTTTCGTCGCTCGCGGTCAGCACGATGGGCTGTTCGGCAGCCTCGACGTCGCGCGCGGTTCCGTGCGGCAGGAAACTGTCGTCGCGCCAGGTCCACAGATGCGCGTCGAGCGCCTCGACCCGCTCGTCGGACGACGCTTGCACCACGACGCGCCAGCCGCGCTCGAGAGATTTTTGCAGCAGCGCCGGCAGGACCTGCTCCGGCGTCTGGCCCTTGAGATGATAGAAGAGAACTTCCGTCATCCCGCAGCCCTCACCGCTCGTAATATTCTTCGACGAGGTGATCGAGCAGCCGCACGCCCCAGCCCGACGCCCAGCTCTTGTTGATCTCGGTCTGCGGCGACCCCATCGCGGTGCCGGCAATGTCGAGATGCGCCCACGGCGTCTTGGCGACGAAGCGCTGCAGCAATTGCGCGGCGGTGATTGCGCCGCCCCAGCGGCCGCCGGTATTCTTCATGTCGGCGAATTTGGAATCGATCATCTTGTCGTATTCGGGCCCGAGCGGCATGCGCCACACCCGCTCGCCGATCGCCTCGCCGCATTTGGTCAAGCGCTCGGACAATTTATCGTCGTTGCAGAACATGCCGGCATATTCCTGGCCGAGCGCAACGATGATAGCGCCGGTCAGCGTCGCCAGGTTGATCATGAATTTCGGTTTGAAGCGCTTGTTGACATAGTGCAGCAGGTCGGCCAGCACGAGGCGGCCTTCGGCATCGGTATTGATGATCTCGATGGTCTGCCCCGACATCGTCTTGACGATGTCGCCCGGCCGCTGCGCCTTGCCGTCCGGCATGTTTTCCACAAGCCCGATGGCGCCGACGGCATTGACCTTGGCGTTACGCGCGGCGAGCGCGCGCATCAGGCCGACTACGCAAGCCGCGCCCGCCATGTCGCCTTTCATGTCCTCCATGCCCGCCGCCGGCTTGATGGATATGCCGCCGCTATCGAAACAGACGCCCTTGCCGATGAATGCGACCGGATCGACGCCGCGCTTGCCGCCGTTCCAGCGCATGACGACGAGGCGCGATTCGTGGACCGAGCCTTGGCCGACGCCAAGCAGCGCGCCCATGCCGAGCTTGCGCATCGCCGGAACGTCGAGCACTTCGACAATGATGCCGAGCTTCGAGAGGCCGGTGACCCGGCGTGCGAATTCACCGGGATAGAGCACATTGGCCGGTTCGTTGACGAGATCGCGCGCGAACACGACGCTCTCCGCGATGCCTGCGGATTTCGCCCAGGACTTCTCGACTGCGGCGGGACCGGCACAGGCGAAATTCACCTCGACCTTGCTCGGCCGCACGTCGTCGTCTTTGCGCTTGGTCTTGTAGAGATCGAAGGTGTAGGCGCGCAGCCTGGCGCCGATCGCCAGTTCCGCGACTTGGTTGGCCTTCAGCGGGCCGGAGCCGAATTCGGCAAAAATCGTCGCGGTCGGTGCCGCGGCCGGAACTTTGCCCATGGCGACACCGCCAAGCTTGACGATATCGCGCGGCTTCAACTCGCTCTCCTTGCCGATGCCGAGCACCACTACTCTCGGTAGGTTCAGCCCCGATGGCGCGACGATATCGAGGCTCGACCCCTGCTTGCCGGTGAACCGGTCGGCGGCGGCGGCGCGGCGGACGAGATCGCCCAACGGCGCCAGCGTCCGTTGCGTCGCCGGGCCGAATTTCAGATTGTCCTCACAGAACACAACAAGAACACCGCGCGGACGCGCGAGGGGCGTAAAGCCGAATTTGAGGGCGGCGGGCATCAGGCAATCCTTTGCACCGATCCTTCGCTTCCCTTTCCCGGCCCCAATGCCGCCGCACGAGGAATTACGTCGGAGACCACATCGGGTACGCGTGGGGGAATGCTCGGGATCACTTCGGGAACATTTTGGCGCCCGGACCGGGGCCGGCTTGGCGTCGTCACCGCCACGTTATGAACCGGACTGCGGCGGCGTGCAAAGCACCGTTTTTGGTTCAAAACGGGACCATTCCAGTGCCTGCTTTATCAAACGGCCGTATTAACGCTTTAGTGTGCATGTTCAATAGGTTTGCCTTGGCGAAGCCACTTTGTGACCGCATGAAAATAGCTGCTCTGGGGAGTTCGACCCGCAGGGCGATGGGGCGTCGGGGGGCCGGCGCCGCGATCGCGCGGGCCGGCAGTGGGGAAGTTGAGTCCGATGGGGTCGATCGGCCGCTACATGTTTCGCGCCACGATGAGCGCGTTCTTGATCACCCTTGTCAGCCTGACCATCGTGATCTGGTTCACGCAGGCGATGCGCGAATTCGATCTGATCACGAGTCAGCGGCAGACGCTGCTCGTCTTCGTCGGCATCACCGGCCTGATCATTCCGCTTCTGGTCATGATGATCGCGCCGATCGCGCTGGTCATAGCCTCGGCCCATGTCATCAATAAGCTGAGTTCGGATTCCGAAATCATCGTCATGAACGCCGCCGGCATTTCGCCTTGGCTGTTGTTACGGCCGTTCATCGTGGCCGCCACCGTCGTTTCGATTCTGCTCGCCGGGATCGCCGCTTACGTTTCACCGCGCAGCTTGCGCGCCTTGCGCGATTGGAGCGCGCAGGTCCGCGCCGACATCCTGACCAATATCGTCCAGCCCGGACGCTTCACCACGGTCGGCGGCAATCTCACCTTCCACATCGCCGACCGGCGGCAGAACGGTCTCTTGGTCGGCATCTTCGTCGACGACCGCCGCGATCCCAAAGAGCACGCAACCTACCTCGCCGAGCAAGGCGAGATCGTGAAGAACGACAGCGGCTCGTTCCTGGTGTTTCAGGGCGGCAGCATTCAGCGGCTCGAAGCCGGACAGCGCGACCCGCGCATCGTGATGTTCGATCGTTACGCGTTCGATCTGTCGCAATTCACCGGCGGCGCGCAAAACGTCGTCTATACCGTGCGCGAGAAATATCTCTGGGATCTGCTTTGGCCCAAAGTCGATGACCCGCTCTATGTGGCGCAGCCGGACCAATATCTCTCGGAACTGCACGACCGCCTGTCGACGCCGCTCTATCCCTTCGCTTTCGTCATCGTAGCGTTTGCGTTTCTCGGTCCGCCGCAGACCACGCGGCAAAGCCGCTCGCTGGCGCTGATGGGCACGATCGCCATCATCGCGGTGCTCCGCCTCGTCGGCTTTGTCAGCGTGATCGTCGGCGTGCACGTGCCGAGCGTTCTTGCCGTGCAATATGTCGCGCTGTTCGCCGCGATCGGCGGCGGCTTGTGGCAGATCGGCCGCGGCCGCGCCGTCGAGCCTGCGGCGGCGGTGTCGAAACTCGCGACCGCGCTCACCGACCGCATCGCCAAGGCGACGAGCTGAGGAGCAAGCCATGATCATCGGCGGCACGCTCTCGCGTTACTTCGGCATGCGGTTTATCACCTCCGTCGTCGGCTCGTTCCTCGGCGTCGTCGCCTTGGCCGCGATGATCGACTATATCGAACTGATGCGGCGCGGCGCCGATTGGCCGAATGCCACGGCGTGGCTCCTCGCGAAAATCTCGATGTACCGCGTGCCGCAGCTCACCGAACGCATCATGCCGTTCTCGGTGCTGGTCGGCGCGATGTCGTGCTACCTGTCGCTGTCGCGCCGCCTCGAACTCGTGGTGGCGCGCGCCGCCGGCGTTTCCGCCTGGCAGTTCGTGGCGCCGGCGATGATCGGCGCCTTCGTGTTTGGCACGGTGGCGACCACCATCTACAATCCCGTATCGGCCTCGCTGCACGAGCGTTCCAAGCGTCTCGAAGCCGACATGCAGGGTGAAAATCTTTCGGCGCTGCAGGGAAGCACTTCCGGTTTCTGGGTCCGCCAGAAGAGCGCCGACGGATCGGCGATCATCAATGCCAATTCAAGCCGCGAGCAAGGCGCCGCGCTCGGCGGCGTCAGCGTCTTCACCTTCGACGGCGAAGGCCATTTCCAAACGCGCATCGAAGCCAAAAGCGCGACGCTGCAGCAAGGCTATTGGCAGCTCGACGATGCGCGCATCTACGGGAGCGGCAAGGCGCCGGATATCGAGGACGGCTATCGGCTCGCCACCAATCTGACGCTCGAGCAGGTGCGTGAAAGCTTCGCCACGCCGGAAACCGTGCCGTTCTGGCAGCTTCCCACTTACATCGATATGGCCGATCACGCCGGCCTCGGCGCGGCGGGCTACCGGCTGCAATATCAACTGCTCTTGGCGCGCCCCTTCCTGCTCGCCGCCATGGTCATGCTGGCGGCCTCGGTTAGTCTGCGCTTCTTCCGAATGGGCGGCGTGCAGAAGATGGTCTTGAGCGGCATCGCCGCCGGCTTCCTGCTGTTCGTTCTGTCGAAAATCACGGAGGACATGAGCAAGTCCGAGCTCATGTCGCCGGTGGCGGCGGCATGGATTCCTGCAGTCGTCGGGGGCCTCACTGGATTCGTCGCGTTGTTGTACCAGGAGGACGGGTAGTGGCGCGTTTGCGTAGCCCTCTCTGTCCAAGTTTGCGTAGTGGCGTTCGAGTGAGTGCGACAGCTCTCGCTGCGCTCTTGTTATGCCTGGTGAGCGTCCTGCTCGCGCCCGAGCGCGCGGTCGCGCAGGACGCGCTGACCAACCCGCTGCATTTCGTGCCGCGGCCGCCGCGGCCGCCGAAAAAGCCTTCGGCGCCGTCGAACCAGCCGATGCTCGTTCAGGCGACCGAGATCAGATACGACTACACCAACAATTCCGTTGCCGCCGTCGGCAACGTGCAAATCTATTATGGCGGCGCAACCATCGAAGCCGACCAGGTCATCTACGACCAAAAAACCAAGCGGCTGGTGGCGGAGGGCAATGTCAGGCTGACCGAGCCGGACGGCAAGATCACCTATGGCCAGAAGATCGATCTGACCGACGACTATCGCGACGGCTTCGTCGATTCGCTGCGCCTGGAGACGCCCGACGACACCCGCTTCGCGGCGTCCCGCGCCGACCGCTCGAAGGGCAACTACACGGTCCTGCAAAACGGCGTCTATACCGCCTGCGAACCTTGCAAGGACGATCCGAAGAAACCGCCGCTCTGGCAGGTCCAGGCCGCCCGGATCATTCACGACGAAGGCGAGAAGATGCTTTACTTCGAGGACGCCCGCATCGAGTTCTTCGGCGTCCCGCTCGCTTATATCCCGTTCATGTCAGCGCCCGATCCGACCGTGAAGCGCAAGAGCGGATTTCTGTTTCCCGACATCTCGCTCGGCACCACGCAATTCGGTTACGGCATCGAGCCGAAATATTTCTGGGCGCTTGCGCCCAATTACGATCTCACTTTGTCGACGCTGTTAACGACGAAACAAGGCGCGGTGCTCGAAGGCGAATGGCGGCATCGCTTGCTCAACGGATCATATTCGATCAGGGCCGCCGGCATTTTCCAGCAAGATCCCGGCTACTTCGCAAGCCGCGACGGACCGTCGAGCCCGACGGCCAACACCTTCCGCGGCGCCATTCAATCCGCGGGACAATTCGCGCTGACCGACAAATGGACCTGGGGCTGGACCGGTCTTCTCATGACCGACAGCCAGTTCCTGCACGATTATCAGGTTAACCAGATCGCCGGCGCGTTCGATCCGTTTCAAACCGGATTCGCGGACGCAGGCGTGTCGCAGCTTTACCTGACCGGCGCCGGCGACCGCAGTTATTTCGACGTTCGCGCGATGTATTATCTCGGCTTCTCCCAGTTCGATAATCAGGGTCAGATTCCGATCATTCACCCCATCCTCGATTATTCGAACGTGCTTGGACAGCAAGTGCTGGGCGGTCAATTCAGCTACAAGTTCAACTTGACGAGCCTGACCCGCCAGCAGGCGGAGTTCGACGCGGTCACCATGACGGCCGCAAACGGCGGCGGCTGCACGAGCCCGACCGCCGACACGGCGATCGCCGGCAATTGCCTGTTGCGGGCGATTCCCGGAACCTACACCCGCCTTTCAGCGCAAACCGATTGGCGCCGTACCTTGGTGACCGATAACGGCCAGATGATCACGCCGTTCTTCCAATTGCGCGGCGACGTGGCGTCGCTCCAGGTCGACAATCAGCCGGGCGTGTCCAACTACATCGCCACCGGCGACAGCCAACTGGTGCGCGCCATGCCGGCGGTCGGCGTCGAATATCGCTACCCATTCGTCGACGTTCAAGCCTGGGGCACGCAGACGGCCGAGCCGATCGCCCAAGTCATCATACGCCCAAACGAAACCGATATCGGCAAATTCCCGAACGAAGACGCGCAGAGCCTCGTGTTCAGCGACACCAATCTGTTCTCGGTCGACAAATATTCCGGCTACGACCGCGTCGAAGGCGGCAGCCGCGCCAATGTCGGCTTCCAATACACGGCGCAGATCAACCGTGCCGGGTCGCTCAACGTGCTGTTCGGGCAATCCTACTCGCTGTTTGGCCAGAACTCCTTCGACTATGGCGACATCACCAATACCGGCCTCGAAAGCGGACTCGACAAGCGGGTTTCGGATTATGTCGGCCGCGTCAGCTATCAGCCGAACTCGGTCTACTCGTTCACCGCGCGCGGCCGTTTCGACCAGCAGACCTTCACGCCGCAACGTCTCGAGTTCGAAAGCCGCGCCAGTTTCGAGCGCTGGACGCTGCAGCTGCTCTACGGCGACTATGCGGCGCAACCGGAACTGGGCTTCCTGACGCGCCGCGAAGGCATTCTCGGCGGAGCGTCGTTCAAAGTCACCGCGAACTGGATCGTGCTCGCCTCCGCGCGCTACGACATCGTCAACAGCCAATTCGATCAGACGCGCATCGGGCTCGGCTATGTCGATGACTGCTTCATGTTGTCCGTGAACTGGCTCCAGGGTTTCACCTATACCCCGACGCAGGCCCCGGTCCGCGACCAGACGGTCATGTTTCAGTTCAGCTTGCGGACCCTGGGACCGGACTACCTAGCGCCGATCGCCTCCTCGTTCTAAATTTTGCCGCAGGTCTGCAACAATGATTCAGACTGGAATGTGGGCTCGGGGGGTAACGGCCGGCGGCGCGCCGGCGGTTGAGGGAGGGCTTAAAGCGATGTCGCAGATGCCGGTCCGCGCCCGCTATGGCACGTTGCTGACCGCGGTGCTGGTCCTGTTGGCAGGACTCGCTCCCCTCTTCAGCACCGCGGCTTGCGCGCAGCAAGTCGTCCTGATGGTCGACGGTCAGCCGATTACGGCGCTCGACATCGAGCAGCGTTCGAAATTCATGATTATGAGCACGCATAAGACGCCGACGCGCCAGGAGGTGATCGACGTCCTAATCGACGAGCTTTTGGAAATACGTGAAGCCAAGCACTACACTATCGACCCGTCGGACTCCGACGTGAACGACGCGTTCAACAACGTCGCCAGCGGCATGAATCTCGACGGGCAGAAGCTGTCGCAACTCTTGGCAAGCGGCGGCGCGAGCGCGGGCACGCTGAAGCAAAAGCTCCGCGCGCAAATCGCGTGGACCAGTCTAGTGCGCGGCCGATACAGAGCGAGCCTCCAAATTCCGGATAGCGACGTCGAGGCGCAGCTGCAGCTGCACGATCCGAACAACGCAAATCAGATCGGTTACGAATATATCCTGCGCCCCGTCCTCCTGTTGGTGCCGCACGGTTCTCCCGATTCCGCATTTGACGGCCGCAAGCATGAAGCAGAAGCCTTGCGCGGCCGCTTTTCCGATTGCCCGACCGGCATTCCATTTGCCCGCGCGCTGCGAGAAGTCGCCGTGCGCGATCCGGTCAGCAAATCGTCGGCCGATTTTTCGGAAGAATTGCGCGGCATCCTCGACAAGACGGATCTCGGCCACCTGACGCCGCCCGAGCAGACTGCCGAAGGGATCCAGATGTTCGCGGTCTGCTCCAAGAGGGAATCGAAAAATGAAGCGCCGGGCATGCAGAAAATGCGCGACCAGATCTTCGAACAAAAATTCGGCGCCAGGGCCAAACGCTATCTGTCGGATTTGCGGCGCTCAGCGATGATCGAGTACAAATAGGTCCCGATAGACCGGGAGCAGAACCGCTCCGGATCGAACGGACCGGCGTTGCGATCTTGGTTCGATACTGCTTGGAGCACGACCCGATTTCTCATTTCATCGATCGTGCGGTAGAAGAAACATCGTGCAACCTCTTGTCTTGACGCTCGGCGAGCCCGCGGGCATCGGCCCCGACCTCACGCTTTCGATTTGGCGGCGGCGCGCCGAACTCGGCATCGCGCCGTTCTACATCGTCGCCGACCCCGATTTCCTGCGCCGGCGCGCGCAGCAGCTCGGCCTCGACGTGCCGATCGTTACCGTGACTCCGGCAGCAGCCGCCACGAGCTTTCGGACCGCGCTGCCGGTCGTTGCCCTTGACGTCACGGTCAGCGCCGAACCCGGCCATCCCGATCGATCGAGCGCGCCGGCCGCAGTCGCCTCGATCCGCCGCGCTGTCGCCGACGTCATGGCCGGCGCGGCGTCGGCTGTCGTCACCAATCCGATCGCCAAGAACGTGCTCTACAATTGGGGCTTCGCCGAGCCCGGCCATACCGAATTCCTCGCCAAGCTGGTGCAGGAAGCGACCGGCAAGGTGCTGCGTCCGGTGATGATGCTGTGGTCGCCGGAGCTTGCCGTCGTACCGGTGACGATTCACCTGCCACTTAAGGAGATTTTCAAGCAGCTTTCGGCCGAACTCATCGTCGAAACCGGCCGCATTGTGGCGCGCGACCTGTCGCGGCGTTTTGGCCTGCGGCATCCGCGTCTCGTCATAGCCGGGCTCAACCCGCATGCCGGTGAAGCAGGCAGTCTCGGCGAGGAAGACGGCACGATCGTCGCCCCGGCCGTCGCGCAGCTCGCGGCCGACGGCATCGACGTCAAGGGACCGCTGCCGGCCAACTCGTTGTTCCACGAGCGGGCGCGGGCGAGTTACGATGCGGCTTTGTGCATGTATCACGATCAGGCGCTGATCCCGATCAAGACTCTCGCCTTCGATCACGCCGTCAATGTCACGCTCGGCCTGCCCTTCGTGCGCACGTCGCCCGATCACGGCACCGCCTTCGACATCGCCGGAACCGGCAGCGCCGATCCGGCAAGCCTGATCGCGGCGCTGCGTTTGGCAAAACGGCTCGCCGAGGCGGAAAGCGTGCCGGCGAGCGCCGAGCGCCTGCCGGCAAAGTGACCGGCTCGTGACGGACTCCATGACTAGCGCGCTCGACAGCCTGCCGCCGCTGCGGGACGTGATCCGCCGCCACGGTCTCACCGCGCGGAAATCGCTCGGACAAAATTTCTTGTTCGATCTCAATCTCGCCGCGCGCATCGCCCGCACCGCGGGCCCGCTGGCCGGTGTCACGGTGTTCGAGGTCGGACCTGGACCCGGCGGGCTCACCCGCGCGCTGTTGGCGCTCGGCGCCGCGCGCGTCATCGCCGTCGAACGTGATGACCGCGCCATTGCCGCCCTGCAGGAGATCGCCGCGCTTTACCCGGGCCGTCTCGAGATCGAGGCCGCGGACGCGCTGGCCTTCAATCCGGCCGAGCGCCTTCACGACGGCCCGGCGCGGATCGTCGCCAATCTGCCGTACAATATCGCGACCGCGCTGCTCGTTTCCTGGCTCGTCGTCGAGCCGTGGCCGCCGTGGTACGATTCCGCCGTCCTGATGTTCCAGCGCGAAGTCGCCCAGCGCATCGTCGCGTCGCCCGGTTCTAAAAGCTACGGCCGGCTGTCGGTCCTCGTGCAGTGGCGTTGCGAAGCGCGGATCATGTTCGACGTCAACGCCTCGGCCTTCGTGCCGCCGCCGAAGGTCACATCCTCGATCGTGTGCATCGTACCGCGCGCTGAGCCGCTGCCGTGTGATCGCAAACTGCTCGAGCGGGTCACCCAGGCGGCGTTCGGACAACGGCGCAAAATGCTGCGCCAGAGCCTGCGTTCGCTCGGCACCGACGCGGCAGCTCTTCTCGCTGCGGCGGGCCTTGAACCGACGGCGCGCGCCGAGGACATTTCCATCTCCGGATTTGTGGCGCTGGCACAGGCTCTCGCCGCAGCCTCCCGTTAAGTGCAGGATGCCGGCAGGCCCATTTCGAAAGGCTATCGCCGCCATGAAACTGCTATGACCACATTTCACCGCCAGTCCCTTGTCGCCTATGGCCAACCGCTCTGCGAGACTGTGGCCGATCTTCCGACGCCGCGCGGCAGCGAAGTCCTGGTCCGCGTCGAATGCTGCGGCGTCTGCCATTCCGACTTGCATATCCAGGACGGCTATTTCGATCTCGGCGGCGGCAAGCACCTCGACATCACCAAAGACCGCATGCTGCCGTTCACGCTCGGCCACGAGATCGCCGGCACGATCGAGGCCATAGGCGAATCGGCCGGCGAGCAGACCGCCGGCGCGGTGATCGGCCATCGTGTCGCGGTCTATCCGTGGATCGGCTGCGGTAAATGTGCCGCCTGCCGCGTCGGCAACGAGAATCTGTGCTCCGACCATCGTCACATCGGCGTCGCCGTCGATGGCGGCTACGCGACCCATGTGCTGGTTCCGCACCCGCGCTACCTGCTCGATTACGCGCCGCTGTCGCCATTCTTCGCCGGGCCACTGATGTGCTCGGGCCTCACCGCCTATGCGCCGCTGAAGCGGCTCGCCGCCCGGCATAAAGACGATCCGGTGCTGCTGGTCGGGCTCGGCGGCGTCGGCATGATGGGGCTCGCCATCGCCCGCGTGCTGTTTCGCCAGGCGCCGATCGTCGCCGACATCAATCCTGAGAAAAGGGCGGCGGCGCTCGCGGCCGGCGCGGCACAGGCTTTCGATCCGTCCGATCCGCAAGCGCGGCGCGCGGTCATGACGGCGACCGCCGGTGTGCTCGCGGCCTGCGACTTCGTCGGCTCCGACAAGTCGTTGCAATTCGCGACCGGCGTTGTCGCGCGCGGCGGCCACGTCATCGTGACGGGATTGCTCGGCGGCAATTTCTCGATCCCGGCCGCCATGATCCCGATCAAGGCGATGACGATCGAGGGCTCGATCACCGGCACGCTCGCCGAGGCGCGCGAACTCATCGACCTCGCGCGCACCGGTAAGCTCACCACCATCCCGACGCACGACCGCCCGCTTAAGGAAGCGCAGGCGTCGCTCGAGGCTTTGCGGGCGGGACGCATCGTCGGCCGCACCGTGCTGGCGTGCTAAAGTCTTGATTGCAAGCTGCGCACGAAATCGGAAAGGCCGATCTGCCGCTCGCGCTTGAGCCGTTCCGCGGCGAGGATCGCACGCGCTTCGGCAAAAGCCTCACCCTTGTCGCGATTGACGATGACGTAGTCGTATTCCGGCCAGTGGCTCATCTCGCCGCCGGCCTTGGCCATGCGCGCCCGAATGACCGGCTTGCTGTCCTGCGCCCGGGTCTTGAGACGCCGCTCCAGTTCCAGCACCGTCGGCGGCAGGATAAAGACGCTCACCAGATCGTCGCGCGCTTTCTCGCGAAGCTGCTGGGTGCCCTGCCAATCGATGTCGAACAAAACATCGCGGCCGGTGACCAGGGCCCTGGTCACCGGCCGGCGCGGTGTGCCGTAGCGATGGCCGAACACTTCGGCCCATTCCAACAATTCGTTCTTCTTGACCATGGCGTCGAAACGGGCGCGGTCGATGAAATGATAGTCGCGCCCGTCGACCTCGCCGAGCCGCTTCGGCCGTGTCGTGACCGACACCGACAGCGCGATCTTGCGATCGGATTTGAGCAAAAGCCGCGACAGCGTGGTCTTGCCCGCGCCGGACGGCGACGACAAGACGAACATCAAGCCGCGACGCGCAATTTTCTTTTGATGTCGCCGCAGCCCCGCCATCGTCTATTCCACGTTCTGCACTTGCTCACGGAATTGCTCGACCGCGACTTTGAGCTCGAGGCCGATATTCGTCAGTTCGACGTCGTTCGCTTTGGCGCACAATGTATTTGCTTCGCGATTGAATTCCTGGGCGAGAAAGTCGAGGCGGCGGCCGACGGCGCCGCCCTGCCCGATCAGATGCCGGGCCTGGGCGACATGCGCCGCCAAGCGGTCGAGCTCTTCGCGCACATCGGCCTTAGACGCCATCATGATGGCCTCCTGATGCAGGCGGTCGGGATCAAAACGCTCGGATTGCTCGAGCAGCGTTGCGATCTGCTCGGCGAGCCGCGCGCGGATCGCCTCCGGCTGGCGGGCCGGCGATTTGTCGGCGCGTTGTGCCAGCATTGCGATCTCATCGAGGCGCGCCGCCAACACCCGGCCGAGCGCCGCGCCTTCGTGGCGGCGCATCTCGCCGAGCGCGCTAATCACCGTTGCAAAACCTTCGGTCACCGCGGCCTCGGCGCTCCGCCGCTCGTCCTCGCGCTCCTCGGAATCGCTGACTTCGATCACGCCCTTGAGCGCGAGCAAGCCGTCCAAACTCGGCGGCGATGCATCGACCTTCGGCGCCAGCTGTTTCATGGTCGCCAAGACGGCGTCGAGCACCGCGGCATTGACGCGCACGACCGGCATCGCGCCGCTGCGTTCAACCGTGAGATTTGCTTGCACCGATCCGCGGGTCAGCGCTTGTGCGGCGCGGGTTCGCACCGGCACTTCGATCGCGTCCCAGCCCGGCGGCAGGCGCAGCCGCATATCGAGCCCTTTGCCGTTGACCGATTTGACCTCCCAAGCCCACGCATAAGGACCGGACACGCCATGGCTGCGCGCAAATCCGGTCATGCTCGAAAGCGCCGTCGAAAGCGCCATGGTTTGCGCCATGAAAAGTCACCCCCCAATTCGGCGGCAATTACAGATAATGAATCAATTCGCGGCCGAACTTAACGGCGGCATTGCGCGGTCACAAGTGCGCTTGAACTCGATTCAGGCCGCAGCGCAGTCAACGCGTCGGCGCAGCGATGCTCGGATTTTGCGGGCGCGGCTTTGGCGGAATGCGCATCGCCGGCGCGGTGGACGGCACGGCGGCCGACGCCGGCGCGGCTGATGAGGACGCCGAACCGGGCCCGGGCGTCATCTGCGTATCGAGCGGCGCCTGATCTTTCTGATCCGTTTCCATCGCGCGCAGCCGCGCGACGTTCTTTTGATGCTGCTCGTAGGATTCGGCGAAGGCGTGACCGCCGGTACCGTCGGCGACGAAATACAGTTCCCGCGTGCGCGCCGGATTGGCGGCGGCTTCGAGCGACGCCCGGCCCGGATTGGTGATCGGCCCCGGCGGCAAGCCGGTGATGGCATAAGTGTTGTACGGCGTCGGCTGTTCGATCTCGCTTTTCATGATCGGCCGGCCAAGCGTGCCTTTGCCGCCGACCAAGCCGTAGATGATGGTCGGATCGGATTGCAGCTTCATGTTCTGCTTGAGCCGATTGACGAAGATGGCGGCCACGCGCGTGCGCTCGTCCGGCTTGCCGGTTTCCTTCTCGACGATCGACGCCAGCACGACGAGCTGGTCGGGCGATTTGAGCGGCAAATCGGGCGAACGGTGATCCCAGATCTCCTTCACCACGCGCTGCTGTGCCTGCTGCATGCGCTGGATCATCTGATCGCGGGTGACGCCGCGCGTGAAATCATAGGTGTCGGGCAGCAATGTCCCCTCGCGGGGAATTTGCCTGATGTCGCCGATCAGAATGTTGTCGTCGGTCAGGCGGGCGACGACCTGTTCGGAGGTCAGGCCTTCCGGAAGGCTGACCTGATGCTCGACGACTTTGCCTTCGACCATCGTCGCCACGACATCGCGCAGGCTTGCATGCGCCTTGAACTGATATTCGCCGGCCTTGAGATCCTCGCGCGCCTTTAGCACCAGAATGCCGCCGATGAACACAGAGGGCTGGTCGATTACGCCTTGCCGCTGCAGGACGTCGGCGATGTCGCGCATGCCGGAGCCCTTCGGAATGTTGACGACGGTATCTTGCACCAGCGGCCCGGCCTGCTCGAACCGCTGCTTGCCGACAAAGAGCGTAACGCCCGATACGACCGCCACCAGCACGAAGATGCTGATGACCGCGTTGCCGATGACGACCAGCGGATGACGGGCGCCGGCCGAACGGCGTGCCGGCAGATCGACCGTATCCGGCTCGATCGCGGTGCGCGGGCTGCGCGGATTGATGCGATTGATGTTGCTCGGCTCGCTCGGGGCGGCGCCTATACTCTTCGCCACCCGATCCGAAATCGGCGGCACGGGCTCGCCGGCGCCGACCGGCTTCTTTATTTGCTCGCGCGCCTTTGGCGCAGATGCGGGCTGCGATGCGGGCTGTGATCCGGGCGGCGGCGCGGCTCGCGGCGTCGCGGCGGGACGCACCGCTGGCGCAGCCGTTGGCGCGGGCGTCGCCGCAGGGCGAAGTGTTGGAGCCGCCGGCGCCGGCACTGCCGGGCGCGCCGCAGCTGTTGCCGCAGTCGCGGGCACCGGGCGTCCGGCAGGAGCGGGTGTCGCCGCCGCCCCATTCGCCGGCCGCGCCGGCGCGGGCGCAGGCTTGAGTAGATCGCCGACACTTGGCGATGGCTGGCGTGACAGGGGATTTGTCGTCGGCCCTGACGCGGCGCCGAGCGTAGAGCTTGGCGACTGCACGGCGGGCTTGGCCGCGACGCGCGGCGTTGCCGAGGCGGGCGTCGGCGAGAGCAGATCGCCGGCCGTCGGCATCGCGGGACGCGGTGATGGCGCAGGAGATTGTGCAGCCGGCTTGTCGGCCGGTCGCGCGGACGCCGGCCGTGAACTTGGCGCAGGTCCCTCGTTGTCGTCGGGCGGTGGATCGGATCCTGTCACCACCGAGTGTCCACTTTTACAAGCTGCATCATCGACTTTGGAAGAAAGCCCCGCCCACGGAAAGCAATGTTCGCAGATTCTGCCCGGTCTGCCCAGTGCTGGGACGGAGGCAAATCAACTCAGGTGGATCGCAAGCGAGTGAGGAGCAAATATGGCGGAACGGTGCTCCAGTGCCTATTGCGCAAGGCGGCGGAACACCAGCGAAGCATTGGTGCCGCCAAATCCGAACGAATTGGACAGCGCGATATTGACCGGCCGCTTTTTCGCTTTGTGCGCCACAAGATCGATTGCGGTCGTCACCGACGGATTATCGAGATTGATGGTCGGCGGCACGATCTCGTCGCGCATTGCCAAAAGACAGAAGATCGCCTCGACCGCACCGGCGGCGCCGAGCAAATGACCGATGCAGGATTTGGTCGACGACATCGAGATGCGGCCGGCGGCATTGCCGACAACGCGCTCGACGGCCTTGAGCTCGATCTCGTCGCCGATCGGCGTCGAGGTACCATGCGCGTTGATATAGTCGACATCGCCCACCGCAATGCCGGCGCGGCGGATCGCCGCCATCATGCAACGATAGGCGCCGTCGCCGTCCTCGGCCGGCGACGTGATGTGATAGGCATCGCCCGACAACCCGTAGCCGACGAGTTCGGCATAGATGCGGGCGCCGCGGCGTTTGGCGTGTTCGTATTCCTCCAGCACCACGGCGCCAGCACCCTCGCCCATGACGAAGCCGTCGCGGTCGCGGTCGTAGGGACGCGACGCTTTTGCCGGCGTGTCGTTGAATCCGGTCGACAGCGCCCGGCACGCGGCGAAGCCGGCAAGCGATATGCGATTGACCGGAGATTCCGTGCCGCCCGCCACCATCACGTCGGCATCGCCGAGCGCGATCAGCCGGCCGGCATCGCCGATGGCGTGGGCGCCGGTCGAGCACGCGGTGACGACGGCATGATTGGGCCCTTTGAGCGAATGCGCGATCGACACATAGCCGGAGGCGAGATTGATCAGCCGCCCTGGAATGAAGAACGGCGACACGCGGCGCGGACCGCGGTCGCGCAACAACAACGCGGTCTCGGCGATGCCTTCGACACCGCCGATGCCGGACCCGATCAGAACGCCGCTGACGATTTGGTCGTCGTAGTCGCGCGGATGCCAATCGGCGTCATTGAGCGCCTGGGTGGCAGCTCCCATCGCATAGATAATAAAGTCGTCGACCTTGCGCTGCTCTTTCGGCTCCATCCAGGCGTCGGGATTGAAGGTGCCGTTCGAACCATCGCCGCGCGGAACCTGGCCGGCAATCTTGCAGGTGATGTCGGAGACGTCGAATTTCTCGACGCGCGCTATGCCGCTTTCACCAGCGGTGAGCCGCTGCCATGTTTGTTCGACTCCGCTCGCAAGCGGTGTCACCAGACCAAGACCTGTGACAACAACGCGTCTCATCGAGGGAGCTCCCGCCAAGTCTCGCGCCCCATTTCGTCGTCGGAAACGGCAACGAGACTACGCGTGCTGAATCCGTCCACATATCCGCCTGCGCCTTGTGGTGCGCGATTGCCGCGGTATCATGCCCAATTCATACGGTGATTGGCAGCAAAAGACCTACGAGCAAGGACCTGAGGTCAGCTTTTCGCGTTCTTCTCGAGAAACTTGATCGCGTCGCCCACCGTCAAAATCGTTTCGGCTGCATCATCGGGAATCTCGCAGCCAAATTCTTCCTCGAACGCCATGACGAGCTCGACCGTGTCGAGGCTGTCGGCGCCGAGATCGTCGATGAAGCTGGCGTTTTCCGTCACCTTGTCGGGCTCGACGCCGAGGTGCTCAACGACAATCTTCTTCACCCGCTCGCCAATGTCACTCATCGTTCCAACCTCATCTTTCAACGCGACCCAATCAACTGGTTTCGCAACCTAGTCTGGTTTGAGTACAAGCTCTCGTTTTGAGTACAAGTTTTTCAATGAACCTGTCGACGGGGGGTCGACAAGCTCAATTGGGTCGACACCGATCAGAGGCGGAAGGTGTTGCCCCGCTCTCCGGCATTCCGGCTCCCCCAGCCCGATTTTGGTTCGGTTACCACACTTCATTCGCGTTGACCAGCGCGGGCCGCGTCCCATCCGCAATGGTTCTATCGCATTCAAATCACGGCTTAAATCATTCATCAAATCATGGCCATTCCGCCATTCACATGCAACGTCTGGCCGGTCACGTAGCCGGCTTCGTTGGAAGCCAGAAAGGCGACGGCGGCGGCGACCTCCTCGGCCGTCCCGGCGCGGTTCGCGGGAATCTTCGCGACGATGACGTCGCGCTGCTTGTCGTTGAGCTTGTCGGTCATCGGGGTGACGATGAAGCCCGGCGCGACGCAATTGGCGGTCACGCCGCGCTTGGCATATTCCTGCGCGATCGCCTTGATCATGCCGGTGATGCCGGCTTTGGCGGCGACATAGTTGCCCTGCCCGGCATTGCCGGTCGTGCCCACCACCGAGGTGATCGCGATGACGCGTCCGAACCGCCGCCGCATCATGCCGCGCACCGCAGCGCGCGCCAGGCGGAAGGTCGCCGACAGATTGATGGCGATGACCTGGTCCCAGTCTTCGTCGCGCAATTGCACCAGCAAATTGTCGCGGGCGACGCCGGCATTGGCGACCAGAATGTCGAGCTGGCCCATGACCTCCTCGGCGCGCGGCACGAGCGCGTCCGTTTCGACGGGATCGGCGAGATTGCAGGGCAATACATGGACGCGGTCGCCGAGCTCGGCGGCCAGCTTGTCGAGTACTTCGCGCCGGGTTCCGGAAATCGCCAGCGTCGCGCCCTGGGCGTGCAGCGTGCGGGCGATGCTGCCGCCGATGGGGCCCGTGGCCCCGGTCACGAGCGCGGTCTTTCCGGTGAGATCGAACATCTGGTTTCCTGCCCTGCTCGCGAACGCGCGGAATCTTAAGCGTGTGCCCCTTTATACCGGCCGATATCGTCGGGCATCCCGATCGAGGCCGCGGCTGCCCCATCGGAAATGCGTTTGTTCAAGCCCGTGAGCACTTTGCCGGCGCCGACCTCGTAAAACATCGTCACGCCGGCTTGCGCCATGAACTGAATGGATTCGCGCCAGCGCACCGTGCCGGTCACCTGTTCGACGAGGCAGCGCACGATCTCGGCGGGGTCACTGATCGGCCGCGCCAGCACATTGGCAACGAGCGGAACGACCGGCGGATTGACCGTGACCTTCGCCAGCGCTTGCGCCATGGCATCGGCGGCCGGCTGCATCAGACTGCAATGGAAGGGCGCGGAGACCGGCAGCAGCATCGCCCGCTTCGCGCCGCGCGCCTTGGCGACCTCCACCGCGCGCTCGACGGCGAGCTTGTCGCCGGAGAGGACAACTTGACCGCCGCCATTATCATTGGCGGCGGCGCAGATGCCGGCGCTTTCCGCCTCGGCCGCGATCGATTGCACGTCGCCAAGGTCGAGCCCGATCAGCGCCGCCATGGCGCCCTTGCCGACGGGAACCGCCTTTTGCATGGCGAGCCCGCGCACGCGCAACAGCCGCGCCGCGTCGGCGATCGAGAGCGCACGCGCCACCGCGAGCGCCGAATATTCTCCGAGCGAATGCCCCGCGACAAAGGCGGCGTCGCGCTTGAGATCGACACCGGCTTCGTCTTCGAGCACGCGCATCGTGGCAAGCGACACCGCCATCAGCGCCGGCTGCGCGTTTTCCGTCAGCGTCAGCGTATCGCCGGGGCCGTTCCAGATAATGTCGCTGAGCCGTTCGCCAAGGGCCGCGTCGACCTCCTCGAACACTGCCCGCGCGCTCGGGAACGCATCGGCGAGCGCCTTGCCCATGCCGACCGCCTGGCTGCCCTGACCGGGGAAAACAAACGCCGTTGTCATCTAACTCGTGCCGCGCCCTTTTTGAGAGGCCGCCTCCAGGAAGGGGCGAAAGATACCGCGAGGGCCCGGATGTCAAGGGATTGCGGCCCAGCGCTGCCTCAGTAAGAAAGCAACAACCGCGCCTTGATAAGGTGGGAAATCTACCGACAGGTCCGCCCCAAGGGGCGCAGGGCTCAAGGGGCACGTTGGCGAGAGCGTTGTGTGATGGATAGTTTTCCGGCGGTCACCGATAGCGAGCTTGCCCGCGCGCGCTCCGATCCGGCGTTCCGCCAGAAGCTGCTTACCCAGAGCCTCGAAATCCTGCTGACGAGGATGCAAAAACTGCGGAAGGCGTCCCAATCGGCTCCCGCTGGGGATGAAAAGCGATTGCGCGAGGGCGTGGAACTCGCGGTGCGGCTTGCCGAGCTGATCCAGGACGCGGATGGACGCCAAAGCGGCTCTTGAGCCGGCTCCCGAAACGGCCTTCCTGACGATCTTGCCTTTCTCGCCGAGCCGCGTATAAGGCCGCCTTCCGCTCGACCCCGGCCGGGGGCTGAACGGACGGCCGCTCAGGCGCAAATTCCGGAAAATTGGTTAACCGCTTCTCCGGAACCGACAGCGCAGAACTGAGCGGCAGGACCCGAAACACAGCTTGTTTTGCGCGTTTTTGGTCCGGCGTCCGGTGTCCCCGCCTTCAGAGCATTCGAGCCTTTCCCGAAGGGTTCGAGGGGCTTCGCGCCTGGGCGAGCACGACAAAACGGGAAAGGGCAGCCATGCCGCTCTATGAACACGTCTATCTCGCGCGCCAGGACGCCAGCGCCCAGCAGGTCGAGGACTTGACCGCACAATTGAAGGGCGTCGTCGAGGGCCTCGGCGGGTCGATCAAAAAGTTTGAATATTGGGGGGTCAAATCCCTCTCCTACCGGCTGCGCAAGAACCGCAAGGCGCATTTCACGCTGATGGACGTCGATGCCCCGCCGGCGGCGATCAACGAGATCGAGCGCCTGGAACGTCTCAACGAAGACGTGCTGCGCTATCTCACCATCAGGGTCGAAGCGCACGAGGAAGGTCCCTCCGCCATGATGCGGCGCGTTGAGCGCGATCGCGACCGTGACGACCGCCGCGGCGATCGCTTTGACCGCGGCGACCGCTTTGGTGGCGACCGGGGTGATCGTGGCGACCGTGGCGGCCGCGATCGTGACCGGCGCGGCGGCCGCGACGGCGGTGACGACACTGAAACCGCAACGGGGGAATGACCATGGCTATGTCACCGCAAGGCGCTGGCGGCCGCCGTCCGTTCTTCCGCCGCCGCAAGAGCTGCCCGTTCTCCGGCGCCAATGCGCCGAAGATCGACTACAAGGACGTCAAGCTCTTGCAGCGTTTCGTTTCGGAGCGCGGCAAGATCGTGCCGAGCCGCATCACCGCGGTGTCGGCGAAAAAGCAGCGCGAACTCGCCCAGGCGATCAAGCGCGCGCGCTTTCTGGGCCTGTTGCCCTACGTGATCCGCTGAGGAGGCCGATATGGAAGTCATCCTCCTCGAACGTATCTCGCGGCTCGGCCAGATGGGCGATGTCGTGCGCGTCAAAGACGGCTTTGCTCGAAATTTTCTGTTGCCGCGCGGCAAAGCGTTGCGCGCCACCGATGAAAACCGCAGCCGTTTCGAAGGCATGAAGAGCGAGCTTCAGGCCCGCTCGGCGGAGCTGAAAGCCGATGCGAGTCAAGTCGCCGAAAAGATCGACGGCAAAAGCTTCACCGTGCTGCGCCAAGCCTCGGAATCGGGCCAGCTGTTCGGCTCGGTGTCGCCGCGGGATCTGGTAACCCTGATCGGCGCTGCCGGTTTCCAGGTCACGCGCAATCAGATCGAGCTGAACATGCCGATCAAGACCATCGGCCAGCACAAGGTCCCGCTGTCGTTGCACCCGGAGATCGAGACCTCGATTACGATCATCGTTGCCCGCAACGACGACGAAGCGGCGCGGATCGCCCGCGGCGAGGACGTGGCGCAGTTGCGCGAGCCGACCGAGCAAGAAGCCGCGGTCGCTGCGGCTGAGTCCTTCTTCGAGCCGGGCGCCGGCGAAGCCGCCGATGCCGAAGACAGCGAGGAAGCGGCCGAAGCCGCTCCCGCAGCCGACAAGGCGTAGTCGGATCAGCCCGGACCCTTCGGTCCGGGCTATTTCAGTCTGAAATATCGTCGCGCGGAACCGGTGCGCTGTCGCTTGGCGACGTGTCGGCCGGTGCGCCTGCGCTGGCGGATGAGCCTGCGTCCGGGCTCGGCGTCGACGCGCTTTGCGCCGGACCGGGCTCTGGAGCGGCGCTCGGCGCAGCGGCCGTGGTCGTGGGCGGCGGCTCTGCGGCCGCTGGCGTCCCCGGCTCAGTCGCGGCGGGCGTCGTGACGGCGGGCGCGGTTGCGACCGGCGCAGTCTCAGGCGTAGCGATCGGCGCCGCCTGTGGCACGGGCGGCGGGGTTTCCGGCTCCTGCCGTAGACCCCGGCTCGCGGTGACCGGCCGTGGTTCGCGTTTCCCGGCCGGCTTACGACCTGGCATGGCAGGACCTGGCACGGCAGGACCCGGCACGGCAGAACCTGGCTCAGCGGCTGGCTCCGCCTCAACCTTTGTGTCTTGATCCGAAGGCTGTTGCAGTTTCGCGGTCGAAGAAGGCTGCTCCGGGCGCGCGCCCGGCTTCTCGCCAGGTTTGGCTTCTCCGGCTTTAGGCCCTCCTGTCCCCGGCTTCAGACTTGCCGAAGGCGGCGGCCCACTGCCCGCGCCCAGGACATAGGCCGCGAGCGAGGCGGCCTGCTGGGCGCTCGATGTATAGTGCTCGCGCAGGAAGTCCGCCAAGGTGGCGCTATTCTTGCCGTTGGCCAAGCCCTTCGCGGACTTGTGGCAGGTGGCGCAATCGTTCGAGAATATCTCGGTCGCCGACTTGCCCTGATCGATATTGACCTGGGCGCGCGCCGGAACAGCCGAAAGGACGAATGTCCAAGCGACAAGAAGGCCGATTATCGGCGCGAGATGGCGGAACACACAAGTCTCCCCGGGCTTTCCAAGCTTAGCAATCATAATTGACCCAAAACGCCAAATGCGAGGCCGACCTTGTGGCGGACAGTCATACCTTCGCGGCATTGCTGGTCGACGAGGATTTTGTTTTAATGACGGCAACCAACAAGACCCCGGCGGCGCAACGGGCCGGTCGAGCGGTGAAAATCGCCGCAAGGCGGAACGGCGCGCCAATCGTCGCATGTAGCACAGGGGGCGTCGCGAAGCGTGGAGGCGGCCGTGGATCGGTTGCTGCTCATTTTTCTGCGTAGGTACATTCGCCGCGGGTCTTTTAAAGTCACGATGGCGAGGGGCACCACACATTCTTTCGGCGACGGCAGCGGGCCGCTAGTCGCCGTGCGCTTTACGACCGCCGCGGCGCAGCGCGCCGTCCTGTTCGACCCCGAATTGAAGCTTGGCGAAACCTATATGGACGGCTCGCTCGTCGTCGAGCAAGGCTCGATCGCCGACGTGCTGGAAATTCTGCTGCGTCAGGGGCGGTGGCGAGCATCGGATTGGGCTTGGCTGCCGCGGCTCGTGCGCCATCTGTTCCGCCGACTGCAGCAGTACAATCCGAAATCCCGGTCGCGCCAGAACGTCGTCCACCATTACGATCTCGACGGCCGGCTCTATTCGCTGTTTCTCGATGGCGACCAGCAATATAGCTGCGGCTATTTCGAAACGCCCGACCAATCGCTCGACGATGCCCAACTGGCCAAAAAGCGTCATTTGGCAGCCAAGCTGTGTACGCCGCCGGACGCCAAGGTGCTGGATATCGGCTGCGGCTGGGGCGGGCTTGCGCTTTATCTTGCCGAAATCGTGGGGGCCAAGGTTACCGGCATTACGCTGTCGCGAGAGCAGTTCCAGATCGCGCAAAACCGCGCGCTCGAACGTGGCCTGACGCAAGATACGAATTTCCGCCTGATCGACTATCGCGACGTCGAGGGCCAATTCGACCGCATTGTGTCGGTCGGCATGTTCGAACATGTCGGCGTCGGCTTTTACGACACCTTCTTCGGCAAATGCGAAAAGCTTCTTGCCGACGACGGCGTGGCGCTATTGCACACGATCGGCCGCTCCGGCCCGCCCGGCATCACCAATCCGTGGATCGCCAAATATATCTTTCCCGGCGGCTATATCCCGGCTCTCTCCGAAGTTCTGCCGGCGATCGAGCGCGCGCAACTCGTCGTGACCGATGTCGAAGTCCTGCAACTGCATTACGCGGAGACGTTGAAGGCTTGGCGTGAGCGCTTCCTCGCGCACCGCGACGAAGTCGTGAAGCTTTACGATCAGCGCTTTGTGCGGATGTGGGAATTCTACCTCGCCTGCTCAGAAATGGCGTTTCGCGAAGTCGATATGGTCGTGTTCCAAATCCAAATGGCCAAGCGCAAGGGCGTCACGCCGGCGACGCGCGACTATACTGCGCGCGAGGAAGGGCGCTTGCGCGCCCTCGAAGCCCGTCATGCCGTGCCGTTGCGTCTCGCCGGCGAGTAATTGCCGCCGTTCCGCCGCTTAATGCGGGCGTCAAGCGTAATCGGAATTTATCGACGCTGTCCCGCGGTGACGGTGGTTAGTGGGGACAGCGGCAATGAGCATTTCCAATCGCCGCGCCATAGGACTATCGAGAGCGTCCCTGTTGCGTGACGGCTGCGATCACGCTTGGGGAGTGCGGCTCATCCAATGCTGCTTCTTGGAGTGCTGCTTTTGTTGAGTGATCCGCCATGTTGAGTAGCCACGACAAATTCGCCATGCGCCGTAAAACGGCCATAGCCTACGATTCTTTTGACCGGGACCATGCCAGCATTCGATTCGACAGCACGCAAGTTAATCCCCGCGGAACCGCTGGTTCGCGCGGCGCCCCACAGCATCGAGGCCGAACAGGGACTGCTTGGCGCAATCCTCATCAATAACGAGGCGTTCTATAGGGTCCAAGATTTTCTGGAGCCCAAACACTTCTTTGAGCCGATCCATCAGCTAATTTTTGAATTGATTGGTCGCTTCATTCGCGTGAATAAGACCGTAAACACAGTCACGCTAAAGACTTTTCTGCCCGGCGATCTCAATATTGAGGGCCTTTCGCTGGACCAATATTTGGCACGGCTCGCAGCCGAGGCCACGACAATCATTAATGCCGGTGACTATGGGAATATCATCTACTATCTGTCTGTACGCCGAGCTTTAATCGAGATCGGCGGAGACATAGTCAATCTGGCCTACGATGCGCCGATTGAAGCAACCCCGACAACTCACATCGAGGACGCCGAGCGTAGACTTTACGAGATTGCTGAGACTGGCCGTTACGACAGCGGCTTTCAGAACTTCGAAAACGCCTTAACCAGAGCAGTGGACCTAACGGCCGCCGCTTTTCAACGTGACGGTAAGCTATCAGGGCTTGCCACTGGACTTAAGGATCTCGACTCAAAAATGGGGGGACTGCAGGCCTCAGACCTCATTATCTTGGCCGGACGCCCTGGTATGGGAAAAACGGCGCTTGCCACCAATATCGCCTACAACGTCGCCGCGGCTTGGCAGGGCGAGCAACGCGCCGACGGGCACATGAAAACTGTTAATGGGGGTATCGTTGGTTTCTTTTCGCTTGAAATGTCGGCCGAGCAATTGGCGACCCGTATAATCGCGGAGCAAACCGGCATTCCATCTAGCAATATGCGCCGAGGTGATATCAATGATAGCGACTTTGATATTATCAAGGACAAGATGATTAAGATTCAGCACGCTCCGCTTTTTATTGACGAAACGGGCGGCGTATCAATTGCACAACTCGCGGCCCGAGCGCGGCGACTCAAACGCCAACGTGGTCTTGATCTCCTTGTCATCGACTACCTTCAGCTGATGCAGGGGTCGACTCGTCGTGCCCAAGAAGGTCGGGTTCAAGAGGTTACAGAGATAACGACAGGCCTAAAGGCACTCGCTAAGGAGCTTAACGTACCAATCCTCGCACTGTCGCAGTTATCGCGCCAGGTTGAGAACAGAGAAGATAAGCATCCGCAGCTTTCTGATTTGCGCGAATCAGGCTCTATCGAGCAAGATGCCGACGTAGTGCTGTTCGTTTTCCGTGAGGAATACTATCTTGAAAACAAAAAGCCGCACGAGGGAACTGCGGAATTTTTAGAGTGGGAAAAGAAAATCACTGAAGCGCACGGCAAGGCGGAAGTGATCATCGGCAAGCAGCGCCACGGACCGACCGGCACGGTCGAATTGCAGTTCGACGCCGCGGTCACGCGCTTTGCCAATCTCGACACCACGCATCGGCCGAGTTTCTAGGCGACTCGACGAGCCGCTTTACCCCCGCCGCGCCAGCGGCCATAACGCGGTCATGGCCCTCGCAATCCCAATCTCGGAACCGGCACCCTCCCCGGCCGCGCCTGAAACCGGCGGCTCGCTGACCATCGATCTTGCCGCAATGGAGGCCAATTGGCGCATCCTCAAGCGCGAGCTCCTCACCGTGGAATGCGCGGCCGTCGTCAAAGCCAATGCCTATGGCCTTGGACTTGAGCCCGTAACCACAACGCTCGCCAAGGCCGGCTGCAAGATATTTTTTGTCGCCGACATTGCCGAAGCGCGCTCGGTGCGCTCGCGCGCCGGCGAGGCCGACATTTATGTGCTGGACGGCTTTACGCCGGACTGGGGCGACGCGTTTATCGAGATCAACGCCCGGCCGGTCATCAATTCGACCACCGAACTTGCCGAATGGGACGCGTTCGTCAGCGCGCATTCCTGGCGCGGCGGCGCGGCGCTGCATATCGATACCGGTATGCGCCGGCTCGGCATTTTGCCGGATGAAGCCGCGGCTCTGGCGCCGCGCGCGCAAACCGAAAATCACGGCATCGCGCTCATCATGAGCCACCTCGCCTGCGCCGACACGCCCGATCACCCGCTCAATGCGGCGCAGATCAAATTGTTTCGCGAGTTGCACATGCTCTATGCCGGCATTCCAGCCTCGCTCGCCAATTCGTCCGGCATCTTTCTCGGCGACACGGCACATTTCGACTTGGCGCGGCCGGGCGCCGCGCTCTATGGCGTCAATCCGACGCCCGGCAAGCCCAATCCGATGCAAAGCGTCGTCGAATTGACCGGCCGCATTTTGCAACTGCGCAACGTCGCACCTGAAGAGACGGTGGGTTACGGCGCGACGTGGACGGCAAAGCGCGCGACGCGGATTGCCGTGGTCGCGCTGGGTTACGCTGATGGTCTCGTTCGCTCCAGCGGCGGCACCGACGATCATCCCGGCGGCGCGGCGATCGTCGCCGGCACGCGCTGTCCCATTGTTGGCCGGATCTCGATGGACCTCGTCTGTATCGATATTACCGATCTTCCTCCGGGCGCCGTGCATCGCGGCGAGCACGCGACGCTGGTCGGCGGCGAAATCGGCGTCGACGAAGTCGCTACGGCAGCCGGCACCATCGGCTACGAAATTCTCACGCGGCTCGGCCCACGCTGCCATCTCGTCTATCGCGGTGCATAAGATGGCCGCGCGCGCGCAAAATTTCGTCTGTCAGAATTGCGGCGCGGCGACCGCGCGCTGGGCCGGCAAATGCGAATCCTGCGGCGACTGGAATACGATCGTCGAGGAAGGCGCTGAAGGGCCGCGCCGCGCGTCGCGCAAGGGACGGCATTTCACGATCGAACAGCTCAAGGGCGGCGCAAGCGATGAAGCGCCGCGTCTGCCGTCCGGCATTGCCGAATTCGACCGCGTCACCGGCGGCGGTCTGGTGCGCGGCTCGGTGCTTCTGCTCGGCGGCGATCCCGGAATTGGCAAGTCGACATTGCTGCTCGACGTCGCGGCGGCCTATGCGCGGAACGGCCATCGCGCCGTCTATATTTCCGGCGAAGAGGCCGTGGCCCAAGTGCGGCTGCGCGCCGAACGTCTTGGCTTGGCCGAAGCCGCAGTTGAGGTCGCGGCCGAAACCTCGGTCGAGGATATCGTGGCGACGCTGTCGCAAGGCGCGACGCCGCGGCTTCTGGTCGTCGACTCAATCCAGACCATGTGGACGCAGACTGTCGAGTTGTCGCCCGGCACGGTGACCCAAGTTCGCGGCTCGGCTGGCGAATTGATTCGCTTCGCCAAGCGCACCGGCGCCGCCGTGATCCTGGTCGGCCATGTCACCAAGGACGGCCAGATCGCCGGCCCTCGCGTCGTCGAGCACATGGTCGATGCGGTGATGTCGTTCGAGGGCGAAGGCTCGCAGCAATTCCGCATCCTGCGCGCCATGAAGAATCGATTCGGGCCGACCGACGAGATTGGCGTCTTCGAGATGACGGGCTCCGGCCTGCGCGAAGTCGCGAACCCCTCCGAACTGTTTCTGTCCGCGCGTGACCTCGGCAGTCCCGGCACCGCGGTCTTTGCCGGAATCGAGGGGACGCGGCCGCTCTTGGTGGAAATTCAGGCGCTGGTCGCCCCGACCTCGCTCGGCACGCCGCGCCGCGCCGTGGTCGGCTGGGACCAGTCCAGGCTGTCGATGGTGCTCGCGGTCCTTGAGGCGCATTGCGGCGTCCGCCTCTCCGGGCATGACGTCTATCTCAATGTCGCGGGCGGCATGCGCATCCAGGAGCCGGCGGCCGACTTGGCCGCCGCGGCAGCCTTGGTGTCGTCGCTCGCGCGTGCGCCGCTTCCCGCCGACGCCGTCTATTTCGGCGAAGTCTCGCTCTCCGGCGCCGTGCGGCCGGTGGCGCAAACTGCTTCGCGGCTGAAAGAAGCGCAAAAGCTCGGCTTCACCAAAGCCGTCGTGCCGGAAGCTGCGCGCAACGAGGCACCCGAGGGAGTAGCGCTCACCGCCGTCGGCGCGCTCGCCAATCTCGTCGCCGATATCGCCCGCGACGGGGCACCCGCCCCGCGCCGCGTCGGCGGCCGCGAAGTTTAACCGGCCTCTCCTGTTGAACGCGTCAGAAGACGGGTGACGGCGTCCCTGAGCCCGGCTATACACGCGGCGGACGGGCGGACCGACGTCGCGTGGCGCGGACTTGATGTTCCTGAAACGTCGGCAACCATGAGCAGGAACGTCAGGCCGGAAAACTCGACTTGGATCATATAGTTGCTGGTGTCTCCTTCGATTCCGAGATAGGCACGGGGCCGCGCCGCAGGCACCTGCGCATTTGGGAATCAGGGCACGAGCGAGCGGGCTGGTAACCGATGCCGATTTCGCTGCTCGATATCGTCCTCATCGTCGTGATGTTGATTTCCGGGCTGCTCGCGATGGTGCGCGGGTTCATGCGCGAAGTCCTCTCCATCACCGCCTGGGTTATCGCCGCCGGCGCCACGCTTTACTCGTATGGCAAGCTCCTGCCGCTCGCCAAACAGTACTTCAACAACGACATCGTCGCCGCCGTCGCCGTCGTCGGCGGCGTCTTTCTGCTGACGCTGCTGATCGTCTCCGTCCTTACCATCAGGGTCTCGGACATGGTGCTCGACAGCCGCGTCGGCGCGCTCGATCGCACGCTCGGCTTCCTGTTCGGGCTCGGACGCGGCCTAATCATCGTGGTGATCGCCTTCCAATTCTTCACCTGGCTGGTGCCTGATCGGAGCCAGCCGGACTGGGTGAAAAGCG
Source organism: uncultured Alphaproteobacteria bacterium (assembly GCA_963810085.1). Taxonomy (GTDB): domain Bacteria; phylum Pseudomonadota; class Alphaproteobacteria; order Rhizobiales; family Xanthobacteraceae; genus BOG-931. Next base: position 63,161 of record CAWEMR010000002.1, on the reverse strand, counting down.
CCAAATCGCGCGTCGTTCTTGCCGGGACGGGGCAGTGGCTAATGTCAATGTTGCCGGATGACCCCGAAAGCACCATCTTAAACAAGCTGAAAAAATCGCATCCGGAAGACACCGACACGCCCGGCGCGACGCCGGACCAGCACAGCTAGGGGCGAAAATGGCCCCACATCATGGGTCTTAAAATCATGACCGAACCTTCACCCTTCGATCCTGATGCGGACCGGCTGCGCGAGGAATGCGGCGTGTTCGGCATTTTCGGCCACCCCGATGCGGCGGCGATCACGGCACTTGGCCTGCATGCGCTGCAGCACCGCGGCCAGGAGGCCGCCGGCATTGTTTCCTTCGACGGCAAGCGCTTTCACTCCGAGCGCCGCCTCGGCCTGGTCGGCGACACCTTCTCCCGCCGCGAAGTGATCGATCGCCTGCCCGGCACCACCGCGGTCGGCCATGTCCGCTATTCGACCACCGGCGAGACCATTCTGCGCAACGTGCAGCCGCTGTTTGCCGAACTGAATGCCGGCGGCTTCGCCGTCGGCCATAACGGCAACCTGACCAACGGCCTGACGCTGCGCCGCCAGCTGGTGCGCGAAGGCGCCATGATGCAATCGACCACCGATACCGAGGTGATCCTGCATCTGGTCGCGCGCTCGAGCCGCAACCGCTTTGTCGACCGCCTCATCGAAAGCCTGCGCATGCTCGAAGGTTCTTATGCCTTCGTCGGCCTCACCAATAAGAAACTGGTCGGCGCGCGCGATCCGCTCGGCATCCGCCCGCTGGTTATGGGCCGGCTCGACGGCTGCCCGATCCTGACCTCCGAGACCTGCGCGCTCGATATTATCGGCGCGCAATATGTCCGCGATGTCGAGAACGGCGAGGTTTTGATCTTCGACGAAGAAGGCGCGCATTCGCACAAGCCGTTCCCGGCGATGGCGCCGCGCCCCTGCATCTTTGAATATATCTATTTCGCCCGGCCGGATTCGATCATCGGCGGCCGCAGCGTCTACAATGTGCGCAAGGCAAGCGGCGCCGAGCTTGCCCGCGAGGCCCCGGCCACCGCCGACGTCGTCGTCCCGGTGCCCGATTCCGGCGTGCCGGCGGCGATCGGTTACGCCCAAGAATCCGGAATTCCCTACGAGCTCGGCATCATCCGCAATCACTATGTCGGCCGCACCTTCATCGAGCCGACCCAGCACATCCGCCAGCTCGGCGTCCGTCTCAAGCACAGCGCCAATCGCGCCATCGTCGTCGGCAAGCGCATCGTTCTGATCGACAACTCGATCGTGCGCGGCACCACCTCAGTGAAGATCGTGCAGATGATTCGCGACGCCGGCGCCCGCGAAGTGCATTTCCGCATCGCCTCGCCGCCGATAAAGCATCCGGACTATTACGGCATCGACACGCCCGAGCAGGACAAGCTCCTTGCCGCCACCCACGATCTCGAAGACATGCGCAAATTCATCGGCGCGGATTCGCTCGCCTTCCTTTCGGTCAACGGCATCTACCGCGCCATGGGCGAAAAGAGCCGCAACCCGGAACGGCCGCAATTCACCGACCATTGCTTCACCGGTGAATACCCGACCGCGCTGACCGACCGCACGGCGCAGGACGCGACCCCGCGCCAGCTCTCGCTGCTCGCCGAAGCGAGTTGACGCTCAATCCGCTGAAAACAAAGACGCCAACAGAAAAACCAGCACCGCGGCAAATCCGAGCGCGGTGCGAACGGCATGCAGTCCCGCCCATTTCTCGATGAGTTTGCGGGTATCGGTTCCGGCAACAGCGGGATCGGTCGCCATCAACTGATTGTTCGTGGGCATGATGCCGAGAAGCGTGTAAGGCCAGTTCGCAATCATAATGATCGCCCCCAAGAGCCACAGCCAAACACCGGTCTGCCACCACGCCAAAAGCCCGAAGAGGAAGCCGGCGATGGCGAGCGGCGCCTGCATGGCGAAGCCGCGCTTGTATGACGGCTTCCATTCCTGGAGCATTGACCGGTCATCGAGACCAAGCCGCGCCGGTTGCTCGGCGATATTGACGTAAAGCGCCGCACCGGCAAAGACGGCGGAAACAATAAGCGCGAGCTGCCCGGCAAACATGATTTCTCCCTAGCGCGCGGCTCTCCGCCATCACGCAGACACGACACCGCACACCGCCAATAAGGATCGGATCAGGTCGCCAATATGTCAAAACCGCTCGCTGATCGTATTGCGCTTGTGACCGGGGCTTCGCGCGGCATCGGACGGGCGACCGCGCTGGCGCTAGCACGCGAGGGCGCCCATGTCGTCGCGGTGGCACGCACGGTCGGCGGCCTCGAAGAAGTCGACGACGCGGCGCGCGCGGCCGGCAGTTCGGCAACTTTGGTGCCGCTCGACATGCGCGACTATGCCGGGCTTTACCGGCTCGCCGCAGCCCTCAACGAGCGATATCAGCACCTCGATATTTTGATCGGCAACGCCGCGATCGCGGGCCAACGCTCGCCGCTCGATCACATCGAGCCCAAGGCCTGGGACGAGATATTCGCGATCAACGTGACCGCGAACTGGCATCTCATCCGCGCGATGGATCCGCTGCTCAAGCGCGCCAAATCAGGCCGCGCCGTGTTCATGACGTCCGGCGCCGCTACCAATGCCCGCGCTTATGCCGGCCCTTACTCATCGTCCAAGGCTGCGCTCGATGCGCTGGCGCGCACCTATGCGGCGGAAACCTCCTCGACGACTTTGCGCGTCAATCTGTTCAATCCCGGCCCGACCCGCACGCGGATGCGGGCGCAGGTCATGCCGGGCGAAGATCCGATGACGCTGCCGACGGCGGAAGAAGTCGCGGAGAAAATCGTTGAACTGTGCCTGCCGGAATTCACAGAGACCGGCAAGCTTTACGATTTTCCCGCCGGCAAGCTGTTGCAATTCATGCCGCCTGCTTAAACGTCATTCCGTCACCGCTGCCGGCGCTTCTTGTGGGCATAGGGATTGGCCTTCGCGCGCAGCGTGAGCCTGATCGGCGTGCCGGGCAGCGCGAAATTCTCGCGCAAGCCGTTGATCAAATAGCGCCGATAGGTTTCCGGCATCGCTTCAGCGCGCGTGCAGAACAAGACGAAGGTCGGCGGCCGCGCTTTCGGTTGAGTGATGTAATCGAGCCGGAAGCGGCGGCCGCTCACCGCAGGCGGCGGAGTGTTCGAAATCGCGTCGCCGAGGAAACGATTGAGCGCCGCCGTCGGCACGCGGCGATTCCAGACCGCGTGCGCCTTCATCACCGCTTCCATCAGCTTATCGAGACCTTCTCCGGTCTTGGCCGACAGCACGGCAATGGGAACGCCCTTGATCTGCGGCAGCAGGCGATCGATCGATCCGCGAAGCCGCGACAGCGCGCCGGGCTCGGCTTCGATCGCGTCCCATTTGTTGATCGCGATAACGCTAGCGCGCCCTTCCCGCTCGACCAGATCGGCGATGCGGATATCCTGCTCTTCAAACGGGGTCAGCGCGTCGACCAGCACGATGACCACTTCGGCGAAGCGAATGGCGTTGAGCGTATCGGCGACGGAGAGCTTTTCCAATTTTTCGTCGATCCGCGAGCGGCGGCGCATGCCGGCGGTATCGTGGATGCGCATTTTCCGGCCGTGCCATTCGAGCTCGACGGCGATTGCGTCGCGCGTGATGCCGGCTTCCGGTCCCGTCAACATCCGGTCCTCGCCGAGCAGGCGATTGATCAGCGTCGATTTGCCGGTATTGGGCCGGCCGACAATAGCGATGCGGATGGGGTGCTCATCGGCGGCGACAGCATCGTCGTCGTCGGCGGGCTCCGCCGTCGCTTCGGGCAACGCGGCGCGCAGCGCGTCGTAGAGGTCCGCCAAGCCTTCGTCGTGCTCGGCGCTGACGGCCACCGGATCGCCGAGCCCCAGCGTATAGGCTTCGAACGCGCCGTCGGCGCCGGCGCGGCCTTCGCTTTTGTTGGCGACGAGAATGGTGGGCTTGCCAGACTTGCGCACGACGTCGGCGAAGGCGCGGTCGGCCGGCGCCACGCCGGTGCGCGCATCGATGACAAAGAGCACGGCATCGGCCTGCGCCACCGCCGCGGCGGTCTGCGCCTGCATGCGCGCCGACAGGCTTTCGCGCTCGGCGTCTTCGAGGCCCGCGGTGTCGATCGCGGTGAATTGCAGATCGCCCAGCTTGGCGTCGCCCTCGCGCCGGTCGCGCGTCACCCCCGGCAGGTCGTCGACCAGGGCCAGCCGGCGGCCGACCAGCCGGTTGAACAAAGTCGATTTGCCGACATTGGGACGGCCGACGATCGCAACGGTAAAGGACATGACGGAAAATGGCCGAGGGTTTTACTGGGAATTGGTTTCGTCATTCTAGCCGAGATGGCGCGGCAAGGCGCGCTCGTTGCGCCGCGTGCCCCAACGGCCGGGATAGCGACGCGATGCCTATTGCGTCGTGGCGGGCGGGTTCGGCCAGGTCGATTGCGACGGCTGCGCCGTCTTCTGCGCCGGCGCGGTTGCGGACGGCGCCGGCCAATTGGTTTGCGCCGATGGTGCAGGAGGCTGAGCCGGCCAATTGGCCTGCCCCGGAGAAGATGCCTGCTGCGCCGGCGCCGGCCAATTGGACTCTGCGCCTGCATTCTGGTCTTGCGTAGCGGCCGCGGGCCTTGAACCGATCGTCAGGCGCGTCGAGCCGCCCGGCGGCGCAGTGCCCGGCGCCAGTGCTGCGGGAGCGCTTGCGAGTTTCGGCTTGGGTTTTGGTTTCGGCTTGGGCTTCGCTTCCGCCGTGCGCGGTCGGCGCCGCGCCTGCCGCCGGCGGGCCTGCACCCGGTGGCGGCTGCGATGCGTTCGCGTCGGTCGGATCGGGCGGCGGCTGATAGCCTTTGACGAGATCGACGGGAACGCCGGTGGTCGTGCCGGGAACCCCGTTGGGGAACACCGCCTCGCGCTGGCCCGACAGCTTCTTCTTGCTGTCGAACGCATCGGAGTTGAAAATCTCGGTGGGATCGAATTGGCCGCTTTTGGTGCAGGCACCAAGCACCAGCATCAGCGCGAGCGCTGAGCCAGCCCGAACGAACAATGATTTACGCTGTCCTCGCATCGCGTCAGCCTTTGCTGCTCGCGGCCGAAATAAGCTCGCTCAGGACCTCGGCGCGGCTGCGTGCGCCCGACGGCGATTGCGGATCGGTGATGATCAGATCCGTCCACTGCCGGGCCGCGGTCAAGTCGCCGGACTTCCAAGCCGCCAGCGCCAGGATTTCGCGCGCGCTGTGGCGGAAGATGCGATCGGCGGCTGTCAGCGGTTCGAGCCGCGTACGAAGCTCGGAATAAGGCGCGCTGTCGACGAGGAGAAAGCCGGCGCGCACCGCCGCCAAGTCCTGGATCGCCTGTCCGGCATTCTTGTCCGCGGCAATCTCGTCATAAGCGCTGACCGCCGCCTTGCTGTCGGTCCGCGCCAGCTCCGCAGCTTGGCGAAGCCGCGCCAAAACGCGATAGCCGGCGGTGCCGTCGGTCGCGAGCTTGGCAAAGGCCGCTTCGGCCTCTTGGTGCTTGCCGGCTTCGGCGAGAGCTATGGCCTGCTCGAAAGCGGAGCCGGATTGGGCTGCCTGTTTTGCTTCCCACCATTCATAGCCGCGCCAGGCGGCTACACCCGCGAGAAAAAGAATGCACAGCGCGACGAGATATTTGCCGTATCGCTCCCACAGCTTTTTGAGCTGTTCGCGACGGACTTCCTCGTCGACTTCGTTGAAAATATCGGTCACGGAACCCGTCCCAACCCCAACGCTAGCCCCAGCACTGCCTCACCACCCGACGACCTGGCCCGGTCTGTCCCGAAGAGGAAAGCGGCCTTTCCGCGCGGGCTCGGACTAATCCCAGGTTTTGGGCACCCCCGCGCCCACAAAGCCTTGTCGCACCTAGTTTAATGATGTGGCGCGAGCAAGGCAAAATAGGATTTCAGGCCTGCGCCGTCCCCCAGGAACTGCGCATATGGTTGAGACGGATCAGACCCAAAATGGGCCTAAGCGCGCGACGGGCCTTTGCCGCGCTCGGCGAGCTTGACGACGCCCTTCGGCCGCATCGTGTAGACGTGGTCGGTGCCCGGAAAGGTCCGCGCCCGGACCTCTTCGGCGTAGCTTTTGACCGCGCGTTCGATCGACGGCCCGAGTTCGCCGAAGCGTTTGACGAATTTCGGCACCCGCGGCGACAGGCCGAGCATGTCCTCGAGCACCAGCACTTGGCCGTCGCAGGCGACGCTGGCGCCGATGCCGATGGTCGGTATTGGGACTTGCGCCGTGATGCGGCGGCCGAGCGGTTCGGCGATCGCTTCGAGCACGACCGAGAACGCGCCGGCGTCCGCCACCGCGCGCGCATCCGCTTCGATCGGCGCCCAGTCGCTTTCGTCGCGGCCCTGCGCGCGAAACGAGCCGATCGTGTTGATCGCCTGCGGCGTCAATCCGACATGCGCCATGACCGGCACGCCGCGCCCGACCAGAAAGGCGATGGTTTCCGCCATGCGCCGGCCGCCCTCGATCTTGATGGCGCCGCAGCCGGTTTCCTTCAGCACCCGCGCCGCCGATGCGAAGGCTTGCTCCTTGGACGCCTCATAGCTGCCGAACGGCAGATCGATAACCACCAAGGCGCGCTTTGAGCCGCGCATCACGGCGCGGCCTTGCAGGACCATCATGTCGAGCGTCACCGGCACGGTGGTTTCAAGGCCGTGCATCACCATGCCAAGTGAATCACCGACCAGAATGACGTCGCAATGCGCGTCGACGATGCGCGCGGTGTGCGCATGATACGAGGTCAGGCAGACGATCGGCTCACCGCCTTTGCGGGCGAGAATGTCGGGCGCGGTCAGCCGGCGAATTTCATTTTGTACTGACATGACACTTTGCTGATTTGGCTGTTGTTCTGATTTATCTATTGCCCGAACGCCGACGTCCCAAACGCCGGCAGGCCGACGACGATGGGATGGAATACCAAGCCGAGCGCCAGATAGATAATGGTGCCGACGACGACGGCAATGAGGTCGTTTTTGCCGCCGCCGACCGGGATCGGCGGCGCGCCGGGATCGGTGCGATACTTCAGCGAGATGCGGTCATACACCGCCCAAGCCAGGACCGATCCAAACAAAATCATGCCGCCAAGATCGCCGTTGGCGCAAAGATGCGCGAAGGCCCAGGTCTTGACCCCGACCAGCATCGGATGCTTGACCACCCGCTTGATATTTCCCGGGATATAGGCGGCGGCAATCATGATGCTCGCCGGCCACATCAGTACAATCACGATGTGGCGCGTCCACAGCGGCGGATTCCACACCGCAATGAGACCCGCCGCGCGATAATGCGCAAAACCATAAGCGATGAGGCCGATGCCGATAATCGAGACCAGCGAGAACAGGCCGCGGTAAGGCCATTCGCCGACCTTGGCGACCAATTTGGCGCGCTCGTCGCGCCGTGTGACGAACACATGCGCACCGAGGAAGATCACAAGACCGAGGATTTCAACGGCAAGTCCCATGATGAGTTCGCCCGGAGCGGCCGGTTGCGGTCGCGGCCGGGATCATGGCTGGCACGCCCGCATTGTCAACGGCTTGCGCCGGTCGGGGAAATTCGTCCGACGCGCGTGAAGCGGCGGCGTGCTCTCAATTGCCGAATTTGAAATTCAGGCCGGCCTTGATTTCCTGAACATTGAGGTCCGCGTTCGATGTCACGGTGCCGAGAGCCGGCGTCGTGAAGTTCAGCGCCTTCGCGCCGAAGCCGAGATAGTCGTATTCCAGACGCACCGTCCAATTGCGATTGAGCGCGTATTCGAGGCCGGCGCCCGCGGTCCAGCCGGTCCGCGTCAGTGTCGCGCTCGACGTGTTCAGTGCCAGATCGGTCAAGCTATCTTGATCGTGCGCGGTGGCGAGACCACCTTTGCCGTAGACCAGAAGCCGGTCGAAGGCGGCACCAACGCGTCCGGTGACGGTCGACGTCCATTGCGTGTTGGCGGTGAGCGCGTCGCCGAGCGAATCCGTGCCGTGGCTCTTGATGCCGGTCCAACTGAAATCGCCCTCGAGGCCGAGCACGAGCCAGTTGAATTGCGCGTTGAAGCCGACTTGACCGCCGCCGAGGAAGCCGCCTTTATGGAAATTGTTGGAGCCTGCCGTGAACGGATCGCCCCACGACGAGTCGGCAAAGCCACCGCCGATATGGCCGCCGACATAGAGCCCGCTCCAGTCATAAACCGGCGCCGCAAAAGCGACGGGCGCCTGTGGCGCGAGCCGCGGCGCCGCCGGCAAATCGGCTGCTTGAGCGGAAAAAACGCAAACAAAAACACCCGCGGCGAGCGCAACGACGCCCGCGAACGCCCGTGAATTCATGTGACTGACCGGCCCCATTCCCGAATTTGCGCCCCCGCTACGCGCCCGGCCGTTTCCCCAAACGGCCGGCCTGCCCTCTTGCTTTGCCCGCAAACAAACCGACGCATTCGGACAAAGCATGGTCGATCGGTGGCGCGAGATGACTGATTGATGGCAAGAAAGTGACCGCAGATCCCACTGCATTGCCGCAAAACGTTGGCGCTGCGCGGCGCTGTTTCGCGCGCGAGAATGGAATTCCAAATAGAATTCAAAGTGGCGGCGACAAAAAAGAAACGGCGCGTCGGATTAGGAAACGACTTGTGATTGGTAGACTTCAGGCTTGAACCCGACGAGCAATTTGCCGCCGCCGAGATCGAGGACCGGCCGCTTGATCATGGACGGCTGCTCGAGCATCAGCGCGATGGCCTTCTTGGCATCGAGCCCGCTCTTGTCCTTGTCCGGCAGTTTGCGAAACGTCGTTCCCGCCTGGTTGAGCAATGTCTCCCAGCCGACTTTCTTGCTCCAGGCTTCCAGGCACTCGCGCGCGACGCCGGCGGTTTTGTAGTCGTGAAATTCGTAAGTGACGCCGTGCTTGTCGAGCCAGGCGCGCGCCTTCTTCATCGTGTCGCAGTTCTTGATGCCGTAGATCGTGAGCGATTTTGACTTCGCCATAGCGCCCCTCCCGAAAAGACGCCGCGACGATACGATAGATCGCAGGATGCAGCGAGACGCTTTGGGCCAACGCGCTTTAAGCCAACGCGCGCTTTAAGCCTGGTCGGGCTCGCGGCTTTCGATCGGCCTGGCGACAATGGCGAGCGCCACCAAGGTGCCGACGGCGCCCGAAAGCAGATATCCGCCCGACGACATGAGTCCGAAGCGGCTCGACATGTAAAGCGCGAGGTAGGGCGCAAAGGCGGCGCCGACCAGCCAGGCGAGATCGGACGTCATGGCGGACGCCGTATAGCGATAGCCCTTCGAGAAGCTCGATGCGACGGCGCCCGAGGCTTGGCCGAAGGACAGGCCGAGCAAGATGAAGCCGAGCACCACGAAGATCGATTCGCCGACATCGCCGCCATCGAGCAATTGCGGCGCAAAGCCGCTGAAAGCGGCGATGGCTCCCGCCGTGACGCTCAACAGCATGCGGCGCCCGAAACGGTCGGCGAGCACGCCCGAGGCGACAATCGCCACGACGCCGACCGCGGCGCCGATCGATTGAATGATCAGAAAGCGCGCCGGCGACTGCGGCGTGAACAGAAACACCCATGACAATGGAAACACCGTCACCATGTGGAACAGCGCGAAACTCGCCAGCGGCGCGAACGCCCCGATGATGATGTTGCGTCCTTCGGCCTTGATCGTTTCCGTCACCGGCGCCGGCTCAAGATCGCGGCTCTCGAACTGCCGCTCGTATTCCGGCGTCACGACGATGCGCAGCCGCGCGAACAGCGCCACCACGTTGATGGCGAAGGCGACGAAGAAAGCGTAACGCCAGCCCCAATCGAAGAAATCGTCCGCCGAGAGATTGGCGACGAAATAAGCGAACAGGCCGCTCGCCACCATGAGGCCGAGCGGCGCGCCGAGTTGCGGAATCATCGCGTACCAGCCGCGCTGCCGCTCCGGCGCGCTCATCGCCAAAAGCGACGCAAGCCCGTCCCAAGCGCCGCCGAGCGCCAGCCCCTGCCCGACCCGGAACAGCCCGAGCAGCACCGCGGACGCAGCGCCAATCTCCGCGTAACCCGGCAGGAAGGCCATGGCGACCGTCGAACTGCCGAGCAGAAAGAGCGCGACGGTCAATTTCACGCCGCGTCCATAGGTCCGGTCGATCGAGGTGAAGATGAAAGTGCCGATGGGACGGGCGACAAAGGCGAGCGCGAAGATCGCGAACGAATAGAGCGTGCCCCGCAGCGCATCGACCTCGGGGAAAACCAGCCGGGGAAACACCAGCACAGAGGCGATCGCGTAAACGAAGAAGTCGAAGAACTCCGACGTGCGGCCGATAATGACGCCGATCGCGATCTCGCCCGGATGAAGCTCGTCATGGCCCGGATTCACGAGCGGCGTGCCCCGTTCGACCAGTGTTGATGACGCCAATTCAACCTCCGAAAGCCTGGCTCGATCCTGCCGTCAAGGCGGGCAGCCGAGCGCTCCATATCGCCCACGGCATCGGACTCCATGATCCTCTATGGGCCCACCGCAAGCCGCCAAGCGAGCCATCCAATACGCGGCACCGCATGGCACAATAACAACTTTGCTGCAATGCAGCTAGTTATTGCGGCACTATGCCATATAATTGGCATTGCATTGCAGAATATCAGCCATACCATCTATGTTGCACTGCAGCTAGACATTAATATTGCAGTGCAGTAAAGCCGCTGTGTTGGGGGCGCGGCCAATATCGGACGATGGATCGCCCGAACCGTTAACAGGACCTATCTTGAAGCGCCTTCGCATCATTGCCCTGCTGCCGTTCTTTGTCCTGTTGGGTGGTTGCAATCTGGTGGTTTTGGACCCCTCCGGCGACATCGCCGCCCGCCAGAGCGACCTTCTGATCGAGTCCACCGGCTTGATGCTGCTGATCATCGTTCCGGTCATCGCGCTGACGCTGCTGTTCGCCTGGCGCTACCGGGAATCCAATAAGGCTGCCACTTACGCGCCCGATTGGGATCACTCGACACAGCTCGAACTCGTCATCTGGGGCGCGCCGCTTCTCATCATCATTTGCCTCGGCGCGATGACGTGGATGGGCACGCATCTGCTCGATCCCTATCGTCCGATCGACCGCCTTGCCGCGTCGGGAAAATCGCTCGGCGGCGCGAAAGGGCGCATGGAAGTCGACGTCGTCGCGCTCGATTGGAAATGGCTGTTCATCTACCCGCAATACGGCATCGCCACGGTCAATCAGTTGGCCGCGCCGATGAACCGCACCATCGACTTCCGCATCACCTCATCGTCGGTGATGAATTCGTTTTCCATCCCCGCGCTCGCCGGCCAGATCTACGCCATGCCGGGCATGGAGACGACGCTTTATGCGGTGATGAATGAGACCGGGACCTATGACGGTTTCTCGGCGAATTACAGCGGCGCCGGCTTTTCCGGAATGCACTTCGCGTTTCAAAGCTTTGGCAACGACGATTTCGATAAATGGGTCGCGCAGATGAAAGCGGGCGGCGGTTCGCTCGGCCGGAGCGACTATCTGCAGCTCGAACGGCCGACCGAAAACGAGCCGCCGCGCGGCTACGCCAGCATCGACCCCGGTCTCTACAACGCGATCCTCAATGAGTGCGTCGAACCGGGCAAGATGTGCCTCAATCAGATGTCTGAGATCGACGAAAAAGGCGGGCTTGGCCTTGCCGGCATCAACAATGTTCTGCCGCTCGAATACGACAAATATGCCCGCCGCGGCGCATTAGGCCCCGAGGCGACTTACGTCACAAGCCTCTGCGATCCCGCCCATCCGATGGGCGCGGCTGCCGGCGCAGCGCCGGTCGCGCCGCAAGCTTCGCCGGCAATCGCTTCACCTCGGAACGGCGCACCGCTTCGCGGCGCAGGGCTGCCGCGCCCGCCGTTTGCAACCTTCCTCGGCTCGCCTATCCCGCAGCGGCCAACATCCACTTCGCTGCCGACGCCGCCGCCGGAACACCCGGCGACGCCAAGCCGGCCGTCCGACACCTGACATTGGCCGCGACATGTTTGAAAATAACGCGACGCTCCTGAAATTCATCTTCGGCCGCTTCACGCTCGACGCGCTGCCGATTCATGAGCCCATCCTTGTTGTCACCTTCATCGTGGTGGCGATCGGCGGCACGGCGGTGCTCGGCGCGCTGACCTATTTCCGCCTCTGGGGCTATCTGTGGAGCGAGTGGTTCACCTCGATCGACCACAAGCGCATCGGCATCATGTATATGGTGCTCGGCATCATCATGCTGCTGCGCGGTTTCGCCGACGCGCTGATGATGCGCGCGCAACAGGCCACCGCCTTCAACGGCTCCGAGGGTTTCCTCCCGGCGCATCACTACGATCAGGTCTTCACCGCCCACGGCGTGATCATGATCTTCTTCGTGGCGATGCCGATGATTGTCGGGCTGATCAACATCGTCGTGCCGCTGCAAATCGGCGCGCGCGACGTGTCGTTCCCCTTTCTCAACAATTTCAGCTTCTGGATGACGGTCGCCGGCGCAGTCATCGTCATGATTTCGCTGTTTATCGGCGTGTTCGCCCGCACCGGCTGGCTCGCTTATCCGCCGCTCTCCGAATACGCCTACAGTCCCGATGTCGGCGTCGACTATTATATTTGGGGACTGCAGATCGCCGGCCTCGGCACGCTGTTATCCGGCGTAAACTTCATCTGCACCATCGTGAAATTGCGCGCGCCCGGCATGACCATCATGCGGATGCCGATTTTCACCTGGACCGCGCTCTGCACCAACATTTTGATCGTCGCCGCCTTTCCGGTCTTGACCGCCGTCCTCGCGTTGCTGACGCTCGACCGCTATGTCGGCACCGATTTCTTCACCAACGACTTCGGTGGCAACCCGATGATGTATGTGAACCTGATCTGGATCTGGGGCCATCCGGAAGTTTACATCCTCATCCTGCCGGCGTTCGGCGTGTTCTCCGAAGTCACTTCGACGTTCTGCGGCAAAAGGCTGTTCGGCTACACGTCGATGGTCTACGCCACCGTCGTCATCACCATCCTCTCCTATCTCGTCTGGCTGCACCACTTCTTCACGATGGGCTCCGGCGCCAGCGTCAATTCGTTCTTCGGCATCACGACGATGATCATTTCGATCCCGACCGGCGCCAAGATGTTCAATTGGCTGTTCACGATGTATCGCGGCCGCATCCGCTTCGAATTGCCGATGATGTGGACCATCGCCTTCATGATCACCTTCGTCATCGGCGGCATGACCGGCGTGCTGCTCGCGGTGCCGCCGGCCGATTTCGAACTGCACAACAGCCTGTTCCTGATCGCGCATTTCCACAACGTCATCATCGGCGGCGTGCTGTTCGGCATGTTTGCCGGCATCAATTACTGGTTCCCGAAATCCTTCGGCTTCAAGCTCGATCCGTTCTGGGGCAAGCTGTCGTTCTGGTTCTGGATCACAGGCTTCTACTTCGCCTTCATGCCGCTCTACGTGCTCGGCCTGATGGGCGTGACGCGCCGGCTGCGCGTGTTCGATATTCCCTCGCTCCATATCTGGTTCATCATCGCCGCGTTCGGCGCGCTGCTGATCGCGGCCGGCATCGGCTGTTTCCTGGTCCAAATCGGCGTCAGCGTGCTCAGGCGCGAAGAGCTGCGCGACACCACCGGCGATCCGTGGAACGGCCGCACGCTGGAATGGTCGACGTCATCCCCGCCGCCGGCCTACAACTTCGCCTTCACGCCGATCGTCCACTCGACCGACGCCTGGTGGGACATGAAGGAGCGCGGCTATCACCGACCGTTCACCGGCTTCAAGCCGATCGCCATGCCGAAGAATACGCCGACCGGAATCATTCTCGGCGGGCTGAGCATTGGCTTCGCCTTTGGCATGATCTGGTACATCTGGTGGCTCGCGGCGCTTGCCTTTGTCGCGGCGCTCGCGGTCGGCATCGGCCACACCTTCAATTACAAGCGCGAGTACGACCTTCCTGCGGGCGAGATCGCGCGTGCGGAAAGCGAGCGGACCCGCCTGCTCGCGGCGGAGGCATAACATGACAAGTTTGGCCGTAACCGGCGAGGCCTTCGTCGCCGCCCCCGACACCACGACGCAGTCGCACGGTCCCGCGACGGCGCCGCACAGCAGCACCGAAGCCCTGAGCTTCTACGTTCTCGACGAGCATCCGCACCCCGCGGGCTACAGCACCCAGCTCGGCTTCTGGATCTACATTATGAGCGACTGTTTGCTCTTCTCGGTGCTGTTCGCGGCCTATGGCGTGCTTGGCGGCAATTACGCTGCCGGGCCGTCGCCGAAGGACCTGTTCGATCTGCCGCTGGTCGCGGTCAACACCACTATGCTGCTGTTGTCGTCGATCACCTACGGCTTCGCGATGCTGGCCATGCAGGACAGTCGTGCCGGCCGCACCCATATATGGCTCGCCGTGACCGCCTTCTTCGGCCTCTGCTTCATCGGCATCGAGCTCTACGAATTCGCCGACTTTATCCGTCAAGGCGCGACGCCGCAGCGCAGCGCCTTCCTGTCGTCGTTCTTCACTTTGGTCGGCACGCACGGCCTGCACGTCACCACGGGCCTGGTCTGGATGGCGACGCTGATGGTTCAGGTCGGGCAACACGGCTTGATCGAGGCCAACCGGCGCCGGCTGATGTGCCTCTCCATGTTCTGGCATTTTCTCGACGTCGTCTGGGTCGGCGTCTTCACCTTCGTCTATCTGATGGGAATGCTCCGATGAACGACGCACATGACAGCCAGGTTGCCGGTCACGATACGGCTCACGACGGGCACGGTGACAGCCACCATCTTACGCTTGACGGCTACCTGATCGGCTTCGGCCTCTCGGTCATTCTGACCGCGATTCCGTTCGGGCTGGTGATGTCGGGCGTGCTGGAGAGCAAAACCGCGACGGCGTTTGCGATCACGGTCCTCGCCGTGGCGCAGATCGTCGTCCACATGGTCTATTTCTTACATTTGGATACGCGATCCGAAGCCGGCTGGAACATGATGGCGCTGATTTTCACCGCGGTGATCTTGATCATCGCGCTGACCGGCTCGCTGTGGATCATGTATCATCTGAAGCTGAACATGGCGCCGATGAATATGAATACGCTGCCTTAGGGCGGATCGCCCGCTCAAAGGCGGCCTTCATCGCTGACCCCCGGCCGCCGATTTTTGCTTTTTCCGGGGCTTGCTCTTTCGCCAAGCTTGCGAGCCATTTGGCCCGCAGCACTGACGCTATGGCTTCATGTCTTTTTTGCTTTTGTGTATTTTCGTTCCAATGCCCGCAGGCGCTTTCTTCTTCGATTTGATCTGATTGTAATCGACGGCGGCACGGACGAGATTTTTCAGAGCACGCTCGTTAATCTTATCACCCTCATGAATATCGATGGCACGCCTGGTGTTGCCTTCGAGGCTGGAGTTGAAGAGGCCCGAAGGATCTTCCAACGAGGCGCCCCTGGCGAAGGTCAGCTTCACGACATTCTTGTACGTTTCACCGGTGCAGATAATTCCGGCGTGCTCCCACACCGGAACCCCTCTCCATTTCCACTCCTCGATCACCTCGGGGTCGGCCTGCTTGATGAGACTTCGGACCCGAGTGAGCGTCTCGCCCCGCCAGTCGCCCAGCTCTTTGATTCTCGCGTCTATCAGCTGAGAAGGCTTGCTGTTCTGCGACCCGCTCTTCGTCATGCTCGTTTCTCCTCCTTAGTCCCGACTTCTCGTTCGTCTTGCCGGCCACGCAATCAATCCAATCCGCCGAAACGTTGTAGGCTGCGCCGCCTGGTGGCATAGGGCAGCGCGAACAAGTACAGACCGGTGAACAATAGCAAGAAGAGCGGCAGCAGTGGCGAGTAGACCACCCAGGAGGGAGGTTTCCCCAGTCCCATAGAGACGAAGTTGGCGATGACGGCCACTGTAAAGATAATGGACAGCCAGCGGTGGATCTGGCGAAACCAGGCGTTCCAATTCAACGGAACCTCCTTTGAAGCGAGCCGAAGCGCAAGGCGCCGGACTTCAGTCTGTCCGCGCCAAGACCTGCTCCAGCTTGGCGAAGAACTGCGGCCATCCGTATTTGGCGCCTTGATAGGCCTGCTGCTGATCTGGCCGGAAGCCCGATTGCTCCATGCGCAAGTGAGTGCCAGTGCTCGTCGGGGTGAGAGTAAAGGTCACCACACTCTTCAGATTGAAGGCCGCATTGCCGCTCGTGGAATTCCAGGTGTAGGACAGCTTTTTGTTCGGCTCGACGGCGAGCACCTCGCAGTCCAGTGCGCCGTTCGGCAGATAGTCTGCGCGAAAATTGAAACGGTGGCCCACGACAGGTTTCAAATCGTTCTTCATGAGCCACTCCTCGACCAGGTGCGGTTGCGTGAGCGCGCGCCAGATCTTTTCCGGCGGATAAGGGATATCCCGTTCGACAACGACGGCGAGCGTTTCGGCCGATGTTTCGTTCATTGGTCCATCCTTTTGAGCAGATCTTCGAGGCGATCGAACCGGCCTTGCCAGAAGCCGGCCATTTGGCTTGTCCAGTCGATCAGCGGGGCCAACGCGCCGAGCTGTGCGCTATAGTGCGTCTGGCGACCTTCGTGGCGGTCGCGCACCAGCCCGGCCTGCTTCAGGACCCCAAGATGTTTTGAGACGGCTGGTTGCGAAACCCCGGCCCGCGCCGTCAGAGCCCCGACCGTCTGTTCTCCTTTGCGACACAGCCGCTCGAAGATCGCCCGTCGCGTTGGATCGGCGAGCGTTCTGAAGAGCAGATCATGAGCGTTCGGCATTTTTGATCGATAACCTTCTGGTTATTGATCGACATATAACCGCTGAGATATATGTGAGTCAAGCTCGTGCGCGACTGACTCGCACACACCGATAAGCTCAGCGGCAGTTGAGAAACTTGCCGGTTATGAGAGGCTGGACGAAAGCTAAGGCGTCAACTTTGTGTTGCGCACCGCCCACCGGTTCACTCCCACTCAATCGTGCCCGGCGGCTTGCTGGTCACGTCATAGACGACGCGGTTGACGCCTTTGACCTCGTTGATGATCCGCGTCGCCACCGCGCCGATGAAGGCCATGTCGAACGGATAGAAATCTGCCGTCATGCCGTCGGTCGAGGTCACTGCGCGCAGGCCGACGACGAAATCGTAGGTGCGGAAATCGCCCATGACGCCGACGGTGCGCACCGGCAGAAGTACGGCGAAGGCCTGCCAGATATCGTCGTAGAGACCGGCACGGCGGATCTCCTCGATGTAGACGTTGTCGGCGAGCCGCAAGATGTCGAGTTTCTCGCGCGTGATCGGGCCCGGGCAGCGGATGGCGAGGCCCGGACCGGGAAACGGATGCCGACCGACGAACACGTCCGGCAGGCCGAGCTCGCGGCCGAGCGCGCGAACTTCGTCCTTGAAGAGTTCGCGCAGCGGCTCGACGAGCTTCATGTTCATGCGCTCGGGCAGACCGCCGACATTGTGGTGCGACTTGATGGTCACCGACGGGCCGCCGGTGAACGACACGCTTTCGATGACGTCGGGATAGAGCGTGCCTTGCGCCAGGAACTGTGCACCGCCGATCTTCTTCGCCTCGGCCTCGAACACGTCGATGAACAATTTGCCGATTGTCTTGCGCTTTAATTCCGGATCGTCGACGCCGTCGAGCGCCTTGAGGAACGTGTCGGAGGCGTCGACATGGACCAGCGGAATATTGTAGTGGCCGCGAAACAGCGTCACTACGTTTTCAGCTTCGCCCAAGCGCAACAGCCCGTGGTCAACGAACACGCAAGTGAGCTGCTCGCCGATGGCTTCGTGAATGAGGACAGCGGCAACGGCGGAATCGACACCGCCGGAAAGCCCACAGATCACCCTGCTTTTGCCGACCTGGCGGCGAATTTTCTCGATCGCCTCGAGCTTGAACGCGCGCATCGTCCAATCGCCGGTGCAGCGGGCGATCTTGCGCACGAAATTGCGCAGGATGGCGGCGCCGTGCGGCGTGTGCATGACTTCGAGATGGAATTGCGTGGCGTAGAATTTGCGCGCCTCGTCCGCGATCATGGCGATCGGCGCGTTGGCCGAGGTGCCGACGACCTTGAAACCCTTGGGCGGCGCGGTGACGCGGTCGCCGTGGCTCATCCACACCGGATACTTTCTGGCCGACTTCCCATACGCCGTCGAACAGCGGCGTCGCATCGGTGACCTCGACCTCGGCGCGGCCGAACTCGCGATGATGCCCGGCCTCGACCTTGCCGCCGAGCTGCTGCGCCATGGCCTGCTCGCCGTAGCAGATGCCGAGGATCGGCACGCCGGCTTCGTAGATCGCGTTGGGCGCGAGCGGCGCGTCCTTCTCGAGCACCGAAGCCGGGCCGCCGGAGAGAATGACGCCTTTCGGCTTCATCTCGCGGAACGCGCTTTCAGCCTTCTGGAACGGCACGATCTCGCAATAGACTTTCTCTTCGCGCACCCGCCGCGCGATGAGCTGGGTGACCTGCGAGCCGAAATCGACGATGAGAATCTTGTCGTGAGATTGCGAATCTTGCGCCATAGCGGGTTCTAGAGCACGCGCCTTGGCCTGTCGAGCGGAGCCACAGAGGTCATTTTTCAACCAAGTGCCGGAACAACTAAAGTTACGCGGAACGCCGCAACATGCTGACGAAAAACCCGTCGGTTTCGGTCCGCCGCGGCGTCATCAGCAGACCCTCGCCGGAGATAAGGACAGCCCGGCCGAAAAGATAGGCGCGCTCGCCCAAGGCTTTGACCACATTGGCCGGCTTTTCCACGGAAAAATCGGGGTGGCGGCCGGCAAAGGCTAGGATCTGGTCGCCGTTTTCTTCCACCAAGGCCGAGCAGGTCACATAGACGATGCGGCCGCCCGGCTTGACCAGGCCGGAAGCACGTTCGAGCACGGCTTCCTGCTGCTTGAGGCGCTCGGCGAGCGCCCCCGGGCGAATGCGCCATTTGGCGTCGGGATTGCGCCGCCAGGTACCGGTGCCGGTGCAGGGCGCATCGATCAGCACAAGATCGGCGCGGCTGGCAAGATCGGTCAGGAGATCGGCCTCGCCTCTTGGTGTGCGCACCTGGATGTTGCGCGCCTCGGCGCGCGCGATGCGCTCGTGGATCGCCGCGAGGCGACGTTTGTCGCTGTCCGTCGCATAGATCTGCCCGTGATTTTCCATTGCGGCGGCGAGCGCCAGCGTCTTGCCGCCGGCGCCGGCGCAGAGGTCGATCACCTGCTCGCCGGGTTTGGCGCCGGCCAGCAAAGCTGCGAGCTGCGAGCCTTCGTCCTGGATTTCGATCTGGCCCTTCAGATACGGCGGCTCGGCATGGATGCCCGGGCTCTTGGCGTCGGCCGCAAGCCGGATGCGAAGCCCGACGGGCGACCAGCGCGTCGGCTCGGCGCCAAGATGCGCAAGCCGCGGCACCATATCGTCGCGGTCCGTCGCGAGCGCGTTGACGCGCAGATCGAGCGGCGCGCGGCTGGCGAGCGCCTCGCCTTCGGCGGCGCGCTCATCGCCGAATGTGCGGGCCAGATACGGGTCGAGCCAATCGGGATAATCGCCCTGAACATGCGCCGGCGCGGTCGCCAGCGTGTCGGAATCGAGCGCGGCTTTTTCTGCATCCATCAATGGCGCAGGTGCAAAGCGGGCGCCGCTGCATAGGGCCTCGATATCTGCAACGCCAAGGCCGCGCTCACGGCGCAACATGCCGATCAGCACCGCGCGCGAACTCGCCTCACCCATCAGCCAAGCCGACGACGCCTTGCGCCGCAGCGCATCGTAGACGAGGCCGGCAATGGCGGCGCGATCGCCCGAGCCGGCGAAGCGATGCGACAGGCCCCAATCCTTGAGCGCATCACCGGCCGGACGCCGCCGCGTCTCGATATCGGCAAAGGCCTCGATCGCCGCAGACAACCTCGCTGCGGGCGTCATGGCAGCGTCAACACCTCGACGATGTAGATGATCCACATGACCGCGAGCACCACGGCGGACACCGCAAAGAGCGTGCCGCGCAGCCGAACGATATTGCTCGTCACATGCACATAGGCATGAAGCAGGCGAAACAGAACAAAGATCCAGGCCAGGACGACAAAGAAGACGCCGGCGAGATGCGTGATGTATTCAAGGATCGTCAAAACGTAGAACAGGACCGGCAGTTCGAACTGGTTGGAAAACGCGTAGGCGAATTGCGTCGTGCGCTTCGGCCAGTTCGGCTCGCGCAGCGCCACATCATCCGGCATCACCGCGCCGCTGCTGAAATCCCGCGTGCGCAGCGGCGCCAGGCAGAAAAACAGCACGAACGTGAGCAACACCTCAACGAACAGCGGCAACAGGATCATTTGAACAGACATCGCGAGCTCCCCGACATGAACATCATAGTTTTACGCTGATCGCCGTCTCGCCGCCCTCGTCGACAAGCGCGCTGCGCCAGAATTTTCCGTCGAACAGCGCCTTGCGCACCGCGTCCGCCGTGCCGCCGTGATTGAGATTGGCGGTGATCAGGGTGCCGCCGGTGCGCAGCAAACCGCGCAGCGTCTTGTGCAACGACGTCACCGGCGTGCCGCCATCGAAGAAGGCGACGTCGTAACCGGGATCGAGCGTCGGCAATATGCTGGCGAAATCGCCCTCGTGCACGGTGATGCGGTTATCCATGGCGGCGGCCGCGATATTGTCGCGCGCAATCTGCACGTGATCGGGGTCGCGCTCGATCGTGTCGACGGTCGCATCCGGTGCGCCTGACGCAAACGACAGCGCCGTGTAGCCGAGCGCCGTGCCCAGTTCCAAAATGCGCCGCGCATTGGCCGCCCCGGCCAAAGCCGCGAGCAGCGGGCCATTACTATAAGGGTAAGCGCTGCAGCCGTGCCTGTCGCGATGCACCTTCGTCGCAGCTCGTATTTTCGCGAACGGATCGACGGCCGGGCCAGACATCGCCTGACTTACGTCCGGCTCGGATAGTTCGGGCTCTCGCGCGTGATGCTGACGTCGTGAACATGGCTCTCGCGCAGGCCGGCGCCGGAGATGCGCACGAACTCCGCCTTGTCGTGAAGTTCGGCTATGTTTTGCGCGCCGACATAGCCCATCGCGGCACGCAAGCCGCCGGCCAGCTGATGCAGCACGTTCGCGACCGGCCCTTTATACGGCACTTGGCCTTCGATGCCCTCGGGCACCAGCTTGAGCGTGTCCTTGATTTCTTGCTGGAAGTAACGGTCGGCCGAGCCGCGCGCCATGGCGCCGACGGAGCCCATGCCGCGATAGGTCTTGTACGAGCGGCCTTGGTAGAGAAACACCTCACCCGGTGTTTCATCGGTGCCGGCGAGCAACGATCCGACCATGGCGCAATCGCCGCCGGCGGCGAGCGCTTTGGCGAGATCGCCGGAATATTTGATGCCGCCGTCGGCGATCACCGGCGTCTTAGTTCTGGCGCGCCACCTCGACCGCATCCATGATAGCGGTGAGCTGCGGCACGCCGACGCCGGCGACGATGCGGGTGGTGCAGATCGAGCCCGGTCCGATCCCGACTTTGATGGCATCGGCGCCGGCATCGATCAGCGCCTTCGCCCCTTCGGCGGTGGCGATATTGCCCGCGACCACCTCGACGGCGTTGGAAATGCGTTTGATGCGGGTGACGGATTCGAGCACGCGCCGCGAATGGCCGTGCGCGGTATCGACGACGACGAGGTCGACGCCGGCCTCGATCAACGCTTCGCTGCGCGCATAGCCGGCCTCGCCGACCGAGGTCGCCGCAGCGACGCGGAGACGGCCCTGCTCGTCCTTGCAGGCATGGGGGTTTGCCACCGCCTTCTCGATATCCTTCACGGTGATGAGGCCGACGCAGCGATATTGGGCGTCGACGACCAGAAGCTTCTCGATGCGATGCTGGTGCAGAAGCCTCTTGGCCTCGTCCTGATCGACGCTTTCGCGGACCGTGACGAGACTGTCCTTGGTCATCAGTTCGGAGATTTTCTGCCGCTTATCGGTGGCAAAGCGCACGTCGCGATTGGTGAGGATGCCGACGAGCTTACCGGGACTCCGGCTCTGGCCGTTGCCGCTGCCCTCGACCACCGGGATGCCGGATATGCGGTTCTCCTGCATCAAGGCCAGCGCCTCGGCGAGCGTCGCATCAGGGCGGATGGTGACGGGGTTCACCACCATGCCGGATTCGAACTTTTTGACCTGCCGGACCTGCGCCGCCTGGACGTCGGGATCGAGATTGCGGTGGATGACGCCGATGCCGCCGGCCTGCGCCATGGCAATCGCCATATTCGCTTCGCTCACGGTATCCATGGCCGAAGCGACGATCGGGATATTGAGCAGAATATTGCGCGTGATCCGCGAGCGAATATCGACCTCCGACGGCATGACGTCGGACAGTCCCGGCTTCAACAGCACGTCGTCGAAGGTATAAGCTTGGCGAAATAAATCGCTTGAAACCGTTGCCATTGCCAACTCCGCATGGCCCGAATCTGTGGGCCAGCATATAGGGATGACGCCTCGCGGACGGAAGGAGTTTTGCGCCTTCGTCCGACTCGCCGGGGCGTTTGGGGCCCGCTTTTGGGTTGGCGGCGGTGGATAGCATGACTTGGCCGCAAAGAACAGGCCCCGGTGCCGACTTAAGTGCGGATAACCGGGGCAAAACAGCGGGGAGGAAACACATGACGCAGGGCATGAGCCGTCGGCAATTCGGCATGAGCCGTCGCCAATTCGGCCTGGGGGCGGCGTCGGCGAGCGCGGCGCTCATGGCCGGCACCAGGAGCCCCCTGGCGCAGGCCGCGCCGGTGAAAATTCGTGTCGGCTGGGTCGTGGTGCCGGCGTCGAGCGCGCCGCTGGTGCTGGAGAAAAAAGACATCCTCAAGCATTACGGCCAGTCCTATGTCGCTGAGGCGACACGCTTTGAGGGCACGCCGCCCGTCATCACCGCGCTCGCGGCCGGCCAGCTCGACGTCGGGCCGCTGGCATTTTCCTCCTTCGGGCTCGCCATCCAGAACGCGCGCATGGAGGATTTGCGGGTGATCTGCGACGAAATCCAGGATGGCGTGCCGGGCCATGGCAGCAACGAATTCATGGTGCTCAACGACGGCCCGGTGAAGACCATCGCCGACCTCAAAGGCAAGGTGCTCGCCACCAATGCCATGGGCAGCGCGGTCGATGTCGCGATGCGGGCGATGCTGCGCCGAGGCGGCTTGGAGGCCAATAAGGATTACACCGTCGTCGAGGCGCCCTTCCCGGCCATGCGCGCCATGCTCGCCGAGCGCAAAGCGGATCTCGTCAGCGCCGTTCCGCCATTCTCGCTCGATCCGCAATTGCGGGCCATGGCGCATACGCTGTTCACGCAGAAGGACGCGTTCGGCGTCACCGAACTGACGATGTGGACCGCGCGCACCGGCTTCATTGCGCAGAATCGCGCCGCGCTCGTCGATTTTCTCGAGGATACAATTCGCGCGGTCCGCTGGTACACCGATCCCAAAAACCACGACGAAGCGGTCGCCATTGTCGCGCGGTTGATCAAGGCGCCGCCGGAGCGGGTCGATTGGGCCTTTGCCAGCCGCGATCAATTCCGCGATCCGAACTGCATACCGAACCTCAAGGCGCTGCAGAGCAACTTGCAGCAGCAGAAGGAGGTCGGCCTTCTTAAGGACGGTATCGACGTCCAGAAATATTCCGACTTGAGCATGGTTGAGGAAGCGGCCAAACGGCTGACATAAATACAACGGACATGCTGCAGCCTAATTTCGCCGCCAAAGCCCAGCCACAGATGCCGCCGTCGAATTCCTACGACCGTGTCGTGCCGTTGATCATTGCCACGGCGCTGTTCATGGAAAACATGGATTCGACGGTCATCGCGACCTCGCTTCCGGCCATTGCGCGGGCGCTTCTCACCAATCCGCTGACGCTCAAGCTCGCGGTGACGTCCTACCTGCTCTCGCTTGCCATCTGCATCCCGGCGAGCGGCTGGACCGCCGATCGTTTCGGCGCCCGCAACGTCTTCCGCTTCGCCATCGGCGTCTTCGTGCTCGGCTCGATCGGCTGCGCCGCTTCGCGCTCGCTCGACGAATTCGTGCTGGCGCGCATCGTGCAGGGCATGGGCGGCGCGATGATGACGCCGGTCGGCCGGCTGATCATGGTGCGCACTGTCGACAAGAAAAACCTTCTCAACGCCATGTCGCTCGTGACCATGCCGGCCCTGATCGGACCGATCTGCGGCCCGCCGCTCGGCGGCTTCATCACCACCTTTGCGTCATGGCATTGGATATTTCTGATCAACGTGCCGATCGGGCTTGTCGGCATCGTTTTGGCGTCGCGCTATATCCCCAATGTCCATGCCGAACATCGCGACCCATTCGATTTTCTCGGCTTCGTCCTCTCCGGCCTCGCCATTGCCGGGCTTGCCTTCGGCCTGTCGGCAATGGGGCTTGAATCGCTGCCGGTGAGCGTCGTCGCAGCGCTAATCTGTATCGGCGCCATTTCGGCGGTGGCCTATGTCATCCATGCCGGGCGGACGCCGGCGCCGATCCTCGATCTCAATCTGCTGCGGCTGCCGACATTCCGCGCCAGCGTCGGCGGCGGCTTTCTGTTCCGGCTCGGCATCGGCGCGCTGCCGTTCCTGTTGCCGCTGCTTCTGCAAGTCGGATTCAATCTCTCGCCGTTCCAATCCGGCCTCATCACCTTCACCACCGCGCTCGGTTCGTTATTCATGAAAGCCGCCGTTGTCAGCGTGCTCAACCGCTTCGGCTATCGCAACGTGCTGCTCTACAACGCGCTGGTCAGCAGCGCCTTCGTTCTTGCTTGCGCGACTTTCGTGCCGGGCATGCCGTTTTGGGCGATGATCCTCATTCTCTTGTCCGGCGGTTTCTTCAGGTCGCTGCAATTCACCAGCATCAACACTATTGCCTATGCCGAAATCGAGCCGGCAAAAATGAGCCGCGCGACCGCGATGGTGGCTGCCGCGCAGCAATTGTCCCTGTCCACGGGCATCGCGATCGGCGCGCTGGTCGTCGAGACGACGCTTTGGCTCAAACATTCGACCACGATGACGGCTGCGGACTTTCCGCCGGCCTTTATCGTGGTCGGCCTGCTCTCGGCGAGCGCGATTTTCGTCTTCTTGCAGCTTGCGCCGGACGCCGGCGCCGAGCTTTCCGGACGGAAAGCAGTGAAGGCGGACGTTCCGAATGAGAGTGCTTAGGGCGCGTACTTAGTTCCGCATGACGGATCAAGCCACCCAATACCACTGCGAGAACATCGCGGCCGCCTGAAGAAGCAGCGCCGCGAAAATCCCGATGATCGCGCTGACAAGCCACGGGCGCCCCTTGCACAGGATGCCCATGCACATGAACGCCGGAAAGCATACCAGCACGTAGCGGCTCATCGAGTCGGTGATGCCGAGTGTCAGATAGGGAACCGCGAGAGCCCCGAGCGCGTAGAGCGACACGGCAAATCGCAAGCGCCAGAATGACCAGATCGAGAGCGCCAGGAAACACAGAAACCAACCGGCAGGCCACAAATTTGCATGTCGGAAACCAGCCAGCGTCACCGCGGACACAAAGCGATCGAGGAACGTTCCGTCATGCCATGCCGCCTCGACGGTGACGAACGCCAAAGGGTGTCCGAACTTGATTCCAAGATAGGCCATGTAAACGAGCAGGCCGGACGCCGCCAGCACGCCACACAGCGCCATCTTCAGCACGAGGCGTGGCCACTGCAGGGTGTTCGTGCGCGCCATCTCCCATAGGATGACCGGGATCATCACGATGCCGACCGACCGCGTGGCGAGTGAAAGCCCGGCCATGGCCGCTGCCGGCACAAATTTCTGCCGGGACATCAGGATGAAGCTGAGTTGCACGAGCACCAAGTATAACGACTCGGTATATCCGGCGGACAGAAACAGCGATGACGGGAAAAAACAAAAAAACGCCACCGACAACAGCGCTGTTTCGTCCCCCAGCTCGTCCTTTACAAATTTCGTCATGAGAAGCGCCGCGGCGAGCGAGGCGATATTCGCTACAAGGAGGAGCGCCACAAAATGGTCGATGCCGAACAGCGATTTGATCACATAGGCGACGAGCGGATAAAGCGGATAGAAAACCGTCGGGCCCTCGACCGTGGGGTCGTCGCCGTATCGGTAGCCGTGGCTGACGATGGTGGCATACCACTCGCTATCCCATCGCAATAATCGGTAATACCAAGCCGGCCCGACATCCGTTCTGTTCGGGTCGGGTATTGCGACAAGCAATCTGCCGAAGTCGACACCGAAGATAACGACGAGGCGAGACGCCGCGAAAATCAGAAGGGCGCACAGGTAGACATCGCAGGAGCGATATTTTTTTCTCGCCTGCAAAAACAGCTGTGAAAATCGAGCGAGGCGCGATCTGATTCCGTCAAGCCAGGGAATCGCCATCATTGGAGCGCTGCGTAACGGCTTGGTTGGATGTTCTCAATCATAGGTCAAATTTAAAATCATCTCGGAAAATTGCCGTCCTTAGCACCTGGAAAATGACCGCCGTGGACCACCCAAAAAGCAACACGCCATTCATGGCAGTCATCGGACCAAGTAACCGCCAGCGCACCATAGGAAGGATGTCTCCGTACCCGAGCGTTGTGTAATTGACGAAGGCGAAGTAGAAATCATCCGCGCCTTGCGACGACGCGTCGACCAACGCATATGCAATCGACCAGACGCCAATCTCGACAAGATGCGCAGCCATGAGCATCGAAACGGCCGCAATCATGATCCCGATTAATCGAAGCGTCGGTCGCGACGGCACATTCGCGTGTACCGTTCCTCTGACCCGCAGAATGAGTACCATCGCCACCGCATGAATGGCGATATTGCCAAGGCTGACGGCGATACCGAAAATCATCTGTCGCAACATGACGTCGGCCCTAGTCCGTCCCGCTTCGACCGCGAAACCCCTTCGCCAATAGATAAAGCTCCGCCGAATCGCTGCGGCTTGCCGGCGGTTTGACGTGCTTGACGGTCGCGAAGTCGCGTTTGAGCCCGGCGAGAAGCGCCGTCTCAGTGCCGCCTTGGAGCACCTTGCAGAGAAACGAACCGCCCTTGTCCAGCACTTCGCGCGCAAAATGCGTTGCAGCATCGGCCAGTGCCATGATGCGCAGATGATCGGTCTGGCGATGGCCGGTGGCATTGGCCGCCATGTCGGACAGCACCACATCGGCCTTGCCGCTGAGCATCTCCTTGAGTCGGCCGGGCGCCGTCTCGTCGAGAAAATCCAGTTTTAGGAATTCGACACCCGTCATCGGCTTGAAGTCGAGAATGTCGAGCGCAATGATACGGCCCTTGGCGCCGATGCGTTTCGCGGCGATTTCGCTCCAGCCGCCGGGCGCGGCGCCGAGATCGACGACGCGTGCGCCTTGCTTGAGCAGGCGATATTTGTCGTCGACCTCGATCAGCTTGAAGGCGGCGCGCGAACGAAATCCCTCCTTCTTGGCGCGCGCCACATAAGGATCGGCGAGCTGGCGCTCGAGCCAGGTGCGCGACGAGAGCGTGCGGCGTTTCTCGTCCTTGAGCCGCGCCATCAAAGACCCTTGCTTTGGCGCATGTCCCGCTCGGAAAACCGGTTCCCACTTTTCCGGGACATGCGCTAGGCCTCAGCCCACACGCCGTCCTCGCGCATCATCTCGACCAGCATGCCTTCGCGCAGACCGCGATCGGCAACGCGCAGGCGCGGGCACGGAAAGGCACGGCGAATGGCGTCGAGGATAGCGCAGCCGGCGAGCACGAGGTCCGCCCGCTCGGCGCCGATACAGGGATTGGCGGCGCGTTCGTCGAAACTCATGGCCATGAGCTCGTCGACGACGCCGGAGATTTCCTGGTCGGAAAGCCAGCAGCCGTCGACGCGCCGGCGATCGTAGCGCCGCAGCCGCAGATAAACGCCAGCAATCGTCGTCACAGTCCCCGACGTGCCGAGCATATGGAAGCCGTTGAGATCGCAGCGGTGATCGTTGGCGAAATTCGCAACAAAGCCCGCGACCTCATCGACCATAGCGTCGTAGACTCTCCGCGACACGACTTTGCCGCCATAACGCTCCGCGAGCGTGACCACGCCGACCGGCAGCGATGCCCAGCCGACAATATCGGGCGCCGGCGGGCCGCGCCGGCCGGGTCCGGAGCGATTGAGCCGCACCAGTTCGGACGAGCCGCCGCCGATGTCGAACAGGATGACGCCGGACGCCGCCGGGTCGAACAGTTCGGTGCAGCCGGTCGCGGCGAGCCGCGCCTCGGTCGCGGAATCGATGATCTCGAGCTCGAGCCCAGCCTCTTTGGCGACGCGGCTGCGGAATTCCTCGCCGTTCTCGGCAGCGCGGCAAGCCTCGGTGGCGATGAGCCGCGCCCGCATGACGCCGCGCGCCTGCATCTTGTCGCGGCAGATCCGCAGCGCCTCGACCGCGCGTTCGATGGCCGCATCGCTGATCCGGCGCGATGCGGCGATGCCCTCGCCGAGGCGTATAATTCGGGAAAATGCGTCGACGACGCGGAAACCATCGCCGGTCGGGCGCGCGACCAAGAGCCGGCAATTATTGGTGCCGAGATCGAGCGCTGCATAGGTGGAGTGATCGGGCGCGTGCCCGTCGTTGCGATGGGCATCGCGCCTGAGGCCGTACGGCGTGCGGCGACCCCAGCGAGGCCTGTTCGAAGCCTGCCGGGCGTCGAGGCCGCCCAGCGGCGGAACCTCGTCTTTCATCTAATGCCTTCCCGCCGTGCCGGAGCCGATTTTGTCAAAAACGCCTTCGACGGCGCGGTCCCTAACCGAGCCCAAATCGGAAGAACTGTAACAGGGGCGGCAGCTAGGGCAATATGCTGGCATTTCGAGCCAAAACTGTGCCTTCTGGGCTTAGGAGCCATGTTCCGCGCCCAGTTGCCGGGTTTGCCCAAGTCCATTATGTCACCATAGTTGCCTTACCGGGCAGCCCTTACCGGGATTAATGGTCATGAGTTTTCAGCAGTCCGCCGTAAAACCGGCACCGGACGCGGCGGATCAATTGACCGCCGACAAATTGGCGACGGAGAAATTCGCGGTCGGCCAGTCGGTGCCCCGCAAAGAAGATCCCATGCTGCTGCGGGGGCTCGGACATTATACTGACGACGTCAGCCTGCCCGGCCAAGTCTATGCGGTGATGATCCGCAGCCAGATTGCGCACGGCCGCATCCGTTCGATCGGCAAAGTTGCCGCGCTGAAAATGTCGGGCGTGCTCGGCGTTTATACCGCCACCGACCTGCAGGGCTATGGCCCGCTCAAATGCGTCGTGCCGTTCAACAATCGCGACGGCTCGCCGATGAAGAAGCCGCTGCGCGAGGCGCTGGCGAAAGGCAAAGTGCGTTATGTCGGCGACCCGGTCGCCTTCGTCGTCGCCGAGACGGTGCTGCAGGCGAAGGACGCGGCGGAAGCCGTGACCGTCGAGATCGACGCGTTGCCGTCGGTGACTTCGGCGGAAGACGCGGCGAAAGACAGTGCGCCGCAGCTTTATGATGATGTCCCGAACAATGTCGCGCTCGACTATCACTATGGCGACGCCGATGCCGTGAAGGCGGCCTTCGCCGCGGCGGCGCATGTCACGCGGCTCCGCCTCGTCAACAGCCGGCTGGTCGTCGCCGCGATGGAACCGCGCGCTGCCGTCGCCTCCTATGGCGGCAACCGCTTTACGCTGCATGTCGGCACCCAAGGCGTCTTCGGCATGCGCGCCAATCTCGCCGAAGCGATGGGCGTGACGCCGAAGGAAATGCACGTTCTCTCCGGCCAGGTCGGCGGCTCGTTCGGCATGAAGGCCGCGGTGTTTCCGGAATATATTTGTTTGCTGCATGCGGCGCGCGCGCTGAGCCGTCCGGTGAAATGGACCGACGAGCGCTCGGGCAGTTTCGTCTCCGACAGTCACGGCCGCAATCACGACGTCGACGCCGAGCTTGCACTCGACAAGGACGGCACCTTCCTCGCGGTTCGCCTGACGAGCTTCGCCAATGTCGGCGCGTTCCTCTCCCCCGTGGCGCCGATGCCCGGCACGATCAATGCGGTGAAGAACGTGCAAGGCATGTATCGCACGCCGCATCTCGAAGTCTCGACCAAGGTCGTGTTCACCAATACCTCGCACGTTTCGGCCTATCGCGGCGCCGGCCGGCCCGAAGGCAATTATTATATGGAGCGGCTGGTCGACGCCGCCGCGGCCGAGATGGGCATCGACCGCATGGCGCTGCGCAAGCGCAACCAGATCCGCCCGCAGGAGTTGCCGAAGAAGACCGCGGCCGCGACGACGTACGACAGCGGCGATTTCACAGCGCTGACCAAACAGGCATACGAACTTGCCGACGGCAAAGGCTTTGCCAAACGCAAGCGCGAGAGTAAGAAGCGCGGCAAGCTGCGCGGCTTTGGCGTTGGCAATTTTCTCGAAGTCACGGCGCCGCCGTCCAAGGAACTGGCCGGCATTACCTTCAACGCCGACGGCACCGTGACGCTGACGACCGGCACGCTCGACTTCGGCATGGGCCATGCGACGCCGTTCGCGCAAGTCTTGAGCGAGCGGCTCGGCATCCCCTTCGACAAAATCTCGCTGTTGCAAGGCGACAGCGATCGCTTGAGCTTCGGCGGCGGCTCCGGCGGCTCGAAATCGCTGATGCATACCGGCACCGCGATTGTCGAAGCTTCGGCCAAGGTCATCGAGAAGGGCAAAGAGGCGGCGAGCCACGTGCTGGAAACCGCCATTGCCGATATCACATTCGAGCGCGGCCGCTTCACGATCGTCGGCACCGACCGCAGTATCTCGATTATGGAACTGGCGCAGAAACTCGGCAACGGCGCGAACCTGCCGGCCGACGCGCCGAAGTCGCTCGACGTCGATCACATCAGCGACGGTCCGAGCGCCTCGACCTATCCCAACGGCTGCCACATCGCCGAAGTCGAGGTCGATCCGGAAACCGGCTCCGTCGAAGTGGTCAGCTATTCCTGCGTCAACGACTTCGGCGTCGTCGTCAATCCGATGATCGTGGCCGGCCAGCTGCACGGCGGCGTGGTCCAAGGCATCGGCCAGGCGCTGATGGAGAAGACCGTCTATGACGGCGACGGTCAGCTTCTCACCGGCTCGTTCATGGATTACGCGATGCCGCGCGCGGTCGACGTGCCGTCCTTCGTGCTCGAGGATCACCCGGCCCCGGCGACGACCAATCCGCTCGGCGTCAAGGGCTGCGGCGAAGCCGGCTGCGCCGGCGCGCTGACGTCGATCATGAATGCCGTCATCGATGCGCTCGCCGAGCGCGGCATTCGTCATATCGACATGCCGCTGACGCCGGCGAGCATCTGGCAGGCGCTGCGCGACGCGCACGCCAAGGCAAATTCGGCGCGCCCGCAATGACGGAAGTAACGGAGGCCCTTCCGGCCCGCTCCATCCGGCCGGCCGAGTTGCGGCTCATTGCCGGCGTCTGCGCCGCGCATATGATGAGCCATTATTATATGCTGATGCTGGCGCCGCTACTGGCGTTCATCCGCGACGACTTCAACGTTACTTACACGGAACTGGCGCTGGCGCTGACCGTGTTCAATGTCGTCTCCGGCGTGTTTCAAACGCCGGTCGGTTTTTTGGTCGATCGCGTCGGCGCCCGCGTCGTACTGCTGTTCGGCCTGTTCCTCAGCAGCATCAGCTTTGCGATTGCCGGCGTCGTCGACTCTTTCTGGGTCTTCATTGCGATGTACGGCGTCGCTGGCCTCGGCAACACCGTCTATCACCCGGCCGACTATTCGCTGTTGTCGCGGCATGCGCCGTCGGACCGGCTCGGCCAGGTCTTTTCCTACCACACCTTCGCCGGCATGGTCGGCTCGGCCATCGCTCCGGCCACGCTCCTCTATATGCAGAGCCAGTTCGGCTGGCGCGGCGCCTATATCGGCGCGGCGATCTTTGGCCTCATCGTTCTCGTGGTCCTGGTCGCGCAGCCCGAGCCGGCGGCTGAGCCCAAGCACGCCGCCAAATCGCCGACAAAGACGGCGGCGAAGTCACCAACCGATCCCGTCGATACCGGCTGGCGTCTGCTGATCTCGCCGCCGATCCTGCTCAATCTTGCCTTCTTCATTATGATTTCGATCATGGGGGGCGGATTGAACACCTATCTGGTCGTGGCGCTCGGCGCGCTGCGCGGAACGCCGCCGGCCATTGCCAATATGGCGTTGACCGCGCTGCTGTCGATGAGTGCGGCGGGCGTTCTTGCCGGCGGCATTTTCGCCGGGCGCACGTCGCGACATGCCACGGTCGCGGCGTTAGGCCTGACGGTGGGCGGCATCGTGACGGCGCTCGTCGGGCTTGTCGATTTCGGGTCGGTCTTATTGGTCATCATCATGGGAGTGAGCGGTTTCTGCTCCGGCATTACCTATCCGTCGCGCGACATGTTGGTGCGCTCGGTCACCCCGCCCGGCGCCTATGGCAGGGTCTTCGGCTTCGTCTCGACCGGCTTTAATATCGGCGCCAGCATCGCACCGCTGATGTACGGCATGCTGATGGACCACGGTCACCCGCGCGCGATATTCCTCGTGTCCGCTGCCGTGAGCCTGCTCTGTGTCTCAACCGTCACCATCGGATTCTCGGGCCGGAAAACACGCTGAAGGTGCCGCCGGCAATGCCTCCGTCTGCTTCACTTCCTCTCGTGCGCTCTGCTAATCTTGCCGACAACAAAATCACGAATTTGGGACGATCAAGGAGTACCCCATGAAGCTTTGCCGCTATGACGACGACCGCCTGGGTGTGGTGCGCGGCGACCTCGTGCACGACGTCACCGAGGCGCAAACGGAAATCCGCAAGTCGTCGTCCTATGTGATGCGCGGCGATGCCGTCGTTGCCGCGCTGCCGCAATGGCGCGAGCGGCTCGAACGCATGGCGGACAAAGCGCCCGGCACGCCGATCGCGCAGGTGAAATTGCTCTCGCCGGTGGCGCGCCCGACAAAGCTGACCTGTGCGCCGACCAACTACCAGGCGCATATCAACGAGATGCAGGCCGCCGCCGCGAAGCCGGGCTCGCAGGTCGTCGCCCACCAGTCGCCGAAAATCCTCGATGCCGGAATGTTTCTGAAGTCCAACTCGTCGCTTGTCGGCCCGTCGGAAGGAATCCCGATTCGCTTCCCGGATCGCCGCAACGATCATGAGATCGAACTGATCATGGTGATCGGCAAGGCCGGCAGCGACATTCCGCAGGCCAAGGCGCTCGACCACGTGGCCTGCTACTGCCTCGGCCTCGACATCACCGTGCGCGGCCGCGAGGACAGAAGCTTTCGCAAATCGGTCGACGGCTACGCCGTCGCCGGCCCCTGGATGGTGACGGCCGACGAGATCCCCGACCCCGACGCAGTGCCGCTCACGCTCACCGTCAACGGCGAGGTGCGGCAGAGCAGCAATACCAGCGACCTGATCTACAATTGCCGCCGGCTGATCGAATTCGCCTCGTCGTTCTACACGCTCTATCCGGGCGATTTGCTCTATACTGGCACGCCGGAAGGCGTCGGCCCGGTAAAGCCCGGCGATGTTATCGTCTGCCGCTCTGCCCCGGTGCTTGGCGAGCTTAAGATTGGCGTGCGCGCGCACAAGCTCGGGGAAGCCGCGTAGCTCGCTCCCGCCCGCAGGTACAAATACGAATACGAAATAGGAAATGTCCCATGTTGGAAATCAAACGCGCCGGCCATTCGACGCTCACCACGCCCGACCTCGAACGGACGCTCGATCACTTCACGCGGATCATTGGCCTGAGCATTGCCGCACGGGAAAAGAACCGGGTCATCCTCGCCACCAAATCCGGCATCGAGGCGATCGTGCTCGAACACGGCAACGCAGTCGACGCGCCGCGGCTGGCGTTGCAGATCACGCCGGGCAGCGATCCGGGCGAAGTCGTCTCGCGGCTCAACAAGGCCGGCATCAAGAGCGAACGGCGCAGCGATATTACGCCCGGCATCAAGGAAGCGATCGCCTTCACCGATCCCAAAGGCACCGTGCTCGAAGTCTTTTCCGATTTCGGCTTTGCGCCGAAGGACGACAATTTCAACGGCGTGATGCCGCTAAAACTCGGCCACGTCGCCTATCAATGCCCGGACGTGCAGAGCATCGTGAAATTCTACTGCGACGTGCTCGGCTTTCGCGTCTCGGATTGGCGCGGCGATTTCTTCGCGTTCCTGCGCTGCAGCCGCGACCATCACACCGTGAATTTCCTGCGCGATCCCAAGACCGCGATCCATCACATCGCGTTCGAAGTGCGCGACTGGACCGACGTCAAGCGCGCCTCCGATTTCCTAGCGCAGAGCAATGTCCACCTCACCTGGGGGCCGCTCCGCCACATCATCGGGCACAACATCGCCATCTATCACAAGAACTCGGACGGCGTGGTGATCGAGTTCTATTGCGAGATGGATCAGATGTACGACGAGGAGCTCGGCTATTTCGAGCCCCGCCCCTGGCACCAGGACCGCCCGCAGCGGCCGAAAGTATGGGGCGACGGCACGCTGTCGAACTGGTGGGGGCCGATGTCGCACAGCCCCAATCGCACGCATCCGGCCCCGACGGCGCCGGCAGAGGACCCGGCGCGCAAGTTCGCGACGTCGGTTGCAGCCAAGGCGCGCAGCCAGAAAAAGACAAGCAGTCCAAAGAGATCAGGAAGCCGCCGGCGTCGCTGAGAACCCCTGAGCCCCCTGGCCGGCCGGCTTTCGAGACTTGGAAAGGCAGACGAATTGCCCTAGATCAGGGCGCTATGCGGACGCCGCCGATTTAGGTCTATGGCCAAGAAATCATCGGACCGCCGCGAGGATTGGGGAATAGTTCAACGGTAGAACAGCGCGTTTTTGTCTAAGCTATTGATCTGCATAACGGCGTTTTTCGATCACGATAGTTTTGAACCCCACTGATCCCTAAGAATCCCGGGTCGTTGCAAAATTTTTGCTTGTGAATGATGGACGTCAGCGGACGCGGCATTAAGGAGGCCTTAGCTAAACCTCCGGCACGATCGCCGGCGAAAGGATTCCCGCGGCCACAACGCGCCCGGTGGCGCCGGAGATGCAGAACGGCAATAGCATGGAAAGGCATATTCGTGGCCGTGATGCCGCCCGTATGGCCGAGGAAAACGACAAGCGACGACCGATCGCCCTCGGTCCAGCGCCCGACGGTTCGGTGGATTTGACGTCTGATCCTCATGTCCCCTTTGAAACCAACGCTCACTCTCGGACAGCCCCACCGCGCGTTTTAAAACCGTCGCGCATGAGCGATCAGGTTCTAGCGCCGACGCAGGACTTGGAGACCCATCGTGCGACTTTGCGGCACGTCTTCGGTACGCTGTGGGAGGATTACTCGCAGACGATGTTTGGGAAACTCGTCGCAGCCCTTCGCCCAAACCCCCTCGAGTACCTCGATGAGGCAACGCTCAACGCCGCTATCGCCTTAGTGGCCTCGATGGAGCCTAAGACTGAGCTCGAAGCTCTGCTGGCCGTCGAAATTGCGGCCATAGGATTCGCAGGCCACAAATTCCTGCGCCAAAGCCAACATCATCTCGACGAAGTCTTTATCGACGTATACGGCAACTACGCCGTCAAGCTGCTTCGACTCCAGCTCGACATGATCCGAGCCCTGGACCAGCACCGTAGAGGAAACAAGCAGGCGGTAGAAGTTAGGCACGTCCATATCCATTCCGGCGCGCAGGGGATGGTTGGAATTGTGAACGCTCTGGAGGGAGCGAGACGGGGGGTGACGCTCATGGACGAAGCCACTTGCAGAAGTTCAAGCGTTCCACGTTTCAGCATTACTTATCTCCGACTCGGTTGAGTTGGTTATGCTTGGCCTAACTAACGAACGGTTTCCTTCTTAAAGATCGTTGCTCCTTGCCTTATTAATTCTCTTCTGTCCTGACGTTCCCTTGGAGTGCGTTTGTCTTTGCTATGCGGAACAGAGATTGTACCAATGAGAAGGAGATTTCCATTTTTGTTGTTAGCGTAACCACGAAGCACTTTCCTCATGACGTACTCCTGTATTCGCGGCAGCAGATAGGGCGGTAACTATCAATTTGCAGCATCAGCAATAGTGTTGACACCAAGCTTGTTAGGGCGGATTAAAAATCCCGTGCCGTGCGCGACGTTGGCAGACACGAAACCCAGTTCACACTCCCAAAACACTAATTGCAATGCCGGACGTTGGCAGCTTCGCTTTGACAACTTGGTTTCTATACCGAAGCTCGTTCTCCATCGACCAGTAATACACGGTGATTTTCGCTTGCTGTGCGGCGCTAAGGCTTCCCCGGATGAGTAGCATTTTGACACTACCGATTTCGCCGGGTGGAATTTTGCCCGAAACATCCAACTTCACGCCGCGTTCAACTTTATCAAGGCTCTTCAAGCTCGGGGAGCCTTCCAACAGGTAAGATGACACGAAAAATGGAGCCGCGAGGATTGGCCGGCGAGACAGAAAGTTGCCCCTTATGGCGCTCAACGATCATCCGGCAAAGCGCCAGCCCTAATCCCATTCCGTGGGACTTCGTCGTAACGAACCCATCAAATATGCTGTCTAACCGCTTTGGATCAATTCCCGGCCCTGAGTTCCTCTACCACCAAGACGACTGAATTGGATTTATGATTTCGCAGTACTCACTCGTAGTACCCGGCGATCATCATCGATAGTCTTCATAGCGTCGACCGCGTTGTTGACCAAGTTAATGAGCACCTGCTGCAATTGAATCATATCGCTCGCGACAAACGGCACTTCGGACGTGAGCTCTATGCGTGTCGTGATGCCATGATCCTTTAAATCTTTGCGCATAGTTCGCAGCACTCCAAGAGCCAATTGATTTACATCAATTCGCTCTCGTTTCGCTTCGGCGCGACCAAATAAAGAACGAAAACCATCAAATACTTGGCCGATGCGATCAACATCATTACCTATCTTGGTCAAAGCTGACCGCGCCTCCTCGAGATTAGGTCGCGCATGACCAAGAAACCTGGATGCCGCACCACCATTCATCCTGATGGCCGCAAGGGGCTGTCTCACCTCGTGCACGATCGAAGCCATCATTGCTTCCAAGCTCATAAGTTTATTATTACGTTCGCCTCGCAGCAGCATATTTGAATGAGCAAGGCGCGAATACAGCCTCGTCGTCTCCGCAAGCAACACCACAAGAACGACAGTTGACGTGGCTAACGAACATATGCGGCCAGCATAAAATCCGAGACTGAAGCGCGCGCCGGTGAGCACGCCAACAAATAGCGCTTCCAAAATCGAAGCTAACACCACAACCATAAGCCATCGGTCCAGCACCGAACTTCGGCGGGCCCACAACACAGCAAGCGCAACGCCGCAAATCAGTAACCAAAATGCATTTACATAAGTCGCAGAGGGAGCAATGTGGGTCCTGTCCAGAAAGAGGCTTGGCAGAAAATCACCTCCGACGGTTGCAAGCAATGCGAACCCGCAAACCAGACCAATCGTAATTGCCACAGCAAAACATATCGCAGGCAAAGCCGAAGCTTGTGCGATGAGCCTGTGACGATTTTCGTCCTTCAGCCACGCATAAATCAACACCGCCATGGGGAAAGAAATATGCCAGATGAAATAAAGCCATATTGTGCTTTGCAAACCGGCACCGAGAAGTCCCGTCGGCGAAAATGCGCCAGGGAAAGTGAGCGCGTGCGGAATAACAATCAGCGCCGTAAAAAGATAACCACTCGCAAGCGCCAAAAGTGCGCGTGAACGGTAAATCGAAAAATGCGCAAACAAAAGAACCGAGGTGATGAGGTCAGTTACAAATACTATCGCCTCAAAGGTTGGAATGAATGCGTCAACCCGTGCCAGGGGCTTTGCTGAGTACGGGGCCAAAACTCCGAATCCCGCAACCAACACTGCTGCGACGGCGAGGGCTGACCAGGTCTGCCGTGATGTCGGCGGCAGATTTACCAAGGTCGTCTGAGCGTCTTCTGGCGTGTCACGCAGCAATGTTGGCCCTCCGGCTGCCGTGCAAAGCGACGCGACTGGCCCTTTTCGACGCCCCTCGCAGCCCTGGGTGGCAACAGGCGACAAGAAGATGAGTGATTGCCTCGCGAATGGCGCCAACCGAAAGCGCGTAAGGGTCATACGGCAGGTCAAGCAGGCGGTTGTAACGCAGCAACGGCATTTGCCCCCGATGGCTGAGCCGACGGATGTTTTGGACCAGCGGGATAGAGATTATTGCATCGTCGCCCACTGAACCAGATGCGGTGGGCGCTGATGTTGGCGGTGCCGGTGGGCGGTAATTCATGGATCGATGGGGCCGGCTGATATGACCCGGTCGCCTATTGCAGCATTGTGCCAGGTTTCTTCAAGGATTTTGTGGGGAAGCAAGCCGATGGATTCGCCGGTCGAGCAACCGACCAAGTTCAACCATTTGACCACGTCAGCCTTGGCGCGGGTTCACGGCGACGGAGCATAGAACGAGCCGGCTACTCACGAAGCGGGGTTGTCCGGGACCTGAAATAAAGCCGACCACCTAAGACGGACAGCCGTCCGCTACCCATTTGCCGAAGAGCTCGATACGAGATTGGGCCCAGGGGCCTTCTCCTTTCGGCGGTGGCGGCGGCATGACGGCGCCGCCAATCCCGCGAATTCGGTCGAAGATCGCCGCCGCGTGGGTTTTCACTTCATCATAACTCGCCAGGTCGAACGCTTTGCTCATCCCCTGAATATCCCGTTGGGTAAAAAGCGGCCGGATGTCAGTTTCGAAGCTCGTCACTTTGCTCATTGTGTTACCTCGCTCCTGCCCGCGACCGGGGATAGGTTCGCCGCACCTCGGCAGGCTGTGATGTCCGCTTTACCACCGAAAGCTGCCGCGACAATCATCGACCGGCGTGTCCGCTTTGGGCCATTATCTGCCTCGTGCACCGCAGCAAATAACCTCGTTATTCGATCACCTCGTCGGCGGTTGTAAGTAGCGTCTGCGGGATCGTTAGACCCAGCGCGTTGGCGGTCTTGAGGTTGATCGCCAGTTCGAATTTCACCGACCGCACCACAGGCAGGTCTGCTGGCTTCTCGCCCTTCAGAATTCGGCCCGTGTAGACTCCGATCTGCCGATACGCATCCTTAACGTCGGTTCCATAACTCACGAGCCCGCCAGCCTCGGCGTAGAGATTAGTATAGAAGATCGCAGGCAGGCGATGACGAGCGGCGAGGAGAGCAAGCCGCTCGCGTCCGCTGATGAACAGCGCATCGGGCACAATCAGCAGTGCTCCGACCCCGCGTGCATTCAAAGCGGCGAACGCGGCGTCGAATTCTTGCTCAGTGGCCACATGGGCGATGTAGACTTGCCGACCTAGCGACTGCGCTGCCATCTCGACCTCAAGCGTGTCGGAGGCGGCAACAGGATTGTTTGGATTGACCATTACGCCGATCACGGTCGCTGCGGGTACGATGTCCCGTAGCAGTTCGAGTTGCTTCGCTACTAGCGCGTTTGCAAGGAAGCTCACCCCTGTGACATTGCCTCCAGGCTGGTTCATGCTGGCAACCAAGCCGAACTTTACGGGGTCGGCGCCTATCGCGAACACGATGGGAATTGTCGCTGTCGCGGCCTTGGCGGCGAGCGCTGCGGCAGTGGCGCCGCCGGTGACGAGCACGGCGACTGGACGGCGGACCAGCTCTTCCGCCAGCATGGGTTAGCCGGTCGAGGTCATTGTCTGCCCATCGATATTCGACCACCACGGTCTTACCCTCGATAAAGCCGGCCTCGCCAAGTCCATGGCGAAAACTCTCCAGTTGCGGAGAGTAGCCAGCGGCCGAGGCCGGACCGAGAAATCCGATCACTGGCATCGCCAGCTGTTGCGCGCGAGTAGCGAGCGGCCAAGCAGCCGCTGAGCCGATAATTCCTCTGCAAAAATCGCGTCGTCGCATTGCGTTCCCCAAAGCTCAGGACTGCGCCGACTGTGGCTTACAATGATGAAATTAAAGCAGGGATTTGCGAAATGCGGAATGGGGTTCAATGGTCATTTTGCGAAGCAGCAAATCTCAAAGGCCGATGCCCGCTGAGGGTCAAAAGCTGCCGCGCCCGCTCCAATTCCTGGTGTCCGCTCTGCCCCCGAAAGCTGCCGCGGCGGTCAGTCGCCGGCGTGTCCGCTAAGAGCCACGAGCCGACATCGACCCGCTTGAGTTTCATCGGGCGACCTCGGCGCCTCTTGATGTCCGGGGCAGGCAATATCAAAGCGGGATAAAGCAGCCTACGCTCGTGAAATAATATGGTCCGCTCAGCGTTAGTGCTTCAGCACTACGCCTACGCCAGGAGATCGATCATGAGAGCTGTTCTCCTCATACTGTCAATTCTCATTGCCGCAGCCGGGATAGGCACCCGCGCTGAGGCCCAAAACTATCCGTGGTGTGCGCATTATTCGGGCGGCAGCATGGGTGGCGCCATGAATTGCGGATTCACAACATTTCAACAGTGCTTGGACACCGTCAGCGGAATCGGCGGGTTTTGTGAAAAAAACGACTGGTATAAGCCGACGGTCCCCGCACCCGTACGACACAGGCCACAAAGACATTCCCGATCCTGATTCATTGATGTCCGCCTTGGGTCATGTGTGGACGGCGCCTTGGCAAGAACTTTCTGACGTTGGTGCAGCTTGGTCGGGTGCGGTCATGTGTCCGGCCTGTTTGTGCGGGCGGTGTGGCCGCTGGCCATAATGCTTTGCCCGGATCGGGTCCCAATCGTTAGCACGCACTTTAAAGTGCGATGACCCAAACGGGTTCTCCCGATCCCTGCAACGACCTTGTCTGCATTACGTCGTCATGTCCTCGCCAATTCCTTCAAAACTTCAGCTTCCTATCCTCTCTGCGCTGCCCTTGAATTTCTCTCGCTGCAACGCAACCACACTATAGCAGTTCGATGCCGTAGGGTGGCGCCGTCCACAGCATCATTAGCTGCCACACGGCCCGGCAAGAGGCGTGTCTGCTTTAGCCCCAAAAGCTGCCGCGGAAGTCCCAGGTCGGCGCGGCAGCTAAGGGCCAATAGCGGACACCTTCAAACCAGAGAGTGTTTGAAATCAGTCATCAGATCGAACACCGTTTATCCCTACTCTATTCGATGTCGTGTTGTTGTTGCATTAAGATCACGGTATGCGGGTGCCTTTGGTTAAGTCGCTGAGTGCCGATTAGATTTGGAGCTATCGCTGATAAACATGGTCGACGGCAATTGCTGGACAGGCATCGATTGCGGCCTCGATCTACATCGAGCAACTCAAGGCGCCATCTTGCGAGCTAGAAGAATTGGCAAATGAAATTATCTGCCGTCCCACATTCACGTTTAGCCGGACGAAGACCGAGGTGGACCTTGTCATTCTTTCTGTCTTCGAACGTGGCTTCGGCAAGCAGGATGGTGGATCAAGGGCCTCTATTACGGACATTTATGCGCGCGCCGAATTGCTCGGTTTCGAACTTTGCCCTCCCGAGATCGCACCGCAATTGCGGTTGCAGTACCTTGAGCAGCCCGCGGGTGTGCTGCCCGGCACAGCAGGAGTACCAACATGAAAAACATGTTTTTCGTACTGTCAGTCGCCATCGTGACAGTTTTCGTCGGCACAAGCGCTGAGGCGCAAAATTATCCTTGGTGTTCCATTTATAGTGGTTCCATGGGCGGCAGCCAGAATTGCGGATTCTCGACCTATCAACAGTGCATGGAGAATGTGAGTGGGATCGGCGGATTCTGTCAGCTAAACTACACGTATCGTCCACCCGGCGGAGCGCACAAGTCGCACGCGCACTAGCCGCAGCCAGCGCCGCTGTCGCTCGGCGCTTCAGATGGTGCTGATGTTGGAGGGCGTGGAGTATCGAGTTCCGCGGAATAAAAGAATGCTCAAATGACTTTTCGCTTCGGACAGTTTTATGAGTGCTCCGAAGATGGCCGCACGAGGCAGGTTATGGTTCTACACGCCAGCGACAATGGCGAAGAGGCCTTGCTGCGTTATATCGATACGCGCGTCGAGGAATTGACGAAATGGTCCGAGTTCGACACGACAAAATGGCGGCGACCGACGGGCGAGAAATGATGTTTGAAAACGTCGAGTGCCGGCCGAAGTAGCGCAATTCAACGACTTGACATCGCGCGATCTAGCGCACCCTGCACTAAAAATCTCGACCTGCATCGGTCGCTTGCTGCCAAATATTCGCGGTATGACGACCGTCGAATTTGTATATGTCAAACGCCCAAAAACCGCCTAGAATAACAACGGTAAGAATCACGTAATCGCGCATGTTGGGTTCCGCCAAACGCCTAATGTTTGCCTCGGGCGCCAGGACCCGATTTCTTCGATCTCCGGTCCGAGCCGGACCGCCGTTCCTTGTTCGAACGCCGCTCTCCCATCGTCCGTCGTTCCTCGTGGGATCGCGTATCCACACCACTACGTCGATCCGTGGCTGATCGCCGTTCTCCAGTCGACCGCCTATTTTCTTTGGTCATCCCAGGTCTCCGTTGGTCAGGCAAGCTCAACAGATTACGAGTAGTTGCTAAATTATTTGTAAACCGACCTTATGTCGGCCGCCGTCCCCTCGTTTCGCGTTAAGGCACGCCAAAACGTGCGCGCCGCTCTCGTTCTGGTCGCGCGTGGCGAAGCTGCGGCATCGATCACCGCGTGTCCGTCGCGGCCGAGATAAGGCTGCGGCCTGTGTTGATCCTGCACATCAACGCCGACATGGGGCTGTCACGTGGGGGGCAAGGGGGTACTTCGGAGCCCCCTGATGATAAAAGCGGCCATCATCTTCGGTGTACTGGTATCACTTGCCGCAGCGCTGTTCGCCGGCCGCTACTCCCTGACGCAACAGGGGGGCATAGCATTTGAGGTCGACCGCTATACCGGAGCAGTTTGGTTCTGCACCCGTGACGGATGTTCAAAGGTGCGGGAGCAGTCTACACCGCCCCCAGAACAGGACTCGCACACAGAGCCTCAGAAGCAATGAGGTCGCGCCGCAGATGGTGCTGATGTTGGAAGGCGTAGAGTGCCGAGCGAAGCCGCCTAAGTTTAAGAACGCAATTGGTGCTGAGCGCCCGAACGTTAAGCCTATTTGCAGGACGGTTTAAGGGCGGGATCAAGTCCGCGCGCTTTCGCTATGTACTCCCCAGCGACGGCTTCCAGTGCAGCCTTCAGCTCAGGGTTACTCACTGCTTCGGCTTTCCTGCGATAGTCCTCGGACTTGAGAAGATAATACTCCAAATCCTTTTGTTCGTCGCACATGCCTGCCCAGGCGCGTCTTGCTAGGCAATCCAGAACGGCTTAGTGGCTTCGAAATCTGTGTGTCGTCGAGTGAGGCCGATATCCGCCAGGCCGCGATCACTCAAGTCCCGCAGGTCGGTAGACACAACGTGGCGACCGCCAACGAAGACCTGCTTCACGGCTTCACCGAAACTCGTCGGCACCTTCAGCATCATCTTGCTCATGGCAACCTCCAATTCCCACCCTCCTCAAACTAAGCGCCTCAGCCCAGATTGATGTGACCGCGATCACAAGATTCCCGAATATGGGGGCATGAAAAAAGCCCCGGGGGAATGCCGGGGCTTAGTCAATTTAAGGAAGGAAAACGTAGCAACCGCACGCTAGCTGCCGAATGTGACAGTCTCATCACGCTGAGACTTGAGAGTACTCAGCCCCGGGCGTGGGTACAACAAAAGAGGCTCCAACCCACCACAGCCGAAGCCCCTTTTGTGCCGACACCGTAACCGACGCTCGTGAGTTGTCTGGGAAGGGCCCACTCGCGCCGGAGCGGAGCTTAGCTGAGTCGCAATCGGCTCACCGGCAAAATGCGCGAGGCAGACGGATGCCGTCAACTGGCTTGCGGGCTCTCAGTTCCGTTTGAAAGCCGCGAAGTTTGCAGGTCAGAATCGGTTTTGTAATCAACGTCAGATTGGGTCAACGATATCTTTTTCCAGGCGTCCGCCATTTCGAGAAAGGCATATCGCGCGAGGCAGGCGGTTGACTCAAGTGCGAAAGAATTACGACACTTGCTCGCGAACGAAATGAACGCCGAGCCATGTGATTTGAGGTAGCGATGCGGAAGTCTTCGTTCGCGTGGCCTGATCTACGCTCATGGTCGGTCCTTTCGTGTTACTGTGGCGCCTCCATAATCGCCAATACATTTCTGGAACAGGGCGTCGTCTGTGCATCAAAAATCTGAAAACACATGGCTCGCCAATCTCCGGGAGGGCCGACGGTACGCCGCAATGGTCGGTCTAGGATTTTCCTCGGGGTTACCTTTTCTTCTCGTCTATTCCACACAATCGGCGTGGCTATCAGAGGCAGGGGTGCCTATCGAGACAATCGGCCTCCTCAGCGAACTTACCATCGCCTACAAGTTCAAATTTGTCTGGTCACCCTTTCTCGACAAATACGATCCACCGCTGCTCGCCTCATTGGTCGGACGCCGGCGTAGCTGGATCATCGTTTCGCAGATTGCAGTTATTATGGCGTTGGCCGGCGTCGCTTTTGGCGACCCCGCGCATTGGATTTCATGGACGGTCGTCTTTTCGCTTGTCCTCGGGTTCGCCGGCGCCACTCAGGACGTGACCATCGACGGTTGGCGCATCACGGCGGCGCCGCCCGGCAAGCAATCGCTTATGACGGCCTTTTCGGAAGGGGGCTATCGCGTAGGCACGCTGGTCGCCGGCGCCGGCGCGCTCATCGCGGCCGACCGCTACGGCTGGCGCATAGCCTATATCTGCATGGCCGCGCTGATAACCATCGGCGCGTTGTCAGCCTTTCTTGCGCCCGAGCCCAAATCCGATTTACTCGCGGATCGCCACCATCCCGGCTTCCTCGTAACGA
This sequence comes from uncultured Alphaproteobacteria bacterium, assembly GCA_963810085.1. Taxonomy (GTDB): domain Bacteria; phylum Pseudomonadota; class Alphaproteobacteria; order Rhizobiales; family Xanthobacteraceae; genus BOG-931. The sequence goes on along the minus strand of CAWEMR010000002.1, from coordinate 18,449 downwards.
TCGCCGAACCGATTAAGGAGCTTGTGAGCCGGCTCGGGCCATGGGCCATCCCCGTGCTCCTCCTGATCGCGGGCTTCCGCATGCCTGGCTACATGTCTAGTGCAATGTCCATGCCCCTGTTCAAGAGCCTGCACGTTTCGAACACGGACATTGCGGCGGTGACAAAGATATTCGGCTTCTGGATTGCGCTCGGCGGCACGTTTCTAGCGGCCTATGTCGTGCGCAAGATCGGGCTGATACCGAGTTTGCTCTTTGGCACGGTCGTCGGATCGGCCTCGCATCTGAGCCTCGCCTGGCTCGCCGGGACCGGCCAGGGCGACTTCCTACCGTTTGCCTTCGCGGTCAGTATCGAAGGCTTCGCCTATTCCTTCGCTCAGGTCGTGCTCATCACGTATATGTCCTCGCTCGCGTCGACGGAGTTCGCCGCAAGCCAATATGCGCTACTGACTTCACTCTGCGCGCTGCCGGGAAGCCTTCTCGCGGGCGCTTCGGGCTTCATCATCGAGCGTACAGGCTTCGAGAATTTTTTCATTGGCACTTCACTGATCGGCATTCCCGTCGCGCTACTCGCTTGGTTCGTCTGGCGCAATCATCCGCCACTGACAGACGCGAGCACTGGCCGATTGGCCGCGGCTGACGAATGAATGGGACGTCAGCGGAAATATCATTACGACTTACCGGGAAAATGGCCCCTTTGCGGACAGTCGAGAATGAGTCACAATGACTCAGAGCGACCAGGGTGCGAGTCCAATGCAAGACCAGACAAGCCGTCAGATTCCACCAGAGAATAAGCTGTCGCTTGCTCATGCGGTCCTGTCTGACGAAGCCGCTACAGTCGAAGACTTAGTTCGCGAAATGCTCCGCCCGATGCTCAAGGCGTGGCTCGAAGATAACCTGCCCGGCATCGTTGAGCGGCTTGTGTGCGCCGAGATCGAGCGCATGAAGCCCCGGCAATAACCCGGCATCGCCACGGTGTCAGTGGTGCGGCTTTGGACCATCCCGCACTCACACAGCGGCAGCAAATGCCGCCCGTCAACGGGGTCGCCGGGGTGTGCCTTAGAACTCGTTTTAGGGATGGGATTTAAAGCTTGCGCTCTATCTGTGTCGGACCAGCGATTGTCCGCTTTGGGTCATAAGCAGCCGCGGTGCTGTCAAAGTGGGATGTCCGCTTTACCCCCGAAAGCGGACACGAAGGCGGATGACCGGCGCGGCAGCTAAGGGCCATAAGCGGACATTCGGGTTATTTCAGTATTTATCGAAACACATCTTGACAAGTTGGCCAATATTTCAGTATCCACTGAAGTATGAAAACAAAGAACGCAGTGGCGGCATTGGCCGCTCTCGCCCAAGACAACCGTCTCGATGTCTTCCGTTTGTTGGTACAGGCGGGGCCTGACGGATTGGCCGCTGGTCGTGTGGCGCAAGAACTTGATCTTGCCCCGAACACGCTGACCTTCCATTTCGACAGGCTCCGCGTCGCGGGTCTGGTCACTGTGCGCCGCGAAGGGCGTTCAATGATCTATGCGGCACGCTTTGAGACTATGAACGGCCTGCTCGCTTTCCTCACCGAAAATTGCTGCCAAGGTGCGTCTGCATCGTGCGCGCCAGCGGCAGTCTGCAAACCTGAAGGAGCCGCCCATGAAACGCCTGCACGTGCACGTCGCCGTGGATGATTTACAACTCTCCGTTGGCTTTTATTCGGCGCTGTTCGCGGCACAGCCGTCTGTCACCAAGACGGATTACGCAAAGTGGATGCTTGATGATCCGCGCGTGAATTTCGCCATCTCGACCCGCGGTCGGCAAGCCGGACTGGATCATCTCGGCATTCAAGTCGAGAATAAGGACGAACTGAAAGAGATTTACGCCCGGTTGCACAAGGCGGGCGGCAACGTGATCGAGCAAGGTCAGACAAGTTGCTGCTACGCCAAGTCGGAAAAATCATGGATTGACGATCCGGCTGGCATTTCGTGGGAGACGTTTCTCACTAGCGGCGAAAGCACCGACTACGGCGACGGGACTGGCGAGCGCGAGGCGCGAGTTGCGCATGAGAAGTCGTGCTGCGTGCCGGAAGCCGCACCAGCGCCATCCGCTGCGTGCGGTTGCCCGGCTGCGTGAGGCGTGCCGTGGCCGATCAACCGTTCAACGTACTGTTTCTTTGCACCGGCAATTCGGCCCGCTCGATCATGGCGGAAGCAATCTTGAACAAGCTGGGCGCGGGAAAATTCCACGCCTACAGCGCAGGCAGTCAGCCGAGAGGACAGGTTCACCCAGAAACCATTCGGCTGTTGCAGGGCCTCGGCTACGACACTTCGGGCTTTCGCTCAAAGTCGTGGAATGAGTTTGCGAAACCCGGCGCACCACCTCTCGATTTTGCATTCACCGTCTGCGACAACGCCGCTGGCGAAACCTGCCCGGTATGGCCAGGTCAGCCGATGACAGCCCATTGGGGTGTCCCCGACCCGGCCGAAGCCAAGGGCAATCCGGCCGAGATCGCGCTTGCGTTCAAGGATGCCTATCGAATGCTGCACCAGCGGATCGGCATATTCACGGCGTTGCCAGTGCGCTCACTCGATAGCCTAACCTTGCAAAGCAAGCTGCATCAGATTGGCCGCATGCAAGGAGCCATGGCGAAAGCGGCCGAGCCGACGTAATGCCATCGCTGACGCAGCGCAGCGTTGCCGAGTGCTTAGGGACGGCCTTTCTGCTTGCGGCCGTTGTCGGCTCCGGCATCATGGCCCAGAAGCTCGCGGGCGGTAACAACGCGCTGGCGCTGCTTTGCAACACCTTGCCGACCGGCGCAATTTTGGCAGTGTTGATCCTGACGTTTTCACCGATCTCCGGCGCACATTTCAATCCAGCGGTCAGCGTCGCGTTTGCACTGCGTCGAGAGCTGTCTTGGCCGAACGCGGTGACCTACATCGTGGCGCAAATTATCGGAGGGGTGATCGGCGTTTGGATCGCGCACCTGATGTTTGAACTGCCGGTATGGCAAGTGTCCGCGAACGCCCGAACGGGCGCAGGACAGTGGTTCGCGGAATTTGTCGCGACCTTCGGATTGCTGCTCACGATCCTCGGCTGTGTAGCGCGCACACCTGCAGCCGTGCCTTACGCAGTGGGCCTCTACATAACGTCCGCCTATTGGTTCACGGCCTCGACTTCATTTGCCAATCCGGCAGTGACCATTGCGCGCTCGCTATCTGACACCTTCGCTGGCATCGCTCCCACGGGCGTCTTGGCCTTCATCACTGCGCAGTTCGTCGGGATGCTTGCGGCGGTCGTTCTTGGCCGCTGGTTTTGGCGAACATGAATGTTCGCTTTGGGTCAAAAGCTGCCGCGAAAGTCGCCGACCGGCGCGGCAGCTAAGGGCCAGAAGCGGACATCCGCGACCCGCTCACCGCCTACCACCGTGCCGAAGCTCCTCGGTTATGGAAGGCTGATCTTCGTTACGATAAAGTGTGATCTCTTTTGAGGGCTGAACAGGAGATTAGATATGCGCGTTCTCGCAATTATTCTGGTAAATGTCGTCGCAATTTTCGCAACGAATGTGAGTGTTCAAGCGCGGGGCTGCGGGACAAGATGCCTTGAAGGCCGGATAGCTGACCTGCAAGCTCAAATAGCGCAGCTTAACGCCAGCACAGTAAAATTAGGACAGATCGTCACCATCCTCGCGCCCGGCGGTTGTCTCTCGTGGGGTGGCCCGACGCCCGGGAGTGTTTACTGGGTGCAACCACCTTGCCAACAAAGCACCTGGACCATTCAAAACCGCTGATGTCCGCTTTGGGTCATTAGCTGCCGCACCTATCCATTGCTGGCGCGTCCGCTTTCCCCCCAATAGCGGACGCGAGGCAGCAAAGTCGGCGTGTCCGCTAAGGGCCAATAGTGGACATTCCGGTGAACAGGCGCTCAAACGGTTCTGCTACGAGAATTTACCCCATGCGCGCTCGGTCGCCCACCAAATCAGCTTGCTCCCCCCGACGATGACGACCCCCGGATGTCAGTTTCGAAGCTCGTCACTTTGCTCATTGTGTTACCTCGCTCCTGCCCGCGACCGGGGTGATTTTAGCGCTCAAAATCGAGAGCGCCCGCTCCTCTCAGGAAGGGCAAGCTCGTAGGTGCGCCGCGCCTCGGCCGGCTGCGATGTCCGCTTTGCCCCCAAAAGCTGCCGCGACAATTATTGGCAGGCGCGGCAGCTAAGAGCCAGAAGCGGACATTAGTCTCGTCGCCGACGTATTCGCCTAATGACGGACTATCAAACCTGAGGCGATGGATGCGTCCCCCTGTGTTGCATCGAGTTTCATGATTCACGGTATTGCAAGCGGTGCGGGAGAAAAGAAAGACTGGACGGCTCGTGGGCGGGGGCACACCGGAGCGTTGCAGTTGAGCCACTCGGGCACGCCATAGTCGCACGGAATCCGGCGTGCAATTTCAACTTCTAATTCACGACTTCGGGTTACTCTGGAGCACGTTTCAAACGATCAAGAATTTTCTGCGAGACGAACCGGGTGAGTAAGGTCTTATCGCCGTCGCCATTATTACCGTGCTCAAGGGCGTCGGAACCAAGCTCACCACTACGCTCTCGTCGGTCTCGACAGCATTGAAGTAAGGCGGCGGCCCGAGATGTATGGTGAACCTTTTTGCCCTCCAGCGCTTCTAATGGGTGTGGTCGGGCTTACCTTACGCATCGGGAGGAGCCTGTGAGAATTCGGTTTACGCTTGGACTGGTGGGAATCGTATTCGGGCTGACGGGCCTCGCGCTGGTGATGGCGGGCCACCCGGCGCCGGGCGTCGCCAAGGCTAGCCAGCACAGCGACCAGATGGCGTGCATGGACGATGCCATTACAATCTGCGGGCAATTTATCCCCGACCGTGAGCGTGTTGCAGGGTGCCTGATTTCTAATCGCAGCAACGTCTCGGCCGCGTGCCGCTCCGCGCTAACTCACTTCGATCCGCAAACGGCATCAGCCCACTGAGCGCGTCAGTTTTCCGTTTTACCCTCGCAAATGTCCGCTAAGTCGCAATAGCAGACATATGACACTTAGCGCGCAGTAGTAGCCCGGACGTGCAGACCTACATTCGACTTATATTGTGGTGCTTAGTTGTCAAGTGGGAACCTCATGACCAAGAGCTTCACTGCCTCAGCTATTGCGATTCTAGCGCTGATAGGGGTTGGTTCGGCTGCCGCTCAACAATTTGGAACCGCGGATGAAGCAAGAGCGATGCTCGACCGCGCCATCACTGCCCTCAAGAGCGATGAGGCCACGACGCTTAAGGAAATCAATGATGCGAACAACAAGGAGTTTCACGATCGCGACCTTTATGTCTCCTGTTTCAACATTTTAGACGGCAAATTCACAGCATTCCCAAGTCCCGGCATGATTGGCATGGATGTTCGCACCTTCACATTTGACAATGACCCGATAGGCCAAAGAGCTTACGACGCACTCCAGGGCATACCGGAAGGCACCCTCGCTACTATGGACTATAAATTTTCTAAGGGGGGAAAGCCTGCAACGAAGCAATCAATTGAGGTCCGTATCGGCCACGAAGGCTGCGGTGTGGCGTATTACAAATAGTAGACCAACCTCTGTCTGCTTTGGGTCATTAGCTGCCGCGACGCACATTTAGTCCCGTGTCCGCTTTACACCGGAAAGCTGCCGCGCCTGTCGCTGAACGGCGTGTCCGCTATGGGCCAAACTCGGACATTCCGCGTCGCAACAATTGTGCTGGCTATTCGATCACCTCGTCAGCGCGGGCGAGTAAAGTCGCAGGCACTGTTAGTCCGATCGCTTTCGCGGTCTTGAGATTGACAACGAGCTCGTACTTGGTCGGCTCTTGCACAGGCAATTCATCTGGTTTGGCGCCCCGCAGGATACGGTCGACGTAGCTCGCGGCGCGCCGGAAAAGTTCAACCACGTCGACACCATAGGATACCAGCGATCCGCTCGCCGCCATGAAACGAAACGGAGCGACGGTCGGCATGCGATGGCGGATGGCGAGTTCCCCGATCAAGACGCGATTGGACACCGTGACGAAGTGCGGCATGAGGAGGAGCCCGGAGTTGGGCGCAGCGAAAGTTTCGAATGCCGATGCGATCTCCGCCGCATCCTGCACGCCCGCGCTCGTCACCGTGATCCCGAGGGAAGTCGAGGCCGTCTCGGCCGCGTGTAGGATAGCGACGTTGGCAGCAGTCTGCGTATGCAACAGCAATACCGCATGCGTCACGGTGGGTGCGACTTCTTTGAGTATCTCCAGCCATTTGCCGCCAATTTCAGCTTCGAAAACGGAGAACCCGGTGATGTTGCCGCCCGGATGTGCCAAGTTGTCGATGAAGCCGCTGCCGACCGGATCGGCAATCTGCGCGAACACGGCCGGGATGGTGCGGTTGACCTGCTGTAGCGCGGCAACGCCGGGATTGCTATGCACAAAGATCACGTCGGGCGTGAGTGCTACCAGCTCCGCCGCCGCAGGACGCATGCGCTCGACGTCGCCACCGACATATCGGAAGTCGATCTGTAGATTGTGGCCTTCGCTCCAGCCGAGCTCCTGTAATCGCTGCCGGAACGCAGCGATGCGCACCTGCCCTTCCGCATCGTTCTCGGCGAAAGCCACCAAGGCGCCGATACGGCGTGTCCGCTCGGGCTGCTGGGCTCGTGCAGCAATGGGTAGTAGAAGCGCCGCGCTGCTGAAAAGCGTAACAAATTCGCGTCGTCGCATTGCCTGCCCCGAGGCTTGGGACCATGCCGACTTGCGACGCTATTAGAGCAGGAATTTGCATCCGGCGGAACGGCTTCGAGGCTCAAAAATCCTCGACTGCCGCTGTCCGCTATGGGTCAAAAGCTGCCGCGGCGGCTGCAATTTGCGGCGTCCGCTTTACCCCCAATAACGGACATGAACGCCAACGATTAGCGTGTCCGCTTTGGGCCAACACCGGACATTACTTTGGGGAGGCGGGAAGCGCCGCTTCGGGGCATGAAGGGGATCGCTGTGTGCCAATGGCCGGGTCACGGATAGGGCGGATCCCAGATCGCAAACGGCTGTTCCCAATCGCCGGTGTCCTTGAGGACAAGCAATATTGCAACTCCGCGCGAGTACGCGGTCGCGTTGGAAAGCCGGAACAGCGTGCTGCGGCCGCCCGAAACCCGTTCCTCTCCCTTGAAATAGGCGGAAGTCTTGATTGCTGCCGAAGCGACGTCGGCTGTGCATCCATGGACCGGAAGGTGATGCAGCAGAAGCCCATAAATTATGTTCAGGTCGCGCGGGTTGCGCGCCAGCAGGCTATCGAGCTCATTCGCGAACGCCACCAATTTAGTTTCACAATTGTTGAGGTCGCCATTTTGAGCGAACAAGGATGGAACGAAACTGCCGCTGCCGACGAGCGCTGCTCCCACCGCGATCATCCAAAGTCGGCGCATCCTGGGTTGCCTCCCTTGCGCAAGGTAAACCGCCGCCGTAACTCTGCACCCACAAAACCAAAAGACGAGAAACAAAAACGAACGATTTCAGGCGCACCGTTTTACCTAACGCCAAGGATGTCCGCTTCGGATCAAAAGCTGCCGCGGCGGCTTTAACTGGTGGTGTCCGCTTTACCCCCGAAAGCTGCCGCGACAATCATCGACCGGCGTGTCCGCGCGTGGGCGGCTTCAATCGCCGACAAGCAAATTCGCGAGTACATGAAAGACATGCTGCCGGTCGTCGGCGAGGTGATCGATGGGCGGGACGCCATCGCTAAACGTGAAGTGCTCAACGAATTTGCAAGCCCTGCGACCGTTGCAGACTTGCCGAACCCGCTCACGTCGCGGTGGATGCAGTGAGATTCGGTGGCCGCGTGCTCCGGTCACAATTGCCGTCCGCGGGCCATGTCCGCTTTTAGGGGCAAAGCGGACATCCCTCCCGCATCGCAAAATGTCTGCTTTTGACCCAAAGCGGACATCGGCTCGGTCGTCGGAGGCACCTTATCTCTGACAAACGGGTCGCAGACTGCTAGGAAAGTAATGCTGCGTTTCAAAGGGGGGACGAAGATGTCTAAGGGCGCTCTTTCTTTTACGATCGTGATAGTTGTCGCATCTGTTGGATTGTCGTTGCCGGCATTTGCTAAGAGTGGAAACAGTGGAGGCGGCCAAAGCACCACTGCGACCTCATCTCACGCTGCAAAGACTTCTGGAGGCACTAACCAAACTCAATCCGGTAACAATCAACAAAGCGCCGGAGAAAAATCAAAGGGTGGTTCGAAACCGTTTCTTGTATACACATTCAAACAAGTTTTCACCACCAAAGTCTCAGCGGAAACCAAGCCCAAAACCAAGCCCGTGGTGACGGGGACGATAACCCACCGCAAAGCGGGTGGAACTCAGCAGTAATTTTTTGCTGCCAAGTCCGCGAAGTTGATGACAGCACGCATGTCGCAGCGCACCGCGTATCGCGGCGAATTCACGGAAGCTAGGATTGTCCTGCCGCGCGGACAGCGGCCTCCATGTCTAAGTAAATCGCAAAGTCGATCAATGTCCGCTTCTGGCACTTAGCGGACATCGAATAATTTCAATAAAGCCTGCGTTTATCCTAGACTGACGCAAGGGAGTACAGATGAAACGGCGCGACTTCCCGCAAGTACGAATGGGATATTGATGCTGACGATGCGGCCAACCCGACCATCCACGGACTACGGGGTACGGGCATCCTGTTGCGATATTCGCTGGGCTATGAGGTCGATCAGATCGCAAACGACATCGGAATGTCACGTCCAATGGTGGAGCGCTACATGCGGTTCAAGGACCAAATGGAGTTTGCTGCGAGAGGCAGCGCGCGACCAAGGCTGATGCACGTAGAGGGCTAGACCGTGAACGGATTGGCATCTATATGTGCGGGCGCTTTACCGTTATTTGCAAAACCCATGGGCTAATTTGCAAAACGAAACAGAATTGTACTTTATTTTCAATAAGTTAAATGGGGAATAGTTCAACGGTAGAACTGCGGACTCTGACTCCGTCAATCTAGGTTCGAATCCTAGTTCCCCAGCCAATTATTTCAATCAGTTAGCGCAATAAAGCGTTGTCCGATCAAACCTGGGCTACCGCTGGGCTACCAAGAACGAGGTTTTCAGGACATTTGGACGGTCATTCGCCGAGCAATCTTCGCGCGCGCTCTATCCGCATCTCGTCCGCGATGCGCGTCGGCGACAAGCGCCTGGCGCTCATTCCATTCGGTCACCAGCCGGTGGGCATCCACCTTCACCTGCGGATCGAGCGCGCGGCGGGCGGCGGCCTGCTTCTCGGCCTCGCGCCGGCGTTCCAGTGCCTTCTGTTTGGTCTCGCCATCGCCATAGGCCGTTATCATGATAATCGGCACATCCGGCCGCATGGCTTTTGCCTTGGGTAGTAGCTCAAGGCCGGTCATCCCTGGCATACATGCCGTCGGCTGACTGCCGCGGCAGCTTTCGGGTGAAAAGCGGACACGGGACTAAATGTGCGTCGCGGCAGCTTTTGACCCAAGCGGACAAGCTATTCACGTCTCGAATTTAGAATCCGAAGTTTCTCGCTAATGCCGCGAGTGCCGTGCCTGCTAGCATGGCACCTACCGCGCTGCGTGACGCGATCATCACAAGCGCAGCTATACCCACTCCAAGCCAAATGCGTGGCCCTGCGGCCCAAGTAGTCGCGGCAACAATCGAGATCAGCACCGATACCGACATGTACTTCAAAAAGGCTTCAACGCGGGGTGTGATCGTGACAAATGACATGGTCCAAACGCCGCCAACACGCGTTGCCATAGTAACAAGCGCCAAGAGAACGACGGCGGTGATCGCAGCAACCGTGTCAACCATGGCGCCACACTCCCACGAGACCTCCTGCAAGAGCGCCGGCAATAATGTGCCAGCCTGGCGGCAATACATAGGTGCCAGCAACAGCAACTGCCGCGGCAGTGATGAAAGGGAACAAGTCCGACCGGCCCTTCCACCAGCCGACAATCACAGCCGTGAAATAGGCGACCATGACCGCATCGAAACCGAAGCGCGACAGATCGCCCAGCAATGAACCTGCAAGCGCACCGACAGCAGTGCTTGCAATCCAAATGATCCACATTGTCAGCCCGCTGCCGAACAAGATGCCGGCGTCGGTTTCTCCGCGGTCTCGGGCGGCCATGGTGTGCGCGAAATTCGCATCACTGAGGAGAAGCAGCGCCGCGAGTTGCTGCACAATCGGAATTTGTAGTAGCCATGGCGCGAGTGCTGCACCCAACAAAATGTGGCGCGCATTGACGGCAAGCACCGTCAGAGCGAGCGTCGCCAGCGGCAGAGGCGCGTGCCAAAGGTCCAGTGCTGCGAACTGTGAAGCCCCGGCATAGATGGCAACGCTCATGAACACGCTAATTCCCGGCAAGATTCCTTTGGCAGACGCCGCAACACCAAAGGCAATTCCAAACGGGATCACGAATGCCGCAATCGGCGCGATCTCAACGCTGCCACGCCATACGCCGCTCGCCGTAAAGCGAGGGCCTTCGAGCTGGTCTGAACTCGGGATATCCCCTGCCATCCTGAGCATTTGAAACAGAGAACGTTATCCGGTCAATCGACTGGGGGTACCGAGTGGAACAAGGTCCGATGTCCGCTTCTGGCCCTGAGCGGACGCGCAGATCAGCGACCGCCGCGGCAGCTTTTGGGGGCAAAGCGGATACCACCAGTTAAAGCCGCCGCGTCCGCTTTTGACCCAAAGCGGACATCGGAGCTTACCGGACGCGAATAGGCCGCCTCAGTTGGTGACTTATAAGATGTTCGATTTTGACCAAACTCGCCGTCGCAACCCATTCCACATTTGGCTGCCAGCCGAGAAACAGCAAGGTGGGATCATGGCCGTTCCGAAGAACGACAAGCACAAGGATTACGCCCGCTACGCCGCGCACTGTTTGGGAATTACGCGCGAAATAACGGGCCAGGATGACCGCGCCATCAACCGCGAAATGGCCGCCGAATGGCTCGCTCTGGCAGACGCCATTATCGAGCAGTCAAAACCGATTAAGCGAACCGCGTGACGTAGGCCGCCTCAGTTGTCGGCCTGTTTCATTCGATCCGCCGCCGTTTTATCGGCGGCTCGCCGTCAGGCGCTGTGTCTGTTGGACCCGTAGCTGCCGCGCCGGTCGGCAACTCTCGCGGCAGCTTTCGGGGGCTAAATGTGCGTCGCGGCAGCTTTGACCCAAAGCGGACGCCGGCGGCAATCTTCGTATGCCCCCATTTAAGTCGATATCCGTTATTGGGAGCAAGGCAGACAAACCGGCGCCGCGGGGGTTCCGCGGGCGCCGGGTGACTACTAGCCTGGGAAGATCGCGGGTGCGCCTATCCCGTAATCACTTCCGCGATCTTCTTATCGGCCGGGTTCACGATCACAAGCTTCCCTTGCACCATGGCGAAGTCATAAGGCCGAAGGGATGGGACGGCCTGCGCGGCCTTGCTCGGGACCGCCGCCGTTGTCACGCTGTTGGGAATCACCGCCCCAACTATGAGGTTAAATCCTGAAGGTGCCTCCTGATTGAGCGACGGCATATAGAGGTCGTCCCAAGCGGTCTTCTGCTGGGTGCTCGTTAGATTGAGCGTGTCGCTCGCTTTCGCCTGGCTGGGTATGGTCGCTGCCGAGGCCGCCGCAGCGCTCGACAACAGTAGGGCCGCGGCTAGCGCAATAGATCGTTTCTTCATGGCGATCTCCTTTGAGGAATATCGCCCCGCTGAAGGAACGCAGAGCGAGAATTAGGGGTTTCGTTACAAGTTCGCCACAATGCGCGTCGCGTCGTCGCGCTTTGTGCCGGGCTGAGCCTCGGGACGCGCTCAGGGATTAGCCAGTCAACATCGGCAAAGTCGCGCCAACAACCAAATAGCTCCGGCAAAAAACAAAGGGACGATCTGGATTATGGGTTCACCTTTTTCCGCATTGTAGAAGTAGGCCCACACGACCCAAAACGTGATGAGGCCAGCAATGGTGCTCGCAAGCAAATAAACTATGTCTCCGGGGCGCGACATGCCGCTCTCAGCGCTAATTCTCACAAAAACTGGCATCCGGTTTCGCGGTAAAGTCACCAGACGTCCTCACCGCGAAACGCATCTTGCTGCATTTCGTTCCGGCATGTGACGTTTGTGGCAAACGAAAAAGTCGCTGCGGCCACCACCGCAACGAGGCGCTTGAGCATGTTGTGACTCCGTCAGATGCGGCGCGGCCGGTCAGTCACGTGTCGCGCCGATCAGGGTCAGTGACACATTGTCGCGCGATGGAACGGAAGAATGCGAAATTCTCAAAGCGGCGCAACGCGTCATCGGCCTCGTCGGAGTTTTGGCGGACATCTTGTCACACGTTCAAAACGGCGTGAATGACACGACACTGTTCTCGTCGTCCAAAATTCTTTCATATTTGCTCTGTTACTTAGGCCGTGTTGATGAAATTGGCTTGTTCGTGTTTGGCTGAGGCGCGTCGCATAGAAGACCCAAGACTACCTATCGGGAGCTGAGCTATGCCACAATTTGACCCTCTCCTCATCCAAGACATGAGGAACGCACTCGAAGAAGTCATGACAAGAGTGCCGTTGGAATACTCAACGTCAGCAACAAAAGCGTATCTCGCTGAATGCATTCTGAAGGCTGCCGCTCAAGGGCACACAAGTTATAATGAACTGATCGCCGCGGCTTCAGATCAGGCACAGGCGATCCTATCGCTGTTCACCTAAAGTCGACCAACCTAATCGGATTTCGGAAAGGCCATCACGAGGCGGTCTTTCTGTTTGCATCTCGCCAATCATGTTGCAGCGCATGAGGCCGCTTATGGCCCAAAGCGGACACGCCGACCTTGCTGTGTCGCGTCCGCTACTCGGGGGAAAGCGACGCCAAGAATTAGAGCCGCCGCGGCAGCTAATGACCCAAAGCGGACATGGCAACCTTGACGCACAAATCTCGCCCTACCGTGTGGTAGGGTGAACTCCTCGGCCTGAGGACGAGGTCCATGAAGCGGCGCGAGTTCATTAAGCTGATCGGCGGCGTAGCGATGAGTTGGCCGCTCGCGGCGCGTGCGCAGCAGGCCGCGATGCCGGTGATCGGTTATCTTAGCGGCTGGTCGTCCGGCGATGCTCCCGAATATCTAACTTAGTTTCCGCCGCGGGTTGGCTGAAACTGGCTAGACAGAAGGCCGAAATGTCGCGATCGAATTCCGTTTTGCGGAAGGCCATTTCGAACGACTTCCGGAACTGGTCGCCGATTTGGTTCGGGGGGGGTAAGCGTCATTGCGATACCCAATACTGCCGCGTCGGCGGTTGCCGCCAAGGCAGCGACCCAAACCATCCCAATCGTCTTTTCGCTCGGGTCCAATCCGGTCGAGGTTGGCCTTGTTCAAAGCCTCAATCATCCCGGCGGCAACGTCACTGGCCTCACCGCCCTTCAAACTACAGTTACGGCAAAGCGCCTTGAGCTGCTGCATGAGCTAATGCCCGCCGTGACGAAGATCGCGTTTCTGGTCAACCCAGCCAACCGGGCCTTAGCCAAATCCGACGAGCCAGGAAGCAAAGGAATGCATCAAATGCCCTTGGAATGAACCTGCTGATTCTCAATGCGGTCGCCCAAGCGAAATCGATGCAGCTTTTGCAATATTCCGATCCGTGAGCAAGCGGGCGCGCTGCTAACGTGGCGAGGTCCTCTTTATGGTACACAGCGACCATCTTGCCGCATTGACGGCACGCCACCAGGTGCCCGCACTGTATGCGTACCGCGAGAACGTGATAGCCGGTGGCCTGATGAGTTATGGAGCAAACTTTCTCACCGCCTCCCGGGAATTAGGCCTATATACCGGCCGCGTTCTCAAAGGCGAGAAGCCGGACGATCTGCCGGTGCAGCAAGCAACCAAAATCCGTCATCAACTTGAAGACCGCCAAGGCACTCGGCATAACTGTATCGCCTTCGCTCCTCACGCTCGCCGACGAACTGATCGAATGAATGGTTGAATGTCTGCTTTTGGCCCTTAGCTGCCGCACTGATCAGAGACTTTCGCGGCAGCTTTTGGGGGTAAAGCAGACGCGGAGCCAAATGCTCGTCGCGGCCGCTTTTGACCCAAAGCGGCGCCTCGCGAATACCAATTCCCACATTGCAAAAGGCCTTTTTGCCTCGATGGACACACCCCGCCCTCGACCATCGGGTTTGGTGCAATCACGTTAGGTTGGTGAACTCTATGGCCGAGGCGCGGTTCCAACGGCGGTTAGCCGCCATCCTCGCGGCCGATGTTGCCGGTTACAGCCGCCTGATGGGCGTTGACGAGGAAGGTACTCTCGCGGCCCTTAAGGCATGCAGGCGCGAAGTCGTCGATCCAAAGATCGCCGAACACCGTGGCCGCATCGTCAAGACCACCGGTGACGGTGCCCTGGTCGAATTTGCGAGCGCGGTCGATGCGCTGCGCTGTGCACTGCAAATTCAGCGCGCCATGGCAGAGCGCAACATGAGGTATTCCCGAGGAACGTCGCATCGAGTTTCGGATCGGTATCAACGTTGGTGATATAATCATCGACGAGGATGACATCTTCGGCGATGGCGTCAATATCGCCGCGCGGATCGAACCGCTGGCCGAGCTTGGGGCGATCTGCATTTCCGACAATGCCTATCGGCATCTCGGAGGGAAATTACCACTCGACGTCAACAGACATGGGCGAAAAGGAGGATCAAGAACATCGCCCAGCCCGTGCGCGTCTATGGCGTTCGCCCCGGCGGCGCGGCAGCAGGAGGCGCCCGACCGGCGCTGGCGCTCCCCGACAAGCCCTGATCGCGGTGCTGCCGTTCAAGAACATGAGCGGCGATGCGGAGCAGGAGTATTTCGCCGACGGCATCGTCAGGACATCATCACCGGCCTGTCCCCATCGAGTGGCTTTCGTCATCGCGCGCAATTCAACCTTCACCTACAAGGGCAGAGCGGTCGACGTAACGCAGGTCGGCCGCGAGCTTGGCGTGCGCTATGTGCTGGAAGGCAGCGTGCGCAAGAGCGGCCGATCGCGTGCGCATCACCGGGCAGCTCATCGACGCGGCGACCGGCGCCCATGTCTGGGCCGAGCGTTACGACCGCAGTCGACGATATTTTCGCCCTTCAGGACGAGATCACACTATCCGTCGTCGGCGCCATCGAGCCGAGCCTACGCCTGGCCGAAGCCGAACGCGTCAAACGCAAACGACCGGACAGCCTCGATGCCTATGATCTTGTTCTGCAAGCCCAGTCCGACGTCTATACGAGAATGCCAGCGCCATCGATAAAGGCTCTGGCGAGGTCTCTCACGCGCCCAGCACTCGATCCGGCTTATGCACTGGCGCACGCATACGCCGCTGAGTGCCATCATCCTCGATCTTCCTGCGGGGTGGACTGCACGATCAGGAAAACCGGACGGCCTCGATCCGCCATGCCGAGGCAGCCATAGCGCATGGCCAAGACGATGCGCTTGCTCTCAGTTTTGCCGGCTTTGTTATCGGGATGGACAAGCATGATCGTGCCGCTGCCTTCGCTTCATTCGAGGCGGCGCTCGCCCTCAGTCCCCTCATCGGCTGTCACATACATTCAAGGCAGCGTCGTTCTGGCGCTTGGCGGGGAAAGCGGAGCGAGCGATCGAATGGACAGAGCGTGGCCTGCGGCTAAGCCCACACGCATCCTTGGCGCACCTCTGCCTTCGTGGCCGTATCTGCCGCGCATTTCAAACTTGGCCGATACGAAGAAGCGATGACAGCCGGGCGCAAGGCGGTTCAGTCCGCGCCCGGGTTTCCCCTGTGCTATGGGGTACTCGCAGCGGCACTGGTCAGGCTCGGACGGCCTGACGAGGCCAAAGCTACGGCAGCGCGGGTCGTGGAATTGCAACCGGGATTCCGCTACGGCCAGTTCTTTTCAGCTTCGGGCTGGGCGCCGGCGTTGACGGCCGTCATGAGCGAGGCGTTCCGCGAAGCCGGGCTGCCGGATTAGCGGGTCTCAATTTGTTTTGCCCGCATATGCAGCGATAGCACATTTGCTGCAGTGCACGAGGCAGCTGTTAGCCCCATAGCGGACGCGCCGGTGCCAAAGCCGTGGCAGCTTTCGGGGGTAAAGCGGCCACGCCTCAGATTAGGTCGCGTGGCAGCTACATCGGCCTCAGCAAATTCGCGGAACGGGAAATATGGAATTTCGGTCGGCGAGATTACCTTACTCCGCCTTGATGTTGGCCGCCCGGATGACCTTGCCCCACTTCTCGGTGTCTTCGGCGATGAACTTACCGAAGTCGGCAGATGTCATCGACTTTGAACGCTGCCTACGTCGGCGAAGCGCGCCATTATCTTGGGATCGGCGAGGGCTGCATCGATCTCTTTGTGGAGCTTGTCGATGATTTCGGCAGGCGTGTTCTTCGGCGCGACGATCCCATTCCACACGTTTGCCTCGTAGCCCGGTACAAACTCGCTGACGGTCGGAACGTCTGGCAGGGCCTGCGAACGTGTCCCACTGGTCACCGCGAGGGCACGCAATTGTCCGCCCTAACCTGCTGGATCGTCGTGGGTATCGGACTGAACACCACTTGCACCTGTCCGGCGAGCATATCGGGCACGTAACTGTTGCGGTACTGCACTGGGACCATCTGAACTCCGGTCATTGTCATGAACAGCTCGCCGGCGAGATGAACCGAACTGCCGATGCCAGCTGTCGCCATATTAATCTTGTCGGGTTTGGCCTTGGCATAGGTGATGAAATCAGGGACGTTATTGGCCGGAAACGACGGATTGACCACCATGACGAGCGGCGTACGGGCGATGCTTCCGACCGGCGTCGTGTCGCGGATGAAATTGAATTTGAGATTGTTGTAGAGCGTCGCATTGATGGCATTCGTCGACGTGGCCATGAGAAACGTGTAGCCGTCCGGAAGCGCCCTCACGACCGTTTCAGTGGCAATGTTTGTCCCGGCGCCGGGCTGATCTTCGACGATGAATTGCTGGCCGAGCCGCTCCGACAGCCATGGACTTAGCAAGCGCGCCAGGATGTCGGTAAGGCCGCCGGCAGGGAAGCCGACGATCAGGTGCACCGGCCGCGACGGATAAGTATCCGCGATTGCGATCCGCGAGCACGGCCGGGAGCGCGGCAGCGCCGGCTGCGAGATGTAGGAAATGTGCGGCGGGGAAGTTTTATGGCATTGCCCATGCGCTTGAGCGCCTTCCGCAAATGCAGAAGTGTCCCGAACCTGTCGATTTATCTTCGGAATGCTCGCCCGCCGGAGGCACAGCCGCTGCCTTTGGTTTCACGGAACGTCGGCATGTTCCGCCGGCAGCTCTTTGCCGAACCTACACCAATCCGCTGGGCGCGTGTAGGGGAGCGATGTCGCCTCTTGGCCCTTAGCGGACGCGCCGACCGGCGACTGCCGCGGCAGCTTTCGGGGGCAAAGCGGACACCAGGAATTGGAGCGGTCGCGGCAGTTTTTGACCCGAAGCGGGCATCCAGCGCCTCGTTCGATCATCTCGTCGGCGCGGAGTAGGATCGAAACCCGGCAGCGTCACTTCGGTAGCCTGGGCGGCCTTCCGCAGGCTTCACCTGAGCCGCTACATTGGGGAAATCTTTAGCCTTTGATCTGCGCCAGTACGCCGGCGATGTCACCCATGCCCCAATGCTCAGCGATCTTTCCGACACCCAGCGCCGAAGCTGTCGCAGGAGGTGAAGCTCAAGCTTTTCCCAGTCGCCGGCACGCCGAACAGCACGCCCTGCTGCGTGCCGCTATAGACAAAGCTCGCCGCAACGTGATCCTCGGTCGCGACCAGCACCTCGATGGACACCTTGAGATCGGGGATGCCTTTCAGCCGCGCGCTAAAGAACGCGACCGAGCCTTGCTTGGGCGTGACGCCGGCGGCCTGGTGCCGCGGCGCTGTTCTGATGATTGATATAGTCCTCGGCGAAAAGCGCCGCGAAGCCGTCGATGTCGTGCGCGCTCAGCGTTGCCGCGAATTGGCGAGCGAGGTCACGCGGGCTTGCTGCGGAAGCCATCGCAATGCCGGACACGCCCAGTGCGGTGCCAGCACCGATCATGGCTAGAACCAATCTGCGGTCGGTCATGCTCACCCCCTCATGGCAATTGTGACGACGCGCTAGATCGCGCGATGTCAAGTCGTTGAATTGCGCTACTTCGGCCGGCACTCGACGTTTTCAAACATCATTTCTCGCTCGACGCTCGCCGCCATTTTGTCGTGTCGAACTCGGACCATTTCGTCCATTCCTCGACGCGCGTATCGATATAACGCAGCAAGGCCTCCTCGCCATTGTCGCTGGCGTGTAGAACCATAACCTGCCTCGTGCGGCTATCTTCGGAGCACTCATAAAACTGTCCGAAGCGAAAGGTCATTTGAGCATTCTTTTAATCCGCGGAACTCGATACTCCACGCCTTCCAAATCAGCACCATCTGAAGCGCCGCGCGGAGACGCTTGCGGTAGCGGCGCTGGCTGGTGCTAGTGCGC
>CAWEMR010000001.1:0-67854 GCA_963810085.1 uncultured Alphaproteobacteria bacterium | reverse complement strand
CGGTGCGATCTCGGGAGGGCAAAGTTCGAAACCCGAGTAATTCGGCGCGGATAAATGTCCGTAATAGAGGCCCTTGATCCACCATCCTGCTTGCCGAAGCCAACCATTTCGTTTTGGCATCCAAGACAACTATTGCGTTGGGGCCGGCTGGTACCCCAAGCGGACTGAGTATCGGATTGGCCTCGCGATGGTCGAACAGCGGGGTCCACGAAAAGTCACCCTCGACACCGGCCACCCATCTCGGGGCGAACTGCCAATTATAGCCGGCCTGAAGACCACCAATAGCTTTTGTGACCGAACCGCCGGATATATCACCGTTTGCAAGAAAGCCATTCGGGTCCTCAATCCCGCCGGAGAGGTGCTGCCAGCCTGCGCCAACATGCCCACCGATGTAGAAACCAGTCCAACTCGGAAGCGCTGGAGCCGGCGCTGGTGCCTTGTAGGACAAGTCAGCAGCGAAGGCGGCCGATATGGTGGCGGCAAGCGCCACGACCGTAGCCAACGGAAGTTTCATCATCACATTGCTCCTTCTCCGTCACTTCTCGATTTATCTGAAGCGATAGATCGCGACCGTCTAAATTGACGTTGTAGAGCTGCGAGGAGAATGCGCTGCATGATTTCAGCCTCCCTTTCAGGCGGTCGCTTTGACATCACGGGTCGCAAGTTTTGGTCAGCGAATGGTGCCCTGGAGGCATGCGGTTATCCGCAAAACCAGGCCCGATTCGCACGACAAGGCTGGCGCAAGTGTCTTAACCAATGATTAACCGTGCTGTCGCCGCTGGCGCGCGGCCGACGAGGTGATCAATTAGCTGGCTAGTGTCCGCTTATGGCCCATAGCGGACATTGCGCGCCTGCGGTGCCGTGTCCGCTTTCGGGTGCAAAAGCGGACACCGAGAGTTAGTGCCGTCGCGACGGCTTTTGACCCAACGCGGACATTCTGCGCGATCGGTGGCGGATTGTTCGGTGCTCCAGCCACATCTATACTGACTATCGCCACTATTAGCGGAGCCGCACCATGAAACGCTTGATTCTGGCTCTCCTCACAGGCGCCGCTTTTGCGGTGTCATCCCCTGCGTACGCGGCCGTCAAGACCATTGTGCTTGTCCACGGCGCATTCGCCGACGGTTCTGGATGGAAGCCGATCGCAGATATTCTCGTTAGTCACGGCTATTCCGTTCGCGTTGTCCAGGAGCCCGAGACGTCCTTTGACGCCGACGTGGCTTCAACGCGGCGCGTTCTCGACAAGGCCGGTCCTTGTGTTCTGGTCGGGCACAGCTATGGCGGCATGATCATCACCGAGGCGGGAAAGCATCCTGACGTCAAGGCGCTCGTTTACGTGGCGGCCTTCCAGCCTGACGTCGGCAAGAGCGTCGCCGATCTGGGTGACAAGATGCCGCCGGCCAACAAGAGCATCGGTCCGGTGGGCGACGGCTATTTGGCCGTCAACCCTGAAGCGTTTCCGGCCGACTTCGCCGCAGGCGTTCCCAAGCCGGTCGCGGACTTCATGGCGATTTCTCAGGTTCCGATTTTCAACGAAGCCTTGAAGGCGAAGGTCACAGTCGCGACCTGGAAGGATAAGCCGAGCTATGCCGTGGTTGCGAAACAAGACCGGATGATCAACCCGGACCTGGAGCGCTTCATGGCGACGCGGGCTCAATCCCAGACCATCGAACTCCCCGGCCCCCACGCCATTTTTCTTTTGCACCCGCGCGAGATAGCGGCACTCATCGAAAAAGCAGCGAACGCGGTGAAGTAGCCAATCGTTTCCCAATGTCTGCTTCTGGCCCATAGCGGACGCGCATAAGCCTGAGGGCGGCAATGAGACGGCGCGATTTCATCACCCTGGCTGGAGGAGCG
The DNA here is from genome assembly GCA_963810085.1 of uncultured Alphaproteobacteria bacterium. Taxonomy (GTDB): domain Bacteria; phylum Pseudomonadota; class Alphaproteobacteria; order Rhizobiales; family Xanthobacteraceae; genus BOG-931. The sequence continues at coordinate 65,997 of CAWEMR010000001.1, read as the reverse complement.
GCCGCCATGTGCTCGCGCGCTGCGCGCGCGCAGCAAAAGGCGATGCCAGTCGTTGGGTTCCTTAGCATCGGATCACTCCGCCCTTTCGCACACGAGGTGACTGCATTCCAGCAAGGTTTGAGCGAAATCGGCTATGTCGAAGGCCATAACGTAGCAATCGAATATCGCTGGGCGGAAGGGCATAATGAACGACTGCCAGAGCTGGCAGCCGACTTGGTCAGCCGTCAAGTGTCAACAATCGCCACGCTAGGCAACGTTGCGATAACGACGGCTAAAGAGCAAACGGCGACCATACCCATCGTGTTCATGACCGGCGGGGACCCGGTCAGGGACGGCTTCGTCGCGAGCCTGAACCGGCCTAGCGGGAACATTACAGGAGCAACTTGGTTTTCTCCCGATCCAATGGCCAAGCGAATTGATCTACTACATCAAATCGTTCCGAACGCTGTCGTGATCGCCCAGTTTGTCGACCAGAACTTTTCGGATTCCGTTTTGCAGATGCCTGAGGTGAAGAAGGCTGCGAATGCCCTGGGGCTGCAAATCGTTGTCTTGGGCGGACGAACCTCGAACGACATCGATACGGAATTTGCGAGCCTTCTGCAGCAGGGTGCCAGCGCGCTCGCCGTGGGTCCTGGAGGTCTGCATTTCAACCAGCGCGAACAGATCGTCGCGCTGGCGAATCGCTACGCGATTCCCACGATTTATCCATTTCGCGAATTTGCCGACGAGGGTGGCTTAATCAGTTATGGAAACAAACTTGATGACGCCTTTCATTGGGCAGGCGTCTATGTCGGTCGGGTATTGAAAGGTGAAAAGACTGCCAATCTACCAGTTATACAGTCGACGAAATTTGAGCTGGTCATCAATTTGAAAACAGCAAGGGCGCAGGGCACCAAATTTCCAGCGACGGTGCTTGCCCTTGCCGACCATGTCATCGAATAGCGATGCTATTTGCTACGGTGCATGAGTTCAGGTTTTGGCCCAACGGACATGCCGTCGGCTGACTGCCGTATCCGTTATTGGGGGTAAAGCGGGCACCCAAGGCCTAGTAACTCGGCACACGATGCGTCCGGCAATCGAAGTGCCCTTTGATATTGGCGTTAAAAAAGCCGCCGATTGACTCGGCGTGCAGAAGCCCAGCAACCGTCTCCCCGTCGATTTCGCAGTAATGATAGAAGGTGCCGGACAGATTGATCAGCATATAGGTGTTGTTACGATCGTAGCAGATTCGCCTGACGAAACTGCTCCGGGTGATATCAGTGCACTCGAAAGGCGCGAGATTTACCTCCCCTCGATACTTCACGTTCACTGTTTCGGCGACGGCTGATAACTGGAACGCTGCAGCGAATGTTATTCCGACGGCAAATCGGAGAAGCTGTTTTCGCATTGTCGCAAACTCGGCGGTCGGCTGGTCGGTGACGACTGCCTTATGATCGTCGTCTGCGACCTGCTGGCAGCGGCTTGATGGGCTGAGCGTTCTTTGCCGGCATCGCAAAAAATTCAAGGGGTTGGGCCGTTGATTTTATCTGCGAAGGGGAGTCAAGCGCAGCTACGCTGCCGACCTAGTGCTGATGATAATCGCGTCGTCTTCGGCGGTGTTGGATCCGACGAACTAAAAAATAAGTCCCGGCTAGTAGCGCCGCAAGGATGCGAGCCGCCGCCCCCGGTTGTGCCCAGCACAACCAATGTGATCTAACGCGGCGGGGAATCAACCGGGTTGCGCGGCATTATGTGGTTCAAAACTTCACGGCGATAAGCGCGTCGCATACGACGGTCTTCGTTCCATGGTACCAAAAGACTGGCTCCGCCTATTAGGGCTGAAACGAACCCCCGTTTGGCGCTCTTTTCATTTATTCGCTCGCCCGATGGCTTTTTGTTTGTAGCTGGCGTTTTGCTCGCGGCGCGCTGCTGCGCAGCTAATATGGCTTGAGACCCGCTAGTCTCACCTTTTTCAAATTTCGGCGGCGGCCTCTCGGATTGACCGCGAAGACGCAGTCTGTGGGCGGCGATCCTCTCAATCAGTCGCTCAAGTTCTTCCTGTATATCCACCATCTCCCCCTCCAGCCTTCCCATTAAAGGCACGGTTTTTAGGAAGGTACAAGCAACCTAGCTGGGGCCCTCGAGCGCGTTGGGATTTTCAGCGCCGACGTCCCTTAGCGCTTTGCTTGACGGTTCGGGAAAGTCCACCGGGAAGGCCGCGTCCGCTTTGGGTCAAAAGCAGCCGCGGCGAAGTCAGATTGGGATGTCCGCTTTGCCTCCGACACCTTCGCTGGCATCGCTCCTACGGGCGTCTTGGCCTTCATCACCGCGCAGTTCGTCGGGATGCTTGCGGCGGTCGTTCTTGGCCGCTGGTTTTGGCGAACATGAAGTCCGCTTCGGGTCATTAGCTGCCGCGACAGAACGAAGTCGTGATGTTCCGCCCAAAAGCGGACACGAAGGCGGATGACCGGCGCGGCGTTACACGCCAAAGTTCGGTTGCTATGCGGAGCCGATCCGTGGCAGTTACGGCGTTCCTCGCGGATAAAGCCGCCACTATCGGGTAGCGAAAGCAAACACCTTCAGTGTTTGGCGCCCTGTCAAATAATCATAGAGGCCTTGGAATTGAATGGGTAACTACAGGGATCCTGATTTTCAGGAGCGTAAGGATACCGCCGCAGCAGCCAAGAAGGCATTGCTACAAAAGTTTTTCGCGGCGGCCGAAGATCCCAAGATTGCGCAACGTCAGGCTGAGCGCGTGGCCATCAATGAGGCCCGCCTGGTCCGAATGGCCGAACGCGAAGCCGTCCGTCTCAAGCGCGAGGCTGACCTGGCGGAAGAATTGGTCAAAGCCGCGAACCGCGAGGCGCAGGCTCAGCTTGAAGCTGAAAAGGCGGCAACTCTCCTCGCCGCCGAAGAGGCCGAGCGTGCGGCGGCGATTGCAGCCGAGAAAAAGGCCGAGCGTGATGCGCGCTATGCTGCACGCAAGGCTGCAAAGAAGGTGCGCCGCCGCGGCTACTAACAAGATAGGTAGTCAGAAATTGCTGGGGCCAAATATGTGGCGCTTGGCCGCCGCATCGGCATTCTCGCGCTTGTCCGCTTTGGGTCATTAGCGGGCATCGCGGTGCCAAATCTCGATGTCCACTTTACCCCCAAAAGCCGCCGCGGCAGTCTCTGATCGTGGCGGCAGCTAAGGGCCACAAGCGGACATGGCCCGGCGACTTGCCATTGAGCATCGGATTTTCTCGGGGGCCGGCTGCAAGTAGGCGCGCGGCTTCGATGCGTCCGCTACGATAAAGATTATTGCAGGTTCAAAAACGAGGCCCCCAAGGAGAGTACTGACTCGCGATTGGAGAACGCCAATAAGGCGCGCCTTGGCGATCAAAACGGACACCGATCTGTGGTGAAGGCCGTCGGTGCTTGAGTCCGCCCTGTGGCTCGTTGCTCATGACGACGACAAAATCGGTACCCTTGCCCGTCTCCGAACTTAACGCCTCATCTGAAATAATTATGGAGGACCGCGGCGACACCATCTCTGCGATGCGATCGACTGTGTCCTGCGGGATTGCGATGCGGTCCAGCGCCGCTTTCGCGCTTTCCAAGTCGGTCGTCATTGTCCCGACGTCTCTGTCATGGCCTTTGCGCATCAGATCGCTCGGCTCATCTGCCGCACCGTCGGGATGTCCGCCCACCAGTGAAACCACGCTCCATTGTAGGCCGGTGCTGGTGCGCTCCATCGCGGTAAAGATATGCGTTCCGATCGGACGATCGGCATGCTGGATGGTGACCGGGATCTCCAGTATGGATTGAAAGAATTGCCGGACATAAAGGTGCTGGGTCTTGCGGCTAATAAAGACGGATACCGGCTCGATGTCGTGCGCCGCTTTGCGAGCCGCGTCGGCTGCGACGACACGCGCGTTCTCCGCCGCCATGGCTGCTTCACGAGCAGCACCCGCCGCATCGAGCTTTGGTTGCAAGTCGGCTTTGGCCGAGGCCAATTGAGCCTCGAGTTCGCCGATCTGCGCAGTTGCCTTCGCCTTGGCATCGTCGGCCGGCTGTTTAGCGTCGGGCGATGCCGCCGAGGCAATCGCGCGCTCGATGACGGCCAACTGCGCTTCAGCTTTAAGCTTGAGAATCTCCACCTTGCGCACCAATACCGTCGCACGTTCCGATTCGCGGGAGGCAGCTAGGGCAGCGAGACTCGTCTGATTAGCCTTGCTGGCCGCCTCATCGGCGGCTGCGACTGCGACTGAGGCTGATGCGGCGGCAGCACCCGGGCCCGCTTTTGGCTGAAACAGAAAGGGATGATCTATCGCGCTGGGTACCACGTTGCCCGGCGCCACGATCACACGCATTCCAAGCGCAGTCACGTCGAACAGCTGTTCGGCAAAGTCGTAGGGCATCCGAATACAGCCGTGTGATGCGGCATACCCTGGCAACGCACCACCGTGGAGCGCGATACCCGACCAAGTGAGACGCTGCATGTGGGGCATGTAGGCATCGTCGTACATATTGGAGTAGTGCGCGGCATCTTTCTGGAGGACGCTGAAGATACCGGCCGGTGTCTCTCGCCCCTTCTGGCCGCTCGACACCGGCGCTCGCATAATCCAGCCGTTGGCGTCGTAGATAGTGATCTGCTGCTCGCGCAGCGAAACGATCGCCATGATTGGCTCGCTAGTGGCGCGCGATGCCATCGACTGTTCATTACGAAGGCTTGCGGCATCCGCAAGATCGCTCGCCGCTGTCAAGGCGGTCAAGCTGGCAAAGACAAGATGCGCAACGCCCCATCCAATCCGTTTGTGCTTCGGGCTAAAGACATAAGGTTCCATATGGGCGCCATCTGATCGAGTTGCATCAACCCACGCCTTCCGCTTCATGGGCCTCGTGTCAAGGATCACGCCACGTAGAGAATATCACATTCTGGACTGAAGAGGCGCGCCGATACGACCGGGTATCTGCGCCGCAGCCTACACTAGCTGGCGCTCTATACGTGCTTGCCGGACCGGGCAGTATCCGCCGCTGTAGAATAGAACGCCTCGGGGTCAGAAGCTGCGGCTACGGAACATTCGTGCTTCTCCTGAATTGATCTTGCAATCAGCCACTTCAGCTAGAAGACTTGGTGATCCCGTTAACTCGGCGATTCGCGGCGTGCGGTGTCAAAATCGCAAAGCACGCCACCTACAAGATTATCATGGATGAAAAATTACCCGCACCGTGTGACGCCTGCCGCGCTTCAGGGTTGCGACACGGGGCCGTGTGCGGCGAATGCCAAGGAAAAGGCTATCGCTTGCAAATCAACGGACGTCAGACCCGGGTGCAACAGCAAAATCGGCAACGATCTCAACAGCCACGTTCAGCGCCGAGGCGTCCTTCTCGCTGACTATCTGGTGTTTCTGCGACGCTGCGTGCCTCGTCCTCAGCGGCAAATAAGATTAGCGATCTGATTGACGCGAGCCTCCACCGACGACGCACCAATTCCGAACTTCGGCCGGACTTCGACTGTCGGAACTTTTTGAGCGATTCCTTCTTGGTACATGTCGATAAGGGCTCCGCTGACGCGAACCGAAGAGTTGTTTGATGCAAATTCGCGCCGGCTACGAAATTGCCTACGATTGTCCGCAGCCGACGCCGATGATCCTGACGTTGAGCGTCCATCCGTCGCGCATCGCGGATCTGGTGACGCTTGATCGGATGCGGCTCGATCCGCCGATCGTGCCCAACACTTATCACGACAGTTTCGGCAATTTCTGTCATGTTATCCGCGCGCCCGCTGGTCGGCTGACGATGTCGGCGGACTTTTTGATCCGGGACAGCGGCGAGCCGGACGCGATCGCGCCGCAGGTGCGAGACCGACCGTTTGTCGAATGAGGCATGGTCCCTGTTCGGGCAGGTGCCAAAAGGCTGGCCGCTCGTTCAAGCGATCTGCAACTACGTGCACGATCGCATCAAGTTCGGCTACGAGCACGCCAGCTCGACCAGAACCGCCTGGCAGGCGCATGCCGAACGGCACGGCGTCTGCCGCGACTTCGCCCATCTCGCCATCACGCTGTGCCGCTGCATGAACATACCGGCGCGCTACTGCACAGGTTATCTCGGCGATATCGGAGTGCCGGCCGATCCCGCACCGATGGATTTTTCCGCTTGGTTCGAAGTCTATCTCGGCGACCGCTGGTACACATTCGATGCGCGTCACAACACGCCGCGCATCGGACGCATCCTGATGGGGCGCGGGCGCGACGCCACCGACGTCGCCATCGTCACCTCGTTCGGCCCGTGCACCATGGTAAGCTTCAAGGTTGTCACCGAGGAAGCATCGGCGCAGACGGCCGCGGCACGTTCCGCCGGTGGTGAAATAGGCGTCCCGCTGAGTGAGATTTGTGAAGCTGCCGCTCGCTTGGAATAGCGGGTTCTGACCTGCGAATACATTCCTCGAACACAATCAGGCTCTGAGAAGTTGGTGGCAACGACGGCCCTTTGTCGCGCTAGGACGAATGCGGCCTATCGCACGGCCGCGATCCCGAAACTTTGCATTTTCACGCCGGCCAAGAAAAAGCCTGCGTCTATAGTGAGACGCGGGAGGGACCATCTTGGAGAGGAAAGCGCCATAGCCGACGCTTCCGTAGGCCAATCTGAGCAAATTGCGTGACAAAATTATCACGGAACCGCGGCATTTCCGATCAGCCATTGCAAAACCATGGATTAGCCGAAATTAGATGCGGCAATATCGTGCTGGGATCGTCGGGGGACTCATCCATGCGTAACGTAACAAGTCACCAACGCTTGCCTACATGTCCGTGCTGTGGGGACCTGATGCAGACAGGCCGTCTCGCTTCGCACCTTTGCGGATCACTCACGCCCACGTTCGAGTGCTATCGCTGCGATGTAGGAGTAAGCATGAAGCCGCAAGCCTCAGATGAGGCGTCGATTACGGCCACGCTCCATTAAGGGCGGGATGCCGCTCAAGGGACTTGCCCCGCAAAGCCGGGGGTCGGTCAGTTGCGGGGCAAGTGGGACTGGCGGCGTACAGGGAACAGCACCGCCGCCCGCAATTTGGGCAGGTTTTGCTGACGGTTTTTAGAATGGACCGCCCGCCCCTCGCGGCGGACACGGGACTAATGTGCGTCGCGGCAGCTTTTGACCCAAAGCGGACATTGCTCGCCGTCAATTGACGCAATGCGATAGGTATGTTCGATCACTTCGTCGGCGGTCGCGTCCGCTTCTGGGTGTGAAATGGGACATCGACCGGCAGGCTGTGCTTGCCCGGCGCTTACTGACTTACCAACATTTGCACCTTGCCGGTGTGCGATAGCCCGATAGCGCGGGCGGCCGCGGGTGACAGGTCAATGTCACGATGGCGAACCCACGGACCGCGGTCGTTGATCGTCACGATCACGCAGCCATTGTAGCAGACGCGAACGCGCGTACCGAACGGCAATGAACGATGCGCCGCGGTCATAGACGAGCAATTGAACGAAGCACCGCTTGCAGTACGGTGACCACAAAGACCGTCGCGGCCCCCATAGATGCTGGCGACCTCCGCATGCGCCGGGAAGATCGCAAATAAAAACGCAACGACTAAAACAAATCTCATTACAAAACCTCGTTGAATTCTGACCCCACCATCACTCATCAGCCAGACGTGCTAATCTGGATCATATCGGGGCGAACCCACGGCCGAATTGGGTCAATGACCTAATCGCGTGGCGAGGGAAAACTGCGGTCTTGCCACCCATATTGCAGTGCGTGAGTCCGCTTGTGGCCCTTAGCGGGACATCGCTCGGGATGCAGCGCTCGGCCGCAGCGCCACGACCCTGCGATCGCAGCGCAACGGGGCGTCTATCAGCGCCGCATATCGCTCGATGAAGCGAACGATCTCGTCCTTCGGAACGTAGCCAGGCGCCCTATCGCGCGGGCATTTCATTCTGAACTTGAGGCCGGTTGCGAAACCCCTGCCGGAGGGTATGATTTCCCAACTGTTTGGGAGGTTTCGATGACCAAGGGCTTTACGGTTGCCGGCATCGATCGCCGCACGCTGCTTTCAGGCGTGGCGGCCGCCTCGGCTGTCGGCACAGCGCAAGCGCAGACAGCAACAGCCGGCAGCGGATTTTCGTTCGCTGCCTGTGGCGACTCGCGGCCGATGATGTACCTGCCCGTCACGGAGGGCAGTTCAGACCTTTCTAAACTTTTTGTCGAAATGTTCGGCCTGGTCATGCCGGAGCGGATCGCGGAAGCGGTGGTCAAGCGCGACGTGAAAATGATCTTTGATCCGGCCACCAAGGAGCTTGTCGAGATCATCATGCCCTTCATGTCAAAGACCGAGGTCATGACCCTGTCGGTGGACAAGGGTTGGGTGACCCGCGCTACGGTCGAGGACGTGAAATTGCTTCCGGGCGTGCACCGGGAAATGTTCCAGCTAGAGGGCGGCGACTGGGTGGCGCGCGAGATCGTTGGACATGTGCGATCCGGGCGCGCCAAGTTTGTGGTCAACAGCGGCGATGTCGTCTGGTGGGGCAATCAGGGCCTTTCAATAAGCGACAGCCCATATTGGAAGCGACTGAATGACACCATGCTCAAGCAACTGCCGGAGCCGGATGCCGAAATGCGCGCGGCTGGTCTCGATGGCCGGTGGTTTCTTTCGATCGGCAATCACGAAGTGTGGGGCGATCCGAAGATCGAGGGCACGCTTTCTGCCGTACCGTATCTGAAGAACTTCGGGGTGACGCCCGAGCGGCTGATCTACAAATTCGATTTCAAGGACGTGCGGTTCGTCTTTCTGTGGTCCGGCAAATACGATTATCGGTCGCCCTCGTTATGGGACGGTGATCGGCCAAAATACGCGGCGCAGATGACTCAGTTGCAGCAATGGCTGGACGAGGCCAAGGCCAAGGGCATCAAAAAGGCGTTCATCGTTTTCCATTATCCGGTATTCTGCCGCGCCGGCCTGGGTCCAATCCCCGAGCCCGATAATCCTCACAAAGTAATTGCAGCTTACGCCAGGGATATAGAACTGGTCGTGTTCAACGGCCACGTTCACACAACAGAGCTTTATGAAGTCGATGGTGTGAAATACCTGCTGTTGGGCGGTGGAGGCGCGGAACAAGACCCGATCCTTCCGGGCCGCACCAGCATCAAGGTCCCGGCCGGCTATCCGCCAGAACTCTACTGGAAAGGCCAGCCGCCGCGGGAGGAATACAATTACGTTCTGGTCGATGTCGACCCGGATCAGAAGACGAAATTCACTCTGACGCGCTACCGGCCGGGATCGGCCGAGCCTTTTGGGACCGAGGCGCTGTTCACTTAAACCACATCGGCAATACAGACTGTGACGACGGCGCTTCTGATCCTGCATGGACTCGTCGCGGTCGCGCTGCTTGGCGCGATCACACACCAGGTGCTGGCGGTATGGGCCCCGTCCGGCGCTGGTCCACGTTCCGTCTTCGACCGCTTCCGCGCCGTACAGCCGGCCGGGTTTGCCACTGCCATCGTGGTTCTCTACGCGGCCGCTGCGGTGCTTGGGGCGATCGTCTACCTGTTCTTCAAGATCGACATTCAGCCTGACTTCGAACGCGATCGTCACTGGCACGCGCTCGGCTTCTTCGATCTGAAGGAAGATTTCGTCTCGATCGGCCTGGGCCTGCTGCCGGCCTATTGGATAAGCTGGTGCCGGCCGTTTGCCGACGAGCGCAGCCGCACGACCGTCGCGCTCACCACCGTCCTTGGATTTATTGTTTGGTGGAGCTTCCTCGTCGGTCACGTCGTCAACGACATGAAGGGGTTCGGGTCGTGACGCTTGCTCCCGCATTTCGCCGCTTCGCCCTGGCCTTCGGGACGGCGTTCGGACCGATGTATTTGCTGGCGAGAGTGAAGGGGCTTGCGCTCTTTACTGTCTATCCTTCGCTCGGCATCCTGCTTCCGGGCATGCACCGCTCTCGCGACATCGTCGATCCCGTCTTGGATTTTCTCGCGCCTGAAATGTTTTGGTACGGCTGGACTGCGACGGCCGCACTCGGCGCACTCGCGATCGGCTTAATTGCCGCCCTGGTCCCCGCCTGCTGGTCCCGCTATTTTTGGTCGGGATGGGTCTGGGTTGCTCCGGTGCTCGCCATGCTGGCGTGCGTTTACCTGACCATCCCCTGGTTCCGGCAGTAGCAAGACTTCGCGGCAGCCGCAGCGGTCCGTGGCCCCACTCTTTACCTAGCCTATTGCTAAGACGTACTTCTGTTATTGGCCCAAAGCCGACGCGCCGGTCAGCGACTTTCGCGGCAGCTTTCGGGGGTAAAGCAGACACCAAAAGGGCGTCGGATCGTTTCATAGGGTTTTCGCGCGACTGACGTGTGATCTGTTCATTGTGACCAACGTCATATCGACATCAACCAAAGGTGCAATAAACGGGCAATCCCGCGTACATGGTCATTGATGGGAGCGCGACATGGCATCGGCGCAGGACTACCGCGACTATGCGGACGAATGCCTTGAGTGGGCCAAGACAGCAAAATCCGACCAGGAGCGAAGGATATTTCGCCAGATGGCCATTACTTGGTGGAATATCGCGCGCCTGACAGAACAAGGCCGCTCTTTAGAGAAGTTGGCCGATATTTTCCCGGTGCTCGTCTCGACCGCCGACAGCGACTTCAAAGGGGAACAGGACGTTGCCTAGCGGCCCGTCCGTACCCACCATGGCCATGATCTCTACCGGGTTGCGCAAGCGGCCGTTCCGTCAGTCATTCGCCTGTGCTGATGACCTGATTGAATAAATAACCTCTTTGCTGCACGCATGAGTCCGCTTGTGGTCCTTAGCGGACATGGAGCGATGTCCGACTGGAGTCCGCTTTTGGGGGCGAAGCGGACATGGCAGGATGTCCGCTTGGACCCATCTCGGACGTGGTTGCCCAAGCGTGGGAGCGTAAAACCAGGAGGAATTTATGCCGACATTCATGCTATCGCTCAATTTCACCGATCAAGGAATCCGTACGATCAAGGACGTACCGAAACGCATGCAAGCCGCCCGTGAGCTCGCCAAGAAGTTGGGCGTTGAGATCAAGCAATCTTATCTCACTACCGGCGACAGCGATGTCGTCGTCTTCGTTGATGCGCCGAGCGGCGAGCACGTTGCCAAATTCGCACTGGCGCAAGGCTCATATGGAAATGTGCGGACCCGCACCGCTCGCGTATGGTCGGAGGCGGAATATCTGAAGATGGTTTCCGAGTTGCCTTGAAGATTTCGACGGGAAGCTCTGCCTTCCGCGGTTCATGTCCGCTTTTGGGGGGTAAAGCGGACGTGATGCGATGTCCGCTTATGACCCGAAGCGGACATGGCGGCCGCAAGTGCCCGTGAAGAATATCAGGACGGCTTCTGTACGTTTCACATCGAGCGGTGGCCCCATTGCACGGCGAGAACCTCCATGACTGAGATCAAGACCGAGTTTTTGTTCACGATGGCCCTTGAATTTGAAGTCTCTATTCTCGGTAATACGCCCTATGGCGTCCGGCGTATCGCAAGGCTCAGTTCCGGCAACTTCAAGGGACCGAAGCTCAAGGGCGCCGTGTTGCCAGGCGGCGGCGGCTGGATGCTGCTCAGGCTCGACGACGTGTTAGAGATCGAGGTGCGGCTGACCCTTGAGACCGAAGATAAGCAGCAAATCTACATGAACTGGATGGGTCTTCGCCATGGTCCGAAGGAGGTCATTGATCGCCTCTATCGCGGCGAAACCGCCGATCCGACGAGCTACTATTTCCGCACTACGCCATACTTCGAGACGAGTTCGGAAAAGTACAGCTGGTTAAACCGAATCTGCTCAATCGGCACCGGTTCGCTTGCGGCAAGCGAGCGGACTCTCCATGTGTTTCAGGTGTTGTAACGGACGCGGCAGATGTCCGCTTGTGGCCCTTAGCTGCCGCGCCGATGCTTTGCCACCATGTCCGTTATTGGCGTTAAAGCAGACGCGCCCTTGACCAGATTGCATGGCAGCTAATGACCCGAAGCGGACATGCTGCGCCAATTCGATCACATCGCGAGCGTGGGCGGCTCAGTTTTGGCGAGTAGCGATGCTAAGGGTATGTCGAGTTCGCATACGATCCCTCGGGTAACGTAATTGAACCGGACTTCGCCATTCAACTGTTTGGCCAGCCTCTTGATAAGGCGAGTGCCAAAACCGTGCCGAGTTGGTTCCCGCACCACGGGACCGCACGTTTCTGTCCAACTGAGCGTGAAGCGTTGAAATGTTGCATCGGCCGTCGACGCGATGGCAATTCGGCCATCGTCAGCCGACAGAGCGCCGTACTTAACAGCGTTCGTGCAGAGTTCGTTTAGAAACATTGTTAGTGGAAGAACTGAGGAGGCCCCGATATTGATAGCGGCCCCCTCAATGAGAAACCGTGAAACCCGCTTATCGTCGAAGGGCATGATCGCAACGCGAATAAGGTCGTCGCTACTCGTGCTAGCCCAGTTTGTTTGAAGAAGCAGATCGTGAGCACGGCCTAAGGCCATCAAACGGCTTTCGACGGCACGTAGGCCATTTTCTAGGTCTTCGGCGTTACGTAAACTTTGTGAGGTGATGGCGATCACCGTCGCCAAAGTGTTCTTCACGCGATGATGTAACTCCTCTAGCAACAAGCGCTGTAGCTGCTTGGCTGCCTCGTTTTCAGAGGCTTTGGAACCGGCCTGGGTCAGTAAACGCGCCGCATCGACTCCAGCTCGCGCGAGCAATCCGCGAAGGCCGATGTTTTCGGCTTCAAATGCATTTTCGCCTTTGGGAGTCCGCATGCGGCTCACAGCAACCGTTTCTTCAGTTAGGCGTCTCTATCGCTAACATTGCTTGCGAGAGGGAACTATAGCTTAGTTTGTGCGTTGATCTTCGTAGTCACAAACCCAACTTAGCTCGACACCATTGGGCCAGCAATCTGAAAGCTGATCGTGTACATCATGACCAAATCAGATGTCTTATTCACATTCGCACGGCGCGCATTGTGGCTTTATGTGGCGGAAGCGGTTGTTGTCCTCACTATCGGTATGATGATCGCTCGCGTTCACAGTTAAAAGAATCAATTCCGCGAAGGGGAAAATAAGATTATGTCGCTAGGACTCATTCTCGTTATCATCCTCGTTATCTTCCTTTTGGGCGGCTTTAGTGGCCGCTTCGGCGGCTACGGTTACGGCTTCGGACACGGTGGCGTTGGTGTTCTCGGCACGATCCTGATCATCGTTGTCATTCTGATGTTGCTTGGGCGCATTTGAAGTTACGATTCTTGTATCAGTGAGGTCTGCACGGGCGATTCACCGGAGAGTCCGCTAATGGCCCTTAGCGGACACAATCCTCTATGCGCGGCGACTTGACATCTTTGAGCGTACGGCTGCGCTCCGCCTGCCCGCTATCTACCAGTCGCCGGATTTGCCGAGGAGGGTGGACTGATCGGCTATGGTCCGCGCCTTACACAGATGTTCCGGCAGTTAGCGAGGCAGCTCGCCAATGTCCTACGTGGCGAGAAAGTTGGCGATATGCCGGTCGAGCAGCCCACTACTTTCGAACTGGCGATCAATCTCAAAACCGCCAACGCGATCGGTTTCGAGGTACCGCCTTCGCTCGTGCTGCGTGCTGATAAGGTAATCGAATGAAGCAACCCGTTGCTGCAGTGCATGAGGCCGCTTTTGGCCCTTGGCGGACGTGCCAGCCGTTCGCCTTCGTGTCCGTTATTGGGAGTAAAGCGGACACCAAGATTTAGAGCCGCCGTGTCCGCTAATGACCCAAAGCGGACATACGAGAGCTCCCGTCATTTTGAGAAGTACCCTTCACGACAGTAGCGAAATACTACAACGGCATTAATCTAAATCATGAACAACCGTCGAAACCTTACGGGGCTGCGACCAATGAGCATCCCGAAGCGTCACAGCCATTTTCTCTTTGGACTAATTCAGTCTGGCATGACCTGCGCGATCGCCGCGGCGATCGCCAGTGCTCCGTTTATCTACACCGGAGTATTCGTGAGCCACTGGCTCAAGTCGTGGATTATTGCGTGGGCAACGATGATCCCTTTTGTTTTATTAGCCACACCGCTCATCCGCAGAGTTGTTGATGTGCTAACCCGAGAACGCGACTAGCGTCGGCCGGCGGTCGTGCGGCACCTGCGTCATCCCAGGTCGGGTATTCGCTGGATGGCAGCGCCGTTATCGGCAAGGCGGTGGGCAACGCGCCCGGTGCGACGGACCCCCTACCCTTTCCCGCCTCGTCAAAGTCGGACTTACGCCCAAGCCCTGATCTCCTCTAAAACACGCCTAACCGGCGGCTCCGGGACCAGCCACATGGTTCGATACGTGTTCAGGAAGGGCAGCCAACCTTCCCTCGCCGCCTCCCTTAAGCTCACAAATCACTTCGAACGTGGCTACCGCGGCGGCCGCGCTGGACGGCCGTTCGAAAAGCGTTGACTGGAACGTGGAGATTGGACTCGGCGATCTTTGTCGGGCGCCAGGCGATTCGAATAGCGCGATCTAGACAAATCCGATCAAGAAAAGCGCGCCATCAAACACACCGTCTTCAGGCGCGCATTTGCAAACCCGGCAACGCGCGCGCCGAAGACAAATTTAGCAGCGTCAGTTCTTCCGCCCCTGCTCGGCTTCAGCCGCAGCCCGGATGGCTTCTTCGTGATACCAGCTGCTGCCGGACGAAAGCTGCACGCCGCGCGGCAATGGAAGACCGGCTGCCTGAACGGAAGTTTCCTGCTCACGAATTGCGTAACGGCCCCTCGGCGGGAACGTATAGATCGTCGCCGATGCACGAGACATACTCGTCGACATTTTCGGCTCCTTCGATGAGCGCGCTTTTATCGCTTGCGCGCCAATGAGTGATTCTGCTCGGTTTCCGTTAATATAATGCTTTGCTCGAATTTTGCTCGGTATGCCTCACATCAAATCAGCGCATGACTACAATATGTGCACGGCCGTTTTTGCTCATTGCACTCGCATCCGCGCGCCGTGAATTGCCGGCGAATTGACGCGGCCCAATGCTGCAGTGCGATCACAGCGCCGATTGGCACATTAAATGCTTGAGTTTGGCGGGAGGCGGCGGCCGGGCGCCCTTTGGCGGCTGCGCACGCATCAGCAGACCCTGACACTTGCGCATCGGTTCAAGTTGCGCAGCAGCTGAAGAGAGATGGTAATGACCAAATACAAGCTCGAGTATATCTGGCTCGACGGCTATACGCCGGTGCCAAACCTGCGCGGCAAGACCCAGCTCAAGGACTTCGACGTGTTTCCGGCGCTCGAACAGCTTCCGCTATGGGGCTTCGATGGCTCTTCGACTTTGCAGGCGGAAGGCTCAAACTCCGACTGCGTGCTTAAGCCGGTCGCGATCTACCCGGACGCCGCGCGCACCAATGGCGCGCTGGTGATGTGCGAAGTCATGATGCCCGACGGCACGACCCCGCACCCGACCAACAAGCGCGCGACGATTCTCGACGACGAGGGCGCCTGGTTCGGCTACGAACAGGAATACTTCTTCTATAAGGACGGCCGCCCGCTCGGCTTCCCGGCAAGCGGCTATCCGGCGCCGCAGGGCCCCTACTATACCGGCGTCGGCTACAAGAATGTCGGCGATATCGCCCGCAAGATGGTCGACGAGCACCTCGATCTTTGTCTCGCCGCCGGCATCAACCACGAAGGCATCAACGCCGAAGTGGCGAAGGGTCAGTGGGAATTCCAGATTTTCGGCAAAGGCTCCAAAAAGGCCGCCGACGAAATGTGGATGGCTCGCTATCTGATGCTGCGCCTCACCGAAAAATACGGCGTCGACATCGAGTTCCACTGCAAGCCGCTCGGCGATACCGATTGGAACGGCTCGGGCATGCACGCCAACTTCTCGACCAAATATATGCGCGAAGTCGGCGGCAAGGAGTATTTCGAGGCGATGATGAAGGCGTTCGAGCTCGCCCGCGAGGACCACATCGCGGTCTACGGCCCGGATAACCATATGCGGCTGACCGGCAAGCACGAGACCGCCGCGATCCATCAGTTCACTTACGGTGTCGCGGACCGCGGCGCGTCGATCCGCGTGCCGCACAGCTTCGTCAACAACGGCTACAAGGGCTATCTGGAAGATCGCCGCCCGAATTCTCAAGGCGACCCCTACCAGATCGCCTCGCAGATCCTCAAGACGATCTCGTCCGTTCCGACGGCCGGCTTGGCGAGCGCTGCTGCCTAAGCCTCCTGCACATCGGCTTGAAACAACCAAAGCGTGAGGGTCCACCCGGACCCTCACGCTCATCGTTTGATCAACACGTGTAGAAGCGTTCGGCGTTGGTTTTCTTGGCTGTGGAAGCCGGCGCCGCAAGGGAGGTTACTGGCATGCCTCCCCGCGGGGGAGGTACTTGGCGTCCCTCCCCCGATTCCAGCTTTATGGCCGCGCCGCCGGCAGCGCAAATCGTCTCGGCGCGATCCATAATCATTTGCGGACTGTCCTCGTCCATCGACGCATCATTGCACTTTGCGGGCGCGATGACTCTGCACAAAGTTCCACATTGTTCCGCCGAGTCCCGCGATGGCGGCCGTCATCGGTCAGCGTGCGATAAGACGAACTCGCAACATCGACCGGTATTTTGCGAGAGCTCTGTCGTCGCCACATTTGCAGCGACCGGAATTGTGGTGGACGGAACTCTGTCAACTGCAAGATAAAGTTTCATCGATTTTATGCAAGCCGCGCTCGCAAAAAATGCGCCGCTACAACAAGGCGCTCATCGACAAAACTATCGGCGTGAAAATTCGTAAGATGCTCACGTTTGAAGCAGTTTGAATTATAAGTTTTGTGACCGGCTCGTATCAGACTGCACATCAACACATTTTTCTTTTCACGCAGAAGCGTTGAATTTTATCTGTTGTTCCACATTCACCTTTTCTCCACGATCATGCACGAAAGAAGTCGCGCGCAGGTGCGTTATGTTGACATAAGCGGTACGTCTATTGACGAGCGTCGATTGGCTGCAGAGGCGTCCAGCCGATCGTCCGGATCGTCCGGAATCATTTAGGACGACCGCCTTAGGGAGGAATTCCAAAAAAAGAGACTAGCCAAATACGTATCTGCATTGGGGCCAACTGAGGGTGTGCGTTGGGGCTCAATAGCGGAGACCAGTTATGGCGACATACGATCTAACCAGGTCGGAGCTGAGCGGCCTGTTACAAGCGAACGATGTAAGTGCGGGAATAACTCACTCGATTATCCAGTACCTGAACGCAAACGGAGGCTTCACACACGGAAGGACTGACGTTCAAGTGGATGGCTCGCTGTTGGCGAGCACGAATGTCTACATCGCGGATACGCTACCGACTTCGCCAATTGCGACTGACGCAAATCTCAAGGCGATCATTGACACCGTTGCGTCCGACTCCTCCCTCACCGTGACCGGAGGCCATGACATTCTCGTCGCGGCCGGGGACAATAATGTGTCCTTCAATCTGAGTGGCACATCCGGAAGCGACAGCGTGCTGGTTGGAGACGGCAATGACTCGATACTGGGCGGGTCAGGCGCCGACACCATCCATGGTGGCGACGGCAATGACACTATCGGTATCGGCAACGCTGCCCACAGCGCGATCATGGTCGGTGACGGCAACGACATCCTGACCATGGGCAACGGCGCCCACGATACGCTCACTGCCGGCGACGGTAATGACTCCATCAGCTTCGGCAATGGCAGCCATGACTCCGTCAAAGTCGGAGACGGCAACGATACGATCACCGGCGGAGACGGCAGTCACGACACGATTATTGCCGGCGACGGCAATGACAGTATCACTCTCGGCAACGGCGCTGACGACCTGCTCAAGGGCGGTGGCGGCAATGACACCTTGTTCGGTGGCAGTGGCAACAAGGACACCATTGACGGCGGCGCCGGCAATGACACGATCCACAGCGGTACCGGAAACGACAGTCTTTTGGGCGGCTCCGGCAACGACGTATTCGACATCGGCAGGGCCGGCAACGACACCATCAATGGTGGCAGCGGATTTGACGCCGTCAACTTCAACGACAGCTTCGGCAACGCTGATATTACGCACCATGGCAATACGACCATGGTCACATTCAGCGATACCGGCCAGACGATGAGCATCAGCAACGTCGAAGAGCTCGTGTTCACCGACAAGACCGTGCCGATCTGAGCCGGATGCACTTGTTGTAGTGCGACTGGCTGACTTCGAAACCGACCGCCGGCGCGTGCCTTTGCTGGGCCGCCGCCGGCGGACCCTCCTAGCACCGAACCGAAAAAAGAGCCCCGCCGGCCAAGGCCAGGCGGGGCTCAGGGGGAGCAATGTCGAACAGCGTTTGATGTCCGCTTCACCGTTCCGATGGCGTCACTTTCTCTTCACCCAGTCCACCGAATTCCATCTCGCGTTCATCGAATAACGGATCGTCTTCTTCAGCCAAAGGCCTGTGCACCAGACGCCTCCGGATCGGAACAAGCCGGCGGCCGTGGCCGGTAGCCCTTGCCTGCGCTTGCGCATCATCTCGCCTACTGGAAATGCGACAGCGCCGCCGCCGCCGTCCACTTGACTACGAGGCGTTGCGTAGATCGCGGCTGCAGTTCGGCCGGCTTGTCAGCGATTTAACATTCGGGTTGCCAACCTCCTCGGCACACGCGTCGATTTGGCCGCATACAGACATTGCTGACACCGACCGGCTTGACCGGCTCAACTGGCTTGAGCGACCCTGCCCTTCACCCGAAATAGGATTCACTGCTCAGCGATCGGACTATCCTCCCGAACGGCGTGATGATTGGGTATTGGGCATAACAAAGATGGATAGCCATCTTGATCCGGCATTTTTGATGCGGGTGCGGAAGAGCCACGCCCGCTCGACCCATCGTGTGAATTTGCGAAGTTGCTGGGGCGTGATCGAAAACACCGTCCAGGCGCCGCTGCACGCAGCGTTACGCGCCGACAGCGATGAGCCTTTGCGCGCGATTTTCGCCGACCCGGCATCAGGCGATCTGTTCTATGGCGTCGACAATATCTGCCAAACGGTTCTCAACAATCACAAGCAAGATGCCGATGGCTTCGCCGCCGACCAGCGCCGCCGCTACGCGCTGATGCGGCAACAGATGGGCGGTGACGGTTCAAGTGAGCCGGAAGCGATGCTTGCCGAACTAGCCGTTGCGCTCCATCAACATGTCGAATTCCCCACTCCGTTCCGCGGCGAGGCCGGGTTGCCGACAAGCCGCGGGCTGTCGAGCTGGCGCGCTTTGGAAGCGCTTTATCAAACCTGGCGCACGCTGACGCTGTTGCGCACGCTTAGCGGCACCGGCGGCGCATCGAACGGCGCTTCGGTTTTCGAGATCGGGCCGGGCATGGGCCGCGCCGCGCTCTTCGCAGTCCGCGCCGGGATCGCCGATTACACCACCGTGGATTTGCCGCTTGGCGTGGTGCGGCAGGCCTGTTTTCTCGGTGCGGTGCTCGGGCCAGACAAGCTTTGGTTTGCCGGCGAGCCTGCCGAACTCGCGGCCGGGCGCATAAAACTTTTGAGCATCAGCGACCCGCTGCCATCGCTGTGCTTCGACCTTGTCGTCAATGTCGACTCGATGACCGAAATTCCGGTCGACGCCGCCGCCGCCTATCTGCGCTGGATCGAGCATCACGCGCGGCTGTTCTATTCGCTCAATCACGACAGGAATGACTTTACCGTCACGCAACTCGTCAACTACATGCGGTGGCGGCCGTCCGAGCGGCGGCCTTGGGTCATGCAGCCCGGCGGTTATGTCGAGGAAGTCTTCGCCTTCGATGCGGCCATCGACCCAACCATCAACCCGGCCATGGCATCGCGCTGGCGGCCGCGCCTGGATCTGTATCTCGCCGCCGCTTATGCGCGGGGCGGCCTTGGCCCTTGGTTGCGGCCGCTACGCGCACTGTTTCGAAGGTGAATGGTGTTGGCGGCGCGATTTGCGGATGAGATCCGGACTTTCGGTGACGCGCCATTCCACCGAACAAAAAAAGAACAAATGTAACGCAGAGTCAAGCGCCGAGCGGCGCAGAACGCTCACATTATATAGCGGCATATAGCGGCCTGTGAGCGCCATCTTTGGGTGTGACCCAGGTCAAGGCTTGAACCGCCCCGCGGCGGTAGAAGCCCACTATGGACGAAATCAAAAACGATCCGAGCTATTGCCGTCGTCGGGCGGAAGAATTTCGCAGCAAGGCCGCCGCAGCGACGGATCGGATGTTGAGAGGCGGGCTGGAGGCGATGGCCCGCGAACTGGACGAACGCGCCCGGCGTCTGTCGGCGCAGAAGTGACGGGCTGCGCAATTATTCGGATCAGCCGCGCTGCGGGGGCGCCGAGCGACGGGTCGACTGGGCCTTTTGCGGCGAGTTCCTTCACCTCGCGCTCGATACGCTGGGGGTCAGCCCCGCCACTGAGCCCCAGGAGGAAATCGCGCCGCCTCATGTCCACCCCCCAACGTATGAAGCGGCTCACAACTAGCACACTGCAGAGGGCCAGGTACGGCCCGCAACTCAATGTCTGCTTCGGGTCAGAAGCCGACATGACTAGCTCGATTCCCAATGTCTGCTATCGGCGTCCGGTTACACGCTTAGGGGGGGCAAATATAGCCCGGTCCGCTCGGGGTTTTGAAGCACCCGACCGAAACAGGGATGACTTGCTTCGGTAGCCACAACACGACCTTTGGAAAATAGATTGCAAACGAGATAGTGGTAAGAAACACGACGTAGATCGGCAGTGCAGCACGAAGTGCTTTTGAAAATCGTACGTCGACGAACTTTGAGGCCATCAACAACACGAGTCCATAGGGCGGCGTTATCAGCCCGAATGCGAGGGTAGCGATTAGCACCACTCCCATGTGTACCGGATTGATATTGCCAGCCTGCGTCAGCGTATTCACCAGCGGCATGAAAATAATGATGGTCGGCACCGGTTCGATGAAGTCGCCGATGATGGTGAACAGGACCACCATTAGCAACATCATCAGATGCGGATCGTTGCCGGCAATCGAGGTAATCCAGTCCGCGATGACGAGTGCGCCGCGCAAATAAGCCAGCATCCAGCCAAAAGCATTGGCTGCACCGATCGTGATCAGAGGCAACGAAAAGATCAGGCCTGCGAGACAGAAATCATACGGCAACATTTTGAGGTGGCCCCGGTTGAGGACCGGGATGACCACGAAAATGATCCAGACCACGGCGATCACGCCGGCTTCGGTCGGCGTAAACCAGCCCGTCAGAATGCCGCCCATCAGAATGACCGGAATCATCAGCGGAAGAGCTGCGTCCTTTGCCGCGAGGGCGACAGTAGAAATAGACGCGCGCGGTCGTCTCGTGCCGAGCGGACCGAAGAAGTAGCAATAGACCATCAATCCGAAGCCGATCATGAAGCCCGGCACCACGCCTGCCATAAATAGGCCAGCTATCGAGACGTTGCCGACAGCGCCATAGACAACGGCCGTGATGCTCGGCGGAACCAGCGCCGCGATCGTCGAGGCCGCCGCGATGATCGCGGCGATAAAAGCCGGATCATAGCCCTCGCGCTTCATGGGGCCGCCCAATGCTCGGCTGATCACGGCGACGTCGGCGGTTGTCGAACCCGACATTTCGGAAAACATCATGCTAAAGACCGTGACGACCTGCGACAGTCCGCCACGAATGTGGCCGACCAGCGCGAGCGCCAGCTTGGCGACCCGTACTACGACATTGGCGGAGCTCATCAGTTCGCCGACAAGAAGGAAGAATGGAATGGCGAGCAGCGCCTCGCTATCTACGCCGTCAAACATCTTTTGGATAATTGCCGGCATGGAGACGTCGGTGAACATGGCGCCGACCAGGACACCTGCCATCAGCGAGAAAGCGACCGGCACGCCCATATAGCCGAAGACCAGGAACAGCACCGTCATTAGAGCTAAAATGAGCGGAGCACTCACGAGAGCTCTCGCTTCGCCACGAGGTCGATCGGCGTAATGTGAACCGGCTCTTCGGGGGGCTCGGGGTGGTCGAAGCCGTTCCGGATTCCGTTAATGATCTGCTCAATGGTGAACAGTGAAATCAGCACTCCGGAAATTGGAATCGCTGCATAAAGCGAGGCGATTGGCGTCATCGAGGGCATGCGAAAACTGCCGAAGCCGCGGAGGAAATTGATGTAACCGAAGTAAATCAGGCAGATGGCGACGCCCAGCACCACGCCACGAATGATCATTTCAATCACGAACCGGGGCGCGCCATGCATCGATTCTGAAAGCGCCGTTAGATAGAGGTGATCGTTGCGCCGCGTCGCGACGGCTGCACCGATGAAAATAGCATAGACGAAGAAAGTAGACGTAACTTCCTGGAGCCACAGCCAGGGATGACCGATGGTGCGGGTGATGATATCTAACGTCACGGTCGTCGAGAAACCAAACAGCAACACGCCGCACAGCATCATTAGGACGAGTTCGAGCACATCAAACGCGCGCCATTTCAAATGACGCTGACGCCTCAGCACGAGTTTGTCAGCGAACCGCATTGTCCGGCGCCTGGATAAACGCGACACGGAGAGGGGGAAGGGCTCTCCGTGTGAGGAGATGACTAATTGATGCTGCCGACCAGCTCTTGAATCTTGACCGCGTGCGGGCCGAGTTCAGTGGCAAACTTGTCCCGATACGGGGTGGCAATCTTGACGAAGCCCGACTTGTCGACGTCCGTGACGACCTCGACTCCGATTGCCTTGAGCTTACCGATCGACTGGTGCTCCAGCTCAAACGCCCTGGCCGGCTCGTTCTTGTTGACCTCGGCAGCAGCTATTTGTACCCATTGCTTCTGCTCGGGTGTGAGGCTTTGCCAGAGCTTGTCACTGATCCAGACGAGGCTGTTATTGGCCTCATGTTCGGTGAGGGATAGCACCGGCGCCACTTCGTAATGTTTGTTGACGAGATAGACGTTGATGCCGTTTTCTGCGACATCCATAACACCGGTCTGCAGCGAGGTGTAGACGCTGCCGAACGGCATGTGCACGACCTGCGCGCCATAAGCCGGGAAGATGGCGTCCTCGGTCGGTGTCGCTTGAACGCGAACCTTAAGACCCTTGATGTCCTCGACTTTGTGGATTTCTTTCTTGCTATACATCGAGCGCAAACCAAGCGTGGCTAGCCCAATCACATGTGCGCCCTGCACGGTGTCCTCGATCATTGCCTTGACAGCTTCAGAGACCCGTGGATCGGCGATCGCTTTGGTGAGATGATCTTCGGAGCGGAAAAGGAAGTGGAGCGACATCACGCCTGCCTGCGGCGATACGGTTGCGGTGTTGGCAGACGATGTGATGGCGAAATCGATATCGCCGGATTTCAACAATTGAAGCACCTGCGGTTCTTGGCCGAGCTGAGCGCCGGGATATTGGTCGACCAAGAACTGGCTTTTGCTCAGCTCATTCATCTTGTTGGCGAAGATGTCACCGGCGACGCCGTAGCCGGTCGTCTTCGGCTGGTCATAGGCGAAGCGGTAGTGTTTTTCTTGCGCGTTGGCGCTGAATGAAATGACAATAACGGCGGCGCCAAACAGAATGCCTCGCATAAGCGGCGAAGTGCCGATAACAGACATTGGACTCCTCCCCAGATCGGTGGCGTCCGCACGGCGGTTTGCCGTGCGCGGCGTCTTGCTTTTTAACCCATCTTAATAGGCAAAAGGGTCGTCGTTAATCCCCTTTTGTCAACGAGAATACATTGCCACGCCGCATTTAGAGCAGTGTCTTTCCAGGGGTCGATCGAGGCAGACTGCGAGAACGCCTGCGGCGACTTGCGGCAAGGATGCTTCTACGGGGAGCCGGAAGCATATAGACATTGGAATTCCGAATTGAACGCGGAGAAGTCCTGCGATGTCAATTTTTGACTTGAAAGAACGCGTTGCGTTCATAACCGGCGGCAATGGCGGCATCGGACTGGGCATGGCGAAGGGATTGGCGTCGGCCGGCGCTACCGTAGTCATAGCTGGGCGGAACAAGGAAAAGGCTCAACGGGCACTATCAGAATTGGATACACTCGGGGCTCAGGCTGAGTTTGTGGAGCTGGATGTTTTGAAGGAGGCATCCTGTCAGCAGGCGATACAGCACGCGGTCGCGCGATTTGGACGACTCGACATCCTGGTCAACAACGCAGGGACAAGCGTTCGCAAGCAACCGGAAGACCTGACGGCGCAGGATTGGCATCTGGTGATGAATACCAATCTCACAAGCGCATTTCTTTGCTCACAGGCGGCGTATCCCCACATGGTACGCGCCGGCGCCGGAAAAATCATCAATATCGGATCGATGATGTCTGTATTCGCATCGGCATATGCCGCCCCCTATGCGGCGAGCAAGGGCGGCATCGTGCAGATGGCGAGGTCAATGGCGGTCGCGTGGGCGAAGGACAACATTCAGGTCAATACGATATTGCCCGGGTGGATCGATACCGATCTCACTCGAAAAGCGCGCGAACAAGTCCAAGGTCTTTACGAAAAGGTGCTAGCGCGCACGCCGGCTCAGCGCTGGGGCAATTCCGATGATTTCGCCGGCATCGCGGTCTTTCTGGCCGCTCCAGCTTCGAATTTCATTACCGGTGCGGCAATCGCGGTTGACGGCGGATACTCAGTACAAGCCTAGTTACGTAAGTCGACTGTCAGCATGAGCTGCTTAGAATGGCTTGTCGCCTACGATGGTGCAGCGGCGCATCACGCGCTTTAGGTGTGCCTCGTCGAAGCCGGTGGCGCGGTGCAGCGTGCAGCGATTGTCCCACACAATGCACTGGCGCGGCGTCCAGCGGTGAGTGTAGACGCGTGCCTGCGGCGTGATCATTACATTGATCTCCTCGATCAGCGCGCGCCCTTCGTCGTAGCCCATGCCTTCGATATATTCGGCATGGTCGCCGAGGAAAATTGCCTTGCGCTTGGTTTCGGGGTGCGTGCGCACGATCGGATGCGCGACCGGTGGAACCTCGGCCTTCTGCTCCGCCGTCAGCGGATCCTCGCCGTGACGGCGCGTGCGTGAGAAATCAAAATTGTGGATGGCGTTGCGTCCCTCGGTCTTTATCTTGATCGCGGCGGGCAAGAGTTCGTAGGCGGAATACATGTCCGCGAATTCGGTTTCCCCGCCCTCGCTCGGCACGATTTCCGAATACATCATGGTTGCCTGGCCGGTGCGCTCCTTCCAGGAGCCGTCGGTGTGCCAGTACAGCGTGCCGCGGTCCGGATGTTTGCCACTCGGATTGCCATTTTTGTCGAGGTTGGACAGCATGTATATTTCTGGGTGCTCCTTGTAGCCGTGGTACTGGCTGAGCACGTGGATCTGCACCTCGCCGAAATTTCGCGCGAAGGCGACCTGTGTTGCCGGTGGCAGATCGACGTCGCGGAAGAGTATCAGTTCGTAGTCGAGAAAGGCTTCATAGATCTTCTCGAACATCGCTGGCGAGACCGCTTCAGCCAACGTTATGCCGATGATTTCGCAGCCGAGCACCGGATGCAGCGGCTTGACCTTGAACGGCCAATCGCGGCCCGCGTGTTGCGACTTAAACTGGGCTTGGGTTTGCGCCATGATTGTCTCCCGGTAGGTTTGGCGTTGCAGCGATTATGTCAGCGCGGACGGCTGCTTCCTAGTCCGTCGGGCACGTCGCTGCATGCACCAACAAGATGGCTGCTAGGGCCACCCCGTTAGCGCCGACGAAAGGATCGACTAAACCACCAAATGTCCGCTTTGGGTCAAAAGCTGCCGCGACGGCTCACGCTCCTGGCGTCCGCTTTGCCACCAAAAGCGGACATCAGGTAGGCGGCCGTTATCGCATGACCCATCAGATACGTGCAAATTGCGCTGATCAGTCTTTTCCATTGACGGGATCACAAGCCCCTTTTTTGGGGGGTAGAGCTTGGGATAGTCTTGATGTGGGGAGGACTACACAGTGGAGAAGCTTCTCCGCAGACAATTTCTGCATCTTGCCGCCACTGCGGCCGCCGTGCCCTTTGCCGGGCGAGTTGCTTACGCGCTCGACTATCCGACACGACCAATGCAGATGGTCGTCGGCTTCCCGCTCGGCAGCGCCCCCGACATCATTGCGCGGCTGGCGGCCCCGCCAACAATACTTCGTTGAAAACCGGCCGGGCGCTGGGAGCAATATTGGCACCGAATACGTGATGAATGCACAGCCTGACGGCTACACAATTCTGGCCGACGTGCCGACCCAAGTGCTCAACGTTTCGCTCTATCAAAATCTCCGTTTCGATTTCATGCGCGACGCGACGCTCATATCAAACCGGACTGAATCCAATCTCTAGTAACATTTGGTGGAACCATGCAGCGTAAGGTGATGATCTCATGTGCGGTCACCGGCTCGGCCGACACGCCCAGCCGTAATCCCGCAGTACCGGTGACGCCCGAGGAGATCGCCGATTCGGCTATCGATGCGGCCAAGGCAGGCGCCGCCATCGTGCACATCCATGTGCGCGATCCGAAGACCTCCAGGCCCAGTATGGAGATGGCGCTTTATCGCGAGGTGGTCGAACGGATCAAGGCAAGCGGTATTGATGTGCTCATCAATCTCACCACTGGGCCAGGCGCGCGCTTTGTCCCCGACGACCGCGACCCCGCAAAGCCCGGACCCGACAGCGTGCTCAAATCCCCAGAAGATCGCGTTCGCCATGTGACCGAACTCAAGCCCGACATTTGCAGCCTGGACATGGGCAGCCTCAATATGGGCGACCGGGTGTTCGTCAACACACCAAAGCACCTGCAAGCGATGGCGACGGCGATCAAGGATGCTGGCGTCATGCCGGAGCTAGAAGTGTTCGAGACAGGCCATTTGTTGCTCGCCAAGCGCTTCATCGAGGATGGCTACGTCAACCCGCCCGGGATGTTTCAGATCTGCCTGGGCATTTCCTGGGGCCAGCCGGCAACTACCGAGGCCATGGCCTATATGCGAAACCTGCTACCTCCAGACTCCCCTTGGTTCGCGTTCGGCATTTCTCTGCACCAATTCCCCATGGTAGCGCAGACCGTTTTGCTGGGAGGCCACCCGCGCGTCGGATTAGAGGACAACATCTATTTGGAAAAAGGCAAGCTTGCGCCCAGCAACGCATCGCTGGTTGAGAAGGCAGCAAAAATCATCGAGGTTCTCGGCGACCACGTTGCGACACCCGATGATGCACGGCAAATTCTTGGATTGGCGGCAACGTGACAACGCTTCAGCATGGTGGAGGGAGGTAACTGCAAACCAACTTTCTCTAAAGGCCCTTCTCCAGTACCCAGCTTTTTCATGCCTTTTCCGAGTCATCTGCTGAAGAGCGGGCCGGACAATGACGATGTCTGCCTTACCCCGAAAGCGGACACTCCCTGGGTCGCGGCCGCTAATGACTCAAACGAAATGTGGCGAACTGGCGAATTAGACGCACTCGAGCGTCAAATTGAATAAAAAGGCTGTGGATGATCAACGCTTTATCCAAAACACATCGAATGTGTTGTTGATCACACTAAGCGACGCCCGTGACTGATTAACTCCGCCCCCTACGGCAGCGGATTATGGTGCATGAGGTGAGTCATGAATGCGACGGTTATAGAACGCCATCTGTTTGATGATGATGAGATGAGATCGTTGCCTTCAAAGTGTCTGACGCGGCGCTCGAAGTGCGGCGACAAGAGAAATGCCCGGCAGCTTTCGGCTTTCATTTTGCTGCGGTCTGGAAATTCGCCCGCCTAATGTAAATCCATAATGTCATTTCGAATTTCGATCTCACGGGGGCCTCAGCCTCCAGCGTTTGCATTGACTAAGGCGCAAAAGGGAAAGCATGGGTAAGAAAGTACCGATCCATCGATGCACACGGTGCGGTGAGTACGTCATTGCTCCGGAGAGGGCCGAGCATGTACCGGGGGATCGCGTTAGGAACATCTGGTCATGCGATATCTGTGGCCATCAGTTTGAACAGCTTGTGTCCTTTTCGCGGAGTCGTGCCAATGTCTGTTAATGGCCCAAAGGACATACTGACGCGTCACAATAAGTGTCGTCCATTTCACGGAACCCGCAATCAAAGTGTGGTAACGGTGCTTATTGCCGAGGGGCCCCGTGCCCCCGATGGGCGGAACCAATGACAACCAGGATCGGACGGCGGGAATTAATAACCGTGCTCGGTGGTGCAGCTGCAGCATGGCCGCTCGCCGCGCGCGCTCAGCAAACTGAGCGGATGCGACAAGTCGGCGTTGTGATGGGTTACGCTGAGAGCGACCCGAATGGACAGTTGCAGGTCGCAGCGTTCCGGCAGCAGCTTCAAAATCTTGGCTGGGTCGAAGAGCGCAACATCAGAATTGACTGGCGCTATGCAGCTGACGATCCTGGACACATTCGCACGATGGGCGAGGAATTGCTCGGACTTTCCCCAGATGTGATGGTGGCTAATTCCAATCTGGTCACAACAATCCTTCAGTCAGTAGTTCGCACAACACCTCTTGTGTTTGTCTCCGTTTCTGATCCGATTGGCAGTGGTTTCGTCACGGACTTAGCTAGGCCGAACGGCAACATCACCGGTTTCGCAAATTACCAACCCACGATGGGAAGCAAATGGCTGGAATTACTCTGTCAGATTGCGCCCGGGGTCGAAAACGTCGGGGTACTACTGCATCCCGAACCCCCAAACATAGGATATCTAAAATCTGCAGAAACTGCGGCACCTTCGTTCAATATTAAGTTGGCAGGTCTTCCAGTTAATAGCGGCACCGAGATTGAAAGCGCTCTTGGGACGCTTGCGGCCGAACGGAATGCAGGTCTGATTGTTGCGCCGAACGCCGTTACTTTCGCCAACAGCGGCCTCATCATCACTCTCGCGGAACGCCATCGCGTGCCCGCAATCTACCCATTCGCTTTCTATGCCAAGGCCGGCGGATTGATGTCTTATGGTTTCGATGCAGCGGCCCAGTTCCGGCAGGGGGCAGAATACGTCGATAAGTTACTTAGAGGCGCCAAACCAAGCGATCTACCCGTGCAACATCCGACGAAGTTTGATCTTGTCCTCAATTTAAAAACGACAAAGAAATTAGGACTCGAAGCGCCGCCAAACTTGCTTGCTCTCACCGATGAGGTGATCGAGTAAGGTGCTCAATGTCCGCTTTGGTCAACCATCCTCTCCTCCACCCGCAACGCCGCAGACCTGGCGATTGTGGCGTGATAACCTCCCCACATTGCAGCTTGGTCCCCTTGGGGAGGGTCATGTCGGCTTGCATCGGACGGCGAAGCTTCATTGCTGCGCTCGGCGGCGCGACACTTGCGTGGCCGCTCGCGGCGCGGGCGCAACGGCTTGCTGGCAGGGATGTCCGGATTGGACTACTGCAGCCTCCGCTTGGTAATCCGATCGTTGCACGGGGCTATCCCGCATTCCTCGATGAATTGAAAAAGGCTGGTTTTAACGACGGCCAAAATCTGACTATCGGATTTGTAAGGAACGACCAGGACGCCCAAAAACTTTTCGCCGAAACGGCCGATCTTGTGCGGTCGAAGGTGGAATTGCTGGTCACGACTGGGTCGGAAACTGCGCTGCAGGCCGCCATGGCGGCGAGCCCAACCATTCCGATTGTCATGTGGGCTATCAACTTCGATCCTATCGCAAAAGGCTACGTGAAAAGCTTGGCGCGGCCCGGTGGCAACGTTACCGGGATAGTATCTCTGCAAACGGAATTGGCCGCAAAACAAGTGGAGTTGCTGACCGAGGCCTTTCCCGAGAGAACCCGATTGGCGGTTCTCTGGGATGAACTACGGCCGACCAGTTTGCTGCCGCGGACCGTCAGGCTAGATCGCTACGCTTGGATGTTCGGTCGCTGAAACTAGAAAACCCGCCTTACGATTTCGATGCAGCATTTAGAAGCCTCGCCGAAGGCTCTCCGCAAATGCTCCTCGTGCTCTCCAGTCCGTTTTTTGCACCTTCCAGCTCGCATATCGCGGAACTCGCGATCCAGCAACGGCTGCCTTCAATGTTCATCTTCAAGGCCTACGTCCAGGCAGGCGGGCTCATCTCCTACGGCGTAGACCCTCAAACCAACTATCGTCTGCTTGGGTTTTTCGCGTCCAAAATACTCAATGAGCAAACCAGCCGATCTTCCCGTTAGCAGCTGTAAAATTTGAGCTTCCATCAACGTCAAGACCGCCAAGCGATCGCGTCGAACTTTCAACAGCGACCCAGCTTCGCCGACGAGGTCATCGAATAAGGTGTTGATTGTCCGCTTTGGTCAAAAGCGGACGCGGCGCGGCCAAATTGGGATGTCCGCTTTGCCCCCGAAAACGGAGACGAATGCTTGGCGCGTCAACTAAGTGCCAAATGTCCGGTCGGCGCGTTCTGTCCATTTCATCTTCTCGACCACTCTCTTACGTCGCGGGATGGTCGATCACGGCGAACTTGCCGCTGTGGTCATCCTAGACCATCAATAGGTACCTCGCACAGGAGGAAGCCACATGACACGCTCCGACATTGAGCATCTCGCCGAAGTCACCCATTCGCTCCGGTCGATAATCGATACTGAGGATTTCGATAGACTCCTCGATCGATTGCTGTGGGCTATTCATGCTTCCAGCGACAATCCCCCATTCGATGATGCTCGATTCCGCGCCAGCGCCCACACCGATGGCGTGACGGTGTTTGACCAGCCGTAATCCAAAACGAAATGCCTCGCCAATGTCCGCTTCAGGTCATAAGCGGACGCGGCGCGTCAAATTGAGATGTCCGCTTTGCCCCCGAAAGCTGCCGCGACAGCCGCCGCCGAGCGCGTCTGCTAAGGACCAATAGCCGACATCCCGTGCGGTCATTTGGACATAGGCTCTACGAGTGATTTGGGTTTTCGGTGCTGCCCTGTCCCTTTGGTCTGGTGGGTAAATTAGGACGCTTCCAAATTCGAAGCCGAATGTCCGCCTTGGGTTGCGGGTTCAACCGGTCAATGCAACACCGCTCGTAGTCTATCGGCAGGAGTTTCAAAGCCCAAAGTCTTTCGCGGACGTTGGTTGAGGCGCCGGGCGATCCCGTTCAGGTATGCCTGAGAGAAGCGCGACAGATCAGTTCCTTTCGGGAAATACTGTCGCAGCAATCCGTTGGTGTTCTCGTTGCTGCCGCGCTGCCAAGGACTGCGAGGATCGCAAAAATAGACCTGCACGTTGGTAGCGACGGTGAAGCTCTTGTGGTCAGCCATCTCCTTGCCTCGATCCCATGTCAAGGAGCGGCGCAGCTGCTCAGGCAGTTTGCGCACGTGTTTACCGAGCGCGCCTACCACGGTCGCCGTGTCCCTGCTCGGGACCTTGAGAAGCATCGCAAAGCGAGTATGGCGCTCGACGAGCGTCACGATGTGCGTGTTGTTTGCTCCGGAGAGAAGGTCTCCTTCCCAGTGGCCTGGTACAGCGCGGTCTGCGGCCTCGGCCGGCCGCTCGCGGATCGAGAGGGTATCGACGATCTGTCCCAGTCCACTCTTCGTGATGCCGCCCTTAGCTTGGCGCATCTGTCGCGCTGTGCGCAGATGCGCCATCAGCTCCTTCTTCAGCACGCCGCGGGTCTGAATAAGAGACTCCGATAGATCGACTCGTGAGATACCTGCATACCTTGGCCGGTAGGGAATTGCCGCTTCAGCCAACCAGAGATTTGCTCCGGCGACCACTGGAGCGCGAGCTTCTGCGCGACGCGCCATCGTAGCTCGGCATGGCGCGCCAGGCGACAAGGCTTCGGGCGCAACGCCCGCTCCCAGGCGCACCTATCAGCTTCGCTTGCGCGGTAAGCGCTGCAGCCGCCATTACGCTTTATCTCTCGACTTACAGTCGAGGGCGATCGCCCGAGACCCTGTGCGATCCGCCGTATCGACCGACCGGCGGCAATGCCACGCGAGACCTCTTCGCGCTCCTCAAGCCTCAGCGCTACCGTAGCTCTCCGACGTGGCGTTGCAGCGATTCCGCCACCGAGGGCCAAGATCCGATACACGCCGCTTTTGTTCCTCCTCTCAAGAGCTCGCGCGATGTCGGCCACGCATTGACCGCTCTTCCAGCGCTCCCACAGTTCAGCCTTCTGCTTCGGCGTAAACCATATCCGGGCATTCCCTTCCATTCGCATACCTCCTCATCTGGCAAGATTAGAAGGTGTTGCGTCGATCGGTTGAACTCACCGTCATTAGCGGACGTTCAAGCTGCCACTACCGAACGTCCGCTAAGTGCCAGAATTGAATAAAGATGCATCAGAACAAAATGACGTACTGTTTGATCAGCTGGTCGCGGAATGGGGTGAACGACGACGGCGATCCAGGTTGCGCGCGTGCTCGCGTGAGTGCAGTGATAACGGACCGATTATCGAGGTTTGCTACTGTCATGCCCCGGATTGCCGTTCCATCATGAAGGAGTTGATCCACCAATACGGCGCTTGGATCGTGTTCGCGCTTGTGTTTCTGGAATTGATTGGTCTGCCGCTGCCGGGAGAAGCGATCCTGGTAAGTGCTGCGATTTTCGCTGGGACGACGCAGGAGCTTGGCATCGCCCTCGTTCTTCTCTCCGCCGTGTTAGGGGCGATACTGGGCAGCACCATCAGCTTCTGGATCGGCGATCGGTACGGATATCCGCTTCTGCTTCGCTACGGCTCCTACATCGGACTAACCCAAACAAGAATAAAGATCTCTCAGTATCTGTTTCGGCGTCAAGGAAAGATGGTTGTCCTCATTGCTCGCTTTGTAGCTGTGTTGCGATCGGTCATCGGGTTCATTGCGGGAGCAAACCGGATGCCGTTCGCCAGCTTCATAATTGCCAACGGCGCGGGTGCGGTGGCCTGGGCATTGTTCTACGGGCTTGGCGCATATTTTCTCGGCAAAGGTGTCGAGAAATTTGCACGACCATTCGCGATGGCGATGGCCGTGGTCGGAGCCATCGTGGTGGTCTCGATGATCCACTATTGGCGGCACAAGGAACAGGAGCTTGCGGCTGCGGCCGAGCGGGACATTCCCGGGCCATTGCAGGCGGAACAGTCGGGTAGGTAGTGCGAGCAGGCAGGTTTAAGTGTTCCAGATTGCTAAGGGCATTAACTGAATAGGGGCACACAGATCGTAACAACGCAATCGATAGCGAGCAGTCCCGGCGCGAAGGTAAGGCCCGCGCAGGGTGAGGTCCGATAACGTCCGCTTTACTCCAGAAAGCGGACATCGACTGCGTGACCTTCAGTTATTTGGGGGCCAGTTCGCCGTACCAGTAGGCGGCCGAAACTCCGCCGTCCATGAGGAAGTCGCTGCCAGTAATGAATGCCCCGTCTGGTCCCATCAGGAGCGCGCCGACGGCTCCGACCTCGTCGGGCGTGCAAGCATCCGCCGGTAGCCTGCGCCGCGAGGTCCGGTCAGTTCGTCTTTGGCGAGCGGGGTGAAGATGATGCCGGGGCTGATCGTGTTGATACGCGCGCCGCGCTTACCCCAGCGGACCGCTTCGGACATCACCCGCAGCGAGTTTCCGCGCTTAGAGAACTGGTATGCATGGAGGGAGTCTCTTATCTGCTCCGGCTGGAGCATTGGCAGTGCTAGCAGTTCGTCGGTAGGTGTTGTCGCGAGGGCGGCATTTTGTTCGACTGTCAGCGGCGGCAAGCGGTGGCCGGACATCGACGCGATGACAACGCCAGCGCCGCCTCGCGTGATGACATTTCCGAACTCTTCGAGCACGAGCGCGGTGCCGTAAAGGTCGACTGCGAGGATCGTCGCAGGCGGTGCCTGCGTAGGGCAGACGCCGGCAGCGTGGATGACGCCGGTGACGTCCCCGAGCGTCATGGCTGTCTGGACGAGTGCGTGGGCCGACTTGCGCGAGGACACGTCGACAGTTGCGGTGCGCATCTCAAATCCGGCATCGCTTTGCCGCCGCGTCGGAGTTTTCCTGGCGCAGGTCAGCGAGCAGGACGTGCTTGCCTGCGCTAACCCGTCGTGCGATCGCCTGACCGATCGATCCGGCACCGATTACGACGATGACATTGGTCCTGGCGATTTCCTTTAGCAAATTGGATCGCCCCAGCTGACGCAGAATGCTGTTTAGTTCTATGCAGCCAGTGGCGCAGCAATCCAAGTTGTTTGACGGCTAGCCGGGTTCCGCTATGGGTCGAAAGCTGCCTTGCGCATCACTATCCGCCACCGCCTTGACCTTCACAGCGACCTTCATGGCCAGATGATCCGATGCCGAACCATACCAATTACCTTGCAGCGGGATAGCGTCGCGCGGGTGGTGCACCACCGCGACGCGGATGAGATTTTGATTTCCGACGATCCCGCTAGATGGATCGAAATCGACCCAGCCGGGACCGGGAATGTAGGCTTGAACCCAAGCGTGAGTGTTGCCTCCGATCAGTCCATCCTCATCATCATCCTGCGCAAGATGGAGGTATCCCGAGACAAAGCGCGCGGCAATGCCGCGTGAGCGTAGCGCCGCGATCAGCAGCATCGCGAGATCGCGGCAGCTGCCGCTGCCGAGCGAAAGCGTGTGCGGCGGATCCTGAACGCCCTTCTGGTGCCGTGCCACGTGCTTAAAGGTGCGCCGGATGGTCCGCGTCATACCGACGAGCAGATCGTGGGTGTCGGCGGAGCCGTCGTTGCGAAAGAAGCCAGCGCTCCAGCGATCGATGGCGCGGCGCGCCGCGGGAGGCTTAATGTATCGCTTGAGATCGGGCCATTCGTCGTCGGCGTAGCTGAACGGATAACGGCGCGCGCAATCGTCGATCTCTATGGCGTGAAAGCCGGCCGGCGCATGATCGACGCGGATATTGCTGACAAAACGAAGCTCGGTGGCCCGATCATCGAACAGTGACGTCGCCACGTGATTGCCGAAATCATCGCGAGACCAGACGAGCCGCAACGGTTTGGGCGTGATCTCGATCTCGGAGTGGAGGACTTTCTGATCGTCGTCGTCGCGCGGCAGCAACATCATCCGATGCGCGCCGAACGCGACCGGTCGATGATAGTGATATGTCGTGACGTGCCTGATATTGAGAATTGGCATTGCCGTTCAATGATAGTGAGCACGTCGGCTATTATCCATTGCGAGGATGTGCTTCTCTACAGCAATCACTCACACATGCATTTATCGGGCCAGACATCTTGCTTGTTTTTTCCTCATTCGCGAGTGTCGATGAACGCATTGCCTAAAAAACTGCTGGCGGCGGACGAACCGGCGCCGGTTTCGGTTCACAATGCCAACGGAAAGTCCGTATTCCTGCTGGTCGCAGACCATGCTGGGAATTTGATTCCGCGTGCGCTCGGCCGGTTGGGCGTCACCGCGGCGGACTGCGAACGGCATATTGCCTGGGACATCGGCATTACCGGTCTCGGCCGGTTTTTGGCGGATGCGCTTGATGCAACGTTCGTCCAGCAGAACTATTCGCGCCTTGTCATCGATAGCAATCGACCATTGGAGGCGGCGACTTCGATCCCAGACATCAGCGAGCGAACGGCGATCCTCGGCAACACGTGTTTGGATGAAGCCAGCAAAGCCGCGCGCGCTGTCGAAATTTTCTGGCCCTATCACGACCGGATCGAGGCCGAGCTCCATCTCAGGCTTAAGGCCAGCCGTCCCACGGCGCTCATCGCGCTGCACAGCTTTACGCCGGACTTTGAGGGCGTGGTGCGGCCCTGGCATGCTGCCGTGCTCTATAATCGCGATCCGCGCTTTGCTCACTGCCTAATGGCGCTCCTCAACGGGGAAAAGGAACTCATCATCGGCGACAACGCGCCCTATTCGGTGAGCGACGCGACCGACTACACGATCCCAGTTCACGCCGAGCGGCGCGGCTTGCATCACGTGCTGATCGAAATACGCCAGGATTTAATTGCCGACGAGAATGGGCAGCGCGCATGGGCGCAGCGCTTGGCCTGCTTGTTGCCGCGAGCCTATGACGGGCTGTTAGGCCAAGGGCGAGGATCTACTTGAAGTGTGAATGTGCCTGCCGATGGCACCTGCGCTGCCACCTGGAGAGAACGGTGACTTCGGTATGTCCCCGATTTGCAAGCAGCTCTCGGACAAGCCACAGCTTGCCCTTACACTTCACATGGGGTGCCGGGCACGAAGTGCAATAGAGATAAGAAATTAAGCGCCGAGTGCCTTCTGCCCTACAAGTTCGGTCAATAGTCAACGGCGAATATTCACTTACCAACGCCTCAACCATCAAGAAAGCTTCTGAGCACTCTCGATCGGCTCGGATGCTTGAGCTTCCGTAGTGCCTTGGCCTCGATCTGCCGAATTCGCTCGCGCGTCACTGAAAACTTTTGGCCGACTTCCTCCAGCGTGTGGTCGTTATTCGTACCGAGGCCAAATCGCATGCGTAGGATACGCTCTTCGCGTGGCGACAGTGAAGCAAGCATGCGCGTGGTGGTTTCGCGAAGGCTAGATCGGATCGCTGCGTCAATCGGTAGGATCACGTTCTTGTCCTCGATCAAGTCGCCGAGTTGGGAATCCCCCTCTTCGCCGATCGGTGTTTCGAGCGATAGTGGTTCTTTGACTACCTTCAATGTTTTGCGAACCTTTTCGACCGGCATGTGGAGCTTTTTGGCAAGCTCCTCCGGTGTCGGCTCGCGGCCAGTCTCGTTGAGCATGTGGCGGCTCGTACGCACGATCTTGTAAACGAGGTCGGTCATGTGGACAGGCACTCGGATCGTGCGCGACTGATCAGCGATCGAGCGACTGACGGCCTGCCGGACCCACCAGGTGGCGTAGGTCGAAAATTTGTAGCCGCGCCGGTACTCGAACTTGTCGACTGCCTTCATCAGGCCGATGTTGCCTTCCTGGATCAGGTCGAGGAACTGCAGACCGCGGTTGCGGTATTTCTTTGCGATCGAGATGACGAGACGCAGGTTCGCCTCCACCATCTCTTTCTTCGCCTGGAGCGTCTCGCGCTCGCCTTTTTGCGCCATATGTACGATGTTGCGAAACTTGCCGATTTCAAGCCCGGTTTCGCTCGCGAGCATGTGGATCTCATGGCGGTGCTGCTTGATCTGTTCCTTGTCCCTGGCGACGAAGCCCTTCCAGCCCTTGGAAGACAGTTTCGACACGCGGTTGAGCCAGAGCGGGTCGAGCTCGGAGCCCAGATAGTTCTTGAGGAAGTCCTCGCGTGCGACGCCGTGGCTCTCGGCGAGCCGCATCAGGCGGCCCTCGAAGCCGACCAGTCGCTTGTTGATGTCATGGAGCTGCTCGACCAGGGCGTCGACACGCGCGGGGTTCAGCCGCAGCGATTTCACCTCGCCGACGATCTCGTTCATCAGCTTCTTATAGTTGCGCTCCTGCGCGGGAGAGAGCGACAGTCTTTTGAGCTGTAATTGGATGTCCTGGTCTTGGAGCCGGCGCAGTCGCTTGTAGGTGCCGGCGATGTTGTCGAAGATTTCGATCACCTGAGGTTTGAGCTCAGCCTCGATTGCGGCGACCGAGATCCAATTTTCTTCATCGTCGTCCTCGTCGTCGAGGTTGCTCTCGCCGATCATCCTCTCGCCTGCCGTCTCCTCGCCGTCGGCGTGTTCGCCTGTCGGCTTGAACGGACTGGCGGCAGCAATAATGCGCGGCGCAGGCATCTGTGGTGGCCGCTCGGGGAGCCCGGGGACAGCAATGCCCACGATCAACGGGTCATCGGGGCTAGCGACTGGCGCTGGCATGATCTTGGCGTCAGGACCGGCATAGGTTGCATCGAGATCGATGATGTCGCGCAGAAGCGCCCGACCTTCGTTGAGCTCCTCTCGCCAGATGATGATCGCCTGAAAGGTGAGTGGGCTCTCGCAGAGGCCAGCGATCATGGCCTCGCGGCCGGCTTCGATGCGCTTTGCGATGGCGATCTCGCCCTCGCGCGAGAGCAACTCCACCGAGCCCATTTCGCGAAGATACATGTGCACGGGATCGTCAGTGCGCTCGGCCGGTTCCCTGGTCCCGGACTTGACCGGAACCTGCCATTGCTGGACTTCGACTAGCTCGTTCTTGCCCTCAGCCTCCTCCTCGGACTCCTCGCGGGTCGTGACCTCCTCCTCCTCAAGCTCCGCTTCCTTCGCCTCGATCACGTTGACGCCCATTTCGCTGAACTTCGTCAGGATGTTCTCGATCTGCTCGGACTTAACCTCCTCGGAGGTAAGCAGCGCGCTGATCTGTTCCTGTGTGACATAGCCGCGCCGCTTGGCGCTCCGAATCAACTGCTTGACGGCCGTGCCGGAAAGATCGAACAGCGGCGTGTCGGAAACCTCTTGCCCTAACACCTCTTCCTTCTGCGACGTGGGCCTAATCTTGATTGCCATGAATTTCCACAATCCACTGTGAGCCAACGGGCCTTTGAAAAGGCTTTAGGCCAGGAATCTGGTCGATGAGCACCACGGCTACCAATTGGCCGGAACGGCGAATTCGGTACGTTGCCGCTTTATTAGGCAAGTACGCGGGCGCATCAGTCCTGCGGTGTATACGTTACAATGGGCATGTCGGTGATAAAGACAATAGGAGCCACCTTCTTTGTCTGATGGCGCACGTTTAATTCATCTATGTCGCATCTAGTCGGCAGGAACTGCATCGACGACCGATCCAGTCGGTTCCAGAAATCATGATCATCCTGCGCCGAGCATTTTGCTCACCAATTCTAAGGAGTGCGCCATGCAAAATGGCCCAGAGACAATCACAAATGCTCGGCAATCCAGACCGGCGGCATCTTCCGTCGCACGAATTATCGCTTTTTCCTCTTCGCGTTCTTCTTCGAAAAAATCGCGTTCCAGTTTTCCTTGTAGGCGGTGCTAACCGGTTTCTGGCCTTCCCCCCGGCTATAGTTTGAAGGTGGGGCGACGGCTGCCTCGCCGCCCTCGGTCTTGGATACGGCTTCACCTGCAGTGCTTTTGTCCTTCGCGGCGGCCTCGCTTTTTGGAGCGGGGTCGGCTTTAGCTTTTTTGTTGTCGCTGGCCATCGTCTTTCCTCACGCTAAGCGGACGTATCCTTGGTTTTGCGAATTGGTTGTGGGCTATCACAAGCAATCGGACAATAGGAAACGGAGGGGTGTCACATGTCCGCTCCTGGCCCATAGCGGATATTGAGGCGCGGCCTCGACATGTCCATTATTGGGGTGAAAACTGACATCAGAATTTGGGCGCGTCGCTGCAGCTAATGACCCAACCCGGACATTTTAATTTGATGCCAAGTCGGCTTTGCCGGTTTACCCCTGTCGCTCCCGCGCCGGTTCTTGTGCTCGGGGGCAGTTCATGACCCCGATGGGGACCCTCAAGCCGCCGGTGCTACTGCGCTTAGGCTCGATGCGGGCTTCGGTTGCGCATTGCCGCTTGCCGGATTCAGCCGCACGATACGCGCGCCAGAACTGTCGAGTTGGAAAAAGCTGACTTGCTCGCCCATCGCAGTGCATTGCTGCTCCAGCATTTTGGCGGCCGCGGCGTTCTCCTCAACCAAGGCCGAATTCTGCTGAGTCACCTCGTCCATCTGGGCCAGCGCCTTATTGATCTGATCCAGCCCGGCCGCCTGCTCGGCGCTGGCGGTGGCGATATCGGCCACGATGTTAGCGACGCTCTTGATCGATTCGACGATCTCGTTGAGCGACGTGCCGGCCCGATTGACCAGTTCAACGCCTTCCTTCACTTGGCTGTTAGATTTGATGATTAAGTCTTTAATATCTTTCGCGGCTTGGGACGAACGTTGTGCAAGACTGCGCACCTCCGAAGCTACTACGGCGAATCCACGGCCGGCTTCTCCGGCGCGCGCCGCTTCCACCGCTGCGTTCAGCGCGAGCAGGTTGGTCTGACGCGCAATCTCATCAATGACGCCGATGATATCGGAGATCTTGCGCGACGACTCTTCGATCCGCGACATCGCCTCGACCGCATGGGCAACCACCTGCCCGCCCCGGTCCGCGACCTCGCGGGTGCCGTGTGTGAGTTGATTGGCCTGCTGGGTGTTATCCGCGTTCTTCTTCACCGTTACCGAAACCTGTTCCATCGATGCTGAGGTCTCTTCCAAACTCGCGGCCTGCTCCTCGGTACGTTGTGACAGATCGGTTGTACTGGTCGAAATTTCGGTGGAAACGTTGGTGACTTCCTCCGCCGCCAATATTATTCCAGAAATCGTATCCGTCAGCTTCTCGGCGGTGGCGTTGGCGCTGTCTTTCAAGATCAAAAACGTACCTTGGTAATCGGCATCGATGCGATGCGTGAGGTCTCCGTGGGCCAGTGAGGTCAGCATCGCGACCATATCCTCCATCACCTTACCAACATTCTCGCACATCGTATTCATGGCCTCGGCGAGATTGCGGACGGCACGCTCCTTGCCTTCCAGAGGCACCCGCAGTGAAAAGTCTCCAGCGATTGCCGCCTTGACAATGCCGCCAACGGCCTCGTCGAGATCGGCCAAGATCTTGGCTTCCGCTATAGCGTGCTCGGCTGCGGCGCGCTTCTCGGCCTCGGCGGCCTGGCTTTGTAGGCGGCTATTTTCCAACCCGGATTCCTTGAAAGCAAGAACTGAGATCGCCATCTGGCCGAGTTCATCGCCGCGGTCCGTTCCGGGAATTTCGGCTTGTAGATTGCCTTTGGCGAGCACATCCATCGTGTGCGTCAGCGCCTTGATCGGGTTGGTGATGCCGCGCCCGATGATCCACGCTATACCTGTTCCTAACATTTGCGCGATTCCAGCGAGCGCGAGACTAAGTTCAATGGTCGACGAAATAGCGGTGTCGGCCGAGCCTTTCAGCACGACGAGACCGTTTACCTGCGTTGTTTTCATCTCCTCCATGGTCTTGCTCATGTCGGCGGCAAGGTTGGAATTGACGTCATCGACCAAGCGGGCGCGTTCCGCGATAACTTTCACTGCGGCACGGAACGCGGCCACAAAGTCCGGAGTTTCCTTGATCACTTTGGCCACTTCCGCTTGGCGCGCGTCATCGTTTGTTACTTCGTTGAGCCTCTTTAGTCCCGCCAGCAGGGTGATGAATTGCTGCTCGCTCTTGTCGACCAATTTAGCGTCGTTGGTCTGAAGAAATTCGCTGACATTGAGACGGGCCAGCATGAGTTGTTCCTGCACGACGCCAGCGTCGGCCGCACCCGACATGTCGCTGTCGTCCATAGCGCTTTTTACAATTTCGGTGAGCTTTGCGCTGAGTTTTGTACCTAGCGGACTCACTTCATCGTTCAAGACGTGGTTGAACTCAGCTTGAATTTTTACAATGGCCTCGACATTGGCCATGAACTGGTCGAGCGACTCGAGAATTCGCTGAGCTTGCTCCCTCTGCTCCGCGGTGAAAGACGTCGTCGCCAAC
This sequence comes from uncultured Alphaproteobacteria bacterium, assembly GCA_963810085.1. Taxonomy (GTDB): domain Bacteria; phylum Pseudomonadota; class Alphaproteobacteria; order Rhizobiales; family Xanthobacteraceae; genus BOG-931. The sequence goes on along the minus strand of CAWEMR010000001.1, from coordinate 24,820 downwards.
GTGCCAAGCACTTGGCGCGCGTCCTTGCCGACTTCGCGGGTGCGATCGAGCGACTCTTTGCTGTTGGTCCGAATGTATTCCCTTAGGTTTCGGCGCAGGCTGACAAGTCCACGGTCGACTTCCGCTACTTGCAGGGTGTTGCGAGAAATAAATGCGTATTGCTCGAAAGTTGATCGTACGCTACTGAGACTGAAATAGCCGAGTGTCGCCAAAAGCAATAACAGCGCCAGGACGATGCCAAATCCGGCGTAGATCCGGACTCCGATCTTGTGCTGGGAGTTCAGATTAGCGAAGCGAAACATTCGTCGGACTCCTAGACACAGATACGATATTGCGGCGCGTCATAGCGCGCTTCGCCCCAATTCCGACGGAGCGGCATCGCCGCGGACCCGAAGTGACATATGGCCAACGGGTCTCCTATGGAGTGATCGACGACACTGCGTCTTCCGAGCACTTTTCGGCGAATATCTTCTCCACCGGCATGTACTGATTATTGCCGCTACACTTTGACGTTACTTTGCTACCATTCTGTTAACTACGGCAGCCGAATCGCCTATCGTTGACTAATGCGGCGCGTCTTTTGCCGGTCATGGCACGAGCAAGATTGAAGCGATTTTCTCGTCAATTCACGATAGTTGTTAGCCTGACCGCATCACACGATTTAGCACCGCTTGAATACGCTCAATGGGGGTTCTCTGAGAGCCGCGTTCCGCGTTTGATAGTCGACAGCGGCAAATCCACACCACCCGGCATCGAGATTATCGATTGTTTGGCGATTGCGTTCTTGCTTTTAAGAGCCTCGTCTGTCTGCAACGCACAGGAAACCACAAACTAAACAACCCGCGTTCCCGCTTTCCAACGGGGACCGGTCCTGCAAACACCTATGACGCCGCAAATCCTGGTGGCTGTCTGCTACTTCAAATAACCGACGTAATAGATTCCAATGACCTTGTTAGCGGCATCGTGGATCGGGTCGTAGCCCGTGACATACGGCTTCCCCAGGATGTCCACCTCTCCGTAGAAGGCCTCGTTTTTATTTATCGATGCAATCGCCTTACCGTTGGGATCGAGAATGGTTCCGATCGCACGAGTGCCGTCGTCCTTCTTCACGTTCGTCGCCACGCGGACGAACTCATCGCCGCTTTTGACAAAGAGCGTAGCTGAGCCGCCCATCGCCTTTACGACGTTGTCAACCAGTGTGAAGTTATTGTTCATTTTCGTCGTTCCGAAAAACAGCGCCGGAACCGTCTTGCTGGCAACGGCCTCAGTGCCATCGAGCTTTGCCGAGCCCAATTGATCCGCACTTGATTTCAGCAGCACCATGGCCTTTGCCACTTTGGGGTCCGCTTGCGCATGTGCTGCAGACGTTAGAAGCATGGATGCGGCAATTACCCACCCCACCGCGATGATGCCGAAAACTGTGCGTTTCCCTTTCATGATTTCCCCTATCTCTGTTTAATTAGACATGCCATAGCCCGATTCGCGAGAAGAACACGACGGTTATCGATTGCCGTCATCATTGTATCTTCTTGCACAAGTGAGATTGGCAGGTAGTCAGAATGGTTTGAGTGTAAATGCCACAAGCCGAAGGCTGCCAAGCACCAATTATTGATCACCTTCGAGTTCAACCCGCCCCAATGACTGAGGACCGGCGCGGTCGCTTTCTGTGGTAGTCGCCGACGGTGGGCGAGCGTTCGCTCTCAGGCCGACTCATTTCGCGTCCCCACACCGCGATGCCCTCGCACATGCTGCGCGCCGCAAATTCGAGCTGGAGATAAGGCCAGTCTTGTTCGCGTAGCGGGTCGTGGAACCGAGGCTGATCGTCGAGGCTATCGAGATAGGCACAGATGAGCTGACTGTCCTCCATGCCAAGGCCGGTCTCGTCGACGAGATACGGTACGCGGCCAGAGGGGTTGATCTGATAATAAGGGCTGCCGCGTGTTCGCGTTTTCGCCTCGATAATCTCAACGCGATCCTCGAGTGCCTTCTCCACGACAAGGATGCGGGCTAGCCGCACGTACGGTGAGGTATACGTGACGTACAGCTTCATCGGAACCCCCAAGTGTGCCACTGGCTATTCTAACTGAAGCTGACGAGCTGATCGAATAATGGAAAGCGACCATGTCCGGTTTGGGTCATTAGCTGCCGCGACCGGCACCAATCTTCGTGTCCGCTTTACCCCCGAAAGCGGACACTCCCTGGCGCTAACTCGATGTCCGCTAAGGGCCATGAACCGCCTCCCGCACTGCAACTAGTTTCTTGTAGCATTGGCTGATAGTCTGCCAGCGGGAGGTGCCGAACTCCCGTCAATTAGCGACAGCGTTAATGCCGCCGGGCGAGCGAGCATTCGGGCACCGGCAGCGTCAACATTCAAAGGGCTTCGGCAGCGCTTCGGCCTTTTGGGAGAGGAGCATGAGAAACCTGTATTTCGCCGTCGCTGTCGCCTCCGTTCTCGGAAACGTCGCGAGCGCAGAAGCTCAGGTCTATCCATCGCGCCCCATCACTCTGAACGTGCCTTTCGCCGCCGGCGGCCCGACAGACGCAATCACGCGCATCGTAGCGCAGCGCATGTCGGTGGCGCTCCACCAGAGCGTCATCATCGAGAACGTCGGCGGAGCGGACGGCACGATCGGGGTCGGCCGCGTCGCGCGCGCAGCGCCCGACGGCTATTTGCTGAGCGTCGGCCAATGGTCGACGCATGTCTTGAACGGCGCAGCCTATAACCTACCGTACGATCTGTTGAAGGATTTCGAGCCGGTCGCGCTCCTGGCCACCAACCCGCTGGTTATCGTTACCAACAATGCCGTCCCAGCCAAGGACCTGAGGGAATTGATCGCCTGGGTCAAGGCGAACCAGAATAAGATGGCGATGGGCGTAGGCTCCATGGCGCATCGCGTCAGCGGCGCCTACTTCGAGAACATCACCGGCACCCATTTCACGCTCATCCCCTATCGTGGTGGTGCCCCGGCGATGCAGGACCTGATCGCAGGACAGGTTCAACTGATGTTCGATCAGGCTGCCAGCTCGCTGGCGCAAGTTCGGGCCGGCAGCGTCCGCCCGTATGCGGTCACCGCGCCGGGGCGGCTAGCATCAGCGCCAAATATCCCAACCGTGGACGAGGCAGGTCTGGTGGGATTTTACATTTCGGTTTGGACTGCGCTTTGGGCACCCAAAGCAACGCCTAAGGCCATCATCGCGAAACTCAATGCCGCGGTTGTCGAGACGCTAGCCGATCCCGTCGTGCGCCGACGGCTCACCGACGAGTTGGGGCAGGAAATCCCGCCGCGCGAGCAGCAGACGCCCGAAGCGCTCTACATCTACCAAAAGGCCGAGATCGAAAAGTGGTGGCCAATTGTTAAAGCGGCCAACATTAGGGCAGAGTAAGGCTGGTCGGCCGCATTACCTCGCCCTATTGGCGCGGGACGCGCCGCGGGCCCGCGGTGTGAAGTCGGGAATTGTACCCGATTGACGGGTGCCGTTCCGGTCGCGACTTTGGTACGCAGTGCAATGCTTTAAGAAGAGTCCGCTATTCGCCTTGTCATGGCCGAACGCTGGAGGAAACAATGACGTTGAGTGTACAGACGACATCCGGAAGCCGCATCGCGGCGAGCACGGTCGAAGTAATCCCGACGAATGCAGCGCTTGGCGCGGAAGTGAGGGGCGTCGATCTCAGACGCCTCGACGAAACGGCGTTCGAACGTCTGATGCAGGCTTGGCACCAATATTCGGTGGTTCTGGTCCGCGGTCAGTCGCTTAGCGACCAGGAGTTGATCGCATTCAGCCTACGCCTGGGCGATCTCGACTGGGCGCCAGTCCAGGAGACCGGCCGCCGTTTCGTTGAGGGCCTGCCGGAGATTTACATTGTCTCCAACGTCAAGGTGAACGGTGAGCCGCTCGGCAGCCTCGGCGATGGCGAAGCGGTGTGGCACACTGATATGTCGTATCTCGCCATGCCACCGAAGGCCAGTATGCTCTACTCTCTCGAAGTGCCGCCCACCGGAGGCAACACATCGTTCTGCAGCATGTACGCCCTCTACGACGCGCTACCCGTCAGGCTGAGGGACCGCATTGCCGGCCTCAAGATCAAGCACGACGGTACCTTCAATAGCGGCGGCTATGTGCGCCAGGGCGTCGCGCCTACCGACGATCCGATCACCTCGCCCGGCGCCGTGCACCCGCTGGTCTGCACGCACCCGGACACTGGCCGGCGCATGCTCTATCTCGGCCGCCGTCGCAACGCCTATCTTGTGGGGCTCGAAATCAAGGACTCCGAGGCACTGCTCGACGAACTGTGGAGCTTCGTCGATCGACCGGAATTCGCCTGGGAGCACGTCTGGCGCGTCGGCGATCTCGTCTTGTGGGACAATCGCTGCACCATGCACCGACGCGATGCGTTCGATCCGAATTCGCGCCGGATCATGCACCGCACCCAGGTCAAGGGCGAGCAGCGGCCCGCCTGAGCGCCGCAAAAAGAATAGCAAACGTCCCTACGACCCGCTTTCTCCCGAGCGTCATGTGTGGAGTCAGCTTCGGGTCAATTGCGACCGGTGGTTTGCCTTCATGACCGTTAGATCGCGGCCCCATCGTGCCGAAGGGAGTTCTTCACTAGACGTCTCGCATCTCGATAACGTGTCCGGCAAGGCAAAGCGCTGGTTCGCGGCAATTATGATCACCACCGGCCGCTTGCCTGGCCGCGGCGGCCTGTTCGAACGAAATGCCGTGCCGCTTGATGAAGTCGAGGAATTCTTCGGTCGGAGCCGCGTGACAGAGTTGATGAAAGTCGTCTAATCCGCGTAATATGCGACATCGCTGGGGACGTGGGCTGGCAAGCGTTGCGGCGGAGTGGGTAAATTCACAAGCACCGCGGGATGTTGCTCAATGCCGTCGAGTTCAAGGACGGACAGAGGCTCGAAACGTGGCAGTTCGGTGTCCTGAGCTAGTGCGAGCCAACGATTGTCCAAAACGAGCCAATGTTGATCGAGGCGAACGGTGACGACCGCGTGGTTCTGGTTTACGACCCGGTCATGCACTATGACCAGCCTGATGTCGGTTGCTGAAATCCCTACTTCGAGAAGCGCAAGATATTTTGCGACGGCGTAATTCTTGCAATCACCCTGTCCGACAGCAAGGCTGTCGAGCGGAGAGTCCCAACGGTCAGACGCGCTCGTTTCGGCCTTGTCTTTGGTGGGTCGGATCGCAAAATTGATTGCGCGATTAATCACCCCGATCTGCCCCCGGCCTACAAGTTTATGGCCTTCGGCGACGATCTTGAGGAGCTGTTGCGCCGCCGGTGGACAATCCTCATTGGCTTGGCAACGAACTAGAGTTCCACGATCAATACGGATATCGGTCTCCACACTCCGCCATAAAGCTATAAATTCGTCACCAGGAGTGGTCGCGGATCTGAAAGCAAATGGCTCGTCAATACTCTGTAGCGAAGTGGTGGGGGGCGTGAGGCCTATCGCCTCTCCTTCCACCGCGGTTTGAGTATGCGAATTTGCCGCTGGGCCCGCGATTGCATTCGCTGGAAGCTGAATCGCCACGAACAAGACAAACAGCAACTTCGGAACGCTACGCAGCGGAAATTGATATGACATCAAAGGTCTTCATCCTATCTTGCTCGCCATCACGCCAGGAAAACGGGTCTAACACGCGATATATATGTATCTGGGTGTAACATAGGTTCCTCAGGCCATCAAAGTTTCGACACGAGTCCGTGACTGCTCGACACGCAGCTTCACTCGATGGCGCGGTCAACTTTAGGACGCTCTCAGTAAGCAGAATTGGAGTGGCGAAAGTGCGACTCTGAGCGACGAAGGAGCGGTTGGCGAACATGCCTCCGCCCCTTCATTTTTCGGTGATGGGGCCGAAACCACTGCAGCAGCGGAAGAAGCAATCATAACACCAAATACCCCACGGTCGGACGTTTAGTCGCGCACTCCGCTCATGAGGCCGACCTGATCGATGAGTACGAGCGCGGCGTTTTCGGGTTGCTATAGTTCTGCTTCCTGTTGAAGCTTCGCCTTGTTCTCGAGGCAATAATAACCCGACAGCCGGCTCACCAGTTTCCGGCGCTTCCAATCGTTGAGAATGCGGCTGACATTCTCGCGCGCGATGCCGGCCATAGCGGCAAGGTCGCTCTGGCCGATCTTCTGGCGAATGACGATGCGGCCGGAGCCGACGTCCTGGCCGAAATCCTGCGCCAGTTCGAGGAGCGTACAGGCGACGCGGCCGCGCAGCGGCAGGAAGCTTCCGGCGGCGATCACCGCGTCGGTTTCACGCAAGCGCGTAGCCAAGAGCGTCACCAGCGACTTGTAGATTTCCGGGTGCTTTTTGGTGAAGTCTTCGAACGCCGCGCGGCTGAGAAAGGACAGGTCGGAATTGCGGACTGCCACCACCGACGCCGAACGCGGCAAGCCATCGATGATCGAAAGCTCGCCGACGATGGCGCCTGAACCGAGGAAGGCGAGGATGCGTTCATTGCCCGAACGTGAGACCATGGTGACTTTGAGCAGCCCCTCATTGACGAGATAGCAGCCGTCCCCGGCGTCGCCCGCTTGGAACAATGTCGCGTCAGCATTGAGCCGCGCTGGCTTTGCTCTGTCGAACAGGGCCGCCGAAAAATGCTCCGGCAATCCCGAAAACAGGCTGTGATTAGTAAATGTTGGTCGCATAGCGCTGGCCCCGATTGGTCAAGCGCGCCCCCATCTTGGGACGATATCATTTCTCAACCGGGAGATGTGCGCTAAAATTCGCGGTATTCTGTTTGCTTGTGGCCTTAGCGGCGACCCTTAGTCCTCTCTTTCCGATCCTTATATGGCTGGCTGAAAGCACGCGGCGTAGCGCGCTAAGCGATGCCGCGCCCTTTACAAATTAACAACCTGTGATCGTCCATAATGCCTAATGCATCCGCGTATTAGAGGCGGCTCATGACCGGCGCGCATCTAACGAATGACGAAAAACTGGCGCATCTAAAAGATTTGCGTCGGGAGCATTTGATTGATCAGCTCTGTGTTCAGGAAATACTGCGGTCTGAGAAATGACGTCAGGCGGCGAATTTAATAAATGGTGCTTTCAGCCTTTGCGCTTACCCCAATCGACAGCATAGCGTTCGAATACCAGCTGTCCGATTTGAATTTTGCGGCTCGTCTCGCGCTCTTACGTTTCGTTGGTTTTGATTTCTTCAGCTTCTGCTTGAGTTGTTCTGGTGTGACGGGACTTACTTGCACTCTTGTACGCACGAAACCTCCCCTGTTTGCTCAGCAATCGACTTTTTTGAACAACGCCGTATTGCCAATTAAGAGGATAGTCCGCAGGGAGGCGACGAATATTCGGTCCGGGCCGTCTGTTTTTCGGCGGCGAACTAAAAAAACCTCGACGATAGGCGCCTGGAAGACGTCGGCCTTGGGCGAGTCAAAGACCGCCGTGAAATCCAACGAGAAAACCCGTAAGCCGTCGTGCCTGTATGTAGCCACAGAATTTTGTGCTTTGGTGGCCTGAAATGGACAGGCGATTTATCCATGCGTTCATCGCGGGCGGTGTCTCGGCCCTTATTACAGGGCTTGTACTCATTGGTTTGATTAGTTCGGCAGTCCTAAAAGACGCTGTATTCATGTGGCCGCAAGTAGGAATGGTGATTGCTGCTTTCGTCATTATATTTTTGGTTGTCTATTACCTGTATCCTCAGCCTCAAACAGTAGAGTCCGTTCAATTTTCGATCAATCCGCGCTTTACGCTGACATTGGTCATTGATTCAATAAACGACAAAGAGCCGCAATTTCATATTGACGTTGAGAATATGGAAGGATCGGCAGTTACGGTACTTTGGTATTCGTTCAAAACGCCAACATTTAAGAAGGCCGTATCGTTTCCACCTCAAATCAGACCTGTCATTCCAAGCGCAGGACAACTCACGCTTCTGGGCCACGTCCATTTCGGGATTACACAGTTTCCTACGAGCTTAGACGTCACTTTGACTTATGAGACGCCCGACGGACCGCAGATAGTTTTCAAATCTTCGTATAGGTTTTTCATTGGTCATGCCGTAAGCCCGTCGGACCGATTTTCTCCTATTAATTGGGATGAAAGCGAGAGCGTCTCTCCTGCACAAGCTGAAAACGAGAACGATTTTGTGGAGGAATTTCAAAAGCCCTCAGGTGCTATCGATCTCGTGTACTATGAAAAGACGCCGAACGGGGCACAAATTTCTTTCGATCTAAAAACCCAATATCGAAGGCTTACCGTTACCCCTATCATCGGAAAGGTCAAATTCCTTTCGACATTTGGCCCCTCGCTAGAGGGCAAATCAATCGAAACACTTTTTGCATTCAGCGACAAAGCGCACGTTTTGCTTGTGGCTTGGGACGACGCGAAGCGGACCATTTCGCTTGCCGTTGATGGCCGGGAGGTGGAAAAGTGATCAAACCACTGGAGGATTCAAGGTGTGGCCCTCATTACTAATTCCAGCAACGCTTTTCCAAGCCAGCGCCGCCTACGCTGGCGGGCCTATGGTCCCCAGCGATATCAAGGCAACGTTTTTCAACGGCCAACCGTTTACCGCCGCCTCGCCCAGCGGCACAAAATTCACAATGACCCTAAACCGCCATCGCTAATTGCGGTCCTTTGTTTCGGACATTCCCTACCGCTTTATCGACCGCCCAAATCTTCAAAACGTCATCGGGACACGGCCTCGTGCACCGCAAAATATCACTGTAACGTGGCGTCGGGGTTTACCGCCTTGGGGGGTGAATGACTATCAGCGTCGGACGACGGCAATTCATATTCGCGCTTGGCGGTGCGTCACTCGCATGGCCGCTCGCGGCGTACGCGCAGCAGGGCGAGATGCCCACGGTCGGCTATCTCCACAGTGGATCACCTGGTCCATTTGCCAGTGAAGCGGAGGCGTTCCGACAAGGCTTGAAGGAAACTGGCTTTGTCGAGGGTCAGAATGTTTCATTTGAATATCGCTGGGCTGAAGGGCAATCGGATCGGTTGCCCGCATTTGCGGCCGATCTGGTTCGACGCCAGGTGACGGTCATCGCGGCAATCGGTGGCGACGTCACCGCGCTGGCGGCAAAAGCGGCCACCGCGACCATACCAATCGTGTTTCTAAATGGCAGCGATCCGATCAAAGCGGGCCTCGTAACCAGCATCAATCGGCCAGGGGGCAACGTCACGGGTGTGAGCCTGTTCGCCGGCACAGTGGACGCCAAACGAATAGAACTTCTGCATCAAACGGTTCCCCAGGTTAAGTTCATCGCGGTACTTAATAATGCGCTCGTTGCTGAAACCGAAGCTCGGTCGAAGGCTCTGGTGGACGCCGCTAAGATCATAGGTTTGCAGCTCGTTTTCTTTAACGTCAGTAGTGATAACGATTTCGACACCGCCTTTACGGCCATTTCGAACCAGAGAATTGACGCGCTGTTTGTCAGCGGTAGTCCATTCTTCCTAAGCCGACGGGATAAACTCGTTTCTCTCGTGGCACGCCGGGGGATTCCTGCGATCTATGCTTGGCGTGCAATCACCGCGACGGGAGGCTTGATGAGTTATGGTGCGAGTATTACCGAGTCATCACGTCAAGCGGGGACTTATGTTGGCCGCATCCTCAAGGGCGAGAAGCCGGCCGACTTGCCGGTGTTGCAGCCGACTAAATTTGAGCTGGTGATCAACCTCAAGACTGCCAAGGCGCTCGGCATCACGGTGCCACAGGTCATACTCGTGGCCGCCGATGAAGTGATCGAGTAATCCGCTGAATGTCCGCTAAGGGTCATAAGCGGACTCGGCGCGGTCAAATTCGGATGTCCGCTTTCACCCCAATAACGGACATGGCGAGGCTTCACCATGATGTCCGCTAAGGGCCAATTGGAGACATCATGCCGGGTCACGGGCTTCACGGCCGCAAATGCATCGCTGTCGCAGCGGACAGCGCCGCCAAAATAAAGAACACTAAGCCGGGCCCATTGGCCATCACCGTAACAATGACGAGCCCTATGCCGTACCCACCGGACGCAGCTTCGATGGCAAGGGCGACGCCAACGATGAGGAACAACGCCGCTAGGAACGCCTGAAGCAAAAAAAAGAACTTGCGTCCTTCACGCTCTGACATTTGTGCAGCCCCTGAAAGAACCCGACCCGCCGACGGTCGGGGGGCATGATCCAAGGCTATCGCCTCGCGGGCAAGGGGTTCCCCCCAAAGGCTCAAGGCCACGTCAGCCAGCCTGTTCAACTGAAGAGCAAAGCAAAAAATTCAGACTGATGGAACGGGGTCCGACTTGTATCGACTACTTTGCCACCGACGTCGGCTATGGGTCATTAGCTGCCGCGGCGGAGTCAATTCGGCGTGTCCGCTTTTGCCCCGAAAGCAGACATCGCCTTCCGGCATAAGTCCGGCGTCACCGGAAAGCAGCAACCGTCATCCTGTTTGTTGGACGGATGGGCGGAGGGAGAGCAACTGCAAACCAACCTTCTCTGAAGGCCCTTCTCCAGTACCAGCTTTTTTATGCCCTTCCGAGTCCTCTGCTGGACAATGACGATGTAGGCTTTACCCCAGAAAGCGGACACTCCCCGGCGCTAACTCGATGTCCGCTTTGGGCCAATAGCGGACATCGGGTGTGGCATCACGCCAACAAAAACCCCGGCACGTTGACCGGGGCTTTGTTGTCTGAACAGTGTGCTATGCCCGCCTTATCCACCGGAAAAGCGGACACGTCACTTCGCATTCATCTTCCCGATTCCCTTACGCAAGTCGTCCGCGTTCATAACCGGTACGATCTCGACTTCGGCGTGAAGATTTGAAAAAAGCGGTTCGGCAACCTCGATAATCTGTGACGGCTCGGCGAGATCAAAAAACATCACCCCACCTCGCTTGCCATGCGATGGCGCGAAGTAAGCGGCCTCGGGTTTAAATTTTTTCATCATCGACTCCACCGTCTTTGCAAGAGAACCGTCTTTGAAGGCCTGGTTTCCCTTTTCCACCGGGAGTGTAAATCTAACCATCATGCGCATTGTCGTCCCTCTCTCTGAAATGAAGAAAATCACTAACATCGACGAGAACGTTATTCGCTCTCGACCACAGGCTAGCATATTCAGGCGGCTCCCGTGTGTGTGTGACATATAGCGCAAATGGATGGGCTCAAACCGATCGCCGATGTCCGCTTTGGGTCATTAGCTGCCGCGACGAGCATCTAGCTCTGCGTCCGCTTTACCCCCGAAAGCTGCCGCGACAATGATTGGCAGGCGCGTCCGCTAAGGGCCAAAAGCGGACTTTTGTGTTGCAGCAAAGAACGTCGTTGTTCGATCGCCTCGTTCGCGCGCTAGCGGCGTCGGTGGAATTTTGAAAACCGCGTGCTTGGCCTTCTTCAGGTTAATTAGGAAACGGGATTGGCGCGACTGGTGGCGGGTTTTTCTTCGGAGCGTTGTTCTGGGCCGGGATTGGCGGAGTTGGTGGCGGCGACGGCGGCGGGGCGTTCTCGTGAGTTGGGATTGGCGTCGCTGGTGGCGGAGCATTCTCGCGGGCCGGGATCGGCGCGGTTGGTGGCGGCGATGGCGCCGGAGCATTCTCCTGGGCCCTCGGCCGCGCGCCCAATTTCTGGAAATACAAGCTGCAGGTTGTCGATAGTTCCATGCGCTGAGAGTCCAGGCACTTCAACACCTCGCTTTCCCTTCGCGCAGCGGCACAAAGCCTTTGCACGTCCGGTCCGCACGATGCTCGGAGGATGCTTCCTATTGTTGCAGGTGCGTGACCGATTGTGACAGGCGCAGTGGGTTGGATGGCAGGACTTTGCGCGCTTGGATTGGAGGTACTTCTGCGAGCCTGTGTTGCCGCAATCATATTCCCGCATGCTGCCGACAACTCACTAGTATGGGAGGATAGACATTCAACGAGGCGGCCCCCACCAGGTTGCACGGCAGCGCAGAATCGCTGCAGGTCCGCACCACAAGCCGCGCGGAGTTTGGCGCCGCCGCGGCCCGCGGCCGCAATCATATTCCCGCAAGCTGCCGACAACTCACTAGTATGGGAGGATAGACATTCAACGAGGCGGCCCCCACCAGGTTGCACGGCAGCGCAAAATCGCTGGAGGTCCGCACCACAAGCCGCGCGGAGTTTGGCGCCGCCGCGGCCGGCGGCCGCAATCACATTCCCGCATGCTGCCGACAACTCACTAGTATGGGAGGATAGACATTCAACGAGGCGGCCCCCACCAGGTTGCTCGGCAGCGCAAAATCGCTGCAGGTCCGCACCACAAGCCGCGCGGAGTTGGGCGCCGCTGCCCGCGCCAGGAGCCGGACTGTTGGTCTGCGCAATTGCGGGAAACACATAAAAAAGTATTTTTATGATGAGAGACCAACGAGCGATTCGGCGTACCACCATCTGGCCATACTCCCTGAGCCGTCTTGCAGATTATAATATGCGATCGAAATGTCCGCTTTGGGTCATTAGCTGCCGCGGCGGCTGCAATTTGCGGCGTCCGCTTTACCCCCAATAACGGACATGAACGCCAACGATTAGCGTGTCCGCTATGGGCCAGAAGCGGACATCGAATTATCATAGCCGAATTCGCATAGCGCGCAGATCGTCCATGGCCTAATCTCGCAAGCGGTGTCGGGCTTCGCGGCCGTCAGGGGCCGTTTGACCTACATCAATTCGGATGACGCGTGCACGGCTAAGCAATGCTCCGCTAATTCCCGGGTCTTGGATGACGGAGAGTATTAATGATCAAGTTTGTCAAAGCCTAGTCGACGCGATGGCAGACATTCCAAAACATTCAGCCGTTTGCCCTGTCCGAGCTCGATCGTGAGGCTGTTTCACGAGATTGAAGCATGCGCTGGAGGATGATCGTGAATTTACCGAGTGGATGTTTGCAAGCGCTCATTGTTCTTGCCATGACCGCGGTTCTGACAGGAAGCATGTCCACTTCAAGCGAGGCCGATACGACAATATTCCGGATTGGCCAGTCCGCGCCGGCCAACACCTTTTTAGCGATCTGGATGGCGGATTCCGCAGGCTTCTATGAAGCCAATGGGTTGAAGCTCGAAATTGTGCCGATGGCAGGCGGCCGCGACATGGCCGACGCCTTCGCCACCGGCCGCATCGATGCCATGCATATCGGTCTGTCGTCAGTCGTGCGCGCCAATGCGGCGAACGCCGACCTTCGCGCGTTCGGCGCGCTCAGCAACGTCATTCGCTTTGCTCTGTTTGGCAAGCCGGGCATCAAATCGGCCGACGATCTCAAGGGCGGAACGGTCGCAATCAGCAGCCTCGGGTCTGAAAGCGATGCCACGCTGCCGCTTATGCTCGGCAGAATTGGCCTGTCGCGTGCCGACGTGCAGACCAAGGAGCTTGGCGTCCAGCGTCTCGCCGCTGTTCTAGCGGGTATGGTCGCCGCGACTGCCGTCAACGAGCCCGACCGAAGCCGGGCCTATGCGGCGGGCCTCCCTGTTCTTGTCGATCTCGCGACGCAACGAATTCCTTGGCTGTTCACCGGACTGGTTGCGAAGCGCGCCTTTATGACCGACCATCGCGAGACCCTGATGCGATTCTTGAAAGCGACGATCTTGGGCAATCGCTTGGCGGTCTCAGACGAGCAGCGCGCCAAGGCCGTTCTGAAAGAACGATTCGGCAACAACGATCAAAGCGTCATCGACATCAGCTACACGGATTTCAAGGAGCAGACACCGCCGAACGCCGAGATTGACCCCGACGCGGCCCGCGCGGTTATCGAGCAGATCGCCAAACCCGACGCGAGTCACGACCTCAAAGATTATCTCGACACCAGCTTGCTGGATACCCTGAAGGCGGAAAGCTATTTCAAATAGGCCGTATTAGTTGGGGTCGCCGAATTCTGCTCAGCGGTCGACAAAGGTCGGCGCAATGCTCCCAACGCCTCGATTGGCGGACTAAGCTGCCCCCGACACTCAGTTGATGGAAGGACCTCGGAATCGGCATTCATCATCTGTTTGTCGATCCTCAGATCGGTGCCGAGTCCCAATGCCCTTCATGGCAGGCCGCACAGGTCAACCCGGCGTAGTCTCCGACCCGGGTTCTCTCTGCCCATCCGTCGGATGAGATCACGTCTGGCGGAGGGAGAGCAACTGCAAACCAACCTTCTCTGAAGGCCCTTCTCCAGTACCAGCTTCTTTATGCCCTTCCGAGTCCTCTGCTGAAGAGCGAGCCGGACAATGACGATATCCGCCTTACCCCCGAAAGCGGACACTCCCCGGCGCTAACTCGATGTCCACTAAGGGCCAGAAGCCGACATGTCACTCTCTTTGAGGAATGATATGCTCGACGACGGCTCCTCCGCTGTACTCGGAGCGACGTAATGATCGAGAAGATTGACACCGTCGTCGTAGGCGGCGGACAGGCCGGGCTGGCCATGAGCTATCATTTGAAACAGTCGGACCGTGAGCACGTCATCCTCGAGCGGGGTCGCGCGGCGCAAAGCTGGCGGAGCGAGCGCTGGGACTCGTTGATGTTCCAGTTTCCCAGTTCGTCTATCCGGCTACCCGGGTTCTCCTTCGAGACCGACGACCCGGATGGCTACGTTCCGAAAGACGAGATCGTCCGCTTCATCGAGCGATATGCGGCGCTGATAGACGCCCCGTTGCGCTGCGATCGCAGAGTCGTGGCGCTGCGGCCGAGCGCTGCATCCGACAACCTTCAACTCGACACAGAGCATGAAATCATTGAAGCGAAGCACGTCGTCGTTGCAACCGGCCCGTTCCAACGGCCGCACATTCCGGCTTTTGGTGCCTCGCTGCCCGCCGACATATTTCAAGTTCACTCGCGCGACTATCGCAATCCACAGCACTTGCCATCGGGCGCGGTTCTGGTCGTGGGGAGCGGCGCATCCGGCTGCCAGATTGCCGAAGAACTGCATCAGGCGGGACGAAAAGTTTTTCTTTCGGTGGGCCAATTTCATAAGACGCCCCGCCGCTATCGCGGCCGCGACATCTACTGGTGGTTTGAAGTGCTCGGAATTTGGCACCGCCCGCTGGAGCTCCAGCCCGAAGTGCGCAATCTCCGCTTTGTCGTGACTGGAGCTGGTGGCGGCCACGACATTGACCTTCGGCGATTTGCTGCCGACGGCATGACACTGCTTGGCAGGTTACGTGGGTTCACGGACGGAAAGCTTTTCATTGCGCCCAATCTCGAAGAGAGCTTGGCGCAGGGCGACGCTTGGTTCGCCTCGTTCAAGACCAGAATGGATGACTATGCGCAGAAGAACGGGATGTCGTCGTCCGAGGAAACCCAGTCGGAGAACCCCCTACCCGAGTTGCCGGCATGGTCACGACCAATAGGCGAATTGAATATGAGACTTGCTGGCATCAACTCGGTCGTTTGGTCCAGCGGTTTCCATCTCGATTTCGGGTGGATAAAGCTTCCCATTTTCAATGATGCCGGTGAGCCGCGCCATCGCCGAGGGGTGACTGATTGGCCAGGCATTTATTTTCTCGGTCTGAGACGCACGTACGCCGTGAGTTCGGCGCTCCTGGCGGGCGTCGGAAACGACGCAGCCTTCCTTGCCGATCACATCGCTGGAAGACATTAGCCGCGGTTAGCGGCAGCCGTCCCTGTACGGTTGCTTGATCCGCTTTGGGTCATCAGCGGACGCGCTGGCTCTAACTCGTGGTGTCCGCTTTACCTCCAACAGCGGACACGGCAGCACGGTCGAGCGATGTCCGCTATGGGCCAATAGCAGTCATCGGGGCGAATAGATCGCCTTGTCCATGGGGTGGGGTTAAGCGAGGGCCACGTGTACCACTAGCTGGCCCTCGGGAGGATGACGGGAAATGTGCCCCTTGCCGGTCGTATCCTCTGCCAGCACGACACTCCCGGCGGCGAGTCGGCGGACATCGCCATCGCTCGTCTCAAATTCGACCTCGCCGGTTAGCCAGAGTACGAGCAAACGCTGCGGCGGGTTGTGCCAATCCACCTCACACATATCCTTGGGTACGTGGCAGATGTTACACCACGAAGCCGCGAGGTTGTCGGAGAGGCGCAGTGGAGGGTTGTCTTTGAAAAGCTTTCTTGGCTGTAAGGCTATATCGACGTCTTCCATGTGAGTTTCGCCGTTGGCGTCGGCAAAAATTCGAAGACATGTCACGCGCTCATCGGTAACCCGTCCACCTGAGGTCGCTGTCATGTGCGCTTCCTTGATTGCGAGCGGTATCAAATCGATTACTAACTGATTACGCAAAGAACGGGTGCGGCGCCCCGCGCGTGCCGCTCCGTTCAACGGTGTCGAGCGCTTGTGCAAGTTCAGCGTCGGAAAGAGCAATGCCGAATATGTCGGAAAGAACATCGCGGTACTCCTGCGGATCGTGGAGCTCTCGCCGAGCGACCTCGCCCGTGGGATGCCGCACATTTAGCCTTGCGTTGAACATCGTTACCCTTGTTCGGTTTGGGCCAGGACGCGCGGCAATCAAGTTGTTTCGATACGGACTATCGGGATGGCTAGCTGTAAACCAGTTGCAGATTTCATATTCCAAATCGAGCCGCGGCAGTGAAACGACACGATAGATGTGCTCCCATTTGTCTCCCAGCCGAGATTGCAACACCAACTCGTCAGCGATGTCGATGAACCGCATAATCTCGTGGGGCGTATCCTGTTCGATGTTGGTCGAGAGCTTGAGGGGTGCCGTCGGAGCCAAGTTTCCAAAGCCCACGTCAGCAAGGAATTGCCCCTCGGGTAAATCAATTCGCAAAACCATATGAAGCATCGGTCGCGACGCATCGATGGCGAGGCCGCGAACCACACGCGCCTGAAGGCTGGTGACGGCAAATCCCAGCGAACGCAGCCCGGCGCGGAAAAGAAAGTTCTGCTCGAAACAATACCCCCCTCGCGCGGTGCCAATCATCTTGCGCTGTAGGGAACTCAAGATCAAGTCTCGGCGGCCGGTTCAAAAGGACGTCAATGCTCTCATAGGGGATCGCTGATGCGTGAGCCGCAACAAGTGCTTGTAGCGTTTGGAGAGTTGGGCGGTTTGCGCCTCGATACTCGATGCGGCGTAGCCAAGCAGCCTGATCGAATGAACTTTCGGACATCGGCAGAGCCTCGGCCTACGCCGCGAGTATTGCATAGTGAACAGCATAAGTGAGGGCTTCGATGTCCGCTTTGGGTCAAAAGCTGCCGCGGCGGCTGCAATTTGCGGCGTCCGCTTTACCCCCAATAACGGACATGAACGCCAACGATTAGCGTGTCCGCTATGGGCCATAAGCAGTCATCCGCGTGCGACGAGCTGCTTCAACACTGTCTTCAGCTCGGTGTGACCTTTGCGCGAACTCTGCTCGCCATTCCCGAACTCAATCCAGCCCTCGTTGAAGCCATCGAGCATCCGCGCGCGGGGCGTCGGGTTCTTCATGCCCTGCGACGCGAACAGTCCCTCCCAGGCGTCACGGGGAACGGCTTCCATGCGGATCGGCCGGCCAAGGATTTCGGCGAATGTTGCGGCAATTTGATTCGGAGTGATGCGTCGCGGTCCTTCGAGTTCGACGATACGGCGGCCTGTCCATGTCTCTTGCAGAAGCATAGCCGCTAAGTGGCCGATGTCGGCCGTCGCGACCATTGGCACGGGCTTGTCGAGCGGCTGCAGGAAGCTCGGCACGACACCTGTATCGCGCGCCGGCGCGACGTCCCAAGCCGCATTTTCCATGAACCAGGCGGCCCGTAGGAAGCAGACCGGCGACCGCACGGCGCCCAGCGCCTGCTCCAACAGACCGAGCTGGTTGAGCAGATTCGGCTGCGTTGCCTGCGCGCCGATGGTCGAAAGACAGACGACCTTGGACGGTTTTGCGACCCCGATCGCTTTCGTCACAGCGGTGATTATAGCCCTGGCCTCGGGAAAGCCTGGCGTCGGGTCGAAGATCGGCGGCATTATTACAAATACACCGTCCACGCCGCTGAGAGCGGCGGTCAGCGCCGCCGCATCCTTCATATCGGCAAGGGCGATCTCGCAGCCGCGCTCCTTCCAGGCGGCGCCCTTTGCGGCGTCGCGCATGACGGCGCGAACGGACAGGCCAGTATCCAACAGAGTGCGCGCCGTGGCGCCTCCGACCTGGCCGGTAATTCCAGTCACTGCAAACATGTGGCCTCCAATAATAACGAGGCTACTTTAGGTGAATTAGGGGCTTCACACTCAGTTGCAAGCGCGGCGCGCGCATGTCCGCTTCGGGTCATTAGCTGCCACGGCGAACCCCATTACCTGAGCCTGCGTGATCTCGCTTATTGGGAGAGCCGCCGGCAGCACAGATCGCCTCCGGGGCCGCGCCCGACGCTTGGCGACCTTCAGCGTTCGACGCCTTGGGTGTGGATGCACTGTGAGCGGTGCCAGCATTGTGCGCCATTCGCGTGCGCCGTGGCCGTGATCCGCTGGGGTGCTGAGGAATCGAGCGACAAGTTACGAAATTGTGCTCGCTGATGATTTGCGGCGACAGGGGCGCGACCCTTCAGCTTCCGAGCTGGGGCGGCAACAGCATCGGCTTCATGCCTTTTCCTACCCAGACACCCGGCTAAACGTTGATCTGGATGGTGGTTAATGCTTTTCGGCTTGCTGAGCGATTACCGCGTTCGCTTCCCGGATAGCGCGACCTTCGTCGCCAGTTTTTTCCAAGCGTTCGTTGGCGACTTTCGCCCATAGATCTTTCAATGCCGAGGTGCTTGCCTTGTGCGTGTGTTTTTCCGCGTCGTTAGATGTCCAGGGCATTCGGTTCTTCCGAGATTTTAGAGGGCGGATCATTCCGCCAATCCTCAACGCAAAGGATGCCAATGGCGTTCCCGACGGAGCACAGACGAGGCGGGCCGTCCCAGGTCCTAAACCCGGCGCAGGGGCTCAACGAATACTTCCTCGTGAACGGCGATTCCTGGACGGATAATGGACTGCCGAGCGTTGATGATAATGGCCATCTTCATAAGGAACTGGCTGGCCTGGCAGCTACTGCACGGAACTCAAGTCGGCCCGGATGGCTGTCTAAGTGTGACTTTCGCCATGATTGCAGCTTTTGGTGCCCGGGAGCGCAGCGGCGACAGTATCAAAAAGACATGGTTTATGCTAAGTTAACCTATCGGCTAGCTCCTGGGTTGTAGCTCCGGGAGTGCCCGAGCTCGAGAATGCGTCAAGCGGCAGCTGAAGGGCGTTGCATGAGTTTTTTGTTCGGTAATTCAGCCACGGCCGAGCGGCGCGCGTCGGCCCAACTCGACGTTCAACCGCCCCGGTCACAGGAGACACGGCACGAGGTCGACCGGCTCTATAGCGATCTCATCGCGCGCCGGCCGGCGCTGCTCGATGAGAAGCTCAAGCTGCACGGTCGGATCATCGACGAATTCAATCTGGCGCTCCTTGACAAGCTAGCGCCGGAGGAACTCTTCCGGCAGGTCCGGATCTATGTCAGCAACTATGTGCGCGCTGAGCGCATTTCACTCAATCAAAAAGAGCTCGAAGTCTTCGCCCACGAGGTCCTTGCCGAAATGATCGGGTTCGGCCCGATCGAGCCTCTGCTCAAGGACCCGACCGTCAGCGACATTCTGATTAATACCCACGAGCTGTGTTTCGTCGAGCGCTTTGGCCGGCTCGAGCGCACCAATGTGCGCTTCAAGGACGAGGCGCATCTGCTTCGCATCATCAACAAGATCGTCTCGGCTGTGGGACGGCGCGTTGATGAATCATCCCCCATGGTCGATGCCAGGTTGCCTGACGGCTCGCGCGTCAACATCGCGATCCGTCCCGTCTCGATCGACGGCCCTATGGTTTCAATTCGAAAATTTGCCGAGCGGCCGTTCAACATAGAGCGGCTGATTCAAGTGGATACTCTGTGCCCGGCAATGGCCGAGCTATTGCAAGTCGCGGTGCGCGGTCGAATTTCTCTACTCATCTCAGGCGGCACTGGCACCGGCAAGACCACTCTCCTCAATGCGCTGTCCAACTATATTCCCCACGAGGAACGCCTGATCACAATCGAGGATGCTGCGGAATTGCAGCTGCAGCAGTTGCATGTTGGGCGGCTCGAAACGCGGCCGCCGAACGCCGAGGGCAAGGGCGAAATCCGGCAACGTGATCTCGTCAAGAATGCGCTGCGTATGCGGCCCGACCGCATCATTATCGGCGAGTGTCGTGGCGAGGAAGCCTTCGACATGCTGCAGGCCATGAATACTGGCCACGAAGGTTCAATGACAACGGTTCACGCCAATTCGCCGCGCGATGCGCTCAAGCGTCTCGAGCAGATGATCGCCATGGCGGCCATGGGGCTGCCGGTAGTGAGCGTTCGTAGCCAGATCGCCTCCGCTATCACGCTCGTCATGCAACTTCAGCGACTTCCTGATGGACGGCGTCGCCTCACCAGCGTCGATGAAATCCGGGGTATGGAAGGCGAAATCATTCAGATGCAGGAAATTTTCCGCTTTGTGAAAGAACGCACCGACGCGAATGGCAATATCGTCGGTCACTTTGCCGCCACTGGAATCCGCCCGCAATTCCTGCAGGATCTGCTGCCTTATGGGATCGAACTTCCCGCTAGCCATTTTGAACCAGGACGACGGATGTAACAGGTAGCGTAGGATGTCCGACCTCTCCATCGTTTTCCTTCTGACCTTTTTGGCGGCAACGCTTACGATCTACGGCGCCTACTGGTTTTTGGTGTTCAATCGTCGTGGGCAGAAAATCATCAATCGCCGCCTCGAACTCAGCAACAGCCTCGCGAATGCTTCTGACGTTCTAGAAGCCCTGCGGCAGGAACGTGGGTTTAGCAATTTCAGCAATCCCACTTTGCGGCAACTGAGCGATTGGTTAACTCAGACCGGACTGCGCGTCGAGCACAGAACTCTTGGCCTTATATTTCTCGGCGTTTTTCTAGCGCTGGTCGTCATTCTGAGCACGTTGTTAGGCTTCGGTCTAATACCGTTGCTGCTGGGATTTTTGACCACCACTGGCGTTATCTTCCTTGCGTTGAACCGCCAACGACGCCGACGGATCGCAAGCTTCGGCGAACAAATGCCTGATGCCATCGACGTCATCACTCGCGGCGTTCGCGTGGGTTTGCCCTTCCCAAATGCCGTAGCGCTCGTGGCGCGCGAGATGCCTGACCCCATCGGCACGGAATTCGGTATGCTCGGGGACGAAATCGCATTCGGCCTGGATGTGCGCAGCGCGTTGGAGAATCTAGCGCGGCGCGTCGGGCAGGAGGACTTACTGTTTCTCACGATAGCCGTGAGCATTCAGATCCAGACTGGCGGCAATCTTGGAGAAGTTCTGACCCGACTATCCAAATTGATGCGAAGCCGCATTAACATGCGGCTTAAGATAAGTGCACTCAGCGCCGAAGGCAGGCTTTCTGCGGTCGTATTGACCGCCCTTCCATTCGTGCTGTTTCTGGCCATCAATTTCATTGCGCCCAACTATTACGGGTCGGTGCGCGGCAATCCAATCGTGCAGCCCGCTATTTACATCGGCTTGTTTCTGCTTCTCGCGGGCAATGTCATGATGCATCGCATGGTCAATTTCAAATACTGAGGTGAGCTTCAAAGACTGACATGACCGATTGGACCCCCTTCATCGTCGCGATGTTGGCCTTCTGCGCTATGGGAGGCATCGCCTTTGTTGCCGGGCAATATTACGTCAGATCTGTTCAGATCAACCGCCGCTTGTCAGCGACGCAAAGCAATGCCTTTGTCGATACTGTCGACAATCACGGTACCATTGCCGGCCTCGTTGCCCGGCACTTCGACGAGAAGCGCTTCGGAATCGACGAAGCAACCCGCGGAAAACTTCGCCTGACCTTGGTTCAGGCAGGGTACTTTCGTCGCGATGCCATCAACTTCTACGTCTTCTGGAGATTGGCAGCGCTGATTCTTCTTCCGGTCGCCGCTTACCTGCTGCTCGAGCTTACATCAGAGGGCGCGGGGACCCCGCTCAGATTTGTCGCCATTGCTATCGCCGGAGCATTGGGCATCGTTGCTCCAGACGTATTCCTGTCCCGCAAGCGTCGTCGGTTGGAAATTGAATATCGCACGGTATTTCCCGATATTTTAGACTTGCTGGTCGTATGTGTCGACGCCGGCTTGGCGGTGGAAGGTGCGCTTGATCGCATTACCGGGGAGATAGCAAGGCGCAGCCGGAATTTTGGCATCAATCTGGCTATCATGAACGCGGAAATGCGCGCGGGACGAAGCTTCGTCGACGCACTCGGCTCAATGGCTGACCGCCTCATCATTCCAGAGGCCCGCTCTCTCGTGGCACTGCTGCGGCAGTCCCGCGAGATGGGCAGCGATGTGGGTCAGGCACTGCAAGTGTTCAGCGACGAAATGCGTAACAAGCGCTTGCTGCGAGCCGAAGAACAGGCCAATAAATTAGCTGTGAAAATGACGTTGCCTCTGGCACTGTTCATTTTCCCGGTGGTGCTGATGGTCGTTATGCTACCGGTGGCCATCAGGATTATGGCGATGATCCACTCGAATATGTGACGACAATCGCGGGCAGGAGCTTGGGGCGAAGATTGTCGGGCGTAAGGTTGGGAGTCGGGGTAGTGGATTTCGGCAGGCGCTCGATGGGGATCGGAAGGTGCCTGGTTTTAGCCTGGGCGCTCGCGCTCTGTGGCTGCGGCACCAAAGGCCCCGTGGCCGACACCCAGCAGGGCGTACCGCCAATTACGACCGAGACGATCCAAGAAAACGCTAACGTGCAATACTACCCTTCCGACCATCCGTTGCGGCTGGGCATTGAGAATTTCAATCGCGGCAATTACGGCGTGGCCGAGAAATACTTCCAGGACGCCACCGAAAAGGCCCCCAAGGACGCCTCAGCCTGGATCGGTCTTGCCGCCAGTTACGATCGGCTTGGGCGTTTTGACCTCGCCGATCGCGCCTATGACGCAGCAATTCGGCTCGTGGGTGAAACAATCCCGATCCTTAACAATCGGGGCTACTCGTACATGCTCCGGGGTAATTTAGCGCTGGCCCGCCGCATGTTCCTCAAGGCCTACGAGCGTGATCCGGGTAATCCGACCATAGCCAACAATCTCAAACTGCTCGACGAAAGCCAGCACTACATCAGCCGGTCGCCAGACGCCCTCTAGCCCCCCGCCGTGGTCCTCGCGAAAGGGGCTGCAACTCTCCATAAAGGCCGTTAACGATAGAGCTGAACAGAGTCCGTGCTGATGGGATCGGAGCGCTTCACGAGGCCCAGAAACTCGGCGTATGGGTTCCCGTTCGTTCCCGGCTCGGCGGGCCAAACCAGAAAAAATCTGCCGAATGCGGCCACCGACACCCGCTCGCCGTTGTTGAGCACCGGCACGGGACTACTGCCGCAATTAACGATCGCAGCTGTGATCACGCGTCTATTAGCGACCCCCGGTGGGGCACACATGGGCCCGCCATATTCCACGCCCCGCGACCGATCATTGAGATAGTTCAGCTCGTAGCGATAGACCGCATAGCGGCCGATCGTTGCCGTTGCGGTGCAGCCGGGTGGAGGGAGACTTTGGCCGGGGCCGGAGAAATGCGCCGTGGCCCAATAGGCCGCACAATTCCAGACCCCATTTCCGACCGAGACATTGGTCGCCAGAGACTGACTACTCTGGAACATGTTCTGATCGGGGGGCAAGCCGGTGGCCTCAATGCCAGGCAGCGGGCCAATTTAGGTTGGCGGGCGTGGCGAGACACCAATTGGTATTCCCCGGAGCGACGAAGCCTTTGCGCACGTTTAGATCAGGCGGATAAATTCGGCAGGCGTTAAACCCACCCGCATAGATATCGAAACGGGTGTTCAATCCATCCATCGCTGGCTGGTCGTCGCTGGGAACGAGATTCACGCCGCTTAGCCGAAAGCAGGCACGCACAGTCGTCGATGCAATGGCCTGCGGAATTCCGCGGCCAACTCCCGGCCCGCAGGCGGCAGCCGGTAATAAGCCGGTTGCCGGCTCGATATAGGCCATGTCACCTGCCCTAAGGCCACCGTTTTTGAATTGACTTCGCGCGAGCCGCAGCAGTTGCCGATGGGCCGCTGGATTCCCGTCCGCTTCGACGAGCGCTTGCGTCGCCTGGTAATAGCTCATGGCCGAGTTTTCGAACGGATTGCAGACCAGCACGGGAGGCGTGTCACAGATCACTTGGTCGTAGCCCGCGACCGACTGCGCCCCGACGGCGACGGTGCTGCTGCCCGAAGATAAAGACACCGGAAGAATGGTCCGCATCGTGATCGGCTGCACCGTCACCTGCACATAGGCCGCGAGCGTCGGATCGTCCGTGAGATCGCGCTCAGTGATCGGAAGATCGTCGTCGGGTGGCAACGACTGCAGGAATTGAACGCCGCTGACCTGCGCGTTCTGACCGACGCCGGCGCCTGCGACTGAATTGGTAATAAGATCGCGGATTGCGGCTTGGGCGCGAGCGATCGAATCCGGTCGGCGATCGAGCTCCGTGGCGCCAGCAAGAGCCAATGCATCCGCCGCGCTTTGCATCTGCGACTGCACGGTCATTACCCGGCTGCCGTCAAGCGCCAGCGCCGATAGGCCGATGATGACGCCGAGCATAATCGCGGCATAGGGGAGTACGACCCCCCGACAATCAACCCAAATTCTCTGCACAGGCGTTGCCCACATACACTCAACGTCGCGGCCAATGCTGCGGAATTTATCTCGGTCCGATTACTACCGGGGCCGAGCAAAAGCTCGCCCGACGTTACTCACTCGAGTGAATAGGCGGAATCCGCGCCCCAAGTTTGGCAATGCTGTGCCGTTGCACCTGCGCCGCCCACTGTAAGTCCACAGCCTGGGGAAGTCCGATTTTCGTTAGATCGAGCTCCAGGTTTGTAACGTAAAGCCACTGCCCGT